>NZ_AP018042.1 GCF_002356295.1 Labilibaculum antarcticum | reverse complement strand
AAAAACATTTACTACTCTATATAAAACAGGGGTTACATAAATGTAAAATAAATGAAATTATCTAAAATACTACAGGTCAGCGAATTGTAAGTGTTTGTTGTTTAACTTTCTGGTTGTTAGTCCTTTCTGAATACTGTACTTCTAGGTCTTAATTATCTAATTTACAATCAGTCTAGATTAAACATAACAGGCCGTCGGTTAAGTAGATTGTTGATCTGGCCATACTTGTTAGAGCTTCAGTTCTTTAAGCGGTTTTGATTTACTATAATCACAGCCGTTAAATAAAAATCAATTCTCAGGACTTATCTTTATCACAAAGGCATCTGGAAAATCATCACGTATTTTTTTTAGTTGGCGGATAATATCCTTATAGTTTTGAGTCTCCCCAATTGTATATTTATACTTCCCATTAAAATAAATTTCTTCAATTTTTCTGTGTCCCTTAAATGCTGTGTCATCCAAAGGGATTTGAGTGGAGGAAGACATGATTTGCACTTTATAATATACTTGATTTTCTTTATCTCTTTTCTTTTGTGATTTTTCGGAATCCAGATAAACCGTTTTGCCGGTATCAAATAATGAAAAGTGCATATATTTTTTAGGATTGTTCTTAACATCGATGAGCAAATTGGTTAGACCGTTTGATGCGGCTTCCAGATTTGTATATAATGTATCGTTGTTAATTAATAAACCCATAGAACCTTTTCCTGAGTTTATCTTTTCAAGAATTTCATTGGTTTGCTTTAGGGTTGCTCTTGCATTATTTATGGTTTGAGCAATATCTGAAGCGGATAAGGAATCACTAATACTTGAAAAATTGGATAGAATAGTAGATACGTTTTTATTGTTGTCTTTTAAGTTTCCTGTTATTGAATCTACATTTGCGAAAATATTTTCGAAATGACTTTTTTGTCCGGTGATAATGGTATCAAGTGTACCGGAAGCATTTTCAAGTTTTTTAAAGGTTTGTTCAATACTACCAAAGCTTCTGGTTAAATTATCTCGGGTTTTCTCATTAAATATATATTGTATTACTGTTAGAACCGAATCAACACCAGACATTAATTTTTCAGCTTTATTCTTCAGAGGCAACATCTGCATGCTAACCTGTTCCTTTAAATCACCTTCAATACTGCCTTTTATAGTGTCACCTGTTTGAAGCATTGTTTTTCCTTTTCCAGGAATCAATGTGATCACCTTCGTACCCATAATATCCGCACTCTCAATTCTAGCTATAGAGTTGTCGGGAATTTTAAATTGATCTGAAATAGAAAATTCAACCAAAAGATGATCAGCGGATGCGCTGCTAAATTTAATGGATTTAATTTGTCCAATTTTATAACCTTTTAGAGTGACCGAGCTCGATTTTTTTAATCCATCAACTCTTTCATATCTGGCATATAAAATTTGTTCGCTCGAGAATACATTAAATCCTTTGAGAAAGTTTACCCCCCAAATTAAAATTACAATGGCTCCAATAACAACAAGTCCTATTTTTGCGTCTTTTGAAAATTTCATAATTCTGTATTTTTATTTCAGGTTGAGTGGTATTCGATAGAATAGTGGCAAAATTAGTTATGTTTTTTGTGGTTTCTTGCTTTTGACAGAGATATTCGCTCTCCATTATAAAATGCAACGACAAAACAATCTTTAATTTTTTTTCTGATTTCCTTTTGAAGAAGAACAATCTCGTTGTACTGGTCTGTAGATCCAATGGTGTATTTATAAGTTCCACCACTAACTCTTTCTTTAATATTTTCAAGATCTTCGAACGATCTGGAGTTTAATGGTATTTGTCTCGAGGATGATTTGACCTGAACGCAAAACTCA
This sequence comes from Labilibaculum antarcticum, assembly GCF_002356295.1. NCBI lineage: Bacteria > Pseudomonadati > Bacteroidota > Bacteroidia > Marinilabiliales > Marinifilaceae > Labilibaculum > Labilibaculum antarcticum. The sequence continues at coordinate 5,717,161 of NZ_AP018042.1, read as the reverse complement.
ATCGGAGACACTTCAGTGGGTTCATTTGTTATTGATGATGCCAAAGTCAATACTGTATCAACACTTACTAATGCTTCTTTCATTTCGAGTACAACACTTGATTCTTCTACTTTCGTTTTGTAATCGCGAAAAGCTCTGAAAATTGCGCTTGCAAGGAAGTCTTGATTCTGAGATTTTTTCAGGTAATTTGCTTCGGTAGGATTAGAGACAAAACCAACTTCAACCAATATCGATGGCATGCTAACTTGTTTCAAAACCCAGAATCCGGCTTCTCGAACACCTCTTGAGTGACGACCTACTCTGGTTTTAAATTGAAATTCAGTTAATTCGGCCAGATTAATACTGTTTTCTCTATTAACTCCTTGTAATAAATTAAATATAATGTAGGATGCCGGGTTGTGCGGATCAAAGCCTTCGTATTTTGTAGTGTAATCATCTTCGTAAAGCATTACTGCATTTTCTTTCATTGCAACCTCAAGATTCTCCTTCGTTTTATGCAGTCCTAAGGTATAGGTTTCTGTTCCTGTAATCTCAGAATTGTTATTTGCATTGGCATGAATGGAGATGAATAAATCGGCCTTGTTTTGATTGGCAATTTCCGATCTTCTATCTAAAGCAATAAAAACATCTGTTTTCCGGGTATAGATTACATTTACTTTTGGAAAGTATTTTTCAATATAAGCTCCTAATTTTAGTGCTATACTTAAAACAACATCTTTCTCTTGAAGAGTTTTACTTATTGCGCCAGGGTCTTTTCCACCATGACCGGCATCAATAACCACAGTATTAATATTGGTATGATTAGCCTGCGATAGTCCATCATGAGCCTGCAGAATAAAGACACATAGTAGAAATAAAACGGCTGATGATCTTGTAATTAGACCACGATATATGCTTTTTAGAATAATGTTCATTAGAAAAATCTTCATAAAAGAACTTAAAAAATGTTTTTGAAGTTCGTTTCGATTAGGGAATATAGTACTTTTATTTGTATTTTTGGCGTCCTAAGAAAGTGTGACTGTTAAATTATGTCTAGCTTATCAGGCTCCTTTTAATTCGATTATTTTACAAAAATAACAGATAAAAATTGCAATTGAAATTACTACAACGGGTTTTTATTATTTTCATCGGAATTACATTTCCTTTGACAGGCTTCGCTTTAATCAATTCTACTAATAATTCTGATAACTATCAGCCTGTTACGAGTTGGAGTGGTGAGGATTTTTCACGTTTCGTGGATTTTAAAATATCTGAAAAAGATACTTTATTAAAAGTTGCTTCAGATACTTTAGCGACAGATTCGATTAAAAAAGAGGATAAACCCTTTTTTGAGGCATCTATTGAATACAATTCCGACGATACAATTGTTTTTTCTCTTACAGGACAAAAGGTGTTTTTAACTAAAAACTCTTTTGTTAAATATGGAGAGATTGAATTACGAGCCTATTATATTGAGCTTGATCTTGACAAAAAAGAAGCTTTTGCTTATGGAATAAAAGATTCAACCGGAACATTTATTGATACCCCTGAATTTAAAGATGGTGCAGAGGAGTTTACCTGTAAAGAGCTTAAATATAACTTTGACACAGGTAAGGGCTTGGTTAATGAAATAATTACTGAGCAAGAAGGTGGCTATGTACATTCTGAGATCACTAAACGGATTGATGATAAAACCTTTTATCTCAAAAATGGAAAATATACCACTTGTGATGATCCTCATCCACATTTTTATGTGAAAATGACCAAGGCTAAGATGATTAAAGATGATAAGATTGTTTCAGGTCCTCTTTATTTGGTATTAGAAGATGTACCAATGCCTATAGGTTTGCCATTTGCTTTATTTCCTTTTAGCTCTTCTTATTCATCAGGTATAATTATGCCGAGCTATGGTGAGGAGCAACGAAGAGGTTTTAACCTTCGTGGAGGTGGTTATTATTGGGCGATGAATGAATATATGGATTTGGCAGTAACCGGTGATATATTCGCCAATGGATCGTGGGGTGGATATGTGGAGTCAAAGTATAAAACACGATACCGTTACAGTGGTAATTTAGCAACAGAATATCATTCCAATAAATATGGAGATGAGGGATTGTCTGATTATTCGGAGTCGACCGATTTTGCGATTCGATGGACTCACACACAGGATTCAAAAGCAAACCCTTATCGTACCTTTTCTGCCTCGGTAAATTTCTCTACCAGCAATAATGATAGAAACAATTCAACGTCGATTCAGAAAATTACAAATAACCAGAAGCAATCAAGTATTTCTTACAGTAAAAAATGGGCAGATAGTCCGTTTAGTTTAAATGGAAGTTTGCGTCACTCACAAAATAGCCGAGATACAACTATCTCTCTGACCTTACCAAGCATGTCGTTAAATATGACACAAATTTATCCGTTCCGCGCAAAAGGTAAAAGCACGAATTTGAGATGGTACGATAAGGTGGGGGTGAGTTACTCTTCAAAACTGGAAAATAAGATCAACACCAAGGAGAGTGAGTTGATGTCTTCTTCTTTGGCTACCGATTGGGACAATGGTTATCAGCATAGTATTCCTATTAGCACCAATTTTAAATTAACCAAAGACCTTACGCTTTCTCCGACACTTAATTATCAAGGTGTTTTGTATTCTAAATCAATTAGTAAAAGTTGGGATACAGAAATGAATGATGGAGATGGAGGGGTTCATATTGATACTATTCAGGGATTTAAATACGCACACAATTATTCTACAAGTGCCTCGCTTTCCTTAAGCCCAAAGATTTATGGAATGTACACTTTTAAGGAAAGCTCAAAATTGGCTGCGATAAGACACGTAATGACACCAAGTATTAGTGTGAGTTATACGCCTGAAATCGGTATTCCCAGAAGTAAATATTATAAAACGTACCGAAACGAAACTACAGATAAGGATGTTGAGTATTCAATGTTTGAAGGGGGAGTGTATGGTACGCCAACTGGAGCAAAGGAATCAGGAAGTGTTAGTTTTGGTTTGGATAATAATGTTGAGGCAAAAATGCGTACGGCAAATGATTCAACAGGAACAGAGGAGTTTAAAAAGGTGAAAATTATAGAGAGTTTGAAATTCTCTACATCGTACAATATGTTTGCCGATTCGTTGAATTGGTCGACTATTAGAATGTCGGGAAGAACAAAATTATTCAATAAAAAATTGGGTTTGAATGTGGGTTCAACAGTCGATCCTTATAAATTAAATGCTAATAATATTAAAATTAATAAGTTTGGGCCACGATTAACCAATGCTTCCATTGACTTGGATTTTGGCTTGTCTGCAAAAGATGTAAAAGGAGATGACAAGGACGATAAAAATGAAAAATCAAAAGAGCCATGGAGAGATACTAGATATATCAACTTTGATATTCCGTGGTCGTTTGCAATTGATTATGGTTGGACGTATTCAAAACCATCAAACAAAAAGAGTACAGTCCGTCAGAATATGGGAGTGACAGGTAACGTTAGTTTAACTCCAAAATGGAAGATGAGCTTCTCTACAGGCTATGATTTTACCGAAAAAGAGATAACTTCCTCTCAATTTACAATTACCCGCGACCTGCACTGTTGGCAAATGTCCTTCAATGCCATTCCATTCGGAACGTATCAATCCTATAATTTTAGAATTAATGTTCAATCATCAATTCTGCAGGATTTAAAATATGAGAAGAAGCAAGCTTGGCAAGATGTAAGTTTCTAATGTCAGCTAGTAAAAATATCAAAAGCCAGTGTTTTTTATACTGGCTTTTTTGATGCCTAAGCGAGAATCCAATTTTTAAGTATTTCTTTCCCATGCTCAGTCAGTATCGATTCCGGGTGAAACTGAACACCACATAAGTCGAATTCTTTGTGACGAATTGCCATAATTACATTCTGCTCATCGGTAGCGGTGATGCGGAGGCATTTTGGGAAATTGTTTTTCGATAGTGCCCAGGAATGGTATCTGCCTGAATTGAATTGTTTCGGCAGATTTTTAAACAGGCATTCGTTGCCGTCTGTAATTAATGTAGCTTTTGGGATTCCATGAACAATCTCTTTCAAATTAAATAATTCAGCATCAAAATATTCTCCTATGAATTGCATGCCCAGGCAAACTCCCAATATTGGTTTTGTTTTGGCGTATTGATCCATGATTTCGCCCATTGCCTTTGCTTCACCAGGAAGTCCGGGACCAGGAGAAAAAATAAGTTTGTCGCACTTTCCGATTTGTTCCCAGTTGATTTGATCGTTTCGCATAACAATTACTTGTTCGCAAAACTGCTCAACAATATGAACCAGGTTGTATGTAAAAGAGTCGTAATTATCTATGATTACTATTCTCATTAAGGCATTTTTATTTTAACTTTAATGTCGCAAAATAAGTGATTTTTTTACAAACACTAAGATTTTAAAAATGAAAAAAACTATTAATTCAGAAAAGGCGCCAAAAGCAATAGGGCCCTACAGTCAGGCTGTCGAAGCGAATGGGACTCTTTATATTTCGGGACAGCTTCCTGTTGATGTTGTTACAGGGAAATTTATTGAGGGTGGCATAAAGGAGCAAACCGAACAGGTAATGAAAAATATCGGTTATATTTTGGAAGAAGCGGGCTATACCTATAAGGATGTTGTTAAATCAACCTGTTTATTGAGCGATATTTCTGGTTTTGCTGATATGAATGCAGTTTATGGTGAATATTACAAGGAAGAATGTCCTGCACGTGCAGCTTTTGCGGTGAAAGACCTTCCTTTAGGAGCATTAATCGAAATAGAGACCATTGCCGTGAAATAAATTCATTGTAAGTTAAAATAGATAAGGCTGCTAATCTTCGGATTGACAGCCTTTTGTGTGTCTGTTGTTTTAGGTCAGCTATTCATACCGTAACGATTTAACGGGATCTAATCTTGTTACACGGTAGGAGTGGATGAATACAGTTGCTGTTACCACGATTCCGGCAATTAGGAACGAAAGAGCAAATATCCACCAATGAATTTCTGTTCGTATCGAATAATCGCTTAACCATTCAGTCATGGCGTAGAATGTTATTGGAATGGAGATGACTGATGCTATTACTACATAAAGAATATTCATCCGTAAAAAAGAGAAAATGATAATTGTATCGGAACAGCCCAATACCTTTTTGATACCGATTTCCTTTGTTCGGCTTTGAGCTATAAAAAGTGTTAAGCCAAACAGTCCGAAAGAGGCAATTAGCATCGTGAAAAAGGCAAATATAGTAACTGTATTGAATCTGCTTTTTTCTGAAGAATACATGTCTTCAATAATTTCTTCAACTGTAGTGTAGAAAAATGCCTGTTCGGGAGCAATTTTTTTCCACGATTTTTCAAGTTGGGGAATGAGATCCTTTGCCGATCCTTCTTTGTAATAAACGGCTATTTGTCTAAGGTATTTCTCGGTTAATTGGATTTTTAAAGGAGGAATGTCAGAGCGAAAAGAGTGAAGGTAAAAGTCATTTACCACACCAATGATGGTCTGTTCTCCAATTTTTTTGCCGATAGGATCCTTAATTCCAAGAGCTTTCACTGCAGTCTCATTCAAAATACATGAGTTTTTAACATCACTTCCGTAATCCGTAGAAAAATATCGTCCATCAACTAAGGGAATTCCCATGGTTTGCAGAAAATTAAAGTCAATCATCATACCTTCTACTTCCACCTTTTTTTCCTGGTCTTGATGATGTGGAATCATCATTGCACCAAAGCTATACGTAGGTAGTCCACTGTAAGCTCCAGACGCCATAATCACATTGGTGTTGGCTTGTGTCTCGTTTAAAAAAGGAGTGTAGTTTTCACTGTTTTTGATGTCGATCAATAGGGTATTTTTGTTATGGAATCCGGGATTCTTTTCCAAAGAATATTGATATTGCCCCCGAATAACGAGTGCACATGCAACAAAGAAGCAAAAAATAACCAACTGAAATATGATTAGGGCTGACCGGACAAAGTTCTTCTTTTTGCCTGTCATATTTTGACCTTTCAGCACATTCAGAATAGTTAATTTTGATAATCCAACGGAAGTGTAAAGACCCGAAATAATTCCGATTAAAACAGTTAAAATGAAGTAGAATAAGATGTAAACTATAATGTTCGCCCCAATAACAGGCAAATTGGTTTGGAAAAGTTCTTCGGCGTAGGGTAAGCCCAGAATCATAAATGCAATAGCTAGTGGCAATACAATTATTGTAAGAACAATAGATTCTGTAAGAAGTTGATACTTTATCTGATTGTTTTTGGCACCAAATGTTTTTCGAATGCCAATCTCTTTTGATCTGCCGGAAGAAACGGCTGTGGAGAGAATGATGTAGTTGATCATGGCCACCAATACGATTAGCAGAGCTATGGCTGAAAATATTTTAATGCTGTTCCAGTTTCCCTGTATGCTGTTATTCATCACTTTTTCGGATCCCAAATAAACATCCGATAAATTTTGTAAAGAATAGTGAAACAAAGGATTCTCGCCCATGTGCTTCCTTTCAAGCATTGTGAACTGACTGTCAATCAGGGAAGGATTGCTCCCGGGAATCAAGCGCAGCCATGTGTGCCAGGAATTATGATCCCAATTTGTTTCAGCATTGGTTGTTTCAAAGAGTTTATTCACATATGTAATCGTAAATGATTTATTTATCAGGCATTCTGCTCTGAAGGTTGAGTTTTGGGGGATATCTTCAAATACGGCTGTTACTGTTAATACATGTTCTTCTTTGTTGATACTTGCAGTAATTTCTTTCCCGATTGCATCTGTTCTCGAAAACAATTTACTGGCAAGGCTTCGCGAAATGCAAATTGAATTTTTGTCGTCTAATAAAGTTTTCGTGTTAGTGCCGTTTATCAGAGGAAGGGTGAAAATGTCAAATATTTCTGAACTACTGGATACAGCATCATTTACAACAATATTCTCTCCTTTGTGCAGAATCGTAAATTCTTGTATGCTTTTGGTGTTAATCGCATGTTCTACCTGAGGGAATTCTTCCTTTAAAGTAGAAGCTAAAACAAAAGGAGTCCCGGTTAACGTGCGGTCGAATGTATTGTAATAGTTAAGAACCCGGTAAACCGATTTTCTGTTTTTGTGACAGTTATTATAGCTCAACTCATTAATTACAAACAGAATAATAATGAAGGAAGCAGCTAAGGCTATGGATAGCCCTAAGGTGTTGATTCCTGTAAATACATAGTTTCGTTTAAGATTCCTAAGGGCTGATTTTATATAGTTTTTGATCATGGGTTAATTGGGTTCTTTTGGGTGTGATAGGTTTAAGAATACCTTCTTTTATTCTGCATAAAGCCACGTTTCGAAGCTTTACTCCCTTTGCTTAGAAAATAGATTATGGGTCCGATTACAGGAGGCAGAAATGCCAATATCATTCTGAAACCACCATTTCTTTCTTTTAAGTGGCTAAGAGCATCAACAATGGCAAACAGGTGAAGGGTAAGTATAAATAATGTAATTAGATAGTTCATGATTTAGGATTTGTTTATTTTTTAACCCCTAAATCTAAGCATAATCCCTCAAGGCGAAACCCATAATCGATATAAATTATGATTCAAATTTAAAATGACATTCGTTCGTTGATAAAGCGTTAAGCTAAATCCCTGTTGGTTTATCCTAAAGTAAGAAGCCAAAGTTGGTTGCAGGTAAGTTGTTGCTGTTTCGGGTAGCATGGTTTAGATACTGTCTCGTACTTTGTGTAAAGATTATAATAGATAAGGCTGCTAATTTTCGAATTGGCAGCCTCTATTTTTTTACTGTGTAATTAAATAAAAGATAAGTTCGGATAAAGAAATTCTCTAACACAGTACAGATTTTTACTCACACATTTATGAATTTTCTTAATCTAGTTAAGAATTTCTCCCACACCTTTATGAATTTCCTTAATATAGTTAAAGATTTCCTACACATATCTATAAATTTCCTTTATAGACATGTGAATTTCTCTCGTTAGATAATGAAATACTCTAATTAATTGACGGATAAAGCCAACGAATAGAGGACGGAGTTAACCGATAATAGTAATAAAATACTGGAGGAGGATTATAAAATAGTCACAGAATATTATAAGATAGGAGTATGAATGAATAAAGGCTGTATGAAGGTTTTAATAGATTGGTTCGCGTGTTGCTTATTCTAGTATATTTCAACCGAGGGGTATTGTTGATTTGTATTATTACAATCTGATTAAATCCTTGTTTCGTAACGAAATAGAAACACATGCAGACTATTTAAAATACATATTAATAGTGTTGATGTGTTCTAAAATAGCCTTGTAAATCCTCTATCTAAAACATAAATTCTGAGATTTGTAACTCTAAGGGTCAAGGGTCAAGGGTCAAGGGTCAAGGGTCAAGGGTCAAGGGTCAAGGGTCAAGGGTCAAGGATCAAAGGGGAACTACGCAGATAACACAAGGAGGATAAAATGGATATTTTACAACCGGTTTATACGGAGCAAAACGATTGTCAGGATTGTTATAAATGCATAAGGGAATGCAAATTAAAAGCAATTAAGGTTGTTAATAATGCGGCTCAGATTCTCCATAGCGATTGTATTTATTGTGGCATATGTACTCTTATTTGTCCGGTGAATGCAAAGAAAGTGCGCGATGATGTAACGAGAGTGAAGAGCTTGTTGAAGCGGGATCAAAAAGTAATTGTTTCTTTGGCGCCATCATTCGTTACCGAATTTCCAAATCTTTCCGATGAGCAAATTGTAGCCGCTTTAAAAGCATTGGGATTTACTCATGTTTCCGAAACAGCTTTGGGAGCACAGGAGGTTTCTAAAAAAGTATCCGAATTTATCGATAATCAGGACAAAGGAATTTATATTTCTTCGGCATGTCCGTCGGTTGTGGAAATGATTTGTAAACATTATCCAAAATATAAAAATTACATCACTCCATTTTTATCACCGCTTTTAACGCATTCCAAATTTCTTAAAAATGAGTATGGAGAAGATTCTCATGTTGTTTTTATTGGGCCCTGTATTGCAAAAAAATCCGAGAGTGATGAGTTTCCCGAATTGTTGGATGCTGCACTCACTTTTTCGGATTTAAAAAGATGGTTTGAAGAGGAAAACATTGATCCGTATTTATTTGCAGGGGAACAGCAAGCAGAAGTTTTTGTGCCCGGAAAAGCAGGAAAAGGTGTTTTGTACCCTATTGATGGAGGCATGTTGATGGGCGTGAAAAACAACACCACGGCAACCGATGCTGTTTATATGACTTTTTCTGGAATCAATAACATTCAGTCAGTTTTAAAGGATTTGGATAAGTACAAGAAATCGGATGTGATGTTTTTGGAACTTTTGGCATGTGATGGCGGTTGTGTAAATGGTCCGGGAACAAGTAAGTCCTATTCTACCGCTCTTAAGCGATTAGAAATTATTGGAAGAGCTGATAAAGATCTTGGTTTTCAGCTGAATGTCGATTTTCCGATTGAAAGAAATTTTAATTCGATCGTGCCGGTTAAAAAAATTGAACACTCGTCAAATCGAATCAAAGAAGCACTCACCATGGTTGGGAAGTACTCCGATAAGGATGAAATTAATTGTGGGGGTTGTGGTTATAACAGCTGTAAAGAGTTCGCCGGAGCTTTGCTCGAAGATCGGTCTGAGCCAAACATGTGCGTATCCTACATGCGCAAAATAGCACACGATAAATCATCGGCACTTTTGCGTAAAATTCCTTCTGGAGTAGTGATCGTGAACGACCAATTGAAAATTAGAGATTCAAATCTAAGTTTTGCCCGAATGATGGGGCCTGAAATCGAACAATTGTACGATACGATTCCAGGTTTGGTCGATGCCGATTTGCATAAAATAGCTCCTTTTTACAAGTTGTTTTCATCTGCCCTTAAAACCGGTGCTGAAAATATGGAGCGGGATATTCGTTTTGGAAACAAGATGTTTCACATCACCATTTTCAGTATTCATAAAAACAAAATTGTAGGTGCTATTCTTCGCGACATGTCGGAACCTTTTATTCAGCGGGAAGAGGTGATTTCGAGGGCGAAATCGGTGAATCAGAAAAATCTTGAAACAGTGCAGAAAATAGCCTATTTGTTGGGTGAGAATGCTTCTGAAACAGAAGAAATGCTAAATTCCATTGTCGAATTTTATACTCTTTCACAGGATCAATAATCGCTTATGCCATCTCGTTATTATATAGAAGTTGAATGTCAGCAAAAAAACGATGCCGGACAGTCCATTTGTGGTGATGTTTTTATGTCGCGCAAAATAAAAGAGGAGGGACGTACCATCCTGGTTTTATCCGATGGTTTGGGCAGCGGTGTAAAAGCAAATGTGCTGGGAACACTCACTGCATCAATGATCCTGAATTACATGAAGGTGAATAAGGACATTCGTAAGGCTGCTGAAATTATTATGCAAACCCTTCCGGTTTGCAGCAAACGAAAGGCTAGTTATTCCACTTTTACGATTATCGAAATTGAGTGTGATGGAGAAACGCGCATTATTCGTTACGATAATCCTGAGTGTTTGATATTGCGTGGGGTGGAGAGTTTTATCCCCGAGTGTGAAGAGTTGCTTCTAACGGGCGAGCATAACAAAGGGAAAATACTCTATTCGTACCGATTCAAGGCTCAGAAAGAAGATCGAATTGTTTTCTGCTCCGATGGAGTTACCAATTCAGGAATGGGCGCCAGACGTTCTCCCTTTGGCTGGGGACTCGAGAATTTGGATATTTATGTGAAAGGTTTGATTAAAAGGCAACCCTTTTTGTCAGCCCGTCAATTGTCCGAATCCGTGGTCGAAAGGGCTTGCGCGAATTATGGAAACAAACTACAGGATGATACTTCGTGCGGAGTGCTTTATTTTCGCGAGCCACGAAATTTATTGATTTGTACAGGACCACCCTATGAAAAATCAAAAGATGCGCAGTTGGCAAAGCAGGTAGCCGAATTTAAGGGTAAGAAAATTGTGTGTGGAGGCACTACTGCTGGAATAATTTCGAGGGAATTAGGAGTGCCAATAAAAGTTGAGATGAATATTACGGATTCCGAATTGCCACCCATTTCGTATATTTCTGATATCGATTTGGTTACCGAAGGAATTTTAACCTTAGGAAAAGTGTACCGATTACTGAAAAACCACAAGCAAAATTCGTCCATGCGATACGGACCAGCTGATCGGATTGTACGGGTTCTTTTGGAAAGTGATAAAATATTTATTGTTAATGGCACAAAGATAAATGTAGCTCATCAAGATCCCAATTTACCCATGGAATTGGAAATCCGAAGAACAGTAGTAAAGAATATTGTTGCACTACTAGAGGAAAAGTTTTTAAAAGAAGTAGATCTTAGCTATATTTAAAATGAAATGTAACCCATATTTAACATGGGGTATTGTTAATTGAAATTCCATTTGGTAGGTAGTTTTCTTGTTGAAGTAGGAATTAGTTTACAATCCTCATAAAACAGATAATAAAGACAATAACTAAATGGCCGAAAAAATCGAAATTACCATTTGTTTGGGAAGTTCCTGTTTCTCAAGAGGTAACGGAAAAGCTCTGAAAGCAATTAATGCCTTTTTGGAAGAAAATAAATTAAAAGACAAGGTTTTCTTTCATGGCGAATTGTGCACAGGAAATTGTGCCAAAGGACCGATTCTAAAAGTAGAAGATAAGCTTTATGAGGAAGTTGATCCGGACAGTGTAGTTGAAATATTAAATGGAGTTTTCGGTCTCGTTTAATTTAGTCGGTTTATCAATCCTAAAAAATTCTCATTATGTCTTTAATTGTAACCAATAAGGATAAGTGTAATCTCAGTTATACCTGTATTCGAGTATGTCCGGCCAAAGCAATTAAAATTGAAAATGATTTTGCCAACATCATCGAAAGTAGGTGCATTGGTTGTGGAAATTGTGTTTCTGTTTGTGCTCAAAATGCGATAGAATATAGAAGTTCGGAGGAATTGGTAAAGCAATTACTGGCAGATACTGAACCTGTTGTGGCAATATGCGATCCTAGTATATCTGGTGAATTTGATGACATTCTGGATTTTAGGAATTTTGTTGGCATGATTCGAGCCTTGGGTTTTGATTACGTTGTTGAAGCTGCTTTTGGTGCCGATTTGGTTGCCTATCAATACAAGAAACTGTTTAAGAACTTTCATGGGAAATATTACATCTCTACGAAATGTCCGGCTCTGGTCAATAATATTGAGAATTTTCATCCCGGATTGGTTGATAATCTGGCGCCTATTGTTCCGCCGGGCATTGCGATGGCGAAAGTGGTTCGTAAAAAGTATGGCAAAAATGTAAAGATTGTTTCTTTATCGCCTTGTGTTGCCAGCAAAGATGATGTAAAAGATTTTAATGGTACCGACGGAAATATTCATGCAGTATTGAGCTTTGTAGAATTAAGAAAGTTATTTACGGAGTATGGAGTTTCTGAAAACTCGGTTGAATTCTCAGAGTTTGATCCGCCATTCGCTCGTTTGGGGGGATTGTTTCCGATTAGTCATGGCTTGTTTCAGGCTGCTGATATAGATATATCTATGCTAAATGGAAGCATTATTAGTACTGAAGGAAGAAATAATTTTCTCAGGTCGATTAATGAATTTAAAACACAACACGATCTTAACCAGCATCTGGATTTGTTTTATTGCGAAGGTTGTATAATGGGGCCTGGAACTTCGCCTGGTGGGCGTAAATTTTCTCGTAGATCGCAAGTAATTCGTTACGTGCGCAAAAGATTAAAAACCTTTGATAAGTTAAAATGGCAGAACGAAATTGATGAATACAGTAATTTGGATTTGAATAGAGGATTTAAATCAAAAGGCAGACAATTACCCGTTCCTACCGAGGAGGAAATAATGGATGTTCTGGTTGAAATGGGAAAAGGGAACATTGAAGATCAACTGGGTTGTGGTTCCTGTGGGTATGAGTCGTGCAGAGAATTTGCCATTGCAAAATGCCAGGGTTTGGCCAATTATGAAATGTGTTCTTCCTTTACAATAAAGAACATGAACAACTACATAAAGGAACTGGGAACAATCAATGCTACATTATCTAAAACTAAAGTTGCATTAAAGGAATCGGAAAGAATTGCCAACGAAGAAAGAATTTTAGCGCAGGAGGCTTCGGAAACCGTGTCGGCCATGTTACAGAAACTACCGTCGGGAGTGGTAATTGTTAACGACAAATTAAAGGTTATTGAATCGAATAAAACATTCGTTGATTTATTGGGTGAAGAAACAAGAATGCTCAATGAAATTATTCCTGGCTTGGTTGATGCCGATTTAACGAAATTGATCAGTTTTCACAAATTCTTTTCGACAGTTATTATGAATGGAGAAGATATTTTGAACAAGGATGTTCATTTTGGAAACAGATTGTTTAATGTATCTGTTTTCACAATTAAAAAGAATAAAATTGTTGGTGGTATTATCCGCGATTTATATGCTCCAGAGGTTCGAAGAGAAGAAGTTATTGGTAGAGCAAGAGCTGTTATTAAAGAGAATCTTCAGACAGTTCAGCAGATCGCATTTCTATTAGGCGAGAGTGCTTCCAAAACAGAAAAATTGCTTAGTTCAATCATTAAATCCCATGCTTCAGGGGAAGAAGGAAAAGGCGAATAATGGACGAAAAATTTCATATAGATATTGACTGTCAACAGATCTTTCATCACGGAGAAATGATTTGTGGTGATGTATTTCTTTCGAAGAGAATTAAGGAAGAAAACAGAACAATTGCAGTGTTAAGTGATGGTATGGGGAGCGGTGTTAAAGCCAATGTTTTGGCGACTTTAACTGCATCGATGGCCATGAATTTTACCGCTGAACACAAAGATGTAAAAACCAGTGCTGAAATTATCATGAACACTCTTCCGGTATGCAGTGTTCGAAAAGTAAGCTATGCTACTTTTACAATTATTGATATTGAATTTGATGGCACGACACGTATCATTGAGTTCGATAACCCTTTGTGCGTTGTTATGCGTGGTTCGGAGGTTTACGATCCGGGCTGGAGAACAATTCTGCTTGACAGTGAAGAAAATCAAGGCAAAGAGCTTCGTACTTGCGAATTTACTGCTCGAAAGGAGGATCGTATTCTGTTTTGGTCCGATGGAATTATGCAGTCTGGAATGGGAAGCAGGGAATTGCCATTTGGTTGGGGACATGAAAGTGCATCGAAATTTGTTACCAATATTGTAAGATCTTCTCCCTACATTTCAGCCCGAAATTTAGGAATGCAATTGGTGAAGAAAGCAGCTCGAAACGATCAGGGTGAGCTTAAAGATGATACAAGTGCAGGTGTGATTTATTATCGGGAACCACGTAAACTTTTAATTTGCACCGGACCTCCTTTCGAAAAGGATAAGGATTCTGAGCTAGCCATGAGAGTGTATCACTTTAAGGGGAAAAAGATTATTTGCGGAGGAACAACAGCTGAAATTTTGGGGCGCGAATTGAATTTGAAATTTGCAGCCGGCATGAAAATTACGGATCCTGAACTTCCGCCAGCTTCTTATATGGAAAGTATTAATTTGGTTACCGAAGGGATTTTAACAATCGGAAAAGTTGCAAGAATTCTAGGAGATTACAACAGTGACTATGACCTGGGAGAAGGGCCTGCTGATCAGATTGTTCATTATCTGTTGCAGAGTGATAAAATCTCTATTATATCGGGAACAAGAATTAATTTTGCACATCAGGATCCAAGTTTACCAATCGAATTGGAGATTCGAAGAACTGTTGTGAAGAGAATCGTTACCCTTCTTGAGGAAAAATTTTTAAAGGATGTTAGTCTCACTTTTATTTAAGAAAGGTGAGTTTTGATTACATGTAAACCGAAAGTAAATCCAATAGTTTTTGACTTGGTATTGGTTTTGAAATATAATCATCACAACCGGCATCTAAACTCTTTGCTCGGTCTTCGGACATAGCGTATGCTGTTTGAGAAATAATAGGAATGTTTGGATTTATTTTTTTTATGATTTTAGTTGCCTCGAATCCATTCATCTTTGGCATTTGAATGTCCATTAATATAAGATCAATTTTGTTAGCATTGAACATATCAATGGCATCCTGACCGTTTTTGGCCCAAAGAACTTCCGCCCCGGTTTTTCGAATTACTTCTTCCAGAAAAAGGAAATTGGATTCAACATCTTCTGCAACAAGAATAATTTTTGAAGACCAATTAAGTTCTTTTTGATTCATAGGGATTGGATTGGTGTAATAGTTAGGCTTTACTAGTATCAAATTTAGATAAAATTATTAGCATTTAAAAGGGGATGCTCTATATATAATCCCTTTAAAAAGGTGGTTGTTTAAATATATTTAATGAATTACTAAGAAATAATACCAAGAGTTGATCAGATTATTTTTTAGGAGATTTACCATCGTGTTTTAAATAGATTTGTTGAAACATATTAGGGCAACAGATTGTTTTTCGGTAATAGGCTGACAATTGTTGCATATTTGTTATTTTTGAAGATAATTTTTTGAAAAATACCTGCATGACCTCTAAACTCATTCGATTCTGGTTACTTATTAGCTTAACTCTTTTTTGCTTTTCCTCTAAAGCACAAATCTCTTTTGGAGGTGAACCATTATTTAAAACGGGGAAAGTAAAATCAGAAATATCAACTATTTATTTACCCCGATTTAAGGTATTCTCAATGAGTAAAACTTATGAACAGGTTGATGGTAAAAGTTACCTGAAGCATGCTAAGTATGCTCATAAATACAATGTATCCTACAGTTCATTGAACTCCGGGAAATGGCAAACTTTAGATGATGGACGAAGGGTATGGCGCATATCAATTTCGTCGCCGGGAGCTTATTCTTTAGGTTTGATTTTCTCAAAATTCAGACTGCCGGTTGGTGGTCAGATATTTGTTTACAATAATCAATCGGACAGAATATTGGGAGGATACAATGAAAAAAACAATAAAGAATCAGGTAAGTTTTCTATAGAACCACTACAAGGAGACGAAATTACTGTTGAGTACATAGAGCCTTTGCATCCCGAATTTATTGCCGACCTGGAAATAGGAAGTGTTTTGCATGATTATAAAAATATATTTAATCAGTTAAGAGGAGAGGAATCTTTTTTAAAATCATCGGGGACCTGTAATGTTAATATTAATTGTGCTGCAGGAGATGAATGGCAGGTTGAAAAAAAAGCGGTTTGTCACATTTTGTATGATGGTTTTATTGCCTCTGGTGCCTTAATAAATAATACTAGTTATAACGGACGGCCTTTTTTATTGACAGCGCATCATGTAATCGATAATCAAAATGATGCAAATGTTGCCATTTTTGTCTTTAATTATGAAGCCGTTGATTGTGAATCCACTGTAGGCTCAAAATCGCAATCTATCTCCGGATCAAGCTTATTGGCTACAACAAATAGATTGGATTTTACACTCTTAGAGTTATCGGTGATGCCACCAGCATCTTATTCACCCTATTACATTGGCTGGGATCGGTCGGGGAGGATGCCCTCAAATACAACTTGTATTCATCACCCAAATGGAGATGTGAAAAAAATATCTGTGGATTTTGAATCACCAATAACGGACTCCTATTCGGATACGGAATTTACATTTGATGTTGATACACATTGGCGTATTTTGGAATGGAATATAGGTACTACAGAAGGTGGATCATCCGGCTCACCTTTGTTTGATGAGAATCATCGTTTAATTGGTGATTTAACGGGAGGAGAGGCCAGTTGTTCAAGTTCTGTAAACGATTATTTTGCAAAATTCGCTGAAAGCTGGGACAATTATTCCGAAGCCGATCAACAACTTAAATATTGGTTAGATCCTCTGAATTCGGGAGTTGTAACTCTTGATGGTGTTGATCCCTATAAAGGATTAAGGGCAGCTTTTGATGTTTCTCAGGATAGCATTTGTTACGATTCACAAGTAAGGTTTACTGATATTTCATTAGGAGATCCTGATGAGTTTTTGTGGTATTTTGGAGAAGGTGCAATTCCTGAATCTTCATCCGTAAAAGGGCCTCATGTTGTGAGCTATGCCAGCCCAGGTCTTAAGCAGGTTAAATTAATAGTTATAAAAGATGGACTTGCTGATAGTATAGTTCGATCTGTTTTGGCCATGGATATTCCTGTTGCTGGTTTTAATTACACGGTAGATTTGAATGAAGTTCAATTAGTTAATGCATCGATTGAAGGGATGACCTACGATTGGACATTTGGCGATGGATCAGAATCAGGTGAAGAAAACCCGACACATGATTACAACAGAACTGGAAGATATACAATAACGCTTACTGCGGAAAATTTTTGTGGAGTACACTCAACAATAAAAGAAATAACGACTTCGTATGAGGATTTATTAAAGATTTATCCAAATCCATCAAATGGAGTTTTCACAGTCGATTTAAGTCAGATTATATATTTGCGAAGTACGTGGATCGTTTATGATTTAAGAGGGGCTCAAATTCGTTCAGGAGTTGTCTCCAACTATGAGAGTGTGATTAATTTCAACCTAAATGGATTGTCTTCAGGGGTCTACATTTTGAACCTGAATGTGGATGGTGTGGATTTGAAAAGAAAGCTAATGCTGACTGATTAGGAAATATTCCCATTCGATTAGTTTAAACTAATCGAATGGGATTTTAGAATCCTATTTTTCAATCTTCTCAAATGAGGTAACAATTCCTTTGATTAATGCAGATGAAAATCCTTGGTGTTCCATTTCATTTAATCCAACAATTGTACAGCCTTTTGGCGTAGTTACTTTATCGATTTCCGATTCGGGATGATCATTATTCACCTGAAGCATTTCGGCCGCACCTTTCACAGTTTGAGACACGATCTGTTTTGCTGTATTGGCATCAAATCCAATTTGAATACCACCTTGAATCATCGCGCGAATAAATCGGAATACAAAAGCGATTCCACATGCACCTAAAATTGTGGCTGCTTCCATCAATTCCTCATTAATAATCAGACTTTCTCCCACACAATCGAAAATCATTTTTACATTTTGTGTTTCTTCTTTGGAAGCGTTTTTACCGCATATGCAGGTTATCGATTCCGATATGTTGGCTGCAATATTAGGCATTGCTCTAAAAACCGGAATTTTGTGATCCAGCATTTCTGAAATTTCTTCGGTTGTTAATCCTGTAGCAAGAGAAACAAGTACATGTTGCCCTTCAATTAATTCGCCCTTTATTTCAGCAATAATTTTACCAACATTGTAGGGTTTAACTGCAACTAAAATGATGTTCGAATTTCTTACAGCCTCACAATTATCTGATGTAATAGTGGCTCCATCTTTTGCTAAATCAGCTATTAAATCAATTTTTCTTCTTGTAGCTGTAACGTTGCTCGAGTTAAAATTATCATTGTTCAACAATCCTTTGGTAATGGATCGACCTAAATTTCCACAACCAATAATACTAATTTTCTGATTTTTCATATTCATTCATATTTGTCTAATAGCTTGACTATAACATAAGTTAATTGAAACCATGTAAAATCAGGCTTGAAAATAATATATAAGAAGAAATAAGGAGGTGTGATTGATTTTTCTTAGGGAATAAAAGTACAATTTTTTTTTTGAATCAACTTACAAATTCAAATTTCAGTGAATTAAAATAAAAACAATGTTAGCGTGTGGAGTAGTCTGTTAATCAGTGTTTTGCGTGTGTCTTATTTTGGGCTTAGTGATTAATATGGATGAGGTAATATTGTCCTTTTGAATAATGTTTTCAGAATTAGAAAATAATACATACTTTAGTAAACCGATTTAGTAAACCGATTTAGTAAAAAGAAATCAATTGAAAAAGAAATCAATTAAAGATATCGCCCAAGATTTAGGAGTTTCAAAAACTACTGTCTCATTTGTTTTAAACAAAAAAGGAGATGAGAAGAATATCAGTAAAAAAACTCAAAAATTGATACTGGATTACATCAAGGAAGTAAACTATCAGCCAAATCAAATTGCGAAGAGTTTAAAAAATGGTACAACTAATACCATTGGTTATCTGGTGCCTGATATTTCGAATCCATTTTATGCTAAAATCGGACGAATAATTGAAGATCTTCTTTGGGAAATGGGTTACCATTTACTAATTGGGAGCACCGATGAAAAAAAGGAGAAAGAGGAGCTATTGCTTAATATGTTCGCAAATCGTCAGGTTGATGGATTAGTTATAGCCTCTTGTTTTATAAGTAGTGATGCATTAGAATCTCTTGCAAAGCAGAATTTCCCAATGGTTTTTTTCGATAGAGAAGACCCGGCTGTATCGGCCAATTATATTTTGGTTGAGAATAAAGCCCCAATGAAGGAAGCTATTCAGAGAACGATAGATAAAGGCGCAAAAAAAATAGGCTTACTATCCATTACACCGGATGTTTATTCTTTAAAATTAAGGATAGATGGATACAAGCAGGCATTAATCGATAATGGATTGGAACAAGATGAAAGTTTGCTTCGAATTGTAGATAACAATCAGATTAAAGAAAGTGCGCAAAAGGAACTGAAATATTTGATTGAGGCTGGAGTTGATGTGATTGTTTTCACCAATAACCAGATTACCGCTACTGCCATTTGGTTGATGAATATGCTTTATCCTGAAAAGGTAGATGAAATCACTTTTGTTAGTTTTGATAATCTGGACATTTTCGATTATTCCAGGCCTAAAGTAATTTCCATTGCGCAACCAATAGATAATATTGCAAAACAATCTGTGAATATTTTGGAGGAGGTAATCAGAACAAAAGTGAGTAAAAATACAAGAATAGAATTAAAACCTAAATTAATAGAACGTTAAATATTTTACTTTAAACTATGAAAAATAATTATTTAAAATCAGGACCCATATTTTTAGCTTTCCTATGTATGGGGTTTGGTGATGTTGTTGGGCCACTAACAAGTCAATTACAGGCAGAGTATGAATTAACTAATTTTATGGCGGGACTGGTTACCTTCATGGGATTTATCATGTTTGGTTTGCTTTCTGTACCTATGGGATTGGTTCAGGATAGAAAAGGGAAAAAGTTTGTTCTGTTGTTAGGTATGATTACTGCATTAGCTGGTTTGGTATTACCTATTCTAGGAAATTTTTCATCATTTGGTTTATTGTTAGGCTCCTTATTGCTATTAGGAACCGGCGCAACGCTTTTGCAGGTGGCGGGAAACCCAATTATGAGGGATGTCTCTCCTGAAGGAAAATACTCCAGAAATCTTTCATTTGGACAATTTTTTAAGGCAATTGGATCACTTTCGGGTGCATTATTGCCATTATTAGCGGCTCAATATTGGGGTTTAGATTGGAAACTACTATTTCCTGTATATGCTGTTATTGTTTTAATAGCTGGAGTTTATCTTTGGTTTGTGAAAATTGAAGAGAAAAAAGATGATTCAGGATCTCCTGCCTCTTTTGGTTCTGTTTTAGCTTTATTGAAAAATCCTTACGTTTTCTTTATGGTATTGGCCATATTTTTATATGTAGGGGCAGAAGTGAGTATGAGTGCAAAACTACCTAACTATTTAGAACACAAATTCAATTTTGATATTCAGGAACTGGGATTGTGGGGAACTTTATTTTTCTTCCTTGCTTTGATGACAGGTCGATTTTTAGGGGGTGTTATTTTAAATTGGATGTCTCCATCCAGATTTTTGAAAATAACCACACTTTTGGCTTTGGTCGGGATTGCGGGACTTTATGTTGCAACAAGCGCAACGATGGGATTCGTAGCCATCTTCGTTATTGGATTAGGCTTTGCCAATATTTTTCCTTTGGTATTTTCAATTACCATTGATGCAATGCCTGAGAGAAGCAATGAAATATCCGGATTGATGGTGACAGCAATTATTGGAGGAGCTATTGTTCCCGTAATTTTTGGTGCTGTGGCAGATATCTTCTCACTTATGGCCGGATTTATTGTTACACTTGTATGTATCGGTTATATTTTTGGATTGTCATTTTATAAAAGAAAGTAAAAAAAGCATATGAAACGTCCATGACAGGCAGTTGTGACACACAGAGGCATGATTATTGGTCATGGTAAGTTCCATATGGCAAAAACACATAATTATAATCATATGAATATTTGGAACGATAAAAGAGTTGTTCTAACTCTTGATGCAGGAGGAACAAATTTCGTTTTTTCAGCAATGAAAAGTGGAGAGGAAATAGTTGAACCAATTCGAAAGCCATCAAATGCCGATCAGCTTGATCTTTGTTTGAAGACAATTACTGATGGATTTCAGGAAGTTCTGAATTTACTTTCGGAGAAACCTGTTGCAATTAGTTTTGCATTTCCAGGGCCTGCTGATTATAAAAATGGAATTATTGGTGATTTACCAAATCTTTCTGCATTTAGGGGAGGAGTTGCATTAGGACCAATGCTCGAAGAGAAATTCTCGATACCTGTTTTTATTAATAATGACGGTGATTTATTTGCCTATGGCGAAGCCTTGGGAGGTGTATTACCTGCTATCAATAAGCGTTTAGAGGAGGCAAATAGTCCTAAACGATATCGAAATTTAATTGGTGTGACTCTTGGTACCGGATTTGGTGGCGGATTGGTGCACAATAATGAATTGTTTACTGGGGATAATTCAATTGCCACAGAGGTTTGGCTAACAAGTTCGCGTGTTTTTCCTGATCGGTTTGCTGAAGAGGGAGTAAGTACCCGGGCTATTCAGAGAACTTTTCTGGAAAATGCAAAAGGCAATTATTCCAATGAATTGATGCCTAAGGATGTTTATGATGTTGCTATGGATGGAACTAATACAGATCAAGACGCAGCTTTAAAAGCATTTGAACTGTTTGGAAGATGTTTGGGAGATAGTTTGGCTAATCTTTTAACCATTACCGATGGTATTGCTGTTATTGGTGGAGGTTTAACCGGTGCTCATGATTTATATATGCCCGCAGCTTTGAAAGAAATGAATGGAAATTGCTACACCGCAAGTGGAGAGTCTCTTCCTCGTTTGGTTCAAAAAGTGTATAATATCGATAAGGATTCAGAATTTAAAGAATTTGCTTCAGATTATTCAAAAGACATACAAATACCGGGAACGGATAAAACGATAAAATATGATCCAAATCCACGATTAGCAGTTTGCTTTAGTAAGCTCGGAGCAAGCAAGGCGATTGCAATTGGAGCTTATGCATTTGCATTGAAGAATTTGTAGTAGTAATTCAGAGGAATCATGGAAAGAAGGACTTTTTTAAGAAACTCAGTTTTGTTTACCGGTGGAATGGCATTGACAGGTGTTGGTTCTATAGCATCGGCGCAAAACTTAAGATACGTTTCGAAGCGACCCGTAAAAAGTGATCGCAATTTTGTCAGCACTTCTGTCGATAAGATTATTGATAAAATAAAAGAACAAATTTCGAATCCTGAATTGTCATGGATGTTTGAAAATTGTTTCCCAAATACTTTGGACACAACAGTTCTGTATTCAGAGGATTCTGGAAAACCTGATACCTTTGTAATTACCGGTGATATTAATGCCATGTGGCTTCGGGATTCTACAGCTCAGGTATGGCCATACTTACCATTGATTTCGGAGGATGAAAAATTAAAAAACTTGTTTAGAGGAGTAATCAATAGACAAACCAAGTGTGTCTTGATTGATCCATACGCAAATGCATTTAATAAAGAAGCAGAAGGAAGTCATTGGGAAAGTGATAATACCGAAATGAAACCCGAATTGCACGAAAGAAAATGGGAAATAGATTCTCTTTGTTATACAATTCGTTTGGCATATCATTACTGGAAAACATCTGGGGATGATAGTTGTTTTGATGCAAAATGGGAAGAGGCTGCAGAATTAATTGTGAAAACATTTAAGCAGCAACAGCGAAAAGAAAATCGTGGACCATACTCTTTCGAGCGAAATACGACTAGGCCATATGATACTCTACCAGGTGGCGGATATGGAAATCCTGTTAATCCTATTGGATTAATTGTTTCTTCATTTCGACCTTCGGATGACGCAACAGTATTGCCATTCTTAATTCCATCGAATTATTTTGCTGTTACTTCTTTAAGGCAATTGACTGAGATATTAACTTATTTGGGTGTAAAAGAAAAACTTGCCGATCAAGCTTTGAATCTCGCTAAAGAAGTTGAAACTGCACTTACAAAATATGCAATATCAGATCATATGAATTATGGTGAAATATTGGCTTTTGAGGTTGATGGTTTTGGTAATAAGCTGTTTATGGATGATGCGAATATTCCAAGCTTACTGGCTCTGCCTTATTTAGGGGCGATGGATTCGTCAGATGTTCTATATCAAAATACGAGAAAATTTATTTTGAGCGCAAATAATCCATGGTTTTATAAGGGGAAATATGCAGAAGGAATTGGTGGTCCACATGTGGGTGTGGATATGATTTGGCCTATGAGTATTATAATGAGAGCGATGACCTCCAGTGATGAAAAGGAAATTATTTCCTGTTTGCGGATGCTGATTGCTACTCATGCTGAGACAGGATTTATGCATGAAACATTTCATAAAAATAATCCTGAAAATTTCACTAGATCTTGGTTTGCATGGGCAAACACATTATTTGGTGAATTAATATTTAAGTTGTCTCGGGAAAGACCAAATGTTTTGGCCGTTGTATAGGTGAAATGGAATAAGTGTTGTTTCTAGTACATAATTAATAAAAAGAGACAAGGCTTCGTAAGATTTTGTAGTAGTAGTGTGCTACCCGGATTGGGAAATGTAATGTTTTCCTTTCCGAACCTTATTTCACAAGTGGGTTAGTGATTTAGTAGGTTTTAAAAACCAGATGAAAGTCTGGTTTTTTTATGCGTTAAATTGTTGTGTTTTCTGAAACGATATCTTTAAACGAGAATTGGTATTCCTCGTTGTAGAGTTTTACATAGAGTTTTCTGTAATTTTCGTAAGTCTCCATTGCTATGCTATGTTTTCCTTGAATAGAAAGAAGGCTGCACTTTACACGAAGAGCAGTTTCATTCATAGGGTCGAATTCAAAAATAACATTTGAAATAGCCAGACGAATAGATGATTCAAAGCTGAATTTGGTCACCATTTCCTCCAGGGTACTTACAATTGTACCAGTTGCTTTGTCTTTAAAGGAATCCAACCATTCAGGCACTATATCACGAAGCAGAGTACCTCTGTATAAAATCTGAATTATTTCTTCTATTTTATTACTATCGGAGTTTGTTATTTGGCTGGCAATGCTGTTTTGAATACTTGCCAAATCACAAAAAACATTCTTCTCAAGTATCATTTTCCAGTAATTATTGTCAAAAGTAATTTCCACACCTTGAATGTCTTCTAAAATACTTCGTAATTTTTTAATATTTACACCTCTATTGTTTTTTGCCTTATCTTCTGATTTATCAGGCCAAAGATATTCTTGAATTCTTCGTGATGATATTCCTTTGCCATCTTCAAGAGAATACAATAGAATTAACAGGAATAATTCTTTTAGAGTTGGACTGAAGCGGTAGGTGATATCTTTACTGTTATTATCAAAAACTTGAAATCCGCCAAATAAAAGAATGGAATTCAATTGAGGAATTTCATAGGTTGAAAGTTTTTCAGGGATAGTAAAAATGGGCGTCTTTTCTATTTTTTCATTTTTGATTCGGGCTTTAACTTTTCCCCTCACATAAAAGACTAATAAAAGCAGTATACCAGCTAAAAAGATGTAGAATAATTT
Organism: Labilibaculum antarcticum; assembly: GCF_002356295.1. Classification (NCBI taxonomy): domain Bacteria; kingdom Pseudomonadati; phylum Bacteroidota; class Bacteroidia; order Marinilabiliales; family Marinifilaceae; genus Labilibaculum; species Labilibaculum antarcticum. The sequence continues at coordinate 5,692,496 of NZ_AP018042.1, read as the reverse complement.
TATAGATAATGGAAGAGAATGACTTTCCATATTTAATTCTATATCAGCTCCTGGCTCATAACTTATCGAATACATGGATACCTCATATGTTTCGGCATCAGCATCGGTTTCCTGTGAAGTAAGAGCAATCAATTTATTTTCACTTTTCCAATAGTACAAGTCTGCAAATGATTTGATGTCAACAAATTCATAAGGAATACTATCCCCAATAAAAGATAGTTTTGGATCATTAATAAACCCTTTTGCTACTTTAAGATGAGTACTGCTTTTTTGACAAGAAAATAGTAAGGTGTAAAAGGCACTGTCTTTTTCAGTAATTTTTAATGAATTTACGGGTAGGTATTGAAATTGATCATTTCGCTTTAATTCCCATAATTTTTTAATCTCTTTCTTTTTAAAGTCAATTTTATATAGATCGTAGTAAAATTCCTTTCCTAAAATTTGTTTTCCAAGCGAATTGCCCAAGCCGCCAAATAAATAAACAACGTTACTGTTTTCAGCTGAAAATCCAAGGGAACTACAATATCTAGGTTCAAATAAATCACCCTTTAGCTTAAGTTCAGTCCAGCTTTTACTTTTCTCATTAAAAGATTTGATTGAATTGGAATAGGAATAATACCCGTATCCGCAAAGCGTAGTTATTTGATTCGTAATAGGATGAATTAGTTTGTTGTGGTGCCACCACTTTGGTAAATCATTAGTTACACTATCGGAATGACTCCAGATTTGATTCTCTGGATTATAGATCGAAAAATCGTTGTGATTTAAGCTATAGGATACCAGTTGGTTCTTATTATTAATAATAAGTTGTTGCGATTTTTCAAAAACCGGAAAGCCCGATTTTTTTTTGTTGGTTGTTAAGGCATTTGTTTTTAGCGAGTAGGTGTGTGTGTCACCATTTTCGAGAACGAAATAAATTACTTCATTTTTTTTATCATATGCCATTGATGGCATTGAGGGAAACGATAATGTTTTAACTTTTGTCCACTGATTGTGGTAATCAATCACCCAATCAGGATTGTAAATTTTCGCAGTCCGGCTTGATAATATGTCTTTTACTTTGTCATTATCTGTTTTTCGAAATGGCCATAAATGTTTAGGAGTACCATCAACATGAATCGCTAAATCTTTTATAGACATAGATGGCACTTCATCAATGTAAAAGCCATATTTATTAATTACACCAAGTGATAATGAGAATTCGGAGGCTGTTGGGAATTCTATTGAGTTTTTAAAATGATGGTCTCCAAGTCTAAAAGAGATATCTCCATTCTCACTATCAATTTTAAGTTCGAATGAAACCCATCTGTTGCGAGCTAGGTTTAATTCATTAAAATTACAGTGAAATTTGGTTTCCTTTTTATTGTGAATTACATACAAGTCAGGTTCTCTGTAGGTAACCTGAATTAAATTATTTCCATTTTCTTCTTTTAAGGACATAATCTCACCATAGTGAGTATCCGTTTGCCGTAAAGAAAGCATGAAAGATATGGTGAAATTATTGGTGTACGATATGTTATTCTTGTGCGTAATATCAACACCAGTTCTATTTTCTTTTGATACTTCGTTGGATTTAAAATAAATGCCGTGATCGGCATAAAGATGTAACGAAGATATGATAAGGGTAATTAATGCGACTAAAAATCTCATTCCTAATTAGTGGGTTTGGTAATGTTCAAATATATCTAATTATAGCTAGATTATAAAGAGAATAACCCAAAAAGACTATGTTTGTAGCATTAATTTTGAAGCAAAGTTTTGCCTGTGTTTAAACAATAAAACATATAAAATGGATACTTTTTTATTATGTAGTCGTTTGTTTTTGTTTAAACATCTGAAAATTTAGATTGTCAATTCCCCCTATTGATTTTCCTAACAAATTGAAAAACTAATTCTAACTAAAAATAGTCGGGCGTTCAATAAATCTTTAAAGAATATATCAAATTGGCGCATTATTGTAAATGCCTGTAGATCAATAAAGACGGTTCTGATTAATGATTTTTGATACTGCATTAATTCAATATTAATCGTGAATTAATACGATTGCGCTAATATTGGTTACAGAAAAAAAACAACACTATTTTTTTGTTCATTGTATAATTAATAATTCTAACTATGAAGAAATGCTATTTACGAAATCTTCATTCAGGCCTATCTAACCCATTAGGCACTGGAAGTAAGATTGGGATTTTTGCGTTGCTTTGCGCGATGATGGTTCTTCCATTTTCTGCGAATGCAAACGTTAACAGTTTAACTGAAGACTATTCATCTGTTTCTGCTACACAACAATTAGTAACAGGTGCTGTTACTGAGGATTCAGGGATATCACTTCCTGGTGTGTCTGTTGTTGTTGAAGGGACTACAATTGGAACGGTAACGGATATCGATGGAAAATTCGAAATTACGGTTCCGGATGCCAGCAGTGTTTTAGTATTCAGTTTTGTCGGAATGCAAACACAAGAAATTACAGTTGGTTCTCAATCTGTAATTAATATTGTGATGGCTACTGACGCATTGCAAGTTGGTGAAGTTATTGTTACCGCTTTAGGTATTAAAAGAGAAAAGAAGGCTCTTGGTTACTCCGTTCAGGATGTAAAGGCTGAAGAGTTAACACAAGGAGGTAATTCTGATTTAGTAAGCTCTCTTGCTGGTAAAGTTGCCGGTGTACAGATTAATCAATCTGGTGGTGGAGTTGGAGGGGCTTCAAGAATTGAAATTCGAGGAGCAAGTTCGTTAAGTGGAAATAATGCTCCATTGTGGGTAGTAGACGGTGTGCCATTCGATGATGGTAATAGTAGAGATGCTAGTGTTTGGGGTGGAACATCTCGTGCCGGTGGTGCGTTTGACTTAAATCCTGAAGATATTGAGTCTGTTTCTATCTTAAAAGGACCTAATGCTGCAGCTCTTTACGGAGAACGAGGTGGTAATGGTGTTGTTTTAGTAACAACTAAACGAGGAACTCGTGGTAAAGGTTTGGGAATTTCTTATTCCGGTGGATTTACAATGTCTGAAGCTGCTTATATGCTGGATCTGCAAGATCAGTATGGTCAGGGAACAAATGGAGAGTACAGTAATAGTAGTACGTCATCTTGGGGATCTGAAATGCAAGGTCAAATGTTGGAGTCTTGGACAGGTGAGATGCTTCCGTATGAAGCACAGAAAGACCGTTTGAAAGATTTTACCCGCACGGGAACAAGTCAAAAGCACAATATTGCTTTTACAGGTGGTAATGAAGAAGGAGCTTATCGTGTGTCTTTAGGTAAGGATATCATGAACGGTATTTATGAAGATCATAAAGTTGAGAAATTGACTTTTGATTTGCGAGCTGACTATGATGTTAATTCATGGTTAAACGTTGATACTAAGGTATCATATTTTCAGACAGAAGGTAATGAACGTCCGGAAATAGGAACTTATTCTTATGTTTCTTATTTCAATACGATGCCAATGAATATTCGTAATCAGGATTTAACTCCAGGTTATGATATTATTAGCGGACAGCATGTTGAGAAATTATACACAACAGCAAATGCTAATTATAGAAATCCTTACTTCTTGCAAGCACAAACAACCAATTACGACGAGAAAAACAGAACATTTGGTTATGTGGCAGCAAACATCAAGATTAATTCTGACTTAAAAGCAAAATTTAAGTACGGAATGGATTTTTATGATTTCTCTTCAGTTGAAGGTTACCTTTTTGCAGATAACGTTGATGCAAGTAGACCAAATTACAACCCAACTCAATCTAATTTTAAGGAAGAAAATTATGAGTTTCTTTTGTCTTATAATAAAGAAATTAACGAAGACTTTACAATTGGTGTAAATCTTGGAGCTAATGATATGAGAAGAGTATCTAAAGGTTTGAGTGCAAATTCAGGTCGTTTGTCTTCAGAAGGTGATTTCTTCTTAGCAGCAGGATCTAATATTAAAGCTTCAGAGTCTGCTTCAGAAAGTGAAGTTCGTTCTGTATATGGTTTTGGTCAGGTTGCATATAAAAACATGGTTTTTCTTGATTTAACAGCTCGTAACGACTGGTCGTCAGCACTTACTGCGGCAGATGCGAAATATGATAATTCTTACTTTTATCCATCTTTAAGTTTAAGTGGCATTGTATCTGAAATGACGGATTTACCAGATTGGGTATCATTTGCAAAGGTTAGAGGATCTTGGGCAAAAGTAGGTAAGGCAACAGAACCATATAATACAAGTCAATCATTCACATTAGAGAGTGGTAACTATAACTTAACAAGAGGAAATGTTTCAGACCAGTCTGTAGTTGATGGTCTTAAGCCGGAGATTTCTACTTCTTGGGAAATTGGAGCTGATTTGAGATTATTGAATAATCGTATAGGTATTGATTTTACCTACTATAACGAGGAAACTAAAAATCAAATTCTTCCTGTTCCTGGTGTGCAAAGTTCAGGATATAATACAATCTTAATTAACGCAGGTTTAATTACCAATAAAGGGATTGAATTAATGTTGACTACTGTTCCTGTAAAAACGAAGGATCTGACTGTAGGTTTAGATTTTAATTTTGCAATGAACGAGAGTGTAATGGAATCATTAGCCGAAGGAGTACCAGAATATAGTTTTGGTATGAATGTAATGGCAATTCCAGGCGAGAAATTAGGTGTAATTCGCGGTAGTGTTTATGATCGTGATGCCAATGGTAGCTTAATTATTGATGAAAATGGTTTGATGGTTGTAGCTCAGGGTGATGACCATGTATTGGGAAATATTCAGCCCGATTGGACAGGTTCAATTAACTTGAGTGTTGATTATAAAGGTTTATTTCTAACAGCTTTAGTTTCTATTCAGGAAGGTGGAGATATTTTGTCTTCTTCTGAAAGAAGTGCTGTTTCTGCCGGTACTGCTGCTAGAACAACAGAAAATGACCGTATGGCATTCTTTGTTGATGGTGTTACTGCTGCTGGTGGAGCCAATAATGTTATTGTTTCAGCTGAAGAGTATTGGAGACAATTAGCAAAAGTAGATGAAGAATTCATGTACGATGCTTCTCATATGAAATTGAGAGAAGTGGCAATTGGATACAACATTCCTAAATCATTATTGAGTAAAATCCCTCATAATCCTGTTAAAAGTGCAAGATTTTCTCTTGTAGGAAGAAATTTATTGTATTTCTACAAAAACACACCAGGTACTGCTCCTGATGCGAGTGCTTATAGTACTGAGTTTGCTGCACAAGCATATGATTTCTCTCCAGTTCCATCTGCGCGAACTTATGGGTTCTCTCTTAATGTTGGTTTTTAATAGTTAAATAATTTATGATTATGAATAAAATATATATAGTACTACTTGCATTGGGACTATTCGTTTTGAACACTGGTTGTTCGGATGATTTTGACGATATGAATGTCAAAAAAGATGCAGTTGTTGACGTAGAACCAAAGTTTTTCTTTAATACGATGATACAAGCGCCATTCGTTAATTATCAGCGTAATGTAAATCTTTATCCTGACTTGTATTCTCAGTACTGGGCAAATACAGTATCCGGATTTGGATCTCCACGATATGAATATGTTGATGGATGGATTGGAAATCAATGGAAAGAGCATTATACAGACTTTTTGCGAAAAGCTGTTGCCATTCAGGAAAGTGCAGGAGATGATCCCGTATTTGTTGATGCATTGGCCATTAAAGAAATTTGGATGGTTTACTGGTGGTCAAGAATGACCGATACCTATGGAGATATTCCTTATTTCAATGCAGGAACTGGAGAATCAGTGCCTTATAATTCTCAGCAAGAGATTTATACTGATTTATTTGCCAGATTGGATGTTGCAATCAACAGCATAACTGGTGATGCAGCACAGTATTCATATGATGATGGTTATGATTTAATTTTTAATGGTGATGCATTGCAGTGGCGTAAATTTGGTAACTCTCTGCGTTTACGATTGGCAATGCGTATTTCTAATGCTGATGCAGCCAAGGCTCAAGCTGAAGCTCAAGCGGCAGCTAATGGTCCTGGTGGATTATTCACCAGCAATGCTGACGTTGCTAAAGTTCCAATGTGGAGCAAAGGATGGTACGATTACTTGCACCAAATGGCTTGGAATTGGAACAATATCAGAATGTCAAAGACTTTCTCTGACAATCTTTACAATCAATCATCTGCAGGAGAAGATCCAAGAGCACCTAGGTGGTTTGCTTATCAGGTAGATGGAAAACCTGTAACCAAGGAAGTTGCTGGTTTCCCTAAATATTTAGGAATTGAAAACGGCTATAATCTTGTTCCTGCTGATTCAGATAAAAACTTTGCAACGATGAATTTGGAAGGTGGTTATATCGATTTTATTGGTGACGGAGGAGAAGACGGTATGTATTGTCCGGTAATGTTTTATTCTGAAGTTAAATTTTTGGAAGCTGAAGCAGCATTAAGAGGTTGGATTTCTGGTGATGCAAATGCATTATACAAAGAAGGAGTTCAAGCATCTATGGATTACGTTGGTGTAGACGGCGGTGATGCTACTAGTTACATTGATGGATTAGCAGCTCTTTCTGGAACTAATGAAGCTAAATTAAAGCAATTAATCACTCAGAAATGGTTAGCAAACTTTCCTAACGGAGTAGAAGGTTGGGCTGATTTTAGAAGAACGGATTATCCAGGCATCACCTTACCTAAAGATGGTGTAAGTGGAAGTTCTACTGTTGCAGCTGGTACTTGGGTGAAGAGAGTACGTTATCCTGATAATGAGCATTTGCAAAATGAGGCGAATATGCCATCAGTGCTTAACACATTAACATCTGATAAAATGGATATCAAAGTGTGGTGGGATACCGCAGATACCAAAACTAAAGATGGTAGTGGATTAATGAATAGCAACTTTTAATTAAATCACAGATGAAAGTGTTCTGATTAATTAAATCACAGAACACTTCATTTAAACTTTGTTATATGAAAACAATAAAATTAAATATAAAGATGTTATCCTATCTGGCTGCTTTTCTGATGGTTTTTACCTTCGCAGCTTGTGATGATGATGAAAAAAGTGGCGGTAACTTTGAGACTGCATCTCTGGAGACTCTTATTAGCGAAGCAGAAGGCTTAATCGCAACCAGCGTTGAAGGAATTAGTGCCGGAGATTTTAAGCCAGGTGCAAAAAAAGAACTTCAGGAAGTTGTTGATTGGGCTTATTGGCGTATCAATAATTCTGATAAGCAAGAAGATCTTGTTGATGCTGCAGTGAAATTGCAACGTTACATTGATATTTTTAAAGAAAATACAGTAGCTGTAGCAATGCCTTGGATTCAACAGAAAGATGGAACAGGAATTCAAATTTCAGATAATATCAAACCTGTTTTTACTGAAAGTTTCACGATTGAAACTCAGATTTATGCGGTTGACTTAGCGGTATTAGATTATTCAAACAATCTATTTGCAACCGAGCAGGATGGTCCTGATAGTGGTTTTGTAATTCGTTATTTTAGCGATGGTTCTATTAACCTAAACGTTGGAACTACCGATGGTTGGAAAGATATCAAAACTGAAGCCGGTGTTATAAAAGCTGGTGAGTGGATGCAAATTGCTTTTGTAAACGAAATTACGAGCCAAAAATTATACGTAAATGGTGTTGAGGTTTTATCACAAACTGCTACCTATTTGCCTGGTGCTGATAAGGACTTTATTATTGGTAATGGACCAACTTGGACCAGTCGTGCTATCAATGGTATCGTGAAAGATGTTAGAGTTTGGAAAGGTGCTCGTACAGCCTCTGAAATTGCCGATAACAAAATAGCAATTTTAGATGGTACTGAAGAAAATCTTGAAATGTTCTTTCCTTTCAGTGCAAATTTAGGAGAGTCATTTAAAGATGTTACAGGAAATTATACTGCTACGTTAAAAGGTAATATTGAGTGGATTGCAGAACCTCCGGTTATCGTTTTAGATAAAACGAACTTAACGAATGCTATTAAGGAAATTTCTGACTTTAAAGCTGCAGTTGTTGAAGGTAATCAAGATGGTGATTATCCAATTGGAACTATTGCTTATATCGATGGTTTAATTGTTGATGCTAATGATGCTCTGGCAAACCAAGGTCGTCAGGACAAGTTGGATGAAATGGCCGAAACATTGATTGCTAAAATAGCTCTGATTAATAAAATGTTAGTTGCAGATACAGACGGTGTTTTTATTGATCATGATAATCCTGATGCTGTAGGTTTAAGAATTACACCTAATTATACTCCACAAGGAGACTACACTGTAGAATTCAATGTAAAGGTTAAATCTTTGTTTGGATATGGCAGTGGAGAGTTCTTTAATAACGGAACATACGGAATATGGGTTGATGGTTATACAGAGCTAACAGAAGAGAACGTATTGTCTGCAGGAGGATTATGGAACTTTACGGATGCAGGAGATGGCTGGCAAGGTCCAAAAGCAGAAGCATTGACAATGCAAAAAGGTGTATGGCAACATGTTGCGATTGTTCATGATAACACAGTATTAACAACAACATTATATGTTGATGGTATTGCAAAAGGTGTTCAAGAAGACATAGGTGCTCCAAACAACTCCGGTTGGGGTGAAATGTGGCTTGGTAACGGCTGGGGTAAAATGGATGGTTACATGAAAGACTTCCGTTTATGGGATGTTGCTCGTGATGCAGCTGATCTTGATGCTGATATCGATGGCACTGAAACTGGTTTGAATGTTTACTTCCCGTTGGATAGAGTTAGCGGCGTTAAATTTGCCGATAAAACAGGAAACTACAAAGGTGACATGAGAGGTATTTCATGGAACGTAATTGAAGACTAATAGTTTGACTAAATAATTTAGGAGCTGTCGGTTGACAGCTCCTATTTCTAATTTTTCGGTTTTTTTATCGGAAACCATATTTGATTAAAGGGGTTTGCTTCCGCCTTACTAAAAATGGAAGGATATTTTTATAGCCTTTTTATAAAAAGGTGTATTGCATAGAAGATTAAATAGCCTTGAGCTACTATATATATCAGCATATTATAAAACCTAAGAACAAGAACCAGATGCTATACCGAAATTCTCTTAAAACACTAATTCTGTTGTCTCTCGCAATTACTACTTTATTTTCCTGTGGTAATGAAGAACAAAAAGATAACTATATTCAATTTGTTGATCCTTTAATTGGATCGGCAGGACATGGGCATGTTTTTGTTGGTGCAAGTGTTCCATTTGGAGCTATTCAAGCTGGCCCAAGCAATTTTCACCAAGGCTGGGACTGGTGTTCATCCTATCATTATTCAGATAGTATTGTAAAAGGCTTCTCTCATTTGCATTTAAGTGGAACGGGATGTACTGACTTAGGCGATTTTTTAATTATGCCTGCTGTTGGAGATGTGAAAATGAATCCTGGTTCACAGGAAAATCCAGAAAATGGTTATGCTTCCTATTACAGTCATGAAACCGAAAAAGTGGAACCTGGTTACTATAAAGTACATTTGGATACCTATAATGTAGATATTGAAATGACTACAAGTGAACGTGTTGCTCTTCATAAAATAACATTCCCAAAATCAGATCAGTCCAAAATAATTCTTGATTTACAAGAAGGGAATGGAGATACTTCAACAGAGACATTTTTTCATAAGGTAAATGACACAATTGTTGCTGGTTATCGTTTTTCAACCGGATGGGCCGAAGATCAAAGAGAATATTTTGCAATGGTTCTCTCTAAGCCGGTTAAAGATATGGAAGTATATAATGGGGATAAATTAGTAAAAGGAGATGCGGCGAAGGGAACAGCGGTAAAAGCTTGTCTGGAATTTGAGACCGAAGCTTCTGAAGAAGTAAAAGTTAAGTTCGGAATGTCTCCTGTAAGCATGGAAAATGCCTTGGCGAATATTAAGGCTGAAATGAATTCTTGGGATTTTGAACAAATTCTTGCTGAAAATCAAGCTAAATGGAATAAAGAGCTGGCCAAAATTGAGATCAAAACGAAAGATCTAAAAAAGAAGAAAGTGTTCTACACTGCAATGTATCACACATTAATTGCTCCCAACTTATTTAATGATGCAAATGGAGATTACAGAGGTGTTGATAAGGAAGTTTACTCGAATTCTGATTTTACAAACTATACCTTATTTTCGCTGTGGGATACTTACCGTACAGCTCATCCTTTATACAGCTTGACACAACAAGAACGTGTTCCGGATATGATTAATTCAATGCTGACAATTTACAAGCAACAAGGAAAATTACCAGTTTGGCATTTACGGGGAAATGAAACCAATACAATGGTTGGATACAGTGCAGTTCCGGTTGTTGTTGATGCATGTTTGAAAGGATTTGAAATAGACTATGAATTAGCGTACGAAGCGGTAAAAGCAACGGCTATGGGCGATTTTGAACCAGGCGTTAAAGAATTACAGGAATACGGTTTCATTCCTTGTGATATGATGCACGAATCTGTGGCAAGTGGCATGGAATATGCAATTAGCGACTGGGCAATTAGCAAACTGGCTGAAAAATTGGGAAAAACGGAAGATGCAAAATATTTTGCGGGGAGAGCAAAAGCATATACTAAATATTTCGATCCGAAAGATCGCTTTATGAAAGGAAAAATGAAAGATGGTTCTTGGAGAACACCTTTCGATCCATATTCAGCCCAACATCGTGTAAACGATTATTGTGAAGGAAATGCATGGCAGTATTTATGGTTGGTTCCTCAAGATCCGGAAGGATTAATTGCTCTTTTGGGAGGCGAGAAGCCATTTTTGAATAAGTTGGACAGTCTTTTCTCAATTTCTTCGGATTTGGAAGAAGGAGCATCATCGGATATCTCAGGTTTAATTGGTCAATATGCACATGGAAACGAGCCAAGTCATCACATAACTTATTTGTATGCTTATGCCGGCGAGCAATTCAAAACTGCAGATAAGGTTCGTTACATCATGAACGAATTATACACCGATCAAGTAGATGGTTTATGTGGGAATGAAGATTGTGGGCAAATGTCTGCCTGGTACGTAATGTCTTCCATGGGATTCTATCCTGTTAATCCAAGCAATGGTGCTTATGTGTTTGGAAGTCCTTTGTTCGATGAAGCAAGTCTAAATCTTCCTGAGAATAAGAAATTTACCATTATAGCAAATAACAACAGCGATGATAATATTTACATCCAATCTGCGACTTTAAACGGATTGGAGTATACAAAATCATTCATCACACACAAAGATATTTTAAAGGGAGGAGAGCTAACATTCGAGATGGGAGCTACACCAAATCCCAATTTTGGAAAAGCGAATCAAGATCGACCTAAATCAATTGTTTACTAGTACTATAATGAAGAAAGCAAACGTATTATTATTGTTATTCGTTGCGGTTTTATCTGCATGTGGAGGAGAGAAGGAAATCAGTAAGGAACGGAATTTAGTCGATTTTGTAAATCCTTTGATGGGAACCGATTCAGACTATTCCTTGTCAAATGGAAATACTTATCCGGCCGTTGCATTGCCCTGGGGAATGAATTTTTGGACACCACAGACGGGTGAAATGGGAAATGGTTGGTGTTATGCTTATGATGCCAAAAAAATAAGAGGAATAAAACAAACCCATCAACCAAGTCCGTGGATAAACGACTACGCGGCCTTTTCATTGATGGCCGTCACTGGTGATTTGAAATTTAAAGAGGACGAAAGAGCATCTTGGTTTTCGCATAAAGCTGAAGTTTCTAAGCCAAACTACTATAAGGTTTATCTGGCGGACTATGATGTTACCGCCGAAATAACACCTACAGAACGAGCGGCTATTTTTCGCTTTACTTTTCCGGAAAATGAATCATCCTACATTTTATTGGATGGGTTTTTTAAAGGATCTGAAGTCACAATTCTTCCGAAAGAAAGAAAAATAATTGGCTATTGCAGAAATAACAGTGGTGGTGTTCCTGATAACTTCCACAACTACTTTGTTGCCGAATTCGATAAAGAATTTGAGTTGACACATACCTGGAATGGAGATCAGTTAACTGAAAATTCACTGAAAGCAAGCGGAGAGCATGTTGGTGCCATCATTGGATTTAAAACTCAAAAAGGAGAGGAAGTTCATGTGAAAGTGGCTTCGTCTTTTATAAGTCCTGAGCAGGCACAATTGAATTTGGACCGAGAAATTGGAAAGAAAAATTTTGATAAGGTTTTAACCGATGCTGAAATGGCTTGGGAAAAGGAACTTTCCCGAATTAAAGTGGAAGGTGGAACCGATGATCAACTAAAAACATTTTATTCTTGCTTGTACAGAGTACTGTTATTCCCTCGCAAGTTTCATGAAATTAACGCTAATAATGAAGTAATTCATTACAGCCCTTACAATGGTAAGGTACTGCCCGGCTATATGTTTACAGATAATGGCTTTTGGGATACATTCCGGGCAGTCTTTCCATTTTTCACACTAATGTATCCTGATATTAATGCTCAGATTATGGAAGGATTAGCAAACACTTACAAAGAGAGTGGTTGGTTACCTGAGTGGGCGAGTCCTGGTCACAGAGGATGCATGATTGGTTCGAATTCGGCTTCTTTAATTGCCGATTCTTACTTAAAAGGAATTCGCGGATATGATATTGAAACATTGTACGAAGCTATCCTTAAGAATACGAAAGGATACAATGAAGAGATAACTTCTGTAGGCCGTTACGGAGCAGATTATTACAATGAATTAGGCTATGTCCCTTATGATGTGAATATCAATGAGAATGCTGCCAGAACATTAGAGTACGCTTACGCGGATTTCTGTATTTGGAAATTAGCTAAGGAATTGGGCCGACCTCAAGCGGAAATCGATTTATTTGAAAAAAGAGCTCAAAACTACAAGAATGTATTCGATAAGGAATCAGGTTTGATGAGAGGGAAGAATGAAGATGGAACATTTCAGTCTCCGTTCAACCCTTTAAAATGGGGAGATGCTTTTACTGAAGGAAACAGCCTACATTATACCTGGTCGGTATTTCAGGATGTAAATGGCCTAATCGACTTGATGGGTGGAAAAGAAAAGTTCATTTCTACTTTGGATGGTGTTTTCGAGATGCCTCCCAAATTCGACGATTCTTATTATGGTGGAGTAATCCACGAGATTCGCGAAATGCAGATTGCGAACATGGGAAATTATGCACATGGTAATCAACCGATTCAGCACATGATCTATCTGTATAACTTTGCAGGTCAGCCATGGAAATCACAAGTAAGAGTTCGTGAGGTGATGGACAGATTATATACTCCGCAAGCCGATGGTTACTGTGGTGATGAGGATAACGGACAAACTTCTGCCTGGTATGTTTTCAGTTCAATGGGCTTTTATCCTGTTTGTCCTGGAACCGATGAATATGTTTTTGGTTCTCCGCTTTTCGATAAAATTACTTTAAGTCTTGAAAATGGAAAGACCTTTACAATTACAAGTACTGATAATTCATCAGATCATGTTTTTGTGAATGATATCAAGTTAAACGGTGAGGCATATGGAGCGAATTTCATAAAGCACAATGATATTTTAAACGGGGGAAATCTTGAATTTAATATGTCGGCAGAACCGAATAAAGAAAGGGGTACTACTGAAGATAGTTTTCCATATTCGATGAGTAAATAAAAAAGAATGATATTAGCATATCAAATATAATGGAAGGCTTGCAAACATGAGTTTGTGGGCCTTTCTTATATGAAAAAGATAAATCAAGCTAAAAACAAGAGATATGATACGAGTTAGGGCACAATTGTTACTGTTATCTATGTTTTTTGGATTTTTTGGAAATTGCTTATCTGCACAAGAGAATTCAGCTTGGATGATTGTTGCAAATGACTATTCTAATTATACAGGTATTGCTGTTGCAAATGGACGATTGGGAATTCTTCCTTCTGCTGAGCCAGGAGAAACCAAATCGATCGTTCTGAATAATGTTTACGACAAAGAATCGGAATTTGGTGTCAGTAAAGTGTTGTTGGGAATTAATTTCGCAAATATTGAAATAGTTGTCAATCAAGACACGCTTTCTACTGCAAATTGTTCCAATTGGAAACAAGTGCTGAATATGAAATCAGCCTCGTTTACAACATCATGTCAGTTTAAGGATTATGCTGAACTATCTTTTACATTATATGCCTTACGAGGCATGCCTTATTCAGGATTGGTTGATGTGAAAATCAAATCCTTGCAAAAGGAATTAGAAGTTAAGGTGAATGGACAAATTATTTGTCCTGCAGGATATCAAAATGTTGTTTCAGGATTTAGGGTATTGAAAGATTTGGATGCGCGAATGCCACTTTTACAAACGCTGGCAAAAAGTCCTTTTGGAAAACATAATTTGGCGACCACTGCAACATTTATATTTGAAGGAGAAACACCAGATTTAAAGCACAACTTGAAAAATTCTTTTATCAATGAAGTGGGGTTTTCTGAATCTCTGAAAAAAGATGAAGAGTATAATTTTGCTTGGGCTGGATCGGTTTGTACATCGCAGGATTTTAAAGATCCGAAGAGTGAATCGGAGAGAATGGTTATTTTTCAGCTTCTGGGAAATAAACAAGCCGTGATTAATCGTCATAAAGAACTTTGGTCTGAATTGTGGAAAGGTGATATTGAAATTGAGGGAGATCTGGAGTCTCAGCAAGATATTCGTTTGGCATTGTATCATTTGTATTCTTTTGCCAGAGATGACTCTAATTTGAGCATTGCTCCAATGGGTTTATCTGCCCAAGGTTATAATGGACATGTATTTTGGGATACTGAATTATGGATGTTTCCACCTCTTTTGGTTTTTAATCAGAAAATTGCAAAATCTTTACTGAATTACCGATTTGACAGACTGGAGATGGCAAAGAATAAAGCGCAGAATTATGGCTATACAGGTGCCATGTTTCCATGGGAATCGGATGATACAGGTGAAGAGGCGACACCAACCTGGGCTTTAACCGGAACTTTTGAACATCACATAACTGCAGATATCGGCATTGCTTTCTGGAATTACTACAGAACTACAGGAGATAAGGAGTGGTTGAAGGAAAGGGGATTTCCCGTTTTGAATGAGGTGGCTGATTTTTGGACTAGTCGTTCTGTGCAAAATGCAGATGGTAGTTTTTCAATAAATAATGTGGTCGGGGCAAATGAATTCTATCATCATGCCAATGACAATGCCTTTACCAATGGATCGGCGAAAACCGCTTTGCAATTTGCAATTGAGGCGGGAGAAATTCTCAAAAAAGAAAGCAATCCTCTTTGGGGTAATGTAGCTAATGGTTTGAAGTTTAATTATTTCGAGGATGGTGTTACCAAAGAGAATGCGGAATACAATGGGGAGATTATTAAGCAGGCAGATGTTAATTTATTGGCCTATCCTTTGGCAATTGTTACTAAACCCGAAGAAATAAGAAGAGATTTGGAATATTATGAGCCTAAGATTGCTCCGGAAGGTCCAGCCATGTCTTATTCTGTTTTAGGAGTATTGTATGCACGATTGGGTGAGCCGGGAAAAGCATTTGAACTTTTTAAGAAAGCTTATGTGCCAAATAAACGACCTCCATTTGGAGCACTTTCCGAATCTGCTTATAGCAATAATCCATATTTCGCGACAGGTGCTGGCGGTATGTTGCAAACAGTTCTTTTCGGATTTGGAGGTTTACATTTTACAGAGAATGGAATAGAACAAAAGAATCCATGTTTACCAAAACAATGGAAGAAATTAACCATAAAGGGAGTTGGCCCCGAATTAAAAACTTATGTGATTGAGTAATTATGAATAGAATGATAATTGTTGTATTGCTGTCAGTCTTGCTATTTTCTGCATGCGAAACCAGTAAAAGCCTTGAGTTGTTATCACCCAATGGTGAAATTGCTTTCAATCTGAAATTGAATGAGAATGGGCAGGCGTTTTATAAGCTTCAAACCAATCAAAATCAAATATTCTCTGATTCAAGATTAGGGATAGAATTGAGTGAAGATTCCTTATTCACGGATGGTTTAAGAATTCTAAATGTAGTTAGAAATGAAAAGAATGAGAATTGGAAACCAGTTTGGGGGCCAAATGAAAGGATACTTGAAAAGTACAATGAGTTAATAATTTCCTTAAAAAATCACGCAAACAATGATTTGAATGTTCATGTGCGTTTATTTGATGATGGTTTAGGTTTTAGATATGAAATTCCAAAACAAAACGGAATTGATAGCATTAATATTACCGACGAATTAACTGAATTCAACTTTGCGCAAAATGGAACAGCATGGTCTATCCCTGCCAATTTTGATTCGTACGAAATGCTTTACCGAACTACCAAATTAAGCGAAGTGCCCGATGCGAATACACCCATCACTGTGAAAATGGAATCGGGTTATTACGTGAGTATCCATGAAGCGAATCTGACTAATTATGCTGGAATGACTTTGAAGAATACGGGGACTACTAATTTTCAAGCGAATTTAGTTCCGTGGCCCGATGGAGTGAAGGTAAAAGCAAAAAAATCATTGCTGTCTCCATGGAGAACCGTGATGCTTTGCAAAAATGCAGCAGGCTTGGTAGAATCAAATTTGATTCAGAATTTGAATGAGCCTTGCGCATTACCCAATACAGAATGGATTGAACCTATGAAGTACATAGGTATCTGGTGGGGAATGCATTTGGGGGTAGAAACCTGGACTCCTGGACCAATACATGGTGCGACAACCGCAAATATGAAAAAATACATCGATTTCGCCTCAAAAAACAATGTGCAGGCAGTTTTAGCGGAAGGTTGGAACACAGGTTGGGAAAATTGGGGAAATCCAAAAGCATTCGATCAAATAACTCCTTATCCTGATTTTGATTTTGATGAAATTGTGAAGTATGCAAAGTCAAAAGACGTAGAATTAATAGGTCATCACGAAACGGGTGGCGATTATATTTTTTACGAAGAAAGTATGGATGATGCATTCATGAAACTACATGTTAATGGAATTCGAGTGGTAAAAACAGGATATGCCGGGCCAATTCCCAATGGACAGTTTCATCACGGACAAAAAATGGTTCAACATTATCGAAAAGTAGTGGAGACTGCAGCCAAATATCAATTAATGCTTGATGCGCATGAACCGATAAAAGCGACAGGAATAAGTCGAACCTATCCAAATATGATGACAAGGGAAGGTGCGCGAGGCATGGAGTGGAACGGATGGAGTGAAGGAAATCCGCCAGAGCATCATTTAATACTACCATTTACACGTTGTTTGGGAGGACCAATTGACTATACGCCGGGAACTTTTGATATTTTGTACAAAAACCGCAAGGAATATACCAAATGGAATAGCAACGATAAAGGAAATTCCCGTGTGAATACAACCTTAGCCAAGCAGTTAGCTTTGTGGGTTTGTTTGTACAGTCCTTTGCAAATGGCTTCCGATTTGGTGAGCAATTACGAAGGTCAGCCAGCTTTTCAGTTTTTTGAGAATCTGCCGGCAGATTTCGAAGAATCTAAAGTGCTGGAAGCCGAAATTGGGGATGTGTATGCTGTTGCCCGTCGGAAAGGTTCGAATTGGTACGTCGGTGCAATCACCGATGAAAATGCAAGAGAAATTGATTTAGATTTGAGCTTTTTAGATGCAGATAAAAAGTATGTTGCGACCATTTATGCGGATACAGAAAACACATCCTTAAGTGATAATCCAACCGAAATAAAAATCTCTAAAAAAGCAGTAGATACTAGAACAAGTTTGCATGTGAAGATGCAAAACAGTGGAGGACAGGCTATCGAAATTAGAGAATTTAAAAAGTAAGTTAGAACAACCAACTAGGGATAGTTGTGAGAGTAAGTCTTTGGTAATTCGTTATTTTCAGATGGATTAATGAATGAAACGAGTGATTAATCTTAAAATTAATCTGCTTTTAATCCTTAAAGCTTTTATTTGACTTATAGATTAGAAATTAGAACCCGTTCGGGGAAGTGCTTGGCTAGCTCAGTTCCCGTTCGGTATTATTTTAATTTAGAATTACAACCTAACAAAACCCAACTTGATGAAGCGCTTATCAGGAATTTTGATTCTTTTTTTTCTAAGTATAAATTGTTTTGCACAATTTACCGATTACGTAAATCCATTTATTGGAACGACTAATTTTGGTACCACAAATCCTGGCGCAATTGTACCACGAGGAATGGTTTCCGTAAGTCCTTTTAATGTTTCAGGATCTGATTTGAATACCTACGATAAGGATGCCCGATGGTGGTCAACACCATATTCCTGGGATAATTCTTTCCTTACCGGATTTTCACATGTAAACCTGAGTGGTGTTGGTTGTCCCGATTTGGGCGTTATTTTATTGATGCCAACCATAGGAGAGGTGAATGCAGATCATAAAGAGTACGGCTCGATCCTAAAAAATCAGGTGGCAAGTCCTGGATATTACGCCACCGATTTAGAAAAATATGGAGTTAAAGCCGAGTTAAGTTCTACAAAAAGAACAGGAATTAGTCGCTATACTTTTCCAAAAGGGAAATCGAATATTCTTTTAAATTTAGGTTTGGGTCTATCCAATGAAACGGGTGCAAAGGTTCGAATTGTAAACAATCAGGAAATTGAAGGTTCTCGAATGACGGGAAGTTTTTGTTATAACGATGGTTCGGAACGTCCGGTTTATTTTGTGGCCCGCTTCAGCAAAAAAGCAGAAGAATTTGGTGTTTGGAAAAAAATGCCGGAAATGAAAGCGGAATCTGCCTGGAGCGATACCGATGGACAATTCAAGTATTACAAAAACTACACTCAGGAACTATTTGGCGATGAGATTGGAGCTTATTTCACTTTCAATACCAGCACTGATGAACAAATAATTGCTGAAGTTGGAGTATCCTACGTAAGTATTGCCAATGCAAGAATGAATTTAGAAGCAGAATCGAATCAGTTTGATTTTGAAAAAACCAGATTGCAAGCCAAACAGGAATGGAATAGCACTTTGAGTCGGGTAAAAGTAGAAGGCGGAACCAATGATCAGAAAACCATTTTCTATACAGCATTGTATCACACTCAAATTCATCCAAACATCATAAACGATGTCAACGGACAATATCCGGCAATGGAATCTTTCGAGATTCGTGAGACCAATGATTGCAATCGTTATACCGTATTTTCTTTATGGGATACTTATCGAAATTTCCACCCATTAATGGCTTTGTTATATCCTCAGGAACAACAGGACATGGTTCGATCTATGGTCGACATGTACAAGGAAAGCGGATGGTTGCCAAAATGGGAGCTGAATAGTAAAGAAACACACGTTATGGAAGGCGATCCAGCCATTCCTGTAATTGTAGATTCATACTTGCGTGGATTAAAAGATTTTGATGTAGAAGCTGCCTATTCTGCAATGGTGAAATCTGCAACAACTCCAGGAAAAAATAACAAGCTGCGCCCAGATATCGATCATTATTTGGCGGATGGATATGTGCCTTTAGTTGAGGAGTTTGACAACTCAGTTTCTCATGCTTTGGAATATTACATAGCCGATTGGAATTTGGCACAATTCGCCAAGGCTCTTGATAAAAAGGATGATTACAAGAAATTCTTGAATCAGTCTCTTCGTTACAAAGAATATTTCGATCCCAAATTTGGAATGTTTCGTCCTCGTTTGGAGAATGGTGATTTCTTAAAAGATTTTGATCCAAAACAAGGCGAAAACTTCGAGCCAAGTCCAGGTTTTCATGAAGGAACAGCATGGCAGTACGCTTTTTGCGTTCCCCATGATGTGAAAGGTTTGATCCAATTAATGGGAGGGAAGTCAAATTTTGTAAATAAGTTACAATCTGTTTTCGACGATAAGCTTTTCGATATGGCGAATGAACCAGATATTCACTATCCATACTTATTCAATTATGCCAAAGGCGAAGAGTGGAGAACACAAAAAGAAGTTCGCCGATTAATCGATACCTATTACAAAAATGCTCCTGATGGCATTCCTGGTAATGACGATTGTGGAACCTTATCTGCATGGATCGTTTACAGCATGATGGGAATTTATCCTGTTTGTCCGGGCAATACCGATTATGCAATTACAAGCCCTGTATTCGATAAAATTTCAATTGAATTAGATCCTGAATTTCACAAAGGAAAATCATTCGAAATTCTTACACATCGCAAGAATAAAGGCGATTTGTTTATTGATAAAATGATGATTAATGGAAAGAAACAAAACTCTTATTTCATTACTCACAAAACAATAATCCAAGGAGGCGAACTAGAATTTTTTCTCAAAAATAAAAAAACAACTCTATAACACCTGTTAAGCACAAATGTCAAAAACTAATAACAAACAAAAACACCCAGCTACTTGGATTCCTACGGCATATTTTGCGATGGGTTTGCCATTTATTGCCATTGCTCAAGCATCGGTACTTATGTTTAAGAGTTTTGAGATATCCGATTCGTTAATTGCATTTTGGACCTCGCTCATCATGTTACCTTGGACATTAAAACCACTATGGAGTCCAATGTTGGAAATGTTTAAAACAAAAAAACATTTTGTTGTTGCAACTCAACTCGTAACAGGATTTACATTTGCTCTGGTCGCATTGGCCTTGCCATTAGATAATTTCTTTACATATTCGATTGCTTTATTAGCTGTTATAGCCTTTAGTGGTGCAACCCACGATATTGCTGCCGATGGAGTTTACCTAAGTGTTTTATCAGGAAAAGAACAAGCAAAATATATTGGATGGCAAGGTGCTTCGTATAATATTGCAAAAATCTTAACTGCTGGTGCTTTTGTATACTTAGCAGGCATTCTTGAAGAACGTTTTGGTGTATTACATGCATGGATGGCCGTTATGCTCACCTATTCTGTAATTATGATTTCATTGGCTTTGTATCATATTAAAATGTTACCATCAGGAGGAAATGCAAGCAGTGAGGTTGCTTCGTTAAATGAGGGATTTAAAACCTTGTGGGATGTTATAAAAACCTTTTTCCACAAAAAACACATTGGTTGGTTTATTGTCTTTATCATCTTATACCGATTTACCGAAGGCTTTGCCATTAAAATAGCTCCTTTATTTTTTAAAGCAGCAATCGAAGATGGAGGTTTGGGACTTAGTACTTCGCAAATAGGCCTTATCTATGGCGTATTTGGTTCTGGAGCTTTTGTTATAGGTTCAATTTTAGCAGGCTATTATATTTCAGCACGAGGATTAAAAAAATCCTTATTCACTCTAGTTTGCATTTTTAATATTCAATTTATAATTTATGCTCTATTGGCCATTTATCGCCCGGAAAGTATATTTCTAATCGGATCTGCAGTTGTGGTTGAATACTTTGTATATGGTTTTGGCTTTGTGGGTTTAATGTTGTTTATGATGCAACAAGTTGCTCCTGGAAAATATAAAATGGCTCATTATGCATTTGCTACAGGAATTATGAATCTGGGCATTATGCTTCCGGGTATGTTAAGTGGTTTTATGAGCGATTGGTTAGGTTATAAGTTGTTTTTTATATGCATACTTGTAGTTATAATTCCATCTCTATTAGCAGCAAGATTTGTTCCTTTTGTTAATTCAGAAGAAAGCGAAGCAGATGAAATTTAATTTTTATTAAATGAACTTATCTACACTCGATTTATCCATAATTGTAGGATACCTTATTTTAACCATATTCATTGGTTATTTTCTATCAAAAAAGGCATCAGAAAACCTGTCTAATTACTTTTTGGGAGGAAATAAAATACCATGGTACATGCTTGGAGTTTCCAACGCATCGGGTATGTTCGACATTACCGGAACCATGTGGACGGTTACTATTTTGTTTGTGTATGGTTTAAAGTCACTGTGGATACCTTGGTTATGGCCGGTTTGGAATCAAATTTTTCTAATGATGTTCATGGCTGTCTGGTTGCGGCGTTCGAATGTAATGACAGGAGCTGAATGGCTGAAAACCCGTTTTGGTGATGGCCGGGGATCACAACTTTCGCATTTAATAGTGGTGCTTTTTGCCATTGTCAGTGTAATCGGTTTTATTACCTACGGATTTGTTGGAGTGGGTAAATTCGCACAAACATTCTTTCCTTGGGATTTGCATGCCACTGTTTTGGGTCTAAGCATTAAATCGGAGAACATGTATGCGATTCTCATCATGGGCTTAACCACCCTGTATGTTGTTAAAGGTGGAATGTACTCAGTGGTTTTTACGGAAGTACTTCAGTTTGTGATTATGACTATTGCCTGTATAATGGTAGGCGTAATTGCTATTTCCTTAGTTACACCAGAGCAGATAGCAGCTGCCGTACCTGCAGGTTGGACTGATATATCCTTTGGCTGGACTCTTGATTTAGATTGGAGTAATCTAATTCCTGCGGTAAACAACAAAATTGATATCGACGGATATAATATGTTCTCGGTTTTGATGATGATGATGATTTTTAAAGGAGTACTGGTAAGTATTGCCGGACCTGTACCCAGTTACGATATGCAACGCATACTTTCTACCGAAACACCTAAAGATGCAGCTAAAATGAGTGGAATTGTATCTTTGGTATTATTCGTACCCCGCTATTTGATGATTGCAGGTTTAGCCGCTTTGGCTTTGGTTTATCTGGCTCCTGAATTCAATAAAATGGGGCCTAATATCGATTTTGAGATGGTTTTGCCCTATGCTTTAAATAATTTTATTCCCGATGGAGCTAAAGGTTTATTGCTGGCCGGATTAATTGCGGCCTTTATGTCCACTTTTGCCGCAAATGTAAATGCCGGACCAGCTTATATTGTAAACGATATCTATAAAAAATTCATCAATCCGAATGCCTCTCAAAAGAAATACATTCGAATGAGTTATTTGTCGTCATTCGCAGTTGTAATTGTAGGAATATTCTTTGGTTTTTTTGCCGAAAGTATCGATACTGTAATGAAATGGCTGGTAGGAGCTTTGTTTGGCGGATATACCGCATCAAACCTTTTGAAATGGGTGTGGTGGAGATTTAACGGTTATGGCTATTTTTACGGAATGCTTGCCGGATTGATTGTTTCCCTGGTTGCACCTCTGGTGTTTCCCGAAGTGTCTCCAATTTATGCTTTCCCGTACATTTTCCTATTCTCTTTTGCCTCTTCGGTTGTTGGCAGTTTACTAACCAAACCTGAATCCGATGAGGTTTTAATTAAATTTTATGAAAGTGTTCGTCCATGGGGATTCTGGAAACCGGTTTATTTAAAATTAAAAGCTCAAAAACCAGAAGCCGAACCGAATAACGATTTCTTAAAAGACATGTTCAATTGTACCATTGGAGTAGGATGGCAAATGATGTTACCGCTTATCCCTATCTATTTTGTGATTGGAAAGTACAGCTCATTGTCGTGGGTGGTTGCATTGTTTATAATTACGAGCATTATACTTTATTATACCTGGTATAAAAAGCTCGAAGATTACCCAGCAGATTATCAGTATTGCAAAAAAGAAACCAAAGAGGATTGAAACGATAAGTTTACAATCAAAGTCAAATATTATTGATAATAAATATAGAATAAACGAACTGAAAATGACTAGTAAAGCAAATATGCCTTGGGAAGATAGGCCAGAAGGATGTACTGATGTGATGTGGAGATTTTCACAAAATCCTGTAATCGGAAGGTACGATATTCCATCCTCAAACAGTATTTTTAATAGCGCAGTAGTACCTTTCGAGGATGGCTTTGCCGGAGTATTCCGATGTGATAATAAGTCGGTTCAAATGAATATTTTTACCGGTTTTAGTAAAGATGGAATCAATTGGGACATCAATCATGATCCTATCCAAATGATTGCAGGCAATACTGATATGATCGACTCCGATTACAAATACGACCCTCGTGTTTGTTGGATTGAAGATCGCTATTGGATTACCTGGTGCAACGGTTACCACGGACCAACAATTGGAATCGCTTATACTTTCGATTTTAAGACATATCATCAGTGCGAAAATGCTTTTTTACCATTCAATCGTAACGGTGTTTTGTTTCCAGAGAAAATAGATGGAAAATACGCAATGTTGAGTCGTCCAAGCGATAATGGCCATACACCTTTTGGCGATATTTACATCTCTTACAGTCCTGATATGAAATATTGGGGAGAACATCGTTGTGTAATGAAAGTGTCCGAATTTACAGACAGTGCATGGCAGTGTACCAAAATTGGAGCCGGTTCAGTTCCAATTCGAACCAACGAGGGTTGGCTGATGTTTTATCATGGGGTAATCAATACCTGTAACGGGTTCCGTTATTCCATGGGAGCAGCCCTTCTCGACCTCGAAAACCCCGATAAGGTCTTATACCGTTCTCAACCGTATTTGTTGGCCCCAGCCGCACCTTACGAGTTGGTTGGCGATGTGCCTAATGTCATATTCCCATGTGCCGCTTTAACCGAAGGAAATAAAGTTGCCGTTTATTACGGAGCTGCCGATACGGTAGTCGGTATGAGTTTTGCTTACATCGACGAAGTGATCGATTTTATAAAGAAGAATTCATTATAGTTAGATTAGTTTTGATTTTAATTGGCTGGTACTTCCAGGTGCCAGCCTTTTTTTTATGGGCGTTCCCTTCGGGCGGGCTTTCCATTCCAACTCCTCACTCGTTCCTCGCTGTGGGGTTTCCATTTCAATCCCTAACGCTTTTTCAAAACAAAAAGACCAAAAAGGTTTTAGAAACCTGTCTGGTCTTTTGAAGTACCCGTCATGCTCTGATTCTAAGCAAGCCGTTCATGTCAGGGTATAACTAATTTTTTATCTAAATGAACTTATTTGATCTAAATATTGTGTGTAATAATTAGAATATCAAATGTTAATTTCATTTTTGATGCTGTTGATAGCTTATTTCTTTTTTTCAGGTTGATTATTCCACCTTACGTTTTTCCATCTCTGTTGTTCTTCTTTCGATAAGAAAGTCCAGGCAACAATTCTGCTTATTTTGTTCCCTTGTCCCATAGGTAGAGTTTCTATTTTTGTAGCATTTACTTCGGTAAGAGCTTGATAAACACTTTTAAGGTTCGATTCTTTCGAGATTAGTGTTGAAAACCAAAAACATGACTTTGCAAATTTCTTACTTTGATTAATCATGTTCCTAACAAAGCGTTCTTCTCCGCCATCACACCACAACTCGTTGCTTTGTCCTGCAAAATTAAGACTTGGCTTAGTCACTTTTTCGCTGGAAAGGTTTCTTGTTTTGCGCATTGATCCTTCCAGAGCATCTTTGGCAGAGGCATGAAAAGGAGGATTGCAAATCGATAAATCAACCAATTCATCCTTTGGAATAACACCGTAAAAATAATCTTTGGAATTCTCTTGAAGTACGCATTTTACATTCCCCTTTAGTGATGGATTGGAAGCTATAATCTTCTCTGCAGAAGCAATAGCAAGAGGATCAATATCCGAACCAATAAACGACCACCCATACTCGTTGTTCCCAATAATAGGATAAATGCAATTAGCTCCTACGCCAATATCTATACAAGTAAATTTATTGCCCATAGGAATTTTCCCATAGTTGTTTTGGCACAATAAATCTGCAATATGATGAATGTAATCTGCTCTTCCCGGGATAGGAGGGCACAAGTAATTTTCAGGAATATCCCAATGATCCAATCCATAAAAATGCATCAGTAATGATTTATTCAACATTTTTATCGCATCCGGATTGGCAAAATCAATCGATTCATCCTCGTACTTGTTCAGAATAACAAAAGGCGCTAATTCGGGACAAGTTTCTACTAGTTTTTTAAAATCGTATCGAGAACGATTTTTATTTCTAGGATGTAATTTTGATTTTTCTTTTGGGTGTTCTTTCTTCTTATTTAGCATGGAAATAGTTCTCTAATTTGAATCTGCTAAATTAGAACATTATTGGGAGAAAGCCTCGCTGGTTCAACTTTTACAGTAATAGTTTTGCACAATCGTTCTCCTGTCAGATCAAAAAAAATGGCATTAAGGCGATTAGAAAAAGATGAAGGCAAGGTTTATTTAATTTTTAGCTTGTTAGAGGATTTTCACAGCAACTTTCGAACCGAATTTTTTTGAACTATAACACAGGTACTCATATTTTATATTATTTTCTTGCACAAACTCTTGGAATGCTTTGTATTCATGATGTTCCCAAAATGGATAATTAAAATATTCATCGAACAAAATGATGGTGCCCTTTGTAATTTGATTATTCAGGGACTTAAAAATAGTCTTTGTTGAAGAGTATAAATCGCAGTCGATATGCAAAAAGGAAATCTTGTTAGTGTATTCGTTAACAAATTGAGGTAGAGTTTCATCGAACCATCCTTTGTGGATAATAACATTTTTTTCGAACACTGGCATGTTATTTAAAGCAAAATGTCCTTTTTTGTGACTTGTCAACCATGTTTCTGGCAATCCTTCAAAGGAATCAAAGGCATGTACCGTTTTTGAGGTTTTTTTGGCAATGTAGTTGGCGGATTTACCTTTCCATACACCAAATTCACAAATAAGTCCTTCTAAATTTATTTCGTTTAAGGCATAATCCAATGCATCGTAAGCCTTGTTAAATATGGGGACGTCAACCATATTTTTTTCAATGTATTCGCAGGAAGAATTCAGTGCCCGCATTCTAAGCTGAACCTCTATGTCAAATGCTAAATCATTGCGGTAATAGGAAGTCAAAAAACGTCTCAGGTTCGGTCTGATAGCAAATAAATTGATTAACTTTTTCATAGATTTGTTTCTAAATTATAGAACTCAATCCTTAAATGAAATTTTTGAGTTGAATAATAATGGTTTCAATGCAAATATAGAAGTTTTAGGGATACTTAAAACTTTATGTCTAGTCTTTTTGTATTCTGCAAAATAGAAGTGAAAATCTCGAATTACTAAGACGAGAAAAAAGACCATTCGCATCATGCGAATGGCCTTTTTCATTATCTGTTACGATATTTATTTATTTTTGTATGCGTCGTTATGAACCGCTTTAATGGCTCTTCCCGAAGGATCTGCATTGTTTTGGAATGAAGCATCCCAAGCAATTGCAACGGGAGAACTACAAGCAATAGATGGCACCGATGGTACACATGCTGCAGCTGTATCCGAAGGGTAATGTTCTGCAAATACTGTTCTGTAGTAATACTCTTCCTTCGACATAGGTGGATTAACTGGGAAACGGAATTTAGCGTTTGCCAATTGCTCATCAGAAATAGCCTTTTCGACAATTTCTTTTAAAGAGTCGATCCAATTGTAACCAACTCCATCGGAGAATTGTTCTTTTTGTCTCCAAGCTACACTTTCTGGTAAATAGTCTTCGAATGCTTTACGAAGTATCCATTTTTCCATTTTCCCATCAGTACACATTTTGTCGTCTGGGTTAATTCGCATGGCAATATCAAGGAATTCTTTATCCAAGAATGGTACACGACTTTCAACTCCCCACGAAGCCATCGATTTGTTCGAACGTAAACAATCGTATTGGTGTAGCTTATCTAATTTACGTAAACATTCGTTATGAAATTCCTTGGCATTTGGTGCTTTATGGAAGTAAAGATAGCCACCAAACATTTCGTCGGCACCTTCACCAGAAAGAACCATCTTAATTCCCATCGATTTAATAACTCGCGCTAGTAAATACATAGGAGTAGAAGCACGAACTGTGGTTACATCGTATGTTTCCAAGTGGTAAATTACATCCTTAATTGCATCTAAACCTTCCTGAACAGTAAAGGTTACTTCATGATGAACGGTGTCAATATGATCTGCTACTACACGAGAAGCTGCCAAATCAGGAGAACCCTCTAAACCAATAGCAAAAGAGTGTAGTTGAGGATACCAAGCATCTTTCTGATCGCCAGATTCAATGCGCTTCCCAGCATATTTTTTTGCGATAGCTGAAATTACAGATGAATCCAAACCACCGGAAAGTAATACTCCATAAGGTACATCAGACATCAATTGACGATGAACAGCATCTTCCAAACCTTTACGAAGAACAGCCATGTCTGTTTTGTTGTCTTTTACATTCTCGTAATCTTGCCAATCACGCTGGTACCATTCTTTAACAACTCCGTCTTTGCTGTATAAAAATTTTCCAGGAAGAAATTCTTCAATTTTATTGCAATAGCCTTCCAAAGCTTTTAGTTCAGAAGCTACATAGTAGTTACCATGTTTGTCCCATCCCTGATATAATGGAATAATTCCCATATGATCACGACCAATTAGGTAGCAGTCATTCTTTTTGTCGTATAAAGCAAATGCAAAAATACCATTTAGATCATCAATAAAATCGATACCTTTTTCTTGATATAAAGCAAGGATAACTTCACAATCAGATTTCGTTAAGAACTCATAGGACCCGTTCATCTGATTTCGAATGTCCATGTGATTATAGATTTCACCATTAACAGCCAAAGCCAGATTACCGTCTTTGCTGTAAAGTGGTTGTCCTCCCGATTGAGGATCTACAATCGATAGTCTCTCATGAGACAAAATCGCTTTTTCATCACAAAATATTCCAGACCAGTCTGGACCTCTGTGACGAATCTTTTTAGACATTTCTAAAATTTGAGGGCGCAGCTCTTGTGCGTCTACCTTCAAATCAAAAACTCCTACAAATCCACACATAAAAAAATGTTTAATAGTTATTTTATCAGCCCGTAAAATATGGTTAAGCCGTTTCAATTTGGTATTAGTCGTTGAAAATACGATTTTCAATTTAGTTTCTACTATGTTTTAAGCTCTATATCGTTTGCGTACAGGCATAAAAAATATTTTATCCGAATTTTTCGAAAAAAGGAGCTGTTTTTTAAATAGACTACTACTTATTGGGGGTGAAATAGGAAATTAATATAGTCATAACAAAACAGGGCACCTTAAAGTGTCCTGTTGCTTAATTTGTTTTGTTTTCAAATTCGTGATCAAGAAAGGTTTTAAGAGTGTCAATATCCAATCGTTTGGCAATAATTTTCTTATCCTTGTCAAGCAGATACATGGTTGGTGTGCTAAAAACATCGTAATAAATTCTGAAATTGGTCTGGTAGTGCGGATCGTAACAGTTGATAAAATCAAATAAATCTTTATCAGCAATAAATTTTTCCCAATCTTCTTTGTTATTTTGAGTACAAACAGCGAACACTTTAACACCTAATTGCTTGTACTTGTCTAAAATTTCGGTCTTTAATCGTGGAGTTGCAGTTTTACAATGACCGCAATCGGGCTCCCAAAAATACAAAATAGTAAAAGGGGCTTCTACTTCGTGCAAACTTACGAATTCGCCTTCGGGAGTTTCCATCTTTAAGTCCTGAGCTTTCATTCCAATTAAATTATATTGAAGTTTTATTACTCGTTCACGAATATTGGCAAGTAGGGTTGAATCGGCCCAATTTGCCTCTCCGCTCAAATAGAACTTTTTTGCCAAGGTAACGAAGGCAGCGTCCATTCCCATAATCTTACTTTTAACAGCGTAGTTAAGCGAGTATTGCACAAGATATTGGAAAAACTCTTGATTGGATCTTGATTTCTCGATTATCGTAGTTGCTTCTTTTACAATTGTATCGGGGCTTTGAATGAGGATTTTCTCATAAAAAAAATCCAATTTATTTTTAAGAATTGGAGTTCTTAAAAAACGATTATCTGCAAAATCTACATGATCGAAGTAATGATCTTTATTGTATAGGTATGATTTTTTCTTTATTTCTTGATCTCTGTCGGGAGTTGATTCTGGAATTTCTTTTGAAAAGTCCGGAATTTTTGGAGACAAGGTTAGTTGTGCAAATTTCGCAACAAAACTTCCATCAGGATAATCTTGATTCAGTTTTTGAATATAAGCACGTACGTCTATATCTGCTTGTTTATAAGCTTCCTGATATTTCTCTTTTTCTGCAGGATTGTCTTTACTTGCCTTGTATGCCTCCTGAATTATTTTTGATTTCTCGTTTTGAGATTTCATGAATTTTTGAAAACCATGAAAGGCTTCACTTTCTTTGGCGCCATTTATTTTGCTTGATTCAATAAAGCTTGCAGGATCTGTTGATATGGAAAACTCCTGATCTTTACCTATTAAGAGATCAAAATATTTTTGAGAAGGAAGATAAATGACATAAATTCCTTCATCCAATATTTTTTCTTTGGCAAATAAACCTTTCCCGTTTACCAATTGGGTTGTATCATCTGCAAATATGCGGCCATCAAAATAGTGTGCTAAATAAGCAGTGCTGTCAGTAGAGCCAATTAGGTTAATCTCAATATTATATTTTTGTGCTTTGCTTGTAAAAGAGGATAGCAGGCAAAAACCTACACACATAAGAGTAATAAATGTTTTCTTCATTTTTATTATAAAGTTGATAAGCATAATTTGAGTCGAAAATTACAAAACTTTTTTTAATATAAAATTGGCTTTGCAAGAAATCTCCGTAAATCTAATGATAATTCTAACTGTATTTGTTTTGTGATAAAGTACTTCAATATGGAGTAAACAAATATTGTTCCATACGATAGTATTTAGTTTTTTTAACGGAAGAGTAAATTTATTAGTTTTTATGGCAGGTAAGATATTTCCTGATTTTTTTTAATAGTAGTTGTGCGTTAATTGGTTTGGAAATATAGTCATTACATCCAATTGAGATACACTTTTCTCTTTCTTCGGCCATAGCGTATGCCGTTTGTGCAATAACAGGTATTGTTGGATGAGTTTCTCGAATTTTGTCGATTGCTTCAAAACCATTCATGATTGGCATGTTGATGTCAAGGAGTACTAGGTCAGGGGTTTGTGAATTGATAAGATTTAATAATTCTTTTCCATTTTCAGCATGTTTCAGTTTAACCCCAGTGGGTTGCAACAATTCTTCAAGTAAAAGAAAAGATGAAATGTCGTCTTCGGCTATATAAACAAGGCATCGCGAAAGGTTAATTTCATTTAAGGTTTGCTGAGAGGCATTCTCTTTAATAGTTGATTTATTCTCTTCGGATATCGGTATCGTGAAATGAAATGTACTTCCTTCATCAACTTTCGATTCAATCCAAATTTCTCCTCCCAGAAGATGAACAAGCCCTTTTGTTATACTTAGGCCAATACCTGTTCCTTCCTGTAAATTTTGATTCTCAATTTGTCTGAATCTTTCAAAAATTAATTGGAACATATCTGGTTGGATACCGAAACCAGTATCCTTCACATATAAATGGACCATCGAATCTACATCCGAAATGGAATAACCAATTTCGACAAAGCCATCTTTGGTGTATTTAAATGCATTGGAGACCAGATTGTAGAGAATTTGTCTGAATCGGGTAGGATCACAAGAAATGTTTATATTTTCAGTGTTCTCGGGGATGTTTAATTGAAGGGCAACATTGTTTTTTGCTTTTACTATCTTAACCATGCTTTGCGATTCCTTTATTTCATAAAGTAATTCATTGAGCGGGCACGATTTTTTGTTAATTTTTAGCTGGTTCGATTCAAGTTTTGAAATATCAATAATATCATCAATAATTTGCAGTAAATGCTCACTGCTTGTCTGAACTAATTTAAGGAATTTATGTCTTCTTTCAATAGAAAGATTTGGCTCACCTAATAAATCTGAGAAACCAATAATTGTATTCATAGGAGTCCTTATTTCATGACTCATATTTGCTAAAAAAGCAGACTTAAGCTGATCACTTTCAATTGCTTTTTCTTTAGATCTTTCTAGCTCTGTATTGGTTTTAAGAATCTCTCTGTTAATTGTTTTGTACTCTGCGTTTAATATTTCGTATTCTTTGTTTGTGCTTTCAAGTTCGTCATTTAATCGTATGAATTCATCGTTTTTTTGTTTTAAGGCGATATCGGATTTCTTACGAGCTGTTATGTCTGTTGTGGATACGTATGCGGTGTATTTATCACCATTTTTGGTGTAAAAGAGTTTTATAATTACATCAACAACTTCTCCTTCAAGTGTTCTTACCTTAGCCTCTTTTGCAAAATGTTTTTTGCCATTAATAATAGTCAATAGTTCTTCTTTAAAAACGACAAGTGATTCTGGTAGAAATGTTTTGTCTAAGTTGCCAATTAAATCTTCTTTAGATTTAGCTTTATATAAATTAATGGTTGCTTTATTAACATCAACAATAATTACTTGTTGAGTTAATTCAATCAATACTTCAGGATGATCATCAAGGTAACTTCGGAAATCAGTTATTCCTTTAGATTTTAGTGCCTCTATGCTTTTCATTAGGATTGTGAAATCTTCCTCCCAAAGAGATTCCGGTGAGTCTTCAAATAATGATTTGTACTTGTTGGTTGTTTCTTTTAATTCAGTGTTTAGCCTTGAAAAATCAGAGAATACTTCTTCAAGATTTGTTGTTTTAGTTTCAATTTGATCATGTAAGCTTTCTTGTTCGGTGATATCAATAAAGTATTGAATTACGTGAGTAATTTGTTGATTTTCATTAAATATGGGACTGGCGTGAACCCAGATGCTTTTAGTTTCACCTTTAATAGTAAGATTGCTAAGTTTCGTTTTTATGGATTTTTTTTCCTCGATAACTTTTGCAACAGAGCATTTGGATTGGCTCTTTATAAGGCAATTATCGGAATTGGAGAAAATTAAATTGCAACAATGTTGATTGCCTGCAAAATTAGGATCATTTGATTCAGTAACGATAAAACTATCAGCTTCAATTACGTAATAAAAATAGGGGAGGGATTTAATTATTTCGCGGTGTATATCATTCATCATCCAGTTTCCTTAAATATAATTATACTGAAGGTATTTAAAAAAAATATTTTATGGTAGTTTTTATGATGAAAAAAATATAATTTAATTGGAATTGATGGATGTCGATTTTTTAATAAAACGGTAAAAGCAATGGCTACAGAAGAAATTACCTTGTGTAGCCATTGTTTTTTATTAATGTGAAAGCTCTTCTTTTTTTAAAATAGCATTCAAAATTTCTTCCTTTTCTATCTTTTTGGTACAGAAGAACCAGTCGTAGCAGTGAACATCTTCATCGGTGTTCTCCATTCGGTCTTTAGCAACACCACACGATCCTGCAGGAGGAACAATAACTTCATCTCCCGGTTGCCAATCAGCTGGAGTCGCAACAGAAAACTTGTCTGCAGTTTGCAGAGCAATTACAACCCGATAGATCTCATCGAAATTTCGCCCCAAGCTTAGCGGATAGTAAATAATTGTACGAATAATTCCATGAGGGTCGATAAAGAATACTGCACGAACAGCTTTTGTATTGTCCTCACCCGGTTGAATCATTCCGTACTTATTGGCCACCTCCATGGTAATATCTTCAATTAAAGGAAATTTGACTTCGACATTTTTCATCCCCTTATATTCTATTTTCTCCTTAATGGTGCGTAACCAGGCAATATGACTATACAAACCATCGATAGATAAGCCAACCAATTCACAATTTGCTTCATTGAATTTGGATTCCAGACTTGCAAAAGTCATGAATTCGGAAGTGCACACAGGAGTAAAGTCGGCAGGGTGGCTAAAAAGGATGACCCAACTACCTTGGTAATCATTTGGGAAGTGAATGTTTCCTTGGGTAGTAACTGCTCTAAATTCTGGAGCTTTGTCACCAATCCGTGGCATTGAGGCCAATGTTATTTCTTTTAGTTCTTCCATGATTTAAGGGTTTAAATGTGAAAGTTTTTTTGATGTTGACATGAATAATGAATAAGTAATACCATGCAATACAGGTCCTTAAGTTATTTCAATTAATCATTTGTGCTCAATCGATTAAAATAATAGTTTTCCTACTTGCAATCAGATATTAATAAATTCAAATAATTATGGGAGTAATCCAATATTTTCGATTCCTTAGGATGGAACTTCAGGGGTTGGAATAAATTTTCATTCATCCTCAAGCGTAAATTAAAGTTAACGCATTGAATTGCCGAAGTCAAGTTAAATGACTGATGGAGAGGTAATTTTAAATCAGTTTTAATAAGTTTAGTAAGGAGGTGCTTTTATTCTTTTGTAATTAGAACAGGGTCTATTTCAAGCCACTCGCAGGCTTCTTCATGAGAATGAAAAACCTTCGCATTTTGAATTCGTACTTGAATTTCGAACAGCATAGCCATTGACGTGTCGTATGATTCACTTACAATAATGGCACATTTGTTTGCTATCAGACTGTACTTTTGGTATTCTTCAATATAGTCATCCAAATCTTTGATGTTTAAGATAACTTTAGCTTGAGTAAAATCGGCAATAACATTGTAGGTTTCGTCAAATAATGAATTTTCACGAGTGCTTAAGGTATTGTTGATTAGATCATTCCATTTGAAGTAACCGTAGTAGTATTCATTAATCAGTTTTAAGTCTGGTGATATTTTGTATTTGAATTTCATTCCTATTTCCTTTTAATAAATATAGTTAGATCAATTTACTTAAATAAAAATAAAGAGGGAGCATTACTAGAATAGATTTTTAAAAACAAAAAAAAGTTGCCCTTAAAAGAGCAACTTTCGCTTGTAGTAGTAGTGTTTCTTATTAATTAGCTAAAATTTCAATTGTTCCAGCATCAGTAACAGCACCATTGTTTACCTCAATACCTTCAATTTCTTTTTCGGTATATCCATCAATAGGCATTAAATCAAGTTTGTATATGCCTGATTGTAATCCTTTAATCATGAAATCGCCGTTTGCTTCTGCAATGGTCGAGGTGGTATCCAAACCGATTATTGCATGAATAGTTGGAAGTGCTTCAGCAGGATTTATTGATCCTGAAATCACACCGCTTGTAGCTTCATTAAAAGTTCTTATTACTGGCTTCAATTTGTATTTGCCATTCCCAGTTTCAACAATAGAACGGGCTGCATCAAAATCAATCCATAATTCGTACTCAATTCCAGCTATGAAATCATCATGAATCTGAAATTTCAAACCAGATGTTTGCGCCGATGGAGTATCTAAAACGTATGGAACACCATCAATTACCACGGAGTTATTTTCACCAAGAATCAATCGCATTTGCGACACGGTACCACTAGGCATATCCTGATCTACCAAAAGTGTATCTAAACCGTTATTAAACTCCAATAAGTCATAAATACCAGCATTTAATAAATCCATTTCTTGCCATCCACTTTCTTTTGTATCATCATTCGAAGAGTGAAATTGAATGGCCTGAATATCAATATTCACTTTATCATACTGTGCGGGAGCATCTGTTAATCTAATTTTCACAGGAGTTGTAAGGTTTACATTGTCATCGGAGCATTGAATAAAAATCAATGACAAAATTACAAGAGTGATTGCACTTAGTGATTTTAAAATCTTCATTGTGTGTTTAGTTTTAATTAAATTTGATTGATTGACTAGAAAACGTCAAAAAATAAATTTTGGTTTATTTGAATGTCTTGTGAAAGCCAATAAACGTGCCAGATATCACTCTAACTGAAGTAAGAGGTAAGGTATCAGTGAGATGATGAAAACTAAAATGGATATAATATTTTAAAGATTGACAGAATATGGGGAAGTGTTCTACAAGTTTTCCCATATTCCTCAATTAAATAGGAAAAGTAGGGGTGCTCCTTTGTTTTCGATTTTAGTTGTAAGTAATTGTATGTAGTTAACCAATCGAAAGGAAACACCCCATTTTGTTATTTTCTGTATTTGCAACAAGAATTAAGTCCACTGTAAACTTTATCGTCTGCTTTAACTGTATCGGTATCGTAACCTGATTTTGCGATGGCTTTATGTACTGCATCCAGATTTGTTTTTTCAGTATCAAAGCTTACAATCATTTCTTTGCTTTCTTTATTCCAATCTGCACTAACAACACCTTCAACAGCATTAGCCGCAGTTTCGATTGTTTTCTCGCACATTCCACAATTCCCGGATACTTTAAAACTTGCTTTCTTCACCTCTGCATTTGCTGTGAACGATATGGTAATCATAGAAAAGATTACCGCTGTGAATAGAATTCCTTTTTTCATTTTATTTCGTTTTAAATTTATAATTATATTATTGATTTAAACTGATAGCATTACTTTTCAGTCTAATATTATTATTACTAATGTTGATGCTGGTGTTGTTGAGGATTTGATTTTGGCTCTTCATGAATTATCGTATCGGTCACTTCCCCGCAATGCAACATCATATCCCCAAAGTAAGGATTCATTATTTTCTCTTCGGAGCTTAACCAAAAGGCCCCCGAATCGCTGTCGGCCATGGGACAGAATTGTATAAACACTTTGTTTTTTCCTGCTCCCAGAGATTTTAGGGTCCCAATAAGTGCTTCACTGAATGGTTTAAAAGCCTTGCGCTGAATTTTAATATCATCACTATTCATTATCTCGACCAGATGATCGTGTAGAACAGGATATTTCTCTTTCCAGAATTCAACAGCTTTTCCTTTTAGTGCGGCATCATTAGGCATCATCTTCATCAAATTGCTCATCACCATTTTTGCTGCTATTTTGCCTTCCTTTGCCTTGGTTTCAACCAGAATGTCTTTCAACGCAAAATAAGAGGAGAGCAGCTGTTCCAGTTTCATACTAAAGTCCATTGAAGCATATCCTTGTAGGTTTGGCACACCTTTCTTGCTTTCCGGACGATTCATCATGCTGTATTTGTTGTTGAGTTGAGCTGCCGCATCAACCGTAAAAGTTCCTTTGCTAACCACTTCTTCGTTTTCTTCCAAACCATCGGTAACAATGTAAAAATCACCTAAAGATTCACCGAGTACAATTTCACGCATTTCAAATCCTCCGTCAACCTTTACATAGCTTACTGATCGTTTTCCTGTCCACATAATGGCCGATTTAGGAACTAGAAGCGCATTATTCATTTGGTTTATTTCAGCATGGATAATCCCTGAAGCAAACATTTCCGGCTTTACTAACAGGTCCTGATTATTTAATTCTGTCCGGATAGAAAGTGTACGTTTTTTTGCGTCAATAACAGGATCGATATTGCTGACTTTAGAGTTGAACGTTTTGCCAGGAATCGCAGAAATTGTGAATTCGATCTCAGCTCCTTTTTTAATGAAGGCCAGATCTTTTTCGTAGGCATCAAAAACGACCCAAACGTGACTCAAATCGGCAATCTCGAAGAGAATACTTCCAGCTTTTGCATAGTTTCCTTCTGCCACATTTCTTTTAATTACGTAACCGGAAGCGTCTGCTTTTATTTCGAAATATTGAAGTACTTCACCGCTTTCTTTAATGCTATTAATTTGATCGGCGCTAAGTTTCCAAAATTTCAGTTTTTGCTCTGCAGCTTTCACCAACTCAGGATAGGAATCTTTTGTTTTTAAGGATTGCAATAATTCCTGTTGTGCGCTTACCAATTTCGGGGCGTAAACTCTTGCGAGAGTTTGTCCTTCTCTTACTTTCTCACCTTCAAAATTGACCATTAGTTTTTCAATTCGACCATCGAAATGAATGGCTTGCGAGCTGATTTTTCGCTCATCAACCTGCACTTTTCCATTTAGAAGGATTTCCTTTACAGCCTTTCCTTTTTCAATTTTTGTGGTTTGCACATTTGCCAATTTCATGGCTGTTTCGTTCATCTCAATTATTGCCGGCGATGAATTACTGCTTGAATTGTCTAAGGGAATTAGATCCATGCCACAAATGGGGCAATCGCCTTCACTTGGTTGCTGAATCTGCGGATGCATGGAGCATGTCCATATTGTTGGTGCCACAGCTGCATTTTCTGAAGCATGTTGATGACCTTCGTGCTCATTTGTCGATTCTGATTTTCCACCAAAAATGATCCAACCTAGAAATAATCCCACGACTAAAATGATGAGCTTTTGTTTCCAGTTTTCACTTATATATTTGATTGTATTTTTCATTTTACATTAATTTTAGACGCTGATAACAATGATTCTATATGATTTATTTACAGCTCCAATAAATTAAGAAAAGACTGACCGTAAGTCTAAAGCTGTAATAAAAGTCCCCTTTAGGGGATTTAGGGGTGACAAAATTCATGTGTCCCTACATTCCTAAATATTGGAATTTTGCGATGCTTTTCTGAATCATTACTTGTGCCTCAATTTGTTTCTGCTCGTAGATCCAAATTTTCTGCTGCATGTTCAGAACCTCTTCGTATTTACCAGAAGATGTTTCGTAATTGCTCGTGAGAATTTCGAATGATTGTCGGGCTTTTGCCAATAAATTCTCATATACTTTTATTTCTCGGGTCCCCGTGGCGTACTCTTCTGTTGCCTTTTGTTTTTCCAGCTCAAGCCTGTTCAGTTCTTCAATTTTTAATTGTTCGAACTGCACCTGTTTTAGCTGATTGACTTTAACGGCAGATTTGTATTTCTTTCGAAACAGAGGAATGCTCATCGTGATCATGGGCATCAGTGCGTCGTTTCCATTATTGGCAACATCCATATCTGTTCTTTCAGCAATAATTGCATAATCGAGACCGATACCAAACTTGGGCATTCCGTTTAGTTTCGCCACTTTCTCTCCAAAAGAACTGGCCTCCTTCATGGTTTCCCAAGAATCAATTCTTGTGTGATTGTCGAAAGAGAAATCAGTATCAAAAGAAATTGCTTGTGCCAGAAAAGAATCATCTGTTGGTAAATCAACGGCAGTTATTAAATTACGGTTTAACAATTTATTGAATGTACTTTGAAGGGTCTGCTTTTTATCCTGAAATAGACCAAGCTTAGAAATCAACTCTTCTTTCAGCATTTGAACGTATAAGACATTCACCATGCTCGATTGATTGTTTTCAAATTGGCTAAGACTTTGTTTTTCCAATAGAGACAGCACTTCGACACGTTTTTGAGTGAAAAAGATTTTGCGATCCATTAGAATCAAATCCAAATAGGAGAGTCTTACATTCATTTCCAATTTGCTTTTTGCATCAAGGTAATTCAGATATTGAGCATGAGCCTGCAAACTTGCTTGTTGTTCTTTGGCACCAAGAGTTCCAAACCATGGAAACATCTGCGAAAGCGAAAGTTTTGCTTTTTGGGCTCCAATGCGTGTTTCTATTGGCTGTATAAAGACTCCTGCCGAGAAACTCGGATCAGGCAATGCTTTTGCCTGTGGAACTATCTCCAATGCTTGCTGATATTTTAGATCCATAACCTTCAGTTCCGGATTGTTTGCAATGGCAAAATTGATATAATCCTGCAATTCTTTTGTGATTGTTTGAGATCTGACAGTTTCTGAAAAAACTAGTAATGCTGTTATTAATAGTATTGAGTATCTCATTTTTTGGAAAATATGTGATCTAATGCATCCTGTTTTAAATTCCCCTCTTGAGAGGGGAGTAAGGGGGGTATTTTGTTGTGTTTTAAACATCCCCCTAATCCCCCTTGAAAGGGGGGATTTGATTTGCATCTTAGTTCCCAATAGTAATGTGAGTATGCTTATTGAAGTTCTCATGACAGTCCTCCTACTTTTTTAAGTTGATATTCTTTGTACGTGGCATATAAAACAGGTACAACAAATAAGGTGATTAATTCGATTGTCATTCCTCCAAATGCTGGAATTGCCATTGGAATCATTACATCAGATCCTCTTCCCGTAGAGGTTAAAATTGGCAATAAGGCCAGAAGAGTAGTCGCAGTAGTCATTAAGCAAGGACGAATTCGTTTCGAACCTGCTTCAACCACTGCTTTTCTGATTTCAGCTTTTGTTTTTGGCTGGTTCTTTTCGAAAACTTGTTCTAGATAGCTGGCCATAATTACTCCATCATCAGAGGCAATTCCAAACAGGGCAATAAACCCGACCCAGACCGCAACACTTAAATAAATGGGATGAACCTGAAACAATTCCTGTAGATTGATATCGAAGACAGAAAAGTTAAGAAACCATCCTTGTCCATACATCCAAATCATGATGAATCCACCTGCAAAGGAGACTGCAATACCACTAAATACCATTAGCGTGGGAGCAATTCCTTTGAACTGGAAATACAAAATCAGAAAGATGATGATGAGCACCACAGGAATCACAATGCCCAGTCTTTTTTCTGCACGGATTTGATTTTCGTAGTTCCCCGTGAATTTAAAGCTCACTCCTGCGGGAACTTTCAGTTCATTGCTTTCAATTTTTCCTGCAATGTATTCCTGTGCAGCTTCTACAATATCAACTTCCGAAAAGCCGTCTAATTTGTCGAATATCACATAGCCAACCTGAAAGGTATTTTCACTTTTGATAACTTGTGGTCCCTGAACATAGGCTATTTCTGCAAGCTCTTCCAAGGGCACGGAATTTCCCATGGCTGTTGGAATCAGAATTTTTTGCAAAAGTTCCGGATCCGATCTCAATTCCCGTGGGTAACGAA
Source organism: Labilibaculum antarcticum (assembly GCF_002356295.1). Taxonomy (NCBI): domain Bacteria; kingdom Pseudomonadati; phylum Bacteroidota; class Bacteroidia; order Marinilabiliales; family Marinifilaceae; genus Labilibaculum; species Labilibaculum antarcticum. The sequence goes on along the minus strand of NZ_AP018042.1, from coordinate 5,652,337 downwards.
CCCGAATGGGGTAACGCTCTCTTCCTTCAACCGAACTGCTTAGCGCCATTCCACCAACGGCAACAGATAGGTGTTTTTGCACATCTTCTACCTGAATACCATAACGGGCAATTGCTTTACGGTCGATGCGAATTTCCAGATATGGTTTCCCAACCATTCGTTCGGCAAATACAGAAGGCTTGTTTACTCCGGGAACCTCTTTAATAAGCTTTTCGAGCTGAAGACCAAAGCCCTCAATTTGTTTTAGGTTATTACCTGATATCTTAATTCCAATAGGAGCTCGCATACCTGTTTGCAACATGATTAATCGGGTTTCGATGGGTTGCAGTTTAGGTGCCGAGGTAACGCCTGGGATTTTGGTCGCGTTTACAATTTCGGTCCAAATGTCATCGGGCGATTTAATATGATCCCGCCATTGTCGGTAATATTCACCAGAATCATCAGGAATCAACTCTCCTTTTTCATCGCGAATAAAATTGTCATCCTCGTCTACAGCAAAACGAATTCGCTTGCCATACTGGTTGGTTTTGTATTCGCTTTTGTAGTTGATCACATTCTCGTACATGGAAATAGGAGCGGGGTCAAGCGAAGATTCTACACGACCGAGTTTGCCTACTACCATTTCAATTTCAGGAATGTTGGCAACAGCCATATCTAATTTTCGAAGCACACGTTTATTTTCTTCAATACCAGCATGTGGCATGGAGGTTGGCATCAATAGAAATGATCCTTCGTCCAGCGATGGCATAAATTCTTTTCCAATGCCGGGATAATTGTGATTCATACTTTTCCAAGCAGAAGTGCCCGAAATCTCAATTCCAATTTTATCCATTCCCCGGGCAACAAAGCCAAAAGTATTTCCAAATCCTAACCAAATAATAATGCCCCACAATACTATAAATGTGGGAATGGATAGGAAGATGAGCTTATGCTGCAGCGCCCAATTCAACATGCGCTGATAGAATCGCATGAAAAGTAAAAAAATGGATAATAAAATAGCGATACTAAGAATTACAAACACGAAGTTTGCAAACAAGGAGTTCGCCGCACCCAAAGGCAGCCATTCTCTGGCAAGCAGAAAGGAAACGGCTAATGCGATAACTAGCAGATTTGCCAAAGACAATTTCTTTTCATACTTAGAATAGATTTGTGCCAATAAGTTGATGACACCTAATAAAATCAGAGTAATTCCAATCCAAGCCGAGTAGGCAAAAATGGCATAGCATCCGATAAGAATGAGTACACTATTTAAAGCCAATTTGAAATTTCTCTTTTTGATCCGGATGGAAAACAACAAATGGGCCATGGCTGGTAGAATAACAATTGCGACAAACAGGGCAGACAAAAGCACAAAGGTTTTGGTGAAAGCCAGTGGTCGAAATAGTTTTCCTTCGGCTGCTTCCATGGCAAAAACGGGAATAAAACTCACAATAGTTGTCAATACAGCTGTAATTACTGCAGGAGCAACCTCAGTCGTTGCTTCGTAAATCACCTCGCGAATATTCCGTCCCGATTTATTTTCATCCAAATGCCTGATCATGTTTTCGGAGAGCACAATGCCAACATCCACAATGGTTCCAATGGCAATGGCAATCCCCGAAAGGGCTACAATATTTGCATCCACATGAAAATAACGCATGGCGATAAAAGTCATGAGTACAGCGATTGGAATTAATGAAGAAATAAGAATACTTGCCCGAAGGTTCATTACCATGATGATGATCACGATAATGGTGATGATGATTTCGAGCGTTAGGGCACTTTCCAGTGTTCCTAATGTTTCATATATCAGTTGTGTTCTATCGTAAAACGGAACAATAGTTAGTTTTGAAATGGTTCCATCGGCTAATTCCTTTTCGGGAAGACCGACTGAAAGATCTGCAATTTTCTCTTTTACACTATTGATAACTTCCAGGGGATTGGCACCATATCGGGCAACCACAACACCACCTACAACTTCGGCTCCCATTTTGTCAAGTACACCTCGTCGGTCAGAAGGGCCATAATGCACATTGGCTACATCGCGAACACGAACAGGAGTGTTGTCGTTCACACTTACAACTGCCTCTTCCAGATCTGAGAGGTTTTTCACATAGCCAATGCCACGCACAAAGTATTCTGCCTGATTGATTTCAATGGTACGGGCACCAATATCCATATTGGACTTTTTAACCGCATTCATGATTTGCATCAGATTAACTCCGTGTGCCTGCATGGCTGCAGGATTAACATCTACCTGATATTCCTTTACGTAACCACCGATAGATGCCACTTCGGATACACCGCTGGCAGCCGCCAATGCATATTTTACCTGAAAATCCTGAATGCTTCGGAGTTCTTGCAAATCCCAGCCACCGGTAACTTCACCTTCCGGTGATCTTCCTTCCAGTGTGTACCAAAATATTTGTCCGAGTGCCGTTGCGTCGGGGCCAAGAGTTGGCTGCACATCATCGGGCAATATGTTTTGTGGTAAGGAGCTTAACTTTTCCAGAATTCTGGATCGACTCCAATAGAATTCGATATCTTCATTAAAAATGATGTAGATACTCGAAAATCCAAACATGGAAGAACTGCGGATGGTTTTCACACCCGGAATCCCCAAAAGGGATGTGGTCAGCGGATAAGTAATCTGATCCTCGATATCCTGAGGCGACCGGCCAGGCCACTTGGTAAATACAATTTGCTGATTTTCTCCAATATCAGGAATGGCATCAACAGACACGGGATCTTTGGGCAAAAAACTAACATCCCAAGGAAAGGGTGATGTGATAACACCCCAGGCTATGAACACAACCAGCAATATTGTTGTGACCAATTTATTCTCTAAAAAGAATTTGATAATCTTGTTTAACATGATTCTTTGAATTATAGTAAGAGTCAAGAAAATTTTACCACAAAGGATGCACGAAGTACAACACAATGGGACACAAAGGACAGAAGTTACAAAGAATCGATCACTATTTAATATGCGATAAGCTGGCGCAAGACCATGATATAGAGTTTAGATACAAATACTGTATTAAAAACCTTAGTGCGCCTTAGTGAAAGACCTTTGTGTGGCCTTTGTGGTTAATTAACCTATTCAAAAAATCATAAACGGAAAACCTGATTGAGAATACACAAATCAGGCAATGGATGTGGGGAAGTATCCCACGCAATAAAATTGTTTGTAAAGCTTACTGGAACTTCGAAATTTATCAAAAAAGGAAGAATCGAAAACAACAAATCCAACTGAGCGGCATCTTGCAACTCAAATACAGAATCAATATAATCGGCCTTTACCTGTACAAATTCAGAAGTCTCCTTGCAACAACCGCAAGGCGTTTCGCAACAGCTTTCTGCTTCAACAAAAAATGCAGTAGAGAAGAGCTCTCCACCAGAATAATGCTTATTAATACTCACTCCTGCCGTTGAGATCAGCAGAAGAAGTATCATGATAATATGTTCAAATTTCTTAATTCGCATACATTGGTTGCATTATTTAAAATCAAAACTACACAATTATACTTAAAAGTAGCTAAAAAGGTTTGGGTGTTAACAAAGCTTTAACAGGGGCAGGTCTCAGTTATCAGTGAGCAGTAACCAGTGAGCAGTAACCAGTGAGTAGTTAGAAGTTGGTTGTTGGTAGTCATCCCGAGGGATCTGTTTCTTAGACGTATTCCATTCAGTTTGTTCAGAATAATACTTCCTGATTTTGCCCCAGCTAAAGCAGGGGACAAGATTAAGGGCATCTGCCTTTTATTTAGAATGAAAACCTTCTTTGTGCCTTTCGTGCCTTTCTTCGTGTTCTTTGTGGTTGAGTATTTTCTTATTAAATTTTTCTTCGACCCAGCTAAAGCAGAGGACAAGTGATTATTGTTTATTTCTTATGTTTTGCCTCTGGTTTTAGCAATGGAATTTTGAAAGCACATATTTATTTTGTCAAGAATTTCCTGCAAATGGATTGTAATCGTTTGTGTGTTAAATAAGTTTAAAAGAGAAGGATTTTTGATCTATTTCGTTCGAAGTAAAGTGATTATTCAGTAAGCTTGTTGGCTCCCAGTTAAAGATTAAATCTATTATTAACTACTTAATTTATTTTATGAAGAATTTACAACAGCTTGTTCAGTGGACAAGAATAGGATTGGTTTCAGCATTTTTACTTGTTGTTATTGTGGAACTTGCACTTGGGGGTCTCGCTATTAGTGGTGAGTATTCAATTTTAAGTATTCCTAAAAGTTTGAATATATCGATGTGGAAAAATGTGTTGGGACTTTCCTTGATTATTGTGGAGATTGTTATTTCGGAGATGATGTATAAAAAGAAACTGGAATATGTTGCTTTGTTTGAGAGTTTGGAAGATAAACTCAAATATTTCAAAAAAGCATTTTCTTTTAAAATGTTATTTGGAGCTTTAATAGGGATCGTTTCTTTACTAGCTTATTCACTGACTGAAAATATGATTTGGTTTCTACCATGGATCATGGTATTGTACACCTTGAGTAAGTCCTTTCCGTTTAAGTGGACATTGGTGCATGCAATGCAAATAGAAAATGAAGAAGACCGGGAATTATTTTAAGGTACATTTTTTTAAATATCACCTCTCCTCAAGGAGCTACTCTTTATTCACATCTTGTTGGTTGAAAAAAATCAGGAGTAACAAGATGTATAAAAAGATAATTTTTAAAATTAACACCCTTTCGCCTGTCGGCACTTCCCCTCAAGAAGGGAAGATATCGCTTGTGACGGTTTCTCCCATTTTAAGGGGAGATGTCCGAAGGACAGAGGGGTGCTTATGTTTAAAATCAAACTCTTGCCTGGGAAAGTGAATACTTGTGTATAAAGAGTAGCTCTAGGAGAAGGGGTTGGGGTATGAGGCGTTTTTTCAATAGTAACTGAGTTGCAACAAAAATCTCTTTGTGCCTTTCGTGCCATCCTTCGTGTTCTTTGTGGTTCAGTCTTTTCTTATTAAATTTTTCTTTTTTTGTTTGCCCCAGCTAAAGCAGGGGACAAAAGAACATTCGTTCATTTATACAATTTTTCATGTTTTGCCTCTGGCTTTAGGCAGAGGATTTTGATTGTCATTCCGAGGAAGCGAGGGATCTGTTTCTTAGAAGGGATTTCTCACATTGTTCAGGATTACAGTTCTTGTTTTTTGCGATTGCCCCAGCTAAAGTAGGGGACACATCAGGGCATTTGCTTTTTTTTTAGAATGAAAACCTTCTTTGTGCCTTTCGTGCCATCCTTCGTGTTCTTTGTGGTTCAGTTATTTTCTTATTGAATCTTTCTTTTTTTGTTTGCCTCAGCTAAAGCAGGGGACAAAAGAACATTCGTTCATCCACACAATCTTCATGTATTGCCTCTGGCTTTAGGCAGAGGATTTAGATTATCATTCAGAGATCTTTCTTTTTTTGTTTGCCTCAGCTAAAGCAGGGCACAAATTATTATCCATTCATCCGCACAATCATTCATGCATTGCCTCTTGCTTTAGTCAGAGCTTCAGTATTTTTAATCATCATACTTAATTCTAAATTGATTAAACTATCTTTGCGAACTATTAAAATTATTTGTTGTGGAAAACTTTAAAGAATTAGGCGTAGATAAAGATATCATTAAGGGATTGAACGATCTTAATATTATCAAGCCTACTCAAATACAAGCAGAAGTAATATCGGTACTTCTTCAGGCTAACACCGATTTAATTGGTCAGGCTCAAACAGGAACTGGTAAAACAGCAGCTTTCGGAATACCCTTGTTGCACAGAATAAACACCAAGGCAGACAAGGTTCAAGGCTTAATTCTTTGTCCAACCCGCGAGCTGGGTCAGCAAATTGCCAAGCAATTGTTCAAATTCACCAAGTATACCGATCAAATTTTTACCGAATCGGTTTATGGGGGAGAGAAAATTGAGAAACAAATTAGTGCATTGCGCCGTCCAACTCATATTATCGTTGCGACTCCAGGTCGATTGATCGATTTGGTAAAAAGAAAAGCGGTTGATTTGAGCCACGTGAAGACTGTAATTTTGGATGAGGCCGATGAAATGATGAGCATGGGTTTTAAAACACAGTTGGATGAGATTTTAACTCACCTAACGAGTGTAGAAAACCGTTGGTTGTTTTCGGCTACCATGCCTAAAGAAATCATGCAGATAGTAAAAAGACACTTTTCGCCAAGAGCACACAAAATTGAGGTGAGTGGCAAAAATGTGGTAAATAAAAATATTCAGCACCAGTTCTTGATCTGCGAAGACAATGAAAAATTGAACATTCTGGTTCAGTTTTTAAAATCGGAGCAAGATAACAGGGGTGTGGTGTTTTGTAAAACCAAAGCATCGGCGCAAGTATTGGCCAAGCAGCTAATTGCAAAAAATATTAAGACTGATGCTATTCATGGCGATTTAAAACAAATAGAACGCGATAAAGTAATGCGTGCTTTTAAAAACGAAAGCCTTCGGATTTTGGTGGCTACTGATGTTGCAGCCCGAGGAATCGATATTGTAGATCTTGCTTTTGTGGTGCATTATGAATTGCCCGATAAAGAGGAGTATTACACTCACCGTAGCGGTCGAACTGCCCGTGCGGGTAAACAAGGTGTCTCCTTGTCTTTGGTAAATAGCAAGGAGCTTAAAAACCTTCGTTACTTCCAAAAGACCTTAAACATTGCCTTTAATCAAATCAGACCGAGAAAATAAATACAGAGTCAGTTAGCCGTGAACAGCGATCAGAACAGTTAAAAGTGAACAGTGATCAGTTAACAGTTAACAGTGAACAGTTAACAGGGATCAGTGAACAGTGAACAGGGATCAGGGATCAGTGATCAGTGAACAGTTAACAGTTAACAGGGATCAGTTACAGGGATTAGTATTTAAGTTGAGGTGCAGCGCACCGTGGTCTTTGTAGAATATTGCTAGCAAGAAACATAAGGTGCAGAGCACCGAAGCATAAATTAGTGTTTGTGAAAACAAATTCAATGATAGTTTAGAAAGACGCGATTTTAATCGCGTCTTTTTTTTGTGAAAACCCCAAGCACAATAAAGCAATTGGGGGCTTTTCAAACATATGTAGTAGTCGTTTCTATCTAACCAATATTTTTACTTGTTTCAATATTTGACGTTCCGATCCTTCGTAAAACAGATCCAGACATTCTCGTAAATCAGAACAGTAAACCATTAGTTTTTGATGAGTTTCATTCTTTTGGACTGTGGCAACATAATGCCTGGCCGATAAAGAGTAAAAAAATGCATCTATTGTATAATAAATATGTTGTAATTCATGATATATATAGGCCGAGTAACTATTTTTAAAATGGAGGAAAATCTCTGAGTGGTCCAATTTGTGGGTGGTTTAGATGAACGCACCTCTTGTAGATTTGAAAATAAAATTCGGATCTATTGAACAAGGTGGGGGGGTACCTCTGAGGTAGGGGGTGGTACCTCTGAAGTAGGGGGTGGTACTTCAAAGATAGGAAGTCGGAGCAAAAAGACTCGAGCTCGACTCTCTGAGGTAGGGGGGAGTACTTCAAAATAAGCTCGCCGGACAAAAAAGACCCGAGGCCGGAGCAAAAAGACTCGAGCGCGACTCTCCGAAGTAGGGGGTGGTACTTCAAAGATGCCAAATCGTACTTCTGATGTAGGGAGGGGTAGCTCAGAAGTACCAATTGGGAGCTATTTTGGGGTCTATTCATTAAAGTGTGTGGAGTGTATCTTAAATAAACATTTACTTACTTGAACGTAGTGGGAATACATGAATTTAAATATGACGATTTTTTAAATAAAGAAAATGAAACAGTTCATTAAATAGAACCCTTTAGTATTTGGAACTTACTTTTTGGCCTCGGGAAGCGCTTTTGGGCATTTGGAATGTCTTCTCCTGAAATAGCTTGACAGATTATTACTTAATTTTGGATACGCATTTCTGACTGTTTAAAGGGTTTTAGTAAAATTGCTAATTTCCCCAAATTAGTTACTATAAAATAGATTCATGTTTACTTTGCTGTACACCTAATTGTTTTGTAAATTTGAAACTGCAAAACAAAAAAGGTGCACAATACATTCCGTATTAGCATGTATTGTGCACCTTTTTACTTGATATAGCAGAAATAAGTGCACCATAGGTGCACAATCTAACAAGTTGGCACCAATTGTAAAGAAAATCCCATAAAACAATTAGCATTGATAGATAAAGATTATATAAAAATATTTGATATTAATACAGACGCTGTAGCTGTTAACAGAGGATTCTATTATCAATATTTGATTACACTTAAAAAATGGATTCAAAATTATATTGATAAAAAAAACACTTTTGTTTACTGTGAAGTTGATGATGATATAAAAGAGGTTGGTAATAGTTTGATATTCACTCAGGTTAAATGCTATTCAAGGAACTTTAGTCTAAAGTCTGATGAAATTAAAAAAACTCTTTTTAATTTTTTTATACAGTTTCTAAAAAATAAACAAGATATACCTATAGGGTTCTGTTTTACTACAAATACAGGTCTTGTAAAATCAGAAAAGCTTATAAAAGCATGGATGGCTAATCCTGAATTAACTGATAGTGAACTTGCCAACCAGATTCTTAAGAAAGTAAAAGAAATATTAAATTCTGAAATAAATAAAAACAAAAGGAAAAAGACAGAAAAGAAAACTATTGTCAGAAAAGAAATAGATTTAATTAAAGTAGCAGCCGAACAGCTTAAAAAGCAGGTGGCATATTTGAGTATTGATTCTTTTGTCAAATATATAAAATGGGAATTCTTGGATTATGACCCAATTTTAGCAATTGATTTATTATTTGAAGAAGTTAGACAACTTTTGTCTCATGAAATCTTTAAGAATAAACCTGTTTCTATTATTGAAAATATCCTCTTAAGTGAAATATTTAGATGTTCTCAATTACAAGATAGTAATAAACGTGTTTTATCAAATAGTAGAATTGATGAGATTCTAAATAATACAGATTCGGATATTAATCGATTCGTTGATGATAGATTAATTTCTCTTTTAGGAGTGAAATTTGAAGAGATAGAACAAAATTTCAAGAACATTCAAAGAGTCCAGAATAGCTTTGAAAAACGATTAGATAGTTTTGATGATAGGATAATTTTGAATGATACGAGTTATCCCAAAAGCCTAACTCTAATTCCAAAGAGTCTGAGTCAAGATTTTAATGATAGCCAAGAATCAATTGATTATGTAATTAAGAAGTTGTTGGAAACCAATCATTTGTGTATTAATGGGAATGGAGGTGTTGGTAAAACTTTTTTTGCAAAAAGCTTTGTTAGTCAAATCAATGAACAATATGATCATATTGCATGGATTAATTCTTCACCAAATCTCACTAAATCTATTTTGTTAAATGCGGCTTTAAAGCAAAACTTAAAATTAGATTTTAACAATCAGACTAATGATGAAGAGCGGATTGATATTGTTTGTAGTGAATTACAACGTATTGATGGAAAAAATCTATTAATTATTGACAATTATGAGAATGATTTTAGAGCTCTCAAGAAAATAATATCCTTAGATAATTGGAAGATATTAATTACCACAAGAGAAAGGGTTCCTAATTTATTGAACTATACTTTGCCTGGAATTGATAAAGAAATTGCTTCAAAGATATTTTGTAATTATAGTAATGAGGAGATTGATTCTGACAATTCAATATTATTGGAATTCTTTGAATATGTCAACTATAATCCACTTATTATTAAATTGTGTGGTAAGACAATTGCAAACAGTATTGATTTAAATCTAGAATCTCTTTATTCCTCAATAAAAGAACAAAAACTTGATAACGAAAGTTTAGAAATTGAAATTGATTTAAGCGAAGAAGATTTACCACATACAATACTAGCTTATCTTTATAAGACGTTTGAATTAAAGAATCTAACAAAGAATGAAGAAATATATTTAGAATTTTTAGCATTATTACCCTCTGAGGAGGTTAGTATAAAAGATATAGCATTAATTGGCGGAAAGGAATCATATAATAAAAATTTAAAAGATTTTACAAATTGGACAAACTCTTTACATAAAAAAGGCTGGATTGAGAGAGTTAATGGTGAAGTTCGAATGTATAGATTAGTTCAGGAATTAATAATATACAAAACAAGAAAGCAACAGAATGGCTTTATTTCAAATGTATTATTGTTTAATTGGCTGTTTCATCGAATTGACGAGGTTGCACAAAGTGATCCGACTTTATCGTTTCCATTTTTAAAGTATGCAGAATCTATTTTAAAAGCAATAAAAGAAGAATATAGACAGTCTATTTATCAACCATTATTGCTATTGGAAAATGCTTTATTAAATTCATATACTTGGATAGAAAACACAAGTGCTTTACATCAAAGGTGGATTGATTTAGTAAAAAGAGCTGAACTTTATTTACCAAATGATGATGTCAATTTGGGGATAATGTATAATAATCTTGGATATTCATATGCAAGGAGAAACGATATTGAAACTGCAGTTGACTATTTTAAAAAATCAATATTCACACTTACAAAACAAGAAGAAGAGTCCATCAATGTGTTAATTAATTCCTTAAATAATCTAACTCAAGCATATTTAGTATTAGAAAATTTGCCATCTGCAGATAAAATACAGAAAAAAACTCGACAACTTTTAAAAAAGTACTCTTTAACCACTAAGCAATTTGAAGCTGTTAGTTATTTTCTCCGTGCTGTTTTCTTAATGAAATCTGAAAATTTCAGAGGAGCTATTGAGCAATATGAATTAGCAATTCAAACACATTTAAAAATTGAGAAAGATAGTCGTAATGACTTTTTGTTATTAATGTATTATTCGAACTTAATACTAATGCTCTTTAAAGCAAAACAAAGTGATAAAGTCATTGAAAATATTGATAACATAAGAGAGATAATTGAAACGCATAAAATGAGCTATAGTTCAGTTGTAAATGAAGTGAAAATCATGATTGATAACATTAATGATTTCTATCAAAAAGGAGTAAAACAACAGGTGCCAACAAAGGCTTATAAATCATAGCTTGCCGCAGGCGCAACACAAGTCTACGCTTCATAGCCAAGACGTTGTGTATAATACAAAAACTAAGATACAATATATGAAAACACTGATTTCAGACTATATTAATGTCAGAGAAAAATATCAAGATGAAAACTGGGACTTGAAAGAAGAAATAGCATTTATACCTTCAAATCTCGAATTAGAAACCAATGTTTATTTTTATGCTAATTCCGTGAAGTCATTAAAAACTGTTTTCAGAAATAATGACTTGAGTTTTGATGTTGTTGACAATAAAGAAATTGGCTATCAACAGCTAAATTCTTTTGAGTGGATTGGACCAACTCTATTTTTTGGAGCTTCAATATTATCTGAGAATCAACATCTAATCTCCATATCTTTAAGTGTTATTGCATCTTATTTGACTGATTTTTTTCGAGGTATTTCTGGTGATAAGAAAGTTAAACTTGATATTGTGGTGGAAAAAGAAAAAAATAAGACTTATAAAAGAATTCAATTTGAAGGGTCAGTGGATTCTTTGAAAGATTTAGTTGATGTTATAAAAGCCGTCAAATAATGGAAAAAGACTTAGAAAAATTTCAAGACAACTTTGATGAAGTAATCCACAGTTGTCAAAGGTTCACTCCATTTGTTCGAGGTATTGAATTTCAAAAGGAATCAGTTGATACTTTAGATAAACTAATTGACACTATAAGACAGAATAAAGTAATAGCTATTGAAGCCCAAAAAGAGGAAATTGCAAATATACTGTTGAGTATGGAGCAAATGGCAATTTCTGCAAAATCTGAGATTGAAATGGTTATTCTTATTAAAGAGGATAAGATTAATGAAGCATGGGACAAACTGATTGATGCACAAATGTCTATGCGCGGTGCAATGCAAGCTCACCCGACTGGGACAACACATTTAGAACCCTATGTGGATAAGCTCATAGCTTATGAAAAATTACTTTTCCCCAATCAATTATTTATGAGTACTGGCTTAATTGCTGGGGCAGGTGAATGTTCAATTTGTGGTTCTGAATACGGAACATGTAATCATTTGAAAGGGAAAGCATATATGGGGAAGTTTTGTCATGAAATTATTAAAGAAGTTAAGCAATTAAACGAAGTGTCTATTGTTGAAGACCCTGCAAGTAAAAGATGTCGAGCATACACGATAACTGGTGATGGTAAAAATAGAGATATAATGACTTGGAGAGAGTCCAAATCTGAATAAGTACTATACACAACAATGCATAAAAATAATAGCCGAATCAGTAGTAAATTCAAGGGTTGTAGCCCGCTTCAGCTTTCTTGTATTTTGAAAGGAAAGTGCCACGCAATCGGCAACGTAAACTTAGCGGTAACCGTTGGGCACCATATGTCAAGAGGATTGGGATACAGCTATTTTTAAAACACAAAAGGAAAAATATGCATAAGAATAAAGACGCGATTAAATCGCGTCTTTTTTTGTCTTAATTTACCGACGCACCCTTTAAATTGAGAAAGAATTCTTTTAATACTTTCTTAGATTTTTCATTCTCAAAATGCCAATCGGAATAAGGAAGAGGGAATACTTTAATGCCAGCTCGGTTTAAAATTCGATACCGTTCAATTCCAAATACATCGGCATATTCTCCGGGGTAACCAACCAAGTCGATTCCCAGATACTTGTCCTTGTACTTCACCAATAAATCTATTGTAAGACCTGCTATTGAATATCCAATCCAATACTTATTGATGTCCCAATTTTTTAAAACATTCTTAACTTCATCAAGATACACATCGTGAGGAGTTGTGCCTTTGTCTGCTTGAAATTCATGAAGAGCAGGCTTCGATAAATAGCTTCGTAACAGACTGTCTGCCTTTAGTTCATTTTTCGATAGTGAATGATGAATGTATTGTCTGGTTCTGGCTCTGGTGATGGCCACATTAAAAACATCCTCCTTGTTGATGTGGTTAATTGCAGAATGGTGGCTGTTTCCATCAACCGCAAACGACAAATGCATAACATCTCGTTCTTCTCCCTGAAAGCTATAAGCTGTTCCGACTCTAATTTTGTGCTTTTCAATTTCGTCCATTTCAAACTGTTCCAAAAGCAGTTTGCTCATCCAATCAACCTGGGCTCTAAAAGGCGATAAGATGCCAACGCTTGAACACAAATTTTCGTTTAAATCCTTTTCATTTTTGACCAATTCATGCACGGCCTTTAGAATCGCATTGGCCTCTATTTCGTTGGCTCCATTTTTATTTCTAATCCCGTGGTTATTTATGAAATATAAAGCTTCTTCCGTTTCATCGGGTCGGGAAGTCATTATTTTTAACTGGTTATCGTAGAACTGCTCATTACTAAAAGCGATAATAGGAGACAAGCTTCTAAAATGTTCATCCAGCATTGCCACTTGATCGCTCGATTGTAAGCTGCTCATGGCCAAATCTAAGATGCTTTTGTCGCGATAATTAAGCGTGGAATACTCAACATCCTGAAGCTCATATTTCGAGCGCAATATGGCTTGAATGCCTTTAGATAAAAAGGATACATGTCTTAGTTGGTTTGGATCTCCGGCAAAAACAACACGTTTTGCTCTTTGAAGTAAGGGAAGACAACTGGCAATATCACATTGTGTAGCTTCATCAATGATCACGACATCAAACAATTCTTTTTCGAAAGGAAGAGCATCTTTAACCTCGGAAAGCTTGGTTAGCCAGATGGGAAATGCTTTTAGCACTGCGTCAAAATTAATGTCTCTGAATTTGGCAAGCTTTTCTGTATCGCTCGACATTTTAAGAGCCTCATGGAAACGCTGAATATTTTTCCAATCAGCAGTCATCACCTTAAGAATTTGATATACATATTTCAAGCGAATCAGTAGTTGAACATCAGTAATTTGACAGAGGTCATTCTGATTGAGTTTGCTATTGTATTCCCATATTGGAATTTGAATTTTGTTTCTGATATCGATGTACTGAGTTTTAATTTTATTCCAAACTCCTGCTTTCTCCTTGGAAAGATGTTCTCCCCATTTGAGTTCATTTTCTACTTCTTTTGAGAATGAGGACTCTAATTTCTCAATTAATTTACTTCTGGATTCAATAGTTGAGGACAAAGAACTGACCTTTTTCTCCAACTCATCCATTTTTGTCTTTGGCAAATCAAATTCCTTCAGGAGAAAGGATAATTTGTTTACCCTCGTTAGTAAAGATTTCAGGAATCGGTTTAAGGGGGTGGAATAGGATCGTTTTTTACCAGTTCTTACAACTGCTTTATCAATTCCAAGTTGATTTTTTATTTTTTCAACAATTACATCCACAGCTTCATCGGTGCGCGAGGCAATTAATACCGATTCTCCTCTGCTCATGTGTTCCAAAGCAATGGCGCTAATGGTGTAAGTTTTCCCCGTTCCCGGAGGTCCGACAATTAATGTTAATGGATTTATTGAGCTCGACTTTAAAATGGCCTGTTGTGCTTCGCTTAAGATCATAGGAAGGTTTCCCTTCTCGTATTTTTTTAATTTTTCTTTTGGGGCCGATTTTGAAAGTAAAGAAAGCAAGGGAAAGGAATGATCAGTCATCGATGCCATCTCACTTAATTCATTCAATACGCCTCTTGTATTCGACGACTTTGCGACCAATCCTAATATACTTGCAGGCAACAACACATATTCATCTTGCTTCTCTTTCGATAATTTGGAGATGGTCTTTTTTACTGTAGTAATACTCGTGTTATCAGGATAAGAGTATATATCAGCTATGTTTACATTCGGGAAATATTTTTTAAATAGAAGTACAATAGATTCGATGTGTTCGAATCGGATGAAATCTGTAGGCAATTTTTCAAACAAAGGATCCTGAAGAAGCTCTCCACTGGATTCCTTCGAAAGCATTTGAATAATAGGGTAGTTTAGCCTTCTTTCGCTTGCGCTGATAGAAAGGTAAAAGAAGTCATCTTTTTGCTTTATCTCCGCAGGATAATAGAATAGAGGAGCACATAAATCTTTAGAATCGCCTTTAAAATCGGTATAGTTACCGCAAATAAAGAATGTACCATAAAGCAGCTCTTTCTCTTTCTGAAAAAGTTTAGTTTTCTTACAAATAGCAGATGCTTTTACCGAATCAATAGGAATTAATGGATTGCTATCTGTAAGAAGCTCTTCTTTGCCTTCGAAATATATTTTGTTTTCAACCTTTTTATCTAGAAAGTTGTAAATAATTAATTCACGATTATCTGACTGGTAGCAGTCATGATAATATTGAATGAGATTGTTGATCGTATCTGGCATAAATTAAATTTATCAGCTTGAATTGAGTGGTTCAGGAATTCTGATTAGTTCAGTATTCTAGCTATCTCCGTTTTAAACTTAGGATTGCTGTTGATTCCACCGTGTCCAACATCTTTAAGAGTGATTAATTGATCGCTCGATTTACTGATTTTTTGAAGCATTAATGAAGACTCATATGGAATTATACGATCCTGGGTACCATGAAAGATTACAATTGGCATGGTGCATGCAGTTATCAGTTCGTTAGTTGGGAACTTATACTTTAGCAGTACTGCAGGCAAATATTTATACCTGCGTTTCATCATATCAGTTAAACTGTAGTAAGGTGCTTGCAGAACTAGTAATCTCGGTTTGTTTGTGGCGGCAAGGTGGGTCGCAAGTCCGGTTCCTATCGAGTAACCTAGCACAATCACTTTATCTTCCTGGTATCTTTTAAGGATTAGGGTGTATGCTGTTTGAATATCTGTGAAAATTTGTTGCTGACTATCGATGTCTCCTTCACTCTTTCCGAAACCTCTGTAATCGAGCATAAAAATATCGTAGTTTAGGTCGGTATAGGTTTTGGCAACATCGCCACAATTAGTTAGCGAGCCTGCATTGCCATGCAGATAAAACACAAGGCCTTTCGAATTTTCCACGGTAAATAACAGTCCGTTGAGGTTTTTGTGATCTTCAGTTTCGATGGTAATCTCCTCGAAACTCATGTCGGAAGAATATCGATATTCTTTGTCTAGCTTTTGTGGGAAGAAAATTAACTTTTCCTGATTAAAATACAAAAGAGTAGTCCCTACTGCAGTAAAAAAGCAAAGAATTGTAAGTGTTCTCAGTAAAAGTTTTCTCATTGCTGGATGATTTTTTAAAATAGATTCTACCTTGAAATTACTCTGTAATGGAATAAACATTCGAATCTATAAAAACCATTCCATTTAACAGCACAATTATTCTTTCAAACCTGACTAGTACATATAATTTATATGTAATCTAAAGGTAAAATTGAATTTTCCCTTTAGGGGATAGGGGTATTGTCTGTGGCAATGAAGGAAGGTGTCCGAATAATAAAATTGAACATTTTGGATGCCCTCGTATGCTAGAAGAATATAGATAATGCTTAGTTCAGTATCCTGGCAGGCAATGCAATACCAATCTGCTAGTTCGCAATGATAAATCCCGAAAGCACAATATTTCAGATTTTTTTCGGGGAAGAGCGCAAGTTTATTTGCGAACGGGTGTCTAAGTATTTAAATTCACTGAATCAGTATCGAAGTTTTTTTTTACTATGATTGAACGGGAGTTAGTTGAACAACTTAAATCCGGAAACGAAACTGCATTTCGTTCCCTTGTGGAGACCTATCAGACAATGGTGGTGAATACTGCTATGGGGATGATTCACAACCAGGCCGATGCGGAGGATATTGCTCAGGAGGTTTTTATGCAGGTTTATCATTCGATTACTGATTTTAGGAGTGAGTCGAGCCTGAAGACCTGGCTGTACCGAATTACAATCACACGCAGTTTAAATGCAATTCGTGATCGTAAAAGGCGAAACTTTTTTAGTAGGGTCGAAGATTTTTTTCAGGGGAAGAAGGAAGAGGTAAATGAGAAGGCCAGTTTTGTAAATCCCGATAAGGCTTTGGAAGAAAAGGATCATGCCAATGCGATTCATACCGCTTTGGATGCTTTGCCCGAAAATCAGAAAATAGCTTTTACATTGAGTAAGTATGAGGAATTGAGCTATGAAGAAATTGCTGAGCTAATGCAGCTTTCGAAATCGTCGGTAGAGTCGCTGCTATTTAGGGCGAAATCGAATTTGCAGAAAAAACTGATCGATTATTACAAAAACTTTACAAAGTAGCGCAAGTTTTTTAAAAGAGTGGTGTCTAATATAAAAAACAATAGAGATGGAATGCAAGGAGGTAAATAGCAAATTAATTTTTTATCTGGAGAAGGAACTCTTGAAGGATGAAATGCTGCAGATGGAGAATCATTTGTCGAATTGCAGTTCATGTTCCGATTCTTTGGTTTTACTTCAATCGGCCTTGGGGATTATCGAGAAGGAAAAAACGCTGCAGGCAAATCCGTATTTTGTTTCAAAAACGATGAACCGATTTAAGGAGGAGCAAAGAAAAGCCAATCAACCGGTTTTCACCAGACTGTTGATGCCTGTATTGGTAAGCATGCTGTTCGTATTGGCCATTGGATCGGGTATTTTTATGGGATCGAATTTTGCTACAGACACCGAAAATATTCAGCAATCGAATTTAATCGATCCCTATTTTAACGAAATAGATAATGAAACTATTGAGTTGTTCTTTTTAAACGATGGATATCATGAATAAAGCTAATAAATTTTGGATGTGGCTTGCTTTACTCTTATTGGCAGTTAATTTGTCGACGATTGGTTCGTTATGGTATCACATGCAGCAGGAGACGAAAGAGGTTGAAAATAAGGTGGAGATGCCGGATGAATTCAGAACCCGATTTCTTAAGGAACAATTGGGATTAGATGAAGAGATGAAGATCAAATTTCGATCGCTAAACAGGAATTACAATCAGGAGGCAAATCAGATCATGAATCAGTTGAATGGCTTAAGACGGGATATGGTTCAGCAGTTGGGAAATGAAAATTGCGATAGTCTGGAATTGAATAATATTGCGGGTTTAATAGGAGAGAAGCACAAGGAGTTAAAGTTGGCAACGGTTCAGTTCTATTTGGATATGAAGAGTGAATTGAATGAAGAGCAACAAGCCAAATTGTATGATTTGTTTAGTAGTTTGTTGCAAAAGGATGAAGAGGTGAAAACACCGAAAGGCAGAAGAAAAGGCTGGGGACATGGTAATGGTCCTGGTGGCAGAAATCAATAGAGTTTTATTGTAAATATTCTTTTTAGGAAGCGATTTGTATTGCATCCCGGGAGAATTGTGTCAAAAAATTAATATAAAATTGAAGTCATGAAAACACAAAACTTAATTAAAAACTTGGGATTATTATTGATGGTAATCATGTTTGCAATTCCTGCGGCCGATAGCTTTGCACAAAATAGACGTAGGGCTAATGATTGCAGTCAAATTTCAAATTTAACCGTTGAACAGAACAAGCAATTGAATGATTTGAGAACAGATCATTTAAAAGTGATGGATGGTTTGCGGGCCGATAGAAGGGCTGCTGTGAATGAAAGCGACAGAGCAAATGTGATAGAGCAAATGCGTGCCGAGCTTACTAGTCATACAAATGCAGTAAGTGCAGTTCTTACTCCTGAACAGCAGGCGCAATATCAACAAAATAAAAATTCGAATGCACAGTGTTTTTCAGGAAAAGGAAGAAGAGGTTGTGGAAATGGTTGTGGACAAGGTCGAAGAGGTGGAGGTCGTAATGGTCGAGGAAATTGGTAAATATAGGTATGTAACTAAAAATAAAATTTAGAAATTATGAGAAATAAAATAACAAAAGTTTTAATTGCTTTTACGTTAATGTTGGGCTTTGTTGCCTGCGATAATGAGGATGCAGGAACGGATGCTTTGGCTAATTTGCCACTGGTTGAAGTAGCGGAAGATGGATCTACTGATATGCTGGCAGGGAACTTATCAGCTGTTTTGGACCCTGAATTAACAACTTTTACTGATAGTGAACAAGATGGTTTGTTATTAATGAGAGAAGAGGAATTACTGGCACATGATGTTTACAGTTTGTTTTCTGATTTGTATGATGTAAAGACTTTTAGCAATATTACTGGAGCAGAATCAACTCATGCTGCAGCAGTATTAACTTTGTTGGACTTATTTGAAATTGAAGATCCATCAACAGGTATTGCCGGAGAGTATCAAAATGAAACGCTGCAAGCTTTGTATGATGAGTTGAGCGAAAAAGGGATGGTGTCGGTTGAAGAAGCTTTGAAAGTAGGTGCATTGATTGAAGAGGTAGATATCGCTGATTTGGAGGAGTTAATGGCTGAAACAGAGAATGAGAATATTCTTTTAGTGTATTCTAACTTACTTCGCGGTTCAAGAAATCACTTAAGAGCTTTTGTTCGTGTGTTGGGTACTTATGGTGTAGATTATTTGCCTACAGTTTTGAGTGAGGATGATTTTAATGAAATCATAAATTCGGATACCGAACGTGGCACTGGTTGTTTGAATGAATATCAAAAAAACAGATATGGAAACAACAATTAAAATTAAGTTGGAAATGGATTGAATTGAGATTTCATTTTTAACCTAAGTTAGGTTATCTCTAAAATAAATGAAGGCTATTGGTTTACGATCAATAGCCTTTTGATAGTAACAGGAGTGGTGATCATTTCTAAATTTTTCCTAAGTTTGAATTTCAAAAGAATCAAAACATAAAAATAGTTGATATGGGAATTAGAAAAAATGAAACTCAATTGGTGTGTATTGCCAGATTTATAGCGAATGAGGGAGAGGCCGATCAGTTGATCAAAAATTTACATGCTTTACTATTGCCAACACATCAGGAGGGAGGATGCATTCGTTACGAACTGAATCAAAGCATCGACAATCCGCATGTTATTACTTTTGTTGAGAAGTTTTACGATCAGAAAACCTTCGACGAGCATTGCAACCAAAAATATATTGTAGATTTCTTCAAAGATGGCAAGCCAGATCACGTAAAGGAATTTGATGTGAGCCTGCACAAGGAAATATTAAAGTAGATTGATTTAAACACAAAATATATTTCGAACCACTAAGTACACTAAGTACTGCACAAAGTTACTCTAAGTAGGAAGCCTTTTCCCTTTGTGTCCCTTTGTGAAATCCTTCGTGCTTCCTTTGTGGTAGAAGTTGTAGTAGATAAAATAAAAAGAGGCAAACCGATCTGATTTGAGAAAAATTTCGGTTTACCTCTTTTTTTGTTCAATTAAGCTCTGCCCGAAAGGAGCAGAATTCAAGAGAATATTAAATCGCTTTAATCCATGGTTTACCCACTTTCAAAATCGTACGACCAGCAACGTCGTTGATAATGATAGCAGCCATCATGTACCAAGCGCATAATGCACAAATAATAAGTTCGTATCCTGCTACTTCATCTAAAATTGGAAATCCAAAGTGACCTAAGTCCAAAAGAATGAAACCAATAAGTAATGTGGTAAAAGTGGTAGCCATTGCAGAATTAATAAAGAATGATGCTACCCATAAAATTGCAGTAAACAATGTCCAGGCTACCAAGTAAAATCCAACATCAGTAGTCGATGATTTGTAAACGCCATAGAAATTCATCAGCCAGATAAGTCCTAAACCGATCCAAAATGAACCGTAGCCACAAAAAGCTGCAAAACCGAAATTGTTACCGTTTTTGTGTTCTAGCATACCAGCCATAAGTTGTGCAAATCCACCAAAAACAAATCCCATTGCTACAACCGGACCTAATCCACACAATCCGATATTATGGAATTGCAATAGAAGGGTTGTCAAACCAAACCCTCCAAGACCGACTACAGCCGGATTTCCTAACTTTACATTACTCATCTGTATCTTTTTATTCTATTTTTTCAGATCGCAAAACTAACAAATTGATCAAGAGACTGGTGCTCTGTGTAAGTAGTTATAGAACATGCTTTTAGCTTGTGTTTTTGTTTTGGGAATTGTAAGATTCTGATTGTGAATAGGTAAGTGTGAGTAATTTAAGAGAATTAGGGCTTTTAGGTGTTGAGAAATAGTCG
Source organism: Labilibaculum antarcticum (assembly GCF_002356295.1). Lineage (NCBI taxonomy): Bacteria > Pseudomonadati > Bacteroidota > Bacteroidia > Marinilabiliales > Marinifilaceae > Labilibaculum > Labilibaculum antarcticum. The sequence continues at coordinate 5,631,411 of NZ_AP018042.1, read as the reverse complement.
TAAATGTGCTGAAAAAGAGGGGTGAAGCCATTGGATGAAAAAATTATCATTCATTTAATTGCATGAAGATACCCTTGAGTTTTTATTTTTTTTGCTGATGGATTGGGAATAGTAATGTACGACATAAAAAAAACCTGCGAAAACCGAAGTTTACGCAGGTCTGCATAGTTATGAAACTATCGTTATTATCTTCCGCTTAACTCCAATTCTCTACTGGAAATCTCTCTCATTTCAATTTTACGGATTTTACCCGTTACAGTAGTTGGAAATTCATTGGTGAATTTAAAATACTTAGGAATTTTATAAGTCGCAATTTGTCCTTTGCAATAATCTCTAAGTTCCTCTTCAGTGGCCGATTTCCCTTCTTTAAACTTCACCCAAGCCATTACAACTTCGCCGTATTTATAGTCGGGCATACCAATCACATATACTTCGCTAATGCGCTCGTGAGAATGAAAAAACTCTTCAATTTCGAATGGCGAGATATTTTCCCCTCCACGAATAATCATGTCTTTTATTCTGCCGGTAATGGTCACATATCCTTCCTCGTCCATACTTGCCAAATCTCCTGTATGCATCCAGCCAGCAGCATCAATTACCGATTTGGTAGCTTCATCGTTGTTCCAGTATTTTAACATTACGGAATAGCCACGGGTACAAAATTCACCACCTTCACCACGCGCAACAATCTTTCCCGTTTCCGGATCAACAATCTTTATTTCCTGATGAGGATGGACGCGACCAACCGTTCCCACTCGTTTACTCAATGCATCATTAACAAATGTTTGGGTGGATACAGGAGAGGTTTCGGTCATTCCATAACAAATGGCAACTTCTTTCATGTTCATTTTTTCCTGAACCTCAAGCATGGCTTTCTCAGGGCAAGATGCTCCCGCCATTATGCCGGTACGCAAACTGCTTAGGTCATATTTTTCAAAATTAGGATGTTCCAATTCTGCAATAAACATCAAAGGGACTCCGTAAAGCGATGTGCACTTTTCATTTTGAACGGTTTGCAATACAGCTTCAGCGTCGAATGCTTCACCCGGGATCACCATGGCAGAACCATGAGTAATACAGGCCAAATTGCCTAATACCATTCCGAAACAGTGGTAAAAGGGAACTGGAATACAAACCCGGTCTGTTTCATTGTAATGCAAACGCTCACCAATAAAGTAACCGTTGTTTAAAATGTTGTGATGTGTTAAAGTTGCTCCTTTTGGAAAACCTGTTGTCCCCGAAGTGTATTGAATATTGATCGGATCATCAAACTGCAGATGAGTCTCTATTTCTTCGATTTGAGCTGTGGAAATTCTCTTGCCGGCTTCAATTAAGGCTTGCCAATCTCTGTCGAGTATTACGATCTGCTTTAAATGGATGCAAGACTGTCTTACTTCCTGTATTATTTCGAAATAACTGGTCTTTCGAAAACCTTCCGACATAATCAAAAGACTAATTTCAGATTGTCGAAGTGCAAATTTTAATTCTGCTGATTTATAGGCAGGATTAATATTTACCAAAATGGCACCAATTCTTGCTGTTGCAAATTGCACAATTACCCATTCGAGTCTGTTTGGAGACCAGATTCCAACCCGATCGCCTTTTTCCACACCAAATGCCAGCAGTCCTTTTGCTACTTCTTCTATTTGCTGCCAAAATTCAAGGTATGTTGCTTTGTAATTCTGATAAGGTACAATTAAGGCATCTCTATCGCCAAATAATTCAACCGTTTTGCGAAGTCGCTCGGTTATTGTTTCGCCCAAAAGAGGCTGGTTCGAGCTTCCGTGCTCGTAAGATAGCTTGTTCATTCTTTTATGTTTACAGGAGCTAATTGAACACAATCAGCCCGTGATGTGATTAATTACAATACATCAATTAACAATTGAATAACCATCTTTCGTAATTTGCCAGAACCGGCTAAATTTTTTTGATTAGGAAGTAATACTGTTGTGATGGAGCGTAAACTCCTTGTTTTAATATGGGCGCAATTTATACAAAATATTTTACCAGGCAACAACTATCCTGATGATTTTGGAACATCAATTTGTTGATGAATAGTTTTTTGATTGGGGCAGAGAAGCTTGCTCACACAACACAGGTGAATGATGATAATAAAAAAGGGAAGACTTTTAATCTTCCCATACTATTGTTTTAAAATCCTCGAAGAAGGGACCGAATTGTATTTCTGAAATTTGATTGTTATCTAACCAAAGGTGTAAATTCTCATTGGGAAAAAAAATCAATTCATGAGTCGGAAATTCTTCAGAACCAACATCTTTAAATTCAGGCTCTCCAAATTGAAAATCTGCCAATTCAGCCATTAGCATTTTTCTGCTTAAACCAACTTTAATAAACTGAAAAATACTGTACCGTTCATCTAGCACAGAAATATAGCTTAGTCTGTATTGATCAATTGATTCAAATGTAAAGCTAAGTCCTCGTTCATAATAGAACAAAGTCAGGCTAGCTTCTTCAGGAGAAAGAGAGTATTGCTTAACATCGGCGGCTTTTCCCAGAACTTCTTCTACCTCGTCCCGAAGCATTCCAAATTTAATGCCTAAGATGCCTTCGCCTAATATGATGTCGTTTTTGTTCATGAATTACTTTTCGAATGGATATCTTAAACCGATTTGGTTCCTCACTTGATCCATTATGGATAATATTCGTTTACTTTTTACTAAAGGTACTACAGAACTTTCAATAGCTCCTTTTTTTAGCAGTTCATTTACAGCAAAAGCTTCATAATTATATCCAAGTTGTACGTTTTTATTGATAAACTCTAATTTTTCAGCACTAGTTATCAAAAAGGCTTTTTTAGCCATCCAGAATTGTGGGATTTCTATTCTTCCTTTGGTGCCATAAATTATTGCTTCATTTTTAAACTCAGAAACAAAGGAACTTGAAATTTGAGCCATACCACCGCTTTTATATTTTAATTGAATGCTATTGTAATCGTCTATCCCTGTATCTGAGAAATGAGCCATAGCTTGGATGTCTTCAAGTTCTTCGTCAAAAACCAATTCAGCCATTGCAATACCATATATTCCAATATCCAATAAGGCACCACCTGCTAAATCCGGGTTAGCCAATCTCATTTTCTCGTCCATGTCACCGGGAAAACCAAAACTTACCTGCAATTGTTTTACAGCTCCTATTTTTCCTTCCCGAATCCAATCCATGGCTTGTATAATCGCAGGAAGGTAGTAGGTCCAAAGCGCTTCCATGAAAAACAGATTCTTTTCTTTGGCCAAATTTTGAAGAAGTTCAAACTCTTCAGAGTTTACTGTAACAGGTTTTTCGCACAATACCGATTTGCCGTTATTCAGACAAAGACTCGCATGTTCGAAATGAAAATTGTGTGGTGTTGCAACATACACAAGGTCAATGTCAGGATTTTCCACCATTTCTTCGTAGGACGAATACGCTTTGGGAATTTCAAATTCATGAACGAATTTATTCGAGCGATCTTGCGATCTTGAGGCAACAGCTACTATTTTACCATTATTCACAACTTTAAAATCTTCTGCAAACTTTTTTGCAATTCTTCCAGCTCCTAAAATCCCCCATCTAATAGTCATAAAAATAAGTGTTTGTTTGATTTTTCTTTATAAGAAAACATAAAATTAATTCTTATGAAAAATCAAGATTTGTTGATAAAATTATTGATTGTTAAATATAAGCTTTTGTAACAATATGGGAAATTAAAATTGAATAGTTAGTAAATGTTTATATATATAATGGAATCAATTGTTAGAAGGAATTGAACTGTTGTTTTTCTCTAAATCGCTAAAGGTCAGTTCGATTTTGCTCTTCCGGTCTCTTTTGAGTGACAATGAATTCTGAAAATTCTTTGAGGAAATGTTTCTAAATAGTTGAAAAATGTTTATCAAGCCGTCCAAAATGTCTATTTTTAGGCTTTCAAAATCAAAAAAATAAAAGAATGGCTATAGATTTTCGAGCTACTGAATATATTCTTGAGTCTTTACAGACTGGAAAGAAATTTGAAGATGAAGGTTGGACCCTGGATGCTCCTGCTGAAGAGAAGGCTTGTTTGATAAGAGCTAACTATCAAAAAACGCAACTTGAGCCTGGGGATAATTCTTTAGGGATTTACAAATTCGCCGATTGGTTGCCAATTTATAGAACATTAGAAGGATCTTCTGCTCCGGCAACCTATAAAAGTGAAGGATTGTCTAAATATCTTGGTTTAGAAAATTTATACATCACATTTAGTGGATACTGGCCTGAGAAGGGAGCAAATTTCAGAACATGCTCTTTTAAGGAAACGGAAGCTTTTTCGGTAAGTGGCAGATTGAGTGATACTGGTCAGATACTCGTGGTTGCATCTGCGGGAAATACTGCGCGTGCTTTTGCAAGAGTTTGCTCCGATAATAACATTCCTTTGTTGCTTTGTGTTCCTGAGGATAATATCAATGCTCTTTGGTTCGATGAACCAATTAAGGAGAACGTTAGATTGGTTGCAACAAAATCGGGAAGTGATTATTTTGATGCTATTCATTTATCAAATCTGGCCTGTCAGTTAGAAGGTTTTATTACTGAAGGAGGAGCCAAAAACGTGGCTCGTAGAGACGGAATGGGTACTACTGTTCTTTCTGCGGTAACAGAGATCGGTAAAATTCCTGATTATTATTTTCAAGCTGTTGGAAGTGGAACGGGCGCAATTGCTGCTTGGGAAGCTAATTTACGCTTTATTGAAGATGGTCGTTATGGCTCCAATAAAATGAAATTGATGGTTTCTCAGAATGCTCCTTTTTTACCTATGTATGATGCATGGAAAGCCGATTCTAGAGAAATATTACCATTAGACGATAATTTGGCCAGAAAACAGGTGGAAGAAATTGTTGCTAAGGTATTGTCTAATCGTAAACCTCCCTATTCAATTGTAGGTGGTATGTACGATGCGATGAAAGATGCTGGCGGTGATGTTTTAAAAGCCACGAATGAAGAAGCAATGGAAGCAGCCAAAATATTCGAGGAAACAGAAGGAAATGATATTCATCCTGCCTCAGCTGTAGCTGTAGCTAGTTTAATTAAATATGTGCAGGAAGGGAATATTAATAAAAAGGCCTGTGTCATGTTGAATATTACTGGTGGAGGAGAAGAACGCTTTAAAAGAGAAAAAGAGATTTGTTATTTGAAGCCATCTCATGTTTTCGATATCAATCCGGACCTAAATTCGTTAAAAGAAGTATTAGAGAAGCTCTTTAAAATAGAGTCTTCAGAAATTATATAATAAAAAGGCAGGCTTTAAGCCTGCCTTTTTAATTGAAAATCTATTTGGAGTTACTAATCAGTGGATCTACAATCTCTATGGCATCGATGATGCATTTTTCACAAATTCTTTCTTTCACCTTATTTTTTTCAGTGTAAGCTTGTCCATCATCAGTATTTAGATTACACCCTATTAATTCATCACAATTTGTAGAATTGTGTTTTAGTAGAAATTTGCGAGTAAACTCTTGAATCAGTATTCGATTATTGTCTGTTTGAAGCTTATGATTGCCGTATTTTTTACAGTTGTGAATTCCAAGTACCATAAATGCGCCGGTAACGGCACCACAGGTTTTTTGAAGTCTGCCCATTCCTCCACCAAATCCACTTGAAATTTAGTAGGCTAAATTTTCATCAAAATTATAATGGTTGGAATAGGTCCTTAGTACCGATTGGGCACAATTCATTCCAGATTGAAATGCTTCCAAAGCTTGTTTTTCTTTTGAATTCATGCTGATGGGTTTGATCGGATTTGTAATTGAACTGCTTTACTCTCAGTGTTTAAATGTAAGAAGATAGTGTTTCGATAAAATTTGAGTTTATCGCTTAGTCAAATAGATTAATTTCTAAATTCTTAGTGTAATTGTATCCCAATTCGAAAATATCCTCGGCATGATTTCCATTCAATATTTCGAATTCCCGTAAGCCTGTTGGTTCAATAAAAAGAGAACATTTTTCTTTGTGTCGAATTATATTCGAATGGACACCCAGTTGGAAAGTTCGGGAGGCAACCTGAACCAAATTATCAAACTTTTCAATTTTTTGAACCGGACTCACATTAACAGCAATAATAACATCGCATTTTTGCAATAAAGGTGAAATAGGAAGATTGTCGAATAGTCCGCCATCGGAGTACATCTTGCCATCAATCATAACAGGAGCGAAGAGTACCGGAATACTAGCCGAGGCTAAAATATAAGTGCTTAAATCTCCCTCTTTAATGTATTCAACCCTGCCATCGTTTAAGTTGGAAACGGCTATGAACAGAGGAATTTGCAAATTTTCGATTCGATTGGTTTTGATGTGTTTTTGAATGTCTCCTTTTAAGCTGTCTAAACTGAATAATCCATATTTGGGATAATGTAATTTGGAATAAGCCATCAGGCTTTTGTTTTTCAGAATCTTCAAAGTTTTTTCGCTGGTATAACCTGAAGCGATAAATGCTCCGATTACGGCACCAGCACTTACGCCGGAAATAATATCCGGACGAATGCCTTTTTCTTCCAATGCTTTGAGTACACCCAGATGAGCGAAGCCCCGAGCGCCACCACCACCTAATGCAATTCCTATTTTCATTTCCTATTCTAATTTAAATGCCGGATTATAAATAATGCCGATCACATTTCCCCAGGGATCTTTTACACTTGCTACCCAAAGTTCTCCTCCTACATTTGTAGGCTTCTCGTGAACAACAGCACCCGCTTCTAGTAAATGTGAAAATGATTTGTTGATATCATCAACTCCCCAGTATGATAAAACATTATCTGTTTTTGAAGCGCTTGAGTCTGTCTCAGGCAAAAGGCCTAATTCAAATCCCCCGATATTAAATCCAACGTAAAAATCTTCATCGAAATAGGGCGAAGTCTCAAAAGCTTTGGAGTACCACTTTTTTGCTTTTGCAAGTTCATTTGTTTTGTATATGGTAGTTCGTAAACCTAAAAATTGTTTTTTCATAAGTATTGATATTGCTGTATTATGTATTAAAATAATCAGGTATTGTGATACCGATTTTAGGAACATATAAATTACTCATTTGATTCTAAAGTATCTATTTTAATTTAGTGATTTAATAAAAAAAGAGCTGACCCTTTTGAGTCAACTCTTTCTAATACCACTACTTGTTATCTTACTACGATCTAATCTTATTTTCTTATTATTTTTTTGCTTTTATGGCGTCCTTCTTTAAAATCTTCTTGGCAATGCATACATAGTAGAGGCCTTTTTGTTCGTTTTTTATAATAAAAGCGGGTGTGTTTTTGTCTTTTAACTCTTGCATATATGTTTCAGCAAAGTTTTAAACTGGAAGGCACCAACCACGATGTAATGTTCGTAAACATTATCCGAAGTATTGTAAATTTTATATATCCATTGCGATAAAGCATTTATTTTTGGAGCTGGTTTGGCAGGTTCTTCTTTTACTAGTATCGGTTTGATTTCCGTTTTTGCAGGCGCAGTTTTTTCAGTTTTGCTAACACTTGAAGCTTTTACTGCAGTTTTGTTCTCAGTTGATTTTGTTGGTGCGTTTTGAATATAGGGAGGATCTTAAAATGAAATTTATTTAATCTAAATTAAGTTGTGTTTTTTATTAATGTCAAGGATTGATATATGTAAGTTGATGAGAATTTGATAAAAGGGGGTGAGTGTGCACGCGTTGTTTGTCAGTGGCTGTTATAGTGTCTAAAAATCACGTTAATCAATTGTAAAATAAACAGTAAGGGCCATGATATCGTTCGGGGAGATTGTCGAATTTGTTTGTGAAATAGAAGTTGTTGCTTAATGTTTTATTTTGACTGTCAAGTTCGGGTTTAGTGGATGGTGTGGTTTTGTTGTGAGACGAAAATAAAGCCTGTACAAAAATTGTGGATTGACTGTTGTGCGGATAGGATATCGTATGAGGTTTACATGCTCGATCCAACAGAATTCGTGATGTAAAGGACCTAGTGAATTCATATCAAATTAGCTCTCAATTTAAAGCTGGTTATATGAAGACTCATAATTTATAAAAAAGTAATTATTTTTTTTTGCCAAAAGATTTCCTTTTTGGTACCGTTCAATTTTAGAAATGTCGCCATTACTTTTATAGACAGTAACTTTTCATCCAAAATCCCATTCTTGAATGTAAGAATCAAGTCGTTTAGGAAACACACCAACTTGACCTTAATTGCATTCTTTGAGATTAGGCTTTTTACATATGAAGGTGCTGGTAATTAGTAAGTTGTATGAGCTGGAGTGGATTTGTTTTCTTGATTGTTAGATGATTGTGTAAACAAAAAAGAGTATCCTTTTTTAGACCTAATCTTTTAGAAATACAATAATTAATTAAATTGTAGTTCCATCTAATACATAAAACAGAAATAAATAGATAAGAGAAATTATTAGGAATAGGTGTCCGCCTTAAAATAAATAGTAATTGTTTAAAACTTTTCGTTTAGAGTTTAAATCTGAATAAAACTTATCCAGACTTTAATTTATATTGTACTAATTGATGCAGATCATTGTAAATCTAACGCTTGAAAAATTAATTGAGATTCAAGCTGGCTTAATATATACTCAGTAAAATTGATATTGAAAGTCTTGGGCTATATAAGGAACCTAAAAAAATCCATATTTACCAGCTAAAAAAGAAAGACTGGCTGTGTTTTTTACATCCAATTTTTGAATGATATTTTTGCGATGTTTTTCAGAGGTGTAATTACTGATGCTAAGTTGATTTGCAATTTTCTTATCGGTAAATCCTTTTACAATAAGGCCCAAAATTTCTTTTTCCCGTTTCGATAAAGATTTAAGCTTTTGAAAATCTTCATGATCATTATAACATGAATTATCCCTTATCGATTCCATTAGGGGATAATGATTTAAAATGCGACTAAGATCGAATTGAATTCCAATTTTAAACTGTTTTTTATTAAGAGTACAGTTTTTTGGACTAATTAATGAAAAATAAAAATGATTCCAACTTTGGTCTTTTTCTCTGAAACGTAAGGTGTTAGAAAACGGAGCAATATCATTTTTCAGGGCGTTTTTTACTCCTTTACTTATTAGGTAGTTTATGTCTTTCGGATGAATTTTTCGGTAAATTAGGTCTTTCAATATAGGATTTAGCAAATATTCTTTTTTTAAACCATTTAGAGTTAAGAAATTTTGGTTTCCCCACAGTATTGTTTCCATTTCTAAATCGAGAAGAAACAATCCGGCACCAAAAAAATTAACCGTTGAATTTAATAAGGGGTCTGAATCAATTTTATATCTAAGGGATCCATCTATGGAAGAAACACTAATGTCTGCATTTTCTAGTAATTCTTTTAGATTGTCATCCGTACGCTTTGGTATTTCATACATTTTTTTAATTTTAGGGTAGTTCGTGGAGTATTCTGTTATCCTTAAAAGTGTTTGCGAAAATAAAAATAATTCAAAACAAACAATAAAACTAACATGTTTAAGTTAGCTAAAAGTAGAGTGATGAAAAAAGAAAATCAATTACAAATTACTTTAATTGATGAGCTAATGCTATTATTAGATGGGGGAATGATTTTTCTCCATCAATTATCTTTCCTAGCAATGAGATTTTTGTTTTATAGATGTTTTTATTTTTTTAAGATCTTATAATCTGCAATTTAGAACAGTACAGTCTCTTTTGTTTCTAACAAATACAGAGGGTTTGAGTCTGAGGATTGAATGCAGGTAGAGGAGTGCATGCTCGATGCAACAGAATTAGTGATGTAAAGGACCTTAAATAAAGTAGTAAATTCGTATCAAATTAGTTTTCAATTTAAAGCTGATTATATGAGTCCATCGAGTTTTAAAATGAGTAATTATTGCTTTTTATATTTGGCCAAAATATTTCCTTTTCGGTATCGTTCAATTTTTGAAATTTCGCCATTACTTTTATAGACGGTAACTTTTCCATCCAAAATCCCATTCTTGAATGTAAGAATCATTCTTTTAGTCCCGTTTTGGTCATAAATCGACCATGGACCGTTTTCCAGTTCGTCTTTATAATTTCCTTCCCGTAAAATTTGACCATTTTCATAAAAATATTGCCAAATTCCTTCTGACAATCCCATCAGGTAATTACCATGTTGTTTTAGTTGACCATTTTGATAATTCACTTTCCAAATTCCATGTCGTTTCCCTTGTTTGTATTTACCTTCTCTATGAGTGTTGCCATCTTTGAAAAAACTTAACCAGAGTCCATCTTTATGATTCAAATTAAATCTGCCAATTTTACGTAGTTGACGATTAGTGTAGTATTCTTTGAACCAGCCTGAAATAATGCCATTCTCATAAAAGCATGATTCTTCTAATACTCCATTCGGATGAAACAACTTACACTCACCATGTAAAACATTTCCTTTGTATTGATAATCTTTATGGATTTGTCCATCCGGAAAAAATAATTGATGAAAACCAGTTTCCCGTTCTTTCTTCTTGTCTGATATTATCATATAAGCTCTGTATTATACCTCTTAACTGTTCTCAATAATTACAATTGATTGAGATTGTTTGGTGAAGCAGCTGGTTTTTTAGATACAGGTTGTAAGGTGAATGATCAATAATAAAATGCATGGTGGTTGCAAGCAAGTTAAAGTAAGCCTATTAGTATGCCTAATGCATTTGTAAATTATTTATCAAAGAATCAAATTGACTGACTAAACATCATTTTCTAATTGATAGTTTGTGTTTTTGATGGTATTGTCACATGGTTTTTTTATCCGTAAAAGGATATTTTATATGTTTTTAATTGGCGAAAATTCATTTAGCTTGTTCTGATATGTTAATGTGACTCACGTGTTAATTGCTTAAATTTATAATGTATTGTTAATTAAAGGTTGATTTGTAATTGCCTTTGTAATTATATTCTGTGTTTTATTTAATTTGCAGGATTTCAAGTGAAATGATGGGTAAAAATAAAAATGGAGAATTCAATATGTGAATCCTCCATTTTTCTATTCCAAAAGTTTTGTTTTTTCTTGCAAAACTTGTGTTTACTCCTTTACGTCCTCTATGGCTCCTTTTATTATTTCTTCAACAACCGATGTGTCGAGTAGGGTGGAAATATCTCCAAAATTGGAGTAGTCTCCCTCAGCTATTTTTCGAAGTATCCGTCGCATTATCTTGCCCGATCGCGTTTTAGGTAAGCTTCTAACCAATTGTATTCTATCCGGTTTAGCAATTGGGCCAATAATTTTGGTAACCCCTTTTCTGATACTGGTTTTAATACCTTCTTCACCACCGGTAGAAAGCTCTCCGCAAACAACAAAAGCATAAATTCCTTGTCCTTTAATATCGTGTGGAAAACCAACAACAGCACTTTCATTTACCAGTGGGTGTTCGTTAATAGCATTTTCCACTTCGGCAGTTCCCATTCTGTGTCCGGATACATTTATAACATCGTCAACACGCCCCAAAATTCGGTAATAGCCATCTTCATCTCGTTTTACTCCATCGCCTGAGAAGTACAGATTCTTGTAGGTACTGAAATAGGTTTTTTTGAATCGCTCATGATCACCCCAAATTGTTCGAAGCATTCCCGGCCATGGATATTTAATGCACAAATTTCCTTCTACACTCTTTCCGGATAATTCTTTTCCTTCGGCATCAACAATTACGGGTTGAATACCAGGAAGCGGTAAGGTTGCAAATGAAGGTTTTGTGGGAATAATTCCTGCAATTGGGCTAATTGCAATTCCACCAGTTTCTGTTTGCCACCAGGTATCAACAATTGGGCATCGATTTTTTCCAACATGATCGTGATACCAGTGCCAGGCTTCTTCATTTATGGGTTCTCCAACTGTCCCAAGCACTTTTAAGCAAGAAAGATCTTTATTCTCAACATATCCCTGTCCCTTCGACATTAATGAACGAATGGCCGTAGGAGCGGTATAGAACTGGGCAACATCATATTTATTTACGATGTCCCAATATCTGCCTGGATCAGGATAAGTTGGTATCCCTTCGAACATTATTGTTGTGGCTCCATTTAATAAAGGCCCGTAAACAATATAAGAGTGCCCGGTAATCCAACCAATATCAGCAGAACAAAAATAAATGTCTCCGTCGCTGTACTGGAAAACATTTTTAAACGTATATGCGGTGTAAACCATATATCCACCACAAGTGTGAACAATTCCTTTTGGTTTATCAGTCGACCCGGATGTATATAAAATGAATAATATATCCTCGGCATCCATTGTTTCGGCATTATGTTCCTCTTCTGCATTAGCCATGCATTCGTGCCACCACAAATCCATTTTATCATTAAAAGTAATTTCTGAATTAGTCCGTTGAACTACAATTACATTTTTTACCGTAGGGCAAGTTTCTACTGCTTCATCCACAATCTCCTTAATCGGGATGATTTTATTTCCTCTGTAGCCACCATCAGATGTAATTACCATCTTAGCTTTGGCATCAATTATTCTATCGGCAAGGGAATTGGCCGAGAAACCCGCAAATACGATGGAGTGGATGGCACCAATTCGTGCACAAGCCAACATGGCAATGGCCAATTCAGGAATCATAGGCATGTAGAAAGCGATTCTATCACCCTTTTTAATTCCATACTGAAGCAGAACATTGGAAAACTTCTTAACCTCCAGAAATAGCTCATTATAAGTCAATACTCTATTCTCATCATTTGGATCATTAGGCTCCCAAATTATTGCTGGTTGATTTCCGCGAGTGAAAAGATGTCGTTCAAAAATATTTTCGGTAATGTTCATTTTCCCATTGATGAACCAATTAATTTTAGGTTCTGAAAAATTCCAATCCAATATTGTATCCCATTTTTTTCTCCAAAAGAAACTTTCAGCAATTCGACTCCAAAATTCTTCTGGTTTTGCGACACTCTTTTGATATTCATGAATATATCCACCAAGAGTACTAATCTTATCTATCATTTGGTATTATATTTGGTTCATAGTTTTAATCTAGATATCTTAATATATGAAATTCTAAATTCATAGCCAATTAAATAATGTGAGCCTTTTTTTAGTTGAAAATCAGCAATCGAAATAGTATTTGTTTAAATTGTTATTTTACTATATTACCAGTGAATTTAAAAAGGCTCTTGATGGATGGAGTTGTAAGATTGTAATAAAAAGAAATGTAAATGAATAAGAAAAGAATTGCAATTATTATTCTGGCGCTGATTCTAATTGTATCAGTTGCTAGTGTGTTAGTAATAAACGGTTATCCTGATTTAACTGCTGATTGGTCGGATCAATTAACATATGTTCGAAAACAATATATTAAAGTGGTTGGCTTTTTAAGTGTTATGGGTTTAGTTTATATAGCCGTTGAAGGAATGAAAACGACTAAGCTCGAGGAACAGGATGGAGAGAACAAAATTGAGGAATGAATTTGCGATTATGATGGAATCTTTGAAAGGAACGAACTGTTTGATCTTGTAGTTATTAAGTCAAATTTGAAAAAAAAATAAGTGCTTGAGTGGCTTTTTTTTTTTGGATGGGTATTTTTAATTAAAAAAATGATTTTATTTGCACAACAACGCAGTTAAAAATCAGCAAAAATATTTTATGATTACGTAAATGAAAAACACTTATTTTGATTTGATTGAGCAGAGCTATTATTTCCCTCAGGAAGGCTTTGACTTACGAGATAACAACCTAACTTTTCAAGGTATTTCGATGAAATATCTTATTGAAAAATATGGTACTCCATTTCGATTTTTTTACCTTCCTAAAATCGGAGACCAAATTAAAAAGGCCAGGAATCTTTTCAATAAAGCGATTAAAAAAAACAATTACGAGGGGAAGTACCACTATTGTTATTGTACAAAATGCAATCACTTTGCCCATGTAGTTGGCGAAGCTTTAAAGCACAATGTTAATCTTGAGACTTCTTCCCCTTTTGATATTGATCTGATTCTAAATCTTTACAGAGATAAAAAAATCGATTTGAACAGAATAATTGTTCACAACGGATACAAAACGGATGATTATTTGAGAAAGATCCTGAATATGCAGGAGATTGGATTTAAAAATAGCATCATCATTTTTGATAGTGTACAAGAATTGGACCGACTGGAAATATTAGCACAGGATAGGGTTGTGAAAGTTGGTTTGCGAATGGCTATTAATGAGGAATCTCAATCTGCCTACTATACTTCCAGAATGGGAATTCGCAGTAACGAAATTATAAACTTTTATCACGATAGAATTAAGAACAATCCTAAGTTTGAGCTTAAAATGCTGCACTTTTTTGTTGATTCTGGAATTAAGGATAGTTTATATTACTGGGGTGAATTTCAGAAGGCCCTTAAGGTTTATGCTGAATTAAAAAAGGATAGTGAAAGCTTGGATTCATTTAATTTAGGTGGAGGGTTCCCGATACGTAATCATCTGGGATTCGAGTATCAGTATGAATATCTGATTAATGAGATTATTGCTAACATTAAAGATGCCTGCACTAAAGAAGGGATTCCTGAGCCGGATATCTATACAGAATTTGGTAAGTATACGGTAGGCGAAAGTGGTGCAATCGTATTTAAAGTACTGGAACAGAAACAGCAAAATGATACTGAATCATGGTATTTAATTGATAATAGTTTGATGAATACGATTCCTGACGCTTGGTCTATTCATGAGAAATTTATTTTATTACCTATAAATAAATGGAAAAATGAATACAAGCGTGTAAATATTGGTGGAATCAGTTGTGATCATTCAGACTATTACAATTCTGAAGATCTAAATCAAGAAGTTTTACTACCGAGCTATTCTGATGATGAAAAAGAACCTTTATATATTGGTTTTTTCCATACTGGGGCATATCAGGATGCTATAAGCGGATATGGTGGCATTAAGCATTGTTTGATTCCATCTCCAAAGCATGTTATTATTGATAGAGATGAAAAAGGCAATTTTTTCGATTATGTATACCGAAATGAGCAATCTGCCGATGAAATGTTTAAACTATTAGGATATAATAAATAATGAGACGATTTGCAGGAATAGAAGAGGAGTACTGCTCCTTTGAGTATGCTGGAATTTTGCTCCAATCCATTCCCTATGATGGAACTAGTACATGGGGAAAAGGTGCAGACAAGGCATTCCCAGCATTTTTAAATGCTCTTGAAAATATGGAGCTGTACGATATTGAAACCAATTCGGAAGTTTACAAAAGAGGAGTGCATATTTTAGAAGATGTTCTTGAAAATGCATCCCCTGAGGCAATGACTGAAGAAGTGTATCGGAAAAGCAAGGAGATTTTGGAAACAGGTAAATTTCCAACATTTTTTGGTGGAGAACATTCGGTGAGTATCGGTATTATTAAAGCTCATTACGAAAAATATCCAAATTTGACTGTTTTGCAACTTGATGCTCACGCTGATTTACGTTCGGAATATGATGGTTCGAAATGCAATCATGCCTGTGCGCTTCACGATGCAGGTTATAATACCAATTTAATTCAGGTTGGAATTCGTAGTATGGATAGTTGTGAATTGCCATATTTAAATCGTGATAAATGTTTTCTTGCCGAAGATATTTATGGTAAAATAGATTGGATGGAATCTTCGATAAGTAAGATGACGGATGATGTGTATATCACCATTGATTTGGATGTTTTTGATCCTTCGATTATGCCGGCAACTGGAACACCCGAGCCTGGAGGATTAGATTGGTATACGGCAACTCGATATCTGAAAAAAGTATTCCGAACCAAAAATGTAGTTGGATTTGATATTGTGGAATTGGCACCACAAGAAGGACATAAAGCTTCAAACTTTTTAACTGCCAAATTGTATTACAAAATGCTTAGCTATAAATTCGAAAATCATGCAAAATAAAGGACCCGTTACTAAATTCATACTTGAACATTACCGTCATTTTAATTCAGCCGCTTTGGTTGATGCTGCAGTTGCTTACGAAAAGCATTTAGCGGAAGGGAAAAAGATGATGATTACTCTTGGAGGTGCTATGAGTACCGCTGAGTTGGGTCGATCACTGGCCGAAATGATTCGTCAGGATAAAGTTCATATTATTACTTGTACCGGAGCAAATCTGGAAGAAGATATCATGAACTTGGTTGCTCATTCACATTATAAAAGAGTGCCTCACTATAGAGATTTAACTCCACAAGATGAATGGGATTTATTGGAAAAAGGTTTAAATCGAGTTACGGATACTTGTATTCCTGAAGAAGAAGCTTTTAGAAGGTTACAGGAACATGTGTTTAAGATTTGGAAAGATGCTGAAGATAATGGAGAACGATTTTTCCCACACGAATTCATGTATAAGTTATTGCTTTCTGGTGTCTTAGAGCAATATTATGAAATTGATCCAAAAAACAGCTGGATGTTGGAGGCTGCTAAGAAAAATCTTCCAATAGTAGTTCCAGGTTGGGAAGATTCAACTATGGGGAATATTTTTGCATCTTATTGTTTAAAAGGAGAGTTAAAAGCGTCAACAATGAAATCAGGTATTGAGTACATGACTTGGTTGGCTGATTATTATACTAACACAGCGGGAGATCAGGGTATCGGATTTTTCCAAATTGGTGGAGGTATTGCTGGAGATTTTCCAATATGTGTGGTGCCAATGTTGTACCAAGACATGGAAAGAACGAATACACCATTTTGGTCTTATTTCTGCCAGATTTCAGATTCGACGACTAGTTATGGTTCTTACTCAGGAGCTGTTCCAAATGAGAAAATCACTTGGGGTAAGTTAGGAATTGAAACACCTAAATTTATTATTGAATCGGATGCAACAATTGTTGCGCCACTAGTTTTTGCATATCTATTAGGTTGGTAATTAAATGAAAATCATATAAATTTCCATTTTTGATAAACAAATTATTGTATGAAAAGCAGCAATAAACCGCGAGTAATCCAGAGCTACGAAAAGCTTAGTCAGGAGATACAGGAACAAATAAAATTGTATTATCCAGAGGGATATATGGATAATTTGATTGAATTCAAAAATCATAAGAATGAAATGGTAAGTGCTTTGCCATTTGAGACAGATGAAAAAATATATATGGTTCGTATGTCTATTCGTAAAGCGCAGGAACTTATTGAAGAGGATACTGATTTTGATGATGATGGAAATTTGCTGGACAGTAAAAGAGAATCATATGAAGATAAATACTCCGATTCAGATTTTTTACTATCAGAAGATGAGGAAGATGTTGCAGAAGAAGTGGACGAAGATCTGGATGACGAATAGACTAAAGTCGTTTGTTTCTGCAAGGGTTTAAATAATTTAAGAAAGCGATAAAATCAGATGTTTTGATTTTACCGCTTTTTTTTGAATTGAATGTATTCCTTTACTTCATGATTTAAAGAAATAGCAGAATTCTTTAAATATTGGGACTAAAGGTAATTCTGCTATTTCGGTCAACCACTAACCACTAGTGGTTTTTCTCTATTCCTAGAGTGAAAACCAACTTAGTTTTTTCTAATTTATTCAATTATCATGATTGAGTATAAGGTTGTTGAATAAGTTTGATGATAAATGAAAATAGATACAATCAATCTTCTTTTAAAATTAGAGAGAATGGGAGCGATATAAGACAGTTTTATTTGAGCTAATCTGCTTGAATTAGCAATACTCAAATTACAAAATTACACAAGCAATGTCCAGTAAAAGAGGAAGTTTTATCTGTAACAATGAATTGTTTAAGGAATAATAATCGGATTTAATTCATTTTAAAAAGCAATCCAAAGAATACAAAAAAAAAGGCTGTCTCTATTTCTGAGACAGCCCTTTTATATTTATAATATTTTTTAGATAAATAGGTTGATATTAGATTTTTCAGCTTCTTCAAGGTAGGCTGCTACTCCACCAATTTGAACACCTTCCAATAATTCGTCTTTATCAACACCCATTATGTCCATAGACATTTGGCAAGCGATCATTTCAACTCCATTTTCCATTGCTGTTTTTAACATGTCTTCCAGGGAATCTACTTTTTTAGACATCATTCTTTTCTTCATCATCTTGGAACCTAATCCCATCATGTTCATTTTCGAAAGCTTCAAATCGTCCGCGCTGTCCGACATCATTTTGCCAAACATTTTGCCCATTAAATCTTTTTGAACTTTTGGTTTATGAGCCTTTTTAATCACATTCAATCCCCAAAAAGTGTAGAATAGCGTTACTTTGCTTCCCATAGCAGCGGCACCATTGGCAATTACCAGAGAGGCTAAAGCCCGATCTAATTCATCAGAGAAGACAACCATTGTCTTATTTTTTGCTCCCGAACCATTTAAAGCAGAACATTGTTCTTCTTTCTTTTGTTTTTCGATAAGTGCGGAAATGATTCCTTTGTCAGATTCAACAGAAATTAGTTTGTTCCCCGTCATGTTACACCAGGATGCAACATCTTTAACAAATCCTTGATCAGTTACCTTTTGTAATAAACGATCGCCATTCTCAAGTTTATCAATTTCCTTTTTTAGCTTGATGATTGGTCCCGGGCATTGTAATCCACAAGCATCCACCTCAATGGTTTTAATTTCAGATTTAATTTCTGTTTCAGATGTTTTTGGTTTTCCTCTGTAGATATGGCCGTCCTTACCAATATAACTTGATTCAAAAATATCTTCGTTGCTTTGTTTACCGGTAGCATGTTCGTAAGTTTTGTATCCGCCACTTAAATTGTATACGTTGGTAAAACCTCTTTGCATTAATATTCTTGCTGCAAAATAACCGCGTAAACCAACTCCACAATAGATAATGATTTTTTTGTCTTTTGGAATTTCATCCAAACGATTTCTAATTTCATCAACTTCAATGTTTATTGCACCTTCAATTTGACCTAGTTCGAATTCAACAGGAGTACGAACATCTAATATGTAATTATCCGCTCCATGCAATTGGTACAATTCATCCCAATGGATAATGTTTACCAATCCTTCAATAATATTTCCCGCAGTAAAACCAGCCTGATTTACGGGATCTTTCGCAGAAGAGTAGGGTGGAGCATAAGCATGTTCAATTTCCTGCAAATCATAGATTGTTCCTCCCTTTTGAAGAACTGTTGCAATCAGATCGGTTCTTTTATCAACGCCATCATATCCTATTACTTGTGCTCCGTACAACTTACCGGTTTTGGGATCGAAAGTAATTTTTATTGTGGTAGGCATTGCTCCAGGATAATATCCCGCATGCGAACCACCATGAGTAATGTTTGATATATATGAAATACCTTCTTTTTTCAAAACTTTCTCTGCTACTCCAGTAGATCCTACAGTAAGATCAAATACTTTGGCAATAGCTGTTGCAATAGCTCCTTTGTATTTTTGTTTGTGTCCTAGAACCAGATTATTAGCTAACATTCTAGCTTGTTTATTGGCAGGACCAGCAAGGTAAGCATTGGTATATTTACCTGTAATAGGGTGAGGGAAAGCCATCGCATCTCCTAACGCATATATATATGGATCACTTGTTTGTAGGTATTCATTTACTTTAATTCCTCCGTTTGGGGCCAAATCAATACCAGCATCTTTAATCAATTTGGTCTCTGGTCTAACTCCAATGGATAAAATTACCATATCAGCTTCAACTTTTCTTCCCGATTGTAAATGAACATCTAAAAGATCTTTTGTTCTTTTGAATTCACTAACACCATCCTTCAGATAAAATTCTACAGTTTTTGTCTTTAGATGTTGATGGACTACAGCAGCCATTTCGTAATCAAGAGGCGTCATAACTTGTTCTGCCATCTCAATAATAGTAACCATCATACCTAAATGATGAAGGTTTTCAGCCATTTCCAAACCGATAAATCCAGCACCAACAACGACTGCTTTTTTAGGCTTTTTTTCGTTGATGTAAGCTTTAATTTTGTCGGTGTCTTTTACATTTCGAACTGTAAATATAGCTTCGTCTTTAATCCCTGGAATAGTTGGTTTTATTGGCTCAGCACCAGGAGAAACAATTAATTTGTCGTAAGATTCCGTATAGCTAGTATTGTTGATAAGGTCATTGATTTCAACCAACTTATTTTCTCGGTCAATTCTAACCACTTCGTTTTTAATTCTAACATCAACGTTAAGTCTTCTTTTAAAACTTTCAGGTGTTTGAAGTAAAAGATTCTCTCTTTCGGTAATTATATTTCCAACATAGTATGGCAAACCACAATTTGCATATGAAATATGTTCACCTCTTTCGAATATGATTATTTCTGCTGATTCATCCATTCTGCGCAAACGTGCAGCCGTTGTTGCTCCTCCTGCTACACCTCCAACTATTAAGTATTTTGCCATTGTATATATTCTAAAAGTTAATTTTGTTACAATCTTTATATGTAGATATCCATATATCTATGCTACAAAAGTAATATTTCATTAAAATTTAGCACTAAAGTAATTTGATTTTAAGATATGTTGTAGGACATGTTAAAACGATTGCGTTAAGGTAATGTTCAGTATGACAGTATTATATGAAGAGTTGTTTGTTGTGTTAAAAATAGTTAAGTGAGAATAATCTCATTTAAATAAAGCCCTAATTAAACATTGTTCTTATAGCTCAAAGAAATTTGATTTGCATTGTTCTCAAGTGAGATAATATTATTTTCTTTATAGTATAGATCGAGAATATGATAAAATGTGAGAAGATAAATTTAAGCTTCCCTAGGCAAGTTATTTGTGAAAACCTGAGTTTTGATGTTTTAAGAGGTGAGTCCATATGTCTTAGCGGGCCATCAGGCAAAGGCAAGTCTTCACTATTAAAAGTGTTGATGGGCTTTTTAATTCCACAATCCGGGAGGATCCAAATTGATGGTGTGGAGTTGAATAGCACCACCATAATGGCTATTCGTAATAAAATGATATGGTTGCCTCAAAATAGTAATTTGCCTGTTGATTCAGCTAATGAACTAGTCGATTTGCTGCAAATGAAACCCGAACAAGTTGAATCTTTTCAGTTGTTTCAAGATCGCTTAGGAGTTCGAGAATGTGGCGGAAACAAGAGTTTTACTGAAATTAGTGGAGGAGAGAAGCAAAGAATCGTTTTGTCTGCCTGTTTAAGTTTGGATAGGCCAATAATCCTTTTAGATGAGCCGGTTTCTGCACTGGACGATCATTCTATTGATCTTCTGTTTGCCACCTTGGATTCCTTATCAAACAAAACCATTGTTTCTACCTCGCACAATAAGAAGTGGATTAACTATTGCAACAGAACAATTGAGTTATGAAAGAAATCATTGACATAGGCATAGGAAGTTTGGCCTTTGGTTTTTTACTAATGATAATTCCAATCATTGGTTTTATCTATTTTAAAGTGAAAATTGTTAAAGAAACTCTTATTGCCTTAATTCGGATGGTAATACAACTCTCTTTAGTTGCGTTTTATTTAGAATATATTTTTGAATGGAACAATGCCTGGATTAATGTAATCTGGGTTTGTGTAATGATATTGGTTGGTACTTTTACTACAATTAAAAGGGCAGGGCTTAATTATCGTTTTTTCATCCTTCCATTTGCAATTTCAGGTTTTATAAGCATTCTGATTCTTGATACTTTTTTTCTCGGTTTTGTAATTCGTCTGGACTATATTTTTGATGCCAGATACTTCATACCTATATCGGGAATGGTTTTGGGAAATGCATTAAATCACAATATTGTTGGCATCAGTAATTATTTTACCCGTTTAACGAAAGAACAGGATTTATATTATTTTCTTCTCGTGAATGGAAATAGTAAAAAGAATTCACTGGCTCCATTTATTCGATCAGCCATAAAAAGTGGTTTAAATCCATTAATTGCTACCATGTCTGTTATTGGCTTGATATCTTTGCCAGGAATGATGACAGGTCAAATTTTAGGTGGTAGTTCTCCTATGATTGCCATTAAGTATCAGATATTAATTATGCTCGCCATATTTGTTGGTTGCTCAATAAATTTAATGCTTAGTATTCTCTTGGCAAATCGTTTTGCATTTGATTCTTTTGGACGTATTAAATCGAATTTATTTAAGAAATAGAATCTTCAATATTATAGATGAGTAGTTTTTGTTATTTGTTTAAAAATCAGCACTAAAATGTTTAACGCTAGCTAACGCAACCGTTTTCGTTATTTGAATTAATTCTAAACTTCCTGCTTTTAGTTCATTTTTATTGAATTTAAATCAAATATTGGTAATTTAGCATCAATTAATAGAAACAAAGCCGTTTTTCGTTACAAATTATAAGTTATTAGATGGAATTAGCTGCTATATATTATTTCGTAAATGCGTATCTTGTTGGATACTTGAAATTATTTGGCGGACTATAAATTCTATTTCCTACCCCGATCTTTGTGATCAGACTTCACTATTCTATTTATTGAGTAATTGTAATTGATGCATATGTACATCAATAATTGATATAATTAGGCACTTCGTCTTTTTGTTTATAAAAAGTGTCTTAACTTATAGAGTAACCAAAATAGTTAAACAAATATAACATGCAAAAGTCTTTATTATTAGGCGTTGAAGCCATTGCTCAAGGAGCAATTGATGGTGGAATGTCGGGTGTTTATGCATATCCGGGAACTCCTTCTACTGAAATTACCGAATATGTTCAACATTCGAAACAAGCAAATGAATTAAATATTCACAGCGATTGGGCTGCCAATGAAAAAACAGCCATGGAATCAGCTCTTGGGATGTCGTATGCTGGCAAAAGAGCAATGGTTTGTATGAAGCACGTTGGATTAAACGTTGCTGCCGATTGTTTTATGAATGCTGCTATTACTGGAACAAATGGTGGTTTGTTAGTTGTTGTTGCAGATGATCCATCTATGCACTCTTCTCAAAATGAGCAAGATTCCCGTGTATATGGTAAGTTTGCTATGATACCAATATTGGAACCGTCAAATCAGCAGGAGGCATACGATATGGCTCGTTTTGGTTTCGAATTGTCTGAAGCTTGCGAGATTCCTGTAATGATGAGAATTACAACTCGTTTGGCTCACTCCCGTGCGGGTGTTGCAAGATCTGCCGAAGTAATCGTTCAAAATAAATTGAAACTTCCAGAAGATAAGCTTCAATTCGTATTACTTCCTGCTATCGCGCGCAAGCGTTACAGGAAATTGCTAAGCAATCAGGAAAAATTTGAAGCAGTTTCTGAAGATTCAGTGTTTAACTCATATATAGATGCTACCGATAAGTCAATGGGTATTATTGCTTGTGGATTGGGATATAATTATTTGATGGAAAATTATCCTGACGGAGATTGTCCATATCCAGTTGTTAAAATCAGTCAGTATCCAATTCCTCGTACAATGGTTCAAAAAATCACCAGCGAGTGTGATAAAGTGATGGTATTGGAAGAAGGTTATCCGGTTATCGAAGAAATATTGAAAGGATATTTAGAGAAAGAAGCCGTTATTGGTCGTTTGGATGGAACTCTTTCACGAGATGGTGAGCTGACTCCTGATATGGTTGGGAAAGCTCTTGGTTTTGAAATAAAAGAAAGTTTTGAAGTTCCAAGCATCGTTGCTGCCCGTCCGCCGGCATTGTGTGTTGGATGTAGTCATATTGATGTTTACAAGGCCTTGAATGAGGTTGTTGCTGAGTACGGAGGAGGTCGAGTATTCGCAGATATAGGTTGCTATACTTTAGGAGCCTTGCCTCCATTTAATGCAATTAACTCTTGCGTTGATATGGGAGCATCTATTACTATGGCTAAAGGTGCTGCTGATGCAGGATTGATTCCGTCTGTAGCTGTTATTGGTGATTCAACATTTACGCACTCAGGTATGACTGGATTATTGGATGCTATCAATGAGAAAACTCCAATTACAGTAATAATTTCTGATAATGAATCAATCTCTATGACAGGTGGTCAAAAATCATCTGCGAAAGGGAAGTTAGAAGCTATTTGTTTAGGCTTAGGAGTAGAGAAGGAGCACATTCATGTATTGCTTCCAGTGCCTAAGAAACATGATGAGATAAAGGAAATCTTCCGTAAAGAGATGGAGTACAATGGAGTTTCGGTAATTATTCCCCGTCGTGTTTGTGTACAGAAGAATGTGCGAGATCAAAAAATTAAGAAAGCAGCCATGGCAAAAGCAGCTGCTAAAGCTTAGTCGAATATTAATCTGAAAAAATAAAGAGATGAAACGTTCGTAATTAAATAATTACAAGATTAATTATTTGATATACGGTAAGTTCCATCTGACTTTAACTAAAAAATTTGAAACAGATGAAAACAGATATGGTCATAGCAGGTGTTGGTGGTCAAGGGATTTTATCCATTGCTGCTGCTTTAGGTTCTGCTGCATTAGACAACGATTTATATATGAAACAAGCTGAAACTCATGGTATGAGTCAGCGTGGTGGTGATGTTCAGTCATTCATGAGAATTTCTGACAAACCAATTTATTCTGATTTGATTCCTAAAGGAGGTGCTGATATTATTTTGTCAGTAGAGCCAATGGAGGCGTTACGTTATCTGCCTTACTTGAAAAAGGGTGGTTATGTAGTAACAAATTCGACTCCTTTCATTAATATTAACAACTATCCAGAGCAAGAAAAATTGGAGGCAACGATTAAAGCCTTGCCAAATTATGTGTTGATTGATGCGGATAGAATCGCAAAAGAAGAAGTTGGTTCTGCACGTGCTTTTAACTTTGTAATGTTGGGCGCTGCATCCCCTTTTATTGATGTTCCATTCGAATATTTGGAAGAAGGTATCCGTAAAATTTTTGCCAGGAAAGGTGACGAAGTGGTGGATATGAATATTAAGGCTCTTCATGCCGGACGTAAGTTCTCGCAAGAAAACAGATAGTCAAAATTCAACTACAATAACTTAAAATCCCCGTTTGGAATTCTTTCCTTACGGGGATTTTTTTATAATTTGTGACAAGGAAATCAAAAATAACTAAACTGGAAATTTGAGTGAATTCCCCTTTTAAAGTAATCCTTTAACCTTATTCCTTTCGCATTTATACTTGTTTTATTCTTTATTGTCCAAAATTTCACTGATTGTTCGCAAACAAGTTGCTATTTCTCTTTTAAAAGGATGATTGGGCATAATTCCACTTTCTGCGTCCAGCCCATTTAAAATACCCATCCAGATTGCACTTAGTCCAAATCCAACCAGAACATCTTTGTTGTAGTTTTCGACAAATAACTGTCGGTATTGTTCCGTAAAATCATTGAAGTTGACTGCTATTTGAAATGCATAAGAAGCATCTGGATTTTCTCCATTATTTATGTGAAAATCTAACATCTTAACAAAGTGCTCCGACAGCTTTTTAGCTTCTACATCAATTTCTTCCCTTTTACTCGGATTTATATCCATATCGTGCACACCCTTCAGAATCAAAAGATCCAGGTCTTCAGTGCATATTTTATCTTTTAATAATATTGGTTCCATGTTTGTTGTGTTTTATATGAGAATATCTAAATTACTCGATAAATATGAAATTGCTTCTCCCTACGATCATTGTTTCGTATAAAATATTTTTACACAAAATAGATGTTGCACTTGAATTTGAAGCATGGTTAAAGTTTGTTTTTTGCTATTTTTAATTTACTGTTTTGCAACGGTTCTGTGAGAAGTTAGGAATTAAATTCACCGGCTTTACGCGGCTATTTGCCAGGCTTTATTCTATTCCTCAAATTTGTTTTTCTGTTTCGCATTTGCTAATGTACGTTTTAATAGGGTTGAATAAATTGGTTTATTTCCAAGAAATGATGTTAATACAGATGCTGTAACTGTGGTAATGATTAAAGGTAAAATTAATTCATAGTTTGATGTCATTTCTACCGCAAGCACTAATCCTGTAAGAGGTGCTCTTACAGTTGCTGCAAAAATGCCCGCCATTCCTGCTATGGTATAAACGCCTGGGTTTGAAATTAGCTGGGGAAAAAAGTGTTGCATGCTTACACCGAACAGCATCCCTAAAATAACCCCAAGTGTAAGCATAGGTAAAAAAATTCCTCCAGGTACACCAAAACTATAACTGAATAAGGACAGCAGCATTCTTGCGGCAAACAAAAATAATAGAAAAGATAAGGTGAAAGAATGGTCGAGTACTTTGGCAATTGTATTGTATCCGCCACCTATCATGTCCGGAGAAAAGATACCAATTATTGCTATGATTACCCCCACAAAGATCCCTGTATAAATAACGGGCAGTTTCGAGGAGAATTGGAAGAAATCTAAAGATAGAATAAGGAGCTTATTGTAAAAAAGGCCAACAATACTGCATAGTAAGCCTAGACATATAAATAGCCATAATCCATATATGTTTGGGCTTGGAAATACAGTCATCTGTATAATAGGTTTAGACCCAACCATCATTCTAACAATAAAGTCTGATGTTCCTGCACCTATCATGATGGACGCTAACGAATAAAAATTAAATTTAAAATGGCCGTGCATTTCTTCGATAACGAAAATAATTCCTGCAAAAGGTGCATTAAAGGCACTTGCAAGTCCTGCAGCGGCACCGGCAGAGACCAATGAGTTTTTTTCAATATCGGACAGGCCTAGGGTGTCTTTCACCATCTGACCAATATTGGCTCCCAATTGAATTGTAGGACCTTCACGCCCTAACAGCAACCCGCTTCCCAAAGAAAATAAGGAAGCAATAAATTTGATGGGAAGTACTCTTTTCCAACGCATGGGACGTAGGCCATCCAATGCGCCCTCTATTTCTTGAACTCCACTTCCAGAGGCTTCAGGGGCATATCTTCTCACTAAAAACAAAGCAATGCTTATTCCGATGATTGCAAACAGAATAGGCCAAAGCCAGCTCATGAATCCCGAATGGCCTGCATGATGATATAAGATATCCCTGAAACTTTCGATATAGCTAAGTATAATTCTAAAAAAGCCACCAACAAGTCCGACAATAAGTCCGATAATCAGTGCATAAAACAGATGTTTGAAGTGTTTTGTATTTTCGTCGTTAAGTCGATGATGGGAAAAATTGGATAAATTAAGGGACATAGTAAATTAGAAGATTGTATTGTTTAAAATTGAATTAACTTAAGTGGAATGCAAGTTTGATGCCTTGAACGATCATTCCAATTCCCATTATTGAAATAATTAACCCCATTATTTTCCCGATAACAGTTATTATATTATGACCTATTTTTTCAAGGATGTATTCACTAAAAAGGAAGGCTAAGTAAGTGATACAGCACATTATCCCAAAAATAAAAATGACTATGCCAATATGAAAATAACTGTTGTCGGAAACAAAACTCATAGCTGTAACGATGGTTCCTGGGCCTGCTAATATAGGTATTGCCAAAGGTGACACGGCAATGTTTTCATCAATCTTTACTTTTTGCAGGTGCTTTATATTTGATTTTTTTGATTGCAGCATTTCAAAACCTACATAAAAAAGCAAGATACCACCCGTTATTTTAAAGGCAGGTATTGTAATTCCAAATAATTCAAATATAAATTTTCCTAACAGCACAAATATCAATACAATCAAAAATGCAATTATGTTTGCTTTTTTATTAATTGTATTTTTCGTTGTTTCATCGGCGTCTTCAACTAACGACAAGAAAATAGGAATATTGGCAATTGGGTTCATTATGGCAAAAAAACCTGTAAATACAGATAAAGAGAAGGTCAAATATTCTATCATGTTATTATTTTTTCGTTTTAATTTACACGCCCACCCATGCCTGGCATACAGGTAATGCATGTGTGAGTCGCACATCGGTCTACATCACTTATCTCGCGTGATTGCAATTTGTCGTTATTCTGTCCATCAAAATGTGGATTTGAAGGGCTTCTATTTTTTCAAGAGAAATGCTCTTTATATGTACATCCCTTTTTTTAACCTAACTAAGGTATCCTTTTTATGAGGCAAAAGCGAAAATCTTATATGAAACGTCCATGATTAAATAATTATTAACTCACACACGAGAATGATGATTTACTCATGCTAAGTTCTCCGATAGATCAGGACAGGCTATATGATCCTAAAATGAAAAATATAAACAGATGAAATATGAATTGTTTTATAGGTCCTAATTTCATCAGTGGATAAAATATGACCAATGGTTTTGGTATTATTTGTTTTGAATTTAACGACTCTCAATCCTAAGAATCAAATAGCCAATTATGCCCGAAATAAATGAGCCGATCAAGATACCGATTTTAGTAAAATCGATAAATTCACGATTAATAACAAAAGCTAGGTTCGTAATAAATATTGCCATTGCAAATCCAATACCAGCCAGAAATGCTATTCCTACAACCTGAATGGCTTTTACTCCTTTGGGTAATTCAGCTAATTTTAGTTTTATGACGATAAAAGATATAAGGGAAACTCCAATACTTTTTCCAATGATTAAACAAAGGGCAGTTGATTACCAGTTGTATTTCCAACTTTCTTAATTTGATAGCTTTACTATCATGTATTTAGTCTTATTGAAATTTTCTGCTTGTATCTTAAGAATATTTTATCGTCAAGTAATTTGTTTTGATTAGAGTTCTGATTCGAATTTAGTCGGTCTTTTAAAATTACTTATTGATTTATTCTCTGAATAGTTTAAATAATCGGGAAGATTTTTTTTGTAACATTAATTTAACACCAAAAGAATCATCCTATTTCAGACAATTTAGTCTTTTATTGTGGTGAACGTCATTTTAATTAGTATCAATGATCGTTTTTTGCGTACAAAACAATTTAACAATAAGTTTTTATCGGTTATTAGTTCGTTCGTAAAATACATTTCGTTTGGCTTATTATCGCATTTTATTTAAAAATTGTAGTCCTGAAGTATTCCTTGGAGTATTAATCAATTTAATATTGGTGTGTCTCGAACTTTGTGGTGTAAATGGTTATATTACAAGTGATTATTGTTTGTAGTATTTTAGTTTTTATTGTTTCTTAAATAGGTTTTCTCTTGTTTTTATCAGAATGTAATTCTCGAATCCACCTAGTTTTAAGGTTAATTTTAGAATATACCCTTTTTCGGGTATTGATCGTTTAACTAAATCATAATATGTTTGTAGTGCATCGACTAGTTGTATGGCTAGTAGATTTATTTTGTTTAAGAATTACGGTTGCTATAGCTTAAAGTATGGGACTGAAGGGGCGAAGCTGTACAATGCATCGATAGAAATATTACTTTAGTGAATCAATACTATTTAGCTGAAATCTAAAAAAAAAGAATTTTGAATCTGAAAAAAGCACCGAGTAGTTGGTACGCAATATATACCAAATCAAGATCTGAGAAGAAGTTGTATGATGAGCTTATAGAAAAAGGATTGGAAGGTTACATGCCTGTAAGAAAGGAGTTGCGTGTATGGAGCGATCGTAAAAAATGGGTGGAAACTCCATTGTTTACATCTTATGTATTCGTTAGGGTTAATAAATTTGAATACTTTGAAGTGCTTAAGTCTGATTTGGCTGTTCGCTATGTTTCTTTTGAAGGAAAAGCAGTACCTATTCCTGCAAATCAAATCGAAGCGATAAGGTTCTTTTTATCGGATTCCAATCGAGATGTTGAAATGACTTCTGAAAACCTAAAGAAAGGCGATCTGCTTGAAGTTATAAAGGGGCCATTAAAAGGTGTTCAAGGAGAGGTCATACAAATGAGAGGGAAAAGCCGCATCGTTCTACGTTTTCCTAGTTTAGGATGCTGTGTTCATACTGAAATTTCCCTGGCTGAAGTGGAACCGATAAAGAAGAAAGAAGTTGAGAAATAAGTCAATTAGAAGATTTGCTTTTTTTTGTTTTTAATTTCCAACAAGACAGGAACAGGGCTGGATAGTTTCTGGAACAAGTCTGGGTAAAGCCAATGTTGATGTGATGAAGATTAGGTGGGGGTATGTCAATTTAAGGAAACAGGTGATGAACTGCTGTTTTTTTATTGTTGTCTTTACGTTAAGATTTTTGTTTTGTTTTCGTTTTGCTACGAAAATTTATTTTTTTTTAACAAGACAGTAAGTCCTCGTGACTTTGAAGTCGTTTATCAAGTAGTCAATTTATTCATTTATATGGTATTGATTAACTTCTAGGTTGGAGTTTAATCTTAAAGCCAAAGTTTTTTTAATAAAACTCTCGCTTTTGTCTTCTGTAAAATTCTATTCAAAATATGGCTAATATAAAAGATAAGTTATTAACCGGTTTAGTTGGTCAGGTAATTATTTCTCATCGTTATGGTAAAACTTATTTGCGTAGTAAGCCAACTCATGTTAAAAATCCTCGAACACCAGGACAAGTAAATCAAAGAGGTAAATTTAAGGCGGCGAGTAATTTTGTGAGTTTAAATTTGGTTGAATTGATCAGACCCTTCTGGAATCCGGAAGCTCGACGTAATGCCATGAGTGGTCAGAATCTCTTTTGTAAATTGAATACGCACGCTTTTACTATTGATGGGGTACCTGATATGGCGAAACTTAAATTGACAAGTGGTGATTTAGGAGGAATAGAGGAGTTTAAGGCGGTAATAATAGAGAAGAATAGTATTTGTTTTAATTGGCACAATAATTCGAGAGACAAAAAAACTAGTGATTCCAATGAGTTTAAACTGTTTGGAATGAATGCGAATTTAAAGGTGGAAGAAATTTCAACCGATGCCATTCGTAAAAGTGAAACTTTTCTTTTTGACCTAAATGAAAATGTTTATTCTTATTTGTTTTGTTTTTTTTGGAACCCAAAATTAGAATTGGCTTCGGAAAGTGAGTGGGTTGATTGCTCCCAATTTTGGACTAGTGAGATAAAGCTGGAGGAATTGACTTACGTGCCAGAGGTGAAGTAGATTTATGCTTTTCTTGGCGATGGAATAGCTGAATTATTAGATTGGATATATAAATTGTTATTATTTATTGAAAAGAAGTTAATCATGGATAAAATTGCTTGTTGTACTGACTTTAATCAACTGATTGAAATAGGCCAATATATTTACAAACAACTTGGTAATGGTTTGGCTGGACATGTTTATCAAGATGTGTTTGAATTGGAGCTGGAGTTGAGGAATGTAAAATATTTTTCGGATGAGGTAATTGAAAACACAGGAGCAATTGAAAACTTACTTTGTATTGATGATATTGCTGTTGGTATAAAATCGAATAGTTTGTTGACAGAAAATCAGGAAGAGGAATTTGTAAATAATTTAAACAAAGAAGATTATTCCAAAGGATTACTTTTTAATTTTGGATCGCAGAACTTGCAATTATTTAAAGTGGGGGAGCATTCTTTTTCAGAAAAATATAGACTGCAGTAATAAATTTTAGGACTACTAATATGGATATACCTTTTGAATTTAAAGATGTAATCAAAAGCTTGAAAACTACTAATTAAATTTATAAACATGAAAATAGTAACAATTCCAACATTGCTTTTATTGGTCTTTTTTGTTTCCTGTATACCTCAGAAAAAGACGGTTTATATGCGTGATGTAAGTGGGAAAAGAAAATACGAAAATCCCTACGTTAAAGCTGAAGATGTAACTGAAGCTTATACCATTCAAGCTGGTGATTATCTTTATATTCGTGTGTTAACACCTGATGAAACAGTCGCAGGTTTGTATAATTTGACCTCCGGGCAAAGCAGTATGACTAATATGGGTGATGGTAGTAGTATGCGATTTCTTAGTTATCAGGTGAGTGATGACGGTAATATCGATTTTCCTTATGTTGGAAAGGTTAATGTTACTGGCAAGACATTGAAGCAGATAAAAGATCAAATGCAGGAGATTTTGAAAAATCATATTGATACTTTTTCTCTTCAGGTACAGCTGACCAATGCCCAATTTACAATTTTAGGTGAAGTTAGAGCTCCTGGACAGTACAATATGAATAAAGATCAAATAAATATTTTTGAGGCAATTGCTTTGGCTGGCGACCTCACTATTTATGGAAAAAGGCGTATGGTTAAAATTGTTCGACCTACTGCCAATGGGACAAAAACTATAACCGTTAATTTATCGGATCGAAATCTTATTGATAGTCAGGATTACTATATTTTACCTAACGATCTTGTTTATATTGAGCCAATTAAAGCAAAGATGTGGGGAGTTGGAGAATCTTTTTCCTTAGCGCTAATATCAAGTTTACTCAGCTTGTTTTTGTTAGCAAATACTTTGAAGTAGTTTAGATCCCAGGTCTTTTACTTCTTGGTTTTTCAAACTGGTAAAATAAAGTTTAATAGATATTTTGCCTTTTAATTATCTTCTGACAACTCTTTTTTTTTCAATAATTCAATTATGAATTCAACCAATATTAATAATCATTCTTCAGAGAATAATATCTTTTCGAATGGCAATTCCTATCAAACGGAAAAACCTGATCTGAAAAAGTGGGTTTTTCTCTTTCTTTCAAATTGGCGTTGGTTTGCAGCTTTTTTAATTCTTGGTTTAGCCATTGCATTTTTCGTTAATAAATTTACTGCGCCAGTTTATAAAATTGGGGCATCTGTATTAGTAAAGAGCAATGATCAAAGTAATATGCCTGAAGAAATGGCGATGATGAGTGGTTTTTCTTCACCGGATATGAAGAATTTTGAAAATCAGGCGATTCTTTTGAAAACCGAATCTCAGATTTTACGAACCTTGGATCAACTTGATTTCAATGTTAGTTATTATACCAAGGGAAAATTTACTGTTCCTGCGTATAATTTCCGAAATGTAATGAAGACAATAAATACTAGTATTTATTCAAAACAGCAATATCAGAAAAAGGAATTTTATCAGGAGAATTCAATACGGGTAATTTTGGATCCAGATCATGATCAGGTACTTGATGTTGTATTTAATCTTGCCTTGAACAGTAACGGGCAATTGCAACTTGAAGCGAAGGCGGAAGATGCAGTTGTGCATAGTTTTTCATATAATAAAGATATTGGAAATTTGCCCTCTTTTGCGATCAATGAGGAGGTACGCTTGGGTCAATTAATAGAGGGCGATTATTATTCTTTTTTGATTGAGGCGGATGAAACAGATTTGAATGAATTATTAGTAGACAATGAGCTTTCTTTTGTGATTCGGGATAATAAACGTTTGGTAAAAGATTTCGAGAAAATTAATGTTGCATTTGCTCCAAAAGGTGCATCTATTGCAAATCTTTCTTTAACAGGAACTTGTTTGAACAAATCAAAACTCTTTCTCAATAAATTGATGGAAGTGTGGATTCAGAATAATTTGGATCAGAAAAATCAAATTGCGAACAATACTATTTCATTTATTGATCAGCAACTTTATGGGCTTAGTGATACACTTGGGCGCATGGGGGCAAAATTGCAGAAGTTCAGAACTTCAAACAATGTGGTGAAGCCTACGGTACAGGTTGAGGCAGCATATCAGAAAATTCAGGAGCTGGATTCGGAGACTTCAAAATTGCAAATGCAGGCTTCCTATTTTGAGCGTTTACAAGGATATCTTAATAAAAGAGAAGATTACGACAAGTTAATATCTCCAGCGTCAGTTGGGATAGAGCAGTCTGTTTTGGGGGAGTATATTGCTCAATTGGCTGAAGTGAGAGCTGCCTTATTTCAATACAAAGGGAAGGAGAAGTTGAATAATCCGTATTTAGAGAAGCTTCAACGCCAGGAAGGGACTTTATTAGCGACTCTGTATGAGAACATTACTTCGCAAAAGGAGTATATTGAGCATCAATTAAAGGCCTTGTGGATACAAAAGGTAGACTTAAGGAAAGCACAAAATTTATTGCCTGGTAAGGAACAGCAGTTTATGAATATTCAACGAACTTATGATTTAAATAATGGACTTTATACTTCGCTTCTTGAAAAAAGAGTAGAGGCTCAAATTCAAAAGGCGTCAAATTTGCCGGATAATGAAGTTGTTGAGTCAGCACATTTTGAACAAATGATGCAGTTAAAGGGTATGCAGGTATTTTTTCTTGGGGGAATACTAGGATTGTTTTTCCCAGCCTTGTTTATTTTTCTAAAGGCCTTTTTTAATAATAAAATTGAATCAAAAGAAGATTTAGAAGCGATTTGCTCCGTACCAATAATCGGTAGTATTGCACAAAGCAAAAAGGACGGAGATGTTCTTACTCAGAAGCATCCACAGGATCCGGTTACAGAATCTTTTAGAGCTCTTCGAACCAGACTTGATTATCTTACAAAAGGAAGTGCTCAAAAAACATTGCTAATAACGTCTTCTATTTCAGGTGAAGGGAAAACTTTTTGTGCCTTAAATATTAGTGGTATTTATGCATTAGCAGGAAAGAAAACTATAATACTTGGTTTTGATCTCAGAAGACCTCAATTAGGAAAATATCTTGAAATTCCGGAACATAAGGGGATATCAACTTATTTAATTGGGAAAGACAAGCTGGAAGAAGTTATCCAAAATACGAAATACACGAATTTGGATTGTATTGTCTCAGGTCCTGTTCCTCCAAACCCTGCAGAGTTAATTGATTCTTATAAGACTAAAGTGTTATTTGAAGCGCTAAGCAAAAAATACGATTGTATTGTTATTGATACTAGTCCTGTAGGAATGGTATCGGATTCATTGTTGTTGAGCCCATTTGCTAATGCGAGTTTATTTGTAACTCGTCACCAATTAACCAATAAGAGCTTTTTTAGTCAGAATATGAAACTATTACAAGAGGCTCAATTCAAAAATGTTGGTTTGATATTAAATGGGATTAAAGGTAAAAGTTATGGATATGGATACGGCTACGGATATGGATATGAATCTGCGGATGTTGTTTCAGATGAGTTTGTTGAAGTACCAACAACGCCTGTAAAGTAAAAATGAAATACTATAACCTTTAGAGTTCAAATAAATTGTATTAAAATAAAAATTGATGAAGACAATAAATCCTAAAATTGCGGTGATTGGGCTTGGTTATGTTGGGTTGCCTTTGGCTGTTGAATTTGGAAAAAAATATATTACAATTGGTTTTGATATAAATTCAGATCGAATATCAGAATTAGAAATGGGTAATGATAGGACTCTTGAAGTAACAAGTGAAAATTTACTTTTATCAGAATTGTTAAGTTTTACTAATGATACTGAAATTCTGAGTCAGTTTAATGTGTTTATTGTTACGGTACCGACACCTATTGATAAGAATAATCGTCCTGATTTAAGCCCATTACTTAAGGCTTCAGAAACAGTTGGAAAAGCATTAAAAAAAGGTGATGTCGTTATATATGAGTCAACAGTATATCCGGGTGCAACTGAAGAGGATTGCGTCCCAGTATTAGAAAAAATTAGTGGTTTAACATTTAATAAGGATTTCTTTTGTGGTTACTCTCCGGAGAGGATAAACCCGGGAGATAAGGTTCATACTGTCACAAAGATTCGTAAGGTTACGTCTGGATCTAATGCAGAGACAGCAGATTATGTTGATTCGTTGTATGCGTCAATCATTACAGCAGGAACATTTAAGGCTTCATCAATTAAAGTTGCAGAGGCAGCAAAAGTTATTGAAAATTCCCAGCGTGATATTAATATCGCTTTTGTAAATGAACTTTCTGTGATATTTAGTCTATTAGGAATTGATACTCACGAAGTTTTAGAAGCTGCAGGTACTAAATGGAATTTCCTGCCATTTAAACCAGGATTAGTTGGAGGTCATTGTATTGGGGTTGATCCTTATTATCTAACCCAAAAAGCACAAGAGGTTGGTTATAATCCTGAAATTATATTAGCTGGTCGTCGATTGAATGATCGAATGTCTGCTTATGTAGCATCAAGGATAATTAAAGAAATGATAAAGAAAAAACATCGAATTGCTGATTCTAAAGTTTTGGTTTTAGGTATTACTTTCAAAGAAAACTGTCCTGATATTCGTAATTCTAAAGTGTTTGATCTTGTTAAAGAATTTGTGGAGTTTGGATGTGAGGTTGATGTGTTTGATCCATGGGCAGATGAGCAAGAAGTGAAAAAAGCATATAGTTTGAATTTGCTGTCAAGAATTAATGGTGATACATATGATGCTATTGTTTTAGCAGTAGCACATAAGGAGTTCGAAGATATAGATATTGCTGCCCTCAGAAATGGTTCTAATGCTGTTATTTATGATATTAAAGGGGTTCTCCCAAAAGAATTGATTGATTGTCGATTGTAATGTGTTTTAAAAAATTTAAATGAATAGAATAATTACAAATTCGAAAGTTGTCGTAACAGGTGGAGCTGGCTTTATTGGTTCTAATCTTTGTGAGGTGCTTTTGAAACAAAATAATGATGTAACCTGTCTTGATAATTTCTCTACAGGCTTCACACATAATATAGAGGCTTTTTTATCGAATCCTAAGTTTAAAATTATTGAGGGTGATATTCGAAATTATAAGGATTGTCAAAAAGCAGTAGAAGGAGCTGACTATGTATTGCATCAGGCTGCTCTTGGTTCAGTTCCTCGTTCCATTGTAGATCCAATGACCGCTACTGACGTGAATATTGGTGGGTTTGTGAAAATGCTCCATGCTGCGGCTCAGGCCAAAGTAAAACGATTTGTTTATGCTGCTAGTTCTTCAACTTATGGTGATTCAATAAATTTACCAAAAGTTGAACATATTATAGGGAATGCTCTATCACCATATGCTATTACAAAGTATGTTGATGAATTGTACGCTAAAAATTTCTCTGATCTTTATGGAATTGAGACAATTGGATTACGATACTTTAATGTTTTTGGTCGACGTCAAGATCCTAACGGAGCTTACGCAGCCGTAATACCGAAGTTCGTGCAAACACTAATTAAACATGAAAGTCCATTAATCAACGGAGATGGATCTTTTAGTCGTGACTTTACTTATATTGATAATGTGATTCAAGCCAACCAATTGGCTGCTATTACTCCAACAGAAGTTTTATTGGAACGAATGAAAGGATATAATGCGACACGGGGTATTGCATCTAATAACTCAGATGATAAATCTATCAGTGAAGTGTTTAACGTGGCTTTTGGCGAAAGAACTAATCTTAACGAATTGGTGCAAATATTAATAGATAACCTTTCGAAATTCGATGCTGAAATTGCTAACATTCAAATACAGCACGGCCCAAATCGTGCAGGAGATATTCCTCATTCTTTGGCTTCTATCGAAAAAGGAAAGACCTTATTGGGATATGAGCCGGGATATTCGATAAGAAAAGGATTGGAAGAGGCGACGGAATGGTATTGGGAGAATTTAAAATAAAATTATCCTTTTTTATTTTTTTACATTATAATAAATATGGCAATAAATCAACTTAAAGCAGGAGCTACTCTTTCCTATGTAACTATTGTCCTAACCAATATTGTTGGTTTATTAATGACTCCGTTTATTTTAAAAATGTTGGGAGCTGCTGAGTATGGCTTGTACGTATTAATAGGGGCTTTTGTTGGTTATTTGACTCTTTTAGATTTCGGATTGAATAATACAATTGTTAGGTTCGTTGCAAAGTATAGAGCTGAAAAAGATGCGGAGGGGGAAGCCAATTTCCTTGGTATGAGTATTTTTATTTATTGTTGTATCTCATTGGTTTTAGTGCTTCTAGGAGTCATTTTTTATTACAATTTAGAGAGTGTATTTGATAAATCGATGTCTGTTGTGGAGCTGGGGAAAGCTAAGGTCATGTTTGTTATATTGATTTTTAATCTAGCAATAACTTTACCAGGTAATTCATTTGCAGGGATCGCTTCAGGATATGAAAAATTTGTATTCCCAAGAATTGCAAGTATTATTAAGTATATCATACGATCAATTCTAATAGTTACGATTTTATTTTTTGAAGCAAAATCAGTTGGAATGGTTATTTTGGATACAATTATGAATTTGATGTTAATAAGTGCAAATGCATATTATGCAATCAAAATTTTAAAAATTAAAATTTCATTTAAACGATTTGATAAGAATTTATTAAAGATAATATTTAGATATTCAGTTTGGATTTTCGTTTTTGCGTTGGTTGGTCAGTTTCAATGGAAGAGTGGGCAAATGGTATTAGGTGTTTTAACAAGTACTACCACTGTTGCTATATTTGCAATTGGTATAATGTTAGGCTCTTACTATGGTGCTTTTTCGAGTGCAATTACGGGTGTTTTTCTTCCAAGGGCAACTAAAATGGCTGTAGAAGAGGCTTCGGGCGAGGAGTTAACCGACATGATGATACGTATTGGTCGTATTTCATTACTTGTTTTGTTATATGTTTTTGGCGCATTTTTACTATACGGTCAACAATTTATAATCCTATGGGTTGGTGAGGAGTTTATTGAAGCTTGGCGCATAGCACTACTAATAATGGTTGCTTATACTGTGCCCTTAGTACAAGGATTTGGAAATTCTATTCTTGAGGCCAAAGGGAAGTTGGCTTTTAAAGCTGTTTTGTACCTATCATTTGTTACTATTGGCACTGCTTCAGGTGCATATTTAGCTCCTAAATATGGTGCTACGGGTATGATTATTGGAAGTGTTTCTGGATGGTTAATCTCGCAGAATATAATGAATATCTACTATACAAAAGTTATAAACTTAAATATTATGCGCTTTTTTAGTGAGTTGACGCATCGACTTTTGTTGAGTATGATTGGAATCCTTCTGGTTGGAATGTTGATTAGGTTACTTCCAGGTAATGGGTGGTCTAATTTTGTAGTAAAGGCATCTTTATACTCATTGATGTATATTATTACTATGTATAAGATAGGTATGCGTGACTATGAAGTAGAGATACTAAGAAGTCTTATTTATAAAGGGAAGGGAGCTTTAAAATACTCTAGGATTGGGATAAAGTTAATAGGAATTTTTAATTCAAAAATATAATTTAAATGATTGTACTTAGAGATATTATAATTAAAGACAATGGTAGAACCGTATTGTATGATTATACCGTTAGTAAAGAGTTGTCCAAATATTTTAGAGCGAATGACTCGTACTTTGCTTCTTATGATATTGATGTATCTTCAGTTCCGAAGAGTATCTTATGTATCCCTTTTATGTCTAATTTTTTACCTATTGCTTGGTTTTTAGGTGTGGAAATAAAATGTAAGGAAATTGATAAAATTTTTTATGAAAGTGCTTTTTTAATTAAAAAAGAGTTTCAAAAGATGTATCCTAAACATATGTTGGGTGGCGATTTGCAAGTCGAAAGCATTATTGAAAACTCAGGAGCAAATTCAGGGAAGAAAGCTATGCTATTTAGCGGTGGTGTTGATGCGGTTTCAGTATATGTTAGACATGCTGCTAGTAATCTGGCTTTGTTTTCTATATGGGGAGCTGATATTGAATTGAATGACAAATTAAGATGGAGTGACTTAGTAAATTATAATGACTCTCAGAAATATTTGGCTCATAATCCAAAGTATTATATTAAATCAAATTTAAGGGATTTCTATACTAGTAAACTTGATTTGGATTTGGATTTAGGCTGGTGGGGCTATGTTCAACATGGAATGGCTCTGCTGGGTGTTACTGCTCCTTTAGCTTATATACTTGGTATTGAAACTCTGTATATTGCATCTTCACATACTAAAGAAACACAACTTAGTTGGGGTTCTAATCCCACTACGGATGAGCTGTTAAAATGGACTAATACAAAAATAGTACACGAATGTTATGATTTAACACGAGTGGAAAAGGTTAAGACTATCACAGATTTTTCAATTAATAATAAGATACCTCTTGGCTTGAGAGTGTGCTATTCTGAAAGAAGAGATAGTTTAAATTGTAGTGTGTGCGAAAAGTGCATACGTACTATAATGGCAATTGTGTTATGTGGTGATGACCCTAATAAATATGGATTCAGGGTTGATTCATCGTTTTACGTTTTAGTAAAGAAGCTATTGAAAACAGGCATTAAAAAGCCGAGTCATGTTTTATATTGGAAGGATTTACAAGTTAAAGCTAAGCAAAGCAATAATGTATTTGTGTTTGAAAATCCTAATCTTGAAATGGAGGAAATTAAATGGTTTTTGGAGTTTGACTTGAAGGTGACGAAACAGGGTGAGACAGCTAAGGGGATAGCTAGGTTTAAGGCTGGTCTAATAAATAAATACCCAAACATTTTTAAGTTTTATATGAATATTAGGTTAAAATTTGTTAAATGAAACATGCACTATTAACATATCAAGAAGGAAATACAACATATAATTTGGGAGATAATATACAAAGTCTCGCAGCACGTCAATATATAAATAAGAATCATGTTTTTATTAATAGGGAAAAGCTTTTTCATTATTCAGGAGAAGAAGTAAAGCTTATTCTGAATGGGTGGTTTACTCATAATTTATTTAATTGGGTACCTTCAAAAAAAATTCACCCTTTATTTATCTCA
Organism: Labilibaculum antarcticum; assembly: GCF_002356295.1. Lineage (NCBI taxonomy): Bacteria > Pseudomonadati > Bacteroidota > Bacteroidia > Marinilabiliales > Marinifilaceae > Labilibaculum > Labilibaculum antarcticum. The sequence continues at coordinate 5,591,236 of NZ_AP018042.1, read as the reverse complement.
TTTCATTTGAATTCTAGTGCTGCTCCTTTTTTATTGAATGAAAAAAGCATTGCTTATTTAAAGGAACATGAGCCTATTGGATGTCGTGATAAATATACTGTTAAGTTATTGAAAGAGAGAGGAGTTGAGGCTTATTTTTCAGGGTGTTTGACATTGACTCTTGATAGTTATAAAGTTGATGATTCTTTAAGAACAGATGATATTTACATCGTTGACCCATTTTTTAACTATCCGACATTTTCATCTGTGACAGTAGATTTGAAAACATTCATAAGAAGTCTGGTGAATGGTGATATTTTAAAAATTGGTAAGAAGAGTAAACATTTAAAGAAAATAATTCATTCTGACCTACTGAAAAACGCAAAATATAATACACAAGTACTTTCTAAAGGCAAATTATCGGATGATGAAAAATTCCAATTAGCCGATAAGTATCTTAAAGAATATTCAAAAGCAAAACTAGTTATTACTTCTCGAATTCATTGTGCATTACCTTGTTTAGCAATGGGAACACCTGTAATCTTTATTAATAGTTTTAATTCTAAGGTTGATACTTGCCGTTTTGATGGAATAATTGACTTTTTCAATAGGATAGATATAGATAAGGAAGGAAATATTACTAATAATTTTAATTTGAAAGGATTAATAACAAAAAAAACTAATGTTGTTAATTTAACTAATCATTTACCTGTTGTTAAAGACTTGAAAAACACTTGTTCTTCCTTCATAGAAGAAGCTTATCCTGCTACATAAATTATATGCGGGTAAGTCACAAGGTCGAAATATTAGTTACATAATTGAAATTGTACATCGAAAGGATTTTAACTTAGTGAAGATTGATTTATGAAATTGTTATACATAACGAACCAAATTTGCGGTTCTGGAGGACTTGAGAGAGTTTTATCTGTTAAGGCATCTTACTTAGCCGAAGAGTCAGGATATCAGGTTCATATCTTAACTCTAAATCAGACAGGAGAAGATCTTTTTTATGATTTTAGTAATGAAATTCATTATCATGATATTTCTGTGGGAGGAAATCCATTCCGGTATTTATATTCTTATAGGAAGGGTATAAAAGATGTTCTTGATCGAGTTAAGCCAGATATTATTTCTGTTTGTGATGATGGACTGAAAGGTATGTTGTTTCCAGTAATTTTTGGGAAAAAAATTCCTGTTGTTTATGAACGGCATGTTTCAAAACAAATAGAGTTTAATAGTGATAAAGATTCTTTTCTGAAAAAAATCTGGTTAAGTGTGAAACTTAGATTGATGAATTATGGTGGGAGTAAATTTCATAAATTCATCGTTTTAACAAATGGAAATTTGTCAGAGTGGGATCTTAAAAACTTGCTTGTTATTCCTAATCCCTTACCTTTTAATCCTCTGGAAAAATCAACATTGAACAATAAAAATGTTTTAGTAGTTGGTAAACAGTCCTATCAAAAAGGGTATGATCGGTTATTGGAAATTTGGGAGAAAGTGCATTTTGTGCATCCAGATTGGAATCTTGAAATTTATGGAAAAATAAATACTGATTTAGATTTAGAGAGCAAGGCCGAAAAATTAGGATTAAATTCTGTTGTGAATTTCTATCCTCCAGTGAAGAATATTCAGGAAAAATATAAAAATTCATCAATTTATCTAATGACTTCTCGTTTTGAGGGGTTTGGAATGGTGTTAATAGAAGCAATGAGTTATGGAGTACCATGTGTTTCGTTTGATTGCCCTTATGGGCCAGCTGATATCGTTGATGATAATATCAATGGTTTTTTAGTACCTAATGGTAATATTGATATGTTTGCTGAAAAGTTAGTATCCTTAATAAAAGATTTCGATTTAAGGAGTCGAATGGGAAAATGTTCAAGTGAGAACGTACTTAGGTATAATCCAGAAAAGATTGTAAAACAGTGGGATGTTTTATTTCGCTCATTAATCTTAAAAAAATGAAGAAAATAACAATTCTCGTGGATCAATTTTATGAGCATGGTGGTATCGAAAAGTTAGTCGCAATAAAAGCTAATTATTGGGCTACTAATTTTGAGTATGATCTTACGGTTATTAGTACTGAAAATAAAAATAATTCTCATATTTATGATTTAGAACCAACTGTAAAATTCATCGATCTGAAAATTAATTACAATCGATTAATTAGTTATTTTTCATTTACAAACCTTTTTCTTTTATTTAAAAATATTTTTGTTATTCAAAAATATTTATTGAAAAATAAGCCCGATATAGTAATTGTTGCGTCACATATCCCAATTACTTATGTTCTTCCTTTTTTATTGCGAAGACAAACCAAAATTGTTAAAGAATTTCATTTTTCAAAGTATTATAACAAGAAAAGTGAATTAAAAAATAAGATCTTCAATTATGTCGAGTCGAAGTATGATAAACTCGTTGTTTTGAGTACTGAAGAAAGGTCATTTTACAAGTCGAGTAATGTTGAGGTCATTAATAATCCAATCATTTCGGATGCAGATGTAATTATAAATGCGCAATCTAAAAAAGATTTAATTGCTGCTACAGTTGTTCGCTTTGCACCTGTCAAAAGACTCGAGCTTTTAGTTGGTATATGGGAAAAGTTTTCGAATGATAATCCAGCTTGGAGATTGCTTATTTATGGACCATTAGATAATCTTTATGGGGGTGAAATACAGAATCTTGTTAAAGAGAAAAAAATGGAGAATTGTGTGACTTTCAAAGGTAAAACAAATTCTGTTCTGGAAGAACTAGCTAAATCAAGGGTAGTCCTGATGAGTTCAGAACAGGAATGTTTTCCCATGCTTATTTTAGAGGCCCAATCGGTGGGAGTTCCTGTGATCTCATTTGATTGTCCTACAGGTCCTCGTAATATTATTAATAATAATCATGACGGGATATTGATTGAAAATGATAATATTGACAAATTTGTATGGGCCTTGAATCGATTTAGTTCTGACGAAGAATTTCAAGATCGTTTGTCGCATGGAGCAATATTGAATTCGACTAAATTTGAATTGAAAACTATTATGAATGAATGGAATGATAAAGTTCTAAAAATTTAGTTATTATGAGATGGATAATTTTGGCAGGTCAGTTTTTCTATATTCCACATTTATTATTGTATGCTGTAGCAAGAAGTAAAAATCTTATTAAAGCAGACTTATATTCAACCCAAGTGTGCAATAAAAAGGGAGTTAGGTTATTATACGACTTGTCTTATGAATTAGTAACCAATCGTTACTTTAGAACTTTATTTTACTTTAGAACACCAGGTCTCTTTTCAAAAATCCTACGCGTTTTTTATCCTAAGCATCCTAGTTTTACTATTGATATCTATACGAAAGTTGGTGGTGGGTTGAGGCTTGCGCATCCCTATTCTACAATATTAAATGCAAAAGTAATAGGTGAAAATGTTTACATTAATCATTTAGTGACTATTGGAGAAAAAAATGGTAAAAGACCAATACTTGGATCAAATGTTGAAGTACATGCAAATGCAATAATTATCGGAGGTATTACTATTGGTGATAATGCAATTATAGGTGCTGGGGCTGTTGTTGTTAAGGATGTGCCAAAGAATGCGATAGTTGTTGGCAATCCTGCACGAATTATTAATAAAGTTGAAAATAAATAATTAATGTTCGGAATACCATTATCATTTTATACAGAGTTTTTTTACAACATCATTTTACTTTTTGTAATTGTAACATTAGTCCATACATATGTAAATCAAGGAGGAGAACTTGTTTGTTATCGATTTAATAGTATTGCAGCTCTTGCTATTTTGTTTTTTGTTATTTTATATATGGGATTACGTCCGGTAAGTGGTAAGTACTTTGGTGATATGAGAACCTACGAACGTTATTTTTTACACTTTGAAAATGGTGGGGCATTTCTGCATTCTAGCGATTTAGGCTTTTGGTTGTTTATGAAAGCGGTATCAAAAGTGGTAAGCTTAAATGTTTTTTTCCTTGTTTGTGCAATGCTATACTTAATACCTCCATTTTTAGCACTTAAACGTTGGCATCCTAATCATTATTTTTTAGCCTTGCTTATTTATATTGCTAGTATGTCGTTTTGGACGTATGGAACAAATGGGATTCGAGCTGGTTTAGGAACTTCCTTATTTATTTGGGGATTGTCTTACAGGTCGCACCCTATAAAGATGCTCGGAATACTCATACTTTCCGTACTATTCCATAAATCGATGTTGTTGCCTTTAGTTGCATTAGGACTCACTTTTTTATATAATAAGCCTAAATACTATTTATGGTTCTGGTTTTTATCTATTGTTTTATCTGTAACTATGGGCGGAGTGTGGGTTAATCTTTTTTCAAGTTTAGGATTTGGTGACGATCGTTTGGCTGGTTATTTAACATCGACAGAATATGCTGATCAGTTTAGTAGCACAGGTTTTCGATGGGATTTTTTACTATACAGTTTTATGGCTGTATTTGCTGGATATCTATATATTTTCAGATACAATTTTAAAGATAAATTTTATCACCAAATTTTTAATACGTATTTAATCAGTAATGCTTTTTGGATAATGGTGATTCGTGCCAGCTTTTCCAATCGTTTTGCTTATCTATCGTGGTTTATGATGGCAATAGTTATAATTTATCCACTTTTAAAATACAAAATGTTTAGATATCAATATTCTATTACCGGACTTGTTATACTTGGCTATTTTAGCTTTACATATGTTCTGTACTATATTAGTAAATAAAGGTATTTAGAACACAAATAAATTATTGTATTAAGTTTGTAATCAGGTAAGTTTTAATTTTTATTCTATTGTTATTTTATGAAACAAATTACCATTTTTACTCCAAGTTATAATAGATCACATCTTTTGTTGCGTTTATACGAGAGTTTAAAAAAGCAATCGAATCGTTCATTCAAATGGTTAATCGTAGATGATGGTAGTTATGACGATACAAAGCAGGTTGTTCATTCGTGGATTAAGGAAGGAATAATAGAAATTCGATATTACTATCAGGAAAATCAGGGTATGCATGGAGCTCATAATTCAGCTTATGAATTAATTGATACTGAATTAAATGTTTGCATTGATTCAGATGATTATTTAGCTGATAATGCAGTTGATAAGATATTGAAAGTATGGAATGAAAATTCAAATTCTAACTTGGCTGGCATAATTGGTTTGGATGCTACTAATGATGGAGGAATTATAGGTTCATTACTACCTGATACGGAAACAGTAACTTTGAGTGGGTTTTATGCAAATGGAGGTACAGGAGATAAAAAATTAGTGTATAGGACTGAAGTTGTAAATGAATATCCAAAATATGGAATTTACTCTGGAGAGCGTTTGGTTCCTTTAGGATCAAAATATATTTTGATTGATCAGGACTATGAACTCCTTGTTATGAATGAAGTTATTTGTGTGGTTGAATATCAAGAGGATGGATCAAGCGGAACAATTTTTAAACAATACAAACAAAGTCCAAAAGGCTTTGCTGAGGCGAGGAGGGTCAGTATGCAATATGGAATACGTTTTAGAGATCGTTTTCGTGCTGCAATTCATTATGTTTCTTCGGTGATTTTTATCAATGATTATAAATTACTTCGACATAACTCAAATTTAGGCTTAGTCTTTTTAGCAATTCCATTCGGTATTATTTTGAATATATACATTCGTCTTCGAATTCGTTTTAGTTGATTTCTCAATAAAATCAGTACATATGCTGCCAATAAGAGTTTTACATGTTTTTCGAATATTAAATAGAGGTGGAGCAGAGACTTTAGTTATGAACATCTTTCGCAATATAGATAGATCTAAGGTTCAATTTGATTTCTTAGTCCAACATCCGGATATTGGTGATTATGAGGAAGAAATTAAAGGTTTGGGAGGGGAAATATTTCGACTTCCTTATTTAACGCAAGTTGGGCCTTTGAGGTATAAGAGAAAGCTTATCGATTTTTTTAAGAAATCCGATTATTCTATTGTGCATTCACATATGAATGAGATGAGTCGAATGATACTTGGACAAGCTAAAAAAGCAGGTATTCGCATTAGAATTGCTCATAGTCATAATTATTTTCCTAAATATTCCTTTTTTGAAGGTTTGTTTAGGATCTATTTAAAATCAAATATTGGTAAGGTTACTACGCATCAATTTGGATGTTCCTCCGAAGCATTAAATTGGCTGTTTGGAACAAATAGTTTCAATTCGAAAGTCATACAAAATGGTGCTTGTTTAGATCAATTCGATAATGTTGCAATGCGGAAAACAACAAGAGAAGATAATCGCATTGTAATTGGGCATATTGGTAGTTTCAGTGCTCAAAAAAATCATAAGTTTATTGTCGAAATTTTTAAAGAAATACATAATAGAATTCAAGAATCAGAACTTATCTTAATAGGTGATGGATCTTTAAAATTAGAAATTGAACAAGAAGTTATAAATAAGGGCCTTGAAAATAACGTGAAATTTTTAGGGGTACGTTCAGACATTCCTCAGCTCTTATCAAAGATGGATTTGTTTTTAATGCCGTCTTTATTCGAGGGATTACCTTTAACGCTGATTGAAGCTCAGGCAGCTGGTGTAAATTGTATCATTACGGATTCTATTACAGAGGAAGTAGATGTGGGCTGTAACTTGATACATCGTTTAGATCTTAACAATACGGCTGGAGAGTGGGCTGAAAAAGTTATTGACATTATATCTAATAAGGAATGCGTCGATTCTCATAGTTTCATAAAGAAAGCTGGTTTTGATATTGTGGATACAAGTATGTGGTTGGAACAATTTTATCTTCAACAACAAATAATTGCAAATAATGTATCAATTCTAGAGAAGAGTTAAAGTTGCTTGATATTTTTTATACAAAGAGTAAATTTAATTTAGAATAGTAGTTAACTAAGATATTTTAAGTCATTAGAACTTGGATAAGCATATTACCGAATAATATAAGATGCGAAAGAAAAAAATAATAAGAATTACAACTGTGCCACAATCTTTAGGAGGACTACTTAAGGGGCAATTGCGTTATATGAACCAATATTTTGAGGTTATTGGAATTTCATCTCCTGGAATTCAACTACAGGAAATTGAAAAGAATGAAGGAGTCGATACTTTTGAGGTAGAGATGACACGGCGTATAAGCCCCTTTAAGGATTTATTATCATTATGGAAACTATTTCAGATTATGAGGGTTGAAAAACCTGATATTGTGCATACACATACACCAAAGGCTGGAACCTTAGGCATGTTGGCTGCCTACTTCGCAAGAGTTCCTAATCGATTGCATACCGTTGCCGGATTACCATTAATTGAGGCAAAAGGAACTAAACGAAAGCTGCTAAATTTTGTTGAGAAAGTAACTTATTTTTGTGCAACAAAAATTTATCCGAATTCATATGGATTAAAGAGTATTATAGAGGATGAGAGATTTTGTGACATCTCTAAATTAAAGGTGATAGGAAAGGGTAGCTCTAATGGGATTGATACTTCATACTTTTCATTAGATCAAATACAAGATAAAACCAAAGTTTTATTGCAAAAAGAATTGGGGCTTTTCAATTCGGATTGTGTTTTTTGTTTTGTTGGCAGAATTGTTCGAGATAAAGGAATTAATGAATTGATAAATGCTTTTCAGCAACTCTCAATCAAATATCCAAATTGCAAACTAATTCTGGTGGGCGATTATGAAGCTGATTTGGATCCGATTTCTAGTGAGACACTTAAAACGATACAAGATCATGCGTCTATTTTGGAGATGGGTTGGCAGGAAGATGTACGTCCGTTTTTTGCTGTATCTGATGTTCTTGCTTTTCCAAGTTATAGAGAAGGATTTCCTAATGTGGTAATGCAAGCAGGAGCGATGGAACTTCCTAGTATTGTTACCGATATTAATGGTTGCAATGAAATTATTGAAGATGATCACAATGGAATAATTATTCCTCCAAAAGATATCGATGCCCTCTATAAAGCCATGGAAGAATTATTGGTTAATCAGGAAAAACGAAAAAGGTTATTGAGTAATGCTCGGAAAATGATTACAGATCGATACGAAAGAAAATTTGTGTGGAAAATGTTATTAAAAGAATACGATAACATACTATATAATAGCAAGTCGAACTAGATGTTGGTTAATTTATGGAACATGTTATGAATTCTTATCCTGAAATAAGTGTTATTATTCCAGTATATAATGCTGGTAGATATTTAGACAGATGCATTGGTTCTGTTTTGTCACAATCTTTTCAATCTTTTGAACTGATTCTTATTAATGATTTTAGTTCAGATAACAGTCTTTCTATCTGTAGATCATATTGTGAAAAGTATGACGACATACAATTGATTAATTTAAAGAAAAATAAAGGTGTTGATAACGCAAGGTTTGAAGGGATTAGAGCTTCTCTTGGTAAATTTCTGATGTTTGTTGATTCTGATGATTGGATTGCACCTAAATCAATTCAAATATTGCATGATGATATAATTTCTACGAATGCGGACATAAGCTCTGGAGCATTAGTAAGAGTTCTGGATAAGTTTGGAATGATTCGAACAAAACCACAAAATATGTATGGTCAATATGTTGATATCCATATTGGGAGATCGGAGTTGATGAAGGAATATTTGGTGTCCTATTTTGGTGTAAACAAGTTGATGGTCTCAATGTGTGGTAAGTTGTATCGAAAATCGGTTGTTTTACAGGCTAAGGTGGCACCTTCTAATTTTAAAATGGGAGAGGATTTAATATTCAATTTAAGTATTCATCCCTTTTTAAAAAAGATTAGTATTGTCAAAAAAGAAGTATACTATTATAGATTTGGAGGAATGACTGACGGGTTTAATCAGTTTTTTTTTAAAGATGTACTTGATCAATATATACTTAAGAAGAAATATGCGATGCAATATAATGTAGAAGCATTTATTGAGACCGCCAAAATTGAGATTAAAAATTGTTTTAAAACTCACATCAAAATGCTAATTAGATGTAAGCACTTAAACAATGCAAAAGAATTTATAACTGTCTCCTTAGAAGATTATCGTTTTATTGAGTGTATGGATTACTACCGTAATAAGTCAATATTCTCTGATAAATTTATTGTAGCCGTTTTAAGTCTTGATGAAGAGGGAATTCTGAAGATTTGTATAAACGAAGTAAGACAAGAAAGACTAAAACGAAAAGTTAAAACAATTGTGTCACGTTTGATGAATTAAATTTTAATTATTAGAGTGAATTAATTATTAAAAACAATAGATAATTAATAGTATATATATTAAAGCATATGTTACTATACTATTCTGAGGGTTTCTATTTATGGGATTTTTCGTTAAAATTATTTTATTCAATAAAAAATAAATTTTTGTTATGTATGTTTCGTATTTAAAACCATTTTTTGATTTTATATGTGCCTTACTTCTTTTGTTCTTGTTTACTCCATTATGGTTGATTGTTCATATATCCTTATGGTTTGCCAATAATGGAAAGGTATACTTTTATCAAATTCGTCCTGGCTTGCATGGTGAAGCTTTTCGCATTATTAAATTTAAAACCATGACCGACGCGAAAGATAAAGACGGGAAATTGTTACCCGATGAAGATCGATTAACATTTATGGGGACAATTTGTCGGAAGACTTCACTCGATGAATTGCCTCAATTAGTAAATGTTTTAAAAGGGGATCTTAGTTTAGTTGGTCCACGGCCCCTCTTGATGAGCTACCTGCCCTTATACAGTAAAGAACAAGCTCGACGCCATGACGTGAAACCGGGTATTACGGGGTGGGCTCAGGTTAATGGTCGCAATACCATTGCATGGAAAGACAAGTTTGAATTAGATCTATTTTATGTGGATAATATTGGATTTGCTTTGGATGTAAAGATTTTTTTTAAAACGATTATAAATGTGTTTACAGCTAAGGATGTAAGTCTGGTTACAACAAAATTAAATGACACTTGGTATGGAAACAAAGAATAAACAATACCTACTTTATGGGGGTAGTGGGCATGCAAAGGTGATTGCCGAGTGCATCGCTGCAAGCCAGGGGATTGTTGAAGGTATATTCGACGATAATCCTGATCTGAAAAGCTTTGGCGATTTTCCTTTTTTTGGTTGTTATCAAAAGGAGAAGCACAGATTTCCCTTGGTGGTATCAATTGGGGATAATTTAATCCGTAAAAAAATTGTTAAAAACGTTAAATATTTGTTTGGCACTATTATACACCCATCTGCTTGTGTTTCGCCTAATGTCGAAATTGGAGAAGGTAGTGTTATTTTTCACAACTCTATTTTGCAAGTTGATAGTCGTATTGGCAAGCATGTTATATTGAATTCGGGAGCTTCTGTAGATCACGAATGTGTTCTTGGGGATTTTGTTCATATCTCACCACAAGCTACTTTATGTGGAAATGTTGTGGTTGGAGAAGGTACTCATATCGGAGCTAATGCCGTTGTTATACCTTATATTACAATTGGAAAGTGGGCAACAATTGGTGCTGGCGCTGTAATTATACATGACGTGCCAGATTTTGCAATTGTTGTTGGGAATCCTGGCAAGCTTATTAAATTTAAAGAGCCTGTTTGTAATACCTCATGCCTTAAGTCAGGGAAGAAAAGACAATAAGATAATGATTTCTTTTTGGTGGATATGGGGACACCTTTGCTGTGATATTACAAAGGTGCTTTTTTGTTCGGGTGAATAGGGTGTTGTAATTAGGTGGTAAAGCAGATGGTTAAAAGTGAAAATTGACTCCTTACTATCAATGATAAAAGCATTTTTATATGAGAATACATGTTATGGAATATTTAGAAAATAGTTTTTCTAAATATAAAGAAAAGGTGGCTGTCGTAGATGGTGATCGTAGAATAAACTTTGGTGATTTAAGAAGCAGTTCTTTGACAATTTTACAGTATTTGGTAAACTCACAATTAGCTACAAATTCGCCAATTGCTGTGTACTTGCCAAAATCAGTGGAAAGTATATTTTGCTATTGTGGTATTTCCTACAGTGGTAACTTTTATGTGCCTTTGGATATTAAATCGCCACAAGAAAGAATGGCTATTATTGTAGACTCCTTATCTCCCAAATTAATTTTAACAAATCGTAAATTAAAAAATAATTTGTTAAAAATAGGTTATCCTTTAGAATTGATTATTGAGATTGAAGATATATTGAAGCATGAGGAGGGAATTGAAAAAGAGTTTAATCTGCCAAGCGATCATATCGACACAAATCCGGCATATATTTTATATACCTCAGGTTCTACAGGTATACCCAAAGGGGTAATTGTTCCTCATCGAGCTGTTATTGATTATATTGATTGGGTTATTGAGCAATTTTCAATAGATGATACATCTATTATTGGTAATCAGGCACCATTTTTCTTTGATCAGTCTGTTTTTGATCTCTTTTTAATGATGGCTACAGGATCAACAATCGTGCTAATCCCTGAAAGCTTTTTTATATTTCCTGCAAAATTATTAAAATACCTAAATGAGGAAAAAATCAATCTGTTTTTTTGGGTTCCTTCATTATTGGTTAATATTGCAAATTTTAAATTGTTAGATCAGATTGAAATGCCCTATCTTAAAAAGGTGTTTTTTGGTGGTGAAGTGATGTCGACGAGGCACCTAAATTATTGGAGGCAAAAATTGCCTGATCTTATGTATGTGAACATGTATGGTCCAACAGAGATTACGGTTGATTGTACCTATTATATTGTAAATCGTGAAATTAGCGATGACGAATCTGTACCGATTGGTTTTCCATGTAGAAACTCAGGGGTGCTAATACTGAATGATAATAACCAGTTGACAAAGGTAGGAGAGCTTGGAGAATTGTGTGTAAGAGGAAGTTCATTAGCTTTAGGTTATTATAATAATAAAGAAAAAACAGATGAAGTTTTCGTTCAAAATCCTTTGAACAAGAATTATCCTGAAAAGATATATCGTACAGGAGATGTTGTGTATCGGAACGAAATAAATGAAATTATTTATGTTTGTAGAAAGGATTTCCAAATTCAACATTTAGGTCACAGAATTGAGTTAGGAGAGGTGGAAGTAGCCGTAATGGGTTTAGATGTTATCGAAAATGCATGCGTTTTATATAATTCCGTTAAAAAAGAGATTACACTTTTCTTTATTTCAGATCAGAAAGTGGCAGTCAGAGATTTGAGACTTGCCTTATCTCAAAAATTATCTAAGTATATGATTCCAACTGTTTGCATTCAGTTGGAAGAAATGCCACTTACTTCCAATGGCAAAATTAACCGAAATGCAATAAAACAACAGTTAATGAGATAAAAAATGTATATACACTTAACAGTGTAAAGCATGTAATTTAAGTGATTATAATAAAGTTAATAGACAAAAGTAGATGGTAATGAAAGAAGTAGTAGTTAAGATATTAGAATCGTTAAGACCGGGTGAAGATTATGTGAAATCGGAAAACTTTGTCGTGGATGGTTTGCTTGATTCTTTTGATTTAATAGTATTGGTTTCAGAACTTGATGAACATTTTACCATTTCAATCAAGGGAACTGACATTATTCCAGAGAATTTTATGAATATTGAAGCCATCAATACATTATTAACCAAATATACTTCCTAACCATGAATCTGAAATATCATAATAAAAAGATAACAGGAATGCTTACTGTTATTCCGCAAAATGAAGTTAAGTTCGAAGATACAATAGGAAATTATAATTTCTCTTCGAAACAATCAAAGCAATTGGGAAAAATAATGGGATATAATCGGCAGCGAATAGTTTTACCGGGGGTAACAGTGTCTGATTTATGTGTGCATGGTCTGAATTATTTATTTAACGAAGATTTTTTAAATAAAGATGAAATTGATGCATTAATTTTGGTTACTGAATCGCCGGACTATATTTTGCCACCAACGAGTAATGTTATACAAGGTCGGCTTAACCTGAAAGAAGATATTTTCTGTATGGATATCAATCAGGGATGTGCTGGACATCTGATTGGGTTAATGCAAGCTTTTGCAATGTTAGAACAAGTCTCAATTAATAAAGTTGTATTACTTAATGCTGATGTATTAAGTCATAAAGCTTCGGAAAGAGATCGTAATAGCAGGCCCTTAGCTGGTGACGGAGCTTCCATAACAATCGTTGAAAAATGTGAAGAACAAAACACCATATATGCAAATCTTAAAATGGATGGCAAAAGGCATGAAGCTTTGATTATTCCGGCAGGAGGATTCAAAACACCCTCTTCTCCCCAGACGGGCATATTAAAAGAGGATGATAACGGTAACTTCAGGGCATTAGATCATTTGCACATGAAAGGTGATGTCGTTTTCAATTTTGTACAAAAAGAAGTTCCCTTAATGATTGACAGTCTGCTCGAATTTGCAAAGATTGAAAAAGACGAGGTAGATTATTACCTATTTCATCAACCCAATAGGTTCATGTTGCAAAAGTTGGCAGATCGATTAGAAGTCTCCTATGATAAATTACCGAATAATATTGTGGAAAGATTTGGTAATGCTAATAGCGTTACAGTACCAACGGTTGTAACATACAATTTAGGAGAAAAAGCGGAGACAAATGAATACCTGATCTGTTTGGCCGGATTTGGTGTTGGGTTAACCTGGTGTTCGATGTTGATGAAGTTTGGCAAATTGGATTTTTGTAAGATGATTGAGTATTAGAAACTTGATATGTAACCTAATTTATGTGTTATGAAAGAAAATGATTTTATTTTAAAAATAAAGGAAGAACTTGAAATCGATGAACCGCTCAGTACTAAAACCCGGTTTGATAGTTTAGAGATTTGGGATTCTATGGCCAGACTTATTTTGATTTCACTTGTTGATGAACAATTTCAAATTCAAATGAATGCCGAAGATTTTAAGGTGCTTTTAACTCCAGAAGATCTAATTAATAAGATTGGAGTTGATCATTTTGACGGTTATGATCTTATCTCAAACAGTTAATGTCTGGTAGGGTGTTATAGTTTTGACTTAAAAAAGGAGAAAAATATAGATTTTAAGAGTAATAAGCTTGTAAAGTTTAATAATGAAAAAAAGATTATTTATTGTTGGAGCTGGCGGACTTGGTAGAGGTTTAGAGTCGTGCCTGGAAAATGTGTTGGAAAACCAAAGAGACTGGAATTTGGTTGGATTTATTGATGAATCAGCGACGGCATTGGATGGGGTGTATTCCGATTACAAAATATTAGGAGATATTGATTCCTTTCAATTTGAAAATGATGATTTGGCGATTATTGCCATAGGTGATCCAAATACAAGGGAGAATATTTATAAGCGATTAAAAGGGAGAGTTAATTTTTTTACATTTATCGAGCCTGGTGCCATTGTTGGTAAATTTAACCGGATAGGGGAAGGATGTATCATCTTGGCCGCATCCTTTATTTCCAACAATGTTAAAATTGGTAAGTTTACTATTGTTTTAGAAAAATCCACTGTTGGACACGATTCCGAGCTCGGCGATTTTTGTTCTTTAATGCCAAATGTTGATGTAGGTGGAGGTTGTTATTTTGGCAATAATGTTTTTGCCGGCACAAAAGCCACTATTATTCCTCGACGATCAATTGCTGATAGGGTCACTATTGGTGCGGGAAGTGTTGTCGTGAGAAATATCAAGAATAGTTGTACCGTTTTTGGTAATCCGGCTAAAAAAATATGATAGCCATACAATTAAAAGATTTTAATGACTAAAAGCTTGGGTTTAAAGGATGGTAAAATTAAAAGCTTGGATCAACTCCGTGGATTTTTGGCTATCTGTGTGGTTATTTACCATATACCACAGATATCCCGATCTGTAGGGCTGCCGCATTTTTCTGAATTGCCAATATTTAACAGGGGAACGGAAGCGGTGTTAGTATTTTTTACCTTAAGTGGCTATTTTATTATCGGTTTGCTTTATGATGAGAAGGAATGTTTTGGATCAATCAATATTAAGAATTTTTATTTAAGAAGGATTTTGAGATTATATCCGGTCTATTATTTAGTGTTAACATTTGGCTTTGTATTTTATCATTTTTTACTTCCTTTGCTAGGTATTCCTTTCGAGACGAATTACAATCTCCTTGAAGCGATTGTATTAAATGTAGCTTTTTTGCCCAATGTGTTTAAAACACTTTATGAACCGGGATCTATATTATTAGTTTTATGGTCTATTGGCATAGAAGAACAATTTTATCTGCTTACTGCACCATTATTAGCACTTCTGGCACTTAATCGGTATGCCGGAGGCTTACTCCTTTTTACATTGGTTTATTTTATTTTATTTCATACCAGTTATTTTTCTTTTCTAAAAGACTATTCGTTTTATTATTATTTTATGTCGGCCGGCGGCACTGTAGCCGTTCTTAGCAGGAATGCTTATGTGTTATCTTTCAAATCTTCCCTTGCTCGTTTGGGGGTTTATTTTGTTTTTTTGCTTCACTTTAGTACCGATTGGTTTCAATTCGGTAACGAATATGCTAAGGGAGCCTTTGAAGTCATCCTTTTTTGTGTATTAATTGTAAATCTAGCGGTTGATGATAAGCGCTTTGAAAAATTTAGGTTCATGCAGTATCTGGGGAAAATTTCATATGGTATTTATATGTACCATATGATCGTTGTAAACTTCGTTTTATTTCTTTTTTTGAAGCTTCACACCTTCTTCGATTTATCATCAATAACGCTTATTATTCTTATTAATTTAAGTTGTTTACTGGGTACTTTTTTTGTTTCGCATTTTTCATTTAAGTATTTTGAGTCCTACTTCTTACATTTTAAGTATAAATTTCGTGCTTAGTTTGTATGCAAATTATCAGTTGAGTTAATTGCTTCTTTTTTTGGGTAGGGTGACAACAGAAGGGGAACTAAACAAGAATTCTATTTATTTTAATTAGACGAATTATTATGTGCGGAATTGCGGGTGTTTATGGAGAGGATCTTAGTAAAGATTCAAGACGGAATGAAATTCAACAAATGATATCATCACTTCAGCATAGGGGACCTGACGGTTGGGGGTATTATATCTCCCCTGAAATTGCACTGGGACATGCCCGCCTGTCGATTGTGGATCTTGCAACAGGTGATCAACCATTTGCTACTGATAAATATGTGATTTCCTTTAATGGAGAAATCTACAATTTTATAGAAATAAGACAGGAACTTGAAAAAAGAGGTATCCGCTTTAAATCGACTAGTGATACAGAGGTCTTACTACGGGCATATGAATATTACGGTGAAAGTTGTTTCGAAAAGCTCAATGGACAGTTTGCTGTTTTAATCTGGAGTAAAGTTGAAAAAGAATTGCTTATAGCCAGAGATCGATTTGGGATTCGCCCCCTTTACATTCTTAATCATAAGGAGCGTTTCTATTTCGCTTCCGAACTAAAGGCATTTGATACTATAGAGGGATATTCCAGAGAATTTGATATAAAAAGATTGTATGAACATGCTTTGCTTTGGAATACCTATGGGGATCATACTATTTACAAGCAAATTAGATCTTTACAAGGTGGGACTTATGCGAAATATGAAAATGGAAAACTGATTTTAGAAAAAAAATATTACGAACTGGGAAACAATAACTCTTACGATAAAAGGTCTTTTCAGCAAGCAGAAGAGGAATTTAACTATTTGTTGGAAGATTCTGTAAAATTGAGATTGAGAAGTGATGTTCCAGTTGGAGCTTACCTTAGCGGAGGAATCGACAGTTCTGTAATTACCCATTTGGTTAAGGAAAATACTGAGAAAAAATTTAAAACCTTTTCCATAGCTTTCGATGATGCTGAATATGATGAATCCACTTACCAGAGAGAGATGGTTGATCAAATTAAATCAGATCATTATACCTTAAATATCAATAATAAGCAAATTGATGCTGCTTTCCCAGATGCGATCTATCATACAGAGAGACCCGTGTTTAGAACTGCTGCCGTTCCCCTGTATTTACTTTCCCAAAAAGTCAAGGAAAACGATATTAAGGTTGTACTTACAGGTGAAGGAGCGGATGAGATACTTTGGGGGTATGACTCCTTTAAGGAAGTGAAAATGCTTGAGTTTTGGTCTAAGTTTCCTGATTCGTCTATTCGTCCTCAACTGATTAAAAAACTTTATCCCCACTTAAGTCATTACCGGGATGAGCGACAGTATGGGATGATGAAGATGTTTTATGAGGGTTTTCTGGGAGATTTTGATAATAAATTGGCTTCAGTGAATATTCGGATTCACAACAACAAGATACTTAAAAACTATTTTAATAGGGATCACAATCTTTCTTATGAAAAGGATTCGATGATAAAGGAAATGGATTCATTTTTTCCTGAAAAATATACCTCTTGGAGTCTTCTTCAGCAAAATCAATTCATGGAAATGAATACCTTATTGTCAGGTTATCTTTTATCCTCGCAGGGCGATAGAATGTCTTTGGCTAATGGTGTTGAAGGGCGCTATCCATTTTTGGATCATCGGATTATAGATAGCTTGTTTTCGGTGAATGAAAAATTTAAATTGAATGGCTTTTCTCAAAAATATTTGTTGACTCAAAGTTTTAAAAACAAGATTCCAAAGTCTATTTTGAATCGACCGAAACGTCCCTATATGTCACCAGATCTCAAATCTTTTTTTGTGAATGGAAAACCGACAGAAAATGTAGCTTTCTTTCTTAGTGATGATCTAATAAATGAGTACAAAATATTCGATTTGAGATTTGTTCAACGTTTTATGAAGAAATTTTCAACAGGAGTTCCTCAGAATATAGGTTATCGGGATAACATGATTATTAGTTTTATTGTATCAACTCAAATCGCGAATTATTGGATGAAAAATCCAAAGAAATATGTGCTTTCAGAAGATCTGTTAAAAATAAAAATTGTTGATTATTAAAATTAAATATAGATATGATTACAAAAGATAAAGTTCAGTCAAAGTTAATTGATTTTTTATGTTGTCAGTTTTTGGTGGAAGAATCCGATATTGAATTGGAAGAATCGCTTATAGATACAGGAATTATTGATTCCATGGGCCTAATTGAAATTGCTTTCTATATTGAGAAAGAATATTCATTCAAAGTAACGGAGGTCATGATGAACAGTGCTAATTTTGGCTCTGTTTATAAAATTGTAGATTTCATTACAAACCAAAGTCTACTGTTAGGTAGAATAGGGTAGAGATGAAAATCAGAGGCTTAGTAAAGACTATCAATCTGAGGCAAAAATTATGGTTGTCTCTAAAGTATCTATGGATAAAAACAAGAACCTTGATAAATATCATAGGCCAACTCAGCTGAAGTTTATTACAATATTGGTTGTTGAAGTTTTAACAGAGGAGTAGATAAGTTATGTCAAGAAAGAGCTAGGTGTCAACTTTTAATTTTTTCAATATGATTTCGCCACTTTCAAATATTCAAAAACAGTTTTATATCAATAATATTGTGTATCCGAAAGATACATCATATAATGTACCATTAGTTTATAAAGTTAGTGGTGCACTTAACTTGATTATTTTAGAAAATGCGGTTAATGCTATTATTAATAAATACGATATTCTAAGATCATCTTTTAAAAGAAATGGAAAACAATTATATCGCTTAACTCATGAGGAGGAAAAGTGTAAAATTAAAGTGGAACAAGTTTTCTTATCTACTGATTTTGTTGATACAAACACTGCAGAACTTGACGAAGAGGTTCATAAAAGATTTAACTTGGAAGAATGGCCACTTTTACGAATAAAATTATTTGTTTATAAAAACGAGGTGACAGTATTATCATTTATTTTTCACCACATAATTATTGATTTGCATTCTTATAATATTTTTGTCAATGAATTATCGCATTATTATAATAACTATATTGAGCATATACCAGTTAACAGTGAAAAAAGTAGTGATTATTACACCAATTTTGTTGACTGGGAAAGTAAATGGATTAATACTAATGATGCTGCAAAAATGTTAGATTTTTGGAGACATCAGTTCGATGCCCGGAAACATTTACTAAATCTTCCTACTGATTTTAAAAGGCCAGCTATGCAAAGTAAGCTAGGTAAAAGAATCTATTTTGCTTTAAATGAAAAAAGTACTTCTGATGTAAAACAACTGGCCAAACTTAATGCTGTCGCCCCTTTTTCTATTCTGTTAGCAGGTTACGCATTGCTTTGTCATCAATTAAGTGGTCAAAATAAGATTATTATAGGTGTTCCTTTATCGAATCGGCGAATTGCAAATAATAAAAATATTTTTGGCCCACTTCTAAATATCGCTCCGATTGTAATTGATTTTTCCGATTCAAAAAAATCAGTGGAACTGATTCTACATGTTCGTATGGCATTACTTAAAGCACATCGAAATCAGGAAGTACCGTTTTTACATATGGTTAATCATTTGGATATTGAGAGGAGTTTTGCCTATAGTCCGATTTTTCAGATTGGGTTTGCGTATGAGCCTCGAACTGAATTTTCTTTCAATGGTGTTAGTACTGAACCACTAGTTGTTGAACGAAAAGGAGCTCAGCTCGATTTATTTTATAGCTTTTGGGAGGATGATAAAAAAATTCATGGGTTCATGGAGTATTCTTCAGATCTTTTTGCAGAGTCAACCATAATTAAATGGATTGATGAATTTAAAAACGTTATTGAATATTTATGTGACAAGCATTGATACAATGAATTATAAGTATCGGATAGATTATCCAAAAGATTATTTTTGATAGAATAAACACGATCCTTATATGTTTATTGTACTTTCTTCTGATGAAGCATCTTGCAAACAGGAATTCAAACGCATCCGTGATAAGTAAGGAGTTGTATGAATAAAATATGGTCATACTGAAGATTATTAATTGAAAAACAAGGATTAGTATGAGTATTTATACATCCACAAAGAAAAGTTTTTCCATGGTTCATTTTGTCTTTAATATTGCAAAATGAAATATGCTGGGAGTTAGTTATATGACATCTTAAATACATATACAGAAATACTTAAATAAATTCTGTTATTAGGTAAATTAAAGATGTTTTGGTGATAAACTGTTTAACAGGTGCTTGGTTGATAGTGTTAAGGACATAAAGTATTAGGTTATTAATTCGATGCACATAAAGATATTTAGTCCTAAAATTTAATTTTACAAACTTTAATTACAATGGATCAATTTGTTTGGTGGATAATTGAAAATAAAACACATTTAGAAATAATTGACATTCTAAATGCACAAAAGGAAAGTAGACCATGGGTTAATTATTTTACGAGCGAATCCCTTATGAGTCCCGGTAATTTAAATTCTGCGTGCAGAATTGGTTATGTTCCTTTTAGTAATTGCAAACAAAATTGTTTCTATTACCTGGACCAATCAAGATATATTGAAACAATTGCAGCTGGTGGTATTTGCACTGAAATTTACTGGGATTCTACTCCAGAAAATTTACCTGAAGGATGGCAAGGAAGCGTTAGAAGAGCTTATTTGGAATCAAAAATAGATGAAAAAAAACCAAATACAATTGTTGCATTGTTAGCTTTTACGCTTTCGAGATATCGGAAAAAAGGCTTTTCAGGAAAAGTAATTAGTAAAATGTGTATTTATGGCAAGGAGAATGGATATGATTATTGTATAATACCAACTCTGCCTCCTACTCAATTTGAAAAACCTTTTATAAATATGACTGTGGATGAAATAGCTAAACTGAAAAGGGATGATGGTCATTATTATGATTACTGGTTACGACTCCATACCCAAAAAGGAGCACAAATAATCGGAACCGATAAGAAATCTCATCGGTTTGTGTTTAGTATTAAGGATTTTTCAAAACATGTGAGTTCTTGTCCGGTAAATACATCAGGTGAGCATCTTGTTACATTAGACAAAGCTCTGTCGTTAGGGCGAAATGGTAAAAATATGTGGCAAAAAGTTTATGTAAATATTGAACAAGATATCGTTCAATTTGATTGGGGATGTATTTGGGTTCAGTATGATTTAAAGAAGTTGAATTTTAATCTTTAAACACTATCACACAAACTGTGTCGATATTATTTTTACACGAGGAATTGGTTGTATCGATTTAACAGCCAATAAAAAAAGTTACCTAACATGGTTTATATGGGTTAGCAACTCAATTTATTTTTTACTTTTTTGGAAAAGGAAGGTGAAATTCTGGTTCTTTTAGAATATTCAACTGATTTTTTCAATGAATAGAGAATTATAAGGATAAGATAATGAAATCAAACTAAATAACCATTGAAAAGAATCTTAGCTTTTAAAGTATTTGTTTCAGCTTTTAGTTGTCAACTCATACGATAAGTCGAAGAACAATAAATATTTACCCGCAAAGGGAGACAATAGATTGCAACTCAGATCTCACCATTGTTTAATTTCTTAAAGAAAAAGCGTCTCTTTTATAATATCGAGTCTACACTTTAAATCATAATTAGGGATTGATAAGAATATCATCCCAATTACTACTCTATTAAGTGCATTTTAAGATTTCTTAGAATGCACGTATTTACACGTCCCTTAGTTTAGTATGTTCATACTAAAGCGGATGTAAATCATTTACTCTATTATTCTACATACAATGCAAAATAAAATTTGGTTGTCCTCACCACATATGGGGGGGAATGAAATGAGCTATGTACAAGAGGCATATGATACCAATTGGGTGGCTCCTTTAGGGCCTAATGTTAATGAGTTTGAAAAGGCCTTAGAAGTATATACGAATTCTGATCATGCTTCAGCATTGAATTCAGGAACTTCCGCGATCCACTTGGCTTTGATTCTTTTAGGGGTTGGTCCTGGTGATGAGGTGATTGCGCAAAGTTTTACTTTTTCGGCAACGATAAATCCAATTTGCTATTTAGGAGCTGTTCCGGTACTTATTGATTCTGAGGTTGATACGTGGAATATGTGCCCTGAGGCATTGAAAAGAGCCATAGAAGATCGAATCAGGAAAGGAAAAAAACCAAAGGCAATACTACCAGTTCACCTTTATGGAATGCCTGCTAAGATGCAAGAAATAAGAGAGGTGGCGAATTTTTATTCAATACCCATTGTAGAAGATGCTGCTGAAGCATTAGGTTCTTCCTTAAATGGAAAGAAAATGGGGGCTTGGGGCGAATTTGGAGTGCTTTCCTTCAACGGAAATAAAATTATAACCACTTCGGGAGGAGGAGCATTGCTTTCAAATGATAAAAAAATGATTGAAAAGTCTCGGTTTTTAGCTACTCAAGCCAGAGATGAAGCTCCACATTATCAGCACAGTACCATTGGATATAATTACCGAATGAGCAATATTGTTGCAGGAATTGGCAGAGGTCAAATGGAGGTTCTTACTGAAAGAGTTAACCGACGTCGAGAAATAAATTCTTGGTATAAAAAAATGCTAAAGGATATTCCTGGCCTTGTTTTTCATTCAGAACCGAACTCCGATTACTATTCCAATTTTTGGCTGACTGCCATTTTGATTGATCCACTAAAAGCGAAAGGAATTACGCGTGAAATGGTTCGGTTGAGTCTTGAGAAGGAACATATTGAATCTCGTCCTTTGTGGAAACCAATGCATCTTCAACCTATTTTTGAGGATTGTCCATTTTATGGGACAGGTGTTTCTGAGCGTTTGTTTGAAGAGGGTTTATGTCTGCCATCCGGAAGCAATCTAAGTGAAAATGAGATGCAACGTATTTCCATTAGTTTGAAAAAACTATTCTGACTATAAATTTCAATCTGAACTTTTAAAATATCTCAATTTGTTCAATCACTGCGAGGCCTTCGTGGTATTATAATTTGGTATTTTAAAGTAATAGTTCCAGAGCTATTAACAAGGCAAACTGTTTTATAAATGGCTTTAGATATTTGAAAATTTGGAAGTAAATAAAGTGACCTCGCAATGAAAACAGACTTTTAGATTATTCAATATTGTGTGATTCTCTGTTAGCTAGGCTTTAATTGTGTCTAGTCATCTTTACATTCAATTTAATCAGTTAATCAGTTTTACGGACTAGTTAATCCATTATTTAGTAGGATAGATCTGTTTGTAGTATTTCTTGAACTGATTACTTCGAAATAGATCATAATTCAGTAATATTTTACATGCTGTAATTGTACGTTTGGCAGGCATAAAAATTGTTTGGTCATAGATAATAATGCATTAGTCTATTTTATTTAGGCTGCGGTTCATTTCTAGCTGAAATAGGCTTGTTTGTGCCTTTGTTTGAGTGGTTTACTTCTGTTAAGTTGGTTTATTCGTGCCTTTATCAAGCATAAAGGTATATTGATCATATTCTTTTAATTGTATGGTTTAGATTGGAATTACGAGCTTATATTTGTAATAGACCTTAGAGAATGGGGTCATAAAATTGATGTACATTTTTAGAATTTTATAAAATATGTGCTAGATAATTCTAAAATGATTCTGTTTTAAGAGATGATGAAATGGATGTAGTATATATGTGTTAATTAATCGCATTGTTGGTTTTAAGGATAAATAAACAAATCAAAATAGATGAATTTTTTTTCACCTCTACTTTAATATTAGTTAGAAGTACTTTAATGAGTGATGGGCAAAAGGACAAGATATCTACTCAATATCTGAATTGCCCTTCTGCTATTAATTTGTCCAATTACTTTTTCCAATATGTGTTAATGGTATTCTTCTGAATAAACTTTTACAACCTTATTTAATTATACAACCATGAAAAACAAATTATTACTATTGTTCGACCAAAGAATACTCTCCCCTTGGTGGATTTTTTCTATCGATTTATTATTGACCTCATTTGCCTTTCTGCTGGCCTATGTGCTTCGAATGAATATTAATTTATCGGAGGTTAATATGATGACTTTTATTCTTACGGGAACATGGAGTGTTGCGACCTATGCCTTTTGTTTTTTATGCACCAAATCGTATCGGGGAGTAATTCGACATACAGATTTGGGCGAATTATTTCGCTTGCTGTCTTCTAATTTATTGGCCGTAGTACTACTTTTCGGAATTGATTATCTAAGCTATAAATATGCCGGAGGAAGATTCAATATGCCTGATATGGTAATTGTGTTACAGTTTATTTTTACTTTCTTTTTTCTAACCGGATTTAGGATGCTTGTTCGAGAAACTTATTCATTTATTTCCCGTGTAAAAGTGTCAAAACGAACCCTAATTTATGGGGCTGGGGATTTAGGTCTTTTGGCAGTAGATCTATTGAGTAAAATGAGAGATGATAATTATAATGTGGTTGGGTTCATTGATGATGATAAAAGAAAATGGATGACGCCATTGCGGGATGTTCAGGTGCAAAGTTTTTCTAAAGCATTGGAAACAGGGATAAAAAAAGGGGTGACAACTCTTGTTATAGCGATTGCAAATTTAAGTAAAGAAAAAAAACAGGAAATAACTGAACGTTGTTTCGAGAATAATTGGGACGTAAAGGTGCTGCCAACTATTGATGATTGGATAGAAGGAAAAGTAGCAGATAAATCTGTAAGAGATGTGAAAATAGAGGATCTTTTGGGACGCGATCAAATTAAATTGGATTTGAATTCCATTTCTGAATCCTTAACTGGAAAAATCATCCTGGTATCAGGTGCCGCGGGTTCAATTGGATCTGAGATTGTTCGTCAATTGCTTCGCTTTCCAGTTGGACAATTAATACTTTTAGATCAGGCTGAGTCTGCGCTCTATGATTTACAACAGGAAATAATCACAAAACATGGAGATGAAAAAATTGAATTGGTAGTTGCTGATATTTCAAATGCCGCTCGTATGAGGACTGTTTTTGAAAAATATTGCCCGCATGTGGTTTTTAATGCAGCCGCTTATAAGCATGTACCAATGATGGAAGCTAATCCTTACGAAGCTTTAAATGTGAATGTAGGGGGAACCCGTAATTTAGCAAATTTGGCAGTCGAATTTGGAGTTGAAAAATTTGTGATGATATCCACTGATAAGGCGGTAAATCCGACTAATGTGATGGGAGCTTCGAAACGAATGTGTGAAATTTATATTCAATCTTTGGCACAACGGGCAGATATTCAGACTTCATTTATAACCACACGTTTTGGAAATGTTTTGGGATCGAATGGTTCAGTAGTCCCTCTCTTTAAAAAGCAAATTGAGCAAGGCGGACCTGTAAAGGTTACCCATCCGGACATAACACGTTATTTTATGACGATCCCGGAAGCTTGTCAGTTGGTTCTTGAGGCTGGAGCAATGGGCAAAGGAGGGGAGATTTTTGTTTTTGATATGGGAGAACCCGTGAAAATTTTAGATTTGGCTAAAAAAATGATTCGATTGGCGGGTTTAAAACTAGATCAAGATATTAAAATTGAATTTTCGGGTCTTCGTCCTGGCGAGAAGCTATATGAAGAATTGCTGGCATCGAGCGAGAATACCTTACCAACTTATAACGAGAAAATAATGATTGGTAAGGTACGTCTACATAATTACGATAAAGTGAATAGAGCCATAAGTCTTTTATTAGCTAATCTGAACAGTGAAAATAACGAAATGATGGTTGCCAGAATGAAAGATTTGGTTCCTGAGTTTGTTTCAGAAAATTCAATTTATGAGGCTGTGGATCTTTCAATGAAAGATTCGGAATGGAAATGGTTGATGTTTGGAAATAAAAAGGAGAAAGAAAGTCGTAAACAAGCTCATAATTTTCCCATTAAGAACATTGACATAGAAAGAACAAGAATGGTGTTCCAAAAACGAAAAAGTGAAAAAATAAGGAAAGCGACATTAAGAATTTGAATTGATCACCAATTAGTTGACTTGTATTTATGATTGTTAGACACATACTTTCCTGAGAGAGAGGTGCTTATTTATTTATGGAGGAAAGTAATACTGATACGTATTTGATCTGCGAACTTTCGGGAAAATTTTTATCTTAGCAACTCCAATAGCCTTCGGTACGGCATTATACAGACTTGTTTTGATTTCAAAACGGAATAAAATAAATATGGAATCTGATTTTAGCGAACGGTTATTTTGTAAAGAAACTTATGTTGTAATTAATTAATTCAATTTGATACGAATATTAGAGGCTAAAAAGGAGTGTGATTATAAAGAGTGGGTTGATATTTGGACCTATTGGAATGGAAAAGAAGTTTTTGCTCATCCGAACTATTTGTTGCTCTATAAAGAATGGTCAGAAGTTCATTGTGCTGTATATGAGGTAGATGATAAAAAAATTCTATTTCCTTTCTGCTTACGGAAAATACCTTTTGATATTGATCGTGATTCTTACTACGATATGATAACTCCTTATGGTTATTCCGATATTTATCAGATAGGGAAGGGAGATTTCAAGCAAATGCAAAAAGATTTTCATCAGGAATTTAGGTTCTGGTGTAAAGCTAAGAATGTGGTAAGTGAGTTCGTGAGATTCGATCTTTTTAGTAAAAGCTTAGGTAATTATAGCGGTAAGCTTGTATATATTAACGATAATATTGTTTGTGATTTGACTTTAGGAGCAACTGAAATTTGGAAGCAATTTAAACCGAAGGTACGTAGAAATATTAAAAAGGCCGAAACCTATAGTCTCCAAGTTGAAATGGACGCAAGTGGTGAACGTTTGAGTTCATTTCTTGATATGTATTACCAAACCATGGAAAGAAGAAATGCTCAAGAAAAGTATTTCTTTTCGAAAGATTTTTTCGAAGCCATTCATAAAAATTTGAAAAGGCAATTCATGTATTTCTACGCCACTCACGAGGGAGTTGTTGTATCTACTGAACTTGTATTAATATCTGATGATAAGATCTATTTCTTTTTAGGAGGGACAAAGGAAGCTGCTTTTTATTTACGACCCAACGATTTTCTTAAGTACGAAATTATGAAATGGGGAATTAAGCAAAATAAAAAATACTATGTGCTTGGCGGAGGATATACTCTGAATGATAGTTTGTTTTCATTTAAGAAAGCTTTTGCACCGAATGGTTGCATGCCTTTTTATGCAGGAACTAAAATTTACGATGAGGAGACATACCAACTCTTAGTTGATCAGGCTCGTGCAAAAAGACCTAATTCAGGTTTGGAAATAAGTAAGGATGAAGCTTATTTTCCTTTGTACCGTAAAGGATTGGATGATTATTTAATTTAATATTTATAATACTTTTAAGTAGAATATCCAATGGTATTTAATTTAAAAAGTTAATAAGCCTATAAGGGAAATAAATTTATCTAAAATACAGATTTTGGAATTAAACGATGATTAATAAGTATAAAATATCTTGGACAAAATCGGAGGAAAACTTTACGGAATGGAATCTTTTTCTTAAAAATAATCCTAGAGGACATTGTCAACAGGTGAGTCACTGGTTATCCTCTTTTCAAGCATATGGTGCAGATTCAGAGCTGTTGTTGATTAAAAATGAAAAAGAGAGTATCATTGCTGGAATTGGTGTCATTCACATTGGAATTCCCTATTTAAAGGTGATGATTGCATCTGGAGGTCCAGTTTTAGCCGTAGGATTTGAAGACTTATTTGAACAAATGATAGAACTCTTTTTACAAAGAGCCAAACAAAAAAAAGCATTTTATTGTCACATAAATGTTCCAGTACTAAAGGAATACAATGCTAGTTTATCCAAGCATTGTTTGGAGGCCATTAATAAGGATAGCTTATTTTTTACTGGGCAAGCAGGAAATAGATTTACATCTGTTGCCAGTATTAATGGTCTTCGCCCAATAATCATTAAATATGATCAGGCCGAATCGGCTTATGATTTTGTTTTTAACAGGTTTACCACTAACACAAAAAGGAATATTAAACAAGCCTATAAAAACGAGTTGGACTTGCGATTTATAAAGACTGAAGCTGAGATAGAGGAAGCATATGCTGTAATAGAAGAAATTGCAAAATATCATAATTATACGGTAAGGGAATGGGGAGATTCCAAAGAGATGTTAATGAGCATGGTAAAGGATGGGCTTTGCATAGTGCCCTGTTGTTATGCAAAGGGTAAATTAATTGGAGCCTTAATCCTTTTCGAAATAGGTCAAAGATTAACTTATGTATCCGGTGGTATTTTGAGGGAAAATAAGGACTTGAAGGTGGGTCATTTTCTGCAGAATGAAATGTTGAAATACAGTATTGAAAAAGGCTATTCATTTTATGATATCTCTGTTCTTGGAGGGGCTGGAGTAACAAAATTTAAAGAAGGTTTTAAAGGACATCATCTGGAGTTTATAGGAAATCGGTACTGGGTCTTAAATAAGCTGAAATTCTCAATTTATTGGATCTTCAGTTCGTTTTTATCTAAAAATAAGGCTCTTATTTTTAAATTTCGAAATCTAATTTCAACATAAAATAGATCGTATTGTTTTGCGATTAAAAACCAGTACGCGATTTAAAATTCGTCTAGTGGAAATAGTATTTGAGTTATTTACTTCTATTTAGGGAGGTTGATTTGAATTCAAATAAGCCTTTTCATTCACTATTTATTTAAAAACTAATGTAAACTTTTAATTATGAGAAAAAATAATTTTTTAACCCTTGCCTTTATTTTACTGATTGGAATATTTGTTTCGTGCGATAAAGAAAATATAGACGAACAAGATTTACCGGGAAATATTCCGGGAATGGGAAATGCTGGCGGAGAACTTGAAGTGATTGAAGCTTTTGAAATGCCTGAAGGATTGTCTTTTGATGGTGAGATTACTGGCTATGATGCCTCTCAGATTATAGTCGATAAAGGGAATGTAACTTCACAAAATTCAGTCAAAAGTTTGTCTATTCAAATAGCAGGATCTGGTGGAGAGTATATTGCTATTTTAGTAGGTATAAATAATAATACTGATCAGCCTATACCTTATGTGATCAAGAAAGGTACCGTTTTTGCTTGTTCGGAAGATGGCTATCAAAATGGCATTTGTGTAAAAGAAATAGTCTTTTATATACCTGCTAATTCTAGGTTACAACTTATAGTGCAATTATATTGTGCTAATGCAGGTGCTGAGGGAAGTGATTCCAATGTTACTTATAAGCAACGAGGAGTAACATCTTCTTTAAACATGATGGAAATAATAGATGCACTGAAATCAAAGCAAGTTAATATTGATGAATTTCAGGACCTGACAAAATATTACCTGTGGCGCACTAAAATTCAGGCGATTATTTGGTCTTGCACAAATGGAGGAGGAGTGAGTTCTGAATCTTGGGATTTTATAGACTCTCTACCTGAAAGAATTTAGCGTTAATTTTTTCAATTACTGTAAAGGATATATAAAATACTCAATGAGAATTATAGAAAGTATTCAAAAATAGAGATTAAATAAATCGTAGATCAGTATGCCCCTTTGAATTTTAATTCAAAGGGGCATTTTTTATCTTGTAATGTTGGGTTGTAAGATGGGATTTAAAATTTATTGACCTATTTGGTATTTTTTTGCACAGTTTGAGGAGATTTTCCACACTTTAATTAATCGAAATCTAAGCTGGAGAAAAAAAAGTCTGTATGATAGAAAGTAGTTCGCAGGGAATGAGGGGTTTAATGGAAGAATAATTGTGAGGAGACTAAGCTTTATTAATTTGGAACGGTACTTGCGTTAGGGTTTGTTGAAAAATAAATGAGTACTAGTTTAAAAATATTGCGGCTGTTTTCTAATGGTGAATGTCGGTGTCTTATCTTGTTTATTTATGCGTTAATCTAATGAAAAGATTCATTCGTGTAAAGTAATTAGAGGTGAAAGAAAACCTTTTTTGTTTTTTTTCGTCTAAAGTCTTGTAACGAAACTTTATTTATTCTTCTGTTAGTCTTTTTTATAAGAGAAGATTGCTTAAAGTAAATATTGCTTGATTTTTAAATTGGATAAATCAGCTATAAGTCTCTAAGTACTCTATTATTCAATATCTTATTAATGTATGATGATTTAAATTCAAATGTTTAAGTGGAGTTGGAACGATGGTTATTGTACTAATTTTTGCTTTTGTTCATTTAGAGAAAAATTAAAATTATGAAGAACTTTATTTTTTTGTGTATTGTACCCCTGTTATTATTGACTGCATGTACGGGATCCGATTTCGAGGAAGAATTTCCGGTAGTAAATGAACCTGAAATCGTAAACGAAGAACTTGAAAAAATTCCTTGTGATTATGATTTTAATGTAGTCGGTGAAAATGACACATTAAATATTGCTTGCAGTCATGATTTACTAGGTGAAACAATTGTATTACCTAAAAATGTGTTTTTTAATTATAATGGTGGGGAAATTATTAATGGAACATTAGAATTTGACGAAGGTATAATTGATGGTGATTTATTGAATCACAAATTGACAGTAAAGGGTTCAGTTAAATTAGAAAGTTCAACTTTTATTTTTGAAAAATCGAGATGGGGAATAACCGAAGGTGAAGTTTCTGATGCGATTGCTTTAATCAATAAAGAAACGTTTCAAAAAGTTATAAATGATACAAAATTATATGGAGCAGAAATATTTCAAATTGATGAATTAGATGCCTTTTTTCTTGTGACCAGTGAACGGAATTTGGTTTTAGGATTTGAAACCTCTATAAGACTGCCTTCTGATTTTACTCTGGAGATGACGGATAATACAGATCTTAGAGTTCAGCCTAATCGATATATTAGATACCAGTTTTTAAATATTAGAGGTGAGGAAAATGTTAATATTGATGGAGGAAATTTGCATGGAGATAGAGATTATCATGATTATACACCTATTACTGTTGCAGAAAATACATATTCAAGTCATGAGTGGGGCCATTTAATTTCGATTGAAGGAGGACAAAATGTGAAAATTACCAATGTTCATCTAGCATATGCATCAGGTGATGGAATTGATATTCATGGTATTAATTTTACTTATAATCCAGATTATATTGCTTCAAAGAATATTACTATTTCAGATTGTGTTTTTGATAGCAATAGACGGAATAATTTATCGATTACAGATGGTTATGATATGATTATTGAAAATAACACATTTTTGAATGCAGGTATAGATACTCCTTTATCAAAAGGAACGGCACCTAGAATGGCTCTTGATATTGAAGCTACTAGAACAAGAGATTCAGAAGGAAACCTTGTCTACTATCAAAGAGCTTATGATATTATTATTAGAAATAATATTGAGAAAGGAAGTGGTAATGCTTCATTTTATGTAGCTATAGGTGAGGATGTGACTATTGTGAATAATACTTCAGAAAAAGCGATAGGATGGGGGCTTGCTTCAGGGGTCAAGGTTAAAGAAAATATAATTACTTCTCTCATTAATAGTACTTCAGGTATTATAGGTGGACGCCCAGGGGGAAATGGAACCATATTTGGCAATGAGATTTCAGGTAATATTGTTAAAGGATTTGTGACTGGTATTAGAGTAAATAATGTTGATTTGAAAGTATATGAAAATGAAATTGAAAATTGTATTATAGGTATAGCACTAGGCGACTTGGATAATGCTGATATTTACGATAATAGTATTAGTACCGAAAGAGATGCGAACTGTTACGGTATTTATGCTCATATAGGATCTCTTGATGATGTTAGGATTCAAAATAATAAGATTGAGGTATCTTATAAACCAATAGCTTTTACAAATGTTAACCTTGAAGAAGGACATGAGGATAATATTGTCACGTTGAAGGATAATGATTTGAATGGAGGAGAAGTACATATTTCCAATTCGAATGGAATTGTGGAAGAGTAAACAATATTCTTATTAAGAATAAAATAAACAGTAAGGTTGATTCTTACTGTTTATTTTTTTGCCTTTCTGTTGAGGGTTTAATTATAATATAGAAATTTTGGTGTTGAATAAGTAATTTAGTTACCACCTCAAATTTAATAATTGTGCGGATTTTGAATGTGTTAATAGGGCAATTGCGAGTCCTCATTAAAAAAAAGACTTCCTTAGTATGTGCTTTGTTGTGCATTTAGATTAAAATATTAAATTATGAAGCACCATATTTTTTTGTGTATAATCCCATTGTTATTTATTGTTGCTTGCAGTGGTTCTGATGTTGAAGACGAAGTAGTAATAGCGGATGCAATTCCATAATTGCCTTATAATCAAATTCTTAAAAAACGATATGTTATTGATGTAAAACATTGGGATATTCCGACTAATGGAACCAATCCGGTGAAGACAACGGATAATTTGCAAGTAGCAATTGATTGGGCTGTAGCAGAAGGCTATGGAGTAATACGCCTACCTGCAGGGCATTATTTAATAGGTAAATATGGCAATGATGTTTATCAAGCAGGTATTGAATTAAAAAGTAAAATGGCTTTTGTACTGAATAAGGATGCAATTATAGAAATGGCACCCAACGATAAGTGGAATTATTCTGCGATTGCAATAACAAGAAAAGAATACGTTGTGATTTCTGGGTGTACAATACTGGGAGACAGATATGAACATACATATACACCAAGAGAAAATGATGGGCAACTGCACATGATGAAGGACACTTGATAACTGTTGAAGCAGAGAGTGATCATGTTACAGTGGAGTATATGAACTTAGGTGAAGCGAATGGTGATGCTATTCTGTTAGTTGGTAATGTAAAAGATATTCATATTCGAGGGAATGAGATGTTCGATAATAGTAGACAAGGAGTGTCTATTGTTGGCGGAAAAAGTATCGTAATTGAAGAAAATGAAATTCATCATACCCAGGGTACTTCACCACAATTTGGGATTGATATTGAAAGTAGGAGTTATTCAAGTTCTGATATCGAAATTCGATTTAATCATTTTCATCATAATCGAGGAGGAGATATTGTAAATACGGATGGGCGTAATGTACTTATTGAAGACAATATATTGGAACAAGGAGAAGGTAATCAATATATAGATGGCCCATTGGTATATTGGAAAAATGCAGATTTAACGATTCGGGCTAATGAGATTACAATGCTTAGCGTATCTGTTAATAATTGGAATGGTATTATCATGTATTCCGGAGATTTTGAGAAAACCAATCCTGCAACGACCTATATATACAACAATATCTTTCATCATTGTGGCGTATATATGTACAAAGGAGCAGATTTGAATATACATGATAATTACATGATCAATGGACACGTTTGTTTTAAAGAAATGACTAACCTGACACTTAAAGATAACAAAATTGAAACGACAAGCTCTGATGTTTGGGCCTACCGTTTTTTACAAGTAAGTGGCTCGGCTAGTGGAAATAAATTTAACGATGTACTCTATACTATTCCATTAAGTTCTGAACCTTGGGATGGGGACTGGATTTATTGATATTTTATGAAATTAAAAATGCAGAGTCTGGATTGGCTAATATTTCAATTTGCAAATGAGAAATAAATAATTATATAAGTTAAGAAGGCATTCTAAGGAATGCCTTCTTTATGCTTTATTGTTTTTTGAACTCATTTCTCTTTACAAATGGTCACATTTAAATTTGAGAAAACTACAGATAAAAAATAAGGGCTTCAGAATTTAATGACTCCCAATCCTAAGAATCAAATAGCCAATTACTCCCGAAATAAATGAGCCAATCAAGATACCGATTTTAGCAGAATCGATATTTTCAGGATTAGTAACAAATACGAGGTTAGCAATAAATATTGCCATTGTAAATCCTATTCCAGCCAGAAATGCTATTCCTACAACCTGAATGGCTTTTACTCCTTTGGGCAATTCGGCTAATTTTAGTTTAATACCGATAAAGGATATTAAGGATATGCCAATACTTTTTCCAATGATTAAACAAAGGGCAATGTTTATTGCCAGAGGCAGTTCCAGGTTTATATCTGTTCCAAACTTGATTCCTGCATTGGCTAATGCAAATACAGGCATAATAAAAAAAGCAACCCAGTTGTGAAGTTTGTGTTCTAAATGTTGTAGAGGGGATTGTACCTTGCTGGTCCAATCTTCCAAATTATCGATTTGTTCAATCTGGTGATCGCAGAGGATTGGCTTTTCACATGATTCTTCAATATCCTTAGCAATGCCCATTAATTTGTGGGAATAGGTCTTGATATCAATTTTTTGTCTGATTGGAATGGTAAATGCCATTAATACACCAGCAATCGTAGGATGAATGCCTGATTTTAAAAATAGATACCAAACAAGTACGCCAATAATAAAAATCAAATAAGGCAAATAGATTTTCCGATAGGATAAAAAGGCTAATATCACAAGAGGAATGGCTGCATAAGCTAATAATATCCACTCAATATTATTACTATAAAAAATTGCGATTACCAATACAGCAATCAAATCATCAATAATGGCAAATGCGGTTAGGAATACTTTTAAACCCAGAGGAATCCTTTTTCCCAGAATGTTTAGTATTGCTAAAGAAAATGCAATGTCAGTAGCCATTGGAATTCCCCAAGCATTCGATGTGCTTTGATTATTGTTGAGTAAAAAGAACATCGCCACAGGAATTAACACGCCACCAAGTGCCGCAAAAAATGGAAAACTTGCCTTTCTAACCGTATTTAGTTCACCAATGAGTAGTTCGCGCTTAATTTCCAATCCAATTAAGAAAAAGAAGACTGCCATTAAGCCATCATTAATCCAAAGTATTATTGGTTTATTCAGTTCGAAATTTGAGGTTGTAATCCCAATTTTATATTGCCATAATGAATCGTATAAATGGGAAAGCGGAGAGTTTGCCCAAATTAATGCAAGTAGAGTTGCAATAAAAAGCAGGATTCCACTAAAGCTTTCTATTTTAACAAATTTCTGGAATGGGGTGATGATTAGTTTATCTATCATTGAAGTAGGTCTTGTTCATTTAGTTCGATTCTGAATTTACGAAAAAATGATCTTTTATGGGTCATCATAAGTTATTTTTATGTGATTAATAGTTTGATTTTCATCAAAATTATTTTTGGTATAGCCATGCTTATTTTTCTTTTCAAGCTTTTATTGTAATTGAAATAAGACTAGTACTAGTCCTGCTGTCGGACTAGTAGTGGTATAGATACTGGAGTGTAGTAGTCCGGACATCGGAGCATTAGAGGTCTGATAATAGACGAAAAACTACAAATTAAGGAATCAGGGAAGTCCTGATTTTAGGAAGGGGTGTTTTGATATTAATATAGGTATTCGAGTAAAGACTGTTATAATAAGATTTTAGATAGACGATAAAATCAATTCAAGAGCCTCACTCGAAGTAAGGCTCCCGAATTTTATTACAATTTTTTCAAATTATAGATGTCTTTTCTTCGGTCCCGTAAATTCCGTACGCTACCAAACTGATTCAATTCGCGAAGCAAGTCGATATCCACATCAGCAATTAGAATCATTTCGGTATTCGGTGTTGCTTCGGCTTTAATTCCATTGGCCGGAAAAGCAAAGTCGCAGGGGGTAAATACCATCGATTGAGCATATTGAATATCCATATTGTGCACCTTAGGTAAGTTGCCTACACTGCCCGCAATGGCAACGTAACATTCATTTTCGATAGCTCTGGCCTGAGCACAGTTTCGAACCCGGGAATAGCCGTTTTGAGTATCCGTTAAAAACGGCACGAACAAAATATCCATTCCTTCGTCGGCAAGCAATCTACTCAATTCAGGAAATTCAACATCATAACAAATCAGGATACCGATTTTCCCGCAATCCGTATCAAAAACTTTCAATTCCGATCCCTTTTGCATGCCCCAAACTTTTTTCTCGTCGGGTGTCGTGTGAAGTTTCTCATAACGTTCAACAGTTCCATCTCTTTTGCAAAGGTAGCCAACGTTATACAATCGATCATCTTTTATCTCAGGCATGCTACCGGAAATTATATTGATGTTATAAGAAATGGCTAGTTCTGAAAATTTCTGAACGATGGTATCTGTGTGTTCTGCTAATTTCCTGATCGCCTCAGGCTCCGATAGATGGTTGTTTTCGGCCATTAAAGGAGCATTAAAGAACTCAGGAAACAAGGCGAAATCTGACCGGTAACCCGAGACGGCATCCACAAAATATTCTGCCTGATGCATCAATTCATCCAAGGTTTTATACGAACGCATTTGCCATTGAATCAAGCCAAGACGAACCACTTTTTTTATAGTGCTGGCTTTCTTGTTCTTTTTTTCGTAGTAAATATTATCCCATTCAAGAAGTACTGCATAATCGTTAGAATCTTCATCACCTTCCAAATAGTTTTTTAAAATTTTGGCCGGATGAAAATCATTGGAAACCTGAAAATTAAGAACCGGATCGTGAATTTCTTTTCTTCGCACCTTCTCAATGTATTCTTTGGGAGATAAGTGATCAGAATATTTGTGATAGTTTGGTATTCTGCCGCCAAAAGCGACTCCCTTTAAATTTAGACGTTCACTCAATTCTTTTCGGTAATCGTACAACCGCCGTCCCAATCTTAAGCCACGAAACTCTGGCTTAATAAAAACATCAACTCCATACAAAACATCTCCATCCTGATCATGTGTCGAGAAAGTGTAGTTTCCTGTTATTTCCTTGTAGGTATGCTTGTCGTCAAATTTACTGTAGTCAACAATAATCGATAAAGCGCATCCCGCAATATGATCATTGACTTTAATAACTACCTGGCCCTCAGGGAAATTATCAATTAATGTTTTAATTTGATGTTCCCTCCAATATGAATTGGGCATACTTGTGTATGACTCAATCATGGCTTTTTTAAGTTCCTGATAATCATCTAAACTTAAGAAGGATAATTCAATATTTTCTATTTCCTGCATTTTGATATTAGTCTCAGAAGAGTTAGGTGCAACAGCGCACAAATCTTTCCGATACGGTATATTAAATGTAATGAATTCGAGAATACGTGGTACTCGCTGACGTAAAAAAATACATTTATATTTTTTAAATAAATAACCTAACAGAATATATTATTACTCCCTAATTTTCACAAATATGTGTTTGATGTTGCGTTTGCCACTATCTCGTTCGTCAATTTCGAACTCCTGTTGCATCGATTTAAGTAGAGGGGTGAGTTTGTTAAATCCGTAGTTTCTAGGATCAAAATCAGGTTTTTTCTTGTTAATTAAAGAACCAAGTTCTGCAAGAAAAGCCCAGCCATCGTCATCGGCAATGTCTTCAATCGAATTTTTTAGTAGATTAAGAAACTGCTTGTCGATTTTATCATATTTAGGTGTTTCTGAAGGGGTCGTGGCAGCTTCTTTCTTCTTCTCACGAATCTTTTTACCACTAATAATTTCAATGTAAATGAATTTATCGCAAGCAACAATAAACGGATTTGGAGTTTTCTTTTCACCAATACCAATAACAAGCATTCTTGATTCTCGAAGTCGTGTAGCCAGGCGGGTAAAATCACTATCACTGGAAACAAGACAGAAGCCATCAACTTTACCGTCGTGAAGAATATCCATGGCATCGATAATCATCGCCGAATCGGTGGCATTTTTACCAGTGGTGTAGGAGTATTGTTGAATAGGAGTAATGGCGTGTTGCAATAAAGCTGGTTTCCATCCAGCAACAGTAGGTTTGGTCCAATCGCCGTAAATACGTTTGATGCTTGGAGTACCCAATTTGGCTATTTCATCAAGCATTCCTTTAATGTTCGAGTAAGGTATATTATCAGCATCAATCAGAACCGCAAGGTTCAAATCATTATTTCCATTCATAATCTTGTGTAATTAATATAATGACTAAAGGTAAGGAATTGTGCGTGATTTTACATTAAAATATTTAGTATTCTCTGGTTTTATGAAAGGCAAGTATAAAAAGCAATAAAAGGACTTAGCTTGAAGCATGAAATTAAGCTATATTAGTGATGATATTTTTTTTTATAATTCAGATGATATCATGAACAAAATATTGGTTTTGTTTGTTATGTTACTTATTATGGATATTAAACGGTGAAATTATTTAGAAAATGAAAAAATTGATCATATTTTATTTGGTTTTCTTGGCCATTACGGTTCCTGCGCAAGTTACTACTGAGCTAACCGGATATGTAAAGGACAAAACCGATCTTCCTTTAATTGGAGCTTCGGTGTATCTCGAAAATACAACCAAGGGTGCTACTACCAATGAAAATGGATATTACAGCATTCCGAATGTAAAACCAGATACTTATAATTTAGTAGTTAGCTATTTAGGCTATGATGGGCAAACGCGTTACAATATAGAGGTGAAATCGGTGGGAAATCAATTGTATAATTTCACACTTTTGGAACAAAGTCAAAATTTATCCGAAGTAATTATTTCCATTAAAAACAAAGTAACACGACCTCGCGAAACACCACTTTCCACTCAAACTTTAAGTGCTGTCGAAATTGCGACTTATCCGGGAGGAAATAACGATGTGGTTCGGGTAGCACAATCGCTTCCGGGAATTTCTCCTTCACCAGGTGGTTTTCGTAACGATCTAATTATTCGCGGGGGAGCACCCAATGAATCGGTTTACTATTTGGATGGAGTAGAGATTCCCAACATCAATCACTTTAGCACTCAAGGCAGCTCGGGTGGTCCGGTGGGGATTTTAAACGTGTCATTCATCGATAATGTGACACTTGCTACGTCTGCGTTTGGCAGTCAGTATGACAATCCGCTATCGGGAGTCTTGCAATTCGATCAACGCCAAGGAAATCAGCGAAAGCACAATACCAATTTCCGTTTGAGTGCCAGCGAGGCTGCGCTCACGCAGGAAGGTCCTCTTTTCAAAGGTGATAAGAAAGAAAGTAAAACCTCCTACATCATCTCGGCACGTAGGTCGTATTTGCAGTTTTTATTTAAAATGATCGGTTTACCCATTCGTCCAGATTATTGGGATTACCAATACAAAATCACTCATAGAATAAACAAGTACAATACGCTGAATTTAATTGGAGTGGGGTCGATAGATGATTTTGCTATCGAGGCATCGGAAACAATTGATGAAAATGAACAATCCACATTGGATCAGGCTCCATTTATCGAACAGCAAACCAATACCATTGGATTAAGTTGGAAGAATCGATTTAAAAGTGGACGAGGCTTTATGCAAACTACCATCAGTAACAATTTGCTGGTAAATGACTTTTCGAGATACGGTGATAATGTAAATCAAGCAGATCTGTATTTTAAGAATGATTCCCGCGAAATGGAAACAAAGCTGCGATACAGCCTGACCTATTATGCCAAAGATTGGAGATTATCGGGTGGTTTTAATGTGCAAAGAAGCGATTACGAAAATAAAACCATTGATACAAATGAGGGATTTCAGTACAATACGAAAATTGATTTTTTGAAGTACGGGCTGTTTGCTAATGCTACAAAATCGTTTTTCGATCAGAAGCTTGATTTCTCCTTCGGATTCAGAAGCGATGGTGATAGTTTTACTCAGGGAAATGATTTTCTGGCTACCCTTTCACCACGTTTGGCTTTGTCCTACGAATTTGCCGACGATTGGAAAATCAACGCAAGTGTAGGACGATACTACAAATTGCCTCCATATACCATACTTGGTTATAAAGAGAATGATGTGTTTTTGAATAAAGATGTGGATTATACCCGAAGCGATCATTACGTATTGGGATTCGAGCGAATCATTGGGCCTGCTTCAAATGTAAGTGTTGAAGGGTTTTACAAACGTTACGAAGATTATCCTGTCTCAGTTCAAGATCAAGTTTCGCTCGCCAATAAAGGAGCCGATTTTAATGTGCTTGGAAACGAGGAGGTGAAATCGGTAGGCAAAGGACGATCATATGGTTTGGAATTTCTTTTTCAGCAAAAGCTAAGTCATCGCTTTTACGGGATTTTTTCTTACACTTTTTTCTACAGTGAATTTACCGGATTCGATAGAAGTAAGTATTTACCATCGGTGTGGGATAGCCGGCATTTAGTGTCTTTTACAGGGGGATACAAACTCAATAAAAATTGGGAAATAAGTGCGCGTTATCGTTTTGCTGGTGAAACACCCTTTGTTCCAACTAACATAGAGGAAACTACCGTTCGTTACCCGGATATTGTATTGGATTACAGCAGGCTTGGGGAGCAAAAATTAGGTGTATTTAGTCAATTGGATGTGCGTATTGATAAGAAGTGGAATTTTAAAAAGCTTTCGTTGGATTTATTTTTAGAAATTCAAAACATGTTGATGCGAGAATCACCGCAGGCACCTGAATATGTTCTTCAAAGAGATGATCAGGGAAGCATTGTTACTCCTAGAAATTTAGTGCAGCTTGCCGAAGAGGATGGAAGTATGATTCCGACTATTGGAATTGTGCTTGACTTTTAATTATTCACTTTTTTACTGAAAAATCTGCAGTTCGGGCATAAAGGCATGCAGTTGTCTTTATGCAAGCTTTTATTACAGGCATAGTGCATCATCTGAATTTGGTTGATATCACCAAATTTATTGCGGATATTTTTTAAATGAGTTCGAACGGTTGTTTGACTGATGTTTAGTGTTTCTGCAATTTCCGAATTGTCTTTCGCTATAAATAACTGCGATAGAATTTCCTTTTCACGCTCAGTGAGTTCAATCTCATGATTATTCTGCGAATCCTCCTCAATAAGAATAGGAATCAGTTTTGAGCAAATATACTTTCCATTTGTGATAATTTCTTCAATAGCCAAAATCAATTTCTCCGAAGAGCATGAGCGAATTAAGTAGCCATCTATAGAATGGATAATGGATTTTAAAAATTCGTGTGGAGGCACGTCTGAGATGACCAGAATTTTCAATTTAGGTATAGTTTTATGCAATTGAACTAAGTAATTAATACTTCGTTTAGAGATATTGGAAAACTCTGTAATTAACAAGTCGGGTTGCTCTGTACTTATTATTTGATGGAGATTGATGTTGTTTTTTCTTAAACTGCTTAAACAAAATTGTTTGTGCTTGGATAGAATTGCGTCCAAACCCTCAGCTACCATACATTGATCGTAGGATACCAATATCTTGATCGATTTTTCCTTTTGCATGTCGTTTTTGTTTCTATAATTAAGTTACGCGTTTTTTTTAAAGCAACATAAAATTTAATTAATATTTTGTGTTATAACTAGTTGTTATGATGATTGTATTCGTTGTTTTGTTGAAATGACATGAGCATAGTGGTTTGAAAAAATGGACAGAATGAGGATTGATGATTTTCACTGCTTTGGCTAACTTAATGTATCATATCATCTCTCTTACGTTTTTAGTTAAGATATAATTTAAGTTCACTTTAAAAACCTTAAACCATGAAAAATTTTTTAGCTACACCCTGTGTGATCTTATTGATCATAGGATTTGCTTTTTTCTCGGCCTGTCAGGATGAATATCTTGAGCCGGAAGAGAATCAGGGAAATGAAAACCTTGTTTTGAAAAAAGGAGGAAAACAAACAGAAGTCGACCAAGCCGATTTGTATGGAGACTTATGGGTAATGGAACGTGATAATAGTGGGGTTCCAATACTTTACGACTTGAACTACCGCGCAGATTATCAGGATAATTGGGTTTACGGAATAATCGATGTTGTGAATCCTAAATTGGATACCTCTTTTTATCTGGATGTTTTGGTTCGAGACGAAAATGGATACGTGACTTATGAGCCTCTAACTAATCCCGATGATGATCTAGTTCCCATCACAGATAACCGCTTAATTGAACCTGTTGATGGTTATGTTGTGGGAGCAGATAATGTAATTGCTCTTTACGATGCTGAAGGCGAGGTCCTTCCAACGGTAGCTCTTCATGTTGTGCCAATTGAGATGGGTCGTTTAAATATCATTCGGTCACCATCTACAGTTATTTCGAAACGATTAACTGAGGTAATTAAAAATTTTGGCGATGGAACTGTTGCCAATGTGACCCGCGATTTTTGCGGAAGAATTATGATGCTGCGAACTGAAGATGCTTTGGTAGATGATAAACCAATTGACTCACCTCTTGAGAATTTAGCCATTTACAAAGAGCTTCTGCTACACGGATTTGATGGCGGAGCCGACGAGAACGGACTGAAATTCTTAATTGGGGAAGACAATGGCTATGGTGGATATGACATGCAATTTAGAGTTGATAAAGAGTGGACAGGTGGAGCAAAATCTTATCCTGAGATATCTGAGCCAGATCAACTGATTATGAATTTGGCTGCTGCTTGTATTTCTGCTGGTTCCGATAAAACCAATACGCTAATTATTGATGAAATTGTTTTTGTAAACTTGTTTATGGGCATACCAGAAGTTACAGGTGCAAACGTCACTTGTTTTCTGCCTACTGTGAAACAGGAAATTCGAATGATGGATAAAACAGATAAGCATAATTATTCGCTATATCGTTACTATGTAGATTATTCCGGTTTTGAGTATGATAGAACAAAATTTCAGGAAACCCTTGTTGATTATGTGACCCTTGTTGGTGATTACGTTGATGGTGTTTTAGTAGGTTCTCATACTGAGACTCTTGCTGAGGATTTAGAATTACATGAAATATTGATGGGGAATGCTCCGTTAACTGTTGAGGCAAATGCAATATACAGGTATACTGATAAGGAAGGCCAGTCAACATCAGGTGCACTTGGATTTGCTTGTCAGGCAGATGATTATGTGCAAGCCCTTGAGGTTATTCATAACAATGAAGAATTTTTGGTTTGGGAAATGGCAACACCTACCTGGAATAAGGATTTTGATATTCCACGCGGAGAGTTTGCTCCTTTCAATTTTGTGCCAGAGGAAGAATCTCATTCTAGGAGACCTTCAGGAAAAGGAGATGACTCCACAACCGACGACTCCACATCCGAAGGCGGTGACGATCATGTAGATGATGGTGGATCTTCTGGCGGCGGATCTACTGGTGGCGGATCTTCTGGAAAAGGCAGACGTAGATAAATTTGAGTTGAGTTACAGGAATATGATGAGTTAGAAGATGTCTGGTTGGGCATCTTCTTTTTTCAAGCCAATTTATTGAATATTCATGCCGATGGGAGGGTGATACAAGCCTGTTGAGATCGTTTTCAAGACTATTGAAGCCGATTTCAAGTCAATGGGAAGCATATGCAAGCCTATTATTTACGTTTTCAAGCCTATTGATGGTATACTCATGCCAATGGGAGGGTGATACAAGCCTGTTGAGATCGTTTTTTTGACCTATTGAGATAAAAAAAGCCCCGAGGGAGGGGGTGACCTGCCTCGGGGCTAATGAATTCAAGGGTTTTTATTATCCTTTGTAATTATTATAGTATTTCTCTCTTCTACTATTATCTTTCCAAAATAGATAGCGGCCATATTCACGAATGATACTAACACGTTCCGATAGTAATGTGAAAGCTTTATCTCTTAGTAGTTTAACCTTACTGCTATCGTTGGTGCTTCCGTTAGATGATGCCAACAATTCCGCCATGTTATGGGAAAGTGTCTTTATGTCCTTAAGACCTGTTGTTTTATATCCTATTTCACGAAGTGGCTTAGGATTCTTTTCACCTAACACAGCCAGTTCAATAAGGTCTTGTACCATATCTACATGTCCGTTTCCATTATTAATTCGCATTACCTTCGTTAGTATATCAGGATCGTTACGATAGGCAAACTTGAAATTGTGAAGTAATTCATCGTGTTGTTGATAGGCAAATGGAGATTTTTCCAACCATTCCTTTTGCGCATCCTGACGGGCAAGGTATTCGCTCATCCATTCTGCCTGACAATATCTTACAGCACCCGACAGGCTGGGAATATCCTCAATAATAGTGATATCCATTCCGGCCTTTGTAAATTCGTCTTTGTCTTTAATTGCCTCTATGGCGAGTGTTTCTGCGCTGGCAGTCACCTCGTCGATAGGTTGGTTCGGTAACTTCACTTCTGCTAAAGGACGTGCTTCAATTCTTTCTTTCCATTTTTCAAAATCAGATTGATAATCCATGATTAAATTATTATTTTTGTATTTATAAGGTTCCATC
Organism: Labilibaculum antarcticum; assembly: GCF_002356295.1. Taxonomy (NCBI): domain Bacteria; kingdom Pseudomonadati; phylum Bacteroidota; class Bacteroidia; order Marinilabiliales; family Marinifilaceae; genus Labilibaculum; species Labilibaculum antarcticum. Next base: position 5,547,504 of record NZ_AP018042.1, on the reverse strand, counting down.
GGCCTCCTCTTCCAATCTTCCCGCAAAGTAGCTCGGTTGATGACCAGCCGATGGGTTACCTTTTTGTTCCGAAAATAAAGTCCAAATGGAACTCTATTTTAATAACGATTTTGAAATTAAGTAAAATAAATGGGAATCTAATCTGTCAAGTGTGCCAAATTTTTTCGATTCAGTACGTTTAGGTTGATTTAACACCTTTTTTATTTTTGCTGTTAACCAGATTTTAATGTTTGGATTAGTCTTATATTCCTGTTAAATTTCAGCGAAACAAAACCGATCTTATCTTGAAAAGAATTTCACTCATTTTTCTTTTAATTTTCCTTTCTAATCTTCACGTCTCTTCAAAAGTGAAGAGTACGGGAATCCCTTTTATAAAAAATCATCATAGAAGCGAATACAAGGGAGGAACCCAAAATTGGGACATTGCTCAAACGCCTAATGGTCTTCTCTATTTTGCTAACAATGAAGGCGTATTGGAATTTGACGGGAACAATTGGCGTGTAATTTCAATGCCGAATAATTCGGTTGTTCGTTCGTTGGCAGTAGATAGTTCGGGGCAAGTATTTGTTGGTGCCTATAATGAATTTGGATATTTAAAGCCTGATAATCAGGGAAAGTTAATCTATCATTCTCTTGTTGATCTTTTGCCTGAAAAGGACAGGGAATTTGAAGAAGTGTGGCAAATTTTCCCCTATAAAAAGGGGATTCTGTTCCATTCATTCCAAAAATCATTCTTTTACCGCGACGGGGTAATTTCCCAAATTCAGAGTGAAAATGAATTTCATTTTAGTTTTATGGTTCGGGATCAGTTTTATGTCCGGGAACAGAAAAAAGGTCTTTGCAAATTAGATGGTAGTTCTTTAGATGTATTGAAAGGAGGAGAATTGTTTGCCAATATAGAAATCGTTAGTATGCTTCCTTTCTCAAATAACACTATTTTGATTGCAACGGCATTAGATGGCTTGTTTTTATATGATGGAACTCAAATTTCTACATGGAACAATGAGCTTAGTCAATTATTCAAAAGGAATCAGGTATTTACTGGATTAGCAATAGGTGATTCAATGTTTGCATTTGGAACGGTACGAAATGGTTTATACATCATTAATAAGGAGGGACAAATAATCCAAAATATTAATACGGAAAAGGGCTTGCAGAATAATACTGTTTTAAGTTTGTTTCTGGATCAGAAGGAAAATCTGTGGGTTGGTTTGGATAATGGAATCGATTATTTGGAAATTAGTTCTCCTCTTTCTGTTTTTCCAAAAGATAAGAATGTTGGGGCTGGTTATGCATCCATATATTATAAAGGATTTTTGTATTTGGGAACAAATACGGGCTTATTTACCCGGAAATGGGACTTTTTACAGAGCATGGTAAATAGTGAAGAGGAATTTGAATTGGTGAAAAATACTTCGGGTCAGGTATGGAGTTTACAAGTTGTGGATGATGAATTGATTTGCGGACACAACAAAGGAACCTTTAGTATTGATAAAAAAATCGGCACATTGATTTCTGATGTGGCTGGAGGCTGGAACTATCTTTATAAAAAAGAGTTTCCCAATAACATGATAGGAGGAACATATACAGGTCTTGTTCTTTACGAAAAATCTGCACAAACAAATAATAAATGGAAATTTGTTAAGAGAATTGAAGGCTTCAATGAATCATCCAGAGAGATGGTTTGGAATAGTGACAATACTATTTGGATGTGTCATGGCTACAAAGGTGTGTATCGTTTATTTTTAAATGAGGGATTGGATAAATGTATAAAGTCTAAATTTTATGGAAAAGAAGATGGTTTTCAGTCCAATTTAGGTATTGATGTCCATAGGCTCAGAGATGAAATTGTTTTCTCCAGTGGCAATGGATTTTATAAATATGTTGCAGAATTGGATCGATTTGAAGCTCATCAATACTTAAATAATTTATTTGGCAGAGAGGAACCTGCGAATAGATTGGTTGAGCAAAAAAATGGGGATGTTTGGTTTTTTCAAGGAGAGAACATTGGTTTATTAAAGTCACAAGTAGATAACTCGTACGAAATGATTAAAAAACCGTTCGCGCCTTTAAAATCTTCTTTTATTGCTGCTTTCGAGAATGTAAGTGTTATTAATAAGGAAAATGTTTTATTTGGGAATGAGAATGGTTTTGTACATTATGAGCCAACTGTTGTAAAAAAATATAACCAAGCTTTTCATGCTTTTATTAGGGAGGTTCGTATAAATGGTTCTCAAGATTCTATTATCTATTATGGAACTTATTCTAATTCCAAAGCGATTCAATTCGATTCGGAGGGTGAAAATAGAATTGAATTGCCATATAAAAGCAATGCTGTTAGATTCAAGTATTCTGCTCCACAATTTAGCCATTCTGAATTAACCCAATACCAATATCAATTAATCGGTTTTGACGAAACTGCATCAATATGGGCTAATACTCTGCAAAAGGAATATACCAACCTCCCCGAGGGAGAATATGTATTTGAAGTGGTTTCACAGAATCAGTATGGGGTTAATTCTGTCAAAGATCAATTTCATTTTACCATTTTACCTCCGTGGTATCGATCTCGTGTTGCATTCGTTATATATATTATACTGGTTTTACTATGCATTTACGCAACCATTATCATTATAAGGTATCGAATTGAGTATTTACAAAATCAGCTGAAAAAGGAGCAGGAAGAAGAGCTAAGACTCAAGGAACAAAAGTTTAGGGAAGAGGCACTTATTTCGGAAAAGGAGATTGTGCAACTCCGTAATGAAAAATTGCGCAGCGAAGTTGAATTTAAAACCCGTGAACTGGCCGGATCTACTATGAATATCATTCATAAAAATGAGGTGCTCTCCTATTCAGTAGGAGAATTGAAAAAGGCCCTGAAAAAGATTAAAGATCCAACAGCACTTGTTCAGGTGAGGCAATTAATGAAAACAGTCGATTCTGAGTTCAATAGCGATCAGGATTGGGAGCAGTTCGAAGTACATTTTGATCAGGTGCATGAAGATTTCCTGAAAAGACTTCGATTGTTACATCCGCAATTAACACCGAAAGATTTACGAATTTGTGCTTATTTAAGAATGAACCTTTCCTCAAAAGAAATCGCTCCACTAATGAATATTTCTGTTCGTGGAGTGGAAATAAGTCGCTATCGTTTGCGCAAAAAATTTAATATTGCAAGGGAAGAAAATCTAATTGACTTTATCTTGAACGTATAGTTAGAAATGTTTTTTCTGATCTAAAAAAGGCTAATGATGTAAATCATTAGCCTTTTTTTTTATTTGATGTATGCGGTGTGTGGAAAATCTGTACTTGTTAATAAAAGTTAAACGCCAGTTGTAGAGATGTATGTGTCCTTGAATATCCTTGATGATGTAGTAATGATGTATTGGTGTTTTAGAGCTGTTGAGTTTGTGATGTATTCTTTTTTTTGATAGCCTGTTAAGTTCGGCCTACATTGCAATCGTTGTAGGTGTAAGCTGTATAACAGAGCATCCAACTATTTTCTAATCTTAACTAACTAATTTTATGAAAAAAACGGTCTTGTTTTTATTTCTCGCATTCTTTTGCATGACAACGTTCGCGCAAAGGCATGCTGTGACTGGTGTCGTTTCCTCGGCAGAGGATGGTACACCCATGCCATTTGCTTCGGTAGTGGTAAAAGGAACAACTATTGGTACTTCAACTGATTTTGATGGAAACTATTCCATAGAGGTTGATGAAGATGATGTTCTTGTGTTTTCTATGGTTGGGTTTTCGACTCAGGAATTTATAGTAGGAATACAAGAGGTAATCAACGTAGTAATGATTACAGATAGTATGGGCTTAGATGAAGTCGTTGTTATTGGTTATGGTGTTCAAAAAAAGAGCTCTGTAACAGGTGCTATATCGTCTGTTAAGGCAGAGGATATACAAAAGATGCCAATTCAACGAGCAGAACAAGCTCTTCAAGGGCAGGTTGCAGGAGTTCAGGTAACAATGGATTCAGGTCAGCCAGGTGCAAACTTATCTGTAAATATTAGAGGTATTGGTACTACCGGAAATTCACAGCCTCTTTATATTATTGATGGCAATCCTGTTGGGGATATTTCTTACTTGGCTTCTACTGACATCGGTAGTATGGAAGTTTTGAAAGATGCTTCAGCTTCGGCTATTTATGGTGCAAGGGGTGCAAACGGTGTTGTTATTATTACAACAAAACAAGGAACTCAAGGTGCTGCAAAGCTTTCTTACGATGGTTACTATGGTATTCAGAATGCATCAAGACAAATGGATGTTTTGAAGGCACAGGATTACGCCATGATTATTAATGAGTCATTATTGAATGCTGGTAAAGACAGTTCTTCTCCTGATTGGATTCAAGATTCTGAAATGGCAGGTATTGGTTCAGGTACTGATTGGCAGAAAGAAATTTTCAGAAAAAATGCTCCCATACAAAGTCATACATTGTCTTTGAGCGGTGGTAACGAGAAAATTTTGTATTCAACAGCTCTATCTTACTTTAGTCAGGAAGGTATTGTATCAGAAGACAAATCGAGTTACGAACGTGTTAATTTCCGTGTAAAGGGTGATTATACTTCTTATGACAAGAAGTTAAAAGTAGGTACATCAATGGTGTATTCTCATTACACTTCTCAAGGAGTAGATCCTAATAATGTTTACAATTCACCATTGGCTCAGGCTATTAATATTGATCCTATCGCTGTAGTTAAGGATGAAAATGGTGAATTTGGAAGACCTATTCGTAACATGCAGGAGATTGTAAATCCTATTGCCGCAATGTACTATCTAAATGATGAATACAAAACGGATAAAATAGTAGGTAATATTTATGCAGAATACAAAGTAGTAGATCATGTAAAAATAAAAACCTCATTGGGTATTGATTACGCTTACCAGTGGCAGGATGTTTATACTCCAATATATGAGTTGAGTACGATTACCAAGAACGATAAAACCAAGGTTAGTAAAACCATGAAAAATTGGTACAGTACTAACTGGGAAACAACGATTAACTATAACAATACTTTCGGAGAGCATGAGATTGATGTAATTGCAGGAACAACAGCAATGACAAGCAATTATGAGAATCTAAGTGGTAGTGGAAGTGAATTGATTATAGGCGGTCTTGATTATGCTTATATCGATAATGTTGGAAATATTGAAAGTAAATCATCAGGTGGAACATTTGATTCAAATTCTTTATTGTCCTTGTTCGGACGTGCGAACTATAGCTTTAAAGATAGATATATGGCGTCGATAACTGTTCGTCGTGATGGTTCATCTCGATTTGGTCCAAATGATCGTTATGCAATTTTCCCTTCCGTTTCTGCAGGTTGGATCATGTCTGAAGAGGATTTTATTAAGGACAAGTTAGGACCAGTCACTTTTCTGAAAGTAAGAGCAAGTTGGGGACAAAATGGAAATGAGAATATCGGTAATTTCAGATACTTGTCTTCAATAGCAAACAATCACAACTATAATTTTAATGCAGGTACTGTTGTTAATGGTTCTTCTCCTTCTAAAATTGCTAATCCAGATTTGAAGTGGGAAACTTCAGAACAAACTGATATAGGACTTGATATCCGATTGGGTTCAAATTTCTACATGAACATGGATTACTACGATAAAAGAACAAAAGACCTTTTAATTGATGCGCCAATTCCAGGATATATTGGAAATAGTGCTCCTACCGTTAACGGAGGAACTGTACAAAACACAGGTTTCGAAGCTTTATTAGGCTACAATGGTCATTCTAATGATTTTTCATACGGAGGAACTATCAACTTTTCGGCGAACAAAAACGAAATGACTAAGATTAATAACGATGAAGGAATTATTTATGGTGATGTAAATATTGGTCCTTCAGGTATGAAGAACCTGACTATTGCTAAAGAAGGTGAGCCTATTGGTTACTTCTGGGGATGGGAAACAAATGGGATTTATCAAAATCAAGCACAAGTTAGTGCTGATGGATCTCATCAACCTAATGCAACTCCTGGTGATTTAATTTATGTCGATCAAAACAAGGATGGTGTTATGGATGATGCTGATAGAATCAATCTAGGTGATCCACATCCTGATTTCACTGTTGGTTTAAATCTAAATTTCGCCTATAAGAATTTCGATTTAAGTATGTTCTGGTACGGTGTTTTTGGCAATCAGATTGTTGATGCTACCCGTCGTTACGATCTTCCAAATGCGAATTATCAAACATCTGTTTTAGACCGATGGACTGGTGAAGGTTCTTCAAACTCAACACCTAAGGTGTCCTGGAGTGACACTAATAACAATAGAGGTAACTTTTCAGATTACATGGTTGAAGATGCAGACTATTTGAGACTTAAGAATCTTCAGATTGGATACTCTTTACCAAAGTTAGTACTGGATAAGCTTCATCTTGAGAAATTTAGAATTTATGTTTCTGGAGATAATCTATTAACATTCACTGAGTATTCTGGATTGGAACCTGAAATTGGAAATAATGGAAATGTATTCTACACAGGTATAGATCAGGGAATCTATCCTCAAGCCAGAGTCTTTTCAATAGGTGCTAATATTACTTTCTAAGATATTTTAACAGATAAAACAAAAACAATGAAAAAGATAATTTATATACTTCTTTTTGCTGTTACTTTCATGGGCTGTGACGACTATCTCGAAAAGAGTCCGGTAACTGAGCAGACAGAAGAAAGTTTCTATCGTACGGAAGACGATATGTTTAGAGCATTAATTGCAGCATATGAACCATTGCAAAGAAACTGGGGAGAGAGCTTGCAACTAACCATGGATATTGTTTCTGATGATGCTTATGGTGGAGGAGGATCTGCAACTGATGGTATTTCTGGAAAGAAAGCAGACAGAGGAATTACAACTTCTTCAGAAGGCATGTGGAGTGCTATGTGGAACGATAATTACGCTGGTGTTTATGGTGCAAATGTCTTTTTAGAAAAGGTTGATGCTTCGGAGATGTCAGATGAATTGAAGACACAATACAAGGGCGAAGCTCTTTTCTTAAGAGCCTATTATTACGCCAACTTGGTTCGTACTTTCGAGAATGTACCTTTGATTACAAAAACTCTTGCAACTTCGGAGTATTCACAAGCTGCAGCTCCTGTAGATGAAGTGTATGCTCAAATCGCAAGCGATTTGGAAATGTCTATTACCTATTTAAAAGATGTTACCTACAGTAATGACGAAAAGGGTAGAGTTACAGAATGGGCTCCAAGAGCTTTATTAGCTAGAATGTACCTTTTTTATGATGGTGTATATGGTAATAAAAATGCAAGTTCAACTATGCCTGGTGATGTTACTGGTGCTGAAGTTTTAACTTACCTAAATGAAATAATCTCCGATAGTGGTGCTGATCTTTTACCTGATTTTGGAAACCTTTGGGGACACTCTGAATTTACTGATTCATGGGTTGAGAATTCCATAGAAGGAATTTTTGAAGTGCAATTTTCAAACCAAGGTGAAGGATGGCAGTGGTATAACGCTCCTTTCGATATTGGTAATAAAATGGTTGTTTTTGTAGGTCCTCGAGGTACGAGTTCTGATTCTGAATATTATTCAGGATGGGGATTTTCTCCAGCAACACAGCAACTATACAATTCTTACGAGGATGGCGATCTTCGACGTGATTATACTTTGCTCGATATGGTCGATGAATTGGGAGCCGGCAACTTTGAAGAGGCCGATCAGTATACGGGTTATATGAACAAAAAGTATGCAGGTCTTAAAAGTCAGGTTCCTGATGTTGGGCAAGAGCAACTAAATTTCCCTCAAAATTACATCTCAATACGTTATTCTGATGTTTTGTTGATGGCTGCCGAAATGGAGTTTCACATTGGTTCGAATGCCACAGCAGCTATTCATTACAACAAAGTTAGAGCTCGTGCTTTTGAATCGTATTCTCCTGTTGGTTCGGTGACTTTAGCTCAAATTTTTGAAGAAAGAAAATTAGAGTTTGCCTTGGAAGGAATGAGATATTGGGATTTACTTCGAAGAGGTATGCCTGTACTTGAAAGCGCAGTTAATGCAACCAATTTAGGAGGTATTTACAACTCAGCTGTTAATTCAGCAGCCAGAGGATTTTGGCCAATTCCTTCAACGGAAATTGCGCTTTCGAACTATAAGTTAGAGCAAAACGATGGTTATTAATAGGTTTAGAATTAAATCATGTAAAATGATGAATCAATTTTAAAACTTATTCGGTAATTATTTAAAATTCAAATTATGAAAAAAATATTATATTTTATTTTGCTTTTAGTTGTTGCTGTGTCCTGTACTCCAGACGAATACAGTACACCTGAAAACCTAATGGCAGAAGATCTGTCCTTTACTATTACTCCAGGGGATGATGCCTTTACTTATGTATTGACTAATACTTCTAATGTTACCGCAATTGTAAAATGGGATTTGGGTAATGGTGTTAAAAAAGAAGGAGATGAGGTTCAAGTTAGTTATCCTCTTCCTGGAGATTATACCATCATTATGACTGTAATTACTAAAGGTGGTAGCACTTCTATTTCGAAAGTGCAAGTAACCACAGAAACCAATTATGCAATTTTTACTGATCCTAAGATTATTAACCTGACTGGAGGTACTGAAGCTTTAAATGGTAAAACTTGGGTGTTAGATTCATTAGCTAACGGACATGTTGGAATCGGTCCAACTTATGCTAACCCTTACGAATGGTTGTCTTTGGGAGCTGTACCAAATTCAAAATCTGCTTCTGGGATGTATGATGATAAAATCACTTTTAACATCAATGGTTTTTTATTTAAGTATGATAATAATGGCGACAGTTATGTGCGTACAGCCTATAAGGATGATGCCAACTATAGTAATCAATTATTAGTTGATAGTGATTATAAAGTTGATTATCCAGCTCCAGCTCCTGGTACTTTTATGTTTGACTTTTCGGATGAAGGGGATTTTCTGTCAATAGTTTCCAGCGATGGAAAACCTCTTTTCCCAATGTGGGATTGTAGGGCTGTAGATGGTAAATATGAAATCGTGGAAATTACTGAAAACAGTTTGACCTTATACTTTAAAGGAGGAGAAGGGTTTGCTCAGGCATTGACTTTTATTCCAGAGGGCTACGTAAAACCGACTGTGACTTTTTCTGCCAGTGTAGAAGCTGGTACTGGTCCAAATGTTTATGTTGCAAGCTTAGCTGATGTCGTAATTCCTGCAGGCAATTCTGTTAGTGGATATACTGTTGATTTTGGTGATGGTTCTGCTGTTATGGAAGAAGGAGATTATACCGCTTCAATTGAGCACACCTATATGCGCAAAGGTGCTTATAATGTAACGGTAGTGGTTATGTCTTCAGCTGGTGATTTTACTACATCACAAATAGTTGACGTTGCTGAGCATCATCCTGATTACGTAGAGTTTATTTTGGATGAAATGGTGATGTATAACGACTTCTCTGAGGTTGAATTAGCACCTGTACTGGGAGAAAATTGTGCTTTGAATATTGTAGATAATCCTGATGCAATTTATCCTAATAGAAGTAGCAAAGTTGCATTTTATTCTAAAGAAAATAATGAATGGGCAAATGCTAATCTAAAATTATCTGCGGGTTTTAGATTTGATCTTCGTTTGCAATCTGTATTTAAATTAAAAGTGTATGGTAAAGCCGGCGATGTTGTATTGCTTAAACTTGAAAATACCGATCGTGGTGGTAATGCATGGCAAACAGGTGTAGAATTGACCTATACTATTCAAGCAGATAACACATGGGAAGTAGTTGAGTACGATTTCGCTGGTGTTGGTGCAGGTTTTGATTGGACTGGTGATATTTTTACTGGAGATGTAACTACTGACGATAATTTTAATCATGATTTCTATAATATTATACGAATCATGTTGAATCCTGGAGTTGGATCAGGTGTGCATGAATTCTATTTCGATGAATTGGCAGGTCCTCACGTTGAAGGTGTCAAGTCTGGGAGAGTAAATTAAATAACTCTCATTATTAGATAAAAAAGAAATTAGACGTTGCATATTGAATTGTTACTTGGTGTGCAACGTCTTTTTTAAGTAAAAATTATTTTTTGGATTAAAGTAAATAGCATCTATGAAAATATTCCGCACACTTACACTCGTTAAGATATTCTTGTCTATACTATTTGTGTCTGCATTACTGTCATGCAGCAAAAATGATGATGAAGAAACGTATGCTCCTGATTTCACTTTTAGTGAAGACGCGAATGATGCAAATAAGATTGTATTCTCAAATACAAGTACAGGTGCGTATCTATTTATGCAGTGGGATTTTGGAAATGGAGAGGTTTCTGAAAAGGAACGTGCAAATACAAAAGATTATACCGTTTTCTACTCAGAAAAAGGAGATTATAATGTAAAGTTAACCCTTTGGGGACTTGACAATGAGTTGTCGAATAATAAGAGTACAAGCAAGACTATCAGTATTGAAAATGACGTTTTTGTTGCTGATTTTACTTTTTTAATAAATAGTGCAAAACCAAATTTTGTAACATTAAATAACACGACCCAGGGCGATTATGATCATATTTCATGGACGTACAATCACAATGAGATCACTGGAGATAATATTAATGAGACTGAAATTTATTTACCCAAAGCTGGTATTTATGATGTGGAATTGCATGTTTATAAGGGTGACTTTGAAAAAGTTCTGACAAAACAGATAAGTATTGCTCAAGACGATCCGGACTATTTGAATAATATGACACTTGCATGGTCAGATGAATTTGATGAATCTTCAGTAAATACAGATTATTGGACCTTTGAAACCGGAGCTGGTGGATGGGGAAACAACGAATTGCAGAATTACACCAACGGCGATAATGCAGAAGTTGCAGATGGGAAGCTGATCATCACAGCAAAAAAAGTAAATGACAATAAAGTAGCGGGATCTTATACATCTACTCGTATGGTCTCAAAAGGAAAACAGAGTTTTACCTATGGACGAATGGAAATTCGTGCCAAATTACCTGCAGGTACTGGAATATGGCCTGCTATATGGATGTTGGGCGAAAATATAAATACAGCTGGATGGCCTGCATGTGGTGAAATTGATATCATGGAATATGTAGGTTACGAACCTGATGTTGTTCATGCTACAGTTCACACAACTGCTGGTTTTGGTTCTAATGGTGATGGCAGCAGTGTCACACTTTCAACTGCTGAAGAAGAATTTCATATTTACGGACTTTTATGGGATTCGAATGAGATGGTTTTCTATATCGACACTCCTGACAATATAACTCATACTTATGCACCATCTGTTAAAACGGCTGACAATTGGCCCTTTGACAATGCTCAATTCTTTATTTTGAATGTGGCTGTCGGTGGAGATTGGGGCGGAGCACAGGGAATCGACAATGCTATTTTTCCTCAAAGCATGGAGATTGATTACGTTAGGGTATATCAGTAAACAAAGAATTTCATAACACATACATTATGCCACTAAAAAATACCATCCTACTATTGGGGACAATATTTCTCTTGTCTTCTTGCAATTCGAAGAAATCTAAAACTTCGGATAAAAGTGAAGGCGATTCCGACAATTATCAATTGGTTTGGAGCGATGAATTTGATTATACAGGCTTGCCTGATTCAACAAAATGGATTTACGATACAGAAGGAAATTTAGAAGGTTGGGGAAACAGCGAAGCTCAACATTATACAATAGCAAAGAAAGAAAATGCCTGGGTTGAAGATGGTGTTCTCAACATCATTGCATTAAAAGAACAGTGCGAAGGCAAGGAGTATACATCTGCCCGTTTAAATTCAAAAGAAAATTGGCTTTGCGGAAAAATTGAGGTGAACGCCAAACTCCCTAAGGGAAGAGGTACTTGGTCGGCTATCTGGATGATGCCTGCAGACTGGTCTTTTAAAGATGGAGATTGGCCAAATATTGGTGAAATAGACATCATGGAGCATGTTGGACATAATTTAGGCACAATTCACGCTTCCGCCCACTCTAAAGATTACCAATGGCAAATTAACACACAGCAAACCGATACGATACATATATCCGATGTGGCTGAAAAATTTCATTCCTATATCTGGGAATGGACGCCTGAAGTAATGAGGGCCTATGTTGATGATCAATTTTATTTTGAATACAAAAACGAAGGTTTGGGCGTATCAAAATGGCCTTACACAAAACCCTTTTCTTTGATATTAAATGTTGCTGTCGGTGGCGCTTGGGGTGGTGAAGAAGGAATAGATGATAGTGCATTTCCTCAATCAATGGAAGTGGATTATGTAAGGATATATCAGAAAAAATAAAATTAGTTATTACTGATTAAGCTAAATAATTGTTAATTGTAAAATCGAATTTATGAATTTAAGATATACCGTTTTTGTTTCGCTCATAGTTGCATTAGGTGGTTTTTTAATGGGATTTGATGCCTCGGTTATATCGGGCGTTGTGAAATTTATTGAACCTCAATTCGATTTGACTAAAATTCAATTAGGATGGGCAGTTAGTTGTTTAACATTGACCGCAACCTTGGCAATGATGATGGCAGGCCCGTTAAGCGACAAATTCGGAAGAAGAACAATACTTAAATATGCAGCAGCATTATATTTTCTTTCAGCAATAGGATCTGCCTTTGCACCCAATTTTTTGTTTTTAGTAGTTGCTAGAATGCTTGGTGGTTTTGGTGTTGGTGCTTCATTAATTATTGCACCTGTATACATTGCCGAAATTGCACCTTCTAAATTAAGGGGAACTATGGTTTCCTTTAATCAATTGAATATTGTGTTAGGTATTACGGTTGCTTTTTTCACAAATTACATGATTTTGCAATTGGGAAAATCAAATGCAGGCTGGGCTGAATTCTTACAGTTTAGTACTTTCAATTGGCGTTGGATGTTAGGTCTGGAAGCCTTGCCTGCAATTATATATTTTGTATCTCTGAATTTTGTTCCCCGTAGTCCTAGATGGTTAGCCATGAATGGTTTGGATGATGAAGCCTTAGTGGTTATGACAAAATCTCTGGGTGCTGAGGAAGCGGAAATTCAACTGAAATCCATTACTAAAAGCATTAAATCATCCCCACAAAAGGAAAAAGTATCTTTTAAAGAGCTGTTTAAGCCCTCCATGAAATTGGTGTTGCTGATTGGTATTGTGATTGCGGTTACGCAACAAATTACCGGTATCAATTCAGTATTCTTTTATGCTCCTATGATTTTTGAACAAACCGGTATTGGTACCGATGCTTCATTTTCTCAGGCAATTTTAGTTGGCCTGATCAATCTGATATTTACACTTTTTGCAATATGGTTAGTCGACCGTGTTGGAAGAAAGCCACTTTTGATTTTTGGATTAAGCGGCATTGCAATTTCCATGTTTATTCTGTCTTCAGGATTTGGGCAGGCAACCTATCAACTTACTGCGAAAAATATTCAGGAATGCTCGTTAATTGCCGGTTCCGAGGATATTACTTCCATGGAAAACATTGTTTACAATAGCGATGTAGAATTTAATGAAGCTCTAAAGGCTTGCCTTAGTGAACAAACCTTCAAGGAACATCAGACCGATTTTATCTCGAAAGCAATTAGTATCAATCCTTGGTTGGTTCTGATAGGTATTCTTGGTTTTGTAGCCTCTTTCGCTGTTTCAATTGGACCGGTTATGTGGGTTCTTTTTTCAGAATTATTTCCGAACCGTGTTCGGGGTTTAGCCATTTCATTTGTTGGCTTAATAAACTCAGGAATCAGTTTTCTCGTTCAGCTTGTTTTCCCATGGGAGCAGATCAATTTTGGCAATGCAACAACATTTTTGATTTATGGAATTTTTGGTGCCATAGGACTTGTATTTGTCTTTTTCATGTTGCCCGAAACCAAAGGCAAATCTTTGGAAGAATTGGAATTGATCCTTGTAAAAGAATAATGAATGCTTAGATCGGAAGAGTCCGATTGTGAGCTTTAAAATATAAAAAACAGAAGTTTTTACTATAAAAAGGAATTGAAGTAGAATCAATTAAAAATAAAATGAAGAAGAATAACATTTATTTGGGAGACACGAGTTTGAATTGCAGCAGGGCTGAAGTTGAGGGGGAATTCGTAGAACTACATAATGAAAAGTTTTACAAGATCAGCAATTCTGATCAAATGTCAGACTTCTTTATGAGTATAGTTAGTGATTCCGATCACTGGATGTTCATATCGAGCAATGGTTCTTTGTCGGCAGGAAGAAAAGACAGGAATAGTGCATTGTTCCCTTATTATACTGTTGATAAAATTCACGATTACAGAGATAAAACAGGCAGTAAAACTATTGTACTGGTTGAAAAGAACGAGAAAACCTTTCTGTGGAAACCTTTCTCTGATGGTCTGCGAAATATATACAAGATCGAAAGAAATTTGTATAAGAGTATGTATGGCAACAAAGTCATTTTCGAAGAGGTGAATTTGGATTTGGGAATGAGTTTCCAATACGGCTGGAACAACAGTGAAAAATTTGGCTGGGTAAAAAAATCGAAGGTTAGCAATTTAAGCGATGAAGCAGTAAAATTTGAGATACTTGATGGTATTGAAAATATTCTCCCTTACGGTTTGGATTACGATTTTCAGAATGAATACAGCAATTTATTAGACGCCTATAAGAAAAGCGAATTGCTTGCAGAAAGTGGTCTTGGTTTATATATGCTGAGTTCAATTCCTGTTGATAGAGCTGAACCTAGTGAATCATTAAATGCAACTACAGTATGGTCGCATGGATTGGATGAAGAAGGGAAAATTCTTTTATCAAGCAAACAATTCGATCGTTTTAAGGATGGTCTTTCAATTGAGGCTGAATTTGATGTTAGAGCGACAAAGGGAGCCTATATTTTGAATGCAGAATTGGAATTGGGAGCAAAAGATTCGCGCGAATGGATCATTGTTGCAGAAGTAAATCAAACTAGTGCTGATGTTGCCAATCTAAATAATTTTATCAATACTGAAAAGAACATATTCGAATTGGTATCCAATGATATTGCATTAGGTACAAAGAATTTGATTCAAATTGTTGCCGACGCCGATGGTTTGCAAATGGGAAATGATGATTTAGCTTATGCCCGTCACTTTTCGAATACGCTTTTTAATGTGATGCGTGGAGGTATTTTTACTGATAATTACCTTGTTGGATCAGCTGATTTTAAGCTTTTCGTTTATCAAACCAATAAATTGCTTGCTAAGAAATTTGAAGCGTGGATTGATCAATTGCCATCAAAAATCACCTATGCTGAATTGAATCAACTGGCCGAAAAAACCGGCAATTCTGATTTGATTAGAATCTGTTATGAATATCTTCCGCTAACATTCAGCAGAAGACATGGAGATCCAAGTCGGCCATGGAACCAGTTTTCTATCGAAACAAAAAATGATGATGGTTCACCAAAACTTACTTATCAGGGAAACTGGCGAGATATCTTTCAAAACTGGGAAGCTTTAGGCTTGTCGTATCCTGAATTCATTGAGGGAATGATTGGCAAATTTGTAAATGCATCTACTGCTGATGGTTATAACCCATACAGGATAACACGAGAGGGAATTGATTGGGAATGTCCGGATCCGAATGATCCATGGGCTTATATCGGATACTGGGGAGATCATCAGGTTATCTATCTTCAAAAATTTCTGGAGTTATCTAATGAATATCATCCACAGAAATTAGATGAGATGCTTTCGAAAGAGAATTTTGTGTACGCAAATGTACCGTATCGAATTAAATCTTATAAGGATATTGTAAAAAATCCAAAGGATACCATTGAGTTTGATTTTGCTCTAAATGATCAGATTCGAAGCAGGGTAGAGCAAATTGGAGCTGATGCCCGAATGCTGACAAATGGAGGCGATCAATTGTATGAGGTGAATCTTACCGAAAAGATATTGGTAACATTATTGGCCAAATTGAGCAATTTTATTCCTGAAGCGGGTATCTGGTTGAATACTCAACGCCCCGAATGGAACGACGCTAACAATGCCTTGGTGGGCAATGGAGTTTCGATGGTTACTTTGTGTTACCTAAGAAGATTCCTGAAGTTTTGGACCATTAAATTTAATGATATATCCGTTGAGGAAATTCGCATTTCTGAAGAGGTAAAAACTTTACTCGATAGCATTTTTAATCTGTTTACTGAAAATGCATCTCTATTGGAAAAAGGATTTTCGGATGAAGACAGACGCCGTTTTGCCGATGTTTTGGGCGAAGCAGGAACGACTTACCGAAATGGAATTTATGCCAATTCTTTTTCAGGAGTGAAAAAAACAATGAAGGTGAGCGAATTGCTCGATTTCACCAATTTGGCTTTGGTTTATATGGATCAATCCATTAAAGTAAACAAACGTGAGGATGGTCTTTATCATGCTTACAATCTGATCTCATTTACTGATAAAACTGTTTCGGTTCGTTATTTATATGAAATGCTCGAAGGACAGGTTGCTGTTTTAAGCTCTGGCTATTTATCGGCAGACGAAAGTCTCGATATACTGGATTCATTAAAGGCAAGCGCATTGTTCAGACAAGATCAATACAGTTACTTTCTTTATCCAAACAGACAGCTACCTCTTTTTGCAGAAAAGAATAACATCCCTGCCAAACAAGTGAAAGAGTCTAAATTATTATCTCAGCTAATTGCTGATCAGGATCCTTCAATTCTGAATGTAGATAATTTAGGAGGCTATCATTTTAATGGCACATTTAGGAATGCTCAGGTTTTGGAAGATGCCATTAACAATCTGAACACAAATAAATACGGACAGCTTGTTGAAGAGGACAAAAAGAAGGTGCTGGGTATTTTTGAAGAGATGTTTGATCATCAGTCATTTACCGGCCGTTCTGGTACTTTTTATGGATTTGAAGGTTTGGGTAGTATTTATTGGCACATGGTTTCGAAACTATTGCTTGCCACACAGGAAAGCTATTTTAATGCCATCGCACAGGGAGCTGATCCAGTGGTAATTGGTAAAATCAAGGATCATTACTACGAAATTAAAGCAGGTATTGGATTGTATAAATCACCGAAATTATACGGAGCCTTTCCGACAGATGCATATTCTCACACACCTTCACATGCCGGTGCTCAACAACCAGGCATGACAGGTCAGGTAAAAGAAGATTTTATATCAAGAATTGCAGAACTGGGAATTCAGGTTAGAAAGGGTGAGATCGTATTTGGCACCTCTTTGTTTAACGATCAGGAGATGTTGAATCATGAGGAGTTATTTGTTTACTATGATGTGAATAAACAGGAGAAAGAAATTGCTATTCATAGCGGTCAGTTGGCGTTTACTTACTGCAAGGTTCCTGTAATCTATACTTCCGCAGAAAAAAATCAAATTACAATTGCATTTAAAAATGGAGAAACGAAAGTGATTCCAAGTAATACAATAGATGGGGAGACAAGTGCTTTGATTTTTAATCGAAGTGGAGAAGTGGAGAGAATTGATTTTTCAATCGGCAGAAAATAATAATTGATACTATCTGTACTCACAAAACACGATTGTGATTGTACAGATTGCCTTAAACTCTAACCTAATAAACTTAAACCGATGTCAGTAAGAAGTGAATATTTAATGTCTCTTGCCGGAATGGATCTTTCCGGTAAAACGGAAGATCAATTAGTCTCTCTGTACAATAAATTGTTGAATAATGGCATGCACGGATTATGTTTTAGTCCATACGAGGAAGGGCAAGAGCCTGGAACTGAGCTGAGCGAGGAGCAAATTAGAAGAAGAATTGATATTATCAAGCCACATAGCAAATGGGTTAGATCATTTTCTTGTACCGAAGGCAATGAATTGATTCCCAAAATTGCCAAAGAAAATGGGATGAAAACCATGGTTGGAGCTTGGTTGGGAAAATACAAAAGCATTAACGAACAGGAAATCACTAATCTGATTGAAGTTGCTAAAGCCGGTTATGCCGATATTGTTGCGGTTGGAAACGAGGTGCTTTATCGGGAGGATTTAACTGAAGATCAATTATTGGATTACATCTATAGGGTGAAAAAAGCACTTCCGGGAATTACTGTCGGATATGTTGATGCTTACTACGAATTTGGCAACCGTCCAAAAATAACAGAAGCTTGTGATGTGATATTAGCCAATTGTTATCCTTTTTGGGAAGGTTGTAGTTTGGAACAGTCTTATTTGTATATGAAAGACATGTACAATCGTGCATTACAAGCTGGAAAGGGAAAAAAAGTAATTATTACCGAAACAGGTTGGCCTAATGTTGGTGAGAATTTTTATGGTGCGGAACCGTCTACTGTAAATGCCCTTAAATATTTTATCAACACGCAATTGTGGTCAAAACAAGATGATATTGATGTTTTTTACTTCTCATCTTTCGATGAGACCTGGAAGACAGATGACGAAGGGGACGTAGGAGCTTCCTGGGGAATTTGGGATAAGAATGAGAAGCTAAAGTTTGCCCAATAAGTTGATTTGCAAAAACAAAACCACACTAGCCACATCAGAATGAATAGAAACGAACCACTTACTATAGAACCTGGAAAAGCGATTTGTTATTCGGGTTTCAGAGAAGGACAGAGCCCGGATACGGGTGTTTATCCAACTTACGAGCAAATAAAAGAGGATCTTTTAATCCTACATGATCATTGGAAATATCTTCGATTATATGATTGCGATGAGCAAACAGATCTTGTTTTGGAGGTGATTCGAAAAGAAAAGCTCGATTTTAAAGTAATGTTAGGTGCCTACATAGGTGCGGAGATGAATAATTTTGGTTGTCCGTGGGGAGGTTCATATTCCGAAGAGGAATTGATCCAAAACAAGGAGCGAAATCAGACTCAGATTTATAAGCTAATTAAATTGGCCAATCAATATCCTGAAATTATTTTTTCCTTATCGGCAGGGAATGAAGCATTGGTTAACTGGTCAGATCATTACGTGCCAATGGAAAGTGTGATTAAGTATGTTCGCATGATTAAAGCAGGAGCGAAGCAACCTGTTACATTTTGTGAAAATTATGCGCCATGGCTCGATAAATTGAAAGCTCTGGTTGATGAAGTTGATTTCATATCCATTCATACTTATCCGGTGTGGGAATATAAAAATATTCATGAGGCAATGGAATACACCAAGCAAAATTATTACAGTGTAGCCGATAAGTATCCTCACAAACCAGTTGTGATTACCGAAGCTGGTTGGGCAACCAACTCTAACGGAAGAGGTATTTCGTCTGAAAATGTGAGTCAGGATTTACAGGAAATTTATTACAATGATTTGATCGGTTGGAGCGAGAAAGAAGAGGTTCTAACTTTTGTTTTCGAGGCTTTTGATGAGCCATGGAAAGGATCTCAGGAACCCATGGAACCGGAAAAACATTGGGGCCTTTTTACGGTCGATCGAAAACCAAAAAAGGTGATGCGAAAAATATACACAGAATTATAATTGAACACAAGCTCGCAATCTATACAAGGATGAAAAACTCACGACTAATTAAAAGGAATACTGGCATGATGATCACTTTGGTGATTTCAATCATGTTGATATCCTGTAAAAATGAAAAGAAAGTGTCTCAAAAAGATTTAGATTCAACCAAGACAACTAAGATAGAAATTAAGCAAACTAGTAAAGACTTATTAAATGGAGTTTCGAAGGCGGTTTGCTATTCTGGTTTTAGAACAGGTCAGCATCCCGATAGAGGAGAAGGAGCCGTTAATCCAAGCGATGAACAGATTCTTGAAGACCTTCAGATTATCTCTCATGATTCACTTTTCAATTTGATTCGTTTGTACGATTCGGGTGAAAATTCGGAAGCTGTACTTCAAATAATTGAAGAAAATAAGCTTGACATTAAAGTAATGTTGGGCATTTGGTTAAAAGCAGAATTGAGTGCTCATGAAACTTGTGAATGGTTAACGGAACCAATTCCAGCTGACGTTTTAGCGCAAAACGCCATTGCAAACCAGAAGGAAATACAAGAAGGAATTCGTTTGGCTACAAAATATTCCGAATCAGTAATTGCTGTTAATGTTGGCAATGAAGCTTTGGTTGAATGGAACGATCACAAGGTAGATACAGATTCAATTATTTCCTATGTGCAGAAAGTTCAGAAGGCAATTCAACAACCCGTTACTGTTGCTGATAATTACGAGTGGTGGGCTGCTAAGGGGCAAACATTAGCGAAGACAGTCGATTTTATTTCAATTCATGTTTATCCTGTTTGGGAAGGCAAAGACATTAACGAGGCGATGTCTTATACCATTGAAAATGTACAAAAAGTTAGAAATGCACTTCCTGACAGCAAGATTGTAATCACCGAAGCAGGATGGGCGACAGCAGCCTCTGAATTTGGAGAAAGAGCCAGCGAAGAAAAGCAGAAACAATATTATAATGACCTGATGAAATGGTCTTCCGAAATGAACATTACAACCTTCTTTTTTGAGGCTTTTGACGAAGATTGGAAAGGAGAAACTGCGAATGCGCTAGGAGCAGAAAAGCATTGGGGTTTATATACTGTAGACAGAAAACCCAAAAAAGTGATGCTGTAATTTTTTCTCAGATCTAGAATCTAACACCTCATAATCTATAAAAACATGACACACTATAAAACAGCACAGGAAGACATTGTCCCATTAGGACAGAAACTCGCATTTGGATCAGGACACTTGGCGAATCAGCTATTTCCAGCTGCGCTTGGTGTGTTTATGGTTGTTCTTGTAATGTCTTTGGGAATGAATCCAGTGCTAGCTGGTATCTTGGGTGCGTTACCCAGATTTCTTGATGCTTTAACTGATCCTATAATGGGATTCATTTCGGATAATACCAAATCAAAATGGGGACGACGAAAACCATATATTTTGGTTGGAAGTGTTATAACCGGTGTTGCCTTTATGGTGATGTGGCAATTGAATCCAGAGGATTCACAAACTTATAATTTCTTCTATTTCTTATTCGTTTCTATATTTTTCTACATCGGATATACCATTTTCGCTACTCCCCTAATAGGTTTGGGCTACGAAATGACTCCAGATTATAATGAGCGCACTCGTTTAATGGCTGTTTCGCAGTGGATGGGACAGATCGCATGGATGATTGCTCCATGGTTTTGGGTGATTATATATGACCCTACCATTTTTGAATCAGCACCCGAAGGAGCACGTGTTTTGTCAATTTGGGTAGGAGCTATTTGTATGGTGCTAGGTATTTTACCGGCTTTATTCAATAAAGAATTGATATTGCCAGAAGATAGCAAGCAGGCCAATTTGTCAATGAAAGATTTAGCTGTTAATACCAAAGAATTTTTGAGAGGTATAAAACTAACGATCAAGAATAAACCATTTATGAAGCTTTGTGGGGCTACATTTTTCATATTCAATGGATTTCAAACTGTCGCACAGTTTGCAATGTTCATTATTGTCTATTATCTTTTTCAAGGAGATAAAGTTGCTGCAGGAGGTTGGCCGGCATGGTTTGGTACTATTAGTGCTATGGCCACCGCTTTTCTTGTTATTCCCGTTGTGACAAAAATATCAGAAAAATTAGGGAAGAAAAATGCCTTTGTTATAGCAACAGTGATTTCCATTATTGGATATGCCCTTAAGTGGTGGGGATTCAATCCTGACAATCCATGGTTGATGTTTATGCCTATTCCATTCTTATCATTCGGAATTGGTGGATTGTTTACACTTATGATGTCGATGACAGCTGATGTTTGCGATTTAGATGAACTGAACAATGGGGAACGAAGAGAGGGAATGTTTGGAGCCGTTTACTGGTGGATGGTTAAGTTGGGGACAGCCTTGGCATTGCTTACAAGTGGTATTGTTTTGCAAATGGTTGGTTTTAACGAATCAGTCGATCAACAAAGCGTTGAAACATTAACTAATCTTCGAATTGCAGATATAATAATTCCAATTGTTACAGCATTAATGGCTATTCTACTTGTGTGGAAATATGATATAACAGAGAAGAGATCTCATGAAATCAGAGAAGCTTTGGTTGCTCGACGCGGTAAGGTGAAGCATGAAGGTAAAGAGATTGGTAATAATGATGTTATAGGCGAAATTATACCTGATAAAATATAAGATAAGCTTAGATGAATAGTTGTGAAGGCATATGTGAGAATGACAATTTAAATCATGCCGAATTTGATTAAAGAGTAACACGATAAAAGCTGCAAATGAAAAATTTTAAATACTACTTATCCTTTTTATTCATACTTGTTTTAATGGGATGCAATGCAAAGCAAGACGATTTGTCCGTTGAGGTTTACGAAACTTCGGCTAATGGCAATAAGCTAAAAAAGATAACTGAATTTACTTCAGGGAATGATGCAGTAACTATTCAGTTATTGCCGGATAATCAGTATCAAACCATTACTGGATTTGGTGGATCGTTTACCGAAGCATCGGCATACTTGCTAAATAATTTGAGTAAGAAAAATCGAGAATTAATTCTGGAAGCCTATTTTGGATCGGAAGGTGCCAAATATTCCTTAACACGCACACATATTAATTCTTGTGATTTTTCCTTGAGCAACTATTCCTACGCACCTGTTGAAGGAGATATGGCTTTGAAGAATTTCTCAATTGAAGAAGATCGGGATGATATCATTCCAATGATCAAAGAAGCAATGGCAATATCCGAAGATGGATTTAAAATTCTTTCGTCGCCATGGACGGCACCGCCTTGGATGAAAGATAATAAGCAGTGGTGTGGAGGTAAATTGCTGCCTGAATACTACGATACCTGGGCGCTTTTTTTCTCAAAATACATATCTGCTTACAAAAATGAAGGCATCGATATTTGGGGATTGACAGTAGAGAATGAGCCACTGGGAAATAACAGCAACTGGGAGAGTATGCATTATTCTCCTGAGGAAATGGTTGAATTTGTAAGTAAGCATCTGGGTCCTAAATTAGAAAATGACGGTCTTGATGTTAAGATTTTAGGCTACGACCAAAACCGTGATGAGCTGGAAGAATGGGCTGATATCATGTACAAAGATGAGGAATCGGCGAAATATTTTGATGGCATGGCCATACATTGGTATGCCAGTACTTACGATTTTATGCCTGAAACTTTACAAAACACCTACAAGAAAGCGCCAAATAAATTAATGATTCAAACGGAGGCATGTGTCGATTCAGAGATTCCTCATTGGCAGGATGATGCATGGTATTGGTCAAAAGAAGCAACTGATTGGGGCTGGGATTGGGCACCGGAAGAACAAAAGCATCTTCATCCCAAATACGTGCCAGTATACCGTTACGCCAGAGATATCATTGGTTGCATGAACAATAATGTACAAGGGTGGATAGACTGGAATATGGTATTAGACAAACAAGGTGGTCCTAATTGGTTTCAGAACTGGTGCGTTGCTCCGGTAATCGTTGATATTGAAACTGATGAAGTCTACTTTACGCCTTTGTACCAAACTATGGCACATTTTAGCAAGTACATCAGGCCAGGTGCAGTTCGTATTGGATTCGAAATTTCTGATAAAGACCTAATGATGACAGCGGCACAAAATCTTGATGGATCTATTGCAGTGGTGGTTCTGAATATGAATAAAGAAGCCAAACAATTGAAATTAGAATTGGAAGGAAAAGAAACTACTTTCAAAATTGATGCTCAAGCTATACAAACAATTATAATTAATACCGATTGGATAAATTAGTGGGCTATTTTTATTCACGAATAATTACAGAGGTGTTCATGAGCTCACTTTGTTCGGTACGCTTTGCTCAATATCGCTTCCTATTTATTCCATCGGCATTATACTGACATGATTTCGTTCGCAATGGCTCACCAATTATTTAAAATGGTATAAGTAGTAATTGATAAGGCTGAAAGCATTAAGCATAATAATTCGAGGCATCGCCCCGGGTACGAAAGTCAATTGTTAACGTCGCAACTACAATATTTAAAAGGAGCAGAATCGTTGTTTTCGACGAAATTAGATTAGGTAGATAAAGTTTGTTTTATATTTAAATAATACTCAGAAATGAAAATCCATATAAGCATTCTTATCCTCTTCATTTTAACGGCATGTAAGTCAGAGGGAATTAATAATAAAGTATCAGTTTCGGAAAGAAATATTCTTGTGAATGATTCGGTTTATACAATCAAAGGGATCTGTTATCACCCGGTACCAAAGGGGGGCGATAAACGGAGCTTTAGTAATTTGACCGAAGATTTAAGTTTGATGGTAGAAGCGGGAATCAATACCATTAGGGTATATTCTCCAATTACAGATCTTGCCGTTCTGGATCAGATTCATGAGGCCGGACTAAAAGTGATTATTGGCTTTGGCTACAATCAAGGCGGACAAAATGATATTCTTTCCGGCACATTTATCGATTATATAAACAGGTACAAGAATCATGATGCAATCCTCTTTTGGGAGCTGGGTAACGAGTATAACTACCATCCTGAATGGTTTGGCAATGATCTAAGGAATTGGTATGTGGCGCTAAACAATGCAGCTGAACTAATTCACAAAAATGATCAGTTACATCCGGTAGCAACAGCACATGGCGAATTACCGGATTCATTAGCTCTTGCAATGAGTCTGAATATTGATGTTTGGGGAATGAATGTTTATCGATGGGACAATCCGGAAAAGATTTTTACTGAATGGAAAGCTGTTAGCACAAAGCCAATGTATTTGTCCGAAGCAGGCACCGATAGTTATATGACTATCGCAAAAAGTGGCTACAGCAAAGGCGTAAATGAGTTGGCACAGGCCGATGCTACCCAAAAAATATTGGATGTCACTTTTCAGAATCAATCGATTTGTTCAGGGCTAACATTGTTTGCTTTTGTTGATGAGTTGTGGAAAGCAGGCAACAATAATATACAGGATAAGGGAGGATGGGCGCCAAACAGCAGTGGTGTTCCTTACGACGGAGCACCAAATGAAGAGTATTGGGGAATAGTAGATATTGATAGAAACAAGAAGAAAGCTTTCTCTGTGGTAAAAGAAAAATATTCAAGTTTATCGGTTTCCAAATAGTCCAATCCAACATCCATAAGAATGAAAAAAGCAGTATTGTTTTTAATGATAATCTTACCCTTGGCAACTATTGGTCAGCATAAAAAAGATAACAGCATGACACACATCCTAAAAAATAAGAATCTGGAAATTCACATTGATATGCCATTGGAAAATTATCAGTTTTCGAGATTCGATTGGACAGGTAAAATTACCTCAGTAAAATTTAAAGGAATTCCTGTTTGCACTCAAGAAAAAATAGAAGGGGATGTTGACAATATCTATGGCAAAGGCTTTTACAATGAATTTGGCATTGAAATGCCTATCGGCTTTGATGATATTAAAGATGGAGAATGCTTTCCTAAAATAGGAGTAGGATCACTAAAGAAAGAAGGAGATTCGTACGGTTTTAGCAAAGCTTATGAGATTCAACCAGCCATTTTTAATGTGACTACCGATACCAATAAACTCATTGTTGAATGTGAATCACAGACTGTGAATGGCTATTCCTATGTATTGCGAAAAGAAATTGAACTATTGGAAAGTAGTTTTGTAATTCACTATCAATTGAGAAATACCGGTGTAAAAACGATTACAACGAATGAGTACACTCATAACTTTTTAGCCATCAATAAAGAATTAATGGGTAGTGATTACATTTTAAAATTTCCATTCGATCTTAAACCGGAATCTTTCGATGCAGCACTTAATCCAGAAGAGAAAGTTGTAGTGGGAGAGAAACAAGTTACATTCAACAATACACCTGAAGAACAATTCTTTTACGGTAATCTGACCGGTAATAAAATAGTCGACGCACACTGGGAATTGATAAACACAAAAAGTAAAATTGGCATCAGCGAAACAGGAAGTTTTAAAACAAACAAAATCAATCTGTGGGGATGGAAACATGTGGTGAGCCCAGAATTGTTTTATGATGTGAACGTTGAAGCCGGAAAGACGATTGAATGGTCAAGAACCTATGCGGTGTTTGAAACCGATAAAAGAGAGAAATGAAAACCGTATTTCACTGAAATAGCTTGACTATAAATTAAAACACATTCAATTTATTAATATTTGTCAAAAAAGAAGTGTATGAAACGAAGTTTAGTATTAATAATCATCCTGTTTCTTGTTCCGGTTATCTCTGGATATTCGCAATCAAAAACGAAAATTGAATTAAAAGACAATTGGTACCACCTTGACGGGGAAAAGTACTTTATTAAAGCAATCGGGTATGAAATCGGTGCGCGTCCGGGACAAGCCCCTTATGAGGATGAACGGAAAGATGAACTTGAATTAATGAAATTTGATCTGGAAAATATTAAAGAAGGTGGTTATAATACCATTAGAACCTGGAGTCAATATTCTGAAAATCAATTGAAACTTGTTCAAGAATCGGGTTTGAAACTTATTATGGGTATAGATATTAAACCTGAGGAAGATTATGGCGATCCAGAATTTGTGAAAGATAGCGAGATAGAGCTGAAAAGAGTTTTGAATTATGCAAAAAAATATGATTGTATCATTACTTATCTGGTTATCAATGAACCTCAAACAGACCATATTCATAGTGTTACAGGCAAGGCATTTGTCGATCTGATGAATACCCTGATAAATATAATCCACAAGGGACACCCTGGAATTCCGGTAACTCTTTCGGCAAATGCTATGATTAGCGACTATATGGATGAAAGTATATTTGATGTATATGCCTACAATTGTTATGATCACAATGAGGGTCAAACAGCAACAATGGGATTTAAAGATTATATTAAAGGCTTGAATGAATTAAACGGATTGGACAAACCATTTATAACTACCGAATTTGGATATTCGGTTTCGCCAGAAGGCGGCAATGGCCAGTATGGTTCGAATACCCTAAAACAACAAAGCGATGGGCTTATCTCGAATTATCGAGACCTTATTGATGCTGGTGCTGTTGGCATGTGTCCGTTTTATTATGCTGATGGTTGGTGGAAAGGTGGCGAAAAAAGTGATCATAGTTTAAATCAACCAGAGGAATGGTTCGGTTTCTGGGGCTATAGCGATTTGAACGACAAATATGGTACGCCCCGTCCAGTTTGGTTTGCAATGCGAGATTATATGAAAGGACTGATTATTAGTCCAAAAAATAAATCCATCCATACCAATACTAAAATTCCTTTAGAGCTTTATAATGACAAGGATGTAAAAAAAGTTGTTGTAAAATTTCGTGATAAAGTCATCTATTCTAAAAATATAACAAGCGAAGGATATATGGCTGATGAATTGACAATTGACCCAGTTGGAATAGAAGATATGGAACTTGCTTTCGAATTTTACGATAGTGACAATAAAATTATTAAAAACGAATCTATCAATATTTTGGCGTCAAAAACAGCTTTTGAATTGCCTGAATTAACCATTGAAGTGACACCTGAAAAAGATTTAAATGAAGGAAAAATAGCGAGCATCAAAACCAAAATAGAGACCAGTGAAAATTTTACATTACTTGATGATTTGAAGATTAGCTATAATACTCACCTTGGATGGGCAATAGGATCACAGGCATCAGTTTCTATTTCTGATCAATTGGATAAAAAGATAATCACTTCTGAAAATTTCTTTAACATCCCTGATAATTGCTGGGTTGTAAATGCATCAGCTGGAATATCTGTTAGATATGGCAAATTCACCTTTAAAATTCACGACCAAAAAATAATTTACAGGGGTGATTGGGCTAAGGAAGTTGGTCGGAAATAATCCATCAACTTCAGTGACATTTATCCTTTGATAATTATTGTGCTTTTATCATGATTCCATGCTTCAAGCTAGTTTGGCCGCATGTAAGCTAATGTCTTTCATGGGAGGGGTTGAGTAATATAACAAGAAAATAAAATTTAGCCTAGCGCGAATAAAATATATTGGAAATGAACGAAATAGAATCAAAACTGTCGATAAAAGAAAAAATAGGCTACAGCTTAGGCGATACCGCTTCTCATTTTGTATGGGATATGGTAGGCTTCTGGATTCTAATTTTCTATACCGATACCTTTGGAATCTCCGCGGCAGCAGCAGGAACCATAATGCTTATCGCTCGTTTTTGGGACATGATAAGTGATCCAATTATGGGAATTATTGCTGACAGAACAAACACTCGCTGGGGAAAATTCCGGCCTTACATCTTATGGATGGCTTTACCCTATAGTGTGCTAGCAGTTTTGACTTTCACCACTCCAGATCTCGGACCAACGGGTAAAGTGATTTATGCTGGCGTTACCTATATGTTATTAATGACAGTATTTACGGCTATAAATCTACCTTATTCATCATTAGGAGCGGTAATGACTTCGGATTCTTACGAAAGAGCAGGCTTAAATTCGTACCGATTTATTTTTGCTTTTATTGGTCAGTTTATCGTGTCAGGAACAGCTCTTTCACTTGCCTTGTATTTTGGTCAGGGCGATAATGCAAAAGGATATCAGTACACTTTGATTCTATTTTCCATTATCAGTTTTGCGCTGTTCATGATTACTTTTAAAACAACTAAAGAGAGAGTGAAACCTCCGAAAGAACAAAAAGAGAACTTAAAGGAGGATTTTAGGAATCTGTTTAAAAATCGTCCGTGGGTAATTTTGTTTTTTGTTGGAATTATCTCATTTATCATGTTTGCAATGCAGAATTTATCCATTGCATACTACTTTAAATACTATATAGGCAAGGAAGAAAATGTTCAGTTGTTTAATGTGATTGGAACTGTTGCATTGATTGTGGCAATACCTTTCTCAAAACCATTGGCAAAAAAATTCGGAAAACGTAATGTGTTTTTGGCTAGTTCATTACTTTCCGGATTTTTCTTCATCTGCCTATACCTTCCGGGAGCCAATAATATTAGCATGATTTACATCCTTAATATCCTTGCTAAAATGACTTATGCTCCGGCAGTGCCTTTGCTTTGGACCATGCTTGCCGATACTGCTGATTACTCCGAATGGACAACAGGACGACGATCAACCGGATTGGTATTTTCTGCGGCCACCTTTGCTCAAAAGGCAGGTTGGGGAATTGGTGGAGCTTTGGCAGGATGGATGCTTGCCATATTCAAATTCACACCCAATGTTGAACAAACAGAAACAGCCATAACAGGAATAAAACTGATGATATCGGTTATTCCGGGAATCCTATACATGTCCTGTGCAATTCTATTGTATTTCTATACCATCGATCATGAAACTTGTGTGATCATGAAATCTGATCTAGACAAGCGCAGATTGGCAGAAACAACGACTTAATTAGTTTTGGTTAGCGAAGGAAATAGAAGTATTCCCTTCATTCATTTTGGTAAAGATCATCTCGAAAGAGATGGTCTTTTATATTTCAATATTGTTATTCAAATAGGCTCTTTACTATTTTCTCGAAGTATATTCTATCTTTTTTTTTGAATAGAGATGGTTTGTTTATTATAGAATTTATATTAAATCGTCAATTTCCATAATAATATGTACTGAAAGTAATCGATATTTAATCTGCTTTTAAAGTATATGATTTATTGTATATTTGAGAGTTCATAGCCTCTACCGATGATGAAAACCATAAAAAATAAAAAGTTTTTTTTAAGTGTACTGTTTATTTTGTGTCTTAAATTTTCGTTTGCACAATACAGTTTCAATAAGATCACAAAAGAACAAGGCCTCCCTCATAATAATATCGAATGTATTTTGCAAAGCAGTACAGGATTTATGTGGTTCGGTACTCGTGATGGCCTTTGTCGTTTTGACGGTTATGAGGTAAAAGTTTATCGAAATACACAAGATTCCAATTCTATTTCCGGTAATAGAATATTATCCATGGCAGAAGATAAAGATGGATTTGTTTGGGTAGGCACTTATCAAAACGGACTTAATAAATTTGATCCCAAAACCAATCAATTCAAAAAATATGGCTCCGAATATGGCGTTGGAAATCAAATTCATCGAATCAAAGTTCTAAAAGATGGAACGGTATGTATTGGCAGTAATGATGGTCTTGCTTTGTTTGATAAAAACACAGATTCATTTGTGGTATATCGGTCTGATGGTAAGCCTTTAAGCTTGAATTCTGTTGTTGTTAGTGATATTCTCGAAGCAAAGGATGGACAATTATTTATTGCTACTTGGGAAAAAGATATACAAAACTTTGATAGAGCTACAGGTCAATTTATCTCCATACCATACAATAATTTAGAGCAAAATGCATGGAATTATCGAAAACGCCTTCTTGAGGACAGAGAAGGTAATTTATGGATATCTGCAGACAAACACGGTTTATGCAAATACGATAGGAAGACAAAAAAATCAAAATTCTATTTTAAAGAAAATGGCTTGAGTTCTGAAGTACTTACTGGAGACTTGATTTTAAATTCGGACGGCAAAATTTGGATTGCCACAGATGGGGGAGGAATTAGCATATTGGATCCTCAAAAAGGAACCTTTGAATATGTGAATTTTGATGATGAAGATTTTAATAGTTTGCCAAGCAATCAGGTATATACCTTATATAAGGACAATGCCAACAGGATTTGGGTAGGAACCTACGATAAAGGTGTAGCTTATTATGATCCCCTCGCAAAAAAAATTACAAGTAAATTATTCCCTGATAGTATTCATTCATTTTTTAAAGGTAAATCTGTACTTAGCATTTTACAGGATAGTAGAGGAAATATTTGGATAGGGACGGATGGATCTGGTTTACACGTAATCGACAAAGAGTATAAATTGACTCATTTTTATTCTGAGAACCTGGATGAATCAAGTATATCTGGCAATGTTATTACTAGTTTGGCCGAGGATGTAAATGGTAATATACTGGTAGGGACTTACAATACGGGATTAAATATATACAATTATAAAACGAATTCGTTTACAAATTTTCATCAGAATTATCAAAACAATTCGAGTTTACACTCCGAAAATGTTTGGACCATGCTGGTAGATAGTCAGGGGAAAAATTGGTTGGGACTGTTGGGTAATGGCGTTGATTTGTTTAATGCTGAGACAGAGACATTTAAAAATATAGGTCCTTACTCTAATGAATTGATTAAAATTGATCATCCCAATGTAATGTCTATAATGGAAGATTCCGATGGCGATATATGGTTCGGTACCGAAGGGAATGGGATATTTGTTTACGATAAGCAAGCTAATAATGTATTGAGAATAAGTACAAACTCAAATATTACCACTGAAGGGGTAATTAAGGATTTATTTCAAGATACGTGGGGGAATGTTTGGATTGGAACAGAAGGAAATGGCCTGTTTAAATACAATAAAAAAGACAAGGAGGGCATTCAATACACATTGGACAATGGTTTGCCATCTATGATTATTCTTGGTATACAGGAAGATGCGAACGGTGGAATTTGGGTAACGAGCTATGATGGAATTGCTTTTCTAAGTAAGGATTCAAACGAATTTATGTCTTTTGATAAGTCTGATGGATTATCATCGAATGAGTTTAATGCTCAGGCTTTTATTAAATTACAAGATGGTGCTTTTTTAGCTGGATCAAAAAATGGACTGGACATATTCAATCCTTCTGAATTGTCTTTAAATCTTACGATTCCAAAAGTTTATTTTACGAAACTAAAAATCCAAAATCAAGAAGTTTTACCAGGTGATTCAATTAATCAGCACGTTAAATTGCATAATGATATCACATATACTAAAGAGATTGAGTTAACTTATTCCGATAAGGTTTTCTCAATTGAATTTGCCGCCTTAAATTATACACATCCAAAAAAGTGTCAGTACAAATATAAACTGGAAGGGTTCGATGAAAATTGGTATAATTTAAATTCTGAACATCGCTTTGTATCTTATTCAAATTTAAAGAATGGAAGTTATACCTTTAAAGTTCAAGCTTCAAATAATGATAAAAAGTGGGGAGATAATATTGCAGAGCTTAGTATTCGTGTTCTTCCTCCTTTCTGGAAAACTACATGGTTTGGCTTCTTGGTTGTTGGTTTAATAGTCGGTGTTATAGTAGCCACTTATAATTATCGATTGCGTATTTTAAAGATAAAATTCCTACAGGAACAGGCGTTAAAGGAAAAGAGAATCACTGAACTTGAAAAGGAAAATATCGAATCGGAATTGGAAAAACTAACCTTCTACACGGTAAATCGAAACAGGGTTCTGATCAATTATAAAAATCGTATGCTTGGTCTTGCGGCCAAAGCAATGCCTGCAGTAAAAAGTGGTTTGCAAATCGTAATTGATGAGATTGATAATGAAATCAACGATGATAAGGAGTGGAAATACCTTGAGCCTCGATTGGATAAAATGTACAATGAATTTATAAGTAAGTTACGTAATGAATATCCAGATTTAACTTTGTCGGAGGTTAAGGTTGCTTCGTACGTAAGAATGAACCTCTCCTCCAAAGAGATTGCGGAATTTATGCATAAAACTACACGAGCGATCGAAAACGACCGTTATCGCCTTCGAAAAAAATTAGAACTCGATTCCAATGAGTCATTACAGAGATATTTAATGGATTTATAGGTTTTTTCTCTACGTTTATCACCCTGTTTAGCATCAAATTAATGTGATTTCTTGTTTTCTCAAGAATCAGTTTATGAGGGTGTTGCGTTGATTAGAGTGGTTTTGAGTAGTGTATGTAAACGTTTGAGGAGTATTTGAGAGGCATCAAACTCAGGTTGCCATATTGTGCATATATATATTTGTTTTGAAAATCAAACAAATAGATAGATGACAAGCACAATATTGAAATATTTTTTATTCGCAATTATTAGCATAGGCACTCTTAATGCATGCAATCTAATTGCTGGACAAAGGAATCAACAGGAGGGAGTTGAAAATTTGCAGACGAATAGTCGAAGCAATAATAAGATTACTCTTGAAAAAGCAATTCAATATACTACCGCAAAAGATGGGGATTTAAGATTCTCAAAATCTGATGACCTGTTGGTTGGTGATTTTAATCAGCCGGGAGAACATTTTTCCACTCTTATAATCGATGCAAAAAAGCGTTTTCAAATTATTGAAGGCTTTGGCGGTGCACTTACTGATGCTGCAGCAGAAACTTTTTACAAGCTTCCCAAAAACAAACAAAGCGAAATTTTAGAGGCTTACTTCGATCGTGAAAAGGGAATTGGCTATAGTTTGTGTCGTACTCATATTCATAGTTGTGATTTTTCAAGTGAAAGCTATGCTTATGCAGAAGTCAGCGGCGACACAACTTTAGAGAATTTCTCCATAGAACACGACAACAAATATAAAATACCTTTCATTAAAGAAGCTTTGGCTAAATCAGGGAATGAAATGAAACTTTTCGCTTCTCCCTGGAGTCCTCCTGCGTGGATGAAAACCAACAATAACATGTTAGAAGGAGGAAGCTTAAAGCCGGAATATTTCCAGACTTGGGCTGATTATTTCGTTAAATTCTTTGATGCTTATAAAAAGCATGGGATTGATTTCTGGGGGCTTACAGTTCAAAATGAGCCACTGGCTGTTCAGCGCTGGGAATCCTGTATTTTTACTGCCGAGGAAGAGAGAGATTTTGTGAAAAACTATTTGGGTCCAACTCTCGAAAATAGTTTGATGGGGGATAAGAAAATTATTATCTGGGATCACAATCGAGGATTAATGTATCAGCGCGCTCAAGTTGCTTTAGATGATCCTGAGGCTTCAAAATATATTTGGGGTACCGGTTTTCATTGGTATAGCGGAGATCATTTTGAAAACGTGAAACTTGTATCCGAGGCATTCCCTGATAAGAAAACCATTTTCACTGAAGGATGTGAATTCCCATTTGATTACAACATGTTGAAGAAATGGACTTGGGGAGAAAGATATGGGGAGTCCATTATTCATGATCTTAATAATTCGGCTTCAGGCTGGGTTGATTGGAATATTTTACTCGATGAAAAAGGAGGTCCTAATCATGTTGCCAATTATTGTTACGCACCAATTATCGGTAATACAAAAACGGGTGAAATCATTTACATGAATTCCTATTATTACCTGGGGCATTTCTCAAAATACATCCGTCCAGGTGCACAACGTATTATTTGTTCTTCGAATGATGACAATATTCTGGCAACAGCTTTTGTAAATAAAGACAATAGCATTGCTGTTGTAGCTATGAATCAAACTGATCAGCAACTTGAATTTAAAATATGGTTAGAAGGAAGAGGTACTCTATCTGTTCTTCCTGCTCATTCAATTGCAACAATTGTTATTAACTAAAAATCCATTACCAACTCGGAATAAATCTATACTAATGAAAATACTGCTAAACCATAAAAATATGTTACGACGACTTGAATATCAATCAGAAGGAAAAAGTTTGAATTGTTGGATGAAGAATTTCATTGCTCTCTCTTTTCTTGTATTGTTTTCCCTAAGTTTTTCTGTCACTGCTTTTTCACAAGGCTTTGTGCATGTAGATGGGAAAAATATTGTCGACGGTAATGGTGATAATTTCCTTATTAGAGGTATTGGAACTGGGAATTGGATGATACAGGAAGGTTACATGATGCAAACCGAAGATGTAGCAGGAACTCAACATGAATTCAGAAAGAAATTAGAAGAGACTATCGGAGAGACAAGAACAGAAGAATTTTATGATGCCTGGCTTGAGAATCATTTCAGAAAAATTGATGTTGATTCAATGGCAGCATGGGGATTTAATACTGTGAGAGTTGCTATGCATTACAAGTGGTTCACGCCACCTATCGAAGAGGAAACCGTACAAGGAGAAATTACTTGGAAGGATAAAGGTTTTACGATGATCGACAACCTTTTGTCTTGGTGTGCCGATAATCAAATGTATCTGATACTTGATCTTCATGGAGCACCTGGAGGACAGGGCGGAAATGCTGCTATATCTGATTATGACGACACAAAGCCTAGTCTTTGGGAGAACGATTTAAACAAAGATAAAACAGTGGCTCTTTGGCGAAAACTTGCAGAGCGATATGCTGATTCACCATGGATTGGTGGATATGATTTAATCAATGAAATTAACTGGACTTTTCCGGAAGGGAACAACTCACAAATTAGAGATTTATATGGCAGAATTACAGATACAATTAGAGCCGTAGATTCTAATCACATCATTTTTATCGAAGGAAATTCTTGGGCCAATGATTTTTCAGGTTTAACTCCTGCCTGGGATGATAATATGGCTTACAGTTTTCACAAATATTGGAATTACAATGATGTGAATGCACTGAAATGGATAACCGATTTTAGAGAAGAACACAATCGTCCTATTTGGTTGGGGGAAACCGGAGAAAATTCTAATACATGGTTTGCTAATTTAGCAGCCTTGTCAGAAAGTAACAATATAGGATGGTCTTGGTGGCCAGTTAAAAAGTCAGGCATTAATAATGTGCTTAAGGTGGAGACCAATGCCGATTATACCCAAATGGTGGAAATGTGGAAAGGTAATGGTAGTATGACTGCTGACGAAACATACAATGCTGTAATGACTTTTGCAGATAAACACAAATTTGAAAATTGCAACATTCAATACGATGTAATTGATGCACTTATTCGTCAGCCACATACCACAGAAACAAAACCATTCAAATCACATACTACAAGCCAGAAAATATTTGCCGTCGATTATGATTTGGGAAGAAATAACTATGCTTACTTCGATACAGATACTGCAAATTATCATCTAAATACTGGTGAATTTAAAGCTTGGAATCAGGGATGGGAATATCGTAATGACGGTGTTGATATAGAGAAATGTGATGATTCTGAAGCAACCAACGGATATAGTGTCGGTTGGGTGAGTGGAGGAGAGTGGCTTCAATATACTATCAATTCGGAAGCACACGCATCGTATAAATTAAAACTTCGCACTGCCAGCGAAAATATAGCCTCAATGCATATTGAAGTGGATGGTAAGCTTGCTTCCGAAACATTTGATCTGCCCTCGACTGGAGGTTGGGCAACATACTCTACTAAAACGATAAACAATATTATACTGCCGGAAGGTGAGGTAAAAGTAAAACTTGTGTTTGATGGAGGTGCGGTAAACCTTACTTATTTTTCTTTTATCGAACCTGCTGAAATCTCTGATGTTCCTTTTGAATTATTCAATGCAAACACGCCAAAAATTGATAATGAAATATATATCAATCTCAGTAAATCGATTACTTCTACCGAAAACAATATCGATAGGAATGAATTTGAGTTAAAGGTAAATGATGTTGTAGTTGCAATTTCTGATTTGTTTTTAAATGATGAAAATGATCAGCAAATCATAGTAAAGGTAGATCAAGATTTGTTTTATAATGATGAGATCAAGCTATCTTATCAGGGAACAAGTGTGAAATCCGGGGTTCAAAATTTATCAGCTTTTTCAGAAGTTCTGGTAAATAATGAATTCCAAAAGCATTACGAAATTCCAGGAAAAGTTGAAGCTGAGGATTTCATGGTAAATAATGGTTTTGAATTGGAGGATTGTACTGATACAGGAGGAGGTAAAAATACTTCTTACGCTGCAGATGGCGATTATCTTGATTATCTACTATATGTTCCCGAAGCAGGAATGTTTGAAATCGAGTTTAGAGTAGCGACTTCTATGAGTGCTGAAATCCTTATTCAAAATTCATCTGAAGGCGAAATGGTAAACAATGAAATAGTAAGCTTTGGAAGTACAGGTGGATGGCAATCTTGGCAAACGAAAACAATATCACTTGAATTACCTGCAGGAAAAGTAGTCTTACGTTTGTATTCGCAGGCAGGTGAGCACAATCTGAATTGGATTTCATTAAAACCGGCCACAGTTACTGGTATCGAAGATCAGATGCATGAATCCAAATTGAAAGTTTATCCCAATCCAACATCTGACATCTTAAAAGTTGATTTCGAAACCTATTCAGTAAAACAAATCAGCCTTTTCAATATGGGAGGAAAACAAGTCATGTCTCAATCAAGCACCGAAGAAAGGGTTTGGATTGATGTTAATAAATACCCGGCTGGTACTTACTTACTTCAAATTTCAGGAGAAGAAGTGAATGAAACGCTAAAGGTTTTGATTGTCAGATAAATGTCTTCCAGTTCAATGATCAACATTAGAGTCTAATGCATTTTGAATGAATAGAAATAGATCAAGTTAGCTTAAGAATATAAAACTGAGGTGATTCTACGGAAACCGGATAAACCAGTAAAAACAAGACCGTTTAAAAAGTTTCAAAAATTACGATAGTAAATGGTTTCACCTCAGCAATATACTTGATCGCAAGCTCGAACGATATCGTGTTTTTCCGTTTTTCATTATGGAAAGAATGAATAATTATAAAGTAAAAAACTTACTATGAGATTAATAAAATATACCTGTTAGTTCATCATTGGATGCTTCGATTGCTGCAGGAAATCAGCAAGAAGGAAA
This sequence comes from Labilibaculum antarcticum, assembly GCF_002356295.1. NCBI lineage: Bacteria > Pseudomonadati > Bacteroidota > Bacteroidia > Marinilabiliales > Marinifilaceae > Labilibaculum > Labilibaculum antarcticum. The sequence continues at coordinate 5,510,159 of NZ_AP018042.1, read as the reverse complement.
TATTGAGTTTACTATTATTCGAATATAATTATTATGGATCTGAAAGCTAACAGACAGATCCATTTATTGAAAATAATTAACTAATCATCTTAACTAATTATCTATGAAAAAAACAGTCTTGTTTTTAGTTCTGGCATTCTTTTGTATGCAATCTTTTGCACAAAAGCATGCTGTAACAGGTCTAGTGACCTCAGCGGAGGATGGCATACCATTGCCATTTGCTTCGGTAGTGGTTAAAGGTACTACAATTGGTACTTCTACCGATATGGATGGGAAATTTCAAATGGAAGTTTCGAATGACGAAATTCTGATATTTTCACTGATCGGATTTACCTCGCAGGAAACTTTGGTGGGGAATAAAACTGAAATAAATGTGATTTTAAGTATTGAAACAACCGGGCTTGATGAAGTGGTGGTTGTAGGTTATGGAGTGCAGAAAAAGAGCGTTGTAACTGCTTCAATTGCTAGCGTTTCAGCAAAAGATTTAGAAAACATTGCACCAGTTCGGATTGATAATGCCCTGAAAGGATTGGCCTCAGGAGTTACTGTTACAACATCTTCCGGACAGCCAGGAGCTTCTTCACAAGTAAGAATACGTGGTGTTGGTACTATTAACAATAGTGATCCACTCTATATTGTAGATGGTATGCCAATTGACGGAGGAATAGATTATTTAAATCCAAGTGATGTTGAGTCTGTTGAAGTTCTAAAGGATGCTGCATCAGGTGCAGTGTATGGAGCTCGTGCTGCCAATGGAGTTATTCTAATAACTACAAAAAGTGGAGAGAGAGGTAAATTATCTGTAACCTATAATGCCTCAAGAGGTTGGCAAAATAAATGGAATAAAAGGGATGTGTTAAATGCCTAACAATATGCTTTACTGATAAATGAAGGTTTAGTTAATTCAGGTGAAACTGCAAGATATGATGATCCTTATGCTTTGGGTAAAGGTACAGATTGGCAAGATGCGGTTTTTTATGACAATGCTCCTGTTGAAAACCACCAATTGAGTGTTAGTGGTGGATCTGATAAAGTTTTATACTATTTCTCTGCTGGCTATTACAAGCAGGATGGAATTGTGGGTGGAAATTTCGATCGTTCTAATTATGAGAGAATTTCATTAAGATCAAATACAACCTATAATCTTTTGGATAATAAGGACCGCAACTTTTTAAATAAAATTACAGCTGGGGTTAATCTTGCCTACACAAGAATTAATTCAAAAGGTATTGGAACAAACTCAGAGTATGGTTCTGCACTTGGCGGTGCAATCTCATTTTCTCCATTGTTGGGTTTGTATGAAGAAGATCAGGCTGCTGCTGCTGCATTGCATCCAACAGCTGTTCGTGACCCAAAGAATGGGTTGATTTATACGATTGCAGGTGACGATTATAACGAAATTACAAACCCGGTAGCTCAGCTTGCTTTGCCAGGTGGCGAGGATAGTTCAGACAAGTTTGTGTCTTCGTTCTGGGGTGAGTTAAATATCTGGGACAATCTAAAGATTCGCTCTTCATTTGGTACTGATTTAGCTTTCTGGGGAAATGATGGTTGGACTCCTGAATATTACTTAGGTAAGTCTTCTCATGTTGATGACTCAAAAGTTTGGTCAAGTATGAATCGTGGATTTACCTGGCAGGTAGAAAATATTTTATCCTACGAGAAGAGTATAAACAACAAGCATAATTTCAACATCATGTTGGGGCAATCTGCTAAAAAAACTACAGGGCGTAGTTTAAGTGGTAGTAATAGGTTTATGGTTGAAGAGAATGGTGATAAAGCCAATATTGATTTCACTACAGGTACAGCTACGAATGGAGATCAAACTGCTGGTGGTGGAGCTTGGAGTCCACATACATTATCATCTATTTTTGCTCGATTAAGCTATAACTTTTCAGAAAAGTACATGTTTCAGGCTACAATTCGTAGAGATGGTTCGTCCAATTTTGGACCAGGGAAAAAATATGGTGTATTTTCTTCATTCTCATTTGGATGGAATATTACAAAAGAAGCATTCATGGAATCTCGTCCGGAATGGTTTACCTCTTCAAAGTTGAGAGCTTCATGGGGTAAAAATGGTAATGAAAACATTGGAGCTTTTGGTTATACTGCTCTTACTTCAACAGGAAATAACTATGCTTTTGGACCTGGTGATGGTACAATTGTGAATGGAACGAAAGCATCAGGCTTAGCCAATACTTCATTGGCGTGGGAAGAGTCTGAACAAACCGACATAGGTCTTGATTTCGGATTTTTAGATAATTCATTGACATTAACTGTTGATTACTACGATAAAAAGACCAACGGAATGTTGATGACCATGGCTATTCCTTCTTATGTAGGAGAATCAAAGCCAACAGGTAATGTTGGAGATATGAAAAACTGGGGCGTTGAATTTGATTTAGGATATAGATTCAAAATTGATGAAATCAAATTTAGAATTAGTGGAAATGCCTCCTATCTTGAAAACGAATTGGTTAATCTCGGTAATGCAGATGGATTTGCTAATTACGATAGCTATCAGAATGTTGGAACTATTTCGAGAGCCCAAAATGGGTTGCCATTCCCATATTTTTATGGATATAAAACAGATGGTATTTTTCAAAACTCCTCAGAAGTTAATGCACATGTTAATAATGAAGGTGGTTTAATTCAAGAGAATGCAGGTCCTGGTGATGTAAGATTTGTGGATGTTAATGGCGATGGGACCATTACTGATGAAGATCGTACTAAAATTGGTAAAGGTATGCCAGATTGGACTTATGGTTTTAATATTGGCATTGATTACAAAGGCTTTGATTTTAGCATGATGCTGCAGGGTACTGTAGGAAATGATATTTATGATGCTACAAGACGTACAGACTTACGTTACATCAATTTACCTGCATATATGTTAGATCGCTGGACAGGAGAAGGAACTTCTACTACAATTCCACGTTTTTCATTCTCAGATAACAATGGCAACTGGTTGTCATCTGATCTTTACGTTAAAGAGGGTGATTACATGCGGGTTAAAAATGTGACATTAGGCTATACTTTGCCAAAACATATTATTAATAAGGCATTTGTAAAGAGCTTGCGTTTATACGTTACGGGCGAGAATCTTTTCACTTTCACAAAATATGAAGGTTTTGATCCGGAAATCTCTGCAGGAGGTACTTCTCTGGGAATTGATCGTGGTATATATCCACAGGCAAAAACCTATACAGTTGGTGTAAACCTTTCTTTTTAACAACTAAAAATACAAAGAAATGAAGAATAAATATATTTTAATTTGCACCCTTCTTTTTTCTATCCTTTTGGGATCTTGTAAAGATGAGTTCCTTGAGGTAGATGCTGCGAGCAGTGTATTGATAGATGATTATTATAACACAGAGGATCGTATTTTCGAAGCTCTTGTAGCTGCCTATGATCCATTGTCTTGGACCGATTATGCATGGGGACAACAGGTTCAACTGAATTTGGTTTCGGATGTAATGTCTGATGATGTTTATGTTGGTGGTAATGATCAGGGTGACCAGGAAAACTTGCATAAGATGTTTAATTATGATGCAACTCCTGAAAAGGTATGTAGTGATTTATGGACAACTTTGTATTCCGGAGTAAAACGTGCCAATTCTGTTTCCGAATATATGGATGATGTTCAGGATATTACTGAACCTACAAAAGCACTTTATTTAGCGGAAGCCAAAGTGTTAAAAGCATACTATTACATGTGGCTGTGGAAGCTATGGGGAAATTTACCTTATTACGAAACGAATCTGGATTTTCCTTATTTAACTGATCAGTTAAGTGCTAATGAAGTTTATGAAGGTATTGTTACAACATTAGAAGATGCTATTGACAATGGTGGCTTGCCAATGAAAACAACTTCTGCAAACCAAGGCCGTGTGTCATTGGCAATGGCTTACATGATTTATACTGAGGTGGTAATGTACCAAAATGACGAAAGCCGTTACGCTACAGCATTAGCATATATGAACGAAATTATTGCAAGTCAGAATTATGGTTTAAATAGTGATTTTGCAAATATTTGGGAAGAAAGTGGTGAGTGGACTGATGAATCAATATTTGAAGTGAATTACTTTAGTAATAACGGAGAAAAAGATTGGGGATTTGCTTTGGGCGATGGTGGTACAGTTTATCCTAGACTGATTGGAATTAACAGTTTATCAGGGAGTAGTGATTTTGATGGTGGTTGGGGATTTGAACCTGTTCGCCAGGAAGCATATGATTTATACAATGATAATGATCAACGTAAAGATGGTGGAATTTTAAACTTTCCAACTTATTCGGCACAAACTGGAGCCACCTACGAAGGACGTTATCAGGACACTGGTAATTTTTTGAAAAAATATCTTCCAAGAGCTAACGGCAACGAAGGTGCTTCAGGTTCTCCAGATATGAATTTTAACAATAATCTTAGAGTTTATAGATATTCTGAAACCTTGTTAAATGCAGCTGAATTGTTAGCACGAGGTGTATCAGGATCAGGAAGTGCTCAAACTTATTTAGATGCGGTTCGTGATCGAGCTGGTGTTGGTAGCCTAACTGCAACGGTTGATAACATTATTGCGGAACGACGCTTGGAGTTTGTTGGAGAAGGTAAGCGTTACTGGGATTTAGTTCGTACAGGAAAGGCTGCTACAACTCTTGTTCCAAACGAATACAGAACAAACACTTGGACAGAGAATAAAAAATATCTGCCAATTCCGCAGTCAGAGATGGATTCAGATAGCGGTTTAACTCAAAATAATTATTAAAGAACAAAATATAATTATATGAAACGTATAGAAATAATATATATAGGATTATTCGTCATGTTAACTTCTTTAGGAGTGGTTTCCTGTACTCAGGATACTTATGACGATCAAGAACCTGTAACTGAACAAATGTTAGATGCGACATTTTCAAATGAGGTCCTTTCTGTAAATAATTTTCAAATTACTGCCAATAGTAGCAAGAATGTTATTAGTAATTACTGGGATTTAGGTGATGGGACAGGTTATGGGATAGGTAGTAACTCCTTTGAGCTATTTTTGCCTGATGCAGGAGAATATGTAATCAAACATCAGGTTGTTGGAGCCGGAGGTATTTACAGTAGTGAAGAATCGGTTACTGTAAATGTTGAAACATCTGATCCAATTGCTGGAAATATTGTTAGCGGAGGTAAGTTTACCTCTGAAGACGATATAGCACAATGGACTATTGGTGGCACCGGAGCTGGTAATGGTATCTGGGACTTTAGTGAAGGAAATGCTAATTTAACAGCGCCTAGCTGGGGAGGTAATGGTATTTACCAAGGCATCCAGGTAGAAGAAGGACGTAGTTATCAAATTGAAATGTATATCAGTTCTACCACAGGCTGTTCTGATACATGGTTTGAAGTGTATTGTGGTTATAGCGATCCGGAAAGTGTATCAGGTGATTACAGTGAAGGAGGAAGCTTACTGAAAATTAATACTTGGGAAGGAAGCGGAAATGCACCATTTGCAGGGAAATTTACTAGCGTAGGAAGTTCAACTGAAACCAATGGTGTTTTTACCGCTACAGCTACAGGAACCGCATATCTTCTTGTAAGAGGTGGCGGTGGTGATATGAAGGAAGGAATCTCTATAGATAATGTGGAAGTCCGTTCAGTTCAATAACACTTCTGAATTAGATGAACTGTATATAAAAGGGGCTAAATCCTGAAGAGTTCATTACGATAAATTAGATTAGTTTTTGGGGCGTTGCATATTAGGAAAGTAGTTTTCCTATATGCAACGTTTTTTAAAATTTTAGAGAACAATTAAAAATGATGGTATGAGGTTTCACAAGTTGCTATTGGAGAGTGCGATACTATTTGCATTGATGCTTTTTTTTCAATCCTGTATGCTTACAGATAAAAGTAAAAATAGTGAGGAGATAGTAAAAGAAGTCCGTGTTGAAGCAGAAGACTATACCGGTTCAAGTAATAATCCTGAAATAAGAATTACGAAGTCTGGTGACAAATATGTGAGATCTGAAAAAGATGGCTGGATTGCTTTCGATGTGAATGTCCCAATCGCTGGTAGATATAAAACACAAATTTCCTTATCCTCTGCTGATTCACTTCAAACATGTTGGATTGAGGATCATTGCGACAATAAAGATGATCGAAATTACAACATTACAAGTGCGGTTTTAGTTCCGAAATCTACATCCGAAGAAAGTTTCACAACGGTTTTTAAAGATGGAAGTCCTTTAAATTTAGGTGTTCATAAGATGAAATTGCATTTGCCTAATGCTAAGGTAAATATCGATTGGATTAAATTTACATTACTGCAAGAGCATACAAAAACACCAAAATTACTAACTCAAAGTACTACAGGAGAAAAATGGGTAATTGTTTGGTCTGATGAATTTGAAAAGAATGGACTACCGGATAGTACGAAGTGGAACTACGACTTAGGAAACTGGGGATGGGGAAATTCCGAATTACAATATTACACCCATAGTCGTGCTGAGAATGCTCGTGTTGAAGATGGTAATCTGATTATTGAGGGGCGAAAGGATGATATGGGGCAAAAATGGACATCTGCAAGATTAACGACAAGAGGAAAAGTGAGCTTTTTGTATGGGAAAATCGAATTTAGAGCCAAAGTTCCCCACAATAAGGGCAACTGGGCTGCAGGATGGACTTTAGGCGATGAATATCTTGATGAATTGTCATGGCCCTATTGCGGAGAGATTGATATTCTGGAAAGTGTTGGTTACGAAATGGATGATGAAACCGGCAATGGAATTGCTCACGCTTCAGCTCACAGTGCCGCACGTTATTTTAAATTGGGTAATCAACCGACTAATACTGTTGAGGTAAAGAATATGAATGGAGAATATCATACCTATGGAGTCGAATGGTCTCCCGATTATGTAAAAATTTATGTGGATGATAAGCATTACTTTTCTTATACGGATAACAGTACGGAATTGTCTTGGCCATTTGGCAAAGCACAGAATATTATATTGAACCTTGCTATTGGTGGAGGTTGGGGTGGTTACTATGGAATTGATGAAACAATTAGTTCTCAGAAAATGATTATCGATTATGTGCGGGTGTATGAACTTCAGTAACTAACAAAGATTCCCTTATTCTGAATAAAAAAATATTCATTATTGTTTTATCCTCTTGCTTTTTTTAGGCGTATGTTTTTCAGGTAAAAACAATAAATCGGTCCAATTAAAAGACCTCGCCTTTGTTGGGGAAAATAACCAGTGGACTAACGAGACGGGAGATTTTAAAATACTGATTGGTGATCATTCTAAAGCCTCGAAATTCAAAAAGTTTTACTATAATAAATGATAGTTGTTGCATCAACTATTTGTATTTTAAACATTGTAATTATTAACTAATAGCATATGAGAAATTTATTTTTGTTTAGTGTCTTTATTTTAACTTCACTAGCTATGAAAGCTCAATCTACAAAAGACGAACAAGCTATTCAGGATAAGATAAACCAATTGGTTTCTGAATTAACTTTAGAGGAGAAAGCAGCTCTTTGTTCCGGTCGCGATGACTGGAGTACTCAGCCAATCGAACGCCTGAATATCCCTTGGATTTGGGTAGCAGATGGTCCCCATGGCCTGCGCCGTGCACCAGCAACCAATAAACCGGGTTATGGCGATCAATTGCCCGCTACTTGTTTCCCAACGGCATCAGCATTGGCTGCAACCTGGGATTTGGATTTGCTTTATAAAGTAGGACAATCCTTGGGAGAAGAATGTCAGGCACAAGATGTAAATGTGATTCTGGGTCCTGGTGTAAACATCAAACGTTCTGTTTTGGCTGGTAGAAATTTTGAGTTCTTCTCTGAAGATCCAATTTTATCAGGTGAACTGGGAGCGGCTTATATTAATGGCGTTCAAAGTCAGGGAGTAGGCACATCATTAAAACATTTTACCGCCAATAATGTGGAGACCATGCGTATGTACAACAACTCCGATATGGATACGCGTACTTTGCACGAAATCTACCTGACTCCATTCGAAATTGCTGTAAAAAAAGCACAGCCGTGGACAATTATGGCTTGTTACAATAGAGTTCAGGGTGTTTACGGTACTCAAAGTCCTTACTTGTTAACCGATATTCTTAAAAAAGAATGGGGATTTAAAGGCATTGTTATTTCAGATTGGTTTGCAGTGGTTAACCGGGTTGAAGCAATGAAAGCTGGCATGCATATCGAAATGCCCAGCGTTAGTGCTGTAAATGACTCTCTTGTTGTGGAGGCTGTTAAAAATGGAGATCTGGATATAGCCGTTGTCGATCAATTGGTGAAAGAAATATTGACTGTTGTTTTTAAAGCGAAATCACTTGAAAAAGAAGGTGCAGAACTCAACGCGGATAAGCACCATAATTTTGCACGACAGGTTGCTTCCGAAGCCATAACACTTTTGAAGAACGAGAATCAGATTTTACCTGTCACAAAAGAGAAGTACAAGCGTGTAGCCATTATTGGAGAATTTGCTTCAGCGCCCCGTTATCAGGGAAACGGAAGTTCTGAAGTGAAACCGACCCAACTCGATAAGGCCTTAGACATGATCAAAAAAGAATATGGCAAGGACATAAAAGTAAGTTACGCTCAGGGCTATAAATTGTCTGATGATAATGATACTTCACTAATAGATGAGGCCAAAAAAGTGGCTGCTGCTGCCGATATTGCATTGGTATTTGCAGGTTTGCCATTGCAGTACGAATCGGAAGGCATTGACCGAACCCATATTCATATGCCTGCTTCTCACAATAAACTAATTAGTGAGATTGCGAAAGTTCAGAAAAATACGGTTGCGGTACTTACCAACGGAAGCGCAGTTACCATGCCATGGATAAATGAAGTGGATGGCATTTTGGAAACCTGGTTAGGCGGACAAGCAGGAGCAGGAGCTGTTGCCGATGTTTTGTTCGGGAAAGTAAATCCATCAGGTAAGCTGGCCGAAACATTTCCAATGAAATTGGAAGACACACCTTCATTTTTTAATTTTCCGGGTGAGCAAGGCGAGGTTCTTTACGGCGAACGCATTTTTGTTGGTTATCGTTACTACGATGAGAAGAAAATTGAACCTCTCTTCCCATTTGGCTTTGGATTGTCATACACTACATTTGAATACAGCGATCTTAAATTATCGGCTAAAAACACTACCGATAAAGACGGAGTAAGTGCAACAGTAACTGTTAAAAACACAGGTGATGTGAAAGGAAAAGAAATCGTTCAATTGTATGTTACCGATCAAAAATCAACACTTCAGCGTCCAAAGAAAGAGTTGAAGAAATTTGTTAAAGTTGAGTTGGAATCTGGAGAAGAAAAAGAAGTGACTTTCAAATTGGAAGCACGTGATTTTTCCTACTACGATGGCAAAAGAGAAATGTGGATTGCCGAAAGTGGTGATTTCTCAATTTCAATAGGAGCTTCTTCCCGTGATATCAGATTATCTGAAGTTGTTGCTTTGCAATCGACCCAGCAAGTTCCTTTGGCTTTCGACGAGTATACATTTTTTAGCGAATACTGGAAAAACAAGCAAACCCGTGCATTGCTAATGGAATTAGTTCCAAATTGGATCAAAGGATTCACAGGAGAAGGAAAATCAGGTTATACTGCAGATTTCCCAGGCTTTCTGGTCGATCATCCATTACTTAAATTTCCATACATAACACATGGTGAAATATCTCATGCACAGGTTATGGAATTGGTTGAAAAATGTAAAGGTTTTACTTATAATCCATAATAATGATCACAAATATGTAGATAAGAGGAATTTCGACCGGCTGTTTTGATAATACATCAAAAACAGCCGGTCGTTATCTTAGGAATGAAAAGTTTAATTTTCTGATAAATGAGACTGTCTCGTTCAATTTTTAATCAATAAAATTTATTGTGATATGAAATTTATTTCTGCATTTATTTTATTCTACTTAATGGGCTTTTCAATTTCTGCACAGGTTGGAAATCTAATTTGGGAAGATAATTTTAATGATGGTGTTTTAGATGCAAGCAAATGGACTTACGAAACGGGAACAGGTGTAAATGGAGATTGGGGAACAGGTCAGCTTGACCGTGCAACAAATAGAATTGATAATGTAAGCTTTCAGGATCATATTGATGGAGCAGAAGGGGCTTGTTTGGTCATAACCACACAAAAAGAATTTTATGTAGATAGAAATTACACAAGTGGGAGAATAAATACTGCAGGTAAAGCCTCTTGGGGGCCAGGACATAGAATTGTTGCGCGGGTTTTTCCCCGTGATGTGAAACACATGGGACAAGGTTTTGCGTTTTGGATGATGCCGGATGAAATACCGAATGGATTGGACTATATCATGTGGCCACAGGGCGGAGAGATTGACATCATGGAATATGTTGGTTCAATTCCATTTCATAATCTTGGAAGTGTCCATTATGCTTGGTTTTGGGAAAATAACCAGTGGCAAGAATGGAATCATGCACATGCAGGAGCTTATTACAGCTACGAATTTCAGGAAGTTCCAATCCCATCTGAACCGGGTTATGGATCTTATCCACCTTCGTTGGATGATTCTAATGCAGGAAGTTACGGTTTCCATAATTACGGCATAGACTGGTATGATGATAGAATTGAGTTTTTTGTCGATGATCATGTGTATCATATTCATTATTTGAATGACGGTGATGGTTTTCAAAAAGACGGGCAGGATGCTTTTGCCATTTCAGAGATTGAAGGGAATAGAACTGGAATTTCTGAGTATTCCAATCATTTCGACGAATGGCATCCTTTTGAGAATAAGATGTATGCAATTTTAAGTGCTGGAGTTGGTGGTGGACAAAATTCTTATGGCGGATCGATTGTTCCTGAGGCAAAATTCCCTTGCTCAGTAATCATCGATTGGGTACGGGTTTATGAATTAGGAACCATTACTGGAGTATATGAAGAGGTGAATCGATCCAGCTTAAAGATCTTTCCAAATCCTGTAAATACCTTATTAAATATTCAAATCGATAAGCCTGAAGATTATGCTGTTAAAATTCTTGATAGTTCAGGAAGAACAGTGCTTACTACGTCATTAAATCTGTCATCGGCAATTGATGTATCCAACCTAAAAGAAGGATTATACTTAGTTCAATTAAGTAATGGTGAAATAACATTGACAAAGAAAATGATAAAGCTATAATTGTAATATTCAAAGCTTTCATTTTCTGATAAATGAGAAGTAACTCTAACAAAATCCAATATTTATACTAAACTCTTTTATCGAACTAATGGTGAAGGAACAGAATCTAAAGGATTCAAATGTTTATAGAAATAGTCAATTCGTGGATGTACGACCCCGATGGGGGCGAATTTCTTATTTTCAATCACTTGCTATAAACGTAAAATCCCTTCGGGATTGCCCCTCAATAAGTTTAAATTATTTCAGACGCAGATCCTCATGATGTTTATGATTTTTGCAGATAATGTGAGTGTGAGTTTCAAGTAAATACTCTGTGTTTTCTCGGTGACCTTTGTGGTGATAAAATAAGATTGCTTTTAAAGATTTCTGAGTATTAATTCCCTAAGAGAACGCCTTTTTAACCGATTCTATTTGTATTTCTTACACCTGTGTTCCAAATACGGTAATTAGAGAGTGGTGTTGACTGTTTTTATTCGCTTCATAAAAGAATAAACCCAGTCATATTACGAACTCCAATTACGATATCCTGACAGCGTAGAATACCTGGCAGCGTTTCGTGATTTGCTGTGCCCTTTAAGGAAAATCAAGGCTGAGCCACCCGCCCAGCCTTTTTCTTTCCCGAAGCTAAGTATTTCCCTCCCAAACCCAATTTCAGCATCGCATCAGCAGTATAAAATCCTAAAAAGCTCAGGAGAACATCACCCAAGTGTAATAAAATGCTAGCAAAGCGTGGGGAATTAAACAGCTTATCGTTTTTTCACTATTCTCGTATCGGTATTGCGAAAAACTCTAGTCTTTCCCTATTTATTCTCATCTTTCCGTCATATACTTAATCTTGCTCATAAATTTCAAGTATTTCTATGATTTTCGCTCTCTTTCCCTATTATTTAGTTTCTTTCCCGGAAAGCTTTTAAAATTTGGGGAAAGACTTAATATTTATTGCATAGAGACTGATATTTATGGAAAGACTATGGATTTTATAGCAATAATCATTTTTTGTTCTCAAGTGTATCTCCGTTGGAAATTTCAACACTCCTTTTGAATTTTAAATGATGATTTAAACCAGAATCAGTCGCACAAGTTGAATCTGAGATTTAACATTGAGACTAAAGATTAGAACCCGCATAGTGAAGAGAGCAGTAAGAACAAAAAGTTGTTTAAGCCTAGCGAGTTCTTTTTATTCAGATATAAATTTCATGAATACCCGTTAAATCTAAGAATGAATCAAAAATGAAAAGCCCGTCCGGCTAAAGGACAAGCAGAAAATAATGAGGTTCACTCCTTTTATTGAAAATTGGTAACATTCGAAACCATCCTAAAATCAAGCTTTGACTCACAAATTATCGGAACTGTTCTAAGGTTCGGATTTTAATTTTTATATTAATATCAAATTTCAGATAAAATAGAAAAGGCTTAAAACCAAAAAATCGCCAACAAATAAATGATGACGATTCTCTAGCTTAGAGGGTGGAAGCCCCTTGACCTAAGTAAGATTTTTATTGTGAACACGGAGGGATTATTCCTCGTTCCTCGTCATGAACATGTTACGAACACCAACCTTTACGGCCGTAACTTTGGATGGATCATGCACTATCCACTTATGCTACGCGTCCTGATCTCTTTTTCTATTTTAATCAAATTTCAGATTCTACAGGGAAAAATAGAAAAGGCTTAAAAATAAAAAATCGCCACCGAATAAACGATGACGATTCTCTAGCTTAGAGGGTGGAAGCCCCTTGACCTAAGTAGATTTTTTTGGTGAACACGGAGGGACTCGAACCCCCAACCTCCTCGGCCGTAACGAGGTGCACTATCCAGTTATGCTACGCGTCCTTTTTTCTTAATAGCCCTGCAAATATAGGGGTTTTAGACTGACTAGTCCAAATGTTTTGGCATTTTTTTAACGAATAATATGAATGATTTCGCTAAGAACTTTACAGGTAGGATTTTACAATTGAATAAATCATACTTCAACAAGTCAAAAACGGGTGGTTGCCAGGATTATTAGTTAGGAATACGGCAATATAGTCGAATTTTAACATCCGATTAACAAGAATAAGACGCACAGGTCTGGAATTAATTGCATAAATTTACTAGAACAAAAAAAAAGATCAGATGAAGAGAGAACCTTCAGAATTATTTGAGGAAGTAGCAGAATCCAATGCGTTATTCCATATTCACAAACTTCAGAACATGTGTACTGAGGTTAGAAAGCAGAATGGGGACGATCATATGCATGATTTTTATACAATAACATGGATTAAGGAAGGCCAGGCTATACACGCCACCAAATATGTTGAGTATACCTTACGCGAAAATTCAATACTTTTTGTGCCACCAGGTTTAATGCACCGTTTTATTATTAATGCACATTGCACAGGCTACAGCATTACTTTTAATGAAACATTTTTTGCCGTGAAAGAGAGTGGGGCCGATTCTGTTTCCGATTCTACTTTGTTCAGTAATCCTGATTTTCGGTCAATAATTCAGTTGGATGAAAAGCAACAAATCGTTTTTAAAGGAATTACCGATTTGATGGAAAAAGAATTTGCTAATGATGATCGCTACCGTCACGAGATGTTACTGCAACAGCTAAAACTCTTTTTATTGGAATCAAGAAGGATATACGAAGATCAACACGACTTGAATGTAAGTTTTGATGAGGATCATCCAGGTTCGGTAATCATTAAATTTAAACAGTTAATTGATGATAAATACAAGGAACAAAAAAATGTTTCGTCCTATGCCGACTTGCTTAATTTGAGAGCTACATGTTTGAATGATATTACCAAGAAAACAACAGGTATTACAGCAGGAGAACTAATCAGAAACCGAGTCATAAAAGAAGCTAAGAAAATGCTTTACGGCTCCGATTTAAATACGAAGGAAATCGCTTACGAACTGGGATTTCAGGATCCGGCTTACTTTAGTCGCTTCTTTAAAAAATACACCAATCAAACCTTGAGTGATTATCGAAATCTAATTAGAAAATAATCCATCAATAACGGGAATTTGTCCATTTACCGGGCAAGGTTTATCCTCTACATTTGTAATTGTACAATTCTTACAGAGATTTTTAAAAAAAGAATAAAAGAAATAATTAATATTTGACGTTATGAAAAAAATAGGTTCATTAATAATAGCAGCTCTTTTTGCGAGTGTTGTTTTAACTCCGGGTACTGCTTTTGCAAAAAAAGATAATTTAAAGGTAAACACCGAAAATAGTAAAGTTGAATGGCTTGGTAAAAAAGTGACTGGCGAACATTCTGGAACTATTAAAGTGAACACTGGAAGCTTGGTTTTAAACGATGATAAGATTGTAGAGGGTAGTTTTGTTGTTGATATGAAGAGTATCGTTTGTACTGACTTAAAAGATGAAGGTTATAAAACAAAATTGGAAGGTCATTTAAAATCTGACGATTTTTTTGGTGTTGAGAAATTTCCCGAATCAAAATTTGTAATTACTACTGCCACTAAGATGGATGATGGTAATTATAAAGTAAAGGGAAATATCACAATTAAAGGGATTACTGAAGAAGTTGAACTTATGGTGAGCTTACACAAACATGATGCGACCGTTCATGTTAGTGGTAAAATAACTATTGATAGAACTAAGTTTAATGTGCGTTACGGATCGGGTTCATTCTTCGATAATTTGGGAGATAAGACAATCTATGATGATTTTGAATTAAATTTAGATCTATATTTAGAATAAATTATTGCACATCTAACCATAGGCCAGAATTTAATTATTCTGGCTTTTTTTGTGCAGTATGTTTACTATGAATAGTCGGTTAATTGCTTGGCAAATAGGTGTAAACCTTTGATTTTATTCTAAATAATTGTAATTTGTTGCAAGCTTTAAATCTAAACCAATCCTATTATGATGCGAATTTTGCTTTCGACTCTATTTGCTTTACTTATTTGCTTGAGTTCGTATGCCAAAGTGAACGTAAAACAATTGCGCAATTCCCGTCTTTATTCCACGGTTCTTAAGGAATATCGCGATGTTAAAATTTTGCTTCCTAACGAATACGACGATACTTATTACACCTATCCAACCATTTATTTATTGGATGCTGAGACGAACTTCGATATGGGAATTGAGGTTCTAAGTTTTCTCATGGATAATCATTTTATTCCTCCACACATTGTTGTCGGGCTTCCTAATACCGATCGCTTTCGCGATATGACTCCTGTTGACTCAATCATGAATAAAAGTATTTTTAAAACTCGTGGTGGAGCCGATGATTTTATCAAAACTCTTGAGTTGGATGTATTCCCATTTATAGCCAAAAGTTTTAGAGCGAACACACAAAGACTGCTTATGGGACATAGCTACAGTGGTCTTTTTGTCGTTCATGCATTTTCTACTCGACCCGATTTATTTGATAAGTACTTAGCATTTAGCCCAATTCTTTGGTGGAATAATAAGGCGATAGTTAAGGATGTTGATCAATTCTTAAGCAAAAATTCATCCATAAGAAAACACTTATTTATCTCATTTGCCGAAGAAGCTACCGAGATGTTGAAATCCTGCAAATCTTTAATTTTATCCTTAGAGAAAAAAGCACCATCCGATCTTAAATGGCATTATGCCTGGATGCCCGATGAAAGTCATTACACACTGTATCGTAAAAGTTTAATGCAGGGAATGGAAACAATATTCACAGAATATAAATATCCTGATGTAAAAGTATTAGCTGAAAAGGGCGTAGAAGTAGCTCAAACATATCAGAGACAAGTATTGTTGAATTATGGAAGGAATGAAAAATTACCCTATTCACTTTTAGAGAGTGTATGTGTTCAGCTTAAAGATGAGGAACGTTACAATGATGCAATGGCTTTTTTAAAATATTCTATTTCAAATTATCCCGAAAGGGCAGAATCATTCTTCTACGTGGGTGAAATTTACGAAAAAGTTAATCAGCCTGAGGAGGCAGTTCAATTTTACGAATTGGCGCATAACAAAGACAAAGGCCGATGGGATTATGAGAATAAATATCTGGAGATGCAGAAATTACTAAATGAACTCCAAAATAAAACCCAAAACAATAGAGATTTATAATGTAAAGCAGAAGAGATTTATTTCTATTGGGTTCTTTAAATTATTTCAATTTTATTTAATCTCCCACACAATTACTTTTATTCTAGCTCGTTACACACTATAAAATAGTGATGTGTGTTTTTACTGATGCAATAATAATGCTTTGGTTTATAATAAAGCGGAGGAACGATGAAGGGAATATTTTTCACGGAATTTTTGGAAATGATAGAGAAGGAGTATGGTATAATTCTCACCGAAAAAATCATTTCTGATTTAGGCGTTGGTAACAATGGTGTTTACGAAGCCACAGCAGATTATCCATATGATCAATTTGTTGAGTTGTGCTCCTTGTTAAGTTCCGAAGTAAAAAGTTCGGTTCCTGATGTCGCTAAAAATTTTGGCGAATATCTTTTTTCTCGTCTTGTTATATTGTTTAGACCCAGTTTTGCAGGCAACAGTAGTATATTTGATTTCCTCGGTCAGATAGATGATTTTATACATGAAAAAATTAAGGAAAGATTTACTACGATTGAGATTCCTCGATTCAGAGCAATTCAAATTAATGAATCTACTTTTCAGGTGAGTTATCAGACTGAAAATTTATTGATTCACTTAGCGATTGGATTATTTATGGGTTGTCAAAGGTTTTTTAATGAGGAAATAACTTTAAATACAGAGTTTATTTCAGAGAAAAGTAAATTGGTCTGTTTTACTCTTTCTAAATCTCAGGTGTTAGTTTGATTCCATATTGTGAAAGGTAAAATAGTTGGTTCTTCCTGCTTTAACTTCAAGATCTACTTGTTGATTTTTACTTTTCCCATTTGGAGAATTTACTTTGAGAGTTACAGTATGTTTTCCTTCTTTCAATCGAATTCTGGTGTAATGAATTGAGTTGGGTAAGGTTTGCCAATTTCGTGTGTCTGCTTTTTCTGTAACGGCATTAAATATACTAATTAGGGCACCTAAATTTTCATCTTTACTTCTTGTAAAACTTTCAATAGCTTGTTTGGTAGCAAGCCTTAGTAATGAGTTCGCCATTTCGCGTACCATTCTATCTTTAAGGGTTTTAAAAGCAATTGCATTGATGTCTTCTCCTTTGTCCAGATGATATCTAATAGAATCATTTATAAGAATATCAGCATTTGTGTAGAAAGCACCGCGTTCCTCATATTTTGGAAAAGCAACACGTACAAAATCCAAATTGCTAAATGAATTTCGAGTACTGTTATCCATATTGCCTACAAAAAAGGGCAGAGTGATATTTTCTTCGTTATTAACCATAGTCAGGTAACCATTGCTACCATTAACGGCACTAAAATTTATACTCCATTCTGCTTTTACAGGACCAAGTCCCGTTAACCAAATAATAATTACATCACCTTCATCCTTGTCTGTCTTTTTAAAATCAAAGCCAAATTTATTCTTGAAAAACTCATATTCCTGATTCAAGCCTGTTTCGTAGGCAGTTCGAAGAAGATCTTCTTTTAATTGCCGGGGAGCCGGAGTATTAAAGTTTTTCAGGTAATTATCTTCATAAATTTTGAGCGCATTTCGGTAGGCAATAAAAGCATTATTCGAGTCGCCCGTCGAATCGTAAATCAATCCCATCAATGTGTGTGCAAAAGCATCATCACTATATCGGTTCTGATAATTCTTAGGATACTTGTCGTTTATAGCATATAGCTTTTCGTTCACTCTTCGGCATTCAACCAAAGCCTCCTGAGTTTGGCCCATTTCCAAATAGCTTAAAGCCTTATAGAAATTAAGCATTACATTTTCAAAATCCTCGGGAACATAAGGTTTGGTCATTGGGTTGATGAGCATTGCCAATGCTTCCGAGCCAATACTTTTTCGTTGATCTTCAATAAAAAGATCTGCTTCGTTAAAATAGTTGGTTGCGGAAACATAATCTTGCTGCATCCACGATAAAGTTCCTTTGTTCAATAAAAACAAGGCCCTGTTTTTAGTTCGGTTGCTCTTTTTATCCTTATCCAGAACTTTTTCAGCACTAGCAATATCACCTTGCAAAAAATAGCTGTTAAAAGCTTCATTTTGCATGTAATAGGTAGCACATCCGGATAATAGAAGAAGAAAACCAAATAGAAATACAGGGAGTATTTTACCTGATATGTGTAAAGGTAGTTTTTGATTCATCGATAAAGGAATAAAGAAATTCAGGAAGCCAACTAATGACTTCCTGCTAGTACCAATTTATTTGTTAATGTACTTTTTAATTTTTTTATCGCCCATCCAAACCATTTCACTCGTCTCAAGATTGGTTAATTCCATATTTAACTGATAGTATCGAAGGTTTTCTTTTTTATAACTATCAATAATTGAGTTGATATCACCTTGCAGGATAAAATCAGCACCCAATTCCTGTCCCCATTTTTTTATCGTTGACTTAGATGCAAAATCTTGTTGGTCGGCACGTTCTTGACGAAGATCTTCTCTTTTAGCACCTGCTTGAACCAAACGTACTCTTCCATCATTTAAAATGGCTTTTTCGATGTCTTTTATGTAAGTGTCGGAATCGATATGTTCAGAACTCTTATTGGTAATTAAACCAACAATAACGACAGGTTTACGATTAAATTCCTGCTTGTAATCTTCAATCCAGTTTTGACTCAGTAATTGATCAATTAGAGCCTCTGCAGTCAATTTTGAATCGGTATCGTTCCATCGTCCGCTTAAATCAATTTGCTGATCAGGTGATACTCTGGTAATTTGTCTTGAGCAGGAAACGCCAGCTAAAACAGCTAGAGCGAAAACGAATAGGCGAAATGAGTATTTCATAATATTTTCATTTTTTTGTTTAAATAATATTCTAAATTAGTAATGGAAATTCTCCTTAGTTAAGAACAAATTTTATGCCAATACAATCATAAATTATCGAGTTGTTTACAATATTATTGCTTTTTTATTTGTGAAAGATATTTTAAGCTTTCGCTGATTAGATTTTCTATTGAATTATTTTTCCCTTGATCAATCATTAAATCGAGATGCTCACAATTATCACCCAAAGAACCAATTTTACAAGCGGCCATTGAAACTTGTGTAATATATTTAATCGAATTGTGCTCCGACTTAGTCAAAACAAAAAGTAAATCGAATCTATTGTTGGTGAATTCGATTAATTCAGGAATTATTGGCTCTCCACTCCATCTAATGTCCTTATTGGTATAGAACAATATTTTTTGAGCAACGCCAAAATTAGGCAATTCATCAGCATTTATCCAACCCACAATTTGTACTTTATAGCCTTTTTTTTGTAAATCTTCAGCGAAATTTTTAGCAATAGAGCGATTATTTTCCTGAAGAGTATCAAATAGGATGCCTATATTTTTAGCACTCTCTAAATTGTGAAATTCCTTTTTACGCGGATTTTTCTTTTGCTTACTTCTTATCTTTAATTCGGTAAGTTGATTTAGTATATTTTGAAAAAAACTCATTGTATATTCAATAGTTAAGTTGTAGGATCGAATTTATTGTTTGAATGGGCGATTGTTACTTGAAATCACAAGTTATGAAAAATTTCATTCTGGAAATCATCAATTAAACTTATTTAATCTTTTTTGGAGCCTTGTAACCATTTGGGTTCAATTTTCCGGGAGCAATGCAGATTTCCTGAGCCAGATCGGTAAGACTGTTCACATTCATTACTTGGCATGCTTTTATGGCAATTTTAGCACAAGCCAAAGTATCTTCCAATGCATCATGATGCCTTAGTGGAATATTGAACATATCTGCCATCGTGTTTAGCTTATGGTTTGGCATATTGGGCCAAATGTTACGACTGATTTGAACGGTGCACAGGTAATCAAATTCGGGAAACCGAATGCCATAGGTTTCTAAACAAGCCCGAAGCACCGATACATCAAAACTGGCATTGTGAGCAATCACCATTTCTCCATGCAAGTAGTTTTCCACCTCTTCCCAAATGTAATTGAAGCTGGGTTCGTTCGTCACATCTTCCTCTGTAATTCCGTGAATACTAACATTCATTGGATGAAAATACATTTCCGGCGGCGAAATCAACCAATCTTTACTTTCAACAATTACTCCATTCTCAACACGAACCAAACCAAGCGAGCAAGCTGAATTGCGTTGTCCGTTTGCTGTTTCAAAATCTATTGCGGTAAAATTCATTTATTTAAAATCTAAATGGTAAAGGAAATAAGAACTAAAACTTTTAATTTTGTGCTAACTGCTAACTGCTAACTGCTAACTGCTAACTGCTAACTGCTAACTGCTAACTGCTAACTGCTAACTGCTAACTGCTAACTGTGCATTCCAATCATCTCCAGAAATTCATCTTCTGTTTTTATTCCGATGCCCAATTTTTCGACTTTTTCAAATTTGCTCGGGCCAACTTTTTCGCCAGCCAAAAGGAAGCTTGTTTTCTTCGATATGGAACTCACATTTTTCCCGCCGTGAAGTTCGATCATTTCCTTTAACTCATCTCTGCTGAATTTTGAGAAACTACCGGATATAACAATGGATAATCCTTCCAAAGTATTGCTGGCATTCTCATTTTCAACAATTTTCCTCTCCAATTGCAAGCCAAATTCTTTTAATTGGGCAATTAAATTTTGATGGTATTCGCCCGAAAAATATTCTACGATGCTTTCAGCAATTTTCACTCCAATTTCATCTACCTCAATTAATTCTTCGAGAGTAGATGCTGCCAATTTGTCGATAGAAGGAATCGCTTTGGCCAATTTTTTGGCCACTGTAATTCCAACATACCTAATTCCCAAAGCATACAAAACTCTTTCGTAAGGAACCTGCTTCGAATTTTCAATGCTGGTCAATATCCTCTCGGCAGATTTATCGCCCATCCGTTCTAAAGGAATAATATCTTCTTTAGTAAGACTATATAAATCAGCAATATTTTTTATTAATCCTTTCTGAAAAAGCAGGTCGATGGTTTCTTCGCCCAATCCATCAAAATCCATGGCGCGTCTACTAATAAAGTGTTCTATTTTTCCTTTAATCTGTGGCGGACAGCCCATATCATTCGGACAATAATGATTTGCTTCACCTTCTTTACGAACCAAATTGCTACCGCATTCGGGGCATTCCTCAATGTATTTAATTGCCTGTGCTTCCGCAGATCTTTCAGAGATTTCCACCCCAACAATCTTTGGGATAATTTCACCGCCTTTTTCTACATAAACAGTATCATTTTCGTGCAAATCTAAATTTTGAATAATATCTGCATTGTGCAAAGAGGCTCTTTTCACCGTTGTACCTGCCAATAGCACCGCAGTTAAATTGGCAACAGGTGTAATCGATCCGGTTCTACCCACTTGATAAGTTACTTTTTCTAATTTTGTGGATACTCTTTCCGCTTTGTATTTATAGGAAATTGCCCAGCGAGGCGATTTAGCCGTAAAGCCTAATTCCTCCTGCATATCCAGCGAATTTACTTTAATTACAATTCCATCAACTGGCACAGGTAAGCTGTCGCGATTTTCGTCCCATTCTTTAATGAATGCAATTACTTCGTCGATATTTTTGCAGATAGCTGTGTTTGCCGGAATTTTAAAGCCCCAATCTTTAGCGGCTAATAAATTGCTGTAATGATTTCGGGTCGGAATTTCTTTGCCCAACAAATAATACAAGTAGCAATCTAATTTGCGCTTGGCAACTACCGATGAGTTTTGCATTTTTAAAGTACCCGAAGCCGCATTTCGGGGATTAGCAAAAGGAGCCTCCCCAATTTCTTCACGTTCCTCGTTCAAGTCATTGAATACAGCAAAAGGCATTAATATTTCGCCTCGTATCTCAAATTCTTTTGGATATCCTTTACCACTTAATTGCAAAGGAACCGATCGTATGGTTTTTACATTTGCCGTTACATCATCGCCTTTTACACCATCGCCACGGGTGACAGCTTGAACCAGTTTACCATTTTGGTAAGTCAACGAGATTGATGTGCCGTCGTATTTCAGTTCACAGACATATTCCACATCGCCATCAATTAATTTTTTAATTCGGTTCTCGAAATCGCGGATTTCTTCTTCCGAATAGGTATTGCCCAACGAAAGCATTGGGTATTTGTGCTCTACCTGATTGAATTCTAAGTTGATATCGCTCCCAACACGTTGGCTTGGTGAATTGGGATCGTTAAACTCAGGAAATTTCTTCTCCAGAGTAATTAGCTCATTCAAGAGCATGTCAAAGTCGTAATCGCTGATGCTAGGCTGCGATAATACGTAATAATTGTGATTGTATGTATGTAATTGCTCACGTAATTCTGCAATTCGAACTTGTGCTTCTGCCTGATTCATAATTGTAAAGGTCTACCGTTGTGTGAATAGATGAGCTGTGTTTTCAATAGCAAGCCCGAATGGTAAAAATAGTAAACCTTGCGGTGATTTCGCAAATGATTTTAATGATTTTTGAGATGGAGAACAGTAATTGGTGATGTGCCTGATTAAGAGCTCTTAAGTGCAGTCGTGTGGTAAGCAATTACAGGTTTGAAGCGGTGGTGTTGAAGAATCCTTATTTTTGAATAACAGATGTTTCGTCCCGGTAGCCATAGGGATCGTTCAACATGACTGTCCAAGTGAAACTTTACTTTTCGGACACCCTCTTTCATTTTACACCATTCACCGATTTTTGACCACGCTTAACCGATTTAAGCAAGTAAATGCTTTGATTTTGCGCTACTTTAGAAGTAGAAACAAAGGGAATCGAAATCTTAAAGCATAATGTCATGGATGAAAATAAAAAAAATAAAAGTTTGTTTGTTGGCCTACTCCTAATAATTGTTGGGATCGTAATTGTTTTTGAACGACTTAACTATCAATCTAATTTTATTGAAATATATCTGTATCGATGGGAAGCCTTTTTAATTCTTTTCGGTGTATTACAGGTATTGATCCGCAGAAAAATTTTTGGTGGATTAATGGCAATTGCCGCGGGAACCTATTTTATGATGGATGATTTGTATTTTCTACCTCAAAATTGGGAGATTTGGTTTTTTCCAGTATTACTTATTATAGGTGGCATTGCATTTATTTTTGCTCCCGATTCACCTTATTGTTGTAAAAATAAATAAATTCATATCGTAAAATATTTCATTATGAGATCACAACATAAATCAAACCCAAACAACCGTGCGATATTCGGTATTTTCTTAATCCTTTTTGGATGTTTACTGGTTCTTAAAAATCTGGATTTTATTCCTTATGAATTAAGACATATTATCTTTTCGTGGCCATCATTATTACTAGGCTTAGGGGCTCTTTTCTTCTTCGGTAAAGAGGATAAAACAACAGGAGTAGCTTTGATGACCGTGGGTGGACTATTTTTACTCCCAACGATATTCGATTGGAGCTTTGATTGGCGAGGATTATTTTGGCCGATTATGCTTATTGCCATTGGAGTTGTTGTTATTCGCAAACGAAATGTTTGTGAATTTGATAAAAGGTCAGAAGTTGGATTTGATTCGGATTATATTGATGAATTAAATATTTTTGGAGGAGGAGAAAAGGTTATCAACAATAAAAATTTTAGAGGGGGAAAGGTGACTTGTATCTTCGGGGGAACTGAATTAAACTTGAGTAATGCAGCACTTTCCGAAGGCACAAATGTGATTGACATATTTACCATGTTTGGCAGTTGTGTTTTAATCGTACCATCCGATTGGGACGTTAAGGTTGAGGTATCTGCAATTTTAGGTGGTGTTTCGGATAAAAGAATGTCAACAACAAATTATATTGTAGAACCAAAAAAGGAACTAATCATTAGAGGTACTGTAGCCTTAGGCGGTTGCGAAATAAAATCGTATAAATAATTTAAATGCAACATCCGCTTTTAAAAAATCGTTTTGCTATTCCTGTTTATCTTGCGTCCTGGTCTTTTTTTGTTGCCATGCTATTTATTATTGGATGGTATTTTGAGGGAAGAACATCATACGATGCAGTGGTAAATGCCATTAGTTTTTCTTTTCCTTTATTGATTTTGGGAGCATGTATTTGGTATATTGTTGTATATACCAGTATTGAGAATTTGGGTGTTTTTCATTTTCTTTTGCATCATTTAACAGCAGGTGCTGTTGTTGTTGGGATATGGGTATCGGTGGCTTATCAGCTTAGGATTGTAGTTTTTGGTGCTTCAAGCGAAGGGCTGGATTATTTTCTCCCGATACATTGGCAGATTTTTATGGCCTTTGGCTTGTACGATTATATTGTAATTGTTTACTATTTAGTTTTATATTATCGAAATTTTCAGGACAAATTAGTTCACGAGTCAGAATTGAAAGAATTGGTGAAAGAAGCTGAGTTAACAGCACTAAAATCACAAATTAATCCACATTTTCTATTCAATAGTTTAAATTCGGTTAGTTCTTTAACTTTATCAAGACCCGAACAATCAAGAGAAATGCTTGTTAAATTATCGACTTACTTACGTTACTCACTCGCTCAGGATTTAAAGGAGTTGACGAATTTAAGCAATGAATTAAGTAATATACGTTTGTATATGGAGATAGAGAAAGTTCGTTTTGGGGATCGGTTGCAGCTTGATTTTGATTTGTCAGCAGATTGTGAGAAATTTAAAATACCAAATCTCATTTTACAACCATTGTACGAAAATGCAATTAAATTTGGAGTGCATGAAAGTCTTGAACCAGTTTGCGTAATGACAAAGTGTAGTTTCGAGAATGATTCATTAAAAATTAATATTAGTAATAATTTCGATCCCGAATCGATTCCTCCCAAAGGAAACGGTATTGGATTACGAAATATACAGGAACGCTTACATTTAATTTATGGTCGCACCGATTTGATGAGAATTGTAAAGAGTGAGAATCACTTTTCTGTTAATTTGGAATTTCCGCAAAGTAGTTAAGGTATGAGAACAATTAAAGCAATAATTATTGATGATGAAGCCTTGGCAAGGGATTTGGTTCGGTCCTATTTGGGAGCTTATGACGATATTGAAATTTTAGGTGAATTTTCTGATGGATTTCAAGGCTTAAAAGCAATTAATGAGTTACAGCCCGATTTGGTGTTCTTAGATGTTCAGATGCCAAAACTAAACGGTTTTGAGATGTTGGAATTACTTGATAAACCTTGTAATATTGTATTTACTACCGCCTATAATGAATATGCTATTAAAGCATTCGAACACAATGCAATTGATTATTTATTGAAACCATTCTCGAATGATCGTTTTCACGATGCGTTAAATAAAGTGAAGGATCGCATCGCAAATTCAGTGACGAGCGAAGATCAGATTGAGAAAATAAAAAATCATAACGATTCATCGGAAGAGTTATTGACCCGTGTTGTGGTAAAATCGCGAAATAAAATTGATATAATTGCAATTGATAAGATTAAATATTTTGAAGCCCAGGATGATTATGTCATGATCTACACCAATGAGGGCAAGTACTTGAAGCAAAAGACAATGAAGTATTTTGAAACTCATTTAAATCCGAATGAGTTTTGCCGGATACATCGTACTTTTTTGGTTAAGATCGATCAAATTGCACAATTGCAACCTTACGAGAAAGATCATTGGATCGTAATTCTGAAAACAGGGGAGAGTTTGAAGGTTAGTAGAAATGGGTTTAAGCAATTGAAGCAACAATTGGAAATCTGATCATCGAATGGGTAAGTACATACTAAGCATCTTTCTATTATGAATTGATGCTTTTTTTATATCTAAGAAAAACCATAATCTCAACGCATCATTTTCAGATTAAAATGGTAGTTCTTTAAACTATTATTCTTTTGTTAAATATGTTTTATTCTTAGTTCTTCCGAAGTGTGAGTTTGAAAAGGGGACTGAATTGTTATTTCTTTTTTTGCTGTGAATAGATGTAAATTGGTGATAAACCGATGGTTTGTGTTTGTAAGTAGATTATAAAGTTTTTTTATTATTTGCTTGTTCTCTAACATAAATTATTTACTTTTGTGCAACCCGATTTTAAACACTAACTAAATTACACACTACTAATGAATCTGAAATTTAATTACAGAATTGGATTATTGCTGGTCTTTCTGTTTCTTTTAAGCCCCACAGTGAATTCCTATGCCCAGAATAATACAAAAATTGCAACAAATTCTGGATTGAAGGGCACTATAATTGAAAATGAACGACAGAAAGCTCTCGAGTACGCAACTGTCTCTATTTATTCTTTACCTGATTCTTTACTGATAAAAGGTACAATTACCGATAGAAAGGGCGAGTTTGAATTAACAAATTTAGAAAGTTCTACTTATTTTTATAAAGTTGAATATCTTGGTTTCAAAAGTTATAAAAGTGGTTCAATTCTATTACGTGAAAATAAAACGCAATCATTGTCGAATCCAATTTCTTTACAGCCTGACACAAAATCCATCTCTCAGGTAGAAGTTACCGCGAATCTTGATTTTGCACGCATTGAACTGGATAAAACCATTTACAGTGTGTCAAATTCTCCTATCTCTGATGGAGGAACTATAAATGAGGTGTTAGCTACCATTCCTACATTGAATGTAGCAGCCAATGGAGACATTCAATTGCGTGGAAGTTCTGATGTTAAAATATTAATCGACGGAAAGCTGAGTGGTTTGTTAGGAATGAGCCCGGGAGATGTGTTGAGTAATATGCCTGCGGGAGATGTTGATCGTGTTGAAGTGATTACAAGTCCATCTGCAAAATACGATGCTTCTGGTTCTGCCGGAATTATTAATATTATTATGAAAAAGGAGCGTGCAAAAGGGTTTAATGGAAATGCTTCTGCAACAATTGGTACGATTAATAAACATTCAGGTCATACAGGACTAAGTTTACGAACCGGAAAAGTAAATTTCTCCGGATCGTACAGCTATCGAGACGATTGGTCAGGAGGGGATTATGAATTATCGCGATTAACAGAAATTCAAAATAATTTCGAGATCTTGAATGCCAGAGCTGATGTAGACTTAGGAACTCGAAGCCATATCGGTCAATTGGGAATGGATTATCTGATTAATGATAAGAATACCATGAGTTTTTCTGTTACCAATCGGAATGTGAAACAGAACAAGAACGGAACCTATAATTATTCCCGGAATTTAGTTACAAACAGCTCTTCTCCAACAGAAACATACCGTGAAAGTGCTGTTGATATTGATCTGGATTCCTGGGTGTACAATGCCTCTTATATTCGTAAGTTTGATCGAAAAGGACAGGAGTTTTCTTTTGATGTAGCCTATACAAGTAATAGTGCAGAAAATTACGGAAATTATACTTCTGAAGTAGAAGGAAATACTAGTGACTTTTTCAATTCGGACCGTGAGGAAGCAATTATTCAAATGGATTACACACAACCTGTAGGTGAAGTGGGTTCCATAGAAACAGGTTATTTGTACCGAACTAACGAGATAAAGTATAATGAACCAATAGATTTATCTACTGCGTTTAATTATAAAGAGAGTATTCATGGCTTGTATTTTCAGTTTAGTGGAGAGAAAGGTAATTTTGCATATCAGTTTGGTTTGCGATCTGAGTATTCGGATATTGAGACGAATAAAGCATATAATGACGATTATTTAGACTTTTTTCCTAGCGTGCATCTTTCTTATAAATTATCAGACAATAAGCAGGTATTACTAACTTATTCTAAAATGGTTTATCGTCCTGATTCCGGAATGCTAAATCCATTTCAAAATCTTCAAGATCCGGAAAATCAGAAATTAGGAACTCAAGATTTGGGTGCTTATTACACTCATATGCCAGAGTTTACCTTTATTTATAAAAGGGATAAAATAACCTATACGACAAATTTATATTATCAGTATAAGGATAATATTATAAAGCAGTATCGTTCTGTTAATGAAGATGATGTGGCAATTGTAACTTCTGAGAATTTAGGAAGCCTACAATATGCAGGTATTGATTTTAACATTTCTACAAAATTTAACAAATGGTGGAGTGTCAATTCTTATTTGTCGGGGATTTATCAGAAATATACCTCCATAGAAGAATTAGATTATCTAGGGAACGATGCTTATAGTTTTTTTGGAAAACTTACTTCCACCATGAGGATACCTAAATGGTTCAATTTTCAGACAACTTTAAGTTATGATTCTGATATGCCCGTTGCTCAAGGAAGTTACGATCAATCCTTTCAGGTTAATTTGGCGTTTGGTAAAAGAATCATGAAAGGCAAAGCAAGTCTGTCATTATGGATTTACGATGTTTTAAATACCAGTAAGTATAATGTAAATACTTCAGGAGACCGATTTTCTCAACAAATGAAGTATAAGTATGAAAATAGAACAGCAAATCTGACCTTTCGATATTATTTTGGGAAAAAGTACAATGTGTTAAAGACCAAAAAAAGAAGTAGTGGAGCTCATCATACAGAGAAAGATATTTAAATATGCATTTTATTAAAAAAAACCTCGTTCGTTAGAACGAGGTTTTTTTGTGTCTGGAGTTTTGGTTCAATTGATAATTATTTTTTTAGTGAGAAGATTAGTACTTGTTTGAATATTTAGTAAGTAAACTCCTCTTGGAAAAGAATGAACATCGATGATATGCTGTGAATTATTTATTTGTTTTTGGTAAACTATCGAACCTTTTAGATTGATCATTCGCAATAGAGTCGGCTTATTATTAGCTAAGTCAATTCGTAAAAATGTACTTGCCGGATTGGGATAAATAGCAATAGCTAATTCTTCTTCCACAAAATCATCAATATCAGTAACTGGTGCAACATTAATTGTCACTTTTGTCTTAACTGAGTGGCCACCATCGTCAAAAGCCCGGTAGGTGAAAAAGTCTTCACCACTGTAACCCGTATCTGGGATGTATTCAAATGATCCATCATCCGAAAGGAAAACAAAGCCATTTTTGCAGAACTCAGACAACTCTGAATAGAGTGAATTGCCATCAAAATCGAAGTCGTTGGATAAGAGTCCGTTTTCAGTATCAATGATCAAATTTTCGCCTTGATTTGTAGCATAGCTATCAGTATATGCAATTGGTTCATTATTAAATTCAACCAATCCATCTTTTACAACATAGTAAGATTGCTTTTTCACTTCCACATAATTAGTTGGTGCAGCCCAACTCCAAATAAAGCGGTTGCTTCCTTCCAATAATACATCATTATGAAGAATGCTTAGAGCTATACCATCAGAAATGGCTTCTTCTGTTTCTGGTGTGGCTCGATCGTCATTCATTACTTTTGTGTTAGCAGGATCGGTAACTTGCAGCAATGACCAGGGAAGATGAATGTCAATTGAATCATTTGAGATGATGACAGCATCCAAACTTGAAGGAGGTAATTCTGTTCTTCGGGTTTTTAAATTTCCAACATATTGTATTTCATGACTTTCGTTATTATTCTTCCAACGAACCAGATTCCATGAATCTCCATCAGTTGCTATGGAATGATAAAGCTGTTTGGGTTCTGAAACACCATGCCATAAACCGTATAAATCATAGGCTTGGGTTACGTATAATTCAGCAGAATAATTGGTGATACGAAGAGCGAATTCAGCTCTATTCGATATAGAATTTCCTGAAGGCAACATCGATTCACCTAAAGAAGCATCATAGCTGTCAATGGCTATCCAAATCGTATCTATATTCGAAAGTTCCTTCTCAAGCATCAAACGAATGTTGAAAAAATCAAAATCAGCTGCTGCAAGAACTTTTTTGATTGGTTTATCATTACCAAAATCTTCTAACTCGGAGTAAATGGTTTCTGATGGTCGGAATGCGATTAATCCAAAGTTCTGTTCGGCAGCGGTAACATTATGCCAAAGAATTCTTGCTTCAGGATTGAAATCAAAAGGATCCGTAATCCAGGTTCGTTTGAACCACTCATCTATCCATGAAAATTGTATTCCTCCTGCACAGCCAGCTTCCTCAATGTTATCAAGAAGTCTTAGGAAATTGAGTCCTTGTTCAATCTCAGAACAACCTCCATGATTCATTCCATTGGATGAATAATGTGCAATACCCCAACTTGAAGGAGTACCAATTTCGGCAATAAGAACTGGGAAATCTTTGTAATATTTTTTAAGATCGGTTATATAGCCGAGATAGCTGTTCTGCCCTAGTGGGTCGGAGTATTGTTGATAGTTGGGATCCTCGCTTATGAAATCGGGATAATATGGGTAAGCATGAAAGCTGGCAAAATAACCAGCAGGTGCTCCATCAAAGTTTAAATTGGATAAATCCAGTGATTCTTTATCTTCATCTGTTCCCGATTCTGTGGGGTGCGTTAAGGGATCCAAAGTAGGCCAACTGGAAATACTAACAGGACGCTCTGTGTTATAAGTGTTACGTTCGTATAGTACTAGAGATTCTAAATGCGATGTTGCCCAAACTTCGGATGGAGAAGCACTTGCTAACCTAAACACAGTGCCGGAAAAGGAAGTCTGGTCGGCATGTTTACTATTAGTTTCTTCAATCTCGTCAGGATGAATTTCTCTTCCAATAATATAAGACATTATCCAAGGGGATACATCAACAGTATATGATCCATATGCCTTTCCAAAACGGTGATCGATACTGTTATTTCCATGAATACAGTCAAGCATATCTTTAATTTCCTGATTGAATACATCATTTAACTCATGTAAATCTTTGGTGTACCCACCTAGCTCTTCTTCTAGCCAGACACCGTGCATTATATACATTGGACTTGCAGGATTTGCGTCGTTGAATTCTTTTAAAGCCTCGTAAAAGCGGGGGTAATGAAGCGTGTAGACTCTAATGCAGTTAAATCCAACATCATGAATCCCTTCTATCCAATTGGTATATTGATCTTTACTTGCAGCCAGTTCGCCGGGGAATGTGCCGGGAATTGAAACTCCAAGATTAATCCCTTTTATAAAAAAAGGGACGTAATTTTCTCCATTCCAAACGGTGAAGTTTTGTTTGTTCGTTGAAAATGGAACTTGAGTTTTATTTGGATCAATTTCCTCGGCTTGAGTGTTATGTGTCCCTAGAATAGATAGTGTTAGAAAAAATCCGATTAGTATTGTAAGGTATTTATTAGGATTCATTTTTGTTTAGTTCGTGATAATTTGAAGCGTAAGGTACAATATCTTTATCGTTTAATCTCCCAAGTATTATGTTTCCGAATAGTGCTTGTCTGATCTATGTAAAATACGCAATAACAAGGTGTTTGTGACAAATTGCGCTAGTGATTATAATTTAAACTTAATAAAAATAACAATCTTTACCTATTGACATTGCAATCATACTTTCTTAATTTAAAATTTAGAAAGACAATTAATATGATGTTTACTATGCAATGCAATCAAGCCTAAATCGGTTATGCTAATTTCTTTTATAATAGAGGATCTAATAAAATGAAAATAGTAAACCGAAATGCTTTAGGTAAAAAACGAAAAATCGCTCGTTGATAATGGAAACACAAAATATTGGGACGGATAAAATTGTAGAAATTTACAAGAAGAATGCTAATCGTGTGTTCGCAATACGAATGGAATCTTATATGAAAAAGCATTTTTCTTTCTTGGGAATTCCAAAATCTTTGAGAGCAGATATAAGCAAAGAGTTTTTACAAGGGAAAAGCAAAAGTAAGGAGATTGATTGGGAATTTGTATTTCACATGTTTGATTTACCTTACCGGGAGTATCAGTATTTAGCTTTGGAATATCTGCGTAAGCTTGAAAAAAATCTTCAGAAATCGGATATTGAGTTGATTGAAAAATTGATACTTACAAAATCGTGGTGGGATTCAGTTGATTCTTTAGCTCCTCTTGTTGGTGTTTTGTGTCAAAAATATCCTGAGTTGAAGAAAGAGATTCTGGAGAAGTGGATTTTGAATTCAAATATATGGTTGAAAAGGGTAACGATCATTTTCCAACTAAAATACAAAAACGAAACCGATACCGAATTTCTAAGCAAAGCAATTCTTTCAAATAATCTGAGCAAAGAGTTTTTTGTGAATAAAGCAATTGGTTGGTCTTTGCGTCAGTATTCAAAGTATAATGCTGATTGGGTAAAAGTATTCATTTCAAGACATTCATTAGCACCATTAAGTGTTCGTGAAGGAAGTAAGTACTTGTAAATTAAATGTTGATGATTTAGTGTAAACCTTTAATTAATAAAGAGTATGGACAATATTTATCCTGAAATGATTAAAAATCTTCCAGAAGTTGAGCTTCCTTATACTGGAGTTCGTGCTTGGCTGCTGCAAGGAGAAAATCAACAAATTGTATTCTTTGATTTTGATGGTATCGGTGAAATTCCCAGACACTCTCACGGAGCAAGATGGGGAATTGTGATAGCAGGGGAAATGGAACTCTGCATTGGGGGAGAAAGGACGATTTACAAAAAGGGAGATTGCTACAATATCCCTGAAGATGTTTTACATTCAGCAAAATTCATTAGTAGAACTATTCTTATGGACTATGTTTCAGAGAAAGACAGGTATACTATAAAAAAATAGCCAAACGAATTGGCTATTTTGTTTCTTATTCTACCAGATAGTCCGGAGAGATTAAATCATTATTAAATTCGTCTATTTGAGTTTCTAGGCTAACATGAAAAAGAGCATCCCCTTTATGCACCATAGGCGCTGTGTTTACGCAAAATACGTAACAGTCAAACGGAGCAAAAACTTTCTTTTCATAGTCTCCGTATGGATCGGTTATTTCTCCCAATATTTGTTTTTTAACCACCCAGCTTCCATTTGTAACCCGTAATTGAAACATCCCGGAATTGGGTGCTCTTAACCATTGAGCTTTAGGAATTACCACGGGAGATTGTTTTAATTCCAGATCTCCATCCTGTAATCCTAAATATTTCATCACGTTTACTGCTCCTTCTACTCCGCAACTTATAACTTCTTCATCCAGGTCATTCGATTTTCCACCTTCAAACAGTAAAATCGTTTTTCCCAAATTGCGAATGGTATCACGAACAGATTTAGAAATGTATTCGGAATTTAATATGAATGGCGCATTAAAAATTCGTGCAAGTTGCAGAGATTCTTCTTCTTTGGTGACACAACGGATCTGAGGGAAATTAGATCTGTCTGCTCCGCCAGAATGAAAATCGATCACATAATCAACTTTTGGCGCAATTTCTTTTGTGAACCGGTAGGCAAACTGACTTGCAAGAGAACCATTTAAATAGCCAGGAAACATCCTATTCAAATCTCTTCCGTCGGGAAATTCCCGGCGAAGATTTAAGAAGCCAAAAACATTAAAAACGGGTATACAGATAATCATTCCCCTTTTGGGCTTATTGTATTTTTTTCGAATAATGTTACGAACAATTGCAATTCCATTGACTTCATCTCCGTGCACACCACCCATTAAAAGTAAGGTTGGACCATCTTTTTTTGCCCGTTCAACAATTACAGGCACCCTAATACTATTTCGAGTGTGTAATTTAGCGACTTCCAATTCTAAGAAAGCACGTTCGCCTCTCTTAATTTCCTTACCTAGAATAGTAAACTTATCATTCAACATTTCTTTCAATATATCTGATTATTTGCTTCGCAATGTCCTTTTTTGTAGCCATTTCGATACCTTCCAAACCAGGAGATGAATTTACTTCTAAAACCAATGGTCCGTTTTCTGATTGCAACATGTCTACTCCGGCAATGCCTAATCTCATTGCTTTTGCTGCCTTTATTGCTGTATTCTCCTCTTCGTCCGTCAATTCAATGATGGTTGCAGAGCCTCCCCGATGAAGGTTTGATCTGAATTCGCCTTTTAAAGCTTGTCGCTTCATCGCGCCAATCACTCGTCCATCAACCACAAAAGCTCTTATGTCAGAGCCTTTCGATTCTTTAATGAACTCTTGTGCAATCACTCGGGCTTTTAGTCCGTTAAATGCTTCAATAACCGAAGTGGCGGCATTTTGAGTTTCTGCTAAAACAACACCTAATCCTTGAGTTCCTTCTAAAAGTTTAAGTACTATTGGAGCACCTCCAACCGATTGAATAACGTGATTTACATCTTTTGTGTAGTTTGTGAAAACCGTTCTGGGCAAGCCTACGCCTGCCCGCGATAAAACCTGCAAGCTTCTTAATTTATCCCGTGATTTTATTAGAGCTTCAGAGGTAACAGCAGTAAAGGTTTTCATCATTTCGAATTGGCGAATCACTGTTGATCCATAGAATGTTACAGAGGCACCAATTCTTGGGATTATAGCGTCTACATCCTCTAGATATGCTCCATTGTAAAATATTTTCGGATTCTTTTTTTCAATTTCTATAATGCATTTTAAATGATCCACAACAAGTACTTCATGGCCTCTTTTTTCGGCTGCTTCCACTAATCTTCTGGTAGAATATAGCTTAGGGTTTCTTGATAATATAACAATCTTCATAATATGTATTTAATTTTTATTGAATGCACTCTGAGTCGCTGCTGTTTTTTTGTTTCAATTTGAAAGAAATATTGCGCTTTGAGGTATCAACAATAAAATTTTTATTTAATAGTTTTCTTCCGATTAATATTGGATATTTCATTTCACTACGTTCACTTAAGGAAAGTTCAATTGAGAACTCCTTATTAAATAGAATAATGTTCGTTTGAATTACAAATCGATTTTCTGATTTCCCGAAGGAATTTTTGATTTTTTTCTTCTTGTAATTTTTTACAACAAACTCTTTTTCATTATAATCTGGATGTGATGGATCTAAAAGTCTGAATTTTAAATATCCCTCAGCACCTGTCTGGCATTCTTCAATTTGATGGCAATGAATAGAGGAAGTGTAAGCTCCAGTATCAACTTTTAAATCAATATTGAATAAATGTAAATCCGGAAAATCAGCTTTGTCAATTTTCCCAATGATTATTTTCATGTGAATAAAATTTCATTATTTTTTTGGGGAAGCTTTCAGCAATTTTAAATATACAGAAATTAATTGTAATCCTTCTTTTGATCTTCAAGCCTTCTAAACTTCACTGCAACTGATATGTATACCGATTTATCTCTCTCAATTAAAAAAATCACTCAAGCTTGTATTAAAGTTTATTTCGGTACAATAGGTTACAATTATTTAGATAGGCAAAAGGATACTATTCATAAGTTGGTTAATTAACATTATATTTCCTTTTTAAAATGAACATCCATTTGTGGAAAAGGAATTGTGATATTCTTTTCTGTAAATTTTCGATTTATTATTCGGCGAATATCACTTTTTACTTTACCAATTCTAAAAATATTTTTACTGAAGAATAGCAGCTGAAAATCCAATGATGAATTCCCAAAATTTAATAATCGTGCTTCAATTGACTCTCTTTCATCAATGTCTGGATGCTCAAAAGCACTTTCTTCCAATGTTTTAATAATTAAATCAACATCACTGCCATAAGCAACTCCAATATCTATTCTAAATCGTGTTTTTTTAGATTGATGACTCCAATTAATTACTTTGTTAGTTGTAATTAGTGAATTGGGAATAATGATGGAAATATCATCTCTGTTCAGACCTTTAGAGGTTCGCAATCCAATGCTTTGAATTTTTACAACGTCGTCATCAATTTCCAATACATCATCAATTTTTATTGATCGCTCGGAAAGCAGAATAATCCCTGAAATTACATCATTAAAAGTTTGTTGCAAGCCTAAGCCAACACCAACTAACAAGGCTGCAGAACCGGCAATAAGCACAGTCACTTTTATATTAAAAGATTCCAGAATAAGGCCAATAGCCATAACCCAAATTACATATTTTATAATCTGAAAGAGGGCATAAGTATTACCCGTATCAGTTTTTATAAATTTCTGCTTTCGAAAAAGAGCTTTCTTTATTAGGTAAAGAGAGAGTTTAGTCAGTACATAAATTAGTAAGATACTTACCAGTGTAAAGACTCTGATTTTATGATTGTCAATGCTTATGAGTTCAAACTCTAATATCTTGCTAATTGTTTCTAACATGTTCGGTCTTATTTTTGAATGCTGTTTTTGAAAGATCTTAATTTCGGAAATAAATTTCGCAAAAGAACTATTATTTTTTTATATAATCTGCAAAAGTTTCATGAATATTAATAATTATTAGTGCGGTTGTTATTAAAACAGAATTCTAAACAGAATTAGTTTGAGAAAATGAGGGATACAAATTGCTTATTGATACCCTGTCTTTCTTGCTTCTTTACCGCAAAATTGAATGTGTTTACCGACTTTTAAACTTTTTTAGGAAAAAATATTGAGTGCGAGCGGGCATTAGTGGTACCTTTGTGCGACTAAATGAACTTATGGATAGGAATAGTAAAAATGTGCGGGAATTGGAGAGTGCGAGTATCAAGAGCTTGCTGTGGAAGTATTTTTTACCTGCTTTTACCGGGGTCGTTATTAATTCCTTGTACAATGTTGTCGATCGAATTTTTATTGGTCAAGGGGTTGGGGCAATAGCCTTATCAGGCCTAAGTGCTGTGTTTCCGATAATGCTCATCATGATGGCATTTGGAATGCTTATTGGGATTGGTGCAGGAGTCCGGGTCTCTATTAATCTTGGGAAAAAAGATTTTGGAAGAGCCGAATGGGTTTTGGGAAATTCATTTGTTCTCATGATTATTGTTTCTGTTATTATTACTGTAATTGGATTTTCAATAAAGGATCCCTTACTTAGGATGTTTGGAGTGGGAGATGATACCATGTCTGTAGCCAATGAATATCTGAATATCATTCTTTACGGAGCAATTTTTAGTGTGGTTGGTTTTTCACTCAACAACCTGATCCGTTCCGAAGGAAACGCCAAAATAGCGATGTATTCTATGCTGATTAGTGCGGGTACAAACGTCATATTAGATCCCATCTTTATTTTCGTTTTGGACATGGGGGTTGCCGGAGCAGCTTATGCTACTATCATCTCACAGTTTATTCTTTGTATATGGGTAATTCGCCATTTTTTAGGACCCAAATCCATAATTAAGCTTCGATTGGTAAATTTTAAATTGAATTGGCAGATTGTTTTTTACATTTTAACAATTGGCTTCGCTCCATTTACCATGCAATTGGCAGGTAGTTTTGTTCAGGCATTATTTAATATTCAGTTGGTTGAGTATAGCAACGATATCGCCATAGCTGCAATGGGTATAATTAACTCTATTGCCATGCTGATTGTAATGACTGTGGTGGCTTTGAATATGGCGGCACAGCCCATTTTCGGCTTTAATTATGGGGCGCAAAATTACGCCAGAGTTAAAGAATGTTTGATACTTTGCATGAAAGCGGCTACAGGAATCGTGATTGTTGGTTTTCTTGGGGTGCAGTTATTTCCGGAATTAATTGTGAAGGCTTTCAATAATTCCAATGCAGAACTATTACAGGTTGGATCTCACGGTTTACGGATTATATTGCTTGCTCTGCCTATTGTAGGTTTTCAAGTAGTTGTTGGAAATTATTTTCAATCCATCGGAAAAGCAGGCATTTCAGTTATGCTAACATTAATGCGTCAGGTTATTTTGTTAATCCCAATCCTTTTTATTCTTCCCACTTATTTTGGTTTAAATGGTGTTTGGTTTGCGAGTCCGATATCTGATGTTGGTTCAGCCATTGTGTCGGGTGCATTTCTGATAAGAGAATTAAGAAAGTTAAATCGGAAAATTGAACTTCAATAAAAAACAAACTGTACTAAGCTTACTTTTAATACGTTTGAGTATACACATACAGAGAGTTGTGTATTCTAAATAAGTCTCCAATGTATCTTTTTCAATTTCAATTCCTTGATTTTTTGTAATTTGATGTTTGTAATAAATTTACGAATACAATGAAGGGCTTCAGAACAATCATATTATTTCTATTTCTTATCCAATCCTTTTCTCAGGCTTTTTCTCAGGTGAATGAAAACAGACCTAGGCTAGAGTTGGGGAAAGAGAGGTTTGATTGGCTGAAATCAAATATTACCGGTGGAGATAGTGGAGACACCTATAATACATTCAAGAATAGCTACAATAATAATTGGATTACAGATTCGGATCACTATTTGGCAGGTTCTAATTCCAGTGAGTGGACTTACGATTGGAATGATGGTGATGCATTTATGTTATCGAAAATGACTGCTTTTCTATTGCAATTGGAATCTGATGATTTGTCTAAGGCAAGATGTGAATTCATTATAGATACTTACGTCACTTATCTGGATGGAATTAATTTTGATAATTATTCAGGAGATACACAAGAGAATTTACTGCGCGATAATTGTAATTACGGGGCTATTCTTCTCGATTGGACTTACGATTATATTCCGCAATCGCTCAGACAAAACTTATCTACTTCTTTTTATCGGGTTTTGGAATATTTTATGGAGAATTATATTCTTACACCATCTGGGAATAGCTATGTATCCAGTCATAACATTCACAATTGTATCATGACAATGCGTGCAGCCATTGCACTGCATGGAGCCGATGGACTATCTTTTTCGCAACTGTCGCAAGTCAATTCCTGGTATCTAATTTTGTTGGGAAAATGGGAAAACGGAATTCTTCCTGCCTTTGCACACTTTCGTGATGATGATGGCGGATGGAATTGGGGGGCAGCCTACGGAATGATAAGTTTACCCAGCCAGTATCAGTTTTTTGATGATATGCTTTATGGAACAGATCGTAATTACTACCAAAGCCAACCGTGGATAAAGGAATCGATCAATCAGTATTGGTATTTTTTTCGGCCCGACAATTATTGTATTCATCTGGGAGATGCTATTGTAAATTTGGATCAGGCAAATCAGGCTATGTATCGTAATGCTGCCGAGTTTGAATATCCCCGAAGTCAGTATATGGTGCAATTCTTCAATCAATCTCAATATCTACACAATTCGGTATTGGTTTTTAGTAAGCTGATGTATAAAGATTTTACGGCTTCTTATGTGCCACATCCACAGCCACCTCTAAATTATTGGGCCGATAAAACAGGTTTGTCGGTGAGTCGTACTTCCTGGAACGAGGATGCGACTATGCTTTGGTTTTACAATGCACCTGCTAAGCGTGCAGATCATGAGCATCGTGATAACAATACATTTACTATTATTAAGGATAAACCATTGATTTTGGATGCTGGGTTTTATGATTCTTTTGGAACTTCTCATTATAATAATTATTACTCACGAACCATTGCTCACAACTCAATTTGTGTTTACGATGGAACGGAAAGCTATCATAATTTTGGTAGGAATGTTTCCAATGATGGCGGACAAATAGAATCAGATCGATTGGAAAATTTAGATGATGTTTTTTCATCTGAACACAGAAGAGGAAAATGGATGCATTATGCTTCCGGCGATGATTATTCATATCAGGTAGCAGATGCGGCAGCTTCCTATCAAGCAAACAAATTGGATCGTTTTGAACGTCGGTTATTGTTTCATAAGCCCGATCGGGTGATAGTTTTGGATCATCTTCATTTGTTAAATACAAGTTCCCGAGTGCGTAAAGCAAAATACATTAATCATTTTGTGAACAGACCTGATATCAGCGGAAGCGTTACCAACACCCAGGTAGAAAATAAGATCATTACCTATAATGGAAAGGATTATAAAACGGCAAATGGAAAAGGAAGTGTTGCCATTCGAACACTTTTACCGGAACTTAGTAAAACCACTCTCGTTGGTGGAAGTGGTTATGAATATTGGGTGGATGGGACCAATTATCCACCAAACCGAAGTGTCGATTTGGAAAATCAACATCCCGGTTTTTGGCGCATAGAAGTGGAACCTGTTGCCGTTAAGGAGAATACCGTTTTTTTGCATACCATCAAGATTGGAGATAATATCAATGTGGCCAATGCAGGAGGTGAACTGTTTTCAAATGAAAGTACCCTAGGTGTCGATTGGGAGAATCACTTATACCTGTTCGATGCGCAGGGAGATACTGCATCAGTATCTTATTCTGTTCAAGACATTGCTGGTGGTAGAACAATGAAAATATTTGCTTTGGATATGAAAAGCAATACGTCTTTTGGAGTATTTGTAGATGACGTATTAGAACGCTTAGGGGATTCCAATTCAGATGGGATTCTAGAAATAACGGTAGATTTGGCTATTGGAAATCATACGGTTCTTGTTCGAGACACCATTGCAGGCGATCCAAATCCGGGTACCGATCCCGACCCAACTGAACCAAGCGAAGATCCTTCGGGTGAGGTGAAAGTTTATCCCAATCCCAATAAAGGAAAATTCTCTGTATCTATTGAAAATGATACGGTAACAGAGTTTGAAGTCAATGTTTATGATTCAGAGGGACGGATGCTTTCTCAACATCAAAATTCAAGTAATAAATCTGATATGGACTTGAGTGCTTTATCGGCAGGAATTTATTTCCTGGTTATCTGTTTTTTAGACAAAACAGTGAAGAAGAAGATTGTTGTCATTTAATAAATCCGTCCAGTTAGAATATATTATACCATTTAAAATAATTCGTGAGCCATTGCGATGGAATAAAGTAGGAATCTATGTTGAGCATAGTGAAATGTAGTCTGCTAATTTATCCAATCGGTATTGTTATCTTTAGGCTTCTTATAAAATAACCACACATGATTAAACGAAATATTCTTATTATTGCTTCAATCCTGATGATTGCAGCTTGCCAAAACTCTAAAATTAAATCTTCTGTGACTCAAAATTCTTACTCTTTTTTTCTGGGAACATACACCGATGGTGAATCCAATGGAATTTACAAGTTGAAAATGGATACTGCCGGGCATATGAATATGATTGGTTTGGTTGCAGAAACTAA
Organism: Labilibaculum antarcticum; assembly: GCF_002356295.1. Lineage (NCBI taxonomy): Bacteria > Pseudomonadati > Bacteroidota > Bacteroidia > Marinilabiliales > Marinifilaceae > Labilibaculum > Labilibaculum antarcticum. Next base: position 5,469,283 of record NZ_AP018042.1, on the reverse strand, counting down.
AAATCCATCCTATTTGGCTTTTGCAAACAATCAAAAAACTCTTTTGGCTTCAAATGAAATCAATTTAGACAATAATATGGGAACGGTTGAATCGTATCAGATTGGTGATTCCTTGAAATTGATTAGTCGAAAAGAAAGTGGAGGAGCACATCCTTGTTTTGTTACCGTAAACAATGAGGGAGTTGTTCTAACAGCAAATTACACAGGTGGTAATATTGGTTATTTAAAAATTAATGAGGGAGGAGAATTATCTGATCTTTTGGATGTGCAGCAACACACCGGTTCCGGAACGGTTGCAAATCGTCAGGATAAACCACATGCACACAGCGTTTGGTTTCAGCCCAATTCAAATCATATTATTGCAGTCGATTTGGGAACCAACGAATTGTGGATTGCAAGTATCGATTCTACCAGCAATCAATTTGTGCCGGCAAAACAGGCAAAAGTTTCTTTGGCCGATGGAGCCGGACCAAGGCATTTGGCTTTTCATCCAAACGGCAAATACTTTTTTGTGATCAACGAGATTGACAATACCATTAGCAGCTTCTCAATTTCGGATAATCATGAAATAAGTAGGTTTGGGAATGTCAGCACGCTGCCAGCCGATTTCGATGGTGTAAGCAATACTGCCGATATACATATTTCGAAGGATGGGAAATTCTTGTACGGATCGAACCGGGGACACAACAGCATTGTAATTTTCGGAGTGCAGGAAGATGGAGCCTTAAAATTGATTGGGCATGAACCCACGAGAGGTGATCATCCGCGTAATTTCAGCTTATCGCCCGACGATAAATTTCTACTGGTTGCCAACAAAAACACCAACAATATTGTGAGTTTCAAAAGAGATTCTGTAACCGGCATGTTAACTTTCGTTGATGAAGTAAAAGCACCCAGTCCTGTTTGTATTCTTTTTCAGAAATAGGATTTTTAAGCTTAAATGATCTCAAAAATCAAGTTTAGATCAAGAATTTTTAATATTGAAGCTTTGGCTTGGAAAGTAAAAAATGTGATTTGTTCATGTGTAGAAATTACATCTTAACTATTTAGTCTGTTCATAATAATTACTGCTAATCAAGCAGCAGAGCTGCGTAATATTTGTAGCCTAAAGAATAATATTAATCTAAAAGCCGCAGTCGTGAAAATCCCAAGAGATTTTCACGACTGCGGCTTCTTTTTTCTAATTAAGCTATGGCTACAAATATCATGGTGCTCTGCACCTGTACGTGCAGAAAGTGATGATTTTAGAGTCATTTATTTAAAATTTAAAACTGATTTTTCAGTTTTAAATAAAAATGCGTTTAAATTCAATCAACATTAATAAATCAGTTTTATGCAGATGAGGGTAGAAAGTTAGTAAGGCATACCACAGTTCATCTTTGGATTTAAACCCGTCTTTATTCACCTCTTCCAAACTCATTTTTTCAAAGCTCTTGTGCGAAACGGCTGTAATTTCAATGGGAAGTGATTTCCCATTTCCAAAAATTGCTTTTCCCGCACCCAATTCAGGAATTGGTTCATCGATGCGAGCCGTTTGTGTTTTACTTCCTTTAAGAACAGGAATGTAAAAGTCTTCGTGAAAATGAATTTGAGACATGGCTTTTGTTATTGTAGTTTTTGTAAATCAAATGATTCTGCGATGAAAATGTCTAGATCTTATTCGAAAACTCTTTTACTCTCTCAAAAATCAAATTCTGAATATCCGGATAGGTCAAATCTCTGGGTAGAACTTTGAAAAGCTTGACTTCTGCAATTTCATGTTCGGGTAATTTACCCAATTGTTGAATACTGGCAAAGAAGATTCTGCCCGATTTGATTTCTCCCTGCCATTCGTAGGAATAATCGAAAACAGTGCGTAAACTAAAATGGGTCGCACCCGTTTCCTCATACAATTCCCGTCGAGCGGCAGCCAAGGCCGATTCCCCTTTTTCGATATGACCGGCAGGCATTTCCCAGGTTTCCCGCAAGTGATGGCGCACAAATACCCAATTGTTTTGATAACGGGAACAAACAATGGAATACTTCAATTTTTCCGATGCAATGCTAAAAGGGGCGTGAAACTCTACAATTGGTTTACTCATGTGTGTTTAAACTGAAAGTGTATTGTTTAATTTAAAGTCCAAACAAAGTAAGTAATGTTTTTAATCTTTTATTAATAAGTTAAAATTATTCTGAAGTAGATTTTCCTTTGTACATTTCACTGAATGGACCTTCAATTGGTTCCCAAAGCTCTACTTTATTTCCTTCAGGATCGAGTATCCATCCAAATTTACCATATTCAAATTCCTGCATTTCTCCAACAATTTCAACACCTTCTTCTTTTAGTACTTTCAGCAATTCAACTAGGTTTTCAACACGGTAATTGAACATGAAATCTTTTTTAGATGGCTCAAAATATTCCGTTTTATCTTCGAAAGGACTCCAAATTGTAAATGCAGTTTCTTCAGGCTTGCTGGTTTTTTGCCATTCAAACATTCCACCATGTTCATCCGGACATTGTATGCCTAAGTGCTTGTTATACCATTCTCTTGTTCCTTTTGGATCTTGTGATTTGAAGAAGATTCCTCCGATTCCTGTTACACGTTTTTTCATTTAGCTACACTTAAGTTTTAGAATTGATGTCCATATGGAAAATCAGGAAATAACTTTGTGCTGATTACTAATATCCTTTGAGATTCCTTTGTGCTTAATTCTTTATTTATTATTATAATTAATAATCCCTTTCACCATTCCTCTGAAGATAAAAAGATGAAATGGATAACTCAAAATCCAATACAATCTGCCCATAATTCCTTTGGGACGAAATGTTGCTTTTTGGGAGATGAAATTTTCATTATTCTTTCTACTGATTGTGAATTCGAGCCAGGCTTCACCGGGTAAAATCATTTCGGCATACAACAAGAGTCTTCCGCCTTCTTTATCGGCAAGCAGAACACGCCAAAAGTCAAGAGAATCACCTATTTCTATTTCGGTTGGGTGCCTGCGTCCTCTGTTTAGGCCAACACCCCCAAAAAGTTTGTCGAGCAAGCCACGTAAATGCCAAAGCCAATTGCCGTAATACCAACCTCTGTCGCCGCCTAAAGCCCAAACATTCTCAATCACTTGTTCCGGATTATTTGTAAATCGATAACGCTTATCATCGGTGTAACATCCAAAATCAGGGGGTTCAACATACTTCATTTTATCATTGGTCAGTATGCCGCTGCTCAGAGCATCTGTCCATGAAGAGATAACCATTTGCTGTTTAATTTTTCCGGTTGCTCTCTCTATGGCTTCTTTGTAGGGCATTAAGGTAATTTGTAGTGTTGAGGCCAAATTATTCGGACGGCAAATCACTTCAATTTTCATACTGTCGACCAGATTTAAGGCCAGATTATAGGATGTGGAAGTGATGAAATATAACCAATAGGAAGATAGTCGGGGAGTCATTACCGGTAGGGTGGTGATAATCCGCGGCAGCTTTCTGACTTCGGCATATTGTTGAAGCATCTCTTTATAGCTTAAAACTTCAGGCCCACCAATGTCAAAAGTTTGATTCATGCAATCGTTGTGATCGATAACCTTGGTTAAAAAATCAATAACGTTGCGGATTGCAATGGGCTGGCATTTTGTAAGCAGCCATTGAGGTGCTACCATAATCGCTAGTTTTTCAACCAAATCTCTGATGATTTCAAAAGAAGCACTTCCCGAGCCAACAATAATTCCAGCTCGTAAAATGGTATGATAACTTCTGCTTTTTTTTAGAATACCTTCAACCAGTTTCCTTGATTCCAGGTGTCTCGAAAGCACTTCCACATTGGCAATTCCACTTAAATAGATAATTTGCCGGTTTTGTGTGTTGTCGATGTAAGCTACAAAGTTTCGTGCGCAGGTTTGCTCCAATTCTTCGAATCCATCTGTACTGTGAAGCATGGAGTGAATCAAATAGTAGCTCACCTCAATATCCAGAGGTAGTTTGCTTAAAGATTGTAAATTCAATAAATCGGCTTCGAAGACCTCCAAATTGGGATGATCAATCTCCTGTGGTGTGAAGCGTTCTTTATCTCTAACACAGCAAACAACAGTATGCCCTTGTTCCAATAGTATAGGCAATATTCGTTTGCCAATGTATCCGTTAGCTCCTGTAAGTAGTATTTTCATTTAAAAATAAATTTGTAGGATTAGATATACAATAGTTCATTAAGGTTTTGTAAAATCCCGATTTACAGCCTGATTAACTCAGTAATCATCTGCTGTAAGGCTTAGGAAATAAGCGTGCTGCAAATCAATCTAATATCTCATGATCTGACCTATCAATTTACTAAATAAACAGCTTAGTTTATACAGATTAAAAATTTATTTATACATTTGAGCCATAACAGAACAGAACACTTGAATTATAAATTACCTATGAAGGCATTCCAATTTACTCCAGATAGCAACTCTCCAATACCAAAATTTCAACAGTTAATACAAGCCTTTCAGGATGCAATCAGTCAAAAAATTCTCCATCCAGGCGATGTATTACCCTCAGTAAATGAGATGTGTAGAGAATGTTCTTTATCCAGAGATACTGTTTTTAAGGCATATGCTGAATTAAAGAAAAGGAATGTGATTGAATCTGTTCCCAATAAAGGATATTTTGTTTCGGGTGAAATAACCAGAGTATTTTTGTTTTTGGATACTTTTAAAGCCTACAAAGAGGTTTTGTACGATAGTTTCAGAAAAAATTTAGCGGCCAATGTAATTGTTGATCTTCATTTTCATCATTACAACATAGATGTTTTTAAATCTCAAATACGGGAGAGTGTTGGGAAGTACAGCAAATATATCATTATGAATTTTGATCATCCTGAAGTTGCAGAATCTTTGAAGCAGTTGGATCCGAAGAATGTAATGATTATTGACTGGAATATTAACGCCGATGATCAACATTCCCAGATATTTCAGGACTTTGGTGAATCTGTTCTAACTTCTCTGCAGTCTGGTTTAGAGGAGATTAAGAAGTACAAAGAGTTCTGTATGATTTACCCGGATTACACCTACCATCCCTACGATACAGTAGAGTCTTTTCTTCGTTTTTGCAAACAAAACAAGATAAAACATTCTATATATACCGATTCAGATGCCATTGAGGTGAAAAAGGGTTCGGCCTATTTTTCTGTAAGCGATCGGGCAATGGTTAAGATCCTGGATAAGGCTAGAGACAAGAATCTTGAATTTGGTAAGGATATTGGACTTATTTCCTTTAATGAAACCCCAATGAAAAAATATATCGACAAAGGAATTACTGTAATCTCAACAGATTTTGATCTAATGGGTAAAAAAGTTGCTGAGTTTGTAACCACCTCTGAACGTGTGATTTATCATGTGCCGACTCAGCTAGTAATGAGGGAATCGTTATAATTTATTAAAAGATGTTTTTTTATTTGAAAAAGATTTCTAAATTTGTAACGGAACAGAACAGAGCAGAACGGTCAAAAAAAGAATAGAAAATGTATTTATTAGGATTAGATATAGGAAGTTCATCAGTTAAAGCATCATTATTGGATGCTGAGAGTAGCAAATGTTTGGCTACCGATTTTTTCCCAAAAAAGGAAATGCGAATTACGGCACATGAAATTGGTTGGGCCGAGCAAGATCCTGAAATGTGGTGGAGCAATCTAAAGCAGGCAATCAAAAGTGTAATGCAAGCGGCTAATGTAGATCCAGAAATGGTAAAAGCCATTGGTATTTCTTATCAGATGCATGGTTTGGTTTGTGTTGACAAGGATTTGAAGCCAGTTCGTTCCTCCATTATTTGGTGTGATAGCAGAGCCGTTGAAATAGGCGATAAAGCTTTTGCCAGTATTGGAAAAGACAAATGTCTTTCGCATTTGCTGAATTCTCCAGGAAATTTTACAGCCAGCAAATTGGCTTGGGTAAAAGAGAATGAGCCTGAAACATTTGCGAAAATTCACAAAATAATGTTACCCGGAGATTTTATTGCGACGCAATTAACCGGAGAAACCTGTACTACAGTTTCAGGTTTGTCGGAAGGTATTTTCTGGGATTTTAAAAACAATTCAGTTTCGAAAGATGTACTGAATGCTTATGGTTTATCGGCAGACATATTGCCAAGAATTGTAGATACTTTCTCAAATCAGGGACAAGTGCTTCCTGAAATGGCTAAGGAACTTGGCATTTCAAGTACTGCTATTGTTTCCTATCGGGCAGGTGATCAGCCAAACAATGCATTGTCTTTAAATGTTTTAAAGCCAGGAGAGGTTGCAACAACAGCAGGAACTTCGGGTGTGGTATATGGTGTTAGCGATGAGGTGACGTTTGATCCTTATTCAAGAGTGAATTCATTTGCTCATGTAAATCACAGCGCAGAAAACAATCGTCTTGGGATTTTGCTTTGCATTAATGGAACCGGAATTATGAATTCATGGTTGAACCATAATGTAGCAAAAGGTTTGTCTTATGCTGAAATGAACGAAAAGGCAATGGAAATTCCTGTTGGATCGGATGGCATAACTATTCTGCCATTTGGTAATGGTGCAGAGCGTGTTTTGAAGAATCGCGAAATAGGTGCTCAAATTTTGAATTTAAACCTGAATCGACATACTGATGCTCATATTTACAGAGCAGCGCAGGAAGGAATCGCATTTTCATTCTATTATGGAATGGAAGTAATGAAAGAAATCGGCGTACAGCCAAATGTAATTCGAGCCGGACATACAAACATGTTTTTAAGTCCTTTGTTTAGAGAAACCTTAGCAACCGTATCGGGTGCAACTATTGAATTGTACGATACCGATGGTTCATTGGGAGCAGCAAGAGGAGCAGGATTTGGAGCAGGCATTTATTCCTCATTGAAAGAAGCTTTTGCAGGATTGGAGAAAATCAGTACAATCAAGCCTGACGAAAACCTTCGGGAAGAAATGTTGAAGGCATATGATCGCTGGAACAAAGAATTGAAAAAGAATTTATAGTAGATAGCTAATAAACAGATTGATAATTTAATAAGAAAGAACATCATGACTATTCTAAAAGGAGACAAAGAGTATTTTCCTGGAATTGGTAAGATTGCTTACGAAGGACCAGAATCAAAAAATCCTATGGCATATAAGTGGTACGATGAGAACCGCGTTGTTGCAGGTAAAACTATGAAAGATCATTTGCGTTTTGCAGTGGCTTACTGGCATACTTTCTGTGGTGACGGTGGAGATCCATTCGGACCGGGAACTCGGAAATTTCCTTGGGGAAACCAAGCTGATCCTATTAGCGCTGCTAAATCAAAAATGGATGCTGCATTTGAATTTATTACAAAATTAGGCGCTCCATTCTACTGTTTTCACGATACCGATGTTGTAGGAGAAGGATCTGTTTTCGAAATTGAGAAGAGATTGTCTACTATGGTTGACTATGCGAAGCAAAAGCAAGCAGACTCAGGAGTTAAATTGTTGTGGGGAACAGCGAATGTATTTTCGAATGCCCGTTACATGAATGGTGCTTCTACTAATCCTGATTTTAGTGTAGTTGCCAATGCGGGTACTCAGGTTAAAAATGCATTGGATGCTACTATCGCTTTGGGTGGTACTGGTTATGTATTTTGGGGAGGTCGTGAAGGTTATATGTCTCTTTTCAATACCGATATGAAACAAGAATTGGATCATATGGCGCAATTCCTGACTATGGCTCGTGATTACGGTCGTAAGAATGGTTTCGAAGGAACTTTCCTTATTGAGCCTAAGCCAATGGAGCCAATGAAACACCAGTACGATTTCGACACAGCTACCGTAATGGGTTTCTTAAACAAATATGGTTTGGCTGACGATTTCAAAATGAATATTGAAGTAAATCATGCCACTCTTGCAGGTCACACATTTGAGCACGAATTACAAACTGCTGTTGATAACAACATGTTGGGTAGTATTGATGCAAACAAAGGTGATTACCAAAATGGATGGGATACTGATGAATTCCCAACAAGCATTTATGAAACTGTTGCGGCCATGTTGCCAATTCTTGAGAATGGCGGATTTACACAAGGAGGTATCAATTTCGATGCAAAAATGAGACGTAATTCAACTGATTTAGAAGATATCTTCATGGCTCACATTGGAGGAATGGATGTTTTTGCCCGTGGTTTGGTTATTGCTGATAAAATTAGAACAGAATCTTCATACCTGAAAATGAAGAAAGATCGTTACTCTTCTTTCGCATCAGGAAATGGAAAAGCGTTTGCCAATGGCGATCTTAGTCTTGATGATCTTAGAAAGATTGCTCAAGAAGTTGGAGAACCAAAGCAACTAAGTGGAAAACAAGAAATGTTAGAGCAGTTGATTAACTGTTATATTTAAATAACTAAATTTAAACTCCCGTGAAATAACTTGCGGGAGTTTACTTCTAATTCCAAACCCATGTCTCAAACCCAAACAAAAGGGAGTACAATGTTTATAGTAGGAATTACTTTAGTGGCTACACTAGGGGGATTGTTATTTGGATATGATACTGCCGTAATTAGTGGTGCTACTGAAGCCCTAAAAATATTTTTTGTTACTCCATTAGAATCCGATCCTGCACTCGCATTGAAAGTTTTAGGAGAATACAAGATTATTATTTCTCTTTGTTTTGTAGTTGTTTCCTTACTGGTTTCCAGCTTCATGTTTCGCATGTATGGCAAACAAAAGGGAATTATTTACAGTGCAATTGTAATTCTTGCAGCAGTTGTAATTTGGTATACCCAATTCTGGGTATCTGTAAACGAACTTACCGAAAACACCATAAACTCGATTAACGGTTTTACCATAGCAAGTGCTATTATTGGGTGTGTAATTGGAGGTTCTATTTGTGGTTATGTTAGTCAGAAGTTAGGAAGGAAAAGAGGATTGGTTTTAGCTGCTATTCTATTTACCATTTCAGCTTTAGGTTCTTCAATGCCAGAAATCATGAATGTTTTTGGTACAAGTACCATTAGTGCATTTATCTTTTATCGCATTGTAGGAGGTATTGGAGTTGGTATTGCATCTATGCTTTCGCCGATGTATATTGCGGAAATAGCACCAGCAAATATTCGGGGTAAATTGGTTTCCGGAAATCAATTTGCAATTGTATTTGGAATGTTGGTAGTCTATTTTGTGAATTATTTTATCGCACGAAGTGGTGATGCTAATTGGTTGAACGAAATAGGATGGAGATATATGTTCGCATCGGAAATAATTCCAGCATTCATCTTTTTAATCATGTTGTATTTTGTTCCTGAAACACCACGATATTTAATCATGAAATCGCGCGAAGCGGAAGCTGAAGTGGTATTGAATAAAATAGTAGGAACAAATAAAGCTCCTCAGCTACTGGCTGATATCAAGGAGTCATTAAAAGAAAATAACGCTCCATGGTTAACTTTTGGAGGATTAATTATAGTTATCGGAGTACTATTGTCTGTATTCCAGCAATTTGTTGGTATAAATGTAGTGTTGTATTATGCTGCTGAGATTTTTAGAAACTTAGGTAGTAGTACCGAAAATGCTTTGTACCAGACAATAATTGTTGGAGCGATAAACTTGATATTTACCGTACTTGCCATTTTTACTGTCGACAAGTTTGGTCGTAAGCCATTAATGATTATTGGTGGTGTAGGAATGGGAATCTGTATGTTCGCATTGGGTTTCGCATTCTATTTTAACCAATTAGGTTTGGTTGCTTTGTTTGCCATGTTAGGATACGTTGCCTTTTTTGCAATGTCCTGGGGTCCAGTCACCTGGGTGTTGCTTTCTGAAATATTCCCGAATTCAATTCGTAGTGCCATGTCATTGGCCGTTGCCGCTCAGTGGATGGCTAACATGATGATTTCATGGACATTCCCAATGATGAATGATAACTCATGGTTAACAGGTATGTTTCATCACGGATTTTCGTATTGGATTTATGGGCTAATGGGATTATTATCAGCATTTTTCGTATGGAAAGTAGTTCCTGAAACCAAAGGAAGAAGTTTGGAAGACATGGGGAAATTGTGGAAAAAATAAATTTAAAATAGTTTATAGTTAGTTAGTTAGTAGTTGTACATGTTTATATCCATTATCGTCAATTAATAGATAAGTTGGTGGGTTTTATTGGTTTAAGATAATGGATATTTTAAGGATCGGCTGGGGCCGATCCTTTTTTTATTCTTGTTTATTCAAATCATGAGTGGGTATTGTTCTTTTGCGTATATTTGACCGCATAATCTCCAAAAGCCAAATTTCCATATTATTTCTGATTTTTTACAAGATCAGAAATTCAAACTATTATAGAATATGAGATTATTAGCCACCTGTTGGGCAATGATTTGTCTTTTTGCGTGCAGTGAAAAGAATGTAGAAAGTGAGAACAAACTTACCAATTACGTAAATACCTTTGTAGGGACTGATGGTCCTGGGAATACCTATCCTGGTGCAGTTTCTCCTTTTGGAATGGTTCAGTTGAGTCCTGATAACGGTTTGCCCGGATGGGACCGGATAGCAGGTTACTTTTGGCCTGATTCCACCATTGCTGGATTTAGCCACACGCATTTGTCGGGAACCGGAGCGGGAGATATGTATGATTTATTGTTCATGCCTATGAACAGTCGATTTACTGAAAGTTTAACTCCTGAAGGTGATTACCGTCCGTATTCTAAATTTTCTCACGACAGAGAAGAAGCATCGCCAGGATATTACAAAGTTGATTTGCTAAGCTCCGGTATTGTTGCCGAGTTAACCACGACTAAGCGGGTCGGATTTCACCGTTATACTTTTCCAGCCGATAAAAAATCACAGATTATTTTGGATTTAGGCTACAAATTGAATTGGGACAATCCATATGCCACACAAATTACCATCGAAAATGATTCTACCATTTCCGGCTATCGAAAATCCAACGGATGGGCCAGAGATCAGCATGTGTATTTTGTGGCTCAGTTCTCTAAAGCTTTTAAAAGTGCTGATTTGTTCGAAGCAGATGCAAAATCAGTAAAGAGTGAAGTGAATGGAGCAAAAACCAAGATTGTTGCCAATTTCCCAACTTCGGAAAACGAACAAATATTAGTTAAGGTGGCTTTGTCGTCGGCTTCGGTTGAAGGAGCAAAGAAAAACCTGCAGGCAGAACTGTCGGCTTGGGATTTTGACGCCACCGTGAAAAATGCCGATCAGGAATGGGAGAAAGTACTTTCGCAGATTGAAATTACCGGATCGGAAATTCAAAAAGAGATTTTCTACACCAATTTATATCACCTGTATCTAACACCTTCACTCTTATCGGATGTGGATGGAATGCACAAAGGAGCAGATGGAAATTACCACAAAGCCGAAGGATTTGATCGTTACGACACTTTCTCTTTATGGGATACTTACCGAACAGCTCACCCTTTGTATACCATTTTGTGTCCTGATAAAGTGGGAGATTTTATCAAGTCATTTTTGGCACATTACGATGAAACAGGCTTGTTACCGGTTTGGTCGCTGGCAGGAAACGAAACCAACATGATGATTGGTTACCATGCTGTACCTGTAATTGTTGATGCCTATTTCAAGGGAATTGAAATGGATGCTGAGAAAGCCTTTACTGCTTGTAAAGTATCAGCCATGGAAAAAGGCAGGGATATTGAAGAATACATGAAATTGGGTTACGTTCCTACCGATGCAGAAGGAGAGAACTGGTCGGTTTCCAAAACCTTGGAGTATGCTTACGACGATTGGTGTATTGCACAGTTGGCAAAAGCTTTGAACAAAGAAGAAGATTACCAGTACTTTTTAAAGCGTGGTGAGAATTGGAAGAATTTATACGATCCTAAATCGACTTTCTTTCGTCCGAAAGATGAGCATGGCAAGTTCATTCCCAATTTTGTTGCTAAAGATTACACCAATTACTATTGCGAAAGCAATGCCTGGCAATACTTCTGGTATGTACCGCAAGATATTCCTGAATTTATAGCCACTGTTGGCAAAGAGAAGTTCACAGCCAAATTAGATTCAATGTTTACTTACCATCCGGCAACGACCGACGACCTGCCTATTTTTAGTACGGGTATGATTGGCCAATATGCTCACGGTAATGAACCAAGTCATCATGTTGCTTATCTATTTAACCATATTGGTCAGCCTGAAAAAACACAGGAAATGGTTCGCAGAATAATCCGTTCTCAATACACAAACAAGCCTGATGGGTATTGTGGCAACGAGGATTGCGGACAAATGTCAGCTTGGCTGGTGATGTCTTCACTGGGGATTTACCCAACAAATCCGGCCAACGGAATTTACGATTTAACTTCTCCTTCAGTAAGCAAGGGAGTGATTCATCTGCCAAACGGAAAAACCTTTACAATTTCTACGGAAAATCAGGCCGTGCAGAATCATTACATTCAAGCTGTTTATCTGAACGGTGAAGAATACAAAGAGCTAACAATTACTCACCAACAGCTTATGCAGGGCGGAGAATTGAAATTTGTTTTAAGCGCTGATAAATAAAGAACCTGAATTGGAATTGCAACACAATTAATAAAAAACCGATAATGAAAAAATATATCTTTCTTTTGCTTGTTCTATTTGCCTTTGGATGCACCGAACAGAAACAGCCGCAAAAATTTATGACCTATAATTTGCGCTACGATAACCCAAATGAGGGTGTGAATCGTTGGGATGCTAGAAAAAGCAATGTGGTTGATCTGATTGCAAAATATAGTCCTGATGTGTTCGGTACACAAGAGGGACTTCATCATCAGCTGGCCTATTTGGATAGTGCACTGACAGATTATTCTTACGTGGGAGTGGGAAGAGATGATGGAAAGAAAAAAGGGGAGTACTGTGCTGTTTTTTACAAGCCGGCAAAATATGATGTAGTTCAGCAAGCTACTTTTTGGTTGTCGGAAACTCCGGAAGAAATTTCAGTAGGATGGGATGCGGTATTGGAGAGAATCTGCACCTATCTGCTTTTGGAAAATAAACAAAGCGGTGAGCGGTTTTATGTATTCAATACTCATTTCGATCACATTGGCGAGCAAGCGAGACAAAACAGTTCGAAGCTGATCTATAGTAAAATCACTGAAAGTAATCCTGAAAACTATCCTTGTGTTTTAATGGGTGACTTTAACCTTACTCCCGAAACCACAGCTATTCAGTATTTGAGTACGGTGCTGGATGAAACAAAAAGTTTGGCTGGCGAAAACATTTTAGGCCCACAGGGTAGCTTTAACGCATTTAAACATGCCGAGCCAGTTACCGATCGTATTGATTATATATTTATTAGTAAAGGCGATGGCAAGGTTAATCAGTTTAAAATTATTGATGATCAGGTGGATGAGCGATATCCTTCTGATCATTTACCCGTATTTGTTGAAATAGAATTTTAATTCTACCACATACATACAATGAAAATCCTTAGGAAATGTCCTGAGGATTTTTTTTGCATTATAGAATTCTTTGCTATTGGAGAAATAAGCCTATGAAGCACTTTTATATGTAAATTAAATTGGTTGGCAATGGGATAGACTTCGAGATATGCAGGGGCGAGAGAAAGTAAGAGATAGTAGGAATGATATTTTATGAATTGTATACCCATAGAATCAATATTTTATAATATGATGGACTTCTATTGAGGTAAATTTTGATAATGTTTAATTATTCATAATGTGGGTGTGCTTGTTAAGTTAATTTATTCGATTTGCTTGACATTTAGATATTAAGATTGTAAATTTGTTGAAGTGTTTTTATTTAAATAAGGAAAACTCTCAATAAAAAGAGGAGCTCGTATCAGGCAAAACTCCTTGGATATTTTGTAAATATTTTTATAATTATAAAATGAAAGTTGAAAGATTTACAAAAGAATAAACCACTGCTATCCTCATCTGCAATCCTATGATCATACTGTGTTCCAATTAGCAATGGCTATTTGTGCAAGAAGCATAAAGTAGTTCAATTAACTTGTTGCGTAAGCAGCGTTTTATCCAAACTTATTACTACGATCAACAAGAGATATGATCGTTTCGCTCAGGATTGGTTGCTAATTATCTCTGATTAATTAATTATACCCAAATGTAGTTAAGGCTCATAGTTAATGAAATGTGTGTTCGCAAAAGGATTTTTCATTCCTATGAGCATATTTAAAACCTTAAATACAAATGATATGTTAGTCAAAGAATCAAAAATGAAAACAGATGGGCAAGTAAAAGACCCACTTGTACCTGAACCAACTCAACAGTTTTACGATGAATTGATTGGTCAGCGTCATGTTATCCAAGCCAATGTGCCACTGCCAAGACCAAACCCTGTTCCAAATCCATTTACTGTACCTGTAAGTTTTGGAACCAGAATGTTGATTTGGAAACAAGATCCATCTCTAGGAAGCATTGGACGACGGATAGAATATCTACCGGGAGTTGTTCTGGATGGTCCTAGAGATTCCCGTATTAAAACTGTACTGCATACGGTAACTCCTGTTCACCGGAATATGTATGGTGATTTTATTTTTCACGGGGATACTCCTGAATCGGATTGTGCACATACCTTCACTGTTGTATGGAATACAATTAAAATGTATGAACGTGCCCTAAACGGAAAACGAATTCCATGGGCTTGGAATACAGATGGAAATACCGATGTATTAAGTCTGCATCCAAGGGCAGGAGTGGCTGCCAATGCTTATTACAGCAGGTATCATAAATCTCTTAATTTCTTCCATTTTATTCCAAATGGAGAAATAGACAACATTTACACTTGCAGATCATTGGATATTGTTGCTCATGAAACAGGGCATGCTATTCTCGATGGCTTAAAGCCTAATTGGATTAGCACCAAAAATATTCCGCAAACCGGAGCTTTGCATGAATCATTCGCAGACCTTTCGGCAATATTCCTTGCTCTATCGGATCTTGATCAGGTGGAATCGTTTATTTCCATTACCAAAGCTAATTTGCATGCTAAAAATTTCCTTGCTGCCTTGGCCGAGGAATTGGGTGATGCATTAGGACGCCCAATGGGATTGCGGAATGCTGATAATAACTTGCGCTTAAGTGAGGTGAGTAATTTGGTTCATGATATTTCTCAGGTGTTTACCGGAGCGATCTATGATATTTTAGCGGATATCTTCGCGTTCGAATACCGGAAAAATATTAATCATAGCCGTCCTAGTCATATTTTACTAGACGTAAATGAAAAGCTTTGTAAACTTTTGCTTAAAGCCATTATTAAGTCGCCAGAGAAGAGCGCCACCTTTACCGATGTGGCAAATAATATGCTTAAGATTTCAAAACAACAGGGCGACCCTGCTATTTACAGAAGTTTTATCCGAAACCGCTTTACCTACAGAGAGATTGTACTGTCTTCAACTCCATTAACTATTATGACAAAAGGATTGGTTGATTTTACCAATGAAAATTTCATTGATGGAGGCGAAGATCTTATTAATCTGAAAATTGCATTGCCAAATCATCCTTCTATAACAGCAAATCAAGATAGATCAGGTTGTTGTGGTACAATGCAGTCAATAGAATTCGATCAGGATATAAAGAATATGGAAAAAGACCTGATTGAACTTCGTAAAAAGTCGGGTATGCTTCTATCTGATGAGCTTATTCTTCGCGATGAGTTGACTGAGCTTGAAAGAGAATTTAAGTAATTGAAAATGATTGTTTTCCGGATATGTTCGTAAGCTGAACCAGAAAACGTTTACGACATGCTGAGTTTTTAAGATACGGGTTGACTTTCACAAATTTCCTGTTGGTAAATTTGTTAGCGCTATAAACAAGCTCTTTCTTTTGAATCATTCATTCAAAAGAAAGAGCTTGTTTTTGCTCCTTTTTTAAAGTGATTATTCCTTTTTAAACTGTTCCTGCAATTTTATTTGTTTGTATAATCTGATTGTTGTAGTTTTTTATTTCAACAATATCGGCAGGTAAATAGATACCGTTTTTATTTAGATCCTCAACAATTCGAATGAGTATTTGCGACTTGATCTGCAGATGATAAGCTTTTGATTTCAATGTAAAGGTATCTATCCAATACAAGATTCTCATATTTACAGTACTCGTAGCAAGTTCATCCACCACTACCATGGGTTTCTTATCTCCAGTTAGAACTTCCGGGATTTCGGCTAAAATGCTTTTGAGAATGTCCGAAACTTTTTTAAAGTCGACATTGTAGTCCAGTCCTATGGTAATTTCATACCGCAAATATCCATCAATGGTATAGTTGAAAAGCGGAGATTTAATGATCTGAGAATTAGGAATGTAAACATCCTTGCCATCCAGTGTTTTAAGAATACTTTCCCGAAGATTCAGCTCACTTACATATCCAATCGTACCATTTGTTTCAATGAGGTCTCCGACTTTAAACGGACTTTTAAATGCCATTAAAATACCTGAAAGAAAATTTTCGCCGATGTCTTTAAAGGCAAAACCGATTACAAATGTTGTGATTCCTGCACCTGCCATTATATTTTTGGCTATTCCTCCCAGTCCGATGATATGTAGGAACAAAACAAATCCTGTTATAGTGATAATAAAAGCAACTATTTTCCCTAAAAATTCAGCGAGTAGGGGATTCTTAGTTTTTGGCTTAACTCTTTTGGTTATGACTTTTTTTATTAGCCATGAAGCCATTATAAACAAGAAAAGGACGATTATTCCCAATCCAATTTTTGGAAGTAATTCTATTGTTTTGTTCGATATTTCCTGTAATTCGATCATGTTGGTTAGGTTTTAATTTGTAAGATTAAATGAGGCATTCGAAATAGATTTAGATGATTAGTCGAACGCCACCCAATTCTTCTACTTTGTATAGAAAATGATCGCCTGGTGATGCTATGAACATGAAGTTGATAGGAACTTTCCATTTGGCCGACAATTCTTTAATTAGTTCCGGACCGAATATTCCTTCAATAATTAGTGCTTCCACTTCAATTTCCGGGTATTCTTCATTGATAATTTCAACCACTTTCTTAAAGCTTGCAATAAATTCAGATTCATCTTCTTTTGATGGGTCAACGACATGAACAATTTTTAGGTTCTTTGTATGTTCATTGCTTTTTATATACAACATCACCTTGTTTAAAATGGCAATATTGTCTCTTTTTGCAAAGTAGATAAACTGTTGAGCATTAATCGAATTAATAACATTGTTTAGGTTGCTGCTAATTTGCAGAAACCAGTTTTTAATGTAATTGAAAATATAAATGGAGACACCAAGCAGGCCTCTGAGTATGGCAACCCGGTTCAGCATTATCGAAATAAAAATAATGGCAGGTATAAAATAGCTTAGAAATACACTCACATTCGAAGGAGCGTTTTCACTCTGAGGTTCCATTATGACATTTCCTACAAGAGCAACTATTACGGCTATTATTGCTACGATAACACTTAGCCAGGTTGCAGTTTCGGGACGTGGAAGTTTAGCCCTTCTAACCTTTAGTAGGATATTACCAAATCCGAAGAGAAACATAACAGATAAAAAGGAAATGGTGTAAACTCCGGCCAAAACCCCAACATTTCCATTTGTGATTAGCAGAACAGAAACAGATAGGATAAAGAACATGATAATGATTCGGTAGGAACTTCCCTTTTTGTTTTTTCGCAAGAAAAACTGGGGTAAAACACGGTCCAAAGTCATTCGTTCAAGTAATCCTGAAACACCAATGTAAGAAGTTAAAACCGCTCCACTCAAAACAAGTACTGCATCAATGGAAATTAGCGTTGACAACCATTCTCCGGATGATAAACTCCCCATGTGTGACAGTAGTGTTGTAGAGTATTCTGATCTTATTTCGGGAATAGGAACCAGACTTAAGGCAAGGAATGCCATTAAGGGATTGATGATACTAACCACGATCCACATGTTTAAAAGTGTTTTCCGAAAGACTCCCGGTTGTTGTTCTTCAACAAAATTCGCAGAACTTTCGAATCCCGATATGCCGAGCATGGAGGCTGAAAAACCTAAAAATATAGCTATGGTAATACTACCTTCTACGGGTAAGTTCCAGTTTTCTAAGAATTGAGAAAATCCATTTATAAGCAAATGTTTTATTATAAATACAGCTAATAAAGACAGCGAAAAAAGATGGAAAATAAAGATGCCAGTGGCCACTTTCGAGGATTCTGTTATCCCGGAAATGGTGAGAACGGCAAAAACCAGTAGTAGACCAACTGTAGCGATCATAATTGGCAGCTGACTAAAAATGTGATGACAGTAATGCATTGCCTCGTTGGCAGATATCACCGCAGTGGCCATATAAGAAAGTATGGTAAGGGTTGCCGCTAAAGAGGCTGTTGATTTGCTTGTGGTGTTCAGCAATGCATTATATGCACCTCCATTTAAGGGAAGCGCACCCACAACCTCGCCGTAAATTTTTCTGAATAAAAACAGAACCACAGCAACAATGAGTAGGGTGATCCATGCATATTGGCCGGCAAAACCAATCGAAAGGGCTGATACATATAGTACAGAGGAGCTAATATCATTCCCGCAAATAGCTGTTGATGCCAAGACACCAAGTTTTTTCTTATTCATTTTTAGATTGAATTTAACCGTTTTTGTAGTTGTAGTTTTCAAAATTAATTGATGTGAAGGAATTTAATAGATTCCTGACAATCAATTATTTTGAATTGCTATTTGAAAGTACATAAAATTTAAGAATAAATAGAAATTATGAAATATCTGTGTGTACTTATTTAGCTTGAAACAATTCAGGCTTACAGGCCTTGGTTTTGCAACGTTTCTCCCTTTTTTAAAGGCGAGATGTCCGAAGGACAGAGGGGTGTATTTTATTTCGTTTTACATTTTGATTTACTTCTCGTTCACCCTTTCGCCTGTTGGTACTTCCTCTTGAGAAGGGAAGATTTGGTTTTGCAACGTTTCTCCCTTTTTTAAAGGGAGATGTCCGAAGGACAGAGGGGTGTATTTTATTTCATTTTACATTTTGATTACTTCTCGTTCACCCTTTCGCCTGTTGGTACTTCCTCTCGAGAAGGGAAGATTTGGTTTTGCAACGTTTCTCCCTTTCTTAAGGGGAGATGTCCGAAGGACAGAGGGGTTTATCTTATCTTAATTCTTATATTTTGATTTACTTCTCGTTCACCCTTTTGCCTGTTGGCACTTCCCCTCGAGAAGGGAAGATTTGTTTTGTGAACGATTCTCCCTTTTTTAAGGGGAGATGTCCGAAGGACAGAGGGCTGTATTTTATTTCGTTTTACATTTTGATTTACTTCTCGTTCACCCTTTCGCCTGTCGGCACTTCCCCTCGAGAAGGGAAGATTTGGTTTGCAACGATTCTCCCTTTTTTAAGGACAGAGGGGTGTATCTTATCTTACATTTTGAATTACTTCTCGTTCACTCTTTCGCCTGTCGCTCCCGAATTCTGTGGTTATTCCAAGACCAAAGCCAGCAATGCGCTTATTTATTTTTAACTACAGGTCTTTATTTTTCCTTTTGGAGAAGTATTGGTATATTTAGTAAACAAGAATCAAAATCCCAAACAATGGCAGATTTAATCCATATTGTCTATCTGAGTTATTCCTCAAAAGAATTATCTGAAAGGGAATTGAATGACTTATTGGCAACAATCCGTAGAAAAAATGAGATTCAAAACATCACGGGTTTGCTTCTCTATAACGACGAAGCCTTCATTCAGGTTATTGAAGGCGACAGAGAAAATATACATCGGGTTTTCGATCTCATTTCTAAAGATTCACGTCATACTAACGTCCTTAAAATTTTGGAAGAGCCAATTACCAAACGAGCTTTTCCAGACTGGTCAATGGGTTTTCGTAAAGTTACTAAGGAGCAGAACATGCAATTACCTGGCTTTTCTGATTTCATGCAAAACAAGCATTCTGAAATTGATTACGAGGAATGTGCAGAAGCAGTCAGGCACCTCTTGTATAGTTTTCGTAAACACATCTAAAATCAGATATTTTTAAAACAAAAAAAGAGATGCAGCTTAAAGCTACATCTCTTTCCATTCATTATATTGTGTAATCTATTCTACTTGATTAAAAGTAGTATCCAACATTAATATTGAAACGCATTTCCCAGTCGGCATCAACTGTTCCTTCAGCTAAGGCACCAGTCCATTGAGATCCTAACCAAGGTTGATTTTTACCTGCAGCCGCATCGAAATAGGTGTAAATATTACCTGCTGTAAACATAGCACCGGTAACATTCATCATTGAATCTTCGAAGCTGCTTTCAGCCTTATCCATATATCCAAAATCGTTGTAAATAACTACATTCGATACAGGACCCCATTCCAAAGGAATAGAATAACTTAATCCAAGAGTGTAAATGCTAGCTTCGGCAGCAACCAAATAGGGAGCACCATAAGCAGCCATTGCAATAACATCATCTCGTTCACCATCTGGATTCTCAGGACTGTATTTGTAATTAGCTACTTGAGCTTTTACGCCAAATTGACCTGCGGTTAATTCGTAATAGGCAGCAAGAGCATAATGGTTTCCGATTTCTTCGGTATCCAAATTGTACAGGCCTCCGTATTGTGCAGATACACCTATACGTTGCTTGATATTCTCATTTTCAATTTTATAGGATAAGTCTCCATTCACTTGATTCACCTCTTTATTTCGGAGAATCATATTGCCTTCACTATTAATTGAGCTAACATCATAAGAATAACGCGCACTTGATAGATCTGAATTGTTTCCAAATTGAAGTTCTTCCGCATTTTTGAAGAAAGCCAGACTGTAGTCCCATTTCTCACCTTGATGAGTATACTTTAGTCCCATATCATGATCATCTTCCAAACCAACATAGTAATTTAAGCTAAAGAACCATGAGTTTGAATTGTATTTGGTGATACCAAAAGGCACCTGAGTTAAACCGAATTGCAATTCGTCACTTTCATTAAAATCGTAAGCAATCCAACCTTGTTTCAACATAGCTCCACCAAAACCTTCGGAATAGAAGCGATATTCTGCATTAAGTTTTAAACCTTTGTATTGTGCTTTGGCATTTAATCGAAATACATCGAAACCTAAATCGCCGCCACGTTTTTGTTGTGCATCTTTCCAAGTAGAATTATTGTAATTAAATCGTAATGCACCACCAATATCAACAGTCGCTTTTTCTTGTGCAGTTGCGGTAAAAATAGTAGAGGCAAGGAAAATTATTCCCAGCCAAGTTCTTAAATAAAACATAGATGTAAATTAAATGAATATAAAATCATGCGGAAAATTGACCGTATGTTAAGTAATACTTCTTTCGAAGGATATTATATTTGACTTATTTTAATTAGGATGGAGGCAGGACTTTATTGGGCAGTATTCTGAAAGCAAGAAACTGAAAGCTATCGATTCTGGTATTTTTTTTATTGTGAAGTTCACGTATTTCTAATCCCATAGCGTGCAAAAGTAGGTATTATTTACTTACCTGCAATATAATTAATTGATTTATAAGTATATTCCATTTTGGAATGGATAAACATTTGTCTTTTAACTGTTAACTTAAATCGGTACTGTCTAGCTTGTGAATAATTCGGAAGGGATTGAGCCTGAATGGCAGTAGGTGGGACCTACAGCTATGAATGATCGGGATGAGAAGAGTCCCAATGGGCTTCAATATTTAAAGCAATTACTTTTTATCAAAACCAACACCATTATTTTTTAAGAATTGTATCTATTCTGCACGTAAATGACGTTTAGAGTGACATTCTTCCGTGCATTTACCTGTATCTGTAGAGGTTGACTTGTAGCTTTGTTGAAACAATTCCCTCAAGCACGGCTCTTCTCCTCAAAAAGAAAAGAGTATCCATTTTCCAAATTTATTAGGCTGAGAGTCGCGTTTTTCTCTCCTGATGGGGAGGGATAGATGTAGGTTTTTTTGAGTGTTTTTTCATTTCTTAGTGCTTCGGATTGTGAGCGGATGTAATTCCAAAGGGTGTTCATCTCCCAAAGAGGATGCACTGCTTCTGCACTTTCCTAACGAGTAACCAACACCCCAACCAATATTCCTACGCCCACGCCAGCAATGCCGGTCAATAGCTTTTGTCCTCGGGCATTCCATTTTTCTTTGCGGATCAGCTCATTGGCACGATCGAGGTTTTGCATCGAATAGTCGAGAGATTGTTGGGAGTATTGCAATGTTTTCTGCGTGTTTTCCAAAGATTTTTGGGTGTATTCGATAAAATCGAGAGTCGTCTTTTCGGTTTTACGGCTGTTGGCCAGTAGTTTGCTGTACGATAATTCGTGTTCCTCCAATCGGGCCTCGTAAGCTTTTAGTAGGTTTTTGCATTCCATGCCATCATCTTGCAAAGTGGCTTGGTGGATGCTCTTGTAAAATTGGTATCTCGTTTTATTAATCAGATACATGGTATCGCAAACAACAACCAGTGTATCGCCAACCAACAGTTGCAAAGGCGATTGGTTCGATGTGCAATATTGCAGAGGCGATTTTTTTAAGCCCATGTAATCTTGAGCGTTGGCGGCACAGCTAAAAGTTAAAATGACCAGCAGTAGTAGTGTGTTCTTCATAATTCGAATGTGTTAGCGTGTTTTTGCAGTTCTTTTTTCTTTTCTTCCTTTTCCAGAATCTTTACCTTCAAAACTTTCAGTTCTGCTTTGTTCTTCGTTCTTCTTTGCAGTTCCTCTAACTCGAGAATGTCCCGTTCATTTTTCAGGATTTTCAGCTCGTTTTCGGTAAATGCCAGTTTGTTGAGTACGAGAGTTAGGGATTCTTGTGTCTTGCCAATGCTGTCTTTTAAAACAGACAGCTCGCTGTTTACCTGATTAATAGTATTCTGGGTTTCTTTTAGTTTGCTGTTGCCCGATACAACAAAATAGAGTACCACCACAAGTAAAATGGTGAGCACGATGTTAAAGGCATTTTTAAAATTTTCCATAAGGGGAGGGGAAATGATTTTCGAATTTATTGGGACTTATGCTATTTCATAATTCATTTTAGCCAGGTAGGTATCAATAGGCATGGCTTCTTCTTGGGTTTTGCTGCGCAGTTCGAAATGCGAGAAATTCCAAGCCTGTATTTCTTGCAAATCAAGAAAGTCTTTTTTGTTATGATCCTTGATTTTCCAAAAACCACCCCAATGCAAATGAAGACCTTGCGTATCTTCCAGCTGGCCCCATATACTAAATGCGCTTTGGGCAATGCTTAAAAAAGCTTCCTTATTTGCCCAGGTGTAGCTTCCGTTGATGTGAGGAATCAAATCCAAAGCCATGCCATACTGATGATGGCTTTTACTTTTTGTGCCATTGTGTTTCGATGCGCCTTGGGCAAACAATTCCTTTTGTTGCGAAGCACTGCGCAAACCACCATCGGCAGGCACGCCAAAATCGAAAGCCGACTGCGTTAAACATGCATTTGCCAATAGCCGCAAAAGCTCATGAACTTCGCCTAGCCGTTCTTTTGATGTTTTTCCGAATTTGTACATGGCTTATTTTTTCTTTTGTAATTGTTCAATCCATTCATCCCGATTATTCAGAACCAAATCGTATTTCGAATTGTCTTTTGTTGCTATTTGCAAACCATTGTCAACAATACGGCTTGTTATTCTTTTACTGATTTCTGTTATATCGTTTAAGTCAATAGAGGTTTCCCCTTTTTGGAGATTGTATTTGTGAGCGTTGAAAATCAATCGTTTATTGGTTAAAAATAACTTGCCGCCAACAGTCACCCAAGCCCCACGAAACAAACTGGCACCATCTTCATAAATAATTGTTTCATTCTCATCCATTTCTGGATTTTTAACTTTAGAAAGCATTTTTGGCGCCAATTTTTCCATTACAAATGGAAAGCCTATTCCAAAGAGTATCGTGAAAAACAGAGTCTGAAATGCCATACTCCTGATGGTGTAAAAATCGAATGCATCATGCACAAGCAGGAGGATGCCACCATAGACTATGCCTGTGAACAAAGCAAATAGGATTTTTTGTTTAAAACTGAGTTTTTTCATTTGTTTACTGATGGTTAGTAGATGGTATTTGGTTCTTGTTGGTTGCTTTCAATATCTAGTTGTACTGAATTTAATTTGGGCAACAACCTTTCAATTTATCGGCCACTTGGCAATTATTGGTTGCTTTTTAAAGTTTTAATTTAAAAAAGCTTTCCTTATAATTTCAAAGTCTCCAAAATCAGATTTCAATTCCCTTAAAGTCGGGGGATTGAAAATAGCTGTTGGATTACTATGCCCTTTGATATAACCACAACTTCGTTCAAAAATTTCATTCAAATTATCTTTGTGAGTATTAATCAACTCACCATCAATTTTAACAAACTGAGTTAAGGCAACATTTTTTTGATACCTTTTTACAGTGCCTTGAAAAATTTCATATTCTATTAATAGTTCAATTGCAGAGCGTAGATACCCATAGCCATCTTCTGCAACGTCTGCTTCAGGACGATCTTTAGGTGTATTGTTTATAATCAGATTAATTTTTGAAATATAACTTTTCACCTTATTTATTTCTTCCTCAGCTTCAGAAACAAATCCTGTTTCATCATATTCATTTTTTGTATTATAAAATTTATACTTAAGAGCTTTAAAAGTTTGCTGTTTACTGAAAAACAAGAAGCTATTGAATAAAAGTACACTATGTGTAAATATTACAACTTGTCTATCTTTTGAAAGCTTAATTAATCGCCTAGCAACATCATCAATTATATGATGATCAAGACTGTTAACAGGGTCGTCAAAAATAACAGGAGCAATAATATTATCAAGTTGTAATTCTGTTAAAAATTCTGCCAAAGCAATGGCTTTTTGCTCTCCTTCGCTTAGTATATCAGTTAGATTATGAGTATTAATTTTTGGTGAAACTTTAGATTTACCTCTATCTGTACCAAAACTTAAATCAATATTAATATGCGCTTTCCTAAAAGCTTTTAATTCTTCTTTGAATATTTTATCAAAGTTTGATTTAATTAATAAATCCCTTGCTTCTGTTGTTTTCCTACTTATTGAATTTGTACTAAAACTGCCTAACTTGGAATTTAACTTAGAAACAATTTTCATGTTAGAAATAGCTATTTTTATTTCTGTAACTTTTTGAGAAAGTTGTTTTCGATCTTTCAATTCAGCAATCTTACTTTTCAGATCTTTTTCTTTCGTTGCAAGATCAGATGATAGAGTTTTCTTCGTAGTTAAAATTCTTTTTAGATCATCCTTTTTATTGTTAAGAAAGTCTATATAGGTCTGATATTCAAAATTAAATTCCGTAGTCTCTTTAATGTCATCAGTAGCAAATTTAGTTTTCAGTCCTTCTAAAACTCTGTTGTACTCTAAAAGTTCAGGTGGTTGTATTGGCTTTTGATTTGTATCTAGGCCAATAGTTGCTTGATGAAATTTTATATTCGTATCAATCTGAGTAACTTTTGCTATTAAGTTGTTTTTTTGAAGTTTCAATTGAGATAAGTTCTCCTGAGTTTTATCATTAAGCAACGTTCTATAACTACTTAGTAGAGTTTTGGCAGTATCATCAAGGGATTGATTACAATAAACACAAACATTTTCACTATTGGGATATTCAGGCTTACTGAGAATTTTTATATAATTTTCAGCAGCCTTAATAAATAAACTAAATTGCGTTGTTTCATAAAATTCTATTCCGTTTGTTTCAGCTATTTCCTTTATCCCTGTTTGAGCTTTATTTTCTAAGACTAATATTTGCTTGTTAAAATTGACAATTGCTTGACAATTTTCTTTAGTTATAACCTTTTTAGCATTCTCTATTTTAATTACTAGAGAACCTATTTCCGTTATTGAAGCATTTAAATTTTGAATTACAGCTTCTAGAAGCTTTTTATTTAAATTAGATAATTCTTCTTCATAGACTTTTAAAGCCTGCTCTTGTTCTGAAGTAATTGTTGATAATTCAATTAATTTTTGTTCTGTTGATTTAGATGAAAGTGATGAAATATAAATTTGCTGAGGACTTCCTGTGCTTAAGTTCCCCGCAAAATTTATTGTTGTAGGATATTGGGTTATCTTGTTCCTTAATAAGGTAGTTAGTTCATTTAATTCTGAGATAACAATACTAAATAAATGAAATCCTATTGGCGACACAATTAACTGTCTGTCTGAAAGAGAAATCTGTACACAGTTGTTGTTAAAAACTGAAATACTCTCTAAATCATTATTTTTATTAGTACCATCCCAATCAAATGTATCTGGCAAGTTATTAGCTTTATATTTTATAGTTGCTGTCTTGGATTTAGAAGTTCCAAATATATTTGATAGAATTGTGTTGTTATCATCATAACTGAAACCGAGATTTTTCAATATTCTTCCATAACCAGTTTTACCTGTACCATTTTCCCCAAATATTACAGTTAAATTATCACTAAATTTTAAAGTTTGATTTTTGGCAAGTCTATTAACACCAGTAACGTTCGTTAATGACTCTAATTCAATCTTCTTATTGGTTGGAGTATAAGTCGGTTTTGTTATAGCAATAGCAGGTAATCCTGAATGTAAACTTATGGATTGCAAAAAGTAATTTAAAACTGATTCTCTTTCTGTTATTGAAAGATTGTTTTCTGTTGTTACAATCTCACTTATAAGAAGCTTTCCCCAATCATTATGGGTTTCCGCCCATTCCCATAGAAAATCTACTATTTCTTTTTTATTAGTTGTTGTTGAAGCCATTTTGCTGTTCTATTTTTTTGTTTGATT
Source organism: Labilibaculum antarcticum (assembly GCF_002356295.1). Taxonomy (NCBI): domain Bacteria; kingdom Pseudomonadati; phylum Bacteroidota; class Bacteroidia; order Marinilabiliales; family Marinifilaceae; genus Labilibaculum; species Labilibaculum antarcticum. Next base: position 5,442,673 of record NZ_AP018042.1, on the reverse strand, counting down.
TTGGTTGACGGTAACAATAGGCATCAATAATAGTGTTTCTTCTCTTTTATCTATTAAAAAGGCGTGTTTCTAATACCTATTTATATGTGTTTAGTTGTTTCTTAATAAAGCGATAAAACCTCACTGTCTGTTAAAAACAATGAGTTTTCACAATTGAATTCCGAATGTAAGCATAAAAATAAAAAAGGAGGGTGTTTTTCCTTGTTAGAATCAATCCTTATAATTAATTGTCGGTTAAATGGCTGTTTGTGCTTGTTGCAGGTGTTGTTGGTTTTGTATATGCATGCATAAATTGTGTTGCTTGGCCAAATGTGTTTGTTAGTCAGCTTAATTGATTCACTTACTGAAGCTCATTGTTCATTATTCCTGTTTTATGATTTTGCATCCGTTTAACCGTAAAAATAAAATAAATGCAATTTTTTTTTCACAACCGCGAAAGCGCATGTTTATTACAATTTCTGCCAAGTAACTACATAATAGTTGGGCTGTAATTGTAAAAAACTTCAGTTAAGATTTTTATTGTTTATTAATTTATTCATAACTTAGGAATGGTTTTGTTAAAAAGAATGACTCGGCCGAGGCATTTGTTTCACTAAAAGTAGGAGTAGAGGAAGTTGGGGAGGATGACAGCAGCAATCATCATCAGCGAGGGGCATCAGTTTATGTCCAAACTAAGAAATGCTAATGTTTATAGGCTTTTCATGATGCTGGTGACTGTTTCGCTTTGGAGCGAAGGCTTCCCCGGCATAAAAAGGGAGTCATTCGCAGGGAGCGAAGGCTATTTCCTCATGCTGAGAGCTTAATCGCTTTGGAGCGAAGGCTTCTCCGGCATAAAAAAGAAGGTTTTTTAGCTGTGCGATGGCTTGTTTTTTATCAGGGAAACTGTTTCGCACCAATGCGAAGGGTCTTTTGCCATAAAAATGGAGCAATCCGCTTGGAGCGAAGAGGCTTTCGGCACCAAGAAATCAACATCGCTCGCGTGCGAAAGCTTCATCGTTATAAAAATGGCGATCTTGAGCAAAGCAGAAGAGGGTATCGTGTATTGGTTTGCTGCTTATACTTATTGAATTGAAGATTATTTGTCGAATATTAAATTGTAAAAAAATGAAAATTGAAGGCTTTAGTGAAAGTAGATTCAGAAATGCGGAGTTTGTATCGCTTGGATACGATGTTCTTAAAATCACAAAAGGGTACGATTGGGTAGGGCTTGGTATTCCTGGATTTTATATTGGTGTTGAAACCGGTTTGGGTAATTTGGTTGGGCAGTTGAATAAACTGAGTACGGTAAGCGAAACTGCAGGAGCCGAGCTTGCCGACAAGTATTTTAATAATGCCTGGCGGGCTTTTAAATTGATTTGTTTGTGTTACGAGTTGCATCCGGATGAGGAAAAGCGCACGGCTGCAGGTGTTTTAATTAATTTGAGTAAAACGCATGGCTATAACCTGCATCAGGAAAGCTGGCAGGAGCAAAATGCAAAAGGCAAAATGTTTTTAGCCGATTGCGAAACTATTCCTGAGGCAAAAGCGGCTATCGAGAAATTGGGTATTAAAGAGATTGTTGATAATGTGCGAGTGGCTATGGAAGCGCTTATTGAATCGATTGATGAACGAAGTGATAAAAATGCTGATCAAAAACGAGAGAACGATACCAAACTGTTTCGTAATAATCTTGCAGAAAGTTTAGACGGAATGTTTAAATATATGGAATCTATGTCGAGCATAAGTGCGGGTGGTGACCTAGATTCAATCATTAAAAAAATTAACGAGAGCATTCTTAAATTGGAAATGTCGCAAAAGATGAGAGGCAGTCGAAAATCAGAAGAGCTCTCAGAAAAAGAATAGGTTATTTGTTTATGAGTTTTTTTCCCCTGACAGATCGTTAACTGTCGGGGGATTTTTTTGTTGAATGAAAGTGCCTCAATTCCGGTACTTCTTTCCGGGGAGAATGGGTGCCTATTCTTCTAATTTCTCGCAAAAAAGCAGGCTTTTTTTACTGAGTAATAGGCTCAGGTTTTGAGAATTGAAAGAATCCTAAAGTGCTTGGGTAACTTTATGAATAGAGAGTGAAATACTTATTTGTTCTCATTATTTCTATTTGTGACTTGATATTGTTAATATATTAAATCATATAACTGTTTAGTATATTACACTTTTAAGGGGTATGCTCTTAAACTATAATATATAGTTTTATAGCATCTCTGTTTGACTTACTTTCGTAATATATATATATGGTAAATATGATGGTTTAGTGTTTATCTCTTTTAAGTGTTTTTTTGCTCATTAAATTATTAAATGCTCAACAGACAATTTATCACGTCCTCATTTTTAAAGCATATTCTATCTAAGGATGGAATTTTTATTAAAACATACAAGTTTACTATTAGGCGAGTAAATATTTTTATTTTAATCATATTTCTTTTTGTATTAAGTATATTATACTTATCGATTTATAAGGCTAGAGAATACATGCTCGAGGATCTTTTAGATGAAAAGATGGGCTTGGTAGAAGATAAAATGGATGCTTTCTTTTCTCAGGCTGAAGATAGCTTCTTTGTAGCCTACGATAGAGGAGTTCTTGGTGTTTATAAAGATTTGAATGTTGAACAGATGAATCGAATGTTTACTCCGGTACTAGATAATTTCAAATTAGTTTCGACAGTTTGTCTTGCTGACAAAGATGGCAACAATTATATGCTGATGCATTCGGATGACTTCTACGTAAATGTAATTACCCAACAGGACTTAAAAAGCCACAAACAGCTAAGATACAAATGGAGGAAATGCGGTGGAGAGCATAGTTTATTGATGAAAGACAGCCTTGAATATTTTTTTGATCCCCGAACAAGACCATGGTATATAGGAGCTCCTATTTTGGGAGATAAAACTGTTTTTTGGACCAAACCATACCGGTTTATGTTTACCGATATGTCTGGACTTACCATTTCGAAAGCTTGGAAGGATAGGGGAGGTGAAAAGCATGTTTTATCTTATGATGTGTCTATATTTGATATTTCCTGGTTTACGTCTCAGATGGAGATCTCTCCGAGAGGAAAAGTCTGCATTCTTACTGATGACAATTGTTATTTGGGCTTACCAAAAGATGATCGTTTTAAAGAGCCCAATGATTTGCTGGACTATCTTTTGATTAAAGCTGATAGTATTGATATTCCCGAAATGTTGACAGCTAAAACAGAAGTGCTTAAATATAAGACTCAGAAAGAGCTTTATACCTACTACTTTCATGGAGAAAAATATTTTTTGGAGGTAAAGCCATTTACTCTTGGGGATAGTACGTTCAAAATACTAATGTTCATTCCCGAGGATGATCTTACTAAGGACATACAAATATTTAGTTGGATTGTAATTGTAATCCTATCTGTTATTGCAGTAATGACCTATGGTATTGTGCAGGCAAATCAAAGCAAAAGAAAAGCCAATAATTTACTTTCCATTCAAAAGCAGGAAATAGAATTTAAAAATCAAAAGATAAATGATAGTATTTCCTATGCAAAGCACTTACAAGAAGCTATTTTGCCTTCCATCGATCAGATAAACAAATTGCTGCCCCATAGTTTTATTTTTTATCGACCCAAAGATGTCGTTTCCGGCGATTTTTATTGGAAATATTCTTTTGATTCTATCTTGTTTTATGCTATAGCTGATTGTACTGGTCATGGGGTGCCAGGAGCCATGGTAAGTGTTGTTTGCGTTAATGCGTTAAACCGTGCAATAAGGAAACATGGAATTGTTGAACCGGGAAAAATTTTAGATCATGTAAGAGAGCTTGTGATAGATGCATTTAGTCAGAATCAAAATGAAATGGCGGATGGAATGGATATCGCTCTTTGCTGTTTTGATTTTGAAATGAATAAGTTATGGTACGCGGGTGCAAATAATTCACTCTACAAAGTAAGTCAGATTAAAAAAGGTGTTGAAATTCCAATGAAATCAATTTGTAATGCTGACAGAATTCTTCATGATTATCCGGCAACCAGGCAACCAATAGGAAAGTCTGATCGTGCTGAAAAGTTTGTCACTCATGAAATAGAACTTGAAAAGGGAGATTGTATTTATATGTTCTCCGATGGCTTTTCAGATCAGTTTGGAGGGCCAAAAGGAAAGAAATACATGAGTCGGGCTTTTAAGAAATTCTTGCTTTCCATTAGTGATAAACCAATGGAAGAACAGAAGGTATTAATGGAGAAGGAATTTCAAGAGTGGAAGGGAGAATTGGAACAGGTGGATGATGTTTGTGTTGGAGGAGTAAAAATATAATTTAATAGAGCATTTGCTTTAAAGCTGTGTTCTCCTTCCAGGATAGGGAAAAGGGTGAGATTCTTTGATTTCTGCTCAATCACCCCTTCGCCTGTCGGCACTTCCCCTCGAGAAGGGAAGACTTGCTTTGTAACGGTTTCTTACTTTTTAAGGGGAGATGTGTGAAGGATAGAGGGGTGCGGTTTGTTTCTTTTTATGTTTTCTATTTTGATTCCTGCTTAATCACCCCATCGCCTGTCGCTTCCGAAAGCTTTCCGGATTCTCTCGAGAAGGGAAGGCTTGGTTTGTGATGGTTTCTCCCTTTTTAAGGGGAGATGTCCGGAGGACAGAGGGGTGCGGTTTATTTCATTTGGTGTTTTGCATTTAATTTATTTTTGGATCACCCCTTCGCCTATCGGCACTTCCCCTCGAGAAGGGAAGACTTGGTTTCTTTCAACGATTTAATTGTTATCATGACAAGGCTAAATTATTATGAATATCTATTTGATAAAATGGAAGTGATTGTCTGTAATTTCTCTTTTGTACAAAATCATAAAAAGCTGTAACTTAAGTCTTATTCATTAAAACTGCTTGTTATGAAAAAACTACTGCTATTTGTCGCCATGGTATTGTTTTGCGGTACCGGCATGGCACAGCAAGAAAGATATCTGGTTTTTGAATTTATGAAAGTTACCAATGATCAGGAAATAAATTATTGGGAGACCGAAACTTTCTGGGAGAAAATACATGCCGAACGGGTTAAAAACGGAGAAATTCAAGGTTGGGATTTATGGTCCTTAAAACCTGGCGGTACAGAGCAAGGCTATCAGTACGTAACCGTAACCACCTACAACGATCCTGTAAAAGCTTTATCGGATGGAGATGTGTTGCTTGCTGCTGAAAAGGCTTACCCCAACATGTCGGATGAGGAGTTGATGAAAGCATTGGCGGAGGGAGAGAAATCAAGAGAACTTAGTAAGAGGATGTTTTTAAAAGTTGTTGCTGCTACTAAAGATAACTTTAAAATGGAGGTTGGTACAGTAATGAGAATGAATTTTATGGAGGCAATTGAGGGTAAGTTTGATGAATATGAAAAAGCCGAAGTTGAATTGTTTCTTCCCATACATCAGAAAAGAGTGGATGCAGGTACACTGAGCCATTGGGCTTTGGCCAGAGTTCTGATGCCTTCGGGCAGTAAAGTTCCAACCACTCACATGACTTTTGATATGTTTACAGGTTATCTTCACTATTTTGATGCTTATGGTCGTAACGAAGTATTTAATGTTGATGCCGCTACCCAAATGAAGATTGATGCAGCTCTAAAGACAAGAGATTTGAATTGGACCTACTTGGGAACCATGAAGAAAACTGTGAAATAGACCTTGTTATACTGATAATAAAAGAGGATAAGATTACTTTCTTATCCTCTTTTATATTTTCAAAAACTACATGAACCAAAACTAGTTATCATTTCTAATTTGTATTCATAATAACATACCAGTCCCATTCGTTTGGATCTCCAACACCAACACTCGGAGTGTAACGAAAAACGCCAATTTTTTTACCACTTTCAAGATACCTCGACACAATTGATAAATGATTAACTGCATTCCAAATGGAATCAAGAGGATATTCAAGTCCTTCTTCCGGGAAAATGATTTGAAATTCATCATTGACCGGTTTTTCAACTGGAATTTCTAAAGTGGCAAACTGGGAAGGATAATAGAACCATTTTGGGAATCTTAAATGTCCGGTACCAGCCCAAACGATGGATCCATTAAAAATACACTCCTTACTTGGCTCATAAAATAAACGGATATTCCCAAAATCTCCAGGAGGATCGTAATCTACACCAATAGGAATTGTATCAGCATCTGAATATTCAGCATGCAGAAAAAGCTCTGTGCCTTTCTCAAATTCGTAACTCGTGTAGTCTACTTGCAGCAATAAAATACTCTGCTTGTGTTCGTGAAAATAAACATCATCCGAATCGTCTAAACAACTCGTCATTACTCCTAGTAATACAAAAAACAGCCATCTCTTCATCATCACAAATTTTTAAATTACCAATATAATCACAACAAAAATAATGCCTTAGTATTTCGGTTTTTGTGCAATTAGACTCTTGTTTTTACTGATGAAGAGATTTGGAATTGCTTGCTTTCAGCGATTTAACATTTTACGCTCTGCTCTACTATGTCTTTCGCTTTTTTTCCTGTTTTAAGACCAAACAGTGGTCTTAGAAAACCAATTTTCTTAATAAGCAATTCGTAAAGAGTAAAAGATCCTACCGATGTAAAAGCGATAACAGAAAAGAATTTAGCGAAAACCGGCATTTCAATAGGCAAAATTAGGACTGCACCCAGAAACATAAATGCCATGTGTAAAATATAAATAGGATAGGCTGCCTGACTAAGGTAGCTAAGTGCTTTACTTGGTTTATTCAGGTATTTATAGGCAAAGCCGAATACAGCAAAAATCCAGATGTTAGATTCTATTGACATCAGGTAGTTCGGGGTTTTAAGCTCAAAAGCCAGCAGGCGAATAAGGTACAATGTCAATGCAATGCTCAAAAATAACCATCTCCATGTAAGTATGGTATTCCAAAAATTAGAGCCAGTCAAAACAAAGCAAAAGCCGAATAGAAAAGCAAGCAATCCTAAAAAGAAGCCGTGCCAGGTCATGGCATACATTTCAAAAGGGTCCGGATTTACAATTACTGCTTCCAAAGCAAATGGAATAATTACGATTAGCAATCCCAATGGATTCTTCATCAGTTTCCTAAACCACTGCATTATTTTTCCATCTTCGTTTTTCTTTAAATAATAAAAGACAGGCGATAATAAGAGCACATAAATAAAGATGTTGGCCAAAAACCACAGATGACTTGGGTTTGGAAGATAATTTAAATCTTGCTGATAATAGTTTTGCCAAATAAGAACGTGCAAAGGAACAATGAAAAACATTCCGAACAGAAAAGGTAGAAATATTCGCTTCGATCGCTCGGTAAATAATTGTTTCCAATCTCTTTTTCGGATGGCAAAACATACGCCCATGCCCGAAACGAAGAATAATAAAGGTATTCTCCAGATGTTTAACATGGCCATTGGAATCCATAATCCTTCAAGCGATTGTTCGCTTTGAATAAACTGAATGAAGATTCCCCAAGGTTGAAAAATAATAGCAATATGGTATATTAAAAGCAATCCGATGGTTATTACCCGTAACCAGTCTATATCGTATCTTCTTTCTGATGTTGTCATCTCGTTTGTTTTTTATTCCTCGTTTTCACACCCTTTTCCCTGTGGGGATCTCCTCAAGGAAGGGGAGATCCCTTTAATTCAGGATTCAGATTGATGTATAAATGAATTGCATTGGTAATTCACTATTTATTGCTCATCATTCTACTTCAGTAGTTCCGCAATTTTCGGACGGGTTGTTTCTAAAAACTCATAGTCAAGCTTTAAACCCAAAGGGCCAAGATCTTTACCAATCTGCTGGTAAATTGCCTTTACACTATCAAAAGGTGCTTGAACAGATTCTAAAGCTGTTGAGCCATAAGAGTTTTTTATGCTTTGGTCAGCTCCCTTTTTTAGTAATGCCTCAACAATTTCGGTTCTGCAAAAGAATGCAGCTGTATGTAATGGCGTTGATCCGTCGTTACTTGTACTATTCAAATCGGCACCACCATTAATTAAGGCAATTGCGACATCTGTTTTTCCAAAAGTACTTGCAATTTGTAATGGGGTAGATCCGTACTGATCTTTTGCATTTAGGTCGGTACCAACAGCAATGTGTTGATTAGTGGCATTTACATTACCCATAAAGGCGGCGGCAAAAATATCCACACTTGGTGTTTTTACACTTGTTTCGGTATTACTTGCGGCATCCTGTTTTTTTGTTGTACTGGTACAGGCAAGCATACTAATGAGGAGTGCTACAAACATTGTTGTTGAAATTAGTCCGGCTAATTTTACTGTAAATTGATTTTGCGTTTTCATAACTGATATATTAAAAAGTTCAACGTTAATTTTCTACTGTAAAGGTCTGGCAATTCGTGATGCACAACCAATCAGTCATGAAGCGAATGATGTCAAGTTTCATGAAGCACTAACAATTATGACGCATGGATATAAATTATGACGCAAAACCCGATGCGTAGGTAAAAAACAAGTGGGATTTTAAAATTATCTTTCTTGAAATAAGCCTGTTCTAAGAGTCGTTCTATGATTGTATCTTTATGCAATCATTCGTATCTTTTCGCAATAATTTACAATTCCATTTAGCCCATTTTAAAATGCCAAACCAGCTTCCTGCCGAAAATGAATTTTTATTGAAAATCACCGAAATTATCGAGAAGAACATTTCGAATGATCAATTTGGGGTATCGGAACTTGCTGATGAAGTAGGCATGAGTCGGTCTAATCTCCTGCGGAAAATTAAAAAGTTAACCAATCTGTCGGTTAGTCAGTTTGTTAGGGAGGTGCGATTGCGAAATGCCATGGAATTCTTGAAGCAAAATTCCCTTACTGTTTCCGAAATCTCCTATCAGGTTGGATTTAGCAGTGTTTCTTATTTCATAAAATGTTTTCGTGAATTGTACGGCTATCCTCCCGGAGAAACAGGAAAACAGGAAACAGAGAAACAGGAAGAAGCTCCGCTTGTTGTGCCAAAGTCTGGAAAGAAGTTGGGCGTGGTGCCTGTTGTAATATCCTTATTTACGATTGCTGTTCTTGTTTTCTTTTTACTAAAACCGGCTTCCCCTGAGAAAATTGAGATTGAAAAATCGATTGCTGTTTTGCCATTTAAAAATGACAGTAACGATTCAAGCAATGTCTATTTTATTAATGGTTTGATGGAATCTGTATTATCAAACCTGCAAAAGATCGAAGATGTAAGGGTAATAAGTAGAACCTCGGTTGAGAAATACAGAAACAGCACTAAAACAATTACTGAAATTGCAGAAGAATTGAATGTGAGTTATTTTGTGGAAGGGAGTGGCCAGAAAATTGGTGATCAGATTCTTCTAAACATTCAGTTGATAAAAGCGTCAAACGATAACCATTTATGGGCTGAGCAATACAACAGAGAAGCAAAAGATGTATTCGGTTTGCAGAACGAAATCGCAAAGAAAATTGCCAAGGAAATAGAATTGATTATTACCCCTGAGGAAGTAAAACAAATCGATAAAGTTCCAACAGAGAATCTGGAAGCTTACGATTACTTTTTAAAAGGACTTGATTTGTTTCATAGTGGGAAGAGAGAAGGTTTGGAAGAATCCATTACTTATTTTCAAAAGGCCATTGAGCATGATCCTAAATTTGCCCGCGCTTACGCTGATATTGCTATGGCTTACTATTATCTGGACATTGCCCGGGCAGAAAAGATACATACGGCTAAGATTAATGAGAATGCTGATAAGGCACTGTTGTTTGATTCGAAATTGCCACAATCTCTGATTGCAAAAGCATTGTATTACATGAATAAACACGAATTCGAAAAGGCGGTACCCTACTTAGAAAAGGCATTGCATTACAATCCAAATTCGGCTTTGGTTATCAATTTTCTCTCCGATTATTATACTACTTACATGCCCAATACGGGTAAATATCTGGAATATGCCTTAAAGGGCGTTCGCTTGGATATTGCCGCTCAGGATTCTGTTACGGCAAGTTATATTTACCTGCATCTTAGTAATGCTTTTGTGCAAACTGGGTTTGTTAATGAAGCTGAATTGTACATTAACAAATCACTGGACTACAATCCTCAGAACATGTTTTCGGAATATGTAAAAGCCTATATTTTGTATGCGAAAAATAAAGATTTACCCAGGACAAGAGATTTATTACTTGCCGTATTTGAGAAGGATACCACACGTCTGGATGTTCTTCAGGAAATAGGTAAAGTTTACTATTACTTGCGTGATTACGAGACTTCTTACGCTTACTATAAACATTTTATTGCAGCAAAGGAAAAGTACAATTTGAGTATCTACCCGCAGGAGAACAGTAAGATTGCCAGGGTATATGCCGAAATGGGAATGAAAGAAGAATCGGAAAAGCTTTTAAAAGCATATTTTGAATATGCTTCCAATGATAAATCGATTTATAAAAATGCCAGTTTGGCTATTTATTACGCACAAAAAGATGATGAAGAAAAGGCCTTGAAATATCTTCAACTATTTTCTGAAGAAGAGAATTTACAGTATTGGCTCCTTCTTTTTTTAGAAATTGACCCCTTGGTTGATAATATCAAAGACCTTCCCGAATTTAAAAAAATTATGAAGCGGATTAAGAACACGTTTTGGGAAAACCATAAAGAAATAAAGCTTGCCCTTGAGAACAAGGAATTGCTTTAATTAGCAGATGCATTCTAAATTTAGTTGATTCCCATTTTGTTCTGCCTTTTTATCAAAATGTATTCCTACAGATATTCCTATTGCCAAACCAAGTATCAAGCCCATGCCATTGTTATCAAATGAGGCGGAAAACGCCACTCCTAGAGCCACTCCAATAGCCATGTAAAGATTTTTGTAGTGGTTTTTTGTTACCAGATTAAGTTCTTTTTCAATTAGTCTCAGAGTTTTGTAATGCACTTTCCTCAGAAGTTTGACCAATTTTTTATCCGTTTCTGAAAATGAATTAATCGTGGCAATATCCGTATTAATTGTGTTTTGTATATTTTCCGGTACTTCTCTTTTATTTAACTCATCAATCAAAACCTGTAGCTTATTATATGCTTTTGTAAGCTTTACATCTTGCTCAGCAATAGTTCTTTCTTCTATTTTATGAATTGTCATGTTCGTGTAATTAAAATTATTATTCTGAATGAAAATTAGGCTCTCAATTCTTCAATATCTGCAATTAGTTCATCTAGCTTTCTAAATACCTGGCCATAGATTAAACTCACATCAAAATTGTAAATTCGATCGCCAAAGTAGGCTAACAAACCTGTAATGATCGCAATTGGAATTGTCCATAGTACCGGTATGTTATTTACAAGATAAATTTGATTAGGTCTTTCTAATATCCCTTTAAATGTCTCCTGAATATCCTGCGAAAACCAAAACCCCAATACCATAAAAAGAAAAATTAAAGGATAATAATATCTGGCTAGCTTCCTGTTTACAGCAAGTTGTTCTTTCATCCAGTTGTTAAATGATTTAAGATATTGGTAACTACTTACATTTTTATCAATTTTAATTAGGCCTTTCATTAATCTTCTATTGACAAGTACTATAGCATTTAAAATGAAAAAATATCCAATCCCCATAATTGGGATTCCCACTATAGCGGAAGCAATTAAAATTACGAATGAGCCTATAAATAATGCATTCAGGTTTATTCTGAACATTCTTTTGAATTTATCGATGATGTGTTTCGATTTTTGATTGTATAAGTCATTTAGTTTTGGGACTACCAATGCATCGCTTTCTAAAAAACCTTCTTTCCAAATTGTTTCAATTGACTTTTCCATCTAGTATTTTTTTAAGTCGTTCTTTAATTCTTTTAACCCGCACACCAATGTTGTTCGGATTTGTGCCAATAATTTCTGCTATTTCCTGATAGGTTTTTTCCTCCAGATAAAGCAATATGACCGCCCTGTCTACCTCCGATAATTGCTTGATAGCATTATAGAGATGATTAAGAGATTCATCGTCAAAGGTCCGATTGTCTTCAGCTACCACGTCTGGTAAATGATTTGAAGTAACATGATGTTTACTATTTTTCTTTAGTAAGGTCAGGCAAACATTCAAAGTCAATCGATAGATCCATGTCGACCATTCAGATTGTCCTCTAAAATTCTCATTACTTCTCCATATCTGTAAACAAACCTCTTGGTAGTAATCTTCGAAATCTTCCTGTGTGTTCGTATACGCCCTGCATATCTTAATGATAATGGCAGCATAAGGGAGAATTGATGATGTGTAAAAATCGTTACTCACTATAGTTTTTTCTTAATTAGTGGTAGAAATATAATATTATTACACCCAAAAGAAGATCTTTTTTTTTAATATGATATTTGGACTTGTTTTCGCAAGGGAATAACTACCGGTATTGGCTTCTTTTTTTCTTAGAAATAGATCCTTTGGTTGATAATAGTAAAGACCTACCCGAATTCAAAAAAATTATGAAGAGGCTTACAACGACCTTTTGGAAAGCTCATAAGAAAATTAAGCTTTCCCTTGAGAAGAAAGAGTTGCTTTAGTTACCAACTGCATTCTAAATTGAGTTGGTTCGCATTTTGTTTGGCAATCTGTTTTTTTATTGCAATTGCGGGTTTTTAGCTTTTACCGAGAAAATTAGTAAGATAACAACACTAACAACTCCAGCGTATCCGGCAATCCGGTAACTATCTGTTAACGTGTAAATTCTACTGAAAAAAAGTGGAGCTATTGCACTTGAAAACACAACTAAAGACATTGCAAAACCACTAATCGCACCTAAGTTTTTACGTCCGTAAAAGCGAGGCCAGGTAATTGAGGCCAGCACAGAAAATAGTCCGCCCATAATTCCGGTTCCTAGTATCAATACGTAGTAGCCAATTTCGTAATCTAATATAGCTACACCCAAACTTGACAATAAACAGCCAATTAAGAAAACAACAAGTAGCTTTTGCATTCTAATGTAATCACTAAGAATATTACCTGAAATAGCAGTAATTATGGAGATAATGGAGGCTGGAATAAATACGCCCAGAGCCTTCTCTTCGGATAAGCCACAAGATTCGAAAATCGAAATTATGTTGAATGTAAATCCCGTTATAAAAAAAGAATTAAAACTTAAGGAAAGAGCAAACACCCAAAATACCCATGTACTTTTTGCTTCTTTTAAAGTATATTGTTTTTTTGTTTTAAAAGTTGGAAGGCTTTTTACTTTGGGCTCAATTATTTTCCCATCAGGAATTAGTCCACATTCTTCCGGATTATCCCGATAGAAAAGAAAAGCAAAAATAACAAATATGAAAGTAAGTAATGCCAATATCTGATAGGCAGTACTCCAGTCAAAACGAGTAATAATCAGAGCAATAAACAGAGGAGATACAGCAAATCCAAAAGATTGAAGTGCGCTTGAAATGCTATTGGCTAAACCTCTGCGTTGGTCGAACCATTTCATTATCATGTTGCGCGAGGCTAAGGTTAATACTCCCTGACCGGAAAAACGCAAAAAGAAGAATAAAAGTGAGATAAGAATAAATGAGACTGTTGAAAATCCAATATTGATATATTGTGATATTGCTTCGCTTAATAGGTGCGAAAATGAAAATAAAATTAGAGTGACACCCAATCCTAATGCAGCAATTATTGCCGTAAAACGAGATCCAAATTTATCGTAAATTTTACCCGCATAGGTTAAGAAAAGAGAACTTCCTACCGTACCTATTAAATAGGCTAAGCTTAACGCATCACGACTTAATTGCAAAGAACTAATTAGGTAATTGGTAAAAACGGAAACGCCCATTGTTTGTCCGGGAATACTGCAAAGTACTCCAATAGTACCCGCAAACATGGCAATCCAGCCATAAAATAATGGAGATTTTGCCGGGGCAAATGGGAAATTAGGATTTCTTTTCAAGGTCAACGAGGTATTAATTTGAGAGTGTAAAAGTAAGTATAAAAAATTGAGACTCTCTTAATTTATGTTTTCTTTTACCCATTCTAAAACATCACCAAATCGGTAATTTTCGAGAGAGGAAAAGTGCTTCTCATTTTTCAATTTTAAACGGGTGAAAATAGGCGTGTTTATGCCACACAAAAATTTGGTAAGTAGTTCATCCGTTAAATGATCACCAAATTTGGTAATGGCAGATTGACAGATTTCTATATAATTATATTCGTGCAGGTTTTTCAGCTCGTGTGATTTCGCAATTTTTACTGCTCCCGAATTGCAAACAGAACAGTGACCACACTTTTCCCATTCGGGATGTTCTCCAAAATAATTCGCCAGATTTTTACTGATGCATGTTTCGGATTCGAACAGACTTAGCATTTTACGAATTCTGTTCACTTCAACTCCTTCTTTCTTTTTAAAGCTGTCGTAAAGTTCTTGGGCTACTTCATCGATATCAAAATCTGGATTTGTAACGGCAAAAACATCAACCATTAGTTTCGCTTCCAAATTGATTAATTTCTCAGCATCAAAATATTCAAGAGCTGAGACAACCCGGTTTCTATCTGTCGAATAATTTTGACTGATAGTGTTAAAATTTACCGTGGTCCATTTCCTGGCTTTTTCGGAATGATCGAAAATAGCCTGAATAAATTTCTTTCGTTCTCCTTGGAACTTTTCGATGATACTTTTTTCATCCCTATTTAAGCTAAATCGATAGTCTGCAAAGTAACTGTACTGAGGTTTGATAATTCCGCGTATCTCCATGTAAACCAGCAAGGTCTTGATGGGTAGAATTCGGATATTAGTATAGGCTGGAAGTGTATTTAACTTGATTTCCCAGCTGGTTTCAGCCTTTTTTACGCGTCTTAGAATTTCCTTTATGCCTGATAGGGCAGGTGTGTCTCCAAATATGAAATTCTCAAGCACATTCACATTGTCATGATTTGCTAAAACAATGCAGTCTGATTTTATTCCATCGCGACCCGCCCTTCCAATTTCCTGAGAATAGTTTTCTGTTGATTTTGGAAGATCGTAATGAATCACATATCGAATGTTCGATTTATCGATTCCCATTCCAAAAGCAATTGTTGCCACCACACAATTTATTTTATTAGCCATAAATTGATTTTGAATTTCTTCACGATCTTCACTTTTCAATCCGGCATGGTATGCTTTGGAAATAATTCCTTTTGATGATAAAATGGTTGAAACTACTTCGGCCGTTTTTTGTTGAGTTACATATACAATTCCGCATTCATTTTTACGGGAAAGAAGTAATGAGATCAACTTATCGTTTTTCTTCGATTGAATGACAGGAATAACATTCAAATTTAAATTAGATCGGTAAAATCCGGTAATTATTACCTGCTCTTTTGCTATGGCAAACTTTTTACTCATGTCTGCTATAACTTTCGGAGTTGCAGTTGCAGTAAGTAAAAGTACTTGTTTGGCCTTGAAATCATCCCGGTAATCAGGTAGTTTTAAATAATCAGGTCTGAAATTGTGTCCCCATTCCGAGATGCAATGTGCTTCATCAATAACCAGTAATGAGATTGGAATGTCTTTCAAAAATCTGCGAAAGCGTTCATTTTTAAAACGCTCAACCGATATCATTAAAATTTTATGTCGTTTGGCGCGAATGCCATTCATAATGTCTTGTTCTTCCTCTTTCGAGAGAGATGAATCAATACGCACTGCCGATATATTCTTCGATTGAAGAAAATCAATCTGATCTTTAATCAAGGCCAGTAATGGAGAAACCACTACGGTAATTTCAGGAAGTTGAAGAGCTGGGAGCTGGTAACAAAGAGATTTCCCAGATCCCGTTGGAAATATGGCTATTGCTGATTTTCCTTCCAGTATATTAGAGATAACCTCTTTTTGTCCTGGTTTAAAATCAGAAAATCCAAAATTATCTTGTAACAGATTGTGTAACATATTTTGCAATTGCATATTGAATAAAAAGTACAGGAATACACTTAAATTGTGTATCGCGCTTATGAATTAAAGATCTTAGTTTTGTACCAAAGAGCAAAATTAATCAAATTAAAATACATTTTTGGGAAATTGCAGTAAGAAGTATTTGTTATTGTTGCAGTGTAAGGTTTATCATTCTGATTAAGAGGACTCGCATTAGGGTGTAGAGCAGGAAAATATAAATGTATTTAAATGCATACGTTAAAAGATGTTCCTAATACCTGTTTATTCGAAGATGATAAGGAATTCTTGTTTGATCTTAGCGAACAATTTCGTTAATTTGCATCGCAAGCGATATAAATTAGAAATATGGACAATCTAGCAAATAAGGAGTTCGATTCTCTTAAATTAGAGAATCAATTGTGCTTTACTATTTATGCTGCCTCTCGGCTTATGACCAGACAATATCAGCCTTATCTGGATCAACTGGGAATTACTTACCCACAATATTTGGTGCTATTGGTTTTGTGGGAGAAGGATGGCATTGGGGTCAATGAAATTGGATGTAAACTTTATCTGAATACAAATACTTTAACACCTCTTTTGAAGCGCATGGAACAGCTTTCATTTCTTCAAAGAAATAAGTGTTGCAACGATGAAAGAAAGGTCCTCATTTATCTTACCGAGCAAGGAAAGAATCTTAAAAATAAAGCGAAAAGCATTCCTTTGAAAATGACAGATTCTCTTAATTGCGATATGGAAAAAGCAATTTGTTTGAAAAAACAATTAGAAGTTTTGATCAATAAAATGCTTAAGTAGTTTAGTCCTTGTTTATAGCAAAATCACATTCATTTTTTATTACTATCCTTTTGCACTCACCTATGATGTATAGTAGATGTTAAAATTCATTTCCAGTTTACTTAGAAGAGAACAGGAATATTCGGCGGTTGGGAAAAAACTGCTTCAGCTAGCTTTCCCAATTATCGGCTCGTACCTTTTGCACATGACCTACAATCTTACCGATATGATTTGGGTAGGATATTTGGGAAGTGGTGCAGTTGCTGCGGTTGGTTCTGCAGGGTTCTTTTTACAGCTGGGTTGGGCTATGGCTTCGATTGTAACGGTAGGTGCAAATATTAAAATTGCTCACTCGGTAGGTGCCGAAAACATGAATGCGGCAGGCAGATATTCAACTGCAGGTTTGTGGGGAATCGGTAGCATTGCAATTTTGTTTACCTCGATATTTTTAGCCATTCCCGAACAGTTCATCGGCTTTTTTCAAATGAAAGATGTCCATGTTAACGAAATGGCTGTTTCTTATCTGATAATTAGTGCTTTTGGTATCATCATCAGTTTTGCTAATCTGTTATTCATTAGTATTTTTAATGCACACGGTAAAACAAAAATTTCTTTCAAAGCGAGTATTATTGGAACCTTGTTGAATATTGTGCTTGACCCATTGTTGATTTTTGTATTTAAAATGGGTGTTGAAGGTGCTGCTATTGCAACAATTATAGGTAGGGGAAGCAGTCTGGCGTATTTCTGTTTTGTGTATAAAAAATTCGATACTATTTATTTTAGGGGTTTATTGCCGAATGCAACAAAACTAAAAGACTTATTCAGGGTCGGATTACCTGCTGCTATTCAGCGTATTTCGTTTTCAGTAATTTATATTTTTCTGGCAAGAATCATTGCTGAATGGGGACCAAATGCCATTGCAGTCCAAAAAATTGGTGTTCAAATAGAGTCGATTACATTTATGATTGTTGGCGGAATTATGCAGGCCGTAACTATTATGGTGGGGCATAGTTATGGAGCCAAGAACTTAACTGAGGTTCCTAATATTTACCGGGCAGGTTGGCGAATATCCCTAACTGTAGGCGCAGTAACTACATTGATCTTTTTGCTTCTTCCACAAACTTTATTTTCCATTTTTGTACCTGAGGCAGAAAGTATTTTAATGGGAAAAGATTATTTAATGATATTGGCTGCATCGCAATTATTTATGTGTTTAGAAATGATTAGCGCAGGAGTGTTTAATGGATTAGGAAAAACAAAAATACCTGCAACTGTAAGTGTGATCTTTACTTCATTACGACTACCGGGTGCATATATTCTTGGTTTTTATACTTTTTTAGGATTAAACGGAGTCTGGTGGAGCATCACCGGAAGCAGCATATTAAAAGGCATAGTTCTTTACTTTTTATTACGAACTTATTTAAAAAATAATACATTTGGTAAATTCTAACATATATGAATCATTTAATTAATAATATCAATGAAGCTCTTCAGTTAGAAGGGATTCGCGAGAGTTTGAAGAACGGTCAATTTGGCATTGAAAAGGAAAATGTGAGAGTCGATTACGCAGGTAATATGGCAACGACACCACATCCTGGAATTCTTGGTGATAAATTTCAAAATCCTTTTATTACAACCGATTTTTCGGAAAGTCAGGTGGAGATGATAACACCTCCTTTGCATAGTATTGCTGAAGTTCATGGCTTTTTAGAGACCTTGCAAGATGTAATTTCTGAGAATTTAACGGATGAATTACTTTGGCCACAAAGTTTACCACCATTATTGCCTCAGGAAGAAGAGATACCGATTGCTAAGTTTGGAGAGAAAGGGACTCATAAAGAGAAATATAGAGAAGAATTGGCCAATCGATATGGGAAAGAAAGACAAATGCTTTCCGGGATTCACTTTAATTATTCACTAACAGAAAGATTGGAGAGAAAATTAAAAAAAGCGAGCAATTGGGACGGTGATTTGGAGAGCTTTCGTGAGGCCATTTACTTGAAAATGGTTCGGAATTTTATGCGCTACCGATGGATGCTGATCTGGTTATTTGGGGAGAGTCCAATTTCTGATCCTTCTCTAAAAATGAAATCGTTAATTACAGGAAAGAAGAGTTTCATGAGCTGTGGGAATGCTATTTCCATTAGAAACAGTTCGATGGGATATCGAAATATCGAAGAGTTCTTTGTTGATTTTAATGGATTGAAAGATTATAAAGAATCGGTGGCTGAATTGATTGAATCTGGCAAAATAATAGCAGGAGAGGAGCTTTATCTACCTATCCGAATAAAATTCGACGAAAAAAGCAAGAAAATATCTCATTTGGAAGTTCGTATTCTCGATTTAGATCCATTTGAAAAATCAGGAATCTCTAAAAACCGTTTGTATTTTACGCATTTATTCCTGTTGTATTGCTTATTCACAAATGAGAGTGAAAAGTACAATGAAAAAGAGCAAAAAATAGCGTCTAATAATCAGGATTTGGTAGCCTGTCACGGCATGAATTCAGAATTGATACTACCGAATTCCGAAGGAGAGGAAATTTATGCATCCAAAATGTTGCAAGATCTGCTTTCGGATATCACCAATTTTGTAAAAGAATCTGGATTAAGTACTGATTCTGATTACCAGGGATCGCTTGATGAAATTGCTGATTTTATTAAAAATCCGGATCTTAGATCTTCTTATAAGGTGAAACAAAGAATTATTGAGGAAGGCTTTATTAATTTTCATTTGAATAAAGCCAAGCAGTATAAAGAAGAAAGTGAAATGAGTGGTTTCCGTTTCCACGGATTTGAAGATCTGGAATTGTCATCGCAATTATTAATGAAAGCGGCTTTGCGAAGAGGTGTAGAGTGTACTATTTTGGATCGTAGTGAAAATTTCATCAGTCTTACACAAGGAGAAAAAACAGAGTATGTAATGCAAGCCACCAGAACATCATTAGATAACTATTCAAGCGTTTTAATGATGGAGAATAAGCTGGTTACGAAGAAAATTCTTGAAAAGGCAGGAATTAGAGTTCCTTCGGGCTTTGATTATCAGGATGCTAGGCAAGCACGTTCCGATTTCGACTTGTTTGAGGGGAAAGGCATTGTGGTAAAACCAAAATCGACCAATTATGGTTTGGGAATTACGATCTTAAAGGAGAATAAGAACGAAGAGGTGTATAAAAGAGCTGTTGATATTGCCTTTGAGCACGATGGAAGTATACTAATAGAGGAATTTATTTCGGGCAGAGAATTTCGATTTTTTGTGATCAACGATCAGGTTTGTGGAATTTTACATCGAGTTCCGGCTAACGTGAAAGGCGATGGGATAAAAAGCATTCGTGAGTTGGTTGAAATAAAAAATCAGGACCCGTTACGAGGAATAGGATATCGAACACCGCTTGAAAAAATTCGATTGGAAGAGGCTGAGGCAATGTTTTTAAAGGAACAAGGCTTAAGTTTCGAAAGTGTTCTTAGTAAAGATAAAGTGGTTTACCTAAGGGAGAACTCAAATATTAGTACCGGTGGCGACAGCATTGATTACACAGACGATATTCATCAGTCATACAAAGATATAGCAATAGAATCATCGAAAGCGCTAGGCGTTCAAATTACAGGCTTGGATATGATGATTGAAGATGTGGATCAGCCGTCAACAAAAGATAATTACGCAATTATTGAAATGAATTTCAATCCGGCAATCCACATTCATTGTTATCCTTATATAGGAAAAAACAGACAGTTGAACGAGAAGATTTTGGATTCATTGGGATTTTAATATTATCTGAAAGAATCGAAATCATTGAGTTTATGTTGCAGGGCAATGTTTTAGAATAGCTAATTTATTAAACAGCAATCTGCAATTTATCTTATATTTGTCTATGACTATAATCAAGGATGAATATTTCAATTTTTGATTGTTGCAATTTGACTTGTTAATACAAAATTATAAAAACATTATATCATGTCTGATTTTCATTACCAGAAACCATTTCCAATAACAAAGGATACAACTAAGTATCGTTTGCTTACAACCGATTACGTTTCAACTGTTGAAGTTGATGGACGAAAAATTTTAAAAGTAGATCCAAAGGGACTTGAAATGCTTTCGAAAGAGGCATTTTCAGATGTGTCTTTTTACTTGCGTCCAGCTCATTTAAATAAATTGAAGACAATTCTTCAGGATAATGAAGCGTCAGATAATGATCGTTTTGTAGCCCACACCATGTTGCTGAATCAGGTAGTTGCTGCCGAAGGTGAATTACCTACTTGTCAGGATACGGGTACAGCAATTGTTGTTGCGAAAAAAGGAGAAGATGTTTACACCGGAGTTGATGATGCAGAGCATTTGTCTAAAGGTGTTTATGATACTTATCAGGAGAGAAATCTGAGATATTCTCAGGTTGTTCCTTTCTCGATGTTCGAAGAAAAAAATTCAGGAAATAACCTTCCTGCACAAATTGATATTTACGCCAACAAAGGGAATGCGTACGAATTTTTATTTGTAACCAAAGGTGGTGGATCAGGAAACAAGACCTTCTTGTATCAGGAAACTAAAGCTCTTTTAAATGAAGCGAGCTTAACTACTTTTATTACAAACAAACTTCGTGATTTGGGTACTTCGGCTTGTCCTCCTTACCACTTGGCATTAGTTATTGGTGGAACTTCTGCTGAGGCTACTTTAGCTACTGTAAAGAAAGCGTCAGCTGGATATTACGATCATTTACCAACAGAAGGTAACGAAGGTGGCCAGGCATTTCGCGATTTAGAGTGGGAGAAAAAAATTGAAGAGATTTGCCAAAAGAGCGAAATTGGAGCTCAGTTTGGTGGTAAATATTTCGTTCACGATGTAAAAGTAATTCGTTTGCCTCGTCATGCTGCTTCTTGTCCTGTAGGTTTGGGTGTAAGTTGTAGTGCCGACCGTAATGTGAAAGCGAAAATTACTGAAGAAGGAATCTATTTGGAAGAATTGGAAAGAAATCCATTTCAGTACCTACCAAAAGAGGCTCCACACTTGAAAGATGCAGTTGAAATCAACCTGGATCAGCCCATGGAGGATATTTTGAAGGAACTGACTAAATACCCAATTAAAACAAGATTGAGCTTATCAGGAACTTTGATTGTTGCCCGCGATATGGCACATGCACGAATCAAGCAAATGTTGGATGAAGGAAAAGAAATGCCTGAGTATTTCAAAAATCATCCTGTATATTATGCTGGTCCAGCAAAAACTCCAAAGGGAATGCCTTCTGGAAGTTTTGGACCAACTACTGCGGGCCGTATGGATTCTTATGTAGGACCATTTCAAAAGCTGGGTGGTTCTATGGTAATGGTTGCAAAAGGGAACCGTTACAAAACAGTTACCGATGCTTGTAAAGAGAATGGTGGATTCTATTTGGGATCAATTGGAGGACCTGCTGCAGTATTGGCTAAGAACAGTATTAAATCTATTGAGGTAATTGATTTTCCTGAATTGGGAATGGAAGCGGTTCGTAAGATACGTGTGGAAAATTTCCCTGCTTTTATCATTGTTGATGATAAAGGAAATGATTTCTTCGCAAATATGTAATTGAAGTTTTCGAACAAAAATATAGGGTGATCCATTGGGTCACCCTTTTTTAGTTCTATAATTCAGGTTTTTTTCTGTTTTCCTTTTTTTGTGCCTGCACCTGTTTTCCTTCTAACCTTCTTTCTTTAGAAGCCCGTGTTGGTCGGGTTTTTCTTCTTGGTTTTACAGGAGTTAGAGCAATTTCGATCCATTGGTAAAACTTCTTAATTGCAACTTCCTTATTCTGAACCTGAGAACGCTCTGTTTGTGCAGTTACCGAAAGTATACCCAGATTACTAATGTGGTGATATAACTTTATAAAGATCGTTTCTTTCTCTTTTTTTGTTAATATTTTCGATTCAAAAACGGCAAACCGAAGCTCAACTTTTGAATTTACTTTATTTACATTTTGTCCTCCAGGCCCACTACTTCGGGAAGTAATGAATTCAAATTCATTGCTTAGGTCTTTTGTAAATTTATATTTATCCTCCATAATACTACAAAGGTAAGGTAAAAATGAAGAATGAAACAAAACAAATGTTTCAAGTAGTATGACAAATGTTTATTCTTTGGATATAGAATAAAAAAATGCCACCTGATAAGGCAGCATTTTAGTTATATATCGAATTTCAACACTTCTTATTCAGGTAATCCGTACGTATCAACAATAAAGTCGAGATCTTTATCGCCTCTGCCACTAAGATTCACTAAAATAGATTGTTTTGGATTTTCCTTAGCTAATTTAAATGCATAAGCCATAGCATGTGCACTTTCTAATGCAGGAATAATTCCTTCTTCACGACTCAATTCGTAAAATGCATCAATACATTCTTTATCAGTAATTGAATGGTATTCTGCCTTTTTTAGATCTTTAAGCATCGAATGTTCAGGGCCAACACCCGGATAATCCAATCCACTGGCAACAGAATATACAGGATCTGGTTCTCCTTTTTCATCCTGAAGAAGATAGCATTTGAATCCGTGTATTATTCCTGGCTTACCTAAAGTTAAACTTGCGGCATGTTCTCCTTTTTTAAAAGAGAGACCAGCAGGTTCTACACCGTGCAATTTGCACTCATCATCTTCTAAAAATGCAGAGAAAATACCAATTGCATTACTGCCTCCACCAACACATGCTACGACATTATCTGGAAGTTCCCCCGTCATTTCCTGAAATTGGTCTCTTGCTTCAATTCCAACTACGCGTTGAAAATCACGAACCATCATTGGAAATGGGTGCGGGCCAACAACAGATCCTATGCAATAAATTGTATTAATCGGATCTTGCAGGTAAGCCATAAAAGCGGAATCAACAGCCTCTTTTAATGTTTTTAGTCCGTGCGTAACCGGAATAACCGTAGCTCCCAGAATTTTCATTCTTACTACATTTGGATGTTCTTTCGCGATGTCAACTTCACCCATGTGGATTTCACATTCCAAACCAAAGTAAGCCGCAGCTGTAGCCAATGCAACCCCATGTTGTCCGGCTCCTGTTTCAGCAATCAGCTTTTTTTTGCCCATGTATTTGGCTAAAAGAGCCTCTCCCATACAATGATTAAGCTTATGTGCTCCGGTATGATTAAGGTCTTCACGTTTGAGATAAATTCGACCGCCGTATTTATTGGATAAGCGGTTGCAATAATAAACCGGAGTAGGGCGTCCTTGGAAATGTTTACGGATACTTCTTAATTCTGAGATAAATTCATGAGATTTACTAATAGAATAGTAAGCGTCATTAATTTTCTTCATTTCTTCTTCTAAAACTTCAGGAATAAAACTCCCTCCGTACTCTCCGAAATATCCTTTTTCGTCAGGATTGGATTTGAAATAGTTGGTTGACATTCTGCTAAATATTTTGGTTAATGATAAAACTATTTATTTAAAATTACATGTGGTTTGTAGTTTAAAATAAAATAACCGGATCCATAAAGATGAATCTCCAGAATCCGGTTTTATTTTTGTCGCCTAACTCCTTTTCACCTCCAGCTGGGAATACTATTGGAAAAGATTATAGATTACTCGCACCCCAATAAGAAATGGCCAAAATTAAACGACAAAAACAAAGATATAAAAATTAGTCCATTTGACGATAATGTGATCTGTTCAAATTCATTCAACCATCTAAATAGAGTCTGCACGATAATTTCGATTGCTATTGAATTAGGATATTTGTAAATTGTGTAGAATCAATTCAAATAAGTTAAACCAAAAATGGAGGTTGTGATGAATGAAATCAAAGTGTCCCCTAATGGTAGGGTAGCTTTTGTAAGTGGAGCGAATAGAGGAATTGGTAGAGCAATAACTATCGAGCTACTTGAGAAAGGCGCAAAGAAAGTATATGCCGGAGTAAGAAATCTAAAATCGATGGATGATCTTAAACCAGAGTATGGAGCGCGTTTAGTGCCTGTGTTTTTGGATTTAAGAGATGATAAATCAATTATTAAAGCCACAAAATTAACGAAGGATGTAGATATTTTAATTAATAATGCAGGTGTATATGAATCTGGAGGATTCTGCTCTGATGAAACATTAGACAGTATGGCGGTAAATTTTGAGGTAAATGTTTGGGGATTGGTCAAATTAACGGTTTCACTAATAGATCGATTAAAACAGAGAGAAATTGCAGCCATTGTAAATATTTCTTCGGTATTAGGATTAGCCAGTATGCCGATTGCTGGAGCATATTGTGCTTCGAAGGCGGCTGTTCATAGTATTACGCAAGGCTTGCGCGGAGAACTATTTATGACTAACATTCTCGTAATGGGAGTATACCCGGGACCTATTGATACTGAGATGACAGAAGATTTGGAAATGGAAAAGGATTCACCTGTAAATGTTGCAAGAGAAATAGTTCAAGGCTTAGCAGACGGTAATGAATATGTATTTCCAGATGTTATGTCGAAGCAAGTGGGGGAGTTGTATTTAACCGAGCCGATAACTGTAGAAAGACAATTTGCTCATTTTGTTTCTCAAGTAGAAGAAGCATAAAATTGGAAAATATTTAATAATTTACAGAGGCTGCTGAGGCCTCTTTTTTTCTGCTGTAAAACGCAGGAATTATTGAGTGTGTAAATTTGCGAAATGAGAATATTCTCACTAACTTTGTATAAAATTAATCCATATGCCAAGAAGAATTAGATTACGTAAGGTCGTAGAACCGCCAAGATTTAAAGGATATAGACCTTTTGGTGTGAGTTCTAAGAGTCGGAAATCAGTCGATTTACTTTATGAAGAATATGAAGCTTTGAAATTAGCTGATTACGATTTCCTAAAACATGATGAAGCAGCTGGGTTAATGGGTGTGTCAAGGCCAACTTTTGCACGAATCTACGAAAGTGCAAGAAGAAAAATTGCTATGGCCTTGGTTGAAGCAAAGGAAATAAAAACTGTTTTTGGGAACGCAATTATGGATAAAGACTGGTATTTGTGCTCAAAATGTAATGCAAGGTTTAATATTCCAGACACAATGGATAAAGGAACTTGTCCGGCTTGTAATTCGAAACAAATCGAATTACTAAATAAATAAAAATATGAAGACAATTATTACATCAACAGGAAATCAATTGAATTCCGTTTTTGATTTACGTTTTGGAAGAGCTAGTTGGTTTTGTTTATATGATGATCAATCAGGTGAAATCAGTTTTATCGAGAATGAAAATATCAACGCGCAAAGTGGAGCAGGAACCAAAACTGTAGAAAAAGTAGTTGAACTAGGAGTTAAAAAAGTGATTTCGGGTGATTTTGGGCCTAAAGCCAAAGAATTACTTGAAAAGTTTAATATTCAAATGGTGTTGTTGCAAGATGACAAGAATACGATGCAACGCATTATAGATCAATTGAAATCTTAATCAAATTATTATGCCGCACTTGGATGGAAAAGGACCTGAAGGAGAAGGTTCAAAATCGGGAAGAGGACTAGGACAATGTTCTGAAGTAGACCAAAATACTTTACTAGAGAAGTTAGGGAAAGGTTTGGGATTGAAACGCAAAGGGGATTGTGGTAAAGGTCAAGGTAAAAGATTGAAAAGTAGTAAATCAATTTAAAAAAGGAGGTTGAAATGCCTGGATTAGATCGAAGGGGTCCGGAGGGCAAAGGTGCCCGCACTGGCCGAGGAATGGGACGATGTAACAGTAATAGTAAGATTGATTCTGAAAATGAAGTTCAAGGTGAAACTACTGAAAAAGGCAGGAGACAAGGATTTGGCTTTGGACAAGGGAGAGGACAAAGGCTTCGCCGAGGTAGAATGAATGATTAGAAATCTGTTTTTTTGTTTCTTAAAATGTCCTGATTAGTAAGAAACACAAGGTTTTTGCTCCTGTACTTCTTCACGAATTATAGGGGTAGATCTTGTGTTGAAGTGCTATTCTTATCGTTTTTTTTGGGATAGGAGCGATATTTGAAATAAAAAATAAATACATATTGATAGTATTCCCTGTTGTATGGGATTAGTTTAACTTTTTTTGAAAATACACTTATATGAAAAAGAAAATTGCAGTTCCGGTTAAGGAAGGAATTTTAGATGGACATTTTGGCCATTGTTCACATTTTGCATTGCTTGATGTAATGGATAATACTATTGTTGCTGAAGATTTAGTTGCAGCTCCACCACATGAGCCTGGATTATTGCCTCCATTCTTGGCTGATTTAGGAGTTACTGATGTAATTGCCGGAGGAATGGGAAATCAAGCGATCCAAATCTTTAATAAACACAATGTAAATGTATTTGTTGGAGCTCCTCAAATGGGTGCAAAAGAATTGGTTACTGGTTTTTTGAATGAAAGTTTAAGCTTTACTGCTAACTATTGCGACCACTAAATATGGACAACAGGTGTTTGGCTTGCCATTCCAAAACGGTGGATTTATTAATTGACAAATTTAATCTTCAGGGGAAAGTCGCCAGCGATTTTTCCTCAGAAGTAAATCATTTACTTACAGATTTTACGCATCTCTCCAATCCTTATCTGGCATTGTTGATTCATCGTTTGGCGAAAAAGAAAATACAAAATAACGATTTGTATTTAGAAGAGAAGAAGTATGCAAATGCAATTTTGTTTTCGCAGTATGAAAAATGGAATTCTTTTGTGACTCAACAGAATGAGCCTTTACACATTGCATCAAAATTAGCTGTTGTTGGGAATATTATTGATTATGGTGCACACAGTGTGCCTACTGATATTCCGGCCAAAATAGAAGAACTCCTCGCACTTGATTTTACTTTGGATGATAGAGCTCAGATGTTTGCTGAAATAAAAAAGGCAAATTCAGTTTTGTATTTGGGGGATAATGCAGGAGAAATAGTTTTCGATAAGCTTTTCATTCAACATTTGAATCATCCTAATTTAACTTATGCTGTGCGGGGAACCCCAATTATTAATGATGTGACTCTTGAAGATGCCGAGCAGGTTGGAATGCAGGAAGTTTGTAAATTGATTTCCAATGGTCATGATGCACCTTCAACTTTAGTGGATAATTGTTCTATAGAATTTCAAGAACTGTTTAGAAAAGCAGATGTTGTGATTTCTAAAGGACAAGGTAATTTTGAAGGTTTACTAAATGAAAAAAAGGAATCGCTTTATTTTATGCTGATGGCAAAATGCGATGTAATTGCAGAAATGTTGGACGTTTGTAAGGGCGATTTGATTATCACAAAAAACAGAAAAGGAGATTATGGCATTTAAAGTAGCTATTGCGAGTGGTAAGGGAGGAACTGGAAAGACAACATTTGCGGTTAATTTGTTTTCTTCGATCAATGAAAATTGGACAAGAAGTGTACAGTTGGTTGATTGTGATGTTGAAGAGCCAAATGACTTGCTGTTTTTTCCCAATTTTTCGGTTAAAAGTGAAAAGCCGGTAGAACATGTAATTCCTGAAATTGATACTGCTAAATGTACGTTTTGTAAAAAGTGTGAAGATTATTGTGAGTTTAATGCAATAGTAATGATGCCATCGATGCAGTATGCTACTGTAAATAAGGATTTGTGTCATTCTTGTGGTGCTTGTTTTGTGGCCTGTGAGTTTGATGCTATTCATGAAACCACAGATACTATTGGAACGGTGACTAATTACAATATTGGTAATGAGATGAGTCTGATGGAAGGAAACTTACGTATTGGATCTCCATTACAAACCATACTAATTAAGGATTTAAAAAACAATTTAGTTGGAGAACATGATATTTTGATTTACGATGCTCCTCCGGGTACCAGTTGCCCGGTTGTAGAAACTATTTCGGATGCTGATTTTGTGATTTTGGTGACTGAACCAACTCCTTTCGGAGTATATGATTTGAAGCTGACGGTTGACTTATTGAGAGAGGTAAATAAACCTTTTGGTGTTTTTGTAAATAAAGCTGGATTAGGAAATTCTGAAGTTTATGAGTTTCTGAAAGCAGAAAATATTGATTTGTTGGGTGAAATTCCTTTTAGTAAAGAATATGCAGGTTTATATTCCAAAGGTGAAATTGTGCGTTGTGTTCCACTTGAATTTGCAAAGGTGTATAAAGAGGTGGTTGAATATTTGAAAAAATTGAATTAATATGAAGGATATAACTATTCTTAGTGGTAAGGGGGGAACAGGAAAGACCAGTATTACGGCAGCTTTGGCTTCTGTAATTGAAAACACTGTTTTTGTTGATGCGGATGTTGATGCAGCTGATCTTCATATTATTTTTCAACCAAAAAATAAGGAGACTCATGTATTTGAGGGAGCATGGGTTGCTTCCATCGATACAGATTTGTGTACTAATTGTGGTCTTTGTCAACAACATTGTAAATTTGAGGCAATTCATTTTAAATCGGATGGAGGATTACAAATTGATCCATTTGCCTGCGAAGGTTGCCGTCTTTGCGAACGTGTTTGTCCTACGCAAGCTATCAGTTCAATGCGAAGTATAAATAACCATTGGTATGTGTCTGATACACGTTTTGGTCCGTTGGTTCATGCTAAAATGGGACCAGGAGAAGAAAACTCCGGAAAACTGGTGACTCAAATCCGCAAAAGCGCAAAAGATATTGCACTGGAAATTAAGGCTGATTTTATATTGAATGATGGCCCTCCCGGAATTGGATGTGCAGCTATTGCATCTATTACCGGAGCTGATGCTGTAATTTTGGTTACAGAGCCCAGTAAATCAGGATTTCATGATATCGTCCGCTTGATTGAATTGGTGCAGTCGTTTAATATACCGATGTACGCATTAATCAATAAATTTGATATCAACTTAGATATTACCAAGCAAATGGAGAGCTTCTTTGCCAGGGAGGGCATTCAGTTGATGGGAAAACTTCCCTTCTCCGAAGAAATGGTTTATTCCATGGTTGAGAAGAAAACAATGGTGGAGTACAATAAAGATTCTGAGATTGTCAATACACTATCGGAGCTTTGGAAGAAAATAGCCAGTTCTGAATTAAAAATGGAGCACTGATATGATTGAAGGGGAGTGCAAAATACGGCCAAGGTACGACGAGGTTGATAAGATGGGCTATGTATATCATGCAAACTATGTCAATTATTGTCATCATGCCAGAACGGAATTGCTACGACAATTCGGAATTAATGATAAGGTGCTGGAAGATCACAATATCATGCTTCCTGTAATTGAGATGAACCTAAAATACCTGAAGCCAACAGGATATGATGAGGAGTTGACCATTCGAACTAAAATAAAGGAGTTGCCCAGGGTTCGTTTTAGATTTGAGTTTGTATTTGAAAATGAAAAAGGAGAGAAGGCCTGTACTGCCACATCTACGGTGGTTTTTGTGGATAGTAAAACTCGCAAACCACATCAGGCACCCGATATAATTATAGATGCGCTTACAGCTGAATTTGAGCTGGTAGTCTAAAATATATTTTTCATGTTTTTATAATTAGGGTTTTTACATGAAAAAACCGGACTTTTAGGTGTTCAACCTAAAGTCCGGTTTTATTTTTTTGTGAATTGTACTGTATTTTTATTGAAGTACCTAAGTATCTAGCTAGTTCAACTTCTCTTTTTTATGGGTTCGGCTAATACGATTTGTCTAATCGTGCTAAAGCGGTTGGTTTATCCTTTATATTTTTTGAATATCGAGACAATAATATGTCCACCAAATCCAAAAGTATTGTTTAAACATACATTTACTTCTTTTTTTACCGCCTTGTTGGGAGTAAGATTCAGTTTTGAATCAATTGCTGGGTCTAACTCATCCAAATTAATTGTAGGTGGAATAATACCTGTTTCCATTGCTTTAATACAAGCAATAGCTTCAACAGCTCCAGCAGCACCTAACAAGTGACCAGTCATTGATTTTGTAGCACTAACATGAAGTTTATCAAGTGATTCCTCGAAAACAGAACAAATCGCTTTACATTCACTTAAATCGCCAACAGGAGTAGAAGTTCCATGAGTACTCACATAATCAACATCTGAAGGAGATATGCCGGCCTCCTCGATTGCATCTTTCATGGCGGCGATTGCACCAATTCCATCAGGATGTGTTGCAGCAATATGGTAGGCATCCGAAGCAAAACCACCTCCGGCAACTTCAGCATATATTTTTGCTCCTCGTTTCAATGCATGTTCTAATTCTTCCAACATAAGTACGCCACCACCTTCGGCCATTACAAATCCGTCACGAGAAACATCAAATGGACGTGAAGCTTGATCAGGAGCATCGTTGCGTTGTGATATGGCTTTCATGGAGCTAAATCCACCTAATCCAGATTTACTTATACAAGCTTCTGAACCTCCGGCAAATATAGCTTTTGCCTTACCTAGTCGGATGATATTAAATGCATCAACAATAGCATTATTACTTGAAGCACAGGCTGATGTTGTTGTGTAACTCACTCCACGTAAAGCATATCGGATTGAGATTAATCCGGCAGCCATATTTGAAATCATTTTAGTTATAAAAAATGGACTAAAACGTGGAACTTCTTCATTCTTACCGAAATTAAGTACTTCTTCTTCAAATGATTGAATGCCGCCAATACCTGTACCCCATATTACCCCAAATTTTCCTAGGTCAAAATCTTCGAGCTTAATTCCAGAATCTTTAACACATTCATCCATTACTGCAATTGCATATTGTGAAAATAAATCCATTTTACGAGCTTCGGATTTACTCATATATTGTAATGGATCGAAGTCTTTTACTTCCCCAGCAAATTGAGTTTTAAAGGCAGAAGCGTCAAATCTTGTTATTTTAGAAACACCACTTTTACCAGCTATTAAATTATTCCAAAATTCGTTTACATTCTTACCAATTGGGGTTATTGCCCCTATACCTGTAACTACAACTCTTTTCATCTTATTTAGTTTTTTGCAGATTTATTATTTTGAATATGCCCCTTTTAAAAAGATTGATCTCCATGTATAATTACCACCAAATGTGGATAAAATAAAATGATCTCCCTTTTTAAGTATTTTTAAAAGTTTCCTAAGGCATAAAGGAATACTTGTGGTTGTGATGTTTCCATATTTTTCAATGTTAATCATCACTTTATCTTTGCTGATTCCTATTTTTTCCTTGTTAAGGAAAGTACACCATTAATAAAACTTAGAGGATGCACCGGATTACCTGACACATATAAATCAACATGATGTTTCGATAAAAAACTTCTGTCAATAGCTGGACTATCAGCAAATATTCCTCCACTAATAGCGTCGACTCCAACAAGAATAATTATTTTTGGTTCTGGTATAGCATCATAACAACGTTGCAAAGGTTCAGCCATATTTTCAGTTATGGGACCAGTTATAACTATTCCATCAGCATGACGTGGCGAGGCTACAAAGTCGATACCAAAGCGACTCATATCAAACTGCACGTTGTTTGATGAAGTTAACTCCCACTCGCAACTATTATCACCACCAGCCGACACCTGTCTAAGCTTTAATGATCGACCAAATAAACTATAAATTTCTTTTCTGACACTTTCAGTATCCATCTGAATAGGTTCATCAATGCCTTCGTAAATAATTAAATTTTCTCGGATGTTTGTCGAAAGTTTATAGTCTTTAGTAAACTTTATTTTATCTGGAAATTGCACAGCACATTCTCCGCAATAGGTACATTTGCCAAGGTCGATGCTAAAGGGAGCACAGCTAATGGCTTTTGTCGGACATAAATCAACCAAAATTTGTTCATCTACTTTGTTTTTTGAAATTACAGGTCTTCCCCTGAAAATACCAGGAACTTCTACCTTGGTAACATCAGGTATAAACTGTTTACCCTGATGCCAAACTATTTTAAGGTTATCGAACATGTTTTTTATTTTATTATACGTTTATCTAATTCTTTTATATAGCTTATCATATCAGGAATATCTATTCTGGCTACCCCGCTATCAATGGCAGCTTTTGCCACGGCAGGAACAATAGTTCTCAATAATCTTAAATCGGAAGGACGCGGAATAAAATAATCGCGACCAAATGAAAGCGATTCACTGCTATCAATACTTAAAAAGGGTTCTTTAGCGATAGATGCTAGTGCATAAACGGCAGCTTTTTTCATTTCCATATTAATTTTTATTGCCCTAACATCAAGAGCGGCTCTAAAAATATAGGGAAACCCTAATACATTATTTATTTGATTAGGAATATCGCTGCGACCAGAAGCATAAATAATTCCAGATTTCGCCTTAATGGCCTCATTGTATGTAATTTCGGGATTTGGATTGGCCAAAGCAAAAACAATGGGATTCTCGGCCATGGACTGAACCATTTTAGGAGTCATTAGATTTGCTTTAGACAGTCCGATAAAGACATCGGCACTTTCCACAGCTTGTGCTAATGTGCTTAAATTGGTGTTAATAGCAAAAGCTTGTTTATATTTACTAAGGTCAATTCGGTTTTTTGAAATAACTCCTTTGTTATCGAGCATCAATAGATTTTCTTTTTTTACTCCGAGCGACAAATACATATTTGAGCAGGCCATAGCTGCTGAACCAGCACCATTAACCACAATCTTAATGTTTTGCAGTTTTTTACCGGCAATTTCACAGGCATTTAGCAAACCAGCGGCTGATACAATGGCTGTTCCATGTTGGTCATCGTGCATTACCGGAATATTAAGGGCAGCAATTAACCGTTTTTCAATTTCAAAACATTCCGGAGCTTTTATATTTTCAAGATTTATTGCCCCAAATGTAGGCGACATGGTAATTACCGTCCTAACAAAAATATCGACATCAGTTGTATCCAACTCAATATCAAAGGCATTTATATCTGCATATTTTTTAAGTAACATGGCTTTGCCTTCCATTACAGGCTTTGAAGCCAAAGCACCCAAATTGCCAAGTCCAAGTACCGCAGTACCATTCGTAATAATAGCAACAAGATTCCCCTTAATCGTGTATTTATATACATCATCAGGATTTTCTTTAATTCTCAGGCAAGGTTCAGCAACCCCTGGGGTGTATGCCAGAGATAAATCGTATGCAGAATCACAAGGTTTACTGGATATTACTTCAAGCTTACCTGGTCGTTTGCTAGTGTGGTAAAGTAGTGCTTCTTTATTTAATTTAGTATCCATTTTCGTCTTGTTATAAGTCGTGACCACAATAGGAAAGATTAAAGCTTTTGTTACATATCGGGAAATCTGAAATCTCATTGTTTCGAACAGCTTGAGCCAGAGCCATCCAATTGTGGTGTGATGGATCTTTTATTTTATAAGTTTTTAAATTTCCATCACCATCGGTAATGGCACAATGACAGATTTCTCCACGCCAGCCTTCTACCAAAGACAAGGTGAATTTTTCTTTTCCTGACTTAAAATCGGTTATTGTTGGTTTTTTGAAATTAGGTATGTTTTCCAGCAATTTTTTACAATAACTGATGGATTGTAATATTTCTTCTCTCCTTAATCTAACTCTTGAATACACATCACCGTGATGTTTAACAATAGGCTCATGAAGGATTGTTTGACCATATAGGTTATTTGGGTGGGATAGGCGAATATCCCGATTTATGCCACAAGTTCTTGCTACCATTCCAACAGCGCCAATTTCAAATGCTTGTTCGATTGTAACAATTCCGGTTCTTTCCATTCTTGCCAGTGTACTGGGTAATGAAAAGAACTTTTTAGACATTTCGTTAAAATCTCGTTCATATGCCTCAAATAATTCGATCAGTCTCTTTGCTAAATCTTTAGTAAACGGGTAATTTATTTTTCCTGGTCGTATTAAACCTTTTGCAAGTCTATTCCCTCCCCATTCCTGAAAAAAATTAACAATAGGTGTGCGCAATCTTCCATAAACTGAATTTCCTAATTGATAGGCTATATCGGCACAAACACCTCCGAGATCACCGGTATGAATAGCGATTCTCTCTAGTTCCAGAGCAATCGTCCGCGAATAATGCAAGAAATCATCGGTTTCGTATTCACATAAACTTTCCCATAAATTTGAGAAAGCTGTAGAGTGGCCAATTGCGGTATCTCCTGCAATATTTTCAACTATGGTAGCACGTTCCAGAAGTTTGGTTTTTTTCAGCATTAATTGCTCAATACCTCTATGCTGATAGCCCAATTGAATTTCTAAATGTAGAATTTGTTCACCATTGCAAATAAACCTGTAATGCCCAGGTTCAATAATCCCTGCATGAATAGGACCTACGCCTACTTCATGCAGTTCTTCACTATCGGCCTGAAAGAATGGATAATCGGCAATGCCTTGTTTTTTATTCGCCCTGTTGTGTGCAAAACGCATTGGTTTTAACCACGGATGATCGATATAATCTATTCCGAAATTTTCATGAATCTCACGTTCAAACTTCTCGAAGTTATGATTATGATTTGTTAAAGAAGAAACTTTATCTCCAACATTTATAGTGGAGGAATTAATAAAGATTTTATGGGTATCATCGTCGGCAATGCAACAGAATAGTTTTATTTGCGGTTGTTCGTTAATAGCGAAAAAATTTACACAATGCTTTTCTGTATGATCTTTTAATAAGGATATATTTTCTTCAAGAAAATCTTGATATCCTAAAACAGGAATATCCTTTGTATTAATGGTTTGATTATTATGGATGGAAATGTATTTCATGTTTCTAAATTTTGTTATTCAATTGCTTCATAGAACTTACTTTACAGTTTTTCTAATGTGAGAAAAGTAATTTTAAAGACTTGTTTTATTTTTTATTGAATAAGTGTAACAGCCTCCTGAATCAAATTAACAAATTCAGCTGGAGGGTTATAAGCTAAGTAAACACTTAGTGCTAGTAAGATATATTGAGAAACAGAATCTAATGGATTTATTCTTGGGATCTTACTTTCATCAATAGATAGAGGAGGAGTAAATAAGAGTTTAAAAATATTGGACCCAAAACCCCATATTATCATGGTCAGTAAAATCAATACAAGAATTAGAATTAATATTTGGTGTGCTTCAAAAAGTGATTGAAATACTAAAAATTCACTGATAAACAATCCTGAAGGTGGCATAGCCGTTGCCGAAATAAAACCCAATAAAATGACAATGGCTCCTGTTTTATTGTATTTAAAGTAGTGGCCCACATCATTGATGCTCTTACTTTGAAAAACTCTGTATATCTGATTAAACTGAAAAAACAAACTGGGTTTTACAAAAGTATGCAGAATAATGTGAAGAATTGCAGCATAAACACCAATTCCACCAACTGCCAAGCCCAGCATTACAATACCCATATGTTCAATACTTGAATAAGCGAACATTCGTTTAATGTTCTTTATATGAGTCATATAAACCGTAGCAACAAATATTGACAATACGGCCGAAATAATAATGATAACAGATGCCCAATGTTGAATTTGCGTATGAGAGACAATTCCATAAATACGATAAATTCCAATAAATCCCATGTTCATTAAAACACTTGAAAACATTGCTCCAGCTGGTGCCGGTGCTTTATCCTTGGCATCGATACCTGCTGTGTACATGGGTACCAAACCAATTTTTGCAGTAAAACCTGTAAAGATAAAAAGGAACGAAAGTTTTAGCCAAAAAAGGTTTAACATGTCGTAATGTTCCATTATGGAATCAAAGGACATATCTTCAATACCGGCCTGCTTCATGGCAAGGCTCAAAAAAAGAATGCCTATATAGATAAAACTAATGCTGAGGGCACATATAAAGACATATTTCCATACCCCTTCAAGTGCTCTGATGTTACGGTGATGATAGATTAATGCAGATGCACTTAGTGTGGTCAGTTCAACAAATATCCACGTAACAGCAATGTGATTCGATAAATATGCCATACTACATGCAGACAGCAACATGATCATAGAAGCAAAGAAAAGACCACGACTATGTGGGGTTTCATCGTGTGTTGCTATATAAAGATAACAATGATATAGGGTTGGAATACTTACAATACACAAGGCAAAGAGAAGTAAAACTCCTATCGCATCGGGTTTAAAATATACAAACTCTACTATATTAATATGATTGTACTCATAGAATCCTAATGCCCAAAGTAAAATTGCATAGATTATAACCAAGGTGTAATTAACGATGGTATTCTTATTGAAAAAAAGCAAACTGCAAATAAGAAGCGTACCTAATAAAAATATTGCTATCATTATGAATTAGTCTTTAAGTTTTCGTAAAAAATTGACATCGGGGTCTTTTATAACATCTCCTAATTTGTTGAAGAAAATCCCGAGGATAAGAACACTGGCAAATATGTCTAGCATAATTCCAAGGTTAACTAGCATAGGCATTTCGTTTCCCACTGCGAGAGCCAGCACAAATACACCATTTTCAATTATCAGATAACCTATTACGTGTATAATAATTTTTTTTCTTGAAACAATTAAGTATAAACCTGTAAATAAATTAGCTAAGGCAACAACAAAATAAGTTTTATCAAGGTATGTGTCTTCAATGGAACTTGACAAAATAATAGTAATAATGATAATAGTTGTCACAATAATTAAAGAGATGAAGTTTGGGAGGTAAGGCTCTGCTTCTCTGGTAATTTTATTCCTTTTTATAAGGTATTTTATAAAGAGAGGTACTGCTAAAGCTTTAAAAATAATGGTTTCTAACATGATGAGTATTAGGTTCCAGGTGTTAATCTCCGTAAGTGATAAATAGGTTACCCCAAAAAGAATGAACCCCTGGAAAATAAGAATATTTATATAGGTGTATATCCTATTGGCAATACTCATAAAGAGTACTGTTATCGCAAAAACTATTAATAAAATATCAGTCATATTCGTCGAGTTAAATAAATTTTCCTAATACCAGTAGTACACCAAAAAAGATAAGTAGTGAAATTGAAGTAAGCATGAAAATAAATTGAGGGTTGTGGCTCATTCTAAACCTTGCCATAAACGATTCAAGAATGCCTACGATTATTGCAAAAACTGTTTGAATGACTATAAATAAAGGAATTGAAATTTGTAGAGAAACAGATCCAATAAAGAAATTAGCGATTAATGCGCCATACATAGCAAATTTTAATGGTGTGGCATATAAAATAACTCCCAAATCAAAACCACTGTTATCCAATATCATAACTTCATGAACCATAGTTAGTTCTAGGTGTGTTTTTGGATCATCAATAGGCATGCGGCTATTCTCAATCATTGCGATTAAAACCAATACAAAGGTGGCCAAGGTTCCTATCATATAGGAAATGTACGATCCATAATTGAGTGCGGTAAATATTTCGTGAAAGGAAGTGTGTCCAGTAAATAAAGCCAATGATCCCATAATAATAAAGAATGCGGGTTCAACCAACATTGAAAAAAGGGCTTCTCGACTTGCTCCCATACCTTCAAAACTACTTCCTGTATCTAAGGCAGATATAATCAGCATAAATTTACCCAAGCCCAAAATATAAGCAAACATCACAAAATCGCCACCAAACGAAATAATCCCAGGTATATTCCCGTGGGGGATCATTAAAATTGCCATGATAATGGAAGAGAAATAGATTGTTGGTGCAATCTGGAATATTATACTGGTTGTTGTACTATAAACAGAACCCTTTCTCCAGAGTCTGACTATATCTCTCATTGGTTGCAAAATATCTGGACCTTTTCTACCCGAGGCTAGACTCTTGGTGCGTACCACCAAGCCCATGAAAAAAATACTTGCTACTATTATAAGTAAAAAGCTAAGCATATTATAATTGATTTAAAAAATTGATTAATACGATAATTTTTGAAATAAGTATTGGAGACAAAATAGCTGTAATCAAAAAAATTGAGCCATATAAAATGTATGACTGAATGTTACCATTCTGAAGAAAAATAAAGCGATTTAATATCTTTTTAAATAAATAAATAGGTTTGTCGATAAGTACATGTTCTATTCTATCATAAGGATGAGTTGTTGAGTGAATTTGATTAGGATAGATACCATCAACATTTTCTTTCTCTTTTTTTATGTATAGTATAGGTTCGATTAATTTTCGATAAGTGCGTATGAACGACGAGGCTGTATATTGTATTTTGTTTGTTTTTCCGACATATCCACACCCCCAAGTTATATTAGCTTTGCGTACACGCTGTTTAATTATTTGTCGTTTAAGAAGAAAGACAAAAGCTGTGAGCAACACAAATCCAAATGAATAGAAACCAATACTGGTTAATTGGTTTAATATTCCATGTAATGGGCTTAGCAATAATGGTTCTTGTTGCATGTTGAATACTCCTATAACCTTAACAAGTGCTGAAGAAAATAGAAATGGCAGTAAACCAATAATTAGTATGGCCAAAATAATGATGTAGAGTGGAAAATTACGATTTGTTGTTTCAATATCTGTATCAGTTTTTAATTCGGAACGTTTTGTTCCCAAAAAAACAATCCCGAATGCTTTGGTAAAACAAATCAAAGCCAAACCACCAATAAGTACCAATGCTAATATTGAAAACAGCATGGTTAATGTGAGCCTAAAATCGTTTGAACCCAAGCCTTTGAATAATCCATTGTAGATGAAAAATTCTGAAACAAAACCATTAAAAGGTGGTAAACCACAAATTGCCAACGAACCAATTAAAAAAAACCAAGCTGTATTGGGTATTTTCTTTATTAACCCACCCAATGATTCAATATTCATTGTATGGGTAAATTGATAAACATTACCAGCACTAAAAAAGAGCAATGATTTAAATAATGAGTGGTTAAGGGTGTGAAGCAATGCGCCTCCGAAACCTGCAATAATTAGCCATTGATTACTTGTTCCTAAACCAAGGCAACCGAGTCCAATGCCCATTCCGATAATGCCAATATTTTCAATGCTATGATAGGCTAAAAGTCTTTTGAGGTTATGCTGAATAATTGCCAACATTACACCATACAGCCCAGTTATAATTGAAATAGTTAGAATGAAATATCCAATAACTGTAAAATCTGTTTTTAATAACGACAACATTCGTAAAATGCCGAAAATGCCAATTTTAATTATTACTCCCGACATGATGCCCGAAATATGAGCCGGAGCAGCCGGGTGAGCCAAAGGTAACCAAGTGTGAAAAGGGACAAAGCCGGCTTTTATTGCAAAACCAATGAAGAATAAAATAAACAAACCGATTCCCATTGATGGGTGTAAGGCTGAATATTCTGTAATTGCTGAGAAATCAAAAGAACCCGTTTTTACTTTTACCCAAATAAATGCAAAAGTTAAAAATAGGATGGAAATATGTGATTGAACGAAAAAATTAATCCCTGCCTTCAAGGTCTCTTTTTTATAATGTTCAAATATGATTAGGATGAATGAGCCGATAGCCATTATTTCCCAAACAATGAGGAATATAATTGCATTTTGTACAATGCAAATATCAATCATTGCTGTAAATGTTACTATGTATGTTATGGCATGTAGTTGAAGATTACTGGTTTGCTCCTGATATTTTTTCATATACTGAATGCCATACCAAGCTCCTGTTAGAAAAGTAAAACCGATAATTAGAATAAACCATGCCGACAGATAATCAATTTTTATCGGAATGGTTCCTGTTATAAATGATCCACTGTAGCTATAGAATAATTGACCCTTTGAAAAAACCTGAAAAGCCAAAACAAATGATAGGATCACTTGCAGCGTAATTGCAATTAGTGAAGCAATTCCAAGTTTCTTCGAGTTCAAAAAAGGAAAACTCGCAAGCGAAAAAATAGCGATTAAATTAAGTGTCAGGATCAGGTATTCATCCATGCTTTCTGATTTTAACTGATTAAACTAAGTACTGTTCCGATAAAAACCATTAGAATAAAAAATAAGCCATAAATAACATAGGATTGAATTTTACCGTTTTGTATAAACTGAAAATAATTCAAGACTAATGTCATTCGTTTAGTAATTGGCAATACCAAAAATCTTTCTAATAAATCGAAATAATAGGTAGAAAACTTATAATGTGTTGGGTATAACTGTGTTTTTGAAATTTTATCTCTAGCCTTGCGTTCGTTTAGCACGAAACCAAATAGGCTACCAAATGTGCGGGCATAGGAACGACCTGAATATTGTGCTTTCGGAATTGGTGCTACATAACCACATTTCCATGTTTCGTATAAAGTAACCTTTCTTTTTTTAATCAATTGAAACCGGACGATTAAAATCAGTGCCAATAAAATTATAAAGTATATACTTAAATGCCCAATAGTAGCTAGGTTGGTACTGATAGTTTCTATTTGTGAAACATTAAATATTAATTTCGTTGTAAAGATTGAATGAATAATATTTAGAGTAATTCCAAAATAAAACTGAGGAAAAAAGGCAACTGATAACATGACTGCTACAATGAGGTATTGTGGAAATAGCATAATGAATGAAGCCTCGGTTGGTGTGTTATGTAGTTCTGATCTTGGCTGTCCTAAAAACATGATTCCAAACGATTTTGTAAAGCTTATAATGGATATTCCTCCTACCAGTACTAGTCCAACAATGGATAATACAATTAGTATAACATGTGAAATGCCTGATACAGAGAATAAACCATGGAACAAACCGGAATAGATTAGATATTCTGAAATAAATCCGTTAAACGGAGGTAAACCGCCAATTGCTAATGCGCCAACTAGAAAAAACAGGGCTGTTTTTGGCATCGATTTTATTAGTCCACCCAGTTTATCAATATTTCGGGTATGTGTTTGTTGATATACACTTCCAGCGCTAAAAAATAAGAGGGATTTAAATAAAGAATGATTTAAAGAATGTAATAATGCCCCCCCAAAACCAAGGATAGCAAGCATATCTTTATGTGCTCCAATTCCAATAAGTCCTAAACCAATTCCAATTCCAATAATCCCAATATTTTCGATGGTACAAAAAGCCAATGCACGTTTAAAATCATATTTAACAGATGCATTTATAATACCATAGAGTGCTGTAATTACTGATAGACTCAAGATAACTTCTCCAATTATAAACCAGTCGTGAGTGATGTAAGAGATAATACGAAATATTCCGAAAATGCCTAATTTAACAATTACCCCAGACATTACCCCTGAAACATGCGAAGGAGCAGCCGGATGTGCATGAGGTAGCCATGTGTGGAAAGGCAGAAAACCTGCTTTTATAGCAAATCCAATAAAAAAGAGAATAAAAATCCAAATGGAATGTTGGTTTGAAACCACAGAACTTAAAGAGGAAAGGTTAAAAGAGCCGGTTTCAGCAAATAGCCAAATTACACCCACGGTTAAAAAAACAACGCTTAAGTGCATCTGAATTAGATAATTAAGTCCAGCTTTCAGCGTGTTTTTATTTTGATATTCAAATATGACAAGCATTAACGACGAAATAGACATGAGTTCCCATGCAACAAGAAAGATGATTCCATGGTCGAACATGCACACCCATACCATTGAAATGTGAAAAAGAATATAAAATATCCAATGAAATCCTATGTTTGTTTTTAAATGTTGATATGATTTTAAATATCCACTACCAAATAAAGCTCCGTTTATTGTAGTAAAATTTATAATTAATATAAACCATGCCGAAAGATTGTCTACTTGAACATTAATAAGGCCACCAGGTAAATGAGCCAAAAGGAGCGTCCCTGTTTGAGCATTACCCATTAAAGCCAAAACCGACGGTATTGAGGTAAGTATAGAATTGATTAATACAACAACAATAGCCACCCAGGCTCTATTTTTACTTGGTACTACTGCTATTCCAAATATTCCAGCGAGTAGAACAAAAAGGGTAAGTAATGCTATTTGTGAAACTTCCATATGAACTAGTTAATCGTATTCGTTATTTTTATTAACAGAGACAAAAGTAGTCCTAATTTTTTTGGAATAATTGATTTGAATCAATGATATAATTGATTGTAACTAATTATTGATACTTTTGTAATGAGATATAGATTATGGAAGATTCATTAAGTAAGATACGAGAGCGTTTTCATTTGAAAAGAGAATTTGATTTTGAAAGTTTGCCAGAACACGTGCAGATAGATTTTACAAATCAAATGATTGTTAAGCGTTTCAAGAGAGGTCAAAATATTTTTACGGAGGGAGCTTTCCCTTCGGGAATTTATTTCGTAAAAAAAGGGAAGATTAAAAAATTTAAAACATTGAATAGCGGTAAAGAGCAAATTATATATTTGTGTTGCGAGGGTGAAATGATAGGTTATGCGGCCTTTAT
This sequence comes from Labilibaculum antarcticum, assembly GCF_002356295.1. NCBI lineage: Bacteria > Pseudomonadati > Bacteroidota > Bacteroidia > Marinilabiliales > Marinifilaceae > Labilibaculum > Labilibaculum antarcticum. Next base: position 5,399,988 of record NZ_AP018042.1, on the reverse strand, counting down.
GGGTGAAGAGAGATATCACGATTCAGCGGCGGCAATTACGGAATCATTGATAGGGTATATATCGAAAGACCGCCTAGTATGTTTACTGGATAAGCATCAGGAATTAGCCAAATTGCTAGTTATGAAATTAAGCCACGAATTTGGGGTGATGGTAAATTTTATTGCTACGTTCACTAAAAAAAGTGTGAGAGAACGGGTAGCACTCACTTTGCTAATATTAAACGAAAACTTTCGACAAAATAAAAACATCGACAACGAAATTGAAATAGAGCTTACACGCGAAGATTTTGCCAATATTGTTGGGATTGCAGTTGAAACTTTGGTGAGAATTCTTAGTAGTTTTGCCGACGAAGGTTTGATTGTAAAAATAAAGCGAAGGATTATTGTTAAGAAGCCGATGGATTTATTTACAATAGCAGATTTAACAGATACCTTTTGATTGAAGCATTTAATTTAATGGTGTAACAATACTAGAATAACTGTAGAATCTTTTACGATTGAATAATGGTACAACTTGCTTCAGAAATTTCGAATTGGTGAACGATACCATAAATAATTACGATAAAAGCTCCCGTAGGCCCTCCAATTTGAACACGACTACCACAGGGAAATGATAAAATCACCCATAATTTCTGATATTAAACCCTTTTCAGGCGAAATACCTGATGCAATAACAAATGCAATGGCTAGGGGCAGAGCAACAATTCCCACAATGATACCTGCAAATAAATCTTTCTGGAAAGCTTGTGCATTGTAGCCTTATAGTACAGTAAATAATTTAGGCTTAAAGGTAGATTTCATTTGTTTGTATTTTTGATTATTCCCCCGTTAAATGGTAAAACGAAACGTTCATGTAAATATCTGTTGAGTAATAAAACGCAACAGTTATGGCTGTGAGGCATTAATTAGTTTTGATTAATTGAAGCTGCAGGAGTAATGCATATTGGCTCTCGTTATCCTCGAACACGGCAATATTTTTAGAGAAATTGAAACAAATTTATATTTGCTCTTGTTTCGAAGAAAAATATGCGACTAATAATGCACACGGCTTAAGTATTGGTGCCCAAATAAATTGTAGTTTTGTGTGGTTTTAAAAGTATTGATTAGTAGTTGTCAGTCAACAGTAATCAGTGAACGGTTGGCAATAACAAAATTAAACGTTTAGGTGCATAGCACCTTAGCTAACCAGTAATAATCATGTAGAACAGAAAATAAAGCATGCAGGTTCCCGGAAAATATAAATTCATAGTACAATTGGGTAAAGCACTTCATACCTATGGCGTTCCTTCCTATAAATCTCAAATTTATTTAACTGATATTGCCGGAAAGAAGGGCATTAAGGGAAATTATATGGATACACCCACATGGATCAACTATGTGTTTTACGAGGAGGAGGAGCAAACCTACAATTATGTGGAGTGTGTGCCACCTGGGGATTTGAATTTAGGTGCCTTGTCGCGAATTGTTGAAATTACCAATGATGTGCTATCAAATAAAATTAGTTTTGACGAAGCAAAAATTGCCATCGAAAAATTAAAGACAGCACCTTTTTCTTATGGCAAATTGACCGAGTTGGCCGCTTTTATTCTTTCGGCAGGTGCATTTAGCATGATATTGGATACCAGCTGGGCGTCAGCCATAACTGCCTCTGTTATTGGCGCCGTAATTTATGGCATCACTTTGCTGGCTCAAAAATCTGGATACATTCGGAGTGCTTTGGAATCGTTAATTGCCTTTGTGGCCACACTAATTGCGGGTTTGTTGTCTTTGCAATTTGATCAAATCAACATTTCCATGACCATTTTGGCATCTATTATTGTGTTTATTCCCGGTTTATCGATCACTACCGCATTGGAAGAGATCACTTCGCGAAGTCTGGTGTCGGGAACTGCAAAACTTTTCGATGCCTTGGTATCGCTCTTTAAGCAATTTTTTGGTGTTGTTTTGGGCCTGGCAATTCTTCCTTTATTTGTTGATCTTCAACCTAATCATGTGGTGAATGATATACCCGACTGGCTTGACTATTTAGCAATTGTGGTTTTGGCACTTAGTTTAACGGTTGTATTTAAGGTGAGAACAAGGGATGTTTTGTATTGTGTAATTGCCGGATTTGTAAGTTTTTTTACCACCGCATTTTTCGATTTCACAGGGATTTTAGTCAGCATATTTATCGGAACTATTGTGGCCGTGAGCATTAGCAAGTTGTTTAGTAAAATAACACGATCGCCCCAATTGGTGTTTTTAGTGCCTGGAATCATAATGCTCGTTCCCGGAAGTAAAGCATTTATTGGTTTAAGTAGTGTATTCCTCGATGCACCGGGAGTGCAGAACAACATGGGATCGCAGGTGCTTTATATTTTTATGGGTATTATTGGTGGTTTAATCTTCTCAGGTAGTTTTATGGACAGAAACATTAAAAAAGCATCCTCGAAAAGCATGTTGCCAGTGCAGTAAAAAATTCTTCTTTCCTTTTTTAAAAAGGCTTTAGCCACATAAAAGAAATAATATGAGTTGGTAAGAGGATGAAAATGCACACGGTATTCTCTACAAAATAACAGAGAGGCTCTTTTTAAGTACGATTTATATTCCCGATACTAAATTCCAACAGACCAAGCTTGGCCCAATTTATTTGCCTTTTTTTTTAATTTGTTCAAATATAAAATACATTGTCGTATGCTTTGAGTAACATTGTTCGGACAGAAACAATATTGAAGAAACACCTAATTTAACAAACTGTAAAGATTGGAAATGGCAATTAAAACATTCCATACGATCGATTGATCAATTCGAGTTTTTAACAGGAATAAAATTTAAGGACAAAGAAAAGCAAGATTTAGTAAAAATGTAAGGAATAACTATAGCTATTCGCACACCTTAATTAACAACATCAATATTGCCAGAAAAATTAAGAATATAAATGTTTATTACAAACAAATTTAATATGGGAAAAAATAGCTTTTGCACATTCGCATCAACCTGCCCTTTATACCAGGAGAAGGAAGATAAAAAAGGAACGGATTTAGTCATTTATAAAAACGTATTCTGCCATCGTGGTTTGGACGGTTGGAATAATTGCAAGCATTATTTAAATTTAATTAATAACAATTCTTCTTCTGATTAACAAGCACGATTCTATTCTGAAATAGCGATACCATTCATTTATGATAGATTTTATTCGTTCCATAACTCTGCTGTTAGTATTACTTAATCCGTTTTTGATAATTGTTTATTTAATAGATATAGTAAAAAAGAAAACATCTAAAGAGTTTTCCAGAATATTGATAAGAGCAGGGATCATTAGCTTCATTGTTTTTTCATCATTTGCAATTTTGGGAGACACTATTTTTAGAAATGTTTTTAATGCTAGTCTTGCTTCCTTTCAAATATTTGGCGGCATTGTTTTTCTTCTAACTGGTATACAGTTTATATTTAAAGGAAGTGCTTCAATTGAATCTCTGCGAGGAGAATCAAAACATATCGCCGGAGCCATTGCAATGCCTATTTTTATTGGTCCGGGAACAATCAGCTATAGTATTCTTATAGGTGAAAGCTTAAGTAAGACGAATGCAATACTTGCAATTGCCAGCACTATTCTAATTTGTGTTTCAATCATTATGCTGTTGAAAAAACTGCACGATAAAATCCACGTTAAAAAAGAGGAGTTGATAGAACAATATATTGATATTGCAGGTAGAGTGATGGCTTTGCTTCTTGGTACAGTATCTGTTGAACTAATCATGTCGGGATTAAATTTCTGGATAAACCAAAAATTCTAATTCAATGCACATAACTGAAATCAGCAAGTTTTATTACTGATTAAAACTTTTGTAAATTCACATAGCAAATAATTAAACCCTACGGTGTTTATTTAAATTTGGTATTCAATTTGAAAACTGATGAATGATTTACAAATACAAACAAAGCCAGAAGTTGATTTTGTTTTCAACCAATACCCTGATTCGGTTCGGAATAAGATGTTAGCCCTTCGGAAATTGGTTATTGAAACTGCTAAAGAAATTGAAGGAATAATAAAACTGGAAGAAACACTAAAATGGGGTGAGCCCAGTTATTTGACTAAAGGAGGTAGTACGCTCAGAATGGACTGGAAATCAAAAAAGCCTGATCAATATGCGATGTACTTTAAATGTACAAGCCGACTTATTGAGACTTTCAAGCTTATTTATAAAGACAATTTTACCTACGATGGGAATAGGGCAATTATTTTTAGAATTGAAGATAGAATTCCAAAAGACGAATTGAAAAAGTGTATTAAAGCGACATTGACCTACCACAAGGTTAAACACTTGCCAACATTAGGGATTTGAGGTAAAACACTGCATTTAACACATAGACCAAGCTCCCAGTTTGGTCTTTTTTATAGTCAAACAATAAAATGTCATATTCTGGATCAGGATAAGCCGACCAATAAAAAATGTCTTTAGAATCCTTGTACATACAACCAATTAAAGTACAATTATATGCATTTTAATTACAATAGCTCTGATGTTTTGTATGTCTAGATTTGTATTGTAATTATTACTAATCAACTGAAATAAGAATAGTCATCAAAACTATTTGTGCAGCAGTTTGATATTTCGGTAATTACATAAAGAGTAAACACATATAAAATTATAAACATATGAAACGTCCATGACAAGGATATTTTGACACACAGGGGGATGATTATTCCAGCATGGTAAGTTCCATATGGCAAAAACTTAAAATTATAAACATATGAAAGCAATAGGATACAAGCAGGCAGGTGCTATTACCGCTAAAAATTCATTGATCGATTTTGAAACAGGAATACCAGAAGTAGGAGTACGTGATCTTTTAGTTGAGGTGAAGGGCATTTCAGTTAATCCTGTAGATGTGAAAATTCGGGCCATGGCACAGTTTGGACCCGAAGAAGGGCAAAACAAGATTATTGGATGGGATGCTGCAGGTATAGTTCGTGAAGTAGGTAGCGAGGTTAGTAAATTCAAAGTTGGCGATGAAGTTTTTTACGCAGGAGAGTTTACTCGTGCTGGTTCTAACGCAGAATTTCAAGCGGTTGATGAGCGTATTGTTGGTAAAAAGCCGAAGTCATTAGATTTTGCCGAAGCAGCAGGTTTTCCATTGACTTCGATTACTGCTTGGGAAATTTTATTCGATTCTTTCGGATTGAAAGAAGGAGAAGGAAAAGGTGAAAGCATTTTGATAATTGGTGCTGCTGGTGGAGTAGGTTCTATCATGATTCAATTGGCAAAAAAATTGACGGGATTAACTGTCATCGCAACGGCATCTCGTCCGGATACTATCGAGTGGGTGAAGAAAATGGGTGCCGATCATGTCATCAATCACCGTGAATCATTAGTCGACCAAATGAAAGAACTAGGTCTTTCACCACGCTATGTGGCTTCATTGAACGGAACAGAGGAACACTTTACGGGTATTGTTGAATTGATTCAGCCTCGTGGACATATTGCTTTGATCGATGATCCTCAAACTTTGGATATCGCTTCAATCAAGTTAAAGGCCTTAAGTTTTAGCTGGGAATTCATGTTTGCCCGTTCTTTATTTAAAACAGATGATATGGTAAAACAGCATGAATTGTTGAATCGTGTATCTGAACTTGTTGATGAAGGAAAATTGATTTCAACTGTGACCACCAATTTAGGAATAATGAGTGCAGAAACCCTTAAAGAAGCACACGCACAACAGGAGAGTGGTCGTGTAATTGGTAAGAATGTACTAATCGGTATCTCAAAATAATAATGAAATTTAGGAGAACTATAGCTGAGGATAGATGATCCTGTGAATACATTTTCATAGTCGTCTTTTAGTTAGCTAAACAAATACTAATGTGAATTAGACCTGGCAGATTTTCGAAATCAGGCAGGTCTTTTTTTGTGAAATAGTTTGTGCTATTCTATATCTCTTGCTTTCAGGTAATAAATAACAAGAAATGAAAATTATTGAAGGAGTAAAATGATGCTAAAGCAAATAGTAGAATGTTTAATATCAGTTGGCTAAAGCCAAACTGTAATAGATAAAATTACAAAGGAGTTATTGATGAACACAAAATATCTATTGCAGTTGCTTTCAAGCAACAGATAGAGAGAAATTTAAAAATAGGCTTTAGCCACATAAAATAAATAATATGAGTCGTGTGCTATAATGAATTAGCTGTGAAATCCTCGTTTTTATTATTGGCAAGAATTTATTAAGCGCAACAAATCTGACTACTATTCCTAAACTCCTTAACTGTCATTCCATAAACCTTTTTGAATGATTTGGACAAATGACTGCTATCCGTAAAGTTTAGCTGATAGGCAATTTCTTTTAAGGAAAGATCGGTATGTAAAACCTTCGTCTCAACAATTCGAAGTTTCGATTTTATAATGTAGTCTGCTAAACTGATACCCGCTTGTTTCTTAAAATATTCAGAAAAATAGGTTTTAGATATGCTAAATTTATCGGCAAGCAAGGGTATTCGTAAATTGTCACTATTAAAAATATGAGTATTGATGTATCTCAGGATATCGCCAAAGCGATTGTCTATTTCATTAGCCTGATCTACATACCTTTTCTCAATACTTCTGGCCAAAATATTCAGAATTGAAGCAATAGATCCAGCAATGATACCTTCAGAATAGCTGTCTGCGGCCAAATATTCCTGATAAATGGATTTGATGTTATCGATGATAAAGTTTCTCTCTCTTTCTGTCGATATAATATCACCTGGCACTTTATTGTAGTTGGCAATTATATAGGCAATCTTATCAAACCAATCTTTATAGCTGGTAAGGCCACCATCTTGTAAAAAGTAATTATCGGTAAACCGGATGAGGTGAAATCTGGAAGGCTCATCAATTTTAAACGAGTGACAATCTAAAGGAGGAAGGAAGAAGATATTTCCTTCCTTATAGGCAAACTCATGTTGATTAATACATTGAAAACCTGAACCTTTTTCAACATATACAATCTCAAAGAAGTTGTGTTTATGCGGTCTTTTTTCCCATGATGACAGTTCTTCAATGTGAATTTCAAATAATTTATTAGTTGATTCTACAAACATGGTAGCTATATTGGTTTTATGGTTCGAATATACGCAATAACTACTGATTAAGGATGTTAATAAAAGGTTAATGTTGCTTTCAGACAGTTAAATCCAATAAAAGTACAATTAAATCCTTTTTATATACAACAAGCACAACTTGTTTTAATCAAAATAACAATGCTTTTGGATACCATTATATCCAATCACGATACAATCTGTAAGAGCATAGTCAGATATATCTTTGTTGCATGGCAATGGAAAACAGAGCTCTGCTGAATTTGAACTTAAACAGAAATAAAAACAGTGTGAATATGAAGAAATTAAGTATTCGTGATGTAATCTAATTGTTGTTGTGTTTAAAAGGTTCGTTATTGATAGTATAGCCTGATTTTACTGAAATATCGGGTGTTTTGATGAGTAATCATTAGTTGTGTAGTTTAAACCGTTTTTATTACAATGTTATAAAGCTAGTGATAGTGTATATTTGTGATGTCAATTTAAAAGAGAGCTTAGTTAAATCAAGTCTTGTGGCAGATGAGTTGCACAAATCAATTGGGGTAAATGAAGCTTGTGATTTGGCTATGGAACTATATTCGATTGTGAAGTTTAAATTGAATGATTAATTTTTTATCAGATAAAAAAAGAAAGCATATGAGTTTTATTAAAAGCATGCAGGAACGTTATTCTACTAAAATGTATGACGCTTCAAGAAAAATTAGCCAGACACAAATAGAAGAACTTAAAGAAATTTTAAGAATGAGTCCGTCTTCTATAAACAGTCAGCCTTGGAATTTCACATTTATTTCCGATATCGAAACAAAAAATGAATTGGCAAAAGTATCACAACACAATAGTGAGAAAGTACAAAATTGTGATACTCTAATAGTGTTCAGCAGAACAAACAATGTTCAGAGCTTTGAAGATGAACTTGCAGAAAGATTACCAAAAGGTGCAGTTGGTTACTATAATCAATTTTTAAAACCAAAAACGAACGAACAGAAAAAAGACTGGTTTGAAAAACAAGTTTATTTGGCATTAGGCGTATTTTTAAGTGCTTGTGCCAATATGGAAATTGATTCGACCCCAATGGAAGGGATTGAAGCGGAAAAATACGACAAAATATTGGGTTTAGAGGATTACAGCTCCATAGTTGCTGTTGCCATTGGGCACAGAGATATGGAAGATTTTAATCAACCAGAGAAAAAAGCAAAATCAAGAAAGATATTAAATCAAGTAATAAATTCAGTTCAATAAGAAATATCATGGCAGATCAAAAATTAACTATTGCAGCAAGAATTTTAGTAAAAGAGGGAAAAGTAGATTTAGTAAAAGCTGAATTACTTAAGCTAATTGACATTACTAGAGCTGAAGAAGGATGCATTAACTACGATTTACATCAGGATAACAATAATAAAAACTTATTCTTATTCTATGAAAAATGGGAAACTTATGATTTTTTGCAAAAACACTTGAACAATATACACTTTGTAGCTTTCCAGAAAGCAACAGAGGGTGCAATTGAAGAATTTGTTGTAAATGAAATGACACAAATTGCTTAGATTATAAAAAAAAGAAAGAATGGACGCAATTAAAATGATTGAAGAACGTAGAGCATGCACCTGCAACTCCACGAAAAAAGGTTGATGATATTTTGCGTTTCGTTTAGATTTTAGAAAAGTACTGGTGCGGATTTGTAATCCGCACTTTTTTCAATATTACCAATCCGAAAAGGATAGGGTATTCTCAATTCATAAATTTTGGCCAAGTTCTCAGCTTGGCCTTTTTTATTGTCCAGAATAAAACACCTTGTCTGAATTTGTAGTAAGCAATAAAATGATGCTAAAGCAAGGCAATAGGAACATTTTAATATCAGTTGGCTAAAGCAATTGTGCTTATGTGGCCTTTTCTCCCATGATGACAGTTCTTCAATGTGAATTTCGAATAATTTATTAGTTGACTCTATCGGTATGGTAGTAATATTGGTTTCTTGGTGTAAAACGAGGAGGTATATATCGTAATGGGTTACTAATTTTGCTTGAAATTGGTATTTATTGCCAATTATCCAATAAATCTACAATTCAAACCATTTTTGTTACAATGTTATGGACTTGGTGATCGCGTAGGTTTGTAATATCAATTTCATAAGAGAGTTCAAACAAATTAATAGTTAAAGTATACAATCATGGCAAGTCAGAAATTAACAATCGTAGCTAGAATTTTAGTAAAAGAGGGAAAAGTAGATTTAGTAAAAGCAGAATTGCTAAAATTGATTGACGTAACAAGAGCAGAAGAAGGATGTATTAATTACGATTTACATCAGGATAACGAAAATCCAAACTTCTTTCTTTTTCATGAGAACTGGGAAAATCGTGAGTTATGGCAAAAACACATGGATGACGCTCATTTAGCTGAATATCTGAAAGCTACAGATGGTGCCGTTGAGGAGTTTATTGTGACTGAAATGACACATATCGCCTAATTATTTATAGAAAATCAGTTTTAAAATTAAGAATACAAAAGACATGAGAAATTTAAATATCAAATTATTAGTAGCAGCTATGCTTGTTTTATTTACAAGTGCTAGCATCAGTGCTCAAACGACTAAACGAACAGAGACAGTTGTTTCATCCGAAACAGTTAGAGCAGGGAACATGACTATCACCAAGTCCGAAAGAATGTTTGTTTCAATAAATCCACTAATGGGCGGAGACGTAAGGGTATACGAACTTATGAAAGATGGCTCTCACAAACCTTACCCAAACGATGAGTATTCTAAAGGAGAGAATTCTATTATCAAAGCAATTATTGGTGTCAGAGCTGATAGTAAAGATAATCTTTGGTTGTTGGATATGGCAAAGAATCAATTTATAGTTTGGGATACTAAAAATGAAAAATTGGTGAAAATAATCGCTATTCCTGAAGATGTAGTAACGCCATTTAGCTTTTTGCAAGATTTTGTGATCGATGAAAAACACAATCGTGTTATTATTGCTGATATGACTCAGGGAGACTTGAAAAGTGCTCCAACTCCTGCCTTTATCGTTATAAATACCAAAACGGGTGAAGCAAGAAGAATGGCCGAAAGTCACTCTTCGATGATGCCTGATTTTGAAGGCGGTTTTGCATTGAATCCAATAGCTATCGACCCTAAATCGAAATGGGTATACTTTGGTGCTTTACACGGCAAAAAAATATATAGAGTGGCAGCTAAAAGCTTCGATACTAACGAAGAGTTAACAGCAGGTATTGTAGAATATGCTCCAAAATCATATAGCGACGGTATTGCTGCTGATAAAAAAGGAAACATTTATGTAACTAATATAGAGAAACAAGAAATTGGTGTGTCTAACGATAAAGATGGATTCAGAACCATTGCAACACTTCCAAAAGGACAAACATGGCCTGATGGATTACACCTTGGAAATGACGGATATCTTTACAGTACAGTTGATCAGTTGAACAGGGTACCTGCTTTTAATAATGGAATAGACGACAGCGTAGGACCATTTATAATTGTTCGCACAAAATTAGTTAAGTAAATACTTTTTATTAGGACTGCGACTCAAAATCGCATTCCTAATTTGTAATCAAATAAAATCATGTCTAAAAAAATAAGGATAGGAGTAACCGATTTATCGTTTCATCACCTTGCGGCTTCATTGGTGGCTACTATTTTAAAGGGAATGGGTTTTGACGTTGAACGAGTATATTCTCCACACGAAGAAAATTTCAAAAAACTTAAGGCAGGCGAAGTGGATCTATTGGCTTCAGCTTGGTTACCATCTAGTCATGGTGCTTATAAGGCAGATACCGAAGAAGTCATTTCATTAATTGAATTAGGTTTGCATTACGAGCCATATGCATTGTGGGGAGTTCCCGATTATGTTCCTGTAAAAGATGTGGCAGAGGTTTCGGATCTTTTAAAACCTGATGTTATTGATAAAATGAAACCTACAATCCAGGGGATTAATCCAGGAGCAGGAATCACACGTTTTTCTATTAAAATGATGGATGAATATGGGCTTAATGATGCAGGCTACCAATTTTTCCCGGGTACTGAAGAAGATTGTTTAAGTGCTTTTGAACAAGCTGTAGAAAACAAAGAGTGGGTGGTTGTGCCATTGTGGAAACCTCAGTTTTTACATTACAAGTACAACATTCGCGAAATAAAAGAACCTAAAGGCCTTCTTGGTATTGTTGATAGAGCAGTGCTTCTTTTGAGAGAAGACAAAAAGGATTTATTTACCAAGGAACAAATACAAAGCTTGGATTCTTTACGATTCTCAAATGATATTATTGCTGAATTGGACTATAAAGTTTGCAGAGATTGTGCAAAGCTGGATGAAGTGACAAAAGAGTGGTTGTTAGCACATCAATGGATTGAGTAATTAAATGTGAAGTTAAAAAAGCAAGATGATGAAGAACATATTAATAACAGGTAGTACAGACGGAATTGGAAAGCTTGTTGCCATAAAATTAGCAAAAGACGGACATTCGATTTATGTACACGGAAGAAACGAAGAAAAAGTTGATACTGCGATATCTGAAATAAGATCTAAATCAGGAAATGATAAGGTACATGGGTTTGTAGCCGATTTATCAGATTTAGATGCCGTAAAAAAAATGGCTCAGCAAGTTAGAGATCAGGTGTCACAAATTGATGTTTTAATTAATAATGCGGGTGTTTTTAAGACTCTGAATTTTTATACTAAAGATGGTTTAGACCTTCGATTTGTTGTTAATTACTTAGCTCCTTTTTTATTAACAAAGGAATTACTTCCCCTTGTAAAAAAGGAGAATGAAGCTCGTATTATTAATTTAAGTTCTGCAGCACAAGCAAACATTTCTTATGAGGCTATGATCGGCAAAGAAAAAATATCTTTCAACGAATCGTACGCTCAAAGTAAATTGGCATTAACCATGTGGAGTTTTCATTTGGCCAAAGAACTCGAAGGTATTGCAATAATCGCTGTAAACCCAGGTTCCTTGCTAAACACGAAAATGGCCAATGCAGCCTATGGTCAATATTGGTCACCAGCGAATAAAGGTGCTGATGTTTTATACGACTTGGCAGTTTCGGAAGATCACAAAGGCATTAGCGGAAAGTACTTCGATAATGATAAAGGTGAGTATGCCAATGCACATCCACACGCTTATGATGAGCTTGAAATTAATAAGCTGATTGACTTTACAAATAAATTGATTGATTAAGAAACGAATATGAATTATACAGGGCCGGTTTACAGGCCTCCTTATGAAGCGAATACGCTGTTGCTACAGGTAACAGTAGGATGTGCACACAACAAGTGTACATTTTGTACCATGTATCGGGATGTGAAATTCTCGATTGATAAAATGGATCAAATTGAGAAGGACTTGCAGGAAGCAAAGCAATTGTATGGCAATGTAAAGCGCATATTTTTGGTAAATGGGGATGCTTTTGTTCTTTCTGCTAAGCGTTTAAAGGCTATTGCTGAAATGATTCATAGATACTTACCTCAAGTTGAGGTGATTACCATGTATGCGTCAATCAACAATATTATCGGTAAAACGGATGAAGAGCTGGTTGAGCTGAGTAAGCTTGGTATTGGTGATTTGTGGGTTGGTGTTGAAACAGGCCTGGGAGACGTACTTGACTATCTTAACAAAGGTGCTTCACTTGCGGATGCTAACAAACAATTGGAGCGTTTGAATAAAGCTGGCATTACTTTCTTTTATGGATTTATGTTTGGAGCTGCCGGAAAAGGCAGGGGAATTGAAAATGCTGAGGCGAATGCAAAATTGATCAATAAAGTTAGGCCTTTGGGTATTGTTCCAACCACACTAAATGTAAATGAAGGAACTAAGCTTGCTAAAGATGTTGCTGAGGGTGTTTTTGAGATGGCTAACGAACAGGAAGTGTTCGAAGAGCAGAAGAAAACAATTGAGTTGGTAGAAGTGGATACTTACTACATGGGGATTCATATCATAAATTCTGTGAGTTTTGATGCGGAACTCCCAAATGAAAAACAGGCCGCCATTGATAGGCTAAACGATGCCATTTCGAATACGGATGAGGCAGTTTTGAACAGTGTCCCTGAGCGTCATACAATTTAAATATTTAGATACAGATACTAAGAACCATAAAATACAAGGAAATGGATGCAATTAAAATGATTGAAGAACGCAGAAGCGTTCGTAAGTTTAAAAATGAAATAGTAGATCGTGAAACGATGAAGGAAATCGTATCGATTAGCCGATGGGCACCTTCGTGGGGGAATTTTCAGGTAGCCAGATATACATTGGTTGATGACAAAGATGTAATTGCGAAACTGGCAACTGATGGTGTTGATGGATTTATTTATAATGTGAATACCTTAAAAGAAGCGAAAGGTGTTGCAGTACTGAGCTTTGTAAAAGGCAAAAGCGGCAAATTGGAAGGTGATGATTATGCAACTTCAAAAGCAAGTGTTTGGGAAGTATTTGATGCTGGTCTGTCTTGTCAAACCTTTTGTTTGACAGCTCATGCCAAAGGTGTTGGCACTTGCGTTTTGGGAGTTATTAATGATAAATCCATTTCTGGCATAGTAGGTCTGCCTGAAGAAGAAACTGTAGCCGCATTAATTGTTTATGGTTACGAGGATGGAGAGCATGCACCTGCAACTCCACGAAAAAATGTTGATGATGTATTGCGTTTCGTTTAAATATAAGAAAGGTGCTGGTGCCGATTTGTAATCCGCACCTTTTCTCAATATTACTACTCCGAAAAGGATAGGGAATTCTCAATTCATAAATTTTGGCCAAGCTCTTAGCTTGGCCCTTTTTTTTATCCAGAATAAAAACACCTTGTCTGAATTTGTAATAAGCAATAAAATGATGCTAAAGCAAGACAATAGGATATTTTAATATCAGTTGGCTTTAGCCAAACTGGAATGGATAAAAAATACAAAGCATTTATTGATAAAAGGAGAAAGTGAAGCATTTATTGCTCTTGCTCTTAAGTGACCGATAAAAGGTTTTTTTTTAATAAGGCTTTAGCCACATAAAATAAATACATTACTTTTAAACCAATATGGAATTTAGTAGCATTTCAACCGCAATAACACGCATGATAAATCAAATCAAATTCAGACTTAAATTTAAAACCTATTGTCTGCTTATGTTAATTGTAATGACATCTTGCACAGAAAAGAAAAAGAGTATCGTAGAAACAGATTTTTGTTCGAGTATTCATAGAAATGATAATGTAACCCTTTCGAAAGAATTGAAAGATATTGACTCACTAATGCAAACCAAAACAGGAGTTTATGTGCTCGAGGATGGAAGCGGTTCGCTGGTAGTCAGAGCATGGTTAAGTGAATATTCCGAAAAGACGATTGATATTCAGTACTTTATTTTTTCAACAGATAATGTGGGTCTTATCGCTTGTGATTATTTAATAAGAGCAGCTGATCGTGGCGTTAAAATTAGAATTATTGTTGATGATATAATGCTTGATGCAGATATTCAGGATATATTAATCTTTGCATCACATGAGAATATTACGCTTAAAATATATAATCCAGGAGTCAATTTGGGGAAGAATATATTTAATAAAATAAAGAAGTTGAGTACCGACTTTAGATCAGCTAATCAACGGATGCATAACAAAACGTTAATAGTAGACGGTAAAATAGTTATCACGGGCGGAAGAAATATTGCCGACGAATATTTTGACTATGATCATGAGTATAATTTTAGGGATAGAGATATTCTGTTGTTGGGTAAAGAGACCGAAAAAGTGACCAATTCTTTTGATGAATTTTGGAATAGCTCTTTATGTGAAAATGTTGAAAGTGTAATTGAAGATGAAACTCTGGATATTAATTCGGATAATAGATTTGATAAGCTTCATGAGTATGCATGCAATCCAGATAATTTTTGGCCACAAATAAGAACAAGAATAGAGAATTTACCATTTACATTTAAGACAATTAAAAATTCTGGTGATTTGATTTGGGTAGATGAGGTTCATTTTATTTCTGACATACCAGGTAAAAATGATGGGACAAATGGATTAGGTGGAGGCGGTGCAACAACTAGTGCTTTAATCGATTTGGTGAAAAGGGCCAAACATTCCATTGATATTCAAACACCCTATTTAATTACCACTGAATTGAGTCAAAATCTATTTCGGGAAGCTGTAGAACGGGGTGTGAGAGTTCGAATACTTACCAATAGTTTGGCATCAACAGATAATGTAGAAGCATTTAGTAGTTACCAAACAGATCGGGAAAAACTCTTGGAAACGGGTGTTAGAATATTTGAGTTTCGGCCTGATGCAGCAGAATGCATCAAAATAATGACAGGGGAATTGCGGGCAAAATTGGATCACAAACCAATATTTGGGCTTCATGCAAAATCTATGCTTATCGATGGAGAAATAACGGTTATAGGAACATTTAATTTGGATCCTAGAAGTGCAAATTTAAATACTGAATGCATGGTTATTGTTCATTCTGAGGAAATCACCAAAGGTGTATTAAAGGGGGTGGAAGAGGAATTTAAGCCCGGCAATTCCTGGGAAACAACATTAGACTACAATCCTGACAAGGAAGTAAATAAGTACAAGCGTTTAAAAACCTGGACGAGAAAAATCCTTCCAAAGGAAATTTTATAGAATTTATAAAACCATTGTAATTAATGGTAAAATTCATTCTTGTGTTTTTGATCAATCAGTATTCTAGAATGCAAAAACGAATTACAATAAAAGGAGTCTTACTAAGTCGTAAAATTGAGCCGATGTATCCTTATCACAATAAAATAAAACAACGTATTAAGAACAACGAATTGGAGCGTTATGAATACGTAGAAAAATACAAAAATATTTGTCCATGCATGTTGCTTTATTTTTCTACAGAACCTAAAATCAGACCTATCCGGGAACATCGGTTCAAAGAATATGAAGAGATTTTCAACAAGTTTTAATCTAAAAAGAAGATGATTTCCACTTTACTAAATGATTGTACATTATTCGTTTAGATTTATTGCTTTATATTCCATAAATTTGGGTATGCACGTAAATGATAAAAGAATAAAATTGATTGTTCAGCGAAGAATTGTATTTTTTTCTGTTATTATTTTTATTGCCAAAATTGGAGCTTACCATCTAACCAATTCGGTAGGAATTTTAACGGATGCCTTAGAAAGTACCGTAAATGTTGCTACAGGTTTTATTAGTCTTTATAGCATTAGCGTAGCTTTGAAACCACGAGATATCGATCATCCGTTTGGTCACGGTAAAATAGAATCGATATCGGCTTCCATTGAAGGGATTTTGATTGTGTTGGCAGGTCTGGTTATTATTTTCGAAGCAGTTAAACGTTTGTATAATCCCCGTGAAATTGAACAACTAGATATTGGAATTCTGATAGTAGCTGTGGCAGGTTTACTAAATTACGTATTGGGTTACTTTAGCATTAAAACTGGAGAAAAACACAATTCAATTGCTTTGGTTGCTGGGGGAAAACATTTGCAATCGGATACATACTCTACCATAGGTCTGGTTGTTGGTTTGGGGGTGCTGTTGCTAACAGAAAAAGCATGGCTCGATAGTGCAATTGCCATGCTGTTCGGTTCAATTATTATTTACACTGGTTATAAAATTCTAAAAGAAACAACATCAAATTTAATGGATGAGGCTGATTTTAAGTTGTTGAGTGACATGACTAAAATTCTGTGGGAGAATAGAAATAAAAACTGGATTGATATAAGCAATTTGAAATTATTGAAATATGGAGATGCCTATCATATTGATTGCGACCTGACATTACCTTGGTACATGAATATTGCCGAAGCTCATAAAGAGGGGGATGAGGTAGCTAATAAGATCTCAGAATATTTTCCATATCCTATCGATTTCACAATACACACGGATGCCTGTAACAGCAAAATGTGTAAGAATTGTTCCATTTTCGATTGTAAATTTCGCGCTTCCAAATTTGAGGAAGAAACAATTTGGACCATTCAAAATTTGATAAAAACGGCAGTAATCTAAATCATCAGCAATAAAATTTGATTTAGGAATGTTTCTTTTAGCCTTGCTCGAGGCTTTAGCCAAGTCTTTCCAGATGTTTAAACAAATTATCTTCACGATCAAGCTCCATCTTTTTCCGTAATCTGTACCTCAAGGTGTGTACACTTTCGGTAGAGATCCCTAATAGTTTGGCAATATCCTTACTCGAGAAATTGAGTTTTAACAGAGCACAAAGTTTTCGTTCTCCAGCGGTTAGTTTTGGATATGCTGCGTTTAAATTCTTAAAAAACGATTCGTTAACTGATACAAAACGCGCTTCGAATTGTTTCCAGTTTTGAGCATTGTTATGAGAAATTGATTTAAATATTTTTTTCACCTCCAATTCACTCGGTGGATTTGGTGTGTTTGTTAAGCTGTTTTCTAAAGATTTTAATAATTCATCTTTTTCTATTAATTGTAATGCTGATATTGCCAATTCCTTATTCTTAAGCTCAAAAAGTTCCTTATTTTTGTTGTTTTCAAGTTTCTGGTTTGTTTTGGCCAATTTTTGTTCTGTTTGGTGCTTTGTATTTAGGTGTCGGATATAGAAAATAACGATGATGGAAATGAATAGCATGGTTCCGGAAAACAGCATTTTCTGTAAGAACCAAATTTTATCATCTTGTTCTAATTGTGACAATCGTTGTTCCTGAATTAATTGTGATTGAGCCTCTTTTTCCTTTCTGAATTCATCACTTATTTCAAACAAAGGTCTGTTGTTTTCACTTCGGCTATCAAATAATTGTTCATTTAGAAGTTTGGCCTCACGAAGTTTTTTAAAGGCATTTTTATAATCTCCCATGCTCAAATAAAGATCAGATAGTTTTTGGTGAACTCTGGGAATATAGTTCATATGCCCTTTAGAGCTTTCGCTGATTTTAATGGATAACTTATAGTAATCTTCACTTTTTTTATTAATACCTAGCTTTTGGTAGGCATCTCCTATAAACGAATAGAGAATTACCAAATAAGCAGGATCATTTTTGAGAAACCAAGGCTCAACAGCTTGCATTTTCTGAAGAGCTTGTTGAGTATGGTTTTGGCTCAATTGGTAGTAGCTTTGCTCCACCAGAAGATACTCACTAGCAGATACATTCTCACCACCAGAGTAATGAATCATGAAACAGCTATCTAGGTATGCTTTAGATTTGGAAGCGTTGTTTGCTTCACGAAATAAGGTGGTTAATCCATAATAGTTGCCTTTAAGGCTTTGTCGGGAAATTTCACCTTGTTTTAGAAGTTCTTTTTTGATTTTTAAAGAAGATTGGAAATAACTAATCGCTTCATTCTCTCTTTCGAAAAAAGAATAGAGCCATGCAATCTGCTCATGAGATTGAGCTATAGTTTTCAAATCTTTTATTTCGTCGGCCAATAAAAGGGCATCCCAATATTGTTGGTAAGCCTTCGAATAGGACGCATGGTGGGAGTAGATTGTACCAAGCCTTGAAAGGGTTTGAATTGCCTTTAGAGTATCTCCATTTTCAATATGTTTTGAATATTGATTTTGGAGTTTATAAATCATCTCTTCGGAAAATTGAGAAGTAAGACCATTGTTTGTATTTAGGTTGTAAAGATGATTTATTGTTGAGTCATTTACTTGTAATTCCGTCTGATTTTGGCTCAAAAGGAATAGTGGCTGAAATAAAAATAGAAGTATGTAAAGTCTATGTGCCATTTGCTTGTCTTGTATAGTTGTGTTTTTATCTAAAAACCTGTAGACATTGGTGTAAAGGTATTTGTTTCGAGTTCGTTGTCCAGAAAAAAAAGGCTCAAATAGAGGGGGTGTTCAGTTTTTGTTCAGGTTAAAAGTTCTTTTTTAATGATTTCCCATTGCATATTTGAGTAATACATTTGAATAATTACTTAATCCCTTACTGCAGGTATGATAAATAAAATAACTATTGGATTGTTGTTCTTTCTCATGATAGGATGTCAATCGGTTCAAGATTCCAAACGAGAATCGGATTTTAATTTTGGATGGAAATTTTCCTTGGAGCACGCCAACGAAGCGTATGCTGTAAATTTAGATGATTCCGCATGGAGAGAAGTAAATCTTCCTCACGATTGGAGTATTGAATTTCCTTTTGACTCAATAAAAGGAGAAGGATGTACAGGATATTTGCCTGGAGGTTTAGGATGGTATCGCAAGCATTTTACTGTAAATGCTTCCGCAGATGAATTAACTTACGTCTTATTCGATGGGGTTTACAATAACTCTGAAGTTTGGCTGAATGGCAAAAGAGTAGGTGAGCATCCTTATGGATATTCTCCGTTTTATTTCGATTTAACACCTTATTTAAATCCGACAGGAAAAGACAATGTTTTGGCTGTAAAGGTTGATCATACAAGATATGCTGATAGCAGATGGTATACGGGTTCAGGTATCTACCGTAATGTGAAGTTGGTAAGTGTAAATAAATTGCACATTCCAATTTGGGGAAGTTTTATAACAACACCTAAAGTCTCTGTAGAACAAGCTAGCGTTTCTATTGATATCACGGTTGATAATGATTTTGATACCGAAAAATCATTTAAAATTATTACAGAATTCTATTCTCCCAAAGGAAATAAAGTAAAAGAAATTGCTTCTGATGATATTGAATTAGTATCTGGAACAAAAACTTTTAATCAGACTGTTGAGATTGATCAACCTGAGCTGTGGAGTGTTGATACACCAAACTTATACAAGGCTGTTTCTAAAATTGTACAAGGAGAAAATAGTGTTGATGTATACGAATCTACATTTGGAATTCGCTCTATTCGTTTTGATAAAGAGGAAGGTTTCTTTTTGAATGATGTAAACATGAAGATCAAAGGTGTATGTCAACACCACGATGGAGGATTAGTAGGAGCCGCTGTTCCTAAAGGAGTTTGGAAACGACGTTTGCAAATTTTGAAAGATGGAGGATGTAATGCTCTTCGAATTGCACACAATCCCGCATCAGAAGAATTGCTTGAATTATGCGATGAAATGGGATTTTTGGTGCAAGATGAATTTTTCGATGAGTGGGATTATCCAAAAGATAAGCGCGATAATATGAACGAGACTCATGATGATTATATTTCTCGTGGATATGGCGAGCATTTTCAAAAGTGGGCTCAATTTGATTTGAAGAATACCATGTTGGCTCATCGTAATCATCCTTCTGTATTTCAATGGAGCATTGGAAACGAGATCGAATGGACTTATCCTCGTAATAAAAAAGCGACAGGTTTCTTTAATAATATGGATTGGCAAGGAGGCTATTTTTGGTCGCAACCGCCATTCTCTCCTGAGAAAATTCGTGCAGAATACAATAAAATGCCTGCGTTAGAGCATACTATTGGCGAAACAGCAAATAAATTAGCTACTTGGACAAAAGAGTTGGATACAAGTCGTCCGGTAATTGCAAATTGTATTTTGCCCTCAGCCAGTTTCGAATCAGGTTATACTGATGCGTTGGATATTGTAGGTTTTAGTTACCGTCGGGTAATGTATGATTACGCGAAGAAATATTATCCGAATAAAATTGTAATGGGCACCGAGAACTTGGGGCAATGGCATGAGTGGAAGGCCATCGAAGAACGTCCGTTTGTGTCAGGAACATTTTTGTGGACAGGTACTGATTACCTTGGAGAAACAAATGGACGCTGGCCACAAAAAGCGACTGCAAGTGGATTGGTCGATTTGGCTGCATTCCCAAAACCGTCTTACCACATGTATAAAACACTTTGGTCCAATGAACCACATATTTATATTTGTTCAAATTCTACGAAGGATTCTAATTATAAAGTGGGTGAATCGGGGAATGTAGTAGAGAAGAAAGCAGGTGCCTGGGAACATGCTTTGTGGGAATGGTACGATGTAATTGAGCATTGGAACTACACCGACGAAAAGAATGTAATTGTAGAAGTAATCTCTAATTGTCCTGAAGTAGAATTGTTTTTGAATGGAGAATCTATGGGAATCAAAAGTTTGAGTAGTTTTGACGATCGCATTTATAAATGGGCGGTTCCTTATAGTAAGGGTAAGTTAGAGGCAAAAGGAGTAAAGGATGGTAAGGAAATCTCCTCTCAAATTGTAACATCTACCGAACCTGTGAGTATTCAACTATCAGTTGATAAAACAAGTTTAAATGCAGATGGTTACGAGGTGGCACACATTATCGCTCAGCTCCATGATAAGGATAACAACCCGGTGATTGTTTCCGAGGCAAGCATCAGTTTTGAATTGGATGGAGCAATCAAATTGCTGGGAGTAGATAATGGATCTGCAAAAAGCACTCAGACTTACCAATCGAACACTGTTTATACAAATAAAGGGCGTTGCTTATTAATTGTACAGTCGACCACAAAAGCTGGTTCTGTAGATATTTCTGCCAGTTCAAATGCAATTAAAAGTAATGTCATCAAGCTGACAGTTAAATGATTTTAAATAAAATATTTTTTCAATTATGATACAAAAAACATTATCGAGGATAATATTGGTTGGCATTTGTGCTGTATCTGTTTTTGCATGTAAGGCTCAAACAAAAAATACGGATGGATTTCCATTTGTACTGCCAAAAGAGAAACCTAACAGAGCTTTAAGTGCGGCCATGGAACGCAATTATGATGCATATTTGGCACCTACACCGCAGGAGAACGAGCTTTATTCCCAATTTAAATACACAAAGTTAAAAGGCTTTGATTACAATAATGATGACGGAACCATTTCCCGAAGAGATCCTTCAAAGGTGATTTTAGCCAATGGAAAATATTACGTTTGGTACACACATCGTGACACACCAACACCTCCGCAGGGAGCCGAAAAATGCAATGATACTATTCCTTCCAGTGATTGGGATTTATGTGATATTTGGTATGCAACCAGTAAAGATGGATTTACCTGGGAGGAGCAAGGCGTTGCAGTACCAAGACCGCCTAAACCAAATGTAGGTTGGCGTTCGGTAGCTACGTCTGATATTTTGGTATGGAAAGGTAAATATTACTTGTACTATCAGGGATTTATGGAAGCAAGCGGTAAACGTGGAGATGATTGTCCCGTAGCTGTTTCTTATGCTGATTCACCTGATGGTCCGTGGACTGCTTACAATAAAGTGGTAATACCAAACGGAGCTGAGGGCGACTGGGATCAATTCTCAATTCATGATCCTTATCCATTGGTATATAAAGGGAAAATATATTTGTACTATAAATCAGATGCAAACGGACAACCAAACTTGGTTCGTATGCAAGGTTTAGCTGTTGCAGATAATCCATTGGGTCCATTTGAAAAAAATCCTCTGAATCCGGTTATCAATTCGGGACATGAGACAACTCTTTTTCCATTTAAAACTGGTATTGCAGCATTGGTAATACGTGATGGTAACGAGCATAATACAGTTCAGTATGCCGAAGATGGAATTAACTTTAACATTGCGTCAATTACGTATTTAATGCCAAATGCGGGAGGTCCATATATTCCTGACGCGTTTACAGATACCAAAGATGGTCGTGGTATAACCTGGGGAATTTCACACTTTACAACAGTTACTTCGTGGGCAACCAATCACGCTGTTTTAACACGTTTCGATTGTGACTTGAGTCAGGATGTTAACGATCCTTCTATGAAACATTCAAATACATACTATAAGCCAGAGTTCTACTACAATCATGGTTTAAATGGGAAACAACGAGAGCGAGTACAGCAAGAAAATAAACGTTTATTGGACCAATAGAAAATTTTCACAAGAAAGAGGGTGTCCAATTTTTGGACACCCTCTTTTGCTTTTCACAATAAATTCTGTGGGAAAGTCTACTTTTCGTGGTATAGAGCTGGTTTTAGTTGTATGATTTGCATTTGTTTTACTGAGAACAGACTGTATAGCCTTTATCTCTGATTTTAAGTCTATATTTGCAAACTGTTAAAAGATGAAAACAAGACTGCTATTTCTTGACCGAATCTGTTGAGTAATGGAGAATACTTATCCACTTAGAAGGATAATACCAAACAGTAGATATATAAATAATTGACAATAATATGAAGGATCTTTCCCAAATAGAGAAGATAAACACAGTAATTGCAGAATACTTTACTACCAATGCAACACTTACAATAGTACCCGTAAAAGAGCTGATGCCTGCTTTTATTAAAGCGGGGATATTTGCAAAAGACATTAAAAAAGGATTGCCAATTCGCTTAGTTCTTAGAGAGCTTGATGAAAGCAACGAGTTGGCTTTAATACCCTTTGTTCATGCTGAAAGACATGGTGAACATACTTATTGGTACTTTATACCGACTAATTCAACTGCTCCAGAGACAGCCTACAAACAGGAAACAAAGAAACTGGAAAATGATGTTTTAGCCATTCGTGCAAACAGCGACGAAACATATGTTATCTCATTATGCGATGAGGTATTATCACTAAAAGCCGATCGTCAGAAAAGATTTCCTTTCCTTTTGGGTGATCTGCATAAAAATGGAAAAACTCAAACCAAGCTTCCGGTAGATGCTTACTATGAAGAATTGCAATTGGTGATAGAATATAAAGAAATACAGAATTTCAGACCTGTTGTTGCCTCTCATAAAATTGATGAAGAGGAAGAGGAGGAAGGCACTAAGATTTTATCACGTGAAGAGCTGCGAAGAACATACGATGAGAGAAGAGCCAAAGTTCTTCCAGAGAATGATATTTCATTGGTCGTAATTTCTTATTCGGATTTTGAGTTCGATAATGAAAACAAAATTATTCGCGATAAAGAAAGCGATCTTACTACAGTGAAAAAAGCATTGAGAGACTTTCGTTAGTAAAGGATAAAATGCTAATAGATATAGAGCTTGACAGGACTGAATGATCAGAACTGCCAAGCTTTTTTTTGTGTTCTTAGGTTTTGTAAATTCGATACTCCTCCTTAAAAAAATAAGATCAATTCAGGATTGATCGAAAGTTTATGCTGAGTCCAATTTGTGCTTTTAAATTCTCCAACTAGTGCTCTACAATCTGGTTTAGGAGTGGATTAGAAAACAGGGGAATTCTTTTTGCATGCTCAACAATAAAAAAAATACGTAAATTTAGCTTTCTTCATAGCTGATGATCGGGAATATGTAATCTTATAATGGCTAAATAAAGGTGGAAATGAATGCAGGAAACTCTGATCAGGAATGGATAAAGTGAAGAATTTAATGAATCAATTACATAAAAAAAGATAAATGAATCTTAACTACCAAAAGGATGAATTGTTACAAAGCAATTCTAGTGAAGACGAATTAAAATTTCTAAACCTGCTTGCTGAAAAATTCCCATCAGTTCAAGCGGCTTGTACCGAAATTATAAATCTTGAATCAATAATGAATCTGCCCAAAGGGACAGAGCATTTCCTTACGGATATTCATGGAGAATATGAGACTTTTAATCATGTGTTGAGAAATGCTTCGGGTATGGTGCGCAAAAAAATTGATGTTGTGTATGCGAATACGATGCTCGAAAAAGAAAAAAATCAGTTGGCAATACTGATTTATTACCCTGAGGAGAAGCTCAAACTCATTACCAACGAACAGGAGGATTTGAATCAATGGTTTTCAATTACGCTTCGCCGCTTAATCGAAGTGGCCCGCGTATCGGCCGATAAGTACACCCAATCGAAGGTAAGAAAGGCGATGCCATCCGATTTCGCCTATGTGATTGATGAGTTACTGAATGAACCTAATGCGAAGAAAGAAAAGTATTTCGATTGCATCATACAATCGATTATCGATGTTGATCGGGCCAATCAATTTATTGTGGCGATCAGTAAATTTATACAACGTTTACTAATTGATCGTCTGCATATAATTGGGGATATATATGATAGAGGACCTTTTGCCGATAAGGTAATGGATGTAATACAGGATCATTATTCGGTAGATATTCAGTGGGGAAACCACGATATTGTATGGATGGCTGCCGCAACAGGAATTCGTGCCAGTATAGCCGCTGTAATTCGTTTGAGTGCCCGATACAACAACCTGGATACTCTCGAAGATGCCTATGGAATTAATCTGATGCCTTTGGCTACCTTCGCCATGAAAGCCTATGAGGGCGATCCCTGCGAAGCTTTTATCCCCAAAAATACACCTCCTGAAAATATTGGTTCTACGCAGATTAAACTGACCAGTAAAATGCACAAAGCCATCATGGTGATTGAGATGAAACTGGCTGGTGAAATCATTCGCCGCAGTCCTGAAATGGAGATGGAAGATCGATTACTGCTCGATAAAATCAATTATGAAAAAGGTACGGTGACTATTGATGGTCGGGAATTGGAGTTGAACGATAAATCATTTCCTACCATTGATCCTAAAAATCCTTATCAACTAACTAAAGAGGAGACCGAGTTGGCTGAAAAGCTTCGTTACTCATTCTTGTATTGTGAAAAGTTGCAACGCCATATAAAAACATTATTTTCCAAAGGAAGTACCTATCTATCCTATAATTCCAATTTACTATTTCATGGTTGTATCCCTCTCGATGAAAAGGGGAATTTGAAAGATCTTACTTTACAAGGTGAAAATTACAAGGGAAAGGCTCTTTGTGATCAATTTGATTTAATTTGTCGGCGAGCTTACTTTAACCGTGAGCATCCTGAAAGAACGAGTAAGGATCGGGCCTACATGTGGTACCTATGGAGTGGAGCTTATTCACCTCTTTTTGGGAAGAAGAAAATGGCCACTTTCGAACGCTATTTTCTCGACGATAAGGAAGTGCAGCGGGAGGAAAGCAATATGTATTATAAACTAAGAGATGATTCGGCGAGCTGTTGCCGTATTTTAGAGGAATTTGGACTCGATCCGGAAGTTTCGCATATCATTAATGGGCATGTGCCGGTAAAGGTTGGGAAGGGCGAAAGTCCGGTAAAAGCGGATGGTAAACTTTTTGTAATTGATGGAGGAATGTCAAAACCCTACCAAAAAGTGACCGGCATTGCGGGCTACACTCTAATTTACGATTCTTATAGCTTAATTCTTGCGGAACATACCTCTTTTGAATCAAAACGAAGAGCTATTCTCGATGAAGTTGATATTGTTTCAACCAGAAGTATGATTGAGCACGCTACCAAGCGAATTCATGTGGGAGATACTCATATAGGAGCCAATTTGCGTCAACAAATTCAAGACTTGAACCGACTACTGGATGCCTATCGGAAAGGGATTGTGAAAATTAAAAGTGTAGGATAAGAGGAACGTTTTTCGATACAATAAGAATTTGAAGATGGGTGAGTTCTTCAATTATATTCTAACTTAGAGAGGGAAGGGCAAAAGATAATTATCCATAGTCCATAATTTTATAGATTTAACTTGGTGAAATGCCATGGCATTTGGGTGTTTTTTTGTTTGGTATAAAATAGTACGTTTAGGCAATTTTTGTATTCGTGCGAAATAAACAGTAAGAATTATTGAAAATGGAAGACTCACATACAATTGAAGAGTTAAATACTCAGCTAAAATGGGGGGTAAAACAAGTAAAGAAAGTTACTTGGCTGATAAAAGGCTATCAGCTTAATGAATTTGCTCAGGTAACACATTTAAATATTTCAAAAAAGAATCTGAAAGGCATTTGGCCTCCTGCACTTTTTAAATTAAAGCATTTAGAATTTTTAGATATTCAGGAAAATGAACTTAAATCTATTCCGGAAAAAATAGCAAATTTAAAGTGTTTGAAATGTATGGATATTCGTCGGAATCAAATTAGTTTATTGCCTCAATTAATAACTCATTTGCCCGTACTCCAAAAATTATATCTAGGTGATAATAAATTCACTGTAGTGCCCAGTATTCTTTTGGATTGTCCCAAATTAGAAGTCATTGATTTTACTAATAATCAGCTAACCGAAGGGATAGAATACCTTTTGAATTCAGCATCTATTACTCACATTTATTTGAGAAATAATTGTATCAAGTTGTTTCCATTTCATCTTCTTAAAAGCAATAAACTTATAGAGCTGAATCTAATGGAAAATGAAATCGAAATTATTCCTAAGGAGTTACCAGCCATTGGATATTTCATATTTTAATATGATTTTTGTTGAAGATGTTTTGCTTCAGTTATTTAAGGAGTGAATCCTCCTGATTGCATGCAGCTGTTTTTTGGATTTTTAATCCCGTTAAGCGGCTAAAACAGCCGGAAAGCATTGGTTTTAGTTTAAAATGGAGCGGAAAGAACTCTTCAAACTCATGAAGAACACTCCAAACACAAAGGAAATTATCAGGAATTGTTTGGCTTGATCGCAAAATATGCACCACATTCCTAACCCTTTTATTATTCGTTGTCCACTCCAAGTTTGCCGATACAGCCTGTGTCCACAATCATGAACATGAAAATAGGTCACAATAAAAACGAAGGATTGAGAAGTGCTTATTTCTTACTTTGTCATAAAAAAAATAAAACAAAACTAAAATTTTATCGATAAAAAAAATACATTTGTACCCGTCAAAATAAATTTTAATTGGTGAAAACGAATTTCGGGAAATACTGTATCACAAAACTGGTATTGCTACTAAGCCTTAGTAGCTTGCTGTGTATTGCCGGTGCCTACCAAATTCAAACATCTCTTCAATTCAATCAAAAGGATAAGCAGGGTGTAACTACACAGTATAAAATTCATCAGGACGGTTTAGTGGCTGATTCTGAATATGATTTTTCTGCATCAGCTTTAGGTTCCATTCCTTCAGTAAAAGAAAACAGCAGCCGTTTAAGTGCAGCTCTCCATTCTTATAATTGTTTGATTCGAAGCCGATTTACCCAATATGCTTATCAGTTCCAAAATATCCGTTTAAATTACCGTAAAGCGGATTTACTGTACCCATCCCATTATTTTTGGTAATCCATTTTTCTTCTAAAAGAGCATATCTGCATGCTCAAATATTTTAGTTTCGGTAGAGGCGTATTTTATACCGCCCCTAAATAATCTTACCTATTATTTAAAAAGAAGAAGATGGATTTAACAACAACCGTTGTAGGACTTAGTATGCTTGGACTTTTCATTGTTCCAATTGCTATTATGAGTTCTAAAAAGAAAAAGAAAGATCAGGTTTTACTGCTGAAACTAAAAAGCTTAGCCTCCCAAAACAATTGTGAAATATCAAACTATGATGTTGAGTCAGAATTTGCAATAGGCATTGCAAATTCGAAAGATTTTGTCTTTTTTGTTCGCAAAATAGCGCAATCAGAAAAACTTTTGGATGCATGTATTCCTTTGATTGAAATAAAGGAATGCCTGCTGCAATCGGCTAAACGAACCGTAAAGTTGCAGAAGTCAAGCGTGATGGTTACCGACAAATTGGAGCTTGTTTTTCAACCTGAAAAGAAAGACAAAACTGCTTTCACATGTCTTCTGTATGATTCAGAAATTAATCCGCAATTGGTCAATGAAATTCTAATAGGACAAAAATGGGTTTCAATAATTAATGAAGCGATTAAAAATTGACAACTAGTAAATCCCCTTACGAGTAAGGGGATTTTTTTTGTATTTCTTACAGGATAAGATCCCATCTGTATCTGTCCTTAAAAACGAGTTTGTTTGAATCTTTGCTGTAGTTGATTACCTGTAACTTACGGCAAGATAAAAACAGAACTCCAGCGGCAGGCAAATGGAGAAAAGAGCTTAGTGGCTCCGTTCAAAAAAAAATGATTGCGGCCTTTAATTTTTGCTTTTTTTTGTACAACAAAGGCGCTAAATACTTAGTTTCGTAATCGCATTAAATAACTGAATAGATGAAGCTAAAAATAGATGGATTTGTTGTTGCCATTGTGGGCGTAATTGTAACGGCTTACTTTTTTCCGCAATGGGGAAGCAAGCAGAGTGCAATCCCTTTCAACCTAATTGGAAGCATCGGCATTTCTTTGATCTTCTTTTTTTATGGCTTAAAACTAAGTCCGGAAAAGATGAAATTCGGACTAAAAAACTGGAAACTGCATCTTATGGTGCAAACTTCTACCTTTATTCTATTTCCCTTGCTTGTACTTGCCTTTTATCCCTTTTTCGCTGGTAAGGCAGACCAAACAAGCTGGTTGGCTTTTATGTTTTTAGCGGCACTGCCATCTACCGTATCGTCTTCGGTTGTGATGGTATCCATTGCCAAAGGAAATATTCCTGCGGCTATTTTTAATGCAAGCATTTCCGGTCTTATTGGAATTGTGATTACTCCTCTTTGGATGAGTTTGTTTTTACAAAATGCGGCTGCCGATTTTGACTTGGGGAGCACCTACCTAAAGCTGATTACTGAAATTTTACTGCCTGTATTTTTAGGCGTGGCCTTGCAGCGTTATTGGGGCGATTTTGTAAGAAAACACTCTCGTTACCTTAGCTTATTCGATAAATCGGTGATTCTTTTAATCATCTTCAAAAGTTTTGCTGAATCCTTCGACGAACACATTTTTTCCTCGGTAAGTGGAAGCGACTTTCTCATTCTACTATTGGCTGTTCTGTCCTTGTTTTCGTGCATCTTTTTTCTTACCCGCTTTATTTCAATGCAGATGGGCTTTAGTCTCGAAGATCGGATTACGGCCCAATTTTGTGGTACCAAAAAATCGCTGGTACACGGTACCGTATTCTCTAAAATTCTATTTCAGAATACCCTTTCGATAGGCATGACCCTCCTTCCGCTTATGCTCTTTCACTTTATCCAGATATTTATAATCAGTATTGTTGCATCGAGAATGGCCCGAAAACAAGAACTTGCCATAGCAAGCTAAGCCCAGCATTTGCATGCACTCCTCAATTTCTAATTCAAATTGGGTAGGAACAGTTTACAAAATAAAAGAATGGAAAGGTGGAAGCTCCGGCTGCTAGGTTTGTTCTTTCACTTTCGTGGATTCCTACACAATACCGTCTCAGGACAGATATAATAATGCAATCGATTATGCCCGTTAAAAAGGAGTCGTAAGAGTTTTCTTGTTTTAGAAACCCAGCTTGCGCAGCTTTGCAATCCGGGGCAGAGAGTTTCGGATTTCTAATCCTGTTGCCGAATCGATCGCGAAATTTAAAATGATAAACGCTGTCAGGTGCAAGCACGCTTACAGGTTTTATAAATAACACCAGCTCCTGCAGATTTGTAATCTGCAGGTAAAGAGTACAGGATTTTTAATCTCCTGGTGCTCTCACTCCAAGTGAGGGTACCAGTAATTATGTCCTTATGCGATAGTTTAGAGCAGGAGATCGCCAGCAACAAGCAAGCAGCTTAGCAATTGATGTGGCCGGTATTGCGCGAGGTTTTTCAGGGGAAACCTGACAGCATACTTGCACCTGTCAGCGTTGAAAGGGAAGAACTGCTAATGGCTGCCGAAGCCCAAGCGAAATACAACTAAAACAAGCCCCCGCAGCTTTGTAATCTGCGGGCAGAGTTTAGGATTTTTAATCCTTCTCGAAAAGATACAGACCCTTCAATATTTCGACAAGCTCAATACAGCGCAAGCTTAGGGACCAAAATGGAGGAGGTGTCGAGCTTACCTTCTCATTACTATCAGCCTCAATAGCTGTCGGGATCAAAAACCGGTCAGGTCTATTTGTAGTAATCGATTCCCAATCATTCCTTTATTTTCATTACCTCAAATCTTTGTTTCGCATGTATTCAAATATGGCTCAGTCTTCGCACCAGCTAAAGGGAGTATAGGTTCGCAAGTACAAATAAGAATGGAATAGTTACATAAAACTGCTTTGTTTTGTAAAATAAATACAGGTGTTTTATTTTTATTTGCGAGTATATTGTTAATTTAACAGTTGCATTTTAAATAAGCTGCCCGATGTCCAAAAAGAGAAAGAAAATAAAACAACAAGAAGGAAGGAAGAAAGAAAACCATCCAAGTAAAAATCCGGTACTTAAGAAAACATATTTAAAAATTTTAGAACACGTATGTTCTCAAACCGATTGTGAAACCGCTTTTAAATTGCTTTCAAAAGATGAAAAAACGAATGCCTTCGGACATCGGGTTTATGTAGAATCTCTTAAATTTGAGAATAAAGGGGCTGTTGCAAAAGACGCATTAAAATTCTTTACAAGTTATGTACAAAATTTTTATTCTGACAATATTTTAAAACTGCAGCGGGATTTGGAAGCCGAACTCACCAATTTTGAAATTCTTGTTGGATTGCAGTTTTTAACTTCGCTTGACTATGTGGTAGGTGAAAGAAAGAAGCAATTGCAAATTGCCTTTACTCCTATGCGGGTAAAATTGGGTGCTTTGGAAGAAATGCTTCAGACAATTGTTTATCATTATGCGATTACTGCCAATAGCACCAATATTTTTAATGATACCGTATATAATCTGAAGTTTGATTTTGATGTGAAGAACTATCCAACAGTCGGGATGCATTATTCTTCAAATTTAGAGGCTATCCCATGCCGTTCTAG
This sequence comes from Labilibaculum antarcticum, assembly GCF_002356295.1. Taxonomy (NCBI): domain Bacteria; kingdom Pseudomonadati; phylum Bacteroidota; class Bacteroidia; order Marinilabiliales; family Marinifilaceae; genus Labilibaculum; species Labilibaculum antarcticum. The sequence continues at coordinate 5,368,566 of NZ_AP018042.1, read as the reverse complement.
TAATTATATTGAAAATGGTAATCTCAGGAAAGTATTTCAATTAGGGTATTTGGATTATGGCTTTACTATGAATTGGGTGTTTGTACCTGTAAAAAGCCTTCAGGGAGTCTACCGTGGTGATAAAAAGGAATTGCCACTGTGTATTCAAAATCACGCCTATAATCGGTTGTTGGAGCGATTAAAACCTCTATCTGGTATAGATATTATCCATCAACTTAGTTATACTTTACAAACTTCTCTTAAGATTGAAATCTACAAGGGAAATATTTTGATTCCATATTTTCATATAAATCTAAAATGTGGTTATTTCTTAGGCGTAATTAATAAAAATAGATTGATCATTAAGACATTTTTATTTTTGACTCATCATTATACACCTGAAGGTGATAAGCTTGAAAAAGCATTGGGTTTAAGTAAAGAAGAAATATCGTACTGGAAAATTGGCAGCCTTGAAAATTTCTTTGGTTCAAATTTGGAGACTAATCATGAAATGATGGAAGCATTTGAGGATGCAGGAATAAGTCATTTATTTACTGTACAATCATTAGGCTATGAGAAGGAGCAGAGAAATTACAATTGGGAAGCTTTAAACGAATATATCAATCTGGGTAAAACAGAACTATTTGATGAGGGAGCAGAAGATGAAATGTTAGAAGAATTGGTTGAGGAGGGGCTAGATGAGTAAGAAACGAAAAAAGAAAACACCCGCTCTAAAGTACAATGAAAGGGCTGCCATAAATGTCAATTTTAATCGAATAAAACAAGTGTGTGAGATTCTTGGCTGTGCTGATGCCTTGCGTATTTTAACACAACAGGAGATTGAAGAAGTTTACCAGCTTCGCATGCATTTTATGCAGCCAAAAATGATGGCGGGGCATAAGATCAGTAGGGAGAAAATGAAAATCTATAGCCACTTCAGTCAGCTGTTTTGCAAGCAGGAAAAATCCGTTTTGGTAGAAGGGCAAAAGCCGGTTTCGGTGATTACTATGGTGGCCGTTGAGCGATTCATAGCATGGCACTCCTATGTTCCTGAAACAAGAAGTATTGAAATTAGAACGGCGTTGCATGTATTATTCGGGCATTTTGCTAAAATTGAAAAACCAATAACGGATTTGTATTGGAATTACAATAGGATACTTGCTTTATCGAATCCATTTACTACAACGATGCACACTTTCAAAACTTCATATGAATACAGAAAAGATGATGTGCATGGTTTGTATCATACGCTAAGGATATTTAGTGTTGAACCACGGGTTAGTAAGGTTAAAATAAATGGGATTAAAAGAATTGCCTATCAGATAGGCTGCCAAAGTGTAAATGATGAACCTCATTGGATCAGTATTTCGGCTGCTAAGCTATCCAGTTTATACAAAGGAGATGAGGCAGAACTTCCTGTCTTCATTCAAAATCATGCTCTGATAAGATATCTAAGCCGGATTAAACCCATTAAAAAGGATGCTGGACAATCTTACATCGGTATTAGTATTAGGAATAAAGAACCAATTATTTATCGTAGAAATGTATTGTTTCCGATCTGTTACAAAGATTTTAAGGTGGGGTATTTTATTGCGAGGATAGTGGGTGACAAGCTCGTAATCAGCACTTTCCTCTTTGTTACACAGCGTGGAACTCCCGAAGGAGATAAACTGGAAAAATTATCAGGTTTAAGCAAAGAGGAAATAACGTATTGGAATATTGCCAAACTAGACGTGTTTGCTTCCAGCGAAATGAATCCTGAACAAGGGATATTTACACTTTTTAAAGAATGTGGTTTGGATTATCTTTTTGATGCGGCGAAACACATCGGGGAAAATGAAAATTACAGTTACAATTGGGATGCTTTTAATGAATACATGAGAAAAGGAAAAGAGCTGTTGAACGATGATTTAGAGGGGGACGCTGAAGAAGCGGACCTGCAGGAGGAAGATGCCTGGCTTTGAATACAGCTCCCGCAGATTTGTAATCGGCAGGCAATAAGTTCAGGATTTTCAATCCCCTATGTGTTTTCACTTCGGGTTCGGATATCACTAATATCCCAAACTAAACACCTAATTCCATGACCCTAAACGACTGCCTGATTTGGATGAAGGAATCCAAAGATTGATATGACGAAGCCTGCACCAATAGCCTATTCGTTATCAGAATACCGGTTTTTTTGTCAGAAGCAGATACATCCGTAAAGTAAATTTCTTTTGTGTTTTGGAAATCATTTTTTTTGTAATTAGCAGAGATGCGATGCAAATCAATCATTTTTGCGCAGAGACGCGATGCATCGCGTCTGAATAGGATAATTAGATTGGATAGATACGTGATGTATCGCGTCTGTACGATGAATAAAATCTATAATAATGGACGGAAAATTTCAAAATAAATACCGGATCCCATCTGCCCGATTAAAAGATTGGGATTACGGATCGAATGCCATTTATTTTGTGACCATCTGCACGCAGCACCGCCAACATTATTTTGGGGAAATTTCCAATGGGAAAATGAGATTGAATGAAATTGGGGAATTGGCGGCAAGCGAATGGCTGAAAACACCTGGAATCAGACCCGATATGAATTTGGAATTGGGCGAATTTGTGATCATGCCCAATCATTTTCATGCCCTAATCACCATTGGCAAAAATAATTACAATACCCATACAGACGCGATGCATCGCGTCTCCACAGGATGCACATTACCTCTTCACAGGATGCATCGCATTTCCAATGATTTTTGTACAGACGCGATGCATCGCGTCTCTACAAATGCGAAATTTGGATCACAATCCAAAAATTTGGCATCAATTATTCGCGGATTCAAATCATCGGTAACCATTAATGCCCGGAAAATCAATTCTGAATTTACATGGCAAAGCCGATTTCACGATCACATTGTCCGCGATTTTGATTCCTTCCATCGCATCGAACAATACATCCAAAATAATCCATGCAAATGGATAGAGGATCTTTATTTAATTTACATCACGACATCTAATAACAGATAATCCTCCTTTTATGGGAGGATTTTTTTTGTGCATCAGTTTCTTAGGGGAATCAAGACAAAACTTGGTTATTCTCTTGAAAAAAAAGCTGCACCAGTTATTGGGTGCAGCGTTTCTGTTTTTATTCATCTTTTAAGAGGGGAACATCATCTGATTTCAATATGGCTGTTGCCAGCACTATCTTTCACCAGCTCTATTTGGGTGCTGATGCGTTCCTTTAAAGCTTCCACGTGACTAATGATACCAATGGTGCGGTTGCTTTCGGCTTGCAAGCGCTCTAAGGTGCACAAGGCCAGTTCCAGGGTTACCTGATCCAAACTTCCGAATCCTTCATCAATAAAGAGGGTTTCCAGTTGGGTATTTTGTCCTGCCAAATCCGATAAGCCCAAGGCCAAGGCCAGCGAAATCAGGAAACTCTCACCGCCCGATAGGGTGCGAACCGATCGTTCCTCGTTGCCTTGCAGGGTATCCACCACAAAAAGGTCTTCGTTTTGCTGCGGATTGTATTTTAAGAGGTAGCGCTGATCCAGTTTCATCAGATGCAAATTGGCCAAACTCAACATCTGCTGAAGCGTTAGTTCCTGAGCAAACTTGCTGTACTTATTTCCGGTAGCATCGCCAATTAATTCATTCAAATTGGCCCATCGTTTCACTTCCTTTCTTTGCACTTCCAGTTCTGTTAAAAGACTACCAGCACGTTTTCGGTTCTCCTTGTCTTGCTTTAGTTGTTGTTCAAAGGCACCTAAACTTTTGTTGGCATCTCCCAATTGAGCATCTTCCTGCTTTTCTTTTTCCAGAAGTTCTTCGGTAGCAATCGCTGTAAGCTTCAATTTAATTTTGGCTAGTGCTTCCTGCAGGTCTTTTTCACTTTGCTTACGGGCGGTTTCTCTATTCTGAAGGGCATCTTGTCTGTTCTTAATTTCGGCCGCTTTCCCCTCGGGTAAAATGGCGTTCATGGCAAGCTCCAAGCTGTCAAAAGAATGTTTCTGAACAAGAGCTAGTAGTCGTTTGAACTCCTCGGCATAGGCTATCTCTAGTTTGCTGGCGTTTTTTGTTTCCTTGTCGGTTTGTTCCTGCAAGTAGGTTATGTTCTGCTTAATGCTCACTTCCTTTTTCGAGCTGTCTTGCAGCTTAGCACTGGCCAGTTCCAGCTTCTTATCGATCTTTTCCTGTTCTTCCGCTGGCAATTTATCGCCTAGTAATAGCTTTCGTTCCTGCTCAACATCCAATTTGTTCTTTGCAAGTTTGTTTAAATTTGCCGTTTTCTGTTCAGCATCTTTGTTGGCAATCTGTATGTTCTCTAGTCCGGCTTTTATCAGTTCGTTTAGCCGTAGTATATTTTTATCCTGATGTAAAAGCTCTTCTTTTTTGTTTTGATACCCAAGGTGAAGTGCATGCAAGGCCTCCAGTTTCGATTTCAGATTGGTTTCGTTCTGAATAAAGTGCTGCAAGTTGCACAGACTGGCCTCGCTTTGTTCCTGAGCTTCAGCAATCAATTTCACTTTCTCGAGTAGGGGCGCCATCACCTGCAAATTCTGAAGCATGTTTTCTCTGGAATCGAAGTTTTTTGCAGAAAGCTCTATTTGCCGGGCCCAAATTTTATGTTCTCCGGCAATAATTTTCAGAGCATCCTGATCCATTACAGTCAGTTCGGTTTTGATTTTCAACTGTTCTTCCTCAAAGGCTTTTGAATTTTCGTTCAGCAAGATCTTTACTTTTTCAAGTCGATTCAGTATGCTTTTGTTATCAGCTTCGAGCAGAATCAATTCTTTTTGTTTTGTCTCAATTTCTGAGGCAAGCTTTTTTAGTTCAGTCTGCAGCTGTTGCTTTTCTTTCTTACTTTCCTCACTCTTGTTTTCGTAGCTTTTTACGTACGGATGATGTGTTGAACCACACAAAGGACAAGCTTCACCGGCAACCAGTTGCTCCCGTTTGTCTTCCAAAGAAGATTCCAGTTGCAAACGCTGCAGCCTGATGCTTACCTCTTCTTCTTTCAGTTCAAGCACTTTTAATTTAGGCTTTTGATCCTTCAAAAGATTTGCTGCTAACTCGATGGACCGATTGTTGGCTTTTAATTGTAAATGCAGCTCCTTATTTTCCTGATGATCTTTGAGGTAATATTTTTGCAGGCTTTCCAGCTGCTCAAGGCTCTTGCTTTTTCGACTGGCCTGCGTCAATTGCTGATTCAACTCCTCTCTGTTGGTGAAATTTGCTTTCTCCAGCTCTTTCTCAATCGGGATCAGCTGCGCCTTAACATCATCAATCTTTACTTGCAGCAGGTCTATCTTTTGCGCCCAATTGCTGCCTTTACGGATTTGATCGCGTAATTCTGTGCTTTTTAATGCTGCGGCTTCCTCTTCCAGTTTCGAGTAAGTCCTTTTTATCTGATCCAGTTGTTGATTCACCAAAGGCAATAGGACAGGAACCTCTTCAAGAGCTTTGTCCCTTTCCAATATTTTTTCTATTTCCTCTTTCGATTTTCCACAGCCTTTCAAATCGAAATTGTATTGCTCCTGTTTGGTTTTTAATTCTTTGTTTGTTCGAACGGCCAGGTCCAATTCTGCCTTGCGTTCTTTCACCTGATTTGCAAGCATTTTTAATTGCTCATCCAACTGAGAGACTTTACTGAGGATAGGACGCAATTGTTCCCGTTCTTTTACCACAGTCTTCTCATTTTCAAGATCGTTTTTCAGCTGTTCCTTACTTTGCTCCAGCTCTTTCTTCTTCTTTTCTATTTCTGCTTTGTATTCCTCAATCTGTTTTTTAAGCTGCTTAATCTGCAGCTCCTGTTGTATGTTTTGCTGCAAATCCCCTTTACTATGAATTAACTTGTTGTGTTGCTCAAGTTGCTGCAAGAGAGGCGTAAATGCCGTAATCTCCTTTCGAAGTTCTTCTTCATCCGTCTTGTTTTTATCAAGGGAAAGCTTCCACTCTGCTTCTTGCTTTCGAACAGAGACCTGCTCTTTGGTGATTTTGATTTGCATCTCTAAATTTTCCAGCTCTTGTTTTAGGGTCTTAGCATTCCCTTCGATACTGGTTTTGTCTTCCGGGCTTAGCAGTTCAATACCCTGCATTTTATTATTGATAGCGGCAATAAAATCTTCTTGTTCCTTTAGCTTGGCATAGGCCGCTTTTCCAATCTGCCGGTAAATTTCGGTTCCGGTGATTTTCTCCAACAATTCGGAACGTTCATTGGCATTTGCTTTCAGAAATTTGGCAAATTCACCCTGCGATAAAACAATCGATTTTACGAACTGATCGTAATTAAGCCCTGTTATTTCTGCATTTCTGCCGGGAATAAGTCTTTTTGCCTGCTCCAGAATATCCCATTCACCATCTGGGTTCAATTGGGAAAGCTCCATTTCGTAATCGCGGAGATTGTGATTTCTGTTTCGGCTAATGCTCCATTTTGATCGGTAGCTATTGCCATTTACCTGGTATTCCACTTCGGCATAACAATCGGATGTGCCGCGTGTGATAAGAGTCCCGAAATTTTCAATATTGTTTCTCGATAGTTTGCCGCTTCTGGGAATTTGATTGTACAGGGCAAGGCTGATGGCATCAAGTAAAGTGCTTTTGCCTGCTCCCGTTGGGCCGGTAATGGCAAATAAACCTGTTTCACTCAGTGGGGCCTGATTAAAAGGGATCACGTGTTCCTCTTTTAACGAGTTCAGGTTTTTTATTCTCAATTGGGTAATCTTCATTTTATCTGATATAAATCTTACTGTTCCTTGTCATTCATTTCCTGCAGCAATTGCTGATAGCTGTTCTGTAATTCGGCACCATCCTCAAAATTCGAACGCTCAAGTAGTTTGTCAAATACTTCCTGATCGGTTAAATCTTTTAAAGCAACCTGTTCTTCGTACAATTCAGAGACCCCTTTTACTCTATCCTTAAAGCTGATGGATGGTTTCACAATTTCCAGATCAAAATCCATTTCCAAAAGTTCCTTGTATTTCTGCAGAAGATTTGGATCGTAATTTTCTTCCTCGATATGAATTTCGGCCCAATCGGTATCTTCTCCTTCTGAATGGTGCTGCTGCAGTTGACTGGCAACTTCATCCAAACTTCCGCTAAAACCAATCAATCGTCTAAATAGAGGGACTTTTACTGATTCAACAGAGCTGAGTTTATTTTCCATAAATTCGATCACGACAACTTCTTTTTGATCATTCTTCTCGCTAAAACTTAAGGGGATAGGAGATCCTGAATAGCGAACCTGTTCCTGATTCGAAATGCGCTGCGGACGATGGATGTGTCCCAGAGCCACGTAATCGAAGTTTTGAGGAAAAGAATCCCATCTAAAGGCTGCCTGATTTCCCATTTGAATGTCTCTTTCACTATCGCTGGTTGAGACACCTGCCATGTAAAGATGCCCCGTGGCAATAACCGGCAACTGATTTGTATTGATTTTTTCTACACAATCCGCCACTTCTTTGTAATGATTCGCAATGCCCATGCTTGTGGCTTCTATTCTTTCTTCGTGGCTTTCCCCAACAATACCTTTACGGATATCCCTGTCGCGCAGATAGGGAACAGCACAAACAAAAGCCGCTAACTGTCCGTTTTTGTCCTTAATTTCTACAATTTCCTGTTCAATAGAATCGGGTACACCCCCAATTACTGAAATGTTCAAGGCATCCAGAAGACTTTTGGGCGCGTTCAAAGTACTCACATAATCATGATTTCCCCCGGTAATAATTACCTTCTGACAGGTGCTTTCCCGGCATAGGGTTAAGAATCGGTAATATTGCTGCAGAGCTGAATTTGAGGGGTAACCTACATCAAAAATATCTCCTGCAACCAATAGTAAATCAATTTGTTTATCCTGCAGGACTTGCAGCAACCAGGAAAAGAATTTTTCATGTTCTTCAAATCTGTCTTTGCCATGCAAGCGTTGTCCGATGTGCCAATCGGAAGTATGTAGTATTCTCATGAATCAATCATATTTATAGGAATGGTGAATATAGAAAAAGATTAAGAAGATAGGTACATAATACTTGAATAATGAGAGCATTTTATAAGATTCGGTACTTGAGTGAATGCAAATTTAAGAATGCTCATCGCCAAACTGTGTCGAATTGGTTGCTTTTATACTATTTTTCTCTTCAGTATTCATCCGTTCCCTTCCTCCGATTGAAAGATTTCTAAAAAGCAGGAGATTTTTTCACCGCTCTCCAAAATATTCAATTCGTCGATGAAATCATAGTCTGCTTTCATTGCTGATCATTCAACAAATTTGCATTAATTGTGACGAATAATTAGAATTGAGGATCATAACAAGCTTCGTCAATTGAAACCTAATCAAATATTACAGGCATTAAAAAGGCTTCTCCAACAGCCATCAACACAATGCCCGAAGTTTTGTCTTTTCGGACACAGAAGAAAAGAACACCTAATTCAATAGCAATGCTGGTCAATAAAAGACAATAGGTCTTAATTCAGATGGGAAAAAATCACATTTTCCAAATAAGTAGGTATCCGGAAATGATTAAAATAATACCGAATACAACTCAATTATTTAAGTTTAATTGACAATATAGTTTCATAATAATTCCTACCTTAAATAAACGTTTGTCATTTGTTTGTATGGTAAAAGTAAAATATCAGGCTTTTTTAATGGTGTAATCAGTTAGGTGGCAATAAAGTCGCTAAATGGTTTAGAGGTATGAAAATATCGCAATGTAGATAGTTGTATTAGGTGTTATTTTAAATTCGATAAGTTTTTTATAGTAATAATACATTCAAATTATGATTTATATTAAGATGTGCCTATTGTGTAGCTTTTTTGTAATGATACCATTTTTGATGTTTTGCCAAAATAAAGACAGTATCATACAGAAAAAAGAGCGCAATGATTCGATTGTGTTTGTGATAACCAATAAGGTTTTTGACAGCTTGCAAAATAGATTTAGCATTTTTGAGAATCATACAGATACTAAAGATCCATTGAAGTGCTATACGTTTACGAGTCAGGATTCAACTTTGAATGACCATTCAATACATAAAATGGAAAACCTAAATGAAATATTGAATTGTGATAAGGATTTATTGATTTTTATTCATGGTGATGGAAAGACAACTAACAATGCGGTTATGAGAGGTCTTAAAATTCAAAATTTATATGATTTGAAGATTATAGTCTTTAGCTGGACATCCAAAATGGAGAAAGTAAATGGACTTAAGAATTTTAAAAATTCAAAAAAGAACATAGAGCTGGGTATATTAAAATTTAAGGAAATGTTATTGCAAATACAAGAATTGAAAAAAATGAGAGATTTTCAAACGAAGAAGATTCATATTAGTCTTTGTATGCATAGCCTTGGAAATTACTATATGGAAAGAATGGTGAAAGATAGTTTATTAAGCGGTTTGCATGATGAATTATTTGACAATATAATTTTTAATGCGGCCGCAGTCAATCAGAAAGAGCATTCTAAGTGGATGAATCAACTCCATATTCAAAAACGAATTTACATTACAAGTAATAAGAAAGATTTTAATCTAAATGGGGTCCGAGTTTTCACAAAATCAAGAAAACAGTTAGGAGAGCGTCTCAAATTACCACTTTCAGAGAATTCCAATTATATTAACTTCACAAAAGCGATTGGATTTATGTTTCCAACCCACTTGACACATACCTATTTCCTGGGAGGAATAAGAGGGGAAAATATCAATCAGTTTTATTTCAATTTATTCCATGGTAAGGAAATCCAACTAAACGACAGTACATTATTTATCCGAAGAAAAGATGGATTGGGCCATAACATCCTGGTCAATTAACTTAAGAATTGTTTGCTCCCCTTAACTTTTAATAAAGTAATTAGCGCCCCAAAGTTATATAATTCCATTCAGCCAATATTACATTCACAGACTTAAGTGCCACAACTTCAGACTGTCTATTAATTGCTGCTTCTTTATTTGTTTTTTGAGCGTTTTAGTAACTCAAAAGGCCTTTATTTATTGTTTCATTTGTATCTTTGCACCGCTTTTTAATAGCATTTACATTGTACTATAATTGTGAGATTTTAGTTTTTATCTGCAATTGGAATTATGGTAGTATAAAGATTATAGATAATGAGTTTAGTCGTTCGGAAAACAATAGATATACGGTTTAGTGAAGTTGATTCAATGAGAGTTGTTTGGCATGGCAGTTATGTCAAATTTTTGGAAGATGGACGCGAATGTTTTGGTGATAAATTTGGTTTGGGGTATTTGGATGTAGCTGCGCAAGGTTTGTTAATCCCAATCGTGGATATGAAATTGAGTTATAAAAAATCCGCAAAATATGGCGATAAATTGGTTGTCGAAACCAGATTTATAAGTTCATTAGCCGCTAAATTAATTTTCGAATATACAATTTATCGAAAAGCTGATATGGCGGTGTTAGTAAAAGCTCAAACCACACAGGTTTTTACTGATAAGGAAGGTCAACTGCTATTGTGTTGTCCTGATTTTTATATTGATTGGAAAAGTTCGGTTGGAATTTTGAAGTAGAATAATATTATACGCTTTACCTATAGGTGTGCATTTAAGTTGACTAGAGCAAAGGGGAAAAATAAAATGAATAAAGTATTTATAGCAGGAAGCAATATTATAAGTTCATTGGGTTTTACCTCAAAAGAAAATTTCAATAATGTTTTGAAAGGAAATTCAGGATTACGTTATCATTCTGAAGGTGAGATTCATCCAATTTCATACATAAACAGATCATTCTTTAAAGAACATTGTTTAAAAAATAAAGTAGAAGCCAAAGTATCTCTTTTTGAGAAATTGTGTATCCTTTCGATAAAGGATGCTGTCTCTAAAACGATAGTTGATCTTAAAGAAGAGAATTGTTTGTTAATTATAGCAACAACAAAAGGGAATGTAGGGTTTCTTGAGAAAGCAAATGAAAGAACTCAAGACATTCATCTGTGGGAGAGTGCTAAGAAAATAGGGGACTATTTTGGAGCTGTAAATCGCCCCATGCTTATTTCAAATGCTTGTGTGTCCAGTATTTTAGCTCAAGTAACGGCAGTACGATTATTGAAGGCGGAAAAGTACAAACATGTGATTGTTTGCGGTGCTGACTTGATCTCGGAGTTTGTGTTATCGGGCTTTACTTCTTTTAAAGCACTAAGTAATAATTCATGCAGACCATTTGATAAAAACAGAGATGGTCTTTCATTAGGTGAAGGCGCTGGAACTCTTGTCCTAACCACAGATTCCACACAAGCAATTTTCAATGGAGCTTCATGCGTTGCAGGGGCTTCTTCTAACGATGCAAATCATATTTCCGGGCCTTCTCGCACCGGTGATGGTCTTGCAAATGCCATTACATCTACTTTGAATCAAGCACAAATTAAACCGGAATTCATTTCAGCACACGGTACTGCAACAATGTACAACGATGAAATGGAATCGAAAGCAATAAATTTAGCTCAGCTAAATGATGTGCCGGTAAATAGTTTGAAAGGATTTTTTGGGCATACTCTTGGTGCAGCAGGAATAATTGAGACAATAATAACTCTCTGTGCTATGAATGAATCAAAGGCTCTGGAGACAAAAGGATTTGTTGATTATGGTGTGTCCGAACAAATTAATTTAGTGACAAGAACAGAGGATTTAAACTTCAATTCATTTCTGAAAATTGCTTCAGGATTTGGTGGTTGTAATGCTGCAATTCTTTATTCAAAATACTAATCTATGCATATTTTAAAATATTGTTCTGTATCCGATGCAGAAATTACGGATGGTTCTGAGGTCCTTTTTAAATCGAATGAAAAAGATTTAAAACCTTTTTTAAAAGAGTTTTATAAATCAGAAAAATTAGAATATCCAAAGTTTTATAAAATGGATGCACAGTGTAAACTTGCATTTATAGCTGCTGAGGTTCTGTTTCGAAATATAGGCCGGGAACAATATCAAAATGAAGAGATTGCATTGGTATTTGCGAATTCCGAATCTACATTAGCAACCGATATGTCTTACTGGGAAAGCACTAAAAATATTGCGAGTCCGGCATTGTTCGTATATACGTTACCTAATATCTTAATGGGTGAGATTGCGATAAGAAACAAAATAAAAGGAGAGAATTACTTCTTCGTATCTGAAAATTTCGATGCCCAATTGTTGCATCAGCAAACCGAAATGGTGTTTCAAAACACAGCGACTAAATTAGTTGTAGTCGGGTGGGTGAATTACGAAAGCGAAACAAATTATTCCGCAAAATTATTTTTGATATCTAAATCAGAAGTAGGCTTGTTCCCATTTACTATAGATAATATTAACAATTTAAATAAATAATAGAATGGATTCATTAATTGAAGAATTAAAGATCAAGTTAATTAAGGAATTAAACCTGGAAGATATGGAACCGGATGAGATTGAAGCTGATCAAGCTCTTTTTGGTGATGGATTAGGCCTTGATTCTATTGATGCTTTGGAATTAATTGTTTTAATGGAACGTGATTACGGAATTAAAATAACAGATCCGAATAAAGGACGTGAAGTGTTTGTTACTTTAACAAGTATGGCAGAATACATAAAGGCGAATTCATAAATAGTTCAACTCAGCATTATGTCGAGAAAGGTTGTTGTAACAGGTTTAGGCATTGTTTCCGCTCTAGGTTTAGGGGTGAAGCAGAATATCCATGCACTTCAAAATGGGCATACGGGAATTGCCCCAATTAAATACTTGCAGACAAGGCTTCGAGACAAGTTTGTTTTGGGAGAAGTTAAATACTCCAATACAGACTTGAAATCCATTTTAGGCATTGATGAAGATGAATTGATTTCCCGAACCAGTATGTTGGGGATTCTCGCTGTTCGTGAAGCCGCTAATATGGCTGGTCTAACGCTTGATGAGCTAAAAACATGTGCTTTAGTTTCAGGAACAACCGTTGGAGGCATGGATTTGACTGAACAGATTGTCGATTTTGATTCGGAGAAAGACTTGCATAAAGTTCTGAATCTTCACCCATGTGGTGATTCTACCGAAAAAATAGCTTCCTATCTGGGAATAGGAGGATTCGTTACGACTTATAGCACAGCTTGTTCATCGGCGGCAAACGCCATAATGATGGGTGCTCGCCTGATTAAATCGGGTAGAGCAGATCGGGTAATTGCAGGAGGAACAGATGCATTATCTTGTTTTACTTTAAATGGATTTAATAGTTTACTGATACTCGATTGTGAGTATTGTCGACCTTTTGATAGATCCAGAGCTGGCCTAAATTTAGGCGAAGGAGCTGGTTTTATTGTTTTGGAGGCTGAAGATATTGCCAAACCAAACAAAGCTCTTGCTGTTTTATCAGGATATGCCAATGCGAATGATGCTCATCATCAAACAGCATCCTCGCCCGAAGGGATTGGAGCCAGTCTGTCTATGCAAAAAGCGATGGAAGTTGCTGGCTTAAAATGTGCCGACATTTCCTATATCAATGCCCATGGCACTGGCACACCAAATAACGATTCATCAGAGGCGAGAGCAATTGGTAATTTGTTTGGAGATAATCCACCTTTTAGTTCTACAAAAGCATTTACAGGTCATACTTTAGGTGCTTGCGGAGGTATTGAAGGTGTTTTTTCAATCATGGCGATACAGAATCAGGAACTTTATGCTGGTTTAAACTTTTCTGAAGCGGATGAAGATTCACATATTGTTCCGATAGATCAGTATGAGAAGTCTGAAATAAAACACGTGCTGTCAAATTCTTTCGGTTTCGGAGGGAATAATAGTAGTCTTGTGTTTTCAAAAATATAAAAATGGCCATATATATAAATGCATCATCAATGGTTTCAGCTCAGGAAACTCTGGGAACTACAAAATGGCCGGAGAATACTGTTTTATCTGAAAACTCGGGTCTTAAGGTGATCGATCCTGTATATAAGGAATACATACCACCAGCCATGTTGCGACGCATGAGCAGACTCGTGAAATTTAGTTTGGTGTCAGCATTTGATTGTTTAAATCAAGTTGAACCAAATAGTATTGATGCCATAATAACAACAACCGGACTAGGTTGTATTGATGATACAGGTGTGTTTTTAAAACAAATGCACGAGAATGGTGAGAAATTAATGAATCCCACTGCTTTTATTCGATCGACACACAATGCCGTGGGAGGACAAATTGCCTTGATTAAAGGTTTGCGAGTACCAAATTATACTTTTTCGCAAAAAGAAACGTCTTTTGAAACGGGTTTGATTGATGCGATAATGATGATTGAGGAAGGAGAGGCTAAAAATGTATTGCTTGGTGGTTTTGATGAACTGACGCCTCTCAGCTTAAATCTGTGGAAACAAATGGGTTGCCTGGCAGAGAAAGAACTGGATAAGAATGGACTAAAAAAGGCTTCTAATTCAGGTGTAATAGTAGGCGAAGGTGCTGGGTTTTTTGTTGTATCCTCGAAAGAGGGAAGCTCAAAATCGTCCAAACTGGTAGATATTGAGATTCATCGTACTGCAAGCTGCGATTGCAATAGTTTAGTTCAGAAATTTTTAGCCAAGCACAATTTACATTCCAGTGATATCAATTTATTACTATTGGGTCTGGATGGAACTCCTAACACCAAGAATTTAGTTCCTTTGCTAAATACCGATTTTGAGAATTCGATAGTAGCAGGATTTAAACATTGTTCGGGCAGTTTCGATACAGACACTAGTTTTGCTTTGTGGATGGCACACACAGCCATACAGAACGATAGTATTGGCGAAGCGACTTATTTACAGGGAGAAAAAGATCAAGAAATTGAAAAAGTTTTACTTGTAAATTCATCAAGACATAATTCATATACATTTATTTTATTGACAAAATGTCGAAGTTCACAATAAGCAATATAGTCCTTACTTTACTTGCTCTGCTTTCCTTTATTTTGGAAGTTGTTGAGTTTTCCTATTCTTGGGTCGTTCTGATTTTGGGTCTGTTGGTATATGTATGTGTGTTGATTTGTGGAGTGGTAAATGTAAGATGGCAATTTTTTATGCCAATTATTTGTGAGATTCCTAATTCGGAGAAAGAAATATTCTTAAGTTTTGATGATGGTCCGCAAGAACAAAGCGAAGCTGTTTTGGATTTGTTGAAAAAACACGAAATAAAAGCCAATTTCTTTTGTATCGGAAAACATCTTGAAGAAAATCCCATATTGGCACAACGCTTGTTTACCGAAGGTCATTTTGTTGGCAATCACAGTTATTTACATGAAGTGAAATTCCCCGCCAAATCGGTCACCAATATTATTGCAGAACTTGAAAAAACGAATGAGCTTATTGAGCGCTTATCAGGAAGTAAATCGGAATATTTCCGACCTCCTTTTGGCGTTAGTAATCCAAATATTGCAAAAGCAGTGACAAGCCTTAATATGAAATGTATCGGTTGGACGATCCGTTCTTTTGATACGTCAGACTCTAAGGGAAGTAAGGCTTTGCAAAAAATAAAAAAGGAATTAAAATCGGGGGATATTGTTTTGTTACATGATCATTCACCTCATGTTCTCACAATTTTAGAAGGCTTACTGCCTTTTTTGAAAGAAAATAATTACAAAACTCAAAGGATTGATATTGCTTTGAGAGTAAATGAAAAAAGCTAAGTCTTTTATATGAAAACAGATTGTATGAATAATATATGTTTAAAAGCTTTATTGTGTTTTGGTTTTATCTTTTGCATAACAACGTCAGAAGCAAAGGCTCAAAATTTCACTTCTGTGAAAGATATAGAGGCTGTGCAAATAGAGATTAATAAAGTGGCTTCGTCTATTGAAACCATTAAAAGTCGATTTGTACAAGAAAAGCATTTGAGTTTTATGACCGAAACAATTGTCTCAGAGGGACTTTTTCGTTTTAAAAAGGAGAATATGCTTCGATGGGAATATACTCAACCATTTGAGTATCTAATTTTATTTAATGGCGATAAAATCATCATTAAAGACAAAAATAAAACGAATCAATTTGATGCAAATTCCAATGCCGTATTTAAGCAAATAAACGATTTGATGTTAGGAGCTATCAAAGGTGATTTGGGTAAAAATAAAGATTTTGAAATGAGTTTAAAGGAATCTGCCAAGCAATACCTTTTAACTCTTAATCCGCAGAATGAAGCTTTGAAAGCTTACGTTTCTGGTGTTGAGATTCGGTTCGAAAAAACAGATTTGGCCGTTAGCAGTATTAAAATGATTGAATCTACTGGTGATTTTACTGATATCAGGTTCGAGAATAGAGAATTTAACACGATAATTGATGAGAGTACTTTTAGTCCTAATTAGTTCCTGCTTAATTTGTTTTTCATGCAGTACAAATAGAACAGCCTCTAAATTATCAAATAGCAAGAGGGTTGAAGAGAGAACTCCACTGTTTAAGGAGGGATTGAATGAAGCTGTTTTTCGGGGAAGTATTAGTGTTTATAAGCATTATTTTTCGGGAATTTTTGCTTTGAAACAAGATGGCATTGATCAATACCGCATGCTTTTAATGTCGGAGGTTGGAATGACTTTATTCGACATGAGCTTTACGTCAGATAGTTATGATCTGAATTATTGTATGGAGCCAATTCGGAAAAAGAGTTTGTTTAAGTTGATGCATCAAGATTTTCTTTTGCTTGTAAAAGCTCCGAAACAAGAAGGTTTACGATTTAAAGATGAAGAGAAGGCAATCTTAAAGTATCAAAAAAAGGAGAGTAGGGATTTCTATTTTTACGAGAATACACTGATGCAGAAAATCGATTCTAAAGGATTTTTTAATCGAATACATATTGAATTTAATGAGCAGGAAAAAGGTGTTTCAAATTCCATTCAAATACAACACTGGCCAATAAAGTTGAAAATGGAGCTTAAAAGAATTAAGTAGTTATGTTGCTAAATAAATTATATACATACGAACAGGTAGAGAGTGAATTGCCTTCTACTTTAAAGTTTAAGGTGAGTATTAATGCTGGCCATGAGATTTTTGAGGGACACTTTCCCGGAAATCCAATCACTCCAGGGGTTTGTCAAATGGAGATGGTAAAAGAAATTCTTAGTGATCATTTAAGTCAGGATTTGTTTTTCAATTCAATTTCCGATATGAAATTCATTAGTATGTGGGAGCCTAAAGAATCTGAACTTGTTTTTGTGGATATTGCGCATAAAATGACTGAAGATGTTTACAAAATAAATGCAAAAATTTATGGTGAAAGCACCGTTTATTTTAAACTAAAAGGGAATGCGAATGTCAGTGAATAAGTTGTTTAAAGACCTAAAAGTTTGCGTAATTATTCCAAGTTATAATAACGAACGGACAATTGCTGATGTAATCGATAGGGTATTACTGCATACAAGTAATGTAATTGTTGTAAACGATGGAGCGACCGATTCAACGGATTCCATTCTGAAAAGCTATCAATCATCGCTTGAAATTGTAACGCATAGTAAGAACAAAGGAAAAGGATGTGCTTTGCGAAATGGATTCAAAAGAGCATTGGAATTGGGTTACGAATATGCAATCACCATAGATTCTGATGGGCAGCATTTTCCCGAGGATCTTCCAAAGTTGATTCAACGATTGAAAGAGGAACCTAATTCATTAATTATAGGAGCTCGAAATATGAGCCAGAAAGATGTTCCTGAAGGAAGCAGTTTTGGGAATCGTTTTTCGAATTTTTGGTTCCTGGTCGAAACTGGTGTAAGACTTCCGGATACTCAATCCGGCTATCGGGTTTACCCAATAAAAAAACTTGCGGAAATTACTTTTTACTGTACAAAGTTCGAATACGAAATAGAGGTTCCCGTACGAGCATCATGGAGTGGTATACCTATTATTTCGGAACCGATACAAATTATATATGATCAGGGAGAGGATCGAGTTACTCATTTCCGACCATTTAAAGATTTTTTTAGAATCGGTGTTTTAACCACAATTTTATGCTTCATCGCTTTTGCTTATATCAAGCCACGTGATTTTTTCAAGAACCTGACGTGGAAAAATATAAAAGCTTTTTTGGACATTAAAGGTGAAAACAATTTCAAGTTAGCAACATCAATAGGTTTTGGTGTTTTTATGGGAATTGTACCTATTTGGGGGTATCAGATGATTGTTGCGCTGGCCTTGGCATACTTATTAAAATTGCATAAACCCTTCGTAATTGTTGCCGCGAATATTAGCATTCCACCCATGATTCCATTCATTATTTTCGGGAGCATAGCAACCGGAGCATTAATTATGGGGATTCCCATGGCTAATTTAAGTTTTTCGGATGGTTTTGGTCTTGATTCAATCACCAATAACTTGTTGCAATATGCCATTGGTAGTATGGTATTAGCTAGTGTTGCAGGTATTTTTAGTGGGAGTTTTTCATATTTATTGTTGTTAATCTTACGAAGAAAATAGAAGATTTGATGGGAACTTTCTTTTGGAGTATATTCTTATTTATTAAGCGCTTTCGTATTGTTAGTTCTATTGCTGTTGCAGTATTGCTGGCTTTTTTGTGGCTTGGTACCTCAAAAATTCATTTCGAAGAGGATATTTCTAAGGTGCTGATGAGTAGTGGGGAAACGAAGGTCGTCAACCAACTAATGGAGAACATCGATTTCTCAAATAAAATCGTTTTAATAGTTTCCCAAAAAGACACCCTTTTAGCACCCAATTACGATTCCTTAATTGTTACTGCTACTCGATTTGTTGAATCAATGAATCCAGCTGACTCTTTAATTAAAAAGATGAGCTTAGGCCTTGGGAAAGACAAAGTGAGTCAAGCCTATGATGTTTTTTATAGAAACCTTCCTCTCTTCTTGGAAAAGGAAGATTATGAAGTCATTGCCAAACGCATTGATGAGTCATCTATTAAAAATACGATTGAAGGGAATTTTAAAGCTTTAATGACACCTGCCGGCATTGGAATGCGCTCCTATATTTTAAATGATCCGCTTCATTTTACGCCATTGGTTTTGGAGAAGCTAAAGCGTTTGCAACTAGGCGATGCATATAAACTGTACCAAAACTATTTGTTTTCTGATAATGGTTATCATTTGTTCTTTTTCATGGAGTCGGCTTTTGCTTCTTCTGATACAGGAAACAATGCCCTTTTGGTTGAGAACATTGCTCGAGCCAAAACCGAAGTCGACAATGCAATTTGCACTTTAGATTATTATGGCGCTCCGGTTGTTGCAGTTTGTAATGCAATTCAAATAAAGAGAGATATACTACTGACTGTTAGTTTGGCTTTGGTTCTTTTAATTTTACTAATTAGTCTGTTGTTTCGCTCATGGCGGATTTTCATACTCGTGTTTTTGCCTGTTGTTTTTGGCATTTCTGTTAGTTTGGGGTGCTTTTACTGGGTGAAAGGATCCATATCAGCAATTGCCTTAGGTGTTGGATCTATTTTAATGGGAATAACCATAGATTATACCCTTCATGCATACGTTAATTTCAGATCTAAACGATCGGTAAAAGGACTTTTAGATACATTGTCACAACCTTTATTGATTAGTGGTGTCACCACTTCCATTGCATTTTTGTGTTTGTATTTTGTTGATTCGCCAGCACTACAGGAGCTTGGAGTCTTTGCCGCCCTTAGCATAATTAGTGCTGTACTATTTGTGCTCATCATAACACCTCAGTTTTTAGAGTCTGAATCGACAGCCAAAAAAGTAAATGAGATTCCATTCTTAGATAAAATTACAGCAATAGAATTTGACAAGTTTAAGTTGACGAAATGGATTATCCTTGCTTGTACAATAGCTTCTATATTTACATCTAGTCGGGTTGTTTTTAATACCGATTTGAATGCTTTGAACTACCAAACTGAGTATTTGAAAAATACAGAACAGAAATTAAAGGAGATTAGTTCTGTCGCTTTTCGTTCAGTTTTCTTTGTTGTTGGAGGGGAGTCGGTCGATGCTGCCTTAACTAAATTTGAGACATATACTGCCGTAATAGATTCTTTACAAACTCAAGGAGTTATTCGTAATATTTCAAGTCCCGGTTCTATTTTAAAATCAAAGAAAGAACAACAGATAAGATTAGATCGTTGGAATTCTTTTTGGACAGAGAATACAAAGAAGAATAGTATTCGGTTAGTAAAGGAAGCCGGTGCTCAAAATCATTTTAAACCAGAAGCTTTTTCTTCTTTCGAGAACATATTGGCAAAAGAGTATACCTACCTGTCAGAAAGCGATCAGGAATTCATTATTGATGGATTGTTCTCATCCCTGCTTAAGAAAAAGAAGGATAAAGTCTATCTTTTAAATACCCTTCGGGTGGATCAGAAAGATAAAAAAAGCTTGTATTCAACCATTGAAACAGACAATGATGCGGTGCTTTGGGACAAACAATATTTTTCGAACCATCTGGTGGATACCTTAAAAGATGATTTTAGCCGATTGGTATGGATATCGTTATTTGCAGTATTCTTTGTGCTTTTAATTTCTTACGGTCGGTTCGAGCTGGCAATAATTGCCATGATTCCTCTTTTACTTAGCTGGCTGTGGACACTTGGTTTGATGGGGCTGTTTGGCATCGAATTCAATATCTTTAACATCATTATTTCAACCTTTATTTTTGGATTAGGTGTTGATTACGCCGTTTTTATTCTAAACGCACTCATCGAAAACCGAAAATATGGTACTAATGAACTTAAATCCGCTAAGCTTTCCATTTTATTATCAGCAATAACGACTTTTGCGGGCATCGGAGTCTTGATATTTGCCAAGCATCCTGCTCTACAATCCATTGCCGCCTTATCAATTATCGGAATCGGATCCATTCTGTTTCTGAGTTTTACCTTATTACCTCTTTGTTATCGCTTTTTGTATTTTACGAATGGTAAAGAGCGAACCAGCCCGGTAATTATCTCCAATTTGTTTTCTTCGGTATTCGCATTGATCCAATTTGTAACCGGATGTTTAGCATTAACATCACTGATACCTGTTTTACTGATTTTGCCCATTCGAATGAAAACGAAGAAGTATATTTTTCATTCTTTGGTTCAGTTCTGCAGTAAATTTATAGTCTACAGCATCTTTGGAATTAAAAAGAGGTTTATCAATCGCGAAAAATTCGACCTAAGCACTCCTAAATTAATTGTTAGCAACCATCAATCTCATCTCGATTTGGTTTTGCTTTTCATGTTACATCCAAAAATTGTAGTGATTACGAATAATTGGGTTTGGAACAATCCCTTCTATGGGTTTATTGTGAAATTTCTTGATTTTCATCCAACAAGCAAAGGAATGGAGGAGGTTGTTGAACCTCTTCAGAAATGTGTTGACAATGGCTACTCGGTACTTATATTTCCCGAAGGACGCAGAACAAGAGATGGTGAAATAGCTCGATTTCATAACGGAGCTGCATTTTTGGCTGAGAAATTATCACTTGATGTATTGCCCGTTCTAATTCATGGTGCAAATCATTGCATGGATCGAAATGAATTCTTCCTTAAAAATGGTCAGATTACACTGCAATTTTTTGATTTGATAAAGAAAGAGGAGTTTTCTAAAACAATAACCTACGTTCAGCGAAGCAAACAATTGTGTTCTTTTTTCCGATCAGAATTTGATAGAATGAGACAAGAGCTTGAGACTCCTGATTATTTTGCCAATAAATTGGTTCAAGCCTATATCTACAAAGGCCCGGTATTAGAATGGTATTTACGTGTGAAGATGAGACTGGAACACAATTATAATTTTTTTGACAAAACAATCCCCAGAGAGGCTGTTGTTTGTGATATTGGTTGTGGATATGGATTTTTAGCAGCCATGCTTAAGTTTGTTTCTCCAAAGCGTGAAATTTATGCATTGGATTATGACGAGAAAAAAATTAAACTGGCAGCGCAGGCTCATGCTAAAATCGAAGGATTGCAATTTGAGATTTGTGACATCTCAAAAGTTGATCCGCCAAAAGCGGATGCCTATATTTTAAATGATGTACTGCACTATATGCCAGAATCGCTGCAATCGGTTTGTATCAAAAAGTGCATGCAGAATCTTAAGCCCGGAGGACAGATTATTATTCGTGATGCAGACACCGATTTGGAGAAGCGCACGAAAGGAACAAAACTAACAGAGCTCTTCTCAACAAAATTATTGCATTTTAACAAAACAAAATACAAGAACTTATTCTTCTTTTCGGGAACAAGAATAGAGAAAATTGCTGGTGAAAATGGATTCGAATTTGAAATTTTTGATCAATCCAGGTATACTTCAAATATCATTTACAAACTAAAAAGGAAGACTGGGATATAAGTGGGGGAATTCGATGTTATAATAATTGGTAGTGGCTTAGGCGGTTTAATCTGTGCCAACATTCTTTCGAAAGAAGGAATGAAGGTTTGTGTATTGGAGATGGACAAACGAATTGGTGGAACCCTTCAGTCGTTTGCCAAGGAAGGTGTTCTTTTTAATACAGGCCTTAATTATACCGAAAGTTTGAGTGAAGGCGAAGTATTGTATCGATACTTTAATTTTCTGGGTTTGATGGATGATTTAAACATCCAGCGATTGGATGTAGATGCTTTTGATAAAATTTCATTGGGAGAGGATGGAATTGAATATCCATTTGCTCAGGGGCATGAGAATTTTATTGAGCGAATGAGTGCGTTTTTTCCCAAAGAGAGAGCCAATCTGCAAAAATACTTCACTGAAATGGGCGAAGTATGCAATGCCTTTCCCTATTACAATTTAGAATCAGATAATTATTCCTTACAAAGCCTAGGCAAGCAACAAAGTGTTTCCGAATTTTTAAGAAGGAGTACTCCGGATGGTAAACTTCAAAAAATCTTGGCCGGAATGAATTCCTTGTATGCCGGTGTTGAAGGACAAACACCCATGTATATTCATTCTTTAATCAATTATTCATTTGTAAAATCAGCATGGAGATTGGTGAATGGAAGTTCTCAGTTGGCTCTCTTATTGGCAAAGGGGATCAAAGCAAATGGAGGTGTAATTAGAACAGAGGCTCGTGTAGTTGCATTGGAAGGCGAGAAGAATACAATTCACAGAGTCCAATTAGAAAATGGAGAGTATTTAAATGCAAAACAAGTCATTTCAAATGCTCACCCAGCCTCTACAATAAAGCTTCTTTCTGAAAATATGCTTCGGAAAGTGTATCGAAACCGGATTCTTTCCCTGGAAAATTCAGTGGGAATGTTTAGTCTCTATCTGGTACTTAAAAAGGACAGTTTAGATCAGTTCAATTACAATCACCATCATTTCCCAAATTCGAATGTTTGGGGAACTCAATATACTGCAGAAAATTGGCCGGAGCATTTTATGCTCTATTCTCCTGCAAACTCGAAGGGCGGAAAATATGCCAATGGTTTAACCGTGATTAGTTACATGAAGTTTAGTGAGATCAGTCAATGGCAGAACACAAGGAGAGAATCAAGACCTCAGTCCTATCATGATTTTAAAGATCAGAAATCAGAGATCTTGCTAAAAGCAGTGGAGAAAAGGTTTCCTGGTATTCGAGAGCATATTAAGTCAGTATATTCCTCAACCCCTTTGTCTTATCGTGATTACACAGGTACTCCTAATGGTTCGGCCTACGGAATTAAGAAGAATGCAGAGAATCCAATGCTGTCATTGCTTAGCCCAAAATCGAGGGTGAACAACCTTTTATTTACCGGTCAGAATTTAAATATGCATGGCATTTTAGGGGTTACAATTGGTGCGGTAATGACCTGTCAGGAATTACTGGGCAATGATTATTTAATTAATAAGATTAGAAACTACTAATGATACCATTTTGAAATCAAAACAAGTCGGTAGTAATAGTAGTTTCAGAAAATAAAATATGGCTAAAGAAAAATACGATATTGTAATTGTTGGAAGCGGACTGGGAGGACTGGCCTGTGCATATATCCTGGGAAAATTCGCTTATAAAGTTTGTGTGCTTGAAAAGCATTTTAAAACGGGCGGTAACTTACAAACCTTCAATCGCAAGGGTTGTAAGTTCGACACAGGCATGCATTACGTAGGTAGTTTAGGAGAAGGAGAGGTCTTGCACAAGTTTTTCAATTATCTTGATTTACTGGGAAAGGTAGATGCCCGTAGATTAGACGAGGATGCCTTTGATGTGATTAATATTGCCGGGCGGGAATACAATTATGCCATGGGCTACGAAAAGTTTACCCAAAGCTTACTTCGTGATTTTCCCGACGAGGAGATTGCTATTTTGGCCTATGCAGATAAAATAAGAACGCTTGGGGAAGGTTCTGATATCTTCAATTTGCGTGAAGTAGATTTGATGGATACATCCAATATGTCGTATTATGGGCAGAGCACTTCTGATTTTATTGCTTCGCTGACCGAAAATTTTGAACTGAGATCTGTGCTGGCAGCATTGAATCCTTTATATGGTGGTGGTGAACATACTACACCACTTTATGTGCATGCATTGGTTAATCACTTTTTTATAACCAGTGCCTGGCGCTTAACCGAAGGTGGAGATCAAATTTCCGATGCTCTCGTTGACTCCATTCAGGGAATGGGAGGTAAGGTCTTCACTAAAGCTGAAGTTGTGAAATTTCATTTTGAGGGAAAGCTCATGTCGGCCGTGGAAACCCAGAACGGAGATCTATTTGAAGCAAAGCATTTTATTTCAAACATGCATCCTTCAATCACAATGGATTTGGTCCCCGATGAAAAAATCAGAAAATCATACAAGTCAAGATTGACCAATCTGAAAAATACCATATCCGCATTTAGCGTGTATATTGTCTTGAAAAAAAATCATATCCCTTATTTGAATAAAAATTATTATTACTACAAAACAAATAATGTTTGGGGTGTTGATAATTATGACAAAGGGGATTGGCCACAAGGTTTGATGCTTTATTTTGCTGCTGATAAAAACAATCCCGAATATGCCGAGAGCCTAACAATTATAACTTATATGAAATATGAGGAAGTAAAGAAATGGGAGGGCACTAAGATTGAATGTCGGGGGGAAGAATATTTGGCCTTTAAATCAGAAAAAGAAAGAGAAGTGATGGCTTGTGTATCGGAGGTGTTTCCAGATATTATAGATGCTATTGACGCAAGCTATACATCCAGTCCGTTAAGTTTTAAAGATTACACGGGCACCAAGGAAGGCAGTATGTATGGGATTGTAAGGGATTGTAACAATCCAATTGAATCCTACTTACCATCGCGCACCAAAATATCAAATTTACTTTTAACCGGGCAGAGTGTGAATTTGCATGGCATTACCGGAGTGCTTTGCGGGGCCTTGCTAACCTGCGGACAACTTATAGATATTAATGCCATTCTTCAAGAAATTAATTCTTGTTATCCTGAAGAATATACGATATAAAATAAAATTGATGAGAAAAAGAACAAAACTGTTATTGGCTGTAATCATACTGCTTGCTGCATTTTTAATTTACCTTTTTACGGTAACAAAAATGGAAGAGCCAGAGCACATTCGGGTAAGCGATCAGGATTTGCCTGTGCATAGGATAAATGACTCCTTGTTGGTTTGTGGAGACAGCTGGATGAAGTTAAACGAATATGGTTTATGGGAATTGTTCGTACAGGGCGATCCTTATACCATGGGGTTTAAGAATGGACAATTAAGTAAAAATTTGGTTCAGTATCAGGAGGAAGCTTTTGTTGCCCAACTTGACAAATTGGTGCCTTCAAGATTCTATCTTCAGTTTCTTCGTGTCTTTTTGGGTTGGTTTAACCGCGATTTACTAAACTACATTCCCAAAGAGTATCAGTTGGAAGTAGCAGGTATTTCCAAATCTGCATCCGATGAATTTAATTTTATAGCACCCCCTTTTCAAAGAATCATGTCCTATCATGGAGCCCACGATATGGGCCATGCACTGCAAAGCATGTGTTTGGTTGGTTGCACTTCTTTTGGCCTTACAAATGATTACAGCGCTGATTCAAGTGTACTGATCGGTCGTAATTTTGACTTTTATGCGGGAGATAAGTTCTCAGAAAATAAGATCATTGCTTTCATGAAACCCGATGATGGTTATCCATTCATGTCGGTTACCTGGGGAGGGATGATTGGAGTTGTTTCAGGAATGAATTTGGAAGGTTTAAGCATTACCTTAAATGCTGAGCCTACCGGAATACCGAGTAGTAGTAAAACACCAGTTTCTATTCTGGCCCGAAAAATTCTGCAATATGCTTCCACCATCGATGAGGCCTATGCAATTGCTCAGCAATACGAAACATTTGTTTCAGAATCATTCCTAATCGGGTCGGGCAAAGAGAATAAATTTGCATTGATCGAAAAAACGCCGGATAAAATTGCTCTTTTACATCCAAAAGAAAACTATTTGGCCGTTACAAATCATTTTCTTGATTCAAGTATGCTGTTGAATCGTGAAGACAGTCCATCCAATTTTGTAGATGCCTCTCACTACCGACTGAATCGTGTTGAAAATTTAATTGATAGTACGGGTAAATTCTCAGTACAACAAGTCGCTGATTTACTTCGCGATCGAAAAGGAACAAAAGGGGCGAATATTGGATTGGGAAACGAAAAAGCAATCAATCAGTTGATTGCTCATCATGGAATTATTTTTAAACCTGAAGAGAAAAAAGTTTGGATCTCTGCAGCACCCTTTCAGTTGGGCGCTTTTGTGGCTTACGATTTGGATGAGATTTTTGCCGACCCTCAAGCTTATCGTTCTAAAAACTTGTATCTATCTGATGATGTAATTGAAGCGGATGCAATCTTGCAAAACGAGGAGTACGCTAACTTTTTGAAATACAAAGCCGAACTGCTGAAAGTTCAGAAAGGAATAGAGGAAGAAAGAGATTTTCCCAAAGAGGAATTGGATGCTTTTATTGCTTTAAATGAGGCATTTTATTACCCTCACTTATTGGTTGGTAAGTATTATTTTGAAAAGGGAGAATTTGCTGTAGCAAAAATACATTTCGAAAAGGCTCTGCAATTAGAAATTCCGCAGGAGTCAGAATACGAAGAACTATCGAAATTAAGTAAGGAATCAGATGAGCTCATGCTCAAGGAAAAATAAATTAGAAGCATAACAAAACTTAGATCTACTATTTAAAATATGACTCTACTGTCCGACTAAATAATGAGCATGCATCGCAAAAGAATTCTTTTTACTTGGTTTTACACGATATCGCCACCTACGGGGCTCTTTTCGTTGATTGTCTGTAAGCTACCATATTCTCGCTCCTCTGGAGCTGTTCAGAATCCCGTAGGGATGTTATTATGGTAGTAGTCAATTAATATCAAAATAAGAAGTGCTGTAAGCACGAAAGGAAATAATATAATGGCAAATGTATCCGGTTAGTAATGAAAATATTATATTTTTTGAAACGTCCATGCCAAAGTAATTTATATACACAGGGAGATGATTATCCCACCATGTTAATCCCGAAAGCTTTCGGGACCATATAGCAACTAAAAAACAAATAATAAACATATGAATAAAACAGTTTTAATTATCGCCATTATTTTATCTTCTTCAGCTACATATGCATTGGATACAATAAAGACAATACGAGGTGAAAAAATACCGACAGAAGTGATTGCTTATGAGTGGTCTTGTGACTCAAAAGGATTAAATAAGGCCATTGAAACTGATGATTTCTCACAATTAACAAAGGCGGAGAATAAAGTTTTTATTGAATCAACGGATAAGAACGGGACTATTCATGCAACTAAGGCTCTTGCAAGTTGGGGATATTGGATTATTACTGACGATAAAGAGGAAGCTGATTTTATTTTGAATTTCACATATAGGTTCGTTGGTGTGGGAGATGTTTTTGGATATGTAGAATTCCTAAATCCTGAAAATGGAAATATTATGAAGACTACAAAAGAAGTAAATTCAATGATGTCGATGGATTTTAATTCAAAAAGAGCCGTTATAAAGAAACTTGTAAAGAAGAGGATTAAGCCCCTGTTTCGTTAATAAATAGGAGATAGACATCGATTCTGGTTCACTATCAGAACTAATATTTTATCCTTTTTTATTTCTAATTAATATCCTTACTAAAAAAGAACACTTTATTGTCTCATTCTATTTTTAGGTATGAGAATTTTAAACTTGTTCGAATACAAAAATAAACCATGTTTATACCCGAAATAGAAAAAGCCAGTCAGGAAGAGATCGTGAACTATCAGGAAGGTCGTTTGCCTGAACTGTTTGATTACTTAACTGAAAACTCTCCTTTTTATTCCAGATTTTTTAAAGAGAATAATATTAAAACGGAGAGCATAAAAACCATGGCTGATTTCGCCACAATTCCTGTGACTACAAAGGAGATGTTGCAGGAACACAATATGGATTTTTTATGTGTAGACAAAGGCAAGGTGATTGATTACATTACAACATCAGGTACTTTAGGCGATCCGGTTACATTTACCATGACCGATTTGGATTTGGATCGATTGGCTTATAACGAATACATATCCTTTTTATGTGCGGGAGGATCTTCGGCTGATATCTATCAGTTGATGGTGACCATGGACAGACGATTTATGGCCGGAATGGCTTACTTTTTGGGCATTCGGAAAATGGGAGCGGGTGTTGTTCGTGTCGGCCCAGGAAATCCTGAACTGCAATTTGACAGCATTCAGCGCATTCAACCCACAAGTATTGTAACCGTACCCTCATTTTTGATTAAGCTGATCGAATTTGCCGAAACAAACAATATCGATCTCAATAAAACGTCGATCAAAAAAGCCATTTGTATTGGTGAAGCCATCCGTAATAACGATTTCTCATTAAACAAACTGGGCGCACGAATAAAAGAGAAGTGGGATATTGAATTGTATTCTACTTACGCTTCAACCGAAATGGGAACGGCTTTTACCGAGTGTGAGTATGGAAAAGGAGGACATCATCATCCCGAAATGATCATTGTTGAGTTTTTAGATGAGAATGATCAGCCTGTTAAAGAAGGGGAAGCCGGAGAGGTGACCATCACGAATTTGGGTGTTGAAGGAATGCCGCTGCTTCGCTTTAAAACAGGAGATATTTGTCATCATTACACCGATGCATGTGAATGCGGAAGAACAAGCATGCGTTTGGGGCCGGTAATCGGTAGAAAAAAACAGATGATCAAATTTAAAGGAACCACCCTTTACCCGCCAGCCCTATACGATATATTGAATGATATTAAGCTGGTGGAAAATTATGTGGTAGAAGTTTCGACAAATAGTATTGGAACCGATAATATTTTGCTGAAATTAGGCGTCGAATCTCCATCGAAAGAGCTTGAAAAATTAATTAAAGATCATTTTAGAGCCAAGATACGAGTAGCTCCCTTTGTGGAGTTTTTAGATATTATTGAAATTCAAAAAATGCAATTCCCGAATTTGAGTCGAAAACCAATCACATTTATCGATAAGCGATAGCGATCTGGAAGGGAAGAAAACGAATATTCACCGCATAGATTACAACATATATGACAAATCAGACCAAGGAAAATACTTTTGATAGAATTAGATGCTATAACGATTCGGAAGCCGTTGATGCTTTAAAAAGAATGGTTGAGTACGATGAGTTTTATCCGGTTTTTAAGCATGTATTTCCTAATCTTGATCAGTCTGCACTTACCAATTTATTCTTATCAGTTACAGGTTCATACGATTTTCAAAAGAGAGTCATGAATGATGCTGTAAAAACAGTAATCAAATTCAGTATGGATGAATTCTCTTGCGAGGGAATCAAAAATCTGGATAAAAATGAAGCTTATTTATATGTGGCCAATCATCGCGATATTGTGATGGATGCGGCATTATTACAGCATAGCTTGGTCACCAATGATATGAATACAACTCAAATAACCTTTGGGGATAACTTGATGTCTTCAGATTTCATCATCGATTTTGGGAAGATAAACAAGATGTTTACCGTAATTCGCGATGCGGATGGGAGAGAGGCTTTGCGAAATTCTCAAGAGCTATCGGCATACATGCGCTACGTAATTCGAAGTAAAAAGGAATCGGTGTGGATTGCACAGCGACCCGGACGTACCAAGAATGGATTGGATAAAACCCAGGAAGGTTTACTGAGAATGTTTAGCATGAGCGGCGAGGGGAGTTATAAAGATCGTTTAAAAGACCTGAACATTGTTCCCTTAGCAATTTCGTATGAGTTTGAACCTTGCGATTATTTAAAGGTTTATGAGCTTTGTGAAAAGAAAAGAGGAAAGTATATCAAGAAAAAGGGTGAAGATTTTAATAGTGTTGTTGAAGGAATCAGAGTATCTAAAGGCCGCACAAAACTGGTAATGGGTACATCTTTATCTCCCTTTATAGATGCATTGCCTGATGATATTGATAAAAAAGAAATTCTAAAAGTAGTTGCTGGTGAAATCGACAGACAGATTTATAGCAACTATCAGCTTTGGCCTACTAATTATATAGCTCACGACATGTTGAACGATGGCCAGCAATATGCTTCGGAGTACACGCTTAAAGAGAAAGACCGCTTTGTTGCGCATATGACGAGTTGTGCCGCCAAGCTTGATTTGGATGCCGACGAATTCAAAACAGCTTTTCTCAGTCTATATGCCAATCCGATTAAGCAATAAAATCTAAATAGATTGCATTAAAAAAGGAGAAACTCTGGGAAGTTTATCCTTTTTTTTTGTGCCCTATTTTAAATTAAGTTTTTTCGGTGGTGTGAGAGGTTTTCCGCTAGGCTAATTTTAAATAATCACAAAATCAAGCTATATTATTGTCTTTAACCAAACACCAAATAGATATCCACTTTTAACTAAAACAATAATAGAAAAAACAATCATTATACCAATGACTATTTGCATTGGCTTAGAAATGGATTTATAATCCTTAAATATTTTTTTCATTTTTTAAGTTTTTGATTATTAACGGTTCGGCTATGTGTAGGCCGACGTTAGGAGGCTTGTCATATAGCCATTAGCCACCGTTTTTTAATTTGAAGTTTACATTCTCTGCGAAATAGCTAGTTCCTTTCGTGTCATCTTTTTCGATTTGCTCAAAAATTTCACTTCCTATACTTGATGTTAGATACAATTCACCATTATTTCTAAAATATTTAATTTCAAGTGATTTGCTGTTCGTAAGTAGCCAAAGCCGATTAAGCAATTGTGAAGAATGAATCCCTCTATCTTTTGGGTCACCTTGCGTTAAGTCGAATAGCTCTAATGATGCATTGGCTGAATCATAATTGACATTCTGAATTTCAAACCCTTGACTCATTAAAGCTGAGGAAAACATTAGAAATCCAATTTCAGGTCTTGCATTTCTTTTGTCTTTATCAATTCGTTTACTTATTTCTGGAAGGTTATCGAATCCAAATATTTTATGTGCCATATTTAGAATTTCTGTAGTCCTCATACAGTAATTTATTCTTTCAAATAGCTCATTTCTGTCTATATCAAAAGTGACTTTTCTTATTCCTTCGCCTGACTCACAACGGATTCTATCATCAATAATTGAATAGGTATGATGTGCACCAATATTTCTCCAATCAGATAGTTTGATATTCTCTTTCGGCACGATGAAAATTGAGCCATAATCAGAGTTGTCAATCAAATCTTGGATTAAATTCCCAAGTTTATTCGACATTGTTTTTTCAACATCAATCAGTTTACCTCGTCTAATTTTATTGATTAAGACATTTTCGACATAAACTGATTTTGAAATACCTTCAATAATGTTTGAAATATCCTTCATTGAAGTTTGAGCAAACTCATAAATTTCTAATCCTTTTTTGTTAACTTCTAGATTAAGAAAACTCCAATATTTATTCCCCGATTCCAAGTGAAAAGGAATCATTTTCGACAAAACATCGGTTGTGCTCTCATAATTCTTCACCTTTGCTTGGTCATATGCATCCAATACAGTTTTGATGTCATTTTCAATTCCTGTATGTATTATTGATATTCTTAAAAAATTTATCCAATCTGGCACAAGAAAATCTATCGCATACTTTTCGAGGTTAGAATGATTTTTAAAATACGGTTTGAATGTTTCAATTATTTCAGTTTTGATAGTCAAAGGCGTATATCCATTTTCCAAGAGTAATGGAATTGGACTTTTGTCTTTCAATCCTTCAAGTATCTTCTGAAATTTCTTCATTTTTTTCTTAATGGTGGCTAGCGGTTTTGCCAAGTTTCTTCGGCGAATTAAAACAGTTGCCTTATCAATGCGCCAAGTAAGCAAGCCTATTAAATTTCCTATATATTTTTAACAAACCCTATTTTATGGGCTTGCTGGTGTTTAATAATTGAACTAAACTTTCAAATGGCTCATCAACGCCCATGAAATTTAGTTCCCAACTGCTTTTTTTATTTACAACTGACTCTATATAATTTTTTAAAAGAGTCAACACTTAGAACAAAGTTTATTATTGCATTAGCAATTTCAGATTCTTCACCACCTAATATTTCATGAAGATTCTGGGATTTTAAAGTATTCACAGATGTACCCCAAATTGTGTCATAATATCCATTACTTCCTTGCTGAAATTCAATGTTTAATTCTTCAATAGGAATTAGAATACTTGGATTAGTATTTAATTCCTGAAATTCCTTTCCAGATAATATTCCTGAAATTCTTAGTTTATTTTGCTTTGAATTATAAATAAATACAGAATAATTATTTGTTCCTGTGTTTAATTGAAAACCTTCATCGTTATGCTGAATTCGAACATCTCTTTGCAATTTTTCCGACAAAGTTTGAATCAGAAAGTCTCTCCAGTCTACATTAAATTTTGATTCGGATGTTTTAGTTTTATTAAATTCATAAAATAAATGTCTGGTACAAAACTCCTTTAATTCATTATATTCCTTCTCGTTTTCAGTTTGATAACCTATTTCTATTGAATTTATCTCAGAACTTAATAACAGATTCATAGAAGAAACAATCGCATATTTCTCATTTAAATACAGTTTGCAATGCAAGTCCTTTATTGAAGAGTATTTTAATCCTAAATCGTTTAGTTCTTTAAAGGAATTATGATTTGTCTGATCATCTCTAATTATTAATTCAATATCAATATTTCTTTGTTTGGCAGCCTCTAATTTCTTTAATAGTTTATACCACTTCGATATTTTTACATAAGGAGAAACCAATAAAACGAATTCATCGCTTTCTTCAAGCAAAGTCATTATTTTACTAGAAATTTCACTCGGCTTTATTAACTTCATTGATTTAGTTTAAAATTGTTGGTAACGGCAGTCTGTCTAAAACTGATTAAACTGCTCAATTAAGTCTTAAATATAGCGGTTTAAAGCATACATAAAATTGAAAACACCTTCAAAATATGAAATGCAAATTATTATATGTGGCTAAAGCCTATCTATTAATTTGACAACCCCAGTTGGCTAAAGCCAAACTGCAATAGATGTTTTGCATTAGTTTCATTTCAATCATTTACATTTCTATTATCTGTTGCCTGAAAACAAGTGCAATAAACACTCTAATTTTCTACTTACAACAGTAAATAGTTTGTGTTATTTATTGCAGTTCGGCTTTAGCCAACTGAATTTAAAATATTCCTAGCCTTTTGCTTTAGCATCATTCTACTCCTTCATTAATGTAAAGCTTCGAGATTTTTAAGCTGAAAAAATGAAGCTTTAAAAGCTCGCTAATCAGCAAACTTTTAAAGCTCTCATCTTATTTTGTAGAAATATTATTTGCTTGCGCAACGCTTACTTTTGTTAGCATTTGTTGTTTTTGCCTCAATATAATTATTTGCCTTCTCAGCTATCAAATTCAGAATATGTCTATTTGATTTGTATTCTTTCTCCTTATTCAGATTTGTTGGATAAATATAAATTTTTCTTCCTAGTGTAGTTTCTTTTTGAAAATTAACAACAATTATATCTTCAGTCATAAGATGTATATAAAATGGATGATACTTCAAATATTTAATATTACTCAATTCAATTTTGTCTGTCAGCTTACCATTTTCTAAATACAAATATTCATCATCAATATATGCCTCACATAATCTCGAAGAGTATTTTCTCGATATTAAGGTAATTGTTGAAAATAAAACAAGGATCATTAAAGCAAGTAGGATGACTAAACTATTCCCCTCTATTATATTGACAATAAGAACAACAAGTATGGCAAGGTCAACTAGATAAAATACATAAACTTGTATTTTGTGCAAATCAGTGGCTGAGTTTGATAGTTTAATCTTCATCGTTCTTAAACAATTAATGCTAACTTATTAGAATGTGCACCAGTGCACTTATTCTTAATATGCCAGTAGGCAGGTGCACAATACATTGTCTTATGCTATGTCTTGTGCCTTGCTACCGCACAATTGCTATCCCTCCAATAAACCAGAACAACAACAACAACAATTTTCTCTAATGGCCATTAAAACTAAGCATTAAATGAACTAAACAGTAGTAATTAGCTAGAGAAAGCAATTTGTAGAACTAAAAAAGAACTGCTCTACATAAGTTGAGGTGAAAAAAGCAGAAGAAGGTGCGATTTATTGCGGAAGAATATCTGTACATAATCATTTTTGGACTGGAAATGCCCGTTTTTACTGCTGCAGCGTCCATTTTAACCCCTACAAAGTTCATTATGAGTGTGTAAAAAAGTAGGATAGGATCGTGTTTTATGCTGATTATAATTAGTTAGTGATCGGTCGCTATCTCGTTGCTTGGGGAAAACTTCAAATTGAAAAAAAATGCCCTTCCCGAACAGGGGAAAGCTTCGATTTGAAAAAAGACGCCTTTCCCGAACAGGGGAAAGCTTCGATTTGAAAAAAGAGACCTTTCCCGAACAGGGGAAAGCTTCAAATTGAAAAAAGAGACCTTTCCCGAACAGGGGAAAGCTCCGATTTGAAAAAAGAGACCTTTCCCGAACAGGGGAAAGCTCCGATTTGAAAAAAGTCGCCTTTCCCCAAGTGGGGAGGCTTTACTTTTGAATTTTTGGGCTTATCCCCGAAAGGGGGAGATTGGAATTTGAAAATTGCCGGCAATGAAGAGTAGGGGGAGAGGTGATTTTTTTGAGGTCGATTTTACTTTAGACTTTTCAGCTAATTCTTAGGGCTTGTGTCCTTCACTACAATACTCATCTCGCTTGAAATTTCGTCGGCAGCTTCACTAATGAACCGACCTTAAATACAATTCTTTTTTTTTACCAACTCTCAAAAGCGATACTTTAAATTTTAGCTTTCTTAGGTTTTGTCTTCAAGCCAGATGGGCTTTTCATTTTTGATTCATGCCTAATTTTAACGGGTATTCATGATCTCACTACGCTCAATTGAGTGAAACGAAATCGATGAGGCCCGCAAAATTATCTCGATTCAAACAGCTTTTTGTTCTTAACGCTATCTTCACTAAACGGGTCCCGATCTCCGGACTCAATGTCAAATTCTTCCTAATTAATAGACTGCAAGGTGATGCTTTCAAAAAAGACAAAACAAATAATACCACGGTACTCTGTACCTAAAAATCATAACCATGGCTCTTGCTAGTCTTTTCACTTGCTTTTACATTGTATCGCCGCCTACGGGGCTTTTTGTTGTTGATTCTCTGTCAGCTACCATATTTTCGCTCCTCTGGAGCTGTTAAAAATCCCGTAGGGATGTTATTATGGTAGTCTGTAAGCACGAAAGAATATAATGGCAAGTTTATCCGATTAGTAATGATAATTTATTAAAGTTTTATGAAGGACAATAAATCTTCATGTTACAACTTGCAATCAATTCATCATTCAGAAAAACCTCGCCCTTAATTAAATTATAGTCCATCACTCTGTTTTCCTGAGTAACAATTGTTTTAAGAATGCTAAGCACATCAGGAAGACGAATGATTTTTACCTTTTTAATTCCGGCAATAAATCCTATCGGCACTTCCATTCCCAATTCCTTAGCCTGATATCCATTGCCTGCAGCTGCTGTTTGTGCAATGTTTTCGACCAAGCCGCCTTCGCTTAGTTTTCCATTATCTACAAGAGGATGATTTTCGGGAACCGTAAAATGACAAATGGTTATTTTATCGGAGACTGAAATGATCTGATCCACCAAAACAAAAGGATGTTTTTGAGGAATTAGGCCATTGGTGGTATGAGGTAATGTCATCATTTTATTTTTAGACAAAAAAACGGAAGAGTATGGCTTTATTGATTGTTATTGCAAAAGCCATACTCTGATACTTAAGCTTTTATTTTACACTTATAAAGGCTATGGCTGACACCTATGTCATGAATTTCTTCATCAACATAAAGTCCTGCATTGTCGATAATGGCTAGCATATCTTCAGAATGATACATTTGCGAACAGCCATTTGCCAAGCACGTGAAATATAAAGATGTAGCATGCAAACTATAGGTTGAAGCCTCGTATTTTTGTTTGTCCCAATAGGTTTCCAGAATATATACAGAACCATCTTCTACAATTGCATTTTTTGCTCTCTGAAGCAATTCCAGGATATCCTTTTGTGAGAAACAGTCCAAAAACTGACTCATCCAAACAATATCAAAGCCCTTTGGAAAAGGAACAGAATGATCGAGTAGATTTAGAGGGATACCCCTAACACGATCGCTAAGATTGTTCGATTCTATATTTACATAGGCTTTCTCCAATTGACCTGGTAAATCGAGTATGGTAACCTGAACATCCTCGTCGTATTTTCCACATTGAATCGACCATTTTCCTGTATTGCCACCAACATCAAGAAGCTTTTTAGGCTTATTCGCAAAAACGATGGGTAATACTTCCGGAAAAGCAGTGTCGGAGTAGTAGTGATCAAATTCGAACCAGCTTTTTTGAACTTGATCAGGCAACTGTGAAAGTCCCTCGTATACCGTAGCCCATTCACCAAATACCTTTAAACCCTCAGGCTTTCCATTTTCTATGGATTTGTCAAGATCGAAAAAGCCTTCGTAATTCACATCGTGCACAAAGTTCATGTTCACCTGAGTCAAAGGATCGCTCAATAAAAAGAAACCGGTTTTGGTAAGAAAGTATCGGTTTTCTTCAACCCGAACAATTTCCATGCTTAGGCCGGCCTCAAGCAGAACTTTAACGCCATAAACCGCGATGTCTAGTTGTTTGGCTATCTCTGAAATCAGAATCCCCTTATTTCTTTGTTTTTTAATGATTTCAAGAATGCCCATTTTTTGTAGAGAACGTGCGGCCTGAAACATGATGGGTCCAAAAGCAATCTTTTGAGCATCAAATTTTGCTTGTAAAGCAGTCTTATTATCGTTACCAAAATTCATATGTTTTGCTTTATAGGTCTTTTAGTTGACAGAGTTTTTATCACCCCAAAATGAATAGAAATTGAACCATTGATTCGGATTTTCGAGAACAATTTGCTCCAGATTCCTCACATAAGGTTCAATCATATTTTTAAGATCTTGATTTCTTGTTTTTAGCTTGTTAGGGTAGGGAAGTACCTCTGGTTTGGTGGCCTTAAAATGATAGTGATATCTACTTGTTTTAATTGCAGAAACATAACAAACAGGAGCCCCGAATTTAGATGCCATATAGAAAGGACCACTTGGAAATTGTGCTTCCTGCCCTAAGAATTCAGTACAAATTGTTTTACTGCCCGGTAAAAAGCGATCGCCATGTAAGGCAATAAATTCGCCTTTTTTAAGAGCTTCTTCTATGGCGTGCAAATGATCGAAATTGTTTTTTATGGGAATGATCGCCATTTGTTTATCACGCAGTACATTTTGCATTAATTCCTTTATTTTTTGATGTTCAGCATCGAGCATTACAACATGTACTTTGGTGTTGATTCGCGTTAGTAAATGACCGGCAATTTCCCAATTTCCAATGTGTGCACCAATTAAGATTCCTCCTTTTTTATCTTTGGCCAGGGCATGTAAATAGTCTTCTCCATCAAAGTCGAAGGTAAATTTGTTTTTAATTCCAGCCATAACAACAATTTTGTCGAGCAGGCATTCGCCAAGCATTACGTAATTTCGGTAAATCGCTTTATAGGCATCAAATTTACCATGCTGAAGGCGATTTTGATAGAAATACATCAAAGGACCCTTATCAGAAAAAAACCAAAAGTAGACAGCAACCGCTCGCAAAAGAGCGTAAGAAAACCGAATATTCACCTTCTTTAGTAATAGGATAAATATTCGGTATCCCGTTGTACCACCCCGGGTTTTACCTTCCCATGAAGCCATTAGGAGTGTACTTTTACTTGTTCTTCAATATAGTCGTATAGATCGGAAAGCTGACGAATGTGAGTCATTTCCTCGCCTTTTACTTTAAATCCAAATTCTCTTTCGATGATTACTACGATATCAACAAAATCAAGACTTTCAATCTCCAAATCATCTTTAAAATTGGCATCAGGTTTAATCTGATCCGCTTCAATTTCAAATTCATCAATTAAAAAGGCATCCACTTTTTTGATTACTTCTTCTTTAGTCATATAGGTTGTTATTTTACTTTTTTCACGATTAAGGTTGAGTTTGTACCTCCAAAACCAAACGAGTTGGAAAGGAAAGTATCAATATTTTTTTCAATTCGATTTCCTGAAATATTTAGTTTGGCCGAATGCTCATCAGGGTTTTCAAAATTGATGGTTGGGGCAATGTATGAATTTTGCATCATCAGTATCGAATAAATAATTTCACTGGCACCGCACATCCACATTTCATGACCCGTCATCGATTTGGTTGAATTGATAGGTGTTTTGGAGCCGAAAATATTGTATAAAGCTTGCGCTTCATTCGTGTCACCAACAATAGTTGACGTGGCATGAGCATTTACATAGTCGATATCCTGAGCGCAAATACCTGCGTATTTAAGTGCTTTTTCGAGCGATTTGCTTGGCCCTTTAATATTTGGAACCGAAATATGCTCACCATTCGATGAGAAGCCATAGCCGGTTAATTCGGCAAGAATTGGAGCCCCGCGCTTGATGGCCGATTCGTAGCTTTCAACAACTACTGTTGCTGCACCACCACTAGGCACAAGTCCGTCACGATCCCTATCAAATGGGCGAGAGGCTTTGGTCGGATCAGCTGTGTTCGTCGAGAAGGCACTTAAACCATCGAAGGAACCCATCGATTCGGCATTCACCTCTTGTCCGCCACCACAAATAATAATGTCCTGTAAGCCTTGCTGAATAAGAATCATTGCCATTCCAATGGCGTGCGAACTACTGGCACAAGCTCCACTAATGGTGAAATTCACGCCTGTTAGTTTTAAAATAACCGACAAATTCATGGTTATGGAGGAGTTCATCGACTGAAAAATGCTTCCTGATCCCACCAAAGTGGTATCTTTTTTGGCACGAACGATATCAATTGCATTAATTACCGGAACTGCAGAACTATCATTCCCATAAAGAATACCAACCTCATTCTTGAGTCTGAATTCTTCATCAAGTTGAGCCATTTCCAAAGCTTCCATGGTTGCAACGTAAGCATATTCGCCTTGTTCGGGCAATCCGATCCGCATTCTTCTTGGCAATACCCCTTTCAATATAGGGCGTTCAATAATTCCTGTTAAGGGAGATCTAAAACCGTCATCAATTCGTTTTGCATCAATTCCGATTCCAGAAACACCATTGTAAAGGGAATCGTTTACTTCTTCAATATTTTTTCCTATTGTGGAGTAAACTCCCATCCCTGTAATGACTACTCTCTTCATATTTTTTGGTTTGTCGAATACTATTTAATGTTTACTTACTAGCTGTACATGCCACCATTAATAGAAATGGTTTCTCCTGTTATGTAAGCTGCTTTATCTGAGGCTAAAAATGACACCGCATAGGCTACCTCCTGGGCAGTTCCAAATCTATTTAGAGGAATTAGTTTTTTAAGTTCTTTTTCGTCTAAATCAGCAGTCATATCTGTTCTGATAAAGCCGGGAGCAACAGCATTTACTGTTATTTTTTTCTTGCCAATTTCCATTGCCAGCGATTTGGTTGCACCAATAACACCCGCTTTTGCAGCCGAATAATTCGTTTGACCAGGCATTCCTTTTTGTCCTGATAAAGAAACCACATTTATGATGCGGCCCCATTTATTAATAACCATATTTGTTAGCAACCTACTGGTAATGTGAAAGAAGCTATCCAAATTCGTTTTTATTACTGATCCCCATTGATCCTCAGACATAAATACCATCAGGTTATCTTTGTTGATGCCGGCGTTGTTTACCAGTACACTAATGTGTTGATCAGGATTGGAAGTATGCCAATTATCCAGGCTACTTTTAATCTCATCACTATCGGAAACATCAAAGGGAAGGAGTTCTCCATTACCTCCTTGATCTTTAATTTCCTGTAAGGTATTTTCAGCTTCTTCTTTGTTCGAACGATAGTTGATAAGAACATACATTCCATCGGCAGCCAGTTCTGTACATATCGCTTTACCAATACCTCTTGATCCCCCTGTTACAAGCGCATATTTCATAAGAGTCTAATTTGTTGCTTTTACTATATTTTGAGATCTAATTGGCAAATTTTTCATTCCCAATTTTAAATATTCTTACTTCTCATCTAAATATTGTAGCCTATACCGTAAGGCTCATTTCGGACTCTACAAAAGTAGGAAGTTTAATTTCGCATTCCTTTATTAGTTTTTCAATAGCAGCCATCTCCTCATACTTAGGAGTATCCTCGATAAATACAGGCACAATATCTCGAGCCATGCTATATAATTTCTGAGTAAAAGGCGACAGCTTTGATTCTATTTTCAAGTAATCAATAGCCTGGCAAACAGCAATTATTTGTATGGCCAGCACTTGTCTGGTATTGTTTAAAACCCTTTGACACAATATTGCCGAGTTGGTTCCCATGCTCACAATATCCTGATTGTCGTTATTGTTAGGAATAGAATGAACGTACATTGGGTTTGATATTGTTTGGCATTCGGCGGTAGTAGAGGTTGCTGTAAATTGCATTGCCTGCATGCCTAAATT
The DNA here is from genome assembly GCF_002356295.1 of Labilibaculum antarcticum. Classification (NCBI taxonomy): domain Bacteria; kingdom Pseudomonadati; phylum Bacteroidota; class Bacteroidia; order Marinilabiliales; family Marinifilaceae; genus Labilibaculum; species Labilibaculum antarcticum. The sequence continues at coordinate 5,327,769 of NZ_AP018042.1, read as the reverse complement.
CAATCCCAGTTTTCCTAAATTGATAAAAGGAGGAAGAATTTTATTGATCTTATTATTGAAGAGAAAATTTAGTTGTCGTTCCGAGAGCATGCTCATTCGGGTAGTAACCATTTTTAGTTTGTCCATTTCCAGGGAGATATAATCCCCATGAAAATTACCACCATGCAATACATTTTCTTCACTAAGCGACACAATAGGGTTGTCGTTTGCCGAATTTAGTTCGTCCTCTAAAACATGCGCACAATTGTTTATCGTATCGAACACCGGACCTAAAATTTGCGGAACACAACGCAAAGAGTAATACTCTTGTACCTTCTTCGAGAAAATATCCTGATCCAAATTTTGATCCGTAAAGAAATGCTCTTCCCGTTTCAAAATTCGCTTGCTGTTGCCAAGAATGGCTTGCATTTGTCTGGCAACTTCTCGCTGTCCTTTATGTCTTTTAGCAAAGTTGAGTTCATCTGAAAAATGATCATCGAACGATTCAACAATTTCATTCATGATACAAGATAAACTCAAGGACCAATTGAATAGATTCTTAGCTTCCTGCAAATTGTTGATTCCCATACCCGTCATTACCGAAGTTCCATTTATGATGGCCAAACCTTCCCGTAATTTTATTTGAATGGTCTGAAGTTCTTCCTTTTTGAATACTTCCTCAGTAGAACACCATTCTCCCTGATATTTTACTTTGCCTTCGCCAATGAGATTTAATCCTAAATGTGCTAATTGAACCAGATCACCACTTGCTCCAACACCACCATGTTCAGGAATAAATGGAAGAATATTTTTCTTTATCATCTGACTAAGCAGTTCGATACACGAATAATGAACGCCCGATTTACCTTGAAGAAAAGAGTTTAGCCGGGCTAGCATTGCAGCTTTTAGTGTTGCATCATCAAGAGGATTGCCAGCTCCAACGGCATGACTTCGAATAAGATTTAATTGCAGTTGAACCTGTTCGTCTTTTTGAATCTTATATTGAGCCATGGGTCCCAAGCCCGTATTTATACCATAAATTATTTTGTCTTTAGAAAAATCGAACAGAAAATTATATGATTCCTTTAGCTTCTCGCATCTTTCTTCTGAAATTTCGAAATCATGATCATTATTAATAATTGAGATAAAGTCGTTTAGTTCTAATAATGAATTATTTAAAAGTAGTGGCATTTGCTTGCTTGAGTTGTTTTAACAGGTTGCAAAAATAATAGAATAATAACTAAAATAGCAACGGTTTTCTTAAGTTAATTGCAACTAATCGATTTCTATATTCAATAAATTATTTGATTGCGCTATCCGTATTTTGTAACCAAATGATTATAAGCGTATTTTATCCTTATAATCATATTTGCCCAAGCTTCGCTATATATTCTCTAGTCTTGATAAAAGCATTCTTTGTTCGAATTGCTCTTTACTATAAATCAATTGCAGATCATTTTTCGCCATATCTTTTATGGTGAGAATCATATTTCCCAATTCTTATTTGATTAAAATGCCTACACATCTTGTTGAATCCATCCATGTAGGATTGCCTGAAATTAAATAATCAGATCTTGTAAAAGGAAATTGATCAGTTTATGCAACATTTGGGCTATGGTGATCAGACCTAATTACCAGAGAAACACAAATGCGAGCTCAGCGTCTCCTGGTTTCAATTAACGAATAATGCTTTCTTCTTTTAGGATGAGCCTTTTTAATGATAGGCAGCATTTACATAGAAGAAAGTAATCCATTGTGTATTTTATTTTAGGTTTTGTGTTTTAATAACGACAAGTTTTGGCGAAGTGTTGACATAAATTTATGCTTTTAAAATTGAATCGGTAAGTTTAAGATAAACAATTGTTTATAACTTATTCTTAAACTTGGCAGGTTTGACACCTTCTTAATGAAGTGCAAATTAGTATATTGTAAAGCCAACATAATAAGAGTGTGGTTTTGTGAGGGTTTTATTGCTCAATATGGGGCTATTAGATGCCGTGGACAGATAACAATTACCATCTGCAATACCTTATTTATAGCATTGCACTAAAGCGTTACCTGGAAATGCGTTTGCCAAATTTTACTTACGAACGTGATTTTGGTGGCGTGTATTATCTGTTTTTGCGTGGTTGCAGGGCAGGAGGCAATACCGGTGTATTCTATGCCAAACCAGAAAAAGAAATGATAGAGACTATTGATGAGTTGTTTTTAAGTCCGACAGTTTATGGCGAATAGTAATGGAAACACAAGCGCAGATAATAATAAGTAAGAACCCATATTGAAATCTAATATATCTTGAAATGAATAAACAATGGTACTATGTCGAGAATGGAGATAAAAGAGGTCCCTTTTCGATAAATGAATTAAAAGGAAAAATTGAAAAAGACAGTTTGCTTTGGTGCGAAGGCATGAAAGACTGGGAAAAAGCCGAACAAATTGCTGAATTTCAAAGTTTTTTTGAAGTAATGCCTCCTCCTGTTTGTTTAAATTTATGAGGTCATCTTTTAAACCCTTAATCATATCACTATGGATACAAAAGAAATACACCAATTAGAAGCACTTGAATTGAAAGTTGCTCAAGCTCAAAAAGAAGTCAACGCTTTACTTTTGCAGGCTAAAGAAAAGAGGTTGCAGCTTGAGAATTTAAAATTTCATCAAAATAATGGAATTGCTGAAATTCAGAAAAGGAAAGAAAACGAAAAATAGTAGAGACAAAAAAGATTATTGACTTGGAAGAAAATTTGGGTGGCATTAGTCAATTTGAAACAGATGTTCAAATAATACTTGTGTGCATGTAATAAGATATTGAAAAAAGAAATTATCAATTTAGTATTTAAACAAATAAACAATTCAAATTTAATTATGAAAGAATTAAAAACTTTTATTCTTGTTGCTTTATTCTCAGCAGCCTGCTTTTCTTGTTCAAAGGATGATTCTCCCGAAAAGGACATAGAATTATCCGGAAAAGGAATGTTAGCAATAGGTGTTTCAGAAACAGGAAATACCAAATCTTCAGCAGGAACATCTTTTGAGTTAGAAAATTTAAAAACTGCAATTATTAGCATTGAGAAAGATGGAGCAGTGTTAGATGGTTTCAACTCCAAAGAAGTTCAACTTGAAAATTGGGGAGACAATAGCTTCACCATAAAAGGAGTTGATCTGGATAATGGAGATGGCTATGCCATTACCGGTTTTTTACTTAAAAATGAGGATCGTGCTACTACTTTTGCCTCTCCTGTTGATGGTTCACTTGCTGCCGCTTGGGTACAGGAAGCATTGCCAATTAGCTTTAAAATAGCTGTTGATGAAACAACACAAATAGATATACAGGTTGTAACTACACTAGGATCGAAACCACAAGATTTTGGATATAGTTCACTTTCATTTTCTGATAAAACGCCAAATGTGCAATCGTACCTGAAGAACATTGAAACTTTCTTTCTTGATAAGAATGAAAAAATTGTTCATCATTTTACCCAAAGAGGTATCCCAACTTATTCAGAGATTTATAGAAATCATGCAGTAAATAAAAATATTACTCTTGATTTTATCGGCCAAACGATTAAGCATTATTACCCTGTAGATGGAAGTTTGCCAGAAAAGATAACTGTAGAGGATCACACAAGAACAAATACTCAACCAACAGTTGATTATTTCTTCACTGAGCATTATGAATCAGGAAATATTAAGAAAATAAAAAATAATTTAAGTCTGTTGACCCTAAATGAGGAGGGCTTCGTAACTAAGAATGAAAGTCTGAATGCGACAGGTGTTGCAACAGGGCATATAGACTACCTATACAATGAGGATGATTACATCACAGAATATAAATATTATAATGTTGATGGAAGTTTTTCTTCTGCACTTAAACTAACGGTAGATAGTGATGGAAATGCATTATCAAGAATTAGATTTAATCAGGACGGAGAGATACTATATCCAAAATATGAATCAGAATATACCAATGGTTTAGAGGTGAAACTTATTCGGATTGAATTAAATGAAAATGATGAAGAAACAGAGAGTTTCGTATATGATTTTGAGTACAATTCCGAAAATCTACTTGTAAGAGAATTGCAAACTCAAATATATGAGGAAACTCAGGTTAACACAATAGAATACAACTATAGTGGCAATAATCTTACTTCTTCAACCAGTACAAGTCAAGCTTATAGCTATACAACTTATTATGATGAGATAGGAAGAACGCTTTATGATGACAAAGAAGTTATAAATGTTCTTGATTACAAGGGCAGATTACTTGAAAGACAGTACGAAGATGATGGATACAATGTAGTTGAAATATTTGATCTTTATGAGGAGTTAATGGAGAAGAAATTTTACGATTCTAACGAGAAACTGGTGAAGAAAATTGATAACAGTGTAGTAATAAAATACTGGGAGAATGGTCATCGAAAATTTATGACTTCTTTTGCTGTTCGAAATATGAATTTAATTGAAAGTTTCTCTAAAACTGATTTTGAGTATCATCACCCAACGCAAAAAGAGCAATTTGAACTATTAAGTTATGTTGGGAATCATTTTAGTTATGATGAAAATGGAGTTAAACTTGCGGATTGTCAAATTCGATGGCAAAACAATAGTGAGTATTCAGAAGGAATAGAAATTCATGTTTATGAAAATCAATATGAAAAAGTGGATGGTAAACTTTCGGCAACTAAAAGAGTAACTTCGATATTTTCTTATAGCCAAGGCGATCGCAGTTTACGTATAGTTAATACTGATGACTTGTATCAATATGTTGTAGTAACAGAAGATTTATTAACGGGTGATATTACGTCTAAATATTATGACGCTCAGGGGACTGAGTTTTAATAATATAACACAAAGACTTGCAGTTAACTAGTAATATAGATAGCAAGAATTGAAATACTACTGACCCGACAGGTTTTGGAAACCTGTCGGGTCTTATTTTTTGAACTATCACCTTCAAACTCCTATAAACAGGTGGCTCCGTAAGCATTAAAAGCCCTGCAGACAGTCGTTGAGCCGAAAAAAGGCAGTCTGCTAAAATGGCGAGTTTAATTAAGGAGTTAGATCTACCAGAAAATCAGGTATTGATAACAATATTGGAAGCCACTCCGTGGTATCTTGAAATGATGGAGGACAACAGAGCCTTTAATCAGCAAAGCGAGGAGAGAAGTATTGCAAAAAATGATGACGTGGATTACGACACCCAAGAAGTATATAAATATGTACGAATTGCTTGCGAAGAGTTGTTTGACGCTATTGAGGTACTTAATTGCATTGCTTCGAATGAAAAAAACGAAACAAGAGCTAATTTCATTAACAAATGCAATCAAAAATATTTGACCGTTGTACGCACAAGAAAAACAAGAACTGGGAATGCTATGGAAGTAATAGGGGCTTAATAAAAAAGCAGAGACTTCTGAAATTATCTTGTAAACCGACAAAAGTTTAAAATGGGAATTGAGGGCCTCGGCTTGTTGGTAAAAATGCAATCAATTTTATTAACATTAATTATTCTTCAATTTAATTTACAAACCGATATCTACTTACAGACAAATCCTCCAAGTGTTAGAGGATTTTTTTTATGAAGAAAAAGTGACGAACTGATCGTGCAGGGTATTACTGTTTTACAGATTTGTAATCTGCGACCAAAGAGTTCAGGATTTTTAATCCTGCTTCCGAACCCTAAAGGAAATAAAACTAAAAAAAAACGATAGTGGCTTTTCACCCTAAGGGAGGTTTCAAATTTCACATCTCATTGCGGGGAGGTAGAGCTTGTTCCGAAAAATAAGGAACGTGGCAATCTGTTTAAATTCAGGAAGTTCTCTTTCAAAACCTTAATCATATCACCATGGAAACAAAAAAAACGCACCAATTAGAGGCACTTGAATTGAAAGTTGCTCAAGCTCAAAAAGAAGTTAACGCTTTACTCTTGCAGGCAAAAGAAAAGAGGTTGCTGCTTGAGAATTTAAAATTGCATCAAAATAAGGAAATTGCTGATATTCAGAAAAGGAAAGAAAACGAAAAATAGTAGAGGCAAAAAAGATTATTGCTGAAAATTCGTAGTGCTTTGCTTCCGATTGTAAAGTCATAAGTAAATCAACTCATGGCCTTATGCGATAGTTTAGAGCAGGGGATCGTCAGCAACAAACACGCTGCTCAGCAATTAATGCAGTCGGTACTGTGGGCGGTTTTCAGGGGAAACCTGACAGCGTTGAAAGGGAAGAACTACTAATGGCTGCGAAACCAGAAGCGAAATACAATTAATAGTTCAGACCTGACAGGTTTAAAAAACCTGTCAGGTCTTTTACCGTGAGAATCATATTCCTCAATTCTTATTTGATTAAGTAGATTAATAAACTTCGGAACAGCTTGTCTATATTTTTTTAACTCAATCCGAATTAGTTGATAGCAGCTTATTTTGTTTTTGAATTAAAAATATAAACGATATTAGCTGATCGACTCATCATTTTTCTTTTTCCATTTGTGAAGATATAAATGGTATTCTCGGGGCAAGAAAATATCCGGTTAAACTTGCAAATAGTATGGGAACGAAATATGTAAATCCTGTTAAAGTTGCCAATAAAATAGTCGTACTCATAGGAGTCCTGGTCACGCAGGCGTTGATTGCCGCCATACAACTGATTACAGTTAAAGCCAGATTGATGGATGGAAATAATTGGTGAAGAATCAGCCCTAATGTAACTCCAAGAAAGAACATGGGGATAATAAATCCACCTCTCCAACCGGAAGTGACGGCCACAGATATGGCGAGGATTTTAAAGATCAGAATTGCAAGCAGAAAATCAATTGATAAATTGCCAATCATAATCTCATTAATTTCCTTGAGTCCAAAATACCGGGTTAATGGAAAATAAAGAGCAATAACACCGAGTATTATTCCGCCGATTAATGTTTTGAGGTAGGTTGGAATATTCAATTTTCCAAAAAGATATTTAAAACCCTTCGTACAACAAATAAATAACCATCCTATCATCGTAGCTAAAAAAGCAAAAAAGACCACATATACGAAATCAAATTTGTCAATCATTTCATAGGCATCAAAATGCCACACAGATCCTGATTTTAAATGGATGATAAAAGCAAATGTAATATAGCTAAAAGAACTTGCCACAAGTGCTGGAACAATAGCTTTATAATATTCAATAGCATATTTATGATGCAGAATTTCCAGTGAAAAAAGACTTCCGCCTAATGGAGCGCCGAATAATGCGGTAAATCCAGATGCCATACCGGCAATGCTAAGCGATCGGAGTTCTTCTCCTTTTAAGCGCAATATTCTCCCTAGCCATGAGCCGGTTGAACCTGTCACTTGCACTAATGGTGCTTCGGGACCCAGGCTTCCTCCTGAAGCAATACAGAGTAATGAGGACAGAACCATTGATGGATTTTTCTTTGGATCGAGCTTGCCTTTATTAAAGCGAATATTATTTACAATGAGATTTATTTCACCCGGATCACCTATAAAATGAGAGACCAAACCTGCTAATAGGCCACAAATAGCCATCACTGGAATAACCAGCCAGCCTTCAAAATAGGCGATACTATTTGTCAGATATTCAAGAACAATCAAATACACTGCTGCAATGATGCCACCGACTATGCCAAGAAATGCCCATAACAAAAATGTTCTGCTGAATACAAATGGGTTAAACCGAATAGGGTGATCTAAAATATCTAAATATTTATCAAATTTTCTTCTTTTCTTCAATTTCATTATTCGATGTCTTATTAGGCAATTCAATATTTGTGGGGCAGAGCTTTGTAATGAAGAACTATTGAAGATTAGCTGTTACAATATCAATAGAAACGTAAGCTGATTGCAGGTCTCGGTAATTTAAAACATCCCTTTCTATTTGTGATTGATGATTGATGATTGAAAACAATCCGTTTTTTTATTTATTTTTCACTTTCGAATGATCAAAAGACAAAATTCTTTTTCGAATGTTCATATTACAGCTAAAGAAAACTAGTTTTCCTTTGTTATCGATAAAACACTCATCGTATCAACATTGATCGAAAAACTTCTGATAATACTGAAAGAGCCTAAATCGATATGATTCAGGCTCATGGCAATAAAGAGAAGTGTATTTATATCTTTATTACTTTCCGATGCAGAAAGTAATCAGATGTTTATTAAGTAGAGTGTTGTCTTATTTGGGTAACAAATAAGAAGCAATAAAACTTTATAATAGCCTGTTTGTCAGTTGGTTACATTTGAATTAATTTGACATGAAATGATTTGTTAAAATGCTTGTTAAGTCACTTAACTGTATTAAATTTAAGCAAAAGTACCTAAAAAAAGGATAATTTCTTCCCTCAATATCAATCGCGTCCTAAACGAATAAAAAAAGAGAGAAAGAATTTAAGTATCTCAAAGTATCTTTGAGTTGCACAACAAAAACCACTTTCTGCATCGACAAATTTAAATATATTCCCACAAATCGTATCTAAATTGGATCGAACAAGTTTTAAAAAGATTGTTTCAACTCCTGCGAATTTGATGACACATTAATGATATTGCGTACTGTGAAACCCCTCCTCGCAGATAATCATTAATAGGTGAGTAGTTTATGGCTGGCAGAAAAGCATTAACCTTATGATATTTATCATTCTGAGCTGTTTTTGAAGCGGAAAAATCATCACTAACTTAAGGAGGATATTAAATCTCTTTAGTCATGGAATCAATTTCAATAATCTGCAAAGAATTATATGACCTAGTATGGTCTAAGCCAAAAACTCAACTTTCGAAAATTTATAGTATTCCTGAATCAATACTAAGGAAAACATGCCATGAAAATGATATACCTCTTCCTGCAAATGGCTATTGGTCCAAACAAAAAGTAAATTGGTTGGATCCTTTAAAAGATCAATCTGATGATTTTTTATCAGAGGAATATAAAGTTAAGTTTTTTCAATATTTGAATAAGGGAAATAGCTAATTGAATAGGAAATATGGCGTTCTCCCGAATTTTCGGGATTGGTCGTTCCATTTGTTCTCCAAATCGGCTCTATTTCTTTAAGAAAGGAGCTGCACAACCAAAAGGAATTTATCACAAAATAGCTGTAGATTTAATAATTTAGGAGTCCCACTTTTGTTGGGGCTCCCAATTGTTTTTAACTGCAATACTAAAATCCGGTAAGTTTATTCTCTTTATTGCTTTGCAATTAAAGTTATAAAATCCGTCTCTAATTAGTTTTCTAAGTATAATCTTTCAAATTATAAAGTTGATCCTTTTAAAAATGCAATTAAATTTCTTCTGCTTAGGTTGATCCTGTCTCAATAGTTTTTCTTACTTTGTTTATTTGGCAATGCATCACAATATGGATGATCTTGATTCTTAATAAATTCAAAATAGTGGTACTTAATAGCATATAATTAAAACTTTATAAATGGGAAAAAGTAAAATTCACATTAAGAACATGGTGTGTCCTCGATGCATATCTGCGGTAAAAGATGTTCTTGAAAGATTGAATATTAAGTATATTGAGATTGACCTTGGAACTGTTCTTTTTCAGAATACAATAAACGAATTGCAGTGCAATGATCTTAAAAAGGCTTTAAATGAGATTGGATTTGAATTGTTGAATGACAAAAAATCTCAATTGATTGAGCAGGTAAAGAACGAAATTATTAAAATGGTACACCACCAGGAATCATCAGAACATTTAGGGAATTTAACAGAGTACTTGCCAAATACCATAGGGCATTCATATTCATCTTTAAGCAAACTATTCTCAGAAATTGAAGGAACTACCATTGAAAAGTATCTAATTCTTCAGAAAATAGAAAAAGCAAAAGAGTTACTTTGCTACGAAGAGTTAAATGTTAGCGAAATAGCCTACCAATTAAATTACAGCTCAAGTCAGCATTTTTCTCGTCAATTCAAATCAATAACTGGGCTAACTCCCAGAGAGTTCAGTAAGGATAAGAAAATAGGGAGAAGACCTATTACAGAGGTGTAAATCTCAATGAATCCAAAAATTGTGCACTTCTTTAAAAAAATTATACACACTAATTGGATAAACTATTTTTACATTTGTGCTATATATTAATTTCAATGCTGAAAAAAATCATTCATACATTACTTACTTTAGTTTTATTTGTTGTTACAACAGGTATGACTATCTCTACACATTATTGTGGAGGTAATGTAAAGGATGTGTCTTTTTTATCAGCACCGAAGTCATGTTGTGATATCCCGGAAGGATGCTGTCACGATGAGGCTTTTACATTAAAAATTAAAGATGATTTTTCCATTTCATCTTACACTTTTGATTTTAGTCAATTTGAGATTGTTTTACCAATTTCAAATGAATTAATCGACATGGAGGTCGCAGTTAAGGCAATAGGATATATTTTCAGAAATTCTATTCCGCCACCCAAAATTCAAACCGTACTTTCTCGTTTGCAGAATTACAGATTATGATTTGTAACTTTTCTTTATAAGATGCGTTAGGACAGCTATGCCTTATAGTTTCTAACATGTCAGGTATTTTAAAGTTAAGATTAAATCATAATTGAATAACTATGCTTAATAAGATTATTCGTTTTTTCCTTGAGAATAAACTAGTTACTTTTTTGGTGCTGATTGTCATGATTAGCTGGGGAGTTATAAATTCTCCTTTTGGTTGGGATACCGGGTTTTTACCAAATGATCCTGTACCTGTTGATGCAATTCCCGATATTGGTGAGAATCAACAAATTGTATACACCGAATGGCCGGGAAGATCTCCTCAGGATATTGAAGACCAGATCTCTTATCCATTAACAACATCTCTTTTAGGGATTCCAGGTGTAAAAACCATTCGTAGCAACTCCATTTTTGGTGTTTCAAGTATCTATATCATCTTTGAAGAGGGGATTGAGTTTTACTGGAGTAGAACCAGAATTCTGGAAAAACTAAACTCTCTTCCTACCGGTACACTTCCTGAGGATGTATCACCAGCCTTAGGACCAGATGCAACTGCTCTTGGCCAGGTTTATTGGTATACATTAGAAGGAAGAGATAAGGAGGGAAATCCTGCCGGAGGTTGGGATCCGCATGAGCTAAGAACCATTCAGGATTTCTCCGTTCGTTACTCTCTTACATCAGCAAAAGGAGTTGCAGAGGTTGCTTCCATTGGAGGTTTTGTGAAAGAGTATCAAGTAGATGTTGATCCTGATGCCATGAAAGCGCATGGCGTAAATATCAGTCAGGTAATAGCTGCTGTTAAAAACAGTAATCTGGATATTGGAGCCCGAACCATCGAGTTCAATAAAGTAGAATATTTAATAAGAGCATTAGGTTATATCAAAAGCCTGGAAGACATTGAAAAAAGTGTTGTTGTTGTTAGAAATAATATTCCTATTAGAATAAGCGATGTTGCCAAAGTGAATTTTGGACCAGCCACTCGCCGTGGTGGCTTGGATAAAGGAGGAGCCGAAGCAGTTGGTGGTGTTGTAGTAGCAAGATATGGCGCCAATCCTTTACAAACCATTGAAAATCTAAAAGCAAAAATTGCGGAAATTGAACCTGGTTTACCATCCAAAACATTGGCTGATGGTACCGTATCTAAAATAACAATTGTTCCTTTTTACGATCGAACAGGATTGATTAAAGAAACCCTGGGAACACTGGAGGAAGCTATTTCTTTGGAGCTTTTGATCAGCATTTTAGTGGTTATTGTGTTGGTGTTAAATCTCAGGGCCTCTTTTTTAATATCAAGTTTATTGCCGATTGGGGTGTTAATTACCTTTATCGCGATGCGTCAGTTTGGTGTGGATGCCAATATTGTTGCTTTGTCTGGTATTGCCATTGCAATCGGTGTTATGGTTGATGTGGGAGTTGTCTTTACCGAAAACATCATCCGGCATGCCGAGGCGGTTGAAAATATTGGAGCCAAAGGGAAAAAACTTTTGGAAATTGTTTATACCGCTACAACTGAAGTTGCAGGGGCGGTTGTAACAGCTTTGGCAACTACCATCGTAAGCTTTTTGCCGGTGTTTGCAATGGAGGCAGCCGAAGGTAAACTGTTTAAACCTCTGGCATATACCAAAACCTTTACCATGCTGGCGGCCTTGCTAATTGGTTTAATTATCATTCCAACATTGGCCCATCTGGTATTTTCTATTCGATTTGATAAAAACAAATATTCTAAAATTTGGAATAGCCTGATTATTGTGGCAGGTCTTGTTTTGTCGATTGTTTCAGGGAACTATGTGGCATTAGCTTTGGTTGCATATGGCTTAAATGGTTTGTTTGCCGATAAGTGGGTTGAGTCGAAAAAATCGTGGGTGAACCTAATTAATATTGCAATTACAATTGTGGTGGTGGTCTTTTTCCTAACAAAGGCATGGTTGCCTTTGGGAGCAGGGAATAGCCTGTTTGCAAACTTCCTGTTTGTAATAGTTATTGTAGGAACAGTACTGGGAGTACTTTCTTCAGTGGTATTCTTTTATTCGAGGATATTAAAATGGTGTTTAAATAACAAATGGAAATTTTTATCTGTTCCAATCATGATTGTTGTATTTGGAATTTCAGTTTGGCAGGGTTTTGATAAGATGTTTGGTTTTATGCCGGAATTCGTGCAGAAAACCAGTGTTTATAAAAAATTGGATGCTTCTATTCCAGGAATTGGTAAAGAGTTTATGCCATCTCTTAATGAAGGATCATTCTTGTTCATGCCAACAACTATGCCACATTCCGGGATACAAGAAAACCTTGATGTAATTGCCATTCTTGATAAGAAGATTAATTCAATTCCTGAGATTGAAAGTGTCGTTGGAAAATGGGGCCGGGTAAATTCGGCTCTCGATCCGGCACCAACTTCGATGTTCGAAAATTTAATTAATTACAAGTCGGAGTATATGCTGGATGAATCCGGACATAGAATGCGATTTAAAGTAAACAAAAAAGAAGCGTTTGTGTTGAAGGATGGTTCTACATTCAATCCATGGGAGGAGGAGTTTCGTTTAATTAGTAAAGAAAATCTGATTGAAGACAATAATGGAGTGTATTTCCGACAATGGCGTAAAGAAGTAAAATCGCCAAATGATATTTGGGATCAAATCATCAAGAAAGCGTCAATTCCGGGTCTAACCTCAGCACCAAAATTGCAACCAATTCAAACTCGGTTGGTGATGTTACAAACCGGAATGAGGGCACCAATGGGAATTAAAGTTTTCGGTCCCGATTTGGTGTCAATTGAAAAAGTGGGCTATGATATAGAAAAGCACTTAAAACAGGTAGAAGGGGTGCAGGCAATGTCTGTTTTTGCTGACAGAGTGGTTGGAAAACCTTATCTGGAGCTGGAAATTGATAGAGATGCTATCTCACGCTATGGCATTTCAGTTAAGGGGCTACAAACGGTAATTAGTAGTGCTATTGGAGGAATGAAATTAACGACAACGGTTGAAGGAAGAAAACGATTCCCGGTACGTTTACGTTATGCAAGAGAATATCGCGATAACCCAGAAGATTTAAAAAAGATATTAATTCCCACAGCAGGTGGAGCTCAAATTCCATTAGGGGAATTGGTTAAAGTAAATTACATCAGGGGACCGCAGTTAATTAAAAGTGAAAACACCTTCCTGGTAGGTTATGTTATTTTTGACAAAAAGGAAGGCTTTGCGGAAGTTGATGTGGTTGAAAATGCACAGGCTTACTTAAAAGAAAAACTTTCTGAAGGCGAATTTGTATTGCCTGCAGGTGTTAGTTATGTCTTTACAGGTAACTATGAGAATCAAATTCGAGCAACAAAAAGGTTGTTGATTGTTGTGCCGATATCTCTAATGATCATTTTTCTAATTCTTTATTTCCAATTTAAATCTGTTGTATCTACAGCTTTAGTCTTTACAGGGATTATTGTTGCCTTGTCAGGTGGGTTTATAATGCTTTGGTTGTATGGTCAGCCTTGGTTCATGAACGGAGAGTTAGGGGGTATTAATCTAAGGGATTTATTTCAGGTACGAACCATAAATTTAAGTGTGGCCGTTTGGGTTGGCTTTATTGCTCTCTTTGGAGTGGCAACTGATGATGGTGTATTGATCAGTACTTACATCAAACAACTACAGGAAAAAAAGGCTCCTAAATCAATTCAAGAGGTACGCGATTTGGTTCATGAAGCTGGTTCAAAAAGAGTACGTCCTGCAGTGATGACAACTGCAACGACCATTATTGCACTGGTTCCAATTTTAACATCAACAGGAAAAGGTTCCGATATTATGGTGCCAATGGCAATACCTCTATTTGGAGGAATGACAATAGCGGTATTAACTATGTTTGTTGTACCGGTGTTGCATAGTATGTGGCAGGAAGCTATAATTAAGAAGGAGTTAAAAAAACTAAAGGAGTAGAATCATGAGAAAAGTAAATATAATTATCACAGCCCTGTTTCTTTTGACCTCCTCAGTTGTTTTTGGTCAGCAGGAACTGTCAGCTTACTTGAATACAGGAGCAGAAAATAACCCGGGATTGCAAGCCCGATTTAAGGAGTATATGGCGGCTTTAGAGGTAGCACCTCAGGTGAAAGTATTGCCTGATCCTCAACTTGCATTCGCTTATTTTATTAAACCTGTTGAAACAAGAGTGGGACCTCAGGAATTTAAATTTTCTGCCTCCCAGATGTTTCCGTGGTTTGGAACACTAAAAGCAAAAGAAAATATTGCTATTCAGAATGCGAAAGCAAAATATGAGGTTTTTCAGGATGTCAAGTCAAAATTATTTAGTGATATCAGTGCAAACTATTACAACATCTATTTTAACAAGAAAGCGATCTCAGTCACTAAGGAGAATCTTGAGATTCTAAGTGCATTTAAAAAGCTGGCTGTTATTAAAGTAGAGGCAGGTTTGGTTTCTGCTGTTGATGAGTATCGAATTGAAATGGAAATTGGTGATTTGCAAAACCAACTGGATCTATTAACAGATAAACAGCAGGTATTGGAAATTGCTTTTAATAATCTATTGAATGCAGATAAATCAAGTATGGTGAATACACCTGAAGTCTTGTGGGAAAACAACATTCGTTTTACAAAAGAAGCCTTGTTGGATTCTGTGAAAAGCAATAATCACAAGTTGTTGGGGATTGCTCTTCAGCAGGAGTCATTGAAATATCGAAAGGTGTTGGCTGACAAGCAAGGCAAACCCAGTTTCAATTTAGGTTTTGATTATACCATTGTCGGAAAGGGAGGTAATAATCTTGCAGGAAAAGATGCCTTTATTTTCCCGAAAATTGGGATTACAGTTCCTCTTTACCGAAACAAATACAAGGCAATGATTAATGAAGTTGTTTTGCTGGAAACCGCCAAAGAGATGGATAAAGCCAATACATTAAACATGTTAGAATCCATATTCGAAAATTCATGGAAAGATTATAAAGATGGACATAGAAGAATTGCTTTGTACATCACTCAGTTAGAATTGGCCAATATATCTTTAAATCTGTTGGGAACCGATTATGCAACAGGGAATAAGAATTTCGAAGAAATTTTAAGAATGGAAAGAAAGGTTCTAAAGTACAATTTGGAGCTGGAAAAAGCCAGAGCAGATAAACAAGCTGCAATTGCATTCATCAACTACTTAATGGGTAAATAAATCGTTCTGTTATGAAAAAAATAATCAACAATATAAAAGGGAATTACAAATTAGTAATTGCAGTTTTAGTAATTGGGGTTCTTCTTGGACTTGTGTTTTCAGGATCGTCTGATAAAACGATGACACCTTCAAATGGTATTGAGGGGCACAATCATGAATCTGAAGATCCAACGACCTGGACTTGTTCAATGCATCCACAGATTAAACAAGATAAGCCAGGGAAGTGCCCGATATGTGCAATGGAATTAATACCCCTTACCACTATGCAGTCATCTGGAGATGATGTTGATCCGAATGAACTTGTTATGTCTGAATCTGCAGCTAAATTGGCGGATATTCAAACCATGAAGGTTCAATTTGGAGTTCCTGAAAAATCAGTTCGATTGCAAGGTAAAATTCATGCTGATGAAAGAAATATATCGGAATTAACGGCTCGCTTTGGAGGGAGAATTGAAAAATTATTTGTCAATTTCACAGGACAAACTGTGCGTAAAGGGGAAAAACTAGCTACCATTTATTCTCCAGACTTGGTAACAGCGCAACGTGAATTGTTGGAGGCTATTAGTTTTAAATCTTCACGTCCGTCGTTATACCAGGCTTCTAAAGGAAAACTTAAATTATGGAGTCTTACCGATAAGCAAATTGAGGCGATTGAGATTAAAGGAGAACCGATGCTTTATTTTGATGTATTGTCTCCAATTTCTGGAACGGTTACTATGCGGCATGTTGCTGTTGGTGAATATATAAAGGAAGGAACCAAATTATTTGAAGTGGTTGATCTATCAAACCTTTGGGTGATGCTAGATGCGTATGAAAGTGATTTACCATGGATAAAGATGAATGATAAAGTTGAATTTACAGTTCAGGCTTTACCGGGTAAAAATTATGTGGCCAATGTAACTTTCATCGATCCTTTTATTGATGCTAAAACCAGAGTTGCTAAAGTGAGGGCTGAAGTATCGAATACCAATCAGCTGCTCAAGCCGGAAATGTTTGTGAATGGATCAGTTAAATCTGAAATTGGGAAAGGTCTAAATAAATTACTCATTCCGAAATCAGCCATTCTTTGGACAGGGAAAAGAGCCGTGGTTTATGTGAAAGTTCCGAATCGGGAAACACCATCATTCTTGTATCGTGAAATCGTTTTAGGCCCTGAAGCTGGATCATTCTTTGTTGTTGCAGAAGGCTTGAAGGAAAATGAAGAAATAGCCATTAATGGTGTCTTTAAAATTGATGCTGCATCTCAGCTAATTGGACTTCCTAGCATGATGAACCCCAGTGGTGGAGCAGGTTCTACTCCTCACGATATGTCCAAAATGGATATGGGAGCTTCAATAAAATCTAAGACTCTAAAAGGCGATTCCAAATCGGTTGATGAAAAATTTAAGAGCCAACTAACATCAGTATATAAGGCATACTTGAACATGAAAGACGGGTTTATTGATTCTGATGCAGATAAAGTTAAGAAAACAGCCAGGGTAGTGAAAGAAGATTTGAATAAGGTGGATATGGCTCTGTTAAAAGGAGATTCTCATATGCTTTGGATGAAAGAACTACCTACTTTGAAAAAATCTATTGGCGAGATTCTGAAATTTGATAATATTAAAAAGCAAAGGGAGGCATTTGTTACTTTTAATCAAGTGTTTTATAATGCGATAAAAGCTTTTGGATTAAATAAAGTTACTACTTATTATCAATTCTGTCCAATGGCTAATGATAACAAAGGCGCCTATTGGTTTAGTAATTCTGAAGAAATCAAAAATCCATATTATGGAGAAGATATGATTGGGTGTGGTGAAGTTAAGGAAACTATTAAATAAGGTTTTATAAAAAGGAGGGAGTGGGAACTCCTTCCTGAATTTCAATCTTAAAAATAGATAGTAAAGAGTAATATTATTTTTTATTTAAGAACAGGTAATGTCACAAATCCTCTGACTACTAGCGAAACAGTTAGGTATCTACAATCAAGACAAATCATTAAAAATTAAAATTATGAAAATAAATACGTTATTAACCATTCTTCTGCTTTTTATAGCTACAGTTGGTTATACCCAGATTAAATATGAAGCAAAAATTGATTCAAAATACAAATCCATTCAGTTGGATGACGGATCTTTTAAGTATGTGAAATATGATAAGAAAAAGCAAACTATTTTCATCTATAATATTGATAACACCCTTTGGAAAACTGTTATGCTACCTCTGCCTAAAAACCATCTTTTAGATGAGGTTAAATTAATTTCACAAACAACTTTCAATAAAGACGAAAAAGTTGAGGTTGTATATTCTTGTTTGGAATTTACAGTGCCAGATAACTTTGAAGATCCTAATGTTGACTATAGTAAAGTCAATTTTACACTAAACGTAATCACCGAAACAGGGGAATCCTTGTTAAAGGTTGATAACAGTAATATGATGGAAATAATCCATACAAAAGGACAAACCAAAATGCTTATTTACAAACATGTTGGAGAGAGTTTTAATAATAATGATGAAACTCTAATATATAACCTACCATAATTTATAGTTATGAGTGCCATTAGATGTTTTGAATTCCATACTGATCTGGATTTGACTTTATTTGAAATAAATTCAATTAACATTCTATTCTCTGGAATAGAAGAGGTTAGAAAGGTTGTTTGTTCAGAAAATAGAATACAGTTATTCTACGATTCATCGACAATTAGTATAATGGAAATGGAACAAATAATTTCAGATTTAGATATTAAAAAGGAACCAGTAATTGCTGGGTATAGTAACGGATCTCGGCTGTTCAGCTTTCTAAAGGGATTTTTTTTAAAACTGTAGAGCTTAGGTTTTTCATAGTTTGGTGACGTGTTTAAATGGAGGTTTGGACACTTGGGTTTTATTTTTGATCAGATGGGATCAGACCTTGCTAGAGTATTTTATTCAAATTGGCTTGATTCCATCTATCACCAACTAAATATTTAATCATTAAAAAAGGAAAGTTATGAAATCAAAAACAATAGTAGCGGTACTGCTTAGTTTGGTCATTTTTGTTGCTTGCGGCAAAAATGATGATGAGCAGTTAAATGAAATTACAGGAAAATATACTGGGACTTTATCAGTGAAAAGTTTAGTGAAATCGGGATTATCTTCAGATGATCATGCGTATGCAGATGTAATGATTATTGGTGACCAAATTCAGATTCATTGTTCTGGAGGAGAATTAGACACAACATTTATGCTTGATTATTACCAGCATAGTGATAGTGTTTTCGTTTGCCACACAGGAGAGGAATTTGAACAAATCTACGGTCACATGAAAGGCGAAAATCATATGGCAGGTGGAATGATGAGTGACCTTCAGAATGGAGAAACAGAATGGATGCATCATTTAAGTGATGAACATGAGGAAGACGATGAGCATTTTGGAAATTTCGATATGCGACACAATACCTTTAACTATTTATTTAAAATGAGTGATGGAGACTACCAATTTATGGGTACTAAATAGGCTTTAAGAGGTTTGTACATCAATTGAAAATAAATAATACTATACACTATGGAAAAGAAGAGTAAAAAGAATCCTGATTGTTGTTCGGGGCACGCTAAAACAGTGGATACGATTCATAAGGTTTATTCTTGTCCTATGAAGTGTGAAGGTGAAAAGGTGTATTCCAGTGAAGGACGTTGCCCGGTTTGCAACATGAATCTTAAGGAAGTAAATATAGATCTGAATCATGCTCATGACAGGCATGAAAATATTCAGAACACACACTCAGAAGCAAATGGTAAATATTTTTGCCCGATGCATTGTGAAGGAAATAAGATGTATGAAAAATCGGGTGATTGTCCTGTATGTGGCATGCATCTGGTGGCTGCAGAGGTTGAGGGGGCTGACGACGACACTACTTATGAAGTGATGAAGCGTAAGTTTCGCGTTGCACTTTTTTTAAGTATTCCGGTTTTCATTATTGCTATGTCGGAGTTTTTCAGTTTTTTGAATTTGGATCTAATAGCTACTAAATATACTTGGGGATGGGTTGAATTTGTTTTAGCAACACCTGTTGTTTTTTATTCCAGTGGAGAGTTTTTTATCCGTGGATGGAAATCCATTCGAACATGGAATCCAAATATGTGGACATTGATACTAATAGGTGTAGGTAGCGCTTATATTTTTAGTGTAATTGCACTCCTTATGCCAGGTATTTTTCCTGATCAGTTTAAGGATTCGGTGGGGAATGTTCATTTGTATTTTGAAGCAGCCGCTGTTATATTGACTTTGGTTTTGCTTGGGCAAATGCTTGAACTGAAGGCACACAGCAAAACTAACTCTGCAATAAAAGCACTTCTTAATCTGGCACCGCCTATTGCTCGTAGGGTCAATAATGGCGAAGAAGAGGAAATTCCACTTGAAAATGTACAGGTTGGTGATATTTTACGTGTAAAACCAGGAGAAAAAGTGCCGGTGGATGGAATCATTATAGCAGGAACAGCTTTTATTGATGAAAGCATGATAACAGGAGAACCTATTCCTTCTGAAAAATATAATAATGATAAAGTTACAGGTGGAACAATTAATGGTAAGACTTCTTTCGATTTTAAAGCAGTGAAGGTTGGTTCCGACACTTTATTATCTCAGATTATTGAGATGGTAAATGAAGCAAGTCGTTCTCGGGCACCAATCCAAAAACTTGCAGATGTGGTAGCCAGGTATTTTGTGATTACAGTTATTGCTATATCACTGCTCACTTTTGTTATCTGGGCGGTATGGGGACCTGAGCCAGCCTATGCATATGCTTTTATAAATGCTGTTTCAGTACTTATTATCGCTTGTCCCTGTGCATTGGGTTTAGCAACTCCAGTTTCAATAATGGTTGGAACCGGACGGGGTGCTCAGTCTGGTGTCTTGGTGAAAAATGCCAGATCGATTGAAGAAATGAATAAGGTAGATATTCTAATTGTCGATAAGACAGGTACGATAACAGAGGGAAAACCTTCTTTACAATCCTATGAATCCTTCAATAAATTAACAAATATCGAGATTCTTCAGTTGGCAGCATCTGTTGACACCTTCAGTGAGCATCCGGTTGCTGAAGCCATTGTGAAGGGAGCGAAAAAAAACGACATCGAATTTTTACAGATTGAAAGTTTTGAATCTGTTACCGGTAAGGGAGTTAAGGCTGAATATCAGGGAGTGAGAATCGGATTGGGAAATAAACGTTTGATTGAGGATTTTGGTCTTAGTCTAACTAAAGAACAGGAAAATAGATCAAGTCAAAAACAATTGGTTGGTCAAACTGTAATGTATTTGATTGTAGGTAGTCAGGTGGAAGGAATCATTAGCGTTTCGGACAAGATTAAGCCAACTTCAATTGACGCGATTAAAAGACTGCAAAAAATGAGCGTAAAGGTATTGATGTTGACTGGTGACAATGAGAATACCGCTAAGGCAGTTTCTCGGGAATTAAATCTGGATGGATACGTGGCAGATTGCCTACCGGAAGATAAATACAATAAGGTAAAAGAACTGCAAGAAAAAGGTCACATCGTGGCAATGGCTGGAGACGGGATTAATGATGCACCTGCTTTGGAACAGGCTAATGTAGGCATTGCTATGGGAACAGGTACCGATATTGCCATGCAGAGTGCCGAAATAACTCTGATTAAAGGTGATCTTAATGGTATTGTTCGTGCAAGGGAGTTAAGCATTCAGGTAATGAGAAATATTAAACAAAATCTATTTTTTGCCTTTGTTTATAACGCTATAGGAATTCCTATCGCCGCGGGTATATTATTTCCATTTTTCGGTATTCTTCTTAGTCCTCTGATTGCGGCTGCAGCTATGAGTTTTAGTTCAGTCTCTGTAATTACAAATGCTTTGCGTTTAAGGAAAGTTTAATATTCACATAAAATAGAAAAAGGATGTCGTACTATAATTCCAAAGTACTGAATTCAAATTTCGAAAAAGTAGAGGTACAAGTTAGAGAATCGCTGCACAAGGTGGGATTTGGGATTCTAACCGAAATTGACATTCAACAAAAACTCAACGAGAAGTTAGCTGTCGAATTCCATAAATACAAAATATTAGGTGCATGTAATCCCAAGTTTGCTTAGGAGGCTTTAAAATACGACAGCAGGATTGGAACGATGTTACCTTGTAATGTTATCATTCAGGAACTTAATAACGGTAAAATTGAAGTTGCTGCAATCAATCCAATAGCCTCGATGAGTGCCGTTAATAATGAGGATATTGAAAGGGGTGCAATAGAAGTGTCAATACTTTTAAACAAGTTTATAGCTTCTCTTGAAGATTAGGTCAACTATTAAAAGGGGTAATGGTAAAAGGGGATAAATCATGAAAAAAATAAATAGTAAGAATAAAACTAAGATTCGATTAGAAAGTAAAAGCAGAACGAGAGGATTGCTATTGTTGGGAGGAATAATAGTAATTGCAGCTATAGCATTATATGGTCCTCAATTGAATAGTAAATCAATTCCTGATGTAATTAATTATTCATCTTTTGAGGGAGAAATTATACCTGATAGTATAATCTGTATGGTGAGAGGTGATATTAAAAGTAAAGGTAGTTTGCCAATTCAAATTGGAGCTAAGACTTATTATGGTTGTTGTGAGAAATGCTTGTTGAAGCTGGAGCAAAATATAGACAATATTCAATACGCAGTTGATCCGGTATCAGGTCAAACGTTTAGCAAAGCAGATGCCATAGTAAGGCAAGATCCGCAAGATCATAAAAGAGTATTGTTTTTTAAGTCAGATGAAACTTATGATCAATATTTGAAATTAATTAATAAAAAATAAGCTGATCTGTAATGGCTTTAATTCTGGTGTCATATTGGATTTTTTAGCCTGTTTTGCACTGCCGGATTGTTGCAAGTATAAAAGAGAATCAGTAAAAAAATGGATGTTGTAAGTAATAAATAATTTAGAAATTAGAGAAGATGAAAATTAAAGCAATTTATATTGTATTAGTAATGGCCTTTATGAGTTCAGGATCAGTGTTTGCACAAAATAATGCTGAGAAATTTAAAGTTTCCGGTAACTGCGGAATGTGCGAGACAAGAATTGAAAAAGCTGCATTAGCTGTTGATGGAGTATCATTAGCAGATTGGAACAAAGAATCAAAAATGATTGATGTGACTTTTGATAGTTCTAAGACAGACATCCATAAAGTGCATATGGCCATAGCAATGGCAGGTCACGACACTCAAATGCATAAAGCGAAAGATGAGGTTTACAATAAACTTCCAGTATGTTGTCAGTACGAAAGAGGTGCTCTTACACAGGCAACTAGTCATGAAGGGGATGATCATTCAACTTGCAGTCATAAATTAGAAAAGAAGGATTCAGATCATTCAGAGTGCACTCGTCCAAATAAGAAGAAAAGTGGCTCTTGTTGCAATAAATAGTTAAATGAATTAGTAACGATAAAAATTAAACATTATGAAATTAAAATTAGTAGGATTAATCGGATTGTTTTTAGTGATTAGCCTTGGTTTATCAGCTCAGGAAGCTACCAAAAAATTTAAAGTATTTGGTAATTGTGGTATGTGCGAGAATCGTATCGAAAAAGCGGCTTTAGCTGTTGATGGAGTATCATTAGCAGATTGGAACAAAGAGACAAAAATGATTGAAGTTGCTTTTGATACTGCCAAAACAGACATTCATAAAGTGCATATGGCTATTGCCAATGCGGGCCATGATACTGAAATGCATAAAGCTAAAGATGAGGTTTACAATGAACTTCCCGGATGTTGCAAATATGATCGTGCTAAGAGTAAAATGGAAGGTCACGAAGGACATAGTCATAATTAGAAAAAAGGAATTTCTTAAGGCTCGTTCTGCAAATGATGAGCCTTAGGATAAATATTGTTTTGATGATTTTTAAAACAGTATTCTTAAAGTGCTTTAAACTTGAAGTAATAATAATTTGCCTTAAAATGGGAAAAATAAGGAGCGATTTGGGGATACAGATTAGGCAAGTAAGGATGTCAAAAAAGATGACACAATCTAAATTGGCCGAACTTATGGGATGTAATCAAGAATACATTTCAAAGATTGAAAATGGATTAGTGAATACAACAGTTGAATACCTTATTCACATAGCTAACGTACTAGAGCAAGATTTGAATTGTAACTTTATACAGAAGAGCGATGTGTATTGGAATGAAAGTAATTGAATCTTTCCTTGGTCAGGTATAAAGAAATGAAGCTTTGGATACCGAAACAAAACAAGTGTCCCAATTGGTTTCGCTTTATTTCCACACATCCAAGTTTATTTCCATTGGTGTTTTTTATCCTAGTTATCAGTCTTGAAGGTAAAAGTGAACTTATGGAGGTTTTCATATACCTGCTTGCCCTCTTTTATGGATGGGGTGTGTTATTGTATAGTAAACACATTCATTTGTGGGAAATATCTATGAAAATGTAAAGATGGTTGATGTTGCATGAATTGTAATTTTTAAAAACTAAATGTGATGGATGTTGTTAAGCTTGTGATATGGGATTTGGATGATACGTTTTGGTCTGGAACACTTTCAGAGGAAGAGGTTACTCCCATACAGTTCAATATTGATTTGGTGAAAGAATTGGTGGAGCGGGGAATAATGAACTCGATTTCTTCAAAAAACAACCAATATGAAGCAAAAAAGAAACTTCAGGAATTAGGGGTTTGGGATTATTTTATATTTCCTCGAATAAATTGGCAACCTAAAGGGAAGAGTGTTAATAGTATCATAGAGTTGGCACAGTTACGACCTCAAAATGTGTTGTTTTTGGATGACAATCATTTGAATTTAAAAGAAGTTAAATTTTATAATGATGCCGTGTGGGTTGAGGATCCTAATTTCATTTTTAAGATTACCGATCATGATGCTTTTATTGGGAAAGAGGATAAGGAACACAGTCGTCTTCATTATTATAGAATCTTAGAGAAAAAAAATCAGGAACGAACAAATTATTCTGATAATAAGGAATTTCTTCAAACGTCAGGGATTCAACTTGCTTTTATCAGCGAAGTTTTATCTGGTAAGGGCCGGATATTCGAATTGATTCAAAGAACAAACCAAATCAACTATACGAAAAATAGGATTGCCGAACATGAGCTTGATGAGCTGCTTGAAAATACAGATTACGAATGCAAAATGGTTCGGGTAAAAGATCGTTTTGGAGAATATGGTATTGTCGGTTTTTATGCTCTGCAATTATCTACCAACAGACTGGAGCACTTTCTCTTCTCATGCCGTGCAATGAATATTGGATTAGAACAATTTGTTTATGCACATTTAAATTATCCTGAAATTATTAGAGTTGGGGCGGTTACTGCAGAACTGACCAAAGAACCTAAGCCTGATTGGATAATCGTATCAGAGGATTGGAATCAGATTATTGATGAGAATAATGAAACAAAATCTATTCGCTTATTACTGAAAGGAGCTTGCGATCTGAATCAAATGCTGCATTATTTGAATTATAAGAATTTGAACTTACAGTCGGAATTCAATTTTGTGAATGTAAATAATCATCCTGTACCACAAGCTCATTCATTCATATTATTACAATCGGGAATTGTTAGTGATACTACAAAGTCCTTCCTAATTGATAAATTGCCTTTTTGGGATGAATCGATTTTTTCCACCAGCGTATTTGAACAGGAGTATGATGTACTGGTATATAGTCTGCTTGTAGACTACACAATGGATTTGTACAGCTCAAAAAGAACCAATGCACTTGTACCTTATGAAAGTTATTCTGATTTTATAAATGAAACGAAAGAACAGTTTGTTTCACGTTGCAAAAGGCATGGTTTTGTAGGTATGGATGGAGATTTTTACGATGATTTTAAACATGATTTTATATTTCAGGGACAGATTAGTCCTGAGGATCTCAGAAATAATTTGGTGAGTTTGAGGAGTCAAATAAGCAAACCAATCATTTTTATTAATGGAGCGGAAATAAGCAGTCCGAAAAACAATGCATCAGAATTCGGAAAGGCACAAGATCGACACAAAATACTAAACAAAGTATTGGATGATTTTTGTGCTGAACATGACAATGCATTCTTGTTAGATGTGAGAAAGTTTGTAAATGATGAAGATATTAATCATAGCATCCGGCATTACAAAAGACATGTGTACGAGTTAATGGCTCAGGAACTTATTCGAATTGTAGGCGAAATAAGCAAGGTTGAATATAAAAGGGATGAATTTAGGTTTAAATTTAAAAAAATATCAAAAGTCGTTTATGAAAATACCAAGGATATTTTTTTAAAACTTAAAAGGGTATTATTGGCTAAATGAAATTTAAGGTTCTACAAATTTATTTAAAGCAAATTGCATTTCTCGATGCAATAAAAAAAACAAATTATACTAAAAGCAAGAACTAGATTACAATGAAAATAAGTAAGGTCTTTAATTATTAGTAATTCAGTTTATTTCCATTGCACTTAATTAATCAGAATAATTATTATTTACCGATGCAGAAAGTAATCAGATGTTTATTAAGTAGAGTGTTGTCTTATTTGGCTAACAAATAAGAAACAATAAAACTTTACAACATCCTGTTTATCAGCTGGTTGCATTTGGGTTATTTTGATGTTAAATGATTTATCAAAATGCTTGTTAAGTCACTTAACCGTATCAAATTTAAGCAAAAGCATCTAAAAAAACGATAATTCCCGCTGAGAAAGTCATCTCTTTCTAATTATGTCCCATCGCGCATTTCATCTTCATTCTAAAATTCTAAAATTCTAAAATCAAAATTGATCGAAAAATGCTTGGAGGGTGTCTATTGTGTCAGTTATTTTCAATAATCCGATCAAATTTGTCTATAAATAGACCTTGTTTTTAATCAAAATGGCACCACTTTTCCAAGCATAGTATGTGAAATAACTTCAAAACAGAGATACAAATGTTATTGAAACCTTTCCAACCTATTATTATGAACATCTCAAATGTTTAAAATAGTTAGCTCAAGATCTTGGCAATTTAGGATCAGACAAGTACGCGAAATTTTTAAACTAAATTAACCATTATTTAAGTGAATGATATTAAGTGTTTAGACGTAGAAAGGTTAATAATTTTAATAATAAGTCATGAGTTAATATTTGGTAAGCTCCGATTAAGATTTATATTTGTAGTACCCAAAGCCACTAAATTTGACTACAAACACTGACATTAAAGATCAAACCCTAGTGATTCAATTAAAAGATGGATCACAGCTTGCCTTTAAGCAACTATTTGATCGATATACACCTAGAATATATCGTTTTGCCATATCTTATCTTAAATCAGATGCAGATGCGGAAGAATTAGTTCAAGATGTTTTCCTAAAGCTTTGGGAAAAAAGAGAAACTCTTGATGAATCTCAGAATATTCGCGCTTACATTTTTAAAATAGCGATTAATAGCATTTATAATTTATCCAAAAGGAAAAATTACAAGCAAGTCTATAATGAGTTTGTCAAAAATAACTTTACGCTGGATAATGAATTCACATGGAATGATGTTGTATACAATGAATTAGTGGATTCTTTAAATCTGCACATTGATAAAATGCCAGCTCAACGTAGAGATATATTTTTAATGAGTAGAAAAGATGGCCTTTCAAATCAAGAAATAGCCAAAAATCTTAATATTTCTCTTAGAACTGTAGAAAATCAAATTTATCGTTCTGTCTCTTATCTCAGGGAACAGTTAAAACCTAACTCAGTATTTTTGCTATTGCTATTTTTCCTTAACAGTTAAGGATTGTTTAAACTACATGCACGATGTTTCTTTATTCATAGAAAGATATAAGTTTTCATTATAAATATTCTTTAATCTGATAATTTCCGAAATAAACTTCAATTCAAATATGCTATTACGGCTTGTTTGTAAGATGTTTGCGAGGAGGTTTTTGTTTGTTTTATATCTTTTTCGAAAAAAACTTTCACTTTGGTGTGAGTAGTTTTGTGAGTGAGTTTGTATTACTGTTATAACGATGATTTAGACATGAAGGAAAATTACAACAATATATTTGGACGAATAAAGCAAAACATATCTTCGAATGAAGATCATGAAAAAGCATCATCCCTTTTTGGGAAGCCAGAATTGGAATATGAGATTTCTGATGCCTTATTCGGTCAATTGGAGAAAATGGACGAAGAAAATACTGATGGGATCGATTTAAATTCATTGTACAAAAGGCTTTGGCTTAAGATCATAACCAGAGAAAAAGAGAGTAAATCCAAGAAACACCGTATTTATTTAATAAGGGCTGCATCAATTGCGGCACTCATAGCTATAGGACTAATAGTTGGAGCAATTTTTACTCCTTTAAATCAAAATTCGGATTTGGCCTTTGTTACTATAGTAGCACCAAAAGGATCTATTTCTCAAGTGTATTTACCAGATAGTACCCTAATTTATTTAAATGCAGGTTCTGAGATAAAATATCGGATGGATCATGGAGATGGAAACAGGGAGGTTTTCCTTTCAGGTGAGGCATGGTTTAACGTCACTAAGAACCAGAATAAGCCTTTTGTTGTTAGTACAGCATATTATAATGTGAAAGTTTTGGGTACTGAATTCAATGTTAAGGCATATGAAAATGACAAGGATGTTACCACAACATTAGAGGTAGGGAGTATCGAAATTATTTCAGGAGAAGAACTTTCTATACAGCAACCAATTTTGATTAAACCAGGAGAGCAGATTTCTTACAATAAGCTTGATCGAAAAATTGATATTAAAGAAGTTAACTCTTCATTGTATTCCTCATGGAAAGACAATAAACTGATTTTTATTAATAAAAACTTTAGTGAGTTAACTGATATTCTGGAACGTAAATATGGTGTTGAAATTCAAGTGAAAGATACATCGATCAACAAATATCACTATGATGGAACAATCAAAGATGAATCTATATTTGAAATGCTGAATCGAATTCAGTCGACTCTTCCCATAAAGTACCGGATAGAAGAACAAAAAATAATTATTGAAAAAAAATAATATACCAGAAAACCGCTAAATATGAATTGGAGAAATGGACCTTAAACAAGAAAAAAAGCCGGAGATGCTCTAACATCATCCGGCCAGTATTAAATTAATCTTCAGGTGCTGTAACACCTGGAAAGGTATTAACTCAACATCCTAAAATTATGAAAAAAAACTCATGTATTCACTTTTCCTTGGGGAAAGTGGGACGAAAATTTTTCTTAGTCATGAAGATCACAATCTTTTTAATGTTTGCTTTTATGCTAAATGTTACGGCAACAGTCTATTCACAAGTTGGAAAAGTATCCTTGCAGCTTGAAGACCAGGAAATTGCAGATGTGCTTCGTGAAATTGAAGAAAAAACAGAATACAGTTTTTTCTATCAAAGAGAACAAATCGATGTTACCCGAAAGGTATCCGTTCAAGTTGAAGAGCAAAGTGTGAAGAGTGTTCTGGATCAAATCTTTGAAGGAGAAAATATTCAGTATCATATCTCTAAAAATAACACTGTAATTCTTCTCCCAAAACTGGAACAAGATTCTAAGTCTTTACAAGGTGTTAAAGTTACAGGACAAGTGTCAGATAAAAATGGTGTTACACTACCTGGTGTAAATGTTGTAATTAAAGGTAAAGATATCGGAACCATTACAGATATTAACGGTAATTTTTCGATTGTGGTTGAAGAAGGAGAATTACTTGTATTTTCTTTTGTAGGATTTTCTCCGCAGGAAGTTAAAGTGAATGCAGAAGTAGCTATTAATATTATTTTAGAGGAGGAAACTATTGGTCTTAACGAGGTGGTTGCAATCGGTTATGGTAGTCAGCGTAAACGGGATTTAACTGGATCTGTTGTTTCTGTTAATAGCGAACAGCTTCAATCCATTCCTGTTGCAAGTGTCGGAGATGCATTACAAGGAAAAGCTGCGGGTGTTCAAGTTATTTCTTCAGGAGTTCCCGGAAACGATGTCGTATTCCGAATCAGAGGTATTGGTACCATAAACGACAATAATCCATTGTTAGTAATTGATGATGTTCCAACCTCTTCCGGTTTAAATCAATTAAACATGAATGATATTGAGTCTGTTCAGATTTTAAAGGATGCTTCTGCAACAGCTATTTATGGTTCCCGAGGTGCTAATGGAGTGATCATTATTACAACCAAAAAGGGGCGTTTAGGGAAAAGCAGCATAGATATAAATTACAATTATGGAATTCAGGAAGCAACTAAAATGGTTGATGTCTTAAATGCATCTCAATTTGCGTCTCTGCATAACGAAATGATGGATAATGCCGGTTTGGCAAAAAATCCTGCTAATGCAAGCCCGGAATCTTTAGGGAAAGGAACTGATTGGCTGGATAAGTTATTTAGTCCTGAATCAATGCATAATCTTTCACTATCTTTTTCAGGGGGTAATGATAAAACTAAATATTATGTGTCTGGAAGTATTTTAGATCAGAAAGGAATCGTTACTGAAACCGGATTTAAGAGATACACTGTAAAGTTTAACCTGGAGTCTAAAGTGCTTAAGAATATAAGAATTGGGAATAATATCACCTTGAATCACGATAAGAAATACAAGGGAGATTATAGTGTTAAAAATACGATGCTTGCTTTACCTACTCAGGCGATTTTTAATGAAGATGGTACTTATACGGGTCCGAAGGAAAGGCCATCGTGGGATGGTGATATAACAAATCCAATTGGTAAAGCAAAATTAGTTGAGACCACTACCAAAGGTTATAATTTATTGGGTTCTGTATTTGCTGAAGTTGATATTATTAAAGGCCTTAAATTTAAAACGAACCTGGGATTACAAGCTAATTTCTGGGATGACAGGACATGGTCGCCTCAATACAACTGGCTTCCTTCTCCACAGGAACAGTCTTATCTATTCCAACAATCAAATAAAAGCATTACGTGGAACTGGGACAATACTATTACCTACAACAAGATAATTAATGTAGATCACCGGATTACCTTGATGGCAGGAACCAGTGCACAGGAAAATCGATTTGAATTCCACAATGGTTCAATTCAAAATTTTGCAAGTGATCAAACCCAACAATTGGCTAATGGTATTTCTCAACCAACCGTAAATGGGAATGCATCAGAGTGGTCATTGATGTCCTACATTGGACGATTTAATTACGTGTATTCTGATAAGTACATGCTGACTGCGACTATACGTCGTGATGGTTCATCACGTTTTGGTTCTGATAACAAGTGGGGAACATTCCCATCTGCTTCAGTTGCATGGAGATTATCAGAGGAGAATTTTCTGAAGGATGTGAAGCTTATTGATGATTTAAAACTTCGTGCAGGATATGGTATTACAGGAAATCAGTCAATTGGAAACTATAGCTTTGCGTCGGTATTCCAAACGAACAAATATAATTTTAACAACAATGTTGTTTCAGCTGTTGTACCTGATATGATGCCAAATCCAAATGTACAGTGGGAATCGCAGAAGCAAACGAATATTGGGTTGGATGCAACTTTGTTCAATCAAAGAGTCAATCTTACGATTGACGGATACATTAAAAACACGGAAGATATGTTGGTTCCAATGTCGGTGCCTATTTCAACAGGTTACTCTGACATCAATGTACCATATATCAATGCTGGTAAAATTCAGAACAAAGGAATTGAAGTTAATGTTTCAACTCGCAATATGAAAGGCGAATTCATCTGGAATACTGATTTTAACTTTTCATACAATAAGAATGAAGTCAAAAATTTGAACGATACCATACCAATGGTTACTGGAAATGGTTTTGATTTTAATTTTGCTGTATCACGAATTGCACCTGGCCATCCTGTAAATGCTTTTTATGGTTTTATTACTGATGGAATATTCCAGACGCAGGCAGAAGTAGATGCTCACGCGCAACAAGTTCCTGGCTTGGATCCATATAATAGAACCTCTGCTGGAGATATTCGATTTAAAGATTTGAACAGTGATGGTATTATTGATGACAGTGACCGAACTTATATGGGAAATCCAACTCCAGAGTTGATCTTTTCGATGAATAATTATTTTAGCTACAAGGGATTTGATTTGAATATTTTTCTACAGGGTGTTTACGGGAATGAAATATTCAATGCCAATCGAATATGGAATGAGGGGATGGCCGTAGCCGTAAATCAAAGTGCCGAAACTCTTAACCGCTGGACCGGACCAAATACAAGTAATAGTATGCCTAGAGCTGTATTCAATGATCCTAATAAAAACACCAGAGCTTCCGACCGATGGATCGAAGATGGATCATACCTTAGGATTAAAAACATATCTCTTGGTTATACTTTGCCAAAAACTCTTATTTCCCAAATTGGTTTGGAGTCGCTTCGACTATACGTATCAGGAACAAACCTTTATACATTTACTAAATACAAAGGTTTTGATCCTGAGGTTTCTGCTAATGGAATCGATCATAACATTTACCCCGTTACCAGAACTATCAGTATGGGTGTTAACGTAAGGTTCTAATCTAAGTAAATTCTAAACACATGAAAAAGATACTATATATTCCAATTTTGATTCTGGCACTTTTTGTTAGTGCTTGTGGAGATGATTTTTTAGATAAAGCTCCTCTTGATTCAATTAATACAGAAAATTTCTATCAGACTGAAGCTGATGCTTTAGGTGCAATAAATGGTGCTTATCAACCATTACAGTGGCCAAAATTATACAACATGAGAATGTGGACCACTGATATTATGGCTGGAAACAGTAATGTTGGTGCCGGTGGTGGAGATGATGGCCGGGAGACACAGGATATGGCAAATTTTGTTACTGCAACTGATAATCCAGGAGTTTTAGACCTTTGGCGAGGACCTGCCCCAGGAATTCTTCGTTGCAATTTAGTACTTCAAAATGTTCCCGGAATGGATATCGACGAAGAGCTAAAAGACCAAATACTGGGAGAAGCACACTTTTTGAGAGGATTATACTATTTTATTCTTACTCGAATGTTTGGTGATGTTCCTTTGATTTTAGAGCCTCAAGCACCGGGTGATGATTTACGACCTGTTCGAACAAAAGTAAGCCTGGTTTATGAACAAATAATCAATGATCTTGAGGAAGCAAAAAACATGCTTCCAGTTCGTGAAAGTTACTCAGATGCAGAAAAAGGTCGTGCATCTAAAGGATCTGCGACGGGCCTATTGGCTAAAGTGTATTTGACATTGGGAGAGTGGCAAAAAACTGTTGACCTGTGTAATGATGTATCAGTCTTAGGCTACTCGCTAAACCCATCATACGCAGATAGTTATGATGTTTACAATAAAAATTCAGTCGAATCATTGTTTGAAATACAATATACAAATGATGCAGGCGAAGGTTTTTGGGGGAATGAGAATCAGGCATCTTGGCTAAGTACTTTTACCGGACCGCGTAACTCAGATATGGTTGCTGGTGGATGGGGTTGGAACCAGCCAACACAGGAGTTTATAGACTCATATGAAGCTGGTGATAAGCGAAAGGATGTTACGGTTTTATACGATGGTTGTCCTCAGTTTGATGGTCAGGATTATGACATGGCTTATTCTACAACAGGTTATAATTTAAGAAAATTTTTGGTGTCTAAAACCATTTCGCCAACCTCTGATAACAGTCCAATGAATTTCCCGGTATTGCGCTATGCAGATGTGTTGTTAATGAAAGCTGAAGCCTTGAACAATTTAGGGCAAACAACCGCCGCTGAAGTTCCTTTAAATGAGGTGCGTTTGCGTGCAGGCCTTTTGCGTATTTCAGGTCTTTCACAAGGAGCCTTTTTAACCAAAGTACTGCATGAACGAAGAATGGAAATGGCCTTTGAAGGACAGAGATGGTTTGATCTTGTTCGAGTAGAAAATGGTCAGTACGGATTAGATTTCCTACACTCAATTGGTAAAGTGAATGCTGGTTCAAAGCATTTATTACTACCCATTCCTCAGAAAGAGATTGATGCAAATCCAAATTTGGAGCAAAATTCCGGATACTAAGCAAACTAATCTTTTTTATAAGAATATTGTTTTTGAAGCATCCACTGGAATAAATTTTAACCAAGTGGTTTTATTGATTGTTTATTGTAATTCATTACGTCATATTATTTAATGAATCACTTGAATGGTGGATGTTTTCAGTATACTCTATAATCAAATTATAAACACATGAAAAATATATATACAACACTGGGTTTTATCCCCAATTGGAAAATTGATAAAGGCGGAATTTTTATTACACTTCTGATCAGTATTCTATTTTCTTTTTTCTTGTTGTCTTGTGACGAGAATGAAGACATTGTTATTGAAATGGGAAAACCTGTTGAGCTATCAGCATCCGCAACTGAAGTTCAATTAAATCAGAAATTTGCCACTTCAACTTCTGTTGAACTTAGCTGGACTCCAGGATCAAATGAAGGAACAGGTGCCTCTATTTCATATACAGTCCAATTGGATATGGAGGGGAATAACTTCACGGAACCTAAAACCTATGAAATGGGAAAGACTGTTTTCTCTAAAAAATACAGTAATGCAGAATTAAATAAAATTCTTCTAAATGATTGGAGTGTGGCCGCAGGAACATCAGTCATGTTAGAATCACGTGTTATTGCAGTTACATCTTCAGATTTCGTAGTACCTGACACGTCTAATTTTGTAGCATTTTCTGTAATGTCATATGAACCGGTTTCGAGTACTCTTTATATGCTTGGTGATGCAACACCAAACGGTTGGGATAACACGATAGCAACACCTCTGGAATCCAATACAGACAATCCAACAACCTTCACTTACGAAGGGAATTTGAAAGCTGGAGAATTGAAATTCATAACGCAATTGGGTGAATGGCTCCCATCTTATCAAAAAGGGGAAGACGAGCAACACATCTTGTTAAGAACAGATGATTCTCAACCTGATGAGAAATTTGCTATTGCAGAATCAGGAGTTTATAGAATTACTCTTAACCTTTTGGACTTAGATATTTCTTTTGAAAAATTAGATCAATCTCCTTATAATGAACTTTGGATTGTTGGTGATGCAACACCAAATGGTTGGAACATTGATAGTCCGAATCAAATGGTTCAGGATCCTACCGATTCATTTATCTTTACTTACAATGAGTATTTGAATGTTGGTGAATTTAAATTCCCCACATCCTCTGGGGACTGGGGAGCTGATTTTTATATGCCTCTTACCAATTATCCTGATCTTTCAGAAACTACAGTTCAATTAGTCTCTGGAGGAGATCCTGACTACAAGTGGCAAATTACAGAAGCAGGACCTTATAAGATTCAATTGAATTTAAGAGATATGAGTATTTCAATTAAAGCCTTTGAACCTTATGCCATGATATGGATGGTGGGAGATGCAAGTCCTGCAGGATGGGATATTGATAATCCTACAGAATTGGTTCCGGATGCAAGCGATCCAAATGTATTTACTTACACTGGAGCCTTAACTGTTGGCGAGTTTAAATTTCCAACTTCAACAGGAGATTGGGGTACCGATTTCTTTATGCCTGTAGAAAATTATCCTAATCTTACTGATACAAGAATGAAGTTTATTCCCGGTGGCTCACCGGATACTAAATGGAAGATTACTACAGCGGGTAATTATTCCATCACGATTAATCAATTTTATGAAACAATTTCTATCATTAAAAACTGATTGATATCATAACACTTTGAAATTTCGTTGAAAGCATATTGCTGTAATAGCAGAACTTTCAACGAAGTTTTAAGCTCAGCATTACGAACAGATTTGTTGTAAAGGCAATTGGTTCATTAAAATTTAGAACATGAAGAATTCGTTAAAATTTCTTTTGATAATAGTAATTACTCTATTTGCTTGTGAGAAATCAGAAAACAATCCAAAAGAGAATCCGGCACCTGTTGCTCCAGAATATTCAGAGGTTTCCTTTGTCACAAATAAAGCGCGTTACAATCCGGGTGAGGAGGTTGACTTTGTTATTGATAAAGAGATTTCTTCATCTGCAAGTATTCGCTACCGTCATCTGAATGAGATCATAAAAGAAAATTCTTATTCCGGAAGGAACTGGACGTGGAAAGTTCCTGTAACGGATTTTACAGGATATATGATTGATTTATATGAAATTGTTGATGGCAAGGAGATTGTATATGGCAGCATTGCTGTCGATGTATCCTCAGATTGGACGCGTTTTCCAAGATATGGATTTCTATCAGAATTTGATTCTGCTGTTTCAACTGAGGAGATCAGAAACACCCTTGATCAGCTCACAAGATATCATATTAACGGATTGCAATATTACGATTGGCACAACAAACATCATAAGCCTCTTAAAATGGAGGGGAATACACCGTCTGAAACCTGGCAGGATATTGCAAGAAGAAATGTATCATTCAAGACGGTTGAAAATTACATTCAAAATGCAAAATCCCGCAATATATCCTCAATGAGTTACAATTTATTGTTTGGAGCATGGGAAGATTTTGAAACTGATGGAGTGGACAAAGAGTGGATGATTTTTAATGACGCCAATCACCAAAACATTAACAAACATGAATTGGATGACAATTGGGCTTTGAGTGATATTTTGGTTGTTAATCCTGCTAATGAAGATTGGGAGGAGTATATTTTTGCTGAGACTGAAAATATTTATCAGTTTTTGGATTTTGATGGATGGCATTTGGATCAACTTGGCGATCGAGGGAAAGTATATGACTATCAAGGGAATTCGGTTGATTTAAAACAAGGCTACAATTCTTTTTTGAATAGTCTGGATCAACATTTTGAGGGGAAAAAGATGGTTATGAATGCCGTTAACCAATTTGGACAGGCTCAGATCTTAAATACAGGTGTCGATTTTGCCTATACTGAAGTCTGGTATCCAAATGAGAGATATGATGATCTTGGTCAAATTATTATGGATAACAATGCCTTAAGCAGTAATACTAAAAATACTGTATTAGCAGCTTATATGAATTACGATTTGGCTAACAGTAACGGCAATTTTAATACACCTGCCATTCTTTATACTGATGCTGTAATCTTCGCTTTTGGAGGTGCACATCTCGAATTGGGCGAACATATGTTGGGAAAGGAATATTTCCCCAATAATAATCTCTTAATGAGAGCCGATTTAAAAGAATCTTTGATCGAATATTACGATTTTATGGTTGCTTATCAGAATCTTCTTCGAGATGGAGGAAACTTTAATTCTCCGTTAATTTCATCTACGGATGGGAAATTAAATTTAAATGCATGGCCACCACAGTATAACAATGTTGCAGTAATTGGAAAAGAAGTAGGGAATAGGCAGATCATTCATCTTTTGAATTTTGCAAATGTTACAAGTCTTGACTGGCGTGATAATTCAGGAACTCAAACTTTCCCTCAAACAGAAGAAAATTGCAATCTCCAAATTAGCGTTGATAAAACAGTTGCCAAACTTTGGTATGCATCACCCGATAGTAATTTCGGAATTGCAGTCAATATCAATTTCACCCAAAATGGGAATAAGCTTTCTTTTCAGCTACCATATTTGAAATATTGGGATATGATTGTTGTGGAGTTTGAATAGCCTTCAAGAACGTAAACCATATAGTATTATTTGATTTTAGGAATATCAAAAACATGATATTCCCAGAGAAATTATTGCGATAATTAATCAGCAATATGAATATTTGGCGACTTCCATGTGGCCGTAACATGAAATTATATAAATATGAAATATTATATCATTTTAACTCTATTGTTGGGCATAATTCCGAAAGGGAACGCCAGCTCACAGAGGACTAACCTTGATGCACGTACTCCTGGTAAATGTATAGCTTATACAAATCTCGAGGATAGAGTTGTATTCACCTGCGAAAACAACATAAAGGCTACTCTTCAATTATTGGGTGAAGGAATTGTGAGGATGAATTTTGAAGAGTTGAATGATACTCTTATCAGAAATACTTCTTTTGCTTTAACCGAAAATGCTCTTGCAAAAAGCCAAAAGATTAACGTATCAGAACAAGTTCAGAGTTATGAGATTTTCACCTCTAAATTAATCATCAGAATAAATAAAGATCCCTTTCAAATCAGATTTTTCGACAAATATCAGAAACTATTATTGGAAGATTACGAGGATAAGGGCTTTACATTGGAAGGGGAAAATATTGCGTCCCGTAAAACCTTACGGGCAAACGAAGAATTTTTCGGATTAGGAGAGAAGAGTGGATCTATTAACCGCAGAGGAAAAAGTTTTAAGATGTGGAACAGCGATAGACCTTGTTATGGAGTAAATGAAGATCCTTTATATAAAAGCATTCCATTTTTTATGAGTAGTTACGGTTATGGAATATTCTTTGATAATACTTATAAATCGGAGTTTAAGATGGGCAGCGATTCTGAAGAGTATTATTCATTTGAAGCTCCTGGTGGGCAGATGACCTACTATTTTATTTATGGTCCAACTTATAAGCAAATCCTGAAAGGTTATATTCAATTAACAGGAAATCCCATAATGCCACCTTGTTGGGCCTTAGGGTTTTCGCAAAGCCGGGGAATGTTAACCAATGAGAAGCTTACCCGGGAAATTGCTTCTCAGTTTCGAGAGCGGAAAATCCCTTGCGATATTATTTACCAGGACATCGGCTGGACACAGCATTTGCAGGATTTTGAATGGAAAGAGGAAAACTACGATGAACCTGTTCAAATGTTAGCTGATTTGGATGAGAAGGGATTTAAAGTGATTGTATCGCAGGATCCTGTTGTGTCCCAAGACAATAAAAAACAATGGAAGGAAGCAGATTCTCTTGGCTATTTTACTACAGATGTACGTACAGGGAAAAGCTATGACATGCCCTGGCCATGGGGAGGCAATTGCGGAATAGTAGATTTCACTAAACCGGAAGTTGCTAATTGGTGGGGAAACTATCAGCAAAAAGTTATAGATGATGGAGTGCGAGGATTTTGGACTGATATGGGCGAACCGGCATGGAGTAACGAAGAAGATACAGATCGATTGTTTATGCAGCATTATTTGGGAATGCACGATGAAATTCACAATGTGTATGGTCTTACCTGGGATAAGGTGGTAACTGAGGAATTTGAGAAACGGAATCCAAACACAAGAATTTTTCAAATGACGAGAGCTGCCTATGCAGGAATGCAAAAATACACTTTTGGATGGTCGGGTGATTCTGGCAATGGAAATGACGTACTAAGTGGTTGGGCGAACTTAAAGCAGCAAATTCCAGTAGCGCTGTCGGCAGGTATGGGGCTAATTCCATTTTGGACAAGCGATATATCCGGTTATTGTGGTGATATCTCAGATAAAGAAGAAATGGGTGAATTGTATGCTCGTTGGATGCAGTTCGGTATTTTTAATCCATTGAGTCGTGCTCATCATGAGGGAAATAATGCAGTTGAACCTTGGGAATTTGGACCTGAAGTAGAGCAAATCTGTAAAAAGGCAATCGAATTGAAATATCAGCTCTTTCCTTACATATATACCTATGCACGAGAAGCATATGAAACTGGTCTTCCGATAATGAGAGCTGTCGTTCTAGAGTATCCTGATGACAAAGAAACCTATCATCTAAACAATCAGTTTTTATTTGGAAAAGATATAATGGTTGCACCTGTGGTTGAGAAGGGTGCTTCACAAGTTAAAATATACTTGCCGGAGGGAGAGTGGATCGATTTTTCAAATGGAACACGTTTGTATCAGGGAAAAACTTGGATTGAATATCCTGTTGAAATAGAGACCATTCCGATCTTTGTAAAAAAAGGCTCAATTATTCCGACAATGCCAGTAATGCAATACATTGGTGAAGATCCGAATTATCCTTTGTTGTTGGATGTATATCCGGCAGCAAAGAATCGAAAGGCCTTACTAAATGTATACGAAGATGATGGAATATCTAATGATTACAAACAGGATGTTTATGCCGAAAGAATTTTGGAGTGTAAGACTACAGAAGATGCCTTTGAAATTAGTCATGAGATTAAAAATCACAATGAATTTCATTGGGTAAAAAGGAACGTATTGATTCGTTTGCATTGTCAGCAAAAACCAAAAAAGCTTTTGTTGGATACTCACAAAGTAAAAAGGTTCCGTTTGAATAAAACAGGACAAATCGATTTTGACAAACAGGATAAAGCTGTTTGGGCATGGGATGAGCAAAAAAAACAATGTTTGGTGATGATTCCTAACACTATGGAATTTTCTAAACTACATGTTGAGAAATAAGGCAAATGGTGACTTTAAATAAAAATATCTCAATAAATATTTACCAATTCTTGTTAAAATAATTAGTTGTGGAAAGAAATATCAGTTTATTACTAAGCCTTTGTTTTTGTGTCCTTTTTTCAGGATGCAAGAAGGAGGTATTATATCAGAATCAGGATTACAAGATCACCAAAACACAGGTGATACAAGGTGATTACAAGGGCAAAGCGTTAAGCCCAACGCATTTGCAGTCCAATTATCGGAGCAAATCAAATGCGAATTTTAGTTCTCTGTTGCAATTCAAATTCAGTATCAATGGCAAGGATAATGAGTTGGGCTATAATACAAATCATCAGGCTAATATTTATACGGATAAAAATGGTGAAGTTGTTTTAGATTTCATTTTTGGTGAGCAACGAAAACTGCCTGAGAATGAGAAAAAGGAACGCTTTCTCGAAGAAAATACCAGAGTGAAATTTAGCTTGGATATGAGTTCCGTTTTAAAGGCATTTTCCACTCAAGGCTTTTATGTAGATGTGCACGGTGAAAAAATCTATGAGTCGGATTTTAAAGGGGTTTTTATTGCAGGGAGTTCTTTTCCATTGAATTGGGATTTTGAAAATTTGGCATCCAATTCGAAAAGTGAGCTTAAAGACGCCGATGGTGATGGCGTTTTTGAATGTGAATTGGTTTTTAATACGTTTAATCCCGATGCTCATACCTCTAATGAATGGACTCTAGCTCATGATCTCTCTAGCTATCCTGAATTTAAATGCGGCAATGAACTTCTCAATGCCATTTATAACTTGTCGCTCGATGAGGTGATTCTGAGCATTGAATCTGATGGAACCTTTAGGACAGGAGAAAAATGGGCGGGCGTTTGGACTCGCGATATTAGTTATAGTGTGCTTTTAAGTTTGGCTCTGATTGAGCCTGAAATTGCGAGGGTTAGTCTGATGAAGAAAGTTAAAAACGATCGGATTATTCAGGATACGGGAACAGGGGGAGCATGGCCTGTTTCAAGCGACAGGGTTGTGTGGACATTGGCTGCTTGGGAGATTTATAAAAGTACCGGAGACAAAAAATGGCTTGCGAAGGCTCATCAGATCATCGAAAATTCGGTAAAGGATGATTTCAAGACTTTGGTTGATAAGAAAACGGGACTTATGAAGGGAGAATCATCTTTTTTAGATTGGCGAAAGCAAACCTATCCCTTGTGGATGGAACCGGCTGATATTGCTTCTTCTCTTAATTTGGGAACCAATGCTGTTTACTATCGGGTGTTAACCACCTTAGATAGTATGAGGAAGGATTTGGGTTTTGATGAGAAATGGACTGCTTCTGCTAAAACTGTAAAACAAGGAATTAACAAATGGATGTGGAGTGAGGACGAAAATTTTTACGGCCAATATTTGTACGGGCGTATGCATCAAAGTCTTTCTCCGCGTTCCGAAGCTCTGGGGGAGGCTTTCTGTATTCTTTTTGATGTAGCCAATGAAAAGCAAAAAGAGCAACTCCTCCAAAATGTACCTCTGTTGAGCTACGGAATACCATGCATTTATCCACAAATACCAAATATATCACCTTATCACAACAATGGGATATGGCCTTTTGTACAAGCCTTTTGGACATTGGCGGCTAAACAAGAGAAGCATAGCAGAATGGTAGAGTATGGTTTGGGGAGCATGCTTCGGCAAGCTGGGCTGTTTTTAACGAACAAGGAGAATATGGTTGCTGAAGATGGCGATTTTGCCGGCACTGTATTAAACTCCGACAGACAGTTGTGGAGTGTTGCGGGGCAACTGGCAATGACTTACCGTATTTTATTTGGTATGAACATGCATGCGGATAAGCTTACTTTTTCACCTCTTATTCCTGAATCTTTTGCAGGCACATACCATATGAATGGGCTTAAATATAGGGGAGCTGTGCTCAATATTTCTGTTGAAGGTTATGGTGATGGCATAGCATCTTTTAAAATGGACGGAGAAGAGAAATCTAATTTTGAGATAACCGCAGACAGTAAAGGTAATCATCGTATCGAAATTGTTTTGAATTCGAAAACCAGCGAAAAGACAGTGAACTTATTGAATAATGTCACTGCTCCGGAAACACCGGTCCTTGTATATGAAGAAAATCAATTGGAATGGACAAAATCGAAAAAAGCAGTTGAATACCAAATCCATAAGAATGGGAACCTATGGAAGACTCAAAAAGATAACAAAATATTGCTTTCTGATGATAAGGAGTTGAATGAGTATCAGGTATCAGCAATTGATGAAAATGAAGTCCCTTCCTTTTTAAGTAATCCCGTATATAGAGTTAACAGCGGAAATGAAATAACAATTCAATGCGAGCAAAAAACGAGCTCTGTTAATCAACAAGCTAATGGTTATCATGGCGATGGATATGTTTTGTTGGAAACGATTGAGAATACCAGTTTTAGTTTATCTCAGAATGTAAAGAAACGGGGTGAATATCAAATTAAGATTAGATACGCTAATGGAAGTGGCCCTATTAATACTGATAACAAATGTGCAATTCGAAGTTTATATGTGAACGGTCAGTTTATAACTTCTCTAGTATTTCCACAACGGGGAAAGGATGAATGGTCCAACTGGGGATATACACCTTATCAGTGCATATTTCTTAGGAAAGGCGAAAATAAATTTAGCTTGAAATTAGAGGCTTGGAATGAAAACATGAATGGTGAGGTTAATTCTTGTTTGATT
Organism: Labilibaculum antarcticum; assembly: GCF_002356295.1. NCBI lineage: Bacteria > Pseudomonadati > Bacteroidota > Bacteroidia > Marinilabiliales > Marinifilaceae > Labilibaculum > Labilibaculum antarcticum. Next base: position 5,285,329 of record NZ_AP018042.1, on the reverse strand, counting down.
GATGAAATAATACTTTTGCCTATGTAAGATTGTTCTATCGATAAGAAGTTAATTTGAAGTAGTATAAGTAGTTAAAGTTTTAGGCCTGATAGTCCAATAAATTAGGGCTGTCAGGTTTTCATATACTATCATTTTTAAACCCGATGCAACAATTAAAGCCAAATTATACTAAAAGCAAGAACTATATTATAATGAAAAGAAGTAAGCAGGTCCTTAATTATTAGTGATTTAGTTCTTCCTACTGTTATTTATTAATCAGAATAAATATTATTTGCAGATACAGGAAATGTAAGTTATTGTAAGCTAAAATATCATATAGTCACAGTTCAGATAAACCTAAAAATACAAATTCAACGAATTAAAAATAAACCTATTGCGTGCAGTATGTTATCTTTTGATATAATATAGTTTATTGAAATTTATTTTCACCAAATTCTTTGTATTAAAGTTAAGCAAATTGCACTAAAAAAACTAAAGTAGTTACATGTTATATTGAGGACTTTCCATTAAACATGCATAATAGTTTTCAGAGAAAAAATACATTATTTTTTTTTCTGAAATTTGGGCTTTAAATCTATTATTATTATTATTATCGTTTATACCGAAATAGAATTATCAGTTGTCTACACTATTTGTCCTTTTTTTTTGGATTTAAGTAATTTCGCCATAGCAGATCCGAACAATCCATAATAGATAAACTTATTACCGTAATTCTAAAATTAATCATCCAAACATTCTAGATTGGATTATTTTAAGAAATATTGACCTTAGAATTTGAAAATTACAATAGTAAGAAGTAGAGCTAACTACAGTGCGCTGGTGATTTGAAACTCCCTTCTTTCTGCTTAAAATGACACTCGCGTATATTCATTCTCATTACCTTCTGAAAGAATAGATATTTTCCACATTAACCAATGGTTTTAGCAAATTGCAATTAATAAAGCGAAAAAAAGGCAAGGAGAAATCTTAAATTATCATATGAGAATTATTGAGCAAATATGATGATGATTCTTTTTAAGAACTCGCAAGCCTGTATATTGATAATAATTTTAGCAATGCTTACTTAATTTAAAATGATTGGAAATGAGATGTAGAAAATTACTACCTATAGGGGTGATGTTACTAGTGACTTTAGCATCCTGCCAAATTGGGAGTCAGACAGAAAAACCTAATATAATTGTTATTCTTGCTGATGATGCAGGTTATGCAGATTTTGGATTTAATGGCTGTGAAGATTTAAAAACACCTAATATCGATAATTTGGCGCAACAGGGTGTCGTATTCTCCGATGCACATGTGTCGTCATCGGTATGTAGCCCATCAAGAGCAGGAATTATTACAGGAAGATATCAACAAAGGTATGGTCATGAATGTAATGAAGGAGATGGATTTACAGGATTGCCAAAGACAGAAATAAGTCTGGCAAAAAGATTAAAAACTCAAGGTTATAACACTGCAGCTTTTGGAAAATGGCATTTAGGATATGCGGAAGGATATCATCCTAACGACAGAGGCTTCGATTATTTTTATGGTTTTTTAGCAGGTGGAAGAAGTTATTTTCCCGATGAAAATAATGATAGACTTGGTGATACTCATGCGATATTGGAAAATAAAAAGCACGTTTTATTTGATGGGTACCTAACTGATGTCTTGGGGGTTAAAGCTTCTCAGTATATTGAGAAAAATGAAGGCCAACCATTTTTTATGTATCTGGCCTATAATGCAGTACATACTCCCATGCATGCTACAAAAGAAGATTTGGCATTATTCGAAGGCCATTCCAGACAAACGCTTGCTGCCATGACCTGGGCATTAGATCGTTCGGTAGGTAATGTAATTAAAACATTAAAAGACAAAAAAATGCTCGACAATACAGTTATCTTTTTCTTAAGTGATAATGGAGGTGCTCATAATAATCAGTCGTCGAACTATCCGTTAAACGGATTTAAGGGAAACGAATTTGAGGGGGGACATAGAGTGCCGTTTTTAGTGTATTGGAAGGATAAGTTGAAAGTAGGAAGTTATGATGGATTATCATCGTCGCTTGATATTGGTGCAACAGCATGTGCGTTAGCAGGAGTAAAGGGTGATTTTAATTTGCCTTTAGATGGAGTAAATCTAATGCCATATATTTCAGGTGAAAAATCGGAACCGCCTCACGATAAACTATTTTGGAGAAAAGATAAAATGGCAGCTGCTAGAGTAGGCGATTACAAGCTGGTAAGAGTGCAAGGTTTGAAAAGCACAGTTTATGATTTGGATACAGACTTAGGGGAAAAAGATAATTTGGCTATTGAAAAACCAGAACTAAAAGATCAATTAGAAAATGAACTTAAAAGCTGGGAAGAACAGATGATAAGTCCGCTTTGGACCGAAGGACATAGGTGGGATACGATTACTTATATGATTCATGAAGATTTAATGTTGAATCGTACGGTTAGAGTGAAGGATCCATCGCAATTGAAAGAATATAAGGCGATGGTAAAAAAATCTAAAATGGAAATGAAATGAGAAATTCACTATTACTATTACTATTAGTTTTTGTTTTTAGTGCCGCCTGCACGCAAAAGGCAAAGGTATTTACACCTGGAGAATTATGGTTGGATAATAATCAGGAGCACATTAATGCGCATGGAGGGGGAATACTATTTCATGAGGGAAGCTATTATTGGGTTGGAGAATACAAAGGGGAAGGGAAAACAGGAAATAAAGCTAAGGTTGGCGTTAGTATATACTCCTCGAAGGATTTAGTAAACTGGAAAAATGAAGGGATTGCCTTAACTGTTGTGGATAGTATCGGTCACGATATTGAAAAGGGATGCATCCTGGAACGACCAAAAATTATTTTTAATCAGAAAACAGAAAAGTTTGTAATTTGGTTCCATTTAGAGTTGAAGGACCAAGGCTATACAGCAGCTCGAACAGGTGTTGCTATAAGCGATAATATTACAGGACCTTATCAATTTATACGTTCCTACAGACCCAATGCAGGACTTTGGCCAATGAATTATCCAGATAGTTTAAAAGCAATTGTGTATGACGAAAGTGCCAAAGCCTGGAGTGAAAAGGACCGGGAAGACGTTCGTTTGGGAAAATATTTACATCGCGATTTTGAACAGGGGCAAATGTCAAGAGATATGAGTGTTTTTGTCGATGAGGATGGAAAAGCATATCACATACATGCATCTGAAAATAATCAAACCCTGCATATTTCAGAACTTACCGATGATTATACCGATTTTACAGGACGATATATTAGAGTATTATCCGGCGATTCGAATGAAGCTCCTGCAATTTGTAAAAGGAAAAATAAGTACTACATGATTTCATCGGGTTGCACTGGTTGGACGCCAAACCCAGGAAGATCAGCAGTTGCAGACTCGATGCTTGGAGAGTGGAAACCCTTAGGAAATCCATTTATAGGTGCCGATGCGAATACCTCTTTTCATTCTCAAAGTACTCACATTATAAAAGTGAATGGGGAAGAGGATAAGTATATTTATATGGGAGATAGGTGGAGACCTAAAAATGCTATTGATGGAAGATACATTTGGTTACCAATATCTTTTGAGAACGATTCATTAAAAGTGAATTGGAGTGATACCTGGAAACTTTAAACGATTGATGAAAATGAATTATAAAAATAAAATTGTGCTGGGAGTTATAGCGTTCACAACTCTTACTCTTGCAAAAAGTGTTCAGGCTCAAGATAGATCTGATAAACCAAATATTGTTGTCATCTATGTCGATGATTTGGGGTATGGAGATGTATCTTGTTATGGTGCGACCGATGTTCAGACTCCAAATGTTGATCGTTTGGCCGAAGGTGGAATTCGATTTACGGATGGGCATGCTGGTGCTGCAACTTGTACACCTTCCCGGTTTTCATTATTGACAGGAAGTTATGCATTTCGAAAAAATGCTGCAATTCTAGAGGGGGATGCTCCTGCATTAATTAAACCAGGAACACCTACTTTACCTGGAATGCTGCAGAAAAACGGATATAAAACAGCGGTGATTGGAAAATGGCATTTAGGATTAGGAGATGGTAATGTTGATTGGAATGGTGAAATTTCACCAGGGCCACTGGAAATTGGTTTCGATTACTCTTATTTAATTCCTGCAACAGGAGATCGTGTGCCATGTGTTCTGGTCGAAAATCATCATGTTGTCGATTTAGATCCAAATGATCCGATACAGGTTAGCTATAAAAGGAAAGTTGGTACGGATCCTACCGCAATAGAAAATCCTTCTTTAGTGAAGTATCCGGCAGATTATCAGCATGGTAAAACGATAGTGAATGGGGTAAGCCGAATTGGTTACATGACAGGAGGAAATTCGGCCCGCTGGAAAGATGAAACGATCCCTTACCAAATGTTAAGAAAGGCCAGAAACTTTATCGATGAAAGCAAGCAGCAACCGTTTTTTCTCTATTTTGCATTTCACGATATTCATGTGCCTCGTTTGCCGGATCTTCCATTTGAAGGTGCTACAGACATGGGGGTAAGAGGGGATGCGATTGTTCAAATGGATTACATTACCGGAGAATTGGTGAATTGTTTAAAGGATAAAGGGGTACTTGAAAACACCTTAATTATTTTTTCTTCGGATAACGGTCCCGTATTAAACGATGGTTATGAAGATCAGGCAGTAGCAAGAGTTGGTAATCATCAGCCATCAGGACCTTTTAGAGGAGGAAAGTATTCTTGTTTAGAAGGAGGGACAAGAGTTCCTATGATTGCTTATTGGCCCAAAAAAATACTCCCAGGACAAGTTAGCGATGCATTATTCAGTCATGTGGATTTATATGCATCTATTGCACAACTTCTGGATTATAAATTGAAAGAAAACGAGGCTCCGGATAGCCATTATAGCTTGGAAACGATCTTGGGAAAAGAGAAAGAAGGTCGGCAATTTTTGTTGGAAGAAGCCTATAGTTATTCGCTGCGATATGGAAAATGGAAGTATATTCAACCCGTTAAAAATGCAAATGCGAATGGCTGGATCAAGGACAATAAAGGAATTGATTCGGGCATTTCTGCAGTCCCTCAGCTTTTTAATTTAGAGGAGGATCCTAAAGAGGAAATAAATGTAGCAGATCAGAATAAAAAAATACTTAATCAGATACAAAAGGAACTTCAAAGTATTTTTACCAATGAAATTACCAGATAGAATATTAATAACAGATATAAATTGAAACTATGAAACGTCGAACGATTTTCAATTTCTTGTTGTGTGCACTAGCTATTGCAAGTGTGTCGTGTACGCCTAAGAATAAGTATGAGAATGTTCCATTCGAGGAGAAAACTCCTGCCGATTGGGAAAATCAACTTGTATTTCAAATTAATAAAGAAGAACCAAGAGCTTCGTTTATTCCTTACGCAAGCAAGGATCAAGCTTTGGCTGATAACCAATGGGAATCCACTTTTCTTCAATCGTTAAATGGAAAATGGAAGTTTAACCTTTCCATAAATCCATCGGAAAGACCATTTTATTTCTTTAAAGATGATTATGATACGAGTGATTGGACTGAAATTAAAGTTCCTTCCAATTGGGAGATAGAAGGATTTGATGTTCCAATTTATACCAATATGAAATATCCTCACGAAAAAACGCCTCCTACCATTCAAGATGATTACAATCCGGTTGGTTCCTACAAGAGAAGCTTTACAATTCCTTCGGACTGGAAAAATAAGGAAACATACATCCATTTTGGCGCTGTAAGCTCTGCATTTTATATCTGGGTAAACGAGAAAAAAGTGGGATATAGCGAAGACAGTAAAACGCCTGCAGAATTCGATATTACAAAATATTTGAAAGAGGGAGAAAATACCTTAGCTGTTGAGGTGTATCGCTGGAGTGATGCAAGTTATATGGAAGATCAGGATTTTTGGCGTTTAAGCGGAATGACTCGAGACGTATATCTATTGGCAAGAAACAAAACACACGTTCGTGATTTTGCAGTAATTGCAGATTTGAATGAAACCTACACGGATGGATTACTTAATTTGAAGGTGGAAGTAGCTAACCATAGTGCCGATAATGGAAGTAAGACCCTTATTGCTGAAGTTTTAGATCAGGGTAAAAAGGTTGTTGATCTCACTGTTGTGGATATGGTGAAAGCAAATTCTTCCACGACATTTTCTTTTGAAACAAAGCTGGATAAGGTTAAAAAATGGACTGCTGAAACGCCAAACCTTTATCAATTGGTGATTACTCTTCAAGGAGAAAATCAGGAGATATTGGAGGTAATTAAGCAAGATGTTGGTTTCCGTAAGGTGGAAATTAAGAACAGTCAGTTGCTTGTAAACGGCAAGCCGATTTATATTAAAGGGGTGAATCTTCACGAGCATAACGATAAAACGGGTCATGTAATGGACCGTGAAACAATGCTTTTGGATATTAAAACGATGAAAGAGCACAATTTGAATGCTGTTCGTACCTCGCACTATCCACAAGCTGAAGAGTGGTATAAACTATGTAATCAATATGGTTTGTATTTGGTTGATGAAGCTAATATTGAATCTCATGGTATGGGATACTATAAAGAATCATTGGCAAAAGACTCCACTTGGATGGGTGCCCATATTTATCGTACTAATAACATGTATCAACGCGATAAAAATCAAGCTTCAGTCCTAATTTGGTCTTTGGGGAATGAAGCAGGTAATGGAGTAAATTTCCTGGCAACCTATAAAATGTTAAAGGAATATGATTCAACACGTCCGGTACAATACGAGCAAGCACATGGAGGGGAAAATACAGATATCAATTGCCCAATGTACATGAGAATGAAGAATATGGAGACCTATGCTAAGGGAAACACAAATAAGCCATTGATTCTGTGTGAGTATGCACATGCCATGGGGAATAGTGTTGGTAATTTTCAGGATTATTGGGATTTAATTGAAAGTTATGACTGCTTGCAAGGTGGTTTTATTTGGGACTGGGTTGACCAGGGATTATTAACCAAGAATGAGCAAGGTGAAGATTATTGGGCCTATGGAGGTGATTTTGGACCAAAAGATGTGCCTTCGGATGGGAATTTTTGCTTGAATGGTTTGGTTGATCCTGATCGTGGTGTTAAACCTCATTTATTGGAAGTAAAGAAAGTGTACCAATATATTGGATTCAAAGCAATTGATTTGAAAAAAGGAAGCGTATCGATTCAAAACAAATATGCATTTATAAATCTTGATAAATTTAATTTTGTTTGGGAAGTATCTGGAGATGGTAAAGTTGTTGCGAATGGTTCATTTATATCAACTTTAGAGGCCGGAAAATCAGAAAAATTCGATTTGGATTATAAATTTGTTCCTGAAGCTGGTGTGGAGTATTTCTTGCAAATTAATGCAGTTCTAAAAGACAATTGGACCATTGTAGAATCGGGTATCGTTTTAGCAAGTGAACAATTTGAATTGCCGGTTTATATTCCCGTTCAAAAAATGGATGTGGCTAAATTAGCAGTAGTAAACCTGGTCGATGGCGAAACAAGTGTAAGTATCTCGGGAGATAAATTCTCTTTGATTTTCGATAAGGAAAAAGGGGAGCTACAAAGTTTCAAAACAGGAGAAACAGAGTTGTTTAAATCAGGTCCTGTTCCTAATTTTTGGAGAGCTCCAATCGATAATGATTTTGGAAATGGTTTGAATAAAAGAGCTGCGGTATGGAGGAAAGCTGGTCAGAATAGAAAAGTAAAGAACATTTTAGTGAACCAACTAGCGGATAATAAAGTTTCAATAATTGCTGACTTTATATTATTAGATGAAGAGAACGAGGAAATCGCTAACTATACATCTGAATATACTGTTTTTGGCTCTGGAGATGTTTTAGTGAATAATCATTTTAAAATGACCAAAGATAGTTTGCCTGAGATCATTAGAATGGGTATGAATTTAGAAATGCCTCGCTCTTTCGATCAAATGTCATGGTTAGGTCGTGGACCACAAGAATCTTATGCAGATCGGAAAACCAGTGCTTTTGTGGGTTTATATTCCGGTAGTGTAGCCGACCAATATTGGGCATATGTTCGTCCGCAGGAAAATGGAAATAAAACAGATGTTCGTTGGATGACAATTACAGATACTAATGGACTTGGTTTATTTGTAAGTGGAACTCAATTATTAGAAGTTAGTGCACATCACAATATCATGGAAGATTTTGAATCGCCTGAGCGCTCAGATGGTCGCCAAGTGGATGGTGTTCCTGTTGTTAATCGTCATACTACTGACGTAAAACCAAGGGATTTAACTTCCGTTAATATCGATTATCGACAAATGGGTGTTGGTGGCGATAATAGTTGGGGAGCTTTAACTCATGATGAGTACAGGCTAACTGCCAAAGAATATAATTATTCATTCAGAATTAGAGCGATTACAGCAACTGATAAAGCTTCTGATTTGTCGAAATTGCAGTTTTAATAGAACAAAAAAGCCAGGATATACGCATTGTATATCTTGGCTTTTTTGTTTTTAGATCAGTTAACTAATAAATTTGTAGAAATGAATTTAAAACTAATTCCTTTAATCACACTCGCAGTAACGATGTTTTCTGGTGTAGCTGCAAAGACAATAAGTTTAGAGAAACAGAAACCAAATATCATATACATTTTGGCGGATGATTTGGGGTATGGAGATTTAAGTTGTTATGGACAAACAAAATTCTCTACACCGAATATAGATAAAATGGCAAGGGAAGGAATGGTATTTACTCAACATTATGCTGGTTCAACGGTGTGTGCTCCCTCCCGATCTTGTTTAATGACCGGTTTGCATACCGGGCACACTCCAATTCGAGGAAATAAAGAAGTTAAGCCCGAAGGTCAGGTGCCGATCTCGAAAGAAACTGTGATTTTGCCTGAAATACTTAAAGAGTCTGGCTATGTAACTGGTGCATTTGGAAAGTGGGGCTTAGGTTATCCTGGTTCGGAAGGAGATCCAAACTATCAGGGTTTCGATGAATTTTATGGATACAATTGTCAGCGTTTAGCTCACAATTATTATCCAGATCATCTGTGGCACAATCAAGAGAAAGTTATTTTAGAAGGGAATCAAGGAAAAGACATGACTGAGTATGCTCCTGAACTGATTCATCAAGAGGCTATAAAATTCATTGTAAATAATCAGGATAAACCATTTTTTATGTATTATCCTAACGTAATTCCTCATGCTGAACTTTTAATTCCTGAGAAAAACTTAAAGGAATATAGAGGGAAGCTTCAACCAGAAAAAATTTACGAAGGAGCCAGGTCAGGTGATAAAGGATTTAGAGAAGGTGAGTATGGATATCAGGAAGAAACTCATGCAGCATTTGCAGCAATGATAAAACTGTTAGATGATCAGGTTGGTGATATATTGAATAAATTAAAGGAGTTAGGAATAGATAAAAATACAATAGTTGTATTTTCTTCGGATAATGGTCCACATCAAGAAGGTGGAGCTGACCCTGATTATTTTAATAGTAATGGCATTTATCGTGGCTACAAAAGAGATTTATACGAAGGGGGAATATTAGAACCAATGATTGTTTGGTATCCAGGAAAAATAAAGTCAGGTTCAAAAACAAATCATGTATCTGCTTTTTGGGATGTATTGCCAACATTTGCAGAAATTGCAAATTCGAACTGTCCTAAGGAAATGGATGGAATCTCTTTTCTACCCACTTTGTTAGGAGAAGGAGAACAGAAACAACATGAATCGTTGTACTGGGAATTTCATGAAAAAGGAGGAAGACAAGCGATAAGAAAGGGGAATTGGAAATTGGTTCGTTATAATGTTTTCATGCCATCTAAAACGACTACAGAATTGTATGATTTATCGATAGATCCAAGCGAAACGAATAACTTGGCAAATGATAATCCGGAATTTGTTAAAGAGTTAATGAAGAGGATGAGTGCTTCTAGATTTGAATCTGATTTATTCAAATTTGGAAACAATTAAAGCCATGTAAGTCAAATATTTGTGATTAAACTAATTAAGGTAGATGTTAAGAAGGATTTGGACGTTTGGCTAAAAGAGGAGAAAGCACAAATGTCACTACCCAATCCTGATTATTGAGCTTGATTTTAATAAAGCTCTTTTTCTTTACTTATGGCAATAAAAAGAGTGATAATAAAATGGGGAAAACACAATAGGTATTATTTCTTGTTAAGAAGAGGAAATAGTCCATTTATTTCATATTGGAAACCGTCTTTAAATTTAGAGATTGAATTAGAATGAGTCATTATATGCAGATTTTGCGATGTTTTTTCATCGAAACTTGTTACATTTCGAAGTATATCAGATGATGATTTTGCTATAAATTGATACTCTCAAATAAATGGTAGTTGCCTAATAACTGCCCAGAAATTGGAAAGAATGAAAAACTATCTGTTGATAATATTTGTTTTTGTAACCTCTTTGCTTAATGCTCAAAAGCAAGTTGTGAGCTATCTTACTGTAGAAGATGGTTTAACACAGAATGAAATTACCGGAATTGTGCACGATACCAAAGGATTTATGTGGTTTGCGACACGAGGGGGGTTAAATCGTTACGATGGCTATGAGTTCGTGCAGTTTAAACGTAAATCAGGCGATACCAATAGTCTTTCCAATCCTTCAATTGAATGTCTTTATGAGGATAGTCACGATCGCTTATGGATTGGGACAAAGTCTGGGGGTGTCGATCTTTATAACCCTAAAGCAGGTTTATTCAGGCACTTTCGAAATGAGAGCAATTCCAACGAAATGATTGGGGACAATAGAATCATATCAATCAACGAACAAAAAAATGGCAACATGTGGTTTGGTGGCTGGTCGGGAGGTTTGACTATCTGGAATGAGGAAAGCAATACGTTTGAATATCACCTTAAAAATCATAGGGTCTCGGCCATTAAAGAAGATGCAAATGGGAATATTTGGATTGGAACGAATAAAGGGATTTATGCTTATGACTCAAATAATAAAACCTTTACACGATCAAATTTTAAAGATGCCAGCTTATATGATGTGAATGACTTGGTGATTGATTCTAAAAGAAATATCCTATGGGTAACAGCTTGGAATAAAAAAGGTTTGATAGGGTTTGATCTTGAAACGGGAGAGTCTGTTAGCTATATGCCGAAATGTTCTTCAGAACCAAATAAAGTGTATAATAGTAATTCATACTCCCTACTCTTAGATTCAAAAGGTGAGATATATATGGGAACTTGGGGCGGGGGATTATATCGTTTTAATCTTGAAAGCAAACACTTTTCAAAAGTTAATATTAAACCTGGAAATCTTGGGGAATTAAATACTGATTACGATATTATACTTAAAATTATTGAAGATAAAAGTGGAGCTATTTGGATCGGGACTGATGGTGGTGGTGTATGTCGAATAGGAAATCAGTTACCTTTTCAAGGAGTTGCTGTCAATGATGATAATCAGTCAGGAATAAAGAATTTCCATGTATTGACACTTATTGAAGATAAAGATTCAAACGTTTGGCTTGGTACAAAAGGAGGAGGTTTATATTATTCCGAAGATCGCAAGCATTTTATAGGGATTAATAATTTGAGAGGTGATGCCATTACACCTGATTTTAAGGTTGTTAAATGTATCTATGAAACTTTGGATGGTACCAAATGGGTGGGAACTGATTATGGCCTACACCAATTGGTTTTTCAAAAAGGGAAATACTACTTAAAGAATCAAATTGCCACAAAGAAAAAACAAATTAGAAAAATACAATCACTTTTCGAGAAGGATGGCGTTTTATTTCTTGGAACGCAACAGCATGGCTTTTGGTTGGGGAAACAAATAAATACACCCGAAGAGAATTGGAAACAATTTGTTCCTGCGAATGACTCTATTCTTCGAAACGAAAGAATTTCATTGATTCAGTCTGATAATCAAAATAGAATATGGGTTGGTTCTTATAAGGGGATCTATTTTTTTGATGATAAGAAGGAAACGTTTGCAGGTCTAAGCTTCGCACAAAATCAAAAATTAACCAGTGATATTATTTTGTCCTGGTGCCAACTAAACGATAGTACTTTTTTTATAGGAACTCCCAGCGGATTGAATTTGTTAACAGAAACGAAATCGGGAGAATTTCGAATTGAGCATTTTTATCAGGAAGATGGTCTGCCCGATGATTATATTCATGCTTTAGTTACTGATAATGAAAAAAAACTATGGATAAGTACCAATAGCGGCGTAGCTCGTTTTAATCCCAAGAACAGAAGTTTTAATAATTACGATAAAAGTGACGGCTTGCAAGGGCGAAGTTTTTCTGAAGGCTGTGTATATAAAAATGCGACTGGCGAAATTTATTTCGGAGGGGCGAGTGGATTTAACTATTTTCAACCCAATAAAATTAGGGATAATCAAAAGCTTCCTAAGCCTGCTATTATTGGTTTTAGTATGCACAATAAAAAGGTAAGCATTGGAGAAGAGTTGCACGGAAGGGTGATTTTGGAAGAGGATATTAGTCACACACAGAAATTAGAATTAACGCATCGAGAGAGGGAGTTTACGCTTACTTTTTCAGCTTTAGGCTTCGATGCGCCGGAACGGAATAATTATGCCTACCGTCTTTTAAATTACGATGATCATTGGAATTATTCTGGAACAAACAGAACAGTGACTTATAATCAGTTGCGGGCAGGTAAATATATTTTTGAGATGAAAGCTTCCAACAATCATAGCGTTTGGAATGAAGAGCCTGTGCGTCTTCATATAAAAGTTATTCCAGCACCGTGGAAATCATGGTGGGCTATAATGATATATATATTTATTGCACTAGGATTGGTAGCTCTTATTCGTTGGGTAGCAGTTCGTCAAAGTCGCTTGGCCCATAGTCTCGAATTGGAAAGTGTAAAGGTAGAACAGGCACAGGAAATTAATGAAATGAAACTACGGTTCTTTACCAATATTTCACATGAATTTAGAACGCCTTTAACTCTAATTTTAGCACCAGCAACAGAACTGTTATCTGTAGACAATATATCACTTGCAAGTAAGAATAAATTGCGACTTATTGAGCAGAATTCCAGGCGTTTGCTGAGATTGGTTGGTCAGTTGCTTGATTTTAGAAAAGCAGAGACGGGCAAAATGGAAATAAGTGTGTCTAAATTGGATCTAGTTAAATTTTTAAAACAGGAAATTAAAGGATTTCAGGGCTTAGCTGAAAACAATCAGATTAAACTTTCTTTTCACTCAGATGCCAATCAAATGATATTATGGTTTGACATCGAAAAAATGAGTATTGTGATGAATAACTTGTTGGCCAATGCCTTTAAGTATGTCTCTCAAAATGGAGAAATATCCGTCAAGTTAATCAAGCAGGAAAAGAGTGTCAAAATTGCAGTTAGGGATAACGGCAAAGGGATTCCCCAATCAGAACTTAATCGCATATTCGATAGATTTTATCAGGTTGATAGTTCTTTAAACAGATCTGTAGGAGGTTCCGGTATTGGCCTGGCTATTACAAAAAAAATTGTAGAGCTTCATCATGGAAGTATTATGGTTGAGAGTATTAGAGATGTTGAAACAGTTTTCTCTATTGATCTCTTATTAGGAAAAGAACATTTCTCAGAAGATCAAGTTACTCAGGATTTTGTAGTCGAAGTCCCTTGTGATGATTTTATTAAAATGGAGCAGGGAATTCAAAGTGTCAGGCGAGAGATTGCAAAAACAACAAAAGAAAAATGCACTATCTTGATTGTTGAAGATCAGGAAGATATTAATAATTATATCACAGACCTTTTTCAGGAGGAATATAATGTGATACAAAAATTTGACGGTATTGAAGGTTATGCAAATTGCATGCAGACCTTACCTGATTTGATTATTTCGGATGTGATGATGCCGGGGATGGATGGGTTTGAATTTTGCGAAAAAGTGAAAAAACAGGAGCGTACGGCTCACATCCCAGTGATATTATTAACTGCAAAAACTGCCGATCAGTTTAAGATTAAGGGGATTACTACTGGTGCCGATGCATATATTACCAAACCCTTTAATACACAGGAATTATTAGTTCAGGTACAGACTTTACTTAAATGTAGAAAAATACTCAAAAACACTTTCAGTAAAAAGGTAATTTTGAAACCTACGGATATTGAGATTTCTTCTTATGAAGAAGAGTTCCTAAATCAGGCGGTTAAAATTGTGGAAGATCATATGGATGATCATGATTTTAATGCCGAAGTTCTTGCTTCATCTCTAAATATGAGTACTTCAACTTTGTATCGTAAACTAAAACTCTTATCATCTATGTCGACAAATGTTTTTATCAGATCGATTCGATTAAAAAGAGCAACTCAATTATTAGCTGATCCACATAAAACGATTGCGGAAATTTCAGTTCAGGTTGGAATAGCTGACTTGAAATATTTCCGGAAATGTTTTCGAGACATGTACGGAAGCTCCCCGTCAGAATACAGACAAGGTGTTGATAGCTAGTCCGTAATCCGTGTGTTGTGAAGGTTTAACCCTACCATGATGCAATAAATGCCCCTGCAATAAATGCTTGATTTACCCCTTTTTTTTGCCGTAATAGATTCTGAAAATGGAATGTTTTCGGCCAACTTGCCAATAGAAATTATTTGTAAGTGAAATGAGGAAATCAAATTTTTTGAAAGGACAGAAAAGCAAATCAAGGAGTCTTAAAGTATTAAACTTTGTGGCTATTGTCCTACTTGTTGCTATTCTGTGTGTAATATTTATTGCTATTTTAATCTAATTACTAGTTATGAAAAGAATTATGCAAAAACTTAGTCTTCTTATCGTGATGCTGTTATTAATTGGTGGGTCAGTGAATGCTCAACAATTAACAGTTATCGGTAGGGTTACGGATCAATCCGGTTTGAGTATCCCCGGAGTAAACATTGTGGTGAAAGGCACCACTAATGGCACAGTTACCGATATAGACGGTAATTATTCCATTAATGTAGAAAGCAAGGATGTTTTGCTATTTAGCTTCATCGGTTTTACCAATCAGGAATTTATTGTAGGAAGCAAGTCTACTATAGATGCAGTGATGGTTGAAGAATCAATTGGAATGAATGAAGTTGTGGTTGTTGGATACGGCACTCAAAAGAAGGCCAATCTAACGGGTGCTGTCTCGTCAGTTGATTTTGGTAATCTTGAAACTCGACCGGCAGCTAACACAGCAACATTATTGCAAGGACAAATGAGCGGTGTGACCGTGAGCAATTTTAGTAATCAACCTGGAGAAGATAATCCACAGATTCGTATTCGTGGTATTGGTACTTTGAATGCAGGGCAGGAGCCATTGGTAATTGTTGATGGTATTGAATCTTCATTAAGTCAAATACCAGCGGCTGATATTGAAAGTCTCTCTGTTTTAAAGGATGCGGCTTCAGCTGCGATCTATGGAGTTCGTGCTGCAAATGGTGTTATTGTTGTTACTACTAAACAAGGAAAAAGCGGAAAACCAAAAGTAAGCCTACGTCAATCTTTTGCATGGCAACAGGCGATTGTTGAGCCAAGCTTTGTTGATTCATGGGATTTTGCTACACTCCAGAATCTCGATCTAACTGAACAAGGACAGGATGCGCTTTATACTGAAGAACAAATTCAGACGATGAGAGATGGTGCAGATCCTGATCGTTGGGCCAATACAAATTGGTTTAACGAAATGTACAGAACTGCACCAATGAATACAACCTATTTATCGGTAAGCGGTTCAAAGGAAAATGTTCATTACATGTTTTCAGGGGAATATCTTGATCAGGAGGGAATAATGATTAAGACAGGTCAGAAAAGATATAATTTCCGATCAAATATAAGTGTAGATATTTCTGATAGAGTGACGATTGGTATCAATCTCTCTGGAAATAAAAGAGATATAGAAGCAACCCTAAATAGTGCAAGTTCCTCTAATAATGGGGATGATGATTTGAATTATATTATTCGTCGATTTGCAAATCCAACTATTCCGGTTAAGTATACCGATGGGAATTGGGGACAAGTAAATGGGTTATATTATTTACCTGGAAGTACTGTTGGAGGAATTAAGAATCCTGTAGAATTTGCTAACAGAGGAGAGAATACTACAGAAAAGTACAACTTCACAGGAAAGTTATTTGCTGATGTTGAGGTTCTGAAAAATCTGCATTTTAAGCCAAATTTTTCATATGTGTATAATTCATCTTTACTTTCTAAATTTACGCCAACCTACGAAACCTACGATCTTGAAGGAAATGTTATTAATGAGAATGTGCATAATAAGCTAATCAACAACAATCAAACAACAAAAAGATATCAGTTTGAGAACCTGCTAACTTATAATGTAACTCTTAATGAAAAACATAAGATTGGTGTGTTAGCAGGACAATCAGCACAATTATACCGTCTCGATTTCTTCGAAGCATCAGTAGAAGATTTTCCTAATAATAATATTCATGAATTGAGTGGAGGGATTAATAATAAAGATGTAACAGGAAATGCAAGAGAGTTGGCATTGAACTCTTTCTTTGGAAGGGTTAATTACAACTTTGCAGATAAATACCTTATTGAAGCGAATTACCGTTATGATGGAACTTCGCGGATGAGTTCAGACAATCGCTGGGGAGGATTCCCATCTGTTTCTGCAGGTTGGGTTGCAAGTAATGAGAATTTTTTATCTGATTTTGGGCCTGTTTCTTTCTTAAAAGTAAGGGGAAGTTGGGGACAATTAGGTAATGAAAATATTGGAGGTAGCAATTTTTATCCGTATGCACAAACAATTGCAACAGGCCAAAACTACTTATGGGGAAATGATATTGCTCCTGGTGTTTCTGTTACTAGTTTGGCAAATTCAAATCTTACATGGGAAACAACAACAATTACTGATATTGGAGTAGACCTAAACTTGTTCAATAATAAAGTACAAATTGTTGCGGACTGGTTTGACAAAACTAGTTCGGATATACTAATTCGTTTGCCCATTCCATCAACATTAGGTAATGTATCTGCTCCTTTCCAAAATATTGGAGAAGTGAAAAATACGGGTTGGGAAATTGACGTGAAAATGAATCAAACATTTGGAGACTTTAATGTGTTTGGAGGTTTTAACTTAACCCACGTTAAGAACGAAGTAACTAATTATGGTGGATTAGAATCCATTAATAATAATTCTATCACGAAAAAAGGTGAAGCAATTTCATCGTATTATGCATTTATTGCAGATGGATACTATCAGTCGCAGGAGGAGTTGAATAATGCACCTACACAATTTGGAAAGCCATTGCGCCTTGGGGATGTAAAATATCGCGATATTAGTGGACCCGATGGAATACCTGATGGTAAAATCTCTGATGATTACGATCGTACTATTATCGGGAACCAGTTCCCTAAACTACAATATTCGTTCAATCTTGGTGCTAGCTATAAAGGATTTGACGTATACGCATTTTTCCAAGGAATTTCAGGAATAGATCGTTACTATTGGTATAATACTGAAACCAGTGGAACTTTTACCGAAGTAGCTAAGGATTACTGGACAGAAGATAATCGTAACGCTCCAACTCCTAGATGGGGTAATCTTGGTAATAATACAAAATACTCGACATTTTGGTTAAAAGATGCTTCCTATTTACGTTTGAAAAATCTTGAAATTGGTTACACGATACCATCAGAACTGACTAAAAAAGTGCATATTGAGAATGCTCGTATCTATTTCTCAGGTATTAATTTATGGACAAAGACTGATGTGGAAGATTATGATCCAGAGAAACTTACCGGTGATGATCGTAACAGGGATTATCCACAATCCAAAATTTATTCTATGGGTGTAAATATCACTTTCTAATCAAAAAAATGAAAATATCATGAACAGAATATATTTAATATTATTTTTAGTGACGATTTTTTTGGCTGGATGTTCGGAGGAGTATCTAGACCGAAATTCGTTAACCGAATTGGCAGATGAAAATTTTTGGACCACTCAGGCAGATGCAGAAATGGCATTAGCGGGATGTTATTCAAATTTACAGAGTGCAAATATTTATGATTCCGACCCGTGGGCGGGAGGTACTGTCCGATGGGATTATATGTCAGACGACGGTTGGATACGTTGGAGCTGGATGCAGGGAGGAGCAATGTCTCGAGGAGAGCATTCAACAAACGATGGACTTACTACAAATTTTTGGAAGAGCTGCTATCAATCAATTGTAAGGTGCAATCGTGTAATTGAGACAGTTCCTACATTAGGAGCAGATGTTATTTCTGAAACTACTGAAAAGCAGATTATTGCCGAAGCTAAATTTGTCAGAGCATTGGTTTATAATCTGATGAGCATGACTTTTGAAAATGCACCATTAATTACTAAGCTTCAAACTGTCGAAGAGGCAGAAACTCCTGTTTCTCAGAAATCCGAAATTGTCGATTTTATCTTAACGGATTTGGAGGATTGTGTGGAGGATCTGCCAATGCCAGGAGAAGCAGAATGGGGTAGAGCAACCAAAGGAGCAGGTTATGCATTGCTTGCAAGAATTAATTTGTATAATGAGAACTGGACGCAGGCTGCAAGCTGGTCTCAAAAAGTAATCGACCTTGGGTATTCTTTGTATCCTGATTTTCAAGGTCTTTTTCAAAATGCCAACGAAATAAATGATGAGGTGATATTCCCTGTTCGTTTCATGAGAGGGCCAGACGAAGACGGTGCTAATTTTGCCGGATATTGGGGAACTGCTGTGAAAAATTACGAGGAAGTGTTACCTAATCTTGCTAATGATTATTTTTGTACAGATGGAAAAATAATTTCTGAATCGGCTCTTTATAACACCGATATGCCATCTGAGAACAGAGACCCACGTTTTGATGCTTCTATTCTAAGTAAAAATGCAATATGGAGAGGAACTCCTCTTAATACCTTCTCAAAAACCACAACAGGTTACGCACAGCGTAAATACATGGAGGAAGAGAATAGTGAGAATCATTTTGATGCAGAAGAAGATTTCTATGTATTCCGATTGGGCGAGGTTCTGTTAATGAAAGCTGAAGCTCTTGCCGAAAGTGGAACTGCACCAACTGAAGTATTTGCTTTAATTAATCAGTTGCGTGATCGAGAAAGTGTACAAATGCCACACGTTGATCAAACTGAAGTAGATAATTATTTTGGTGGTAGTTTAGTCGATATGGTTCGACATGAACGTAGAATTGAGACTGCATTTGAGGGACTTCGTTATTTAGATCTAAAAAGATGGGGTATCTTAAAAGAACGTGCGATTGATTATTATATGACATACGAAAGACCAAATAATGGAAAATTAAGCGACAGATACTGGTTGGGACCACAACAACTAATCTGGCCAATTCCTCAGTCCGAAATTGATGTCAATCCTTCATTAGTGCAACATTTGGTTTGGCAATAATATACTTTGAATAAGATTGTTTGATAAATAGTTCCGGAGGTATATCATCTACCTCCGGAATAAATTTTCAACCATATTTTTATACCTGTTTCTATTTCTTCAAGAATAAAAATACACAGTAAAACTATTGTACACTTCGAAAATACATTGTCGATGTTCTTTTGAAAAATATCAGGTAGCGTAATTATTCTTAAGTTGAGTAGTATGGTAAGTTTGATAAATCTTTCTGAATAAAAACATTAAAGAGGCAATCGATTTTTTTAAAAAATAATAATTAAATCTGCTAATTTATCTCACTAGCATTAAATAGAAAATGCTATGATTAACGATTTGAAATAGAAAGAACCCGAAGGAACATCAGATTTGTAAATGTTATCACTTGATATGGATAATGTGGAGATAAAGAAAAAGACATATAAAAGAACAGAAGATTGATCGAATGGAAAGTTGTCAGATCTATCGAAATAAAAGTATAACTATAATGGGTGTAGGTAAAATAGGATTGGTTTTGGGATTGATTTTCACATTATTTTCGTGTTCGGAAGTGGAACAAGCCAAAATTCAACCAGGAGAAATCTTTAAGGATATTGATGGAAATCCAATAAATGCCCATGGAGGTGGAATTTTACTTCATGAAGGCACCTACTATTGGTATGGGGAAATGAAGCAAGGTGAAACTTGGCGCGTTCCCTATTTAGATTGGGAATGCTACCGATGTAATGCTGGCGGTGTAAACTGCTATTCTTCTCAAGATTTGGTAAACTGGAAGCACGAAGGCGTGGCATTAGCAGCGGCGAAAATTGATTTGACTCACGATCTGCACACGTCCAAAGTAATTGAAAGGCCCAAAGTCATCTATAACGATAAAACACAGAAGTTTGTTATGTGGATGCACATCGACTCCGAAGATTATCAGTGTGCCAGAGCTGGCGTTGCAATTAGTGATACACCTCAGGGGCCATTTACATACTTAAAAAGCATGCGTCCAAACGCCTCTATGAGTAGGGATATGACTTTGTTTAAAGATAATGATGGAAAAGCTTATCATTTTTATTCTTCAGAGAATAATAAAACTATGCATGTTAGTTTGTTAAACGATGAATATACAGCACCATCAGGAAAATACAAACGGATTTTAGAAATGGAATCCCGTGAGGCTCCAGCAGTTTGGAAGCACAAGGGGCAATATTATATGATTTCATCCGGCTGTACAGGTTGGTCGCCAAACCCTGCACAAATTTCTATTTGCGATTCTGTGATGGGGGATTGGAAAACGGTATATGATCCTTGCGAAGGTTTGGATGCAGATAAAACATTTACCTCACAAAGCACTTACGTACTGCCCAATCCAAATAGAAAAGGTGAGTATATCTATATGGGAGATAGATGGAATAAAACCAATTTGGAAGATTCACGCTATGTGTGGTTACCTATGACTTTTGAAAAGGGGAAAGCAAAAATCACATGGCACAAGGAGTGGAATGTTAATTAAAAGATGATTGAAATTAACAACAAAGTGGAATTCTGATATTTTTAAAATAATGAAGCTTTGGTGAAAAAATAAAATTAGTAGTAAACTATTTTATTTATAGCGATTTGCATGAAATTAAAAAGAGAGAAAGGATGCGAATAATTGTACATATTACATTGCTTGTTTTACTAATCAGTTCAGGATTCGAAGTGACAGCTAAAACTTATTATGTGAATTCAAAAATAGGGAATGATGATAACACTGGAACTAGAATTTATTCTCCTTTTAAAAGTTTGGATAAGTTAAGTTCTCTCAATTTTTACCCGGGAGATAGTCTATTGCTCGTTTCTGACTGCACCTTTTATGGTTCCTTAGAATTAAGAGATGTACATGGAAGTCAGAAAAGGCCAATTGTAATTGCCAGCTATCCAATCGATAATACTAGAAACAATCAGAGAGCAAATATTGACGCCAAAGGCAATTTAAATGGAATTTTATTGGAAAATTGCAGTTTTGTCGAATTTGAAAATATTAGCATCTCAGCCAATGGAGGAGCTTCCTACGATAGAAATGAGAAGGAACTGATGCGATGTGGTGTTCTGGTTATGCTGAGTAAAAGAGGAAGTTATGAACACATCTATCTTAAAAATTTACTGGTAAACGATGTGTTTTTCGAAGAGAAAGGATTTTTAAGAGGGGTCAATGAAGTAAAAACTGCCAATGGATCCCAAAATTATGGCTGGGGTATTCGTTTCATTAATACATGTGAGGGAGCTTTCATGAATGGTATTAAAATAGAAGGCTGTGTAGTTAAAAATATTGCGCATACTGGGATTAAATTGACTAGTAAAACAGAAAAGCATAGTCTTCGGAATATTGAAATAAAAAATAATACGGTATTGGAGACAGGAGGCCCTGGGATTCAAATGTCAGGTGTCGAAAATGTTTTGGTTCGTAATAATTTCATTAATTATTCGGGAAGTAATAATGATTCAAGAAAATGGGGACGTGGGAGTTGTTTGTGGACTTGGGGATCCAATGAGGTACTAATTGAAAAAAATCATTTTTTAAACGCAAAAGGTCCTGGTGATTCTGCCGGAGCGCATATTGATTATAACTGTAAGAACATTGTCTTGCAATATAATTTTAGCGCTAATAATGCTGGTGGATTTTGCGAGATATTAGGCAATAATTACAATTGCGCTTATCGGTACAATATTAGTGTAAATGATGGTTACCGGGTTAAAGGCGAAAATGGGGCATTTCAGGAAGGAAAAATATTTTGGTTAAGTGGTTACAATGGCAAAAGAAAACGCAGTGGGCCATTTAATACCTATTTTTATAACAATACCATCTATGTGAATAAGGCTATCAAAGCGAATATAGCCATTGATAATGGGGCTTCAGGGATATTTATTGCCAATAATATATTCTGTATTGAAGGCGAAACTAATGCCGTCTTAGGCGATCAATACAATCCTGAAAAGGAGAGTGAAACTAATATAGAAAACTTAGTATTTCAAAATAATCTATACTTGAAACAAAGTAATTGGCCTAAGGAACTACCAATACAAGATGAACAAGGGGTTATTGGAAGTCCTGACTTTATGAATGCCGGAGGAGACCAAATTGAGGATTATATACCTATTCATGCGAAGCTTATTAAGAATAAAGGGATGGAGATATTCAATATTCCAAATGATAGCATTGGTTTATCCATAGGCTTAAAGGTCGAATATGATATTTTAGGAAATAAAATCAAAGGACTTCCAGATATGGGAGCGATTGAATTAAAGAATATAAGATGATCAGAAAAAATATTACAAATATCCTCCTGACTGGAATGATGTTGGTAGCAATACTAATGGGAACCAACACACTTAAAGCACAGGAGAAACCTAATGTTATTGTCATACTAACGGACGATCAAGGGTATGGAGATGTAGGATTTAACGGTTGTAAAGATATCCCTACACCTAATATTGATAGAATAGCACAAAATGGCGTTAAATTCACCAATGGCTATGTAACCTATGCTGTTTGTGGACCTAGCAGAGCAGGTATTATAACTGGTAGATATCAAGACCGATTTGGGTTTGGACGAAACCCATTATGTGCACCAAGGGATACAGCTCAAGGTCTACCATCTACCGAAGAAACATTGGCTAAGGTACTGTCCCGCTCAGCTTATCAAAGCATGGCATTAGGAAAATGGCATTTAGGCTCGAATAAATCACAATATCCGCTGAGAAGAGGATTTGATGAGTTTTATGGTTTCTTAAGTGGTGGGCATAATTACTTTCCAGAAAAATGGACATTAAATGATGTAAGTGAAATTAGAGCTCAGTACGATGCATACAATACTCGTTTAATGCAAGACGATGGCAGAGTTGACGAAAAGGAATATCTTACAGATGCTTTAAGTCGCGAAGCTGTCTCCTTTATTGAACGCAAGGCAGATGCACCATTTTTTATGTATTTAGCATATAATGCACCCCATACACCTTTGCAGGCAACAGAGAAATATTTAAAACGATTTTCTCATATTAAAAATGAAAAAAGAAGGACTTATGCTGCTATGGTGAGTGCTGTCGATGATGGCGTTGGTAAGGTCCTCGATAAGTTAGAAGAGCTTGGAATTAACGAAAATACCATTGTTTTCTTTTTATCGGATAATGGTGGACCAGAACACGATAATGCATCAGATAATGGTGAATTGAGAGATGGGAAAAGCAGTCTGTATGAAGGTGGTATTCATGTTCCTTTTGCGATGCAATGGCCAGCGAAAATTCCAGCAGGAATGGTTTACGATAAAACGGTAAGTTCTCTTGATATTTTTGCAACTGTCGTGGCCTATGCGGAAGCTACTCCGAAAAATAAGTTGGATGGTGTTAATTTGGTTCCCTATATCAATGGCGAGAACATAGGACAACCGCATAAACAATTGTTTTGGCGCAAATACGATCAAAAAGCGTATGCAGCCCGATTTGGAGATCATAAATTGGTGAAATATAAATCTGTTACCGATGAAATCTACAACTTAAAGGAGGATATCGGTGAAAAGAATTCACTTGCATTAAGTGATGAGAATCACTATTCGGATATGAAATCAAGATATCAATCTTGGGAAAGTGAAATGAAAGATCCCGTTTTCTTTGGTTTAATGGAGGGAGAAAAATATGATAAACTTCACCCTGAAAGGTATGCTATGCTAAGTCCTTTTAATGTGGATACACTTGGTGCACAAGTACCTGACGAGTATCAATTACTTTGGGCAGAAGAATTTGACCAGAAGGGGAAACCAAATTCAAAATATTGGTCTTATGAAGAAGGATTTGTACGAAATAATGAATTGCAATGGTACCAATCAGATAATGCAAATGTATATGGTGGTGCACTGGTAATTGAAGGAAGAAAACAAAAGCTTAAAAATCCTGAATACAAAAAAAACAGTAAGAATTGGCGAGTAAACAGGAAATACGCGAGATATACCTCTTCTAGTATTAGGACAAAAGACAAGTTCAGTTTTCAATACGGCATTATAGAAGTAAGAGCTAAAATAGACCCTCGAATGGGGATGTGGCCAGCTATATGGACTTTAGGTATCGATAAAAAGTGGCCTGCCAATGGTGAAATTGATATCATGGAATTCTACAGACATGAAGGGGTAGCTAAAATATTGGCAAATGCAGCTTGGGCCGATTCCAAACATCAGGTTGTTTGGGATTCTGAAAAGGTGCCTTTTCAGAAGTTTCTCGAAAAAGAGAAAGACTGGGCTGAGAAGTTTCACATTTGGAAAATGGACTGGACAGAAGAGTATATTCGAATTTACTTGGATGATGAATTGTTGAATGTAATAGATTTAAATAAAACGATATGTGCAGATGGATTTAATCCATTTAGTCAAGAACATTATATTCTTCTTAATTTAGCGATAGGCTCTAATGGAGGAGACCCTTCTGAAACCAGTTTCCCTGGAAAATACGAAGTAGATTACGTAAGAGTTTATCAGAAAAAATAATTACATATAGAGTGTCTGAAATAAGGAACATTAAAGGCTTGGCTAAGTTGTTCTATTTTAGATACTCTTTTTTTATGTAGAGAATAGATCATAAAAGCGGGATGGAATATCTTAAATAATAGCCTGTTTTTTTAATGGCAAAAATGGTTTGGGATGAAATTTTGAAAATCTTTCAAGATGAGAATTAAATGCTACTTATTATGCGTAGGAATCCTGTTATTTGGTTTCGTTCAAGGAGCACCATCAAATAATTCGGACACACTAAACCGCTCTAAGCCAAATGTCATATTTATTTATGCTGACGACTTGGGGCGTGGATTGCTTTCGGTTGAAGGTCAGAAAATAATTAAAACCCCCAATATTGACAAGCTGGCTAGTCAAGGAATGCGTTTCGAAAATGCCTATGGATGTATGTTATGCGCTCCAGCGAGAGCAAGTCTTCTTACAGGTTATCATGACTGCCATAATGATCGCTGGAAGTTAAGTCATGGGGGAGCTTATCTGAAAATATCTTCAGGTGCGATGAATCAGGAGGAAATAGAGAGGAAACTCAATGACCAATATGGTCCGATTCCTGACGATGAAGTTTTTTTGGCTGAGGTTTTTAAGAATTCAGAATATACAACAGGAGAAATAGGCAAGCTTGAATGGGGATTCTCTGTAACCGACAAGCAAATGAAACGGCATGGCTGGGATTACTATTATGGCTATTTAGATCATGTAAGATGTCATGGGTTTTATCCTCCATTTCTTTTTGAAAATGGAAAATTGGAATACATCGAAGGCAATACACGAGTAGATTGTGGAAAAAGTATAGAGAGGGAAACTGATAAAACATTTGAAGAGCGGTGGAATAGGGAAGGTAAAGCTGTATATTCTCAAAATTTGTTTTTGGAAAAGATCCTGAATTTTATTCGAGAGAACAAAGACAGACCTTTTTTTCTTTACCATCCCACGCAATTACCACACGGACCAGTTGCGATTCCAAAAGTGGACGATGAGTTTCTAAATGATAGCAGATTAACCCAAATCGAAAAAGAATATGCCTCTATGGTAAAAATGCTTGATGATCATGTTGGGATGATTATGACTGAACTCAAAAAATTAGGGCTGGATAAAAATACAATACTTGTCTTTAGTGCAGATAATGGCCATGAAATTTATTACGCACAGGAAGGTCGAATACTAAAGCCGACAAGAAATATGAAAACTGGAGAATTTTTCGATGATATCACCACCAAATATTACAGCGGTCTGGCAGGCGACGTATTTGATGGAAATGATGGAATGGCGGGTATCAAAAGAAGCAATTGGGAAGGTGGGGTGCGAGTGCCTTTAATTGTAAGCTGGCCCGAAAAGATTGAGAAAGGGGTTAGTTCCAATGCCTTAGTTGCAAATTACGATTTCATTTCAACAATGGCCGATTTGGTAGGATTTAGCTTGCCTACCGCCAAAGATGGCGTTTCTTATTTACCCACCTTGCTTGGTGAAAAAAGCAAACCGCATGACTATGTGGTATATTCTTCGTATTTGGGACCGGCATTGGTGACAAAGGCTGGTTGGAAGCTACGGTATTTTGCCCCTAAAGATATTTTTCAGTTATACTTTCTTCCGAATGATTATAGGGAAGAAAAGAACTTGATTACCGAGAATCAAGAAAAAGCAGAACAATTAATAAAACTACTAAGCAAAGAGTGCAATGGAGATTTTAAAAATGGGTGGTTCCGGGATGAAAAATCTTTATTACCTCCGATTAAAAACTAAATAGAGAAACTATTTAAAGCTTGATAGTCAAATAATAATTCTACAACCTCTTATTTGAACCAGGTTGGCACTTATTGTCAAAAAAACCATTTAATAAATAGTAATGATACACAACTTCAATAAACAACTTATTAAATACGCTAATGTTCTATTAGCCTTCTTATTGATAGCTTGTCATCCTCAAGAAAAGCCCCATGATGATTTATTATGGTATAAGGAACCCGCCAATAGTTGGAACGAAGCTTTACCCTTGGGCAATGGTAAGTTAGGAGTTATGGTATTTGGAAATACGTCTAACGAACGTATTCAATTAAATGATGATTCTATGTGGCCGGCAGGGAGCTCCGATTGGAACGAACCTGAAGGGAATAAAAACGATATTGACAAGATTAGAGCCTTATTATTTGAGGGGAATAACGAAGAGGCTGATCAGCTTTTTGTAAATAAGTTATCCCGAAAAAGGGTAGTTAGGTCACATCAAACCTTAGGAGATTTGTTTATTGATTTCGATCATGAAAACATAACTGATTATCGAAGAGAGTTAAATATTAGTGAAGCAAGCTTACTAGTTTCCTATAAGTCGAATGGTTCACTCGTTACAGAACAAGTGTTTGTTTCTCATCCTCATAAAGCCATAATTATTCAACTGACTTCAGAAGCACCAGAAGGATTAAATGCTAAGCTTAGACTTAGTAGACCAAACGACAATGGATTTAAAACAGCCAAAACACTTACAACGAATGACGGCCTCCTTCTGATGCAAGGAGAAGTAACGCAACGTGGAGGGGAATTTAATTCAAAATCCGCTCCCATTTTAGAAGGTGTTCAATTTGAAACGAGGTTAAAAATAAATAATGAGGGTGGTATCGTACAAAAAGGCGAAGATTATCTTGAATTGAAAAAGGTAAAAAAGGCAACCCTTTATTTAGTTTCTAATTCTTCTTATTACTTTGACGAATACAGCAAACAGAACAAAAATGATTTGGTAGCTATTGGTTCAAAAAGTTTTGACGTTTTAAAAAAAGAACATTGCGAAGATTATCAAAGCCTCTATTCAAGACTAAAATTTCAACTAGGCAACAATGATTTGAATTCCATTCCTACGAACCAGAGAATTGAAAGAGTGAAAAATGGTGCTGTCGATTTAGGATTAGAGGCATTACTGTTTAAATATGGACGTTATTTGCTCATCTCTTCATCAAGAGAAGGAACAAATCCTGCTAATCTTCAAGGTTTATGGAATGAGAACATTCAAGCCAGATGGAATGCCGATTACCATCTTAATATTAATTTACAAATGAATTACTGGCTTGCTGATATGACAAATCTTGGCGAGCTTAATAATCCTCTTTTTGACTATATTGATCGATTAGTTGAAAATGGAAAAGTAACAGCAAGTAAAAATTTTGGTTGTAGAGGTGCATTTATCCCACATGCAACTGATTTGTGGGCATCAACATGGTTAAGAGCTCCTACAGCTTATTGGGGTTGCTCGATAGGGGCAGGAGGCTGGTTAATGCAACATTACTGGCGACATTATGAGTATACAAGAGATAATGAATTCTTAAAAGAAAGAGCTTTTCCTGCTATGCAAGAAGTGGCTCGATTTTATAGCGATTGGATTATTGAAGATCCTAGAGATGGCACGCTAATTTCTGCACCTTCCACTTCACCAGAAAATAGCTTTTATAATAGCGAAGGGAAATCTGTTGCCACCTGTTTAGGTAGTGCTATGGATCAGCAAATAATCTACGAAGTATTCGAGAATTACCTTAAAGCATGTGAAATACTACATATCGAAACCGAGTTTGTGAAAAAGGTGAAACAGCAAAAGAACCAATTACGTCCAGGCTTTGTTATTGGTGATGACGGTCGAATACTGGAATGGGATAGAGCTTACAAGGAACCAGAACCAGGACATAGACACATGTCTCATTTATATGGATTTTATCCTGGAAATTTTGTTGATCGAGAAAAAAATCCAGATTTAATAATTGCCGTTAAAAAAACATTAAATCATCGTTTAGAGAATGGTGGAGCAGGACCTGGATGGAGTCGGGTATGGTTGATAAATTGTTTTGCCAGATTACTAGATGGAGACAAAGCACATAAACACATTCAATTGTTATTGAAAAAATCCATTGGAAAAAACCTTTTTAATATTTATCCTCCATTCCAAATTGATGGAAATTTTGGATACACGGCTGGTGTTAGCGAAATGCTCCTGCAATCGAACGAGAAAAATACAATTCGGATATTACCTGCATTGCCTAAAGTATGGCAATCTGGTAAAATAACAGGTTTAAAAGCACGAGGAGGTTTAACATTGGATATCTTTTGGAGCAATAACCAATTAGATAAAGCAATAATTAGCTCTGAATTTAGGAATAGTTTTAATCTAATTTACCAGGATAAAATAATTCCTATCGATATGCAAAAAGGAGACACCTATACATACGAACTTTTTGGGTACGAAAAATAATAAAACTTTAATCTTATAAGTCAGGTAGCGGACAATTGACCACCATCTGACTTCTCACATCACCCTATACTTCGGCAAGCTCTGTAAAAACCTTCGTTTTTATACTTATTTGGAGAATATGCCGATTATCTTTTTTAGGACATTACCTTCTATTTTAACCTATTTAAATTCTTGTTTCAATAGGGAAATCTCTTTTTCAAAATCTGTGATTTGATGTTTTTTATAGTTCTCGATTTCCACGATGCAGGAAAGAGAAAAATATGGCGTTTTCTCCTCGGGCCTCAGCAAAAAGTTCACCAGGCTTTCTCCTGGATTTTCGGGATTGGTCGTTCCGATTGTTTTCCAAATCGGCTCTCTGTCTTTAAAGTAGGAGCTGCACAACCAAAAGGAATTTTCACGGTATTGCTGCATACATAATAATTTCAGGCACTTACTATAGTTGAGACTCCGAATAAAATTTAGTGTCATCTTCGTACTCCCCTGTCATTATTTAAGTAAGAGTCATTACATGGGCATAATTTCATGAAACGTCCATCCCAAAGCGATTTTGACACTCAGGAAGATGATTACTCCAGCATGGTAAGTTCCATATGGCAAATCAAAAACAAATTATAATCAGATGAAAAATATCCTGTAAAAAAATATTGTTAATTTTTCTTATCCTCACAAATGAGGATGCTTTGAATTTGATCAAAAAGTTAAATTATTTTTTTTCCTTCCCACCATTTTTGCGTCTGTATCTTACATTAAAGTGATCGAAGTTTTACCGACTTTTATGGAATAAATATTTGCATTTATAAAGATATTATCGACTTATAAATGTGAAGTATAAGTTGGGGACTGCTAAATATGTGATGTAAATAACGCTATTAATTTATTGTAGATCAAGTCTTAATGTTGTATATTATGCTTTCTTTCAAGAGGCAAGTCTTAGTATTCCTTGCAAAGGAAATAATTATTGAGTTAAACAGTATCTTTTTAAGAGAAATAAAAAATTGCATACGATTAGGTGTTTTAACTAAAAATACAAAGAGCCAACTTCCATTATTATTGGAAGCCTATATCTCTCACGAGAAGAAGTTTCTTGCTTCCATCTCCTATCTGCCTCCAGCAGATACTACTTCATTCAATATTTTGACTTTTTAACAACTATTTTGTTATGAAAAAACTTTACTTAAGTGTATTGTATCTATTTTGGTTTGGGCTAGTATTTGCTCAAGTAGATCAATCCGGGGTTAAAATTTCAGCTTTAGGTGTAGAATTTAAAGCAGATCCGATGCAGAGTGATTACTATGTTTATCTTCAGTGGGCGAAGCATTATAATAAATGCGGTACACCTTATGATTTATTTGTGTATACAAGTTTGACCAACTACAGGGCTGATCCTACAATCTTTGATATTGGAATAATAAATCACGATAGAAATTTTGAGTTTAAATATGAAGGTACTGATCATTGGTATGCTCAGGGACCAGGGACCACAGAAACTTACTATTTTTGGGGGCGTTACAGAGGAGCATGGGAATGTGATCATTATCCTTTAATTGCTGATGACTCGGTCACAACATCTTTGCCACGAATAAAGCCACCAGGAACTTTATCTGCAAGTGATGAAGAGTTTGATTCTAAAATAAATTTAAAATGGGATTCCAGTGATACAGATGTTCCGCCTGACTATTACAAGTATAAAATTTACCGAAATGAAGAATTGGTTCAAACAGTTAATTCGGACGTATTTGAATGGAATGATTCAAATGTTGAGACAGGAGTGGAATATGCGTATGCAGTTACAACTTATTCCAAATTTGATTCGGATACCTTAAGCTGGGATAGTGAATCTATAAAAGTGGAAGATAAGGGGAAAATATTTGATCTTGGAGTATCTGCTTCAAATGATTTCTCCGATAGAGTGCTTATCGAGTGGAATGTAGCAAATGTAATTGGTGCTACAAAATATGCAATAGAAAGGAATGATGGAGGGAGTAGTATTACTATAAAAACGATTGATAATCCAACTGGAAGTAGTTGTGAAGATTTTGATGGTATCCCGGGGTATACATATTCTTATTTGGTTAAGCCGTTTAAAGATAACGTAATATTTAAAACGGGAACGGCTGAAGGAAAGAAAAAATCTAATGGTAATATCTCTGGTTATATAAAAGCACCTGGAGGAGCAGGAATAACGGATGTTCAAGTACGAATAGATAGGTTGGATTCTATTCCTCAGGGGGATACAGTATCAAATTATGCAACAACTAATGCAAGTGGATATTTTGAATTTGAAAATATTTATTATTATAAAGGAGCAAAGTTTAAGTTAACTCCAAGTAAGGGAAATCATGGTTTTATTCCAGAAACTTTTACGGATAGCATTCATTTGCTTGCTCCAATATTGGATATTATCAACTTTACCGATACAACCTCATTTACATTAAGGGGAAAAATAAAATTTGCGAATACAGACTGTGGTGTTGAGGGAGTAGAAATAATTAAAAATAGCATTCCAACAGGAGTATTTACTAATAATATGGGTGCTTTTTCACTCGCAATAGAGGAGCAAGGAGATTACGAAATTAAACCAGTTTTTAGTGATTCTACATTTGCACATAATTTCGAGCCTGCAAAGATAAATTTAGTAGTATCAAAAGATAGTACAGGAATTGATTTCTATGATCTGCAAACTAATATGTTAAAAGGATTTGTGTTGGGGCCTTGCGATGCGTTTATTGGCATTGCTGATCTTCAGATAAAAAGTGTTGATGAAAATGCAGGGTGTTTTCCCGATACGATAATTCGGACTAACAATGTGGGATATTTCGAAATTAACTTGCCTGCGCAAAAATATACCATTGGTTTGGTGGCACTAGATCCTGCAAATGAAGTTATTCTTAATTATTTTATGCTGGATTCTGTTGATTTAAGTAAATGTACAATTACGAATAATTTTATTTTTAGAAATCCACCTGAAATTCATCTAAGTCAATTATCGGATTTTGGAGGTGGAGATTATAATATTCCAATTTGGAAACAAAAATTTTGGAAAGAAGTGAGAATTGAGGTCATACAAGGATGGGAAGATACAACCTGTCATGTAAAGAGTGGAATGTTGACTATTATTGATGAAATAAGCGATAATGCAGAAGGAGCAGTGGAGCTTGAGATGGATTCTACTGGAATTGCTTATTATGCATTAGTTCCGGGAATTCCGAATGTATATGATTATCCGGTAGAGCATCCCTATCAAAAGAAATTGAATGTTCGTGCAGATGTCGGACAAGAAACTACAAATATAGATCAATGGGTGCTTGTAACTGGATACAGTCCAAGGGAGCCTGCATTCTATAATACATCGCCAGAATTAGTGCATTGGGTACTACGGGATCCTCCTGGGGATAATAGCTATTCTTTTTTGAAAAAAGATTCAACTTTCACAACATTTATCACACAAAATATAATGTCGTCTAGAGGAGATGGGACACAAACTTCTGAGCAATTGGGTTGTGTTGCTAGCGTTGGTCTTTCGGTTGGGGGCGAAGTGTCTATTGATGTTGGGGGATATTATTATGGTCACGGTGATTTTTATAGAATTACCGAAAGTGAAACAATTACAGGTAAAAAAGTATCTCTAACCGCAACGGAAGAATTTAGTACCGCAGATTCAGATAAAGTATTAGGAGATGCGGGGGATGTTTTTATAGGTGTGACCTATTCCATAGGTTATTCACTTGCCGATGCTATTGACTTTGATTGGAATACAAATCAGGTGGTAAAAGATACTCTAGTAGCATGGGATATAGATAAGGTCGAAAGTACTTTTATGTACACCGAATCCCATATTCGAAATTATATTATTCCTGAACTTGAACTATTGAAAGAGAAGGCTGATCAGGTAAATGCCAAACAATTCGATGAGGATATTAAAAGATGGCAAGAGGAGTTGTTATATAATGAAAGACTAAAAAATGATGCTAGTATTGAAAATAATTTCTCGTTTAGTGCTGGTACTAAACATGATTTCACATCAACTTGTCAAAGAGACTCAGTAGATACCCATATTGTAAAAGATGCCTGGGATGTGAATTGGAATGCTGGATATGCGGGAGTTATTTCAGGTTGTTCATGGGAGGTAGGTTATCAAGGTTCTTATTATCATCATACAGTGAATGATACTACGATAGAACAGGCTTCCAGTTTGACTACCGGCTACCATTTAGAAGATGATGATCCTGGAGATGAGTTTAGTGTTTATATTAAGAGCGATTCGTATTATGGGACACCTGTTTTTGAACTTTTTGCAGGAACCAGTAGTTGTCCTTGGGAAAAAGGAACACAGCCTCGGGAAGGGGTGCACCTTCTATCTGATATCTATTATCAATACCTTGAGGATCCTGAGGATACAGCAGTTTTCAAATTAACATTAGGCAATACCAGCCAATCCGATGAGGAAAGAGAATATAACCTATTGTTTTTACAAGAGAGTAATCCTGATGGAGCTATTATTAGTTTGGGTGGTAGTCAGGTTCAGGGCGGTATTCCAACGCCTTATACAATTCCTGCAGGTGGTTCGGTAGATCAAACAATAACAGTCAATAGAGGTCCATCCGCTTATGCATATAACAATTTAAGATTTGTACTTGTATCTCCTTGCGATGGAGCAATATCAGATGAAGTGGCAATTAGCGTTATTTATGAGAGTCCTTGCAGCGAGATTACCTTGGCCAAACCTTTCGACAATTGGTTGATAAATAATACTGGTGGCGATGTGTTAAATGTAAGCTTTCTTGATTATGATTTGGGCCAAATGAATCAGGTAGAGATTCAGTATGCTGAATCTTTGGCTAACAATTGGATTCCGGATGTGATTTTCGACAAATCACAATTGGAAGAAAATGCTGGTTCTTACGAAATGTCTTTCGTTAACATTCCCGATGGAGCTTATGATATCAGGGCAATGGTTAAATGTGAAAGTGGAGTAAACTATTCAGAAATAAAAAGTGGTACGGTGGATAGAACTCCTCCTCATGTTTATGGGCTCCCTGAACCAAGTGATGCTGTGCTTGATAATGGAGATATTATCTCTGTAACATTCGACGAAACCATTAATGGCAATCGTATTTCTGCAGATCAGATTTCTTTAAAAGATATTGATTCCGGTTATGAGTTCGATCTGCAGTTTGGTGTCTCCGGTGATAAGCTTATTATTTTGCCGGATGTCACTGGTCTTACAATTGAGGATAACACCTTAATGGCAAGTGTAACTGGAGTGGAGGATATGTACGGAAACAAATCTGACACTTTTACATGGACTTTTACTGTGGCAAATGCTCAGAATCTATCAGGAGGAGATGATCCTGACGAAGATGATATCTTGACTTCCGATGACAATTGTCCTTTAGCTTATAATCCAGGAC
Organism: Labilibaculum antarcticum; assembly: GCF_002356295.1. Lineage (NCBI taxonomy): Bacteria > Pseudomonadati > Bacteroidota > Bacteroidia > Marinilabiliales > Marinifilaceae > Labilibaculum > Labilibaculum antarcticum. Next base: position 5,250,835 of record NZ_AP018042.1, on the reverse strand, counting down.
AAGAAGATGAGGATGAAGATGGAGAGGGAGATGTATGTGATTCAGATATTGACGATGATGATATTCTGAATGAAAATGACAACTGTCCTTTTACGCCAAATAGCGATCAGGAGGATACAGATCAGGATATGATTGGTGACCTTTGTGATCCGGATATGGATGGTGATGGTATATTGAATGATGAGGATAATTGCCCGCTTACTGTCAATCGAAATCAGAAAGATTACAATTCAGATGGTATTGGTGATGCTTGTCAACCGGTGGGCATTGAAGAGTTGGAGATAAGCGAAGGTTTTGAGTTGTTTCCAAATTATCCTAACCCATTTAATGACATCACGACTATTAAATATGCCGTTCCTAAAACCTGTTACGTAAAAGTAGGGATTATTAATGCAGTAGGCCAGACAATTAGAATTCTTCAAAGTGAGATGGTAGACTCAGGAACTTATGAACTTGTTTGGAATAGAAATGAGTGTTTGACCGGGATTTATTTTTATTCTATTGATGTTTGGGATGTTAATAATGACTTCCTGTTTTCAGATGTGAAAAAAATGATCATTATGAGATGATAATTAAATACTCGCTCAGTTCTTTTATTTATTACTGGGCTGAGTGAGTGTATTTCGACCTTTAGTTAAAAAGAAATATTAATAATACCCATGAATAATACCAATTTAATTTAAAAAGTATCTTTAAATAAAATGGAATTATTTTTAGTTAGATCAAGGCAAAAAAGTAAAATATAGCCGGGTTACGTTGCATCTTTTTTAACGAAGATATAGCTGAAAAGAAACATTTTAGAAGATCAGTTTTGATGTTAATTTGGTATGAGAGGTGTTTAATTTAGAAATATCATGAAATATATACTATTGTTATTAATAGCAGTTTCCGTTTGTGCTTGTGGTAAATCCAGCTCTGATGATGAACCGCCGGAACCAGATTATACTTTAGTAAAGCAAGAATTACCGAAAAAGATAAGTGCTTGGAGTAATTACATAAATGCTAAAGATTATGAATCTGCCAAATCCATGGTGATGCCAAATGAAGATTTTTGGTTGCTTGCCGATGAGGCTGCAAGTGCATGGCAAACTTATGAAATTGAGATTACCTATTCATTTACCAGCGTCACGATTGAAGAAGAACAATTTAAACCGGACTTGGGGACGGCTCAAATAAGTGGGTTCGCAAGCATAACTCAAACGCAGACAAAAAGTGTTCAGGAGATTGATTTTACGGCAACAGCATCCTGTAGTAAAGAAACTACCGATCCTGTAAATTGGATGTTAAAAGATATATCTTTTGAGAACTAATTTAAAAGGGAAGATACACTGACAAAAGGCATATGTTATGTTTTTCTTCACTTATTGTAATATTCCGACTCCCCACTGATTGGTGGGGAACCGAATGATTTCCAGCTCCCGCATATTTGTAATTTGCGGGCAAAGCGTTTTGGTTTAATAATCCTATTGGATAAAGAAAAAAATGAAAGGGAAATATTGTGTTCTCTCCTCGGGCCTCGGCAAAAAGTTTGCCAGGGGTTCCAAAATCTTTTTGGTCGTTCCGCTTGTTTTCCAAATAGGCTCTGTTTCTTTAAAGTAGGAGCTGCACAACCAAAAAGAATTTTCACGGTATTGTTGCACAAATAATAATTTCGGAGTCTCACTTTACTTGTGGCTCCGAATTGTTTTCAACTCCAGCTTTGTAAGCCCGCAACCCTGTCACACTTTTCGCTCTCAACCACTCGTCGTTCACAGCAAATCCCAACCTTCTTGTCTAAACATCAAACTCAGGCATTTCAATTCAATAAATGCAGTATTCACAATTCACCTTCCATCAACTCATTAATTTCTTTTGAGATGGATAAGTCCAATCCATTGCCTACAAAATTTGCGGGTAGAATGCTATTCTGCCTGACGGAAACGTCCAAAGATTATTTTCTGTTTTTTTCCATTCCGATTTTCTATTAAAGTGTTTGGCTAAATAATCTTTTGATCTTCAGAGTAAATTCGAAAGATCCAACAAACTCTTCTTAATTATCGAGCAAGTTCCTGGTCATATGTGAATTCCAGGAATTAAATTTCAGGAAAAATCTTCTATGCTTTCGCATTAGGTTTGGTCAGTGCGACAGAATCAACTTGACAACTCGTTTTAGGTCTTTACACATTTGAATTGGCACGTATTTCGGGGGGGGACAGTCAAAACAAAATTGAATAAATCCCAGGAAAATATGCTGGTATGTTATTGGTAATTATGAATCAATGATTCAGTATTATTGTATTAGATAGTAATTCTTTATGTTGTTTTTAAGGGGATGAAGTAAAAGCTAATATTCTGACCTTGTGATTATTCGGTTGGTGTTTTTATTTTTGCATTGAATTTAATGTTTTGGTATATTTATAACTACAGTATAATATTTATGGTATTTGTTTGGAGCTGGAAATGTTAATTTAAATAACTGATTGTATAATTACAAATATATGAAATATGTTTACAGAAGAGATTTTTTTCAGGCTAATAACCGAATTGACAAAGGCTGTCGTTGTTTTCGAGAAAAATGAGGTTGAGTACAAGCTCTATTTCGACAAGTATTTAAGTTTTCATGAATTCAAGGATAATGTGAACCATTTGTATTGGAATTTCATTCGTGAAGTTCGAAATAATTTATACAGTTTCAAAACGAACGGGGAGGTCCGTTCCTATCTGGATATGTTAATCCATATTTTTGAAATGCTGGATGAGCAGATTGGTGAAAATCCAGATTTTGTAAATCCATCCCCAAATTATAAAATAGTAACTAAAACCATTAATCGTTTAGAGTGGATTCATATACATCCTGAGGATCTGTCGCAAATGGTGGCCTGTTTTCAACTGCAAAAGGACATCATTCAAAAATCATCCAAATTTATTCGTGTTTTTCGTAAAAATTGCAGAAAATCAGAAGTTTATCTGTTAGGTCCTGATGCATCCTGGCAGAATGAAATGAAAGAATTCTATCCTCATATGACCAGGATAAAGGATGTATTGCCAATGCACAAATTACTTCCTGATAAAATTTACTTTCTGCATGAAGAACGGCAAAGGTTATCTTTGGAATATCTGGGGAAAGGTGAAGATATTTATTCCTCTCCGGCGAATATGTATTTTGAGGTAAAAATTGAGACTTACAGGGGATTGCTTTGTGAATCCCAATATAGTGATTTTAAAGGGGTGGATTTCAAAGACCAAGAGATGAAGGTTTTGTTTCTGGAAATGCACTCGATACTGGATCAACCCAATTCTTCTGCATTTTTGCAGGATTTTAAAAATGATTTGAAGAAAATGATTGAAAAGTTCAAGCCCACTGGCAATGGCAGTGAGTCGACAAACTGTTCCTGCAGGTCTTCCGTAAATTTGAGATGGACAGCAAGCAAAGTGGCGCTGGTTGAGCTTATTTATGGATTGTTTAGTTCGAAATCTCTTAATGATGGCGGTGCGGAAATCAAGGAGATAACCAAATCGTTTGAAAAGTTGTTTTCTGTGGATTTAGGTGATGTTTACCATACTTTCTCAGAGATTTGCAAGCGGAAAATAGAACCAACAAAATTTTTTGATTTGATGAAAGATTCTCTGCTAAATAAAATGAAAGAATCCGAAGACAATTAATTGATAAAAAAAAATAAAAAGAATAGACCTGTTTCTACAAATAATTCTTTCCCAAGTTGGGAACATCTTGGGAAAAAATATTTTTTTAAAATTGCAACTTGAGGTGTAAGTTATTTTGTATCATTTTAAACAGAATCTTATGCCAACAGAAATTTTAACTACAGATGATTTGAGAGAGTTCAAAATCGAACTATTGGATGAATTCAAAACGATTCTAAAAGAGCACCATGGTCAGCCAGCCAAGAAATGGCTAAAATCTTACGAGGTGCGTGAACTACTGGGGATTTCTACAGGAACCCTTCAAACTATGAGATCCAACGGAACCCTCGCTTACACAAAAATTGGGGGTGTGATGTTTTATAATTTTGAAGACATCAAAAAAATGCTGGAGAAGAATCAGGTGCAAAATGGATTTCGTCTAAGATCTCATTGATGAACTACATCCGGCATCTCAATGGATTTTTTCAAAGACTGGAACAGGATGAACGAATGACTGCCTATCACATTAGTCTGTATTTGTCCTGCTTCCAGATTTGGAATGTGAATCGTTTCAGAAATCCTTTTTCGGTGGACCGCTTTCAGATGATGAGGCTCTCCAGAATGGGATCCGCAAACACCTGCCCGCTGCATAAAAGAATTGAATCAGTGGGCTTATATTGAGTATTTTCCTTCAGCCAATTTACATTCCGGCAGTCGCATTAGCTGTATCAGATTTGATATCGCAACTGATACCGGAACTGATACAGCAACTGATACACTTTTAATAAACATTACAAACAAAAACAAAGAAGGGAATCCGGAAAGTTTTAAAAATGAAAGAAGGAAAAATAGAAACGAAAAAAACCGATTGAATGCCAGTCTCGACAAAGATTATTCAGAACCCTTATGAGGATGTAGCCAAGCTGAAGGGGAAAGCTACCAGTTCGATTTTCCGGTCTGCCTGAATTGGCTCGAGAAGGTGGGCAGGAAGCAATTTGGTTCCCATTTTACCATCCATAGGGAAGATGTTGGATTGATTTACAAACTGCTGGTTTATGCCATTGGTGATGAGCTAAATTGTAAAAAGAAGGGACTTAACTTACACAAAGGAATTCTATTAACAGGACCAGTTGGCTGTGGGAAAACCTCCTTGATGAGACTCATTAATCAGTTCTTTCCTGCAGCCAGACAATTTCAAATGAAATCTTCCCGTGAAGCGAGCTTTGAGTTCGAACGGGAAGGATACAAGGTGATCAGCAGGTATGGGAATACTTTTCTGCACAGCATAGGAGGTAGGATTACATCGGGAATCATCTGTTTTGATGATCTGGGTGTGGAACAAAGTCAAAAGTACTATGGGAATGAATGCAATGTGATGGCTGAAATCCTGCTTAGCCGTTATGATCTTTTCATGCAAAAGAGAATTGTGACCCACCTGACTACAAATTTATCGGCTTCAGAGCTGGAAGCACTTTATGGGAACCGCGTTCGCAGCAGAATGCGGGAATTGTTTAATCTCATTGCATTTGAGAAGACTTCCAAAGATAAAAGGCTGTAGTTTTTACCCCTCGGGAAAGTCCTGTTCCTTTTATTCATATCAGCTTGCATTATCCTCATAGGTATCCTCCGTTGTGTGAGGTAAGTATTTGCATGTCTTTTCGGAAAAAGCCTTTCCTGTCCCTCCAGCAAGAGCATCCCCTTCATTTCATTTCAGTTCTGCACTTGCTTTTTCCTGCCCTCAGGAAGAAGTTTTTTGTTGTTGACAACTCGATTGGTATCTGCTTGGATATTTAAGGATTGAGGCCTGTGTACCGGCCTGTTTGGCTCATCCTTTTATTAGCTTTCCTGCTGTTTGTTCGCTCAGTTTAGGGAAGCTGATTTTAGGGCTTCTTCAAACAAGCCTTGCACACTCCGCAGCAAGAGCATCCCCTGCATTTCATTCCAGTTCTGCACTTGCTTTTTCCGGCCCTAAGGAAGAAATTTTTTCTTGTTGATAACTCAATGGTATCTGCCTGGATATTTAAGACTTGAGGCCTGTGTGTCGGCCTGTTTGGCTCAGCCTTTTATCAGCTTCCCTGCTGTTTGTTCCGCTCAGCTTAGGGACGCTGATTTCGTGGCTTCTTCAAACAAGCCTTGAACACTCCGCAGTAAGAGTATCCCTTGCATTTCATTCCAGTCCTACACTTCCTTTCCCAAAGCTTTAAAGAGATTGTTTTGGTTTAAAAATCAGTCAAAGTAAAGACAAAAAGAAAGCCCAATATAGCCGATGACCCCGCAGGCTTCCCCCTTTTAAAATACAAGGCCAGGCTTTGTGCCACAGGTAAATTGTGTTTTTAGCTGGTTCCCTATTTTTTATTGAGCTGTGGCAGCCTTGTATTTTAGCCTGTCATCGGCTGGCGAATTGACTTTCTTTTCTTTTTTTGACCGTTTTTTCTCTTCTTTTTTTGAAAAACAAAAACAAACAAACAAACAAACAAACAAATAGAAATAAATAGAAGCAAACAGAAACAAACAGGAGCAAGTTGAGTGGTTTAACAAGTCAACTTGGGATGGAAGATGATTTTTTGAGGTCAATTAAGATGAAAATAGATCAATTGCCTACAAATCACCTGATTTTTATTAAACAATAAAAAACTCCCCAGTTGGGAACAACTTGGGAGTTTTCTGTATTTAAATTCCAGATATTTATCCTGTCGATTCAAAGGGGATTCTCTTTGTTTTGAATAATTATCAGATGGTTTAACAAAAACAGATAAGCATATGTTTGGATTCGATCACATCAGCTGGGCCGGTTTTTTGAAATTCACGGCCTTTGTTTTGATTACATGGTATCTGGGATTCATGGTTTTGGCCTGGTTGAAAAGCAGGCTCAAGGATCAGCAGATCCAGTTTGAAGATCAGTCGGAAGATGATTTTCAAAGGCAGGAGTTTCAGCCCATACTGGTCTCAGTAAAAGATTTTACGACGGAACTGATTCCACCTCTTTCCCTGTCAGGGATTTCACCCATGGTCACCATTCAGGAAGAGATGGGCATGGATGAAGGTTACGAGCTGGATGCTTTTCTGCAGCCTGATGAATCCATTCTTTCCGAAATTTTGAATCAAATTCAATATGAACAGTAAGTACTAAAATTTAGTTTCCATGAAAAAAATCAATTTGAAAATTGATCAAAAGGGCGCGGCTCTTTTGATTGGGATGCTCTGCATGGCATCGCTTGTTTTGGGTCAAAGTGCAACCGGAATTGATCAGGCTACCAGTGAAATCAATTCCTATGTGGATCCGGTATCCAATCTGATCATTGCCATTGGGGCAGTGGTGGGATTAATTGGAGGCGTTCGTGTCTACATCAAATGGCAAAGCGGGGATCAGGATACCCAAAAAGCCATCATGGGATGGTTTGGAGCCTGTTTGTTTTTAATTCTGGTAGGTGTTGTCATCAAGGCTTTCTTTTCCTGATGGACAGCTATCAAATACAAAAGATAGACACCAGCTTGTATGTGAAAGGCTTTTCAGGTGAATTGGTTTATTTAGCTCTGTACACCATCATCGGTACTTTTATCCTGTTTGTTTTGCTGTACATACTGGCCGGTGTTTTTCCTGCTGTAGCCATCTGCTTCCCCTCATTTTTTGTCATTCTCTATCGCCTGAACCGAATCCAAAAAAAATACGGTCACAAAGGCTGGAGCAAAAAGAAACATGCCAAAAAACTACCTCAGTTTATCTCTGTGAAAAGAAGGATCTGTCAAAGCTAAGTCATGAATGTAAAATCAATAGAAAAAAGTCTGCCGGTACTGGGCTTCAACGGAGATTTTTTAATTTCCAACAACATGGATCTCAGTTTTGGTTTGAAACTGCAGCTGCCGGAACTTCTCTCCTGCAGTCAGGAAAAGTTGTACCTGCTGCATGGTACCTTTCAGCGCGTGGTAAACCTCTTGCCGCAAGACAGCCTTTTGCACAAACAGGATTTCTTTTTTGTGGAGAAATTTAAGGCAGAAGAGTCTGCAGCTGGCAGCAAAGCATCAAAACTGGATGAAAGCTATGGTACTCATTTTACAGGAAGAGATTACCTGAGACATGAGTGCTTCCTCTACATCAGCCTGCTCAACAAAGGTCTTTTGAAAAATTACCTGTCTTCCTCTCTGATCTTCTCACAGAAAGTGAGGCAGGCAGATCAGTACCGAAGTGAAAAAGCGCTGGAGCTCCGGTCCAATTTGATGGCTCTGTTTTCCCAATCGGGAATTTCCTGTGATGTTATCAGCCGGGAGCAGGCCGTCGGAACGGAAGAATCTACGGGACTCATAGAATCCTACCTGACCCTTAATTTTCAAAGGGAAAATACCGTACTGGGCGGAATTGATTTTCGGGATCGGCTGCGGGTGATGGATCAGTTTGTGGAAATCCTGAGTCTGAGTGATTACTCTCATGTTCCTTCCCTTGTAAAACCTGTGGGCGGACATCCCGGGACGGAATTGCCCTGTTCTTTTGTCTATCCGCTGACCTATCACCTGCCGTTTTCCCACATCACCAACCAGTTCATCTACATGCCTGGACAACAAGAGGTGAAAGCCATGCTGGAAAGCAATTACAAGAAAATTTACAGCCTGTCCCGTTTCTCCTCCGAAAACAAAATCAATTCTGGACTGATCGAAAATTTTCTGGATACGGTACAGACTTCGGGAGAGAAGATCGTGAAAACGCATTTCAATGTGATGGTGATGGATCAGTCCATCAAAAGGCTCAAGCAAAATAAGAGCGAATGCAGTTCTGCTTTCTCATTGATGAACTGTTTTACCTACCAACATACCTTTGATCTGCCCCTGCTGTTTTTTTCCTGCTTGCCATTTTCCACCCAGCTACCGGAAACGGAACTTTTCATTACCCAGGTGCCACAGGCCTGTTGCCTGTGCAATTTTGAAGGAGAAGTGAGAAATTCCAATTCGGAATTTACCCTTCAGTTTTCCAATCGTCAGGAGGGCTGTCCGGTGAAAATAGATCTTTCGGATGAACCCATGGAAAAGCATTTGATCCACAACCGGAACAAACTCATCATTGGGGGATCAGGTTCCGGGAAATCATTTTTTACCAATCACCTTTTGCGCCAGTATGCCGAAAGCGGCAACTGCCATGTGGTGCTTCTGGATGTGGGCAGAAGCTATGAGATACTGACCCGTTACCTGAATGAGAGTCTCAAAGAGCAAGGAGGTGCCATGATGGTGGAGTTCACAACGGAAAGCCCCATCTCTTTTAATCCTTTTGTGCTGGAAGGGGAACTCAGCGTGGAACGCAAACAGACCATTCTGTCGGTGATTTACACCATCTACAAGGAACAGCTCTCGGACATGGAAAAAGACGTGATTGCCCATTCGGTTACGGATTTTTTGCAAACGCCGGGCCTGGAACGCTCTTTCAATGGGTACTACAGCTTTTGCAGGGACTACATTCCTGATTTGGTGGAGAAGCAGTCCCTGGAATTCAACAGCCATGAGTATTTTTTTATTCTCAGCAAATACTTTGAGGGAGGAGAGTATGATTACCTGCTGAATAAACCCATGAAGACGGATGAGTTTTTCAATTGTCCTTTTCTGGTGTTTGAGCTGGACAACATCAAGGACCATCCGGTGATCTTTCCGGTAGCCACCCTGATCATCATGGACATTTTTCTTCAGAAAATGAGACGACTCAGCGGTGTAAGAAAAGTGATCTGCATAGAAGAAGCCTGGAAGGCAATTGCCACTCCTCAAATGGCTGCCTATTTGAAATACTTTTTCAAGACCATCCGCAAGTTCTTTGGGGAAGCCATGGTGGTGACTCAGGAGGTGGATGATATCATCTCTTCTCCCATTATCCGGGATGCCATCATCAACAATGCAGATACCAGAATCCTGCTGGACATGAGCAAGTTTAAAAATAAATTTGGACAGATCAGCCAGCTTCTGGGCTTGTCAGATTTTCAGAAAGAACAAATTCTCTCCATCAATAAGAATCTACCGGGAGACCGGAAACTTAAAGAGGTATTCATTGCACTGGGCTCCTATTCCAGAGTCTTTGCCCTGGAGGTGAGTCGTGCTGAATACTTCTGTTATACCACAGAACAGAAGGAGAAAGAAATGATCCTGACCAAACTCTCCGGGGAGAATTCCCTGATTGAAATACTAACAAATATGTAATCAAAAATGAAAAGAAGATGAAAACAAAATTAATTGTGCTGGGAGTGCTTTTACTACTCATGGGAATCAGGTCGCAAAAAGCTATTGCACAGGCCGCCGTCACTGATGTGGGAGCAGGAATCCAAAGGGAAGCCCTTTGGACGAAGGAAAAAAGCATTCTGTCCAAAATCAATTGGTACAATGTGCTGATCAAAGCCTTGAACGGAGACATCAAAGGCCTGACCGGAGAAATGCTGGGCATCGACCAGAAGATGCTGGAAAGCCTGGAGAAAGTATCTGCTCTGATCAAGGACTACAAAAGAGTGCAGGAAACCAAAAATATGCTGGGCAAGATCACGGACATTTATACCCATAAATTGCCACAGCTCATCAAGGATGAGAACTTCACCAATCAGCAGGCCGTGGCCATCGTTCAATCCTTTGATTTGATTCTGGACGACAGCAGTCAACTGGTGAATACCGTCCTAACTACCATTCTGAAAGACAATCTTCTGATGATGGATGACAAGCAGCGCTACGATACTATCAATGGGGTGTACCTGAATGTGAAACAGCATTACGGAACCATTTGTTACCTCTACAACAAGCTGCTTTATGCTTCCTATCTGAAAAGTTATGAAAGCAATACGCTGGAAGGCTTTGCCATGTATTACTCTTTGTACAAATAATTTGATTCCCATGAAAAAATCAAAATTAGCCGGCATTCTGTTTGTTCTGTTTTTGCTGTTTCAATCAGCAGGAATAGTAAGCGGACGAGCCGTTGCCATCAAAAAATGGAAGGGTAGATACCCACAGATGAAGAATGATTACCCACTCACTTTTATTGCCTTTAAGGGGTGGTTGCCTCCCGTGCCTCACTTGTTTATCAAAACACCGCTCACGCATTACTACTGGAAAGTGAAATCCATGCCGGTAACGGATTCTGAGGAATTGGAAGGAAAGACAAAAACGGGATTGATGCGTCTGGCAGCAAAACTCATGGAGCGTTTCCAGTTCAAGGGAAGATACCAGGAAACAAACTGGATTAAAATACTGAATGCAGGGCAAAAAGAAATCGGTCAAAAATTATTCGACAGCCGTTCCGATCAGTTGGAAGACCTCTATGGCCTTACCGAAACATTCATTGCCTTGTATGAGAATCTGGATCGTTTGGATCATCTGGAAAAGGGAGGGGAAGTCAAGAAAGTGCTTAAAAAGGAAGCCAATGAAATGCTGGAGCAGTTTCTGATGGTCAACTTTTTGGAATCCGAACAGGGAGAGAAGCTGCAGGCTTTCACAGATCTGAAAATGGCTGTACACAAATTCAGTGGTGAACTGGATTATACCTACAACAAACTAAAATACTTCAATTTATTTACGACGCAGCATAGCAGTTCTTATGCCTTTTTAACCCAATAAAACGAATGTCATGTTCTTACAAGTACTCACAACAGATGATTTTTTTGCCTTTACAGATACTTTGATTGTCGGCGGAATCGACCATGCCCGGCTTTTGGTGGACATGGCCAGAGCCATTGGGGGAATTGCAGCCTTCTTTTACATCTCCAAACGGATTTACGAGGAGCTCATTGCGGACAATCCCATTTCACTTTTGCCTCTATTGCGTCCCTTTGCCTTTGTTCTGGTTCTGAGTTTTTGGGGCGTTTTTGTGAATCTGCTCCTAGTGCCGACCAAAGGACTGGCTTCCCTTTCAGAAAGCATCTACGCCAACAAAAAGGCGCTGGTGGCCCTCTTGTTGGAGCAGAAACAGGATGCCATGCTGGCATCGGATTTACCCATTTTCTATGAAAATGAGGAGAAGGAAGCAGCTCTTTGGGACAAGGGTATTAACCTACTGCTGACCAGCTACAACATCATCACCGGAAGGGCCATTCAAAACCAGATTAACTTTTACATCATGGATGCCATCCGGCAGGTGCTGGAATCCCTGTTTGAGGCCATTGTTTATTTGATTGCTTTTCTGCGCACGGTCTTTTGTGTCCTGCTGGTGATCTTTGGCCCCTTGGTTTTTGCCCTGTCCATTTTTGATGGATTTCAGGACAACTACCTGCAATGGATCGCCCGTTTTATCAATGTAAACCTCTATCTGCCCATTGCTCTTTTGATTCTCTCATTGGATCAGGAGGTGCTGATTTACATGCTGGAATGGGAGATCATTCAGATCAACAGCATGCTGATTTATCAGCCTCAAATGTTCTATGTCTCCAGCCTGATTGTTCCGGTTTGCGGAATCATAGGCCTGAGTATGGTGCCCAGGATTGCCTCCTGGATTGTACAGGCCTCGGGAACAGGTTCCGGAGGAGGAAGAATGGTCCGGACTGCAGCCACCATGGCAATTACCAAAGGCATGTTGAAATAAATACAAGAGGAAATTATGCGAAAAATATTCGACATTCAAAGAAAATTCCGATTCACCGTTTATGTGCTGCTTCTTACCAGTATCTCCCTGATCGGGTTAAGCGTTTATGTGTTCTCCATTTCCTTGGATCTGGTGGAACGGTCCAAGCAAAAAATCTATGTGCTGGACAATGGGAAATCTCTTTTAGTAGCCCTTCGGGAAGACATCACCGAGAACCGGAATGCGGAAGCCAGGGATCATGTGAAACGCTTTCATGAGCTGTTCTTTACCCTGGAACCCGACAAGGAGTACATCGAAAACAATGTTAGGGAAGCCCTGTATCTATCGGATCGTTCGGCCATGGATCAATACCAGTCCTTCAAGGAGAACAATGTCTACAATCAGGTGATTGCCTCCGACATCAGCATGACCCTGCAGACCGACTCGATTGATCTGGACTTTTCAGCCTATCCCTACCGCTTCCATTTTTTTGGAAAACAGAAGATTGTCCGCAAGTCCAACATCACCATTCGGAATTTAAGCACTTCCGGAGCGATGCGGAACATCTCCAGAACGGATAACAATCCCCATGGCTTTTTACTGGAGAACTGGAGGATAGAGGACAATAAGGATTTGGAAACCACCAGACGAAAACAATTCTAAAAAATATCATTATGGAAAAGAAGAGATCTACTAGGCAGATCAAAAGTCTTACAATGCTTTTTGATGACTGGCTGAGCAAAGCCGATGAAAAGGACAAGGCCTTGGCTCCGAATGTGAGAAAAGGAAAATGGGCACTGATTCTGTTTGCATTTTCCCTTCTGTTTGCCGGCTCTTTTGTCTGCTTGCCGGTGGCGCAGTTTTTAGGGACCAGGATGGAATCACCCTCTGGAAATGCCTATGAAACAAGAGAGATGGAATCCGGCAAGCCAACATTTGAGATGCCGGTGGATTCATTTGAAAATCAACTTAAACGAAATTTACATGAGAACTTATCTGAAAAAAAATAAGGCCTTGCTGATCCTGCCTTTGCTACTGCTTCCCTTTGTGATCCTCATTTTTTACATTCTGGGAGGCGGAGAAAAGGCGCTGAATCAAAAGGTCCTGGCAAATCAAAATGATGGAAAAGAAGGAGTCAATTACATTCTTCCCGAAGCGGAAAGGAACATCGTGATTTTTGATAAAATGGAGGCCTATCAGCAGCAGGATCTGGCTGTTCAAATGGGAAATGAAAACTCCCAGGAAGAGCTGGATTCTGTAGAAAGCAGATTGTCCGGTAGTGAAACATTGAAAGAACCGGACAGTCTTTTGGTTCTTCTGAAAAAAGGATCCGAAGAAGATATTTCTGAACCCTTGCTGGCACACATCCGGCAAAAGCAGGAGCTGATGAAAGGGGAACTGGAACAGGAGATTTCCGGGAAACAAATGCAAGAGCCTAAAATCAGAAAGAAGCAGGCAGCTAAAGCTAAAAGTCCTGCAATTGATCGGGAAAAGGATTTGAAAAACAGTAAAACCAGTTTTCTGGAATCGGAAACAGGGCTGGAGGAACTGGAACAGGTCTTTGAGGAGAACAGCCGTCTGAATCAGGAAAATGATTCCCTGAAATTTGATCTGGAGCAAAGGGAGAGGCAGCTTTCCCTGCTCAAAGAACAAGGACTCAGCAGCTTTAACCTGGAACAAAAAGAGGAGCTGAACTTCAACGGAAAGAGGACTTCCCATGCCATGATCAGGGCCGAAATTTATGAAAGCAGCAAGGTGCTGGACGGGAACCGCATCAAAATGCGTCTGCTGGAAGATGCCTGGCTGAACGGACAGAAAGTATCCGGGAATACCTTTTTATACGGGATTTGTAAGATCAACAATGAGCGCCTGCACATCCGGGTTTCCAGTTTTCCCATTGCAGATTATTTTCTGCCCGTGGATTTGCAGATTCATGATTTGGATGGTCTGCCGGGTCTGTATATTCCGGACAATGCGGCCAGAAGGGTGAGCAAGGAGGTGGGAAGCAGAACCAATGCTTCAACGCTATGGGGAATGAGTAGTGATCCGCTGGCCAATATGGGTATTTCAGCAGCTGATCAAACCACCCAAATCCTCCTGAAAAGAGTCAGACTAAAAAAAGTCAGCATCAAGAAAAATACCCTTGTTTATTTAATCAATAAAAATCAGCAGCCATGAAAAAATACAGCATTACCTTTTTTCTTTTGTTTCCCTTGATCCTGTTTGCAGAAAATCAGATCAAGGTTTGTGAGAACAAAGTCATCCATCTGATTTCAGAGGATAAGATCACCTATCTGCAGCTGGGCAATCAGGATGTTGTCCTGGCTGAAATTGTACCGGAACATCCGAATCTGGTTCGCATCAAAGCTTTGGGCGGATTTGAAGGGGAAAGCTCCATTACTCTGGTTTCTGCCGGACAGCTCTATACGCTGCTCCTGACTTATGGCACAGATCCGGAAAACGCTTATCTGCTTCAGGAATTTGAGTCCCGGGAGGCCGATCTGTACTTGGGTCAGCTGATGAGTAGGGAGGATCTGGATGAGAACTGCAGAAGGATTTTGGCAGATCAAAAACGAAGGGGCAGAAGCCACAAAATGGCCAAAGACGGCATCAGTCTGCACTTGAGGAACATCTACCTGAGCAATGATGTCCTGTTTTTTGAAGTTAGTATTACAAATCATACGGATATGGGGTATGATGTGGAGAGTTTTCAATGGTGGATTGCTGATAAAAGGCAGTTTCGGGCCAGCAATGCTCAGGAGTATCAGCTGCATCCCCGCTTTCAGTACTACTCGCTGGCTTACATCCCGGCTCAAAGCTCTGTCCGGGAAATTTTTGTTTTGCCCAAGCTGAATGTTCCCGATCAGCGGATCCTGCGCATTGAAATGCTGGAAAAAGCCTTGGGGAACACCGGGAGAAAGCTCAGTCTGGAATTGGAAAACAGAGACATTCTAAAAGCTGAAAATTTATAAGTCCTAAAGAACAGGAAACAATGAGTGATGAATCCAGAGAATTGGTCAAGCTGCATGAGGGATTTCGGTTTTTTTCCTACTCCCTTTTGATCCTGTCTTTGTATCTGAGTCAAATGACTTTTTTTAAAGGTGCAGGGATCTATCAGGAAGAATTGGAAGCCCTGTTTACCAAACTGATGAGTCTTGAGTTTTTAAGTTCGCCACTTTACTCCAAAACGGTCTGCCTGGTGTTTTTGATCATTACCTGCATCGGCACCAAAGCCAAAAAGGACAGGGAACTGAAGATTTCCACCCTGATTTTTCAGGTTCTGTTTGGCTTGCTTTTGTACTGGGGCAGCTTGCTGCTGGTCAAATGGCAGGCGGGTCTTTACCTTTTGTTTTCCTTTTGGGGCTTTGTGCTTTTGAACATTGCCTTTGACAACATTTCCAAACTGATCAATGTAAATCTGATGAAAGATCGTTTCAACAAGGAGAATGAAAGTTTTCCACAGAACCAGGAGCTGAAAGAAAATGAATATTCGGTCAATCTGGCGAGTCTGTTTCAATACCAGGGAGAAGAGAAGCAGGGATGGATCAATGTGGTCAATCCATTTCGGGGAAGCATGGTGATCGGAACACCTGGATCGGGGAAATCCTTTTCTGTGGTACTGCCTTTTATCAAACAGCACCTGAACAAGGGTTTTTGCATGTGTGTGTATGATTTTAAATTTCCGGATTTATCGGAAGTGGCCTACAATCATTTTCTGAAGGCCAAAAAGAACCGGAAACTGCCGGCCGTTTCGGCCTTTTACATCATCAACTTTGATGACATCCGAAAATCCTATAGATGCAATCCCTTGGCCCCTGAACTCATGGAAAGCCCCATTGATGCCTTTGAATCATCCCGGACGGTTCTCTACAATCTGAACCGGGAGTGGATTCGAAAACAAGGGGAGTTCTTTTCCGAATCTGCCGTCTCCTTTTTTGCCGCGGTCATCTGGTTTTTGAAGCGCTACCAAAACGGACAGTATTGTACCCTGCCTCATGCCATAGAACTCCTGCAGCTGGACTATGATGATCTGTTTGAAGTGCTTTCACAGGAAAAGGATGTGGTGAACATCATCAACCCTTTTCTCAATGCGCACCATAGGGGAGCCAGTGAACAGCTGGAAGGACAGTTGGGAAGTTTAAAGATTGCTATTTCCAAGATTAGCAGCCGGGAGATATACTGGATTTGTTCTGGGAATGATTTCTCTTTGGACATCAATGATCCCCAACGGCCCAAAGTAATTTGCCTGGCCAACAATCCGCTTCGCATTGAAATGTACGGAGCCGTACTTTCCCTCTACATCACCAGAATGCTGAAGGTGATGAACCGAAAGGGCCAGCGCAAATCCTCCTTGATCTTTGATGAGCTGCCGACCATCTATTTTCGGGGTTTGGATACCCTGATCGCAACGGCCCGAAGCAACCTGATTTCCACTTTGCTGGGCATGCAGACCATCGATCAGCTGATCCGGGACTGCGGGAAGGAGCAGGCCAATGCCATCCTGACCAACATTGGGAATGTGTTTGCCGGTCAGTCAGTTGGAGATACGGCCAGGTTCATTCAAAGCAGAATGGGGAAAATTCTGCAGGAGAGACAGTCCGTTACGATCAACAGAAACACTCAATCCACTTCCTTTTCCACCCAGATGGATTATCTGGTTCCGGAAGGGAAAATTGCTACCCTGCCACAAGGAGTGATGGTGGGACAGATCGCCGATAATTTTGGAGAGGAGGTCGGCCAAAAGAATTTCAACAGTTTGATTCAGGTGGATGCCCGTCAGGTGAAAACAGAGGAGAAGCACTATCAGTCCATCCCTGATATTTATCAATTTGATAATGTGGAAGCTGTGCTGGAAAACAATCGCAGCCGAATCTGTGAAGACATACAGAAAATCTTATTGGAAAGTAAAAGAAATACGCAATAAGTGAAGCCTGTGTAAGTAGAATGCTAACAAATAAAATTTGAAATGATGGAACAAACAACAAGAATTACCAAGGAAGAGATCCCTTTTGAAAAGCTGGAGAAAGCCGGGATCAAAAAAGATTTTGTGGATCGCATGGAAAGTCAGGAATTGAAAGATTTCTTAAATGGCTTCCGGTCTGCCAAACTCTATACGGTCAATGCCAATATCAATGAAGAGAAGTATCGGATTCCTGCGAAAATCAGGTTGCAGCAGGCAGAAGATGGCAGTGTGAACGTAAAGGTGCATCCCATTCAACGTCTGCACATTCCCGATGAATATTTGGGCCACAAATTTACCAAGGAAGAAAAAACGGCTCTTTTGGAAGACAAACATTTGGGAAAGACCATTGAGATGACCAACCAAAAGGGCGAAAAGGACACTTACTATCTGTCTTTGGATGCCAAAACCAATGAACTGATTCCTCTTCGTTCCAAGCACATCCGGGTACCGGAAAAGATCAAGGGAGCAAGTCTTTCCGAAGAACAAAAACAGCAATTGGCAGCAGGAAAGAAAATTCATCTGGATGGGATGACCGGGAAAAATGGAAAGAAATTTTCAGCATCTCTTCAGGTAGATGCAGCCAATCGGAGCATCAATTTTTCCGGTTTTAAACAGGAGAAAGAAAAGGAGAGGGAGCAGAAGACCGAAAAAAAGAAAGGAACAAAACAGAAAGTAGGATAAGATAATCGTGCTTGGGTTAAGGTGAGGGAGGACAAATCCATTTGTTTGGTGGTCTTCCCTTTTCTGAAAAAAGGAGCTTCAAACTTGACGACTAAAAAAATGTAAAGAGGGGAATGCAAGATGTGTTTTTGTTCCACAAAAACTCTTGTGCCTTCCGGCAGGGACTTTTCATCTGGGGATGAAAAGCTTGATTGTCCATAGGACAAGGAGGAATAGATATGAGACCTAAAACAGAAGAATACAATAAGTTGGAACATGGAGTTCGGATTCGTTTGACCCAACTGGAAAAGAAACTACTTCTAAAAAGATGCAAAAAGGAAGGCTACCGAACGCTGAGTGATTTTTGCCGGGCAAAGCTGGTGAAGAAACGAGAAATCCGAAAAATTGAGGTGAGTGAAGACTTTGTTCAGATCACCAAAAAATTGGATTACCAGCTCAATAAAATTGGCGTGAATCTCAACCAGATTTCCAAGAATATCAATTCCGGTCAGGTTCATCAATTTGGAGCTTCGGATCGTGAAGTCTTTCTAAAAGTTTTGCAGGAGCTTCGGAACTGTTTTTCCGTTTTGCAAAACTACATGGATGTCATTGAATAAAAGCAAAAACTCCTTTTATGGTTATCGTTATCCATCAAACTGCTAGTACCGAGAATGCTTTCCTTTATAACGAAAAAAAGGTGGAGCAGAAAGTAGCGAGTTATTTCCATAGTGTGAATACCAAAGCTATTAATCCCTTTTTTTTCGATAAGAGCCATCGTTTAAAAGAACTTACCGATATCGAAAAGCTAAATCCTAGAGTGAAAAACAAATGCCTTCACATCTCCGTAAATCCATCTACAGATGATTCTCTGAAATTAAATGATCCGATCATTCGAAAGGAAATTGACCAGTTTATGCAACACATGGGCTATGGGGATCAGACGTATTTTGTCTACAAACACAAAGATTTGGAGAGGACTCATTTTCATATTGTATCTACGCGAATCGACAAATACACCGGTAAGAAAATCAAGGACAATCATGAGCGGCAAAAGGCCCAGAATTTCATCAAGGAATTAGAACTTAGACATCAGTTGGATAATCGTAAAAGATCAGAGAAAGCCGTTTTTAAATTTTCAGCCCAAAGCCGGAACATCAAGCACAGTCTGGAGAGTCTTTTTTATCAGGTCAACCAGATGGAGGCCATTAACACGAGAGAATTATATGATGAAACCTTAAGACTGTTCAATGTGGAGATCCGTAAATCGGGGAGAGGTCATATTGTAGTCGTGACTGATGGGCTTGGGAAGGTAATTCGCTATCCAATTCGTTTGTCTAAGTTTCAAGAGAAGCCGAATTTCTATTTGTCTGAAAAATTGTATGCTACACCGAAAGAGAACGCAAGGAAAACAATAGCATCCAAGTGCGGAGTTACTGAAGATTTATTGAAAGAATTTTTTAAATAGTATTTGGCAAGAAAGGAAGAGCAAAAAAAGAATAAAAGTTTTCGATTACCAAAGAAAAACAACAAGCGAAGAAAGAGGTGATTTTTAGTTACGACAAGTTTTGGCGTAGTGTTGACATAAATTTATCTTTTTAAAATTTAATCTATAAGTTTAAGATAAACAATAGTTTATAGATTATCTTCAAACATGGCAGGTTTGACACCTTTTTAATGAAGTACAAATTAGTACATTGTAAATCCAACATAATAATAGGGTGGTTTGGGAGGATTTTAGTATCTAATTCAGATAGGAGTTTCTGAGTAGAGTTGTTATTTAAAAATATGTATATGAAACAGGGAGTTGATACGCATAGAGTTTTTGCTGATTATTTTGATGATACTGAAATAAAAGCGTTGGCTTATGCTGTTTCTAAAAACTTAAGTGAAGGTCATATTTGTTTGGATATTGGTGCTTACAATGATTTGATTACCGGTAAAGAGGAAAGTGAGATTATTGAAATAAACCCATTTCTACAAAAGAGCCATTTATTTTGTGTTGATGAGATTAAAAAATCATCTTTTGTAATGAATGGAGATTCGGAAACGAGACCATTTGTTTTACAGAACGGAAAACTTTATTTACAGCGCTACTTCGAATATGAATCTGAAATTATTCAACAGATCAAAGCCTTTGTTGAGAATGAGGAACGTAATCTGTTTAAGAATAGGGCAATTTTAATCAATCAAAAAGAATTCATTCAGACGCTTTTCAGTTCATCGGATACTGTGGAGAATTTGTCACTTGCAGAACGGGTCAATTGGCAACTTGTCGCAGGCTTGTCTGTTATTCAAAAACATATTTCTATAATTACAGGAGGACCTGGTACTGGCAAAACAACTACCGTTGCCAAAATTCTTGCAATTTTATATCGCGACAATCCAAATTTGAAAGTTGCATTAGCTGCACCAACAGGAAAGGCTGCTGCACGAATGAAAGAATCCTTAAGTCAGGCTCGTGATATTCTGCCAAATTTGTCTCAGGATGTAAAGGATCGATTTGATGATTTAGAAGCGAAAACCATTCACAGGCTTTTGGGATATAAAATGAACTCCCCTTATTTTAGACATGATGCGATCAATAAATTGGATTACGATCTGATTGTAGTTGATGAATCGTCAATGATTTCCGCTCCTCTTATGGCAAAGCTATTTGCAGCGGTTTCCCCTTTAACTAGAATTGTATTGTTAGGAGACAAGAACCAATTGGCATCGGTGGAAGCGGGCAGCGTTTTTGGCGATATCTGCCTCTCTCTTGGTGAGGATATGAATCGCTTTTCTGAGGAGAATGGTGCATTTATGAACAGCTTCATTTCACAAGCTGATGCTCAAATGTCAGAGAAATTTATAAGGACTACTCCTGTCGTGAATTTGATGGCCGAACATATTGTTGAATTAAAAAGAAGTCATCGTTTTAAGAGTACCGAAGGGATTGGTTTGTTTAGTAAAGCTCTTATCCAGGGAAGTGTATCAGAAAAGGACTATCAGGATAGTGAAAATTGCCAGGGAGAATTTGTAAAGGTAGAGGAGAATGAAAACTCGCCTATCTTATCCGAATTAATGATCAAATACAAAAGATACATCTGTGAGGAAAATATAGCAAAGGCTTTGCAGTATATAAATGATGTTCGGTTTTTGTGTGCGGTGCATGAAGGAAAGTATGGTGTAAAGCATTACAATATGCTCATTGCGAAATTCCTACAGCAGAAATCTTTATTAAGTCCTCAGGAAGGATTTTACGAAAATCAACCCATTATCGTAACTAGAAATGATTATAGCTTAGGTCTTTATAATGGAGATGTAGGAATCATTCGTAACGATGAGAATGGTGTTTTAAAAGCTTGGTTCGAGGGTGTTGATGGTGAATTAAAACAAGTTTTACCCGGTTTCATATCTGCCTTCGATACGGTATTTGCAATGACCATACATAAAAGCCAAGGATCGGAATTTTCCTCTGTTGCGGTCATATTGCCTGGCGATGAGGATTTAGCAATTCTCACTCGGGAATTACTATACACCGGAATAACAAGAGGTAAAAAGGAAGTAATCCTATTTGGGAGCAAGACAGTGATAAATGATGCGGCGCAGCGAAAAGTGGAGAGAGCATCAGGAATTATGGAACGAATTCAATAATATTTTCAGGTGAGCATATACATATATACCTCCAACTTACTGGAGAATTTAGCAAAAGTATTTAGTAAAAACAATCGGGCAAATACACAGGTGTTTGGATCAGATGTAATTATTACACAAACCGAAGGAATTGGTTCCTGGCTGGCAGTGACCAGTTCTCAAACCAATGGGATTTTTGCGAATCACACTTTTAGTAATCCAACTGATTTTATCAATCAGATTTTTAAATTGGCAGATTTACATTTTGATTTCCGATATGGACAGCAAAATTTGCGATGGATGCTTTTTCTTCTATTGGGTAAAAAGGATTTTATTGTGCGCTTTCCTTTGGTTGCAAATTATTTTGATGGAAATGAGATCAAACGCTTTCAATTAGCGGCCGAATTGGCTGATATTTTCGACCAGTACATGTTGTTTCGGACCGATTATATCGAAGCTTGGAACAAGGGAGAACATCCTTGTTTTATAGATTCAGAATTACAAGAAGACTTTGCGAAGCAGGAAGCTTGGCAATCCTACCTTTGGCAGCAAGTAAAGGCTAATTTTTCTGATTTGGGTGCCGATCGTGTAGAAATGAAGAATCGTTTATTGGAAAAATTAAGTGATAAAACGCTTCAGGATAAAATAAAAAATGCTTTTTCGCAAATCTCTTTTTTTGGACTATCCGTGATTTCCAATTATCACATGGATATTTACAATGCGATAGCTGCCTTTGCAGATTTAAACTTTTATGTACTGAATCCATCGCCTAACAGTGATTGGAACTCGAGACCACTCACAAATGATTTGCTTGACAATGAATTGTTCGATAGCTATAATGGCCTGGGAAAAACATCTTATGCATTATTGACGCAGAACAATTCAGACTTGATTGTTTGGGACGATAGTCATTCTGAAATGCCTGTTCCGAATAGTCTTTTAGGAAAAATACAGCACGACATTTATGCAAATGAGCTGGAAAAGAGAAATCAAATAGAAGAGCAGGACCTAAGGGATGAAAGTATTCAGATTGCTTCATCGTACACGCCGGTTCGCGAGTTGGAAGTTCTCTACAATTACCTGCTAAGGACCTTTGAGAAAGATCCTTCATTGAAAGCCTCTGATGTGTTGGTGCAGATATCCGATTTAGAAAAATACGCCCCTTATATTAAGGCTGTCTTTGACCATGCTCCAGTTAAAATTCCATATTCAATTTCAGATAAATCCTACAAAGGAGCTGATTCCATTGTAGGAGTATTGGATCAGATTTTGAGTTTAAGACAAGAAGATTTAAGTTCAGAAATTGTCGTTCAGTTATTGGATTCTTCTTTTATCAGAAATAAGTTTGACATTACGGATTTGGAGTTCATTCGAAATTTGGTCGGAGAAGCCAATATTAGAACAGGAGTTGATGGAAGAAGGGAAGATGATACCCGTTTTATTTCCTGGCGGTATGGTTTGCAAAGAATGCTTTTGGCTTATGCCATAAAAGGGGGAGAAGCTGTTCAGTCATACGATGATGTATTGCATCCATTGGATAGTTTTGAAGGCAATGATGCCTACGAAATGCTCCGATTCAAAGCCTTTGTTGATGTCTTGATCGAAGCAGTAGAAGGAAGAGAGAAAAACAGAACGCTTAGCGAATGGAAAAATTATGTGCTGAATGACGTTTTGGATGTGTTGATCGAATTTGATGAAGACAGTAACGATGAATACAAATATATAGTTGATCAATTAAATGCCTTTGATCGCTCAGCTGATTTTATTAGCGACGAAATAAGCTATGACTTATTTGATCAGGCATTTAATATCGGATTGTTTTCGGAAAACAGAAAGGGAGGATTTAATCGGGGCCGATTAAGCTTTTGCTCCATGATTCCCTTGCGCAGTATTCCATTTAAAGTGATTGCAACGCTTGGACTGGATTCTGATAAATTACCCAGAAAATCGACCTGCAATGGCTTCGATTTAATGCGTTTTGAAAAGAGGATTGGTGACAGGGATACAACAGTAAACGATCGTTACTTGTTTTTAGAGACCATCCTTTCAGCTCGAAAGAATCTATATCTCAGCTATATTGGGAATAGTGTTAAAAACAACACCGAGCAACCTGCATCTCTATTGCTTGATGAATTTTTGGATTACCTGCAGGCAGGGAATGCCAATGCAAAAGACCTATTGTTCACCCGTCATCCTATGCATAGTTTTAGTAAGATTTATTATTCGTCGGATAAAAAGTACTACAGCTATTTAAACAATTGGGATGATTTGGCAAAGGCTGCTAAAATAGAAAAATCGGAGAAGGAAGAAAAGCCGGATCTTACACAGATACAAATGAAGGATGTGATCCGCTTTTGCAAGGATCCATTCAAATACTACTACAATAATGTTCTGCGGATTTACTATAACGATGAGGAGATTCTTTTGCCTGAAACGGAATTGTTTGCTCTTGATATGTTGCAGCAGTATGGCAGAAAAATGGATTTGCTAAAAACGCTTGATCAGGATATGGAAAACTATCTGATAAAAGGGAAGAGGATTGGTTATCTGCCTTTGGCCAATATGGGTGAAGTTAGCATGATAGCCGTTCGTAATGAAATTGATGTGCTTCGAAATCAATGGCAAATTGCTTGTTCTGGAAAAGAGGAGCAAAAGTTAAGCCTGACTGTTTCCTGGGATGATTTACCACAGATAGCTGCCGGAGAACTGCATGCTGAAATTGATCAGATATACGGAGACAAGCATTTGTTTGTGAATGTATCCAGTGAAGGCAGTCGCGATAAATATCTGGTTGAGGCCTGGATTAAACATTTGGTTTTGATGGCCAATTCCTGCAATGTGGATACGGTTTTTATGGCAAAATATTTAGAAAAACCAGTTGAGTTTTGCCGCCACCTAATGTCTCCGGAATTAGCGAAGGAGAATTTGAAGGAGCTGGTCGTATTGTTTCGATTGGGACATGAAAAAATCATTCCTTTTTTGCCGAAACAAGGATTTAAGTTCGTGAAGGATGAGAACTATGATGAGAATAAAATGCTTTTGGATCTTAAAAAAGAAGGAATATATGATGACTATAGACCTTGGACTAATGTTTATATAAGTAAAGAAATAGAATTGGGGATGTTTGGCAATTTGAATGCAGAGACCCCTGATAAAGAAGCTTTACAAAATTTAAGTCAGAATCTTTTTGGCAGATTGGTGAGTGATGAGTTGTTCTAGTAAATACAGGAAGACAAAAAAATGACAGAGCTAAGCAAACAAGAGTTTAAGGTTGATAGTGTTGAACTAAGCGGGAGTAATTTAATTGAAGCCAGTGCTGGAACCGGTAAGACCTTTTCCATTGGGATATTAGTCTTGCGCTTGATTTTGGAAAAAAACTTAAATCTACCTCAGATACTAATGGTAACATTTACCAAAGCAGCGGTGGCTGAATTAGAGTCTCGCATTCGAAAATTTATTCGTGAGGCACAAGCTTATGCACGACAAACAGGAACGTGCGATGACATGATTGCTCGAATCGTAGATAGCAGCATTGCCGAAATAGGTCGGGAAGAAGCGGTGAATCGTCTTCGAAAGGCCAAACTGAACCTGGATGAAACGGTTATTTTCACCATACACAGTTTTTGTCAGAAAACACTAACTGAATTTGCTTTTGAAACAGGACAACTTTTCTCTGCTGAGGTAATCGAGAATAGTGCGGCCATTGTCAATACCGCCATTAATGAATATTGGCGACAAAAAATAACAATCCTTGAATCCTCTCATCTTCAATTACTTGTGAGTGATAAAATCTCGAGAGAAGATTTGGCCACTGTGGTGTCGAAAGCCCTTAGCGGGAAACATTTTGTGTACGACAAAGACTTGGATTTAGCAGAGGAATTTAAAAATTACTTTACAAAAAGAGAAAAAATTGATGAGGCCGAACAGGGGTTTGATCAATTGTTTGAAACTTCCAATGAGCGGGATTTTACGAAAATAAAGCAACAAAATCCGAACAGGACATTTGAGCCACTTTCCAATGATTCTGTGAAATTCAGAGCGAAACTGATCGAGAAAAAGGGAACAGGATATGTGAGTAAACTATTTCCAACTCTTCTCGATTCAGCTCTTAACATACAGGAAAGTATAGAAGAAGCCAAAGAATCATTGAAAGACATCAAGTGCTATTTGTATGGAGAAGCCATCGCCGACACAAAAGATTACATTCAAAAACGGAAACAGGATTTGAATGTGTTCACCTATGATGATTTAATTCAAAATTTAGCGGGTGCAGTCGAAAAGGACGATTCAGGCCTTCTGAAAGGAGAATTGCAAAAGAAATACAAAGCTGTTTTTATCGATGAATTTCAGGATACCGATAAAATGCAGTACGATATCTTTAACGGTCTCTTTGGTCAGAATAATATTCTCTTTTATATCGGAGATCCCAAACAGTCGATTTACGGATTTAGAGGTGCCGATATTGACACCTACAAATTTGCAGCTTCCCAGGTGCAGAACTCATACACCATGAGTCATAACTTTCGTTCAACACCGAATATGGTCGCGGCCCTCAATAGCTTTTTTAAGGTGGCAGACAATGCTTTTTGTGACGATAAAATCAGATATGAGCAGGTGGAAGCAGGAACTTCCTTGTCGGAGATGCAATATCAAGATGAGCCGGTAAAAAACATGGCTCAGATGTTTGTGAAGAACAATCAGGAAATCGCTCCGGCTGTCGCTTCTGAGATCTATCACTTATTGAGCTCCGATTACAAGCTTGAAGATAGAAAGGTGAAGCCATCCGATATTGTGGTTTTGGTTCGCACTAAAAATCAGGGGGCAGAGGTGAAGGCAGCCCTCTCAAAAATGAAAATTCCTGCGGTACGTATCGATGACAGCAAGGTATTGCAATCGGAAGAAGCCATATTGATCTCTTACGTCTTGCAAGCTTGTTTAAACCCAGATAAGGCAAATATCAACCGAGCTTTGCTAAATCGTTTAACAAACAGTACAAAAGCTGATCTTCTGACTTTAGATGATGAAAAAGAATTGAAGAACTTTAGAGAAATAAAAGAATCCTGGTTAAAATCGGGAATCTATGCTTCTTTAACTCTCTTCCTAAAAAAATATTCGGTTGGGTCTAACTTGCTTAATTCGGCAGATGGAGAACGGGCCCTCACAAATCTGCTCCAAATTATCGAATTGCTTCACAAAGCAGAAGTTGACAGGCAATTGTTGCCCGCAGAACTAGTATCATATCTGCAAAAGCTAATTGCCGGAGCCGAAGAAGAAGGCGATGAATATGTGCAACGCATGGAGAGTGACGATGATGCCGTGAAAATTGTAACCATACATTCCAGTAAAGGTTTGGCCTACAACATTGTTTTTGCTCCCTATCTGGATTTAAAAGATGATTTTAATTGGAGAAGAGCTTTTGTAGAGTACAAAGATCCTGAGAATCAAAAATACTGCATCTCTCAATTTAAAACAGAGAGAGAAATAGGCTTGTATCAAGAGCAAACCGAACAGGAAAATCGCCGATTAATTTATGTTTGCCTTACCCGTACGGTTTATAAAGCTTATGTGTATACCACAAAGCGTGGAAGTGTTGAGGCTTTTCTTTCCGACCCATCCAATTGTCCTTATATCGAAAAACAGGACGTAAAAGATCTAT
This sequence comes from Labilibaculum antarcticum, assembly GCF_002356295.1. Lineage (NCBI taxonomy): Bacteria > Pseudomonadati > Bacteroidota > Bacteroidia > Marinilabiliales > Marinifilaceae > Labilibaculum > Labilibaculum antarcticum. The sequence goes on along the minus strand of NZ_AP018042.1, from coordinate 5,223,817 downwards.
CGGGTGAAAGATATAGCAATGAGGAAGAAAAAGTGCTTCGTAAAGCCAGGAAATTTGAGGGGAACATACAAGTCTCCTGGCAAATGCTGAGTTTTTCGGCCTTGAACAAGCACCACCAGACTTATCCCAAAACACAACACGATTTGGAAAATGACTACGACACATTTGTATTTGAGCAGTTAACGAAGGGGAATGTAGCCGGAAATTTTCTGCATGAATTATTCGAAAATGCAGATTTCACCCAAAATAGCTTCCATTCGATAATTAAAAGAGTGGGGAAAGGCTATCCATCGGTTTATAAGGAAGAGCAACTGGAGAATTACAACCAGTTGATGTTAGAAGTATTGCAAGCCAATTTATCGGAAGAAAAACCGTGGTGTCTGCAACAAACGGACAAAAATAAAATGATTTCGGAGATGGAATTCTTCTTCGATATCAATGCATTTACGCCGAAAGAAATTAGTGTGCTATGCGAAAAGGCACGTGTTGATGATTCCCGAACACTGGAAGGTTTTATGACCGGCTTTATCGATCTGTTTTTTGAACACGATGGTAAATATTATATCCTCGACTGGAAATCAAACTTCCTTGGCAATTCCTTAACCGATTATTCTCCCGAGCGACTAGACGAGGTGATGACAGATAACAATTACCATCTGCAATACCTGATCTATACGATTGCAGTAAAGCGTTACCTGAAAATGCGTTTGCCAAATTTTAATTACGAGCGCGATTTTGGCGGTGTGTATTATCTGTTTTTGCGAGGGTGCAGGGCAGGAGGCAATACCGGAGTGTTTTATGCCAAGCCAAATAAAGAAAAGATAGAAGCAATGGATGATTTATTTCTTGCTCCGTCCGTTTATTAAGTAATATCACTGAAAAACAGCTGAGATAATTATAGTAAAAATCTAAAATATAATATACCTAATGATGAACAAACAATGGTACTATGTGAAGAGTGGAGACAAAAAAGGTCCATATCTGGTAAATGAATTGAAAGGGAAAATTGGAAAGGAGACTTTACTTTGGTGTGAAGGCATGAAAGATTGGGAAAAAGCCAAACAGATTGCTGAATTTCAAAGTTTTTTTGAAGTAACTCCACCGCCTGTCCCGGGAAGCAAAGAGGCGAATAGTAAAACCTTTTCTCGTTTGTCAGACAGTGTTGTTTATGCATGGGGTTTTGTATTGCTTACTATTATAACTAGCATTCTAGAGCTTACCGGTAATGAAGAAGGGCGATTTTCTCGATTGGTTATTTTTCTTAGCGCAAGTGCTTTGGTTCGGATATTTCTTGGTTTACGAGCATACTTCTCCCGAATCCTTAAAAATGAAAGTCTGAGCCGAACCATGGGCTGGTTAATTGCAAGTGTGATTCCAATTTATCTTTTTGAAGTAATTGCAAGTAGAGAAGGATTTGAAGACCGTATTTCTGGTGAATTGTTGGGGGTTATGGGAGTGGTTTTAGTAATAGCACTGATCATACATGTTTATCAGTTTGTTCGATTAAGAGGAAAGCTATCCAATGAAAATGCTACAGGAATCAAAGATTTGAGAACGTTTGCCACACTACAATTAGTGCTTTTTCCAACTGCTTTGATTTTAGCGATAGTATATGGTGAAGAAGATTCTTTCTCTATCCTTGAAACGATAATCGAACTAATTCCGCTTTATTTTTTAATCACAGGCCTGCAAAAAATAGAAGATCGGGTTGTGCCGAAGATTGCTTAAAAAATAGAACGTAATAAACATTCTTAGCTACGTCGGCTTATGGCGGAGGTCAGTTGTAGATTTGTATTTTGAAAAATGGATGTCACAATAAAGCAAAATATTTATATCTCAAAATTCACAATGAAGGATAATTAAATTCATTAAGAGATGATCATTTAAGGGGAAGTTGAAGAATACGAAGAATCTAAAACTGAGCAAATAAGAAAAGACTAAAGTATAACACGATTGTAAATGAAACTATTAATAAATTAATAATTATGTTCGCAGAAAAAGATACAGATCGATTGAAAGATCAATTCGAAAAAGAATTTAAAGATTTTAAGAGAAATATTAAAAAGCCTAACATATTAATATTGGGTGGCACTGGAGTTGGTAAAAGTACGCTAATAAATATGGTTTTTGGTGATGATACGGTTAAAACCGGGGAAGGAAAACCAATAACAAAGGGAATTAATAGAATTGCTCCTGAAAATAAGGATATTGTCCTTTATGATACGGAAGGATTTGAGTTAGGTGATGAAAATAATACTAAGTTCAAAAATGAAATTATTGGGTTTGTTAAAGAGAGACAAAACGAGCCACTTGAAAATCAGATTCATATTGTTTGGCAGGTAATTGCTGCAAGTTCTAATAGAGTAACTGATTACGATAAGGAATTGAATAAGGTAATAAAAGATTTGGGGATTCCAATTGCAGTAATCTTTAGTAAATGTGATGAGGTATCTATGGATGATACTGAAAAAAGCGTGAAAGAATTGTTTGAGTTTTCTTCCTTTGACCAAATTTTCCAAAGTGCAGAGTCTCCATTTTTCGCAACTACCGTTCAGGAAATGCAAGAGTCCGAAGACAACTTAAACGTTTCTAAAATTGTAAATTGGTCTATAGGCCAATTGCCAGATATGTTAGTTGACGGATTTGTTGCAGCCCAGGTAAGTAACTTGTCGGCAAAACGTAATAAAGCAGATAGTATCATTCTTCAACATTCAGGAGCGAATGCATTGGTTGGATTTAGCCCGATACCTTTTTCAGATGCACCGATTTTAATTACTAGCCAAACAGGTATGTTGGTGCGAATTTTATATGTGTATGGAATGGGTGACGCTAAATCGATAGCTAAAGGAATAATGACTACATCAGGAACTTCCATTGTAATTTCTAATTTGGGAAAAAGTATCGTAGGTAATCTATTAAAGTGTATTCCAGGTGTTGGAACTGCTGTAGGTGGAGCAATAAATGCAGGTGTTGCAAGTGCAATAACCTATGCAATGGGGAAAGCAAGTTCCGAATTGACATATCAATTTTTAAAATCCAATTTGAGTAAACATACTGATGTAATTGGTGATTTTGCTAAACTGTTTAATGATAATTTTGAGCAATTGTTTAAAACATATTACAAGAAAAACCAATAATGAAGGGATATAATATAGCCATCATAGGAAAGTCAGGAGTAGGTAAGAGTTCTTTGGTTAATTACCTTTTTGGTAAAGATATTGCCCAAACCGGTAGCGGAAAACCCGTTACCGGTCGCGGGTTCCATCTTCACAGAGGAAGTGTAGATAACAATACCATTAATTTGTATGACTCCTTAGGTTTGGAGGCAGAAAAAACGATTCCATGGTTATCTGATTTTCAAATATTTCTAAAGGATAAAAAAGATACAGTTGATGTATCCAAGTGGTTGCATAGTGCCGTATTCTGCTTGTCTGGTGAAAATGCACGTATTGAAAGTTTTGAAAAGGAAATTATTAAGGTCCTTTTAAAGGAAAAATTAAATCCTGTTATTGCCATAACCAAAGGTGATGCCAAAAGTGCTGCCAACTTTGCTATTGAGGTTGAAAACGAAACAGGGATAAAACCTATTTTAATTTGTAGCGCTGAAAAAACAATAAAGTGGGGGAAGGCTAATGGCGCAAGCAAAACTAAATTTGGTAAAGATGATCTGTTGGAAAAGATCAAAGAGTCCTCCATTTCGTCTTTTTACGAGCGAATGAAGGTCATTCTAGATTTTAAAAAGAGGGAGTTTCAAAAAAACATTACCATTAACGTGTTCAACGTTTTTAAAGATAAATTATTGAAGGAATCAAATTCTTTTAATACGATTAATAAATCAGCCTTAAAAGAAGTAGAATCGGATATCGAAAAAGCATATCTACGTGTACAAAAAAAAGCAGAGAGGCGCTTAGGTGATATCTTTTCTGACGCTCTTAGTTTTTATGAAGTGCAAGTACTTGTGCCACTTTATAAAAGTTCAGGTAGTTTTCAAAAGGACAATTTAAATGTTTCCAAGGAAGATTTATGGAAACTTGATGCCCATGAAAATGTACTTTCAACATTTTTACAAGGCCTTATATTGCCTATTCGAGGTATTATTTTTGTTTTTGACTATTTCTTTAATGAGGCATTGCCAACAATTGGAATTGGAACAGTCATTAACGAAATGAAAGAGAAGATTCTTGCTGAGCACACCAACGATAAAGAAATACATGATTATTATAAGGAAAAACTAGTAGTCTAACATTACTTGGAATTTGTGGCTATTTGTATGCAAAGTTGAAGACTTGATTTTTTAAAGTTGTTTGTGTTTATGCAATTACAATACAATGGTAGCCGAGTCAAGATGAATATGTGAAGAAGAGGATTATAGAAAAGACATAGAATCTAAAATTTAGAACTACAATATGGATTATAACGAACTAGATAGTTTTCTAAACTCTGTGGATATACCAGAGATAAAAACGAAACCAAAAACCTTTCTTGGGATTGCCCGCCAACCTCATTACGAAAATGTATTATCAAATTTATATGCATTTTATTTTGATGTGAACGAAGAACATGGATTGAAGGATCTATTCATTGCTTCACTATCTCAGCTAATAGAAGAAAGTGAAATAGGGAAGGGAAAAGAAATAGTTTTTGATGACGGTTTTGATATTGAAACAGAATCTGCTACTAATGATGGAGGAAGAATAGATTTACTGCTTTCAAATGATTCCCATGCCATAATTATAGAAAATAAGGTTTATCATGGTTTGATTAACGATCTGGATGACTACTGGGAGAGTATAGAGAGCTCTTTAGAGGAAAATAAGATCGGGATTGTGCTTTCTCTGTATAAGATTAAGCAGATTAACCATCCGCATTTTATTAATATAACGCACCTTGATTTTTTCAAGTGTGTGATGGTAAATTCTGGTAAGTATTTGCTAAATGCCAACGATAAGTACCTTGTTTATTTAAAAGACTTATATCAAAATATCATTAATTTGAGCACCAATACTATGGAAAAGAAAGATTTAGAATTTTATTTTGATAATAATCAAAAGATAAATGAACTGTTAGAACTTAATGATAGCATTAGAATACATATTGCTGAAGAAGTTGAAAAAGGAATTGGTTTGCTCGATTATGAATTTTATATAGCTAGGAGAAGTGAGTGTGATACTAGACGTTTTATTTCTACAAAATGCGATAAGCTTTCAATAATGATATCCACAGAACATTTATACACGAATGTGAACGCTATTGGTATACTCGTGGAGGTTAAAGGCGATGCAATTAACGCTTGTGAAAATCTTAAGAAAGAATATTTTACAAAAGAAGAATTCGAATCCTCCATGGATATAGACTACAAAGGACGTGATGATGAAGGTGTTTTTCAGTTAGCTGGACAATGGGAATATCCAATCACTACAGAACAAATAAGTAACCTTAGCCAATTTATCGTGGATACAATAGAAAAAGATCATCTCCTTCCTATCTTCAATAAGCTAGAAGATTTTTTTGTAAAAGAAGAGGCTAAAGAAGAGTTGGTTGAAATCGCTTGATCAGCCTTTTTAAAGAACTATTAATATTCTGTTATTAATTTATTTACTTATTGAATAATATGGAAACACTTTTTAAACAGGTAGAAGTAATTACGAGTAAGTATGAAAAGGTTGATTTAGTTTCAGGAACTAAGTTTAATTTATTTAAAATACTTGATATCACTTCAGATGAGGTCAGATTGCATACGAGATTAATATCTGATTTGCTTGACCCAAGAGGTTCGCATGGGCAAGGTAGCCTCTTCCTATCACATTTTATTAAAATATTAAAAATAGAAGCTTTCGATCATGAGTCAGCTACAGTTTATCCTGAGATGAGTATTGGTGAAACGACGGAAACAACTGGGGGACGAATAGACATTTTTATCAAAGATGCTTTGAATAATAGTATTACGATAGAGAATAAAATATATGCCAGAGATCAGGAAAATCAATTAGTAAGGTATTACAATCATAGTCCTCAAAATCTCTTTTATTTAAATCTATTGGGAACTGACCCAACCGATAAAAGCAAAGGGAAATTAAAAAAAGATAAAGATTTTAAAATTATCTCTTACCGGAATCAGATTATATGCTGGTTGGAAATATGCCGTAAAGAAGCGGTAGAACTCCCTTTGTTAAGAGAGGGAATTTCACACTATGTTAATTTGTTGAAAACACTGGTTGGACAATCAAGAAATAAGACTATGGAAAATGAAGTGAGAGATTTGATCGTATCAAGTAAAGAAAATCTAAAAACCACTGTGAAATTAAATCAAACATTGACTGCTGCTAAAATAAAATTACAGTGGCTATTTTGGAAAGAGCTTATGAATAAATTTGAAAGTTTAGAGCAATATTCAATTTGTGATAATTCAAAAAAGGTTGATTGGCAAAAAGTTCGTGGCTATTATGAGAAAAGTAAGAACAGGGATATTTATTATGGGCTTTGGTTAAAGATTTTCGAGAAGGATGATATTACAATTTATTACGGAATAGAAATTGAAAAAGACATCTATTATGGTTTTACGATTGAACGAAATGGTGATGAAGGAATTTCTGAATTGGAAGAATTTGCTGCATATCGAGATGTGATTAAAGAAATAAATAGCGATTATGAATCTACGCCATATTGGTTAGGATTTAAATACCCAGAGGTTAGACTTAATTTTAAAGACTTTAACTCAGAGGCAATATTTAATCTTTGTGATAAGCAAGTACTAAGCGAAAATGTGGATAGTATTGTGAATGAATCAATAAACGATATTCAGTCGTTTCTAAAGAGATTAGAACAGATCTAATTGATGCTGCACTAGAGTAAATACCAAACACTTGTGGTATTGGAGAACAAGTTCGTGATTCTATTATTGCCGAATATGAAAAGATAAATTAGATAGCATAATGAATCTCATATAATAAAACCAAATTTAAAGCATGAATATTTTCCGAATATTATCCTCCAATGATGGATCCATTAATGAACCGAATGTAAGTTCATTTTTAGCTTATCTTTTAAATCCGAATGAGGATCATGGCATATCAGGACTGCTTTTACAAGAAATTCTGAATGAATTATTACTTGTAAACGAGGATTTCTTACAAAAAATAAAGTTCGACAATAGAATTACTGATCTTTCGAAATATTCGGGATACTCAATAAATATTGTGCCCGAAATGGCGGTAAATTTGAATGGTGATGGCAAAAAGAAACGCCGAGATATAGACATACTTATTGAGATCACTGATGACAGATCGAAAGAAGTGTTGTATGCAATATGTCTGGAAAATAAAATTACTGATGCCTCTATCAGCAAAAAAGATTCTCAGTTAGAAGATGAGCTAAGCGGATTAAGAAACTACTACAAGGAAAATGACCTAAGTCCTGAGATATACGTGGTTTATTTGACACCAACTCCATCGGAAATTTCAACTTACTCTCTCAATAAGCTGGATTATAATCAAAAATGCCATATTTATTGGGATAAACACGAGAATTCAATATTTAACAAGCTGATAAAAATATTTAAAGATGAGGAAAATGGATTTGTCGATCCAATTAACAATCAGTCATCGTATTTGATTAAATCCTTTTTGTCTTTTATAAAAACGAACTTTAAAAGCTATGTTGAGGAACGCAAAGAAATACAGGAGAAGAAAAGTTACGGAAAACCGGTAATTGATCTCTTAAACGATTTCGCAAATAATTTGGAGTTTGATAAGGAGTATGCCATTGCCTCAATAAAAAATAAATTCTCGGCTTATGTGTTAAATGTTTCCGGTTTAGAATTAAACAATGGAACACGAAACGCACACATTACACTAGCAACAGTTAATGATAGAAATAGAGGGCATTATGGCGTTAAGAAGCCAGATGATGAACGAAAGAACATCTTTTATTATACTGATGATTCCCGAAAAAAATTGAAGCGATTTAGCCTACAATGTTCGAAGCTTCTAGACATTTATTTTAAAAATGGAGCTGAAATAGAGGTCGTTTCCACTTTGGAAATACCAAAAGAAGAGATTAGTTAGTCATGTTTTGGCACAACAGCTCCTTACATTTGCCACTAAACCTTAAAGAACAAACAATGCGAAATCCCTGGAGAAACTTAAATACCGATCTAACCAGCATCCATCCCTTGGACATGGAATTGGTGGAGGAATTTAATGCCACAGCAAAAGAAGAATATAAATTCTGCAAAACACTATTGCCTGACCCTTATATTGGTAGTTTAAAAGCCAATGTTTTATTCCTGACTTTAAACCCCGGTTTAAGTGCTGAAGATTATAAAACCCATGCAGATGAGAATTTTCGTTTTTTGTACAAACAAAACCTTGCACAAGCTAAAAACGACTATCCTTTTTACTATTTAAACCCAGAATTGGATTGCCCCGGTTCTAAATGGTGGCGAGGCAAACTTCGTTGGTTTATAGAAGAAATAGACGAAAAACAATTGGCTCAGAATATTTGCTGTTTACAGCTAATGCCATACCACTCGGTACAGTTTAAGCAACCAAAACATAATTTACCAACACAAGAATATACCAAAGAAATTGTAAAAGCCTTTATGGCAAAAAATGCACCAATTGTTTTTATGCGAAGCAAAACAAAATGGGAAGCATTGGTGTCTGAACTAAAAGAATACAATAACTCTTTTGTACTGCGAAACTCTAGAAACCCAACTTTTAGTCCAAAGAACATGGGGGAGGAGAGTTTTCATCTGCTCTTAAAAAGTGTATGATTAGGAATTGTGTTTATAGTTGTTAACTGGGTAAACAAAATAGATTAATGATAAAAGTAATTGAAACATAGAATTATTTTTTTTAAATAAATATTCTAAATAATGTGGTTCGAAAAGTTAGTGGGATTTAAGGAAGATAATCCAGATCAGGTTAGAGCAAATATTAGCATTGAAGGAAATAAATTAATCTCTAAAGTAAATTCAGAAGAATTCACATTTGGAGAACTTAAAGTATCCTCTTTGGAAGATTTGAGAAATCAGGCTCCTGCTTTGGATAAGTATAAATCTAAAATATCAGTTTCTGAAGAGGTGGGAGATGTTCAGGTTTTTCATCAAGATAAAGCCAATAATGGCGCCTTGTTTCAGGCAGCTTCCCAGTTTAATCTTTTAGAAATGGTAGGCCCTCAAATAACGCCTGAATATGGCGTTGGAATTTATGAGAATGATCGCACACAGGGTCCTGCATGTGCAATAGCTTGTGGAGCAGGAACAATTTATAGAAACTATTTTGCCGAAGTGAATGGACAAATAGGACAGTCTGCACACAATCAAATTGACTGTCTTGATGAAATAGGGAAAGAGCTGGGGAATGATAAACAAGCCCTCTGGGAAATGAAAAATGGTTATGTTTTAGCCAATTCCGAAGGTTTACAAAATATCAGCAGACAAATTAAAGGCAAATCACATCAGGAGTTCGAAAACCTAAAAGGCAAACTTAAAATTGGAATTCAATGGAATAGCCAGGTTACGATTGGAAATACAAGCAATAATGTAACACAAGCTTATTGTTCGGCCTTGCCTGTTGCCTACTCACATGCAAGCTCAGAACATTGGGAAAGCTTTGCTCGACTGATATTAGAAGCCACTTATGAAGCCACATTTTATGCTGGATTACTGAATTACGAAAAGACAGGTTACAATAGAGTCTTCCTAACCCTGGTTGGTGGTGGTGCTTTTGGAAATGAACCAGAGTGGATAACTAATGCAATTGTGAAAACAATTCATGAATTTTCCAACACTCCTCTCGATATTAGAATTGTGAGTTATGGTCAATCAAGTTCGATCGTGAGTGCATTAGTGAATTGTATAACAGGATAAGGATCTCCAGCTTCCGCAGATTTGTAATCTGCGGGTAAGGAGTTAAGGATTATCAATCCTGTGAGGTAATATTTTATAATGAAATAGGTAAAAGCTAAGCTTACTACAATCTGTAGAGACTTAGCTTTTTACTATTTTAATTTTGCTGGATAATCAGATAACTACCTGATCTATTTATCGTCCTGTTGAAAGATTCGTTTCACTCCTTTTTAAAAGGAGATTCCTTTCTCGATTAATTACGAATCCCTTGTAATTTGGCACACTTGACACCCCCAATTTTGCCTCATTTTTACTACATTGCAATGTTAAGATAAACACAACTGATGTATAATGATGATTTCTTATCTCAAAAAAGGAGATCGTTACTGTAAATCATTGTATACATTCTTATTAGAACTCATTGAATAAAAATTTAAGATAATATAATGACAGTACAAGATCAGATTACATCTATAACTCCAGGAGTTAGAATTACTGTTAGAGGAGAAGATTTCTTGGTGACACAGAATAAAAACCACATTGTTGAAGTTGAGGGGATCACAGAATTAGTAAATGGCATGAAATTTTCCTTTGATTTAAAATTGGAGAATTTTGATATCATAACCCCTGAAAATACCATTTTGCTTGGAGATCAATCTCCAAATTATCGTAGAACGAAGCTTTTTATTGAAACGACACTTCGTAATTCATCGCATTATACCGAATCCATCGAAATAGCTGATAAAGCAGCCATAAAAGCAACAAATTATCAATTTGAACCAACCATTAAGGCTTTGGGATTACCAAAACCACGAATATTGATTGCTGATGCTGTAGGTCTTGGTAAAACAATTGAGGTGGGTATCTTTTTGTCTGAGTTGATTCGCCGTGGTAAGGGAAATAAAATTCTGGTGGTGACACCGAAATCAATTTTAGCCCAATTTCAGCAAGATATTTGGGCCCGATTTGCTATTCCTTTGGTGAAATTGGATAGTACGGGTATCGCTCGCATTAAAAATATACTCCCAACAAACAAGAACCCATTTGATTACTATGATAAGGTAATTGTTTCAATTGACACTCTTAAAAACAATGCCAAATTTCGTCACAATCTTGAAAAAGTGCATTGGGATATTATTGCTATTGACGAGTGCCATACAGTAGCAAATTCTGCCAGTCAAAGGGGTAGTTTGGCGAAATTCTTATCTACGAAATGTGATGCTATGGTATTGACGTCTGCAACACCACATAATGGTAAAAAAGAAAACTTCGCCAACCTAATTAAACTATTGGATCCAACTGCCATTCCTAGTGATGGTGATTTTATTAAGGAAGATATAGCTCCTTTATATGTTCGGAGATTTAAAAAAGATGTAGAATCTGAAGTAGGTGATTCCTTTAGAGATAGAGTCACTGAAAAACTTGATTGTAAACTTTTTGACGAAGAAGAGGACGTTTTGGAGCTTATCAATAATTTCAAACGAGAGGCGTTTGAGGAAGCTGATGGTAATATGACTTATGGAATATTGCTATTTTCCATTGGGCTATTTAAAGCTTATATGTCTTCTCCAAAAGCTTGTTTAACGACTATTTCAAAACGGTTAGAAGGTGGCAATGATGAGGAAAATGTCTCAGAATTTTTGTGTGATTTAAAGAAAAGGATCGAACATATTATAGCAAATAAACTAGATGCTAAATACTTGGCTCTGAAAGAACAGCTAAATATTCTGAATTGGAAGGGGCGTAAAAAAGATGAACGCATAATTATTTTTGCTGAAAGGTATGCTACTTTGAATGAACTGGAGGAAAAGTTGAAAAATGACTTTTCGTTGAGTAATTCAGCAGTTGTTCAGTTTAATGGGAGTCTTTTAGATACCAAACAACAGGATCTTATTGAAGATTTCTCAAAGGAAGACAGCGAAATCCGACTGTTTCTTGCTTCTGATGCAGGTAGCCAAGGGGTGAATCTTCATTACCATTGTCATCAAATGTTTAACTATGATGTGCCATGGTCAATAATTACCCTCGATCAACGTAATGGACGTATCGATCGATTTGGCCAGACTGAAACACCTTTTATCTACTATCTAATAGCAAATTCTAAAAACGACAAGGTACAGGGGGATATTAGAATTTTGGAGAGATTAAAAGAAAAGGAAGACGAAGTTTACAAAAACTTGGGAGATGCCGGAAATGTTTGGAAGTTATTTGATGCCAAAGAAGAGGAAAATTTAACGATAAAAGCTATTGCGAGCTCAGACCTTTCCCTTGTTGACGATAGTAAAGAGGAAGAGACGGATTGGCTGGATATTTTTAGTGTAGAAGAGAACAATAAATCTAATGGGAATCAAGTCTCTTTTGATTCTGGATTCACTTCATTTTACCCCAACGAATTTTCCTACTACCGTAATCTAGTTGATGAAATTGTAAATTCGGACGAACATTGGAAGTCACGTTTTTCAGTTGATAATGAAGATTCTATTATCGAAATCAGTCAGGATAAAGAACTATCACTTGATGGTGTGTTGTATGATTTACCAGAAAATGCCTTTCCTACAAAGAAGGATACTTTTAAATTAACGACGAATAAGGAAATTGTAGAACGAGCTATCGAATCAGCGCGTAAAAAGAAAAATGTATGGCCTAAATTTCAATTGCTTTACGATTTGCACCCTATAGCGCGCTGGATGCAGCATAAACTATTGGCTAAGGTCGATAAAGGAAGAGCATTGGTAGCACGAATGCGACATCCACTTCCTGAAAATTCGGCTTGGTTTGTATTTCAGGGTATAAGTTCCAACGGTAAAGGACAAGCTATCCTCTCTAAGAACTTTGTAATAGGGAGATCATTTATTGGTCAAAGCCAGGGGAACTACGAAAGCTTTAGCGATTTTATAAAAGAGTTTCGATTATCCGACACCTTACCAACATTAGAGGTAGAAGATAACCAACTTAAAATACTGCAGGACATGTTACCCGGTGCTGTTGAAATAGCAAAATCACTTTACACCTCACAATTGCAAGGTAGTTTAGAGGATGATTTGGAAGATAAATTGAAAGTGTACAAAACACGAATAGACAATTGGTTGGATGATTCTGAAAACCAACTGGAGTTAAAGTTTGGTAAGGTAGAGAGCGTTAAAAGTTCGAAACGAGATCAACGAAAAAAAGACGTTGAAGCGGTACACAAAAATACGAATAATTTCTATCAGGAAATTTTCCAATTACGAAATCAACCCTTTTTACGACTATTGGCAGTTTATTACAATGCTTAAGATGATGTTATTATGATTCGATTTATTAAAAATATAGGCGACTACTTTTCCCAACACTTTTTTAATGATGAATTCCCAACAAAGGTTTTTAATCGTGCGGGTTTTGTCACGACACAAAAGGATAATGATGGGAATGATCTTGAAAACCATATAAGTAGTATCAATAAAAAAGTGTCACCCTTAAGCGAGAAGTATTTTCGTTTTAAGAACGATTATTTAAACTTACATAGGGAGAAGGATAGAGTTAAGTTGACTCATGATTTTCATACCGAGGTGCTTAAGGTATTGGGTTATCTTGGGGTGCATCAGGAATATGAATATCCCATACATCTGAATGAGGATGAAGTAATACCCGTGCGTTATCGTTTTACCAAAGCGGATAAGCCTTACTTGTATGTCATGGAAATGAAAGCCATGATACAAGAGGGAGAACATGATGCAAATGGTATTTATGACCAGGTATATAATCTGGACGATTGGCAAGACGTATTCCCCGATACATGGGAAAATTATGCGCTTAAACCGGATGTGATAAATGAAGCACTTTCCGAAATGTTTTTATTGCCCGAAGAGCAACGCCCTCAGTATGTCATCTTATTGGCGGGTCCTAAACTATTTTTAATTCATTACGAAAAATGGAAATATGATAGTTTCCTATTATTCGATCTGGAAGAATTATTTGATGAGGCTAAGCTTCCTGCATTTAAAAATTACCTTTCTCTTTTTTATGGCTTACTGGCTAAAGATCAGTTTATTTCTGATTCCGATAGCATATTGCATACGCTCGAGGAAGATGCTCATAAAGCAGCTTATGGCGTGACTCAAACCTTGAAAAAAGGTGTGGTCTATGCCGTAGAGAATTTAGCAAACGAAGCCATCGAATACAAACTTCGTAAAGCGGCTAATTCTATTGAAGAACAACGTAAAATAGTAGAACTTCGAAAAGATCCCAATTTTGCCAGAGAATTAAAGGATGAATGTTTAACAATCGTTTATCGACTATTATTTATTTTTTATGCTGAGGCTCGTGAAGATTTAGAGATTTTACCTGTTAAAGATGCCGTATATCAGAAAGGCTATAGTCTAGAAATGTTACGCGATTTGGAAATGGTGGAGCTTAAAACGGATTCATCACGCAATGGTACCTTCTTCTCGGAGAGCTTATGGAAATTGTTTGACTTTCTTCATAAAGGATCTCCCGCAGGAAATGGTTTTGAAATGAAACCATTGGATTCTCCAATGTTTGATAATACCAAATTGCAGCACTTGAGTGGGGTTCAATTTAGAAATCATGTATTAAAGGAAATAATCCTACGTTTATCACTTTCAGAGCGTACTAAAAATAAAAGCATTGGGCGCATATCCTATGCCAATTTGGGTATTAACCAATTAGGGAGTGTTTATGAAAGCTTACTGGCCTACTCTGGTTTTTTTGCCAATGAAAACTTAATAGAAGTAAAAGCAGCATCTGACAAAACAGGTAAGGAGGGTACATTTTTAGTACCTAAAAGCCGACGTGATGATTTTAAAGAAAATGAAATTCTAAAAGATCCGGAACATCCCGATCAGGATGCAGAAATCGAACGCGGTAAATTTGTTTACCGCCTGAATGGTCGTGACAGAAAGAAATCAGCCTCTTATTATACGCCTGAGGTATTAACCCAGTGTACCGTAAAATATACCCTGAAAGGCATTGTTGACAAATTAAAAGAGAAGCAAAATATTATTGATGGGGTATTTCATGGCGAATATTGTGCTGATGAAATCCTAAAACTGAAAATTCTTGAACCAGCCATGGGAGCTGCAGCTTTCCATAACGAGGTGATTAATCAATTGGCGGTAACTTATTTGGAGTTAAAAGAAAACGAGGAACTACATAAAGGACGAAAACGAATTACCCCGGGGAATTACAACGATGAATTACAAAAAGTAAAAGCTTTTATTGCAGCCAACAATGTATATGGGGTCGATTTAAATCCCACAGCTGTAGAACTGGGTAAATTGTCTTTATGGCTTAACTGCATGCACAAAGACATGGAAACCCCATTCTTTGCTCACCGTTTGGCTACAGGGAATGCCGTAGTAGGGGCTTGGTTAAAGGTATATGAAGTTAAGGATTTTAATACAGAGTTCCCTTCTGAAGGGACACTTTCTCAGCGCAACAAACCAATTGCCAAAGCTTGGTGGACAAAAGCCCCAAAACGAGTGCAATGGAACAAGCAAGGAAAATTGAACCGTAATGTGGATAAACAGGTTTATCATTTTTTATTGCCTGATAAAGCAATGGTAGCAAGTTTCAACAGCCAGCTGCTTAAGGAAGAGCTGACAAAGGCACAAAAAGATAAATTCACGACTTGGAAACATGAATTTTGTTCTCCTTTAAATGGTGAAGAGGTAAAACAAGTAGTAAAACTATCTCGATTAATTGATGTATTGCTCGAAGAACACTACCAAAAAATAACCGCCATTGCGCATGACACAGCTTCACATTACCAATTATATGGGGATTCTTCGCCAAAATTGGCTTTAAAAAACTACGCCGATAAAGAACGATTAACCGATAGTAAAAATAACCGAGCTGGAGCTTATCACAAATTACGCACCATTATGGACTATTGGTGCGCACTCTGGTTTTGGGATGTACGAGATGTGGAGAATTTGCCTGACAGAACAAAATGGTACAATGAATTGACCAATTTGGTGGGTATCAAATTGAGTGATATTGATGAAAATACAAGCACCGATCAAATAAAATACATACTACAAAATCAGGGTGCCAATAAATTGACTCTATTTGAAGGAAACCGCATTGCTAGCGTATTGGAAATGCGCAACCAATACCGCTTTTTCCACAACGAATTGGAATTTATTGAGGTATTTAAAGAACGGGGTGGTTTTGATGTGATTGTTGGGAATCCACCATGGGTAACAATCGAGCTGGATAAAACTGGAATTCTATCAGAATACTATCCGGAAGTTTTTCTTCGAAAATATTCAGCCCCTAAGGTGTCAGATCTACTTTTAAAGGAAATTGAACTATTACCAAAGCTTAAGATTAGTTATTCGAAAGAAGAACTGTGGGCTATATCGACAAAGACTTTCCTTGGAAGTAAACAATGCTATCAATTATTAAGAGGTCAACGAACTGATTTATATAAGTCTATATTAGTTAATTGTATTGATTTTATTAATATTAATGGTTATGTTGGTTTAATTCATCCAGAAAGTATTTATGATGATCCTAAAGGTACCAATCTTCGAAGAGAAGTATATAAAAGATTAAAATATCATTTTCAGTTTAAAAATGAACGAATGCTTTTTCCCGAAATTGATCATCATAATGCCTATAGTACTCATGTATATAAAGGTAAAAAAGAAGATGTTGGTTTCATCTCCATAAATAATCTATTTCATCCCTCAACAATAGATGGTAGTTTTATTCATGATGGGCATGGCATGGCTGGTGGCTACAAGACTATAGATGAACAAACAGGGAAAATGGATTGGAATATTCGATCTCATAAAGACAGAATAATTAAATTCGGTGAAAATGAACTCAGGCTATTGGCTCAAACCTTCGAGAATAGCTCCAAATGGGAGGGTGCGAAATTAGTATCAATCCATACTCGACAAATTCTTTCAGTATTGGAGAAGCTATCGATATTCAATGGAAAAGTAGAAGATTCTAAATACCATATAACGGATTGTTGGAACGAAACTATTGCTGTACAAGACGGAATAATGATACGGAATACTCAGTTTCCAGACATTGATAAATACGAACTCATATATAGTGGACCGCATTTTTTTGTGGCAACTCCTTTGTATAAAACACCACGTAGTGAATGTAAACTAAACTCTGACTATGACGCCATTGACCTTACGATGATAGAAGGCAATTTTATTCCTCGAACCAACTATATACCCGATGAAAATTTGAATAATTTCTGTGATCGTAATAAGAGTAATAATATTGTTAAGTCATGGATTCATGAGTATAAAGTATGTTTTAGCAAAATGCTCTCCATTTCAGGAGAGCGCACTCTTCAGCCTGCAATTATTCCACCAAAAGTATCTCATATTGATGGCGTTGTGACAATTATTTTCAAAACGAATAAAGAATTGATTGAATTTGCAGGTATAAGTTCGTCTCTAATGATGGATTTTTATATAAAGTCTGTCGGGAAGTCAAATCTTCGAGGTGAGTTAATTAAAAAATTCCCGATTGGTATTGATAATTATTTTATCCCTCAATTATTTGTAAGAACCCTTTTACTTAATTGTCTTAACGAACACTATACTGTTTTATGGTGCCAAAACTATCAATCTGAATTTTCTTTGGATAATTGGAGTAAAACTGATATTCGTTTAAAGCCCTTTAATAAACTAACCCAAGATTGGCAATGGGATACACCATTGCGAAATTATTTTGAACGCCGTCAGGCATTGGTTGAGATTGATGTAATTACTGCTATGGCTTTTGGGCTTACATTGGATGAGTTAATTTTAATTTACAATGTGCAGTTTCCAGTGTTGCAACAAAACGAAGCGGATACTTGGTATGATACCAGAGGAAATATCGTATTTACTTTCAGTAGTGGCTTAACGGGTGTTGGCTTAGCCCGTAATGAGTGGAATAAGATAAAAGACCTAGCCGCAGGTGAAACCTATGAGCACACCATTACAAAAAGTGAGCTCTATAAAGGAGAGAAGCAAACTTATTATGCCCCTTTTGATAAATGTGATCGTGTAGAGGATTACAAAACAGCCTGGGCACATTTTGAGAAGGTTTTTAAAGAGAAAGAATAAATGATAATGAACTTAACAGATACTTTACACGATACAACTTTTATCGAAGGTGTTAAAGCTTTGATAAAGGAAAATGTGGCTACCTATAAAATTTCTACAAAAAGGATTATAAGTGATTATAGAGGGGAAAAGGGCTTTACCGAGGCTTATAATGGTCGTCAACTCCTGGAACTTTTGCAGAATGCCGACGATGCAAAAACCGATGAAGTTCTTATTAGCTTAAATAAAGAGAAACAGCTGTTAACGATTTCTAATAATGGTAATCCTTTCGATTTAAAAGGCTTGCAATCATTGATGTTGGCGAATACCAGCTCTAAAAACAAAAAAGAGTTTATTGGAAATAAGGGACTGGGCTTCCGCTCCATCTTAAACTGGGCAACCGAAGTTAAGATTATGACGAGTGAGGTATGCCTTACTTTTTCACCTCAAATTGCGAAACAGCAATTTGAGTCTATCATCGAAGATGAAATACAACGACAAGTTTTAATCGATGAAGAGGATGATTTACAGGCTGGCACTGTCCCTTTTGCTGTTCTAGCAATACCAAGTTTTGAACCCATTTACGATTCAGATTTAGAATGGATAACTTCAATTCAAATAGAGTACAAAGCGGCATATATTGAGGATATTGAGAAACAACTGGCTACTTTAAAACCAGAGATTCTTCTTTTTTTGAATTCAACAAAACGAATTCGTATTGAATCTGATGGCCATGAGAAAATCCTTAGCTTATCCAAAACCATTATCGAAGACCAACAATTCATTAATGTAAATAATGAACAATGGCAAGTTTACGATTCTAAAGATTTGCAAATAAATGGACAGGAAAACAAAAATTACAGGATTAAGATAGCTTGGAAAGAGGATTTGTCGGATAAAGATTCTCGTTTCTTCACATATTTCCCAACGCAGCTATCTACACATTTGCCCTATTTAATTCACGCCACTTTTGATTTAGATCCGTCACGAAATTATTTAAACCCGACAGACGATAACAAATATATATTAAGGGAATTGGTTTCAATATTGGCTTGTTTGTCTATTGATAACTTGCAAAATAGTGCTGAGCCTAATTGGGATTCATACAGAATACTCTTGCCTTTAGGCAAGAGTGATAGTAAATTATTGATTCCTTTTTTTCAAGATTTGCAGGATAAAAGAAATTCGCTTGCACTCTATCCATGTTTGGATGGTAATTACAGAACAATGACCTCTGTTAAATATTATGGTAACAAATTTGCAATCTGGGTGCAGAAGAACAGCTTTCAAGAATTTTTCCCTGAATTATTAATTCCAATAGATGAGGATATAAATTTTAATACAGGGCACTTTCCTGCCAAATACAGCAAAGACGAATTTACGGAAAAAATGGGTCAGTTAACATCTCAAATTTCTGAAATAGAGGAGAGAGTGGAATTAATTGCCCTCTTAATGGATGATTCTTTTTCACAATTCCATAATAAAATTTCTCTGCCCCTTTTATTAAATCATGATGAAAAAGTTGTGGAAGCCAGCAAGCAGGTGTTTACTCTAAAAGAAGGTTCAACGGATGAGTATGAAATACCTGAATACGTACAACTGTCTTTTATAAGTAATAATTTATACCTGTCTCTCACGAATCGTTTTTCTGCCGATATAGCAAAGTATAGATCGAACAACGAAGATATTTCACGTCCACTTAAAAAAGTTTTATCGCCATTATTCAATATGGGCTCAAATGATATAACGGATGTGATTCGGAACATGACCAGTGCAACCAATCGTCATTTACGAACAACTACAGTAGATAAGAAGACAATACTTCAACAATACTCCAAATCATTATTCCATATTTTTAAAAAGAACCCCGAACGGAGAGGAATAATTGACGAAAAAGTTCTTTTACTAAACCGGAATGGAGAAGAAACACTTAGTAGTGATCTTTTTTTGGGGAAGGGCTTTCCTTCTGGAAATAAGACAGAGCTTATTTTTGAGGACTTTTATGAAAATAAGGACTTTGTTGCAGATATGGATTCATGGGATTTTTATCAAGAAGATATGGATAGTAAATTCATCGAAAACTTCTTTTTATGGCTTGGAGTGAATAAACACACAAAGTTTAAAAAAATTGAAAAAGATGTCAATAGATGGAACTCTGATCCCTACATCGATTTTGTATTTAAAAATACGCGTACGCCTGAAAACAATCCTTGGAAATATTACAATGTCTTTACAATAGATAACCTTGCTGAGATACTGGAATCAAAGGATATTTCTACAGAGAAACTGGTGGCATGGATACTTATTGATAAGAAAATATTATCTCAGCTTGAAAGAGAAAATCAGGATGTTTTTAAATATACCTACAATAAAAACACAACAGAACTTCATGAAAAACCCTCTTATATTTTTCATCAATTATACAGGGAAAATCTATTTGCAAATATTCTGATTGAGGATGAATTAATAGGGAATAGCGGTTTTGATACATTCGATTTTGAGAATCGAGTTTTTTCAGAACTAAATATTGACAGGACTGATATAAATTATGTCTTAAAAAAACTAGGTGCTAATAAATCATTTAATGATTTACAACCTCATAAAATTTATGAGCTTTTACGTCAAGTCACGAACGATGACGCAAATGGGAGTCAGACAGTCTACAATCGAGTTTTAGAATATTTCGCCAAAAATAAAGAGGCAAAACTTAGGGGTTACAAGCCTGATTTTTCTGAAATTAAATATTTCGCTCGTAAAGGAGGATTAACTGGAAAATTAGAACCCATTATGGCGAGTGAGGTATATTACTCTGATAATAACATTTTACCCCAAAATATTCTCAATAAATTTTGGATGCTTAATTTACCCAAACGTAAAGGAGAACAAAATGTAAAAGAGTTTTTTGGTGTATCACTCATTAAAGATGAAGTGAAAAACATTAAGTTAGTCTCTTATGAAGGACATCCTTTAAATAAAACGTTCATTTCTTATTTCGATCGAATCAAACCTTTTCTATTAACCTATCGGTTGAATACGCTTAAAAAGGGCGATAATGAACAGACTGAGGTCAATTCAATCAAAAATCTGTCCATTTGTTTAGTTGATAATTGTCAATACAGTTTTGGAGAAATCAAACAAATTGAACTTGATGAAAACGAATTTATAAATATCGATTCAACCTTCTATCTAAAGAGTAGTCCTAATTTTAGAGATATTAATCAGCTTCAAAAGAATTCCTTTCTTTGTGATGCCATAGCAGAGATGATTTGCATCTGCTTTAAGATAAAGGAACTGAAGAATACGTTCAGGACTATTTTTAAAGATCATATTCGTGAAGTAGAGCACCTTATTAAAGTAGATGAATTAACAGATCTTCGGATGCGTGCTTTTAAATTATTGGGTTTTTCAGAAGTCGAAATGATGTTTTGGGAAAAAGTATTTGTCCTTAAAGGTAAATCCCTCCAGAGTTCAATCAGTAATACAAAGATTTTAAGCTCTGTTTTGGAAAAGGAATTTTCACTTATTCTCCCAGATTACTATCAGACAGTCGACTTTAATGATTTTAAAAACTTGGAAAGTTTCAATTTTCTAGTTTGGATTTCGAATGCATTGGATTTCAGCTTGGATGAAATTTTGGAAAGCAACTCCTTTGGAATTCGAAGCTCTCACAAGAGAGGTTTGGAAAATACACTAAAAGATCTTAAGTCTAGGTTTAATTCTTTGTTGTGGCTCAAATTGAACAACGAGAAAGAAAAACAAGCATTACTTATTGATCAGCAAATTTCGTTTGATCAAATAAAATCTGATGAATCTATCCTACAAATACTGGATGACAATAAATTCAATTTAGACCTGAATTATATTGATATTATAAAAGATGCGACCTATCGTTTATTTAACTTGAGTTTACTTGTAGATGTAGAAATAAAGAAATGTTTTGAAAATAAATACAAACACCTATTGGATAAATATAGTCTTCATGATGATGACCTGCAGGACAATAAATTGAAAAGTCTTTTGTATTTTGAAGGAAACGAAGAAAAACTGGAAAAGGAATTTATTTCCCTATCCAGGTGTTCTGTCGAATCTGACGATCTTAAAAAGATAGAACCTCGGATAGGTAATGTTATTATTAGCCAAACTACTGCAATTGAACCTAAAGGAACTAGTAAACCAACAAGTAATAGGTGGATACATTCAGATAAGGATATTAGTAGGAATAAGAAATTGGGTGAAAAGGCAGAGGAGTTGGTTTTCAACACGCTAGTAGCTTCTGTTGATGTTGAAGAGGTGGAGTGGGTATCGGGCAATTCCAAATATAAAACCGATAAGTCAGATACATTTCATTACGATATTCAATATAAAAATATTAACAACCCCGATTGGTTTTATTTGGAAGTAAAAGCCTTTAATGGTAGAACATTCCATTTGAGCAAGGATGAGAAAAAAACAGGTTTTGACTATAAGGATCGATATCAAATTGCTTTGGTTCATGGTAATAACATCCATATCATAGAAAACTTTTTTATCGACGAAGATTCATTCTTAAATAATGAACACTATTCAGTAAGCTCAGCAGATTATTTAATTTCGTTAAAAATTAAAGAAAATTAATATGCTCCCAATATTACAAGCCGAAGAAATAAAGCATTCTGTAACCGAATATCTCAAAGCAACCTTTAATTTTCAGGATAAAAACCTGAAGCTCGCTTTAAATGATTTTCTTTTCGATAAACGAAAGGGAATGTTCAAAGGTCCCTTTATGCAGGTACGTTTGCCATTCGAAAAAACGGATGAATCGGACCATATTGAGCATTTCATAAAAATAAAGCCTGGTTTTGACCCATACAGGCATCAATTTGAAGCTTTTAAGCGTCTATCTACCCGTAATGGAAATACTCCAGAACCTCTAATTCTTACCACAGGTACGGGCTCCGGAAAAACAGAAAGTTTTCTTTTCCCTTTATTGGACTATTGCTATCAACATAGAGATACTCCGGGCATTAAAGCCATTATACTTTACCCTATGAATGCCCTGGCAACCGACCAGGCTCGTAGATTAGCGGAAGAGATTAATAATTTTAAAGATGAGGATGGTAATTACATATTAAGAGGTCAAATTCGAGCGGGTCTTTTTATTGGGGAGGGCAAAGCAAAAGGAAAAACCCGATCAACCCGTATGGAACCCGATGGTATCATTGAGGATAGGCAAACGATAACAAGCTCACCTCCTGATATCATATTAACGAACTTTAAAATGCTCGATTTCGCACTGATGAGGGCAGAGTATAATGGCTTGTGGCGCCATAACTACAATCAGCCAGACTTGCTTAAGTTTTTGGTTCTCGACGAACTCCATACCTACGATGGAGCCAAAGGTTCAGATGTCGCGAATTTGATTCGAAGATTAAAATTGAAATTAAAATTGCCTCACAATCAAATTGTACCTATTGGGACTTCCGCAACCATGGGAGGTGGCGAAAAAGGGAAAGAGGAATTGGTGCAATTCTTTTCCGATGTATTTGGGGTTCATGTAACTAAAGATGCCGTAGTTGAAGAGCAGCGTCTAGAGGCCGAAGAGTTTTTTGCCAGTGATTTAGTAATGCCGGATATAAATCTGGATGAAATTGAAGATTGTCGCTTTAATGAGTCCGATGAATATGGAATTTACATAAACAGGCAGCTTGCTTTTTGGGGCTATGCTGATAAAAATAGAGTTGAACTGGGGGAGCTTTTAAAAACCAATGAGTGGTTATATTACCTTCTACAGATTACTCAATCTAATGTTTCCCATATTCAGGATGTTTTAATTAAGTGGGGGCATAAAACGGGACTTGACAACACATTATCGAATGACAAGATTCACGCTCTTTTTGCTTCATTATTAACTTTGATGTCTTATGCCAAAGAACAGTCTGGCACTAAGCAATTCCCATTTTTGTATCTGCAAATTACCTACTGGTTGCGAAGTTTAAACCGAATATTGAGGAAAGTTCAACCGACTCCTGTTTTCGAATGGGAATCTGAGATAAATACCTCCGATCCTGTTTTGTCTCTTCCACCTTATTATTGCAGAGAATGTGGGGCTTCTGGATGGATAGCAATAAAAAAAGAGCAGAGTGAAACCCTCGAACAAGATTTAGCTAGAACACGCCAGTTGTTTATGGCAGATAGCCAAAATAAGAACATTTACTTTATCTCATCCTTACAGGATGCTGATTTTAAGCAAGTATTTGCTGAAGATTACAATTACACTGGTGATCCAATCGATGCATACATCGATCCTCATTCTTTAATTTTGTCTGATAAAAAGCTTAGCGTTGAATCCTTTAAAATATTTGGTGTTCGTGTGCAGGATCAGCATGGGATTCAAAAAATATGCCCTCATTGCAATACCGTCGATAATTTGTCTTTGATAGGTACGGGTATTCCCACTATCGAATCTGTGGCAACAGCTCAGGTTTTGGCTTCATCTATGGATGATACGCCTGATAAACAGCGTAAATTATTAGCTTTTACCAACGGCGTTCAAGATGCCGCTCATCAGGCAGGTTTTATCGAAAATAGAAACTTCCGTTTTGGCATGCGACATGCCATCCAGAGCACTATCAATCTAAATAAAACACCTGTCTTATTACCTGACTTTTATAAGCAATTTGAGAACCATTGGAAACAGAAGGCAGATGAAAATGCTGAAAACCCAATAGAAGCATACTATTTTAAATTTCTTCCTCCCGACTGTGATAGTCGAATATCCATTGATGATTATAAAGACAAATCGGGTAAGTTTCCCTATGCTTTTGATAGAGAATTTTCAAACAGAATCAGTTGGGAACTCTGGTCGGAATTTACTTATAATGCCACAACGGGTCGTACATTAGAAAGATCGGCTGCCTCCGCCATTTGTTTTGATACAAAGAAAATGACTGATGTATTTGAGCAGATGAAGGATTGGCTCAAGGCAAATGCGCTCGATAACAGAATTGAAAAGGAGGATTTTCTTAAATTCCTGAATGGTTTTCTTCATCGCTTGCGACAACGAGGGGGAGTGGATCATACTTATCTGAAATCATTCAGAACAGGGAAAACTAATTATTATTTGATAACTCAAAATATAAATAAGAGTAATTTCTTGATTAAGAATTTTGGGAAGCATACTCGCTTGCCTAAGTTTATAACTCTCGAACGAGCTAAGAATACAGCGGTGTTCGATGTGATTCAAATAGATAAGAAACACAATTGGTACAGTACTTTTTTTCGTAAATCTTTCCCTCTAATTAACTATGAGGAAACCAACCTGATAAATGATTTCTACAAACAGCTTTTAGATGATTTAGAGTCTAATAATTTATTGGATAAAAAAAATGCTGAAGGTGTTCTTAACTATGGTTTATCTGAAGATAGCTTGGCAATAACAAATGAAGTAAAAACATTTATTTGTAGTACTTGTGGACATGAAATGAATGTGGGCGTTTTAAACGAAACCATAACTTCTGGCATGTCTTGCTTGCAGTACAGGTGTCCGGGTAAATATAAACTAAATAGCGAAGATATTTTTGATTACTACCGTATGGTTTACAATCGTGGGCGCTCGCTACGTATTTTTGCAAATGATCATACAGGCTTAATCGATAGAAATAAAAGAGAAGAGCTGGAAAACGATTTTAAGAAAAGACCCTCCTATAAAAGTACAAATGTATTAGTTGCCACCTCAACCCTCGAAATGGGTATCGATATTGGCGACCTTAATATAACCTTTAATTCATCCTTACCTCCTGAAACGTCGAACTACTTGCAAAGAGTGGGGCGTGCTGGAAGATCTAGCGGTACATCTTTAATTCTGAACATGGCAGGTCGCGATCAGCACGATTTGTATTACTACAAGGATCCCATGGAGATGATGGCAGGGGAAGTCAGAACACCCGCTTGCTACCTAAGAGCTAAAGATATTTTAAGAAGGCATTTTATGGCCTATTGCTTTGATACATGGGCTTCCTCAGACCCGGACTCAAATAGAATACCTTTCGTGGTAAAGCGATTGGCTTTAAAATCACTGCCTATTGATGACAACAGATTTGTATTTAATCAAATCGCAAAATTTATAGAGCTTAATAAAGATTTTCTTTTTGAACAATTTATTGGGCATTTTAAGGAGGCTAGAGAGGAAGATCCTTTGGTTTTTGATATCATTAAACAAGACTTGTTATCAGGTGTCTTCATTACTTCAATTACTCGAATTCATTTTAATTTATTGGAAGAGATCAAGTATTATGAATCAAAACGTAAGAAGCTTGAAAGTGATCTTAAGAAATTACCAATAACCAGTCCTGAAGCCTTGATTCTTAAAAAAGAAAAGAAAGCTTTATCTGGTGCTATTTACAATATTAATAAAAGAAATGTAGTAGAATATTTAACCAACATAGGCATATTACCCAATTATGCATTCCCTGAAACGGGAGTGTCTTTGAATGCTCAAGTGGTAAAGAAAAATGAGAAAGACGGTGTTGTGAGTTTTAAAAGCGAAAGTTTTGGTGATATCATAAGACCTTCTTCTTCTGCTATTTCAGAACTCGCACCTGCTAATATATTTTACTCTCAAGGGCATATGCTTGAAATGCATGGTCTGGAGATATTCTCTCGTGAAGAGTATGAAATTTATCGTTTATGCAGTAATTGTGATGAAATGCAATTGGATATTGATGTCCCATCCAATCAATCGGTTTGTCCCAAATGTGGTCACAACTCTTGGGGAGCAACCAGCAATAAAAAGACAATCGTTCGTTTAAAATCGGTAATCTCGGTTAATGACAGCGATAAATCCAAGATTACCGATACAAAGGATGATCGTGATCGTAAATTCTATCAAAAATCAATTCACATTAAAACGGATCCTACGACATCAAAAGGTGCTCGAATATTGAAACGAATTCCATTTGGAATAGAGTTCTTTTCAAAAACAAAATACATTGAAATAAATACCGGAATAAAAGAAGACGGTTTTTTTGGTACCAGCGAAATAGAAATTAATGGCACCAATTTTCCGGAAGTTGGTTTTGTTGTATGTCAAACCTGTGGTAAAACAGCTGAAAGGGCATACACACAGTATGAATTATCTTCTAAAAAGAAATCATATCACTTTGGATATTGTTCAAATAAAAAGCAGGAGTACAAAGGTCATTCTGATGATTATTTTAAAGAAATATACTTATACAGAGAATTCTATACCGAGGCAATAAAGATTCTTTTACCTGTACAGGATTTTAGAACAGAAGAAAGAGTTTCAATTTTTAAAGCAGGCTTATTTCTTGGATTGAAAAATTACTACAAAGGTCATCCTGATCATGTTCATATTCGTGAATATGAAGAGTTCAATAAAGAATCAAATAGAAAAGACAGGTATCTGATTATGTATGAAACCATCCCAGGTGGTACAGGTTATCTTTCAAAGCTTTTTGATCCTATAGAGTTTACTAAGATGTTACAAATTGCATACGATAAAATTCGTTTATGTACTTGTAAAGACGAAGGTAAAGATGGCTGTTATAAGTGTATATACACCTATGGCAATCAGTATGAAAGAGATATTTTAAGTCGAAATGAAGCGGAAAATCTATTCCAAAATATAATAGAGAAGGCGGGTGAATGGAATGTGGTAGATAGTTTAAAGGGGATTGATGGTTTTGCAAACAGTGAGGAGTCTGATTTGGAAGATCGGTTCATTGAGCTTTTGTCCGAAAAATTTGAAGCTAACTTTTATGAGAGTTCAGATCCAGGTGAGAAAAAGTATACTTTAAATCTTGAACAAGGGGATTGTAAAATGATCTATGAGATATGGCCACAAAATTTGGGTAATTATCTTAAGGGAGTGAATTATACTACCACACCTGATTTTGTTTTTAAATGTGTGTCAATTTCTAAGAATGATCAATTCTTATCATTTTCTGAAATTGAAGAAGTCAAAGACATTGTCGTTTATTTAGATGGTTATTCGTTCCATGCTACAAAAGAGCATCCAAGAGTGCCTTCTGATATGAAAATTAGAAACGCTATTGTTCAATCCGGAAAATATCATTTGTGGGTTTTTTCATGGGACGATATTATTTCCAAAGCAAAATTAAAAGCGAAAGATGCTTTTAACGCTAGTTTTAATGAGAACATTGCAAAACAACTCTGTGATAAACACTCTCTACTTAAGGAATACAGTGACGAAACTTTAATGAATGGGAACAGTTTTGATCGATTCAATTATCTATTGCTATCACCAATTAATAAAACGGAGATAAGTAAATGGTCATCTCTTCTTTTATTTTCTTGTCAACATCAGGCATTAAATATATGTTTCAGCGAGGATCTAGTGGAAACTTTTATTGACTCAAAAAAAATTCAGCTAGATAAAGGCACTAAGAATAAACCCAATGAATATGCTTTATCTGATAACTTAAACTTTACTGATGAAATGAGTATGTCAATTTTCATTCATCTTCAGACGCTTAAGACAAAGGGATTTGCTTTACTAAATGATACAATAGAGAAATGGGAAAAGGATAATTGGGAATTCTTTTGGCAGGTTTATAACCTTTCTCAATTTCACCAAATTGAAGCTGGTTTTACAAGTAAACTTGTCCCAGAAAATAAGTCTGATTCTAATTTGGAAATACTAACCAATTTTGAAGAATCACTTCATGATATTGTAAGGCAGTTAATTAAAGCAGGTATTGAATTTAATACTGAATACGATTTTGATTTACTCCATAATGAAGAAATAATGGCTTCGGCGGAATTAGGTTCGCACGATAAAAAATTCTTTATAAATCCATTCAGTGAAGAGGATCAAGCCTATTTCATAAAGAATGATTACTCTGAATATACATTGGAAAACTTTGATCTAAAAAACATTAAATAATGAGCAATTCTATAAATCTAATTCTTCACGACTCTTTTCTCGATTCCTTTTCTAGAGTTCCTAAGAACATTCAAAAAAAAACCAGAGAATTAATTAAGAAATTCAAACTGAACCCAACCTCTTCTGCTATTAATTATGAGAAAATATCCTCATTTTCAGATAAATCATTACGGACTGTTCGGGTCGATTTAAAGTATCGGGCTATTATTCAAGCTCCTGAGGAAGGGAGTAATTATCATTTGTTGTGGGTTGATAATCATGATGAAGCGATGTCATGGGCAATGAATAAGGTTTTTGAATGGAACAAGAATACTCAATCATTTCAAATGTATGATCTTCCAGAAACTAAGATTCAAACAAAAATCATTGAGAACGAAACGCTTTACAACAAGTACTCTGTGGCGCATCTGAAAGCGATTGGGACGCCTGATCAAATGATAGAAACCATACGTAATCTATGTGCAATAGATGACTTAACTAAAATCAAAAACAACTTACCTGCTGACAACTTCGAGTATCTATATTTTCTGGCTGAAGGAATTGCTTACGAAGAAATTTTGGAAGAAATTGAAGCTGGTAAAAATAATTTAGAGGCAGAATCTAGTGATAATGCAAGAAAGCATATTTATATGCTTACGGATGATGAAGATATAGATAAAATACTTTCAGGTGATTTTGATAAATGGAAAGTCTTTCTACATCCTTCTCAGCGTAAACTGGCTTTTAGCGATTATAAAGGTCCAGTTAAAGTTACTGGTGGCGCAGGAACGGGTAAAACTGTGTGTGCGATGCACAGAGCTAAATACTTAGCTCAAAAGATAGAGATATTTGCCAAACCAATTCTATTTACTACTTACACTAAGTCTCTCACATCTTACTTGCAAAACACCATTTCTGATCTGGGCATTGCTGCTGACTCTATTCAAATAATAAATTTCGACAAATTGATATTTGAGATCGCAAGGGATAAAAAATATCAGGTTATTCCTTCAAATTCAGGTTTCCTAACAGAAAAACAAGAATTAGAAATTTGGAAAGAAGTCTTGGAATATAACCCATCATCTATGAGTGAGGATTTTTTAATGTCTGAATATCATGATGTTCTTTTACGAAAGAATGTAAAATCATTGGAACAATATTTAAAAACTTCGCGAACAGGTCGGACAGTAAGAATAGGACGAAAAGAAAAAATCGAAATTTGGAATTTGATACAAGATTTCGCCAAGAGAAAAGATGAGAATTATTCTAAGTTGGAGTTATGTAATTTATTAAGTGAGTTCTTTTCAAATAGAGATGATAAACCATATTCCCATATAATTTGTGATGAAATTCAGGATTTTACGAACAATGAATTGACATTAATGAGATCCTTGGTTTCGGAGCATGAAAATGATATGTTTCTAGTTGGTGATCCCTTTCAGAATATTTACCAGCGAAAAATTAATTTCTCCCAATCAGGGATTAGCGTTCGCGGGCAAAGAAGTAAGAAGTTGAAAATTAATTACCGAACAACTGAACAAATCAAGCTCATGGCATTGAAAACTGTATCAAAGGAGTCCTACGATAATTTTGATGGAGAAGAAGAAAATAGCAAGGGCTATGTTTCTTTGATGTATGGGGATGAACCCCAGTATCAAATTTTTAATACTCCTGAGGAACAAGATGAATATATTCTGTCTAATATTAAAGGATTGCTTGATAATGAACAGGCTGAAGCATCAGATATTTGTGTTTGTGCAAGAACCAACTATGCTGTAGATGATATTAAGAAGACCTTAAATAAAAATGATATTAAGTATAATGATATCAGTAGTTCAAAGGCTCTATCTAACGCCATTAAAGTTTCCTCTTTTCATAACATGAAAGGTCATGAATTTAAATTTGTATTTGTCCTTGGTGCATCTAAAGCAAATGTTCCTCTTAAACATTCAGGATACCAGGATTACTCTTTTAAAGAAAAAGCAGAATACGAAAAACAGGAACGATCGCTTTATTACGTTGTCTTCTCAAGAGCAATCCAAGGATTATTTATTAGTGGTATTGGCGAAAAATCAGAGTGGTTCTAGAGTATTTGTTGAATGCAGCCCCCGCAGATTTGTAGACTATTTATAAAATAGGTATTGAATTGTCTAGAATTGATAATATAGAGCATAATAAGAATATGATTGAAACATTAACTGAACTATTGAATCAGCCAGGGGTAAGGAAAGCCCTAGATTCACCTATTGTTTTTAAACAAGTTGATCGATTTAAGGTTTTTCTCAGTTCTATTATTTTAAAAGCTCTAAATCGATGGACTTTAACTTTAAAGAAATATTTAAAGTGGTCAAATTTGATATTAATTAATTTGGTTGTTTTTTCCTATTTTGCGGGGAAAGCTAACGCCCAAACTTTATCGGAATGGATTTCTGTAATTAGTGATTTTGATGTGTGGTGGGGCTATCAAATAATTGTGAATATAATATACGTGACGGGTCGTTTTCTAAGAGGTATCTTGGTATTCTGTTTACGGGTAGCTTTTATCGTATTGTGTTTCTGGTTACTTTACAGAATCTTTGTATGGCTTTCAAATAAGTTGTCATCTTTTTTTAATGATGATATTGAGGAGGAAAAGATTGAATTAGAGAAATCATTACTTGAGAAAACTATAGAATAAGAACAAATGAAAGAGCAATTTTATTTTAACCAAATTCAAGGAAAAGAATTACTTGTGGCAAGTTTGGGTATTCATAATTCAGATTGGAAAGAAATTTCAACAAAGGAATTTTCCCAAAATAAGCAGGTTGTTCATGATATAATGATAAAAAATCATTATGATGTAATTCCAGTAAAAAATAAAAGTGGAAGTTTTGCTCATTATGTTACTACTTCAAGCTGGGGGGACTATTCCCTTTCCAATATAGAAATGAAGAGTATTAAATTTGCAGAAGATGGGATTTATTATTTAACCCATATAAGCGATGCAATTAGATTGATGGTTGAAAATAAACGGAATTTCTATTTTCTAACCAATCATACTTCTGTTGTTGGGTTGCTTAGTATTGCTAACTTAAATAATAAGTATTTCTATTATTGGTTGTATCAAAACTTAGTTGATTTGGAGCAAGGTTTAGGTAAAATGCTTTCCTCGCAACTGGATACTCAACAAATTTGTAATCGCATTGAAGAATTAAGTTCTCAAGACAACGATTTAGGGAAATGGTTCAAAGACACCTCTAATCGTTATAAAGAAGATCAGAAAAAAAATTCAGATACCGCAATTACTGAGTATCTATATTTTGGGCAATTAATAGAACTGTTTCATCAATTTGACCTTCACAAAATATTAGGGTACAAAAATGGTGATGGTTTTAAGAAACACACATCCTACCTAAATAAAATTAGAAACACTGTTGCACACCCAACTAGAAGCTTAATACAAGATCATTCATCTCTAATCGAATTATGGAATGGAATCGTAAAAATGGACGAATTATCCAAATCGTTAGTTCGTGAATCTAAAGAGAATATGGATTAAAAAATCATTATCATGAAAGAACCAAAACCATTTTGTAGCAACACTGACAACATAAAGGCTTTTGTATTGGGATGTGACCCAACAGCATTCGATAAAACGGGAAACCGTTTAGAGTTCGAATATGTTTTCGATCTAGGCAATGACGAGCGTTATTTTAAAGGTGTCATCGACAACTTGGAACAGATTAGCTTATCAATTGAGAAAGTTTACGTTCAAAACCTGGTGACTGATTACCAAAAGGAAGAAACCAGTAAAAACAAGAATTGGCATCAAACGGCTCAGGAGTACATTGCTATTCGAAAACAAGAGTTTGATAATTTGGATCCATCTGGCACTACACCTGTTTTTCTCACTTCTGAAGTACTCTACAAAGTATTAATAAACCCTGATGAAAAAAAATATAAGGCTTCTCAGCTTTATAATTCTCCGGAATTACTCCCAATCCCTGCTATATCTAATTTATTAGGGAGACCATTAATTCCACTCTATCGTCATTGGAATTACAATCTTAAGAAATGGCCACAATACTCAAAATTGTTCAAGCTTTATTTTGATTGAATGGGTGGCTATAAACCCCAGCTCCCCCAGATTTGTAATCTGTGAGCAAAGAGTTTAGGAAGACTGACTTATTGTTTTGAAAAAAAAGCTGCACCAGTTATCTGTTGCAGCTTTTCTGTTTTTAATCATTTTTTAAGAGGGGAAAATAAAAGGAGTATTTTTCTTGTGTCCTCTTTTAGATTTTCATCTTTGTTTACACCCCAAATAATGTTGCTTTTCTCACCAAAATTTTCTGTAATCTGATCTATGTAATTCCCGATTTCGACCATAGTGATTTCTGGCTCCGAAGAGGTAAAACAGACGAGTATTTCTGAAGTTGTAGGCTTAGAGGGTAGCGTTTGTAATGCTTTTCGTAAGGATGAATCTAAATTTTCTGCTTTTTCTTCTAAAATTAGATATTGGATATTTTCTTTACTGGATGTGAAATGAGCAAAGTCTTCTGCATCAATCTTAATGTATCCTGGATTTTGAAGAACCAATGCTATGGCTTGAATAATATTTGCAGGACAGGTTTGAAAGGTATTTGTGTGCATAATTTATGAGTTGGGTTTATACCAGGGAGAATATCAGGTGTGCTTTATTTTATATTTTGTGCATGTTTCACATATTCAACAACCAAATGATCGAAAACGCTGTCCCAATCCGGATATTGGACGGTGAGGAAATGGATTAATTCTCCCTTGAATTCGCCTGCACCATTTTTGGTTCTGTCGTCTATCAGGTAGTCACCTATATTTAGATTTTTGTGATGAGAGAGAATGAGTCGTTTTTTACCTATTTCGGGAAGGTATTCTTTCACCCATTCTAACTTGTCTGACCAGGCACTTGGATTCTCCCATGGTGCGGTGGAAAGTATGTAAATATCGTATATTTTAGCCAGTTTTTCAACGATATATACAGCTCCAGAGGTGGGTTTCATCAGACTAAAGATGCCGGGAACTTCATCTAAGTTATTTTCGTACTTCTTTTTTGTGGCATCATTAAGTTGATCAATTCCCGATTGGAAATCGACCAGTACACTATCCATATCGATGTAGAGAATCTTTTTTTCAAGGCTTTTATCAATGATAACTTTACGGGCTAAGCTTTCGCAAATATTGGCTGTGTCATCGTAGCTTTCTGCTGACTCATGGTTTACTTCAGAAAGGCCAAGTTTTGCACGTTTCCGACTAATTCTATCCGTATATTCATCCGACCAGGGATTGCTTTTTTCATACGTGTAAAAATCAGACTCTTCAGGAAACAAGAGTATGTTGAAATGCTTGGCCATTCCCATTATTTCATTTTCTAAGGCTTCTTTTTCATCCAATTCAATTATTTGTTTAGGACTAAGGCCTTTGCGTGCCTCTTCGTATTTTCGTTTTTCTTCTTGAGCTGTTCTGTTCATTGTTTTTATAGAATTTATCGCCTAAGCGGCAAAGGATAAGTTGTACATTTTGTTCGTAAACAAATATAATAAATTGCATCTAAATTTATCAAACTGAAGTATTTTGTTAGTTTTGATATTCTATAAAAAGAAACGCATGGTAAAGCAGAGTAATTCAAGAGATATTTTAATAGGATTATCGGTTGGTGATGCCTTAGGAGTGCCTATTGAATTTTTAAGTAGAGCAGACTTGGATGCAGATCCGGTTACTGGTATGAAGGAATATGGTATTCATAATCAGCCGGCAGGAACATGGTCTGATGATAGTTCGATGGCCTTTTGTTTGGCAGAGAGTTTGCTAAATGGATATAATTTAAAAGATATTGCTCAAAAGTTTATTGCTTGGTTCGATGAAGCTTGGTGGACGTCCCACGGTGTTGTTTTTGATTATGGCATAACTACCAGTGAAGCAATTGCTCGTTTAAAGTCAAAAACTTTGCCTCCTGAACAAGCTGGCGGTATCAATGAAGGGGATAATGGCAATGGTGCTTTAATGCGTATCCTTCCATTGGTGCTCTACACAATGGATCTTCCCTTACAGGAACGATTTGAAAGAGTAAAGGAGGTCGCCTCAATGACTCATGGGCACATTCGCTCAACGCTTTGTTGTTTCTTTTATACCGAATTGGCAATCGGGATTGGCTATGGGAAAAGCTTTAATGAGGCGGTGAAATTGGCATCTCAGATTGTATCTAAAATGATAAAGTCTAATCTTGCTTGGGAAGGCGAGGGGCAGCATTTCAAAAGAATATTCGATGCTAAAATTGGTAATCTCTCCAGAGAAGAAATATCCAGTTCTGGTTATGTAATCCACATACTGGAGGCGACACTTTGGTGTTTGTACAATTCCAATTCTTATGAAGAAGCAGTCCTGCTTGCAGTAAACTTGGGAGATGATACAGATACCACCGCGGCAGTAGTTGGCGGTCTGGCTGGGCTACTATATGGCTATAAGTCTATTCCTAATAAGTGGATGATGCAATTGGTTCGTAAGGATGATATTCTAAATCTTGCAGATGCTTTGGAGAATCGTATAAGTTCATCAGTTTCCCCAGATTTGTAATCTGGGGGCAAAGAGTTCCGGATTTCAACGATTCCGGATTTTTTTATTAAAAATGAAATAGTCGTTATCTGCTAGAATAGAAATTGGATCTGGTAATAAACTCAAAGTTACATTGTATTTGTTCTAATGAAGGTAAAAACGGCATGTTAATCTATTGAGATTGCTAGGAGATATCTATTTTATTTAAGATTTAGGAAAGATACTTTTATAATTGCAACCATTTAATATCTTTGCCAAAAGTATAGCCTGTGCATTTATTTAAATTATCAAAATGAAAAATATCCTTCCAACCTTGTCTTATGAAATATTAAAAATTGCTAATCGTGAGATACCAAGGTCTATTTTTCTGAACGAAATGTCGAATATACTTATTGACTCGTTAAAGTTTTCAGAACTAACGCTTTTATTTCACAAGCGGGAAAATGAATCCCAATTCGAATTTGTACATTGTACTAAGGATAGTTTTGAATACAAAATTATAAGTTTAAATGACTTATTACACCATCTGCCTGAAGACGAAACTACAATTCTTTGGGAACCAATATTAACTAATAGTTTCGATTCTACTTCCACTTTTTTTACTGAAAAAGGAACGTTTTGGACCATAGATTTTAATAATTTCTCCATTCCTTATCGTAGGAAATTGGGCTTAGTTGAAAATAATAATCTTCTGAAGCCAAAGAGTAGTTGCTCACTTTTAATTATCCCATTTTTATATGGCAATGAAAGAGTTGGGCTTGTGCAATTTAAAAATATTAAGCGAGAGCTATTTTCAAGTTTAGGTACTAATTTATTCGAAGAATTTGCTCAAACTTTAAGTGCCATTCTTATTAACCAGTATACACAAGCACTTTTACTGGAACGTGTAAAAGAGTTGGCTTTCTTGTATGAGATGTCAAATATTACTAAACAAAGCTCAATTTCACTGAAAGATAGTATACATCAGATTATTAAACTAATACCACCTGCCTGGCAATACCCAGAAATAACACAAGCTCGAATTACACTAAATGGCATTGACTATTCAAATACTCCTATAACTAGTTGGGAGCATAAACTTGTAGCTGACATTATGGTTGAAAAAGAAAAATGTGGAGTCGTAGAAGTTATTTATACTGAAAAATGTCCAGATATGAACGAGGGCCCCTTTTTTACGGAAGAAAGAAGTTTACTAAATAATATTGCAGCAGAATTGGCAATTATTATTATTAGTAAAAAGAGTAATGAAACGAATAGTTAAACGATTGATTTGTTGTTATTGTGTTTTTTGACTAATACTAGTTTCACGTTTGAATCTGTACTACGAAGTTGTTCTCTTTGCAGGATTTTCTGATGGAATGTGGAAACATTAAAAACGATATCGTATAGTTGGACGTTTGTCTGGTC
The DNA here is from genome assembly GCF_002356295.1 of Labilibaculum antarcticum. Taxonomy (NCBI): domain Bacteria; kingdom Pseudomonadati; phylum Bacteroidota; class Bacteroidia; order Marinilabiliales; family Marinifilaceae; genus Labilibaculum; species Labilibaculum antarcticum. Next base: position 5,187,051 of record NZ_AP018042.1, on the reverse strand, counting down.
TGTATTATCAGCGTTTTTCGAATAGTTGATATAATTGGAGCTCAGTCACTGGTCATTAAAGGAAATTAGCCGTTTTTTTCACTATCTCCTTTGAAATCGTGCGCGTTTAGAGGTCATTTCGCTATGAATTTCCTCCATAAGTTCGCCATGAGTCTTCTTTTTGTAGCTTCCAATCCAATCTAGTAACTCGTCCTCGTAGAAATAAAGCTTTCTCCCTGCTTTGTAACAAGGGATTCTTCCTTTTCTAACATATTCATAGATTGTATTCTTCGATTTTAAGATAAGTTTACTGGCAGTGTTAATATCGATAGGTTTTCTCTGTTTTGGAACTATCTTTTTTTCTGATTCTACCAAACTCCTTAGTTCTGTTATTTCCTTTATAAGATAAGCAACTGCTTTAGGTAATTTTTCAAACGTAATTTCTTCCTCTTTCATAATGTTCAGAATTAATCATGTTAATTTCATTTTAAGCTTATTCTATTGGCAGACTCACGTTTCTTAAAACTTACCAGATCTGCATAAATTTGGGTTGTGGAAACATTTTTGTGCGTTAACATTTTAGATACTGTATAAATGTCTGTTCCTGCTGCTATTTGAAGAGTGGCAAAAGTATGTCGGAAACAATGGAATGTGATATTTTTAGTAATACCAGCATCAGCAACCCATTTCTTTAGAGGTATATATACCATATATCTATCTAGGCCTTTAAATACTCTCCCTAAGCCTGGAGTTCCACATAATTCTAATGCCTCTTCACTAATTGGTAAGGTTGTTTCAGTCTCCGTTTTTTCTGTTCGAATCCTCATGCAATATCCATCATCCGAGGCCAAAACAATTTCACTCCAATCTAACTTCAAAACGTCACTAATTCGTAATCCGGTGAGGCAAGCAAAAATCGATGCTGATTTCAATACAGGTATTTTACAAGGAGTATTTGCCAGTTTCTTTAACTCTTCTAATGTGAGATATTCTTTTTTAGTATCTTCATTATCAATTTTTTCTAAAAAATCATTAATATTTTCAGGAATAAATTTATCTCTGTAAGCAATTTTTAAAAGTGCTCTGAAAGTTGAAAAGTAACTTGCTGCGGAGTTTTTTGAAATTTTAAATTCAGTATGATTCAGTTTCTTAACATTTAGAAGATAAGCCCTGAATTTCCGACATAAATCAATGGTAACATCTTCAAACTTACATTTACCATTTACAAAGTTTGAAAAATGAGTATACACCATCAACCATTTTTGATCCTTTTCTAGTACAATATCATAGAAAAAATCTAAAAAATTAGCCTTCTGTTTATGTTTGTCAAGAAAGTTAAATTCTTCATTGATTAATGATTGTACACGAATTGCTCTAATACCTTCCGCTTTTTGGAGTATTTCTTTATTATATTCTGCTTCTATACTGTTTTTAGGAACTTGAAAGATATATATTCCAAGAACCTCTCGACGTGTCATTTTCATTGTTCCCGGATTTCGTATTGCTGGATAGTAATCAAGATATAGAGAATGTCTTCCTTTTGTTATAGCCTTTTTCCGTAAAGTTACTTTCGTGCATGTCATGATTGATTAAATTTGAGGATTAAGCAATTTATCAAGTTCTGTTTTAGAAACTTTTATGTATTTGCCAGCTTTTAATTTTGATATGCTGTGCTTCTTAATGATAGAGTAGAGGCTATCTCTGGAAAGATTAAATTTCAACATAGCTTCTTCTATAGAGTAAAATTGAGGGGAGGATTCTTTTTGTAAACCTTTCGAAATTAAGATGTGCTTCCTGGAATATAGCATGTTTCTTCCTTCTCGCTTTTTGGGAATACCTTCTCGGGAAACCAAAGAGTAGATTCCTGATTCTTTCATATGTAATTCGTTACACAGCTCTTTGATTGTTGCCCAATCGTCTATTTCAATTTGGCTAGATAAGTTTTTTCCTTTGAGATGATTATCTATGTGTGATTTGCTATAATAACTTTTCCCTTTTCGTTTAACTTTAGGAATATCGTTTTCCTTGATAAGCTTATATGTCCAGGTATCACCAATATTAAATTTTTCTTTAATTTCAGAAAATGAATAAAACTCCATTTCTTTTTTAACCAATTGAATGGGGTCGATCTGTTTTGAATTTGCTTGAGCAAACATTTCATCGATATCACTACGTTTTATGAGTGTTATTCTTGGTGATATTTTTGATGCTTTTAATTGGCCAGTATAGATGAGATTGTATATCGTTTGCCTGCACAAACCAAGAAGTGTAGAAACTTCTTTTACTTTAAGATATTCCTTACTATTCAGATAATCGTATGATTGTTCTGAAATGTCAAAAATATTCAGATTGGTGTGTTGCTGGATTTTCTCTTTCTTTTTTTGAGCTTTATAAGCTCTAGAGTTGCAAATGTGGGAACAGTATTTAGTTGTTGTAGTTTTTGCAACAAATGGTTTTTCACACCATGCACACACCTTCTTTATTTGTAAATTACTACTCATAAATTCGCCAATTTTAGTCTACTCACTTATATTGCAGTCTATGTTAGTCTAATTATTTCATTGTCTTGCATATCATCTACATACAAGGTAGTGAAAAATTAAAAGTTATACAAATGAGGTACAAAAATTAACGAATTCTATGGGATTGATACTAAAAACGACAAAACCCTTTATTTCAAAGGGTTTTGCGTGTATTGATTATCAGTGGTAAATGATTTGTTTTGATGTTTTTTCTACTTTGTTATTTGCCGATGCAGAAATTCTTAAATATATTCCCTAAAACTTCATCAGTTGATATGTCTCCGGTTATCTCGCCAAGAAAATGAAGACACTCGCGAATATCCTGAGCCAAGAAATCGGTTGGGATTTGACCTTCTAAACCATTATTAACTCTATCGATACTCCCCAAAGCATTTTTAAGTGCCTCAAAATGGCGAATATTCGTGACAATTACATCTTGCTCGTTAATGGCACCCATATTTACTGTTTTAAGCAGTTCATCGGTTAATGAGTCGATGTTATGCTTTTGTTTTGCAGATATGAAGAGCATTTTGTCATCTGCATTTATTCCTATTAATCTTTTTGCGAATCCTTGAGGATCTGCTATCAAATCAATTTTATTGATACAAACTACCAAATGCTGAGTTTCGCGATTGATAGCTTGATTAACCCTAAGAATCGAATCATTTACATCTTCAATAGTACGGTCGGCATCAATCAGTAGAAGGACGATTTGAGCTTGTTTCATTTTGCTGTAAGTACGCTCGATTCCCATGCTCTCAATTTTATCCAGAGTAGTTCGAATACCTGCAGTATCAATAAATCGGAAGGTTATTCCACCAAGGTTAATGGTGTCTTCAATCGCATCACGCGTAGTTCCTGCAATATCTGAAACAATAGCACGATCTTCATTCAGAAGAGCGTTTAACAGTGTCGATTTACCAACATTTGTGTTTCCAACTATGGCAACAGGAACACCGTTCTTAATCACGTTTCCTAGCTCAAATGAATTAACCAACTTCTGTATTAAGCTTTGTATTTCATTCACTAAATTGGTTAGTTGAGTACGATCTGCAAATTCAACATCTTCTTCCCCAAAATCTAATTCCAATTCAATTAAGGAGATGAAATTTAGTAATCGTCCACGTAAATTGGCAATTTCGTTAGAGAACCCTCCACGCATTTGCTGCAATGCAACTTTATGAGCCGCTGCCGAGCTTGATGCTATTAAATCAGCGACAGCTTCGGCTTGTGAAAGATCCATTTTGCCGTTTAAAAAGGCACGTTGCGTATATTCCCCAGGAGTGGCACTACGAGCCCCGTTCTTAAGCAAAACCTGAAGAATACGGTATTGAATAAAAGGAGCACCGTGACAAGCAATTTCAATGCTGTTTTCGCCGGTGTAGGAGTGAGGTGCTCTAAAAATACTCACCAAAACTTCGTCAATAATATCTTCGCCATCTTGAATGGTTCCAAAATGAACTGTATTGGCTTTTTGTTCACTTATTTGCTTTGAACTTGCCGCTGTAAATACTTTATCGCAAATTGTAAGTGCATTGGTTCCCGAAAGGCGCACAATCGCAATGGCTCCATTTCCTGGAGCTGTAGAAATTGCACATATAGTAGATTGATCAATCATATTTATCTAATTGTAATAATGTTTTGCAAAGATAGAAGAGAATTGCTAATTATGAATGGATCTGCTCACTAAATATGGATCTGTGTAACTTGTATTACCATTAGCCATTCTACTTTTTACATCTCTTTGGAATACACTTTTCTTTTTATACTTATTCCTTTTCCCCTTTATCCTTTTTAACCTTTCACCTTTCCACTTTAATCTTTTACCTTTGATCTTAAATTATAAAACAGAATTAAACCAACTAACAATATGAAATCACTAACTGGTCGTTGGACTTTTAATGAAGATTTTGGCTTTGGCAAGGATGAAGGATTTGCCGAGTTTACCCAAATAGGGGAAGCGCTTACTGGAGTTGTGGTCTATACTGAGAGAATTGATGATGAAACTCCCTTTAGAGTTCAACAGGATGTAGAAGGTAGTTTTGACGGTGTTACTTTTAAAGTGACAGGAACAAAAGTTGAATTGCTAGATGTTGAAAAAGAATTTGAATACCATTTAGATACTTGGGAAGGAATCCTGAATGCCAACAATCAGATAGTAGGTCATAGTTACGATGATCATGACTGTTTTGGTGTGTTTGTAATGGAGCCAATTGAGAGCTAAGAAAAATCGTTTTATTTATTGATATAAAAAAAGATCGGTACATGAGTATCGATCTTTTTTATTCTGTCTATTTGATTAAGTTGAAGTGTGCTTGCTGAATTTCTAACTCATAATATTAAAAATGGCCAGACCAAACAGAAGAAACCTTAAAAAACGAAACAATCCAAACAAAAGATACTTTCTAAAGCTATAATCGATGATTCCAGACGCCATACTTACAATGGAAAATGGTATTGGCAACAGCGCTCCAACTACAATAAGAAATCCTCCCCATTTCCTCAGATTGGTAATGTGTTTGTGCATTTTACTTTCAACCGTAGTTTTTACAACAGGTATTGTAAGTATTGTTTTTCCAATAAAGTAAGAGGCGCATCCACCCAAATAAGAGAGTAGGGCAAGAATAGAAAGATTTAGTACTGGCGCAGGAAGTGTTTTCACCCAGGCAATAAACAACTCCGGAGGAATTAATCCCAATACCGATTCTGAAATAAAAAAGAGCAGGAATACATTCAATCTGGAATAGGCTTTAGTTGTTTCATGAAACAGACTTTGAAAATCCAACACATAATATTCCAGAAATAAAATAAGACCAACTATTAGCAGGAAAGGAATAACGGCCTTCTTCAAATTATTACCAATAAATTGATAAAAACCAGTGTAGGTATAATATTGGTGTAGCAATTGAAATTTTGGTTTTCGATTTTTTCGTGCAATTTGTGGCATTATTTAGCTATAATCTATTTTAATAAAGCAATAACATTCGGACAATAATTTGTTAGAAACATATATTTAATCATGCAATTGATTGTGGTTTTATTCTGAATCTATTGGATGAAAAATATACATGCGCTTCGAAGCTGTCAATTTCTCTCAGAGAATGACAATAGCAATCGTTAAATAAAGAATGAAAACAATCTGAATTCGTTAAAATTTACTACAAGAAAGAAGGTTTAAGCTTGGGGCGGTGGAGATTCGAGTTTTCGTCCGCAATGGTAGTTCGTTGCTTTGTAGGAATAAGTGTTATTAACAAAGTCGCAGCAATAGAATTCTGTTTTTTGGAGAGAAAGCACATCCAGATCTTCAATGTCTGTATCTCCATACTCCGATGATGATTCATCAGAATTGGGGACCGTATCGGTAAGCAATACCAGCTTGCTCTCTTGTTTTACCTTAATCATTTGTTGAATGATTGGTATCACAAGAAAGAAGAGTGATAAGATAACCAGAATGACAGATGGATTCCGCATAGTTTTAAATTCTTGAGCAAATATATGAAAATCTACTTCAAAGCCTTGTCGCATTTATGTTAGAATTTGTTAAAATTTTGGTGTGTGATTTAAGCGTTTGATTCTGAGTAATTAATTTATGTTGCGTGAATGTGTTTTTATATTGAATGATCTGTAAGTAGGGTTTTCACTTATGAGAACGTCAATTGAAAATGAGTGTTAACAATCAGAAAATCCTTGGATAAGTGAAATTATTGATAAAGTTGGACAACCACTATATATTTCACAAAATTTATTTTTTTTTTAAACAATCAGATAAGCTTGAAATTCAACTTGTTTAGTCATGTAATGCCTATCAATAAAGAGCTGTAGAGAATTTTTTCTTTAAAAAGATTTGGAGGATAAGAAAAAATCCCCATCTTTGTATCGCAATCAAATGAAACGCGGATGTGGCGTAATTGGTAGCCGCGCTAGACTTAGGATCTGGTGCCGAGAGGCGTGGGGGTTCGAGTCCCTTCATCCGTACAAAGAGATCGATACGAAAGTGTCGGTCTTTTTTTTTGTGCCTTCCATTAAGTGAATTATTTGTATCTTCTTATCATTAACTACTTTGTATATGAAGCAACGATCTACTCTAAAGCAAATTTTGGGTATTGAGCATCCAATACTCCTTGCTCCAATGTTTTTAATATCCAACGCAAAGATGGTGATTGAAGCTTTAAAGTGTGGTTGTACCGCCGCAATACCAGCTCTCAACTACCGAACAGAAAAGGAATTAAGAGCCGCAATTCGGGAAATTCGACAGGCGAGTTCTAAGCCGTTTGGCATTAATTTAATTGTAAATAAATCCAACCCAAAATACAAATCTCAATTATTGACTTTGCTTGAGCTTAAGGTCGATTTTATCATTACTTCCTTAGGAAATCCCAAAGAAGTAATTACAGCCTGCAAACCATTAGGAATAAAAGTCTTTTGTGATGTTACAGATGTGAGATATGCAATAAAAGTGGAACAATTAGGAGCAGATGCAATAATCGCGGTTAATTCAAAGGCTGGAGGTCATTGTGGTGATTTGTCGGCAAAGGAATTAATTTCTCAATTGATTCAGTCCACAACAATTCCCATTATTTCAGCAGGTGGTATAATGAATAAAATGGAGGTGGCACAAATGATGGAGTGGGGCGCCGCAGGAGTTTCAGTGGGGACTATTTTTATCGCCACTCACGAAGCTAACGTATCTCAAGAGTATAAGCAAGCCATGATTCAATTTGGTTCAAAAGATATTGTAAAAACAAGTAAATTAACGGGGTCGCCGCTTACAGTAATTAACACTTCCTATGTTCAGCGAATTGGCACAAAGTCTAATCTTTGGGAATGGCTGATCAATAACAGTTCTGTTTTAAAAAAATATGCAAAACTAATTCTTGCTTGGCAAGGAATGAATAAGGTCAAAAAATCTGCGTTTAAAGCGAGTTATCAAAATGTTTGGTGCGCTGGGCCAAGTATTGAAGCTGTCAAAAGTATTCGCTCTGTTCCGGAAGTTATTAAGGATTTAATATAGCCTATACACTGTTTTTATTATTTGATTAATTGTTCGAATCCTCTCCAACCCATCCAATTCTGTTCTGCCACATCGTCTGCAATTCTAACAATTCGATCATTAAAATCGTTTCTGATGGCATTTCCATTGATATAAGTAACTGCCTCGGCAAAAGATTTAAGCATACTTTTATAAAAGGCTTCCTGCTTAACGTATTTACTGGAAGTGTAGGTGATTGCTATTTCAATCTGATAAAGCATTACATCCGCAATTAAACTTGGTTCAACGCCAAGTTTCTTGAAGTGGCGAATGAATTTTTGAGCGACCGAGCGTCTCATTTTTGCTTTACGCCTCGAGACTGGAAAGTATTCTTTTGATATTTTGAATTTACACTCTTCCAATAATTTATTTTCCTGAGGATTAAAAGCAAAATCGTAAAACTGCTTCACTTCTTTAAATCTTGAATAAAGATCTGTGATTTGTTCTTGAAGTTGCTTCTTATTTAGTGGTTGAAGGTATTCTTTTAAGTCTTTTTTACTCATTTGCTCTCAAAATTTAAAACGCAAAGATAGTAAGTAATTTTCTTGAATTCTAACAACATTTTATAATCAAAACAAATCGTTAGTATTCCTGTAAATATTTAATAATCAATATCAAACTTGTGTATAAATACAAAATACAAAGAACCGATAGTCATCCTTGTCGAGATTAAACTATCGGTTCTTACCACTTAACTGCCTATGTCTAGTGTTTACTTATTGCTCATTAATTTATGCTATAAGATATTGATGAATACCCAGAGCTGTTTTGCGTCCGTGATCCAACGCACGTACAACCAAACTGGCACCTGTTGTTGCATCACCTGAACAGAAAATTTTCGAATTTGAAGTTTGACCTTTGGCATCAGTCTTAATATTGCCTCTTCCGTCTAATTCAAGTCCTAATTCGTTTACCAGTCCTTCGTGCACCGGATGAACAAATCCCATCGCTAATAAAACTAAATCAGCATCAATCGTTTCTTCCGTTCCAGCAACTTCATTCATTTTGAATTGTCCCTTTTCATCCTTAGTCCATTCAATTTGGGTGATGGTAAGTTTTTTCACCTTTCCTTCTTCACCTATAATCTCCTTAGAACTAAGCGACCATCTTCTCTCGCAGCCCTCAAGGTGAGAACTTGAAGTTCTTAAGGTTTGCGGCCAATAAGGCCATGGGTTGGATTCTTTTCTTTCTTCAGGTGGTTTTGGCATTAACTCTATCTGTAAAACAGACTTTGCCTTTTGACGAATTGAAGTTCCAACACAGTCAGAACCGGTATCTCCTCCACCAATAACGACAACATTTTTGCCTTTAGCTGATATTCTTTCTTCCTTGGTAAATTCATCACCACGTATCAGTTTATTTTGTTGTTTCAGAAAATCCATTGCAAAATGAACACCTTCCAGTTCGCGACCTTTAATCGATAAATCACGAGGTTTCATAGCACCAATTGCCAAACAAACTGCATCATATTCAGCTTCCAATTCTTTAAAGGAAACTTTTCCACCTACATCCTGATTGATTTTGAATTCGATTCCTTCTTCAACAAAAAGTTCCAACCGTCGATCAATGACACCTTTGTCTAATTTAAAATTAGGTATCCCGTAACGAAGTAATCCACCAATCGCATCATCTTTTTCAAATACAGTTACGTTGTGACCAGCTCTGTTTAGAAGATCGGCAACCGATAATCCTGCAGGTCCTGATCCAATTACAGCGATCTTTTTACCCGTACGTTTTTTAGGTGGACGAGCTTTTATATACCCGTACTCAAACGCCTTTTCGATCACGGCAGCTTCATTTTCACGTATCGTTACCGGCGAATTGTGCAATGCGAGCACACAAGATTTTTCGCATGGCGCTGGACAAATTCTTCCGGTAAATTCAGGAAAGCTGTTCGTCGAATGCAAAATTTGACTTGCCTCTTCCCAATTCTCTCTATATACAGCATCCTGCCATTCTGGAATTTTACTGGCCGTAGGACAAGCCCAATGACAAAAAGGAACACCGCAATCCATACATCTGGCTGCCTGATCTATTCTATCATCAAGATTCAATGTTTGTTCAACTTCTCCAAAATCGCCAACTCTATCTCTTACCGCACGATAGCCGGCGTCTTTTCTTTTTATTTCTAAAAAACCTTTCGGATTTCCCATAATCGTTCTGTTTGTTAATGAATAGTGTCGTAATTAAAGGAAAGGATCGATTTCTGTTTTCACCTTTCCTTAAAATTTAATTACTCGTGAACTTCAGTTTGAGATTGTGTCCCCTTTAATTTTCGACGAATCTTCTTCAGTTTTTTCTCCTCAAGTACTTTCTTATACTCGTAAGGAATAACTTTCACGAAATGTGGCAGATATTCTTCCCAATGAGTTAGTATCTTCGAGGCAACACTACTCTGTGTTAATAACAAATGTTCGTGGATCATTGCTTGTAGTTCATGAACATCATACAAATTTTCAACAGGTTCAAGTGAAACAAGACTTTTATTGCAGAAATAATCCAATCGGCCTTCCATATTAAGGACATACGCGATTCCTCCACTCATACCAGCCGCAAAGTTTCTTCCTGTTTTACCAAGAATTACAACTCGACCTCCGGTCATGTATTCACAACCATGATCACCAACACCTTCAACAACTGCAATTCCACCAGAATTACGAACACAAAAACGTTCTCCAGCCATTCCTCTTATATAGGCCGATCCACTAGTTGCACCATAAAGTGCCGTATTTCCAATAACAATTTGTTCCTCTGGTTTGAATTTGCTTTTCTCCGAAGGATACACAACTAATTTTCCTCCCGATAAACCTTTTCCAAAGTAATCATTAGAGTCACCAACCAAACGGAAAGTAATTCCCTGTTCAAGAAAAGCTCCAAAACTTTGTCCGGCAGATCCTCTAAAGATGCAGTTAATTGTATCCTCTTCCAGAACTCTTTTAGGTTTTAGTAAAGCAACTTTACCCGAAAGCATAGCTCCTGTGGTTCTGTCTGTATTGTTGATTTTATGATCGATCCATACTTTTTCTCCATCATGCAAAGCCTTCGCAGATTGTTTGATCAAATCATGATCAAGAACCTCGCCAATTGACTTTATTTTAGAGTTTGCACCATTTATTGTGTGTCCTTCTGTTTTAGGCAAGTGAATCAGGTTCTCGATACTAACCGTTTTTGCTTTCCAACTATCAATATTTTTACGTTTTGTTAATAAATCAGATCGCCCCACCAAATCATCAAATTTTCGTATTCCAAGTTCAGCCATTAATTCACGACATTCTTCTCCTAGGAAAGTGAAGTAGTTCACAAGCCATTCAGAACGTCCAAGGAATTTTTCTCTAAGCTCCTTATTTTGAGTTGCAATTCCGACAGGACATGTGTTTAGGTGACATTTACGCATCATAACACATCCCAGTACAATTAATGCACTTGTAGCAAACCCAAACTCTTCAGCTCCCAGTAAGGCCATTGAAACGATATCTCTACCAGTTTTTAATTGTCCATCGGTTTGTAATTTAACACGGCCACGCAAGTCGTTCATTACAAGTGTTTGCTGTGCCTCAGCTAATCCCAACTCAACAGGTAGCCCTGTATGCTTAATTGAACCTAAAGGACTAGCACCTGTGCCACCTTCACAACCAGCAATTACAATCAAATCGGCATTCGCTTTAGCAACACCGGCAGCAACCGTACCAACACCATTTTCAGATACCAGCTTAACACTTACACAAGCCGTTGGATTTACATTTTTCAAGTCGAAAATCAGCTGTGCTAAATCTTCAATTGAGTAGATGTCATGATGTGGAGGAGGAGAGATCAATGTAATCCCAGGAGTTGAATTCCTCAGTTTAGCAATAACGTTATCAACCTTAAATCCTGGCAACTGACCACCTTCTCCGGGCTTAGCACCTTGAGCTACTTTAATCTGTAATTCATCTGCATTTACAAGGTATTCTGTGTTTACACCAAATCGGCCCGATGCAATTTGTTTGATAGAACTTCTTGCGCTTGTATAGAATCGCTTTGAACTTTCTCCGCCTTCACCAGTATTACTTCTGCCACCAATTTTATTCATTGCAATGGCCAAAGTCTCATGAGCCTCTTTTGAAATGGAACCATAAGACATGGCACCAGTACAAAATCTTTTCATGATGTTTTCAACTGGCTCAACTTCACTAATATCAATTGGATTCGATTTATAATCAAAAAATCCTCTCAAGAAATTAGGTGACGCTGTCTCTTTATTTACAATCGTACTATATTCCTTGAATTTACTAAAATCGTTTGTTCTGGTTGCCCATTGCAAAAGTCCAATTGTTTCAGGATTCCAACTATGTGGTTCTCCATTTTTACGATAATGAATATTTCCATTATTGGTCAATAAATCCTGATTGTCGAAAGGATCTGCTTCGGAATAAGCCTTTTTGTGATGACAAAGAACTTCTTCTGAAATTTCTTTTAAACCAATACCTTCAATTCTTGAAATAGTACCAGTGAAATATTTATCAATAACTTCCTTGCTAACTCCTAAAGCCTCATAGATTTGAGCGCCAAGATAACTTCCAATGGTTGAAATACCCATTTTAGACATCACCTTAAGCAGACCTTTATCAACGGCTTTTATATAGTTTTTACGAGCAGTTTTGTATTCAAGACTAATTCGTCCATCTTTTACCAACTTGTCGATAACCGCATAACTCATATATGGGTTAATAACACTGGCACCATAAGCAATTAATAAAGCGATATGATTTACTTCACGAGCCTCACCTGTTTCCACAACAAGACCGATCTGCATTCTCTTTCTCTTCTTTATTAAATGATGATGAACCGCAGCAACCGCTAAAAGAACAGGAATGGGAGCCATTGAACTAGAGATATTCCTATCTGTCAGAATAATGTAATTCTTCTGCTCATCAACTGCATCTTCAGCTAATTGACAAATAGTATCCAAAGCGCTTTCTAATCCAGCTCCATTTTCCGATGCCTTAAACAGAATATCAATCGACTTATGTCTGAATTCCTCATGCTTTAACTTTTTAATTTTCCCAAGGTCAGTATTCGTAATTAGCGGGCTTTTGAAACGAATCAATTTACAATGCTGAGCTGTTTCATCCAAAAGATTCTTCTGAACAGATCCAATATAATTGGTTAAGTCCATTACCAAATTCTCTCGAATTGAATCAATAGGAGGGTTCGTTACCTGAGCAAATAATTGGCGAAAGTAATTGAAAAATAGCTGTGGCTTAGGTGATAATACAGGTATTGGGGCATCATTACCCATAGATCCTACGGGTTCCTGTGCTCCAGTTGCCATAGGAAGAAGAACTCTTTCAAAATCTTCTTTGCAATAGTTGAATGTCTTCTGACAGATTTCGAATTGATCGCCAATATCAGAAGGAACACGTTTTTCTACTGGAATTGATTTTAAATCCAAGCGGTTTTCCTTTAACCAATTTTGATAAGGGTTACGATAAGTCAATTGAGACTTCACCTCTTGATCAGGAATGATTATTCCAAGCTGTGTATCAACGAGTAACAACTTCCCTGGTCTTAATCTTCCTTTTTCTTTTATTTCTTCTGGTTTAAAGTGTTGAATACCAACTTCAGACCCCATTACAATCATGTCATCTTGAGTGATTACATAACGAGAAGGACGTAATCCATTTCTATCCAATGTTCCTCCAATGTATCTTCCATCCGAGAATACTAAAGAAGCTGGACCATCCCAAGGTTCCATAAAGGTGGAATGATATTCGTAAAAAGCTTTTAAACTATCTGGAATTGGATTTTTTCCATTCCATGATTCAGGTACCATCATACTCAATGCATGTGGCAAACTTCTACCAGTTAAGAATAAAAACTCAAGAACATTATCAAAAGACGCAGAATCACTTTTGTTAGGTTCAACTACAGGAAATAATTTTTTGATGTCATCACCAAACACCTCTGATTTTAATAGAGATTCACGTGCCTGCATCCATAAGCGGTTTCCTTTAATTGTATTTATTTCACCATTGTGTGCTACAATACGGAAGGGTTGAGCTAAATCCCAAGAAGGGAATGTGTTAGTACTGAAACGCGAGTGAACCATAGCAATAGCGCTTTCCATGCGCGGATCCTGAAGATCACTATAGTATTTCCCCAATTGGTCACTTGCAAACATTCCTTTATATACCAAAACTTTTGAAGAGAGACTTGGCATGTAAAACATCTCTTTCTCTTTCATTTTGGTTGCACGTACATAGCTTTCAGCTTGTTTTCTAGCCAAGTAGAGTCGACGCTCTAAATCATCCTGTTCGTAATTTCCGCCAACAAAAATTTGTTTGATTGTTGGTTCTGATTGTCTTGCAATTTCTCCAATTGCATTAGTATCCGTAGGGACATCACGTAATTCAAGAAATTCCAATCCTTCTTCCTCAAGAATTTGAATAAGAACTTCAAGACAGAATTTTTCTTCGATTTCGTCTTTTGGCAAGAAAATTAAACCGGTACCATATCTTCCTGCTAAAGGAAGCTTGATTCCAATTTTTTTGAAGAAATTGTGAGGTAACTGCATCAAAATACCAGCTCCATCACCACTCACATTATCAGCACCACGAGCACCACGGTGTTCCATATTGCATAGAACCTCCAGTCCACGAGTGATAATCTCGAAAGATTTCTTTCCTTTAATATTGGCTACAAAGCCAATCCCACAATTGTCATGTTCGTTTTCAGGGTCGTAAAGACCCTGTTGTTTTGGTCTAAGGTTTCGCATAGGCAATTTTTAGTGCGAAGCCAGGTAGTGATTTTGTCTTTTAAACTTAAGGACATAAGAAACATATAGAAATCCCCATTCTATATCATCAGGTAACGACTTTTAAAAATCCGATAGTCGTAGTCCTTACTCAAGAAACACCCAAGTTTAAAGGTGACTAATTTTTTGCTTGTCTAATCCGTTGCACAAATATAACCTAAATAAATTGATATATGCAATTATTATTGTTAAGTAATGTTACGGAAACGTTTGAAAAGTGAAAAAAACATGATATTTGTCATTGCGAAGGGTTTCGTGATTTACAGACCCTTAACAAAAAAGGATAATCTGTCTCCGATGGGAGCAAGAAAAACCTAATAAAATAATTATGTTTAGGAGAGGAGGGGGTGATCCAGAATTTTATTTATTCTTTTCAACAACAGGTTGTACTTTTAAAATTTTTAATAATCGTTTTTCAATCCATTTAGGAAGGTATTTACCAACTTTTAAAATAAATTGTTTTCCCAAAATGTAGATCGAAGAATAAAAGAAAACTTTATTAAGAAGGTAAACGGAAGCCGTAAGAAGAATGATTTTATTAGATCCGGCTAAAATGAAAGGTAAAGAGAGATAAAGGAAGAAAGTAACAACAGCTAAGCCCAACAACACAAATCCAACAATTTTTTTTAACTCCATGATATTTTCAATTCTATTAATTTTTGATACTTAATGCAATTTTACGGGGTAATTTATAAATGGTTATTCAAAAACAAGTTTTTAAACTGTTAAAAATATATAACAGGCTGTAATTTAGGTTGGCAGATCCGATTTTTGCTAGGTTTTCAAGTTGAGCCTTTATTTAATAAAAGAACAAATAATAAATAGATGGAGGGGGGGGGTACAGATAGCTTGGTTTGGCGAAATGTCATAAAATTCTTCCGCAAAGGTTATAAATGGATGTGTGACGAAAAAAAAAGCAATTTTATTAGGATATTATTCTTTTTTGCGATTATCTTTGTATCCAACAAAACAGAAGAAGCATGGGAAATTTACAAATTATTCGACGACGTTGTATTAGATCATTATCCAAACGATAAGGTATAAGCATTGGCGTAGTTATTTTCCAAGCTTTCCATATCGGAAAGCCTTTTTTTTGAAAACAAAATAATAGTATAAAACAGAACAAATGATTTTATTTCACAACATACGACGACGACGACTTAGATCTCCTTTAGGGAAAGCGGTTGATGTCGTATTGTCGTGTAATCAATGATTAACAACAATATTTAAAGGCTTACCGTTTTTACCGGTAAGCCTTTTTTTTGAAATTTTATTATTACAGAACTAAATGAAACAAATTATCCATACAGAAAGCCGACGCCATTTGCGTAGTAACTGTTACCCAGGAGGGACGGATGAGCTTGCTATTTCTGTAATCGAAATATCATAAATTAATAAGCTTACTGTTCTCGGACGGGAAGCTTTTTTTGTATAAACTAAAAAGTAAAAACATGAATTTTTTCAACTCCTTAGACTTTAGACGACGCTGTTTTCGGGAAAACAACAACCAGACAGCAAGAGCGGACTTTTTTGTAGAATTAAATAATAGGTGGTTGTGCTTAACTGCCGTAGCACTTTTTTGGGAAATTTAGTAATAGCTAGAATAAAATGATAGATACATCAATGGAAATTGAGCAAAAAATAAGTGTCATTTCTGCAGGTTTGAGGCATTACGAATATGCCCAGGAAATTTGTGATATGATTGAAAGTGCTGCGAAAATTCGCGGTACCGGAATTGCTAAAAGAGAAGCTTTGTACATTGTACAAAAAATTCAGGAAGGAAAGGCAATCATTGCCTTTGATCAGGATAAAGTTATTGGTTTTTGTTATATAGAAACCTGGGAGCATGGAAAGTATGTAGCTAATTCGGGGCTAATTGTAGATCCGAATTACAGAGCTATAGGTTTAGCTAAGATGATTAAGGCTAAGGCTTTCGAACTATCCCGTAAACGTTACCCTGAGGCCAAAATATTCGGACTCACCACAAGTCTTCCTGTAATGAAAATCAATTCAGAATTAGGATATAGACCAGTTACCTTTTCGGAGCTAACTACTGATGATACATTTTGGAAAGGATGCAGCGGTTGTGTGAATTACGACATACTGCAGCGAACCAATCAAAAAATGTGTTTGTGTACAGGTATGCTCTATGATCCCAATAAAAAGGATAAAAAATAATTATTCTGAAACGTAAAGCAATTTCATCAATTTATTAACAAGATCTTGAAAATCTACAAATAACAATATAATGACATCAACTAAGAAAAAAGTAGTATTAGCATATAGCGGAGGTTTAGATACAACATACTGTGCACTTTATTTGTCTAAGGAGTTAAACATGGATGTGTACACAGTATTGGGTAATACAGGTGGTTTCAGTGATGAAGAATTGGCCGATATAGAAAATAGAACGAAGCAACTGGGAGTTGTTCAACATGCATCTCTGGACATTACCGAAGAATATTACGAGAAATGCATTAAATACATGATAATGGGAAATGTTCTAAAGAACAATACTTATCCGTTATCAGTAAGCTCAGAAAGAGCATTTCAAGCCATGGCAATTGCTAAATATGCCCATTCCATTGGTGCTGATTATATTGCACACGGTAGTACCGGTGCAGGTAATGATCAGATTCGGTTTGATTTAATTTTTAAAATAATGGCTCCAAATGCTGAAATTATTACTCCAACAAGAGATATGGAGTTGAGCAGGGAAACGGAGATCAATTACTTGAAAGAAAATGGTATTTCAGCCAATTTTGAAAAAATGAAATATTCCATTAATGCAGGAATATGGGGAACTAGTATCGGAGGTAAAGAAACATTAACATCAGATCAACCACTACCCGAAGAAGCTTATCCAAAGCAGGTTGTGAAAACAGAATCGGAGAAACTAACAATTGGTTTTGAAAAAGGAGAATTGGTTAGTGTAAATGGAGAAAAAACACAGCATCCACTTGACGCAATTAAAAAAATTGAAGCAATTGGGTCTCAGTTTGGTATTGGACGAGACATGCACATTGGTGACACAATTATTGGAACAAAAGGAAGGGTTGCGTTCGAAGCTGCTGCACCTTTAATGATTATTAAAGCTCATCAAACTCTGGAAAAGCACACCCTTACCAAATGGCAAATGCATTGGAAAGAGCAAATTGCCAATTTCTATGGAATGTTGTTGCACGAAGCTCAGTATTTAGAGCCGGTAATGAGAAATATGGAGACTTTCCTTCTTGACACTCAAAAGAAGGTAACTGGAACAGTTATTTTAAATTTAAATCCAAAGCATTTCTTTGTTGAAGGTATTACTTCACCAAACGACTTAATGACTGATTTATTTGGTCAGTATGGCGAAAGCAGTAAGGGATGGACAGCAGATGATGCAAAAGGATTTACTAATATTTTAGCCAATTCTTTGAAGATTTATTACACCATAAATCAGGAATAAGATGGTGAATGTAGGAATTATAGGTGGAGCAGGTTATACAGCAGGTGAATTGCTGCGGATTTTAATTTGGCATCCTCAAGCAAATATAAGTTTCGTGCAGAGTACCAGTCATATGGGGCATCTAATATCAGATGTTCACAGGGATTTACTGGATGAAACTGATTTGGTATTCTCCCAAGCAGATTATAAGGCTATTGATGTTTTATTCATTTGTTCGGGACATGGGAAAACTAAATTGTTTTTGGAAGAGAATAATTTGCCGGAAACTGTGAAAATTATCGATTTAAGTACTGATTTCAGACCAAGAACAAATAATAAAGGATTTGTTTACGGCTTGCCTGAAATTAATAGAGATAAAATTGTAACAGCTGATAAAATTGCCAACCCAGGATGTTTTGCAACTTGTATTGAATTGGGATTATTGCCTTTAGCAAGTGCAAATCAATTAACGGAGGAGGTTCATGTTAATGCAATAACAGGATCAACTGGCGCAGGTCAGAATCCAACATCAACTTCCCATTTTAGCTGGAAAAACAATAATGTTTCGGTATACAAGGCATTTACTCATCAGCATTTGGAAGAGATCACAGAAACTGTTTTACAACTTCAACCCAATTTCGATAAAGAGATCAATTTTATTCCGGTAAGAGGAAACTTTAGCCGAGGAATAATGGCAACAATATATACCGATTGTGATTGGACTCTTGAGGAAGCAGTTGAAAAGTATAAAATTTATTATCAAAATCATCCATTCGTTTCAATATCAAGCATAACACCCGATGTAAAGCAGGTTGTAAATACAAATAAATGTGTATTATATCTTGAAAAACATGGTCGTAAGCTGATGATTATTTCAGTTATTGATAATTTATTGAAAGGAGCCTCCGGGCAGGCAGTTCAGAATATGAATTTATTATTTGGAATGCCGGAAATACTAGGATTAGGTTTAAAACCGATTGGATTTTAAAACAAGAGAAATGAAATTATTTGACGTATATAGTTGTTACGATATAAATTTGGTGAACGGAAAAGGATCAAGCATTTCTGATGACAAAGGAAATAAATATCTTGATTTTTATGGTGGACATGGAGTGATTTCCATAGGACACAGTCATTTGCACTACATTTTCAGAATGGAACAGCAACTTCATTGTTTGGGTTTTTATTCTAATGCCGTAAAAAATGATATGCAAGAGAAGTTAGCTTGCAAGTTGGGTAAGCTTTCTGGATATGATACCTATAATCTATTCTTATGCAACTCAGGTGCTGAAGCCAATGAGAATGCTCTTAAAGTGGCCTCTTTTCACACAGGTAAATCAAAAATTGTTGCGATTAAAGGAGCTTTTCATGGAAGAAGCAGTGGTGTTTTAGCAATTACCGATAATCCTTTATTATCATCCGAATTTAACGTAAAACATGATGTGGTTTTTGTCGAGATGAATGATACTCCTGCTCTTGAAAAGGCTCTTGGTGAAAATGACGTTGCTGCACTTATCATTGAAGGAATACAAGGTGTGAATGGAGTTGTTGAACCTTCAGTTGAGTTCTTTAAATCTGCTGAAAGGCTCTGTAAAACTCACAAAGCAATGCTTATTCTTGATGAGATCCAGTCAGGCTACGGTAGAACTGGAAAATTCTTTGCACATCAACATGCTGGCATTAAGGCAGACATCATAACCACAGCTAAGGGAATGGGAAATGGATTCCCGATTGCAGGTGTAATTATCTCTCCCAAAATAAAAGCTTGGAGCGGGATGTTAGGAACAACCTTTGGAGGAAATCATTTAGCCTGCGCAGCAGGCATGGCTGTTTTAGAAATAATTGAAGAAGAGCAGTTAATCGGAAACGCAAACAAATTAGGTGATTATATAATCACCAAACTGAAAGATAATAAAGCAATTAAAGCAATAAGGGGGAAAGGATTAATGATTGGTATTGATCTTGAAAATATGCCTGCAATCAGGAAGCAACTTCTTGAGGAGTATGGCATTTTCACAGGATCATCTGGTAGTACAACGCTTCGTTTACTGCCACCACTTTCAATTACAAAAAAGGAGGTAGATCAATTCATTGAAGCATTTCAAAAACTAACCCAAATTGTATTAGTATGATAGATTTAACAGTAGTTAAAATTGGCGGTAACGTAATTGATGAACCTAAAAAACTAAATGATTTTTTGGATTCTTTTTCAAACTTAAATGGCAAGATTGTTTTGGTTCATGGAGGAGGCAAAGTTGCCTCGGATTTGGCTGGAAAACTTGGTGTTAAAACCAAAATGGTTGACGGAAGACGTATTACTGATGCTGAGAATCTAAAGTTGGTAACCATGGTTTATGCCGGACTAATTAATAAGAATATTGTTGCTGCACTGCAAGCTCGTGGTGTAAACGCGATGGGGATGTGTGGCGCCGATTTAGACTTAATCAGAGCAGAGAAAAGAAGTAATACAGAGATTGATTATGGTTTTGTTGGTGATGTAACAGCCGTTAATACCTTGGCTTTGTGCAAACAAATTGAATGCAATTCTGTTTTGGTTATTGCGCCAATTACCCATGATGGCAACGGGCAGTTACTCAATACCAATGCAGATACCGTTGCAACGGAAGTGGCCGTGGCATTGAGCCGTTTTTATAAGGTGAAATTAATATACAGTTTTGAAAAATTGGGAGTTTTAATGAACGCCGATGATGATAGCAGTGTAATGCCTGTTCTTTCGAAAGAAAAATGTTCCGATATGGTGAAATCGGGTAAGATCAATACAGGAATGCTTCCAAAAACTCAAAATGCATTTTACGCTTTATCAAAAGGGGTAGAAGAGGTTGTGATTGGAAATTTCGTTTCGATGGAGACAAATCATTCTTCGGGAACATTAGTTATTAATTCTTAGTTTGTTCATATGGATATAGAAAAGTATACCGAAATAGCTATAAGTACACTTAAGCAATTGATTTCAATTCAGTCGTATAGCAAAGAAGAAAAGCAGGTAGCCGATTTAATGGAGCAGAAACTGATTGATTTTGGATATCAGGTGCACCGTAAAGGAAATAACGTTTGGGTATTTAATAAGGATTTTGATGAGAAAAAACCAGTTCTATTGATGAATTCTCATTTGGATACAGTAAAACCTTCTGAAAAATACACCAAGAATCCTTTAAATCCTGAAGTGTCTGATGGCAAGCTATATGGATTGGGAAGTAATGATGCTGGTGGATGTTTGGTTTCTCTTTTCGCAAGCTTTCTTGCATTGGAAGGAACGAATCAGGCTTACAACCGTGTTTTTGTAGCTTCCGCAGAAGAGGAAATATCAGGAACTGGCGGGTTTGAGCTTATACAAGATGAAATAGGACGAATTGATGTGGGTATTGTTGGAGAGCCAACTCTTATGGAGATGGCCATTGCCGAAAAAGGATTAATGGTATTGGATTGTGATGCAATTGGCGTTCCTGGACATGCGGCACGTAACGAAGGTGTTAATTCCATTAGTATTGCCATGAAGGATATTGAATGGCTTCACTCTTATAAATTTGCGTTGGAATCGGAGATGTTGGGAGCAGTAAAAATGACTGTCACACAAATTAAGGCCGGAAAGCAGCACAATGTAATTCCATCATCATGTAAATTTGTCGTTGATGTTCGAACGAATGAGCATTACTCAAACGAAAAGGCATTTGCAATTATTAACGAGAAATTGGAAAGTGAAGTTACTGCCCGATCGTTTAGAATGAACTCTTCAGGAATTCCTTTGGAACATCCTCTTATTCAGAATGGTTTGAGTTTAGGCATGAAGTATTACGGTTCTCCTACGACCTCAGATCAGGCCATTATGAAAGGATTTCCAAGCTTGAAATTAGGTCCTGGAGATTCGGCCAGATCTCATACTGCTGATGAGTTTATCTACGTTGCCGAAATTGGACAAGGAATCGAAAAATATTATAACTTGTTGAACGGTTTGAAAATCTGAACTAAAAGGAGTTAATAAGAAGTAAAAAACGGATTAAACAATACTATACACAAACCACTAACTTTAAAGAGAATTACTATGAAACTTTGGGATAAAGGCGTAAAAGTTGACAAGAAAATAGAACAATTCACTGTTGGAATGGATCGTGATTTAGATATACAACTTGCGCCCTTCGATGTATTAGGATCTCTGGCGCACATTGAAATGCTCGAATCCATCGGATTATTGGAGAAAACAGAATTGAAATTGATTCAGGAAGAATTACGAAATATTTATTCTTCGATAAAAAACAATGCCTTTGTTATAGAAGATGGCACGGAAGATGTTCACTCTCAGGTTGAATATCAATTGACTTTAGCTTTAGGCGATATTGGTAAAAAAATACATAGTGGAAGATCACGGAACGATCAGGTTCTTTTGGATTTAAAATTATTTACAAGAAATAAACTTGAAGAAATTGTTCGGGAAGGAAGATTACTTTTTGATGAGCTAATTGCAAAGAGTAATGAGAATAAGGATGTACTGATTCCTGGATATACTCACTTACAGGTGGCTATGCCATCCTCATTCGGCCTATGGTTTGGCGCTTATGCGGAAAGTTTGACCGATGATATGATGGTGTTGCAGGCAGCTTACAAAGTGGTTAATCAGAATCCATTAGGATCCGGTGCTGGTTATGGCTCATCATTTCCATTAAACAGACAAATGACCACTGATTTACTAGGTTTTAGAGATCTCAGTTATAATGTAGTTTATGCTCAAATGGGACGTGGTAAAATGGAGTTTACAGTTCTTTCAGCATTAGCGAATATGGCAATGACTATCGCTAAGTTAGCAATGGATGCATGTTTGTATAACAGTCAAAATTTCAATTTCTTAAGTTTTCCTGATGAGTTAACAACAGGAAGCAGCATAATGCCACATAAGAAGAATCCTGATGTTTTTGAGTTAATACGAGCTCATGCAAATGCGCTACAGATGTTGCCAGCTCAAATTCAGGCTGTTACATCTAATCTTCCTTCAGGATATCACAGAGATTATCAGCTTACAAAAGAGTTCTTTATGCCAGCTTTCGATAAGATGATTGCTTGTTTGGAAATGACGCGGATCATGTTAACTGAAGTGAAAATTAACAAAGAAGTTTTGAAGGATGAGCGTTATAAGTACATGTTTACTGTGGAGGAGGTAAACCGAATGGTACTTGATGGTGTTCCATTCCGCGATGCTTACAAAAAGATCGGACAAATAGTTGAAGAAGGGAATTTTAAATACGAAGGTAAAGTGAAGCATGTTCACGAAGGAAGCATCGGGAATTTATGCAATGATAAAATTGTTGGTAAGATGAATGACGTTTTTGTTGGTTTTAATTTTAACAAGACCAAAGAAGCTTATATGAACTTATTGAATAGAATTTAGATCAGTTTAAAGAAATTAATATTTAACCATTTTATAGAACTTTTATGTCAGAAGAGACAAAAGCTAAATTAATTTTACAGGATGGATCGGAATATATCGGTACATCCTTTGGGTACCAGGAATCTATTGCCGGAGAAATGGTGTTTAATACTGCAATGACAGGATATCCGGAGAGTTTAACTGATCCTTCGTACAGAGGTCAGATTCTAGTAAGTACCTTTCCGTTGATTGGTAATTATGGAGTTCCGGGTACACTGCAGGAAGATGAATTGTTTCGTTTTTATGAGTCGGAAAAGATTCAAGTATCAGCATTTATTGTATCGGATTATACCGAGGAGTTTAGTCATTGGAATGCAAGTTTGAGCCTTGGAGATTGGATGAAACAACATAAAATCCCTGGGATTTATGGTGTAGATACGCGTGCCTTAACAAAAAAACTTCGTGAGCAAGGCAGTATGCTTGCTAAAATTATTTTTGAAGATGTAGAACCTGAATGGAAAGATCCTAATCTTGAGAATCTAGTTGCACAGGTAAGTACATCAGAGAAAATTGTTTACGGAAATGGAAAGCACAAGGTGTTGCTATTGGATTGTGGTGTGAAAAACAATATTATTCGTTGTTTGTTAAAAAGAGATACTACAGTAATCAGAGTTCCGCACGATTATGATTTTACCCAAGAGGAATACGATGGATTGTTCATCTCAAATGGTCCTGGAGATCCAAAACAAAATGTGAAAGCCATAGCCAATTTGAAAACTGTTTTTGGTCAGGATACGCCAATTATGGGTATTTGCTTGGGAACACAATTAATGGCTCTTGCTGCAGGAGCTGATACTTATAAATTGAAGTACGGACACCGCAGTCACAATCAACCAGTAGTATTAAAAGGAAGCAAGCGTTGTTTTATCACATCTCAGAATCATGGGTATGCCATTAACATGGATACTTTACCAAAAGAGTGGGAACCATTGTTCGTTAATGCTAATGATGGCACATGTGAAGGATTAAAGCACACAGATAAACCATTTTTCGCATCTCAGTTTCACCCGGAAGCTTCCAGTGGTCCAACAGATACCGAATTTTTGTTCGATGATTTCATTAAAATGATGGAAGATTATAAAGGTAAAAGTTAAAAAAAGTCCCATTTGTACTTATTCTCCCTTTCAGGGGAGATGCCCGAAGAACAGAGGGGTGTTTTTAAGAAAAAACAATTATCAATTAACAGCCAAAAGCGATAAGCTGATGGCTAACATCTTAAGAAAAATGATTAAAGACAGCATAAAGAAAGTACTGGTATTGGGTTCTGGAGCACTTAAAATTGGTGAAGCAGGGGAGTTTGACTATTCTGGATCTCAGGCATTAAAAGCAATGAAGGAAGAAGGTATTTATACGGTACTTATCAATCCGAATATTGCAACCGTACAAACTTCAAAAGGAATTGCCGATCAAATTTATTTTTTGCCGGTTACTCCTCATTTTGTAGAACAGGTTATCTTAAAAGAAAAGCCTGATGGAATCCTTTTAGCTTTTGGAGGACAAACTGCATTAAACTGTGGTGTTGAACTATTTAATGCCGGATTATTAAAGAAATACAACCTTCAAGTTTTGGGTACTCCAATCGAGGCCATTATCAAAACTGAAGACAGAGAGATATTTGCCAACGAACTTCGAGGAATCGATGTAAAAACGCCACAGTCATTCGCTGTAGGATCGGTTCCTGAAGCATTAAAAGCTGCTGGAAAACTTGGTTTCCCAATTATTATTCGTGCAGCCTTTACCTTAGGAGGACAAGGAAGTGGATTTTGTTCGAATATGGATGAATTGGAGAAATTGGCTGAAAATGCTTTATCCTATTCAGGTCAAATATTAGTTGAGGAATCTCTAAAGGGCTGGAAGGAAGTAGAGTACGAAGTAGTACGAGATGCATATGATAACTGTATCACAGTTTGTAATATGGAAAACTTTGATCCTCTTGGAATTCATACGGGTGAGAGTATCGTTATTGCTCCTTCGCAAACACTAACCAATTCGGAGTACCACAAACTAAGATCTTTAGCAATTAAGATTATTCGTCACTTTGGTGTTGTTGGAGAGTGTAACGTTCAGTATGCTCTTGATCCTAATTCGGAAGATTATCGTGTAATTGAGGTAAATGCCCGTTTATCAAGATCATCTGCATTGGCTTCAAAAGCAACAGGTTATCCTTTGGCCTTCATTGCAGCTAAACTTGGTTTGGGTTATGCTTTGCACGAGCTTAAGAATGCTGTAACAAAAACAACAACAGCTTGTTTCGAACCTGCTTTAGATTACGTAGTTTGTAAAATTCCTCGTTGGGATTTAAACAAGTTTGAAGGCGTAACCAAAGAGATTGGTTCCAGCATGAAGAGTGTAGGAGAAGTAATGGCTGTTGGTCGTAACTTCGAGGAAGCCATTCAAAAAGGTTTACGTATGATTGGCCAGGGAATGCACGGATTTGTTGGGAATGTTCATTCAAAATTCGAGGATGTTGACCGTGAACTAAGTCATCCAACAGATATGCGTATTTTCTCTATCGCGCAAGCTTTTGAGCAAGGATATTCGATTGACAAAATACATAACCTGACCAAAATTGATAAGTGGTTCCTAAGTAAGCTGGAACACATTACAAAATTGAAATGGGATCTTCAGAAATACAATAACTTACAGGAATTACCTGATGCGTTACTTAAGGCATCAAAAGTATATGGCTTTTCTGATTTCCAGTTAGCACGATTTGTTTTAAAACCTGAAAGAACCGATATGGAATCGGAATTATTACAGGTGAGAAAACATCGTAAAGCAAAAGGGATTGTTCCTGTAGTGAAGCAAATTGATACACTTGCTGCAGAGTATCCCGCACAAACGAACTACGTTTATTTAACCTATAGTGGTGATGAAAATGACATCACTTATGTCGACGATAATCAATCGGTTATCGTATTGGGTTCAGGAGCCTATCGAATAGGGTCTTCAGTTGAATTTGACTGGTGTAGTGTAAATGCACTAAATGCAGTAAATAAAGAAGGTTTGCGATCTGTAATGATCAATTATAATCCGGAAACAGTAAGTACTGATTACGATGTGTGTGATCGTTTGTACTTTGATGAACTTTCTTTCGAAAGAGTATTGGATATCATCGATTTAGAATCGCCTCGTGGTGTTATTGTATCGGTAGGAGGACAGATTCCTCAGAACTTAGCAATGCGTTTGCACAAAGCAGATGTAAAAGTTTTAGGAACGTCTCCAGAATCGATTGATAGAGCTGAAAATCGTCAGACTTTTTCTTCCATGCTTGATGAATTGAAGATTGATCAGCCCAGATGGAATGAGCTAACAAGCAAAGAGGCAATTAATGACTTTATTGATGAAGTAGGCTTTCCTGTTTTGATACGACCAAGTTACGTGCTTTCAGGAGCTGCAATGAACGTGGTTTCGAATCACGATGAATTAGGTCATTTCCTCGATTTAGCCGCTTTGATATCAAAGCAATATCCTGTTGTAGTTAGTGAATTTATTCAGGAAGCCAAAGAGATTGAATTCGATGGTGTAGCTAAAAATGGTGAAATAATAATTGATGCGATATCGGAACACGTAGAGTTTGCCGGAGTTCATTCCGGAGATGCTACTTTAGTTTTTCCTCCGCAAAAATTGTACTTCGAAACCATTCGCAGAATTCGTAAGATTGCAGCTAAAATAGCAAAATCACTTAATATTACCGGGCCATTTAATATGCAGTTGCTGGCAAAAGATAATGACATTAAAGTGATCGAGTGTAACCTGCGTGCAAGTAGAAGTTTTCCGTTTGTATCAAAAGTTATGGACTTTAATTTTATTGAAGTTGCCACTCAAGCAATGTTAGATGTTCCTATTCCAAACAATTTGCCATCAATGTTTGAGTTGGAGCATATTGGAATAAAAGCATCTCAATTTTCCTTTTCAAGACTCTCGAAAGCAGATCCTGTTTTGGGTGTAGATATGTCTTCGACAGGTGAAGTTGGCTGTATTGGATCAGACTACTACGATGCAATACTAAAAGCCATGTTATCTGTTGGTTACAGAATACCGAAGAGTGCAATATTAATTAGCAGTGGTCCTATTCGCTCAAAAATAGAGCTTTTGAAAAGCGCTAAAATGCTCGAAGAAAGAGGACATAAATTGTATGGTACAAGAGGTACTGCAAAATTCTTGGAAGAGAACGGTGTTACCATCGAAAGTGTAGGTTGGCCTGATGAAGATGTTGCAATAACTGCTCATAATTTAATTAAAGAGCGTAAGGTTGATTTGGTTATTAACATACCAAAGAACTTAAGTAAAACGGAGTTGAATAATGATTATTTAATCAGAAGAACTGCAATTGACTTGAACATTCCATTGGTAACCAATGCTCGTTTGGCATCAGCCTTCATCTATTCATTCTGTAAAAAATCAATAGAAGATTTAGGAATAGAAAGCTTTAGCGATTACGTAGATAAAAAGCAGGATTGGTAAAAATGTATTACTTGTAATGCTGTAGATATTTAAATTGACCTGATAGGAATGGAAGCCTATCAGGTCTTTTTATTCATCAAATTTATTTAGCTTTAAGCTTTCAAATACGAATAATTAATGAAGAACTATATATTTACTTTAGTATTTAAAGTCCGCGATTACGAGTGCGACATTCAGGGAGTTGTGAATAACTCTGTGTATCAAAATTATTTGGAGCATGCACGACATGAATTTTTAGAATCGATTGGAAATAACTTTAAGGCATTACACGAGCAGGGAACAGATGCTATGGTTTCGAGAATTGAGATAGATTATAAAACATCATTAACTAGTGGCGATGAATTTGAGGTACGCTTAAATATTGAGCGGGAAGGAGTGAAGTTGGTGTTTAATGAAGACATTTATCGATTATCAGATAATAAACTTTGTGCAAAGGGGAAAGTTTATACAATATGCCTGGTAAATGGACGCCTCTCCAAAGGCGAAGTTTTTGATGAACTGTTTGCTGAATATCTGGTTTAGATGAAAAGGAATTTTGACACAAAAAAAAGAATCAGCAACCAACTGATCCTTTTAAAACTAATTTTTAACCTTAATCTAAATCTATGATAAAACTACTTTTTCTTATTTCTAATCTATACCCTAAAGATAAGGCAAACAGTGGTTAATAGCTCCTAATGAACGTTAAATAAGATTAAAAGAACAACTAAGACGATGAAAGAATCCAATCTGTTTATTCTATAATATATCGCTTAGCTTTTATTTTTGTAAGTATTGATTTCTTTGAAATCTTTCTTTAACTTGCAAGTAAGAAAACCTCCAGTTATTAAATACCACCAAAATTTTAGGACATCACAATTGTAACGTTAAGGATGCTTCGTGCGTCTATATTATAGTTGTGAAATTCTAAATAAAGAAATCATGTTTGATCTTGATAAGTGGCAAGAAATTTTTGAAACCATTCGAAAAAACAAACTACGAACTATTCTTACAGGTTTCAGTGTTTCCTGGGGTATATTCATGTTAATCATTCTATTAGGGTCAGGGAATGGTCTTCAAAATGGTGTTTTGAATCAATTTCAGGCAGATGCTGTAAATAGTCTTTGGATTTATAGTGGCAGAACTAGTATTCCATTTAATGGTATGAAAGCTGGTCGACGAATTCAATTTACCAATGAAGACTATCAAAAAACAAAAGATTCCGGCTTAGATGTAGATAAAATAAGTTCTAGGTATAGCATTTTCAGAAATAGTCAAATCTCCTATAAAACAGAATTCGTTAATTACAATATCATTGCTGTTCACCCAGATACAGAGACCTTAGAAAGTACTTCGAACCTAAAAGGACGATTCTTGAACGATATAGATGTCAAGAATTTTAGAAAGGTGGTAGCCATAAGCACGGTAGTTGAAGAAGCCTTGTT
This sequence comes from Labilibaculum antarcticum, assembly GCF_002356295.1. NCBI lineage: Bacteria > Pseudomonadati > Bacteroidota > Bacteroidia > Marinilabiliales > Marinifilaceae > Labilibaculum > Labilibaculum antarcticum. Next base: position 5,157,973 of record NZ_AP018042.1, on the reverse strand, counting down.
CAAAAGAGAAGAGCCCATAGGCAAATACGTGAAAATAAATGGAATTCCATTTCAGGTAATTGGTGTTTTTACAGATTATTCTGAAAGAGATTTACAACGCGTATACGTTCCTATTTCGACAGCTCAAAAAGTATTCAATGGAGCAAATCGCATATCAAATATGTCATTCACGACAAATACACCCGATATTGAGTCTCTTCAAGCGATGGAGCAACAATTAAGAAAATCATTTGCTTCCCGGCATAAATTTGACATTACAGACAGAAGAGCTATGTGGATTAATAATAATATGGAAAACTATCAACGAACCATGGCCTTATTTTCCGGAATTCGAATTTTTGTGTGGATCATAGGTGTATTTACGATTATTGCAGGGATTGTAGGTGTAAGCAATATCATGATTATTGTAGTTCGAGAGCGCACCAAGGAAATTGGTATCCGTAAAGCCTTAGGAGCTACACCAAGTTCAATCGTTAGTTTGGTATTATTAGAATCTGTTCTAATTACCAGCGCAGCCGGATATATTGGCTTGGTTCTAGGGGTAATACTTTTGGAAGTGCTGGCACCACATACCCAAATAGAATTTTTCATGAATCCTTCGGTTGATTTAAGTGTTGGCATACAGGCAACTTTAGTGTTGGTTTTTGCCGGATTACTGGCTGGTTTTTTTCCTGCATGGAAAGCCGCTAAAGTAATGCCGATAGAGGCTTTGGCTCACGAATAAAATACTAATCTGAAAATTATAACAGGATGTTTGATAGGGATAGATGGACAGAAGTATACATGGCTCTTAAAAGCAATAAATTAAGAACCTTTTTAACAGCATTTGGCGTTTTTTGGGGAATCTTCATGCTTATCATCATGCTGGGTTCAGGGAAAGGACTTGAAAATGGTGTTTATAATGGGATGGGGGATTTTGCAACAAATTCAGTCTTTATTTGGACCCAACCAACAAGCAAACCCTACAAAGGATACAAGCAGGGTCGCAGGTATCATTTTACAAATCAAGATACGAAGGCTATTTTGGACAATATCCCTGAAGTAAAACTGTTGGCACCCAGAATTCAAGCTCGTGGTGGCGATGGCGATAATAATGTTATAAGAGGTTTGAAAACTGGAGCTTTTAGTATTCTAGGTGATGTTCCCGACGTAAATTTAATCGATCCGGTAACCATAACTGATGGTCGGTTTTTGAATCAGGTTGACATTAATGATACGAGGAAAGTTGCTGTAATTGGCGATCGGGTTATTGAGGTTTTGTTCGAAAAAGACGAAGATCCAATAGGGGAATACATCAAATTGAACGGAGTTTTTTTTCAGGTAGTTGGAACATTTAAATCCATGCATAATCAGGGATGGGGAGAATGGCAGGATCAATGTATTTTTATTCCTTTTACTACTCTTCAAAAAACATATAATTATGGGAACAGAGTAGGTCATTATTCAATTACCTCAAAAGATGAGTACACTGCAACCTTTGTAGAAGAGAAAGTTAAGGCTTTACTTAAAAGGCGTCACTCAGTTCATCCCGACGATGATCGGGCTATTGGCAGCGAGAATGTAGAAAAGGAATTTATTAAAATCAACAATCTGTTTATGGGTATAGCAGGATTAATCTGGATCGTTGGTATTGGAACCCTTATTGCCGGTATTATTGGTGTAAGCAATATTATGCTTTTTATAGTGAAAAAGCGAACCAAAGAAATCGGAATACAGAGAGCGTTAGGTGCTTCACCATCAATGATAATAAGTTCTATATTAACCGAATCGGTTGTATTGACAGCTATTGCAGGATGGTTTGGGCTTGTTTTTGGCGTAATTATATTGGAACTTTTAAATAAAGCACTTGAGAGTGGTGGAGGTGATAATTCCATGTTCACAAATCCAGAAGTCGATTTTAATGTGGCAATGATTGCTCTGGTAATTTTAATTTTCGCAGGGATTTTTGCTGGCATAATACCTGCGAAACGTGCCATGGAAGTTCGTCCTATTGAAGCAATCCGTGATGAATAAATTAAACATCTTTTTCAACTTATATTATTGCTTAGTATTATTCTTTAACTGAGATCACATATTATATAATTGAAAAATGGACAGTCTATTTAAGAAATTAGCTTCTGTAATCTTGATTGCAGAAGCTAATTTATTTACCTGTAGGTCCAAAGACTTGCTGTTACGAATGTTTTCTTTATTTTTAATGCAGAAAAGTAGCGTTTAGTGGAATAAATGGTCATGCTAAACGAACTTTAGGGATAGTGAACCGTATGATGTAAAATGATATTGTATTATTAAACAGTTCATTAGATCCATTTTTATTACTTATGTGCTAGGTTTAAATAATAATTATTGATCTGTGTACCCAAGGTTATTATGTGTATTTTTAATACATTCATTTTCGAGAGAAAATATTGATGAGAAATTCAATTAATAATTCAATGAAAAGACCTTTACTCTTTGTAGTATTTTTTTTATTGTTATTTGCATCGGTTGTAATGGGAACATTTAGCCGATTATCTGCTAGTGAAAATTTTAAAGATGATGTTTTTTCAGAACTAGCGACGCTTCCCAACTCACCACCTCCAGTACCTATTAATGATTTACCTTGCGATGCAATTTCTCTTTCAACCAAATTACTCTGCACATATGCATCCTATGATAATCTAGAAGCAACAAATAGTGAAGATTTTGATAGCACAATCCCTAATCCAAGTTGTGGGAATTATAATGGTGGCGATGTTTGGTTTACGGCAAAGGTTCCTAGCTCAGGTGAAATAACAATAGAGGTAAATTCTCTTTCTGGCGGGATTGGACAATTGAACTTTATTGTTTACAGCGGAACTTGTACTTCTTTATATGAAATTGGATGTTATCCAAGCACTATTACTAAATCAGACGATTTTACAGGAAGAACTCCGCATGAAATACTCTTTATAAGAGTATATGACGAAGGAAATGATGAACTCGTGAATTTTCAAATTTGTGCCTCGGGTCCCTGTGCAGATGTAGTTGCAGATGCTGGTTTCGATGGAGAGTCCTGTGATTTAAATTTTACCTTTAACGCGACAGGATCTGGTGAATGGAGTGAGATTTCAGCGCCTCAAGACGGCAGCATAATATCATACAGTCCGAACAATACTGATTCTATTGCCAATGTTGCAGTATCAACCATTGGGGAATATGAATTTGAATGGAAGGTAACTAATGGTGTATGTACTGATACGGATACAGTTATGGTTGATTTTATTCAGCCACCTTTTGCTGTGCTTGATTCAATTAAAAAAGTTTGTTCCAAGCTTGTTGATTATTTAACAGCATTGCCAAGTGTTGGTACCCCAGTGTGGAGGCAAGAATCTGGACCAAGTTCAGCTGTCTTTGATTCGACTACATATTATACTTTCTTTAAACCAGAAATTACAGTAACTGAATATGGTACGTATGAGTTTATATTAAATGTTACAAATCGTAATTGTTCTGCCGAAGATACGATTATTATGGTTTTTTATGAAGAACCAACAATTGCAAGTGTTGCTGGACCATTAAATAGTTGTGGTACATTAACCAGCGAACCTCTTAGCGGAAACACACCTTCGGTTGGCATTGGAACATGGTCACAAGTCTCTGGTCCCGGAATTGCAACATTTAGTAATATTAATTCTGGTAATGCAACTGCAACTGTTGATGTAAAAGGTGAGTATTTATATCAGTGGTCTATTAGGAATGATTCTTGTCCAGCTAGTACTGCAGATATTTCGGTAAGTTATTACGACAGCCCAACAAATGCAAGTGTTGGGATTGATCAAGAATATTGTAATGTACTTACAAGTTTAAGCTTGGGTGGCAATACACCAGTAGTTGGAATTGGCTCATGGTCGCAAATATCAGGAACTGGCACATCAACTTTTAGTAGTAATAATTCTGGTACTTCAACCGCTACTGCAACTGATTACGGAACTTACGTTTACAGGTGGACAATTGGCAACGAAACATGTGATTCAACCCGAGCGGAATTAACGGTAAATTTCTATGAAACACCAACTGCTGCAAGTGTAGGTTCCGATCAGGATATTTGTAGTACTGATATTATTACGACTCAAAGCGGAGCATTAGGAGGCAATAATGTATCTCTTCCAATGCTGGGAACTTGGTCTCAAGTCTCAGGTCCAGGAACAAATACAACAACATTTAGTGATGTTAATTCAGGAAACTCAACTGCGACCCCAACTGATTATGGAACTTACGTTTACAGGTGGACAATTGGAAACGGAAATTGTGATTCAACCAGAGCGGAATTAACGATAAATTTCTATGAAATACCATCTATCGCGAGTGTTGGAGAAGATCAGAATCAATGTGCTACACTAACAAGTACAAGTCTTGGTGGAAACGAACCAACTGCAGGAACAGGAACATGGTCCCAAGTCTCAGGTCCCGGCACAAACACAACAGCATTCAGTGATATTAATTCAGGAAGCTCAACTGCGACCCCAACTGATTACGGAACCTACGTTTACAGGTGGACAATTGGAAATGGAACCTGTGATTCAACCCGAGCGGAATTAACGGTAAGTTTCTATGAAAAACCAACTGCAGCAAGTGTTGGTTTCGATCAGGATATTTGTAGTTCTGATATTCTTGCGACTCAAAGTGGAGCATTAGGAGGCAATAATGTATCTCTTCCAATGCTGGGAACTTGGTCTCAAGTCTCAGGTCCTGGAACAAATACAACCACATTCAGTGATATTAATTCAGGAAGCTCAACTGCGACCCCAACTGATTACGGAACTTACGTTTACAGGTGGACAATCAACAATGGTACTTGTACACCAAGCACAGCAGATATAACTGTGAACTTCTATCAGACACCTACCACTGCTACAGTTGGGAGCAGTCAAGATCAATGCGGAACTTTAACAAGTTTAGGTTTGGGTGGAAATACTCCAACAGCAGGAACTGGTTCATGGTCGCAATTTTCTGGTCCGGGAACAAATACAACCACATTCAGTGATATTAATTCAGGAATTTCTACAGCTACTGCAACTGATTACGGAACTTACGTTTACAGGTGGACAATTGGAAACGGAACCTGTGCTTCAACAGAAGCGGATATAACAGTGAATTTTTATCAGACACCAACCACTGCTACAGTCGGGAGCAGTCAAGATCAATGTGGAACATTAACAAGTACAGGTTTAGGTGGAAATACTCCTGTGGTTGGAACTGGCTCATGGACGCAAGTATTAGGAACTGGTACATCAACTTTTAGTAATGATAATTCTGGTACTTCAACCGCTACAGCAACAGCTTACGGAACTTACGTTTACAGGTGGACAATTGGCAACGAAACATGTGATTCAACCCGAGCGGAATTAACGGTAAATTTCTATGAAACACCAACTGCTGCAAGTGTAGGTTCCGATCAGGATATTTGTAGTCCTGATATTCTTACGACTCAAAGCGGAGCATTAGGAGGCAATAATGTATCTCTTCCAATGCTGGGAACTTGGTCTCAGGAGTCAGGTCCGGGAACAAATACCACAACATTCAGTGATATTAATTCAGGAAGCTCAACTGCGACCCCAACTGATTACGGAACTTACGTTTACAGGTGGACAATTGGCAACGGAACCTGTGACTCAACCCGAGCGGAATTAACGGTAAATTTCTATAAAACTCCAACTGCAGCAAGTGTAGGTTCAGATCAGGATATTTGTAGTTCCAATATTCTTGCGACTCAAAGCGGAGCATTAGGAGGTAATAATGTATCTCTTCCAATGCTGGGAACTTGGTCACAGGTATCAGGTCCGGAAACAACAACATTCAGTAATATTAATTCAGGAAGCTCAACAGCCAGACCAACTGCTTACGGAACTTACGTTTACCGCTGGACAATCAACAATGGTACTTGTACTCCTGAAACAGCAGATGTAAGCGTAAACTTTTATGAATCTCCAACCACAGCTACAGTTGGGAGCATTCAAGAACGATGTGGAACATTGACTAGTACAAGTCTTGGAGGAAATACTGCTGTGGTTGGGACTGGAATATGGTCTCAAGTCTCAGGTCCCAGCACAAACACAACGACATTCAGTACTATCAATTCCGGAAGTTCTACGGCTACAGCAAGTGATTACGGGACTTACATTTACCGGTGGACAATTGGTAACGGGACTTGTACGCCAAGCACAGCAGATATAACGGTGAACTTTTATCAGACACCATCGGTTGCCACAGTTGGTAGCAGTCAAGATCAATGCGGAACTTTAACAAGTTTAGGTTTGGGTGGAAATACTCCAACAGCAGGAACTGGTTTATGGTCGCAATTTTCTGGTCCGGGAACAAACACAACCACATTCAGTGATATTAATTCAGGAATTTCTACAGCTACTGCAACTGATTACGGAACTTACGTTTACAGGTGGATAATTGGTAACGGAACCTGTGACTCAACAGAAGCGGATATAACAGTGAACTTTTATCAGACACCAACCACTGCTGCAGTTGGGAGCAGTCAAGATCAATGTGGAACATTAACAAGTACAGGTTTAAGTGGAAATACTCCTGTGGTTGGAACTGGCTCATGGTCGCAAATATTAGGAACTGGTACATCAACTTTTAGTAATGATAATTCTGGAAGTTCTGCGGCTACAGCAAGTGATTACGGAACTTACATTTACCGGTGGACAATTGGCAACGAAACCTGTGATTCAACCCGAGCGGAATTAACGGTAAATTTCTATGAAACACCTAGCACTGCAACAGTTGGGAGCAATCAGGATCAATGCGCTACACTAACAAGTACAAGTTTGGGAGGAAATACTCCTGTGGTTGGGACTGGAACTTGGTCTCAGGAGTCAGGTCCTGGATCAAATACAACCACATTCAGTGATATTAATTCAGGAAGTTCTACAGCTACTGCAACTGATTACGGAACTTACGTTTACAGGTGGACAATCAACAATGGTACTTGTACACCAAGCACAGCAGATATAACGGTGAACTTCTATCAGACACCAACCACTGCTACAGTTGGGAGCAGTCAAGATCAATGCGGAACTTTAACAAGTTTAGGTTTGGGTGGAAATACTCCAACAGCAGGAACTGGTTCATGGTCGCAATTTTCTGGTCCGGGAACAAATACAACCACATTCAGTGATATTAATTCAGGAAGTTCGACAGCTACTGCAACTGATTACGGAACTTACGTTTACAGGTGGACAATTGGTAACGGAACCTGTGCTTCAACAGAAGCGGATATAACAGTGAATTTTTATCAGACACCAACCACTGCTACAGTCGGGAGCAGTCAAGATCAATGTGGAACCTTAACAAGTACAGGTTTAGGTGGAAATACTCCTGTGGTTGGAACTGGCTCATGGACGCAAGTATTAGGAACTGGTACATCAACTTTTAGTAATGATAATTCTGGTACTTCAACCGCTACAGCAACAGCTTACGGAACTTACGTTTACAGGTGGACAATTGGCAACGAAACATGTGATTCAACCCGAGCGGAATTAACGGTAAATTTCTATGAAACACCAACTGCTGCAAGTGTAGGTTCCGATCAGGATATTTGTAGTCCTGATATTCTTACGACTCAAAGCGGAGCATTAGGAGGCAATAATGTATCTCTTCCAATGCTGGGAACTTGGTCTCAGGAGTCAGGTCCGGGAACAAATACCACAACATTCAGTGATATTAATTCAGGAAGCTCAACTGCGACCCCAACTGATTACGGAACTTACGTTTACAGGTGGACAATTGGCAACGGAACCTGTGACTCAACCCGAGCGGAATTAACGGTAAATTTCTATAAAACTCCAACTGCAGCAAGTGTAGGTTCCGTTCAGGATATTTGTAGTTCTGATATTCTTACGACTCAAAGCGGAGCATTAGGAGGCAATAATGTATCTCTTCCAATGCTGGGAACTTGGTCACAGGTATCAGGTCCGGGAACCACAACATTCAGTAATATCAATTCAGGAAGCTCAACTGCCAAACCAACTGCTTACGGAACTTACGTTTACCGCTGGACAATCAACAATGGTACTTGTACTCCTGAAACAGCAGATGTAAGCGTAAACTTTTATGAATCTCCAACCACAGCTACAGTTGGGAGCATTCAAGAACGATGTGGAACATTAACCAGTATAAGTCTTGGAGGAAATACTCCGACAGCCGGAACTGGCTCTTGGTCGCAATTATCAGGTCCTGGTACAAGCACATTTAGCAGTGTTAATTCCGGAGGTTCTACTGCTACCGTAACTAATTACGGAACTTACGTTTACAGGTGGACAATTGCTAATGAAACTTGTACTTCAAGTAGGGCAGATATAAGTGTAACTTACTATCAAGCACCATCCTTAGCTAGTGTTGGAGTAAATCAGAATATTTGTAGTGATCTTTCAAGCACAAGTTTAGGGGGTAATACTCCATGGGTGGGTATTGGTTCTTGGTCTCAGGTTTCGGGCCTTGGAACAACAATATTTAGCAATGTTAATTTCGGAAACGCAATAGCGACGGCAAGTCAACCTGGCTCTTACATTTACAGATGGACGATTAGCAATGGTTCTTGTACTTCAAACAAAGAGGATATTGTTGTCAATTTTTATGAAGGACCAACTGTTGCAAGTGCAGGAGGTGATCAAAGTTATTGTGACGTATTAAGCAGCATAAGCTTAGGTGCAAATGCACCAACAATTGGAAGTGGGTCATGGACACAGATTTCAGGACCTAGTTCTACAATTTTCAGTTCAACCACATCCGAAAATGCTATAGCTACAGTTACTTCTTACGGAACTTATTTGTATCGATGGACAATTGCCAATGGAATCTGTATAAGTACAGATGATGTTACCATTAATTTTAATCAAACTCCTGTTTCTTATGCCGGTACAGACGATAATATCTGCGGAGGAAGTAATTATGCAATTTTAGGTAGTACTTCATCAAATGGAATAATTGCGTGGAGTACTAGTGGGAGTGGAACATTTGATGATAATACAATCGATAATCCAACTTACAATTTTGGAAGTGATGAATCAGGGATTATAAAGCTTACTAAGACTGTCGGAAATCTTGGATGTTCGTCTGTGAGTGATGATATGACGATTACATTTATACCTGGACCAACAGCTAACGCAGGCACAGGAGGGAATGAATGTGATCTTGATTTCACGTTGTCTGCAGTCGCTAGTGTAGGAGTAGGGACATGGACTAATACGGGAGGATTAGGCAATGCAGTGTTCTTACCTGATGCCAATACTCCTAATGCAACGGTAAATGTAGATTCTTACGGTACATATGACTTTACCTGGACGGAACTTAGTAACGGTTGTACTGACAGTGACAATATAAGTATAAGTTTTTTTCAGCAACCTGTTGCTGATGCTGGAGTTGGTGGAGATGAATGTGCTTTTGATTATACCCTTTCAGCAATTTCAAGCTCAGGGTTAGGATCATGGACAAAAGAATCTGGTCTTGGAAATATTAGCTTTTCTCCAAATGCAAATGATCCCAAAGCAATAGTTACTACTGATATATACGGATCCTATAAATTGAGATGGACCGAAACGAACGGATCTTGCATGGATTACGATGAAATAATTGTTAATTTTTATGAGCAACCTATTGTTGATGCCGGAACAGGGGGAGGTGAATGTGATTTAGATTTTATTTTTAATGCGATTCCTAGTGTTGGATCAGGAAAATGGACTCAGGTATCTGGACCCGGAACATCAAGTTTCTTTCCGAACAGTAGCTTATCTGCAAGCACTGTTACTGTAAGTAATTTTGGTTCATATCAATTTTTGTGGACAGAAACCAATGGGAATTGTACCGACTCTGAAATAATTGATGTTGATTTTTACGATCAACCAGTTGCAATCATTGGTAATGGAGGAAATATGTGTGGTTTAAGCTTTTCGTTAACAGCAACACCTAGTGTTGGAAATGGTACATGGACAAAAATCTCAGGCAGTGGTAATGCTTCTTTCTCGCCAAATTCAAATTCCGCAAATAGTGTTGTCACAGTTGATGCTTATGATACCTATTCATTTAGATGGACTGAGGACAATGGTTCGTGCACAGCTAGCGATGAAATAATTGTTAATTTTTATGAGCAACCAATCGCTAATTCAGGTTTTGGAGGTGATCAATGTGGACTTGAATACTCTCTTTCAGCGATCCCAAGTGCGGGGCTGGGTGTTTGGCAAAAAATATCAGGAAATGGGAATGTTGCATTTACGCCAAACGCTAATTCTCCCGATGCTACTGTCACTGTTGATGCATATGATAGCTATCAGTTTATGTGGACTGAAATTAGTGGAGAATGTTCCGATAATGATATTGTCAATATCATTTTCCAAGAACAGCCCATTGCAAATGCAGGACTGGATATAAATATGGTATTTGCAGATCAAGTTCAGTTAAATGCTGTTTTATCAACAGATGGAACTGGTGAATGGACAGTTATAAGTGGTAATGCAAATTTATTTGATCGATTCTCGCCGAATACTTTTTTAGATAAACTTGGCTTAGGTGAAAACATCCTTCTCTGGACAGAAACGAATCAATTTTGCAACGATTCTGATGAGATAAAACTAGCTGTAGATAAATTATTCATCCCCACAGTAATAACACCCAACGGAGATGATCGAAACGAGTATTTTATTATAAGAGGATCGGATAATTTGAGCGATATTCAATTAAGTATTTTTAATAGAGGAGGAGTTGAAATATTCACAGATAAAAATTATAAAAACAATTGGAATGGTCTTGACAGAAATGGTATTAAACTCCCAATGGACACATATTTTTATGTGATTAAATTGAAAACAAACAAAGTGTTTAAGGGATACGTAGTTATAAAGAGATAGAATGAGAAAAACGATTATCATCATATTTTGGCTTCTTGTTCCTCTATTCATATTTGGGCAGAACACCCAATTTACGAATCAATATATTTTTAACCCTATCGTATTAAATCCTGCTTTAGCAGGAAGTGGTGATGCTTTAAGTGCCAGCTTTTTGTACCGTAATCAATGGGTTGGATTCAAAGGCGCACCCAAAACTCTATCATTTTCCGCTCATTCCCCAATGAGAAAGCAAAATATGGGTTTGGGAATTTCCATAATTAATAATCAAATTGGCGTCACTAACGAAACAAGTCTAATTGGTAATTACTCTTTTCGAATTAAAATGAAAAATGGGAATTTAGCAATGGGCTTAGGTGGTGGATTTATAATGATGAATACTGCCTGGACTGAATTATTGGCAAATGATCTTAATGATGACTTAATTCAAAACAATTCACCAACCTACTTAATTCCGGAAGTAAGTATTGGAGCATACTATTCAACAGCAAAATATAATATTGGTTTTTCTGTTCCGTATATGCTTTCCTATACGTTCAATTCCTCCAAAGATAAATATGATGTCAAAAACGATTTTTCAAAGTACAATTATATTATAACTGGAGATTATACATTCAATTTACAACAAAACTTAAAAATGGTTCCAAGTCTGATGCTTAAATATCAAAAAGAAAGCGAAGCAGATTTTATTATTATGAGTCGACTAATTTATTTGGATAAATTTTCTGTAGGAACGGCTTATGATAGCGAACGAAAACTATTTAAAGGAATGTTTCAAGTTCAATTAAACAAACAGTTCATATTAGGCTATATGGCTGATTTTAATTCAACTATATACAATAAAACTAGCCTTGGAGCACACGAATTAATGCTTCGTTATGATTTTAAATATACTATTAAAGTTCATAGTCCTAGAAATCTATAAAGCACAAAAGATCAAATGATGAATAGATTCTTTACCGTAATACTATTACTACTATTTAATCTGGTTTCTCCTTTTTTTGTAAGTAGTCAGTCTGCAAATTATGAGGTTAATTTAACTGCATTTTGTTCTGCTCAGGACGATGAATATTCATCAGCATATTACAGAGATGGAATCGTATTCTGCTCAAATAGAAGAACTGATCTTTTTGTGACCTTTTCGACTCCTGATGACAAAGAACTTTTTAATATGTTTTACGTCCCTACACAGGGCGATAGTTTAGGCAAAACGCCGGTAATTCTGTCCACGCAATTAATGACCAATTTTAATGATGGGCCAGCATGCTTTGGAGCTAATGACTCAATGATTATATTTTCACGAAACAATGAGGTATCTAGTAAAAAACGAGATACAAAAGATGATAATAATAAACTTGGATTATTTACATCCTATTTAAATGCCAACATTTGGAGTGATCCAGAACCTTTCGCTCACAATAGTTTTGATCATCATATAACAATGCCTTCATTAAGTGAAGATGGATCAAAATTGTTCTTCGTATCTGATATGTCAGGTGGATTGGGAGGATTGGATATCTATATGTGTGAAAAGATTAATAATATATGGAGTACGCCCAAAAATCTGGGATCTAAAATCAACACTAAGAAAAATGAAAGTTTTCCATTTATTTCACCTTCCGGCGAACTATTTTTCTCTTCTGATGGGCATAACGGTTTAGGTGGCTTAGATATTTTCTCAAGTAAAATGAATCATGGTGAATGGGAAGAAGTCCTTCATATTAATTCGCCAATTAATTCAGAATCTGATGATTTTGGTTTAATTACTGACCTTAATTTTGAAAAAGGTTATTTTTCAAGTAATCGAAATGGGGGAGATGATATTTATGATTTTAAAACTCTATTTCCTCAATTTACTAATTGCGATACAATTAAAGAAAATCAATATTGTTTTCTTTTTTACGATGAATATTACACACCTGTAGATACCAGTAAAACGTATTATGAGTGGGGATTTGGTGATGGTATTAAGATAAAAGGAAAAGAAGCTGAACATTGTTATGATGGACCAGGAAAGTATACTGTAGAACTAAATATTATTGACAAACGAACAGGGGAGGTGTTCATGAGACAAACAACTTATGAGTTTGAACTACTTGATTTTGAACAGGCTTATATAACTTCTGTTGATGAAGCTTTAACCCAGACAGAGGTGATTTTTGTTGCATCTGAAACAAATTTACCTTCCGTTAATTTGGAAAAATACTTTTGGGATTTTGGTGATGGCATACTTGCTGAAGGAGTTAAGCAAAATCACTCTTACAATAAAAAAGGTATTTACAAGGTAGTTTTGGGTGTTGTAAGTGAAAAAGACAGTTTAGGATATATACAAAAAGTTTGTGTCGAGAAAAACCTGGATATCGTTAATAATCCAACAGCTTTAATGCTGATGAAATCGGAAAACAACTCGAAAGACATGAAAAATATAGTATCAGCAGATGGAAACTATATTGTGACTCAACAACTTGAAGATTTAATTATTTCCATACCTAAGCTAGCTCTGCTATATCCCGATTCAAGAAGTATTTTGAAGGCGTTCGATTTGGCTTTCTTTGAATCTTTTGAAAAGGAAAAGCAGTTTATTATTTCGAACACTCTTAAAAATGAACTTAATGAAGACGATTTAAACAGCAACCCGGCAAAAGCCCTGGCTCTTAGAAGTGAATTGAGTTCAAATAGAAAAAGTAATGCAAAAATTCTATTAATTGAAAAAGAGTTACAAGCTCTCTCATCTCAATTTCAATATTCAATTATAGAGCGGGAGAATCAATCTTTTTCAAAATCGACTAAGCCGATTTTGGATCGTCTGCTAAAAATTTTACTGTCAAATCCAATGATTGAACTAAAAATTGGATTTCACGTAAGTACCACAAGTAATCAAGGTCTTGATATCGCAAGCAAAGCAGCCCAGAAAATTGCTGATTACCTTATAGATAATGGCGTTGAAAAATTCCGATTACGCACTGCTGTCTATGAAATTACAACCGAAATAGACGAAGAGAATAAAAATACGAGTAAATTAGAATTTATTGTTGTCAAGGAATAAGCCTTACTAAACCCAGAATAAGAATGTCACGATTAAAAATAATTATCTTCTGTATATTTGTTTATGGTTTTTTATCATATAGTAAAAGCCTAAATGCCCAGTCTGTTCCTGCAGCAGAAGAAAATATACCTTATCTTGTTACCTTCGGGGCTGATGCGGAAACCTCCTGGGGTGATGATGATTTTTGTCAAATATATTTTTTCTTAATCCCTGAAAATCATACAGAACCAGTTTACTTTAGAGTTTTTGATCCCGAAATAGGAGGTTACAATGATGAACAAAAAGGAGAGTACAATACAAAAGTTAATTTTTCTGTATATGGAGGATTTGAGTGTTGGTCTAACAAAGATGCACAGAATATAGACCCTGTTGGTAAATTTGATAGTGGAAATCTTTTGGCTTCTGTGAATTTTGAACAGGATACTAAATATGATAACGCCTGGTATACTTTTGGCCCATTTAATCCTTATGAAGGAGAAATGATAGAAAAATTTGGTGGTCGAGTTTTCAAAGTTATTGTAACAGGTAAATCGGGTGATGATGGAAATCTCTACAACTTCTTTTTGAGCACCAACTCAAAAGAAAATAAAGAAGTTGAAGGTGGGAATGTTTTCACTTATGAATATACGTTTCGACTTTCAAATGACATGAATGATATTTCACAAATTTATCCTTTCGCAGATGACAAAACAATTTCAGTAGAAGTAACCAATTTTGATTGGGATAATGACGGTTATATTCGAATTAATTCTGTTGCAAAAAACGGAATGCTTTGCGACCTATCAAGTGAAGATCAATGGATTAGAAATAAATTTCCGATTGGTGATAGAGAGAAAAATTCTTCTCTGGAAATTCAATTTATTAAACGTCGTACCATATTGGTAAAGAATAATAATGTAGTTATTTCAATTAAAAATCAGTATGGAGAAGCTCTTCCTTTCTTTTCGATACCAATTGGAGGTGTGCCTGTGTACACACCAAAAATAAAAATGAAAGCATTAGGTAAAAAGAGGAAGAACTGAAAATAATTATTTGAATGAAACAGAATAAAATTTTAATCAAACTTATTGTACTATTTTTCTTAGTCAATCCAGTATTTGTTTTTTCGCAAGAAAACGAATTTATCAACTTTAGCGTTGATGATGGATTAGCTCAAGCTTATATCTATAATATTACTCAAGATGCGAAAGGTAATTTATGGATTGGCACAGGTAATGGTTTATCTAAGTATGATGGTTATACATTCCAGAATTTTACCGAACAAGATTCTCTAGGTGGAAATTTCATTACCTGTGCTTTAAAAACGGATAAAGGATTATGGTTTGGTCATTTGAATGGCCGGGTAAGCTTCTATGATGGTATTTCTTTTAACTACTATGTTAATGAAACGAGCAGTATCGTTGATATTGAGCAAGATTTTGAAGCAAACATATGGATTGCCAGCCAAAATAAAGGTTTTATAAAATTCAAAAACAAAACAGCAAAAGGTGAATTGTATCAGAATTCCTTTCAGAACCATGTTTTTACTTTTAAATTTATTGATAAGAACAGCCTATTAGTTGGAACCTCGGAAGGACTTAAATTGTGTCAGTTAACAACTGACAATGAAATTGCAGTAAAAAATGATATTTCTGAAATACCTAATGGGAAAGTTGTAGATATAATTAGATCGGAAAAAAGCGATAAATTTTATATTCTAACTGAAAATGATGGTTTATTTCGTATAAGTATAGATTCTGATAATTATAAAGTTGATGAAATTGCTGATAATAATGACTTTTCGAGAGCTCAGAATTTATTTGAAGATAAAGAGGGCAATTTATGGTTGGCTTCTTTAGGAAATGGTGTTTTTAAACTTAAATTTTCAAACAATAGGGAACTTGCCGAAGTGAAAAGATACGGGGATAACAATGGCTTGCTAACCAATGCTGTTAAATCTGTTTTTGAAGATCAGGAAGGAAATATTTGGATAGGTAAATATGGCGGAGGTTTAAGTCGATTAATTCCCTCTGCAAATTCGTTCATAAATTTCGATGAAGAAAAATACAGCAATAGTATCCATTCTATATGCATTACCGAGAAAGTAAAATGGATTGGGACAGGACAGGAACTTCTTAAAGTTGATCTAAAATCAAATAAGGTATTACATTCCTATGATGTGAATGGTTCTTTGGAGAATGACAAGATCACTGCTATTGCTGATTGGAAAAATACTGAACTTTGGATAGGCACTGAAAAATCAGGCGTATATCGTTTGAATTATAAAACAGGGATTATTAAATCACAATTTTTACGACTTGGGAATTTAGAGAAATCAATCAATTCTATTATCGCTGAAAACCAAAATGTTTGGATTGCAACACAAAAGGGACTCTGTAAATACAATTTGGATACAAATAAAAAAAAATGGTTTACTATGCAGGAAGAAGGACTTCCGCATAATTCAGTAAATCACATTCTAAAAGATCATGAAAAACGTATTTGGGTAGGCACACTAAGTAATACGTTATCATATATACAGGATGATGAATTAACAAACATCCACTTAGCCAATAGCAATAGCCTTCTAAATATCACTTCAATAGCGGAAGATAAAGATGGTCTTATTTGGGTTGGAACTCAAGGAAATGGCATATATGTAATAAATAAGGATTCAATAATGAATATTAATTATCGGAACGGATTATTATCTGATTATTGTTACTCCTTGAATAGTGATAAAGAGCGTATGTGGGTTACTCATAGAGGAGGAGTAAGTCAAATTCGGCTTTCTGATTACCATATTAAAACGCTTCAGAAAAATGCCGGTCTTCATTCATCAATAGAGTTTAATAAGAATTCTACAGCAAAAGAAAAGGATAATATTTTATACTTTGGATCCAATCAAGGAATCTATACATATGATATTTCTAAAGAATTAAATCGTGCAGTTCCTCCAACTTTAGATCTTTCATTTTTAAAGGTAAATGGTGACGAATATGAAATTAATAAAAACCTTGTTCTATCACCAGGCTACTATAAAATTCAGATTGGATATAAAGGAATTAATTTAAATGAACCAGAGCTCATTAAATATCAATATGTATTGAAAGGTTATGAGAATGATTGGTCTGCACCTGATAATAGAAGAAGAGTAGATTACAAACAACTTGGATCAGGAGATTATGAATTTATTTTAAAAGCAGTGAATGGCAATGGGATAGAATCAATTCAACCCTTACGTTTTAAAATAAAGATTAAATACCCTTTATGGCAAAAAACATGGTTTCAATTATTATCTCTTGCCGGACTTATTTTTGGGATTTATCTAATGGTCGTGCTCAGAGAAAAGAATCTTCGTCGGATTCAAAGAAAATTAATTCAAAATCTTGATGATAAAACCCGAGAAGTTATTGCTAAAGAAGAAGTAATAAAAGAGCGAAAAAGAACAGAGAAAGAATTAATTCAGGCCAAAGAGAAAGCAGAAGAATCTGATCGTTTAAAAACAGCATTTTTATCAAATATGTCTCATGAAATAAGAACTCCTCTAAATGCCATTGTTGGGTTCTCAACGATGTTGCAGGAACCTAATGTAAATCCAAATTCAAAAGGCAGATATATGTCTATTCTTAAATCCAATACAAATGATTTATTGTGTTTGATTGATGACATTATGGATATTTCAAGCATAGAGGCCGGACAGCTTAAGATTAAAACTCAAGATTGTAATTTGCATGAGATTTTAACTGAATTGTATACAGTTCATGCAAAGAAAATATCGGAATTAAAAATGGAAGATTTAGTCCTTAATTATATTGAAAAACATACAGACCTTATCATTCAATCCGATTCGTTGCGATTGAAGCAAATTTTATCAAATTTAATTGGGAATGCAATAAAATTTACTGAAAAGGGAACCATTGATTTTGGTATTGTATATCATAAAAATGGAATGGTTAAGTTTTTTGTGAAGGATACAGGAATTGGAATTTTAGAAAATCAAAAAGAGGTTATTTTTGAACGATTTAGAAAAGAGTTTAGAGATGGTTGGAAGAAATTATATCGCGGAGCAGGATTAGGCTTGGCAATTTCAAAAAGTTTGGTGGAATTACTTGGTGGCAAGATAGGTGTAGAATCTGTTGCTGGCGAGGGTTCATATTTCTATTTTACTTTACCTGTTAACTTAAATTCTGAGAATAGACAATAAATGAAGAGAGTAAAAAGATATTTTGATAAATTGTTTCAGTTTTCACAAAAGATGTTGTAGAAATAATTGAATGAATAAAACACATATATACCTATTAAAGAGATTGTTTTCGATAATGATAATTTTCCTGTGTCAGAATATACTCTCTGCTCAGGATAATCGATTTATTAATTATGGTGTCGATCAAGGTCTTCCTCAAGCATATGTATATTCTATAAGTCAAAATTCAGAAGGGTATTTACTGATTGGAACCGGAGATGGACTTGCAAGTTTCGACGGAATTAATTTCACTAATTACAATACATCAGATTCTCTTGCCGATAACTTTATTTCATGTAACCTAAATACTCCAAAAGGAGAATGGTTCGGACATATGAATGGAAATTTAAGTTTTAAAAATAAAGATGGTTTCCATAAATTAATTCAGAACTCTAACTCAAAGAGTAGTGTGACGGATATTCATATGCATAGCTCTGGAAATATATGGTATTCAAACCAAACTGACGGATTATTGCAAGTAGTTAAGGACGAGTCGGTTGAGCCTGTAGTTTTCACAGACGGTGCTTTCCCTGTATTTTCATTTGAATTTATAAATGCAAATGAACTTCTGGTTGGTTCTATTGATGGTTTAAAGTATTGCCGTATCAATGAAAATAATGAACTGGTTATTGTTAGTGAGGTAAATGAAATTAATCAAAATAGAATTAATTGTATTTGCAAAGACAAAAGTGAAACTGGGTTTTATATTCTTAGTGGCAATAAGAATATATATCATTTAAGCATAACAAAAGAAGGTTTTTCAACTACAAGAATTGGTGCCGATTTAAATATGGATGGTATTCAAAATATTTTTGAAGATCAATCTTCCAATTTGTGGATCTCTACATTTGGTCAAGGTGTTCATAAATTAGCAAAAGATTCTGTCGGATTTCATCTTGATAAAACTTTTGATGCATCGAGTGGCCTCCAAAGTGACAATATAAAACTCGTTTACGAAGATTCTGAAGGAAATATATGGATTAGTGTATATGGGAAAGGTCTGGCGCGTTTAATTGATCCTGCATATACTTTTTATTCTCCAAACGAAGAAACTTACGGTTCTGAAATTTCAGCCATATCAATAGACAGTAAGTACGAATGGTTGGGGACAGACAAAGGATTGCTGCGAAGGGATGTTTCAAATTACAATGAAGTTAGGTTCTATGATAGTTATCGGGGCTTACCATTCGATAAAATAACGGCTCTATATTGCAGGGATGAAAATGATTTATGGATCGGAACAGCAAAAAATGGTGTCTATCGATTAAACATCAAAGAAGATAAATTAATTCGACAGTTTATTGCCAATGGAATACTGGAGAATTCTGTTAATTCAATTACAGGAACCGAGGATCAGATATGGATTGCAACTAAAAAAGGAGCTTGTAATTATAATTTATCAACGAATGAGTTTTCCTGGTATACGATAAGCAAAGGCGGACTTCCACATAATTGCGTTAATCACATATTCATTGATTCCAAAGATCGAGTTTGGATGTCAACCCTAAGTAATTCAATTGCTTTTATACAAAATTTGGAGTTAACAAAATTTGATTTGTCTGCCGATATTCGTTCTATCACTGAAGATTCTAAGGGAAATGTATGGATTGGCACATTAGGGAAGGGAGTTTTTATCTACCAAGAAGATTCTATTACAAATCTCACTGTAAATGATGGCCTCTTATCAGATTATTGTTACTCTTTAACTGTGGATAAGCAAAATAGAATATGGGTAAGTCATCGAGGTGGATTAAGTCGAATCAATACACCTGATTTTAAGATCAAACGACTCCAAGAGAATATTGGAATTAGCAAGAGTGCTGAATTTCAAATTAATTCAAGTTTCATCGATAAAAATGACAATTTATGGTTTGGATTCAATCGCGGTTTGGTAAAGTTTAATCCATTACTCGAAAAATCAGTAACATCACCTCCAGTACTAAAGATTAAGTCTATTAAAATTAATGATGAATCAGTCCCACTTAACGAAAAGATTGTATTGTCGCCGGGTAGATATAAAATATACATCGAATTTGTTGGAATATATTTTAAAGAACCGGAATTAGTTAAGTATCGTCATCTATTTGAAGGATATGATGAGAAATGGACCGATTTCACAACTACTAATAGTGTAATTTATCACGGTGTTAGTGATGGTAATTTTAATTTTATTCTTGAAGCTTCAAACGGAGATGGTATTAGCAATAAATATCCTGTAAATATTAAATTTCACATTAAAACTCCTTTCTGGAAACAGGCATGGTTCTATTTGGTATTAGCATTCCTTTCGATAATATCAGTAGTGTTCTATATTAAAAACAGAGAAAATAAATTAAAAAGAGAAAATCATATTTTAGAGGAAAAGGTTAACGAAAGAACAATTGAAGTCGTAAAACAAAAGGAGAAGATAGAAAAGCAGAGAGATCTAATAAAAAGCGCAAACAAAGACATTACAGATAGTATTAAGTATGCGAGTAAAATTCAGGCTGCAGTTATTCCTCCGGCTAAATATTTAGAGAAGGTTCTTACTGAAAGTTTTATAATAAATCAACCAAAAGCAATTGTAAGTGGTGATTTTTATTGGTTAACTAAAGTGGATGACAAAACAATTGTAGCTTTGGCAGATTGTACTGGTCATGGTGTCCCTGGAGCTTTTATGAGTATGTTGGGTATTACTATGCTAAATGAAATTGTGAACCATAAAAAAATAACCAGCGCAAGCGAAATTTTAAATCAATTACGTAAGAATATCATCATTTCGTTAAGACAAAGTCATGACGACACAACTCCTAGTGATGGTATGGATATATCATTAATAGTAATAGATCATGCTAAAGATAGACTAACTTTTTCAGGGGCATTCAACCCACTTTTAATTGTGCGCGACAATAAAATCACAACCTTAAAGGCTGATCGCATGCCAATTGGGATTTATCATCAGAATAATATTGATTTTACAAGCCGTGAAATAGACTTAAACACAGGAGATATGCTCTATTTATATACTGACGGATATCCAGATCAATTCGGAGGTGAAGATGATCGGAAATTTACAACTCGTCAATTTAAGAATGTATTATTGAAAATTCACGAGAAACCAATGATGGTGCAGAAAACAATTTTAGAACGCACTATGGAAAAATGGATGAATGGAACGGAGCAAATCGATGATATTACAGTAATGGGAATTCGAATTTAACTAATGTTTATTACTGAATGATAGTGTAATTTATCATAAATATACTAACTTGAAAAACAATAACAAACAATCGATTTTTTTATATTTAAATACTCTTAACTATGAAGTCTAAAAAAATAATTTTGACGATTACATTCATATTTGCTTCAATTCTTTATTTACATGCTCAAATTAATGTGAAGGGAACTGTTTTAGCTTTTGAATCCATTCCGATTGTAAATGCAAATATTGTTATACAAAATAGTGGCGAAAGCGTTAAAACTAATAATAAAGGTGAATTTACACTGGTTTGTAAGTCTAAGAATAAATTAATAGTAACTGCTAAAGGTTTCAAGGATAAAAAATATAAAATTAAATCTAAGGATAAAAAAACAGTCATTTTTCTTGAATTATCTAATGAACCAAAGGCTGCTGAAATTGCAATTGCAAATGGTCATATTTTAAAAATGACTGATTTTTTAAAATTAGTTGAAAAAAATGCAAAAAAGAACGATTTTTCGAGTTATGATAATGTGTTACAAATAATTAAAGCTAAATATCCTGGAGTTAAAATAGAAAATAATGAAATTACTATTAGGGGAGTAAAATCACTTAAAAAATCGAGTGCTGCAATAATTGAAATAGATGGCTCTATTCTCGATTTTAATGCCTTAGAAAGTATTCCAACTGCTACAATTGCAAGTATAGATATTCTTACGCCTTCGATGTCTGGAATGTATGGGTCAAGAGGAGCGAATGGAGTAGTCGTAATAAAAACAAAACAGGGAACAAAAAAATAACATTGGGGGTTCATCTAAAATAAAAGGCCATCAATGAACTGCACCCCAAAAGTCGGACACGACATTTGGGGTGCAGTTCACAATATGATGGACTTTTCTTATTTTCTAAAATAATCCTTCAACAGAAAGATATCGTTCTCCTGTATCGTAATTAAAAGTTAGAACACTTGCTCCGTTTTCAATTTCAGTAAGTTTTTTAGCAACGGCAGCTAATGAAGCTCCCGTGGAAATTCCTGCAAGAATACCTTCCTTAGTAGCTAATTCTTTTACTTTTGAAAAAGCTTCATCTTTTCCAACAGAAATAGTCCCATCTAAAATTTCGGTATTTAAATTTTTCGGTATAAAGCCTGCACCAATACCTTGTAATGGGTGAGGACCTGGTGCACCTCCAGAAATTACAGGAGAACCTTCTGGCTCAACAGCAAACACCTTAAGTTTTGGAAATTTAGCTTTTAAAATTTCAGCAACACCACTAATATGTCCTCCAGTTCCAACACCAGTAATAAGGTAGTC
The DNA here is from genome assembly GCF_002356295.1 of Labilibaculum antarcticum. Classification (NCBI taxonomy): domain Bacteria; kingdom Pseudomonadati; phylum Bacteroidota; class Bacteroidia; order Marinilabiliales; family Marinifilaceae; genus Labilibaculum; species Labilibaculum antarcticum. The sequence goes on along the minus strand of NZ_AP018042.1, from coordinate 5,135,337 downwards.
CAAACCATCAGGGAAATCAGCAATTATCTCTTTAGCAGTTGTAGTTCTATGAATTTCGATATTTGCATCGTTATCAAATTGAGAAGGCATCCATGAATTTTCATTGCTTGCGAGTAGCTCTTCAGCTTTTTGAATAGCACCTTTCATACCAAGTTCTCTTGGGGTAAGTACAAATTCAGCTCCATAAGCGGCCATTAAACTCCTTCTTTCAACCGACATGGATTCTGGCATAACCAAAATGATCTTATATCCTTTAACGGCTGCTACCATAGCTAGACCAACACCTGTATTACCAGAAGTAGGTTCGATTATTATAGATCCTTTTTTTAGTGATCCATCTTTTTCAGCCGTTTCGACCATTGATAGGGCAATTCTATCCTTAATACTTCCACCAGGATTAGATCTTTCCAATTTCATCCACACGTTCGAATTCTTATCAAAAATCTTATTTATTTTAACTACAGGAGTTTTGCCAATTCCTTCTAAAATATTATTTAATTTCATACAGCTACATTTTTTATATTTGGAAATTTATAATTTTACTTTCGTCAAGCTTCGTTCTAACCTTAGTTTCATGTTTGTGATAAACAATACTGTTCGACTCTACACTCGAAGTCAACCAAACGTTACCACCAATAATACTATTTCTTCCGATCACAGTTTCGCCACCCAAAATGGTCGTGTTTGAATAAATTATTACGTTGTCTTCAACAGTTGGGTGTCGTTTTTTCTTAGCCATGCTCTTTTTAACTTGCAAGGCACCAAGTGTAACACCTTGGTAAATCTTAACATTATTTTTAATAATGGCTGATTCCCCTATAACAACCCCAGTCCCATGATCAATAAAAAAAGATTCACCAATGGTTGCTCCGGGATGAATATCGATTCCTGTTTTGGTATGTGCATATTCACTCATTAATCGTGGAATTAAGGGAACATTTAAATGATAAAGAATATTGCTTATGCGATATACCAGAATTGCAAAAAAGCCTGGATAAGCAATAATTACTTCTCCTAGACTACTTGCAGCAGGATCAAATTTCTGAATGGCTTCCGCATCCAATAGTAGATCACGATATACCTTGGGTAAAGTTTTCATGAAATCATGCGTTATTTTTTCAAGGGGTGCCTCTAATTCATTTTTAACAGGAAGTAATAGTAATTTCAATATGGACTCTAATTGATAAAGCAGGGCCTCTTGCTCACAGCTACTATTTGATCTTCTGGCATTGATTGGAAACAGCGAATTCATAGCCTCTTCTACAAATTGTTGAGCTAAATCACGACTTGGCATATCGAATTCTGAATTTTTTCTTGAAGCTTGTAATTCCTCCATAACTTTGGACAAATAAGACATTGTTTTCTTGATTTAAAAGTGATCAAAACACATAAGATAATCTTATAACATATAAGAATCACCTAGCGCGATATTTTATTATTATGTAGTAGTTTATTCTTTATTACCAACAATAACAACCTAAATAACAACAGCAACAATAAATCTGATTGTTGTTATAGTTGATAGAAAAAGTATCTTGGGAATAATTTGGAGATTGTGATTTAATGGATTGCATAGCAAACACATCCGAAGAGACTCGGATTTTATAGTTGTTTGTGATATGCATTATTTCTCTTTCCATTTTGTAGTTTCGTAGTACAAACTTATAAAAAAAATCCTAATAAGGAGTTATAGGTCTTATTATTTCTGTTAATAAATTGTTATTTATTTTTTCAAAAAATAGTAGCTGTAGATCTATTTTATTATATTTATTATATAAAGCAGATTTAATGACGTACTATGAACTAAGCGGGTTACAAGTGTCTCACTTGTGGAAATCAAGACTACGAAACTAATGAATTCAGGGCAATAGGTGGAATTTTTTCTAAGATATTTAATGGTGAAACCAAGAAGTTTACCACTGTTAGCTCTACCTGATGTTCGTATATTGAAATGTATAAAGCTAGCGGCAGTCAATTCGTGAATATCTTTTGTTTTTTACGAATTAATACTGAAATCAGCCGTTTTTAAATCCTGATTAATAATTTTATTAGTAAAAGAAAACAATAAATAGCTGTGGATGAAAAAGAGATTACTTTTTGTTTGTATGGGAAATATTTGCCGATCACCGAGTGCCGAGGCAGTAATGAATGAATATATTGAAAAGTATCAATTGACTGATGAATTTGAATGTGATTCTGCAGGGACAGGAGCTTGGCATACAGGAGACAGAGCCGACGGAAGAATGAGAAAACATGCTTCGTTAAGAAACTATAATTTAACCAGTATTGCCAGACAATTTGATGCGGCAAGTGATTTTGATGAATTCGATCTTATTTTTGGAATGGATCAGCAAAATACAACTGATATTAAAGCTTTAGCAAGAAATAAATCTGATTTAGATAAGGTGAAGTTAATAACCGCCTATTGTACTCGTTATTCAAATTACAGCTCTGTTCCCGATCCCTATTATGGGGGAGATGATGGGTTCGAATTAGTGCTTGATATAATTGAAGATGCCTGTGAAGGCTTACTTAAAGATATAACATGAGAATTGAGGGCGTTTTTTCTAGAATTGAAGATTTAATCGGTCAGAAAATCACTGGTTTTAAATCTATTTCTGGTGGGAGTTTTGCTACTTCAAATCAAATTCGATTTGAAAATGGACAATACGCATTTTTAAAGACGGAACCGTACAATGAAGATGTATTTTTTAAAGAAGCGAACGGATTAAAAGAAATTCGTAAAACAGCTTGTATTCGAGTTCCTGAAGTGTTTTATGTCGACACAGATGTTCTCTTACTTGAATTTATTGAGGAAGGACATAAGAATAAGGATTTTTTCAGTCGATTTGGCACACAAATGGCAAATTTACATAAAAGGAGCGCAAGTAAATTCGGATTTAAGGAAGACAACTATATTGGTGCTACTCCTCAAATAAATAGTGCAACGAATACAGAGACTGTTAATTGGTGCGATTTCTATTATAATAAACGCCTGCTGTATCAATATAAATTAGCCGAAAGCAATGGTTTGGTTGGTAATGAATTAAAAAATGGATTTCTAATTTTAGAAGGTCGAATAGAAGAGATTTTAGAAGGAAGCGAAGAAAAACCAACTTTATTGCACGGAGACTTATGGAGCGGTAATTTTTTATGCGATGAAGATTCTAACCCATGCTTAATTGATCCGGCAGTTTACTATGGTCATCGAGAGGCTGATTTAGCCATGACTAAACTCTTTGGTGGTTTTAGTGATGATTTTTACAGATCTTATCAAAAAAAAATGCCACTTCCACAAGGCTATGATTACAGAGAGAATATTTACCTATTGTATCATGTTCTTAATCATCTGAATCTCTTTGGAAATAGCTATTACGGACAAGCAGTTAGACTTGTTTGGTCGTATCTTCATTAGTATTTCCAAAAAAAATATCAGTAATTTTCTTTTCGCCCCAATAAAAATGGATGTAGGAAGCTACAGTATTTTGTTTCCGAAACAACAGTGTATCTAATTTTTGATCTCTCGCCGAATAAATTTCTCCCACAGAGTATTTTAGTAATGGACTAAGAATTTTAGAATAATGAAATTCATGTCCAAAACAAATATTGTTATCAATATTAATTTTTCGATACCCCAATTTTAGTTTCATATTCTCCATAGTGGCTTTTTGCTCTAAATATCCTACCATTGGATATTCAATAGAATCTGAATCTATTATACTTTCGCATAAATACATCATTCCACCGCACTCTGCCAATACACGACCACCTTGTGAGCAATAGTTGTTAATTGCCTTTCGCATAGTAGTATTCGAACTTAATTCTTTAAGATGAAGTTCAGGATAGCCTCCGGCAAGGTAAAGCAGATCAGTAAAAGGTAATTCATGATCTTTAAGAGGGGAGAAATATGTTACATCTCCTAATTGTTCTAACGCTTTTAAATTTTCATGATAAGTAAAATTAAAGGCTTCATCCTTAGCAACCGTAATTTTTAGTTTCCCTTTTTGACTGATTTTACTTGTTCTTGGTTCTTGAAATTGAGTTGTCGAGATCTGAATTAATTTCTCTATGTCAACTGTTTGTGAGATATGTTCCGCAATATCTTCTATAATTGCGTCATACTGCAATGAATCAGAAATTTGCAAGCCAAGATGTCTGGATGGCAAATGAAGTTTATCGTTTTTAGGAACATAACCTAAAGGAGTTACACCTACATCTTCACAAGCATCTTTTAAAAATTGATAATGTGATTCGCTGCCAACAAAATTAAAGATAACACCGGCAATATTAATTCCCGGATAGAAATTTTTAAATCCATACAGTAATGGAGCAACAGAATAAGCAGTTGCCTTAGCATTAACCACAAGAATTATTGGAATATTTAATAATTCAGCAATTTGTGCTGAACTCCCCTCCATTTTCTTCGCCCCATCAAAAAGCCCCATAACACCCTCTACTACCGAAACGTCAGATCGACTTGAATATCTATGGTAAATCTCCTCAACGTGCTCATAACTGCTCATAAAGGTGTCCAGATTGATCGAAACATTGCCGGCAGCCCAGGCATGGTGTTTTGTATCTAAATAATCCGGGCCACATTTGAACGGTTGAACACGCAATCCTTTATTCTTTAAATAGCGTAATAATCCCTGGGTAATAGTCGTTTTTCCTGATCCACTGGAAGGAGCCGCAATTAAAAACTGTGGTTTTTTGTCCATTGTTAAGTTACAAAATAAGAAGTCAAAAAAGTTGAATAATCAAGGCATTAAAGCAAGAGGATATAACTCATTTCATGCTTTAACCATGTTTTTCAGAAAAGAATTAATTAGAAACAAAAACTGATAAGTCTTACGGTAGGAAAAAATCTTCAGCGAGTGATTCCAATACTTTATAGGATATTAATTTTCCGTTAGATTGATATTCTTCCACCCGAACTAAACCAACATTAATAGCATACCATTCAAATATCTTGGTTTTACTTTTATTGATTCCCCCGTAAGTAATTTTATCCGTTGAAATCTTAAAACAATTAAAGTTTCCTGCTGGAGTACTAATGTTTTCCATCGCATCTATCTTTCGATTAATAAGTAGAACATTCATCGACATCAAAACTGATCCTGTCCCTCGTAAGATACTGGCTTCACAACTCGCTTCAGGTAACATTTGTCCTATTCTAGGCCGAACAGGTATAGCAACGCTGTCTGATGAGATTTTAATTACCATTTTCTGATAGGAATCCAATTTTTTAGGATCAAGATATCTTTCTGATCCGATAAAAAAGATAGAATCCTTAGTAACTAATCTGAAATATTGATAAAATGTATTGTGTTTTCTTGTGGTAATCTCTGATTCAATATTGTACTGAATTAAACCATTCGATTTTGATTTACCAACCAATTGCCAAATTTCAGAATATTCTCTTCGATCTTTCGAGTCGTAGGATACGTATTTTATTCTAAAGTTTCTTTTAGAAGGTAAATATGTATTGTCTCTTTGTCCAAAAGAAGAGAGTGAAAATGATAGTAATATAAATATGGTGTAGAATATTCTCATAGACAAAATTTGATAGCTGAACTAGTTATTTTCAGTACTTAAAATTACATATAATCCTTTAAGTTGGAAACAATATTTTACATATTTCCAATAATTTTTAAAATCCATATAAATTAGCTTCCAAATTACTTATAAATAAAGAAAATATTCATCCTTCTATTTCAACCAAATTCACACTCAATCCACATTTAATCATCTTTAAATTATTCTAAATGAGAAAAGTGTTTTATACAGTTTGCCTGATATTATTATCTGGATTATTGATATTAGGTTCCAAAGATGATATTAATTTTAGTGAGCCACTTCAGAAAAGACACACAATACAACTATTCAAAATCAAGTAATAATCAAGCTATTTCAGGATAAGCACTTCCATCAGTTGAAGGAAGCTTGCCGAGAGGGTGTTCCTGACTTCCATCAAATTAATAGAAAGCCAATCGGTATTATCCCCCAGTTGATTCAATTGCTTGGAACAGTAAACTTGAAACAGCTACTCTTAAGCATAGTAATGATAAGCTGAATAATGATTTTTTCAGTCACAAATCTTTTAATGAGGGAACTTTCCTTGAGATAATAGGCGACGTAGGATCTATTTATTTCAGTGTATGTGAGAATATTGCAATGGGGTAACTTCCGAAGAAAGTGTATGGATGGATGGCTTACCAGCCAAGGATGCTGTCCCAAAAGTATATATTCCAGTATTACAGAAGTGGGAGTAGGAAGAGCTGGAAGTTATTGGACTCAGGATTTTGGAAAACCTAAGGTATAAAAAAACCACCCCAAGCGTTAATCAGGGTGGTTTTAATCTGTCTGTTTGAAAAGTTTTAAGTTTGTCTGTTATAAACTTAAATTAATTAATTATCGAAGCGATTATTCAGAAACAACGTCAAATTCGATATCAACTTTAACTTCTTTATGAAGTTTGATAGTTGCGGTATATTTACCGATCTCTTTAACAACGTCTTTGATTGCAATCACTTTTCTGTCAATTTCAAATCCCTTAGCAATTAATGCTTCAGCAATTTGAATGTTGTTAACAGAACCGAAAATTTTACCAGTAGTACTAGTTTTAGCACCTACACTTAAGGTAACACCTTCAAGTTTTTTAGCAACTTCTAAAGCTTCGTTCTTTATTTTTTCTTCTTTATGAGCTCTTTGTCTCATATTTTCAGCATTCATTTTCTTAGCTGATTCTGTTGCCAGAGTAGCTATTCCTTTAGGAATCAAATAATTTCTACCGTAACCGTTTTTTACAACTACGATGTCGTTCTTATATCCTAAGCTATGAATATCTTGTTTTAAGATTACTTCCATTTCGTTCCTCCTGTTTAAAGATTATTTCATCATGTCAGTTACGTATGGTAGCAATGCCAAGTGACGAGAACGTTTAACAGCTGTAGCTACTTTTCTTTGGTATTTCAATGAAGTACCAGTGATACGACGAGGTAAAATTTTACCTTGCTCGTTTAAGAACTTTCTCAAAAATTCAGGATCTTTATAATCGATGAATTTAATTTTGTTCTTTTTAAAACGACAATACTTTTTCTTTTTGATCTCAACCGATGGAGGGGTTAAATATCTAATTTCTGATTGATTCTGTGCCATAGCTTACTTCTCCTCTTTGTTAGATTTAAGTTTTCCTTTTCTTTTAATAGAATACTCAAAAGCGTGCTTGTCAAGTTTGAAAGTTAAAAAACGAATGACTCTTTCATCACGTCTGTAATTTAATTCCAATTTTTCGATAACGTCGCCTGGAGCATCAAATTGAAGCAATTGGTAAAAACCAGTGCTTTTCTTTTGAATTGGATAAGCCAACTTGCGCAGTCCCCAGTTCTCCTCATTAACCATCTCGCCACCATTCTCGATGACAAGGGCTTTAAATTTTTCTACCGCCTCCTTTACCTGAGCCTCAGATAAAACGGGAGTTACAATGAAAACGGTTTCATAATGATTCAACATAACTTTGTTTGTTTAATTAATTACTTATTAAGTAACTGTTCTATATTAAGGCGCAAAATTAACTATTCTTTTTTGATATTTCAAGAATACTAGGGTTTTATTGCGACATAGGATGCATATTATATTTAGAATCTATTTTAGTACCCATTCTTTCCTCTAAAAAATCGCTTTGTTCACTATCTCTTTTTTTTGTAACTTAAGACTAACGAACAATAAAACCAATAGCTATGAAGGACAGGATGATAACATTAGCAACTTATAGCTACTCCAGAGCACAGTTGCTTAAAACTCGTTTAGAATCAGAAGGTGTAGAATGCTTTCTGAAAAATCTCAATTTAATACAATCTGCCATTGGTGGAGGTGTAAAATTAAGAATAAAAGCACAGGATTTAACTCAGGCTCTTAAAATAATTGAAGAATTGGAATTGAGTTATGCTCAGGAGGATTTTGAAAAAGCCTTTCCTCAGCAAAAAATTGAAGTGAATCGTATTTTGGTTCCTGTCGATTTTTCTGATTTCTCACCTCGTATTTGCGAATATGCTATGAGTATTGCCAAGAAGTTTAATGCCGATATTTTATTGTTTCATACTTATTTCGCATCAGCAATAGAAACCATTCCATTCTCTGACAGTTACACCTACAATGCCACTGTTGTAGAAGTCCTTTCAGAAGTTGAGAAGAATGCAAAAGCAAGAATTAAAGAATTATATTACGATTTACGAAATAAATTGGAACTTGAAAAAATTGAAGGGATTGAAGTCGATTATGCCCTAAGTGGAGGAACTGCGTCTTCCGAAATATTAAACATTTGCAATACTTATAAGCCCGACTTAATGATTATGGGAAGTAGGGGAGAAACAGCCGGAACAACCAATCTTTTGGGAAGTGTAGTCACAAATGTTATTGAAGAAACGGAAGTGCCTATTCTGATATTGTCGGATCAAGGAGAGCTTGTTGATTTTGATAAGATTGATAATATCATGTATGCAACCAATTTTGATAAAGCTGATTTTAGGGCAATGGCCAACTTAAAATACATTACCAAGCCCTATGACATGAAAATTCATTGTGTTCACTTCAATGATATCGAAGAGGATAATATTATGGAGCAACACCAAATGGAAGTCATGAGAAAATATTTGAAAAGTACACTTGGTGAATCAAATGTTAGCTGCTCAATCATTCAGATTGAGGATAAAATGAAAGGCATAGAAAAATATGTGCAAGATAATAACATAGGTGCGATAGCTATTTTGGCTAGAAAGCATAATTTATTGGAACGTATGTTTTTTGGTCAGATGTCAAGAAAACTGTTCATTAAAACACACATTCCAATATTGGTTTTTCATTAGATTAATACAAAAAAAGACGCAATTCAATTGCGTCTTTTTCTTATATCATTTCACCTTTTAAGACGGGATCTGAACCGTCTTCCATATCGGTAATATTCACTTTATAGAATTTATTCTTTTGAATGTTAACTCCAGAAAACTGAACCGGAATATAATACTCCCCATATCCGCTGCCAATCTCACCATCAGTTTTTTCAACTAAAATAGTTTGCGTTTTCCCGATGAAACTTTTCCTGTAGTTATTTTTTATTTTGTCGGATAAATTCCGAATAATTTCACTCCTTTTAGTTTTTATTCTCTCATCAATCTGTTCGGGCATTCGCTCAGCTCTTGTCCCTTTTCTAATAGAATATTTAAAAGTATGCACATGGCCAAAATTCAATTCTTTAATCGCATCACAAGTTGCGGAAAAATCATCTTCAGTTTCATTTGGGAAACCAATAATAATATCTGTAGTGATGTTAAAATTAGGATTGATAGATCTCACCTTGTTTACAATTTCTTTAAAACGTTTAACCGTATACATTCTTCTCATTTGAAGCAGGATGGGTTCTGAACCACTCTGCAAACACAAGTGTAAATGCGGTGTCATTTTCGGATGATTTAAAAGGCTTAAGAATTTATTCCCAAAACCATCTGGTTCTATTGAGGAAATTCGAAGCCTAAATTCACCATCCAAATCTAAAATTTGTTCAACTACATCGTCGAATTTGTAGCCTTCAAACTCATACCTACCAATGTTTACGCCTGTTATAACGATTTCTTTTGCTCCTTGTGCAATTACTTCTCTTATATTGGTAAGAATATCCTGAATCGGTCTGCTTGCCGCTCTTCCTCTAACTGAAGGAATAATACAAAAGGTGCAAAAATTATCACATCCATCTTGTATTTTAATCATGCTCCTGGTGTGAAACCCCTTATCTGTAGACCCATATGAAAATAAATCAGCATTTAATTTCGAGGGGTGAATAATCTCTCCTTTAAAATGTGCTTCCACTAGGGAAAACACAGATGTTTTCTGATCATTCTCAACCACATAATTTATTTCTTCACGATTTTCTAATTCTTCTTTAGCATTATTGGCCATGCAACCAGTAACTACAAGAACCGAATCTTTATTCCGTTTGTTCGCTTGATTAATGAAATTCCTCGATTTATGATCACTTTGATGAGTTACTGTACATGAGTTAATTACATAAACATCTGCGGGATCATCAAACGAAACCAGTTCATAATCGTTTGCTTGAAACTGAGATGCCAAAGCATCCGTTTCATATTGGTTCAATCTACACCCTAAGGTCTTAAAGGCCACTTTTTTCACGCTACACTTTCTTTTATTATTACCAGTTCACCTTCAACTGAAAAATCAGCTGTCGATGTAATTTTAATATCCACAAATTCTCCAATTAGACTCTCATCCTGAGATAAAAACCGAACGTTAATTCTTCCTTCCGTTAATCCGGCAAGGTAACCATCATGCTTCGCCTTGCCTTTCACCAATAATCGAAAAGTTTTACCCACCATGGTCATATTGTAATTTTTCGAATGAATTTTTAAATCCTTCGTTAAAATATGATGTCTTTCTTTCTTAATATCCAGACTTACATCGTCGAACCAACGATGACTTAAGGCACCTGGCCGCGGAGAATAAACAGCAATATAAGCCATATTGTATTTGAATTCCTCCATTGCTTTTCGGGTATTTTCAAACTGCTCATCACTCTCACCGGTAAAACCAACAATGATATCTGTAAAGAGGGTAGCCTCCGGAATTAACCTTTTAATAGTGTGAACAATTTGACGGTATTTCTCCATTCCATGCTTGCGATTCATGTGGATAAGTACCTTATCATCCCCAGATTGAACAGGCAAGTGAATTTGCTTTGCTAAATGTTTATATTGAGCAATTACTTCGATAACTTTGTCAGTCATATCGCGCGGATGGGGAGAGGTAAAATAAACCCAAAATTCCTTTTTCAATTCATTTCCTAATTCTCCAACTTTACGGAGTAATTCTGGAAAATCAATTTCATCGCCTTTTTTATCCAGACCATACGAATTAACATTTTGTCCAAGCAAAGTGATAGACTTATATCCTTTTTCTACCAAACTTTTAACTTCGTCAACAATTTCGATTGAGGGCCGAGAAACTTCACGACCTCGGGTATAGGGTACCGCACAGAACGAACAAAACTTATCACAACCATTTTGAATAGGCACAAAAGCCTCAAAATCTGAAGTATAGTGAGGTTTAACATTCCAAAATTCTGAAATGTTTTCGTTCTGAGAATCAAAGCCTTGTTGCAAACCAACAGGAGTTGTAATCCCATACTGCTGAATCATTTCAGGTAATTTAGGTAGATCTTTCATTTGAAAAATCACATCAAATAATTTGAGAAATTTATCAAAATCGGAAGGTAATATACAACCAGAAACAAATGTGATTAGGTTACGTTTATCTTTCCATTGATTCCATTTATGAATTTTGGAGTATACTTTGTCGATGGCTTTTTGGCGGACAGAACAAGCCAAAATTCCTATTAAATTTGCTTCTTCTTCATTATCAGTCCACCGATAACCCATATTCTCAATTACCGAACGAACTCTTTCTCCATCCGAAGCGTTCATTTGACATCCCAATGATACAAGATGATATTTCATTTTAAAAATTTTCTTAAAAGTAAACTTCTGTATGGATAGGGCCTAATGAAATACCTTGTTTTTCAAGAATATCATAAACCTCATAAATCATATGGCAATTACCGCACAAATAACAAACAGTATCTGAGGGTATTGGATTTTTCAATAAGTAATCCGTTACTCTGCCATGGTAATTTCCGGATTTATCTCGAGAAGTACATAGTATATATTTTCCATTCGCATAACTTTCTTTTTCATATGCTTCCTCTTCAATACGGACACCATGAAGCACTTGGAAATCCATTTCCGGATGTGTTTTTACAAAACTGTGAATTGGTGATATTCCGGTACCGGTGGCAATAAATAAAAATTTTTTTTCTCCAATTTCTGATTCCTCTAATGAGAAATGACCAAAAGGCCCATCAACATCCAGATAATCGCCAACTTTACATCGTTTTAGTTTTTTTGAAACCAAACCGTTTTCCACTTCTTTAATTAACACTTCCAGAAAAATATCATCTTCGGAGCTATATATGGAATATTCCCTTCGATCAATACTACCCGAAAATCCCAGAGTGATGTATTGACCGGTTTTAAATGTGAAATCTTTTTTCTCCATTCTGATAATGTAAGTGGAGTCGGTAAGATTTCTGATTTCAATAACTTTTTGTGATCTCATTCTTTATTTATTCAAATTCAATTATTCCATCAAAACTTAGTCTTTTTAAGAAAAAACCGAGACTTTGTTTTATGTGGAATCATTACAAATAAGCAAGTACAAAAAAAGACAAAATCCATCGAATAAACAAGCATATTAGGATCTTTAGATCTTAATTAACGGAAATTACGATCGAAATCAATAAATTCGAGAAAAAGGACCTTCTTTTGTCCAGATTACTTACTTATTTGAAATCAATAATAATGCTACTTATGATTGATTATGTGACTATTAAAGGCAAAGATATCAGGTCTTAACTGCCTGAGAATTGATCCTTTTTAACGTCTGTTGCTATAGGGTCAGTTTGTTTCCTTCTTGAAGGCTTAACTATTTATCTCGTTTATGTGATTTTACTCACTTTGACTTATTGCTGGAAAAAAGTTGTCCGAAATCAACATTTGACATTTCACCTTTTTTAATTTCCGGAATCTCAATAACCGGACAATCAAAACCATATTTTTTTAAATAGGTTTTAAAAACATGAATTGAGTCTTTTAAAATGAATTCGCTGTTTGCAGGAAATTTATTGTAGATTAATCCTTGAATTGGAATTTTTCTTTGTCTTGCAACTTCAAGACTAAGTAAAGTGTGATTAATGCTACCCAATTTCGATGATGTTACTAAAATCATCGGATATTTTTTCTCTTCCATAAAATCAAGAAGTGAATAGTCTAAAGTTATAGGTACATGCATGCCACCAACACCTTCCAATAAAAGATAGTCAAATTGGTTTTCAAGAATTGAAGTTGATTTTTCGATTCTTTTAATATCAATTTCCTGATTTTGCATTTTGGCTGCCAAATGAGGAGAAGCAGGGTAGTCGAATACATATGGACAAGTGGTTCCATCCTTATCCACATCTTGAATTTCGATTCCCATTATTTCACGGTGCATCAAAATATCTTCGGAGATTCCTTTGCATCCAGTTTGTGCAAATTTTTGCGTAATAACTGACTTTCCTTGATTCAGTAAATACTTGGCCATCAGACCTGTCGCAAATGTTTTGCCAGTATCAGTATCAATTCCTGCAATAAAATATGTTGGCATTATCGATTTTACTTTTTAGGTTTAGCAATAAAATATAATGGTTGATAGGTGAGAGGCACACCTAAATCGGTACCAAACAAATCTTGATAATCCTCTTCAAATTTCTTTAAATCGCTTTTAGTCCAAGCCTTTCCTGGTATTCCGTTTACCCCGGTTTGCTTCATATGGGTAAGAACTCCAAGAGGATTTGAGAAAAAACGAGTAATAATTTCCCTGTCACTCCAAAGAATTTCAAATTTTTCAGACAAAAGCTTTTCGTGTTTTCCAAATGACAGATAATTTAATCCTTTGCCATTCACTTCTCGTATTTCTCTGTAATTATCAGGTCCAAAAGTACTGAATACAAGTAAGCCTTCTGGTTTTAAAGCCTTGTGAATTTTTAATAAAAACCCATCTAAGTTATTGAACCACTGGAAAGTTGAGCTCGAAATTATTAGATCTAAAGAATCAGGTAAATCCATAGATTCAATATCTCCACCAAAAAACTTTATATCAGGATGAATGGAAGTAAGAACGTTTGAGTATTCCTCAACGATATCATTGGCATAGTACAAATCAGCGCCAAATTGTTGAAAAAACTTCTCTGTTAGAACAGCCGGACCACAACCAATTTCAAGAACTTTTGAGAATTTGCGAACAGGATGGCGTAGCAATTCATTCATCAATCTGGATGCGATAGCCTCCTGAACGATAGCATGTTTACGATAGGTTTCAATACTTTTCACGAAACCTTTTTGTACTTTGTCTTTATTAATATTTTGATGTTGCACTTTTACATTCCTTCATTAAATCATCCCACGAATCCCAACTGTAAAAACAAAAGTGAGGAGTATTCTCCTTAATAATAACATTTTCCTGCTCACTCCAGGCATTTTCTAAATTTTCAAATGGAAAAATCAGATCGTTTTTTCCCAACAATACAGAATCATATAAATTCCAGTCAACAAAATGATTTTGTATAACTTCCTGCAATATTATTAATTCCTCCTTTTGCTCATCTATACCGCGTTGCGGTAATTGCTCTTTGAACAGATCATACCCAACTTTACCGCCACACATTCGAAGCCAAAACTTATCAATTGTTCGAGAATTTAACCCATTGATAGTGCCTTGGAAGATTGCCGGCGAAATGCCTTTCAAATTGTCAATACCCTGTAAAGTCCCATTTATAGCTATTTTACTAGCGAATACATCCTTCCATTTAAAGCAAGTCATGTTCGCAACATAAACACCAAGCGACCATGCAACCAAATGTACTTCCTGATAGTTTTCAAAAAGTCTTTCAACTTCTTTCGGAATCAAAATATCTCGATAATCGAAACACATTAGTACATCAAATTCATTTGAATTTATAGATTGAAAAGGTGTTCCATCGCAACCCCATCCATTCATAAATAAAATGCATTTTTCATTCTCAGATTTGTGTAACCATTCAATTTTCATTGCAATAGTTCTTTATCAGTTCTGGCAAATCTTTAATATCCTCCCAATCCATATCTGCACAAACAGATATTCTTAGTCTTGCAGAATCTTTAGGCACTGCAGGTGGACGAATGGCGAATACCAAAAATCCTTTTTTTTGTAAATACTCAGCTAAATTAATGCATTTCTGACTGTCTCCAACCAAAACAGGAATAATATTTGAGCTTCCCATCGTAGCTATACCGGCATCTTTCAGACCATCTCTTAATTGATTAGATATGAAATGTAAATGCTCCCGTTCCATTTTCATTTTCACAATTGTTCGCAGCATGATGTAGTTCCAGCTAATTACAATAGGAGGTAGAGCTGTCGTGAAAATCAAAGAACGCATTTTATTGATTAAATACTCCTTTAAAATAGAATCACAAACGACAAAAGCTCCTACCGAATTCATTGCTTTTCCAAAGGTACCAACCAATAAATCAATATCATCAAGACATGATTTTTCTTCCGATAAACCAAGACCTTTAGTTCCTCTAACACCTAGGGTATGAGCTTCGTCAATATATAAAAAGCAATCAAAACGTTTTTTGATTTCGATTAGTTTTTCGAGATCTGCTTCATCACCATCCATGCTAAATACCGATTCACTAACAATAAAAACGCGATTGTAATCTTTTCGCTTTGTGTCAAGAATATGTGTTAAATGATCGTAATCAGCATGTTTAAACCGTACTTGCTCTGCACTGCTCAAACGTATGCCATCAATAATACTTGCATGATTCAATTTATCAGATATTATCAAATCATCCTTTTCAGCCAAGGCTGCTAAAATACCGATATTGGCATGATATCCTGAATTAAAAAATAGGGCAGGGCGACCATATAATTTTTCCAATTCATTTTCCAACAACACGTATTCTTTAAAATTACCTGTTAGCAGACGAGATGATCCCGAGCCAAAAGAATTCCCTTTTGGTCGAGGAATATTCTTTTTGCTAACTCCTAAATAATCATTAGACGAGAGATTAACCTTATATCCGTTTGCAGATATATTCTTTAGTGCACGAAAATTTCCAGATTCTTTAAGCATCTGCAGTTCCTCGTTATATTTGTTTAATTTTTGATCCATTTCCAGTTATTGTATTGCGATCACTTTAACTAAAGCTTTGCAAAGAAAAGATAAATCTCGTTCGGAGATAATAAATGGCGGCATAATATATACCATTTTTCCAAAAGGTCGCACCCAAATACCATTCTCAATAAATTGTTTCTGAATGGATGCCATATTTACTGCCTCTTTCATTTCAATTACTCCAATGGCTCCAAGAACTCTTACATCATTTACTTGTTTCAATTCTTTCGCTACTGCTAGATTTTCAATTAATTGTTTCTCTATTTCACGAACCTTATCCAAACATGATGATTCCAATAATAGTTTAATACTTGCAACACCAACTGCACAAGCTAACGGATTTCCCATAAAAGTGGGTCCATGCATAAAGCAACCGGGAGCACCTCCTGAAATTCCATCACTTATTTTTTTTGAAGTTAGAGTAGCGGCAAAGCTCAAATAACCTCCGGTAATCGCTTTACCGACACACATAATATCCGGAGAAATACCAGAATGTTCAGAAGCAAAAAACTTCCCGGTTCGACCAAATCCGGTAGCGATTTCATCGAGAATTAGCAGTATGTCATACTCATTACATGCTCTTCGCAGTTCCGTTAAGTACTGCGGATGGTAAAACTTCATTCCTCCAGCACCTTGAACAATAGGCTCTAATACAATCGCCGCAAGTTCTTTATGGTGTTTTTCAATCATATTTTGCATGGATTGAAAGGAATCAGGATCCCATTCATCATGAAAGCCACAAGTCGGCGATTCTGCGAAATAATTAATGGGTAAAATACCACTAAATATTTCATGCATTCCTGTTACAGGATCACAAACCGACATTGCATTAAAAGTGTCACCATGATATCCAGATCGAATACTTAGAAATTTATTTTTCTTTTGATTTCCTTTAGCGAACCAATATTGAAGGGCCATTTTCATTGCGACTTCAACCGATACTGAACCAGAATCACAAAAGAAAACTTTTTCCATTCCTTCGGGGCTTAACTCAACCAGCAATTTAGCTAATTCAATGGCTGGTTTGTGAGTAATACCACCAAACATCACATGCGACATCTGTTGTAATTGCTCTTGAATAGCATCATTCAAAACTGGATGATTATATCCATGAACCGCGCACCACCATGACGACATGCCATCAATAATCTCTTGACCAGAATCCAATGTGAGCCGCACGCCATTGGCCGAAACCACAGGGTAAACTGGTAATGGGTTGTGCATTGAAGTATATGGATGCCAAATGTGCTCTTTATCAAAAAGAAGATCGGATGACGTAATCTGTTCAGACATAGAAGTATTTTTCTTGTTAATTCTTCGTAAAACTAGGGTTTATCCCTTTAAACTTAGCCATATCTACTGTTTTTTACAACATGTATTTTGAGAATACACACCCCTTAAATGTTATTGGTTCGTTAAAAAAATAAATTTCCTTGATTTTTCTTCAATTTACTTTAAATTGCTCCAAATTTGAAATCTAAACACAAACATGAAAATACGAAAAATTGCCATTCTAGTAGGTTTACTTTTAACCTTTAGTCTAACATCAATAGGACAAAAGCCCTATGATCCTTCACTTAATGCGAAACAAGAAATAGCTAAAGCACTAAGTATAGCAAAAGTACAAGGGAAACATGTTTTACTTCAAATTGGAGGAAATTGGTGTCCTTGGTGTATAAAAATGCACACTTATCTACATACCGAAACTGAAATAACCAAGCTTTTAGATGACAATTATATCTTTCTTGAAGTGAATTACAGTAAAGAAAATAAAAATTTGGATGCTTTAGCGGAACTTGGTTATCCTCAAAGATTTGGTTTTCCTGTTATGATTGTATTAAATGGTGATGGTGAACGTCTTCACACACAAAACACGGGAAATTTAGAACAAGAAAATGCGTATAATTTTGAAAAAGTTAAATCGTTCTTATATAACTGGAGACCTGATGCTTTAAATCCGGAACATTATAATTAAATTAAAAGGGGTAAATTTAGACTATCAAGTCCTCTTTTATTTGAATAAAGAAATAATTGTACTTTCTTTGTATAAAATTCCGCGGTTTTAGGAATTGATTTAAGGATATAATTAATAAAAAAAGAAGATTTTATGACAATTTCAAAAGATAAGGTTGTTTCAGTTATTTATGAATTAAAAACTGATCTTTCAGGAGAGATTATTGAAAAAGCAGTAACAGAAACTCCACTTACATATTTATGTGGTGCAGGACAGATGTTAGAAAAATTTGAAGAAAAATTGATGGGCTTAAAAGTAGGCGATTCTTTTGATTTCAAATTGGACACAGAGGAGGCTTATGGTGAGGCATCAGAAGAAGCTGTTATTGATCTTCCTAAAAATATTTTTGAAGTAAACGGAGAATTTGATTCAGAAGTTATTGCTGAAGGAAATGTTGTACCTATGCAAGATAATTCTGGACGTAGAATGAATGGAATCGTTCTTGAAGTTACAGATGCAATTATCAAAATGGATTTCAATCACCCACTTGCTGGTGATGCTCTTTTCTTCAAAGGTGAAGTTATTGAGGTTAGAGATGCTTCAGAAGAAGAAATGAAAGAAGCATATGCTCCACAAGGAGGATGTGATAGCGGAAGTTGCGATGATGGCGGATGCGGTAGCGGATGTGGATGCTAATTCTTTTCTAAAAAGATATTTCAGCC
Source organism: Labilibaculum antarcticum (assembly GCF_002356295.1). Lineage (NCBI taxonomy): Bacteria > Pseudomonadati > Bacteroidota > Bacteroidia > Marinilabiliales > Marinifilaceae > Labilibaculum > Labilibaculum antarcticum. The sequence goes on along the minus strand of NZ_AP018042.1, from coordinate 5,116,835 downwards.
CGAAAGCCTTTGGTTTTCGGGCTTTGTTTTTCTAGTCTTATAAATTATCTTTACTACTCATCTGAAAATATAGTTTAATCATGCGGAAAAAAATGCCTCTTTACGTGAAGATATTAATAGGAATGGGACTTGGAATTATAGCAGGTATGTTCGCTGTATATTTTGACTTGTCTGATTTCACCAATGATTGGATCAAACCATGGGGTAGCATTTTCCTAAATCTTTTAAAATTAATAGCGGTTCCTCTAATTTTCGTTTCGTTAATAAAAGGAATATCAAGCCTTTCCAATATCACAAAGCTTTCCAGGATAGGTATAAAAACAATTTCGCTTTATTTGTTATCCACAATTATTGCTGTCAGCTTTGGTCTGTTATTGGTGAATAGCATAGAACCAGGAAATACTTTTCCCGACCATAAAAAGATAGAGTTGCAGGAAAAATACAATGCAACAATTGACTTGAAAAAGGACCAGGCTTCTGAATTGAAGAATGAATCTCCTCTTAAATTTCTTGTCGATGTAGTTCCCTCCAACTTTTTTAAGGCCGCCACAGATAATTCTAAAATGCTGCAGATCATTTTCTTTGCAATTCTATTTGGTGTTGCAATGGTAATTTTAGAAGATAAGAAAGTTAAGATTGTAAGAGAGTTTTTTGATGGGATAGATGCCATTATTCTTAAAATAATAGACATCATCATGCTTTTTGCACCCTACGGTGTTTTTGCTCTCATTGCAGGATTAATAGTAGACTTTTCTGGTGATCTTGATTTATTTTCTGCCTTAGGGTTGTATGCAATCACGGTTATTTTAGGACTCTTGGTAATGATATTTGTAATCTATCCATTATTTCTAAAAATATTTACTTCAATTAAGTACACCGATTTTTACAAGGCTATTTCACCAGCTCAATTATTAGCTTTTTCAACTAGTTCAAGCGCAGCAACACTTCCACTAACTATGGAGTGTGTAGAAAATGATTTAGGAGTGGCCAATGAGGTTGCAAGTTTTGTACTGCCGGTTGGAGTTACAATAAATATGGATGGAACCAGCTGTTATCAAGCAATTGCTGCTGTGTTTATAGCCCAGGTTTTTGGTATAGATTTAGATATTTATGACCAATTGATAATTGTCGTAACAGCTACATTAGCTTCAATTGGAACACCAGGAGTGCCAGGTGGAAGTATCGTAATGTTAATAATTGTGCTAACATCTGTTGGCATCCCTATTGAGGGGTTGGCTTTAATTTTAGGTATTGACCGACCTTTGGATATGTTGCGAACAGTCGTTAATGTAACAGGAGATGCAACTGTAGCTACAATTGTAGCAAAATCAGAAAATAAATTAAATCTCACCCCAGTAGTTCAAGTCGAAAAAATCATGTCTGAAAAATAAATTAATAGAAAATTGAATTTTTGTTTATTTTTTTCTCGAAAAGAATGAACAAAAATAAACTTTATTTGTTTCTAGATTGAACCATTAAAAATAATGATATGAAATCGAGAAACAACAAATTTAGTTTGGGAGTATTCTTCCTATTTAGTTTTTTAGTATTCACAGTAGCTTGTACTGATGATGATGACGACAACACACAGCCCGTAGCTATGGAAGAAACCATAGTGGATGTAGCTGTTAGTAGCGCAGACTTTTCTATTTTAGTTGAAGCATTGAGTAAGGCGAATCTTGTAAATACATTAAAAGGTGCTGGGCCTTTCACAGTCTTCGCACCAACCAATGCTGCCTTCGAAGAACTTTTTACCACTCTTGGCGTTTCTGGCATTTCCGATCTTAGTGCTGAAACCCTAACTCCAATCCTTCTATATCATGTACTTGGAACCGAAGCCAAATCAAGTAATTTAAGCAATGGATATTTTGAATCATTGAGTTCCTACACCCCCGGAGATTATGCAATTAAAATTTTAGTTGATTTGAGCTCAGGAGTTAAATTGAATGGAACAACCAATGTTAGCACCGCTGATGTTATGGCTTCAAATGGTGTGATTCATATAATTGATAAGGTTTTATTGCCTCCAACTGTTGTTGATGTTGCAATTGCGAATGCTTCATTTACACATCTGGTTGCTGCTGTGGTAAAAGCCGATTTGGTTAATGCACTAAAAGGCGAGGGACCTTTTACCGTTTTTGCTCCAACAGATGCAGCATTTGAAGCCCTTTTTACAGATTTAGGAGTTTCTGGCATTGCTGATTTAAGCGCTGAAGCTTTAACACCAATACTTCTTGCTCACGTAGTCTCAGGAAATGTTAGAGCTGCAGATGTGAGTACAGGAACAGTGCCAACATTAAATCAAGATTTCGATTTAGATATTAATACAGAAGGATCAGGAGTAGTTCTGAATGGAAATTCTAATATCCTTGCAACTGATGTACAAGGAAAAAATGGAGTTGTTCACGTTATTGATAAAGTGATAGTTCCAGGCGCAAAAGAAGAGCCACAATCAATAGCCGATATCGCATCGTCGAACGCTGACTTTACAAGTTTAGTTGCTGCACTTGACAAGGCAGGATTAGTACAAACTCTAGATTCAGAAGGCACATTTACGGTTTTTGCTCCAACAAATGCAGCATTTCAGGATTTATTCAATACTCTTGGAGTTGCAGGAATAGAAGATCTTTCAGCTGATGCACTTACTCAAATTTTACTCTATCATGTTATAGGCAGCAAAGCAATGTCAACAGATTTAAGTAATGGCTATGTTGAAACATTAAGTACTGATAGTCCGGATGCAGATCCTGTTGTTGTAAGAATAGATGTTGATGCTAATGTAAAGATCAACAAAGATGCTACTGTAACAACTGCCGACATTGAAGCATTTAACGGAGTGATTCATATTATCGACAAGGTGCTTCTTCCTCCAAATGTAGTTGAAATTGCTATTGCAGATCCTACATTTGATTATTTAGTAGCAGCAGTCGTGAAAGCCGGTTTAGCTGAAACCTTGAGCGGAGAGGGCCCTTTTACAATATTTGCACCAACTGATGCTGCTTTCGAAGCTCTGTTCGCAGACTTGGGAGTATCAGGAATAGATGATTTGAGTTCAGAAACATTAACTCCAATTTTACTTTATCATGTTGTATCGGGAAATGTTCGTGCAGAAGATGTAACGACAGGAATGGTACCAACCTTAAATGAGACCAGTCAACTTGATATTGATACCAGTTCGGGTGTTGTAATTAATGGAAACACTAATGTGATTGCAACAAACGTTCAAGGAATAAATGGGGTGATACATGCAATTGATAAAGTTCTGTTGCCAGAGTAAAAACCAATAAAACCTGTAGGATTCCTGCAGGTTTTATGTATTTTTATTTAGTTTTACTGCTAAGAGGTTAATCTGTCTTGATAACTATAACATCAATTAAATGAGTCGATATTCCATAAAAGATCTTGAGCAAATAACAGGTGTCAAAGCACATACCATACGGGTGTGGGAGAGAAGGTATGGAATTATTCAGCCGCAACGAACTGAGACAAATATTCGCTTTTATTCTGATGAAGATTTAAAAAGGCTTCTAAATATCTCTATGCTAAACACTTCGGGAATAAAAATTTCACGAATAGCGAAACTGGAAAATATTGATCTGGAAACCAGTGTTTTAGAATTAGCAAGAAACAGTAGTGTCGAGGACACCAGCATTGATAAGCTTATATTGGCAACAATTAATTTTGATGAGAATCTTTTTGAATCAATATTAAATAGATGCTTGTTTGAAAAAGGCATGGAAGAAGCAACAACACAGATCCTTTTTCCTTTTTTTCAGCGAATTGGAATTTTATGGCAAGTTGGAACCATAAGTCCTGCGCAAGAACATTTTATTTCTAATTTGGTACGACAGAAACTCTTTGCAGCAATCGATTCAATCTCCAGTGCAAGACAAGAAAATGCAAAAAAAATAATATTTTTTCTAAAAGAAGACGAGCTTCATGAAATAAGTATTTTATTTTACAATTATATCGCTAAAAAAAATGGGGTGAAAACATTGTATTTGGGGCAAGATCTTCCCTTTGGGGATTTGCAAAAAGTGGTAAATGATTATAATCCAGATGGATTATTTACCTCTTTTATTTCTCCGATCACTCTTCTAGAATTGAATAATTACCTAACATCTTTAGCAGGGAACTTCAGCAAAATTGATGTACTTACAACAGGATTACAACTTAAGCAAGAGGATCTTACAGTTCCTTCGCACATTAAAATAGTATCATCTATATCCGATTTTAAAACATACTTAAAGCACACCAAATAATAAATACCTCCAGCTCTTATTTTAATAAAGTTTTAAAAACCTCAGATAAGCCTTTTAACAAAAGGATTCTGAGGTTTTCTTATTTAGAATATCCAACCAAAATTATTTCAGCTACAAAATAAATTTTGACTTTTGTTCATTCTTTTTGTAAATTAGTTAAACAAACTAAAAACAAAGAATCATGACAACAATCGAATTTAAAACACATATCCTTAGCCTTGATCAGCAATTAAAGAACTATGCATTCATGCTAACCTCAAATCAGGATGATGCATTGGATTTATGCCAGGACACTTTACTAAAAGCCATCACTTACAGAGCTAAATTTACACATAGTAATTTAAAGGCATGGATTTTTACCATCATGAAGAATACCTTTATCAATGCATACCGACGCAAAGTTAAGCAACGGGAATGGTTGTTGAATGAAACAAATAGCAATAGAGGTATTTTAAATGTAAGCAATGATAACCCCATGTCTACACAGAATTATAATGATATCGTACAAGAATTTAATAAGTTAGAGTCTTTTATAAGAGAACCATTTAAGATGTATTTGGAAGGCTATAAATATCGAGAAATCGCTGATGATTTGAATTTGCCTATAGGCACAATCAAAAGTCGTATTTTTCAAGGGAGAAGGATTCTAATGGAGAGTCTTAAAGAATTTGCAAACTAATTTGTAAAAAGATTAATTCAAATGAAATTTAAAGCTTCAGTTATAATTGAGAAAAAATTCCTTAAATGAGAACGCTGTTTATTAGTAAGTGTTTATTATCTTTGTGAACGAATAACAGTATCTTTCTGTTATACAACTTATTCAAAAATATAGATATGGCAAGTAGAAAACGCTTAAAAAAGGATATCGATTACCTTAGTTTTGAGGTAATTTCAGATTGCTACAATTATAATTATTTACATCCTGAAAATAAGGATCAAGTAATGGAGATTGTAAAGGATACCATTGTTTCCCGCAATAATTTAATTGCTCGTGTAAATCATCCTGATGGCAAAGACAATACTAAAATTGTAAAAGCTTACTACAAGGCTGTTTATACTGATTTGTTCAAAAATGTTGACGAATCATTTACAAAATTAAGTGATCTAATTAAGACGAAATAATTTCTTTCAAAAGATATTTCTGATAGCTTTGCGTACTGCAAAGCTTTTTTTATGCCCGAAGAAAAAATTGTACTAATAGAGGATGTTGGAGAAGTCCTCTTTAAGAAGAATAGACGATTCAAACGTTTATCTGTCCGAATTGCACCTAAAAAAGGAGTTTGGGTTAATGTTCCTTATGGAATAACCTATAAGGATGCTATCAGTTTTGCCAAGCAAAATAAAGCGTGGATAATTACGAATAAAGTTAAAACAGCACGAAAAGAAAACAAACAAACTCTTTTCACTCCAGAGATTACATTTAGAACGCACTTTCATCAATTAAAGCTTAGTCCTTCGGAAGTGAATAATTATTCGGCAAAGCTCTTAAATGGAGTTCTGGAGGTAATCTATCCGCTTACTACTTCTATTCAAAATGGAGATCTACAAACTTTCATACAAAATTCCATTACAGAGACTTTACGCAGAGAAGCAAATCACTACCTACCAATTAGAATTAAGGAATTAGCCACATATTGCGGGTTTTCATATAAATCAGTACAAATTAAAAACACAAAAAGTCGTTGGGGATCCTGCACTCATGATAATAAGATAAATCTAAACCTTCATTTAATGAGATTGTCTCATGAACTTTGCGATATGGTTATTCTTCATGAATTATGCCACACCAAAGTTAAAAATCACTCGAATGATTTTTACGAATTGTTGGCACTACATTGTTCTGAATTAACCAGAAAAAGAAAAGAAATTAAAAATTACTCAACAACCATATATTAGTATGAATAATGAAATCTACATTCTTGTTGGAATATGTGTTTTAACATTTATAATAGGGCATAAACTAAAACAAAAATTAAGCAAACCTGAGCCCCTGAAACATACAAAGAGAGGTAAAAAAAATTACAAAGAAACATCTTCGTCTTTCTCCACAAAAAAAGAAAAACTTAAAATTGTATTTCTATATACCGTGCTCGTTTTAATATTTGGATTGCTGATCTTTATGATTCCAGCTTTATCAAGAGATATCCTTTCAAACAAAGAAGTGGCTTACCCGAATTTAATACTCCGTATGTTAATTGTTGCATTTGCAACCTACATTTTATTTATGGGCTTCCTTAAACTAAGAAAACCTCCGGAAAATAACAATTAGTAATTCCCTTAAACTTAAAACGAGATTCAAGACTCAGCACATTGTATTTGTTCTTAACAATTCGAATAAATAAAGAAAAAACTCCCTTTTCATCCAGAAAGTAACACTACTTGTTGCAACTGAAATCAATACATTTGTTTAAGTGTGTGACACTTACGGTAAAATCCCATCCCTTTTAACCTTCTGAGAATTTAATATTTGTAAACTAATTGGGTATTGTTTACAAATATCATTTGAATTCCGAGGAATTCTGTAATCAACAGTTTTAAAATTCCATTTTCCATTTACAATTAGCAATTTAATAGAGTTTAACATTGTAACCTTTAGTAATTACAGATATATACTAAATGTAAACACTTAAAGAAATGCATCTTGTAACTAGTTTCACATTGTAATTTACAATGGTAATGTTATAACAAACACTATGCTCTGGATGTTAATTGCATTTACAAGTAAGGCGAGTTCTATTCGGCTTATTAAATAAAGACTATTAATACGTACTGTATTCTGAATACCAGTTCATTAAGATTTCATATTAAAGCTGTACTTTAAGTAATTGTTTACATATGTATAAGAATGACCTTAATTGGTGTAAACTAACCATGTTGTAATTTAATAATAGACTATTAATCAATTCAATAAAGCTTTTACCTAGAGTAATTAAACAAGGCTTATCCTTCATAAATTACACTTTGCTAAATACATCTGTGAATAACGTGAGTATCGTATTGTAAACCTATTAAACAGCTTACAGTATAGACTATTAGAAGCTATTTTATTATTTAAACGATATTGTTTACGCAATTGAATATTATTGATTCATTAGGATATTATTCTTTACAAGCTTGTATTGAGCCTAAATACTCTGTAATCTAGATGCATTTAATGTTTACAAAATTAAACTTAGATGCTAATTACAAGATTAACATCCTCTTTCTTCTTGATTACTTTTGTGAATCACTTTTGTAAATAATTCTCTCTCCTGAATTTTGACTTATGTAATTTTTATTATAGATTTGTAATGTCATTAAAATTAACATCTGTAAAATTCACATATAAACAACTCTAAAGATGAAAAATAGAATCGTTCAGCTGATTAATAGTGAAGGACTAACCTCTTCTAAGTTTGCAGATACTATAGGCGTGCAGCGATCTAGTATTTCTCATATTTTATCGGGTCGTAATAACCCTAGTCTTGACTTTGTTCAGAAAATATTAACATCATTTCCTAAAATCGACCCTAATTGGCTTATTTCAGGTAGTGGTAATATGTACAAATCACAAGGTTCACCTTCCTTGTTTCAGGAACATGAAACGGATCAATCCCCTGTTGAAAATCAAGTTAATCAGCCCCCTAAATTAAATAAAGAACCAATCAGTACTCCACGCCCAAACCAAGAGCCTGTATTGGAAATGAGTGCGTTTGTGTCTGGCAAGCAAATAGAAAAAGTTGTGGTATTTTATAGTGATAAAACTTTTAAAGAATACAATCCTTCCTAAGCATTTTTTAACTTATCTTTGCCTGCGTTTATACTTAACAGTTTAAAATACAATCAGGCAGCATGAAAAAATTAGTACAGGACTTTGAGGTACTGCACAAGGAAGAGCTTAATAAAGGGACTTTTGTTATTGATATAAAGGCATCTAAGCCTTTACCTGACATTAAACCAGGGCAATTTGTTAACGTTCTTGTAGAAAATGCAACCAACACCTTCCTTAGAAGACCTTTATCCATCCATTTTGTTGATTACGAAAAGAATATCATCAAATTATACATTAAAAAGCTTGGAGAAGGCACCACTAAATTGGGCGATTTAAAGCTTGGAGACAGGCTAAATATCGTTTTTCCATTAGGAAATCAGTATTCTATTCCTAAAAACTCTAAAACTCTTCTAATTGGCGGTGGCTGTGGTGTCGCTCCTTTATTATACTTGGCAAAACATCTTAAGGAGGCCGGAAACGAGGTTACAACCATATTGGGTGTACGCTCTGCCTACGATGCTGTTGAATTAGATTCTTACAAAGAATACGGGCGTATATTCGTAACTACCGAAGATGGCTCAATAGGCGAAAAAGGCTATCCTACGCAACATTCTGTGCTTAATGAGAAGTTTGATTACACGTTTACTTGTGGACCAGAACTCATGATGAAGGCAGTAGCTGCTTATGCTAAAAGCAAAGACATTCCGTGTGAGGTTTCACTAGAAAACACGATGGCTTGTGGATTTGGAGCATGCTTATGCTGTGTAACTGATACAAAAAGAGGTAATATATGTACATGCACTGAAGGTCCGGTGTTCAATATAAACGAGTTAAAATGGTAAATTTGGAAGTTAAACTTAAGGATATGATTCTTAAGAATCCGGTAATGACTGCTTCCGGAACATTTGGTTACGGTGAAGAATTCGAAGATTTCATCGATATCAGCCAGTTAGGCGGTATCTTGGTTAAAGGTACCACCAGACACCATCGGGAAGGAAATCCTTACCCTAGAATGGCTGAAACACCTTCAGGAATGCTAAATGCTGTAGGTTTGCAGAATAAAGGCGTCGAATATTTCTGCAATAACATATATCCTAGAATAAATCACTACGATACCAATATTTTGGTCAACGTTTCCGGCTCTGTAATAGAAGACTACGTGGAAACAGCTGCAATGATCAATGAATTGGACAAAATACCGGCAATTGAGCTTAATATCTCCTGTCCGAACGTTAAAGAAGGCGGAATGGCCTTCGGAACTAGTTGTGCATCCGCTGCATCTGTGGTTCGAGCAGTTCGCAAGGTGTATAAAAAGCATTTAATGGTAAAGCTTTCACCTAATGTTACTGATATAGCAGAAATAGCTAAGGCTGTTGAAGCTGAAGGTGCTGATTCGGTATCACTTATCAACACATTGTTAGGAATGGCTATAGATTCAGAAACAAGAAGGCCCCTTTTATCTACAATTACAGGAGGTTTATCTGGTCCATGTGTAAAGCCTGTAGCTTTGCGAATGGTTTGGCAGGTTGCTCAGGCGGTGAATATCCCTGTAGTTGGCTTAGGAGGTATCATGAATGCAAAAGATGCTATTGAGTTCATTCTGGCAGGTGCCACAGCCATTCAGATTGGTACAGCTAACTTTATCGACCCTCAGGTGAGTGTGAAGATTGTAGAAGGTATAAAAGACTACATGATTCGTCATCAAGTGAGTGATATTAATGATTTAATTGGTGCTATTAATCTGAAATAGAATAAGATAACTTATTAAAGAATTATTTCTCTAATACGAGGACTGATTAAAGAAATAATTCTTTAATGTGTGGTTGGTAGGTTTACAGATGTGATTACAACTGTAAACCTATTGTTTTTGTTTGCTTTATTCGCTTAATTTGGGTCTTCTAAGAAATTAGAATACTGATTACAAACTCGACTCATATTCAATATGTTACACGGTCACGGCGACGACGCCTATCTCTATACACAGCCTATAAAAGCCAATTTCTCGACGAACATCTGGTATGGCGGCAGATCTGAGGCGCTAAAGACCTTTATTCAAGCAAGCTGGGATAAGATACATGCTTACCCTGAGCCTGCAGCCGAGAGTCTTTGCGACTTAATTGCTCAGGATCTGGATATTGGTACGGATCAGGTTCTGGCCTGCAACGGGGCCACTGAGGCCTTCTACTTAATTGCACAGGCCTTTCATTCAAAGACTTCGACTATTATGATCCCGACTTTTGCTGAGTATGAGGATGCCTGCAATGTGAACAGACATCAGCTTAAATTCCACAATTGGGCTGATTTAAAAGGAACCACCCTCTTTTCAGAAGGTCTGGTTTGGCTTTGCAACCCCAATAACCCTGATGGTCGTGTTGTTGAGAAGGCTTTCCTAAAATCTCTTCTTAAAAATAACATTAAGAGCACTTTTGTGGTGGATGAAGCCTATATCGACTTTACTGATGCGATTTCATCTGCAATCGATTTGATTGATAAGCACCCAAATTTGATTTTGGTGAAGTCATTGACTAAAAACTTCTCCATACCCGGCCTGAGATTGGGCTATTTGATCGCAAACAGGGCTATGGTACAGAATATCCGATTTTTCAAGCCTCCCTGGACGGTTAATTCCATAGCAATTGAGGCTGGAAAGTACATTTTGCAAAGGAAGGAGAGCTTTCTGCCTCCCGTAAAACAGTACAAATCAGACCAAAAGGAATTTTCTGAAAAACTGGCTCAAATTCCAGGTCTTAAAATATGGTCTTCAAAAACTTCCTATTTTTTGATCGAACTAGAGAAATCAAATGCTTCAGAACTTAAAAAGCTGCTAATTTCAGAATTTGGCTTGCTCATTCGTGATGCAAGTAACTTTCGAGGACTCAGCAACCAATTTATTCGTGTCGCCACCTTATCCGAAGACAAAAACCAACTTTTAATAGACGCACTGACCCAATGGAGCAAATCGAACTCATAATACTACCCCTAATTATAGGGTACATTTTGGATCTCATATTAGGAGATCCCCGTAATTTTCCACATCCCATCGTGGGTTTTGGCAATATGATCAGTTTGGGAACTGAAAAGCTCAATCATGGGAAGCATCGCTTACTAAAGGGTGCTTTTATGAGCCTGAGTTTAATTCTACTGATCTATTCATCTTTTTACTTTCTTTCCTTGTTGCTATTAGGCTGGGAGAAATGGGCTTTCATCTTATTCACCTCTGTTTTTGTGTTTTATGGCTTGGCTAATCGTAGTCTTTTGCAGGAAGGCTACGAGGTTTTTAAAGAGCTGGAAGAGAAAGGTCTGGAGGCAGGACGTAAACGCTTGTCGTGGATTGTTGGTCGTGACACCAAGGGTCTTAGCGAACAAGAGATTCGCCTGGCTGTATTCGAAACCCTGTCTGAAAACCTTTCGGATGGTGTGGTGGCACCTCTCTTTTTTTATGCCGTGGGTGGCTTACCAGCCATGATGGCCTATAAAATGATCAACACGTTGGACTCCATGATTGGTTATAAAAACGAGAAATACCTGTACTTTGGTCGGGTTGCGGCACGAATTGATGATGCGGTTAACTTTATTCCTGCTCGTATCACCGCCTTCCTGATGGTGCTTGTGAGCCTGAGTTACAGGGGTTTTATATTCATATTCCGCTATGGACGTTCGCATATCAGCCCCAATTCGGGTTATCCTGAATCGGCCTTGGCTGGTATATTGAATTGCCGATTTGGTGGTGCACACGATTATGGCGGCAAGATGGTTGAGAAACCTTATATTGGTGAGTTGGATCGAAAGATTGAAAATTCGGAGATCAAGCGCCTTGCCTACATCAATCATGCGGTTTGTTTGGCGACGATTGTACTGATTTTAGCTTTTTATCTGGGCATCAATCTGCTAGTCAAATAGATTTACTCGCTTTAAGAATACAAAAAGCACTATATGTTTTCATTTTTTGCATTCAACATTTGTTATTTGAACACTATAACTGATATTGCTCATGGCAACTCTCTTTAATAAAAGAACAGTATTTAATCTCATTGATAGATTTATGATTGTAGCTTATTATGGCTCTTTCTTTTTAGTATTACATGATTATATAAATGAATATGTGTTTTATTTTTTCCCTGTATTACTATTCCTTACAAAAATGTATATCGGATTTAAAACGCGACATCAAAAGTTATCCTTTTTCTTTATTCTACTTCTGCATTTTGCCTTGATATACACCATCATAGATGGCATATAATTGCATTCTTCAGTTAGAAATATTTAAATTATCATCATGATTCATCTTATTACAGGCGGTCAACGTTGTGGAAAAAGCGAATACGCAGAACAATTGGCCCTTGAACAATCAACAAATCCTGTTTATCTGGCAACTTCTCGTATTTGGGACGATGGACATCGTGCCCGTATTGAGGCTCATAAGGCCCGTCGTGGTGAACAATGGGAAAGCATTGAAGAGGAAAAAGAGCTGAGTTCTCTCGATTTCGAGGGACGATTGGTTTTACTTGATTGCATAACCCTCTGGCTGACAAATATTTTCTTTGACAATGGTGAGCAGGATGAGAAGAGTCTGGAAGAAGCTAAAGCTGAACTGGATAAGAGCCTCTCTCAGGATTGTGATTGGATTATTGTCAGCAATGAAGTGGGCTTAGGTGGCCATCCGGGCAATGAAGTGGCGATGAGATTCAACGATTTACAGGGTAGAATCAATCAATATATTGCAAAAAAAGCGGACCGTGTAACCTTAATTATATCTGGTTTACCACTTGAAATAAAAAACACACAAGCATAATGACTAAATCGCTCACCTTCATTTTTTCAGCACTTATTATTCTCATTACTATTTCATCTTGTAAAAGGGTAGAAAAAAAGACCATCTCAAATAAAATTAAAGTTGGTGTTTTCGATAAAAACGGCGACAGTCCCTGGTGTATTACCGATGCTATTGAGGCACTAAAAATTGACCCGGCCATTGATTGTGAAGTGATACGTGCAAGTCAAATTATGTCTGGTGAACTAGATCAATTTGATGCTATTATATTTCCAGGTGGAAGTGGCAGAGGTGAAACTCAAAGTTTAGGTGAAACGGGGATGGAAAAGGTTGTTCAACTGGTAAAAGAAAAAGGAATTTCTGTTATTGGAATTTGTGCAGGAGCATACATTATGACCGAAACTCCAAACTATCCAAGTCTTAACCTTACTGGTTTTGAGGCGATTGATATTGAGCATGATAATCGAGGTCATGGTTTGGTGAAATTTTCATTAACTGAGAAAGGATTGGAAATTTTCCCTGAACTAAAAGATCAAAAAATTTCATTGTGCCAATATTACGAAGGCCCTGTTTTGGTTTCCACTAAAAATAGTGTGGGAATTGAATTGGCAAGTATGCTTTCTGATGTTCATACAGTTGAAGGAAGTCCTGCAAACATGACCAACAACAAACCATTTATAGTTGTAGCTCAAGTAGGTAAAGGGAAAGTCGCTTCTTTTGTTGGGCATCCGGAATGTACTCCTGGTATGAGATGGATGTTAGCTCGAATTGTTCGTTGGGCGACAAATAATGAAATGATCAAATATTCAGAAAGTGTTGTTCGACCAAATTTCTTTACTGAAGAGATAATCTATACAAAAGAAGTTAAAGATCTTCAAGAAAAATATTACCAAATGCTATCCGGATCAAAGGATGACAAATTAATAGCAATTGATAAAGTGATTGAATTGGCTTGTTGGTCTTCGAAAAAATGGATTCCTGGTATGCTTCGCGATAAGGATGCTATGGTGAGAGTGAAAGCTTCTTGGGCATTGATTCAACTGGAGCGAACAGACGCCATTCCTGATTTGGAAGCAGCTGCTATGACTGAGACGGATAACAATATCAAAATTGAATTGGAAAAAAACTTGAAAGCACTAAGAGGTATTTTGGGCTCAAATAGCTAGCGAATAACACACTGTAATATATATAAGGCGGTCATCACTATGGAAATGACCGCTTTTTGCATTTTCTATACTGTTATGTTCTGACTATAAGCAAGCTTTATATGTCAGGGTATGACTAGAATATATAGATCTGTTTATAAATTTGGAAACAGCATAAGATTGAAGGTTTTATTGAGAGCCTCCGTAAATAAGAAATATATTCTCTAGCATCAATATTCCTTAAGTGTTACTGGTCTTTTTGTGTAAATTGCCGTTCTTAAAAAACACATTAAACCTATGCAAAAATTTGATATAGAAAGCTTATCTACAGAACTAGATGATAGGATATTGAACAAAATTAATGGAAAAACAAAACCTATTGGTTCATTGGGAGTACTCGAGAAAATTGCATTTCAAATAGGGAAAATACAGAACAGTTTATCTCCAGAAATTGTAAACCCCACTGTCGTGGTATTTGCAGGAGATCATGGGATTGCTGACGATGGCGTTAGTTTTTATCCTAAATCTGTGAGTTACCAAATGCTATACAATTATATGCAGGGAGGTGCCGCAATAAATGTTTTTTCACGCCAGCACGGGATTGATTTTAAAGTTGTTGATGCAGGTATCGATCATGATTTTGATCCATCATTAAATATCATTAATAAAAAAATAGCTTACGGCACAAAGAATTACAGATTTGAACCGGCAATGTCAAAAGATCAATGTCTGGAAGGATTTAAGCGTGGCGCTGATGTAATTGAAGAAATTCATAAAGAAGGATGTAACTTTATTGCTTTTGGAGAAAAAGGAATCGGAAACACATCTTCGGCAGCTTTAATTTTAAGTCTTTTAGCTGATATTACTTTAGACGAATGTGTGGGAAGAGGCACAGGACTCGACAGCAAGGGAGTAAAATCTAAATTTAACTTGCTAAATGAAGCCTTATCCAAATACGATGGAAGTAAAGATCCAATTGACGTACTGACTCAGTTTGGTGGTTTTGAAGTGGTTATGATTGCCGGTGCAATGCTGAAAGCTGCAGAATTAAGAATGACAATGTTGATTGATGGCTTTATTATTACTTCAGCATTGCTCGCTGCATCAAAAATAAATTCTAAAGTGTTGGAATATTGTTTGTTTGCACATAAATCAAATGAAAAAGCACACATAAAAATGCTAAACCACCTAAATGCAGAACCAATATTGGATATCGGTATGCGATTGGGCGAAGGAACAGGTGCGGTGGTTTGTTATCCAATTGTGAAAAGTGCCGTACAGTTTATAAATGAAATGGCTTCATTTAAGGAAGCTGGTGTAAGCGAATCAGAAGAAGTAGAAACAATCAGCTAATTGTTTTATATTTAATTTTCTATTAAAAAATCATATCAATGAATTTCAATATAAATAAACCCAATAACGAGCTAACAGAACAACTTCAACATAAAATTGATTTCAAAACCAAACCGATTGGATCTTTAGGTATTTTGGAACAATTAGCTGTGAAAATAGGATGTATTCAAAACACTTTAACACCTGAGTTAAAACAACCAACCATTATGGTCTTTGCGGCAGATCATGGAATAGCTCTTGATGGCGTAAGTCCTTATCCGCAAGAAGTTACCTGGCAAATGGTTGCCAATTTTATTAATGGAGGTGCTGCAATTAACGTATTTGGTCGTCAGAACGGAATAGACATTCGGATAATTGATGCCGGTGTTAATTTTGATTTTGACAAAAGCTCCGGAGTAATTAACGCTAAAGTTGATTACGGAACAAAAAGCTATTTGAATGAATCTGCAATGACAGCCAAACAATTTGAAACAGCGATTAAGCGTGGTGCAGATCTTTGCGATAAAATGCATCGGGAAGGATCGAATATTATTGGTTTTGGAGAAATGGGAATTGGAAATACTTCGTCGGGAGCTATTTTATTGCATGTTTTAGCTGGAGTCGATTTAAAAGAATGCGTTGGCCGTGGCACCGGATGGGATGATGAAGGTTTGAAAAAGAAATATGAAATACTGAAAAAGGCCGTTGATAATTACAAAGGACATAATACTGTTGAGAACATTCTAACACATTTTGGAGGATTCGAAATTGTAATGATTGTTGGAGCAATGATGAAAGCTGCTGAATTAAAAATGGTAATTATGGTTGATGGGTTTATCATTAGCTCAGCACTTTTAGCCGCATCAAAAATGAATGCTAACGTTCTGGAGTATTGTATATTTACACACAAATCGAATGAAACTGGTCACAAACATATGCTTAAGCATTTAAATGCCGAACCAATTCTCGATTTAGGAATGCGACTTGGTGAGGGTACGGGAGCTGCAGTGGCATATCCAATTATTGAATCTGCGGTAAATTTCTTGAATCAAATGGCCAGCTTCGAGGATGCTGGTGTTAGCAATAGCGATCAAATTACAGAAGCCTAAATGAGAAAAGAAATCGAGATATTTTTTACAGGACTGTCCTTTTTTACAAGAGTTCCATTTCCAAAATGGACACGATTTAAAGAGGAATATCAGTACGAGGCCATAAAATATTTTCCCATTTCGGGAGCAATTATTGGAGGATTAACAGGTTTGGTGTTTTATCTTGCCAATATGTTTTTTCCATTCAATCTGGCAGTAATGCTAAGCATGGGATTCACTGTTTTGTTTACCGGTGCATTGCACGAAGATGGATTCATGGATTTTTGTGATGGCTTTGGTGGAGGTTGGACACGCGACCGAATCCTGGAAATAATGAAGGATTCCTTAATTGGAGCTTTTGGAGTAACAGGAATTGTTTTTTTGGTGATGACGAAGTTCTTTTGCCAATATTCAATTTCGGCAACTCATTTGCCTTTGATTTTAATCGCGGCACACTCAGTTTCAAGAATGTTTGCAGCTACTTTGGTAAATACGCACCAATATGCCCGAACCGAAAATTCAAAAGCAAAAGATTACTCACAAAAACTATCAACAAAAAATCTAATTTTCACAATTATTACAGGAGTTTTGCCTTTAGCATTATTAGGAAATATAAAGTTTTTCCTGATTCTTATTCCTGTTTATTTGAGTAAAATTTTATTAGGAAGATATTTTAATAAATGGATAGGCGGTTTTACTGGCGATTGCATTGGTGCAACTCAGCAAGTTTGCGAAATCGTATTTTATTTGTCCTATATGGTAATTATCAATCAAATTTTATAAGATGGAAATATATTTAATCAGACACACAAAAGTAAATATTGAACCAGGTATTTGCTATGGCCAAAAAGATGTTGATTTAGCTTTAACTTATTCTGAAGAATTGGAAGCAGTAAAAGAAAAATTAAAAGATATTGATTTTGACTTGATCATTTCAAGTCCCTTAACCAGAGCTAAAAAGTTGGCAAATGATATTTTTGGCGATCAGGTATTGGAGGACAAGCGATTAATGGAATTAAACTTTGGTGATTGGGAAGGTAAAGTTTGGGACGAAATTAAAGATCCGTTATTCCAGGCCTGGATGGAAGATTTTGTAAATAAAAAATGTTCCAATGGAGAATCATTTGTTATGCTTCGCGATCGGGTTTTAGAATTTTGGAACGAAATAAAATCAAAAGATTGTAAGAAGATTGCAATTTTCACACATGGAGGTGTAATTCGTACGATTAAGGCAATTGAGCAAAACGTTAAACTGGAAGACTCTTTCAATGAACCGACTACTGATTTTGGGGAGATTACCATTCTATCAACGCCAAAGTAAACGTCAGATAGTCACGGATATAACCTAATCAGGAACTGGCCAGTTCCTGATTTTTTTTGAATTTATTCATTAATAATCGGTCAATTTTAAATGAATAAAGACCAGTTAGATGAAAGAAATTGCTATTTTAGCACACTTAAATTATCAATAATATGCGATGCGCTCAATAACCCCTTTAATTATTTGTCTGATTTTTCTTCTTTCCAGTTGCTCACAACCTGTCACGTTCAAACATGTATCAGTTATTCCTAAATATGCTGTAATTGAGAAAAAGGAGGATATACATGCAATAACAGACTCTACAGTAATACCTTATATTTACACTAAGGTTATATCACTTAGAGAATTAGCTG
Source organism: Labilibaculum antarcticum (assembly GCF_002356295.1). NCBI lineage: Bacteria > Pseudomonadati > Bacteroidota > Bacteroidia > Marinilabiliales > Marinifilaceae > Labilibaculum > Labilibaculum antarcticum. Next base: position 5,098,812 of record NZ_AP018042.1, on the reverse strand, counting down.
TCGAAGAGAAGAAAGATAAATTTGTAGAAATGTTATTGCCTTCCATTTTAGTTTCACAACATGATTTACATCAGACAATAAAAAGGGTCGAATATATTGAAAAACGCTTAGTCAAACATCCGTTTATGAGAAAAACTGATAGTATTTTTCTTTTACCTTTGTTTGAAACCTATAATTGTGATCAGATTCCTGAATTGAAAATAAGATTGAAGCCACATGCAGCCAGCATTGTTTTAGGGCAAGCAGCATTGGAGTCCGGTTGGGGATCATCGCGATTTTTCAAAGAAGGAAATAATGTTTTTGGCATATGGTCTTATAATGCAGGAGAAGATAGAATACAGGCTTTTGTTGGACGAGATTCCACGAATATCTATGTTCGAAGTTATTCTTCTATAGAAGAATCGGTTAATGATTACTTTCAAACCATTGCTAGAGTGAATGCGTATAAGGAATTTAGGCAAGAACGATTGACAATAGAGAAACCTCTTGAACTCATTCCTTTTTTGAACAGGTATTCTGAGTTAGGTGAAATATATACAGATAAGCTGAAGCAACTAATTGAAACTAATGACTTAACAAAATATGATTCTTACGTAATTAAAAATGAATATTTTGTGGAAGAATAAATTCAATTTACTGAAAAGATTTATTTTGGGTCAAATAAATAATGAATGTTAATTTTTCGTTATTTCTATTTGATTTTTATTCTAAATCGTTACTTTTAGGCCTGTTTAAAAATAAAATTAATTATTCAATTAATCATAAAAGTTACTTAGTATGAAAAAAATTATTCTGATTCTTGCAGTTTGTTTAAGTGCTGTTGGCGTGTTTGCTCAATCGGCAGCACAATTTAAAAATGAAGGAAATGATGCTTTGAAATCAAAAAATTATAAAGCAGCTCTTGCAAGTTATGAGAAATTTTTAGGGGCAGAAGATACTGTTGAAGATCCAGCATTAATTTTCAATTCCGCATATTGTGCAATAAAGGTAAAAGACTATGCCAAAGCTGAAAAATATTTTGGCATGGCAGCTGAGAAAAATTACAAAGCTTCTACTGCTTACAAATACAAAGCTATTGCTCAAAAAAATCAAAAGAAATTTGATGATATGGTGGCTACTTTAAATGCTGGAATTGCTGCTTGTCCAACAAAAAACTCAAAATTAATCTCTACACTTGCAAAGCATTACTTACTTGAAGGGCAAAAAGCTCAAAAAGCAAATAATTTTGAAGTTGCTGAAGATTTGTACAAAAAAGCTGGCAACGTTAAATCAAAATTACAAGTTGACGCATTATTTAGTTTAGGTACTTTGTACTATAACAAAGGAGCTAAAATTATGCAGGCTGCAACTCCAACTGCAAATACTGAGCCTGAAAATTACAAATCAGAATCGGCGAAAGCCAAGTCTTTTTTTCAAAAAGCAATTGTTGAACTAAACAAAGCTAAAGTAATTGCTCCAACTAGAAAAGATGTTGCTTCTACTATTGCATCAATAAAAGGATTATTATAGTAATTCCTTATACGAAATATAAATTAAAAAGGGATGCCGTAGGTATCCCTTTTTATTTGCCTTCATATTTATATCTCCAGCGGTTACTCAAACTATTGAGACTACATGTGTAAATAAGAAAAAATCTAAAGCTGGTTTTTTGTTAGAACATATTCTTTTTAAAAAGAAATCTGAAATAGGTGAGTGGAAAATTAACACGATCAAAATTGTCAATTCTGAAGGAATTTAAGAATACACGACAACAAGCTTCTGATTCAAAATAAATTTTCATATTCTTCACAAATAAAAGATATTTAAGATAAATTCAGTAGAGCATCAGTGAATATTTCTGTGATCTTGAATCTTTTTCTAATTTTGGGAAAGCTTATCCCGTTTAAGTAAAATTTGCTCTGATATCAAAAAATTAAAGCTTTTTATCCACATCTTGGATCCTCCTCAATAAATCTAGAAATATTCCTCTATTCTTAATTATTCCTAATTAAAAGAGTTTCAGTCAAATACTAATTTCTTATTGGATTTGAGGTGTTTAGCACATCAATATGTAACAATAATCCCCATCTTTGTATCAAGAAACAACAAATAGTTAACTATTGATTCAATAATTAAACAAAACACTAAGAATAATGTCCAAAAAAAGTATGACCGATGCATTAAAGTACCACTCAGAAGGCCGTCCAGGTAAAATAGAAGTAGTACCAACAAAACCTTACAGAACTCAACGTGATTTAGGCTTGGCTTACAGTCCGGGAGTCGCAGAGCCATGCTTGGAAATTGAGAAAGATCCTGAAAAAGCTTACAAATACACTGCTAAAGGAAATCTGGTTGCAGTTATTTCAAATGGAACAGCAGTTTTAGGCTTAGGAAATATTGGTGCTCTTGCAGGTAAACCAGTGATGGAAGGAAAAGGGTTACTTTTCAAAATATTTGCCGACATCGACGTATTCGATATCGAAGTAGATGCGACTGATATAGATAAATTTGTTGAGACAGTTAAAGCAATTGCTCCAACTTTTGGAGGAATAAACTTGGAAGATATCAAGGCTCCTGAATGCTTCGAAATAGAACAACGCTTAAAAGAAGAGTTGGATATTCCGGTTATGCATGATGATCAGCATGGAACAGCGATCATTACATCCGCAGGCTTGCTCAATGCACTGGAAATCAGCAATAAAAAAATCGAAGATGTTTCGGTTGTTGTAAATGGAGCTGGAGCTGCCGCAGTATCCTGCACCAAACTTTATATTGCATTAGGGGTTAAACCCGAAAATGTGGTGATGTGTGATAGTCGGGGTGTAATCAATAGTAAAAGAACAAATTTAAATAAACAGAAAAAGCAATTCATCACAAATCGTGATATTGATACTTTGGAACAAGCTATTGTTGATGCAGATGTGTTCTTAGGATTATCAGTAGCAGGTATTCTAAGTACCGAAATGGTTAAAACCATGGCTGAGAATCCGATTGTATTCGCATTAGCAAATCCTAATCCTGAAATTGGCTACGACGATGCTATATCAGCAAAAGAAGGTGTTATTATGGCTACTGGTCGCTCTGATTATCCCAACCAGATTAACAATGTCTTAGGATTTCCATACATTTTTAGAGGGGCTTTAGATGTTCGAGCAAGCGCAATTAACGAAGAGATGAAAATTGCTTCGGTTCATGCCATCGCAAAATTAGCAAAAGAATATGTTCCGGAATCTGTGCACTCAGCTTATAATGAATCTAATATCGTATTTGGCCGCAATTATATTATTCCTAAAGCTCTGGATCCACGTTTGCTCTCAAGCGTAGCGGTGGCTGTTGCTAAAGCTGCTATTGATTCGGGTGTGGCACGAAAAATCATAACCGATTGGGATGCTTACGCTGAAGAATTAAGACAGCGATTAGGATCAGAAAATCAATTAATTAGAACTATTTTCGACAAAGCTAAAAGTAATCCAAAACGTGTCGTTTTTGCTGAAGGAAATAACTTAAATGTATTAAAAGCAGCTCAAATTGTTCTTCATGAGGGAATTGCAAAACCAATTATATTAGGTAATCCTGAAAATATTAAAAGAATAGTTTCAGAAAACGAATTGGATCTCAATGGTGCTGAAATTATAGATATTCGTTCTCAATCGGAAGACGGAAAAAGAAATCATTATGCCAATGTTTTGTGTGAAAAAAGAGGTCGTAAAGGATTAACTCATAAAGAGGCTGTTGAAAAAATGTTCGATCGTAATTATTTTGGAGCAATGATGGTTGAAAATGGTGATGCAGATGCCTTTATATCAGGATATGCAACACGCTATTTTGAAGCCTTAAAAATTGCGAGCAAAGTAATTGGTATTGAGGAAGGAATGAAAACTTTAGTTGGCATGAATATCATTATGACCAAAAAAGGGCCCCTTTTCTTTGCTGATACTACAGTTAATGCCGAGCCAACAGCAGATTCATTAGTTGATACAACATTAAGTACTGCGCGTGCCTTAAAAACCTTTAACATTGAGCCCGTAATGGCTATGGTGTCGTACTCTAATTTTGGATCAGTGAGAAAGGGTAGTCCGGTGAAAGTAAATCAAGCCATCACTAAATTACACAATAATCATCCTGAATTACTTGTAGATGGTGAAATGCAGTTAAATTTTGCTCTCGATAAAAAATTAAGAGATGAAACTTTTGGTTTTACAAAAATTAAAGGGAAAAATGTTAATACTATTATTTTCCCAAATCTTAGTTCTGGAAATATTGCCTATAAATTAATGCAGGATTTAAATGGCTATGAAAATATTGGTCCGATTTTATTAGGAACAGCAAAGCCATTTCATATTATACCCATGGGATGTTCTGTTCGTGAAATCATAAATATGACAGCATTTGCTGTCGTTGACGCACAATCATAAATATCACCAAAACAAATAAAAAAGGATGGGATTCAATAAAATCTCATCCTTTTTTTTTTATCTATTCAATTATACTACATATTTTTGTGCGAAAAATTAAATTATGACGATCTTATATGAGTTAGATTTATTAGGTACTCTTGTATTTACAATCAGTGGAACATTATCTGCAGCAAATAAAAAACTCGATCTTTTTGGGGCCTATTTTACAGGGTTTATTACTGCGATAGGTGGTGGAACTCTTCGCGACGTGATCCTTGGTAATTTTCCTGTTGGTTGGATCAGCGACATTAACTACCTAATCGTTATATCGACTGGTGTTGCGCTCACATTTCTCTTTAAAAGGTATATCATGACTTTAAAACGAACTCTATTTTTGTTTGATACGATAGGAATTGGTGTCTTTACAATAATAGGAATCGAAAAATCATTAAGCATGGGGATACATCCCTTTTTATCCATAATAATGGGATTATTTTCCGCTGTAATGGGAGGTGTTATTAGAGATACCCTTTGTAATGATATTCCATTAATTTTCAGAAAAGAGATTTACGCAACCGCCTGTTTGGTTGGCGGAGTTCTTTTTATCACCCTCAACTTCCTTGGTGTAGAACCTTCTCTTAACCAATTCATAACCATTGCATGTATAATCATTATTCGAATAATCTGTATCCGCTTTAAAGTTTCGCTGCCAGTTTTAAAATACTAGACTTAAGACATATCAATTAAGTTGTTGAAATTAATATATTTACTGGCATCTTGCCCAAAAGTATTTACTTTTTTCTCATGAATTTGATAGGTGCACCTTTCTCCATAAATTCCTGAGAAAAGAATCTCATACTCCTGATCTTCATCGTCTTGCATTAAAATTTTAAAAATATTTTTATGTGCCTTTGGATACCTTAAACTCTTATGGCAGCAAGGACAATACATACTAAGGTTTTCATTCTTTTCAATATCAAAATTAGGATGCTTATTAATTTCGTAATCTCCCAAATGAATACTAAATAATAGAAGCCCCTTAACTCCTTTCTCATTTTTAGCCGAGATAACAATTTGATCTCCAACATTGAGATAGGTTCTACAAATTGGACATAAATAGTTTGCCTTCATAACGATAAATTTAAATGGATAACTTCCTTATTAAAATATAAGACATTACAAGAAGAATGTCAATTTAAATCATCTTATTACCAGAGGTATAAATAAATTATTAAATACTTTTTGGTCTTTTTTTTATTATATCTCGTGTTGTAATTTTCAATTAAATATTAATTCGGCTATATTTGATGAAAGGCACACTTTAAAGCCTGCCAAATCGTTAAAAAGAATTTGAATTGAAACTAATTATAACCATACTTCGCTGGATTGCGCGCTTTTTAGGGATCTTCTTATTCCTATTTTTTATTTGGTTTGCTATCCAAATTGGTTCTCCTGATTTAACTATGATGTCTGAACAAGAAATTAAATTATTCTCGGCAAATGTCATAATGCTTATCGGATTAATAGTCGTATGGAAGTTTGAATTTATTGGCAGTCTTCTTCTAATTTGGGGCTATATTTTCTTCGCAATTGCCAATTATTCTTTTTGGAATGGACCTGTATTTCCTACGTTCTTATTTTTAGGTTTATTACATCTATTATGCTGGGGTTTAAGCACTTTTACGAATTTTAAAAGTTATAAAATTTCATTGCTGATTTTCCTTAAATAATTCTGCTTAGGAACATTCTATTAAAATTCTATTAACGAATGAAATTTTTATTATTTTTGAATCAATAACAATCATAACAAATATAAATCTTAGTTCATGTTAAATATTGCACTTTTTGGCCCTCCTGGCGCAGGTAAAGGAACTCAATCAAAGATGCTTGTCGAAAAATATAATCTAGCTTATATATCAACGGGAGATATTCTAAGAAGTGAGATTGCAGAAGGAACCGAGCTTGGTTTACAGGCAACAGACATCATAAAAAGGGGTGGACTTGTTCCCGACGAAATTATTGTTCAAATTATTGAAGAACGTATACTAACCAATACTGACGTAAATGGTTTTCTTTTTGATGGATTCCCTAGAACAATAGTACAAGCCTATATTCTTGAAGGTTTACTTTTAAAGATGAATACAAAACTGGACTGTATGCTAAGTTTGCAAGTACCTTCAGACCAATTGCGAAGTCGTTTGTTAGATCGTGCAAAGAAGGAGGATAGAGAAGATGATACAGAGGAAGTTATAAGTGTTCGTTTAAAAGAGTATGACACCAAAACAGCTCCTGTTGCCAATTTCTATAAAGAAAAAGAAATATACCACGGTATTGAAGGTATGGGTGGTATCGATCAAATTTTTGAGCGATTGACTGCTATTGTAGATCAAACACTTCAAAAATCATGGATTAATTTGGTTTTATTAGGTCCTCCAGGATCAGGAAAAGGTACTCAAGGAAGAAAATTAGCCGAGCAATTCAATTTAGTATATATTTCAACGGGTCATTTAATGCGTCAAGAAATAAAAAAAGACACAGAAATGGGTCAAAGCGCGAAAACCTATATTGAAAAAGGAGATATTGTTCCAGATGAAATTGCGATTCGATTAATTGAAAGACAAATCCGCAAGCATCCAGATGCCAATGGCTTTATTTTTAAAGGATTTCCCCGAACTATTGTTCAGGCTTACATACTTGATGGTCTTTTACGAAAACTCGACTCTACGGTCACTACATCAATCAATCTTAACGTTTCTACTCTTGAATCCATTAAACGTCTAACTTCGAGAAGAAAAACCATTGGAAAAAGGCTTTATGATGATACTGATATCATTATTCATCGATTAGAACAATTTGAAAAGAGAAGCATTAAAGTATCCCCCTATTATTCCAAACAGAACAAATTTGAAATGGTAGATGGAATAGGAACTGAAGACGAGGTCTTTAAACGACTCACGGATGTTGTCAATAATTCATTCAAGAAAATTAGATAATTTGATAAAAAACTGGCTTTTCACAAAAATGCCAGTTTTTTTTTATTTTCTCCTCTTACAAAGCAATTGAAAGCCTTGACATAGTAATATTGCTCTTTAATCAAATGTAATCGGTTAGTAGTCATAAATTCGCTAAAATTGTAATTAATATAATTCAAGAGGAGAAGCAATGTATCTGGAAAATCCAAGCCTAAAAAAAATACTTAATTCATTAGAAAATCATACTTCTACTGATAATTCATTTGCTTTTATACTTATTGGTGAAGATTCTAAAATTTCCTTAAATGAGCTTGTTGAATCATTAAATCAGAAAAATATTCGATTTGCTGGCGGAGTATTCCCTCAAATAATCTACAACGAAAAAACATCAAATCAAGGCGTTGTTATCAAATGGATATGTGATGATTCTATTTCTATCTATTTTGATTCCCCCGAAATATTTAGCCGTCAAATTTCAAAATTGGATAGTGCAATATTTTCAACAGCTTATGTTCTAGTATCCGGTTTGTGCTCCAATAGTTCCGAACACTTAAGATCATTATATACCTATTTAGGAAATGATGTTAAATTTATAGGAGGTGGTGTCGGACGAATCAAAGAGAACAACGAAGGCATTTTAATTAGTAATGATGGAGTATTTAGATCAGGATCTATAGTCATACTAACTAAAAGCAAGGCAACAACAGGTGCTTTACATGGTTGGACAAAACTTTTTGGCCCTTTTATTGCTACAAAAACTGAAAAAAACTTTATAAAGGAACTTAATTGGGAGAATGCATTTGTTGTATACCAGCGATTTTTAAAAGAAGTATTAGACATCGATCTTGACAGATTAAATTTTGAGGAAAATTCTATCCATTATCCATTTGGAATCTATAAAGAGAATAAAGAATATATTATAAGAGACCCAATGAAAGTTTCTGAAGAGGGTTACCTGCAATGTGCAGGTAGTATTCCAGAGAATTCACTTATCGATTTAATGTCAATGGGAAAGGAAGATTTTAAATCAATTCCTAAAAATCTTATTACCCAAAATATCAATGAAAAATCAAAAATATCTGATGTGTTGATTTTCAATTGCATATCAAGAGCTAATCATTTAAATAATGATTTCTATATGGAATTATCTAATTTAGCTGAAGAAATTAAAAACAACCAAAGTCAGATGAATTTAGAAGGAGCACTTTCCATTGGTGAAATATACTCAAGTGGTGAAGGGTATCCTGAAATATTAAATAAATCTATCGTTATAGGTTTATCATATACAGATTAGAATGCTAACAAACGATATAATAAAAGACATTTCATTTCTTTACGAATTATCTCTATCTATTGGACAATCATTAGATATGAAGGAAAATTGTAAGCAATTTTCACATGCACTAATGTCATTTAAAAATATCGAATTTGGCGGTGTTTGGATTAAAAACAAGCACATTCCATTTTCGAATAATGAATTTGGATTAAAAGCTATTTATTCGCATCCTATTGTTAAGCTTAAAACTGATTCTATATGCATTCCTAATTTTATTGATAACTGTTTTGAATCTCAAAATTCTTTTTCGTGTGTTCTTACACAAGAGATTAGTAATGAAATAGGATTTAAAGTGAAAGAGGGGGGAGCAATAACTTTTTTTCAATTAAAAGACATTGGATTTTTGGCTCTCTATTCATCGTCAGAAAAACGAATTTGGAGTGATATCGATCAAACTAAATTAAAAAATGTTGTAGATAAATTTTCAGTTTCCATACAGGCATGCATCTCACATGAAATATCTATTCAGGATTTACTGACAATTACAGAAACAAAAAAGGAACTTGAAAAAGCCAAGAAGGAGGCGGAGGAATCAGAGCAATTAAAATCAGCCTTTCTTTCAAATATAAGTCATGAAATTAGGACTCCAATTAATGCCATAGTTGGATTCTCAAACTTATTGTCAGACACGGAGATAAATATAGAACAACGCACCAATTTCATAAGTCACATTTCAAATAATAGTAAAAAACTATTAAAACTAATAAATAATTTGATTGATGTTTCCAAAATGGAAACGAACCAATTAGCTATTCAAAAAGAAAAATTTGTTTTAAATCCAATTATAACAGATCTATTTAAGATCCATAAAACATATCTGTTAAGTCATTGCAAACTTAAGCTAAAGCTTGTATTACCTGATAATAGTGACCAGTTCTCAATTTATTCCGACAAGAATAAAATCATTCAAGTATTTGATAATCTTATAGATAATGCTATAAAATTCACCCCAAAAGGATTAATTGAGATAGGTTATTTTATAGAAAATGAAAAACACCCCGTGTTTTACATAAAAGATACAGGTGTGGGTATTTCTTCGGAAAAACAAGATGTTATTTTTGATCTATTTAGGCAAGGTGAAAGCAGTTCTACTCGAAAATTTGAAGGTTCAGGAATAGGTTTAACACTTTGTAAAAAAATGGTGCAACTTTTAGATGGCGAAATTTGGTTTGATTCTGAAGCTGAGATCGGGTCAAATTTTTATTTCAAAGTGCATGATTCCGGACAATCAAATCTTAAGTTGTTAAGAGATTCTTCTGATAAATATGAAAATAGAATTGAAAAATCAGGAATTAAGTCCATTAATTATTCAAATTGCAATATTTTAATAGCTGAAGATGTTAAGTCTAATTTCAACTACCTAAATGCAATAATTGAATTAACAGATGCTAATGTAATTTGGGCTCGGAATGGAAAGGACGCAATAGAAATATGTCAAACCAATAATCCTCAAATTGATTTAGTATTAATGGATTTGAGAATGCCTGAAATTGGTGGCTTAGATGCGATTAAACAAATTAAATCATTTAATAGTGGTATTCCTGTTATTGTACAAACAGCCTTTACGTTTAACAACGAAAAGGAAGAATGTTTCAATGCTGGGGCTGATGAATTTATTACAAAGCCTATTGATCCACAGAAATTAATTGAAGTCTTACAGAGGTTTTTGTAACTCAATCTTGATATTTCTTAATATCTAGCCTTCATTATGAGTTTATTAAAAAACGTACATTTGTCCTATAATCAACATTACGTTAAATAGAGTATATTGAAATAAAAGGAAGCCGTAACTTCCTTTTATTTTATAATTTATGAATTATTCCATTCCATCCAACTTGGCCTTGATTTGATTATATTTTTCAAGGTAAACTTCTTTTTCATTTCTTAATTTGAAATATAGCTCTTTCAAAGTAATCATAGAATTTTTCTCATCAGGTTGCATTTCAAGAACCTTTTCAAAATATGGAACAACAGCTTCATATTCGGTATAAACACCTTTAATTGCTTCGTTATACTTTTTAGCATCCATTATTTCATTGGCTGCTTTATGATTTTGTATGGCTGAATTTAGTTTTAGCAATCCCAGATTATACTGAGAAGTAAAATCCTCAGGATCCATACTCAATGCTTTATTGTACATCTCTTCAGCCTTAGCAAATTCCTCGGTTTTTTCATATAATGTACCTTTAGCGCGATAAAAAGAACTGTTTGTTGGATCTAACTCAATTGCTTTATCCAGATAGTCAGCAGCTTTTTCAGGCTCTCCACCTAACATGTAATGATTTATCAATTCAACTAACATCCATGAATCATTTGGAAATAGCTCAAATCCTTTATGCAGGTATTTAACTCCTTCTTCTTTATTTCCAGAATCATTTAAAACTTTAGCCAAATTAGCATAAGTTTTTGCGCCCCCATAATTGTACTCAATAGATTGCTTGTAATATTTAGCAGCTTTCTCTAATTGATCAGACTTTTGAGCAGTCATACCTGCATTAAAAATTACAGCTGTGTCAATTGTAGCATTTTCCTTAAACATATCCATTGCTTCAATTTCCAAGACTCTTTCAAAAGCAGCTAAAGCACCAGGAAAATCTCCTTTATTGTAAAGGTTTACTGCTTCATTTGTGTAATCAGGAATCATATTTGTCATCTGAGCTGTAATAGGCTTTTCCATTCTCCCCTTCTCATCTAACTCAAGAGCTTTCATGTAAGCATCAAATGCAACATCAAGTGGATTTTCCGACAATTTCTTGTACGCAGGAAGAGGACTCTCAAAGATAGCCTGATATACTTTTCCTTTCACAAGATATGCCTTAGCATATTCCACACATTTTTCGTCCTGAATTCCTAAATCAATAGTTTCTTTTGCCTGATCTAACTTACCGGAAGTAAGATAATTCTGGGCTCCAGTAACTTTACTTTTTTGTGCGCTTACACTTGCAACACACATAAGCATAACTAGAATGAATGATACTTTTCTCATAATTAATGTTTAGTTATTATAACAATCTTGCACAAAAATATATTTTTATTCCATATTAAAGCACAAGATTGGTTTCTTTATATTTAGTCTAAGTATTTATTCTTTACTCATCTCCTTCTACTGGTCCTGTTGACTCAGTTGACTCTTCTCCTTCTGCTGGTTTCTCTTCCGTTAATTCAGCTTCTTCAGGTGAAGAATTTACTTTAGCAACAGCTGCGATCGAATCATTTTTCTTACTCAGGTTAATTAAACGAACTCCCTGGGTAGCACGTCCCATAACTCTTAAATTAGAAACAGCCATTCTAATTGTAATTCCAGATTTATTGATGATCATTAGATCTTCAGTATCGGTTACATTTTTAATAGCAATTAAATCACCTGTTTTCTCAGTGATACTAATGGTTTTAACACCTTTACCACCTCTATTGGTAATTCTGTAATCATCAATTTTAGAACGTTTTCCAAAACCATTTTCAGAAACAACAAGAATATCCTCTTCTCCATTCTTAACACATATCATGCCAACTACCTCGTCGCTTTCATCTTTTAGCGTAATTCCACGTACTCCAGAGGCTGTTCTTCCCATTGGTCGCACCTGACTTTCAGCAAATCTAATCGCTTTTCCTGAACGTCCGGCAATTAAAATCTCATTGTTCCCATTTGTAAGTTTAGCTTCAAGCAATTGATCTCCTTCACGAATAGTAATCGCATTTACACCGTTAACTCTCGGACGAGAATAAGCTTCCAGTGAAGTTTTCTTAATAACACCTTTCTTAGTACAAAGAACAATGTTATTATTATTGATATATTCTTCTTCTTTTAAATTAAGAACATTAATGTAAGCTTTCACCTTATCATCCTGTTCAATATTCAATAGATTTTGAATCGCTCTACCTTTAGATTGTTTGGTTCCTTCAGGAATTTCGTAAACTTTCAACCAAAAGCATTTCCCTTTTTCTGTGAAGAACAACATAGTATTATGCATTGTTGCCATAATCATATGCTCTAAGAAATCTTCTTCTCTAGTAATACTTCCTTTAGAACCTACTCCACCTCTATTTTGAGTTTTGAATTCGCCGAGTGGTGTTCGTTTAATATAGCCCATTCTTGAAATGGTAATTACCATTTCTTCATCAGCATAAAAATCTTCCGGATTAAACTCTTCTGAAGCATAAACGATATCAGTTCTTCTTTCATCGCCATATTTAGCTTTCACATCAAGAAGTTCATTTTTAATGATATCCATTCGAATTGGTTCATTATTAAGAATTGAATTCAAATAATCAATCAATTTCATCAATTCTTCATATTCCGCATGCAGTTTATCTCTCTCAAGACCGGTTAATTTCTGCAAACGCATATCCAAAATTGCCTTAGCTTGTAGCTCATCTAACGAAAAGTTAGACATTAAGCCTATTCTAGCTTCTTCCGGAGTTTTAGATGCTCTAATTAATGCAATTACTTCATCGATATGATCCAAAGCAATAATCAAGCCTTTTAAAATATGAGCCTTAGCTTCTGCTTGTCTTAATTCAAATTGAGTTCTTCGAATAACAACCTCATGTCTATGTTCAACAAAATGCACTATTAAATCCCTAAGATTTAACATTTTGGGACGTCCTTTAACCAACGCAATATTATTAACGCTGAAAGACGTTTGCATTTGAGTATATTTAAACAACTTGTTTAAAACAACGTTGGCAATCGCATCTCTTTTTAGATCGAAAACGATACGCATACCGTTACGGTCAGACTCATCATTTACATTTGAAATTCCTTCTATCTTTTTATCATTGATTAAGTCTGCTGCTTTGATAATCAACTCAGCCTTATTAACCATATAAGGAATTTCACTTACGATTATTTTTTCACGTCCATTGTCCGTTGTTTCAATATTCGTTTTCGAACGCACAACAACACGACCTCTACCTGTCTCAAATGCATCTTTAACACCTTGATAACCGTAAATTGTTCCTCCTGTAGGGAAATCAGGCGCTTTCACAATACGAATCAAATCCTCCATTGAGACATCATTGTCATCAATATAAGTGACTATTGCATCAATAACATCAGATAAATTATGTGGCGCCATATTTGTTGCCATGCCAACAGCAATTCCCGAAGCTCCATTAACTAAAAGATTTGGAATTCGAGTAGGAAGAACCGTTGGTTCCAGTAAGGACTCATCAAAATTGGAAGTCATATCAACTGTATCCTTGTCAAGATCGGCTAATATCTCTTCAGCAATTTTTTTCATTCTGGCCTCAGTATAACGCATAGCTGCCGGGCTATCACCATCAACAGAACCAAAATTTCCCTGACCATCAATGAGAGGATAACGCAAAGACCAATGTTGAGCCATACGAACCATTGTCATGTATACAGAACTATCACCATGTGGATGATACTTACCTAATACTTCTCCAACAATTCTAGCTGATTTCTTGTAAGGTTTAGTTGATGTCATTCCCAACTCTCCCATTCCAAACAATACTCTGCGATGAACAGGTTTTAATCCATCCCTAACATCTGGCAAAGCTCTGGAAACAATCACCGACATTGAGTAATCAATGTAGGCTGATTTCATTTCCTCTTCTATATTAATACGTATAATTCTCTCTCCAGTAGTCATTATATTTATTTTAAAATTCTAATCATTTCTCGGAATTACAAAAGTAACAAAATATGTAGATTTTGCGTAACAAAGGAAGTGATATTTATGAATGGATTAAGATAAATATCACCCCGTTTCGCATTATTGGTTGATTATTAGTTTAATTGCTAATTTAGATAGATAAGAGATGAAAATTTGATAGCCAATTTAGGCTTGTATCTAATTATTTTTTGTTATTTTAATGCTACAATTACAAAATCGGGATGAATTTACCGATTAATTTATATTGATTTGTTAAAATTATTAAAGACCGACTATATGGATTCAAAATTTTCACCTCGTATAAAAGATGTACTTTCTTATAGCAAAGAGGAAGCTGAAAGGCTTGGTAATAATGCTATTGGAACGGAACATTTGTTTTTAGGAATTCTTCGTGAGGGTGAAGGTATTGCTGTTGATATTCTAATTTCATTAGGAGCCAACCTTTACGATATTCGAAAAAACATTGAGAAAAATCTGAAATCAGATGCAATATCTGACTTAGATCAAAACAATATTCCCCTGCAAAGATCAGCGGAACGTGTTCTTAAATTAATATATCTTGAAGCTAAAGCCCTAAAAAATAACACTATTGACACAAGTCATCTCCTTTTGGCCATCTTAAAAGATGAAAAGAGTTTGGTAACTCAAGTTCTAGAGGACAATACCATAGACTACAATAAAGTGAAAGATAATTTAAAAACACTCTTCCCTAAAGCACAGGCAGACTATAATCCAGAAGATCATGAAGAAAAAGGCGGATTGTCTGGTGGTGAATCTAAAAGAACTACATCAAGGGGAAAATCTGAAACTCCAGTATTAGATAATTTTGGTATTGATATAACCAAATCAGCAGAAGAAGGTACTCTGGACCCCATTGTTGGAAGAGAAAGGGAAATTGAACGATTGGCACAAATTTTAAGTCGTAGAAAAAAGAACAATCCAATTTTAATTGGTGAGCCTGGCGTTGGTAAATCAGCTATTGCTGAAGGACTTGCTTTACGGATCATTCAAAAAAAGGTGTCAAGAGTTCTGTTTGGAAAGAGAGTTGTTTCTTTGGATTTAGCCTCAATTGTTGCTGGAACAAAGTATCGAGGTCAGTTTGAAGAAAGAATGAAAGCCATTTTAAACGAGCTTTCAAAAACAACTGACATTATTCTTTTTATTGATGAAATTCACACTATTGTAGGAGCTGGTGGAGCTACAGGATCACTAGATGCAGCAAACATGCTTAAACCAGCCTTGGCAAGAGGTGAAATTCAATGCATTGGAGCAACAACGCTTGATGAGTATCGTCAAAATATTGAAAAAGATGGAGCCTTAGAAAGACGTTTTCAGAAAGTGATGGTTGAACCAACCTCTCCTGAAGAAACAATAGAGATTCTAAATAATATTAAGGAACGATACGAAGACCATCATAATGTTTTCTACACAAAAGAAGCCATTGAAGCTTGTGTCAAACTAACGTCCAGATACATAAGCGACAGACACTTGCCAGACAAAGCAATTGATGCTCTTGACGAATCAGGATCACGTGTTCATATTTCAAATATTCACGTTCCTGTAATCATCGAAGAATTAGAGAAAAAAATAGAAGAAACCCGTCAAAATAAAATTAAAGCTGTTAAAGCGCAGAAGTTTGAGTTAGCAGCAAGTTTTAGAGATAAAGAAAAAACTTTTTCGGAAGATTTAGATCGGGAAAAAGACAAATGGGAACAAGAACTTAGCCTTAAAAAGGAAAAAGTTTCTGCAGACGATATTGCCGAAGTGGTTGCAATGATGACTGGAGTCCCCGTAAAAAGAATTGCTCAGGCAGAAGGCTCCAGACTTTTAAAAATGGCTACTGAACTTCAAGGAAAAGTTATTGGACAAGAAGATGCCATTAGTAAAATTGTAAAAGCCATTCAAAGGAATAGAGCTGGTTTAAAAGATCCGAACAAACCAATTGGCACATTCATATTTCTAGGGCCAACTGGCGTTGGTAAAACTCAACTAGCTAAGGTTTTATCAAACTATTTGTTCGACAGCAATGACTCGCTTATACGAATTGACATGAGCGAATACATGGAGAAATTTGCTGTATCTAGATTAGTTGGAGCACCTCCGGGTTATGTTGGTTATGAAGAAGGTGGCCAATTGACAGAAAAAGTAAGACGCAAGCCTTATTCTGTTGTACTCTTGGATGAAATTGAAAAAGCACATCCAGATGTTTTTAATATTTTACTGCAAGTTCTAGATGACGGTCAATTAACTGATAGCTTGGGACGTAAGGTTGATTTTAAAAATAGCATTATCATCATGACTTCCAATATTGGCAGTAGAGAATTAAAAGATTTTGGGAAAGGAATTGGATTCCAATCAGGAGGATCTGAATCTAATGACTACACCAACAATATTATTCATAAAGCACTAAAAAAAGCATTTGCTCCCGAATTTCTTAACAGAATTGATGACTTGGTCATGTTTAATTCTCTAACTCAAAAAGACATTCATAAGATCATCGATATAGAACTTGATGGCTTATACAAGAGAGTTAATGAACTGGGGTACCATATTAAGATGTCTTCGGCAGCCAAAGATTTTATTGCTGAAAAAGGTTATGATGTTCAATTCGGTGCTCGTCCATTAAAACGTGCCATTCAAAAATATTTGGAAGATGAAATGGCAGAAGTCATTATAAAAGCAAGTATTTCAGAAGGCGACACCATCTCTGTAGGTTTTGATAAAGCCAAACAGAAAATAACTACTAAAGTTCTGAAACTACAGAAAGAATTAGAATAGAAAATTATCGGCATACAGCGAACAACACCCTAAATGTTAAACACAATATTTGGGGTGTTTTTTTTATTTCAATTCTATTTTTATTTAGAGTAATTCAAAACAATTATTACCTTTGGTTTAAACGATAAAATATCATTATGAATAAAAATAATAAAAAAGTTGCCTTTGCAGGCAATCCAATGACTCTTCTTGGAAATGAAGTGAAAACTGAAACAATTGCAAATAATTTTACAGCTCTTGATCAAGGTTTATCTCCAGTACAACTATCTGATTTTGATGGGAAAGTAAAGATTTTATCTATCTTTCCATCTATTGATACAGGTGTTTGTTCGGCGCAAACCCATAGATTCAACAAAGAAGCTGCTTCTTTAGATAAAAACATACAAATCATTACATTATCTAATGATTTGCCATTTGCATTGGGGCGTTTCTGTGGCGCTGAAGGGATAACAAATTTAATTACCCTTTCCGATCATAAAGAACTTGATTTTGGATTAAAATATGGTTTTGTTGTTGAGGAATTACGTCTTCTTGCCCGTGGTATTGTCGTTATAGATAAAGACAACAAGGTAAAATATGTAGAATATGTAGCTGAAATGACAGAAGAACCTAATTACGAAGCAGCATTGAAAGTTGCTAAAGCATTAGTTTAAGATTCTATAATTAATTATTAAAGCTCCTTAATGGAGTTTTTTTAAAAGAAAATATATGTACTTATTTTTCGATACAGAAACAACTGGTCTACCTAAACGTTGGAATGCTCCAGTTACAGATTTAGATAACTGGCCAAGACTCGTTCAATTAGCATGGCTTCTTTATGATAGTCGCGATAATGAAATAAAAAGAGCAAATAGAATCATTATTCCTGAAGGATATATTATTCCTCCTGAAGCTTCTAATATTCACGGCATTTCAACACAAAAAGCTATTGATGAAGGAATTGATTTGACTGAGGCATTAAACGAATTCTCGAAAGCATTAAACGAGGCTGATTTTCTTATTGCTCACAATATTAGCTTCGATGAAGTAATTATTGGAGCCGAATTTCTAAGGAAAGATATCAAAAGCAGATTGATTGACATCCCTAAAATTTGTACCATGAAAACCACAACTAATGTTTGTAAAATACCTGGGCGAAGTGGTTACAAATGGCCTAATTTGACTGAGCTTCACCAATTTTTGTTTCAAAAAGACTTTGAAGGTGCTCATGATGCACTAGCAGATGTTAAAGCATGTGCCGATTGTTTTTTTGAGTTAAAAAAAACCGGGATGTATCAAGTACAAGGAAGTTTATTTTAAAAAATAAAGGCAGATCAAACGATCTGCCTTTTTCTTTATATTACTTCTCCAAATAAGTCGTAATCTTCAAAATCGTTAATTTTAACGGTATAAAACTCACCAATTTTAAGGTCAGCTCCTTTAATTGGGATTAAAACCTCCGGGTCAACTTCATACGAATCAAATTCTGTTCGTCCGTAATAGAATTCGGCATCCTTTCTATCAATCACAACTTTCAATTCTGCCCCTACTCTTTTTTCGTTTACTGCTCGTGAAATCCCCTGTTGCAAAGCCATGATATCATCCTTCCTGCTTTCTTTTATCTCTAAAGGAATATTATCATCGTAATTAATGGCCGCATAAGTATCATCTTCATTTGAATATGGAAAAACTCCCAAGCGTTCAAACTTCATCTCCGATACAAACGCCATGAGATCCTCCATATCTGCTTCGGTTTCTCCAGGATGACCAACTAACATTGTAGTTCTAAGAGTAATTCCTGGAACCTCCTCCCTAATTTTGGTAATTAGCTCAATAGTTTTCTCACGATTAATACCTCTTCGCATTAAATTTAATACATTATCACTGGAATGTTGAAGTGCTATATCAAGGTAACGACAAACTTTTGGATTCTCCCGCATCAACTTGAGAATTCCATATGGAAATTGAGTAGGATATGCATAATGTAACTTAATCCACTCTAAACCATCTATTTCAGAAAGCAACTGAATCAATTCAGCAAGTTTCGATTCGTTATATAAATCATGTCCATAGTAGGATAAATCCTGAGCAATCACCAATAGCTCCTTCACCCCATCTTTTACTAGTCCCCTTGCCTCTTCCAATATATCTTCCATCGGTCTGGAAACATGCTTTCCTGTAATGATAGGAATGGCACAATACGAACAAGATCGATTACACCCCTCGGAGATTTTTAAATAAGCAAAATGTTTAGGCGTAGTAATCATTCTAAAATTCTTAAAATCAGGTTTGTAATCCTTATTTAATTCTTTTATAATCAATTGCCATTCAAATTTCCCAAAGAAATGATCTACCTCTGGAATCTCTTTCACTAAATCATCACGATAACGTTCGGATAAACAACCCATTACAAATAATGTGTCTATTCTACCTGCTTTTTTTTCTTCTACATATTGAAGAATCATATCTATCGACTCCTCTTTCGCATCACCAATAAATCCACAAGTATTAATAATGATAGTTCTTGCATCACTATTCTCTTCATCACAGCCAACTTGAAATTGATTGGCATCAAGCTGTTTCATTAACAATTCAGTATCAACCAAATTCTTTGAACAACCCAAACTAACAATATTTATTTTCGTCTGATTCATATATAAATTTACTTTTATCGACTTAATTTTTGGCAAAAATAAGAGAAAAAACTCTTTTTCCCATTTGAATTTGAAATATTAACAGGTTTTAGAAAAAGAAAGGCTGTCCATGAGAGACAGCCTTTTCAAATATCATCAGGAGATTCGTTTAACTAAATAAAGAATCTACAAATTCGTTTCTATTGAATACTTGCAAATCTTCCATGCTTTCTCCAATTCCTATGTATTTTACAGGTACTTTAAATTGGTCAGATACACCAATAACAACTCCCCCTTTTGCAGTACCATCAAGCTTAGTAATGGCCAATGCATTTACTTCGGTTGCCAGGGTAAATTGTTTCGCTTGCTCAAATGCATTCTGCCCGGTTGATCCGTCTAACACCAATAAAATTTCATGCGGAGCTTCGGGAATAACTTTATCCATCACGCGCTTGATCTTACTCAACTCATTCATTAAGTTGATTTTATTATGCAAACGTCCTGCAGTATCAATAATAACCACATCTGAACCATTTGCTTTAGCTTGAGTAAGAGTTTCAAAAGCGACAGAAGCGGGATCCGCACCCATTCCTTGATCTACAACCGGAACACCTACTCTTTTGGACCATATTCTTAATTGCTCAACAGCCGCCGCACGAAATGTATCCGCAGCTCCAAGTGTTACCTTTTTTCCAGCCTTCTTGAATTGATAAGCTAATTTTCCAATGGTAGTTGTTTTTCCAACACCATTAACACCAACAACCATTATTACATAAGGATTATCAGATTTTGGCAAGTCAAAGGCTTCGTAATCACCTTTATTATTCTCCTCTAATAGACCAGAAATCTCCTCTTTAAGAATACGATTCAATTCAGAAGCTCCCAAGAACTTATCCTCTGCTACACGCTTTTCAATTCGTCCAATAATTTTCAAGGTGGTATCAACCCCAACATCAGAAGAAATCAAAACCTCCTCCAATTCATCAAGTACATCATCATCAACTGTGGTTTTACCGACAACAACACGAGTCAACTTCTTAAAAACACTGTCTTTTGTCTTAGCAAGTCCTTTATTAAGATTTTCTTTTTTTGATCTTGAAAAACTCCCAAATAATCCCATTTCCAATTAAATTTTAGTCTGCTAAAGTACAAAAAAATGAACTTACAAGCAATTAACAATAAATGAATTAAAGCTATAGAAGAAAGTAATATTAGAAGGTATAAAAAAAGCTTCCCAATAAAATTAGGAAGCTTTTAGTATTATCTGAAGTTCTTTACTATTTAGCAAAGAAGTCCTTTACCTTGTCGTTTGGTACAATTTCTTCTTTAAAAGAATATGAACCAGTCTTAGGTGATTTTACCATTTTGATTACCTTAGCGAAACCACGGCCTTCACCTTTTTGTAGGGATGCTACTACTTTCTTAGCCATATCTCAATTATTTAATTTCTCTGTGAACAGTTACCTTCTTCAAAATTGCATTATACTTTTTCATCTCCATACGATCTGGAGTGTTTTTCTTATTCTTAGTAGTAATGTATCTTGAAGTCCCTGGCATACCGCTTACTTTGTGCTCGGTACACTCAAGAATTACTTGCACTCTATTGCCTTTTTTAGCCATTTTCTATGCCTTTTTAGTATTTTTTAATAAATCCTTTTTCTTGAGCTTTCGTAAGTGCACCTTTTACTCCTAATTTGTTAATTAGTCGTACTCCTGCAGCAGAAATCCTTAGCTCAATCCAGCGATCCTCTTCAGGAAGATAGAACTTCTTATCGAAAAGATTTGGATAGAATCTTCTCTTAGTTCTTCTTTTTGAGTGAGAAACATTGTTCCCAACCATTACGCTCTTTCCAGTAATTTGACAAACTCTTGACATAGTCCAGATTATTTTTTTCCTTAAACGCTTTTCAAACAGGTCGCAAAATACGTGATAATTTTCTTGAAAATCAAATTATTTCACAACTTTTTACAGATAAATTTTAATGTGGATTCATTTGCTCCATGCACAACAAACACAATGCATGTCTAAATAGTAAAGAGTTTGTTCTTACAAACAATAAATTCTTTTTTTTCAATAAATAAAGAAATGAATATCACACTTAGCTACAAAAATAAAAAAATCCCTCTATATTTTAGAGGGATTTTAAATAAAAATTATAAAAAATCTTATTCTTCTTTAAGAGATTTAAATCCTTCACCAAGAATTTCATTTGCTTCAGTAACATTAACAAAAGCATTAGGATCAACTTCTCTAATGTGCAATTTAAGAATTTCTAATTCTCTTCGACTCATTACAGAGTAAACCATTTTTTTCTCTTCCCCTGAATAAGCCCCTGTTCCTGTGAAAATTGTAGCACCGCGCATCAAGTCATTTTTAATTTTCGAGGAAATTGACTCGTACTGATCAGAGACAATCATTACGGTCTTATGATAATTTGCTCCACTCACAACCATATCGATTATCTTTCCTTCAATATAGATAATGATTAATGAGTAAATTGCAAATTCCCATCCAATAGCGCCAGTTTCACTTGGCTGAACGAGTGTGAACAGCACAATAATACCATCAACAATCATTACTAATTTACCCAATGACAACTTGGTATATTTGGCCAAAATCATTGCAATAATATCAGACCCCCCTGAAGTCGCACGTGATTTAAAAATGAATCCAATTGAGATACCGTAAAAAACACCTGCAACAATTGTATTCAGCATTGGATCTGCAATCACCTTGGCATAACCTGGGGAGATATATGTCTCCATGATCCAAACAGTGAACAGAATGATAGAAATACTCACAATTGTTTTAATCCCGAATCTGGGACCAAGAATAATTGTACCTAAAATTACCAATGGAATCTCCATTGCAAAAGTACAGTAACTAATCTTCCAGCTAAACATTGTGTTTAAGACAGTTGCAATACCGTAAACCCCACCTGGAGCCAACTTGTAAGGAACGACAAATAAAATGTCGGAGACTGCAAAAATAATACTCCCAATAATGAGGTATAAATAAGCGCTAATCCATTCATTTGATAAGAACTTTTCTTTAGTAATAAAAGCCATTTTTTAATTGTTAGTTTAAGTGTGTGAAATTCGCCGACAAAAATAGATTCGCTTCCTCTAAATACAAGAAAAATCATCAATTTTATCAGCTAAACAGTTGCTTGAAAATCAGGAGCTAACATATTTTCAGCATGTTTTTTTAAACATGTTTATCTAAATCGTGAAAAATAAACGTCAATATTTCACTTATGAAAAAGTACTTATCCTCATTTCATCTGATCTAGACCTAACTAATACATTTCTTTATCTAACCGAAGAGTAACGCTTATGATTACTAACCTTGTTTTGTACAAAAAAAAGAGCCACTCATTAAATGAGTAGCTCTGATATGATATTTTTAAATACTTATTTCAATCCACTTCTCTTTAAAAGAGGTTCGATAGAAGGTTCTTTACCTCTAAATTCCAAATATAGATTCATAGGATGATCACTTCCCCCTTTTTCAAGAATATTTTCCCGAAATGAATTTGCGATTTCTTTATTGAATATACCTGCAGTTTTAAAAGCATCAAAAGCGTCTGCGTCTAAAACCTCTGCCCATTTATATCCATAGTATCCCGCACCATAACCTCCGGCAAAAATATGCGAAAACGAAGTGCTCATACAGCTTGTCTCAACCCTATCGAACAATTCCGTTGATGCCATAGCCTTATCCTCAAAGACAGCAACTTCATCGGTCACCGGCTTTGTAACGCTATGCCATGCCATATCATTTAATCCAAAGCTAATTTGACGCACAAAAGAATAACCACTTAGGAAATTCTCACTATCAATAATCTTCTGCACAATTTCTGATGGAATTTTTTCTCCTGTTTCGTAGTGTTCAGCTACATCATCAAGCCATTCCTTTTGTGTGGCAAAGTTCTCCATAAATTGAGATGGCAATTCAACAAAGTCACGGTATACACTTGTCCCGGAAAGACTACTATATGTGCATTTAGACAACATTCCGTGCAAAGCGTGACCAAACTCATGTAAGAATGTTGTTACTTCATTAAAAGTAAGCAAAGATGGCTTTGTCTCACCAGGTTTCGTGAAGTTGCATACAATAGAAATATGCGGACGATGATCTAAACCATTCTTTCGGTATTGATCAACGAAGGATGTCATCCACGCTCCTCCTTGTTTCGAATTACGAGGATGAAAATCAGTATATAGTAAGGACAAAAACTCTCCTTTTTCATTAGTCACCTCATACACATCAACTTCTTCATGGTATTTCGAAAGATTAGGGTTGATATTAAATTTGATTCCGTATAGACGTGTTGCTAACGAGAAAACGCCCTTTTTAACTCTTTCTAACTCAAAGTAAGGTCGGGTAATTTCATCATTAACATCAAATTTTTCTGTTTTTAATTTTTCAGCATAATAAGACCAATCCCATCGTTCTAATTTAAAATCAGCGCCTAAGCTTTTGGCGTAGTCTTGCAACTCCTTAAATTCTTCTTTTGCCTTTGGCATCGAAGCATCTAATAATTCAGTAAGAAAATCAAAAACCTTACTTGATTTTTCTGCCATTCTTTCTTCTAGAACAAAATCTGCGTAAGAATTGTATCCGAATAGCTGAACTTTCTTCAAACGCAGTTCAACAATGCGTTTGAGAGTCTCCTGGTTATCGTATTTGTCGTTAAAACAGCGAGAAGTATATGCTTTAAACATTTTCTCACGTAATTCTCGATTATCAGAGTATTGCATAAAAGGAACATAACTGGGAAATTGAAGAGTAAATCCCCATCCTTCCTTATTATTCTCCTTTGCAACGGTTCTTGCTGCTTCAATAATACCATCCGGTAGACCGGATAAGTCTTTTTTATCGGTAATATATAGCGCAAAATCATTTGTTGCAGCCAATACATTCTCACCAAACAGCAGGCTTAACTTAGAAAGCTCTTTTGATATTTCTCTAATCTGATCTTTTTTCTCTTTTTCCAAATTGGCACCCGATCTCACAAAGGATTTATAACGATCTGTCAACAATTTTTCTTGTTCAACAGTCAGTTTCAATTCACCTTTTTGATGATAAACTTCCTTTACGCGGGAGAATAGTTTCTCATTCATGATGATATCATTTGAAAACTCTGTTAACATTGGCGAAATTTCTCTGGCCAATGCCTGCATCTCATCATTTGTATTGGCATGATTCAAATTGAAGAAAATAGAAGCCACCCGATCTAATTTATGTCCGATATACTCTAAAGCTTCAATCGTATTTGCAAAACTTGCTTGATCTGTATTATCAGCAATTTGATCTATTTCCATTCTCGCGATTTCAACACTCTCGGTAAAAGCAGGCAAATAATGGTTTATCTCAATTTTTTCAAAAGGAGCTGATTCGTATGGAGTAGTAAATTCGTTTAGTAATGGATTTGTCTGTACAGTCATAGTTATTTTTTTATATCAAAAACAAAGATATAAAATTGAAAAGCCAATCAATCCAGAAAAAATCTAATTATCCAGAAAATTTCCGGATAGCACTTCTACACCTCCAAACAACCATTATTACCACCTGATAATATGCGACTTAGTATATGCGTAAACCTATCTGTGTTTTGATAATATTTTTTTACGCAAACCTTTCCATTCGATCTATAATAAGCAATATATCAATACGTAAGGAATCATTTCATGAAAAAATCCCTATATTTGATTCAATAAAAACAAGGGGGATTTGTAATTATCAAGCGTTATCGAAATGAAAGGCATGAATTTTCTTATCCAAAAAAGTTTACACACAGAAGCAATAATTCCACTTTTTGCTTCTGAATTGTTACGTCCTACGCTCACATACCACTTACCCACTCATCCCGTTGGGTATTTCTCAATTAGCATCTTGAATTAATATTTCTTTTTGCCATTCATTAGCCAATGAATGGATACTCAATACATTCCAATTTTAAGACTGGAATTAAATTCTCGTACTTTAAATTGTCATACCTAATATATATGAAACGAATTTGCATTAAAATCGGCTCCAACGTTCTTACAAATGAGAACGGAGAATTAAATACATCCCGAATTAAAAATATTGTCCATCAAATATCCTCACTACGAAATCAAGGAATACAATGTATTCTTGTATCATCGGGAGCGGTTGCTGCAGGTAAAAGTAAAGTAAAACTGCCCGCAAAAATTGATACTGTATCAGCAAGACAGGTATGGTCAGCTGTTGGTCAGGTAGAGCTACTGAATACCTATTCCTCTTTTCTTAGCGAGTTTGATATAGGATGTGCGCAAGTTCTTGTTACAAAACAAGATTTTCGAACAAGAGAGCACTATTTAAACATGAAGAACTGTTTAAATTCTCTTCTTAATAATGGAATTCTACCAATTATTAATGAAAATGACGCTGTATCGGTTACGGCTTTAATGTTCACCGATAATGATGAGTTATCTGGCTTGATTGCATCGATGATGGATGTTGAAGCACTTTATTTGCTGAGTAATATCAATGGAATTTATACAGGAAACCCTAATGATTCTAATTCCACCGTAATACAAACTGTAAATGGTGATATTAACCGATTAAAACAATACATCACGACGCAAAAATCTAATTTTGGAAGAGGTGGAATGCTAACCAAATGCACTATTGCCGGAAGAGTTGCCAAATCGGGAATACCAGTGCACATTGCTAATGGTGCAATTGACAATATCGTATTGGAACTTATTAATTCACCTGACAAGGTAAATCACACAAGTTTTACGGCAAGCAAGAAGGCATCAACAGTGAAACAATGGCTGGCGGGATCTGATGGTTTTGAAAAGGCCGAATTGGTTATTAATAAAGGTGCAGAGGAGGCTTTGCTCTCAAAAGAAGCAACAAGTTTATTGCCTATTGGTATCATGAATATGATTGGAGATTTTGAAAAAGGTGACATTATTAAAATAATTGGCTCAACAGGAAAAGTAATAGGACTTGGGAAAACACAATATAATAAAAGTAAAGCAGAAAGTTATATTGGAACAACTGGCGCAAAACCCCTGGTTCATTACGATTACCTTTTTCTTTACTAAAGAAAACGGTCGACAAATTCTATTGTATCGATTTAAAAAATAAGAATTAACTTACTTACAATACTTGATTTAAACCCATAATCATTCAAAATATGAATTGCACGGAACAACTATATAAAGTCAAAGAAGCTTCCAGAACCATGTGTTTACTAAGTTCTGAAAAGATAAATAATGTGTTAAAAGATCTTGCAAAGTCTCTAAGAGAGACAACTGCACAAATTTTAGAAGCCAATAAAGTAGATTTAGACTTAATGTCTGCATACGATCCAAAATATGATCGTTTACTACTAAGCGAAGAAAGAATTAATGGAATAGCTGAGGATATTGAAAATATCCTAAAACTGACTTCTCCATTGGGAAAAATACTCTCTGAAAAAACGCTTGAAAATGGTTTGCTAATTAAAAAAGTAAGTGTTCCATTAGGAACTGTAGGTGTCATTTATGAGGCACGGCCTAATGTTACGCTTGATGTTTTTGCACTTTGCTTTAAATCTGGCAATGCCTGCGTTTTAAAAGGTGGTAATGATGCCGAAAATTCGAATAAAGTTTTGGTTGAGTTAATAAAGAAGACACTGATCAAAAATGAGATTAATCCTGATATTATTCAATTACTACCTTCGGCCAGAGAAGCGGCTACGGAGTTAATGAATGCAATAGGTTTTGTAGATGTTCTAATACCAAGGGGCTCTCAGAATTTGATTAATTCAGTTCGGCAAAATTCTAAAATTCCGGTAATTGAAACTGGAGCCGGTATTGTACATACCTATTTTGATAAAGACGGAGATTTGCAAAAAGGAAAACAGATTGTATATAATGCCAAAACTCGCAGAGTAAGTGTTTGCAATGCATTGGACTGTCTAATTATGCATAAAGACCGACTTGCTGATTTATCAACGCTAGTAAATAAGCTACAGGATAAAAAAGTTGAAATATTTGCAGATCAAGAAGCTTACGATGCTATTAAAGATACCTACCCTGAGTCTCTACTTAAAAAAGCAGATGAGTCTTATTTTGGAAATGAGTTCTTGAGTCATAAAATGTCGATTAAAACTGTTTGTAATTTTCAAGAAGCTACAGATCATATCTATAAGTACAGTTCGAAGCATAGTGAAGCCATTATTAGCGAGAATTCAAAAACCGTAAGTGACTTTTACTCAGTGGTTGATGCTGCAGCAATTTATTCTAATACTTCAACGGCATTTACCGATGGGGCACAATTTGGATTAGGAGCTGAAATTGGGATAAGCACACAAAAATTACATGCTCGGGGACCTATGGGTTTGGAAGAATTATGCTCCTACAAATGGTTGATTACCGGAAATGGACAAATTAGAGAATAAGTAGAAAATAAAACGTAAGTTTTTCAAATCTAATCCGGTGAATATTTATATTCTACCGGATTTTTTATTTCCTTTTTTCCAAAAAAAAGGATTTATTACTTTAGAATAACAAAATCATTAAAAAGAGGCATTGTCAATACTTGAACTGATCTATTCATGATCACAATAATCACCATTAGATTCCTTTTTTCATTGATGAATACATCAACATATTACACTAAAGGTGATATACGGATAATACTACATTCTTAAAATATTACAAAACGACACCCATAAACATCAAAAAACACCGGATTCAGCACCATACGAACGGCTTCCAAAACAAAAATCGCTTTCCATTCGCCACAAAACCAATCAGATTTGACTAAAATAGGAGCTTCCGAAAAGCCACCGCTTGCTTAAGACATAGCAATGGCCAGCATTGTAATTATTGGAAGATTCATCTAAAATTAATCCTTATCTTAATCTAGTACTGAATATAAAACTCAATCTTTTGATTATTTTTGCATCTTTAATTTCAACAACAAATTGACATGAAGCAAAAACTATCCTTTTATACTGACAGAATAAATGACTTTAATAAGCAAAGCTCTGATCTGCAAAAGCAAAATAGAAACCTCTCTTTCTTACGTTTGATAAGTGCGATTGGAGCATTCGTGTTATTTTATGTAATTCTTTCCTATTCTCTATTAATTGCAAGCACAGTTGCTATCACACTAGTACTCTCATTGATTTATTTTGTAAGAAGATACAATCGTAATAGTAAAAATAGTAAAAGGCTAAAGGCTTTAATTGAAATCAACGAAAATGAAATCTCTTGCTTGCAAACACGCCATAGCAGGCTTTTTTACAATGGTGAAGAATATTTAAAGCCAAATCATTCTTATGCATCAGACTTAGATGTATTTGGCAAGTATTCTCTTTTTCAATTAATTAACCGAAGTGTTACAAAAACTGGAAATAACACTCTTGCTAATTGGCTTTCAAAGCCATCGTCTAATAAAGAGATTCGCAAAAGACAAGATGCCGTTAAGGAATTGGCAAAAAAAATTGATTGGAGACAAAATATTATTCAATATGGTTTTACAGGCAAACTAAAAAATGATGATCCCAATTTTGTTATTGAATGGGGTAAAAAGCCCTCTCTTTTTCATGGTCAAAAACTATTGAAGATCGTTGTAACTGTTATGCCGTTTCTTTCCTTAGCAGCCTTAATTTATGCTTTTATCGGCTCGCAAGCTCCTATTACAATTATGATATTGGCTAATATTGGAATCCATTACTTCAATCGCAAAAAGGTTAGTAAGGAGCATGAACAAACTTCGAAAAGAGGGGAAATGCTCAAAACCTACTCCTATATTATTGAGCAGTTCGAAAGAGGGAATTGGGAATCTGAAAAACTGAATGAGCTTAAAACTACATTAGCAACTGATGATCAGCCAACGGCAAAAAAAATAAACCAATTGACCCGTTTAATAGAATTACTTGATCAGCGCTTGAATCTTGTTGTTCAATTCCTTTTCAACCTTTTGTTTTTTTATGAATTGCACATATTGTTTCGGATTGACCGTTGGAAGGAAAAATACGGCCATGACATTGAAAAATGGTTTGATGCGATCAGTGAAATTGAAGCGATATCCAGCCTCGCTAATTTAAGTTTTAATCATGAAGATTGGGCTTTCCCGAAAATCTCTGAGAAACACTTTGAATTGGAATTAAAAGAAGCAGGACATCCGTTGATTGATCAGAAAGCTAGAGTGAATAATGACTATCAGCTGAATGGACCAGGAACTGTGCATATCGTTACAGGATCGAACATGGCAGGAAAAAGCACATTTTTGCGAACAGTTGGTGTCAATATTGTTTTAGCTCTTTCTGGTGCACCGGTTTGTGCCAAAGAAATGAAAGTTTCTAATGTTGAAGTCAACACCTCTATGAGAATTAAAGATTCAATAGAAGACAATGAATCATCATTTTATGCAGAGCTAAAGAGAATTCAGCAGGTTATTGAAAAGGTGAACAAAAAAGAGAAGACATTACTGCTGTTGGATGAAATTTTAAGAGGGACTAATTCGAAAGATAAACACACCGGATCGCGGGCATTGATTAAGCAATTGGTGAAACACGATGCTGTTGCCATGGTTGCGACTCACGATTTGGAGTTATCCATATTAGAAGAGGAGTTACCAGGACAAGTTGAAAATCGATTCTTTGACATTAAAATTGATGGTGATCAGCTTTATTTCGACTACAAAGTGCAGAAAGGATTTTGCAAAACCTTTAATGCTCCAATTTTAATGCGGAAAATGGGAATTGATCTGGAAATATTGAAGGAAGCATAAAGCTAAATACTTTTCCATGATCTGGTAATCCTGTTTGGGTGATTTTAAATGCCTTCCCATATTGGGGAATTTGCCTTGAATGCTTCGAAGTGCACTCCCTCAATTGGGAAACAGGATTGTATCGGTTAGAAGTGATTTCCCACAATTAGGAGCAAGCTTTGGATGATTCAAGCTGCTCTCCCATAATTAGGCAACTTGCTTTGGGTAGTTCAAACTGCTCTCCCATATTCGGGAAAGAGGCTTATGATGGTTTTGAGTGCTCTCCCACTTTTGGGAACAGGCTTTGGACGGTTTGAAGTGCTTTCCCATCATTAGGAAGGCTTTTTTGGATGATATGGATTGGCAAACTTGATTTTAAAAAGAGATTCAAACAACAAAAAAGCCGAATCAGAAATGATTCGGCTTTTTTTATGCTGTTTTTGTACTAAGCCACTGGTTTTATTTTAAAGGATCGTATAAAAAAGAACAACCCAATTAAAACAAAAGGTATACTTAATAATTGTCCCATATTCAATGCCATTCCCTGTTCAAAAGCTTCCTGATTTTCTTTTATGAATTCGATAAAGAAACGTGCAGTAAAAATCATCACGAAAAAGGCTCCAAACAGTCTTCCACTGTATTGTTTTGCATTTGTTTTCCAATACATGAACGACAATACAGCAAAGGAAATTAAATAACATATTGACTCGTATAACTGAGCTGGATGTCGAGGAGCCAATGGCTCATAAATAGATGCTCTGATGAATTGAATCCCCCATTCCGAATGAGTTTGAGTTCCGATAATTTCAGAGTTCATCAAATTTCCAAAACGAATAAAACATCCCGCCAAGGCAACTGGAATTACGACGTAATCCAATATCCAAAGCATTGACTTCTTGCTGACTTTCTTTGAATAAAACCACAATGCGATAAGAATTCCAATTGTAGCGCCATGAGAAGCTAATCCTCCACGCCAAATTTTTATAATTTCCGCTGGATGCTGAGAATAGAATTCCCAACCATAAAAGAATACATGTCCCAAACGAGCTCCTACAACTGTTGCAATCATGGTATACAGAAACAACTTATCAAGCCATTCCAGTTCAATACCATCTTTTTTAAACATCTTTTCTACCAAATAATATCCCAACAAAAAGCCTAAAGCGAAAAGTAATCCGTACCAACGGACAGCTACAGGGCCGATTCTAAATATTTCCGGGTCGATATCCCAAAGGATTGAAAGCAACATATGCGTTTTTTAAATTTTGGTAAGTAAAACTAAATGGATTGTTTCGACTTGCGAAACAATCCATGTCAATTTAGTATGATTTTTTTAATTATGGAAATTAAGCAGGAACTCCTTTTCCATGACATTGTTTGTATTTTTTACCACTACCACAAGGACAAGGTTCATTTCTACCCACTTTTTGAGCGACACGAACTGGCTCCATCTTTTTTGGCTCCGATTTGCCCCGACCTCCGCCAATTTCTTCTTTGGTAGTTTTTAAATTGCTTAAATCGGTTCTTTTACGCTCTTCGGCCTTACGAATATCTTCAGGATCCGATAATGGAATATGACCTTTCATTAAGCTGCTAACAACACTCTTATTTGTAGTTTCAATCATCGTTTTAAACAAATTGAACGATTCAAATTTGTAGATCAACAATGGATCCTTTTGTTCGTAAGAAGCATTCTGAACAGATTGTTTCAAGTCATCCATCTCACGCAAATGCTCTTTCCAAGCATCATCAATGGTTGCAAGAATAGATACCTTCTCGAAAGAACGAACCAAGTTTTCAGCCTTACTCTCGTATGCTTTCTTTAAGTTGGTTACTACCTGAAACATTTTAGAACCATCGGAGAATGGAACCACAATATTCTCATATATTTCCGCTTTGGATTCGTATACATTTTTGATTACCGGATAAGCTTGTTTGCTAATTGATTCCACTTTTCGCTTGTAGTTATCTAAAACCACTTGGTAAATCTTCTCAGTAACTACTTCTGGTTTCTCCTTCATTAATTCCTCTTCACTGATTGGAGAATCGGTTGATAAAGTACGAATTAAATCTAGTTTAAACTCCTCAAAATCACCACCATGATATTCATTTGCAATCAATTCAGACAAATCAAACATCATATTGGCAATATCAACCTGAATACGCTCACCAAATAAGGCATGACGGCGACGTTTATAAATAACCTCACGCTGAGAGTTCATTACATCATCGTACTCCAATAATCGTTTACGAATACCGAAGTTATTCTCTTCCACTTTTTTCTGGGCACGCTCTATCGATTTGCTAATCATGCTGTGCTGAATTACCTCACCCTCTTTCAGTCCCATTTTGTCCATCAACTTCACAATACGATCTGAGCTAAATAAACGCATCAAATCATCTTCCAAAGACACAAAGAATTGAGAAGATCCAACATCTCCCTGACGACCGGCACGACCACGTAACTGACGGTCAACACGACGGGAATCATGACGCTCGGTACCAACAATTGCCAAACCACCAGCAGCTTTTACTGCTTTGGTTAGCTTAATATCAGTACCACGACCAGCCATATTTGTAGCAATGGTTACAGTTCCTGATTGACCTGCTTCCGCTACAATATCTGCTTCGCGCTGATGTAATTTTGCATTCAGTACGTTGTGCTTAATTCCTTTAATCTTAAGCATACGACCTAATAATTCAGAAATTTCAACTGATGTTGTTCCTACCAAAACCGGACGACCAGCTTTTACCAGATCAACAATTTCATCAATTACCGCTGAATATTTTTCTCGTTTTGTTTTATAGACTAAATCCTCACGGTCGTCACGAATAATTGGACGGTTGGTTGGGATTACAACAACTTCTAATTTATAGATATCCCAAAGCTCACCTGCTTCTGTTTCCGCAGTACCAGTCATACCAGAAAGCTTCTGATACATTCTAAAGTAATTTTGAAGAGTAATGGTGGCAAATGTTTGAGTCGCAGCCTCTACTTTTACATTTTCTTTAGCTTCAATTGCCTGGTGTAAACCATCTGAGTAACGACGGCCTTCCATAATACGCCCTGTTTGCTCATCTACAATTTTCACCTTACCATCCATCATAACATACTCTACATCATTTTCGAAAAGAGTATATGCCTTTAATAGTTGGTTAATTGTATGAACCCTTTCTGATCTTACAGAGTAAGCCTGAATCATTTCATCTTTCTTAGCTAATTTTTCTTCATCCGAAAGATCTGATTTTTCAATAACGGCAACTTCTGATCCAATATCAGGTAACACAAAGAAACCTGAATCTTCAGCATCAGCACTAAGCAGGTCGATTCCTTTATCAGTAAGTTCAATAGAATTATGCTGTTCATCAATAATAAAATATAGCTCATCAGTAACGATGTGCATATTTTTACTATTTTCCTGCATATAGAAATTTTCGGTTTTCAAAAGAATGGCCTTATTTCCCTGCTCACTTAAGAATTTAATAAGTGGCTTCATTTTTGGCAAACCTTTAAAGGTTCTAAGCAATAATTTTGCACCCTCCTCAAGCTCCTTTTTATCTTCGCTGTTCAGTAATTTTTTAGTATCGGTAAAAATCTTCATTACCAATTCATTTTGAGCTCTCACCAAATTTTGAACCTTAGGTTTCAAATTATCAAACTGTTGATGCTCACCTCTTGGAATTGGACCGGAAATAATCAATGGAGTACGTGCATCATCAACCAAAACCGAGTCAACTTCATCGACAATCGAATAATTGTGACGGCGTTGAACCAAATCCTTAGGATTTGTTGCCATATTATCACGCAGGTAATCAAAACCGAACTCATTATTTGTTCCAAAAGTAATATCAGATGCATAAGCTTTTCTTCGTTCATCTGAATTTGGAGAGTGTTTATCGATACAGTCAACAGATAGTCCGTGGAATTGGTAGATTGGTCCCATCCATTCCGAGTCACGTTTTGCAAGGTAATCATTCACAGTAATCAAGTGAACACCTCTACCAGTTAATGCATTTAAAAATACAGGTAAGGTAGCCACAAGAGTTTTACCTTCACCTGTTGCCATCTCTGCAATTTTTCCTTGATGAAGAACAGTACCACCAATCAACTGAACATCGTAATGAATCATGTCCCAGGTTATCTCAGTTCCACCTGCAGTCCATGAATTAAAATAGACCGCAGTATCACCATCTATTTGTATGTTATCGTAATAGGGAGCTAAATCTCTATCAAATTTAGATGCTGTTACTTCCAGCTCTTCGTTTTCGGTAAATCTGCGTGCTGTATCTTTTACAATAGCAAAAGCAGTTGGAAGAATTTCGTCCAGTACTTCTTCTATTTTAGCGTCAATTTTATTTTCGATTTCGTCAATCTGATCGTAGATTAATTCTCTCTCATTGATTGAGACATCGCCATTTTCAACCTTTTCTTTAAGACTTAATATTTCGTCTTGTTCCGTTTTAATGAAATCCTGAATATGTTGCTTTAATTTATCTGATTCTCCACGAAGATCATCAGTACTTAAAACTGTGATTCTTTCATATTCTGCTTTAATCTGCCCTAAATAAGGGGTCAAATCTTTAAGGTCTCTATCTGACTTATTACCAAATAATTTACCTAATGTAGTATCTATAAAACCCATTTTGATTTGTTGAATTCGATGTGTAAAATGTTTTCAACTATAAAGTTGAAAACGAATAATAATATAACGAGTGAAATTTCCTATGGAAAACAGGAAAGGAAAGTTAGGCTAAAACCGGGGCTCTTATATGAAAATCCCCCTCAGGTATTGTACTAAGAATAACTTCTGGTAAGATTGAAAAACATTGCAATGTTTGTGATATTGGAATGCTTTCCAAAGGAATAACTTGATCTGCTACAGGGAATTTAGGTAAATTCTCAAGTAATGAAAAGTTTTCAATACTTGGAATGTATTTCCCAACCAATTGATCCTGTTCTACATGAGCAAGTATTGTCGATGAATAGGATTCATCCAAATTTTGAATATGATCGGCGTACCATTCGGCAAACAGATGATGATCAACAGACATTTCCTGGCCATTGGCCATAGGAACTGCCGCTGCACAACCTGTGAGCACACAAAATACTACTATTAAATACCTGTTCATATCCATAGAATCCAAAAGTAAATATTTTTATTGACTTAACAGTTCTACATCATAAAAAAAGCCTCACTAATGTGAGGCTTTTTTAAAATAATTTATTTTTCAACTATGCTTGAGTTGAATCAACAAAAACTCTAGCCTTAAATTCTTTGTCCATCATATACAAACCATGGCCTTTTCCTTCAAACATTCTCAATTGATCAAGAATTTCGTTAACTGTAGCTTCTTCTTCTACTTGCTCATCAACAAACCATTGTAAAAAATTTACAGAAGCATGATCTTTTTCTTCAATAGCAACATTAACACAGCCATTAATTAAGCCAGTCACGATTTCTTCGTGCTTCAATGTTTCTTCGAAAATATGCAAAATACCATTCCAGTCTGCAGGAACTTCAGTAATTGGATTCAAAACGACTCTTCCGCCTCGTTCATTTACGTAATCCAAAATTTTCATTGCATGAGAAGTTTCTTCCTGGAACTGTACTTTCATCCAGTTTGCAACGCCAGGCATTCCATTCGCATTGCAATAGTTAGACATTGATAAATAGAAATAAGCAGACCAAAATTCAGCATTGATTTGCTTGTTCAAAATTTCCTCTACTTTCTTACTAATAGCCATAACGTATAATATTTTATGTGTTTTCTAAATCCTCCTCAAAAATAGCAAGAATTACACGAAAGCCCTACGATTGCCAATGTAGATTGATTCTATTTTATATTTGATCAAAATATTTGTCAACTCTTTTGTATAAATAGCAACATATTTAAAATTTCCCTGAAAAATTGGCTGGATTCTAGGATGATCTGTTATTTTTTATCTCTATTTTTAATATTCCACAAAAAAAATGTGGTAACTATTAAAAACATATTTCTATGGATCCAGTATGGCTAGCAATTGCATTTGCATTAGGACTTCTTGTTAAACTGATTGGATTACCTCCATTGGTTGGCTATCTGATTGCTGGCTTTACACTTAAATATTTTGGTGCGGAGTCCGATGATTTAATCCGAACCATATCGGATATGGGAATCACCCTACTTCTCTTTACCATTGGACTAAAACTAAGGATTAAAGACCTTTTACACAAGGAGGTTTGGGGAGGAGCATCAATTCATATGTTGTTAGTGACCCTGCTCATGGCATTGATTTTATTTGGTTTAAGTTATACTTCTCTACATATCTTCACTGATTTCACATGGCAACAGGCATTGATCATTGGATTTGCATTAAGTTTCTCAAGTACCATTTATGCCGTAAAAATATTGGAAGAAAAAAGTGAACTGAAATCGGCTTACGGTGTTCTATCCATTGGAATTCTGATCATACAAGACATATTCGCGGTTTTCTACATTGTATTGGTTGCAGGAAAACTCCCTACTATTTGGGCAATAGGCTTACCTGTACTTTTTGTTATCATTCGTCCGGTATTACTTCTAATTTTAGATAAAATCGGACATGGTGAGATACTTGTACTTTATGGGTTTTTTCTGGCATTTGTTGTAGGTGCTGAGCTGTTTACAGTTGTTGGTTTAAAGGCCGACTTAGGAGCTTTGGTTGTTGGTATTCTTATATCCAATCATAAGAAAGCAAAAGAGCTGGCAGACTCTCTTATGAACTTTAAAGACATCTTTTTGATCGGGTTTTTTCTATCCATTGGACTAATAGGCTTACCAAGCCTTCAAATGTTAACATTAGCAATTGTGCTAGCTTTGGCAATTAACTTTAAAGTCATCCTTTATTTTTGGGTATTGACCAGATTTCGGGTTCGTGCCAGAACATCTTTGTTTACCTCTTTAACTCTTGCTAATTTCAGCGAGTTTGGATTAATTGTTGCCTCCATTGCTGTTGCTAAAGGTTTAATTCCTTCCGATTGGCTAGTATCGATTGCAATTGCAGTCGCTACTACTTTTATCATCTCATCACCTCTTAACGCGAAAGCACATAAGATATACTATTCACTTAAAGATCATTTGCGCAAATTCGAAACACAAAAACGTTTGATTTACGATAAAGCTTTTGATATTGGAAATGCTGAAATTCTTGTGTTTGGTATGGGTAAACTTGGTCTATCTGTTTACGATCAACTAAACAAAACCTATGGCCGCAAGGTTCTTGGGTTAGACTACAACTACGATGTAGTTCAACAACTAAAAAAAGATGGAAAAAATATTCAACAGGATGATGCTACAGATAGTGAATTTTGGGAGAATATTTTTGAAAAACCTGATAGTCACAAGGTAAGGTTGGTTATGCTTTGTATGAATGACCACAAATCGAACATTTTTGCCGTTGAGCGATTGAAAGCGACTAGTTTTAAAGGAAATATTGCAGCCATTGCTCGATTCGATGATGAACGCAAGCAACTTGAAAAAATGAATGTAGATGCTGTTTACGACATCTACTCAGAGGCTGGTTATGGTTTCGCTAATCATGTTTGTCATCAGATTGACATTGGTTGTACAGCTTCATAACATTCAAATTAGAGAGGTTGAATATATTTCGGTTAATAAACCTGATACAAAAATAAAAGGCCTCCCAAAATGGAAGGCCTTCAATATATTTAATCGATAATATCTGATTTATATTGCATCGATTATTGTATTTAAAGTCACACTAGGACGCATAGCCTTAGTTACCAACTCCTCGTTTGGCATAAAATAGCCACCAATATTCATTGGCTTACCTTGAGCATCGTTTAATTCAGCTACAATCTTAGCTTCATTTGCTTTCAAATCTGCAGCAACTTTAACGAATGTCTTTTTCAATTCAGCATTCTTATTCTGAGCTGCAAGTGCTTCAGCCCAATACATTGCTAAATAAAAATTAGAACCACGGTTATCCAACTCATTTACCTTACGTGATGGTGATTTTTTTTCTTCTAAAAACTTACTTACACCTAAATCAAGAGTTTCTGCAAATAAAGCAGCTTTCTCATTATTGAATTTATTTGCCAAGTGCTCTAAAGAAACACCTAAAGCAAGATATTCACCTAATGAATCCCAACGTAAGTGACCTTCAGTCAAGAATTGTTGAACATGCTTCGGAGCAGATCCACCTGCACCTGTTTCAAACAAACCACCACCATTCATCAAAGGAACGATTGAAAGCATTTTAGACGAAGATCCTAGTTCCAAAATTGGGAAAAGATCTGTCAAGTAGTCACGCATTACGTTACCAGTTACCGAAATCGTATCTTCTCCTTTACGAATTCTTTCTAATGAGAATGCAATTGCGTCATCAGGAGCCAAAATACGAATATCCAATCCTTTTGTGTCGTACTCAGCTAAGTAAGTATTTACTTTAGTAATTAACTGAGCATCGTGAGCACGATTTTTATCTAACCAGAAAATAGCTGGAGTATTAGTTGCTTTAGCTCTATTTACAGCCAATTTAACCCAATCCTGAATTGGAGCATCTTTCGCCTGACACATTCTAAAGATATCACCTTCTTCAACCCTCTGATCCATAATAACAGTTCCGTTGAATTCAACAATACGAATCGTACCTTCGCCTTGAGCTATGAACGTTTTATCGTGAGAACCATATTCTTCAGCTTTTTTAGCCATTAAACCAACATTCGATACAGATCCCATAGTTGCTACATCGTAAGCACCATTTTTTCTACAGTCATCGAAACAAACCTGGTAAATAGTAGCATAACATCTGTCAGGAATTAATGCTTTGGTATCCTGAAGTTTTCCTGTAGCATTCCACATTTTTCCACCATCACGAACAACAACCGGCATCGAAGCATCTATAATTACGCTGTTAGGTACGTGTAAATTGGTAATTCCTTTATCAGAATCAACCATAGCAATATCAGGACGAGATTTATATACTTCCATAATATCAGCTTCGATTTCTTTTTTCTTAGCCTCAGGAAGTTTTTCAATTTTAGCATAAAGATCACCTAAACCATTATTGAAGTTTACGCCTAATTTTTTAATTGTATCAGCGTGCTTCGAAATCGCTTTTTCGTAGAAAACCTCAACAGCGTGCTTAAACATGACAGGATCTGATATCTTCATCATGGTTGCCTTCAAGTGAAGTGACCATAGTAATCCCTCATTTTTAGCAGCTGCAATTTCTTTTGCGTAAAATGCACGTAAAGCTTTCACATTCATTACAGATGAATCAATAACTTCACCTGCTAATAACTCTAGCTTCTCTTTTAATACACTTACATTTCCGGCAGTATTAACATACTCAATTCGTACATTAGTAGGATTAGCCATAGTGACTGATTTCTCGGTACCATAGAAATCACCTTCTGTCATAAATGCGATATGCGATTTTGAATCAGGAGACCATTTACCCATTTTGTGTGGGTTATTTTTAGCGTACTGCTTAACAGAACCTGCAGCTCTACGATCCGAGTTTCCTTCACGAAGCACAGGATTTACTGCACTACCCAAAACTTTAGCAAATCTTACTTGAAGTGCTTTATCTTCTTCTGTTTTAGCCTCTTCTGGATATTGTGGAATATTGTACCCCTTTTCCTGCAATTCCTTAATTGCTGCTTGCAACTGTGGAATTGAAG
Organism: Labilibaculum antarcticum; assembly: GCF_002356295.1. Lineage (NCBI taxonomy): Bacteria > Pseudomonadati > Bacteroidota > Bacteroidia > Marinilabiliales > Marinifilaceae > Labilibaculum > Labilibaculum antarcticum. The sequence continues at coordinate 5,058,684 of NZ_AP018042.1, read as the reverse complement.
CACTAATATTTGGCAATTTAATGATGTTTGCGTCCGGAGTTAAGGAAAGCTCTCCTAATTCGGCTAAATAATCAGAAACTCTCTGCTTTTCAGTTAAATTCTCTGGAAAATTAGCTAAAATCCTTCCTGGCAAAGAGATATCTTTTGTTTCAATTTCAATACCTGAAGTTTTAGTGAAGGCCTTAATAATTGGCAATAGTGAATAAGTTGCCAAGGCTGGGGCTTCATCAATTTTAGTGTAAATGATTTTTGACTTCTGTGCCATGTTAGTTGTTGTTTTGAATGATTTAATAAATAATAAAAATTCAGTGCTTAATAAGTCTGAGCTTGAATTTATCCCAATTCAAATTCGGAGTAAACATATGTATTTTTTTTATTTTACAAATTAAATGAATCTAATTTATAATGTTTTTTTTCTTTAATCACAATTGGCTAAAAATTAGGCTTCTGTGCAAAAACAGAAGCCTAATTTAGATCAATATATATGCTGCATATCCTATTATGCAATCTTTTATTCAAAATCCAAGGCGAATTTGTGTTTAAGTAGTCCTAAAGCCGGATTTTTCTCACACAAATAGTTAAATCGGTCAGAATCTGTATACATTCTTTTTTCTGTTATTATTTGAATGATTTCTGTTTCAATTTGAATCTCAGAATTATTTAATTCCTTTTTCAAATAATTCCGAACCTCATTTTTTACAGCAATAACATCATCTTCCTGTAAAGGATTACTAACCATTAAAACGACACGGTTAGAATCTAATATCTTTGGCTTATTAACTGTGATTGCTAATCGGATACGGTCACTTTTCCCTTTGGCAATTATATATTCTTTTAGCTTTGCTTCAACTTTTTCTTGCGTGATTGGTTCATTACCAACAACCACAACTTCGGCAAAGCTAATGGCTTTTTTATCTATTGGCTTAGCTGCATTAGTTGAACGTGTATTACCACTATTCATTGCTTGCTTAATAGACACTGAGGATGCAAAATTGGATTTTGGTGAAACAGTTACACCCTTGCTCTTTTCCTTTTTTGAATTATATGTTTGACCAGTATCACTTACTGTTTGTGTTGCCTTACCATTATTTCCCTGAGGTTCGGGTTGCTTAACAACAGCGCTAATAGCCTCCCCTTCAACAATTATCTTCTGAAGTTTTTTTGAATTCAGATTTAATTTAAGTCCTTTTTTTTTTAATTCAATTATCTGAGATAATTGAATTAAGCTTAATTCGATAAGAAGTCTTTGGTTTTGACTGCCTTTAAAGCTGATATCACATTGATTCAAAATTTTGAGTGCTTCATACAAAAAATCAAGCGGGCACTTTTTCGACTGATCTACGTATTTTTGTTTTACCGAATCACTAACCTCGAGCAACTGAATGGTTACCGGGTCTTTCCCAACCAATACATCCCGAATGTGAGCACTTAAGCCAGCAACAAAATGATGACCGTCAAATCCTTTCTCAATAATTTCATTAAGCATCAGAAGCACATCTGTTACTTTCCCATCCAGGAAAGCATCTACCATTTTAAAATAGTAGTCGTAATCCAAAACATTCAAATTCTGAATTACATTTTCAAAAGATATTTCTTTTCCAGAAAAACTTACAATCTGATCAAAAATAGAAAGAGCATCGCGCATGGCTCCATCCGCCTTTTGAGCGATTACATTTAAACCTTCCTCCTCGATTATAACAGATTCTTTTATCGCTATTTCTTTTAAATGCTTAACGGCATCCTCAACCTTAATCCGATTAAAATCAAATATCTGACAACGAGATAGAATTGTAGGAAGTATTTTATGTTTTTCGGTAGTTGCTAAAACGAATATGGCATGAGCCGGAGGTTCTTCTAAAGTTTTCAGAAAAGCATTAAATGCCGATGCCGAAAGCATGTGAACCTCGTCAATAATATAAACACTATAACTTCCAATTTGTGGGGGTATACGAACTTGATCAATCAGAGTACGAATATCTTCAACTGAATTATTGGAAGCTGCATCTAGCTCGTGAATGTTGTATGAGCGACTCTCATTAAAGGCAACACATGATTCACATTCATCACATGCTTCAAAATCGGAACTTATATTTGAACAATTAATTGTTTTTGCAAATATCCGGGCACATGAGGTCTTGCCAACGCCACGAGGGCCACAAAACAAATAGGCATGAGCCAGATGATTGTTCTTAATAGCATTTTTAAGGGTAACCGTAATGGATTGCTGGCCTACTACCGATGAAAAAATCGAAGGGCGATATTTACGTGCTGAAACAATATAATTCTCCATAAACTCAAACAAAAAAACCTGATTTGGTTTCTATTTTTTTCGAAATTCAAATATACTGATTCAATATAAATAAAACACCAAAGGACTTGTAAGAATTTCAATAAAAACAGTTAAGTTTCTTACTACAAGTCCCTTAAATAAAATCACCGATTAAAGATAATTATCCACAAAAAAAGGATGAAACTTTATACCTCCATCCTTTTTCATGTTATTTTTATTGTTCGCCTATAGGATCATATCTTGTAACCCGACGAACACCTTTAACTCGTTTTAACTTAACAATTAAGGTATCCAGATGATCAGTACTCGCAATAACAACTGCAACATTACCTGCAAAGGAACCTGCATTTGTATCCACCGAAATAGATCTCATTTGAACCCTCAGATCTTTAGAAATAACATCTGAGATATTACTTACAATTCCCAGGTCATCATCACCCGTTATATGCAAAACGGCTTGATAAGAAGCAGAACCTTTATCAGTCCAATTTGCCTTTACAACCCGATACGGATAACGTGTTTGCATTTCGCGGGCATTTGGACAGCCTAACCTATGAATTCGAATTCCCTTACCTATTGAAATAAATCCAAAAATTTCATCCCCAAAAATTGGGTTACAGCAATTTGCCAATGAATACTCAACATTAGAAATGTTCTCATCTACAATTAATACATCCTCACCTCCTTTGGTGACTTTCTTCGTTGAATAATCCGTTTTGTGTTCAGGAACAATTTTCTCAACTTCTTTTTTATCTGTAAGAATATCCTTTATTTCTGATAGCTCATGCTTTTCCGATGCAATTCCTTGATACAAATCGACAGCTAATTTGTACTTGTAATAAGTCATTAACTTCCTGATGTTTTCATCGCAGAATTCAATCTTCCAATTCTTCATTCTCCGCTTCAAAGTCTCCTTGCCAAGATCTGCTTCTTTAAGCAACTCCTCTTTTATCGATTGACGAATCTTATTTTTTGCTTTGGTAGATACGACAAAGCTAAGCCAATCCGATTTCGGTTTTTGAGAATTGGAAGTGGTTATAGAAACCTGATCTCCATTATTTAAGACCTGCTTAATGGATACATTTTTCTGATTAACTGTTCCTCCAATACATTTATCTCCTACATCAGAGTGAATTGAATAAGCAAAATCAAGTAAGGTTGCTCCTGCAGACAATTGTTTTAAATCACCTTTTGGAGTAAAAACATATATCTCTTTATGGTATAAATCAGCTTTAAAACTATCCATCATGTCGATAGAATCGCTTCCATGGCTTTCGATCACCTCACGAATATCCTGCAACCATGTATCCAATCCGCCTTCACCTTTTCCGCCTTTGTATTTCCAGTGTGCCGCAAAGCCCTGCTCAGCAATTTGATTCATTCGTTTACTTCGAATCTGAACCTCAACCCAACGATTATCGGGTCCCATAACTGTAGTATGCAAAGATTCATAACCATTTGATTTTGGTATGGTAATCCAATCTCTTAATCGGTTTGGATTCGGTTGATATAAATCACTTACTGTAGAATACACTTTCCAACATTCCGATTTTTCCTTTTTAGGAATTGCTTTTAAAATTATCCGAATGGCAAAAATATCATACACCTCTTCAAACTCAACTTGCTTTGTCTTCATTTTATGAAGAATGGAAGCAATAGACTTAGTTCGGGCTTTTATTTTGTATTTCATGCCGAATTGATCCAATTCCGCTTTTATCGGATTGACAAAATCCTTTATATATTTTTCACGTTCTTCCTCACTATCCTTCAATTTCTTTTCAATCTCGAAGTAAACGTCCGGATCTAAATATTGCAATGCCAAATCTTCCATATCAGATTTCACATTGTACATTCCTAAACGATGAGCGAATGGAATGTAAAGAAATTCTATTTCTTTGGCTAAATCTTGTTGAATCTTCTTCGATTTATTCTCCAAATTTCTCAGATTAAACAAGCGATCAGCCATAATGATAAGCACTACACGAACATCATCGGCAAAGCTTAGCAAAAGCTTTCTAAAATTCTCAGATTGAAGAGTTGGGTTTTGATTGTAAATATTCGTAACCTTAACCAGGCCTTGAATGATTTGAGTAACCTTAGGTCCAAATAAATTAGAGACTTCATCTAAAGTGATGCGGTTTTTTTGAACAATATCATATAATAGAGAGCAAATCACTGATGTTCTTCCAAGTCCAAGTTCTTCAACAACAATTTGGGCTATCGAGATGCTTTTATATATAGCTGGTTCTCCATTGGTTCTTCTTTCACCATCATGATCTTGCAAGCTTAATTCAAATGCTTTTCGAACCAATTTTATATCTGTACTTGTAATGATATTCTTACATGTAACAAGTAAATGTTTATATCTATATAAAATTTGTCTTCTCTCTTCTTCTTCTTTGTTGAATTCAGTCATAAATATCTTCCTGATTTAAAGCCTTGGATTTGTTTAAATTTGATTAAAAAACTGATTCACCATGATATTTTCTCATTCAAAATAATGATCTACCCCTCTATTTAGGCACACTAAAAGTATAAAAGCTATTGCTGAATGGCAAGCCAGTTAATACTTTTTAACGATTCGAAAGTCTAATATTTCAAAGATACTCTTCTGAGCATCTAATTTTCAAACGATTGATAAAATAATACATTTCTAGAGCATAAAAAATGGTCTGATTTACTAAATTTGTTAGCTTGCGATTAGAAATCATTTGGAACTCTATTTATGCCTAAAGCAGATAACAAACATATTCTTTTTACCAGATCGTTAAATTCTGAGCATTTAAAATATGCGGCTGAATTGAACCTATCAATAACGGCTAAAGCATTTATTCAAATCGATATACTATCTCTATCAGAGGCAAAAATAGAACTAATCAATTCAAAACCAGAGTCAAACTGGATATTCACCAGTCAGAATGCAGTTAAAGTTATCTCAAAATCTCTAAGTTCATTTCAATCCTTAAAAGAGAAAAAAGTATTTGCAGTAGGAGATAGAACAGCCGAAGAGCTTTTAAAAATAGGAATTAAGGCTTTTCTACCTGAACAACACAACTCTGAATCATTAATTGAGTTACTTGAAAAGCAAACTGTATCTTCTTACATCCATTTTTCAGGAAATTTAAGACAAAATATCATTTCTGATTTTATGAGTGAAAAAGAACTTGATTTTGAAGAAATTGAATGTTATCAAACGAAATTGCATCAACCAAATATAAATGTTGATGATTTTGATGCCATCTGTTTTTGCAGTCCGAGTGCAGTAACCAGCTTTTTTAGTAAATACAGAATAAAAGACACGGTTCCTTGCATTGCCATTGGAAGCACTACTGCGGTTAAACTTTTGGATTTTTCAGAGCATGTAGTTATGTCTGAAAGAACTGATGTATTCTCCCTACTTGAAATTTGTCACAACTATTTAAATTCATAAAACCTATACAATATGTATCAATACAAAAGAAGTTCCGAATTATTCACAGAAGCAAACAAATACATTCCGGGTGGAGTAAACTCTCCAGTTAGAGCATTTAACTCTGTTGGTGGAACTCCTGTTTTTATCAAAAAAGCAAAAGGAAGTATTCTTACCGATGTTGATGGAAACGAATACATCGATTACATCTCATCATGGGGACCAATGATATTGGGACATGCGTATCCTAAAGTTATAGATGCTATTAAGGCAAAAGTTGAAGATTCAACATCTTTTGGTGCTCCTACCGAATTGGAAATTGATATCGCCAAATTAATAGTGGATATGGTTCCTAATATTGATAAAGTGAGAATGGTAAACTCAGGTACCGAAGCATGTATGAGTGCAATTCGTGTTGCCAGAGGTTATACCGGCCGAAATAAATTCATCAAATTCGAAGGTTGTTATCACGGTCATGCCGATTCATTTTTGATTAAAGCCGGTAGTGGTGCCAGTACTTTTGGAGTGCCAAACTCACCAGGTGTAACTCCAGGAACCGCAAACGACACGCTAACAGCAAAATATAATAATATTGAAGAAGTAAAGCAATTAGTTACCGAGAACAAAGGTGAAATTGCCGCTATAATAGTAGAAGCCATTGCTGGAAACATGGGTTGCGTACTTCCTAAAAAAGGATTTTTGGAAGATTTACGTGAGTTATGTGACAAAGAAGAAATTTTATTGATTTTCGATGAAGTGATGTCTGGTTTCCGTTTGGGAAAAGGTGGAGCTCAGGAATACTTTGGTGTTAAGGCTGATTTGATAACTTTCGGTAAAGTTATTGGAGGAGGAATGCCAGTTGGTGCTTATGCTGGTTCCAGTAAAATAATGGATATTGTTTCTCCTGTAGGTCCTGTTTATCAGGCAGGAACTTTATCGGGTAATCCAATTGCTATGATTGCAGGTTACACTTTATTAAAAGAGCTAAATCAGAATCCTCAAATCTATACTGAACTTGCTGATAAAACAGAATATCTACACAAGGGATTGGATAAAGTATTTACGGAATCAGGTTTTGATTACAAAATTAACCGTTGTGGTTCAATGATTAGTATTTTCTTTACGGATATTGATGTGGTTGATTTTGACACAGCAGCAACCGCTAATAACGAAAAGTTCCCTAAATTCTTTCATGAAATGTTGAAAAGAGGTATTTATCTTCCTCCATCATCATTCGAAAGTTATTTTTTATCAAATTCATTAACTTACGAAATGCTTGACAAGACAATTCAAGCTGCAAAAGAGTCATTGGAGGCAATGAAATAATATCAATTTAGGAAGTCTAAATGTGGGCTTCCTATTTTTTTTGCCTTATCTTTTGATGTATCAAATTATTCTCAAAAAAATCTGACATGATCACCAAAGAAAGTTTACAGGAAACCCAACAACGTATTCATAAATTCATTCACAGAACACCTATTATGAGCTCACGGCTTATTAATGATATTGTTGGTGCTGATATTTACTTTAAATGTGAAAATTTTCAGAAAATGGGCGCCTTTAAAATGCGGGGCGCAACAAATGCAATTCTTCAACTCTCTGAAACGGAAAAAGAATTTGGAGTCGCTACTCACTCATCGGGTAATTTTGCACAAGCCATAGCTCTTGCTGCTAAAGTGCAAGGCATTAAGGCATTTATTGTGATGCCTTCGAATGCACCTGAAATAAAGAAAACTGCAGTAAAAGGTTATGGTGGCGAAATCATTGAATGCATCCCTACCCTTGAAGCAAGGGAAACAACATTAAATGAGGTGGTGAATAAAACCGGAGCCGTTTTCTTACATCCCTATAATGACTATAATGTGATTCAGGGACAAGCAACTGCTGCAATGGAATTGATTGAAGAGCATGATGATTTGGATGCAATTTTCGCTCCTGTTGGTGGTGGTGGTTTACTATCCGGCACAGCTTTGGCAGCACATTATTTTTCACCAAGCACAAAAATTGTAGCTGGAGAACCAATGGGTGCTGATGATGCCTGGCAATCGATGCAAAAAGGAGAAATTGTTCCGCAAACCAATCCTAAAACTATTGCCGATGGCCTGCTAACCTCTCTTGGTGATAAAACTTTTCCAATTATTAAGGAACATGTTGAGAAAATTATCAGAGTAGAAGAAAATGAAATAATAGCTGCCATGAGGCTGATTTGGGAGCGAATGAAACTCATAGTAGAACCATCTAGTGCCGTCGCTTTGGCCGCATTGATAAAAGAGAAGAAAAAGTACAAAGGACAGAAAATTGGAGTTATTCTTTCAGGAGGAAATGTTGAATTGAGTAAGTTGCCATTTTAAAACTTAGCCCATAAGGAATCCCAAAGTAAAAAAACAAAGTTTGTTTGAGATTCCTTATATCACTCACATTTTCATTATTAATATTTTTTTCGATGGAGCTTAAAAAACTACTCGATCCTTTTCCGGTAAAAGAAGAAGCCAAACTGGTTGCTCAAAGTATCGCAGAAAATCCTATGTATATGAAGGAACTGTGGGAAATCTGCATTAGCAACGAGAAACATTCCTGGCGTGCGACATGGATTTTAGATAAGGTATATGATATTGATCCTGATTTGGTTCGCCTGTATCTTCCACAAATGATTAAGCTAGTCCCTACTCTTTCTAACGAAAGCAAATTGCGCCAGTATTTAAAATTGATAAGTTTAGAACCTCTTCCAAGCAATATATCCGGTGATTTTATCAATTACTGCTTCGATGCCTTGATTTCCAGCACTTCTGCCATTGCGATAAAGGTGTATACTATGCAAATCCTTTACAATTTCTCTTTGCAAGAACCAGATATCCAAAATGAACTAGCTCTTGTGATCGAAGAACAAATGGAAAATGGAAGCGCGGGACTCTACTCCAGAGGTCGTAGAATACTAAAAGCCATTAACAAATAAGGACTTATCCCGATTGGATAAATTAGCTGGCTGCATTTATTCACGAATAATTACAGGGGGTTTTCCGATACGGGATCGGCAGCTCGCCATGCTCAACATAGCTTCCTATTATTTCATCGGCAATAGACCGGTTTTTTTCACCCGCCATGGCTCACTAATTCAAAATGGTATAAGACATAGCCTAACACTAAAAGTAAGTTCCCAATGCCCAAAAGTGTTTTCTCGATACCCAAAAGTGACTCTTTGTCAGAAAAAGCAGATTCTCGAACCCCCAAAATGAATTCCCGATGGTCAAAAGTGACTCTTTGTCAGAGAAAGTGAGTTCCGGAACCCCCAAAGTGCTTTCCCGATACCCAAAAGTGAATTCCCGATGCCTAAAAGGAGAATTCCTGATACGTATCCGATACTGTCTCAGATTTTTGTGAAATAATACTGATTGGATAAATTAGTGGGCTATCCTTCGCCATGCTCAACATAGCTTCCTATTTATTCCATTGGCATTAGACCGGTTTTTCCGTCCGCCATGGCTCACTAATTATTCAAAATGATATTATATACATCTGTTTAATTTTTCTTATTCTTACAATAATATACAGGAGATCTTGCCGTTAAGTAGAAATAGTAAGATTATTCATGTTAACTATTTGTCGGAATGAAATTAATTCAGTTAAAATCGAATGTATATAAAGTATCTCTCCTATTTATTTGCCTTCTTCTTAATTCCTGTTCTTCGGATAAGCAGGACGATAATATTAAAAGTCAGGAATTAATCGAAATATCCGACAATGGACCTGCCGCTGGAAATCCAAACGGTAATGCTTCTATTCCCGCAGAAGCAAGATTGGAAGACGTTTCGCAACCCGACAGAGTTGTTGGGAATGGAACAGCCGAAAGTTGCACTTCCCAAGCCTTTATTGATGCAGTCGCTTTAGGAGGGAAGATTGTGTTCGATTGTGGATCCGAGCCAATCACAATTAAGTTAACCGAAACAGCCAAAATATTCAACGACGCCAGTAATGATATTGTAATTGACGGTGGTGGCTTAGTAACACTTAGTGGTGAAGGAAAAACACGTATTCTTTACATGAACACTTGTGATGAAGATCAGCATTGGACCACATCTCACTGTCAAAATCAAGATCATCCAAGAGTAAGCTTGCAGAATCTCACTTTTATCAATGGCAATTCAAAGTCGGAAGACCTGTATGATGGTGGTGGTGCAATTTGGATTCGCGGTGGCCGTTTAAAGATCGTCAATTGCCGTTTCTTCAATAATGTATGTGCCGATTTAGGACCCGATGTTGGTGGCGGAGCCATACGTGTTTTTAGTCAGTTTGAGAACAAACCTGTGTATGTGGTTAACTGTACTTTTGGTGGTACCGAAGGATATGGAAATGTTGGTTCGAATGGTGGTGCAATTAGTAGTATCGGAGTTTCATGGACAATCATAAACAGTTTATTTTCATACAATCAGGCAATTGGGAATGGGGGAAATCCTTCACAAAGTGGCACACCCGGTGGCGGTAGTGGTGGTGCAATTTATAATGATGGAAATACGATGACTCTAGACATACGAGGAACTCTTATTAAGCAAAATGAAGTAACAACACATGGTTCAGCAATTTTCTTTGTGACAAATGACCACTCAGGGAATATTCGAATCGATGATTCGGTAATTCAAGATAATATTGGAGGCTCGTGGTATCCAGTTTATCCAAGCATCTCTATGCACAGCGACACAAAAATTGATGTGACGGATTCTCTTATTGAGTGAAAATTTATTTGCCCAATTCTCACTCAAATGTAGTAACTTACTTTATCGTAAATCCAATGATTTTAATATCTAATTAAGACGGATATGAGAAAGGAAGAAAAATTATACGAGGTCTTTGGAGAATTACTTTACGCTTTAGCTAAAGCAGATGGCGTAATCAAGAAGGAAGAAAAAGAAATTCTTAAGCAGCTATTAAAGAATCATGCACTTGGTTCCGAAATTCTATGGTCGTTTGAATTTGAAGAATCACATAACTCATCTGTCGAAGAAATCTACAATAAGGTGATTAATTACTGTCACGTTTATGGACCTGCTCCCCAATACGATGAGTTTATTAACGCAATGAAAATTGTTGCTGATGCCTCAGATGGAATCACGTCAAAGGAACACAACTTGATTAATTCTTTTTCGGAAGATTTAATGGAAAGATTTCAACGTGACATAGATAAACTAAAACAATTTGAAAAAAAAGAATATTGGTAATTCCTCACTTCAAGCAATTACAAAAGCCACCTGCAGGTGGCTTTATTATTTTTATTATAAAGATCCAGCTAAAATAGCAGCACCATACGCGCCTACAAATTGCGGCGATTCCGGAATAACGATATCATCACCAAAAGTCTGTTGTAAGAGATGAATCATGCACGAATTATTTGCAACACCGCCAGCAAATAACATTGGAGCTTTCAAATCCTGACGTTTAATCATTCCTACAGCCCGGCGACAAACTGACTGATGTATTGCCATTGCAATATCCGCTCGTTGGCAACCTTTTGCCAAAAGAGAAGTGACTTCAGATTCTGCAAATACGGCACACATACTATTGATTTCGATTCCCTCCTGCCCTTTTAGAGCTTCTAAACCAAAGGTTTCTTGTTTGTAACCCAAAGTTACCGCCATCATTTCTAGAAACTTACCAGTCCCGGCAGCACATTTATCATTCATCTCAAACTTAAATACTTTGCCATTTTCGTTCAAAGATATCACCTTAGTATCCTGCCCTCCAATATCAAGAATACCCCGAATGCCAGGATGTAATGCAGCTGCTCCTATTCCATATGCTTTAATTTCTGTTACCGTAGAATAATCGAAGGCAATTTCAAGACTAGCACGGCCATAACCTGTCGCCATCACTTTATCAAAAGAAATATCAGCAATTAATTCCTCAACACGCTCAACCGGATTGTAACCAGATTCAGCCTGTTTCCTCACAATTACCTTTCCCTCCTCAATCACCACCAACTCTATACTTCTAGAGCCTATATCTATTCCTGCATGTCTCATTCTACTAGTTCAGTATCTTATTCTGATGCAAATAAAAAAACTGAGAAAGCAATAGCCTCTCAGTCTTCTATGTTTCAATTCTATTTATTTTATAATTTCAACAAAAGCTTCTACACGAGTTGATAATTGTCCCATGTCTTCCTGACTGTAGTCTGTTTCTAATCTCAATACAGAAACGCCATCTTTTTCTAGAATTTTTTCTACAGAAAAAGACTCCATGATATAAGGCTGACAAAATTGAAGACCATAATGAATCACACCATCGGCATTCGTGTTTTTAGCCATTTCTTTGATGTGCTCTACGCGCTCCTGATTTGGTGTAAATACGGCACAATCAATTTTGAAATAACGATCAACAACCGCATCAATAAGACCATCGAGTGTATCTGAAGAATCGTCGGTTGTGTTTCTCTGACCGCGCTCACCAATACATGATTCTTCGCCAACAATTACAGCACCTGTAGATTCGATTATAGCAGGCACTTTCCAATTTGGAATCGCCATAGGACAACCAGAAATAACTACACGAGGAGCTTTTACAGCTTTTACGCCCTTATTTTCCTTTACAAAGAGCTCTAATTCATCACACAATACATTTACCTTCTCGGTAAAACGAGCAGGATTATCTAAAAAAGCAATTTGATTAATCAGTAAAGCATCCAGTCCTGAAATTGGACTTGGGTCAGCAGAACGAAGTTTAGACAAACGAGCTAAGGCATTTCGTTTTGCATTTACGGTAGCAATTCCCTGCTTTAAATCTTCCAAGCTAATGCTCTTGCCAGTCATTTCCTCTAACTTAGCAACAAAAGCCATATATTCATGTTTCAATAATTTTCTTGCCATTGGAGCCTTATTTTGTGGAAGGTCCATTTGGTAGAAATTAGGCACTAATTGACTAAATGTCTCAAATGATTTTTTCTTTCCATCGCAAGTATTCTCACCAACAATAAGGTCAGAAGCTTCCATATAAGGACAAACCTTACCCAACTTAAAACCAAAAAAAGATTTGATCAACGAACAGGTATTGCGAGGTAGTACTTTCTCAACTTCTTCTTGGGCAAAATCGGCTCCGGCACATAGTCCTACCGAAGTGCAACCTGCTGCAAGTACTAACTCTTCAGGTACAAAAACACAAAATGAACCAATTATCTTTCGCCCTGCCTCCTGCTCATCACGCAATTCCTGAATTCTTAATCCGTGAGCTTCGCTCATTACAAAATCAAAATATCCCATTCCTTCAGGACGTTTCTCCTGCGACATGAAAATAGATTGATACGCTCCGCCCAAATTCTCTAGTAAAGCATCATGATTATCAAGGTCTAAGCCAAGCTCAGTCCACATCTTTGTGTAATCTGCCATTGTTATTATGTTTTTATTGATTTTTCGACGGTAAAATTAGTAATCATAAAAATCTATTCCTAACCGACAAACAAGTTTTTCAACATAAAATTAATATATTTTTAGAGTTCGCTGTCTATTTTACTGACGGCCAAAAAAAAAGCCACCTCACGGTAGCTCTTAGTTATATAGCTTTAAAATTCATTTCTATTTGTCTTTCACACAACGAAATCCTGTATGTTCCATACCTGTGTCTATGCTCGATTTCATTCTGGCCGCTACACGATAACCTGAACAATATGCTGTGTTACAAAGAAATGAACCGCCACGGGTAACTTTCTTAAAAACACCTGGCTCATTTGGATCGTAACTTGTTTCAGGTCCTTTAGGATTAACACTTGTACCTTTTATCGTTTTATAATAATCGTAATGATAGGTATCTGAGCACCATTCCCAAACGTTACCTGCCATATCATACAAACCATATTCATTCGGAGCAAATGTTTTAACTGGAGCTGACTTATAAAACCCGTCCTTTTCCTCATTTATATTTGGAAATTGTCCTTGCCACGAATTCGCTTTTATCTTACCTAAATCAATATCCTCGTTTCCCCAAGGATATATGTTATCAATTAAACCACCACGGGCAGCAAATTCCCATTCGGCTTCGGTTGGCAGGCGTTTACCTGCCCATTTGCAGTAAGCCATTACATCATTCCACGAAACATGTACTACCGGAAAGTTCAATTTGTTATCTATCGATGAATCTGGGCCTTGCGGATGTCTCCAATTTGCACCTAATGTCCAAGCCCACCAGGCAGCATTATTATTTAGATTAACAGAATGATTTGGCGCAAAAAATGTTAATGAAGCCGGAGCCAAAACACTATCATCGGGTTCTGGTGTTCCTGGAGGTAATTGTTTTTTAATTTCTTCCCAATCTGGTTTTTTCTCTGCCTCGGTTACATATCCCGTAGCCTCGGCAAATTCCATAAATTGTGCATTCGTTACTTCATGAGCATCCATATAAAAACCGGAAACAGTAACTTCATGCTTAGGAAATTCATCATCACGAGCTTGTTTATCATCTCCTCCCATCATAAAAGTACCGCCTTCAATCCAAACCATTTCATCTGCTTTCACTTCTTTTTCAGATGTAAAACGATTCGGTATATTTTCACAGCAAGCCTTTTTCTCAGCTTTATTTTCTATTGTTATTGATGTTTCTTTTGGTGTCGATTTGCAAGCGACAAATAGCATCGATGTAATTATGCAAAAAATCTGAATTTTACTCATTGGGCAATATTGGTTATGATTTACTAATTAGATGTGTGAAGATAACAATTTGAATAGTCTAATTCCACTTAAAGCAAAAAAGAGGTGCCAAATTTGACACCTCTTTTTATATGTTTAATTCGGAATTTATCTTCCCCAATCAGATTCTTTCACTTTTTTCACAAGATACTCCACATTTTCAACGGGTATTGATGGCAACAAGCCATGTCCCAAATTGAAGATCCATTTGTGATCTTTTCTGCCATAATTCAGGAAATATTCAAATTCCTGATCGATAGCTTGTGGTGTAGCTTCCAGAATACGAGGATCGAAATTCCCTTGTAGAATCATCTCTTCACCTACAATTCCTCTCACCTCATGCAATGGCATTTGCCAATCAACACTTACACAATCGCACAAATCGTAATTCACCATATTGATACCGGTGCCTAATCCTTTTGGCAAGTAAATGGTCTTCACCCCTGTTTCGCGAACTGCACTTAAAATAGCTCTTACAGATGGCAAAAACACTTCTTTGTACAATTCGACAGGAATTAATCCAGCATGGGTTTCAAATAGCTGAAATGCTTTTACGCCATGTTCTACCTGCTTTAACGCATAATGAATACTCATCTCGGTAATTTTAGCAACCACCTTCTTCATTAGTGCCTTATCACGATAGATCGCAGGTACAAAATCAGGGAAATTCTGATTTCGACTGAAGCCTTGATACATATAACACAATGTAGTTAAAGGACCTCCGCAAAATCCAATCAAAGGAATCTCATTTGGTTTGGTTTCTAAAATACGATCAATAGCTTTATAAATATGCTCTAGTTTTTCAGGCTTATCTGATAAAAAAGACAAAGGATCAGCAACATCTTTCAGTGCAGTTGAAAAACTTGGACCTTTTCCCTCAAAACTCAACTCCATTCCTAAAGCTTCTGGAATCACCAAAATATCAGAAAACAAAATTGCAGCATCAACACCTAAATCATGAATAGGCAATAAAGTTACCTGAGCCGCCAATTCCGGATTCTCCATCAATTCTTTGAATCCATATTTCTCACGCAACTTCATATAGGATGGAAGTACTCTTCCCGCCTGACGCATGAACCACACTGGAGGTCTCTCTCTCTTAATTCCGTTAATTGTATCTAAAAAAATTGATTGACTCATATTAAATTTAGTATGTAGTTGTTAGTATCAAATATGTAGCAAAAAACACTAAATGTATTTTTACATTTTACCGTTTAAAATATCAGCCACTTCTTTGGCATGATAAGTTATAATGATATCAGCTCCTGCTCTTTTAATTGATGTCATAATTTCCATCATTACGCGCTTGCCATCAATCCAATCGTTAGCTTCTGCAGCTTTTACCATAGAAAACTCACCACTAACATTATAGGCAGCTACAGGAATGTTAAACTCATTTTTCACTCTGTAAATCACATCAAGATAGCTCATAGCAGGCTTTACCATTACAATATCAGCTCCTTCAGCAATATCCATCTCTACCTCTCGAATGGCTTCATCGCTATTTCTAGGATCCATTTGATAAGTTGATCTATCGCCAAACTGAGGTGCACTGCCGGCAGCATCTCTAAATGGACCATAAAATCCAGATGCATATTTTGCAGAATAAGCCATAATTGGCATTTTCTCGAAACAATTCTCGTCCAAAGCTTTTCTCATGTAACCAATTCGGCCATCCATCATGTCGCTAGGCGCAACCATATCAACTCCAGCTTCAGCCAAAGAAACAGCTTGTGCTGCTAGGGTTACCAATGTTTGGTCATTGTCTACATCACCATCAACGATAGTTCCGCAATGACCATGAGTTGTATATTCGCAATTACAGATATCCGCGATGATAAACATTTCAGGGTAAGTTTCCTTAATGGCACGAGTGGCTTTTTGCACGATACTATGTTCGTGAGTTGCAACAGTGCCATCTTCATCTTTCGATTCAGGGATACCAAACAGCAATACTGATTTTACGCCTGACTCCAATAATTCGCCACACTTTTTCACTAACATGTCAACAGATAACTGATCGTTACCAGGCATGCTTTTAATAGGATTTTGAACATTTTCGCCCGGACAAACAAAAAGAGGCATGATTAAATCATCAACAGATAGAGAAGTTTCAGCAACCATGTTGCGCACGACTTTACTATAACGTAGTCTTCTTAATCGTGTATCTGGAAATAGAGGTCTTAAACTCATAATGTTATGTGTTTTTTATATTTGTGTATAAATAAGATGTCAAGTTATAAATAACAATCGTTTTGATGAATTATTATCAGAAAATTAAAGATAGAAATTTATTCCTTTTTCTTTACAGATTGCTTTCATCTTAATCGCTAATTCTTTTGATTTTTCTACGGATTCAATAACAGAAACTTCAATTCCTTCTACAATGAATTGATTCGTTTTTAAATCCCCAACAATGGCAATCATGTTCAAGGTATTATCTGAAACAACAGCATGTGCTGCCAATGGAAATTTACATCCACCTTCTATTTCAGCCATGAAAGCACGTTCTGCTAAAACTGCCTTTTCTGTATCTCTATGATTTACCTTTTCTAAAATTGCGATGGTTTCTGCATCGTTACTGCGACATTCAATTGCAAGTGCACCTTGTCCAATAGCAGGAATACATAAATCAACATCAAGCAGCATATTCTCATCGTACTGCTTACTCATTCGGTTTAAACCTGCAGCAGCCAATATAATTGCATCGTATTCACCATCCATTAGTTTTTGAAAACGACTATCAATATTTCCTCTGATTTCTTTAAAGACGATATCCTTACGGAGATTTGCAAATTGAACCCTTCTTCTTGGACTTCCGGTTCCCAAAACAAATCCTTCCGGCATATCATCAATGGAGCTTCCATCACGAGTCAAAAAAACATCACGTGAATCTTCACGTTCGGGAAAAGCCACCAATTGCAAGCCTGCCGGATGAGCACTAGGAACATCTTTTAAACTGTGAATTGCAATATCGGCTTCATTCTCCAACAAAGCATGTTCCAACTCCTTTACAAATACTCCAGTCCCACCAAACTCAGTTAAAGCACGATTTAAAACCCTATCGCCTTGAGTGCTGAATTTTTTCACTTCAAATTCAATTTCAGGATTGGCTTTTCGTAATAATTCTACAGTTTGCATAGTTTGCGTGTAAGCAAGCAGACTGGGACGAGTGGCAACAACTATTTTCTTTTTAGAAATCATAGTTTATTATTTTCAGGAAGTTTATTATTCGAATATTAATTTATCTGGAAATAAAAAAGCCATATAAAACAAGGTTTATATAGCTTTTTATCGAAAGCTTACTAGGCTTTACGAATCCATATCTTTAAAAATCATGTCTATTGTTTCCATTGGACTTGATTGCTTTTTGTGATGGTCCTTCAAGTGATTGATACATGCACGTGCAATCTTATTCACAATATTACTGGTGATGTGTTCAACCTTTTTCAATTCATCATCAGTCAATTTATTTTTGTGATAATCCAACTCTTTCTGTTGAACTCTCTGTAAATTTTCTTTTAAAGCAATAATAACCGGCGATAAATACTTAATCTCAAGCCAGCTGTAAAATTCAGCTATTGATCCGTAAATAATACCTTCTGCCTGTGGAATACAATCTTTTCTTTGCTGAATAGCTTCCGATATGTGCTCTGATAATTCATCAACAGTAATCACTAAAACATGAGCTAACTTATCAATTTCAGGATGAACATTTCTTGGTACAGAAAGATCTAAAATCAATTTACACTTTTCACTTCCATTAAAATGTTCGGGTAACAAGGTAGGTTGTGGTGCTCCGGTAGCAACAATAATAACCTCAGCCTTATCTACCTCTTCCTTTAAGTTAGCAACAGGTTTGTACTGTATATTAAATTTGTTAGCCAGAGCCTCAGCTTTTGATACTGTTCTATTAATCAAGGTTAAAGAACGGTTACTCATGTGTTTCAATAAATTACCGCAGGTATCTTTTCCTATATCACCTGTTCCGTATAATAAAAAATTACACGACTCCAGAGTCGAAACCTTGTCTTTAATATACTGAACCGCTGCATGTGAAACAGAAGCTGCTCCCTTACTAATTTCAGTATTTGTTTTTATTTTTTTACTTGCCTGAAAGGCAAATGAGAATAAACGATTTAAAAAGGGGTTCATTAAGCTCATTTCTTCAGATAATTGAACAGCATTTTTAACCTGCCCAACAATTTGAAAATCCCCAATAATCTGAGAATCTAATCCTGAAGTAACTCTATAAAGATGATGAATACAATCATTTCCAAACAAAGTGTACCCATTGGAGGCGAAATCTTCCTGATCACCTTCGCTATATTTCAGGAATAAATTAGTAATAAACTCCGATTCGCTTGAATGAGCATAAATTTCAGTACGATTACAAGTAGAAAGAACTACTATCCCATCGATTTGATTTTCTTTTGCCTCTTTCAGTAAATCCTCCCGCTGTTCAGCAGTTAGTGAAAATTTCCCCCTAACTTCAAGAGCTGTCTTCTTATAACTAATTCCTAAAACGAATAATTTTTGTAAATTTTCTCGTATTTGTGATGACATAAAACGAAATTTATTTTTAAGCGCACATCGAAATCATGAAAAATAGTCAATGAATGCTGGGTCAAATATAAAAGTAATTATTCGAAAATCCTTGTGTTTTCAATTCCTTTACCGATACTTTACTTAGCTCTTTACTTATTATGGAACTTGAAAAACGCTAAAAGGATTTTAATATCTTAAATACCAAATTAATTAACTTCGTATTCATAATTATATATTTTAAAATTATTTAATTGTTTAAATTAAATTTAAATTTGACCACCGATATATTTAGACACAATTGCATGAATAAAACGCTTTATAAACCCGAAAAAACCATAAGTATTCTTGGATGCGGTTGGTTGGGATTACCTCTAGCTAAATTTTTCATTAAAAATGGCTACTCCGTAAAAGGCTCAACCCCTACACCTGAGAAAATATCGATCTTAGCGGAGAATGGAATAATTCCTTATCGGATTTTATTAAATCCTGAAATAAATACAGATTTTGATGCCGACTTTTTTAATTCAGAAATAATAGTCGTCAATTTCCCGCCTAAACGCAGAGAGGATATTGAAGAATTTCACCCGCAACAGTTTAAAGCATTAATCGAACAGGTACGTCTTTCTTCAATTAAAAAACTAATTTTTATTAGCTCTACTTCGGTTTATGCTAATTTAAATAGAATAGTGACCGAAGCTGACAATCAAATTTCTGAAAAGAATAGTGGTAAAGCATTACGTGTTGTTGAGAATATGCTTCTCGCGCAAGATGACTTTAAAACCAGTATTATTCGATTTGGTGGCTTAATAGGATATGATCGTAAACCTGGTCGGTTTTTCTCTAAAATGAAAAATGCGGTTGAAGGTGATACTCCTGTTAATTTAATCCATCAGGATGATTGTATTGGTATTATTTCGCATGTAATAGAAAATGGTTTGTGGGGCGAAACTTACAATGCTTGTTGTCCCGAGCATCCTACCCGAAAAGAGTTCTATATAAAAGCTGCTAAAAGTGGCGGTTTTGAATTGCCGCAATTTGTAGCGAATAAAAGTACCTTTAAAATTATCAGCTCAGCAAAACTCGAAAAAACTAATTATAAATTTAAGTATGCAAACCCAATTGAAGCATTAGCCTTTTAGACTGCAAATAAAATTTCTCATTGGATATTTGATCTATTCATCAATGATTTTGGATGATAAGTGTAATGTATTTTATTAAAAAAAACATTTTTATTAATTTTAATTAAACAACAGTGTAGCTGTTTTGATGTTTAAGTTAAAAAAAGATATAATCATCCCCGCTTTTAAGTCTGTAATCAATTAATTGCAAGCTTGTTTGTTGATTTTAATTAAATTCGAATTAATAACATATCCACTACATAATGATATATTTATTAATTAAGCAATCCATAAAAAATTTTGTTCGCTGGAAAAGTTCCTTTGATCAGTTTCATGAATACCGTAAAGTTGGAGGTGAACTTTCGTGTGAAATTTACGCAACGAATGAAAAAAGAGACGAACATATTATTCTTTCTCAATGGAAAAGTGAAGCAAGTGCTCTTGAATATCTTGAATCACAATCTTTTGAAATGATTAAAGAATTAGAGGGCGAAGAACCTGTTTCGATTCAATTTCTGCCCATCGCTGAACTTGCTAATTTTAAATCAAATCATCAACTCGGATCATAACATCCGAATTTATTTTAGATAGTAAATCTTTCGTCAGAATGGCTAATTTAGCCGCAAAATCTTCTTCATATACGTAGTTTTCCAAATCATTAATTGCCTCTTTTATTTGGAATCGATCCCGTTCTCTTGCATTAAAATTCCGATATAATTCTACGGTCTGTATTTCAGTTATTTTTGAATCGGAATGTTTATTTATTGGAAGAATTGTATTTTCTTCCTCAGGAAAAATCTTGATTAATTCTTCTCCTACCTGATTCAGATAAGAGTTTAAGACATCCCCTACATCTTCCAAACAAACAGATTCATTCGATCCAATACATTCATCAATATCAGTCATCGCTTCCTGGTAATGAGCATTCATTAAAATTAAATATTCTTCTATTTTTTCTATTTGAAGCTCCTGAATTCTTGGTTGAATTTTATAAAACTCAAGAATATTCCACATGGCTTCGTATGTAACGGACTCTTTATTACTCAATTTTAAATTAATTAAACGTTACTATTCAACACCATTTAAAGATAAATGCGTGGTTTCGAAAAATTGTGGTCCTAGTTTAGTTAAAACATTGCCTGCGTTTTGAGCATTTCCTTCGATACTCAAAAGAGCATACCCTTTTTGACCTCTATGTCCGAGTTTTAAATCGATTATATTGATATTTTGTGAAGCCAATGCCGATAATAAAATCAGTAATATTCCTGGTGTATTGTTATGAATAGAAAGAATCATTTGTTTGCTGATGGCAATGGGTAAATTTACACCATCAACCTCTAACACATAATTCTTGTGTTTTTTTAATTCTTGTATTTCCAGAATATCACCCACCCTAATTTCAATAAAGCTATCTCCTCCCGTACCTTTAACAAACTCGACAGCTTCATGCACAGAACTATCATCTCCCGTAAGGGTTAAAAAAGCTGTTGCGGTACCATCATTATTGGCATTTAAATAGGCTGTTTCAACATTTATTTCTTCAGATGCCAAAGCATTAAATATCATCGATAAAACACCTGGCTCATCCTTATGATGCGAAAATAATCCCTTCACTTTCATCATCTCCTCTTGATTTTGAGGAATAGTGTTACTAATGGTAATCGATTTATTTCCTTTTCGGATACGTATGGCTTCAAATTCACCTAATGAGGAAGCATTTTTATGATGCTCCAAAAATGTTCTAAAAGTACCTCCGAAAGAAAATTTAGGAATTCGTCGTTGCTTACGATCTTCAAAACGAAGATTCAACATTTCAATTCCCAAATTCATGACTTTGTATTCTTCTTTTTTATAAGCCTGATTTCGTAATGGTCGTTTTTCAGGTATGCACTTTGAGAAACTCAGGTAATGCTTGTAACCAGCGTCGTGGGCATAATGAATACCTGTTTCGTGGTGATTACCCAAATTTTGAAGTGTGTGAGTATCGGTACCCAAAGAAATTGGTATATCCAGCTGTTTGGCTCTTTTCAAAATAGAGATATCCGGATAAATCCCACAACCTTTGTTGATTCCAGCCAAATTAACATCTAAAGCAAGATTATATTCGCTAATCATTTCCAGTAAAAAGCGCATTCTACGAGCCAAAAAATGACCCGAAGTATCTAACTCTAGCAGAGGCTGAGGAATTGGCGCAAACAATTTTGGCAAATCGATATGACCAACAACTTGAATAATTTCCCAAGTAGAATCAACCATTTCGATGAGTTCCTCGATGTATCCGCCCCAAAAATTTTCCAATCCACCTCTCAGCTTAATTAGTTCTTCAGTTTCCTCAATCGATCCATCGTATGGAATTCCTTCCCGTGAAAAATGTAATGAACCAATCACAAAATCAGCATCTTGTGCCTGAAACACTTTCGATCGATTCCACTGCATTCCCAAATCAGGTCCCAACCATTCCAGTTCAATCCCAAAACGAATAGTAATTTGATTGCCATATTTCAATTTCAACTTTTCAATCTGACTTGGATAGTTAAAATAGGCACTATCGCCACGTATAAACTTTACTCCCAGTCGTTTCTCTGCAGCATACCTGTATCTGGTTAAACGTGGTGTATGTATTATAAATGCAATATTGGGATGACCTTTAGCTATGGCTAATTCAGTTATTTTGTCTAGTTCATCAACTCCATGTTTAACATGATCGTTACCTGTACCTGTATGAATTCCATGAGTCTCCCAAATGAAATACTCGGGTGTGGCAATATTATTTTGTGGCATTTACTTAATCTATGTGGTTAATAGCTGGGTAAAAATAATCATTTGAATAGGAAATGATGATCAATTAGCAAGAGAATTAATAAAAAAGACCGGCTTTCAAAAAGAAAGACGGTCTATGAAGTATTAAATACAATTACTTTCACAAAAAGAACAAGATACTGAGCATTAAATTTCTGAGAATTTCAATAATGAACCGCTTATCTTTTTAATATTTACTTCTGAATCTTTTGTATCGTAGCGAGCGGCAGATTTATTATTTTGTGCTTCAACCAAATTCAATTGCGCTTCACGAAAAGTTGTCGAACTAATTTGTCCTAATTGATAATACTCTTTGGTTTGCTCAAAATTAAGCGTGGCAGCTTCCAATGCATCTTCTTCCAATGCCAATACTTTCAAATTGTATTGATAATCAGCATAAGCATTTACCAAATTCTTTTCCAATTCTAACATTTTGTCCTGATACTCTAACTCAGTATTCTGTTTCTGAATTCGTGCATTTGCAATTTCTATTTTTTTTCTTTTTCCATCGAAAATATTAAAACTCATGCTTACACCTCCCGTTAATTGAGTGTTTGAATTTGTCCCAACAATTTCATTCTCGTAATACGAATAAGAAGAGTTAATACTTACCGATGGTAATTGTCCCGACTTTGCCTTTTTCACAGCTAAATCATCCTCTCTTAATTGATTTGCCTGAATCAAATAATCAGCATTTTCCTCCAATGTCCTTTTTTTCAAATCACTCAAATTAAAAGACTGAAATTCTGATGCATCAGGAATTAATTGAAATTTAGTTTCCGCGCTTCTTCCCAGCAAAACATTCATTTCACGAACTAATTCCTCAGAAAACTGTTGGGATTTTAGATAGGTGCTGCTATCCCGATTAAAATCAACCTTTGCATTCAGAACTTCCAATTTATTGATATTTCCAAACTCATATTTAGATTGATTTCTTTGCAAACGTTCCTTAGAAATTGCCATGTTCTTGGATGCCACATCGAAATCGTCAAAAGCCTTACTTAATTGATAAAAACCTGAAATAACATTCGCAATTGTATTTTCGATATTGTACCGGGTAATTAATTCGCCCCGCTCCTTTTGAAGGTTTAATATTTTATAATTATAGCTACCTCCAAATCCATCAAATAGAGTATAAGAGAAATTCAAAGAGGTGGAAGAAGATATTTTGTCTGAACTATGCTCGCTATAATTTGTATTGGCACTGGCACTCAAACTCGGCAACAAACCAGCATTCCCTTTTGTAGCATTGTTTGCAGATATTTCATACTGATTTTTGGCTACTTTAATACTTAAATTATTCTCTAATGCTATTTCAATGGAGGATTCCAAAGTTAAGGCCTCCTGAGCTGCAGCTTCTGCTATAAAACTGAAAAATACTGCAGTAAATATGATCATTCGATTCTTCATTATAAGGATCTCTTTTTTTACTAAAATAAATACTATTGTTCAAGCTCTTTAACAGCAGTTTCTACACTCTCTCGAGATGGCATAACTCCTGTTAGTAACCATTTGTATTTGCATTTAAGGGAGTTGACAGCAACCAATAAAACTGGCAATAATAGAAGATTTAAGAAGGTAGCTATAGCAAGTCCATAAGCTAATGAAATGGCCATAGGAATTACCATTTTCGCCTCGGGTTCATTGGATACTATTAAAGGAGCAATACCAATGATGGTGGTTAAAGAGGTTAAGACGATGGGTCTGAAGCGCGAAACACACGAATCATAAATTGCAGTCATGAATTCTTTACCAGTCTTCAATTGCTTGTTAAATGTACTTATAAGAACAATTGAATCGTTCACCATTACGCCCATTAGCGCGACCATACCCAAATATGATGGCATATCTAAAGCAACACCATGAATCCAGTGTCCCCATCCTACACCAATAAATCCAAGAGGAACAAGAGTGAAAATTAATATGGTTTGAAAATAAGATCGAAATGTGAAAATTACAATGGCAAATAGAAGAACAAGAATAACCGGAGCGATTAGAATTCCTGAAGATTTTGCCTTTTGCAGATTTTCCTCATGACCTCCGTAACGGAATCGTAAGCCTGCATATTTTGCTTTTAAATCGGGTAAAATATGATCCTCAATTTCACTGTTAATTTCGGACATATTAACCGTTGCATTTGCCGCATCAGCTTCAACTGTAATTTCACGTTGCCCATCTAAGTGATTAATTTGAACCAAATTTCTTTCGTAAATGATCTCAGCAACATCTTTTAGGTAGTATTCTCCTCCGTCGTCGGTTCTGATTCTCATATTCTCAAGATTTCCTACCGAAGACCGCTCCTGCTTTGGGTAGCGAACCCAAACTTTCACCACGTCGGTTCCTCGCTGTAAACGCTGTACTTCCTTTCCATAAAAACCTGCTCTTACTTGACTAGACAGATCGCTTAATGTTAAGCCTAACTTATAAGCACTCTTCTTTAATTTTAATTTCACCTCACGCATTCCAAGTTCATCATTATCCTGAACATTCATTAGTCCTTCCATTCTGGATAAGTGTGTCTTGAATTCATTTTTGGCAAGATATAAATCCTCTAAATTGCTACTCTGCAATGATATTGATACAGCTTTTCCGAAATGACTTTCCTGAGTATAACTGAGCAGCTGAGCCTGAGGAATTTCTCCAACCTTATCTTTTATTAAATTACTATATTCTGTTGATAAAAAATTTCTTTTCTGGGTGCCCAACAAATATACCTTCAAAGTTCCTACATTCGAGGCTGTAATATTCAATTCGGTACCAGTAATAACAGGTTCTCCAGTTATACTTTTGTCCTGAAATTCTTCTCCTGCTTCTATTGCTGCATCCTCAATTCGTTGCATGTAAAGAAGTGTTTCATTTTCGGGTGTGCCAGCAGGCATTTCCAGTTCCACATCTACGTAATCATTATTATCAACAGAACTATCTCCCGTTTTAATAATTCCTCCTTCATACGCACCAATAGTCATGGCAAATAATCCAATTGCCAAACCGATGGTAACCAATTTATTATTTAGACAAAAACGAATCAGTGGTTCATATGTCCATCTTCTTAAATAAGAAACAGCCGTCATCGATATTTTCTCAATTTTAGACTCTTTTTTATTTGCTCGAAGGGCTTTAGAATGCACCACATGAGCGGGAAGTATAAGGAATGCTTCAATCAAAGAAAAAATCAAAGCAAATATTACCACAAATGCCAATTCTCGAAAAAACTCACCAATAACACCATCAATAAAGAAAAATGCAGTAAAAGCAACAATCGTTGTTAACACAGCAGAAAACACAGCGGGCATAACTTCCATTGTACCGTCGATTCCTGCTTGTAAGGCTGATTTTCCTTTTTCGTAATGCTGAAAAATATTTTCACAAATAACAATACCATCATCCACCAGAATACCGATAACAAGAATCATCCCAAACAAGGAAATTCTGTTTAGTGTGAGGCCATACATCCCGGCCACCATAAACATTCCCATGAATGAAATTGGAATCCCAATTGCCACCCAAAAAGAAAGGCGATGGTTCAGGAAAAGAGAAAGAAATAACAGCACCAGCAGAAAACCTGCAATTCCGTTGTTTGCCAGAATATCCTGCATCACTTTTATAGAGGAAGACTTATCTTGAAGCACATTTAGTTTGACTACTTCATGTTCCTCATTATATTTGGCTACATACTTATTTATAGTTTCAGATATGACTAAAATATCCTCGCGAGAAGTCTGTGTAATTGAAATTTTAACTGCTGGATCTCCGTTGATATAAATCCGATTAGGCTCTTCGTTCCATTTGTCGTTAACAACAGCCAAATCACTTAAATAAACTGTTCCTCCATTTTCTTGCGAACGAACTACAATATCCTTTAAACCTTCAGCATAATATTGCTTCTCATTAACACGGATTCTCAATTCTTCGTTTTCTCCACGAATGGTACCTCCAGTTTGTTCGATATTTGCTGCAACAACTGCGTTGTAAATCTCATCAATCGTAATGTTGTAGGCTTTTAGAGCGTCCTCGTTCACACTCACTTCTATTTCTTCATCAGGGAAACCATATAAATCTACCTGGGAAATACCATCTATGCCTCTTAAATCATTTTCGATTGATCTGGCATAAGTTTTAAGATCTTTTAAATCAATATCACCACTCAACGACATGGAAACGGCAAGCATGGTGAATTCTCTTTTTGCTACACTAATATTCTCTACTGCAGCAGGAAAAGAACTAATTCCATCTACAGCATTTTTCACATCCTGTAAGGCTATATTAGGATCGTATCCCGATTCCAAATCCACATAAATAGAACAATAATTCTCGGTTGAAGATGAAGTAACCTTCTCTACTCCACTAATTCCCTTTAGGTTATCTTCAATTTTTAGGGCAACTCCTTTTTCAACTTCTTCGGGGGATGCGCCCGGGTAACTGGCCGTAATACTAAGCATTCCCGGATCAATCTGAGGCATCACCGAGGAATTTAGCGTAAAGAGTCCAAACATTCCCAATAAAACGAACACTCCAGCCAAAAGGTTCCCAGCGAAGGGATATTTTACAAAATATTTAATTAATGCCTTCATTTACTTTTTTTCTAGTTGTTACCTGACTAATCTGAATTTTCGAATAAAAATAGTTTCGCTTACTGTTCGCGGGTAGTCACCGAAATCCCTTTGTGTATACCCGTTGTTTTTAAAACGAGTAAAGCATTATCTTCTAACCCCTCTAGAATAACAGAATCAGTTTTCTTCTGAACGACTGAAACCTGTTGCTGATTGATAACTCCATCCTTAACCGTGAATACATATTCTGAATTCACTAGAAATTTACGAGGAATCTCAATTCCAAAAACATCTTTTTTAAGCTCTATATTAGCACTTAAGAACATTCCTTCTTTCAGATTACTCCCATTTATTGCAATGTAAATATCCACCATTTGGGTTTCATCGTCTACTTTATTGCTAATTCGTCGCACAACACCCGACCATTTACCTGTCGTAGATTCTGAATAGATATTCACTTTGTTTCCTTCCTTAATACCAGTAAGACTATTTAGATCGATACCTACCACTAAATCGTAAGCTTTTGTATTCGCAAACTCCCCTAATTTTTGACCAGCTATTACTAGGGTTCCTGTTTTGATATCCGACTCGATCACTTCGCCCATAAAAGGAGCAATAATTTGATATTTAGAAAGTTCAATTTCCTGACCTTTAATTGTGTAGTAATCGGTATAAATATTTTTTCCGGCTAAGTAGTACTTTTCCTTTTCATTTTGTGCAGTAGGTATGGGAGCCAGTTCTTTTTCAACGTCGAATTCTTTCAGGTATTTCTCCCAGGTTATATAACTTTCCGGATAATCAAACTTTAAATCAGGCAAAATGGTCGCAATCTCATTCATAAAACTACTACGCTGGGAAAACACTTCGGATCTGAATTTATCGTCGTTAAGAGATAAAAGAACTTCCCCACCCGAAAACCGCACTCCTTCCAAAAATTGTTTTTGGGAAGGCTGTAGAATGCCTGTAACTTCAGTATACACATCTACTTTATCACTAGCTTCCAAATTTCCTACTACGGAAAGCACTAAATTTATTTTGCTGTTTTTTATCGTTTGAACAGGAACAATTATTTCTTTTGAAACAACATCACTCTCCTTTGGTGCTTTCTTCATATCTGCAAAAACGAATGTGATGCCAAAACAAACAACAATTACGATTACTCCTAAAAGGATACTTTTTCTTTTTAACATGACTGTTCTTTTTTATAATCTGAAGCAATAGTAACCGCTTCCTTTTTAAGAAATAAATTTTATCGGCCAACGAGCCATATCTACCTGTATCAAAAGAAAAATTGTCGGTATCTTTGCTTGCAGTCAAAATTCCATGTGTTTGCAGCTCATTTTTCATTGTTCATCGACAAAAGGTGTTTTGAAAAACTAAATTTTGTTCTTTAGCTGTACTAAATTGTATTTCATGAATTTAAAAGACAGATTATATCATATATTTTCGATAAGATGGGTTCAGCACCTTTCCTTTTGGTCGGTTTTCCTATTATTAGAATTAGGCCGTTTTACCGATATGGATCCAGAGCGAATTCCCAGGGAAATTCTGTTCGAGGGAATCCAAAATTCATTTATCGCAATTCTGGTTTATTTTAATTTAAGGTTTTTAATTCCACGCTATTGGAATACCGGCAGATATGGCAAATATGTATTAATATTCATTATTTGTGAGGTTTTTACCATCTCAACATTAAGTCTATTATTCTATCACTTTCCCGATTTAGAATTTAAAAGGTTCATCAGATTTAACACCACTAAAATCATCATGATGAATACATTTAAAACAAATATATTTGTCTTATCAAGTACATTATTTCATTTCGTAAAAGAATGGATTAAACTGAAGGATGAGAATCTAAAATTCACAGAGAAAGCTCAGGAACAATTAGAAGCAGAATTAAACGTACTAAAAGGCCAGGTCAATCCACATTTCCTGTTCAATACACTTAACAATATTTACTCGATGAGTTTATACGATTCAGTGAAAACTCCAGATATGATTCTAAGATTGAGTCAGCTTATTAGTTATATGATTTATGAATGCAAAGATGAAGAAGTTCAACTAGAGAAAGAGATTCAATTTATAAAAAACTATATTGAATTAGAATCAATAAGAGTTGAGGATGTTGCTACCATTCAATTAAATATTGAAGGAGAGAATCCTGGACATAAAATACCACCCCTTTTGTTTATTCCCCTAATCGAGAATGCATTTAAGCACGGAATATCATCAGAATTGGAAACATCTGAAATTAAAATTCTCATGAAAATATCACAACACAATATTGATCTTGAAATAAGCAATCCTTTAGAATCAAAAAGTGGTGTAATTAATACGAAAGAACACGATGGTTTAGGAATTGAGAACGTTAGAAAGAGGCTAAATTTGTTATTTCCGAACAAACACATTTTCGAAATATTTGAGACCAAAAACCAATACACTACACATTTAAGCTTATCGATATGAATATAAATTGCATTATAGTAGATGATGAAATTCATGCAAGAAAAGTATTGGAAAAATACATTCAGGATATTCCTCACGTTACTTTGGTGAAATCGTGTAAAAATGCCTTGGAAGCTATGGAAGTGCTCCGAAACAGCAGTGTCGATGCCATGTTTTTAGATATCAATATGCCTAAGCTTAGCGGATTGAGTTTTTTAGAAAGTCTTGTGAATCCACCATTGGTTGTTATTACCACAGCTTACCGAGAATATGCCGTAGATGCTTACGAATTAGATGTTATGGACTATTTACACAAGCCAATACCATTTCCACGTTTTATTAAAGCCATTTCTAAAATTGAAGAAAAACTTCAATTAAAAAACAATTTACAAACTGTGTCGCAAGACAATACTCCAGACACAAGTCAGAATTTCATTTTTATTAAGGCTGACAAAAAAACCATAAAACTTAATTTTGAAGACATTAAATACATTGAAGGTTTAGGAGATTACATTAAGATACATACCAAATCAAAAAATATTGTAAGCAAGCTCACCATAAAAAAAATGGAGGAATTGCTACCCGAAAATCTATTTCCCCGCGTTCATAAATCTTTCATCATCTCTCTGCAATTAATCGATTCAATTGAAGGTAATCAAGT
Organism: Labilibaculum antarcticum; assembly: GCF_002356295.1. Taxonomy (NCBI): domain Bacteria; kingdom Pseudomonadati; phylum Bacteroidota; class Bacteroidia; order Marinilabiliales; family Marinifilaceae; genus Labilibaculum; species Labilibaculum antarcticum. Next base: position 5,028,198 of record NZ_AP018042.1, on the reverse strand, counting down.
AGAAATTGGTGACCAGAAAATCCCCATTGGACAAATGTACCGACAAGCCTTTATGGATTTAATCAATACATTTCTTAAAAAATAAATGTTTACTGACAGGAAGATCTCATTCTTTCGCCAAATTAAAACCTCCAGTATTGGCGACTAAATTCATTTTAACACACACACACATCAAAATTTGCTTTACCTGCAAAACCCATTAAGTTAATTGTGTTTCTACCTTACTCCTTTTCATCGAAAATACAGAGAACATGACTTCATTTTTTAAAAATATTAGGTAGCAACCAAAATTCAATGGAAATGATCAGAATATGTATTAATTTCATTGTCTTGAACAAGAAGAAAGTTTTCAACTTATGAATGAAATGTTAATTTGGATTGGAATTGCTTTTTGCATTACACAATCAGCCATGTTTTCGGGACTAAATCTGGCTTTTTTCAGTCTCACCCGACTTCGACTTGAAGTTGAGGCGGAAACTTCATCTTTAATGGGTGCAAAGCAAGTATTGGAAATGCGTAAGGATTCAAATTTCCTGTTAACTACTATTTTGTGGGGGAATGTTGCGATTAATGTTTTATTAACCTTGCTCTCCGATTCGGTAATGACTGGATTTATTTCATTTGGATTTTCTACGGTTTTGATTACTCTTTTTGGCGAAATTGTACCTCAGGCTTATTTTTCAAGAAATGCATTAAAAATGGCCTCTTTTTTAACTCCAATTTTAAAGTTTTATCAGATCCTTTTTTATCCCGTCGCGAAACCAAGTGCTCTTGTATTGGATTTCTGGCTTGGGAAAGAATCGGTGCAATACTTTGCGGAAAAGAACATCAAGATGTTTATAAAAAAGCACATGGAGGGAACCGGCAATGAAATTGACCATATTGAAGGAACCGGAGCCATTAATTTCTTTTCGCTTGATGATATAAATATTTTGCATGAAGGTGAAGCTCTCAACCCCAAAAGTATTATCAGTTTAAAAAGCAGTAATGATAAATTGATATTTCCGGATTACGCCGCTAAGCCAGAAGATGATTTTTTGAAAAGAATAAACGAATCCGGAGAAAAATGGATCACTTTTACAGATGAAAACGACATTCCAAAATTGGTTTTAGATGCCGATGAATTTATTCGCAGTATCCTATTTTCAGGAGATGTGAAGCAAATAATTAATTATTGCCACGTCCCAATAATTATTACAGATGATTCATATAATCTGGGAAACGTAATCCAGAAATTAAGAATCAAAATGGATATCAATTCCGACAGTCCGCTTAAAAATGACATTGTTCTATTTTGGAAGACCGACAATAAACATATCATAACAGGAGCCGATATTTTAGGCCGATTGTTAAAAGGAATATAAAAACTAATGCATACAAATTTTGAAGTAATGGCAAGATTTATAAAAAAGTCAAAGCATGAAATTGGCATCTCTCCAGACGAATTATTATTTCGGGGAGAACAAAAAATAGACAATGTGTTGTTACGTATTATCGATTTTGATGCAAATAATCTTGAAGAGAATGCAATGGCAACAGTAAATGAGGTGCTCAAGTATCAGGAAAAAGATACCGTAACCTGGTTTAATGTCGATGGAATTCATAATACATCCATTATGCAAGAAATTGCAAAAGGTTTCAACCTGGATCCCCTCATTATGGCAGATGTAATGAATACTCAGTCGAGACCAATGATACAGGAGTATGACAATTGTATTTATATTTCGATTAAAATGCTCCGTCACGACGAAGAAACAAATCTTATTCAGGTTGAAAATTTAAGTTTAATTTTGACAAAAACAGTACTGATTACCTTTCAGGAAAGAAAAGGCGATGTTTTTGAACCTGTTCGGGGAAGAATCAGAAAGCAGAAAAAACGAATACGTAATTCAGGGACAGATTATTTGGCTTTTGCTCTTCTCGATATTGTAATCGACAATTACATCTATATTATTAGTGAGTTTGGTGAAAAGATTGAAACTTTAGAAGAAAATTTGCTTTTGGAGCCAAAACAGTCGGTAATTGAAGATATCAACAACTATAAACGTGAGTTAAATTTTCTTCGAAAAAACATTAAGCCCGCTAAAGAAATGATCCTTAACCTTTCTAAAATGGAATCGGACTTAATTGAATATTCAACAGATGTGCATTTTAGAGAACTACAGGACAATATTAATCAGGCAAATGAATCGTCGGACAGTTACCGGGAAATCCTCTCTGATCAGCTGAATATTTACCACACAACCATAAGTAGTAAACTGAATGACATCATGAAATTCCTAACGATTTTCTCAGTCATTTTTATTCCTCTAACATTTATAGCTGGAATATATGGAACTAATTTCGATGTAGTGCCTGAACTTCACTATGAGTATAGCTATTTCATTATGTGGTTTGTGATGCTTAGCGTGGCAATAGGAATGCTGTTCTATTTTAAAAAGAGAAAATGGTTTTAGATCATGATCCCTAAATAGGGACTTAATGACTATATAATCGACCAAATATTTTAGAGTAAAATCTATTTTATTTGGTCTTTTAAATTGTGGCAACAAACAATAAGAGAATTAACCCCTATAGACACCTTTAGATAAGTAGTCTGTTAAGCTTCGTAACAACAGCCATTTCTCAAATCGGCTTTATATTCAGCCTAAACATTTCTTAAAAAAACCGTTTTCAACGGGATTTAATGAGTGTTATTACCCATTGTATCGATTGCGAAAGCTTCTTTCTATTTTTTTAACATTTTTTAGTTCGGAACTAACCGAACTAATCGTACATTTGTCTCATAAAATTTACAAAAATGATGGATCTTACCCAATTAGAAGAGCAAAAGAAAATATTAGTAGAACGATTTGGAATGTTCATGGAGAAGCAGGAAAACCTTGCCCCTATAGCCGCAAGAATCTTTGCCACTCTTTTCATGAATAAGGAAAAAGGAATCACTTTTGACGATTTAGTTCATTTTTTAGGAGCGAGTAAGAGTACAATCTCGACCAATCTACAGAACCTAACTAAATCGAACATGATTGTATATCATACTGAACCAGGTGACCGGAAGAAGTATTACAGCCTATCCCCTGTTGGGTTTTTGGCGAGAATTGAAGAGAAAATTGCTGATTTTAAAACAGAGCATTTATTGGTTGGACAGATATTGGATCACAAGAAACTAGCCAATGAAATTACAAAAGAAAATGAGCCACAATATATTGAGGACCACGAAACTCCATATTTGGATTATTTATCGAATACAGTAACAATTTTGGAACAGCTTCGCGATGAGATAAAAGAGAAATGTCCGCTGACTCACTAAAAACAGCGAACTAAAATAATTTTGGTACTTAAGAAAGGTACTTAAAGACTTAGATGCATATGGTTCGATGCAGACAGAACTAAAGGAAATAATTAAAAACAATTAATACATTTATTTTGATCATGAAAAGAAATCACATCTTAGCAAGCATAGCGATCATCCTACTGGGCTTATCATCTTGTACGGATTCATCAAAGCAACAAATGGCACAAGGGCCAATGCCTTTTCCTGTGCAGTCAGCAGAAAAAGCGAATGTAACTGTTTACAATGAATATGCTGCAAATATAGAAGGAGAGCAAAACATCGAAATCCGACCTAGAGTGGAAGGATTCGTCGACAAAATTTATATTGATGAAGGAAGTCAGGTAAAAAAAGGACAACTATTATTCAAACTAAGTGCTGAGACGTTGAATCAACAGGTTAATGCTGCCAATGCTATAGTTGAAGTGGCAAAAGCACAAGTTGTATCAGCAAAGGTTGAAGTGGATAAAATTAAACCTTTGGTAGAGAAAAATATCATTAGCTCAGTTCAGCTTCAAACTGCGGAAAGTGCTTTAAATGCAGCAAAAGCGCAACTAAATGCAGCCAATGCAGATTACCTAAATGCGAAAGAAAACTTAAGTTATACGGTAATTACAAGCCCGGTGGATGGAATGATTGGTGACATACCTTACAGAGTAGGTAGTTTAGTTGGCCGTGCCGAAACACAACCACTTACAACTGTTTCTAATATCAGTAATGTGTATGCTTATTTCAACCTAAACGAAAAGCAATTGTTACAATTCAACCGACAATTGAACGGGAATAGTGTTGATGATATGATTAAGGCATTACCTGAAGTAGAGCTTATTCTTGCTGATGGTTCTGTATACGAACAAAAAGGACGAATTGAAACCATCAATGGAATGGTAAATCCAAGAACCGGAAGCGTAAGCTTTCGTGCAATTTTCCCAAATCCAGCTAATTTATTGCGAAGTGGTATTAGTGGTATTATAAAATTACCATCCATGCAAAATGAAGTTATTTTGGTTCCCCAAAAAGCAACTTTTGAATTACAAGGGAAGAAATTTGTGTATCTGGTTGATAAGGACAGCAAAGTACTATCCAAAGAGGTGAATATATCCGAATCTATCGATCAGGATTTTATTGTGCAAAACGGGTTGGATGCAGGACAAACATTTGTTATTGGCGGACTAATTAAACTTCGTGAAGGAATGCAAATTAAGCCTGTAACAGAAAAGCACACACCTGAAGGAAACGCAGCATTTTCTAAAAAATAAGCACCATTAAATTGATTATTTAACACAAAATTCCATGTTAAGAAAATTTATTGAACGGCCGGTATTATCGACCGTAATATCCATACTCATTGTAATTTTAGGAGTCTTGGGACTCACATCATTACCAAGAGAACAATTTCCGGAGATTGCACCTCCAACGGTGCAAATTTCGGCAAGCTATCCAGGTGCGAATGCGGAAACCTTACTAAAAAGTGTTGTTGTTCCTATCGAAGAAGCTGTAAATGGTGTTGAGAACATGACCTATATGTCGTCAACCGCAAGTAACGATGGATCAGCAACCATAAGTGTTTATTTTGAACTCGGAACCAATGCTGATATTGCAGCTGTAAACGTTCAAAACAGAGTCGCTACAGTAAACAGCAAGTTGCCACAACAGGTTATTCAATCGGGTGTTACCACCACAAAGGTTCAGAATAGTGTTTTGATGTTCTTCTCCTTATTAACTGAGAATGAAGATTTCGATGCAACCTTTGTTGAAAACTACGCCCGTATCAACCTGATACCGATGATTAAAAGAATTAACGGAGTTGGTGATGCAACGGTTTTTGGATCTCGTGACTATTCCATGAGAATCTGGTTAAAACCTGAAAAAATGGCTGCTTTTGGAATCACTCCTCAGGATATCGTTGGTGCTTTGGATGAGCAGAATTTAGAAGCTTCACCAGGTAAATTTGGCGCGAATTCATCTCAGTCATTCGAATATGTAATTCGTTACAAAGGAAAACTTTCAACAAAAGAAGAATACGATAATATCATTCTTCGTTCAGAAGGCAACAGTGAGTTCCTTCGCCTGAAAGATGTTGCAAAAATTGAATTAGGGGCGTTTAGTTATGCGACCAAGAATATTACCAATGGTCATCCTTCTAGTGCAATTGCGGTATATCAAACTTCAGGTTCGAATGCTCAGGAAATTATCAAAGAAGTGGAGCGCACATTGGAATCTGCACAAAAGGATTTCCCTACAGGTATCGACTATGTGATTCCTTTTAATACCAATGACTTTCTAGAAGCATCCATCAGTAAGGTGATTACAACCTTAATTGAAGCATTTCTGTTGGTATTTTTAGTTGTTTTTCTATTCTTACAAGATTTTAGATCAACTTTAATTCCAGCAATTGCTGTACCGGTTGCAATTATAGGTACTTTCTTCTTTCTGAATCTCTTTGGATTTTCAATCAACATGCTTACCCTGTTTGCTTTAGTGCTTGCAATTGGTATTGTGGTAGATGATGCCATTGTCGTCGTCGAGGCTGTTCATGCCAAGCTCGACGCTGGTGCGAAGAGTGCCAAGAAAGCCACCGTGTCGGCCATGAGCGAGATTACCGGTGCCATTATATCCATTACTTTGGTGATGTCGGCAGTGTTTATTCCAGTTTCCTTTTTAGAAGGCCCAACCGGAGCATTCTATCAACAATTCGCGATTACACTGGCTGTGGCAATTGTTATATCAGCAATTAATGCATTAACACTAAGTCCTGCTTTATGTGCTCTACTATTGAAACCACATAATCCAAGCGAAGAACACAAAAAAGGAATAGCAAGTCGTTTCTATACTTCCTTTAATGCTGGGTTCGATGCAATAACCGAACGTTACACCAATTCTGTTCACTTTTTAATTCGTAAAAAATGGCTTACAGGTGTAATTCTGGTTGTTTTTATTGCCCTTGCGGGATATTTCTTTCAGACTACTCCTACAGGATTTATTCCCAACGAAGATCAAGGAATCATCTTTTGCGATATTAGCCTGCCTCCTGGAAGTACTTTAGAAAGAACAAGCGAAGTTGCAGGTAAAGTTGAAGACATCATTAATCAAATTGATGTTGTTCAGGAAAATATGTTTGTGGTTGGTTTTAGTTTAATGAGCGGTACGAGAGGTGGCTCGAAGGCCTTTGCAGTTATTAAACTAAAAAACTGGAAAGAACGGAAAGAAGATAATCAGAAAGTAAATGCACTTATTGGTCAATTGTTTGGAAGAACTGCAAGCATTAACGAAGCTCGAATTCTTTTCTTCGCACCACCAACGGTTCGTGGATTTGGTAATTCAGATGGTTTCGAAATGCGTTTGCAAGACAAATCGAACGGAGAGTTTAGCGACTTAATGGAAAAAAGCAATAAGTTTTTGGGAGCCTTAAATCAACGTCCTGAAATTAAGTATGCAATTACCTCTTTCAACACCGGGTTCCCTCAGTACGAGATGGAAGTAAATGTTGAAAAAGTGAAAGAAGCCGGAATATCAGTTAATGGATTGTTTGCTACCCTTCAAGGATATTACGGAAGTTGGTATGCAGCCGATTTTAACCGATTCGGAAAACAGTACCGTGTAATGATTCAGGCAGCACCGGAAGATCGTGAAACCGTTGAATCAATGAACAATGTATTTGTAAGAAATGCTCAAAACGAATTGGTTTCGGTAAGTCAGTTTGTGAATATGAAAAAGGTGAACGGTCCTGATGTGGTAAATCGTTTCAACCTATTCAACTCTGCAACCATCAATGGGAACGTGAATCCTGGTTACAGTACAGGAGACGCCATTACAGCCATTCAGGAAGTAGCTGCAGAAACATTGCCTTCGAACTACGGATACGAGTTTTCGGGAATGACACGTGAAGAACAAAAAGCAGGAAATCAAGCTATTTTAGTATTTGCACTAAGTTTGATATTCGTGTACTTCATACTCGCTGCTCAATACGAGAGTTACATACTCCCCTTCTCTATTATTCTATCTCTGCCTATCGGTATATTTGGAGCCATCTTTTTTGTGAATATGGTTGGTTTAGAGAATAACATCTATTTCCAGGTGGCCCTGATCATGTTGATTGGCTTGTTGGCAAAAAATGCGATTCTGATTGTAGAATTTGCTTTACAGCGTCGCCGTCAGGGAATGGAATTAATGCAGGCAGCAACTGAAGGAGCAAAAGCACGTTTACGTCCTATTTTAATGACTTCTTTCGCATTTATACTTGGAATAGTGCCATTGATGCTGGCAAGTGGTGCTGGTGCTGTAGGTAACCGTTCAATTGGTACTGGTGCAGTTGGTGGAATGTTAATAGGAACCCTGTTTGGTGTGTTTGTGATCCCTGCCTTCTTTGTAGTTTTCCAGTCGATTCAGGAAAAAATTACAGGAGCTCCAAAACCGGAAGATAACGAATCGGAAACTGCAGAATAAATAGAAAGAAATGATGAAGAAAAGATATATAATACTTAGTCTGGTCTTGACAGCATTCAGTCTTCAATCCTGTTTTGTTGCAAAAAAATACCAACAACCAGAAATGGAAACTGTAGATCAGTATCGAAATGTTTCCACAACCGATTCGGCAACACTTGCCAGCATGCCTTGGGAGGAATTGTTTACCGATGCGAACCTGAAAAGCTTAATTAGTAAAGCTTTGGATAACAATCTGGACTACCTTATGGCTATTGAGCGTGTAAATGCGGCAGAAGCTTATTACAAGCAAGGTAAAATGGGTTATCTGCCTAGTCTTAACATGGGTGCAAATGGGGGTAACTACGAATTGTCGGACAATAGCTTGACAGGAATTTCGGCAGGCGGCAATGGCCCAAATTACGAAAACTACCAATTAACAGGTACCATTTCGTGGGAAGCTGATATTTGGGGAAAAATCCGAAGCAACAAAAGAGCAAGCCAAGCTGGTTATTTGCAAAGTGAAGCTGCTCGAAGAGCTGTAGAAAGTTCTTTAGTTGGCAATTTAGCATCGGCTTATTTTCAGTTGATTGCTTTGGATGCTCAGGTTAGTGTTGCAAAACGAACAGTAACCAACCGAATTGAAGGCCTGGAGACTATGAAAAGTCTTAAGGAAGCAGGTCAGGTAACGGAAGCTGCTGTAAAGCAAACAGAAGCACAATTGTACAACACTCAAATTCTTCTTTTAAATTTGGAAGAGAATGTAAATTTGTTAGAAAACACACTTTCTCTACTACTGGGACAAAATGCCGGAGATATTGTTCGTGGAAAACTAGATGACCAAAAGGTTGTGGCTGAATTGAAAACTGGTTTTCCTGCACAATTATTAAGAAACCGACCCGATGTAATGGTAGCTGAATATGGCCTGATGAATGCTTTTGAGCTGACTAATGTTGCCCGCAGTAACTTCTACCCTAGTTTGAGTATTAGTGCCAGCGCAGGTTTGGAAAGCATCAATTTCGACGATTGGTTCAGCACCTCTTCATTGTTTAGCAATGTGATTGGGAATTTGACCCAACCAATTTTTAACAAGCGAAGTATCAGAACCAAGTATGAAGTAGCTAAAGCTCAACAAGCCGAAGCTCGTTACAATTTCAAAAAATCGATGCTACAGGCAGGCAAAGAAGTTTCGGATGCATTGTACAGTTACCAATCTGAAGGAAGAAAATATGAAATTCAGAAAATGGAATTGGAAGCTTTAACAAAAGCAGTTCAGTATTCCGAAGAATTGCTAAACAACGGCTACGAAAACACAACCTATATTGAGGTTCTAACTGCACGTAACAATGCTCTTAGTTCAGAGATTAATACCATAGACACTAAATTCCAACAATTAAATACCATTGTGGAACTATACCTTTCCTTAGGTGGTGGTTGGAGCCATAAATAGTACAGAATTCGAATAGTGAGTAGATTTTGACCGGATTAGGTCAGTAGGATGGTTTTGAAGTTGGTTCTTCAATTTAGTAATCCGGTCAAATCTTTTTTTTTAAAATTAGCAGCTAAATAACAGGCAGCACGATTATCCAATGGATGAACGTGCTGCTTTTTTTATTGGATTAAAGACTAATTCTATTGGAAGTGAAAATTGGCTGTAAAAGGAAAGTCTGACAATACATAAAACATAAAGTTCAGGATCGTAAAATGCTAGATGAAAGACAATCACCTAAATATTCCTTCTTAGTTCAAAAAATTACATCCTGCAATAAAAAGCTAAACTTATAGATATAGTCTATCATGAAATCAATAATTCTAATCGAGAATATTCTCATTATCTATCAAAAATAATTAACTTTATAATTCCATTAAAAGAGTAAAAACAGGTAAGAGGAAAATTTGATAAATGCAATTAATTTAAATAAACAAAAATATGGGCAAACAAGGAATTAAAATTTCATCAGTTGATGTAGAAGAACTTATTAAAATGCTAAATGCAGCACTTTCTGAAGAATGGCTTGCGTATTATCAATACTGGATAGGCGCAAGGGTAATGGAAGGTCCTATGCGAAGCGAAGTAGAACCAGAACTATTACTACATGCTGACCAAGAATTAGGACATGCTTTATTGGTAGTCAATAGAATTATTCAATTAGGCGGTACACCCGTAATAAATCCTACCGAATGGACGAAATTGGCTCGTTGTTCTTATGACGAACCATCCGACCCTTACATTGAAATAATTTTAGAACAGAACTTAAAGGGAGAAAGATGTGCAATTCAAAGGTATCAGGAAATAGCCGATTTTACGAATGGCAAAGATCATTCTACCTATCAAATGGCTGTTCAGATTCTGAATGAAGAACTTGAACATGAAAATGATATTGAATCCTGGATTACCGACTTGAATCGAATGAAAGAGGAATGGAAAAAAGTTAGAATGTAAAAATAAAACTATAGGAGGTTATATCATGGGATGCGACACAGGCTTAAAACCTAGAAAAAAAGTACAAGTAGAAAATACAGAAAATAGTAATCAACAAGTAAAGGAGGAAAAAACGATGAGTTCAACAATGGTTAGACAAGAAATGCCAAATTTCACAATGGATGCCTTTAATTCGGCAACCGGACATTTCACAACAGTTTCAAGCGAGGATTACAAAGGAAAATGGGCTGTAATATGCTTCTATCCTGCTGATTTCACTTTCGTTTGCCCAACTGAAATTGCCGCAATGAATGCTAAATACGATGATTTTAAGGCTTTAAACACTGAAATTCTTGCAATATCAGTAGATACTAAATTTTCGCACAAGAGATTTGTTGAAACTGAACCACTACTTAAAGGTTTAAGACTAATCATTGGTGCTGATGGCAACCAAGAAGTAAGTCGTGCTTTTGGAGTACTTGTTGAAGAAGAAGGTGTTGCTCTTCGTGGTCGCTTTTTATTCAACCCTGATGGTATTTGTGTAGCTCAGGAAGTACAAGCTGATTCTGTAGGTAGAAATGTAAATGAATTCCTACGTCAGGTGCAGGCATGGCAACATGCAACCAAAACTGGCGAAGTTTGTCCTGCAGGATGGAGACCTGGCAAAAAAACTCTTCCAGTTAACACCGATGCTGAAAAGATGGCCGGGCATGTTGGAGATTACATTACAATTGAAGAAATTATGGATTAACAATTAATCATCATATCAAATCAAGCAGCACGATTATCCGATGGATGAACGTGCTGCTCTTTTTTAACCCTGACTGTGCTGTCCTGTCACTAAAAACCTCACCCTTTCCCGCGAGGAGAAGGGCTGGGCTTGAGATGTTGACTCTCGCCCACTTCACCAACACCTAATATAGTTACCAATATCTTTTCCTGTGATTTTTGGTACAATTAGGAAAGATGGCTAAATTGATATTCAAGCAAAGTAAAACACAACTATTAATAAACACAGGAATAATGATCTACGAGGATTTAGGATATAACAACGAACTAGAACAATATCGAAATGAACAAGGATTGGATTCATTTGAGATGGGTCGGGTTGTATCGGAACACAAGGAAAGATATGTTGTAAAGACACCAACAAATGAGTACGATTCTGAATTGATAGGTAATTTGCGCTTTACGGCCGAGAGCAGACATGACTTTCCGGCCGTTGGCGATTGGGTTGCTTTTTCGGAATACGATGAAGGCAAAGCTCTGATTCATGCCATCTACCCTCGCAGTTCCGTGATTGAACGACAAGCAGTTGGCAAATCAGGACAGGTGCAAATAATTGCGGCAAATATCGATTGCGGCATAATTGTACAGTCCGTTAACCGGGATTTTAATATCAACAGATTAGAAAGGTATTTGACAATCTGTTATGCCTCTAATGTGGAGCCGATCATCCTTCTAAGCAAAATTGATTTAATCACTGCTGTCGAGTTGGAAACGCTTCTGAATCAGATCGCAGAACGCATTAAAGATGTGTCTGTAATTGCCATCAGTAATGAATCGGATGCTGGATTAGATCAATTAGCAGCACTCATAAATAAGGGGAAAACCTATTGTTTGCTTGGTTCCTCGGGCGTAGGGAAATCGACACTGCTAAACAAGTTGAGCGGTAAGGAACTGATGAGTACAGGTGCGATTAGCGAAAGTATTGACAGAGGGAAACACGTTACCAGCTACAGAGAATTGATTGTGCTTGAAAATGGCGGGATTTTAATCGACAACCCAGGAATGCGGGAAGTTGGAATCACAGACACCGCGAGTGGTTTAGAAATGACATTTGATGGCATTATGGAATATGCTGAAAATTGCAGATTTAAAGACTGCACCCACCAACACGAGAAAGGCTGTGCCATTTTAGAAGCTGTCGAAAATGGTGAAATTGATGCCAACACCTACGCTAATTTTCAAAAAATGCATCGGGAAAAAACTCATTTTGAATCGACGGTGCAGGAAAAGAAAAGCAAGGATAAAAGCTTTGGCAAGATGGTTAAAAATGTAAAAAAACAAAGAAAACAGGATAAGTTCTAAGCAGAATCAGTACTTCTCCCAAAAACAAAATGGCCCCCTCTGTCCTTCGTTCCTACAGTTTTCGAAATCCCTTTGCAAAGGAAGAAAACGACAGAACTGAGTCTTCCCTTTTTAAGGAGAAGTGTCGACAAACGAAGGGGTGAAAACAACAATACCAGAACCAGTAAGCGTTTTTTTTCCATGACTTTTCAAAAACCTCACTCTATCCCTCTCCTAAAGGAGAAGAGAATACAGCTTCTGTATCTACACATTTTTGAAAGAAAGCTCCCTTCTTCTCGAGCAAAAGGGTCGGGTTTGAGGTATTAGCTCTCGCCCAGCGACCAACACCTAAAACACATACCAATATCTTTCCTTACTATTTCTTGCAACAATTGGGAAAGATGGCTACTTTCGGGCTCTAATAAAAATGAGAACAACTCATTCCTATAGGTAGGGATAAACGCACCAGTACAGATATAAAGAAATTGTGCGTCGTGCGAAAAAACCAATGGGAAAAGAATCGAATGATAATAGTAAATCACATTTAGCGATTTATTTTAATACACAACAAAGAGTATGATAAAAAAAACAGAAAAACCATCACCAGAAGCAAAAGCGCTTTCTCTTTTTTTAATGGCTTACAAAACGATAGACCCTATTTACAAAGAGAAATCCAAACGTATCAATAAACTGTGGAGTTTGGTGTTAAAAGATGAATTTAGCAGGATTGAATATATTGAAGAAGTGCAAAATATGTTAACATCCTATGGTGGGTATGCAGAAGTTGTAGAGAAAACAGTTCGTTTTTACATTGAAAACACCGGCGAATGGAAATTAGAGGGTGATGATAAATATTGCCGCGACGCTAAGAAAATTGCTGATAAAATCATGAATAAGTAGACAGCCTATTACCAAGATACAGACTAAATCTCTTCATGTGTTTTTATTAATAAGTACGCGAAGAATTTGGCCCATTTCAGGATATCGAAGAGTTAAAATGCTTTCAAAAACTGAATCTAATTAAAATAAAAAAGCCACCCCACAGGTGGCTTTTCTCATTATTCCCCCTGCTTTGGTTACTTCCTTAAACCGCCGTCAGGGATCTTCGACCGCTGACGGGGTATCATCTCCCCGAGCCCGTCAGCGGTTTTTTGACCCTGACGGCGCTTTCAAACGCAAAACTCACCAACACCCGAAACTCTTACCCATACATTTTTATGAGATTTTGACTATTCATAATATACTAGTAAATTAGATTATTATTATTATTATATGTGAAAATCTTATTAATGAGACTTCTTGAAGCAATAGAACACGGCAATTATTATCATATTTTCAACAGAGGTATTAATGGTGAAGATTTGTTTCGAACAAATGATAACTACACTCACTTCCTTCAACTTTACGAAAAGTACATCGAAGAAATTGCTGATACTTTTGCATGGTGCCTTATGAAGAATCATTTTCACATATTAGTGCGAATAAAAGAGAAAAATGAAATCGGATTTATTCCTATTAAAAAGAATAATCATACTACTATAACACCGCCGTCAGGAATAAAAACCGCTGACGGGGTTTCCTCGAAACAATACGATCCCTCCCGTCAATTCTCACACTTATTTAATGCATATGCTCAGTCAATAAATAAGGAATACAAACGAAGCGGCAGCTTATTTGAAAGCCCTTTCAAACGAATACATATTACATCAGATAATTATTTTAAGAAACTGATTAGCTATATTCACAACAACCCTTCACATCATGGCTTTTGCGAAAATTCCATCGATTATCCATGGACATCTTACCATTCTTTATTATCGAAAAAGCCAAGCAAACTAAAACGCGAAGAATTAATCCATTGGTTCGACAATAAAGAAAATTTCATTAGCTACCACCAACAGAAACAAGACTACATCAACATCGAAAATTTAATTATAGAATAAGCCCGTCAGCGGTTTTTTTACCCTGACGGCGCTTTAAGGAAGAAACTCTAACACCCAACACCCCAAATAACAAACCGCCGTCAGGGATCTACGACCGCTGACGGGGTATCATCTCCCCAAGCCCGTCAGCGGTTTTTTTTACCCTGACGGCGCTTTAATTTCATACAGCAACTTCTTCCAATTCGAAACCACCCCTACATCCCCTAAAGTGGACTTCTTCCCAAAACTACTGCCAATAAGCCCCTTTAGGGGTTTGGGGTAATAAAAGGCATCATATTTTCTGTCTTAACGGTAAGTTCACGCCCACCTCACTAACACCAAAATATTTACCAATATCTTTTCTTATGATTTCTTGCATCAGTTGGAAAAGATGCCTACTTTCGAATGCTATTAAATATAAGAATCTATGGAATTAGAAACAGTTTTAAAACTAATTATATCTATTGCTGGTTTAATTTCTGTAATAATAAAACTATTAGACTCATTATCTCAAACTAATAGAAAACGGAAATTAAAAACAGACCTAGAATTACTTGAGAAGATAAATTCTGGAGATATTGATTCGGAAGATAAAGAGAAAATAAATAAACGATTAAAGGAAATTCTTCATGAATATCTTGACATTAAAGAAACTACCGTTAAGTGGTTTGATATTTTCTATGCATTGACCTTATTTGTTGGTTTCGGTTGGTGGACAATTTATATTTATGAAATAAATACGGAATTTAGTCCTTGGACAATTCTGACAGGACTTTTATCTTTTGTTGGTTTATCATTACTTATTGATAATAAATGGAGAAAAAAGAAAGAAGATAAAGTCATTCTTAAAATTACAATCTTGGATGGTTTTAAATATGCGATAGTAATGCTAGGCTTAGCAAGTCTTATAGGATTCTTTTTATATGCAAAATATGACGGATATACACATTGGTATATTTTGATTGGTGTATTTATCCCAATTGGATTTAAATTGCTAGCTGATGGAATCAAATTAAAATAAAGCATATAGGCTTCGTGCTTTTATGGAGCATTTGAAATGCCAAACTCACCATATTCAAACCTTATATAAACAAAAGAAAGCCACCCCACAGGTGGCTTTTCTAATCTCCCCCACAGCACGTCAGCGGTTTTTTTACCCTGACGGCGCTTTCAAACACAAAACTCACCAAAACCCAACACCCTAAATAACAAACCGCCGTCAGGGATCTTCGACCGCTGACGGGGTATTATCTACTCCCATTTTTTTTACCCTGACGGCGCTTTCGGGATCGGCGGTGTACAAAAACCCAACAATTCCCAAAACAAACCGCCGTCAGGGATCTACGACCGCTGACGGGGTAAAACTAAATTTTAGGAGTCTCATTAACTACCAGTTCTTCATCCACAGGCTCGCCTTGCAGGTATCGGTATTCGAAACCATAGGTTCTCATAAATCTGCGCACATTGGAAGTTGTCTCGTTTCTCATCGAAAATTGAATGTAAGCCGCAATTTCCTTAATCATTTCATCCACCGGTTCGCGAACTTCGGCCAAATCTTTCTGTACCTTATTTACAGCACGATCGGCAGGAGCAATTTCGTCGAATTCCTTTTTTGCAGACTCCAAAGCCAAAGCAACTTCCTCTGCCGAAGGATTGCTCATAGCCGGATACCCTGCTTCAACTGCCTTTTGCTCTCCCAAGAGAATGTTTTCGGCAGCCGTTACCAAATCCATATCCTTACTGAAAGTAGGTAATTCACCCCCCGCAGTAATGTTGTAGTAACGCAACACTTCTGCCGGATGATCCATTCGGTAGGTTCTTCTTCTTAAACCATCAAAAAAATCGCGTACCACAACCTCCAGCTTTACAAAGGTTTCATTTTTCTCGCGAACCTCTTTCTGCCTGACCGATAAGCTGGAATTGCTTAGATCGTAAACGGTCCGAAATTTCAATTTCAGCTCTTCTGCCTCGCGCAGCAATTTGGGAGGAATAAAACTAGTTCCTAATACTGCATCTTTCTGTGCAGTTGCAATGGAACGATCTAACATTTTTAACCGATTTAAATCGGATGTAGGTAATACTAAAGAAGCCATTTAATCTTTAATTATAGTTAAACAAAAGGATCAATGAATATCGTCTTCGCTTGATCCGGATAATTCTAAAATGATTTAACATGCAATTATTGTAAAATCTCTTGTTTTAGGAGCCTTTCCGAGCACACGGAGGGGGCATTCCCGAAACTCCGAGAGCATTGTGTGTCCCCAAAATGGGCATTCCCGAAACTCCGAGGGCCTTTTGTGTGAATATAATCGGCATCTGCGAAACTCCGAAGAGCTTGTGTTTTGCGGCAATCGGCATTCATGAAACTCCGAGGGCATTGTGAGCCACTAAAACAGGCATTCATGTAACTCCGAGGGCTTTGTATTTTGCTAAAACAGGCATCCACGCAAGTAGATGCCCATTTATATGGAGTAAAACAGCTGTTTTTAAGAAGAAAAGATGCCTGATGCAACATGTTATGCCATTTTGAATTACCGCCCCCCTCTACTCAACAATACATTTTTTAAAATCGAATCATGAAGTTACTATTTATTAGCACATCTGCAAAACAATACACTTCATAAATATGTTCACTCAAAGCAAATACCCCACTCTTACTAGGAAATACGAGGATAATTTTGTTATGATTTACCTGTAAAACACAAGCAATTGATATTCACCTAATTTAGAATAGCCCATCAGTGTTTTTTTTACCCTGACGGCGCTTTCAAACGCAAAACTCACCAACTCAAATAACACCACAAATAACAAACCGCCGTCAGGGATCTACGACCGCTGACGGGGTATCATCTCCCCGAGTTTCCTTTTACCCTGACGGTGCTTCCGAACATCAACAAGTACCTGCTGGTGGGCGATTGCATCGCGTTCCTAAAAAACCAAACACCAATAAGTCCCAAGATTATCTGATGCTATTTCATCCTTCATTTTCTCCAATATGCCAATACGGTATTTGTTTGACTTTAACATTCCAAAGCAATATATTTAAGTAGCAAGTGTAATGGTATCTAACAGAAATTAAAAGCACATGAAACTGATCTACACCTCAGATCTTCATGGAGATCAATACCTGTACGATGAGCTGGTTGAGATTATCGCACGGGAAAAGGATGCTGATGCTCTTTTGTTGGGGGAGATCTATTTGCCCATACCCGGAAAGTCTCCGATCAGCTGCAATATATAGACCGCTGTTTTTTACAATTCGCACAGGAAATTAAGCTTGATATTCTTTTTATTCCGGGTAACAACGACTGGCCGGCAAGCATTATTAAATTGGAGCAGTTGGCTCTCCCAAATATCATTATGCAGCTTCGCCTGAAAAGTTATCTCTACAAAAACATCCGTTTATCGGGCTACGGAATAGTACCTCCCACCCCTTTTACCCGAAAAGATTACGAAGCCCGGGATCTTGAATCAGATGTAATTCATCCTCAAAAAGGCGCTTACTTCTCCACCACCACTGGTATTGTAAAACCAATTCCTTCTGACTACTTCATAACAAAACCAAGTATAGAGGAACAACTCCATAATATCGATCCAAAGAGCAGTATCTGGATTTGCCATTCTCCCCCTTATGGAGGTAAGCTAGATGTAAGCTGGGAACAAACACACCTGGGCAGTAAGGCCCTCACAAACCAAATATCTAAGCGACAACCTATTTTAAGTTTGCACGGACACATTCATGAATCTCCAATGCTCAGTGGTACTTGGATTGAAAAAATAGGGGAATCTTACTGCATTAATCCTGGTCGCAATGCACAGCAACTTCACGCTGTTATTATTGAACTAGATGAAAAAGGAATCCTTTACTCACTTCAACATACGGTATTCGGGAATTGTAAATGGTAAGCCCAGATTTCGATATCTGAGAAAAAACTGAATACCAATAAACTGAATGACAGGCAAAAATGGCTTCCATCAATACAGATACTAAACTCGACCGATATTGAATCTATCTGCAACAAATTGAATTCAAAACTTTTCACCACTTACTTCAAAAATGACAATTTAACTACCTTAAGACAAATGCAGTTTAGCATAAACACAAAACAGCTCAATCGCCCTGTTTTAAACTAATACGAGAAATATTTATTGCGAATATTAGTCAGGCATTCTATATTTTTTTTGCTACTTTTAGTCACACAAATTAATCCACTGGCATGAGAAAAGTTCTAGCCCTCACGATCATATTTATCTGCATTAATTTCCTCACTGGTTTTGCATCAACACAAGATATAAATCAGGAGCGATTTCAAATTGATTCCTTAAAGGAAGTAAATCAAATTGAAACCAATCAGGAGCAAATCGTAGATAACTACAACCAAATAGCTTATTTATTTGGTGGTATTAATATTGACAGCTCTTTGGTATATAGTAGCAAAGGCATAATACTGGCCAAAAAAATTAACTACTTGCACGGACTTGCCGTATCTCATTCATACCAAGGCAGAGCACTAATTGAAGCAGGAAAGTTAAAACTGTCCATGGAAAATTTTGATAAAGCTCTTATTCAATTTAGCTTAGAAGGAGATTCAATCAATATGTTGGATTGTTACAGTGGCATAAGTTATTTAGCTTCTTATGGATCCAGTCAATTAAAAAGTCTTAACTATAATCTTAAAGCACTCGAATTTGCCGAAAAATTAAAAGATACGAGTAGTTTATCCACAAGATATAATAACATCGGTGCCATTTACAAACGACTCGATAATTACGATCTGGCCTTAAACTATTTTCAAAAATCTATTGATCTTGAACAAAAAATTATTAGTCGAGAACAAAAAAAGATTAGCAAGGAACAACTAGCCATTAATGTCGGAAGTTTGGCCATTTCCTATTCAAATGCAGGAGTTTTAAAGGTGGAACATCAAAAATTTAAAGAGGCTGAATCCGATTATCAGAAAATAAAAAGCTTACTGCCTAAAATTAATAGTGAATATGTTCGATCCTATTTATTTCTTTCCCTAGCAGGTTATTACAATGGCATCAACAATTTTGATTCAACCAATTATTATATAGTTAGAGCCCGTAAAATTTGTATCGAAAATAATTACCAACACATTCTGGTGCGAGTATATCGTCAACAAGGAGAAACGCTTTTAAAACAAAAACAGTATCGTGAGAGTATTTATTTTCTCGACAAATGCCTTAATTTATCCGATTCTATTGGTTTGCACGAAGAGTATCCAGAAATTTATAAGATGAGTGCTGAAGCTTATTCCCATATTGGAAATCATCAAAAAGCTTATAATTCACTACTAAAGGCAAATAGTGCTATAGATTCGTTAAAAAGTGAGAAAGTAACTGGGTTTTTAGTCGAATTTGAAGAACAGAAAGTAAAAAATGAACAGGAACAACAACAACTTAAACTGGCACTTAAAAATCAGCAGGTAGAAAATACTGCTATTAAAATGAGAAATAAATTTATAAGTGCCTTATTGGCAATTATCTTCCTCATTTTAGCAATTGTAATTGTTGTGTTCTATTTTTTAAAGTCCAAGAAAAATAACAAAATTCTGAAATCAAATCATAAACTAATTAAAAAACAAAAATTACTTCTGGAGGAAAATATCCAAAAACTTGAGATTAGCGAAGAAAACCTTCAAAAATCAAATGCAACCAAAGACATATTCTTTTCTATTATTGCTCATGATTTAAAGAGTCCTTTTAGTGCAATTTTAGGTTTTAATGATGAATTGGCACTCCATTATAATGAATATAGCGATGATGAGCGAATGGAAATGATCAATCATGTTGGAAATGCCTCTAAATCGACCTATTCCCTTCTCGAAAATTTATTAACATGGTCGAGGTCACAAAGTGGAGCAATTCAACTACATAAAGAAGCTCATCAGATTAAAAGCCTTATAAATGAGAGTATTTCACCAAACTTGGCGACTGCTGAATTAAAAAAAATCAATGTTGTAAATAATATTGATGATACACAAATGGTTTGGGCAGATAAGGAAACCATTAAAGTAGTCGTTTCCAATTTATTTAGTAATGCCATTAAGTTCTGTAATTCAGGTGGTGTAATTTATTTATCGTGCAAATTAAATAAGAACATGCTCGAAATTTGCACACGTGACACAGGTATTGGCATGAGTGAACAAATAATGGATGGTCTTTTTAATATTGAAAAGAATGTTCAACGCGAAGGAACCAATGAGGAAAAAGGAACGGGATTAGGTTTAATCCTTTGTCAGGAATTTGTTCATAAAAACGATGGCCAAATTTGGGTGAAAAGTAAGCTTGGTGAAGGCAGTGCAATGTATTTTTCTTTACCTGTACATCAAAGCAATTAATATTCCCAAAGCACTCCTTGATACTTACACAGTCGAAAAAAATTAAGCTAACAAAAAGGTCTAAATAGAAATAAAATGAGTGAAAAGAATATTCGCTGGGGAATTATTGGATGTGGAAATGTAACCGAGATAAAAAGCGGACCCGCTTACCAGAAGACCAAAGGCTTTGAGCTGAAAGCCGCAATGAGACGTGATAAAGCCAAACTGGAAGATTATGCTTCCCGACATGGCATTGAGAAATACGATACCAATTCTGATGCAATTATTCAAGACAGCGAAATTGATGCCATTTATATTGCTACCCCGCCCGATTCGCACAAATACTATGCATTAAAAGTTGCCGAAGCTGGAAAAATTTGCTGTATTGAAAAACCGATGGCTCCAAATGCTCAGGATTGCTTAGATATTTGCGATGCCTTTAAGCAGAAGCAATTGCCTTTGTTTGTAGCCTACTACCGCAGGTCATTGCCTCGTTTTAAACAGGTAAAGGAATGGTTAGACGAAGGTGTTATTGGCGAACCAAGACATATAAGATGGCACTTAAGCAAGTCGGCCAATGAACTTGATCTGTCAGGAGAATACAATTGGAGAACCGACTCTAAAATAGCAGCGGGTGGCTACTTCGATGATCTGGCCAGCCATGGTCTCGACCTTTTTTGTTTTTTACTTGGCGATATTAAAACAGCTACCGGACTAAGCCTAAACCAACAAGATTTATATTCTTCAAAAGATGCAGTTACAGCATGTTGGATACACGAAAATGGAGTGACTGGTTCGGGAAGCTGGAATTTCGGCTGTAATAATCGTGAAGATTGTGTGGAAATTTATGGCAGTAAAGGGAAAATTGAATTCTCTGTTTTCGACGAAACGCCCTTGTTGCTTACAAATTCAGAAGGAATGAGTGAGTTATTCATCGAAAATCCGGAAAATATTCAGCTCTATCATGTTAAAAACATAAGGGAACATTTGCTGGGTAATCGTAAACATCCCTCAACTGGCCAAACTGCCGCACACACCACCTGGGTTATGGATCAAATACTTAAAGGGTGAAAACCGAATAAACTGGCCATACTATTTGACAGTCCAATCCATTCATCTCTCAGTAGAAAATATCCGCAGCATAAAAGCACCTTTTAATTAATAGTACAGTACTTGGCAAACTTGACACATAATAATTACAATATCATTTTGTATGTTTAGGTCTTTACTAATTGTTAAACCAAATCATATGAAAAAACTTGTACTATTATTTGCCATTATTGCAATTGGCACATCTTCTTTTGCCCAGGATATTAAATATGGAGTTAAAGGAGGTTTAAATCTAGCCAATTTTAGTGGCGATGACCTTAACGGCGATTCTAAAGCAGACATCTACTTTGGTGGTTTTATGAGAATGACTCTTTCAGAATGGCTAGCCTTTCAGCCCGAGCTGGTTTATTCCCGTCAAGGATCATCTGATGACAGTGAAGGAATTGAATCAAAATTTAAAACAAACTTTTTAAACATTCCTCTTTTGTTACGCGCAAAAATGCTTGGTTCCGATAAATTATATGCAATTGCAGGACCTCAAGTTGGCATTCACCTAAGTTCTGAATTAGAGGAAGACGGAGACTCCATGGATTTCGATAAAGGAATGAGAGATATGGATTTTTCAGTAGTTCTTGGTCTGGAATATGAACTCAACACACAATTTAGCATCGAAGTTCGATACAATTTCGGATTATCAGAGATATTTAATGATGACTATTTTGAAGTAGATGCTAAAAATTCAGTTTTTCAAGTCGGTATAGCAGCATCATTCTAATTCCTCTTATATTTATAAAAACAAAGTCCGATCCAACCTGATCGGATTTTTTGGTTTAAGGAACCTTCCAATTCATGATAGTAACTGCTTGCTTCCCTCCCGGGCTATTCTATTCAGCCAACATTGTTCCTTCTTGTCATAAACAAAAAACTTAATTAAATTAGCATCTTCTGTTTAACCAAGATAGCCACGAATGAATGCGCCTGTAATCAAAAACCGCTTACACGTTGTCGATGCCTTAAGAGGTTTTGCCCTTGTTTCTATTATGCTTTTACACAACATAGAACATTTCGACATCTATTTCTCGCCAGCAAACCTTCCTGCATGGATGGTCTCCACAGATAAAATAATTTGGGATTCCTTATTTTTCCTTTTTGGAGGTAAATCATACGCTATATTCGCCTTACTGTTTGGCTTAACCTTTTTTATTCAGACTGATAATCAAAACAAACGGGGTAATGATTTTAGAGCCCGTTTTGCCTGGCGTTTGGTGCTTCTTTTCATTTTTGGGATCATAAACTCAGCATTTTACCAAGGCGATATACTTACTCTTTATGCCTTTGTGGGTTTGTTTTTAATCCCTTTGGTAAAACTGAACAACAGGTGGGTATTTGCTATTGCTCTACTCCTATTCATTCAGCCTTACGAATTATTTAACTTGTTTAAAGCAATACAAAATCCTGATATTAAATTGGCCAATCCAATATCATGGACCTATTTCGGCAAAATGAATGAATACGTTAAGTCGGATTCTTTTAGTAATACGGTTTATGGAAATCTGACCAATGGAAAAATGGCGGTTATTAACTGGAGCTGGGAGAACGGGCGATTTTTCCATATTCTTTCAACTTTTCTATTCGGGATGCTGGCCGGTCGGATGAATCTTTTTTCTCAATCGGATAAAAATACGAAATTCTGGACAAGGACATTTATCATTTCAATCGTCCTGTTTATCCCATTATTTATTCTTCAAAAACACCTAAGCGGATTAATTAGTAGTGAAGCCATCCGTAGATCTGTGAAGACCATCGAAGCCTCATGGAGTAATCTTTCATTCATGATATTTCTGGTATCCGGATTTGTTTTACTTTTCAACACAAATGCATTTCAAAATATTCTGAAACCTTTTTCAGCAATAGGAAAAATGAGCCTTTCCAACTATGTATTTCAATCCATATTAGGTGCAAGTATCTACTACGGCTTTGGTCTTGGAATGTATCAATACACAGGCGCAACTTATGGTTTGTTGATCGGTATCAGCCTTGCTCTAATTCTTGGGCTATTTTGTTTCTGGTGGAATAAAAAACATACTCACGGACCCTTGGAGGCTATTTGGCACAAAGCTACCTGGTTGGGTGCTAAATAGATTTTACTCTTCACGCATCATCAATTCCCTGGTAATTTTCCAACACGATCTTCTGCCCTTGTTACCAATGCGGCAGGCAATCATACATTTTTGTAGATTTTCGATTAAAACCCCTACAGAAATGGAACTTTTAGGATCTTAAGAATTCATTAACTCACTGAAATATAACGACTATCTGTTTACGGTACTTATTTTGCCTGTTCGTTTGTATATTTTTTAGAACGACTAACAAATAAATAGATTATGAAAGTATTGATACCAGTGGTTGATCATGAAAATGCAAAAAATAAGATTACAAAAGAATTTGATGATGCTGCCTCTTACTGCATATACGATAGCTTGAATAAAACTTATGAGTGGATACCAACTAATGCATTAACAAGCAAAATTGGCAACATAAGCTTTGCATTAAAACGCAAGGGTATCCTTTCGGTGATAATAAGAGAAATGCCAATCATGGCCATTCATCTTTTTACAGAAATGGGAATTGCATTATATCCTGCACAGGGAAATAGTTTAGATGAAAATATTAACCTGTTCGACAAAAAAGAATTGAAACCCCTTACTATATTGAATGAAAATGTTCCACAACTTGCTGTTTCAAATCGCAATTCATCTTGCGGATCCTGCAGTTCCGGATACTAGTTTTGTGTAGTTAATTTACCACTATTAGTTCCAATCAAGCAAATTCTATTACCGAATCATTACACTTAAATAACCCGATATGACAGCAAGAAAATTAAACTGGAACCGATGGATGCAGGATGGGGATCAATTTCTAAAAGGGGCAACACCAAAAGGCGTAAAAAGCATCTTGGGAAATACCGTTAGATACAATTTGTTATCGATGTCCTTAGAAGGATACATCATGGCAATATTGGATTATCATCACAACATGCCTCAAAATCACACCTATAGTGATCTTATTTATGGACTGGAAGAGGTGATGCCAATTGATGAAACCCTTAAAACCCGTATTTTAAAATACGAGAACATCCAATCTATTTGCTCTTTGGAAAAGTATCATCGCTCAGAACCCACTGATGAAGACTTAGTTGATTTATTTGGAGCAATTCAAGAGATAAGCAAAATGGCACATGAAACTTGCATTGCAAGCATATAATCACCTTACTACTTTGCAATTACAAAATAATACAATCTATGCAATCTCTTCAATCAAATAATCTTGCTTATTGAATTGAATACAATCCCCTTTTTGCTTGCCAACAAATTGTTTTGCAAGTGGAGAGGTTAGAGAAACCAAGTAGTATTCGTTATTGTTTAGTTCAACTTTACCTAAAGGAACAGACACGAAAAATCGAAGTTTATCCGTAATTACAAGAGAACCAAGAGAAATAGCCGGATTTGAAATTTCAGGGTCAATTTTATGCAATACGCTTTGTATGCTTTGATTGCTTGCTAATTGCTGAACCATTTTCTCCTGTTCCAAATGAACCATAGCCCGCCCTGTTTCATGCTTATCACCCGCACTACTCTTAGTTTCATTTCCTGCTGATTCCTTTAATTCCTGTAAAGTCACTTGATTGAACTTTAACTTCTCACTTATTATCTGAGATGCTAACCGATACAGTTCTTTTTTTATCTCTAAGTATTTGCTCATAAAATTAGTTGGATTTTCGGTAAATTATTTTTTCCAGTCTGTACCTTACTTGTTAACGGATTTATTATCAAAAATGATCATAAATCCTTTCTTAATTTATGAAGAAAATATCATATTTTCTAGTGTTATCGATAATTCAATTAAATTGGATAAGATGGAAAAAACAATAACTCTCCTACTCATAGTTTTTGCCATTTTTAATGCCTCCACAAGATTTCCGTTAGGGTGTAAAAGTAAGAATGAGCCAGACAAATTTCCGAGGCGAAACCGATGATAGATTATTTAAACAGAAGCTTATGCCGGTATATTATCAAGTTATCAATTCAATAAAAATATTGACTTATAAACTAAGCTTATTTATTCAAGACTAGACTCAAGAGATACACTAAATAGTGATAAAATAAATAGCTCTATAAATTATTTTCAGGTTCCAATACAATCTCGCCATTTCAAGCAATTCAAATTTATTTTAGGCCCACAATTTGGAATCACCTGTAAAAGTTGGGTCTGAGACTTAAATTAGCTATTTTTTAGTCCATGAATATGCAAAATTGCAATCTTTCGAGGATGTAGATTTGACATTGAGTCCGGAGATCGGGACCCCTTAGTGAAGAGAGCGTTAAGAACAAAAAGTTGTTTAAGCGTAGCGAGTTTTTTGTTTAGCAATCGAACTAGTAACGGGTGATTGAGGACGTTGTCAATGATTTTTTGTTTCGTTTTTTATCCTAGAAAAAATGAAAAGCCCGTCCGGCTAAAGGACAAGCAAAAAATAATGAGGTTCACTCCTTTTATTGAAAATTGGTAACATTCAAAACTATCCTAAAGTAAAGCTTTGACTCACGAATTATCGGAACTGTCCTAAGGTTCGGATTTCAACTTTTCAAGCTTCGAGGATAAGCCTTTTGCTATTCCGACGCAAACGCGAATTGCTTTCCAAATATTTTTTTTACCTGCGCTGGTACTTACTGCCACATTAATATTCCAGGGTGGCATTCGCTGTGCTCATTTACTCCGGGCTAAACTATTTGAGCAAATGATAACAAAGGGACGCATGTAAAATACTTCCCTTTTCGCTTGACTGCAATTTATGCATGATTAGTTAAGAAGACCCAAAATTATCTCCTGATCCACAATTCGGCTATCTATTAGATTCAAAATTAAAAGTTGGTAGTGATGCACATATAGGCAAATCCTTATTCTAAGAATTCGATTATGGAGCTGTCCTGGGTTTTTAATATTTGGAATCCGATCGTTTAGTGCTAACTATACGCTACCACATGGGTTTATTTGAATATTACAATCCGTCTAAAGTCGATTCATCCATCAAGAGTTCTGCCTTCTCTGTTGGTCAGGCTTCTCTATTTTAAGAAAAAAATTATTTTTATTCATTTTAAATACACTTCAATCTCATATCAGAAATAAGAAATTACATTATCGAAACTGCTTTGTTTCATGAAATTGACAATTTACAATACCCTCTTGATCTTCTGCTAAAAAATATATTTGTTGCAGAATATTCAAAAAAAACTAACTTTAAAAGCGTTTCATTACAATTTAAGAACTGTTCACCTCTAACTCAAGGCAAACAGAAAATCTGAACTTGTACCCGCTGAAACTTTATTAAAAAAGCAAACTGACTCTAATCTAAATGAGAATTTCTGAAATCATTCTTCTTTGTGCCTTACAAACATTAGGGTTAATGGTTATTCTTTCACATAAAAAGTTCAGAACGCCAGCCAATCTTCATCTGAATGTTATTCTTTTTTCAATGTTGATCTACTATGCTTTTTATTATTTCACGTACAGCATCGCAGATCTTAAACAATACGTACCCTATTTTTTGTGTTTTGCTTTTATTTCACCTCCAATAATCTATTTTTACTGCGAATCGATAATGACAGGGAAATTGGCAAAATTTAAATCTATTGCTCCACATACCATACTCCCCCTACTTCTTTTTCTTTGTGTATATGTTCTGGATATATATGCCTATGAAATTCTTCAAAAATACGTATTCATAGGCATGCTATTGTTATTAGCCCTGTTACATATTTTATATCCACTACTTGTCATCTCTAAATTGGGGAAACTTTATCAGCTTGAGAGGTTTCAAATTATTGGCATCTTCAAATACAATAAGGAAAAAACCCTAATGATAAAGCTCTTTGTTACAATGATGCTATTACATTCCGTTCTCTTAACTGGTAAAGCAATTGTATTCTGCGTAACAAATGAGTATTGGAATTTTCTGGAGGTGATAAACATCGTATTTTTCCTAATACTTAGTTATGTAATAGCCTATCATGTAATTACGAGTCCTAATGCAATACATCACACAAAAAAGAAAAAAACAATTGTTAATTTCAAACAATACTCAAAATCAAGTCTGAAAGAAGAAGACGCAAAGTCAATAGCACTTCGAATTAATAAGTTATTTCAGGAAGAAAAGGTTTACTTAGATCCTGAGATTTCATTATCTGCTACCAGTAAAAAACTCACAATTCCTAGTCATCACATTACCGAAACGTTAAATGGCCTATTGGGACAAAGTTTTAATGATTTTGTAAATAATTACCGTGTTGAAGAGTTTAAAATTCTATTAGAGGATAAGAAATTTAGAAATTACTCTATTCTGGCTTTGGCATTTGAAGTTGGTTTTAAATCAAAAGCTACTTTTAATGCTTCCTTCAAAAAATTTACCAAACAAACTCCATCAGAGTACCAAAAATCCTTAACAATCGAAAAGTAAGTTCTTACTCTTGACTGATAACAATTATTAAAAAGAAAAGCAGTTATCCTTAAATAATAGTAAGGTATAATTTCCTTAATTCATTGCAAATTTTACACATTGGCAATATTTACCCTCTTACAATAGCCGAAAACCAAATTCTTTCTGCCCTATTTTTCAAGTGTTCCCAAAGCATTCCGCTTACAATAAGACTCCACTCGTGAAATCGGGTCAAAATCACTTTCAAAAGAGAAAAAAATCAGTAAAGCCAGAAACACACCTAACAACCTATGCACATGACTAATGTGTAGTATCCCCAATAATATAAGACGTCTTAAAATCTTAGGATTGTCGATTTTAAAACCTTTGCGGAGTAGGTTTGGCATATAAAATAACGTTAGAATTCGCTAATGAAATTCAGATGTTATTTAAGCTAAAGCTTTTGTTCTAACCCAACAAAAGAAAAATCAAACCTAATAAACAAATTTTATGAAAAAATTATTATTCTTAAGTCTAGTTCTCTTATTTACTAGTTCACTTCAAGCGCAACAAGAAACCGGATATTACACCTATGGTGTTGAAGGAATTAAAGCAGCAAGCCTTCCAGGACCGGGTTTTTATTACAAAATGTATAATGCCTATTACTCATCGGATAAATTGATGGATGGCAATGGAGATGAAATGGATATTGACTTTGATGTAACTGTTTTTGCGAATGTACATCGATTCATCTACATCACTAATAAGAAATTTTTAGGTGCCGATTACGGAATGAACATTATTGTACCTCTTGTTTCTACTGACCTATCAATTGGAGCTTTTGGTATTTCAGATTCTCAATTTGCTCTTGCAGATATCACAGTTGAACCAGTAATATTGGGTTGGCACAAAGATAGATTTGACGCTGCATTTGCAGTGGCAGCTATTCTTCCTGTGGGAAAATATGATATGACGGAAGCTGTATCAACTGGAAAAGGAATGTGGACAGGAATGGTAACTTTTGGAGGAACCTATTATCTAACTAAAAATAAGCTGTGGGCAGCTTCAGCTTTATGTAGATACGAAACTCATAGTGAAAAAGACGATTATAAAGTTACTACTGGAGATGGTTTCGGATTTGAATGGGGTGTATCAAAAACAATTCCTAAGGCGAATGCAGTTTGGGAATTAGGAGTAACTGGATATGCAGGATGGCAAGTATCTGATGACAAAGGTGCTGATGTATTTTACGATGCAAATGATCACGATCGTCAGTTTGCTATTGGACCTTCTGTTAGAATGATAATTCCAAAATTAAATATGGTATTCTCGTTACAAGCTGAAAAGGAATTTGGCGTAAAAGATAGATCTGAAGGTTTCATGAGCTGCTTATCGTTTGTAAAAGGATTTTAAGTAATAATTCCTGCTACTATATTTTACATTCGTAGCAGGATACTTCAATCATTAAATTATCATTTAGCGGCAAAAAAACATTCGATATGACAGACAAAAAAACTGACAATTCAAGCGCCTTAAACAGAAGAAATTTCCTTAAGCTTGGTGCTGCAGGTGCCGCACTTGGTGCTATAGCGATACCTGCAAAAGCAAAAGAAACGATAACTAAAAAAATTGATGAAAAAACTGCTGGGAATTTCATCAAAACACATGATGAATTTCCACATGAAATTCGTGATGATTATAAACCTCATAGCAACCAAGATATTATGTTTACGGCTGGTTTTTGGGGATTTCACCCTGAAGATGTAGATGTAGCAAACTCAGGAAAACAATTTGGCTACAAAACATTTATGCATTATGAGGAGAAAAAAGGATTTGATCAATTATCAAAAGCTTTAAATGCCGGAGGTTGGGCATTGCACAATAATGTTTCTCCTTTAGCCTCACAAGCTATTTCGGGCTCAGGAATTCTAAAATGGGATCAATATAGAAAAAAAGAAGGTGAATTTCTTCCCCATCACGACTGGGTAAACGAACATCAGTACGAATTCGAAAATAAACAAGAGGCTACTAATGCTATTAAAAGAGCCGCAAAACTATATGGTGCCGATTTAGTAGGAATTACCAAAAGAGATAAGCGATGGGATTATTCTGATTTTGTAGATCCTCAAGCAATAATGGAAGGCAGACCTGAAGACTCTGTTTATGGTTGGGAAAGATTTCCTTTCGAGCCTAAATCTGTAATTGTAGTGGCTTTTGAAATGGATTATGAGGCCATTGCGACCGCCCCTACTGATGTTCAAGGTGCAGGTGCAGGTGCAGAATACTCATCAATGACAAAGACTGTTTATCAAATGGCTGTTTTTTTAAAGCAATTAGGATATCAAGCTGTGCCATGCGGAAATGATACTGGTTTAAGTATTCCATACGCCATTGCTGCCGGATTAGGTGAAGGGTCAAGAATGGGAAATTTAATTACCTATAAATATGGACCTCGTGTTCGATTGGCGAAGATTTATACTGATTTTGAATTTGTTGAATACGACAAACCTATTGAATTTGGTGCAATGGAATTCTGTAAAAACTGTATGAGGTGTGCTGATGCATGTCCGAATGGAGCAATTACTTTTGATAAAGAGCCCTCTTTTGAGCCAACTCATGAAAACAAAGACAGATCCTGGTACAATGCTAAGGGAGTGAAAAAATATTATATGGATGCTAGAAAATGTTTCTATACTTGGGGAGAGTTTGGTACTGATTGTGGTTCTTGTATGGCCTCCTGTCCTTATAATAAACCTGATTTCTGGCACCATAGACTGGTTGACAAAATTACAGCAGCGATGCCTGGTCCTGTGCATGATTTCATGCGAGAGATGGATCAACTTTTTGGATACGGAGAAGTTGGCAATCTAGAAAAAATTGACAAATTCTATGATCCAAAGGGACGAAGTTATAATGGTCATTAATCTTTAAATCTTATTACTATGATTTTTACAGGAATAGAAACATTATTCTACTTATTAGGAATTATTACCACATTATTCGTGATGGGTTTACTTAAATATAATAAAGAATTAAAGTTTAACGCATTAAGCTGGGCTCTTTTAGGAACAGGTAGCTTTTTATGCATCTTTTGCATTGCCTGGTCGGTTAGTTCAGTTTTAGAAGGTGTGCCAAGGGCAGCAAGTATGGGCCTAGTTATATTCGGAATCCCATCACTTTTATTCCTTTTGTTAGGTCGAAAAGTTGCTTTAAAAAAGAAGTAAAAACATGTTAATCAATAAATTAAAAAAATCATTAATCAACGGATTTGCATTTGCAAGTCTGTTGATTGCTTTTTACATTGGACAATCGAACACAAAAGAGATTGATCTAATTTCTCATTCTAGATTGTTTCAAGAGTATCAAATCGATAAAATATGTAATGAAAAAGGAAGTATAATAGCATATAAAGGAAATAATTTAATTGGTTACGTTTCTTGTGGAGAATCGCAAGGTTATGGAGGCCCCTTAAAAGTGATGATATTAGCTGATAGCTTGGGGAAAATTATCAATTCAGAATTGCTTCATGATACCGAAACACATGCTTATATCGAAAAATTAAAAAATAAACATTACTTCGATCAATATCCCAATAAAATACTTAATGATAAATTTCTGATACATGATGATATTTCAGCAGTTTCGGGAGCAACTATCAGTTCCAATGCAATAGCCTTAGCAAGCAGGGAAGCCTCATGGAGCATTGCTTCTCATAACTTTTCTATGGATCTTCCCGATGTGGGTATTGGCTGGAAATTTGGTTTATATGAACTCTTAGTGCTTTTAATTTTTATTCTGGCATTTATTGCAACTCAATTTAAAAATAAAAAACTAAGATATCTGACCCTTTTCAGTTCCTTTATCGTTATCGGTTTTTTGATTAATTCATCCATTTCACTTTCTCACATAGCCAGATTGATATTGGGATTCATTCCAGATATCAGGCAACATCTTGTATGGTGGATTCTCTTAATTGGAAATCTGTTGATAATTACCATTTTGGGAAAAAATGTTTATTGCAACTCAATATGTCCATTTCATGCAGGACAAATATTGCTAAATAAAATTTCAGGAATCAACTTCAAAATAGCTCCACAGCTAAGCAGATACCTAATTAAAACGCCTAAGTTTTTATTGTGGTTGTCTTTACTATTAATCTTAATTTCGAAAAATCCTACACTGGCAGCATACGAACCATTCGCAATGTTTTTCTCATTAGATGGTATTGGTATCCAATGGTATATTCTTCCAGCATCATTAATCGGATCACTCTTTATTTCTGATTTTTTCTGTCATTACTTTTGCCCTGTTGGTGCCAGTTTTCGATGGCTTATCGATATCAGAAAAAAATTGATTAACCAATTGAAGAAACAAAATGGATAAAAAGAAACAAACACAATTGGCAGCTCTATTATTTTATGGAGTCATGCTACTTTCGATATTGGCTTTTTTAGCCACAAACATTAAATTTTAGTTGGCGCTAGGGTTTATTTTACATTAAAAATAAAAGTCTTTAATACAATGACAACATAACAATAAACTAGAACATGAAAGATAAAGTATCCAAAACAACGCGCAACTATTATGTAGATATTATTTCGCTGACACCTTTCCTGTTGATGATTGGGACAGGAATTATAATGTTGATTTATCATACAGGCAAACCATATTGCACAGAAACTTTAAGTATTGATGGTAATACTTGGTTGATAATTCATGAACTTTTTTCTGTGATATCTTTTATTTTAGTTGTGATTCATTTAACTATACATATTGATTGGTTGAAAAATCTTTTTTTTAATAAATTATCAGATAAACATAAAAGCATAAATATTACTTTGTTTATTGTATTTTCATTGACCGCATTAACCGCATTTTCCTCTTGGCTAATTGTTTCCAATACTGAAATTTCAGAAGGATTAAGAGGTGCTCATAATAAATTAGGACTTTTGTTAATTATTTTTTTTTCAGTTCACATCACAAACTATTTCAAATGGTTAGTTAAAATGACAAATCAAGTTTTCAGCAAGAAAAAAATAATATAGAATAAAGTAGCCAGTTACTATCACATGGTATTTTTCGATTCTAACTTTCTTGGCTACAAACATTAAATTTTAGTTGGCGCTAGGGTTTAAAAAAAGGATTTATTAGTGTTTCGCTAATAAATCCTTTTAATTCTTTTATACTGTCTATGCTTGATTTTTCAAGCAACACTGCTTGTACTTTTTCCCTGATCCACAAGGACAAGCATCGTTGCGGTTAATCTTCCCGCTTTGCTCAATTGGTGATTCTGAAGAAGCAAAAATGTACTCCAGATGTTGGTAATGATTTTTCCATTCGGGATCGCGCATTTCACAAAACGCAGTACCTGTCTGAAAATCAGAAACTTTACCTTCCATCACATCAATATAGTATTTCAACTCAACTGCAGTATGCTTGCCTTCAAATTTAGATAGAATTTCTTTGAATTTCTGAAGGGTATCAGCACGTTGTAAATCACCCAATACACGAATGTAATGATCTAACCAATGAAAATTATCCTTCTCTAAAATAGAATGAATCCTATCAAATTTCTCATCAGAAGCATAATATAATGCCTCAAAACAATATAGATATGGCTTTTTAGTATCTGATTTAATATTTTCCTCAATAAAATCAAGCACTTTACCTACGAACTCTTTCGGGAATTTTCTAGCTAGTAAGCCAACCAAATAAACTGCCTGCTCGTTCATTAGATCCCAATCTTCCTCAACAGAGAACATATCCAATAATGGTTCAAACAATTCTTCAGAAAGATGCTTCTCTGCAACAATACAATACCATAATGGAGCCGGCAACATGATTCTATGCTCGTCAGAATAATATGCTTCACCATTGTAAGCGTTTTTAAAGGCGAAAACCAATTTCTTAGTTAACTCTTTGGTGTTTTCCTGATTTCTCAGGAAATCAATTGCTTCATATGGAATTCCCTTTACTTGGGTATCTAAAATTTCAAATGCTTGTTCTGTCGATTGTATCATAGTTCTGTATTAGCTAGCAAAGATATAGAATATTCAATCTTATTGGGAAATATTACTATTCTTTACAACATTTTTAAATTAAAATAAGTCGGTATTACAACCGAAATGAAAAAAATAAAGCCCTGAATTTACATTCAGAGCTTTAAACCCAAACTAGAATTAAAATGAATTAATTATCCATTTTAAAAACTTTCGTTAATATATCATCCAACAAACACCATTTTGTAATTGATGATTGTAATAGATTTAAGCCTACAAAGGCCGTTAACAACAACCAATTAATATGTACGTAATATGCCAGTAAAATACTAACAAGTACCATTGTTCCAACAATTGCTCTAAAAACTCGATCTTTCATCTTCTCAATAATTTAAATTTAAATAAACTTCTCTACATCTAGCATATAAGCATGCATTGGATTGCAACAATCTATATCATTGTTGAATAGAGTAATTTGACTCAGTAATTTAGAACCTTTTTCATCATTTAAAAAGGAAAAAGAAGCGATAGAATCATAATAGTCCTTATTAGAGGCAAACCAGTTTGGTACCTGACCATCTTTAATATGTTTTTGAGTATACCCTCTTACATCAAATTCACTATAAGTCTCAACACCCGCGGTGCGATAGATTTTTTTTAAATCATCGTAAAAGGAACCCACGCAAAATACAATTACAACTTTCATTTATTTAGAGTTAGATTAGTATTAAGATATTTCATTCTCATTTTCGATAACACCTGATTTTTTTTCGATTACAGGGTAATTTTTCTTTTCAGTCATATAATAGATAAGAGGTACAATAACCAAAGTCAGAAATGTTGAGGCAATTGAACCGCCCATTAAGGAAATGGCTAAGCCCTGAAAAATAGGATCAAAAAGGATTACAACCGCTCCAATAACAACAGTTCCGGCAGTAAGCAATATTGGTGTTGTTCGCACCGCACCAGCTTCAATCACAGCTTCTTTTAAGGGAACACCATCATCCAAACGAAGATTAATAAAATCGATCAGAAGAATTGCATTCCTCACCATTATCCCGGCAAGGGCAATCAATCCAATCATAGATGTAGCGGTAAAGAAAGCCCCCATCAACCAGTGTCCAACTAATATTCCTACCAGAGATAACGGAATAGAAATCATCATCACAAAGGGAACTTTATAATTCTGAAACCATCCAATTATCAGCAAATAGATAACCAATAGCACAACTGCAAATGCAGTGCCTAAATCACGGAAAACTTCATAAGTAATTTGCCATTCTCCATCCCATTTTAAACTGTAATTATCTTCTAAAAATGGCTGTTGAGTATACTCCTCGTTCAATTCATATCCTTCAGGCACCTTAATATCACTCAAATTTTCAGCGATATTTAGAATTCCATAAACCGGACTTTCCAATTTTCCTGCAACATCAGCGGTAACGTAAACTACTCGTTTTTGATTTTTACGATAAATGCTTTTCTCTTTAATCCTCTCGTTTATCTCAACAATATCACCCAAAGGAATAAGTTGACCTGATTGTGCCAAAATATTGATTCTCTTCAAGTCTGCTATGCTGCTTCTATCCTTCTCTTGCAAACGTAACTCAATACCCACTTGATCTTGATCCGCCTCTTGATACAACTGCGCAACTTCCTGTCCGCCTAATGCCATATTTAAGGTCTGAACTACTTGCTGGGTGGAAACGCCAGCCAACATTGCCTTTTCCTTATTAACATTAAACTGGAATTCAGTTTGATCATCTTCAACCAACCAATCAACATCAACAACATCATCTGTTTTTGCAAAAAGAGTTTTTACTTGAGCCGCAATTTTTCGTTGTCCCTCTATGTTAGGACCATAAATTTCAGCAACCAAGGTTGACATTACAGGTGGTCCTGGTGGAACCTCAACAACTTTAACATTTGCATGGAATTTATTACCAATCTCCTGCAACCCAGGTCTCATTAGCTTTGCAATATCATGACTTTGCTCATCACGCTCCCCTTTATGAGTTAGATTTACTTGAATATCTGCTACATTCGATCCACGACGCAAATCGTAATGACGAACCAAACCATTAAAATTCATTGGTGCCGCTGTTCCCACATATGTCTGATAGTCTACCACATTCTCTTGTTGCGAAATGTAAGCGGCCAATTCTTTTGCAACCACAGCAGTTCTTTCAAGAGTAGTTCCTTCCGGCATATCAATTATTACCTGAAATTCATTCTTATTATCGAAAGGAAGCATTTTAACTGCAACCTGTTGAAAATAAACCAAGGTCGTAGAAGCAAGCAATAGGAATATTACAGTACCAATAAAACTCCACCTTTTCCATTTCGATTCAAGCATTGGTGTAATCGTTGCTGAATACAGCTTGTACACCATAGAATCTTCCAATTTAAAGGCCTTCTCGTTATCATCTTCTTTTACTTTAAATCGTAACAAACGATAAGCCAAATAAGGAGTAATAGTAAGAGCTACTAATAACGAGAAAATCATTGCGATGGATGCTCCAATAGGCATAGGACTCATGTATGGACCCATTAAACCCGAAACAAAAACCATTGGCAGAACAGCAGCGATAACAGTGAAAGTTGCCAGAATTGTTGGATTTCCAACTTCATCAATGGAACGAAGAGCGGCTTGCATAAACGGCAATTGTTTCATTTTAAAATGACGGTGCATATTCTCCGCAATAATAATGGAGTCATCAACCACAATTCCCGTGACAAAAACCAAAGCAAATAATGTTATTCTGTTTAGAGTGTAATCTAGAAAATAGTAACTAAACATGGTTAAGGCAAAAGTAATTGGTACCGATAAAAAGACAACCAAACCACCACGCCAGCCCATTGCCAACATAACAACAAATGTTACAGCAATAATAGCTCCCAATAAGTGCATTAACAGCTCTGAAACCTTATCCGAAGCCGTTGCACCATAGTTACGGGTTACTTCAACATGAACATCCGAAGGAATTAAATTCTGCTTCAAAACGGCTATTTTTGTTAAAATTTGTTCCGCGACTTTCATCGCATCAGAACCCCGGCGTTTAGCCACCGAAAGAGTAACTGCTGGATACTCTCCTTTCGAAACTTCCTTGGCCTCATTTATCTTTCCGTAACCAAAACTCACATATTGCGATGGCACTTCGGGTCCGTCGATTACCTCTGCAACTTGTTTTAGATAAATTGGACTACCATTAGCCACACCAACTACTAAATTTGCAACATCTTCTGAGTTTTCAAGAAATCGACCCGTTTCAACTAAATATTCTGTATCGTGATTGTTAAATGTACCGGAACCGATTTGCTGATTGGATATTTCAATTTGTCTGGCAATACTTAAAGGATCTATGTTATAAACAGACATTTGCTCCCGATTCAAAACAACCCGTACCTGACGAGAACGTCCGCCGATTACTTTGGTTTCCGAAACATCATTTACCTTTTCTATCTCGTTATTAACTTCCTCCGCTAATCTTTTTAATTGAAAATCATTATAATTTTCACTCCAGAATGTTAATCCAAGAACTGGTACATCATCAATTGCTCGCGTTTTAATAAGTGGCATAGAAGTACCTTGTGGCATTTGATCCATGTGTTTCATAATCTCATTGTACATCTTAACAAGAGATCTTTCAATATCCTCTCCAACGTAAAATTGAACAATTAACATGGCTTGTCCTGGCATTGATGTAGAATAAACATACTCAACACCGGGTATATTTGCCACTACTTTTTCAAGCGGCTGCATTACCCTCGATTCAATTTCTGATGGACTTGCACCAGGATATCTTAGAAAGATATCAGCGATAGGAACATCGATTTGTGGCTCCTCTTCTCGTGGCGTCAAATAGGCACTATACATGCCGATTACCATAAAGGCGACCATCAAGAGTGGAGTTAATTTAGAATTTATGAATAGTTTGGCCAGTTGGCCTGCAAATCCTGTTTTCATGTGTCTATATTTTGATTGTAACTATCGGTTGTAATTATTGAATAGTAACTGTGGCTCCATCCCAAATTTTTCCCTTATAGGAAGTAATGTATTTTTCACCATCGCTTAAGCCCGATAGAATTTCAACCTTGTCACCAATGGTCTTTCCCAGTCTTACCCAACGTAACAATGCTGTACCACTCTGACTTATTGTATATATTCCAGTTAATTGTCCATTGTGGATCAACACATTTTTAGGAATCATTATAGATGGCATACCTCCCTTTTCAATCAATACATTCGCATACATACCACTATATAAACGGCTTTTTTGTTCGCTGGTAGGCTTCAAAATTATTTTCGCTTCGAACTGATTGCCAGTATATTGAGAAGACGGATTTACTTCCGCCACAAAAGCACTGATTTTCTCATTGCCCAATGCATTAATTTGAACCAAAACGGTATCATTCTTTTTGATTTTCAAAATTTCTTTTTCGGGAATTCGAGCCATCACTTTAAATTCGTCTTGCTTTTCGATAGCTACCAATGGCATTCCCGGAGAAGCCAAATCACCTGCATTCATATATTTTTTGGTAATCACACCATTGTAAGGTGCCCTAATGCTTGTATATCGAAGCATTTCCTCTACCTCAACTCCCATTTCACTAACAGCTTCCAATCGTGCTTTTGTCATATTGAATTGCGTTGTAATATCATCCAATTCTTTCTGAGAAGCGCTCTTTTGTTCAAACAATATAGTATAACGATCATAATCTTTTTTCGCATTGGAATAGGCCGCTTCCGCCTCCAATTTATTTGCTTTTATCTGAGCTTTTTTAGCATGAATATCCTCTGCATGAATTTCAACCAAAACCTGACCGACCTTTACCTTTTGACCAGTTTCTACATTAATCTTAGCAATTTGCCCCATAATTCGCGTACTAAGATTTGAATGTGTCTCAGCTTCCACTTTACCTGAAAAGCTCATTAATTCAGCTTGATTTGTCAATTTAGCTATTTCGACAGCTACACTAACCTCAACCTTCTTCGTCTCCTTTGCTTTACTTTCTCCGCCACAAGATTGTAATGATAATCCACCACCTAGTGTTATCAATGCTATTATTAAAAAATTCCTTGAGTTCATATCTGTAGATTCTTTTTATGATTGTTTATTGTAATTCCTTTTCCAGTAATAATTCCAATTGAAAAACCGCAACATGATAGTTGTATAAACTATTAATATAATCCAGATTTCGAGCCATTGAAACAGTCTCAGTATATAATATATCCGTTGTTTTCTCCAATCCTTGCTTATACCTGTTGGTTCTTATCCGAAGAGCCTCTTCAGCTTGTTCTTTGGCTAACTTGCTCAGTTCAATTCTATCATATGCTACTTTTAAATTTCTCTTTGCAGATTGAATTTCCATCGTGTTTTTGGATAAATATTCAGCGAAGTTTAATTCAGAGATTTTTAACTCGGCCTTCGCCTTTTGAACTTTGCCGATATTTTTATAGCCATTAAATAAAGTCCACGATAAACTGGCTCCAATCATATAATTATTAGCAGAAGTTCCGAAGAGTTTATCATCATTCCATTCGTAAGCACCAAAAGCATTTAAGCGGGGAAGAAACTGCATCTTCTCAGATTTAAGCATATTTTCTCTTGCCTCTACACCTTTTCTATATGCATTCAAATCGGAGCGGTTTTCAATTTGAGATGACTGTTCTAAACCATTTAGCAGGGATGGTTTTTTCTCTAGAGAATCTGTTGTTACAATCACAACATTAATATCCATACCTAATAAATAAGCCAAAAATTCTCCTGCACCCTTCTTATTATTATTTGCATCAGCTAACTGATTATCTAATTCCAGAACTCTTACTTTTGCAGACAACAAATCAGCTTCTTGCACAAAGCCTTGCTTCAAATTATTTTCAGTAAGCTGTAAAGCTGAAGCCGCGGCCAACTTTGATGCTTCCAAAACAAAAACAGCTTCCTGTGCCAACTCAAGCTGATAGTATGCCTTTTTCACCTCAAACTTTGTAAAGTTTATGGTTCTTTCAGTTCTGTAATCAACTGCTTTCATTTTTGCATTAGCCGCTCTTCTACCATAAATTCCGTCGATATTAATTA
Source organism: Labilibaculum antarcticum (assembly GCF_002356295.1). Classification (NCBI taxonomy): domain Bacteria; kingdom Pseudomonadati; phylum Bacteroidota; class Bacteroidia; order Marinilabiliales; family Marinifilaceae; genus Labilibaculum; species Labilibaculum antarcticum. The sequence goes on along the minus strand of NZ_AP018042.1, from coordinate 4,988,092 downwards.
ATGGCTGCAGAACCTCAATTTTAGTATTGAAATTTTTGGTCTGACCAGGATCATTTAGCAACAGTGGATTAAAGTCAGCTTCAGTAGTTATCTCCTGCTTCAATTTGAATCCAAAACTGCTTAAAGGATCGTTAGTAACTATTCCCGTGTGGGAAAGATTCAATATGGGTAAGAAAACCGAGTTTGTTTGGCGGAATTCAGCCTTGGCAACACTACCCTGTGCCTTCGCCTTATTAATTTCCCAATTATTTTCTGAAGCTTTTACTAAGGCTTCTTTCAAACTTAACTTCAATTCTACAGTTTGCGATTTTCCATTAAGAGAAAAGCCCAAGACTAGAAGTAAAATGAAATAAATTTTAAGGTTTCGCATGTTTCTATGTTCTTTTAATTTCGGATCAAATCTAAGCAAGAATATTAAAACATCCAAATATCTACATGTGTATAGTTATTATTATATTTCTATCTTAACTTTGATTTTATTTATAGTAATTGAAATTTAGATATTTAGAAGACTAAAAACAATAGCAACTTAAGATAATGTGAAATTTCTCACATTATTAATTGCATAAAAAAAAGGCTCTCCATGAACTGGAAAACCTTTATATATAAAGACATTAATCTCTTTTTACTTTTCAAGTATTTTACGTAACATATTTAATGCATTCAACGAGGCCACCCGAATATTTCTTTCTCTATTTTTATACAAATAAAATTTATGAGAAATCACTTCTTCCGGTCCTGCTACAGCAATCCAAACAGTTCCAACCGGCTTTTCTACAGTACCACCATCCGGACCAGCTATTCCTGATGTTGCAATTGCATAATCGGTATTTAGTAGTTTTTGGGCACCGATAGCCATCTGCTCAACAACTTCTTGACTTACTGCGCCATATTTTTCTAAATCCGCCGCATTCACCTGCAAAACATTCTCTTTTACCTCATTCGAATAAGCAACAACAGCACCTTTAAAATAAGCAGAACTACCAGCATGAGAAGTTAGTAAATGAGCAACATTCCCTCCAGTGCAACTTTCTGCAGTTCCTAAACTTTTTCCCTTATCGGATAATAGTTTAGCGACTGACAATTCAATAGGATAATCATCATATCCGAATATATTCGCCGGAATTATTTCCCTTAATTTGTCTAGCTGTTCCTCAATAACTCTTTTCAATTTATTTTCATCATCACCTGTAAGACTCATTCTTAAACGAACAAGTCCGGGGGAAGGTAAATAAGCTAATTTCACACAATTTGGTAAATTAGCCTCCCAATCTATCAACATTTCAGCCAGCACAGATTCTCCAATTCCTTCGGTCATAATTGTTTTGTGCAAAATAACCGGTGTAGAAAAGTGCTGCGCCAATGATTTTAAAATCTCATCCTGCATGATTCCTTTCATCTCGAAAGGAACACCTGGCATTGAAATGACTACTTTCCCCTCTTTTTCAAACCACATACAAGGAGCTGTACCATGATTATTCTGAATTATCCTTGCTCCATCTGGCACTAAAGCCTGTTCCCGATTAAAATGATTCATAGAAATTCCTCTATCCCCAAGTCGTTGCTCAATTTTAGCATACAACAAATCATTCTGGACTAAACTCATCCCGAAAAAGTCACTTAAAGTCTTTTGGGTTATGTCATCATTTGTTGGTCCTAAACCTCCCGTAATTAAAACAAGGGAAACTCTTTCCATTGCCTGTTTTAGGGAACTTACTATATCATTTTTTTGATCTGATATACTGGTTATTTTCCCAACATTAATACCTATACCATTTAATTCTTTAGCCATCCATGCTGAATTGGTATCAACAATTTGACCAATTAGAATTTCATCGCCAATTGTAATTATCTCTGCTTGCATTTGCTTATTTTATTAACTGTAATGCTTTTAATCGTTGTAAAAGACTAGGATGAGAATAGTAAAAGAACACATAAACCGGATGCGGCGTTAAATTACTCAAGGAGCTAACAGACAGCTTTTTTAAAGCATTGCCTAAGGCTTTCCCATCGTAGTTCTTCAAGGCATAATCATCGGCCTCGTATTCATTCTTACGTGATAATAAATTCATTCCCAAGCCTAAAAAAGTTGAAATAGGAGAATACAAAATTCCAAATGCAATTAATCCCAAATGAAATCCATGCTGCTTGGCTCCTAATGCTTCTGATAAAAGGGGATTTGAAATAATGAGTGAAAAGATGTAAAACATAAATCCAGTTTGCAGTAAGGATAATAATATACCGCTAAGTGTATGTTTCTTTTTATAGTGGCCAATTTCATGTGCCAAAACCGCAACAATCTCCTCTTTGCTCAAATCATTAATTAATGTATCAAACAGAACAATCCTTTTTTTAGAGCCAAATCCACTAAAGTATGCATTTCCTTTCGATGATCGTTTGGAACCATTCATTACGTATACGTTATCCAATTTAAAACCGACCTTACCCGCAAATTTACTGATCTCATCTTTTAATTCACCTTCTTCCAAAGGTGTTTGCTTATTAAATAAGGGAACCAATAAAGAAGAGTAAAACATGGCCATGAAAATCATGAAAAAAGCAATTACCAACCACGCCATCCACCAAAAGTTGGTTGTGGTCTGCAAATAAATCCATATTATAAGAGCTAAAATACCACCACCAATTACGATACTTAGTAATCCTCCTTTCAATTTGTCTAAAACAAAGGTTTTTAAACTTGTTCTGTTAAAACCATACTTCTCCTCTATTACAAATGTAGAGTAGTACGAAAAAGGCAATCCAAGTATACTTGAGAAAAACATGATAACCCCAAAAAAGGCTAACGCAATTGCTATTGGATGATCGAAATAATTCCTTGCCAGCTCATCAACCCAAGCAAAACCGCCCAGTGCAATCATTAAAACCGTAGCTACAAAACCAATACTTGATGATAGTAAAGACGGCATTAACTTGTCTTTTTGATAGTTCTGAGATTGATGATATTTTTCCTGATCGTAAATACCCTCTAATGCTTTCGGAAGAATTGGCGACCATTTTTGATGATTAAGGTATTCCAAAAACCGTTCTAAAATAAAATCTACTGTTAGTATACCTAGAATGATATAAAGTATTCCTGTTGACGTCATTTATGATAATATTGATTTATTATAAAGTACAAAATTAAAAAACCCTGATAGAATAATCTCTTCAGGGTTATATTTTTTATTCAAGTAAAATTATTCTCCAAAAAAACGATCCAATTTCTCTTTGTTTTTAGTTCTCTCGTTAAGTTCCAATGTATATTTTTTAACGATTTTGAATTCGGAAGGTAAAGACTTAAGTTTTTTATAATTATAAATTGATTTTAGAATCCATTGATTAGCGGTTAAAAAATCTCCCTTAATTTCATTTGCGAAAGCCAAATTGTAACAAGCTCTTCCGGCAAGTTTAAAGTCATCTTCATTCGATATTTCCGTCCATAAGATTATTGGACTCTCCCAATCACCGCGATCAATATAATATTTTGAAATGGCTAATCGGTCATCACCAGAGGCAAAATATTTTCTAGTTATATCAATCCATTTAGGCGCAAGCATGTCTGCATATTGATTTCCAATCTGATAAGATACATCCTTGAAAAGGTCTTTCCTTTTTGGTAATTTATCTTCAATTAATCTATTGTATGAAGGTGATGTTACTTCGGAAAACAAACTATCAATTACTATTTGTTCATCAAGATATGTCTGCTTTAAAGGGTCGTATATTCTCCAAACAGCATAAAAATTAACATCAGCAATTCCATAATATAATACATCTTCAAAAACGGTGTAATTATTATACAACTGAATATCTTCTAGACAAATTAAAACATCCGATCCAGTACTCGCACAGATACTATCTACAAGATCCCATTTCATTGGTTTATAGTTTCTGTTACCTTTCATTTCCTTTTTATCCAACTGAATAAATGGAATAGAATCCATTGCTAAATACTCTGATAAATTCTCAGTAAAACCCTGATAACAATTTGTCGATAAAACAATATTATAATCGGTTGTATCGATAAGAAGGGTACTGTTAACAGTGTAAATTTGACTTACGGAATCAATTTTAAAACTGGTATTTCTATCAACAAAGCCTATCGTCTTCACATCAGACGGAATAATAACCTTAGGCGCGTTTAGACCTTGAAAACTGTAGATAGAAAGAGTTTTACAGGATACCAATAAAAATAAGGAGATTACAATAATAAATATCCTTTTCATATTTACAAGTAGAGTAGATAAACGTTTATTCATTTGATTAATTTTTCACTTTTGAGATTCAAATTCCAAGCCAATACTTTCTCAAAAACCATTCCGAGATCATTAATATGATAATAATAATTAATAAAAATAACATTTCAATTAAATTACCATATTTAGTTTCCACCGATAAAGTAGATTGTGAATGTTCATTTCCCCTAATTTTCTTTACTATTTCCGGTAGTTCGGATAATCCAAAAACTTCTCCTTCACTTAAACTTGAAATTTGTGACAACATTTTCAAATCGGCCTGCAAATTATTACTTTCTGTACTATTAGAACTAACAATAAATTGCCCTGTTTGTTCCAAATTATTTTCAATCTCCTGCGTTTTCGCAACAAACGAATAATTGCCTTTAGTCAATGCTTTGATTTTCAATTGATATTTACCCGATCGTTTTTCAAAACTATAGTTAAATGATTTGCCCTCCTGATTAGTCAGTATAAAATCCATATTAGCTTGGTTAACCAGCTCATAACTCTTATTATACATCTCAACATCAAATACTATTTCATCTCCTTCTGAAACAGATTTGGCATATTTAACAACTAGTTGATTTCGGTCTATCTTTAAAGATAAATACTGAACTACTTGGTTTATCAAATCAACAAATACCATAGGAGATTCATTCATTCGTGCCAAATGCAATTTCCAACGCCAGACTCCCTCCCCAAAAATCCATGCCGTTTTTTGATTATCCCGATGTGTAAAAGCAATTTGAGGATTAGTGGTTTGAATTGATTTAATGCCTTGGTATCCGATAACCTGATGTTCTGAACTGAAATCATAAATCCCCAATGGAGATAGTAAAGGTGGCATCTTCTCTAATATTTCTCGATTAGACTTCTTTAAATCGAATAAGTTAAAAGTCTCGTTACCAACAAACGACGATTCTGAAAAAATACTTTCATTTCCTGAAATAGTTACGCCCAAATTCAATTTATTTACTGCTGAAATATCTGAGTTGCCACCAACAACCATTAAAATGGGAATTTCCTTTTGTTGAATTTGCTGCAAAAAGCCAGAATAAGAATTCAGATGAGATGGAATCTGATAAAGAACTACCAAATTATATTTCCCGAGATCAGCTTGTTTCTGGGCCAGGTTTATTAATTCGACTGTAAAATTCAAATTTTCATTAACTGCCGATTGAATAGCAGCAATATCGGGATGATATTGATCAAAACATATTGCTATTTTTCGTTGATTATCCAATACATCAACAACAAATTCGTAGTGATTATTGATTTTAGAATGTTCATTCTTATCTGCAATGATATCCACTTTAAACTTTTGCAAACCTGCCTTTTCGGGTGTTATAAAAAAGTCTTTTTCAATATAGAATGAATTATTTTTGATTCGAATTTCATCAGAAATCAAAATCTTTGACCCCTTGGAAATTTTCAGTTGCACCAATTCCGAATCGAAATTAGTTGCTTTTACACCAATCCTGACAGGTAATTTGCTATTCACAAACCCTAGTTCGTTTGTTTTAACAGACATCACCGAAACATCTTCAATACGAGCTGTGTCTCCTAACTGTAAAGTGTGTATTGGGAAACTTACGTCTTGTAAATCGTATCTAGGATTACTTCCCTTATTGTACAAGCCATCGCTAGCAATAACAACCTGAACATTACTAGAATTCCCGTAATTATTTTTCAAAAATTCAAACAAATCGGAAAAATTCGTATTTGTTTCTGAATAATCAAAATTCGATAATTCCTTTACTTCACTCCCAAAACTAATTTTCTTAATCTCAAATTCTGAATTCAATGATTCCAGAAATTTCTCAATTTCAGAAGGGTATTCATTCAAATAAAATAATGAATCACTGCTCAAGCCAATAGATTTAGAGTTATCCTGAGCAAAAACCAAAAGAGGTTTTTCTATTTTTTCTGACGAATATTTTAATTTTGGTTCCAGAATTAACAAAAGGAGTAATAAAATTGAAAACCCTCGCAAAAATGCCAAAATGTAAAGTTTAGGCAAAGAAAGATCCTTATGATATGGCCTTTTGAAAAAATAAACCCAGACAACAAGTAAGAATGAAACTAAAGCAAAGGGCAATACCCACCACAAGGAGTATTCTGAAACTATAGTGATATTCAATTTTAATGATTTTAGAATTTTAACAAATTTAACAAACTAAGTTTAAAAGCTGGTTTTAAATCAAATAATATCAACTATTAATTCTTAAATTTTCACGTTTTAATAACACTCAAATAGTGATATTTTAAAGATTTAATCTTCTTTAACACTTGTTTAGACCAATTAACTTGATTCATCTATACATTTGTAATGTACAAAAGAACAAAAAGTAGTTTTTTCATATAGTAGATTAAGGTTTAAAGTGAATAGAAAAAAAGTCGGCTGGTTACCGACTTTTTTTGTGCTTAAAACTTTTTAGCCAAGCAATTATAATACTTCAACTGCATAATTGTAAGCGGAAATTTATTAAAAATATCAATTTCTATTTAAATAATCATAGTTTCGATAACCATCTTTTTCCTTGTACCAATCTTCATATAGATCTCCTCCTGACTCGGCCCATGTTGTAAAATAAGGGTAGCCTAACATTATTTCCTGCTTTTCTTTAGGGTAAGCAAAATCATGAATAATATTAATTGCCCAAGGTAAATTATTACTGTCTTTATAATAAACACCACTTGCAACATTAGTTTTATCATCATAAGAACCAAAAAAATCATTATCAACCAAATCAGTAGGTTGTTGATTTGCACAATGAATCTCCTTACCTCGATTACCTCCTGTAAATATAAATGGATTTAATTCACCCATCATAGAAGATTCTATCGGTTCTGTATAAGCAATAACTATTTCAATTTCCGAATCATTGGAGTTTGCCCACGCATTATCAAATACAATAACAACAGGTAAAGTTTGATCTGATTCTAAGCCCTTCCCATTCAGACTGACAATATTTTCTGTCAAATGATACCCCGAGACTTCTTTTATTAAGGATTCATCCATTTCAAATTGAATGCCAAAACCATTTTTTAATGAGCCTCCAATATTTTTAACAACATAATTCAATCTGGTTTCAACCATCAATCCATCAGCATTCTCAATATTTATATACCGATAATTTACTACTAAATCATTAAAATCATAATCCCCTTTAGATGGCCACAAATCTTCAAATCCATAAGTTCCCCATCCATATATCGAAGGAGTATAAGTTACCGAAGCCTTTTCTGCATCTTCAGGAAATTCATCGTAAAAATCAATAACTCCATCTCCATCCGTATCTACATCTGAAATACTACTTTCATCATAAGGCAAAGTTGCTAAATCATGAATAAGAGTGGGATAAGTCGAACGAGACTCAAAACCTCCAGTTACCTTATCCATAATAAATGTTAATCCTTCACTGCCTATGGCTGTTGCCCACCACAACTCACCATTAGAATCAAAAGTTAATGAATTAGGATAGTTTGGTAAGGTTTCAGAACTTATCCATGTTGCATCAATTGCATTTCCATCGGCAAACTCACATTTATACAAACCTGTTGTACTTGATAAATACATTGTTCCATCTTTATCAAATGCTAAATCTCCTCCTGATGTTGTTTCCAAACCATTGATTTTATAAGTTGCTATCCTCTTTGCATTACTAGGATCCAAAACATAAACGTAGTTTGATGTTGAAAAATACAGCATTCCATCGGTTATATTATAGCCTAACCTCGGCCCTCCTGTATTTACAGAACCAATTGTTTCCCATGTTTCTTCATCAATATTAAAACAATAAAGATTATTGGGTGACTTATTCCCTATCGTATATAATTTCCGGGAAATTGGATCAATGGCGCATGTGTAACTACCTGTATTATCCGGTAATGAACTAATAACCGTTAATTCATTTGAGACTTCATTTATTGTAAATAAATCTCCCCCTCCATTTGTTCCATAAAATATATCAACTGCAGCTTTCGTAGCTTTAGTGCTCACTCCTTTCTTAAAAATTGATTTTTGATTGTTAATTTCAATTATTGACGAACTGAAAATTCCCATTTCATTTTTCACCACATACAACGAATTATATGATGATGGTATGGTAAATTCCATTTCAAAAATTTCTTCGGAAGTAACAAACGAAGCAATCTTATTATTCAAAGCATCAGAAATTTGCAGTGTTGCATTAACTGTCTCTCCTGACTCATCCTCGTAGGTGACCTCTGTATTCGTAAATTCTTCATCATACAAATAAACAGAATACTTAATTTTATTAGTGCTTTTCACCTTTACACCACTAAAGGAAACGGTAACATCTTTGGCTGTTTCAAAATTAAAATCGAGAGGAATGTCTAATTTTGACATAACTCCAGTATCTGTATCTTTAGTAATTGAATCTTCCGTAACACAGTTACTTAATGCAAGTAATATGAAAATCAGACTAAAAAATTTAATAAAGTTTTTCATTATCATAAGTCTTTAAGTAGTCAAGAAAATAATGTTTTAAATATCAAAACCTGGTCTTATAAAATCTCTTGATTCTGGGAATATTTTTTCGACCATTGTACGCAAACCTGATAGTATTAATAATAATGGCAGCATTCTATCCTCTGTCTCAGAAAATTTCTGCATAAAACAAGTCCATGCTTCAATAGATGCATCAATAGACAATAATGCGACTTTACCTGAAGCAATACTGTCATGTTTGTAAAATTCATTACCGGTTTCTTCGGTATTCGCTTTACTTCTAAGTGATCTAAATAATTTACTGGGGATAATAAATTGATGCCATCGAATAATTTCGTACGAATTGAACACAACTTTTTCAAGCTCACTCATCTCCTCTTCATCCTTATAATCTAATAATTCTTTTAAGCTACAACTACCTATAAATAGTAAAGATTCGAATTCTGCAAACCAACTATCTACCAATTCTGAATACATATCTGCCTGACTCATTATTTGACCTTTAAATATAAGGTCGTCTTTCTTCTCCTCTTCTTCAACATCAAAATCATCTGTCTTTTCGGGCATTTCCATTCCCAAATCTTTAGCCGCCTGTTTCAATAGCTCCATACTTAGCTGAAACATTTCATCCAAATTATCCATTGCTGAAGTAGCCTCATAATTAGACGTATCCAAGTCTGGAACACCCTCCTCCATCATTTTATAGTTAAGACAATTACTTGTGAAACTGCATCTTTCACACCATCCATCACAATAATTATAAATACCCGGAATTAAGTAAGGATTTTGAATTAAGGCAAAGAGCAAATCTTTATTCATATTTATAGCAAACTTCTTTTAATTGATTTTGTAGGATCTAAATTCCTAAGCAATATTGTAATTTAAGCTTCAATATTTCCATTATTTAAGAACAAATTCAGAAGATATGAAACCTCAGGTCTAACATCGCGTAATTACAAATACTCGTTCTTTGTTATTACGCACAACATCACTAAAATTGTGACTTATCATTTAACTTTTGTACTAAGTATTATAACGATTAGTTTCAAAATTCATTATGTTTTTTAATAAAAAATACAAATATACTGGCATTCTAAAAGATCAATTCCTTTTAGTAAGTATCATTTTTTCCATAATCCTTGGATTTGTTATTGGTGGTGTTTTTCCAGAATTCGCAATACATTTGTCACTCTTAGGTGAAGTATTCATTAACATTTTAATGATGTTGGTGGTTCCTTTGGTTATCCTATCGATGATAGTAGGTATCGCCAGATTAGGCAATTTACGTGCGCTGGGCAAAATTGGAAGTAAAACAATTCTATACTATTTCACCACTACCGCAATTTCGGTTATTATTGGAATGATCTTGGTAAATCTTATTCAACCTGGTGTAAATACCAATCTAGATTTACCCGAAGCCAATCAGGATATCATAAACAAAAGTATTGCTGTTTCAGAAGCAGTAAAAGAGCTGATTGTTGGAAATCCTGCAAAAGATCAACAAGGCCTAATCGGACACAACCTATTTCTGGCGATGGTAAAAATGGATATTTTACCCTTAATTGTATTTTCCTTGTTTTTTGGAGCGGCCTTATCATCCTTGGGTGAAAAATCGAAAAAAGCAATGGAATTTATCTCTACAATGAATGATGCAATTATGAAACTAGTTAATTGGGTAATGTATTTTGCCCCAATTGGCATTTTGGGATTACTGTCAGCGAGAATTGGTAATGCTGGTGGTTTTGATGTTTTTTTACCCGAACTGAAATCCTTGGGTAAGTTCAGTTTTACTGTCGTTCTTGGACTATTATTACATGGAACTCTTATATTAAGTGTTGCTTTACGGTTTTTGGGTAAACGTTCCCCTCTAGCCTATTGTAAAGGCGTTGGACCAGCTTTACTAAATGCATTTTCTACAGCCTCAAGTACTGCGACCCTACCTTTAACCTTGCACGGTGTTCAGCAAGAAAATAATGTGTCAAAAAAAATCAGCAATTTTGTTCTACCCTTAGGTGCAACAATAAACATGGACGGAACCGCACTTTATGAAGCTGTTGCCGCCATTTTCATTGCTCAAATTTATGGATTAGAATTAAGTACCGGACAACAGTTAATTATTTTCATTACTGCGACATTGGCTGCAATTGGTGCTGCGGGAATACCCGAAGCAGGACTAGTGACTATGGTAATAGTACTTAAAGCTGTTCACTTACCCATTGAAGGAATTGGCTTACTTTTAACAATCGATTGGTTATTGGACAGATTCCGTACAACTGTAAATGTGTGGGGAGATAGTGTTGGTGCAGCAATAATAGAAAATTTTGAAAACAAAAAAAAGCCACTTAAAAAAGTGGCTTAGTATTCTATAATTTGTCTTAAAATGTTTAAACCATTCCAAGTTTTGTCATTTCATCAACTAACAGTTTTCTATTTTCATCCATCATTCTGCACATTGGAGATCTAAATTCTTCATCAAGTTTATTCATAATCGCCAAACCTGTTTTCACAGGAATTGGATTCGATTCGATAAAACACAATTGAATTAATCTTAGATATTTAAAATAAATTTCTTTAGCCTTCACCAAATCACCTTGAGAAGCGGCATTCATTAAATCATGAAACTCCTTAGGTATTAAATTTGCTATTACAGAAATCACACCACTAGCGCCCATACAAACCGCTTGAAAAGCCAAGGCATCATCACCCGAAAAGACCATAAAATCAGATGGCTTATCTTTCAAAATACAAGCCAGTTGCTCCAAATTACCGGAAGCATCCTTTATTCCAACAATATTATCAAATTCATTGGCCAATTCAACGACCAAATCGGCAGGAATATTACCCGCTGTTCGACCAGGAACATTGTACAAAAGAATAGGTACATTAACCGCTTTTGCAATTTGAGAAAAATAATCTTTCAGACCATTTCTAGTTGGTTTGTTGTAATATGGCGATACTACCAAAACTGCATCAACACCTAGAGATTCTGACAGGCAGGAATTTTCAATTGCTTCAGATGTCGAATTTGTACCAGAACCTGCAATAACCGGAATTCGTTTATCCACCTTATCAACTGTATGTTTAATTAGTTCCGCATACTCCTTTTTATTAAGAGTTGCTGCTTCCCCAGTGGTTCCGCAAACTACAATTCCGTCAGTTTCATTTTCCAAATGAAAATCAATCAAATTATCAAAAGCAGTATAATCAATACTACCATCAATATTAAAAGGTGTTACAATAGCAACAATAGATCCTTGCCAAGCTTTTCTCATTTATTTATACTTCTTGATTATAACTTGCAGACATCCGCAAGATTTTGTTAATGCTTGCAAATATAGATTCTACAATAAAATGAACGAAATTTTTAGAAAATTTAGTCAATAATTCTACCTTCTGTTAATTTTTGAACATCTTTGTATAGTTTTTCAACAAAATCCAATTCATGATAACAATTCCACAAGTTGTAGAAAAAATAGTTAGCTCACAACCCTTTTTAGCAGAAGCTTTGGTCGATGGTTTAATAAACATTTCTTCTCTTGCTCGTAAAATTCAGAATCAGGTTGAACAAAGCGTAAAGAAACCCGTAAAAATAGGCGCCATCATCATGGCACTTAACCGATTAGCCCCAAGTTTGGAGGTGAAGATTAATCCGGGATTAAAAGAAGTTATTACTAATGTTGGCGATATTATTGTTCGCTCTCAATTGGTTGACTTCACCTATAAAAACTCAAATACCCTTATCGAAAAACACACAGAATTGTTAAAATCTATAGGTCCAAATCAAGAGTTCTTTTACACAATGGTTCAGGGAGTATTTGAATCTAACTTGGTCGTTAGCAATACATTAATGGAAAAGGTAGAGGAAGTATTTTGCAGTGAAATGCTAGTAAGCAAAAGTGAAAATTTATCGTCTGTCACTTTAAAGCTTCCATCAACCAACAGTCAACAGCTTGGATTCTATTATTTTATACTTAAAAACATTGCCTGGGCAGGCATCAATATTCGCGAAGTAATTTCAACTACCAATGAATTTACTCTTGTTGTAAATGATGCTGATATCGATAAAACCTTTTCGGTTTTAAAGAACATGGGAAAAAACTAAAAATATATAGAATTAGAAATGGCTGTTTTAGATAAAACAGCCATTTTTTTATTCCATATTATTGCAAGCAACATTTTTTGTACTTCTTCGCGCTTCCACAGAAGCACAGATCATTTCTATTTGGTAAATTATCTTTCAACTTTTCAGTAACTTCTGGAACTTCTCCTGATACATAAACCCAAGCTTCAGACTCCAATTTAAACAAGGATCTTTCGTGCATAACTTGCTTTTGTCCATCCTCTTTAAAACTTGCTTTAAATTCTACCCAACCAATTGAATCAGTCTCGCTTCCTTTTTCTGAGCTTATAATTTCCAATCCAAGCCATTCAACAGATTTAGCCCAGTTTAAAATCTCTTCTTTCTGATCGGCAGGACATTTGTCGGATGCATAAGTTTTTAAAATATAATCTATATCAGCTAGAACAAAGGCCGAATATCTGCTTCGCATTAGTTCTTCAGCCGTATTCGCTTTGCGAGTAGCGGCATGAATTGCACCACAACAATCATTATACTTTAAACTATTACCACAAAAACAATTCTTGTCCATCTTTAATTGCTGTATGATTCGTGAAAAAACCGATCCAATTTATCAAAATCCTGTTCTCCTATCAAGCTTAAAAATTGTGCAAAATGAGGAGTCGTATTTTCTAAAACATCTTTAATTTTAAACATGGCATTAAACTCTGTAATAAACTCAGCACGCATATCAAAAGCACTAACTAATGTCTCATAAAAAATTCGGAACAAACTTTCTTCAGATTCTAATGTATGATCATCAATTGAGATTACCTTCATTAAATTCATTAATAAATTATAGTCTTTCAATTCGATGGCCACGGCAATTCCCTTTGTAAAATGTGCAAAGAGAATTTGCAAAGATTCCTTATCATTGTATTCTGGAATCGGAACCGGTATAAATTTGCAATCTGCATAAGACTGCAAAGCTTCCTTTTTTCTACCTGCATTTAAAAGCATAAATGCTCTTACATTTGAAATACTCAAATGATAAAAATCACGATACTTATCAAATGGCAAATCAACTAATGACTGATCGAGAACCTTAACTCCATTGTTCATTGCTTCATTAATCTTCTCTTTATCCCGCTTAAACGAGAACTCAGCCATAAACTGCAAAGCCCAATTCACACCATAAACCCACTTACCACTTGTCGAACAAGATGAATATCCTTTACGATACTCTTCTCCTGCCTCGTTTAATTCTCCAAAAAGAGAGAATGATGCCGCACGTAATTGAAGAATTTCCAAATAAAATTGAGCATCATCCTTAAGAAGTTCTACTGAATCATTATTTAAAAATCCACGAATTTTTTTTGGGTCTTTCGATTGAATCCCATTATTGTACATCTCAATTAGAGATTGATATATTTTTTCTTTTTCCTTCATAATTAAATTTTAGTATTTGTTCTTATTTTTTGAACAAATACAAGTGATACTAAACAAAGAATTGCGCCGGCCACAAATGGAATTCGCCAATTCACCATCCATAACAAACCTCCAACTACAGGAATAACAACAGCTGATATGTGATTAATTGTAAAGCCTACTGCCATTGAAGGAGCAATATCTTTTGCATCACCTGTTTTTTGAAAATAAGTATTAATTCCCATCGAAAACCCAAAAAAGATATGGTCAAGAATATAAAGTCCTGCAACAATCAAGGCATTTTCGATATAAGCATATCCTAAAAAGACAAAAACCAAACCGATATACTCTAATGACAACATTTTACGTTCGCCATACCTATTGATTCCTTTTGCTATCATTGGAGAGACAAAGTAAGCGATGACATTATTGATTACAAATAAAACAGCCACATCCTGAACTGTATAATGATATTTTTGCACCAGCATAAAAACCGCAAATACAACAAAAATCTGACGGCGGGCACCGCTCAGAAAATTAAGGACATAGAAAAGCCAGTATCTTTTTCTAAATACCATTCCCTTATTTTGAGGAAGAATACTCTTATCAACCGGATCCCAAAAAAATGCCCAAACCCCTAAACAAAAAACAACTGCACCAATCAGAATAAAACTTGCCTGTAAGGAAATAAAATGAGCAATTGCAAAAACAAAAGCTCCCATACTTATATTTGCTATAGCTGACCAACTCCTTTGTTTTGCAAATACTATAGGTGCCTGTTCTATTGTAAAATACTGAAGTGTAAGTGATTTATTTGTTGTCTCGAAATAATGAAAACCAACAGACATGATTACCGTAGTAATTATTAAACCTAAAAACGAAGGGAAGAATCCTGTTAAAGCAACTCCTAAACCAACAAATAATACTGATAATGCTGATAAACGATGTTCTTTAATCACCAACAACAAATACACAACTAAAAGGGCCAGAAAACCGGGTATTTCCCGTACCGACTGAATCACTCCAACCTGAAATCCATTAATACCAACTTCCTCTACCGCAAAATTATTGAATAATGTTCTCCATCCCTGATGTCCTGCTGTGGCTGCAATAACCAATACCATCAGATATTGAAACATTATATTTTTTTTAAGCTCTTTAGTCATCTTCATTCTCCTTCAAAAAATTGAATGCCAAAGGTACAAAATTGTAGTGAATGGAAGGGAACAATCCCAATATGCTAAACAAAATGAAAATTCATTAGCTGGATGTCTTATTTATTTTACATTTTTGCACCAAATATCATTAAAATCGAAAGAAGATGAATTTTAAAGAACTTAGCCAGAAAAGATATTCAGTACGATCCTACAAAGCTATGTCTATTGAAAATGAGAAACTTATTAAAATATTAGAAGCTGGTCAAATTGCACCTTCAGCAGTTAACAATCAGCCATGGCATTTTATTGTGATTCGTGAACCTGATAATCACAAACAATTTTCTGAGATATATCATCGTGATTGGTTTAATGAAGCTCCTGTTTACATCGTAATTTGCGGAGATCATAATCTATCGTGGAAAAGAAGTGAAGACGGTAAAGATCATTGCGATATTGATGCTGCAATTGCTATCGATCACATGACGCTTCAAGCCACAGAACTCGGCTTGGGTACTTGTTGGATTTGTAATTTTCACGTCCAAAAATGCATTGATTTTTTCAAATTGCCTGATCATATTGAACCTATAGCCATTATTTCTTTAGGATATCCATCAAATCAAGCACCACCACAAAAGAAAAGAAAATCACTAGAGGAAATTGTACATTGGGAAAAGTTATAAACGAGAATAAGTATGTTGAAAATTCCAGTTACCGTAATTACAGGTTTCTTAGGCTCAGGAAAAACCAGTCTTCTTAATCATTTAATATCAAGTTATCCTGATAAAAAATTCGCTATTATAGAGAATGAATTTGGTGAAGTAAATATTGATTCTGAACTAGTTGCCAATGTTAAAAATGAGGATATTTTTGAATTAAGCAATGGTTGTATTTGCTGCAGCTTAAATGATGAGTTGTATGTTGTTTTACAAAATCTAATTAAATCAGATCATCAATTCAATCATCTGCTTATTGAGACAACGGGAATTGCTGATCCTGGTAGTATTTTGGCATCATTCATTACCGATCCGTTCATAAAAAAAGAATTTGAATTGGATGCGGTCATTTGTCTGGTTGATGCTGCAAATGCTTCTAACATATTAGACACGGAAATTGTTTTAACCAAACAAATAGCTGTTGCGGATCAAATATTAATAAATAAAACAGATGTTGCTGGCCGTGAAAAGACAGATGCACTTAAAATAGAGATTGCAAATATTAATAAGTTTGCCCGAATTGAAGAATGCGTATTCGCTAAACCTGCAAACATGAATTTGCTTGGCTCCTTCTCCTATGATCCGGCAAAGGTATACCAGTTTGTATTAGGCCTCGAAGCAAATTCAACAGCTAACAGTCAAATTACTCATGGTATTGAAAACATGTGTTATACTTCTACCACTCCTATGGATCAAATGAAACTAGGTATGTGGTTGGATGCATTTCTTAAATTTAATCAGGAAAGTATCTATAGAATTAAGGGAATTCTATATTTGGAAGGTGTTGACAAACGAATTATACTGCAATCAGTACATACTCAAATACAGGCAACGGTTGGGAAAACTTGGACAGAAGATGATATAAAGGAAAGTAAAATTGTAATAATTGGGAAAAGCTTGAATCGGAAAGTAATCAATAATAATCTTGATGAACTCCTTGTAAAATAAAAACGAGAGGATATCTCCTCTCGTCTTCATTATTTTTTCAACCCGTTTCGCTTATCCTTTCCAGTTGTGTGAAATTCAATATTTTTAATTTCCGACCATCCATTTCAATAATGCCCTCATTATGAAATTCTTTAAGAATTCTAATGGCACTATCTTTAGACATGCCTGTAAGGTCAGCAACATCTTGTCTTGAAAGATGCAAATCAAAATTTAAATCTTCATATACTTTACTTGATAAATAAATAAGTCCATCAGCTATGCGGCCGTGCATTTGCTTTTGCGATAGACTAACCATTTTTTCAAAATTAAAAATCCCCTTTCGGGTACAGTTTTTAATAAATTCCTCGGCAAATATGGGATTTGTTTGAATCGCTTTTTTAAAGGCGTTTATTTCAATAAAACAGGCAGTCGTATTATCAAGTGCGGCAATCGAATAATGATGTCTGTTATCAAAATACAAGGAAGCCTGTCCAACAATTTCCCAAGGTTTAATTATCCTTATAATGAGTTGTTTGTCTTGTACTCCTTCTACATATAATTTTGCCAAACCAGTTGTCAAAATTAAGAGATGAGTAGCGGAAGTTCCTTGTTTAAATATTGTTTCACCTGCCTTGAATTTCACTTCAAACCGACTTTCATTCAATTCAAGTAATTCAGGACGAGAAAGTATACTTAACATGGGGATTCGCATATTGCAATCAAGGCAACTTTTGCAATTATCCGATTTTGAAAATTTAGCCATAGTAGTATTAGAGATATAGTGTTCAATATTAGTCAGGAGGCAAATCTATTTGAAAATTTCACCAAAACAAATAGTGTATTTTAAATAAAAAATGCTTCAAAACACACCGCATTTTCTTCAGTTTTTTTCTAATTACTATTAAATATAGAAAAAAGACTGAGATAAGCCTAGCGAAAGACTGATAAATGTCGATTTGAATTAGACAAATTCCTTTTTTTCATAAAATAAATCTCGGTGTACCAAACCTATTGCGGTAAAGGCAAATATTTATCTTTAGTGTAAAATGAATTAATCACTATTATCAGTAGTTTAGAACTTAAATTTAAATCTCAATACTATGCAAAAGAATAACTTAGTAAGTCTTTTACTAGTTTTCCTGACAAGTCTATGTTTTGTTTCGTGCGAATACGATACCGTTGAAGTAGATAAAGTCGTGATTCCACCTGATCAGGAAATCTCCTTTAGCGCGGATATCGCACCCATATTTACTTCCAATTGCGTTAGCTGTCATGATGGAGGAACTGATCCAGATCTGCAAGCCGATAAAGCTTTTGATGCATTGACAAACGGTGGTTATATAAATGTTGACGTTCCAGCAAGTAGTAGTTTGTATGAAAAACTAAATGAAGGATCTCATAACACCAGAGCTTCAGCAGCTGAAAAACAATTGATACTAGAGTGGATAACCAGAGGTGCTAACAACAATTAAAACTAATCGCTATGCTAAGATCTAAATATACAATACAGAAATTTATGAAAATGACATTTTCATTTTCTTTATTTCTTGTTATCACCTTGATTGCATCACAAAATTGCCTTGCTCAAGAAGATGAATTTGCAAATGATCCTGTTTCGGGAACTTTTGAATCCGGTCTACTTGGAGAGACACAAACTACTGAAATGCCATTCGCCGGTGAATTTGAAATGCATATTCAGCACCGTTTTGGATTAATTGAAAATGGACTGGAAGATGTTTTTGGTGTTTATGCATCCGCAAACATTCGTATGGGGTTAAATTATGGTGTTACCGAAAAAATCATGTTGGGATACGGTTATACTAAAGAATTCAAATTGCAGGAATTCCAAGGTAAGTATAAAGTATTAACTCAAACTGAATCGAATTCGATTCCTGTTTCTGTTGCTTTATATGGTAACTTATCAATTAATTCGCAAGACGAAATTGTTTTTGGTAATGACTATACATTCTCCGACAGACTTGGGTATTTCTCTCAATTAATAGTAGCTCATAAATTTAATGATAACATTTCATTACAATTAGCTCCTAGTTTCACCCATTTTAATAAAACAGATACCTTAGTTGAACATGATAAGATAGCAATTAACTTATCAGGTAGAGCTAAAGTTACGCGTTCAATGGCTGTGTTTTTCGAATACGATCAGCCTTTAAATATTGATGACATGAGAGAATTTACCAATTCGGATCAAACAGATCCTGAAGCCAACCTAACTTTTGGTATGGAAATTGGTACTAGTACTCACGTATTCCAGGTGTTTATGTCGAACTATGAAGGAATTACTCCACAAAGGAATAGTTTGTATAATAAAAATAAAATTGGAGACGGGGATTTTCTTGTAGGTTTTAATATTATGGTAAGATTCTAGTTAATTACTTCACTTAAAAAATTACAGTTATGAAGAGTATAAAAGTATTTATTGTTATTGCAATTGCAGTTGTTGGATTTGCATTTACAGCACAACAAAAAAAGGCTGAAGCATGGGACGTTCCAGCAGAATATAAAAGTATGGAAAATCCATTGGCTAACGATGAAGCTAGTGTAAATAGCGGAAAAATGGTTTACATGAAGCATTGTCGTTCATGTCATGGTAATGCAGGATTAGGAGACGGCCCAAAGGCTGCTCGTCTAAATACATTCCCTGGTGATTTTTCAGGTGCTGAATTTCAAGCTCAAACTGATGGCGAGATCATGTACAAATCTATCTTTGGCAGAGATGACATGCCTAACTACGAGTCTAAAATTCCTAGTAAAAAAGATAGATGGGCTGTTGTAAACTACATGCGTACATTTAAAAAATAAGTAAAATCAAACAAGATTAAAGGGGTATAAATTATTATACCCTTTTTTTCTGATATTCTAATTAGAACCAAATTGCGAACATTTAATATTTTCAGAATGAACCTGAGCAGTTTTAAACATCTATTTCTGATTGTTGGTTTCCTTTGTATTGTTTCTTTTGGTTTCGGGCAGGAAACAAATAAAGAAAATCAGTCTGAGAGCAACAAAAACCAAAAATGCCTTAAATGCCATGGAAATCATACATTCAAATACATGAATGAGAATTTTGGCATTGAGATAAAAGAAAAAATGTATGGCGATAGACTAATTGATACCATTGCATATAGCCAATCGAACCATGGAATGTTCAAATGCACAGATTGTCACTCTCCGGAATACGAAGCATTTCCGCATGCTGGTAATTTACGCATGGAACTTATGTATGCATGTATTGATTGCCACGGGGGGGATCCTGAGTACCAAGAATTTCATTTTGAGGAGATTGAGGAAGCCTTTTACAAAAGTATGCACTATAATAAAGCACCAGATGCTTTTAATTGCTGGAGTTGTCACAATCCTCATTCTTATAAAACCCAGGCAAGTAAAGGGGGTAAAATTTCTGAAACCGTTACTTACGACAATAATATTTGTTTAAAATGCCACGCAGATGTAAGTCAATTTGAATTGCTTACAGAAAGAGAAAACATTAACATTTTAAAAACTCACGATTGGCTACCCAATCAAGAGCTTCATTTTAAAAATGTTAGATGTATAGAGTGCCATACGCAACTAAATGACAGCCTACTTATAAGTCATGCGGTTATGCCAAAAGAGAATGCTATTCGGGAATGTACTAAATGTCATTCCGAAAACTCACGCTTAATGGCTAGTCTTTACAAGTATAAGAGTATGGAATCGCGTAAAAGCAATGGTTTTGTTAATGCAGTAATTATTAATGAATCGTATGTAATAGGTGCGAACCGTAATAAATATTTGAATATATTAAGTGTAATAATTTTCGGATTAGTTCTTACGGGAATTTTCATCCACGCACTTTTCAGAATCTTTAAACGTAAATAGTATGGCAAGCGAAAAACTTTATTTATATCCTATTTGGATTCGTATATGGCACTGGTTAAATGCGGTACTCTTCATTACACTTTTGATTACCGGTGTTAGTATGCAGTATTCAAATCCTGAGAATCCTCTTTTAGTATCATTCGAACTATCAGTTGAGCTTCACAATCTTTGTGGAATACTCATTAGTTTAAATTACCTCCTTTTCATTTTTGGTAATGCTTTCACATCAAATGGAAGACAATACAAAATGAAAACCGAAGGTTTAATGACTCGAATATTCAACCAATCGATATACTATCTTTTCGGAATGTTCAAGAAACAGGATGCGCCCTATCCTATTTCTGCAGAAAATAAGTTTAATCCTATGCAGCGTTTTATATACTCAACTGCAATGTATGTTGGATTTCCATTAATAATTGCAAGTGGTATGGCAATGTTATTACCTGAAATGATTATTCCTCAAATATTTGGATTGAGTGGATTATTACTAACGGCAATGTTGCATGTCGTTATTGGTTTTGTTTTATCTCTTTTCTTGTTCATTCATTTGTATGTTTGTACAATAGGAAGTTCAATTAGCAGTAATTTTAAAAGCATGATAACAGGTTGGCACTAGCATCAACTATTATAAATACTAAACCGGATCCATTGGATTCGGTTTTTTTTTGTCGTAAAATCAATTCGAAATCGATAAATCATTACTATTTTTGTCTGTAAATATTAAAACAGAAAAAAAAATAGCAATCACGATTCACCCTATTTCGAATAATGATTGTCTTACTAGTAACAACGCACAAATAAAGCTGTCTTTTAAAAGATGAAACAACCAATAAAAAATATCATTTCAATTGTTCTGCTGGTATTCTACCTGGCAGGATTTTGTGGTATTCATCTTTTAAAACATAGTTGTTCTTCTTGTGATCATTCAGAGGTACAAGTGTCGATGAATTCAGATACAGAATGTTCTAACTGTCCCTGTGAAGAAAGCCAACGTTCATATAAAAATCATTCATATGATCAAGCCAATAAGCTTTGTTGCGATTTTGATCTGGTATATCTAAAAACAAACCCAAGATCAATTATCAATAAAACGAACAATGCACCAAGTGCCTCAAAATTTGTTCTTCTTATATCTTATGCAGTAAGCATCGAAATGCTTTTCACTCCAGAAACGTATGCTGAGGAGTTTGAAGCCTGTAATTCTGACCGGCAAAGACGCATCAAACCTGATGTATTGTGCTGTTTTATCTGCTAACCCCTCCTACTTCTTCATCCAATTAATTCTCTGATTTCTTTTCAATAAGAAGGCTTCTAGAATTCCATTGACAAAAAAACACTCATTTATTAAAACCTCTATTAGATAGGTCGTCATTTTAAATGACCTCACTGATCTAATGTGCTTACTTATTACGTATGAAAATTAGAATTATTACAATAATCCTTTTTCTACTTCCAATTATCTCTTTTGCAGAAGATATTAAAGGGAAAATTATTGAAAAACCTTCTTCGGGGGAAATCATTCCACTTGCAGGAGCTTCAATATTTTGGAAAAACACAACAATTGGAACAGCCGCAAATACCAATGGCGATTTCATCTTAAATTCAAGTAATAAATCTGATATTTTGGTTGTGCGATTTGTTGGTTATGAAACAAAAGAAATAACCATTAAACAAACCAATAATGCGGACTTAGTGGTTGAACTTGTTCCAAATATTTCTTTAAACGAAGTTATTATATCGAAGCGTAAATTGGGTACCGTTTTAGATCGGGATAACCCAATACAATCGCAAAACATTACGGGTGCGGAACTTTGTAAAGCGGCCTGCTGCAACCTTTCCGAAAGTTTCGAGACCAATGCTTCAGTAGATGTATCTTATGCTGATGCCGCAACAGGTGCCAAATCCATTAAACTTCTTGGTCTAACAGGTAAATACATCGAAATGATGACCGAAAAGAATCCAAATTTCAAGGGATTAGCATCTGTTTATGGCATGGCTTACGTACCAGGTCCTTGGATGGAATCCATACAGGTTTCTAAAGGCGTAGGATCCGTTATAAATGGATATGAATCAATTACAGGCCAAATTAATATTGAGTATCAGAAACCTCAACAATCGCCAAAATTCTATATAAACACTTATGCAAATAACATGGGAATGGCTGAGGTTAATGCAATTACTTCCGTGAAGTTTTCACCAAAATTATCAACTTCTATCCTAGCCCATGTTCAAGATAACGATCGAGAAATAGATAAAAACAAGGATAACTTTTTAGATGACCCGATGGTGACACAATACAATTTTGTGAACCGTTGGAATTGGGATGTCAGTGAAAATTTCAAAACCCAATTTGGTGTTAAATTCATTGATGAACAACGAATTGGTGGTCAAAAAGGCTATAAAACAAATCAACCAAATGATATCAACAACAAATACCGTATCAATATTGATACACGCAGA
The DNA here is from genome assembly GCF_002356295.1 of Labilibaculum antarcticum. Taxonomy (NCBI): domain Bacteria; kingdom Pseudomonadati; phylum Bacteroidota; class Bacteroidia; order Marinilabiliales; family Marinifilaceae; genus Labilibaculum; species Labilibaculum antarcticum. The sequence continues at coordinate 4,964,759 of NZ_AP018042.1, read as the reverse complement.
TATGAAGCATTTGCAAAAATTGGTTACTTATTTCCTAATGATGACGATAAAAGCCTTGCATTAATCACGAACTTTTCCTCTCACAAGCAAAATTCTTTTTATGGCCTAAGAACTTACGATGCGGATCAAAAATATTTCTACGCCAATTTGTTGTTCCAATCATATATCGGAAATTTAAAACACAAATACACTACTGGTTTATCGTATGTATACGATGACTTTAAAGATTATTTATCAGGAGATAATTTAGGAACCAACCGCACCGAGAAAGTTGCAGGTGCGTATATGGAATATACATGGCTTCCCAATGATAAAATTACCTTACAAACAGGTTTGCGATACGATGATCACAATATCTTTGGTGGTTTTGTAACTCCGCGTGTACATTTCAGATATCAATTTGCGCCAAAAACGACAATTCGATTAGCTGGTGGTAGTGGCCGTAGAACCTCTAACCCTATTGCTGAAAACAGCTTTTTACTAGCTTCAAATAGATCATTTGAAATTTCGGACAATTTAAAACAGGAAAAAGCATGGAACTTTGGGTTGAGCTTAACTCAGTATTTCAATCTATTTGGAAAAAGATTCACTGCTTCCGCTGATTTTTATAGAACAATATTTGACAATCAGGTAATCGTTGATCTGGATAACAGCGTGAATTCAGTGAAGTTTTACAACTTGGATGGAAGATCATGGGCAAACAACTATCAAGTAGAATTAAAATTTGAGCCAGTAGAACGTTTTGATGTAACCACTGCCATTCGCTTTTCGGATGTTAAGGCAGATATCAATAATGAATTCAGAAAAGTTCCATACGTGAATCGTTACAAAGGTTTGATCAATTTATCGTACGCAACCAATTTTAATAAATGGCAATTTGATTTCACAACTCAGTTTAATGGTGATGTGAGAATTCCATCTACTCAAGAAAATACGGATAATTTTCAAAGAAGAGAAAAATCTCCAGCTTATGCATTACTAAACGCACAAATCACAAAACGATTCCGTATTTGGGAAATATATTTTGGAGCTGAAAATTTGGGCAATTACACTCAAAAGAACCCAATTATCGAAGCTGAAAACCCTTTTGGAGAACAGTTTGATGCCTCAATGATTTGGGGACCAATACAAGAAAGAAAAATTTATTTAGGTGTTCGCCTAACCATTGAATAACAAACAATTAAAACAAATATCATGAAAAACCTATTACAGATTTTAAAAAGAACGATTGTAGCTCTTAGTATCCTATTAATTTCCTCTACAGTTTTTGCAGGCAACCAAGAAGAGAAGAAAGTTGACACCGTTATATTCAAAGTAGAAATGGATTGTACGGGATGCGTCAGCAAAATTGAAAAAAATATTCCTTTCGAAAAAGGCGTTAAAGATTTGAAAGTTGATTTCAAAAAGCAGCAGGTAAGCATTACTTTCAAAACTAAAGTAAACAGCAAAGAAAATTTAAAAAAGGCTCTTGAAAAATTAAAATTTAAAGTAGAAGAACTAAAGGGATAATGAATTCACATGTGATTTTCATCATTATTAAAACCGAGAAATTTCTCGGTTTTTTTTATTCTCACTTCAAGATACTTCTTTCTATTCTATAATTCACATCCTAAACTTGCTTGTTTTTAAACGCCAATCAAACTTATTTTTTATACTTATGGGATAGATATAAAAAAACCACTCGTTTTAGGAGTGGTTATATAAAACCAACAAATAATTTAATACGTTACCATTGGTGGTAAATTCTTAGCTTGCTCAATAAATTCCTCTATCTGACTTTCTCCAGGAACAACTCGGGTAACCTTCTTCTCTGCATGAACTTCGAGAAGCTTAGCATGTAAATTTTCAGCATTTCGGTTACGTAATTCTTTTACTGTATCAACACCCGATACTTTTAGTAATTCTGCAAACTGACTTCCAATTCCTTTAATTCGAAATAGGTCAGCCATATTTACAAAATCAAGTACTTTGCCTTCATCAATACCACTTTCCGATGCTATGGTTTTTCTACCAGCTTTAGTACATCCTTTTTCCAATAATCCACTAACAGTTTTAATACCTGCTTTTTCTAATTTTGCCGAGAAAGTTGGTCCAATACCTTCAATCTCTGAAATTTTTTGTGTCATCTTTTAAAAAATTAAAAATTAAACTTACCTTTTAACATACCTCCTATTTTATCTTTAATTCCACCTCCAACTAAATCCGCCATTAAATCTTTTACTCCATCGTCATTATCAGTTGGCGCTTCGTCTGTGTTATTTATAAATTTAAATACCATAGGAATTATTGCAGAACTAATCATCTTAGCCATTGTATCACTAACTCCAAGCTTTGAGATTAAATTAGAGCCATAGTTCGAAGCGATGGATGACACTAACGAACTTGATGATCCTCCAGAAAAGGCACTTGTGATGTCCCCAATATTTCCAGAACTAAAAGAATCCTTAAGTCCACTAAGAATACTATCCTTAGCTAAATCCAAGGCTTTTTCATTTTTATTAGAAGGCAAACCCATTCCTTCCAATAAATCCGCACCTTCAGTACTAAGTGCTTTACTTATTAAATCTTTAATCATTATTATTTTTTATTATCAAATTAATTGTAATAATTCAACATTAAAACATGCAGCCATTTCATTTGCTTTCAAACAATTTTACTTGTATCCATGGAATACGTAAGGCGCTTGCATGCAATCAGAGAATAAAACTCTTGTTTACTATTTAGGAAACAAGGGGATCTAATTATTTAAATAAATATGAAGAATTAGAGGTATTAAATTTTAGAACCAATGAAACTTGCAGTTAAAATATTTAAGAGAATTCTTAATAATCATGTATCATTTAAAGCACGATTAGAGGGAGATCAAATAACTAAAACTAATTTAATTCCTTTTTTCAACTCTTTCATTACTACTAGTTTTGCAAGAGTGTTTTAGTTTATTTAGACTAATTTAATTAAATTTAGTAGTATAAAAAAATAAAAATAACCCGCCTTAAAGAAGAATACACATGACAAAAGAAACTACATTATTAATTGGAGGTGTTGTGGTAGATAACACTCCAATTGATGGTCAAAAAGTGACAATATCGGCTAAATCACTAAACCGACATGGATTAATCTCAGGAGCTACCGGAACTGGAAAAACTAAATCTTTACAAGTATTGATTGAGGAACTATCCGGTATAGGTGTACCCTCTTTAGTCATGGATATTAAAGGTGATATTAGTGGTTTGGGTGCAGAAGGCAGTACAAACCAAATTATTGAAAAACGCGCACATCATATTCAAATGGATTGGATTGGAAAACGTTTCCCTATCGAATTCATGAGTATATCCGACGAACCTGGCGTTTCACTTAAAAGCACCATTTCTGAGTTTGGTCCTGTGATCTTAAGCAAGATACTATCTCTTAATGATACACAAACTTCGCTCCTGTCTATTCTGTTTCTGTTTTGCGATGACAAGAAACTCCCCTTACTCGATTTGGACGACTTAAAAACAGTTCTTCGATATGCCGCTGGAGAAGGAAAAACTGAAATACAGAAAATGTACGGATTAGTACCTATCAATTCCGCACACGCTATCATGCGAAGATTAACACAATTGGAACAACAAGGTGGAAATCGAATTTTTGGAGAACCTTCATTCGATGTTGATGATTTATGCAGAACGGATGAAAATGGATTGGGCATGATAAATATTATCCGTTTAACGGATGTTCAATCAAAACCTGCCTTATTCTCAGCCTTTATGATGGCTTTACTTGCTGAGGTATTTGAAGTATTTCCTGAAAAGGGAGATGTAGATAAACCAGAATTAATGATTTTTATTGATGAAGCACATTTACTATTCAAAAATGCCTCCAGAGAACTTCTGGATCAATTGGATACAATTATAAAACTGATTCGCTCGAAGGGAATTGGACTTGTTTTTATCACACAAACACCTGATGATATTCCGGAAAATATTCTTAGCCAACTTGGTTTTAAAATTCAACATGCATTAAGGGCATTTACTGCCAGAGATCGAAAAGCAATTAAGCTCCTTTCCCAAAATTTCCCTGAAAGTGATGCATACGATGTTGAAAGTCTAATCACAGAGCTGGGTATTGGAGAAGCATTGATTTCCTCACTTGATCGCAAAGGAAAGTACACCACTGGTTCATTCACTAATGCGACCTCCTTACTCCCGTATGGATGTTTTAAATCCTTCTGAAATAAATGCCATAGTTAGAAAATCGAAATTAGCCGATAAATACAACAAGGAAATAGATAGGGAAAGCGCCCACGAAATATTGATGGAACGAATTGAACAAATGCTGGAAAAAGAACAAGAAGATAAAGAAGAAACAAGCAGACCTAAGGCGACTCCAAGAACCAAGAGAAGAGTGAAAAATCAGTTTGAACAAATCATGAGCAGCTCTATTGGCACAACCATTGTTCGTGAATTAACCAGAGGAATTTTAGGTGTTTTTGGTATTTCGACCAGCACAAGAAGAAGTTCTAGTAGAACCAAGACTAAGGCAAAAAGTAAAATTTAGGGAAACCGTTTATTTATTCGATTCCCTTAAATTAGGCAATAAAAAAAGTTGCTCAATCTTTTCAGATGAGCAACTTTTTATTGATTACATATTTTTTGAAAAAATCTAACTACCAGGAGTAGGCTCAGCTTCTAAAGCTTCAATTGAATTTTGCAATAAAGCTTTTATATATTTTGGATTGTGAACACCCAAACTACGATCTTCATCCAATCCAGCCCAGTTAAAGAAAGCACGTGCCTGAACCATTGGGTAAACTCCAACAACTGGTTCATAAGCTTCATCTGCGGCAACATACTCAACAACACCTAAGCGAACTAATTCGTCTCTAAGAGTTTCTAGTTGACCTTCAACAAGTGATTGTACTCCTCCATAATTGAAATCTGTTTCTGTAACACCATGACATGTATTACATGCTAAAACAGAAGGATTATATGTATGTCCACCTTGATCTTCATCATTATCAAATTCTGACATATGACAACCAGTACAAGAAGCTTGAGCTAAGTGAGTAGCAGAACCTGCTGCAGGATAAGCTACAGAACCTTCAATTTCAGCAAAACCAACACCAGCAACAACATTTGCCTGCGCACCATGATGAGGTCCGTAATGAGTACTAGAAATATTAAATGTAGCATCATCAGGATTCGTAAACAAAGGCTCACCTCTTCTTGATTGGTGACAATTCGCACATAAATTTGAATTTCCTCCTAAATCCATAGTACTGGTAGGATCAAATATTGGAGCAACAGGATCCTTAAGTCTTAAAGCATAGTCGCTACCGTCAAACGACTCATGCAAACCATGACAAGTTGCACATTCCCATGCTGTAGGGTTTGTAATATCACCAGCAACAGCACCTGTATTTGCAAACTGCACAAAACCTTGATGTGAGTGACATGCTGCACATGATGCACGACCACCTGCGTAAGCAACTGCATTTAAACCACTACTGTGAACAGACATGGCAAATTGAGCATCAATATTAGATTTTGTTTCTGTAGCATGGCAATCTAAACAAGTTGAGTTACCATCGGTTCCATTAAGTCCGTCTGCACCATCAGTACCAGCTGCACCCATAGGTCCTTCTTTTGTACAACCAGCTATGAGCAGAGAAATGGCGAAAACACCAATTCCTACAAATTGAAAAAATAAGCGAGTTTTTTTCATAATAAAAAATATAAGATTAAATTTAGTAGTTACATTTTTGCCATAAAGAGCGTTTCTCCTTATACTTTTTAAATATATATGAATGCAAATGCCTTATCAATAAATGGCTGGCGAGATTTATAAACTACAAGAAAGAGGTTTGTTTTGTTTAAAAAACGAGGAATTTGGTTTTTAAATCGATATTTATCACCCGGAGAGCGATTTTTGTCGGCTAAGCCTGCAATAGGCTGACATACAACGCTATAAAGATTACTAATTGAACTATAACAAGGAATACATTTCGTTTGAGGCAAAAAAAATCAGCCGAAGCTGATTTTTATTGATTATAAATTAAAATAAATTCTTCTAATAATCTAATATTTCAGTCTCATTCCGCAAAATCATTCTGCCATAATCACTTAGTGCACTTAGCACTTCAGCTCCAGGATAAATAGTAACAGATGCAATTTTTTCTACTCTCATTCTAATTTCCCGAACAAAGGTTTCATCTTTGGCCATTCCTCCGGTTATAATTATTGCATCAACAGCTTCCTCCCCAAATACAGGATACATAGAACCTATTGATTTGGCTACCTGATAAGCCATTGCCGACAAGACCTCTTTGGCTTTAGAATCACCAGCATCCCTCATTTTACAAACATCAAATCCGCTATACGTATTGAAATAGGCATACAATCCACCTTCACCAGTTTGCATTTTCAGCAATTCCTCTTGTGAATATTTACCCGAGAAACACATTTGAATCATTTCGCCCATGGGCAAACTACCACTTCGAATAGGAGAAAAGGGACCATCTCCATCATATGCCTGATTTGAATCAACGACTCTCCCCTTTTTATGAGCTCCGATACTAATTCCTCCACCCAAATGAGCAATAATCAAATTCAAATCTTCGTACTTTTTAAAGACAGATTGAGCATATCTTCTTGCACTTGTTTTTTGATCCAATGCATGAAAAATGGAGCGCTTTTTAAACTCAGGCCTCCCTGTAATTCTCGCTATGTCCTCCAATTCATCAACCACAACAGGATCAGCAACAAAAGCATCTGCCCCATCAATTTGCTCCGAAATTGCGTAGGCAAGCAATCCACTTAAATTAACAACATCATTGCCAAACTCACAATTCGAGAGATCCTTAACCATGGCCTCATTAACTCTATAGACTCCTGATTTAACTGGTTTAAGAAGTCCACCCCGGCCAATTATAATTTTTATTTCCTCAAGATATATATCATTAGCCTTTAACTCATCCATAATGATTTTTGCACGATATTTCGTTTGATCGCAAAAGCATTTAAAATCAGTAAGCTCTTCAGGTTTGTGGTTAATTTTCTTCAAAAAAACCGGAGAGTTCATCCGATAAACAGCTATTCGTGTAAATTGCATTCGCGGATTTAAGGCAAGTATCAGTTCTCTACTCATAGTGATGGTGTTTATTGTTATGTGATTTATAGCTATTCGTCTTGAGCTATTAGCTTTTAAAAAATTTATTGTCTACTTTATAATTGTTATAATGAACCCATTTTAGCATCCAATATATCTTGAGATAACCATTCTTTGAATTTCAGATGTTCCTTCTCCAATTTGCAACAATCTTTGATCACGATAAAATCGTTCCACCGGATATTCTTTCATTAGACCATATCCTCCATGAATCTGAACAGCTTCATCGGCAACTTCCTTTGCTATTTCGGAACAATACAATTTAGCCATAGCAGCTTCTTTTCCGTATTCTTCGCCAATATCTTTCAACCAACATGCTTTGTATAGTAAATTCCTTGCCAATTCAATTTTCAGAGCCATATCGGCTAATTTAAACGAAATGGCTTGAAATTTCGACAGTGTTTTCCCAAATTGCTTTCTCTCTTTTGCATAAGCAAGAGCCAATTCGTAAGCACCCTGAGCACATCCAAGTCCCATCGCGGCAATAGATAGTCTTCCTGAATCCAAGGTTTTCAACATGACTTTAGAGCCCATGCCACGCACTCCCAGAATATTTTCTTTTGGAATGCTGCAGTCATCAAAGAACATTTCGGACGTATCCGAAGCCCTCCACATCATTTTACCATGCATGGCTTTGGATGTCCAGCCAGATGTTCCTTTTTCTACAATAAAAGTCGTGAATTCTTTTTCATTACCCTTTATTGCTGTAACCGCCTGAACTGTTACACCCGAACACAAAGGAGTTGATCCATTTGTAATAAAGATTTTCGAACCGTTAATCTCCCAACGATCACCTTTGTCTTTTGCAAATGTTTTTGATCCCCGGGAATCAGAACCAGCTTCAGGTTCTGTCAATCCGAACGCCCACAGTTCTTTACCAGAACAAAGTCCGGGTAGATATTTTAATTTTTGCTCTTCATTGCCAAATTCATACAATGGGCCAATTCCCAACGAATTATGAGCCGCAAGTGTGGCTGCATGCGAACCATCAACCCTTGCAATTTCCTCAACTGCAATTATATAAGACAAATAATCGGTATTATGTCCTCCATATTTTTCAGGAAGTGTCATGCCAAACAATCCCATTTCGCCCATTTTTTGGGTTAATTCAATAGAAAACTCCTCTTTCTCGTCTAGTTCCTGAGCCAATGGTTTTATATCCCGTTCGGCAAAATCCCGAACAGCCTTTCTTATCGTATCATGTTCATCATTCAAATATGGAAGCATATATATTTCTATTAGTAATTAATTATCCAGGAATGAGGAAATATCCCTGCCACTTCAATCTCTACGCTTCCTCATTCACAAATATTAAGTTAGCAACTATCAATGATTTCGCAAATTCCATTCTAGATTTATTTTTGAAATTCCCCGGATAATATAGTGGCGAGAACATCATCAGGAACCACAACCTCTTGATTCAACAGTGCAGATGCAAACATTTTACCCTGAGCATCAATCATTAATGATTTAGTTCCACCACCATCTAAAGCTTCTTCCAACAAAAAATTCAGAGCCATTAAATTATCAATTTCAAATCTTGTTACTTTGCCTTTTGATAATCCGAAAAACATATTCGTAATTCTTTCTGAAGTTAGTTCCGTTTTCAGGAATTCATATACCTCTTTGGATCTAGCCAATACCCCAACATTTACGGTATCGCCCTTATCTCCGGAACGAGCCAAACATATATCTCTAAATGGAACAGCACACATTTTTCTGCCTTTTTCCTTTTTCACATTGTCATGATAAGAATTCGATGATTGTGTTGCTACTAATTCCTGTTCATTTCCTAAAACAGATGGTATTTCTGATGTTTCTTTAATTTCTCCCTCTTTATCCAAAACGTAAACCATCGAGGAGATACAAGTTTTGGGAATTAAAGTAGGCCAATAAGTAATAACCTGTTGCATTCTAGCTCTACCACCTATTACGGCAACTCCAGGAGGTCCGCTCAAGATCAACGGAGCAATACTCATCGAAAAGTCTTTGATTTTTGAAACATCAGTATCGTAAACTGATAATCGCAGTAATATTTCATTGGGATTGATATCTTCAGCCAAATGCTGATGACAAGCATTGTATCCAACAAATTCAGTATTTTTCTTTAAATAAGAGTGCTTTAAACGTTGCCAAAATATTTTCTCGAACTCTTGTGCTTTAAGTAATACTTTGCCACCGCTAATTACGATAGAGCTTGTCGCTTTGTATCCATCTTCAAACGCCATCGAAACTTTTAAATATGGAGTGGATGGATGACCTTTTGCATTTTTCACCAATACACGATTTTCACCTTGCTCTTTCAATACTAATTGACTAAAATCGGCGACAACATCAGGACTGATATATTGAGCAGGATTGCCCATTTCATATACCAATTGCTCGCGAATTGTATCGATACTGATTAAACCGCCGGTATTCTCATGCTTATAGACCGTAAATTCACCATTTTTATTCATTTCAACAATAGGATATCCCATGTTATCCCAGCGTTTAACTTTTTGCCAATCGGTAAAATTGCCACCTGTTGACTGAGCCCCACATTCGATAATATGACCGGCTATTAAACCAGAGGCCAACTTATCCCAATCATCCAGTTTCCATCCCAATTCATAAATCATTGGTGCCATAGTTACTGAGGTATCGGTTACGCGGCCAGCCAGTATCAAATCGGCTCCACTCGCTAAAGCCTTTAATAAAGGAGGCACACCCAAATAAATATTCGCACTTTGTATGTTCTCGAAGATATCCTTAAAATCATCTCCGGTATCCATGTTCTTAAAACTGGTTTTGGCAGGATAAAATTCATCTATTCTTTCGATGATATTATCACCTTCAACCACTGCAATTTTAATAGTGATGCCTTTCTTTTTCAATTCTGAAAGAATTTTACGTGCACAACCGATTGGATTAATTCCTCCGGCATTTGTAATCATTCTTACACCTTTCTCTTTCATTAAATCAGCCACATCTACGATCTGATCCACAAAATCAGTTACATAGCCTAAAGATTCGTTTTTTAACTGTTGTTTACGAAGAATACTCATCGTTACTTCAGCTAAAAAATCAGAAGATATGTAGTCCACATCTCCACCTTCCAACTGTCTTCTAAGTACTCCAAGGTCATCGCCCCAGAAACCACCGGCATTTGCAATTCTGATTTTGTCTTTCATATGTTTATAATTTTAAGTTTTTGTCATATGGTCCCGAAAGCTTTCGGGATTACCATGCTGGAATAATCATCCCCCTGTGTGTCAAAATCACTTTGGCATGGACGTTTCATATTTTCAAAGTATAAGTATCATGTTTCAATCATATCCATTTATCGTAAAATTCTTTCGTCTTGGTCAATTCCCATTAATCATTTAGTGATTACACACTCTGTATTTTCTTCCTCCACCTTTGCGGCAAGCATTACACACCCTGTATTTTTCTTCCTCCACCTTTGCGGCAAGCATTACACACTCCGTATTTTCTTCCTCCACCTTGCGGCAAGCATTACACACCCTGTACTTTATCTTCCTGCAACCTGCAGCAAGCATTACACACTCTATATTTCTTTTCTGCAACTTGCAGGAGACTTACGCTTAGCGGTTAATCCCTATTCTCCAACTGCTTCCAATTTTATTAACTCCATTGCGTTCTTCACCTGATCCCCCTCACTCACAAAAACATTTCCTATAACACCTCCAAACGGAGCCAAAATACTATTCTCCATCTTCATGGCTTCCACAATAATCAGTACATCACCTTTAGCCACTATCTGTCCCGTTTTGGCTTCAATCTTAACCACTCTGCCAGGCATTGGTGATAAAATTCTTCCATCACCTTCTTTCTGATCAGAAACCCCAACATCTCCTATATTGGATTGAATCTCCGACCATCGAATCATCTCACGAACTATCCCCTGACAACTCACAAAGCTCTTTCCCTCTGTATTTTTCGATTGGTAAAACTGATATCTGACACCATTAAACTCCAACATTAATTGAAAGCCATCAATACTCACATTATCAATAATATAATTAGTATTGTAAATTTTTATATTGTATGGGTTTTTGCTGATTATTTCAATATCAAGTACTTCCTCATCTACAATTCTAAGTTTTGTTCCCTGCTGTCTCCAATAACCAATCTCTTCCCAAATTGAATCGACCTTCTCTCTGTTCAACTCAAACAAAGCAAAGCTGATTTGAAAAAGGAATGCTGGTATTTCAAGCTTATCTTCCTTCATTTTTTGCATCAACTCATCGTTATGATTCTGACAAAAATGGGTTGAGATCTTATTTCGTTTAAAATAGCTGGTATTCAACAAAGTATGCAAATACATGATGTTATTTTTGATTCCATGTATCTCGTAATTGTGCAAGGCATGATGCAAGCCTTCAATGGCCAAATCCCTGTTTTCGTCCCAAACTACCAATTTTGCTATCATCGGATCGTAATCAGGATGTATCGTACATGGCCCCACTATGGCGGAATCCAGACGCAGTCGCCCCTCAAACAATTTAGGCGCTTTGTAAAAACTTATTTCACCTGGCGATGGGATGAACTCATTTTCTGGATCTTCCGCATAAATCCTCGCTTCAATAGCATGTCCCTTCATGTGAATATCTTCTTGTCTCAACTTCAGCTTTCGCCCCGAAGCAATTGCTAACTGCTCTTCCACCAAATCAATTCCAGTAATCATTTCCGTTACCGGATGTTCCACCTGAATTCTTGTGTTCATCTCCAGAAAGTAGTAATTCAAGTCCTCATCAACCAAAAACTCAATTGTTCCTGCATTGGTGTAACTCATTTCCTGAGCCAAAAACACAGCCATATTGCCCATTTCCTTCCTCAATTCAGGCGTTAAAGTTGGCGAAGGAGCTTCCTCAATCACTTTTTGAAATCGTCTCTGAATAGAGCATTCACGCTCAAATAAATGCACCACATTTCCATGTTTGTCTGCTAAAATCTGAACTTCTATATGACGTGGATTTTGAACATATCTTTCTATCAGAACTGTCCCATCACCAAAATAAGTTGTTGCTTCGCGAGATGTTGATTCCAATGCCCCTTTTAAATCCTCTTTTTTATGAACGATGCGCATTCCTTTGCCACCACCACCAGCAGCAGCTTTAATCAAAAGCGGAAACTGCATTTCATTTGCCGCAGTAATCAATTCCTTAATGTCCCCAATCACCCCTTCTAACACAGGTACACCAATCGACTTGGCAAATTCACGGGCATTTACCTTATTCCCCATCAATTCGATTGCGTTAGCATCCGGACCCACAAAATCAATTCCATTATCAGCACATAATTGAGAAAAAACTGCATTCTCAGCTAAAAATCCATATCCTGGATGAATGGCATCCGCTTTTGCTTTTCGTGCAATTTCAACGATCTGATTTAAATTAAGATATGTTTCCTGCAAGTTATTTCCCTGCAACGGATATGCTTCATCGGCTTGCAATACGTGCTCTGCCTGCCGATCGAGTTCAGTATACAGCGCAATGGTATGAATACCCAGGTCTCTTGCTGTTCGCATGATTCTTAGGGCAATTTCGCCACGATTCGCTATTAGTAGTCTTTTGTAGTACATTTTTATTCAATTAGTAATCGACAATGAAAAATTATTAATTGTTAATTATTTTCTGTCCAATTGGGTTTCCGTTTCTCCAGAAATGAACTCATTCCTTCCTGACCTTCATCCGATTGACGCAATTCAGCAATCATTTTAGCTGTATTTTCCATTGTTTCTTCATGATTCCAAACATTCTCCACATCGTACAGCAATTGCTTGCAGGTAGAAACTGCAATGGGACCACTCGATTTTAGCATTGAAATCAAATCCTCTAATTTTGCATTTAGCTTCTTTTCACCAAACGACCAATTCACCAAACCTGCTTCCTTTGCCTTTTTACCGTTGAATCTCATACCTGTCAGCATCAATTCTTTAGATTTGTATTCACCAACCCGTTTCATCACGTAAGGAGATATACAAGCCGGAACAATGCCGATTTTCACTTCGCTTAATGAGAAAACTGTATTTTTATGTGCCAGAACAAAATCGCAGGCCGCCAATAATCCATTCGCTCCACCAATTGCCGCACCATGCACTAAAGCAATCGTGGGAAACTTGCAGGAGTAAACAGCATTAAAGCACATCGATAGCTTATAACTCTCCAGATAGTTTTCCTGATATGAATAATTGGCAACCCCTTTCATCCATTTGAGATCAGCCCCAGCGCAGAAAGATTTTCCTTTACCTCTCATGATCACAACCCTGATACAATCGTAATTCATCTTTTCAATTTCTTCGAAACAATCAATGATTTCAGCAATCATCACCTCATTAAAGGCATTATGTATCTCAGGACGATTCAAGCTAATCGTTCCAATTTTGTCTTCTATATTAAATTCTATTGTTTTAAATTGTTTCATTAGTTTATATTTTAATATCAATCAAACATCCCCCTGTATCCCCCTTCAAAGGGGGGACTTTAACACATTGTGATTCCCCTCTTGAGAGGGGATTAAGGGGAGTGTTTACATCCTAAACACACCAAAATCCGGTTCCCCAAACTCTTTATTCACGGAAGCAGCTATTCCCATCGCCAATATCTTTCTTGTATCGGCCGGATCAATAATTCCATCGTCCCACAAACGTGATGTACTGTAATAGGCTGAACCTTCCTCTTCATATTTTGCTAAAATGCTCTCTTTTAGATTATTTTGCTCCGCCATAGGAAATTTCTTCCCTCTTTTCTGAAGTTGTTGTTCTTTCACCTGCACCAAAACACCTGCAGCCTGTTCGCCACCCATTACTGAAATCTTGGCATTGGGCCACATAAACAACAATCTGGGTTCATAGGCGCGTCCTGCCATAGCGTAGTTTCCTGCTCCAAAAGAGCCACCAACAATTACGGTGAACTTAGGAACCTGAGCATTTGCAACTGCATGAACCATTTTGGCTCCATCACGGGCAATTCCTTTGTGCTCATACTCTTTCCCCACCATAAAACCAGTAATGTTCTGCAAGAAGATCAACGGAATTTTACGAAAACAGCACAATTCAATAAAATGTGCCGCCTTAAGCGATGTCTCAGAGAAAATAATGCCATTATTGGCTATAATTCCAACCGGAAAGCCCATGATCTTAGCAAAGCCAGTAACTATGCTTGGAGCATAACGCTCTTTAAATTCCTGAAATGAACTTCCATCAACAATTCTTGCTATCAATTCGTGGGCATCAATTGCTTTTTTCAGGTCAATTGGAGCCAATCCGTACAATTCATCAGCGGGATATGCCGGTGCTTTCACTTCTTCTCTTTCCAATCCAAATTTCCGCACCTTAGGCATCGATTCGAATATATCTCGGCAAATCTGAACCGCATGTCGGTCATTTTCAGCCAGATGATCTGCAACTCCTGAAATGGAAGTATGCATTTCGGCACCACCTAATTCTTCGGCAGTAACATCCTCACCTGTTGCAGCCTTCACCAATGGAGGTCCGCCAATAAAAATGGTTCCTTGTCCTCTTACAATAATGGTTTCATCACTCATGGCCGGAACGTACGCTCCACCTGCAGTACACGATCCCATTACAATGGAGATTTGAGGAATTCCTCTGGCCGACATTTTCGATTGATTGAAGAAAAATCGCCCAAAATCATACTTATCAGGAAAAACCTTCGATTGCTCTGGAAGAAAAACACCTCCCGAATCGACCATATAGATACAAGCTAAATGGTTTTCCATGGCAATTTCCTGTGCACGAATGTGCTTCTTAATGGTTTCCTTGATGTAAGTTCCACCTTTCACCGTTGCATCATTAGCAACAATCACGCACTCTCTGCCATGAATTACGCCAATACCAGTCACAATGCCTGCTGAAGGAAATTGATTTTCGTATTGGTCGCAAGCAGCCATTGCTGATAGTTCTAAAAAAGGAGTATTCTTATCTAACAACAACTCAATGCGATCTCTTACCAATAACTTTCCGCGCTTCAAATGACGCTCTTTGGCTTTTTCATCAACACCATGCATTATTGACTTTAATCGATGGCGATATTCTTTCATCAATTTCTCGTAAGACTTCTTATTATTCAAGAAATCCGCAGATTTTACGTTTATTTTTGATTCTATTTGATTCAATGCTTTATTGTTTTTACTTCCGTTTAAACAAATCTTTTATTCTTAATTAATTTAAAAAAATGAATTATTTCATTCAGGACACAAGATCTTGTGTCCCTACAGAATAATTACATATTCCTTCTATATTGACCACCAACCTCATACAATGCATCGGTTATTTGACCGAGTGTGCAGAATTTGCAAACTTCCATTAAAGAGGCAAATACATTTTCATTCTTCAAGGCCGTCTCTTTCAACTCTTCCAATGCCTTTACAGCCTTTTCCTTCTGATTCCTATGTACTAAGTCTTTAAATTTCACCTGATTGACTTTCTCTTCCTCATCGGAACGAATGACTTCCTTTGGCTGAACTGTAGGAGAACCTTTTGAGTTTAAAAATGTATTCACACCAACAATTGGTAATTCACCACTATGCTTCAAACTCTCGTAAAGCAGAGATTCTGATTGTATTTTGCTTCTTTGATACATGGTTTCCATTGCTCCTAACACACCGCCACGTTCCGTTAATCGATCAAATTCTACCATAACAGCTTCCTCTACCAAATCCGTTAATTCTTCGATGATGAATGATCCCTGCAAAGGGTTCTGATTCTTGGCCAATCCAAGCTCTTTATTAATGATGATTTGAATCGCCATTGCTCTTCTTACCGACTCCTCTGTTGGCGTTGTAATAGCCTCATCGTAGGCATTTGTATGAAGAGAATTACAGTTATCATAAATTCCAGTTAAAGCTTGTAAAGTTGTTCGAATATCATTGAATTCAATTTCTTGTGCGTGCAGCGATCTACCCGAAGTCTGAATGTGATATTTCAGTTTTTGGGAGCGACTATTGGCCTTATATAGATATTTCATGGCCTTCGCCCAGATTATTCTCGCTACCCTACCGATTACGGTATATTCCGGATCCATTCCATTGGAGAAAAAGAAGGATAGATTCGGTGCAAAATCATCAACCTTCATACCTCTTGAAATGTAATATTCAACCAAGGTAAATCCGTTAGATAATGTAAATGCTAATTGAGAAATTGGATTGGCTCCAGCCTCTGCAATATGATATCCTGAAATAGAAACCGAATAGAAGTTCCGAATCTGGTTTTCGTTGAAGTATTGCTGAATATCTCCCATCATTTTCAGAGCAAAATCAATAGAGAATATACAGGTATTCTGCGCCTGATCCTCTTTCAGCATATCTGCCTGAACCGTTCCCCGAATCTTACAAATGGTTTCTGCCTTAATTTTCTGATATACGTCTGCAGGCAATACCTGATCTCCGGTTGCGCCCAATAAAAGCAATCCTAATCCGTTATTTTCTTTTGGCAAATCCCCTACATAATAGACTCTGTCTTTCCCAGCGAAGATTGCTTCAAGTTTTACTTTAACCTCATCTTCCAGTCCATGTGCGCGAATATATTTCTCACATTCCTGATCGATAGCTACATTCATGTAATAAGCAACCAACATAGGAGCCGGCCCGTTAATTGTCATGGATACCGAAGTTTTCGGATCGCACAAATCAAAACCACTGTACAGTTTCTTGGCGTCATCCAGAGATGCTACAGAAACACCTGCATTTCCAACTTTTCCGTAAATATCAGGTCGATAATCTGGATCGGCACCATACAAGGTTACCGAATCGAATGCCGTTGATAGTCGAACCGCTGGTTGACCTAAGGCCAAATAATGAAATCGCTTGTTCGTTCTTTCCGGTGATCCTTCTCCTGCAAACATTCTTGTTGGGTCTTCGCCTTCCCGTTTGAACGGGAAAACGCCTGCTGCGTAAGGAAATTCGCCGGGAACATTTTCTTTTAGATTCCATTTTACGATATCGCCCCAACTTCTATAGCCAGGCAATACAATCTTAGGAATCCGGGTTTGCGAAAGAGTTTCAAAATGTGTTTCCACCGATAACTCTTTGCCACGAACCTTATATTGAAAGGTGTCGTCTTTGTATCTTTTTTTCTTTTCTTCCCAGGAATCTATAATATTCTGATGCTTAAATCCTTTCGAAAGAGATTGTTTTTTTCGCAACAAGACATCTCTAACACCATCACCTTCAATTATCTCAATAGACTTATCTAAAGCATACAATTGATCTGCAATTTCAGATTGCTCTTCAGCCTTTCGATTGTATCTTCTTACCGTTTCAGAGATCTCTGAGAGATATCTTACCCTGGCTGGTGGTACAATTTCGATCTTTTGACTCGCCTCAAGAAGAGGTTTCCCATTCTGCGCAAAACCGGCAGCATTACTCGAGTTTAAAAACTGAATTAAGGCATGATAGAGCTCGTTTACGCCATGATCGTTAAACTGAGAAGCAACTGTGCCATAAACTGGCATATCGTCCGGATTTCGATCCCACAGAAGGTTATTTCTCTGATATTGCTTTTTCACATCGCGCAAAGCATCCTGAGCCCCTTGTTTGTCGAACTTGTTAATGGCAATCAAATCAGCAAAATCGAGCATATCAATTTTCTCCAACTGAGTTGCCGCCCCAAATTCGGGGGTCATCACATACAATTTCACATCGCTGTAATCAACAATTTCCGTATCCGACTGTCCAATTCCTGAACTTTCAAGGAAAATACAATCAAATCCTGCTGATTTCATCAAAATCAAAGCATCATCAACATGTTTCGACAATGCAAGATTAGCACGACGCGTAGCCAAAGATCTCAAATATATGTTTGGATGATTAATGGCATTCATGCGGATTCGATCACCTAGCAATGCGCCACCACTCTTTTTCCTTGAAGGATCTACAGAAAGGATTGCCAGTTTCAATTCTGGATAATCGATATGAACTCTACGGATCAATTCATCCGTTAAGGAAGACTTTCCAGCTCCGCCTGTACCGGTAATTCCAATAACAGGTGTCTGATTGACTTTAGCACTACTCTTCAATTCAAGATATAAATCAGAATCCTGAAGTAGATCATGTTCAGCCAAGGTGATTAACCTTGATAGCAAATTAACGTTCTCACTAGTAATTTCTGATGCTTTTGGCAATTCAAAATCATTCAATGAGTAATCCGATTGCTCCAAAACCTCATTAATCATTCCTTGCAAACCGAGGTTACGACCATCATCAGGAGAATACAAACCAGCAATTCCGTAAGCTTCCAGCTCTTTAATTTCAGATGGTAGAATTACTCCTCCGCCACCTCCAAAAATACGAATGTGTCCGGCATTTTTTTGCTGCAACAAATCATACATGTACTTAAAGAATTCCATATGCCCACCCTGGTAAGAGCTTATGGCAATGGCTTGTACATCTTCTTGAATAGCACAATCCACAATCTCTTCGGCAGAGCGGTTGTGTCCCAAATGAATCACTTCAGCTCCAGAAGACTGAATAATTCTTCGCATGATATTAATCGATGCATCATGTCCATCGAAAAGCGAAGTTGCTGTTACAATCCGAACTGTATTTTTAAGCTTGTATGTCGTGTTTGCTGTCATGCTTTAGTTGTGAAGTCTATAAGTTCAAGGCTTTTTCAATAATTTCTGCTATGTCTATATTTTGCAATTCCGCTTCTTTGTTCTTTAATTTTATTCCATCTGTCAACATGGTCATGCAAAAAGGACAAGCTGAAGCAACTTTATCTACTTTCCTCTCAATAATCTCTTCGGTACGTTCAATGTTGACTTCCTTATCTCCTTTTTCGGCTTCCTTAAACATTTGAGCGCCACCGGCACCACAGCACAGACCGAAACTTCTCGCTCGCTTCATCTCTTTCACCTCACCAAAAACAGCTTTAATTACATTTCTAGGTGCATCATAAATTCCATTTCCTCTTCCCAGATAACATGGATCGTGATAAGTGATGCTTTCGCCTTTAAATGGATTGTTCTCCAATTTCAGTTTCCCGGTTCGAATCATCTCATCCAGAAACACCGTGTAATTAATCACCTCGTAATTTCCGCCCAAGTCAGGATATTCATTTTTCAAGGTATTGTAACAATGCGGACAAGTGCAGATGATCTTCTTCACCTCATAGGAATTAAGCACTTCAATATTCTGCATGGCCTGCATTTGAAAAAGCATTTCGTTCCCGGCACGCTTTGCAGCATCACCTGTACAACTTTCTTCTTTCCCCAAAACAGCATAGCTTACGCCAAGATGATTCAATATTTTAGAAAACGCTCGTGCTACTTTCTGATACCTGTCATCAAAAGCACCGGCGCAACCAACCCAATACAAGTATTCAGGCTTTTCGCCTTTCGCTGTAACGTCCGCCATGACAGGCACATTTATTTTTGTTTCTATTGTCATTTCAAAACAGTAATTAAAGTACAACTTATCTTAAAACGCCTCAACCAACTCCACTACAGATAATTAAACAAACTAATCAGCCCATTTCATTCTATCTTCAGGAGAGAATTGCCAGGGAGCACCATTGTTTTCAATGTTTGCAAACATGACATTTAATCCAGCTGGTGCAGCCGATTCCTCCATCACCAAATACCTTCTCATATCCATGATTAAGTTAGGATGACTAATATCTATCGGACATTCCTGAGCACAGGCATTGCAAGTTGTGCAAGCCCAAATCTCTTCTTCAGAAATATAATCGCGTAAGAGTGATTTATTATCCTGCTTGCCTGCTAATGCCAATGGTCCTTTCTCATCCATCCGCTTTCGCAGATCAACAAATATTTTCCTTGGAGACAAAAGCTTTCCTGTGATATTAGCCGGGCAAACATCCGTACATCGGCCACACTGTGTGCAGGATAAGGAATCCATATAATTCTTCCAGCTAACATCTTCAATGTCTTTCACTCCAAAACGGGCAACCTCTGCGCTCTCATCATAAGCTGCTTCAGGATCGAGCATTAGCTTAACTTCACGGGTAATACTTTCTAAATTTGGATACTTAGTAATCGGTTCCAAATTCGCCAGAAACACATTCGGAATGGATAGAAAAACATGAAAATGCTTCGAATAAGGCAAGTAATTAGCGAATGTGAATATCAATAAAAGATGCACCCACCAACCCGGCTCTTGAAGCAAGCTAAAGTCCCATCCAAATAAATTAACCAAAGTGGCAGAAACGGGATAAACTCCTTCGTAGCCATTTGGGTGACTACTAATGTATCCCATATTGAAACAAATCAGGGAAACCATTAAAAATCCAATAAAATAAAGAGATAAAAGAGCATCCCAATTGGCTTTTGCTGTCATTTCCACTCCTGTAAAACGTTTTATCTTTAAGAACATTCTACGAAGAATAAAAAGCTTGATAAAAACGATAATCAACAAAGCAAATACATCTCCAGAGGCAATAACGACATCGTAGAACCATCCTGTAGAGGCAAAAGCCCTATCCAATCCACTAACACCATCCACAACCATCTCAATACTACCCAGAGTTATCACTAAAAACCCCCAGAATACCAATGCGTGCATCAGCCCAATTACTGGTTTTCGAAATATTTTGGTTTGCCCGAAAGCCACATTCAAAGTATGGGAAATTCTCGCTCCAATATTTTTAATTGGATATGCGGGCTTTGTCAAGCTAAAGAATCCCCACAAACGCTTTACCGAATAGGCAAACACACCAAATGTGATCAATAATGTGATGATGAAGAGGATTTGTTTTATCATGATTCAGTAATTAATGAGATTAGTAACAAACTTTTAGCCCTCTTTCACAGGCTTATTATTATTTTGAATTCCGAATTGCTTCTGTCAATTTTGGCAATACTTCCATAACGTCACCAATGATCCCATAATCTGCAACACCGAAAATAGGCGCTTCAGGATCCGTATTGATGGCAACTATACATTTGCTCCTGCTAATACCAGCAACGTGCTGTATGGCTCCGGAAATACCGGCAGCGAAGTATAAATTGGGTGCAATTACTTTTCCTGTTTGCCCAACATGCTCCTCATGTCCCCGCCATCCTTCATCAGATACCGGACGCGAACAAGCTGTTGCTGCTCCCAACTCTTCTGCCAAATCTTCTACAACACCCCAATTATCAGGGCTCCTCATTCCTCTACCTGCTGACACAACAATATCTGCATCAGCAAGGTCAACTTTATTTGTTTGCTTTTCTTCCTCAAGAACCTGAATTTTGAAAAGACTGGCATCCAAGTGTGGCGAAAATTCTTCGATCAACACATCAACCTGATTTTCTACCAGACCAAAACAATTCTTAGCAATAGAGATAATCTTTACAGGGGAATCAATTTGCACATGTCCAAAAGCTTTTCCTGAAAAGGTGCTTTTTTTAACGACAAATGGATTTAGCGATATTGGCAATTCGAGGACAGCAGATGCCATTCCCGCTTTCATTTTTACTGATAGTCTTGGAGCAATGGCTTTACCACTCTCATTATCGCTCAAAACAATTGCGCTTGCGCCTTCCATTTTCGCAATTTCAGAAATTACCTGTGCATAAACTTGACTTGTTAAAATATTCATTTTAGGATCGTTAACTGATATTATTCTCTCAGCTCCATATTTCCCCAAATTTTTTAAATCATCGTTATTCACCTCTCCAATTGAAACAACAATAAGCTTTGTGTTCAATTGATCGGCTAAATTTTTCGTATATGATACCAATTCATAGGTGGAATTCTTAAATTTCCCGTTCCAGTTTTTGGCAAATGCTATTACTGACATAAGCTTTTTATTTAGATATGAGATAATAGATTTAGAAGTGAGACTATATTCACTGTAAAATCCATCTACATTTATTAAACATGGTAATCTTATTACTTACAATACCTTAGCTTCATTTTTCAACAATTCAACCAATTGTTCTACATGCTCTGAATCAATCATCTTGCAAGCACCTTTAGTTTCAGGCAAATCAAATTTTACAGATTTAGTTAGTATTTCCATCTCCACTGCTGCTTTTACCTCTAAAGGTTTCTTTCGAGCCATCATAATTCCTCTCATCGAAGGAATTCTGGGTTCGGTTGCAATTCCTTTCTGAACTACAGCCACCAATGGCACTTCGGTTTTTATTTTTTGCTTTCCTCCCGGAATTGCCCGATAAAGAATAAGCTCATCCTTATCAATATTTACCTGACTTACAGATGAGACTCCAGAATAATCCATAAACTCTGCAATCATTGCTCCAACAGACGAACCATTGTAATCACTTGATTCGATACCACTAAAAACAATATCAAAAGGATTTTCCTTTAAATATGCAGCAATTTGTCCGGCCACATAGTATGCGTCGGCAGGATAGCCATCAATACGAATCGCCTTATCAGCGCCAATAGCAAGTGCTTTTCGTAAGGTTGCATCTGTTTGCGTGCCTCCAACATGAATTACACAAACCTCATCAACAGAATTGCCGGCATCTTCTTTCAGCTCTAATGCACGAGTTAAAGCCAGCTCATCCCATGGATTAATGATCCACTGAACACCTGAATCATCAAACAGAGTATTATCTTCCTTAAACTTCACTTTTGTGGTGGTATCAGGAACATTACTTATACAGACCAGTATCTTCATATGCATTTATTTTTAGTATCTGGCACCGAAATAATAGTGTAAAGACTAATCCGGCTACAGCAGTTTATATTAACAATCAACTTAATCTATCTATTTAAATAACAATCTATTTATCACTTATTTACAATCAATTAGTAATTTTAATTGATTCTTTATCAATAGCTTCTAACCCATTAATCCTCTGGAAATAACGATCTTTTGAATCTCCGAAGTGCCTTCATAGATCTGAGTTAGCTTTGCATCACGCATTAGGCGTTCCACATGATATTCCTTCACATATCCATATCCTCCGTGAATCTGAACTGCCTCGGTGGTTACCTTCATTGCAGTTTCGGCAGCATACAATTTTGCCATAGCACTTGCATGTCCGTAGGGTTGTCCCTGATCTTTTAACCAGGCAGCTTTTAAACAGAAGAATCGAGCAGCCTCAATCTCCACTGCCATATCGGCTAATTTAAATGCGATTGCCTGATGATGGATAATCTCTTTCCCGAAAGCTTTTCTTTCCTGTGCATATTTTAATGCCAAT
Source organism: Labilibaculum antarcticum (assembly GCF_002356295.1). Taxonomy (NCBI): domain Bacteria; kingdom Pseudomonadati; phylum Bacteroidota; class Bacteroidia; order Marinilabiliales; family Marinifilaceae; genus Labilibaculum; species Labilibaculum antarcticum. The sequence goes on along the minus strand of NZ_AP018042.1, from coordinate 4,941,465 downwards.
TCGTAAGCACCAGAAGCAATTCCAAGAGCCTGAGAAGCAATTCCTATTCTACCGCCTTCCAGTGATTGCATGGCCAATTTAAATCCAAAACCTTCTTCACCTAAACGATTTTCCTTTGGGACTTTAACATTATTGAACATTACAGAGCAGGTATCTGATGCCCGCATTCCCATTTTATTTTCATGTGGACCGACAAAAACACCTTCCGATTTGGCATCAACAAGCAAGGCGTTGATGCCCTTGTGTTTTAATTCCGGATGAGTTTGGGCCATTACAATGTAAGTAGAAGCTGAATTCCCATTGGTGATCCAATTTTTGGTGCCATTTACCAAATAATGATCGCCCATATCAACGGCAGTAGTTCTTTGCGATGTTGCATCAGAACCTGCCTCTGGTTCCGATAAAAGGAAAGCTCCGATTTTTTCGCCTCGGGCCATTGGCTTTAGAAATTTCTGCTTTTGTTCTTCAGTACCATATTTTTCTACCCCCCAGCAAACCAATGAATTGTTTACCGACATGATTACAGAAACGGAGGAATCAACTTTTGAAATCTCTTCCATAGCCAAAACGTAAGATATGGTATCCATTCCACCACCATCATATTCAAGCCCAACCAGCATTCCTAAAAAGCCCAGTTCAGCTAAACGCTTAACTTGCTCCGTTGGATACTCTGCTTTATCGTCCCGTTCAATTACTCCTGGAAGCAACTCGCGTTGTGCAAAATCTCGCGCCGCATCCCGAATCATTAATTGCTCTTCAGTAAATTCAAAATTCATAGTTTTAGTTTTTAGGTGTGATACTTAAAACCGGATGAATCCTCCCTTCTATTCCCTCTTACATCATCCCCTTATCCTCTTTTCAATCATCTTACTTATTCAATTTATTCTCCACGTTTGTAAACAATAGCTACCAAAGACTTATCATCTCCGCCCATGTTTACAGACATTGCATATGGTTTTTCCTTTGTTATTTCAATTTGTGCTTTTCCTGCTTTTCCTGTCAATTGCTCCCAAATGGTTACAGCCTGATGTACTCCGGTTGCACCAGTTGGATGCCCCCAGCCAATTAAACCACCTGTTGTGTTCACCGGAATTTTCCCACATCTGGCAGTGTGACCTGCCAATACGAATTCACTACCTTTTCCCTCTTCGGCAAAACCAATAGCCTCCAGAGCCATAATCCCAGCAATGGAAAAACAATCGTGAACCTCAACAGTTCCTAATTGATCAATAGTAATTCCAGCCATTGCCATTGCCTTCTCTGCGGCCACTTTCATGGTCGACAAACTGGTCATGTTCTCAGGTTTCTGTGTTATATCTGCGACAGCATGTGCAAAACCTACTATTTCAACTGCATCTTTTACGTCTAATCCGATTTTTCTTAAACCTTCTTCCGAAACTATTGCAATTGCCGAAGCACCATCAGAAACCTTAGAACAATCAAAAACATTTAAATGATCAACAAAGCCTCTTGGATTTACAGGGGTGTTTGCCGTTCCCTCCAGATCTTTATTGGTATTGTGGAATTCCTGAGCTGTTTCGCACAAGCGGGCATTTTCAATGGCATTGCAATACCATTTAGCCATAGCCTTACGAGCGGTTTCCCGGCCAAACTTTTTGTAGTAAGCACCCGCACGATCACTAAACGCACCTGGAAAAAAGTAAGCATGACCCTCTTTACGTGAGTTTTGCCATCCTGCACCTGCAAGAACATCAGCTCCGTACATCGCCTTCATGGTATTCTGAACTTCAAAACCAAGAGCAAGTACAACATCAGCCGTTTCTGCCAAGATGGATTTAATTCCTGTTGTAAGAGCTAAACCACCAGATGCACAAGCACCTTCCACGCTAACGGCTGGTTTGTACTTCAAGCCAGCATCAATCATAGGCAGAAAAGCAGGCAAATTAGCTTGCTTATTGAATCGAGCCGCCATAAAATTTCCAATCACTCCTTCATCAACATTTTCAGCTCCACCAATCATCTTCAAGCTCGCTTGTCCAGCTTCCCTGATGTAATCCTCCAAACCCGGTCGCGGCTTTTTAGGATGAAATTCATTTCTTCCGGTTCCCATTGAAATGGTATTGTAACCGGCTGTCATGTATGTTTTTTTACGTAAAGCGTTCATTTACTGATAGTATTAAATACAGAGTAGTTAGTCGTTAAACAATTTCAGTCCATTTAGTCCACAAGCCACTCATGGTTAATAAATCCATTTTAAAAATACTCGTTAATGGGTCCGTATGCATGGAAGAAACCTGTTTCCATAACGGTATTCACATCTTCTTTTGATTCAGCAACTTTCGTATCAACAAGCATTTGACCGATGGCTTTGGAGTTTTTACCATAAGCAATAGCCAAATTGGCTCCAACACTACCAATTTGATGCAGTTCAGTAAAAAATTTCTGCAAGACATCAGCTTTATTCGGATCGCGAACAACAGATTTCCAATAGACTTTAAGAGTTGGTAATTCGCCCAAAATTGCGGCGCAATCCATTTCTATGCCTTCGGTTAAAATGTATTTTCCCTGCTCCAAATCGTAAACTTCCATTATTCTGCCTTTCTGATATTTAAAAATACCATCCTTTTGCGATCCATCGGCATACTGACCACCTCTCACTTCATTATCAAACATCTGATTCAAAACAGCATTTGATAAGGTCTCATTTGGAAATGATGGCTGCATACTCTCCAGTATAAATCGGGTAACATCAATTCCCACATAATCCAGCAATTGAAAGATTCCCATAGGTCGAATCAATAAATCACGACTGATGGTGTCAACTAAGAAAAAAGCTTTCGCCCATCCTTCGGTTTTAGCTAATTCTCCAGCCAGCTTCAACGCATACAATGCATCACGCATAAAGTGACCATTTCCAATAAATCCGGCAATATCTCTTGATTGAACAACAATTTTGCGCATCGTTTTGGCCAAATTCACCGAAAAGGCAGCTAAATCATCATTCGTATTGTCTGTTTTAATAATCTCCAGCAATTTTTGAATTACCGGAGGATTGTAAAAATGATATCCTATGACATCCCCATGTAAACCGGCCTCTTTTTCGATTCCCCCAATTGGAATGGATGAAGTATTGGTTAAGAACCAGGCATTTGGATTGTTTTGTTTGATTTGTGAGAACAATTTCACTTTTAATGCTTTGTCCTCTTTAATTGCTTCAAATATCAATTGCGAGTCATAAGCCGTTTCAATACGAGTCGATGTTTGTATCATTGCCATTACATCATCCACAAACTGATTGATGATTTCTTCGTTATCAATTAAATCCTCGCGATCCTGATACCAAGTGCGCAATTCAACTATATTTTTTTCAGCGTGCTTTAGCAATTGCGTTTTCACATAACCCAACAAATTGCTTAAAGCAGATTGTGATACATCAATTGCGTTTAATACAAATTCCTTATCCTCTTTTTTACCCAATTTTAATTTGGCCATTTCAAGAGACAACAAAACAAGAATACCGCTTCCCATTTTACCAGCGGCGCCTAAGACACTTACATTTTCCATTTTTCGGATCAAATCCATATTATATATTGTTTTAATTTTATTGTTTTTATCAGGTATAACTCTTCCATTTGAGCTAAGCAAAACCTATCTACACTACCTGCAAATCATGAATTTCATGATAAGTCTCCCTACAAAAATTGATTACTCTACCAGTTTGGTTTGCGCTTCTCGAGAAAAGCTGTCACGCCTTCTTCCCGTTCCTTCTGATCCTCTTTAAAAAGACGACCAAATTCTTTGGATTCCATTTTGCCTGCATCTTTGCTCGACAATTCTAAACCATTGCGAACCATCTCTTTGATTAATCGCAAGGCATTCGGACTTTTAGAGGCAATTTTACCTGCCAATTCCAAACTAACTTCGAGAACAGTTTCTGGTGGTGCCAGTTTTTGAACTACTCCCAATTGATATGCTTCGCCAGCTGTTATTCCTTCACCAAGCATCATTAGATACATCGCATTTCCAGCTCCAACCAATCGAGGTAATCTTTGCGTACCATTAAATCCGGGTATCAAGCCCAAATTCACTTCGGGCATACCCAATCTGGCTTTTTCACTGGCTACACGTATATCACATGACAATGCCAATTCCAACCCTCCCCCAAGGGCAAAACCATTAATGGCCGCTATGACCGGAACATCCAAATTGGCAATCTGATCGAATACCTTTTTTCCAATTTCAGAAAAGTCGTACGCGGTTTGAGTGGAATACTCCTGCATGGCTTTAATATCAGCTCCGGCAATAAATGCTTTTCCCTCTCCGGTAATCACTAATACTCTAATGCTTTGGATAGTTTCCTTATCGTCTAAAAAACAGGCTAGCTCCTTAAAAACATCCTCGTTTAAGGCGTTTAAGGCTTCAGGACGGTTAAGAGTCAAAATTCCTATTTTGTCTCTTTTTTCAAATTTTAAATAATTAAAGTGCATGTGTATATAATTCAATTATAGTTGCCACATGGAACTTTTCATGCTTTGAATATTCATTTTCTGTAAAATATCATGCATATTCAAACATGAACGTTTCATAGGTGTGTAATAAGACGTTTTTTCATCTACATATCTAAATATAATAAAAACTCTTAACATTCAAAAGGTAAGTTTTCTGACTTACATACCTTTAGCTCACACCCCCAACATTTACAAGGCTTTAAGAAAATAAAAAAAGTCAAAAAAAGATCTTTAATTCTTTTTATACACCTTAGCAAAATAAAAAACCTGATCCGTTAAACGGATCAGGCTCTATATCATCAAAATATAAATTAAATGGCTATTTTCTTATGCCATATTGTGGTAAACATTCTGAACATCGTCGTTGTCTTCCAATTTTTCCAGTAATTTCTCAACATCGGCAACTTGTTCTTCGGTCAATTCTTTAGTATCCATTGGAATTCTTTCGAAACCAGAAGAAATAACTTCTATTTCATTTTCTTCCAGATAAGATTGAATCTTTCCAAAATCAGGGAAGTTACCGTAAAGCATTATGCCTTCTTCCTCAGCAAACACTTCCTCTACTCCTATATCGATTAATTCAAACTCTAATTCTTCAATATCCTGTCCTTTATTTTCAATCTGAAAATGACACTTGTGCTCGAACATGAATTCAACACTACCGGCAGTTCCTAAACTACCTTTGCATTTAGTAAAATAAGAACGCACATCAGCAACTGTTCTTGTATGATTATCGGTAGCCGTTTCAACTAAAATAGCGATACCGTGCGGAGCATATCCTTCGTAAATAATCTCCTTGTAATCTTTCTGATCTTTAGAAACTGCTTTTTTAATTGCTCTTTCAACATTATCCTTAGGCATGTTTACTGCCTTTGCATTTTGAATAACTGCACGCAAACGTGAATTCGTTGCCGGATCAGGGCCGCCTTCCTTTATTGCCATTACGATATCTTTGCCAATTCTCGTAAAAGCTTTAGCCATCTTATCCCAACGCTTAAACTTACGCGCTTTCCTAAATTCAAATGCTCTTCCCATAATTTATGTATATGATTTTGCGCAAAAATAGCACATGTTATCCAATCTGTAAAGCGAAAGTACCTTTTTTTTTGAAACTGCAAATGAGCTTTGAGTAAAAGACTGAATTAGAAATGTTGTATTTCAATGATTTATTTCCAGTACTGATGGTGTTCATTTTTTCTATCCTTGATTCCCCTATGCAGATATAAAGTATGAAAAAGCTCATTGTTTACTTGAAGTTGAATGCTTATTTTTAGCAAGACAAAGTCAAACCAATAACAAGCCTACTCAAATGAAAAAGATGATCATTTTGTTTTCTGCTCTACTGGTACTATCAGCTTCCGGCAATCAGACAAAAGCAGAACAAAAAGCAGATGTTTCGAACATCTCAAGCGCAAATATCAATCAGACGATTGAAATACTGAGCACAAGCAATGCAGATAAGAGCTTGGTTGAAAAAGGAGTAAAACATGCGGCTAACCTATGGCGTGCCAGCGACGGAACTGAAGAAGAATTTACAGCCTTCTGTAAAGAGAACTTCATTACTGATCAAGCAGAAAAAGAACTCGTATTCGAGAAAATATCACGAAACATCGAAATTATAACCGGTCATTTTAATAAAATCACTCTTGATTTATTAGAGCCTGTGCATTTAAATACATTTGAACAACATCCTATTGACAATGCATTTGGAGCTTACAGCGTAGATTCGCATTGGATGAATGATTTCTACCAAAACAAGATTGCTTTTATCATTGCCTTAAACTTTCCGGCATTTAGTTTGGGTGAAAAAGAAGCCAATGCAAAGAACTGGACCCGACAGGAGTGGGCTTATGCTCGTTTAGGTGATTATTTTACAGCAAGAGTTCCAGCCGAATTGTTGCAGGAAGTCGGAAAAATGGCCGCTAACACAGATGTTTATATCATGGACTACAATATTTATGTAGGACATTTAACTGATGCCAAAGGAAACCGTTTCTTCCCTGAGGATAAAGTTCTTTTATCGCATTGGAACCTGCGTGATGAACTTAAAGCGAACTACGCCAACAAAAATGATGGTTTAGAGAAGCAAAAGATGATCTATCAGGTGATGCAGCGCATTATTTCTCAGGAAATCCCTGAAAAGGTAATTAACAAGGGCGATGTTGAATGGGATCCTTACACAAACATGGTTTACCAAAACGGAAAAACTATTGATGCGACTCCTGAACCAAATGAAAGATACCAGCAGATATTGAATAATTTCCACGCCAACAAAGCGATGGATGCGTATTATACCGATCAGAATACCTTTATCAAAAGACAATATGACGGCGCGAAAGAGATATCCGCGGAAGCGACAGAGAAAATCTTTACTGATTTTATGCGCTCGGAAGAAACGGTAAAAGTTGGAAAACTAATTCAAAAGAGATTGGGTCGGAAATTACAGCCATTCGACATTTGGTATGATGGCTTTAAGGCTCGCAGCGGCATGGACGAATCGAAACTGGATGCACAAACCCGTGAATTGTATCCTAATGCTGCCGCCTTGGAAGCTAATTTGCCAAACCTATTGGTGAAGCTGGGTTACGATGAGGAAAGAGCACAATGGTTGGGTGATCATATTGCTGTTGATCCTGCAAGAGGATCGGGTCATGCCTGGGGCGGTGCTGCAAAAGGACAGAAAGCGCATTTGCGTACCCGAATTGGTGCGAAAGGAATGGATTACAAAGGATACAATATTGCGGTTCATGAATTTGGACACAATGTTGAGCAAACTATCTCCTTGTATGATGTTGACAATTTTGTAATGAATGGTGTTCCTAACACTGCATTTACAGAGGCCTTGGCGTTTATCTTCCAAAAAAGAGATATGCTTTTATTAGGCATTACTGATGATTCACCACAAAAAGATGCATTGAAGAAATTGGATTTATTTTGGAGTGCATACGAAATAATGGGTGTATCGGTATTGGATATTCGTATGTGGAAATGGTTGTATGCAAATCCTGAAGCAGATGCAGCTCAGTTGCGCGATGCGACCATGCAAATTGCTAAAGAAGTTTGGAATGAGTTCTACGCTCCTGTTTATGGTGTGAAAGATCAGACCATTTTGGCCATTTACTCGCACATGTTGAACAGTCCGCTGTACTTATCGAACTATGCTTTTGGGAATGTGATTGAGTTCCAATTGGAAGAGCAGTTAAAAGGAAAGAGTTTCCCTGCCGAAGTAGACAGAATATTTAAGCAAGGACGCTTGACTCCAAACCAATGGATGGTTGAAGCTACGGGTAATGATTTATCGGCACAACCTTTATTGAAAGCAGCTAAAGAAGCTTTGGAAGAATTAAAATAGAAGATATTGTTTATAATATGGAGGCTGTCCCGCGAGGGATGGTCTCTTTTGTTTTTTAGGACTAGCTAAGCCGATTAATATATTATTCTCAGTGCTACTTCGTGAGATTTGTGGTGGGAAAATAAAAACATCGATAACATATTAGATAAAAATAACTGAGCACGGAGGACACAAAAATGTTCTCTGTGCTACTCAGTGGTGAGAAAATAGAATATTAATAGCATAAAAGAGATTAAAAAATAGTGTGCCACGGAGGACACATAGGTACACAGAGGAAAAGAACAGCAGGATTTTCAAACAATTAATACTCTGTGCGACTCAGTGCTCTCTGTGGTGAGAAAATAGAATTTTAATAGCATAAAAGAGATTAAAAAATAGTTGCCCCCGGAGGGCACAGAGGCACACAGAGAAATAAAACAGTAAAATGGCTCTTTGGTTTAAGAAATTAACTCGGGCTAAGAATTACATATTTTCCCTATTGGTATAATCATAAATAATCTTTATTTTCGATTCGGACTATAACGAACAGTCTGAAAGTTTATTATTTATATACTAAACACAAAATCAACCCAAATGGAAGCATTTTTCTTCTTTATTTTTTTCGCAATAGCCATTGTTATTTTAATATCAGTAGTCTTTTTCAGTAAAAAAGCGATCATTAAACGAAAGCTGAAAAAATCGGTTCTCCGGAAAATTGCAGATTTTAAAGATGGTGAGCTAGCAAGAATTGTTGGAACCGTAGAATTTGTTGATGCTCCCCTTCTGTCTCCTCTTTCGAATCGTAAATGCTCCTATTACTATGTACATATTGAGCAAAAAGTATCATCAGGCAAAAATTCGAAATGGAAAACGATTATTGAGGAGGAAATATCAAACAAATTTTTAATTCGGGAAGAAACCAGCTGTGCATTTATAAACGACAGTAAGATTAAATCTTACATTGTTCAAGATGAAAGCTATTCTAGTGGCTTTTTTACTGATGCTAGTGAAAATCTTGAAAACTACCTTGCCAGTAAAGGTTATAAAAGTGAAGGCTCTTGGGGATTCAATAAAACACTTCGGTACAAAGAAGGAATTCTTGAAGAAGGAGAAAAAATAGCTGTGTTCGGAATGGGAGAATGGAAGGATGCTGCTGAATTGAACTTGCCTGAGAAGTATGGACAGGTTCTTGCCATCAAATCGAGCGCTGAGGATTCCATTTACTTAAGTGATGATCCTGATACTACAGAAAAGAATACCGCTAAAAGTATTTCTTCAGAAAATCCAATAACGAACGAGATTAGGAAGAAAAGACGTTATAGAAAATAAGGTGCAAATATCAATCTGGAATGCGATTAAAGAAGCTCCTGAAGAATTAATACAAAGCTGTAATTTATAATATTAAGACTGTCCCGCAAGGGATGGTCTCTTTTGTTTTTTAGGACTAGCTAAGCCGATTAATATATTATTCTATGTGCTACTTCGTGAGATTTGTAGTGACAAAATCAAATATTAATACTCCTGAGAAAAAAAACTGACCACAAAGTACGCAGAGGTACACAGAGAAATAAAACAGCAGGATGTTCCAAACAATTAATACTCTGTGCTACTCAGTGCTCTCTGTGGTGAAAATAAAATACCAATAGCATAAAAGAGATTAAAAAATAGTGGACCACGGAGGACACAGAGAAAAAGAACAAAATGGCTTTCATTTTTGTATTAAAAATCCTGTTGCTCCTTTGCCTCTGATTGTAAATCAGATAAAGCTTCGGATCAACCTACTATGCTCTTTGCGACTTCGTGAAATTTGTGATGAGAAAATCAAATGGCAATATTCCTGAGAAACAATAAAATAAACTGACCATGGAGGGATACTGAGGTACGAGAAAAAAAAACCAGAATGATGTCAAGTTTTCAACATTAGACATTAACTTAAGCCCAGATTTACTCAATCTCCTGATTGGGACAACAAGAAAAATCACATATTTATAATGCATTGATTTATTAAATCATATCAAAATACAAACAAGAACTCAATGCTAGCCGTACAAACAATTATCGTGCATACTTATAGGGAATTTTTAAGCAAATACTAAATGAGCAATGACAACCCGACATATCAAGAATTGCAGAATGAAATAATCAAATTAAAACTTGAATTAAAAATTCAGGATAAAATGATTAATACAATTCCGAATCCCTTGTTCGTAAAAAACAAAGATTTCATCTATACGAATTGTAACGACGCTTTTGCAAGTTTTCTCGGTTTGCCTAAAACTAAAATTATAAATTCCAGTGTTTACGATATTGCTCCAAAGGAACTTGCTGACAAATATCAACTTGCAGATTGTGAATTACGTGACAGTGCAGAAAATCAAACCTATGAAAGCCGGGTTAAATATGCCGACGGGACTTTGCATGATATATTATTTCATAAGGCCAATATAATCGATGATAAAAATGAGTTTTACGGAATTGTTGGTATCATGCTTGACATTACCGAACGTAAAAGTTCTGAACAAGCTCTGCAAGAAAGCGAAAAGCAATTAATTGAACTCAATGCCACAAAAGACAAACTTTTTTCAATAATAGCGCACGATTTAAGAGCTCCGTTTAGTAGTATTTTAGGATTTTCGGAACTATTGATTGAAGACGCAAAAGATATTGATGAGTTAGAAACTGAAGAATATTTAAGATTAATAAATACGACTACTAAAGACACACTTGTTTTACTTGACAATTTATTGAATTGGGCAAAATCACAAACCGGACAAATAATTTTCGACCCACAAAAATTGATATTGTCATCCATTATCGAAGAGACAATAAAAAATTCAAATTCGACAGCAAAAATTAAGAATATATCTTTAAACCATATTCAATCGGATGAGTTTGAAATTGATGCTGATAAAAACATGTTGAAGACTGTTTTACGAAATCTTATTTCGAATGCAATTAAATTCACAAAGCCAGGAGGAAGAATAACTATTTCTTCAATTCCGAAGCAAAGCCAAGTTGAAATTTCCGTTTCGGATAATGGAGTTGGAATAAATAACGAAACACTTACTAAGCTATTTGAGATAGATACCAATACTACAACCAAAGGCACAGCTGAAGAAAAAGGATCGGGCTTAGGCTTACTGCTTTGTAAAGAATTTGTGGAAAAACACAAGGGGAAAATTTGGGCGGAAAGCAAAAGAGGAGAAGGAAGTATTTTCAAATTCACCTTGCCTTTGAGTACTTCGTAATAATATTGGCGCCAAAACTAACATTCCGCGACTTTCGGTACGTCAATAGAATACCCTCTTGTCTTTAGGGACATCAATCATTAATTTACTAGCAGATCTTACTTTTTAAGACCTTTCAGCTCACAGTTTGAAGCAAAAGCTCATCAAATATTTCATTCAGATCATACTTTCAACCCGAAAGCTCACTAAATGGCCTCTTCTGCTCATCCTTTAGGTATAAAATCACCTATCTATCCCTATTAAAACAGAGAAACTCATTTAGTGAGCAGAAGTATCCATATTTGCCATTGGAAAGACACCTCACCCTAGCCCTCTCCTGAAGAAGAGGGAATCAAAAAAAACATGGATGAGATTTTATCTTATCCAGCCAATTAAAAACAAGCAACAGAAAACATTATCCCGACTAATTTGTGTATTATTAAGAATTGAAACAAATAGTGAAATTAGAGAATGGCAAGAACACATATAGCAGATTCATCGGATGTTCCGAAAGGGAAAATAAATAAAAGTGGTTTAAAAAGTGCTTTAAGACTTTACAAATACATTAAACCCTACAGAGGACAATACTTTTTGGGTATTTTTTTCTTGTTGGGTTCAAGTTTGGCGAGTTTGGCTTTTCCCAAGCTCTTGGGTGATTTGGTGAACTCTGGCAATGATACAACGCTGGGGCAAAGCTTAAATCAAACGGCTCTATTAATTGCCTGCATATTGATTTTACAAGCCACCTTCTCGTATTTTCGCATTGTATTATTTGTGAACGTAACCGAAAGATCGCTTGCAGCACTTCGTCAGGCCACTTACCGCCATCTAATAAAGCTTCCTCTGCAATTTTTTGAACGCCGAAGAGTAGGTGAACTCAACAGCAGAATATCGGCAGATGTGATATTGCTTCAGGAAACCATGACCAGCACCCTGGCCGAATTCATTCGACAGATTATCGTAATTACAGGTGGAATTACTTTATTGGCTATTATCTCGATAAAGCTTACTGCCTTTATGCTGATTACTTTGCCCCCAACCATGATTGTTGCAAGGTATTTTGGCCGGTTTATCCGGAAATTCTCCAAAGATGTACAAACCAAGCTGGCCGATTCGAACACAATTATTGAAGAGACCCTGCAAGGCATACAGAGTGTAAAAGCTTTTACCAATGAACATATCGAAATTGCCCGTTACAAAAAGAAAACCTTAGAAATGGCCGATTTAGGCATGACCCGAGGCAAGTACCGAGGGGCATTTTCCTCTTTTATTATTCTCGGCCTTTTTGGTGCCATTGCCGCCATGGTGTGGCAAGGTTCCCGTTTACTGCAAGCGGGTGAAATGCAAGCCGGAGATTTATTTTCTTTTGTTATTTATTCAGTCTTTGTGGGGGGTACCATTAGCGGATTGGCCAATGTATATACTAATATTCAGAAATTTATTGGAGCCACCGAAGACCTGTTCAAGATCTACGATGAAGAACCTGAAGATATTCAGGACATCAGTGAAATTGATCCTAAATTTAGGATGCAGGGAGAAATTAGCTTTAAAAATTTGAATTTCGCCTACCCGTCGAGAAGCGAGCAAGCAGTTTTAAACAATATCAATTTAAAAATTGAGAGCAATAAAATGATTGCTCTGGTTGGGCATAGCGGAGCTGGAAAAAGTACCATGGCCTCACTCCTGCTGATGTTACATCGTCCGCCTAAAAACAGCTTATTTTTTGACCAGCATGACAGTCATGACATTCCCTTATCGGCCTTACGAAGTCAGATATCCTTAGTGCCGCAAGATATTTTTCTATTTGGAGGGAGTATCAGTGAAAACATAGCCTATGGAAAATCGGGGGCCAGCGAGCAGGAAATTTACGAAGCCGCACAAAAGGCCAATGCCCTGGAATTTATAGAACGCTTTCCCGAAAAATTTGAAACTGTTGTTGGAGAACGTGGCACCCAGCTTTCAGGAGGTCAGCGCCAAAGAGTAGCCATAGCGCGTGCGATTCTTAAAAACCCTAAGATTTTAATATTGGATGAAGCCACCTCCTCGCTCGATTCCGAATCGGAAATGCTGGTTCAGGAAGCGCTCGAGAAACTCATGACAGGAAGAACATCCATTGTAATTGCCCACCGATTGTCGACCATTAGAAAGGCCGATGAAATTGTTGTGATGGAGCAAGGCGAGATTGTGGAACAAGGTACGCATGATAGCTTGATGAAGATTTCGGAAGGGAAATACAATAAGTTGATTCAGTTGCAGTATTCGAATTAAGTTAACACCTCACCCTAACCCTCTCCTTAAGGAGAAGGAACTAAATTGCAGCATTCGAATTAATGAGCTAGTTTTTATAAAAAAGATAGACGCAGATCCTTATGATTTTTTAAGATCTGCACTGATTATAAGACTAGAGGAATAAAGGTGCAGAGCACCGTGGTATTTATAGCAACAGCCATTATCATGATTTTTAGGTACAGAGTACCGTGGCATTATTTGTTTTGTCTTTTTTAAAAACTTCAACTGGCAGTCTGTTAATTAGGAAGAATTTGACATTGAGTCCGGAGATCGGGACCCGTTTAGTGAAGATAGCGTTAAGAACAAAAAGCTGTTTGAATCGAGATAATTTTGCGGGCCTCATCGATTTCGTTTCACTCAATTGAGCGTAGCGAGTTCTTTTTATTCACATATAAATTTCATAAATAGGAGTTCATGATCTCACAAGTTCGGTAGTTTAGCAATCGAACTACTAACGGGTGATTGAGGACGTTGTCAATGATTTTTTGTCTACTTTTTCATCCAAGGAAAAAGTAAAAGCCCGTCCGGCTTGAGGACAGGAGAAATAAAGGTCTAGAGCTCGAAGACTAGTCATACCCTGACAAGAACAGCTTGCTTATAGTCAGAGCATGACCAAATACCAATTCGTATTAAAAGAAGCTTAAATTATCATTACTAAGCGGATAAATTTGCCATTATATTCTTTCGTGCTTACAGCACTTCTTATTTTGATATTAATTGACTACTACCATAATAACATCCCTACGGGATTTTTAACAGCTCCAGAGGAGCGATAATATGGTAGTTGATAGAGAATAAATAAAAAAGAGCCCCGTAGGCGGCGATACAATGTAAAAACAATTGAAAAGAGTAGCAACAGCCATGTTCATGATTTTTAGGTACAGAGTACCGTGGTAGTATCTATAAATACTTCGCAGCGCTTTTACGATTGTTCTCAAAAGGGGACAGATTGCCACAGTCACTATGCTCCTTCGCAATGACATTTTGTGAATGTTGTTTTTTCTCTGTGGTACTCTGTGTTCTCCGTGGTGTTTTATTTTTCACTCATTACCTCTTGATCTTCCTTACTCAATAATAATCTGCGTCTGATTTTATAAACCAGTTACTCTTTTATCTTTTTGTTTTTATTATTTGTTTTGTCTTTTTTGAAAGCATCACCTTGCAGTCTGTTAATTAGGAAGAATTTGACATTGAGTCCGGAGATCGGGACCCGTTTAGTGAAGATAGCGTTAAGAACAAAAAGCTGTTTGAATCGAGATAATTTTGCGGGCCTCATCGATTTCGTTTCACTCAATTGAGCGTAGCGAGTTCTTTTTATTCACATATAAATTTCATGAATACCCGCTAAAATTAGGCATGAATCAAAAATGAAAAGCCCGTCTGGCTTGAAGACAAAACCTAAGAAAGCTAAAATTTAAAGTATCGATTTTGAGAGTTGGTAAAAAAAAAGAATTGTATTTAAGGTCGGTTCATTAGTGAAGCTGCCGACGAAATTTCAAGCGAGATGAGTATTGTAGTGAAAGACACAAGCCCTAAGAATTAGCTGAAAAGTCTAAAGTAAAATCGACCTCAAAAAAATCACCTCTCCCCCTACTCTTCATTGCCGGCAATTTTCAAATTCCAATCTCCCCCTTTCGGGGATAAGCCCAAAAATTCAAATATAAAGCCTCCCCACTTGGGGAAAGGCGTCTTTTTTCAATTTGAAGCTTTCCCCTGTTCGGGAAAGGTCTCTTTTCTCAAATCGGAGCTTTCCCCTGTTCGGGAAGGGTCTCTTTTTTCAATTTGAAGTTTTCCCCTGTTCGGGAAAGGTCTCTTTTTTCAAATCGAAGCTTTCCCCTGTTCGGGAAGGGCATTTTTTTTCAATTTGAAGTTTTCCCCAAGCAACGAGATACCGATCACTAACTAATTATAATCAGCATAAAACACGATCCTATCCTACTTTTTCACACACTCATAATGAACTTTGTAGGGGTTAAAATGGGCTCTGCAGCAGTAAAAACGGGCATTTCCAGTCCTGAAATGATTATGTATAGATATTCTTCCGCAATAAATTTCACCTTATTCTGCTTTTTTCACCTCAACTTATGTAGAGCAGTTCTTTTTTAGTTCTGCAAATTGTTTTCCCTACCTAATTACTACTGTTTAATGCATTTAATGCTTAGTTTTAATGGCCTTTAGAGAAAATTGTTCTGTCCTATTGGTAGGATAAATACACTTTTTAAAATTATATAATCGAAATAAACAGCCTTGTATTTATAAGTTAGCAATAATATCAAAGCAACATAAATTCAATAAATATGAAGAACATACTTTTAATATTAATCTTATTTACGATAAATATGATAGGTTATTCTCAAGAATTACCTACTAAACCAGCAAATGGATATACATTTCCAATTGGTAGTAAATTCACTATTGAGTTACATCCAATTGACTCAACAAAATTTGACTATTCTATTATAAAATATGAACCATTTCAGGAGTTGGTTGATACATGGGAAAATGACTCTATTTTTAAAGAGAATGGACAAAAAGGAACTATCGAATTCTGTTTCTGCTTATCAACAAGTGGTGATTCTGATGAAGAGAAAGAAAAAAACATGAAAATCCTTTTATTGATGAAAAACCGGACTGAACATACATTAACATACAATTCAGATATTCAAACTGAGGTAAATGGAGAGTTTAAAGAAACATCAAATGCCGGGACTTTCCCAGGAGCAAAAGGAACAGAAATGTGGCCTTATATGATTCATCAAATTGGACTGAATGGTTTTAAAAAAATGAAGTAAATACTATTGCACACATCGAATAAGCTGTCGTTAGCCTAGCGGAAAACCTCTCCCACCACCAAATACTTCGCAAGCTTAAACCAAGCGGGTCTTGCAGTGGTTCATTAGGTGTGAGTGTTATCGCTATTTACATCAATAAATACACTTTTTTAAATTAAATAATCGAAATAAAGAATGAAGGACCAAACGCATCGGTTGATTAAGATGTGTACAAATTTTTAATTATAATATTATGTGGATAAGATCTCAAGATAAAAAACAGTTGATACAAATTGCAAGTTTGTTAATTACAAGAAACTTTGGAGGAAAGCTGAAGTTTGCTATAATAGGCAGTATTGCAGGGGCTTCTATATTTAGTAACTCACAAATTGTAGGACTTTATAAAACAAAAACCGAAGCACTCCAAGAATTAGATATAATTCAAAAATATTTGGAGACTGGTGATACTGGAGTTTATCAGGTAAATTAAAATATTATAAGTTGCCATTCATTCCCCACATCAGAGTAACTGATTAATTTGTTAAGCTAAGGGGAAAAGAAGGTGGGAAATTTACCCTTGGTCAAAATTGGCGAAACGAACTTAAAACACAAAGAATATGATAAAAAGAAACATCTCTTTAATTTTAGTAATATTAGCAATGACCTTAAATATATTAAGTTTTGATTTTTCAAATTTCAACATTGAATCCAAAAATACCTGGATCTTTTTAGCTGCTTCAATAATTATCATTGTTTCGATAACAGCACTAGTTATTAACGAAAACAAAAAAAAACGAATTATTGACAAGTAAAAAGATGAACGGATTTTTAGCACCTTTTCGATAAGTAAATTTAATCGGCCTGCTTTCTTGGCGCAAGACTCACTTCGTGTTGTGATCTCCCTTCGGTCGGTAGATAAAGATTACTCTTTAATCCCGATAACTATCGGGAGCCCAAAAATTTTATTAATAACATTGGCATTCATTTGCAAAAAGCAGAAACCTTATTAACAAAATCAACAGAAGAGTTATGAAAAAGTATTTTACCATTTTACTGATACTATTTCAAATAGTATTATACGGATGTCAATCTCAGAACAAGAATATTTCAGCAGAAGTTAAGGAAAACATCAAAGCTCGTGTTGATAATGGTATTAATACAGGACTAGTTGTAGGCGTAATTACTTCTGATGGCGTAAGCTATTATAGCTATGGTGTAAAATCTTTAGAGACCAAGGAGCCTGTTGATGAAAATTCTGTTTTTGAAATTGGCTCTATTTCAAAAACCTTTACGGGAATTTTATTAGCTGATATGGTTGTAAAAGGGGAGTTAAATTTGGATACCCCTTTGCAAGAACTTTTACCCGAAGGAGTCACATCTCCCATCAGAAATGGAGAATCAATTAAACTGTATCAGATGTCCAATCATACCTCCTCCTTACCTGGAATGCCTGATAATTTCAACCCTGCTAATCTTGCTAATCCTTATGCAGATTACTCAGAAGAGCAAATGTATGCCTTCTTAAATAGTTATGAATTGACTCGTGATATTGGTTCAAAATATGAATACTCCAATTATGCTCAAGGTTTGTTAGGGCATGTATTGGCAAATAAAAAACAAATGACTTATGAAGAGTTAATGGTAAAGACTATCGCCAAACCTTTAAAATTAGAAAATACACGCATTGCCTTTACGCCAAAAATGAAAGAAAACTTAGCTATGGGTCATAGTGCTGGTGTTGAGGTAGAAAATTGGGACATACCAACTTTAGCTGGTGCAGGAGCTATTCGTTCTACAACTGTTGATATGCTAACTTACTTGGCAGCTAATATGGGTTTAAAAAAGAGTGATTTGTATCCAGCAATGCACTTGTCACATAAGAATTCAACAAGCAAAGGCAGTAGCTCAATGGTAGGCTTGGGATGGCATATTAGGTTACGTAATAAGTTGGAAATTGCATGGCATGCTGGAGGAACAGGAGGTTATAGAGCCTTTGCAGGCTTTATTAAAGGTGGAGATAAAGGTGTAGTCGTACTGACAAACTCAGACGTTGCTGTCGATGATATTGTATTCCATCTATTAGATCCAACATCAGCTTTAAATAAGCCCCAAAAGCCTTCTTTTGTAACCCATCTTAAAAAGAGTATTGAAAATGAAGGAATTGAAGTAGCTACAAGAACTTATTGGGAATTAAAGAAAAATCGAACTGACAAATATGATTTTGGAGAGAACCAATTGAATGGTTTGGGGTATTCTTATCTTGGGAAAGGTGAACTTGAAAAAGCTATTGCAGTGTTCAAACTAAATATGGAAGCCTTTCCTAATTCTTTCAATGTATATGACAGTTATGGCGATGCATTGATGAAGAACAAAGAAAATGAAAAAGCCATTGCCAGCTATAAGAAATCTGTCGAAATCAATCCTGGTAATACTAATGGTATTGCAATGCTTAAAAAATTAGGAGTGGATACGGAGAGTTTGGTAAAAGAGGTAACTGTTGAAGATGCTATTTTGGAAAGTTATGTTGGTAATTATAAATACCAAAAGTTTATTATGAAGGTTACTAAAGATGGTAAGCAAATGAAAATTCAAATAACAGGTCAAAATGAAATTGAAATTTATCCTAAATCTGAAAATGTGTTCTATTTAAAAGTAGTTCCAGCTTTAATTACATTTAATAAAACTGAACAAGTTGAAAGTCTGACCTTATCTCAGGGCGGACAAGAAATCATCTATAAAAGGTAAGGCAAAATTCAAATCATCATAAGCGGTGATAAGCCCCCGAGCTATCGGGATTGAAAGTTTAGTACAATTAATCCCGACGAGCCGGAACCAGCAAGCCAATTAAATTTACTCACCTACCCTATTTAAAAGGTGTTCGTGATTTAAAAATGGACTTACTCCCACTATAAATAAGTAAATTTAATCGGCTTGCTTCGGTACGCATGACTCCCTCTGGTCGGTAGATAAGGTAAAACCTTTACCCCAGAAGTTGCATTTGTAGGTTGAATTCAGCTAGTAAAAAAGGAAAGTCCTTTTTTACAAATCTTTTTTTTATAGCTCCATTTCAAATACAATTAAATCGCCTTTTTCCGTTAATCTTGTCGCACTAATTGCTACAAAATTCTCATCAGCAGCTGTTAAATCGTTTAGTTTAATTCCTTGTGGTAAACTAAATTCTTTTTCTGATTGAATACTGCCTGTTTCGTCGATATGGACTAGTTTGATTTTGTTATCAAATGTTCCTGCAATAACAAAACTATTATCAGGTAAACTTATAATTTGTTCTATATTTCCATTTCCAGAAACAGGAATAGGAGATTCCCAAATCTTTTCCCCATTTATAGTATATGCACTTGCAAAAGCTCCTGTAGTATTTAAACCAGCAAAAAGCAGTTTATTGTTCCCATTAATACCAACAGCGGTTGATTTTACATCTTGATCCAACAAAATATCCCATTTTAAATAACCTGCCTGGTTAACAGCAAATATCCAATTGCCTGCAGCAGCATAAGTAATACCTAAGGTATCACCAGCTAAATTATAAAGCTTGCCCTTGCTTGAGTAGGCACGAGACCACAACATTTTACCATTGGCATTGAGTTTTACTAAACCAGGCGTAAAAGTTGAATCGTTTGTGTTTTTGCTATAGCCTGCAACTAAAATTTTATTGTCGGGATAAACTACAAAATCAAGTACTTCATCAATATCAATTCTTTGATTAAATATATTTTTACCATTGGCATCGAGCTTATAAAGCCACGCTTGCCCTTTCACACTATCAACTATGGCATCAGTAATACCGGCAACATAAATTTCGTTCTGAGCGCTTATGCTCACTTTATTTACAAGATCATCAAAACGGTTTCCTAGCATCTTATTCCAGATCATTTTTCCACTGGTATCTAGGCCTAAAAGCCAAGAGTCATACATCTTTCCCTCTGCTTTACGCGACGATGCAGCTACTACAAGCTCTCCATTTGGGCGTTTAGCAATTCCACCACCAAAATCGTTAAACTGCTGGTTATCGAACCCTTTTACGAACTTGTAATTTTCCATTGGAAAATCCGTAAGGATCTCTTCTCCTAATACACTCGCTTTTAGATTAAAAATATCAACGTAATGCTTGCCTTCGGGGAATGAAGCCACAAATTTGTTATAAGCCTCTAAGCTATTTACACTTTTAGCCCATTCAAAAAGCAATTTCTGTTTTACAGCTTTAGCTTTTGGCATTTTTGATGAATTAGGAAATTCTACTATAAAATGCTCAATAGCTTCAAGTGTATTTTTATCGTATGCTTCTTTAAAAGCCATTCCTTCCATTAATTTCTTAGCCTCATCAACTTGAGCAGCCTCAGGATATTTTTCAACAAAATTCCGGAAACTATTCAATGACCCCTCACTTACAGCAGTTTTATAGGCTAACTTATTGCGCATCTTTATTGCTATATCAGCTTGAGCTGATTCAGGATAATCCTTTAAAAATTGATTAAATGCAGCAAGCGTATTTTTATTCTCGGCTTCACGAAACAAGATATAATTCAAAATATGTGAAACATTGGTATAGTATTTCGAATCAGGAAATTCTTTTAAAAACCGCTTGGCATAATCTGTATTATTTTCCTCCCGCACAAATTTAATCAACTTATCTTCCACTTGTTGGCGCTGCCAGTCCATGTTTTTAATTACAGTTCTATTACTACGCCTTTTATCTTGTTTAGAAAACAAATCATTTAAAACATCGTTATCGTCAGCAGTAAACTGAGATTGTGCTTCATAAGCTTTCTGAAAGTATCCCCAAGCTTTAAAATAATCTTTGTCAGAATATTCATCATATGAGTAAACGATAGCTAGTCCTAAATTAGCCATTGCTGATTCAGGTTCATCTAATAAAATTTTATCGAAATGTTCTTTAGCCTTAGTAAGTTCTTTATCAATATCATCCTTTGCACTTGCCTCCATGCCTTTGAATAAATAATTATTGTATATTCTTTCAGGCTTCTGTGCTAAACTAGCAAATGATATTAGCAATGAAATGATTAGTATATTTATTTTTCTTGAGTTCATAAGTAAGAGTTTATTTTTTTAGTACTAAAAATTCCACACGACGATTCTTTGATCGTCCAACTTCTGTTTTATTGGTATCTAAAAACTTAGATTCTCCATACCCAACCCCTTTGATTATTTGAGAATTGATTCCTCTACCAACAAGATACGTAACCACAGACTCTGCTCGTTGCTGACTTAAACTTTGATTTAATTCATCAGAACCCACATCATCAGTGTGCCCACTAATCTCAATCAAACTAACTGTTCCTTCTTTTAAAAAATCGACTACTTTATCGAGTTCTTCAAATGAAGTTGGCAAAAGCGTACTTTTACCAGTTTCAAAGAAAATATTATTTAAAGTAAGAGCACCTCCTTCTTCAATATTTCTTAATCCCTCGGTAAAAGCATCTTTAGACAGCAGTGGCTCTTTAAAAACAATAGTACCCTCGGAGTGGCAATTATTTTGATCACTTACATGGTAAGTATATGTACCTGCTTTTAGGTTTTGAATTTTTTGTGCATTTTTTGTTCCATTACTCCAATCAATAGTATAAGGAGCTTCTCCTCCTGATATTTTTAAGCTAATGACACCATCATTTATTATTTTATTACTTTGACCTGTAACAGGATTTTGACCTCCTGTATAAGAAGAATCAATAAGCACGGTTGCTAAATCTTTAGGAACGCATGCACACATACTACAATCAACTAGCGGACGAATCTCAAAATCGTCGAAAAAGTAGTAAGCATATGTCTTGCCTTTTTTATTCTTAGTATCACGACCAGTAACTACATAGTTCGTATTATCATAGTTATTAAAGTTGCCCACAACAAAGAATTCCTCACCTCCTTTAGCTGTATACACTTGACAGAACTGAACCCATTCGTCTGTATTGTCTAAAAATAAACCCTCTTTATTCGTTAAATGCGCCTTTAAGTTTAAAAATGTTTTATTCCCATTTGCTAATTCTGAATTTGAAAAATGCACGCTCAACTGATCAACAGCAAATTTACTTCCAGATGCTAATTTGTACCAAAATGAAACACAATATTTTTGACCTGCATCCATAGAGCTAATTAAAGTACCTTGAAAGTATTCTCTAAAATCGCGATTACTTCCACTTAAAATAGCTCCCACGTACCCTTTACCAGATTTAGCCTTGCTATATCCTGCAAAATTATCCGGTACTTTTACTTCATTAGAGCCACACTCATTAAAATAATCGGGAGTAGTAGCTGTTGGATATGTCCAGTTAGGAACTAATTTATGCGTGTGGTCCATAAAAGTGTAACTTTGAGGACATTTTTCATACACTTCAAAACTAGGGTTAAGTACCATATTCTGAACTTGAGCATATGATCCAAAGCATGTGAAAATAACACTCAATGCTATGAGATGTTTTATGTAGAGCTTCTTCATTATTAAATGGAATTATGTTTGTGTTGCCTAAAAATAAATAAATATATTGAATTGGCACGTTTAATGATGAAATTGCAACATAAATTATAGTTTTTGCTAAACTATTTATGTTTTCTAAACACTTATTAATGAGATGCATTGTATTTATAATTATGCTATTTTAGCATGGATAATAAATAATTAAAACATGAAAATAAATTAATCCCTCAGGAAAAATATGTTATAATTACCTAGTGTGCTCCCTCCCACTAAATTGAAACGGTTTACCAATTTGGTGTAAAGTCTACTCTTTACCTTTTGCAAAGGATGTGCCTTAACGGGCAATGCTAAAATCGCACTGACAGAAGAATATCAGGAACAAAAGATGGGGATTGATTTTATAGTATCATCTTTGCATTCCAAGGTCAAAAAATATGCAGATGAACAAATATATATATTCCTTTAATTGTGACATTACTGAAAGAGAGTTGTGCACGCTCGAATCGAAATATATTTTTAATGAGGAAGAAAAGAATAAACTGCTTTTTTCCAATATAAAAGTAGATCCTTCGAGTAGTGCTTTCATTAGAAACAGACTTGAACTTATTTCATGTTCTAACGATTATTCTACTTTAATAAATGACATCAAAAAAGAGAGTATTTGCGCTGAAGGGTTCAAAATTGAATATTTAGTTTTTGATGGTGATACTACTGAGTATACCGACAGGCTAAAT
Source organism: Labilibaculum antarcticum (assembly GCF_002356295.1). NCBI lineage: Bacteria > Pseudomonadati > Bacteroidota > Bacteroidia > Marinilabiliales > Marinifilaceae > Labilibaculum > Labilibaculum antarcticum. Next base: position 4,918,196 of record NZ_AP018042.1, on the reverse strand, counting down.
AAGTTAAGAGACATAGGCTACAGCATTGAAGGAGAACCTGATTATTATAAGCCAACAACAACATATGCTTTGTGCTATTACGAAGGTATTTGGTATTTTGGGGTTTCAATTAAAAACAATATAGACTGGCATAAACACAAGCAAAAACCATGCTCGTTCAGTAACTCAATAGGTGTAAATATTGCCAAAGCTCTTGTCAATATTGCAGCAAAGGCAAACAAAGAGAAAAAGCTGCTGGATGCTTGTTGTGGTGTTGGCACAATAATGTTAGAAGCCTGTTTTGCCGGGAATAACATTGAGGGTTGCGACATTAACGAGAAAACGTGTAATAATGCACGGGAAAATCTTTCTCACTTCAATTATACTGCAAATATATATCACTCCGATATAAAAGACATTAGCAAAAGGTATGAGGCTGCTATTATCGACCTGCCCTATAATTTGTTCACCAGTGCAACTGATACTGAAATCGTAAACATTATTGAGTCGACAGCAGAAATCACAGATCGACTTGTTATTGTATCTACCTCAGATATTACAAACTTAATCAGCAACACAGGATTCAGAATATCAGATTATTGCAGCGTTAGTAAAAGTGGAAAGAAGAATTTCGCCAGAAAAATCTGGGTTTGTGAAAAGAATTGATAGATAATGAGGATAAAGCTTCTGCGCATAGCTCAAGCGTGGTCAAAATAAAAAAGGCAGCACCAACGTGCTGCCTTTTCTCATATTTTAGTTTTCTCTACAATCCAAAAAAGCTTGTAAATACTTTACGGATTCTTTAACGCCACCCGTTTCGCGAACTGAGTGCATGGCAAACATTGGGTTTCCAGTGTCTACTGTACGGATATCGACCTGACCCCCTTGAAACATTACCAAGTGTATTGGAGTATAATAGCCACCCCCAATTTCCCAACACGAAAAAGAGCTTTTTCTGGTGTTATTGTGAGTCACAAATACTTAAAAATTATTAGGATGTTCGGTCGTGTTGTTATATTTTAACGGTCACAGAGGTAAGAGTGTTTTCAAATTGTTTTACTTAACTGTGAGAGTCAGCATGAAAAAACATGAACCAAAACGTGTATTCACAAAAGTGACATTATTATGAGGAATAATGGAGTAATGGACAAATTAGCTACAAAAGAATACACCAATATCGATCAAAAAGTACGTGATGCCCAGATTGAACTGCTTTATCAGCAAACGAAAACTGGCCTGATTGGGGCTTTAATTGTTGCGCTTACTGCCTGTGTCATTTTCTGGCAGGTTATTCCTCAATGGAAACTTGCCTTGTGGGCAGGAATAATAGTTCTCCTTACGATAGCAAGAGGCGGCATTGTATTCGCGTTTGAACGCCGAGCACCTTTAACATCTGATATTGATCGATGGGCAAAGCTTCATGTCATCGGTGTTATTGTTTCCGGCTTAACGTGGGCCATCCCCTTTGCATTCTTATGGCCGATTGAACATCCGGAATATCAGGCGGTATGGCCAATAGTTGTTTTGCCTCTGAGCGCTGCAGCTGTTGCAGCCTACTACACATGGACACCTTCTTATGTCTCATTTCTAATCCTCACGGCATTGCCTATATCATTACGGTTTTTCTTTGAAGGTGGGAGTCTCTATAATATCTTGGGTTTGCTTTGTTTGTTCTTCATTGCAATTTTGCTGCGAGCTGGTCAGGTGATGCATGCTGCCAGTGTGCGTGCGTTTATATTAGGCATTCGTAACGAAGCACTTAATAAGAACTTGAAAGTAGAAATAACAACAAGGGAGCAACTTAACGTGCGTCTTCAACAGGAAATAGCCGACCGAAAGTTGGCAGAAAATGAAATCAGAAAACTCTCCAAGGTATTTCTGGATGGTACTAATCCATGCTTTATAGAAGATTTACATGGCAATATTCAGGAAATGAACAATGAGGCTGTGAATGTATATGGCTTTTCAAGAGAGGAATTAGTTAACAAATCGAGTCAGCTACTAGTGCCGGATGGAGATCATGAAAAAATGGATGAGTTGATTAAACTTTGCGTAGAAGGTAAATTGGTTCGTGATGTTGAGTGTTTGCGATTGAAAAAGGATGGCAAGGAAATCCCTGTTCTTATGACTTTATCCTTATTGACTGATGAAGAAGACAATCCTTTTGGCATAGCTTCTATTGATTCAAATATAAGCGAACAAAAAAATATTGAGAAGCAACTAACAAAATCTAAAGCTGCGGCTGAAAGTGCCAATGCAACTAAGGATAAGTTCTTTAAAATTATTTCCCATGACCTTAAAAGTCCCTTTAGCAGCATAATTGGTTTTTCAGACTTATTGATTACGGAATATGATTCATTTGACGATTTGGAAAGAAAAAATTGTATTCAAGAAATTAATACGTCATCTCTTAATGCATATAGCTTACTCGATAACCTTTTAACTTGGGCTAGAACTCAAACGGATGAAATTAGAATCAATAAAGAAAAATTAGATTTGAAAGAATTGGTAGCGACAAGTATTTCTACCTATTTGTTAAATGCAGATTCTAAAAACATTAAAATAATCAATAAGGTTCAATCTGAATTGATTGTATCCATTGATAAAAATACAGCTTTAACATTCATTAGAAACATAGTAAACAACGCTATAAAATTTACGCATAAAGGAGGGCATATTACTATTGATTCACAGGTTAATGAAGATAGCATCAGTCTCCATATTACCGATACCGGTGTGGGTATGTCTCCTGAGCTTATTGATAATTTATTTCAAATAGACAAGGATATATCAACCAAAGGAACCGATAATGAAAAGGGCACAGGATTGGGGCTTATTCTTTGTAAAGAATTTATTGAAAGAAATGGAGGTTCAATTATCGTAAAAAGCGAAGTGAATAAGGGCAGTGAGTTTATTATATCATTGCCCCTAGAGAGTGATTGATAGCCAAAACGTTTAATATTACAAGATTCGCTATTGAGGCGATGAGTAGACCTCTGGAATCTTTGGGCTTTGAAATTACAGGACACGACACTATTTTAAAGGTGTTCCTGATTTAAAAATGGGCTTGCTCAGAATGTAATAAAGTAAATTTAAACGGCTTACCTACTTGGCGCACTGCTCACTTCGGTAGGTAAATAAGGCTACTCATTGAATCGCCCAAGAAATTTAGCAAGGCCCATTAGTGGCAATATTTAAAAAAAAGAGACTTGGAAATGATAGGAGAAAATTTAGTAAAGCAAATAGAGTTTATCAAAGAAATTGATAAAATAAAATACATCCAGAGACGGACAAAATTGCTCAATAGCGACCGAAATGAAAATGATGCTGAACATAGTTGGCATTTAGCGATGATGGCAATTGTCTTAAGCGAATATTCTGATGTGAAAATTGATTTGCTAAAAGTCGTGAAAATGGTGTTAATTCACGATATCGTGGAAATAGATGCTGGAGACACCTTTTTGTACGACCAAAATAAAAATCATGAAAATACCGAAGAAGAACTGAAATCTGCCAAACGGATTTTTGGTATTCTACCCGAAAAGCAGGCTGCAGAATTTATCGAAGTTTGGACTGAATTTGAAGATGGTATTTCTAATGAGGCGAAATTTGCAAAATCAATGGACAGACTTGAACCTTTATTGCAGAATACATCAAATAATGGTGGGACATGGAAAGAATTTGGAGTAAAATATCAAACAGTTTACGATAAGAAAATAGCAATAAAAAATGGTTCGACAGAATTATGGAATTATGCTGAAAAACTTATTGAAGATAGTGTTGAAAAGGGCATCTTAGAAAAATAAATACGACACCAAACATCTGGTATAAGTAATGGCAGGAAAAGTGCAACGCAATCGGCAACTACTCCTACACGAGCCTTCAAAATAAAAAAGGCAGCACCAATGAAGTGCTGCCTTTTCTTATATTTTAGTTTTCTCTACAATCCAAAAAAGCTTGTAAATACTTTACGGATGTACACATTGTCTTTTACTCCACCCGTTTCGCGAACTGAATGCATAGCAAACATAGGGTTTCCGATGTCTACTGTACGGATATCGATCTGACCCGTTGAAACATTACCAAGAGTGCTCCCTCCCACTAAATCGGAACGGTTCACAAATTTTTGGTAAGGAACATCTGCATTCTTGCACAAGGTTTCGAATACGGTTCCCGAATCACCATCGGTAGTGTATTTTTGGTTGGCGTGAATTTTGATTACCGGTCCTTTGTTGATGTAAGGACGGTTGGTTGGATCGTGTTTATCGGGAATATTCGGATGAACGGCATGAGCCATATCTGCCGAAATCATGAATGAATTATAAATTGCGCGGTGAAAGGCTTCCATATCCTTACCCAACTTGAAAACAATGCGCTGCAATAAATGACGCAATACAGGAGAGCCAGCTCCCTGCTTTGTTAAACTGCCAACTTCTTCGTTATCGAAAATGGCCAGCATCTGTGTTTTTTTCGAGTTACCGACAGATAGTAAAGCTGATAATCCGGCATGTGTCATGGCTAAATCATCCAACTTAGCCGAAGAAATAAATTCTTCGTTTAAGCCCATAACACAACCTTTTTCTACTTCAAATAAATTAATATCAAAATCAATAATGGCTTCTGCATCAATCTTCAACTCCTCAGCCATCAAGTTCACCAAACAGTTATCCTTTTCCATTTCATCGGTGATCATGGCCAGTAAAGGCAGCATGTCCTTCTGTTTGTTTAGGGCTACTCCTTCGTTCACCTCACGATTCATGTGAATGGCTATATTTGGAATCACCATCAACGGACGATCGATCTTCACATATAAATGCTCTGGATTCAACGGGTCGTTTGATTTTACGGATACTCGACCTGCTATGGAAAGCGGACGATCCATCCAGGTATTCAAAATCGGGCCACCGTAAACTTCAGTATTTAGTTTGATGTAATTTCCTTCCACTGCGATCTCAGGATTTGGTTTGATCTTAAATCCAGGAGCATCGCTGTGAGCGCAAATCAATTGGAATCCTTCTTCCTCGATTTCGCCTGTGCCAATCTGAAAAGCAAAAATGGCAGATCCGTTTTTGGTAGTGAAATACTTCCCTCCTTTTTCAATGGTCCATTCTTCCCGAAGATCCAATTCCTGAAATCCTGCTTCGGTTAATTCTTCACGGATATTATTAACCGCATGGTATGTGCTCGGACTTTGATGGATAAAATCAATCAGTTCCTGTGCTTGTTGTTTGTCGATATTCATAAGTGTATGTTAATTTTGTGTTTTATATCTCTGAGTCTCAAAACTACATTATTTTTTAGTTAAAAATGAATTAAGACCTGACAGGTTTTGGAAACCTGTCAGGTCTAAGCATAATTTTTTTATATTTGTTACCAATCGTAAAACCCTAAGCAAAATTAACCTATGACAACTGATCCTATTCTGGAACTCTACAATCATCAATTTGCCATTATTTCATTGGAAACTACCGGTATTTCACCTCAACATGGCGATCATTTAATCGAATTGGCCATACAAACTGTAAATTGGAATGGCGAACTTCTCGATAGTTACGAAACATTGATACATCCGGGAAAAGACATCGAAGGATTCCAAATTCACGGTATTACGGATGAAATGGTGAAAAATGCACCTTCCATCTCTGAGATTGCACCTGATATCTTATCCAGATTAAATGGTAAAACATTGGTTGCTCATGATCTTGATTTTGCCATCCGATTTTTAGAGCCGGCATTGAATGGAAAAATCGCAAATTTAAAGGGTATCTGCACCTTAAAATTGGCCAATTTGGTTGCTCCGGACTCTGGCTTGCGCCGATTGGAACAATTGTGTACGTATTACGACATCGATTTATATGCCCGACATACCGCTAAAGCTGATTCACTGGCAACTGCCAAGCTTTTCTCAATATTGAAGAACCTATACAATCAAAAGTTCGAAATAGAAGATTTTGTACGAGATTTTCTATTCGTAATTAAAATTGATGATTGTCCGAACGGACGTAATATTTTCATTAAGCGTAAGGAAGCTCGGAATATTGCCAACATTCAAAAAACCCGCCTTTATGACCTCTTAAACCGATTGACTTCCAATGCGGGAGACTCGGTTCCGGTTCGTCAATATTTAAATGTTCTGGATCGGGCACTTGCCGATCGTATTTTAAGCGAAAGGGAAATCGTTTCATTGGTAGAACTGGCTTCGGATTACAAACTATCCAAAGATCAGGTAATGAAGATTCATAGGGAATATTTGCGAAAGTTAATTCGTATTTACCTGCTCGATGAGATTTTGACCAATACAGAAATGGAAGACATTAATTTGGTTTCCGAATTATTGTGCATCCTGCCAAAAGATCTGGATTTGTTAATAGAGTATGAACGAACTAAAATACAAATCACCACTCCAGGCTTACAAAAGCAACTGAAATCGTTAAAAGGCAAGAGTGTTTGTTTCTCGGGTCATCTTTCCTGCAAAATAAACGGTGAGCGTATTGATAGTGAATTGGCACAACAATTGGTGAAAGAGCGTGGTTTAATGGTAAAACGTGTAGTTTCCAAAAACGTAGATTACCTGATTACCGCTCATGCAGAATCCTTCTCGGGAAAAGGCCGCAAAAACCGCAAAGCTTTGGAATATCATATTAATGTGATGGATGAGAAGATCTTTTGGGAGATGATTGGAGTACTAGTGGATTAATTACGAATGAATAATTAGGAATTACGAATTGAAGCTCCTGCAAATTTGTAATTTGCAGGTTTCGAGAACAGGGATTTGTAATCCCGACAAGCACAATATCCAAACTGAAATTAAAAATCTCATACTCGGTTACCCCAGATTACAAATCTGGGATAGCTCTTCCAAACAAATTTGAAAAAACGCTGTCAGGCCTTTTCAACCAATGTGTTTTCCATTTCTTTAGAGAAGGCCGATGAATCCAAAACCTCTTTTAGTGCAGAACTTGCGAATACCAATGGATACATGTCCTCGAAATACCAAAGTGAGGCAAAATAAAGCCCAATAGGTGTGGCTTTAATTTCTGATAAGTCATTGGGTAGGTTCTTCTGCAACCAATTAATCCCCATGCTTATTTGCTCCCAGTTATCTTTACCACTTAACGTCCGAGAAGTACTCCTTAGCGCTCGGATTGCCAGTGAAGTTTCTTCAATTGTAGAGATCAGAGAAGCATTTCCTCCCCATCCACCATCTTGATTCTGAGTAGAAACAAGGAAATCTACCGCTTTAATTTTAACTTCACCTAATCCGAACACACACACTGACTCAATGCAAGTTAAAGAATACAAAACAATAGAAGTCCCATACACCGGATTGTGATGTTGTGCATCATCTTCGTTCCCAAACCACAGTGGCAACCATGAACCGTCCTCTTGCTGTGTTGATTTTAAATATTGCCAGGCTTTTCTGAAACAAGCATGGATTTTTGCTCTTAATTCTGGGTTCATTTCCTTGTTCCAAAGAGCAAGTGCCTTCATGGCATGAGCAGTAATATCAGGGCAAGAGCAATCAAAAGGCAATTTCCCCCAACCTTTGCAGAATGTAGGCATTCCTCCATCCGAATTTTGCATTTTCAGCAACCAGTTTATTCCATCTTCGATCACTTTCTTTGGAATGTCCTGAAACTCTTTCAGTCGATGCAAGGCAACCAGTGCTCCCGAAGTATCATCAGCATCCGGCACTCCACCTTCAAGGTGTGTCCATGCCCAACCACCCGGTTCTGCTTTGGTAAAGGGATGTATTGCTTTCAATTGCTGATCAAGTAAACAGTTCACTGTCTTCTCCATTTCGGGTAACTCGGCTAAATCGTCATCATCCAATGCATTTAGAGATAAAGAAGTCACCCAAGTGGCCAAATGCGTATCTATTGGCCAGCTTCCATCTTCCCGAATGGATTTACTTAAAAAATTAGACGCTTTAGAGCAAACCTCAAGCTCTTTCTCTCCCGATCCCACCAAACTCATGAGAACGAATCCTGTTAGTGGCATGGCCTCTAAAAAGCCTCCGTTATCGGGTTGCTTTTCAGCCAGGACCCTCAATATTTTTGCTTTTACCGATTTATTTAAACTCTCAATAGGTTTGCTTGCTTTGGTATTTACTGATTTCACCAGTCCGATGGCTATTAGAGCCGGAATGGCATAACTTACCACAGAAAGGTTCAGTAATTTGAACAGACGATCGGGAAAAACCGCCATCTGAAAAGGCAGTTGTGGGACCAAATCCCAACCTTTCTCTCCCAGTCTGCCGCATAATGCACACATGGCCAAAATAGGAACCGAAAAGGTCTGATCTTTCTGATAATGATTGAGAATGGCAGTACTTATTGATTTAGGATCCAACTTTTTCAATCGATCAGTCAGCCAATTTTCAGCATCGTGAATGCAGTCGGCATATTTAGGATCATCTTTTACAATGCAAAGACAAGCCCAAGTCAGGAGTGTTGTGCTCAAGTTACTTTTATTGCGAATGGTATCGCCCCATCCTCCATCTAAATTGGAATTGTGGCGTAACCATTTTAATCCGCTCGTAATTTGAATATTGTATTTCTTGGGATCGTATTTCCACAATGCAAAAACCGCAATTGCTGTTGACAAGGCACTACTTGACAATCTGCCATCCCAGGACCCCTTATCATTCCGAAGAGAGATGATATGGTCATCCAGTTTTTGTTTGAGGGATTGTATGTTGTCGTAGCTTGGAGTCATTTTTCAAATAAGTATCAAGTGACAAGAATCAAAAACATTCAAAATATAAGCACTGTTAGGAATAAAAAAAAAACCGCTTATGAGCAATTAAAACTTTCAATCTCGTCATCCTGAACGAAGTGAAAGATCTCTTCCTATTCAACAGATCCCTCGGGATGACAATGAAATCCGCAACTCATAACTTAAGAAAGTACTCCTAAACCCAAAAGCGCATAATAAGTATATTCCACATCACAAGTCATGTCGGCAATGCTTCCAAAGAACCCGCCGGACTCATCCCAGTGCAGATTGATGAAATTTACGGAATTTTCGGCATAATCCTGCATATTTTCTCCCGTTACCTGCAAAGCAAGAAGTGCTGTTGAAGTAGATAACAAATCAGCAATAGGAACACCTTTTGCGGCTTTGAAACCTCCACGTTTGGTGAGCATTTGTTTTAACCATTCCTTTGTTTTCACCATTTCTTCCAACTCGCTGCTTGAACTCATAATCAGACCTGCTGCAGTGGAAGAAGTCACACCATCAATGCTATTCTCTTCATTGGCAAATGATCCGTTTTCAGCCATTAAAGTAATATTTGCATCAGTAATCTCATCCAAAACTTCTTGCTCGGTTTGTAAGTCCTGATAAAGTGTCCACATCAGGTAATTTGCATAGATCGTAGACCTCTCTGCTGCTTTTTTGTTATGATTGTATCCACCATCATTTGCTAGGTTCTCTTCCAGTTCCCATAACAATTGAGAACAATTAATTTTTAAGGATTTCACTACTTTTCCAAGAATTAAATCTTTAGCAAAACTAATGGACAGGAATTTAGATGCAGGTAATCTCGATTTTTGCCTTAAATCAATCAGATGCAGCAAGAACTCGCATCGCACAAAACAAATTGAATGTACAAAATCCAGTTTTTCTGCATGTTTTATTCTTCTTAGATATTTTCGTTCTTCAACTACATTTACTTTATAATCTAAAACCAGGGCAAGAGTATAACCAAACACCGAATAGTATAGATCAGCCTTTCCTGCACGATCCACAAATCCCCCGTTTTCGCTTTTCTGAGAACTTAAAAAGGATTTTATTTTATTTTTAGCTTCATTGCTTAGTACTTCTGTTGATTTTAAAAGTGCTTCGAGTATGAATTGATTGCAATTTGTATTTTTCTTCAAGATGATATGAATTGTAAATATTAATTTTTCTTTTATCTCAAGCCGATGGGCTTTTACTTTTTTATTTTTCACCCCTATTCCTAAAGCTTTCGGGACCACTAAAGGGGACTTTCAGAAACCATCAACAAATGATTCTTTAGCCCCTTTCATGGCTTGTCTGTTTATGAATTTCCCGGAACTATCCGATTCAACAAACGGGTCAATAATATTTTCAATGTTGGATTATTTAATGGTCGTAAGGCTTTTAAAGCATTTCGCTTGTAAATATACAGCATTTCTTCTGCTTCTTTCATAGCTTGTTTGGTTTCCTTCCATTGTAAAAACTCAGTATTGATGCTTTCATCTCCATTTTGAGTTCTATCGAAGCATTCCTGCATTTTCTGAGGGTGCTTTTGGTTCAAAAGAGTTGAAACCAAAGATGGCTGAATGGTATTAAAACCACTGACAATGCTTGTTTGCCTGAAATCATCCAAATCATCATTGATTTGATATGCGATCCCCAAAGCATTACTATATTCTGAGATAATATTTAAAATATTCTCGTCAGCATCGGCTAGGATTGCTCCAAACTGCAGTGCAACTTCAAATGCCGGAGATGTTTTGTTGCTAAAAATGCGCAGAATCTCTTCCTGTGTAAGCAATTTTCCATTGTTTCTCCACAAGAGCTCCTCTCCTTGCCCAAGAGACAAATCCCGATGTCCGTAAGAAGCTACTTTTAACAATTTCCGAATGTGTTTTGCCTCCGATTCAGCAATCATCTGATAGCCATACCCAAGCAATAAATCGCCCACATTTATAGCAACAGGAATATCATATTCCTTATGAAGAGTAGGCTTCCCGTATCTCTCATCATCTTCATCAGCAATGTCATCATGAACTAAAGAAGCTTTGTGAAAACATTCTATGGAAACGGCTAATTTTTGAATGGTATCATCATACTCACCTGATTTCCCCGTAAGAGCATCGTAAACCGCAAGCATAATGATCGGACGCCAACGCTTTCCATCGGTATTCATCCACCGAATTGCAATATTTACGGTATCATCATCCTGTCCAAAAAGTGTCTTTAATTGAGCTGTTGCAAACCAATCCTTTACCTGATATTTTATAGAATCCAGGTTGATCCAACCTTTCCAATTTGCTTCACTACGCATGGAAAGCACTTCATCTAACCAGATTTTATCCACTTTAGAATCCTTACAATCATTATTGTACAAAGGAATTGCAAGAGATGGAACAGCCTCTTTTACTGCTAAAGGAAACGAACGTTCGAAGGAGTGCAGGCAACCAACACCAATCACACATTCTACCTTACCCGAAGATAAAAGCAAACTTGCCGAAGTAGTTCCTTCAGTAACTATGGTGTGATAGCCCAATTCATCGGCCTGAGAAATGATTTCAGCCAAATCGCAGCGACCGCATTGCTCGCAAAGTAATCCGAGTTCATCGTACTTTGCAGGACATTGTGTAGAGTGACTAATGCACTTGGGCAACAACAAAATGCGTCTGTTAAAAGGAATCCCGGCAACAATATGGCTCCATGCGTAATTGTTAATCATCACAGCCAAAAGCTTTTGATACAAAAATAGCTCAGGATGCTTCCTGATCAATTCACCGGAATGAAAAATGACTTCTTCCTCCTGCAAAGGCGGTATCAGTTCGCATTCAGCAGCGTAATCTCTAATCAAATCACGAATTTGCTTCAACTTTTCAGGATGCTGAGGCAAATCGTTTCCGAAGCTTATATTTGGCTGTTTGTTTTTTAAAATCATTTTTTACAATTAACAGTGATCAGTTAGCAATTAACAGGTTTTAGAACCTCACCCTAAATTCCTCTACTAAAAGAAGAAGGCTTTTAAAACCTGGAATATTTTATAATTCGTAATTGTTAATTATTCATTCGTAATTATTCTATCCGTATGCTCCAAAGCCAAAGAAAGAGTATTTCTTGGCAAAGCGATAGACCCAACTTTTTTCTGGAATTTCTTTTCCAGGTATGTGATGACCTGCACAAGGCTTCATCTTATTTAATTCTTCAAATGAGCTACTCCTTTTCGATGAATCATAGGCATTTACATCTTTTAGAATCGTGTGCAATTCCTGCGGATTATCCAATAAAATGCATCCTTGGGTGCAGTCGTTGATGCCTTTTCGCAAGCCACCAATGAATTTCGAATTCTCAATGATGTTGACAATATCAGAGCCATCGCCAACCGTTTCGCCTGCAAATTGAATTGGCGGACAAAATTCAATATCCCCGTAAGGATTAATATGATGCGACAAGCCCAAAGCTCCAGGGCATATCGCTTGTCCTTTCTCATCCCAATACGTATCGATGATCATTAAAGGAGCTTTCACCCGGATATCAACCATGAATTGACGCAATTCCAAAATCTCTTCCTCAGACAATGCCAAATCTGTATTTGGACGTTCACCCACAGGACGATAAATGTAAAACCACAGGTAATGAATTCCCTTTGTGATGCAAGAATTCACAAATTCTTCGTTCACCAAATCCTTAAAATTAGACTTGCAAACACTTGTAGCTACACCGGTGAACAATTTATTCCTGGTAGAAGCCTCAATTCCTGTCATGGTTCTGCCATATACATTATCGGCACCTCTTCGAATATCACTCACATCCTGCAGACCTTCCACACTAATTAACGGCGATACATTACCCAGTTTCCGAAGCTTTTGCGCCACTTCATCAGTAAGCAAAGTACCATTGGTAAACATCTGAAAATAACAATCGGGATGGCGTTCAATTACCTCCATTAAATGAGGATACATCAAGGGTTCTCCACCCAATAATCCAAAGAAGTAAGAACCTTTCTTTTTGCTGGAAACAATGATATTATCCAAAGTCTCCATATCCATTCCTTTGGATTGATTGTTGATTGTCACCCAACAGCCCTGACAATTAAGATTGCAATTATCGGTAATCGAAATCATCATGAAAGCAGGATACAACTCTCCCTTTTTCAGACGTTTCTTGTGTTTCGAAACGGCTTTCATTCCCTTCCAGCCCAAATTATAGCCTAGTTTCCAAAGCAATCGGGCATCCACCTGTTTCAATATCCTTGTTCCGAGAGAAAATATCATTTATATCTATTATTCAGACCTGACAGGTTTTTAAAACCTGTCAGGTCTATTAAATTTAACAACAGCTCGATTTTGAATTACCGTCTTTACAAGCACAAGATGAATTTGAATCCCCATCCTTACAGCCACAGTCATCAGTACTTTCAGGATCATCTTTACAATTGCAATCACAGTCGCATTTCTCAGTTTTCTTTTCTTCTTCTTTTTTATCAGCTCCGCTGCAACAAGCTCTGCGCTCCTCTTCAGCCATTTTAAACTGATCCTTTTTCAGCAAGGAAACCTGAAAGTTCTTTCTGCGGGCACTCAATACTGAATAAACATCTTCGTTCTGAATTTGTTCGAGAATATCTGTCTTTTCATTCTGCGTACCATCGCCTTCTCCACCATCAATAGGACTTTCGGCATGTTTTGGGAAAATGATTGCATTCTGAGGACAAACCCGGGCACATGCCGGACACATATCCTTACAATTCGCCGAAGCTGAAACCACAACGGTTCCATCATCCTCCACCGAATAAACACTGAATAAACAGAAATTTAAACATTTACGACATCCATTGCAACGATCGTAATCAATTACGGGATACCAAGGCTTCCATGAATCTGAATATTTGATCTTTAAAGGTTTACCTGTATTCGATTCCAATGCAGAAATAAGCTCTTCCTGACCATCATCGTCAACATGATGATATTCTGTACCATTCCCCTCTGTCTTTCGCCCGGAATTATCAACCAAATGCTTCATGGCGCGAGCCTGACAGCCAAAAACGATGGCATCCTTTGCATTGTACAAACTTTCCAAATCATCGGGATTCTTCAAAATTGTACCACACATGTCCTCGATGTAGGTATAAGCTATATTTTTCTCCTCCAAGGTGCTCATCAGCTTCTGAACCGATTCCTTTTCGATCTTTCCATCTTTTTCGCACCCGCAAATGAATATTTGTTTGCTCATAATTCCTCCAATTTGTTATTTTTTCTTCTAAATCAAACAGATTTGAAATATTAGAAGTGAGATGTAAGAGAAAAACATTCAAAAAAACTTAGTAACTCTTTCACTCATTAATCCATTAACTCTTTAACTCTTTTTCTTAATATCATATGCCAATAAAGCGTCTCCATGACGGATGTATAAAACTCCTTTGTTTATAACTGGTTGAGCAAAATGCTCTTTAGTTCCTTTGGTCACTTTAAATTTACTTACTAATTCCATTGTTTCAGGTGTCACATTTACCAAGCCAACCTGACCTCTTTCGTTGTAACAGTACAACATACCATCGGCAGCAATGGTAGATCCACGACCAAAGCTCAATGTATCCTGAGTTTCGCCAGTCTCGGCATCCACACTCTTCCAGACTTTCTTGCGATGACCGGAAGCTATGATTTTACCGTTCAATTTTACAGCACCACCCATGATGTTGTCCAATTCCTTATTTCGCCACACTTCCGTGATTTGACTTCCGTCTTCGGAAACCTTCATTTTTACCGTTCCATTGCCACATCCGGCAACGTAATACAAATAACCATCTTCAAAAATTGGAGTGTTTCCATTGATATCGCAAAGCGTGTCCTGCAGTTCCGTCCACAATAGCTTTCCTGTCTGCGATTCGATGCCTAATAAGGCATTGTCTGAGAAAGTTACCAAAACTTTTCGGGATGGAAAATCCAATAACAATGGAGAACAATAAGCAGATACCTCACCAACACCGGCACAAGTCCAAGCCATTTCGCCGGTAAACCGATTCAAGGCAATGATGTTATTTTCCGCCCCACCTGGTGATGCAAAAACCAAATCGCCATCCACCAATAAAGATTGTGAATATCCAAAGCGAGTATTTTTACCTTCATATTTCTCCAGCATGTTAATCTTCCACTTTATTTCTCCAGATTCAGCTTGAATACAGGCAATATCTCCCATTCCTGAGGCAACATATACCAAATCATCTACCACAGTTGGAGTTGAACGACTTCCAATGAAGTTTTTCATCCAGTCTTTACCAAATTGAGTTTTCCAAAGTATATTTCCTTGCAAGTCAAGAGCTATTAGGTAAGCGAGGCTATCAATTTCACCATTTAAATACATGATATCATCACTAAATACGGGTGAACCATAACCATTGCCAATACTATCAATATCCCAAAGCAGGTTTGGACCATCAGCAGGCCATTCTTTCAATAAATTGGTTTCGTCGTAAATTCCGGAACGGTTCTCGCCTCTCCAGTCACTCACTTTTTTCTGCTTGGAATTACAAGCAAACAAGAGTACGGCAATAATTAGAATGCTTAAATTTTTCATTGGGTTAGTTTAAGTATGATAGTTTAGTTTTATTCATTCTTTAATGATTCAACGATATTGTATTTTTTGATTTGTCGTGCAGGAATCCAAATCCAGATCAATCCACTGATTAATATACCGAACAGCAATGACAATACATATCCTACCGGCATATGAAATGAGGGTGAAAACAGTGATGGAAGCACACCTATTAGTGCAGCACCTAATCCACAAAGCAATCCTACGATCAACAGAAATAGGTTTTCGTAAAAGAGCAGTTTGAAAAGACTATTTTGCTGATAACCGATTGCAGAAAGCAAAGCCAGTTCCTTTTTGCGTTCCATGATGTTTCGCATCAATACGATTCCCAAGCCTATGGTACCGATGATTACACCCAAGCCTCCCAGAAACATGAACATGCTTAAGTAGGTGTTTTCAACCGAATAAAAAGCGGCCAGACGATCGGATGTTTTCATTCCTGAAACGCCCAAATCCTGAAGGTTATTCTCAAACTTTTGCATTAACTGATCATCACTATCTTTCTGTGAATCAACTAATAATATTTTTGATCCGCTAATGGATGGAAAGTGCTTTTGAAACTGTTTATCAGCGATTAAGATATTGCCCTGGAAGATGGAGTTGTTCAATCCTCCCATAAGTACTAATTTGATGTCTTTTCCAAATTCATTTTGATAGATCAAAGTATCACCTACCGCTTTTTTCAAGCCCCAAACAATAACTGTCTGATCTGCGAAAGCAGGAATCACATCCTCTCCTAAATCCTGATTTAAAATTTGCCATGGATGCTCCGAATCTACATTAGCGACAAGTGCCGCAAATGAAAAAGCATCCTTTTTATCGAGCAACAAAGGATCGAATCCCAATATTCTGGGTTTCTGCACCTGATTTAGATTGAGGCAACTGGCATCATCACCTTCTAAGGCTCTGAACTGTACAAATTTTGTGGTGGAATCGAGATCACCTTCCCAAAATCCGACTTTCTCAAGTCCTTCTGCAGTATTTAAATCAAATAAAACAGGCATCGTGCTTTCCATCCAATATTCATAGCCACCTGTACCCGATTGATTCGCATTTTCAGTATCGAAGAATGTTTTGCGATTGGCTCCTGTAATTAGAACAGAGAATGTGCCCAGTGCCAATAATGCTACACTTGCCAAACTTCTCTTGCGGTTGCGTGCACTGTTCTTCATGGCCAGTTGCAACAAGGAAGGTGTTTTACTACTTCTGGTAGAACTCAATTTTTGCAGATACATGTGAACAAAAGCACAGGCTCCAATCATGAACAAGCCTCCTGCAGACAATAATAGCTCCGCATTTTGATCCAAGGAGGATGCAAAGGCATAAGCAATCATAGCGGCAGTACCTATCATTGATAAAATCCCTATTACTACAGATATCCGATTGGTTTTTAAAGAGCTGTTCTCATCATTGGTATTCTGAATTAGCTCGCTAGCCGTTTTCTTTAACTTTTTGCGAGTCACCAGCCAGATGCACAGCATTGCAACCACAAGACCTATCGCAAATCCAGTAAACAAAGTGGTTCCGCGCAGATGAACATTCAACATATTGGTACGAACCACATCGGTCCACACCGAATTAAGCGCTTTTAAAAGCAGATGGTTGTATAAAATGCCGCCTAAGACACCAACCAATCCTCCAACTACCACAGTTACTAATGACTCATAGATTCTTATTCGTAATATTTGTGATTTATGGAAGCCTAAACCCAGGAGAATTCCGTTTTCCTGACTTCTGCTATCGAGATTTAAAGAATAAATCAAGATGGTTAAAAGCACTCCTGCAAATATGATGAAGAAGCTGAGACTTAAGAACAACTCACCAAAATCGACCATGTTATTTGCTGTCGAAACGCCTGCACTACGAACCGATACAAAGTTTAAATTAAGCAAGTTAGGATCCATCACCGAAAGCATGAGTTTCTCTAGATCTTTCTGATTCAATTCCTTTTCATCAAATCGGAACGCAGTATATTTTCCATATTTATTGCTCCACAATTCAATCGCTTTTTCCTGAGAAATGAAAGCTTTTGGAGTTCCCTTGTACTGTTTCCAGTAGTCTTCGTCTTTCGGACGGATTTTTGAAAAATCAACAGGAACTCCTGCTTCCCACTCGTTGCAGCTACCTGCATCTGATAATCCCGGAAAGGATGGCATCATGGATTGATCCAATAAATCACTGCTTAAAGGCAATACTTCCTTAACTACAAATGTCTGCTTCTGCTCTTCAAGAGCCCGCAAAGCGCCAATTACAAAGTAATCCAGAGATATTGAATCTCCTACTTTGGCATCCAGGTCATCAGCCAACCATTGATTGATAATCATTTCCCCATCAGACAGATTCGACAAGCGTGAATCACCCTTGATGGCAGACACAAACGAATAGGGTGTTTCTTTATCCTTACAGCTGATTCGGTTCACAAAATAGGTAAGAAGAGATTGCTGCTTAATTGCGATTTTCTCCAGCTCATCAGAAATTGGCGTATCAATAAACACCCGATCCGAAATCAATTCCAACTGATCTTTTCCTGTAATAGAGCGGATTTCAAGACCGGCATCCTTCACATTCCAGTTCTTCTCTAAACTGGCTTCTACCTCAGGTAAAGAGAGCGCAGATTCGCCCGCAGGACTTGCCAGCAAAAGATTCGCCCGTCCTTCCAGTTCCATTTCCTGGGCCAGATAATCTCTGGAAAGAAAAACATTGTAGGGTGCAACCTGATTGTTTTTTAGACTAAACCGACCCAGTTCCTGATCGCCGGCAATGGCTTTTACCTTTACCCGCAAGGCAATAGTCTGATCCTCATCAGAAACAAAAGGAGCATTGGCGGGAATCAAAGTCCCCTTTTCAACCCGTAACAGAAATTCGTCACCAATTTTCAGGCTCATTTTATCTGCCAGATTCGAACTAACAGCTGCTTCCCCATCTTTCAGGTCAATTTCCTGAGCAGATGAGAATTTCCAAAATTCCTGATCAACCCCATAGGCCTGAATATTATTCGTACGAGTCTTATTTTCAGGCTGAATGGCAATTCCTTTTACCTGCAAAAGAGCAGCTGCATTCACATTTAAATCTGCCTGAATCTCTTTTGCCAGCTCGGCTCTAACATACCGATCGCCAGTTGGCATGGCATATTCGACCTTAGCCAAACGAAGGTTTACCAAGTCGTGCAAACTGTATTTTACCGAATCACCAATAATTAATGCTCCTGTAAGAACTGCAGTACTCAGAATTGTTCCCAAAAAGACTGCAAAATGCTGCTTTCTGAAGTACCAGAGACTTTTGATGATGTATTTGAAGATATTCATGTAATATCAATTAGTAATTAAGAATGAATAATTGTTGTCTTTAATGAACTTCATCTTGTATTATTAATTATTCATTACCAATTGTTAATTGTTTTAAACTTCCTTCTTCCAATTGATAAATCTTCTTCATCTTTTTGGCCAAATCCATTGAGTGAGTGACTATAACTACAGAAACCCCTTGCTTTTCGTTGATGCTCACCAATAAATCGCCCAATTGTTCTGCTGATTTTTTATCCAGCGAACCCGTTGGCTCATCGGCAAGAATCAGATTTGGCTGATGAATTAAGGCACGAACAACTGCTGCCCGCTGGCACTCTCCGCCCGACATTTGTCCTGGTCGCTGATAGATCAATTCTGATAAGCCAACAAAATCCAAAAGCTCTAACGCCCTTTTTTCAGCATCCTGCTTCTGTTTTTTATCCTTTACAGGGATAAATGGCAGCAAAACATTCTCAATTAGGTTCAACTGAGGCAACAAATGATGAGACTGAAAAACAAAACCCAAATTTTGATTGCGAAAATTGGCCAATTCCCTCTCATTCTTCTGCGATAAATCTTCACCGTCGAAAATTACACTGCCCGAATTGGCGGTATCCAAAGAACTAATCACATTCAACAAGGTACTTTTGCCCGATCCGGATGGACCAACAATGGCGATGGATTCTCCCTTTTCAATAGCCAGGGAAAGATCATCCAATATGATTCTCTTCTCAGCACTACCAGCGTTTTGGTAATATTTGGTGATGTTCTTTAGTTCTACAATCATATCATTTTCCTAATTTAGTTCCAGACCTGACAGGTTTTAAAAACCTGTCAGGTCTCAAAATATCATTCTTTGCTCTACTATTCAGCATTTTTTCGTTCTATACACTTCCTGCTTCGTTGAAATCAACTTGTCCTTCGATGTATTTTACTGCCCATCGGGATAAAATCACCTTCCATCGAGGTAAAAAGCTCAATCATCGCCTAATTTAGTCGATCATCGCAGTAAAATGGTCAATCATCGCCTAGTTCAAGCCGATCATCGGGCTAAATGGTCGATCATCGCCTGTTTTAGCCGATCATCGGGGTAGGTGACCAATCATCGCGGGGCTTTCAGCGCTTTTTTATTTCTCTCCAAAGGCATAAACGCTTCCATCCATACAAGCAACAACAATCATCCCTTCCACCACAGCAGGCGTTCCTACAATGGCTCTTCCGATCTCGTAAGACCAAACTTGTTGACCGGTTTTTCGATCCAAAACATATATTCTTCCATCTCCTGATCCAATAACTACCGAATTACCAGCAATTACAGGAGATGCTTCTATTTTATTTTTGGTTTTGAATTGCCATTGAATGATCCCGTTTTCTTTATCGAAACAGTAAACCTGTCTGTTTTCAGCGCCAATGATTACCTGATCGGCCGAGACCGATGGAGAAGCCAAATAGGAAATAGCTCCCTCTTTCTTCCATTTAACCTGATTTTTAGCGTAGTCCACACAGAAAAATTCGCCATCGTGATTTCCAAAATAAGCCTGATTTCCATCTAAAGCGACGGATGATGCGATATAGGTGGCAATATCCAATTTGTTTTTCGCCGTTCCGGTTTTCACATCCACTTGATGGAGAAAACCATCACACCCACCGAACACGGCAATTTCACCATTGCAGGAAGCCGCTCCGTTAATAAAATTATCAGATTCATACTTCCATTCCAGTTTGCCTGATTTTGCATCAACACAATGCAGATTAAAGTCGTAGCTTCCGATTAAAATCTTCTTCTGTTTGCTTGATTTGTCGTAAAACCAACTGGCTGATCCTGAAATCTGACCATCAGTGATGTACTTCCATTCCACCTCTCCGGTAGTGGCATCCAAACAATAGAAGATTCCTTCCAAAGAGCCAAAAAATACGCTTCCATCTAAATACAAAGGCGAAGCTTCCACGGATGTTTTGGCATCAAACTTCCATTTCAGTTCACCGGTTTTTGAAATGGCGTACAGTTTACAATCATTAGAACCAACAAATATGTTCCCATTGCTAATAATTGGCGATGATTTAATGGCATCTCCTGTTTTAAAACTCCACAATAACTGGGGCGCTTCGGGCACACGAGCTTCCGTTATCCCCGTAAGGCTTGAATTGCCCCGGAAAGACAGCCAATTGTGCTTGTTTTGGGCAATTGCTGGAATTGCCAAAACAATGGATAGTATGTATAGTATAAATTGTTTTTTCATTTTCTATTTTTTCTCATTTGACGCTGACAGGTTCAAGAACGCTGTCAGGTCTTTCTTTTTAATTACTAATTAATAATTCGTAATTAATAATTTCTTTTAACCTCATCCCCCAGCCCCTTCTTCCCGAATTATCGGGACAAAGGGGAGCCTTAATTTCCCTCTCCTCGAGGAGAGGGATTAAGGGTGAGGTATTATTTCAACATTTATTTCGATGCTAATGCCCATTTTAACAAGCCTCAGTATTTACTTTTTTCTTTGTCCTTTAGCCGGACGGGCTTCTACTTTTTTAAAGATAAAAAACTAGAGAAAAAATCTTTGACAAACGTCCTCAATCACCCATTACTAGTTCAATAGCTAAACAAAAAGAACTCGCTTTGCTCAAACAGCTTTTTGTTCTTAACGCCATCTTCACTAAATGGGTCCCGATCTCCGGACTCAATGTCGCTCCCACTTCTACTTTTTAATTACTAATTGATAATTCGTAATTCATAATTACTTTTAACCTCATCCCCCAGCCCCTTCTTCCCGAATTATCGGGACAAAGGGGAGCTCTGCATCGATTTAGGTCTTCACAATTTTTTTATATTTCTGCTCCTATTTATTAGACTCTGACAAGTTCAAGAACGCTGTCAGGTCGTGTTAATTCCCCTCTTGAGAGGGGATAAAGGGGAGTGTTTTAATTAGCTAACAATAACATCCCCCTGATTCCCCCTTGAAAGGGGGACTTCCAAACCTTTCAGGTATTCTTTTTTAGATTTGAGATAAGAGACACTCATTGACTATATTCATTTACTCATTCATCAACAAACGCTGTCAGGTCTTTCCTCGTCGCTTCCCTTTTTACTTAGTTGTTTTTCAGTTGTACTATTTCACCTCATTTCTCCCTTAAATACTTTAAAGCACTTTCTCACTTCGTTTCTTTTGTCCTTTAGCCGGACGGGCTTCTACTTTTTTAAAGATAAAAAACTAGAGAAAAAATCTTTGACAAACGTCCTCAATCACCCATTACTAGTTCAATAGCTAAACAAAAAGAACTCGCTTTGCTCAAACAGCTTTTTGTTCTTAACGCCATCTTCACTAAATGGGTCCCGATCTCCGGACTCAATGTCGCTCCCACTTCTACTTTTTAATTACTAATTCGTAATTATTAATTCCTAATTGGAGCGAAGCGACAAAGCTCCCGTAGGACATGCTATTGCGCACTCTTTAGCTGCAACAGTCAAGGCTTTGTTAATGCTTTGATTAAAAGGCACCGATACTTTAACGGTAAATCCCCGTCCGATATTGGTTAAGCCTGTTTCTTCCTTGTACTTGCCCGCAATTTCTATGCAAAGTCCGCATTTAATGCACTTTTCCGGCTCGTAAATAATACTTTCGTGATCGTAATACTTCACCACACTGTTTCGTTCGCCAAATGAAAATCTTCTGCGATCGGCATTGTGTATGTCTGCACAAACACGAAGCTTACAATTATCCAGTTTGCGACAATCGCAATGCAAACATCTGGCAGCTTCTTCCATGGCTTCCTCTTTCGTAAATCCCTTTTCGGATTTTGCCTCCACACGATCACCCAATACTGACTCTTTCAAATACTCACTCAACTCTTCTTTTCGCAGGGTTCCAAATCGGGAATTGAATGCCCGCTTTGTTGCTTTTCCTTCTCCTTTTCGCAAAAACTCATCAACTGACCATGCTGTTTCTTTTCCCATTGCCACGGCTTTTACAGCCATTTTTTGAGTACGGATTGCACTGCCTGTTGCAAAAATCCCTGTCTGATCGGTAGCGAATGTGTCGCTGTCTGCCCACAAGCCAGTCTTCGCTGATTTTAAACCCAATTCTTCCACATTTTCAAGACCACTTCCTGTTGCCAGGATTACAGCATCAAAACTGGATTTAATCTGTTCCCAGTTCTCTTTTTCAATTTTTTGACCAATAGTAAAAACGACACCAAATTGTTTCAGTATTTCTATTTCTTTTATCAGGATACTTTCAGGTAAGTCCCCTTTTTCGATGGCTTCAAGCAAACTTCCTCCCAAGCGATTTTCTTTCTCGAAGACCTCGCAAGCATGTCCCTCTTTCACCAAATGATAGGCTGCGGCTAATCCGGCCGGACCGGAACCAATAACTGCTGCTTTTTTGCCACTTGCTTTTTTCTTATCCGGAAAATAGAAAGACTCCTCTTCATTTGCAGAAATTCGCTTCAACAGGCAAATGGAAACTGCCTGATCGACATCCTTACGTCGGCAAACTTTCTCGCATGGAGCGGAACAAATGTGTCCTAAAATCCCCGGAAGGGCAATTTCCTCTTTTACAATTTTCAAAGCCTCATCGAATTTACCCGCAGCAATGAATCTGTTCATTTTCGGTATGTCCATATATGCCGGACAAGCCACGCGGCAAGGTGCCTCGCAATCGCCAACATGATCGCTCAACAACAATTCAATGGCTTCTTTTCTCGCTTCAAAAACTTCAGCATCATCACTAACCAAATCCATTCCTTCAGTAACTTTCGTAGCACATGAAGGCAACATCTTCTGATTCGCATTATTTTTCACCATGCAAACCATACAGGTAGGATGATTGCTGCATCCCTCCAAATAGCACATGCTGGGAATCTCAATTCCAACAGATTGTGCTGCCTTTAGAACGGTCGTTCCTTCGGGAACATTGATGGCTATATTGTCTATTGTTAGTTTTGGCATCTTTATATTATCTATAGACCTGACAGGTTTTAAAAACCTGTCAGGTCTTTTAATTATTTTATTTCAACGGCATCTACCGGACAAATTTGTTTACAGATATCGCATTTAATGCACAATTCATTGTCCACTTCGTGTAATTCGTAAGGTTTAGCTTTAATAGCATCTACCGGACAACGTTGAGCACATTTGGTACAACCCGTGCAATTGTCGTTTATTTCGTAGCGAATCAACTCCTCGCATTTGCCAGATGGACATTTGCCATTAATATGCGCTTCATATTCATGTCGGAAATACTTTAATGTTGAGAGTACTGGATTTGGAGCAGTTCCACCCAAAGCACACATACTTCCTTTCTGCGTATTAAGAGCCAGTTGTTCCAATAAATCAAGATCACTTAATTTTCCTTTTCCTATCTTGATTTTCTCAAGGATTTCCAACATGCGTTGCGTTCCAATTCTACAAAATGTGCATCGTCCGCAAGATTCTTCCTGCGTAAATGACAAGAAATAGTGAGCGATATCAACCATACAATCCGATTCATCCAAAACGATCAATCCTCCCGATCCCATCATGGCTCCCACTTCTTTCAAAGAATCAAAGTCGATTGTTGTATCGGACATGGAAGCAGGAATGCATCCTCCTGAAGGACCGCCAATTTGAACAGCTTTAAATTGCTTCCCATCAGCAATTCCACCACCAATTTCTTCAACAATTTGCTTGATGCTTATTCCCATTGGCACCTCAATTAATCCACCACGCTTAATCTTCCCTGCCAAAGCAAAAACTTTTGTTCCCTTGCTTTTCTCAGTTCCAATTTTACTGAATGCTTCCGCACCATTTCGAATAATGTAGGGAACCAAAGAGAATGTTTCTGTATTGTTGATTAAGGTGGGTTTATCCCACAATCCTTTTTCTGCCGGATAGGGTGGCCGCAACTGCGGAATTCCACGTTTGCCTTCAATGGATGCGATTAATGCAGTCTCTTCGCCGCACACAAAAGCTCCAGCACCTTCAAATACTTTTAAATCAAAAGAAAAATCAGAACCTAAAATATTTTTACCAAGCAATCCTTTGCTTTTGCAGATTTCCAAACCTTCCTTAATCCGCTTTACTGCAAGCGGATATTCTGCCCGTATGTAAAGTCTGCCTTCAGTTGCTCCCACGGCATAAGCACCAATTAATATTCCTTCAATAATTCTGAACGGATAAGATTCCAGTAACATTCGATCCATAAATGCGCCCGGATCTCCCTCATCACCATTACAGATAATGTATTTTTGATCAGACTTTGCATTCTGAACCATTTTCCATTTGATAGCCGAAGGAAAACCTGCTCCTCCGCGACCTTTCAGCCCGCTTTTTTCAATTTCCGAAATAATCTCATCCGCAGAAAGCTCATTCAAACATTTTTTAAAGGCTTCGAAACCATGTTTGCTAAGGTATTCTTCAAAATCGGAAGGTTTTATCTCTCCCCGGTATTCTGTTGCAATGTTTACCTGCCCTTTCAAGAACTCCGAAATTGGTGAATGTTCTTCATTCGCATTGTATCGGTTCGAACTCTTAGGGATATCTGAAAAAGTAAGGTTCTCAGCGTAATTGTAAAAGCGATTTTTGAAACGACTCATCCAACTCTTAGACTGAAAGTGTTTCTCAATTATATCGCCAACGTCATTTGCATTTATTTTCGTATAGTAAGCTGCCTCTTCCCCTTTTTTATGGATTTCCATCATAGGAACCTGATTGCAAACGCCCACACAACCAACCTGTTTCACATCTACTTTAATCTTGTTCTCGGCCAATGTCTTTTCCAGTTCCTCTTTCACTCCGGAACTACCACTCGCAATGCAACATGATCCCAATCCAATTCTAATTTCACCCTGAGAGATTCCTTCTTCAGTCACTTCTCTCACAATTTTTTCTTCGCTTGGTGCCAGATTTTTAAAATCCTCTATAATTTCAGCTACTTTACCCGTTTCAACATGACCGTAGGTAACCGCATCAATCTGAACCACCGGTGCCAGCGTGCAACAGCCCAAACAGGCAACTTCCTCTACCGTAAAAAGCTTCTCAGTATCTGTATCTACGCCTTTTTCCAAACCCAATTCCCGTCGAAAACCATCGTATACCTGCTTTGCCCCTTTAACATGACAAGCAGTTCCAACACAAACCCGAATAATATGTTTTCCCACCGGCTGATGACGAAACTGCGAGTAAAAAGTTGAAATTCCAGTTATTTGAGACTCAGTTATAGTTGTAGTTTCACAAACCCTTTTCAGTGCGGGTTCGGGCAAATAGTTGTATTTCCCTTGAATTGCCTGCAAAATTGGAATTACCTTATCAGGCTCTTTTCCAATTCTTCCAACAACATCATCTACAAAATCGATCATCTTCTCCATATCTATTTCCCTATGCAATAAAGATTTTTCTCACCCCGAATATACACTCTACCATCTGCAAAGGCAGGCGATGCATCCGATTTCTCTCCCAAAGCTGATGTTGCAACTTCCACATATTCCTTCTCTGCTTTAAAAATATGCATCACACCTACCCTGTCCATTAAATATATTTTACCATCAACCAATATTGGAGATGCATAAAATCCTGCGTCAAATTCCTTTTCCCAAAGTATTTCACCAGCTTTTGCATTGTAACAGGCAACAGCACCATAACTGGTTATCACAAACAACAAATCATTGTAAGCAATTGGACTCGGAACATCGGAAAGGTAATCGTAAGCTTCCCATAAAATTTCAGGTTTAGCTCCCGGTTTTATTGCTACCAAACTGGCGTATTCGTTTAGCGCAAATACGATTCCGTTTGCATAAGCTACCGAAGGACCAACCTCACCGGTAATGCAGTCTATTTTCCACAATTCCTTTCCTGTTTGTACATCATAGGATGCAATGCAAGGATCAGCTGCTAATAATACTTCAACCTGATCTCCGTTTTGAACAATCACCGGCGATGCCCAGGAAACTCTTACTTTGCGCGCAGTACTCCAGACTTCTTCTCCGCTTGATGTTGACAAAGCCATTACTTTCGAGTTTGTTTTCTGATCATACTGAACAATCAACTTGTCTTCAAAAACAATCAAAGATGATGAATGTCCGTAATGATTATCAGGGACACCTAAATTCTTAGCCCACTGCTTTTTTCCACTCATATCTACTGCGATCAGATCACCATTTGAGAATATGGCAAAAACTGAATTCCCATCAGTCGTAACCGTTGACGCGGCATGACCAGTATCTGGAGTTACCTCCGGCGGATTTGCAGGTGATCCAGTAATCTGTTCTGCTTTAGCTGTCCAAAGTAATTTACCGTTGTTTCTATCGTAGCAATAAACTTCCCGACTTGTAGCAGTGGCTCCGGAAAGGAATAATTTATTTCCCCAAATTACCGGAGAATTATAGGCATGAATAGGAACAGGCTGTTTCCACAGGATATTTTTGCCACTTGCTCCATCCCATTCATTTGGGATGTTCTTTTGGTAAGCAATCGCATTTCCTCCCGGTCCGCGGAAAGATGGAAAATTTGCCATCATCTCTTTCGTTGGATATGTTCCTTTATATGAATTGGTTTTCGCTTTTTCAACCACTACTTCTTCCTTCTTAGCAACAGGAACAACAATTTCCTCTTTTGCAGCTTCCTCCTCTACTTCTTCAGCAGCTTTTTCTTCAACAACTGGCTCTACTATTTCTTCATTTGCGACAACCTCAACAACAGTAACATCTGTTTGATTTGTTTCAGCTTGCTTCGTGTTCGCAGTTGCAGCCGCCACAGTGAATTGATTCCCCAACTCCTTATGCGTCAGAAATGCAAATATCAAAGTGATTCCTACCATTCCAAAACCACCAATCACAATCCATTTCCTTGCTTTTTCGCGAAATAGAATGATATTCTCCTCTTTCTCTTCAGAAATCTGCGGTAACTGTTGCTTGCCCGCATAAAATAACTGCAAGGCAATCGTCGTAATTATAATGCCAAACAAGAATAAATATCCGCCGGCTTTCACTTGCCATTGATTTGTAAAATAGGCTTTACGAACCAATAAATCCATCTCGCGTATTTGCTCTCTTAACTGAGCATCGTTCGGATTATCATTCAAGCGATCAACCAAACTGTTAATCACTTCGGTATTTACCGGATCAATTCTATTAATCTGAATGTAATTCACCAAAACCAACATGCAAATTATGAAGGAAAATGTTCCCGCCACCATTGCAATGCCTTTCCACAGGGATAGGTTGGTGCGATTTAGTTTAAATTTGTTAGTCATATGCTTTACCACAAAGGATACCCGAAGTACGCCACAAAGTCCCACAAAGGATATTGTTAATCGCAAATCCAAGTACGATTATTAAAATTATAATATCACTCTCTTAATTCCGTTTTCCAAATGCTTCACATTAAAATTTACAAGTAAACCCAATTTGCACTCTGCTAACTTCATATAGGTTAAAATCTGAGCTAAATGAATATCTGCAATTGAATCAACGGATTTTAATTCTATTATTACTTCATTATTTACTAGTAAATCAATTCTATAGCCAACATCAAGTTCCACATCTTTATAAAAAAGAGGTACAGCAACCTGTTTCCTAACCTTAAGCCCTTCCTGTTGCAATTCATACATCAAACAAGCTTCGTAAGCAGATTCTAATAAACCCGGACCAAGTTCTGTATGAACTCGAAAACAACAATCCAATACCTTTTTAAAAACTTCTTCTATATCCATTTTCCTTTGTGCTTAATCCTCTTTTTTTTTACCACAAAGGAAGCTCCAAGTACTTCACTAAGGGCACAAAGTATTTTATAACTTTCTATTCATACTTTGTGTTATTCAATCTTTAAATTCTTCTTTTTACTTTGTGCTACTTCGTGCTATCCTTTATTTTCCTTCGTGGTTAAACCTTCCTTTTTTTGTGGTTAATCCTTTTCCACAGGACAATATTTTAAACAACGTGCACAACTCACACAATTCCCTTTGTCTGGCGTATAATCTTCACGATATCGGTATGTTGATAATCCGGATAAAGCCAAACCGATAATCAAACCAATAAAAGCACCAAGAATCCAACCGCCATAATAAAACTGCTTAACAATCTCTGATGCTTCCAGATACAATTGTTTTACTGGTTTCCCAGAAGTTCTGAATCCTACAATTTCCAAACTCTCGTTCATGGTTTTAGAATCGAAATGAAGCATTTCATCTGCCAAACGAACTTTGGAGTTTACCTTTGCAAGGTTTTCATGAAAATTTGCACCAGTCCATCCGCCAACAACCATTAATGCAGGTATAATTAAACTCAGCAAAATAAATCTTCGCGTAGCAGATCTCTTGTCTTCCATTTGTTTCACCTCAACAGGTTTGTTAATAGCATCCAAAGGACAAGAGCTCTCACAAAGTTTGCACTGAATGCAATTCGAAGGTGTGATTGTCAAATGATTTTTCGAAACCCGGCTTACCAAATTCAAAATAACTCCATACGGACAAAAGAACCGACAATAAGGTCTTGCTATAAAAATGCTGATTAGTAAAAAAGCCGCTCCAATCGCAAACATGAAGAATGTTGCATTGAATCTAAAAATCCCCACGAAAGGATCGTATCGACAAATGATAAAATCGGTTGCGGTTGCTGCATATAAAATAGATAATCCCAAATAGATGTATGGAATTAAGCCCAATGCTTTTTGCAACCACTTCTTTAGAGTCACCGGACGCATTAGGAAAACATCCTGCACTGCTCCAAGTGGACAAACTCCTGCACAGAATGTTCTACCAAAAAACAGTGTATAAGCTAAAGGAATCACAAAAAATGCCAAAGCAGATAAAGGAATGTGATAGCCCGGATTGAATAAGGCCAATACAACATTCTGAACGGAACCAACAGAACAGACACATCCTTCCCTGAAAAAACCAAAATATAAAATGGAAAAAATGGATACTGCAACGACTCCGGTTCTTGATCTTTTCTTTAAGATAAACCACGTTATCAGGCTTAGAGCTGCAATTAATACCAATACATCCAATAAAGCGAACATTCCACTACTTGGTACCGGCATTGATGTAACCGGCTGTGTATAGCCCGATTCGAATTCGGGTTTTGGGAAACGTTGCTGTTGTGAAAAGGCCGCAAATTGCGTTCCCACAAAAACTATCAGTAAAGAGATAAAGACTAAGCTTTTCTTCATTGTGATCGATTATATTTTTTTATTTGATTTAAAACCGGCAAACTTATAAGCCTGCTCGATGGGTACTCTTGAAAATGCATCGGAAGGACAATCTCTTGCAATTGCACAATGATTGCAATTCACGCAAAGATCATGGCTAACCTGAAGTTGCAAAGAACCATTTCCGAATGCACCACAGCCTTTTACACATTTTCCACAACCAATACACAGTTCATCGATAATCTCATATTTAAAAAACGGATCCTCCACATAAGAACGTTTGATTGCACCGGTTGGACAAAGCTGGTTTTCGGCTCCTGTAGATAATTTCTTCACGTTTGGGCGGAAATAGCCTCCGCATAAATCGCAATAGCCACACATATCGTAAACATGAATGCATTTTACTGCCGAAGGTGTTACCACACAACTCGTAGCACAACGCCCACACTGCGTGCATTTTGTAGGATCCAATTGCCAAAGAAAATCTCCCTTTTGGCTTTTTACTGCCAAAACTCCTGCAATACCCACAATACCAGCTCCCGCCGCAAAACGAAAGCATGTATTGAGAAAGTCTCTTCGATTCTTCTTATTTTCCTTCATTATTCAATCAAATTATTTTGAAACCTTCGTTCTGAACTTTTCGCCTTCCGGAAGTCGGCAAGCCTTAAGTTTATCGCATCCCTGACATAGAAAATCAAAATCGCATGAAGCTTCTTCACCTCCGTAATTTCGAAGAATCAGAGTTCCGCTCATCACGGCTAGACCTCCTAAAAGCAAACCTCTAAATCCATTTCTTAAAAATTCTCTTCTATTGATCATCGTTTATTTTGCTTCAAATATTCGTATCATTTTTTGTACAGGATCTAAAACCAAAATTCGATCCTGAGAATCAACTGCTAAATCAATACCTACTGTTCCTTCTTCAAATAATTCAGGAGCCGCAACAACTGATTTAAAATCACCGGAAGGCAAATGAATTTTCACTCTTTCCAGCCCTTTCTCTGCCGTTACAAATGAGCCATCAGATAGCATTGCTATATTAGCAGGATTGCAACAACCGCTAAAACCGTCCAAACTCATAGAAGTTCGTTCCCATGAGGAAATTTGCTCACCTCGGGAATTGTAGGCCTCAAAAGCATGTCTGCCCGGATTTACAACCCAAAGCTCAGCTTGTCGGCCAATCATCAAGTCAAAATACGGACTTGGAATCACAAAGCCTTTTATTCCAGCCTCGGGGTTTTTCCCACCTATTTCGTTTATTTTCTCACCATCAATATTATAATGATGCACAATCTTCTGTCCTGCATCAGCTACGTAAACATTGTCTCCATCAATGGCAAGTGAAGTAATAAATGCCTTTTCACCTGCGACTACAAAGCTGTTTCGCAGACTACCATCCGGTTTTCTGATATCGACACGATTGCCCAAACCAACCAAAATGTTTCCATTTTCAGCAACTGTCAAGCAACGAGCCTCTCCTCTCACTTTTAATGAATTGATTTGTTTTCCTTCCGAATCTAAAACCAATATATTTTCATCGGTACTCACATAAATTTGATCTTTATCATCAATTGCGATCCCATGAAGCTCATTAGCCTGAATTTTTATTTGTTTTACCTCTTTATGACTAATTTTTGAAGAGTCGACTTTACGCAATTCTTTCAAATCATATTCATAAATATTTTCCTGTGGCCTATCCGTAGTCACAAAAAGATCTTTTGCCATGAAAGCCACAACAACAAGAAGTAAAATTACCGAAAGCCATAGAATCAATTTATTTTTCATCTGTCTATCCTTTTAATTTGCTCTAATATCAATACACAACAAATGTTTGGCATCCCTCATTAACAATCTTCCGTCCACTACAACCAAAGGTCCCCAAGCATCGTGTCCATCCAAAACTTTTGTTTTATCCAACAGCTCAAACTTTTCAGTACTTGCCTTGGCTATAGTCAAAGTTCCATCATCTTTCAGAATAAAGAACTTCCCATCAGCAATAATATAAGGTCCCAAGCCAAAACGATCATTCGTTCCACTCGTCCATACTATTTTAGTACAATCATTAGGATCACAGCAAACAAATCGATTCCTCATTCCACCGGCATCCTTAGGTAAGATAGCGAACATTCGATCTTTGTAAACAATTGGAGTTTGTTGCTCGGAGGCAACACCGTCTTTCGGTTTAAATTGCTGAAGTGTAAGCGTTTCGTAACTATCCCCATTCTTTTTTATCTGAAATAAAATGGAACCTGCACCATAACCAGCAGTCATGAATATTTTGCCATTTTTCAGTACAACTGGCGATGGAGCAACAACTGAAGGAGAAAACTCTTTGGTTTTCCAGAGAATTTGTCCGATGTCGTCGCCTTCAGCAGAAACACCTACAATTCCGCCAATAGCCGCATAAACCCACATCCTTTTTCCATCTAAAGTCATTGGCATAACCGATGAATGAGACATTTGCCAATTATCTGGATTTGGAGTTTCCCAAAGTACTTTCCCTGTGGCACAATCAACAGCCATTAGCAATGATTTTCCACCCGGAGCAAGAATAACTACATCACCATCAAGAATGGGACACTGACCTGTATACCAAAACGGAATCTCAGACATGTAATCTTTTACCAGATCGAGTCCCCATAGAAATTCTCCGGTATTAGGATCGGTGCACATAACATGACAACGAGGTCCCATTGTAACAATATATTTATCGTTGATTGCCGGAACAGTTCTCGACATTCCATGATTTCGCTTGATATGAACTCTATACCATCTGCGCCAAAGTTCCTCTCCCGTTTCCAAAGAAAAACAACGCAAAGCATCAGCCTTTTTCACTTCATCGTAATCGAGAACATACACTTTCCCATTGTAAACAACAGGGGCTGCATGCCCTTCACCCATTTCTACCTGCCAGTCAATTTTAGGACCTGCACCCCAATTACTAATTAGCTTTGTATTATCAGTTGAAATATTATCAGATTTTGCTCCTCTAAATTGGGTCCATTTCCCAGTTAAACTGGAATTGTTTTCAGTGTAAAGATCAAATCCTTCTCCTATAAGAACTCTTTCAGAAGATTCACTTTGTTCCGGACGATTATCCATTCCCGGGATACTAGCATGAATATCCTTTACAGGATTATAAGCCAGCCAATACACAAACAAGATGCTTGCAACAACAACAGACAAGAGAATTAATCCTTTTTCGCTTCTTTTGGACAGCATATTCTGCAACTTAAGGTCAGTTCAATAATATTATTTAAACCCGGCAGGCGTAAAAACCTGACAGGCTTGAAAATGGTTTAAGATTCTTTTATCGAATATGCCATTAGAGCTGTGGCATGACGAACATATAATACACCATCATTAATTACCATATGAGCCCAATAAGGACCTTTCCCATATGGTACTTTAAATGAACTTATTACTTTAAATTCTTTCGGGTCAACCTTTACCAAGCCAACATTACCATCTTTCTCATCATAGCAATAAAGCATTCCTTCCGCCGAAATGATAGAACCTTTATTTTCCCACTCAGTCTCATACATTTTCTTACCTGTCTCCCATTCCAAGCAAACCCAATATCCATTTCTATTATTGATCCAATTTGCACCATAGATATAACCATCTATTTGAACTGCTCCACCGTGATGTACATCGAGTAAGGAATCAACATAGGCCACTTTTACAGACATTGCATCCTCACTTAAATCAAGCATTACGGATTTATGATCGTAACCATTGGTTATAAATATCTTTCCATCCTGATACAAAGGAGTATTGGTGTTAATATTTGCTTTAGTCTGTTCTCCAGCATAACTGCCATAATCAAACTGCCAATCGATATTACCATTTGAAGGATCAACTCCGATGGCATTATTTTCCGTAACCGTAACAATCTGTTTCTTCCCATTTCTTTCAATCAAAAGAGGAGAAACATAAGCGGGCTTATCATCTATACTTTTCGATTTCCAAACGGTTTCACCAGTCATTTTATTCAATGCAACCATAGTGGTTTTCTTTCCACAAGGAGTATAAAACACCAAGTCTTTGTACAGAAGAAGAGATTCTGAAATCCCCCAATTTCCATATTCACCTTCAAACTTTTCACTTGCTTTTACTTGCCAGTTAAGTTCTCCTGTGATTGCATTCACACAAGCTAAGTCACCTCTTCCACTTGATAGATAAATCCTGTCATCTTCAATAGTCGGTGTGCAGCGAGCATCAGTAAATGATTCATCCCATCCACGACCATATGGGACTTCCCATTTCGGCTTTCCATTCATATCAAGAGCCAACAAGTAATCCATTGAGTCTTTTAGTCCGGTCACATAAACTGTATTGTGCGCTATAGCAACGGATGAATATCCTGTTGGTAGGCTATCTATATGCCAAAGCATTTTAGGTCCTTCAGATGGCCACTGCTTTAGTAAACCTGTTTCGGTATATACACCTGTGCGGTTTGGGCCACGCCATTCACTTTTTTCTTTTGTGAAATTACACTGAGTAAACAGAGCTAGTAAAATAATACAAATTGGGAGTAAGCTTTTCATTAGTTTTAGGTTAGAGTTTTAAGCGGCTACTTTGCTTTTATCGAATATACCATTAAAGAATTTCCATGACGCACATACATTCTTTGATTGTTAATCACTAAATGTGCCCAGTGTTGCTTTTCACCATAAGGAACGCGAAAAGAACTCACTTTTTCAAAGCTTCCATTACTTACATCAACTAGTGCAACTTCACCGGTATCAGCATAGCAATACAATTTCCCATCAGCAAAAATCACATTTCCTCTACCAAGCATTTTCGAAGAGTATAGTGTTTCTCCAGTTTTCCAATCCAAACAAAACCATTCCCGATTGTTTTGTCCAGAACCATATATTTTACCATCAAGCAAAACGACTCCTCCCATTTGATTGTCCAGAGTTTCATTTCTCCAGACTTCAGTTACGCTGCTTCCATCATCAGCCAAATCGAGCATTACACCACCTTTTCCATAACCACTCAAGCAATATAAATAACCATCATGATATAAAGGTGTATTAGGATGAATTGAATATTTATTTGGATGTTCGAAAGACCAAAGGAATTCTCCCGTTGCTGCATCCACACCAATAATTGAACTATTTGTATGAGTAACCAGTAAATTACCAGTAGGAAGCTTTATCAGTGCAGGAGAACAGTAAGCAGATTTTTCGCCATTCGATTTTGCTTTCCAAATCAATTCGCCGGTTTTCACATTTAAAGCAATCATGCTTGCATTAGGACCGCCTGGTGTACAAAACAGTTTATCTCCATCGGCTACCAAATTTTCTGTAACACCCCATCGTGTATTTTCGCTTTCAAAGTCATCCAATATATTTTTAGACCACTGAAGATCGCCATTTTCAGCATTTAAGGCAACAACTTTCCCAAACCCACTCATTATAAAAACCAAACCATTATAAATCATAGGACTTGTTCGAACGCCGTTATAAGATTCCATCCATTCTTTTCCGTATACCGTTTTCCATAGAGTTTTACCAGAATGATCCAGTGCAATTACAAAACCATTTTCGCCTTCTGTTCCAGCGGTGTAAAGCATTTTATCAGTAACTGCAGCTGAAGCGTGTCCCTCGCCAAGAACATCGAAATGCCAAAGCAATTCAGGACCATCAATTGGCCATTCTTTTAACAATCCGGATTCTGCATAAATTCCATCACGGTTTTCACCTCGCCATTGAGCATTTTCCTGAGCAAAAATCATTGTTCCTGCAATCAACAACACAAATAATAAAGAATATTTTTTCATTCTAAAAGGGCTTTATTCAATTAAAAAAATCCAACTCATTAAAGATACAGGCTATTCATCGGTAATAGAAATGAACAAGCAACTGAATACAATATATATTTTAGGTCTAAATAAACACAATGATAATTCCATACCAAACAACTGAAATATCTCATTATAAAAAAAACACTTTACAACATTAATTAGAATCTGTAAAAAGGTGAACGTTTACGCTACAACACCCTTCTAAAAAGGATTACAAGACTTAAAGACCTTTTTCTATTTTACAAAAACATATTGTAAAGTATTCACGTTATCCACTAAAATACAATTGAAAATAAGTAATAATATCCCTTAAACAGTATCAAATTAGATGCCGTTAACAACTTTTTAACGCCTCTTTAAACTCAAAATAAATAAGCAGGCTTTAAAATTACTTATTTTTCTATATGATTTCTATTATCTTTAGGCAATACACCAATACAATTAACTACATGAAAAGATCGATATTACTTATGATTCTAGGACTTGCAATTTTTTCATTTGCATGCCAATCTAAAAAAACTGAAAACAAGGAAGCACCTCTCCCACTTGGAGTTAGCCAAATTATGGTAAAAGAAACTTTTAATGCCGGTGGTTATACCTACATAAATGGAACAAATGACTTATGGCTAGCGGTTGGGCAACACCCAATAGAAGTTGGTAAAACCTATTATTATAAAGGTGCATTGGAAATGAAAGACTTTCACAGCAAGGAGCTAAATCGCGACTTCCCGGTTATTTATTTCCTAAATACCATTTCGGAGACTCCTATTGCAAATGAAATGCCAATGCAAGCCTCGAAAATGAAGAAGCAAACGGCAAAAAAACTTGAGGTGTCAATAGAAAAAACAGAAGGAGTAACAAGTATTTCTGATATCTTTTCTAAAAAGGATGATTTCTCGGGAAAAGAAGTAACAGTAAAAGGAAAAGTTGCCAAGTTTAATCAAAACATAATGGGTAAGAATTGGATACACATTCAAGATGGTTCCGAATTCGAAGGCGATTTTGATCTTACCGTTACCTGCATGGAAGTTGTTTCTGTAGGCCAGATTATTGAAGTTTCTGGAACAATTGCATTGAATAAAGATTTTGGTGCTGGCTATTCTTATGATGTTATCATGGAAGAAGCTAAACTACAGGGTGAGAAAAAATAACAGCAGCTCATAATAAATTAATATGTTCACGCGTTGTTTTGCATTAAATTTTTACATAAATTTAACCAAAGAGTTTCTTTTAACTACATACAACTAATTCACAATGAATAAAAAGCGACTTCGGTCGCTTTTTTAGCGATCAGATTTTAAAACTAAAAACAACTGACATTGGCTTATTATTAAACATTGATAAGCACAACTACTACCTATTACTCCTTTGTT
Source organism: Labilibaculum antarcticum (assembly GCF_002356295.1). Classification (NCBI taxonomy): domain Bacteria; kingdom Pseudomonadati; phylum Bacteroidota; class Bacteroidia; order Marinilabiliales; family Marinifilaceae; genus Labilibaculum; species Labilibaculum antarcticum. Next base: position 4,881,326 of record NZ_AP018042.1, on the reverse strand, counting down.
ATATTGAAATTATTAGTAGTCCGATCGGCAGACATTAAAATATTCTTTCTTCATATGTCTTTTTAATTTTCCTTAATTTGTTACTTTTAAAAGCATATTAAAAACTATCCAAATGAAAAAATGGTTTTTCATTCCCAGCCTGATTGTCCTAACAATTGCATTATCGACTATACTTTTATATCGGTGCAACCCGGATGATTACATTTTATATCAATCTTCCGATTTTACCGTATTTCCTAATCGAATAGAACAAGGAGAATATACAGCAACGGCGCACAACAACTCGCATATTACCTCCAATTACCCAGGTTTAGGTAGTGAGGAATGGAAGCTTGAATCCGATCTAAGTAAATACCCCAAATATGAATCGAATCAGATTTTATTAGATGCCATTTATAACCTTTCGCTTGAAGAGATAGAAAAGAACATAGCTCCTGACAGCACTTTTAATACTGGTGCAAAATGGAAAGGTGTATGGACTCGTGATATTAGCTATAGTATAATTTTGGCTCTGGCAATAACAAATCCCGAAATCTCGAAAAAGAGCTTACTAAAGAAAGTTAAGCACGGGAAAATAGTTCAGGACACAGGCACAGGTGGTTCATGGCCAGTAAGTTCAGACAGAATGATTTGGTCTACCGCAGCATGGGAATTGTACAAGTCAACAGGAGATATGGATTGGCTTAGAAAAGTTTATTTTATCATTAAAAACTCGACTGAAGATGATCTTAATGTTGTTTGGGATTATCAGAAATATCTATTTAAAGGAGAATCTTCTTTTTTGGACTGGCGTGAACAATCTTACCCAAAATGGATGGAACCTGCTGATATTTTTAATTCCTATAGTCTTTCGACTCAAGCTGTTCACTATCAAAGCTTACAAGTATTGATGAAGATGGGAAAGGTGCTAGGCAAAGATGTGCAAAAATACGAAGATATTTCTCAAGCCTTAAAAAGGAGTATTAATGAAAAACTTTGGTTGCCTGAAAAAAAATACTTCGGACAATATCTATATGGAAGGAAAAATCAAACGCTTTCTGATAAATCGGAAACTTTAGGTGAAGCGCTCATGATAATTTGGGATATCACCAACGAACAAAGGCAAGATGAGCTTATTTCAAATACACCCGTAACCAAGTTCGGAACTCCTTGTTTCTATCCTCAAATACCAAACATACCAGCTTATCACAACGAAGCAATCTGGCCTTTTGTGCAGGCTTACTGGAATTGGGCATCGACTAAAACTCATAATGTAGAAAGCGTTCAGTGGGGAATTGCCAATATGTTCCGTTCAAGCGCACTCTTCTTAACCAATAAGGAAAACCTGCTTATAAAAAATGGGGATTTTAAGGGAACAGAAATTAATTCAGATCGTCAGTTATGGAGTGTAGCTGGCTCTCTATCTACCTTTTACAGAATTTTAATAGGTATGAACTATACGGCTGACCATCTGGAGTTTAAACCATTAATTCCTCGCGAATACAAAGGCAAACAAAGTATAAAAGGCCTTCGATACCAAAATGCTGTATTAGATATTGATATTTACGGGTTTGGCGATCAAGTTAGCTACTACTCACTTGATGGAAAATATTACCAAAATGCGATCGTACCAAAAGAAATGGAAGGAAAACACAAAATTGAAATTCGAATGAATAATCAGTTGCCTGCCAAATCAAAAATCAATATGGTAGATAATGCAGTGTCGCCAGAAACTACTTCGCTTCGGTTTGCCGAGAATCAATTGTTTTGGGAGAAAAAAGAAAGCGCTAATCATTACAATGTGTATAAAAACGGGCAACTCCTTTTAGAGACTGAAGATACATACATGTCGGAAGTGAGCATTACTGAACCGACAGAGTTTCAAATTCAGACTGATGATGATAAGGGAAACTTATCATTCTATAGTGAGCCTCTTTATATTTACAATTCGGATTTTGAAAGAATTATTGAAGCGGAAGATTATAATTCCAATATCAAAACGACCTACGTTGAATTGAACAAAAAACAAAATCGGGAATTTTATTTTAATATTCGAATTCCTAATGAAGGAAAGTATTATATCGATTTTTTATATGCAAACGGAAACGGTCCGATTAACACAGACAACAAATGTGCAATTCGCAGTTTTTGGGTAAACAACGATTACACCGGATGTGTCATTTTTCCTCAACGAGGAGAAAATGATTGGGATAATTATGGCTACTCCAATTCCTTTTCAATTGATTTACAAAACAGAAATAACTTTTTTAAAATCAGCTTCGAGGAATTTAACAAAAATATGAATCAAGAAGTAAATTCCGTTAGAATTGACAAGATCCGACTAATTAAGATTCGATAAAAACACGACCATTTCTATAATAAAGCTTTACATCAGGTAACTATTTATAGATAGTTTACGTTTCCTTAAACAGGCCTTTTTGAATGTAAATACTCTATTGAATGAAATATGTAAATCTAATACTTCTTATTTTTCTTTCGAATATTTTAGTTGCTCAAACTAAAATTGATAGTCTTGAAGTTTTACTTCCAGAAAAACAAGGCCTTGAAAAAGTTGAAGTATTAAATAAACTTGCCTATGCCTACTGGAATGTTTCCCCAGATAAAGGTCTTAATTATGCAAATATGGCCCACACCATTGCTTTGAAGGAAGACAGTAAAATAGATATTGCAAAATCCCTTCAAACTATAGGAATAAATTATTGGGCGAAAAGCGAACTACATCTTGCCTTAGAAAATTACCAAAAGGCTTTTAAAATATATGAGAATCTTAAAGACTCTAAAGGAATTAGCTCTCTATTAAGTAACCTGGGAATGGTTTATAAAGATCTCGCCAATTACGAAAATGCATTATCACATTATTTAAGGGCCTTAAAAATATCAGAAGACAAAGGATTCACTGATTTAACGTCCAAAATCCTAAGTAACCTTAGTACTGTATATTTAGCTCAAAACAATTACAGTAAAGCTCTCGAATATACACAGGAAGCTATTAGCATAAACAAAAAACATGGTAAAAGCGGGATTTTAGCGGTTCAAGAAAATACGCTTGGTAGTATTTATGAAGCTGAAAATAATTATAAAAAAGCTCAAGCTTGCTACAAAAGAGCCTTGCGAATTAATGAAAACAATAAAGATAGTTATGGAACAACAATAAGCTTATATAATATTGGAAACACAGAATATCATCTTAAAAATTTTACCAGTGCAATAGAATATTTTGAAAAATCTCTTACACTTAGCACTAAAATTGATGATCAAATTGGTGTGTTGTTTGCAAATAAAAGTATTGGGCTCATTCATAAAGAACTAAAAAAATATGACTCAGCACTAGCTTATTACAAAAAATCATTTGATTTAGCTACTGAATTGAATTTAAGGGAAGAAAAATTAGATATCTATAAAAATTACTCTGAGCTATATAAGGCTGTTGGTGAATTCAATAAATCATTGAATTATCTGGAAAAATTCGTTTCGCTAAAAGATAGTATTTATACTGAAAATAGCTCGAAACAAATGGCCGAAATGCAAACAAAATATGACAGTGAAAAAAAGGAAAAAGAAAATGAATTGCTTCGAAAAAACAGCGAAATTCAAAATTTAGCAATTGCCAAACAAACCACTATAAGAAACTCATTTATAGCTTTATCCGTATTTATAATTTTAATAGCAATTATTTTATATAGTCGTTTTAAAATTAAAAAAGATGCCAACACAATACTCTCCCAAAAAAACAATTTAATAGAAAAGCATAAAGAAGAACTTTTACGAAAAAACAATAAGCTAACAGAACAATACGGTCAAGTTAAATTATTGAATGCCACAAAAGATAAGTTTTTTAAAATCATCTCTCACGATCTTAAAGCACCATTTAATTCAATATTGGGTTTTAGCGAATTATTAAATTCAAATTATTATTCACTTGACGATACTGAAAGAATTGACATGATTGGTGAAATAGATAGATCATCAAGATTTGCCTATGAATTACTGATAAACCTTCTTACCTGGGCTCGAACTCAAACAGGAGATACTATGATTAGTAAAGAGCCTCTTATTTTAAAGGAATTAGTGGAAACCTGCGCTAATCTGTATGGACAAAGCGCTGTTGCTAAAAACATAGATATTATTGTAAATATTCCTACTGATATTACGCTCACAATTGATAAAAACACATCGCTTATTTTTATTGGTAATTTGATTAACAATGCCATAAAATTTACTCCCGAAGGGGGCTTAATATCAATTAACACCTCTGAGGAGGACAATTTTGTTCGTCTACATATTGTTGATACGGGTGTTGGCATGCCTCCTGAGGTGATAAAAAACCTATTCAAGATTGATGAAGGTATTTCTACCCAAGGCACAAATGATGAAAAAGGAACGGGTTTGGGACTAATCCTTTGTAAAGAGTTTATTGAAAAAAATGGCGGTGATATTAGTGTTATTAGCGAAGTTGGAAAAGGAAGTGAATTTACTGTAACAATTCCAAAAGACTAATTTCGGTCTTATATCAATTTTTGGTATAAAAAATGAATTAAGTGGTAAACTCGGTTAAAATTCTCAAATTTTATAATAAAGCTTTACGTCAGGTGGCTATTCGTGGATAGTTTACGTTAATTTGCACATGCATTTTTGCACTTATATACTCCCCTACATGAAATATGCATTTATAATTATTTTAATTTCTCTTTCGAGTGTTTTGGTCGCTCAACCTAAAATTGATAGTCTGGAAGCTTTACTTCCCGAAAAACAAAAACTAGAAAAAGTCAAATTATTAAACGAGTTAGCTGTTGCATATAGTAATGTATCACCAGATAAAGGTCTTGATTACGCTCAAAAGGCTTACGCTATTGCTTTGGATAAAAATAGCAAAACAGATATTGCAAAATCGCTTAAAAATATTGGAGTCAATTACTGGGCTAAGAGCGAAATGCATCTTGCATTGGAAAATCACCAACAATCATTAAAAATTTATGAAGAGATAAATGATCTTAAAGGGATATGTTCTCTTTATGGTAATATCGGTCTCGTTTATAAGGAACTTTCAGACTACGAAAATGCGTTAAAATACTACCTGAAATCACTTGAGATATCAGACAAAGAGGGATTTAATGATATTTGTATCAAGACGGTTATTAATATTAGTAATATATATATAAATCAGAAAGACTATCCCAAAGCTCAGAAATATGTTCAGGAAGCTATTGATATGTCTGAGAAGTTTGGGAACACAACTATGTTGGCTAGCCCACTAACTACAATGGGGCAAATTTATTCAGCTCAGGACAAGTTAACAAAAGCAGAATCTTTTTTTAAAAAATCGCTTGAAATAAACAGAAAAAACGGCAATATTTTTGGCTCAACAATTTCTTTATATAATATAGGTGGTATAGAATACAAACTTAAAAATTATGCTAAAGCCTTAGAATACTTTCAAGAATCTCTACTCTTAAGCACTAAAATTAATGATCAAATTGGTGTGTTAATGGTTAATAGAAATATTGGACTTATTTATAAAGACCTAAACAAGTTTGATACTGCCCTATCCTATTATAAAAAGGCATTTGAATTGGCTATTGAATTGGATTCAAAGGAAGAAAAGCTGGATATCTATAATAGATACTCTGAGCTATATAAGTCTACTGGTCAGTTCGATAAATCCTTAAATTATCTAGAGAAATATATTTCCCTTAAGGATAGTATCTATACTGAAAACAGCTCGAAACAAATTGCAGAAATGCAAACAAAATATGATAGCGAAAAAAAGGAGAAAGAAAATGAATTACTCCGAAAAAACAGTGAAATTCAAAATTTAGCAATTGCCAAACAAACCACCATAAGAAACTCATTTATTGCTTTATCCTTACTTATAATTTTGATAGCAATTATTTTATATAGTCGTTTTAAAATTAAAAAAGATGCCAACACTATACTCTCCAAAAAAAACAATTTAATTGAAGAGCAAAAAAAAGAACTTTTACAAAAAAATAATAAGCTAACAGAACAATACGGTCAAGTTAAATTATTGAATGCCACAAAAGATAAGTTTTTTAAAATCATCTCTCACGACCTTAAAGCACCTTTTAATTCAATATTGGGTTTTAGCGAATTATTAAATTCAAATTATGATTCACTTGACAGTACTGAAAGAATTGACATGATTGGTGAAATAGATAGATCATCAAAATTTGCCTATGAATTGCTAATAAACCTTCTTACCTGGGCTCGAACTCAAACAGGAGAAATTAAGATGAATAAAGAATCTATTATTTTAAAGGAATTAGTAGAAACCTGCGCTAATCTGTATGGGCAAAGCGCTGTTGCTAAAAACATAGATATTATTGTAAATATTCCTACTGATATTACGCTCACAATCGATAAAAACACATCGCTTATTTTTATTGGTAATTTGATTAACAATGCCATAAAATTTACTCCCGAAGGGGGCTTAATATCAATTAACACCTCTGAGGAGGAAGATTTTGTTCGTTTGCATATTGTTGATACGGGTGTTGGCATGTCTTCTGAGGTGATAAAAAACCTATTCAAAATTGATGAAGGTATTTCTACCCAAGGCACAAATGACGAAAAAGGAACAGGTTTGGGACTAATCCTTTGTAAAGAATTTGTTGAAAAAAATGGTGGTGATATTAGTGTTATTAGTGAAGTTGGAAAAGGAAGTGATTTTACTGTAACCCTACAAAAATAGCAACAAAACCGCAGCCTCACTGCCTCGGTTTTGTTATACTCCACTCCAAACTCTAGTTTTATAAAAATATTAAAGTTCAATCCTCTCCTACTAAAAAAAAAGCATTCGACTCTAAATACTTATAAGTCTCAATTCGCGAATGGTAAGAGAAAATCACTTTGATTCTTCAATAGAGTCCAAGAAGCTTTGATGCTTTCTTCCAGTTACGGTCTCAAAGTCGGATACTAAATCAAAAGCACCATTTCTTATTCCTTCATAAATACCTGCAATAACATTACCGAAAAAATCCCCATAAACATTGGTTCTATCTTGTTTATACTCCTCTACAGAAACTTCATGGTATTTCAAGTTTGTTCCATAAACCTTATTAATGGCATTAGTTAATTCCTGTTGGGTAACGCATTCACCAAATAAATTATAAACGCCACCATTCAGACTATCCTTTTTAATCATACTCACATAAGCAAATGCCAGTTCTTCTCGAGTAGCATAAGCACATCGACCATCACCACCAGAGTTTTTTATTTCACCCGCTTTAACATACTCCCCAATACAATCAATATCCGGTTCCAGATAAAGACCATTCCTCCCAATGGCGTATTGAAGGCCGCACTCCATAATGTCCTTTTCTGTTTGTCGGTTCGATTTAATCACGCTGTCAAAAGCACATTTTCCTTCGTCGCCAAAAATACTGGTATATATAATTTTTTGCACCCCAGCTGTTTTTGCCCCATTTATGATATTCCGGTGTTGTAGAATTCGTTTCTCAGGCTCGTCGTTTCCCGAAAGAATCACAACAACATCAATACCTTTCAAAGCTTCTTCAAAATCTTTAGGATTATTGTAATCCCCTTTTCTTATTTCAATGCCTAAGTCCGCTGCCTTTTCAGGAGTTCGTGCCAAGCCAATGATATTCTCTTTTCCAAATTCAGCAATTGCTTTTTTTACAATTGCCCTGCCTAGATTTCCGCTAGCTGTTGTTACTGCAATTTTCATTTGTTTAAAAATTTGTTAAATATTATTATTGTATTCTTTCAAATGAAACTATTGATAATCTTCACCTTCAACCAAAAATAAGCCTTCGCTTTTTTAGGTATACGATTTGCAAAGCAAGATTAAAAATAGATCCCTAGATTAATATTAAATCGTCTGTTCCATTTTGTATCTCCACCTTCTGCTAGTGCTTTGGTATAATTTTCCCCAATCCACGGATGATTTTTAGCCAGCACATAATCAATTAGCATATAAATTGGACCGGTGTGAATCATACAACCTGTCACATTCATGTAAGAAGAATCAAAACCTGCAATTGATTTGTCCAGAGCTGAAAAATCGTTGTAAAACTTGATGTCGTTTAAAAGAAGATGGTTGATCTTTATTTTGTAACCAATCGCCACACTGTAACTAACTCCCTGGTTGGCTACCTGATAATCGGCAGCAAATGCTCCCATCTCTATGTAATCAAGTTTTACAGAGTCTTTCGCTAAGAACTTATAAATCAAAACTTCGGCTTTTAAATCCCAATTGCTTTTTTGCACAACAGCATGCAAGGCTCCAGCCCACCGATCACCATTTTCTTCAGATACTTTATTGTAAATGCCTCCATACTGACCTGATACTCCTATTTCGATAGGCATTTCTTTTCCAAAATGATAGACCGTTCTTCCGGTAATGGTATTTATTTCCTGGTTATCCTTACTGATATCATAGGCATATCGTCGGTTCCCCTGACTAAAAATATCTTCGGAATTTTTCGAAAAGCTAAGCTGAGCTTCATAGTTTCCTTTAGTATACTCCAGTAATCCTCCTATGTCTGCATCATCCTCAAATCCTAAATAATACTGCATATTAAACATGAAACTATTACTGGTGTAGGGTAATATTCCAAAAGGGGTACGGGGCATGCCCAGCTTCAGTTTTAAATGATTGGTAAGAGGAAGGCCAACATATGCATTTCGAAGCATGAAACCACCAAACGATTCCGCATAGTATCGATTTTCAAAAGCGAATTCAATATCTTTTATCCGGCCACGGGCATTTACTATGAAAACATCGAAAATGGCTCTGCCTCCGGTTTTCTGATGCTCTTCGTCCCAACTGTTATTCATATAAGTATACCTGAATGCACCACCTATAATGAGTGTATCATTTTGGTGTGCTAATTGTGCAACGAGCTTTGTGTTAATTAGTAAAAGGCACAGCAATGCTGCTAATAACTTGTACATAGTTATTTTATTTAAGTGTGTAAGTGTCGTTTAATTGGTGTTTACTGTACTGATTTTCCCTTCGTTCATGTGTATAATTCGAGTACCCAGTTTTTCAGCTTCGTCCTTATTGTGAGTTACCATGATAAAAGTTGTATTCAAGTGTTGATGGATATTTTTCACCAGATTTTGCAGGTTTTCACGGGTTTCCTCATCCAGGGCTGAAAAAGGTTCATCCATTAATACGATCTCTGGATTATGGGCTATGGCTCTTACAATTCCCACTCTTTGACCTTGACCTCCACTTAGCTTTTCGGGAAACTTGTTTAGAATTTCCTTGTCTAAATTTACCAAGGGTAATAGTTCCTCAATACGCTGTCTGCATCGAACTTCATCGTAATTATTTAAATTCATGCAATAGCACATATTCTGGTAAACAGTCAGGTGCGGGAAAAGCGCTCCTTCCTGAAGAACATATCCCATTTTTCGCCTCAATTGATGGATCTCCCAATTGTCGATATTTTCGCCTAATAGCTCAATTTCGCCATCTTCACGATGCAGCAAACTGTTGATTAAGCGCAAGAGGGTTGATTTTCCACAGCCACTTTTACCGGTAAGGCAAATAAATTCGCCTTTTTCAACGCTAAAAGACAAATCGTGAAGCACCTTTTGTTGTCCGTAAGAAAAGTTAACACCACTGAATTTGATAATATTTGAGTTACTCATTATTTCTATTCTTTAAGCTGTTCAATAAATAAGGTTGCTACCTCTTTGGGATCTTTGTTCAGCACTTCCACCTCATAATTCATGTGCATCATGGTTTCAGTACTTATTTTTTGATTTAGTTTGACCAATAAAGGCTCTAATTCCGGATACTTTTCAAGGATTCCCATTCTTATTATTATTCCAGCCTCGTAAGTCGGAAAATAATTTCGGTTGTCGATTAACACTTTAAGCTTTTGTGCAACAATTTTCGCATCAGTTGTAAAGGCATCAATAGCATTTACCTTGCCCTCAACCATAGCATTATATCTCAAATTGATATCCATTTCGTGAATGGAAGAAAAATCAAATCCATAAGTATTTACCAGGCCTTCGTAACCATCGGGACGCTCAAAGAAATCGAACTCGGCACCAAATTTAAAATGCTTACTATATAGTGCAAGGTCCGAACAATTTTTAATGTTGAACTTTACAGCCAAACTATCGGGTATTGCCAAAGCATAAGTATTATTAAATCCCAGTAAGCCCAACCATTTTAATTTAAAATTGTCTTTGTATTGTTTCTGTATCGAATTGAAATCGACCTGATTATTTCCCGGTAATTTCTCTTTCAATACACTCATCCATCCTGTGCCAGTATATTCCACATACATATCTACCTCGCCATTTACCATTGCTGGATGAATATTGGTTGTACCACCACCGATTCCAAATTTGCGTACGACATTTAGCTCTGTATTGCGCTCTATTAATTGTGCAATAACCTCTCCTAAAATAAATTGTTCGCTTGTTGGCTTGGAGGCTACAGTCACTGTTTTTACATGATTCGATTGAAATGGATTTGTATTGGCAGCAGCAGCAATGAGTGCAGCTAAAAGCAGAATTACATTTACATACACCCTTAGCTTTTGCTTTTTCGAGGAGTTTTTACTGATTATACACACCAATTTACCTTCGAAAACACCTACCCATCTGTCGCTTAAAATAGCGAGCAGCGATATTCCCAAAGAACCTGCCACAATCATAGGAGTATTCATTGTGTTCAGTCCCCTAAAAATAGCTTGCCCTAAACCACCCGCGCCTATCAAAGCAGCAAGTCCGGTTAGTGCAACAATCATTACAGTGGTTATTCGTAAGCCTGATAGTATTGCTGGCAGTGCCAAAGGAAAATAAATATCCTTGAAAATCTGGTATTTGGCAGCCCCCATAGCCTTGGCTGCCTCCACAATATCAGAGCGTACTTCACTTAATCCGGAATATGTATTTCTGGTCATCGGCAGTAAGCCATACAGTACCAATACGATTAATGCATTATTAAGCCCTATTCCCACCAGTGGTATTAATAAACCAAACATGGCGATAGAAGGTATGGTGTACAAAAAGTTAACTGCCGACAGAACAATTATTCTTGATTTAGCTGAGTAAAACACCCAAATGCCTAATAATATTCCAATAATTGTAGTAAAAGCAAGTGCTCCGAACGAAATCAGGATGTGTTCTGAGAGCAATTGAAGAAAGTAGTCTTTTCGTTCAAATATTTCCATAGTAAGAATTTATAGTTAGAGAAGATTATTCCCTTCTAATACATTGTATTTTGATTTGCCGATCCCTCAGGAATTTGTTGCAAAGAATCCCAGTGTTCGCAAATTTTTCCAACTTCGTCGAGTCTAAAAAAATCCATGGTCACATATTGATCATTTCCTGGCCATATTTGATGCGTATGCAAGGACACCAAATTGCCCTCTGCGATACACCTTACAAATTCAATGGTTTTTTCATGATATTCAATGTGCATTCTGTCGAAATATTCAATAAAAGCTTACGGACCATTCCCAACTAGTGGATTATGCTGGATATATTCACTACCCACATATTTTTCAACGGCCTTTATCGGATTGCCTTCATAGGCCATTTTATAAAAAGCAATTGCATTTTTTTTGTTGTTTTCCAGATTCATTCTTAGGTCGATTTTGGGTTTCTCTTAATTTTCGGGTGATATAAATCAACCGAATAGATTTTTTGCGGATTCGATTGTTTTGTTCCGAAACAAAAGTAGATGATAATTGAGAAATTTAAAAGGTAAATATGCTCCATTGTATGATACTTTTCTTCCATTTTACTCTAAACTCCTGCCTTTTGAAAAAAAAGGAATGCCCTTTCAACTTCAATTTATACGATGCATCTCTAAAATCTTCCATCAACCCCCTTAGGTTCGATGCGAATAAAATTTCATCTATCTCTTTAATTGGTGCGGATGAAAAAATTAAATGGTCTATTGATAAAAAAGATTTCTTACTAGATCTATCAAATGCAAAGCCAAAACAAAATTTCACTTCCCAATAAAAATTGAATTCAAATAATTAAAACTGAGGAAAATAAAGGGACAATTAATTTAGATTAATTGTCCCTTTTTTATTGTCTGCAAATTTCATTAAAATAGATTTGTAGTAAGCATCCTGAAAACAGTAAACTACCTGTTAATGTTGCTATTGATGCTTCTATGGAACTCGAAAACCAAAACATATTCAGACAATATTTTTTTTAATCGATCAACTTCGATTTTATTTCCATATTACAACACGACTACACTGATAAAATTTCAAAAGCCATAATTATTAGTACTGTTAATACCATTACTTTTTTCACTGTAAATAATTTACAATATTTTAAAATTTAGGCAACAATTAGAAATATTCAAGTATTTTCGTCATAAACAATAAAACAATTAGCTATAAATAATGAGAGCCACATACATTAATCCTAAAGAATTCGACAAGCAATTAAGTGAAAGAAAACAAAGCATTAAATCGGTTGCAGAATTACTTGGAATAGAAATAAGTATCGCTGATAAACTTTTGGCTGGACACAAATCAATCTCCAATTTACAAATCCTGAAATTAACTGAGATGGGTGGCTATTGCTACCAAGGACTAGTTACAATAAATAGAACTCTTCCTATAGATTGCGGTAGCGAAAATGAAGTTAATCCCAGCAGTCAACCTGTAATCATCCGCAAATCAATAAAAATAGATCGAAATATTCAGCAGAAATATATTTGTAAGAAATGTGATTTTTTTATATCGGATACTGTTAATTATTGTCCTTCCTGCGGAAAAGCACTTCCTAAATTTATTAGAAAAAATAAATAAACAATATTAAAAAAACGTCTTCAGGAAAATGACTATAGCTAAACAGTATAACAAATAAAAAACATTAGTAATACTTGATCTTAAAATGATATATAAAGAATAAAACCTTAATGAGGAGAGCTTTTTTCAAGTATTTAATAGATTTCGACTTTAAAAGAGAAACAAAAAAGATTGAGTAGGAAATAAAGATTCACTGAGTTTTAATTGAATGAACATTTAACGACATAGCGATGCAAATACTTCTATTTACTTCGCCTACACTACAGTTACAGAGTATGTTCCCAATTTATACTCTAAAACTATTATCACCTTGCTTAAAAAATAATTGACAACATTTAAAAAACTTGACCGGAATTAAAATTATTCTGCTATTTTCGTAATAATCAATAAGAAACCTAAACTATAAATCATGACTACATCTTACATAAACCCAAAAGAATTCGACAGACAATTAACTGAAAAAAAATTAACCCTTAAAGATGTTGCTGAAATACTTACTCTAGAAATTAATCATGCAAAAGATATTTTTGCAGGATACAAATCGATCCCTGAAATTGAAATCCTTAAACTACATGAATTAATGGGTTTCGTTTACCTTGATCTTATTACAAGTGAAAAAACAATTAACGAAAATAAACCAATCAAAATAGTAAGGCCTAAAAAACATAGCTCAAATAACAATCATTCAATTTTGAAGAATACCTACCTTGACATTGATGAAAAAGCCAGCTGTGAAAAATGTAATTTCCTGATTAATAACCCAGTCAATTATTGTCCGAATTGTGGAGAATTACTTCCTCAGCTTATTAGAGATGATAAGACAATTCCTAATGAAAAATGAGAATCTAGATGTAGTATTAGACTCTAAAAATATAAAAACCCAAATTGCATGTTTTACGATATTATAGACAAATTGGACTTTTCAGAGTCTGATAAATACGCATGGGAAGAAATAGATGGCAAACCCCGTTACCGTTGGTACAAATATGCACTAAACTCGGTATACATGATATCCAGCATTGATGACCTACGTGATATTGACAACATCAGCTTTGATGATCTTGGCGCTTATTACGACAGCGTGGCCTGGGTCGCAAAAAACGACCCAGACGCTTTGAAGCACATCATGGGAACATTGGTAGAACCGGTTACCGATATCGTAAAACAAAAACTGCTCAGCCATCTGCTCAAACGAAAATATTATGAGTCTTGCGCAATTGTTGAAAAATATTTGATCTCTTTTCCAGTTCCCCCCGAAAGAACTTTTACCCGCAAAAAAGAAAAATTCACAAAAGATGTAAACGAGAACATTGCAAAACAGATCTATCATTTATCTAATCTTCTTGTCACCTTAAAAACAACAGGCAAAGAAAAACTCTACGAGCCGGAAATGACAGATTCCCTAAGTAAACTTCTGAACTTTGAATCTTTTTCGGACTACCTTATTCGTGAGCATCTCGATTCGTTGGAGTGGTTGCGACAAAATGCTCTTGATGAGCTAAAAGAAATGTTTACAGTTGAAATATGCACGGAAACAAAAGACAATCTGCTTACTTATCTGGCCCAAAAAGAACTTTACTCATTGTGTCAGTTTTTTAAAGAAACATTGCAGGTGCTCGAAATGCCGTTCTACTTCGAAATTCCACCCTACCATAAAAAAATAACGAATGATGATGGGGACTATATTAATGAAGATGAGGAGTAAGGCTAAGAACTTGCCTGATTATCTAAATTCCAGAAAATAAAACAAATACTATCAACAATTTGAAACCATACAGTAATTGAGACATCTAAAAAAAATCGGAATTTCTTTTTTATGGATTTTATCCTGTTTGAATCTATTCGGCCAGAATGAGAATCTTAAATTCAATGATATATATGATTTACTTGAACAGAAGAATTTCTTTAAGGCAAAAGAAATGTATTCTTTCGCTAAAAATAATTTTCCCATAGCCTATCAAAAATTCACTGAAGCCCTTTTAGATAATGCATTTAACCGACTGGATGAATCGCAGGAAAAGATAACATTCCTAATCGATAAAAAACTAAGTATTCCTGATTCTCTTCAATTAAAACTGTACGAAGTAAAAATGGATAACTCTTTGAAACTGTACAATTACAAAGAAGCTAAAAATTCCATTATTACTATTTTGAGTGATTATAAAAAAGATCTTACTAAGAAGGAAACAGCCAGTTTTGAGAACAGCTTAAAAATATGGTCTTCATTAGAAAACACTTCTCCGCAAAAAGTAATTATCAAACAGAATACAATCCTGAAGATGGAAAAAGACATCGCAGGCCTAAAAAACCTGAAAGTGTCTGCAAATTGTGATACCCTAAATTTTATTTTTGATACGGGTGCTAATTTATCGACCACTTCGCAATCTGTTGCAGAGCGGCTAAAAATGAAAATCATTCCTGTAGAAATAGAAGTCGAAACTATTACAGGTACTAAAATTTTGGCTCAGTTGGCCGTGTGTGATCAACTGACAATGGGAAATGTCGATATGTATCATGTCATTTTTTTGGTATTACCAGACGAAGACTTGTCTTTTCCACAGATAAATTATCAGATTTATGGAATATTAGGTTTCCCCTTAATTGAAGCCTTAAAGGAAATACAGATAACCCAAAATGGTGATTTCATTATTCCTAAAGAAAGGACGGCTTTCATAGAGAGTTCGAATATGGCAATGAATGGATTAACCCCTTTAATTTACATAGACGGAATGCACTTTACTTTTGATACAGGTGCAGATAATACAATGCTTTACCATTCTTTTTATAAGGAAAACCTTGATGAAATTACCAAACATTATCAGCCTGAAAAAATTAGTTTTGGAGGTGCCGGTGGGAAAGCTGGATTTGATGGATATGTGATCAATCATACGTTCAATATTTTGGGAAAAGACGCTGCACTCAAAGACATTCAGGTATTGAAAGAAAAAATTAAAGAAGATGAAACAGTGTATGGAAATATAGGACAAGACCTGATTCAACAATTCAATACCATGACTTTAAATTTCGATAAAATGTTTATAAGGTTTGAATAAGACAACTTGCGAATACATACAAATGAGTGAGCTAAGTTACATTGCGACTTTGCTATTTTTAGTTCACAATTAAAAGCAGATGTGTAGACAATAACATCCCAACCCACAGCACACAATGACAAACCATTAGACACTGTAAAATGTAAAGAAAATTGCTTCGTGTGAAAATTATTGCTTTGTAGATTAGGGCAAAGATACAATGAGATTAGCTCCCTTAGGAGCGGAAACAGGGTAGATGACCGAACAATAAAAACTGGTGTAATTCTGCTGATGGAATAAACTACCTGTTACTATTGATACTTCGATTGAACTTGAAATCAAGATACATTCACAATATTTTTTTAAAAACCGATTACCTCGGTTTTATTTCAATAGTACAATGCCACTACACGGATAAAATTTTTAAAGCGATAATTGTTCATACAGTTAACATTATTACTTTTTTTTCACTGTAAATAATTTACAATATTTTAAAATTAAGCTAACAATTAAAAATATTCAACTATTTTCGTGATAACAATCAAAAATTAACACTAAATATGGCATTCAAATACATTAATCCTGAAGAATTTAACAAGCAATTGATTGAAAAAGCACTAAGCGTTGAAGCGGTTGCTGAATTACTTGAAATTGAAATTGGTATCGCAAAAAATATTTTTTCAGGATACAAATCAATCACCAACTTTGAAATTCTAAAATTACATGAATTAGTCGGTTTTAGTTATCCAGATCTTATTGGAAAACAAAAATTACTTGACCCAAATAAACAAAAAGAAATAAAGATAAAAAAAAACTCAGGACTCACATATCAAACGTACAAAATTAGGGGATAAGTATCTTAACGTTTACCAAAAGACTAATTGTGACGAATGTAATTACCTAATCATTAACCCAGTCAATTTTTGTCCGAAATGTGGAGAATTACTCCCGCTAATTATTAGAGAAGATGAAGTTATTCCTGGTGAGAATAAATCTTCAGGCGAATAACTATAATTCTTCAAAAAAAGGGACAATTGAAAATCATCAATTGTCCCTTTTTTATCGCCTTATTTCTTCTTCCAAATTGTCATTTGCGCTATTGTATGCTGATATTTTCTTGATGTTTCACGAATAACAAAAGGCACATCCTTCGGTTCATCCAACAAATAAAAATGCTCTTTCAAAATCTCCTTTAACCCATCCAGTGTTGTGTAAGGTTCGCCATCTTTTCGATATCCACCCACCCATTTATTTAGCTCAGTAAACTCTTCCAACCAAGTGTATGGCGAAGTTAATACCAACATTCCATTTTCATTAATTCGCTGGTGAATGTCTTTCAGAAATTGAATTGGGTCGTACAATCGATCAATTAAGTTTCCTGCAAACACCAAATCATATCCGGTATAAATATCCTTTAAATTGCAAGCATCTGCTTGAAAGAATTCCACCTTATTTCGAATAATATCCAAATTATGATCTTCCAGTTTCACCTCCTGATAACTCGTCAACTTTCCTTCTTCCTCTCGGATATATTTTAGTTTTCCGGTTTCTTTTAGCTGAGTTCCAATTCGAATAAAGCGAGCCGAAAAATCTACTCCTGTCACCCGATCGAAATGTTTAGCCAGCTCGAATGATGTTCTGCCAGTTGCACATCCCAAATCCAGCGCATTTCCTTTGTGTAAATCGGCCAGATGATTTTCAATAATCGAAAGACAAGCTTCTGAATAATTTTGGATGCCAAAATATTCTTCTCCATATTGAAATTCACAATATTGCGATACCAAATTATCGGTTTCGTAGTAATCGGTTTCAATTTCCACTTTCACATCCGATTCGATATACCGAAAACCTGCATGCTGATAAAAATGACGACGAAAAGCATAACGGGAATCGCGAATGGCCAGGTTCCCCGTCGAAATCCACGAACCTCCTTTAATCAGATTGTGTTTGGCATCAAAAGTTGGTGTTGAAAAATCATCGTAAAACGGATGAATCTCGAAACCATCCAATCCTGAAATAGGCATCTCGGTCCATTGCCACACGTTGCCAATTACATCGTAAAAACCACCGGTTTCAAATTTATCCACCGGACAAGAGGAAGCGTAATGCTCCAAATTAATATTCCCTGGTGCTATTTCCCATTCCGGCTGATCGGCAATATGCAGTGAATCCCGTAAACGATAATACTCCGCCTCGGTTGGCATGCGTAACGTTTTGCCTGTCTTCGCAGATTTCCAGTTACAGAAAGCCTTTGCTTCCAGATAATTTACCTCCGCAGGCCAATTCCAAGGCATTTCAATAATCTCCAGCAGCGTGCGAAACTTCCATTCGGTCCCCTCTTTCACCCAAAACAAAGGATGGGTACATTTTTTATAAGTCACCCAGCCCCAGCCTTCTTCCGTCCACCACTTTTCTGTTGTGTACCCATCATCATCTACAAAAGCCTTAAACTCTTCATTAGAGACTAAAAACTTTGATGCGTAAAATGATTTTATTTTAGAATTGTATTTTCCAAACTCATTGTCCCAACCATACAAAGCATTATCTTTTCCTTTTCCGATACTAACCTTTCCCGATTTAACCTTTACCAATTCGTTAGCTGGAGCATTCCCCCATTCCTCGCAAATTTTAAAGAGAGAATTTGGCTTCACCAGATCAATCGGCAATTGCCGAATCAATACCGATGATGTTTCAATATGAATACGCTGATGTTCTATCCCCATTACAATCACCCAAAACTGACTTTCCCAATTGATTGGAATGGTAAGAGGAAGCTCTAAAATCAGCTTCTCAATCATTTTTTTAGTCTTGTTACGATAAACCTGAGTCTCCTCTACAGTCGGCCAGTCGTAATGCTTTTCATTCAAATCATCCCACGACATTTCATCCACCCCCACAGCAAACATCGATTCAAACTTTGAATCAATTCTTTCAGTAATAATTCCTGCAAGTATCAGTTTATTAACAAAAAAAGTTGCCGTATGACCAAAATAGAATGCCAATGGATGACGCAATGGATCAGCACGATGCAGAAATGCTTCCTGTCCATTTAGGCAATCGTATAACCGTTCATCCAATTCCCAGGTAGCTCTAAAATAATTGAGAAGTTCTCTTCTTTTTTCTTCAGGATTCCCTTGGTTCAATATTGGTGTTTTAGTCACCAATAAATCTTGCTGACTCTTTGTTTCTATCATATTTCCCATAAAATTTCAGCTTTGAATTTTTCGCTTTCATTGCAAAAATGAAGTTAATGATTATTCTTATCCATTCAAAAAACCATTCTAGTGTATGACAAACAATCAAAAGATAAGTTTTGTTTTGAGAATTTTAAGTATTTTAACAAGGCACTAATTTTCAATTTATGAACTATCTTATTTTTTTACTAATTGGACTTGTAGCTGGATGGATTGCCGGCATTCTATCAAAAGGTCGCGGTTATGGCATCTTAGTCAATATGATTTTAGGTGTAATCGGCTCTTTCGTTGGCGGCACAATTTTTAGCTTTTTCGGAATTCATCTCAACGGATTCTTTGGTTTACTGATATCGGCTACTGTTGGCGCCATAGCTATTATTTGGATTGTAGGATTACTTTCGAGGAAATAAGGCGGTTTCAAAGCATTCACCCCAAAATCCCATTTAGACACCCGAAAACTTTCAGTATAGAGTGCATTTATGAATTCGAAACTCTATTTCTCAAAAAAATAGTCCGATTCTACCTTGCAAATCCTTACCGAATATTTTTGATACCAATTCTCTTTGCCTCTTTCCTGAGCAATTTGATGAGCAGGATGTGCTTGCCATTTTTTAATTGCATCCATACTCTCCCAATACGAAACTGTTATTCCAACTTCATTTTCGGCCGATTCTGCTCCCAGAAAACCAGGTTGTCTTTGGGCTAGTTCTATCATGGAATCCGCCATTTCAGAATACCCCTTGTCAAGCGGTGTTTTTATCGAAGTAAATACAACAGCATAATAGGGTGTTCTTATTGTTTTAGCAATCATTTTTCTACAAAATTAGTTTTTACAATTTCTTTATCTTCCCAACTAAGCATTTGGGAAGGCACACTATCTTTAATAACCTGACTAATTACATTCAGCAGGTTTCGTCTCACCTCAGTCTTTAATGAAACCATCGTCACTTCTCTCACCCTCTTCTTCCCTTTTATCACCTTAATCATTTCTTCCTGTTCCGAAGGAATCATCAAAGTAGAAAGTTCAGGCAAAAAGGTAACTCCTCCTTTGTACTCTACAATTCTTCGCAGTGCGTCAATATTATTACTTTCATATACAAAATTACCATTGCTGTTGGGTTGAATACTGCAAATATTAGTCACCTGATCCATAAAACAGTTTCCTTCTTTCAGCAGCCAAACATCTGAATAATCTAATTTTTTGATGTCTATTTCATCTTGAGAATACAGTTCATGCTTATCAGAGACATACAAATAAAACCGCTCATAAAATAAAGGATCCAAAACCAGATTACTTTTCAATTTAATTGGTGTTGAGAGAATTCCACCATGAAAGGTTCCATTTTTAATTCCCCGTAAAATATCTTCAGTAATTGCCTCCTGAATCTTTAGCTTGATTTTAGGATACCTTTTATTCAAGTCATCGATAAACAAAGGCACCAAAAATGGGGATAAAGTTGGAATAATCCCTAAACAAACATCACCCTGAATCTCTTCAGACAACAAAATGGCAAAATCTTCCAATTGCCTCGATTCTGTTACCAAAGATTGCGCTTTCTCCAAAAAGGCAATTCCATTTAAGGTAGGCTCAACACTTTTGGTCGAACGATCGAAAAGAATAATTCCCAACTCCTCCTCTAAAGCTTGTATTTGCAGGCTAACAGCCGGTTGTGAAACCCCCATCGATTTAGCAACACCTATGTAACTTCCTAAACGGCCCAATGCCAAAGCATACTTTAATTGTTTTAAGGTCATCCGATAACTTTTTCTTATTAGAATGATGAAGTTAATTAAATTTTCTTTCTGTGATCATTGAATTGAAATTTTAGCCCCCAGAAAAAACAACCAATAAAGTTAATCGGGCTTGAGTGAACAGCAGGATAGTTTTGTACCTTTGGCATTCTTAAAAATTAATGAAGAAATTTGAGATTGGATGATTAGAAGTCCAGAATCTTATCACTCTCATCTAAAATCTTATTGAGCATGAAAATTGGAATTATAGGTGCAATGGAAGTCGAAGTTGTTAAGCTTCGCGATCAATTGGCCAACAGAAATGAACAAAGAAAAGGATCATTTGTTTTCTATACGGGTACTTTAAACAATGTAGAAATTGTTTTACTTCAATCGGGTATTGGAAAAGTAAATGCAGCCATTGGTGCTGCATTGTTAATCGACAATTTTCAACCCGATTATGTGATTAATACTGGTGCTGCAGGTGGTTTCCCCGGCGATTTAAAGGTTGGAGATATCGTAATATCCGAAGAAGTTATTCATCATGATATGGATTGCACCGTTTTCGGTTATAAAATAGGCCAAGTTCCCGGAATGCCGGCTAGCTTTATCGCAGATGAGAAATTAATTGCCTTGGCAGAGAAGTCGGTTCATTTATTAACCGATTTACAAACAAAAAAAGCATGCATTCTTACTGGAGATCAGTTCATGAATAATGCAGACGCTACAAATAAAATAAAAACACTATTCCCTACTGCCGAAGCTGTTGAAATGGAAGGTGCTGCAATTGCACAAACTTGTTACCAATTCAGTATTCCATTTGTGGTTATCCGATCTATTTCGGATATTGCAGGACAGGAAAATGACATCGAGTATCAGGAATTTGTTGAAATAGCCGCAGTCAATTCAGCCAAAATGGTAACAGAAATGGTTCGTGAGTTAGGAAATCAGAAATAAAAAATAGTAATATGGAAAAAATACAAAGCTTTACAGTTGATCACAATAAATTGAAAAGAGGGATCTATGTATCCCGTAAGGATAAAGTTGGAGCAGAAACCTTAACAAGTTTCGATATTCGAACCAAATTGCCAAACCAGGAACCGGCAATGGATATTCCTGCAATGCATACTATGGAGCACTTAGGCGCAACCTTTTTGAGAAATCATAAGGAATGGTCCGATCGCACGATCTATTTTGGTCCAATGGGTTGCCGTACTGGATTCTACGTTATTTTTAATGGCGATTTAGAATCAAGGGATATTGTAAAACTAACTCAGGAAATGTTTGATTTCATGGCTAATTTCACAGACGAAATTCCAGGAACCAACAAGATTGAATGTGGAAATTACATGAGCCACGATTTACCAATGGCGAGATGGGAATCCAACAAATTCAAAACTGAGGTTTTGGGAAATCTTACTGAAGAAAACTTAAATTATCCTGAATAAGGAAGAAATACAAAATTTAAAGAGGCTGCTATTCATGTTAGAATACAGCCTCTTTTTTTTGTATAAATTTCCTTATATTTATTACCGCTAAATATCTGTACACGATGAAACTTTCAGGATCCAAATTTCTTATTATAACGATTTTGATATTGCTAATTCCCATTTATGGAAATTGGAAACTAATTGTATCTGGTGAAAAAACAGAAGGTGTTGTTGTAAAGATTATTGAAGAAAAGAGCGGCATGTTGCTGTCTTTTTATTCTGTTATTGCCTACGAAGCGAATCAAAAGAAATATGTTCTTAGAGGTCCTGAAAATGTTGAATATCCTATTGGCAAGAAATTTCAGATTCTTCACTCAAAGGAAGATCCTCAAGATGCGATCATTTTCTCAATAAAAGGATTTTATTTTAACAAATACGCTTCGGTTTCGGTTGTTTTATTCATACTATGGATCGCATTTTACCTTAGCTTTTCACCAAAGAGTGAAAACCGGGACTCTGAAAAGCAAAAAAAGAATTCAAATAATAAGACGCCCAGAAAAAAGCTGCTTTAAAGAAAGATAAATATCTGACCATCTCCTCAGGCATCAAAATTAACTATTATTTAAAATAGTTAAGCTTACCAACAACTCCCCTTCCACTTTTCCCATTTCGCATATTTTGATTCTAAATTGCAACGAATATGTTGCGAAAACTAAACAAATCATAAGGAAAACCTATCAAATTTTATTAATTTGGCAGGCAAACATTCTATAAGTACTAATACTAACACCTAACAACGTGAAAAAGACTTTTATTTATGTACTTGTTGCAGGTATCGGTTTAACCGCCTGTAATAGTAACAAAAGCGAGCAAAAGACTGACAATCCGTTCTTTGCAGCCTACGACACACCACATCAAACAGCTCCATTTGATTTAATTAAATTTGAGCATTACGAACCCGCCTTCATGGAAGGCATGAAACAAGGTTTGCTTGAAATTGATGCTATTGCTAACAGCAAAGAGGCTCCGACTTTCGAAAATACAATTATTACCTACGAAAAGTCTGGTGCATTACTTGATAAAGTAAGCGATGTATTTTATAATATTAAAGGATCTGAAAACACTGATTCTATTGCAGCTCTTGCAAAAAGATTGTCTCCATTAATGACAAAGTACAGTGCTGATATTAGTTTGAATGAAAACTTATTCAAAAGAATTAAGTCTGTTTACGATCAAATGGATGAATTGGATCTTTCTGTTGAAGAACAAAGCATGCTGGATAAAATCTACAGTGGTTTTGTTCGTAGCGGAGCAAATCTTGCTGATGATGAGAAAAACCAATTACGTGCTATCGATTCAGAACTTTCAGCTTTAACACTGCAATTTGGTGACAATATTTTAGCCGAGACAAACAATTTTAAATTGGTGATTGACAACGAAAAAGATCTTGCTGGTTTACCTGCAGGTGTTGTTGGTGCTGCTGCTGAAACTGCAAAATCAGATGGTAAAGAGGGTAAATGGATGTTTACGACTCAAAAGCCAAGTATGCTTCCTTTCCTTCAATACGCTGAGAATCGCGACTTGAGAGAAAAATTATACATGGGATATGTGAATCGTGGTAACAATAACAATGAGTTCGATAACAAAGAGATTGCCAAGAAAATTATAAATCTACGTCTTAAGCGTGCTCAGTTATTTGGATTCAAAAACCATGCAGAATTTGTTCTTGAAAAGAACATGGCTAAAACTCCTGAAAATGCATTTAAATTATTGAATCAACTTTGGGCAGCAGCCTTGCCAAATGCAAAAAAAGAGGTTCTTGAAATGCAAAAGGTAATCGATCAAGAAGGTGGAAAATTCAAGCTGGCTTCTTGGGATTGGTGGTTTTATTCAGATAAAGTAAAAAAGGCGAAATACGATTTAGATGAAGAGGAATTAAAACCATACTTCGAAATCAACAATGTTCGTGACGGTGCTTTTACTTTAGCGACTAAATTATATGGAATCAAATTCATTCCACGTACTGATATTGCTAAATTCAATCCTGAAAATCAAGTGTTTGAGTTGCAGGAAGCGGATGGAACACACATTGGTATTTTCTACGCGGATTATCACCCACGTGCTTCGAAAAGAGGTGGTGCCTGGATGAGTTCATTCCGTAAGGAGTCAGGTTTTGGTACTGATAAGTCTGTTAGTCCGATTATCATGAACATTTGTAACTTTACAAAACCTGTTGGTGATACTCCTTCTCTATTAACTCCAGACGAAGTAGAAACTTTATTCCACGAATTTGGTCATGCTCTACACGGATTCTTATCGAAATGCAAATACAACATGTTGTCTGGAACTTCAGTTTCCCGCGATTTTGTTGAGCTTCCATCTCAGGTAATGGAAAACTGGTGTTTTGAACCAGAAATGTTGGCACTTTATGCTAAACATTATAAAACAGGTGAAGTAATTCCTGTTGAATTGGTGAAGAAAATTCAAGATGCTGGTAAATTCAATCAAGGATTTGCAACAGTTGAATACTTAGCCGCTTCCATGTTGGATATGAAATATCATACATTAACTGAAGAGTTAACAGAAGATGTAATGACTTTCGAGAAAAAATATTTAGATGAACTAGGATTAATTTCTGAAATCTATCCTAGATATCGTTCAACTTATTTCAATCACATTTTTGCTGGTGGATACTCTGCTGGATACTACGCTTACATTTGGGCTGGCGTATTGGATTCTGATGCTTTTCAAGCATTCAAGGAAACTGGTTTATTCAACAAAGAAACTGCAAAAGCTTTCCGCGATAACGTATTGGCTAAAGGTGGTTCTGAAGATCCAATGGTATTGTACAAACGATTCAGAGGTGCAGAACCTAGTATTGATGCATTATTAATCAAACGTGGTTTAAAATAATTTGTAAACTATAGCTTTTAGCTGATTTACAAAATTCAAAATATAAAAATCCGGTTCACATTGTGAACCGGATTTTTTATGTCTGGGTAATTCGTAATGGAAAAGCAAGGTTTTTTGGGATCAAAATTAATCTTCGTATTCAGCCTTTTTCATGTACATATTTAAGACTTTCTGTTGCATTTCATCAATTGGATAACCATCGGGCTCCAGAACAAAATTCATGGCAATCCCGTCCAGCATCGAGGCAAGAAAACGTGTTTCCATCTTTGGATTTTCAGCCCCCTCCTTTCTAAAATAGTCAACGATCATTTTAAATTTCGAAGTTGCAATTTTGTGTAGTTCCTGCCTGTACTCCTCAACAACTCCAGGCTGAAATCTTAAAGAATAGAATAGCTTAAAAAATTCAAGATTTTTTTCAATAGAATCGAAATAATCATTAATAAAAAACAGCAACTCAACTTCTAATAACTTACCATCTTGATTTGGATCGATACCATCGAATATCATATGTACCGCTTCAGCAACTATCGTGTGCAAAAGATACTCTTTGGTCTTGAAAAGAGAAAACAACTTCTCTTCACTAATACCAACTTCACTTGCAATCATAGCTCCTGTTGTCGAGAAATAACCATCTCTCACAAAAATTTCTAACGCAATATTTAGAATATCTTTCTTCAATAAATCATTCGTTGGTGTAATTTTCATTGCTCCCATAACCTGAAATTTTAAGAATTAAACCTCCACTCGGTATCCTAAGTTACAACAGAATTTAGCTTATTTCCAAAATTAATCGGTACAACATCCAATAAGAGTTTTTAAAATTCGCTAAGAGTAAGCACTTCTAAAACAATAGAAATGGACTTTTTCAATCCTTAACAATCTGTCACTAAAAATAAAAAGTACCATTAATTAGGCTTCATTCATCCACTGAACAGCAGCTTGCATGGTCGTGAAAGGTTTCACAGGTAGGAACTTAAATCTGACTTGAGCAAGCATAGGAAAAACTGTTTTCTCGGGAGTATCGGCAATCACAGCCATTTTTAAATTAAACAACTTCTTATTCTGAAGAATGAATTGTAAAATTTTCGGGAACTCCTTAATTCCAATTTTAAAATTAGCTTGAGTTAAATCGGTAATAATACCCACAATATTTAGTTCTGCATATTCCTTAAAAATGTATTTGAAGGATTCAGTCACATCCGAAACTTCAACATCCCCAAAAAATTCACGCACAATAATTGTATGCTTATTCGATTCAATTAGTCGATACTCAACTTCTGCCATATTTGTAGTTTATGCAAAATTTATTTTTTCAGATCGGTAACCAAACGATTGATTGAAATCATATCGAAATCGCCAAATTTTTCAGCTTCATAATTCTTTACAAATTCCTGATTAATTAAGAATAATTTACTGTTGTAGGTATCCTGAGGATAGGTGTTTTCACTATGAAATTCATCAAAATCAGTAAAATTAAGCGGACAAGTCGATAATTCCCAATCATTGCCATCCAGACTCATAAATAGTAATGGCAATCCGTGTGTACGACAAATAAATGGTCGGGCTTCGTATATTTGACACAAATCGTCGATTAGGAAATTGCAGTCGTCAGCCTCTTCGTCCAACTCCAAATGTTGCTGTGGTGGGTTTGCTTTTAATTCCTGTAGGATACTAAAATACTCAACCGGCAAAACCGAAAAGTGCATACAACACTCCGAACATCCTTTTTTACAAGCCATTTCATCTTTGTGCAGTTTGGCCAGCTGATCACTCAATTCGCTCACTTCATTTCTCAGTTCGCGATATTTTCCCAATTCGTTTTGTGCCTTATCGTTCATGTTCTATCTTTTTAAGCTGACAAAAGTACTTAGTTTAAGTCCTTATTCCAATTCGATAGGCAATAGTTCCCCCAGTTCAACCTGTTCCGGCGTAACAATTGCTTGGATAGCATAAAGCTCCACTCCATACTCAAAGGCTTCGTTTAAAGTTTTTGCATATTCAAGATCGATATCAAATGCAGGAGCAAATTTACTAACATCTGTTCGCTGAATAACATAAACCATCACAGCTCTTTTGCCCTCTTTCTTCACCTTCATTAAGGTATTAAGATGCTTTTTACCTCGAGTAGTCACAGCATCCGGAAAACGAGCGTACTCACCCACTTTCATGCTCACATTTTTTACTTCGATAAAGCATTCTTCGTCCTCATTCGAAGCAAAAACATCAAATCGGCTATCGTCAAATTTCACTTCTCTTTTTACGAACGAATATTCTCTTAAAGCAACAAATTCTTGATTTTTTACAGCTTCGTAAACCAGTTGATTTGGAACAAGCGTATTAATCCCTACCCAAGAATCGTTAATCTTGATCATTTCCCAAGTGTACTTTGTTTTCCGTTTGGGATCATCCACGTAAGTCAAGTACACCTCTGCACCTTCTTCCAAACAAGACTTCATGCTTCCCGAATTAGAGGTGTGCGCCACAACAATATCCCCATTATCCAACACAACATCAGCTAAAAATCTTTTGTATCGCTTTATTAATCGACCATGCACTAGTTTATTAGGGAAAATCATACATCTATTTTTGTTGGAAAACCAAAGATAAGCAGATTTCTCCTACTTTTGTGATGCAAAATGAACTGAATTAGAATGATGCCAACAGATATTGCTCCCAAAATATTTATTTACAATCCTACCTGCGAAATGGCCATTGCCAACGGAACAGTTAGTTTTATGCCCAACAAAACATTAACCAAGTTTAAACAGGATTTGGATGTATTGCCGATGTTTTTTGCGGATAAAAATGATACCGTATTGGTTCATGAAATGCCAGATCAAAAATTTATGGAACTCCTGGAAAATGCAGGAGTATCTGTACCGAATTTCAAACAACTCACACTTGCATTAACAGATTCCGATTTTATTAAAATGCCAAAAGACAGTCTTCATCCTTGGGGATGGAGTCCAAGAATTCATCATATTTTGAAGCCTTTTAAAGAATCATGCAGCAGCCGTTTTTTAAATCAGCCCAATGCATTCTGGAAAGTAGAGCATCGTGATTTATACAGTCGTAAAAAAGCGCTGGAAGTTGTAAAAGAAGCAATTAAGCACAATAATAGTTCATTATTCATTGATATAGATCAGACTGCACAAGTTTGCACCAGTGTAGCTGAGGTTGAAAAGCTAATGCACAAATGGAAACAGATTGTAATTAAGTCACCCTTGAGCTCGGCAGGCAGAGGTCTGCAAATTCTCCGGCATACCACTTTAAACGAATCAATTATTCAATCAATCAATAGTGTAATTGCCTCGCAATCTTATGTTATGGTTGAACCTTTTTTAAAAAAACAATTCGATTTTTCGCTTCAGTATTACTGTGATGAAAAAGGCAAACTAAACTATTTAGGTTTAGGATTCTTTGATACCAATTCGAAAGGGCAATATTTGTGTAACTACCTTGGCGGTATTCCATCAGAAATGGATACACTTTTAAATGAAAACCGTATTTCCGAACTACAGACTTGCATGTCGGAAGTTCTTTCGGCTTCGGATATTGCAACCAACTACACGGGTTATTTTGGAGTTGACTGCATGCTTGTTTTAGATCACGATGAGAAGCTTCAAATTCATCCGTGTTTAGAAATTAATCTTCGTTACAACATGAGCACTCTAGCTCTTTTTCTAAACGAAAAAATTCATCCTGATACAAAAGGAATTTTTAAAATCTTCAATCAATTCAAAGAAAGTTTCGATCAGTTTCATCTGGAAATGACAGAGAAACATCCTTTAGAAATGCAAGATGGAAAATGGATGAATGGATATCTACCATTGGTAAGTCCTTTTCAGAATAAAACTTTTGGCGCCTATATTTTACTTGAAAAGGAATAAAAAAATTGGGATTCTCACTACTTGTGAAAATCCCAATGATTCAGATTCTATTTGGACTAATTGTGGCCCAAATCAATTCATCTGGCCTAATTTTTAATGATGATGCTTTTCCTCTCCAAAATACAGATGAGACAAATTATGAACAGCCTCATTCAATTTTTCGATGTATTTTAAGTCGGTTGTTTGTTTTGATTTCATTGCATAAACACAAATTTCATGCAAAACAGCCAAAAGCTTGGCATTTTTCTTTTGTACTTCAGCATCATCCGAAACTTTCAGTCGTTGAAACATAAAATATTGAGTCGCAATATTCTGTATCTTATTAGCATGATCTTCTTTATTGGTAATCCATCGTACCAACTGATTGTAATCTACTTCTTCCGCTGATGATAATTCATTGATCATTTTCATGCTTTTCTCAATCGTTTCAATGTCTTCCGACAACATGATTATCCGAAGAGAATCAGCGTAAATACCGCAAGGAATCTCGCAATGCGCATACGTTTTATTTGAAGTACCAACTAAGAGCATGAACAATAGTACTATGCCTGTTCCAATTTTAAATTGCAAAGTTTTCATGGTAACCATTCTTTTTTAGTGAATATTTAAATTTCCTTATTTAAAATTAGTCTAAACATTCATAATACAAAAACTTCCTGCTTTTTATTTTCTTTCAAATAAGCAACTATTGTCCATACCGCTGAATTTCAGGGATCAAATCATTTTAATATATTGCTTTCATCACCTTTCCTTATTCATATTCAGAGCTAATCTCCTGTTTAGCATCAATTAATGCCTGCCGGATTTTAAATGAATGCAGTAAATTATCAGCATTCTTCCATTATACCCCATAAAAAAAAGAGCTATCGTGAAATTTATTCGGTAGATCTGTTTCAATTTCACTTAAAATGAAATTTAAAAAACCAGGGATCGTAAAAACAGAAAAGAGGATGACCTAAATTAAGGACACCCTCTTTAAACTAATTACGTCACTAAATTTTAATGTTTATTATATGTTCTTATCATTTCCAACCTAGTACTATCACTATTGTAAGGTACCAAGCTTGCAACTCGTGAGGAGTCACCTATTACCGCCAGAATTATCCAGAGCTGATCTACCTTCTCCTGTTTAAAACCAAAAAATCAAGCCTCTGACCATTCGCTTTATATCTTTTTTCCAAATACTATAAGATTACCTGCAGTGTGAAACATTTTAAATCCCGGATATTTGAGTTTCCAGAATTAGATTTGCTTCCATGTATTGAATGCCAATTCCATCCAAGTCTTTTGCATCTTCAAGTCCCATATACACATGCATGCCAAGTCGCTCTGCTGCTCTGAATGTACCTGCATAAATTCCAGTGGTTAAATTGTTTTCTTTAAAGGCAGGTTTCATATGATTTTAGATACTTCACAAAATACCGAGCATAAGCCTTGTATATTTTATCACGCCTTATTAGGCGTCCATTCACTGGATCAATTCCAGCCATCTCACCTCTTTTTTTCACCTAGGTCGGAGGACTACAGAGGGAAGCAAAAATAGTTAAATCCGGATTGTAGCTTACAAGTTCATTAATATAAGTAAACACATAGAAGTATTCGAAAAATCCGATGCGCTCAACAAAAAAATTATAATTAAAGAATACACCTTAATTTGTAACGTATCGATTCCAAAATTTAGCATTGTTGTTAGCTAATTCACCAATATTAAAAATCCACCAATTCTCGACACAATCCGAATAGTCTACTCCATTATAATGGATGTACGACCACTCTTCTGCAAACCCATTAGGGAACATTTCGGTAATAACTCTATCAGCTTCAATCCATAATCTTTTTGCTTTTTTGTTGGAAGACGATTTTGCTAATTCAATCCATTTACTGTCTTTATTTCTGTATTCAGGTGTTGAATACGATCCCCGGTCTCCCCAATCTACATCAGTAGGTGCATTTCCATCATCAATGGCAAAATAGCTGGTTTTATCTTTCACATAAACCAAGTCGGTAGAATCCGTTTTGTCTTCGTTCCACTTACTATGTTGCACTACAATTACATTTGATTTCACTGTTGACTCCGGAACTATTTTTAGGACTTCCACAATCCAATCTGCCGTAATGTTCGATTGTCCTGCTTCTTGAACCCAAACTTTTCCTCCTTTTTCTAATATTGAAATCACTTTGTCGGTAATGATTTGTACTGAGCCCTGCCAATCTGCATGCGCATTTGTCCACTTCTTGCCAAATACCATATTAAATAAATCACCCGAATCAATAAATTCTCCATCCTGGATTCCAATGGCTCCAGCTACCGCAAAACAATCCACACCTTTAAGGTCCTTATGCAATAGCATACAACCCAAAGCAGCTTGTGCATGAATATCATCAGGGTCGGGTTTACTATCAAACTGAGCAATTAAAATATCCTTTTTTTTATCAAAACCTGGACGTTCGATAGCATTCGCCAAAGTAGACGATGCAATAAGTACAATAACAAGCAATATTCTTAGTTTCATATGTTTATAATTTTAAGTTTTTGTCATATGGAACTTACCATATAATCATCTCCCTATGTGTAGAAAGCTTTATACATGGACGTTTCATAATATTATATTAATATAATCCGTATAAAATGAGTTTTACAAAATTGAAATTTATTAAACTTCAAAACTAAATGGACAAGCCGTAGCATAAAGTTAAGAGATCGTTTTATTATTCAAATAATTGAATTTCTGGTTCAGAGTAGAATTATAAAATTCTTATTTCAATACCTTTGTAGCGAATGAAATTATTTGCTTTTCTATGCAATTGAATGGCAATATGACCTTTCTTAGACACTCTGTTTTTCACATGGTTTTCATCATCTAAAACACCTGTTCCATCATAATCGGAAACTTTAATGTTGTTTACATAGGTTGTAATGTGCATTCCCTTGCAGACAATTCGCATATCGTTCCAACCCGGTCTTTCATCGTTCCAATAATAAAAAACTGTTTTGGGTGCACAATCCTTTTCCGAAATACTCCAGTCGGGCAAACTTGGATTTATCCAGCGATTTGTATTTCGGGTTTCGTCGTAAATCAGACCATTTCGCCATGGATCGTTGGGTTCAATATCAACCTGCGGTCCATCCATCCACCCCAAAAAGTCACCATCCAACTTGGCATTTTCATCATATCGGCTACGAATTTGAATACCTGCATTGCCTTTATTTTCTCTTGTTGCTTGAAATTGAAGACGTAACTCAAAGTCTGCATACTCGTCAACTGTTTGCAACCACATGTATTGATGATCGGAGCTCCCTTTTGTATTGCATAAAATAGTTCCATTATCAACCGCCCAATAACCTTTGGTTTTATCAGCCTCAACACATTTTACGTCCCAACCGTCCAGATTTTGTCCGTTAAACAAACTTTTCCATTTATGATTTGCCGAAAAGACTTCAATAGAATTCATATTTGAACCCCCTTGTTTGTAACTGCCAGCAGCCACATATATTTTATTGTCATATAAAACAGCGCCACTTCCGTGACGTCCAATAACCATTGGTGAAAGTTGCTCCCACTTTTCGGTTTCCAAATCGAGACTTTGAGTTTGATAATAAGCATGTTTATATACGCCTTCGCCACCCATATAAATGAGTTTATTATCCATCGCTACAATTCCGCCAGCAGCTGAAGGAAAAGGAAGCTCTTCTTCAAGAGTATACCATTCTTCCTTTTTAAAGTCATACACATCAACATAAGGAACGGTTGCTTCGAAAAAAGCACCAAATCTATTTGGAAAATGAACACTAGAATTTCTACCTCCAACACAATACAATTTATCGCCGACAGTAATACCTGGAAAATGATCGCGAATATGCGGCGCTTTGGTCAATACTTTCCACTCTCCCGTTTTTAGGTCATAACTATCAAAAAGGTTATTTGTTCCACTGGTATGACCGTAATCAATACCACAAGCCATATATATTTTATCCTTGTAAACAACAGCTCCGGCACCACCTCTCCTTCGGTTTTCAGGAATCAGCGGACCTTTTTCCCACTTGTCAGTTTTTGGGTAATAAAGCCAAATGTTTTCAAGAGGTTTTTCTATAGGATATTGACCCTCCATAGCGCCTACCAAATAAAAGACATCGCCATAAACCACTGCCTGAAAATGATTGATTTCCATGGGTGATTTTCCTTTGGTTTCCCAGGTATTTGTTTTTGGATCAAAAATATTTACCGGATTTACACCACGTCCTCCAAGCAGGTAAAATTTATCATTGTACTCGATAAAAGAATTTTCGTGACGCCCGGTTACATCGCCTTTTGCATCAATTAAAGTCCAGCGAAAATCTTCTAAATTTTGTGCTGATAGTGGTTCATAATTCAGCAAACCAAAGAGAATGGCAATAATTGAGTATGAGATAATTTTATTCATCATTCTGTATTTTTTCAATAAAAACTTAACGATCTAATTGAATCTGGTTCTTCCGTTCATCTTTTTTCAGGAATCTTTCTAGAGAATTATCTTAAAAGGATCTATATGGGAACTATTTTAATCGTATCCTGCCCCTTTCCCTTTCAAATTATTAAACATTACTCAATTCCATCGCCAATAAAGTCTCTGAATTTTGAAGGGGATCCATTATCGTCACCTACTAATAAGTAATAAAACAAACCACAATCTGAAATATCTGCATCACCTCCGCTATGTGCCTGCACTCTGGTGTACATCCAACGAATATTAGGATCTTTATGATCTCTCATCCAATACCAAACAGAAAAGTCTTTTTTTGAATGCCATAAGTTATTGGGATTATCCTTGTCATTTTGATCCTTAATTTTCTTATACTTCATGCGATGGCCACAAAGTTTTTGTACATCCTCCCAAGTTCGATGGTAATCACGTCGTGTCTCATTTTCATTAAACTCACTATGCGACAATAAATAAACATGGTTTAACGCTTCTATATTTCCCTGTTTTATGACTTCTTCTACCACCTGATATAAAAACTCAGAAAGGCCGGCATGCATAAAGTACAAGGGATCTGAAGCCGTTGATTTTCCAATCTCCTTAGCCAAATGCAATTTTGAATCTTGCAGTTGTTTCGTTACATCAAAGAAATTGTCTTTGTTGAATCCCCAACGAACAATAGCACCATCAGCACTTATTTTCAACTGGTTTTCATTATCAGGTCCCGTTGGAGCATCAATGAAATTGTTGTAAGAGCAATGCACCAATTTTTCTTGTAAATCCAATTTTGCCATTATTGCGCATGAAGCGACAAGCGCGCCCCAATCATCGGGATCGCCCGTTGGCCACTTATATTGATTGTCGGGAGCGCTGTTGCCATCAAAGCTTACCGCCACGCGGTTATTGTTATATCCCCAAGACTGTGCAACTGCCCTATTTTCTGACAACACAATTAAAATAAGTAACAATAACAGTTTTGTACTAATTTTCATCCGTATAAATTTTAATTTATTCAAAAGTAATCTCCATGTTAATATGCTATTTTCTTAAGAAATCGTTTTGGGAAATCATTACTCTTCCTTGCAATTCTGGTAACAATACAATTTACCTCTTTCCATTATTTGTCTGAAGAGTAATCACTTCCTGATGTTTTTTCAGGAAATCTAAATCATACCCAAAGCTGCCCTTGGGATGATTTGAAGAACAACTTACCAAAATAATAAAACTGAAATACAACAAAAATGTAAAATATTTAGACATTATTTTTGTATTGTTTTAATGATGAAAATCTCTCTAATCGTACAATCAATCTTAGTTAACTCTTGCTATTGATTCCTAAAATTTCACTTTAAAAACAAAGGCTGCTCCATCTTGGTTTTCGCCATTTACATTTATTTCCAAACCATTCTCGGTTTGTTTCCAATCAATTTTATTCTTTGCGCTGATAAATTCAACCGATTGTACTGGACGTGTCTCATTTTCATTATTAGTTGCCAGAGATTTGATTACAAAAGTTCCATTTTCAGCATAACCAAGAGCTGTTGCATACAAAACATCTCCTTTTGTAGTAAATCGGATGTCCTTTGAGGTTAAGGCCTCATTGTTTCCTTCTGAATGATGTCCTTCGCTAGCTTTGGTTGGTCCTTCACCGAATATTTTCCATGGACGTGTATCGTAAATGGCTTCTCCGTTTGTTGCTAACCAATCGCCTATTCCCAATAAAACATCTTTTTGATCCTGTGGAATTGTGCCATCAGCTTTAGGTCCTACATTCAATAACATAGTTCCATTCTTACTCACAATATCAATTAAATCATCAAGTAAAGAATTAGAAGTTTTACTCTCCCAAGTGTTGGTATAGCACCAGGAATTCTTACCAATTGAAGTATCTGTTTGCCATGCATCTTTGCTGATATCAGAACGTTTTCCACGTTCGATATCCAATACATTGGTTCCTTCAGGGAATGATTCGTAGCCCATATTTTTACTTTGCAGAACTACCTCTTTCTTATTTTCCAAGCCCATATTGTAATAATAAGCGGCTAATTTTGAATGATAAGAAGCAAATTCCGGACGATCCCAGTAAAAGTCGAACCAAAGGATATCAGGATTGTAACTGTCGATAATATCAGTAGTACGTCTCCACCAAAGATCCATAAACTCCTCACTTACCGGAGCATATCTTTTGTGTGCAGGCCCGTACAAATCTGCCAATTCAGGATTACTGGTATCAAACCTCTCTTCGTGATTATAGTAATCCCAGTTAAAAGCAAAATGAGAAGATACGCCAAACTTTAATCCAGCATTCGCGGTTGCTAGTTTAAGCTCCTTAATAATGTCTCGTTTTGGCCCCATTACTGCGGCATTCCAACGAGTAACATGAGAATTATACATCGCAAAACCATCGTGATGTTCTGCTACTGGAACAACATACTTTGCACCGGCTTTTTTAAATAAGTCTATCCATTGTTTTGCATCGAATTTTTCGGCTTTAAACATGGGAATAAAATCCTTATATCCAAAAATAGAAGGGTGTCCATAAGTTTCCGTGTGATGTGTATAAACCGGATTTGTTCCTTTTTTAGACAAGGAAGGATCAGTTTGGTGCCATAGCATAGAATCCTGATACATATGTCTTGGATACCACTCATTATCATAGGCTGGTACCGAATAAGCGCCCCAATGAATAAAAATTCCAAATTTGGCATCTTCAAACCAAGCAGGGATCTCATAATTTTGAATAGATTCCCAATCTGCAGTGTATTTTTCTACTTTTTTATTGCTTTCAGAGCAACCCATTGTTAAAAAAAGGGCTAAGCTTAAGAATAGTGTTATTTTTCTCATTACTAATAGTATTGGTAGCTTCTTGCACTTACTTAATTGCTACATGTTATAAACAGAAGCCAAACCCAAATTCTTATGGTATTGGCTTCTGTAATTTTAATTATTCATTTGAAAATCGCAAAGCTTAAAATAACACAACAGCTAGTTTAGTTGTAATCAGATTTGTTTGCAATCTCAAATTTAATGAGGCAAAGATTCACTTGGATATTCAGTTAAAGAACCTCCTGAATTACCTTGTTCTGTAAGTCCAATAGGCATATAAATATGCTTAGTCCAATCAACACCTGGGTAAATAGCTCCCATTACACTTGGAGCTCTTCCACTTCTTACTAAATCATACCATCTATCACCTTCACCTGCAAATTCAACACGTCTTTCGTACCACAGTACATCAAGAGTAGTTGCAAATCTTGAAGGATAAGTTGCAATTAGCTCATCTACACCATCAAAACTAGCAGCACCACCGTAAACGTGATTCTTTCTAACTTCATTGATCAAAGATTTAGCTTTTGCTTCATTCACTGTTCCTCTTAGATTACATTCTGCCAACATCAAATAAACATCAGACAAACGAATGATCCGTTCGTTACCTGGACGATTAAGAGCTAAACCACCTACATAATCGTAATCTTTCCATAATGAATATTTCTTTTGTGCGTAACCCACAAAGTCTAATTGGTTATATTGGTCTATTGCCCATTCAACCTGATCATCTTCTGATTTACCTACATTGTAATCTGTTACCAACTCATCGTAAGTCCAAGCAACAGAAGTTTTTCTAGCAACATCATCTGGCAGGTAATAATCCATCAAATCATTTTGAGGAAGTAAGAATCCCCATCCACCATCAATAACATCGTTTCCTGGATATCCACGAGGTCCACAAAACTGAGCCCAAAAGTTTCCTTCTGTAGTTTCATCTACACTACTCCAATTGCTTTTACCACTTTTTGTGGTACGTTGAATTTCAAAAATTGACTCTGAATTATTCTCTGCATGCGGTGCAAACAATAGCGCATAATCAGTAAACAAAGCATAGTTTGGATTGTCAACTACTTTCTGTAAATAAGTAGCAGCTTCATCAAAAGTTGCTTTATCATCATTATTCCAGTCAGCTTTGTAAATCAAAACTTTCCCTAATAAGGCTTGAGCAGCCGCTTGAGTTATACGTCCAACATTAGCAGCATCGTGGGCATCCTCTAACATTGGAATTGCTGCTTTCAAATTATTAATGATGAATTCATTTACAACAGCACGATCTTCTCTCACAAATTTCTGACTTTCAGGAAAAATAGTTTCTGTAACCACCGGACATGGCCCATAAGTTCTTAAAACATCAAAGTGATACCAAGCTCTTAAAAATTTTGCTTCTGCTTTATAAACGTTAGTCGCATCACTTTCAAGCTCTGAATTGATTACCAAATTAGCACGATAAATACCTGTATAATTTTTTTTCCAGATACCATCCGAAGCTGAGTTTACTGAATTATTTACAAAGTCTTCCAGAGCTTGAACATCCGGCTGATCACCTTGTCCACCGCCTCCGGTTTTCATATTGTCTGAACGAATTTCGCTAAAAGGAACACAAGAACCAGCTATACCTCCCCATTGTAATGGGTCATAAGCTGCCATAAGAGCCGCAAACATCTGAGCATCTGTTTGGTAGAAATTATCCTCAGTGGATTTATTCACAGGATCGGTGTCCAGAAATGAATCGGAACATGAAGCAGCGATTAGTAAGACCGCAATAATGAATATATATTTTATTTGTTTCATACGTTTAAATTTATTTTTAATCATATTATATATTAGAAACCTACGCTAAGACCAAATCTGATTGTTCTAGCCTGTGGATACATAGAGTAATCTAAACCTGTATTTAGGATATTTCCTTCCATTGCTCCCACTTCAGGATCGAACATTGGGTATTTTGAGAAAACAGCAACATTATCAGCAGCAGTATAAATTCTCACTTTTGATAAATTCACAGCCTTAACCCATCTTTTAGGTAAAGTATATCCTAATTCAATAGTACCAATCTTAAAGAAAGAAGCATCTTTCACGTGGAATTCAGAAGCTTTTCTCACGTTATCATTAGCATCTGCAATACTTAGTCTTGGCACACCATTGTTATCCCCGGCTTGTTGCCATCTATCTAACCAGAAATCAGGCAAATTAGCACGTCCGTAGGCTTCATCTCTGTATTGAGCCATCCAAATATCCATACCTGTTTTTCCGTGCATCATCATGCTATAATCAAAACCTTTCCATTTAGCATTAATACTCACACCATAAGTCCATTTTGGCCATGGATTTCCAATATCAGTTCTATCATCTGGTGTAATTGCTCCATCTCCGTTAGTATCATGCCATTTAAAATCACCTGGCTGTGCATTTGGATATATTTCACTGTTGATATCAGCCGGAGTCTGGAAAATCCCATCAATCTTATATCCATAGAAAGTTCCAATGGGTAAGCCTTCTTGCATACGAGTTACATTAGTTGTTCCTTTCCACCATCCACCTTCTTCATATCCATTATCATTACCCACTTTGGTAACTTCGTTCTTTAAATAAGAAGCATTCGCATTGACTGCAAAATCAACTTCTCCAACGTTAAAATTGTATCCAACTTGGAATTCAAGACCTGAGTTTTTGATCTCACCTGCATTATAATAAGGAGCATCATTACCTCTTACGGCCTCAACAGTACGTTGAAACAATAAATCTTGAGTCGTTTTAGTATAATAATCCATACTAACTCTTAATGCACCATTATAGAAAACCATATCGGCACCGATATTTAATTGCTCACTTGTTTCCCATCTAACATTAGGATTTACTAAGTTGGATGGAGATGAACCTGTAATCACAGACCCATTACCAAGTGTGTAATTTCGATCATTGGCAATTGTTGAAGTGTATGAAAATGGGCTAATTGCCTCATTACCATTCTGACCCCAACTTGCACGAAGCTTTAATTTATCAAAGTTCTCAATATTCCAAAAATCTTCGTTTGAAACATTCCACCCAAAACTAACTCCTGGAAATATAGCGTATCTATCCTTTGGTCCGAAATTAGAACTACCATCACGACGCACAACAAACTCAGCCATGTATTTTTCCTGATAGTTATAACTTAATCGACCAAAATAAGAAGAAATTGTATGAACAGGATCTGCCTCTCCATAATTAGTAACCCCTTCAATATTACCTGAATTAAGCCACCAGAAATTATCATTACCATCGGCTTCTGCAGGATATCCAACTCTTG
The DNA here is from genome assembly GCF_002356295.1 of Labilibaculum antarcticum. Lineage (NCBI taxonomy): Bacteria > Pseudomonadati > Bacteroidota > Bacteroidia > Marinilabiliales > Marinifilaceae > Labilibaculum > Labilibaculum antarcticum. Next base: position 4,841,775 of record NZ_AP018042.1, on the reverse strand, counting down.
AACCTCCTAAATTCTCATAGGTGCTTTCAGATGCTGAAGTACCTAATAAGACTGTAATATGATGATCACCTATCTCTTTTGTATAAGTCAAGGTATTCTCCCATTGCCAGAAAGCTGCTCTATCTGAGTTTTGAGACACCTTGTTAATATCTGAGTAGTTAGACACATTATGATAATAAGTAGGACTAAAACTTCTACTGCGACCACTTTTGAAGTTTGCAGCAAGATCTGTTTTAAAAACAAAATCTTTTAAGAAAGATATTTTCGCATAAGTGTTTCCATATATTCTTTCGCTACGGTTATACCCATTTGAACTAACATCCATAAAAGACATTGGATTCCACATTCTGGTAAATGGAACGGCAGTAGTCCCGTAACCACTTTCATCGGCTGGAGCATAACCATCTCCATAAACAGGCGTAGTAGGGTCCATTAATAATCCGTAATAAACAGCATTGTAACCATTCGAACCTGTAGCAATGCCACTTTTATCGATATGTGTAAAGTTAATGTTAGCACCAACAGTTACGTTTTCATTGACATCAAAAGAAGCATTCATTCTAGCATTGTAACGCTTAAAGAAGGATTTATCTAAATTACCTCCAATAATACCATCTTGGTTACGGTAACCAAGAGATAACAATACACTCCCTTTTTCGCTTCCCATAGTTGCAGTAACATTGTGCTCCTGAACTGGTGCACTGGAAGCAATAGCACCTAACCAATCTGTATCTATTCCATTGTTTTGAGTTGGCATTGAAGTTGGATACGCATTACCATCGTTTGCATAGTATTCTTGCATGATTGTTAAATACTCGTCGGTATTTAATAAGTCAGGCTGATTAAAAGCAGACTGTACACCGTAAAAACCATCATAAGTAAGAGTAGTCTCTCCTTTTTTACCTCTTTTAGTCGTAATCAAAATTACCCCATTGGCAGCTCTGGCTCCATAAATTGCAGCTGAAGTTGCATCTTTTAATACTTGTAAAGACTCAATATCATTCGGATTTACCGAATTCATGTCACTCATTGGCAAACCATCAATTACATATAAAGGGTTTGAGTTACCATTAGTACCTACACCCCGAATCGTAATTTTCGAACTTGAACCTGGCTGACCAGAAGATTGTGATACAACAACACCGGCAGCACGTCCTGTAAACGCTTGATTAATGTCCGCAGGTCTTGATTGTAAAATGTCTTTAGAATCGAGGCTAGTAATAGAACCTGTTACAACACTACGCTTTTTAACACCGTAACCAACAGCTATTACTTCATTCAAATTAACCGCATCATTTTGCATCTTCACATTTAGTGTTGATCCTGTTACGCTAATTTCCTGGCTTAGCATTCCAATAAAGCTAAATACCAACACATCACCTTTATTTGCGGCGATGGAGTATTCTCCGTCGATATTAGTAACTGTTCCAGTTGTTGTACCCTTAAGGATTACAGTAATGCCGGGGATTCCAAAACCATCTTCAGCGCTTGTTACGACACCCTGCACCATGTTTTGTGCAAAGGCACTAAAGTTGCACATAAGCAATAGAATTAGAGCCAAACCTACTTGACTATACTTCCCTTGCAAATAGAAGAATTTCTTTTGTTTCATAAGATATAAAATTTAGTTATTAAATTCAGTCATAAATATAGCCTTGCAATTCGTCCGCGAAAGGGTGTGTTTTTTTACGAACATGGGGGACTGTATTAACAGCATAAATTTCCTCTGTTAGGATTTTCCGGGAAAGGATTTAGGGGGTAATTTTTGTCAAACTTGGGGGACTGCTTGTTGTAAGAAGTTCATATTCTGTTAAAAAATGTTTAAAAGGGAAATGCATCAAAAGAATAAGCGAGCCATGAAATTCACTCATGGCTCGCTTATTCTTTCCTTCAAAATGAAGATTTTTACTCTTTATTTTCTTGTTTTGCATATTCCGATGGATTTAGATCGAACTCCTTTTTGAAACAAGATCTAAAATATTTCAGATCAGAGAAGCCAACCTCGTATGTTACGTCAGCTACCGAATATCGCCCTGTTTTTAATAATTGACACGCACGCTTAAGCCTTACACTTCTAATAAACGCATTTGCTGTCTGTCCCGTTAATGATTTTAGCTTCTTATTTATATTTACCTGTGGCATACCATATATCTTTGCCAATTGCTCAACCGTAAATTCATAATTAGAAATATTTTCTTCTATGATAGTCAGCAATTTTTTCAGAAATCTCTCATCAGCAGAAGTAGTGGTAACTTCGGAAGGATTTATTTCAATTGTCTTGTTAAATCTTTGCTTCAATTCATTCCTGTTTCTTAATACTCCGGCAATTTGAGCTTCAAGCACATTCAAATCAAAAGGCTTGGAAACATACGCATCAGCGCCAAGCTGAAAACCTTTTATTGAATCTTCAGAAGATGTCTTTGCCGTAAGCAAGATGATTGGTATATGGCTGATTCGTTCATTCGTTTTAACTTCACGACATAATTCTAAACCATCTTTTATTGGCATCGAAATGTCACTAACAATAATGTCAATATCATATTTTTCTGCCATCTCTAATCCTTCTACACCATTTACTGCCTGATATACATTATAATAATCGGTAAAAGCATCTGTTAAAAATTCCAACAACTCTATATTATCTTCAACAATCAGAAGGCTATGCTCACGGGAACTTGATTCAGAATCATCTTGTAATTGTTTTATTTCTCTTTGAATTATTTCTACTTCGGAATTTGCCCTATTTATTGATTCGACCTTTACTGACTGATCCTCAGAAACATCAGAAGATTTGTAATGTCCTTTTCCTCTTTTCAACACCAATTCAAAACAACTGCCTACACCTTCGGCACTTTCAAAACTAATTTCGCCACCGTGCAATTCTGCTAATCCTTTAGAGTAGGATAAACCAATTCCTGTCCCACTGGAATTGGCATGTCTCAACTTTGTTCCCTGATAAAAACGTTCAAAAATATGAGACTGCAACTGCTTTGGAATTCCAACACCATTGTCCTTAACCTGAATGATAATATGATCTGTATCATATGAAAGAACCAATTCAATTTGTCCTCCAACATTTGTAAATTTAAAGGCATTCGACAACAAATTATAAACGATCTTTTCTATCTTATCTGTATCAACCCAAACGTATAATTCATCCTCCTGACCTGAAAATTTAAACTGAATATTTTTATTCGACGCCATTTCCTGAAATGAAAAATAGATCTCTTTTAAAACCTGTACAATATTTACATTCCTTACCAACAACTTCATTTTATCCTGTTCCATTTTCCTGAAATCCAACAATTGATTGATCAATCGAAGCATTATGGAAGAGTTTCGTTCAACAGCTAAACACCTTTCTCTGGCTTTTTCCGATAATTCTTCTTCATTTCGAAGTAATTTCTGAACAGAACCGATAATGAGAGATAAAGGAGTTCTAAACTCATGGGATATATTTGTAAAAAACCGAAATTTCATTTGATTTAATTCTTCTATTTTCTCTTTTTCAAAATGCTCCATCAAAAGCTCATTCTTTTGCTTAATCTTTATGATCGAAAAACGTTGAAAGAACCACAGCAGAACAAGAAATAGCAAGCCATAAGCAAGCAATGCAAGATTACTGTGCCACCATGGCGGAATTACAACAATCTCTATTTGCTTTGCTTCTTCAGACCAAATCCCATCATTGTTTGACGCATATAATTTGAATACATATTTACCGGCAGCAAGACTCGTATATTTAGCAAATCTCTCATCAGAATTCTTTACAATCCAACTTTTATCAAATCCTTCAAGCATGTATTTATACTTATTTTTTTGCGGAGCCGAAAAATGTAACGAAGAAAAATAAATAGCAAAACTATTTTCAGAATTCTTAAGTTTAATACTATTTGTATGATTAATTACTTTATCAAGAATAACTCTACGATGAACCTTCTCTCCTACTTTTACCGATTCGTTAAGCACCTGTAAATCTGTAAATGCAACTTTGGGAGGAGTTTTATCTTCGATAATTTGTTCGGGATAAAATGTATTGAACCCATTAACCCCACCAAAAATCATCATGCCATCACTTAATTTGCAACAGGCCAATTCACCAAATTCATTATCCTGCAATCCATCATTAATATCATAATTCATGATATCATTGGTTTTTGGATTAAAACGTGTTAATCCCTTATTCGATGAAATCCACAAGCATTCATTACTATCCTCCAATATGCCTTTTATCACATTATTAGGGAAGCCATCCGAAGTGTTGTAGCGTGTAAATGAAATTGAGTCAATATTATTCTTGTAATTAATTTTATTAAGTCCGCCTCCCATGGTACCCACCCACAAATCCCCATTTGTTGCTTGAAAGAGAGGCAATATGTAATCATTGCTTAAAGAATTTTCATTTTCCGGATTATTATTGAATACTTTAAAAGATGGACTCGGTTTTGCTAGTTCATCAACGGAAAGAAAATTGAGCCCTGCATCGGTTCCTACCCAAATATTCCCCTGCTTATCCTGCATAAGACTCCTAACAATATTGGAGGATATATTTCCTGGTTCACCAAGAGCTCTATAATTTGTTAGACGATAAGTATCACCCACTATTTCATACTTAAACAGGCCAGCCGAACCATAGGTTCCCAACCAAATATTTTCATCCTTGTCCTTTAGCATTGTAAAAATTGACGCTCCAATATCTGAGATCAAATCCTTCTCATCTGATGCCAAATGTTTCCCATCATTTCCAAAACGCTCCAATACTTGTGGAAAACCGGCACCCGCCCATATTTCATTTTCGCCTTTATTATTTTTAGTTTCAATTACCGAATAGATTCTATTTTCAATCTTATCTCCAATAGCAAAATGATTCTTAAAACCAGATGCAAAATTTCTATTTTTGGAAGCCTCCAAATAATCAACACCTCCACCTTCTGTGGCAAACCATATATTATGAGAGCTATCTTCAAAAATGGATCTGATTTTATTACATGAAAGACTTCCCTGTTGCCCTGTACTCTTGTAATGACTAATTTTTTTTCGTTTAGGATTGTATTTATTTAATCCTCCTCCATTGGTTCCAATCCAAATAATACCTGAAGAGTCTCCGTAAATACTCATAATCAGACTACTGTTCAAATCTGATTTAGACCGACCTTGGTTAATCTCAGCCTTAAACTTAAATTTCTGATTTATAAAATCACATGAATAAACTAAAAGCTTTTTATTGGATGAAGCATATAGGTTTTGGTATTCATCCAAGTATATATCATTAGTCGGAAAATCATTTATTTGTACCAATCGCCTTTGATTACTATCATCAACATCTTCCTGCAAAAAGAATAATCCGCTGTCTGTTGCCACCAAAAAGCCACTGATTACGGGTATAATAGACCTTACATTTAAATGTTCGAATTCTTTAATCTGAGTTGTCTTTATTCGATTTGAGACTTTCTCACAAACGACCAAGCCCCTATAAAACCCTAACCATTTTCGTCCTTGCAAATCTTCACTCACCACATTGCAACCTTTTGAAACCAATGGAGTATTAGCTACGGTAATTAAATTGGTTGTTTCGTATTGCCCATTTACTTCCGAGATAATGGTAACACCTTTAGCTGTTGCTACCCATACCGTACCATCAGCCATACATTCAAGATCTAAAACCCGGCTATCCGCTAATTGAATTGGATTTTGTGCAGTATTCCTGATTTGAGTAAAAGTCTCCTTATCAACATCAAACACACATACTCCTTCGTTTGATGTTCCGATCCACAACTTACCCTTCTGATCCTCTTTTACCTTATAAATTAAATTACTCGAAAGACCTTCTCCTTGTTTGTTTCCTTGATTAATTCGAAAAGTACGGAAAGAATAACCATCGTAACGATTTAATCCATCATTGGTACCAATCCATAAAAAGCCGTTGTGATCCTGAAAAATACAGTTCACATCATTTTGCGACAATCCTTGTTGTGTCGTAATTTTTTCGAAGATATATTCTTGTGCCGTGAGGAAACCTAATTGGAAAAATATAAAGACTAAGCAGATCAATTTTTTCATGGGGATAGTAAATAATTTGCAAGTGCATATTATATAATAAAAATGACTTTCAATTGAATTTTTTGGTGATTAAAACAGGGTTAAATTAGTAAAATACCTTCTAATTAAGAAATCGGAATATAATTTGACTTATGCCAACAAAATTATCATCATCATCATTATCTACTCTTTCTTCAGAATCCCCCACACTATTTAAAAAATTCATATTTTTGTGTACACTTATTCAATTCTCAAGAGAATGAAAAAACCCAATTTCAGAAATAAAAACGAAGAAGAAATCAAGGCTTATATTGCGAAGAACAAATTAGATGCTCAAAGAAGTGACACGGGCTTGTACTATCTGATATGTAAGCAAGGTGAAGGTGCGAAACCAACTTGTGATTCGAATATTACAATTAGCTACATTGGTTATTTAACTAATGGTACTATTTTCGATAAAAGCGAAAGTCTGGAAATTAATCTATCGGTTGTGATTGAGGGCTGGAAAGAAGGAATCCAGCATTTTAAAGAAGGTGGAGAGGGAATTCTATTAATCCCTGCTCATTTGGCCTATGGCAATACCGACTATGGCTCCATTCCTGGAGGATCGGTTCTTATTTTCGATATTCTACTGACGAAGGTGTTTTAGGACTACAAAGAGGTTCTGTAATAAGGGATTTTCAAAGTACTCTCCTTATAAAAACAGATTACCAATTCGTCATTAAAAAAAACAGAATTAATAAGGGGAATATTACAATTAGACCCAACCAAGCATTAGCCGGATGTTTGCACGTAACAGGATACGAAGGTCTTTCCGTTCCCTTGATTAAACTACGAACTAACTGGAACACATATCGTAAAGCACCTCCTAATAAACAAAAAATGGCTAAATGCATAGTTCTTATCTAATTAAACCTGACAAGTTTTAACACTTATCAGGTCTTACTATAATTTACAGCCATTTTGAATGGCTTTGTATTTACTGTTGAGGATAAAGAATTAGATGCGTTTCATCATTGCTTCTATTTCCCTGATTTGCGCTGTTAACACTTTTTGCTTGTCCAACTTTTTGGCATCCTGCAAATAGTATGTTGCCAATTTTTTGTTTCGTTTCGAGAGAGCAATTCCAGACAAATTTAATTTAGCAACTGCCTGATCAGTTTTCAATCTTAAACCTGTCTCCAAGGCTTTTTTAAAATGTTTTTCAGCTTGTGCATTTTTTTGCTTTTGCGCTTCAACTAAACCGGAAAGATAGTAGTAATATGCTTCCTGAGTTTTAATCATGTTTTCTGGATTTTTCACTCGCCCCAATACCTTGCCTGAAGCCTCAAACTTATTTTTCCTCACAAAATAAAAGGCAAATAAATTCATTTCATTTTTGAAATGAAACAGAACAAAAATTCCGGAAAGCAGAACTACTAATACACCAGTACCCACTAAGGCCTGAATAAAAAGAAAGATGGATCCCAAAAATAGAATTCCTGCAATTATCAACCGCACATATTTTCTTATCATGATAATGATTTTTTAAATTAATGCTACAAAACAAAGCATTTTTTCATATAAAACAAGCATTTCATCCCTGTCTTTTTTTATATTTCATTAAATGTGTTTGTAATTTAACGTCATATAACTCAGTACCCGCAGAATACAATTCATAAATATTTTTTCCACATTCATAATCTAAATTCACTATAATTTCTTGTAAGAGCATTAATTATTGTGTGACATTATTCTAATTGATTTTAAATTGTTAGAAAAATCGTGTGTGAGAGAAGAATCTTCTACTTTTGGCATCTTAAAAGGAAAGAAAAATGGATATCGTGAAAATGCCTAATAGGGAGCAAGAAAAGAAGGATCAGTACTTTCAGCGAAAGATTGCTAAAAGAATGGGGAAAGCCATTAGCGATTTTGAATTGATAGAGGATGGGGATAGAATTATGGTAGGCGTTTCAGGAGGTAAAGATTCTTTAGCTTTACTTGAACTTCTCGCTTTGAGGCGTAAGTTTAAGAAACAGAATTTTGATGTTGTAGCAGTACATATCAATGTATTGGAATTGCCATATGAAGTTGATCGTGAGTTCCTGAAAGCTTTTTGCGAACGCTTGGATGTAGAACTTATTTATCGGGATATAAATGTTGATTTCGAAAGGCCTAGTAAAAAGCCAGCCTGTTTTAGATGTTCGTGGCATAGGCGGACTACCCTATTTAAAATGACAGATGAGTTTAAATGCAATAAGCTTGCTCTGGGTCATCATATGGATGATGCTATTGAAACTCTTCTGATGAATATGATGTATCAAGGGGCTATATGTAGTATGCCAGCCAAACTGAGTATGTTTCAAGGAAATATCATTTTAATTCGCCCTTTAATTCTTTTGAAAGATGCAGAGATGCGGGAATATAGCAGAATTAGAAAGTTTGTGTTGGAGAAAGAACTTTGTCCGCACCAAGATGTCACGAAACGCAAGGAAACAACTAAGATGATTGAACGTATTGCCGGCGATGATTCGCGGATCAGAACCAATATGTTCCGATCTATGAGCAATGTTCAATCGGAATACCTGCCAATTATTCCTGATAAAATCTGAGTTAGTTGATTTGAATAGCTATTTTAAATTCTTCCATAAAAAAATGGTCATGTAATAATTTACATGACCATTTAATAATTATCTTAATTCTATACGTTTTATTCTCCTATTGCCTTTCGAAATGAGTTGGCTCTTTCAACAAAATCTCCGAACTCTCCATATTCAATAAAACGACTTACGTATCCTTCACACTTTTTACAAACTCCTTTAATTAAAATATCATTCATATCATTAAGAATATTTTCCCTTACTTCAACTCCTTCAATGCATACATCTTTACAATGAACACAGTAGGTGCCCTCTTGTACGATATAACGATAGGCTTCTTTCTCCTCTTCGTCTAATAAAATATTAAGCTGAAACTGATTTAGATGGATTTCTTTTAATGTTTTCATAGTTTGTTTTTGCCTATTCACAACTCGCAAAGAGCGTAAAATTTAGTACTACAACAGCTTACACTATCTTATCTCTTGGAATTAATTACTGGTTTTCTTTTAATAATTTTCTGCCAGATTCAATATGCTTATCCCAAAAGTAGTAAAATTCTGCGATATGCTTATTACTAACTCTAATCATCCTCATTAACCACAATATTAACAAAGACAATACCGTAGCGGTCATACAAATCGTGTTCAAATATGTTGGATTTACATTTGCAATCCCCTGAACGACAACAAGTCCCAATTCAGATCCAAGTAGTTTATTTATATCAATATAGTTTGCACTAACTAAAAGAATTGCAGATGTAATCGCTATCAAACCAAATAATACTTGCAAAACAACAAGTAAACACCTCTTTCTTGCAGCACAATGACTTCCCGTATAGATTTCATTAAATTTGCCTGCTGATGATTTTAACCAGCTTTCCATTTCATTTTTCATTACATTATCGCTGTAAAGTTTTACCATTTACTAATTTTGCATTAAAATTTATGTTGATAATTTAAAATCGACTACAAAATTAATCAAATATCAACAAAAACAAAACTTATGTTGATAACAACTCTGTTTTCACAGCAATAAGAGCATCAAATTAAAATGGTTTCTATTCTATCTATTTCTTTTTTTTGAAAAAAACATCAAAGATTTCCGATTGCCGGAATAGAATAAGACTTAAAACTCTTTTTATTTTAATAATCCTTTTATCTTTGCCTAAAATATGATAAAAAATGAGTTTATACCGATTATTTATACGTCCACTTTTAATTCAGTTCGATCCTGAAGGTATTCACCGATTTACATTTACTTGTTTCAAGTTATCTCAGAAATCTAAATTTATTCGGTCTTTAGTTTCTGCTCAGTTTAGTATTAAAGACGCTTCGTTAGAAAGGGAACTTTTTGGCTTAAAATTTCCAAATCCGGTTGGTTTAGCTGCTGGACTGGATAAAAATGCAGAAGCTTTTGACTTTTTAGGAAGTATGGGCTTTGGTTTCATTGAAATTGGCACACTGACTCCAAAAGGACAGTCAGGAAATCCAAAACCTCGTTTATTTCGTTTTGTTGATGATAAAGCATTGGTGAACCGAATGGGGTTTAATAACGAAGGTGTTGAAGAGGCTGTTAAACGATTACGCAAGAAAAGAACCAATGTAATAATTGGTGGAAATATCGGTAAAAATAAAAACACGCCTAACGAAGAAGCTACTGATGATTACTTAAAGTGTTTTGCTGCTTTATATCCTTATGTCGATTATTTTGTAGTGAATGTAAGTTCTCCCAACACTCCAAACCTGAGAGAATTACAAGGGAAAGAGCCTTTAATGAAGCTCTTGAATGAAATTATGGATTTGAATAGAAGTAAATCGAAATGCAAACCTGTACTTTTAAAGATTGCTCCTGATGTAAATGAATCACAATTGGATGATATTATTGAAGTTGTTAAGGAAACTGCGATTGACGGAATTGTTGCAACCAACACAACAATATCCCGTGAAGGATTATCGTATTCGGAAAGTGAAATTAAAAAGATAGGTGCCGGTGGATTAAGCGGTCAGCCGCTTCGAGAGCGTTCCTCCCAAGTGATTCGTTACATCCATGAAAAATCTGGCGGGAAAATACCAATTATCGGCGTTGGCGGCATCATGACAAAAGAAGATGCTTTGGAAAAACTGGATGCAGGAGCCTCTCTTGTACAGATCTACTCCGGATTTATTTATGAAGGACCTGCATTAGTTAAAGCAATCAATAAAGAGTTGATTAGAAAAGGGGCTTGAAAAGTCAAACAGTCCAACAGTCGAACAGTCGAACAGTCCAACGGTCGAACAGTCGAACAGTCGAACAGTCGAACAGTCGAACAGTCAAAGAGTCACTACTTACCCCTACCCCGAAAGCTTTCGGGGCCCCTAAAGGGGACTTTCCCCTTCTTAATTTTAATTTCGGTATTCTTTTTAAGCCCCTTTAGGGGTTTGGGATATCTTGAAGGTCAAAATACTTAAAATAACAATAATCTAATGTATTGCCCTGTGGCTTTAGCCCGAGGATAAAAAGGATATCTTCTTTCCTCTTTGGGAATTCGTAATTATTTCAATATTTAACACCGCCGTCAGGGATAAAAACCACTGACGGGGTTCCAGATCTTCCTTCTCTTTTTTAAATTCATAATTAGTTAAATCAATAAAAAGTTGATTAGAAAAGGGTCTTGAAAAGTCGAACAGTCTTAAAATAACAATAATCGAATGTATTGCCCTGTGGCTTTAGCCCGGGGATAAAAAGGATGTCTTCTTTCTCTTTGGGAATTCGTAATTATTTCAATATTTAACACCGCCGTCAGGGATAAAAACCACTGACAGGGTTCCAGATCTTCCTTCTCTTTTTTAAATTCATAATTAGTTAAATCAATAAAAAGTTGATTAGAAAAGGGTCTTGAAAAGTCGAACGGTCGAACAGTCAAAAGGTCACTACTTTACCCCTAAATCCCCTAAAGGGGACTTTCCCCTTCTTAATTTTAATTTCGGTATTCTTTTTAAGCCCCTTTAGGGGTTTGGGGTATCTTAAAGGTTAAAATAACAATAATCGAATGTATTGCCCTGTGGCTTTAGCCTGGGGATAAGAAGAACATGTTTTATATCTTTGCTAATTCGTAATTATTTCAATACTTAACACCGCTGTCAGGGATAAAAACCCCTGACGGGGTTCCATATCATCCTTCTCTTTTTTAATTCTTAATTTATAATTAGTAATTCATAATTATTTCGTCACCTCTTCTAAGCTCAAATTCCGCATTCTCTCCATTTTACTGACTTCAACACTGATAAATCCGTATTCCTCTGTTACTTTTCCTTCGATGCAGTAGCAACCCGGCCCACGAAATGGATAGTCTTTGGCAACAGGTGGAAAATGAATCGTATCCAACCAATGCCCATCCAAATCGATCCAGGTTCCAAAATACATGATCTTACCATTACTTGCCTTGGTTGGCTTCCGATGAATAAGATAGCCTACGATGCGGATGTAACGACCAATCAGTTGAGGCAAATGACATGCCTTTAAATCGGATGCAAGTTCATCTTTCAGCAATTCGAAAGGCGACTGTATGGATAAACCCAGCAGTTCAATTTCATCAAAAGCATCTTCTAATTTATGTTTCCATAGTTCCGGAAGCTTGAATTCTTTTACTTCGGTCTGGAATAATGTTTTTTCAGGTTTGGTCTTTTTGCTGTTTCCCATTAGATAATGAGCATCCCAAAGCAATTCTTTTTTGTCTTTCCCTGTAAAGCGAAAAGCTCCTGCCCGAATCAGGATAATCAATTGCTCCAGACTAACTGGAAATCGCTTCACAAAATCGCGCAAGCTTGTAAACACTCCATTCTCATTCCGTTCTCTAATCAGGTCTTTTCCTGTTGTTCGTTCCAAATCGCGCAACAAATAAAAGCCCAACCAAATGGTTCTTCCCTGAATTCTATTCTCCCAAGAACTTTGATTGACACAAGGTGCTTCAACCCTTGCTCCATGCATAATTGCTTCGTGCAAATAAAGCTGAGCAGAATAAAAGCCACCGCCATTATTCAAGGTTGCCACCATATATTCCAAAGGATAATAAGCTTTTAAGTACAGCGCCTGAAAACTCTCTACAGCATAACTGGCCGAGTGCCCTTTTGCAAAAGCATAATTGGCAAAACTCTCAATTTGTCGCCAAATATCCTGAACAATAGAATCGACATAGCCTTTTTGCTTGCAATTGGAGAAGAACTTGCCTCTAACTTTAGCAAACTCATTGCGTTGCTTAAACTTCCAGGACATTCCTCTGCGCAAAACATCTGCTTCGTCGAGCGATAAACCGGCAAAATAATGCGCTACTTTAATCACATCTTCCTGATAAACCATTACACCGTAGGTTTCTTCCAAAATTTTATACAATTCGGGAATTTCACGCCTTGCCTCTTCCCTTCTTTTTTCATCCTGAAAACGAAGAATGTACTCGCGCATCATACCGCTCTTAGCCACTCCAGGCCTAATAATGGAACTGGCAGCCACCAATCGCTTGTAATCCTCGGCCTTTAGTTTGGTTAAAAGCATACGCATGGCCGGCGATTCCACATAAAAACAACCAATCGCTTCCCCTTTCTTCAACATGCGCTTCACCCGCACATCTTCCATATACAATTTGGTGTTGTGAATGTCGATATCAATGCCATGATTTTGCTTGATAATGGCAAGCGTGTCTTTAATTTTACCCAATCCTCTCTGACTCAGAATATCAAATTTATGCAAGCCCAAATCTTCAGCAATATACATGTCGAACTGAGTGGAAGGGAAACCTTTAGGCTTGAGCTCGGTTGCCGAATAATTGCTTACTGGTTCATCTGCTATCAGAATACCACTTGAGTGGATACTGCCATGACTTGGAAATCCTTCAATATACTGACTGTAACGAATCACCCATTTGCCATATTCATCAGCTTCTGCTGGATTTGGATTCCTTTGCAGCCGGGTTATTTCTTCATCGGGTAAACCAAATACTTTACCAATTTCCCGAAAGGCGGATTTGTGGTTAAAAGTGATAAAAGTACCCAACAGAACCACACGATCCCAACCATATTTATCAAACAGATACCGGGTTACGTCATCTCTGTCGGTCCATGAAAAATCAATATCAAAATCGGGTGGTGATGTTCGGAATGGATTGATAAACCGCTCAAAGTAAAGATCCAGATCAACCGGGTCAACATTAGTAATTCTCAGAAGGTAAGCAACCAAACTATTGGCTCCACTTCCTCGTCCTACATGGTAATACCCCCTGCTCATGGAGTATTTTACCAGATCCCAATTAATCAGAAAATAGGAACAGAAATTCAATTCCCGAATTACTTTCAATTCCTTATTCAAACGATCCAAAATCTCATCAGTCACCTGATCGTAACGATAGCTTAATCCGGCGAAAGCCGCCCCTTTCAACAAATCAAAATCTGCCTCTTCGGAAGTAGTAAAACGCTTTTTGTTTTTATTGGTGCCGAACTCAAACTCCATACTGCAAGAGTTCAACAGGTTTTCGGTGTTCTCTATTACCTTCGGATATTCCTTATAAATCTCCAAGAGTTCACTTCTACTTCGGTATTGATCTTCAAAATCAGCTTGTTCAGACTTGGGCAGTTTGCTTAGTAAGGTATTCTTATCAATGGCCCGCAACAAACGATGAATGTTGTAATCGCGTTTGTTGCAAAAGCTTGCTGTTTGCAAAACGACCAACTTCTGCTGATGGTTTTTCCACACAGTAAACGGCAAACGAATTAAATCCTTTGGACTCACACCCACATATTCATTTTCCTTCAAATCCCGAAGTTCTGAAGTGAAAGGATAAACGACATAGGCATACTTAAAATCAGGCGCGCAGAATGAGAATTCTTTCTTTTCATGCAAATGAGCTGTCAGGAACTCATTGATTTCACGAAATCCATCAGCATTTTTAGCAATTGCAACATATTGCTGTTGTACTCCGTTTCGAAAGTCAACACCTACCACAGGCCGAATACCAAACTCCTTGCATCGCCTTACAAAATCGAGACTTGCCGCTGTATTATTGATATCCGTTAAGGCAATAGTCGTGAATCCTCCCGCAGTAAGCTCTTTTAAAAGATCTTCAACAGAAAGTGTTCCGTATTTAAAACTGTAATATGAATGACAATTTAAAAGCATGCTTATAAAGTATAGAAAGTCTAGAAGGGTCTAAGAGTCTGGAAAAGTCTTGAAAGGTCGAACAGTCGAAAGTCAAACAGTCGAACAGTCGAACAGTCAAAAAATCACTAATTATCACCCCTACCCCGAAAGCTTTCGGGGCCCCTAAAGGGGACTTTCCCTTATTAATTTAAATTTCGGAATTCTTTTTAAGCCCCTTTAGGGGTTTGGGGTAAATAAAAATTACAGTAAATTCTTAATTCATCATTATTAATTTATAATTCTCATTCATCGTCTTCAGAATGCTGGAATAATCAAGACTATACCGTTGACGAAAAGATATTAAAAGTCCACGAAACCTTATATTAAACACACTAAAGTGAACTTTTCTTTATTTCATCAAACTCCTATTTTCTTATTTAACCCCCTTTGAGGATAAACGAAGATTCTTTGCTATTCATCCTCAATAAGGAGCACATCCAATTACGGCTTACCAATTGCAGGAATAGTTGGTGCTTGACCATTGAAAGGATTCATGCCACCAATGGTTTTTGAGTCCATACCAATGGCACGTTTCACAGCACCTTGTCCGTAACGATTTCGCACATGATCCATTGCCTGATAGAGTTTTATCAGCTTCTCGGAATCCTCGAACAGACGAATTTGATAAGTTCCACCCACCAAATAACTAAAGCGAACGCCAATCAATCGAATCAGTACTCTACGGTCATATATTTTATCAAACAAATCGAGCACTGTTGCGATGAGCGTGTGATCTAAAGATGTGTAGGGTATTCGCCTTTGTTTGGTATAAGTCTGAAAATCGGAGTACCTGATCTTAATCGACACACAAGCAGTTAGTTTGTTCTCATTCCGCAGCTGATAACACATATTTTCGGCCATAGCCACCAAAAGACTACGTAGTTTTGCCACATCGGTGGTATCCTTCTCGAAAGTGCGCTCGCTGGAAATGGATTTTCGCTCGCTCCAAGCTACCACAGGAGTAGTATCAATTCCTTGTGCCTTTTTCCAAATTACCGTTCCATTTTTACCCAATACACGTTCCATCAGCTCCATGGGCATTTCCTGTACGGTTCGAATCTTTTCGATACCCATACTTCGCAGCTTGTGATAGGTTTTATCACCTACCATGGGTATTTTCTTTATGGAAAGTGGTGCCAAAAAAGGCATTTCGTTTCCTTCCGGAATTTCGATGTGATTATTGGGCTTGGCCTCTCCTGTCCCCACCTTCGAAACTGTTTTACTGGTCGAAAGTCCAAAAGAAATGGGTAAATGTGTCTCTTTTAAAATCTTCTCTCGTAATTCCCGAGACCACAAATAACTGGTCTGAACAAAACGATCCATTCCGGTAATATCCACGTAAAACTCATCTATCGATGATTTCTCAAAAATAGGTGCACTCTCCTTTACAATTTCAGTCACCATATCGGAAAACTTACTGTAAGTCCCGCTATCTCCTCTTATCACAACAGCATCCGGACATAATAGCCGGGCCATCTTCATCGGCATGGCAGAATGAATGCCATACACACGCGCTTCGTAACTACAGGCGGCCACAACACCCCTGTCTGATGTTCCTCCAATCAGTACCGGCCGATTATTCAATCGACTGTCTAAAAGCCGCTCACAGGATACAAAAAAAGTATCCAAATCCATATGTAATATTGTTCTCCTCACAGCTTGTCGATATTTTCGTCATTTTCCTGACTATAATTTAGTCATTTATTGCTATCTTTGAAAAAAAGAAGCTATGTTTTTTGCAGAAAATATCAAGTTCCTTCGCCAGAGGAGGAAGAAATCACAGCTTAGTTTATCTGAGCAACTGGGCATTACCAGGACAACTTTGGCAGGATATGAAAAGAGTGTTCAGCCACCATTTAAAGTGCTGATTAAATTCGCGGAGTACTTTGGTGTATCAATAGATGCATTGCTGCGCTATAATTTGCAGGAATTATCAGAATTTCAGCTTTCGCAGATAGAAGATGGATTCGATATTGATGTTACCGGTAAAAAATTACGACTGCTTACCATATCCGTCGATCGTGATGGCGAAGAAAACATCGAAATGGTTCCTTTAAAAGCACAGGCGGGTTACACAAGTAGTTACGGCGATTTGGAGTTTATTGGCTCATTGCCCAAATTCTCGCTTCCCTTTCTACCCAAAGATAAAACTTACCGCACTTTTCAAATTGCAGGAGATTCAATGCTGCCAATTCCCGAAGGTGCATGGGTTACTGCTTCCTTTATTCAAAACTGGGAACTAATTAAAGATGGCACTCCCTGCATTATAGTAACACTTGAAGATGGGATCGTCTTTAAAGTAGTGTACAAGCAATTGGAGAAAAACCAGACTCTTCTTTTGGTATCCTCGAATCGAAACTACAAACCTTACGAATTGCCTATTAAGAAGGTAATTGAGATCTGGAAATTTGAAACTTACAATGGGTTTGAGATTGAATAAATTCAAAAAAAATAAAAATAATGCATGTAAAAGTGTAACTATCCTTACATCCTCTTACTAAATAATTGTAAAACATTTTGAAAAAGAAAAATTTAAAACTATTTAGAATATGAAACCAAAGACCAATATTATCAATAAATCATTGGAAAAGGATGAGTGCATCAGCTTCCTTAGTAGACATGGTTACAGTATTAATAAAAATGAGAAGGATACAATTGTATTAAAAAAACCAGGTACAACATGGACTTTTTACGGTAAGAATATGCCGATGGAATTAACAATTTTTTTTCAAGAAGATGGCACTCAATTATCTCTAAAATACGATGCTTTTGCCTTGTTTGATACAGGTGATTTACAAGAAATACTTCTTGAAATTTCTAGCGGACTAACCCAAAATGAAATTAATTAGAGAACGTTATAATGTAAATAGAATTGTAAGGGGTGCGCAAATGAACCTCACTCAGACCTAAAAAACGGAATTGAAAAAATTTGTGTAAAAGTAGAATCGGAATTGAGGCGAGAAAAAACATTTCACAGTCGAGTAGCCGCTAGATTATTAACCTAGCGGAGAACCTCTCAAACCACTGTACGTACGGGTCTCGTATACAGCGGTTCGTTAGGTATCAGTGTTATCGCTCTTTACACCAACGCAAAACCTATAAACGATACGGGCTTCAGGCTTAACCGAAGGCTTGTGTATATTTATTAAGTCGCAAAATCTTATGGATTTTGCCCTGGAAAAGAAAAAACAAATCAAAACAATAAAATTTCGCTATGTGCGTGGCGAAAAACAAACGCCAGTTTGCCCCGTACTGTTAATAGCTACACGGGTAACAATTTAAAATTCACACACATTGAAAAAAGAAGATCAATTCAATCAGCTTCTGTCAGAAAATAGTGAACGCATACATCGAATTTGCTCTTACTACAATTCAAATACAGAAGATCAGAAAGATATGTACCAGGAGGTGCTGATTAATATCTGGAAGAGTCTGGACAATTTTAAGGGTAATTCAGCGATTAGCACATGGATTTACCGCGTTGCTGTTAATACATCATTAAGCTTTACGGGCAAAGCCTTCAAGCAAATGAAACTGATGGTAAACACCGATACACAGAACCTGAGTTCCATTCTCGATGATGAAGATTTGAAAAATAAGCAAAAAGAAGAAAGCCAATTTAATCAGCTTCAGAACGAACTCAATATGCTATCGGTTATCGACAAAACCTTAATCTCTCTACTTCTTGAAGGATTAAGCATGAAAGACATTGCTGATATCATAGGCATAAACGAACCCAATGTGAAGGTTAAAATACATCGCATTAAAACACAACTAAAAACTAAATTGACAGGAGGTACTCATGAGCTTAAGTAAAAATAACAGCGAAAAAATAAATATGGATCACTTAATGAGTAATCTCATAAAAGAAGATTCTAGATACGCCAGTATCTTTAAAGCACTTAAGATTGTGTATCGGACGTTTATTCCTATCTATGTGATATTGACAATCGTTATCTATCTTATTTCCAAAGACATAATGGACCTCATTGCAGGACTAACAATTATAAGTTCATTTGTAATTTTCCTCATCTTTTTAGGTAAATATCAAAACGAATACAAAAATGCTGATTATTCATTACCAACTCTTACAATGTTGAAAAATGCAGCATCCAGATATCAACCCATTCGACCAAAAGACGTATGGGTAATTCTTGCACTTGTATTAATGGATATCGGTTTTAGTATAAATTCCACCAATAAAGTAGACCTATTAACTTTCCAGATCTATTTTGGTGCATTTTTTACTCTTGCATTAATTATTGGCTTTACTATATGGTATCTCAAATACAAACCGTTGCGAGATCATGCTCTAGAGATTATTGCTGAAATTGAAGGCGAGTAATAAAACCTATTCTTACTATATAAATGCCCAAACCTCATCGGTTTGGGCATTTTATTTTTCAATAATCGTCAGAATTTATTCTGCAAAGAGGAATAATGCTCGTCTAAATAATCAGAAGCCAAACGACAAATGATGGTGCGCGATTGTATCGCGTTCTTTCACCATCAAACACCAACAAACCACCGTCAGGGATCTGCGACCGCTGACGAGGTATCATCTCTCACGGCGCTTTCAAACACGAAACTCACCAACAAAACCCAACACTCCAAACAACAAATCACTGTGAGTCCCGATGCATCGGGATCGACCGCTAACGGGGTAAAAAAAGACTCTTCGCCCGGTTTGAATCATTTGAAATATTATTTAACATCCTATTATTGAAAGTTTTCATATTATACAGAACTTACAGAGCACACGAGATGGGCATTTTTGAAACTCCGAAGGGGTTGTGTGTCACTAAAATCAGCATTTTCAAAACTCCGAAGGGCTTGTGTTCCCCAATAATGGACATCCACGAAAAAATATGAGCATTGCGTGTCACTAAAATCGGCATTTTTGAAACTCCGAGGGGTTTGTGTGTCACTAAAATCGGCATTTTCGAAACTCCGAGGGGTTTGTGTTTTGCTAAAATGGGCATCCACGCAAGTAGATGCCCATTTATATGGAGTAAAACAGATGTTTTTAAAATTGATTCTGCAAAGAGAAATAATGCTCGTCTAAATAATCAGAAGCCAAGCGACATGAATTTATGGCCGATTCATTTTCCCCGAGAAAGCATGAAACGGCTGTAGACAAAGTACAGCCGGTTCCATGTTGATATTTAAAATTCTTTCTCTCCTTCTCAAAATGATAAACTTCGCTCTTACAAATTAAGGCTTCCCTAATTTTATCATCCGTAAAGTGACCTCCTTTTAATAAAATAGCAGTTCCCCACTCTTTGGATTTTTCTTTTGCAATTTCAATTCCCTCTTCCACAGTATTGATCTTGCAATCTGCAAGCAACTCAAACTCCTGTTTATTGGGAGTAATCAGTTCGCACAAGGGGAACAATTCCTCTTTTAGCAAATGCAATGCTGATGAATCGAAAAGAGCCTTTCCACTTGTAGAAGCCAAAACAGGATCGAGAACAACATGTATTTTCGGAAATTGCTGTAAACAATTGCAGATCACCATCAGATTTTCTTGACTACAAATAGCGCCAATTTTAACTGTTCGAACAGGAAATGATTGTAACAATTTTTCTATTTGAGATTGAAGCAATTCAGGATTTACAGACTCCACAGAAAATACTTTTTCAAAATTTTGAACTGTAATTCCCGTAAGTGCCGAAAGAGCCCAATAGCCCAAATCATGTGCAACTTTACAATCTTGCTGTATGCCTGCTCCACCACTGCTATCCGAAGCTGCAATTGTCAAAAAATATTCCATCCCTACATGCTTTTATCATTTTTAACTGCACATAAATTCCCGCACATGGTACAGTGATCCTCTTCGCTGCTCTCCGATTCCATTTTCCTCTTTCTGGCCATTTCCGGATCGATACTATTCTGAAACATACTCTCCCAATCCAGATCGTAACGTGCTTTCGAAATTGTTAAATCCCGATCACGGGCACCTCCTACATTATTGACTAAATCGGCTGAATGTGCGGCAATTCGACTAGCAATTACACCTTCCTTTACATCTTTTACATCAGGCAAACATAAATGCTCAGCTGGCGTTACATAGCAAAGAAAATCGGCTCCGTGAATGGCAGCAACAGTACCACCAATTGCTCCCACAATGTGATCGTATCCAGGAGCCGAATCGGTAACCAATGGGCCCAACACGTAAAACGGCGCTTCTCCACAAAGTCTTTTCATTAACTTCATATTGGCTTCAATCTGATCCAAAGGCATGTGACCAGGCCCTTCTACCATCACCTGAACGCCTTTGTCTCTGGCACGATCAACCAATTCCCCTAAAACCAACAACTCGGCAACTTGTGCACGATCGGTAGCATCAGCACCTGCTCCCGGACGCAAACCATCGCCTAAACTAATGGTAACATCGTATTGTTTGCAGATATCCAAAATTCGATCGTATTGTTCATACAATGGATTTTCCTTGCCGTTTTCTTTCATCCATCGTTTCAGTAAAGCGCCTCCACGGCTTACAATCCCGCATACTCGTGAATCATTCTCGAGAAAAGAAAGAGATACTTTGGTGACTCCACAGTGCAAAGTCATAAAATCGACACCCATTTTTGCCTGAATTTCAATTTCACGAAACAAATCTTCCGGATCGAGCTCTTTAATCTCTTTTCCTTCGGCCAGCAAGCGTGTAGCAACACCATAAATAGGCACTGTGCCAACCATTACTGATGATTCCTGAATAATTCGTTGCAGAATGATGTGCAAATCGCCACCCGTTGACAAATCCATAATCGCATCAGCACCATAGTGAATGGCCACTTTCATTTTTTCCAATTCCTCATCAAAATGGCAATGCTTTTCGGATGTTCCCATGTTTGCATTTACCTTAGTTCGCAAACCATTACCAATTGCAATAACCGGAAAGTCATGATTTTTGTTTTTAGGAATTACAATTCGACCTAATGCAATCTCGTTTCGCAACCATTCAACTTCAACTTTTTCGTTTTTTGCAACGATATGCATTTCGGCTGTGATAATGCCTTCTTTGGCTTTTTCTATTTGTGTATTCATTATTTCTTGTTTATTAAATTAGTATACTCCAGAACTCTTTCATCAAACTGATCGGTTTGCATAAAATGTCGCACCATGGCCATATTTTTAGCTCCTGCACTGAGAATAGTCTGTATATTTTCGGGGAAAATCCCACCTATGGCAACCACAGGAACTGCAGCAATATCAAGCACCTGCTTTAGTTGATCAATACCAACGGGTTGATCGGGTTTTATTTTTGCATTGGTAGGATATATGGGACCAAAACCTATGTAATCAGGCCTCTGAACCAGAGCTTCCTGCACTTGTTGTATGGAATGAGTTGACAAACCGATTTTCATCTCTCCAACGATATTCCGAGCTTCTTCAATGCTCATATCATCTTGTCCGAGATGTAAAAAATCAGCTTCGCAAATTGCTGCAATATCTGCACGATCATTCATCACAAAACGGGTATCACTCCCTATGGTAATGGCTCTAATTTCCTTTCCAATCCTTATTAATTCCTTATCGGATATCAATTTTTCGCGTAACTGTAACATCTTTACTCCTCGCTCAACACACGATTCGGCAATGGAACGGTATGACGTTTGAGCTTTCGTAATGATGATGTATAAACCAAAGTCTTCCATCCTATTTACTCAGATTTTCAGCAATTAAACCCGCTAATTTTTCACCGGACAAAAGCATTCCCCCAAAAATAGGTCCCATTCGAAATCCGCCACTCACACCATTCGATGCCATGCCGGACACATATAGTCCAGGATAAATTTCCTTGGTGTTCTCAACAGTAGTGCGCTCCGCTTCATCAATGGATAAAGAACACTCACCCATCACCTTACCTGTTTTTGTGTTTAGCTTCACATTATTTTTACGTTCCAATGTTCGTGCAATATCACAATCGTGACCCGTGCCATCCACAACCGCTTTTGCCATGATTACCAAAGGATCTACATGCAATCCTTCCCGGCGAACCGGAGACCAGTTTAAAACAACACCGCATACTCTGTCGTTTTGAAAAACCACATCTTCGATAACTGAACAATTGAAGATTTTTACGCCTGCCTGAGTAGCATGATAAATTAATGCAGAGGTTGCATGTACTGAATCAAGTGTATAATAGTCATCCTGATAGTGTTGGTAGGAAACTCCTAATTCATTCAAAATATGCAATGCATCTTTCTGAACCATTATTTCATTAAACATCATAGCACCACCCCACATGCCGCCACCTGGAGCCAGTTTGCTTTCATACAAAGCAACTTTAAAGCCTTTCTTGGCGAGATAATAGGATGCCACCAATCCAGAAGGTCCACCTCCTACAATTGCTACATCAACCGATAAATTTTCTTTGAGTTTTTTAAAATAGGAATCGACGATTCCTGCAGATACAATTTGCTCCATTTTACTGTTTATTAAGTGAATAATAGTAATAAACAGGGGCAGCCCTACTCCAAAAAAGTAGACTTTTCTTTACTTTCCTACGCAGGCATTATCCTGATCAGGTAAAGGGTATGTTCTCAGCCTTAAAGTTAGGCACCCCTAGTTTATATAAATGCAAATGTAAAATAAAAAACCAGAATTGACACTTCCCCATTGAATCTTTTATGGATTAATTCTCTGGAAAAATTACCTTTGCCTACAAACAATAAGCTTGCAAACAATGTTAGATTTTAAGATAGAGGAAGATAAATGTATTGAATGCGGTCTTTGTGCTCAAGATTGTCCGGTTGGGATTATAGAATTGAATCCAAAGCCTGTAATCCGAAGAGAAAAGGAGAAGAATTGCTTGAAATGCCAACATTGTTTAGCCATTTGTCCTACGGGGGCACTTTCAATATTGGGAAAAAAACCTGAAGACAGTGTTTCGGTAAGTGATGAAATGCCAAAGCCGGAAACAATCAGCAGATTGATAAAAACCAGACGTTCAATCCGGAAATACAAAAAGGAAAATGTAGACAAGGAATTAATTCAGGAGCTGATTGAAACGGCGGCACATGCACCAACAGGACACAATGACAATGCTGTTTTGATATCATTAATTGATAATAAAGAGGATTTAGATTTGTTTCGATCAAAAGTTTACGACTCACTAAAAAATGCCAGAGAGACCGGCACACTTGAGAAGCGATTTCAATTCCTGCTTTCCTATCAGAAATTATGGAAAACCAAAGGTGTGGATGTGATATTTAGGGATGCACCACACATGATTATTGCTTCAGCCCCATCCATTGATGCTTCGCCAATGGCTGATTGCTTAATTACACTGAGTTATTTTGAACTGATAGCTAATTCGCATGGAATTGGTACACTTTGGAACGGAATGATAAAATGGGCCATTGATGATATCGATCCTGAATTACGCACATTAATTGGCATACCAAAGGATCATACAATTGGCTATGTGATGATATTTGGTAAATCGGCAGTGAAATATGCCCGAGGCATTCAATCGGAAGGTTTAAAAGTGAATCGCATAAAACTGGAATAAAAAGAACTCTGTTTATCACATCAGATTCCTACAATAGATTCATTCTATTAACATTTTATTAAAACAATAGTATTCAGGTCCTGCTTATTTTGCACTTTCAATTGGTGTGCATAATTCAATTTATCACGAATCTGAAATCATAAAAAAAAAATCTCACAAAATGAAACGTCCATGCAAAAGTGATTTTAACACACAAAGGGATGATTATTCCAGCATGGTAAGTTCCATATGGCAAAAACATAAAATTATAAACATATGAAAGTAGTCGCATTTAATGGAAGTCCGAAAAAAGAAGGAAACACTTACCATGCCCTTAAATTGGTAACTGAGCAATTGGAAATGCAAGGTATTGAAACAGAGATCGTGCATGTTGGAAACAAAGGAGTAAAAGGTTGTACCGCTTGTGGTCAATGCGCTAAAAATAAAGATGAAAAATGTGTGCTAAAAGGAGATGATCTAAACATTTGGATTCAGAAAATGAAAGAAGCCGATGGCATTTTGCTTGGCTCACCTGTTCATTTTGCATCCTTGGGAGCAAATATGAAATCGTTTTTAGACCGGGCATTCTATGTGAGTGGTGCAAATGGGAACTTGTTTCGCCACAAAGTTGGTGCTTCGGTTGTGGCAGTTCGTCGTTCGGGAGGATTACCAACTTTTAACGAATTGAACAATTACATCACCTATGCAGAAATGATGGTTCCGACCTCAAATTATTGGAATGTGATTCACGGAACTACTCCAGGTGAAGCATTACAAGATGAAGAAGGCGTTCAAATTATGAGAGTTTTAGGGAAAAACATGGCTTACCTATTGCAATTAATTGATCAGGGAAAAGACAAGGTAGAAGCTCCGGTACAGGAGAAGAAAATATACACCAACTTTATTCGATAATTCGAGCCACTAGCATAAGCCTTTGATATATAAACTGCCAACTTTACCGATTGGCAGTTTTTTTTTGATTTAATCCCCAATGAACTTTAATGAATTTTAACTCTTATGTAATGAGCTATCAATCAACATATAACACATCAATGTAACCAAGGATCATTCATGTAAGATATTGTTTGCGTCGTTAAATCAAACTAAAATTGTATAGAATTTAAAAGCATAACTATAAAAGTTAGTGCAATTTTAATAATGAGCATTAGTCTGTTTTTATCGACCAATGCTGATGCAAAAAAGAAAAATATGAAAGAAGGAAAAAAAGAGTACCCAAAAGCTTTTTCCCATATTGGAATCACAGTTCCGGATTTGGATAAAGCTGTTGAATTTTACACCGAAGTAATGGGTTTTTATATTATTATGCCACCTACTGAGGTTGTTGAGGAAAATGAAACTGCAATTGGTGAAATGTGTATTGATGTGTTTGGCAAAGGATGGGGAACATTTCGCATTGCCCACCTTTCCACCGCAGATCGGATAGGATTTGAATTGTTTGAGTTTAAAGAAAGCAAAGAACAGAAACCTACATTTGAACCATTCAAATCGGGTCTGTTTCACTTCTCAATTCAGGATCCTGACGTAGAAGGATTGGTTGCCAAAATTGTTGAACATGGTGGAAAACAACGCATGCCAATCAGAGAATACTATCCGGGAGAGAGACCTTATCGCATGTGTTATGTAGAAGATCCTTTTGGCAATGTATTTGAAATATATTCTCACTCCTACGAATTGCATTATTCACAAGGAGCGTATAAGTGATGATCCTTTGCAAAAGCTTTTCCCCATTCATCTAATTCAAGGATAATGGGGATTATTGCTTTGCCCGACTCGGTTAATTTATAAACTACATGAGGTGGAACTTCAGGATACACTTCCCGACTCACCAATAGATCGTTCTCAAGTGCTCTTACCGAAAAAGTGAACATTCGATTTGATAGGCCAGCTATGGATTTCTGAAGTTCACCAGACCGCATCTCGCCATCTTTTAAATGAAAAAGGATTAATGACTTGTATTTGTCTCCAATTAAACGAAGCGCAAATGCAAGAGAGCAAATATATTCCTTTCCATCGTAGTTGATTATCTTAGGAGTGCAGCTATTATTTTCCATATAAAACTATAAATTTATTGGTAAAGGTAAGGATTTACTAACTTGTATTAATCATCAACTTTAAACTTAGATATGACAAAAAAAATAAACCAAACAGTACTGATTGTTCTTCTTTTCGCATTTGGTGCCTGCCAAAATACCAAGCAGGTAAAAGAAAGCAAACTTCATGTAATTGCTTCCTCAGAGCTGCAATGGACTGGTGTAGCAGTAAGTCAGGAAGGACGAGTTTTTGTGAATTATCCAAAATGGTCAGATAAGGTACCTGTAAGTGTAGCTGAAATTATAGATGGCAAAGCGATTGCCTACCCAAACACGAATTGGAACGACAGCGACAAGCCAGATTCATTTACTGCGATTCAATCGGTAGTCGTTGATAAAAAAGATCGCCTTTGGATTTTAGACACAAAGAATCCTCAATTCAAAGGAGTTTTGGAAAGCGGTCCAATCTTGTATCAATTCAATCTAAAAACTAATCAAAAAGAGAAAGCATATGCATTCCCAAAAGGAGTATTCACTGCTAATTCTTACTTTAATGATGTTAGAATTGATACCAGTAAAGAAATTGCCTACATGACTGATTCGGGCAATGGTGCTATCATTGTGCTGGATTTGAAATCGGGAAAATCGCGTAGATTGCTCGACAATCATTCTTCAACAGAGAATGAAGTTGACTCTTTAATTTGTGATGGCCACAAGTGGAAAAATAGTGTGCATTCCGATGGAATTGCATTAAGCCCAGACAGGAAAGACCTGTACTATAGTGCACTATCAGGTCATTCTTTGTATAAAATCTCAACTGCCACTTTAGTAAACGAGCAACTTTCAGATGAGCAAATTGCTATCGAAGTAAAGAAAGTAATGACAATTCCGGCAACCGATGGAATGCTGTTTGATAAAAAAGGGAACCTTTGGTTAGGTGGATTGGAAGACAATTCTATCAATAAAATCGATGCCAATGGTAAACTTGTTCAGGTTGTTCAAGATGATCTGGTACGTTGGCCGGATTCATTTGCAGAAGATAAAGATGGAAATATTTACTTTACAACTTCACAAATTTACTTGCCGGAAAATCTTCGCCAATCATACGATATTATCCGCTTTAAGCCCGAATAATAAGTTCGATAACAACAATTGGATTTAAAACAAAAAGGCCATTATTCTAGTAACAGAATAATGGCTTTCTTTTTGCTCAAATAGTTATCTAATCATTTATTGTAACTTTTTTCTCATGCGATAACATCCAATCATAAATATTGGAATTAAATGCGTCATATTCAGCATTCTCTTTTCCCATTCCTGTTCCTTCGTAGGTGTAGGTCCAAGAGTCATGCGCAACATCAGGATAAAGTGTAATTTTGGCTTTTTCGGTTGGATGGATGCTATTTATTGCTTCAATCATGCTTTTTGATTTGGAAGGTGCAACAGTTGCATCACTCTCGCCGTGAAATGCCCAAACAGGAATGTTTTTGAAATTTTCTGCCTGTCCTGTATTTCCACCGCCACAAATTGGAACTACTGCGGCCACATGAGATTCATCGCCAAATGTTCCAACATAACTAAAACATCCAAATCCACCCATACTTAAGCCTGTAATGTATATTCTGCGTTCATTAACTTTGTATTTCTCAATTATGAACTCTACAAAACGTTTTATTTTATCAGTCTGCCAACCATCATCATGACATTGAGGAGAAATAACCAGCATAGGATATTTTGGGGCCCAATTTCCATTTTCTATCATTTCAGGAGGACCATTTACAAGAATTCGCTCCAAATATTCCGGATGTTTGAAACTATTGCCAGTTTCTCCGGAACCATGCAAGAAAATCAGTAATGGATACATTGAATCGTTATCATCATCGTATCCTGCGGGCTGATAAGCATAGTAACCATAGGGTGTATTCGCTTCTGCCAATATGTGACCCGAATGAATTCCTCCTGTATCGAGAGGTAAATTTGAAAGATTATAATAATCGGTTTTAGATAAACCATCCTCACTGGAACAAGAAGAAGTACAAAACGAAATGAGTATACAAAAGGAAATAAAAACACAGTTCTTCATAATACAAAATTATTTTATAATTAACAGTTAATTTTCAATTATGAACTAGTACGAGATGAAATTAATTTTGGTTGGATTTATTATAATAATTTTGCCTTCTTGTTAAATAATCACGCTTTTTAATCGGAACTTATGTCTTCTATTGTGACTGGTTCAGTCATTTCTTAAATCCAGTTTGCAAAACTTTTCTGAAACTGCAGCTATTTTTTATAGTTCAGACATCACCTGGATGGATTTTATGGTGAAAAACTTGATTCCTGCAACACTTGGCAATATCGTTGGAGGTGCTTTGTTTGTTGGAACTGCCTATTGGTATGCTTACGATAAAAAATAGCTAGCAGTTGCAAGTGTTATGTCATCCCGAGGTATCGAGGGATCTGTTACTGACAAGATCCTTCACTTTGTTAAGGATGACGAATGATTAGATTAAATTTTCAGGTGCAGAGCACCGAAGCAATTATCCAAATCAGAATAAAAAAGAGAATGCTCAAATTAATGAACATCCTCTTTGTATTTCTTATCTGTCTTCAAGCCAGACGGGCTTCTACTTTTTCCTTGGATGAAAAAGTAGACAAAAAATCATTGACAACGTCCTCAACCACCCTTTAATAGAATAAATTCTAAACAAAAAAAACTCACTTCGCTCAAACAGATTTTTGTTTTTAACGAATTTCTTCTAAAAGGGTCCCGGTCTCCGGACTCCATGTCAAATCCCCTACTCATCATTATTCTGCAAAATAATACTCATTTATTTTTTAGGTGCAGAGCACCGCAGTATTTGTAGAAAATTTATAAGACAAACGAATAAAGGTGCAGAGCACCGAAGCAATTATCCGAATCAGAATAAAGAAGAGGATGCTCAAATTAATGAACATCCTCTACATATTTTTTATTTGTCTTCAAGCCAGACGGGCTCTTACTTTTCTCCTTAAATGAGAAAAGTAAGCAAAAGAATCAAGCTTCTCGGATGCTGTATGGCTTTCCATGGTTAATTCGTGCCCCGAATAACGCCCGATCAGCAATCCCCGAATCAAATCTGTTTTCTAAAAAAAAACAAACATTTATTACTTAGGTGCAGAGCACCGAAGCATTTATCCAAATCAGAATAAAGAAGAGGATGCTCAAATTAATGAACATCCTCTTTTATTTTATAGACTTTCGACTGTTGGACTATTTGACTCTTCTAGACTTTTCGAGACTATTCAAGACTCTTTTATCCTATTTATTCTTCACTGTAACGAGTGCAGCCATTTCTTTGGCCTGATCTACGCAAATAAAAACATCGGTACCGATAGAATTGTAGGCTAGTGTTATGCCCATTCTTCGGTATTCACGACTGGTTGGTTTCCCAAACAAACGTAAATCTGATTTTGGATAGATTGCCGCTTTCTCCAAACCTTCGAAATATGGATTAGTCCCTTCTTTATGTGCAAGAATAACAGCACTTGCTCCTACTCTTTCCAAGGTGATTTCAGGAATAGGCAAACCTAATACGGCCCGACAATGCAATTCAAATTCACTAAAATTTTGAGTGCCTGCAAGAGTAACCATTCCAGTATCGTGCGGACGAGGTGATAATTCCGAAAAGACAACTCCATCTTCGCAAATAAAGAACTCAACACCCCAAAGACCGGCACCACCCAATTCCTGGGTTACTTTCCTGGCCATATCCTGTGCCGCTTTTACATCTGCATCAGAAATTACTGCTGGCTGCCAGCTTTGCTGATAATCGCCACGTTCTTGAATATGACCTATTGGAGGGCAAAATAAAGTTGGCCCGTTCTTCTGACTCACCGTTAGTAAGGTAATCTCAGAAGTGAATTTTACGAATGCTTCTACAATCACATCACCAGAATCACCACGACCTTTAGAACCGGCTATATTCCATGCCTTTTCAATATCAGCCTCACACTTAATTATCGATTGGCCTTTACCTGATGATGACATTAATGGTTTCACCACGCAAGGCATTCCAACCTCTTCCACCACAGTATACATCTCCTCTAATGAACCGGCATACAAATATTTTGCAGTTCTGATTCCCAAATCTTTTGCTGCCAAATCGCGAATCGCTCTTCGATCCATAGTGAAGTTAGCTGCTTTCGCACTTGGTACCACCTGAATGCCCTGTTTCTCGTAATCGTAAAATCGTTCGGTACGTATCGCTTCAATTTCCGGTACAATTAAATCGGGTTTGTGCTTGGCTACCACTTTATCAAGAGCATCCCCATTCAGCATATCAATCACCTCAAACAAATCGGCAACCTGCATCGCCGGAGCTCCTTCGTGACTATCGACTGCCACAACATTTTGTCCCAATCGTTGAGCTGCAATAACAAATTCTTTTCCCAGCTCACCTGAGCCCAATAGTAAAATCTTCTTTACCATAAAATTACTTTCAATTATAAATGGATTTATAGAAATCGTGTTTGGTTGTTGGCCCGCAAAATTACATTCATTTTTTCTATTATGCATATTCTCACGAAGCTATTTTAACACCCCCCAGCTTGTCAATCTCGCCTCAGTTTCTGAAGGCAGAGCCAAAAAGAATCAGAAAAAACAAACAAGATGACAATTTCAGTTTCATTATCAATAATTTATGCTTAGCGACAAGCATGATGCTCCAATCAAAATAACTTTAAAAATTTATCCTGCTTTAATATGTCTAAAAGCACTTTACAATCTAATTATTGTATTATTTTTGTTGCCTTATTAAAAAAATAGATCTGCCAAAAACCGTGTCCTTACAATTAATGATTCTTCTAAATAATGCTTACTCCCATTATAGAATCATTCATACCTATTGAAAATGAGAAACAATAAATTCATAAAATTCATTGGCTCAATTGAGCAAATCCCTTCCTTGTATTACCTGATCAAGTGGCTGTTAATCTGCACATTTCTGGGCGCTATAGCTGGTAGTATTTCTGCATTTTTCCTTTTAAGTCTTGAATGGGTAACAGATTGGAGAGAAAGTCACCTTTGGATCATAGCCCTGCTTCCTGTAGGTGGTTTTATTATTGGCTTGTCGTATCATTTATACGGAAACAGTGTTGTTAAAGGCAATAATTTACTACTTGAAGAATTTCATTCTCCCAAAAAAATTATTCCATTTAGAATGGTACCCTTGGTTCTTTTTGGAACTATTTTAACTCATTTGTTTGGCGGTTCGGCTGGTCGAGAAGGAACAGCAGTCCAAGTGGGCGGGGCTATCGCCGATCGTTTTACGAAAGTATTTAACTTCTCGAAAATAGATCGTAAAATTGTATTGATTGCTGGTATTAGTGCTGGATTTGCATCGGTTTTTGGAACACCATTGGCAGGTGGGATTTTTGCACTCGAAGTTTTGGTTCTAGGAAGAATCAGACTGGATGCCATCATACCCAGTTTTATGGCCGCCATTTTAGCCGATTACTTTTGTCGGATTTGGGGCGTTTCTCATTCTCATTATTCCATCAGCTCTGTTGTTGAAATGAGCCCCGAAAATTTACTTTGGTCCCTTCTCGCAGGCATTATTTTTGGACTGGTTGCAATGCTTTTCTCAAAATCAACTCATTTTTGGAGTCATTTATTTGCGAAGTACATAAAGTATCCTCCCTTTCGTCCGGTAATTGGTGGTATCGTTTTGGCGATTGCAATTTATGCACTTGGAACAACAAAATATATTGGATTGGGTCTTCCGACCATTGCCGATTCCTTTACGATCAACCTAAATTCATACGACTTTTTACTTAAAGTACTATTCACCTCTTTTACATTGGGTGCCGGTTTTAAAGGTGGCGAAGTAACCCCTTTGTTCTACATAGGTGCCGCACTAGGCAATGTTTTAATTTGGTTCATTCCACTGCCTATGAGCTTACTGACCGGAATGGGCTTTGTTGCTGTTTTCGCAGGAGCTACAAACACACCCTTGGCCTGCACTGTAATGGGACTTGAATTATTTGGTGCCGAAGCCGGCGTTTTTCTTGCAATTGCCTGCAGTACCTCCTATCTATTTTCAGGACATTCAGGCGTTTATTCGTCGCAAATTATTGGAAGCCCTAAAAACACAAATTACACCAAAGAAAAAGGACTTCAATTGTCTGAAGT
Organism: Labilibaculum antarcticum; assembly: GCF_002356295.1. Taxonomy (NCBI): domain Bacteria; kingdom Pseudomonadati; phylum Bacteroidota; class Bacteroidia; order Marinilabiliales; family Marinifilaceae; genus Labilibaculum; species Labilibaculum antarcticum. The sequence goes on along the minus strand of NZ_AP018042.1, from coordinate 4,809,270 downwards.
GACACGCAAAATATTTCAGAAATAATTGAGATAACAACTGTTTGAATTCACAGTGAAAATACCGTTGGAAACAAAAAGTTAAATTATCTTGAGCGTTGATCCCAAAGCATCGGGAAAAGTATTTTATCCCATCTGCTGAGCGATTGTATTGCATAACATTTAATAAGTAATAAGGACAGAATAAAGTTGTGCGGGTATCAAGAGTATTGACTACAATGAATATTAATTACCTTAAATTCAGCTAATGGTATGGCAACATTATTTTTTATTACAAAAAAAATTGCCACATTCGGGTAATCAAACGAAACAATATTAATATTGTAAACTTCAATAGAATCATTCCTAAAGAATTTATCTATTAATATTACCTCCATTTAAACAAAACTTCATGAGTAAAGAACACAAAACCCTTACTGAGTTTTTCTCATTTCTTGTTAATAAACAAGAAAATTTTCAACTTCGACAAGAGGATGCAGAAGATATCATTCAAGATTATTACAATTTAAAAAATGAGCAGATTGAAGAATTAAAAGAAGAAAAAAGGGTAAAAGGCTTAAAAAAGTTAGCATTAATTGTACAGAAAAGAGAAGAAAGGGAAAACCAAGCCAGAATCAAAGCACAATTCAAAGCACAACAGCAAGTAAAAGTACAAGTGCAAGTAAAACAGGTTATTCCGAATACAAGTCCAAATACAAATATGATGCGTCCTAAAGTAAAAGCAATAAAGGAGATGCAGGCTTTAATTGATCGCATTAGAAACTGATACAAGAAAAATGCCCTTCCTGATGCGCGATTGTATCGCGACCATATAATAAGTCAAAACCAGACAATAGCATCGTGCGATAGCAAGGGTAAATTATTGGGAGTCCTAAAAAACACAAATTACACCCAAAAAAAAGGACTTCAATTGACTGAAGTTAGACGCAAAATTTTTCAAAAATAACAGATTTAGGAACTGTTAAATTTATCTTTACGATCAGCGAAAGCATTTGATAATGAAGCAAAACCCTTTTTTATTGAGACAAAATCAGTAAGGGGTAAAAATGAAATATACATGAAGTAAGGGATTACAATTCCCCTATGAATCAAAAATTTAAGCGACTTAGATAAGTCGCTATTTTCAATCATTAAAAATTAATTTACACAGCAACTATTTCTTCTCTCATGCTGTACAGTACGAATATAACCTCCTCTTTCTCCCGCTGACCAATATTATTCATATCCAAGGCTTTCATCATATCGGATAGTACAGCCAAGAACTCCGTATCGCTAATATTTAAGCCTTTATGTGTGGCAAGCATATCCAATCCTTTGTACACAACAGGTCCGCCGGTACCCGCAATAAAAAAAGTGGCAGCACCATTTTTCAAAGCGGCCACATCCATCTTCGCATTCTCGAACCGGGTTGCTATCGCTGGATTTACCAAATGCAAATCGACCACGTTGCCGGCAATTTTTGTTATTCCCTCTGTTCCTCCTAATCTCTCATAAAGTGTCTCGCTCATCTTCTATCCTCCTTTTAGTGAATAGACAAGAAGTTAGCACATTAAGACACTAAAGTCAAGGAACATAGCTTATTTAGAAATAGGCTTATCCCTATCAATAGGGCTACTTATTTCAACTTTGCTAAAGAAATTAATGTGTTGACTTTAAACTCCCGCTAATTTTATGTGTTTCATCCCGACCTATAGCGCATACATCGAAAAAACTACAATGGTTTGCTATCGAAATTTTATATTTAAGCCTTTAACATATAATATCTATTTTAACGAACATTAATCACATCGAATGAAAATGAATTTAAAACAAATGGGAAAAGGACTACTTGCTGTTGCTTTTGCGACAACAATCTGTTTGCAGGCAAATGCGCAGGTAAATTACAAGACTCGCGAAGAAATACCAGAAAAATACAAATGGAATTTTAGTGATATTTATGAAAGCTGGGACGACTGGGAAGTTGATTTCAAAGCAATTTCGGGTGACATGGAGAAAATCATATCCTGCAAAGGAACTCTTGGTGAAAGTTCTGATAACCTACTAAAGTTGATGACTGCACAAGAGAGCTTAATGAAAAAAGCTTACAAAGTATATCAATTTGTTTCTTTCCAAAGCACGGTTGATACCCGCAATATGGAATTACAGGCAAAACTACAGAGAGTTGGACTTTTGTTTGCAAGCTTTGGGCCAACCACAGCTTGGATTTCGCCGGAAATGATTGCAATTCCAGAAGCTACAATGAAACAGTGGCTTGCTGAAAACAAAGACTTAAAAATTTACGAATTCGAATTAATGGACATGTATCGTTTACAAAAGCATGTTTTAAGCGAAGAATTGGGTAAAATGGTTTCTTACTACTCTCAGGTATCCGGAACTGCGGGATCTGTATTTTCGGCTTTATCAACCACGGATATCGAATTTCAGGAAATTGAATTATCGGATAGTTCGAAAGTTACGGTAACACCAGGTGTGTACTCTCAAATTACCAGCTCAAGTACACTAACTCAAGAAGACCGTAGAAAGGCTTATGAAGCAATTTACGATGTGTACTACAAGAATAAAAATACTTATGCCGCAATTTACAACGGCATTATCCAGGCTGAATGGGCAAATGCTCGTGCCAAAAATTATGAAACATGTTTAGATGCATCTTTGGAAGGAAACAACATACCGAAAGATGTGTATTTGAACTTGATTAAGACTGTAAAAGAAAATACTGCGCCAGTTCAGAAATATTACAAGCTTCGTAAAAAAGTATTGGGCTTGGAAAAATACTATGGATTTGACGGATCAATCAGTTTGGTTGATTTTGATAAGAAATTTCCATATGATGAAGCAGTTAAAATAGTCACTGAATCGGTTTTGCCTTTGGGTAAGGATTATCAGTCGAAATTAAAAACAGCAACCGCTAGTGGTTGGTTGGATGTTTATGAAAACCCAGGAAAACGTTCCGGAGCATTTTCAGCAGGCGTTTACGGTGTGCATCCATACATGCTATTAAATTACGATGAAACACTGGAATATGTATTTACTTTGGCTCATGAGTTAGGTCATACCATGCACACAACTCTATCGAACGAGACTCAGCCCTTTACAACTTCTAATTACACTATTTTTGTGGCCGAGGTTGCTTCTACCTTTAATGAGCGTTTGTTGTTGGATTATATGATGAAAACAACCAAAGATCCGAAAGAGCGTATTGCTTTACTAACTCAGTCTATTGAGGGAATTATTGGAACCTTTTTTGCTCAAACAATGTTTGCTGATTACGAATATCAGGTTCACACTATGGTGGAGCAAGGACAGCCTGTAAACGCTGAAATTCTTACAAATACCTGGGGCGAAATTGCTGACCAGTATTATGGAGATGTTTCTGAAAAAACACAATATTCGAACTATCCTTGGACAAGAATCCCTCATTTCTACAACTCTCCTTACTACGTGTACCAATATGCAACTTGTTTTGCATCGTCGGCCAAATTATATAAGGATGTAACCGAAGGAAGCAAAACAGAGAAACAGGATGCTTTGAAAAGATACACAACTCTTTTACAATCGGGTGGTAACGATTTCCCTATGGAACAATTGAAAAAAGCTGGTGTTGACTTGTCGAAACCAGAAGCTATGTTGGCTGTTATTAATCAATTGGATAAGTTGGTTGATCAATTAGCCATCGAAATTGATAAGATCAAAATGTAATCGCTAGAAGCTACTTATATGAAGAGGGCGTCCAATAATGGGCGCCCTTATTTTTTTATTGTACACTTTTCATGTAAACGACCCACTATAAGCATTACAAGCAACTGCCGGCCAACACATTTACCTGAAAATTAAAATTGATCAGACAAAACTAAGAATCCAAAAAACAAAAAAGAGGGTGACCTGGTTATAGGCACCCTCTTTAAAAATATTTTGGTATTGCTTACATGTTCATACCACCACAAACGTGAATGGTTTGTCCTGTTACGTAAGAAGAAAGATCACAACCTAAATAAACGCAGGTTTTTGCGATTTCTTCCGGAGTTCCACCTCTTTTCAATGGAATTTTACTTGCCCATTCTTTCACAACATCCTCAGGAAGTTTACCAGTCATTTCAGTAATGATAAAACCTGGGGCAATCGCGTTAGAACGAATTCCACGGGAGCCTAATTCTTTAGCTACCGATTTAGTAAAACCAATAATACCCGCTTTAGAAGCTGAATAGTTCGATTGACCTGCATTTCCACTTACCCCTACTACTGAACTCATGTTGATGATAGAACCACTACGTTGCTTCAACATTGTTTTTGTAGTTGCCTTGGTAAAGTTGAATACCGATTTCAAGTTCACGTTGATCACCATATCCCACTGTTCTTCAGTCATACGCATTAACAAAGTATCTTTTGTGATACCCGCGTTGTTCACCAAGATATCAATAGCACCAAATTCCGCTACAATTTCAGCTACAACTCTATCAGTATCAGCAAAGTTACTTGCATCAGATGCATATCCTTTGGCTTTAACGCCGTAAGAAGCAATTTCTTTTTCAGTTTCGATTGCCTGCTCATTGTAGAACAAATCAGTAAAAGCAACATTAGCACCTTGTTTTGCAAATTCGATTGCAACTGCTTTACCAATACCACGAGATGCACCGGTAATAATAGCTGTTTTTCCTTCTAATAATTTCATGAAATTCTATTTTGATTTTTTACTTTCAATATTATAACCGGATGATCCAGTTTTCAAACTTAAGATTACCAATGATTTAAACTGTGATTAATCACATCATCATTTGAAAATCGATAACAAATATAAAATATTTTCCTCTATTATACTTTATAAATTAGGCTTTTGAAACACCCTTTCGGGATTTGCAAGACATTATAAAGTTCTGAAACCCGTCTGCAAAAGCCAATTAATCAAAATAGTAAGTCTTTAATTCTGAAAAATCAGCTCCTCTAATTCCAGCAATATTTCACCGGCTTTTATTGGCAGAAATATTTCCTTATTCCTTATCACAAGTTCCCAATTCTATTTTTTTGGCGCTGTGACCACAAGTTGTTTTAGTTTCGTTTGATTGAAGTCTTTAACTACTTGATTAATCGTGGAATCTATTTCAGTGAGCTTCTGATAAATCAAATCGTTTGAATTATCCCTATTCTCAGTTACAATTACAGGCGTAGGAGATTCGGATAAGTAATTGCTAACGATTGGAGACACAATGATTGAACATATGGCTATAAATATCGATGCGTACGCAAACATTTTCGCTATCTGTGAAGACTCTCTAGCCTCCTTTAATTCTAAATAGTCGATATACTTCTGTGTGGCTTCACCTTTTATAAATGACTTTTCGGTTTTAAATTCCTTTAATTCATCAAGTGTAACAGGAGTAATATAGGGCGGGCCTGTGCTGTTATATTTTACACTTGCTTCTGCATCTGGATTATAAAAATTAGTGTAAAACCAAATTGTAAAATTACAGGCAAACACAGGACTTTCAAGGTCTTTCTCTATACCTAACTCCTCCACAACTTTACTAAATGATATACCTGTAGTTTGATTCTCAAACCCAATCTCCAGAGCTTTAATGTATATGTTTCCTTTCATTCTCAATGTATTATTTTGATCTACTAAAGTACCAATTATTTAACATTGCCCTTTAACTGTTATATAAAAAGATGTAGCAACAAAAGAAAATGTCCGAGAAGTAAAATTTCACTAGAAAACGTCATGTTGAGCGAAGTCGAAACATCTGTGATCCAAAGTGAAAGATTCTTCGACAAGCTCAGAATGACAATAAGATTGAACTTTTCGGACACCCTCTTACTAATTTAAGACTACAATAAAGATTTTTAAAAAAATCCCAACTGATGTAGCACAAGTAATTTGATAAAATTATCAAAAGTTATATACCACAAAAAAATAAGGCACTAAGCTCTCACCTAATACCTCTTCTCTAATTGCTCAATTATATGAATTAATTTATTTTTCTGGATAAATCAACCCCTCCAATTCCAGCAATATTTCACTCGCCTTCCCCTCTAGAAAAATATCTGTAATACGATTGGTATAATTGGATGGCTCGGTATTTATTTCGATAATTGTTGCTCCTGCCCGCTTTGCCTCGCTAGGAATCATGGATGCAGGCATTACCTCTCCTGTGGTTCCTATTATTAGCACCACATCGGCCTTTCTTGCGGCTAAAATTGATCTGCGGTAAGCTTCTTCAGGAATTCCTTCCCCGAAAAACACAAAATCAGGTTTTAAAATGAAACCATCATTTACACACAAGGGTGGCAACACGTCCAAATTAATCTCTTCGGGCACATACATCTTTTTACATTGCGGACAAATCAGTTTCTGCGAATTACCATGAAATTCCAGAACATTCTTAGATCCGGCCATCTGATGCAGATTGTCTATGTTCTGAGTCACCAAGGTCTTTAGAATTCCTTTTGCCTCAAAATCAGCCAATACTCGATGAGCCTCGTTGAATTTTGCGTTTCCAAAAAAATCATAAAATATCGTTTTAATGGCCGTCCATGATTCTTTGGGGTGAGAATGAAAAAAATCCAGATCCAGACATTGCGGATCGTATCGACTCCATAATCCATTAGTTCCCCGAAAGGGAGGTATTCCACTTTCAACTGAAACTCCAGCTCCTGTAAATGCAATCATGGCTTTCGAATTCCTTATTAATTCTGCAGCTTTCTGAATATAAACTTTCATAGGTTTAAAATTTGTTTTTTAGTTGCCATATAGCCTGTCCCAAATTTATCGGGAGAACTTACCATGCTGCAAGAATCATCTTCCTGTATGTCAAAATCACTTTGGCATGGACGTTTCATATCTAATTATTTTAAATTCAAAATTAAGAATTAAGAATTAGAAATACCGGGCTTTAAAGGCAATGTGAAAAATAATTTAATCTCTTTTCTGAACAATATTCACATGTAAAAGGATACATCTTTTTATTTTTCCAAAAAAACACGACACTTACACCCTTTTATTCAGTAACTTAAAAGATGTAACGTTTATTTAACATTCCTGTAACATTCCTGTAATATTAGCTTCATAACATTGCAGTACCAACAGATGAGGAGCATGCTTCTCTTCTGCTGTTAAAAGTGAAATATAAATATTTTAATAAATACCAGAACAATAGTTCTAAACTAAAATCTTAAAAAGATGAAAAAATTTCAACTGCTTCTAACTGCAATTATCGCAGTCACTCTTATGACTAGTTGCGGAGGCTCAGGAAAAGAGAAAGCTGAGACCATCACTGGTGCCGGTGCAACTTTTCCACAACCATTTTACAACAAAATTTTCAAGAATTACTCTTCAGAAAAAGGTCTTGTGGTTACTTATGGTGGAATTGGATCGGGTGGCGGTATTCGCAGCTTGAAAGATGAAATTGTTGATTTTGGTGCAAGTGATGCATTTTTAGACGATAAAAAATTAGCAGAAATGCCTGGTGAAGTTCTTCACATTCCTACTTGTTTAGGTGCTGTTGTTGCTGCTTACAACCTTCCTGGCAAACCAGAATTAAAATTCACGCCAGAATTAATGGAAGGTGTTTTCATGGGTAAAATCACGAAATGGAACGATGCTAAAATTACTGCTGTAAATCCAGATATTGAATTACCCGATTTGGCAATTACTGTTGTTCACCGTTCAGACGGAAGTGGTACAACCTTCATTTTTAGTGATTACATGAGTAAAGTAAGTGCCGATTGGAAAGAAATAGTGGGTACAGGAAAATCATTGCTTTGGCCGGTTGGACTTGGTGCTAAAGGAAATCCCGGAGTTGCCGGAACTATTAGCCAAACAGAAGGTGCTATTGGTTACATCGGATCGGAGTATGCATTTGCTCAGGATATTCCCGTAGCAAGCCTTCAAAATTTAGCGGGTAACTTTATTAAACCTTCTGTTGAGTCAGTAAGTGCTTCGGCAAAAGGTGAAATTCCAGCCGATACACGTGTTAGCTTAACAAACACGGATGCGGTAGATGGATATCCTATCTCAAGTTTCACTTGGTTGATTATCTACAAAGAGCAGGACTATAAGAACAGAAGTTTAGACCAGGCTGTTCAAACCATCAAATTGATTGAATGGGTTATTGGTTCGGATGCACAAAAAGAAACAACTAAAGTGCATTACGCACCGCTTCCTGAAGCTGCTGCAGCTAAAGCTAAAGCTGTTTTGAGTGCCGTTACCTACAAGGGTAAGTCTTTAAAATAACAAACTGATTAATTACAATAGTAAGCTTGCTTTCAATTTTTTTTATTCTCACAATAAAAAAGCTCTCCAGACTTAATTGGAAGCAAGCTACTATTTAACAGGAACCGTTCAAAGCTTATGAACAGCGAGAAAATATTTCGATATCTTTTAATTGGTAGTGGCGTTTTAATAGTATTAATCGCTTTAGGAATCGTAACTACCCTATTTATTGGGGCAATCCCCTCATTTAAGGAATTTGGGTTTGGTTTTATTTATTCCGCTGACTGGAATCCAACCCAAGGAAGAGAATCATATGGTGCTCTCCCCTTTATCATTGGAACACTGGTTACTTCAATTCTGGCATTACTATTAACATTTCCATTCGCCTTTTCAATCTCATTATTTTTAGGCGAATATTTCAGGAATGGTAAATTACCATCCTTTTTACGATCTGTAGTCGATCTACTGGCAGGAATCCCATCCGTTGTATATGGTTTATGGGGATTTTATGCTTTACGACCCGTAATTATCGACCTAGGGCTAAACGCTCAGGGATTTGGGATTTTCACCTCTTCCATTATCCTAGCTATCATGATAATCCCTTACGCATCCTCTCTTGGATCGGAAGTTATTTCAATGGTTCCAGGCAGCTTAAAGGAAGCGGCCTACTCCTTAGGTGCGACCCGCTTCGAAGTTGTAAAAACGGTCATTATCCCTAATGCAGGTTCAGGAATTTTCGCAGGATACATTCTGGCTTTAGGAAGAGCAATTGGAGAAACAATGGCAGTAACCATGCTAATCGGTAACTCCAACAAAATTCCAACTGGGATTTTCGATTTAGGAAACACCATGGCAAGTTTAATCGCCAACCAATTTGGTGAAGCTGATGGTTTAAAATATACTTCTTTGGTTGAAATAGGATTGCTCTTATTTGTAATCACAGGTATTGTAAACTACCTCGGCAAATTAATCATGAAAAAATTATCGGCTTAACCGAAATAAGATATATAGAATGAATACATCCACTCAAATATCAAACGCTAGGCTTAAAGGACGATTACTTAAAGATAAGCTATTCACTTATATGCTTATATTTTTGGCTTTTCTCTCAAGCGTACCTCTTTTCCTGATTCTTTTCGAATTAATAAAAAAGGGATACAAGCAAATTAACATCAGCTTCTTTTATAAAGTGGCCCCAGACACCATGGAAGCAATGGTAGCTGTTACTAATAATGAGGTTATTCCCGGAGGTATCGCAAACGGAATTGTTGGTACACTTATCATCGTAGGCATGGCCTCATTAATCGCAATTCCGCTGGGAATTATTTGCGGCATGTATTTGGCTGAAAACTCGAAAGGAAACTTCGCTGGTGTCGTTCGGTTTATTGTAGATATGTTACAGGGTGTTCCGTCTATTGTTCTTGGAGTTATTGGATACATTTGGATCGTAAAACCTATTACCGGAGGCTTTTCGGGCTTAGCGGGAAGTGTGGCCCTTTCCATAATGATGCTGCCCTCAATTGTACGTTCAACCGAGGAGACTCTAAAGATGATCCCCGACACTTTAAAGGAAGCAGCACTTTCTTTAGGCGTTCCCTATCACAAAACCATGCTAAGAGTCGTGTTGCCATCAGGCATTAGTGGAATTCTTTCGGGTGTAATTCTTGGTATATCACGAATTGCAGGAGAAACGGCCCCCTTGATGCTAACTGCATTGGGAAGTGCTGCTATCAGCACAGACATTACAGAACCATCAAGTGCTATTCCTCTATTGATATGGGAATTTTACAACGATCCAAATCTGGTAGACATGATTTGGAGTGCATCATTGTTCTTGTTATTTTTGATTTTATGTTTAAACCTTACTGCTAAAGCAATCGCAAAAAGATGGAAAGTACAGTATTAGAAAAAAAGGAAGCTGAAAAAAGAGTTACAAAAAAAACAAACAAAGTCAACACCATGATGCAAAACCCAATAGAAAATATAGAATCTCCTATTATTAACATCGATAAACTATCGCTTTCCTACGGCGGAGACAAATATGCCATTAACGATGTTTCTGCGGGAATTGCAAAAAATAAAATCACTGCGATTATGGGCCCATCCGGTTGTGGTAAAAGCACATTGCTTAGAGCCATTAACCGAATGCACGAATTGAATCCTGATACACACAACAAGGGCACTATTTATCTTGGCAAAGATGACATTTACGAGATGAACCCTATTCTATTGAGAAGAAGGATTGGAATGGTTTTTCAACGCCCCAATCCTTTTCCAACCATGAGCATTTACGACAATGTAATTGCCGGTTATCTTTTAAATGGAATAAAATTGAAACGAAAAGAAAAGGATGAAATTGTAGAAAAATCTTTACGGGAAGTTGGTTTGTGGAGCGAAGTGAAAGACTCTCTTCATAGCAGAGGAACATTTTTATCGGGAGGACAACAGCAACGCTTGTGTATTGCCAGAACACTTGCTTACACACCCGAAATTATTCTTTTGGATGAACCTACCTCCGCTTTAGACCCAATTGCTACGGCTAAAATTGAAGATCTTTTAGTGAAATTAAAAAAAGATTTTACAATTGTTTTGGTTACTCACAACATGTCGCAAGCGGCAAGAATATCAGATTATTCAATGTTTATGTATTTAGGTGAATTGGTGGAATATGGTAAAACCAAACAGATGTTTACCATGCCTAAGGACAAACGAACAGAAGAATACCTAACCGGGAAATTTGGTTGATTTTCATTGATTAACTAATTTCAATACTAACAATGCAAATTCGCAAAAAATGTCAATCAATAAAGATAAAAAATTTGAAAAGCTTGATCATGATTTCAGTAAAATGCAATCACTGCTTTTTCAACAATTTGAAATTCTTGAAGAAGTTGTAACTAATGGCTTAGATAAAATCGATAAAGGGCTTCCCAACACCTTTAAAAAGAACGAAATTAAAATTGATCAGTTTGAATTAAAAATAAACGATACGATCATCCAAATAATTGGTTTGCAACACCCAATGGCAAGCGAGTTACGCCTTTTAGTTGCCTATTTTCGAATAATTGGATCTGCAGAACGGATCGGTGATCAGCTAAATAACATCATGCGGTTTTTCCATAAAATGGATCCTCCCACAATTCACGACGATCATAAAGACTCGGTTTTAAACATGTTGTCGCTGAGTGAGAAAATGGTTAAAAAAGCACTAATCTCCTTCATAGACGGAGATCGGGAGTATGCAATCTGGGCCATTAAAAACGATGAGATTGTTGACGAAATGCAATCCACGATTCTGAGAAGAATGGTTCGAAAAAATTCACCCAATGGCAGTGACTCAACGGCGATTTTTAATCTGTTAAACTTCAACAGCATACTTGGCAATATTGAGAGAGTTGCCGATCATGCAACAAATATTGCCGAAGCGGCCATTTATTACCAGCAAGGAATTGATTTACGTCATCAGGAATTGCCTGAGGAGGATCAGTAAGCAACTAGTAAAGTTGATGAACTACTAAAACTTAAAACTCAACTTTTTGAACCAAAACTCAGGAAAAGAATTCCAAGCATGAAGGATTTAAAGATTTTAGTGGTTGATGATGAAGAGGATTTATGCGAAATCCTCCAATTCAACCTTAAACAGGAAGGATTTGATGTAGATGTTGCCTACTCAGCAGAACAAGCTTTGAAATTAGAACTTAAAACCTACGATTTCTTCCTTTTAGATATTATGATGGGAGAAATTTCAGGGCTCGATTTAGCAAAAATAATTCGAAGAAACCCCGATCTGGAAGCCAAACCAATTCTATTTATAACAGCCAAAACAACCGAAGCTGACAGGTTGATGGGTTTTAATGCCGGAGCAGATGATTATGTCACCAAACCGTTCTCGGTAAAGGAAATAATTGCAAGAATTAATGTAATTTGCAAACGTATTTTTTCTGATTCAAAGGAAGATCCTATTTTCGAGTTTGAAGATTTGAAAATGATCTCGGAATCGAAAAAAGTATGTATTGATGGCAAAGACATTGGTTTAACCAAAACCGAATACGAAATACTTCGATTGCTCATCAGTCATACAGGAAGAATATATTCCAGAGAAGAAATAATGAGTATTGTTTGGGCAAACGACAGCTTTATTGGTGACCGAACAGTAGATGTTAATGTGAGACGAATACGAAAGAAAATTGGTGAATATCACAAATTTATTAAAACGAAATCTGGCTACGGTTACTATTTTGAAACTAGAACAAACTAATGTCCCAAATCTATAAATACATGCAAAAACCCATTCCAAAATCCGGATCAAAATACAAAAAGAAGTTGTTCTTTTTCTTCTTTATCATCGTACTGATCTTCTCTGTTTTAATAGGCGGATTTCAATACAATCAGGAACGATTATACCGTCGTGAAAAATTAGAATATGCTCTAAACATTTATACCGAACAAGTACATGAGCTTATTCGAAAAAAAGATCTGAATGCAAGTCTTAATTTTTCGGAGATTGATACATTGCGTGCCTTAATGCCCGACAAAGACATTAGAATATCGGTTATTACCGGAAAAGGTAAAGTTGTGTATGATTCGTATGTGGATAACCTGGAAAGACTGGATAATCACATGAAGCGACCCGAAGTTCAAAAATCTTTGCATTCTCAAAAAGGAAGTAATATCCGTTTATCGGGTTCTACCGGACAATCGTATTACTACTATTCCAAAAACTATTACGAATATTTTGTTCGAACGGCTCTTCCAATCAACGAAAGTGTGCTTGACTTTTTAAAGGCAAACTCCCTATTCTTTTACTTTTTGCTTGGCTTATTTGGGGTAACCGTAGTTTTTCTAATTTACGCCACCGAGCATTTTGGAAATTCGATTGCAAAGCTTCGTAAGTTCGCAATTAATGCAGCACATAACAGAGAAATCGATCCGAACGAGGATTTTGGAAAAACAGAATTGGGTGAAATTAGTCACCAAATTGTAAAAATTTACCGCAAACTAAGCAATACAACCGAAGCTCTTAGTCAAGAGAAGGAGAAACTAATCATGCACCTTCAGATTGCACAGGAAGGTGTTGCCATATTTGATAAAAAAAAGAACCTGATTCTCTGGAACAGTCATTTTATTGATTACATCAATTATTTGTCGCATATATCGAGTCACAATTATCAGGAACTGTTTGAGCTTCCTGAATTGCTTGAAATCACTGATTTTATCGACAGAAACATCAAAGAGTTGGAAACGAATTACATCCCAAACATTGATATTATCAGCACGAAAAAAACCATTACAATCGGACATAAAGTTTTCTTGTTTCAGGTGGTTGTTTTTACCGACGGAAATTTCGAAATCTCAGTTAATGACATCACCAAACTGGAAAATGAAAAAACCATTAAACAGGAAATGACTCTTAATATAGCACACGAATTGAAAACTCCTATAACTGCTATCTCCGGTTTTCTGGAAACTATTAAGGACAATCCCACCATGCCCGAAGACAAAAAAGCACAATTTATCGAACGTTCTTGTCTGCAGGTTAATCGTTTATCGAATTTAATTCAGGATATCTCCTTTCTCACGAAAATTGAAGAAGCTAATGAGCTATTCTCCATTGAAGACGTAAATGTGAATGAAATAGTAACAGATATGGTAACCGATTTTGAATTGAAATTGGCTGAAGCAAATATGGAAATAGAACTCATATTCCCAAGTGATCTTACTATTAAAGGCAATCCTGAACTCTTGGATTCAATTTTCAGAAACCTGATTGACAACTCGATACAATACGCAGGAGAAGGCTGTAAAATCGACATTGAACATTATTTTCAAGATACGAATTACCATTACTTCTCATTTACCGATAATGGAATTGGAATAAAAGAAGAACATCTGCCACGAATATTTGAACGTTTTTATCGGGCCGATAATGGTCGTTCGAGAAAAATGGGTGGCACGGGTTTAGGTCTATCAATCGTAAAAAATGCAGTTGCCTATCACAAAGGGAGAATCTTTGTTAAAAAACGAAAAGAAAAGGGAATTGAGTTTTTCTTTTCGCTTAAAAAGGAAATTTAAATGCGAGTATAAAGAAATATAAGCCACAGGAATTCCCTGTGGCTTTTTTTTTATGATACTAATTTCAAACGATTGTTCCGTTTTTTTAATTCATTGCAAAAAATGGGACAAAGAAATTGTGCATTAATTCCTATCTTACATTTTCATTAAAATTCAACTTGGAATGTATAAAGCATCTGAAAACAGATATGATGATATGCCCTACCGCAGATGCGGCCGAAGTGGTTTATTGCTGCCGGCAATTTCATTAGGACTGTGGCACAATTTCGGACATGTAGATGTCTACAATGAATTCAAACAAATTATTTTTCATGCCTTCGATCGTGGTGTTACCCATTTCGATTTGGCCAATAACTATGGACCACCTCCAGGTTCTGCCGAAGAAAATTTCGGGAAAATTTTTAACAAAGACCTAAAGCAATATCGTGATGAAATGATTATTTCGACCAAAGCCGGATATGGAATGTGGCCGGGACCTTATGGCGATTGGGGATCACGAAAATATTTGATTTCAAGTTTGGATCAAAGTCTGAAAAGAATGGGGCTCGATTATGTCGATATCTTCTATTCACACCGTCCTGATCCTAACACGCCAATTGAGGAAACGATGATGGCGCTTGACCATGTTGTTCGTCAGGGTAAAGCATTATACGCAGGAATTTCAAATTACAGTGCTGATCAAACCCGTGAAGCCTCAAGAATATTGCGTGAACTGGGAACTCCTTGCCTAATTCATCAACCAAGATACTCCATGTTTGATCGCTGGGCTGAAAATGGCCTTTTAGATGTTTTGGAAGAAGATGGAATTGGAGGCATTGCCTTCTCTCCTTTGGCACAAGGAATGTTGACCAACAAATATTTGAAAGGAATTCCTGAAGGTTCAAGAGCAGCTAAATCGCATGGATTTTTGCAGAAAGATCAAATTACTGAAAAAGTAATTGCTAAAGTTAAAGCTCTGAATGCAATAGCAGAAAAACGCGGACAAAGTTTGGCTCAAATGGCAATTGCCTGGCTACTGAAAGATGAACGAATTACTTCGGTATTGGTCGGAGCAAGTTCGGTGAATCAACTCGAACAAAACATCAATTCGGTAAACAATCTGCATTTTGAAGCTTTTGAGTTAAAAGAAATTCAAGATATCATTAATTAAGTACTTCAAATAGTACATACTAGAAGGATTCTTATTTTTAATAGGAATCCTTTTTTGTTTTAAGCTTACTTTATTTTTATGTATTAATTGTATTTGATATGTAAAGAGATTTTCTTACTTTTAATCCACTTTAAGTTGTTAAAAATTAAACAAGTAAAACTTACCTATGAAATCATTCAAACCCTTTGTGAACCTTACGAAATCAGAAGCCACTGGAGTTTACACTCTTAATTCCGTAGTTTCTTTACCCAAAGATTATGCTCTTAGTTCCATAGATCAAGGTCTTATTGAAAAAGACGGAAAAAAAATATGGACAGTAACAGCATCTGTTACCACTAATGGTTCTACAGAAACCGATATTGTTGAATTTGCAGTTCCTCTAAAACAAGGACCTTCAGAAGAAATCACAAAAGTGATTATGACTGTAATAGACTCATCAAGTTTGAGTACTTCGGTTGCAAATACTGCTGAAGAAAATAGAACTGATGTGAATTATGATGATGCAGAAACAACCAACCCATAGTTATTAGAACTTACCAAAGAATGATGAAAATCGGGTTACTAAATTATACCTTTCCGATATTTATCATTCATTTTTTTTTACCTTAAATTGGTCATTAGTTTTAATCGAATTTCGTATGAGAAACCTTGTCTTGTTATTAATCTTATTTTTATTTATAGCAAAGCCCGTAGCTTTTACTCAGAATTTAGATTCTATTGACAAAAAATTAGATTCAATTTCAGAATTCAATTTAAAAATTGAATTCTTAAATGAGTGGACAGGCAAGAACTATCGGAAATTACCAGTTGAAGCAATTCATTATGCAGAGGAAGCTATAAAATATGCAGAAGAATCCGAAAACTACTCGGGAGCTGGAAATGCCTTCATTCGCATTGCTTTAGTGCATTTCCGTAAGGAAGACTATACTCAGTCAATTTCTTTTTTTAATAAAGCTCTTGATAAATTTACAATTTCAAAAGACTCTATTGGTATATATAACACTTACATAAACAGAGGAATCGTTTATCGAAATATGAATAAACACAATCTGGCTATTGTTGATTTATTTGCTTGTATAAAATATTTCGAAAAAAAGTCCATGACCTTTGAGTTATCCTTATCTTATAATAGTATTGGACTCGTATATAAGGATTTAAAAGAATACAGCAAGGCCCTTGAATATTACAACAAGGCTGAGGAAATTTTCAAAAGGGAGAATCAAATTTCATCTTTATATAGCTCAAATACTAACATTGCCAATATATTATCCATTCAAAATAAATTTCAAGAAGCATTAAATTATTACAAAAGCAATCTTGATATTATAAAAGAAAAGCCCAATAAGTACAAGCTAGCCCAAACCTACCACAACATGGGCTCTTGTTTTTTTGAAATGGGTAACTATCCACTTGCTTTGGAGTACTTAAATCAGAGTTTGGAACTAAAAGAAAAAATAGGAAATAAAAATCTAATAATAACAACACTTAACAGTTTTGCTCATGTTTTTTATCAACAAGGAGCATATACTAAAGCCTTAGAGTATCGCAAAAAAGCTCTTGGTCTTGCGGTAGAGACCCAAAATATTGAGTACCAAAAAGATTGTAATAAAGAACTCTTTAAAATTTTCACACATTTAAATATGGGCGATAGTGCATTGCACTATTTCGCTAATTATGAACTGCTAAAAGACAGTATTTTCAACCATGAAAATCTGAAAGAAATAGCAGAGATTCAAGAAAAATATGAATCGGAAAAGAAAGAAACACAAATTGCCCTATTAGAAAAAGACAACAAGAGTAAAATGTGGCAACGAAACAGTCTGGTGGTATTATTGTTTTTACTATTGGCTTATGCGATTTTTATTGTCCGCTCTTACTATCAAAAGAAAAATACAAATCGATTACTGCAATTGCAAAATAAGCGAATTAAATGGCATAAAACTCTTTTGGACCAAAAAAATGAGGCTTTAACAGATTCCAACAAAACCAAAAACAGGTTGTTTCAAATCATTTCGCACGACCTTCGATCTCCTTTAGCATCTGTCTACAACCTTGCACAGCTGATGAAAATATTTGTTCAGCAAAAAAAGTATGATCTACTTGAGGAAAGTGGTAACGATATGGAAGAATGCATAAATAATGTATTGAGCCTAACCGATAATCTTTTGTCCTGGTCATTAAATCAATCGGGTAAGCTACCTTACAAACCAGCTATTCTCTCATTAAAACCTCTTCTAGAGAGTAATCTTCACACTTATTCGAGTGTAGCAAAACAAAAAAGCATACATCTTCAATTACTTCTCGACGAGACTCTATTTGTATTTGCCGATCGCCAAATGCTGGATACAGTAATTCGTAATTTGATTAACAACTCCTTGAAGTTTACGCCATCAGGAGGAATTATTGTTATCGGTGCGAAGCAAAAAGATGATTCAATTGAAATATGGATAAAAGATAGTGGAATAGGAATATCCGAAGATCTGATATCCGATATTTTTCAATTTGACAATTCGAAGTCTCAATTAGGAACCAAAGGTGAAAAGGGAAATGGATTAGGCTTGCTGCTTTGCAAACAATTTATAGAGCAAAACAGAGGTGACATTTGGGTCGAGAGTACAATAAATGTTGGCACGACTTTCCGATTCACCATTCCTGCGGGCGAAGATACAAATGAAATTGCATCCGTTCTTTCTACAAATTTAAATTCAAATTAAACTTTTTTTTTTGTTCATATCTCCCATATTCAAAAATTACCAAAACTTAATCATTCAATAGGATCAGATTTAAATAAAAATCACTAATTTTGCGCCCTTAATAATTAAAGGAAATAAGTGTATGATTTCAGTTTCAAATTTATCTATTCAGTTTGGTAAAAAACCTCTTTTCCAGGATGTTAATATAAAATTCACCCCTGGAAACTGCTATGGAGTTATTGGCGCAAATGGTGCTGGCAAGTCCACTCTAATAAAAATCATTTCCGGCGAATTGGATTCAACAACAGGATCAATAATAATGGAACCTGGTGAGAGAATGGCAGTTTTAAAGCAGAATCACCATGAATTTGATGAGTTTACAGTTTTAGATACAGTAATTATGGGCCACGCAGAATTGTGGGCTGTATTGAAAGAGAAAAATGATGTATACGCAAAACCTGATTTTTCGGAGGCTGATGGAATTAAGGCATCGGAACTGGAAGAACAATTTGCTGAAATGGATGGTTGGAATGCTGAAAGTGGAGCAGCCGAATTATTAAGCGGTTTAGGTATTAAAGAAGCTCTTCATTACAAGCTAATGAAAGAACTGAGTGGTAAGGAAAAAGTTCGTGTGCTTTTGGCACAGGCCCTTTTTGGAAACCCGGACAACTTGCTTCTCGATGAGCCTACCAATGATCTTGACCTTGAAACAGTAATGTGGCTGGAAAACTACTTGGCCAACTTCGAAAATACTGTTATTGTGGTATCGCATGACCGTCACTTCCTGGATTCGGTATGTACTGATATTGTTGATATCGATTTTGGAAAAGTTCAAATGTTTTCGGGTAACTACACCTTCTGGTACGAATCCAGTCAGTTAGCTGCCCGTCAGCAGGCAAATCAAAATAAAAAGGCCGAAGAGAAGAAAAAAGAACTTCAGGAATTCATTGCCCGATTCAGTGCCAATGTCGCCAAATCGAAGCAAACAACTTCCCGAAAAAAGATGATCGAAAAATTGGATATTTCAAATATTCAAGCCTCTACCCGTCGTTATCCTGGTATTATATTTCAGCAGGAACGTGAAGCTGGAGATAAAATTTTCTCTTGTGCAGGCTTAAGCAAAAGCGTAGAAGGAGAAGTTTTATTTAAAGATGTTGGATTCACAATCGAAAAAGGTGAAAAAGTAATATTCCTTTCAAAAGATCCACGCGCAATGTCTGCCCTATTCGATATTATTAACGGAATAGAAAAGGCCGACTCTGGAAGTTATGAATGGGGAGTAACTATTACACCGGCATATTTACCCCTTGACAATAATCAATTCTTTGAAGAACCAGTTACTTTAATTGATTGGTTAGCCCAATATTCAAGCGATACAAGTGAGATTTATCTTCGAGGATATCTTGGCAAAATGCTTTTTTCGGGTGAAGATATTTACAAAAAAGCAAATATTATTTCAGGAGGAGAGAGAGTTCGTTGTATGATTTCAAGTATGATGTTGAAAAATGCCAACCTACTGGTTTTGGATACACCAACCAATCACCTGGATTTGGAATCCATTCAATCGTTCAATAATTCATTGATCAACTTTGGTGGTACCGTGTTAATGTCGTCTCATGACCACGCATTCATTCAAACAATTGCTACTCGTGTTATTGAATTAACCCCAAATGGAATCATTGATAAATTAATGGATTACGATGATTATTTTTCCAGCGATAAAATTAAAGAGCTAAGAGAAAGCTTATACAAGATTTAGTCTAAATAAAACCTATATATTTCATCCCCCATGCATTTATTTGTTTGGGGGATTCTTTTTTTACTACTCCCGAACTACAGTCTTTGCACAAAATCGATAGTTAAAACACAATTGCAGACTTTTTAATCATTGCTATTTTACTTTTCCAGACTTTTTTATTTATCTTTGCCGCACTACCTAAACAACCCTTCATCAGTATATTAATACATACTTTAAACACAAGTTTATGATTCCTAAAATAGAACGTGCTACAATTGTAGTGCTGGATAGCGCTGGCGTTGGTTATTTGCCAGATGCTGAAGAGTTTGGAGATGTTGGTTCCAATACATTTGGAAATATAGCCAAACATTGCAATGGTATTCATTTACCAAACATGCAAAAACTAGGTTTGGGTAACCTAACTGATATTATGGGTGTTGCCTTAAACAACAATGTAAATGGTGCTTACGGGAAGGCTGCAGAAGCGTCGAAAGGCAAAGACACAACAACTGGTCATTGGGAAATTGCCGGAGTTAAGCTGGAACGTGCTTTTCCTACCTATGCGAATGGATTTTCAGAAAAAACCATTCAGTTATTCGAAGAAAGAACCGGCCGAAAAGTAATGGCAAACAAGCCTGCTTCAGGAACTGCTATTCTTGATGAATACGGAGAAGAACAAATGAAATCGGGCAACTGGATTATTTATACTTCTGCCGATCCGGTGTTTCAAATCGCTGCTCACGAAGAAATTATTCCTTTAGAAGAATTATACCGCGCTTGTGAAATAGCATTGGAAATTTGCACTGAATTGGAGCCTGTAGCTCGTGTAATTGCACGTCCATACTTGGGAAGTGGAAAAGGAAATTTTGCCAGAACAACGAATCGTCACGATTATTCTGTTTTACCACCCGCTCCTACTGTTCTCGATCGATTAAGTGCTAATGGATTGGATGTTATCGGTATTGGTAAAACAAAAGATATTTTTGCCGGACAAGGAATTACTGATACCCGCGGAACCAATAAGGACAATGTAGATGGGATCAATAAAACCCTAATTGCTTTAAAAGAAGATTCAAAAGGCTTGATTTTCACAAATCTGGTTGATTTCGACATGATGTTTGGACATCGTAGAAACCCAGAAGGATACAAAGCAGCCCTGGAGGAATTTGATCGTTATTTACCTCAAATTCAAGCCAATTTAAAAGAGGATGAAATCCTGATTTTAACCGCCGATCACGGATGTGATCCAACCTACCCAGGAACTGATCACACCCGCGAATACATTCCAATAATGGTGTTTGGTAAAAACATCAAACAAAATGTTGATTTGGGAACTAGAACATCTTTTACCGATATTGCCGCTACCATTGAAGAACTTTTATTGGGCAACAAAGTAGAAGGAAGTTTTGCAGAAGAACTTTACAATTAAAAATCTCTTTTTACATTAGAAAAAGAATTAGATAATAAACAGGAATGCCACTTCAACAAATTGAAGTGGCATTTTTATTTATTCCTTTGAAGCAATCTTCTGAATTTATTCTTCAATTCAAGTTAATCCAGCATTTTAAGCAAATGCTCATGTATTCCTATTTTATATCCGCGTGAAGCGAATTTAATATCGCCATTGGAATGTAAAACCAATATGAGTGGCTTTTCAATTTTACCTGTAATGCCCAACACTTTTTTAGCCTGTGTAATCAACTCATTATTTTTATCCTTGTACAGCTCGTGATTCGATGGCATATTGACAAAAAAAGCTTCGGAGAAGTTCTCCGTGGCGATTTCTTCCGCCTGTATTACAACAATATTCCCATCCCATTCCTGGTATCGCTTTTTGGTATCTCTAAATTCTTCCATTAAATGACGAGTTGGCTCCTTTCCAGGCTCCAGCCACATCAATACAATCGCATTCTGCTTCTCCAATGATCCGAGCGATACTTCTTCCCCTTTATCATTGGCAACAATCATTTTAGTGTCCAAATGACCCAACATCTTACTTTCCACCTTTGGATCTCTAAACACCAAATCAATTTTAGTGGTCTGATCTTTCTTAATTTCAAAATGATTCAAATGTGTATAAACGGTCCCGTCAGCGCCACGCTTGCCTGTTACCAATCTGTATTTGCCAACCTCTAACTCTAATGTAGCGGGCAAATCGGATAATTTAAAATCCCAACCATAATCAAGGCTTTCATAAACACCATCAATCATTTTCCCGATGGTGAAATGCATATAATAACCTGGATCAAAATCCTTTGCGGTATTATTCAACATTACAAACCCCGTAATTGGCTGATTCACAATTTGTTTTTCGAAGTAAACATTCATCCATTCTTTGCCATCGAAATACTGTGGTGTTTTTTCTGCTGGCTCCAAACGCGAAGGAATTCCTAAACTTCTGCAAACAGCTACAAAAAACACATCCCTAGACTCTGCATTCGAAATTTTCAATTCAGAAACACCTTTAGGAGTAATTGGCAAGTTGTAATAATTTTCCACTTCCGTAATTTGAATTTCGCTTAAAATCCATTGCTTAATTTGCTCAACTCTCTCTGCCCGTTCACCAGTAAATTGATCTTGAAATGCCTTTTGCAAGTATCCTCGGTAAGCAATTACCCACTCGTTGCTGATTCTTGGATTCAAAACACAGTTCAAATAAACTTCCTTTGAATTGTAATCATCCAGCTTGTATTTTTCGATCGTATTATTCAAATGATCTAATAGGATTTCAGATCGCGTGTCTCGCAAATCCTTATCAGCAATTAAATTAAGAAGATCTACTGCAAAAGAACCATTCTCAGCAGATGTAGCTTCAATAAATTTTTGAATCTCCTTCCAGTTTCCTTGACTTTTCTTGAATATCTTCCAGATCATTTCTGAATCCAAAGATTTTTTCTCTGCTAAACTACTGGCAGTGATTGAATCGATAAAAGTAGTTCGATATTGCACGCGAATACTGTCTTCATAAGACAAGCGAATATCATTTTGCTTCTTTTTGCTCTCATCAACTGAATAAGGATCTTTCTCTACCGGAGGAACCATATTTAAATCGGTAATTTTATCTCCGTAAAAACCACGTCCTAATCCCAAACGAAGCGTATCAGTTCGCTTAACGCTGATTTTCCTGCCAGCATACTCTCCATCTTTACTGGTCCAGATCAATAGATCACCCAAACCTGTGGTTAGGTAAGTCAATCCATCAGCATCAGTTTTCTTACTGGCAATTGGATAAAACTCTGCATAGTTATACAGTCCGAAATCTACTTTTGCATTTCCAACTGAATTACCTGATTGATCAACTACCTGCACGTAAATTTTCTTCACATCAGCGTAGTTTTCCACTACATTAATCTCAGTGAAATTATCTGAACGCTTTACAACTTCATAATTCCCCTCAAAATCACCAAAAACCTTGGTATGCACCAGCATTGCTCTGCGGGCAGGTTCGGTAAACCAACCCATATTCAAATCTGGTTCGGGCTCACAAGCTCCCAAATAAGACCATTTACCATCTGTCCACACTTCAACCCAAGCATGATTGTCATCGCTATGAGCCCAACGTGGAGTATAAACCTGACGGGCAGGAATGCCTACAGATCGTAAAGCAGTAACGGTAAATGTTGATTCTTCACCACATCGGCCCCATGAAGTTCTCACAATGCTAAGTGGTCCGCTTGTGCGAATATCAGTTGGTGCGTAATTTACTTTTTCGTGACACCAATGATTCACTTCGAGCACAGCTTCTTTCATCGACATGCCCTTTAATCTTGGTTTTAACTCTTTCAGAAATACCCATCTGGCTGAATCCAAATTTTCATTATTCACGCGATACGGCAAAACAAAATGGCGAAATAAATCATCAGGAATTTTATTTCCCCACTCAAAACTTTCTCTCGCCTCAAACGAAGATCTCACTTGTTGTAAAAAGAAATCACCATTATAATCAGCCAAATCGCACAAAGGCATGTAGGCATACAGAAATTGTAATGCTTCTTTTTCTTCAGTAGTAATATTTTTCTGAAATACAGAGAAAAGTTCATTTGACCGATTAGATGCAAATTCTTTTCGCTTTTCGAATCGTTTGGAAACTTTTGCACGAACGGCACTGTCTTGAATAAAATGTACATCGGAACAGCCCCAAAAGAAAATGAGACTAAGCAGAAGGATAGAAATCTTCCTCATTAGTAGAATAATTAGTTATAAGTCCTCGGCTTTTAGGATGCTTACAATTTTACGAATTTTCTGGGAGTCTGCCTCATAAAATTCAAATTCAGGCACCTTTTCTTCGCCTCCCATTGCTATTTTAGGATTCTGATATTCCATTTTACCTCTTACTAAAGACTTTGCGGAACAATGAAACTCTTCAGCACCAGTGTGTTTTTTTAAACTCAAAATATTTTCATGACTTATTCCACTTCCCGGCATGATCACTATTCGTCCACTAGCCTTTTCAACTAAGTCTTTCAGTAAATCTTGACCCAATACTGCAGTTTGCTCTCCTCCAGATGTGAGAATTCGATCGGCTCCAATCTCTATTAATTCTTCCAAGGCTTTAAAATGATCCTTCACCATATCAAAAGCTCTGTGAAAGGTGAAATTCATTGGTTTTGCCAAATCGATAAGTTCCTTGGTTCTTTCCACATCAATGCTTCCATCAGAAAGTAAAACACCAGATACAACACCATCCACTCCTACTTCTTTACAGTATTTAATATCCAACTTCATACACTCAAACTCAATATCAGAATAGCAGAAATCAGCACCACGCGATCGTACAATTACATGAACTGGTATTCTTACTAATTCTTTAGCCATTTTAATGCAGGAAGCACTAGGGGTAGTTCCTCCTTCGTGAACACCTGCACACAATTCAATTCGGTCAGCACCAGATTGTTCTGCAATAATTGCTGATTGAACAGAGTAACAACATATTTCAAGCAGTGATGTTTTCATTTTATAATAATATATAAAAAAAAGTTACCTCTTACGAGATAACTTTTAGTGTAAAAGAAGTCAACACTCAACATAAGCTAGTTTGCATTTAAATGATTTTCATTTAAAAAACCAACAAAAGAGATTAAGCTTTCTTCCTTTTTAGGATTTATTTTATTCTGTTTAATAAAATCATATAATTTAGGTTGTTCATTAAATTGTCTCTTTAATTTACCTCTCGTTTTTCCTAATTCAATTAAGCTGGTTCCTTTACAAACAAAGTAACTATGTACTTTTATTATTGAACTTGATTTTTTCCCAGCATCCAATTGCATATTATAACTTGATGGCTGTACTTTAGTATTATACTTGCATAGTAAAGAATTTTCATCATCAATTAATACTTTATAAAAGCCTTTTTGAGAAGATTTTAATAGATTCTCTGTAACAAACAAATCCTCATCATCAGTAAAAACGATACTTCTTATACGATAGCTCGGCAATACCTTTACTTCCCCCTTATACTTAATTTCCAGCTCATTTCTTCGCAAATCAATTCGAGTTTCCATCCCTTTTATAATACTGCTATCTGTCACCATATAAATATCAGTTTTTTTCCAATCTTCACATAAATAAAATGTGCCAACCTGAGATTTCTTAACCCTTAATTTTAGCAAATTTGGATCTTTCAAAATATTTCCTTCAAACACCCTCATAGAATTTGCTTGAAATGTCTTACTATGTTGCCCAAAACATAAATGACTGAATGACAACAATAAAAGCCCTATCCCCATAATGACTTTTACTTTACTTAAACCAGATTTGCTGCGATCTGGTTTTGGTAGGTTAATTAATTCCATGTGTGATTTTTTTGTGTGATTTAATTAATACTTAACAAGTAATAAAAGTATGTATTCTATATTACATAGCATAACATCTTTTAATTATTTTCTCAAAAATATCTCCAACAATTGCCCATTCAGCAATAAGAAACTTTCACAATTTTTCACTAATTTGTATAACAAACAAAAACCTCCGCATCCAATGACCAGATCTAAACTGATTCTATTATTTGTTGGGCTATTTTGTACTCTTACCCTTTTTTCTCAACAAAATAATATTCGATTCAAGAGAATTACCATCAATGAAGGTCTGTCACTCAGCTCCGTCTATTGTATTTTTCAGGATTCGAAAGGGTTTATGTGGTTTGGCACAGAAGATGGATTGAATCGTTACGATGGTAAAAACTTTACAATTTACCGAAGCGATCCTGAAAACTCCAATAGCATCTCAAACAAATGGATTGAACAAGTACTTGAAGATCGTTCGGGAAATTTATGGTTTGGTTCCAGAGGTGGATTAACCCAATTTAATCCGGTAAGCGAAATTTTCACTCAGTACAGAGGCATAGAACCCAATAATCAATTAAGTAATGACACGATCACTCATCTATATGAAGATCAAAATAATCGGTTGTGGGTAGGCAGTCTGAAAGGAATTACCTGCATTAATACTAAACAGGGAACTATTGAAAAGCATAATTATCCTAAAGGCTTAGATTCAAAAATCAATTGTTTTCTTGCGGATACCAAAAACTTCTGGATCGGCACTAAACTTGGGCTTTTTCATTACGATTCTGAAAAAAAATCATTCAAAGAAATAGAATTACCAAAATCTGATTCAAAATGGAATGTAACAAGTCTTGCAAGCGCTGATAATTATTTATGGGTTGGAACCAGCAATGGTTTACTTTCTATTTCAAGAGATTCATTAACTGAAAATGCACAACTCTTTTTAAACGGACTGCATATAGAAAACCTTTTGCCAGACAGGATAAATAGCTTATGGATTGTGACTAATAAAGCACTATTCAAAACAGATAATTCTTCCAAAATATTCCACAAAGCAGTAAAGTCGTTTGAAGTAACCAACAGTCTTTCGATAAGTACAAACAAACCAATACTTAAAAGCAGCAATGAAGAAATCTGGTTTGGCACGTTCGGATCTGGAATCTATCGGATTAATCCAGTAAGCAATCAAACATCGCACGATACAAACAATTCTGCAGATCCTCAAAGTTTATCAGAGAACTCAATAAACTGTATTTATGAAGATAGAAATGGAATTATTTGGATTGGAACATTTGGCGCAGGAATCAGTATATACAATCCCCAATCACATAAATTTGAACTCTTTAAAAATAATCCCTTAAGTGAAAACAGTTTAGCCAGCAACTTTGTCTGGTCTACATGGGAAGATCACAATGGTGACCTTTGGATTGGAACAAACAACAAGGGAATTTCAAAATACATCGTAAAAAGGGATAGTTTCGTTCATTACGATGTGCGAAAATCAGTTAATGATCCCTATTCGGCAATACGAAAGGTGTTTGAAGACAGAAAAAATAATATTTGGATAGGAACAGATGGTGAAGGATTATTCAAGCTAAACCCTTTTACAGGTAATAAAACTCAATACAAACACATCTCGAATGACAGTACTTCTCTTTGTGACAATTCTGTTCGGGTAATTTTTGAAGACAGTGAAGGGATTATTTGGGTTGGAACCCGAGGCGGTCTAAATCGTTACCATGATAAAACCAATAAATTCACCCAGTACAAACACATAGACGGAGATACAAAAAGCCTATCGCACAACTTTATTTATTCTTCGATATATGAAGATTCGAAAGGCCTGTTATGGATTGGCACATACGGAGGTGGCGTAAACATATACGATAAAAAAAACAACACATTTAAAAGTTATCAATACTACGACAACACTAAAAATGGTTTGTCAGATAATGTTGTTTTCTCTGTTTACGAGGACGAGGATGGTATATTTTGGCTGGGAACCAATACTAAATTAAATCGTTTCGATTCCCAAACCGGTCTGTTTTCTCATTTTGGCATTGAAGAAGGATTACCCAACAATGTTGTTTATGGAGTTTTACCTGATGCATTCGGAAACCTCTGGTTGAGTACTAATAATGGAATTGCTAAATTTTCAACACAAGATTATTCTGTAAAAAACTTTACCGTTGATGATGGATTACAAAGTAAAGAATTTAATGGCGGAGCTTATCACAAAGGGAAAAGTGGAAAGTTATATTTTGGGGGTGTTTATGGTTTAAATGTTATTGATCCGAATTTAAAATTCATCGAAGAAAGATCTTATAATATTGTTCTTACCAAACTGGAAATTCATGGACAGGAAGTTCTGGTTGATAACTCTAATGCTGAAAATTTCAATAATCAAATTCAATACTCCAAAGAAAGCGATTCCTATTATCTCAAAAAGAGTATTGCTTACACCGATAGTATTGAACTAGAATACGATCAACGATTCTTCTCCATAGAATTTTCGTCTTTATCCTCCTATTCTTCCGATAAAATCAACTACACCTATCGGCTGCAAGGTCTCGAAAAGAAGTGGGTTAATTCTGGAAATCGCAACTATGTCTCCTACTCCAATCTCTCTCCGGGAGAATATGTTTTGCAGGTTAAAGCTCAAAATCAAGATGGACAATGGAATAAGCATTCAAAAGAACTTTTCATTGAAATATTCCCACCATTTTACATGACTTGGTGGTTTGTTTTCATTGAAATAATAATGGGAACGATAATAACAATTTTTGTTTATCGATTTTTACTTAATGCCAAAACGAACAGATTACTAACTCAACAAAACGAAAAAATCAAATGTCAAAACCTGCAATTGAAAGAATTGAATGCCACAAAAGACAAGTTCTTTAGAATCATTTCCCATGATTTAAAGAATCCATTCACAAGTCTGCTTTCAATTAGTGAAATGATTCATGAAAATTTTGACTCTGTGGAAGATCAGGAAAAAAGAACCGGTATTCGAAAAGTTCATGAATCGGTAAAACACATTTATACATTATTGGAAAATCTATTGACCTGGTCAAAATCACAAACAGATAAGATTGATTTTAAAGCTGAAATCTTTAACCTGACTGATTTGGTTGAGCAGTCAATTTGTTTGTATACAGCATCTGCTGAAAAGAAAGAAATCAAAATTATTTTGCTCAATTCAGAGAAAAATATCGCTTTTGCTGATCAAAACATGTGTAGCTTAATTGTGAGAAATCTCATTAACAACGCAATAAAATTCTCGGAGCCCAAGAGTCAAATTGAGGTTGACATACAAGATAAAAATGAATTTCTGGAGGTTCAAATTATAGATCATGGAATTGGCATAGCCAGCGAAAATCTGGATAAACTTTTCCGAATCGATCTAAAATTCAAATCAACAGGAACCGCCGGCGAAAAGGGAACAGGATTAGGACTTTTGCTATGTAAGGAATTTGCAGAAACGAATGGTGGTAAAATTTGGGTTGAAAGCACAATAGGCGAAGGAAGTATATTTTACTTGCACATTCCTCAATCAAAATAAGCCGTTTAAAAGCCAAAACATGAAATATTGGTTTGATTTTCGCGATAATTTAAGGATATTTGCACCTGAATTTAACCTAACGAGAGACTAAGCAAATATTTACCTGATGAAAGATAAGGTTCTTCAATTAGCAAAAGAAAAGAATGCAGTAATTCTTGCCCACTACTACCAAACCCCTGACATACAAGAGATAGCCGATTTTAAAGGCGATAGTTTGGCTCTAGCGCAAAAGGCTTCTGAAGTAGATGCAGACATTATTTTGTTTGCAGGCGTTCATTTTATGGCTGAAACTGCCAAAATATTAAATCCGACCCGAAAAGTACTTTTACCCGATTTGGCGGCTGGTTGTTCTCTTGCAGAATCATGTCCGGCTGACGATTTTCGTAAATTTAAAGCACTTCACCCCGATCATATCGTTATTTCATACATCAACTGTACTGCCGAAATAAAGACTTTATCAGATGTGATTTGCACCTCAGGAAATGCAGTTCAAATTGTTGAATCCTTTCCGAAAGAGCAAAAAATAATTTTTGCTCCGGATAAAAATCTGGGACGATATGTTAATGAAGTTACAGGCCGACAAATGGTTCTTTGGGATGGAACCTGTGAAGTTCATGATATTCTTTCTTCGGAGAAAATCATGAAAATGAAAATCGAAAATCCTGATGCTGTACTTGTTGCTCACCCAGAATGTGCGCATCCTGTATTGTTACTTGCCGATTTTGTAGGTTCAACCACCGCAATGTTAGACTACTCTAAAAACAGTGCATCCAAAAAAATCATTGTAGCTACTGAAACGGGTATTCTTCATCAGATGCAAAAAGATTCTCCTAACAAAGAATTTTTAATTGTTCCTGCCGATGAAACTTGTTCATGCAATGATTGTGCTTACATGAAGTTGAACACAATGGAAAAAATATATCTGGCATTAAAGAATGAAAAACCTGAAATCATTTTACCCGATGATGTAATGGAAAAAGCAAAAGCACCAATTGTTCGAATGCTTGATTTATCAAGACACTTGATTAAATAGTATTAGAAACTTACAATACAAAAAGGGAGATCCAATAGGGTCTCCCTTTCTTATGATCTGAATCTTGAAATTTTAAATTTTAACACTTTCAGGAGAAACCCCAGCTAATTCACAAGCTTCCTCAAAATGCAAATCATCTAAGGCTTTGTAAAGAACTGCAAAAGCCGAGTGTATCCAAACAATTGAGACAAAAACCCCAACAATCATACATATAAGTCCTAATATTAATACAAAAAAGGAAAGAATCCCCATTCCAAAAATTGTCCAAAAGTATCCTTTGCTTAAATAAAAACTAAGCTTTACTGCCTGAATTGGATCTGCTTTTTTATCCATTATTAAAAAGGGTACAAAAATCAACTTGCAAGCCAAATAAATTCCCGGAATAATAAGAAACAAAAAGCCTACTCCAA
Source organism: Labilibaculum antarcticum (assembly GCF_002356295.1). Taxonomy (NCBI): domain Bacteria; kingdom Pseudomonadati; phylum Bacteroidota; class Bacteroidia; order Marinilabiliales; family Marinifilaceae; genus Labilibaculum; species Labilibaculum antarcticum. The sequence goes on along the minus strand of NZ_AP018042.1, from coordinate 4,778,626 downwards.
CTATTCCAATCACCAATAAATGGCTCAAAATCACGAATAAGAATTTCTTAAATCCATCTAATATCTCTTCGAATTGCGGTTCTGTTTTCCTCGACGCTTTCAGAAACATCCAATCTACACCATATTTGAATGGAGTAATAATTAACAGGTAATAGATAAAGCTCAGAAATTTTAATGAGAAAAATCCGAGATTAAATGAATCCTGATCTTCCCATCCCATCTGATTGTATCCCATCGGAGTATCGATAATCCCGACAACTATAATTGCAAGCAATAAAATTAAAAAGTTATTCTTCAAAACACTCCAACCATCTTCAAAACAGCCTACAACAGTTGGATATACTTTTAAAATAAGATCCTTTTCACAATAATCTACTTTCATAAACTTAACTTGTTACTATTCAATTCTTCAGGTTACTTTTCTGATGTAAATAGAATCGCTAAGAAGCTATTTATTTGATTTCATATAAATATAGGACATATTAAGGATGTAAAAAAATAGGCTCTACAATTAGAAAATATCCATTTCAATAAAAAAAGTGAAAAAACGGATAGGGTATAATTCCTTTCATGCATCATAGTAGTAGAGACAAGAAAATACACGATCGGTTTTCTCAAACTATTAAATCTATTATTAAATAAAACATATTGCCATGAAAACAAAAATTAGATTTTATTTCGCAATTATTCTTTCTGCTTTTTTGTTTTTCTCTTTTAGCAATGTAATGGCCGCAGAGGGAAATATCAGTAAAGAAAAAAACAAAGTGCAACAAGTAATCGACACTTTAAAATACGATGTTTATAAAGGGAAGATTCAGGATGCAAACACTAACGAACCTCTAATGTTCGCAACAATAACTGTAAAAGGTGTTAATGTTGCTACAGTATCGAACAATGATGGAGAATTTCTTTTAAAAATCGCCAAAGATCTTCCTGTCAGTAAAATTGAAGTTACTTATATCGGATACAAAAATCTCGAAATCCCTATTAATTCGTTAAAGGAAAAGAGAAATATCTTTAAACTGGAATCGGTTACAATTCCGTTGGATCAAATTAACATTTACCCATTAGATCCTTTATTTTTGGTGAAAAGTATTTTGGCTAAAGTATCTCAGAACTATTCTACAGAACCAAATATGATGAAAGGTTTCTATCGCGAAACAGTGAAGAAAAACCGTTCTTACGTGGCTATTTCTGAAGCTGTTGTAAATGTTCATAAATCGGGTTACAGACAAATGAGAGATGACCAGATTCAAATTTACAAAGGCCGTAAAAGTCAGGATGTAAAGAAAATGGATACACTACTTTTCAAATTGCAAGGCGGACCATACACATCACTACTTTTAGATGTTGTGAAAAATCCTTACAATTTGCTTTCAGAAGACTTCATCGACAACTATAATTTTTCAATTAAATCAATTACTAAGATTAACGACAAAATTCATTACGTAATTGAATTCAAACAAAAAGAAAACATTGATATTCCACTGTATTATGGATTACTGTATGTTGAATCAACAAATTTAGCCTTAGCAAGTGCAAAATTTAGCTTGAACCTAAGTAATGAAGAGGAAGCAACTCGCATGTTTATTAAACGTAAACCTGCAGGTGTAAAAGTAACTCCTACCTCAGCCGATTACTTTGTTAACTATCACGAAAAGGATGGTAAATGGTATTTCAATTATGCAAGAGGAGAAATTAATTTTAAATGCAACTGGAAACGCAAGCTTTTCAATACTAACTATACTGCAATGACCGAAATTGCTATTACCGACCGCGAAGAACAAAATATTGTACGCTTTAAAAGAGATAATAAATTTAAAGCAAATCAGGTAATGGTTGAAGAAGTAAGCAACTTTGCTGACGCCAATTTCTGGGGAGCATATAATACAATTGAACCAGATCAATCGATCGAATCAGCAATTAGAAAACTGAAGAGGAAAATGAAATAATGAAATATTGAATTCAGAACATACAGGAGTTAGTTATCTTTTAAACCTTTACCCACTGAATTCAAAACCAGAAAAGAACCGTTCACTCATGCTTGGGGAAACATGAAAAATTTAAGAACGGTTCTTTTCATCCATACAGGAATCAATTATCGAGAAAAGAAAAATCTAAATTATTGCCATTTTTATAATGAAAATATCAACAATAATATTGAAGATCTTTCCTCTACTGATTGAAAAATCCTAACTTAGAAAGTGTAACAAGCTTTTTAAAACACAGGAAGAGATACTAAAATGTCGGAAGATACAGATACGATACTTAAGAACATACAAAGTGGTAACTTACAGGAGTTTGAAAAGTTATTCAGAGAATATTACCCTTTACTATGTCATTACGCTCTGCGGTTTGTGAGAGACACAAATCAATCAGAAGAAATTGTTCAGGAATTGTTTTGTCAGTTATGGGAAAACAGAAAAACCTTAAAAATACACACTTCATTAAAAGCGTACCTTTACAAGGCAACTTATTTTAATAGTCTGCAGGTATTGCGAAAAAGAGGTGTAAAAAAAAAGTACCAAGAATACATTAAAAACAACAAACAAGAGAACTCATTACCAATAGATTCGGTAGAAGAAAAAGACATTCATAATATTGTAAATAGAACTCTTACGAATTTACCCGATCGTTGCAGTCAAATATTTAAAATGAGTCGGTTTGAAGGTCTAAAATATCAGGAAATTGCCGACAAATTATCTATTTCGGTAAAGACCGTTGAAGCGAATATGGGAAAGGCCTTAAAAGCCTTCCGGAAAAGTTTAAAAGATTACATTGGAATTATTGTGCTATAAACAAAATGAAAAAAAATACATCACATAAAATTGAGTGGGAAATCATTTCGAAATATCTAAGTGGAGAAATGAGCGCAGAGGAAAAATTGACATTTGAAAAGTTGATTGATTCCAATCCTGAGTATGCCGAAATTGTTTCTGCATCCAATAAAGATTTGGGCCTAATTCAAGAGGTTAACAAAGTTCAACAACTATTTAATGTTGATGCGGCTTGGTCGGCAGTAAAATCGAATTTAAGCAATTCTAAAAAGAATAATACCCTAAAGGCAGTTCCTCTGTTTTCGTTCCAAAACACCAGGACGTTGATACAGATTGCAGCCATGTTGGTGATTACCATTGGTCTTGGATTAGCATCATACCATATCTACACAGATAAGCTTGCTCCTTACCAAAGTATCTCATCTGAATTATATGAAAGTGGCAAATCGATAACTTTGGCTGATGGTTCCATCGTAAACCTGAATGGCAAATCGGAATTGGTTTACGAGAAGTCGTTTTCGGGAAATGAAAGACGGGTAAAACTAACTGGTGAAGCATTTTTTACCATTACTAAGAATCCTGCCAAACCATTCATTATTTCAGTTGGGAATGCAGAAGTTAGAGTTTTGGGGACATCCTTCAATGTGAATGCTTCCAATAAGCATGTGGAAGTTCTGGTTGAAACAGGTAAAGTTCAATTCTCACTTGCAAAAGAACCAAATAATAAAATTATTCTTGAAAAAGGTGATTTTGGAATATTACAAGATGATTTACTTGAGAAAACCATACAAAAAGATGAAAATTACCTCTCCTGGAAAACTCATTTAATGGTTTTTAAAGCGATGAGTTTACAAGATGTAGCCAAAGTAATAAATCGAACTTATCAGGTTAATATTGAATTCAACGACACAGCAATTCAGAATTTACCAATCACAACATCATTCAACCAAACACCTCTTACTGATGTTCTGGAAAACTTATGTCGCCCACATAACTTAAGCTACGAAAAGAATGGTAATCAAATTATACTGAAAAAAGAACTTAAGTAATTCACTTGCCGGATGAAAAGCAGAAAAACATATCAAAAAACAGTACGAAGCAAGCTTTCTTATGCATTGCTTGTGCTTTTGATATGCTTTGCTCAATCTACCCTTTCGGCTCAGGAATCACTCTTACAAAATAAGATTTCAATTGATATCACAGAACTAAGTATTAATGATGCATTGGATTCTCTTGCGGCAAAAAACAACTGCTATTTCACCTATAATTCCGATTTATTTACAAATAACGAAAAGCTTAGTCTTAAAGCTAATGATATTGAATTCGAAGTATTATTGCGGAAAATAATTCAAGATACCAGTCTTACATTCCAGGTAGTTAATAGGCATATCATTATTGTACCCGCCTTATACAGAACAAACGAACCTGTCACCTCAAGCATTATTCCTTACATTTCGTACCGAAATATTAGTGGCAAAGTAACAAATCAATCAGCTAAAATGTCCTTGCCCTATGCGAGTATTGGTATTCGAGGCAAGCATGTTGGTACAATTAGCAATCAGGATGGTGAATTTGCGCTCACTCTTTCATCGGAAAATAGTAAAGACACACTTGTTGTTTCCTATGTTGGCTTTAAAAATTTTGAAATACCTGTTTCTGAGATTTTAAATAATCAACTTGAGATCCAATTAAAGGAGGATTTCATTTCACTTCAGGAGGTTGTAATTAGAAATAATGATCCGAGATCGATACTAAAGGCTGCTATAAATAGAATAGACATTAACTATCCGCAAAACGCGGCTAACCTCACCTCTTTTTATAGGGAATCGGTACTTAAAAACAATAAGTATATGATTTATCTCGAATCTGTTTTAGATATCTACAAAAATCCGTATTCGGAGAATGAGCTTACCGATAAAGTGAAAATATTCAAGAGTCGTAAAATTTATGACGTATCTCGTTTGGATACCATATCGTTTCGATTAAAAGGAGGTATTCAGGGTTGTTTGATGCTGGATATTGTACAAAACCCACCCGAATTCCTGAATCCTGAATTTATACATTTATACAACTACCACTTATCCGACATCAGTACATTTAACAACCGAACCGTTTACATCATTGAATTTCAGCCGAAACCAAATTTGAATATGCCTCTTTTGGAAGGCAAGCTGATCGTTGAAACCAGAAGTTTAGCCATTATTGGCGCCGAATTTGGCTATAATAAAGATCGATTGCCTGAATTAACAAATCAATTCATTAGCAAAGCAAATGCAAAAACTAAAGTCAGAGCTCTACATATTCAATATGCTGTAAACTATCGAAATATCAACGGAAAATATTTTCTAAATCACACATTGGGTAATTTAAAATTTAAGGTTAAAAATAAAAAAAAGTTCTTTTCACAGACTTTCTCAACTTCATTCGAGATGGCAACAACAAAATTAGATACCATTAATGTGAGACGATTTAAGCATCGTGAAACCATTGTGCCAACAACAATTCTTTCAACCGAAAATCTTACTTACGACAACCATTTCTGGGGAAATCAGACATTCATTAAGCCCGAAGATAATATTAAAGAAGCCATTAAAAGAATTAGCACCAGCATGCAGCAAGTTGCTCTGGATACTACAAAATAACTTCGATTTTAAAATTTCGCATGACCTATATTTGTCCAAATTGTAAAAGAACATTATTGGGCCCCAACCAATATCATTCTTGCTACATTACTGATAAAGAGACTCATTTACAGAAAACGAGTTCAGATATTTCCGAACTATTTGAAGTCCTCCTATCCTATCTTACAACATTCGAAAACGTCAAAATTATTTACTTAAAAACTTGTATACAGTTTAAGATAGGCGCAACCTTTTTGTCGGTTTACACAAAAAAGAATCATTTGGTATTGGAGTTTCAATTGCATCGGGAAGAAGATCAATTTCCAATTTACCTATGCAAAAGAATATCCAGAAATCGAGTTTTACATCGCCTTGCCATTGGTGAGTTATCTGAGTTTGATCAGCAATTAAAAAACTGGCTGAAGGAGGCCTATCAAACCATCAAGAAATAATCACTTCATCCGATTTTAATTTGCTTTGAAACAAAATATTCTAAAAGTCTTTCTATTTTTGTATTCCTTTACAAAAAAACTAACAAATCCGTAACTTCAATAAATGAGAAGTCGAATAAAAAAAATATTACAAAATTCAATTGGAATAATAATTGGTTCCGTTTTTTTGTTTCTCACATTACGTGATAAGCCAATGGCTCCAGTATGGGAAAGCCTGGCGAATGCTGACTATTTTTTCATACTACTTAGCTTCATCTGTTTGTTCATCGTTTTTTATTTGCGAGCCTTACGCTGGAAACTGTTAATGGAAGAATCTGGAGCATATCCAAAATCAGACAAAGTACTAACCTCTCTCCTTCTGGGCTACTTGGTAAATAGTTTCACCCCAAAATTCGGTGAAATAATTCGTTGCACATCACTGCAAAAAACAACGAAAGTTCCTGTTGCCGTTTCGATGGGTAGCGTTATGGCCGAGCGAGCTTACGATATGTTGATCTTAGGTCTTGGTATATTTGCTGTATTTTGTTTTGAAATGGATCGTTTACAGGGAATTTTTGAATCAACAATAGGTGGTATTTCTCATATTTACGGCTACCGCTATTTGTATGTAATTCCGATTGCTGTACTTGCTCTGTTTATTCTTTTCTTGATTAGCTTACGCAGAATAAAAAAATCGGAGCGTCGTCCAATAAAAAAGATCGTTGAATTCTTACAAAGTATGTTTCTATCGCTTAAGCAAGGATTACTTCTCAAGAAGAGATTCCAGTTTATTTTGTTGACACTGCTAATTTGGACAATGCTCGTTGTCTTAAATTACATCTACCTGCTTTGCTTGCCCGAAACATCAGGATACCCATTCAGTTTTGCAATTGTAATTCTTTTCATTGGTGGAATTGGTTGGGCGTTACCAAGTCCGGGAGGAATTGGAACAACTCATTTCCTGCTTCTTCAATTATTTCTTGCCTTTCAGCTGGATCCTAACGCAGGAATCAGCTTCGGAATTCTTTCCAATGGATTAACTTTTATTGGAACCATAGTAATTGGTGGTTATGGCTATTTCAGATATCGGGTGGAAACAAAAACACTTAAAAAACAGTAAAAACTTAATTTAAGTTCCCTTTTGCCAACAAGCTTATTAGGAACCCAACAAAATCATATTTTACACCTATCTTTGTCCGATAAAATCATCTGAACACAAAAAATGAAATTTAGTCAATATAGTTTTTCCCCCGATATTAAAAGAAATTTGGAAGATTTAGGTTTTAACAGACCTACCGATATCCAATTCAAAGCCATTCCCCCAATTGTTCGTGGAGAAGACGTGCTTGCAATTGCTCAAACCGGAACAGGAAAAACAGCTGCATTTGCGATTCCTATCATCGACAAACTGCACAAAGGAAAAAAGAGTAAAAGCAGCAACGGCATTAAATGTGTTGTAATGGTGCCTACCCGCGAGCTGGCGATTCAAATTACCGAAGTTTTTCAAAAAATTGGAAAACATACCAAAGTAACAAGCTTTTGTGTATTTGGAGGTGTTGAACAGGCTCCTCAAATAGCGAGTTTGCAAGATGGAATCGACATACTAATAACTACTCCAGGTAGAATGTTCGATTTAACCAATCAGGGATTTATTCAGCTTGATAAAGTAGAAACGCTGGTATTGGATGAAGCCGATCACATGTTGGATTTAGGTTTCATAAAGGACATTCAGGATTTGATCTGTTTTCTTCCAAAGAATCGTCAAACCTTGTTTTTTTCAGCGACCATCACTCCTAAAATTAAAAAACTAGCCTATTCGCTGGTTCGAAGTGCTATTCGAATTCAAATTTCGCCTAAAGATCCTGTATCTAAAAATGTAGAACATGGTGTTGCTTTTGTTGGAATGGATGACAAGCGTTTCTTTTTAGAACGTATGATTAAGGAACATGTAGAAAGCAAGATACTTGTTTTTGTGCGAACAAAAGTTAGAGCCGAACGTGTTCACAAAGCCATGCAACGTGTAGGAATAGAAACACAAACCATTCATGGAGATCGCGAACAGGATGATCGTTTAATTGCCTTAAATGCTTTTAAAACAGGAGAAGTAAAAATCTTGATTGCAACAGATGTAAGTGCACGTGGTATCGATATTCCAAATGTTGATTATGTGGTGAACTATGACATGCCTGATGTTGCTGAAAATTACGTTCACCGTGTAGGTAGAACGGGTCGTGGCGTGCAAAAAGGATTGGCCATCTCTTTCTGTGACCCAACAGAAGAGAAAAAGTTATTAGCTGATGTAGAAGAATTTACAGGCACCGAAATTCAGGTAATGGACATCTCGAAAGGAGATTATTCAGCGACCATCGATTTTTCTGAAGACTACGCAAAGAGCTTGAAGGAATTGATGAATGAAGCTGAAGATTTTCTGGATAATCCAAAAAAGAAAAAATCTAAAAAGAAGGTGCCTGCCAAAAAAGCTCCTAAAAAGAAAAAAAAATAATCAATATGATTTAAAAAGAACCTCAAAACCAAAACGGATTTGAGGTTCTTTTTTTATAAGTTAAACTCGATATTTGGAGACACAAATAGGCCTGATTCTTTGCTTTTCGGCAAAAATCCAAATATATTCGTTCCTCATTATCTAAATCAAACACCTATGCAATCATTAATCTCTCCCGAAAACAATTTAGTCTTGTTTTTCGTGATAGCAGGAGCCGCGGCTTTTGGTCTCTATTCAGAACACAAAAAATGGTTCGGTAAACTATCCGGAATTTTAGTTACCATGATATCCATGTCCATACTGGCAATGGCCGGAGTGGTTCCTGTAGCATCAAACCCAACCATTAAAGTGGATGTGTACAATATGGTATTTTCCTATTTTATTCCTATCTCCATTCCCATGTTGCTGTTTAGTTCCAACATCCTTAAAATTGTAAAAGAAAGCGGAAAACTTTTGATTGCATACATTCTGGGTGCTATCGGCATTGTTCTTGGTTGTTTCATTGCCTTTTCGTTTATTGATTTGGGCGCCAATTCAGGAAACACAGCAGGAGTTATCGCAGCAACATTAATTGGAGGAAGTGTAAACTTCATTGCAGCGGCAGAAATATTGAATTTCAGCAGCAATCCGTTATTTACAGCAACCATTGCTGTTGATAATTTTGTATCAAACTTATATACACTGTTCCTGTTCCTGACTCCTTCTCTCCTATTCTTATCACGCTTTTTTGTAAAGCCAAAGAAAGAAAACGAAGTGGAGGATGTTTCAAAATTAGAAAAAGCACAATTCCCAATGACCTTGGAGCGGGTAGCCGTTTCTATTTTTATCGCCGCATTTATTGCAGGCGCAGGAACCCTTTTAACGCCCTATCTTCAAGACTTATTGCACACAAAATTAAACCTTAGCATATTGGTAATTACTGTTTTAGCAGTTCTTGCCGCGAACTTCTTTCCAAAGAGACTAAAACCATTGGAAGACACAGCCTTCTCGCTTGGTTTGTGGATGATGTACATCTTTTTAGCAGTAATTGGTGCGGCTACCAACATGACACAGATATTTAGCATTGGCCCGGCCGTATTGGGATTTTACCTAACCATTATGCTCTTCCATTTTCTGTTTATGCTGGCATTGGCCAAACTCTTTAAACTGGATGTTTACGAGGTAGTTATTTCATCGGCAGCAAACATCATGGGACCATCGGTTGCAGCTCCTATGGCAGCTTCTATGGGACAAAAGAAGCTGGTAACACCTGCTATTCTGGTAGGTATTTTAGGTTACATCATCGGAACCTTTGTTGGTGTTTCCATTGCCTTATATTTAAGCTATTGATAATCAAAACACAAAGAATGTGAATTCTCATATTTAAAAGAATGGCTTTGCGTAAATGCAAAGCCATTTTTTTATGTGAGAAAATGCAGGTAAAATTGTTTCTAAATAATTCATAATATAGAACCATTCAAATAGCATAATTGCACTATTCATTGAATTGTTTTTCTAATTTTATGTTTCTAAAAAATTGCACTTTATCCTGAACTAATCACACAAACTAAAGATGAAAAAATCCAACATTATTGACCTTGCTCTTAAACTCTTTGGAATCTATGTAGTTATTGCCGCACTTCTTTATCTTAAAGATCTGCACTTTATTAAATCGATGTTCACCCAAAACATTCCTGATTATATGGATTTTGTTGGTTTGGGATTATTCTTGGCAGGAGGAGTAATCACTTTTATCATTGGCTATTTATTAATCTTTAAATCATCAAGAGTAGCGAAGAAAATCTGTAAGGAAGACTTTGACATCAATTTAGCAATCGATCCTAATTACAGTAAAATTCTGGAAATTTCATTGGTGATTTTTGGGCTGTACATTCTGATCTTTCATTTTCCATATGTCATATCAAGCATTAGTCAGATAATAAGCCACCTGACCAGAGACTTCCCTCAAGAGAAAGCATCGCTTATCTATTCAATTTGCTCTTTGTTTCAATATCTATTTGGATATCTTTTAGTAACTAACTCCAAAGCTATTGCTGCCTGGATCATTCGAATCAACAAGAAAAATTTTGGGGAAGTGGAAAATTAAAAGGGGCTGTAAATCCCTTCAACAATCACTCATGCAGGTTATAAAACGGTAGCATTCAAGCACCGAAGCTCTCAAGTTTCGGTGTTTTTATGTCTCACCCATAGTAGAATCTTTCCTAGTAGAGAATCACTTACATCTCACCACCATCTATAGTGTCAAATTGTATATGGGCTCCAATTCGCTCCAGAGCGAAGCATCCATTTTGGTGCTGGAAGCCCTTTCGCTTCTTGCGGATGGTTCCTCAATGGTGCTGATTAAGCCATCGCACCAATGCGAAATAGGCTTTTGATGAAAATAAGACCTTCGCATTACTGCGAAACATGTGTTTTGATTAAAAAGAGACCTTCGCATTGGAGCGAAAGGGATTTTATGAAGAAAAAGAAGCCTTCGTCCGAGTGCGAAGGGTATTCCATTATAAAAAGAAAGCCTTCGCTCCGGGTAAATTGATCCATTATCATGCCGGGAGCCTATCTATTCTATCAAAACCTGAGGGTCTCACTACAAGTGAGGCTCTCAGTGATAAATACAAAAGTATCTCCATAATTAAATAATCATTGGTTCTCTCACGAGCACCAAACACAACAAAATTGATTTTTTTTCAATTTATGATACGTGTGCCGCCCCTTTTAATTGTCTATTGATTAGAAAGAGCTTAAATTCCTTTTTTAAAAATTAGCATTGCATGCATAACCGACTTCAGTATTAACCATGGAACACGCGCTAAAAACCCAAGCATTCGAAAACCTGACGGAAACAAGAATAGAGCAACTATTTAAAGAGCACTATTCTGTTTTAACGGCTTATGCCAATAAATTCCTGTCCGATTTCGATGATTCAAGAGAAATTGTACAAGATGTTTTTGTGCATCTGTTCGATCATCGGGAATCTGTGAAAATTCATACTTCCGCCAAGGCACATTTGTATACTTCGGTGCGAAATGCTTGCTTAAATACCATCCGGCAAAGAAAAAATCATGCAACTCATCATGAAAACATAAAATATTTAAGTTCTGGTTTTAGCTTGGAAGCAGATAAAATTTTAGAACAAACCGAATTGGAATATGCCCTTTTTAAAGCCATTGATGAATTGCCTGAACAATGTCAGCGAATATTTAAACTGAATAGAATGGATGGATTTACCAATCAGGAGATAGCCGACCAGTTAGGGATTTCGAAAAGAACCGTTGAAACTCAAATCTCGAAAGCTTTGAAAAGCCTACGAGTAAAGATTGGTCCAATGCTGGCAACACTTCTTATTATTTACTTACTGAACGCATTAAAATAATTTTTCATTTTTTTTGAATTCGAATACGTGTGTAGTCATTCTTATTTGTCTTACCATTAGAAACAGCAAAATGAAACAGAACAATCAACATATCGACGAGCAATTTTTATTTTCCATTTTGGAAGGAACATCATCTGATCAGGACAAGCAACAATTCCAGGAATGGATGCAAGCTGATTCTGCAAATGAAGAGAACTTTCTTAAAATGCAGAAGATTTGGAAATCGAGCAAAGAGATTGAGGTATTCCAAAAAATTGATGAAGAAGCAGATTGGAAAATCATTAAAGCAAAATCAGGAAAAACAGTTCGACTGAAAAAAGTTAACCTGTTTATGCGATATGCTGCCACTGTTCTTGTTTTACTCTCTCTTAGTTTGGTTTATCTGTATCAGACAACACCAGGTTTTGGTAAATATGCTCAAACCAAAAGCATGCAAACAAAAGATAAAATTGTGTTGGCTGATGGAACTGAGGTCTTTTTAAACAAGAAGAGTAAAATTATTTATCCTAAACATTTTAATTCAGACGTAAGAAATGTAGAAATGGAAGGAGAAGCCTACTTTCAAGTTAAGCCCGACCCGACCAAACCATTTATAATCAAATCCGGAAATGCAATAATTGAAGTGCTTGGTACCAGCTTCAATGTTAAAAATGAAATGGATGGAGCAACTGTTGTAAGTGTTAATTCTGGAAAAGTCAGCCTGAAAAATCAAGAAACACAAGAGGTGATTTACCTTACAAAAGGAGAAAAAGGAATTTTATATGATTCGTTCATTACTGAATCGGTGAACAATGAACCTAATTTTGATTCTTGGAAAACTGGAGTCCTTCGATTTAAAGACATGCCTATTCCATTAGTGTTTAAATACCTTGAGAATTTTTATAATGTTAGAATTACTAACAAATGTGAAAGACTGGACACTTTAAAATTCAACAGTTATTTTGATAACGCCAGTATTGATGAGGTAATTACTGAATTGGAATTGCACTTACGGGTTAAAACAGTTAAAAAAGGAAATCACCTAATTATTTCTGACAAAAAGAAATAAGTCAAAAATCTAAATCACATGAAAAACAAGTTTCTATTATTCGCTTTTATCATGCTTGCTAGTGTGAGCTTTACAAAAGCACAAAACACAATTATAAAAGCCAATTTACTAAGTCCGTTAGTGCGCACAGGATCATTTTTTGTAGAGCACAAGTTAAACGACAACAGCAGTATTCAATTGGGTCTTTTGTATACAGGCAATACCTGGGACGACACCAAGGTAAGAGGTTGGGGAATTACTCCGGAATACCGTTTTTATCTTTCAGAATCACCAGCACCAAAAGGATTTTTCGTAGCACCCTATGCTCGTTATTTGAATTATAATTTGGAGAATGATGCTAATGATGAAGCCACCTTAAATGGATTTGGTGCAGGTTTGATCATTGGTCAGCAGTATATTTTTAAGAAAAGAGTAAGCTTTGAATGGTTTTTTGGTCCGGGTTACACAAGCATTAATCTGGATACGAAATCGGGAGCTGAAGAAGATTTTGATACCGATAATTGGGATGGCTTTACATTAAGAGCAGGACTTACAGTTGGAATTGCATTCTAGAACGAAAACACAAAATTATGACACGACAATTATTTACATACCTATTCGTCATTTTATCGGGATTCAGCTTTGTTAGTTGTGAGAAAATTAATTCGAACGACTTGGCTTATGACACTCCGGTTTATCAGTCTTATAAGCTTGTATACGATAACTATAAGAATGAAACTACTGCAAGTGCAGAATTCAAGGTAAGAAATAGCTCTGGTGTTCATATCAAATTGGTTGAAGATTCGAACGTGAAATTTAATGGGGAAAGACATCACGATTATTGGCCTCTATTTCATGAGTATACATGGAAAACGAGAGGTTTTGCTGATGTTGATTTCATCTATAATAAAAGCTGGGATCGAGATTTTGTGAACAGCATTTATACCGATGACATTGCCTATACAACAATCCCTAATGACTTAGACGAAATTGATTTGTTTTCATCGGGAAGATTGTACTGGAATGGTTCGCCTTTGGGTTACGATGAGAGTATTACCATAAGTATTGAGCAATCGGGAACAACTATTAGTAAGACTGCCAGCCGAAGAAATGCAGAATACATTTATCTGGACTCCGATGACATGAGAAACCTTTATCCTGGCTCTGCAACAATTTATTTAGAAAGGGAAAAAAGATATCGTTTGGATGAAGAAGATGGATATGCAGGTGGTAAAAAAATCATTATCATGAAGGATAGAAGACAAATTTATCTTTACGAATAATTCAAAACAAAAATTAACAATTAACCTACAACCAAATATTAAAAAAGTAAAATGAAGAAGTTATTATTTATTGCGATTATCGCATTTGGATTTGTTTTTGAATCACAAGCTCAAACCGTTCACTACAAAGTTATTACTTCGGTAGAATCAATAGTTCCTATGGGAATTGGACGTTCACGAATAATTGAAGAAAAAGCTAGTATTGATGCCGAAGCTTTTACCACAGAAAGAACCGACGGCAAAAAAAGCAAGCAGAAAGATGTGAAGCGCTCCGATGCTAAAGTTGACAAATTTGCTGAAACAAAATTATTGAATTTTTATAGTATCGCAGGTATCAATTTTCAAAACATAGCTTCGAACGATGCATTAACTTCCTCAAAAATAAACACGCTTAGCGCTGAGGGGTGGGAACTTGCCTTTGTGACCAGTGGTGTTGAAAGCGACAGTGGTAAAGGCGATGGAAATGGTATCTATATCACCAGATATATTTTTAAGAAAGTAAATTAATTTTCAACGATAAGTTTACAGAGAACTCCTATCAGGAGTAATATCAATTCATGAAAAGGAAGTCTTCGGACTTCCCTTTGTCGTTTATAAGAACATATTGTAAATTTGACAGATATTCATTTTGAACCTATACTCTACATGAGAAAATTTTTGATTCTATTTTCTTTCCTTCTCCTCTCCTCTTCAGTTTTCTGTCAGGAATCGGTCTTGTCTAAACAATTAGAATTTGAGAATGTTGCTTATCCTTTGCATGAGTTATTGAACGAAATAAGTTCACAAACTGGTGTTGAATTTAGCTACACCAGCGAATTAAATACAAATCAATACATAAAACTCCCCTCTTTAAAGGGAAGTTTAAAATACTTTCTTAACGAGATTATTGATACAAAAGCATTTAAAATCATCAATAGGGACAATAAAATATTTTTAGTTGGAATTCCTCCATCAGAACGAAAATACAGCATTAGTGGATTCGTAACCGATTCTGAAACAGGGGAATCTCTTATTAATGCGAGTATTGTCAATTTAGAAGATTACACCGGAACAATTAGCAATAACTTTGGGTTTTACAGCTTTACACTCAATCAAAAAGCCCATCAACTGCAAATTTCCTATGTGGGCTATCAGAATATTATCATTGATCTAAACCCAAAACAAGATACCAGCATTAATATCTCACTACAGCCTAATTCTATTCTTAATGAGATTAAAGTGCTTGCCGATCAAAAGAGCAATAACATCAATCATCAATTTGTAAGTACCAGTTCGCTAACCTCCGAAAGCTTTAGCAATTCAGGTATTTTAGGAGAAAATGATCTATTTCAGAATTTAGTTCAATTTCCCGGAGTTCAGACCTCCAACGAAGGTCTTGGAGGATTTATCGTTCGAAATGGTTCCCCTTCTCAAAATTTAATTCTTCTCGATGATGTTCCCGTTTACTATTCCTCTCATTTACTGGGTTTATTCTCTGTATTTAATCCCGATGCAATCAACCACGTAAAATTGATAAAAGGTGGATTTCCGGCACATTACGGAGGCCGAGTCTCCTCGGTTCTTGACATTAGAATGAAAGATGGGAATTCAAAAAAATTAGGTGGCGATTTTAGTATTGGTTTGCTGACTGCGAAGTTTAACTTGCACGGTCCAATTAAAAAGGACAAAACAACATTTAATCTTTCCGTTCGTCGCTCCTATCTCGATTTGCTGGTAAATGGTATTTTGGATTTAGCCGATAGTGATATAAACGCCGGATACTATTTCGGTGATTTAAATTTTAAACTCACGCATAAATTTTCTCAGCGCGATAAGATTTTCTTCAGCACTTATTGGGGTGGCGATTTAATTAAGGTGAAAAATACGGAAGAACGAACAGCCACATCAAAAGAGAAGACTGAAAATAAGGTTGGATGGGGCAATTTCACAAATTCGCTTCGCTGGAATCATGTTTACAGCAATCACCTTTTCGCCAATACATCCTTGATACTAAGCAGGTACACTTTTTTAGTTAAGGATAAGAGATCAACACAAAATGAAGATGAAAGTTTTAAGGAAAACTACAACTATCAATTTAGATCAGGTATTCGTGATTTCTCCCTTAAAACAGAATTTGACTGGATTCCTGATGCTAAACATTACTTGAAATTTGGAATGGAAACCTCACTTCATCACACCAAACCTGGCAGCGAACTGTACCGAAACAACGATCAAGACGAACAAAACACATCTAACGATCAAATTATCAGTTCAAAAGAAATAATTTTATTTGGAGAATGCCAGATTCAATTCGGCAAAAAATTCCTTGTAAATATAGGATCGCGTTGGAGTAGCTTTATTGTTGAAGGAACCTACTACTCTACTCTCGAACCTAGGTTTAGTACACAATATCATTTGAATCCAAAATGGACCCTTACGGGAAGTTTTTCCCAAATGACTCAATATCTTCATCTGGTCACTACCAGCTCTTTAAGTCTGCCTACCGACCTTTGGTTGCCGGTAACCAGCAAAATTAAGCCTATCGACTCATTTCAATATACCGGTGGAACGAATTATTCCATTTCCAAATCAGTAAAGTTCTCAGCAGAATACTATCACAAATTATCCCGCAATGTTTTGGAATTCAGCGATGCTTCCTTTTTCCAAAACGTAGGTGCCGACTGGGAAAAGATGGTTGTAGCAGGAAAATCATGGAGCAAAGGATTGGAATTTAACCTGAGTAAAACCAATGGCAAAACTACGGGTAATATGGCCTATACACTTTCCAAATCGCATGTAAAATATCCAGAAATAAATTCGGGTAAAACATTTGCTTCTCCTTACGATCGCCGTCACGATTTTTCGGTACTTTTCAATCAAAAATTAAGTAAGAAGGTCGATTTTTCTATAGCCTGGGTGTATGGAAGCGGTTTACCTGCAACACTTTCCTCAACAAATGTGAATGCGGTTTCCCCTTACTCCCCCGGAAGTATATCTTCAGTACCCATTTTTTCACATCGAAATGGATTTAGATTGCCAGACTATCACAGAATGGATTTTTCAATCAATTTCAGAAAATTTAAGAAACATGGAATAAGAACATGGAACCTAAGTATTAATAATGTGTACAACCGAAAAAATGCCAACTACGTTTCCATTAGCGAAAATCAAAACGAATTTGGTTCCACCACATATAGTTTAAAGCAGATTAGTCTGTTTTCTTTTCTTCCAAGTGTAAGTTATTCCTATAAATTTTAAGAAGAGTTATTATGAAACGTCCATGTATAATACTTTTCACACACAAGGAAATGATTACCAGGTAAGTTCCATCTGGCAACTAAAAAACAAATAATTATCATATGAAATACCGATTACTTTTTCTCAATATCTGCATCCTTTTCCTTCATATCTCCTGTGAAGAAGAATTGCAGGTTCCTATACCGGATGAAGAACCTAAATTGGTGATTAATGCACTAATAGGAGTCGATAGTTTACTCAGGGTTCATGTAAGTAAGAGTTCGGGGTTTCAAAATAAAAATGCGAACTCCCCTTTAACTACTGCCAATGTTGAGATAAGCCAAAACAATCAGAAATTAGGCTATCTGATACATGAAAGCAATGGCTGGTACTCCTTGAATTCAAATGTATTGGCAGCAAATAACTCCTATCAGATTGAAGTTTCCCATCCCGATTTAGAAACAGCTAAATCTGAAACTGAAGTAGTGGAGAAAGTAGCAATATCAAATCTAAACTATCAAGTTAAAGAAGAAAATAAAATAGAATTTACCATTCAATTTCAGGATAAAAAATTGCAGGAAAATTATTATATGATTTTACTGAAAGCAATTGATGGCAACACAATATCCACAATTGATTATTATAGCGATGACATTATTTTCAATGGTAATTTAGCAGAAAACTCCCTTGGTATTCAGCAAAATATGCTTCGTGGTAGTCGTACATTCACCGATGAGAATTTAGATGGTAACAACATTAGTATATACGTTTACAATGGGTTATTTGATAGTTCAGACCTGTTTCAAGAATATAAAATAGAACTGTACCACATTACATCAGATTACTTTAAGTATGAACGTTCAATAACTTCCTATCACAACCGTGATGATTTACCTTTTTTCAACAAAGTAAATCTTCATTCCAATGTAACTGGGGGCTATGGGATTTTCACCGCATACGCTATTGATTCAAAAACAATTAATAATGAGTAATCCGTAAACTCTACCAATTATTATTGATTTAATAAGATCTGCTAAAAAATCGAGTAGCTTTATTATCTCTTAAAATTTGACAACCAAATATGCTCCGATACATACTCATCTCTATTGCTGTTTTACTAATAAATTCAACTCTTATATTCGCTCAGGGAAATTACGAATGGAGTTCTGCGAAAAATGGTGAAGGCTTCAACTCCTTTCTTTTGCGTAACAATGTTTCTCCAGACAAGGATTTAGCAAAATTCAAAGAAGTAAATAAAGGCAGGTTTACCAAAAATGGTGATTTAATTGCAGGTGAAAAATACGAAATACCTTCGCGTTTCAGACTACTTCAAGCTTCCATTTTAGGCAAAGATCATCAAAACGTAGAACAAGTTGATAATTCAATGAGTGGTGCCGTTTTATACTTGGTGGCCGGACATGGTGGACCGGATCCAGGTGCAGTAGGCACAATTTCGGGTAAAAAAATAGCAGAAGACGAATATGCCTATGACATTGTACTTCGAATGGGTGAAGAGCTCCTTTCTCGTGGAGCAAAAGTGCATTTTATTATAAAAGACCCTAATGATGGAATTCGAGATGACGCTTACCTTAAACCAGATCATGACGAACGTTGCTATCCTTCACAGAAAATACCCCGAAAACATACTCGCCGATTAAAACAAAGAGCTGCTGCAATAAATATTTTAGCCCGTAACGAGAAAAAAACAACTTACCAACGTTTAGTTATCCTCCATCTCGACTCAAGAAGTAAAGGAAACAGCACCGATGTATATTTCTATCATCATTCAGCAAGCAAAGAAGGCAAAATTTTAGCTCTAAGCTTACAGCAAAAAATGAAAGATAAATATGCAAAATTCCAGCCTAATCGCGGATACAATGGGACTATTGGCACAAGAAGATTATACATGTTGCAAACTACAACACCTCCTTCTGTATTTATTGAATTAGGGAATATCAATAACAAAAAAGATCAGTTGCGATTTCTAAAATCAGAAAACAGACAAGCCTTAGCGATATGGTTATGCGAAGGAATAAAAGAAAACTATCTAAAAATTAAAAAGAAGTAAGAACGGGAAAAAGAATCAACTATTTGTTTCATGTTACTTAGTTAAGCATAACTTTTATGTGTAAACTTCAATGTAATAGGTTCAACCAAATTATGGAAATCCTCATAAGAAAGCATGATAAGCTCGGTATGAGTCCCTGCATTGAATACGATATCATCATCTTCAATTAAACTTTCAGCCACATAAACCTCCAGACCGTATAAATTACCAAATGGAGGCATGGCTCCCACTTCACATTGTGGAAATATATCTTTAAAATCTTGCTCATGCGCCAACTCTACTTTTTTACATCCCAGCATTTTTTTTAATAAATCAAAGTCAATCAAATAAGATGCAGGCAATACAGCCATGCACATCCTTCCATCTACTCTAATCATAACTGTTTTGGCGAGCATTTTACCAGGAATGTGGGCCGATGCTGCAATTTGCTGAGCGGTGTAGGCTGACGAATGACGAATCGTTACATATTTAATATGTCTCTCATCTAAAAACTCTTTCAATTTACGAATAGGCATAATACTTTGGATCTTACGGTTAAAATATAAGTACTCTACATAAGGTTTTAATAACCTTTAATTGGCATGGCCAACTGGGGTTTTGATTTCTCATTCTTACTTCTACCCATTATTTTGAGATTAATCGGTATGCTATAATTTACGAAAAAAAAAGCAGTAAGTAAAGAGATATAGCTGATTGAGTAAGTATTTAGAATCATTTCCCCTTGCTAAATCGGCTACTTAAATTATTTAACTACGAAATCTATCGTATTAAAATTTTGTTATACGAATGTTTTCGTATATCTTTATCTACGAAAACAATCGTATAACGGAAATCACCACAACAAGATGCCACAGAAGAGTAAGCCAACCGCAGCAGAATTAGAAATATTACAAGTCCTTTGGACGTACGGTCCATCGAATGTTCGATTTGTAAATGACAAATTAAAGTCGGAAAGAAATGTAGGTTACACTACCACTCTTAAGCTAATGCAAATAATGACTGAGAAAGGGATACTTGAACGTAATATGAATTCAAGAACCCATATTTATAAGGCCATTGTGGAAGAAAAAGAAACTAAAAATCAGCTAATCGATAAATTTATTTCCACGTTATTTGGTGGATCAACCTCCGGAATGGTTCTGCAGGCTTTGGGCAATCAAAAATGCTCAACTAAGGAACTAAATGAAATTAAAAAGCTAATTAATAACATCGAAAATCCGGATCAAAATGGAACTGATAAATAATTTCGATTTATATGAATTAAGCCATACGATTGGCTGGACTCTGGTGCATTCCTTATGGCAAGCGATGGTAATTGGAGGTCTTATTTGGCTGTTATTCCGATTTATCTCAAAAGACAATGCAAGAATACGTTATGCCTTTTCAGGCTTAGGACTGATACTAATATGTGTTGCCTCGGCAATAACATTTTACCGTTATATTCCTTCCAATACAAGCATAGCTGTAAGCGATATTGCAGCTCAAATAAAAACAATTGGATTCGTTCAGCAGGAAGAAAGCTTCTTTGCCAGACTATGGATTCAATTACAAGCTCAATTGGAAAATACATTCCCCTATCTGGTTAATATATGGATGATTGGAATGCTCTTTCTTTCCATAAACTTGATTTTAAAATACATTCAAACCCTAAAATTAAAAAAGCACCTAACCTATCCTTTGCGATCTAAGTATATGGCCATTGCCAATCGGTTGGTGTTAAAATACAATCTGAAGCAAAACATTCTTTTTAAGGAATCGGGTCTACTCGACATTCCTTCTGTAATTGGATATTTTAAACCAATTGTACTTCTTCCGGTTTCCATGCTAAGCGGAATCCCCGAAAATCAATTGGAAATTATCATAGCACATGAATTGGCACATATTCGCAGACACGATTATTTGCTGCAATTCATTCAAGGCATTATTGAATTAGTATTCTTTTATCATCCTGTTGTTTGGTGGCTATCTTCTGTGGTAAATGCCGAAAGAGAGCACATTTGTGACGATCTGGCGGTTACGGTTTGTGGTGAATCCTTACCTTTAATTAAAGCATTAAATAATATGGAAGCAATCAGAAAAAAACAGTATGAAATGGTGTTGGGATTCTCTGGTAAAAAGGGAAAAGTTTTGAATCGGATTAAACGTATTCTTAGACCTAAAGCCTCAACCAATCCAAGAAGAGAACGATTTATGCTTAGCGGCGTATTTACGCTCCTGTTCGCAGGTTTGTTCCTGATTTCGAATTTTGCAATTTCAGGGAATACAGATTCTCAGAAAGCATTCTATTCGAAAATCAACATCCTTGACAAAACAACAAATCAAGCTGAGAAGTCCATTCAGATGGAAGCCCTTCCTATTGATTTGGTGAATGCCAACTCAAAAAATGATCAGAAAAAAAAGAACAAAAACCAAACAGAAGTAGTTGCAGCTGAAACTGAGCTTGAAGAAGTCACAGAAGTGGAAGAAGCAGCAGAGGTAGAAGAAATGGAACTATTGGAAATGCCACCTATGCCTCCACTACCTGCAGCCTTAGACATGCCTTTTAATTCTTTTGATGCTCCTGAATTTAATTTCCCAAAAGATTCTGTAAAATCAGACAAATGGGTGAAAATGAAGGCCGATGAGATCATAAAAGAGCAGTTGAAAGAAATGAAGTCGGCAGAAAGAGAAATGAAGGACATGAAAATTGACCTTGATGTTGACCAAATGCGAAAAGAACTTCAGGAAGGATTAAAAGATCTTGATTTTAATTCTGTTGATTTTCAGGATGAGATGAAAGAACAGCAAATTGAAATCGACAAACAATTAAAAGAATTAACCGATGGGAATTTCGCCAAGAAACAAGAATTACAGAAAATGGAACTTGAAAATCACTTGAAGGAAATAGAGTTGACTACTGAATTAAATAAGAAGGAAAAAGACCAACTTAAGTCTGAACTCAAGGAAACCGTTGAACGAATGAATTCAAAGGAGTTTCAAGATCAACTTAAAAAACAGCTTGAAGACGCTAAAGAATCTCTTAAACAACACAAGGCGAAATTCGAATCAGGAGAATTTGAAAATAGAATGAAGGAACAGCGTGAGAACATTGAACAAGAATTGAAAAAAATTGAGTCTCCGGAGTTTCAGGAAAAAATAAATCGGCAAATTAAAGAAAGTAAGACAAGAATTCAGGAACATATTCAGAAAGTTAATTCTGATGAATATCGCCATGAATTGGAAGAAAGTATAAGAAAATCACCCGAAACCAGAAAAGGTTTACCACAAAGCCATTCCAGCATTAGCGATCCAGATAAACAACCGCTTATAATTTTAGATGGGGAAAAAATCACTCGTACGCAAATGGAACAGATTTCACCAAACGAAATTGAATCAATTAGTGTTCTTAAAGATGCCTCTGCAAGTAAATTATATGGGAAAGAAGCCAAAAATGGAGTTATTGTAATCACCAGTAAATCGAATGATCAAAAAAAGAATTCCACTAGCAAGCTTAATTTAGGAGATCTGAATAATTCACCTTTATATTTTCTTGATGGGGAAAAAATTTATCGTGAAGAAATGGATCAAATAAAACCAGAATCGATTGAGTCGATGAATGTTATTAAAGGTGAACAGGCCATTAAAAAGTACGGTAAAAAAGGTACAAATGGTGTTATTGAAATCACCAGTAAAATTCAAAGTTCAAAAAATGCACCTGTTGTGAAAATTAAGGGAGCATCAATCAATAATCCACTTTACATTGTTGATGGGAAAAAGATATCTGCAAAAAAAGCAAACAAGATAAACCCCGACGATATTGAAAGTATGGATGTGCTAAAAGGTGAAAATGCAATTAAAAAGTATGGTGAAGAAGCTAAAAATGGGGTTATTGTAATTACTCTTAAAACCAAATTTTCAAGCATAAACTCGTCTGTCAAATTCCTAGGGAATACAAATAAGGATGAACCTCTTTATATTATAAATGGTGAAAAAATATCAGCTGAGGAAATGAATAAGATTGACGCTAATAATATCGATTACATTACGGTATTAAAAGATGAAAAAGCGACAAATCAGTATGGGAAAGAAGCCAAAAATGGCGCCGTGGTCATTCGATTAAAAGAATAGCCAGTACAAAATTATTTTTACAAAGACCACATTTCACCAATGTGGTCTTTTGCATTTATCATCATAAAATTTTAGCCTCAGCCACTTGCAGGCAAAAGATCAAATTCGTATATTGACTCAATACCTTATACATTTTAATACTCAGTCAATGTTATTCTTGCTTGTCATATTAATTTCATTTGTTTTGGTGTGGCTTACCTCCCGCTTTAGCAAATACCTCATGAAATTTTCGAGAAATGATCGTTTGCGTTTTGCCTATGGAGTCGGCTTTATATCGATTGGATCCATACATATACTCCTTCCAACACCTTTTGAGCATATGTTCTCCGCAATTTCAAATTCAACTTACGAAATGGTTACTATTTTAGGATTTGTATTATTAGTATGCGGGGTTGGCCTCCTAATTCGAAGAGTTCACAAAGAAGCTGCAATTATTCTCATCGTATTAATGCTTATTTTCATTCCTCTTAGTGTAATAATGCTTACCACCTACGTACCAGGCCCACTTGGCCTTGAATACGAACCAGTATTAGGATATGTAAGAATTCTTGCATTCTCACTTCTGATATGGTTTTTAATAAAAGCATGTGAACTTTCACCAAGAAGAAAATACAACAAAACAAAATACGATCAGAATATTTAGTCTCCGTTTTTATTTTTTACAGTTCACGCATTTTTTCATAACTTAATGAATGCCTAAAATTTTGCGACACCATTAATTTACACCAAAATAATTATAACTATGAGTTATTTTATCCGTCTAAGTACGAATTTTAAATTCGACGATGCCATCGACCGTATGACCAAAGCTCTTCAAACCGAAGGGTTTGGAATATTAACCGATATTGATGTAAAAGCTACTTTGAAAGAAAAACTTGACGTAGATTTTAAAAAGTATCGAATTTTAGGTGCATGCAACCCTTCTTTTGCCTACAAAGCGTTTCAGGTTGAGGATCAAATTGGTATCATGATGCCATGTAATGTAACTGTAATTGAACAAGATAATGGTCATGTGGATATTTCTATAATGGATCCGACGGCTGCTTTTAATGTAATAGAAAACGAAGAATTACAGCCATTTGCTGTCGAATTAAAAAATAGACTGGAACGTTGCCTAACTTATTTGGAAGAAGAATAATCCCGTGAGTTTTTAATTTTGTGTTTCACCTCCTAAAATTGCGTCATGAAACGTTTTCTTTTACCCATTTTTATTCTTTTATATTTTGTTTCCTTTTCGCAAAACTCGATTGCTGACAATGCTACTTCTAAGCATAGGCAATTCGATTTTTGGTTGGGAGAATGGGACGTTTATACAAATGATGAACTCGTAGGTCACAACACAGTTAATCTGCTGCAAGATGGTTATCTGTTACAAGAAAATTGGGTATCCGAAAAGGAGAATTTTACAGGCACCAGCTATAGCTTTTACAACGATAAGATTGACCAATGGCAACAAATTTGGGTTGATAAAAACGGAAATAATCTACTGCTAAAAGGAGCTTTTGAGAAGGGGGAAATGGTTTTATCCAGTAGTACAGACTCCTATATGGGAGAAGATCAGTCGCTTCATAGAATTAGCTGGATTATAATGCCAAATGGAGATGTAAAGCAAATTTGGGAATCGACCATCGACGATGGTAAAATTTGGAGTATTCAGTTTGAAGGGGTTTATAAAAAGAAGAAATAAATTTAATAGGACTTCCCTTTTTCATCAACCATTGGAACAAATCGAACGGGAAGTACATTCTGTTTGCTGATTTTCCCATTTTGTTTCTTTAGAAGAACTAACTTTTTAACATTCTTCTCTCCCACAGGAATTACCAACCGGCCTCCTTCTGCCAGTTGAGCAATTAAGGCTTCGGGAATTTCTGTCGGAGAACAAGTCACGATAATTCCATCAAAGGGAGCCTGATCTTCCATACCCAAATAACCATCTCGGCAAAAGGTTTTTACATTTTCATATTTTAAGGAGTCCAGAACAAAAGCCGCCCTTCTCTGCAATGATTCAACAATTTCGATGGAATAAACTTCAGCACAAATCTCTCCCAGAATAGCCGCCTGATACCCAGAGCCTGTGCCTATTTCCAAAACCTTGCTTTTCGAATTCAAATTGAGCAACTGACTCATATAAGCAACAATATAGGGTTGTGAAATGGTTTGTCCTTCCCCAATAGGTAAAGGGCGATCCTGATAAGCAAAACTCTGTAAACTAGCCGGAACAAACAGATGCCTTTCCACTTTTTCCATGGCACGAATAACAAGAGGATCATCCACTCCTCTTTTCATTATCTGATCGATGACCATATTTATCCGAAGTTTCTCAAATTCCATCTCCTGCAGATTAGCAACTTCACTAAATTCTCCAAATGAAAATATCAATAAGAGTAAAAGACTGAAGACTTTCATATTTCAAATTCCTTATTTAGTTAAAGTTACGACTTTAGGCACAAAAAAGGAATCGAAAAGTGCGTAAGCTATCACTTAATGCAGAAAAATAGAGCATAAATGCGAATTGGAAAGCAAATTTTATTAATTTGAATTCAATTTCAAGTGTACTAATTTAAGAGTTTGGCATGCGATTAATAATCTTTATCCTTTTTATATCAGTAAGTAATTTTTCTCTTTTAAATGCTCAAGACAGCCTTGCTCTGCACTATTCCAAATCACTTTCGACAAGTCGTATACAAAACGATGTTGTAGTACTAGCCTCGGATAATATGGAAGGAAGAGACACCGGTAGTAAAGGGCAAAAGCTTGCAGCTAAATATATTCATCAACAATTTCTAAATGCGCATTTAATTAATCCTTCAGGCACTAAAGACAGTCTAGAATACTTTCAGAATTTCTCAGTTTACAAACAAGAACAGTCTGGGGCGGAAATCAAAAACTTGGATAAAGAATTTAAAAATTACGAAGACATTCTTATTTCAGGATTCACGAATTATTCAAACGATAGTATGGATCTCGTTTTTTTAGGAACTGCCCCTGACACAAGCTATACCAACAAAGATTACTCCAATAAAGCAGTTCTTTTTCTAAGCTCTAATCTGTATGCTGCAGCCATAAAATCAAATGATATTGTGATTGCTTCCAAAGCCAAATTGGTTCTGTTTTGCAATCCAAATCAAAACAATCAATACAAGGGATTACTGAACAAGAGAAAAGCAATATCTCCTAGAGGAATGAAGCTTAAATCGGAAATTAATGGTAAATCTAATCCTTTTGATTCCATAAGTTCGAACCAATCTTTTACCAAATACAAAAGCAGAATGAACACCTTTCAAGGAGCAATCTCAAATTCTGTTGCCAGTGCACTTCTTCAAATTAAACCAAAAAGATTAAAACAAATATTAGCGACTAATCAGGTAAACCAAAGCGAACAAGCAAATCGAAAGTTTGCTTTTAATTTCAGCTTAAAATACAAGGAAGTAAGTACTGAGAATGTGTTCGCCTTTTTGCCGGGAACCGATAAAAAGGAAGAAGTTTTAGTTATTTCTGCTCATTACGATCATATTGGAAAAAAAGATGGTGAAATATTCAATGGAGCGAATGATAATGCTTCAGGAACTGCGTCAATCATAGAGATTGCACGAAAATTTCAGGAAGCAAGTGATAATGGACATAAAACAAAAAGAAGTATTGTATTTGTTGCATTTACCGGCGAAGAAAAAGGTTTGTACGGATCAAAATATTTTACTGACAACCCACCGGTGCCTTTATCGAAAATTGTTGGGAATTTAAATTTGGATATGCTGGGCCGATACGACCAATTTCATGATACCACAGATTATATTTACTTGCTGGGAGCCAATCATCTTAAGCCCAAATTGAAAGTCATATCCGATAGTATAAATCAGATCAGCACAAAATTACAGCTTGATTACAAATACGATACGCCTGATAATTTTCTGTATCGAGCTTCAGATCAAGCATCCTTTGTAAAACATGGGATTCCCGCTATTTTTTATTTTAACGGCTTACACAAAGACTATCACCAAGCAAGCGACACAGCCGAAAAGATAGATTTTCAGGCCATAAAACGAGTATCTGAACTTGTATTTTTAACTGCGTGGGAACTCGCAAACGAAAATTAGCTCACTGTATGTAATGACCGTAATTAGAGCCAAAAAGTTATTTTTTAGTTATTTAATTTTAAACAAGACATAACATAAAATCATTTTTTACGTATGTTTGTATTGTTACTATTGATTTACCTAATTACATCATTATGAAACGTCATTATTTTTTCATTATACTTTTCATCATTGGAAGTTTTTCATGTGCAAAAGACAACGAATATTCAGGTTATATTGATGAAAACGAAGCATTGCTGGAAAGTTTGAATGAAGTTGATGGTAGAGATCACACCTATAACTATGATTTTAAATTATTACAATTTCGCGAGAAAGTTGACTATTATGCTCCCGTAAGTTTTTCTCAGGCATTATCAAGTATTCCTTCCGTTATGAGAGATAAGATAAACCTTTTATCTATAGATGATTTGCCATTTACACCTGCACAGCAACAAGCAAATATTGTAACTTCATGGAATGCATTCAACAAATTGGTATTTCAAGTTCAGTTCTCTTATTTAGAGAATACAACAGGATACCAAACCGATTTTAAAGATTTCTTTATTATCTCGATAACTCAATATCCTGAAGATCCTTTTTTAGACCCTGAAACCACTTTAGCGATGGAAGAAAATCTTCCTAGTAATTATCAAAAATTAGTATTGGAGGGAACTCATCCATTGTATTACAAACCAGCAGCTGGAATTTGGCCAAGAATGTTTGATTATTATAAATTCATTGAAGAGGATAACCTATTGGACAAGGAGTCCACTGGATCATCACAATATTACACCTGGTACAATGGTTTGATCTATAAAATAGGATTTAATATGGATGTATCGGGAACCGACCATGAAGCATTAATCCGAAAAATAATACTAGGAAGTTAACATACAAAAAGGACAGCAGATGCTGTCCTTTCTTATTTCTTTAGATCTTTTTTACAACTTACTGCAAGTGCAGGATCAGATATTGCTTTATCGAGTTTTAGTTCATCTTTGGAAGATTCATATAATAAATTGTACACCTCTCTAATTGAAAGGCTTTCTTCTCTGCTTTCAAGCAAAATTAATTCATCACCTTTTCTTACTTCTCCTTCCTCAAGCACACGAACGTATATGCCCGGGAAACCAGCATCTATAAATTGACGAACCATACTGCTGCAATCAAAACGGTAATTTAGTTTGTAACACGGTTGTCTGGGTTGAGAAACCTGAACCTTGGCATTTCCAATTTTAAAGACATCACCAATTTTAATGTTTCCTTCATCTAATTCCGAAATGGTTAAATTCTCTCCAAACATTCCATAATTCCAATCCGAACGGGGGAATTTCTCTTTCCAAAATTCATAATGCTTTTCCGAGTACCAATAACAGGCTTTATCTGCACCACCATGATACTTTCGGTCAATTACCGAGTCGTTAACGACATCATTCTTCGCCAAACAAATTGCCTGATCGACAGCATATTTATACATGCCTGTTTTTTCAATTTTTCCGTGATAATTGATTTCAACACTTTCCCCTATGTTTGTAGAAACGACTTTCATTCTTTGGTTTAAAATATTTTTGCAATTATTTTTTAAGAGATTGCAGTATGTATTCAAATTCCTCTTTTAAAGTTTCGTAATTTTCACTTGAACAGTCAAGGACTAATTCCATTCCAACTCCAGCTTGAACAGAATGCAAAACAATAGTTGTTCGCTCATTATTATTGGAATCGGTATGATTCGCGAAATAACCAATGCTTTGAGGAAGAGTAAATAGATCTTTCTCCTTTGTAATTACTCTCTTTACATCCACCGAGAGGCGTCTTCTTCTGAACGAGGAATAATCAATCAGTCCAATATCCAATGGAACATCTTCCAAAGAAATCAGACAAGATGCTAAATCTTCTATATTCTCATCTTCATTCATTGCAAGTCTGTAAAAAAGGAAACTCAATCTGTCATCAAGCTTGTACCTCTCCGATAAATACCACACTCCTTCCGGAAAACTAATATTAACATCAGCTCCATCAATAAAATATGTGTCTTGGTATAATTCTTCGGCAACTGGCTTGCCATCTTCCGAAAGGTATGTCCAAATTCCAAACTTAATTCCTTTATTGAACTTCCCCATATGGGATATCTTACCATTCGGATAATAATAGATAGCAGGACCATGCAAAGTATCATTTTGAAATTTCACACTTAAACTAGGCTCTCCACTTTCGAAAAACTCTGAGTAAATTCCATTTGCAATATTATTTACAGCAAAAAATTCTTTTTCCTTTTTTCCATTTTCCCACCATAAAGTCACCATGCCTTTCTGTTCTCCGTCTACATATTCAAACTCCTTTTTTATCGAACCTGAAGGATAATAATTACGACTAGTACCATTCTCCACTGCATACTGATTAAAACCTACTTCGTAAAGCTTGTTCCAATCTATATTTGCTTGTAAACCCTTATAATGATATTCAGACAGAAGCACCTTATCAATTGTGAAGTCCTTTACCAAAAATTGATTCTCAGTAATTGGATTTATCGTAGAAAAATACTGAGCGTTCTCTTTCTCAGCAGCCAGCCAATCCTGATTAAAATATACAGTATCCTGAGCTATACTGGCAAACGGAAGAAGTACGATAAAAACGAATAAATAGCGGGCTAAGTTCATATGAAATCAATTTTTTAATAATTATGTACAAAATAGCTAACTTTTTCCATATTAAGCGAAGTATTTACCTACAATTTCTCTTTCTGCTACGCTCATGAAACTTCAAATGAGCCAAACCATTCAACATTTCTTCATCACTGTAATAATTCCAATAAGTATCAAAACCATGTTCTACTCCATGCAATATTTCAAAAGAATGCTCAATCGAATTTTCTTTTAAGAACTGATGCATCTCAAAACATGCTCTTCGATTCTTGTTCCGAACAAAACTATCCTCAGTACCAATTTCAAGTTTCAGCCATGTTGATTCCCTTTTTAATGCCTCTAAATTCTTTCGCCCAAGGAAGAAATTATCCTCCAGAGTGTAGTCACTTACATAACCCATACCAACAATCGACGAAAACAAACCCGGATATTTTAAATAGTAATGAATGGCACCAGCCGCACCACGTGAATGACCTTCAATAGAAATCTGTTTTCCATGATCTCCTGCATGAAAAGAATTCTGACAAAACTGTATGAATTCACCTCCTTGCTCTTTTACCAAAAGACTTTCATTTTCCTCTGCAAACCACTGAACGTTATCGCGATCATTATCTCCACGAATTCCAGCAATCACAAGCGGCTCAATATCTCCATTTGTAATCCATTCATTCAATTGTTCTGCCTGAACATATTTATTAAAAGTACCTTCATCACCACCTTGTCCGTGTAAAAACAGCACCAGAGGATAGGTTTCATTTGGACTCCAATTAGGAGGTAGGTAAACAAAGTACGGAACCCAGGATCTTGCTCCCGTTTTAAATATCGATACATTTATTTTTCCAGCACAACCCTCAAAATCAGTAAGTTCTATAATATTATCAAACTCTTGCATTTATTTTTTATTCGTTTTATAGCTTTTCCGGGAACATCTTAAAAATTAAAACAATTCTATCAAAGCTAAATTTGTTCACTTCTACAAAACTAAAAATTATCCTTCAAATAAAAACTTTATGAGACTTTATCCTTTGCCGGCAATTTGATATCTCTGAAAGACTGAATAGTTAAAGAATCTATCACCTATGATATTAATTCTCTCGATGCTGGTATAAAGATTATTGATTAATATAATTTGTGACTTAGTCAAATCAATTCTACATTTGCAGGCGTTACAATAAACAAGATTAACAATAATTTAAAATCGAAATAATATGCAAACTTTAATTGGAAAAAAAGCACCTTCATTCTCTGCTGGCGCTGTGATAAACGGAAATCAAATTGTTGAAGAATTTTCATTGGACCAGTATATTGGAAAAAAAGAAGTAGTATTCTTCTTCTATCCTCTTGATTTCACTTTCGTCTGTCCTACAGAATTGATCGCTTTTCAGGAAAAATTAGCAGAATTTGAGGCTAGAAACGTAGCGGTAGTTGGTTGTTCTGTTGATTCACCGTATTCTCACTTTGCGTGGTTAAATACTGAGAAAAATAAAGGTGGAATTAAAGGTGTAACTTATCCTTTGGTGGCCGATTTGTCGAAAACAATTTCTGAAAACTATGGTGTATTAGCATCAGAGTACGATTACAATGAAGAAGGAAATGCTGTTTCTACCGGAGAACCTGTTGCTTACCGTGGCTTATTCCTTATCGATAAAAGAGGAACTGTTCGTCACTCTGTAATTAACGATTTACCATTGGGAAGAAGTGTTGATGAAGCAATTCGTATGGTTGATGCATTACAGCATTTCGAAGAAAATGGCGAAGTTTGTCCTGCAAACTGGAACAAAGGAAAAGAAGCGATGCAAGCTACTGCTGCAGGTGTTGCCGACTACCTAAGCAAAAACTAATAAAAAGACAAAACAATCCTCTCATCCTGGATTTATCCGGGAATAAAATCAAAAAAACAAAACATGAAAATTAACAAGTACCAAGACATTAACACCATTGATGGTGAAGCTAAGAAAGATTATATCGACAGACATTCTGCATTCGTTTACTGTGATGACTCAGCTAAAAAAGGTGAAAAATTCAAAGTAAAAGTGAAAATTGGTGATGCTTATTCTCACCCAGATGATTTAGATCATTATGTAGCTTGGCTTCAACTTTGGGATGGTGAGAAAATGTTAACACAAGCTAATTTTTCAACAGGAATTTTAGGTGGTGAAGCCAATCAGGCTGAAGTAGATTTTTACGTAGTACCCTCTCGTAAAATGAAACTAACCGCTACAGCTTACTGCACAAAGCATGGCTTATGGCACTCCGATGAAAAATTAGTAGAAATTGCAGAATAACTACTCGTTAATAAATACAAAAAATGCAGTAACCCAATGGTTACTGCATTTTTTTTTGTTCCTATTTGTTTTGTCTATTCAGTCGCAACAACTTCTTCTTTCTTCAAATACTTATCAAGGAATACTACAACCTGACCGTATCCTTTAATCTCATTTTCCTTTTTACGGAAACCATGCCCTTCATCATCAAATACGATATATTCAACAGGTACACCATTCTTTTTCACAGCGTCAACAATCTCATCCGATTCCGCTTTCAAAACACGAACATCATTTGCTCCCTGCAACACCATTAGTGGTTTCGTTACTTGATCAGCAAAAAACAGTGGCGATTTATTATATAAGGCAACAGAATCAATGGTTGTAGGATCACCAATTTCGGCATACAAAGCCTTACGGAATGATTCCCAATAAGGAGGAATTGATTTTAAGGTACGCAACCAATTGGTCACCCCAAAAATATTAACACCCACCTCAAATTCCTCAGGAGTAAAAGCCAATGCAGCCATCGTCATGTAACCGCCATACGAACCGCCAATAATTCCAATTTTTGTTTCATCAACAACACCTGTCGAGGCCAAAAATTCCTTTCCCCAAATACAGTCCTTCAAATCCTCGTCACCATGCTTCTTGTCATCCATCGCATAAAACTCCTTACCATAACCACTACTGCCACGATTATTTACCGCCAAAACAGCATAGCCATGGTTCACCATAAACTGAATTAAAGAGAAGTAACTCACTCTCGATTGTCCACCCGGACCACCATGAACCCATACAACAGCAGGAACTTTACGATCTGTAGCCGCAATTTTAGGCTGATAGTAAATGGCTGGAATCATAACACCGTCAAACGATTCGTAACGAACCACTTTTGCCTCAACCAAATTAGCAGGATCTATTTCGGGATTTAAAGTCTCAGTCAATTTTTTCGCTTCAGCATCTCCCAGTTCAAAAACATAAATGTTATTAGGCGAAACAGAGGTTCCAACAACCAAACGGACACGACTCTCATCCTTTGTCAGACCCACTGATTTTATGTCACCACCTTTTATTTCGGGCAGTTTCACTTCCTCATTCGTTGCCAAATCGATCATCTTAACATTCGTTTTGCCATCTTCATTAATCCCAATAATCCGGTATTTTTCATTGTACGAATCGTAAGCATACCAAACATCCCAATCGGCCTTAAAAACCATTTCCTTTTCACCCAATTCAATGTCGTATTTATTCAGATAAACAAAATCCGAATCTTCATTACTTAAATAGTACAAATACTTATGATCCAAACTAAAAAACTGAGGATTGTAAGTGGCATCGCCAGAATGTTTTGAAATGTGCTTTTTCTTGCCCGATTTCCGATCGTACAAATACATTTCGTTGTTATTTGTAGTTATGCTTTGGGTCAAGGCAAGATATCTATTGTCCTTACTTTTGGCGGCAACATCCAATCCGTCGTTATTTTCATACAACATTTTTGCAGTAAAATCGCCTTTCTCTATGGATTCCAGACCGATCTGATACAAATCCATAAATTTTGGATCTCGCTTATTGCTTTGGTAGTAAAACGATTTCTCATCGCGGTCCCAGCCCCAAAATCCTGCTCTTGCGCCTTCAAAAGGAGTTAAATCGGTAATCGTACTATCCACATCTCTCATGTAAATATGATTGTTCTCATTCCCCCCCTGATCGTAGGATAAAAGCACCTTATCACTGTTTGGGAAATAAGCCAATCCGAAAAAAGATTCCTTTTCCGAATTCGTCAATTGTTTAGCAGGAGATCCGTCAACAGGAATTTCAAACAGGTTGTAAATACCCGTTTCATTGCTACTCACCAACAATTTACTACCATCGCTGGAGAACGAACCGCCACTCACATTGGTATTTTTGTAAAACTGTTCAATACTGTAGGAAGGAATCTCAACAACTTTTTTTTCGGGCTGACAAGCAGCTAACACGAATAAAAG
This sequence comes from Labilibaculum antarcticum, assembly GCF_002356295.1. NCBI lineage: Bacteria > Pseudomonadati > Bacteroidota > Bacteroidia > Marinilabiliales > Marinifilaceae > Labilibaculum > Labilibaculum antarcticum. The sequence goes on along the minus strand of NZ_AP018042.1, from coordinate 4,744,256 downwards.
GGCAAAAAAGATCAAATAATTACGCTTCATAATTGTGATTTAATAAGGTTAGAAAAACTATTGAAGTACTTAAAGAAGTGGTGCCTATATAAAATTAGCACAAAGCGACCGGTTTACAAAATATTATTTTACAGCCTGTTGCCCACTTTTCAAATAAGTATTTGGGCGCTCCCCAGCTTACGCACTTCTCAGCCCACGGGTCAGGCTTTCCGTTTCAACGCCTCACCTCCCTTTCGCTCCGCTACAGGAATGTCTCGGGGTTTTCTCTTCAATCCTTAACGCAAAACATCCGAATGATATTAGCACCTACTCGATTCAAAAAAACAAGCAATGTTTTCCAAATTCCTTTATCTTTGCCGGATCTTTAAAATAAAATACCCATTTATCCAATGAAAGAATCTGTTGTAATTCTGTGTGGTGGTGGTCCGGCTCCGGGCATAAACACCGTGATTAGTAGTGTAGGAAAAGTATTTTTAAAAAACGGTTATCGAGTAATTGGTTTACACGAAGGCTACAAAGGTCTTTTCTCCAAAGATCGTGAAATGGTTGATCTCGATTTCGAGACTCTTGATGGAATCTTCACAAGAGGCGGTTCACACCTAAAAATGAGTCGTTTCAAACCTAAAAATTCTGATTTCTCAACCGATTTTTTCGTTGAAAACAATGTGAAACTATTGGTTACCATTGGGGGCGATGATACAGCATCTACGGCAAACCGAATTTCAAAATATCTGGAAGAAAATAAGGTAAACATCTCTAACATTCACGTACCAAAAACCATCGACAACGATCTTCCTTTGCCTGAAGGATCTCCAACATTCGGATATCACTCAGCCAAAGACGAAGGAGTTAAGATTGCAACCACAGTGTACGAAGATGCCAGAACTTCTCAGAACTGGTTCGTATTGGCAGCTATGGGACGGGAAGCCGGTCACCTGGCTTTCGGAATTGGTACTGCCTGTCATTTTCCAATGATCATTATTCCTGAGATGTTCAACAAAACCAATATTTCAGCCGAAAAAATTGCTCAATTGGTAATCTCCTCCATCATTAAAAGAAGATTAATGGGCTTGAATTACGGAGCAGCTATCATCAGCGAAGGAGTTTTCCATTTTATGAGCGATGAAGATATCAAGAGTACAGGCGTTAATTTCACCTACGATGCTCACGGACATCCCGAATTGTTCAATGTAAGCAAAGCTCACGTTTTCAATATGGTGATTCAGCGCAAAATGAAATCTTACGATCTGAACATCGGTACTCGTCCGGTTGAACTTGGATTTGAAATACGTTGTTGTCGTCCAATCGGCTTTGACCTGAATCTTTGCACTTTACTAGGCAATGGAGTCTACACTTTATTTAAGCAGGGTCATTCGAAATGTATGGTTACTGTTGATCCCGTAGGCGATGCTTCTCCTCTATTCCTAAAAGATGTAGAAGACGAAAACGGAAAGGTTAAACCACGATTGGTTGATGTGAACAGTCAGCGCGTGCAATCTGTATTGAACTACAACTTGCATTATCTTACAGCCGAAGATGTTGAAGCAGCAAAAGCATATCTTCCTGATGCAGAAAACTATGTATTCACCAAAATTTTGAATTGGGAGTAGAAAAGAAGGTTCAAGGAAAAAGTAACAAGGAAGAAGTACCAAGTGTAAAGGAACAAGGAGAAAGGTACAAGGAAAAAGTTCCAAGAAAAAAAAGGTACAAAGTAAAAGGAAAAGGCACAAGACTTTGTCATCCCGATGATGCGAGGGATCTCATTCCTAAGGAATAAGTAAAAGGAAAAAACATACAAGCGAGCTCAAAAGGCTCTAAAATTAATAACCCGGGGTAATGGAGCAATTGTTGCTGCCACCTCGGGTTACTAATATCATGTAGATCTGTAATTCTTGCCAATACTCGTTATTGTAACAAGCTTTTTTGATTCGGAAGCATAACTGCTCAGCAAGTATTCTGAACCAACAATTCATTTTCGAACAGATCCTTCACTGCGTTCAGGATGACCGTCGAGTATTTATCTTTCTTCTTTGCCTTTCACCTTTTAGCTTGATCCTTTGCACTTGAAACTTATTTTTCTAATTTTGCATCACACACCACTTACCTAACGGACAAATCGTTCAATATTGAAGCAAATTAGTAACTTTAATTCACGGAATTTATCATTCCGATATCAACGAAACGACTATGTCTGAAAATAATGTAAACGCATTTTTACTCTTCACTTGTCCCGATAAGAACGGGATTGTAGCTAAAATCACCCAATTCATATACCAAATAGGCGGAAACATCATCGATTTGGATGAACATGTAAACCAGAACCAGCAGTTTTTCTCTTTACGAATTGCATGGAACATGACCAACTCTACTATTCCCGCTTCCAAGCTTAAAGAGGCTTTTGAACCTCTTGCCAAGGAGTTTGATGCGCATTGGAGAATTGAATTTTCGAATCACAAGCAACGCGTCGCCATTTTTGTATCGAAATACGACCATTGCCTGCAGGAAATTCTGTGGCGTTATAACATGAACGAATACGACATCGAGATTCCTTTAATCATCTCGAATCACCCAGATTTGAAACCAATTGCCGATGCTGCTGGAATTCCATATCATGTTTTTCCGATAACCAAGGAAACCAAACAGGAACAGGAAGTAAAAGAAATTGCTTTACTAAGAGAACTCAATATCGACTTGGTCGTTTTGGCTCGCTACATGCAGGTTTTATCGCCGAACTTTATTCGTGAGTTCAACAATAAAATTATCAACATACACCACTCCTTTTTACCAGGCTTTGTGGGAGGAAACCCATACAAGCAAGCCTACGAGCGAGGTGTGAAGATGATTGGAGCTACCAGCCACTTTGTTACCGAAAATCTGGACGAAGGACCAATTATCGAACAAGATATTATGCGGATAACGCACAAGGATACCATTCAAGATTTGATCCGTAAAGGTCGTGATTTGGAGCGTATCGTTCTGGCTCGTGCCCTTGCCTACAAAGCCGAACATCGCATTATTGTAGATGGTACCCGTACTATTGTTTTTTAATTACACCATGAGCTTGGTGCTCTCACTCCCAGTGAGGGTACCAATAAGATCTATTTATTGGGAATCCCACTCCAGTGGGAGCCCCACTAATTATTGAGCAAGATATTATGCGGATAACGCACAAGGATACCATTCAAGATTTGATCCGTAAAGGTCGTGATTTGGAGCGTATCGTACTGGCTCGTGCCCTTGCCTACAAAGCCGAACACCGAATTATTGTGGATGGTACGCGTACTATCGTTTTTTAATTACACCATGAGCTTGGTGCTCTCACTCCCAGTGAGGGTACCAATAAGGTCTATTTATTGGGAATCCCTCCAATTATCGAGCAAGATATTATGCGGATAACGCACAAGGATACCAGTAAAGATTTGATCCGTAAAGGTCGTGATTTGGAGCGTATCGTACTGGCTCGTGCCCTTGCCTACAAAGCAGAACACCTTATTATTGTGGATGATACTCGTACTATTGTTTTTGAATAGATAATTGAAGTTCTTATTATCACCTAAGAGTTCACCCTTCTGAGGCTCTCGTTAATCAGATGGATACCCTCACTCGGAGTGAGAGCATCAAAAAAAATTATTCTTTCAGCGTAAATGTCTGGCTGCACATGATCTGGTCATCATAGATAATCTCAAAAATCCATTCCCCCAGCTGCATTTCCCAGTCTAATTCAAATGTGTAGAAGTCATAGCCTAACTCATCACTATAGCAATCTTTTTCCTCTGTTGTTTCAGTAAATTGTTCCTTGGTCACAGGATTCACCAACTTAGGATGTCTAATTCTGCACACGAAATCAACAAGTTTCGCTTCTTCTGAATCCTGACTGAACTGATAGCTTATTCCAAAACTCAAACCAGTCGTAGGATGAATAACATCGGTTTTTTCCACAAACTCCATATCGTCAGAAAGCAAAAAGTATCCTGTCGTACTACCCGGAACAATGTCTTTCTTCGTCTCTCCTATCGCTTTACAAATTCCGTAATCAACTATTTTTATATTCATTATCGTCGTTTTAAACTGATTGATAGCCTCACTTTGAGTAAGGACAGCAAAACTACAGTTTTTTTTGTCACAACTCCTAATTTTAGTGGACTTCACGAAAAGTGTTCGGGGTTAATATTCGTTTATTTTTTGCCATTAGTAGATTCTCTGGCTAACTGATGGCAAAAGTCTTGCTTTTCATTTCCTGAATGTCCTTTTATCCATTTAAACTCCATCAATTTACCTTCGCAAAGCCGATTCATTTTTTGCCAGTCTTTTACAAATTTCACTTCACTGCCATGGGCGGTTTGCCAATTGTTATGCTGCCAAAAATGAATCCATTGCACCAATCCACGTATCACAAAACGACTATCGGTGTTTACTTGTATCTTCTCAATAGCTTGCAGATGCTCCAAGCCTTCCATTACAGCCAATAACTCCATCATATTGCTGCTTCCCTGCTTAAAAGACTGATGATAGATGTGTTGTTCCCCATCCGGAGTTTCGGTAAAACCACCATAGCCCGACAGCTTCATTTCAGAAGCATGCGATCCATCGGCAAAAATTTTATGAATGCCTTTCATTTCCGTTTCACTTGTGGTGATTTTCAAGTTTTCAGTTCGCCGATCAACCCTGATATAATGGTGAAAATCAGCTTCTTTTACAAAATTGAAACCGTCAATAAATACACAATTAATGGTTTGCCCCAGCCTTAAATTACCGCTAATGGCCGAGCGCATCACCTTCTCGAATTGGAATTGAATTTTACGAACGACTTCTACAAGCTTGGCATCGTCTAAATAAACAACATGGCTTTCCACAGGAAAATAAACCACGCGAATGCTTTCCCTTTCATCCGAAAGTAAACATTCTATTTCCTGCTCTTTAATTGCCTGAATCTGAACTGTGATTTTTATTGCTTTCAATCTGTTATGCTTTTATACTGCAATTTACCTCTAATTCAGATATTCCTCCTGAAACATTCCGAGATTTTTTTTATCAGTTGGATGAAAAAAACCTCTTAGCTTTCTAACACCTTATTTCGATCCAGTTCCTCAGCTAATGCTATCGCCTCTTCAATTATTTCATCCGGGTAACCGTTAATTTGAAGTATTCTGATGGCATTTCTATTTTTCAGCTTGCCTTCCTTCAATTTGTAGTCAAAATCAACCGATTTATCGCTTACAATTTCACTAAAGTGATACAATTCATATTCATCCTCGAGTAAATCGGTTAATTCGATATCGTGGGTAGATACAAAAACAATATTCTCGTTTTTAGCCAATGAAGACAATACGGCCTTGCCTGCCGAAATCCGTTCAATGGTATTTGTGCCTTTAAAAATCTCATCCAACAGGAACAAATTAGCTGTGCCCTTGCCGGCATTGTCAATCATATCCTTAATGGTGAGAACCTCTTCGAAGTAATAACTCTTATCATTCATCAGATCATCACTAATACGAATGGCTGAGTGGATTCGAGCTCGGGGAATCGCCATCGATTTAGCAAAGCAAGTATTAATGGTAAGCCCCGTAATAACATTGATGCCTATGGCCCGAATAAAAGTAGTCTTGCCAGACATATTTGAACCTGTAAGCAATACCGATTTATCATTCACAACAATCTGATTTGTAACGCAATCGAAAATTAGAGGATGATAAATTTGATCCCCAATAATTCTGCTATTCTCTTCGCATATTTCAGGAATACAATTTACTTCAGCGCCCACTCGTAGCGAAGCAATGGAAACCAAAGCATCAACACGTCCTACGAACGAGTACACCTTCTCGACTTCCTCTCTTCTTGTATCTAAACGTTTCAATACACCAAACAAAAGCAATGGCTCCAGTAAGAATAGTATTTTTATAAGCTCCAAAAGAGACCATAATATAACTTGGAAATCACCTTCAATTTTCGACTCCAATTTAAAGATGAGCATGCTGTTTCTAACCTGATCAATTACTTTAATCGATTCGGTCAAAATTGGGTTTATCTTTTTTAAGTTTTCGTGTTGAAACAAATGGTTCGCAACACGTTTTAGAATCAAAAGCTGAGAAATGGAACCGGAATAGCTCGACAAATTTTTCTTGTTCCACAAATGAAAGCAGATGTTAATAATAAAAACACCTATTAAAACGAAAACCAATTTTAAATTAAAAGGCAAAAGAAGAACAGACAGAATACTGGTAAAGGATAACAAACGCATCACAAAAAACCATTTTGGTTGCTCTAAATACCCTTCCTGAAATAAAGTGGAAATGTAGTAAGTCTCTCGCTGATCCAGTTTCGTTAGCTCCGCCTGAATCTCAAGCCGAAAATCAGAATCACTTGCAAATTGAGTGATTAGCTCCTCATCCAACTCCAAATGTTTTGAATCGGAAGGAATCTCTCTCAATTTGTTGTACAAATATTGTTGCCCTATTTTTGAATTTGTTCGATCTAAGAACATAAACAACTCATCAAAATCGAGATCGTTACAAGTCTTATCTGAAAGCATCTGCAAAGATTCGGAATGATCTTTATTCCGAAAATACTTCTCAATTAATTCAAAACTGAAGGATTCATCTTTCAGCTTCCCAAAGGAGGCTTTTAATTGTTCTGCTTGCTTTTTCTTACAATTAAAGATCATATTGTGCGCAAATTATATACTTCTTTTTTTCAATCCTAACAGTGTCCTTGGACCTATTATCATTTGAATATTTGTTCTTGTTTAACGCTGTCAGGTCTTACAGACGCTGACAGGTTTTGGGTTTCCCTCTTCACTTCATTAAACCTGTCAGCGTCCATGGACCTGTCAGCGTTTGATTCCAATTAAATTCCCAGCCACTCATCCATTTCATCAACAGGTATAGATTGCGTGTGACAATATTTAAAATTCTCCCTATCAGAGAACCATTTAATAACAGCCTCTCTCCTAATTTTAGTTGGTTTAGAGCTTATACAACCTAAGTAGCTACTCCAACCGTATTCTATTGGGTGCTCACAAAAACCATGGTGCACCGGATTTTGATGGATATACACTAATACATTATTTAAATAACTTTCGTTGTTAATTAGCTTACGCTTAAACGGACGTTCGAAAAGAGATCCGTGGCGATTGTTTCGTTGATTAATATATTTGGTATAAGCGTTAAAAAAGTGCGAAAAATGAAGATGTGGTTTTGGAATTTTAACGCTGTCAGGTCTTTCAGACGCTAACAGGTTTTGGGTTTCCCACTTCACTTCATTAAACCTGACAGCGTCCATTGACCTGTCAGCGTTTGAATGTTTGTAAACAATTCCCTCCTTTAACCTTATCAGAATATGAAAATGGTTAGGCATCATTACCCATGCAAAAGTATCTGCAATAGGATCGATGTGTTTTTCGTACAGGTTCAAGAAGTATTGATAATTTTCTTCACTTGTAAACAAGTCGCACCCGTTTATTCCCCTATTGTAGATATGGTAATAGTTTCCTAATTCTAAAGGTTCTGTGGCTTGCATAAGCTTGTTGTAAATGATAAATATTTCTTCTTTTTAAACGCTGTCAGGTCGTGTAGACGCTGACAGGTTTCCCACTCCACTAAATCGGTCAGCGTCCTTGGACCTGTGAGCGTTTGATTGTTTGCAAATAAATCGCATCCGTTTATACCACGATTGTAAATGTGATAGTATTGCCCAAATTCAAGAGTATCTAGTGCCTGCATACAGTTGTAATAAATAATAGATCTTTCTTCTTTTTAAACGCTGTCAGGACTTGTAGACGCTGACAGGTTTCCCACTGCACAAAACGCTTACAGCGTCCTTGGACCTGTAAGCGTTTGATTGTTTGCAAATAAATCGCACCCATTTATACCACGATTGTAAATGTGATAGTATTGCCCAAATTCAAGAGTATCTAATGCCTGCATACTGTTGTAATAAATAATAGATTTTTCTTCTTTTTAAACGCTGTCAGGTCTTGCAGACGCTGACAGGTTTCTTACTGCACAAAACCTGACAGCGTCCTTGGACCTGTCAGCGTTTGAATGATAGCACGCAGCATGATGTGCACCGGCGTTGTTTCTAATGAAATATATTATTTACCAAAAGACTAGCAGTAAAGGCTAAAACCGCATAAACAGTATAGACGGCCAAGTAAATGTCAAGATTGGATGTATCTATAATTTTAGACTTATAAGATGGATTTTTGTCGTGTTGCTGCTTTTGATAGAAATGATACCCAATTACAAACACTGGTGTCATGATAACATATAGTCCGAGGTTCATTGAACTTTGAATCAAAGCTGCTGGTAAGTCAAATGACTCAGAATTTAGAAGAGAAAGCAATAAGCTGGCCCCAAAAATTAGTACCGTAGCCGCAATGGCTACTTTTAATCGATTTTCTCTCCAGGTAAATAATAGTGAATCAATCATTCCTTACTCCTTTATTTTTAAGATCATGTTATTTCTTTTGCTTGGGCTCAAGGGTAATTTGAATGAGTAGTATCCAAATTCGAGAGTATCTAATGCCTGCATACTGTTGTAATAAATAATAGATCTTTCATCTTTTTAAACGCTGTCAGAACTTTCTGTATTATATTCCCAACCACTCCTAGATATCATCAACTTGTATAAATTGCTTTGATTTAAAATTTCAATTTTTGCTATATATCAGCCACCATAAAAGATGGCTGTTTTTTCAAAAAAAGCAGAGTTCAGTTCCCGAAGCCTCCCAAACCTTCGTGTATTTATTTCATCCTAGGATCATCACTCAGGTCTTCGTTTTCATCCTCATTCGCGGCATAGTGATACTGCATTCTTTCATCTAATGAAGGTCCATCATTATATAATTCCATAAAATGATAAAATAAATGAGTAGGAATATCTTGACGCCACGGCAGAATTAACTCATTAAGCATGTCTGCAATATCTCCATCTTTTGCAATCCAAATAATTTGGTTGTTCTCTGTACTAGCTTTAGTGATCTCAAATATTTGAATTTTGGATAGTTCTGGACTAAATGAAACTAGTTTTTCAAGTATTTTTCTTGTTTGGTAGAATGAATTGCTATTAATTAAATTCTGAACCAATAAATCCTTTTCCAGTTCCCTAGCCAATTTAATATCCGGATACTCTTGTTTAAAGAATTCAGATAATTTTTTGAAATGAATGATTGATGATTTTTTTTCTTCTTCCCATTCTTCTTTCAAGAACCGATTGAAATCGTTTATATCAATTGTTGAATAATAATCTTTATCACCTGAAATAAAGTATAAATCTTCGAATTGATTGACGTTCATCACAAGAGATTCCCAATTGATAGCATCACCATAAGAGTTGTTTTTACCTGGAGGGTTTCCAAGGTCAAATCTAAGTTTTCCTTTCGTTACGATGTCGTCAGTAAATTCAATTATTTCAGCAACACTGAATAAGCCATCAATAATCTCATCTGCTTTGAGTGACTTTTCCTTAATATCCTTCTGTAGACTATCAATTAATTTCTTCTTAGTATCTAAGTACTGTTTTTGAATTTTTTTCAAATCTTCAAATTCAGGATATTCTTTAAAGAATTGAGGAAATGCTTTACTGATTTTTTCCTCTTTAACATTCTTTAGGGCATCGGCTATTTTAGTGTCTCTATTTCTTTTAAATTCTTGAATTACCTGCCTTGGCATATATAGGCAGATATCATTATTTTCAATTAGTAAAATCAGCTTTTTCAGTTCTTCCAAGTCGTCGCTCGAAAGATGATAAAATGATAATAGTATGTTAGTGTCAATAAAAAGGTTCTTCATTTATTTTTTTGTTTATTTTCAATTCTATCTTGTCTCTTCTACTTCTATAGCATCCACAATCTTTGCATCTTCCTGCTTACTATATTCCTCTAATTGTTTTAAGTAATTTAGAATAGTCTTTTTTTCAGATACTGTGTCGTGAATATGGTCGCATTGCTTTTCATGGTGTTCAAATGAGTATTCAGCTAGATTAAAGTATCTTAGGAATATTTCTTTTTTTTCTACTGCTTTTTCAAGATCTTCAATTAAAGAATTAATGCAGATTTTTTGAAGTCTTGTATTATCAGATTTACTGTAATACTCAAGGGCTTTAAACCACCAAAAAATTTTATTGGCTAGGTTCAAATCATTATCATTGCTTGATAAAGCAAACAATCGAGCACTTTCCGCTTTTATTAAGTTCAATTCCTTATCAAGTTCTTTTATAGTTTCTTCTTTTATCTTAGGCTTTTCCTCCTTTATAATATCTTCAAATTCTTTTCTGAATAGCTTTTTAGCTACGTCAATATTGAACCAAGCGAAAACGACAACCAATAAAGTTACAAATACACCTAATAGCGAGAGTATCCATATAAATCTTGAGTCTTGACTTGCTATTACTTTATCATACACAGCAATCAAATCAGGTGGCACAGTACTGTAAACATGGGTAACAATGGTATCATAAACATGAACATGAGTAATAGTTGTATCAATAACATTCACCTGAGTGTGTAGGCTATCAATATGGGTAGTGGCTTGAATCATTATTAAATAGTAATTAGATGTTGTTGTCTTATTTAGTTGTCCCTAGCATTTTAGTTATCTCGGTTAAGCTTAAATTAAAATTTGAACTTTTTTCACTTAAGTAACCAGTTGAACCTTGCTCATAAATGGCTTTGGCTAATTGTAGCATTAATTCATTACGATGTATTTCGTCATCTTTAGGTAAAATACTATCGAACAATTGGTAAGATTCAAATGCATTAGCACGGTGCCTGTTTACATTCTGCAAATGCTTGTTTACAGAGTATTGTTTAAATGAAAAGCTCATGAAAAATACCTGAATAGCGATGATTAATACTCGTGCCACGATATTTCCAAGATTGTAGTTGATGAAAACTCCAGAATCTGACATATTCTCAGTTTTGAGGCTATCAAAAGCACCAAAAGATAATGTAAGGATGAACACTATTGCAGTAATAATACCAGCACTTAGCCAGTAATGCGAGTAAGTTTGATGTTTTTCCCATACCCTTTGGAAAATTAAAGCATAATCAGATGTGATATGTTTTTTGGTTTGTTTCTGAAGTTCGTTGAGTAGAGATTTAATGGAATTACTATCCCTTTCTGATTCTTTAAGGTTTGGTAATTTTGAATTGATTAAATCTTCGATTTCTTTGATACTTGATAATTCAGGTTCGTTTGCATATAGCTTTATTGTTAAAATCAAATTAAAGAATTTGGTTTGGGCAAGATTGTTACTGAAATTATGGAATTTAATCATGTAACTTTCTACTTCCTCTTGTGTTGGTTCTTTGTTAGTTTTCTTAAACCCTTTAAGTGATTTTTCAGAAAAAAGAGAAATTCGGTTCAACCAGTCAATACAAATTTCTAAAAGTTCTCTTTGTAAATTTTCTGGTATAACATTAAGATTTTGAGTATTTATGTTTATAGCTTGTTTTAATGGTAATGAGACTTTTAGATAAGAATTCCGGAGGAAGGTTTCATCTTTTCTAGTTAACTCAAGTTTAGGTTTTATGTCAGAATAGTCTAATTTTAATACTTGAGAGAATAATTCCTGTACATAGTCTTCTGAATAAACTGTCATAATATTGCTTTTTCGTCTTTAACTTCCAATGATTTTTTCGCCTTTATTATTTCTGTAGAATCAGCTTTAGATTTAATCGTAGGCTGATTAACTTGCTGTCCTTGTTTTGTTTCTTTATTTTCGGATACTTGCATGATAAAAGAGATAACACCAAAAACACCACCAATAATTCCAAAAATGAATACTGGCCAGAAAGTTTTAGTTTGCCATCTTGCAATTTTCGCGTCATTGTTGAGTTTCTCAAAAGATATATCGTTATAATCTTGTTTCTTCTTCTTTTCTTCCTGCAACGATCTGATATAATTACCATATCCATAATGAGCTTCAATATCCCTATAAATATCTGGGTTTAATTCATAGCTATCTTTATCTGGACAGATTAGAATTTTTTCTGATACCAAGAAAGTAAGAGCTTTTTCCAACATTATTGGAGGAATGCCAGTTCTTGCTCTTTGAATATCTCGAATTCTGAGACTAATTGGGTAATCTCTTCTAAAAACATTAACAAGCACGTCGAGCATGTCTATATCCATGTAGTATCTTTTTTTATATTAAACTTCTGTAGGAGTGGTACTCGCAACACCTTGCTCAACCTTGGCAGGTAGTACAAAAAGAAATTCGGCTAATGCTTGAGTAAAATCAATTAATCTCTGGGCTTCTTCTTGAGTGGGCATTTCGTAATCTCCATCAGCATGCCTTTGGCCGTTTGCTCCCAATCTTACTTGATGTGCCCACTTCGCCATTTCATCTGTAATAAGATGGTCTGTTGCTGCCTTATTAATTCTAGGGTAAAGACCACCTTCAGTATATCCTTTGGTTTTAAGCATAGCGTCAATTGAAGACGCGGCAACCATTATTGAAGCAGATGGAGCATGAAGACTATTAATGGCCTGTTTTAAATATTCTTTTGCCGGTTCAGGTATAACAGAATCTACAATTTTAGATTCTGGGTACATTTCAGTAATATGTCCATTGCTATTTGGGCTAGATGCGAGGACAACACCTCCACATTGGGTGCATCGATATGTCATCCAACATCTTATATGACCTCCTTTAAAATCTTTTGTGGTAAATTCTGAAGAGGTATGTAATGATGGGTGTGCAATTTTACAATGAGGGCATCTGTCAAGAATTAATTGGGTGCTTAAATTGGGCATATTTTTAGATTTTATTTTTGAAATATTTCTAGTCTTTTAATTCATTTATTCAATTAACAGTACCAAAGCTAACAAAATTCATATAACTCTTATCCTGTCAAAGTTGCCAAATTAAATTTAAGTAGTAAATCGCTCAATTTCTTACCCCTAAGCCTAAAAATAGGCAAGTAATGCCATTTGCACAGCAGATGTATTCATTTGAGCATAAAAGAACTTAATTTGTGCAACAGAGAACCCCATTAGTGCATAAAATAGTGCTTCCGTAACTGCAATAATGCCTTTCCGTAACATATATTTGGGCTTCCGTAACAGCAATAATGCCTTCCGTAACATGGATTGGAGCTTCCGTAACAGGTCAAATGAGTCTCCGTAACATCAACCATGCCTTCCGTGACAAGACTTAGAACTTCCGTAACGCACGGAAGAACAAAAACGTGTTACAAATGGACTAAAAGAACGAACGGAAGAATAGAAAGTTGGAACGGAAAGGCAAAAACAGGTAGCAGAACAAGTACATCCTGTAGTGAGGCATAAAAAAAGGGAAACATTGCTGCTTCCCCTCCCTCAGTTTTTACATGTATGTAGTTGTAAATACTTACTTAATTTTCAATTGTTGTTTCATTTATTATTTCTTCTGTTTCGGGCTGATTTCGATAAGCGGCCATCCGTTCACGGCTGTACTTGCTGGTATACGCCTCTCGTTTCACCGGATTATTCCGAAACACAAATTTGCCATAGCTTCTTACTTCATCTACTATTTCTTTGGTAAGTGTATAGGCCTTATCGCGAACCAATTTAATATCATCTTCGAAATACATGTGCCCGTTAAGCTCTCCTAACAAACCCCCAAAGTAATCAGCCATTCCAGTTGCCTTATCCAATAAGCTCAGGTCGTAACTTATGGCTGTTAGTGCAGGTGCATTTTCTCTTCCCAGAACTGCCAAATCGGCTAAATCCTGAATGGCATCCGATCTTGATGTTCCCTCTTTAATCTTTTTCACTATTTCTAATTCCGTTGGCTTATTCCGAAGGGCAAAGGCCAGATGATCTGCCAATTCATCGCGAAAGCGAAACAGCTCTGGGGCTTCTGCATCCCAGGCCTCTCGGGCTTTCTTCTTATCCGTTTTTTGTGACTGCCAATTGGATTGTGCGGTGCGAAGTGCTCCGGTGCAAGCCAATAAACGATTCAAGCTATTCGGCTCCATATTGTATTTCACCAATGAAGCAATGTCGAGACTGGCTCGGGAATGCAATCCTTCCGCTTCGTTGATGTAAACCTGATATGGCATATCGCAATAAACAATTGCCTCTTCGGTTACAGCCTTAATTTCTTCCAATAAGTCCAACAAGTTTTGTTGATCAGACATAATACTATTTTTTAAAGATGAATACTATTCTACCCCACAATCAATTCTTCACAATAACTATTTTGATTGAAACGCTCCTTTCGGAAACAATCGCTTAACAAAATCATGATGAAGCTACAAATTAATTATTGAATTAAAAACCTACAATCAAGTCCACCACCATCTTATTTATGTTTATCCCAACTATTTACTTAGTAAAAACGAGCCTTACAGAAGGAAAAAATAATTTCACATTTAATCAACAGTAACAAGTTAAACAAAACACATCAATCTCGACTAAAAACACAAATAATACTCACTACTACATCCTCATCCATAGCATTTTCAATAAACACAGCGCGAAACACCACCAAAAACAAAACGAACTACTAGTCTATTTTTATGCTCAAGTTAAAAGTCTGAATTTCCAACAGACCAATTGCCTAATCAACAATAATATTTGTTTTTATTTTTCTTATCATTAAATTAAAAATCCATCAACACGACTTAATCCTATGAGTTAATAATAGTAAAATCCAGCTTGTATACACTCTATTTTCAACAGTCAATAAATTGATAATCCGAAGTGAAAACCCAGACAAAATAAAGGATACACAACAGCTACATAATAAACAAAGGCCAAGTAACATTTTTGTGCCAATTCGGACAAAAGAGCAAGGCCAATACTATTTGAGATGTGCTTTTGGAATTTCAGACGCTGACAGGTTTTGTGTTTACCACTTCATTAAACCGGACAGCATCGAGACGAAAAGACCTGACCCATTTTAGAAACCTGTCAGGTCTATCTGTAAATCGTCAATTTCATCAACGCGTATAGATTGCCTGTGACAATATTTACAATTCTCTTGATCAGAAAACCAAAAAGGTGCAAAAAATGAAGTTGGCCTTTTGGAATTTCAACGCTGTCAGGTCTTTCAGACGCTAATAGGTTTTGTGTTTACCACTTCATAAACCGGACAGCATCGAAACGAAAAGACCTGACCCATTTTAGAAACCTGTCAGGTCTATCTGTAAATCGTCAATTTCATCAACCTGTATAGATTGCCTGTGACAATATTTAAAATTCGTTTTCATTCTGCTACTATTTTATGGACTTATTTGGATAATGGGCTGAGTTGGAAAAAGGGATAAGTTACTTGGCAGAGTGCGGGAGGTTTCCTGTCTGGGTAGATAGGAGGAAAACATGCGGGAAACCACTATTGGTGTGATAATATTTAACTAAATTTACTCACCCAAAGCGTAATGTTATAGATATTAGTTTAGGGGGAAACTACTTTAAATAAATGTGCATGAAGAGCGGTGGCCCAAAATTGGAAATAAAATACCATCCCAAAAATATGCTTGAATAATCGAAAAGATATGCAATTAAACGAAGAATTCTCAAATCAAGTTGTGTTACCAGATCAACTCGCTCCAATAGAAGTCCAGGAATTTGAAGCTCTGGAAAATAAGTATAAACTTATAAATCAAATAGGTTCTGCAATAGTTTTGGTATTCGCTTTGATTGGCTTTTTCCTTTTTACGCAAATCTCATCGGGTAACATCCCAATTACAGTAGTAATAGCTGTCCCCTTTATTTTTGCCGTTTTATTTATTGGCAAATTAGCCTTCATCATTCTCGGATTTCCTAAAAAAGGATATTTACTTAGAGAACAAGATGTATCCTACCGCAGTGGACTTTTTATTTACAAACTAACTACCATTCCATTTAATAGAATTCAACATGTAGAGGTGAGTCAGAACATGATAGAAAAAAGTTTTGGTTTGTCGAGAGTTAAAGTATTTACCGCTGGAGGCAGTGTTAGCGACCTTTCGATTCCTGGACTTTTGCCTGATAAGGCCCACCAAATAGAATCATTCCTCTTATCAAAAGTAAGCAAGCATGAGTAAACCCGATTTAACAAAACCGACCCGACAAGCCTTGCGAGGAATTTTGGTGATTTTCGTTTTCGAAGTTCAAAAAAGATTGCGGGTATTTTGGCCTATCCTCCTCCTTATTTTTGCTCAGAAGAAGCTACTGCCAGCATCAATAACTATTCCTATGGCAATAGGAATTATTTGCCTGTTAATGCTTGTTCATGTCATTCTTTACTACCTGAATTTCTACTTTTACATTGAAGGGAATCAATTTATCATTAAAAAAGGCTACCTGCGCAAAATAGTTCTTTCAATACCACTGGAACGCATACAAAGTGTGAATACAAAGCAAAACCTTTTGCAACAACTATTAAATGTATATTCGCTTGAAGTAGATACTGCAGGATCGGTAGGAAATGAATTAAAGATCTATTCCTTAAGCGGTTCCTATACCGAGCATCTAACTCAATTCCTGGAATCACATAAGGAAAATACGAATGAAGAGAAGTCTGAATCAATTTCCGATACCAGCAAAGAAGTAGAAATCATAAAACTTAGCCCCGCGGATTTATTGCGAATAGGAATAAGTCAAAACCATTTTAAAACAGGATTAATTATTCTTGTTTTCGTTTCTCAGATAGTGGATCAAATTAAAGATTTATTTCAGAAAGAAACCGATGCCTATTCCGATTCCGTTCAAAACATTATATCCAACTCAGGCATATTAATTTTTACGGCATTAATTATTTTCGCTCTGGCAATATCGATCTTCGCAACACTCCTGTTCACGGTCATAAAATATTACGATTTTAAACTTGTTAAGTACCAACAAAATTACCGCATAACCGCTGGCCTGTTTAATAAGCGCAAGGTTTTGCTTCCATTCAGCAAAGTACAACAGCTCAACTGGGAAACCGGACCCATAAAAAAGATGTTTGGTATATTTAAAATCAGCTTTAAACAAGCTGTGAGTAAACAAGTACAGCAAAAACAAGTGATTGATGCTCCCGGTTGTTTGGAGAAGCATATTGAAAGCATCCGAAATGAAGTATTTAAGGGAGATCTGCCTGATTACAGCGAAAAGATTTATTCACACCGCAGATATTTCAATTTGTTATGGTTCCAAAGAGGATTGTTTCCTGCAGCACTCGCAACTCCATTGTATATTATTGAGCCTTTATGGCTGATTGCAGGAACATTTTGGCTGGCTATATCAGCGGTGTACTGCTGGGTGATGGTCCGAAAAAGCTATTTTCAATTTAATAAATCACAATTGATCGTTGGCAAAGGAGGGATAAATACTGAGTGGCAACAATCCGAAGCCTTTAAAACACAATCTGTTGATTTTAGACAAACGTTTTTTCAAAAACGAAGAGGCTTGGCTTCATTACGAGTAAACAATGCATCAGGACAAATAGATATCCCTTACATCCAGGAAGATATTGCAAATAAACTGATGAACTACATCCTTTATCATGTTGAGACATCCAACAAGAAATGGATGTAAATTGAAATCAGTTTGACTCTTCATTAAATCGGTCAGCGTCGTTTTGGAATTTTAACACTGTCAGGTCTTTTAGACGCTGACAGGTTTTGATTACTCAAACTTCACTGCATTGAAACCTGACAGCGTCTTTGGACCTGTAAGCGTTTGAATGTTTGAAACGAAAAGACCTGTCAGGTCTATCTGTAGTAAAGTCCAAAGAAATCGTCGATTTCATCAAAGGGTATAGACTTCTTATGACAATATTCAAAATTCTCTTGATCAGAAAATCAAAAAGGTGCGAAAAATGAAGATGGGCTTTTGGAATCTTAAGGCTTACAGGTTTTGCGTTTACCACTTCCTTAAAACCTGACAGCATCCTTAGACCTGTAAGCGTTTGAATGTATATAGCTTAGTTTTTCTACAAGCATGCAAGTCCTCTAGACTCAAAAAGCCATAACCAATGCTATTTGAGATGCGGTTTGGGAATTTTAACGCTGACAGGTTTTGGTTACTCAAACTTCACTGCATTGAAACCTGACAGCGTCCTTGGACCTGTTAGCGTTTGAATGTTTGAAACGAAAAGACCTGTCAGGTCTATCTGTAGTAAAGTCCAAAGAAATCGTCGATTTCATCAAAGGGTATAGACTTCTTATGACAATATTCAAAATTCTCTTGATCAGAAAATCAAAAAGGTGCGAAAAATGAAGATGGGCTTTTGGAATTTTAACGCCGTCAGGTCTTTCAGACGCTGACAGGTTTTGTGTTTACCCAAACTTCACTGCATTGAAACCTGACAGCGTCCTTGGACCTGTAAGCGTTTGAATGTTTGAAACGAAAAGACCTGACAGGTTTTAGAAACCTGTCAGGTCTATCTGTAGTAAAGTCCAAAGAAATCGTCGATTTCATCAAAGAGTATAGACTTCTTATGACAATATTCAAAATTCTCCTGATCAGAAAATCAAAAAGGTGCGAAAAATGAAGTTGTGGTTTTGGAATCTTAAGGCTTACAGGTTTTGCGTTTACCATTTCCTTAAAACCTGACAGCATCCTTAGACCTGTAAGCGTTTGAATGTATATAGCTTAGCTTTTCTACAAGCATGCAAGTCCTCTAGACTCAAAAAGCCATAACCAATGCTATTTGAGATGCGGTTTTGGAATTTTAACGCTGTCAGGTCTTTCAGACGCTGACAGGTTTAGGTTACCCACACTTCACTGCATTGAAACCTGACAGCGTCTTTGGACCTGTTAGCATTTGTATGTTTGAAACGAAAAGACCTGACAGGTCTATCTGTATATCACCCTACAATTCCATCCCTTCCCACCTGCTTTAGCTGGTGGTTCAATAAAACCTCAGAAACTTAAAGCATAAAAAAAACCGTCTCAATTACTTGAGACAGTTTTACTTTTAAGAAGTTTTCTGACTTGCCTTCTTATTCTTTAATAAAATTAGCAATAGCTTCTACCAAATCGGTATTCACCGGAAGAATTGGATTGGTATAGGATGCGATATTTTCCTGCATTCCCATTTCAATGGTTTTTAGCACATGATTCATGTTGTTCACAACAACCAATTCCGCATTTGATGATGCTGCTTTCAACTTATTGGCATCCTCTAGCCCAACCTGAATATCTTTATCACCCTGAAGGATTAATATAGGACAAGTTAAATTCGCAATTAGGTCGCTCGGGCTGTATTTAAACCAAGAGATTAGGTAAGGCTGAACTGAGGCTCGAAACAAAGCGTTCAATTCGGGAGGAGTATTTTTAACCAATTCACCCATTTTCAGACTGTCTATAATTAATTCCACCTTCAAGTAAAACTCAGGTGGTAATTTAGGTTTCAACTGTTCTTTAAGAATCAAATCGGCCGACCTTCCTGCTCCGGCAATGGATACGAATCCTTTCACTTTTACCTTCTGAATTGCCAATAATGCAAGCAAAGATCCTTCACTGTGCCCTGCCACATAAATATCCGTAAATCCTTTTTGCCCAGCATGCTTAATTAATTTGGTAAGATCATTAGCATATTGATCAATATTTAAATCTTCCTCTTTAAAATCGGCATAAGCACTTTTTGCAATAGCTCTTTTATCGAATCGTAATGTTGATATCCCTTTCGACACAAGAGCTTCGGATAATAATCGCAAGCTATTGTTTTGCATGCCAGGTTGGTTCCCATTCAAATCGGTTGGTCCCGAACCCGCAACAATAATCACCAACGGAGATGCTGTAGAGCTGGCTTCCTTGCTTAGAACGCAATGCAAGCTTGTTCCTTCAACCTGAACATAGGTTGTATCAGTTTGCTGTGCATGAGTGCACAATACACTTACCAGAAATGCTGTTAACAATACAAGTTTTTTCATTTTATTGAATATTTTGGATTAAAATACTGCTTAAATAACCAGATAAAATCATTGCCCCAATCATTGCCACTATGAATGATGTTACCAACTTTGCCCCTTTCAAATTCGCAGAAATCTTGTAGGCATTAAACATTAAAGTTACCATCCAAATGGTTAGCAAAAGTGTTAAAATGATTAAAGTAATGGCAAGTATCACGCTAAAAGTTGATATCTCAACAGGTTCTCCTGAATGAAGAAAAGTCCACGTTAAAAACGAACTAAACTCCTGCATCGAATCAGAAAAAGCGAAAAAGGCTGCAAAAAAATATGGATATCGTGCCAAAGCTTGTGTTCCAAAAATATCGAGCATGCGAACAGATGATTTTGACAAGATAATTGCGGCCAAATAAAGGAGTATTGATATGGATAGCCAATTGAGTAATGACTGAACAACAAAATACCAAACCGGAGAAGAGAAACCAATCTTTACGGATATGATATCGGGAAAATGAGTATGACTTAGATACCCAACAATGGATGTTGCAAGAATGATCAACAGTCCATTTAGTAAAGATTTTAATCCTGCAATGTAAACAAAAGGGTTAAAGATTTTTTGAATCATGATCTTGCAATTTTTCAATTTTGGTGATGAGTTCGTCTAGCATATTTCTCACAGTAGGATAACTTAGCTTTAATTTCTCGGCCATTACTTTTAGACTCCCACTACTTTTTATAAAATCCAGAATAAAAGCTTGATCCTTATTACCAAGCTTTAATAAGATTGGCAATTCGAATAGTCCTGTTATAGTTGTATCGCAGCTTTCGCAATGCAAACTATTTACTTTAAGTCCCGATTCACAACTGGGACAATTAATCGGCAGTTTTTTATTCATATCATTACAATTTATTCAATAAATATAAAACTTATTTTAATATTATTCAACTATAAATCAACTTTATTGATTTTAACATGAATTTTAGTCCTGATTCATTTATATAAACTACTCGAGTTAAAGCATAAAAAAACCGCCCCAATTTCTTGAGACAGTTTAAATTATTTAGATCCGAAAATTTCTTACCAAATGTCAGCTCTTTGCTCTTCTGTTCGGTACAAAGGAGCTTCCGGACTAATTTCGAAAGCAGCATAAAATTCAGGAATATTGAATAATCCACCATTCACACGGTATTCTCCAGGAGAATGCTCATCTTCTTTGATCAATTTTCGTAAATACGTATCTCTTACATTACCTCTCCAAACTTTAGAGTAAGCAAGAAAGAAACGTTGCATGTTATTAAAACCATCAATATCTGCAGGCTTCTTACCATTCAATGCCATTTTGTAGGCTTCCATCGAAATGGTTAACCCACCGTAATCAGCAATGTTCTCACCCAATGTCAATTTACCATCAACATGTAAATCATCGAATGCCTGAAAACCGTTAAATTGCTCAACTAATTTCTCAGCTTTTGCGTTAAACTTATCTGTATCCTCGGCAGTCCACCAGTCTCTCATGTTGCCATCCTTATCGAATTGACGACCAGAATCATCAAAACCATGAGTCATTTCGTGACCAATAACCACACCAATTGCACCGTAGTTTACGGCATCATCACCATTCATGTAAAAGAAAGGAGGTTGAAGAATTGCAGCTGGAAATACGACTTCATTCAATAGTGGATGATAATATGCATTCACCGTTTGTGGAGTCATGCCCCATTTCTCTGTGTCTACTGGTTCTCCTAATTTGGCAATGTCCTTTTCGGAACTAAAACGAGCCGCATTCCAAAGGTTTTCAATATATGAGTTCGTTCCAACTTCTAGTTTCGAATAATCTTCCCATTTATCAGGATAACCAATCTTCACACCAAAAGCATCTAACTTCGCCAATGCTTGAATTCGGGTGTCTTCGCTCATCCACTCTAATTTTTCAATTCTTCCGCGCAAAGCGATTTTCAAATTGTTCACCAATTCGTCCATTCTCACTTTAGCTTGTGGTGGAAAATATTTCTCAACGTATAACTGACCCACTGCTTCACCTAAAACAGAACCTGTCGAATTAGACATACGTCTCCAACGTGGCTGCTGTTCGGTTGCACCTGTTAGGGTAGTTCCGAAAAAAGCGAAATTTTGCTTTTCCAATTCAGAACCAACAGCACCTGCAGCATCGTTTAACACTTTCCATTTCAGATACAATTTAATATCATCCATTTTTTCATCAACCAACATATTATTCAACTCAGCCATAAAACGAGGGTGAGTTATAATAACATATTCTTTAATGTCAGCACCCAATTCCTTGAAATAAGTAGCCCATGCAAAATTTGGATATTCTTTTTCTAGTTCTTCAAGAGTTTTAGGATTGTACATCGCGGGATAATCTTTATTCTCCAAACGAGTATTGAATTTTTCTGCCATGCGAGTTTCAAATTTCATGATTCTCCCGGCATTGCTTTGAGCTACTTCTGCATCATCACCAATCAATTCAAACATCTTGGCAACATGCTTCACAAACTCTTTACGGATATTTTCACTAGTCTCGTTATCGGCAACATAGTAATCACGATCAGATAAGGAAAGACCATCTTCCGAAACATACATACGGTTAACTGTCGTATTCTTCATATCCTGGTCAACACCTGCACCAAACAAAGCACTAACACCCATTTTATGAAGATGCAGCAATTCATTACGTAAGTCTGTTGCATTTTGCACGGAAGCTATTTGTGCGAACTCAGGAAGCAAAGGCTGAATCCCTACTTTATCAATTTTCTCAACATCCATGGCAGTTGCATAGAAGTCCTGAATTTTCTTCAAGTTACTTCCAGGCTCGGCATTCTCCGCTTTAGCAGCCTCTTCCATAATATTATGCACAGCTTCATTAGCGCTTTCCCCTAAAATATCAAAAGCACCATATCGACTTTTATCAGCAGGAATTGGTGTATTTTTCATCCAAGTACCATTGGCATATTCGAAGAAATTATCACCAGGATTCACTGCAAGGTTCATGTCTTCTTTATTCAGTACGCCTGTACCTTTTGGTGCTTTTTCAGCACAACTTACCATGATGGAAAGCGCTAAACCTGCGCTCAAAATCCCACCTGACAATTTTTTAATATTCATTTTGTGTGATTTGTTGTTTATACTTTTATTTTACTCGCCCAAAATAGGAAAAAGCCACGATAACTACTTATTTTTTCGATATTCATTATGATTTCCCCGACAAGAATGATTTTGTTATCAGATTTTAAAGAGATATTTTTGCACCGGATTACAAAATGGATGATGATATGAACGAGGGGATGAACACAAAAGGCAGACTTGTATTGGGAATGAGCGGAGGAACCGATTCTTCGGTAGCAGCGATGATGCTAAAAGAACAAGGCTATCAGGTTATTGGTGTTTCTTTGTGGTTTTTTGGCCCAAACAATTCATTTGATCCTACTGATCCTCTACCCGATTTTATTGTTGATGCTCAAAAATTGGCGCATCAGTTAGGTATCGAACATCATGTGATTGATGCCCGCAGAGAATTTAGAGAAACCATTATTCAGTTCTTTTTGGATGAATACATGGCCGGACGAACTCCCAGTCCATGTATTCAGTGCAATCCGCAACTGAAATGGAAATTACTTTTGGAGAAAGCCAATGAGCTGAATTGTGAATTTATTGCTACTGGACATTACATTCAGATTATCAAGGAATCGGATAATTTCTATATCCACAAAGGAAAAGATCCTGCGAAAGATCAATCTTACTTCCTTTGGAATTTGGGACAAGATATTTTATCGAGAACAATTACTCCTTTAGGAAAATATACTAAAACGGAAGTGCGTGAATTGGCTCGAAACTACAATTATGCCGAAGTTGCCAAGAAAAAGGAAAGCATGGGCATCTGTTTTATGGATCACATGGATTACCGCGACTTTTTACAAGAAATGATTCCTGATCTGGATCAGAAAATCGGCCGGGGAAAAGTAACCGATACCAAAGGCAATCATTTGGGTTGGCACGATGGATATCCCTACTACACAATTGGTCAGAAAAGAGGTCTGGACCTGGAAGAAAAATCGGGCTTAATGGTGAGTAAGATTGATGCCAGTAGCAACACCCTTATCCTGGAAAAGAAAGATGATTTGAATCGAATGAATATAAAGGTTTCCGATTATTATTTCAATAATATTGCTGACAGTCAGTTGCCAAATATTAACACCATTGTGCGGGGATTGGGCCGAAATCCACAAAAATACAGCACAATACATATCATCAATGGTAAAGAACTGGAAGTGAAATTAGAGGATCCGGCATGGGCAATTGCACCCGGGCAACCAGTCGCATTCTACATTGGTGATAAATTAATTGGTGGCGGTTTTGCCGAGTAGCTCCGTTTAATAAATTGAGGCTTGCGAATGATATCATTCTACTCATTAATAAGTAAATCAGACTCAATACTTTTCCGGAAATGATTAACTAATTTCTGATCTAAATCATTAAATTCTCTATATTCCTTATTTAAGACACATATGGTTCCGAACAATTCCTCGTTAGGATATAGAATTGGCAAGCCCAAATAGCAACACATGCCATTGTTATACTTGAGTTTATCCTTCCAAAAATCATCTGATAAGGCATCTTCAATGTAAACTTTAGCTTTGCTCGCAACAACCGAATCGCAGTACGAACCAATACTAAGCTCTCCTCTGTCTCCAATTGAATAAGGGTTATTCTCGTTACGCGAACTAACAAGAACTTCCAATTCGTGAGGATGCAATTTCATAATTAGAATTGCAGACACCTTTAATAAATCCTCAAGCAGATCAATTTCATCTTGCCATTTGCACAAGATTTCCTTTCCTATATTTTGTTTTTCTAATGTCTTCATCTCGAATTACTTTTAAAGATTAATAAAGTTATGCGAAAATTATCCATAATGTCAAGTACAAATTTCATGCTAAAATCTCTTGTATCTTAAAAATCTAAAATATCTTTACAGCAAACAATCAACAAACGATTATGGAAAATATAGATGGGGCTTTCATGAATGAAGAATTAATTAAATTAATTCAAATGAGAATGCCCTATGGAAAATACAAAGGTCGATATTTAATTGATATTCCTGAACCTTATTTGGTTTGGTACCGACAAAAAGGATTTCCTGCTGGGAAATTAGGAGAAATGCTTGCTTCCATGTATGAAATAAAACTAAATGGATTAGAGGGAATGTTACGACCGCTTTGCAAGAAGTATCAGTGAGCAAGTAGTAGCAGTTAGCACAAAATTAAAATTTGCAATTCATAATTATTTCAAATATTAGTTTGCAAGGCCATTGATTTAAACAAACACCACACCTGTTTTCCTTTGGTAAGCTCCATTTTTAACAAAGAAGCATGTGTAATTGAAACAAGCAATTTAAAGCCAACATCAACAAGGCAATAGATCCGATTATCTTTCTCAATTATTTTCATTATTGTTCCCGGCAACTGATTTCTGATGGAAATATTTGGGATCCTCTCCAAGGTTAAAGAAATATCTTCAGGTCGAAGTGACACATTAATTTCATCACCAATTTGGCAACAATCACTTACCATTTCCCGCTCAATGCTAATTTCCTGACTAGCATCCTTGTTCGTTAAAATGCTTAGTCCATTTTCCTTATCGTGAGCATCCACCTTAAATTGAAGCACATTCATTAAACCAGCACCCCGCATTACATCAAACATATTCTCCTGCTCAATCAAATCAAGATAGTTTCCGTGCCCAAGAACACGTCCATTTTTGAGCAGAAACAACTCTCGGGTCAAACTTAGTAAATCAGGCAAATCATGACTTACAACAAGCATTGGTATGTTGAATTTTCGATTGATCTTAATCAGGTAAGGAATAATCTGTCTACGCAACTTTACATCCAGAGAGGAAAACGGTTCATCCATCAGCAAAAGCTTAGGAGAACTGAGTAAAGCCCTCCCTATCGCCACTCTTTGCTTTTCTCCTCCGGATAATTGTTTGGGTCGCTTTTCAAGCAAATTATTTAATTCCAATAAGTTTACCAATTCGGCAAATTCAATAACTTGTTTGCCTTTAGGTACGTACTTTGTGGCAAAGAGCAGATTTTTCCGAACAGTCATGTGAGGAAATAATCGTCCTTCCTGAAACACATATCCAATTTTACGATTTCGGGCAGGCTCATTTATGTTCTTTACAGTATCTACCAACAAGATATCGTCAATCTGCAAAAATCCTTCATCGGGCTTCTCTAAACCAACCAATAAGTGCATTAAAGTTGTTTTACCTGCTCCCGACGGACCAAATACCCCAGTAATTCCCCGAAAGAAATCAACTTCAATATCCAAAGAGAAATTGCCTTTTTTACGTTTTAAATGTGCCGATAAAGCGTGCATAAACAACAGATTTTTTTTCGTTCTTAAAATAGGTTTTACAAAGCTAAATTCGCTTGTATAATTTCTTCACTAAATATTCAGAAACAGACATAGCCAAAAAAGAAAACACCACAGCAACCAAAAGCAATCGGAATGCTGAACTTTCCATTCCTGGAACC
The DNA here is from genome assembly GCF_002356295.1 of Labilibaculum antarcticum. Taxonomy (NCBI): domain Bacteria; kingdom Pseudomonadati; phylum Bacteroidota; class Bacteroidia; order Marinilabiliales; family Marinifilaceae; genus Labilibaculum; species Labilibaculum antarcticum. The sequence goes on along the minus strand of NZ_AP018042.1, from coordinate 4,717,895 downwards.
TGAATCTGATTAAAAAGAGCCAATGGTATTGTCTGTGTTTCTCCGGATATATTTCCTGCAAAAATGATGGTCGCACCAAACTCACCCAATGATCGTGCAAACGAAAGAACAAAGCCACTGATAATACCTGGCAAAGCTAAGGGCAAAGTCACTCTCACGAAACTCTGAAACGTGCTGGCGCCTAATGTCTTCGCGGCTTCTTCGAAACCCGGATCTACCATTTCTATTGAAAGACGAATGGCACGAACAGCCAAGGGAAAAGACACAATCATAGAGGCAATTACAGCAGCATAATAGGTAAAGGCAATTCGTATTCCAAACCATTCATATATAAACTGACCTATCAGCCCTTTTGAACCCAGCAAAAGCAACAAAACGAATCCTGTTGCAACAGGTGGCAGTACCAATGGTAAATTTACAAAACCCTCAATTAAAGACTTTCCTCTAAATGATTTACGGGCCAGCCACCAGCCAGTCAAAATTGCCATTGGTAAAACCAGAATAGCACACCACAAAGCCACTTTAAAAGAAAGGCCTATTGCACTCATTTCTGTTTCCGAAAACACGAACCAATTCTCCATAATTAGTTTATTTTAAAGCCATTCCTTTTCCAAATCAACTTGGCTTTATCTCCCTCTAAAAAAGTTAGAAAAGCTTTTAAATTTTCATCAGATTTTATTTTTCCTGCACCATAATAAAGTATCGGGTCACAATCGGCAACTGCAAATTCATAAACTGTTCTTACTTTTTTAGATTTCTGCGCGTCCGACGAATACACCATTCCCATTTCAACCTCTCCCATTTCGACCATAAAGAGTGCATCCCGTACATTTTTAGCTGGTAATATTCGTTTCGCTAATTTTACTTCCCAAGAATTTGAACTCATAATTTGTTGAGCATATTTACCTGCAGGAACATGAGCTGGATCACCAATTGAAATACGACCTTTAAAGAGATCGGGGAAATTAACAATCGAAACCGAATCAATAAATAACTCCTTATTCTCTATTGGCACGATCGCTACCATTCTATTTCCAGCGATGCTACTAATCGAATTTCGATTAACCAATTGCATAGAATCCAAATAATCCATCCACTCCTTACTTGCAGACACATAGTAATCAAAACCAGCACCACTTTCAATTTGTCTGGCCAATATACCTGATGATGCAAAATTTAACTGAATACGTATACCTGTTTCATTTTTAAATTCTCCCGCAATCTCTGTCATTACATTGGTAACACTTGCCGCCGCAAATACACTAATTGAATTCTTTGATTTATCACCAGATGAGCATGATATCAATAAAATAAAGAGGAGCAAATAGAGAAACTTAATTTTCAACAAAAAATTCATGAAGGATTAGCTTAGTTGGGGATTAAAGACCTGAAATTAGTAATTTTTTTCAAGTTACCCCTTCTGAAATCAGAAGATCACTCAAAAAATTCGATTATCAGGCTTTTTTCAGGCGCAACTCTTCTAAACGAGAACGAATTGGTTTGTATCTAATTAGAAAACCCAAACCCAATATACAAGCATAAACAAGCCAGTCTTCTTTGAGTAATATCACATGCAAAAGAACTAAGCCTGCGGCCACGTAGGCCATTCGGTGAAGCTTCTTCCATGCCTTTTTCAATAGCTTCATGGATCTTTTATTTGAGGTAATCATTAGCGCAACCACTATAATTCCTGCCAAAAATCCCAGCACCAATTCCGGTTCACTAAAAATAGCAAAGAATCCCTCATATTTTAGAAATAAGGAAAAATGAAGAAGCACGTAAATACCTGTCGTTATGCCTATTGCCTGACGAGTATAGAGACTGCACGTCCACCCAAAAAGAATTCGCACAGGTGTGCACAGTAAGATGGTAATCAGAAAACGAATGGCCCATTCTCCTGTAGTATGAATCGCAAATTTAATACCTGGGATGGTATCAAAATCCATTTGTTCAGCTATGTGCGGAGGATATTCATAATCATCAAAAATGAGAAAATCGTAATTATTATTCTCGAAATTGAAATTTGCCAATTCATATAAGCTGAAAAGAGGTACAAACGCAATGACACAAACTAAAATCCAGTCCCAGTTTTTTTTCAGCCAATTCATATAAAATTCAAGATTAGTATCGCGGAACCTCTTTACTGAAATGAAATAGAATTAAAAGTTGCTCAAAAAAGCAATCCAGCGAAATGTTCAAGCGCGAAGTTGCAAAAAATACAAGAGATGATAAATACCAACATTTAGGTATTTGAAGTATTACAAATTATCCGACCCTGCTGATTTGTTTCAATTTCTCCATATCCAAAATGAAAATACTACGACCGTTTACTTTAATAATTTGATCTGCTTCAAACCCACAAATCTGTTTTGATACACTTTCTCTACTGGTACCAATCATGTGAGCAATTTCTTTACGGCTAAGAGGTAAGGTGAAATTTGAAGATTCAAAAATAACACTGGAAAAATACAATAAAGCATCAGCAACCTTTCCGAATATCTTCTTTTGATGCTGATCGATAAAACGATGATAATTTCGCAAACTATCATTACATACCGAAGACAATATCTCATAACTAAACCTTCCATTTTCTTTAATAAATTTAGAAAAAACAGGTAGTTTAATATAACAAACCGTTACATTAGTTAAAGCCATATAGGAATAGTGATTTGAACTGTTACTAAATATAGAATGCAATCCTAAATAAGATTGAGGTTTAATCACTTGTAATATATACTCTTGCTTGTGTTCGCCCTTTCCATATTCCTTAACAAGTCCGCGACGTAAGTATACCACATGATCTACAAAAGAACCTTTCGACAAGATTATTTCGCCCTTTTCGAATGATGTCTCATGGTAGTTATCACTCAACAAAGCTAGATCATCTCTCGACAGCGTTTGAACCGCACAAGACTTGTCTGTACAAATTTCACAATTGGAAAAAATAGAGTCCTTTGGTTGTATCAACATAATGATGTAATATATATCACAAAGATAAGATAAAACATTCACAATAAGTAATTTTTAGATCTACAACAGAGGTTTTAACTTTACAGTAAGCACCTAGAATAATGAAAAAAACATTACTTATATTATTATTACTTAGCTCGATATTATTCATCGACTATGTTGTACTTATTGCTTTCGGTTGGTCAGCTTTTGAATTGGGGGCTCAGGATCAATTTTATTGTGGGTTCTATTGCAAATTTGCGGTATTTCTTCTGATATTATCTATTGTTGGTGCAGTCTTGATATCAAAGAATATTTCACAAAAATCAATTTAAAAGCAGTAAATAAATTACATGAATTTGCTCTACAAAAAAAAGAGGTCTGACATTTCTGTCAAACCTCTTTTTTTACTTTTTTGAAATTAAAATCTTACAGACCTAAATTCTTATTTTTTATCACCTCATCTTGAAGTTTTCTTGCCAATTTTTGCTCGCGTACAAGGGCGTTTTTACGATGTGTATCAAATTCCTCGCGCACATCTTCCAAAGTGTCTTTGGTTTCAACCGTTATTACGTGACTCCTCTTAAACAAAAAGAAACATATACCAGCTACCAAAAGGGATATCAGAATTAAAACCCACATTATAGTATTGTAAGTTGATTTTGGAAGTTGCATTCCCAATAAACCCATACTGTCCTTAGATTTAACCGTTTCTTCCAGTTGATCTTTTGCCGTTTGCAATTCTTTCTTTAACGAACTAATCTCTGTATTCTGAGTAGACACTAAGGATTTTGAATCCAATAAATTCTTTTTCACAAAATTCAAAGAATCCGTAACATTGGACTGGAATTTATCTAAAGAACTCTTCTTAACCACTTTGTAATCTTCGTAGCGATTAGATTTGCTCATCATATAATCAAACTGCTCTTTTATTGATCCTTCGTCAAGATAAGATTTTGAAGGCTTCCTTACGACTGGCGTTTTAGCCTTTGGTTTGGTTACTTCCTGCGTTGTTACCTCCTGCTTTTTCACCTCTGCTTTAACTTCTGTTGAAGTTTCAGTAGTCTGTGCGAATGTTGAAAGTGAAAATAAGGCGAAAAGTGTGATTGAAAAAAATGTTTTGTATATCTTCATTGGGCTTCTTTTTGTTTTTTTAGTTCGTTTTTGAATTACAAAGAAAACGATATTCATCTTAGAAAATTGTTATTAGAGAATAATTTTTCTTAAACTTATTTTACGCTGAATTTCTACTAGCATTAATATTACCATAAAGTGACCGAATAACCAAGTTTTGCAATGTGATATATTTATTCTGATCAATATTTCCGGACAAGTCCATTTCCCGAATTTTCATTAAAGCGAATTGCTGGATACATATTAAGGGCAATACAATTTCTTCACGTAAATGAATTGAATCCTTTAATTCCAGTGATAATTCCATGATTTCCTTTTGTCCGGACACTTCCAACAACATATCAATACTTAATTGATATTCCCTGTAAATCCAGTTCCAAAATTCGCCAAACTCCTCATCCTTTTTCATGTATTCAGTTAATGAAAAATAAGATTTACTGATGGATTGCATGCTGTTTTCAACCAAAGTTCTAAAAAATAATGAATTATTGTACAAACTTTTGCAGCCTTCCATTCGTCCTTCATCTTTCAACCTTTTTATAGATGCTCCAACACCAAAAAAACCTGGTACATTTTGCTTCATCTGGCTCCATGCTCCTACAAAAGGAATTGCCCGTAAATCTTCAAAATTCAATTCTGCTGATGCCTTTCGTTTGCTGGGTCGACTACCAATCTTTGCTTTTCCATAGTATTTTAGCGCACTCATTTTCTCTAAATAAGGAACAAACTTATCCGATGATTTAAACCGATGATATTCCTCCAAACTATATTGTGAAAGAGTTTCCATGATTTCCTTGTCTTTAAGACACAATTGTTTGCTCCGATCTTCGAACAACCGATTTCCCAAGCCTGCAGTAATCAGTAATTCCTGATAATATTTTGCAGATGCCTTAGTTCCAAATTTCGAACTAATGGTCTGACCTTGAATAGTTACTTGTATTTCCTGATTTTCGATATTATTTCCTAGGGAAGAATAAAATTTGTGAGTATTCCCGCCTCCTCGCGCCGGCGGTCCGCCCCGTCCATCAAAAAAGACCACCACAATCCCTTTTTCACGAGCCAAACGTGTTATATTCTCTTTGGCTTTATAAATGCTCCAATTTGCCGAAAAATAGCCACCGTCTTTGGTTCCATCCGAAAAGCCAACCATTACGGTTTGCTTCTTACCTCTCGATAATAAATGCTGATAGTATACTTTATTTTCAAACAACTCCCTCATTGTTTCATCTGCCTTTGCCAAATCATCAATTGTTTCAAAAAGTGGCACAATATCCAGCGGTAAAGTTTCTTCCCATGCGCAAAGTTTAGCCATTGCGAATACTCGCGCAACATCAACGGAAGTCTGACAATTACTGATAATGAAACGATTACAAGCAGACTCCCCATTTCTTTCTTGAATTTCTTTTATGGCAGAAAAAACAGTAATCGTATCCTTACTCACCTCATCATCAGTCTGAATAGAAGTGACAGACCCATTTAATTCAAACAAATTTTCCATACTAAGATCGCCAATTTGCTTATTGATAACAGGAGAAGATTCACATAAAACATCGAAAGCTGTCTTTATGATTCGACTGTCCTGCCGGATATCAATACTGGCAAAATGAGCACCAAATAACTTCACCTTATTCTGAAATTTCTTCAATAAATCAAGAAAAAAACCATCGTGTTCTTCAATTAATATTTTTTCAATTTTTTTTAACGAAATATTTATTTCCTCAACAGAAATCCCAGTACCAGATTCGCTTTTATTCAATGCCTTAAGAACCTTTTCTTCCAAATCAACAATTAGCTCATACACGCCTTTAAAACTAAAACGTCTTCGCAAGAGTCTCAAATCCTTGTAATAATTAGAGAAAAGAATATACCGAAGCCGTTCAGCAACTTTTAATGTCGTTTCTGTATTTACATAGGGGTTCCCATCTCTGTCTCCACCTGGCCAAAAGCCAAATGAAATTGTAGGGCAAACCATTTCATCAGATAATTCTTCATTATTTAGCAATTCGGAATACAAATCAGATGCCGACTGATAAAATATATTCTCCAAATACCAGCTTAAACTTTTAGCCTCATCGTATGGTGTTGGTCTTTCCTTCTTAAAAAACGGCGTTTTTCCCAATTGCGTGAGCAATAATTTAATTTGAAGTAAATCACTTTTCTGAATGGATTTTATTAAATCATTAATGATTGCTAACACCGTGCTTGGATAAAATTGCGTAGGATGAGCCGTTAATACTACCCGCACGGCAAATTTCTCCAAATCACGTTTAAATCCCTCTCCTTTACCAAGTTCTTTAATTTCCGCTTTCAATGCCTTCAAACTACCGGCTCCATCTAAATCGTTCATTTTATCAAAGACTGCGTCTTCCACTGCATCCAGCAAAACTACCTGTCGTTCAATATAATGAATCACACGAAACATAAAATCAAACTGTTCTTTCTCAGTTCGAAAAGAAGTTTGTTTCTCAAAAAAGTTCTCGAAAATTTCAACAGGTGATTTCCCTGTATCTAAGCCTTTAGAGCATGAATCTTTCAGAATGGGAATTAAAATACCCGTTCCATGTATGCCATCTAACGGCAAGGTTAAAAATATACTATTGTACAATTTGTACTTTAAATCAACTTCATTTTGGAATTTTTCAGATCTCATATAGCAACTATTTATTCCCCCTTGAATGTGTATATCAATTTATCCTATTAAGATAATAAAACGAATTGAGAATAACGCAGTGCTCAAACTATCTCTTCCGCACAAATTGCTTTATGGATCTCTTAAAGGATCGCAAAAAAACTATTGCACTTCACCCCTCTATTAAAAAAAGGACTGTTGTAAATCCGGCTAAATAATACTAATCCCTAATTACATTTCGGTATTTTAAGGGTGAAGTGCCATATTGCTTTTGAAAAAGTTGACAAAAGTGTGAAACATTGGAAAAACCAGACTCCCAGCAAATGTCGTTTACTGATTTGTCTGTGCTTATTAGTAAATGAGAAGAGTATTCCAATCTTTTAATTCGAATCCAATTAGCCGGGCTGTCATTGTACTTCTTCTTAAACTCTCTTTTGAATTGCGACAAGCTTTTGTTCGAAAGAAATGCGAGGTGATCAACATTAAGATTTCGATAAATGTTCGATTGCAGAACCGTATCAATAGCCGACTGACGTACCATTAATATTTCCCTAAGGAAACTAATAAAATAGGTTCGCTCCTGCCCTAATATCAGAACTAAAAGAAGTTCATTTAATTTGTTGCTTAATAATTCTGGAGCAGGAAGTGGTAGAACTTGAAAATAAGAAATCAAAGAAGAGATATACACCTGCATCCATGAATCCATATGATATTGATAGGCACCCCAAGTTTTAATATCCATGGCTTCCGATGAGTGAAGCATGTGTTGGTATTTATCAACAAACTCGACAATAAATTCCTCTTTTAAGAAAATAAAAATACCGGAATTTTGGTTTCCCTGAATCAATTTTTCGTTGATAAGAATTGAGCCTTTTTTAATGAAAATGGCTTCGCCTTCCTCAATCTGGTAGTAATGATTCGGAGTAACTACACCTTTGTTGCCTTTCAGGATAAACATTAGCGTATGCTCACCAATAAAAAACTTTTCCAACTCTTCCTGGTTGGTATTGGAATAATAGACAATATACTGTTGATCGGATTCCAAGATTTTACAGACCTCCGATCGTTCAAAATATGCTTTTAGTTCCTCGCTAATCACCTTATTAATCTTTTATTTGAAATAGAGTATGGATTGCAAATTAGAAGTCTGATTTTAATCAAATTTGCAATCCATTACATTTTATGAAAGTAAGAATTAATTAATAAATTACAGAGTTAAGATCTCTGGCTTATCATTCTCCAAGTGATTTTTTAAGTCCCTCAAGAGTCCGAATCGATGAATCAATTTGAAAATCAGTCTGATTATCAGAAGTATTCATTGCCCGAATCATTTCTTTCACCTTAGGAATTGCCGGACTATTCATGCTAAACTTCTCTAAGCCTAAACCAATTAACAGGTTAGTCGCCTTAGCATTTCCTGCCAACTCACCACACATACTAACCTCTATTCCCGCTTTTTTCGAACGGCTTATAATCTCTCGAATAGCTTCTAATACCACTGGATGAAAGGGACTATGATATTTAGCTACGCTGTTGTTATCCCGATCTAATGCCAACAAATACTGAGTAAGATCATTGGTCCCAATGCTTAAGAAATCCAATTCTTTAGCTAATTGTGGAATAAAAAATATGGTTGACGGCACTTCTATCATTACGCCAACTTTCATCTTCTTCGAAAAAGCAATTCCTTCTTTATTCAAATCTGTTTGCACTTTGCGAAGCAATTCATTGGCCGAAAGAACCTCTTCAATCACACCAACCATTGGATACATCACCCGAACATCGTATTCAGCGGATACACGGCAGATTGCTCTCAATTGTGTTTTAAATAATTTGGTATCCTGCAAGCAATATCGAATGCCTCTTAGGCCTAAAAATGGATTGTTCTCAGCAGGAATATCAAGGTAAGGAATGGGTTTATCTCCGCCGACATCAAGAGTTCTGATGGTGACCGGATAGCCTTTCATGTTCTCACAAACCGTTTTATATGCCTGATATTGTTCCTCTTCCGACGGAGCATCTTCCCGGTTCATGAACAGGAATTCTGTTCGATAAAGGCCAACTCCTTCTGCTCCATTCTCGAATGATATCTTCGCTTCCTTGGGTCCACTTACATTTGCTACTATTTGAAAGGTTTTTCCATCTCTAGTAACAGCCGGGGCTTTAGCTTTGGCCAGAGATTCCTGCCTTTTTACTTGCTCTACCTCTTTAGCTTTTCTTAAATCTGCAATTACATCCGGATGATTTGCCGTCCAAATATCACCTGTTGATCCGTCGATAGCAATTTCCTCGCCATCCATAATCTTATCTATCTGCTCCCCTACACCAACAATTGCCGGAATACCCAAGGATCTTGATAAAATTGCAGAATGAGAAGTCTCCCCACCAGTTCTTGTTATAATTCCCTGCACCAAATTAAGATCCAATTCCATGGTCTCGGCTGGTCCTAGTTCGTCAGTAACAATAATACAAGCATGAGTAAGTACAATCTTCTTTTTGGGTACACCTAATAGCTCCACAAGTACTTTATTACCAACTTCCACTACATCTGCAGCTCGTTCTTGCAAATAGGCACTATCCATCGCTAAATATTCTGTTTCCAATTTCTTGATCTGGCTTGACCAGACATAAGCTGCATTTATTTTTTCATTACGAATAGTGTCTTCAACTTCTTTAAGTAAATCTTGATCTTGCAAAAGAAGTTTGTGGTAATCGAAGATCTCTGCCTTTTCTTTAGTCAGCTCACGGGTAATTTTCTTTTGAATCACCCCCAACTCTTGAATTACCCGATCGATCGATTGGTGCAACAAGAAAATTTCATGATTTGTATCCTCAACATTTTCCTTATTAATAGTTGGTAATTCTTTTTTGAACCATAAAGATTTGCCAACTGCGATTCCCTCAGAAGCAGCAATTCCATGAATTGCACCATCCAAAGCCTCTGACTTCACTATTTTTTTTGTTGTTGTTTCAATAATTTCCTTGTCATCATCACCAAAATTTGCATCTCTGAAATAGATCAAGGCCTTTTCCAGCTCATCTGCATCTTTACCAAAAATGACAAAATCCAGAACTTCGCCATTTTTCGCACCCAAAGTACCAACCTGACTGATACTGGAGGCAGAAACAGGTTTCTTTCCCTTGGCACTAACCAAAGCTCTGGCGTTAAAACGATTCACAATCTCAATCAATTTTGCGGCAGGTCTGGCATGTAGTCCTTGTTTATTTGGAACAATAATTTGTAAATTTATTCCATCTACAGGTAGTTCATTTTGCTCATCCGATACAGTTTCATCAATCTCTTTTTCTGGTTGTAAAAGAACATTTTTAGCATGTAATGAATTCCTAGCCTCGGCAATCACATCTTTCATATCAGAACCAGACATGGCTTGAGCTGCCGCTGCAATTGTACCTTCAACAAGAGGAGCTTCACACAAAACCACTTTATTCCGAATATCATCCTCCAAAAATTCCAAGGCTATTTCGGCACTCATTATTGCACTTCCAATATCCATTAAAACCAAAACGCCATCCTCAGAATAAGCGGCACGAATTGCTTCTTCAATTTTCATAGGATCGGTTCCAATGGGATTATTCTCATCATCTAAGCCGCCAGCAACTTCTATCCTCACTTTATTTTGCCCCATTTGCATGGCAAGTTCTTTGACTCCCTCTGCCAACATTTTACTATGCGAAACGATTACTAATCCGATCATCTTTTCCTATTTTTTTCCAACAATAATTCCTTGTAATATATTCACGATAAAACATGAAGAGGTAGCTCCTGGATCTTGATGTCCAATACTTCTTTCTCCCAAATAACTGGCTCGGCCTTTTCGTGCAATCATGTTGATAGTCGATTTCAAACCTTTATCAGCCGCTATTACCATTTTATCGGATGCAATCTCTAAAGTATCCTTCTGGTTAACTGATTCGCTAAGCGATTCAACAACAGGAGTCCAAACATCTACCATAGTTTTATCCCCAACAGATGCTTTACCAATGCCTTTAACACCATCCAATCCTTTAGAAATTCCAGTAGATAAATCTTCTAAATTCAACTCCATCTTGCCCATTAAGGCCATTCCCATTTGCATAAAAAACTTTCCGTAAAGAGGTCCTGAAGCTCCACCTACACTAGAGATTAAAGTCATTCCGGTGTTTTTCAACATTGCTCCTATATCTTGATCCGCAAAGGTTTCTGTTTTTATAAGGACTTTTTGAAATCCTCTATCCATATTTATCCCATGGTCGGCATCACCAATTGCAGCATCCAATTGAGACAGATAATCTTTATTCTGCCTCATCACCACTGCAATTTCTTTCAGCCACTCATTAATTGAAACCTGCGATATTACATTCATCATGTTTGTTTTATTAATTAAATCTTGTTTAAAAACTCAAATTCAACTACTCTTGAAAATGAATTTTAATGTAATAAATCAGGATGTCACAAATAATTATGAACATCCTGACTTATACTTTACTAATTTATTGAACTTATATGCCCCAACGAAGACCGGGTGTATTTACCGGTGCATTCCAAAATTTCTTCATTTCTGCATCTGCTTTAACCATAGTTATGGTGCAACCTTGCATCTCAAGAGAGGTAATATAAGCCCCAACTAACTTCTCTACGATTTTAATTCCTTTTGCTTCGCAGATTTCAGCAAGCTTTTTATAAACAACATACAATTCTGAAAGTGGAGTTCCACCCAAACTGTTCACCATCACAATAACCTCATCACCAGCCTTCAATGCATCACTGGTAATAACTTTATCTTCCCAGTCTCCTTTTATTCTATCCCACTCTCTTACAGTTCTGGTATAGTTTTCATCTTCTAATATTCCTGACACCAACATGCTTGTGATTTCATCTGCAGTGGTATGTTTCATTCTTTTACGTCCAGGCTCTCCATGTATACCAACGCCGAACTCAATCTCGTCATCACCTATTTCAAAATTAGGTTTACCACCCGCCGGTACAATACAAGAAGTTAACGCCATTCCCATTGATCTGCCACTACAATTTACTTTTCTTGCCAAATCAGCACATTGATCTAAATTATAACCAGCCTCAGCTGCTGCCCCAACAATTTTTTCCATGAGCACGGTTGTTCCCACTCCACGTCTACCTGCAGTGTAAAGACTATCTTTTACAGCAACGTCATCATCAACTAAAATGCTTTGAACTGCAATTCCCTCCTCATGCAACATTTCGGTTGCCATATCAAAGTTCATTACGTCACCTGTATAATTTTTCACCAAAAATAAAACTCCAGGACCACCATTCACTTGCTTTGCACATTCAAGCATTTGATCGGGTGTAGGCGAAGTAAACATTTCCCCCGGACAAGCACCATCTAACATTCCCATTCCTACAAATCCACAGTGCATTGGTTCATGACCACTTCCTCCGCCAGAAACAATAGCAACTTTGGTGCTAATTGGAGAATCTGAACGATACATGTATTTTGGCTCAAGATTAATCTTAACACCAGCATGTGCTGCTGCCATTCCTTGCATTTGTTCTACAACAACATCGTCTACTTTGTTTATTAATTTTTTCATAGAAATAAGTTTTTACAGGCTAATTGTTGGGTTTGTTTCCTTCGAGCTGAAGATTACTTAACAAAATTTCCTGTTGTAATTATTTGTTATTTTATATAGTGTGAATTAAGCGGTTTCATTTCATACAAAATGTTGTATTTGGCTCATTTCTTATCTAATTTGGTTAAAACGATTGCGAAATGCAAACAGATTCAAAAAAAGAGTAAAGGCAAGCTATTAGTTATAAGACATTTTAAGTTTTATTAAAAAAAATGTACGACAATTACTTCCTAATAATCCCACACATTAACCAAAAGCAACATATCCGATAAAATGGATTAACTCCATCCATTTAAATCCCCTTATTTAAATTAAATGGAAACGTAATTGACTGCAAATTCAGCTCTTCCTTAACTATCACTATCAGGTATACAAAATTCTCAAAAACTTCACTCGATTATAAAATAATTATAATAGATAAATTGTACCTTTAGGATTGTCGCACCTATGACTTACACCCTAACCAGATACACTTATATTGCATATGATTAAACATCTTAAAATAATTGAATCTGACCCCATGTTGATTGATTATCAATATGTGATTCAAAAAAGATTAAACGCAGCTTCTCAAAAAGAAAGAGAGATCACAAAATCAACACTTTCAGACTTTGCTAATGGACATCACTACTATGGACTCCATCGTAATTCAAATCATTGGATCATACGGGAATGGGCTCCAAATGCAGATAAGATGTTTCTTATTGGTGAGTTTTCTGACTGGCAAGAACATGCGGACTATCAATTCAAGAAAATCGAAAATGGGAATTTTGAGCTGAAACTGCCATTAGCTTCACTAAAACAAGCTGATTTCTATAAATTACTTCTTCATTGGCCTGGAGGAAAAGGAGAACGTATTCCCGTGTGGTGTACACGAGTAGTACAAGATGCGAAAACACTGATTTACTCAGCACAAGTATGGCAAAGTGAATTGCCTTTCGAGTGGAAATATGAGTCAAAGAGAGTAAAATACAAATCGCCACTTATTTATGAAGCCCATATTGGAATGGCTACCGAAAAAGAAGGCGTTGGCACTTACAATGAATTTCGTGAGTTAGTGCTGCCTCGAATTCACAAAGCTGGTTACAATACAATTCAATTGATGGCCATTCAGGAGCATCCTTACTATGGCTCTTTTGGGTACCATGTTTCGAGTTTGTTTGCCGCCTCTTCCCGTTTTGGAACTCCCGAAGAATTAAAGCAACTAATTGATGCGGCACATTCATTGGGCATCATGGTAATTATGGACATTATCCACTCGCATGCTGTAAAAAATGAATTGGAAGGCATAGGTAATTTCGATGGCTCACCTTATCAGTTTTTTCATGCAGATGAACGAAGAGAACATATCGCATGGGATTCTCTTTGCTACGATTATGGAAAAAATGAGGTCCTGCACCTTTTATTATCCAATATAAAATACTGGTTAGAAGAATATCATTTCGACGGATACCGTTTTGATGGCGTTACGAGCATGCTGTATTACGATCATGGTTTATCGAGAGATTTCACCAGCTATGAAATGTATTTTGACGGCGGACAAGATGAAGATGCCATTTGCTACTTGACATTAGCGAACAAACTAATTCACGAATACAATCCAAATGCAATTAGTGTTGCCGAAGAAATGAGTGGATATCCGGGATTAGCATCCTCACTTGAAGATGGAGGTTTGGATTTTGATTTTAGATTGGCAATGGGAATTCCCGATTATTGGATCAAGCTGATAAAAGAAACACTTGATGAAAACTGGGATGTAGGTAAAATCTTCTACGAATTATCCAACAAACGATACGAAGAAAAAACCATTAGCTATGCCGAATCTCACGACCAGGCACTGGTTGGTGACCAAACACTTATTTTCCGTTTAATTGAAAAAGCCATGTACGATAGCATGGATAAATCAAGCGAAAACTTAGTCGTTGATCGTGGAATTGCTCTTCATAAATTAATTCGATTGTTAACTATTTCCTGTTCCGGGAATGGTTATTTAAATTTTATGGGCAATGAATTCGGACATCCCGAATGGATAGATTTCCCACGTGTAGGAAATAATTGGTCCTATAAACATGCACGTCGTCAATGGAGTTTAGTTGACAATCAACTCTTGCGTTTCGAAACTTTAAATGAATTTGATAAAGACATGATTGCTCTTCAAAACAAAGAGGAATTCATTAATGAACCCTATATCAATTGCGTTCAATCCGATCAGGGAAATCAAGTTTTAGCTGTTCAGAGAAAGGATTTGCTTTTTGTTTACAACCTAAATCCAAACGAATCGTTCACTCATTATGGTATTCCTGCAAATTCAGGTAAATACCAACTGGTACTTAATTCTGATGAAAAAAAATATGGAGGTTTTGATCGCGTAGACGGAAATCTGCTTTACTATTCGAAACCTGAAGCACTAATGTCGAACAAACACAGGATTTACTTATATCTTCCAAGCAGAACAGCACTGGTATTCAAGTATATTCCTACAAAAAGAATTTTTTAAAAATGACCGACCAGAAACCAATTATATACCAGTTAGTTCCTCGTTTATTTGGAAACAAAAACACAAAATTTGTTGTAAATGGCTCGCGGAGTGAAAACGGAACTGGTAAATTCAATGATATCAGCAATAAAGCTCTTCAGGAAATTAAAAAACTTGGAATTACTCATGTTTGGTATACTGGAATTCTTGAGCATGCAATTGTCGAAGGATATCCTGATGCCGGAATTCCACATGGCAATCCATTAGTGATAAAAGGAAAAGCAGGATCTCCTTATGCAATTAGAGATTACTATGATGTAAACTCCGATTTGGCTGAAGATGTAAATCAGAGAATTGAAGAGTTTCAAAATCTGCTTACCCGTACGCATCAGAACAAAATGAAGGTGATTATTGATTTTGTTCCCAACCACTTGGCCAGAGAATATCATTCGGATGTAAAACCCAAAGGCATTTCCGATTTTGGCGAAGAGGATAATAGTGGTGTAGGTTTCGCGCCCAACAATAATTTTTACTATTTACCGCATGAACATCTACACCTGTCTGATGAAATAAGAAAGCATTTTCCAAATATAGATTATCTGGAATTCCCTGCTAAGGCAACAGGAAACGATCAATTTACCGCCAATCCGCAATTAAATGACTGGTACGAAACTGTAAAATTAAATTATGGTGTCGATTATCAGAATAATCATTCCTTACATTTCGATCCCATTCCAAATACATGGATAAAGATGAAAAACATTTTGCTCTATTGGGCAGAAAAAGGAGTTGATGGCTTTCGATGCGATATGGCCGAAATGGTGCCCGTTGAATTTTGGCATTGGGTGATTGAAGAAATAAAATCGGCATTTCCTGAAATTCTTTTTATTGCTGAAGTGTACAATCCTTATTTATACGAAGCTTACATCAAAACAGGTAAATTCGATTATTTGTATGATAAAGTGGGTTTGTATGATACGCTCAAGGGAATTATTAGAAGTGAAAGACCGGCTAGAGATATTTCACAATGCTGGCAATCCTTAAATAATCTGGATGAATATATGCTTCGTTTTTTGGAAAATCATGATGAACAACGACTTGCCTCACCCTATTTTGCATCAGATCCAATTAAAGCCCTTCCGGCGATGATGCTATCTGTTTGCTTTAATAAAGGTGCCGCCATGATTTACTCCGGACAAGAATTTGCAGAAACAGGAATGGAAGAATCTGGCTATAGTGGCTCGGATGGACGTTCTACAATATTTGATTACTGGAACTTACCCGAACATCAAAAATGGATGAATGATGGCAAATTTGATGGAGAATTATTATCTGATCAGCAAAAAAACTTACAAAATGCCTATCGCGATATCCTGAAGCATGCACAATTGCCAGCCATCTCCCAAGGTGAATTTTACGATATCATGTGGCAAAATACTGATTTATCGATCTTTAATTCGGATAAGGTTTATGCCTTTTTGCGACACACTGCCGAGCAAAAGGTATTGGTAATCTGCAATTTTGATTCTAACAATCAGCATATACAGGTGAAAATTCCTGCACATGCTATGGAAGTAATGAATATTCCTCGTCCGATAGAATTGCACTTTAACAAACTTTTTTCAGAGGAAGAATATAGGCTTAGTTCTAATGAAGTAGCTGAAATTGGATTGCCTCTAAGTATTCCCGGTCATCAATATCTTCTATTAGAGATTAACGTCTAAAGGAATTCGACAATTTTGTTAGCTATAAATACATAATTAGGAACAGCTCAATTAGGAATTATTACGAATTAGATACAATTAATTCTGTACATTAAACGTAGTATGAAGTGTAATTGTACTACGTTTACACAAATTTTTTAAATTAATTGCGAAAAACATTGCTTTGGGGGTTTTGCCTTAGTATTGCAAAACGCAAAAAACAAACTAGGAATGTTAAAGAGTGAATTAGAGATGAGAATATCAGGTAAGAAAATATCAGTAAACCGACCTGAACCAATTGTGGCAGATATTGAAGTATTTCCTTACAAAAAACGTATGGATCCTATGGATGCTGTGGATGCACTAATTGATGGGCATTTCGTTTTAATCGTTGATTATTACAGCAGTGGACTAGCCGTTCTCAGTGAATTAAAAAAACATCTTGAAAAAAAATATCCTGATCAAACATTTAGAGGACAACGTGAATTCAGAACTGCTTACAAAGAGCTTTCTAATAAACTGTTACTACATATAACAAATAACAAACTAACTGTAAGAAAATCACCGGAAATTGGCTGGTTAAAAGACTTGTATCCTGATTTTACTGAATTCCTATTACCATATCCGCAGGTACAAGGATTAAACAGCTCTTGGCAATGGTATGACAAAGGCATCTTCGTTCCTGTTCTTGATCGAAAAATACATCCTTTTTTCGGTACCTACTTCCCTACTCGATTTGAACACGTAAAGGTATTTGAGAAATGGCTAGACCGTTACAAGGGAGATAAAAAATCGGCCATAGATGTAGGAACTGGTTCCGGTATTTTAAGCTTTCAAATGTTAAAGCATGGATTTGAAAAAATTTGTGCAACAGATAACAATCCAAATGCAATAATAGGATTATCTAAAAGTTTGAGTAAAACCAAATTAGAATCGAAGATAGAACTGCAATTTGGAGATTTATTTGCTCAAAATAATACAAAATCAGATTTGATTGTATTTAATCCACCATGGTTACCTGCTTCTTACAATCCAGAAGGTCTTGATGGAGCAATTTACTATGAAAAAGATTTGTTTCCACGCTTTTTTGCAGAAGCAAAAAAACACACTAAAATTAATGGCCGGGTGGTAATTCTTTTTTCTAATTTAGCTCAAATTACCAATCAGAAAGAAGGTCATCCTATTGAAAAGGAATTGGCTGAAGGTGGTCGTTTCGAAAAGGAATTGCTTTTACATAAGAAGGTTCGATCAGCTTCAAAAAACACAAAAAGAAACCAAAATTGGCGCCAGGAAGAAATGGTGGAACTATGGGTGCTAAAATTGCTTTAACCAAACATAGAAATAATATTAAATGCCAATTTATTTCGTAAATTTGAAATCATATTTTATCAGTGCAAATTGGAATATTAATTTTATACTAAAATATCATGGCTAAGTCACAAGACTCTAAGAAAAACGTCAAAAAAGAATCGACAAAAACAGCAAAAGAAAAAAAAGAAGAAAAAAGAGAGAAAAAAGCTAAAAAAAATTAATACTTTTTGATCTTGTTTCATACAATATAAAAAAGCCTGGTTCCATATGGAATCAGGCTTTTTTATATAAAATTAAACCTGTTCAAAGAAGTTGTATTGCAATAAAGAAGACATATGTTACCACGATGGAAATTTCTCAAATTCTGATAAAATTGATTTGGACTATAAAAAAGAAGATAATGAATTAGTATTTTTTGTAAAGGATTCTTCCTTTCTATTTACTAGAGGCGTAAATAATTACAATCTTTCAGTGATTTCATATTTTAAATCAAATTAAGGCTAACAGGATAGAATCCCCATTTTTATCAACAGAATAAAGCTCATTAGGACTCAATAAAAAATATTTAATTTTTATTGAAATATTCCGTAAATTAAGTACACTAAAAAAACAAGAGCTAAATGTACTCCAAGTATCAAATAGCTGTTTGATTTAACACATTCACTTAAATCCAACATTATGAGCATTTTAAAAGTTATTGAAGTAATGGCATCATCCAAAATAAGTTGGGAAGACGCCACAAAAAACGCAGTAAAAACTGCGGCGAAAACGATTAAAGAAATCCGTTCAGTGTACGTTCAGGACATGAGTGCCATTGTCGATAAAAATGACATTACTGAGTACCGGGTTAATGTTAAAATCACCTTTCAATTATTAAACTAGTTCTTTCAGTACTTATTCAACATTGTTTAACCAAATAAAATGCAGGGAGAAAATTTCCAGAAAATCTGAAAAAACTCATGAAAAAGAAAAATCTGAGTTAATTCTGGCCCTTTTAAAAAACTTTGGTTTCGGCACAAGTACCATACTAGTCGCTATGAATGGCAAAGAAGTCACTCTTAGGATTCAACTTACCAATTCTCCTTCGATTGAGCCACCAGTTTCTGTGCCGTTAAAAAAGGAGATTATTTATCAAAAATTGCCAAAGAGGTGTATGGAAAGGCCAATAAATACGATATTATTTTTGAGGCCAACAAACCAATGCTAAAGGATCCAAATATGATTTATCCTGGACAGGTTCTCGTAATTCCACCTTTAAGCTAAAATTAAAAAGGGCTGTTTCGAAACGAAACAGCCCTTTTACTATCATTCTTATTTTAGATCCACTTCACGTAATTAAAATCCTGACGATGTGGAAGATTATCATTAAAAGGATACATTCTCAATCCAAAATCAAAGATTCCCGGATCATTCAATACCAAATCCAATCGATAGAAAGCTAGAGAATCAACTTTATGATCCATAACGAGTTGCTCTGTTCGAATCGGTCCTGGATTTTGAGTATCCATTGAAGCTCTTATCACCAACTCAACACAAATTTTTTCTTCAACTAAATCTTTCAAATCAAGTGCAACTTCAACGTGGTAATTTTCACCTGATAAATACTTGTGCTTAGGTGTACTCGGTGCATCAACAGAAACGACCTCAATTTTTTCCCACGAAACAAGGATTTTTTGTTTCCATTTGACTATGTCTTTTAAAATTTTGTAGTCATTCTCCTTTGTTTTTGTAACACGTTGATACATCTTAGTATAAAAACGATCCTTATAATCGTCAATCATGCGCTTGGTAGTGTATTCCGGAGCAATTTCAGCGATACATTTTTTAATGTACTGAATCCAATCCACTGGAATATTGTTCTCATCACGCTTATAGTATAGAGGAATAATATCATTTTCAAACATCGAATAAATTGTCTGAGCATCCAATTCATCCTGAAAGTCTTGATTCTCATAAGTACGTTGTTCGGATAGAGCCCAACCCGCTCCTTCGCGATAGCCTTCTAACCACCAGCCATCAAGAACACTAAAATTAAGAACTCCATTCATCACCGCTTTTTCTCCTGATGTTCCTGAAGCTTCCAATGGTCGTGTTGGTGTATTCATCCAAATATCGACACCTTTTACCAATCGTTGCCCCAATTCCATGTCGTAATTCTCTAGAAACAGAATCTTACCCTCAAATTGCGGACGACGGGATATCGCAACAATTTGCTTAATTAAATCCTGCCCTGCTTTATCCGCAGGATGCGCTTTCCCCGCGAAGATAAATTGCACCGGTCTTTCTGGATTATTTAGAAGTTCGGACAATCGATCGATATCACTAAACAATAAATGAGCACGTTTATAAGTCGCGAATCTACGGGCAAAACCAATTGTTAAAGCATTCTCATCTATTGAATCCATCGTTTCTACTAACGAACGAGGATCTTCGTATCGTTTAACCCAGTTTTTTTGGAAACGATCCTTCGCAAAATCAATTAGTTTTTTACGCAATACATTTTTAATCGCCCAGATTTTCTCATCTGGAACATCGTATATTTTTTTCCAATATTCTTTGTTCGATAAATCATTTTTAAATTCTTTATCAAATTCTTCTTCGTGCAAAGTCATCCATTCTTTTGCAGTCCAGCTAGGGTAATGAACACCATTAGTCACATAACCAATATGTAATTCCTCAGGGAAATATCCCGAGTAAAGATTATTGAACATTTCCTGAGAAATTTTTCCATGCAGCATACTTACTCCATTCATGGCAACCGACGTGTTGGCGGCCAAATTACTCATTGAAAATTTCTCGTTATAATCCAAAGGATTCACTCTACCCAGAGCAAGAAATTGATCCCAACCTAAGCTCAATTTTCCTGGAACATATGACAGATAATGTCTAATCATATCAGGAGAAAAAGTATCATGCCCAGCAGGAACAGGCGTATGTGTCGTAAACAGTGATGAAGCTCTTACAATTTCCAAAGCTACTTCGTACTTATAACCTTCTGAAATTAGATTAATCAAACGCTCCACATTTATTAAAGCAGCATGTCCTTCGTTGCAATGATACAAGTCTGGTTGAATATTAAGTGCCTCAAGTGTTTTAATCCCTCCTAATCCCAGAAGTATTTCTTGCTTTATACGGTGATCCCAATCGCCACCATACAACTGGTGAGTTAATGATCGATCCTGCTCTTCATTCATAGATGTTTCGGTATCCAACAGATATAAGGAAATTCGACCCACTTTAACTTGCCAAATTTTAGCAACAACAGTTCTTCCTTCTAAAGAAAAAGAAATATTTTTCTCCATACCTGAACGATCTCTTACCCTACTGATTGGCAATTGAGAGAATTTTTGCTCACTCAACTCAACCAACTGTTCCCCATTTATGGAGAGATGCTGATTAAAGTATCCAAAACGATACATAAAGCCAATCGCAACCATATCAACATTAGAATCACTGGCCTCCTTTAAATAATCACCTGCTAAAATTCCTAATCCTCCGGAATAAATCTTTAAGTTATTATTTAAACCATACTCCATACTGAAATAGGCAATTTTAGCTTGCCCTTCAGTTGGTTTCACTGCCATATAATCATTAAACTGCTTAAAAACGTCAGAATAATTCTTCATGAAAGTTGCATCTTCCGCCAATTCCTTCAATCGAGAACTCGACACTTGCTTAAGCAATAAAATTGGATTCTTATTGCAGGTATGCCATAACTTTGGATCTATAGATTGATAAAGATCGATTGCTTTATAGTTCCAACACCACCATAAATTTTTTGATAATTTCTCAAGGCCAAGTAATTCCTTTGGAAGATTAGTTTCAATAATTAATTTCCTCCAATTAATATTATTGCTTCTCTGTACATTCAAATGATTTTCCACCTCAACATGTACAGATGCGTCATTTTCCTTTTCCATATTATTTTTGATTGCTATTTCGTATGCACGGTAATAATTCTCTATAAAATTTTTCCACAATGTTCTTTTGGCAATGCTACTCGCATTTTCCCTACACCTTAGAATATCATCTACTGATTTTGTTGAGAAATTAAATATTTGAGAGGATATATTTTCAACGACTTCTTTTCTATTTGAATCATTTCGTTCAACTACTGCAACACCACCTTTACCCGCTTCTCCAATCATTCGAACCCATTGACCAAATCCGGCTAAAGAAGTTGTGATTGTAGGAACACTAAAGGCAACACTTTCCATTGGAGTATATCCCCAAGGTTCATAGTACGATGGAAAAACCGATAAATCCAATCCCATTAAAAGTTCATAATAGGACTTATTAAATATACCATCCATACCATCCAGATAGGTAGGCACAAAAATAACCTTAATTCGCTCGGTCAGACTATTTGTAAAACCTAAAGACTTAATCTTATTCAAGATCTCATCATGGTCTACATTCCCCAAATAATGGGTTGAAAAAGGTGAAACTAAAGGATTTCTATCGGGATATTTAGCCAGATTCTCTTGCAAATCCTTTCTGGCACCTCGCTGATCTCCAGGAATTAAAAAGAAAACGACAATGTCGCGATCCAAATATTTATTTTCATTCAGCTTCGCCAAAGCTTCCAGAAATACATCAATCCCCTTGTTTTTGTACTCGTACCGTCCTCCTGTTCCAAGAAATAAGGTATCTGCCTGAATTTCATAACCCAGAAGTGACTCAGCAACTTTCTTAAAACTTTTTTTGGATTCCTGCCTTGTAATTTCAAGTTCTGCCAATTCGGGAACAAATTCATCTTCGAAACCATTTGGCATCACGACATCTATTGCCCGTCCATGAAACTGCTTACATTCGCGTGCGGTAATATCACTAACTGTTGAAGTACAATCAGCCGCCAGAGCCACACATTTTTCCATTGAACATTTGGCCGTAACATTATACTGTCTTGGTTTTTCAATTGGATTAAAATTAAGCAGATTATCGTACAAATTCTCATAGTTACTGGCTAATACACGTCCAAGCATACTCGCATGAGTTGTGAAAATTGTAGCAATATCAGGAGCCTTGTATTTTAAATACAAAAGACCTGCACCCGACATCCATTCATGAAATTGAGCAACAATTTTATTCTTAGGTAAATCCTTGTATTCTACAAAACTTTCAATGACTCTACCACTTGCATATCCAAATAATGCAGCATCCCTATAATCATCATGTCCGTACAAAGATTCTACTCGATAAATTTCCCAAAGTTTGCTATAAATAAGATCCTTTTGCGATTCTAAACATGAAAAATCGATTAGAATCACCAAGGGATTCCCAGCTATTTTCCATCGTCCTATTCGAACCAATAAACCTTCTGCTATTAACTTCTCTTTCCATTCCGGAAACAAATTTTCATCTTCCTGAAATTCCTTTTCCCGGTGTTCAGCAATCTTGAAATCTGGTCCTATATAAATGATTTGATCGTTAAATAATGGTTTCAACGACAAGGCCTTTGTAGAAATAACGGTATGAATTCCTCCTACCTTATTACAAACCTCCCAACTAACTTCAAATACAAAATCTGGAGTTATATCCCTATTATTCATACCTAATATATTATTATTGATTAGACATTGGTCATTTTTTTTGTAAAATGGCCAAAGCATTAACTATTCTAAAATTCAACAAAATACATTCTCTTTACTAATTGCATAACAAAACAAATTTAGTATTTCATTAGCTCCAAAAAGCATCCCAACACCATTCTTTTTTATGAATTAAATATTCAATTCGCTCAATTGCTGTTCATATTTAGCGATTATTTCATCCTTTTGTATGAGCTGATTTTGCAACTCTTTGGGATCAACTGCCACTCCTTCTTTGAGTTCTTTTAAACGTATCTGAAAATCGCTTACTACGTTCATGTAATTAATAAAAGCATCGTAAGGCGAACTGTAAGGATTAAAAGAAGAATGTGCATCACCATCTGAAGTAAACTTGGTACACATGTAATAAAAATGGTCGCTGGCTTGTAAATATTTCCAATCCTTATTAATTCGATCATCATTTACAGCCAAAACATCATCACGCAAAGCGTATAGTTTTTGAAAAGCTTCATCTTGAAGTTTATTTCCCAACCACGCTGACAAATCGCGCTCTTCATCGGCCCAGGAAATAACATTAGGCACATGTGCTTGTGCAATTGGGTGAAATTCTGCGGCAACTTCCGAAGGAGTAGAAAATTTATATTTCGATTTGAGAATAACATCCTGTGGAAGGTGAGCCAGAAACTCAAAAATCCCAGATTCTTTCTTCTGATGTTCTCCGAATGTATCGTAATCCATGAATATATTCACCAAATCCTCTTTATCATCCATTTCGTTTAACCAGCCAACCAATTTTGTAGTTGTAAGTGGCCATTCTTTCCATCCTTTAGATGAAAACCGAAATGAAATATCATCACTCAATTTATAGTTGCGCATTAAAATTTTCAGCTTCGGATTAATGGCATTACAATACAAATAATTTGGACTCTTCCATCCTAAAATATGCTTTGCCCCTTCTGTTAAAATTGCCTTATAGCCCATTTTGGCAACCATTGCACCAATTTCATCAGAATAAATCATTTCTGTATTTCTAAATACAGTAGGTCGTCTTCCAAAAAGATCTTCTATTTTATCGCTGTGGCTGGTAACTTGCTGAACAAATTCATCTTGATTGATTAATGAGGCAAGAGAATGAGAATAAGTTTCCGCTAAGAACTCCACATCACCGGTTTTTGCCAGTTCTTTAAAACTATCAATCACCTCAGGAGCATATTGTTCAAATTGATCCAAAGCAATTCCCGTAATGGAGAATGATATTTTAAATTTCCCTTTATTCTTCTTCAACAATTCCAGAATAATCTTATTTGCCGGCAAATAAGATTCATCCACAATTTGTCTCATGATCGACTCATTGGTATAATCATCGTAATAGTAGTGATCGTTACCGATATCGAAAAATCTGTATCTTCTTAAACGTAATGGTTTGTGAATCTGAAAATATAAACAAAGTGCCTTCATAATGTTAATTTTTAATTTGTTGTTCGAATAATTGAATTGCTGAGTTGTAGACATCATGAACATTAATTGCCGCTTTGGCCCATTTCAAATTATCCACTTCCTCTTTCCCCTCTTCCTTAAAAACTTCCGAAAGAGAATCATACTTAATAATTCCGTAAATGGCATCAGCCATTGCATCAATATCCCAATAATCAACTTTTACAGCGTGAGTCAGAATTTCCGATACTCCTGACTGCTTTGATATAATAACAGGAACATTTGATTGCATTGCCTCCAAAGGCGAGATTCCAAATGGTTCCGATACCGATGGCATCACATATACATCGCTTAAAAGGAACATATTAAAAACATCATCTCCCTTTAAAAAACCTGTAAAATGAAACTTATCACTGATACCCAATTGAGCCGCTCTATCCACCATTTGTTCCAGCAAATCTCCACTACCGGCCATTACAAATCGCACATTATTTGTTCTTTTCAAAACCTGATGAGCAGCTTCGACGAAATATTCCGGACCTTTTTGCATTGTTATCCGGCCTAAAAAAGTTACAACTTTTTCTTTAACTCCTTTTTTAATTTTCGCCTTTTCTTCCATAGAAACAGGTTCAACCGCATTGTAAACAGTAACCACCTTATCGGGATTCTGTCCGTATTTTTCGATAACGATATTACGGGTTAAATTACTCACTGCAATAATTTTATCGGCAGCATCCATTCCCATTTTTTCAATCTCATAAACCTTCGGATTTACATTTCCTCCGCTTCTATCAAAATCAGTAGCATGAACGTGTATCACCAATGGTTTCCCAGACATTTCTTTTGCAGCTATTCCTGCAGGATAACAAAGCCAGTCATGTGCGTGTATTACATCATGATCATGTTCAGCAGCAATAGAGGAAGCTACAAAAGCATATTTATAGATCTCCTCCATTAAATCAGTACCGTACTTTCCACTAAATTCAAGTTTCCCTTCGTTATCAACTTTAAAAAACTTGTTTTTTCCAAATAAATCCTGGCTCCTAAATGTATAATATTCATCAGGATCATTATAGGGAATCAATTGCGATTCTACTTCCAAATAGGTATGCTGAGACTTAAAATTTTCAATATGAGTTTGAACCTGCTGAATAGAAACAGAATTCGCACCAACTAAGCTCATTGTACTCTGATCTTCATCTCCATGAGCCTTAGGAACAACAAAAACAATATCCAGATCTTCAATTTTAGCCAAACCTTTTGTTAGTCCGTAACAAGCAGTACCTAACCCTCCGGAAATATGAGGTGGAAACTCCCACCCAAACATTAGAACTTTCATATACAGATTATTTTAAAGATGATTTATTAAACATTTTAGTAACTCTAATAATTTCTGCCACACTTAACCCGTAAGAAGTAGCCTCATTCGGCTTGTGAGGCGGATTTCCGCTGTAAATTTCAGATACAGTGCCCAAGCCATGCTCGAGCAAACTATCTTCGAATACGGCTAACCATCTTTTAATCTTAGTTTCACCACTCAATTTATGGAGCTTTAAATAAGCTTCAGCAAAATGCCCTATCAACCAAGGGTAAACCGATCCATAATGAAATGCCTTACTTCGGCTTTCTTCGTTTCCTTCAATCACTCCCTCATATTCATGATTTTTGGGTGAGAGTGTTCGTAAGCCTCTTGGTGTTAATAGTTCGTTCTCAAGCACATCCAGCACAGCTTTCTTCTGATTATCAGAGAGACAGGAGTAAGGAAGCGATACTGCAAATAATTGGTTGGGGCGAACAGCCCAACTCTTATGAGTATCATCTACATAATCCGCCAGATATGATTTACTTTCATCCCAAAATGCATCAATAAATGATTCTTTCAAATTTTCTTTAACACCTGCCCATTCTGCAACAAACTTAGTGTCTTTAGCTTCCCCAGCCATTTCTAATGCAAAACAAATTGCATTGTACCAAAGCGCATTAATCTCAACAACATAACCCATTCGCCGGTTCAAACTAACCCCACGATGCTTAACATTCATCCAGGTTACTCCTTGCTCCATAATCCAGAGCAATCCATTGTCATGCATCTTAATAGCCAAATTAGACCCATGTTTATAGGATTGAAATATTTCCTTGATCTTTTTACTGTATTTTTTCCAAATCTCCTTTCGGTCTGCTCCCGCTTCAATGTATTTTTGCAGGGTCCAAAATGACCACAATGGAACGTCAACAGAAAATCTTCCTTCATTAACAGCAGGATCTTTCGAAAAGCGATTGCAAACCCTCTTAAATACAGTATCAAACGCATCCAGAAAAGTTTTCTGATCACCTCTTGCCAAAGTTAGTCCTGGCAAGGATAAATAAGTATTTCGTTCGCTGGTACTAAACCAAGGGAAACCGTTTATGATACGTGTTCCGTGACTGTTCTTTGAAAAGAATTGAACCGCTGAATTTTCCAAACAGTTCTCAAAACTGTCTTGACGTACTCTTTTCTTTAACTCCGAATCGAATTGTTTAGCTAGTGTCTTGGGCGAAATTTCTTTCGTTCCGGCCGAAAACACAATGGATTCTCCCTTTTTAATATTCATCTCGAAATAGCCGGGAACAAAAAGATCCTCATGGTAATCATATCCTCTTTTCTTTTCCTCTTTGTACTCTATATCATAGTACCAATCCGGTACATGTACAAACTCCGACTCAACCGAAGACTGCATGTATAAATATGGAAAGTCCTGATACAAACGTATTTTAATACCATTACTGATATCTTCGGATCGGGTATTAGCATCCAGATTTGCCTTTGTTAAGGAATGAATATTCCTAAATGCCAAAAAAGGCTGCAAACGCAAAGTTGTTGACGAATTTGCTTCCAGTAAAGTGTAACGAACCAAAACCCGTTGCTCTTTTTCAACCAAAAGCAACTCTTTTCGTAACACCACACCACCTACACGGTAAATTATTGTAGGAGTTGGATCCATTAAATACTCACGAACATATTTATTGCCTTTCGGGCTATATTCTCCGGGAAATTTATGAATCCCCAAATGAAAAGGGGAATCATGCTGAACTATTGTCTCATCTAAGGATGATAAAAGAACATGATTTTCACCACCAAAATTATCTATTGGACATATTAAGAGTCCATGATATTTGCGGGTATTGCAATTAATAATAGTCGAAGAGGCAAAAGAGCCTGCACGATTGGTTCGAATGTATTCTTTTTTCAGAGAATACTCTGTATTTACCAATTGAGCTTTGTCAAATTTAAGGTAGTCCATTAACAAACGATTTTAGGGTTGGGTTTCAGGCAATTAGCTTACTTGTGTTATCATAACAAAAAATTTTGCTTTGATTAAAGTTATCACTTTTATTTAGAAAACACGCGCTATCCATAGCATTTTTATATTATTTTTTTGCGAATTTATTCACACCTCATAATGCAGTTAACATATTATTTTTCACTACACTTTACCGAAATCGATACAAATGAAAAAAAAGTATATTTACATCGTTTTAAATATGCGAAATTGTTAAACAAAAGCAAAATTGACAATACTGTTCCGGTATAAACGTTTAGCGCTAATATCATTAGACATATTAGAGAATTTTTTCTTTAAATAAATCATTATCCTATTTTTCTTAAACAAACTCCAAATGAACCATCTTCAAGTAATTTCCATACTCCTTTTACTGCTCTATTTTTCAGGAATCATGTTCATTGTTCTCCGGTCGAAAGCAAGTAAAAATACTGAAGATTACTTTTTAGCCGGCCGTCAACTTCCCTTTTGGGCCTTAGCTGTTACATTCATAGCATCGTGGTGGGGAGGCGGATCTGCCATCGATTTGGTGGATCATGGATTTAATCAAGGAGTCAGCTCGTTTTGGATTTATGGAATGCCGGTTCTTTTCTCCACTTTTTTAATGTACTTGTTCTCGAAAGCGATTCGAAAAATAGGAACCATTACCCAACCTCAATTAATGGAGTTGCGCTATAACAAATCCGTTGCCCTTCTTCTCTCCATACTCATACTTGTTTTCATGATTTTAGGAGTAGCCACACAAGCGGTGGTGATCGGGAAATTCTTTCAGGCCTTTTTCGATATCGATTACAAAATTGCAGCCTTGGCAGGTACAAGCATTGTTCTTCTCTACTCTTTCTTTGGCGGATTTAAGGGTGTAGTAGTTACTGACATCATTCAGTTTGTGTTTCTACTGATTGCGGCCATTGTGCTTTTCATCTTCACCTACAATCACTCAGGAGGCTTTGAGCGGGTTTATGAGATTGCTATAGCCTCTGACAAGCCGGAGTTCTTTTCCTTCTTTCACAACCTCTCTAACAACTTTGTATTCATTATTACCTTTGGCTGTTCGTGGATGATACAAGCCAACATTTGGCAACGCATTTCGGCAACCAAGACTCCTGCCGATGCCAAAAAGATGATGGCATTGGCTTTTGTGGTTTTTATTCCTTTATACCTCATCGTAACACTAACCGGCGTACTTAGCCTTGGTTTATTCGATTCGGTGCCCGAAGGAGGAATTGTACCAGCCATCATCATTCAATACATGCCGGTTGGTCTTGCGGCTTTTATGTTTCTGGGTTTGTGCTCGGCCATTATGTCGACCATGGATTCGATGATTAATACCGGCGCCTTGGTTTTAAGTGTGGATATTTTCAAAAATCGATTTCGCCCATTGGCAAAGCCAGAGCAAATGGTTTGGGCTGGTAAAATCTCAACCGTAATCATTGCCTTTCTGGGATTGCTGCTTGCTCTTGAAATTCGTTCGATTCTAAAAATCACCTGGATTGGTTCCGATTTCCTGGCAACAGGAGCATTTGTGCCACTGATTCTTGCCTTTATTTGGAAAAGAGGAAATTCAAAAGCGGCTACTGCCTCTATCCTATTTGGTTTGCTGTTTTCTACCTACAATCTGCTTATCGCCTTGGGCGTAAAATTACCAACAGCATGGGAAATTGCCTCGGTTCAGCAGGCAGGAATTGGTATGGTCGCTTCACTCCTAATATTTGTATTCGTTAGCCTGATAACCAAACCAGAAACAGAAAAAGCAAAGGCATTTATCGAGAAAGCAGGGATGATAAAGTAAAGACAGAACCAAATAACCCGTCAGTGGTTCCCCCTTGCTGGCGCCAGCTTTTAACTAGCGCTTACCGAAAACAGAATCTGTAGGATTCAAATCTTTATAGAAACAATCAATACTCTTAATTCAAAGCACCGTCATCTCAACACATCGGGACTGACTATTTTTTGCTCTGATACAATTGGGGATTTCCGCCTATTCCGTAGTTTTATTCTTAAAAAAGACGCCGATGGATTCTAAAACCTCAACCGACTTTATTGGTTTGGTAATAAAACCATCACAGCCAGAATTTAACGCCTTGTCTTGTTCACCCTCTTTTGCATCATCAATCATCGCCAACACGATTATAGAAGTATTGAATTCACGAATTAATCCGGCGGTTTGATAACCGTCAACACATGGAAGATCGGCACTTATCAGCACCACATCAATCGCCTGGCAATATTGGCATTTAGCAACAGCTTCGAGTCCGGTTTTAACGTGAATTACAGTTTTGGCAAAACCATCCAAAATTTCTTGTAGCGATAAGGTGATTTCCGGATCATTTTCAACCACTAGTACATTTGGCTGCACGTAGCCTTTCTCAGAATAGTCAGCACCATTGGTCATCCTATTTTTCGGAAGCTGCAAGGGTATCGTAAAGTAGAATTCCGAACCATGCTTTACTTTTGAGTTAACCCACATCTTCCCCTTTAGCATATCTACATACGATTTAGAAATGGCTAATCCCAATCCTGAACCTTGCTGTACTTTTTTGATGTTGCCGGCGATTTGCTCAAAACGATTGAAAATAAGACTCAAGCTCTCTTCCTCAATTCCAACACCTGTGTCGATAACAAAAAAGACAAGTTCACAATTCTCTATTCTGTAGCCCATCTCTATCTTACCCGAATCGGTAAATTTAATGGCATTTTTAATCAAATTTGTTAGTATCGATTCAATTTTCACCTGATCGGAAATGATGATAAAATCGCTACCGGGAATTCCTTTATGCAATTTCAAATTCACATTTTTACTTGAAGTTTGCTCCTCGAAAAACGCAAATAACTCATCCAGTATTTTGTTAACATTCATTTCCTTAAGATCTGACTTTACCTGACCCGCTTCAATTCTTGAAATATCAAGGATGTCGTTTATGGTTTCAAGAAGCCTTTGCCCACTCTGATCCATAATTTGAGTATAGCGTTGAATATTCTCCTTGGTTATATTGGGTTTTTTCAACAATTCTAAAAAGCCCAGAATACCATTCATCGGAGTGCGGATTTCGTGGCTCATATTGGCTAAAAAAGCTGATTTCAACCGATCACTTTCCTTTGCTTTTTCTAAAGCTGCCTTAATCTCATTATCCATTTTTATTCTTTCAATAGCAACACTCACCTCATGAGAAATTACTTTCAAAAACTTAAGATCATCTTTACTATATGCATTTTCATCAGTAAAACTTTGTATTGCCAATACTCCAATTAATTTTTGTTTCACCTTTAAAGGAATACCAAGCCATACTTTAAGCCCCGGCTCCAACATTTTAATTTCTCCTGACTTTAAAAGCTGAAGTAACCTCCTGCTTTTCGCCAACAAAGGCCGCTGAGTCTTAAGCACATATGAACTTAAAGTAATTCCAAAGGGTACAAACTCGAATTTGACTTTACTTGTTCTCACATAGGGCACCTCAATGGTCTCACTTTCCGAATTGTAAAGAGAAATGTAAAAATGAGTTGCATCAATAACAGAACCGATCTCTCTCTTTACCAACTGAATTAGTTTTTCGAGGTTCTTGCTACTATTAACAGCATGGGTAATGGTTTGCAATACATTCTGCAGCTTTTCTGCCCGTTTCCTTCCTGAGATATCAAAATTGATGCAGTACACTTCATTTTCACCCTCCCTATTTTTCAACATTGCATAACTCGCGAAGGCATAAACAGGTAAACCAGCCTTACTCTTTAAGATAATTTCGGCACTGGGAATGGATATGTTGCTCTCATAGAAATTAACAACAGCACTTATAAAATCTGCCTTCGTTTGATCGGGGATAATTAAATCTTCCAGATATTTACCTACGGCTTCCTCCTTTGTGTAACCATAATTTTTCTCGCTCGTTTTGTTCCAGTAGGTTATTTTTCTGTTTTTATCATAGCCAACAACGGCAATATCCTGAATATTAAAAATAAATCGATCAAAAGGGTATTCCTGAGCCTCTTTTGCTTCTATATCATTTACTAAGGCTGAATCATTCATATAAATACAGAACATTTTATCACCGGAAAATTCGAGCGGAATAAGCGTTATCCCAATGGGTCGAAGTCTTCCTTTTGCCGTTTTTACGATCCATTCAAAATTGACAATTCCTTTTTCGCAGGCATCCTTTTGCCTGCATGTAAATAATTCCTCCGATATTTTTCCGTTTGCTTGTATGGGGGAAGACAGATCGAGAAAATTGGCGTTCACCAATTGATCAACAGATTCGGATTCAAGAAGTTTGACTGCAGCCTTATTTGCATTGTGTATTTGGGTACCATCGCAAACAAGTGCAGCAGAAGTAGATTTTTCAATTTCTTGAAAAGTTAACTTTTCATTCTCAAAGACTGTTTTTCTCCCTTTCATATTGACTTTTATAGGCTCGATACTAAATTTAGAGCATTTATGCAGAAACACCAAATAAACAGTTTATTTCCAATCAGTAAGCACTGTAATTTCGAGACCATAAGACTTGATGGTTATTTGTTTAGAATTGACACAGACGCTTTCAGGCCTAAACACGCTGTTAGGTTTACTGAAGTAGAACTCCATATTAAAATATTGTCCTTTATGGATTTCAGGAGAAGACACTCATCTAACTAATTCGTTTTTTGTAACATCCTGAATGACAACCCCCCGGACAGGAGTGAGTATTTCCCGGACAAGAATGAGAGCTTCCCGGACAGGAGTCAGGGCTTCACGGACATGAATTACGGTTTCACGGACAAGCTGGGAGTCTTTCCCGGACAGGAGGTACTGTTTCAGGGACACGTTCCAGATCATCCCGGACAGAAATCCAGTATTCATTTTGAGTCAGGAGACAGTGAAGTTTGGGAGGAAGGCATTAAAAAAGGGAACCCGAACAGATTCCCCATGGTGTGGACCAAACCACTATTTCGTAAACAGCTACATGCCTTTCAATTAAGCCTGTTCAGCATCCACCTCGTTCTCAATTTTTGTTCTGCGATATTCCGCTTTCCGGTCGCGCTGGTATTTACTGGCATACAAACGCACATGATCCTCGTCTTTGCGAAAAGCAAATTTTCCATAT
Organism: Labilibaculum antarcticum; assembly: GCF_002356295.1. Classification (NCBI taxonomy): domain Bacteria; kingdom Pseudomonadati; phylum Bacteroidota; class Bacteroidia; order Marinilabiliales; family Marinifilaceae; genus Labilibaculum; species Labilibaculum antarcticum. The sequence continues at coordinate 4,684,705 of NZ_AP018042.1, read as the reverse complement.
TCTCTTATTTCGTCAACCAAAACTTTTACAAGAGTGTAGGCTTTGTCGCGGATTACCTTTTTCTCATCGTCGACATACATATTGCCATTTACCTCGGCCAATAAGGCACTCATGCGTTCCGCTTCAGTAAGAGCAGTATTGCACTGCTCCATATCGTAACTAATCGCTTGCAAAGGCTCCGGATTCTCTTTTGCCAGCGAACCCAAACGCGCCAAATCCATCACTGCATCGGCATTCGAGTCTCCCTCGCTAATTGTATCCAAAATTGCCAGCAAACGCTGGTTGTTCCGGTAGGCAAACCTCATGGTGGCGTACATATCACTAATTTGTTCGTTCATTTTAGGAGCATCGGCTTTCCATTTTGCCATAGCCTCCTTGCGCTCGGTATTCTGATTCTCCCAATTCAGTTCAGCCGTAAGCAAAGCGCCTGTTAATACATTGCAACGCTCAATTTTTTCTTGTTGCAATCCCAAAGGCGCCAAAACAGCAATGTCCTCTTCGGCTATGTTGCATACCTTTTTGGCTTCGTGAATAAAGATTTCGAAAGGAAGATTACAATGTTTTACTGCCTCGCGGGTAACAGCTTGAATTTCTTCTAATGAATCCTGATAGTTTTGTAATTCTGACATTAATAATAGTTTTAAAAAAGTGAATATTATCTTTCCTCACCAATTCTCCCACACAAATTTTGTTTTGATTGCACTGCCCCGGCCGGGAACAACTATTTAACAAAAACGCAATGAAGCTAAACAATAATTATTTAATAAAAAAACTTTACACCGCATTATTTCATCAACACCACCACTTATTATGTATGAACAAAGTTGGAATTGCAGTAAACACACGCTCTTGCGGATATAAAAAAATAAATGCACGCCAGAAAAATATATGCGTTAAGTAGGTTTTCAGAAACCTAAAGGTAAATACTCCTATCAATACCTATATAAGATCACTAACCCCTAACTGACAATGAGTTTTAAAAGTAAAGAAAACAAGCCGCCAGCTTCCTGTCTGAGCTATACCCATATAATTATATACAGTAGCAAATTTTAAAATATTGACTACAAAAAGCATTTTTACCGCCAAAATAAATACACACTCCCATTTTATGATTACATTCGGACGCTATTCAGAAAACACAGGGCTTTTACTATACAAAAGAGTTTAAGGTGTTTTATCTGGAAAGCACACTGACCTGATAAATCATCGAACCTAAATTATAAAAAATGAAAAACGACAAAACACGCCCATTTTTCCTGATGCTATTCTGCATCTTTTTACTTTCTCTTATTTTCACCGCATTCGACCTTCCATTTGGCAATGCCAATACTAGCCCCTACGATATAGGTTTCGTTCTTGGAGCAACCCTCGGAAACCTGATTAAAATTTTTATTACACTTGCCTTGTGTTATTTTGTTTACCGGAAAGTGAGGGCTGTTAGGAAGTAAACTATATATTTTCAACATATTATAATTCTAAATATGAAAAAATATTCAATAAATATATCCCACTACAACTCATGAGTAAAGAAATTCCAGAATATCAAGTAAAGCAAAATTTATTGAGTTCATTCAGAAACCCCAAAGAATGTGCAGAAAAGATAAATGATTTGAAAAACAGTACAGACTACAGTTTAGTAAATAGTCTAGTGCAATATCTTAAAAAAAACATCCCTCCATTTGAAAAGTGCCTTTTTGGGAATAGTTTACCTGAAAAAATCACAGAACTTGGCACTCACAAAACTTATTTTTATAAACCGGAATCTTTAAAAAATGAGATAAATTGGATAATCCTATCCATTAAAAATTCAAAAGAAATAATAAAGAAATTTATTGTCTTAAGAAAATCCTTTGAACACGAAATCTTACTTGGTGAAAATGACAAAGCTTTACAAATACTTTCAGTTGTTGAAAAAGAAATAGGGGTTTCAATTTGGCTGTATGAAAGCAAGTTACTTGTTTTTGAATTAATGAAAAAGCCAGAAGAAGCAATAACATTATTGTCAAAGATTAACGAAGCAAGACTTGAGGATGAGAGTAATAACAAAAAAAATAAGCAAAAGATAAACAATAAAAAAAACGAAAATGGATTTGTTTCACTTTTATTACACTATTTATCATATAGAGCACAAAGAGATATCTCAGCATTAAGATATGACCAAGATCTATTTAATAATTTCAAACGCAATAGAACTGAATTTCAAAATGATTATTACAATTACTACTTATTTAGATTAAATTTTTACGTCAATTATAATATTGATGATCCGTCAATACCATTAATAATGGAATCGACAAACTCAATTGTAGATCGTTACGTTGTCTTGATTCAGGTATTGCAAGCTGCTTTCTTAAAAGAAGAAAGTAAGGATACCATTATCTCACGAAGTAAGGCTCTATACAAGTTAACTGAAGACTCTATTTTATTACCATATATGTTTCTGAGCAATCCAGAATATGATTGCGATGACTATTTTGATAAAGAATACCTTGACATTATTGATCTTTATTATCGAGGAAAATATTCAGAAGTCATTATTAAATGTAAAAATTACATTAAACTAAAGACAGACAATTTTGAAGTTCTTAGATTTTACTGTTTTAGTCTCTTATTTGCCAATAACGGATATAGCCCTATACACCTCGACCAATCACCAATCAATCAGATAAGTAGAAAGATTTTCAATTCTATCTCAGAGAAGGATAATTCATCATCTTTATATAATCTTTATCAACTTAATAAAAATCTATATGGCTTCACAATAGCAAACGGACTTGATTATTTCATTAAGGAAGAGAATAATTCTGAAAAATCAGATGAACTTCGTTTTTTATCATTAAAATATTTTGATCCAATTTATTCTAAAATTTTTAAAAGTGATAGTATAGCTATTAAATACCTAGAAAATGGATGTAAGAAGATTGGACAATCCACATCTACTAATCACCAGATTAATAGAATTAAAAAATCATTAATAAACAACACTAATATTGTAGAACATATATTAGAAAAAGACAACGCTAAGATTTTATATGAAAAACAAGATTACCAAGGATCGTATGATGCTTGGATTACAATTTTAGAGAAAAACAGACAACGAAACCCAATCATCCAAATTGCTATAAATAGCGCATTTGATTGCTTATTGAAACTTGAAAAATACCAAGAAGCAATTAAGCTATTTGTGACTGAATATATACAAAGCCCTATTGGTGTTAAAAAGACTAATGTCGATTCATTTATAGGATTCTTAAAAAAACAAAAATATAAAAATATAAAGAGGTCAATTGAACTACCAATATTTGTTGGATTAAACTCATCAAAAGATACTGACAAAAGTTTTATTTTAAAATCATTCTGTGATTATTATGATGTTAAAAAACCATCTGAACTTTTTGATGAAATAGATGATATAGATATTCATAAAAAAGAATCATTTTTTTATGTTATAGTTAGTGAAGATATATTAAGGCATTATTACCACATAAACAGTACTCCAGAAGAACTTGAAGAAAAACGAAAACTATTAATGTACTTAATTAATTTAGACACTCCTAAAATTGAGCTGTACAAAAAAATGCTTGACGAAGTATTTGATGAACTTATAATATATAAAGGAAACAGGAAAATTGATGAAAGTAAAATCTATGCTAATGATCAAGCAATAATTAAATACGAACTAAAAGATATAGATGGATTATATGATAGATTTATGACCCAATATAAAATACTTGAATCAGAAAAACCGATATTAGTTCTTAAAAAAGTCTTTCATCCAGTTATGAATTCCAAAATTGCAGACGCAACTATATTATCGGCAGATTTCATGTATACTGACAATGCAATATATCAAGTAGCATATGATCTTTACGATGGTGTAAGAGACAAATTTTTGTTTAGTAAATTTGGATTGGGAACATACTTAAGCACAAGAATTAGACATGGCGTTTTAGAAGGTGAATTACGATCCGATTTTGTAGCCTGTAATTTAATGCTAAATAAAACAAATGAAAAATATGTAAATAATGAATATTGGGCTAGAACTTATGGTTTAGATAAAAGAAGTAATGATGAACTCTATAAAATTCTCTCAGAATTTTCTGAGAAAGTTGATGACTTCATAAGCTATTTTAAATTTGATGTTCTTCAAATTAAAATAATCGAGAAAGAAAGAGGATACTTTAATTATGATGTTAATGCTGAAACACTTTCACTACAAGCCTTAGAAATTGCAATTAATGCAAAGGACTCTGACGAATTTAGTCAGTTAGTTATAAAAAATCTATGGCAAATAACAGAGCGTAACCTCCAAACTATTAGATCATACATTAAAAACAATTTATCTGAAGAATTTCACAAGTTGCTAAATGAATTAGATCTGAAAGTTAATATTCCAGCTTTGACTCACATAAGAGATGATTTTAATAAAACAATTAGTGATATTAGAACAAATACAAATCAAAAACTAACTCGCATTGAAGGTTGGTTTCACATCCAAGAATCTAAGTTTGACAACTTTAAACTTGATGAATTATTATCAATTGTATGGGATAGCACTGAGAAATTTTATCCTAAAAATAGTCATCCTCTCGAATCAAAGCTTCAAGGTGCTAAAATTACAATTAAAGCTGCTTATGGAATTCATTTTAGCGATATAATGCGAATTTTCCTAACTAATATGTTTAAAAACAGCATTCCAAGAAGTACGTTTAAAATAGACACTAAAATTGAAAATCAAATATTAACATTAACCTTTGAAAATCAAATAAATGTAGACACTGAAACTCTAAATAAAGAATTTGATCTAATAATGGAATCAACAGCACGATTGTCGTTAGAAGGAAAAAGTGGTCTAATTAAAGCCAAAAAAATACTTAAATATGATTTAGGTGACTTGAGCAACTATGTCTGTATTAAAGCGGTTGAAGGAAAATGTATTGCTACAATTAGAATAAACCTAGAGAATCTTACAGTATGAAAAAGATACTTATAGTTGAAGATGAACAAAGGAAACTTGACAGCATTAAGGAGTTCCTTACAAACGAATTTCCAAAGTTTGAATATGTTGAAAAGCGTTCTTACAACTCAGCAACAAAAGAAATCTTCGAGAATTATAAAGATTATGATATTATACTTTTAGATATGTCTATGACAACTTACGATGTTACTGCAGATGAATCTGGAGGTGTCCCAGAACCTTTAGCTGGAGCTAATATATTGGATACAATGTACTTAATGGACATCACCACAAAAGTTGTTGTTGTAACTATGTATGAAAGTTTTGTTGGAAAAAAATTATCAGAATTTGACATCGAATTAAAGAGCAATTATCCTGACAATTACTTAGGTTTTGTATTCTTTTCTTATAAAAAAACAGATTGGCAAATAAAATTAAAAACTTATATAACATCCTACTATGATAAAAATACTAATTGTTGATGATACAGCAAAAAAGGTGTCTTCTATCCTTTCAGTAATAGTTGAAAATTGCAACATTCCTATAGAGAGTGTTGATATTGCGAGGTCTATTAATTCAGGTCGTAAATTATTATGCAAAAATGACTATGATCTTTTATTACTAGATTTAGTTTTGCCTTTGAATGATGATGAAGAGCCAGATATTGAAGAAGGGCCTAAGTTTATAGATGAAATATATATAAATGAACAAATAAATATTCCAAATCAGATTATTGGCTTAACCCAATATGAAGAAAAATATCCTGAGCTAAAGAAGAGGTTCGAAGATAAGGTTTGGTATTTAGTAAAATATGAACAGTCAAAGAATGATTGGAAAACGAAGTTACAGAACAAGGTACTTCATTTGAGAAAAAATAAAGAATCGATTTTAAATTCAGTATTAGATCGCAATAAATTTAACATAGGTATTATATGTGCTTTACCTGAAGAGTTTGCACAACTTAAAGAAGCATTTAATAAAGTAGAGTGGAAAAAAGAAAAGAATGAAAACCATCCTTTTGATCTTTTTAGCTGTAATGTAGTTACTGGATATGGAAACTCTCTTAAAATCATTGCTGGCTGTGTAGGCAAACCCGGAATATCAGCAACTTCAATACTCTCTACAACTCTGTATAATCTGTATAAAATTGACCACCTATTTATGACTGGATTTTGTGCTGGATTCGAATCAGACGACTTAGATTTTGGTGATTTAGTTATCTCCGAATCTATTCAAGACTATAGTGTTGGTAAGATTAAAGAAGATAAAACTGGTAGTATTAGCCTACTAAAAGAGTTACAACAAATTCCAGCAAACTATGAACTTATCTCCCAAATGAATACATTTATTTCGGACGGAGAAAATATCGACAAAGTAAATAGATCTCTTCGAAATGTTAATTTATTAGATTCCCGAAACAATATAAAAGCATTATCAGGTCCATCTGTATGTGGTCCATTTGTTGTAGCCTCAGAGACGATGATGGCTGAGTTGAAAAAAGATTCTCGAAAACTAAAAAGTCTTGATATGGAGGGGTTTGGACTATACTTAACATCTCATATTTTAAATAAAAAATGTTTATGGATAAAAGGTATAGCTGATTTTGCGAATTCAAACAAAGGAGATGAATATCATGATAGATGTTCATACGGTAGTGCAATCTTTCTATATCATTTTATTAAAGAATCATTCTAAACCCTTCGTTTAATATATGAAAAGCTACAATCAAAAATTGCTTGCCGTATGGTTCTAAATGAAAGGGTTACAGCCCACATTCGGCATTTTAAAACTTAGCTTTCACGTAAAAATTAAACTAATAATTAAAAATTTATCAAAATGAAAACGAACAGCCTATTTTACATCCTTAGCCTAATAATGCTAGCGGGATCTTTATTTTTAATAATTAATTATCCAGAATCGGGAAGATATTATATGATTGCTGGAGTATTAATTGCAATTGGTTTAGTGCTAAATATTATAAGCTTCTTTGCTAAAAAAAGAGTTTAACTGGGAAGTGAAAACGCCATTCCGCAACAAACAAAGCCACCTCACGGTGGCTTTACAAGGTCACAGTTGGCAGTTGAGCGCAAAGACATCCACTCACAATTGCAAAACAAATTGGAAGGTAGCGGTAAAGAATAAGTTTATTGCAAATAATTAAACTCAAGAAAACAATGGAAGTAACCGGTATTCTGTTCATTATAGTAATAATTGGATTTTTAATCTACATGCTCTACACAAAAACACAAAGCATTAGCGCTGTAGATGGGTTACTAAAAGAATATTACGAGGATCAAAACAACATAATTACGAACATTTCAAAATTCAGCTTTACTGAACGCTTAAAATATGGAGTGCCAGTAATTCCATTTATGGGCTTTTATTATTCTACATGCTACAGTTTGTTTGCAAAAGTAGATGAAAGCTATTTCAGAAAACTAGACACTACCGATAAGAATGATACAGAACAAATTCGTTACGTAGAGATTCTGTTTTCGCAAAATGGAATCGAATACAACGAGTTTGACACATACGACTTTTAAGGAATATGCAGAAGTACTGGAAAGTAAATCCAAGAAAATCAATCACATTCCATGAACAAAAAGAAAGGATCTTGCTCGGCAAGATCCTTTTTTCGTGCTTTATAGCAAATTACAATTCATTTAGCATCGAGTCAGACCCTGACATGAACGGCTCGCTTATAGTCAGAGCCTGACGAGCTGGGATTTCAATTTACAGCAATGAGTCCAAAAATTCGGAAGCCGTTCCACTGTTTAATGCTTTTATGAATGCGGTTCCAATAATTGCCCCATTGGAAAAGCTGGAGGCATGCTGAAAGCTTTTTTTATCGTGTATTCCAAATCCTATTAACGAAGGAATATCCAAACGGGCTACCTTTTTAAAGTATTCTTCCCTCTCGGCACTTTGCTCTAAAGCACCACCTGTTGTTGCCGATGATGAAACCATGTATAAAAATCCTTTGGCGGATTTTTCTATTTTCGCCATTCGTTGATCGGTAGTTTGAGGGGTTACTAGTAGAATATTGTAAACGCCATGCGCCTCAAACTTTGCTTTAAATTCCTCTTCGTACTCCTCCAAAGGCAAATCGGCCAGAATAACTCCATCGATACCACAAGTTTGGCAATCCAGCAAAAATGCATCGACACCATATTTAAAAACCACATTCCAATAGCCCATTAATATCAAAGGCATTGTAATGGTCTTGCGAACATCTTTGAGTTGCTCAAAAAGCAGTTTCAGGCTCATTCCCTGATCTAAGGATTTCTTTGCTGCAATCTGAATTACAGGCCCATCAGCTAAGGGATCGGAAAATGGGATTCCTATCTCTACCAAATCAACCCCTTTATCCTGTAAAAGTTTCAGGTTGGGTACGGTATCGTTCAAGTTCGGATATCCGGCAGGAAAATAGATGGACAAAATATCCTTTCCTTTATTTTGAAATAATTGATCTATTCGGTTCATGATAAACTAATGAATAATTAACAATTAGAAATTAATAATTTACTAAAACCTAATTGTTACTTGTTATTACTAATTCTCGTAATTTATATTTTCACCCCTCTGCCTATCGGCTCCTCGAAAGAATTTTGAGGTAAATTGTGTTTCGTTATTATTAATTCTTAATTACAAATTATTAATTTCTTTCATGTAAGTCTCCATATCCTTATCGCCTCTTCCTGAGAGATTCACGACTACCACATCATCTTTACGAAAGGTCATTTGCTCTAAGGCTGCCAAAGCATGAGCCGATTCCAGAGCGGGAATAATTCCTTCGGATTGTGCCAGCACCATGGCAGCATCCAAAGCTTCCTGATCGGTAACGGAGAGAAATTGTGCTCTGCCCGTCTCGGCCAAATGTGCGTGCAAAGGTCCTACGCCAGGGTAATCCAGCCCTGCCGAAATAGAGTAAGGTTCCGTAATCTGACCATCCTCATCGTGCATCAGCATGGTTTTGCTGCCATGAATAAAGCCAATATCGCCAATGGTAATGGTTGCGGCGGTTTCGCCACTATTAACACCCAAACCAGAAGCCTCCACAGCCACTAATTTCACATCCTCTTCGTCCAGATAGTGATAAAAAGCTCCGGCGGCATTGCTTCCACCACCTACACAAGCAATCACGTAATTAGGATTCGGGTTTCCGGTCTCTTTGGTTAGCTGCTCGCGAATTTCTTTCGATATTATAGATTGTAATCGGGTTACCATGTCTGGATAAGGATGTGGTCCAACCACCGAACCTATCAAATAGAATGAATGAGGGTTGGCAATCCAGTCTCGAATGGCTTCGTTGGTGGCATCCTTCAAAGTCTGATTTCCCGAAATAGCCGGAACAACCTTTGCGCCCAACATCTTCATTCGAGCCACATTTGGTGCCTGACGTTCTATATCCAATGCGCCCATATACACAATGCATTCCAAACCAAACAAAGCACAAACGGTAGCTGTTGCCACGCCGTGTTGCCCTGCTCCTGTTTCAGCAATGATACGGGTTTTACCCATGTATTTGGCAATTAAAATCTGCCCAACGGTATTGTTTATTTTATGTGCGCCTGTATGCGTTAAATCTTCACGTTTCAAGTAGATATTTGTTCCAAATCGTTTTGATAAATTCGCCACTTTAGTCAATGGTGTTGGCCGGCCCACGTAAGTATCCAACAATCTCTTATAATCTTTCTGAAACTTCTCCGAATTGATAATCTTCAGGTAGTTCTCACGTAATTCATCAACATTGGCACGCAACAATTCAGGAATGTAAGCACCTCCAAATTGCCCGTAGTAACCTCGTTCATTTACTGCATATTTATTATTGCTCATCTTCTTTTTTCTTACTGATTTTAAAAACTCTTCTACTAACACTACATTCTTTACTGCAGGACTTCGTTCAAATCCTGAATTCACATCCAAGCCAAATAGTTTGGAATGCTGAAAGGCTTTTACTGCTTCAACATCATCAATTCCAATTCCTCCGCTCAGGAAAAAAGGAGTTTCGCCTTTGTATTTTTTTAAGATTTCCCAATTGAACTTTTCACCGCTTCCGCCATAAGAATCTGATTTTGTATCAAATAGGAAATAATCACAAGCTTTATGATAGGCTTCCAGTCGTTCAAACTGAAAGTCCTCGTTCAACTGAAAGGCTTTAAACACCTCTATGCCAGAATCTTTTATCTGCTGACAGTCTTCCGGGCTTTCGTCTCCATGCAATTGAATTACATCGAGTTGATATTTCTTCGCCAAAGTCAGAATCTTTTCTGCAGCTTCATTCACAAAAACGCCAACTTTACGGATATGCAAAGGAATCATTTTCGTGATTTCTGCATCAAAATCGTCTCCAACGTAGCGCGCAGATTTTGAATAAAAGATAAAGCCCACATAATCCAATGGCAAAGCCATCAGCTCTTTAATATTACTTTTATCGCGAAGACCGCAGACTTTTATTTTCATTGTTTTTGATATTATATATTGTTCGCCATGGGTTCAAAAATACCATTCGGACACGCCATGGCGTGTCCCTACATTTGCAAAATGAATTGTTTGCAGGCATTGCCTGGTGAATCCTGTTTCATGAAATGCTCTCCCATTAAAAATGCCTGAAAACCATTCTCCCTCATCTTTCGCACAACCTCAGGACTATCCAGGCCACTTTCGGCTACTCGTATCATATCTTCGGGCAATTTGGCTGCCAATTGTATCGATCGATCTGTATCTACCGAAAAATCTTTCAGGTTTCGGTTGTTGATTCCCACCAAATCGACATATCGGTTCACATGTTCCAGCTCCGATTCATCGTGCAGTTCAAGCAACACTTCCATGCCCAGATCCTTTGCTATAAAGGCAAAATCCTTACAACGCTGAGGGCTCAATATGGCTGCAATCAGCAAGATCACATCGGCGCCCATGGCTTTCGATTGGTAAATCTGATAAGCATCTACTATGAATTCTTTTCGCAGCAATGGAATGCTTAGGCTTTCGCGTGCCGTACTAAAATCGACCGCTTTTGCGCCAAAAAACGCCTCATCGGTCAATACCGAAACCATAGAAGCTCCTGCTTCCTGATAAGATTTTACCACATCCTTCGGTTTTGCTGTTCCGTTAATCACTCCCTTCGAAGGCGATTGACGTTTGAATTCCGCGATCACACCCGAGGCTCCCTTCCGGGTAATCGACTCTTTTGCTGAGAAACAAGTTCGTTTGAAATTCTCCTGCTCCATCAATTGAAAAATTGGGGTTTGCTCTTTCTGAAGAGCTACTTCTGCCAATTTTTGCTGTACAATCTTGTCTAATATATTTTGCTTTGCATTCATGCCTGGTTTCCTTTTGTCAGTTTCTTCAACACCTCATACGAATTTCCCGAAAGCAAAGCTTCTTCTGCTCTGCCAATGGCATCTGCCCTGCTAATTTCAGGATGCAAACAATGAATTGCCAATCCTGCATTAATTGTAACCACCGAATTTTGAGCGTAGGTTCCTTTTCCTTTAAGGATGTCGACAAAGATTTTGCCTGCTTCCTCAACCGTTTCGCCACCATACAATTCTTCCTGATTCAATTTCCGTTTTCCAAATGCTTCCGGTTCCAACAACTCTTCCGTTCTGTTTCCAATCAACTTCACCTTTCCGGTCAACGAAACCTCATCGTAACCATCAATTCCGTGAATAATCGTATAATTTGAATCTGTTTCCTGCAGTAAATACTGATACAAACGAGCCAATTCCAAGTCAAAAACCCCAACAATCTGATTCTTTGGGCGCGATGGATTTACCAAGGGACCCAACATGTTGAAAAATGTTCTTACGCCTAAATCGCGACGAATTGGCGCTATATTTTTCATGGCTGGATTGAATAGCGGTGCATGCAAAAAACAAATGCCGGCTTTATCCAAATCTCGTTTCAAATCCTCTTCCTTATTTTTAAACTGATAGCCCAAATGCTCAATCACATTGGAAGATCCGCAAAAAGAAGAAACGCCATAATTTCCATGCTTCGTTACTTTTTCGCCAGCGCCGGCAACCACAAATGAAGCTAAGGTTGAAATGTTAAAAGTGTTCTTTCCATCCCCGCCAGTTCCGCACAAATCAACGCCATTGTATTCCGATAGGTCAACAGGAATGCACAATTCAAGAAGAGCTTCTCTAAATCCTGTTAATTCCTCAACGGTAATGCTTCGCATCATAAATACGGTTAAGAAGGAAGTAATTTGAAATTCGTTAAAATTCCCTTTTGTAATCCGAATCAAAACCTCTTTCGCTTCCTCTTTTTTTAAGGTTTTGTGTTCGAACAAATGGTGTAATATATTGCGCATTTTATCTATTTTATCCTAATTTAATTTAGCTAACAGCATTCAGTTTTCTAATACTTGAAGCTTGTTACTTGAAACTTGTAACTTAATTATTCAGCCAATTCTCAATCATTTTCAATCCATTAGGAGTCAGAACCGACTCGGGATGAAATTGAACACCTTGCACGTCATATTCCTTGTGTCTAATTCCCATGATTTGTCCTTCTGCATCTTCACAGGTAACAATCAAACAATCAGGCAAATTCTCTTTCGTTACATTCCAAGAATGATATCTTCCTGCAGTAAACTCCTGATCGATTCCCTGCAAAACCCCTTTGTCATCATCAGTTCGGAAAACCGAAGTAGCCACACCATGATATACTTTATCCAAATTCTCAATGCTTCCGCCAAAAACCTCAGCAATTGCCTGTTCTCCCAGGCAAACACCTAATATCGATTTAGTGGCTGCGTATTCGCGAATCACATCTTTTAAAATGCCTGCTTCATCAGGAATTCCCGGTCCCGGAGATAGTAAGATCTTATCGAACTTAGCGATCTCTTTCAAATCAATCTCCCGGTTTCTGTGCACTTCAATATCATTTGCACCCAAATTCCGTAAATATTCCACCAAATTATAGGTGAAGGAGTCGTAATTATCTAAAACTAAAATCTTCATATCCTATATAGTTTGTGCCAGTTCCATTGCTTTTCGCAAGGCAGCTAATTTGTTACTTACTTCTTTTAATTCATTCTCCTCTATGGATTTATCAACAACACCGGCTCCAGCCTGAAAGTACAAATGATTGTCCTTGCTCATAAAACTTCGGATCATGATTGCCTGATTTACTTCACCGTTAAATCCTAGAGAACCGATGCAACCACCATAAAAACCCCTTGCCGTTGGCTCGTATTCGTCAATCAACTGCATAGCGCGGTATTTAGGAGCTCCCGATAAGGTTCCTGCAGGAAATGTGTCTCCCATTAACTGAAAGGGGTTGTAATCATCGGGAAGTTCACCTGAAACCTTGGATACCAAGTGAATTACATGAGAAAAGTACTGCACCTCACAAAAGGTTTCTACTTTAATATTTTGTGCATCGCGACTCAAATCATTTCTGGCCAAATCAACTAGCATCACATGTTCAGCCTGTTCTTTTTCATCCTTCAGCAACTCTTTGGCCAGTTCGGCATCTTTCACGGCATCACCGGTTCTTCTGAATGTGCCTGCAATTGGGTGAATGTATGCCTTTTTGTTTTTAATTTCAATCTGCGCCTCAGGCGATGATCCCATGATCCGGAACGATCCGTAATCGAAATAAAACAAGTAAGGCGATGGATTAACTGATCGCAAAGCGCGGTACAAATTAAAATCATCACCTTTATAAGCATGTGAAAACTGACGGGAAAGAACAATTTGAAATACATCACCTCTTTTACAATGTTTCTTACCCTGTGTCACCATATTTAGATAGGTTTCATCGTCCATATTCGATTGCTCCTCACCTTCCAAAGAAAATGTAAAAGCCGGCAGATTTCTATTCCTTAATAAATCAGAAACTTCGCGTATTCTCGAATCATCTCCATTTTTAACCAATTCAATGATCTTCAATGTATTGTTGAAATGATTCACTTCAATGATAAACCGATAAAGCGAATAACACATCTGAGGAATCCCCGATTGCTTCTTTTCCAAATTAAAATCCAAGTCTTCGAAATAAGGAACCGCATCAAAAGTCGTGTAACCAAAAAGTGCATTTGCCTTTGGCACATTTTCCTTTCCTTCTAGGTCAAACTGTCCAACAAAGTCTTTCAACTTTCCCGAAACAAATCGTTTGCCTTTGCCTCTTGCATCACAAACTTCTTTTTTGCCTTCAATCTCTTCAATCAATCGTCCATCTTTTAGGGTAATGCTGGCAATTGGTTCCAAGGCAATAAAAGAACTGGCATTTTCCGGGCTGTGGTAATCCGAACTTTCCAATAATATTGCACCAGGAAATCGATCTCTCAATTTCAGATACATACTTACCGGAGTAATTACATCGGCAAGTAATTCTTTTTTTAGGTATTTAAACTTTATCATTTGGCTGGTAGTTAAATTCGATTCAAAAAAAAACGGCCTACTGAGTATCAGTAGGCCGTTTGCTTTGTTCTTATATTTTAGGAACTAATTTTTGCACATACGGGGGTCACCTCTGCTCTGGTTTTGAGAGTTCATAGCTATGCCACCACCAATATTTGTTAATCATTCCAATCATATTCTTTTTTTCTTCCTACAAATCTAATTAATAATTTACCAAATTTCCAAATCTTAATTTATGAATTATCCAACGCCCAAAGAAAATAAATCTCGCTTTTCCTTTTAAACAAAGGCTTACAGCCAATATTATTTTTTCGTAAATTTATTATAAATTCTTATCGCAATCCAACTCCTCACACACACACCCCCACTTATTACAGGGGTGTCTTCTCAAAAAAACATATTGTATAAACAAACACCCCTTTTTGCACATACATAGCAAAAAATATTTATTTTATATTTTCCTCCCAAACAAGCTACACCTACCGTTTTCACTACAACTACAGCCCATCGTCCACATCTTCTCAAACGTTATCATTCTGAGGCCTCAGTAATTTAGATTTGCAGTATAAGAAATAATTCATACATTTGGACAGACAACAAGTAAACAATTGATTATTTAAGATGAAAACATTCGGTACTTACTTTTATTATTTCTGGTATTTCTATTATCCACAACGGTAAGAGCAAGAATTGATATGTAACGAATCAAACAGATACATTTAAAGGTCTTGCGCAACATGCAAGACCTTTTTTTATACAACAAAACAAGATGAACAGTACAGGATTGGCATTTCGATATTATTATTTTTATTTCTGGTACAACAACGACCGGGCGGGATGCCTTATACCTAATTTTAAATAAAAAGTATAGAAAATATCCTGCTCCTACCGAGCGGGATATTTTTTTATATATAACCAAGATTTTAACCACAAGAACAATGATTCAACCAGCAAATAGAACCCAAGGAGTTAAAGAGTACTATTTCTCAGTAAAACTAAAAGAGATAGCTAAACTAAACGAAGGTGCAGTAAAAGTTCTTAATCTGGGAATCGGTGATCCGGATATGTCACCATCAGAAGATACTTGGGAAATGCTTAAAGAAGCCTGCGCTCATCCAAAAAGCCATGGTTATCAGTCGTACGTAGGAATTCCGGCATTGCGCGAAGGATTTTCAAAATGGTACAAAACCTTTTTCAATGTAGACTTAAATCCGGACAACGAGATTTTACCCTTATTGGGATCTAAAGAAGGAGTCATGATTACTTCATTGGCTTACTTGAATGAAGGCGACGAGGTTTTAATTCCAAATCCGTCCTATCCTACTTACACATCGGTAACCAATTTATTAGGCGGTAAGATTGTTTCTTATCCCTTGGTTGAAGAAAATAATTATCATCCGGATTTTGATGCTCTTGAGAAAAGAGATTTAAGCAAAGTGAAAATCATGTGGGTTAACTATCCTCATATGCCAACCGGAGCGAGAGCAAGCAAAGAATTACTGGAAAAAATAGTTGCTTTTGGCCTAAAACACAAAATATTAATCGTTAACGATAATCCATATAGCTTTATTCTTAACGATACTCCTCTGAGCATTATGAGCATTGAAGGAGCAAAAGATTGTTGTATTGAATTAAACTCGTTGAGCAAGTCGCACAACATGCCAGGCTGGAGAGTTGGAATGATTTGTGGAAAAGCCGAAATGCTTGAGCCTGTATTAAAGGTAAAAACCAATATGGATTCGGGCATGTTTTATCCGGTTCAGCAAGCTGCGATCAAAGCACTGGCTGAAGATCAAAGCTGGTACGATTCAATCAACAAAGTATATAAAATCAGACGGGATTTGGTTTTTAAGCTGATGAATCTGATTGGATGTTCTCCGAGAGAAGATCAGGGTGGAATGTTTGTTTGGGCAGCGATCCCTAAGAAATACAAAGATGGCTACGAGCTAAGCGATAAAATTTTAAAGGAATCAAAGGTATTTATTACACCAGGTGGAATATTTGGAGATCAGGGAGATAAATACATTCGAATTTCATTGTGCAGCAGCGAGGCGGGAATTGAGGAAGCCATAGAAAGAATTAAAGAAAATTAGAACAGAAAAATTCGAAACAATGATACTATCAGTAATAGGATTGGGATTAATTGGAGGATCGATAGCTCTTGATTTGAAAAAAAGAGGATTCGTAAGCAAGGTGATTGGTGTTGAGAACAATACATTGAATGCTCATGCTGCTAAAAAACTAGGCCTTGTTGATGAAATTCAGGATTTAAAAACAGCTGTTTGTTCATCCGATCTGGTTATTCTAGCTATTCCTGTTGATGCTTGTTTGAGATTATTACCAGACATCATGAATTTAATAGATCATCAAATAGTTACCGACTTAGGTTCTACAAAAGAACAGTTAATCGAGTCGATTGCCAATCACCCAAAAAGGAATCAATTTGTTCCTGCTCACCCGATGGCTGGTACTGAATTTTCGGGACCGCAGGCAGCGCACTCGGGTTTATTTGATGGAAAATGTTCAATTATTTGTAATCCGGAAGATTCAGACAAAAAAGCAGTAAATCTGATTACAGAAATGTTCCATTGCCTGAGTATGAGATGTGTTTTTATGGATGCAGAAGTGCATGACAGACAAACGGCTTACGTTTCTCATTTATCACACATTAGTGCTTTTGCCTTATCGTTAACCGTATTGCACAAAGAAAAATCGGAGAAACACATTTTTGAGCTGGCCAGTGGTGGATTTGATTCTACTGTTCGTTTGGCAAAGAGTTCGGCCGAAATGTGGACACCAATCTTTCAGCAGAATAAGAAAAATATTGGAAAAGTGCTTCAAAAATACATCAACACCCTTCAACAATTTAAAGATTTAATTGAAGAGGATAATTTGACCGGAGTTAATGATTTAATATTTGAGGCGAACGACATCAGAAGAATTCTTGATCAGAAAGAAAAAAACGAGAAAGAAACAATAGAGAACACAGAGAAGATTAAGCACAAAGCTTAAAAAAGCGAAAAGGAAAAAAGGTAAAAGGGACAAGTGACAAGGAAAAAGGAAGAAAGGTGAAATTACAGCTCATTCCTTATAAAAGAGTTTTAGGCTAAAAACCAAGAACACATAGTTCAGAATATCATCTAAGTAAAAAACCATATTTTTAATCACTCAGAAAAGAGTAAAAAAAAACAGTATACAATGAAGAATTTGGAAATTAAGGATCTAAGCAGTTGGCCAATTGACGTTAGTACGCGCCCTCTTGTTATTGCAGGACCTTGTAGTGCTGAAACAGAGGAACAAGTGATGGAGGCTGCACGAGGAGTTAAAGCAGCGGGTATTCAAATTTTCCGTGCAGGAATCTGGAAACCACGTACCCGTCCAAATAGCTTTGAAGGAATTGGTGCAAAAGGATTAATCTGGTTGCAAAAAGTAAAAGAAGAATTCGGATTGATTACAGCTACTGAAGTAGCAAACGCCCGTCACGTTGAATTGGCTTTAGGTGCAGGAGTAGACATTTTATGGATTGGCGCAAGAACCACTGTTAATCCATTTGCTGTTCAGGAAATTGCTGATGCATTACGCGGTCATGATATTCCTGTTTTGGTGAAAAATCCAATTAATCCTGATTTGGAGCTTTGGATGGGTGCAATTGAGAGACTTCATGCAGTTGGATTAACAAGATTAGCTGCTATTCACCGTGGCTTTTCAACCTACCAAAAATTGAAATACAGAAATGATCCTCAATGGCAAATCCCTATTGAATTGAAAAGAAGAATGCCACAACTTCCTATCTTTTGTGATCCTAGTCATATTACCGGAGATCGTGACCTGCTTGATGAAGTAGCTCAAAAATCGATGGATTTGAACTACGAAGGATTAATTATTGAATCGCACTGCAAACCAGAAGAAGCCTGGAGTGATGCCAAGCAACAATTAACACCAATTGCTCTTAAAGAACTTCTAGCTAACTTGGTACTTCGTGATCCTGAAGCACCGAATGAATTGGTTGACAGCACTCTTGGTGAACTAAGACATTTAATTGATGATTTCGATCAAAAATTACTTGAGTTATTAGAGAACCGTATGCAAGTTTCCAAAACTATCGGACACTACAAAAAAGAAAACAACATCACCGTTTTGCAAAACAAACGTTGGGGAAGTATTTTGGAGAAAAGCATGGAAAATGGAAAGAAGAAAGGCTTTAGTGAGCAATTCATTAATAGCTTGTTCAAAGCGATTCACCAGGAATCCATCAACCAGCAGGAAGAAATTATGAACTCATAATATTAGTCTAAAGTAACTAGTCATTCGTATTTTGTGCGCTTGACTAGTTACTATCTACTAACATACTCAGAACTCAGAAATGAAGACCATACACATCGAAAAGCAAAACAGCAGTATTTTTGTTGGAGAATCATATCTAAATGTTAACAAATACCTGCCGGAGAAAAAATGCTTTCTAATTTGCGATGAGAACATTTACCAGCACTACTCCGAATTCATCAATCAATTCGATTATATCGTAATGGGTTGTGGCGAAGGAAACAAGAACTGGCAAACCATCGAAAAGATCATCGATCAACTGCTTGAAAGAGGTGCTGACCGAAATAGTTTTCTTTTGGGAATGGGCGGAGGTTTGGTCTCTGACGTGACTGGTTTTGTTGCTTCTATTTTTATGCGGGGACTTGAATTTGGTTTCATTAGCACATCTCTACTATCTCAGGTTGACGCTAGTGTTGGTGGAAAAAATGGAATTAATTTTGGCAAACTGAAGAACATGATTGGTATTTTCAATCCTCCAAAGTTTGTGATTTGCGATCCGGTATTGCTCCAAACCTTACCGAAACGTGAAGTTAGAAGTGGATTTGGCGAAGTAATTAAGCATGCTTTCATTAAAGATGAAGACTTGTATAACTTCCTAAATGAAAACAGTGAGGCTCTTCTGAATTTAGATCCAAATTTAATGGAAGACTTGATTTACAGAGCTGTTTCAATTAAGACTGAAGTTGTTGAAGGTGATCCTTTTGAAAAAGGTGAACGTAAGAAACTGAATTTCGGACACACCATTGGTCATGCTATTGAAAATAATTCAGATTTAACTCATGGCGAAGCTGTATCAGTTGGTATGAGTTTAGCATGCCGAATATCTCAAGAATTGTGTGAGCTAAGCGATGCTAATGTAAAACAAGTCAATGACTTATTGCGAAAATTTGAATTACCCTTGGAACATGATGTTTCTGCCGATACGATTAATCAATATCTGATAAAAGACAAAAAGAAAAATCGATCGACCATTGATTTTATTCTACTCAAAAAAATAGGAGAAGCCACAATTGTCACTCTTCCTATTGAAGAACTAAAAACCAAGGTGATTGGACTTTGTGCCAATCCTAAATAACCACATTAACACCCAAAATTATGAGAGTTCGAATCCAATCCTCAACCATTAAAGGAAGACTGACTCCCCCTTCCTCAAAAAGCATGATGCAAAGAGCTTTAGCCGCTGCAATGTTGGCCAATGGAGACTCTGTAATTCACAATCCTTGTAAATGTGAAGATGCAGATGCTGCAACAGATATCATACAACGAATGGGTTCTGTAGTCACCAAAAAGGAAAATTCGCTAGAAATAACTTCCAAAGTAAGTGAAGCTCCCAAAAGTATTCATGTTGGAGAATCCGGACTTTCGTTAAGGATGTTCTCTCCTATTGTTGCGCTAAAACCGGAAGAAATGGAAATTACGGGAACAGGCAGCATCTTAAATCGACCCGTTCAGAACATTATAGAAGGATTGGAAAATTTGGGCATTGAATGTGAAAATCCTGGCAAAGGATTCTTGCCTATTCGTATAAAAGGTGGCTACAAAAGTAATTTTGCAAAAATTGACGGATCGTTAGGATCTCAATTCCTCACAGGTCTATTAATGGCTCTGCCCTTGCGAAAAGAAGATACAACTCTCAAAGTGAGCAATTTAAAAAGCATTCCTTATATTAATATGACTCTGGATCTAATAAAACATTTCGGCATTGAAATAGAACATGAGAATTACGAGAACTTTCAAATAAAAGGAAATCAAATCTACCAGCCAACCGAATACACCATTGAAGCCGATTGGAGTTCGGCAGCTCCTCTTTTAGTTGCCGGAGCGTTGAAAGGAATTGTAACACTGGAACACATGAATCCTGATTCTTATCAGGCAGATAAAGCAATTTTGGATGCCTTGCAAAAATGCGGCGCTTCCATTGCATGGGAAGGCAACAATTTAACTGTTGAGAAAAAAGATTTAAATGCCTTTGATTTTGATGCAACACACAGCCCGGATCTTTTCCCTCCTTTGGTTGCTTTAGCGGCTCACTGTGTAGGAGAAAGCAGAATTACAGGTGTTCACAGATTAGAGCATAAGGAATGTAATCGTGGTGTCGTTCTGAAAAAGGAGTTTGCCAAATTAGGAGTTCGAATTCGCATCGAAGGTGATGAAATGATAATTCCGGGTGGTGATGTACAAGGAGGATTGGCAAAGAGTAATAATGATCATCGAATTGCCATGGCCCTTGCTGTTACCGCATTGGCCTCACCAAGTCCGATTGAAATTGGCCAGCACGAATGCGTTGCAAAATCCTACCCTGAATTCTTTACGGATTTACGAAAAATTGGTGGCGGTGTAGCACAATTCTATTTCGACAGTCAGTTTGTTTAAAAAAATAAGCTTGGTGATTGTATTACCAAGCCATTCTTACTTATATATTTAAAATGATAATAGTTAGTGCTTGTTTGGCCGGTTGTGAGTGCAGATACGATGGCAAAAGCAACGAAGTTCCTGAAATTAAAAAACTGGTGCTTGAGAACAAAGCCATAGCTCTGTGTCCTGAAGAATTAGGAGGCCTTAGTACGCCACGCATACCCTGCGAAATAGTGAAAGTCAATAATGAAGTAAAAGTAATTGGTCGCGATAAAAATGACTATACAGCCCAATTTACAAAGGGTGCCGAGATATTCACAAATGTGGCAAAAGCCTTGAATTGCAAAACGGTAATTTTAAAAGCCAACAGTCCGTCATGCGGATATGGAAAAATTTATGATGGCAGTTTTACGGGCAAATACAGAAAAGGGAACGGATTTACGGCGGAAAAACTATTTGATTTGAACATCAGTATTTTGAACGAAACCAATTTCAACGACTTCTTCAAAGAAGAAAGTGAATTGCAAAGCGATTAAAAATAATTAATTTTAATACGAATAACAGATTGTGGACATGATCTCCACATCTTATACCTCTATACAAATGAACAATTTCGGAAGAATATTTAGACTAAGCATATTTGGAGAATCGCACGGAAAAGGAGTTGGGATTACAATTGATGGATGTCCATCGGGAATTGACTTATGCGATGAAGATCTGTTAGCTGATATAAGCCGCCGAAAGGCTGGCGCAAAAGGAACAACCCCAAGAATTGAGGCAGATATGCCAAGCATATTGAGTGGAACTTTTGAGGGAAAAACCACGGGTGCCCCATTAATCATCCTGTTCCACAACAAAAATACCAAATCGAAAGACTACAGCAATCTATTAGACAGTCCGCGTCCTGGGCACGCCGATTTTGTTGCTCAGCATAAATATGGTCGACACAACGATTATACCGGAGGCGGTCATTTCTCGGGAAGAATCACCCTTGGGATAGTTGCTGCAGGTGTTGTTGCCAAGAAGATTTTAGGTGATGTAAAAATTGATGCCAAGCTAACCGAAGTTGGTGGTCAAAGTGATTTTGATGCTGCTGTTGAAGATGCATTGCTGCAACACGATTCAATTGGTGGAATTGTAGAATGCCGAGCCAATAATCTTCCTATCGGATATGGCGAACCTTTCTTTGATTCAGTAGAATCGATGATTTCACATCTTATTTTTGCGATACCTGCAACCAAAGGAATTGAATTCGGTTCGGGCTTTGCAGCAGCAAAAATGAAAGGTTCCGAACACAACGATAATTTTATTGATGCAACAGGTAAAACGGAGACCAATCATGCCGGAGGAATCAACGGAGGAATTACCAACGGAAACGAACTGGTATTCCGCGTAGCAATAAAGCCGACCTCATCGATTGGTATCAATCAGAAAACCATGAATTTTGCCAAAGGCGAAGTGGAAGATTTACTGATAGAAGGCCGACACGATGCCTGCATTGCTTTGCGGGTTCCGGTAATTATTGAGGCAGCAACTGCAATTGCATTGGCTGACTTAAAATTGCTCGATAAGGCCAGAAGATAAACAGCTCTTTACTAAAAATACAAACCCCACAAGGATAATCTCTTTGTGGGTTTTTCTTTGTTCATTTTTCGCACAGATAACATTTCATCACACAAATGTTTTTTCGTAACTTATTCACTACAACATACTTTACGGATATTAATTAAACTTAAACCTAAAATGAGAAATTACGGAAATTTGTTACGGATTTGTGGGTATTTCGTCTTGTTCTGTTTTTTAGCAACAAAAATATCTGCTCAGGAACCACAAATAAAAAAGAGAATTGCTGTTTTTGTATTCGAAGATAAAACAGACAAAAGCTGGAGGTGGTGGAACAACAAAGGAGTTGGTGATGGAGTTAGTGATATGCTGACAACGGCTCTTGTAAAATCAGGAAACTATAGAGTGATTGAACGAGCCGAAATTGATCGGATTCTTAACGAACAGGATTTTGGACAAAGCGGACGGGTTACACAACAAAGTGCTGCCCAGATGGGAAGTGTTTTGGGTGTTGAAATTGCGGTAATAGGATCTGTATCGGAGTTTGGATACAAAAAAGGAGAAACCGGAGGTGCCATAAGAGGATTGGGAGTTGGTGTATCCAATCAATCGGCAACAGTTGGTGTTGACGTTCGCATGGTGAATACCACGACCGGAGAAATTGTAACAGCCGAAAATGTACGGAAACAAAAATCAGCCAAAGGACTAAAATTAAGAACCAACAAACTCAATTTTAAAGATCGAAAAGACTTTGATGAATCCCTTGTTGGAAAAGCAGCACGGGAAGCCATTGAAGATATCGTTTCGATGATTGATAACAATGCCAACAACATTGAATGGCAGGCAAAAGTAATTACAGAAAAGGCTGGTGTGGTCTTTATTAACTCAGGAGATGCCGATGGCTTAAAAATTGGGGATGTATTATCCGTTTACAGCAAAGGAGAAGATTTAATTGATCCCGACACGGGAATTTCATTGGGTAGCGTAGACTCAAAAATAGGTGAAATTAAAATTACAGATTCCAGCATCGGTAATGGGAAAGCATCGAAATGTTCAATTGTTAAAGGCACAGGCTTCGCAAAAGGCAATTTTGTTCGTTTAAAATAGACGAATACAATATTTTTAAAGAATACCACTGAGAACACAAAGTGACGCAGAGAAGAAAAACGAATAAGAAAAATCTGTAAAGCTCAGTTTACTCTGTGGTTAGGTGTTTTTTTGCTTGCCTCTCACGAATACCTCATCTAATCACAAATACAGTATTCTAAAAGAATACCACAGAGAACACAAAGTGACACGGAAAAGAAAAACGAACAAGAAAAATCTGTGAAGCTCAGTGTACTCAGTGGTTATTTTTTTGTTTGCCACTAGATGAAGAATAAACAATGGATTATTTTACCCCAAGTTTTGCTGTGGCAGAATGTATTTAGAGTGGAGTACTTTACCCCAAACCCCTAAAGGGGCTTAAAAGAGTAGTCGATTCGAAAAGTCCCCTTTAGGGGTAAAAGGACAAATGCAACATTATAATACAATTTGTATTCTCTGTTTAGAATTCGATTAATTCAGGGAGAGCTTTTCTTACTGATTTAATAAGGTATTCGCTAAGGATGTGAACACAAATACATAAAAATAGAGACACTACCAGAGCGATGCCTATTTTTTGATACCGCAGCCCTCATCACACAAAACTGATGACTCAATTTTTATGCCGATGAAGCTTTCGCGCGAGAGCGATGCCAATTTTTTGATGCCGGAACCCTCTTCGCTCCATGCAGATTCTTCCATTTTTATGGCTAAAGACCCTTCGCATTACTTCGAAACAGTTTTCCTGATAAAAAACAAGCCTTCGCAAAGGTAAAAACCTCCTTTTTTATGCCGGGGAAGCCTTCGCTCCAAAGCGAATTAGCTTTCATGATAAAAAAATAGCCTTCGCTCCCTGCGAATGACTCCCTTTTTATGCCGGGGAAGCCTCCGCTCCAAAGCGAAACGAGCATAATCATCATGAAAAGCCTATAAACATTGGCATTTCCCAATTCAGGCAAAAAAATATACTCTTCGCTGATGAGGCATGCCTTTTCCTCCACCACCAATTCTTCTTCATCTTATTTTAATGAAACTAAATTATACAAACAAGAAAAATCTTTGAACCTCAGTGTACTCTGCGGTTAGGTGTTTTTTTGCTTGCCTCTCACGAATACCTCATCTAAACACAAAATAGTATTTCAAAAGATTTACCACAGAGAACACAAAGTGACACAGAGAAGAAAAACAAACAAGAAAACTCTGTGAACCTCAGTGCACTCAGTGGTGATATTTTTTGTTTGCCTCTCACGAATACCTCATCTAATCACAAATACAGTATTTCGAAAGAATACCACAGAGAACACAAAGTGACACAGAGAAGAAAAACGAACAAGAAAACTCTGTGAACCTCAGTGCACTCAGTGGTGATATTTTTTGTGCTTTTCTCTCACTAATACCGATTATATAAATTTGTGGGCGCTATCCTCCACCTTGCTCAACATAGCTTCCTATTTATTACATCGGCATTAGAATCCGTTTTTTTCATTCGTTTAAAACAGACCAGCCTAACTTTTACAAGCTTATTTCTTTCACGAAAAATTAATTTTATTTGTATATTTAGAATAAGACTGTTAAGATCAAATGCACTGAAATAATCGCCCATGCATCAAAAAGATAACAGATTGCATACAGAGACCATCTACATTAAGAACATGGTTTGCAATTGTTGTGTGCGGATTTTGAGTATGGCCTTAGTCAAAAATGGGATTCAAGTAGATCAAATTCGATTAGGCAAAGCTGATATTAGTTACGACCCCAATCAACACAATATGGATACTATTAATTCCATTCTTCAAGAGAATGGGATGGAATTAGTAATTAGTCATGAACACAAAATAGTAGAACAAATAAAAACAGCTGTTATTGAATTGATTCATCAAATGAATAACGTGGATTCTATTGTCCAAAAATCGGAATATTTGGTAGGCAAACTTGGATTAAGCTATCAGCAATTATCCAAAATATTTTCCCGCCACGAGTCCATTACTTTGGAACGTTTTATTATTCTAAATAAAATAGAACGTATTAAAGAACTAATTGATCAGGACGAATTCACGCTCAGTGAGATTGCTTTCATGATGGATTATAGTAGTGTGCAATACCTATCCAGCCAATTTCATAAAATTACGGGTTTGTCTGTAAGTGAGTACAAAAGAAACCCTGAGAATCACAAAAATCCATTGCACTCCCTGTATTAATTACTCCAGATACCCTTTCCTAACTTAGCAAAACCAAATATTATAACTTATTCACCGAATATTGTAATATTTACTACCTGATACTTTCTTAACTTTTTATTGATATTTAAAGGCTTACTGTGCTTTATCTTACGAATACCCGAAAAGCACATGAACCTGCAAAAACCAAGCATTAATTCCGATATCATGAAGTTAAAAAGAAACATAGCCATCAGTGAAAACGGATTTTTATTTAATCCGGAAACGGGAGACTCCTTTATCGTTAATCCTATTGCAAAAGAAATATTGAACTATCTGGAAGCAGGATACGACAACGAAAAGATTAACCAATTAATACTCGATCGATATGAAGTCGATCTGGTAACTCTTGAAAAAAACATGGAAGATTTCTTTACAATGCTCCAACACAACGAATTACTTGACAGATAAAATGGAGAAACCAAAATTTAATATCGCTGTAACAGGATTAAACAATACTGATAATCCGGGACCTGGAATACCTGTTATTCGAGGTTTAAAAGAGAGCAAGGATTTTGACGTAAGAATAATTGGTCTGGCTTACGAGAATCTGGAGCCAGGAATCTATATGCGCGATTTGGTCGACAAAACCTATCAAATTCCCTACCCATCATCAGGAAAGGAAGCCGTACTTGAAAGAATTGAGTACATCAATTCCAAAGAAAACCTCGATTTCATCATTCCCAATCTGGATGCTGAGTTATACACCTTTATTCAATCGAAGGAAAAACTTGAGAAAATGGGCATTCGGACATTCCTGCCTAGCATGCAGCAGTTTGAGGAACGACACAAGGCGAACCTTAACGAATACGGAGATAAATATGGTATTAAAGTTCCTTTTAGTAAGTCGATTACAAACCGAAGAGACATTGAAGAACTGAAAGAGGATTTTGAATATCCTTTGCTCGTGAAAGGTAAATTTTACGATGCCTATTTGGCCTATACTCCTGAGCAGGTGAATACTCATTTTAACAAAATCTCAGCAAAATGGGGACTTCCGGTTATCATTCAGGAATTTATCAGAGGTACTGAGGTGAATGTTATTGCTCTGGGCGATGGTCATGGAAATACTGTTGGTGCAGTGCCCATGCGAAAACAATACATTACTGATAAAGGAAAGGCTTGGGGAGGAATTACCATTCAGGACAATAAAATGCTTGATTTAACCAAGAGTTTAATCAAACAAACCAAGTGGCGAGGAGGAATGGAATTGGAACTGATAAAAACCAATCAGAATGAATATTTCCTGATCGAAATCAATCCTAGAATTCCGGCATGGGTTTATTTGGCTGTTGCCGCCGGACAAAATCTTCCTGAAGCAATGATTAAACTGGCATTCGGGATGGATGTTCCAAATTATTCTGAGTACGAAGTCGGAAAAATGTTTATCCGATATTCTTACGACTTAATTGGAGATATCGCACAATTCGGAAGCTTATCGGTTACCGGAGAAATGTAAAAATTCAGCGTGAAGCTACACAATTATAAAAACTTGAAAACCTAACAACCTGTCAGATGAAGAAATTGGATTACGAAAGGCCGATACTCAATAAAGTAAATGCTGGTATGCCCGACAAATTCGGAATGAAGACTAAAACAGCAACGCTTAGCCATATTGAAGAACATTCCGTTACTGATATATTAAAGGAATATGGTTCACCTGTGTATGTAATTTCGGAGCCTTGTATTCGGAAAACATATCGAACTGCTTACAAAGCATTTTCCACACGATACCCGCGAGTGCAATTTGCCTGGTCATACAAAACCAACTATATGAATGCCGTTTGTAAAATATTTCATTCCGAAGGAGCATGGGCTGAAGTAGTTTCGGGTTTTGAATACTCCAAAGCCATTGAAAACGGCATCTCCGGAGATCAAATCATATTTAATGGCCCCGAAAAATCAAAAGAAGATTTAGAAAGAGCAATTACCGATGGAGCCATGATTCATTTAGACGGTTTGGATGAATTCTATTTTCTGGGCGAATTGGCTGAAAAGCTAAATAAAAAAGCAAATGTTGCAATACGCATCAATTTAAATGCGGGTATCTATCCACAATGGGATCGTTTTGGTTTCAACCTTGAAAACGGGGAAGCCTGGCATGCGATAAATCGCATTATGCTACACGACAACATGGAATTAGTTGGTCTGCATACCCATATGGGAACCTACATAACAGCAGTTAGCGCTTACGCGATCGCTGCGAGTAAATTGGCAGATATGGCTGTTCGTTTGCAGCGAAAATTTAATCACAGTATAAAATACCTCGATTTGGGTGGAGGATTTGCGACAAGAAATACTCTGAAGGGTGCCTACCTTCCGGGATCTGACACCTGTCCTTCTTTCGATGATTATGCCGAAGCTCTCACATCCGCTCTTTTGGGAAGTGAATTGCCTCCCGACAAATTGCCTCTTTTAATACTGGAAACAGGTAGGGCTTTGATTGATGAATCCGGTTATGCATTAGGAAGTGTATTGGCAAACAAGCGTTTGGTTGATGGTCGTAGAGCTACGGTTATTGATATTGGAGTAAATATGTTATTCACTGCCTTTTGGTACGAACATGAGGTTATGCCTACGAAATTAAATTCGGAGCAAACAGAGAACACAACAATTTATGGTCCTTTGTGCATGAACATTGATATAATTCGCGAAGCCATTCAATTTCCTTTGCTTCAAAAAGGTGATGCTATTGTAATTCCAAGAATTGGAGCTTACAACATGACCCAATGGATGCAATTCATAAAACTTCGTCCACCCGTTTTGTTAATTGATGAAGACAGAAAAATACACCTTATCCGTAAAAAAGAAAGCTTTCAAGAATTTAATGCCCAGGAAAATGTCCCTGAACATCTTAAATAATAATGAAAGAGCTTAAACAAAACATACTATTTTTTGGAGAAGCAACTCTAAACAGCTACGCTCAGGTATTTTTCTCACGAAACAAAGCCTTTGCGGTATTGCTTTTGGTGGTTAGTTTTTTCGATCCGTGGGCCGGAACAGCAGGTCTGATTTCCATTTTAACAGCAAACTTAGTTGCTTTCAAAATGGGCTTCTCAACCTATTACATTAAAGATGGAAGCTATGGATTTAACAGTCTTTTAGTAGGCCTTGGCATCGGCTTATATTTTCAGCCTGGACTCGAAATAACTGTTTTGGTGATTCTGTCATCCATTCTCACCTTATTCATCTGTTTATTTTTGCAAGGAGTGTTCACAAAATATGCCCTGCCCTTTTTAAGCGTTCCTTTTCTGCTGGGAATCTGGATGATTATGCTCGCAAGCAGCGACTTAACTTCATTAGGGATTAGTGAAAGAGGCATTTACGAAGCCAATGAAATGTTCAGCCTCGGTGGTTTAAAATTGGTAAATGTATACCATTTCATACAAAATTGGGAGTTGCATGAATCGGTATCCATATTTCTGAAATCGCTGGGAGCAATTTTCTTTCAAAGCAATTGGCTGGCTGGATTATTTATCCTGATTGGATTACTTTTTTATTCCAGAATTGCCTTTACATTCGCCATTTTAGGATTCTATATTGCTTACTTTTTCTATATCCTTATCGGTGTAAATATTACCGAATTAGGCTATACTTTTATTGGCTTTAACTTTATTCTTACTTCAATTGCTCTTGGGGCTTTTTACTTAATTCCATCCCCTTATACTTATCTCTGGATTATTCTGTTATTGCCAATCGTGGTGTTAACCACACTCAGCAGTATGCATTGGTTTGCTCCTTACCGATTATCTGTTTATGCACTGCCATTTAATGTGGTAACTCTTCTTTTCCTGTACATTTTAAAATTGCGACATCAGCCCAGCGGAAGACTTCAGGAAGTGCAGGTGCAGCACAACTCACCTGAAAAGAATTTGTATTACTTCAAGAGCAATGTTCAGCGTTTGTCCTCAAATGTATTCCCTGATTTTCAACTTCCGTTTATTGGAGAATGGTCGGTAACACAAGCTCACGATGGTGAAATTACACACAAGAATGAATGGCGCCATGCCTGGGATTTTGCAATACGTAATGATCAGGATGAGCAATATAAAAACGATGGCGATTTTGTAGAAGATTACTACTGTTACAACAAAACAATATTATGTCCGGCCGATGGCGAAATTGTGAATATTTTGGATGGTATTCCTGATAATACAATTGGACAGGTAAATTTAGAACAGAATTGGGGAAATAGCTTGGTGATTCGTCACGATTACGGTTTCTACTCGCAATTAAGTCATTTTAAAGAAGGCGGTTTTAAAGTGAAAAAAGGTGATATGATCAAAAAGGGTGAGGTATTGGGCATCTGTGGAAATTCCGGCAGATCGCCCTACCCTCATCTTCATTTTCAATTTCAGGCGACACCCTATATTGGATCTGCAACATTGGATGTAACACTTCCTCATTATATTAAGCGTCAGGAAAATGATTTATGCCTACAATCGTATTCTAAGCCAAAGCAAAACGACAAACTCTTACGAGGAGAAATTCATCCTCTTCTCTCTCAAACATTTGGTTTTCAATCTGGACAAAAATTCACCTTATCGGTAGAATCAGAACTCGATTCAAAATTGTTGCTTTTAGAAAAAAACTGGGATTTTGAGGTAAAATCGGATGCAATTGGAACTACTTACATTCAATGCCTGCGAACAAATTCCAAGGCCTTTTTCTCTGTAGAAGCTAATGTATTGCAATTCCACAACTACCTTGGCAACAGACGATCGTTGCTTTACTATTTGTATCTATCCTGTTATAAAGTTTATTTGGGATATTATCAAGATCTGAATGTAAAAGCCGAAATTCCACCGAATCAGGTTTTCAATTCAAGCAAACTCTTTCTACAAGATTTCATCGCTCCCTTTTACATTTATTTAAAATCAGACTATCAATTAAAATATCAAAATAAAAAGGAAGGAATCAGTTCCGAAAAAATTGACCTCAGGTCTAAAATTGAGTGTGGCTACTCCAATAAGAAAGAGCATCTAAGCTGTGAAATAAAAATCGAAAGTAGTGCTTCGTTACAGATAAAAATTAATAGAAATGGTAAATTAATAGAAATAAAATGTGGAAACATGCAAGCATATTAATTCTGGCTATTCTTCTTGGTCTATCTGCAAACTGCCAAAAAACACTTAGTGTTGCTCAGGTAGACAAAGAAAGCTTTGCTCTGTTCCAAAAAGGGCAATGGGAACAATTGATTCTTGAAGGTGAAAAAGCCAACAAGCAAGGTATTGATTTTTACTATCTGCAATACCGTATGGCTATTGCTTACTATGAGCTGAAAAAATACAGGAAAGCGGCTAGCCTTTTTCATAAGTTATACCTGCTAAATGGCGAAGATGCCATAATCAAAGAGTATTTGTACTTCTCATATCTTTTGGGTGGTCAGGAAAAAGATGCAATCCAATTGCAAAACAAATTAGCCCAGTCTACATCGGAGAAATATGGCATCGGTAAAACAAAAGTTATTTCCAGTATTTATTCAGAAGTCAAAAATGAACTATTGGATGACTATGCAATTACTTCAGATCTATTGCAAGAACAAACAGTTCGTAAAGACTTTCTGCACTATAGCATTGGGCTAAATCATCAGTTGGGAGAAAGAGTTTCACTCTTCCATGCATTTAGTCATGTAGATGTTAAGAATTCTATTGTAAGCGAGACCTACTTATTCGACGAAGATATTACCCAAAATCAATACTACTTAAAAAGTTCTATTCAAGTAGGCACAGGAACCGAACTAGTAATCGCAGGGCATATTATGCAAACAAAAATAGACGGAAACCCTCAGACAGATATACTTACCACTGCACTTAGCCAACAAACCACATTCACAAAGGCCGGTGGAAATGGGAATGGTCCTGGTGGTGGTGGTGATGGAGGAAATGGACCCGGTGGTGGCACTGATGGTTCCGGAGATGGAAACAGTGATGGTACAGGAACAGGAAATGAAACAGGAAATGGAAACGACCCGACCAATACAGATACTGCTGATACCGAGATTATTCTATCTCCTTATCACTTCAGTCAAAATAACTTCATAGCTTATCTGGGACTTACACAGGATATTTCCAATTGGAAACTTGGTGCAGGAGTTTTATACTATAGCGGAGACGATCTTACCCGTTGGCAACAAGAACTAAAGCTAACATTTTACCCTTTAGGCAATACAAACATTAACCTATCTGTAGGTTTTAACAATCAAATAGAAGAAACAACAGATGGGAATTCCCTAAATCGAAGTTATTGGAAAACTGCTATTGCATTTCGCATAGCAAAAAATACTTGGGCTAGTGCCGGGTACACTTTTGGAGATTTATACAAGCAAGTAGAAAATCAGGGATATTCCGTTTTCAATGGCGTTAACCTTGTAAAAAACCGGAAGGAGTTTTCGATTTATCAGTATCTATTCAAAGGAAAACTAAATGTGTTCCTGATCTATCAAAATCAGAACGAAAAAAATAATTATACGATTAATGATGTGATAAATAGTCAAAACATCAACGTTCAATCAATAACCGGAGGAATCAAATGGAACTTCTAAAAAAATCAAAACGCAATATCTTTCTGATCTTATTCTTCTTTATGCTTATTGGTAATGCAATAGCTCAGGATTTTCAAACTACAGGCACTGCATTCGAAGAAAGCTACAAATATGAACGAGAAGGAGACTTTTCTAATGCCATAAATCAGCTAAAAGCAGTATATGATTCAGATTCCTATGAAATTAATTTACGTTTAGGCTGGCTCAATTATCAGGCAGGTGTGTTTAATGAATCCATTTCTCATTATCAGCGGGCAGCTAATTTAAAACCCTATGCCGAAGAAGCAAAATTTGGTTTGGTATTACCCAAAGCCGCCATTGGAAAATGGGATGAAGTTGTAAATATCTATAAAGAAATTCTTAAGGTATCCCCCAACCAAACCGTTGCCAATTACCGCTTAGGTCTTATTTTCTATGGGCGAGAAGATTTTGAAAAAGCTCATCAGCACTTTAAAAAGGTAGTGGATTTGTATCCTTTTGGATATGATGCACTTATTATGTTAGCATGGACCAATTTTAGAATGGGAAAAAGTCGTGAGGCTCTAATCTTATTTCAAAAAAGTCTTTGGTTCATGCCTAATGATCCATCAGCATTAGAAGGTCTTAAGCTCTTAGGCCAAGCACAGGAAAGCCCTTCGGAGTAAGAAAGACCATTTAATTCCTGATTCTTATTTTCGATATCAATTTATATTATGTACATTTATTCGAACAAAAATAAACATTAACAATCGAGAATAATGACAACAGATTTAATGATGATTGATATGGAAATCGGCATAAAAGCCTACGATATTGATGCAATGGGAATCGTGAGTAATATAGTATATATCAGATGGTTTGAAGATTTACGACATCTATTTTTAGAGAAGTACTTTCCGTATGAAGAAATGATAGCGACCAATATCTCCCCTATTTTAATAAAAACAGAAGTACATTATAAAGTTCCGCTAACTATTCATGATCATCCAAATGGAACATGCAGAATTAAAAATCTGGGGTCCAGCAAATGGGAAATGGATTTTGAAATAAGTTCGGGTGATATTATTCATTGCAAGGGAAAACAAGTAGGTTGCTTTTACAATTTAGAGAAGAAACGACCGTCATTAGTCCCGGAACGTCTTCTTGAAGCTTACGAAGAGGCTAAATTGCAAATGCATGACGAATAGCACCGTTAGTCAATCTTCTTTTGTTAACGGCTGAAACTTTATGAGTAAAAGAGTAAAATACATTTCCGTATTAAGAGGAATAAATGTGGGTGGCAAACGTAAAATTTTGATGGCTGATCTTAAAAAAATGTATGCTGAATTGGGATTTGAAAATTGCATCAGCTACATACAAAGCGGAAATCTAATCTTTGAATCTAAAAAGTTATCCAATACGGAACTTGGAGGAAAAATAGAAGATGCCATCTCAGAAAAATTTGGTTTCGCTGTACCGGTAATTGTGAGAACATGCGAAGAATGGGAACAATCAGTTCTGGCAAATCCATATACTAATTCTCATGAAAAAGAGAGTCTTTGTCTCACCTTCCTCAATGAAACTCCAAAAGCAGAATTAACAGCAGTAATTAGTGAGTTAAACTTTGAACCGGATAGTTTTCGAATTATCGATAAAGATGTCTTTATTTACTGCTCGAGAAAGTATCATCAAACCAAGCTCAGCAATCAGTTTTTTGAATCGAAACTAAAAGTAAAAGCAACAACCCGTAACTGGAATACTGTTCTTAAATTATTGGAACTATCAGCAGAATAGAATTCGCGGTATAAAGTTGTTCAATTTGGCTCTTATACATCCCGTAAATCACCCTTCTTATCGAAAAGTGTAAAAAAATAACAATTCTTCTTGCACCTATTTCTATTTTCGTTGTCTTAAAGCAACACAAATATAACTCAACAACATGAAAAGAAATTTATTGACTCTCCTATTTTTACTGATAGGAATAGGATTATTTGCGCAGGAAGTACCTGTTACAAAAGCAAATTACGAATTGGCGGCTAAATTCTCGCCCAACCGATTAAAAAATATGGTCTACTCAACCAGCCTTACTCCTCATTGGTTAAAGAATGGCGAGAAATTCTGGTACAACTACAAAACTTCGGAAGGAAACATTTACTATTTGGTAAATCCGGTAAGCAACACAAAAGTGAAATTATTCGATGCGGTAAAAATGGCTGCTGACATGAGTCGTCTAACGGCAGATCCATTTGATGCTCAGCACATGTATATCAGTAAATTGAAATTCATTAATAATGAAAAAACGATTCAATTTGAAGTGAAAAGTAAGCTTGTAGAAGAGGAAGAAAAAGACGACGAGGAAGACGGAGATAAGCAGGTAGAAAAAAAAGACGGAGAAGAAAAAAAGAAAGATAAAAAGAAAATGGTTGCCAAAGTTTGGCATTTCGAATATCAAATTGCTTCTGAAAAACTAAATCTACTTGATGATTTTGAAAAATCATTGGAGCAAAAGGATTGGGCATCGGTTGCTCCAAATCAAGAATATGTGATTTTTGCCAAGCACCACAACCTGTATTGGATGGATGCGGAAAACTATAAGAAGGCTCAAAAAAGCGAGAAAGATTCGACCATTATTGAACATGAATTAACTACGGATGGTGTAGAATATTACAGCTATGGCAGCGGCACTTATGGCAAAACCAATAAGGAAATAGAAGAAGAGAAGGACAAACGCAAAGAAACCTATGTAACATTCTCTGCAGACTCAAAAAAGTTCGCATTAACCCGAGAAGATGAACGGGAAGTTAAAGATCTTTGGGTAATTAATTCGGTGGCTTCACCCCGACCAACTTTAGAAAAATACAAATACCATATGCCGGGAGAAAAAGAAGCTCCTCAATATGAAATTCTTATTTTCGATTGGGACAGTAAAGAATCTGTAAAAGTAAAAGCAGCAGCTTTCAAGGATCAGTCTCTTTCAATTCTAAGAGCTCCTAAGAAGAAAATGAATGCAGATGATGATTTGAAATTTTCAAAGTGGATATCCACAAACAGTGATGTTTTGTATTTTAAACGTCAGAGTCGCGACATGAAACGCGTCGATATCTGTACCGCAAATACTTCAACAGGTGAAGTGAAAGTGCTGATTGAAGAACGATTAAATACCTATATCGAAACCAAACCAATTGGTTTTGTAAATAATGGCAAGGAACTTATTCAATGGTCTGAACGTGATGGTTGGGCACATTTTTACCTATACGATGGTGAAGGCAATTTAAAGAACCAAATTACATCAGGTGCATGGCATTGTGAAAAAATTCAAGGAATTGATGAAAAGAACAGAGTGCTTTATTTTACTGGAAATGCCCGTGAAAATGGTGAAGATCCATACTACTCGCATTTATATAGCGTAAACTTTGATGGATCAGGATTAAAGCTTCTGAATAAAGGAGATTTCTCGCATGATGTGAGCTTAAATGATCAAAATCACTACTTTGTAAACAACTCATCAAGAGTAAATACAGCTCCTGTTTCGGCTTTGTACAATGCAAAAGGAAATAAGTTAATGGATTTGGAAACAACTGATTTATCGAGATTATTCGAGGCTGGTTACCAATTTCCTGAACCATTTAAGGTGAAAGCCGGTGATGGTGTAACCGATATTTATGGGGTTATGTACAAGCCTTTTGATTTTGATCCAAACAAAAAGTATCCAATACTTACCTATGTATATCCTGGCCCGCAAACCGAAGCCGTTTACAAAAGCTTTTCGACCCGTATGGACAGAGCCGATCGTATGGCTCAGCTAGGATTTATTGTAGTTACAATTGGTAACAGAGGTGGTCACCCTGCCCGCTCAAAATGGTACCACAACTACGGTTATGGCAATTTAAGAGATTATGGTTTAGAAGATAAAAAAGTTGGTTTAGAACAATTAGCGAACCGATTTGACTTTATTGATATCAACAAAGTTGGAATTTTTGGTCACTCAGGCGGTGGATTCATGTCTACAGCTGCAATGTTGGTTTACCCTGATTTCTTTAAAGTAGCAGTTTCTGCTGCAGGAAACCACGACAACAACATTTACAATCGCTGGTGGAGTGAAACTCATCATGGTGTAAAAGAGGAAATATCTGAAAAAGGAGATACCACTTTCACCTATAAAATTGATACTAACCCAAGCTTGGCGAAGAACCTAAAAGGAAAGCTAATGATTGTAACTGGTGACATTGATAACAATGTTCATCCGGGAAATACAATTAGAATGGCCAATGCCTTGATTAAAGCGAATAAACGATTCGATTTTTTCATCTATCCGGGTCAGCGCCATGGGTTTGGTGACATGAGTGAATACTCGTTCTGGTTGCGCGGTGAATATTTCTGCAAGTATTTACTTGGTGATTTCAGAAACAGTGCCGATTATGTAGAAATGCAAAATGATCAGCCAAGAAACTAAGACTCTCTTGACCTAAGATATTTGAAATCCCGATTTGCAATTGCAGATCGGGATTTATTTTTATTAATTGAGTTGATCGTTCTGCAAACGAAATCAATTTTAATGTTAAATAATTTATTATTAGATTTATAAAATATCAAGCTCACACATTCAACTCTCTAAATAACATGAAAGCCTTCGCTATATTCATAAGCATATTATTATCCACATCAATGTCAGATTCGTTCAAATTGGATCAGAAAAGGTATTCCCGAGTTCGTGAGGCTTATGCCGAAAAAGAACAAATCATCCTTGATCTTTTAAAGACTAAAGGAATTGAAACCAAAAATCTGCAAATATACCTAAGAGCTTTTAAGCTTGGAAAGAAAATAGAATTGTGGGCGAAAAATAGTTCAGACGATAAATATCAGCTTATTAAAGAATATAAAGTTTGTCGCACATGTGGAAAACTTGGCCCCAAACGTCAACAAGGCGATATGCAAATTCCGGAAGGCTTTTACTTTATTGATCGATTCAATCCAAGTAGTAATTACCACCTTTCCTTAGGATTAAATTACCCCAATAAATCAGATCAAATTCTTGGTACAAAAGGCAAATTAGGTGGAGATATTTTCATTCATGGTTCTTGTGTAACTATTGGGTGTTTACCAATAACCGACGATCAAATTAAAGAACTCTACCTGTTTTGTATTGAAGCCAAAAACAGCGGACAAAGCAAAATACCGGTTCACATATTCCCTACTATCCTCAGCGACAAGAATATGGATGTACTTAAAGAAAAGTATTCGAAGGATTCTGACAAATTAGTTTTATGGAATAGTCTGGAAAAAGCTTATGATCTTTTTAATGAAACAAAGCAAATGCCAGAGGTTCGGTTTTTAAATGATGGTACGCATATAGTCGAATAATAAAAACTTATATTCTCACCCCTCTGTCCTTCGACTCCGCGAAAGCTTTCGGGATCCCCTTAAAAAGGGAGAATCGTAAAACTACTGAGATCTTTTCCCTCTTGAGGGAAAATGCCGACAGGCAAAAGGGTGAATCAATCATGCTCTATTATTTTTCACAAATTCTATCACAAAACTCTCTTAAAATTTTCTCTGTAGCTTCAAAATCAAGACATTCATCAGTAACCGAAACGCCGTATTTTAATTTCGATTGGTCAGAAGGAATACTTTGCTTGCCAAAATTCAGATGGCTCTCAATCATAAATCCCATAATGGATTTATTTCCATTGGCAATTTGGTCAGCCAAACTCGACAGTACAACTTCTTGCTTACCCGCTTTTTTATAACAGTTCGCATGACTACAATCGACCATTATTCTTGGCACAATTTCCAAATCAGTCAATTTCTTTTCAATCGCGGCAACATGTTGAGCTTCAAAATTTGGTTTCTTACCTCCACGAAGGATAATATGAGTATTTGAATTCCCTAAAGTATGAATAACAGCCACTTTGCCTTCCGGATTGATACTCACAAAATTATGAGATGCTGCAACTGCTTGCATAGCGTTAATGGCGATATCAATATTGCCGTCGGTGCCATTTTTAAAGCCAACAACTGAGGATAAACCGCTTGACATATTACGGTGACTTTGAGATTCAGTAGTGCGGGCACCAATTGCCGTCCACGAAAAAAGATCTTGAATGTACTGTGGTGTAACAATATCCAAAGCTTCTCCAGCAGCAGGTAATCCAAGTTCTGCAATATAAACCAAAAGCTCACGAGCTTGCTTCAATCCATCCTGAATTTCACACGAATTATCCATGTAAGGATCATTTATCAAGCCTTTCCATCCCACTGTTGTTCTAGGTTTTTCAAAATAAACCCGCATCACTATAAACAAATCATCTTTTAAATCATCAGCTAATACTTTCAATTTTTGAGCATACTCCTTTGCCGATTTAATATCATGAATAGAACAAGGTCCAACAACTGCTAGAATTCTTTTATCACTGCCATTTAGTATATTTTTAATAATAGTCTGTCCATTATTAACCGTTTCTATGTGTTTTTCACCCAGCGGATACATTTTTTTCAATTCTATTGGAGTAATAATAGACTGCTCAACACTCACATTCAAATTCTCTATTCTCGAATCCATCATACTTTCAGCTCTTATTGATTTTGGTATAGATCGCACTTTTTCCAGTACAGCTTGTGAAATTAAGTTTTATTTTTTTTAAAAGAAATTTTAGCCCGTACAATATAAAGTATCACCACCAAAATCTATAAAAATAGATCAATAACTCTTTACGGAAATTTCTAGTGTTGTATATTAAAACTCCTAAACAATCGAGCTCTTCCCTGCTTATTAAAAGTTTATATCAAATCTAAACAAGTAAAACCTTTCTTCAAAAACCCAATAATTCCAAGCCCCCAACTTCGAATCAATAACATAAACATATCAAAACCAGTAACAAAACGAGAAAACAGCAACCAATAAATCTAGAGATATGGATATAATTCTTTAAATTAGATAATTAACAAAAGAAAGCTGAATGTTTGACATTCACTTTTCTTTGACAGATTGAATTTGAATCATTTAACATCTTACAAATACACACTTAATTCAAATAAATCATGGCCAAAATTGTTGTCTTAGGCGCAGGTATTTCAGGACATACCGCTGCCGCCTTCATTAAAAAGAAATTGGGCAAAAAACACGAAGTTGTAGTGGTTTCTCCAGGCAGTTATTACCAGTGGATCCCCTCAAACATTTGGGTTGGAGTAGGCCGAATGAGTGTTGATCAGGTTCGGTTTAAACTAAAAAAAGTATACGACAAATGGAAAATTGACTTTAAACAAGCCAAAGCTGTTTCCATTCATCCCGAAGGAAATGAAGTGATTAACAGAGGATTTGTCACTATAGAATATACGGATCCAGAGAAAATTGGAGAAACAGAGCAAGTCGACTACGACTATCTGGTAAATGCAACTGGCCCTAAATTAAATTTTGAAGGTACACCAGGCTTAGGCCCTGGTAAAAATACAGAAT
Organism: Labilibaculum antarcticum; assembly: GCF_002356295.1. Lineage (NCBI taxonomy): Bacteria > Pseudomonadati > Bacteroidota > Bacteroidia > Marinilabiliales > Marinifilaceae > Labilibaculum > Labilibaculum antarcticum. The sequence goes on along the minus strand of NZ_AP018042.1, from coordinate 4,644,879 downwards.
CAGTTTGTTCCTGCGATCACGCCATCCATGCATGGGAAAAATTGCAAAGCTGCATAAAGAAAATGGAGGCTGGCGAAAAGCAAACATTCTTAGTTGGAACAGGACATTCCATGGCAACCTGCCAAGGAGCGGCATTCGAATATATCTTAAATGTTGCTTACGAAATAAGAAAACGAAAATTAGAGCATTTAGCTGAACTTATTTGGATCACTAATGAATACGAATTGGGTGATTTTGGAATGGGTGGCGCTTTTATTAAACGCGGTGGTTACATCACATCAACCAAAGTATTTGCCGAATCATTCTTAATCGAAAACGGAATTAGATGGATTAAACGGGCAGGTGTTTTCGAAATTGAACCAGGAAAAGCAAATTACGAGACTCTCGATGGAGAAAAAAACTCAGTCGAATTTGATTTCTCGATGTTGATTCCTGGCTTTTCGGGTGTTGGTTTAAAAGCCTTCGATAAAAATAACGAAGACATCACCTCTACTATTTTTGCACCCAACGGATTCACCAAAGTTGATGCTGATTATACGCCAAAAGATTTTGAGGAATGGAAGGCTGCAGATTGGCCTGAAACCTATCGCAATCCAACTTATCGAAACATTTTTGCCCCGGGCATTGCTTTTGCTCCTCCTCACTCCATTTCGAAACCAATGAAGAGCAAAAACGGAACCGCTATTTTTCCTGCTCCTCCCCGCACAGGAATGCCATCGGGTGTATCCGGTAAGATTGTAGCCTTAAACATTGTTAATTTGGTTAAAAAAGGGGAACACGACTTAAAACACAGAGCTTCGATGGCGAAAATGGGCGCCGCATGCGTTGTATCTGCAGGATTTGGCATGACCAAAGGATCGGCCGCAACCATGACCGTTTTTCCAATTGTTCAGGATTGGGATAAATATCCTGAATGGGGACGCAGTATTAAATATACCATGGGTGAACCAGGCTTAGCGGGTCATTGGCTTAAATGGACGATGCATTATATGTTCCTGCACAAAGCCAAAGGATACCCATTTTGGTGGTTGTTACCTGAGTAAAATTTCAATTAAGTCGAATTTGTTATAACAGATATATCATGAGCAAAACAAAACGAAGAGGATATTATGAAGAAGCTTATCCTCCAATGCCTACAAAAACAACAATGTTTTGGCGCAAAGAGATCTTCTTTCAAACCTATCGGTTCATTGTTCTTAACATTAAAATTATCCGAATTGTGGTAATGGGACATTCTTAATGAATTAAAGAACACATAAATGGGGAATTTACAGCTTGTAAGTTTCCCTTTTACTTTTGCACAACTAAAAAGTAAAATACTTGTTGCCTTTACCCGTAATTGTAAAACACCTAAAAATTTACAATTACGGGTTTATCTTTCATTATCACCACTAAAAATAAAATCAGTAGGAAGCTCAACACCCTTGATGTGCAAACATGTAATTATTTATGATACCTACTCCTTAAATTTTCAAGCAAAGCAACATAATCTTCAAAATTATTCCGAACTTTGCAAAAACTAATAATTATGGTGATAGACAAAATTGAAAACCAACATCTTTATGTTGGTTTAAGTAGTAGAATTGACAAAGCATTGAACTACATCAGCAAAACAGATTTAGTGAATACTGAAATTGGCAAGTATGAAATCGACGGGCAGAATGTAATCGCAATTGTTCAAGAGTACATCTCAAAAAATCCAGAAGACGCCAAACAAGAAAGCCATTTCGAGCACATCGATATTCAGTACATTATCTCAGGAGAAGAAATGATGGGACTCGGCATTTTAACAAATCAAGTTCCTCATACTGTGATTCACGAAAAAGATGTTGCCTTTTATCCGAACGATTCAACTCCTTTTAAACTAGAAAAAGGAATGTTTGCCATCCTTTATCCGAACGACCTTCACTGTCCGGGTATGAAATGCGGTGAAAATTCGAAGGTAAAAAAACTAGTCGTTAAAATTCGCATCTAAATTTCGAAGAAAAATACAGACAGCAAGCTGAAATCTACTTTCAGCTTGCTACTGCTTCTTCCCCAAAGTTTTCAAGTTATACCGAGTTTTTTTCGCTGGCCATAGCTAACTAATTATTCAAAATGGTATAACATCTATCTCCCTCCATAGAAACATAACCAACTACAAATCCTCATCAACTACAACCACATTATAATCTGACTTGCACCCTTTTTTATAGTGCCAAACACAAATAATATTCTTAAATTTAATCTAGAGTGTTAAAAATCACTGAACTAACAAATTTAAAAACACTAACTAAAGAGGAATAAGCTCATTCCGAGCGGTTCCTTTGTGCCTCGAAATAATTATTAATTAAACCCCTAAATGTTATGAAAAAATTAAGTTTACTTGTTGTACTCTTCTCTTTCCTATTTGTGGCCTGTGCCGATAAAAAGCCAAAAGCTGAAAAAGTTGAAGTAACAACAGAAATGGAAAATATGCAAGTTGATACTAGCGTTATTGATTCTCTTGCGACTGAATTGGAAAAAACAAAAGAAGATATTGACGAAGCCGCCAAAGAAGTTGATCAATTATTAGAGGAGTTATAATCGTAAAAGCAAAGCTATGAAAAAGTTAATTATAAGCTTACTTTCCTTGTGTATCATGATGTGCACCAGTCAGGCACTAATGGCCCAAAAAGGATTGGAAAAAAAGGGAAAGGAAAAAATCGAAAAAAAGCACAACTCTCAAATGGATTCCATTCAAAAGGGAATGAAAGACAAAAAGGAGAAATTCGAAAAAAAGGGTGACGCTCACATGGACAGCATGAAGGTCCACAAAGAAAAACATCAGGGAAAATACAAAGATGCCAAGGAATCGGCGGAGTCGAAAAAAGAAGAAATGATGGGTAAAAGAGATTCCATGAAATCTGAAATGATAGAAAAAGGGCATGCTTTTGGAAAAGACAAAGAGCTGGAAGGCAATGGATTTGGACAAAAAAGAGCCGAACAAGCAAAAATGCACAGGGAAAAATGCCGTAAGGAATTAGACGAAACGGTAAACAAATCGGATGAAAAAATAAAAGCTGCCAAAGAAAAAATAAAGAATGCAAGGGAAAAGTTAGAGAAAGAAAAAAGTGAAGGCAAAGCTACTGACGAGATGTATCAGGAAAAATTAGAAAAAATTAAGAAAGCTGAAGACAGCGTGAAAGCTTTGGAAGAAAAAGTGGAAAAAGCGAAAATGGAAGAAGAATAAAAAGAAATCTTAATGGATATCACCTCTGCTAAAAGTACAACAGTACTAAGCAGAGGTTTTTTTGTGTCTAGAAAAATCTCTTAATATCAACCTCTTTAGCTAGAGGATAATCGTTAACCGAAAGAAAACGAACCATTTCGCGTGCAAAATAAGGAGCTAACATCACTCCTTTTGTACCCAAACCATTAAAAATTGCAACATGCTTGTGCAATGGATGAGTTCCCAATACCGGACGGCGATCGGCTACCGTTGGGCGTATACCGGCCCAATGATTAAGTACAGTATATGGCAGCGAAATTAAAGCATCCAAGCGAGCTAACATATTCGTTCTTGCTGCAATGGTAATCTCCTCATTATAATTTTTCCAATCGTAAGTAGAACCTACCTTAAAGCGATGCTTACCAACAGGCATTACAAATAAATTTTTGTTAATAATATAATCTTCAGGCAATTCCTTACATTCTATTTCTAACACCTCTCCCTTAGTAGGATTAAAGCTAAGGTTCTTAAAAAATGGGTTTTCAGTAGCATAATGTCCTTCACAAAAAACAATTGTCTCAGCAGAAATTCCGTGCCAGGTAATCTCACCATCAATAAACCCTACATCTTTATAGTCAAAATTCGAATCTATCAGCAATCCTTTTGATTTAAAAAACTTCCGCATTTTTTTCAGTAATTTTTCCAGATGCACATAGCCTGAATTGGTCACCCGTCCGTAGGCATTAAAATCCTTAATCCCCTTACCTATCGAATTGCTTCCAAGCCCAACAATATAATCAGAGAAATGGCCTTCTTCTATTCGCTCTTCCCACATTTTTGTCTCATTTTCAACCAAAGGTTTAATGATATCCATAGGAAACAAAAACTGATGTTCCAATTCACTTTCCAAATCCTGATACATTTTCGTCATAACAGGTAATACTTCATCTACCATCCAACTCTTGGTGAGTCGTTTAAAAACAAGAGGATTATACATTCCTGCAGCAACATCAGAAGCCTTACTTTTATCCGGACACGATACAATCGTAAAATTGAGTCCAGCTTTATACATTTCATATGCCAGTAATGATCCCGCTATTCCCTGCCCTATAATCAGAAATTTCTTTTCCATAAATTGGTGTTAAATAATTCTGCAAACTTAGCAATTTCAGACTTATAAGTCTTATTTACGCCTCGTGACTTGAATTGTTACTTGTTTGAATGTAAAAAACGATTACTTTTGCAATGCTTATTAATTCTAAATTAGAATAACAAAAATGCTACTTCACAATAAACTTAGCAAAGAAGAACTAAAGAAACAACTTGAAAACGAAAACTTTAGCAGAAAAACGTTTTCATTTTACCGATATGTGATTATTGATAATCCTCAAGAGTTTCGTGATCAATTGTACCAAAAGTGGTTTGAATTAGACTGTAAGGGAAGAATATACATTGCCCGTGAAGGGATTAATGCGCAAATGAGCGTACCGGAACACAAGCTGGACGATTTCTTTTTATTCTTGAATAGTTTGATCGAATTGCAGGACATGCCAATAAAATGGGCTGTAGAAGATGATGGAAAATCATTTTACAAGCTAATCGTTAAGCTTCGACCAAAAATTGTTGCTGACGGATTGGATGATAATGCCTATGATGTAACCAATGTGGGGAATCATCTCTCACCCATTGAGTTTCACGAGCAAATAAGCAGGCTGGATACCATCGTTGTGGATATGCGAAATCATTACGAAAGTGAAATAGGACATTTCGAAAATGCAATTTGCCCCGATGCAGATACCTTTCGCGAGGAAATAGACATTGTGGTTGATGATTTGAAGGACAAAAAGGATCAGAAAGTACTGCTTTACTGCACAGGAGGAATTCGTTGCGAAAAAGCCAGCGCCTATCTCAAACATCATGGTTTCGAGGATGTGAACCAATTGCATGGTGGAATTATCGCCTATGCTCAGGAAATTAAACAGCTTGGGCTGGATTCAAAATTCAGAGGGAAAAACTTTGTGTTTGATGAACGGTTGGGCGAAAGTATTAACAATGAAGTAATAGCTAAGTGTCACCAATGTGGTGCAACTTGCGATACTCATACCAATTGCGCCAACGACGATTGCCATTTGCTCTTTATTCAGTGCGAAGAATGCCGCGATCATTACCAAGGCTGTTGTACCGATGAGTGCACAGAAATTATTCAATTGCCATTGGAAGAACGAAAACTATTGCGATCTAAATTTCACGACAAATACAGTAAAAGTCAGATTTACAGGAAGAGGATCAGGCCAAAGTTGAAGGGAATTAAGAATTAGGAATGATGAATTAAAAATTACTGCACCCCTTTCTTTATCAGGATTTCCCTAAAAAAGTGAAGACTCAAATAATAAAAATCACCAACTAACGAATTAATCACTAAATCCCCTAAAGGGGACTTGATTCAATATCTGAATAATTAGGTTAATAATTGAATAAGGGCCTTTAGAGGTTTGAGTTGGAAAAAATAAATTCCAAGGAACAAGTAATAAGAAACAAGTTCCAAGAACTATCATCTGAGCCGTGCCTTAGCTCGGCAATATGAAGGGAAAACAAAAAGCGTCATCCTGAACGAAGTGAAAGATCTCGTCGATGGAGACAGATTACTCGATTCCTTGGGATGAAGTATTAAAAACAAAGACGCTGTCAGGTTCTACGAACACTTACAGGTCGATAACTGATAACACATGACCAATTTTTGGCACAACATACAAACTCCCAGCTTCTCACTCGCTCCCATGGAGGACGTTACCGACACCTCGTTTCGCGAGATTGTTTTACAAACTTCGCAGGAAGCGAAACTGAACATTCTATTTTCAGAATTTACTTCCGTTGATGGAATGTGTCACCCCATAGGACAAGATAAGGTAAAGCACCGGTTGCGAATTAATAAATCGGAAAAAGCATTGCTGAAGCAGAAAAACGTTAAGATAATTGCGCAGATCTGGGGAAAAGATCCGGAGAAATATTACAAAACAGCTCAATACATAGCCCGAGAAACCGATTTTGATGGCATAGACATTAACATGGGCTGTCCGGTAAAAAATGTGGTGAAAAATGGCTGTTGCTCGGCCCTTATTGCTCAACCCGATTTGGCCAAAGAAATTATTTTAGCCACAAAAGAAGCTACCAATCTGCCTTTGAGCGTGAAAACCCGAATAGGATTTAAGGAAGTGGTTACCGAATCGTGGATATCCCATTTGCTGGGAACACCTATTGATGCTCTGGCTATTCACGGACGCATACAAAAACAACTGTCAAACGGAATGGCCGATTGGAACGAAATAGCGAAAGCGGTGCAATTAAGGAATCAACTTGCTCCCCACATTAAAATTATTGGTAACGGCGATGTAGACAGTTACGAAGAAGGACTCCAAAAAGTAAAGCAATATGGTGTTGATGGCGTAATGGTAGGTCGTGGTATCTTTAAAAACCCTTGGTTCTTTTATCCCGATAAGGGAGATGTGAGTATGGACGAAAAACTGGCTCTTTTAAAAGAGCACACCCGCGTGTTCGATGAATCTTGGGGGAAAACTAAGAATTTCGCCATACTGAGACGTTTTTTTAAGATTTACACCAGTGGATTTATTGGTGCCTCTGCCCTGCGTAATCTATTAATGAATACGCACAATGCAAAGGAAGTTTACGAAACGCTTGAACGGTTTGCTGTGAGTAATGAACTGAAAACTGTAAACTGTGAGTAAGTAAATAGGGCCTCAATTTTAGATTCCAAAACTACTTGAACCTTCGACTTTCTAGACTTTTCAAACCCCTTGGTATAATTTTCGTGATATTTGAAGCAACCAATTGATCTTTTTGCATCTGCTTTATGTAGTTCGTTACGAACTAAAATGATTACTCTGATTCGCCATCAAATGAAAACTAAAAATTTAATTCTGCTAATTGCAACAATTGCAAGTCTTCTGAGCTCATGCGATAATGATAAATATTCGGATTTCACCACAGTTCCGAATGATTACTTTCCATTGCAAATTGGCGATACATGGGAATACGACGATCATATCCGTAAAGTAACGGGAACCGAAAAAGTAAACAACATCGAATACAAAGTAGTTACAAATAAAACCTACCGTGCCGATACCCTATATTATTCCTACAACAACTACTATCGTTTAGGGAGTTATGGAAAGGTTTACCAACTTTACCGCGATAAATCTGATGAATTCCTATTTCTTAATTTTTCTCGCAGAGAAGGTGAAAGCTGGAGTTACGAAACTGCTGACAGAGATGATCAGAAATGGAATGTAGAAGTTCTTCCTGAATTAAACTTTACCATTAATAATCACATCATAAAAAACTGTAAATCATTCTTTTACAACGTTCCCGGCTGCGCCGATGAAGAACACCAGATAACTTTTGCCCCTGGAGTAGGTGAAATTCATAGTTACTCAACAGCTTGGGGAATTAGCCAAACAATTCAAAAAACAAAGATTAATGGCATCATCCGTCAATTTTAAAAATTAGTAAAGTGGCACAATTATTGTTCATAAGTAACCAATTACGAATTACTGCATCTAGTATAAGAATGAAGTAATTTACTCTTAAACTTGTCCTATATTATGAAAATATTTACATCAGTAATGATCATTATTCTATTAGGTCTTTGTCATTATGTCGACGAATTAAGCCCAAAACAACAAGAAAACTTACCAGCGCAAAGTAGCAACAAGGCATATGGCCCTGTTGAGTATGAACAAAACGAAATTGATATTTTAAAAACCGATACCGTTTACTACACCCTTCAAAATACTAAAGAAATAGACATTAACAGAACTGTAAACTAAAAAGGACGTGGCTTGACAACAATTTTCAAAAAGAAAAGATTAATGGGATTGAATAATTATGTCAATAAAAAAGGATAGGCTCTCACCCATCCTTAATTTTCAATTCGTTTCTTGAATTAACAACACCTTTTTTACAGAAACTTCCGCGTCTTTACTATTTCGAGCTTTACGAGAACGAGCTTTGATATTTGCACTCATAATATATTCGTGGATAAGCTTACAAATAGCAGCATATTTCTCTGGAAAAGCAACTACCACTGCATCTAAGTAAGGAAGCAATTGTTCATTTACAATTTTGCGAACCACACGTCTTTGAGCCGATGGCGCAATAACTTTTGCCACCCCAGTCACAGTATTTTGGGTCTCTAAGAATTGAATTCGAAGATTTCCACTTGTCTTTACAAACTTGTCAAATAGACTCTCAACACCTGTTAATCCAGCCATTTTTTGCTTCAATTCCGGCTCATTTAAATTTACAATCAGCAACTTCGATATGATCATCTGAGACTTGTAACTCTTACGGTGCATGTTCATATCATGAATATCAAACACTTTCCAAAGTTCACGGGCATCTTTCGCTTTGTTCTCATCCAATTCGTAGGTGTTGGCCCACAAAAATTTCTTTACACAAACAAAAGCCTTATCGGCAAGCTCATCCATTTCGTGCAAATCCTTTGAATGGATACTCGCCTTTGTCAGTTGTAGGCCTTTGGTTAAGACTACATTTTCGGTTCCCAAAAAACCCAGTAAAGTAGTCAATACTGCATCATTGCTCCAATCGCCCTTCGCAAAGGCAATTAAAAGATTAGTTACAGCGCTACTCACCTCGTTGGCAGTACAGTAATGATGAATTCTCTCTGTCATTCTTACTTAATTTATAAATTGGTTGCTTAACATTATCTAAGCTATGAAATTTCCACCAAACAATAAAAACTATTTAGTAATATTTTATGTTTTACTCAAAATGAGCAACCGAATACATTTCCCTGTTTCACTATTCATTTTTTATGTATATCTTCATGAGTTTTTATTTTTACATGATGTAAAACAAAAGGAATTAACCCCAATTAATAAACAGTAATCTAAAGAACAAATACGCGCGCTTAATTCCTACTGTTTCCAACAGACATGCCGTGCATTTTTCATCTATACCCCTTCCCGGGGATGTAAGAAAACAAGTAACCACCACTCCAAAAGCCGTAAACCTGCAAGACAAGCGTGCCCACACTTCATCATATACAAATTCACTATTCAATGCTTGTTATTTAATAAAACTACCATCAAATACATATCAACATGATCTGATTTTAAGACAACTAGTACTACATTCCTGTTTACCGAACGGTAAAGCACAAATTCAAGCATAATACCTACTACGCATTGCTTTTTAGGCAAGTTCAAACTTGATTTTAATACATACAGCTCTTATTATGCAGTCAATTCAATCTTAGGTCAACTGAGAACCTAATGTCCAATGATAAAATAGATTGGGATAACAATTACAGATATGCTTTAACCATCTCACAGATTTCACTTTGCTACGCTTAAATAGTTTGTATTTGTTAAATATTGAAAAGATAGTTTTTTGAAAAACAAGTATGAGCAAATGCCGTCAATCGAGCGTGCCGCGTGCAACTAATGATTATTTGGAAAGCAGAAGAGCTTTTCGATTGACTTGATTTTTTTTTTGCTTTTTTGATCTAAGCAAAAAAGTAAAAGCCCGTCTGGCTTGAAGACAAAATAACGATAAGATCTTGGATTAGCAGATCCCTCGACACCTCGGGGTCACAGTTCTATAAGCATATCATCCTTAACGAAGTGAAGGATCTATTCGATAAAAACGGATTTCTCTGGATAAGGATAAAAATAATACAAAAACACCCTTTCCCCTGTCGGAAATTCCCCTAAAAAAAGAAATACCGAAGGTTGAAGCTTGGAATAGCTCCAAAACAAAGTAATTTAAAACTTCAAAACAGCCCCAACGTTCTCTCCCCTCATCTCATCCAAAAGAGCGGTTTCTTTTTGGAAATTCTTCCATTGTTTCGAGAGATCATCACTTAGCATGTAGCGTTCACATTCTTTAAATTGACTAATTACAGATTTGGGAATTTGCTTTTTATTTGCCCAATCATAAAACGCTTTGTATTCTGTAACGACCTTTTGTTTGTAATCTTCGGGTAAAGCTTTTGTGTTGTAATGCAAGGGTCGATCGAGCATATTAATGTAAAGGCCATCGGCTTCTATAATCTGCTCCAGCAAACAAATCTGGTACAAAGCAGGCAAATTAAAAATGGAGAAAACCGAAATGGTTGGCGCAATGAGAAATTTGATGTGCTTGTGTTTGCGAATCAATTCCCGATTTTGTTTGTATTGCTCCCAATCAAATCCCTTTCGAATATACTCTCCAAGCTTTCCATGTGCATCAATGCTCGATAAAATCTCCACTTTACTAAAGAGTTTCCAGTAATTCAACACATTGTACTCTCCCATTTGTAACAGGGAAAAGTTAGTGTTGTATCGCAAATCAATTTGTGTGGCTTTATTTTTCACCAGCCAATCGAGCAATAGGTAATGTTCTTTGGTAACCAAAGGCTCACCACCCGCAAAGTAAATTTCTTTGGCTTGCAGTAAGGCTTCTCCTGTTTCTTCAATAAATGCATCGAAATCCTGAATATTCTGTAATAGGGCCTTCTCACCTAAATTACGTTTCATTAGTTTGGCCTCAGGAAACCATCCAGAACTGGCACCATGCCAACAGGTGCGGCAGGCAAAATTGCAGGCATTTGAAAAGCGGATATCAAAAGTAAAAGGCAAATTCGTTTCCTGCTCCTGAAATATAGCACCAAACTTCTCATGAGTCTCCTGTCGGATGCTCTTCCCTCCTGCTTCCTCTAAGCGGGAACAAACTGCACAACGTGAATCTTTCTCACCTTTGGCAAACTTTGCTCTCAATTCGTTGATGGCATCACCATTCCATATTTCGGCAAAAGATTGAGTATTGCAATCTCCGTAAGGAATATTGGCAACACAACATGCTTTTACTCTGCCTGCATTTCCAACATGATAATGTATCCATGGCATCAGGCAATATGGTTTTGTGTTTGTCATTTGGCAAAGATAGGAATTGAATTATGAGTTATGAATTAATAATTCTGAATTAAAAAAAAACTTACCACTGAGAACACCGAGTGACACAGAGATAAAACCTTGTACGACTTTGTGAAGGACTTCTTTTTCCTTCTTGGTTAAACTTCTTTACGCAAAAAAAGAGACACGATAGTTCGTGTCTCTTCAATTATAAATTGATAATTACCAATTATTTTAGTCTGCCATTAAAACCGACAGAGCAATGCAATAGAATTTTGATTTTTCGCTTTCGCTTCGCGACATTACCACAACAGGTTTTGTCGTTCCCTGAATTAAACCGGCCAATTCGCCACCTGCAAACAACATTAGTCCTTTATAGAACGAGTTGCACGCTTCTAATGATGGAAATACCAGACAATCAGCCTCACCGTTAATTGGTGTTGAAATTCCTTTGATCTCAACAGCTGCAGGATCGCAAGCAAGGAAAACATCCAAAGGTCCATCAACAATACAATCTGTTATTTGACCACGATCGGCCATTTTGCAAATAATTGCATCATCGATACTAGATGGAAACGCTGCATTTGGTTTCTCAGTAGCAGATATCAAGGCCACTTTTGGTTTTTCGATTCCGAATTTATTAGCCATTTTCACAGAATAGTTAAGCATGGCAATTTTCTGATTCAAATCAGGAAAAGGCAATACCGCTGTATCGGAAACAAACAAAAGCTTATTGTATTTTGGTAAATCCAATGCACAAACGTAACTCATTACCGCTTTAGGAGGCAATAAACCATGCTCTTTGTTCAAGACTGCTTTCAGGAATTTATCTGTTCCAACCAATCCTTTCATCACCACATCTACCTCGTCGGCACGAGCCATACGAACCGCTTCAATAGTAGCCGCAACATCATTAGGAATATGAACAATGGTAAAAATATCAGGATTGATTCCTTCCGCTTTGGCTTTATTTCTGATCTCAACTTTATCACCAATCATAACAGCCTCAACAAAACCTTCAGCTATAGCCTTGGCAATTGCACCAATTGTATTTGGATCCTGTGCATACGCAACAGCTATTTTCTTTTTCTTTCCGCTCTCGCGAAGGTGCTCAACCATTTGATCGAGTGAACGTATTGGGGCCATTTCCTTAAGATTTTAGACGTTAAATATGCCAATAAGCATCAAGACAAAACGCAACACTTGCCCTTATTCCTTGGTACTTGTTACTTGTTCATTAGTACTCGTCCCTTGGTACTTGTTCCTTGGTACTTGTTCCTTGGTACTTGTTCCTTGGTACTTGTTCCTTGGTACTTGTTCCTTGGTACTTGTTCCTTGGTACTTGTTCCTTAGTACTTGTCCCTTGGTACTTGTCCCTTGGCACTTATTCCTTGTTACTTGCTACTGTTACTTATTTTGAGCTACTAAAGCAGCCAATGCAATTGAATAAAGTTTCGTTTTAACACTATCGCCGCGGGATGAAAGAATTGCCGGACATTTAGCCCCAACAACCATAGCACCCAGCTCAGCTTTTGCCAATTTGGTGTTCACCTTGTAAAATACATTACCCGATTCAATATTTGGAAATACCAAACAATCGGCATCACCAGCGACTGGTGAATCCAGCTTCTTAATCTCCGCCGATTCTTTATCAATCGCCACATCAATTGCCAAAGGTCCATCAACGTAAGCATTTTTTATTTGACCTCTGTCTGCCATTTTCGAAATGATAGCTGCATGAACACACGCCTCCATTTTTAGTAAAACCTGTTCTGTTGCAGCTATTAAAGCCACCTTTGGTTTATCGATACCCAAAGCGCGAGCAACATTTATCACATAGTTTGTTATGGCAATTTTCTGATTTAAATCGGGCTGAGGAATAACGGCAACATCGCTAAACACTATTAATTTGTGATAATTAGGACTTTCCATTACGGTAACATGACTCAAAACTGCTTTTGGAGGCATCAATCCCGTTTCTTTGTTTAGAATTGCCTTCATGTACTTGTCTGTACTTACAAGGCCTTTCATAATCATATCGCCTTCGCCATTATTGATCAACTCAACAGCTTTTTGTGCTGCTTTCAATTCATCCGGCTCATGCACAATAGTAAACTTGCTACTATCAAAATTGTGTTCTGCACAAGTTTTCTCAATGGTTTCTCTGTCACCAACCAAGGTAGCATCTACAATTCCGTGCTGAATTGCATCGTAAACAGCTCCGATCGTATGAGAATCGTTAGCATAAGCAGCTACCAAACGCTTTTTTTCATTGTTTTTAAGTACTTCAATGATCTGATCCAAACGTGTAATCATCTTCAATATTTTTAGTGAGTGTGTTTCAGGAAAAATATTCCTATTATTTAAGTTGTAAGGCAAAAATAGGAAATAATTACGAATTGTTTCGAAACAAGACGTCAAAAGCTACAAATAATCTCAATATAGATCGTTTACATTGCAGATTGCAAGTTGTCAGCGAAAAAACTATTTGTTTTTTGGAATTGAAAAGAAGAAACTAGTTCCCTTATCTTTAACACTCTCCGCCCAAATCTTCCCGCCATTGAGTTCAACAAATTCTTTACTGAGCATTAATCCAAATCCTGTCCCAGTTTCATTTGCAGTACCTTCACTAGAGGAAACAGCATCTATCTTAAAGAGTTGGTTCAATTGCTTTTCTGTCATCCCGACTCCCTGATCAGAAACCTGAACCACAACATCACCTTTCATCTTGTATGACTTTAGTTCTAGGGTTTGCCCAGGAAATGAAAATTTAATTGCATTCGACATTAAATTTCGAATCACAGTATCTATCATCGCCATATCAGCTGTCACATTTACAGGTTCAAATTCACCCTTTACATCAAGCCCTTTCAACATCCCCAAACTCTTATGGATACTTAAATTCTTTTCCATAAGCATCTTTAAATCAAACCCTTCGGCGTTTAATTTAAAATCCCCCTTTTGAACATTAGCCCACTCCAATAAGCTTTCCAAAAGCTTAAATGTATCATCAGAACTTCTATAAATGGTTTCTATCAGCTCGAAACTTTCCTCTTTCGATAAAATATCAGAATCTTTCATTAGAATCGATGAAAACCCGCGAATGGCATTGAATGGATTTCTCAAATCGTGCGCAATTATAGATAGAAATTTATCTTTTGCAATATTCGCAGTTGCTAAATTTTCATTAACCTTTTGTAGCTCCATGGTTCTATCTGAAACTATCTTCTCTAAGGCCAATAGATTTTTCTGAGTTCGCCTCTTGCTATATTCGTTTGTAACATAGATTAGAAGAAATATTATTAAAAATTCAATAAAAAAAGTATACCATCTTAAATACCACTGCTGTTCTACTTCAAGCTCAATAATACAATGTTCACTCCATGCATAATTTCCTTCATGTTTTCCACGAATACAAATTTGGTATTCTCCTGGTTTTAGATCTGATATTAAAATCTGATTTTTTGCAGATAATTCTTTCCAATCACTATCTTTTTGATAGTTTTGAACCGTACAATATTGAAATTTATTTCTCTTTTGCGGATAAATACTGGCTGCAACATCCAACAATAACATTGAGTTGGCGCTCATCGAAATAGCACCACTTTGATTCGGAAGCACCCCTTCGCCATCAGCCAAGTAAACTACCGGCATTGGAGTTCGCTGAATGGAATCAGAAATTTGCGCAAAAGCAATACCATTTGAAGTTCCCACCCATAAATTATTCTCCGAATCAACAAGCAAATTACGATTTGTGAATGTTTTTGAAGGCAAGCCCTGCTCCGGCGTAAATAAAGAAATATCCGTTTTCCGTTTACGAACAACCCCTTTGCTTGTAGTCACCCAGATTGAATTTTGTTTATCAAAAACGATAGAATTGACTTCACTATTTGACATTTCGCCCAAATTAATTCTCTCAAAAGCCTTTTCTGTGTATTTTAACAAACCTTCTGAGGTACCCATATACAATGTATCCCGATCCAATTCCAGATCTATCACCCAAAAATCTTCACTAATTGCAAAAGGAATTGGTTTGCTAACATTAACAATTTCATTCTTATCAACATCATATTTAAACAAATAAGAATTTTTAAATTGGGCACCTATATAAAGATTCTGTTTTGTGTCTAAACAGATATCCTGTACAATACGTTTTCTTTGAAACGAATCAAAATAACTCTTAACCTGACCTGTAGTTAAGTTAAGCTTAAATAATTCTTTGTTCGCAACAACCCATGCAATTTTCTTCGAAACAATCTGAATACTGGTAACTGCCTGATCTGAAATCTTGAGATTAAAAAGGAAGTCATCCCCTTTAAAAATATTCAAACGACCTTGCTCTGTTCCCAGTAAAGTTATATCTCCGAAGGTCTTAAAAACATTTAACGATCCCTCAAAAGTGAAAGGTATGCTTTCGATATTTTTTTGGCTATCTACATTAAAAACACTGTTTCGACCAGCAAAATTCACACTTCCTTCATTAGTAAGATTAACAGATATAATGTATTCTGAATTGGCTGTTGAAAATTGATATGAAAAGAACTTCTTTTCCATAACAACAGCTCCCGAATTTGTTGACACCCAATATTTCCCAAAATCATCCAAAAAGATATCGTTAACCGTAAAGTATGGGAAGCCTCCTACAGAATAAATGCTATTCTTATCAGCAATATCTAGTTCTACTAATCCTTGAAAAAATGTTCCCAATAATAATTTATTATCAGAGATCTTCTCAAAACAGGATGCAATGATATCCGTTACAATTACTTCATTCTTAATGATTTTGCCTTGAGTATCGAATAAAATTTTAACCACACCTGCTGAAGATCCAAGTAAAAATTCATTTGGCCCAATTTTAAAAGAGGCCTGAATAATATGGTTAAAATTAAAGTCTAACTCAATAAATGCATTGTGCTTAGAATCAAACTTATAAATCCATCCCTTTTGAGAGACAACGATCATGTTTCCATTATCACACTCTAAAAACTGAAAAGATCTGGCATAAGATGAAGTCATGTTTTTTTCATCCATCTTGTATTTTGCCACAATCCCTTCCTTATATCTATAAATATGATTATAATCCGTAATCCATAAATCGTTTTTCGAATCTTCAAATAAATGCTTAGGGTATTTTGGTTTAGACGGATCGGTATTGCATTCAATAAATAACTCCATTTCTGGTTGCTCTACTGAATTTGTTATCTTATAGATAGCATCATCAGAAACAGCCAAAAGATCCCCATTCTTCCTTTTAAATAATTCTTTAAAATAGCCGGATTTATCTTCGGGTAAAGTAAGTGGCTCAAAATGATCATTCTTTAAGAATAATACTCCGTCGTCTGTGGCAAAATAGTATACACCCAAAGAATCCTGTCGGATGGATTTAACCAATTCTTCATTTAGTTTATTCTCTTTATTGTATTGATAAAATCGAAAATTCGTTCTCTGTCCTTCAGAAGAAAAGGAGCCTGATACAAATAATAGAATAAGAAAAACTTTAATTGATATGATACTTGTTCTAATCATTGATTAGTTTTCAATTTACACTATAAAAATAATACGTAATGAATACTAGTGCCTTAACGATAATCGTAATATTTTGTTTCAATAAATATTCATAAATAACAGTTTTATTAATGGATAAAGCTAATAATAAAGTATAAAAGCGAGTACTTTCAAAAAAAAAAGCTCTGCCAAACGACAGAGCTTTCATACATTATAATAATATCAATTATGCCTTTAAAAGACGTTGAGTATCCTGCGCAATTACCAATTCTTCATTTGTAGTAATCACCATAGCTTTTACTTTTGATCCTTCTTTAGAAATAATAGCATCTTTTCCTCGTAATCCATTATTCTTTTCAAAATCAAAATCAAGACCTAAGTATCCAAAATCTCCAACAATTTTCTCACGAGAAAGAATATCATTTTCACCAATACCACCAGTAAAAATAACCAAATCAACACCACCCATTGTTGCAATATAAGAACCTACAAATTTTTTCACTCTGTAAGTGAACATATCCAATGCCAATTGAGCTCTTTTGTTTCCTTTTTCAGCAGCAGCTTCCAAATCTCTCATGTCTGAAGAAATACCTGAAACTCCAGCCAATCCACTTTCCTTATTAATCATCTTGTTAGCCTCTTCAATCGACAAGTTTTTCTTTTCAGAAATATAAAGAAGTGCACCTAAATCGAGGCTACCTGTACGAGTACCCATTAACAAACCTTCGTTTGGAGTAAATCCCATTGAAGTTTCGATTGATTTTCCACCTTTAATTGCACAAACAGATGCTCCATTACCCAAATGACAGCTAACAATTTTTTTGTCTTCGATTTTCCATCCCAAAATATCACAGGCTTTGTGAGCAACAAATTTGTGACTTGTTCCGTGAAATCCATATTTACGAACACGAAGATCTTCGTAGCAATCGTAAGGCAAGCCATACATAAATGCTACAGGAGGCAAAGTTTGATGAAATGAAGTATCAAAAACAGCAACTTGAGGAATACCAGGAAGAAGTTTTTCCATGGAAAGAATTCCTTCTAAGTTAGCAGGATTATGAAGTGGTGCCAATTCACAACAAGCTGCAATCTGTTCTTTAGCTTTTGCATCAATAATAGCACTATCTTTAAAATACTCACCTCCGTGTGCTACACGATGACCTGTCGCATCAATCTCCTTAATATCAGCAATTACACCATGCTCAGGATTTACAAGTGCTTTCAACACAAGATCAATTGCTACTGTATGATTTGGAATATCCTGTACAAGCTCGAAATTACTTTTTCCTTCTGTTTTGTGAGTTAAAATTCCTTCTTTAAGGCCTATTCTCTCAATACAACCTTTAGCCAGCAAAGTGGCTTCCTCACCCATATGCAACAACTGATACTTTAAAGAAGAGCTGCCACAATTAAAAACTAGAACGTTCATTGGAATTTTGTTTTATTATTAATTTGATATCTATTTTATTATAATCCTGCAGCCTGATTCGCAGTTATTGCAACCAAGTTTACGATGTCGCTAACCGAACAACCTCTTGACAAGTCATTAATTGGAGCTGCCATTCCTTGTAAAATAGGACCAACTGCCTCTGCTCCTGCCAAGCGCTGAACTAATTTGTAAGCAATATTACCAACTTCCAATGTTGGAAATACAAGTACATTTGCTCTTCCAGCCACCTTGCTGTTTGGAGCTTTTTGTGCACCAATTGCCTCAACAATTGCAGCATCAGCTTGCATTTCACCATCAATTTGAAATTCCGGTGCCATTTCTTTAGCCAAACGAGTAGCCTCAACTACTTTATCAACCATTTCGTGTTTACCCGATCCCATTGTAGAGAAACTCAACATGGCTACACGTGGTTCCATTTTTGCAATTGCTTTTGTTGTTTTTGCTGTTGCAACGGCAATTTCAGCCAATTCACTTGCTGTAGGATTTGGATGAACTGCACAATCTGCAAATACCATCATTCCATTATCACCAAATGTTTTATCTTTCAAGAGCATAATAAACGCACCAGACACTACAGAAATACCAGGCATTGTTTTTATAATCTGAAATGCCGGACGTAATACATCACCAGTAGCATTTAAAGCACCTGCAACTTCTCCATCAGCATCACCAGCTTTAATCATTAAGGTTGCCAAATACAAAGGATCTTGCACCAATACCATGGCTTTTTCCATTGTCATTCCCTTTTTCTTTCTCAATTCAACCAAAATTTCAGCATAAGCTTCCATTTTGTCATGATTTTTAGGATCAACAATTGTCGCTTCTCCAATATTTTTCAAATTTAAGCGAGTTGCCTCCGATGCAATTTTATCAGCGTTTCCAATCAATATAATTTTAGCGATTTTTTCACTTAAAATGATATCGGTAGCCTGTAAAGTTCTTTCTTCAGTTCCTTCTGGTAAAACGATTGTTTTACCACTTAAACGTGCATTCTCTTTAATCCTCTGTAATAAATCCATTGGTATTCAGTATTTTAATTGGTTTTGTAATCTCGACTTTACAAAAATAGGAATAAATCGTAAACTTTAGATTCCTAAACCAATAATTTTTCATCATTTCCATTTTATTTTTTTAATAAATATTCATTCTCAATAAGTCTAGGTTTTAAAATAAAAATGTAATTTCAATTTTAGAGATTCAATCACACCAATCATAACAATTCTATGGAATCTACGATACAAAACACTCTCTTTGAGAAACTTCAGGGGCGAATGGCCGGAGAACTGCATCGTGACATGACTACACGTCTTTTATATGCGACAGATGCTTCTGCCTATAAAGTTCTTCCCTTGGCTGTTACTTATCCTAAAACCGAAGATGACTTACAGCATTTGATTCAATTTGCATCTGAGAATAATTTATCCCTAATCCCAAGAGCTGCTGGAACATCTTTGGCAGGCCAAGTCGTTGGTGATGGAATTGTGGTTGATATTTCGAAATACTTCACTAAAATTATAGAGGTAAACAAAGAGGAAGCATGGGTTCGTGTTCAACCAGGTGTAATACTTGATGAATTAAACCTGCACTTGAAAAATTACGGTTTGTTTTTTGGACCGGAAACTTCAACCAGCAGTCGCTGTATGCTTGGTGGTATGCTGGGAAACAATTCTTGCGGATCGCATTCTATTATATATGGAAGCACCCGCGATCATACTCTTGAAGTAAGTTGTATTTTGAGTGATGGCAAAAAAGCGATTTTTTCATCTTTAAGCAAGGCTGAATTTGAAAGTAAATGCGATGAAAATAATGGCTTGGAATCGAAATTGTATCAACAAATAAATAGAATCCTTTTATCTGATGAAAATCAGAAAGCAATTACCAAAGAATATCCTGACCCAAAAATAAAAAGAAGAAATACCGGATATGCTATTGACATATTAGCAGATTCCTCTCCTTTTAAACCAAATGGTAAAGCGTTTAATTTTAGTCAGCTTTTAGCTGGATCGGAAGGAACATTGGCTTTCACAACCGAAATAAAATTACACTTAGTTCCCGTTCCTCCTAAGGAAAAAGCTTTGGTTTGCGCGCATTTCGCAAATTTGGAAGATGCAATTAAAGGAAATCTAATTGCATTAAAATACCATCCGGGCGCTGTAGAATTAATGGATGAGCAGATTCTAAAATTAACGGAAGGAAATATCACGCAAGCAAAAAACCGATTCTTTTTGGAAGGAAATCCCGGTGCACTCCTTATTATTGAGTTCGCCAGAGAATCAAAAGGTGAAATTGATAAAATTGCTCGAGAGATGGAAGCTGAATTCCGGCAGAATAAACTGGGCTATCATTTCCCAATTGTTTCGGGTTCCCAAAATATCTCGAGAGTATGGGATTTACGAAAATCAGCATTAGGAATTTTATCGAACATGATAGGTGATGCGAAGCCAGTTTCCTTAATCGAAGATACTTCGGTGACACCTGAAGATTTGTATGATTACATTGCAGACTTTAAGCTATTAATGAAGAAGCATGATATTGAATGTGTATTTCATGCACATATTGGTACCGGAGAAATTCACCTGCGTCCTATTTTGAATCTGAAGGATTCCAAAGATCAGGAGAAATTTCACGCCATAGCTTTGGATTCTGCTAAGCTGGTTAAAAAGCACAATGGCTCTTTAAGCGGAGAACACGGAGATGGCAGACTTCGGGGGGAGTTTATTTCCATCATGATTGGAGAACAAAACTATCAGCTCTTACGGGATATCAAGCAATGCTGGGATCCCCAGAACATCTTCAATCCCGGTAAAATTGTCGATACACCAAAAATGAACACGCATTTGCGGTATCAACCCAATCAGGAAACACGCGATATCAAAACTTACTTCGATTTCTCTACTGATATGGGAATTGTTCGTGCTACAGAACGTTGCAACGGATCTGGCGATTGCAGAAACACCCACATTACGGGCAAGGGAATGTGCCCCAGTTATCAGGCCACTTTAGATGAAAAATTGACAACCAGAGCGAGAGCCAATTTATTTCGTGAATTCCTGACCGACTCAACTAAAATAAATCCGTTCGACCACAAGGAATTATACAATATATTAGATTTATGCTTGTCTTGCAAGGCTTGTAAATCAGAATGTCCGTCGAGTGTTGATATGGCCAAACTAAAAGCTGAATTTCTACAACAATATTACGATTCCAATCCAATTCCACTTAGAAGTAAGCTAATTGCCAACATCACTAAAATAAATAAGCTTGGAAGTTATGCTCCCAGCCTATTCAATTCTATAAATCAACATCCTATTATTGGCAAAATAATTAAAAATAATCTTGGTTTTGCTGAAGAAAGAAGCATTCCTAAGTTGCATAAAACGACACTACGAAAATGGCATTCTTCATCCAAAAAAGAATCAAATAAAAAGAAAGTATATCTATTTGCTGATGAATTTACAAACTACAACGATACTCCAATAGGTATCAAAACAATTCAATTGCTCGAACATCTAAATTATCAGGTTATTATTCCAGATCATAAAGAAAGTGGCAGAACATATTTATCGAAAGGATTGGTGAAAAAAGCTAAATTTCTAGCAATAAAAAACGTGAACCTTCTTAAAGATCTGATTTCAGAAGAAAGTCCACTTATTGGTATTGAACCGTCTGCAATTCTCACTTTTCGTGATGAATATCCGGAATTAGTAACGGCAAATATGGTAAAAGATGCTAAACTACTCGCAAAATACACCTACACAATAGAGGAGTTTTTATATCAGGAAATGCAAAATGGTAAAATTAAAAAGGAACAATTTACCTCAGCAAAAAAAGAGGTGAAATTCCACACACATTGTTACCAGAAAGCTCTTGCCTCATCCTTACCCATAAAAGAGATATTAAGCTTCCCCGAGAACTATAACGCAACGGAAATTCAATCTGGTTGTTGCGGAATGGCTGGGTCATTTGGTTACGAAAAAGAACATTACGATTTAAGCAAAAAGGTTGGTGAGCTGGTACTTCTTCCCGAAGTACGAAGAATGCCAAAAACTACATTGCTAGCTGCTTCAGGAACCTCATGCCGTCATCAAATAAAGGATGAAACAGAACGTGAAGCCCTGCATCCGGTTGAAATTCTGTTTGAGGCCTTACGCTAATTAAGACTCTATTTGAAAATTGTGAATGTTTCTTATATCAAGGAAATAAAAAGATATATGGGCGGTCGCTATGTTCTAAAACTGAACAATCAGACCTCTTCAAAAATAATTAGCGGGCGAAATTATCAAGAGCAAATTAAAGCTTTAACGATTTTTTAAGATTGTTGAAACACTTGATAATTGTCGTTCAGGATAGCAAATAGTCGAATAAGTTAGGGGAATTTCACCCCTAACTACTCACAAAATCCTACCTGATACTCTCCCATCATATGCCCTCTTCGCTAAACGGGTTCTAATCTCTAGCCTCAATGCTAAGTCTCATATTCAACTTGTGATAGTAATCCTGCTTCAAAGCATCATTTAAAATCCAAAAGGAGTGTTAAAATTTCGAACGGAGATACTCTTGAAAACAAAAAATGATTCTTGCTATAAAATTCATAGTCTTTCCGCTTAACATGAAGTATTTCCACTAAATACTGAGTCTTTCCGCTAAATATAGAATCTTTCCCCAAATTTTTAAAGCTTTCCGGGAAAGAGATGAAATAAAGGGGAAAGAGAGCGAAAATCATGGAAAGACTTAAGATTTTAGAGCAAGCTTAAGAAAATCACGGAAAGATGAGCGTAAATAGGGAAAGACTCAAGATTTCTCAATTCCGATACGAGAATAGTGAAAAACGATAAGCATAAACTATAATTGTTAATAGTAAATTAGGTCCTGACTGCGATAAGGATAAAGAATTTAATACTTATTGCATAGAAACATTTAGTACGCGATTGATTTTTTAAGATTGCTGAAACAATTGAAAAAAATCATTCAGCTTAATTACGGTCGCAAATTCTCTGTGTAAACTTGCCAATGCTGTATCGTGAATAAGCTGAGCGGAGAATTTTTCACCATTAACACCAATCTTATCGAACGTGGCTGTAGCATCTTCAATTAGATAAGTTTCGTAGCCAAAATTACCGGCCATTCGCGTGGTAGTAGAAATGCAATGATCTGTTGTTAAGCCAACAATAACAAGTTTTGAGATCTTTTTTTCATCCAGCAGTTCTTTTAAATTTGTACCAATAAATGCCGAATTCACATTCTTTTTAATCACAATTTCTCCTTCTATGGGTTTGGTTAATTCAAGAAAATCGTTTCCCGGATTACCTTCAACAAAAGGCGATTGTGGCGTTGTAGAGCAATGTTTAATGTGAAATAAAGGCAAATTATTCTCACGCCAAACTTTCAAAATTTCAGCAGCATTTTCTTCTGCTCCAAGATTATTTCTTCCTCCACCCCAATACTCAATATCCTCAAATCCTTTCTGTAGGTCGATTAGCAATAAGGCACAATTCTGTTTAAAATCCATAATTTCAACAATTAACCTAATAAAAACACCATTCAACAATATTTAAGCTACTCTTCTAGTAATATCCTTCAACAAAATATTTAGCTGGATCCTTCCAAATTTCATTCTTACAATCTAAATTATATTTAATAGCTGCTGTTACATGCAAGGCTACACCAATCAATTCTTGCCCAGTTGTAAACTTTTCTCTTTTATAACTTAAATCGCCTAACTTAAGGTTCGAATTTTCAGCTAATACTACAATCGCAAAATCCTCTCGTTTGACATCATTAAAAGGGGCATTCTTTTTTTTAAAATTATCCCACTCCTTTAAATAATTATCATCACATTTTTCTTGTCCAAATACACTTCCGGAAATTATTACAAAAAATATTAGACTAATAAAGATTCTCATAAGTTGAAGTTTTTATAAGATTATGAAATAAATCTAAGAATTGTTAACCTATTAAACAAAAATGAATTCAAGTAATAAAAGACAAGCTGTTTCAATGTGAAATTCATGAATTCACACTTGATTTACCTCAGAGTTTATCTGTTTTTGTGTGATTTTAAAATCTATTTAAATCCCCAATCGTGACTTATAATATCTTTGAAATCATTTTCCCCTTGCCCAAAATATTTCATAATGCGCAGAATTAAAATGATCATTGATTAAAAAAATCACAAACCTTACTAAAAACAATATTTAAGCTTTCCTCAATATTTTGCGATTCCTGCTTATTCATTGGAAATGGATTTTCATGTGAATATGAATATGGAAAATCAAGCTCTTCAACAGTAATATCTATATCTCTGGAGGCTCCTTTCAAGGTGTTTTCGATCTCATAGGTCGGAAAAACAGAATCTCCTTTTAATGCGATAGCATAAATCTGATTTTCCGATTTCTTAAATAAAGCTTCTCTAAAATCCCTCATAACCCTATAATCCAACATGGTATGAAATACTTTTCCTTCCATATGATCTTCTTCAATATAATGACGCAAAAGATCATCTTTCTTTAAAAAACTACTAAAATGCTCAACCAAGTAGGAATACAAAGCAACATTAACCTCACTATCTAAAATAAATTTGGAAACAGGAGATAAACGATTAAATACGGCACCACTGCAAAATAAACACAATTTAGTTTCACTAAAATAATTTTTGGGGTTCGTTAACTTCAGAATTTCAGCCAAAAAACCTCCAATAGAGTAAGCAAAAATATCAAAGCTAAAATCCTTATCAATCAACTCATGCTTACCACTTTTACACTCCTCAATAAACTGAATAATATCGTAATAGCTTTGCAAACCCGACCAAATAAATCTTTGTGGCTTAGAATGAAGACGCATGCTAATGGCCACGTTCGACAAGGATGAACCAATAATATTTGGAAATTGAGCTTTGCGTTTTTTACTTAATTCAAACATTGCCTTTTTATCACTCCAAAGTTTTGGTGCACGCTGCATATGAAATGCGATAGGAAAAAACACAACTGCACTTTGTGTTTTCTCACAAATAGCTTGCCCCCAAGGCAAATATTTATCCCATGTTTTTTCATTAAACCCATGAAAAATAAACGTGACTTTTTTCACGCTATCATTCCCTTTCGGTTTTAATATCTTATAGGTGAAATTTTGATTTTCTTCTACAATAACATCCTCAATCTGAACATCATCCTGAATTTCACCTATTTCATTCTTGGATAGCATGTTCTCGATAAGATCCAATTTATGACTGGCACAATAATAATTGGTTTTACCAGGTAAAATATCGTGTGCCAAAGAATGAAATTGATACTCGCTAAATTCCATATTGTCAAACTCTGGCTCTCCTCCATCAAAGGCTAATTTCAATTTTTGACACCGATCAATATATGACATAATAACAAACTTTTATGAATTGATTTTGACAACTGAATGCAATTCAGTTGATTTACTTTACAAAATTCAAATTTACAAAAACACGACTAATTAACAAAAAACAAATTCATATATACTTCCCAATTTTTTATGGTTATTTTTACAACCGTTCAGCAAATCACTCTAATGAAATTTTATGTACCAGAAAGATTTTATAATGCGCATGATCGAAATGATTGCAGATTTGATTGCTCTCCTTTTGGGTTTGATTAAAAAAGGAGATTTACCACAAGCATCTAAATTATTAGAGAATGCCTATCGTGATTTTTTAAAAGAAGATGCTTCCTTTTTCAGAAATCTTCCCAAAGAGAAACTAACTAATAAATTGCTGACAGAACACAATTACACGAATGGTCATTTGAAAATATTATCGGAACTTTTTTTTGCAGAAGGGGAACTGAATTTCGCGAAAGGTGATATGGAGACCAGTCTGAATTATTACGAAAAGTCGTTACTGATATTAGAATTTTCAGAAGAATCATCAAATACATTCTCCTTAAGTTCGGAAGCAAAAACAAACTTATTAAAAGCAAAAATTGAAACATTAAAATTTAAAATATGAAACGTCCATGCCAAAGGGATTTTGACACACAGGAGGATGATTATTCCAGCATGGTAATCCCGAAAGCTTTCGGGACCATATGGCAAAAACTTAAAATTATAAACATATGAAACGTCCATGCCAAAGTGATTGTGACACACAGGGGGATGATTATTGCAGCATAGTAATCCCGAAAGCTTTCGGGACCATATGGCAACTAAAAAAACAAATTATAATCATATGAAATTTAGCAGAAAAGAAGAGAACCTAAAAACAATTAAAGCTGCATTATTAGCATTAGGAATAATGCTAATAACACTGCTATGTTTGGGAATATATGTTAGCATAAACAATTTCGGATCACTTTCGTTTATTGTAGTTCCTTTTATCTTATCTCCAATCCTTTATGTGTTTGCAAAAAAAACATTCACCATTACTGAAGAAATTAAAAGCAGAGAAATATAGAATCTAAGAGAGGTTGCAATTTTAGTTTTTTACTTAAGCTTCTATTTAAATTAATCGTGAAGAAAAAGTGGATGGTCTTCTGAAAAAATCAGAATAAGCATATTTACACTCCACATAACAATCAACTTTTTCATCAAAAAAATGAAACGAACCACATTTACTTTAACTTTGCATGTTCACACATCAGATCATGCAAACAATACAAGAAATATTAGCACATTATGGCGGACGTATTCTGTCTACCAAAACTTTACCGGCCCGAGGAGCAACTTTTGTCCCCATTCCAGAAGAAATGAATCCCGAACTGAAGGATTGTATCAAACAGATGGGCTTTGATAAATTGTACTCTCATCAGGCAGAAATGTACAAACGTGCGATATTGGGTAAAAGTGTTGTTATCACCACAGGAACTGCAAGTGGAAAATCACTATCCTTTTATCTTCCTGTTATTCAGCGTATTTTAGAAAACCCAACTCGAAGGGCTGTGTTTATTTATCCAACCAAGGCTTTAACAAAAGATCAGCTGCGCAACATTGTTGAATTTGTAGAATATTTTGGAAAACATCGCATTCAAGCAGGAATTTACGATGGAGATACACCTGCTGCAGAGCGCAGTCGTATCCGACAAGAGGCTAATATTATTCTTACCAATCCGGATATGATTAATGCCACTTTTTTGCCCAATCACAACCGTTACGGGTTTCCACATTTGTTTGCAAATTTAGATTTTATGGTGATTGACGAACTGCACACCTATCGAGGAGCTTTTGGATCTCATGTATCGAATGTAATGCGTCGTATGTTGCGAATATGCCAATATCATGGAAATACACCACGTTTTCTCTGCAGCAGTGCAACCATTGCCAATCCCACTGAATTAGCGAAGAACATATGTCATCAGGAGTTCGAATTAATCGAAAAAGATGGCTCACCTGCTCCCGAAAAAGAAATTCATTTCTGGCAACCGGAATACATAAAAGAAGCTCAGCGCAAACGATCGGTTACCGAAGAACTAAAAGGCCTTCTTCCCGACCTAATAGCAAACGGCATAAGAGTAATTACCTTTTGCATGTCGAGAAGAGAAACCGAAGTGGTGACCAAAGAATGCAGAGATATTCTTGCTCAGGATCCGTTAAAACTTGGACCCGATTTCTCGGATAAAATATCGGCCTACCGTGGAGGCTATACTCCATTGGAACGTGCTAGAATTGAAAAGAATTTGGTAGAAGGCAAAATTTACGGCGTGGTTTCCACCAGTGCCTTAGAACTTGGAATAGACATTGGAGCTCTGGACATGGTCGTAATGGGTGGATTCCCCGGAACACGCGCCAGTTTTTGGCAGCAATTAGGGAGAGCCGGAAGAAAAGGCAACAAAGCTCATGCTGTGCTTATGCTGAAAGAAAAACCAATGGATCAATATGTGGGAATGAATCCTAATTGGTTATTGGAATCGGCGTCGGAAAATGCGGTAATCGACAAAAATAACCTGTACATACAATTGGCTCACATTAGAGCAGCCTCGGCAGAACTGCCACTAAGCATAGATGATATAGCAAGTTTTCCCGATTTGGGAGAGATCATTCCTTTGCTGCAAAAAGAAGGAGAACTAAGCGAACACAACGCTCAATATCAATGGAGCGGACAAATTTCACCGGCCCACGAAATCAGCCTTCGAAACATCACTAGCGATACCGTCAAAGTGGTTGACAGGGAAAAAGAACACACGATCACGACAGTAGATTTATTACAAGCAAAAAAAGAATTTTATCCAGGTGCTATCTATCTGCACGACAGCATACAATACAAAAGTTTGGATCTTGATTTGGAAGGCAAAACCGCGTGGGTAAAACAAGTTGAATCGAATTACTATACCGAGCCACACAAACCCGGCAATATCGATATTCTCATGGAACACGAACAGCAGGAAAAACATCGAATCTATTCCTGCTTTGGAGATGTAAAGGTTAGTGTTTTGGTATCGGGCTACAAGATGATACAGTTTAATTCACATCAAAATTTAGGCTACGAAAGCTTATCGCAGATTTTGCAATCACAAATGGATACAGAGGCTTGTTGGATTCAAATTCCAGACAATGTGGTTCGTGTTTTTGTGGCTACTGGCAAAGCACCAAGCCTTGAACCTCTAAAAGAAATGGCCGAAGACAAGCCCATTCCTCGCTTCGATTACACCGAAGGATTGGTTCATTGTTTGAAAGCTGCTGCTTCTATGCGGGTAATGGCTACTTATTCCGATTTGGGCGGTGACATCTTCGGATTTGCACATCCTAAATCACATCAACACAAACATGCTATTATTCTATTCGATGAATATCCAGGAGGTTTGGGATTTTCGGAAAAAGCATACGAATACTTAAACGAAATCATCCAAAATGCAGGTCAGCTGGTAAAAGATTGTCCTTGCAAAGATGGTTGTCCCGCTTGCGTTGGCGATCACAGAATTAACAAACACCTTATTTTATGGGCTCTTCGCTCCTTTTACAAAGAAATTCCTTTACCAGATAATGTAAAAATAGATGGTTTGGCTAATTATCGTGCTACACCCTTTCAAAAAATGGAATGGAATCAAGTAAAGGATCAATGGCAAGAAGTTCTCAACCGCTTCGATCGTGAAAATCTATTTGGAGCACGATTTTTAAAACAAAGCAGCTCCTTGGAAGTAAAGGGCAACAAATTAATTCTTTACTATTCGGATAGCAGCTTAAAACTAGCCCAAAAACCAGATGTAATAGACGGCATTCGTTCCGAATTATCAAAAGTCATATTGCTACCAGAAAATTTTGAATTGATATTATGTCTGGATGATAGCGAGGCCAATCTGCGAAACCAATTGAAATTACAACGAATCATGAGTAGTGGAAAAGGGAGTCTTAATAATTAGGAATTCAGCACAAAACTAGGGTTTTAAGAGCTACAATCATCCACTTTTTTTACAAAAAACAATCCTATATTAAAGGGATCTTGTCAATTCAAAAAAATCAAAATAATATTAATAAAGCTTGAGTTTAAAGAATCTACATAGAAAATTAGGCATCAACCATCAGTCTGGAGATGAATTCGATCCAATTGCGGCCTTCGAGGCAGAAGATTTACCTGAAAATCTGAACCTAATTCCACCTGAACGATTTACCGAACCCAAAGACAATTACAAGCAGGAGTTAAAACTCGTGGCAGAAAAAAATGCCAGTTTATCTGCAGCTCTCGAGCATTTGAATCCTTATCAGCTTCAAGCCATTTTCAGCGACGAGCAAAAAGTTGTGCTCAGTGCCATGGTGGGAAGTGGGAAAACCACGGTTCTAACTTATAAATTACTCTACCTTCATTTTATAAAAGGCATACCGCTTTCGCAGATGGCCGTACTTACCTTTACCAATAAAGCTGCCCGCGAAATCAGAGAGCGTATCCTCTCTTTTTATGGAGATAAAATGATTCCAAGCAGTCAGGAATTAAGATATTTTGGCACCTTTCATTCCATGGCACGCCAATTACTCAAAGAGCATCCTAAATTACAGGACTTGGGCTTTACCCCCTCTTTTTCCATTATGGATCAAGAAGCAAAAGAAGATTTTCTCCACCGTTTAATTCTAAGTCATGAGTTGAATGTGAAATATCAAAACAAGCTGGATAAACGATTAAAATTGTATCGTCACGAGAAGCAGATTCTCTATGGAAACATGAAGTATCCTGACGATTTGCCACAATTGCTGCAATTATCGCGTGAGGAGAAACAAGCCAATAATTTGATGGATTTTGATGACCTTATTTCCATTGTAAATTGGTTACTTCATCGCGACAAATCCTTTCTGCCACAGTGGATTATTGTAGATGAGTTTCAGGATTGTAACGAAGATCAATTGGAATTTATCAATCATTTAAGCAATAAAGACACTAGCTTTTTAGCCGTAGGCGATCCAAATCAAAGTATTTATGCCTGGCGAGGAAGCACAAGTAAAATCTTGCAAAACTATGTGGCTGACTCTTCTTGCTGCATGATGCGTTTGCCTCTAAACTACAGAACATCAAGCCAACTGCTCGATGCCGCAGCTTGTCTGCTCCAAAAAGACGATAATAATTTGCAGGCAACTCGTCCTGAAGGAAAAAAACTGATCATTCGAAATCATTTCGATGATCATCAAGAAGCCCATTATTTGGTGCAAAAATGCCGAGAATTGAACCAAACCGGAACACCATGGGAAGAGATTGCTCTCTTGTTTCGTACCCGCCAACAAATCGGCCTATTCGAAACCATTTTTACAAAAGAAGGTATTCCTTGCGAAATGCTAAGCAAAACCAGTTTAAGAGAACAACCCGCTCTCTTTTGGTTACAAAGAATTATGCTTGCCGCATTTCATCCAAACGACTTTGACAGCATTCTTCAGGTTTTTACGTCGACGGAGTTCGGATGTTTAAAAATGGGTAAAAGTTTGATTACTGCTTATCAGAAATTTACATGGGAGAAGAAATTTGACACAAAACTGGAGGCTTTCTCGGCATTTATGAAGGGAAAACACAGCAAACAAGAGTATCATATTCAATTGATAAAGGCGCTATTGCAGCTGCCAATTTACCTGCAGAAGGAAAAAATGGAACACGATATTTACAGTTTCCTTTCACTTGATCTATTCTTAAAACCAACTTCAGTTCATTATCAAAAGAATGCTGGGGAAGTAAAAAATGCACTTCAAGAATTAAATCAATTTGCACGCAAAAATTATTTCGGCAATTGGCTCGAGATCTATCAGGCAGCCATGAGTCAGGTAAATTTAGAAGGTCATTTTCAAATCAATGGCAACATAAAAAAAGAAAACAAAGGTGTACGATTGCTCACGATTCATGCTGCTAAAGGTCTGGAATTCGATTATGTATTTCTAAGTGGAGCCAATTCAGGAATTATTCCTTTGGATCGCAAGAAAGAAGGACACGATTACCTCAAGGAAGAGAAACGCTTGCTATTTGTAGCCTTAACTCGGGCACGTAACCATATGGAAATATCCTGGCACACGCAAAGTAGTGCTTGGAATGCTCAGGAAGGTCCTTCCTATTTTCTCAATTCGATTCCCAGTACTCTAGTAGAAAGAATTGATACTAAAACATCAGTTATTAAAGAACCAGAAAAGCAACAAGTTGCAGAGACAAATGACAAATGGCAAAAAAACATGAAGATAAAACACCCTAAATACGGTGAAGGTATTATCCTTAGCAGCAATCTGAATGAAATCACATGTAATTTCGACAAATTTGGAAAAAAGAGTTTTGCTGCCGCTTGGGCTTCCATAGTTAAAATATAAGAATTCAACTTAAGCCTATAAAACTCACTTAGAAAATCTCAATTTTTAAGTGATATTTTATTATTGTTCATTACTTTTACATGAAAATTATAATGTTAGAATACTTATGTACCAGAAAGATTTTATAATGAGAATGATTCAGATGATAGCTGAGGTTATTGCTCGAATTTTAGGTTTAATTAAAGACGGAGATCCAGAGCAAGCTAATCTCCTATTGGAAAATGCTTATCACGACTTTCTAAAAAAAGATGCTTCCTTTTTCAGAAATCTTCCCAAAGAAAAACTAACCGTTGATTTATTGACCGAACACAATTACACGAATGGTCATTTGAAAATATTGTCTGAACTTTTCTTTGCCGAAGGAGAGCTCAATTTTGTGAAAGATGATATGGAAACCAGTCTGAATTATTACGAAAAGTCGTTACTTTTATTAGAGTTTTCAGAAGAATCATCAAATACATTCTCCTTAAGTTCGGAAGCAAAAATAAACTTATTAAAAGAGAAAATTGAAACATTAAAATGTAAAATATGAAACTCAGCGCAAAAGAAAAAGACCTAAAAACAATAAGTACTGAACAGCTTCAATTGGAAGCCAAAACAATTAAAGTTGCATCGATAGCATTAGGAATAATGCTGATAATGCTTCTATGTTTGGGAATATATCTTAGCATAAACAATTCCGGATCACTTTCGTTTATTGTAGCTCCTTTTATCTTATCTCCAATCCTTTATGTGTTTTCAAAAAAGGCATTCATTATTAATGAAGAACTTAAAAGCAGAGAACTATAGAATCTAAGAGAAGTTGCGATTTTGATTTTACTTAAGCTTCTCCATAACATTACTTTTTGTGTAACGCTATTTCAGCACAAGACACTAAAAAACAGAAAAGAGGATGCCCTAATTTGGACACCCTCTTTATTTTTATTTGATTCGACAATTAAAATTTGTAGGCACTGATCAAATGATTACTTTCATTCACAAGAACTACATTGTCCACTTCATCAATCACATAATCTGGTGTTTTATCCATCAATTCAATTTGAATATCAGCTTCACCGGTTAATTTATTTACCTTATAAATGAAATGCTGGTTTCCTTCAGTTTCATTCTTCACTTTAGTAACAATAAACTTATGAGTTTTTATTGATTTTGAATTCGAATACCTTGTTTTAGTAATTTCGATTACTGGAGCCATATTCCCATCTGTTGTTTCTGCATATAAGCCTCCAACTACATTTGTTTCAGCAGTTCCATCTGTTTGATCAGAAGGAGTTCTATAAGCTCCATTAGATAGTGAAGACAGCATCTTAATATTATCTAAACTACCTTGAATATCAAAATCGACCCCAGCAAGCATTAATCCAAGTTGTGCTGCTTGTTTTAAACCACCCAAATCTGATGCTGGTTCAAAATATTTAGTATAAATAATTTTTCCTGAAGGTGATAATAATGACAAATGCTGACCTGTACTCAACAAATAGCCTGCGCCCTCAACATATTCAGCTAACAAAGGTGTTTTCTTTTTCACATTTTCCAGCTCTGCATCTTCCGCAAAAAGTTCAATTTTGCCAGTACTAAGATCAAATTTATAAGCTTTTTTATTCTCAAAAAGAATCACCTTATCTTCTTTCTCATCGTAAGTAACAGCAGGTATTGCTTTAAATTTCACGTCTCTATCCCAAACATCTTTACCTTTTTCAAAACCTAAAATATTAGATCTTTCCGTAGAAATATACAATACCCCATTTGCGGTTGGAGTTACATAATATGAGTATCCTTTAATTTTGGTTTCCCACAATTTATCCCCTCCCATGTCTACCAAAGCAACAGAACCGTCCTTTTCATTTTTCCCAACAGCAATGTATCCATTCTCGGTTGGGATAACTTCCTCTAAAAAGTCAATTTTAAAACTTTTCTTCCATTTAAAATTATTTGTTTTAAGATCAATAATATTGAATCCTTCTGTTTCCACAAGAATCAAATTTTCATCAATATCGGCTCTTACATCAACAAGTGTTCCCTTCAACTTTAATTTTCCTGGGGTAATATCCTCACCACTATTGGGATTCAAAACTTTCAATTTATTCGATTTTTTAACCCCTACGTACAAACTATTGTTGGCCTCAGAAAAAACCAACGCATTAATTTTTTTATCGGCTTCGTACTTCCAGGTAATTTCACCATTAGTTAAGCTAATTGCATAAATTTCATTCTTTATTCCAATCACTAAATTATTTTCCGTGGTGAAAAATGGTCCCTGATCAATATAGCTTCCTTTTGATAATCTTTTAATCAATCCTTTTGATTCACCAACAACAGCAATCCATTCCTTTTCCCAAGTTTTAAGACTAAAACTCATTAGGTTTCGTTCATTATCCTTTAGTAATTCAAATAATATGATCCCCTGATCTGGAATAATAGTAAAATCCTTTATTCTATATCCATCATCCTTGGTATCAAACAAAATGTCACCATTACTTGAGTTCATTAAAATTCCTCTTACTTTACCAACAATCGGAGCATATTCAAAATAAATAATTGGTAAGCCATCAATTGTCATGAAACTATTCTTATCAACAGTCTTAAACTCTTTATTGTGCCATATTGTTTCACCATTTTCATTATTCATTGCAAGTAGTCCTTTCGCACCTGAGGCAATAATAAAACCTTCATTTGATTGCTTGATCCATCCTACTTCGTACAAAGCTTCCTTCAAATCAACGTTCCATAATTTATTTTGCGAAAAAGTGGTTACCACAAATAACATTGCAAAAAATATTGCACTAGTTTTTTTCATAAGTAGATTCATAATAATTCAATTATTAGTATATAATGGGTTTATATAAAAAAACACAGGAAAGAAAAACCTAACAACTTAATAAAAACACCTCCATATTTGATCGATTGTCCAATTTATGGAAAAACAAACAATTAATCATATAAAATGAAATAGATTGATTATAAACTACTATGAAAAGCCAAAATATTCTGCGACACATGTTGAAGAAGCATCTTAATCGTTGGATATTGTATTTGAGAAAATCCTACATTTGTCTGTTACCAACAGTAATTTTTTACCCAATGAGCTTTCCCCATAAAAAAACAAAGGCCGACATAGCCTTAAAATATTTCCACAAACCGCCTGGTTATTTCAACTGTGCTCAGGCTATATATAAATCTTTTCAAGAAGAGTATCAGATTACTAACGATGAGATCATTGAATTCTCGAAATATGGGAATGGTAAAGCAAAAGATGGCAATTGTGGTGCTTACTATTCGGCTTTGGAATTACTAAAAGACAAGCCTGAATTAGTAGATGAATTTACCCGACGTTTTCAGGAAAAATCAGAATATTTAAGCTGTTTTGATATTCGATTCAACTACAGCATGTCCTGCACAAATTTGGTGCGTTTGGCATCCGACCTACTTGAAGAATTAACTCCATTATCTTCTGAAAAATAATGAAAGCCATCAAAGTTACTGCTGCAATTATCATTAAAAATGAGAAGGTATTTATTGCCCAGCGAAGCAAAAATGACGAATTATCTGGCAAATGGGAATTTCCGGGCGGTAAAATTGAATCAAATGAAACAGCTCAGGAATGCCTTGAAAGAGAATTATTTGAAGAATTTGGGATAAGAACAAAAATTCTTGATTATTTAGGAGAGAGCATATTTGATTATGGAAACAAGTTGATTCATTTGTTAGGCTACTTTACGGAGCATCTTTCAGGTGATTATATTCTTCAGGTTCACCAAAATTGCAAATGGATTGATGTTAATGAATTCGACGACATTGACTGGGCACCTGCTGATATTGAACTTGTAAAACAATTAAAGAAGAAATTAACCGACCAATAACTCATCTACCGATTTCTTTAGAAAATCTCTTGAATGATAATCCTCGTCTACAATTTCATTATTCCAAACAATAATATCTAAATCAATATTCCGCGGTCCAAATTTAACTTGACTTCTATCCCGCCCCATTTTATCTTCCAATTGTTTCAAATACAAATTGAATTCTTCACGGCAATGATGTGTTTTTACTCTAACCGCCCCATTGATAAAATCGTCCTGATCGGTTATTCCAATGGGCTTTGTTTTAATCCACTTTGAATGCTTTTTCACCAAATGATCTTTAGACAAAAGACACAACATCTTACGAATGTTTTCAATTGGATTAATATTCGACCCTATCCCCACAATACAATCATTCATTACACATTGCTTTAGTAAAACTATTGTTTATGATTCATCCCTCCTATAAGCCTCTAACTCAACCGATACCGATTCTGCAAATCGCAAGGCATGAGGCTTATCCACTTCAACTTTTGCCCACTCCACTTGAGGATTCGCTATAACCACATCTAAAATTTGTTGAGTAAGATTCTCCAACATTTTAAACTTGCCTTCCTGAACAAGCACAATCACCTTTTTAGTTATTGTTTTGTAATTGTATGAATTATCAACATCATCAGTAGCTATCGCTTTATCTACATTAGCCTTAATGGTCATATTAATTACAACATCTTGTTTATTAAGCAATTCGTCCTCATTAAAGCCAATATATGTTCTAATTAACAAATTTTTAACACGAATAATTGCCATAAGTTATTTTTTATAAAAGTTGTCCTCCCCCGTCGCAAAACAAAATTTGCCCGGTTAAGTTCTGATTTTCCAATATATAATCCAAGGACTGCAAAACAGGATCTATTCCACCAGGAATTTTCATTGGTGTCTTTTTTGCAATTCTTAGCAAATATTCCACTCCCTGATCCTCAGGAGGCAGAGTTGCACCTGGCGCGATTCCATTCACTCGAATAGCAGGTGCAAATTCCAGCGCCGACATTTTCGTTAAATGACCCAATCCAACTTTTGACAAACTATAAGCTGCATGTGAGCTTGAATTGTTTGCAATCCGGGTATCTAATAGATTTACAATAAGCCCATTTATACTATTTAAAGCATAATCGCGGGATAAGATAAAAGGAGCCAAAAAATTCACACTCATCTGCTCTTGAAACAATTTTACCGAAGTTTCGCGTATCACACCCGAATCAAATACTGAAGCATTATTTATTAAAACATCTATCTTTTCAAAATGCAGTAAAACCCTGTCGATTAAACCTTCGACATCTTCGGTACAATGCAAATCACATTTGAAAATTTTAAATTTCTGGTTGGGAAATTGATTCCCCAATTTAGTTTGCAAATCAATAGCTTCACTTTTAGATGAATTATAGTGAATGGCAATATTGAATCCATTTTTCGCCATATGGATAGCAATAAATTTCCCAATTCGCTTTGCTGCACCAGTTATTAAAGCTGTTCTATTCGTCATACATTCGATGGTTTTGTATAAAGTTAACGAATATCTACTCTGATAAAAAGTTTATAATAAATTATTTTTTGATTCAGTAAATTGGATTTAATCCATCAAATAGTTTAAATAAAATAAGTAGAATATGTATTTTGCATTCGTGTTAAAAATTGGTCACAATACCGATCCGCTACTAAAAACAGATATGACTAAAATTGAAATAGAAGCCGAACTAAAACAAATTTGCCCTTCCCTGCGCTTGGGCATTATTCAATGTAAGGTAAATACCAAAGAAGAGTGCCCTGATCTTTGGCACATAATAAATGAAAACACAAGAGATATTCAAGAGAATCTGGCCATTGCCGGCATTAAAGATATTCCAAGTATTGATAGTTCAAAAAAGGGATATCGAGCTATTGGAAAAGATCCCAGCAGATATCGTTTATCAGCAGAATCTCTACTAAGAAGAATTGTGAATGGTAAAGGTTTGTACAAAATAAATAATGTAGTGGATTTGTTGAACCTTGTTTCTATTAAAAGTGGGTTTTCGATTGGAGGATACAATGCTGACAAAATAGAAGGACTAGTTCAATTTGGAATTGGCAATACAGATGAGCCATATCAAGGCATTGGCAGAGGTAAATTAAACATTGAAAGACTTCCGATTTTCAGAGATAATTTGGGAGCGTTTGGAAGTCCGACAAGTGATTCCTTACGAACCCAAATCGATGAAACGTGTAATAATTTTCTCATGATAATTATTAGTTTTCAAGAGGAGGAAGCCTTACCTGAGGCAATTAAGTTGGCCATCGACCTACTTAAAACACACGCTTATGCCGAAGAAATTCAATCAATAATTATATAATTGGTAAAGCCTGCCGAACTATTCGGCAGGCCATACTTTCGCTAATCTGTATATTATTACTGAAGCACAAAATTGATAACGGTAGAATAAGAAACTTTTACTGGTTTTCCTCTTTGTTTACCAGGCTCAAACTTTGGTAAGTTTCGAATTACCCGTAAAGCTTCCTGATCCAAAGAAGGGTCAACACCACGAAGCAATTCTACTTTGGAAATACTCCCGTCTTTGCCTACAACAAAACTAACATAAACCCTTCCTGTTATTCCATTTTCCTGAGCTATTACGGGATATCGAATGCTGGAATTTATGTGTCTGTACAATTCCAAATTACCTTCAACATTGTTTTTGCAGATATCAGGTCTAAATATTGGCATTTCCTCTACAATCACAAAAATTTTCATTTCCTCGTCAACCTCTTCCTCCACAAATACTTCTTGTGGAGCGATTTCAAATTCAGTTTCCTGATTAAAGTCATCTTCGACTATTTCAAGTTCATTTTCTAACTCAGTATCGTCTTCAACGATAGTGATCACATCTGTTAAATGAATTTTTGGTGGCAATTTTGGTTTCTCTTTAATTTCTTCCTGCCTGGTAATTGGAATTATCTCTTCGTCTAATTTCAGATCAACTAAATTTCTAATTTCAACGACTTCTCGGACTC
This sequence comes from Labilibaculum antarcticum, assembly GCF_002356295.1. Classification (NCBI taxonomy): domain Bacteria; kingdom Pseudomonadati; phylum Bacteroidota; class Bacteroidia; order Marinilabiliales; family Marinifilaceae; genus Labilibaculum; species Labilibaculum antarcticum. The sequence goes on along the minus strand of NZ_AP018042.1, from coordinate 4,606,236 downwards.
TTGTAGGCCATTCAAAAGATATTAAAGTTAATGCCAAAGCCACAACCAACCCTATTTCAAAAAACAAAGATTTTCGTTTTTCCAAATCAGCGTTTGGATTCTTTTTGGGAATCATAGCTAAACATTTTAAATATTAAAGTATAGTATCCGTAGCGACTAATAACTGAACACCACTAAAACATCTCATAATGTTCAGCTTAAGCCCTCATAAGAGGATGAGTTCAAAGAACGGTTTATATAACTAATATACGATTTTTATTCCTATTTGTTTCAAATTAAATAGCACTTATGTACAACAGGTATTTATTGCAGAACAAAATTAATAAAGCCTGAAAACCAAACAGGAACTTTTTTATTAAATTGTTTGCCAGGCTTAAATTTAGGCAAATTTTGAACCACGCGAATAACTTCCTCGTCCAATAAAGGATCAACTTTACGAATCACCTGAATATTTGATATTCCACCATCTGTTGTTACTACAAATTTCACAAAAACCTTTCCCTGAATATTCGATTCTTGGGCTGCTATTGGATACCGAACCATTCTTTGCATCGTAATAAACAAGTCGTTACAACCTTCTTCATAGGTTTTATTTTTTTGAGGATTAAAAATTGGCATTTCCTCTACACTTACAAAAGGTCTCACTTCATCTAAAATTTCCTCTTCATAAACTGGCTGTTCAATTATTTCCTCATTAGGATCCCCAAACGAATCCTCTGGGATATATTCAATTTCAGGCTCCTCTTCAATTTTCAACAGATCAATTAAATCAATTTTTTTAACCTTTGGAGGCTCCAACTTCTTATCTGGTTCACTAAATGTTATTAGTGCCAATTCTTCAATATCATTAAATGAATCAAATACAATAACATCTGGTTCATCCATAGGCACTTTGTATTCAAAAGCCATTAATACAAACAGTAAACTAATTAAGAAACCTAATTGCAAAAACAATACTCTTTTCTTCTCTAAATTATATCGGGGGTTCTTTTTCACTTGCATAACGATGAGTTTTTTGTGAAATTTAATCGATTTACTCATCCATTCAAACTAACTTTTTAGTTATATGGATTAAAAAAAAGGTTCTATTGCAGTACAAATGAAATATACCCACTAAACCAGACACTAACGGGTTGGTTTCGTTGCATTCCAGGTTTAAATTTTGGCAAATTTCGCACCACACGAATAGCTTCCTTATCTAGAGATGGATCAACTGGCCTCATCACTTGAATCTGCTCAATATCGCCTGTTTTCGTAACTACAAATCGAACATATACCTTGCCTTCAATCCCATTTTCCTGAGCAAGCATCGGATATTTTGTCATTTTTTGCATGGTTATAAACAAATCCCTTAGGCCCTCATCATAAGTATTATTTCTTTGAGGATTAAAAATTGGCATTTGCTCTACCATTACGAAAGGAACATCATCATCATTTTCCTCAACATCCTCTTTAACATCCGTTATCGCATAAGAGTCATCTTCTGACGCATTAGAATCAATAATATCTAAATCAATAACATCTTCATCATCCTCCACTAAAATTAATTCAGTTAGAAGTATCTCCTTAATTTTTGGCACTTCCTTTGGCTTGGGTTTATCCTGCACTGTAATTGGTACTATTTCGTCCATTTCTTCCAGCACATCGAAATTTAAATCAGCAATTTTATCAACAGGTGTTTCATACTCGAAAGCCATTAATACTACAACAAGACTTACAAGGAGTCCGATTTGTAAAAATAAACCTCGTTTCTTTTCCAAATCATAGCGGGGGTGTTTTTTAACTTCCATAACAAAGGGGGTTTTGGTTAGACAATATAAATTGGTTTTACTTTATACCTAAGGAATTAGCTCTACAACTAAAACTTTAGTTAATATACGTAAAAAAATTTATTAGTTCAAAGAAAAACGAATAGGAATTGTATAACGAACCTCAACTTTTTTTCCCTGTTGCTCTCCAGGCACCCAATTTGGCATGTTATTTATCACCCGTAAGGCTTCCTTATTCAATTCAACATTTGCACCTTTAATTACTTTTGCTTTAGCAACACTTCCATCAGTAGTCACAACAAATTGAACAAAAACCTGGCCTTCGTAACCTTGATCTGCAGCGAGTACAGGATATTGAATTTTTCTTGCGATGTATCTTCTCAGATGTCCATTTGCTTCTGTAAATTGAGGCATCTTCTCTACCAAAACGTATTCTTTGCTTTTATTCGTTCTAAGAATATTTTCAAGATGATAATCCGATGCATTCTTTATTCTTGCCTGCAAAGGATCGGGCGATGTAATCGGCTTATCAAATAAATTCTTTAATTGAAAATTAATCGGAACAGTGTATGAGATATTCACAAATTCCCCGTCTTTCTTTCCAGGAATCCATTTAGGCAGTGACGACACAACACGTAAAGCCTCACGATCTAATTGAGGATGAACTTTTTTTGCCAAAGCAACATTAATGACATTCCCTTCTTTATTAACTACAAAAGAAACGAACACACGACCTTCAATCTGCCCAGATTGAGCAAGCTTAGGATACTTTACATGTTTTGCTATGTATTTTTGAAGAGCAAGAACACCACCAGGGAAAACCGGCATCTCGTCTGTTATCGTTTTAATCTCATCCAGATTGATTGTCTCCTTATATTCCAATTTATTAATTCTGTGAGCAGGTGAATAAATTGGAAAATCATTTTTCGTTTCGTTGTAAAAGTTAATAGGATCACGTTTAAAAGATGAAAACAAATCTAAATCCGTTGGCAACAACTCTTTAAAAGAGAAATCAGAATCTAACTTTTCTTCCTCTTTAATAGTGAAGGCAAATGCAGATAACAAAACCATAAATATTGGAATAATAAGCAGGAGTTTAACCAAAGCAATTCTTGGTGTTTTTAATCTGCCCAACATTGTAATCCTTTTTTTCAGGGTAGATTGACCAAAATTATTGGCCAGGCGAAACAAATCACCACCTGCAAATTGATTTACAATATGCATTTTATATTCGTTGGCATTCACAGCTCCATTTACAACCTTATCATCAGCTAAGTATTCATGAACTTCCTGAATTGAGTACTTATAAAACCAAACAACAGGATTTAACCAGAATACAACTGTAAGGATTTCAATCATTAATAAATCGAAAGTATGAAGTTGATCGACATGTACCCTCTCGTGAGCTATAATGGATGTGAAATTTGCCTTTTTATAATCTGCTTTTCCAATAAAAACAGAATTCAGAAAAGAGAAAGGAGGATAATCATCGTTCATTATCACCAATCGTAATCCCTTTTCACGTAAAATCTGACTGCTTTTTGTCCAGGACAATAATTGGAATAAATTTTTAAAAAATCGAATTGAGAATAGAAATACTCCTAGTATATATACTATACCTAGGTATTGATACCCTGTAAGCACTTTATTTACTGTTGCAGTAACAACAACCTCTTCGAGCATATTGCTGTTTAAATACTGCTGTGAAGCTATAACTACGGCATCTAAAACATGAAATGGATTTTCTATTGCACTCTTTGGTTCTGGTTGAAAAGGAATTTCAAGAGTTGGAATTAATACGGAAGCAAGCAAAGTGAGCAACAGGAACACACGGTTTATTCTAAAAAAAGTATCCTTTTTTAGAAACAACCAATACAAAGCATAAAAAAAAGCCATGCATATTGCCGATTGCAAAAAATATAAAATGATGCCTGTTATCATTCCAAATTTTAGATTATTTACTTTGCTTTTTAATTTGTTCTTCAACCATTCTCTTTACCTCTTCCAGCTCCGACAAACTCACCTGTTCTTCTTTCGCAAAAAACGAAACCATATCGCGATATGAGTTCGAAAAATAATTACGAACAAAACCTTTCATAAATTTACGAGTGTATTCTTTTTTTCCCACTAATGGAAAATACTGATGACTTTTACCGTAAGCAATATGGCTGACAAAGCCTTTCTTCTCAAGAATTCGAGTAATTGTGGATATTGTATTGTAAGCAGGTTTTGGTTCGGGGATTTTCTCTATAATCTCTTTCACAAATGCATTTTCAAGCCCCCAGAGGATTTGCATCACTTGTTCTTCTGCTCGAGTTAATTCTTTCATTGATCTTATTTTAGGATGGTTTCTTGTCTTAAATATATAACTATAAGTTTAGTTTTACAAGTACCTAAAAGCACATTATTATTGTAACGAAACAAAGTCCTACTGCTCAGATCATTATTTAAATATAATTCAGCTTATTTGAAATGAATCTGCATCAAGGTGAAGTGGAAATTTCCGCCTGAAATCGTTTAATTCATCTAAATTTAATTGCAAAGTAATAATTTCCTCCACGTGATCGGTACATTTCCCAACAAGCCTGCCTTTTGCATCAAAAACAGAAGAATCTCCCGAATAGGAAAGCCCCAATCCATCGATTCCAACTCGATTCACTCCAAGCACAAACGACTGATTTTCAATTGCTCTAGCTTTCAGGAGTGTATTCCAAACCTCTCTTCGAGCCTCGGGCCAGTTGGCAACATATAGCAAAACATCATAATCATTCTGATTTCGGCTCCAGACCGGAAAACGCAAATCATAACAAACCAAAGGACGAATTCTCCATTTTCCAAGATTGAAGACAACCCGATCGGCACCATTTGAAAAATGCTTGTGCTCCTCTCCCATTCTAAACAAATGACGCTTATCGTATGAACAGATTATCTTTTCTCCATCGACACAATACAAACGGTTAAAATAGTTCCCATCTTCCTCTACAATAATACTCCCAAGAAGAGTTGCATTTAACTGCTTAGCTTGATTTTTCATCCAATCAAGAGTCATTGCAGCTTTAGGCGAAATCAGATTTTTATTCTCCATCATAAAACCAGAGGAAAACATTTCCGGCAGAACAATTAAATCTGTCTGATTTTTCATCGGTAATAGTAGATTCGAAATTCGTTTCAGATTCTCTTCTACATTTCCCCACACCAATTCCAATTGTACTAAGCTAACTTTTAGAGTATCAGACATCATTTTGTAAATTACAATCCTGTTGTGAAATTCTTTGGGTATTTTGGTTTACAGTTAATGTATTTGCTTTTAATTGTTATCATATCCTTCTCAACATCTCCTGTAGGATAAAAAGCCTCATCACAAGTTATGGTTTTTTCTTCGTAGTTTATTTCTGCCAAATAAATGGGAACCTTTGCCTTTAAGGCGATATAGTAAAAACCCTTTTTCCATTCTGATCGCAAACCGCGACTTCCTTCAGGCGCAATCGACAAATACAGAGACTCACGACTTGCAAACTCTTTCGCTAACTCGTCGGTCATATTGCCTTTTGTGGTTCGGTTAACCGGAATTACACCCCATGTTTTTAAAAAATATTTAAAAGGGAACACAAACATCTCCTTCTTCATCAAAACAGTTGTAGGAATATTATAAGAAAGAAAAGCGAGCTTTCCCCAGATAAAATCCCAGTTGGAAGTATGAGGTACTGCAATCACTACAGCCTTTTTCACCTGTGGTATACCCCCTAAATATTTCCACCCAAACAATTGCATTAGTAACCTGCTAATTTTAGCCCTCATCGTCTCCATTTTGTGATCATCATGCAAAACAATCAATTCTTTACTAACAAAACAACAGCAAATCAATTTATTTTAACAGAAAATATCTCGTCAAGCTCAATAAATCTCAATAAAAACTATTATTTTGTAAAAAACTAGCAAAATGCAAATATTAATTTCAACCACATAAATCATAATCACTTTGGCTTTTATACAAAAGGACACTTTTTTTTCCGGTAAATGGTTTTACAATTATACCATTTTAATTTTTGGTGCGCTGGTATTGGCGGCCGGATTTGTTTTTTTCATTATCCCTCATGGTATTGTTCCCGGCAGCATCTATGGTATCGGAATTATCATTAACAAACTAACCCTCGGATTATTTCCTCATGGTATTTTCGGAATTTTAAATCCGGCTGATTACGATGGTTTCTTTTCGGGGCTGCTCTATCAATTCATGGATTATTCGAATAACTTGTTTAGAAAATATGGTGGCGGTATACCTGTTGGTGTAGCAAGTTTGGCGATTAATATTCCTCTAAGTTTATTAGGAATTAAATTACTAGGGCCACGATTTGGAATTAAAACCTTTATCTCATTTATTCTTTGTGCATTATTTATTGATACTATTAGCACTTGGTGGGGACTCATACCTTTGGTTGACGATGTACTTTTATCCTGTATTTTTGGAGGAATCTTTATTGGTTTTGGTTTAGGTCTAATACTAAAAGCCAAAGCCACTTCAGCAGGATCTGATATTATTGCCATGATTGGGGCTAAGTACACTGGTCTCCCTCTAGGACAGCTTGTTATTTATGTTGATTCGCTAATTGTATTGAGTAGTTTATACATTAGAATGGATTGGCAAATTCCATTGTATTCATGGATCGTAGTTTTCATTATTGGGAAAGTCACCGATATCACTTTACAAGGCTCCACATACGAAAAAGCGCTATTTATTATTTCTGATAAACATGAAGAAATCAGAAGAAAAATCAACGACGACTTTAAACTTAATGGAACCATAATAAAAGGCAACAGAACTCTTGATCTTAAGGAAAAATCAATAATCTTTATCGTTGTTAACCGAAGGGAATTATCAATGCTGCAAGACTATATTCATTCTATTGATCCGATAGCCTTTGTGAGTGTAATGGACACAAATGAAATTCTTGGCAAAGGATTTAAATCACTAAATGATAATTTAGAAGAAAACGAAGGCATCAAACCATAGAACTTAAACCTTCCTCAGACAAGACAATTTTCCAAGAGTACTGAAAAGCTTCAACAATTTAACGATCATTATTGTTCGGCTCTTTACTTAAAAATTCGGGTGAAGGAAGTTCGCCAATTTTGCTTCTGTATTTCTTTTATTTTAAGAAGTAATAGATCGGAACAGTCAGGTGGCATTGCCGCATTGCCAATTTTTAAGAATAGCAGGAAAAGTTCTCTGTCGGCTCCTGTTGTATCAGACAAATCCATTCGTGAAAAATACAAACGCAGTTGTTCTTCTTCTTTTACTGTTGACTTTCCTGAATAATATTTGAATAAAACTTCATTACTTTTCAAATCTGTTAAAATAACATTTGGATCTATTCTCGCTCTAATTGCTTTCCGTACCACGGATAGAATGGATTGTACATTATTAATTCCCAATCCTACAACTATAGAGATATCATCCATACGCAATCTTACCATAGCACGTAAGCACATAACCTCGGCCTGCAGTGGAGACAAATCTTGAGTTAAACTACAAAAACGTGCTAAAACAGGATTGGTTTCAGCTAATAAATTATTTGTATGGTTTGAAAATATTCTTTTTTCCAGGCTATTCGATCTAAGTGTCGCCAGCTTTCTTGCAATTTTAAACACGTAAATCATATCGGTATGACTGAATTTCTTTCGCTCCTTCCAACATTCCTCCAGTGTTAAAGAAACGACTTCAATCGTCTCCTGCTCATTTCTTAATAAGCAATATACGTAATAGTAGACCTTATCCGCATTGGAGAAAATAAACGTATTAAAATGTGATTTATCCATTTTTCAGCAAGTAGTAGTGTCTTGTGATTACACATCACAATTGTGCGGGTATACTGACCAAACCAAGAAAAGTTACGCTGCACAAAGGAAAAACAGGTATTTTGAATAAATGCCTACAGTCAAAGTTGCTTTTTTATTTTAAAGGTGAATCTGGCTCTTTGGCCATATGACTATAGGTTAGTTTTTCCAGTAAGGCCGGAAACCATTTCTTGAGCCAAACGGTTAATTTTCCTTCCATAAATGTCATAATCAGTTCCCGTTTTCGTTTCACCACAGCAACAGCAATTAATCGAGCACATTCCTCGGCACTCATCATTTTACTCTCATCTCGTGGAGTTTCACCCTGGGAAGAGCCATCAGCAGTTAAGGCAACATTTCGAACATTGGAAGCGGTAAAACCAGGAGCAGCAACCAGAACATGAACTCCAGTCTTCCGGTTTTCAACACGTAAGGTATCCAAAAAGCCACGAATAGCGTATTTTGATGCAGAATACCCAGATCTGGCAGGCAAGCCAATATAGCCGGCTATAGATATCACTCCTACAACAGACCCTTTTGATTTGGTAATGTATGGCATTGCAAATTTGGTACAATATACAGTTCCCCAAAAGTTAACATCCATCAAATTTCTAATTACCGATAAATCCAAATCAGCAAAAAGAGCTCTCATGGAAATTCCTGCATTATTTATCAATACGTCGATACCTCCGAATCTCTTTACTGTTTCTTTCATTAGATTTTCACAATCCTCTTCAACGCTTACATCCGTTTTAACGGTTAAAACTTCATTTCCCATTGCCTTGATACCTTTTTCAACTTCTTTTAGCTTATCGAGGCTTCTTGCGGCTAAAACAATTTTTGATCCACGAGATGCAAATTCAAAAGCCAATGCTTTTCCTATTCCAGAAGAAGCTCCTGTAATCACAACAATTTTTTGATTCATGAAAGAGAGATATTAACAGTTTATAAAGTGACAGATAATCGATTTTTCTGTTTTTTTTTCGACTACAAATTTAAAAATATTTTACGGCATTGAAATTTTAAAGTCGTAAATTCAAATTTATTGCCGGAAAATCTGGAATTTCCTCTAAATTATTCGCTAAAACAAACAGATCTTCGACACAAAAAAAGACCATTATCATAAGGATTTCAAGGATGAATTAAAAAAATGAACTTTTTTTTCACTCTTTTTCATTTCACTATCAAATTACGAACCAATACAATAAAGCAAACCAGCTTACTTCCTCTTGCAGGATATAGAGATTTATGACATTTTCAGTTTGCGATTTAAATTTAATCGCTCTATATTTGCATCGCTTTAAAAAACCAAAATTATCTGATTCCTTAGCTCAGCTGGTAGAGCACATCACTTTTAATGATGGGGTCCTGGGTTCGAACCCCAGAGGGATCACAAAAGACAACCAAAGTCTTCAAAAAATAAGGATGATTCCTTAGCTCAGCTGGTAGAGCACATCACTTTTAATGATGGGGTCCTGGGTTCGAACCCCAGAGGGATCACAAAGACAACCAAAGTCTTCAAAAAATAAGGATGATTCCTTAGCTCAGCTGGTAGAGCACATCACTTTTAATGATGGGGTCCTGGGTTCGAACCCCAGAGGGATCACAAAAGACAACCAAAGTCTTCAAAAAATAAGGATGATTCCTTAGCTCAGCTGGTAGAGCACATCACTTTTAATGATGGGGTCCTGGGTTCGAACCCCAGAGGGATCACAAAGACAACCAAAGTCTTCAAAAAATAAGGATGATTCCTTAGCTCAGCTGGTAGAGCACATCACTTTTAATGATGGGGTCCTGGGTTCGAACCCCAGAGGGATCACAAAGACAACCAAAGTCTTCAAAAAATAAGGATGATTCCTTAGCTCAGCTGGTAGAGCACATCACTTTTAATGATGGGGTCCTGGGTTCGAACCCCAGAGGGATCACAACTTAAGCAATAGCTTAAAAAGAGCTTATAAAACTAACGTTTTATAAGCTCTTCTCATTTGATATAACATTACAATTCTGCAATAAAGTTGCTCAAACTTGTCTCATGCAAAAGTTTTAATTTCTTCCGGATCCGATATCTTGATGTATGAATGCTTTGCAAAGAAATATTCAGAATTTGTGCCATTTCATTACTATCAAAATTTAGCCTGATAAGAGCACAGTGCTTCTGCTCTGTTGGCGTTAAATCAGGATATTTTTCACGTAATTTCTCATAAAAGTCACTATTCACTTCTACAAAACGCATATTAAACTCTTCCCACAGCTTATTGTTTCGATTTGCGTATTTACTATGTAATGAATGGTGTTTTCCAGGTGCAACTTCTCTAATTATCTCAAGTAATTCATGCAAGGCTTTTTCTTTATCAATCATCTGGAGTGCATAAGTGGTCAGTTCTTTGCTCTTAACTTCCAAAACTGCACTATTTTTCTCCATTTCCATTATTTGTTTCAAGCTAAGTTTTTTCAGCTTTACACGAAGTCGAAAAAACAGGAATCCAGATACTCCAAGCAACACAATAAGCCCAATTAAAAGCCTAAGTCGCACTTGTGCTGCATTTTTTTGCTCGATAAGCACATTTTGTGCTTGAAGCAAGGTCTCTTTTTCTAACAAAGCCTCTTTGTACTTATTTTTTATTTCAAACAATTTATTATTCTGATCGCTTGTTGCATTAAATAAGCTATCTGAAACTTTTGTTGATGCATTCAAATAGTTGTAAGCGTTCACATAATTATTCTTCTTTAAATGCAAAGAAGATATCTTCCTGAGAAGATCAGGTCTAAATTCAACATATGCCTTTTTAGCTTCAATTGTGTTTAAACTTTTGGAATAATAATACAAGGCACTATCGGGTTCATTTTGCGCAAGCTTTAAATCTCCAATGAAAGAGTAGCATACGACCAGATACCTCTCATTATTGCGAGTCAGGTACTTAGAGGCATTGTAAAGATGTTTCTCTGCCAATTTTAAATTCCCCATTTTCAAATAAAGGTACCCTTTATCCGTTTCCACATACGGTAAATTCTTATCTGGATTTAACAAATAACATGAATCCAGATAATTCAAAGCAAGATCGTACTGTTCATTATCCCTGTAAATTGAGGATAAACTAAAATAGGAAGCGATAATCTCCCCGTTTTTAACGGATTCTTTCTCGTTAAGAATCTTAGCTTTTTTCAAGGAGAGACTCAGGTGATTTATAGCGGAACTATCCTTATTATATATGCCATAAAGAATACCTAAATTCCGGTGAATCGTAATAATGTTTTTTTCATTTCCATACTTATCAGTCAATAATAATGCATCCCAAAGCTTTTCAAAGGCAAGATTGTAATTCCCTCTAAATCGTTCAATATCGGTTATGCCAATGAGACATCGAATTGCATTCCCAAAGTCTTTTTTTTGCATGCAATGCTCATAACTTTTAGTTAATAAGCCCAAGCTTTTTTCTGGATCGGTTTGAATTTCACCCAGACCCAGTTTAATAGTATCGATATAACTTGTATCTAGGTCATCATGTTGGTAATTTGAATTTGTATAGCTGCTGAAAAATACAGAAACTGCTAATCCCGCAAAAAACACAAAACACAAACTCCTGATATTATTCATGATAACAAAGATTACAGAATTTAACCAATAAAATTTCACTCGTAAGCTTTTAAGCCTATTGTCTAGTTGCAAACATACAAAAAACAGCAACACACTAGTAAAAACATCGAATAGTACATTGATTGAATAGTGTCTTACAAGTTAAAACAATTCTCTATTCGCTAGATTTACAATATTAAAATAAAAGCTTTGACATTAAAAATGATAAGCTAATTAAATTCTAGTTTGCTTTTTTAAAGAAAACAAAAATCAAAATCATGAATGGAATTCATCAAATAATACTCCTTGCAATTGCGGTAATATTGAATGCGGGAATATCAAAAGCTCAAGAGGTAGACTTTTCATTTCAGGATCATTCGATGTCGATAGAAGACAGAGCCGAAAATTTAGTTTCCCAAATGACTTTAGAAGAAAAAATTAGTCAATTGACAAATAGTGCTGCAGCCCTACCCCGTTTCGATATTCCGGAATACGATTGGTGGAATGAAGCATTACATGGTATTGCGCGTAATGGCAAGGCAACTATTTTTCCGCAAGGAATTGGTATGGGAGCTACTTTCGACCCTGAATTGGTTCAACGTGTAGCATCAGCTATTTCAACGGAAGCCAGAGCCAAATATATTATTTCCCAGAGAATGGGCAACAGAAGCAAATATGCTGGTTTAACCTTTTGGACACCCAATGTAAACATATTCAGAGATCCGCGTTGGGGACGTGGACAGGAAACCTATGGCGAAGATCCGTTTTTAATGTCGAAAATTGGAATCTCTTTCGTAAAAGGTCTTCAAGGGGATGATCCTATTTATTTAAAATCAGCCGCTTGCGCAAAGCATTTTGCTGTTCATTCGGGACCAGAAGCTTTACGCCACGGATTTAATGCCGCGCCAAGCAAACAAGATCTGTATGAAACTTATTTACCTGCCTTTGAAGCTTTGGTAACAGAAGCAAAAGTGGAAGGTGTTATGGCTGCCTACAATGCAGTTTATGGAAAACCTGCATGCGCAAGTCCATTTTTACTCCAAGAGATTCTACGCGACAAATGGAAATTTGATGGATATATTACTTCAGATTGTGGTGCTGTTAGTGGTGTGACAAGTAGCCAAAAGTTTGTAAAAACCCCTGTAGAAGCTGCAGCTGTTTCCTTGCAGGCAGGAACGAACTTAAATTGTGGTGGCACCTACAAATTATTGAATCAAGCTGTAGAACAAGGACTCGTAACCGAGGATTTGATTACTGAGCGTACCAAGCAACTTTTCAAAACACGTTTTCGATTGGGAATGCTGGATGAATCAGCTGATAATCCATACAGAAATATCAGTCCTGATAAAATTCATTGCGATGAGCATGTTCAACTGGCTCGTGAAGCAGCACAAAAATCAATTGTTCTGCTAAAAAACAGAAATAACACATTACCATTATCAAAAGATATCAAAATACCATATGTTACCGGTCCGTTTGCAAATTCAGCAGACATGCTTATCGGAAGTTATTACGGGGTTAGTTCCAACCTGGTAACTATTTTGGAAGGAATTACAGATGCTGTTTCATTAGGAAGCTCGTTGAACTACCGTTCGGGAGCACTGCCTTTTCAGGCTAATATAAACCCAAAGAACTGGGCGCCACATGTAGCCGCCGAATCGGATGTAACCATTTGCGTTGTAGGACTTACTGCTGATTATGAAGGTGAAGAGGTAGACGCAATTGCTTCTTCGGATGTAGGTGATAAAAAAGACCTGAAACTTCCGGATAATCAAATAAACTACATCAAACAGCTTGTTGAATATAAAAAAGGACCATTGGTATTAGTAGTTGCAAGTGGAAGCCCAATTTCGTTGGAAGGAATCGAAGAAGACTGCGATGCGATTATACAAATCTGGTATCCAGGTGAGCAAGGAGGAAATGCAGTAGCAGATGTTTTATTTGGAGATATTTCACCATCAGGGCATTTGCCAATAACATTCCCTAAAAATGCGGATCAGTTACCTCCTTACAAAGACTATTCGATGAAAGGTCGTACTTACAAATACACGACCAAGGAACCTATGTATCCGTTTGGATTCGGTTTAACTTACTCTGAAACAGAAATCAGCAACTTGAAGTTAAGCTCAATCAAGCTGAAAAAAGATACGGAACTAAGTGCACAGGTTGATATTAAAAACAGTGGTAAGTATGATATCGATGAAGTTGTGCAGCTTTATATTAGTCCGAAAGACACAACAGGAGGATTACCGATTAGCAGTTTGAAAGCTTTTGAACGTATCTCTCTCAAAAAAGGAGAACAAAAAACAGTTTCATTCACAGTTAATCCTGAACAATTGAAAGTAGTGAATACCGAAGGAGAAAAGGTATGGAGAAAGGGGGACTATCAGGTTGTTGTGGGCAATTGTTCCCCGAGTACGATAAGCAAGAAACTAGGGGCTGCCACACCTCAACAAATCAATATTCAACTGAAATAATAAAAGCATTTTACTCTCAATTGAAATATGAAAAAATCACGGACATATTCCTCTTTGTTTTTATTGTGCAAATTTCATTTGCACAAATAAAAGTATGGAATACTCCAAAGTCAAATAAAACGATCCATTGTTCGCAATGGATCGTAAATGATTTGGTTTATCATGTAAAACAAAAAAATGATTCGACATTCGGCAAGGAGGTTTATGCTGTGGTCAATTTAGGTCAAGAGACACAAACGATTCCATTATTTTGCAATAACTGGAAAATGACATCACCCAATGGTTTAACACATTAACAGGTGATTTTATGATAGAAACAAAATAGAAGGCAATTGAAAATAGTTTCTGGAAGTGGCGGCCTTGGCATAATGAAGCCGACGCGATCTTAATTATTCGAAATTTGCGTCCGCTAGATAAGAAATAGATTAAACTCAATAACTCTATGACTAATATTTATAAAAGCATCAAAATCTTTTTCGCGATTCAATTGATAACAATACTTTTTGTAGGTGTCAGTTGTTCGCAAACAGACATTAAAATCACAAACAGTCCCAATAAAGTAGTTAACTCAGGCATAACTCCCGAAAAAGAGGCTATCATACAAAAACGTGTTCATGAGATTTTTGCGACACTAAGTTTGGATCAGAAAGTTGCTCAATTAATGGGTGAGGCCGATCAGCCCAAGCTAGCTCGCGGTGAAGCCATTTCAGGATACAACATTGAAGGAGCCACTACCCTGCCCCAACAAATAGGAATTTCATGTTCGTGGAATCCAGAATTACTGAGAACAAACACCTCTCTCACCTCCAAATTAATGCGATCGCTGGGAACCACGCTGGCTCTTTCGCCTATGCTTGATGTTAGCAGAAATGCCCATTGGGGAAGAATGGAAGAAAGCTTTGGCGAATCGGCCTATCTGACCTCGCGAATGGGACTTGCTTTTGTAAAGGGAATGCAGACCGACGATTTGACCAAAGGAGTTGCGGCTACAACCAAACACTTTGCAGGATACGGCGGTAAAAACGATGACCTACGGGAATTTTACGAAGAAATTTTAATGCCTCATGAAGTCGCCGTTCGCCTGGGGAATTCACAAAGCTTAATGCCTGGTTATCATGCCTATCAAGGCGTTCCAGCCCACGCATCAGATTTTTTATTAAAAGATGTATTGCGGGAAAAATGGGGCTTTGATGGCGTGGTTGTTTCGGACTATTTCGCAGTTAAACAAATACATGCATCGCATAAGTATGCAAACAGCAAATTAGAGGCTGGAGTAATTGCATTGAAGACCGGAGTAGATTTAGAGTTGCCTAGTGGCGATGCATACAAATTATTGCCTGAAGCTCTCAAAAAAGGTTTCGTCTCAATGGAAGCTATTGATCAAGCCGTAAAACGGATTTTAACATTAAAAGGAAGGTTAGGATTACTCGATCCTGAAAATCCAATTCAAATTGACAAGAATATAGAATTAGACCCGGCTCATAATCGCCAACAGGCTTACCTATCAGCTTGTCAATCTTTGGTTCTTCTGAAAAACGAAGGGATTCTTCCTTTAAAAAAGGATATCAAGAACATTGCTGTTGTTGGTCCCAATGCTGATGCGGTGGAATCACTACTCGGAGATTACACCAGTCAAACATTGAAGCTTTATTGGGGAAAGAAACCAATAAGCGGAACAAATCCAAAATTGGTAACCTTATTGGAAGGATTGCAAAATAAAGTCGATACTGACGTCAACATCGAATATGAACGCGGTTGTGACTGGACAAAATCATACAAAGAATCGGTTGCTAAAGTTGGTGACATAGGCGATGAGCGCGAAAAGAAAGTGGTCGAAATCGACTCAAAAGATTTTGGTACACCCAATCCTGAAAAGGCAATAGAATATGCAGTAAACAGTGATGTAATAATTGCTGCCATGGGCGAAAACAGGTACTTGTGCGGAGAAGGGCGCAACCGTAATGATATCAGACTGGCAGGAGAGCAGGAAGAATTTGTTCAAAAATTGATCGCTACAGGCAAACCCGTAGTCCTAATTATTTTTGGGGGTCGTCCACATGTTTTAACCGCTGTAAATGATGGCTGCAAAGCAATAATTCAGGCTTGGTATCCTGGCGAAGAAGGTGGTAACGCCGTTGCCGATTTATTACTCGGAAACATTAATCCTTCCGGCAAAATGACCGTTACAGTTCCTCGTACCAACGAACAATGCCCAATATGGCACAGTGGCGGTTATGATTCCAGTGATATGCCACTTTATTCTTTCGGACATGGTTTGTCGTACACTACCTATAAATATTCCAATATAACAGCGCCTGACAATGCAAACACAACTGACAAATGGATTTCTGTGGAATTTGACATTGAAAACACAGGCAATATGGATGGTGCTGAAATTGCCCAATTGTATGTAGCAGCAACCGATTTATCAATGCCTCGTCCTCCAATAAAACTGGAAGGATTCACAAGAGTTGAACTAAAAAAAGGCAACAAAACACACATCCAATTTTTAGTGTCGCCTCAGCAATTTGCTTTTTATAACAAAGACATGAAATTGGTAATTGAACCAGGCAATTATAGTTTCCTTGTCGGTGCTTCGTCAACCGATATCAAACTAAAATCAACAGTAAGCTTAAAAGGCGAGATTCAACATCTATCTCAAAAGGATATTTTCTTCAGTGAGACCATTATAAATTAATTTCATTGGATCAGGATCAAATGAAGACTCCATAATTCAATATAGTATTCGAAAAAAATAAAATCATGAAAAAAAGACCAGCCAAAATTCTAATATGCTCCTTGTTAGTAAGCGTTTCGATACTAGTAAATGCTCAAACCAAAGATGCTGCGGATTTTTTCAATCAACTTTCAACAGAACGAGTAGCCTCAGACAATACCATTCTTTGGGAACAAGTTGCTCCTGGAAATGCGGGATTTGCAAACTTGGTGCGTTACCACCCTACTATACCCGGATTGGTAGTTTTATGTCCTGATATGTGGAACATTTATCAATCGAATAATAATGGTGCCGAGTGGTACAGCATGAAAGATCCGGATGGCAATGGTGATTTTTACCACATTCGCGATTTGTATTATTCACCCAGTGATGCAAATTTTGGCTTGGCCATTGAATCTTCAAGATTGTGGAAAACGGAGGATACAGGACAAAACTGGACCAATCTTACGAATTGTCCGTGGTATACGAAAGATGCTGATGGCTACGATAAAGATGGTTGGAGAAAAAAGGTGGCCTCTTTAGCTATCGATCCAAACAATAAGAATGTTTGGTTTGTGGGCGGAGGTTCAAATGTAAGAGGACAAGAATGGTTATCCTGCTATCAGGAGATTACGGCAGCTCAACCACACGGCACAAGTGCTGATAATGAGGGGAAATTATGGCGTACAAAAGATGCTGGCTCAAGCTGGACTCTTGTTAATGCAGGAATGGATACAAAAGCACAAGTTGGACGTATTATTGTGAACCCAAAGAATTCACAACAGGTGTTTGCTTCATCAAACTATGGTTTGTATCGATCGGATAATGGAGGAACCAGCTGGACTCAGATTTCTGCAGGAAAGTTGGACAACGATATTGTTATGGACATGGATTTCTATTACAATGCGACAACTGATCAATTTGTTCTCTACCTGATTGATCAGATTCAATATCATGCCAATGGAAACACTACTAAATGTACTGGAGGAATTTTTAAATCGACTGATAACGGAGACAACTGGACAAATATTACCGGAGATTTAGGATTAGATATCAACCAATTAACAGGAGGTACGCCAGCAAATTACTACAAGTACATTGCCAAGTGGTTCGGCATTACTGAAGCTGCAGCAAAATCGGCTTACCCTACTTTGCCAACGCATGCCCTTCAATGTTTTAATATGCTAAGTGTTGATCCGAGTCGCGAAAGCGCATTGTACATTGGATTTGCCGACCCGCAAATTGCAAACTCAATTGTACCGGGACGGGTTTGGACAACCAGCAACGACGGTCAAAAATGGATAAATACAGCTCGTTTGTATGGAGATATCTGGGCCAACGATAAGGCATATTGGGAATCGAGAGACAATCCATATCATGAAAACATGAAAGTTGGTCATGAATCTCCTCACATGCAATCTGGTAACGATTATGCCTTGCGTTCCACCCGGGGAATTGCCGTTGGTGTGGATGGAAGCGTGATGATGATTTCGGATCACAGCACCATGCTAAGTACCGATCATGGGGAAACATGGAATCAAATGGATGAAGATTACACCGCTGATGGAAATATCATTGGTCACGGAAACAGTAACCTTCCTGCATTAACAATAGGACAAGATAAACGCTACGAAACGGCCATACTTGGATCGGGAGAGCATCGTGTATGGATTCCAACCAATGACAGTCCGGATGATCGCCAAGCATTAAAATTTATTAAAAGTGCACAGGAAACAGTAATCTCCATGGCTTTTGATCCATACGATAATCAAACCATTTATTCGACTTCGAGTCGACAGGCAAATAAGCAAAATATTTTTAGAAGTAGCGACGGAGGATTAAATTGGGGAAATTATGGTGTGGCCACACCTGCGACTAATGCTTGGGGCGATGATTTCTATACCAACGCACTGACTATTGATCCCATTGATAATAAATATTTCTATTTCGGAATTACAAGCATTAAAAATGCCTCGAAAGAAAATCAAGGCGGCTTTTATTTTTCTGATAATCAAGGAAAAACCTTTTCACAACGGAACAATGGTTTGCCTTCTCCTTCCAGAATAAAAGATATTGAATTTGATCCTCGTGATGATACCAGAGCCTCTTTGTTTGTGGCTGCAGAGAAAAACGCATTTTCTCAAGAGACACCTGTTGCACAGGGTGGCCTTTATCACTCAAGCAACAGAGGTGAAAATTGGACGAAAGTAAACACTCCATCTTCTGTTGAAGGAGTTAACTATATTGTCATCGATCATACAAACCGAATGTATATAACAACCGGATACCGTGGTGCAGGTGATGGTGTTTGGTATACCGATGATTTTGGAACTACCTGGAATCAAGTGTTTAAATATGCTGGGGCAGAATGCATCGATATCTCTCCTTACGACCATAATTTATTGGTGGTTACCGTAGAATACTTATCTAAAAATCCGGGTGTATTTGTAAGCCGTGACAGAGGACTTAGCTGGGTAAAAAGTAATAAAACGATAGGATCACCAAACCATATTGAGGACATCAAATTCAACATTCAAAATCCGTCGGAATTGTGGCTGGCTACATTAGGATGCGGTTTTTACAAAGGGGAAATCGAAAATGGTAGTGCAGTACAAGCCGTAAGCGTTTCTCCCAAAGTTATTGAATACAACGCGGGAGATGACAAGCAAATTACCGCTGAAATTATCCAAAATCAATACGCTAACGAAACGATTGTTTGGAAATCGGATAACCCTGCAGTTGTTACAGTCGATCAATATGGATTAATTACACCCGTAAACAAAGGAAAAGCTACAATTTGGGCTACCATTTCCAATGATCGGTTTTCAGACAATTGCGTAGTAGTGGTTCATGAAAATACCCTTGTAGGTATTAAGGATATACTCGATCCAAAAAATCAGACGCCAACGAAAGAAAATGTATTTATAAATCCAAACATCGTAAGTGATTCATTTTCCATAAGCGGAGCGAATGAAAATAGTGATGTAAATATCTACTCCATGCACGGAAGCAAGGTGTTGGAAACAAAGAACACCCGGGAAATTAATATTTCGGATTTTAAAGCTGGCGTTTACATTGTTGAAATACTCTTTGAACAAGCCCGTATCACCAAAAAAATAGTAAAAATCTAAAGCAGAACATTTAATAAATAAGTCGTTTCAGTCAACTGATTTTAGAACTAGACCAATCATAAGAAAAACCACCAGAGCAATTTGGTGGTTTTTTTATATCTAGTGATTAAAGCATTCCTGCTGCATTACGATGCAAAATCGCAATCTTTCGAGGATGTAGATTTGACATTGAGTCCGGAGATCGGGACCCGTTTAGTGAAGAGAGCGTTAAGAACAAAAAGCTGTTTGAGCGTAGCGAGTTCTTTTGATTCACATTTAAATTTCATAAATAGGAGTTCATGATCTCACAAGTTCGGTAGTTTAGCAATCGAACTAATAACGGGTGATTGAGGACGTTGGCAATGATTTTTTGTTTCGTTTTTTATTCTAGAAAAAATGAAAAGCCCGTCCGGCTAAAGGACAAACAAAAAATAATGAGGTTCACTCTTTTTATTGAAAATTGGTAACATTCGAAACTATCCTAAAATCAAGCTTTGACTCACGAATTATCGGTACTATCCTAAGGTTCGAATTTCAACTTTTTAAGCTTCAAGGATAAGCCTTTTGCTATTCCGACGCAAACGCGAATTGCTTTCCAAATATTTTTTTTACCTGCGTCGGTAATTACTGCCACATTAATATCCCAGGGTGGCATTCGCTGTGCTCATTTACCCCGGGCTAAACTATTTGAGCCCTTCAGGCTCGAGAAAAAAATGATAACAAAGGGACAAATGTAAAATACTTCCCTTTTCGCTTGACTACAATTTATGACTTATTAGTAAGAAGACCCAAAATTATCTCCTTATGCAAATTCCATGCTCCTCTCCTGTTTCCCTTGAGCGATGTAATCGCGCAGTGCATCTAAATTAGCATCTTGCAAGGTATCCAAATCGAATTCCTTGTCTTTTAATTTAAAAAGATCACCTAAACCTGCTTCTTCGAACATCACGGTTAAGCGAGGATATTTCTCAGTATCTATATTCGTAAAGGTGCTTAAACAATCAATTTTCCAATAGCTGATGTCTTTCCAACCTAAACCGCTGATTTCTTTCAGCTTATCGCCTTCGGGTGTTGATGAATGAGTAATGAATAGGAAAGTTTTAAAAACCAGTAAATCGTCAATTACATCAGCAACCAAGTATCCAACTCTACAATTATGCAGCTCGTACGGAAAAAGAATATGATCTTTGTAGATAATAAATTTATCCATATCAAGCGTATTTTCCCACAATGTAAAATATATCGATGAAGAATCCAGCAGATCAAGTCGGTCAATTAATCGTTGTTTTGCATGTGATTGCATGTAAACAGCCAGCTCCTCTTTTTCTCCGCTGTAAGCTCCTTTCAGAAAACCTGATTTTACTTTTAACCAATCCATTCCTAAATTTAACTTGGGCAAGCCAATAGAAAATGCGGGGCGGTATACATTATTAATTTTAATGTGTTTTTTCCTTGCCGGATGAAGATACAATTGCACCGACATTTCCATTTCCGGATTATCAGGAACAATTGCAGCCATTCTAATATCAATACTATAATATTTAGTATCAATAGAACTCAAACTCATTGCCGCCTTACTAATTGAAAGAAAAAACTGAGGAGCAAAACTTTTAAAACCTATTATGTGGGGGCCAAATAATTCCTTTAAAGCCTGTTTTCGATTAGCAGTTGTCGACTTGCAATCCATTAGCCCCCCTAACAACCAAAATATCTGTAATTCGTAGGCCGAAAACCAGCTGCCACTTGATTGGAATGAACCCACTCTAATTTTTTTCTGAATACAATCGCCTAATTTTTGAAGTTCCTTTGAAGGTATTGGCTGACCTTTTGCCGCAACGGGTCTGGTAAGCACCACTTTATTGGTAAACATCGATCTCTTTTCTGATATAGATAAGCTGTTGTATTGCATTAACAAATCCAACTTATTAAAAAAGACTCGGCATGCCTTATCAAAAGCCGAGAATCCTCCTCTTTTATAAAAAATTCGGGCCTGATCAGTATTTTTGGGTTTTCTTCTTTTTGCCATTGGGGATTACATTTTAGTCTGCAAAAGAAAACCCCCATTTGTTGAGATGGGGGAATTCAAAAAATAAAACGATCAATTAGCAACTTCCTCAGCCTTCGAATTTTTTCGACGGGTAGTACGACCCAATGCTTTTGCATTAACCTGATCCACCACTTCATTTATGGCAGTTGCAATTACTAAATATTCAGGTTTGTCTGTAAGATCATTCATGGTAGACAAAAGTTTTTCCAGGCTAACTAAGGCTGTTCTAATATCTTTCGTCGCCTCAACGCTCTCCGATTTCTCTTTTCCCGTACCATCATTAAATTTATCAGCTTCTTTTTCCTCAAATACCGCTTGCGCTGATTTCAATTCATTGTACAATACATTGGCCGAAATTTTCTCCAAAGCCTCAGTATATACAACATCAGCATCTATGATATTGAAAAAATTAGTTGTGTTAACAGTTTGTTTCTGATACCCCAAATTATGAATATGCATCTCTGGCACAGATGCGATTACCAGTAATCTATCGGCAAACTCTCTCGATTCAGAATTTAATCTGCGCGAACAGGAAATCAGGTAATGATAAAATGACATCCACGCATCATCCCTATCCAAATCCAATTTTGCCAACACCTCGGTTACAGCCTTCGATTTTACCATTTGTGCACTACCAAGTAGCTTATCATTTGCTGCTTTTAGTTTCGCTTTAACTTTCCCCAATTGTAATTCGGGTTCTTCGTACCGATTTAAAATATCCAACACATAAGTTGCTAAAAATTGGTAATCTGATAAAATCAACAAATAGAATTTCGTTTTGTTAAACATCTTTATAAATTTTAATTATTTGCATTATGCTAACATCAATTTAACAAATAAATAGCTATTATACAATTACAAATGCATTACGTTTCTAAATCGAAGCACAATATTTCAACAAAAAAAGCCTGTATACATAATAAACAATGAGGAATTACAGAGGATAAAAAAAAATCTTTTAAAAAAAAAACCAAATTTACCAATCCTCATTCCCCAACATGCATCTGTTTACTAGTATTTTTTAAAAAAAGCATGAAAACCAAATCATTTTAAATGCATTTAAAAAAAAGGAGCCCATTATAATTTCGCTCAACACCCTTTGCTATAGAAATATGATTAAAACGAATTGGGTAAAGGACATTTTAAAAAAAATGTATCCATCTTAAAATCCCGATGATCGAATTTTAAAAAAAATGCACTCAAAACGAAGCTAAACAAGAGTTATTTTGGAAGGAGACAATCAACAAAGCCAGTAAAAACAGCCCATTGCAAAAAACAGGTAATAAACATAGCATTAAACCAAACACTATTCCCCTTCTATTTTTACCGTATTTCCACTTTACACCCACAACATGCCACGGCTCTACTATTTAGAACAAATACCACAACACTTATTCTGTTTTGTTAATTGAATATAGATTGCTACATTAGGCAATTGTTAATCACCGCAGGCTCGTTGCGTGCAACTTCCCTAACGTACAACAACAGCAACTTACAAACACCTATTCGATGAATGAAAATCCATTTGGAAGAACTAAAAAAAAATCAATTTTACAGAAAGCCTTTGCAGGCAAATTGACAAATTCCGAAGGTATGATATATAGTTTGGATAGGATTTATATACCGCCCTTTCAGGGCTATTCCTTTTTCGATGGTCGCCTATTCGATGGATTAAAATCCATCTCTATTATATTTTGTCCTTTCAGGACATAACAACAACTTACAAATACCTATTCTGTGAATGAAAATGCATTTAGTAGAACTACTAAAAAAAATACATAAAGCCTTTGCAGGCGAATTGACAAATTCCGAAGGAATGATATATAATAACGATGGGATTTATCCCATCGGGGAAGTAAGACCAATAAACAAGCCCTGAAAGGGCGAAATAAAATAATCATGGGACAATCATTAGTACAAAACTACCTTCACATCGTATTCAGCACAAAACATCGTGAGGCGCTCATACATTCCCCACACGAAGAAAAGCTGCACGCCTATCTTGGTAAAACATGTAATGAGCTTAGTTGTCCCATATTAATAGTAGGAGGTCATGTCGATCATATTCACCTACTTTGTATGTTATCAAAAAACAGTAGTTTGGTAGAACTTATCAAACGCATCAAAACATCATCGTCGAGATGGATGAAAATGCAGAGCTCTGAATTGGCGCATTTTTACTGGCAAGATGGTTATGGTGCCTTCTCGGTAAACCCAACTGAGGTGGATGTCATTCGAGACTATATACAGAACCAGCATCAGCATCACAAGAAGCATAGTTTTCAAGATGAATACCGTGCTTTTCTTAAAAAATACAAGGTCGATTATGACGAGAGATACATCTGGGATTAATATTTCGCCCTTTCAGGGCTATTCCTTTTTCGATGGTCGCCTATTCGATGGATTAAAATCCATCGCTATTATATTTTGTCCTTTCAGGACATAACAACAACTTACAAACACGCACAGATAAGTGATATAAGATGCATCGCATTTTAGCCACTTGTTAGCACTAATACTAATTAAATGACAAGAAACACTATAGAATTGAAAACATAATAATACAACTAAGCCTTCGCATGGCAAAAACGGCCCAATAGGTAAGGTAGTTTGATGGTTTCGGTCATCGAATTTCTAGTTTATGGGGAATGAACTAATTTGAGGAACTTTTAGCAAAGGGAATGCTAGGAAATAAAGTTCCTAAAATGGATTGATTTTGAAAATATTGTAAAGCTGCGGAGTAATCTACAGCTTTTTTTATCTATTCATATCACAAGATTTTACTAATGAGCACAGTTATCGCACTAGCCTTGAATTAATGGTGCTGTTAGAGTTAAAAGGGCCCCAGATTTAAGAACCTCAATTCTATTTTCAAATAAAAGCATTTTCATTTTTCATGTATGCTTAAAACCGCTATATTTAAACACTAAACGAATAGCCTTATGAGTTTTTAGACAAACTGCCGTCCCAAGCAATTTTAAAAAATTAATGATATATCACATCAAAAAATGGAAAATCAAGATTTTGAGAATACTGACAATAGAAAGCTTAAAGTTTTGAGTAAACTAAATTTAGCATCCATCTTTGAGAATACAACAGATAGTGTATGGGCAATAAATTCGGCATATGAAATTCTATATGCTAACAGTGTTTTTGTTTCTGCTTTTCATGAGGGGTTCGGAATTTATCTTAAGACAGGAATAAACCTTCTTTTGTCACTTCCTAAACCTTTTAGAGAAGTCTGGAAATTACGATATGACAGAGCCCTGAGTAATGAATCGTTTTCATTTATCGACAATATTAATACTGAGAATACTTCACTATACATTGAAGTATTTATGAATCCGATAGTTGTTGACGAAGAAATAATTGGAGCATTGTTTTTCGGAAAAGACATCACTAAACGCAAGCAAACTGAAAAGGCATTGATCGATTCACAGTTGCTACTAAAGTCCAGTTTAGAAAGCCAAAGTAACACAATACTTTTCTCTATCGATAAAGATTATCACTATCTGTACTTCAATTCGGCTCATGCTAAAGTAATGAAACATGCCTATGGAAAGGAAATCGAAGTTGGAATGAATATTCTGGATTGCATAAGCTCTGATGAAGATAGGGCAATAGCCAAAGACAATTACGACCGAGCGTTGAGGGGCGAAACTCATTCAAATGTTAGGATGTATGGGACCGAAAATCTTGCTTATTACGAAAGTTTTTTTAATCCGATTAAAAATGATAGGAATAAGATTATTGGAGCAACAGGCTTAGCAAGAGATATAAGTGAAAGGAAAAGATCTGAATTAGCGTTAATTGAAAGTGAAAGAAAATTAAAAGAATTAAATGCAACTAAAGACAAGTTTTTTTCAATTATAGCACACGATTTACGAAGCCCTTTTAACAACATTATAGGATTTTCCGAATTGTTAATTGAAAAAGTAAATGATACATCATTTACTGAATCTGAAAAGTATTTAAACGTTATAAATTCGTCGGCTAACAACACGCTTACTCTGCTGGATAACTTATTAAACTGGGCAAAATCTCAAACTGGAAAAATTAGTTTCAAGCCAGAAAAAATAGTTTTTTCAAATATCATTCTGGAAGTTTTAAAACTTGAAAAAACAATAGCAAATGCTAAAAACATCTCTTTAAATTATTTCACTGCAGATGAAATTGAAGTTTATGCAGATGAAGATATGCTGAAAATAATTTTAAGGAATCTTATTTCCAATGCAATTAAATTCACAAAACCTGGAGGAGAAATACGTGTCTTTGCAATTTTAACAAAAGATTGGGTTGAGATAACCATTTCGGATAATGGTGTTGGTATGAATGAAGAAAAACGTAAAGAGCTTTTTAAGATATCTTCAAATTCAAGCACAATTGGCACAGCAAAAGAAAAAGGTTCTGGTTTAGGTTTAATCCTTTGCAAAGAATTCGTTAAAAAACATGGTGGAAATATTTGGACTGAGAGTGAATTAGGCAAAGGTAGTGATTTCAAATTCACACTACCTTTTAATAAATCCGAATGAAGAATGACAAAACTGCTTATAACGAACTAAACGTTCGTGTGGCAGGAACTGCCCAATAGGTACGATGGGTTGATGGTTCCGATGACAAAATTGCTATTTTATGAGTAATAATTTAATTTGGGTAACTTTCAGCAAAGGGAATGCTAGGAAATGAAGTTCCTAAAATGGATTTGTTTTGAAAATATTATAAAGCTGTGGAGTAATCTGTAGCTTTTTTTTGTTTTCATCTCAAAAGATTTCACTAGTGAGCATAGCCATCGCACTAGCCTTACATTAAAGGTGTTTTCAGAGGCAAAAGTGACCCAAGAAAGAACCTCAATTCTATTTCCAAATAAAAGCATTTTCAATTTTCAGGCATGCTTAAAACCGCTATATTTAAAGACTAAACGAGTAGCCTGATGAGTTTTTAGAGAAACTGCCCTTAGTGGCAAGCAAGGTGAAAATACAAAATAGCATATGAAACGTCCATGTATAAAGCTTTCTACACACAGGGAGGTGATTATATGGTAAGTTCCATATGACAAATAAAAAACGAATAAAAAAACACATGAAATTAAAAGCAATAATCTTTGATTTAGACAACACGATTTATTCAGTATATTCTATTGGTGATAAATTATTTGAACCATTATTTAATCTATTTCAGAATGACCCTGACTTACATGATAAAATTGAAAGTATAAAAAAAGATATTATGAGAAAACCATTTCAAAAGGTTGCTTCAGAATATCAACTTTCCGAAACATTGATTAAAAAAGGATTTGAAATACTTAAGGAATTGACCGCTGATATGGGAATGACCCCATTTGAAGATTATATTTCCACAAAACAATTAGATTGTGATAAATTTTTGGTGACAGTCGGATTTACAAAAATGCAAGAAGGGAAAGTCAAAAATTTGGGAATAAAAGAAGATTTCAATGAAATTTACATCATAGACCCACAAAAGGACAATAGAACAAAAAAGGAAGTTTTTGCTGAAATTATGGAAAGACATCAGTATCAACCCAATGAGTTGATAGTAGTAGGTGATGACCCAAATTCAGAAATACAAGCAGCTAAAGAATTAGGAATAAAAGCAATTTTGTACGATAAGTTAATATTTAACAGTCACCGAACTGATTTAATAAGGATAACAGATTATCAACAGTTGATAAAATTCATTGAGGATTATGAATGAATGCCAGCCACTACCCCACAATATACCCAATGCGGTTTACGAGCGAATTTGAACCTAATTTGTATTAATAAAGCGTCCGCACTGTGCATATTGTCAACCTTATGGACAAGCAAAATAAACGATATAAAGCAATAATAAAATGAGTGAAATACCAAAGAAAATGCGCGGAGTCTATTTAAATAGGCAGAGCATGACGAGCTGATATTTCAAACAGATTTTTTGGAATTAAATGGATGTAAAACCGCCACCACACTCTCCTACTTAAAAAACTCCATCAATTCTTTTTCCAATTGGAAGAAGGTTTGAGGAACAGCAACTGTTTTCAGACTTGGATCAATCAGAAACATACTTGGAGTCACGTAAATATTAAATTGTTCAGCCGTTACGCCATTTAAACCATCGGTATCGCACGCATTTACCCAAGGGTAATAGTTTTGAGAAACCATTTGTTGCCAATAATTCAAATTATTATCAAGTGATACTGCTACAACCTCCAAACCTAATTCATGATATTCCGGATACAAATCGTTAATACGCTCCAGCATCTCTCTACTATGAATACAACTCCCCGACCAAATTATCAGTAGAGTTAAATCACTATTAACATCTGATAATGATTGAATTTTACCATCTAAAGAATTGTTTAGCGGCACATCAGGAACCACCCACCCGGTATTGTTCAGATATGAATTCTGCATTCTGTTTTGTATCACCTTATTGCCCATAACGTATTCACAGGTATTCATCACTTTGTAGGCATCCACTGTTACATGGTAAATTTCAGGATGATCTTTTTCAGAATAACGATTCATTAAATAATTCGCCAGATATTTTTGAGAAGTAGGCTCCAATTCGGTTAGCCAAAACAATTTATTAATTACTTCTTTTATCTTTTCATAGCTTTCTGCTTTTATCAGATCATCAATGTGTTGTGCTTTTAAAAACTTTCCAATTTTTTCATAATAAATTGGCGTTGCTTGCAATACTGAATCTGAAAAAGTGAAGTAATCAAAAAAATGCTTCTGAAGATAATCATCGTAATCCTTTCCTTTTAGTTTAAAATCAGGCATTAATTCTTGTTGAGCCAATGCCATGCGTGCCGGCCATTCGTCGATATGAGATCGCCACAAATCTTTTACTAAAACTTTCTTCTCTTTTTGCACATTTTTAAACTGGGAGCGCAACTCTTTATATGATGAATCTCTTTTATTTAAAGCATTCAGTTTTTCTCTTAAATCCTCAATATTTCGATTCAACGCTTCAAATACTGAAAGGTAATAATGGAACTTATTATTTTTATCATTATCAGGAAAACGAAGCACTCCCCCTTCTGGTTTCCCTTCTAAGGAGAAGTGAAAATCAGGAGTGGAAATCATAAAATCAATTTTTTCATTCTCACCCAAAAGTCTGTAGAAACCATAATTACCTTCCCACGAAAAAGACAGGATTCCATTTTCACTTACATCCGTTTTGTCAATAACGAACGTCCCTCCTTCATCGCCTTGCAAAAGTAAAAACTCTTCGTTCTTACAATTGGGCATTTCAACAGTTAATTTCAGTTGCATTTGTCCAAACACGCTTTGTGTGATCAGCAAAAATACAAATGCAAGAATTTTATTGTTTGCAAATATCATGTTCCTAATTTATATGATATAAATTATCAAAGTGAGCTATAAAGGTACGTAATTCTTATAATGGATAGGCAAAGGCTGATCTTTAATTAACAAATTGGAATCAAAAAAAAACAGGATCAAAATGAAGTTTTCCAGTTTTCATTTTTCCGTAAATTTAATATTCTTAAGAAAAAAATCCCTTGGCTCAGCTGGCAGAGCCCAACACTTTTAATCTTGGGGATTATGGATTTGAATTCCAGAGGGATCACTTACAAACCACCAAATGACTTCGGTGGTTTTCTCATTTTATATAATGATTAATTAGCCTCTCCTTTTTAAACATTTTACCTATATTTAATGGTATAATTTCAATATGCATGCAACGCATGCTTTCCGCATTCGTCATTAGAATAGAAATTGATTAATGAGCTCATCGTACAAGAACATTCACCAGGACCTAATTGAGCTTTGTGGAAAAAATGACCCCAAAGCCCAGTTCAAAATCTATAAGTTATACTACAAAGCAATGTATAACACATCTTTACGAATTGTAAAAGATGCAAGAGAAGCAGAAGATATTATGCAAGAAGCATTTTTATCTGCCTTCAGAAACATTAAAAAATACAAAGGTGAGGTTAGTTTTGGTGCCTGGCTAAAAAGAATAGTTGTAAACCGTTCTTTGGATAGTTTAAAAAAGAAAAAATTGGAATTATTTCCTCTCGACAATGAGCTGTATAAATTATCGGAAGAAGAGGAAAACCAAAGCGTTACATATTCTGAAGAACAAATTAATAGTATAAAAAAAGGAATAGACCTGCTACCAACAGGCTACCGAATTATTTTGAGTCTGTATTTGATTGAAGGGTATGATCATGAAGAAATAGGAAGCATTCTTAACATTACTGCCTCCACTTCCCGATCACAATTCTTACGAGCGAAGAAAAAACTAATTCAGATAATTTCGGAAAAAGAAAACCAAAAATTGCTATGAACCATTCTCTTTCATTTATCAACTTGATAAGCTAAAAGATCAGTTGGCGTAACGAATAAAGAAGATGAAAAGAAGGTTACATACTAACATTTGTAAGTATGAAAGAATTAGAAGAAATTTTAAGAAATCACAAAGATCAATTTGATGATAATGAACCTCAGGATGGTCATTTCGAAAATTTTCTTGAGAAGTTAAATCATCAGAAGAAAAAAAATGTGTTTGAAAGTATCCCAAACTTTTTAAAAGTGGCTGTAATAGTTACTTTTGTAATCTTTTCGGGACTGATTGGATACCAGATTCGCAATTTAGAGGATAATCAGTTAGGCTTGGGAGGAATATCTCCTGAATACAGAGAGGTTGAATTATTCTACACTGCTAATATAAACAGTCAGCTTGGCATGTTGAAAAAACTTGGGAGTTTTAATAAAGAACAGCATCAAAGTATCCTGCAAGAAGAATTAAAAGATATGGATGAACGATATTCACAGCTAAAAAAAGAGCTTGAACTACATCCGGATGATGACAGAATTATTCAAGCAATGATTGAATATTATCAGGTTAAGACAAGTATTTTAAATCGTATAATTGAACAATTGTATCAGATAAAAAAACAAACCAAAAACAATCTTAATACAGCAGTGTAGGTTAAGACAATATAATAAAAACTAAAAAAATCATACCCGTAAATAAAAAGACTATGAAGACATTAAAATTTAAATTTTCCGCTTTCTTATTTGTTGTACTTCTCGGTTTCACAACAAATGCCTTAGCATTAGATGACTTCGAGAAACAAATTAAAGAAGTATTCCCTGCCTCGCAAGGCACTGAATTTAGTATCAATAATAAATACGGCGATGTAAACATTAAGAATTGGGATCGTGATTCTGTATCTATTAACGTTACTATAACATTAGAAACATCCAGCGAAGAAAAAGCCAAATCGCTCTTCAAGAGTATCGACATAAGGCTCTACAAAATGGGGAATGAAATTACAGCCTTAACTGAAATGTCGCATCAATTCAAAACAGGTAACAAATTCAGTATTGATTACGAGATATTTATGCCTGATTATACCCAACTGGATCTTACTAATAAATTTGGGAATATTTACATTAATGCGCTACGTGCTAAAGCCAATATTAATTTGAGCTACGGAAACCTTCAAGGCGAAAGCTTTCTTTACCCTGAAGATAAACCTGTTAGCACCATTAACCTTAGCTATGCCAAAGCAACGATAAACGAATGTAACCGTACCAAATTAACTCTTAAGTATTCGAAAATGAATATTGGCACAAGCAAGGCCTTAGTTGTGGTGAGCCGTTACTCAAAATTACATCTTGACAACAATAATACCCTTATTGCTGACAGTAAATACGATGCTTTTGATATTGTAAACACCAACACTTTTATAGTTACGATGGGGCAATATTCCGACTTTAAAATTGAAAATGTAAATAAAAATTTGGAATTAAATCTTCGTTACGGAAATTGCAAGGTCGACAATGTCTCAAAAGAATTTGAAACCATTAAAATTGATAATCAATATGTTGCCAGTAGAATAGCGATAGAAGAAGGTGCTAACTATTCATTGGATGCAGAAACAAAATATTGTGGCATCAGCTATCCCGAAAATGCTCAGGTAATTGAGAAAATAGTGAACAATGCCGAAACTTCCCTGAAAGTGGTTGTTGGAACGTCAACGACTCCAAAAGGAAAAGTTACAATTAACAGTCAGTACGGCAATGTAAGTCTTAAATAAGTAATTGACTAAACAATATATCATCCCTCTTTGTCATGCAAAGGGGGAATTTTTTAATTAAAAAAGGCTAATTCAAGAAAATATGTCTCATTTTCGACCATTACAATTCATAATGTTGTATTTTTAGCCTGCAAACAATAAGAAACTTAAAAATGACTTTTGCTAACAGAGTAAACGCCTTGCGTTCTTTATTACATGAAAAAAATATTCATGCCTACATTATAACCAGTTCAGATCCTCACATGAGCGAATACGTTCCCGACAGATGGAGCACACGTCAATGGTTATCTGGATTTACCGGCTCGGCAGGAACACTTGTCGTAACCCAGGAAAAAGCGGGTTTGTGGACCGATTCCAGATATTTTCTTCAAGCGGAAACCCAATTAGCTGGTAGTGGAATTAAACTCTTCAGAATGGGAACTGCAGGAACTCCTACTCAAAACGAATGGTTATCCGATGAGCTACCTATAAAACCAAATGTTGGATTTGACGGAACCTGTTTCTCTGTTGCGCAAACCAGAGAGTTAAAACACAAATTAGGCGATTTAGGAATTAATATCGAGGAAGAATTCGACCTTGTTAATGAAATTTGGGAAAATCGGCCAGAACTCCCTACCAAGCCAATTTATGATCATGAAGTTTGCTATTCAGGTCAGACCCGATATAGTAAATTGCTGAATATCCGCAAACAAATGGAAGAATTTGAATGCAACTTCCATTTTGTAGGTAGTTTAGATGATGTAGCCTGGATATTCAATATCAGAGGTAATGATGTCGATTACAATCCCCTTGCCTTGGCCTATGCCATAATAGGAGTCGAATCGGCGACCCTTTACCTTAATGAAGGTCAAATTTCTAATGAATTGATTCAAAAGTTAGCCGAGGACGAGATTTATATTGCTGATTATACCCGAGTGTTTAACGATTTGAGTGAAATAGCAGGATCCTCGAATGTTCTTTTAGATTCAAACAGAACTAACTTAAATATTTTCAACTCGATAAGTGCCAATATTATTGAACGAGAAAACCCTTCACAACTGCTGAAAAGTCTAAAAAATGAAGTGGAAATAGAAGGAATGAAAAACGCCATGAAGAAGGATGGTGTAGCTCTAACTCACTTCTACTATTGGCTCGAAGAAAATATTGATAAAACAAAGATTACCGAATTTACGGTAATGGATAAACTCAAGGAATTCAGATCTCTTCAAAAAGATTTTAAAGGCGAAAGCTTTGGAACAATTGCTGGTTACAAAGATCATGGAGCTCATCCTCATTACTCTACAACACCTGAATCGAATGTTGAAATTAAAAGGGAAAGTTTACTTCTAATTGATTCCGGAGCACAATACCTTGATGGAACGACTGATATTACCAGAACCATTCCCTTGGGCGAATTAAATGAAGAAGAGAAAACTGATTTCACTCTGGTTTTAAAAGGAATGATTCAATTAGCACTCGCTAAGTTCCCCAGAGGAACTCGTGGATGCAATTTAGATATCCTGGCTCGTCAGGCATTGTGGAAAAGTGGGAAGGATTACGGTCACGGAACAGGGCATGGTGTTGGGTGTTTTATGAATGTTCATGAAGGTCCTCAAAGTATCCGACAAGAAATTAAAGATCAGGCCTTACTACCCGGTATGATAACTTCCGATGAACCGGGATTTTACCGTGAAGGATTTTACGGAATTCGTCATGAAAATCTTATTCTTTGTTGCCCGGAGAAAACAACTCAATTTGGAGAATTCCTAAATTTTGAAACAATCACCTTGTGTCATTTCGAAACGAAAGGTATTATAACTAAGCTTCTAACTCCCGAAGAAAGAGAATGGTTAAATAATTATCATGAGAAAGTTTACGAGATAATATCTCCCGAACTGGATGACAAACACAAAAACTGGTTAAAAGAAAAAACCAAAACGATATAAAGCAAAAACGCCTCAGCAATGAGGCGTTTTTCATTACGAATATATTGTAACTACAAGCTTTCTTCGGCCTCCTCTATTTCTAAACTCGCAAAGATAAATTCCTTGCCAAGTACCTAAATTTAATCGGTGATTAGTAATTGGAATTGTAAGTTCAGGCCCCATTAAGGATGATTTTACATGAGCAGGCATATCGTCAGCCCCTTCAAGAACATGAGTGTAATACGGTTTGTTTTCAGGCACAATATTATTCATGATAGATTCAAAATCGTCGCGAACAGACGAATCAGCATTTTCATTAATAGTTATGGCTGCCGAAGTATGTTTCATGAATAAATTCAGAATTCCTACTTTAGGCAAATCAGGTAAAAGCTTTGCAATCTCCGAATCGATGAGATGATAACCTCTGCCATAAGCAGGCAAAGTAATTTCTAATTGTTGGATCATAGAATCAAAATAATAAGTACTTCAATGCAAGATAATATATTCAATGAGAAGCTCAAAGAAATGCAAATTCCCATAACTGAATTTTACAACAAGAATTAAGTTATAAACATCAAATTATGGGAATAGCCTTACGATTTTATAAAAATAAAACAACTAATGACGAATGCGAACATTCACCTTAATTGACTTCTTATCAAACTCCTTTTTAACACAGGCAATCATCTGTTTTTTAGTTAAATGATCTTCCGATTCAACTTTACGAATTCGATCTTTAAGCATAGCTTCCTTGCTTATGTGCTTTGCAAGATGAACCTTAGTCTCAGCTGGACCAAATAGATAAATCTCTTCTGCGTCCTTTAAACGACCAGTAATATTTTCAAAATAATGCTTTAATTGATGACGTCTTTTATGTGTAATTTTTGTTGCGGGATTAATAAACTGATTCCCCATTCGCGAATAAGCTTTTGTCTCTCCTTCGAAACGCATTCTGGTTTCAATCTCAGATTCAATCTTATCAACCTTTGTTCCACTATCCTCAATACTAATAATGTAGGCTTTTTCGGTATCTAACCAAACTCCAATGTTTTTTTTCATTTTCGCCTCTTTTTAATGAATAGAATTTAAATTAACTTGAAATGGTTTGTAATTGGCAGGTTTTAGAGAAGTGCAATCATTATTCCATTGAAAGCACATATTCGCACAATTTCATAAAGATGGATTTTCATCTGCTGATAGTAATAAATAACGTATGTTTTACTTATTTGATCTAAACTAAAATTACGAAATTTCCAGCCCCTTGTCAAGTTTAATAACTGAATACCAACACTATTAATACAATAAAAAAAGCACTATTTACAAGATTATTGCTGATGAAAAATTTGATGAGAACAGCAAACATCAAAATTAAAAATTAGACGAAAAAGAAACGAAACATACTAATATGGAGCTTATGCGAAAACAAAAAACGGGATTCATTTCTGAATCCCGTCCTATATTTAAATCAAGATTAAGCTTCTTATGTCTCAAAACGACACGATGACAGCTTATCAATATAATTAATAATTTCAGCTAACAATCTGAAAATGTTCCTGAACAAAGCTAAAACAAATGTCATCAACGGCATTGCAAACAGCATTATAAGCCTGTAATCTAATGTTTTCCTCTCCCTCCACATCGGCTGGATCAGGAAGTTCATACAACAGAATTTCAGGATTTCCATCCAAAACAGGAACACGACTCTCCATTTTTTGATCGAAACACAAAACGAAATCAAAAGTATTCTGCTCAAGCTCCGAAACTGCTTTCGATTTGTATTCCGGTATATCCATTATACATTCAGCCATTGCTTTTTGCGCCAATACGTGAATTGATCCTTTCTCAAGGCCTGCACTCCAAACCTCAATGTGTCTTTTACCATAATACTTCAACCATTTTTCAGCCATTTGAGAGCGGGCCTCATTCTTATCACTCAACACCAATACTTTCTTCACAATTCAATCTTTTAAAAATTAGACGCAGCAAATGTATAAAATTGCCAACAAAGAGAATAAGTTACAAAACAGTTAGAGTCTAATTCAATGCCATTTTTTGATTCTTGGCATACTCTTCTACTTCCGTAAAAACGCGCATAAAGTTTCCACCCCAAATTTTAGCAATTTCTTCTTCCGAATATTTCCTCTTCAATAATTCTTTAGTAATATTCATCATTTGACTGGCATCAACACAATCCTTTAGACCGCCTCCGCCATCAAAATCAGTACCAATTCCTATGTGATCAATTCCAATTAATTTCACGATATGATCGATGTGGTCAACTGCATCTGCCACGGTAGGTTTGTCTTTTGGATAATCAATTTGCATCTGACGCCATTCGTCCCACAATTTATCTTCCTCCTCTTTCGACATCTTACTCGCATTCCGATAACGAGCGTGTAAGTCAAGCTCTTTTTGATAACCTACAGTAGTCGTATCTGGCGCTTTAACGTAATCGTCTAAAATGCACATTTGTATAACGCCGCCATTTTCAGCCAATGCCACCAACATTTCATCTGTTAAATTTCGAGGATTATCGCATACTGCTCTGGCACATGAATGTGAAGCAATCACAGGTGTTTCAGACAATTTCAGGACATCAAAAAATGAGCTGTCCGAAATATGTGATACATCAATTAAAATTCCCAAATCATTCATTTTAGGAACTACTTCTTCGCCAAATGAGCTCAAACCATTGAACTCAGCTCCATCTTTATCTGTAGATGAATCACAAATATCGTTATTTGATGTATGACACAAAGTGATGTAGCGAACTCCCTTATTAAAATATCTTTCTACCTCCAAAATATCCTTCCCAATTGGAAATCCATTCTCAAGGCCAATAAAAATTGCCCTTTTCCCTTCTTTTTCCAATCGATATCCATCTTCGACAGACAAAGCGACTTCGGCCAAATCATTATTTTTTTGACAGGCAGCATAAATAGAATCTATTAATTCATCTGCCTTACTACGTGCAACAAGTATATTTTCAGAAGTTCTTTCTCTTTGCGAAGTAAATGCGGCAAAAAAGATTCCATCTAATCCTCCCTCTTTCATTCTGGGAAAATC
This sequence comes from Labilibaculum antarcticum, assembly GCF_002356295.1. Classification (NCBI taxonomy): domain Bacteria; kingdom Pseudomonadati; phylum Bacteroidota; class Bacteroidia; order Marinilabiliales; family Marinifilaceae; genus Labilibaculum; species Labilibaculum antarcticum. The sequence continues at coordinate 4,569,663 of NZ_AP018042.1, read as the reverse complement.
AACACGACTACCTCCTTCAACAAACGGATGAGCAACAGCAATATCGAAATCTTTATCTAATAAATGATAAGGAGTATCCACATGAGTGTCAATAGTAAATGCATGATTGTGAATTTTAGCTGCTTTTTGATCCAGGCTTTCACAAGACGATAAAACGGTTATTAGGGTAACTACCAGTCCTGCCAAATAAACTTTTTTCATATTTATCTAATTTTGGGTTATTGAATGCGTAAAGATAGGCTCCCGAAGGCAAAAAAAGTAAAATATTGATTTATTTATATTTTATGGAAACTATTCCTTTATTTAGAATTGCTTTGTATCTTGGTATTTTAGTAATTTTCAATAAAGTTTTCGATCCTAAAACTTAACAGACTGTTTACCATTATGGTTCAATCAACATATCGATTTATTCTTTTGTTTATCTTCTTGCTTCCACTACAATTAAAAGCACAACAGAACTCCATACTCAAAGGAAAAATTACTGATATCAGGCAAAACCCTATTTCAGGAGCGAACATTCAAATTGAAAGTTTTTCTCACTATGCCACGAGTGACACCAATGGAAATTACACGATAAAAGTTCCTTCAGATCAAACATTCATCCTAAAAATATCGCACATAAGCTATCAAAATATTGTTGCTAATTTCAAATTAAGATCAGGAGAAATAAAAGTTTACAATCCCATCTTAAAAATAAAACAAGAACAACTGCAAGAAGTTATTGTAGAATCGAATCAAAGCATTAAAGATAAAAACATAACCATTAACACGGAGCAATTAGAGCAGTTGCCTGTTTCTGGAAATGGAGCCGTCGAACAAATAATTAAAACCCTTCCCGGTGTTAGTTCCAATAATGAATTAAGCTCACAATACTCAGTTCGTGGCGGAAATTTTGATGAAAATTTAGTTTACATCAACGAAATTGAAATTTACCGTCCTAATTTGGTTCGGTCTGGTCAACAGGAAGGATTAAGCATCATTAATCCTGATTTAGTCTCATCCATTCAATTTTCTTCTGGCGGATTCGATGCGAAATATGGTGATAAACTCTCTTCGGTATTGGATGTAAAGTACAAAAACCCAGACAAATTCGAAGCTTCCGCTGAGGCGAGTTTACTGGGTAGCTCTTTTCACTTTGCCAACAGCAGTAAAAACAACAAACTCAGCTATATGGCTGGATTTCGATACAAAACAAATGAATATCTGCTCAACTCATTGGATACCAAGGGTGAATACAAGCCTAATTACACAGATGTTCAGGCCATGATCAATTATCGTTTTTCATCATCATTTAGCATGCATTTGTGGGGAAGTTTCAGTGAAAACAATTACAATTTTAAACCTGAAACCAGAAATACTTCTTTTGGTACAATAAACAATGCCCTTCAACTTAAAATTTATTTTGATGGCAAAGAAAAGGACAAATACGAAACAAATATTCAAGCATTTACATTAAAATTTCATCCAAACAGCAAGGCTTTGTACCGTTTAATTGCCAGCAGATACGAAACAACGGAGAAAGAAACTTTCGATATCATGGGTCAATATTATCTAAGCGATTTATTTGTTTCACAAGGAGGAAGTTCATCGGAAAGTATTGAGAACTTGGGTGTAGGAACATTTATTGATCATGCCCGGAATAAACTTAGCAAAAAGGTTACTACAATAGATATAAAGGGAGATCACAACATCGACAATTTATTTCTTCAATGGGGAATTGGCGGAAAACACGAAGAGGTAGATGATCAAATAAATGAATGGCAATATCAGGATTCAGCGGGCTATGCAATTCCTGTTTCCAATAGCAAAGTGGCCCTTGCCTACTCAAGAAATGCAAACAATAAAATTAACAGCAATCACATCACATCTTTTGCTCAGGGAACCTATGTACTTCAGAATGACAATGGCGAATTTCAATTTACCGGCGGTTTACGACATCATTTCTGGGATTATAATGATGAGAGTTTCTTCTCTCCCCGCGCATCTGTCAATTACATTCCAAACTGGGAAAAGAAGGTTAAATTTCGCTTTTCGACCGGTTACTATCAGCAAACACCATCGTTTCGTGAAATGTTAACTATTAATGGACAAATAAGTAATCATCTAAACCTGCAAAAATCCATTCACTATGTTTTGGGTCAGGAATATTACTTTGAAGCATGGAATCGACCGTTCAAATTTTCGAGTGAATTGTACTACAAAAATCTCAAATCACTCACTCCATATGACATTGAAAATGTTCGAATTCGATACTATGGAGATAAAAAATCAAAAGGTTACGCAACAGGCTTAGATTTAAGAATTAATGGAGAATTTGTTCCGGGAACCGAATCGTGGGCAAGCTTATCGATAATGAAAACCGGAGAAGATATTATTGGCGATGAACTAGGTTATTTACCAAGGCCAACGGACGAACGAGTAAATTTCTCGATGTTTTTTCAGGATTATTTGCCAAACAATCCATCTTACAAAATGCATTTAAGCCTATTTTATGGAGGAAAATTACCAGTATGGACTCCCAAAAAAGGGAAAAATGACAAAAGCTTTCGAATGCCTAATTACAGAAGAATAGATTTGGGCTTTTCAAAAATATTGCTCGATGAAAACTCAAAGAGTAAAAATGGATTATTGAAACATTTTAAATCGATGTGGATCAGTCTTGAGGTATTCAATGTGTTGGATATAAATAATACGATATCCTATTTATGGATTAATGATGTGTCGGGGAATCAATATGCAATTCCAAATTACCTAACGTCAAGAAAATTAAACGTAAAGCTTGCTGCTAAATTTTAACAGAAGGCTTATTATAGAATAGTCTTTTAGCTATTTTGAATAACGAACAAAACTTACATATGCTTCAATTTTTGCATCCTCAGGTACTTTGGGCTCTCTTAGCTCTGCTACTTCCTATCATTATACATCTTTTTAATTTTAAGAGATATCAAAAAATATATTTCAGTAATTTAAAGTTTCTTAAAAATCTGAACATTGAAAATAAGCGACGATCAAAAGTGAAAAAATGGCTGTTGCTACTACTTAGACTTCTGGCATTAGCATGCATTATCATAGCCTTCTCACAACCATACATCTCCAACGAAAATGGCAATAATAAGCATCTACAACAATCAGGATGCTTTACTATCTATATCGACAACTCATTTAGCATGAATGCCGAAACGGAAAGTGGTAATGCCTTAGAGGTTGCAAAAAACAAAGCCATTGAGTTAATCAACAGCTACCCAAGCTATTCTAAAATTAGAATTTACAGCAATAATTTCTATTCCTTTTCGTCGAATTTAAACAAGCAACAGGCCATTGCAAGAGTAATGGATATAAATCCTTCACCAATTCCTGTTAGGCTTTCGGAACAAATTAAAAAAATACAAATTAATAATGCCGGTGATGATTGTCGACTGTATGTATTCTCCGATTTTCAAAAGGGACAAAGCGATATTGAAAATATTAAAATTGACAGTACAAATTCAGTCACATTTCTACCCCTTTCTGTTCAACGATCAAACAATTTATTCATTGATTCCTGCTGGTTTGAGAAGCCTTATCATCAGCTTAATCAAAGTCAGGAGCTCTTTGTTAGAGTGGTAAATACTTCGAATCAAAACTATCAGAAAAATCCCATTAAATTAAGCATAAACGACAGTACAAAATCGATTTCCAGTTTTGATATTGACAAAAATTCAGAGAAAATTGTAAGCCTAAAATACCTGAATCACAAATCAGGAATTTACCAGGGAATGGTTGAAATTAACGACTTTCCCATCACATATGACAACCAATTTTATTTTTCGTACAATATTAACAGTCAAATTCAAATCTTATCTGTAAATCAGGATAAACCCAATAAATATTTGAATAAATTATTTTCAGGAACGGAAACATTTGCTTTTAGAAATAGTAGTAAATCCGGAGTTTTTAATGAAAATTTAGAAAACTATCAACTGATTATCTTAAATGAGATTCAGGAAATGGAGAGTGGTTTCAATCAATCAATTAAAAATTATTTATCAAATGGAGGACATGTACTATTCATTCCAAGCGATAAGAATGATACTACTGTAAATTTATTTCTTGAAGAAATATCGGTTCCCCAATTAACACAGATCGATTCAAGCAAGCAAAGATTAGCAAAAATCGAGTTGAATTCGGAACTCTACCAAAATGTTTTCGAAGAAATTAAGAAAGATGCACGACTCCCGGATATTTACAAACATTACAAATTAGGACGCTCTACAAATATTCTATCAGAAAACATTTGGAAGACGCAAGCCGGAGATGATCTGTTAACCAAATTAAAATTTGGAAACGGTCAATTCTTTCTTCTTACCATACAGCTTAATCCTGAGTGGACCAATCTAATTACTCACCCTCTTTTCGTACCCACATTTATTAATTTAACCCGTGACAGTAATAACGCACAAAGCTTATACTACACCCTAGGTAATCAGGAACCTGTTAGAACAGCATCATTCAATCAAAACTCATCCAGCGAAGAGTTTCACATCATTAACAAGAAGAATCAGACAGATATCATCCCTGACCAGGAAAATAACTTTGATAAAGGCTTACTTCTCTACCCTCGTGATCAAATTGATCAGGCCGAGAATTATTTAATAACAAAAAGTGATTTAATAGTTAATTCCTGCTCTTTTAATTATTCAAGAATAGAATCAGATCCTGAATATTTCACTTTAGATGAACTTAATAATCTGATAAAGATACAAAAATTGCCTATCTCGATTAATTCTCCTGTAAAAATGAAACTATCTCAGCTTTATAACGAACAAAGTAATGGAAAGCAGTATTGGAAGTTATTTGTTATACTCTGTCTGATCTTTTTTGTATCAGAAACATTGTTACATCGAATTAAAATAAAAAAGGATGTTATACAATCATAACTCACAAAATTGAATACACACAAATCGTCATAAAATCAAACGCATAAGCCTATTTTAAACAACATAACACGCAAACTAACCCACCCAATATGAAAATTGACACATCCCTGCAAATCAGACAGTTAGATAAAATTCATCGTATAGCAGGCATTGGCTACTGGATCTACAACTACAATTCGAATGAAATGTGGTGGTCGAACATCACCTATTCAATCTTAGGATACGACAAGCAAGACTTCACTCCAAACAGACAAAATCTGGCTAAACATATCCATCCTGAAGATCTTGAATTCTTCCTGATCTCTTTGCAACAAATGACAAAACAAGCAATTGAGATTGAATTTCGTTTTTTCAAAAAGGGAGAATTAAGACTCGGTAAAATTACTGGCGAAGTCTACGACGACAGCAATGAAGGACTGATTGAAGAAGTTCTTTTTCAGGATATTACCGACATAAAGATAAAAGAATATGAAATTGCAAGAGCGTGGAACAAAGCACTTGAAGCAGAGAACCTAAAGAACTCATTTTTAGCTAACATGAGTCATGAATTAAGAACCCCATTAAACTCGATAATAGGTTTTTCGGAACTGCTAGAATCCTGTAATTCAGACGACAGTGTCAATAAATTTGCATCCACAATAAAAGCTTCTGGAGTACAACTACTTCGAATTATTGAGGATATATTAAAAGTCTCAATGTTAGAAAGCCGTGTCTCTAAACCTATTAAAAGGAATTTCCATCTCAATCAAATGCTCTTAGACATCAAAGAAAATAGTTTGGAGCTACTGCACGACAGCAACAAAGAGCACATTGAACTACTTTTAAATTTCGGATTAGACTCCACAAACGACATCATCAAGTCAGATCAGATCAAAATCCGAAGCATATTTAAAAACCTAATACACAACGCAATAAAATTCACCGAAACAGGAAGCATTACCTGTTCTTATAAAATCGTAAAAGACACAATTCACTTTTCGGTTACCGATACGGGCGTTGGCATACCTTCCGAATATGAAAATCAGGTATTTAAGCGATTCAGACAAGTTAACGAATCGGGAAAAAAGTTTTATGGCGGTACAGGTCTAGGAATGTACATTTCCCGACTTGAACTTGAATTACTTGGAGGTAAAATATGGTTTGTTTCAGAAAAGAACTTAGGAACAACTATAAACTTCACAATCCCAAACATATTAACATCTGATAATCAGACTGAAGAGGATAATTCCTCAGGAAATTATAACTGGGAAAATTATACCGTTATAATAGCCGAAGATCAAATAACCAATTTTAAAATTCTTGAAGCTTATCTTCAAAAGACAAACATCAACATACTCTGGGCAAAGAACGGACAAGAAGTAATTAAAGCCTGCTCACAAAACCCCGAAATAAACATTGTTCTTATGGATATTAACATGCCATATACCAATGGATTAGACGCAACAAGAATCATTAAAGAAAAAAGACCAAACCTAACTATTATTGCACAAACAGCATATGCCTTAATTGGAGACAAAGAAAAGTCACTGGAAGCTGGCTGCTCTGACCATTTGGCAAAACCAATTAGAAAAAGCGACTTACTTGAATCGATGGCAAAATTCCTCCCATAATTCAAACAGTCTGTATTCATTGGGACAGCATCTCTAATTTATAATCATAAAAATACAATTATTTTAAAATATCACTTATGATAACATAAGGCTTCCAACAACATTTATATTAAAACATTAAAAAAAACCTCAAAAGTGTTGGTTTATAAAAAAATAATTGCAAATTTGGCATACTGGATTTTACGAGTTTAATCCTAAAGAACAAATCTTTTAAACATTGTAATTATGACAAATGCAACAACATCCATGACTGCGAAAGATTACATGGAGAAGGAATCCAATTTTGGTGCGCACAATTACCATCCACTTCCAGTAGTTCTAGAACGTGGAGAAGGTGTATATGTTTGGGATACAGACGGGAAAAAATATTTTGATTTTCTTTCTGCTTATTCCGCAGTTAACCAAGGTCACTGTCATCCAAAAATTGTGAAAGCATTAGTTGACCAAGCTCAGAAACTTACTCTTACCTCCCGTGCCTTTTATAGTAGCAACCTAGGTAAATACGAAGAATTTGTAACTAAATATTTTGGCTACGATAAGGTGTTGCCAATGAATACAGGAGCTGAAGCTGATGAAACAGCGCTCAAGCTAGTTCGTCGTTGGGGATATGATGTAAAAGGTATTCCTGATAATGAAGCGAAAATTATTGTATGCGATGGAAACTTCCACGGACGCACAATTACTATCATATCAATGTCTTCGGATCCAGATTCATACAAAGGTTTTGGACCTTTCACTCCTGGATTTATCAACATTCCTTACAACGATGTTGTAACTCTTGAAAAGGAACTAAAAGATCCAAATGTATGTGCATTTTTAGTTGAACCGATTCAAGGAGAAGCTGGAGTTTACGTTCCTGAAGATGGTTTTTTGAAGAAAGCATTTGATCTTTGTAAAGCAAATAATGTTTTATTCGTTGCAGATGAAGTGCAAACTGGTATTGCCAGAACAGGTAAATTATTAGCTTGTGATCACGAAGGTGTACGACCTGATGTATTAATTCTTGGGAAAGCAATTTCAGGAGGTGTTGTTCCAGTATCTGCCGTATTAGCTGATGATGAAATCATGCTTTGCATTAAACCAGGTGAGCACGGTTCTACTTTTGGTGGTAACCCAATTGCTTGTGCTGTTGCGATGGCGGCTTTAACTGTTGTTAAAGAAGAGAAATTAGCTGAAAATGCCGAAGCTATGGGTAAAATCTTCCGTAAAGAATTACAAGAGGTTAAATCAGAAATGATAACTCTAGTTCGAGGAAAAGGATTACTTAATGCAGTTGTTATTAAGCCTAAAGATGGGAAAACAGCTTGGGATGTTTGTATGCGTTTACGCGATAACGGAATGCTTGCAAAACCAACTCATGGTGATATTATCCGTTTTGCTCCTCCATTAACAATTAACGAAGAACAATTGAGAGAAGCTCTTGAAATCATTAAGAAAACAATGGCTGAATTCGAATAATAATTCAATAATTTACAAAAGGGATTTTCCAGCTTGGAAAATCCCTTTTTTTATTAAAAATTCACTTTTACTGAATGATTAATTTTGTTCTAACAACTTTGTTCGGATACTGAATGGTCAAAAAATAGATACCACCAGTTAGGTTTTTCAGATCGAAAGCAATTCGATTATTAAGAAGACTATTTTCAATGTTTCGAGTAGCAACCACTTTTCCTGCTTGATCAAATATTCTCAACACACCGTTTTGATCCGAATTTGAAATCTCTATGAAAAATTCGCCTCTACTTGGATTTGGATAAACGACTAGCCCAGTCTCTAAAATTAAATCTTCAATACCTGTAGTAATAAATACTTGTTGTGATTTTTCACTCTTAGGACAAGCGTCGTTTGAAGCTGTTAAGCGAACCACATATCCCGTTCCATTCGTATTATCCAATACAAAAGAATGACTTGGCTCAAACTCACTGCTAAGGATTCCATCGCCAAAATCCCAAACAATAGTTGTTGCGTTTGTACTTAAGTTTACAAAATCAACTCGATTGTATTCAATCTCGAATGTAAAATCAGCTAAAGGCGGTTCAATTGGACTTACTGAAACAGAATTAGAATATTGCGTTGTAAAACCCTCTTTCGAAACCATTGCTCTGTATCTTGTATTTTGAACAACTTCATCGGATATAAGAATTTCCGCATTTTCACCAGCAAGATCTTTGTAGATCTCATTCAATTCATCAAACTTTTGCCACTGAATTGTACCGTCAAAACCAACTAGTGTAATACTTGAACTAGCGCCATAACAAACTAATTCAGGGTTTGCCTTGGCTTCACCGGCCCTATTTTCCTGAGGTTCAGGAATGGTAAATGACTGAGATAATTTAGGAATTATTCCCGTGCCTTCAAACTCCAGACGTGCTCCTTCCACCTCCCTTTCGCTAGCCGCAGTAAGGTCTATGTATTTAATAAGGCCATCAACTGCAATTTGGGTAAAAGTTCCCTTAAGCGACCAATCACCATCATCACCTTTCTTAACTGCTATAGGAGTTTCATTATCAGTAACACAATTATTTCGAAATTGATCCTGCAATTTAAGTTGTGGCTGCCTTAACAACACTTCGCCATTTTTGAGCGGTGCAGATGGTTCTTTAACAATCACCATATATTTTGATTTTCCATGATGAATGGTTTGCTCAAATCGAACCGTATCATAGTTGCCCGAATAAATATACATCGAATCAACGCCAGATTTTTGTAGGATAGAAGTAACAGTCGGATCAAATGTAATTTTCCCTGGCTCAGAGATATCGTAATTTCCCCCTAGGCTGCGTATTCCATAACGGATATCAAAAATTAGTGATCTCCATGTTTTATTATCAGTAAATTCCACAAAGAAACTTCCATCAACAGAAGCATCCACAGCACCTAAAATAACCGGAGGAGGAGGAATTACAATATCAAAACTATCCGATACAACATTAGGCAGAGCATCAGAAGTAAACAGCAATCGTGCTCCCTCCACCCTATTTTCACTGGCTGCAGTCAAATTCAGATAAGTTACAAGTCCATCTATGGCTGTGATAGTTTTAACGCCCCCTAAATTCCACAAATCAACCACATCAGTTTCCGAACCGTCAGAATATTTCGAAGTTAAAATTTGAGTGGCATTATCATTTTCACAATCATTTTCATATTGATCCTTCAATTGCAATTTAGGTTGTTGTGCCAGTGTATCTCCATTATTTTCCGGACCAATTGGTTGATCAACAATCACCATATCTGTTGCAACACCATGCTTTATAGATTGTTCAACAATTGCATTCGCATATCCATTGGCAATTACAATTAATGTATCTGTTCTTGCAATCTGAAGTATCGAATCCCTATCGGGATAAAAAGTAATACCTCCGGCTTCAATCAGATAAGAAGTATCGACTAAAGTTTCGCCGGCAAATGAAATTGCAGAGATAGAATCCCTCCAACTGGCATTGTCACTTGCCTGTATTGTGAATTCATTATCCACAGTAACATCCAACGCGGCAGTCAACTCAATAATTGGAACTGGAATCGTAAACAAAGCAGATATCACCGTGTCCTTATCAAAGGAAAATTGCAGGTAAGCCGAGTCGATTGCAATTTCACTTGTGGCCATTAAATCAGTAAAACTAACTACGCCACTAACAGACTGAGCTTGCAGAGTTCCTCCCAAAGTCCAGACATTCTGATCATATTTCACTACACTTACTTGCGTAAGATTATCTCCGGTACAATCATTTAAATATTGATCACTTAATTTTAAAACAGGTTGCTGAGCTAATAATTCACCGTTATTCTCCGGATCCAATGGCTGACTTGTGATCAGCAAACTATCGGCTAAACCGTGATTGATATTTTGCTGAACTGTATCGTGAGCAAAACCCCGAGACTGCACGATAATCTGGAACGACCCATTTTTTTGCAGAAATTCAGATTCAGAAGGAATCAACTCCAGCTCACCAACTTGACTTGTATTGTAACTTGCTGCACCCAAAACACTATCGTTAACAGTCACAACATTAATGCGACTCCTCCACACAGAATCCTCTGTAAAAGTAATTTTGAAAGGATTATCTACAGTAACATCAATCGCAGCATTTAAAACCGGAGCACTACTAACATCCGGAATAGTAAATGAAGTTGAAACAACAGAAGTCAAATCTGTAGAGCTAAATTGCAATTCGGCATCTGTTACAGGACCTGAACTATATGCCGACAAGTCGGTGAATGTTACTATTCCATTCGTTGCGATTTGCTCAACAGTTCCCGCCAAACTCCAATCTCCGGTATCATTTCTTGAAACAATAATACTTTCTTGAATTTCAGAGGTACATTCATTTGCATACTGATCTAAAAAACGAAGAATAGGTTGTTGCTCAAGAACATCCCCATTTGTTAACGGAGCCAATGGCTGTTGAGTTATTTCCATACTCGCGATTGCTCCATGCCCAACTTCTTGTTCTATCAGTACATTACTATAACCTGTTGAATAGATTACAATATTGAATGTTCCTGCCTTTTGCAGCAACACCTCTTGCGAAATATGAAAAACAATTGATTCTGTACCTATGCTGTAAGCTGATGCAGGAAGGGTATCTCCTTCATAAGTAATTGTCGTTACACTATTTCTCCAAGTATCATCAATTGCAAAAAAGCTTAGTGAAAAATCCGCATCAACTGTAACCTGAAATGCAGGATTGATATTTGGAGGATTTAACAATTCAACAATGTCGAATGGATCAGAATTCACTGAAGTGAGTCCTGCTCCTGAAAATGTTATAAAAGCACCCGTTATAGCCGTTTCACTTGAAGCAATTAAATCACTGTAAGTAAGCACTCCTGATATAACAGATTGAGTTACGCTTCCACCCAAAGTCCATGCCTGAGCATCTCCATTGGTGGCAGTAATCTCAAAAGTATCATTACTCCCACAACTATTATTGTACTGATCGCGCACTGATACCCTTGGTTGCGTATCCAAAGAACCACCATTCACCAATGGTGCTGTAGGTTGCCTGTCAATAAAAATAGTATCTGGAATACCATGTTTAATTTCCTGATTGACCGCTGCATTTTGATATCCTCTGGAATAGACTAAAATTTCTTTCGTACCGACTACTTGTAATTCAGTACTTTTCGATGGATCAAAAACAATTTTCCCTCCTTGACTTTTGTCATATACATCAGAAGAAAATAGGTTTCCTCCGTAAGAAATTGAATCAATTTCTCCCTGCCAACCGGCATTTTCTGAGAATGTAACATCAAACAATGAATCAACAGTTGCAGTCGTTGAGGCAATAAGAAATGGAGCAATAAGAGGTGCTGGGATAATAAATGTCGCCGACTCCTGGCTTGTTAGTCCTGTGCCAGAAAAAGTGATTGTTGCATCAATTACCAAATCCGTACTTCTGGCGGTCAGATCGGTAAAATCAACAATCCCATTAGTTACCATTAACGAAGTAGTTCCCTCTACTACCCAGCTTCCTCCTGTTGCATTTGCATTGATAGTTTGTACACTATTTGTTGTACAATCATTTGAATATTGATCTTGTATTTTAACACCTGGTTGTGTTTGTAGTAAACCCGCATTGCTTGCCGGTTGTTGCGGTTCAGTTGTTATAACAATAGATGTGGCTGCACCATGCCCAATTGCCTGCAGAACAGAATCTTTCAGGAATGAGGTAGACGTGATATAAATATATTTGCTAGCCACCGTTTGTAAAACAGGTGATTCAATAGGTTTAAAAGTTATTATTCCTTCAATAGAAGTATCGTATGCTCCAACAGGCAGCACTTCGTTTCCATATCTGATTTCTGTAACTTGACTTCTCCAAGCAGGATTATCCACGAAAGTGATATCAAAATTTGAATCAACCGTCACACCACTTGCAGCAGTTAATACTGGTGATGCTGCTAAGTCTGGAATGTCAAAAGTATTTGAATTAACCGTTGTTAAACCTACACTTGAAAATGCAACAAAAGCATCAGTTATTGCGACACCACTAGATGCTGTTAAATCAGTAAAACTAGCAGAACCATTAGTAACTTTTTTCACCAATGTTCCTCCTAATGTCCAAACATTAGCATCTCCTTTTGCTCCAGTTATTTCAATTGTATTTTCACTCGTACAATCATTAGCATACTGATCTCGAAGCGTTACAACAGGTTGATTAGCTAATAATGCCCCATTCTCCACCGGAGCCGATGGCTGCAAAACAATTACCATATCGGTAGCCACACCATGCTTTATTTGTTGTGACACACTTGCATCATTATACCCCAAAGCATAAACAATCAAATCTTTTGTTCCTGCTACTTGTAAATCAGTATCCAAAGAAGGATCAAATATTATTTTTCCTGATTGAGTAATATTATAGGCAGTCGCATCAATTAAATTTCCATCATAGCTTATCGAATCAATGGCAAGTTGCCAAGTGGCGTTTGCACCAAAGGTTATCTCGAAACTTGCATCTACTGTTGCTGTTGAAGAAGCTAGCAGTGTTGGTGATGCATCCAAAGAGGGAATTGTAAACGCCGTAGATACAACATCTGTTAAAGCAACTGATGAAAAAGTAATGCTGGCTGTAGTCAATTCCGCACTACTATTTGCCGTTAAATCGGCATAAGTGAATACACCTGAACTGGCAGTTAGTCCAGTTATTCCGCCCAACGCCCATGTTCCGCCACTTGTTGTTTCCGAAATAGTACTTGTATTATCCGTAGTACAAATATTTGCGTATTGATCTCGTAAATGAACTACTGGTTGTGTAGCAAGCTGACCACCATTACTCGAAGGACCAACTGGTTGAGTAAAGATAAAAAGCTCATTGGCAATTCCATGTCCAAGTTCCTGGTTTAAAGTATCATTTTCGTAGCCACTGGAGATTATAATAATTTCCTTTGTACCTGCAGTTTGTAAAAAATTTGATTGAACAGGTTTGAAAATAATTCGAGTAGCAATAGTGGCGTCATAAGCTGCTGCCGGAATAGAATTGCCATCAACTGTAATATCGGATATACTTCCCCTCCAGGCAGCATTATCCGCAAAAACAATTTGAAACTCTCCATCAACTGTTGCATTAATTGCTGGAGAAAGACTAGGTGAAACGTTTACAGGAATATCAAAAGTTGCAGAATTAACAGTCGGGAAACTACCCGATGAAAATGTTAAATAAGCGCCAATAACCGGTGCATCACTCGTAGCAGACAAATCAGTGTATGTGAACGATCCTCCCCCTAAAGTATGATCGGGTGAACCGCCCAATGACCAGGATCCGGCATCCCCCTTTACAACAGATATTGCTGTTGCATTATCAGAAGTGCAGGGATTTAAATATTGATCCTGACTTATAACAATTGGTTGTTGTACCAATAAACTACCATTACTTGTTGGCGCTGTTGGTTCAACATTCACTTTAATTGACGCTGGCACACCATGACCAATCGTTTGTGATAAAGTTGCATTTGAGAATCCTGCAGCAACAAAAATAAAATCTTCTGTTCCAGCAGTTTGCAAAGTGGTTGAAAGAGATGGATCAAAAGTGATTTGACCACTCGTTAGTGTATTGTAAGCCGAAGCATCAATCTCAACACCACCATAGCCAATACTACTAACTTTACTTTGCCAACTGTTTTCATCAACAAAAGTTACCGTAAATACTCCATCAACGGTCACGCCTGAAGTGGCTGTTAATGCAGGAGCTGAATTTAGCCCTAGATCAAATGTTGTCGAACCCACACCTGTTAATCCTGATGCTGTAAAAGATATAAAAGCTCCCGCAACTAAAGCATCACTACTTGCAGTTAAATCAGTATAGGTCAAGATACCTGAAGCAACAGCATTCACCAGAGTTCCTCCCAAAGTCCAATTAACAGGATCATTTCCAGCTGCAGTAATTGAAATTGCACTATTCGTTGTACATGTATTATCGTATTGATCCTGAATAGCAACAACAGGCTGCGTGGTAAAAGAATTTCCATTCACACCAGATGGTACAGGCTCTGTGTCCATAACCAGTTTAGTTGCCACGCCATGACCTAAAGTCTGGGAGACAGTTGCATTATCATAACCGTCTACAAATACTACAATATCAGCCGTTTTTGCCATTTGAAGGACAGCATCCACCGATGGATTGAATGTTATTTTATTACTTGTTGAATTCACACTATAAGCTCCTGGAGAAATTATATTTCCATCAAAAGATATACTGTCGATATCAGATTCCCAATCTACATTATCATCATAGGATATTTCAAAAATCCCATCTACTGTAGTTCCTGATGATGCAGTAAGATTTGGTGCTGTATTTAAGCCAAGGCTAAAATCAGAAGAAGTTATTCCTGTTAATCCGGTTGATGAGAAACTAATATTTGCTCCCGTTATATTCTCATTACTACTGGCTGTAAGATCCGCAAAAGTATGAGTTCCTGAATTTGCATTTTGATTTAAAGCACCTCCCAAAATCCAATTTCCAGCATCCCCTTTTGCCGCAGAAATTACCCTGCTCCCATCGGATGTACAAAGATTATCGTATTGATCCAGAATTTCAATTACAGGTTGTGGATTTAAATCTCCACCATTAGCAGAAGGAGCTCCCGGCTGAGTATTTATTGCCAATTTATTAACTGCACCGTGAGATATAGTCTGAGATAGTGTTGCATTACTAAATCCGTTTGCAGAAATAATAAGATTTGCAGTTCCTGCTGTTTGAAGTGCTGTTGATGAAGAAGGAGTAAACACAATTTCTCCCGGAGTGGTAATATCGTAGGCCACCGCATCAACAGTAAGACCATTATATGTAACAGCACTTATTTTAGATTGCCATCCATCAATATCGGTAAATGTAACTGTAAAATCAGAATCAACATCAGCATTACCATCCTCTGCCAAATCTGATGGCGGATCATTTAAACCAATACTAAAAGTAGATGAATTTACACTTGTTAAGCCCGTGCTAATAAAGGATAGAAATGCACTTGAAATAGTTTCATTACTACTAGCTGTTAAGTTAGTATAGGAAAGAGTTCCTGAACTAACACTTACCGTTGCATCACCTCCTAAGGTCCAATTACCCGTATCACCCTTAGCAACTGTTACTGACGTAGAATTATCAGATGTACAGTCATTATCATATTGATCCTGCAGCTTTACAACTGGCTGATTCTGAAGCTGACCTCCATTTACACTTGGTCCACTTGGTTCAGTTACCATTACAATAGCTTTAGCCGAACCGTGACCAATGACTTGCGAAATAGGAGAACTATTATTAAATCCATCAGCAGAAATAACAAAATCAGCAGTTCCAGATGTCTGTAATGCTGAAGATAAAGATGGCGTAAAAGTTATTTCTCCGCTTGTTGCTGTATTATAGGCGGCATTATCTACTGTAGTCCCGCTATAAGTGATACCATTAATATTAGATTGCCAGTCATTTTCATCTGTAAAAGTAATAGTGAAAGGATTATCAACTGTAACACTACCTGCTGCAGTTATATCAGATGGCGCATCGTTTAAGCCTAAACTAAAATCAGAAGATGTAATTGGAGTGATTCCCGGAGAAGTGAATTCAATACTTGCACCAGTAACTTCCAATGCACTACTTGCCGTTAAACCAGAGAAAGTCAATACTCCTAAATTCGCATTCTGATCAGGTGTACCTCCAAGAGTCCAACTTCCGGCATCTGCCTTTGCTGCAGTAATTGTTCTATTTCCATCTGTCGAACAAAAATTAGAGTACTGATCCCTAATCTCAATGGCTGGCTGAGGATTTAAATTCCCCCCATTTATGGAAGGAGTGCCTGGCTCTGTTGTTATTGCCAATTGATTTGCAGCTCCATGTCCAATAATCTGTGTTAATGGTACTGTACTATTGAATCCATCAGAAAAGATAACAAAATCAGCAGTTCCTGAAGTTTGTAAAGCTGTTGATTGAGAAGGATCAAAAGTAATTCGATTACCTATACTTGTATCGTAAGCAACTCCATCTACAGTATTGCCGTTATAAGTTATACTTGATATTTTACTTTGCCAGGATTGGGAATCAGAAAAAGTAACTATAAACGGAGCATCAACAGTGGCTACACTAGCAGCAGTAAGACCAGGAGGTGTATTCAAAGCCAAATTAAAAGTTGTAGAATTCACTCCCGTCAATCCAGATGCGGAGAAAGAGATAAAAGCGCCATTTACAATTTGAGTACTTGATGCTGTTAAATCAGAATAAGTCAAAATTCCTGATGCAACTGTTCCTGATAATGTTCCTTGCAAATCCCAGGATGCAGGATCGTTTTCTTCAGCGGAAATTGATACTGTACTATTGCCGGCACAAAGGTTATTGTACTGATCCCGAACATTAACGACAGGCTGAGTTTGAAATGAATCTCCATTATTAGCAGGTGCAACAGGCTCTGTAGCTACTACTAAATTATTAGCTGCTCCATGTCCAATTGTCTGAGATATTAAGGCTTTGTCATATTGCGAAACAAATATCTCAATATCTCCTGTCTTAGCAGTCCTTATTTCTGAATCTAATGCAGAAGCATCGAATATGACCTTGTTTTGGGTCGAATTTACCGTATAAGTCTCTTGAGGAATTAAAACTCCATCAAATTGTATTGAATCAATATTTGCTTCCCAAAAAATATCATCTGGAGAATAAGAAATTTCGAAAGGACTATCCACTGTAGCTCCCGATGCGGCTATTAAACCAGGTGGTAAATTTACAGGAATATTGAATGGATCAGAATTGAGCGTTGGTAAGATGCCAGATGAAAAAACTAAATATGCTCCATTAACAACCAAATCACTGCTTCCCGTAAGTCCGGCAAATGTAACAGTTCCTCCTACCGAAGTAACGGTAGTACCTGTACCTCCCAGAGTCCAAGCTCCAGATACATCTGCAGCGACAGTTACCTGGGTTGCTTCATCACCAATACAGTCATTACTATACTTATCCTGCAATTTAACAACAGGCTGTGTTCCTAATAAGCCTCCGTTTGAACCCGGATCTGTTGGCTGAGTAACCATTATAATATTCGCAGCTATGCCATGACCGATAATTTGATCAACACTTGCATTAGCATATCCTGAAACAATAATTTCCAAGCTAAGATCTCCCGGATCTGTATGTGGAACTTGTAAGATAGAATTTCCACCCGACGGAATTAATGTAATTTCATCTGCACCTGTATCAATAGTGTAATCAGTACCTAAAAGCAATTCCACACCGTCGTATGTAACAGAAGTAAAAGTTGTTTCCCATGTGGCATCATCAATATATTCCAAAATAAAACTAGCATCAACTGTAGCTCCTGTTGCCGCAGTAAGTGTTGGTGGAGTATTCACAGGAATATCAAATGGATCAGAATTGAGTGTTGGCAAAGAGCCAGATGAAAAAACTAAATATGCTCCATTAACAACCAAATCACTGCTTCCCGTAAGTCCGGCAAATGTAACAGTTCCTCCTACCGAAGTAACAGTAGTACCTGTACCTCCCAGAGTCCAATCTCCAGACGCATCTGCCGCTGCAGTCACCTGATTTGCAACGCCTCCGGTACATTCATTATTATACTTATCCTGCAATTTCACAACAGGCTGTGTTCCTAATAACCCTCCGTTTGAACCCGGATCTGTTGGCTGAGTAACCATTATAATATTCGCAGCAATACCATGCCCAATAATCTGAGATACAGTACCATCAACACCAGGCGTATTAGTGGAAGTAATTGTAATTACCAGAGTTGTATCATTTTGTAAGAATTCACTTGAATCTGGATAAAATAATATCTTATCAGCAACGGATAAATCATACGCTTTAGCCGGAAGAATATCATCACCATATGAGATTTGTGAGACTGCTAATCGCCATGCAGAATTATCCGTAAAGGATATTTCAAAAGGAGCATCGACTGTTGCGGAAGGAGCTGCAGTAATATCTGCAGGAACTTGAGCGTGTACGAAAATAGTAGAGATAACCCAGAGGCATCCCAAGAGTAGATATTTTTTCATAATTACAGGACTTTAGATAACTAACACTTAGTCATTACCAAAGGCTATACCACGAAACATAGAACGCTCATTATCTGGATGCTACTGTAAAATCATTTATTTTTGCATTTATACGATAACGGATAAAAAATTAAAAGGTTTAAAAAAACTCAATAAAAATCAGAGTTTCATCCCAATCAAAAAATGACATCCTATATTGGATGAATTCTCCATATTCGGATAAAAAAAAAGCCGAATCGATAAGATTCGGCTACTACTTTAAATTTTAAAGTCCTTTATTCTGAAAGTCCTAAAGATTTTTGAGATTTTGGAATGTAATGTCTTATTCTAAAATCTCTGGAATAATTTACAACTTGAATGCCTTGATTTTCCAATCCTCCAAATGCATTTACTCTTTTAAAATGGTAATTAGATTGTAATAAATCCACGTTCATTTTATTTAAGTGACCAGGGAAAGCACGCCCAAAACTGCTAACAGCCTTTGAAAAATATCGACAAAGATCAAATGCTCTAAAGCTAAAATCATTTGGCTCACATTTGAATTTATCTCTAAAATCAGAAACAAAAGAATCAATCTTAACTTCCTTATAATCTATATTATAAGGAGTTATCACACTTAAATTTAAATTATAAAAAATTTCAGCATCTAAACTATTAAATCGTTGCCACACAGGAAAACCAATTAGACGAATATCGAATCGTTGACTTAAAATATTTAAATTCGAAATTATATTTTCAACATAAGGTTGCAAGGTAGATGGAATAATAATGACATTTTCAACTGTATCACTTAACATCCTCTCAATACCAAAAAGACCATATTCATCAAATGAGATCTTTTTATAGGTCATATCATCATTTTCCCAGTATTTTCCTTTTTCAAACAAATTCCGCTCAATGTCTGTCACCAGTTGAAATTCATTCAAATGCTCATAGCGATCAGGATGAACCACAATCAAATTCCTCGTATCCAAATCGTAAGAAACAAAATCTGATATTTTCCCACAAATTGACTTCACAGAAGTATTTATTTGAATTACAAATGGATTTGTTTGCAACTCTGAATTCTTCGGAGAAAGAGGAGAAATAATAGGTATTCTTCTTCTTTGAGCAAAATCAGCAACAACAGAAAATGTATTTTGATACACCGGTCCAATAATGAAATCTAAATCAGTATACTGCAATCCGGCAAGAATTCGTTGAAGTCGCTCGGGATTTTTTTCGGTATCAAAAACATGAAGATCTACTGATAATCCATCTTTTTGAAGAGAATCAACAGCCAAAAGAACACCTTGATAGAAACGAATAAAATCATGCGATCTACTGTATAAAACCCTAGGTTCTAGCTCTGTAATAATCTCAATAGTATCCTTATAGAAAACATTCCTATTTATGGAATCATTTGCATTTAAATAAAGAGGCAAAAATAAGGCAATTCTTATCTTATTTTGAATCCTAGGTTTCAAAATCACTTCTGAAACAACAGAATCAACAACTTGCTGCACTTCCAAAATTGTATCTTTTGGAGCCCCTTTCTCTACAAAATATTCTGGTGGAACTAAATACCTGGGAATTCGAACCCAATCACCAATTTTCAGAGTCGTTCTTTTCACCTTTGGATTTAACTTTCTGAATTTTCGCAACTTCATAAAAAACTTTCGGGAAATAGCAGATTCAGTATCCCCTTGCTTTATTACGTAATAGTAATAATACTTATCGTGCTTTGGTGTAAAATTAACCTGCACCTCCTTTTTAATTTTAGGTACTTTAACAATCGATCCCAAGCTTAGATTAGGTCCCATATCAGGATTTGAGGACCTGATCACTTCAACATCAACACCATATTTTCTATACAAAGAAAATAATGTATCTCCTTTCTTAATAATATGATAAAAGAATTTATCATCCTCCTTTTTCACTAAGACAGAAGGAAGAACAGTTTCTGCATCTACAACAGGAATTCTTAAAACCTCTCCAATATTAACAGTTACGTCCGTTTTTCGATTCACTTGCAAAATAACAGCAAGGTCAACACCATATGCTCTGCTAATTGAGAACAAGGTCTGCTTCTCCTTAACAACATGTAAAAAACAGGTCTGTCCACCTACAACAACCTTATTATTAGATAATTCAACTGTTCTAGATTGAGCTTCCGCAAAATTAACAGCCCCAAGGATGAGACATATCAGAAGAATACTTCGGAAAAAATAATTCATTAATTATCTGTATTTCAAACATTTATAGTTAACATGTAATGACCAACAAAAATACTAAAGTCCGCTTGGAAAACAAAATATCTACAATAATTGCACCGTAAAAAATAAAATCGAAATTCTTCACCAGAATTTCGATTTAAATATGCTTTCTCACAATCAATTTTTCATTTTTATTCGCGAATCAATTCTCCAATAGAATATGTTCGTCATATTCTATTTCAATTTTCAATTTTTGTCGAGCCTCTTCATTTGCCAATGCTATGAATGTATCTTTGCATTCTTTATTTAACGCACTGCCTGCCATATTCAAATAAAATTTAAATTTAGCCTTTTCCCTTTTCATAGCTATTATCAAAGCATCCTGATAGGACAAATCATTTTTTGCATGATCTATATCCTCCAAACTCCCTTCAATCTTCAGATCCTGAATTTCATCAAAATCAAATCCAGTTTTCACGTCCTTCATCTTCTCCAAACGAAGCATTCTAGCAGTTTTTTCCAGAGCAAAATTCCGAAAAAGACCTTTCATATTTTCCCTGTCCATTCGATT
The DNA here is from genome assembly GCF_002356295.1 of Labilibaculum antarcticum. Lineage (NCBI taxonomy): Bacteria > Pseudomonadati > Bacteroidota > Bacteroidia > Marinilabiliales > Marinifilaceae > Labilibaculum > Labilibaculum antarcticum. Next base: position 4,548,379 of record NZ_AP018042.1, on the reverse strand, counting down.
GGCAATTTCAGAATAAAACTCAATTTCATCCATCTCCTTTTCAATGGCATAATCGATAATTTCCTCAAATGTCCTAAAAATTTTCATTTCTTTTTTTGTTAATTGATAATAAATTACGAAACCAAAAATCAATTTTAGTAGGCTATTATTTCACTTTCCAGTTCGACTTTAAAAGTTACAAAATATTAACAATCAATACAAAAGAATTTTTAATGACAAAAAAAAGAGTCTTGATTCCCCAAGACTCTTTTCAGTATATTGATTACAATTCTAATTCTCTTTTAGAATATTACTATCGTACTCCACCTCGAAACGAAGCTTATGTTTTGCTTCTTCCTGAGCAAGCATCAGGAATAATTTTTTTGAAGGTTCATCTGTCGATGCAGAAGCAAGATCGTTATACAATCTAAAGGCAATTTTCTCCTTTTTCATGGCAAGAATCAAAGCTTCCTGATAGGTAAGATTTGATTTGTCAACATCTACATCCAATAAATAATCACCAATTTTTAAATCAGCAATTTTAGTTTCTGAAACCTGAACCTTTTTACCATTCTTAATTGCTTCCAATTTAGCACGATGACCAAGTTCTTCCAAGGCATATTGCTCAAAAGTATCTTTCATCTCCTGATGCTTCATTTTCCCAGCTAGTTCTGTATAAAAATCAGCAGCCATTTGCTCCTCATTAATGGCAAAATCCAAAATATCTTCTATCGAATTAAATTCTTTCATAGCTATTAATTTTAAAGTTCTACTTTTTTAGACATATACTTCTCCTTTAAATAAACATCCATATTTGCAGCAGCTTTACGACCATCGCCCATTGCTAAAATAACAGTAGCACCACCACGAACAATATCTCCTCCTGCAAAAAGTTCAGGAATTGAGGATTGCATTTTATCTTTTACAACCTCAATAGTTCCCCATTTTGAAACCTCTAATCCTTCAACCGAATTTGGAATTAATGGATTTGGAGAAACTCCAACTGCAACAATTACAACTGTTGCATCAATTGTATATTCAGAACCTTCAATTGGAACAGGTCTTCTTCTGCCCGATGAATCTGGCTCTCCCAATTCCATTTTCTGAACCCTTATTTGTTTTACACGCCTATTTTCATCAGCAATGTATTCAATTGGATTTGTTAAGGTAAGAAATTCGATTCCCTCTTGTTTTGCATGATGAACTTCTTCAGCACGAGCAGGCATTTCTTCTTCAGAACGACGATAAACAATAATTGCTCTTTCAGCACCTAATCGTTTTGCAGTACGAACCGAATCCATAGCGGTATTACCACCACCAACAACTACAACATTTTTACCACGTAAAATAGGCGTATCTGATTCTTCAGAATCTGCTCCCATTAAATTTACACGGGTTAAATATTCGTTTGATGACATAATTCCGTTAGAATTCTCACCTGGAATATTCATAAAACGAGGTAAACCAGCACCACTACCTACATAGAATGCTTTGTATCCTTCTTTCTTTAAATCATCCAAACTTGCTGTTTGACCAACGATATAATTGGTGATAAATTTAACACCCATCTTGCGTAAATTCTCAATCTCTACATCAACAACGGCATTTGGCAAGCGGAATTCAGGAATACCGTATTTCAACACACCACCAATTTCATGCAGAGCTTCGAAAACTGTTACATCATAACCCAATTTCGCCATATCACCAGCAAAAGACAGTCCTGATGGTCCAGAACCAATAACGGCTACTTGAACACCATTCGGTTCAGCCAATTTAGGAACCGAAATCACACCCGATTCTCTTTCAAAATCAGCAGCAAACCGCTCTAAATGACCAATTGCTACTGATTTCAGGTTCAATTTTTCAACGTAAAAACATCTCTCCTCACACTGCGCTTCCTGTGGACAAACACGACCACAAACGGCAGGCAAAGCACTTGTTTCTTTTAAAACAGATGCCGCTTCCAATATGTCTCCGCGTTCAATATTCTTAATAAACTTAGGAATATTAATGCTTACCGGACATCCCTCCATGCAGGTTGGGTTAGCGCAATCCATACAACGTGTTGCCTCTAACATTGCCTGCTCTTTAGTCAGACCCATATTCACCTCAACACGTTGCGATTTAATGCGCTCTTCAGGAGCCATTTCTGTCATTTGAACCCTTTCGATCGACATGCGATCTTTGGCTTTTGTTAATTTTTGGAGTTCGACTCTCCACTCTTTTTTACGTTCGTTTTTTATATATTCTTCAGACCTTTCCATTGTCCTGTTTTGTCTTTAGTTAATTAATTCTCAAAATGATCCATTTTGTCTTTTTCTTCTTCCTTATAACCTCCTAATCTCGACATCATTTCGTCAAAATCAATTTTATGAGCATCAAACTCAGGTCCATCCACGCAAGTGAACTTCGTTTTACCATCAACAGTAACCCTACATGCACCGCACATACCAGTTCCGTCAACCATAATACTATTTAAACTAGCCATAGTAGGAATTTCATATTTCTTGGTTAACAAGGAACAAAATTTCATCATAATGGCAGGACCAATGGTTATGCACTCATCGACTTTCTCACGCTTAATCACCTCTTCCATACCTTCGGTAACCAAACCTTTTCTTCCATGCGATCCATCATCAGTCATCACGATAAGCTCATCGGAATTTTTGCGCATCTCATCTTCCAGAATCAAAAGATCTTTTGATCTTGCAGCGATAACAGTAATTACACGATTACCTGCTTTTTTATATCCTTCAACAATTGGAAGTAAAGGCGCTACGCCAACACCACCACCGCAACAAAGCACAGTACCAACATTATGTATTTCAGTCGGTTTGCCTAAGGGGCCAACCAAATCAGTTATATATTCTCCAACCTTAAGATCGCACAACTTTGTAGACGACACGCCCATTTTCTGAACGATAATGGTAATGGTCCCTTTTGCAATATCAGCGCCAGCAATAGTCAAGGGAATACGTTCCCCTTTTTCACCAACTCTTACAATTACAAAATTACCAGGCTTGCGAGCCTTGGCAATTAAAGGTGCCTCAACTACAATCTTAACAACCTTTTCTGAAAAATTCTCTTTTTCAACTATCTTGTTCATTACTTTTCGAAATAAATGAATGAATAAAATGCTAAATAACATCAATACCAAAACACGAAACCATCTGGACTTCAGTCGTTTGCAATTCCAACTCACAATAAATATTTATATATCAAATGTAGAAAGAAGTAATTTTTCAGCCTAGTCAAACACATCTAAATTAGCGGGGGTAAATACTTTAGGATGAATCTAAATAGGCAATACTCCTACCTGCTCATGATTCATAGAATAAAATAGAAAAATTCCTAAATCTCCTATTCAATTCTAATACCAAATAAATCAAACTTGTAAAATTGTAACGGAACAACATTCTAATTTAATACAACAAACACAGGGCGAATTGAATAATTCGCCCTGTGTTTATTAAAATTTATTTTTCACTTACAAAGTAATCGCTCTTCCTTCGTAACAAGCTTGGAAGATCGCTTTGATCTCTTCGAATTTTGGTTTTCTAGGGTTGAAAAGAGTACAAGGATCATCCATTGCATTCTGTGTTAGTACATCCAATTTCGCATCCCATTCTTCCTGGCTAACACCATATTCTTTAATAGAACCCACAACACCCACTGATGCACGAAGTTTTGATACTTCTTGTGCAAACTCTTCTGCACTTGTTCTTCCTGATAAAGCTGCAAGCTCACTGTATTTGTTAGTTACTTTAGAGTTGAAACGAATCACATTCGGCATCAAAATAGCGTTACCACATCCGTGAGGAATACCGAAAGTACCACCAATTTGGTGAGACATAGAGTGAACAATCCCCAACCATACGTTTGTAAATGCCATACCTGCCATACAGGAAGCATCGTGCATTGCCTGGCGAGCTTCTAAATTATTTGGTTCTTCAATAACAGTCGGTAGAGTTTTGAATACAAGATCAATAGCACCTTTTGCCAACGCATCATTATAACGGTCAGCAATATTAGAAACATAAGCCTCTACGCCATGACTTAAAACATCCAATCCTGTGTTAGCGGTTACATGCTTAGGCATGCTTGCACATAAATCACCATCAATAATTGCAACATCAGGTGTTAACTCGTGAGATACAATTGGGTATTTAGTTCCTTTTTCTCTGTCAGTAATAACAGAAAGACCTGTCACTTCAGTACCCGTGCCACTTGTAGAAGGAATTGCTACAAAATAGGCTTTGTTACGCATTGGTTTCACAGCAAATGGAGCTGCCAATTCTTCCAGTTTTGAATCTGGATACTCGTAGTAGATCCACATTGCTTTTGCTGCGTCGATAGACGAACAACCGCCCAAACCAACAATAACATCTGGTTGCTCCTGAGTAAAGAACTCAGCACCTTTCAATACAGTTTCAATTGAAGGATCAGGTTCAACACCCGAGAACACAACTGTTGATATACCTGCTTCTTTCAAGTAGTTTTCTGTTCTTTCTAGAGATCCGTTTGCTTTTACAGAGCTACCACCGATTACGATAACCGCTTTTTTCCCTGTTAATCCTTTTAGATTTTCAAGGCTACCTAGTCCGTGAAAAATTTCTTTTGGTACTTTAAATTTTGCCATAATTCTATTCTATTATTTGGTTTTTCGATTTTTACAACGAAGGTTCTGTCATTACGTTTTTAGTCAGAACGCTTGTTGTTATTACGAAGGCAAAAGTAGGGCATGTGGGGGCAGATCTACTTACTGAAATAGTTCAATAACTTATTAAAAAAGGTCAAGTTGATTTTGTCGTGTTATTTGAGAGCTTTAGATATGTGTATATCGCCCATTAGAACAGGAAGGTTGACTGATTGAGTTTATTTGGTGGTCTCAACTGGACTGATTCCAAATTTGTTTTTGAAAGCAATACTGAAGTTTGATAGGTTGCTATATCCAAAATCCAAATAGATATCAGAGGCTTTTAATTCACCATTCTCTAAAAGTTCTTTTGCTCTTAGCAGTCGCTTGTCTTGCAACCATTTTCCGGGGGATTCATTGTATTCCGTTATAAAATAGCGTTTAAAGGTCGATAAACTCATATTGCACAAAAAGGCAATTTCTTCCAGTTTTAAATTCGAATAGACATGACTCTCAATTGTCTTTTTAAAGGGGGACGTTTCCTTGGATATCAGGGAATGCAGGTACAACTCAAATTTCTGACCATATTTGGCAGTCAGGTACAGCATGATTTCTTCAAACTTTACGGAAAGTAAATTTACATTGAAACTAGAGGACATTGCACTCATTCTCGATAGTGAATCCAGATAAGACGCAATATAATCGTCATTTTCAATAACGAAAAAAGGGATTTCATCCTTGAGGCTTTCCTGCTTGGGCGTATATTTTTTCAAAAACTCCTTAAGTCTGTTTTCCGAAAAGAAGAGAAGCTTGCAATAATAAATATCGTCATTATCAAGTAGCTCTGTCCATAGCCAATTCCCCTTTCTTATGAGTAGGGATTGTTTCTTATTAACCATGACCGATGCATCAGCAAAATGGACTTGTTTTTTACCCACCTGTAAAAAGCTAAACATGTTCATACTCAAATTGACCTTGCTCTTAACAACATCACTGGTCATTTTAAAATCATAAACAAACAAATCCTGAACAGGCTCGTCTTTATTAAGATATATTTCCGGAATATTTTCTATCGACATGAATATATTTTTATTTCTACAGGATCCTGCTTTCTCAACATCTCATTTTTTTAAATTAAATGATACGAAGAAGATATCGAACCGGCAAAAATAACTCTTTTTTTATGAAGTTTTTAGTTTCTTAGTTCAATCTCCAAATTCTGTTATCTTTGATAACCCCGAAATTAATAAACAAAAAATGATACAGGACGAAAAAAACAATATCGAAAATCAGATAAAAGAAAAAATAGAACAGCTTGAAAATGATATCGTAATGCTAAAGGATTTAACTCAACCTATTTCACCAGATTGCGCCATTGGTAGAATTAGTAGAATGGATGCAATAAACAACAAAAGTGTGAATGAAGCTGCTTTGCGCAAAAAAGTAGTTCAGCTATCAGCATTAAAAGAATCTCTCAGAAATATCGATTCAGATGATTTTGGAAAATGCATAAAATGTGGAATGCAAATTCCCATCGGAAGAATCATGATTATGCCTGAAAGCAAGAAATGTGTAAATTGTGCTTCAAGATGATAATTTCGTATCTTTAAAAGATTCATTCACCTAATCATAATTAACTAATGGAACTAATTACTCCCTCATCTGCCATTGGGATGATTGTAATGCTTCTAATTTTTGCACTTGCTTTTTTATTACCCTTACTAGCCTTACTTGATGTTTTAAGGAATGAGTTCACCAACTCGAATAAATTAATTTGGATTTTAATAGTTCTACTATTGCCCTTTATCGGTCCAATTATATATTTTATAATCGGATCAAAACAGAAAATTAAATAAGATTACATGATACTTTCAATCATATTTGACATTTGGCTAATAACCAAACTAATAGCAATATTACTTCCTTTAATTGCGATAATCGACATATTAATGCGTGACTTATTAGGACTAAATAAATTATTTTGGATATTAATAGTTGCCTTTATTCCATTCATTGGTTCAATTATCTATTTCTATGAACGATTTACTTACAAAGCTAAAATTTAAATATCTTTGTACTGATAGTAATAAATAACTGGCAATTCATGCTTATTCACCAATTTTAGACCAGTTACTAGCATACTAGTAACTAACATATTTTAAACACAATGGCAAAAACCAAAAAAAATATAGTCTACTCTACAAATCCTGATTACAAATTTGAATACGATGAAGATTTAGTAGAAGAAACGATAGCTCCCAACAAACAAAAACTAAGAGTTTTATTGGACAAAAAACAACGAAAAGGTAAAGTTGTAACTCTAATTGAAGGTTTTGTGGGTACTTCTGATGATCTTAAAGAATTAGGCAAACTATTAAAAACCAAATGTGGTGGCGGAGGTTCTTCAAAAGATGGCGAAATCTTAATTCAAGGCGATCATCGTGAGAAAATTATGGATCTTTTAAAAGCAGAAGGTTATCAGGTAAAACGAGTTGGAGGATGATTCAATAGACGCACGCTTGTGCTCCTAAATAAATATAACACATTAAAAAAACCGAAATCATTACAGATTTCGGTTTTATTTTTTCTTTCCTTTTAGTCCCCTTTAGGGGATTTAGGGGTAATTATCTTATAAAGATTTCAAACAATCTGAAATATTTTTTTCAATTCTTGCATTAACGCTTTTGGCATCTGCTTTTACGAACTTCTCGCCAATAATTTTCTCGTACAATTCGATATAACGCTCAGAGATCTGATTCACTTTTTCGTCGGTCATTTCAGGAACTTTTTGTCCTTCTTTACCTTGAAAACCATTCTCCATTAACCATTCGCGAACAAACTCTTTCGATAGCTGCTTTTGCTGCTCATTCTTGGCCAAACGCTCAGCATATCCTTCCGAATAAAAATAACGCGATGAATCTGGAGTATGAATTTCATCGATCAAATAGATCACACCGTCTTTTTTACCGAATTCATATTTTGTATCAACCAAAATAAGACCTTTTTCGGCAGCAATCTCAGTTCCTCTGGCAAATAAAGCCTGAGTATATTTTTCAAGCATTTCGTAATCTTCTTTAGATACGATGCCTTGTTTTAAAATTTCTTCTCTTGAAATATCTTCATCGTGACCTTCCATTGCCTTGGTTGTTGGCGTAATGATTGGTTTCTCGAATTTCTGATTTTCCTTCATCCCTTCGGGCATTGGCATGCCACAAAGCACACGTTTACCTGCTTTATATTCTCTCCAGGCATGACCGGTTAAGTAACCTCTAATCACCATCTCCACCATAAATGGTTCTGCCAAATGACCAACTGTTACCATTGGATCAGGAGTTGCAATTTTCCAGTTTGGAACGATATCAGCTGTTGCATCTAAAAAGCGGGTGGCAATTTGATTCAATACCTGTCCCTTAAAAGGAATTCCTTCAGGTAATACAACATCAAAAGCTGAAATACGATCAGAAACAACCATAGCAAGATACTCATCATTAATATTATAGACGTCTCTTACCTTACCTACGTAAAGATTCTTTTGATTCGGGAAATTAAAATCTGTTTTAACAATTGCTTCTTTCATTGCTCCAAAAATTCTAATAATTTATAAAAATGGTTTAAACTATAAGGCATTTGCTGTGTTCTGTTACCGATATAACATCAGTTTGAAAATTAGCCTTTATTTAGTGCGAAGATAGATAAAAGTAAAAAAGCAGAAAAGCACTACTAACTATTTATATCCATCTCAACTATCTTTTTACAAAACTGCTTACCGATAACCGTTTTACTGTTCTTTGCTTTCTCTCTTTTTTTCCTGCCTTTCATCTTCCAATTCGTAAGCAGAAACAATTTCTTTCACCAATCGGTGTCGTATAATATCCGATTTATCGAACTCAACCATCGCAATTCCTTTTATGTCCTTCAAAATTCGAAAGGCCTGAATCAATCCCGATTGTTGTTTTCTGGGTAAATCAATTTGAGTAATATCACCTGTAATCATGAATTTACCACTTGTTCCCATCCGCGTTAAGAACATTTTCAACTGCTTGACTGTTGTGTTTTGTGCCTCATCTAAAATTACAAATGCTTCGTTCAAAGTCCGTCCACGCATGTAAGCCAAGGGAGCAATTTGTATGATTTCAGCCTCCAGATAATCTACCAGCTTACGTGGCGGAATCATATCCAGCAAAGCATCATACAAGGGTTGCAAATAAGGATCTATTTTCTCTTTTAAATCTCCGGGAAGGAAACCCAGATTCTCCCCTGCCTCAACTGCCGGTCTGCTTAAAATGATCTTTTTAACCTCAGAATTACGCAGGGCTTTAACAGCCAGAGCAATGGCAGTATAGGTTTTACCCGATCCGGCCGGACCAATAGCAAAAATCATATCGTTCTTTGCCGTCTTTTCAACTAACTTTTTTTGATTGGCCGTACGGGCGCGAATAATTTTCCCATTATTCCCAAACAGAATCACGCTTTTAGGATCATCAGGATCCTGAATCTCGGGCGTGTTTTCCAATACAATTCTTTTAATGTTGGAAAGTGTTAGAACATTATATTGATTATAATGCTGAATCAACAGGTGCACTTTCTTCTCAAATAAATCAAGCGTTTTTTCTTCACCATTGGCAAATATTTCATTGCCTCTTCCAACTATTTTCAACTTTGGAAACATCTCCTTCAAGATTGCCAATTTTGAATTATTAATTCCATAAAATTCGAGAGGATCAATTACCCCTAAAGATATGCTCTTTTCAATCATATATTCCGTTCAATATTCATTACTTTTGAGTCTACAAATTAATTATTAATTCCGATTTGTTTAGCAGTACAAAAGAGAAATCTGAATAAAATATCAATTAAATAAATTTTCTTTCTCTTCTAAATATAAGATCCAGTTATGGCAATAATAAGTTTAACTACCGATTGGCAACACCGCGATTACTACCTGGGGGCACTCAAGGGGCGATTGCTATCCATATGTCCGGGAGTACAAATTGTCGATCTGAGTCACAATGTAGACAACTACAACATATCTCAGGCATCATTTATTATTAAAAATGCCTTTATCCATTTCCCCAAAGGAAGCATTCATATTATAGGCGTTAAATCAGAAGAAACTCCGCAACACCCGCATGTTGCAGTAAAATATAAGGATCACTATTTTATTGGTGCCGACAATGGTATTTTTAGTTTGGTAACGAAAGGAGAACCTGAAGAAATAGTGCGCATAGAAAATATTGAAAAGGAAGATAACTTTCTTACTTTTCCCGAGCTAAATATATTTGCAAAAGCGGCATCTCATATCATTAAACACAAACGACTTTCGAAATTAGGATCTATCCAAAAAGAGTTGTTCCGTTTGATTCCCATTCGCGCATTAATTCAGAAAGGAACAATTACCGGACAAGTAATTTATATTGATTCGTATGGCAATGCAACCACAAATATTTCAAAAGAATTGTTTGAATCTGTCCGTCAGGAAAGAGAATTCGAAATTTTGGTGCAAAGCAATCATTATCGAATCACAAAAATTAACCTGAATTATCACGAAACTTCCGAAGCTGATTTTTTGGCACTCTTCAACTCTTCAGGATTGCTGGAAATTGCAATAAACAAAGGCAATTTAGCAGAACTATTACAATTAGAAATAAACTCCGATATTAGAATCAAATTTCATGATCATTAGATTTGTAAAACTGGAAATACTGCCGCAACACATTCAAGATTTCAAAAATCTTACATCGGGTGAAAAAGATGATATTATCGCCTTTCCTGGTTGTTCTCATCTGGAGGTTTTACAGGATGTATCAAACCCAGCGGTATTCTTCACAGTAAGTCATTGGCAATCGGAAGATGATTTAAATACTTACCGAAGCTCCGATTTTTTTCAAGGCAACTGGAAAGAGGTTAAGCAATGGTTTTCAGCTAAACCCGAAGCTTGGAGCCTACGCAATGAATAGGGCGTATCCCTCCTTTCCTTGCCCGCATTCCATCTCTCAGTCGGGTCAGGCTTTCCGCGACTACTCCTCGCCCACCCCACAAATTCCGCCTCTGCTGTGGGGTAATCGCTTCAATCCTTTACGCAAACTAATTTTCAGCAGCATACTAAATTTCTTCTATTATAAAAAACTGTTATAAAACAAAAATAACAACAGAACTTCTATATATTTAGCTCGTAAACAATGCACATTTATAATACCAATTCACATTTAATTTTATTGACTTAACAATTGCTCACAACTATAATATGGGGAAAGAAATAAGGTACATCACCAATTTTTTCATTTTAATTATCGTCACCATTACCCTACTAATCGGTAGTTCCTTGGCATGGAATATTCACAAAGAAAATCAAACTGCATATGAATTAGCTAAGGTCGAAGCTTTAGGCAGCTACAATAAAGATTTAGTATTTCGCAGATGGGCCTCAATGCATGGCGGTGTTTATGTTCCTATAACTGATTCAATTCAACCGAATCCGCATTTAAATTTCTTAGAAGAGCAAAACGTAACAACCACAACGGGTAAAAAATTGACTCTGGTAAATCCAGCATACATGGCAAGATTGGTTTTTCAAATTGGTGAAAAACAATACGGTCAAAAAGGACATATCACCAGCTTAAATCCCATTAGACCAGAGAACAAAGCTGATGAATGGGAAACAAAAGCTCTTCAATTATTCGAAGAAGGAAAAACAGAATTCAGCAGTATTGAACAATTAGACAATGAAAATTATTTGAGACTAATGCTGCCCATGCATGTTGAAAATAGTTGTTTAAAATGTCATGCACATCAAGGATATAAATTGGGAGATATTCGTGGAGGAATAAGTGTTTCAATACCTATGAGTAATTACAAACCTATCGTGCAAGCCAATATTAAAAGCGTGATAATCACCCACTTAATCTCATATCTAGTCGTGCTATTTTTCAGTGCCTTAGGCTATCGAAGAATAGTAATAGAAATGAAAAATCGCAATCGGGCACAAAAAATAATATTGAAAAATGAGGCAATTCTTCAGCAACGAAATAACGACCTATTAATGGCTAAAGAACAAGCCGTTGAAAGCGATCGTCTCAAATCTGTTTTTTTACAAAACATGAGTCATGAAATTAGAACTCCAATGAATGCGATTATGGGATTTGCCTCATTCCTTCCAGATAGTTTTAATGATAAAGAATGCATTGAAGAATATTCCAATATTATTATGCAACGATGTGATGATCTGCTTGCTATTATTAATGATATTCTTGACATCTCAAAAATAGAGACAAAACAGATTCCTCTTAATTTTGAAGAATGCAACACAGATGTGCTTTTATTGGAAATACAAGCATTGTTTACTGAAGAACAAAAACGTCAGGATAAGGAAAATATCAAATTAATAATAACCAATTCTACCTCTAAAAATAAAACCTTTACAACCGACAAAGAAATAGTAAAGCAAATAATAACAAACCTAATCAGTAATGCTTTAAAATTTACAAATCAGGGGCAAATTAAAATAGGCATAACAGTTAATGATTTCAAGAGTGTAATAGTACAAGTTTCAGATACTGGAATTGGAATCCCAGCTACAGAGCATAAAAAGATTTTTGAACGCTTTGCACAAGTAGAGCAAGGTACAAATCGTGTTTACAATGGAACAGGACTTGGTTTATCGATTGTCGAGGGCCTTACAAATGCATTATCTGGTACAATTCATCTTGAATCGGAATTGGGTAAAGGAAGTACTTTTACAATTACACTGCCACAAAATCAAGCTCCGGTTTACAAAACATCAAATTCGAATGGCGCAAAACCTGATTATAATTTTAGTGGCAAAACCATTCTTATTGTAGAAGATGATATACCAAATGCTCAATATTTAAAAGAGGTTTTTAAGAAAACATCCGTTAAAACAATTCATGCTGCCAATGGAACTGATGCTATTCGAATTGCATTATCTCAACCCATAGATGTAATTTTAATGGATATTCGTCTGCCCGATATTAATGGTTATGATGCTACCCTAAAAATAAGAGAAAAAAACAAAAATGTGGTAATTATTGCCCAAACTGCTTATACTTCGGGTCAGGACAGGAAATATGCCATCGATTCGGGATGTAATGAGTATTTAAGCAAACCAGTTAAGGCAAAAACATTGCTAGAACTAGTCAACAAGTATCTTAACGGTTGAAATATAAAATACAACTCTTTTTATTTTTCCCCTTAAAGTGAAATTGATATTTTGATACTGCATTCGCTTTATCCAGTTATGCTTTGCAAAAATTGCAAATAAAAATCAGCATCTTTATTCAAATATTTACCACATACTACTTAATTGAATAAATAATGAAAACAATTGGACTAATTGGCGGAATGAGCTGGGAATCATCGGCTGTTTACTATGATCTGATCAACAAAAAAGTAAGAGAATTATTGGGCGGATTTCACTCCTGCAAAAGCATTCTACTTACCGTAGATTTTGACAAAATTGTAACATTACAACACGAAGAAGAATGGGATACTCTGGATGATATGATGGTAGAAGCCGCACAGCAATTGGAACGTGCCGGAGCAGATATTGTCGTTCTTTGCACCAACACCATGCATTTGTGCAGTCCGGCAATGATAAAAAGCATTTCCATACCATTTTTGCACATTGCAGAAGCTACGGGAATGGCAATTCTAGATAAGAACATCAAAAAAGTTGCCTTATTGGGTACAAAATTCACGATGGAAAAAGATTTCTACAAAGGATATTTGGCAGACCATTTTGGCATTGAAGTAATCACTCCAACTGATGAAGAAAGAGAGCAGGTTCACAATATTATTTATCAGGAATTGGTTCATGGCAAGTTCAAAAATGAATCGAGAGAAACCTACAAGAATATCATCAAAAATTTAGAGCTCAGAGGTGCCGAAGGTGTGATTTTGGGTTGCACCGAAATTCCTTTGCTGATTTCTGATGCCGATGTAGACATTCCTACATTTGACACAACCACAATTCATGCAGAAAAAGCTGTAGAATGGGCTCTGCAAGCTAGTTCTGCAATAAAAAAATAAAAGGGAAATATTAACCCCAGAGAGCACTGAGTTGCACAGAGGAAAAATTGACTCTTTGTGTTTCTTCGTGATATCCCTTCGTGTACTTTGTGGTGAAATTGCTAGAAATGACAATACAACACGCAGAAAAGCTCCTGGTTCATTGAACAAATAAACCCCTAAATCCCCTAAAGGGGACTTTTTAGCAAGTAATTTAGAACTTGAAAACACAAGCACAGAGAACACGGAATACAACAGAGAAAAAAATTGAATTCTTTGTGTTTCGGCATGTACTACTTTTGTGGCCTTTGCACTTACTATTATTATGGTTTTTTTAAGCCCCTTTAGGGGTTTGGGGATAAGAAATAGGTAGTTGAGCTTTATTTCCCTTATCTTTGTCGGCGGAAACAAATCCGTAATAATAATCAGAACAAAAATATATGTCGTTTGCATCTTTAGGATTATCTTCATCTTTACTAAAAGCTCTGGCCGATCAAAACTACACCGAAGCCTATCCAATTCAAACAGAAGCTATTCCAGCCATTCTTAAGAAAAAAGATGTATTGGGTATTGCCAAAACAGGATCAGGAAAAACAGCCAGCTACGTTTTGCCTATTCTAACCAACCTTCAGGGAGGAAGTATTTCTAAAAACAGATACATCAAGACATTGGTATTGGTGCCAACACGCGAATTGGCCATGCAGGTTTTTGAAGTCTTTCAACAGTTTTCAAATGCACTTCCCGATCCAGTTAAATGCTTGGCTGTTCATGGTGGAGTTTCTATTAATCCGCAAATGAAGGCAATGAACAATGTGGATGTTTTGGTTGCCACTCCGGGTCGATTATTGGAATTGGTCGATTCGAATGCAGTTCACCTGACTGAAATTGAAGCATTGGTGTTGGATGAAGCAGATAAAATGCTAAATCTGGGATTTAAAGATGAGATGAACCGCATATTTGCTCTTCTGCCTAAAAAACGCCAGAATCTTTTGTTCTCGGCTACTTTAAGCGATGATGTAAACAACGTAAATCAGGTTCTTTTGAACGACCCAATGGTCATTAAAATTGAATCGGAAGAAAATACGCTCGATTTAATCGATCAGATCGCCTATTCTGTTGAAGAAGAGAAAAAAGGGCCACTCCTTCGATATATAATTAAGCGCAACGATTTAGAACAAGTGCTTGTATTTGTTTCTTCGGCACACAAAGCCGATGCGGTTGCCTACAAACTAAGTAAAAATGGCATTCAGGCGACCAGTACGCACAGTAAGAAAAGTCAGGGCGCCAGAACTGAAAATCTACGAAAGTTTAAAACCGGTGTGTTGCGTGTTTTGGTTACTACCGATTTATTAACCAGAGGTATCGATATCGAATTTTTGCCTTATGTGGTGAACTACGACTTGCCTCGATCACCTAAAGATTACATCCACCGAATTGGACGAACAGGTCGTGCAGAAGAACCCGGAGAAGCCATTTCCTTTGTTACCGAAGAGGATGAGCATCACTTTAAAGTGATTCAGAAAAAGATGAAAATAAGATTAAACCTTATTCAAAGTAAGGACATTGATCTAAAAGATATTAAATAGAAGCTTGCCGTAGTAAAAGCAAGTATTCCAACAACGAATTTTTAAAACACATTCACGTGAAAGACCTACTTCTGGTTACTCCTCCTTTTACTCAATTAAATACTCCTTATCCGGCAACGGCTTATTTAAAGGGTTTTTTTAATGGGAAAAACACCTCCTCTTTTCAAATGGATTTGGGTATTGAAGTAATTCTGGCGCTTTTTTCCAAAGAAGGTTTATCGGAACTTTTCGAAATTGCTTTGGATCAGGATCATATTGTTTCGGAGAATGCCCAAAGAATATATGCCCTGCGAGAGCATTATTTATTGGCAATTAACGATGTGGTTTCTTTTCTGCAAGGGAAAAATCAAACTCTGGCCCGACAAATTTGCAGTGATAATTTTCTTCCTGAAGCCTCCCGATTTGAACAAGTTGAAGATCTGGATTGGGCATTTGGTTTGATGGGCATGCAGGATAAGGCAAAGCATTTGGCAACGCTCTTTCTTGAAGATTTATCGGATTTTATTAGCGAATGCATAGATGAGAATTTTGGCTTTAGCCGATATGCCGAAAGATTGGGCCGAAGCGCTTACTCTTTTGATGAGTTGTATGAGCATTTGCAAAAAGAGCCCACTCATATCGATCAGATGAGCACAAACATTCTGGCCAAACAAATTGAATTGAATCAGCCTAAACTGGTTTGCTTTTCGGTTCCATTCCCAGGCAATTTATACAGTGCTTTTCGTTGTGCCCAGTTCATTAAAAAAGAATATCCTGCCATTAAAATTGTTATGGGTGGAGGATTTCCCAATACCGAATTAAGAAGTCTGACTGAGCCAAGAGTATTTGATTTCGTGGACTTCATTACATTGGACGACGGTGAATTACCGTTGGAACTTCTGGCGAATCATGTATTACATCCGGCCAACGAAACACCAGCATTTAAACGAACCTATGTTCGGGAAAACGGCGAAGTGCAATACATCAATACCGCTACCCAATGCGATTACAAACAGCATGAATTGGGTACTCCCGATTATTCGGATCTTTTGCTTGACAAATACATTTCGGTAATCGAGATTGCCAACCCCATGCACAGTTTGTGGAGCGATGGACGATGGAACAAGCTAACCATGGCTCACGGTTGCTACTGGGGAAAATGCACCTTTTGCGATGGTTCTTTAGACTATATTAAAACTTTCGATCCCATTGCTGCCAAATTACTGGTAGACCGGGTTGAGGAAATTATGGCACAAACAGGTGAAAAAGGCTTCCATTTTGTTGATGAAGGGGCACCTCCTGCATTGATGAAAGCTTTCGCCATTGAAATTCTAAAACGGAAGTTGTGCATCACCTGGTGGACTAATGTTCGATTCGAAAAGAGCTTTACCAAAGACCTTTGCATCTTGCTAAAAGAATCGGGCTGTATTGCCGTTTCGGGCGGATTGGAAGTTGCTTCGGATCGAATGCTAAAGCTGATTAACAAGGGCGTTAACTTGCAACAGGTTGCTCAGGTAACTCGTAATTTGACCGAAACAGGAATTATGGTTCATGCCTATTTAATGTATGGATTTCCATCTGAAACGGTACAAGAAACCATCGACAGTTTGGAAGTTGTTCGACAAATATTCGAAATTGGCATTGTGCAGTCGGCATTTTGGCATCAGTTTGCACTTACGGCCCACAGTCCGGTTGGTTTAAATCCGGAAGCTTATGGCATTACGCCTGAATACAAAGCGATCACCTTTGCCAATAACGATATTCAATTTACCGACAAAACGGGTATCGATCACGATCTGTTTAGCTACGGATTGAAAAAATCGCTCTACAATTTCATGCACGGTGTTGGCTTCGAAATTCCTTTGCAGGAATGGTTCGATGATGTGCCATCTGGATTTAGAATTCCGAAAACCACTATCAAACACAATTTTATTCAGAACTGTTTGGAGACTGTAGCTTACACAATACCTAAGGATTCGTCCCATGTAATTTGGTTGGGAGGCACACCAGAAGTATTGACCAGCTCGAAATCGAAAAAAGGCAGAACTTGGGAACTTTACAAGATGACCTTTCATGAAAAAACAGCTAGCTTTGAAGTATCTCTTGAAAAAGAAAAAGGAGATTGGTTTTTAGAAGTGTTGAAAAAAATATCCGTTAAGGAAGAAAACCTCCTTAGCTTGGCTGATTTAAAAGCTGATTTTGAGAATCAGTTTGATGATTTTGAGTTGTTTTGGTATTCGAAACCAGTTAACCAATTGCGGGAAAATGGCTTGCTTATTTTGTAAATAGCAGTTATTAACCTCCCATCCCACCTCGAAAGCTTTCAGGATAGGGGTAAAAGAAGTAAAGAATAATTAGAAATTAGCAAATAGTAAAATGGAATCAGACGAGAATAATCTTACCGACAGAGAACAAAAAAATAATCCATTGCACGGCGTTAAGTTAGCCGATGTATTGGAACTTCTGGTTTCGTATTACGGATGGGAAGAACTGGGCAGCATGATTAAAATAAACTGCTTCACCAGCGATCCTTCAATCAAATCGAGTTTAAAATTCCTTCGGAAAACACCTTGGGCCCGCGAAAAAGTAGAAGGCCTTTATTTAAAATGCATTCGGAAACATAAAACCAACAATTCATAAATATGCCTCAACAATGTCCTCTTTGTAATAGCACAGCGAAGCTTTTTCATACAGATAAGCACAACAGTTATTATCAATGTGATGCATGTTTTGGCATTTTCTTACCTATTAATTCAAGACCAACCAGCCAGCTCGAAATAGCACATTACGAGCAACACAATAATGATGTTGAGGACAAAGGATATCAGAAGTTTGTCTCCCCTATTACCGAGGCCATTTTGCATGATTTTAACGCAAATGACAAAGGCTTGGATTTTGGTGCAGGCACAGGTCCTGTTGTCTCCAAAGTACTGAATGATCACGGTTTTTCCATTGCCCAATACGATCCTTACTTTCACAACTACCCTGAATTGCTGAACGAAAAATACGATTACATTGCCTCCTGCGAGGTGATCGAGCATTTCTTTGATCCCCACAAGGAATTTACATTGCTTAAAAAATTGCTAAAGCCCCAAGGGAAGTTGTATTGCATGACGCACATTTACGACAAAAGCATCGAATTTACGAACTGGTACTACAAAAATGATCCAACCCACGTGTTTATTTATCATGCAAATACCATCGAGTGGATTAAAAAAGAATTTGAATTTGCAGATGTGATGATTGATAACAGATTGATTATTTTCTCAACTTAATCAGAGTAATATTAGGGTGCCCTGCACCTGCTTTGGTACTAATACCAAGCTTACTACAAATATTTTGGTGCTCTGCACCTATTTTCACCATCGTACAAAATTAACCTACAAAAACTACGCTACTCTGTTGCTTACGATTCATTTTAGGTACGTAGTACCGTGGTATTTGTAGAAATAAATCATCAAAATTTAAAAAGGTGCAGCGCACCGAAGCCACCAACAATAGACTCTGATTATTTTATGGCAACGATAAAAAAGTCACCACAGAGTTCACTGAGGAACACAGAGAAAAAACAACAATATTCACAAATTGTCATTGCGAAGGAGTATAGCGACTGTGGCAATCTGTTCCCTTTTGAAAACAATCGTAAAAGCGCTGCGAAGTATTCAACTTTTGGGCTCTACTTTTTTGTGCATAGCTAATTATGGGGAATTTGACATTGAGTCCGGAGATCGGGACCCGCTTAGTGAAGATGGCGTTAAGAACAAAAAGCTGTGTGAGCAAAGCGAGTTCTTTTTGTTTTATTGGCTGCATTGATTTAGATAAAAATTGTTTTTTATTAAAAAGTGATATTTTCAGAGCAAGCGTTGCCGATCGGGCGTTATTCGGAGTACTCATTAACCATAGAAAGCCGTGCAGCATTCGAGAGGCTTGATTCTTTTGCTTACTTTTCTCATCTAAGGAGCATTGAAAATCATGAATGCCTTAATTTGAATTTATTTATGAATAAAAGTAAGAGCCCGTCTGGCTTGAAGACAAAACATCAAACCTAAGAATGCTAAAATTTAAAGAGCTTCGGTACTCTGTACCTAATTCACTATCGTACAAAATTAACCTACAAAGACTTCGCAACTCTGTTGCTTACTATTCATTTTAGGTGCGTAGTTAACATGCTACATTTATAGTCACGATGATGATTAAAGAATCAAAAGTCAAAACACGGAGCTTTGACATGGAGTCCGGAGATCGGGACCCGTTTAGTGTCGATGGCGTTAAAAACAAAAAGCTGTCTGAGCGTAGCGAGTTCTTTTATTCATATATAAATTTCATAAATAGGAATTCATGATTTCACAAGTTCGGTAGTTTAGCCATCGAACTGATAACGGGTGATTTAGGACGTTGTCAATGATTCTTTTGCTTACTTTTCTCATCTAAGGAGCATTGAAAATCATGAATGCCTTAATTTGAATTTATTTATGAATAAAAGGAAGAGCCCGTCTGGCTTGAAGACAAAACCTCAAACCTAAGAATGCTAAAATTCAAAGCATCGATTTTGCGACTTGGTAAAAAAAAAGAATTGCATTTTCTGATGTGATGATTAATAAAAGATTGGTCATTTTCTCAAGGTAATCAGAATAATATTACGGTGCGCTGCACCTATTTCAGCACTAATACCAAGCTTACTACAAATATTTGGGTACTCCGTACCTTCCCAATCAAGCAACAGACTTGCGTAATATTTGTTGATAATTAGCACAAGCAATATCGAAAGGTACAGCGTACCGGAATATTAAAAAAATTCACATTTTAGGATGTGATGATTCAATATAGATTAATTACCTTTTCATAGTAATTAACCCTTACCCCATGATCTTAAAATACACAACAGGAAAACTGCCTCCCAACTTCTTTATGCTGGGTGTTATTTTATTGCTGTTAGGTATACTGGCAGCAATTATGTCTGAATTTGCTGGCCTAGTCGCTATTCCTTTGTCCATTCCGTTACTTTTTATTCGAACAGGCATCTTAATCGATCCAAAAAAGACACGGATCAAAAAATACATCGGTCTGTTTGCTTATCAATCGGGAAAATGGGAAAGCATCGCCCCAATTAAGCATCTTCAAATTATTCGGGTACGCCAAACAACAGGAATGGCTGTTCTTTCTATCGCCAGAAATGAAATCAATGTAGTTTATAAATTATTAGCCGTTTTGCCCAATGAAAACATCGAACTTCTTTCGGGAGAAGGTCGGTTCATTAGTGAAGCCGCCGACGAAATTTCAAGCGAGATGAGCATTGAAGTAAAGCACACAACTCACAAGGACCAGCCATAAACTTATGGCTAAAATAATTATCCAATGCATCTATAAAAATTCCATTTGTAAACCTAATACCCTTCGCTTCGGTTCTATTTAAAACGGTTCTTAATTTATGTGACTATGTTCATGTATTGCTATAATAAATGTAAATTGAGAAGATATGCTCCTTGGCAATTTCCATAGCAATTGTTATTAATAGCCCCAGAGCTTAGTAAATCCGCAAACGCGAATACCAATTGAATTTTCAAATCGAAATTGTAGAACGTTGAAATTTAAGACGTAATTATGAAATCAAACAAACCGGAAATCAAAGATGAGCTAGAGAAGATCAAAAAAAACGACCCAGGTGTTTTTGATTCTATGGATATAATGTTCCAAGTTATTGAATTGATCTATGACAAGAACAATAATGCAGTTGATTACTATTACCGACAAGTAAACCCGGCATTTGAAAAATTGGTAAACAAGAAAAGTTCTGAATTGGTAGGCAAACGAGCAAAAGATATTTTTGGAGTTGTTGAAGATCATTGGTTAAAAACATATGAAAAGGTTGAAAAAACCGGAATCCCTGCAAATTATGAGAATTACGGTAAAGAACTCGATAAGTACTATAACATTAATGCCTGGAAGACTGGTGACAAACAGGTAGCGATTGCTTTTACAGAGATAACGGAACGCAAACTAGTAGCACAAGAACTGATTGAAGCCATAGAACAAGCAAAACAAAGCGAAGAAAGGTTTACCCTTGCAATGGACGCCTCGAATGATGGAGTATTTGATTGGAATCTTGAAACCAACGACATCTATTATTCTCCGGGATGGAAAAAAATGCTCGGGTATGAAGACAATGAACTGCCAAATGATTTTTCTGTTTGGGAAAAAATGACAAATCCCGATGACGTTCAAAAATCTTGGGCAATGCAACAGAAATTGATCTCGAAGGAAACAGACCGTTTTGTTTTAGAATTTAGAATGAAGCATAAAGAAGGACATTGGGTTGATATCCTTTCACTAGCAAAAGCAATTTTTAATAACGAAGGAAAAGCCATTAGGATTGTAGGAACTCATACAGACAAAACCGAACTCAATCTTACAGAACACAAATTAAGAGACAGTCAGAATTATTTATCTGCTGTTTTTAACAACACACAAGATTTGCAACTCTTATCGAAAAATGAGGGGAACAAAAACTTCAAAATTGTTGCCGTAAATAAAGCATACCTAAAAAAAATAAATCAAATTGGATTACAGGTCACAGAAAAAGAATTGGTTGGGAAAAGTTTAAAAGAATTACTTTGTGATATTCTATTTCTTGATCAGGAGATATTCGATTACACCCTTAATTACTATCAAAAAGCGATTGAAACCCGCGAAAAAGGAACTCACACGGAAAGCTTCCCTATTAATGGAAAAACCTACCACTCCAAAACATCCTATACACCAATATTTAATTCAGAGGATGGAACAAGCTATGTTTTCTATAACTCTCATGATATCAGCAATGAAACAGAATCGATTCAATTGCTGCAAAAAAGTAAAGACCGATTTGCATTAGCAGTAGAGGGTTCGAATGATGCAATATGGGATTGGGATAACCTGGAAAGCGATGAATATTGGTGGTCAGATCGTTTGTATGAAATTTTAGGTTATAAACCCAGCGAAGTGGAAGCACGAATCTCTAACTGGAAAAAATGGACACATCCTGATGATTCTGATCTGGTTATGGAAAGACTTACCGATCATTTTGAAAAGAAACTGCCTTATAAAGTTGAATTCAGAATGAAAAAGAAAAACGGCGATTTTGTCTGGTTACTCGTTAGAGGAGAATCTGTTCGCGACAAAAATGGAAAACCCATTCGTATGGCTGGCTCCTTATCGGATATTACGGTAAGAAAAAAAGCTGAACAAGAAATAGTAATTGCAAAAGAGCGTGCCGAAGAAAGTGATCGCCTTAAATCTGCTTTCCTCGCCAATATGAGCCACGAAATACGTACTCCAATGAATGGAATACTGGGTTTTGCCGATCTGCTTAAAACACCAGATCTTCCTGTTGGCAAGCAAAAAAAATACATCAACATTATTGAGGATAGCGGAAACCGTATGTTGAATATCATCAATGATATTATAGATATTTCAAAAATTGAAGCGGGTCTAATGGAAATCGATATCGAAGAATCGAATGTAAACGAACAAATCAAATTCATCTATTCATTCTTTAAGCTCGAAGCTAAAAACAAAGGATTAAAGCTTACCTACAATACTGCATTACCCACAAAAGAAGCGATTATTAAAACCGACCGCGAAAAAGTTTTTGCAATACTAACAAACCTTGTTAAAAATGCTATAAAATATACCAAAAAAGGATCAATTGAACTTGGTTACCTTAAAAAGGCTGACAAACTTGAATTTTACGTGAAAGACACCGGATTTGGCATTCCGAATGACCGCACAGTAGCAATTTTTGATCGATTTATTCAAGCAGATATTGAAGATAAAATGGCTCGTCAGGGTGTAGGACTGGGCTTATCAATTACCAAATCGTATGTTGAAATGCTAGGTGGTACAATATGGGTAGAAAGCGAAGAAGGTGTTGGCTCCATATTTTATTTCACCTTGCCCTACCCTGACTAATTGAAATGGAGAACTCAATGGAAGAACTAAAGTAAAATCGACCTCAAAAAAATCACCTCTCCCCATACTCTTCATTGCCGGCAATTTTCAAATTCCAATCTCCCCCTTTCGGGGATAAGCCCAAAAATTCAAATGTAAAGCCTCCCCACTTGGGGAAAGGTCTCTTTTTTCAAATCGGAGCTTTCCCCTGTTCGCGAAAGGCCTCTTTTTTCAATTTGAAGCCTCCCCACTTGGGGAAAGGTCTCTTTTTTCAAATCGGAGCTTTCCCCTGTTCGCGAAAGGCCTCTTTTTTCAATTTGAAGCTTTCCCCTGTTCGGGAAAGGTCTCTTTTTTCAAATCGAAGCTTTCCCCTGTTCGGGAAAGGCCTCTTTTTTCAAATCGAAGCTTTCCCCTGTTCGGGAAAGGCCTCTTTTTTCAAATCGAAACTTTCCCCTGTTCGGGAAGGGCATTTTTTTTCAATTTGAAGTTTTCCCCAAACAAGAAGATAGCGACCGATCACTAACTAATTATAATCAGCATAAAACACTATCCTACTCCCCTTATCTTATTTAAAACCATTTAAAATTGCACAGTAATAAAAACATACATAATACAACCAAGAACCAATAAATACGCCACATTTCAATAACTAGCAGAGCATTAACAATTCGCAACCTAAATAATATTATTTTTTATTGTTAATTTTTATAAATAAATTCAGTACTTAAATTAAAAAAATCTATAAACATTTAAATCTTTATTTTATGTATTCAATTATTAACGTTCACAGCCTACAAAATGCTGAGTTTATTCAATTCATTAAGAATTTTTTAAGTATTCTAGCCAAAGAAAACTCTGAACTTTAAAAAGTCAAAGAACAATACGACGAACTGTTTGCCAATTTTACAGCAATGCAGGATTTTTACAAACCTGAACTTGGCAATAAACTCACTGCCAACGTACAAGAGTTGGATGGACAAAGAGACAACGCTCTATATGGTATTTTAGACGTATTAAAAGGTTATACAAGGCATTTTAATCTGGAACAAAAAGAAGCTGCTGACCTGCTGTTATCCTCTATCTATATTTACGGAGACAATATCCCATCGGATAACTATCAAAAAGAGAGTACAATTGTTACAAAAATTTGTTCGAACTGGAAAAATGAAGAACAATACTCCAGCGCACTTAGTAGCTTGCATCTTACCCCATGGGCCAACGAGCTAAACAAATTCAATATCCAATTCGAAGACCAACACATGGAAAGATTGGAACTGGATGCCAATGCTCCCGAAATAAAAATGCGCGATTACCGCACACTATGCTCCGAGAGCTACCGAAAAGCACTAAAATACCTCGATGCCAATGCAGTACTAAATGGCGAAGCAGCCTACAAAGCACTTTCTTTAAAAGTGAACAAGCTAATCGAAATCAATAGCAAACTGATCGACAGTAGATCTAAAAAGACAGAAGAAACTCTCGCCGAAGAACTTTAATTAATATTGATATGTGTTTGCAAACCACTCCGAATGGAGTGGTTTTTTAATGAAGTAAATTACAGTTTCCCATTCACAAAAACCGGCCTGCCCTACTTCATATTGTTAAAAAACAGCACAGTAAAACGATTATTAATTTTACCTTTAGCATTCAGTAATTGGAATAAGAGAATTGTAATGCAGTATTCGAATAAAACAATTGGAATTTACAATTGAAGAAGCGAAACATCTCTTGCAAAAACAAAAAATCCTTTAGACCTAAATATTATGGATAACACGAAGAATAACAATAACTTACAGTAGACGACAGATAAGTGATATAAAGTGCATTGCACTTTACACATACGTTACCTGCAAGCTTTAAAAAAAAACTGCGGTACCATAATGAATATAGGAGTTAAATAATGAAACGGATTTTAGTAATATTTGGATTCTTATTAAGCATATCTTGTTCTTCTCAAAATAGAATACAGATTGATTCAATATCCAATGAAGAGATCGTTGATATTTTTAATAGAATAGAACTTCTCCGAGAGTTTAAAACTGAGGATTTAATGATTCGATTGTTTAGTTACGCGAATGAATCAGGAAGCGCTGGTTTTAATAGTGGAGAGATTACAAATGATATTTATTTTGCAGTTTCTGAATTTGATGAACTACCTAAACAATCGCTTTTTAAGATTAAAAATTTATACTCAACTGAAATAGTTAGCATTGATGAAATTAAGAATGACAAAGTCCTAATTACATTAGTACATATTGAGAATAAGACGAAAAAAACTTTAGAATTAGAATTGACAATTAATGAATTAATAAAGACAAGTAATTAAAACATGTTTATAGGCTATTTTGATTGTATAGTTTTGGGAGTTCTAGGGATTCTAAATGCCGTTTATTGGTATAAGAGATTTAATAGAAAATTAGGGTGTTTAATAATCGGATTAGCCTTTGGAATAATCTTGCCTATGATTTCAATGAAAATTGAGATTGTTCGAGTTTCTAATGAGTTTGAAATAGTAGATGGATTTAATTTACTATACACCTATTTTAGATTCCCGATGTATTGGATCGTTGGGATATGTCAATCTATTTTAATCAATGTTCATGATAAGCCCAAAAAGCCAGCAGGTAACAAAAGCTAAATTTCATGGGCGCTGATAAGCAGTTCGAAAGTTTAGTACAATTAAGAAACACCAGCAAGCCAATTAAAATTGGTTTGTTCAAAAATATATAGGAAATTTAATCGGTTTGCTTACTTGGCGCATTGATAAGATTACTCTTTGAAATCGCCCACGCAACTTAGCAAGACCGTTATGCGCAAGCACCTTGGGCAATTATTTTGAAAACTATAATATTATTTTAATTCTAACTTATGAAAAAATCAACATTACTTTTTATTTTAATAATATTGACGGCAATTAATGGAATATCTCAGGTATATGAGAATGATAAAAGATGTCAATTAGAAAAAGAAGATGACTACAGTGTATATAATTCAGAAAACACATCTAATCTCGATCTAATTCAGGCTCTAGAAGTTGCTGGAATAAGAATTAATAAATTTCGCCTAGGAAAGTTTGATAAAAAATACAACTTAGCTATAACAATTGATGAATATGCAGACTTTAAATTGTTAGCTACAGATACCATCTTTGCAGGCGACAACGAATACACCTATTACAAAGAAGACAACGAAAAATACTTTGTAGACTACATTGATGAGATTAAAATATTTACAAGGGAGGATGACAATAAATTCTCACTTAATATAAAGACATATAGTGTTGATCTAAAAAATATTCAATCATTTAAATTAACTAATGAAGAACAATATTTTAACCTAAGAAATTATTCAAAAACGAAATGGAAACTCGATAAAAAGATACCCTTGTTAATATATGCTTCTTCATGGGAAAGGAATGGATTTCAGACGTTCTGTGGAGCTGTAGTGTTGGAAGAAAATGAGAAATATACAGAAAGAATTCTATCATCTTCACCTCATTATTTTTTAGTTTCTTATAGAATAACAGAGATGAATATTTAAGAAATTAGTATTGCCAGCGCATAACAAAAGCTAAATTATCATGGGCGTTGATGAGTCGTTTGAAAGTTTAGTTCAATTAAGAAACACCAACAAGCCAATTAAAATTGGTTTGTTCAAAATATAAACAATTTCACTCGGCTTGCTTACTTGGCGGTTTGATAAGATTACTCTTTTAATCGCCCACGAAACTTAGCAAGACCGTTAGGCATAATAGCGGAAGCGATTTTTCACTAAACCATATAATTGAGAAATGGTAATATTTATTGGATTATTTATTGCAGGATTTGGCTTAATGATGTACAAATTTTATCGTGGGTATTCATTTCATCATAAAATAGGTATACCAATCATAATATTAGGATTATTGATTTCGATTGGTGGAGTTGGTTTTCAAATCAGCAAGAAGAATGCAGAAAACATTATGAACTTGAGCACACTTGAAATTAAAAAAGTGACAATTAGTAGTATTTATGATCCTAATGATAATTTTAATGAATATTCTGATTTTGCAATTGAAAACCCTGATAATATCAAACTATTTCTTGAAACAATTCAGAAAGGTAAAATATGCAAGTATGAAACTGGGACAATTGAATGGTATATGAATTTAAAAATTGAACTTGAATCGAACGAAATATTATATGCAATAATTACAAAAACTGAAAACGGTTTTGAATATAATCAATTGATAAAATTTATTATTACAGCTGGTTCAGATGATTATTATTGTATAGATAATATATCATGTTTTGAATCAATCATTAAATAAACTATTTGACAATGCTACAATGCCTAACAAAAGCTAAATTGTCATGGGCGTTGATGAGCAGTTTGAAAGTTTAGTACATTTAAGAAACACCAGCAAGCCTTGTAAATTTGTCTTGCTCAAAATATAAATAAGTAAATTTAATCGGCTTGCTTACTTAGCGCATTGATAAGGAAATTACTTTAAATCGCCCACGAAACTTAGCAAGACCGTTGTGTGCAAGCCACGCAGACCGACAACTACGAACTAAATGATTATGATAAAATTGAAATCTAAATACTTACTAATTTGCTTGGCGATTATGCTGTTGACTCAATGTAATTATCGCACTTCAAGTCAAAAGAGATTTTCAAAGACACTTGATATTGAGATTCCTAAGAATGTGGAGATACTTAAAGATGAATACCAAGATATGTGGCAGGACTTCGCGATTATTTATGAAATAAAGTTGAGTGAAAAACAAATGTCGGACTTGACCCATAGTATAAGAAGTTCAAAATATTTCAATCCAAGAGTTTTTGTTACTGACTATGTGCAACAAGATATGTTTTTAGACCATGGTGATTTAAAAGCTGTTTGGGCAAAGACAGATTCTGGATACATTTTTCAAAATGATTTCAAAAGGGATGCATATTCAGCAAAGATTGATACCGTTAATTTGACCGCTAAGTTTAATGAATCACATGACTAAAAAAAGAACCAAGCTTAAAATCATTATAGGATTTTTAATTCTAATGATTTCCTTTTCTTGCTCAAGAGGCAGCAAGATTAAATTCTATTCATTGGACAAAGACAATTGCGTGACCGTTCTGACAAAAGATACCTTACGATATGTTATCGCAGGTGATTATGATAAGGTTCCTGATACGAATTTTGTAAAACTTGATATTAGTAAAATAACAGAACTTGGAGATGGAGTTTGGATTTGTTGGTTGGAAAATCAAGGTTGGGATATTGTTGTAGATAAGTCTATTATAATTGAGAACAAATTAGACACAGTAAAATACCGATTTGACACAAACTTGCCTGTTGACGAAAGAGAAATACCAACAGAGATTAAATTTAGACAGGAAAATTGTGCAATCTTTGATTATTATTTAATGAAATTAAGCCCTGATAAAGGAGCAATTGTAGAAATAAATTGATTAGAAACAATAAAGGCCAGCACACAACAATGTATATACAAAATAGGCGTGACAGTAGTAAATTCAAGGGTTGTAGCCCGCTTCAACTTCTCAACGGTTTGATAAGCTTGAAGCCCGCAATCGCCTACTTTGCATATACTTACCGTTGTGGCGCATTGAAAATAGACTAACATGAAGCATTTGATCTTATTAATTTTTGGATTTGCATTATCTATAAATTTGATTGCACAGGAATCAGATTCTTTACTAGTTTCTAAAATTGACAAGATTGCAAATGATATTGACAATAATCCAGAGTATCAAAGACTACACGAAGATGGAGAATTAACGAAGAAGAAATGGATGTTTTTTGAAAAACACGTTGGAGGCTTTTATTCTAATATTGTTTATTCTGACTCTTTGATTTTATCAACTGAAAATGAATTCTTTTATGCAAAACAAAACAGAACAAAAAATGAGAAATTTTATTTCAGTGAACACAGACTGATTAAATACACTGAGAAAGTGATTGTAGATAGTATTTTAAGACACAGAATTGATGCATATTTTGACAACGAAGGATTAGTCAAAGTCGAGAATGAAATACATGATAAATTCTTATTTGACTTGGAGAAGCAGAAATCAATAATAGATAAATCAAAGAAAGAAATTTCTCTTAGACAAATGACTACCAGTGAATGGGTACGACTATTTGGAAAGAATTAAAAGATAGAAACAACGACGCCACAACAAAAGCTAAATTATCATGGGCGTTGATGAGTAGTTTGAAAGTTTAGTACAATTAACAAACACCAGCAAGCCAATTAAATGTGGTTGCTTAAAAATATAAACAATTTTACTCGGCTTGCTTACTTGGCGCATTGATAAGATTACTCTTTTAATCGCCCACGAAACTTAGCAAGACCGTTGTGGTGCATAAACTGAATAACGACATATTATGAAGAAAATAAGCAAATTATTTATATCATTTTTGATTTTATTTTCATGCTTAAAAGTTTATGGGCAGGAAGCCAAATCTGATACTGTTTTAGTCACAAAGACAATTACTGAATTCTATGAATGGTATATTCATTCAACTAGAAGTGAAGAAAATGAAGAAAACAGACCTGTTTTCGTAATTGACAGTAATGACATTGTTCGTTTAGATCTAACCAGATACTTGACTAACCTTCGGATATATCATTTTTCTGAACAACTTATATCACGCGAAATCGCAAACTACAAAAACTGCGAAGAGAATCTTAAGAAGATTACAAAGGAAGAATTTTTAAGTTTTGACGATATTTTTGCCTACGAGGATATTGATTGTGGATTTGACAATTCTTATAAATGGATTGGTGGACAGGAAATGATTGATGGAATTAGGATTAATAAATTAGACTTCTCGAACAAAAAGAACTGTCATGTTGAAATAGAATATTATAGCATAAACGGAGACGAAAAATCATTTTGGAGAAATAGTACCGTAATAATATTAAGGAAAAGAAAGAGTAACTGGGAAATTCTAGACATTAAGATTTGAATTACGCACCACAACAAAAGCTAAATTATCATGGGCGTTGATGAGCAGTTTGAAAGCTTAGAGCAATTAACAAACACCAGCAAGCCAATTAAACTTGTCTTGCTCAAAATATAAATAAGTAAATTTAATCGGCTTGCTTACTTAGCACTTTGATAAGGTAATTACTTTAATTCGCCCAAGAAACTTAGCAAGACCGTTACCCACCATATTAAAAAAGAAAATGAGACAATTATTATTATTATTAATTATTTCTATTCTGAGTTGTAATTACAAAAACTCAAAGAAAGAAGAAGTTGTAAAAACCGATAATATCACAGCGGTTTCTATTGACACGACTATAGTAGAAAAAGAATTGGAAAAAGTAAATGAATGCGGATGCATTGACTATGCCTTTTCACAAAAAGATGAACCACCATTGTTAACTCACAAAATTGGAAATTCAAAAATCATTGTTTGTGGATATCGTGGTGAATATGAAGACAAAATTACACTTGGGGAAATTCTTCCTGATTCAAGTTTCTATGTGAGTGGATTTGTAGTGTTTAATTGTTCGGGTTCTGAGCCCACCTCAATATTTATGGATGGGGAATATTATTTGGACATAATTAAACCAAAACCGGAAGAATTAGAAATTGTTCGACTCAAGAAAATGCCAAGAGATACAAGTTTAAAATATGAATGGACAGAAGTTCTTTCAATAAGAATTTTTGAGCAAAATGGATTAATAAAAACAGATAGTTCATTCGTATTACCAGTTGACTCCTATAATCAAGATTTCTTAAAACATTTCAAATCGGAAATTGATAGGATGAAGAACGACACGAAAGGAAAAATAAACTATCCTGATTATTTGATTGACTATAATTTTATTCAAGCAGTAAAAAATCCTGAAAAATATTCAAAAGAATTTAAATCTATTGGACCTTTTGATGGCTACTTAGTACCAATTTATCGAGATGCTTTAAAATATTATGAATTATTTGAAAAAGAAAATACAGTGGGTAACAAAAGTAACCGTTGCACAACCAAATAATATTTCTAAAAATAAGATGGGAGCTTTAAAAGTTTGCTAATTAGCGAGCTTTTAAAGCTTCCTTTTTTAGCTTAATAATCCCGAAACTTAAAATTATTGAAGCCTTAAAAAGGAATTAAATGAGCCAAATTGATTCATTACAATAGAAAAACAGGTAATGGCCTGATTAACCATTATCTTAGTCTTTTTACGAGCAAATTTCAGCAGTTTTTTAAGATTATAGGCACAGGCAACATGTGCTTTACTTTGTTGATCTGAAAACCTTCCTAAAATAAGCTTTACAACGATTATCTTATTTCCTTGAATTAATGTTACTGTTAGAATTAAAAGTGGCCCAAATAAGAACCTCAATTCTATTTCCAAATAAAAGGATTTTCAATTTTTATGTATGCTTAAAACCGCTATATTTAAGACTTAATTGAGCAGTTTGATTAGTTTTTAGACAAACTGCCGTTAGCTACAATTTTATAGACAGATATGAAACACCTAAAAAATCTATTTAATGTAATTTCAAAAGTTACTGGACTTATTTTTATTATTGGGTTATTGTTTATTTTTTTTAACAGACTCACTTTTGTTAATTCTCTACCTGATAAGTATAAAGATTGCGAATGGAGTGGTACATGGCAAAGCGAAAATTTAGGATCCATTAAAGGTCGGTTAGTTGTTAGCATGCCAGACACATTACCACAAAATAAAGAATTTAAAGTCGATGCATTAATTTATTATGACATCTGGAGTATTTATAAAACTGGATCAACAAAAGAGATCAAGCTTATATGCTTTTTTGATGATGTCAATTCAACAACTGGAGATAATAAAATCAATGCTCAGGATAAAAGACAGTTAAGTTTTAAAGCAAAGTTTATTGACAGCTCTGGGCAAATAATTGAATATTTAGGAGTTTCAAATAATTCTAAAACAGTGATTCTTGGTGGTTATAAGTCCTATTATCCTGGAGATTTAGGAGTGTTTAAAATGAAAAAACAGTAGCTAACAAAAGCTAAATTATCATGGGCGTTGACGAGCAGTTTGAATGTTTAGTGCAATTAAGAAACACCAGCAAGCCAATAAAATTTGTCTTGCTCCTACTATAAATAAGTAAATTTAATCGGCTTGCT
Organism: Labilibaculum antarcticum; assembly: GCF_002356295.1. Classification (NCBI taxonomy): domain Bacteria; kingdom Pseudomonadati; phylum Bacteroidota; class Bacteroidia; order Marinilabiliales; family Marinifilaceae; genus Labilibaculum; species Labilibaculum antarcticum. The sequence continues at coordinate 4,516,122 of NZ_AP018042.1, read as the reverse complement.
TACTTAGCGCATTGATAAGGAAATTACTTTAAATCGCCCAAGAAATTTAGCAAAACCGTCGTTGGCACAATTACGATAGAGCCTTGAAATAATCTATTAAATAGAAAGGTAACTGATAATTTATTTTAAATAGCATGTTTTGGCTGATAGAATATATTAGGTTATTTTTTATTTTAAAAAAGAAAATTCAAGGTTTTCCAAAATAGTAAAAAAATATAGCCAAAGTGAGATATTAGAGAATTTAATAGGTTCTGGAAATTCCGCTTTGACATTAAAGAGAATTATATTGTGAAAAAATAGGCTTTGTGATGAGTTGAGATAATAGGATTTTCAATTCACTTACAATACAGACATAATCAGTTAAGTATAATTCACCGCAACCAAAGACATTAATTTAGTATGAAAACAGTATATAAAATTTTTAATAAAGATTAACTGAAGTATTATAGATAATATACTATACGTTAGGATGAATTAGAAACAATTTAATTAACTAATAATTTATGATTTTAGAAGTAAAAACTTTTTCAGAACTTACCCTAGAAGAATTGTATGAAATATTACAATTACGTTCAGAAATATTTGTGGTAGAACAAAATTGCGTATATCTAGACACAGACGGAAAAGACCACAAAGCATTACATGTTTTAGGAAAGAAAGACGGAAACATTATAGCTTATACACGATTATTTAATGCTAACGACTATTACAAATATGCAAGTATAGGAAGAGTATTGATAAAAAAATCAGAAAGAGAATTTGGTTACGGACACGATCTAATATGTTTTTCAATAAAAGCTATTCAAGAAAAATTTAATAAATCAACTATAAAAATTGGTGCTCAAACATATCTGAAAAAATTCTATGAAAGTCACGAATTTAAGCAAATAGGCGAAGGATATATTGAAGATGGTATTCCGCACATATATATGATACGAAATTGAATTTGAAATTTACAATAGCTATGAAACAATTCAGATAAAAAAGTGCCTAATCAAGTAAGCTGCCGCTAGGTTCTTAGCCTAGCGGAAAACCTCTCACACCACTTTTAATAACCACCAGCAAGCCATGTGAAGTTACTACTCTATTTTAAAAGTGTTCGTGATTTAAAAATGGTCTTGCTCAAAATATAAATAAGTAAATTTATAAGACTATTACATTATCAGAGAAAACACTTTATTTTTTAATATTTTTGCCTTATGAAAAAATTAATGAATTATTTCCTGCAAGGCTTGCTGTATACTGCACCCATTGGAATTACGGCATACATAATTTATGTGGTTTTCAATTTTACAAATAGTTTACTGGATGATGTCCTGGAGAACTTCCTTAAAATAGACATCCCAGGATTAGGACTCATTGTGATTTTCTTCTTTCTGGTATTAATTGGAATAATTGGCAGGAGCATATTTGCCCAACCATTCAAAATCTTGTTTAAACGTTTACTTGAAAAAGCTCCTTTATTAAAATTGATCTATTCAGCATTAAATGATCTTTTCTCAGCATTTGTAGGAAAAGAAAAAAAATTTAACAAACCAGTTCTTGTATTGGTAAATCCAATCTCTAATCTGGAAAAATTGGGCTTCCTAACAGCCGAAGATTTAAGCAAAATAGATGAGAAAGATAAGGTTGCGGTATATTTCCCTCATTCTTATAATTTCTCAGGAGAGTTGTTCATTGTTCCTAAAACCCAGGTAAGGCCACTAGATATAAATCCGGCAGTTGTTATGAAGTTTATTATTTCTGGTGGTGTTTCTGATATCTATGAAAAACAAGAAACAGGGAATAGCGATAATTAGAAAATGTTAAAGATGTCAGGCAAAATTAATTTTTATTGCTTTTGCTGTATTACTTGTGTACGCAGGTGCAAAACCTATGCTGCATAAGTGCATAGCCCATTTTGGATTTAAGTCAGTTTATTTAGATTATTAGACAGCCACCCCTTGGCGGTTATACCGAGACACTGATAAATAAGAACTTATGGAATTATACTCAGAAAGATTAATTTTCAAGGAAATTTCAGTTGATGATTTAGAAATTATTCATCAGATGCATTCAAGCCTGGAAGTTGATGAATTTGGCACTCTAGGAATTCCAAAAAACATTGAAGAGACAAGAGAAAGAGTTAATTCAATGATTAAAGTACAGACTGAAAAAAACAGAAAATCATACAATTGGAAAATAATAACTAAAGATTCAAATTCTTTTATTGGATTAGCAGGGATATCATTATCACTGGACAGATTTAAATTAGGTGAGATTTATTATGAATTACATCCAAATTATTGGGGTAATGGATATGGAACGGAAATTTCAAAAGAATTGATAAGAGCAGGTTTTGATAAATTTCATCTTCATAAAGTAGAAGCTGGAGTTGCAACAGAAAACATCAAATCAGTACGTATATTAGAAAAATGCGGAATGACAAGAGAAGGATTAAGAAGAAAAATTCTTCCGATTAGGGGAGAATGGATAGACAACTATCATTATGCAATTGTAGAAGACGACCCAAGGCACTATTAATAAAAAAGGTACAAACCTCCACTATGCCTCCTGCACCACCTACCCTCTTATTGAAATTTGAATAAATCCCAAAACTCCCAAATACTTTTGTAAATTTGATCTTCGAATATCAAATACAGAACCAATGGATAGAAAACTACAAGCCTTTGAGCGCTTACTAAATATTATGGATCAGCTTCGTGATGGCTGTCCATGGGATAAAAAGCAGACCTTTGAGAGTCTGCGAACACTTACCATCGAAGAAACCTACGAACTGGCCGATGCCATTTTAAAAGGCGAAAAAGAGGAAATCAAGAAAGAATTGGGCGATATTTTGCTGCACATTGTGTTCTACGCCAAAATCGGTTCTGAAACCAACGATTTCGACATTGCCGATGTTTGCGATGGCATCAGCGAAAAGCTAATCTATCGTCATCCTCATATTTTTAGCGATACCAAAGTTGCCAATGCCCAAGAGGTGGAAGAAAACTGGGAACAGTTGAAGCTCAAAGAAAAAAATGGAAACAAAACCGTTTTGGAAGGAGTTCCAAAATCACTGCCTGCTTTAGTAAAAGCAAACCGAATTCAAGATAAGGTGCGAGGTGTTGGTTTCGACTGGGACGAAAAAGAACAGGTTTGGGAAAAGGTAAAAGAAGAAATGCACGAATTGGAAGTGGAAATCAAAAAAGGGGATCAGGACAAAATGGAAGCCGAATTTGGCGACATGTTCTTCTCCTTGATTAATGCAGCCCGTTTGTATGGCGTAAATCCTGAAAATGCTCTGGAACGCACCAACCAAAAATTCACCAAACGATTCAATTATCTGGAAAGTAAAACCATGAAATTAGGAACAAACCTAAAAGACATGAATTTAGCCGAAATGGATTTGATTTGGGAAGAGGCCAAGCAGTTTGATAAATAAGTGAGAAGTTTCAAGGAAGAAGGAACAAGTAAAAAGTTTCAAGTTTCAAGTTTCAAGGGAAAAGTAAAAAAAACAAGACCTGACAGCGTCCTTGGACCTGTCAGCGTCCTTGGACCTGTCAGCGTCCTTGGACCTGTCAGCGTCTGAATAAATAAGTTTCAAGGAAGAAGGAACAAGTAAAAAGTTATAAGTTTCAAGGGAAAAGTAAAAAAACAAGACCTGACAGCGTCCTTGGACCTGTCAGCGTCTGAATAAATAAGTTTCAAGGAAGTAGGAACAAGGAAAAGCTCCAAGGGACAAGTTTCAAGGGAAAGGAAGAAGGAAAAAGTCCCAAGGAGTAGGTAAAACCCAAGACCTGACAGCGTTTTTCAAACCTATCAGCGTCTATCTAAATCAATAAAAAAATAAAGTGCCTGGAGTTAATTACTTTAGACACTTTCTGCTTGAAGTACTTTTAACTGATTTTGCTATCTTGTGTATTCCATAAAAATCAGAAAAATGAACATTCTTCAAATTATACCAGGCTCGGGAGGCAGTTTTTACTGTGGTAATTGTTTGCGCGACGATAAATTTCATCTTGCCATGAAAAAACAGGGACACGAAGTGACCAAATTACCTATGTATCTCCCCCTGTTTTCTGATGAGCATGACTTGAACGAGATTCCTGTTTTTTATGGAGCCATCAGTATTTATCTAAAGCAATTGTATCCTATTTTCAGACATGCACCCTCCTGGGTAGATCGTTTGTTGAACTCTAGTCCAATGTTGAAATTGGCTGCAAGCATGGCAGGTTCAACCAATGCAAAAGGGCTGGAAGAAATGACCGTTTCGATGTTAATGGGAGAAGAAGGAAAGCAAAAAGAGGAACTCAACCGCATGGTAAGCTGGATGGCGGAATATCTGAAGCCCGATGTAATTCATTTATCGAATGCTCTGCTTTTGGGTTTGGCTCCTAAGTTAAAAAAGGAATTTCCCAATGCGATACTGGTTTGCTCGCTGCAAGATGAAGATGTTTGGGTAGATGCGATGAAAGACTCCTTTAGAGATAAAATTTGGGCATTGATGAGTAGCAAGGCAGAACATTTGGATGCATTTATTGCTGTGAGTGATTTTTATGCAGGCGTTTCGCTGGAAAAAATGAACATTCCAAAAGAGAAAGTCTTCACGAACTATTTGGGTGTTGATCCTGAGGAATACAAGTATGCATCACCCGGAATGAAAGCAAGAAACATTGGCTACATTTCCCGAATGTGTGAAGGAAATGGTTTCGATATTATCATTGATGCCTTTATCGAACTAAAAAAAGATACTACTTACGAAGATGTGAAATTGATTGTAACGGGAGGATCAACTGGTGACGATAAGCCTTTACTAAAACAAGTTCGGAAAAAATTGAAAAAAGAAAGGCTCTTGGAACAAGTTGAATTTCATTACGATTTTGACGGTGAAGGAAGGCATGAATTCTTCAAAAAAGTAAAACTAATTTCTGTTCCGGTGAGAAATGGGGAGGCTTTTGGTTTGTATCTACTGGAAAGTATGGCTTCGGGCGTACCGGTTGTGCAACCAAAACTGGGCGCATTCCCCGAGATTGTTGAAAAATCGAAGGGTGGAATCATCTATGAGAACAACACAGCACAAGAACTAGCCATAACTCTTAAAGCACTTTTGAACAATGAAGACAAATTGCAGGAGCTTTCAGTGGCTGGCCGGAAAGGTGTTGAAAAGGAATTCAATATTTATACACAGGCAGATAATTTGATTCAAATTTACAGTGAGTTGATGGAGAAGAAATAATTAAATACCTACTTCTGAAAGCTTCGGTACTCTGTACCTAGATTAAGCATTTTACAATTTTCCCTACAAAGACTTCGCAACTCTATTGCTTAATTCATAGCAAATTACAGGTGCATAGCGCCGTAGTATTTGTAGAAACAAATCATCACAGGATTACAAAAGGTGCAGCGCACCGTGGCATTCATAATTGTTTTCAAACCTATTCAAATTGAATAATCAGGTATATTATTGAAATATGTGTGAATTAAATCGGACCTCTTTTACAGTTCCTGCAGAAAAGATTGAATCGATCGGGAATGATTATTCATTCCCATTTTTTTTTGCTAGTTGCACGACCAAAGGCAATTCCATTCCTATTTCCTGCATCAAAACTTTATTACACATGGTTTTTCCCGGCGAATCTGATGCAATAATTCAAAGATATCAATGAATATGAAACCAAACGTAAGAAACGGGATGAAAAGTCATTCCGTTTTTTTTATAAACAGCCAGATTTGCAATCCATTCGATGATTTAAAAACTGATAATACTGTTCTTACTGCTGGTTTTCTCATAAATATCCTTGGAGAACATGAAAAGACGAGCTGGTTTTTTAGAGCTTCCAACTCGCTTTTCGTCGAGCGGAACAATATAGCTTTTGCAAATTGCCTTTTTCCTGAAATTTCGATTGTCAATTGTAGTATTCAGCACCGATTCGTAGGCTATCTGCAATTCATTCAAGGTAAATTTATCGGGTAAAAATTCAAAAATCACCGGCTCACTCATCACCTTTTGCTTCAAATCGTCGAAAGCACGGACAATAATCTCTTCATGATCGAAGCCCAAATGCGGTAAATTCTTAAGAGGAAACCATTTCGTATCCCCATTTTTCAAATCAACCCTTTCGGCAGGAAGTAAAAAATAGTAGGCTACCGACATCACGCGAGCTTCCACCCCTTTACTTTTCAACCAAAGCAAATCCTTCTCATTTTTAATTCGTTCAGGATTTCCAAATGTTCGAAACTGTTTTTTATAAACATCCTCAAAGCCAGTAAGTTCTTTAAAAATTCTGACCGCAGATTCATCCAGTCGCTCACTTTTAAAAACATGATCGCCCGTCAAAACCCAATCGTCGATTACAGGATATTTTAGATCATGCATATTTAGCATACGCCTCGACAATAGGATATTAATATTGATATTATCAAACCCAAAGACAACGCAGTCTACCGAAATATTGGCTATTTTTCTAAAATCCATCATAAATTAAACGTTGAATCCACGCTTTATCTTCGTGGATTTTCGGAACAAATATAAGAATCTTGTTTTTCATATCCCAATAATTCCCAATTAATGTAGGAATACAAAACAAACGTACTTTTCACGCAAAAAAGAAATACAAACAAAGTTTAAATCCATAAAACCTTCTCAAACAAACTAAAACAGAGATGAAATAAATAAAAATACAAACGCTTATATCACTATATTTCAGGATTTTAATCATTTAGCAATCGATTTATTTTTTAAGATGTTTGGTTTTTAAGTTTTTTTTTAGATACATTTGTCAAGCAAACGTATTAATTACGTTTTATAGATTATTTGATTTGTACTTAAAGCAAGAGCACGATGAAACTACAACTTAAAAAATGTAGGCTTTTAATGAAAAAGCAGAATTTAAAAAAGAGTCTATTAGTACGTTTAAAAAACATCAAATTATTCTTTGTACTGTTGTTTGGTGTACTAATCTTTCAAAGCGCAAACGTTCTAGCACAAGAAGAAAAATCACTTGCTGATCATTTCAACATCAACCTAGACCTAAAAAACATGCACCTTTGGCACGGCTCAGTAGTTACTTCCGGAGCCATGATGGCTTCCAGCATGGAATATTCGTCTACCGATCAGAAATTCATCTTAGGCTTATGGGGTGGCGCTAGTTTTAGTGGAGAATACAAAGAGTTTTCCTACTATTCAAAATACAAATTCACAAACAATTTTTACGCAGAACTAGTAAGCCACAACAATTATAGTAACGAAGAAAATCCAGACATTTTCAGTTACAATAAGTACAGCTCACCCAACTTCCTTGACATCGCTATAACTTACACCTTATCCGAAGATTTTCCGATAAGTATCTATTGGTCAACAATTCTATTTGGAGAAGGTGGTGATTATGAAACTCAGGATGATGGTAGCGTTACCAATTCATATTCGAACTACGTTGAATTATCCTATCGGATTTTTAAAGAAAAAGACACCGAGCTAAAAGCTTTTGCAGGAGGAGCGTTTTCTTTTATTACGGATAAAACCTTTTACAGTGAGAAGGCAAATATGGTGAACTTAGGTATAAGTCTTACTCATTCCCTAAAGATTTTCTCTACCAGCTTTCCCATTAGAGGAACAGCAATGTGGAATCCCGAGACAAAGCTTGGGGCTTTACAATTAGCAATTACACTTTTTTAACAAACCATTCAAACGATATAAATCATGAAAAATGACTCATCGCAAAATTTTGCCCTTCTTGATGAAGAACAGTTACCGATAGCAAAAAACAAACTTCATGGAGGAAAACATTTTGCCGGATTATATGCCGGAGAGCACGTTGCTGCAACCGAATTTGTAATTGGTGCGACTTTTGTTTCTCTAGGAGCAAGCACAAACGATATCTTATTCGGACTTCTTATTGGTAACATTCTGGCCGTACTTAGCTGGACCTTTATGACTGCGCCCATTGCGGTTCAAACCCGACTGAGTTTGTACACCTATTTAAATAAGATTGCCGGAGATTCGATGACCAAATTATACAATTGGGCCAATGTGATTATCTTCACTGTTATTTCAGCTGCCATGATCACCGTATCCTCTTCGGCAGTGCGATTTCTATTTGATATTCCCGCCCAGTTGAACTGGTATTCTACCAATGTTTGGTTTATACTTATTGTGATTGCGGTAGGAATCGTTGTCGTGTTTGTTGCCATTTATGGTTTTAGCACCGTGGCCGATTTCTCGAGCATTTGCGCCCCATGGCTCTTCACTCTTTTTGTTGCCGGAGCCTTAGCACTTCTTCCTGCACTCGCCTATTCTGTAATCGGATCGACTAGCATTTCAAGTTGGAGTGAATTTATTCATATCGGCGATCTGTCGATTTGGAAAGGAGTCACCAGTGACGGGGAAGCTGGAATTGGTTTATTAGAAGTGATCGGCTTTGCTTGGGCTGCCAACACCATTACCCACGTTGGGCTTATTGATATGGCGATTCTTCGTTATGCAAAAAAATCCACTTATGGCGTTTATTCCAGTTTTGGAATGCTATTCGGACACTATGTTGCCTGGATTGCAGCAGGAATTATGGGAGCTGGAGCAGGTGTTTTACTAAGTCAACCTGTTGTGGCCTTAGATCCAGGTGATGTAGCCTACTATGCTTTAGGAGCTTCTGGTTTTGTGATTGTAATTATTGCCGGATGGACTACCGCCAATGCCAATTTATACCGTGCGGGTCTGGCTGCTCAAGCCATATTCAAAAATCATTCCCGAAGAAGAACTACATTAATTGTAGGTGTTTTCACGGTGATTATCGCTTGTTTCCCTTTTGTTTTCTCGAAAGTGTTACCTATGCTTACCTATGCCGGACTACTTGTTGTACCAGTAGGAGCAATTGTGTTTGCCGAGCATTTTATTTTTCCAAAAATCGGCTTGACCCGATATTGGGCTTACTATAAAAAACTAGTGACAAGCAAGCCTGCTGTTATTTCCTGGGGAGCAGGGTTAATCCTCGGATTTGGCCTCAACACTTTGGATATCATGTCGTTCTACTATCTTTTTATTCCCACTTGGTTCTTTACAGTGATCTTATACACCATACTGGCTAAAATGAATGGTGCTACAGAAGATTACACAGAGGAAATCAAAGAAGAAAAACAGCTTCAAGCTGATATAAAAACCTATCAGGAAGAAAAAGCAAAAGATGAAAAAGTTCAATACGAAGACAAATCACTATTCTCTAAAATTCTGAACAGCCTGGCTATAATTTGTTTAATTATCATTACCCTTTTAGCCTTGAATACGATGTTTGGAAGTGCCGATTTAGAAAGCTACAATAGCAACAAAACCTTCTTTCACAAATATGCCTTCTACTGCACCATCGGTTATTTTGTATTTGCCTACTGGAGCCTTCGTAGAAAAAAAGCATTGATTAAATAGAACAATAGTAAAGATCATATCAGCATAGTATTTTCCATTCCGAAGATCAAGTTAAATCTGCGACAAGCAAGCTACTGTGCGAATAAAAACATATAGAAATGAAAACATCGATAGCATTAAATCAAGAGAATTTAGGCCTCATGCCTTCAAATGTGCAAACACCATCCTACGATAGGAATAAAGTTACAACTAGCATTGTTCACATTGGCGTAGGGAATTTCCACCGCTCACACGAAGCTTACTACACCAACGAATTAATGGAACGTTATGGCATTATGGATTGCGGAATTTGCGGAATTGGTCTGCTGGATTACGATCGAAGAATTTACAACATCCTTAAAGATCAGGACGGACTTTACACCTTGGTCATCAAAAACCTGGATGGTACCCGAAGTGCCAAAATAATTGGTTCATTGGTGGAGTATATTTTTGCTCCAGAAAACCCGATTGCAGTCATCGAAAAAATGGCGAATCCTGATATCAAAATTATTTCCTTAACCATCACCGAAGGTGGCTATAATTTGAACGAAGCCACGGGTGAATTCAATTTCAGTAATCCCGTGATTGTAGAAGACATGAAGAACCCAATGTCGCCCAAAACTGTTTTTGGTTATCTGGCACAAGCCCTAAAACTAAGAAAAGAACGAGGGATAGCAGGTTGCACAATACAATCGTGCGATAACATACAAGGCAATGGCGACGTGGCTAAAAAAGCTCTTTTAAACTATGTGGCAAAAGCGGAACCAGAATTGCAATCCTGGATAGAAAAGAATGTTTCTTTTCCGAATGCAATGGTCGACCGAATTACACCGGTAACCGTTGCCGATGATATTAAAAACTTGCAAGATGAATTTTTGGTCGACGATCAATGGCCTGTTGTTTGCGAACCTTTTATTCAATGGGTAATTGAAGACAATTTTGCAAACGGAAGACCTGAATGGGAAAAGGTAGGCGCTCAATTTGTAAAAAATGTAGTTCCATTCGAGAATATGAAGTTACGCCTACTCAATGCGGGCCATTCGGTACTCGGAATGCTCGGCGCTTTGCATGGCTATAAAACCATCGATGAAGCTGCGAGAGATGAAGATTTTTCAATCTTCCTAAAAGCATTTATGGACGAAGAAGTTACGCCAATTTTAGGCGATTTGGGAGATATCAATCTGGAACAATACAAACAGAGCTTGATAAAACGTTTCCAAAATGTTTACATCAAAGATATTATTCCACGAATTTGCCTCGAAAGCTCTGCTAAAATTCCAATCTTTTTACTCCCTACCATAAAAGGACAATTACAAGGAGATGCAAAAATTGCAAGAGCCGCTTTTGTCGTTGCCGCCTGGTGTAAATACAATGATGGAGTGGATGAAAATGGAAATAGCTATGAAATTGTTGATGCCATGAGTAATGAACTAATTCGCGCTGCCGCTTTATCGCATCAAACACCAATTCGATTTTTAGAAATTGAAGCCATTTTTGGGAAACTGGTAAGCGACAAAACTTTCGTAGATGCATTCCTAACTTCTCTTGAAATGCTACGAAGCAAAAAAGTGAAAGATTGTGTGAAAGAAATGAACTCAAAATTAGCATCAAAATGAAACAGATAGTCTGCTACGGCGAAGTATTATGGGACATGCTTCCAAGGGGTAAAAAGTTGGGGGGAGCTCCCTTGAATGTTGCCTTACGGGCGCAATCACTTGGCAATAAAGTAAAAGTCATCAGCAGCATCGGACAGGATGCCATTGGAGATGAGATTATTGAGGAAATAAAAAGTTTCTCAACAAGTATTGAGCACATTCAAATCAGCAAACACTTTTCAACCAGCGAAGTCTTGGTGAAATTGGATCAAAACGGATCAGCATCTTACGAAATCAAAATGCCATGCGCCTGGGATGATATCGTCCTTTTGGATAAAGACATCGACATTGTAAAAAATTCGGATGCTTTTATATTCGGAAGCTTGGTTGCCAGAAGTAAAACCTCACGAGAAACACTCTTTCAACTGCTCGAACATGCAAAATTCAAAGTATTTGATGTCAATCTGCGCTCGCCACATTACACAGAAAAAAGCATCATTGACTTAATGAACGATGCTGATTTTATAAAATTCAACGACGATGAAATTTTTGAGATCTGCGCCAGCATGGGATTTGCAAGTAAAACTCTTGAAGAATGCATTGAATTTATTGCCAATAAAACCAAAACCAAAGAGGTTTGTGTAACCCTTGGGAAAGATGGAGCGGTTCTCTTTATCGAAAACAAATTTGTCTACAGTAAAGGTTTTAAGGTAAAGGTGGCTGATACGGTTGGTGCTGGAGATTCGTTTCTTGCAACAATAATTAGTAAACTTTTGCATGAAACCGACCCTCAGGAAGCCATTGAGTGCGCCTCCGCTGTTGGAGCCATTGTAGCCTCTAAAAGTGGTGCAAATGCAGAAGTTTCAATCCAAGAAATCGAAAACACAATGCAAACATCAAAATAAATAGCACAACGAACAGGAATTGGGGAGGCGCAAGTCTCCCCTTTTTTTCAAACAAAATTAATCTGTTAAAAATTAGCATTCTTGAGTGAAAAACAATGCTACATTTCCCAAAGCAAAGATTGAATGGATCGAGAATCATTTTTCAAGCCCAATTTTTTAGCCAATTGCACAACCAAAGGTAATTCCATTCCTATTTCTTGCATCAGCACTTTGTTGCACATGGTTTTTACCGGCGAATCGGAAGCAATGATTCGCCCCTCTTTCATCAACACAACATTATCAGCCCACTCGTAGGCAAAATCCGGATTGTGTGTCGAAATCAAGACCGTTTTGCCCTGTTTGTTCAAATCATCAATAATCTCATTCATAATGTGCTTGTGACGGTTGTCGAGCCAGGCAAAAGGCTCATCAAACAAAATAATTTCCGGTTCCATGGCCAAAACTCCGGCCACTGCAACCTGCTTTTTCTGTCCGTAACTCAATTGATGGGGCGCTTTGTCTTTCAAATCCTGAATGCTTAACAAATTGAGATACTTCTCTACTCTGATTTCTATATCTTTTTTATCCAAACCTAAATTAAACGGACCAAACGCAACATCCTCGTACACACTTGCTGCAAACAACTGCACATCCGGATCCTGAAACACATAACCCACTTTGTGTGCCATTTGCTTTCGCTCTGTGGTCGAGAACCCAAATTGTTTTCCATCCAAAACATACTTCCCTTTCTGAGGTTTATGAATTCCATTCAAGACCAAAAACAAGCTTGATTTTCCGGCTCCGTTCTCACCCAAAAAAGCAACTTTACTACCCTTTTCAATTTCAAGAGAAATATCATCAAGCCCTATGGTGCCCTCAGGATAAGAATATTTTATATTTTGGAGTTGAATCATTTTAGCAAATATGAGTTATGAATAATGAATTAAGACAAAAATGAAACCCAACTAGAGCCACTGCAAACAATACTATTAGAAATAATTGTTTGAATCGCAGGGAATCCTGTTGTTGCCTGAAATACAATTCGCCATGATATCCTCTGGATTGAAGCGCATCTAAACTTCGATTGGAAAAGAGGAGACTTTTTATGAATACGCAGGAAAAAAGCATGCCAACAGATAGTATTGACTGTTTTTTACTTACATATCCAAGACGATTTCGTTGTGCAATATGAACCTGACTAGTAAAAGTAAAAAGCAATGAAATGTAACGATAGGTTAAGACAAATAACTCGCGCAAGATCAAAGGAATTCTCAATCTTCGACCAATGTCATTAATCTCTGATAAAGTACAAGAAAGAATCAAATAATTAAGCGCCATAATGGCTGCCATTGCCTTAAAAAACAATTCGATAGCTTTGTCCAAGCCAGCATTTTCCAAACCAATACACAAACCCATACTATCGAAACAAAATAAACTACTTTTCGGATCGGTATGCAATGAAACGGCAATTGAAATACTTCCCATTACAATAAATCCCAATGGCAAGGAAATTAATCGAAGCAGTTTTCTCAGGCCAATTCCATGAGCAAAAAAACCAATCGAAATCAGAGAAATTAGAAACAAGTGCAGATACGAATTTGCGGAAAGCAAAGCAGCGTTGAGAAGCACCATAAAAAGGATGAATTTCTCCATGCTGTACAATCCAAGTATGGGTTTTTTTAGTATGTATTGTTCGCTTATAAACACTTTCTGTAATTAAAAATTAGTAATGAGTAATTACGAATTACTCCTGAATACTTTCCCCTGTTTTTTTTCCTTTGTAGTAACCAATGACGTAGCAAACTACACCTGCACCAATGGCCGCCTGCACGGCAAATAGCAAACTTTCAATTTCGGGTCCTGGTGGTTCCCAAATGTTCGAAAACCAGACTTTGTAATCAGGATCAGCCTGAGTGATGTACTCTTCTGCATGTCCATCGGAACCTCCAAACTCAGAATCTCCAACGTAAGCAAAAACACCAACCAAAATGCTGATGATGGCCAGAAGCAAGAAAATATTTTGATTCTTTTGAACTATTTTCAGCATGGATCTACGATTTTACAGTTTGAAATTTCAGTTTTAATCCTTTTAAGTTCGGGATATTTTTAATCAAAATATTCATCACCAAAACAGTTACTAAACCTTCTACAATGGCTATTGGAATTTGAGTTAAGCTAAAAATAGATGCAAATTTCACGAATGCTCCTGCTACACCAGTTTGAGTATCTGGATGAGCCAATGCCAATTGTAAGGCCGTAACCGTGTAGGTCGCCAAATCGCCCAGGCAAGCGGCTAAAAAGATAGAAACGGAGCGGTTGCATTTCAATTTGGCGCACAACTTATAAATTCCGAATGTTACCACCGGACCAGCCAAAGCCATCGAAAATGCATTAGCGCCCAAAGTAGTTACTCCCCCATGAGCCAATAAAAGTACCTGAAAGATTAGCACCAAAACGCCCAATACACTCATCGTAATTGGCCCAAATAACAATGTACCCAAACCGACACCAGTAGGATGCGAACTACTGCCAGTCACCGATGGTAATTTTAATGCAGAAAGAACAAAGGCAAAAGCGGCAGCCAATGCCAAAAGCATTTTTAGCTCGGGATGCTTTATTACCATCTTCTGAATCACCTTTACACCCCAAATAAAAAAAGGCAAATAAACGACCGTCCAGAAAATAGACCAACCGGCAGGCAAATAGCCTTCCATTATGTGCATGCTAAATCCCTGAAAAGGAAGTGAAAATGCAAGTAGTACAAATAACTTTTTTCCCATCGTATAATTTTTCTAATCGACGCTGACAGGTTCTTCGAACGCTTTCAGGTCTATTCTATTCAATAGTTAATTATGAATTTGCAAGTCGAAACCTCCTTCATAATTCGTAATTGAGCTTCGTAATTAAATTATTTCTCCCTGATTGCTTATCAAAAGAAGCTCAAAATCATAGTCTTCAATTACTTGTTGGCAAACGCGAACACATTTGCTTTTTAAGACTTTAAAAAACAGCTCATCTTCCGAGAATGAGAATATCTCCTCCAACTCACGTCCCATTGTCATCTCTCCAATCTTCATAATAATCTCTTCGGAATACCTGCAATCTCTTGCCAATCCCATCAGAAACTCATGATCTAAAACCACCTTACTACTATGCGTATCCAAATAACCGGCAGCCAATTTTACCGCCTTGCCAGTCATAATTCCCATGCTTAGCTTCTCAATACCAGACTTATTGCTAATTGTCAATATTTCACCAATAAAATTCCCGTATTGTAAAAAAGCCAAATCATCCAAGTGAGGAAATTTCTTCTTCAGATATCGCTCACTTCTTCCGCCCGAATTCACAACAATGTGCTTGTTCTCGTTATGAACGGCTAAATCCAATTGCTTTTTAATACTCTGAATATAGGCTTCCAAGGAGTAAGGCTTAATTCTTCCACTTGTTCCGATAATTGAAATTCCATCAACAATTCCCAGCTTGGGATTAAATGTTTTGGCTCCCATCTTTTTGCCAACAGGAACAAATACCGAAACATCTATACCTCTGTGCACATCGTACTCTTCCAAAATTTGTTCCAATTCGAAGGCAATCATCTTTCGGGGAACAGGATTTACCGCCGGTTCACCCAAGGGAATCCCCAAACCGTTTAAAGTAACCGTTCCGACCCCTTCCCCTTTCACAAAACGAATGCGATTCACATCATTCCATCTCAGGCAAGCGCCAATTTCCATTCCGTCTGTTACATCAGGATCATCGCCAGAGTTTTTCACCACCGAACACAAAGCAAAATCTTGTCCCCATCTATTTTGATGCAATTGCATTTCGCAAATTTCCCCATCGGGCAAAGCAACGCTCTCTTTCTGGTTCAATTTATCGCCTAACAATAATTTTAATGCCGCTTTCGCGGATATTGTTGCACAAGTACCCGAAGTAAAACCAGGCGCCAATTCTTTTCGCTCCAGTCCAAATTTACTCTTCAAATATTTCTGCAATGTTTCACGATTAGTGATCGTCTCATCGTAATTGGGCAAGTCGGGTCGGGCAATCACGTAAAGTGGAATTTGGTATTTTACCGCCAAGTCCATTTTCTGATCCAACAAACCAGAATAGCCACTTTCTTTAGTGATCATGGCTTCAATCCCTTCATCATTCAACAAATCTTCAATAGATTTCATTCCTTCAAATGCTGCCGAAACAATCAATTTCTCCCTGCTAACTCCTGCCGCTTTGGCGATTTCCAGAGAGGAAGGAAAATCAAGAATTCGATACCAAATATTGGCATTTGGCATGGTTTTATGAATCACTGGTAAGGCTTTTACTCCAACCAAGGATATTATTTTCGCACAATCTACGGCATGCAAATCGGCCAAAATGGAAGCTAAAGTCTTGTGATATTGGATGAATTCACTCTTCATTCTTGGCACAGCATCTCGCTCTACTCTCAGTACAGGCACATTCGCATGAATTGCGGCGACCGAAATACTGTGGTGCAGTACTTCCGCAAAAGGATGTGCTGCATCTATCAATAAATCAATTTCACTTTCCTCACAAAAGGTCCAAATCTCTTCCACATTCATCGCACCACTAATTCGCTGGCCAAATTTAGATTCGTAGTTCCCCGAACTCGTTTTTGTCGAATAGAAATGCGAAATCTCCAAATCATCCAACCAGTTAGAAGTTGCTTTCCCCTCTGTCGTTCCACCGAATAATAAAATTTTCATTCCAATTTATTTTCTTTCTTTCGCCCTTTCAGGGCTAAACTTATAAGTTACCTTTTTTACACAGGGCGTTGCCCTGTGCTAACTTCTTCCGCTCTTTCAGGGCAAATAATTCCCATCTCGTAATCTGAATCGATGCTCCTTATTAATCATCAATTCCCTTACGGCAGCCGTGTGTAAACTTTGGATCGTATAGTAAAGATCTGTTTTTGCGATTCCCAATGGCCTCACCAACAACAATCATCACTGTTAAGGCCAATTTGTTTTCCTTCACAATTTTTGCCAGATCTTTCAATTCACCTCTCCAAATTTTCTCCTCTTTCCAGGTTAGTTTGTGACAAATGGCCACCGGTGTATTCTCCGGATATCCTTCCAATAAATCAGCTTGAAGTTTGTCCACCAAAGTCACGCTCAAAAACAAACAGATTGTTGCTTGAAATTTGGCAAACTCAGACAGTTGCTCTCTTGAAGGCATCGGTGTTCTTCCTTCTCCTCGAGTCAGAATAATAGATTGAACCTTGTTTGGAATCGTAAATTGAGATTTCAAACGTGCGGCAGCAGCCTGAAATGAGGAAATACCCGGAACAATATCATAATCCATTTCGTGCTGATCGAAGAAATTCATTTGCTCCTGAATCGCACCATAAATGCAAGGATCACCTGTATGCAAACGCACAACCAATCCTCCTCTATCGTAATGTTTCCTCATGACATCAAACTGCTCTTCTAGAGTTAAATCTGCCGAGTTTCGAATCACACAGGAAGCTTTTCCGTAATCGGTCAATTCCCTTGGCACCAGACTTCCAGCATATAGAATCAAATCCGCTCTTTTTAAAAGACTCTTGCCTCGAACAGAAACCAAATCGGGCGCGCCCGGACCCGCACCAACAATAACGATCTCGCCTTTCCGCTCCTGCTCAGCATCCATGGCCAAAGCCAAAGTAAAATGCTTTCCTTTTGCATCAACATGTTTGCTTTTAGTTTGAAGCAATGTTTTTGCACCGCTGGCGATCAATGCCGATGCCTCGGATACATTTACAGCTCCTACCTCACGATACGCTGCCTCAGAATAAGAAACTTCACCTTCCTTCTCATTCAATTCTTCAGCCGAATAGGTAATGAAAGGCAATTTAGTTGTCTCGCTAAATTGCCTATATGCCTCTTCTTTAGCCTTTACTATAATGCTGTGTATGCTTTTTAAGGAGGCAAAAGACAAGTGGTTTGCCTCAAATCGGGATCTCACTTCTGTTTCAAAAGCGGCCACTCCAATTCCTTTTTGTGCTCCCGTACCTACCACAATGCATTTAGGACGAAAAAACAAGCTAGGAATAATCGTTTCGTACAAAGCTGGGGTCACTGCAATTAGTAAATCAAAATCTTCCTGTTTAATCTGATTAAACTGATAGAAAACCTCCACAAAATCAGGACAAGATTCCTGCAAGCTTTGCGTTCCTTCATTTTTCACATCAAGAAGTAATGCTGTTTTCTTCTGATTTACAAAGGCGGCAATCAGTTCGTTCTCCGAAGCATTCTGATATTCATTCGTCCAGTTGTATTTTCTTCCGAAGATATCCAATGGCCAAAGTTCCAATGTATCGCTTGCTGTTGTAATTATCACTGTTCCATTGGTGATTTTAGCAATTTGCTGTGCATACTCGTTCGCACCCCCTTTGTGTCCCGACAAAACCGACTGCACATATTTTCCGTGCAAATCCATATTGATCACAGCCGGATCAATCGCTTTATTCTGGATAAACGGAGCTATACTTCGAACACAAATGCCCATAGCACCAATAAAAATCAGTAGATCGACCTGAGGAAATGATTTCTTAAGAAAATCTGGCAAGGAGCTAATTTTCTTACTACCCGGATATCCGGTCACGGAAACAATTGTACTTCCCTCCATTTTTGCCGCAATTCGTTCGGCTGCTGCCATGGCAAAACTGTTGTTGATAATGATAAATGTATTGCTCATTTTTTATTTTATTTTACCACAAAGGATACACTAAGGTCTTCACAAAGTCACACAAAGTATTTACTCCTTTTATAGTTTTAAAATTCTTTAAGTAATGTCTTTTATTACAGCACAAACTAATAACTTACGACACCAAACTAATCATTCCTTTGTGCTACTTCGTGCCTTACTTTCTACTCCTTCGTGGTTACATCTTTTTCTAGCCTGATAAATCACAATCGGATTAAAATCATCCTGTTGCAAACTCATCTGATCGGTAATCTCCATTTGAAGTTCTTTTGCTGCCTGCAGAAAATCCTGCTTTGTTGCTTCACTAACAGCATTAAAAACGATGATTCCATCCTCTTGCAAAACCGCATGCAAACGCTGCATCATTTCGTTTAATTTACCTCCGTGCCCGCCAATAAAAATCCGATCGGGCTTCTTAATTGTCGATAAGTCGATATTGAAAAAATCATCATGAATGCCTTCTATTCCGGGTACACAAAACTTTCGTTGATTCAACTTCAAAAGCTCTTTGGATTCTTCTCTTCGCTCGAAAGCAGTCACCTGCAAATGTGGTGCAAATTGCTTGGCTTCAATAGAAACCGACCCCGTGCAATATCCTACATCCCAAAGGTGTTTTGCATCATTCAATTCTAAAAATGAAATGGAATTCAATCGGATGCTTCGCTTGGTAATCATCTTTGGCCTACCATTCAAAATGTGAAAATCAGCCTCGTGAATGCCCAATGTCCTTTTAATCTCCTTCTGCTGAATTAGAATTAGGCAATTCGGATGAGCAAAGTCCTTATCAATAACATTCTGTAATGAAATTTCAGTGCAATACTGCTCATCACCACCCAGTTTTGAACCAACAATCATCTTGTAATTATCGAAACCAGCTTCCAACATTCTTGCAGCAATAGTAGCTGGTGTTTTTTTCTTATCAGTAAGAACACCAATGCACTTTTTACCCTGAATCAACTCCTGATCCAAATTCACCCAATCTCTTCCAGTCAGGGTGCAAATTGTCATTTCGCCATAAGCCAATTGAAACTCATGTGCCAGCAACTGCAAACTATTGAAATAAGGGTACACCTTTATTTTTGTATCCGGAAAACGGCGCTTAATTGTATTCCCAATACCAAAGAACAGAGGATCTCCGGAAGCTATCACCACAATGGGTTGATCAATCTGCTCATAAACCATAAACGTCCCTTCCAATGGAACAACTATGTCAATCCATTTCGCATTCTCCGGCAAATAAGAAGCTACCAAATCTCTGTGACGCTTTCCCCCCGAGAAATAATGATGATTTTGCAGCACTTCCTTCACCTCATCAGAAAGACTCACTTCCATTCGGTCCGGTATTCCTATGATGTAAAAATTAAACATCTCTTCCAGGTTTTAAATCGTAAGCATCTTCCAAACTTAAAATGGCATTCACGATGGTTGCTGCCAATGTAGAACCACCTTTTCGTCCTTCAATAATCACAGCAGGTAAATCTGTAAAACTCTTCACTCTGTGTTTTGATTCTTTTACATTAACAAAGCCTACCGGAGCTGCAATTATACCAGCTGGTCGAATGTTTTTACTTCTCATTAAATCAGTTAACTCAATCAAGGCTGTTGGTGCATTTCCAAACACATACATTGCATCAGGATGCTCTTCAACTGCTAAACGAACTCCAGCCTGAGTGCGGGTGATGCCATGTTTTTCGGACAATTCCATGGTTCGGGGATCGTGCAAATAACACTTGATCTCTACTCCCATTCTCTCGCAGGCTTTCTTGCGAATTCCCGACTGAACCATGGTAACATCGGTAATGATTACACCCCCTTTTTGAAGGTATTCATTCAATTTCGGAGCTGCATTATTCTGAACTTTCAAAATCTTAGCCAATTCAAAATCCGCAGATGTATGAATGCAATGCAAGAGCATCCATTTTGTTTCCAAAGGCAAATCCATTCCTTTTAATTCGGAAGCAATGGTTCTGAAGCTTTCCTGCATAATCAATGGTCCCGGTCTTCCCGTTTCCTCTTCTTTGTCGTAATATCCGCGTGGTGTAATAAATCGATCACCAGAAATATAGCTTTGTGAATTTCCAATAATTACAAGCGAGAACATATCTACCATTTCAGGATCGAAATCGCGTAAGTTTGTCAAAGTAATTTGTTCCTCGGCACGAGCCACCTGACGCACAATAGCAACTGGTGTTGTCTCTTCTCTTTCCTCCAAAAACAATTCCCGTAAGCGATACAATTGCCAATATCTTTTCTTGCTTTTAGGATTGTAAATTGCTGTTACAAAATCGCCCATTACTGCCGCTTTAATGCGCTTTTCGATCAAAGCATAACTGGTCAATAAATCCGACAAGGAAAGAATAACCAAATCGTGACTAAGTGGAGCGCCCAATTTTGCTGCTGCCGCCTGAAAAGCAGAAATTCCCGGTATAACTCTTAACTCTACTTTCGATTGCGTTTTCTCAGCCATTTCGAAAACAAGCGATGCCATTCCGTAAATCCCGGCATCTCCCGAGCTGATTACAACAACATCTTTTCCTGTTTCAGCCAATTCAAAAGCTTTTTCGGCACGCTGCACCTCCTGACGCATTCCCGTATCCATACATTCTGTTCCTTCTTTTAGAAATGATTCTATGAATTGGAAATAATATTTGTATCCTATCACCACATCGGCTTCTCTTATTGCATCTATTGCCGGATTTAAAAATAGATCCGGACTTCCTGGTCCGAGGCCTGCAACGGTTATTTTTCCAAGTATATTTGGCATGATATATTATTTGTTTCCGTAAAAAATTAAAATGGCGAAATATGGAATTTGCCTGTCCCTCAAGCTGTCCATATCAGTGCAGGTAAATTGCTTCTCGGTTCCTAAATACTCCCCATAAAAAAATTGCAATTTGCTTTCTTCAATGAATTCCTTAATCCACTCGCGAACCTTCGAAATTTTCATTAAAACCACCGTTTGATTTTGAGCAAGTAAAGCCTTTAGCTCCGGCTTATTTTCCAAATCGGGAGCAACCAGAAGCTTGTCGTTTTGAGTGACCAATGGCAGTTTGCCTACCGAGCCTCCTAAAATAAATGCCGGAACTCCCGGAATCATCTCAAAATCGACACTATTCTTCCTGAAATCTTCAAGCAAATAGGAAAATGTGCTGAAAAATGAGATATCACCTTCACTCACAACTGATACCTGTTTGCCTTCTTCAACATCTTTCTGTACTTTTAAAAACAAATCAGCATAAGCCTTCACCGCATGCGATCGATCTTTACTCATCGGTACATTAATAGGGATGAATTTCTTCTCCTCTACATCCAATTGCTTCAAAATCACCAATGAAAAACTATCCTGATTTCCTTTTGATGATTGCGTTGCCGGATAGTAAATCTTCTCCGATTTCTTCAAACAATTCAAGGCTTTCACCGTTATTAACTCAGGATCTCCCGGTCCTAACGCTACACCAAACACTTTTCCGCTCATATCTTTTATTCCCCTCTTCTATTATTGATGATGATGTCCGTGATCATGACTATGCCCGTGATCGTGTCCATGATGATTGTGTGGCTCCACCCCGGTTAAAACAGTAGTTGCTACCAAATCAACTTTTCCGTCTAACACTTCTTGTAATCTTGTATTCAATACCTCAAACAATCCATTCACATCACCTAACAAGGGTGCAATTGCGATGTTCTTATCCGGATTTTCTTTTGCAAAAACCTCCATCGTATCATTTGCTTTATCCATATAAACTCCAGGAAAAAATACAAAAGGCAACATCACAATATTTTTAAACGGCAAGACCTTCAACCAATCCAATACCACAGGCAATGCCGGATAAGTCATGTTGCTCGTGTAGGCATTAACAGCAAAAGGATAATTCTGTTTTTCCTGAATCAAACGGGTCATCTTCGCCAAATCGGCATTGGCCTCGGCTTTGGAAGCTCCAATACCTAGTCCCAGAAATGCAGTATCATCAATCTTCCAATCCTTATTTTTAAGAGTTTCACTTATGAGCTGCACTCCGTACTCAACCATTTCATTACATGTCCCGATGTAATTGGCCAACTGAATCTTCACCTTATATTTATCCTGAAGGCCATTTAAGGCATAAGGAATATCTCTTTCCATATGCACTCCTGTAAATAAAAAGACAGGAATAGCAATAATCTCTAAGACTCCTTTTTCAAGCAATCGCTTCACACCCGTCTCAAAATCCGGTTCAGACAGCTCCAAAAATCCATATTCAACCTCATAATCCGTAACTTGAGACGCAAATCGCTCTGCAAACTCTTGAAAAGCTCTTGCTCCTCTTTCTTTGCGGGTTCCATGCCCACACAGTAAAATTCCTTTTCTGTTCATAGCTATCAAATTTCTGTTTCGGCCATTTGATTAATCAGTGGTGATAATTGTTCTGAATAGGCGACTACTTCCCCAACAATAAATATTGCCGGTGGTTTAAAATCATGCTCCTCCATCTTTGCCACAATATTTCCTAAAGTTCCTTTTAGCACTTCCTGTTCCGGCAAAGTTCCCCAACGAATCATGGCAACCGGTGTTTCTGGTTTCCTGCCATTTGCCATCAGATTTCGAACAATTCGTGCTGCCTGTGTAACCCCCATATAGAAAACAAGAGTATCAATACCCGTAGCAATCTTATCCCACTGAATTTCTGTTTTGTGATTATCACACTGATGTCCTGTGAAAAAAGCTACTGAAGAAGCCACATTTCTCAATGTAACAGGAATACCAGCGGCTCCAGGAACAGCAAATCCTGCCGTAATACCAGGAATCACTTCAAACTCAATGTCATGTTCTTTCAAACCCAATATCTCTTCCGCGCCACGACCAAATACGAATGGGTCTCCACCTTTCAATCGTACAATCTTCTTTCCTGCTAATCCTAACTCAATCAGCATTCCATTGATCTCTTCCTGTGGATAGGTATGTTGTTTGTTCCTTTTCCCAACGTAAATAATTTCACAATCAGATTTACAATAGGCTAACAATTCCTTGTTTACCAAATAATCATATAGTACTACGTCTGCATTTTCAATGGCGCGAATAGACTTCAGTGTGATTAATTCAGGATCGCCCGGACCAGCACCAACAATGCTCACTTTACCTCTTTTAGGATTCATTTCATCTTGATTTTAAAGTATACAAACGGTAGTTTGCCTTTAAGTTATGAGTACAACAATTCGGTCCTGTTGAAAACAACAAGCTGAATTATTAAATTGTATTAATTTGGGAGTAATCTTAGGCTCCAAAAATTAAACTTTTGCGAATCGCATTTTTCTGCCTTCGCTCTTTCATAAAGTTTTGGAGTTAACCAGTTCGTTTTATCAATAAACGAGATGAACAGAGTGTCATCTATAACCGATCTAAATTTTAAAATTTGGTTCCGAATTAACGAACCAAGCATAATATGCCACTTAGGCATAAACATAGTCTTTCTCTTCATAATCTAACTTTTAGTCCCGAAAGTATCGATTAAACAAAATTGCTTTTAAGCAGGTCTTCTGACTTTCTCCCTCTTGTTGCGCCTTCCCATATCTTCCATAAGATACAGTGACATCATGCAACAGAGTTTGGTATAGAGATTACAGCTGCGGGTACAGTTCCGGACTCAAACCGGATTCCCTCTTTAATATCAAATCAAGTGATAGGATATTGCCAAATCGCGAAACAAATGTATCAATATTAATTCAAGATTTTAAGCATTCCTCACATCATTATTGAGCTTCGAATAACACCAACCACAATCTATCCTGATAATCTGACACATACAAATATGAAATAAGTCTCACATCTGTCGAGAAACATATTTTACAAGTTTAGTCCAGAACATAAAAGAAAACATCCACACCTATATTTTATTATGTGTCATAATATGATGTTCTCTACATTTATGCTAATCTAAACTTCTATTATCATGAGTAAAGTAAGACTGTAAATTGATGGAATTCGAATTTACCGCCCAAAGAAAAGCGGGCAATTACACTTTGTAATAATTGCAGATCACACAATCGAAGCGGATAAAATAATGGCGACTACAATTCCTCTAGAACCGTTTAAAGTAAGCGTCATGATAATGAATATTTCTTAGACTCCAATCAACCGGGTTCTGAAGGCTTATATATCCTAAGCAGAAAAATGCTTAAAGACAGAGAATTAAATGTTCATATCTACTTAAGACTCACAAGAAAAAGCCAAAGAGATTTAGGTGAAATATTAAAAGATATAGAAACAGGAGTAGCAGGTGATGCATCTAATATCGTGACTGATATCGTTGGTGCAGTTAATGTTTCTTGATTAATCATCTCGAAAAAGGCCGTCTCGTTGGTTGGTAAAATGGTAAAGGATATTCCGGATAGATATTTTGGATTTATGAGCGCATTTGAAAGGTTTGGTCCGGAATTCGAGGCCCTGACCGAAATCGACCGGAAAAAAAAATTCACTGGAGACACTTCCCTTATTTACAGTTGGTCACTTGAAGAATCGATACAAAATACAAGGCAAAAAAAAAGGCTGATTTTCATCAGCCTTTTGTATTTCTAATAGTATAAAAATCGTTTTATTTTATGTGTTGCTGTTTTCTGAAATGGATCAACGTGAGCCACGATCAATTGAACCTGTGAAAATTTGTTCACCCGGGAGTTCACATATACCTGTAACTCCTGCATCAATTCATCGACTGTAAGATCAACATAATTACCCATCTCTTTTTTAACATTATGATATTGCTGTTCCAGCTCCTCATAATTAAAATGAACCATTGCGACTAATTTGCCTTTCTGTTCAATAACTACAGATTCGACTACATGCTTAAAGTTATTGATTACCGATTCAATTTCTTCCGGATAAATATTTTCACCACTTGCTCCTACGATCATATTTTTTAAACGACCTTCAATGTATAAGTAATTGTCCTTATCCATTTTTGCGAGATCTCCGGTTTTAAACCAACCATCCTCTGTAAGCACCTCTTTGGTTTTCTCAGGTTCTTTATAATAACCCATCATTACATTATCCCCTTTTGCCCAAACTTCACCAATTTGAGTAATAGGATCAGGATTATTGATTTTCAGCTCAACTCCGACTAAAGCAGGGCCTGTCGATTTAAATTTAGTAATTGCCGGACCGCTTCCAGCAATTAATGGTGCTGTTTCGGTTAATCCGTAACCAATGGCATATGGAAATTTTGCTTCACGTAAAAAAAGCTCAACTTGCGAATTCAATTTCGCACCACCAATACCAAAAAAGGTTAATTTACCTCCAAAGGTTTCCATCAATTTCTTTCCTGCTATGGCATTTAGTTTTTTGCGGAAAAAAGGAATCTTATATAAATATCTGGTAACAGCCTTACCATTTATTGATGGCAAAATCTTACTCCTATAAATCTTTTCGATAATCAAAGGAACCGAAAACATAATGGTTGGTTTCACGTCCTTAAATGCAGAAATCAACAATGAAGGAACCGGAGCTTTACCCAAATAATAAATACAAGCACCAGCAATCATAGGTATCACATAGCCCAAAGTATTCTCATAAGTATGAGATAATGGTAATATGGAAAGAAAACGATCCGTTTCATCTATAGGATGAATCGTTTTTGATGCAATCGCATTAGAGCAAATATTTTTATGTGACAACATTACACCTTTTGAACTTCCTGTAGTTCCGGAGGTGTAAATAATTGCCGCCATATCTTCCTCGTTCACTTCATACCTGCACTCAGGTGTTAGTGAAGAATCAAAATTAATTTCATTCTTATTCGAAGAAATCAGACTGAAATCCTCAATTGCAAGCTTGTGATGCAAAGTATCAACATCAAGATTTTTTATTTTTGGCAACAATCCTTTTGAAACAAAAACTAGTTTTGCTTCTGAATGCCTCAATATGTTTTCAATCTCATATTCACTAAAATCGGGTAGCATAGGTACAACTACTGCTCCCATAAAAGTGGTTGCATAGTAGGCCATACCCCAATTAGGCATATTTGTACTCAAAAGAGCAATTTTATCACCAGGTTTTACTCCTAATTTTTCAAAAAATACAATCAAGGCTTGAATATTAGAATATACCTCGTTATAAGTAAAAGGAGTTTGCCCCACAAGGGCCATTGCGTTACAGTTGCCGAATTTCTCTACTGTTTCTGTAAAAAGCGCAGGAAATGTTAAACTTTTATACTGTTTCATCATGGTTTTATTTGTCCGTTGCAGTTCAATATTAAGGTTGAATTAATACAAATCACAGGTGCAAGTTAAAAAAAAAACAACATCCGTATTATCTTTTCAACGAATTGCTTGACATCCTACATATACGTTAAACACTCAGAAAAGTTCTCAAAGCTCTACACAATAACACTTTCAGATCCATATTATAAGGAAATAACCAAAGAATAATTCGACCTATTAAATCCTGAAATATTTCTTTTTTTAATACATTTAAGGCACAAACCTAAGCCTCAACCTATGAAACGTCGCCAATTTATCTCCTTATCTGCTCTTGGAGCAAGTACAATTACAGCATTTGGATTGCATTCTTGTCAAAACGAAACATCTTCGGAAACAAAAAAACTAAACCTAGAAGATTATAACACATTCCTTTTTAATGAGAAAAGTATTTCTGAATTACAGGAAATGATGGGAAATGGCGAATTAAATTCGGAGGAATTGATTATATCATATCTTGACCGAATTGAAAAAATTGATAAAAATGGTCCGGCGATTAATGCTGTTATAGAAAAAAATCCTGACGCCTTAGCCATTGCGAGAACTCTGGATGAGGAACGGAAGGCTGGTAAACTGAGAGGTTCTTTGCATGGCATTCCTATCATGCTAAAAGATAATTTTGACACTGCAGATAAAATGATGACAACTGCCGGATCATTAGCTATGAAAGGTAATTTTGCCGAAAAAGATGCTTTTGTTGTTCAACAATTAAGAAATGCAGGAGCAATTATTCTGGCTAAAACCAATTTAAGCGAGTGGGCAAATTTCAGAAGCACACGTTCGTCGAGCGGATGGAGTGGCCGCGGTGGACAAACTCATAATCCATATGTAATTGATCGCTCTCCTTGTGGTTCCAGTTCGGGTTCTGGTGTGGCCGTAGCTGCAAATTTATGTGTTGCAGCATTAGGTACCGAAACTGATGGATCAATTGTTTGCCCTTCGGGACACAATGGTGTGGTTGGGATTAAACCAAGTGTGGGCTTAGTCAGCAGATCTGGGATTATACCTATTGCCCATTCTCAGGACACTGCCGGTCCTATTGCCAGAAGTGTTAAAGATGCGGCACTACTTCTTACTGCGATGTGTGGCAGAGATGATAAGGATCCGATTACAATGAACGAAAACAATACAGGTCTTAATTATGCCAAGAATCTTTCAAAAGATGCCTTAAATGGAGCTAGAATTGGTGTAGTTCGCCAACTATTTGGATTTCATACAGCAGTCGACAAATTAATGGAACAAGCAATTGCAGACCTAAAAAATGCAGGTGCAATTCTTGTTTATGTTGAATTAGAAAACCTACATCAATATGGGAATGAGGAATTTGAAGTTCTTCTATACGAATTCAAACATAATTTGAATAAATATCTAAATGAATGCAGATTCCCAATTGTTAAAAATCTGGACGACATTATTAAATTTAATGAGCAATACAAACATCTTGAAATGCCATGGTTTGATCAGGAAATTATGGAGATGGCCAATAAAAAGGGAGATTTATCTGAAAAAAAATATCTGGAAGCCTTAGCCAAATGTAAAGAACTGTCAGGAAAAAAAGGAATTGATGCTACACTGAAGAAAAACAAAGTAGATGTACTAATTGCTCCGACAAATGGCCCTGCCTGGAATATTGATTTAATTAATGGGGACCATTATGGTGGAGGAAGCAGCGAACCTGCAGCTGTTTCAGGATATCCTAACATTACGGTTCCTGCAGGTTTTGTTCATAGTTTGCCAGTGGGAATCTCTTTCTTTGCCGAAGCATTCTCAGAACAAAAATTGATTCAATACGCCTACGCTTACGAGCAAGCCACCAAGCACAGAAAAGCGCCTGAATTTTATTCCACAATCATGCAATAAATTATTTTTATAAGAAAAAAACATATGGATTGTTAAAGCAATTATTTGCTTACAAGTAATACTTTCTTTTTATCGCACAAAAGGAAACTTTATTTCAAATGTACTTCCATTTCCCACTTCACTTTCTACGCGAATGGTGCCATTGTGAATACGGATTAATTCAGTACAAATACTTAAACCTAATCCTGTTCCTTGTTCATCGTGTACACCTCTAATGCTATTTGTTGTCTTAGTCACATCAAATAGCCGATCCTGAATATCTTTTGGCATCCCAGTTCCATCATCTTTCACTGTTATTTTCACAAAAGATTTCTCTTTTATCGCATCCAATTGAATTAAACCACCTTCATTGGTATATTTAATGGCATTAGAAATTAAATTTCTTAAAATGGTGCGAAGAATATCAGAATCTGCCTTCAACTCCTCTTCAATGGAATTATGAAATTTGAGTTCCACCTTATACTTTCTAAACTCTGAATCAAAACTGCTGTTTAACTCATCAAATAAATCATTAATGACTAATGATCTTGGATTAAATGCGATGGCTCCAATTTGAGCACGAGACCAATCCAATAGATTATTAAGCAACTTTAACCCTTCTGTTGATGATTGATGAATATAATTGGTAAATTCCACAACATTTTCATACTGTCCTTCTCTAACTTCACCTAATAATAATTCACTAAAACCAATTAAAGTATTAAAAGGATTCTTTAAATCGTGCGAAATTACCGAGAACAATTTATCCTTGGTTTTATTAATTCTTGCCAGCTTACGATTTATTTTACGATGTGAATAAAAACGCCAAAAAAGCACTATCACAATGATCAACATCAAAATGATAATCACTACCATGTACATTTCTTGAAATTTACGAGATTCCAACTCCTTTTCTGTATCAGACAATGTTTGCCGCATAGAGAATCGGTTCTGCATTTCATTAATGATCTCGAATTGCTGAATCGAAAAAATAGAATCATTTTGAGCCAAAAAAGCGTTATAACTCTCCGTTGCCTTCTGAAAATCATTTAGAATCTGATAGAAAGTCGCATAAGAATTGTAGACTTTTAATATTTTAGCATTCAAATTGAGGCTCTTGGCAATTTCAAGACTTTCCCGAAGACAGGCTTCTCCTTCTGCCCGCTTACTCTGTTGAGCATACACAAAAGCGATTCCAATGTAGTCATCAATAAGTCCAAAATTGTGATTGCGTTGTTTATTTAGCTTGACTGAATTTTGGTAGAATTCAAATGCCTTTTCATACTCTTTTTGAAAATAAAAAATATTAGCCATTCCATTTAAACAAAATGCAGCGTATCTCACATTCATTGATATCTGACTTTTATTATAGGCTCTCTGGTAGTAAACCATGGCAACATCCATGTCACCTTTTTCCTCATAAGTGCGTGCCAGTTCAAGCAGGACAGAACCAACTCCTAACTCATTTTTTTCGTTAGCAAGAATCTTCTTTGCCCTATTAAAATAGTCCAGGGCAAGCTTATAATCCTTTTTTGCACGATATACCAAACCCACATTTACATTGGAATAAGATTGACCTACCGAATTACCCAGCTTTGTAAATATATCCAGAGAATATTCCGAAAACTTTAAAGACAAAGGAATATTTCCAGTTAATAAATACAAATCGCCCAAATTATTATAGGAATAGGCTAATTGCACAGAATCTTTTTGTCTAAGACTATGTTCGAGGGCTGCATGCAAGTATGGAAGAGATTCTTTTGTTTTGTACTGGTAATGTAACTTCACGACACTAAGGAATCCATAAATTCGAGGCAGTTCTTTCTTTAAATTATATCTGGTGGCAATTTGTAATGCCTCTTCACCAAAAAGGACTGCACTATCCGGATTTATTTCCCGCAACCGCCAACACTCGTCACTTAAATCGTTTACCCTTTGATGAATCTCATCTTTCGACAAAAGCTCAATATCTTTTTTCGCATCAAATTGAGCAAAAGTGACGAAATTACAACACAAAAATAGAAGAAGAAGAGTAAAATAGTGACGAGGTAGTATCATTCAATATTTATTTAGAAAATCAAATATAAAACAAATTTTGTATAGACCATTGATTCATCAAGCTTTTCACGAGATTTTATTGAAGTTAGAACACTCAAAAAAACATCGCGAATTATACAATATTAAAGGTCTGCAGTAAAATGATAATTGCACAGAACTATAAGAACAATTGGGAACCTAGAATAATTAAAATAATGGCTATTACACCCAAATAGGTATAAGGATTTGCAAAATTTAAGGTCCACCCCAACATAGGATTGTATTTGGGGACAATTAAGCGTGAATCTTTTCGGTTGCAATAAAATGGACCATGCCAATTGGACAAGTCTTTGCTCATAGCATCAAGAATGTGTTGTTCTGTTTTCTTTTTCATAAGTACCGTTTTTTATTTTCTAAATTAACAATTTTCAGCTAAAAACAACCCGGCAAATAACATAAAAAAAACCTCCAATCAGTTTTCTGACAGGAGGTCGTAATATTCTCTCGAACTTAAGATTCATTGGCATAATTTTTAGATTAACTATCCCTATATGTAAAAGTAAAATGAATGAAAAGCAGATCCAAGGTCACCTTATTTTACCAGTACAATCAACTAAATTTTCTGTTTAAATCTATACTGATTTAGGACGCCGAAAAACTTTTTAGTTTCTCAAAGTACATGGCAAACGAACGATATAAGAAATGTGTCCATTTTCCGAAAGGCACAATAATTATGGCCCATTGAACAAGAACCGTTAAATGAATTAAATACATCCAAATATTAGTTTCCAGAATATCTAAATCGATAAACAAACGGACTGCAAATGCACTTAATCCCATTAGAAATAACCAGATCACAAAAAACCAGTCGCTTGGATGAGAATTTTTACTCACTTGCGTCTTTTTGTTGACACGCCCAATCATGAAAATAAATGTTACTGAAAAAATGACTATACTTTCGGCATAACCCAGAATCAGAACGAAACTGCTATCAGTAGCAAACCAATCTAAAAACACCGTTGTAAAAAGCAATGATAAATAACCAATTACAAGAATTAAGTGTTGAACCCAACGAGTCTGACTATCATCACAACCCAATGTTCTTTTTTGAGTAAACATATGAACAATCAGTTCGCTAAATGATTTAAAGTAATCCATAAATGTCACTTTCACTTTAGGTTTTCGAATTATCAAATTCCACATCCGAATTAAATTAGGTAGCAGTATGAAAAGAAAAACACCTCCAATTGCCAACATCTCGAAATAGTGTCCGTAGTGCAATAACGATTCAAGCTCAAAATTTAAGCTTGATGCAAACCATATCACTCCTACAGCTAACAAAACAAATGCAATAATGGTTGTGCTTAGTGATTTATAAAGCATTCCTGAAAGACCTGTCCAGTCATATCTTGAAGTAAGGTATCTACGAAGTGACATCATCAATTCTCCCGGCTCTGCTTCACGCGGGCAAGTTGCACTGCAATCACCGCAATAATAGCACAGCCAAGGCTCTAAAGAAGATTGAATTTCATTTTCCAAACCAAGTACACTATATCTCACCATTTTTCGTGGAAACGAGTTGTCTTCGTCTGACAAAGAGCAAACAGCTGTACAATTCCCGCAATTATAACATGCGTTTGTATCAAAAGCGCCATAGCTTTGCAACTCAGTTGTGAATTTAGGATTTATCCTTGCCATTGTCTTTTATTTTGTAATAAAAATATTCGTCCATATCGTCGATATCGCCCGTTTCTGCAAAACCAAATTTAATCAAGCTCATTAACTGATACAACACCTCATCTGCAGGTATAGAAAGCGCTTCGGAAAGTTGAGGAACAGTTTTATCCCCTTCTTTCAAAGCATCCATAAGTATCTTTTTTGTTTTTGTAAAATATTTAAGATTCTCCATAACCTCTTTGGCTACAGGATTCTTTTCTTTCCGATATTTTGCGGTTTTACCTTTTTCAACATCCATATTCATAATTTTAATCAGTTGATACTAAAGCGTCAATCATGCTTTCGATTTGATTGTCAGTATATCCGATCAAATCAATCGCATTAGATGGACAAACAGGCGTACACATTCCACATCCCTTACAAACAGATTTATTTACAACAGCAACCATCTTACCATTAACATCTGTTTTGGCTAATGCATTAAACGGACATGCATCATCACATTTACCACACCATTCACAATTGTTAACATCAATTTTCGCAATAGTAGGTGAAAGAGCAAGCTCTCCTGAAGCAATTAATGAAAAGGATTTAGTAGCGGCAGCTAAAGCAGAATTCACAGATTCCGTAATATTTTTAGGCCCCTGAGATGCGCCAGCTATGGTTACACCATCAATTACCGTTTCAACTGGTCGCAACTTCATATGAATTTCATTGAAGAAATTATCCCTACCCTTAGGAACCTTCAGAAGGCTGCCAATTGAATTGTCTTGTCGGGGTACCATTCCGGTTACCAAAACCACCAAATCAGCTTCCACTTCCAAAGTTTTGTCTGTAGTCAGAATATCGTTAATAGTAACAATAGTCTTGTCTCTATCCTTGGACACAACCGGTGGATGATCTTCGAATGACTGCAAATAAATATCACCCAAACGAGAAGATTCATCATATAAAACTTCTTGCTTTCCATAGGTTCTTATTCCTCGGTTAAAATGGAAATTATACAGATCTTTGTATTTCTTTTTAGCAGTAATTGCTGCATGTATTGCAGCTGTACAGCAATACCGGGAACAATATTTATTTTCCCCATTAGCCTGACGACTGCCTACGCAATAGATATAGGCAACATTTTTCACCTCTTTTCCTTTGTAAACAAGCTGATCATCGCAATAATGAACCAAACGTTTAAATTGAGGAAGTGTAACTACATTATCGATGGTTTTATAACCAAACTCATCATTTTTAGGTTCGTATGGATCAAAACCTGTTGCAAGAAGTACAGAACCAACTTTAATATTGAGAAATTCGTTCACCTGACTAAAGTCAACACTTTCACAAACTTTTTCACATTCACCACATCGGGTACAATGCTCCATGTCGATTACCGGTAGTTGTGGATACTCACCTGGAAAATTATGGTACACAGCCTTGCGTGTGGTAATATCAAAGTTAAATTTATCAGGAACAACTACAGGACAAACTTCAATGGCTTTCGCTAAATTACCCTCATTGCAATTCAATTTGAAATGACGAGGAGCAATTTTCACCTTCAGTGAGATATTTCCGACACTACCGCTGTTCTCAATAATTTCAGCTCCGGTAAATAATGTGATATTTTTGTGATTCATTGCTTTGTCGTAAAGACGGGTAATTAACTCCTTACCCGTTTCATTTGACACAAATAAATCATCCCATTGAGCAACTCTACCCCCTACAAAAAATTCACGCTCGATTAAATAAACCTGAGCTCCAGATTCGGCCAATTGAATTGCTGAACGAAGCCCTGCGATACCAGCACCAACAACAGCTACAGCATTAGTAGCTGCTACCCGAAATGGTTCGAGGGCATTAGATCTCTTCACTTTTGCAACTGCGGCTTTTACAATCTGAATTGCCTTTTCGGTTGCACCAAGCTTATCATCAGAGTGTGCCCAAGAGGCTTGCTCCCGGATATTTGCATGAATATAATTGTATTTATTCAATCCACCTCTTTCAGCAACAGCGCTAAAGGTAAGTAAGTGCAAGGTAGGAGAACATGAAGCTACAACGGCGCCATCCAATTGCTTTTCTGCAATATCTGTAACCATATCCTTCTGGTTGGAATCAGCACAAGCAAACATGGTTGTTTTGGCTAAAAAAACACTTTCGTCCTTCTCAATTTCTGCGCGAACCTTTTCTACATCCACGTAATCAGAAATATTACCTCCACAATGACATACGTAAACACCTATTTTCTTTTTCATAACGAGGCCCTCCTTAAATAACTTGTAGTTTCAGCCGAAGCTGCTCCTGCTGACAATATTGAATCAGGAATATCCATTGGACCAGTAGCAGTGCCAGCAACAAATACACCATCAATGTTGGTTTCAGCAGGACTGGCTAGAATATCATCTTGATTGATGAAACCATAATCATCCAATCGTAACGATTCACCTTGGAAGGAATCAGAAATTTCAGAATTAGACATCACGCCTACTGAAAGGACTACCATATCATGTTCGGCCTCCTTCACTTTACCTTCTTCGACATCTTCATACCTAAGAATTAAGTTTCCATTCTCCTTTTCCTTGATATCTCCTATTTTTCCTTTAATAAATTCGACTCCCATGTCTCGAGCTTGTTCATAGAATTCATTAAAACCTTTTCCAAATGCTCTAATGTGTAAGTAATATATCGTAACATCTGCCATAGGAAGTGATCCCATTAACAATTGTCCTTGCTTTATGGAATACATACAACATACTTGCGAACAAATTGGGTTTCCTACAGATTTATCACGAGATCCGGTACACAATACATAGGCGATATTATCCGGCATTTTTCCATCACCAGGTCGCAGAATTGCATTAAAAGGTCTGGTAGGTGCAAGTTGTCTTTCCATTTGCATGGAAGTAATCACATTTTTATATTTTCCGTAACCGTAACGTGGAATTTTAACTGGATCAAACAAGTTAAAACCAGTAGCCAGCACTACAGCTTTAGCTTTTACTGTGTAGTCTTTATCAGTTTGTGTAAAATCGATACATCCTGTAGGACAAACTCTTTCGCATGCTCCACAAAGGGTACAATTAATGATATCTATAGCTGCTGCACGTGGACTTGCGATACTAAATGGAATAAAAGCGGCTTTACGTCCCACTAAACCTTGTTGATATTCATCTATTACGCTAACCGGACAAGCTTGCTCACACAATTGGCAAGCCGTACAATCATCAATATTTACAAATCTTGGTTTTTGATGTACATGAGCTTCAAAATTGTGATCCCCCAATTTATCAATCTTCTTAGCTTCAGCACTAAACATGATTGTAATGTTCGGATGCCTTGATATTTCGGATACTTTTGGTGTAGTTATACAAGCCGCACAATCCAGAGTTGGGAATACCTTGCTAAGCGCAATCATTTTTCCACCCAGAGATAAGTCTTTCTCAACCACCAAAACCTTATAATTAAGATTGGCCAAATTGAGAGCTGCTTCTCCGCCAGAAATACCACCGCCTACAACAAGTACATCATATTCTAATATTTTCTTTTCCGACATTCTACTTAGTTTGAAGAATTCATTAAATACTTAGTAAAACTCTTTACATGTTTTACGAATGGTTCACTACACACAGAACAAATAGCTGCCATTTTCAAACGCGCAGGATCCATCCCTTTTTGCTTTAAAATTTCTTGTGTTGCACCTACAAGCTGGCCGGTTTTATCGACACAAGACTCACCATAAGGACAGTCGGTTCCATCAGCAGCTATAAATACACCATCAAAGCCATGTTCAAGCGCATGTAAAATCCATTTGGATTTAATTGCACTTGAACATGGTACTGTAATGGTATAGACAGTAGGCGGATAATGTAACTTCAATAAACCCGCCATATCAATAGCTGGATCAGAGATTTTCTCAGTTGAAAAAACCAGAACCTTTGGGCTTTTATTTACTTTTCCCGCTCCCATCTTTATTTTTTTAAATAAATTTTATAAAACCCAGATTCTTCAAGAGTACCTAAACATTCGAATCCTTTTTTGTTACACCATTTTGGAATATCATTTCTTGTTCCTTCATCAGCTGAAAGAATTTCCATAATTTGACCTTTATCAATAGTTCCAATTGCTTTTTTAGCAGCCAATAATGGTCCTGGGCATGAAGTTCCACGCGCATCAACACATGTGTCTGCGTTTACTGTCAATAATTCTTCTTGTGTCATGATTTTAAATTTTAATAATTAAAAAAATTCTTTTTATATAAATAACTGAGCTGAACTCTCACCCATATCACCTGCAAATGTTACAGCCCCGGCGATACGCATATTTGGATAGTCGATCAATTCCTCTTTCTTAATCCCCATCAAATCCATAGACATCTCACAGATGGTAATTTCAATACCGAGTTCACCAGCTTGCTTAAACATTTCTTCCAAAGAAAGAACGCCATGTTTTTTCATAATCGATTTTATCATTCGCGGTCCCACCCCCCCCATGTTCATGGTTGACAATTTTAAATGTTCCCAACCTTTAGGAAGCATAATTCCGAACATTTTAGAAATGAAATTCTTACCTCGAACTGATTTTTTTGGATCACGTAAGGCTGCAATTGACCAAAATGAAAAGAATAATTTAACTTCTGTATCCATTGCTGCAGCTCCGAGAGAAATAACCATAGCTGCTAAAATCTTATCAAAATCACCAGACACTACCGCTATTGATAATTGGTCTTGGTTCATGTCTTCCAGCATGGAAACCTTTGCGGTTAAGGCGTCAATTTGTTTTTGAAAATCAACAGCCTGAATTTCTGTTACTTGTTGCATTTTAGTTTTTGAATTAAATAAATAAACTTAAATCGGAGTTTTGTGAAAATGTCAGATATGAACTTTTCCTCAAAAACCATCCATACTATTACTAATAGCGCTACCAAAAACATTACGAATAGCAATCAATTTACCAACACATATATTCTTAAGGACTGTGGTTAATTTCTTAATTGCCATTTGATTTACTTTTTAATTAGTGTAGATTACAAATCTACAGAGAGGAAAAACGGTTTTTAATAATTAAGGTGTGATGTAGAGTAAATATTGATGTGATTCATATCACATTATAGAAATATTTATATATTTACATCTGATTTCATTACTGCGATTCAGTAAAAACATATAAAATCCACATATTAGACTCAAAATCAGTACATTTATTAAATAAATATTTCTTTAATCTCGATCAGGATAATTTATGAACGAAAAATCATGTAAACTTTGCAGCAACAGGTCTAGTGCTACAAATTTTTTAAACGATAAAGAACTAAAAATGCTTGAGGAAAGCTGCGTGGATGTGAAATTTCATAAAGGGGACGTTATTTTCAGGCAAAATGCTCTTTCTTCAAATATCATCTTTGTAAAAAGTGGATTAGTGAAAATACATATTACTGGCCCTGAGAGAGAACAAATTTTAAAGATTATTAAAGGACCTATTTATCTTGGAATCCCTACAACTCTTGGAGATAAAGTGAATCATTATTCTGCCACAGCATTAATGGAAACAAGAGTTTGCTTCATCAGTTTAGACTCTTTTAAAGATTTCATCGCATCAAACAGCGATTTCGCCTACGAAATAATCACAGAATTATGCAAGAATGAATTAGGGCATTTTGATCATTGTGTAAATCAAGTGCAAAAGCAAAGTCAGGGAAGAATTGCAGAATCCCTTTGCTTTTTTGCTGAAGATATATTTAACGAGCTGAATTTTTCACTACCTCTCTCCCGACAAGAATTTGGTGACTTAACTGGTAATTCAAGAGAAAGTGTTTCCCGAATACTGGCCAATTTAAATAGCGATGGTGTCATATCATTAAATGGAAAAAACATAGAAATTCTGGATATGGAACGCTTGAGAAGCATCCGCAAAAATGGATAAGCTTCTGGTTACAATTATTCCGTGGTATTGTTTTTATATTTTCCTATTACTCCATTTAATTGATTGGATCCAAGATAACTTACATCTTCTGTCACGTCTTCATTTGACAGAAAAAACCATGGGATTTTAATTACATTTGCCATTCTAAAAACCACTGTCTTTCAAGATTTATATGGAGAATACAAAAAATGCCACAATGGGATATGTATATGCCCTTCAAGCCTTTTTAACTTGGGGAATACTGCCTATATTCTGGAAACTTCTGTCAGATGTTTCTGCATTGGAAATATTGGCTCATCGTATTTTTTGGTCATTTGTTTTTCTGATAATTCTTTTGATACTGACCCGACAAAAAAATGTATGGAGTTTGCTACGACAAAAGAAAACTCGTAAAAGTCTAATTATATCATCACTGCTAATTGGTTTGAATTGGGGATTATTCATTTATGCCGTAAATACCAAGCAAATCGTTGAGGCGAGTTTAGGCTATTACATCAATCCTATTGTAAACGTAATACTTGGGATGATTGTTCTTAACGAAAAGTTGGATAAGCTAAAATACATTGCGGTATTTATAGCATCGGCAGCCGTTATTTACCTGACAATTGATTACGGGAAATTCCCTTGGATTTCAATTATTTTAGCCTGCTCTTTTGGTTTATATGGCTTAACAAAAAAGACTGCGGGAATTGAAGCGATACCCTCGCTAGCAGTTGAAACACTGATTTTGGCACCATTTGCATTGGGATATATCCTTTATAAAATGTGGATTGGTAGCGGAGCTTTATTTACCGGTAGCATATCAACCTCAATCTATTTGATGCTAACGGGAATTGTAACCAGTCTGCCTTTATATTGGTTTGCAAAAGGAGCACTACGTATTCCGCTATCAGCTTTAGGATTTATGCAATACATTGCGCCTACCCTAATGCTGTTAATTGGTGTACTGATTTATAATGAACCATTTAGACATGAACAATTTATTGCCTTTGGTTTGATATGGATTGCCTTAACTCTGTACACAACATCTATAATTCGAAATACAAGAAAAAAAATCAAAGCAGAACTGAAATCAAATCTGCAAAGGCAAAATTAATGTAAAAGCGATTCTATAAAATTAAATAGGAGCAGATTTATTCTAATGAAGCTTTCTAAAGTCTTATTGTTTCTGCTAAAAAAGGAAATGAATGTCCAAATTCAACCCACCGGAAAACTCCGTTCTTTACACATGATACAAAAAAGCATATCCCCGTATATGGAAAAATTAAATTTTAAATTGACAGTATTTTCACCATGCACGAACAAGATGACTTATTTCCCTTTTCGCAAGGACAAATACATGGTTTAAAGGCATTTAATGATTCGTAATTTTTAATTTTGCGAGCTATGAAATAAACGAAAAAAAAAAGCCTTCTCAGTGAATCTGAGCAGGCTTTTTTTCTGAATTGATGTATGCAATACCTTCTTTAAGGCATTCTAATTGATAAGCCTAAGCTAACAAAAAAATCAGGAGAAACCTTACTTAATCCTACTCCAGTTGAAAAATCGAGCTGTAAGTCCTCATTTACAGCATAGGTTAATCCAGCATCCCAACGATGATCATTTTTCCCTTCTTTAGGAAGAAAACCGTATAACTCGGCAAAAGCACCTAGCTTTTCCGATAAACTCATTCCAATAACGGCAGTGTAAATTCCAGTTGCATAATTCCCATACTCTGCACCACTCCAGGCCACTCCAAGATTTGCTCCAAAAGACATTGCATCATTTAATGAATATTCTCCAGCAACACGAAAATCAGCACCCATATATTTATTTTCAAAAGCTTTATTTCCAGATTTTGGAATCGTGAAGGTTGACATGAATGCTAATTTTGGTATACCATCGCCTTCTTCCATCAAATGAAATTTTGCACCAACAACTATTGGAGCAAATCCACTTTCATTAAAGCTAGCACCTAACAAAGAAACATCCCTACCTAAATAGGCCAATCCCAAACGAAGTTCCATTTTCTCAAATAGACCATATCGAACCAATGTTGAATTGTAAGTTGTATTGTTGATTTCAGAATTATATTTTTCAAATGAAAATCCTGATTCTATTTGCAGGCCCTTTACTGAAATCAGACTTGCAGATTCTGTTTGATCTGGACGATCAGTTACCATATCCACCTTTTCCTGAGCAGTTAACCACCCTGAGATTAGAACAGCAACAGCTATTAATGCTACTTTTTTCATGTTTTACTTCTAATATTTATCCTTTTTGTAATTCATCAATGCAAGCACGTGCCTTTTCTGCATCTTCTTCTGCAACTAATAATTCCACCGAATTAGGAACACCGCCTATTCCAACAATAGTTCCCGAACTGAAATCATCTTTCAACAATGAAGAGATTGCTAATTCATCTAGTCTTTCCTTATAATATTTAACGTCGACTAATGATCCTACAAATACGCAAGTTAATTCAGTTCCGTCTGTCATAATGAGTGTTGTTTTAATTATTTATGTTCTATATTCCGAAGATATGCAAAACTTTTCATATTCCTAATCTTGATTTATAAAAAAATATTCTTTAGATAGATACACATCCCGAAAAACAAGCTTTATCTTTTTTAAATTGGAAATAAAACCACTAACGATCTATAAGTAAACTAGTCAAATAAGATTTCCCATTCAGGATAATTGTCCTCGATTCTGTGTATATTTTATTTTTGTTTTAAATCATTCAAAAATGTATTTAGGAAAAGACACATCAGAAAACCCGAAAATAGTCCTAAAAAAGAAATAGAGTTTGTTAATTAAGAAACTGTGGTATTTGTTATCCAGCAAGAAAAATCCCCAAGCATCTTTTTATTTTTGGGGAAGATAGAACAAAGGTATTTCACACAAATAAACAATGATCAGAACTTTATGTTTGGCATATACGACAAGTGACCTTTCAGAGAAAAGCATTGAACTCAACAAAGAGATTCTTGATAACCATTTAGGCTCCAACACGCAAAGCGGTGAGCGTTTGCTTACAGAGGCCGTATCCGACGAAATGATAAAAAGTTGAAAATAATGAACTTCAAATTATTGATTATCAAGATATCATATCATGCAATTTAAAAGTTTTTTAAAATGATAGAAATTAATATTGACAATTGGGAGCGCAAAGCTCAGTATAATTTTTTCAAAGATTTTGATGATCCATTTATGGGCACAACATCCAATATTGAATGCTCGCAGATGTATATGAAAGCTAAAGAATCTAATGAATCGTTTTTCATTCATTACATGCACAAAGCATTACAGGTTATTAATGAAATACCCGAATTTAGATTGAGAATACTAGGCGAAAAAGTTGTTCAATATCCAATTATCAATGGAACAACAACGGTTTTCAAACACGATAAAACATTTAATTTCTGTTATTTTAAATACATC
The DNA here is from genome assembly GCF_002356295.1 of Labilibaculum antarcticum. NCBI lineage: Bacteria > Pseudomonadati > Bacteroidota > Bacteroidia > Marinilabiliales > Marinifilaceae > Labilibaculum > Labilibaculum antarcticum. Next base: position 4,474,453 of record NZ_AP018042.1, on the reverse strand, counting down.
AAGAACTTTAACGATTTTTATATTCAGACTACGAACGCCATCGAATTAGCACAAAAAAATGAATTATTAGTTTCCAAACCAATGCAGGATCTTATCCATGTCTCGGTTATTCCGTGGCGCAGTTTTACCTCTATTAAGCACCCTCGAATATTTAAAGATTCCGACTCAATACCTAAATTAGTATTTGGGAAAGTATTTAAAACTGAAGAGAAGTATTTTATGCCAGTTAGTGTTGATGCCCATCATGCATTAATGGATGGGTATCATGTTAGTGAATTCTTTAATAAATTTGAAGTGTTATTGTCAGAAAAACAATACTGAAACATTTAAGAATAGAGAAAAATATTACTCTCCAAATTTTCGCAACAAAAAGTAATGATTAAAAGTAAATTATTTACCGCACAAATAGAACCCCATTTAAAGCGCTGTACTTCAACGAACAATAAACAACAAAGGTAAATAAAGCTCCTTTTTTTTGTTCCTAAAATTAAAATTGATTTCGATTGTTCAAAAAGATACTTTACATTTGATGGAACAAATGATTATTGATATGAATAACATACAAAACAAACTTATACTGGTAGTTGAAGATGAAGAATTCAACAGAATCTATTTTGAAGAGTTACTAAATCAGATTCACTGTAATGTTTTAGTTGCTAACAATGGCCTTGAAGCCATCGATATTTGCCAGAAAAACGATAAGATTGACTTGGTACTTATGGATATCAAAATGCCTCTAATGGATGGATATCAGGCGACAAAAGAAATTAAAAAGATCAGACCCAACTTGCCAATTATAGCTCAAACGGCATTCGCCCTGCTTGGCGATAAAAATAAATCATTGGAAAATGGCTGTGATGATTACATCGCTAAACCCGTTAAAAAAGATGTTCTTATCCAACTAATTAGAAAACACTTAGCTTAACAATTCCAGCTTTTTTCTATTTCTTTCCTTTCATCTCATGAAAGGAATATTGTTGTATCTCCCAGTTTCGCTCGCCTATTGTTCAAAATCACATTCCATCCTGTTAATAAACCATCACCTTATAAATTAAGGTTTTATAACATTTCAGCTCTTGCATTTCAGACTAAAAAGTGTTTTATTACACCTTAGTCAAATTTTTAAAGGACAGGAAGATGAGGAGAAGGATTAGAAGGGTGTTGTTTATTTCAGGATTTGCCATTTTACTGGTTATCGGAATTGTAAGTGTATTATTTCAATTATTTAGAGCAGAATTCGACCATCAAAAAATAATGAGTGAATTTCATGCTCAAAATATTTTTCCGATCAGCGAAATGATTACTTACGAGGATGATCAGATTCATACTAGTTACGTTGGCGATTTATCAAAGCCCAAAGTTTTATTAATTCACGGATCTCCTGGTTATTGGTTCGATTTTAAGAATATTTTTGCAGATAAAACACTGCAAGAAGACTATTGCATTATTTCCTATGATCGACCTGGTTATGGGCAAACTACCGTTCCTGTAAAAAAACGTCTTCATGATCAGGCTAAAGTAGCAGCTACAGTTCTAAACCATTATGGAGAACCAGGTGAGAAATTTATAGTACTGGGCCATTCTTATGGTGGAGCCGTTTTGGAACAAACAATTCTCGATTATCCTGCCAAAATATCACATGCAATATATGTAGCTCCCTGTTTATCTCCCGAATTTCAAAAAGCAAAATGGTATAATCTCATGGTATCAGGAGGATTAGCAAATGGTGTATTACCCAATGAATTGCTAAACAGCAATAAAGAAATGATGGCTTTAGAAGAGGATTTGGGAAATAATGAAACAAGATTACACGAAATTCATATCCCCACAAGTTATATACAAGGCAAAGAGGATATATTGGTTCCTTATCAAACTCAAGCATACTATCTGCAGTTTCACAAGAACGTAAATCATATACTTCTCGATGATTTGAATCATTTTGTTCCATGGTCAGCTCCTGAACTAATTGTTGAGGCAATTAAAAATGCGAATTCATCTACTTATTACAGTAAATTTTGAACTAATCAGTTTTTCACTTATCTTTAGAATCATTCAAAATAAGGAGGACGCATTATGAAGAGATATATCATTTTAATTGGACTTATCCTTTTTGTAAGTAACAACCTATTAGCACAAAAAGCAATGACAAAAGATAAATACAACGTACTTACGCCAGACGAAAAGAGAGTAATTATTGAAAAAGGAACTGAATACCCTGGTACTGGCGAACATTTAAACAACAAAACCAAAGGTGTTTATACCTGCAAGCAATGCAATGCCGAGCTTTATCGATCGGACAGTAAGTTTGAATCGAATTGTGGCTGGCCTAGTTTCGATGATGAGATTGACGGCGCTGTGAAACACATTACTGATGCAGATGGCAGACGAACAGAAATTGTTTGCGCCAATTGCAATGGACACCTTGGCCATGCATTTACAGGAGAGGGATTTACTCAAAAAAACACTCGCCATTGTGTCAATAGCATCTCCCTAAATTTCACCCCAACAGAGGAGATTAAAAAGAAATAAAGAAACATACAATTGTATAAAAAAGACTTACTTGAGGTAAGTCTTTTTTGCATAAACAACGAATACTTTCCCATCCTTTAAATATTTCAGCTAAGATTATTGGCTATTTCAAAAAAAGATATATCTTCGCCAAAGTTTAAAATTTAAACACAATTGTTGCATTATTGTTTTATTTTAAACATGTATGTCTGTTTCGTATTTATTTTTCACAATAGTAACTTGCTGAATTAAGAAGATCGAAAGATTGAACTTACTCATTCAATTAAAAAATGGGTAAGTTTATCGAAGCTGATTACAAGTCTATTTACAAGTCCAAAATTATATTGTTATGAATTTCAATTTTCTTGAGATTATCACTTCCTCAATGGTATTATTTGCAGTAATCGATATTATTGGATCTATTCCAATCATTGTGGATTTACAAAAAAAAGGAGGTAAAATTGAAGCTCTAAAAGCAACTCTTGTTGCACTTGGTGTTCTAATTGCCTTTACTTTTTTAGGTCAAAAACTTCTAGGACTATTCGGAGTTGACATCTCAAGTTTTGCAATTGCCGGTTCGTTTATTCTGTTTATAATGGGTGTGGAAATGGCTTTAGGAATCGAAATTATTAAATATGACGGCCCTAGTGGAGTTTCAATTGTTCCTATTGCGTTCCCATTAGTTGCCGGAGCAGGATCATTTACAACAGTTCTTGCATTGCGTGCCGAATATGCAATGGAAAACCTTATTGCTGCCATTATATTAAATATGATATTTGTTTACATCGTACTTCGATCAACTGATCTCGTTGAGCGCGTTATTGGCGAAGGAGGAATTCATATCCTACGTAAAGTGTTTGGAATTATACTTCTAGCCATTTCAGTAAAGCTGTTCATGACTAACGTAGCCATACAAATTCATACTTTATTCCCTTTCCTTAAGGAAGCTTTATAACATTTATCAGAAAGGGATTTTAAGCATATTTAACGCAGAATATATAGGTGAATCCACTAACTTTGTATCATTCAAGTACAAATTATTAATTGGGCTTACAATGCATGACATTACCATAATTCAAATCGTTCTTTGCAGCATAGTTATTCTTTCGGCAGCATTTATAAAAGGGATGACAGGTTTTGGATTTGCATTACTTGCAATCCCTTTTCTTTCTTTTATTTTTCCAATGCAGGTATTGGTTCCTGCTATGAGTTTATTCAATTTAATTACCAGTTTGGTGATCTTATTTAAACTTCGGGAGAAAATAAAAGCCTACTATTTCATTCCCATGTTTATTGCCAGTTTGGGAGGAATTCCATTGGGTATTTATGCGCTCGAATATGTTAGCAGCGATACCTTGCGACTAATTACGGGTATTCTCATTATCCTTTTTTCGATTCAAATGTTAGGCAAAGTAAAATTGGCCAAACGCTTTTTAAATTTCCCGATTGTATTTGCCGGATTTATTAGTGGAATTCTCGGCAGCGCCATATCTGTTGGGGGTCCTCCTCTGGTAATTGCGATGAATCGTAAAGGCTATTCAAAAGAAAGGTTTCGAGGCGTATTTGCCTGGTTCAGTACTTTTTCCTCCTTTTTTACCACTGTCGCCTTTTTAATGAAAGGCATGATAGAAATGGAATCTGTTAATCTTGCTCTTTTCTGTCTTCCAATTCTATTTTTTGGTTCCCATTTCGGATCAAAATTTTCCGGGAGAATAGAACCTGAAAAATTCAGGAAAATAGTGATTGGAATTAATATCATCACCGGTTCTATCATTATTATCACCGCATTTATTAACTAATACCGATTGGTGTTTCATATGAGCCATAAATTCGCAAGCTCATCTACAGCTCAACTCAACATTCATCGGCATTATACTATTTAGCTTTATAGCTCAAACTATAGTCAAGTTGGTATAAAAGACCTAAAAAAAGGATGTCCAAAATGAACATCCCTTTAAAAAATAGGTTTGTAATTGTTTTACATTTCAAATTCTTCTACATCTACTCCGCCTTCTGATCCTCTTTCGCGCTTCGTTTTATAGTTGTTAATTTTAAAGCTTAACTTCAAATTAAATGTTGGCGAATTGTGATCAAACTGGCTAAAGTTGTAAAAGGTATCCCCTTCATATAAAGTTTCATGTTTTGCGGTACCAAAAATATCACGAACTTGGAAAGTTGCAGATAGTTTACGTTTCATGAAATCGCGTTTTACAGCTGCCGAAGTTGTAAAAAACCCCTTGCGCTTTCCCTGTGCCCAATTTGTATCGGAATTATAATTAGCCGTAAACTGAAGTCGCGTTGCTGGATCCAATATAAAGGTCGAATTATTCCGTAAGCTCCAATTGTAACTTTCAGTTGAGAAATCCTGATAAGTATCCTCATTGGCCGAATTTGTTATGGTAAAATCACCTTCTTCCTTGTAATGATAAAAATTACCAATTAAGTCGTTCTTTAACCATGTAGAAAAAGATAAATTGAATGTTGCTTCGATACCCAAAGAATAATCGTTCCCAACATTTACATTGGTACTCTTCATTACATTGCCTTGCTCTTCCCAAGGATATCTAACCCGCTCAATTTTATTGTGAGTAACTTTATAGTAAGTCTCGAAAGAAATAGCCTGATCACCAAATCGTTTCATATAACCCAACTCGTAAGAATCAATATATTCCGGATCTAAATCGGGATTCCCCTGACGAACATTGTATGCATCGGTCCATGTCACAAATGGTTCTAAATAATAGCCACGGGGACGCTGAATTCGTCTGGTATAGCTACCCATTACCTGATTGTCAGAGCCCAAATCCATCTGTGTATGAATGGTTGGAAAGAAATCCCAACGCTTGATAGTAAAAGTTTCTAACTCATCCTTAAAATCGATCTCCCGACTGGTATATTCAGATCTAAAACCAAGCTGGTAGCCAAACTTTCCAATTTTAGAAGCATAAGTTGTATACAAGCCATGCACCTGTCGATCGTAAGTTACATCGTGACTATATAACGGCTGAGGCTTGTATCCGCTTCCCACAACATAATCTTCTTGTTCTGTATCCGCTTCGCTGGATCTAATTTGTCCCTGATAACCAAACTCAAATTTGGCATCTTCTCCTAATGGCAATGTATAATCGGAACGGATCTCCCATCGGGTTCCAGGACCATCTTCTGTCGCAATTTGACCTGATACTTGACCATTACTATCAAATAATTCGTTTGTAGAGCTTTCGTCACCACTGCCACGATGTGAGTAACTTACCTGTGAAGCCCACTGATGACCTTTGCCAGTAAATTTTCGTACGTAGGTGAAATTAGAATTCACAAAGGTCATTTCCTTCTTCCAAAGATCCCTACTATCATAGGAGGTTATTACCGGACTAGAACTATTCGATTCCTGATAATCCAAAACCGAACCTCGTTCCATGTCTCTAGTCCCGTATCGAAAGCCAAACGAAATTGAATTTTTATCATTCACATCAAAGTCGAAACCTGTTCGAATTCCATAACCGGAACGTTTCATTTTAGATTCTCCATCAGATAAAACAGAACTGGTAACATCATTGAACATGGTTCTATTTTCTGTTTTACTTGTTCCTTCATACTGACGGTTGCTGTAATCCAAACCAAAATTCCAATTCCACTTCTTTTTTCGGTAATTAATTAAAATGTCACCGCTACGATTGTCCTGACTTCCTACCGATAAATTAGCAACGCCATTCAATCCGTTCTCTGTATTCTTTTTGGTGATAATATTGATAATTCCAGCCGTTCCTTCCGGATCGTATTTTGCCGAAGGGTTTGTGATTATTTCAATGTTCTCAATCACACTGGCAGGCATTTGCTGCAAAATGTCAGCCGCATCTAAAATAGAAGGTTTTCCATCCACCAAAACTGTAAAATTTGAATTTCCGCGAAGACTCACATTCCCTTCAATATCCACACTTACAGATGGCACATTTTCCAAAACATCAACGGCAGTTCCACTGGCTGCAGTAATTTGCCTGCTAACAGGGATTACTTTTTTATCAATTTGATATTGTACAGGCACACGTTCCGAAGTTACAACGACTTCATTTAATGCTTCGCTTGATTGTCGAAGACTCACGATCTTTAAATCTGCCAATTTTCGATCTTGATTAATCGGGATATTTCGAACGATTGCTTTGTTGTAACCAATAAATGAGATCTCTACAAAGTATTTTCCTGGCTTTAGCTTTGTGAGCTCAAAAACACCTTTTTCATTGGTAATGGTTCCGTCAATAAGACTTGAGTCGGCCATAGTGTATACCGAAACAGTTGCATATTCAACGGGAATATCCATAGCATTGTCCATTACAATACCTTTTATTACGCCACCTTTCATTACCGGATTTACAATCGGTTCCTCTGCCTTTGCTGCGAATATTACAAAGCTTAAGCAGATCAGAAGAATTAATCTATTCATTGAGGTTAATTATGAGTTTTTAAAATTGTCCTAACAAATTTACTACTCAAAACCCAGAAACGTTCACAAAAATCGGATTTTAGATTTTCGTTAACATTTGAGCGATCAGTATATAAATTAGCAAGATTTTCATTACTCTTTATAGACAGTAAAAAAGGCAAAAGGTTTAATGGGGAAGTCTATTTTTTAAAGATTCCATTTTTCAATGGCAATTTTTCCTATTTTTCGTCCCAATTCATAGTCATCAACAAGAATATTGTAATCTTGAGTAAATCGTTTGGTCTTGAAGTTTTCCGGAGGACAAATATCTACTATTTGAAGATTTTGAGGAGGGTTTTGAATAAAATCAATGGATGAATTGTAATTATAAGGTCGATTTTGCAGAGCCTTCACCAATCCTGGGTGCTTTCGAAAGAGCAAACGTCCCAATTTTGATTCCATCCCTTTTTTCATCCGAAAAGAATTTGGACGGGAACGAATCACCATAATTTTGGAAGCACCTATTTCCACCGCTCTTTGAATGGGAATTGGAGCCGAAACGCCACCATCAGATACAATCTGATTGTCTATTTCCAGAAAATTGCGGTAAAAAAGAGGAACTGTACAGCTTGCTTTCATTACATGACTGATATTCTCTGCGTCAGGCTTGATAAAAACAGAACGACCATCGGAATTCATAGTGACTCCAATTTCAAAATCAGCATTGCTTGCAAACAAGGCATCCATATCAATAGGTAATTCGCGGGAGGTAATATCCCACGACCAATCTAAATCCATTAAATGGCCACCTCTCAAAAACTTCATCCAACTGATATATTCAGGTCTCAATGAATAATCGGTAAACATCTTAAAGTTTCTCCTTTTCTGCTTCGAAAGATAAGCCGATGCATTTATGGCTCCGGCAGAAACTCCTATTACCGTATGAAAAGGATTAAATTCTTCCTCGATGAACTGATCTAAAACGCCGGCAGCAAAAATGCCCCGCATGGCACCACCTTCAACGACCAATGCCGTTTTGTTAATTTCATTCATTATTGAGGTATCCTAATTCGTTATTGGTTCAATTCTTTTTTAATTAAAGCTTCAACCATCTGGGTTAGCTCTATGGCAGTGTAATTGGCTGGTTCAATTGGGTCTAAAACCTTATACTTCACCTTTGCTCCCAAACACAATGGGAACATTCCTTTTTCTTCAAGTTTATAGTTGCCATCAATTACAAAAGGAACTAGTAATGCATTTGGCGCAGCTTTAAGTAATGCTTCTATCCCACCCGCTTTAAACTCCTTTACAATTCCGGTTTTGCTTCTTGTCCCTTCCGGAAAGATACTGGCAGCATAGTTGTTTCTAGCAATCAATTCGCCCAGCTTATATATTTCGGGTATTGCCTGAGCTCTGTTCTTTCTATCGATTAAAGCCGCCCCCGAATGACGAAGATTATAAGACACACTCGGAATGTTTTTAGACAATTCCTTTTTTGAAATGAACTTGGGGTGGTGTTTTCTGAAAATCCAGACAATGGAAGGAATATCGTATACTCCCTGATGGTTGGAAATGATAATTAAAGGTCGGTCAGTCGGCAAGTTTGTTTTTGGTAAAGAAGCAATGCGAACGCCTAAGAATACAACCACACGCATTAAAAAAAAGTTTAAAATATCTACCGAATTCTTATGAGCCTGATAACCAAACAACTTGTGACAGATTACCTGTATTGGATGAAAAATAACCAGCAAAAGCAAAAATAGGATGTAAAATATAGAACTGAGAATATAAGATAAGATCTTGATCATTTATTTTTTTGATTTTGAATTTCACCACAAAAGAACAAAAAAAACATTTATCGATAAGGGGTTGCGGAAAAAAAGTTTGCCCACAAAGGACAAACAAAAAAAAGTTTAACCACTAAGGACACATAAGGAAATCACAAAGACACACAAAGGAAAAAGCTCTTTGTGGTTACTCACTTTATCCACAACCAAAAAAAACTAACCACTAAGGTCACATAAGGAAATCACAAAGACACACAAAGGAAAACACTCTTCGTGCGCTTTGTGCTTACTCACCTTTATTCCAAACAAAAAAAACGAACCACTAAGGACAAACAAAGGAAAAGAAGACAGATACTTTGCGATACTTTGTGCAGTACTTCGTGCACTTTGTGGTTAAATCTATTATTTAAACAGGCAAAAAAAAGATCTCTAGCTGATAGAGATCTTCGTGTTTATTGCTGGTTAATTCTATTCCAAGGCAAAGCTGATCATCACAGAATACTCTAATATAATCTTCTGAAAATCAAGCTCAGGCATTGCCATATTCGATTGATAGCTTTCGCTTTTTGTTCTCATCATCGTATTTACCATTTGTCCACGATACGGTGCTGAAATCTCATTAATATAAATGGCTTTTCCGATTTTCTGACCAATCGCCTCAGCTAAAGCCGCGGCTTTTTCTTTCGCAGCTACAACAGCATTTATTTTAACCTGCTTGCGAAACTTTTCAATTTCAGAATGATCCACTCTCAAAATGCTGATGTTCGATATTTTGATCCTATCCAATTCGACAAAAACCTTTCCCAGTGTTTTAGAATCATGCACCAATAGCTGAAAATCTTTCGATTTCTTCATATCTGCACGTTTAATAAAATGATCCTGTAAAGTACTTGCAAAATCGGATACAGAAAGTTGCTTCTCCAAATTGATGCCGGCCTTTTTTAAAGCCACGAACATTTGCTTTTCCAATACCTCAACGCTTTCCTTGTTCTTGGTGTCCTCCTCATCCAAATGAATCTTTAAGTAGATCTCATCGGGTACAATCTCTAACTCAGCCAATCCTTTTACTTCGATGTAATTTTGATCGATAAAGTTTTTTTGCGCTTGCGCCATGGCACTCCAAGCTAGGAAAACAGCCAATAGTAGTATTACATTTCTTTTCATATGATTATAATTTGTTTTTTAGTTGCCATATGGAACTTACCATGCTGGAATAATCATCCTCCTGTGTGTCAAAATCACTTTGGCATGGACGTTTCATATGTTTATAGTTTTTCGTGTGTGAGTTTCTAATAATTTACGAAGATTTAGTAAACAAATACCGTGCTAAACAATATTCTTTGTTCACACAAGATGGGTTGAATGCAATTTGGTTGCGTCGAATTTTATTAAACATGTAATTTCCGGAAACTACAAAACACAAAGTTTTGAACCACGCCCGAAGGTGTTTTGTGATCGACCGTGATGCATTTTATTTTGGAAAAGAAATTAGTCAACAAATCGTTCATTGAGGTTTCTGAATATTGTTTGATTTCTATTCCACTGCATTTTTGCGGCCCCTGTTCCGAAAAAGTTCCAATGACCAGTACACCCTCGGGCTTGATGTTTTTCTGAGCTGTGTCCAGATAATTCGAAATCTCCTGTTCGCCAGTTAAAAAGTGAAAGGCCGCACGGTCGTGCCAAAAGTCATATTTCTCGCTTGGCTTAAAGGTGGCTGCATCTGCAACAATCCAGCTTACCTTTTTGGCTCTTTCGCCAAGTCGCTGCTTTGCTTTCTCAATTGCGGCTTCAGAAATATCCAGAACTGAGATGTTCTGATAACCCAGATCCAATAAATGATCAACAAGCAGACTATCGCCACCGCCAACATCGATAATTTTTGCTGACGGAGCTACATTAAATTGTTTGAAAAAATCAAGAGACGTTTCCGGTGATGACTGAAACCAACTTACGTCTTTCGACTCTTTCGATTGGTAAATAGTCTCCCAATGTTTTTTGCGATCAAAATTATTCATTCTCACTTTATTTATTGCCCTGTTTATTGCGCTTGACTAAAAGGCTTGAGCAATATTAATTATTCTGATTGCAATACCAATAGATTAGTAGCCAAACCAGCCATTACTTATACAAAGTATTACAGCCCTTTATTTTTTATCATATTTCAAGAACCAATCATATAACTCCTGTTTTGGATACGCAAACCAATGAATACCATGCCCTCCATCTGGTACAAGTGTAAATTTTAAATTCTTAATTCAATTATTCGCTTGTAAATTATTGTATCCGAATAAGAAATTGCCTGATGCAAATAAAACGTATCTATCTGCTGCGCTTTTACTTCACAGAGCAGTACCAATAGAATTAGTAACGCAACAAATTTCTTCATTTAAATGGCTTAAGGATAGCCCAATTTACCGCAGGCACTTTAGCTAATTTACACCTTATTTTCTTTTTATTTTCGTCAATTACTAGCAGACAAGAACCTGCTACTTATAAACTCTGATTTAATTATCTCTGAATAGAAGCAAATTACTTCAGAGTGAATGTTCTTATATTTTATCGCTTATGCAAGGATTGGATACTTGTAAAAACGATTGCCGATAATGTAATCCCAAAGAAATTCGCATCTAAACCAAAAGGCAATGCTAGTTCGGTTAAAATAAGGGCTAAGGTAGTTCCACCTCCCAAAAGCATAGCATACATTGCGGCCTTTGCAGATGGGTTTTTCAAAAACATAAAACCCAAAACAGGAACAAATAGACCCGAAACCATAAAGGCATAAGAGTATAACATCAAATCGAGTACATTTTGCATTTTGGTAGCCAGAAAAATGGCCAGTATTCCAATGACTAATGTTGCTAATTGCGAATAACGAATACCCTTGGTGTTATCTTTTGAAAGCCTTAATATATCTGTTGTAAAATTACCTGATGCTGCCATTAAACAACTATCGGCCGTTGACATTATTGCCGAAAAATAGGATGACATTAGCAGTCCCATCAAGCCAACGGGAAAAATATGCGTTAGGAGTAAAGGCAAGCCAATTTCTGGATCGATAGCACTTCCGGGAGCATATCCAAATTCAGTAAACATGCCTTGTTCAAAGGCAACCCGACCCAATAATCCGAGAGTAATTCCCATAAATGCCATTACAGGCCATTCGAACAAGCCAGCTATAAACCAAGCCTTTTTTGCTGTTTTCTCATCTTTTGAAGCATAGATTCTTTGGTACAGAGTCATGCCAACAAACCAAATAGGAACAATTGTAATAAACCAGTTAATAAATTGAACAAAGCCAACATTGGTGAGGCTTTGAAAGTTAGCCGGCAAATAAATCCGAAGTGCTTCCCACCCTCCAACTTTTATAAATCCTAAAGGAATACCAATTAGTATTAAACCAACCATGAGTATGATCCATTGAATTGTATCGGTGAAAATAACGGCCTTAAGCCCACCAAGCACAGTATAACCAATAACCACAACTCCCATTAACAATACGGCATCGACAATGGTTATTGAAGGAAAAGTTGCCGCAGCTAGTTTAGCTCCTGCCAATACCTGAGAACTGGTAAATCCTATATAACCAATCAGAGAGATAATGCCGGCTATAATGGCTACTTTCCGATCGTAGAAATGATTCAGGACTTCAGGAAAACTCAAGAAATTGTGTTTTTTTGCCAGAGGATATATAATGGGAATCAGAAAAATAGCACTGATCCATGCCCCGATTATGCCTGTAAACAGCATCCAACTGCCCGAAAGACCAATTAAAAAGCCCAAACCACCTAATCCTATCGAAAATCCACCACCAACATCTGTAGCAACAACAGATAAGCCTATATGAAAGGAAGTCATTTCCCGGCCACCCACATAATAGTCTTCCTGCGATTTATTGCGTTTCATAAAATAGATGCCAACACCTAGCATGCCCAGCATATAGATTATAAATATTGAAATGTCGATAATGTGCATAATTTGATTGTTTGTTAAAGAAATAAATTTCGCAGCCTACAAAATCATTTTTTGGGGATGAAACTCTTTATTTAAAAAATGGAAACTAAGGTCAGTCTGGCTAAAAACTATTAAAATACTCTATTGAATTTTAAAGATAGCTACTTTAAAGGAACATCAAAATTGAATGTACAATTGATACGCTCAAAAAACAGATCCTTAAGAGTCGAAGCGATCAAGTGTTTATGAAGCTTACATCTTGTTTTTAAAATATCAGGGAGCTGAGAAAGGCTTGATTTTGTAAGCCACAGGTATTTCTTCAGTAGTATAATTCGATCTCAAATTGACTTGCTCGTGCAGACAAATTTTCCAATTGCTCTATATATTCTTCTTCAATACCCAATTCTAAAATTTCTGCAACTGCACGATTATACATTTTATAGATCCAGAGATAAGAATTCATTAAACTGTCCTGCCAAGGAAGCAAGCCGATTAAATTTACCTGTTTAAATTTTAATCGGCTATTCTAATAAGAGCAATCAAATTCTCGGATTGATTAATGATGACTCTCTGACAATGACTTAAATGGTCAATCTGAAAGGGTAATATTATATCAAAATGACTATTGCCGGCGATTTTAAATATTCCCTTACATTCTAAATCTCCTTCGGGACCATATCTTGAAATATGATAATTTCTAAACTTCTGATTTATAACAAACCATGAGCCTGAACCTTCGCCACTTAGCCACATAGCATTCTCAGGTATGTTATTCATTCTTGGTGGCTCTACTAATGTGAGTTTTAATTTCCGCTTGTCGGATACTGGAGCAGGGCAAAATGCTTTTGTTTTTAGAAGTTTAGGAATCACTACTTTGTTTGGCAATGCATTTACGTTGTTGAGTGGTGTTGGTGTTAATGGGACAAAGTATTTAAGTCTAAATGCATATTTCCATTGTGGCTTGCCAGATAATATCGAAGTATTTACAAAGCGTGAGCAATTACTGCCCTTGTATTGGAACGGACCGTATTGAATCGGGCCTCTTCGCTGTAAATGCAAAACCTTTTGATATGCCTTTTCAAACTCAATCATTGAATATGAAGCATGTAAAGCTCCTTCTCCATGACATTCATGGTTTAATTGTAATTCTGTTAGTATTTCGTTGTAATTTTCAATTCTTTGTCCGTCTTCCGAAATTTGAGCAAGTGTATTAACTTTTAGCCCATGATCTGTAATTTCGCTTCGAACTCTACCGTGTTGAAAAGGGGCAACATATCTACCAAAATCGAAATAATGACATTTTTTAGTTTTTGAGTTTATAAGAACTAATGCTGCATGCCCTACTTTGTAATAATGGTTGTCACTAACTCCTAATAAATTAGTAAAACGATCATACCAATAGCCTGGCTGTTTGCAATAGGTTTCAGGCCATGCTATTGCAATGGCAAAATCAGTACATCTGTTATTTTCAGGCATTGAAAATCGCATTTTCAAGTTTTTCTACTTCGAACAATAAATTGGCAAAAAACAAATCAATGTCCGACTTCTGCAGTTCCCCGTTTGCTGTAATCAGGCGTATTGCCAATGTTTTACCAATGTAACCATAGTTCACAATTGACTTGCCCGATTTTCTTAAGGATTCGCGTAATTCAAGATTGAATTTATTCAAATCGCTTTCATTTTTAGGAATGTATCGAAAGCAAACAGCAAAAGAATTTCTTTCAGATAAAAGCTCAAGCTGCGGATTTTCATTTACAATGTTTTCGGCATAAACAGCCATGTCAATTAAATTGTCGATGCGCTTTTGGTAACCTTCTAAGCCAAAATATTTCCACGCAAACCAAAGTTTAACTGCATCTACTTTTCTTCCACATTGTATTGATTTCTTTCCTAAATCTTCAATGGCATCAATATCATGAAAAATGTAATCGGTATTTATATCTGTAATATTGTGTTGAAGTGTGCCGCGTTTTTTAACAAGCAGTGCAGAACAAATCAGAGGGATATTCATGAGTTTATGAGGATTCCAGGCAAATGAATCGGTTTGCTCAATGCCTTTCATTAAATACCGGTTTTTATCGCTTAATATCAAAGAACCGCCAAATGAGCCATCGGCATGAAGCCAAATATTGTGTTTTTTGCATATCTCAGCCATTTCTTCAATTGGATCATAAGCTCCCAACAATGTTGTTGCACAAGTTGCGACAGCAAAAAATGGTTTTTCGCCACGACTAATAGCCTTTGCTATTTCCTTTTCCAATTCCGAGCTAATGAGTTTGCCGTTTTTGTCGGCTTTTACTTTGATTACATTTTTTGCCCCAATACCTAAAATATTAGCCGCGGTTTCAAATGAATAATGCGCTTGCTCATTTACAAAAGCAACTAGTTTATTGTTTCGGTCATATCCTTCAAAGCGGCTATCTGGAAAAATTCTGTTTCGAGCCGAGAACATGGCAATTAAATTTGCGTTGCTCCCACCACTTACAAAAATTCCATCGCCATCGGAATAACCCGCATAACTGTTCATTAGTGAAATCATTTCCGTTTCGATGACAGTGGCAACCGGGGCTACTTCGTATGTGTACATTGAAGTATTTGCCAAAACGCTAAACACCTCACCAATAAAAGCCGGGAAATTAAAACCTGAATACAGTTGATTTAAAAACTGCTTGTTGCCTGTTCTTACTGAATATTCCAAATACTTGTCTAAAAGTTCAAGAAATTCGTTCTCGGAAACTCCGTTTTCGCCAACTTTAAAATCAAATACTTCCTTCAATTCTTCAGGGCTTTTGAATTTAACTACGGGTTGAGAATCGTTTTGATTTTCTTGAATATAAGCTCTAATTTTCTCAAATGCTCCTGATAAAATCTCAATATCTTTCATTTTTGTTTTCTGCTTAATTAATACTTCTATTTCCCAATTTCTTCTCCATATTACGCAAGAGGGGCGAAAGTCCATTGCATTCATAAAACAGTTTTACCAATGAAAAATAATCGGCAACAAGCTCGTTACTTACGTTTATCAATGGCTTTTCAGAAAGAATAAGTTGCTTGTCCATATTCAAATATGCCGAACCCATTGTTGTTACTTCCTTATCTAATTCGGGAAGATAAACAATAGCATCCTTTGAAACATCGCTTTGCTGGCTGTTTGAACCATAAATATGAAGAGTGCTAAAGTTTTTGGAACTTGAATTGCCCATCATATGAGTTAAATTTCCACTCACCGAAGCAATTTGCCCTTTTTGAAAATTGTCTTTTTGAATAATTTTCAGTTCATCATTTGTTACGCTGTACAAACGATGGGTAGCTTCACCAAAAAAGTAAACACAACCCCACTCGGTATAGCCATGATTGTGGATGGCAGTAAAATCTCCCGGTTTCCATGACATTAAAAGGATTTTAAAATTTCCGTTATCGTAAATCAACTGCCTGCCGTAACTTTCATCTGGGGAATGGTTGTAAGAAAAATATTGGGCGACATCTTGTTCTGTTAGTTTATAACTTTCAACCATCTCTAAAACCATCGGATTGGTGACCGAATTCTGATTTCTGAGATCGTTTATCAGATTCTCTATATTTTTTGAAAAGCCCGTATTCATAATATTGAGTTTTATGGAATTATGGTTTCTTTTATTTTCTTGTCAGTTCTAGATAAGGTTGCATAGAGCTCAACTTTGGGAATTTTAGGAATCCAGAAAGTACCCCCAGTAATGTAAATAAACACTCTATCAACTTCAACTTCCACATTATTAGACATTGTGAAAACCCTGAATTCATTGTTCTTGTTTTTCTTTAGTTCAAAAACCCGTTTATCGTAAGCCGCGAGTCTAAATTTAGCATAGTTTTCTGATTTTGAAAGATAAACTATACCGTAAGCAAATTTTTGTTGAATCCATGTTAAAGGTACAATCTTACTTTTTCTGGTTCTTTTTATCCAGTAAACTTGTATTGGGTTTTCGGCATTCAGCCGATTGTATTTGTCTAAATTTAATGAATAGTAGATTTCGTTTGCATCTTTGCTTCGTCCAATTGAAAACAAAATTTTATCCTCTGGAGCTACTCTCAAACCAGTACTAAGAAGTCCGAAAGAAAGTAGTAAAACCGATTTGAAAATAAACTTAATCATACACTACTATTTATATGTTAGGGCATATTCCTTTTTAAATTCAATGGCAAGAGCTAAAACAATAAGGAAGTATGGAATGTTTATAATAATATCCTTAGCATCGACCTTTTCTTATAATCATGCTTAGAATGCCACCAAAATATTTGAGCATTAATAATGCAGGAAGTAAAATTGTCAGAATTTTACTTCCTACAAAAAATAGTGTAGTATGTCTATTTAGCTTGATACTCTGCGTGAACAGTTATCTCAACTGTTTTGGCAATGTTCGATGCAGGTTTTCCTTTCACGAAAGTTATTCCATAATCAGCCAATGTGATATTGAATGTACTTTGCACTTCAATTTGATTCCCTTTTACAGTAATATTTCCTTTTTCTTTTATCGGTTTTGTTACACCTTTAATTGTCAGATTACCTTCAAAATTAGCCAGATACATGCCATCCTTTTCAAAATTTATTTGAGCTAAGTTGGTAATCTTTCCTTTTAGCTTTGCTTTAGGAAATGCTTTTGTCTCCAAAAATTTCTTGCTGTTAAAATGTTTTTGCATTAAAGCCTTTTCAAACTCAAAACTTTGCATTGGAACCGAAAAAACGACATCACCTGTTGATGGGGCAATGGTACTTATGCTTGTATAGTTATTGGCCTGGATATCTTCAACACCGGTGTGCGAGAAAAATTTCACATGTGTTTTCGAACTAACTAATTTTCCAACTGGTGGGCTAAAGGCAAATAATGTTAAAACTATTGCCGACATACTTACTAAAAATTTAACTTTTTTCATGATATATAATTTTAAAATCGGTTACTAATTATTTAACTAAATCACTTTTTTCAAGAACTACGTTCTCGTACATTTCCAAGTCGGAGTCAAACGAAGCTCCTAAACGAATTACACCTTTAATGGTTACTATTTCGCCTACCCTGGTATTTGAAATATTTTCATTGGTTTCTTTCGTAAATGTGCAGCTAACTCCAGCTTTGTCCGAAGTTCCCTTAAGCAAAACAACTTTTTGTCCCTTAAAATCTTCGCTGATTTTGGCAACGGTACCTTTAATTTCTAAAACCTTTGATTCTCCATCATTAGCAAGGTATTTTTCATTTGATTCTGCTGGATTTTCAAGATATTCAGCAACCAATTGAGAAGCCGAAAGGCTAAAATCAGTAGAAGCACTTTGAACATTACGATGTGGCATATTGAACATGTATAAAACAGTTCCGCCACCTATAAGTAAACCAGCTATTAGCAGGATTACTCCAATTTTCAATATTTTTTTCTTTTTCGGTATCATATTATTTTCAATTAAACGGTGATTATATGAATTGCGAATTTTGCTGTTATTTCAAATTCTTACTATTAAACAAAATTTACTTTCAAACAAACAGTCGGTAAATTTTTCAAACCTGACAGAACAATCAGGTTTTTTTCTGATTATTTTTCATCACCCTGTACCTGAGTGTATTTCATTCTATTTTCTTCAAATAAACTCACCAATTCATTCTTGCCAATACTTCCATTGTGCGTAAAAATAATTTTGCCTTTACGATACAAAACCAAATAGGGAACACTAACAACAGTTAATTCTTTCATCAGTTTTTTACTTGCATCAGAATTGATTTTAACGATTGTAATTTTGTCTTTGTATTCTGTTTTAAGGCTATCAATCATTGGCATCATTTTACGGCACGGAGCACACCAAGGGGCATAAAAATCAGCAAATACTAGTTGTTCAGAATTTATCAAAGCGGTAAATTCGTCCACTTCCATTTTATTTTCGGTATCAGGTTTGGCATCAAGGTCAACTAAAACAGGAAGGTTTTTTAAATTCCACTCCATAATGCCGTGTTCCAGATTATAAATATTTTTGTATCCATTTTCCGCTAATATTTCAGCAGCTTTTTGGCTTCTGTAGCCTGTGTTGCAATACAGGTAAATGGCTTGGTTTTTAGGAAGCAATAATAACTTCTTCCTGAATCCTAAAGCATAGTAGTTTAATTGTCCGGCATCTTTTATATGCCCATTTTTAAACTCACCAAGAGTACGTACATCAAGCAATGTGCCTGATGAATCTTTAATGAGTTTTTCAAATTCGGTGGAATTAACTTCTTTAATAGTCTGATTTTGACCGCAAGCAGTTAAAAATAAAAAGCAGGGAAAGACTAATGATAATATTCGTTTCATGATTTCAAAATTTTACGATTTACTAAACTGTCGTATACATTTTGAAACCTGACAAATAATCGGCAATATTTTTTTTGATGATTGAGAATCAGAATTATAGGCTGAGCTATTTATTTCTGTTTGCTAAAACTGAAGAGAATAAAGAAACACAAAAAGGGACTAAAAATGTCAAAATAATTCGGCTAAGATGGATTTCTGTGTCTGAAGAAACTTGAAATAACTGTGGATTATTAATGAGGTTTAGAATAATACCGATAAACAAAGCCACTTTTAAAGCTCTGAATAAACTGGTTTTATCTGTCGCCAATTGCAGATAGCTTACATTTTTAGTTTTCATCAAGGCCTTCAATTTTTTTTGTTATTGTACTTTTAAGTGCCTCAACATCAATAGTTGATACTTTTGATTTTTCTAAATTTGAAATTACTTTCTCAATCAAGCTACTTTGTTTTTCGTAATTTGAGCAAGCACTGCACATCATTTTGTGCATTTTGAGTTGTAGTTTTTCCTTTACCGAAAGTTCAAAATGAAATTTCTTTTCAATCAATTCAGTAGCCTTCAAACAGGAAAGGAAAAAAAGATGCATTAGTTTCTTCATGTTTCTAATTTTTAAACCAGTTATTTTCAATACAATTTCTCAATTGTAATTTTGACCTATGTACTATCTGCCAATAATTAGTAGGAGCAATCTCTAATTCCTGACAAATATCTTCACCACTTTTTTCAGTCAGGTATTTCAACTTAACGCAAGTACTCCATTTTTCAGGCAAAGCATCGAGGCATTTTTTTAAAATCTGCTGAAAATCATTATCGTCAAGCAAATGATTTTCTTCATCCTGCCAGTCTTTAGGTCGTTTCTCTTTTTGCCAACTTCCATCCTCATCAAAATAGCTTGCAATCGTATTGCTTTCCATGGCAACTGGTTTATTTACCTTCTTTCTGTAATAGTCAATTATCTTATGGTTTAAAATTGAGAACAGCCATGTTTTAGCAGAACTATCCCCCTTAAAAGTGCTTACTTTTTCAGCTGCAGCCAAAAAAGTTTCTTGTACCAAATCTTCTGCGGTTTCGGCCGATGAGGTTTTATAATACGCCCATTTGTACAGCTCGTTGGTAAATTCATTTACCCATTTTATTAAGTTTTCATTCTCCATAGTTCAAATTATATGTTTCGGGCAATATTTGTAAAGTGGGTTGATAAAATTGACTCTTAAAATTTTGTCGAAGGCCTGGCTTTTTGCATCAGGACAAAAATAAAATGTGCCATTTGTGAGCTTGGCAAAATATACTAAAACATTCGGCAGCCTTGGGTCTCTGGTAACTTTTTCTTTCTGTCCTTTCACAATGATTTACTTTCTATTTTAGTTCTGTCATCGGTCTTATTGCACTTGGCACTATGGCCAGTTTGTCTAAAAACATATTAAGAATACTCAATTGAATTTTAAAGATAGCCACTTTAAGGAAACATCAAAATTGGATGCAAAATCGATAGACTGAAAAAAAAGATCCTTAAGAGTCAAAATCAATCAAGTGTTTATGAAGTCGGTATTACTGATATCTGTTTTGAATGTGGTTTTGGAAATATCTCCTATATCAACAAAACATCTAAAGCCATCACTGATATCATTGTGATTCCTTATTCTTATCCCCTTTTTTAAACCAATTTTTAGGGTTAAAGTATGATTTGTATTTTACGAAAAGTTCTTTACCAACCAATATTCCTCCCACCCAAAACATTACTTCACCAATAATCAGAGATATTGTTGAGAGTGTAATTTTGCTTTTAGCTTCCATTTCAAGGAATGGAATTGCAGGTAGGAAAAGAAAAAATGGAATACAGAAAACAATCAATAATATTCCCACTCTTATTCTCCAGTTCTTTTTTTTCATATGATTATAATTTTAAGTTTTTGCCATATGGAACTTACCATATAATCATCTCCCTGTGTGTAGAAAGCTTTATACATGGACGTTTCATATTGTTTTACTTACTAATGGTTTGTATAAGAATAGTAGCCGGCTGCGGCACTCAAAGCTTTCAATTTACAATGAAGTTTAAGCGGCTCACAACTCCTGAATTGACTATTAAACCGGCTGTTATTTTATATTTCCTAAGATGGTAACAACTTATTTACTGAATTCAGTTAAAGGAACAATAGCTGGATTAAATTCAATTCCTAAATCTTTTTTTGCAGCCTCATTTTTGTAAATAACACGAGCATTTCGAGACGGTTTTATATTATTTAGCATAGCCGAAATATCTGTTGTTGATACCCGAACCTTAAAACCTTCCTGTAAAAATTTCTTTGTGGTGTGACTTCCAATGAAACCTGAGCCACCAATAATTCCTACTTTTTTCATTTTAGTATTTTAGTTAATTGCATAGCCTGTTTCTCCCAAATAATGGCTGACAAGAGGATAAAGAGCATTGCACTATACATCGCTTATCTGTGATTTGCACAGACAACGGCCTCTCAAATCATCAAAACCGTCCTTTTAAATTACGACTTTTTTAATTGAACTGACATACTTATCATACTGGGGAAAAGATCGCTTATCTTTCAAGGATATCTGGTAATAGAAAAGGATATGATCATTTGTATTCAAACAGAAAAAACACAAAAATAGAGACACTACCATTTGTCTGGCTCAGATTGCCATTTGTGATGCCCAAATCGCTATTTTTCGACTTTAACTTGCCATTTTTTCACTTCAGATTAGCATTTATCGGGTCCTTATTGTTATTTGTGATGCCCAAACCGCTGTTTTTCGACTTTAACTTGCCATTTTTTCACTTCAGATTAGCATTTTTGGGGTACAACTTGCCATTTGTGATCCTCAAATTACCATTTGTGGGGTGAAAACCTCCGCTGGAGGGTACAAATTAGCGGGGGACTAGTAAAATAGGGTGTTTTGCCTAAGTTGACAAATAAGAGACCTATTAAATATGCCAAGTTATAGTAAATACAAATCTAGAAGGATCAGATTCAATCAAGATTATCCTACAAGGCCTGCTTTTATTGGACTAATGAGCATAAAAAAAGACCCGTTTGGGTCTTTTTTTTTATTGTGTCTGATGCATAGTGATTCATTTTTTTAATTCTTTCATTTGAATAAAGTTCCCTTCAGCATCTATACTAATTATTTGTGATTGAAGACCTTTTGACACTCCAAATCGATAAATCTCTATTGGCCAAGCCGGAGATTCTAATTTCTCTTTTGTTGTTGATATTTTCCAGGCATTGAATTTAGATTCTTTAAGCGCATTATGAATGCCCATAGTTAAGCCCTTAATTTGTGTTCTTGTTTCGTACCAATAGCCATTAATATTATAAATTGCTCTACTCAGTTCTCCTGGATTATTCACAAATTCAACCTCAAAGTAATTCGGTTTCTGGTAGGTGTAAACTACAACTGTTCGCTGACCATACCATCCATTATACCAATCAGAACTGTAATCATTTTGCCAATAGGTTAAGTGGGTTACGTACCACCCTTTTAATAAAATATCAGGATATTGTTTTTTAAATGTGTTCGAAACAATTTTGGGAATAGACCTTTCGCTGACAGCCAGTCTTTGAGCTACAACATTTTGAGAATATCCGTTTATGCTTGAGCCAATCAAAAGGATCAACAGGAATGTGATTGCTACTTTATTTTTCATTTAATTCATTTTTAATATTCGTTTGCAGGCCTTACTCCCATCAAGTTACAAGGAGCTTGATGTTGATGTGCCTAAATTTAACCTAAGGGAAGTCTGTCTAAAAACTGATTGAAATATTCAATTAAATTTTAAAGATAAACACTTTCAGTACAGATAAATATGTACACCCCGAATTTACAAAACAAACATTGCTTACCAAAAAAAATTGCCAAATCCGGTTAGCGCAGAAGATCGGTAAGAGTTTTGGCAGTGAAAAGGATACGAAGATGGCAAAACGGAACAAAAAGCATCTTCAAATCACAATCGCATTAGGTTAATTGTCTTCGCTGGTTTCCTCTTTACCATTTAAAGTGTAAAACAAACGGGCACTGCTCATGCTCTTCGCGGCTACAGCTCTACTTCCCGCAAATGGCCCTAAAATTTTTGGATGAATAAGAAGGAGAAGCCCCTTGAGCTAGAGAACGACACCATCGCACATAGTGCGCACAGCCATTGTAAGCTTTCTTTTTTCATCAGGAAGCACTCTTCAGTCATTTAATGATTTGCTTCGGTTCAGGAACGACTTTGTTGTTTCATTTGGAAGCTTCGTTCGGTTCAGGAACAACTTGGTTCCATCATTTGATGACTTGCTTCGGTTCAGGATACTCTTTGTTTTTTCATTCGATAACTCTCTTTTCTCATTGGGAAGCTTTCGTCAGTCATTCGATGACTTGCTTCGGCTCAGGATACACTCTGTTTTTTCATTGGGAAGTGTTCCCAGGAAATACCCTTGCTCCCAATTCCTATAAATTTGCTTTCTCTAGAAAAACCGACCAAATGTAGCAAGTTATGGAAACTGCAAATCAAGAATGATGATATAGAAGCAAAATCATCCTGCAAGGCCTGCTTTTAGTGGAATAATGAGCATAAAAAAAGACCCGCTTGGGTCTTTTTTTTATTGCGGTTGGTTGTCCTTTTAAGTTATAAGGAAGTTGAAGTGGGCTAAAACTCTTGAATTTTACTGACTCTGCTGTTATTTTTATACATTGTTATGCCTTCGTTGTTCCTTTTCGTCCGTTCGGTTAGTTTATTATTTCAGGGTTATACTTCTTCAACTATTTACCAAAAACAAATTTAATAAATCGTTTGAAAAGAGATTGTTTATTATACTTATTTTCAAGATTATAATAATATGACTTTCTCTTTTCTTCTTCGGCTTCGCCCCCTTCTTTAATTTGTTCTTCACTCCACTGATATGACCATACTATTTTACCATCTATAATCCAATAATGAGATTTACAAGGTAATTGCCAATTACCAATAGATGGATAAAGAGTTGGTTTGTTATTTACCTCTTTAAAAGACCACTCAGCTAGATCAAGTGGTGTTATTATTTTATTCTTACAACCACAAGGACATAAGTGTCCCGCAACTCCAAATTCTTTAGAAACATATAAAAACCCTTCTTCAAGTTCTTTTGGTAAATAATGTACTTTTAATAGTTTAATTCTTTCCATTTTCCCCAAAACAATTTAGCCCGTCGATATTAAATAATGTATGATAATAAGAATTGTCATCAACATAAAATTCTCTTAACTGCTTATACTTTATTATTGCTAAACAAGCATTTAATGCATTAAGCTCTGAAATTTGAATATTGTTTTTATATACATCATCAGGAATATCACTCAGGGGAGCTAATCTTTTTTCCATTAGATTTTGTGCTGATTCTTTAGAGAAACTTGTTGTGCGAAGCATTCCGCTTATAGCCCCCATATTTCTATCAAGCCCCATACCGATATCGATAAAAGGAATTTTCAATTTTATTAGCAACTCAAAAATTTCAGCACGAGAAGTCCCACTATCTACACATACAAAAGCAAATGTAACACCCACTAAATCTTTTTCAGAATCAGAAGTAATATAATTAGAGTGGATATTAATATTATCACGAAAGCCTTCGTATCGTTGTTTATATACTTCCGATTTTCTTTTACCAAGTTCATCTGCTTCTAATTTTCCAGGCGAACGAAAAGCATTATGAACATGATACCAATCTAAATCAAATCCTCTAATTTCTTTAACAGGAGTCTTAACAAGGAAATCTAAAAGATATGCCCCTGTTCCTCCAAGTCCTATAATCGCAACAGTATCTTCTTCAAGTTTAGCACTTAAATCACCAATTTCAGATCTACTAGAAAGAGTATCTCTAAATTTGAATACTGAATTTGAGTTTTCTGCGACAACCCTAAAAGTATATGGATGAATATCAAATTTATTCATAGATGGTCCAGAAATAATGGTGACATAACTCTCAATTTTATCAAACCAATTTTCAAACTTTCCACTTGGAGGTTTATTTGAAAATGATCTTTGCACTATTAAATCATCTGAAGTTAATTTTAATTGTACTGGTCCACCACCTAAATTTCTGATTGGTTTTCCACTCAATTCATGAGGGTGGCTACCGCAAAAATAAATTTGATGATCTACCATTCCAACTTTATACTGGTCAATCGAATTCAGTATTGAGACAATTGCCCCAATATTTAATTCACCTTTATTGTCTAGATATGGAATATCCCTAACAACAAGGTGATTGCTATCAATAGATAATGCATAACCCTTCTTTAGTAACCTATCAATGTCTTCGTTATATTTAGCAAGTTTAGTAGCCATAGTTTATGATTGTCCAGTATGTTTAACTTTAAATCTCATTCCTTCTTTAACCTTTACAGTTCCACCTGGCGATAAGATTCCAGTGGGTTTGTTACCCTGACCTCTTTCATAAGTCACAGAATAAGTTCTTTCTGGATGTTGCGGAAAATCTGGAAAAGCAAGTGTTACTACTTCATCATAAGTTATTTCATCTTTTTCAACTTCATGAGGTTCTCCGTTTATAAATATGGTTACCTCTTTTTTTTCTTTAGAATTTGACATTTTATTATTTATTTAAACGTTAATATTATTTTACGTTACAAATAAACAATGACATGACGCACTCTACTTGCGTCATAAAAAATAATTAAAAATTAATTTCTATTTGCACGTTTAATAGCGACTTAAAGCCTCAACAAAAGTTTGTTTAAATATTTTACATATTGATTCTGGGGCTAATACGGTTGCCGAACTTCCATAACTGAATATCTTGGAATAAAATTCATAAGAAGGTTTAACAGAAACTTTAATAACAAATTTGCTCGTTGTATCCTCTAAAACTATTTGAGAAAGATGAATAGGTAAGGTTTTAAGATAATTTCCTTGTTCAGGATTAAATGAAATAATAACATCAATAGGATCTTCTTCTGTAACTGTAATACCGAAAGAGTATTTAAAGTATTCTTTACTATCGAAAGGGACTTCATCGAATAAATCTTCTGTTATAGTAACATCAATAATTCGATCTAATGCAAAAGTAATAAGTCTATCATGCTTAACATTTATTCCTAGAATATACCAAAGTTGTTTATCCTCTTTTAAAAGAATTGGTTTAAGTCTATGACACTTAATTACATCATCAAACTTATGATATTCAATTTCAATAATTTTCTTTTTGGATATTGCCTCTAAAATATCTGAAATTAACTCAATTCCTCCTATTTGTGGATGTTTTTCAGTTTCGAGCAATGTCTCTTTTTCAAATAGTTCTTTTAATTCTGGGTCAATATTTGAATTATCGAATACTTTTTGAACAGCATTCGTAATTTCTTTGAAAATAGGATATTCTTTATATTGACTAACAGTTTTTGCATAAAAAAGTAAAGCAGTTATTTCTTCAGGTTCTAATTCTAAAGATGGAAAGATATTTTCAGGAATTTCTGAATAGAAATATGTTTTGGTCCTTTCATCTTTCACAATAGGTAAATAGAAACCTAATTCAGTATCCTCAGCTAAATCTTTAAGGTCTGTTTGGATAGTTCGAAGTTTAACAGGTATTCCAGCATCATTACAAATTTCAACTATTCTACGAGTCTTGTGTCTTCCGCCTCTTCGTAAAATATTGTGAATAATTCGATATCTTTTTAAAGCTTCTTTGTTTTTTGGCATAACTCAATTTTTTAATTCCCGAAAATGCTCATAAATCATAACCATCGCTAAAGTATCTAGCTCACAGTATTCCAATAGTGCACTAAATTCCGCATTACATATAGCTTTTGTTACCAACTGACCTTTATATTTTATATATTTCTTGTCTTCTTTTAAATGCTTGTTTCCCACCTTCCAATATTTCACAACAAGACTTACGAGTTTGTTCA
This sequence comes from Labilibaculum antarcticum, assembly GCF_002356295.1. NCBI lineage: Bacteria > Pseudomonadati > Bacteroidota > Bacteroidia > Marinilabiliales > Marinifilaceae > Labilibaculum > Labilibaculum antarcticum. Next base: position 4,447,587 of record NZ_AP018042.1, on the reverse strand, counting down.
GTATCAATTGAACCTCTTTCCATTATGACAGATTTTATACTTGTACTCTTCAACGGAATAATCAATTCAGCATCTCCCAAAACTGCAATATTAGGATTGTGAGTAACTATAATTACCTGTCGAAATTCTTTTATCCGCCTTAGATTTTTAACTATAGACTTGTAAATAAATTCACTATCTAAATTATCTTCGGGTTGGTCAATCAATAGGGGTACTTTACTTTTAGACTGTAATAAGATTGCAAGCAAAATAGATTGCTGTTGTCCTAATGAAAGTTGATTTAATGAACGACGAACAGTTTGCATCGTTCCATTTTCATCAGAGACTGTTTTCGTTACTATTATGCTAGGTCTATCGTCATAATCGAGTGTGTCAAAATCTTCATAATTATAGTTTTCTTGAGCCTTGCTAAGCAAAGAGTTTATTTCTTCGTCATTAAACATCCTACCATTCTGGTCTTCTATGTCTTTCATAAAATCAAGATTCTTTTTTCGAATCGCCATTACAAATTCAAGAGGTGTAATGCTATTTGCAAAAGCTTCTGATTTTTTATTCAATCTCCATTGTGCTAAATTTTTAATTGCTTGTTCAAAAGAAGGTGAATATTTACCCTCTTTATATTTAACAGAAACGAAAAAATCATCTACGCTATTCTTTAGATTGTCATTAATAGTTTTCCCGAACTCATAGTGCTGATAATAAATCTTACTTTTTACGTCTAGTCTTTGACGGATAAGTACATCCCTTGATTTTAATAAATCTTTTAGCTCAACTTCCTTCTGCTTTAGTAATTTTAACTTATTCTGGTAAGTAACAACATCTTTAGTGATTTGATTAATTTTGCCAATATCAAAAGGAATCCCCTTTTCTTCAAGCTCTTTTTTCTTAGCATTAATTTTTGCCTGAATTTCAGTTTCTTTACTAGCCCAATCTTGTAGCTGTACTTTTAATTCTTCTATTTTTTGTTTGAGCTCAGTACTTAATTCTATTTGTTTGACAGAAACAATGTCGCCAAACATTTTAACTATTTCTTTAACTTTAATAAAATTGTCCTTTCCTACTTTAATCTCATTCCCGTCAATCTCCTCAAAACTGTCGAAAATTGTTTTATCTGATAAGATATCTCGATATTTAGTAAACAACTCATTTAAATCCTCTTTAATATCAGTTCTTATTTCTTTTTCTCGAACTAAAGCAAGGTGAAAATTAACCAATTCGCTTGCTTTATCTTGCTGTAACTGTTTTAATTTACCTTCTAGATTTACCTTCATTTTGGTAACTTCGGGTATTTGAGTTACTGCTAAACGCAAACCTCTTAAGTTACTTTGATTTTCATGCAACTTGTCTCTTAATGTTCTATCATCAGAATTTAATTCATCAAGGTCAAGAAATGAATTAAGAAAGTCAATTAAGTATTGTGGATTTTGTTCGCTAAATTGAATGGTTTTTGCAGTTTCTCCTTGTCCATAACTTTCAATTGGTATTTTTGATAGACCTTCCTCAGTTGATGAATTAAGAGGATAAGAATTTTTCTCTCTTACAAAACTAATTAATTGACCTGTTTCATCTTCATAAGTAAGATTAATTTCATCAGGCCAGACTTCACTATCAACTACTGACATTTCAGAATTATTCCCTGAACCTACACGTAAAGCTTCAAGCAAGGTTGATTTGCCTGCACCACGACCACCAATGATACATGTGAGATTACTACTAAAATGAATTATTTGATTTGCTAATAAACCACCATTTAAACTCACTCCAACAAACCTAGGTAGTTTCTCAGGAATTAAATTCTCAATTCTAACTCTAGAATTGCTTGAAATTAGTGCAATCCTAAAGGCATGAAAAGATATTATATCTAGCTTTATTCTTGTTAATTTTTTCTCGCCATCAGCATTTGTTCCCAGTCTATCAGTAGTATGGGCATCCGAAGACATTAGTTTAGGAAATTCAAAGTCTTTCTCAGAATCTAGAAAATCTATTCTTTGATTTACAAAATGCATCCTTTTTTGACCATCTTCACTTTTATCTCTCTCAGTGTATAAATCAATTTCACTTTTGTCACTTATCTCTAAACCATATAAACATTCATGTTCTAAAATTTTAGACATCTTTGGATCAAATCTACCAATGGTCTTTTCAAATCCAGCATTTGAACTTATATGCGCAAGGATACCAAGTCCATTGTATTGTTTTGCGAAATTAAGACACTCAACAATTCCCTGTGTGCAAGTTTCTCTATCATCGGAAATTGTGAGTTTTCCCCTAAAATTCTTAAGGTCTTCATGTTTTTCAAAGTATACTAGTAGGTGGCCCTGCAAGGTTGATATTTCGATACCTGGGATTACTAGTATTTCTTTACCTTCTGCATGCTTTATTGCTTTTTTACTATTTTGAACTTCATTATGATCAGTTATAGCTATGATTGACAAGCCTTTTTCTATTGATATGTCAACAATATTTTCGGGGGTCATTGTTGTATCAGTTACATCAAAAGAACCATCCTCTCCATAACTATGAATGTGTAAGTCAGCTTTGTAAAATTTTGCACCGCTATTAGTTGTAGTGTAATCAATCATATCTTTTTCTTAGGCGTTTAGTTTCTACGATGCTGTTTTTTTGGCTTGTTGATAATGTTTGTGTATTTATATTTCTTTTATCGATCTTAAAACACACATTTATACATCTTATAGAATAGTATCAATGTATTTATGTCCACCTATAAGCCTTTCATGTATACTCTTTACCTTTTCGCCCCCCAATCTACAAAACAATAAAGCCCCAACAAAAATTTATTATCATTATTTTACAGGACATTATCGTTTAAGAATAGAAAGACGAGATTGTCTTTTAAAAAGCAGGAAGGAATTTGCAATAGTTAGCTAAGCAATTGGCTGGTTAGTCCAAACCTTAGTTCGCATATTACTCCTATGCCCAACTCCAATTCTATTTTATGTGGCTAAAGCCAATTTATTAATTTCATGCTATCAGTTGCTTAAAAGCAAAGCAATAGATGTTTTGCTTTGCTCCTTACATCAGTAAGTGCTTTGTATTTTTTATCCATTGCAGTTTGGCTTTAGCCAACTGAAATTAGAATATTCTAATCTTTTGCTTTAGCATCATTTTATTTCTTACAATCATTTATATTTCTTGTTATCTTTTGCTTGAAAGCAATTGCACTAGACACTCAGCTTTGCTCCTTGCATCAGTAAATGCTTTGTATTTTTCATCTATTGCAGTTCGGCTTTAGCCAACTGGATTTAAAATATTCTAATCTTTCGCTTTAGCATCATTTTATTGCTTACAATTCAGCACAAGAATCGACTAAACAATACTCCCCAAACAAAGCATTCTCTTTGATATTTTACATGTGATTATAGATTAACTATATAAAGATAATGTTGTCTTGTTTTATTTAACTTAGAAAAGCAAGTCCTTCCCTGTTTTTATTCAAGTTCAAGCAATAAAAAAAGTGAAAGAATCTCTTCTCCCACTTTTGTAGTTTATCTTGAAGCCAGGCTATTTGTAATTCTTTGGCAATAGGTGGTTTATCAACAATCTTGCTATCTAAATAAAATACAATCTGGTTTTACTTTTAAGATAGTCTTGCGGTGTTCGTTCCTATCCACCGTGGTTAAGTTTAAGCGGGCCCCTCCACTTTAATTTACAACTGTACCAGCTATTACCGATGAGCGCGTGTTGGCATTTAATTACCAACTATTCCATTGATCCACACATAAGTTCCGGCTTCACCCATTCATCAAATTGCTCATTGGTTACAAGATTAAGTTCCAAAGCTGCCTCACGCAAAGTTTTGTTTTCTACATGCGCTTTCTTTACAATTATAGCAGCATTTTCATAACCTATATGCGTATTGAGTGCCGTTACCAGCATAAGAGATTTTTCGAGATATTGTTTTAGTATAGGGAAATTCGGCAGAATCCCTACAATGCAATTCTTATTGAATGAAGCACAGGCATCTCCTATCAAGCGAGCTGATTGCAAAACATTAGCCGCAATAAGTGGTTGAAAAGCATTTAATTCAAAGTGCCCGTTTGAACCTCCTATGGATACAGCTACATCATTTCCCATTACCTGGGCGCATACCATTGTTAAAGCTTCTGTTTGAGTGGGATTTACTTTACCCGGCATGATGGATGATCCGGGTTCATTTTCCGGAATGATAAGTTCACCTATGCCGCAACGGGGCCCAGAACTTAACATTCGTATATCATTTCCTATTTTCATCAATGAAACGGCACAACGTTTTAATGCTCCGGATAATTCAACCATACCATCGTGTGCTGCGATGGCTTCAAATTTATTGGGCGCTGTAATGAAGGGTAAACCGGTGAGCTCCGCAATTTTTTGTGCCACCATTACATCATATCCTTTCGGTGTATTGAGTCCTGTTCCAACAGCAGTACCACCCATGGCCAATTCACTGACCGTTTTCAGTGCATTTTTAATTGCCTTGATACTATTCGTTAGTTGTTGTGAGTAACCTGAAAACTCCTGCCCTAAGCTTAGTGGAGTAGCATCCATAAAGTGAGTACGCCCTATTTTCACTACACCTTTAAAATCCTGCGATTTCTTGAACAAGGTATCTGCCAATGTCTCTATCCCTGGAATCGTATTCTCAACTACCATTTTATATGCTGCAATGTGCATAGCAGTTGGAAAAGTATCGTTAGAGGATTGTGATTTATTAACATCATCATTTGGATGAACATAAAGCTTTCCTTCCCCTAATCTATTGCCTTGTATTACATGGGCCCGATTAGCAATTACCTCGTTTATATTCATATTCGATTGAGTTCCTGAACCTGTTTGCCATATAACCAAAGGAAACTCCTTATCATGCTTGCCCGCAATAATTTCATCACATACTTTTGCAATCAGCTCCTTTTTATCTTCAACCAACACTGCTAATTGATGATTCGTTATCGCGGCTGCTTTCTTCAGATAAGCAAATGCATGAATTATTTCTTTAGGCATAGATGCTTCATGCCCTATTTTAAAATTATTTCGTGAACGTTCTGTTTGTGCGCCCCAATAACAATTAACCGGCACTTTTACTTCACCCATCGTATCTTTTACTACTCTGTATTCCATAAAATTCATCTTTTTACCTTTAGTATTTCTTATATATCGTCTGTCATGCTTGCTTGTTAAGGCAGTCTGTCTAATAATCTAAATCAACTCGCTTTGATTCTTCTTTTTCTTCATTTTCACAGACAAATCCCTAAATAAAATACTATCCCCTGCTAGCGGGGCATTCATGTTGTTTTTCCCCATTAAGCTACAAAACAATAATCCCCAAACAAAGCATTCCTACTTGATATTTTATATGCGATTATAGATTATAAAGCCAAAGTGGTCTTTTAAAAAGCAGGAAGGAATTTGTATTAGTAAGCTAATTAATTGGTTGATTAGGCCAAAACTCAGTTCGATAAGTACTGCCTGATTTTCTGTGCATGTTACTCCTAAATCCCCAACTCATATTTTATGTGGCTAAAGCCTATTTACTAATTTCATGTTATCAGTTGCTTAAAAGCAAAGCAATAGATGCTCAGCTTTTTCTCATTACATCAGTAAATACTTTCTATTTTATCCATTTCAGTTTGGCTTTAGCCAACTGAATTTAAAAAATTCTAATCTTTTGCTTTAGCATCATTTATATTTCTTGTTATCAGTTACTTAAAAGCAAAGCAATAGATGTTCAGCTTTTCTACTACATCAGCAATTGCTTTGTATTTTTTATCTATTGCAGTTCGGCTTTAGCCAACTGAATTTAAAAGTTTATAATCTTTTGCTTTAGCATCATTTCTTGTTATCTCTTGCTTAAAAGCAAAGCAATAGATGCTCAACTTTTCTCCTTACATCCCAAATGCTTTGTATTTTTTATCTATTGCAGTTCGGCTTTAGCCAACTGGGTTTAAAATATTCTAATCTTTTGCTTTAGCATCATTTATATTTATTCAATTATTTTATTGCTTGTTATCATCTGCTTAAAAACAATTGCAATAGATGCTCAGCTTTGATCCTTTCATCAGTAAATGCTTTGTATTTTTTATCTATTGCAGTTTGGCTTTAGCTAACTGGGTTTAAAAGATTCTAAATCATTTGATCTATTTCCCTTTAATGAAACTCCATCCGTATTTTTCCATAAATACATTTATTTCATCCGTAAAAGATTGCTTTGAATGATGTTCTTCTTGATTGTGAATATACTTCCTGACCGATTCAAGATGACTTTCACTTACTCCAACAACCCAGTAATCATCCTGCCAAATAAATCTTTCTGCCATCAATTTTTGTTGATTGATCCAAAATGATGATTCACCTTTTATTAACTGTGCTACTTTACTTATGCTTTGCTCTTTACCAAGAGAGATTAGGCAATGAACATGATCTTGATGTCCATTTACACAATCAAGCCAAATTTCCTTTTCTTCTGCATTTTTTTTGATGTGCTGAAATACATTTTTCTTTAATTCTGATGAATTCAAAAAAGGCTCTCTGTTTTTTGTAGAGAATACCATGTGTACATATACTCTTACCCAACTCATATCATTTATTTTATGTGGCTAAAGCCTATTTACTAATTTCATGTTATCAGTTGCTTAAAAGCAACTGCAATAGATGTTTTGTTTAACTTCATTTTATTTCTTCAATCATTTATATTTCTTGTTTTCTTTTGCTTAAAAACAATTGCAATAGATGCTCAGCTTTGATCCTTTCATCAGTAAATACTTTGTATTTTTTATCTATTGCAGTTTGGCTTTAGCTAACTGGGTTTAAAAGATTCTAATCTTTTGCTTTAGCATCATTTATATTTCTTGTTATCTCTTGCTTAAAAGCAAAGCAATAGATACTCAGCTTTGCTCCTTACATCAGCAATTGCTTTCTAATTTTCATCTATTGCAGTTCGGCTTTAGCCAACTGAATTTAAAAGATTCTAATCTTTTGCTTTAGCATCATTTATATTTCTTGTTATCTCTTGTTTAAAAGCAAAGCAATAGATGTTCGGCTTTAGCCAACTGGGTTTAAAATATTCTAATTTTTTGCTTTAGCTTCATTTTATTTCTTACAATTCAGCACATGAAGCTACAAAACAATAATCCCCAAACAAAGCATTCTCATTGATATTCTACAGGGCATTATGGATTAAGAATATAAAGATAATGTTGTCTTGTTTTATCTAAGTAAGCAAGGCAAGACTTCCAAGACACACTTATTACCTAAAAATTGTAATCGCTTGGTAAGTTGTTTCTGGGAATAGTTCGGAAGCACCGTCAGGGTAAAAAAAACCGCTGACGGGCTTTCCCAGTTTGGCATGCAGTTACGGATAATACCGATTTTAAGCCGTAGTAATAAGGGATCAGGAATAATGGACAATTGCAAATAAGAATATCCGCGAAAGCATAACTGAGTGGGCCAAACAGGAAGAAGAGTAAGGGGGTTGAAAGCGATTGAAAGAAGCCTTACAGTACTTAAAAAAAATGAAAATCTAAGTGAGTTTAGAATCAAAATAGCCCAAGCTGGTGAGCTTGGGCTATTGCATGTAAGAATTGATAATATCTATTTATCCTCCAATTTCCAGGTTCTTACCCAGTCAATTTTCATGGTATTAATTGAATTATCAGCTAAGTCGGCTTTCAAGGCAAGACCACCGAGCCAATCATAATCAGCTGTCCATAAATCAAAGATTATTTCCAACTCTCGGGTAAATTCGCGTTCGCTATATGTTGTTCCAGATCTATCATGTCCTACAAGCACAGAACCGGCAAGTTCACCATCCAAATAAAACTGAATGTTCTTGGAATCTTTCCACCACACACCAAATGTATGATAATCCTCGTTCCATTTCAACCCTTTACCTGGATTGGCATCCGATAAATTGGTCTGGTTAAAATTATCCTCATCTCGTATTTCTACAGGTGTTTTATCAGAATCGGCATGAAAATATTGTGAATTCATTTGCGTAGGATAATCTGGTTGACAATCACAGGATGGTTTCGAATTATTTTCAATAATATCAATCTCATCTCTATTTGTTGAATTACCATTATTCAACCAATAAGTATTAAAAGCAGAAATATAAGCTGCTTTTATCCTCGACTCAGTATACATTGGGTAAGTCGTCTCAGCTTTTGAGTGAATTCTGGCCGTTTGAAACCATCTCCCCTCAGGATTACTTTCATTAAGGGTTGCCTTTATCCACAAATTACCATCTGCCACTCCAGAGTTAATATCGCTTGTCGACATATAAACAGGAACTCCGTAATTCCATGTAGACTTGAACCATTTATCAGCATCCCAGGCTTCAAATTCATCCGACATACTTGCCATTTTAACCCACTGCTTCCCCTCAGGAGTTGTATCATCTATGGACACAAAAGAAGGATAGTTGGGATCTATATTGTTGAAATCTTCTGCTGTTGGGCCATCCGCGACAGCGTTTACAGTAATTGTTACTGTTCCCGTATCCGAATCTCCATCCCTATCAGTAATTGCATAGCTAAAGCTGTCGGTGCCGTTAAAATCTGCATTGGGAACATATTCAAACACTCCGTCGCTTATTTCGCTTACCGTTCCATTACCAGCATCCGATAATAAACTGTAATCATCGCCATCGCCTCCATCTTCACCAATCTTATCGTTTACCGAAACTATAATCTGATTTAAAGTACCTGCAGAACTATCTTCATCAACCCTTAAGTTATCATTTACCGCTGTTGGGTTATCATTTTCAACTTCTGGCACAGTGTCTGGTTCAGAATTACTACTGCAACTACTTATCCCTATAAATAGGGATAAAATTACTAATAAGCTCATGTTTTGGAGTGTTAGGCTTCTTTTAAGCATCATCTTTTTTTAATGGAAATTATAGATATTATTCATTCGTTTCAATTGAATGATTAAAAATATTAATACTTGGCTTAGTTCCCAAAAATTGAGCCTAGACAAAACCTGTACAAGAACAATAAATGTTATTTGAAAGCTTGAATTAGATATATATGCATTAACAAAAATATAAGTTACTACATTCGCATAACACGCTATAGCGGAGGACTATAACAATTTAACTTTTGATAGCACACGTTGTTTGTTAAATTTCAATCACTCTGAAAAGCTTAGGAAAGCTATTTAAGAAGCTGTTCTTTAATTTTAGATAGCAACATTTCTCTTTTAAAAGGTTTACTAATAAAATCGGAGCACCCACAGGCAAAAGCTTTGTTTTTATCTGCTTTAGAGCTATATGCTGATTGAGCTATTATGGCTAAATTAGGTCTAAACTCTTTAATGCGTTTTGTAGCTTCGAAACCATCCATCTCAGGCATTTTCATATCCATTAATACCAAATCTACCTGAGGGTTAGATTTGCAAATAGCAACAGCTTCAATACCGTTTACAGCTCTGATAATAGTTATATTCATGTCTGAAAGGTACTGTTCTAACAGTATGAAATTATAATCTTCATCCTCGGCAATTAAAACTGTTTTTGACTTTGTAAATCCAAGGTTTAACTCATTAACGGGGAGCTTTGATATCGTTTTCGAGTTTACCTTTTTGTAAGGAAGGGTAAAATAGAACACAGAACCTTTACCTGGTTCGGAGTTTAGCCAAATAGTACCGCCAAGCATTTCAACATAAGCTTTTGAAATAGACAAACCCAAACCTGAACCACCAAACATTCGGGCTGTAGTCTTTTCAGCCTGACGAAAGCGTTTAAATATTTCGGCATGCATATCGGAAGGAATACCTATTCCGGAATCTTCTACGTAAAATTCCAGAAAGTCATCTTTTAGTGTGTATCCAAAATTAACAAAACCTTTTTTGGTAAACTTAAGGGCATTGCCAATAAGGTTAGTTAGTATTTGAGTTAGTTTGGTTGAATCGGTAATAATAATTGCTTCATCGTCAGCTAAACTGGTTTGTAAACTACAAGTAACATTCGGTTTTGTGTCTTTCAGAAAGAATTGCTCGTTTATCAGTTTACATATTAAATTGATATTGATTTCATTTCCCTGAACTTTTTCATGACCAGACTCAATAGAGGCAATACTTACGATATCATTGATAATGGAAAGCAATTGGTCGCTACTTTGTATAATTATATCGGTGAAATATTTGCGTTTTTCAGGAAGCAAATCGGGGTCGTTAAGAAAACTTGAAAAGCCTACAACTGCATTCATAGGTGTTCGTATTTCGTGCGAAATATTTTGCAAAAATGAAGTTTTGAGGTGGTCGCTTTCTTCTGCTTTTTCCTTGGCTATAATTAATTCTTGATTTCTTTGATTCAATTCTTCATTAACACACAGGTATTCTTCGTTTTGTGATGCTATTTTATCTGTTTTTTCTTTAAGTAATACTTCTGCATTTTTACGATCAGTAATGTCGTAGATAATTGAATGTAACACATCATTATTGTCGATATTAATTGTGCTACTCAATACTTCGACGTCCCTAATAGAACCATCCTTCAGCTGATGCTTGAATTCAAATTGATTTTTATTTTTGGATAAGATATTCTCAATATTTTTTGTGATTTCTTGAGCCGAAAGACCATTGAGTTGCCCAATGTTCATCTTTATCAATTCTTCACAGCTCCATCCATAATAGTTGGCTGCAGATTTATTAGCATCAACAATATTGCCTGTATTGGGGTCTAAAATAAGTTTCACGGCTGCATGATCATCAAATATTTTGCGGAATTTCTCCTCGCTTTTAAACAATATTTTTTCGACTTCTTTTCTTTTGGCTTCTTCTTTTAAAAAATTTCTAACTTTAGTAAGCGAATAAAAATAAAATGAAAGAGCTATAAAGAGCAAAGAAAAAACGAATATTAAACGATTACGAAGCCGGGATAGAGCAATATAAACATCTTCTTCTTGATAGGAAATAAGAATAGTCCAATAGGTATTGCCAAGCGGAACGCGATAAAAAGCATAATACAAATCTAATAGCTTCGTTTTGTCGTTATCAAATACCTCCTGATGGATACTTTTTCCTGTTCCCGTACTATTATTATTTATTGTCTCGAGCATCTCAACGGAAGAAGCATCGTGTTTTGTAGTTTCAAGAATGGATTTTCCTGTGTGCCCACTTATAGGGCAATATATTTCGATCCCATTTTCGCTAAGCAGCCATGCATGTCCTTTTTTTCTGTTCTTGATTTTTTCAAGATATAGCTTTCCCAATCGATCAATTGGGATTAAAACGGAAAGGCTACCTACATAGTTTTTATTTTTAAACACAGGAACATGCATGGCTATTGCTAAAAATCCTTGTGCCGACATAAACACATCACTCAGAACAGGCTTGTGATCAATAATAACTTGTTGAATATGATCTTGATAAGAGATATCCTGCCCTATTACTGATTGATTATAAGGATAAGTGTACAGAATTACACCTGTTGTATCTATTCTTGTAACAGCTGTAACAATACTTTTATGGGTTTCATAATAGTTTGCCATAAATGCTTTACTCTCCTCCGAAAAATCTATGATTTCCTTCAACTGCGCAATAAAAACAAGTTCGGATTCATAATAATCGAAGAAAGAAGTAATACCCTGAGATGCAGTTTCGGCTAATATTAATTGTTCATTATTGAATTCATTAATTGTATTGCTTTTAATATCTTCATAAATCATGTAGAAGGTTAAAAAGAATAGAATTAATGCGATGGGCACGAAAAAATACCGATTGATCGATATTATTTTATTCGTTTTAAATTTTCGCGTGTTCATCCTCTATCGTTTTTTATTTCCAATACCAATTGAAGTTACACAAAAAAACAAAATTATTATCAAATTATAGAATCAACCGATTAATTGTAAACGGAAGTTTTTTTTTGCTAAAGAAACAATAAGGGATAAACAGAAAATAATAAAACGCTTACAGGTCTTCGAAACTGTCAAATATTAGCAATTCAAAGGATGTGAAGCTGGCAAGACGGAACAAAAAGCATCTCTCCCCTTCCTCATTGTATTTTAGCCTATAATTTATTCGTCGAGCGCTTCCTTTCATTTAGAGTACACCACAAACGGGTACTATCCACTATCTTAGCAATGTAATTATCCAATTGTATTACTGAACCTTAGTGTCGGATTTCCTGTTTCTCCAAGATTAAAAGCAAAAAAAGACCCATCGGGGTCTTTAATTCATTTTCGGTACACTATTGAAGTGATTACTATTCTTCTTTAATTACAACAGCAGTTATAGTATTTGCCGGTATGTTCACCTTCACCTCTTGATTTTCAATAAGAATTTCAAAGGTTTTTTCTTCCGTGTTGGTGTTTTGGATGACTACTTTAATACTGCCATCGGGTGATTTAACAGAAATCATTGGATACTTTCCTCTGGTAACAGAAGCAATTCGCACATCACCAGGTTTTATAAACCTACTTATGATGTACATGGCATTAAAGTCAGGATTATACTGAACGTCACCCGTTTCACGATTAATATTGATGAGTGAATTTTGGGGCCAGTCCCAGCCACTTTTCGTTGTTTCGTTCAATATCATATTCCAATAGGTAAAAGTAGTACTGCCACTATTTATGTAACCGGCCACTTCTTCTAAACGGTGCATCGCCTGTTCTGCAGAATTTTCACCATTGTAACAATGCCCTTCGGTATGAAATATTTTTAGCTTAGGTTGAAGTGCTTTTGCATCGGCTATGAACCGGGAATCTGTATACTGTATTCCTACCCCTTCAATCTTTTGGGTATTCTGGCATTTCGCGAAATCCAATAAATCCATTTTATTGACCGCCCTAAACGTTCCGGCATAAACTTTAGTCGTGATTTTGTTTTTTTCAAATGCGGGAAACAAATAATTATTGGCAAAAGAAAGCATTTCTTTTGCAGGAAATACGCAGCTAGGATATTTGGTATCCGCATCGTTTTCGTTTTGAATACAGATCCGATTTATTCTTACACCCTGATCTTCATACTCCTGAAGATATTTCACAAAGTATTTTGCATAGGCTTTATAGACCTTAGGCTCATTTATTAATTTATTTGGTTTTCCACGTAAACCTTCCATTTCACCACTTTCTTTCATCCAGCCCGGAGGACTCCATGGAGAAGCAAAAAGGCTTAGATTTGGATTTACTTCCAATGCACTTTTAATGTAAGGCAATACATATTTGTTATCCCTGTCAATAGAAAAATGTTCCATTTTATAATCATCGGCAAGCTCAGAATAACTGTAAGCATCCAATCCAAAATCGCTGGCACCAATGGCAGTGCGGCAAAAAGTAAATCCGGCATCGTCGTTTGAAAATAAATGATGCATAACTTCTTGCTGTTGCTCCTTATTCAAACTCAATAGCGCCTGTCCGCCAATTTCGTTAAAAGCGCCTCCAATACCTTCTATTTTCTGAAATGTCACCTCCGGTTGAATGAAAATATGATTTTTCCATTCCACCTTATCAATCGAAGCATCCGTTTTCACTTCATACAAAGGAGACGCTTTTCCCTGCTCAAGCTGCACAGCCCAGAGCTTTACATCCAATTTTTGCTGAGCATTAATCGAATTGGGAAACAATAATAAAGCAATTGCTATTGTTTTTAGTATGCGCATCGTATCTGTCTTTAATAAATTACTTAATCTGTTTAAATTCTAATCCGTTTAGCCAGGTGGCTGCATTTTCTTTATCGGTTTCGAAAGTAATCGTAACCGAATTTACACCATCACTATCGATATAATTGGTCACCGATATGGGCTTTCTTTCTCCAATGTCGTTTGCATCGTACATTCCCACGGCCTCATCATCGGAGGTATATGTAAATTCTCCCTTTGCATCTTTTCGCTCCACTTTCAGGTTATATGGGAAAAGCTTTTTCACATCCTGAAATGAGTGATGATAAGTCTTTAAAACATACTTCCCCTTTGGCAAACCGCTTAAAATAAGCTTGAGTTTTCCTGATTCAACATACACACCATCGCAAGCCATATATCCCAGGTTTCCCAAGATTGTATTGGTGCCTTTGCGCCATTTCAAATTGGAATCTGCCTGTACCGAAAAAGTACATTTACCCGTTTGAAATGAGAACTCATCCTTATCTCCACCCTTTTCAACTCTCCAACCAAATTGAGACAACTGCCCTTCTGTTTGAATGTCTATTTTGTAGATTGGATAATCATAAATGGCAGCAGCGTAATTTGCAATTTCATCCGATTGGTATGGAATTGTATGAAGTGCTAAAGAAGCCGTTTTAAGTTTTCCCAATGAAGCTTTTATTTTTACTTCGCCAGCTGTCGCATTTCCTTTCAAATAAATGCTTGCAGCTCCATGGTAGGTCTGCATATTTTGCACATAGGGTTTATCGGCATAAAAAACAGTACCAGCACCTGTTGCCTCGAAATGCACTTTTAGGTCAGCATCAGTAATAACTTCACCGTTTTTATCTACCACATAAGCACGAATCATTTTCAGATCTGAACCTCCTGATTCCAGAGGAATATCCGGATTATCCACAGCCAATTTCAGGGCATAAGCTTCGCCGGCTTTAGTCCGGAAATGCGTCGCCTCCACTTTCCCCCTATTCAAAGCTTTTGCAGTCAATTTCTCCTGGGTCCAGTTGTAATGAAAGGTAAACGAAGGATGTGCATTCCGAATTCGCAAAGGATCATTATCAGCCCTTTGAACCGCAATTAATTTATCGTTGGCATAGAGGGCAACTTCAGAAGCATTGCTGTATACATGTATTTTCTGATTTTTATAAACCGATTGATCGGTAATGTGCACATAGGGAGCATCTGTAAGTTCAGACACATACCAATAATATGCAGGACGGGGAACACGGTAAGCGGTTTGCAATCCATACTCCGTAAACATATCGTGCTGCTTTTCGGTAGGACGCATGTGGTTGTAATCGGCCCCAACCCACAACAGGGCTCCAATGTTATTATTCCGTTTTTTGTATCGTGAAATATGGTGCTGATTAGCCAGACTATTATTCGAGTAGCCATGTTCCATCAGCAGGCAAAAATCACCTTCGGGCCAATCGGTTCTGCGGTAGTCCATGGTGGCGTAAATATCTGTAACACCCGCATTTTTAGTACCACACCAAGGACTGGAAGCACTTGCTGTTAAACGAAATGGATCTTCTTCTTTTGCAGCATTATTCAATTGCGGCACTGGGCCCCGATGATTGATTCCAGCTCCCCAGATAATGATGGAAGGATGATTTCGGTGATTTCGGACCATCACACGCAGTGATTGTTCTAGTTTATTCATCCATTCTCCTTGTTTCCATTGTATCCACGAGGAAGCTTCTTCATAAAGCACAATTCCGAGTTCATCACAGGCTTCGATAAAGGAATTGTCTTGCGGATAATGTGAAAGTCGGATCGCATTAATGCCCGCTTGCTTGTAACGCAAAGCCGCTTCGTAATGCATCGAGTTAGGCACAGCATCACCAATATGTGGATAATTCTGGTGGCGATTTACCCCTAGCATAAAAAAGGGTTTCCCGTTTAGCAGAAGTCCTTGTCCATCGACCAATTCAATGGAACGGAATCCGAATTTATTCTCCACAAAATCAACCGGCTTATCATTCAAATAAATTACCGAAACTGCTCTATATAAGTATGGATTATCAGGCGACCAAAGATGATAATTATCGGTAATCTCGGTAGTCTGTCGGAATGTGTTTTTGTGACCGCCCTTTATTTTAGAACTTGATTCTATTTTTTTTAGCACATAACCATCAGCATCCACAATCATGGTTTCGATTCGGCAATCTGCATCCTTTTCGTATTCATTTAAAACGGTAGTCTTTACCGATACCGTACCATTTTCCTTTTTTACAGAAGGCGTTGTGATGTGAACCCCAGCATCAAAATCCTCCCAATTGAAATTTACGTGTAGCTTATTGGTCTTTACCAAATATACGTCCCGATAAATGCCGGCCCATTTCACATAGTCTGTTTCATCGGGGTCGGGAGCTATTGTGGCATCAAAACTATTATCCGCGTCGATGGCAATCGTGTTTACTTCTCCGGAGTTCACAAAATCAGTAATATCAAAATGGTGCGGGATATAGCCATTAACAGCGTATCGGCCAACCAATTTTCCGTTTACCCAAAGCTCAGTAGCATTATGCACCCCTTCGAATTCGATAAAGGCTTTTTCGTTGGCTTCCAATTCAATGTATAATTGTTTTCTGTACCAGTTATGGTCTCGTAAAAATTCTTTCTGACTCCAATGCTCTGTTACACTGTCTAAGGACAAAGAAAGGGGGTCGGGATTGTGCGGAATGCAGACCATTTTCCAGCCACTATCATCAAAATTAATGGCAGCGGGGATTTCTGCTTTTGGCATTTTGGAGAATTTCCAATCCAGATTGATGTTCTGCTTTGTTCTGCTTGTTGCAGGATAACCAGTAGGCAGATTTGCCCCACTCACGGCGCTGGATAGCAAGATGAAAATTGTTAAGATTTTATAGTTCATTCCTTCCATTTTAATATTTATAACAAGGATAGCAGGAAATTCTGACTTTCTCGATGCAATAGAGTTCTAAAACGGTAGCCGCCACTGTGATTTTAACGGTTAAAATTACACTATTACAAACTGATTACAAGGCAATTACTTAATTACCCCTCTGAGATTTCACAATTCACACTTTATACACAATGAGTACAAATCAATAGGCTCATATGCTTTCTTATGTGCAAAATATGGGTTATTTTTGAGCATATGATTTACGAAAAAGATCAAAAAGCCATTGAGAATGCTTTGAAAAGAATTTGCAGTCACCCATTGTTTGCCAATTCATCTATTTATACGCGTTTACTTGAGTACTTGGTTGAAAAAGCGCTTAGCGGCGAAGAACTAAAAGAGTTTACCATTGGAACAGACCTTTTCGGAAAAAATTACCTTGATGATAAAAATGATGGTACCGTACGTTCGTACATGTATAAACTACGAAAAAAACTTGCCGCGTATTATGCTGAGGCGGACATCCGCGAAAGCGTTATATTTGAGATAAAGAAAGGGCAATATAATCTTAGTTTTATTCCTTCGAATAAATATCATCAACTTAAAAAGAATACAGATATTAGTATAAAGATTCCCCTAAAAGCTCTTAAGCTTGCAGGTATTATTGCCTTTACAGTCTTGGCAGCTTCATTGGTGATAATCAATCAAATGAATACCCCTTCAAACATTTGGAAAGCATTTTTTGAAAAGATGGCGACTAATATGGTGATCGTATCGGACCAATACATTGTAGACGAAATCTATTCCGATGGTGAAATGCATGGCGTTGCTTATCCGGAAATAAATAACGCTGATGATTTCTTTACTTATACCCAGAAACATCCTGAAAAACATCTAAAACCCAACGATTATACGCTATTATCAAAGATGGCTCCCTATTCTGTAAAAAGGCTGACTCAGTGGTTCGATTCGAATAAAACGGATTATACTTTACAATTAGAAAGCGAACTTTCTTATGATGATGTCCGGGAAAATAACATTGTATTTGTTGGTCAGTTTAAAACAATGAACTTATCGAAATCTTTGTTTCTAAAAAATAGCAAAGCATTTACAACTTACCTGGATGGTTTCAAGTATGAAACTAAAGATACCGTGAAGGTATTTGATACCAAATACGGCGAGAATGGTAAGATTGAGTATGCAATGGTTTCCTACACATCTATAAGTCCCAGTAAAAAAGCCATCTATTTTGTATCCAATAACGATATTGGTGTAATGGCGACCTTAAGAAAGTTTACGGATAAAAAATGGCTTTCGAAATTTTGCGATGGATTAACCAAAGACACAAATCATTTTAATGCCTTGTTTGAAGTTAGCGGCCTTCAGCGAACCGATATAAGTTGTAAGTTGATTGAGTTAGAAATAATTGAGTAAAGCGTATCATCAAGCAACAATTTACTAAACCTATTTTATTGAATACATTTCGAGTTTATTTTTGTCATAAGATCCAACTAATAAATACCAGTTGTCATACATATTTTTAAGGGTCATGCCATTGTATATTGAATATCCCAAGTCGATTGTTTTAATTGGTTTAAGAATACCATCTTGCTGTAAAGAGCAAATCTGAATTCCTTTGTCGTCTCTTGTTCCGATAAAAACGAATGCGCTATTTTCATCCGATTTGAGTATTTCAATTCGTGTTGACCCTTTCAATAGAAGCTCCTCATTATCCTTAAGCAAAGAATGTAGTTTTATTTGTCCTTGCGCATCCACTTTAAATACATTGATACCATCACCATGATAATCTTCTTCCGCATTATCAACCGAGTAATGGATCTTGTGCCGATGCCCTACCAGCAGAAAATTTTGATCGCCTAGCTGAACGGTATTCACTGGGAAGGTACCATTTAGAAACATGTTCTTATCATCTTTTAGGTTGGAAACATTCTTTAGATGTCCATTCTCCATGATTTGAAAACAACTTATTCCTCCATCAAAAAATGCGCCTGTAATTAAAAAAGTCTTGTTATCTATAACGAGTGACGACATGCCTATAATTCCATGAAGAAACAGTGTATCATTATCTTCAATGGACTGAATGGGACGTAAGGCTCCATTCTCGCTTAGTTCGAAGCATGATAATCCCTTATCTAATCCTCCCGCATAAATAAAAGTTCTATTATTTATCGTAATATCGTGGATGGTAACCGTTTCATCGATAAAAGTAGAATCGGTATCAAAAACAGAATTTATTTTCTCGAGCTTTCCGTTGTTTTCTATCCGGTAAACTTCAATAGAATTATCAGCTTTATTGCCTAAAATAAGAAGATTTGAATCGTTAATTTTCACATTTGTCAATGCTCTAATGCCCCCAGCTTTGCTCGCAACTTGATGTTGCTCCAAAAAGTCTAATTTACCTTGTTCATTAATTGTATAAACCTCCGTTGACTTCGTCTCTCCTGCTACGTAGGCAAAATAGTTACTATGCGCATTAAAAATTTGAACGGAAACCAATCGAGCTGAATGGTTCGTTGAATCAATCAAACTAATGTGAAGCTCACTTTTTTTTGAATTTGTTTTATTAGAACAAGCTGAAAAACAAACAATAAGAAATAATAAAACAATATAAGGACAGCTTTTTAGTCGCATAATAATTTTGATTTTTTAATAGATAGGCAATCTTTTGGGTGATTGCAACCACTTATAGATAAACACAATGGCGTTTATAGAGATTGAAAAAGTGTGTCTTTCACCCCATATCGAGCCGTAACGAACACTTATTAAATCCCCTCCCCGAATCTACAAAACAAAGCTTGCTTAGCAAAAAATAATAATGAGAAATAACCAAAAATCTCAAATGCATACAGGTCTTAGACGCTGTTCGGATTCCGCAAATAGCTAAGCTAAAAATTGATTCCCGCACTATTTACAAATAGTCAAATCGGAGTGGAATAAATACGTCAATTACCTCACCTCCGGTGATCACTTCCCAAGTATGCCCGGCAATTTCGGGAATGCAATACGAATCACCCGATTTTATAATTCATTTTGGTCACCATAGATTTCTCTTTGGTTGCCAAAACCTCAAATTGGACACCTTTAAATTCTCGTTTCTTCGATTGATCCAATTTTATTATCGCCTAAGCGATTTAATTGTATCAGTAAAAAGTAACGGGACACAAATTTAGGGAAAGTCCTTTTAACTTTGAGATCCGGCAGGTATGAATTGAAGTTTACTAATTTTTGTGCCACTTACAAATAAACTTATTTATCGGTAGCTTTTCGCCTGCCTACCAGCGAAGTGAAAATTCCGATCACACACAAAAATGTAAAGGCAATAACAATCACTCTCATGCTTAGCATGAATGAATCCAAATTACCGGCATGAATTTTGGCATCGCCCAAAAACACATGTACCGAAAGGGCTGCAACGGCCATGCTGAACATCATCCCGGTGGTTCGCATTGTGGCAACGGTTGCCGATGCAAGTCCTATAAAACGTTTTTCGACCGAACTCATAATTGAATTTGTATTGGGTGATGAAAACAGTCCAAAACCAAATCCTAAAATCACCAAAGCAAAAACAATATAGGCATAGGGCGTTTCTTTGCTGATAAAGCAGAGCATCAACAGCCCTGCGGCACTTATGCCCATGCCTAGGGATGCCAAAATACGCGGGTCTTTTGTATCCGACAATTTTCCTGAGAAGGAGGCAACTACGGCCATCACTATGGGTTGCGCAATTAAAATAAAACCGGCCTCTTTGGGCGATAAGCCTTTCACGTACTGCAAATACAAACTAAAAACGAATGTGATGGCAAAGGTAGCGGCATAGTTAATAAAAGCGGATAGATTGGAGTAAGCGAACAACTTGTTTTTGAAGAACAGCTGCATTTCGAAAACCGGGTTTGGGTGTTTTAACTCGTACCTCACAAAAATAAGTAAACCTATAATTCCCGCTAAAGTGAATAAAATTGCTTCCGTTTTTGGTAAATGCGAAAAGCCATACATCAATCCCGAAACGGAAAACATATAGAGCAAGCAGCCCTTAAAGTCGAATTTAGCACTGTTTGGAACGGCCCATTCGGCTTTAATTTTTGTAATTACGGCCAGTATGATTAACAAGACTGCTCCTGCATTAAGGAAGAACAAGGAACGCCAGCCCATCGATTCGGTTATAATTCCACCCAAAACCGGAGCAATGGATAAACCTACGTAAACAGCCATCACATTTAATCCAATCATTTTACCTCTTTCGTGTGGTTCGAAAGCCGATATTACAATGGCCATGTTCGAGGCAAATATGCCTGCAGCGCCAATTCCCTGCAATAAACGACCAATTAGTAATGTTTCGGCAGAAAAAGAAAAGGCACAAAATAAAGTGGCAAAACCAAATAATACATTGCTGTACAAGAACATTTTTACACGTCCCCAATTGTCGCTTATTTTACCAAAAGGAACTAAAAATACCGAAGAAGCCAACAAAAAGGACATACTCACCCAACTTAAACCCACGGCCGACATCGAAAACTCTGCCCCAATTCTGGGTAAAGCGACATTAACGGCAGCACCCATTAGCGGATTCAAAAAATTGGATGCCATGGTAACAGCCAGCAGAATGGTTTTATTCAAGTTTCGATTCGGTTCCATCATCATTTTCGTTCAAGTGTGTGCAGGCCTATAAATTTAGATTTTTTTTAATAAGATATGCTATACTAAATAAACATCGATGCATGACTTGTCATGTGTTTTGTGTCATCTGATTATCATTTGTTTTTGTTTACAAGGCATTATGGATTAACTAAATCAAGGACAATGTTGTCTTTTAAAAAGCAGGAGGGAATTTATATCAGTAAACTAATTGATAGATTAGTCCAAAACTCAGTTCGGTAAGTACTGCCTGATTTTCTGTGCATGTTATCCCTAAATCCTCAACTCATATCATTTATTTTATGTGGCTAAAGCCTATTTATTAATTTCATGTTATCAGTTGCTTGAAAGCAAAGCAATAGATGCTTTGCTTTTCTCCTTATCTCAGTAAATGCTTTGTTGGGGGTTTATCTATTGCAGTTTGGCTTTAGCCAACTGGATTTAAAATATTCTAATCTTTTGCTTTAGCTTCATTTTCATTTCTTGCAATTCAGACCCCGAATCGACAAAATAATAATCACCTGATATTTTTAATCGCTTGGTGGATTGTTTCGGGGAATATTTAGTTTGCGGGCGTACGGAAGCAACGTCAGGCTAAAAAAAAACCGCTGACCGGCATTCCTTGCTTGGTATGCAGATCCGGAGAATACCGATTTTAAACCGTAGTAATAAGGAATCATAAATTATTGCAGCCTACAATCATCTTAATCATCCAGTCATCTTATCAATCCAGTTCTAACAATACTGCAAATGCCGAAAGTATGAAAAATAATATTTCATAATTAACAAATACTATTTCGTGCATTATTACTACAATAAAGTCGTATTTTTGAAGTTTATTTTTGAGTAACAAATTGGTGTATTTAATAAACAACTGAAACGAGCATGCCAAAGTGATTTTAATACACATAGGCATGATTATTGATTGATGGTAATGTTCCCGATAAATTCGGGACAGGCTATATAACAACTAAAAAACAAATTGTAAACATATGAAACGGATCGCATTAATTTTTTTAAGCATTGCTTTAGTAGCACTTTTCTCAACCTCATGTACTGAAGAAGAAGATATTCACCCCAGTTTTGATCAGACATTAATTATTGGCAAATGGAAAAGTGGTACATTATTCGAAAGATACGACTCTAACAAATCAGGTGCTACTTGGGATACTTTCGATGATGTTACAGAAGATGAAGCTCAGGAATTTACCTGGACCATAACAAAAGATCAGTTAGAGCAGATTCATATAATCGTGAATGGTGGTCTAGTTCCTAAAACATATACCATTACAGACTTAACGGCATCGTCCTTAAAGTATGAGGACGCTTACGGAAACACAAAATCATTTAGCAAACTATAGTAAAATGCGAATCGTAAAAAAGCTTGGAATAACTTTGTTGGTATTGGTTTTTGTAGTGATAATAGCTGCAGCAATAGGCTTGTGGTATGTTTTCACACCTGAAAAATTAACCCCAATAGTTAATAATCAGGCAAAAGAATATTTAGACTGCACTACTAGTATCGAAAAAGTTGAACCAACTTTTTTTAGTACCTATCCGTTTTTTGGCATGGAGCTAACGAATCTCTGTTTAACAGAGAATAATGATTCTGTAAAAACAGATACTCTGTTATACGCCAAAAAATGCTTCGCCTCGCTAGATGTACTATCGTACTTATTTCACGACAATATAAGGCTTAACCCATTTTTGGTTGAAAATGGTTATTTGAATTTCAAAATAGACTCTCAGGGCAACTCTAATTTCGATATTTTTAAAAGTAGTTCCGATTCAACAGAAGCTGATTCTGAAGCCTCATCATTTGGTAATATCGACATTAGCAATGTAGTATTTAAGAATTTTAATGCCAATTATACCGATGAGACTACATTTAGAAAGGCGGCTATTAACCACTTAAATGCTGCGCTCGAGTTTAAATACACCGACGAGAAACAGTATTTTGATTTGGATCTGCAAGTAAATAAATTGCTGTTTACAACATCCGATTCAATGGCTCTTTGTATTGATGCCAAAAACTGTGATCTAAAAATGAATTCGAAGGGTCAGGACAAAAATCTATTCAATTCCGATTTACAACTTGTTTGTAAGGAAATGTCTGTTTCAATGGCTGGTGATACAATTTTATCGAAGCTAAAAGTTGACAGCCATTTGCCTTTTTCTGTAAACATAGCAGAAAATTCTTATGACTTTAAAGAGGCAAAGCTTATGGTGAATGATGCGCAAGAAGTAGCTTTTAATGGTCCTGTAAAAATACAGTCCGATAATTCGATAGCCATAGACATTCACTACACCACCAACGAATTGGATGTGGAAAAAATTACAGCTCTTGTTCCTAAAGTATATTCGGCTCCGCTAAAAGATTTGGTTGCCAAGGGCTATGCACAAGTATCAGGATCGGTAACCGGAGTGTATTCGGACACGAACACTCCCCTTGTAACAACAAACTTGAAATACTACAAGGGAGAAATTAAATATGAAGCTTATCCAAGAGTGAAGGCCATTCAATTATCGATGTCTGCAAAGGTCGATGTAAATAAAAACCAGACTTCGAATATTACTGTAACGAGTAGTTCTGCCAAAATACTGAATAGCACTGTTTCTGTTACAGGAAATATCTCGGATATTATGGAAACGCTGCAATACGACCTCTATTCGAAGGGTGATATTCACTTAGCCGATTTTCAGTCGTTTATCCCAAAAGATCAAAATGTAATTGTTCGGGGTTTGGTGAATGGAAATCTGCATACCCGATTTTCTCAATCTGATTTGGATCAAGAGAAATATCACCGCATCTATTTAACCGGTGATTTTAATACCCGGAATTTTGATGCAATCTATAACGACTCGATAAAGATAAACCTTCCTTCGGCAAAAATTAAGCTTAATTTACCGAGCCAAGCCAGAGCAGACAAAAACCTTCTGTTTGCAAACATCAAAATTGATACACCAAACTTTACCACAAGCCTATCTCCTACGATGAGTGCCGCGGCTCAAAATATTGAGCTTTCTGTCGACATCAATAATCTCGCAAAAGGAGCCTCCTCACCAATTTCGTCATGCAATTTTAAATTGGGTAGCTTTTATGCTGTGGCCGACACTTTATCGGTTAGCGCAAATAATGCAAACGGACGATTTGAATACACTCCAAGCCTTAACGGAAAACAAGAGATTGCGCTTATCAATTCGACAATGAATAGTGATAAAATTTCAATAGCCGGCAAGGATTCCATCCTGTTTGATGCTAAAAATCTGTATGCTAAAACAAATTTGAAGTACGACGACTCGCAAAATAAGGTTCTCCTTAAATGGCAGCCCGAAATGGCAATCAATTTCTCCGATGCAATTTATAATTTGAGTGAACAGCTAAAAGGTGAAATTCCTAACATATCGTTTACACTTAATCAAGACAGTATGGAGATTAAGAAAGCGGATTTAATTTTAGGCAATTCCGACTTTAGTCTTACCGGTCAGCTTACCGACATTTCAAAATATCTTAACGACCAGGCATTACTGAAAGGAAACTTTAATTTAGTCTCTAAAAATACCGATGTATATCAGCTCATGGACATTTTTAACGGCATGGGCAGTCAAGACTCAACTCTTGCCGCCAATAAAGCTGTTGCGTCGGAAGACGATCCGTTTATGGTACCAAAAGGGATCGAAATTCGATTAAAAACAACAATTGCCATGGCTGTGGTGAATAATCATATCATCGAAAATATTAAAGGGGGACTAACCGTTAAAGATGGCACCCTTATTCTCGATCAGATGGGTTTTACAAACAAGGCAGCAAATATGCAGCTAACGGCAATGTATCGTTCCGACAGAACAAATCACCTTTTTAGCGGCATCGACTTTCACCTTTTAAATATTGATGTTGCTGAACTAATTGCCCTGGTTCCTTCCGTTAATACAATGATTCCAATGCTAAAATCATTCAAAGGAAAAGGTGAATTTCATTTGGCTGGAGAAACATATCTTAAGAGCGATTATTCTCTTAAACAATCTACAATTCG
The DNA here is from genome assembly GCF_002356295.1 of Labilibaculum antarcticum. Lineage (NCBI taxonomy): Bacteria > Pseudomonadati > Bacteroidota > Bacteroidia > Marinilabiliales > Marinifilaceae > Labilibaculum > Labilibaculum antarcticum. The sequence goes on along the minus strand of NZ_AP018042.1, from coordinate 4,422,434 downwards.
TGGTGCGGCTGCTTTCCAGGGACAGAAACTAACACTTATGGATACCGAAACATTCGGCATGATAGCCAAGAAACTACTGTTTAAGAAAAAAACAGTAAATGTGATAGATAGCCTTAGTGTTGAGATGACTCTATTTAAAGATGAAGTTGATCTATATCCTTTCCTTATTGTGATGGACAATTATAAAGCAGTTATTTCTGGTCGTCATAATATGGATAATAGCTTTAACTATCACATATCGGTAACAGATACTCCACTGCCTATTCGACTAGGACTAAATGTAACCGGAACAATAGATAATTTAAAGTACGACCTAGTGGAGTGCAAGTATAAATATTTGTACAATCCAAAAAAACAAGGGGCACTGGAGAAGCAAACATTACGTTTGAAAAAGCTGATTTCGGAATCGCTTAAAGAGAATGTTAAGGAGTATGAATAGAGGAGACAAGGAGAAAGGATCAAGGAAAAAGTGACAAGTTTAAAGGAGAAAGGAACAAGAAAAACAGTGAACAATTGACAGTTAGCAGTGAATACAAACCTGACAGCGTAAATGCTTGTCAGGTTTTTTTGTATTGTGAATATATACCATTTTACAGACAAGTTAGGTTTTAAACTCTCGAAACGACAAAACAATAATTCCCCAACAAAAAAAACATTATAATTATTTTACAGGCCATTACAGATATAAGAATAGATAGAAAAAGTAGTTTTATTATAGTTAAGCAAGTCCTCCCCTTTTCTATTCAAATGCAAGCAATAAAAAAAGTGGAAGAATCTCTTCTCCCACTTTTACAGTTTAACTTGAAGTCAGGCTATTTGTATTCTTTGGCAATAGCGTTCTTTAGTATTCCCTTTTTAGCCTAGTTGTTGGTAAGTGTGTAAATACAAAAAGCAACAATTAGGCTAATAAAGCAAATAAATGAAAACAAAAGCTTAGAAAACCGTATAGTTACCACACACAAGACATTCGATAAGTGCACAAAATTTTTGTACGCTTACCTCCAGATAGTTAATGCTTTATACAAACAACAGGACAATGGTCAAAATAACTCCCCCCACAGCAAAGTACATACCTTTCTTAAAAACAGGCATTTTTGGTGAGTACATCCAGAATGCCGATAACACAAAAAAGAGTAGTGATACCCCAAAAAAGATATTTAAAAAGTACAAAGGGCTATTTGTTGTTGCTTTATGCAGTCGTTCCATTTTTTCAAGAACAAAAGGCAATTCCATTTTCGTTGCAATTACCACTCCTGTTTTTTGGTTGTAATTGCCATCCTTAAAATATAAGACGTCACCTTCTTCCTTTTCAACCTTAACCCTCATCCGCAATTTTGGACTTAGTTCAGCTCCAGTTAAATTTGGTTCGAGTTGTTGTTCCAAGACAACCTCGTTTTTTAAGAAATTAGTTTCTCTAAAAATCATTACAATTCCGCTTACTGCATAAACCATCATTATACCTGATAAAAAATAGCCGAGATATCTGTGAATAATTCTAATTTGAAGTGGGAATCGAGTCTTGCCTTTTGCCATATTTAATGCTTTATTTAAATTTTTATTTAGTTTAGACTTTAATTTTAATTAAAGGTTTAAATGTTAAAAACCCTTTTTAAAAAAAACAGCTATTATGCTAAAAACAAATTAGATCCTAGTCTTACTATTTTAAGTAAAGTCAAAATGTTTTACAAGGTATATAAACTGCATCAATACACTTTACACCACCATATAGAATATATAGTGCATTCATGTTGTTTTCGCCCCCGAATCTACAAAACAATAATCTCCAAACAAAGCATTACAAAGGATATTTCACAGGCCATTAGTGGAAGAATCTCTTCTCACACTTTTATATTTCAACTTGAAGCCAGACTCTTGTAATTCTTTAAAAATCTTAATTTTTTCAATATTCCTTTTGAGTGCCGTTGATAAAAACCACTCTTTCACATCATCCCAAATTGGTATTGTATGGGAACAGCTTTCCCGCCCCTTAAATTCAATTATGATAGCTACTAAGGCTGCATGAATAATAAAAGAGGTTTTCGTCTTTTATTATTGTAAATTGCATGGTTTAAACATTTATAGTATCAATAACCAACACATTAGACCATTTAAAAACCAAATCTTTTTTACTATGAAAATAAAAAATAATGCCCTACTTATTCTATTGATTTTTACGGCACTACTTACCAGCTGTAAGTTTGAACTGATACAGGAAGTTGATGAAGTTGCAGAGCTTGAATTAGGCATACCCGGCGAAATTGCGAATGGAATTTCTGATGAAACCTTACTTTCAATCCCTATTGATTTGGGTGAAATAGGAGTTGCAGTAGATACACGAATCCTTGCGATTCGGGCTTACAAACCAAGTAAAATCAGTTTCAGCATTGAAGGTTCGTTAAGTGCCTTTTCTCAGGTAGACATTCCCGTGGATGAATTTACGCATGTGGCAAACTTTACCATTAAAAGAAAAGACCTAAGCGATGCCGAATTAAAAGGTTTTAGCAATGGGGTTCCAATAAGCGTTACCGTATTTAACGAGGTCGGTGATTATATTGATGGCAGAACGGTCTCGAGATACATTATTAATGCAACCAACCGCACTTTAAAAATAGAGAGCAAACTACCCTATATTTTAAAGCCTTTGTCTTTTAATCCGGATATCCCCTACTTTATGCAGACGGCTGCTGACACAGAATTCAAAACCCTAGGCATCAGTAGTGATTACGAAGGCTTTACAGGCAGTGAGCTAGGGCTTTTAAGTGGGAAGTACCAATTTTATTTTGAAAAAACTGCCAATTATGAACGAGACTTTACTTACAAAATAAAAATCTACACCTACACTTGGGATTACGTTGACTATGGTTATTTGGATGCTGATGTATTTAATACATACGGGAATAACGGAGGAAATAACGGCGAAAAAATTGCTGTTGGCTGGGGAGTAGACGATCCCACCAGCAACAGAATGCTAATCGGTGAAAGCGATTTTCTTTTGGAACAGACCAATAATGGCACTGTAAAAATTCGTCTCTTTAGCAGCGAGTCCTATTTAAGCACCAATGGAGATCCATTTGAGACTGGATACAAAATATTTTTTGATACCGACCCAACAAATGATTTAGAGTTCAATATTTTTGCTGATAATATCAGCTGGAAGTTCGACGATTTGGGCACCAAATATTCACCGGCAATTATACCACCTACAAAAATGGATTTTGCCTTTGATCAGACCATCATAAATTGCTCAGGTGCCACGGGCGATTACGAGGTAGGTATTGCTACTACTGTAAGCAATACCACCAGTATATCATACGAAGAAAGCATTAACCTTTTTTCATCCAAATTTGATTTTAAGGAAGCTACTGTTGAGGCTTCGGCAGAAGCAAGCTTTTTTGGCATTGGGGCAAGTGTTAGTGCATCGGGTACCCTAAGAACAGAAACAACAACCGAATGGGGAAAAGAAAAAAAGACCAACCAAGGAATAGAGTATGAAGGATCGCAGGAAGTATCTGCTAGCAGAAAAGTTAGCGTTCTACCCTATAGTGCCATAGAAGTTTTTGATGTGATACAAAAGCTCGAAAATGTACGCATCCCTTTTGTTCAACGGTTCATCATCAGGGGTTCTGTTAATGATGAAAAACACCTGACAGGTCCGGAAATTGAGGCTCAGCTTATCTCTAACCAGTTTCGGGGAGTTGTAACAGAGGTAGGCAGCGATTTTATCGTTATTAGTATTCGGGGGGCGGTAAATGTTGCCAACTATTTTGAATACAACAACAACCTGCATGATATTGAAGGAGCTTGTAATTAATTCGATTCAGTAAGCAAATTACCTGCTTTTTAAAAGATTTTCCATGTCATGGATTTCTCATTTTCTAATCACGTCTAAACAATTATTACTATGTATAAAATAATATTCCTATCCTTCATTTTTTCCATCGCCCTATTTGCGAGCTGTACTTTTGAAGTAAGTGAAGAGCCCCGATCTGCAGATATAGATCTTGAAGTTGAGAATGGCACAACAAGATTTGAAGGCATTTCAGATTCAACCTTAAACAGCATTCCTGTTGATGCCGGTGAAATAGGCGTTGCAATTGATACTCGAAAATTAGCCGTTCTTGGTTATAAGCCAAGTAAAGTGAGCTTTACTATTATTGGTGATCTTAGCACTTTTACACAAAGCAATATTCAGATAGACCCTTATACGCATGTGGCTCTTTTTAAATTGTCACGCAAAGATCTTACAGAAGAACAAATCACTGAATTTAGTGAAGGTGTAGCCATTGAAGCTAGGGTATTCGATGCCGAAAATGTTACAATGGAAACAATGTACGGCTCTAAATTTATTATCAACTCCACAAACAGAACCATAAAAATAGAAAGTGAAAAACCGCATGTACAATACCCTATGAAGTTAAATGCAGATATGCCTTATTATTTGGCCTACGAAGGCTTTAGCCTTACAAATTATTTGGGAGCAGAGATTGTCGGTAATTTTAGTGAAATGAGTGGTACTTTTATAATTAATTCAACTCTTTACCACAACGATCCAACTAATATTTACAGCAAACTTCAAAAATTTTATTTCATTGAGATTGAAGAGAATATTTATGCCATTAAAACAGCGCATAAGAATTCATATTTGGAAATAAATGATAAAAGAAAGCTTGCTTATAATATCGAAAACACCGATGACAATCCTAATTTTGTCCTTGGAGATAAACACAAGTTTATTTTGGAACAAACAGCAAAGGGTACGATAGAAATACGTTCGCTTTCAGGAGGGACATTCTCTTTTTATAATGGTGGAGCACCCTTTACTTTTATAGCTGCCAATATTACCTGGGAGTTCAACGATTTGGGTACAGAATATTCAGCAGCCATTTTGCCTCCTGCACAAATGGATTTTGCTTTTGACCAAACCATTCATAATTGCTCGGGGGCTACGGGAGAATATTATGTAGGTAACAACAGAGAAGAAACCAAAACAGTCAGCATTGACGTAGAAGAAACAGCTAGCTTTTATTCGAGTACTACAGATAGTAAAGAGGCGACAGTGGAAGCGGAAGCCGGTGGTGAAATATTTGGAATTGGTGCAAGTGTAAGTGCTTCTGGCACCATAGGAACCAGTAGAACAAGAGCCTTTGGTTCGGGAACAGGTACGAACAAGGGTAAAACTTATACTGAAACACAAACGGTTTCTTCAAATCGGGTAATAACCGTACCGCCTTATACTTCGGTAGAAGTTTTTGATGTGATACAGAAACTAAAAAATGTACGCATTCCCTTTGCACAGCGCGTTTTATTGAGAGCTGCCAATGATGAAGGCATTCCTTTAAGTGGTGAGGAAATTCAATCCCAATTGGGAGCAAATCAATTTGGTGGCGTAGTTCTGGAGGTAGGTTCCGACTATATCGAATATAGCGTAAGAGGATCGATTAACGTGGCGAACTATTTCGAATACAAGAATACCGTTAATGATATTGTGGGCATCTGTAATTAATTATTCGATATTTTAGAATAGGAAGATGAAACTCTATTAAGTTCTCATCCCTATTTAATGTTCAGATCTTTTTAAAAAGTGCATGTAATACCTCCATCATGGATGATATTACATGCACTGCTTGTTTTTAATTGCTACAAACCAATAAGTCCAAACAAGCATTTACACTCCATTTTATTGAGTTACAAGTGTGTTCAGTTTTGCTCAATATGCATTCAAATAATAAAAGACATTTTCATCCTTAATTATTTTTTACTATCTTAAATGGCGTCGCAGCAAGTAAAAGCGCGGTACATGAGCCCAAACCATCAAATTTTGAGATATGCAAAAATACCTACTAATCACCTCGATCTTACTAATAGCAAGTACCATTTACGGACAAAATGAGAATCCAAAATCAGGCCGTTTATCTATCGATTTTGTGAATGGAATCAGCATGCCCAATGGCGGTTTTGAAGATTTTGCAAAAGATGGTTTCAATAGTGAAATATCGCTTAGCAAAAGCTTTTGTGAGAAACTTTCGATCGGTTTTGGAGCTAAACATTCTTCCTTTAACGTGCGGCAAGAGTTTGGTGCGGTGCAGGGATCAAGAAATCAGTTCACCAGCACCACTTTTGATATGGGTCCGCAATTTTCTTTGGGCTCGAAGAAATTCGCAATTGAATTGTATGGTAGAACAGGCTTATCGGTTAACAGCACTCCAGAAATTAAGATGCTGCAAGCCAACACCGATATAACAATCGGCAAAATGGATCAGCAGAGTATGAAAGCTTTGAGTGCACGATTGGGCGCAAAAATTAAGACGGAACTTTGCACAGGCCTCCAGTTATTTGTGAGCAGTGAATATGTTACCACTTTAAACTCGGACATGAACTTCTACAGCAAAGATCTTTCGAAGGCCATTGATGCCGAAGGCAGAATTGATCCTGATTTAGCTGGGGAAATTCCTTTTTCGACAGAAAGTTTGAATTTTTCGAGCCTTAATGTGAATTTTGGTGTGAGCATTGCGCTAGGGTCTTGTTGCAGCGGAAAATCTTCGAAAAGAAGCTCCAATCCTCTTTATCAAGGCAATGGAAAAGCAGTGGATAACCCTATGTTTCAGAAAAATAGCAGAGGCGTGAATCCAATGTATCAGCAAAATAGCAATCAGGGAGAAATGCCTTTATCCGAAGGAGCGAATAATTCAGGAGGGTCTTCGGCCACTCGTGCACAAGATCACAATGCAAGCAGAAGTAATACCACTAGCTCCATTCAACCAGATAATAACAATGATAAAGTTGACAAGACAAACACTCGTGCTCAGGATCACAATGCAAGCAGAAGTAATACCTCTAGCTCCATTCAACCAGATAATAACGGTGGAAATGGAAATGAGGGTGGAACAAAAGCGACCGATTACAATTCTAGTAGAAGTAACCGCACCACCAGTTCATCAGTAATGAATAATGAGGGCGAAAATGGAAATAATAGCAGAAACAATCGAGGTGTAGTGGCTACAGATTACAATTCGAGCAGAAGTAACAAGCAAGGTGTTGCCGACTCATCGGGTGATGATGGAAATAATGACGGAACATCCGGAACCAAAGCAACCGATTACAATTCGAGCAGAAGCAACCGAACCACCAGTTCTTCGGTAATGAATAACGACACCGGCAATGACAGTCAAGGTAATTCTACGCGAGCACAAGATCACAATGCGAGCAGAAGTAATACCTCTAGCTCTATTCAACCAGATAATAACGGTGGAAATGAAAATGAAGGCGGAACAAAAGCGACCGATTACAATTCCAGTAGAAGTAACCGAACTACTTCATCTGCTATAGATAACAATACGGATAATGGCAATAGTGGCGGAACCAAAGCCACCGATTACAATTCGAGTAGAAGTAACCGAACTACTTCATCTGCCATGGATAACAATGTGGATAATGGCAATAATGGTGGTAACAGAGCTACCGACTACAACTCGAGTAGAAGCAACAAGCAAGGTGTTGCCGATACAAATGACGATATCCGCGTAAGCATGACACAGGCCGACAAACGGAAAATGATAAAGAAATTGAAAAGGGAAGAACGTGCGCGAGTTAAAAAGGAGAACAAACAGCTAAAAGAAGAACAGAAAAAAAGAAAAATGCAGGCGAATTCGATTTATTAATATCGAGACATGAGATTTTAGATGTGAGAATTGAGATATAAAAAATGGAATTTGATCCTTCTAACTTCTTTAGTATCTTAGGTTTCTATTAAATAAATATGCACATGAAGCAAAGTATTGCCCACGTAACTCTTGTTGTTAGAGATTACGATCAAGCCATTGAATTTTATACGAATAAACTACAGTTCGATCTGTTGGAAGATCTTAAAATGAGTGAAGATCATCGTTGGGTATTAATTGCTCCCAAAGGCAGTTCCTCTTGTTCCATAATGCTCGAAAAAGCAATTGGTAAGGAACAGGAGAGCCGAATTGGAAATCAGACCGGTGGCAGTGTATTTATGATTTTGCAAACAGATAATTTCGAGCGCGATTACAAACATCTACTTGATAATAAAATTCGAATTACACGCGAATCCTCAACTGAAGTTTATGGCAAAGTATGCGTATTTGCCGATTTGTATGGCAACTTGTGGGATTTGATTGAACCTGTAAAAAAAGAGGATTAAGGCACAAGGAACAAGTTACAAAGTAAAAAGGATCAAGTGACAAGGAGAAAGGAACAAGGAGAAAGAAACAAGGAACAAGGAACAAAGTAAAAGGATCAAGTGACAAGGAGAAAGTATCTACAATGATTTTATTTTCTTCGTCGCTTGTTCCAATACTTAATGTAATGATCCTGAGAAATCAGCCCAATTGAACCGGTATAGATTCCGCCTCCTTGTGTTGCGTCGTAAACACGAACAACAATTCTGTTTTTCTGTCCTTTTTTAATCAGATTTACGGGCAAATAATAGCCACGAAGCTGTTGATATGTATTTGAATAGTTTTGAACTGTTGAAGGATCAAAATCACCCGATTGACCAACCAACACTCCATTTACAATTACCTGATCGAGATCATCAATCTTGCCCAAAACAAGTACCATTCTTTCAGCTATAAGCTTTTCATCTGCCACAAAATCGAGAGCATAACAGGCATATCCATCGTAATTTTTGTATCCCTGATTCTCCCAAAATCCAGGAACAATAATGTCATCCCAATTTTCTGCATTTTGCAGATCTTCATGTGCCGAACGCCCTATTTTAAATTTCCATTTACCTTGTAAGTCAATGTCAACCGGTATTGCATCGCGATCAACAACAATAGAGATATCTCCGCGAATAATGCCTCCTTCTCCCACATCATCGTAAACACGAACGGCTATCACATTATTATCGCGCAGAATGGCCGAAGGAATATTGTACTCCCGATTGGAAGTATAAGCTGTTGAAAAACGAGGAGGAAATGTTCCTGTTCGCCCAATACTTTTTCCATTCATAAAAACTTCGTCCACATCATCAATATTTCCCAACTTCAAAAACAGACTCTGACCTTTTAGCGAACCAGAATAAGTAAAACTGGTTCTGTACCATGCAAATCCATCGTAACCATGAAACCCCTGATTTTCCCATGCCGAAGGAACATCAACCCGTTCCCAGTTTGAATCATTGTAATTGGGATTTGCCCATTTAGAATCGTCACCAATCGAAAATTTCCAACGACCGTTTAAGTCAACCACTTTCTCATAATCCTGCGCCTTTGTTTCATTGCTAAATCCACAAAATAACAACATTACAAAAAGTAAGTTCATCCATTTAATCGTATGCTCACCTATCCTATTCATATCTTATATTTTATTCTGCAACACAGAATTAGTCAAACCAATAATCAAAAAACTTCTCAAAGCTTGATCGGTTGTCCTTGTACTCTTTTCTCACCATTTCCTCGGCTAAATCGATATCGGTAATTCCAATTGGACCGCGATAAATTCCACCTGGTCCCATATGATCTGTTACCGTTACCTCTATTACATTCGTACCACTACTTTTCAACACGCCCTTTGGAATCTGATAAGCACGAAAAGTATTATAATTCGAATTACCAGACCAATTACCGCCTCTTTTATAGCCCATCCATCTGATTCTCTCTCCATTTACATATACCTCATCCTCATCGTCAATTATACCCAAAACCAAGGCTTTTTCCGATGTACTCATATCCGATGGATAATTGAATTTTTTGGTGTACTTGGCTTTTCCGTCTACCCCATTATAACCTCTGGTTTCCCAAAACCCCGGAACAAATATTTTTCCTTTCCGATAGCTTATGCAAGCTAAATTTCCTTTATCAACAGAGTTTCCACATTCAAAATCCCAGTAGCCTGTTAGGTCTACATCCATTCTCTCCTGATCTTTATCGATAAAAAGACCTACCGGTCCTTGGGTAATTCCTCCATTTTGAATTTCATCGTAAACCCGCACAGCAATTACGTTTTTGCCACCTTTACGAATTAAATTTGCCGGAACAGGATACATTCTTGGAATATTGTAGGCTGTTTTCATTCGCGGCGGAAAATTACCCGATGCTCCTATCAGTTTCCCATTCAAGTACACTTCATCAACGTCATCAATATAGCCCATGTATAAATAAAGGTACTCTCTGTTAAAAGACTCTCTTATTTGAAAACTTTTACGATACCAGGCAAAACCATTGTACCCATCGTAACCATTATTTTCCCAATTATTGGGGACAAATATATTTTGCCAATCGGAATCATCATAATCAGGGATGGCTCTTGCAGGGTCATCCCCAATTGAAAACTTCCAGTTTCCTTCCAGATTCACCAAACTTTTCAGATTCTCAGATTGTATCGTACCCACTTGAAAAATCAAGAACAAAAGTAGAATACTTACTTTCAAAGTTTGGGTTTTATAGATCACACTATTCATTTCTTATCTCCTCTATTTTAAACAAATCCTCTTGTTTACTGCTATTGCATTGCAAATTTAAACTGCAAAGCCAATTCTTCACCCACTAAACCTGAGCTTGCTGTAATGATTTTTTTATCCATTGCTTTGCGAACTGCTTGTTTCAATTCTTCATCGAAGCCAATCACTTTACTCACAACAACACGGTTATTTTCGTTTACAATACAACGTAAAACAATTACTTCTGATTTGCCAACTTCGATAAAATCTACAAAATCGATTTTTGTTACAGATTTGCGAATTTTATTCAACAACATACTTTTCTCTTTCTCTATTTTTTGTTTTTCGGGAGTTATTGCCATCCCCAAATTTGCAGTTAATAGTAAACATGCCAATGCGAAAAATGCTATTTTTATTGCTTTCATCATCCTAATTTTTAAATTACCAATCAATTTTTAGTTTTTAAAAGAGAATGGAGTCGTACGCCCACCATTCCATCTATCTTAACTTTCTATTGGTAAAATTAGGCTGTTAAAAAAACATTTGTGTCACCCCCAAGTTATAAGATGTCATCAATTGTCATCAGTTGTGTTTTAAGGTGAAAAAGCTATCTAATAGTTGATTTATTTCGACCTTTTGCCATTACAAACTACCCCTAAATCGCCTAAAGGGGACTTTTACTTTCAGCTTTTTATTTTCACAAACCTCGAGCTAAAGCACGGGGCAATGGATACTTATTAATGACAACTTGTTACTTTATACGTGAAACTTGATACTTGACACATCCTGCTTAACACACCCCTCTTCCTGTCGGCATCTCCCCTGAAAAGGGAGAGTTTTCTACTTGTTACTTTGTACTTGTTCCTTTTCAACCTTTTGACCTTTCCAGACCATTTGACCTTTCTAGACTTTTCCAGACTTTCCTATACCACCAAACGATAACCTACACCGTGCACGGTTAATATTATTTTTGCATGGTTTGGATCCACTTCAATCTTGTGTCTTAACTTCAAGATAAAATTATCTATTGTTCGGGATGTTGGCTGATATTCAGTTCCCCAAATATGATCCAAAAGGTCATCGCGACTAACGATTGTATTCTTATTATCCCACAGATAGTTCAATATCTCAACTTCTTTATGCGACATTTTCACTTCCTGCTGATCGACAAATCCTTCGAAAGAGGAAAAATTGATTGATAAATTTCCGATCTCAACGGAACTATCGGTTTTGCTTTCTATCCGGTTTTCAGTGCGCCTAAGTACTGCTCGAATTCGAGCCAATAATTCACGTAAACTAAACGGTTTGGTAATGTAATCATCAGCACCAAACTCCAATCCCAATACTTTATCGATCTCCTCACCTCTTGCCGTCAGTAAAATTATTGGAGTAGAGATTCCTTTTTTGCGAACTTGTTTACAAATATCGAATCCCGAAATTTTTGGAAGCATCACATCCAAAAGCACCAGAGAATATTCATTTCCTAAGATTTTATCCAGTCCAATCCCGCCATCTTCGGCAACATCAACCTGATATCCCTCAAACTCCAGATTATCTTTCAGTCCCATCAGCATGCTGGGCTCGTCTTCCACAATTAATATTGGTTTCATCTATCTATAATTTCATATTTTACCAGACTCAACTTATCTCATAATCATTTCACTGCGTGCACAAGCTTTATACATGCGCATTTCAGTTCTCTCTATTTAAAACTCAGAGGAAAACTTAGAGTAAAACAAGTTCCGTTCTCTTTTGAACTCTTAACAGTTATCCGCCCATTGTGAGCATCCATAATGTGCTTTACAATACTCAAGCCAATTCCCGAACCTTTTACTTTATTGGCGAGATCACCCGAGCTAACTCTATAGAATTTATCGAATATCAAAGCCTGATCTTTTTTGGAAATTCCAATTCCAAAATCGATCACATTTATATTGGCAAACTCCAAATCGGTATTGCATGCAATCTCAATCCTCTTGGTGTTCCCACTGTATTTTACGGCATTGTCAATCAAGTTGATAATTGCTTCGGAAACGGCTTCTTTGTCAATTAATAACTTTGGGAAATCATCGAAAGATTCAAAATTAATTTCAAAACCCTTTTTATGTAGGTGCTGTCCGTAATTTTCGAGAATTATTTCTATTTCGGCATTAATATCCGACTCCTTAAAATGATATTCCCGTTTACCGCTTTCAATTTTACTGAAATTGAGGATATTATTCACCATATTCGACAAGCGGTTTGCCTCGGTATTAATCACCTTATAGTATTCCTGCTTTTTTCCTTCGGATGGCAGGCGTCCCATTTCCAAGGTCTCCGAATACATATTTATTAGCGCCAATGGCGTTCTTATTTCATGCGATACATTAGATATAAAATCAGATTTTATTTGGGTTAGCTTCATTTGCTGTCGGATATTTCGATACACGAACCACGCTCCCAGCAAAAGAATCATATCCATCACGATCAGCATAATTATATTGGTTCTTGTTCTTTTCCGCACCAAATTCTCAATGGTATTTCCTTTCATCTGAATACCCAAATCGTAAGCTGGGAACAGCCAAATCTTTCTACGTTGCTGAATATTCTTTTCCCCCTCATCGTAAACAACATTAGAATAAATCTCGGCGTTTCTCTTTTTATCAATTACAGAAATATAAAACTGGTCTTGCGCAATCCCTTGAATTTTTGGCCCTAAATTCTCCCCAATAAACTTCTCAATATCAATAAGCAGGAGAACCGTTTCCACGGATAAAGAATCGACAGTTCTTGCAAATGCAAACAGACTTTTTCCTTTCATGTTAAAGTCCAAAACTCCAATTTTCTGATAACCGCTTTTAATATATTGCTGCAATCTTTCAATTTCATTCGCATTCTGAGCAAAAGCGTATTCTAACTTCTCAGTCAAAATTGTAAGACTGTCTTCAGGAATTTTTTCTTTGGAAAAGAGTTGATGTTTTAAAGAATCAATCAGAAAAAAAGCATCGATCGAATAATTCTTTGTCACCAGTGATTCCATTTCCTGATCAAGGCCATATTTTCCTTTATCGAGCTGATTGGCCCAACCGCTGATAACATCATCAGAATATTGATTGACAGAAAATAGAATGGACTCTAACTGACTGGAATAGATTGAATCAATAACTGCCTCGTTTTGATTGATATTACTGATCTCGTATGCAGAGAAAAACAAGGAAGGCAAAACCAAAATAAGAGTAAGAAGTATGCCGATTTTCAATCCGGGTTTGATCATATTATTGCTTTTTGTATTCCAAATATAATGAATAATGATGATGTTCATGAGTTTTTACAAATAAGCTCATAAATTGTATCGATCAAAGCAAAAAAAAATCACGATTCAATATGAATCATGACTTTTTGTTTTATTGATGAGAGTCTGCTAATTACTATTCATTAGCACACTTAACACCATCTATTTTCCCTTTAAAGTATTTGCCTTTTAATTTCAAGGAAACATTTACCAAGGCGATTAATACCGGTACTTCAACCAATGGTCCAATAACTGCAGCAAATGCAACACCCGAGTCAATACCAAAAACGGCAATAGCTACTGCAATGGCCAATTCAAAATTATTACTTGCTGCTGTAAAAGATAAACTCGCTGTTTTGGCATATCCTGCTTTAAATTTATGTCCCATAAAGAAGGAAATCATGAACATGATCACAAAATAAATGACCAGAGGGATCGCTATTCGAACTACATCAAATGGTAACTGCACAATGTATTCTCCTTTTAACGAGAACATCACAAAAATGGTAAACAACAAAGCGAATAATGTAAGAGGACTAATTTTTGGTATGAATTTCTTCTCGTACCAATCCTTGCCTTTTGCTTTAATCCCGAAGTATCTGGTAATCATTCCAGCAATAAATGGAATTCCTAAGTAAATGAATACACTTTCTGCGATATCTCCCATAGAAACATCCACTACAGATCCTTCTAAACCAAAAAAACCTGGCAATACAGTAATGAACACATATGCATAAACAGAGAAAAACAACACCTGAAAGATGCTGTTAAAAGCCACTAAACCAGCAGCGTATTCAGGATCTCCTTTCGCTAAATCATTCCAAACAATTACCATAGCGATGCATCTGGCCAATCCGATCAAAATTAAGCCAGTCATGTATTCCGGATAATCCTGAAGAAAAATAATAGCCAAAGCAAACATTAAAGTCGGACCCAATATCCAATTCTGAACCAAAGAAAGAATCAAAATTTTACGATTCTTGAATACATCCTTTAGTTCTTCATATTTTACTTTTGCAAGTGGCGGATACATCATGATCACCAAGCCAATAGCAATTGGAACATTAGTTGTCCCAACCGATAATTTATTCCAAAATCCAGACATGGCAGGAAAAAAGTAGCCCATGGCAACACCAAATGCCATGGCTGCAAATATCCATACTGTAAGATACCTGTCTAAAAACGATAATTTCTTATTTAAAGCTCCCATTATTTATTCAATATATAGTCTTCGTTAAACTTTGCAAAATCTCTACGAATTTCATCGCGTACACGTCTGAATACATTAAAAATCTCCTCTTCTGTTCCTTCAGCATAAGCAGGATCGTCGAAACCAATGTGCAAGCGAGTGCCAACAGGTCCAAAAAACGCAGGACAGGCATCTTTTGCTCCACCACATACTGAAATTAGGAAATCAACTCCTTCTTCTAAAAATACATCAACCATTTTTGGACGTAACGAACTAATATCAATACCTATTTCGGCCATAGCCTTCACTGCCAAAGGATGAACCTGATCGGCAATTTTTGTTCCAGCTGAAACAACTTCCAATTCCGGGTTAATTTCACGTAAAATTGCTTCACCCATTTGACTTCTGCATGAATTCCCTGTACACAAAACCAATACTTTCATATAATTATAATTTGTTTTTGATTTGCAATATGGTCCCGAAAGCTTTCGGGATTACCATTCAGGAATAATCATCCTCCTGTGTGTTAAAATCACTTTGGCATGGACGTTTCATATTTCTTATTTAGAGATGAGATGTGCGAGCTTAGATCTGAAAACATTTCAGTATGCTGCTTGCTCTTTTCTCATTCTGATTTATATTAATTATTTACAAACAATTCTTTTCTTCTTCAGGAGTTATTTCCTCCAAAAGATCACCGAATGATTGCTTCAGTTTTTCAATTCCTTTTTTGTTCAAACAATACTTGATTTTTAAACCTTCGACTTCACCCTTTATTAATCCGGCAGATTTTAAATCTTTTAAATGCTGAGAAACAGTAGTTCTGCTTAGTGGTAAAAAGTCAGAAATATCACCTGAAATACAAGTTGGTGTTGCCGCTAAAAATTGCAGGATTGCAATTCGTGCCGGATGCGACAATACTTTTGCCATTGCAGCTATTTCTTGTTGGCCTTCTTCAAATAAATCTAATTTTCTCATAATTCTCAGCAAATATCAATCACTCCCATTTCTAATGACGCAAACATACGACATAGATTTTGTGATCACAAATCAAATTGATAAATTTCACAATTTATTAACACTAAAAAAAGCTGCACTTATACAAGTGCAGCCTCTATCTATTCAATATTTAACAAGTCTATAGTCTAGCCTGAAGAATTTTAGCAACATCCTTCACCTCAACATCGGGAAGCATACCTACATAACCTTTTTCTTCGAATCGTTTGGCAATAGTATTGATACTATCCTGCCCAACGTTGTGATCACTTAAACGAGTTGCAATTCCAACCTGGTTAAAAAATGCTTCTGTTTTCTCAATAGCTAGGGTCTTTTTCTCCTCATCAGTTCCTTCTGTAATGTTCCACACTCTTTCGGCATACTGCAATAATTTCTCGCCTCTTTTCTCTTTCAAATGAGTCAATAATCCAGGAAGAACAATTGCCAAGGTTACAGCATGATCAATACCATGGAAAGCAGTTAGCTCATGACCAATCATATGTGTAGCCCAATCGCTTTTCACACCCATACCGATCAAACCATTTAAGGCCATAGTAGCAGCCCACATTAAGTTTGCTCTGCGCTCATAGTTAGGAGTATCCGAAGCCAATTCTTTTGGGCCTTCTTCCAATAAAGTAAGAAGAATTCCCTCGGCAAAGCGGTCCTGAACCGGAGAGTTTACCGGATAAGTTAGATATTGCTCCATTACGTGTACAAAGGCATCAACGACACCATTAGTAAGTTGTCTTTTCGGCAATGAATAAGTTGTTTCCGGATCTAAAACGGAGAACTTTGGAAATAGCAATGGATTACTAAAAGGTATTTTCTCCTTTGTTGCGGCCTTTGTAACTACTCCACCATTATTCATCTCGGAACCTGTTGCTGCCAAAGTTAAAACAGCACCTAAATCAACTGCTTTGGTTATTGGTGCCCGCTTAGCCAAAATATCCCATGCATCGCCTTCAAAGTAGGTCGCTGCCGCAATAAATTTTGTTCCGTCAACTACCGAACCACCACCAACTGCAAGAAGGAAATCTATCTTTTCAGATTTAACAACTTCAACAGCTTTCATTAAAGTCTCGAAGCGCGGATTAGGTTCAATACCTCCAAATTCTACGATTTTGTAGCCTTTTAAGGCATCCATTACCTGATTATAAACACCATTCTTCTTAATGCTGCCACCACCGTAAGTCATTAAAATCTTAGCATCTTTAGGAATATGCTTATTTATTTCTGCAATTTTTCCTTTTCCAAAAAGGATGTTTACTGGATTGTAAAAATCAAAATTTTCCATTTTTATTGTAGTTATATTAATTATCTAATTCTATTTTTCCTTTAATAATTTGACTAATTCTTTCGCCATTTCTAAATCTGAAGCAGGATTTTGCCCCGTTATTAGTCTTCCTTCAACCACCACGTACTCTTGCCAATTTGCAACACAAGAATAATTTGCTCCCTTTTCTACCAAAGCTGTCTCCAACAAAAAAGGCACTTTCTGATCTGTTCCTATTGCTTCTTCTTCCTTATTGCTAAAAGCAGTCAATTTTTTACCCTTTATCAATAAAGAACCATCAGCTAACTTTACATTTAGCAGTCCTGCTCCACCATGACAAACAGCACAAACAACACCCCCTTTATCATATATTTCCCCTGCTATTTTTGCAATTCCCTTGCAGTGTGGTAAATCAAAAACAACACCATGACCTCCCGGGAAATAAATGGCATCATAGTCATTGGAATCAACCTCCTCGGGTAATTTTGAAGAGTAAAATTTTTCACTGGCCATTTTATCTGCAAAAAAAGATTTTACTTTAGCTGCATCCAAATCGCATTGCTTTACAGGTACTCGTCCTCCAAGCGGCGAAACGAAGTCAATTTCCACTCCATTTTTTATCAAATGAAAATAAGGAACTGCGACCTCTAATACATAGCAACCCGATTCCCATCCCGAAGCATCTTTAAAGTGACTGGTTACTGCAAATAAAACTTTACTCATGATTCTCCTTTATTATTTAAAACAAAGTTAATACCTGTTTTGCTATAAAAAAAGTTATTCTTTTTATACATTTATATAAAATAATTTATAGCAACATGTTGAATTTAGAATGGTATCGAACCTTTAAAGCAATTTATGAACGTGGCACATTAACCGGCGCTGCGGAAAGTTTATTGATTACCCAACCAGGTGTAAGCCAGCAATTATCTTCTCTGGAAGCTTATATGGGAGTTCAATTATTTGAACGAAAACCACGAAGAATGCTGCCTACACCCAATGGCATTCAATTGTATAATCAGATTGAAGAGGCCGTTGCTCAACTTGAAAAGACTGAAGATAATTTTAAGCGAAAAACATTATTAAACAGGCCAAAAATAAAGATTGGAATGTATATGGAAGTATTCCACTATGCCTTTTCCCCAATTCTTAGCCAACTAGAAATGGATGTGGAGTTTCTGTTCGGAGAAACAGAAGAATTACAGGATAAGTTATTTCGAAAACAGCTTGATTTACTCATCACAACGGACCAAAGCAGCTATAAGGATATTAAATACACCCCATTTTACAAAGAAGAATTGTTGCTTATAAACAGTAAGGACCTGGATACCATACCTTTCAACCAATTAATTTATGAAAAGAAAATGGATGAAGCGGAGAAGTGGTTGTCGCAACAAGATTGGTATGCTTACTCACATAAAATGGAAACCATAAAATCGTTCTGGTCTGATAATTTCAAAAAACGGCCCTATTTTAAACCAAGATATGTGATCCCAAATTTGAATGCCATTCTCGATGCAATTCAACACAACAACGGATTGTGTTTGTTACCCTTTAGTATGTGTAAGGATTTAATTGAGAAAAAAGAAATAAAAGAATTATGGCAAGGTGTGAAAACTACTTATTCCAATAAATACTTTGCCATACAAACACAAAGCATAAACCTAAAACAAGCAGAAGAAATAATTCAGATCATTACCAATAACACGAATCAGTAAATGAATATAAAACGTCCATGCCAAAGTGATTTTGACACACAGGAAGATAATTATTCCAGCATGGTAAGTTCCCCCGATAAATTCGGGACAGGCTATATGGCAACTAAAAATCAAATTATAATCATATGAAAAAAATATATCACCTATCCGGCTGTTCAACTTGTAAGAGAATCATCAAAGATCTAAATCCGGGTGCAGATTTTATACTACAAGACATAAAGACCGATAAAATAAGTGAAGAACAGCTAAACCAAATGGCGGAATTATCTGGTAGTTATGAAAGTTTATTCAGTCGCAGAGCAATTAAATTCAAAGAGCTCAATTTAAAAGATAAAGATGTAAGTGAAGAAGAATACAAAAATTTAATTTTGAATGAGTACACATTTTTAAAAAGACCAGTTGTAATTATTGGAAGTCAAATTTTTGTTGGGAACTCTAAAGAAGTTGTAGCGAGTGCCATAAAAGAGCTTCACTCAATATAGAGAAGTAATTCCCTAATTTTGTAATTCTCTCATTTAATAATAACTTAAGTGTCTCAACCATTTATTTTTCTTGAATAGAAACTCATTATTCATATAATTAGGAATAAAATTTAATCTTAAACCTTTTAACTATGCCTTATTTAAAAGTTCAGACCAACAAGAGCTTTTCGAGCATTGAGCAACAAATTTTTCTAAAAGAATGCTCAATTTTAATATCGATGGAATTAAGTAAACCTGAGAAATATGTAATGACTGCATTTGAACCAAAAGTAGAAATGACTCTGGGTGGAAGTGAAGAGCCTTCTTTATTTCTTCAATTAAAAAGCATTGGTTTACCCGATACTAAAACAAAAGATCTATCGAACAAGTTTGCTTGTTTGGCTGCTGAGAAATTAGAGATTGCAAAAGATCGAGTTTATATTGAATTTATGGATGTCCCCAGAGGTTTTTGGGGCTGGAATGGAATATTATTTTAGTATAATTACCCTTTCGATAGTTAATATTTTAACAAGTTGAATAATTTTGATTGGAATAATAAATAATTTTACACAACTTTACACCGTCAAATAAAAAACGAAATAAATGATCGCTATTACATTAATATATAAGAAGCATTATAAACGCAATAAACGTTTTTGACGTTATGTGATCTGAATTAATGTAAAGCTATCGAATAAGATATATAAGCCTGCAGAAATTCTGCAGGCTTTTTTTGAGAGAAAATTAAAAGCCACAAGCTTATAATATAGTTATCAGCTTAAACACCTTCCATTTCCAAATGAAATGGCAAAACTAAAATTAGTAACCAATGAAAGTTTTAAAATTTGGTGGTACCTCTGTTGGATCACCTGAAAGAATTAAAAATCTTGCCCAACTGGTTCAAAGTGATGAATCCAGAATCATAGTTCTATCGGCCATGGCCGGCACGACAAATTCTCTTGTTGAGATAGCTGATCTATTGTATAAACGGGAGATGGAGAAGGCAGATGAAAAAATCACGAATTTAGAAGCACAATATAGAGTTCGAATTGAGGAATTATTCACTAGCACAAAGGGAAAGGAAAAAGGGAATGAGTTAATCACATCTCATTTTAATTATATTCGAAACTTTGTTTACCGGAGCTTTACTGCTTTACAGGAAAAAGCAATTTTAGCACAAGGTGAATTAATTTCGACTGCATTTTTTCATTATTATTTGACTGAAATTGGTGTTGATTCCGTATTTCTACCGGCTTTAAATTTCATGAGAATTGACAAGGATGGAGAACCTGATTCCTACTACATTAAAGAAAATCTGGAACGTGAACTGGCACAATATCCTAATCAGAAACTTTTTATCACTCAAGGATTTATTTGCAGAAATACTTATGGAGAGGTTGACAACTTAAAGCGTGGGGGAAGTGATTATTCCGCCTCTTTAATTGGTGCGGCCATCAAATCCGACGAGGTTCAAATTTGGACAGATATAGACGGATTTCACAATAACGATCCCCGCTTTGTAGAGAATACTAAGGCTCTTAAGCAATTGTCGTTTGATGAAGCCGCAGAGTTGGCTTATTTTGGAGCAAAAATAATGCACCCTTCAAGCATAATGCCATGTCAGCAATATAGCATTCCTGTTCGTTTAAAAAACACACTTAGCCCATCGGATGAAGGAACTCTAATAACAGGTGATATGGTTGGCAAAGGGATTAAAGCAATTGCAGCCAAAGATGGAATTACAGCAGTAAAAATTAAATCAGGAAGAATGCTGTTGGCTTATGGTTTTCTGCGTAAGGTGTTTGAAATATTCGAAATATATAAGACTCCAATCGATATGATTACCACTTCGGAAGTAGCTATCTCTCTCACAATAGATGATGATACTCATTTAGCGGAAATAGAATCTGAATTATTGAAATTTGGCCTTGTTGAAATAGACAGGAACCAATCGATAATTTGTATTGTTGGCGATTTTATTTCAGAATCGGCAGGCAGTGCTAAAAAGGTACTGGAAGCACTTGAATCTACGCCATTGCGTATGATTTCCTACGGAGGCAGCAAACACAACATTTCTGTTTTGGTAAATCAAGAAAATAAAGTTGCAGCCCTTAGGGCACTTAGTAGTCATTTATTTTAATTGTCGTTTTCATATTTTTTTTATCATGTTTAACAGCTCAAGAATCAACGAATTCTCAAACATACCTACTCCATTCTACTATTACGATATGGAGATTCTTCAAAACACTTTGGAGATTATTAAAAAAGAGTCATCTAAATACGGATATCACGTGCATTATGCCGTAAAAGCAAATGCCAATCCAAATATCATGTCTAAAATTCAATCGTATGGCTTTGGTGCCGATTGTGTAAGTGGAAATGAAATCAAAAGATCTTTGGAATCAGGATATCCTTCTAATAAAATTGTATATGCAGGTGTTGGTAAATCCGATCAGGAAATCCAAACGGCATTAGATACTGAAATTTTTTGCTTCAATTGTGAATCGATTCCCGAAATGGAATTGATTAATGAACTGGCTGAAAAAAGCAATAAAATTGCCAAAATTGCCATTCGCATCAACCCTAACGTAAATGCAAATACTCATCATTACATCACAACCGGAGTTGAAGAAAATAAATTTGGAATTAGCCGTTGGGAATTTGATGATGTTCTTAAAGGTCTTGCTACTTACAAAAACATTGAATTAATTGGATTGCATTTTCACATTGGATCTCAAATTACCGATTTGAGCGTATTCAAAGGCTTGTGTATTCGGATCAATGAAATCAAACAGTGGTTTGCTGACCGACAAATTATTGTTGATCACATCAATGTTGGTGGCGGATTTGGTGTAGATTACAAACATCCTGATAAGAATCCGATACCCGATTTTGTGACCTTTTTTGCAATTTTCGATGAATTTTTAGAACTGGATCCAAATCAGGAACTTCATTTCGAATTGGGAAGATCGATGGTTGCTCAATGTGGCAGCTTAATTTCTAAAGTTTTATACGTTAAAAACGGGGTGAAAACCAAATTTGCAATTTTAGATGCCGGCATGACCGAATTGCTGCGACCGGCCCTTTATCAGGCTTATCACAAAATTGAGAACTTAAGTTCCAATGGAGAAACTGAAAATTACGATGTGGTTGGACCTATTTGCGAATCATCCGATTGTTTTGGAAAATCGGTTAGCCTGCCAGCTACAAAAAGAAATGATATCATAGCAATACGTTCTGCCGGCGCTTATGGTGAAGCAATGGCTTCCAGATACAATTTAAGAGATATTGCTCCGTCGATATTCTCAAATAATATAAACTAAACACCAAGGGCAATGTTCTTACCAATTTTAAACCAAGAGGAAAGGATATTGCCCTTTTCTATTCTATTAAACCAATCTTTTTCAAAATTGTTTTTGAGGGTACGAGAAACACCGATAGATTATAAAAAAGTCCTCCTTCTGCATTCGAATCAATAATATTATTTTCACTGGTCAACTTGCTTCCCGACAAACTGAAAGCATGATTACTATTAGTCACATCAAAATTAATATTGGTGCGATAGCCAGATTCAAAGGAAGCCCATAACCAATCCGTAATCCCTTTTTCAATTTCCAGCGAAAAATTCAGATCAGCTCTTCTTAATTCCAGTGTTTTAAAATCATTCAATTTCGGATCGTCAAAATGGATACTATAACTCCCACCCTGTAATCTTACTTTGGCATTAATAAAACAAAGTTTTGAGGGCTGATAACGCAATTTTATTCTCGCTGGAAGAAAGGCTTCAACACCCCATTTATCTGCAAAAGAATGGTTGTAAACAAAAATTGGAAATAGCAATGGATCTCCAAATGTATAGGAATAAGCCATACCAATACCCCATGATTTTTTAGAATTCACTTTCCATCCAATTACAGGCGACATCTCCATTTTCAGAAAAGTATACTTACTCACATCACCAATGTGCTCTTTCCAGTAATCACCTTTTAACTTGACATTAAAACGAAACATGAAAAACACATTCCTTTTTAACTGAGTCATGAGATAAATACTCCCTCCAATGCTTTTTAAGTTTTTATCATTCAAACTTTTATACAAGGGGTAATTATTATCCGATATATCATCAAAATGAATTTCTTCATCGCTGTAATCAAAACTACCGGCAATTTTTAATTTTTGATTTAGAAATAATGGAAAGCGAAGCTTTGTTTCAAAAACCCGATCGTTATCAATTTCACCTTTTCCTTTTCCATACAAATCAGAATTGGAATTCACATTATAATTTGTATTCGAACGCAAAGACACCTCTAACCCGCGAACAGGGCCAGTCCCTTCTATGCCAGGATTCCAATCGTACTTCAAACTATCACCTCTATCCTGCCCAAAAGCTACACTCAAAGTGCTGCAATAAAGGATAACCAAGAATAAAATATATTTATTCATATAATCATGTTTTTCCGTTTGCAATTCAGGTCAGACAACTACTCTTTTATCAGAACCAAAAACCTATGTTAACATAGTTTGAAATTCCATTCTTTTTATCAGAATACATTAGCGAAAATTCTATGGGTCCAATTAAACTATTATATGAATAGGTTAAACCAATTCCTTTAATCCATTCACCTTGCGTTAATGCATCATTAACATCTTCCACTAATTTACCGGCATTCATTTTCAGAATTAAATAATTATTCCTGAATAGTTCGTATTGAAAATCAGTTCGAAAAATAAAAGAATTCGTAGATGCAATTTCCATTCGTTCCAAACCAACAAATGGCACTTGAATATCAAAATAATCTGTCTGATCCATTCCGCCTGTATAGGACATGAAAAAACTGGGTATATTTTTACCCCATACAACCCTTCCGAAAAATTTTGGATAAACCGTAAATGCAGAGCTCATACTGATTGCTTTTTGAAATTTAAGATAAGCAACCGAAGCTGGACGATCCATTTCGTCAAGTTTTAAACCATTATTTGTAACTAACTTATATTCCGCATAAAGACTCATCCCTTTCTTTGGATAATATGCTGTATCATGAGAATCCAGGTTAAGGAATGCATAATAAGTAAAATAATAATCTTCATCTCGAGCTATTATCAAATCTGAAGTGGTAAATTCGGAATTAATGTTGAAATATTCAATTTTCCCACCCAATCCAAAAGAATATGATTCCCGAAAAATGGTATGCGTATTAATATCAAATTTTAAATAATTAAAATCATAACTGCCGATTTTCGCTCCATCATCAAATGCATATACCTCAGAATCATTAAATTCCGCCTCTACATTCAGTCCAGGTTTCAACCCATTATCAATGGTATAGGTGGTTTTGAATCTTGGACTTTCAGCTAATTTTAAATCAAAAGATAAACGAGACCCGCTTTTTAATTTATTCCGAAATGTTGTATTCAGCAATACCGATGCATTATTATCACTATCGTAATGCAGTCCAACATTAAAACGTTTAGTCGTTCTTTCTTTCACATTTATTAAAAGAGTTTTTTCATTTTCCCCTTTCATCTGGAAATCGACATGATCGAAGTACCGACTGCCATAAGCCCGATTTATGCCATCTTGCAATTCATGCAAGCTAATATTGGAATTCTTGCCATAATTTAGTTTACCTGATAACAACGAGTAACTAACCTCGTTAAGTCCGTTAAATTCAATATCCTTCAAATAATATTCAGAAGTATCGCAAGGAGGTATATATCTTTTTATTTCTCGTTTCTGTAGATTATATTTTTTCTTTAAATCCATCAAGGTTGGAATAAAGGTTCGAGCTATTTCTTCTCCTCTGTGAATCAGAGAATCTGCATCTTGAAAGCTTCCAACAGTATAATTGTCAATTTTTGGTTTAATATAGATATCACAATATTTCAGATTATCCTTAAAATTATTCAACGCCATCAAAGAAACAGTTTGATTGATAATATCCAAAAGAGACTTTAATTCCTTTTTAGATTTAACTCCAGACTGAACATTAACACCAATAACGATATCAGCACCCATTTTAATCAATTCCTTCACCGGGAAATTATTGATCATTCCTCCGTCAGCGAGTAATTTCCCATCGATCTCAATAGGTGCAAAAAAGGTTGGAATAGCCATACTTGCCCGCATTGCTAATGGAAGATAACCTTTATCCAGAACTACGGCCTTACCGGTTTCCAAATCGGTGGCGATGCATAAAAATGGAATAGGCAATTTTTTAAAATCAGTTTCGTCATGAAAATCTATTGTCAATCGCTCAAATAAATTAAGCACATTTTGACCTTCAACAATTCCACTAGGCAGCTCTATTCCCTTAGGCTTAATAGGAAACGAAAGAATATATCTTTCAAAATCCTTTTTTTCATAAATAGGCACGAAATTCCGCGATACATTATCCGAAAGTAAGTCTTCCCAATTCTGATTTAAAATAATTTTCTCAATATCAACGGCAGAATATCCAATTGCATAAAAACCGCCTATAAGTGCTCCCATACTAGTTCCGGCAATATAATCAATAGGAATTCCCAGTTCGTCGATAATCTTAAGAACACCAACGTGAGCAAATCCTTTAGCTCCACCTCCACTTAACACAAGACCAATCTTGGGCCGTGCCGTATTAACCAAAGTATCGGTCGATAACTGTGCATAACTTAAAAAACTTAGCGAGCTTAGAATCAGGCTAAGGAATAGGGATTTAAAGAGCATAAACTTATTATTCTTCTAATTTGATATCAATACTATAGTAAACACTTAAAGCTAATCATTCAATTTTAATGCCTTTGCAACAGCAAGAACTTCTTTGGGTTGTATTCCATGTTTAATCTGCACTCTTAGCGCCCTTAAACCATATACTCCTTGTAAATCTTCAAGAACCAAATGTTCTATATTGTCTTCAAAATAGCCCTTTGCAACTAAATACTCCAGATATCTCTGATACTCTAACATCTCAGATTCCTGACTAAATATTACCGCTAACATTCCGGGTTGAGTAAGACGCTCGCTGGTTCCTTTTATGACAGCTTTATCAATTCTTTTCTTAATAATCTCATATCTAATATTATAAGCACCATCTACATCGAATTTTTTTTCATCTTGTCTGAATCTAATTGCTAAAGGCTGGCTATGTACTAAAATTAAACCAGCTGTTTCCAATTCAATCGGCAATGAACTTTTTAAAGCATCTGTTTTTCTAGCTAACTCGGCACTTACAATTAATTGCCACAATCGTAAATTCTTTAAATAAATACGATCAAATGTTTTTTGTGCAGAAATACTTTGCCCAATGTAAATATTATGCTCTACACCATCTGTACGATACTTCTCAAAATAATGGGGAAACATTTTTTGCGCATTTTCTTCTTCTTTTTCAAGATAAGAAGTTACACAATCATTGATCATCCCCAAACTATCTTCAAAATCTTTTCTTCGTTTGTATACGATATTTAATTCCGGATCGATATTTCTATCATATTCGGAAATAGCTTCGGTTAAGGCAGTACTATTTTCCTTAAAATGTGGAAACAATGTTTCTACATCATAGCGAATAAAATTTAGTACATTCATTTCATCTCCTGAAGATAATCCCTTTTGAATTCCTTCGGTAAAATAATCAATCTTGTAAATAAGCTGATCGTAAATAGGCATTTTACGGTCCAAAAAGGCTTGTTTCAATACATTGCGAGCCAATTCCAATTGTTCTACTAAATCGTCCTGAATGGTTTGATTTCGAATAATCGAAGAATGACGAACGTCAATAGCTCCATATAAAGGATGTACTTCCTTGAACACAATTTCTTCCATCTGTGCCAATTCATCAACTTCTTTTTTCGCTAGCAATTTTCCCGCTGCCTGCTGAAACCGCCACTCAACACTATGATGTATAGCCGTACATTCTTCTTTTATAATTGCCTCAATTCTATTCTTTAATTCTTCACTTGTACGCTGAACAGCTATTGAAAAAACCGGAATAATATCTTTTATTATCCTTAGTTTGGTGAAATTGATATCAAATGCCTTTGTTGAGCCTAATTCCATCATTCCCACCAACTCGCCATCGTAATGAAGAGGAATAATACTAATATTTTTAATGCCTTGATTTAGCAACTCTTGTTCTACAGGCTTTAAATCGGTTTTTTTGGAAAGATCATTAATTAAAACGACAGAACCCGAGAGAGCAGCATCTTCATAAATTGTTCCTCGATACGCTTCGCATTTATACTTAGCAGGATCAATAAATCCATGCCAAAAATCAGACGGATTTTCAACATTCCCTTGAGTAATTCCCATAGCAAGAACACCTAAATTCAAATTTGGCAAAGCTAATAAGGAACGAATATTTTGTTCAAGAGCATCAAAATTACTCCTGTTGATAATTGAAGCTTTCTCTAATAATTGAGATTTCAATGATGAAATAACCTCAATTTGAGTCACATCAATATATCTAAATGACATCAGTCCACAAAATGTAAAATTATCCAAAGGAAGAGTTTCTAACCAAAAATCCATATTCAGAGGATCATTAATCATATTATGAATATCATCTTTAGATACAGATGGCAATTCCCCGTCGTGGGTAATTTCAATACAAGACTTGTTAAACTCAAGTTTATAGTATTTCACCAGACCGTTCAACTTATCCGTCATTCGATACATGAACAGATAATCCATATCTAAATGAAAGTCATAAAATTTAGGAAGGATCATTAAGTAAGCATACACCAACTTGGTGAAAGTCTTGTAACAGCTATCCTGAATCTTCTGCTCAACCATCTCAATTTCAATATCTTCATTCTCATAAACCCCAAGGTAATTGGGGGTGAAGTAAAAATTTTGATCATCGAAAGGGCTTGCTACTACGCCAATATCATTATTATATTGAGAAGGAGTAAAAAAATAGGACATCATAACATGTATCTCATCCTTATACTTATCAACGTCCTTAATATTAAAATCTGGTTGCACCAAAACAGGATGCATCTCAATTAAATCCAAAATAATTTTTGCATGTAAATCAATACTCCCATCTATACCTCGCTCCTCTTTCAACTTATTAATTAATGGAAGAAAACTTAAAGATTTCCGGAAAGGAATTTGATCGATATTTAGTTTTAATTGATCCAACTTCATGATTCGGTTTTTGGTCTTGAATTTGCGAACTGCTAAAGTAGTGGTTTTTAAATAGACATAAAAATTAACAGCGTGGGATAGCAGACAATTAAAGGAAATTCATCATATTTATTACGTTCCAAGATATAAAATGCGGGAAGTATTTCCAAATGGAAGATCAACCCGCATAAAATTATTGGTTAAAAGGAGAATACTCTTATTATCCTCAATAGAAGATCAAAATTCAGAGGCTAAACCTATTGCTTTCTCAGATGCCAATTTTACAATTTCAGAAACTTTAGTTTGTCCCATTGCAATACCTTCAACAGGTACAAATTCCAATTCAGATATACCCGTAAATCCCAAAACTGTTTTTAAATATCTGTGTGAAAAATCCATTTCAACTGCAGCACCTTTGCTATAAATACCACCCGAGGCTTGAATATGAATAGCCTTCTTCCCCTTCATCAAGCCTTCTGGTCCATTTTCGGTGTAATGAAATGTTTTTCCAACCTGCAATATCACATCAATATAAGCTTTAAGTACAGGAGGAACTGAAAAATTCCACATTGGATTAACAAATGCGTATGAATCAGCTTCCATAAATTGTTCCAAAAGCTGATTTAACTTTCCAAGCTGTTGTTTTTGCTCCTGATCCAAATCACTGAAACTACCACCATTCTGCAACTTCGAAAAACCATCAAAAACTACTGCATTCAAAACAGGAACATCTGTTTTAAACAAATCAAGTTCTGTAACTTCGTGATCAGGATTTAGTATTTTGTATTGCTCAATAAAAGCTCTCCCTACCTTTAAGCTGTATGATTCATTTTCTCCTTTTGGATTTGCACTTACGTATAAAAATTTTGTACTCATCATCTACTATTTAAAAATTCAAAATTTAAGTTCTTTACTCTATCAGCAAAATTAGAATAATCATTCCTGCCTGTAAATGGATTAAATGCGGGTATTCTTGTACTATTTCCCTCTATTGCATTTCAAAAAAAAACTCAACTCCGAATAACAATTTTGTTGACAAACATATTTTTCATAAATTTCAATTAGAAACCTTAAATTTAATATAGTCGATTTACAGCAAAGACTATTTTCATTATATCTCATCTGAAACTGAAAGCATATCAAATTTCGTATGGAATATGTGAATTTATTCACTCATTACAATCTTTTGCTTACAACTACTGGTTCGATCCCAAAAAGCTGATTACATTACGGTTAAGTAAGATTTAAGGAAATAAACAGTCACTTTTAATCTGAAATTTACAGCTATGAAAAATTTTAGTCTTTTACTTTTTATGGGTTTATTGTTACTATCATGCAATCAAGCCCCAAACCAACAGCAAAGCATAGTAAAAACAGAGTCTGTTAGAGATGGGGTTTTCATTCACATCACGGAAGGTTTCAGCGATCCTCATCGCGTGTTAATGCCTCTGAAAATGGCTGTTCTGATGGCCGACGATAAAGATGTAATTGTGTATATGGACATTCATGCAACTGAATTGTTGATGAAAGGTGCAAAAGATCTTGAATTTGCAGAATTCGAATCTCTTCAAACTTAT
Organism: Labilibaculum antarcticum; assembly: GCF_002356295.1. Taxonomy (NCBI): domain Bacteria; kingdom Pseudomonadati; phylum Bacteroidota; class Bacteroidia; order Marinilabiliales; family Marinifilaceae; genus Labilibaculum; species Labilibaculum antarcticum. The sequence continues at coordinate 4,392,441 of NZ_AP018042.1, read as the reverse complement.
ATTAAACAATTAATTGATAAAAAAGTAAGCATTTATGCTTGTCCTACCTGTTTGAAAGTTGCTGGGTACGAATCAAGCGATCTCATTGCAGGAATTCAATTGGCTGAAAAAGAAAAATTCTTCAATTTCACTAAAGGTCGAATAATAACTCTTGACTACTAAGCATTTGCAGTACTCTTCTTTTCAATCATCATTTTTACATTCAAAAATAAACCAAGGTCACTTTGCAGTAACCTTCTTCACCCTAATCATAACTTAAGCCAAAATACACTATTACATAGTCTAAACAGTTCTACTTATAAGCCCACATACATGTTAGAAAAAATCATTAATTTTAGCATTCGAAACAAGTTAATCGTAATCTTGTTTACTCTTTCCATTGCCCTTTTCGGATCATATGCCATATTTAAAATCCCTATTGGTGCTGTTCCTGATATTACCAACAATCAGGTTCAGGTAATTACTACCTCTGGAAATCTTTCCACACAGGAAATAGAGCAATTCATTACCGCTCCTGTTGAGCTGGAAATGGCAAATCTCCCCGGAGTTGAAGAAATCAGATCCATTTCTAAATTTGGCTTATCAGTTGTTACTATTGTATTTAATGATGAAATTGGCACCTATCTTCCCCGCCAACTAATTGCCGAAAAAATTAAGGCAGCATCTGCGAATATTCCTGAAGGATTTGGTTCTCCTGAAATGGGACCAATAACCACAGGATTAGGCGAGATTTACCAATACATCCTGGATGTTAAACCTGGATTTGAAAATCAATATTCTGCAATGGATTTACGAACCGTTCAGGATTGGATTGTTAAAAGACAATTATCAGGTATATCAGGAGTGGTTGAAGTAAACAGCTGGGGTGGATTTTTAAAGCAATACGAAGTCGCAATTGATCCAACTCGATTGAGATCCATGGATCTAAACTTGATGGAAGTTTTTGAAGCTTTGCAAAACAACAACAGCATTTCCGGTGGTGCCTACATCGAAAAAACCAATCAGTCGTACTTTATCCGTGGCGACGGACAAGTAAAGTCCATTCAGGATATTAAAAACATAGTGGTTAAGAATAACCGTGGTATTCCAATTCTGGTTAAAGATATTGCCACAGTTCATTTTGGATATGCCAATCGTTTTGGTGCTATCACAGCTAACGGTCAGGGAGAAAAAGTTCTGGGTCAAGTCATGATGTTGAAAAATGCAAACTCTAAATTGGTGATTAATGAAGTAAAAGTAAGAGTTGCTGAAATTCAGAAAAATCTGCCCGAAGGTGTTTTTATTAATCCAATATTGGAACGAAGTGAATTAATAGACAAAACTACTACCACGGTAGTGGAAAATTTGGTCTTGGGTTGCCTGATTGTAATGCTGATCGTATTTGTATTGCTTGGAAATATAAGGTCCGCATTGGTTATTGCTTCTATGATTCCTTTGGCGCTTCTCTTCACACTTTCCTTGATGTATATTTTTGGTATTGATGCCAATTTAATGAGTTTGGGAGCTCTCGACTTTGGAATTATAATTGATGGAGCCGTTATCATTGTGGAATACATTGCCATTCGGATCAATGCTAAAACAGATGAATACAATCAATCAAACAAAGAAGAACAGAAAACGCTTATTGATAAAATCACCTTTACAGGAGCATCAAAAATGATGAATTCTGCCATTTTTGGGCAAATAATTATTCTTATTGTCTTTATCCCGATCCTATCTCTGCAAGGAGTGGAAGGCAAAATGTTTAGACCCATGGCACTCTCGTTTAGTTTTGCGATAATTGGTGCTATGATATTAGGTTTCACATGGCTTCCTGTTGCCTCTTCCCTCTTCTTGAAACCTGAAAAGAAAGGCAAATGGAATCTTGCAGATAAAATCATGAATTTAACCTATCGATCGTATACTCCAGTTATGAAATGGTCTTGCGGTCACAAGAAATTCGTTTTAGGAGCCTCGCTGGCAGCACTTATTTTTACAGGTGTTTTGTTCTCGAAAATGGGCGGTGAATTTGTTCCTACACTGGATGAAGGTGATTTTGTGATTCAACCTGTTCTAAAAACCGGTACTTCTCTATCCAAAACGGTTGAAATGTGCACTCAAATGGAAAATATTCTAATCGATCGCTTTCCCGAAGTAGATCAAATTGTTTGCCGTATTGGAGCAGCCGAAGTTCCGACAGATCCTATGTCGATGGAAGAAATAGATATGATCATTAAATTAAATCCCCGACACGAATGGACGTCCGCAAAAAGCAAGGAAGAACTTGCTGATCTGTTTAAAGAAGCTCTATCGATAATCCCCGGTATTGACTATGAGTTTACCCAACCAATAGAAATGCGTTTTAACGAGTTAATTACGGGTGTTCGCGCTGATATTGCCATCAAAATATTTGGTGAAGATTTGACGTATTTAAATGAAAAAGCTAATGAAATAAAGAAATTAATTGAAGATGTGCCGGGTGCCGCTGATATTGTTATCGAAAAAACAGAAGGATTGCCACAAATGAGTGTAATCTACAAGCGCAATAAAATTGCTCATTACGGATTGGATATGCAAACACTGAACTCCTATTTGGCTATGGCTTTTGGCGGAGAATCAAGTGGCAGTGTTTTCGAAGGTGAAAAACGATTTGATTTGGTCGTTCGACTTCAGAAAGAAAGTCGGATGGACATCGAAAACATTCAACAATTAATGATTCCTCTGCCAAATGGAAATCAAATTCCGATGAATGAATTGGCTGACATTTCTTTCTCGGAAGGTCCTGCAAAAATTTCCCGCGAAAATACACATCGTATGATGTCGGTTAGCGTGAATGTTAGAAATCGTGATCTTCAATCAGTCGTTGAAGACATACAAAGTAAAATTGATGGTATAATTAAATTAGAGCCAGGGAATTACATTGTTTATGGCGGTCAGTTTGAAAATCTAAAAAATGCGAGTAAGCGTTTACTTTTTGCTGTTCCGCTTGCCTTACTTCTAATCTTTATCTTCCTGCACTTTGCATTTGGATCGTTTAAAGATGCAGTCATGATCTTTACGGCAGTTCCCTTATCGACCGTTGGTGGAGTTCTTTTTTTATGGATCAGAGGAATGCCTTTTAGTGTATCCGCAGGAATAGGCTTTATTGCCCTTTTTGGTATTGCTGTTTTAAATGGAATTGTATTGATTGAACATCTAAAAGATTTGCAGGAAAAAGGAATGACCAGCATGCGGGAATTGATACTTACCGGCACAAAAGATCGGCTTCGCCCGGTAATGCTAACAGCAGCAGCTGCAGCAATGGGATTCTTACCAATGGCTATTTCAACTGGTGCTGGCGCAGAAGTACAACGCCCTCTGGCAACTGTGGTTATTGGTGGCCTCATCACCTCTACCATGCTTACGATGATTGCCTTGCCCTTACTTTTTGAAATTTTCTACAATGTAATTGGAATCAAATTCAGACCCCTTCGGTTCATCCGATCGAAATCTGCAATTACCGGCATCCTAATTGCCTTTTTATCGCTTACAGCAACAGCACAAACGAAGGAATTGAGTCTTGAAAATGCAATTGAAATTGCTATGGATAATAATAAGCAACTTCAAGCTTTCGAACTTACAGTAAAACAAAGTGAAGCTTTAAAAGCAAGTGCTTTCTCTGTAGACAAAACATTGTTCTACTATGGTTATGATCAAAATAACATTGCGGAAAATGGTCATCCGCTCAAAATTTTTGGTATTGAACAAAACTTCAGTTTCCCTAGTGTTTATACTTCACAATCGAAAGTGAATAAAAGAAATGTATCCATTGCAGAAACCAACTATTATCGACAGAAACAAATGGTTTCCAAAGATGTATCTCAAGCATATAATCAAATACTATATCTGCAAAACAAACAGACAATATTTTTCAAAATAGACTCTTTGTATGCCAATTTCAGAAAAAGTGCTGAGCTAAGATTTGAAAAAGGAGATATCAGCCAAATAGATCTTTTAAATGCCAAAGCCAAACAACAACAAGTGACAATGGACATCCAACAACTGAAACACAATCTGGATATTGCCAATCAAAAATTGAATGCAATTTTACAAAATGATAGTGCATTTACAGTTCCAATGCTGGAGTTGAAAAGGATTCCTGTTGAGAACAATCTTGTTGAATCCAGTTCCGATTTACAAATCATGAAACTGCAATGCGAACAACAATATGCCTTACTTGGTTTGGAGAAAAACAAGCTTCTACCCGATATATCACTTGGTTATTACCGGGGAAGCAATAACTATTCTAACGCTCAAACCTACCAAGGTTTTCAAATTGGATTAGCAGTCCCATTATTTTTCGGAGAACAAAAAGCACGAATTAAAGCAAACAAAATTGCTTTGGACATCGATCAAAACATGCGAAATGATTTTCTAATTAACCGGAAAGCAAAACAGGAAGAATTACGAATAGAGTTACTTAAATTTGAAGAATCTCTCCAAAACTATGAAGATTCAGGTCGAAATTTGAGTGACGAAATCATAAGAATAGCTCAGAAATCGTATCAAATGGGAGAACTGGACTTTTTCCAGTTTGTTGTAAGCATCGAAAATGCACTAAATCTGACCCTAAATTATCTCGATAATCTTGCTCAGTACAATAATCTTGCTCTTGAAGCCAACTATCTAAATAAATAAAAACAAATATCATGAAAAGCTATATCCTACTCGCCTATATTCTATTTACAATGTTTGTTTTTGCATGCAAACCAAAAGCTCCTCCTGCTAATCCCATCATAGATGAGAGCGAACAATTGATTCCGATTTCCCAGCAGCAGTTCATCTCAGAGAAAATGGAAATTGGTGCGGTGACTACACAGTGCTTTGAGGATTTAATCTTATGCAACGGGTCCATTTCAGCACCTCCAAATGGAATTGCCAATATAAGCACACCTGTTTCCGGTATTGTAAAGAGTATTCATTTCACAACTGGAGATTATGTGAAGAAAGGTCAGATATTGTGTCAAATTGAATCCAATGATTTGATTAGCCTTCAGCAGGATTTCGCAGAAACTTCAGCACAACTATCTAATAGTAAAGCTGACTATGAAAGAAACAAAGCTCTGTATAATGAAAAAATTGGCGCAGAAAAAAACCTTATTTCCTCTGAAAGCACTTACAAAGCAACAAAGGCAAAATATGAGAGTTTAGAGTTGAAATTAAAGATTCTCCACCTCAACACGAATAAAATAAAAGAAGGAGATTTTTATTCTTCTCTTTCATTAACAGCCCCAATAGATGGCTATATCACCAATTACAATCTGATTCTTGGTGAATTTGCCGAACAACAAAAGTCCTTAATTGAAATTGTGAACACCAATCAACTCCAAGTTCAAATTTCAGTATTCGAAAAGGACATTCAAAAGCTAAAAATAGGACAGATTCTGCATTTTAAAACCCTAAGTGATTCTGAAAAAATACATACAGCACATTTGAGTGCAATTGGAAAAGGAATTGATCCGGAAACTAAAACCATTCTCTGCTTAGCTAAAATTGAAGAAGAGGCAAAAGGAAAATTATACAACGGTTCATTCATCGAAGCAGAAATAATTACAAATAAAAAAGATGCAGAGGCACTTCCTAGCCATGCAATTCTTAAATCAGGCCCCGACCGATATGTTTTTGTAATTGATAAAAGTGATGCACAGAACTATTATTTACGTAAGGAAAAAATAATTATTGGTGCAGAAACAAAAGGCTTTACGGAAATTGTAGGTTCTCAAAACCTGGTTAAGGTTCTCACTGAAGGAGCTTACAATATTTCCCTTGAATAGGTAAAAAGACTTTTTTTCGATGTATACTATTAGAAAGTAAGAAATAGTTCTCTTTCAAACAGAATCTATTTCTTACTTTTACATGATGATCGCAACACAATATATTCTTCTCTCTCTGCTTTTAGTGCTTTGGTGCTTTTTTCACAGCAGTTTAATTTCAAACCGTTTCCTGTGCTACATAGAGCCCAAAATGGGTAAACACTTCCGAACATACAGGATACTATACAATCTATTTTCACTGATTACATTCTCACCACTAATTTTGTATTCTTATTCATTAAAAAGTGAACTTATTTTTGACTGGTCGGGATATTTTCAAATTGCCCATATACTGATCTTACTAACTTGCTTTTTTCTGTTTTTTGCAGGCTCGAAATCATACGATCTATTGTCTTTTTTCGGCTTTCGCCAGATTCAACAATCAGAACATCATAAAACAATGTCTGATGATGGAAATTTAAGCACTGTAGGAATTCTCAGCATCATTCGTCATCCGTGGTATACTGCAACTTTTCTATTCATTTGGTCCAGAAATCTAGATATCGCTGCACTAATTGTAAATGTAATATTCAGCATTTATCTGATTGTTGGTTGCTATCTGGAAGAAAAAAAGTTAGTTCATGAATACGGAGAGGAATATCAAATTTACCAGCAAAATGTATCAATGTTATTTCCCTGGAAATGGTTGAAAACAAAACTAATTGGATAAAATATGGATTATCGGGACGAAGTATTTATTGCTGTAGCAGAAAACCTAAATTTCTCGAAAGCAGCCGAAGAACTATTCATTAGTCAACCTGCAGTTACCAAACACATTAAGGAGCTGGAAAGTAAATTAGCCACCGCCCTTTTCGAACGAAAAGGAAACAAGGTTTACCTAACCAAGTCGGGCAAATTAGTATATCGTAGCCTTAAACAAATCAAACAACAGTACCGCGACTTGGAATACGAATTGGGCAGATTGAACGAAGCATTTAATGGCTCTTTACGGATTGGTGCCAGCTCGACAATCTCACAATACATTATTCCTAAAGTTATAGCTGCTTTTCATAAACGTTACCCTAAAATTGATCTTTATTTGTTGAATGGGAACTCTTTTGAGATGGAACAAAAATTACTCGATAATGAAATTGATTTGGCTTTGGTAGAGAACGATTCGTCGAGATCGAACATCAAGTATATCGATTTTCTCGACGATGAAATTGTTGTTGTAACTGGCAGTAATAGCGTTTATTCTAAAAAGAAGGTTTTATCCCTCACTGATCTTCAATCCTTACCCATAGTTCTTCGAGAAAAAGGATCTGGAACTCTCGAAGTAATATATAAATCATTAGCTAAGCAGAATGTGTTTATCGACAAGCTTAATATATTCATTCATTTAGGAAGTACCGAAGCGATCAAGAATTTTTTATGCGAATTTGATGGTATAGCACTTGTTTCAGAAAAGGCCATTGAAAAAGAATTGAGGCTAAAAGAAATTACAAAACTGGATTTAAAAGGGATGCGTTTAAATCGAAAATTTAGAATTGCACTTATGCAGGGACATGAGGTTTCAGCGACGAAACTCTTTATGGAATTTCTTTCCAATTATAACTTTTAGTTATTACTAATAATAATTGAGTATTTGCTTTGACTATAGGTTGAGCGTATGTTTGTCGTAAATAAATATGACAAACATGAAATTAAATCAAAAACAGATTCGCATTGTTTACAACTGTTTGCTATGCCTTTGTTTTATGCCTTTTATCTCGCCAGCTATTGCATTAGGAATGGGAATTGTTCTTTCGTTTCTGGGATTTAAGCAAGAGGCATTTTCAAAATACACTTCTTTTTCCTTACAAGCCTCAATTGTATTGATGGGTTTTGGAATGAATTTAACTCAAGTAATAAGTACCTCCAAATCGGGTTTTATCGATACAGCGATATCTGTTTGTGTAGTGATGACTAGTGGTTTATTGCTTGGAAAATTATTGAAGGTCGATTCAAAAATTAGTCTTCTGATTGCCTCGGGCACGGCTATTTGTGGGGGAAGTGCGATTGCTGCGATTGCACCGGTAGCAGGTGCTAAAAATTCACAAATCTCATTTTCTCTGATTGTAATTTTTGTATTGAATGCGATTGCTTTGTTGATATTTCCTGCAATTGGACATTATTTCAACATGAGCCAAGAAACCTTTGGATATTGGGCAGCCATTGCAATTCACGACACGAGTTCTGTTGTAGGAGCAGGTGCAACTTATGGTGCTAAGGCTCTTGAAATAGCGACAACGGTAAAACTAATCAGAGCCTTGTGGATTATTCCATTATCTATTGTTGTTGCTCTTTTTCAAAAGGATAAGAGTATGGGAAAACTAAAATTTCCATGGTTTATTGGTCTTTTTATTATCAGTATTCTGATCCGCTATTTCTGTCCTAGTTTGGACGAAACCTTTTCTCATTTTAAATGGTTGGGAAGCAGAGGTATGGTTGTTGCCCTATTTTTAATTGGTTCCAACTTATCTCTTACTGAAGCAAAACAAGCAGGCTTTAAAAGTTTTGCTCTGGGTATTTTACTTTGGTTGCTGATTGGTATTGGCTCGTTTCTTTTACTTACTTCAAATGTGTAACTATGATGCTTTATTTCTGGATTATTTTGATTGTATCAGTAGCAAGTTTAATTAAAGGAATTACTGGCTTCGGGTTTGCATTAGTTGCGCTACCTCCATTGTTAATATGGTATTCGCCTAAAGAAATAATTCCAGTATTAATCCTTTGTAATTTATTTGCTTCACTGGTTATCGTATTACAAAAGAAGGATAGAAAATTGGTGAATAAGAAATTTCAATCACTTATTTTCTTTGGAGCCATATTTACACTGGTTGGTGTTTTAACATTAAAGTATATATCAGAAAATATCTTAATTACCATTATGAGTATTTTCTTTATTTTATTATCTATTTTATCCCTTTTAGGGATTCGATATACAATTAAATTATCCGATTGGTCTTATCGAATAGCAGGTATGTTCCTTGGTTTTTTAACAGGAAGTATTTCCATAAGTGGACCACCTTTAGCTCTATTTCTGCATTCAGCAAATGTAGATAAGGAAGAATTTAGAGAGATATTTTCGTGGTTTAGTATAGTGACTGCATTTATAGCTCTCGTGGGCTATGGTGTTCTAGGACTCTTAACTGTGGCAACTTTTAAAATGGGATTTCTATTTCTTCCCATACTTTATCTTGGTTCATTTATTGGGAAAAGATTAAATCATTGTATTTCACCATTTTTATTTAAAAATATAAGTGTGTTTATTACTTTGCTTTCCAGTCTGTTTTTACTTCTGAAATAGGTGGATTTCAGCAAACAAATCTTAATTTTCCATCAATCCTGTCCTAAAGGTTTTTTCACCATAATTATCGCAACCTACGAGTCTATCGAACTTAAAAATTTTGAGATTTCCATATTCAAGTGGTAAAATTTATAATGCCGGTGTATTTAGGGATTGATAATCACTTGACATTTTGAAGAGTAGAACTACTAAAACAGATGAAATCAATTAATAGGAAAGCGAAATGGCAAGTCAACAAGCACAATACTCAAAAACTTCAGTAAGCCTCATTAATTAATATTGATGAAAATTTCTTTGCAGATACAACATAAAACTACACTTATGTGAATCAAATCAGAACACACAACATTGCCTTCTAATATTTTGAAATTATCATAAAATTTCGTAACTTAGATAGAACTATTCAAATCGGATATAAATCAAATGATTTTGATGATAAAAAAATAGCAATGGAAACAGACATCACACATACAAATGAGCGGTTTAGTGTACTGAGCGAATCAAGTGATTTTTTAAATTTGATACTAAATAATATTAGTTCGTGCATTATGCTTTTGGATAAGGATCTTAAATTACGGGCTTATAACGACCCATTACTAAGCATATTTTCCAATAAAAAGAATGAAAATTTAATGTATCGGAAATGTGGTGAAGTAATCGGTTGTGCGTATCAAATAGATGAACAAAAACTATGTGGTGATACCAGTATGTGCAGAACATGCGAATTACGAATCTCTGCACTTAACTCTTACGTAAGTGATAAGGCTATTTTTAATGAGAAAATCACGAAGCCTTTTTTTAATTTCGAAGGCGTAAAGGTTGACAAACATTTACAGTTTTCGACACGCATATTTCCCTATCAAAAAGAAAAATACATCATCATGATTCTGGAAGACATAACAGAATTAGTTTCTGTCAAAGAAAAAATGGATCATCTTATAACGGATCATTCCTAAAAAGGAAAGACTACTGCTCTCAAATAAAAACAGACTAATTTTAATTGAAAAAAGGAACATCATGACGGTGTTCCTTTTTCTTATTTTGAATCATTTATATCAATTCAATTCCCAATAAACCACATGCTAATTGTAGCTTCTCGAGCTGATTACCCTGTAAAATCAGATGATGATTTCCCAAAGGATTTTCTTTTAATTTAGTAATTGCAGATAGAGGAAGTTTAACCTCAATTTGCGTGCGACATGCTGTTGCGTATCTCGGACGATCCAAAACCTCGCCTCTGGTGATAAAAGCCTTGTTTAATTCTCCATTAAAACGAAAAACAGTAATATCATTATAGCGATACATGCCTTGAATTGCCGTTCCCAAACCTGTTTCAAAATGAGTAGTCACCTCGTAATTAGATAATAATTTGGTGCCTATTGTACAATGAGCAAACAGAGTCGCTTCCTCTGATATTTTAGCCACGTTTGCCATCCAGGGAATTGAACCTGAAATTTCTTTCGCAAACATCATTCCCACAATACTGGCTAAATCGCCTTCACAACCAGCAGGCACTTCCTGATCATTTAATAATGACAAAGCCAAACATGCTGTTACCGATTTCTGACGCACCAATGGAAAACACTCTACTGTTATTGCATCCAATTTTTCCCTTTTGATACAATCATTTAGGATGTTATAAATTTTAGATGCGTTAATTTTTTCTTCCTCATTATTATATTCAAATTCTCCCAGAAAGTCAGCATTGGTTTCAGCATCCTCAAAGCTGCATAGGCTTTTCCAATCAATTTGTTTCAAATTGATACCCAACTTACTCATCAAGACGTTCTTCTCAACACTTGAAGCAATCAGCCAATCGGACACATTGCCAATTAATCCAACTTGCTTTCCCTTTAAAGCTTCAATAGCCGAAGCTACTTCAAGGTAACGAGACATATACGCCTTCATCTCTTCGGGATTCGAAAGCAATACAGAACCTATCCCTTCGCGATTCATCCATGCTTTAATTTCCAATGCCGCCGCATTCGAATTATCCAATTCATTCGACAGAATAATATAGAACTTCCCCTTTTCAACCAATTGAGTTGTAGCATACTCGCTCCCACCACTCAAAACGAATAAGATGTTTGCGTCATCATCCACAAATTGAAATTGATCAGAAAATTCCGGAAGCATATTTGAAAGTCTTTTCTTTCCCAGATCAAGGTATTTGGCATCAGCCTCTTTAAAAGCCAAAATTTTTACTCGTAATTGAATCATTAGAATAGTTTATAGTTTTGATTTGTTTCAACGGATTTGAATGGCGTTCAAAAGTACAAATTATATGATATTATAGAAACAGGAAGCACGTGATCGACACAAAAATCCATTTGTCCATGTTAGGATATTTTACAACACATCACATCTATTGAACTAGTCCTTTTTAATATTTACATTGATTGTGCAAATACTAACAACTAATTATGAAAATCAATCATTTTAAACTCGAAAGATATTTTGCCAAACATGAATTTACTGCAAAATACTTACTTTCTAGTTCCGACTGCGATGGATATGAACTAAAGTATGTGCTTGATGGCGCCTCGGCTAAGGAACTGGCATTATGGGAAAACATGAAACTTGGCTACACCGAAAGTGAGGGCAATCCACTTCTTAGAAAAATCATATCAACCAACTACAAGAAACAATCCATTGATAACATTGTAGTTGCAACACCTGGAGAGCTAAATTTCATTAGTATGAATGTTCTCCTCGATTCTTCTGATCATGTAATAACGGTTGCTCCCTGTTATCAATCTTTATACGAAGTTGTAAAATCAATTGGATGTGAACTTTCTAATTGGTATCCAAGCCAAGATGATTGGACTTTTGATACAAAAAAACTAGAGCAACTAATAAAGCCAAATACGAAACTTATTATCCTCAATTTCCCTCACAATCCGACAGGAAGTTACCTATCATTAGATCAACTGAATGAGATTATTAGAATCGCAAGAGAGAAGAACATTTACATTTTTTCGGATGAAATGTACCATAAGTTAATGGTAAGTGAACTCCCGGAATTGCCTCCTTTATGTGATCTGTACGAGAAAGGCATAAGCCTTTGGGGTGCATCTAAAACTTTCGGGTTAGCGGGTTTACGAACAGGTTGGTTGGTCAGCCAGGATAAAGAGTTTCTTGCACGTGTAGTTTCTTACAAGGACTATTTAAGCATATGCAATAGTGCTCCAAGTGAAGTATTAACAATTATGGCATTGAATCATATGGATCGCCTCATACTACCTAACCTAAAGAAGGTAAAACGAAATATTGCCTTGTTTGCAGAATTTGCTGAAAATCAGAAGGTAATAGAAAACTTTGTACCTCCACGTGCAGGAACAACATCATTTGTAAAATTGAATATTGAGTGTTCATCATTAGAATTTAGCGAGCATTTGGTTAAAGAAACCGGTATCATGACTGTTCCTGCTGAAATGTTTGAGTACGAAGGCAAATACATCAGAGTTGGCTTTGGAAGAGAGAATTTCCCTGAAATGCTGGAAATTTTAGGAGGATACTTCAAGAAATTTTACGTGTAATTAGAAATATTGAAAAAACGAACCAAAGAAAGAGGTTCATGACTAGCGCCTGAATCTCTTTTTAGTTAATATGAATTAAAATAACTTCTCCAATAATCCATCACCAATATTCCCTTTTACATTATTATGCATTGTAAAAATTGATTTACCAACAATCTAACAAGCCTCATTTCAAACAATTACATTTTGCACTAAATCACGACCAGCTCTTTTACTAGAATATAAGCAATACATATACAAGAGAGATAATTCACAAAACGAAAAAATATCATTTTCCCGTTGCAATAAAACGGATAAAAACTCTTATTTTTAACGTTTAAAAATAAGAATATGGATGACATGATATTTTATGATAGATTGCAGTTCGCATTTACTATCACATTTCACTATATATTTCCACAATTAACAATGGGACTATCTTTAATGATTGTCTATTTTAAATGGAAATATTTAAGAACTAAACTTGAAAGGTATAACAATGCAGCAAAATTCTTCATGAAGATTTTTGCCATTAATTTTACCATGGGTGTTGTAACTGGAATTCCAATGGAGTTTCAATTTGGTACTAATTGGGCTAAATTCTCGGAACTTACGGGAGGAATTATCGGGCAAACCTTAGCGATGGAAGGTCTGTTTTCATTTTTTCTCGAATCTTCTTTTTTGGCACTTTTCATTTTTGGTGAAAAGCTAATGGGGCAAAAGCTACACTTTCTAACAGGGTTTTTAGTCTTTTTAGGTTCCTGGGCCAGTGGCTATTTTATTTTAGCGACTAACTCCTGGATGCAAAATCCTGTTGGATATGAAATTTTAGAGAATGGGAAGTACGTACTAACTAATTTCTCAGCCCTATTCAGCAATCCGTGGTTGATACCAGCCTTCCTGCACAATCAATTTGCATCTGTTGTAACCTCATCCTTTGTTGTTGCCGCTATAGGTGCATTTTATGTATTGCGCAATAAGAATCTGGAATACGGAAAGTTATTTTTAAAGACAGGTGTTATTTTCGGTTTTGTTTCGAGCATGCTGGTGGCTGTCCCAACGGGCGATTGGAACGCTAAAAATGTAGCCAAATTCCAACCGGCCGCCTTTGCTGCCATGGAAGGGATTTTTGAAACCGAAGAGGCAGGTGCCGAAATCGTACTTATTGGTCAACCTAATATGGTTGAAAAAAAGATAGACAACAAAATTGCCGTTCCCAACATCTTAAGTTTTCTGACTTATCAGGATTGGAACAAGCAAATTCCTGGAATGGATCAATTTACAAAAGAAGAATTACCCGATAATATTCCTGCTCTCTACTACTCCTATCATATTATGGTAGGATTAGGCACTATTTTTATTGGATTAATGGGCTTGGCACTATTATTTTTATGGAGAAGAAAACTCTATACAATGAATACTTTGCTTTGGGGCATCATGTTTGCATTCCCTTTTCCGTATATCGCAAACATAACCGGATGGTATGTAGCCGAACTGGGACGACAACCCTATTTGGTATATGGTTTATTAAAAACCGTTGATGGAATCTCACCAACCGTTTCATCAGGAAATACTTTATTCACCCTATTGGGATTTGTTGGTTTATATATGCTTCTGGGCTTACTGTTCCTGGTCTTGGTTGGTAAAACAATTCATAAAGGACCTGAAACTCAAACACATTAATTATGGAATTATTTTGGTACACAATGATAGCTATTGTTTTAGCTGTATTCTTCATATTGGACGGTTACGATTTCGGGACAGGAATTATTCATTTGTTTTTTGCTAAAAAGGAAAAAGACAAAGAGGTAATTGCAAAGGCCGCAGGGCTTTTCTGGGACTCGAATGAAGTATGGCTGGTAGCCGCAGGTGGATTGCTGTTTATGGCTTTCCCAACCTTTTATGCCTCTGTTTTTAGTGGTTTTTATCTCCCTTTAATCATTGTTTTGTGGTTTATTATTTTCAGAGCAATAGGATTGGAGTTACGAAGCCAATTTAACTTTCAGATGTGGAAAGATATTTGGGATAAATCCTTTGGTGTTTCGAGCCTACTGCTAACACTGTTTTTTGGTATTGCACTGGGCAATGTTGTTAGAGGTGTAAACTTGGGCGGTGTTGAAAATGGAGTTTCGGCTTACGAAGCACATTATTTTTTCTTACCCTTATGGAACAGCAGTTTTAGCCCTGAGGGCACTCATCCGGGGGTTATTGATTGGTTCACAATTGTGATAGGAATAATTGCCGTTGTCACCTTATCCATTCATGGTGCCAACTGGATCATCTTAAAAACCGAGTCGTCAATCAATGAAAAATTAAAGTCGGTAGTTTTTAAACTAAATATTGCGCTTTTACTACTTACTATTTTCTCAGTATCCATTTGGCACATCATTAAGCCACAACCATTTTCTAATTTTATAGAAAGTCCACTTCTGTTCATTTTTCCGATGATCTATCTTAGCGGATTGTTTGGCACTTTTTTAGTTAAAAAATTCAAGAAAGATGTTTATGCCTTTGCTTGCTCGTCGCTGATTATTGTTGGCGGAATAACTTCTTCATTGGCATCTATGTTTCCTGTAATTTTGCCTTCAACCAATAGTGTAAACGAGTCTTTAACCATTTACAACACCGCTGCATCGGAATATGGTTTGTCGGTTGCTTTAGGCTGGGGAATTGTTGGTTTTGCACTTCTTCTTGTTTACTTTATTGTTCAGAAAAGATTGATGGGAGGAAAAGTTGATAAGATGGATTACGGACACTAATATTTCCAGCTAATTTATGACAGATACACTGATTTCTTTACTAAGCATTATTATTGGAATAATTGGAGCTAACAGCAGCAGTCTATTCTTCAAAAAATATTCCTTTGGACTAATTGGAAATACCATTGCCGGAGTATTCGGCAGTGTTTTTTTCATTAAATCAATTGGCCGATTAGGTTTTTCACCCCAAGCTATCATGCAAACCGGTAGTGTGAATTTTAATTTGTTTGTGATAAATTCGGTGGTATCATTTTGTGGTGGTCTTGTTGCCTTGATTTTATTGAGCAAGCTGGCAACAAAATTCAATAAATCTGATAAAATTAACTAATCGGAACCACTTCCGAACGATTTTATCATGTAATTACTATATCCAAACTTTCAATCACAGCAAAGCCTACAAAATAAACTCCCTCTAGATTGTAAAATTTATAATTACGACTCGTACTCTAATTTATTATTCTTATTTACCAACTACACAATTGTCCAATAGCAGGGTTTGGCTGCCTTGCTTTTATTCTTTGTCTAGTCTATTTTTTTTTGCTTTATTTCGCTTGGAAAGGCACTCATTTACTTTTACATAATCTTCCTCACTATCTGCAAGGACCATTAGAATGTCATTTACTTTAATACCTGTAGAACCACCTGGGCGAATATATTCTTTATCACGTTTTATCATTATAATGAATGCGGATTTTGGAAAATTCAAATCAACAATTCGTTTGTTTACTGAAAAAAAGTCTGGTAAAATCACAAATTCCTGCAAAGTAGATTTCGGCAGGTCTAAAATAAGTTGGTCTATTTCGGTAATCTTTTTTGATTTTCCAGGTAGAACCACTTTTAACCATTTTGCAAAGATTGATAAAGTTGTCCCCTGAATTAGAACTGATGTAACCGAAATAAAAAACACGATATTGAAAATCATATTTGCCTTCTCAATTCCCGCCAAAAGTGGATAAGTTGCAAATACAATTGGAACACCACCCCGCAAGCCTACCCAAGAAATATAAAATCGTCTTCTTAGTTTCATTTTGAAAAAGATTAAGCTAATAAAAACGCTTATAGGGCGAGCAACTACTATCAAGAACAATGAAATAAGTAGTCCAATGCCGACATAGGGACTTATTTGGGATGGGAAAACCAGTAGACCTAAAGTAAGGAACAAGACAATTTGCATCAACCAAGCCAAACCGTCATACATTTTTAAAATTGTTTTTTTGTGTATTAGGTCTTGATTTCCTAAGTACACCGCACAAATGTATATTGCAAGAAAGCCGTTACCACCGACAAAATCAGTTGCCGAAAAGGTGATGAACATCAGAGCAATAACCAAAACAGGATATAGCCCTTCAAAGTCAAGCTTGATTTTGTTGATGATGAATTTACTCAGCATTCCAAATGCAAAACCTGCGATAGCCCCAAAAATCATTTGCTGAAAAAATAAGGAGATAATTGAAACAATACTTTGGTCTTGGTTAATTACTAAAGATAAAAAGGCAATAGTTAGCACATATGCCATTGGGTCGTTACTTCCACTTTCTAATTCTAATGTTGGTCTTAGATTTGTTTTTAGTGCGAGACTTTTTGAACGTAAAATTGAGAACACGGCCGCTGCGTCTGTTGATGAAACAATGGAGCCTAAAAGCATACTTTCATAAATAGTAAAATCGGTAATAAACCAAACAAATGTACCAAGTGAAAGAGCTGTCAGTAAAACACCTAAGGTTGATAAAATAATTCCCTCTTTGAGAATGGGTTTTAAGGAATTCCAATTGGTGTCGAGCCCCCCTGAAAACAAAATAAAATTAAGTGAAACAATACCTATGAGTTGTGCAATTTTGGGGTCGTCAAAAAGGATGCCTCCTATGCCATCAGAACCGGCCAACATTCCTATTGCCAGGAAGAGGATTAAAGTCGGAACACCAAATTTATAAGTTGTCTTACCTACAATAATACTAATGAAAAGTAATATAGAACCAACTAATAGTATGTTTTCAATCGTTAAATTCATTCTTTTGTTTTTCTTAAATCTGTCTGCATAAAAATACTACTTCTTACTTGTCAAGTTGTAAGATAGTTCTGGTATTGTCAAACGAAAACAAGTTAAATTACAGGATGTCATTTGGGAAGTCGGTTGGCATTGCAGCCAACAGCAGTCTGTCTAAAAACTAATCAAACTGCTCAATTAAGTTTTAAACATATCTCAAAATACCCAAAACTTTCGATAAAAGCATAAAAAACAAAATCCCAGCCTTCTGGCCGGGATGTAGTTCAATGCCGATGCAAAATCGGGACAGGCGATAAACTCATCGCGGCGTCTTGCAGACCGCTCCTAGTTCTGCCTATTATATGTTTATTTATCTTTTTTGAAAATCACGATTGTTTTTTGCCTGAGAATATCAAAAGGTCTTGTTGAAATTAATCATCAATGTTTTTATCCATCAACTTTACACAAGCTTTTTGAGACTTAATAATGTCTTTATATATATTTAAATCTTGTACTGATTTATCAGAAGCATTAAAAGTATTTACCGCTTTAATGAAATACTTCTTGGCAGCTAGGTTTCGGCTAAGCATAGTACTTACATCGGCAATAGTCAAAAAATCTTTATAATCAGGATTTTCCTTTTGCTCTATCAGATCAATAATTTTTAATAAACTCTCTTCAGCTTTATCCCTATGTTTTTCAGCAAAACTTAAAGGCAAATGATAATCTGTAAAAAGCAAAAGATGGGTGGTAGCCTTACTTTTAAGGTAAATTGTGTTGTCTGGGTCTAAAGTTAATGCTTCATTAAAGTTTTTTAGAGCATCTTGCTCTTTTCCTTTTGTATGCTGAACAGCAACTCCCTTGTAATAATGTCCTGCTGCAATATTGGGATCCAATTCAATAGAAACATCAGCATATGTAGACAAGTCTTCAAAATTCTTAGTTCTTACCAAGCACTGACAAGCAAAAAGAGAGAGCTCTATGTTTTCAGAATCATTTTGTAATTCAGCAAGAATTTTATTTAATGACGGCTTCACTTTTCCAGAATAATATAAAGCTTTAAGTGTTTCATAAGTTTCTCCTTTTATCGCTTCCTTTTTCTCTTTACTCATATATTTTTCAAATTATATTTTAATCTAATACCGTTCTATGTGGAGTTGTTTTATCTACGAATAGGACAAAGTTACAAATTGAAAAACTCATTATTGCTTTTAAAGGCTTCTATTTGTCTATCTAATTTGAAAACTTACTTCATTAATCTAACTTAAAGTAATAGAACGAAACTACTAAAATGTTACTTTTTGGGGAGTAATTCAAATCGATAAAGAGCTGAAATTAGGAAAAGGAAGATCTAAAGAAAACAACAATTTATCGTGACTCTTTTTTGGCAAAAAAAAAGAAACTCAGACTTAATGGTCTTCCCAACAAGCTAATCAATTAAGTAGACCTTGTAATTTCCCCATCCGTTTCGTGAATTAATTAATTTACTTGCACGCCATGGCTGTCTGTCCATAAACTAAACAAAATTCTCTATTAAGTTTTAAACAAAGCCGTTTTAAGGACACATAAAAATTGAAAATATTTTTATTTAGAAATAGAATTGAGATTCTTAATTTAGGTCACTTTTAACTCTAACAGCGCAATTAGTTCAAGAAAATAAGATAATTGCTGTATCAGCCGTTACATTAGGCTTTCACTAAATAGGCATCGTTTAAAGTGCTCCTTATTGGAAAATAAATTACCCTCTAGTTATTCTCTTATCTTCAAATAATACTGAAAAAAAAAGAAAAATACCAACCTACTGTCCGGGATATAATTCAATCCCGATGCAAAATCGGGACAGGCGATGAACTCATGGTTGGGGCCTGCAGACCGCTCATCGTTCTACTTATTATGCACTTTTTTTACTTCTCAGTATTTTCACAATACGACTATATATGATTTCCGCTAAATTCCAGTCATATCCATCAAAATTAGTTGTATTATTAAATTGAATAACAACCGTATCAATATCTTTGTGGTATTTGGCAATACTCTGATAGCCAACAAGCAGACCTGTATGCTCGTACACGTAAATGGAGGAATAAATTTCCTGTTCCCCTTTCTCAAACACAGAACCATCGTTTAATGCTCTTAAGAATATGCCCACATCCTCTGCTGTAGCTATCATTAAACCAGAATATTCAGTCTTTAGATCGTCTTCAACTCCAACATAATATCCGCTCATCACATCGTCTATATCCACTTCATGAAGCGAACCGAAGGTATTGTTGAGTTTGAGAGGAATCAAAATCTCCTCCTTGATATATTGTTGATAACTATAGCCCAGTACTTTATCAATGAGGTCAGAAATCAACATATAATTCGTATTTGAATAGCCATAATCTTCACCCGGTTCAAAGTCAGCGGGTAAATCCAGTGCGTATTCAAGTGTTTCATGTTTGTTTTTTGGCGGTTTTGTCCAATAATCAGGATGGTCAACAAAATTGGGAATGCCACTCCGATGTTGAAGCATTAACCTCAAGGTGATTTTTTCTGCATTTTCGATTCTTCCCACAAGTTCAGGAAAGTAATCAGCGAGAGTTTTATCCAAAGACAAACGTTCGTCTTTGACTAATTTTGCCGTAGCAACGGCGACATATAGCTTGCTAATGCTGGCAATCTTGAATAAGGCTTTCGGGTTCGCAGGAATTTTATTTTTTCGATTGTGCCAGCCTGCGGCATAAAACTCGGGTGGCTTCCCAGCTTGGTCCACGTAAACTATCATCCCATCAAATCCATAACCAATTGCTTCATTTACTTGTTCTTGAACTGTATTAGGTAGTGGTAAAATCCAAGCCTTTACCAAAATCCATGGTACGAACGCCAAAGAGCTTATGCTAGCAATAATAAATACTATTCTGAGTATTTGTTTTATTTGTTTTTTTATCATGCTATTTCAGAACAATTCGTTTTTTTAAATTCTGACTAACGTAAAATTAACCATCAGTACTTCAACACCTTACATCTCCCTCGTTATTTAAAATTCATGCTGCCTTTACACCATCTTTTACGTTCGCATCAGAAAATAAATGTCTCTGGAATAGCGTGAATTGCACGCAAAGGCAGTCTATCTAAAAACTCATTAAGAAGCTCAATTCAATTTTAAATATAGCGATTTAAAGGATACCTGAAAATACTATTATTTAAAAATAGAATTGAGTTTCTTAGAAAGTAACACTATGTCAACAATTAACAAAGACTGAAATATTTATTTCTTGTAGAAATCATTTTCAGTAAAATAGCCTTCATTAGATACAGCAGCATCACTTACAAAAATACTTCCTGTTTTAAACCAAACCTCAGCATAGTTTCCATCTTCATATTGTTTTTGAATATCACCGCCATGCGTTTCAGCACCAGAACACCAGTTCTTATTTACTTCTGGAGATTTCCCATTGGTTTGATTGTAACAACCAAGCTTAAAGAAACAACCCTCACCAGTATACGCATTTTCACGTTCTACTCCATCTTGACCAATTGGCACAAATAATTTTTGTGTTTGCTCAGGCATATTAGCAATTGTAGTATATTCAGATGCAATTAAGTTTTTTGTAAAGGTTTTGGTTTCATGTCCTTCGCTAGTAAATTTCAAGCTCATAATACCCTCCTTAACCACGATTTCATAAGTCAATTCTTCACCTAATGCAATACCATCCTTAGGTTCTTCTGGGTAAGTATTTTCACTAGTACCAACAACAGATAAGTCATAACCCCAAACAGCTGTTGAATAATCCCATCTACCAGCATTGTCATCTCCTGCAGTGTTGATTTCATAATCCCAAAAAATAGAACCTTTGGTATGACTAGGAAATTTCTTGTAAAATATTTTAAGAGGTTCATTCTCAAACCCATCAGCACTATGAATCTGACCTATTACTACAGCATACGAAGCCGCTACCCGAGCATCGCCCGTAGTTGATACATTCATCACTTTAAGTGTAGCAGTCAATTTATCATTAGCAGTTTCGGGATACCACTTTTTCGTTTGAGCCAATTCTGTTCTTGTATTGTTAGAGGATCCATGTGTACTACCAGCATTGGGTGCTTTATAAACGACCCAATTACTTTTGCCATCGTTTGCGGTATAAAAGAAATCTTTATGCTCAAAATTAATTGGTTTACCAACATTTGAACCATCACCTAAAATCAATTTCCAATGATCAAAAAATGGAATAACGTCACTTGCGTAAACGGTTTTTTGAGCTTCTTTTTGATTCGACTTTTTAGCGGTATTGGAACAGCTACTTAGTATTAGAAAAACACTAAGGATTAAGGAAGTTGATAATGATGTGATAATTTTTTTATTCATGACTTTTATTATTTAGGTTCAAAAAATCTTTTCTGAATGTTTACTATGATCCACATTGTGTGCTTTATGCGGTATAATGCCTGTTTTCTTAGGATTAATGCTGTTTGTGTTGATGCAAATACAGTTTCTTGATGTTAAAAAAGCATCAAGTAACTAGAATCCGCTTTCCTCTGCCATTTTTACTACGCCAACAATGAGAATCAAATTTGCAAAACGACGTTGCTCACCTGTTTGAATTATTAATGTGGTGGCAGGTTCTCTAATTTTGTCGTAAAAAGCCCAGCGCTCCATCGCGTCCCATGTTACGTCCCCTAGTAATTTTTTATAAGCATCGTGTATTTCTGCGCTGGCTTCAGCAGGCTTTTCCATGACAATTGCACCTTGAACAGGGCAAACTTCCAGTATGCCTTCAAGCACTGTGAGAGCATCTAATAGTCCCGGACGAAAATTGAGGTGTACGGTGGTCGAGTTAGGGCCTGTCATGGCACCAACGGGTAAATTACCATCAGCAATGACAACTTGTGCAAAATGGCCTGAACGCGCAAGCGCTTCCATGATTGTTGGGTGTATTACCGGAGTCTTTAGCATAAATTTATTCTTAAAAATTAGACAGGCATAAAACACCAGGAGCTAAACAGCACCTAGTATTTTATATCTTGTAAGGATAACTGGCATATGACTTAGTATTCAATCACATACAACTTAACGACTAATTACATATTGTAGACGCCGCCATTGATGTCGAGTGTAGCACCGGTAATAAAACCATCGTATTCCGACGCCAAATAGACAACTGCTCTCGCTACGTCATCTGCGTTACCTGCTCGTTGAATTGGAATGCCAGCTGTTGTTGCAGCCGCTGATTCTTTTGTCGTATGAGTGTTGTGAAATGAAGTTCCAAGGATAAGACCTGGAGCAACGGCGTTTACCCTTGTGCCTTGAGGCCCTAATTCTGCAGCCAGTGCTCGTGTTAGCGTTAGGATAGCTCCTTTGCTGGTAGAGTAAGCTAGTGAGCCTGGGTGACCCCCTTTACGCCCAGCGAGTGATGCCAAGTTGACAATACTACTGTTGTCATTTTTTGCCAGATAAGGTGATGCGGCTCGGGTCACAAACATCATGGATGTGAGATTGATATTCATGACCTTATGCCAGAATTCAGCATCCATTTCACTCAGCATTCTACGCGCAACAAGTGAACCTGCGTTATTGATCAGTATGTCCAGACCACCAAAGGCTTCTACTGCTTTTTCGACCATTGCATTCGCATCGTCTTCCTTTGTTAAGTCACCACTTATAGCAAGCGCTTTTTGTCCTTTGCTGGTTGCGTATTCAACCAATTGCTTCGCGGTATCGGCACTAGAAAAATAGTGGATAGCAACATTGGCACCGCTATCAATAAAGTGTCTGGTGATTGATTCACCAATACCCTGAGCACCAGCGGTTATTAGAATATTTTTGCCAGTTAATTTATTATTCTTCATCTTATTCCTAAATTAATAGAGTTAATAATCATAGTGAAATTATTACTTGTCGTTATAGACGACTTGCCTTTATTTTTGCAAAAAAAACGCCAAAACTTAACTTCGATACTCCCTTGTATTTTCACCTAGCATTCTGAATTACAGCAATCAAATGAATAAACAAATAGACTTTTCAAATCACTAGAGAGTAAGTTGAATATTTTGCACTTGCCAAGTGCAAAAACAAAGGCCGTTGTAACTTTAAATACTGTTTTATTAATCGTTCCTCAAGATTATAATGTCTCTATTATCGCCAAAATACCCGTGTATGAAATAACACATGAAAAGAACAATGCAGAATACAAGCCAATGTTTACCCCAATACTTGTTTTGTAGTTTTTCATTACCTTTTTATTATTGATCATTAAAATGATTCCAAGAACAACAATTGGCAAAACGAATACATTAAAAACTTGAGATAAAATTTGCATTTGTATTGGATTAGCTCCAAAAACAGGTACAATTAATGCAACTAAACAGGCTATAAAAGTTATAATCTTAAACTGTCGAGAACTTGTATCCAACTCTCCAGATTGATAATCAGCAACTAATAACGGAGCAATTAGTAAACAAGGAAAGATAGATGAAAGACCTGCACTTAAAGTTCCAAAGAAGAAAATTGTTACTGCTAAATTTCCCGCAATTGGCTCCAAGGTATTTGCCATATCCAATACTTGAGTTACAGGTTTTCCTTGATAAAATAGAGCCCCACAAGCAACAGCCATTACCGAAGCACTTATAATGAAAACCAAAACTGCTGCTGTTATAGAATCATTTTTTTGTTGTTTTAAGTTATCGATAGTCCATCCTTTTCCTTTTACAAAAAGAGGTCTAGATAAAAATGTAGCCGCAGCCATTGTTGTTCCAACAAATGCAG
Source organism: Labilibaculum antarcticum (assembly GCF_002356295.1). Lineage (NCBI taxonomy): Bacteria > Pseudomonadati > Bacteroidota > Bacteroidia > Marinilabiliales > Marinifilaceae > Labilibaculum > Labilibaculum antarcticum. The sequence goes on along the minus strand of NZ_AP018042.1, from coordinate 4,368,312 downwards.
CAACCATCATTTTACCACCTGGAACTTCGGGTACTGAAGGAATAAGCCCTCTAACAACATCAGCAGGAAGTGGATACACAAAAAATAGAGATAGAATAAACGATAATCCCATAAAAGTCACGAAAATGACTAAGATTTTCTCGAAGAACGAATATTTCCCAACCATCATTAAGCCATAAAAAATACCAATTACGATTATAGCAATTGCTAGTACAGACTCATATTTATAAGGTCTTAATCCTTCAAAATTCATTAATAAAATTTCATACAACATATTGGCAGAAATCCCTAAAATTCCCATAAGCGAATTCCATTGTCCGAATGTTATACCAACAATTATTAAAATCGCTAAAACCTTACCTCCTTTTATATGCTTTTTAAAACCATACAGAGCTGTTTCACCTGAAATTAAGGCATAATTCCCATAGGCAAACATGAGTACTCCTGAAAAAACACAACTTAATAAAAGCACCCATAATAATTGCATGCCATACGTACTACCAGCAACAATCATAGAAGTAACACTTCCTGTTCCAATGGTATATCCAATTGCAAATATCCCAGGCCCAAAACCTAAAATTATCGCAATTATTCTTTTTAATAATGATTTCTTCTTTTGAGCTTCTGGCATGATTTTAGGGTTTAGTTAGGATTTGTTATCCGGTAAGTCAATACTACCAATTTGTGTGATGAAACTTCCCTGAAGCATCATCGGTTCGTTGATAGGTATGTGCTCCAAAATAATCGCGTTGTGCTTGTATTAAATTTGCTGATGAATTTGCTGTTGTATACCCATTAAAAAAGCTAACCGACTCACTTAAACAAGGAATCGCCAGCTCATTTAAAATACATTCAGACACCACTTTGTTTATTGATGGTTTCAATGATTTGACTTGATTGATAATTGTTTTATTTGTTAAAATATTATCATTTTCTTTTAAGACTGATTTTAATTCCATTATTAAATCAGATTTAATGATGCAACCATTCGTCCAGATCCGAGCTATTTCGCTTAAGTTTAGCTGCCATTCATAAGCTTTCCCAGCTTCAGAAATTAATTTAAGCCCTTGGTAATGATTTACAATTCTAGCAAACTGATAAGCTTTTAGAACCTCTTCGATATTTAGATTTATCGCTGATGGATTAATCGTGAAATTTTGGCTTGCTTGAAGTCTTTCTTCTTTATAGAAAGAGGTATATCGCGCAAATAACGCCGAAGCAATTAGAGTACTTGGAGTACCTAATTGTGCCGTTGCAATTGTAGTCCAATTCCCAGTTCCTTTATTGCCTGCTTTATCCACTATTTTATTCACCAACCAATCGTTGCCTTCTTTTCTCCTAAGCACATCTACAGTAATTCCTAATAGGTAACTATCCGCCGTCGATTTCCAAGATTCTAAAATATCAGCAATTTCATCTGGATTATTCCCCAAATGTTTTAGAATGGTGTACACTTCAGCTAACAATTGCATCTCTACATATTCAATACCATTATGAACCATTTTCACAAAATGCCCGCTGCCCTCTTCACCAATATAAGTACAGCAGGGTAAATCATTAACATCTTTAGCGGCAATACTTTCCAAATAAGGTTTCACCAGATTATAGGTTTCTTTGTTACCCCCTGGCATAATTGAAGGTCCTTTAAGCGCGCCTTCTTCTCCTCCTGAAACACCAACACCAATAAAATGAATATTCTTAGCTTTTAAATAATCGTAGCGTTCTTTTGTATTTAAATAATTTGAATTACCACCATCAATCAAGACATCTCCATCGGATAAAAAGGGAATCAAATCCTCTATAACCATATCCGTAATCTTACCGGCATTAACCATCAACATAATTTTTCTTGGCGCTTGCAATGAGTTTACAAAGGCTTCGATATCTGAAAATGCTTGTGCGGACTCAAGCTCTTGATGAGCATTCTTAAAGTCGATTGCTACATTTTCTTCTGTTCCTTTTGCTTCACGATTAAAAAGTGAAATATCAAATCCTTTTTGAGCTAAGTTTCTACTTAAACTCTTACCCATAACACCTAAACCAAATAAGCCAAATTCTGATTTCATCTTTATTTTCTTTGTGATTTCTTCAACAATTTCTTGTGGTTTTAAACCAATATTTACAACCAAAGCATCCTTTGGTTGCTCTAAAGTGGTAAACTGCGATTGCAATAAATCGGAGGACATAAAATGATTTTTTCTATTGTTTAGTCGCTCTAAAATTTGTTCGAAACTTCCTGCTAAATGAACCCATTTTACCTGATTCTTAATATCTCTACTTAAAATCTCTCTGTAGCTTTCTTTTAAAGCTGAACATACAATGACACAACTATTATTTTGTAATTGATTTTTTGCCAGCTCATTAAGTGTAACCAGCCAATCGTATCTGTCTTCGTCATTTAATGGTATTCCATTACTCATCTTTTTGATATTTGATGGAGGATGAAAATCGTCACCGTCAAAAAAAGGAATCCTAAGTTCTTCAGATAACAATTTACCTATGGTGCTTTTTCCGCAACCTGAAACACCCATTATAAAGATTACTTTGTTCAAATTCATATTGTATTTTTAGTAAGCGAGATGATTCTTTATTCGGCATTGTGCCAGAAGTTTGATTGCTTCACCCCAGACCTTTAATTTTAGGGGCTGAATTACAAATGAGTACTCATTTTGTAACCATCTGATGGTTCCATTAGTTGCAATTGAAATTTGCTATTTAAGCTTAGGAGTAAAATCAAATAGACTGGACAGGTGGTCTCTCATCGATTCTCTGGATTGTTCAATATCACCATTTTTAATGTGTTCCATAATCACTCTGTGCTCCTTAAGTGCCTTTAAATTCCGGGAATTACGGCAGATATCATACTTCTTCGAAAAATCTTGCATGTGTGCTGTCAAATATGATATTAGATATTTCAAAACATCATTCTTAGTCGCTTCTGCAATCCGAACATGGAACATCAGATCTTCCTCCAAACCAGCTTCCCCTTCCGCTACCTTTTTAGCTAATAAATCTACGGCCTCTTCCATCATCTTAATATCTTCGGGCTGAGCTCTTTCTGCTGCACTTCCTGCCGCTTCTATTTCAAGTACATTTCGCACTTGCATTAGTGACTTATAATCGGGATTTATCAAATTTAGAGCATTGGTAAGCATTCCAACAAAGGCAGAGTCTTGATTGCCAGCAACTATGGTTCCGCTTTGTGGAACTGTTTTTACAATACCATAAAACTCTAGTTTTCGAATTGCATCTCGAACATAAATTCTTCCAACATTGAGTTTTTCACTAAGAAATCTTTCGGAAGGCAATTTATCCCCTGTTTTTAATTGCCCCGAAGAAATGAGTTCATTTATTTGGTCGGCAATTTTATCAGAAGGTTTTTCAATTACTATTTCTTTTAGATTATCAAATAATTCTTTCGGCATCTCAATACTATTTGCTTATTTATACTTAAACATAAATGAATTGGTTAACCAGTCGCTGGTTAGACAAATGTATGTAAATATTTTAAAAAACCAAATTGGTCAACCAGTTTATTTGCCAACTACATTCTTTACTATTAGTCTTTTTACCTTTCACAATACAACACCTAAGCCTTTTGGAATCGATACAGCATAAAGGTTTTACCAATACTTCCCAGTACTCTCAATTGCTACAGTAGTAGCATTCTGTATCTATGAATCATTTCATGCTCTAAGGGGATTTGCTTTCGACAAAGTAAACATCTTGATTGGGGCGCGGTCGTTTAAAATAAATGAATAGTCACTACTCTAATGATAAGCTTGTGCTTACCGATTTAGGAATGACTTTCTTGCGAAACATCGCGAAACCATTCGATAACAAACTATACTATTCAAAATAGTGGAGAAAGGAATATGTTCTTGAAAGCGATATAGATATTGAATTCACATAAAAAAATCCGCTAATCGTAAGTGATTACCGGATTTTTTTATGGGTTTTTATTTTGAACAAGACAAGTTAAATGGCTTGCTAGTGTGAGCACTATAATTTAGCTTTTGTTATCCTGATATTTTCTTGAAATAATAGTAAAATTATATCCATAAACTAACAAGCAAATAATATACTTTTAAGCTTCGTGTGTTATTTAAATTCCGCTCAATAGTACTGGTTTTCCTTTATCTATACCAATTGGGAAGCTTATTTCATGTGTTGATGTTGCATTATCAGCTTTGCTACTTCTGCTTACTGTTATTTGACCCAGTTCCAATTTCTGTGTTGGGTCACATATGGCAATTTGTAATTGGTTTTGGTTTTCTTCGCACAATAAAATTGCAGGAACACTGGAAGATATTTCTATTGTATTATTTATTTTTATTGTTCCAGGCCTATGGAAAACGATTGACGTGTAATTATCGAATTGAACAGCTTGTATTTCTTCTGTATTCGAAAGTATTTGGTAAGCTTGTTTCTGATCAATTTTAGCGAGGTCTTCTTTATTCATATTTGGAAATACAGCGTAAGCATATTTGCCGTTCTTAACGTTTTCCCCATGATCAATGCCTAATGTGAAGACATTTTTCGCTTCTTCCTGTTCCGACCGCCAGTCGATAACATTGCCCCAATTGGCCGTCTTTTTCTCTACACTCACAACTACATTACCGTGATTTATGATGTAGCCTGAACCCTGATGCCAGAAACTACGCAGATTTTCAGTCCCGTTTGCTATCGAAATTTTGCCATTCTTACTATACAAGGGACTTGTACTGAAACATTGCTCAATGGTAGTTTGTAAATGTTGCTTGTTTTGCCCACTGATTCCCGATCCTAAACAAACAGTAAACTCTGGAAACAGAAAATACGATTTATTGGCAGTTATGCCGTCGCGTTTGTATTGCATGCTTGTAATTGCATTCATTTCATGGGTCAATGCTCCTACAAAATCACTAGCAATAGTGTAACTGCCCCAGCCAATTTCTGGTAGCTTGCTTGTATCTTGAGCCGAAGTTGTTCCAGGAATTTTACGCCAATCCCAATAAGGATAAATGTTGAGGTACTCTTTGCCAGTTTTCATCACATACATGGCGCCATCGGCAAGGTAGTAGCCACTTAGGTTTTCGCCGTTACCCGATTCCGAACCTTTAATTCGGCTAGAACACATTCTAATTGTAGAGATGTAATCATTTGTACGTTGAACTGTTAGTTCTGAAAAAGGAAAGTGCTTCACACCAATCAATTTATTTTCTCCACTTATTGATTGGTATAGATCAATATGATTCGGGTCAATTTCCTTCATTTCTACTGCGGCTTTGTGTACCCGCTTGTATTTTTTGACTTGCTCGTTCGGGAAAAGCTGACGACCACTGCTGTTTATATCGTACACACCTTTCCAAATCACCCAGCGTTGTCCCTGAGCAAAGTAGTTTCTCATCAAATCAATTTGCTCTGGCGCATAATTGTATTCCGAATCTTTCAATATGAACATCCATTTCACCTGATCTTCGAGAAAGTGCAGGCCATAATTCCCAAATTGTAATTGTCGTCCATGTTGGTGAAACGAGTAGTCGGGCTGTAGTCCCTCAGCATTGTTTGCCATTTGCATTTCCTTACGTATTTTACCAGTAGCTTCGACAAGCAGAGTCGTATCACTTTTAAGGATGCTGCGCAAAACAATATTTGAAGAAACCCACACCAGATTTTGTCCCGTATTTTTTCCAAACACAACACGATCCATAATGTCCATGCCCTTTTGCCACTGCTCTGCATTAATCTCATCTTGCATTAGCAGCATAATTACACCAATATTTTGCGGTACACCTATTTGAGGATACCACCAGTTGGGATTTACAATATCATTGTTTACCCACCAATTGTAAGCTAGTTGTATATTCTCCCCTAGCCTTTTATTCTTATAGTACTGATTTTCTTTTTGTTGATATGCCTTGGTCATTTCGATGGTTCGAAAAAGGTGATTCCGAAGTGGCCAATTTCCTCTTTGCCTATTGGTGTAATCTAAATCGCTCCATGTTCCGTCAGGTTTAAGGTCGAAAAAGTAGGCTTCCATTTCTTGCTTTACCTCTTCATTAAGTAGGTAATTCGTCCAGTTATTTTCCAGAATTGAAAGTTGATTTTCAGGTATTTTTGTAGCACAAGAAGAAAAAACTACAGCAAGCAGAACAATGATTAAATTTCTCATAAATTGGTTACTATTACTTAGGCTTTATCAGTGAAGAGTCATAATGAAACACAATGGCAGTCTGTCTAAAAACTCATAAAATGGCTTAATTCAATTTTAAATATAGCTATTTTAAGAATATTTAAGTTCAAAGAATCAGCAACAAAGTGATTTCAAAGAACACTTTCCAAAACAACAATAACTGTGGATAAACGCATAATAAGAAAAATCCCAGCCTACTGACCGGGATGTACTTCAATCCCGAGGCAAAATCGGGACAGACGATGAACTCATCGCTAGGTGTTGCAGACCGCTCATAGTTCTGCTTATTGTGGGTAGTTATTCCATATCCAATATAGGAATATTCCACTTGCCTAATTTATGTCTTAAATGTATCATTTACTTGTAAATAGAATTTCAATATTTGAACCAACATAGACATCTTATTGACAAACGAATATCTGTTTTTCCGAATCATCATTAAATGCTTCTTCTTCAAAACCGCCAAACTTATGAATAATATTAAAACCATTCCATTCCAGGTATGAATCCAATTCTTGAGGAAAAAACAGTCTCATGTCCAAATTTTGAATAGAATTAAACTCCCCATTTATAAAATAATGCCATTCTATGCGATTAATCTGAGTTTTATTTTCATATCGCATTATCTGCTTTATCAATACTTCTCTTCCATCCTTGGTTGTATATTCAGCAATTTCTTTTTGTTCTTTTTCACTTTCAGCAATAAATTGAATATTCGGATTAAAGCAATCTAACAGAAATAAACCTCCTTCTTTAAGATGATTTTTAACAACATTAAAAGCCTTAAATAAATCTTCATTTTTATATAAATGATGGATTGAATTAAATGGAATAAAAATAAGATCGTATTTTTCCGGCAAATCTAAAGTTCTAATATCTGCTTCAATAAACTCAACGTCTAATCCACCTGCCGAAGCTTTTACTTTTGCTTGTTCAAGCATCGAAGAAGTGTAATCTACCCCACTAATATCATATCCATCCTTTGCAATTGGAAGAGTAAGTCTGCCTGTGCCGCAACAAAGCTCAAGTATACGGGCATCCTTATTTTTTGGCAGCCACCGCTTGTAAAATTCCAAATCAGCCAGGTTGGTATTCATTCCATCATAAATATTCGCATCATAAATTAAATCGCCAACTTTATATTTATTATTCATTTGTATGTCCTCCAATTTCTATTGGTTATTTTATAATCACTGCACTCAAAAACAATGTGCAATCCTATCAAAAAAGGCAATTGCCCACAAGGTTGACTGTGAGAATCCTAGCCGATTGCGGGCGAACCACCTATTAAACCGATATGCAATTTGAGCGGACTATAAGCCTTGAAATTCAGCACTTCCCCGCCATGACCTATACGAAATACCTAAAATCGTGCGGTAGCGGAGTAATGATTGTCTTCTTTTCCAGTCTAAAGGATCGCAATACTACCGAAACGGTAGTGGAGATCAGCGAAGTTAATCGCGCACTAGCGGCGGTATTTCTTTTGCAATGCCTTCAAAAAATGTCGTAGGTACTGATCCAAGAAATCTCGATAGGTTTTATGATCTGGATTACGGAAAAAAGCACTCAACTCATGTTTGCTTATTTTTGTATTTATTGAGGCGAACAGCTCTAAGATGTCATCTGATTTTAAGTCCAATGCAATTTTTAATTTCCGAAGGATCATATTATTGCTTAAAGGATCTTCTGCCTCTGGTGGAGGGCCTTCTCTTTTTCCGCGTTTTTCAATGATCAATCCGTTAAGAAAAATGGCCAGTTCTTTATCTGTCATTTCTAGTAATAAAGGGTCATCTTCTTTTTTTAACCAGCCACTTAAATCCTCTTTAGCAACATCGTGATTGGCTAATTTAAAAAGTTCAATCATTTTGAGATCACTAAAGTCGAACACGTAGCGAACACGGCGAAATATATCATTATTGGTCATAGTATCTTTTATTTAATTTTCAGTTCAGTCATAATTTTTATTTTTCCAATCTAACTCCCTTGCTAATTGTGTCTCAGCGGCCGTAATAAGCACTTATAATATTCAAACCCCGAAACTACAAAACAATAAGGGCTTACCAAAAGAAACAATAAAAAATAAACAAGCCATACTCCGTGAAGAATGGCTTGTTGGTCCCAAATTCTATGGGTAATCCAAATTATTTCGGGATTATGCATAATATACTATACTGCTATAGCTGTTTTGTTTAAATGATATTTTTTCGAAATATTATTTGGTTGTGCAACGCTCACTTTTGTTAGCAACTAGTTTATTATTGATTTTCAGATAATTTTATCAAAACTTTAATTGCTTTGTCCGAGTCTTTTTTATCAACGAAAATATGGTCGTGATAATATCCAGCGATTACATTGCAACTAATATTATTTTTTGCCAATTCCGTCGAAAATATGGCTGTTAAACCAACAGCATCAAGCGATGAATGAATCATGAGGGTAATCCAAGAGGCAATATATTCATAACTCAAGTTTAGTTCATCTGCTTTCTCTTTCTCAATAACAATAGTCGTTCCTTCCTTTTCTTTGAATTCACAAATAGTGTTTTTCCGGTCAATCTTACTAACATCTTTTATTGTCGAAAAGACATATTCTCCATCGTTCAGTTTTGGAGTCATTCCTTTTAGTAATTCAGATAAATTTGTTTCTCCAGCCATTTACGGTTTTCTTTTATATTATATAAGTGAAATTAACGATACAATAGTCCATACTCCTTCAAGTATAATAAATGGAATGACTTCCCTAAGTATTGAAGCAAAACAAGCCATACTTACACCAATTAAATTCAGTAAAATAAAAGTCAAATCATTGCTTTTTATTTTTCCAACTACATTAAGTATGTGCGCTACTAATATTTGAAAAGCTCCAATAAATCCAACCTTCACTGCTAACCTATTGTATTTCTATTTGTTGCTGACGACAATCTGTCTAAAAACTGATAAAACTGCTCAATTAAGTTTTAAATATAGCGGTTTTAAGCATACCTAAATTGAAAATCCTTTTATTTGGAAATAGAATTGAGGTTCTCATTTGGGGGGATTTTAAGTCTAACAGCCCCCGCTATCGGGGGCATCTTGTTTTAATTAAATAACTGGAACGGTTTGAATAAACGCTCGGTTTAATAGTGTTTATTTTTTGTTGGCAGCAGTTTTTGTTTTCAATAGTACTTGTCAATACCGCCAAACCCTTTAATTAGTTTATTTTCTTTTGTCTTGTCAATAAAGTTTTTCAAACGCTTCTCAAATTCATCTGGTCTCTTTCTCGCACTATTGATGTATGCAATTCTGATTCGTTTATAAGAATCTGAAAATTTTTGATAACTCCCCCAAATAGCTTTATCCGATTTTAACCGTTTAATTACGTCTTCAGGAAAAATGAATTCTTGTTCAATTATTTCTAAAACTTCATTCCTGATTGAGTCGTGAATCATATTGTTTTCAAAAAGCCATTTCAAACGTTCTTTGTTGGGTTGTGAAAAGGAAGAATTCTTTCTTCTTTTACAAAACCTCTGAATGGTAGTCTCTTCATTTAATGATTTAACCGTACTATCAATCCATCCGAAACAGAGAGCCTCTTCAACCGCATCATTGTATAAAATTCGTTCTCTACCTGTCTTATTTAATGGGTATTCCAACCAAATATCATCCTTGATCTCAAAATTATTTTCGAGCCATTTTCTCCATTCTTTTCTGTCAATAAAATATTTGGTTGATATTTCGTTCATTTCCTTAATGTAAATAAAGGGAGACAGTTGTACAAGTCACATGGTTTACATTATGTGGTCTGTTAACCGAATACTCTTTTCTCTATATTTTGAGCAAGACAAATTTACAAGGCTTACTGGTATTTATTAATTGGACTAAACTTTCTAACAACTCATCAACGCCCATGATAATTTAGCTTTTGTTATAAACTGGCTGTTGATTAATTCTTTCAGTTTTGTAATTGGCTATCAACGAAAAATAAAATTGGTTTAGTTTTAGAAATAGCAAATTGCCCAATAGGGCAAAAGTATTTAACACTGTTTTATGCAAGAAGTTCTTCCAAGGCATACATTAATCTGTTTTGAGAACCTTCCTGAGAACCAAAAATAGAACGGGATAAGTGTCCATCGGCGGTGATCAATAACCATTGAGGAGTTCCTTCTGACTGAAACAGATCATACACTTTATGTTCTTCGTCCAAGTAAATAGGGAAGGGTAATTTATTTATTGTAAAAATACTTTTCACATCCTCTTCGGTAGTTCTGTTTTTACCAAAGTTGGAATGAATACCAATTACCTGAAGTGTTTCAAATTTCTGTTGACATTGGTAAGCAAAAGGAATTGCTCTACCGGTACAGCCTAAACACTGATTGTTATAAATTATTATCAGAAGAGGTTTTCCTTTGTATTCCTCCATCAAATTAATTTCAGTAGAATTAAAATCTTGCACCTTAATGGATGCAATGTTCGTATCTTTATTTGTGAAATCTGATGCTTCGTTATCTGGTTGCATATCTTTAATTATGAGATTCAAATGTAGTTATAAACTTATAAGCAGAAATTATCTGAAAGGAAATAAGATCCCAATACTTCTAGTTTCCGTTTTTTGAGTTAAAAACAATATTAACCAAGAATTTATATTTTATCCTCCCCAAATTCCTTAATAATATCTGAAGCATCCCATCCTATATCTTTTTCTTTATGGAAATCTTCTTTTTCCTGCAACATAGATTTTTCAAGGAATTGCATTCTTTTTTTGGCTTCGGAGATTAATAAAGACCTGTCTTGCCAAACCTCACTTAATTCTGGAATAAACTTTTCTACATTTTTTCTATAGGTTTTTGATGCGCGAAAGGACTCATGTCTTCTGTGGCCCAGATTACAAAGTGCATCGGTTCCCATTCTTAATGCTGAATCTAAAAATTCTAATTGTATACGATCAGCACCCTGCTCTATTAAACTATAGGCACCAAAAAAAGATTGGCTTCTTACAATCATTTTTAATTTTGGGTAATGCTTTTTAACCACCGCTACAATTTCTTTTGTCTTCTCCGGATCGTCAACGGCTATGATTAAAAGATCTGCTTCAGCTGCTCCTGCAGCATTTAATAAATCGTGGCGAGAAGCATCTCCATAGAAAACTTTTAAGCCAAACTTTCTCAAAAGATCTACATTGTCGGGGTCAATATCCAAATAAGTAGCATAAACACCATTGGTTTGCAAAAATCTTCCAATAGTACTCCCATATCGACCAAAACCTGCGATGATTACTTTTTTATCTTCCTGCATTTCATCAGCTTCTTTTACACTTTCTTTGGTACCAAACCTGGGTTGTATCAGTTTCTCGTTGAACAACATCAATAGAGGAGTGAGTGCCATAGAAATAGCAACGACAGCAATTAATGGGTTCGCGACATCGCTTGATAAAATGGAATTAGAAGTAGCGAAGGACAAGAGTACAAAGGCAAATTCTCCACCTTGTGCGAGTGAGAAAGAGAAAATTAGATTTTTATCGAGCCCCATCTTGAAAAAGTAACCAATAACAAATAAGACAACAAATTTTACAGTTATCAGAATCGCTACTAATCCAAAAATTATTTTTGGACTCTCGGCTATTAGATGAAAGTCGATAGAAGCTCCAACAGCGATAAAAAACAGTCCGAGAAGCAAACCTTTAAAGGGTTCTATATCTGTTTCTAACTCGTGCCGGTACTCACTTTGTGCCAAAACCACTCCCGCTACAAAAGTTCCCAATGCAGGGCTTAGTCCTATCATGGTCATAAGAGCAGCTGTTGAAATAACCAAGAGGAGAGCTGCAATAGTGAATAATTCACGTAAATCGGCTTTAGCTATTAAACGAAACGCAGGACTGATTAAATATTTCCCTGCAAAAACAATAGTAGAAATTACCCCCAAAGTTAATAAAGACTTTCCCCAAATAGGCCAGCCATCAACCCAGGTAGTGGCATGATGAGCTGCATCAGCTGTTTCTGGCACCAATCCTTTAATTGCCAAATAAGGAAGGATCGCAAGAATGGGAATCACTGCAATGTCTTGAAACAAGAGAACCGAGAAGGCATTTTGACCTGCTTCGGTTTTCATGAGTCCTTTTTCGTTTAAGGATTGAATAACAATAGCTGTGGAAGATAGCGCAAAGGTAAGACCAATGGCCATACCAGTTTGCCAGGCAAATCCCATTATAATAGCAATGCCCATGATTATAGCGGCTGTAATTCCTGTTTGAAAACCACCCAGTCCAAAAATAGATTTCCGTAATTTCCATATCATAGAAGGTTGTAATTCGAGCCCCACAAGAAACAGCATCATTACTACACCAAACTCAGCGAAATGCATTACGTCTTGTCCTTCTTCGCCAATAAACCCAAAAAGGAATGGCCCAATAATAATACCTGCTATGAGATAACCTAATACTGAGCCCAAACCTAGCTTTTTGGCTACTGGAACAGCAATAACTGCCGCTGCTAAATAAACCAATGCCTGAAAAAAGAATCCTCCTTGTTCCATATCAATCTTTTCTATTTCTGGGTAAAATAATCATTAAAATATTCTCTATTGGCCAAATCATCCAAATTGATGGTTTCGTCTCGTAGGCCAGCTAATAATTCCAAATAGGTAGTTTTATGTTCTAGCACTTCTTGCATGGTGATAGAATGCGTTCCATGAACCACAAAAGGGGGTAGATAATTCATTTTACAAAGATTGGCCATTTGTTCGAAAGGACTTAATAGTTGGCGGATAGTAAACTTATTATAACCCTGCTGACAATAGGCCATTCTTTCTCCCCCTGCGGTTAAAACTTGAAATATGAATTTACCTTTTAAATTCTTCCCTTCGTGTCCATAAGCCCATCCGTGTTTTAATACAAGATCTTGCCATTCCTTAAGAATAGCGGGTGTGCTATACCAATAAAATGGATGATGAAATATAACAATATCGTGTGCATCGACCAGTCTTTGCTCGGATTCAATATCAATATCCATTTCAGGGTAAGCTTGATAAAGATCGTGCAGAGTAATTCCTTCTATATCATCAAGTCCTTGAATCAGGATTTTATTGATTCTAGATTTTTGAAAAGCGGGATGAGCAAACAATATTAGTATCTTTTTCATGAAAAGGTTTTTAGCTTAAAAAAAAATATTTATATAATAAATACAATCAATTTCGGAATAATAGAATTTTCAATCTATTAGACAAGAAATGATGTGTTTAAATTGAAATTCCAATTTGTGCGAAGCACAAAAGTGCGTTGGACAAACTAAACCAATTTTCTATCATACTTACTGAATCAATCTCGATAGTTTCAACTTCAAACCGTAAGAACAATATTTACTTTCACTATCAGAAACGCAATAAGAATCAGAACACGCCTACTTATTAAAATGAGTAGGCGTGTTCTGTTTTAGAAATTTTTACGCTGCTTGTTTATAACGGGCTTGCTTAGTTTCTTGGGCGATTAAGATGGATTTCCTTATCAATGCGCCAAGTAAGCAAGCCGATTAAATTTACTTATTTATATTTTGAGCAAACCAAATTTACAAGGCTTGCTGGTGTTTATTAATTGTACTAAACTTTCAAACTGCTCATCAACGCCCATGATAATTTAGCTTTTGTTGTGCCGTCGTGCTTTATCATTCCTGTTCTTCAATCATTTTATTAACCTTAGGCTGAACAATCCAAATTCCAATTGGAAAGAACCAAATCATAAAAAATTCACCTGCAAAGTCAGCAAAAGTCACCTCTCTCTGTAATTCGACTGTCTTAAAAGTCTTTGCAACAAAATATAAGCAATAGAAGATACAAAACATTGAGAAGAGATGTAATGGAACAATTATTCCAACCATACTACCAATCATTCCTGGACTAGGTTCTTGACCCATGAAAGCTCCATTAAACATTGACCCCATTGAAATAAAAAGCATATAAATCAAAGGAATAATCAAGAATACCTTAAACTTCTTGACTTTCATTTTTACATCATTGGGTACTTTCATTTGTAATCCTACTCCAATTGACCAAAACCAACCTAAAAATCCGCCCATAAATAGAATCATTATTACTGGGAATACATTCATCATTACCGTTGGGTCATTTCCAATTATTGTCATTGGCAGCATGATAATTTGAATTAAAAACGGCAATCCAAATGTTACCATAAATATCTGCCAGTGTTTTGCTTTTAAAAATTTCTCTATCATTTTTTATTTCTTTACTTCGTTCGGTTTTTTTGCATGCCACACGAACGCTTAGTTGTTAGGGCTAGTTTTATTTTTCGTTCACTACATATTTCAAAACTCCAATGTTTTGTTCCAATGTGTCGTTGACTTTTAGATTTACTATTATTGAAGTATAACCTGGTCTCCTAGGAATAAATTCGTAAATGAAACTATCCTTTTCCCAATGATATATGATAGTTCCATTACTTGCTATCGGAATAATTTGATTTTTGAAAATTGAACTGTGTTTAATATCTATATTTACAGTATCGCCACTAATAAATGGGTCACAATTGTGAGAAAATGTCACTTTAAAATCAGAAAGCGTTGGTAAACTATCAACATTTAAATAGGTGAAGCTATCAGTGACTTTTCCTTCTGCATTAAACCATTTATAACTAAGTAATTTATCGTTACGATGCTTCTCAATATAGTTCAATTGTCCCAATGTGTCGAAACCTTGCACTTCTCCCTTAATTTTGCCTTTTTCAAAAGGCTTAACCATTCGCAATTTACCATCAGGGTAATAAAACTTTGCTAATCCATTGGGTTTACCGTGATAATAATTAGACTCAAAATTGATAATTCCTTTATCATTGTAAAGTTTAACTTTCCCATGCCAATTATTTTCAGTGTCTAACTGAACCTTGGCTTTTATTACTCCATTCTCATAATATTCATTTTTCACTTCCGTACATGAAACCAAAAGAATGAGCAAAAACATTTTTATGAAACGGTCAATATTAATCATTGTTCTACTTTAAAATTAGCCCTAACGGTAGTCTGTCTAAAAACTAATTAAACTGCTCAATTAAGTTTTAAATATAGCGGTTTTAAGCATACATAAAAATTGAAAACACCTTTAAAAATTTGAGATGCAAATTATTATATGTGGCTAAAGCCTATCTATTAATTATACAACACCAGTTGGCTAAAGCCAAACTGCAATAGATGTTTTGCATTCGTTTCATTTCAATCATTTATAATTCTATTATCTGTTGCCTGAAAACAAGTGTAATAAACACTCTAATTTTCTACTTACAACAGCAAATGCTTTGTGTTATTTATTTATTGCAGTTTGGCTTTAGCCAACTGAATTTAAAATATTCCTAGTCTTTTGCTTTAGCATCATCCTACTCCTTCATTAATGTAAAGCTTCGAGATTTTTAAGCTAAAAAAAGGAGCTTTAAAAGCTCGCTAATCAGCAAACTTTTAAAGCTCTCATCTTATTTTTTAGAAATATTATTTGCTTGTGCAACGGTTACTTTTGTTGTGCCACGTTATTTTTTAAATTCTGGATAATCCGCAAGCAATTCTTCAAGTCGTTCTTGTTCGTCTTCTCCAAAATTGTTAACCGAGTACATTACTTCTCCATTTGGTCCGTCCAATTGTGTCACGTCAACTGTCAAAACAGCGTCTTTTGGTGCATCTACTTTCCCCCAATCGCTGAACATATTAGGTGCTAAATACCAAGTAACTTCTTCCCCTGGCTCAAGTCCGCCTGAAATTTCGTAGTTGAAATCGTCTTTTATCCATGGTACACTTCTTTTTGGGCTTGCCAAAGTTCCTGTAAAGTAGGCTCTTGAAACTGCTTTGTCAGTACCGTTCCTTACAGTAAGCTCTATAATTGGTTCTTCAGTTACATAGTATGTCCCTTTTTTCCTTTTGTAAAATCGAGACCTTTTAACTTCAAATTTGGCAAGCATTTGTTTGTCCTTTTCAGCCTGCCCCATTTTCTGGTTTAGTTCTTCAATTTCACCTTTTGCTTGATCTTTTTTCTTTCGTTCGATTTCAGCTTGGATTTTCTCTCCTTCTGCTATAAGATCATCCGCTGTTTTTCCGTCAAGTTTTGATTTCATATCGGAAACAGTTTCTTCTGCACCACCTTCCTGCATTAGTTTACCAAAGTCAAGTCCTTGAAACATTATTAACTTCATTGACTCTTCAAACTTTTCCTTTTTTTCATCGTCTAAGGATTTTTTAATTTCTTCAATTGACGATTTCATGGCTTCTTCACTTGAGCCGTCAATCTTTTTAGCACAGGAAGAAAGAAGAATTGCGATTACTCCTAATAGTAGTGTTACTCTTTTCATAATGGTCATTCTAATTGTTTATAGTTTCTGTTTTTAATGTGGCACAACGGGCTTGCTATGTGTTTTGCGGGTCATAGAAGCATTTCACTTTCAAATCCGCACTTAGCCAAAACTTTGATTTACATTAATTCAAATTATAAATTGACAAATCAAAGATTTGGCGGTGTTGCAACGGAGAACTGCGGTTGATTTACCCGCTAAACCCCGCATTACATATAGCTTTTGTTACCTGCTGGCGGTACTACTAATTTTAATTTTACCATTTTCTAATATTTGATATTGAGTAATTCCAGTCGTCATTTGCAAACTACCTTCAATTATGTCAGCTTCTTCTTCATTTATTTTCCAACGTTTGACAGTATCGATAATTACTATAGTTCGACCTTTTGTAAAAGTCAAATGTTCTATTGCTTCATATCCCAAGTCTTGTCCACTCTTTTTATAGAAACTTGTTGAATCAATTTTGTTACCATTTACATCATACGTTGTCAAGAAGGGTACAAGGCCCCAATCTCCGATAGAACAATCAATAATCCCAACAGTTTGTTTGTCTTTATATAGAATTCCTAATGGTTTACTTGTCCAAGTGTGCTTGAATTCTTTAAATCCACTTTTATTATATGTTTTGATAATTTTGGCAGCTCTGCTAATGGATTATGATTCAGTGGTAATGGAATCTGCTCAAGAGTTGAAACATAGTTTTCAAATTTATTGATTGAAATAGTTTGAATTTCTTCCTTTTCTGAACTTGCAGTTTTAGTCTTTGTCTCAGTTTTAGTTTTGCAACTCCATAATGCTGAAATTAACAGAGTCAAAATTATCAGGGTTTGTTTCATTTTCGTCATTTTTAGCTTGCAGGTAACGGCAGTCCGTCTAAAAACCAACTAAACTGCTCAATTAAGTTTTAAATATAGCGGTTTTAAGTATACATAAAAATTGAAAATGCTTTTAATTTGAATAAAATTGAGGCTTTTATTTTAGCCACTTTTGCCTTGAAAACACCATTGATTAAAGGCCACTGCGATAGCTATGCTCACTAGTGAAATCTTGTGAGAGGAAAACAAAAAAAAAGCTGCAGATACCTCCACAGCTTTACAATATTTTCAAAATCAATCCATTTTAGGAACTTTATTTCCTGGCATTCCCTTTGCTAAAAGTCCCTCAAATTAGATCATTTCCCATAAACTGGAAATTCAATGACCGGAACCATCAACCCACCGTACCTATTGGGCAGTTCCTGCCACACGAACGCTTAGTTGTTGCCAACCGTTTTTCCTTTAATCTTTTAATTCTTCGACTCCGACAATCAGCCCATTTGCTATAAAATTATCTCCTGAACTTAGTTTCGAAATAGTATAAGTTTCTTGTTCTCCTTCTAAAAAATCAATCGAAATCAATTTATCCGTTCCGTTTGCTGCCAAAAAGAAGTCTCCAATACTTATTTTATTAATATTTTCAAATCCTTTGTATTGTGCAGAATTATCAGGTTTTAAAGAAGCCCAACCTTTATTCTCAATTCTGAATGGATGGTCTTGTGTTGCTGTAATTTCCAATCCGCTTTCAAATCGGTAAGTTACCAGTCCATGATGCACCACTTTTTCCGTTTTCTCAATCTTGGCTGATTTTATAGTTTTATTGTCGAAATCCATGTAAGCAACCAAATCACCGACTTCTAAGTCCTCAATATTTTTGCTTGATTTATCAGCTAATTGGATTTTTGTTCCTTTTGTAAAACAGTGAACATCTAATCCGTCGAAATAGATTTCAGAAACTGCAACATCATCATATTTTAGTCCTTTGTAGACATCAAGTATTTCAAATTTCAAAGTCCAGTCTGGCTTGGTTTTGAGTACATCCCAATCCTTTCTGTCATTATTTCCGATTGGCTGGACTTTAAAGCTCTGTGAACCACGAATATCTTTTAGATTTAAAATTGCATAAGGTTTATCATCAATATACACTTTGAGCTTTTTAACTCGTGAATTGTTTTCCCACGCCGTCTTACTTTTTACATATCCATTTACAACGATAATCTCATTAATTCTGGGTGATGCTCCACAAAATGTATACAAAAGATATTCTCCGATTCCGTAACCATCAACTCCCTCGACCCAAACATTTTTATAATTTGAATCATGAGCGTTTTTGGGCTCGTAGTTATTTTCGCCTTGTGATTTTAAATAACTAGAAGCCGAAACCTCTTTTGGTCCACCACCACAATACCAACTACAACCTCCTCCGATAATATCCCAATAACTCTCCATCGTTTCATCAACTTTTGATAAAGCATCTTTTTCCTCTTTTGTCAAGTCATCGAATTTAGTACCATCACTCATTTTTTGCATCACAATCATACCAGCTTCTTGATTTTTATCAAAGTCCTTTTCTCCTTGAACACCTAAATCTAACAATCTAGTCGATGATGGATTCATTTCCTTTATCTGTGAAAATCCAATCTGTGATATTAATATCAATCCTATTATTAAAATCTGTTTCATATTTGCAGTGTCGTATTTAAATGGTTGGCAACGTCAGTTTGTCTAAAAACTAATTAAACTGCTCAATTAAGTCTTAAATATAGCGGTTTTAAGCATACATAAAAATTGAAAATGCTTTTATTTGGAAATAGAATTGAGGTTCTTATTTGGGTCACTTTTAACTCGAACGGCACCATTAATTCAAGGCTACTCCACTAGTTCTACTCACTAGTGAAATCTTGTGAGACGAAAACAAAAAAAAGCTGCAGATTACTCCACAGCTTTACAATATTTTCAAAATCAATCCATTTTTAGAAACTTCATTTCCTGGCATTCCCTTTGCTAAAAGTCCCTCAAAATAGATCATTTCCCATGAACTGGAAATTCAATGACCGGAACCATCAACCCACCGTACCTATTGGGCAGTTCCTGCCACACGAACGCTTAGTTGTTGGGGAAAGTATTTTTTACTTAATCAACAATATTATATATTTCAACAGGTTTATTTGTAAGAATTGGAAAACCTTTTTTAACCCATTCTTTATATTTCCCGGTATTACTTAAGTCCAATTTTATATTTTTATCTAATCCTTTAAACTTTGAATTAAATCGGTCCTCATTGCATCATCAACAACAAAGTATATCTTTTTTTACTTATGAAATTTGAGAAATCCGCCAAATAACAATTTTTACATTCTCCATTTCAACTTGTTTATCAATTAAGCTAATCAACACCTTTCACCTTCATTTTTAAAGTATATACAGAAGTACGTGCTGTAATAAATAGAATGTTTCTTTTCTTTCCTCCGAAGCACACATTACTTGGGTTTTCAGGAGTTTCAATTTCTTTTATAAGCTTCCCCTCAGGATTGTATACCCAAATCTTGCCAGAAGTTAAATACACATTTCCTCTACTATCAATTGTCATTCCATCGCTACCATGAGGAGCAAAAAAAGTTTTATCACTTAAATTACCACCTGATTCAATCTTAAATCTCCATATTTTTTTGTCTTTAATATCGGCAACGTAAAGTACTTTTCCGTCGGGAGTTCCAATAATTCCGTTGGGCTTTTTAAAGTCATTAATAACTCTAGTTAATTTTTCATTTGAATTCAAATAATAGACTCCAGGCGTATCTTGAATCTCCTTGTGATTTTTATCCCACCATTTTCTGTGATAATACGGATCTGTAAAATAGATACCTCCACTTGGCTCAATCCATAAATCGTTTGGGGCGTTTAGATGTTTGCCTTCAAAATTTTCAATAATTACATGAGGTTTTTTGTCTTCGTCGAAATAGACAAGTTGATTGTTCTCATCGGCACATGCAACCAATTGTTTTTTTGCATTAAAGTACATTCCGTTTGACCTTTTAGTGCCTTCTAAATAAAGTGAAATGCCTTTTTTCTGATCCCAAATATGAATTCTGTCGTTGGGCTGATCTGTAAAATAAACCTGTCCTTTTGAATTTACAGCTGGACCTTCGGTAAATTTAAAACCAGTGCCAGCCAATTCGACTTTTTCATTTTTGACGATTATATTGTCTTGGTTATTTGATTTTGAAAATGAGAATAACAGAATGCAAGGCAACACTATTATAATCTTAATAGTCGTTTTCATAACTAAATTTATTAATGTTCAAAAATAAGAATTCATTTTAACTAATTACATAACACCATTGCTAATGCATTTTTTCATTAGATTGAACTAAGCTTTCAAACTGCTCATCAGCGTCCATGATAATTTAGCTTTTGTTAGGGCTAGTTATTTGCTAATTCTTTTTGCTTTGGGCTCAATAATAACTGAAGTTAGTTCCTTTGGTAAAAGATAGTCCCATGCAATTCCATATTCTTGAATCATGGTAGTATATCTCAAAAAATCTGTTTTCTGTGAATTATCTATTGAACCAAAATCAATATTCTGAACTCTATATCCACAAAAGTAACCAGAGTCCTGTTTTTGATTAATATCTAAGATTAGATTACCTATATTCTCCAATACTTCCTTTTTTCCAATTACACTTGAATTATAGCTATTTAATAGATATAACATCTTGGAATTATCAGTGATTATTTCAACTAATTCTGAATTCTTTTTTTCTAAAAACTCCTTTTCACTATTAAGCTTACTGACTCCCCAAATGTGCTTTGTAATGTTTATCCCAATTACAATCCCTATTAGCAAAACTGTAAAATTGATTAAGTATTTGAGCATAGTTTTCTATAATTAGTGCTAACGGCAGTTTGTCTAAAAACTAATCAAACTGCTCAATTAAGTCATAAATATAGCGGTTTTAAGCATACCTAAAAATTGAAAATCCTTTTATTTGGAAATAGAATTGAGGTTCTTATTTGGGTCACTTTTAACTCGAACAGTACCATTAATTCAAGAAAATAAGATAATTGCTGTATTATTTATTTCATAAAGGTTTTCAGTCCAACAAAGTAATGCACATGTCTGCCTGTGCCTATAATCTTAAAAAACTCCTGTAATTTGCTAGTAAAAAGACTGAGATAATGCTTAATCAGGCCATTAGCTGTTTTTCTATTGTAATGAACCAATTTGGCGCATTTAACTCCTTTTTAAGCCTTCAATAATTTTAAGCTTCGGGATTTTTGTCATCCTTTTCAAAATTAAAAGTTATAGTAATAAAACTATTCCTATATGCCATGATTAAAAGAATATTGTGGTACTATTCCTTCGATGTATCTGAATTTAAAGTATGATTAAATGATAGAGTCCGGTATTCCGCACAAATGCGAAATACCGGACTTTAAATCTTGTTCTGGAGTTTATATTATAAACTATTTATTTTCAAGAATTTTTCAGAACTGGTCATTGAAATACCACAACGTTCAGGTGGTGTTTGATCGTAGGTGTTTCCGCAAGTAGGACATATATAATATACTTGAGGTAGCTCGTTTACCGAGTTATTGTCAAGTGCTGCCAGTGCATTTTTGTACATTATCTGATGTTTTTTCTCCACTTCAAGAGCATAATTAAAAGTTATTTGAGCCAATTGACTTTTAGAGTTACCAGCATCTTTCAAAAAATCAGGATACATAGTAGCTATCTCATACGATTCCCCGTCAATGGCATCCTGCAAATTAGCGGCAGTTGATTTAACGGTAAATTCAGGCGCGAATTCCGGAATGGCTACGCCGTATTCCACCATAACCGATTTGTGATTATTAGCATGCACCTTTTCAGCAGTCGATGCAGCTTTGAACAGCAATGCGATGTTGTGAAATCCATCTTGCTCTGCTTTTTGAGAATAAGCTGCATATTTGGCTGATGCAGTGGTTTCACCTTTAAATGCTTCCTGCAGGTCGGCCATAGTTTTTGCCTTGGCTTCGTCGGGTGTCATTTGTTTTTCATTACTTACTTTGGCTGTCGGGTTTTGTAGTTTGGTGTCCTTGCTATTTCCCATGTTACATGAACTTAGAATGCCAATAAACATGGCTAGTACTGATAAGGATAATAAATTTTTCATTGTCTTTTAAATTTAATAAATAATTACACTACAAAGATGACACAGGGGCCATTAAAACTTCCTTTAGCCTTTCTTAAAATCTGCTTAAGATTTTTAGGCTTTAAAATGAAGAAAAAATTGAGTTCCCCGATTAGCCCGATTATTGACCTCTATTTGTATTCCCTGAATATCGGTTAGCATCTTAACAATATAAAGTCCCAATCCGGTACTCTGTACCGAAGAACTTCCAGGAACATCAGCCCGGTAAAAACGCTCGAAAATATGTGGTAGATGTTCCTGTGGAATACCGGGACCATTATCACTTAGCGTTAATATGTTGGTGTCGTTTTGCCATCGGCAACGTAATTCTCCGTGTACATTTCCGTATTTTACCGCATTGCTAACCAAGTTCTCCAATATCATTTCAAGCAAACCAAAATCAACCTGAACCATGGTATTTTCAGGTACGTCTACTTGCATGCTCATGTTTTTCTCTAAAAACCTGCTTTGCCATTTGTTCCGGATTGATTGCAACATATCGTGTAAAAGAACTGGCTTATTTACAATCGACAAGTTTCCTGAATCTAAACGTGCCAGATACAGCAACTCACTAATAATATGGTTTATCGAATCTACTTCCTGTATCACTTGCTTTGCCTTTTCTTCGTAATGATGCGGCTCGCGAGGTTTTCGAATGAGAACTTCCAGGGTTCCTCTAATGCCAGTAAGGGGGGTCCGCAATTCATGCGATATATCGGCAGTAATCTGTTTCTCGCGGTTGCGGCCTGTTTCTATTCTTTCAAGCAAGGCATTGATGGTAGCGGTAAGCTGGTAAATCTCATCATGATGTTCCGGTAATGGCAGGCTTGGATTGATATTGTTGTAATTCATCTTTTCTGCATAACCAATCAATTGCTTTACAGGAGCTATACTGCGCGATGCCACCAAAGAAGTAACCAAATAAAAGAATAAGAGCATCAGCGGAAACGCGGCAAAAAAAGTATTGCGTAGGTTGCTGAGAATTAAAATGGAATCGACCTGAGATATACCAATATCAAGCTGTCCGATAATTTTACCCGTTTCGGTTTTGATGGGAAATTGTCCTTGTCGTAATTTTTTTTTGTTGAACTCCACATTAAAAAAAGTATTGGAGTTCAGGGAATCGGCAAACAGTAGCTGGTCGTTTTGTAAATTGCGCGAATGAAAAATAACAGTTCCCTGCTCATCTACTATTTGTAAAAAGATAGGATCTACCTCTGCATTATTGTGCTCCAATTCTTCCCACTCAGCATTCAAACTAAATACCAGAGAATCGCCTTCGGTGGATATCTGGGAAAACAATTCTTCCTTTTCTCCTAGAATACTGCGGTCAAGATGACGAAACGTAGTAGTATAAATTACAGAATACACTGCAGCAAACACCACAAACATGGTAATGGCAGCTGCAATAGTATTAAAAAGTGCTATACGGGTTTTAAAATGTAGCTTCATGCTTCATCGTTTATTCGGTAACCTACTCCTCGAATGGTTTCAATGAATGATTCGTTATTTTTATCATTCAATTTTTTGCGGAGTGCATTAATGTACACATCAATTACCGAGGTATCGTAATCGAAATGGATATCCCACACTTTTTCAATAATGCGGGTGCGCCGACTTACTTTTCCCTTGTTGCGCAATAAAAACTCAAGCAAGGCAAATTCTTTTTGGGTAAGTTCAACATTCTTCCCGGCTTTGCTTACCCGGTGCGAAGCTACATCCAGCGAAATATTTCCATAGTGAAATACCGAGTTCTCACCACTTTTTGTGCGCATCAGCACACGAATGCGGGCCAGCAATTCTTCAAAAGCAAAGGGTTTGCGAATATAGTCGTTAGCTCCTGTTTCAAGTCCAAAAACGGCATCGTCGGTGGTATCTCGAGCGGTAAGGAAAATTATCGGTACTGCCGGGTCTTCTTTTCGGATATTACGGAGTATTTCAATACCGCTCATTCCGGGCAACATCCAGTCGAGCAGAATAATATCGTATTCTTCCAAATAATCAAGGGCCAATTGTAAACCCTGTTTTCCGTTATCGGCTGTATCAACAGCAAAACCCTCCTCTTCCAAACCCTCTTTAAGGAAATTGGAAATGGAGGGCTCGTCTTCAACAATTAAAATTCGCATAAGTTATATCTAAGTGCTTTTCCCAAAGCTTATTTTTTTCGTTATCATGATGAACAGCCATAGCTTAATCATTGTTTTGCAAAGTTCCAAAATTACTAAAGCCTAGTTCAACACCAGCAGCGTGTTTAAATACCAACTGACCACCCAAATAACCAGTACGTACCACACCTCCGGCAGCAGCCAGCAACAAAACAAAAGCCAATATTTTTAGCCAGAGAATTTCTTTTTTTAATATATACAGGGCACTTTTAGCCCCTGCGGCAGCTATGGTAAACCATAGGGTAAAAGAAGCTGCTTCTGCGTGTGCTTCCATGGCCAGGCCTAAAGAACCTCCATCCATTCCATCACCTGCAGCATCGCCAGTTAAATATGCAACAATAGCACCAAGAGCAGCCAGAAATAAAATATAAAACGTAGCTTGCTGATAAAACTTTTTCTTAAGTATTAAGCCGAGGACTTCCGTAAAAAATGCCACCAATACCAAAGCAACCGGAAAATGGACAATCATTGCATGTAGGTGTGTTGCTGTAAACATAGTTTTTTTGTTTTAAAGTTTATACAAATATTGTACTATTCATTTTTAAATTAGCTTAAGCAAAACTTAAAATTAGCTTAAAATTTACTATCGATCTATTAGCGAAAAGTAATAATTAGTTTAAGTAAACTCGATAAATCAAATTGCTGAAAGTTAGTCTATCTAATGCTATTGTATTTCAGTCACTTGCCCTAACTTATTTATATGCGTACTGGTGCACCTTTTTGGATTTACCCTTTCAAATCTACAAAACAATATGAGTGCAACAAAGTAAACATGCACCTATTTTATAGTTAACAAATTGGAAAATTAACGATCTAAATTCGCAAGATTACTACAAACCACTTAAGCTATTAAAGATGCCTGAAAACAGGAGCAATAAACAGTCTAATTTTCTACTTACAACAGCAAATGCTTTGTGTTTTTTATCTATTGCAGTTTGGCTTTAGCCAACTGAAATTAAAATGTCTCCAGTGTTTTGCTTTAGCATCATTCTTCTCCGCCATTAATATAAAGCTTCGAGATTTTTAAGCTAAAAAAGGAAGCCTTAAAAGCTCGCTAATCAGCAAACTTTTAAAGCTCTCATCTTATTTTTTAGAAATATTATTTGCTTGTGCAACGGTTACTTTTGTTAGGTGTTGAGCGATCTAAGTTTCTGATCTAATCATCTCTATAGGAATCAAATTCCTGACTATAGTTTAGGGAGTCAGATTTAAATATTCCTTGCTCAAATGCTTTTTTACGAACTTCTGGAAGTTTATCGAATCTTTTCTTTCTGAGTCTATCAGCCTTTCTGAGTGAAATAAAATCATAATGCACACCATACATCATTATTATTTCTAGCTTTTCACAATTGTCAGCAAATGTTATAGTCATTGGTTCCAGACCTACAAACCCAAACATCAATTGATCAGTTTCTTCTTGAATAGAGATATTAAATTCTCCATCTAAATTAGTTCTACCTATTTCGACAGTGTCCAAACTATAAATTGAAACGCCAGGAAGTAATTCTAAATATTCACATATTACAGTACCTTTTATGGTTCTTATTTGTCCGTGAACAGCAGAAGTTAAAAAGATAAAAATTGAAAGTATTAATGTCAGTTTCATCATTTCTTGTCTGTTTTAGCTTTACACCTAACGGTCTTGCGTCGAGTAGGCAAAGGGAGTCTCACCCTAAGCCTCTCACAGAACCGTACGTGATAGTCTCCCATCATACGGCTCTTGTTGTATATAAATCGAGTTACAAGTTAAATAGAAAAATTCAACTTCCAATGATAAAACAAGTATGGAAACTGTTTCTTTATTCTATTGAGCCACGCATAAGCGCGACAAATACTATTCTTGTAACGTTTGTACTTTTGTCGTGCCCAACGAACCAGGCGACTGTGCAGTAAGCGGAAAATAGAATGCATTTCCCACATGCGGAATTTACCGTAATAATTAACCCAGCCTCTTATCTGAGGATTGAGCTTTTGAGCAACTCCCACAATACTTCTACAGGTTTTACATTCTTCCAACGTAATGGCTATCTTTTCAGCTATCTTCTTACGTGAAGAAATGCTAATTGCACAACCGTAACCCTGAAATAGATTTCCTGTCTTCTGTGACCTACTACTGCGTGGCTGAAAGCTATAAGCTAGAAAATCGAATTTGACATGCTTATGTTTTTCTTGCCTGCGGTAATCTCTGCAATAAACCAGTTTGGTCTTTTCTGGATGCAATTCAAGGTGACAGTTTGCCATCCTTTCATGCAATTTGTTCAACAACCAATCTGCTTGTCTTTTGGTTCTGCAGTGAATAATGGCGTCATCAGCATAACGCACAAATTTCACATTGGAATTTAAATTCTCTAACCATTTATCGAAAGCATAATGTAGAAACAGATTGGCCAATAAAGGACTGATAACGCCACCTTGCGGTGTGCCTTTTCCCTGTTTTTGTATCAATTCTCCGTCTATTCTTTGAATTGGCATCTGCAGCCATCTTTCGATGTACATACACGCCCAATTCTCGGGTACATGCTTTCGAACTGCCAACATCAGTTTTGCATGATCAATATTATCGAAAAACCCTTTGATGTCTAAATCAATTACCCAGTCGTTTTTCCAACAGTTACGCTGAACCTCCTCTAATGCTTGATGTGCATTGCGATTTGGTCGATAGCCATAACTACTATCACTGAAAATAGATTCGAACCTTGGTTCTAAATAATATTTCACTACTTGTTGACCGATACGATCGGTAATGGTAGGAATCCCTAGCTTACGCTTTGTACCATCCTTTTTAGGAATCTCAACCTCTTTTACCGCTGGTGGAAAATAACTCCCCGATGCCATGCGATTCCAGAGTTTGTAGAGTTGTTCCGATCGTTGGGATTCAAATTCGTCCCATCCAATTTCATCAACTCCGGCACTTCCTTTATTGGATTTCACTTGCTTGTAAGCATTCCATATCATGGTACGACTTATTGGTACCGATTTTGTTTCATTCCATAGATTCATCCTCATACGAGTTGATTTCTGTTCTAAAACCATACAACTCTATCCCTTTGCTCCATTCCCATTACAAGAACTTCAAAGCTACTACGGATAGATCCGTCTCTGTTGTTGTACTTTGCTATTCAGCCTCTAAGTTGTGCTTATTGCGCCTTTCACTTTACATTACAACACAGGTTCCCAAGTTCCTTATCTGAGCCTAAATAGAAGTCATGCCACCTGAACGCCGCCTGCCGTGCAACCAATAAACAGGTTTCCGTTGCACTCATCATCGTATAACTTACTCTACGATTTTTGACAGAATTTATCCACGTCTCGACACCTCATCAGAGGTTCACTTTCGTTCATCTCTTCTATTAATACCTGCTATGCTCTTGGCATAGATTCTCCTAAACGCTCAGCACCATGGCTCTTTACCACAGCACCTTTAGGTGGTTTGATGCCCTTTCCTGTAAAACGACACCGGTGGGCCTAGCTTACAACTGCTATCCACCATCTCAAACAAAGCATGCAGTACTATTTTATGCCGATGTACTGCTTCTTGGCACACTAAGTTTCGTGGGCGATTTAATGAGTTTCCTTATCAATGCGCCAAGTAAGCAAGCCGATTAAATTTACTTATTTATATTTTGAGCAAGACAAGTTTAATTGGCTTGCTGGTGTTTATTAATTGAACTAACTCTCAAGTAACTCGCCACGCCCATGAAATTTAGCTTTTGTTAGCGCTTTGTTGCTTTTAGTAGTTGTCTGACCTCTCCTGCCATAAATTTTATTAGATCAATTACTTTTACTTAGCAGTTCCTAAAACAAAAACAATCTGTTCATCATTCATATTTATTGTATTTATAAACTGCGAGCAACGCGTAAGCCTACATTTTTTTCTATAATACCTGAGATGTCGTAACGACGACGTTTGACACGACAGTCGTCAGGACCATAGTCCCAACATCCACCTCGAAGACAGCGATAAGTTCCATTAGGAATACCATCAGGATCTGTAACAGCATCACTATCATAATTATCGTACCAGCCATCAAGCCACTCCCAAACATTTCCAGTCATATCATAGATGCCTAGTTCGTTAGCCTTTTTTGATGCTACATCATGAGATTTGTAAGCAGCGTTAAATGCATACCAAGCCACATCTTCAATTGAGTTACTACCAGAATAAGTAAAGCCATTTGAAGAATTTCCACCAAGTGCAGCAAATTCCCATTCTTCTTCTGTTGGTAAACGGTAATTTTTACCTGTTTTTTGGTTCAGTTTGGTAATGAATTCTTGAGCCATGCCCCAATTTACTCGTTCAACGGGTAAATTATCTCCTTTAAAATATGATGGATTACTACCCATTATCACCTCCCATTGTGCTTGAGTTATCTCATATTTTCCTATTTCGAAGCTGCTAACTGTAACTGGGTGAACTGGCTGCTCCCTGTTAGTTTCGTCATTACTACCCATTTGGAAAATACCACCTTCAACTATAATCATTTCTATGTCATATGATCGAGTTGTAAAGATTTTTTCTTCACCATAAGCAGTGCCAATTGAATTAGAAGCAAAAGCCCTTACATAGTAATTCGTATTGGGGCTTAAATCAGTCAATTCAGCTGTAAAATTTTGTATTACTTCTTCTTTTTTGATTGTACCATCATTTTCTTCAATTGTTGGGTTTGCATCTGTACTCCATACAACTCCAAACATTGTAATTTCCGTATATCCATCATTAATAATATTGCCGCCACAAACTGCAGTTGTGAATTCAATATCGGTTGGATTAATTGTTTCTAAAGTAGCTACTGATATTCCTTGGTACAACTCATTCATTATATCTTTATCTGCTGTTTTTGTGCAGGAAATAATTGTAAGCAAAAGTCCTATTGTTAGTATGATATATTTATTTTTTGGAAATTTCATTTTCATAGCTATTTAATAATTAATGTAATTTGAGCCTTGGTATTTATTGCTAGAGGCTTTAAAGTCGCTACCGAAGATTCATCGTTAGTAAGGTCTCCTTTAACTGCAGAGAAATAATAAATTTGCTCCTCTAATTCCTCAAAAAGAACAATGCCTGAAGAATTAGTTTCTGCTTCTAATATATCATTTGTTTTATTCTTCCAGCCACTCTCGTTTGTGTATAAGGTAACAGTAACGTTAGAAATAAAATTACCATCATTATCATTAACAGTAATTTCTAGTTTTGGGGATACGTCCTGGTATTCTGTCTTTTGACATGATGACAGACAGTACAAAGAAATAAGTAACAAGTAGATTATTCTTTTCATTTCAATATTGTTTAGTATTAATCTAGATAAATGCATTATTATTCAGTTGATTGTAAAAATCCCAACTACTATGTTTTTGTGCAATAAGCGCTAACGGCAGTTTGTCTAAAAACTTATAAAACTGCTCAATTAAGTCTTAAATATAGCGGTTTTAAGCATACATAAAGATTGAAAATACCTTTAAAATTTGAGATGCAAATTATTATATGTGGCTAAAGCCTATTAATTATACAACACCAGTTGGCTAAAGCCAAACTGCAATAGATGTTTTGCATTCGTTTCATTTCAATCATTTACATTACTATTTTCTGTTACCTGAAAACAGGAGCAATAAACACTCAAATTTGCTACTTACAACAGCAAATGCTTTGTGTTTTTTATCTATTGCAGTTTGGCTTTAGCCAACTAAATTAAAAAGTCTCCAGTGTTTTGCTTTAGCATCATTCTTCTCCTTTATTAATATAAAGCTTCGAGATTTTTAAGCTAAAAAAAAGAAGCTTTAAAAGCTCGCTAATCAGCAAACTTTTAAAGCTCTCATCTTATTTTTAGAAATATTATTTGCTTGTGCAACGGTTACTTTTGTTAGGTGTTGAGCGATCTAAGTTTCTGATCTAATCATCTCTATAGGAATCAAATTCCTGACTATAGTTTAGGGAGTCAGATTTAAATATTCCTTGCTCAAATGCTTTTTTACGAACTTCTGGAAGTTTATCGAATCTTTTCTTTCTGAGTCTATCAGCCTTTCTGAGTGAAATAAAATCATAATGCACACCATACATCATTATTATTTCTAGCTTTTCACAATTGTCAGCAAATGTTATAGTCATTGGTTCCAGACCTACAAACCCAAACATCAATTGATCAGTTTCTTCTTGAATAGAGATATTAAATTCTCCATCTAAATTAGTTCTACCTATTTCGACAGTGTCCAAACTATAAATTGAAACGCCAGGAAGTAATTCTAAATATTCACATATTACAGTACCTTTTATGGTTCTTATTTGTCCGTGAACAGCAGAAGTTAAAAAGATAAAAATTGAAAGTATTAATGTCAGTTTCATCATTTCTTGTCTGTTTTAGCTTTACACCTAACGGTCTTGCTAAGTTTCGTGGGCGATTTTAAGAGCAATCTTATCAATACGCCAAGTAAGCAAGCCGATTAAATTTACTTATTTATATTTTGAGCAAGCCAAATTTACAAGGCTTGCTGGTGTTTATTAATTGTACTAAACTTTCAAACTGCTCATCAGCGCCCATGACAATTTAGCTTTTGTTAGCGGTAGTTACTTCCTATTTATTTACTTGGCCTTCACATAAAAGACATATTCAAAAAACAATGGACGTACATCAGCTAATATATCTTGTTCTGAATCATCCTCATAATAGCTAATGTAATCATGTATGATACCCTTCAATACATTTTCCCCTTCGTGATATTTAGTTGTAGTATAATGCACTTTAAAATCAACTTGATCATCCATTCTATCCCATAAAGTATCAGTATATGTGGATTTATTATAGTTGGTATCAAAATCACCGAAAATCACAAGCATATTCATATTAAAATATGATGCCTCTAGTTTAACATCTAAACTAAATACTTCACCCATTTTAATTGTGTCTTTTTTTGAATGCAAAGAGAAGTAATTGCTCCGTTCAATATCTATTTTTCCATTTTCAGTATAGTCAATAACTTGGTTTAAATAGGACGAATCATTTCTTATTATATAAGACTGTTTACAGGATAACTTGCCCATTTCGTATACCAATAACTCCCCACAAACTATCCCGTTTCTATAGTTTGATGTTTGCATTATTATTCCGTCTTCATTATAATATTGTTGTATACTATCTTGTATTCCCTTTTTAAAATAAGCACGGACTTCTAGACAACCATTGGTATAGTAACTTTTATACTCACCGTGCCGTTGATTATTTAATTTGAAACTTTCAGATTTTACCTTTCCGTTTTCATGATAGGTAACAACTTTCTGCAGTTTATTTTCATGATTGTTGCAAGCAAATAAAAATAAACAGATACATACGGTGATGTATTTAGGTGTTATATTTTTCATATTATATCTGTCAGATATCAACATTTATTTAATTCTTTTATTTATTTCCCGGGTAATTACCGCTAACGGCAGTTTGTCTAAAAACTAATCAAACTGCTCAATTAAGTCTTAAATATAGCAGTTTTAAGCATACATAAAAATTGATAATGCTTTTATTTGGAAATAGAATTGAGGTTCATATTTGGGTCACTTTTAACTCGAACGGCACCATTAATTCAAGGCTACTGCGATAGCTATGCTCACTAGTGAAATCTTGTGAGACAAAAACAAAAAAAAAGCTGCAGATTACTCCACAGCTTTACAATATTTTAAAAACAAATCCATTTTAGGAACTTCATTTCCTAGCATTCCCTTTACTAAAAGTCCCTCAAATTAGATCATTCCCCATAAACTGGAAATTCAATGACCGGAACCATCAACCCACCGTACCTATTGGGCAGTTCCTGCCACACGAACGCTTAGTTGCTAGCGGCTGCTGTTCTTTCTTTCAGTAACTATTCTATAAGTCAAATCTTCAATTTTATTCAGTCTTTCCAGTAATTTAAAAATGTCATTGTCCTTATCAAGAAGACTTCTAGTCGGATGGGCAATACGTTTTCTAAGCTCGTTTATACTGCTTAAATCCTGCCATTCTTTTTTTGAGAATGCAAGTTTCTCATAAAGTTCTTTGTCCTTTATTATTTTAAAGAAGTCAACAAGAAAAAAATGTTCTGTTAACTGATTTTCTAAGTCTAGCTTGGTCAAGTCATTAAAATTTTTCAATATCAAGGCGTATTTGCTTCCAGGATAATCTTTGTCAACTTTACTTATGAGCCAATCATTAATTTCCTGATTTGACAAACAGCTATTTATAAAGTCACCTAATTCTCTTTCTAATTCGCAAATTAAACTAAAAATGTAGACTTGAACTTGTTTGCAGTTTAAATTACCTAATGTAATCAGTCCTGAAATGTTTTTATGATAACATAAAAAGTAGAAAGTTCTGTTGTCATTCGCGAATTTTTCAATAACGTCTTTAATGTTGGTGTCAAGTGGAATGAGGTCATTATATTTAATTTTATGCCTGATGATATTTTTGTAATTATTTGGTTCCTCAGTTTTAAAAAATTCTGTTATAGACCCGTTTAAAGATTCAATTGGCAAATGGTCAAATCTGTTATTTGACATTATGTCAATATGTTTCTCTGTTGAAATTTCTAATTCTTTTACTGATGTCCAACGTAATTTACTTATACCAACTGATGCCGCAGTTATTTTTACTTGTCCGTCGTCTAAAAAATAAATGTCCTCAATCATTTTATTTATGTTGGTGATATTACTACAGTTGTCGCTAGCGGTCTTGCTAAGTTTCGTGGGCGATTAAAAGAGTAATCTTGTCAAACCGCCAAGTAAGCAAGCCGATTAAATTTACTTATTTATATTTTGAGCAAGACAAGTTTAATTGGCTTGCTGGTTTTCATTAATTGTACTAAACTTTCAAACTGCTCATCAACGCCCATGACAATTTAGCTTTTGTTAGCAACTGTAGATACATTAATCTACTTAGCAATTTCAAGCCTTAGTATAAGATTCTCATTGTCAATTGTAGTATATCCAATTCGCACTTGTTGTCCATTTTGATGAATTGGCCCGTTGTTTTTTGAAGTCTTATGAAACCCCTCTATAATTCCATAGTCTGAATACTCAAATTTGATTCCGTTTACCGCAAAAGATTCATTATACCTTAAACCCTCAACAGGAGGTAAAAAATCTACAGTGACTCCCTCAACAATTGAGTAACTTTTATTTTCGATCATTTCTTTTAATGATTGTACTTTCGAGTACTGCTTAGGAATGTTGATAATAAAAACTATCAACATGAGCAATGCAAATCCTCCAGCGGAATAACCAAAGAAAAGTAAGAATTGTCTGAATAATGAAAAAGTCTTGAATCGCTTTTTTACAAAATAGACTATTCCAACCCCAACCAAGACAAATATTACAAGTGTTATAAAGTGAAAAATAATTCTACTGGAAACTTCATGTTCGTATAATGATAAATAGTTCATTCTATTGTTGCTAACGGTCTTGTGTCGAGTAGGCAAAGGGAGTCTCACCCTAAGCCTCTCACAGAACCGTACGTGATAGTCTCCCATCATACGGCTCTTGTTGTATATAAATCGAGTTACAAGTTAAATAGAAAAATTCAACTTCCAATGATAAAACAAGTATGGAAACTGTTTCTTTATTCTATTGAGCCACGCATAAGCGCGACAAATACTATTCTTGTAACGTTTGTACTTTTGTCGTGCCCAACGAACCAGGCGACTGTGCAGTAAGCGGAAAATAGAATGCATTTCCCACATGCGGAATTTACCGTAATAATTAACCCAGCCTCTTATCTGAGGATTGAGCTTTTGAGCAACTCCCACAATACTTCTACAGGTTTTACATTCTTCCAACGTAATGGCTATCTTTTCAGCTATCTTCTTACGTGAAGAAATGCTAATTGCACAACCGTAACCCTGAAATAGATTTCCTGTCTTCTGTGACCTACTACTGCGTGGCTGAAAGCTATAAGCTAGAAAATCGAATTTGACATGCTTATGTTTTTCTTGCCTGCGGTAATCTCTGCAATAAACCAGTTTGGTCTTTTCTGGATGCAATTCAAGGTGACAGTTTGCCATCCTTTCATGCAATTTGTTCAACAACCAATCTGCTTGTCTTTTGGTTCTGCAGTGAATAATGGCGTCATCAGCATAACGCACAAATTTCACATTGGAATTTAAATTCTCTAACCATTTATCGAAAGCATAATGTAGAAACAGATTGGCCAATAAAGGACTGATAACGCCACCTTGCGGTGTGCCTTTTCCCTGTTTTTGTATCAATTCTCCGTCTATTCTTTGAATTGGCATCTGCAGCCATCTTTCGATGTACATACACGCCCAATTCTCGGGTACATGCTTTCGAACTGCCAACATCAGTTTTGCATGATCAATATTATCGAAAAACCCTTTGATGTCTAAATCAATTACCCAGTCGTTTTTCCAACAGTTACGCTGAACCTCCTCTAATGCTTGATGTGCATTGCGATTTGGTCGATAGCCATAACTACTATCACTGAAAATAGATTCGAACCTTGGTTCTAAATAATATTTCACTACTTGTTGACCGATACGATCGGTAATGGTAGGAATCCCTAGCTTACGCTTTGTACCATCCTTTTTAGGAATCTCAACCTCTTTTACCGCTGGTGGAAAATAACTCCCCGATGCCATGCGATTCCAGAGTTTGTAGAGTTGTTCCGATCGTTGGGATTCAAATTCGTCCCATCCAATTTCATCAACTCCGGCACTTCCTTTATTGGATTTCACTTGCTTGTAAGCATTCCATATCATGGTACGACTTATTGGTACCGATTTTGTTTCATTCCATAGATTCATCCTCATACGAGTTGATTTCTGTTCTAAAACCATACAACTCTATCCCTTTGCTCCATTCCCATTACAAGAACTTCAAAGCTACTACGGATAGATCCGTCTCTGTTGTTGTACTTTGCTATTCAGCCTCTAAGTTGTGCTTATTGCGCCTTTCACTTTACATTACAACACAGGTTCCCAAGTTCCTTATCTGAGCCTAAATAGAAGTCATGCCACCTGAACGCCGCCTGCCGTGCAACCAATAAACAGGTTTCCGTTGCACTCATCATCGTATAACTTACTCTACGATTTTTGACAGAATTTATCCACGTCTCGACACCTCATCAGAGGTTCACTTTCGTTCATCTCTTCTATTAATACCTGCTATGCTCTTGGCATAGATTCTCCTAAACGCTCAGCACCATGGCTCTTTACCACAGCACCTTTAGGTGGTTTGATGCCCTTTCCTGTAAAACGACACCGGTGGGCCTAGCTTACAACTGCTATCCACCATCTCAAACAAAGCATGCAGTACTATTTTATGCCGATGTACTGCTTCTTGGCACACTAAGTTTCGTGGGCGATTTCAAAGAGTAATCTTATCAAAACGCCAAATAAGCAAGCCGAGTAAATTTGTTTATATTTTGAACAAACCAATTTGATTGGCTTGCTGGTGTTTATTTATTGCACTAAGCTTTCAAACGACTCGTCAACGCCCATGAAATTTAGCTTTTGTTGGCAACTGGGCAATTTATTACAATTGTAATTCGAAAAAGCACTCTTAATTAATGCATTTGAAGATAGATTTTGTTGATACTTCATCAATAAGATTATAATCAAAACCATTGATCATTGCTTCTACCCGTATATCTTTAACATCATATTTAACTAATTTAGCTAAATCCTCATCAGTTAAATTATATGTAAATTCCGCGACATAACTATTAAACTTGCCTTGCATATTCGGGATTAAGGAATTTATATTTAAACTAATAGATTCATTATTACGTAACAATAAAATCAATTTTTCAGAGCCTACCATCACAATACTACCTTTGGACAAATTATAAGATGTCATTAAATATTTCCTGTTATTTTCGTTCTTTACTTTCCATTTAACAGTTTTTATTTTTAATATCTTAGCTATTTTAAGACTTTTCGCTACCATTACAGGTTTAGTCACGACTTTCTTTTCTTTGGTGAACTTATCAACCTCATTAATTTCATATTCACATTCCTGAGCAAATACTGCTGTTGATAAAAACATTGTTAATACAAGAGTTAAAAGTTTGATTGTCTTTTTCATTATTCTTCGTGTTATTTGTAATATTTATATTTTAAAAATTATCTGATTAATATATTACGTCCTGCCTTGTTGCCAACGTTAGTATAAGTTTGCGTTGCGGATTGCGGAGTGATTTCCTGTCGAGCCGCAGTATTGTTGTTGCGAGCTAAACAGTTTGTTGTCCGAACGAAAACCGCAATGAAATTTATACATTGTTAACGCCCGGTTTTAATTATTTGTCTTCATCTGTTTGTCTTTTTACTTTAAACAGTTTGAATATTTAGTCTTTTTATTACCGTAATTATCGTTTTATTTTCTGTAAGATGTCAGTTTTAATCTGAAATCCTCAGAGAAGTCATGAACGTTATGAAATATTGGTTGGCACATTTTTATCTTTTCTGTGATTATCAAATACTTCAATTCCAGTTTTTAAAAAACCAATAAGTCCAACTCCTAATACTATAGCACCAAATGATACTTCTTTAATTTGTTCGTTTTCGGTAATAAAATATCCAAACACGCCGAACGCTAATGTTGAAAACGATAGCAATATAATCAAAGCAATAATCCAAATACCTTTTTTAGGATTTTCCCAAATCTTTTTTTCAAACTTAAGTGACGTTTTTGTTGTATCCTGAAGTGAAGAAAAACTGATTCCAAGTCCCATGAAAATCAGCATATTATTTATGCTGTCTAAAGCCAAATTCATTTTATCCTCACTATCAAAAAAACCATTCAAATAGGGTTCTAAAGCAAAGAAAATCACAAATATCATGAGAGGATATTGTAAATAACTTAGATAGTGAAATAATAATTTTATTTTCATTTTTCTGTCAATTTCTGAGTGCGATTAATAAATCAATTTTGTCTTTTCTCTTGTTTAGGTGCAGCACCTTAACTGGGCGTTAACTTCTTTATATGTACACTGGTGCACTTATTTCTACTATCTCAAAACCAAAAGGTGCACAATACATACCCATATGGTGTGTATTGTGCACCTTTTTGGATTTACCGTTTCAAATCTACAAAACAATATGAGTGCAACAAAGTAAACATGCACCTATTTTATAGTTAATCAATTGGAAAATTAACGATCTAAATTCGCAAGATTACTAGAAACCACTTAAGCTATTAAAGATACCTGTTCGTGAAGGAAACATTCCCCTTTACATGGCACAATTGCCTATTGTAAGGGCAAACTTCCCTCTCGGAACAGGAACATCCCCTATTTGTGCTACCAGCTTCCCTGTAAAAGAAGCAAGATTGGAGTAAAAAGCAGGAAGTATACCTGTTTCAAAGAGATTCATGCCTCTTTGCAGGACACAATTGCCTATTGGTAAGAGCAAACTTCCCTCTCGGAACAGGAACATTCCCTATTTGTGCTACCAGCTTCCCTATAAAAGAGACCCGATTGGAGTAAAAAGCAGGAAGTACACCTGTTTCAAAGCGATTCAGGTCTCTTTGTAGGTCGCAATTGCCTACTGTAAGGGCAAACTTCCCTCTCGGAACAGGAACGTTCCCTATTTGTAGTACCAGCTTCCCTATAAAAGAAGCACGATTGGAGTAAAAAGCAGGAATCATGCCTGTTTTATAGGGGTTCATGCCTCTTTGCAGGACACAATTGCCTGTTTTTTGGACAATCATCCCTCTTGCGATAGGAAACTTCCCTCTCCGAATAGCAAGCTTCCCTCTCAGAACAGGAACATTCCCTCTCCCGATAGCATGTTTCTCTCTCGGGATAGGAACATTCCCTCTCTGGATAGGAATTTCCCTATTGGGATAGGAAAAATACCTGTTAAATAAAAAAAGCCCAAACCTTTTGGTTTGAGCTACAATTAATTGGCTAAGTAATCATGATTATTATTCTGCAATTACGGCACTTTTCCTTTTACCTGGGAAACGGCTTTTTAAATCGTCACTGGCTTCCTGAGCACCAGCTTGTCCCATATTGGCGGCATTCTTCAACACCTTATAAATGGAAAGTGCCGAACTGTAGGCTTCGCTCCCTGCCATTGTCATGGTATCGTCTAATTCGTTGGTAATTCGCAACAAAGGTGTTAGTAATTGTTTCAAGCCTTTCACCGATCGCAAGTCGGTCTTGGCCTCATCAACATCAATAAACTTTGGCATAAAATCGGGATACATTCCTCCATACCCAACTGATTTCTCGACAAAAGCCAAGGTTTTATCCCCCATTTTAGGCATATCCCTTTTATCGCTTGCCGCCAAACTAATTAGTTTCGGTTCCAATATTGTTTTCAATGTGTTTACTGCTTGGTCAACCTGATCCGATTCTTCTTTAGTCAGGCTAAATTTGAGATTGTTTTCCATTTGTTCTTTGATTTTACTATTAAACTAATACATTTTATATGTTTTTGCTTATGTAATTTACAACAATTACACTGATCAAAACAAACCCAAACTACACACTTTTCATAACTATGCCGTTTGGGTTTGTAAACAGGTGCTTTTTAGCGATTTGTGAACTATTCCCGGCACATTGGATGTCATTTTTCACCATTCCCCCCCTCATCATTTGTTTTTTTGCACGGCTTCCAAATCTTATTTAACTTTAGTTGATCAACTAACAGTCAGGAATACAAACCACCCTAACGCACAAACAGAATGGACATCAGCATTTTTACCGACAAGGCAGTAGAGCCAAATCTCGATGACTTAAAAAACAATTTAGATTCGACTTTTGATCTGTGGCAACAGATTGTCAAAATTGTGAAAGAACAATATCCAAACCCAAAAGAAGAGTGGAACTATCCCGGCAAAAAGTATGGATGGAGTTTTCGTTTGAAGGATAAAAAACGGGCGATCATTTACCTGCTCCCCCGACAAGGGTATTTTAAAGTGGGCTTTGTATTTGGACAAAAGGCTAGCGATCAGATTATGGCCAGCGATATTAATTCTGCAATAAAAGAGGATTTGGCTGCTGCTAAAAAATATGCCGAAGGACGAGGAATTCACATTCTGGCAACAAAAGAAAGTCTTTCTGATATCAAGACATTGATAGAAATAAAATTGGCCAATTAAAAATGAGGAATCCAAAAAACGGATTCCTCATTGTATTTTTTTATCTCCCAACAGGGAAAACTCTTAATTTCGACCGGCCATAACACCGCCATCAATATCCCAAATGGCACCTGTAACCCATGCGCTTTTATCGGTGAGCAAGAAATGAATCGTATTGGCAATATCTGCGGGTCGCCCTACTCTTCCTATTGGATGAAATGCGTTAAAACCCTGCAGCGTTTCTTCAATTTTATCTTCCTCTATAAAAGCAGCATAAATTGGCGTAACCACCACTGCCGGAGCAACTGCATTCACCCGAATGTTGTAATCGGCCAGCTCCATAGCCAAATGCTGTGTGAAAGCATGCAAACCTGCTTTAGCCATCGAATAGGCCGATGATGGAGTTGCCTTAATGGCCTGCTTGCCCCACATCGAACCGATATTAACAATAGAACCCCCTTGGTTATCTTTTAAAATTTTGGCTGCTGCCTGAGTAATAAAAAAGAATGCCTTGTTAAAATCGTGGTACTTGTCGTAATCTGCTTCGCTGTGTTCCAAAAATGCTTTCGGACTAAAATATCCAGCCGCATTCACCAAATATTTCAAATTAGGCATTTGTTGAGCCATTCCTTTTGCAAATTCATGTACCGATGCCAGGTCGGATAAATCCAAAGCTATTGTTTTCACGCTTCCCATTTTGGCCAATTCGCTCTCACTTTTCTTCAAATTCTTATTGGGTCGCCCAATAATTATCACTTCAACTCCCTCTTTTAATAACAATTCGGCAGTGGCTTTTCCTATTCCTGTTGTTCCTCCAACTATTAGTGCTTGATTTTTCATTTGTATCATTTTTAATTCGTTCTAAAACAAATGTCGTTACAAACAAACGTTTAAAATGGTAATTAAAGGACAAGTAGTGGCAAATTAAAGCACAATGGTGTGCTGAAAATCTTTTGGAGTTAAACCTGTTGCCTTCTTAAAATATTTGGTGAAATAAGTAGGATCCTCGAAGCCCAGAAAATAGGCAATTTCCTTAATGGCCACTTTCTGATTGGCAAGCATTCTTTTCGCTTCCAATATTTTCTTTTGTCTGATAATGCCCGCAGGAGTATCCATTAGGTATTTTTTGCAGGATGCACTTAGTTTTTTAGGCGTAGTCAATAAAACTTCGGCATAACGCTCAATGCTCCAAAACTCTTTAATTTTCGCACCCACCATATTACTAAAGCGCACGGCCAAAGTATAAGCCTTGTCGGTATCAAAGCTTTGTACTCCTTGCTTTTTTCTTGCTCGCTCTACATCAAAAAGAATGCTTTGAAAAAGAGTGAAAATCTGTTCTTTGTAAAAATAATCCTGAGTTTTCATTTCCTCTTCAATAAAGGAAGTTATCGCTTTTAGCTTTTCCACTTCGCTATGGCCAAATTGCACGTAAGCATCACCAATTTCATTAAAAATGGAAATGTGAAAACGATCCAACAAAGCGGGGTTATAACGATCAATAAAAAAGTCGTTGAAATGAAACAGGTAGCCTTCATTTGCCGAACCGGGGCAAAAATAATGAATTTGATTTTTATTGATGAAGAAAAGAGAGTTTGCCGAATGATGAATCACTTCATAATCCACATAATGACGACCTTCTTCTTTAAACCAAATTAACTGATAAAAGCTATGCCTGTGCGGATGTGAAGCTCTTTCGTGGTTCCGCTCAAAATAACTTCCTGCATCGTTTATCTCAAAATGCAACTTTGAATAGTCATTCTTGTGCAGGTGGTATTTCTCTATCTTTTCCAATTGCTTTTTTGTTTTTTAGTACCGAAACCCAAGATAGTTTTTTTAAACAAGAATGTGTGTTTACACGATTCTACACATTCATTTTCCCTATCTTTATTTGCAAACAAATGCATCATTTTCACATGTGTTACGACATACAGGCAAAACTGGAAGCTCAGCTAAAACGCGCACGCCGACTGAATCAAAAAGACGTGATTCGTGAATTGGAATCCAACTTGAAACCATACATCACGCAATGGCATCATGTTTCGGGTTTTGCACACCCAAGCATACTCATTTACACCAACGAAACGCCTGCTTTGCCCTCTCCCGCTTCCTGGGGATTAATTCCCTAATGGACAAAAGATCGGCAACAAGCCAATCAATTACGCCTGAATACAATC
Source organism: Labilibaculum antarcticum (assembly GCF_002356295.1). Classification (NCBI taxonomy): domain Bacteria; kingdom Pseudomonadati; phylum Bacteroidota; class Bacteroidia; order Marinilabiliales; family Marinifilaceae; genus Labilibaculum; species Labilibaculum antarcticum. The sequence continues at coordinate 4,326,443 of NZ_AP018042.1, read as the reverse complement.
AATGCCCGTGGCGAAAGCATTTTTGAAAAACCATCCTTCCGGGATTCTGCAAAACACAGGCGTTGTTTGATTACAGTGGATGGTTTCTTTGAACATCAACACCGAGGGAAAAAAACATTTCCTTATTTTATCCGCAAACAAAATGGCGATGCCATGACAATGGCCGGGCTTTGGGCTGAATGGCTTGACAGGGAAACCGGTGTATGGGAACGCACTTTTAGCATTGTTACCTGCAAGGCAAATCCTCTACTTACCGGGATTCATAACAATCCACAACTTGCCGAAGCCAGAATGCCCCTACTTCTTACCGATAACAATGCGGATGAATGGTTGCAGCCCATCAGAAATAAAAGTGATCAGGAACAAATACAGAGCTTGGTTCAAGCATCAAGCGAAGAATTAATTGCTTACACCGTTCGTCCTTTACGGGGAAAACTGGCCCTTGGTAACCGTCCCGAGGTCACAAAAGAATACTTCTATGATGAATTGAATGAGTTGTTTTAAAATCAAATGAAAAGGCGCAAATTTTTATTTGCATTGAAATATATTTTAATACATTAGTGTATCAGTTTACCTTTTATATTAATGATTAAATAATACAAAGAATAGCAGTTATATTAATAGATCTTAGGCTCAAAACAATCACCTAAAACTGTAGTTATGAAAATAATAGCAATCGAAAAGGAATTTAAAGATGTCGACTGGAGTAACAAAAGTGACATTTTAGAGCAAGAAGCTCGCCATGTTCACGGATTATACATATCAGAATACTTACGTGAAATTTATTTTACTGAAGACAACAATGCTGTACTAATAATGGAATGCAAGAGTTTGGAACATGCCAAAGAGATTTTAGATGAACTCCCTTTGGTAAAAGCAAAACTGATCAAATTTAAGATCATGCAACTCAACCCATACTCCGGATACAAACGAATTATTAAAAAAGACAATATCCAGGAAAAATAGTTGCCTCCATTACCTTCCCAGAATAAAGAACTTCACATTATAGCTTGAACTGATACTGGCTTATAGTGTGAGGTTTCAAAAAATACGGCTTTAAACGTAGCTTTTTAAAAGATAGAATTCTTACTCTTGTTTCATGCTTTTACAAATTGCACTAATAGTATCCGTTTTATTACAATTCGGAGCTTTTTTTATTACCATTAGCCTGATTCCAAAAACACGCTTCAACAGCTCATGGATCATGGTTTCCATCGGTTTCTTACTAATGGCTTTGCGCCGATTTACCGAACTTTTTAGCGTATTTAATGCAGACCAAAGCAAAGCGGAAACCGTCATCACCAGCTGGATGGCTGTGGTAATTTCATTGCTCATGTTTTTTGGTGCCTTTTACATTCGCCGTATTTTTCAGCTGCAGGATAAGGTCGATAAAGAGAGAAAAGAAAATGAAGCCAAAGTGCTGAGTGCAGTAATCAAGACCGAAGAACAGGAACGCCATCGCTTTGCCAAGGAATTGCACGACGGATTGGGGCCTATCCTCTCTACCATTAAAATGACAAACTCCGCTCTAAATAAGTCTGTTGAAAATGCGAATAACCTGCAAATCATTCAAAAAACAGATCAGGCCATTAACGAAGCCATCATCACCCTTAAGGAGATATCCAACCAATTAAGTCCGCATATTTTGGAGCGATACGGTTTAGAAAAAGCCATTAAAACATTTATCGGGGGAATTCAGCTAACAAATCAATACCAGATTCAATTGAATATTCAATTGTCCGAAAAACGTTTCGACTACAATCTAGAGTTGATTCTATATCGGATCATCGGAGAATTATTCAACAACACGCTAAAACATGCTTCAGCCTCTAAAATCGACCTTTCACTCCTTACCTATCATCACAAATTAGAATTGATGTATAGTGATAATGGAATCGGCTTTTCACCAAACATGAAATCGGTAAAAGGAATGGGCTTGTCGAACATCCACACACGGGTAAAATCTTTGGACGGAAGCATTGAAATAAACACCCGCAAAAATGAAGGCTTTTACCTTAAAGTTGAAATACCAATATCATGAATGAATCTTTAAAATTGGCACTGGTTGACGATCACGATTTGTTTCGGGAAGGTTTATTCTTTCTACTCAACAATCAAAATAGCAAACCTGAAATAAAGGAAGCCAGCAACGGACAGGAATTATTGGATTTGCTGTTGAACTGGCAGGCCGACCTAATTCTTATGGATATTGAAATGCCTGTAATGAATGGAATAGAGGCAAGTAAAGAGGTCATTAAAAAATATCCCGACACAAAAATAATTGCGCTCTCGATGCATGCCAACGAAAATTATTATTCGGAAATGATTGATGCAGGAGCCAAAGGTTTTTTGCTTAAAAACTCTAGTTTCGAAGATGTTCAGCAAGCAATTAAAGCCGTTATGGAGGGAAAAAACTACTTCTCACCCGAAATATTAGAGAGTATCATTGCCAATTTAAACCACAAAAAAAATCACCTCTCAAAATCAGATCTTACTCATCGGGAAATCGAGATTCTATACAACATTTGCAAGGGACTATCGAATCAGGAAATAGCCGAAATACTCTTTATCAGCAAACGAACGGTTGACAAACACCGCGAAAACATACTGCTAAAAACCCAATCGAAAAACACCGCAGGCTTGGTAATTTATGCCATTAAAAATCACATTTTTGAGGTGTAACAAATGAATTCTCTCTGTGATTCAGACAGTCTGTTCGCAATAATTTCAGATTGTAAATAAAGCAATCGTGTTGCTTTACAAGCTGATTTCGCTATGGCTTCAGTCCAAAATAAATACAATAAAAACCTTTCCTTTTTTGAAGCATTTTAAAAAAAATGCTGTCTTCTCGATTCAGTTTGACTGCCTTCCAAAGAATAGTACTCTATAAAAAGTAAGGGAAGTAAGCCAAAATCTAAAAAAAACTAAAGATATACCTTTTACCTAGAGCACTCTACGTACAAACACCTATCACACAATTACGTTTTTATACGCTGAGAGATAGCTTGCAGATGAAATACTTTTGATGCTAACGAATCAAAACAATCTGCTATGCTGATCCCTTTTTTAATTCCTTTTGTAATCGCTATTTTTTTATCCATAAATATGGGGGGAAGTGGCACCGGGCCAGCCTTTTCGGCCGCCTACGGTTCTAATGTGATTAAAAAGAGTCTAATTCCTGGCTTATTTGGACTGATGGTTTTCATAGGGGCTATTGTTGGTGGTGAAGAAACAGCCAAAACCATAGGGAAAGGTCTTTTGGATCCGGAATTAATGAACTTTACGATTGTCTCCGCCATACTGCTAGCCGTGGCTATTTCCCTACTAATCTCCAATCTCTTTGGCATCCCTCAATCAACCAGTCAGTCGACAGTAATGGCCGTAACTGCACCGGCAATCTATTTCAATTCACTAAATACCGATAAATTGTTATTTGAAATACTCCCAACCTGGTTCATTATGCCGATTGTGTCTTTTGCACTGGCATTTTTCATTGGCAAATACATTTACAAACCCATACGGAAACGTGGCTACACGATCTCCAAAAAAGTGAACGACAGTTATCTGCTAAAAGGTTTAATCGTAATCATGTCCTTATACGTTGCTTTTTCCATAGGAACCAATAATGTTGCAAATGCCACCGGCCCTTTATCATCAATGGCCTGTAACGAGCTAATGGTAAGCCCAAATCACTACTTGCATGTTCTGATATTGGCTACACTAATCGTTGCACCAAGTTTCTCCATTGGCAGCTCGATTTTTGGAGATAAAATTTTACAAAACACAGGGAAAGAAATCGTGCTGTTTGGAAGAATCGAAGCGGTAATCATTGCTTTTATCTCGGCGAGCTTGTTGCTTAGCGCATCCTTAGTAAAAGGAATTCCCACTTCGCTGGTACAGCTTAATGTGGGTGCTATTATTGGAATTGGTGTGGCCAAACTAGGATTCCGCAACATATTTCGAAAAACCGAAGTCGATCGTTTTTTTGTGATGTGGATCATCGCTCCCCTTGTTGCTTTTTCTTTGTCGCTATTGTTTACTTATTTATTGGATATTATGGGACTCGTTGACTTATAAGCAATAGATCTACAGCAAAGGCTTCGCTTAATAAAACCTCGATATATTTATAGGCATTAAATTCAAAAGCGCTCTAAGCAATTAAAAAAATACGAAGAGCGCTTAAAAATTTATTTAATGGCATGCACAACAGGAGGCTGCCATACTTTTAGGTCAATTCCTTCAATCAGGATATTCTCATCTTCAATCTTAACAACTACACCAGAATGAACCTTTTGCATCATGCAATGTTTCGGCAGAAACCTCACCGTTTCACCTACTTTGATATTTCTCCCATGATAGCGGCCTTCAAAAGCAATTACCATGCAGCAACCCACTGGGGTAAACTTAGTCTCGCTTTCTCTCCTTCGGCACGGCCCAATTAAATGGACTGTAACCAACAAATGATCAATCTTAATCACTTTCCCGTAATGCACAATCGGACACCCCAAGGGTCGGTACTCAATCACTTCGCCTATCCGTAATTCAACTAAAGCCATCGGCATCAGCACTTCTCTGCATGAAATTTCTCCTTTCAGAGGATCCAAAATAATATCAGCTTCGTAAGAATCAATTACTCCTACTATTTTTTTCTGACACCCATTCAGCCGGCTCGTTGCTAATCTTTCAATTTCTATTTTATTAGAGGTAAATCGTTCCTGTGTTAAAAAGGGACATAAATCTATACTTTCCGATTTTGTTTGAATCACTTCGGCAAACTCAGCACATGAACCAAAGCCACAACGTCCGCAATTGAACCCAGGAAGAAACTCTATCATCTTTTTTTCCATATTTCTATTCTTAAAACGGCAATAATTTATTCACCAACATACTCCTGCATGCCATTCATTTTTCGCAACAAACCACGATGATGTTCAGCACCAACTCTTTTTTCGCCCGCACAAAGCGTGCATACTGCAAAAGGCGCATTGTGCCGCAAACTTTCATTTTCAGACACTCGCTTTTTAGTACTTCTAATTTGCAAGGCCAGTTCCGAAGCTCCTTGTCCGCTTAATCCGTTCGCCTCTATAATTGAACAATTCTGATTGGTTTCCAAAATACATTCCCGAAATATCTCCCGCTCAGCTTGCGATATCATATCGCCTTTTGTGATTACTACGATATCAGCACAACTCAAAAAAGGACCCACTTTCATAGGATTATTGGGTCCGCTGGTAGCATCAATCACACAAACGCCCAAACTATTAGTGGTATAAGGCGCACATCGATGGCACAAACCAGCCGTCTCCATAATCAAAAACTCGGAATTTTGCGCTCTGGCAAACTCCAAAATTGCATCGGTATTATAAATTGAGAAATGATCGGGACACATGTCCATCGATAAGCCCAACTGAACCGGAACACCCAATTTTGCAAAGCGCTTGGGATCATCAGAATACAAACAGTCGATCTTTACCACCGATGGCTTTACATTCTGCTGCAATAATATTTTCAGAGTATGAATAAGTACCGCGGTTTTCCCGGCACCAGGAGTTCCGGCAACAATAATAAATTTCATATGATTCTAATTTTCTTGATAAAGACATCCGGAAACCGTCTGCAAATGATTTTGCATAGCCGTTTCATTGATCTGTTATTTTCACATTTTCAACACTCATCAATTGCAGGCATTACAAAAAACTCAATTCATGACGCAATGCCTCAAAATTGACTTCTTCTATTTTCCTGCCTGCCCGCACATCCTCCCGTAAAGCCAAAATACACCGATCAATATCATTTAACTGCAATGATATTTGTTTCTCACGGTAAGTGCTTTCAATAATATCGCGCATGCCACCATTCCTCATAATAATCCTCTTTTGTGCACTTAAGGCCAATACCGGATCGTGGGTGACCACAAGAATTATTTTCCCCTCTCCCGATAACAATTGCAAAGCCTCGTGCTTTTTAATCCCTGCATTTTCAATTTCATCGATTAAAACAATTGGTGATTCGCTAATAATGGCAACATCTGCCACCATTAGAGCCCTGGTTTGTCCTCCGCTTAAAATTGTTAGATTATCGCTTGCATTTATGGGCTCTCCAGTAAGAGTATTCGCAATCGAAATTACCTGCTTAATATCAACCTTGCTTTTCCCTCGGCACTTGGCGTGAAGTTTCAAAAAATCGGCAACGGGCATATCAGCGAAAAAATTCATGTTCTGCGATAATTGAGCCACCATTTTTTTTCTGGGATCACTCCGAAGTTCATGGGAAGGGATTGCTCCATTAATTAAAATTCTGCGCTTACTTGCCGTATCTCCTTGTGCCAACTGCTCAATATCTGCAATCAACTGACTTTTCCCGCTGCCGGTAGGGCCAACAATTCCATATATCTCACCTTTGTTGATTCGCAAATCGGGCAAACGTTCCGTATTGCCTAACTTGTCGATGCCTGCCTGTATTGTAATTTGATGTATTTCCATAAGCTTCTCTGTTCAAATTGATATGGAACAAAGTTCAAGCTTATACCAATTGGAAAAAACAGCTTATGAACGTATTATAAGAATAGGTTTTTGTGCGTACTTCCCTTTAACACATTACAAAAACACAAAAGAACATCACAACATTAAAAAACAGAACAGATTAAATTGGAAAACTGATTAATAACAAGAGGGGATTCCAAAAAAATTAGAATCCCCTCATTACAATAAATTAGTTTGTATCCGAATTAATTCGTTACCCTAAACCTCACCAAACGAAGAGGAATATCTGAAGCCTCTTTCAGTTCTTGAAGTGCATAAATATACCCCTTGTAAAAAACCATTTTTGATGGATTTATCTGTAAGTTGTAATCATCGCATTCAAAACTACTTGAGCCTACAAAAGAGCCATTACTCTTATAAATCCACACATTAAATTTATTGGCTCCTTTTTCTTTAGGAAACTCAAAAAACAAGAGATTGTTATCTGAGTCTTTAATCACTGTTGAAAAAACAGGAGTAGGAATTGGCTTTGTAATTTGTTTAAGGTCAGTTTCCATTTCCAGTAAAGCTTTCTCGAATCCTTTTGTATTCTTTTCGGCATAATCACCAATGGCAAACTTTGGTTTTAAAGCTTTAAATTTTTCAATGGCCTTCTTTTGTATTTCTTTTTGTTCTTCTACAGAAATAGTGTTGGAAGCCCATTCTATTTTATCCTTCGACTGCAGATTCCCATCTAAATCGAACTGTAAAATCTCTCCGGTCTTGGGAATTGCAATAATTAATTTTGCACCAACACTGGCAATCACAGGAGATTCAACACCAGTTGATTTACTAAAAGGCATAGTTGTAATCCCATAACTTCCCTGCTTTCCATATTCAAAAGAATAATTAAACATGTTGCAATGCTGAGTGCCTGCACAACGATCCGTAAAATGTTCCCAAATTACTTTTTCTTCATTCGTCTCATAATCAACTATTGCAACAAAATCTCTAAATTTCTCCTTCCAAATCACCCAGCCCACTACCGCTATTTTATTATTTGGCAGCGGTATCATCTGTCTTGTCATATAATCCAGCTTAAGGGTTTTACTATACCTTCCTTCCATATCAAAACAGATCATATTCCCCATATTATCAAGACCCGAGAAAAAGTTATTATTGATTATTCCAGCGATATCCTCCTTTTTCTTAAATCGCTTGCCATTGCTATCGGTAATACCAAATTCTTTCTCGAATTTACCATCAGCTGAAAACTTTGTATAGAAATTTCGATATGCGTTATTAACAACTATCGATCCGACAGGCGTTATCTTTAATGATTTCCTGAGTCCAACAGCTTTGCCGTATAAACTATCCTTGTACGATGCAAAAACCTTGTTCCAATCATTTCCTTTCGCAAATTCCTTATCTGGAATCAATTTTACATTTCCATTCTTATAAATATCGACTAAACTTTGAGCCGATACAGAGCATGCAATAAATGCAAGCAATATCATTACTGCTAATTTCTTCATAATAGGATTATTTAATTAGACATTTTGCGTACCGGTACGTCACAAAATTTATTACTCAATTATCTTTCCATTTTCATCAAAAAAATCAAAACTCATCTCTTGTTCTGTAATCGGTAAATTTGCATCGTATTCAGATTCAAATTGGTACCTGATCATCAACTCTGTCTGTACATCTTTCTCCTGAAACATCTGAATTCCAACAAAAATTAAAATTGCCGATGCTGCAGATAAATCGTAAAACATCTTTCTGACAATACTCTTTTTATACCCTCTTTTAGGAGTAAATTTAAATTCTGGAATCTCAATATTTTCATCAACAAAATTCCCAATTGCCTCTTTAATCCCTGCTACAATTTTCACTTGACGAATCAGTTTCGCTTCACACGCCACACAGCTTTCGATATGATCTTGCAAGATTAAATTTTCTGCAACATCAAGCTCTCCATCTATATATCTCTGAATGAATTCATCATTAATACAATTCATAATGCTTGTTTTTTAATTCCAATTGAACTTTTTGTAATGCCCGAGAGAGTGTTTTACCTATTGATGAAAATTTAATTCCAGTTACTTCGGCCAACTCTTTATAAGATAAGCCCTCACTATATAAAATCACCAAAAATTTCTCTTCAGCCTTTAATTTTGATAAAGCACATTGAATTTCTTTGTGCAAATCACTCTCATCCAAAACGTTCTCGTCTTCTAAACAATCTTCAAAAGTGTCAATCGTCTGAAATCTATTTTTATTCTTTAAATAATCGATACTTTTATTGTAAGTCGCCCGATACAACCAGCTTTTAGGATATTGAATTACCTTTCCTTCCTCCATTTTTTCATGCAGATAAATAAATACCTCCTGAATAATGTCGGCAACTGTATCTTCGTCTCGTATTAATTTTTGAGCTACCCGATAAACAGTTTGATAATTCTCTTTGTATATGTTCTGAAATGTATCCAACAAACTAATTTTATAGTTAGTCTATTAAAATACTGTTTTGTGACAAAACTTTCTGATTTTTTTTCATTTATTAAGTTTATTCGAATATTTCCATTATATTTACTTTGAATTACAAAGTACTTTCCATGAATCAGCAAAAATACATCGAAGACTTAAAAGACATTAAAGAGATGATGAATAAATCATCTAAATTCATCTCTTTGAGTGGTTTATCTGGTATCTCAGCAGGTATAGTTGCATTGATAGGTGCTTATTTCGCCTGGATAACAATTTATTCCCAAACTGGGTATCAGGATTTTGATCGTACACTTTTAGATATTGGTCAGCTAATCCAATTGCTGACTATTGCTTTTGTAACCCTATTGCTCGCAGTAAGTTTTGGACTATTTTTCACCAGATTGAAGACAAAAAAATTAAAACAAAAAGTGTGGGATTCTCAAAGCAAAACACTTCTAATTAATTTATTAATACCATTACTAAGTGGTGGCGTATTTTGCCTTCTCCTTTTATTAAAAGGATACATCGGATTAATTGCACCACTAACCTTACTATTTTACGGTTTGGCATTGGTAAATGCCAGTAAATACACAATAAGCGAAATCCGTAGTTTGGGAATACTTGAAATTTTACTAGGTTTGACCGCAACTTATTTCGTAGGATATGGTTTGATTTTCTGGTGCATCGGATTCGGTCTCCTTCATATCATTTATGGAATAATAATGGAGATAAAATACAAGTCGTGAAGGAACTACTTAAAGATTTAAATAAAGCTTTTGAAAACCGAATTCGACTAGGAATCATGTCGGCTTTGGTGGTTAACGACTACCTCGATTTTAACGCCCTTAAAAACCTATTGGGCGTTACCGACGGTAACTTGGCGAGCCATTTAAAGTCGCTTGAAAAAAGCGAGTACATTCGTGTGCAAAAAGAGTTCCTCGATCGAAAACCCAACACTAAATATTCTGCTTCGGATGAAGGCAAATTGGCCTTTATCAAACACATAAAGGCCATAGAGCAATTGCTTAAATAATTTTTTTTCATCTTCTACTTTGAATTTCAAAGTACTTTTAAAACAAAATAAAAATGAACGATACCCAATCACCATTTGACAAAGTAAACAGCTGGATTAAAAATTCGGTTGGACTTAAATTAGGTACTATCACCATTTTAATGCTATTGTTGTTGATCCCAGCAAGCATGATTAAATCGATCATCAGCGAAAGAGAAATGCTAAATCAATCAGTATTAAACGAAGTCAGTCAAAAATGGGCTGGAAAACAGCAAATTAACGGGCCGATTCTTACAATACCATTACTCTATGAATATGAAGTGGAAGATGGCAAGATCATCACGAAAACAAAATACCTGTACCTGCTACCCGAACAACTAACAGTAACAGGTAAAATAGAACCCGAGAAATTAAAAAGGGGAATTTATGAAGTTGTCGTGTACCGAAGCGCAATGCAACTTTCGGGGCAATACAATCTAAAAGTTAAAATTGATGAGGATCATTTAAAAGAAATTAAATACAACGAAGCTTTCCTAACTGTTGGAATATCGGATCTTAGAGGAATAGAAGATCAAATTACCCTGAACTGGGGAAAACAAAAGCTGGATGTACAACCCGGATCTAAACTAAGTGAAATGATTACCTCCGGCATTAGCATCGATTTGCCTGATTTGAGCGAACAAATAAATACAAATATTGATTTCTCATTCAACCTGAATTTGCAAGGCAGTCAAAACCTTTCCTTTATACCGATAGGCAGCACCACCAATGTAAACCTATCCTCCACCTGGTCTTCACCCAGTTTTAATGGCAATTTTCTTCCCGACAACAGAGAAGTAACTGATGAAGGGTTTTCGGCCGATTGGAAAATTCTGCAACTGAATCGTAATTATCCTCAAACCTGGGTCGATAAAAACATGCGCGAAGAAATGCAATATTCAGCCTTGGGAGTTGATCTGATTATGCCTCTGGACGATTATCAAAAGTCCATGCGCTCCTCCAAATATGCGGTTATGACTATTGCCTTAATTTTCTTGGTTTTCTTCTTAGTCGAGATCTTGAATGGTCGGAAAATCCACCCGTTTCAGTACACTTTGGTAGGTCTGGCTCTTTGCCTTTTCTACATATTACTGATATCCATATCGGAGCATTCCAATTTTAACATTGCCTATTTAATTTCAGCAGGAATAACATCTCTGATGATATTAATTTATGCTAAAAGTGTGTTTAAATCGAAGAAATTCACGGGAGTTTTAACCGCCACAATATTGGGAATATATGGCTTCCTGTTCGTAACGCTTCAATTGGCCGATTATGCTCTGTTAATGGGCAGTATTGGCTTAGCGCTGATATTGGGAATCACGATGTATTTCACCAGAAATATTAACTGGTACAAGATAAATATGAAGACTGAATAAACAGAAAAAGCGAATGCAACAACTTAGTTGCATTCGCTTTCAATATTATACCCAAATAAATAGTTCAACGATGAAAATCAATCTCTCCTGCATATCTCTCCCCTCTTCCAACAGAATATGCTATTTCTATATTTTAAGCGTTGAAATTGGTTCTTGGTATCGGGATTATGGGTTTGGATTCCAATTTTGACTTTTTTCACGACAAAAAAACCGGTTGAAGCAGATGCTCAACCGGTTTTTATATGTTTGAATAAAATCAGACTTTTTTAGAATCCCAATCCGAATTTTCCCCAATACTCATTCTCCAATTCTTTCCAACGCAACATGGTTGCGCCAGTAAAATCTCGGGTATATTTGTTCAGTAATACTTTTGCCTCTTTTGTTTTACCCTCTTTCAATAACTTCTGAATTTGAACTTCGAGCTTAGGCAATTCCGTAAAACCTTTCTCCTCAAAGTAAGCCACTTCTTCCATCATTCCTTCGCGGGTTGATTGCCATTGCAATGTTGCCAATTTGTTCGCTTTGCGATACTGCCAAATAGCAGCATCTTCACGGTAACGTTGCTGTCCGCAATACTGAAAACTCTCTGGTAATTCGGTCGTTCCGCAGTAAATGGGAATACGAGGACTCTGACCTGGATTGTCGAAAGAAAACCAAGCTCTGCCACCAATTTCATCAGGCAACCAATCTCTCAACTGAATAATATGAGAATACGAACACCACGATACGGCAACAGTTCTTTGATATTCAACCGATTCGTCTTTCAGGTAATTATATAACTTTCGATTGTCACCATTTGGCCAAGGATTTGCATTTAAGGCCTTGATGGTATCAACACCAATCTCCTCTTTCTCCTTATTGTATTTTTTCCTGACTACGTTCAAATTTTGAGTCATATCATACTTTGTACCTTCATAAGTTTCACGATACAAAGCAATCACATCGCGTACAGAAACTTTTTGATCCGGCTTTACAGAGAATGGCAACTCATCAGCCTCAAAATCTAATTTTAAAGATGGCGCCAAGGCATTCATGATAAAAAACTCGCGAATTTTAAATGGTTTTTCAACTTTGCCATAAGCTTTCCAGAATTTAAATTCCTCATTGCCATCCCAACGTTCCAGCTCTTTCGCTACAGAGAATACATTCTCCGAATACATAAAATAATCTTTGTTATTTTTTTCAATCACTCCAATTCTTGAGATATTTGCCGATACTCCAATGTGATCGTCAGGAATACGTTGAGCCGCCCAAACGCCTCCTATTTTATCGGGTCCTTCACCAAAAATTTCCAATTGCCACACTTCTTTTTTATCAGCAATTGTAATGCACTCTCCCCAATCGCCATAACCATATTCCTTAATTAGCTTTCCAATTAATTCAATCGCACCGCGAGCAGTTGTGCAACGCTGTAAAGCAACACGCTCCAATTCTTCAATTAAAAACATTCCCTCATCGTTCACCAATTCTTTAGGCCCAACAATGGTTGATTCGCCAATCGCCAGTTGTTTTTCGTTTAAACAAGGATAAGCTGTGTTTAGGTAGGCGTATGTTTCCTTTGCCTGAGGTATTGCTCCAACCACTTTCATGTTTCGTCTGTCCCAAGCCGTTTCCGTCTTCAAACTGCCTTTGTAAATTTCAAGAGTAGTATCCTTCTCAAATTTTTGCCCTTTTTCAATATCCAGCCAGGTTCTGTATCTGCCATCACAAGTATGACTGGTTATCACAGATCCATCTGTAGACGCTTTTTTCCCTACCATAATACTGGTACAACTTTCACCGAAATAAGGATCGTTCACCTGATCGAATACCGATTGGGCATTAGATTGATGTACACTAAATGTTAAAATCGCCAAAATGGCAATCAATAATTTCTTCATTGGTTTGTTGTTTTAATTTATGCTCAAAATAACCTAATCTTGTTATCGTTTCTCCAAAAATGAGCTCTAATATAAGTTATTCGTAACATTTATTAGCAAATAGCTGTTAATTTAGAAAGGTGTTAACAGAATTACTGATGCTTTGTATAATTGATACAATGAATTGATACCTTTGCGAAACAGAGAAACCGCAAAATAAAAACAAATAAAAGTGAGGTACTTTTTTCATATCGGGTACAAAGGAACCGAATACAGAGGTTGGCAACGCCAAAATAATGTTATCAGTGTACAGGAAGTTCTGGAAGACAATTTATCTAAATTATTAAAGGAAAAAGTGATTTGTATTGGCTGTGGCAGAACGGATGCAGGCGTGCACTCCTCTCAGTACTTTTTTCACATCAATACCGATAAAGTATGGACCGATAACTTACTATTTCCTTTGAATAAGATTCTTCCATATGACATTTCTGTTTACGATGTTTTTGAAGTTGACCCCAGCCATCACGCACAGACAAGTGCAAAAGAAAGAACATACAATTATTTCATACACACAAAAAAGAATCCTTTTTTAAATAAAATAAGCTCGCTGTACTCTATAAAACCAGATGTAACAAAAATGGCGCAGGCAGCATCCCTACTATTAAAATATACCGATTTCAGATCCATTTGTAAATCACCAGACAGTCATAACCACACTCTATGTACTATCTACTCGATACAATTCTTTACGGATGCTGCAAAAGCTAATTTTCGACTGCAGATAACTGCCAATCGATTTTTAAGGGGAATGATTCGAATTCTTGTGCACGAACTAATTGAAGTTGGAACAGGGAAAAAAAGTATTGACCAATTTGAGGAGATGATTCAAAATAAAATTCCTTCTCAATTTTTAAATTTAGCCTATCCACAAGGCTTGTATTTATCTCAGGTAAAATATCCTTTCATAAATACGACTCCAATCGACGATTTTTGTCCTCTGTTAAAAATGAATCAATGGATAGAAATTGAAAACGTCTAATTAGTTCATGTGTTTTTCAATTTTACGGAACAGCTCTTCTGGATTTATCGGTTTGGTGATATAATCATTCATACCTGCTTCCAAAACTCTTTTACGAATATCATTAAATGCCGAGGCAGTAATGGCTAATATCGGGATCTCTCTAAACTTATCGTCAGCAAGACTTCTAATACTTTGTGTCGCTTGATAACCATCCAATATTGGCATCTGCAAATCCATTAGCACCATATCAAAATTACCAGACTGAACTTTTCCTAAAGCTACCTGACCATTCATGGCAATTTCGTAAGTAATTCCCCACTTTTTCAAAAACTGCTTCAGAATTAAAATATTCATCTCATTATCTTCAACTAACAAAATATGCAAGCCCTTAATTTTAGCTGTATTTCGGTAAGTATCAATGGATAAATCTAATTTTGGCTTTGACTTATGGCTAATCATCAAACTCAGCTCAAAACAGAAAGTAGTTCCAAATTCAAGATCACTTATCACATTAATAAAGCCCCCCATAATCTCAATTAACTTTTTTGAGATGGTTAGACCCAAACCTGTTCCTCCGTATAGTCTGGTAGTATTTGAATCAGCCTGAGAAAAAGACTGAAAAATTTGATCTTGCTTATCCTCAGGAATTCCGACCCCTGTATCTTTTATTTCAAATTTCAATTTAACCTTATCATCACATTTCTCTTGATAACTCACCAAAACCTGAACATTTCCTGAATCTGTAAACTTAACTGCGTTGCCGCATAAGTTATTAATAATTTGCGATATACGATTTGGATCTCCAATTAAATAGGACGGTATTTTAGGATCAATGTCTACGATAAAATCCAGTCCCTTTTCTCTTGATTTAATCTCAAAACCAGAAACGATATTCTTTACTAAATTTCTAAAATTAAAATCGATCGATTCAAGATTAACCCGACCAGCTTCAATCTTACTAAAGTCTAAAACATCATTGATTAAAGTCATTAAATTATCTGCTGACAATTTCAATATATTGATATTCTGAATTTGATCTTCTCTTGGATTATCCTCTGACAACAAATGAGTGACTCCAATAACAGCATTCATCGGAGTTCGAATTTCGTGTGACATTGTCGATAAAAACTGTGCTTTAACCGAAGTTGCTTCCTCTGCTTTTTCTTTTGCAATGATTAATTCTTGCTCTACCCTTTTTCTTTCTGATAAGTCGTTTAACACTACAAACAAAACATTTCCATCCATTAAAGGCACTGTATTTAAAGCAACCTCAACAGGGAATTCTGTTCCATTCTCTCTTACATGCATCCAATCGAACTTTGAATAGCCTTTGATCTTACATTCTTCAATGCGCTCTTTTGCTTTGTCGAAAGACAATTCTCCATCGGGTTGGTATTCAGGAGAAAAATCTTTTACATATTTGCCAATAAAATCTTCCCTTTTTCTTACACCATATAAATCCAAACAAGCCTGATTGCATTCTATAAATCGGGATTCTTTTATGATTAAGTATGCAACAGAAGATTTTTCAAATATCAATTTGAATTTTTCTTCTGTTTTTTTCTTCTCTTCCTCGAGTCTTTTCCTTGACGTAATATCTTTTAATGTTCCGGTAAAACCATTTCTTTTCCCATCAGAATCTCTTGTTACTCGAATTGTTGCTTCGCACCACTTATAACTTCCACTTATAGTTACTAGCCTAAGTTCAATAAATACAAAATTCCTTTTGCTTTCAATTAAATCCCTCAGAATTACCATACAATTTTCTGCATCATCTGGATGTATGAACTCAAAAACATTACTATTTAGACTTTTCTCAATAACAAAACCAGTAATTTTATTCCATGCCGAATTTAGGTACAACCATTCTCCAGAAAAATTAGTTTGAAAAATTACCTCTGAAATACTATTTACTATTGATTCCATTTTGGAAGACGTAACTTCAACCTCCTTGGTCTTATTGACAACAACTTTACGCAGGTCATTATTTAAGGTAAAAAGTTCAATCGAACAATTTTCCAAGATGTTTTCAGTCTGTTTTAAATCCATATCATAATCCACATAGGCCTCATCGACAGCTTTCAGAAAGTCCTTAAATTTACTTTCATCCTCCGCAGATAAATACTTCCGAACTTGCCTTTTCAATAATCTATGCATATCCTTTATTTTTCTGAAAAGGTAGTAATGGTCATGGTTTGATTATGAAGAAAACAAGCACCATCTTCTTCAAAAGGTGAGATTTCCCCATAGGAGTAAAATCCAGTAATGCTTGCCTGATCACCTATAATATCACCAACAGCTTCTATTTCTTCTTCAACCAACTGCTTAAGAACTAATTTGCGACCAACACAACTAATTAAAATTGCCAATTCCGACTCGCCCTTATTAATCATATCAGTACTTGCCTTAGCCGATAATTGAGCACCTAGAATAAGTCGGTCCACATTTGCTTTCATCAATTTGACAATTGCCCCTTCAGGAATATTGCCACCAAATAAAAGGCTTTGATCTTCCTCATTTATGCCATGCACCGTTCGCACAAAAGCATTTTGCGAGTCGCCCACCCGGCAACTTAAAGGGAATGACATACCTGATACGGGTAAGTCTTTTGCCCGTTCACCCAAAAATTGTTTGTATAATATAAGTGCTGGTTGATTATCCAATTCGTACAATACATTATCTTTCGATTTTGTCACCATACGTTCAATGCCAAAATTCTCCCATCCTCCATTTGTTCCGTATCCTACAGTGAGAGAATCGCCATAAAACCCTAAACCACAAACACAATTTGATTTTGCCTCACCGTCTTTATTAAATACAAGAGTCTTCGAAAATCGGACACCATCGCCAGCTAACCCACCAGTTATTGCAACTTCCTTCGGTAATATTTTCTGAATTCCTTCAATAAGATGTGATCCATTAATATTAATACCATCCGACAAAACCATTAAATGCTTTAAATCTTTAACAGGAAATTTCTCACACAATCCTTCACCACATTCTATGCTATTCTTATATTTTGTAAGATCAACAGATTCTAATTTAAGTTTTGTTGAAGAGAATTTAATCGCAGTAATAGAAATACTATTTTCGAATACTTCTAATCCTGATATTTCTCCAGAGCTTGAACATCCAAAAACCAAGGAGTCTGGAAAAGAATTCTTTATTACAGAATTGAATTCTTTTTCAACCAATAATTCACCCTCGCCAAAAACGAATAGTAAATCTGGCTTAAGCGTAATTTTATTTATTTTAGAAAACTCACCCTTAGACCTTATGATTACTTTTTGTATCTCCATATCCACATTTTAAAATATGTGATCTATTTACTCCTCCACATAAATCACACAATTACATCAATTAGCTACAGTAAAAAGTCATCTCGTCAATAATATACTACGAAAAAACATATTTATTACGTGACATTAAGATACGTGAAAAATAAGTATTATTGTTTACATTTACGAGCTAAATTTCTAGAATGGTTTTTATAACATTATAATCTTTTAGAGAATTATGCGTTATTTAGAAAATACGATGATATTAGAATGACAAAAACAAAAAAACCTTCCAAAGGAGTAACTACTTCACAAAAGAAAACGAACAAAAAAATGAACTCCTCAAAACCTTCATTTTCACACTATTTGATCCGACTTATTGGTTTTGGCGTACTTCTATCCCTGTTAGTTGTCGGTATCCTATTGGGTAGTGTTTACATTGGCTTATGGGGTAAATTACCTGATTACGCTACCTTAAAAAGCATTAAAAATGCAAATGCATCGGAAATTTACTCTGAAGATGGGGTTATATTGGGAAGAGTTTATGCTGAAAACCGAACCGATGTAAATTTCAAAGATATTTCTCCTGATGCCATCAATGCGCTAATTGCTACCGAAGATGTTCGTTTTTATGAGCATCAGGGAGTCGATCAAAGAAGCCTTTTACGCGTGCTGGTAAAGTCTTTAGTTTTGCGAGATAAAAGTTCAGGAGGAGGAAGTACCCTGAGTCAGCAATTATCAAAAAACCTTTATCCAAGAAGGAATTTTGGTCTTTTAAGCATGCCTGTAAACAAAACAAAAGAGGTTATAACTGCATCCCGTCTGGAAAAAATCTATTCGAAAAAGGATATTCTTCAACTCTATTTAAATACAGTGTCGTTTGGCGAGAAAGTTTTTGGAATTGAAAGTGCATCCCGTCAATTCTTTAGCAAACCAGCATCAAAACTGGAGATCCATGAATGTGCCGTATTAATTGGCATGTTAAAAGCTCCAACATTCTACAACCCAAGACTTCATCCCGAAAGATCAAAACAACGAAGAAATATTGTTTTGAGTCAAATGGCTAAATATGAATTTATTCCCAAGCATAAATTAAAAGAACTTCAAGCTCGGCCATTACTAATTCACTATCAAAAGCAATCAACACAAGCTGGTTTAGCCTCTTATTTGCGAGAAAAAATAAGAACTGAAACAAATAAGATACTAAAAGACTATCCTAAAGAAGATGGAACTTACTATGATATCTATCGTGATGGATTAAATATCATTACCACGATTGATGCGAGAATGCAAACGGATGCCGAAAAGGCAGTTGCAGAGCACATGAAAAATCTGCAGGCCCTATTCAGTCAACATTGGGGCAATAAAAATCCATGGGGAAATAATATTGACGTAATAGAAGATGCTAAAGTACGCTCTGAACATTACAAATCATTAAAGCAAAAAGGAAAATCAGCAAAGGAAATTAATAAAATATTTAATGAGAAGGTGAGTATGAAAATTTTCACCTGGAATGGTGACAAGGAAGTGAAAATGTCTCCCCTCGACTCAATAAAACACTATGTACAACTATTAAAAACTGGTTTTTTAGCCATGGAGCCTAAAAGTGGAAAAATTAAAGCTTGGGTTGGCGGTATTAATTTCGATCATTTTAAATATGATCATGTAAAATCCAAACGCCAGGTTGGATCGGTATTTAAGCCAATTGTTTATGCTTCTGCTTTGCAAGAAGGAGTTTCTCCTTTCGATTATCTACCTAATGAACGCAAGGTTTACGAAGAATATGACAATTGGTCGCCACGAAATGCAGATAATTTATACGAAGGAAGTTACAGTATGGAAGGAGCTTTGGCTGAATCGGTAAATACCATCGCTGTAGACGTTCTTCTGGAAACCGGAATTCGAAATACAATTGTACTGGCTGAAGAAATGGGAATTGAAAGTAGTTTACCCAAGGTACCATCTCTGGCCTTGGGAACCGCAAATATTTCTTTGTATGAAATGATTCAGGTGTATGCCACTTTAGCCAACAGAGGTGAACATACGGATCCTTATTACATTTCCAAAATCGAAAATAACAAGGGCAATTTAATTGTGGACTTTACTATCAACAGAGAAGAAAACAGGTATGTGTTATCGCCTGAAAATGCTGACATTATTAATCATATGCTTCAGGCTGTAGTTAATGATGGTACGGGGAAATCTCTTCGTTCAGTTTATGGATTAAAAGGAGAATTAGCCGGAAAAACAGGAACAACACAAGTACAAGCCGATGGCTGGTATATTGGTTATAATTCCAATTTAGTAGCAGGTGCATGGGTTGGAGCCGATGATATGCGTATCCATTTCAACTCCTTGAGTTTGGGACAAGGAGCTAGCATGGCTTTACCTATTTATGGTAAATTTATGAATAAATTAAGTACAAATAGAAACTTTAACCGCTACACAAATTCACCAATCCCAAAACCACACGCTGATGTTTTAGCTGATCTGGATATACCTCATTATTTACCCCCCGAATCTAACTTTTTCGAATATCTATTTGGAGTTAAGGCAACTGACCAAGAAAAATTAATGAAACGAAAAGCAAGAAAAGATAAACGAGAGACTGAAAAAAAATCAATCTATCAGAAAATTAAAAACATATTTAAGCGTAAAAACTAGAAATGATTCCTCAGGTATTTATCGGACTCAATTTTAAACTCTTGTTTAAATTTATTGTTCTGGTTTTTCAAATTACGCAGAACTCTCGTTACACCTGTTTGAGATAATTCCTGATCTAATTTCATCAAGAAATTATCCAAGACCTTATAATTGTGCCAATTACCTAAAGATGTTTCGGTAGCATTTACGATATCCAATGCTTGCCTTCTTTTCTCATCGTCGTGAAGAACCAATAGCAACTGTTCCAAGGCTTTAACTACCTTTAAAAGTTTTCTGATTTGATGATGATATTCTTCTCCTTTTGATGAATTAAATAATCGGTTAACGATTTCCAATTCATCATGGATGATGCTATCAACTTTTATTTTTAATTCAGAAATATTTACCTTGTTTAATACTGAATACAAGCTTGTTATTCTTTGTTTAAATTTAAGAAGATCAAATTCAGTAAGGCTTGTTTTAAAATTATCCGCTTTTGAATTCAACTCTCTATTTAAAATAAGCATTATCTCAGCAGGTATCTCAACACCACCTTTTAACATCAATGATTTAGAAACCTGAATAACACGCAGTTTACCTGCACTATTAAAAATGCTTTTTAGCTGTTTCAAAAGCTTTGCGGCAATATCGGAATCAAAATTCAATTCTTCGATCAATAACAATAAGCTTCGTATGTATTTTATATCCACACGTAACTTATGAATGTCTTCTTCTTTAATTTGCTCAGCTACTGATAGATTACGCAAAAAAGAATCGAATTTTTCTTTATAAAATAAACTTAAGCTGGTACTTCCCTCTTTAGATTCCATATTTCTATTTTTATATACAAGATACATAAAATCAAAGAATTTTTCAAAACACTTATTAAGTAAACCTATTACAACAAAAATCTCCCATTTTCAATAATGGGAGATCTGTATTTATTAATGAAATAGATTTTCTGAATTGATTGGTATTTGGTAAAAATAATTTGAACACCAAGAAACTTGCTGATTAGCGTAGGGAGTGTTTTTCACCATTATTATTTTTATAGGATACAAGCCTTCATCAAGATGAATTCGACCTCTGCGTTCATATCTTGAATTTAGTCCTTCCTGATTAATTAAAACATGACCACCAATGGATATTTGAACAGGATCGACAGCGTAATTAAAAAAGGTATAAGTTGCTTTTTTATCAATTTTTAGAAATCCCGTAATTTCCATCGCGTAGCAGTCCTCTTCAATATCTTTAGGGAACTTAATCTTATCAAGAACTCCACACTCCATTACTTCATCGTTAGTTAACTCATTAAGATTATTAAATTTCCCTTTAATAATCTTATATCTTAATCCTTGCGCAAGTTCTGATATCGTATCCGGCACCAATGGCAAAATTTTAATGCATTCAATATTTCTAATTTTACTCTTTAAGCCTGATTGGTGAAAGGTTTGAGTTTTAATGCTAGTCGTATTTTTCAACACCAATGGTTCGGTATAAATTTTAGAATTAACATCTGGCTTCGAACCATCCAATGTGTATCTTATTTCAGTATTCTGCAATTTCACCTCTAAAGGTAATTTCATCCGATCGAAGAAGAAATTCCTATTCACTCCACCATGCGGTGCCTGTATAAATGAATTTATCTCTTTTTTATGCAATAATTCGTAATGATGATTCATCCTAAGCTGAAAATCAGCCCAATTTCTCTGATCTTTCGCCGACCACACTACTTCGGCCAAAGCACAAATTCGAGGAGCAACCATATACTCTACCCGATCTGAAGTATGCATATATTCGGTCCAAACATTTGCTTGTGCTCCCAGAATGTATTTTGCTTCGTCTTCATTTAATTCTGAAGGTGTTGGTTCAAATTCATACACCTTCTTTAGTGGAGAAAAACCTCCAATAGCAGTAGGTTCAATGTAATTTTCATCTTGGTAATGATCAAAATAACAATGGGATCCAGGTGTCATTATCACATCGTGTTGCTGTTTTGCAGCCTGAATACCACCTTCAGTTCCCCGCCATGACATAACGGTTGCCTCAGGTGCTAAACCACCTTCCAATATCTCATCCCAACCAATAATCTTGCGATTTTTACTTATTAAAAACTTCTCTATACGCTGGATAAAATAGGATTGTAATTCATGTTCATCTTTTAAACCTTCTTCTTTAATACGTTTCTGACACAGAGGACATGATGCCCAATTTGACTTAGGACACTCATCGCCACCAATATGAATATACTCTGACGGAAACAAATCGATAACCTCTAGTAATACATTTTGCAAAAACTCAAAAGTAGTCTCCTTTCCTGCGCAATACACATCATCAAATACGCCCCATTCATTTTCGACATTAAAAAGACCTTCGGTACAAGCCAAATAAGGATAAGCAGAGAGGGCTGCTACAGAATGACCCGGTAATTCAATCTCAGGAATTACTGTAATAAAACGATCGGCAGCATATTTTACAATCTCTTTAATTTGATCTTGGGTATAAAACCCTCCGTACCTACTCCCATCCTTTTCGATTCGCCATGCACCAATCTCTGTTAGTTTCGGATATTTCTTAATTTCTATTCTCCATCCCTGATCCTCGGTTAAATGCCAATGAAAAGTATTCATCTTATACATGGCCATTAAATCGATATATTTCTTGATAAAATCGACAGAAAAGAAATGACGGCACACGTCTAAATGCATTCCCCGATACGAATATCTTGGTTCATCCAATATCTTTACGTAAGGAATTTTCAGCTCAGCATTTAGAGAAACTAACTGCAAGAGAGATTGTATTCCGTAAAAAAATCCTTTGCCCGAATTAGCCTCAATTAAAACTCCAGTAACATCAACAATTAAAGAATATTCTTCTTCTCCCCAATTTTCATCATTTACCTTCTTAAAAATGATTTTGTTCGATGCTGGCAGTTTTCTTGTTATCTTTTTAGGAATTCGAACACCTGTCAACTGATTAATCTGATCGCTCAAATAGGAAAGCAAAACCTTTTCATCTTCAATTCCTTCCGAAAAGAATATCTTTACATCTTCTTTTAACAATAAACTCCCCTTAGTAGTAATAATTCTTGATGGCTTTGGAATTATGCCTATGGAATTACTTGTTTGAGCATCGGAATTAAAAGGATTCATAACTTGTGCGCTTATCAGCAACAAAAATAGTAAGGAAGTTCTCATAGAATCAATTGATTAATTGTTAGTATTAGGCTTTAGGAACGTTAAACTTAATAAATTTATCTAAGAAATAGATAGAAATTACTGAGCATAAAAAAAGTGGCATTTCTTATTTAGAAATGCCACTTACATTTATATAATAATTACTTAATTAGTAACTAAACATTGTTGAATTTGGAAAATTCCCTACAATAACATCCTTTATTTTATCACCTTGTGAAGAGTAAACATGAACTTTTCCAGCAGTAGTTGCACCATTCGACTCACTCAACCAAAGGTTTCCATTAACAGGATTCACATCCATTCCGTAAAATGTAGCATCAATAAATTTAGCTGTTGGTAAAGCTGTATCATCAATGTTCATTGCATAAACGGCATCAGATATGAAATAAACAACATCCTTAGCTTTGTTAATTGCAATCATCTTTGTACCCGATGAAATATCTGTTAACTCATAAGATATTACCTCATTAGACGATGTTGTAATTTTTGAGATTCCTATATTAGAAATAGTCACATCTGGATAATTGGAATAATCTGGCTTACCTCCACAATATGCCCAAACATCTCCATTTACATCAACTACCATATCTTTAGGGCAATATTTTACAGTAATCGTTTCAATCACTTCATCCGTATCAACATCAATTACAGAAACAGTATTGTCGTCGTTCGACCATCCACCACTGTTTGCAACATATAACTTACCTCCTGAAACAATCATTTTTTCTGGTCCTGCACCAACAGCAATTTCCTTTGTTTTAGTCATTGTTTTCAAATCAATCACATAAACTTCATTATTTTGTTTCGAATAATTTGCATCAGCTCCGTTACCATTCGACACGTAAGCTTTTCCATTGGCAAAAGCAATTTCACGAGGATATGAAAATCCAGAAATGGTTGCATAATGCTTAAAATCTGAAGCAGTAACAACTTCAACATAACCAGCACCGCTTCCTGTAGTCACAACAATATATGCATATTCATCATTAATTGCCATAGATTGAGGAAATTGACCTAAAGTAACTCCACTATTTACTGATGAAAAATAATTATTGGTCACCTCATCATTTCTGTTGATCATTGTAACTGAACCATTAGAACTTCCTTCGTTCAACACATAAAAATAGCTGATCTGCTTTTCACCAATACTAATATTAAAAATACCTGTTAATAGATTGTCTCCATCTGTAACTGTAAAAGAAAACTCATCCGTTAAAGTTTGACTTCCATTGTGTACATATACAATTTTAGAAGCAACTAAATCAGCCTGAGTAAAAAGATCAACAGAAGTTGTAAGGTCTGCCGTATTAGCAAGAATTCCATTTTCAGGAGCAGTTGTTACCGTATATACAATATCAATATCATCGGTATCAGCATCCACAACATTTAATTCTAATCCTGAAATAGTTACCGTAGCACTATTTTCAAGAACGATACCATTATTCACCGACAGATTCGGCATTGCATTGTCATCGTCATCAGAACACGATACTAACGAAACACTTGCAATTAACAATCCCAATACAAGATTCAAAACCTTTTTCATAGCTAATTAATTAAAAAATTACATTTACCCCAAAATAATAAGCTCTGCCAGGCATGGGGTAAAACCTAACAATTTCATATGATTCATCTAACAAGTTTTCTACTCTACCTGTTAATTTAATTTTTGCAAAATTGGTATCGAAACGATAGCCTGCGTTAATATCTACCAGTAAATTACCATCCACCTGGTCTCCTTCCCAAGTATTGGTATTTGAACGTAAAGTCCCCAACAATCCAACATCCCATTTCCCAAATAAATAATCGGAAGAAAATTTGACTATGTGATGCGGACGATAGGCTAATGTCTTCTTATAGTTATCGCTTTCCTTATCATTATTGTAAGCATCGTTATATGCATATTTTAATGAGGTACGCAAGCTGTTATTTTTAATTTTCATTACATGAGTTAATTCAACATCTGCACCTTGAGTAACTGACTTGCCTATGTTAACAGGTCTCCAAAGAGATCCAGATTCTGGTTGCCATGCAATTAATTCATCATTAAGAGCCTTATACGCATTCAAATCAAGAGTAATATCACCATTCAATGCCTTTTGAGATAGCATCACTAATCCTAATTCATAATTCCATCCATTCTCAGACTTTAAATCAACGTTCCCTGAATTATTCCAGTAACGATCATTAAATGTGGGCCTTCTGTAATGAGTCGATGCTTTAGCTCGAATATCTATAATATTTGGGAAAAGATGAATTAAAGAACTAAATGAATACATTTCCGGCGGATTAACCTCCGAATTCCACTCTTTACCATAGGTGAAAATAAATGTGCCTAATAAGGGAGTATATTTAGCAGCTAAAGTTAAACGTGATTCATTCTCAATAATATCGCCCTCATAATTATTGGTGATCCCTTTCAACCAACTGTATTTACCATTTATATCAATACTCCAATTATCTGAGAAATAATATCTCAAGTTGACATCATTTAACCAACGTTTCGATTCTATCTCTGAAAATATTTTATATCCTGTATTAGTGGCACTGCCTCTATCGGTATACTTCAAATAATCTGATAAATACGCGGATTTTGCTTCCAAACGAAATTTACCAACCAATTTTTTCCAACCGACATAAGCTTTAAAGGACGAATCGCGTTGTTTCTGATAGCTAATGGGAGCACCAATTCCCATTAATCCACCAATATTCTTTTCTTTTACCTGATACCAGGCTCCAAAATCAATATAGTGTTCATTAATTTTTAAGTGCAGGTCTTGTATTGTCCCAAATGCTCTGTTCTCATTATTATTTAATCGCTCCTTAGGCGATCCAAAATCATGAAAATCGGTGTACGAAAAATCATTCTTTCCATACTGAAAAAAGACTTGACCTGAATAAGAAATCGACTTGTTGGAATATTTACCAAAAAGTTTGGTTGTAGAATTTGAGAAGCTACCTATTTCAGAATTCAGACCAACAGAGGACTTTTTTTTCCAATCGGGCGTATTTGACAATTCAATAGCACCACCTAAGGTTCCTGAACCATATAAAGATCCTACAGCACCATAAATCACCTGAACTTCATCGAAAGAACCAGCATTTATTAAAGATAAATCTGCCGAACCTGTTGTCAAAGAATTAACTGGAATCCCATTCCAATTCACAGATGTGTGTGTTCCTGATGCACCTCGCATTCCGACCGTAGCAAGAGCCCCAAATGCACCACTTGAAGAGATATTTACCAAAGATGTTTTCTGAAGTAAGCTCGATAAATCTTTTCCATCGTATCTCTGAATAAGAATAGAATCAATTAGCACCGTTTTTTCGGTGGACGAAAAATGCTGAAGTCTTGGTGCAACAATATCAATAGATTCAATTTGGATGGTATCGATACCCATGGTTTGCGACCAAGCACTAAAATTCAAAAAACTTACAATTACTATAAATAAATATTTCAACTTCATCTTATTGTATGATAAAGAAGAAAACACAAGGATAGAACAAAAGAAATATAGGATTCAATCGTCTTCCAAACATCTTCTCCGAATGTTTTGAAAAATAAGTTTGCATTGGCAGGTCTTCTGACTTACTCAACTTTTTCGGCCTTCCCATCTCGACATGTCGGGACAGTGGCATTGTGGTGAAAAAGCTTTTTCTGAGCTTACAGCTACGGGAACAGTTCCGGACTTTAACCGGATTCCCTTTTCATCTCCATCTGATAATATTCAGACACACGAGAACCAATTGCTCTGCAAATGTATAAAAAAAAACAAAATCAGATTTAGGAATCTCTTATTTAGAAAATATTTTAAAACACATTGCAACCCAACTACTAATAACCAGTAAACAATAAAAAAAGGGACATCCCAAAATTGGAACACCCCCTTTCAACTGAATAAAATTCTTTTTTAGAATCGATAAGCAAACTTGGCTGTCACTGATCTTCCAGGCATGTTGTAACCGTCCTTTTCGGTGTAATTCTCGTCCAATAAGTTAGATATAGTTAATCCTACGATATATTTTTCTTTGAATGTATAACTTGTAGAATAATCAAATTCCATTGAAACAGGGTGACGTAGTAACTCTTCATTTATTAAATCAGGACGAACCTCTTCATTATTAAACACAATTGCTTGCTTTGCAACAGTCGGATAATTGGAGTAATCGGCCAAATACATATAATTGTTTTCATATCTATGACCAATGTACCGACCCATTAATTGTGTTGAAAATCCTTTCAAATTATCAAATTCGACACCAAAAGAAGCTGTATTATCACGTACGTATCTCATTTCTCCTGTCAAATCATTTCCTTCCGAGTCTTGATACTTTACTTTTGCATCGATCAAATGTGTATAGTTTACAAATACACGTAATGAATAGTCATAATCTTTTAGAGCTCCAATATCATAAGACGCAAGTAATTCCAGACCATTCATATCTGCACTCTGTGCATTTATATAGGTTGAATTGTGATTTGGCAAGGTACTTTTGATAATCTTATCCTTGTGATGGGTCGTAAAATAAGTTACATCCAATTTAATTCCTTTCTTATAGTTGTCATAGCCAAACCCAAAATCCAAAGTGTTCGATTTCTCCGGATCAAGATCAGAATTCCCTTCTGTGGTAGTCGTTCCTCGAGTATATACACCAGCAACTTGATAAGCTTTAGGAGCTAAAAAAGCATCTCCCCAACTAGCATGGGTTGAAAATCCTTTTATTAGTTCATATTTTGCACCAATATTTTTTGTGAATACCCAATAATCCTCTTCACTCTTCTCATTTCCCAACAAATTATCAGCATCAAGTTTAAATTTGATATTATCGCCTCGCAGTCCGAGCATAAAATTCAATTTATCGTTCAATAATTTAAATTGAGCCTGCCCATAGATCCCTGTGGCTATATTTTTATAATCCGGTTGATATGGTGCCTCTATCGCTCCAGAGGTATCAAAGTTCATACTCTCATACCTTTCGGTTTTATTATCTAACCCAACAGCCAAACTATGATTTCCGATTTGATAAGAGTCATTCAATTGAAAACCGTAGGTTTTGTAAACACTCTCAAAATCCCCATAACCATCGGAGCCAACATCGTAAGTCTTATTCTCTTCATTCGAATAAAAAGGCGAGAATTCGATTTGATGTCCGTTCATCTTACCCATCAAATCGAAGCCTGTTGTAAAACGTTCAATGTCCTTTTTGTCCATTCCTCCTGTATGCCAAAAATTACCAGGCGTTTCGATATCCTTTCCCTTATAATATCCACCATTTACATTTAGTTTCCAGTTCTCAGCCAGTACAATTCCCAAACGTGAATTTAAATTGTAAGTTGTGAATTGAGAATTCTCCATTCGCTCACCATAGGTACTTGCATCCAATATCGATTTAGCAGATTTCTCATCATACAAATTATTTTCTCCTGTCTTATAATCCTTAGCTTGATTGTTGTATGAAAATCCCAAGTCGAAATCCAAAACTTCAGATAAAGAACCACCTAAAGCCAAATTCACTTTTGACCTATGAAAACTTCCATATTCCATGGCTAGCTGACCCCGTATTTCTCCAGAACTATTCTTGGTAACAATATTAATAACACCCGCCATAGCGGCAGATCCGTATTGTGCCGAAAAAGGTCCTTTTAATATTTCCACTCTCTCTACATTCTGTAAATCAATACTTGCAATATTATCAGTACCAGAAGGTTTTCCATTAATTAGTATTGTAGTATACTTTACGCTTGGTGAAGGGCTAAATCCGCGCATACTTACAACGGCCGATACTCCAGGATACTGAAGAATATCTACTGCTGCCGAACGCTTTAATAAACCCGCAACATCAACGGCTGGCGAAGCCTCAATCATTCGTTTGGTAATAATCTCAATTTTTTGAGGCAGGTCTTTTACCGTAGCATTCACACGTGACGCATTAATTGTTACCTCTGATAAATTGAGGTGCTTCACAACCTTCGTTTCGTCGATTGGGTTTGGAACTACATCAGCTTTTACTGCAGAATTAAATAATGACAGCAATGCAAAAGCGGTTAAAAATGTTCTTTTCATGTTTTTAAGAATAAAATGAAAATAAGTTTAACTATTGCAATGCAGACAGGGAGCTAAAAGAAAATTTCTCAACAAGACATATCGAACCAGTCATGGCAGATCAATCCTTATATCAATGCTGATAAAGTTTTCGTTCACTTGCTCTTTTTCCCGAAAGCAATGACTATTGATTTGCAAAGGCAGGTCTTCTGACTTGTTCTACTTTTTGAGGCCTTCCCATTCCGAAATTGGAACAGTGGCATAGGACTTTCAAAAAGCTTGTAACAGAACTTACAGCTACGGGTATAGTCTCGGATTCTCACCGAATTCCCTTTTCATTTCATTCTCGATAATGAGAGATGAAATACCAAATGCAGGGCAAATGTATAAAAATTTTGACGTTTTATTTCTATTCTATACGACATAAAAAAAATACAACATTCGAAACTCATTTATTCAGAGAACTAATCGTTGCATCATTTTACTTGGAATTTTTGATTTTTGAATTAATCAGTAGAAAAAGAGGTTCGAAGATAGGCTAACAATTCCTCTATGCTTTTACAAGTAAGCGTTTCTCCATTTTTATGAATTTCCCACTCCATAATATCTTCAAGCAATTTTACAGAGCAATTACCGGCTTCTTCACAAGTCACTTGATAACCTTCACGCGACAAAGCTCTTTGAGTCCAGAAACCCATTACATCATTACCCAAAACCTGAATTTTCTGTTTCTTTTGGTAATTCATAATAAAATTGCCTGTTTTTCGATCGAAGATAAAGGACTTGTTGTGAAAAGTTTCTTCGATGCTTCCATTCAAAACCAAATCTTCGGGAGCACCTATTTTTATAGGCTTGCCTAATGCCATTAACCAAATAACATCTGCTGCCTGAAGGGCTAAATCCAGTTCATGAGTAGAAAGTAAAATGGCCTTATTCGTTTCACGAGCCAAACGATGCAACAAACGCATGATGTCAACACGATTTGGTAAATCCAGGTGAGCAGTAGGTTCATCCAGCATGATGAGTGGCGTATCCTGCGCCAAAGCTTTGGCAATCATTACACGTTGTCGTTCACCATCACTCAACTGATTGATAAAATGATCGGCATAGTGCATCAAACCCACTTGCTCCAAAGCCCATTTTATTTTATCGTTGTCTTCTTCCGATAAACGTCCCATCCATGAAGTATAAGGATGACGCCCTAACGAAACGATATGGTAAACGGTCAGATTTCCCACATCAATTCTTTCAGTTAGCACAATACTTAATAGCTGCGCAATCTCTTTGTAATTTCGATCCCGAATAGGTATCCCTTCTACTAAGGTATATCCCGCCAAGGGCGATTGAATTCCGGCAATGGTTCGCATGAGCGTTGACTTGCCCGCTCCGTTTGGACCTAAAAGACAAACCATTTCGCCTCGCCTAATTGTTAGGTTTATATCAGAAAGCAAGCACAAATTATCCTTTCTCCCCTGCTTGTACCCAATTGAAAGATCCTTCGTTACCAGTATGTTTTTTTGCATCTCTTTTATATCGCTCATAAATCCCCCACTAACCGGCAAAAGAAGCCTTTACATTTCTACTACGCATAATCACCCAAATTACAACTGGCCCTCCAAATAAGGCTGTTACCGAATTAATTGGCAATGTATTTTGATTCCCTGGAATTTGAGAAATAATATCGCAAGCAAGCATTATTGCAGCTCCTATTAGTATTACCGCTGGCATTAATACCTTATGGCTTGCTGTTCTAAAAATTGATCGGGCAATATGCGGTACCGCAACACCAACAAAAGCAATAGGGCCTGTAAATGCGGTTAAAGTTCCGGCGATTAATGCCGTACTTATAATAACAGCAATTCTAGTTCGATTCACTGAAATACCTACACCACGAGCATAATTCTCGCCCAATAAAAGTGCATCCAAGGGTTTTATCAGAAAAAAGGCAATAATTAATCCGCAAAAAACTATGGGTGCCATTACTTGCATTTCATTCCATGTAACACCTGCCAAGCTTCCAAAAGTCCATACTATAAAACTTTGTATTTGTTCTGGGGCGCTAAAATATTGCAGAATATTTACAACGGCGCCAGTAATGCTTCCAAACATGATTCCAATAATTAGTAATGAAACACTATCTGATATTCGGATGGATGCCAAGGCCACAAGCATAAACACTACCGATGCACCAACAACGGCTGAAACAACCAATGCCCAACTACCCAAAAAAGCCGAAATGGCACCAAAAGCAACTGGCATTATAGCAGATGCCATCACCATTAAGGCAACCCCTAAACTGGCTCCGGAACTAATTCCCAAAACGTAAGGTCCAGCCAATGGATTTCTAAAAAGAGTTTGCATCATTAAACCTGTAACCGACAAACCAGCTCCTACAATAATTGCAGTTAATGCTTTTGGCAGTCTAAAATTCAAAATGATGTAATTCCATGAGTTTTTCACATCAGCGCCAGAAAGAATTGCGAATACCTTTTTAAAAGGAATACTTACACTTCCATAGATTAAATCCATCAGGAAAATTCCACAGATGAAAAGTAGTATGATCCCAAATATGGCCGCAAAAAAACTTCCTTTTTTTATCGATTGCATAATTCGTCTATTTCAATTGCTGATAGTAATGTAATTCGTAGTTTGGCAACAACTCCGGATGCAGAATTTTGATAACATCCTTAAACACTACATCGGGCTGCATTACTCCAAGTTCGTACCAATCGTTGGCCCCGCTTTCTTTCATTCGCTTGGTGTAGCAATATACCTGACCATTTTTATAGGACTTGAAAAGAGAATATCGCGAATCGAGTCCATTCATATCTTCCAAAGTTCTGCATTGACCAGGCCCAAACCAAATGTCGGCCTCGGATTGTTTATCAAAAACAACCTCGAAACTTAATGGCATACTTCCACTGGTGCTATCAGAAAACCAACAATAATCGGCTTTGCCATCTCGCAGAAATTGAGCCAAATAACTCTGTCCTCCCGGCATGTACCATGTTCCTTTAAAATTGTAACCTGAAAGAATACTTGGTTTGCTCTCAACATGTTCAACCAATTTTTTCAAGTCATTATATCTCTGTTCCAGAGCAATAAAAAGTTTCTCCGCCTCAGCTTCCTTATTAAAAAAGGCCGCAATAAATTTTGCCCATTCAGCACGCGCCAAAGGTGAAGTTTCCATCCACTCAATATTATAGGCTACAGGCAAACCTGCATTCATTAGTTTAGTTTCACTATCGGTGATATTCATAAAACCAGCCACCATTACCAATTCAGGGTCTAAGTCAACAATTTTCTCAAAATTTAAAGTTTCAGCATGCCCAACGGCCTGTATTATACCTTCCTGAGCCTTTTTATTCAAATCCTCATCGTAAATACGGTCGTTCAAAGAGACAGCAACGATTCTGTCCTGAACATTTAAAAACTTTAAAATTCCGATTTGTGTACTTGATAGGGCGGCAATACTTCTTACAGGAACTTCTACCAACAAACCATCAGTAGGAACCTGAACATTCGTGTTTTCTCCACGATTCTTCAAATAGTATTTTTGAAAAATTTTGCCCTCGTTCCATGGATCCCAAACGATTAATTCTTTTAAGCCATTATCGAGAATTTTAATATCGAATCCTTTTGCATATTTAATATGAGTAGGATGATAAAAGGCGAGATCCGGAGGGAAATTTTGAGTCGACTTTTTCGTTTCCTTTTTTTTAGGACCCGATTGACAAGAAATAGTACCTAAGAATAGAAATAGGATTAATGCCCAATAGATTGATTTTGCTAAATTCATTTTCTTCCACAATAATTGTGGGGATAGCATACGAGAAAATACAATTGCAACAATTATACCTTCGTTACTCAGTTCCCCGAAGTTACGAAACAGTTCAATATACTAGGCAGGTCTTCTGGCTTACCCATTCTAACGCCTTCCCATGCGAAACAACATTCACATAGTGACTAATTTGTTAGAACTTATCAATGATAAATCATTGAGGGCTTACAGCTGCGGGGACAGCTCCGGTATTACACCGGATTCCCATTTTAATTCTCAAAAGGTGAGAAACCCAATTCTTGCAAATCTATGGATTATTTCGGAAAAAGAAGATGTTTTGAAAAAGCAATATGCAATTTATACCGATTGTCGTTTCGTTTGAATCATAAATCCGCAAGCTCATCTGCGACCCAATTCAACATGCATCGGCATCCTTAGTTTGTAGTCTTCTTAAATAGACTAAGTGAAACAAGAAAAATAGTTTATTCACCCTTGAATAAAAAGCTCCATTTGGTATTCCATACTATAAAAGCAAAAAGACTGAATCATAGTAAATGAAAAAGTCTTTGTATAAATATTTACAGACATAAATAATGAAAATATATGAACACGCCATGGCATGTCCCTACCTCAATGCATTCATCTGGATTTCCAACTTCGCCGAAAACTCTTCAATATCCTTTGTAATAAATTCGTGAATTACATTTTCGGGGGCAACTTCCTGAATGATCTCCTTCACCCTATTGGATTGAAATGGTAAATGCTGATCGATTTGAAGCACATGTTTTCGTGCCGTTGAATATTTCTCTGAGTGGCTCAAGTCCGACCAGTCCATTGGCAAACCCGTCATTACTTGTTTTGTTTGATATTCTCCCGACAAACTTAGATTTAAATGCAAACTATTGATTTTCCCCTGAATATCCTTCGACAATCGGGATATCCGATCCAAAACAAAATCAATTGCCTCATCCTCGCACCTCAAAGCAATATTGGTATTCATTAAATGTCCTGTATCCAAGAGCAAATTCCAATTTGAGAAATCCAAACGCGATGCAAAATCATCGGCCTCGGCCGGAAACAAGAAATCGAGACCTGGCCACCATAAATTTTCAATTGCCAGCGTAACCGGAGGTTCACCATCACCAAATTCCTGTGCTGTTCGGTTTAGCATTTCCGAAAAACTTGACAAGACCTCTGTGCTTTTGTAAGTGAAATCGCGGGTGAAAGAATGGTCCAGTTCTATATGTGCAGCATGCAAAACGGCATGTGCTGGATTAAAATGAGCTGCATGTTCCCACAATTTCTTTTGCGATGCAATCATTTCTAAAGCATTCTTACCTCCACAGCAAAATTGCAGATGCTTTGGTGAGGTATCCGGGAAATAATAGTTAGCAGCATCTTCCCCTTTTCTCCAAACATCCAACCAAGTAACCCAAAAAGGCAAGTGCACACTTTTCACAATATCTTTAGGAATCTCAACAGATGGATGATCGTAACCTATTAAAAGTTCGACCCCATCGATATTTTTAGCCGCAATATATTCTGTTAGTCCGTCCCATTTATTCGAAAACCGATTCACATCGGATGGATGAACGGAAAAATCTATCAGGTTTTGGTAGTTCATATATAATAGTGTGATTTTTCTTCCCTATACTTATTAAAACAAGGGTTGATATTAAATTCACATCAAAAATAGTCTTAAATGATCATTTTTTCACCCCCCACACTTGATATTTTTGATCTCTTTTTTCACCTGCCAAGTAAAAAAATGACGTTTTGGCCATTTTTCGCAATATTCGAAAACGTTATCATAAAAACGAAACATCCCTTTTAAGCTTAATAATGATAAATTTCTTTATTAAATCTATGTAACGCAAACAATTTCGGGAGCTTCCGCAACCGTTTTAAGTTGTTTTTTTTGTTATTTCTTCAATTTTGTGGTTTGTTATTTAGATCATTTCTAAGATTTATCTCTAGATTTACAATGTCAGCTAACAACAAATAATCGATAGTTGATTTAGTAAATTTTTAATCATTAAATTTTAAAACTATGAAAACGAAAAACACATTTAAAGGATTGGTATTGGGAGTAATACTATTCTTAGGCGCAAGTTCAGCATTTGCAACCGGAAACATTCGAATTAATCCTTATTTGGATACTGATTTCTCAATTGTATCTATTATCAATCCAACTGAATCAGTTCTTAAAATGAAGATTTACGATGAAGCTGGAAACTTGTATTATTCAAATAAAGTAAACGGTGGAACTTCAGATCAAAAATTGCTTGATTTCTCATATCTTGAAGATGGAACATACAAAATTGTTTTGACTGGCAAAGAAGATAAATTGGAAAAGAACTTTGAAATTATTAACAGCAAACAAGTAGCTGAATTAGGTGATGAAATGACTGAAAAAACTCTTTTCAGAACTGAAGACAACAATCTGTTTGTAACCTACCTATCATTTGAAAATGCAACATTTAGTATTTCTATTAATGACGCATTTGGAAATGAAGTATATACTAACTCTTATGCATCGGAACCAACTTTCTCTAAAAAGTTCAATGTAGAAGCATTGCCAAAAGGAGATTATAAAGTTCGTTTAGTGTCGGATAAAAAAGAGTATAACTATGCCTTCAGAAAGTAGTGACCAAAGTGGTTCTAGTGACCAAATGATTCTAAAGAATCATTCCTATATAATAAGTGTAAGCCTTGAGAAATCAGACCTACACTTATTTTTTTGTTTTAATTAAAACGAAAAACACCTTCCGAAGAAGGCGTTCCATTATTTCTCTATAGGAAATGAAGAATTACGACTCTTCTGAATGAAGCATAGCTTCTTCTTTTTTTACAGGAGCTTCCTTAGGAACTGAATTCTCATCAACTGGCGCTACTGTTTTTTTCCTGTTTTTCACTTCTTTTTTGGTATTCGTTTTCCGCACTTTATGAATTAAGCAGCTAAACATATACTCTTCGGCTTTCGACTGATCTTCTTTCATGAGCATTTTTCCTGTTTTCGAAATATCGCTCAACTGCTTCCACAAATGATCAAATTCTGCATTGTTATCAACAACCAGTTGCTTTCTTTCACTAGTCTTTTGCTCCTGCATTAAATTTAAATTGTATACTTTCTGGGTCATTTCATCCAATTCGGCACCAAGACTTTCTTTATAGCCTTTCTCTTTTAACATCTCCAAATTTTTGGTGATATTTTGCTGAATCACTTTTACTTTAGCACAATAGCCTTCAACATTTCTCAATCGGATCATTTTTTTGGCTTCTTTCACTCCAAAATCGGAAGCTTTCACAAGCATCGATTTATTCGCTCGCTGTGCATAAGCCGAAATAAGTTCCAACTTGTGCAGAATTGCATCAAGACCATCATACAAATCAGAAGTAATTTTTTTAATCTCTGCGGTTTGTGTTTTCGACTGAGTAAGATCAGCAACACGATGAATTTTATTTTGCAAAGCAGCAACAAACTCATCATTAAAGTCTGGCGAAAAGCTAACAAACTTTTCACGATCACGTAAAAACATTTGCAATAAAATCTCTCCCACTACGGGCAGTTCTTCTTGTTTGAATTTATAATATAAACTCATGTGTAAATAATTAGTTTGATTAATACTATGTTGATTTAAAAATAATTTATTCCAAAACTCAACTAACAAAACTCCCAAACACACTTTGCATTTATTTTAAGGCTTTGCCCAAAAACTAATACAGATCATCCTACATTTTAACTAAACGATATTTTCATTCCCCGGCCCTACATTTACACACCCTTACGAATATCTTCAGCTCCCTTGAGCTACATTCCGACTCCCTTGAGCTACAATTCAATTCCTTCGGGTTACATTTAGGGTCCCTTAAGGAACATACAAACTAGCTTTTCCAACAAATACATTCCCTTTAAGAACAACAAGATATTTCCGAGATAAAATCTACATTTCTCAAAGCCCTCAACCCAATTATTGCTGAAAACCGCCTTCTAAAAAAAGAACCTAACCTACTACTCATTAAGAACATATCACAAAACAAGTAGCTAAGGATAACAGTAACTATTAAAAGCATATCTAATTTAGTTTATTCCAGATTATCCTTCAAATAATTTAACATTTATTTTATCTCAAATAAATGTTATTATACTAAGCCTATTTCCCTGACCAATAAATCCAAGGATCTTGAATAAAAATTCAACACCAAGCTTGTATTTAAATGACATTTACATTATTCCAGTACAAAATAT
This sequence comes from Labilibaculum antarcticum, assembly GCF_002356295.1. Classification (NCBI taxonomy): domain Bacteria; kingdom Pseudomonadati; phylum Bacteroidota; class Bacteroidia; order Marinilabiliales; family Marinifilaceae; genus Labilibaculum; species Labilibaculum antarcticum. Next base: position 4,288,990 of record NZ_AP018042.1, on the reverse strand, counting down.
AGTCTCGTAAATACTCTCGCTTTGCTTTGTTATGCAAATGCAATAGACTATTTTTGCATCCAATTTTACTAAAAATGGGGTAAAACCCCTTAAACCGCTATTATGAGACTATTACTATTTATAACTGCCATACTAATGTGTAGCTGCAGTCATTTACCCGAAAGAAATTTCGAATTCAATTACAAAGTAAGTTTACCAGCCAATTCGGCACAAGACATCAAAATTTGGATTCCGGTACCTACAAGCAACGAAGTACAAAGCATCGGTAATCTATCAATTGATACTGATTTGGATTATGAGATTAAAAAAGAAGAGAAGCACGGCAACACCTATCTGTATGCTTCAATTAATGGGGGTCTGGCGAAATCAACTGAAATCAACATGCATTTTACGGTGAACAGAAAGCAAATTGGAAATGTCGATTTCGAAGGAGTAAATCTTTCGAACTATCTGGGTTCAAACAGACTTGTTCCTGTTGGCGGCCGATTCGATTCTATTATCGCGGCAAACGCCTTTACTTCAAAAGACATGAAGGCGGTTTACAATTTTGTTTTGAACGAAATGCACTACGGCAAACCAAAAGCGAGTACTAAAACGGATGAATATTATACCCGTTTACCGGATGTAATTAAAGATGGCGTTACAAAAGACAGTGTTGTGTCTTTATATGAGAAAAGCAAGAAATATGGCGGCGAGTATACATTTGGAAATGGAAATTCCGACTATGCCTGTGATATTTCGGTAGGCAATTGCACCGATTTCCATTCCTATTTTATGTCTTTATCAAGAAGTTTGGATGTACCTGCCCGTTTCCACATTGGATTCTCGATACCACAAGCTACTGAAGGAAATATTGGAGGCTACCATTGCTGGGCTGATTTTCAACAAAACAATAGCACATGGACTCCAGTTGATATTTCTGCCGCAGATATTGAAGCAGATAATTCTGAATTCTATTTTGGAAATTTAAATGAAAACAGGGTTGAATTTACGCAGGGACGAGACCTTAAATTGGAAAATTACAAGAATGGTTTGGTTAACTTTTTCATTTACCCTTTGCTTGAGGAAGATGGAAAAACAAGTAATAACTACAGCAAAGAGTTTTCGTTTAAAGAAATTTGATATTTCCGAACTTAAAAAACTATTGTAAAACACATTACGGTTTAACAAAAACATTTGTTAAAACAAGTAAGAATGGATATATTCACTTCCTTAATTTTGTGAAAAAATCACAAATTGAAAATCACTTACATCTCAAATCAATTTAAATTATGAAAAAGTTATTATTTGCCATCGCTATCTGCGGATTCGTATTTACTTCTTGTGGAAACAAAACTAAAGCTGCTGCTTCTGAAGAAACAACTGAAGTTGCTGCTGAAGCTACTGCAGAAGTTGCAACGGATTCTGCTAAATGTTGTTCAGCGAAAGCTGAGTGTACTAAAGATACTACTGCTACTGAAGAAGTTGTTGCCGAAGAAGTTGAAGTTGAAGAAGAAAACTAAAGAATGTACCCCTGATTGCACTGCAATTTGCCGCAAGGAGTAATTGGGATACAAATAAATTAAGAATTAGCCATAGAGATTTTCTCTGTGGCTTTTTTGTGGCTATTTGTTACCTAAATTAGAATACCAACAACTAGTTATTGGAAATCAGTAAACGAACATCTATATTTGTTCCATACTTTTACAAAATGAGGAATTTAAAGAAACAAATGTTATGTCTGCTCATGCTAATACCTATGTTGGTATTGCTTGCTCATGATGTAATTCCTCACAACCATCATCTTCACAATGCCAATTCAGAACAACAGGTTTCGATTATCCGCGTTCATCAACACGTGGAATCCAATGCCTGCAGTCAAAACAATAATGGTGGAGCGCACTGGAACCATCAACACAAAACCAATGGTGAATCTTGCTGCATTCTGACTCACAGCAGAGTTCAGAAAGAATTAAAATATCAAATCTTCCTTAAAGCAGATGCAATTCGGTTTGATTCAAAAGACATACAAAAAGTTAAAAAATTCAGGGTTCATAACTATATCCTGATTCCTGAACCACTCCGGTTCTCCCCTCTTAAAAGAGGTCCTCCAAGTTCAAATTTAGTGTAGGCTTACTGATAATTACAGATTATCAGCTGGTAGGAAATCCTATGGACTGAAGTCTGTTATTTAAACTGACAGAGAGCTACTACTAAGAACAAAACCACACTCTTTCAAATTTTCAAAAAAACAATATTATACTCACCTGTTTTGGCGTTGTAATGTGTCTTTCCAGTAGGTCTGTCTGATCTATAAGGAACATACATTTTCAAGGCCCAAGCATTACTCAAAAATTAATCGAATGAAAAAGTTCCTATTTATTTTGGCAATCAGTGGATTGGTGTTCACATCATGCGGTAATTCAGCTAAAAAGGCAAAAAGCGAAACCACAACCGAAGAGCAGCAAGATTGTGATCACGATCATGGCGATGGCGCACATTCTCACGATGCGGATGCAAATCATCATCAGGAAGAGTTTACAGTTGATTCGACAGAGCACGAAGCTGCTGATGCAGAGGCTGAGCATACTCATGAGCACGAAGAAGGACACGATCACCAACATTAGAAAACAGCAAAGTGAATCAGGGGAAATCCTCTGATTCATATCAATTTGATTTTTGAGATAAAAAAATAACACACAAATACGATGAGACAATATATCTGGATAAGCTTTTGCTTATCAATTCTATTAAGTGCCTGCCAAGCTTCAGACAAATCGAATACTGGTCACGAAGGACACGATCATTCTGCTGAAGCAGAAGCTCACGAAGATCATGCCACAGAAAGCCTGACGCTATTTAATGACAAGACCGAACTTTTTGTTGAGTTTCCGACTATGATGACAGGACACACCACTCAATTTTTGGCTCACCTCACCAATTTGGAAAGCTACAAGCCATATACCGAAGGAAAGTTAACCGTTAGCCTGATAAAAGGGGGAAAAGGAGTTCGACAAGCAGTTGATGCTCCGGAAAGAGCTGGAATATTTACACCCAGCATAATGGCAAAGGAAGCTGGAATTTACAGTCTGGTTTTTGACGTTGAATCGAAATACGGAAAAGAACGGTTCACAGCTGATCATGTTCGTGTTTACAAAGATCACGAAGAGGCCGAACAAGCTAAACCTGCAGAGGAAAAAAAAGCAACCAGTTTTCTGAAAGCACAAGCCTGGAAAATTGATTTTGCAACCTCAGAAGCCAAATTAGGTCCTTTTCAGCAAATCATTAAAACAACCGGAAGTTTACTGCCTGCTGTTAATATGGAAAAGCAAATTGTAGCCAAAAGCAACGGCATCGTTCATTTTCAATCGCAGGATATTGTTCCCGGCAAAACCATTAAAAAGAACGATGCAATATTTAATCTTTCAGGCGATGGTCTGGCTGGCAATAATATTTCAACCCAATATATTGAAGCAAAAACAAATCTGGAACAAACAAAATCAGCTTTCGAAAGAGCTAAAACATTGCACGAAGATCAAATCATCTCTGAAAAAGATTTTGTGGAAGCAAAAAGCAATTTCGAGAACGCAAGAGCAAACTATGAGAGTATCAATAAAGATTATAACTCAAATGGTTTTTTGATCTCCTCTCCTGTTACTGGATTTATTTGTGATGTTTATGTGAACGAAGGACAGTATGTTCAAAAGGGTGATGCTCTGGCTAAAGTAGATCAGGGATCTAAATTATTACTAAAAGCTGATGTGTATCAGAAACATCTTCAGCAGTTGACACATATTAAATCGGCGAACTTCAAATTGCCTTACAGCGAACAAATATTCGATACCGAAAAGCTAAACGGCAGATTAATTGCCTACGGAAAAGATATTCACCAAGAGGACTACACAACACCTCTGTATTTTGAATTGAACCTGACTCCGGATTTATACGCCGGATCGTTTGTTGAAGTTTATCTCAAATCAGAGCGATCATCCAATGTACTGCATATCGAAAAATCGGCGATTCTGGAAGATCATGGACTAAAATATGTGTTTGTGCAATTATCCGGCGAAAGTTTCGAAAAACGATTTGTAAATATTGGTGTTAGCAATGGCCAGGAAGTAGAAATTACTTCAGGACTAAAAGCCGGCGAACGCGTTGTAAGCAAGGGTGCTTATTTTGTGAAACTTGCCTCAATGGCAGGGGCTTTGCCCGCTAGTGCGCATAATCATTAGAACCTATTGCTGATGTATCTGCTTCCTTATTGCAATGCTGGTCTTTACACATAATGCTAAATCAGCAATTTGCCTGCTTTTAGACTTTAACCAGAGTGCCATAAAAGACAACTTATAAGGAAGCAACATAAAATTAAATCAATTATAATCATTGATAAAAAGAAACTATCGTGTTAAATAATATTATACAATACGCATTGCACAATCGCATTTTGGTGATGTTTGTATCCATTCTCCTTGTTTTAGGTGGTGGCTACACAACAGCAAACATGGATGTAGATGTGTTTCCCGATCTGACTGCCCCTACTGTGGTAGTTATGACTGAAGCTCATGGGATGGCTCCCGAGGAAGTTGAAAAGTTAGTCACCTTTCCTATCGAAACAGCTGTAAACGGAGCTACAAATGTTAGAAGGTTACGTTCATCCTCATCAGCAGGATTCTCCATTGTATGGATTGAATTCGAATGGGGAACGGATATTTACAGAGCCCGGCAAATTGTGAGCGAGAAACTGTTAGCTGTTTCCGAAAACTTACCCGAAGGAGCTGGAAATCCTAGTTTGGCTCCTCAATCGTCAATAATGGGAGAAGTTCTAATGATTGGATTGCAATCGGACAGTATTTCTCCAATGGAACTAAGAACTTTGGCTGACTGGACCATTCGTCCTCATTTGCTGGCCATAAACGGAGTTGCTCAAGTTGTTGTTATTGGCGGGGAATTCAAGCAATACCAGATTTTAGCCAATCCTCAAAAAATGAGGTATTACAAAGTTAGTCTTGATGAATTGATGAAGGCGGCCCGAGCTACCAATCAGAATTCGGCCGGTGGATTTATTAACGAATATGGCAACCAGTACAACATTAGAGGAATTGCCCGTACTTCCGATTTTGAAGAGCTTGGAAATTCGGTAGTTAAAATGTACAACAATGTACCCGTTCGAATTAGTGATATTGCTGAAGTAAAAGTTGCTGCAGCTCCGAAACTTGGTTTGGGAACCATTAACAGTGAACAGGCAGTCTTGCTAACGGTAAAAAAGCAACCAGGCATCAACACGTTACGATTGACCGAAAATCTGGATAAATCCATCGCGGAATTATCAAAATCATTGCCGGCAGGAGTCACTGTGAACACACATATTTTCCGTCAGGCGGATTTTATTAACTCATCCATTGGGAATGTTAAAAAAGCACTAATGGAAGGTTCCATTTTTGTGATTGTAATTTTACTGGTGTTTCTGATGAACTACAGAACCACTATAATTTCACTTTTGGCCATCCCTATTTCGCTTTTGGTAACCATGATTACCTTGAAGTTTTTGGGCATTACCATCAACACCATGACCTTGGGAGGTATGGCGATAGCCGTGGGAGATTTAGTGGATGATGCCATTATTGATGTTGAAAATGTTTACAAACGACTCAGGCAAAATCATCTTTTACCAAAGGAAGAGAGAAAAAAACCAATTAAAATCGTTTACTCTGCATCCTGCGAAATTCGTTCTTCCATTATTAATGCAACCTTTATTATTATTGCAGCCTTTTTGCCTTTGTTTTTCCTAAGCGGAATGGAAGGCAGAATGCTTCAGCCACTTGGTATTGCGTTTATTGTTTCACTTTTTGCATCATTAGTTGTCGCTCTTACCCTTACTCCTGTTTTGTGTAGCTTTATGCTTACCAGCGATAAAATGCTCGATAGAAAGAACAAAGAGAGTTGGTTGGTAAGCCATCTGAATAAATGGTATGGCAATTCATTAGGGAAAGCCTTACAGCACAAAAAATGGATATTAGGAGGTGCTGGTCTCCTCTTTATTGTCTCCATTTTTATCCTTACGGGATTAGGCAGAAACTTCCTTCCCGAATTTAACGAAGGATCCTTAACTGTAACAGCAATCACCCAACCAGGTATTTCTTTGGAAGAATCGAACAAAGTAAAAGTTTTGGCCGAAGATGCCTTGAGAACAGTTCCTGAAATCAGCCTAACTGCACGTCGTACAGGTCGATCGGAATTGGACGAACATTCGTTTGGAGTAAATACCTCTGAAATTGAAGTCCCTTTTACTTTAGGAGAAAGAAGCAAATCAGAGTTTCTGCAGGAAGTTCGCGAAAAACTGAACCGTATATCGGGAGTTAATTTTGCCATTGGACAACCTTTAGCACATCGAATTGATCATATTCTTTCAGGTACAAAAGCCAATATTGCGATTAAAATTTTTGGTGATGATTTGAATTTAATGTTCAAGATGGCAAATGACATCAAAACATCAATTTCTCCAATAGAAGGTGTAGTTGATGTGAATGTAGAGCAACAAGTGGAAATTCCACAAATCAGGATTTTACCAAAGCGCGATATGCTTGCTAAGTATGGCATTTCAATCGCTCAATTCTCAGAATTTATTCATGTCGCTTTTGGCGGATCAAAAGTATCTGATGTTTTTGAAGGCATCAAAGCATTCGATTTGGTTGTAAAATACGACGAAGAAAACAGAGGGGATATTGAAGCAATCAGAAATGCACTCATTGATACCTGGGATGGTAAAAAAATTCCATTTAGCTATGTTGCCAAAATTCAATCTCTTTCGGGTCCAAACACGGTGAATCGTGAAAACGTGCAGCGCAAGCTTGTTGTTTCTGCTAATGTTGCCGATCGCGATCTTCGAAGTGTAGTTACCGATATTCAGAACATGGTTGAACAAGATGTAGTATCACCGGAAGGATATCGAATTGAGTATGGCGGTCAGTTTGAAAGTGAAGCAAAAGCTTCCCGTGTATTAATGATCGCATCAATTTTCAGTTTCATGATTATTTTCCTGCTGCTATTTCAGGAATTCAGAAGCACTCAGCTGGCCAGTATCATTTTATTGAATTTGCCATTGGCGCTTATTGGTGGTGTATTCACCATTTATTTCACATCAGGAATGCTTAGTATTCCAGCCATAATAGGTTTCATCACCTTATTTGGTATTGCTACCCGTAATGGAATTCTGCTCATCTCAAATTACCAGAGCATGAAGAAAAAAGGTCTGGCAATCAAAGACATCATCGTTCAGGGATCCGTTCACCGTTTGAGCCCTATTTTGATGACTGCTTTAACAGCAGCTTTAGCCTTAATTCCGATGGCAATAGCCGGTGATAAACCCGGAAATGAAATTCAAAGTCCGATGGCTGTGGTTATTCTTGGCGGACTACTGAGTTCTACCCTATTGAATATTTATATTATTCCGATCGTGTATCTATTACTGAACACTAAAAATAAAGGAAATGCTTAAAACATTATTACTAATCATCATAACAGGATTGAGCCTTCAAGGGATGGCTCAATCCTCTGTTCAAGAAGTATTGCAGGAGATTGAAAAGAACAATCCCAAGCTTAAGGCACATCAGCAATATTTGGAAGCACAAAAATTAGGATTTCGATCTCAAAATAATTTGGCGAATCCGGAATTGGAGTGGGAAAAGAGTTTTTCATCGCAGGAAGGCAAACCCTACGAAATTTTGGTAAGTCAGAGTTTCGATTTCCCAACCAGCTACATCTATAAAAATCAAATTAGAGATGAAAAAATAGCGAATCTTCAAAACAGCAGTGCAAGGGTGCGACAAGAAGTATTACTAAATTCTGAATTGCTTTGTTTTGAGTTAATATACCGAAGCAAGCAAAATACAGAATTGAGTACAAGATTGGATAATGCGGAGAAATTAAGTTCTTTTTTTGAGAAAAGGCTAAAAGAAGGAGATGCTAATATTCTTGAAGTAAACAAAATCAGAATGCTTTCGTTGAACACAAAAAATCAGCTACAGCTAGTTCGGAACAAAATCGCCAACCTAAAAGAAGATTTAAGAAAACAGAATGGTGGTTTGGAGCTGAACTTGAATACTCTTGCCTATCCTGTTATAAGCATTGAAGAGGATACCCAACTTTTATTGGCGAATGCTATTAATGCAGATCCTTATTTAAAACAGCTCAGTTCAAATGAGCAAATGGCTTCGAAAGAAACGTCTCTGGTGAAGACTAATTCTCTTCCCAAGATATCAATTGGCTATCGTTATTTAGGTTCAGATATAATGAAAGAAGCCAATGGAATGAAACTCGGAATTAGTATTCCTTTATGGGAAAACAAAAATAAGGTAAAGCAGGCTAAATTGATGGAACATTTCCGAAAAGAAGAACTATCCTTCGAGAAAATGGAGAAAGAAAATGAATACAGAAAACTTTTTCAAACTTTTTTCAGTCTAAAATCCAGTCTTTCCGATTATCAGAATGTGTTTTCAGAAAAGAAATATGGAACCCTATTACGAAAGGCGCTTGATTTTGGAGAGATATCTGGCATTGAATATCTTATGGAGAGTATTTACTATTACGAAAGCTTCGATACTTATCTTGAAATTGAGTATGAATACAACATCACCAAGGCGAAAATAGTAAGACATCTACTTTAATACTTACGTAGATTCATTCAAAATATCACTTTTCTTATAACTTTTTTGAAACCCATGGCGTACAAATAGCAAAACGGTTTCCGTTTTTAAGGTTTAAAGTGAATAGATTAAAAAAGGATGGGGTGGTTACCATCCTTTTTTGCTGTCTAATAATTCGTGTTCGTAAGGGTAAATTATCAATATATTTACCAATCACTTGACAATAAAAAATTTATTCCTATATTTGTTTCGAATTATCAATTGAGAATTCAGGTTATAAAGTGAATAGAGAAGGGATGGAGTGGTTGCCATCCCTTTTTCATGCCTTTGATTTTGTGTAATTACAGGGCATACTGAGAATTACTTCATGCCTTTTTAATAATTATATGCATTCTATTTCTCTTCCTCTTTGACTTTGCAAAGAATTCTTATCTCCCCTTTTGCCTCACCAAATTCTATGGATTGCAAACCAACATTGTCTCAATGGATGTTATCCCATTGTGATTTCCTCCCAAACCCAACTTCATTTTTTGCCATAGTACAAAAAACGGAGGCAAAAAAAACGGAGAACCATTATGATTCTCCGTTCTATCTTGAATATTGTAAGTTTTTTCTACTTGAATAAACTCTTCAATAAATCTTTACCTTTCTTTTGCAATTCTTTTTTGGCTCGTCGTTCCAGCTCTTTGGCAACTGCCTCTTGTGCCTGTTTAATTGCTTTGCTTAAATCAAGCTTTACATTTGGATTATCAACCGTACCAGTGATTTTCACAGTAACATCAAGTACTTTAACTTCATCAAACCCTGGCAATTTATCGAAATACTGATTTACCTCTTTGCCTAACTCCTCTTTTGGCAATTTCATATCCATGGTAAAATTCAATTTTCCATCAACCGACTGCGTTCCATATATTTTGGCAGGGTTGCCAGCAATTTTAGCCTCAAATGGTTTTACTTCCACATTTCCATCTGTTATCACAAAATCCATATCGAATTGGGTTACAGATATCCGCTTGTACTTGTCATTTTTTAATGCTGAGGCCAAGGCATTGAATGCTTTATTGTCTTTTATAATAATCTCTTTGGAGTGAATAGCACCCTTTCCATTCAAGCTACTCATTACTGGGCTCATTTCCTGATCAAGCAAAGAGGTTATTTCTAAATCGGATGAAATCTTACCTGAACAATTCATAGCAATTGGCACCATTTCCTTTATCATGCTCAATGACTCGTATGCTGATTTGATATCAAAATTCTTCACATCCAAACCAAAATCGATGGCTGGTTTCTGAATATTCTTAGTACTGTACGAACCATTCATTGTCATCGACCCTCTTAGCATTTCCATGGATAAGTCTGTCAACTGTGCTTTTGAATTTTTAACAACAATTAAACCATTAACATTCTGGATATCCATTTTATCGTACTGAATCAGCTTCATGGAAGAAACTAATCTCAAGTCGAGATTAGCCGGAATCTCAACCGCTGTTAAAGGAATTGTATCCGCAGTTGCTTTTACTTCCTCTTTCCCATTCATAAATTCATTTAAATCGAACAAATTAGAAGTCAAATTGAAGTTTCCTTTTAAAACTTTATCTTTTAAAATGTAAGGAATGTAGTCCTCTATCTTTCCTGTTAACTGAATATCAGAAGTTCCAATTTTGGAGTTAAAAGAAGTTAAGCTGATGTACTTGGGTGTAAAATTCAGAACAGAACTAATAATCTTAATTCCCTGAGGGAAATCAGGAGTGGAAAATTCAAAATTTTTCAATTTCACATCCCCTTTGGTCGTGATTTTTTCATATTCCTCTTTTTCTATGGCAGACATCTTTCCGCTAAAACTAACATCAGAAGTAACAATCCCCTTAATTTTTATGCTATCCATTGGGATTGCGTGGCGAATTTTTGCGAAATCGATAACCCCCTTAAATAAGCCATTCATGTAAGGATCTGACATTGGATTCTTTACATGAATTTCTGCATCGAATGGGTTGTTAGCAACCTCAAAATGAAATGAATTTACATCAGCAGTTAATAGATCCAAATCTCCACCCGGATGTTTTACTTCCGCGTTTATGGTAATATTATTAATTGACTCTTTTAGATCAGGATATTTAAGGGTTGCCTTATGAACAGCTAACTTGGCCCCAAATGAAGGCATATACTCTTCTTTATAGTCCCCTTTTACAAAAGCTGTTAATGCAAGAGTTCCGTTGGTCTCTATACCTTTAATATCGGCTCTAAACACATCAGGAACCATTGAAAGCAATGTTTTGAAATCTGCCTCTTGAGCATTCATTTTCAAATCCAGACTATAACCATCTTCAAGCATTCCAACATTTCCATCGATACCAAACACCAGCTCATTTAAGGTCAGTTTATTTTCTTTAAATGTGAATGTCATATTCTGAAGATCAGCTTCAAGAACGGCATCAAGAGTAACATCTGCCTTTTTCAAATATTTTACACCATCGTAATCTAAATCGACTCCTGTAATTTGTGATTTCACATTTAGATTCGTTGATTTCACTGTAAAATCACCATTTAATGTCAAATCCAAATCATCCATAATAAGAACTGTTTTTATGGATGCATCAGCGTAACGCAAAAAGAAATCTTCAATACGCACTTCTTCAAAAATCACTTTAAAATCGGAAACCTCACCAGTCTCTTCTTCCACCATTAGCTCATCAGTTTCTTTTACAATATCCCAATTTGCTTTACCAGATTCCAAAACAACTGCATTCACCTTTGCATTGGCCAATACAATTGCACCAACTTTTATTTGAGTACCAGACAAAGCTGAGCGCAAATTAACTGCAGTGTATAAACTACCGACTGAAGCCAAGGTGTCATTTGCAAATTCATTTTTACCAACAACACTTACATTTTCGAGCTCAACATACAAGTTTGGGAAATTTTTAAACATTGATAAAGACAAATCTCCTATTTGAACCTCCGCATCTATCGTATTATTAATTTCGGTTTTCACCAGTTCCATTATTTTATCCTTAAAGAAAAAGGGTAAAATGATTAGTAGAGCTAAAATTAAGACTACAAATCCTCCAAAAAACTTTAGAAACTTCTTCATTATATTATTTATTTATATGATTTTACATAACAAAAGTACAAAACCTAAAGCATTATACTTGGTTCTATGAAAAAATAAACATGAACAAGGTAAATTTAGTCTAAAATATTCTTAACTCGAATCCTAACTAAAAGATTTAGAGTTTTTTAATATACCCTCCAGTGAAACCAATCATTTTAATTAAAAAAAAGATGATTTTTATAGACCCAAAATGTAAATTTTATCTATATTTGCACCGCATTACCAAGGTAATCATGGATGCGTAGCATAACTGGATAGTGCACTACGTTACGGCCGTAGAGGTTGGGGGTTCGAATCCCTCCGCGTTCACAGAAGACTCACCAAGAAATTGGTGAGTTTTTTTGTTTTACACAACATTTTCGATTTACCCACCACAAAATATTCTACTAAAAAAAACAAAAGCATAACTGGATAGTGCATCACTACTTCTGGGTTACGACCATAGAGGTTGGGGGTTCGTACCTAGCTTATGACGAGGAACGAGGAATCATCCCTCCGCGTTCACAGAAAACTCACCAAGAAATTGGTGCGTTTTTTTGTTTTACACACCGATTTTTACTCATCGCGAATCTTACGTTTGAATTTGCCCTCCACACAATATCCTTCTAATAATATAAAAACAAAAGCATAACTGAATAGTGCATCACGACTTCTGGCTTACGGCCGCAGAGGTTGGGGGTTCGTACCTAGCTTATGACGAGGAACGAGGAATCATCCCTCCGCGTTCACAGAAAACTCACCAAGAAATTGGTGAGTTTTTTTGTTTTATAGAGTAATTTGTAATCATCGCGAATCTTACGTTTGAATTGGCTCTCCTCAAAATATCCTTCTAGTAATATAAAAACAAAAGCATAACTGAATAGTGCATCACGACTTCTGGCTTACGGCCGTAGAGGTTGGGGGTTCGTACCTAGCTTATGACGAGGAACGAGGAATCATCCCTCCGCGTTCACAGAAAACTCACCAAGAAATTGGTGAGTTTTTTTGTTTTACACACCGATTTTTACTCATCGCGAATCTTACGTTTGAATTTGCTCTCCTCAAAATATCCTTCTAGTAATATAAAAACAAAAGCATAACTGGATAGTGCATCACGACTTCTGGCTTACGGCCGCAGAGGTTGGGGGTTCGTACCTAGCTTATGAAGAGGAACGAGGAATCATCCCTCCGCGTTCACTGAAAACTCATCAAGAAATTGGTGAGTTTTTTTGTTTTATAGAGTAATTTGTAATCATCGCGAATCTTACGTTTGAATTTGCTCTCCTCAAAATATCCTTCTAGTAATATAAAAACAAAAGCATAACTGGATAGTGCATGACTAATTCTGGGTTACGGCCGTAGAGGTTGGGGGTTCGTACCTAGCTTATGACGAGGAACGAGGAATCATCCCTCCGCGTTCACAAAAAACTCACCAAGAAATTAGTGAGTTTTTTTGTTTTATAGAGTAATTTGTAATCATCGCGAATCTTACGTTTGAATTTGCTCTCCTCAAAATATCCTTCTAGTAATATAAAAACAAAAGCATAACTGGATAGTGCATGACTAATTCTGGGTTACGGCCGTAAAAATTTAGGGTTCGTCACGAGTTCATGACGAGGAACGCGAGCCGTAACCTCTCTCTCTCCGCAATAAAAGAGAGTTTCATCCATTTGAGACTCTCTTTTTTAATGCACAAATTTTAAAATATACAATGAGAGGCCCCTAAAAAAACATTCCACTGCTTTACTAGCCCCCTTCCTATCCCTTGATTCCGAGTAGTAAACAACTTTTTTGATCTTAAGAGCTGATACTGGTTGTTTTACAACCAATAAATTATTCATATTTACCTCAAATAATCTGTCGACTAACATATTTTATACGTAAATTTGCCCTGTTAAAAAGTTAGAACAAATCCATTTGCCGATTAATAAATAGATAAACACCCCAAAATAGAATTCATAGCAGACAATCTTCTGCCTATGCGCGAGCATCTAGATAATAAGTATGAATAGAGTAAGGCTGAAGAAACACAGAATAAAAACAGTGAATTTTACAATCTTCTTCCGCGCCCCTAAGTGAACACATAAAATAGAGCTAATACAAATTTGCTCGTAAGAACTTATATATTATTTACACATATGAAACGTCCATGTATAAAGCTTCCTACACACAGGGAGATGATTATATGGTAAGTTCCATATGGTAAAAACATAAAATTATAAACATATGAAATACAGAAAATTAGGAAATACTGATCTTACTCTTTCAGCCATCACATTTGGTTCATTTGCCGTTGGCGGTTGGTTATGGGGAGGTACAGAACAAAATGAATCCGTAAAAGCAATAAAATCGTCTTATGATTTAGGGGTAACCTCCATTGATACGGCTCCAGTATATGGACAGGGCTTCAGTGAAGAAATTGTTGGACAGGCAATAAAAGACATCCCTAGAGATAAAATACAAATTCTTACCAAATTTGGAATGCGTTGGGACTTAGCAAAAGGCACACACGTTTTCAAATCCCAAGATAACAATGGAAAAGACATTGATATTTACAAATATGCTGGCAAGGAAAGCATCATCAAAGAATGTGAAGATAGCTTGAAGCGATTGGGTACTGATTATATTGATCTTTACCAGCTTCACTGGCCAGATGTTACCACTTCTATTGAAGAAACAATGTACGCGGTTAATGAGTTGATTAAGCAAGGAAAAGTTCGTTATGCTGGTGTTTGCAACTACAATGCAGAACAATTTGCGGAAGCAGAGAAATATATAAATCTGGCCTCGAACCAGGTTCCTTACAGCATGGTGCTGCGCGATATCGAGAAAGAAATCGTTCCCTATTCTCTTGAAAAAGGAAAAGGAATTATCGCTTACAGTCCTCTCGAAAGAGGATTGTTAACTGGAAAAATGAAACCCGGGTATAAATTTGGAGAAGGCGATCAACGTGCAACAAGAGCTTTTTATAAAGATGAAAATCTTCGTCGCACCAATGAATTTCTAGACAAAATCAAACCAATTGCTGATTCAAAAGGATTGAGCCTTGGACAGTTGGTTATTTTATGGACACTCGAACAACCTGCAATTTCGATTGCTTTGGTTGGAGCACGAAATGCAGAACAAGCTATTCAGAATGCTAAAGCAGCTCAATCAAGTTTGACAAAAGAAGAAGTTGCAATAATTGACGGTCATTTGAACCAATTGGTTTTGGTCCCATAATTGCTAAAATGGAAAGACTTTTTCCGAGTGAGCAAGTATGCACATTCATCCAATCAAAGTCTTGTCTATTTTTACAACTAATAAAAGGATGTATTCAAGCAATACATCCTTTTTTAGTAACAACTTAACTTCCAAATTCAAGACAAATAGTAAAAATAAGAGTTAGTTCATTTACTTCTCTTTAGATATTCCTTAGCAAATCGTTCTCCGATTATTCTCTGACTTTGGGAATCGAAATGCAGACTATCTCCCCTATTAATTAGAAAGGATACTATTACTCCCTCATGTAAAAGTGGAACTACTACTTTTGACTGGACTCTAAGTTAAGCCCTTATCTTTGCAAAGATGAATAAAAGAAAAAAAGCACTCATCCTTAGACTATCTAAGTCCTTTAGATTTTGGAATTAAATATTATAAAAACGCGGCTTAGTTTTTTGTAGGAAATCCATAAAAAAAAGGATGGATAATACTAAACATCTACAATACTAGCTCCCCTTCTCTTTTAGGAGAAGGGTTCACATAATAAATGCAAAAATGAGGATGCCTAAAATTAGACATCCTCATTTATAGGACTAGTCAACTCTGAAGGAATCTATTCTGCTTTCATATGAGCATCTAAAAATGTTTCCATAGTCCGATAAAAATCAAAACGGTTTTCCTGATTTCGGAAACCATGACCTTCATCGTCTTTTACCAAATATTCAACTTCTACTCCACGTGCCTTCATGGCTTCCACCATTTGATCCGATTCGGCAAGATTTACCCTAGGATCATTAGCACCTTGGGCTACAAACAAAGCTGCGGTAATTTTATCAGCATGAAATGCTGGTGAAATTTGTGTAAACATCAAACTATCTTTTACCGGATCTCCTGCCATTTCGTACAACATTTGTCGATACGGCTCCCAATAAGGAGG
Organism: Labilibaculum antarcticum; assembly: GCF_002356295.1. Taxonomy (NCBI): domain Bacteria; kingdom Pseudomonadati; phylum Bacteroidota; class Bacteroidia; order Marinilabiliales; family Marinifilaceae; genus Labilibaculum; species Labilibaculum antarcticum. Next base: position 4,273,140 of record NZ_AP018042.1, on the reverse strand, counting down.
GAATGTTTTCATAAAAGTAAACATGTTACTTACCCCAACGTAGTCTACTCCACACTTATACAAATCCGGAGTAAAAGCCAAACCAGCCAAGGTTGCATAACCTCCATAACTTCCGCCATATATTGCAATCCTATCTTTATCAGCAATACCTTGTTCTATAGCCCATTTTACACCATCTGTTATATCATCCTGCATACTTTGTCCCCATTGCTTGAATGAACATTCCCAGAAGTCGCGACCATAACCAGTAGAACCTCTAAAGTTCATTTGAAGAACAGCATATCCTCTATTTGCAAGGAATTGAATTTCGGGATTAAAGCCCCACTCATCTCTTGCCCATGGACCTCCATGTGGATTAACCACAACAGGAAGTTTTTTTGCTTTAACACCAACAGGTAAAGTTAGGTAGCCATGTATCAATTTACCGTCTCGACTAGTATAGTGAATAGGCTTCATTTTGGCCATGTGTTCTTCGTTCATCCAGGGACTAACGCTACTAATCAATTTGAGTTCATCAGTATTTTTATCGTAAAAATAGTAAGCACCTAAAGATCTATCGCTGTAGGTGCGAACCAAATACTTATCTTCATTTTTATTAGTGCTCGTAAAATAGCAATCGTAAGCAGATAATTCTTTCTTAACACGATTGTACATCTTCTCACTTTCATCATCGAAGAATTTATAGTGAACCATATCGGTACTATACAATGCATAGGTAAGAACCTTTCTTTTCTTTGAATACGATAAGCTTTCTACATCAACCATATCATGAGCAAACAATGATTCAGTTTCTTTACCTGTAGCAGGATCCACAATCACTATCTCTTGCTTATCGCGGCCAATATTAGAACTGGCATACAGCATTTTGTTGTCGAACGTGAAGAATTGTGGAGATAATGTCTCTTTAAAACTAGTTGTAATAACTGGTTTAAATTCGTCATTCTCGGTTTCACGATACAATAATGTAGAATTAACCATATCGGTAACAGACATTGCAGCTCTTAATTTCCCATCATGATCTGTAATCCAACCAGAAATATTCCCAGGATTCTCATAAAGCATAGTAAGTTCTCCTGTAATTATATTTAAACGATAAGGATCGAAAACCTGAGGATTTCTCTTATTCATAGATATGATGATCTCATCAGAAATTTCATCCAATCGATCGATAATACCAGTTCTTACATTTTCAAAATCGGTAAAACACACTAAATTTTTACCATCAATATCAACACCGTAAAGTTTAAAATTTTCATCTCCTCCATTATCTTTCAAATACAATATTCGATTTTCGTTAGCCCAGAAATATCCTGATATGTCGCGATCAGTTTCAAAGGTAATTTGAACCGATTTATCACTGGCAATATCCTGAATGAAAATATTCATTCTATCCTGATAAGGAGCTCGATAAGAGAATTTTGTTCCTTCTGGAGATATCTTATATGAAGTCTTTTCTGGATTTTTAAAGAAATCTTCGAGAGCAATTTTAGGCGGGCGTTCTACTTTCTTTTCTTTTGAAGTGCAAGCAATTATTGATAATGCCATTACTAAAATACAAAAATGTGGAATTCTAAATCTCATAGTTAAATATATTCGTTAATAATTTGTCAACGACTTAATTTACAACAATAAACTATATCAGTCAATGAATTAGTTCAAATTGTGATCATAAGTAATAAATTCAGTCTCTATCAATAAATTGTGAGTTTTTTTGTTCTTACTATTTACAAGATTACAAACTGGGAATTATTAAGGCAAAAACCATCTCCAAAAATAGGACAGCTTTATTATATTTCTGATAAAACTTACATTTCCAATATTTTCACTTCAGCTCTTCGATTGGCCTAAGGTTCTTATTTTCAGCATTTAACACCAATAGAAAAATATTTTACTAGCTTGGTTTCGTCACAACCTTTTGTTTTAATCCATCTGAAGAAATTCCTTATTATATTTTCAGGATAACAAAAAGACATTTTTCTCGTAACATTTAAACAGAGTCGTGTTGTTTTAATAGAAAAATACCTATATTTGCACCGCCTTAAAAAGCAAAAAGGATGCGTAGCATAACTGGATAGTGCACTACGTTACGGCCGTAGAGGTTGGGGGTTCGAATCCCTCCGCGTTCACTAAAAACTCATCAAGAAATTGATGAGTTTTTTTATGCACAATTATCAAAACGAAATTAGGAATGAAAAACCATTGTAGTTCGTATAACTAGTTCATGACGTGGAACAAGGAATAACCCCTTCGCGTTCACTAAAAATGTTACTACCGATCTATTTCCCCTCCTATGTTTCCTTTCATCAGTTGTTCCACTTCTTCAAGACTAACATTATTCACATCACCTGAAATGGTATGTTTTAAAAATGAGGCAGCAACAGCAAAATCAATTATCTTTTGAGAATTATCAGGATAAGTAAGAAAACCATAAATCAATCCAGCCATCAAAGCATCACCTCCACCTACACGATCAACAATATGAGTCATTTGATAGGTGGAAGATTCGATCACTTGTTTGCCATCGAACATTATTCCAACCCAAGTATTGTAATTGGCGCTAATAGTTCCTCGACGTGTAGTAATTACCTTTTCGAGCTTTGGGTATTTTTGCATGAGCTGCTTGGCAACAAAGCCAAAGGTAAATTTTGAATATTCTACTTCTGGAGGCAGATTAATTGGAACACCTAAGACTTTCTCTGCATCAAATTCATTTCCAATTAGCACATTGGTTTTAGCTATTAAGCGTGGCATCACCTCCTCCACTTTATTCCCTTCTTTCCAAAGTTTACTTCGGTAATTCACATCACAAGAAACAGTAATTCCCATTTCGTTCGCTTTCACCAATGCTTCCTCTAACACCTCAGTAGCGCCGGGAGAAATAGCAGGTGTTATCCCAGTCCAATGGAACCACCCAGCATCTTTAAATACCTCATCCCAATCGATCATGCCCTTTTTTAAACTTGAAAAAGCAGAATTAGCACGATCGTAAACCACTTTAGAGCCCCTGGCCACCGCTCCTGTCTCCAGATAATAAATTCCCATGCGATCTCCACCCAAAATAATATGGCCAGTATCAACACCAAATTTATTTAATATTTCTTTACAGGATTTTCCAATATCATTATCCGGCAATCGGGTAACATAGGCAGTCGAAATTCCGAAATTTGCCAATGATACGGAAACATTCACCTCTCCTCCACCAAAAGTAGCATCAAAGATGTCGGTTTGTGAAAAACGTTGATAGCCAGGTGTTGCCAATCGCAACATAATTTCTCCAAAAGTGATTACTCTTTTATTCATTGTATTTTAAAACTAGTCATGAATCATTAGTCGATCGTTCTATGTGATTAATAAAACCACAATTTAATTGCCAAAACTAATATGGTGATCAGAAGTATTCCTTTGATCCACTTGTCTCCTTTTTTTACTGAGAATACAGATCCAAGATATCCCCCAACAGAATTTCCAATAGCCAATATCAAAGCATATTTCCAATTGATAGCATCCTTATAAATAAAAACTCCTACTGCGGCAATTGTGTACACCAAGGCAACGGTTACTTTGATACTATTGGTTTTCACTAGTGAAAATCCATTTATTTTTGTGAGAGCCAAAATAATAATGAAGCCTATTCCAGCATGAAGAAAACCTCCATAAATCCCTATAAAGAAAAAACTAATCACTCCCCACATTTGATTTTTAAATTCCATTTTCTCTCCATTAGCAAGCGGACTCGCTTTTGAATTAAAAAGGATTAAAATGGCTACGCAAACCATCACAATGGAAAGAATTTTCTTAAATAAGTCTTCATCAATATCCACAACCAAGAAGGCTCCTATAGTTGATCCAAAAAGAGCCGAGATTCCCAGATAAATACTATAAGGATAAGAGCTTATCCCTTTTTGATTAAATTTGGCTATAGCAAAACTGTTTTGCGCCAGAATAGCAATTCGATTTGTTCCGTTTGCAATTGTTGGTGGCAAACCTAAAAAAATTAGCAGAGGTAAGGTAATTAATGATCCACCACCTGCTACTACATTCAAAAATCCGGCAAATACACCAGCCACAATAATAAAAATTGGTTCTAATAGTTCCATAATTCCCATTTTTATTTGAGAATTTCGGCACTATGCCCAGCTCTCCTAATTTTTAATTCTACAATTTATTTAATCCAAGAAAACTTGTGCAAGAAAATGCATTGTTACCCATTAATCTTGCACAAATAACCATATCATTCCGATTATCTCTGAAAATATATTCATTGATAATGGAACAAAAGAATTGGACAGAAAAAAAATAATAACCTGATTATAAGAAAGGAAACATGCAGAAACCAATCAAATGCTGATTGATTAATTGTAGAAGTAGATTAAAAAAAGCAATAAATTGTATGGGAAATTATTTCGTTGAGTAAAAAAACAGTGCGCTTTCACGCACAATCTCATTACAATATTTTTTTACTAAACTCTAAAACTTTGTGCAAATGATTCGACATTAGTAAAGCTGATTTTTCACCATCTTGATCTATAATTGCTTTCAAAATAGATCGATGTTCATTTGAATTCCCCTCCTTCACATCCTTACTACAAACATGTTCTTTTCTGTATATGGCTAGAATATCAGGCAAAATAATTAACATCATGGCTTTTACCACCGCGTTGTGACCTGCTTCAGCAATCTTTAAATGAAATAGAAAATCTTCATTTTCAGCAGGAAGGTTATTTATAGCCTTATCCTCATACGCTTCCAATGCTTTTTCTAATTCTTTTAAATCATCCTCTGTCCTTCTTTCAGCAGCAGCTCGCACCGAAAAGATCTCCATATTTACTCGAGCCTCAACTAAAGAAAAGAATTCTGGTCGCTCTATTTTCATTATATTAGAAAACAAACCTTCCATTGCTGAAATATTGATTCCATTTACAACAACACCCGATTGTGGGAGCGTGGTTAATATACCAAAAAACTCTAATTTTTTTATAGCATCTCTGATATATGTTCTACCAACCCCTAGCTTTTCTGAAAGCTTTCTTTCGGAAGGCAATTTATCCCCAGGATTTAAATATCCTGAAACAATTAAACCTCTAATCTGACGAATAATTTTATCAACAGGTGTTTCCACCTCGATCGTCTTAAAATTATCTAATAAGTCCATACAAGTATCTAAATTTTCAACCAAGTCTATATGAACAGACTATTGGTAGTACAAATTTAGTTACTTTTAATCTGTTTACAAACTTCTAGAATAATAAATATCTACAAGCCCCATGAAATAAGCCATAATCCATGTTTTCAATAGTTTTGTAAATTCCCAGATTAAGAAAAATCAGTAAAAAAAGTAACTTAATATCCTTTACGCCTACTATTTCTCACTAATTGGTCTACCACTACAATTTCAAATCGATCTTAAAACGAAGGATTCTACCTTTTCTTCTTCACACTACAGCATTCTTAATTCCTTAACAATCTACATAGCACTTTTTGCTATCAGAGTAAGCTCGTTATATTTCTCTCTTCAATTACGCTCTTTCCAATCAACAAAGATCCATTTCAACGCAAGTTACACCTGCAGCTATCGGCAAACGGCTTACAAATTCAGAAGCAAGACAATAGTAATATGACTCCTACTATTTTGATTCTAAATAGTAAACAAAATTCCGGGAAGCGATTGGGAATAATACAACTCCCCGGAATCTGCTAACCAAAGGCTTTATGAAAATGCGAAACCTATTAAATCCCTAATGCCTGACCACCACCAATTTGGATAGTTTCAGCTGTCATGAAAGATGCATCATCACTTGCTAAGAAAGATATAACCGAAGCAACTTCTTCTGGTTTACCTATTCTTCCAAGCATAATATTATTTGCCCATGAAGCAAATACCTCAGGCTTAGTCGCTTTAATTTGAGCATGGAAAGGCGTATCAATGGTACCAGGAGATACTGCATTTACTCTAATTCCATATTCAGCTAAATCTTTTGCTAATGATCTTGTAAGTGATTGAACTGCTCCCTTAGATGCTCCATAAACACCAGCTCCAGGGCCTCCGCCATTCCAAGCTGCATTAGAAGTGAAATTTATAATTGAAGCATTTTTACCTTTTTTAAGAAAAGGAATAGCTGCTCTTGATGTAAAAAATGCTGAATCAAGATTTAAAGCCATTACAAATCTAAAAAATTCAGTGGTCATCTCTTCAAATCGAGATCTTCCACCTAGTCCACCTGCACAATTTACAAGAAGATCAATCTTACCTTGTTTTGCTCCAATTTTATTTATAGTAGAAGTTACACCATCTTCTTTTGTAAGGTCAACGCTAAAATACTCTGCGGTAATTCCGTCAGCAGCAAGCTCTTTTACTTTTTCAGCTCCTTTTGCGTCATCTGCTATGTCCATCAAAAATACTGAATAACCATCTTTACCTAATTTTTTGGATACCTGAAAACCAATTCCACCGCTTCCACCAGTAATAATAGCTACTTTTCCTTTTGCATTCATAATAAATATTTCTTTTAAATAATTAACGATAAAGAATCTGTATCATAATTAAGAAAAACCTATTTGTTTATTCTTTGTAATTTGCAGATCTTTTTTTTTTATTTTTAGCTTTTCTGCTTTTCTCCACAAATTAAAGGAGAAGTTAAATACGTCTGGATATGACCTCATATTGGTTATTTCCAGACGTAAAAACTGAAATATATAAAAAAACTAAACCTCTTATATTCCTAAAGCTTGGCCTCCGCCAATTTGAATAGTTTCAGCTGTAATGAAAGCTGCATCATCACTTGCTAAGAAAGATATAACCGAAGCAACTTCTTCTGGTTTACCTATTCTTCCAAGCATAATATTATTTGCCCATGAAGCAAATACCTCAGGCTTAGTCGCTTTAATTTGAGCATGGAAAGGCGTATCAATAGTACCAGGAGATACTGCATTTACTCTAATTCCATATTCAGCCAAATCTTTTGCTAATGATCTTGTAAGTGATTGAACTGCTCCCTTAGATGCTCCATAAACACCAGCTCCAGGGCCTCCGCCATTCCAAGCTGCATTAGAAGTGAAATTTATAATTGAAGCATTTTTACCTTTTTTAAGAAAAGGAATAGCTGCTCTTGATGTAAAAAATGCTGAATCAAGATTTAAAGCCATTACAAATCTAAAAAATTCAGTGGTCATCTCTTCAAATCGAGATCTTCCACCTAGTCCACCTGCACAATTTACAAGAAGATCAATTTTACCTTGTTTTGCTCCAATTTTATTTATGGTAGAAGTTACACCATCTTCTTTTGTAAGGTCAACGCTAAAATACTCTGCGGTAATTCCGTCAGCGGCAAGCTCTTTTACTTTTTCAGCTCCCTTTGCGTCATCTGCTATATCCATTAAAAATACAGAATAACCATCTTGACCTAATTTTTTTGAAACTTGAAAACCAATTCCACCGCCTCCACCGGTAATGATGGCTACTTTTCCTTCTGCTTTCATAATAATTTGTTTAAATGTTATATTGATTTTATAATTAAAAGCTTTATTTGATTTGCTCAATCTTACCTACAGTTAGGAAAATTGAAGCCAATGACAATGGAACTAAGGCTCCAAGCAATCCGAACAATAGTGGCCAACTTGTAATGTAACCAGCAAAAAGAATTGCTAAGATGACTCCTAATACAGCAGAAGCACCACCTAATCCAGCTAATGAACCCACTGATTTTCCTCCATGTAAATCACTAGGTAAAGTTTGAATATTTGTCATCATAAATTGGAATCCACCTAATACAAACGCCATTAAAATAACCGCTAATACTGCATTTGGAACCAAAACTGAAGCAATTATAGCAGGTATGATAATTGAACCACCTAATACCATAGCAGTTTTTCTTGCTTTATCCACTGTTGCACCTTTACGAATTAAGTAACCAGAATACCAACCACCAGCGACAGATCCAATCATTGCACCTACATAAGGTATCCAAGCTGAGAATGCTAATTCTGTAATGTTTAAACCAAATTCTTCAACTAAATACATTGGTAAGAAAGTAACAAACATCCACCAAATTGGATCAAGAAAGAAACGACCTAAAATTACAGAGTAGTTTTTCTTATTAGACAATAACTGTCCCCATGTTTTACCTACTTCATTGGTAACTTTTCCCTCTGGCTGACCACTCAAAATATATTCTTTTTCTTCTTCAGAAATCCATGGATGCTCTTTTGGCCCTTTTTTGTTAATGATTAACCAAGGAATTAACCAAAGTATACCCAAACCACCGACTACTACAAAAGTCATTTTCCAACCAATAGATATATAAAGCATTAGAATAATAATAGGAGCTAGAATAGAACCTATAGATGCTGCGGCACCAAAAAGTCCTTGTGCGAATGCCCGTTCTTTTTGAGGAAACCATTCTGCATTACTCTTGGTAGCTCCTGGCCAAGGTCCAGCCTCACCCAAACCAAGCATCATTCTAAATCCAGTTAAGGATACTTTACCTTGAGATAATGATGTAAGAGCATCTGCAATTCCCCATAAAAACACAGAAACCACAAAACCTCGACGAGTTCCTATTTTATCATATAATTTACCTGAAAACATTTGGCTAAGACCATAGGCTATCATAAAAAAGATAGTTATTATACCTAGTTGTTTTTTGGCTTGTCTTGACGCCTCTTCAGGTGTTGCACCTTCTTCAACTATTCCTAGTTCGTAAGCCATACCTTGACGGTTCACTACAATTTGCCCTTTATTTTTAAAGTGAATATAATCAGCTCTTTGGACAATTTCGTCCCCTCTTTTAGTTACCAAAAGATAGGTGTTATCTTGCTCATTAAATTGAGCTTGATTTTTTCTCAGGTCTGAATCAATGTTGTCGACTAATTTGTATTCTATATTGGCAACCCACATGTAATTGAGCGTTCCCCTATCCAGATAATTTATTATTGTGATAAGCATTATCAAGCCAATAATCCACCATCTTAAACCTTTTAATTTCATAAGAAATGTATTTAATTATTAGTTAAGGCCTTAGCTTACTTCCCAAAATAAGAAACTGCACTACCATCTAAAAAATCTTCACGAACAGGACTAAATACATCAATTAGAATTCCTGCCTCTAAACAAACAGCACCATGAGGTAAATTCGGTTTAATGTAAACCCCATCACCTGCTCCGACAAGCTTAACATCGTCGCCAATTGTAAATTCAAATTTACCTTCAGCACAATAAGTAGATTGTGTATGAAAATGCTCATGAGTAGATCCAACAGCACCTTTCTCAAATTTCACTTTCACCATCATAATTTGATTGTCGTAACCTAAGAGCTGACGTTGAACTCCTCCTCCAAGATCTTCCCACTTCATTTCTTTTGATGTAAAAAACTTTTGTCTTTCTGTTTTCTTTTCCATGATTAGCTATTTTTTTAGTAAATATTTTATTTAGCAAGAGGATCAACCTCTCTCCCAATCTTATCCTTTTTAAATTTTATTATTATGACTCAAATGCTAATACAGCAGTTTTTGAGTCAGAAATTCATCTGTTACAATTTTTGACTTTCCTTGAATTGTATTTCCACTTTCCACATTATTTTTCTCTCCCCACAACCTAGCAATGAAACCTGACTGAACAGAACTAAAGGTGTTATTCAAAACCTGAACATTAACAATCCCTTGAGTTTTCAATAGAATTTCATCAGAACCACTTTTACCTGCTCGTTCAACTGTATTATTATTGAATACAAAGTTTCCGCCGATGGTAGATTCATCATATCCTCCTCTATAGAAGTCAACAAATACATTTTCAACATCACTTACTTGGTTGTTTTCTAGAATCAAAAACTCTGCATTATAGTCTCCTTTATCATCCGTTTCCGAATGTAGAATAAACCCATTAACCAAGTTTTTCATTACTGAATTAACCACTTTTACTGTATCTGTAAACGAACCTTTTTTAGATCTGTAAATGGAATTAAATCCACTTAACGTACAATCGTCAACAAACACATTTGCTGCAATTGACATATCTGCATGATTAGGTTCAAAACAGGTTAAAGTTTTTGATCCTTCAACAATTAGGTGTTTTAGATTAATATCTACACCTGGGCCTAATTCAAAGGCTGGAACATTTTCTTCCGATGTAAATTGCAGACTTACTTGCTGCTCTTTTTTACTAGAAGCAAGAACTACACTTTTATTTACTTGAATCGTTTTATTCAGCTTCAGTATGTCAGCATCAATAATGATCGTATCGCCATTATTTGCTTTTTCAAATGAAGCATAAAGATCCTCACTCGATTTCACAGTAACACGCTTTGCATTTGCATTCCCCTTTGAAACTACAAACCAAGATGGTCCATACTTATCAACATCAATCACTTTATATTTTGCATCCTTAACTGCACAAATTGCACCCGCTTGATTTGCACTACGGCTATTTGAGAATATATCGTTATTTATAGTGGAAAAATCGAATCCGTCGAACAGTTTGGCATTAGAATCTGCTAATTGAACAAAAGGCACATTCGATTGCCCATTACTAACATTCATTTCTGTATTAATAAAACCATCTATATTTTCAACACCCTCAACTCCACTTACATAGTTATATTTAAAATCAATATCACCCGGAGTGTCATAATATTTTACGATAGCTTTACTTACCGTTTTGCTATTATAAATGATATTATTAGCAACTGTTGTTCGAATAGGAAGTGCTGATCTAATCTCTGATTTTGGCAAAACATCACTCTTATTTACATTAGAACCGACACTAAACTGCAATGGACTAATACAATCAACCCAACTATTATGGGCTATTACCACATCTGTAACCTGGTTGTATCTGTTTAATGGTGATTTTGGAATTCCATTCATTACAGCAATAGCACTGCGAAATTCGTTTCCTTTTAAGTTGTAGAAATAATTGTTGGTAATCCAGTGACCCGTATTAATCACTCTTACTCCTCCAATATTATCTGAATTATCATCTCCAATAAACCAGTTGGAATCGATAGTAGCATAATTCCCATGACGCAATACAAGCGATCCTTCGCACTTATAAAAAACGTTATTGATGAATTGATTGTAATTCGATTTACTGGAAATAACCTCTACCTCACCATTACACCTGTCTAAAAAATTATCTCTTACTTCAATAAAAGCAGGAACCATTGATGTATAACTATCACCTAATTGCATTGTTTCACCTCTTGGTCCTCCTCTTCTTGGACGTGGGCCAAAATAATTATGAGCGATTACGTGATGACAATTTGCATGTTGATTTCCCTCTAATTCAGCTCTAACTGTTGGTCCATTATTAGACTTTCCAGCTATATAACAAGATAGCAACTGGTTACGCTGTCCCCAGAATTCTACCCAATGATCTTTTTTTCTTCTATCTAATTGCGTAAAATTCTCAATGACACAATTTACCACCTTACAATCGTATGCCGCATTCTCTTTGTCGCTTTTAAATTGAATAACACTATTAATAGGTGTATAACCATTTCGGAAGTACAGATCGTGAACCTCAAGATAATGACCAGCAATTTTTAAAAATGATTGTCCCTCAATAAAAACTTGTCCTGGAGTTTCTGCTTTTAAAACGATAGGTTTATCGACTAAACCCTTGGCCTTAAAATCTATTTCAGCATCTTTCCAAATACCATTTGACATTACAATAACATCTCCTGGTTGAGCTTTATCAATAGCCGATTTTAACTCAGTCATATTACTAACCACACTTCCTAAATTGCTTCCGCAAGAAGTTAGAATGAATAAGGCTAGAGTTAGAATACTTATAGATTTAAACAATTTCATGTTGTTTCCTTTTTATGTATTTGAATTCGTTTTCTTGTCAGTTTCGTAATTATTTGGATTGTATAAAATGATACGCACCGCTCCACATGTAATCAGTTCCATTTACATTTAGCTGATGCTTACTGTCTTTGCAAGCCTCTTGATTCGCAAGAATCAACACCCACTTATTCTCTTTTTTATCTTGAAAAGCGACTGCAGTATACTCATCGGTATTCACTAAAAGATCTACTTTTGAAATACTACTAAAAGCATTGTCTGCAAACTCTGTTACTCTATCGTACTTTCCATGAACTTCAACTACCGATACAAACACTGCATCTTTTTGTTGATTTTTTCGAATGATAAAAGCGGGTTCTTGTCGAAGATTAAAATTAGGATCATTAGCTCCTAGACGTACCAATAACAGTTTATCCTCAGGACTCACATAGCTTGTTAATGAATAGAACCGATTATTTGCAAGCCAGCTTACTTTTGCATTACCTCCCTTTACCTGGCCTTCTGCTTCCAGTCTCAGATGCTGATATCCGTAAGATTCCCCCATTTTTGTAAGCACTTCGGGACACTGATATTCATAGTTGGTAGAAAGTAGTTGCCCTGTAAAATGGTAAGGCAATTCGTATTGTTGTGCTGTATCTGAATTCACACAGAATACGTCTAATAATATTGGCTTTTCGAATCTAGTATCCGAAATCAAAGCTAAAGTTCGGTGCATTTTCACACCTGGATATGCATTGTTTTCTTTGGCCGAAATGATCTGGATATTCTCCTGGTCGGCATCAAAAAAGTAAGGTTCTGAATGAAATTTATTTCCTGTATCTGTTTTTCCACCAAAATGAGAAATTTCATTCACAACAACCGTATTGTGAGCCACAGTTTGTTTCGCCCAAGTTGTATTTTCATGTAGATATCCTCCACCGAATTTTTGTTCAATATTTACATATCGGGCAGCACCATAATCAGGAATAACTTCCCCTTTATCATCGTAAAGTGAAAAAGACAGTTTATCGAAATGACCGTGTCCCATTCCCTGAGAAGTATTTTTCATGACAAGGCAAAGTTCATTCTCGCCCTTTCCGGCACGAAGAATACCTAAGGCTCCTTCATTACCTGCTGCTCCATCTTTATAGTTGGCCGATTTCTTTTGATATGCTTTTTGTTTTCCTTCCTGAATTGCTTTAGCTACCGCTAAACCGCTATCATCTAGCATTACCTGACCTTGCTGTTCAGCCACCGATAGCAATCCTGCATCCTGACCTCCAAAGTGATAAACAATATCGACAGAAGAAACCAGTTCTCTTGACAGGTATGACATTCCCTTTAGAGCATCGTTAATCGGGAAAAACAAGCCATTAACATCTGTCAAATTCAATAGTGTTTGAACCGCTTTCACCAAAAGGCTGTCGCGATATTCAAAGATTTTTACCTCCGGACGATAATTTTCTATCGCTTCAGCAAACATCACAAAAGGATACATGGCATATCTCTGATAGTAAGGTCCTTCGGTATAATATCCGTCAGGTGAGAACAAATTGTCCAGTTGTGCAAAAAAACCAGCCTGACCTTGTCCAGGCATTTTTATCAGGCCACCATCGTTATCCTTCTGATCTGCTTTAATATTATCTGATTTTAAACCATAAAAAGCTCGGTCAATCAATTCCTGATCATTCATTACAAAACCAATCATTCCGACTGCTGCATTTCCCCAGGTACTGTGATTGTGTACACGATTATAGAATTGTGGTGAATCAACAGACAAGTGATCTGCGAAAGGACGGAAAAGGTCCTTCTCTAATTTTTTTCTTTCTTTTGCCGACAACCAGTCGTACACGCAATCGTAAGCCTCACTGGTATAAACCAACCAATTGGCATCGTTCAAATTTTGCCAGAAAATTTTCCCTGGCGCATACGACCTGTTTGCGGGATGCAATCCCAATGTTGGATACATTTTAGCATACTCCATCAACATATCGCGTACATAAACGGCATATTTTTCATCCTGGGTAATTTGAAATAAAACCCCAGCCTTTTGCATTAGCACATAGTTTTTCTTATGACGATTATGAGTATATCCGCCAGCCATATCCTTAGGCACAGGAACATCAATTCCTTTTAGCATTTCACCATCCACCAAGTCGATTGCCTGCTGAAGTGATGATTGTAACATAGGCAATTGACTCAACTGCTCTCTTATTTCTACAACTCCCTTTTTCGTTAAAATTAAATTAGGATGAGTTTGAGAATAAGCCCAATTAGCAAGTACTATAAAAAATAGGAAGAGAATGTATGTTTTTAATTTACTCATGATCTAGTAAAGTATATTTTGTTTCTTATAAATCTATTTGTATCGATTTACCAAATTTCAAATCGATGTATTGACTCAGAACTATTCATCTCACCTCAGAAATACCTCACTTGACAATTTAGCAACCACCACTTTACTTGTGTAGCTGAAAATGATGACTATAGAATAAAAAAGGAATTTAGGTATTGGTATCTTTGGTGAAATTTAAGTCACAAATATTCTTAACAAATTAGTAGCTGTGTTGGGAGTCCATAAAACAAATCATGGACTCCTGTTCACAGTATAATTAGCACACTACTAATCTAACATTCTTTATTTTGGATTAATACCCAGCATTTTGAGGTAATAAGTTCGAATTTCTTACTAATTCATTTGCAGGTAATGGAAATAAATAATTTTGATTCGGGTTAAATTGTGCTTTTAATCCTTCTAATCCAGAAGCACTAAATACTTCATTTCCCATTTTTCTTCTAGCAATGTCGTACCATCTTTTACACTCAAAAGCCAACTCCAATTTTCGATCTTCTAAAACCAAAGTTCTAAAATTGTCTTGAGATAATCCAGAAACGTTGGCAGGGACAGCACTTGGCGTACTACCTGCTGCTCCAGATCTTGCTCTAGCTCTAACTCGATTCACATAACCTTCGGCCTCTGCAGTTCCTGGAGTAATTTCATTTAATGATTCTGCAGCAATTAGCAATACTTCTGCATAACGCATCATCAAATAATTACTATTTGTATTTCTACCATTTCCATTAGAAGCTGGTCCTGCTTTACGTGTATATTTTGCAATATGTGGACTATTTACACTTGCACCGTAGAAATTTGTAAACTCGGTATAAGGATGTACTTCACCACCAAAAACGCCTGTAGCATCAAGACTAACTGCTTTTCTATAATCTTGATCATTCCAAGTAGTATATACAGCTACAGAAGGGACCAATACAGACCAACCTCCAGAATAACCATACTGCTCATCGCTTCGAATACCTGTATATGCTGCTAAATAATCTCTCCCCTGATCTCCATCGGAAGTTCCAATAAAATCTATTACAAATATTGGTTCTTTAGAAGCATCTGTTTTAGAATAATCATATAAATCTTGAAAATCAGATTCTAAACCTAAATCATAAACCCCTTCATTATCAATAACCTCTTTGGCCTCATCATACGCGTTTTGATAGTCTCCCATGGTTAAATACACCAAGGCTAAATAAGAACTAGCCGCTGATTTAGCAGGTATAGATCTCGCTACTTGGGTATTTGGCAACCATTCTTTAGCGAACTCTAAATCTGCAATAATATTTGTATATACATCAGCAGCTGAAGTTTTGCTAATAATAGCTGCTGCTTGTACATCTGTTACCGGTTCAGTTAAATAAGGAATAGCTCCAAATTGTCTTACTAAATGAAAATACGTAAATGCTCTTGCAAAATAAGCTTGCGCAATAATTGCATTTTCTTCAGCAGCATCGGCATCTACCAATTCTGCTCCTGCAATAGCTTGATTAGCAGCGCCAATAATTTGATAACATTTTGGCCAATAATTAGCAATATTTGAATTATCAGCTAGAAGACTTACGTCATTAAACTGAATTCTTTCTGCCTGTGTAACGGCAGGATTAAGATCTACCATGTCACTGCCCAACATAAGAGACATTGACATCGCTCTGGACATAAAATATCTATGTTGCATATGGCCATAAGCACCATTTACAGCAATTTGTATTTTATCTAAGGATGTAAAAAAAGTTTCAGGTGCTAATAAACCTACAGGCTCTTCCTCTAAATCTGAACATCCAAACATTGATAATCCTATCAATAATAATAATAAATATTTATATTTTTTCATTATCTGTTTTTTTTAAAATTTTACCTGAAGGCTAAAAGTCATTGATTTAACAGTTGGATAATTTCCAAAATCAAACCCTTGAGTTGTATTACTTGCTCCGCTACTTTCACCACCGGAACCAAAATAACTTACTTCAGGATCTAAACCAGAGTAATTTGTAAAAGTTAATAGATTCTGTGCACTAACAGAAAATCTAACGAAATTCAGACCTAACTTTCTAGTAATATCTGAAGGTAAACTATAGCCTAAGGCTACACTTTTCAATCTAATATAACTACCATCCTCCACAAATCGTGAAGAAATCTCTCTTCCCCTACTAGCTACAACGCGAGGTACGTCTGTGTCTGTATTTGTTGGTGTCCATGCATTTAAAACATCTTTAAGTCCATTCGAATCTCCATTATACAACTGTACATTTGTAAGATTAAAAACATCACCACCATAAGAACCTTGAAAAAAGATATTTAAATCAAAGTTTTTGTAAGTAAAAGTATTTGTAATACCCATATTCCAATCTGGATTAGGGTTTCCTATTACTTTTTGATCATCAGTAGTAATATCGCCACTACCATCTATATCTGTAAACAATGGATCTCCTGCTACGGCTCCCGCATAAGTAGCTGTACCTTCTGGCAAATCACCACCTTGGTAAACACCTTGATAATCATAGCCCCAAAAAAGACCAACTTCTTCACCTTCTCTTAAAATATGTGTACGTGAAACGCTAAAATATCCTGGCGCAGCATTCTGAAATACATCTATACCATTAATTAATGATACAACCTCGTTTTTATTTGTAGACCAATTAAAATCTGTAGTCCAAGTAAAATTTTCCTTACTTATATTTCTTGTATTTAAAGAAATTTCAAATCCTCTATTATTAATCTCCCCTACATTTCTGATACTTGCTAATGTTGAGAAACCAAGATATTCTGGTTGACTTGCATCCTCTAAAAGAAGATCTTTCGTATCAATATTATAATAGTCTAATGAAAGTGAAATTTTATTATCGAGTAAGCCTAAATCTACACCAATATTTGTTTGGTAGGAAGATTCCCATTTCAAATTATCATTAGCAGCTTGATCTGGCACAACAGCACCTACAACCTGTCCATTAATTCCACTAAAAATAGGGCTTAAACTTGAAAATGATTCATAAGGACTAATTGCCTGGTTACCAGTTACACCATAACTAGCTCTTATCTTTAAATTTGAAATCTTATCATTATCTTTTAAAAAGTCTTCATTCGACACTTTCCAACCAATAGCAGCAGAAGGGAAAATGGCATATTTTTCATTTTTCGCAAAATTAGATGCCCCATCTCTTCTTACTGTAGCTGTTAATAAATATTTATCATCATAATCATAATTAACCCTACCGAATTGAGATTGAATTTCTTGTTCTGTAAAAGATGAAGTAGGTATAGAAGTAACCTCACTACCCCCTAAATTATAGTAAGAAAAACTATCATCAATAAAGCCTTGAGCACCTGCAGAAAATCTTTCTGAAGTAGTTTTTTGATAAGAATAACCTGCCAATAAGGTTAAATCACCTTTCCCTATTTCAGTTTTATAAGTCAAGTAATTCTCATTCAATACGTTTGATCTTTTAAGATTTGATATACTTGCTTTTCCACCTGTACCACCTCCAGCTGTAACAATTAATGTTGATGGTCTAAAAACCCCTACAGTTTGATTTGTTGTACTATAACCAAACGTAGTTCTAAAAGTAAGACCTTCTATAATATCATAATTTGCAGATAAATTTGCTCTGTTAATATCTGTTTTAGTTCTATTTACAGCTTCAGTAGCAACGGCATACGGATTATCAATATTATCACCTATCGTATTAGTTGTATTTAAACCGTTTTCATCTTTTATTCCTAAATCTGGCATAAATCTAAACATCAATGAAATAACATCATCTCCACCACCATTGGCTGTTTCACCAGTTGATTGTGTAGAAACTCCATCTTTATCTCCTCTACTGCTATAAAGATTAAAACCTAATTTCAATTTATCCGTTACTTGCGCCTCAATATTTGACAAGAAAGTTAGTTTCTCATAATTTGAATTGATAACAACCCCTTCTTGTTTAAAATAATTAGCTGAAGCATAAAAGTTAATTTTATCACTTCCTCCTGAAAAAGAAAATTGATGATTCTGAGTACTACCTTGTCTATACAATAGGTCTTGCCAATCTGTATCTTCAGGTCCTTGAACATAGCTAGGATTTGATATCTGTTGATAAGCTGCAAATTCAGCTGCATTTAATAAATCTAGTTTATCTGCAGTATTTTGAATAGAATAATTAGAGTTAACTTCAACAGATAACTTACCACTTTTACCTTTTTTTGTAGTTACTAAAACAACCCCGTTTGAACCTCTAGAACCATATATCGCGGTTGCTGATGCATCTTTCAAAATCTCCATAGATTGAATGTCATTTGACTGTGGCATCGTTGCACCTACAAAACCATCGACAACAATAAGTGGAGCACTACTTGCATTAATAGACGTATTTCCTCTAATTTTTATACTGATAGGGGCTCCAGGCTCACCACCATTATTAGATTGTACAACAACACCAGCTGCACGTCCTTGAAGCGCTTGTGCTGCATCTAGCACAGGAAATGCATTTATTTCACTAGACTTAACCGAAGATACAGAACCTGTTACATCACTTTTTCTACGAGCTCCGTAACCGACTACAATAACCTCATCAAGACTTTCTGTATCCGACTCCATTAGCACATCAAAAGTAGTTAATGAACCCACCGGCTTTTCAACAGGAACATAACCTATAAATGAGAAAACCATGATACTTTCTTCTCCAGCAACACTTAATGTGTAATTTCCATCAAAATCAGTAACAGTACCATTTGTCGTTCCCTTTTCATATACACTCACTCCTATTAAAGGAGAGTTATCTACTTTATCAACAACATTCCCCGAAATCGTTTGCTGAGCAAACAGATAGGAAGAGAATCCTGTTAACAAAACCATTAGCATTAGGATTTTTCTTTTCATTTCACTTTAATTTAGTAAAATTAGTTAGTTATTAGATTTTTTATTCGACACTTAAAAAAAGTTAAACAATGCACAGGGCCCATTGCAACACGGTTCAACAGAAAAGTGCTTAACGATAATTTGAATACTACTTTGTATTCGCACACTTGGTTTAATAATTGGAAATCCATTCCCTAAACCAAGTGATTTCAGAGATTTAATTTTCTTTTACTGAATTCCAGAACATCCTTAAGATGCTCATTCATATAATCTGTTGCCACATCTGAATCCTGATTTACAATTGCTTCTAAGATATTTTGATGCTCGTTTAATGATTTTTCAGCTTCCTCTTTAACACAAACCTTTTCACGACGATAAATCTCAAGAATATCAGGTAAAACAATTAACATTAGAGCTTTAATCACAGAATTGTGACATGCTTCGACAATTTTTAAATGAAATATGAAATCTTCCTGTTCGGCAGGCAGATTATTCATCACCTTCTCCTCGAAATTGGCAAGAGCTTCTCTAAGTTTTAAGATGTCATTTTCAGTTCTTCTTACTGCAGCTTGCTGAACAGAAAACACCTCCATAAAGCATCTCGTTTCCACCAAGGAAAAGAAATCAGGACTTTCAATCTTCATCACATTTGTGATCAAACCAATCATAGCAACCATATCGGCACCATTAACAATTACACCACTTTGTGGATTTGCTGTTAATATACCGTAGAACTCCAATTTTTTTATCGCATTTCTAATGTGAGTTCTACCAATACCAAATTTCTCCGAAAGCTTTCTTTCCGATGGTAATTTATCTCCTGCTTTTAAATATCCTGCAATTATCAAATCTCTGATCTGACGGATTATTTTATCAACCGGACTTTCTACCTCTATAGTTTTAAAACTCTCTAAAATTCCCATATAACGATTTTAACACGCAAGCATCTGCTCGACCTACAACTGGTAAACCAAAGCTACAATATTTTTTTTTAAACACAAAACACAAATACTTAAAGGCAATCAATAATACCGAATCACAACCGCTACATTACCTATATTTACTAGCATTGCAAACGTTGAAGTTTTTATAAAAAAAAACTATTTAAAGTGTTATTATTTGCAAAAAACCAATGGAAAAATGCAAACAGTCAATTGGTCGACCAATTGAGTCTTACTGAAATTAAAGGAAAACAAACACCATTTATTGCTCTTGATATGCAATAAAGAGAAACCCGAAAATAGGATTAGATACATTTATTACAATCTGATTGTAATATTTCATGTCGTAACAGATACCTTTAACTAGTCCTAATGATAAGCGTTACAGATTATCAAACTAAAATAAAGTATTTTCAGCACCTGTCAAATTTAAATTTTACATGTGCTGTTTTTATAGGTTTTGATCTTTATTTCTCGTTGTTTATGCATCCTATCTGGCATTCTCATATAACAAGACCAATGCGGTCTTAATACATTAAATTTTCTCACACTGTGTTTAATTAACTCTTTCATCACCGGTAGTTTTACCAGATATTGTTCTAGTAAAAATTCTTGTTTTAATATCCCATTCATTCTTTCGGCTATCGCATTGGCATAAGGATCACAACGAGGCATATGACTGCGAAGCTCAAAACCATCGTGATGGTTTTGATGCTCTTTCTTGACTTATAAGTAAGTATCTATGGCTTCTGTAATAAACCTGTCGACTTACCCCGAACAAACTACAGGCAGAAACTACTGTTTCTTTGCGGCTGCGATCGATTGTTCGGGTGAGTACTTTTTTCGAATAGGAATATTAAACTCCTTTTCTGCAATATCAATCATCATATCAAAAAGAACGGCTTTGCGATCTGAACAATCGACCTGAGCCACTCCAAAATAGTACTTCTACCTTGAATCCTATATTTTCGTTTAGCAGCTAACTGACTTAATTCTCCTCGTTCAACTTCCTGAACAACTTGAAGTTTAAAAGACATACTGTAGTCTTTTTTACTACGCTTGACGTACTGTATTTCCTTAACTTTCTCCATAACATTACTTTTTGTGTAACGCTATTTCAGGACAAGACACTTTTAAAACATAAACACAATCAACCAATGCATATTAAGAGTTAGAAAATATTGAGCCGTCTGTATTTCTACACAAAAAACGAATCAATAAATTTACCCGTATTGCAGATCTACTCGCGCGTGACAATTGATACCAACTAGGTGAATGCCATTCCAAAACCTCTCTTTTTTTAACATTTATTAATGAATTTACTCCTACATATTTTCTTTAAATTCACTATATTATACTATTAATCAACAGAATAAAGCCCATGGAGATATTTCAAAATAATCCAGACTAATTAAAAAAAGTCGCGACAAATAAATAATAAGGATTTCAACATACCTAATCCTTACATTCTTTAATCAACAATAGAAACCTAAAAGCATCTGTAAACAGACTCACTAGAATGAATGCAAAAAACCAATAACTACTTCAGATTCCTATAAAAGCTTAAACCACTATTTATCTAAATGATAATCAATCACTTTCATTCCAGATGGTTAATCTCTCTCAACTAAAAAAATAAAAGACCTTTGAGTCTTTTAAATCCGTTTATTTAGCTTATTTTTATTGCGTCTAAATCCTAATTAAAATAAGCAACCACTATTACCTACACGTAAATTGTGGTTTTAAACCTAATAACCTACTTCCTTTTGAAGTAGAATAAATTAACCAGACAAAAAATCATGAGTACAAATTTTTCTGAATACTTACAGGCTTTTGAGAAGAGCCTAAAATCTGCTTTTCACGAACGAGAGGACATTAATCAATTTAGTTCACAACGAGGCTTACCTCCTTTGGCGATGAGAGAAGTTATGTCAGTGAATCCTCTTTCAGTTGCAATTCCCGAAAATTACGGTGGTCGAGGTATTAAGGTAAAAGAATGTCTGGGTATACTATCCGCTGCAGCTTACGAATCTCTTCCTTTATCACTAACCTTTGGCATTAATATTGGTCTTTTTCTTGAACCTGTGGCTAAATACGCAAATGAAATTGTAAAAAAGGATATTTTCCAACGATTCCTAAACAAGCAGAATATGGGCGGTTTAATGATAACCGAACCTGAACACGGAAGTGGTGCTTTAAATATGCAGACCTCATACACTGAGACTGATGATCGTTTTCATATTAAAGGAACAAAACATTGGCAAGGACTTACCGGTATGGCTGACTATTGGTTAATTACATCGCGCCAGCAAAAGCAAGATGGACAACTGGGAAGAGATATCGGCTTTTTCATTTGCGATGTAACTCAAGAAAACCAACAAGTTATTGTTGAGGAGTACTACGACAACCTTGGATTATACATGATCCCTTACGGCAAAAACAAGCTGGACTTACAAATCCCAAAACAGTTCAAATTAGAACCAGAAACTACCGGTATTAAAATGATGCTTGATATTCTACATCGCAGCAGAATGCAATTCCCAGGTATGGGACTCGGTTTTATAAAAAGAATGATGGATGAAGCTTTGGATCAATGTAAAAACAGAATGGTTGGTGGCAAGAGTCTAATCTCTTACGATCAGGTACAATTTCAAATTGCTAAAATTCAGAGTGCCTTTACGATATGTTCTGCATTTTGCGCAAGAAGCAGCACAAAAAGCAGTATCGAAAATGATCTTTCGGCAGATGGAATTGAGGCCAACAGTGTAAAAACCATTGTGACTGATTTAATGCAGGAATCTGCCCAGACGCTGGTTCAACTATCTGGTGCAAAAGGCTATCGCCTTAGTCATATTGGCGGTAGAGGAATTGTAGATAGTCGCCCGTTTCAAATTTTTGAAGGAGCAAATGAAATGCTCTACACTCAAATTTCGGAAATGGTAATAAAACTAATGAAGAAGAAAAAGGAATTCAACTTGTTTCAATTTCTAAAAAACTTCGATTTAACAAGTAAAGCATCTGAATTCTTTAAAAAGCAAACCAATTTTTCTTTAAACACCGATTTACCACAACGTAAATTAGTTGATCTGGGAAGAGCAATAGGTAGAATTGTATCGGCAGGATTAGTAATTGACCTCGATGAAAAAGGATTCAGAAAAGACTTAATTGAAAACTGTTTATCTTCTCTTGATCAAGACATAAGTAACCTGATCTATTCTTACCACAACAACAGTAAAATTACGAGTGTTAATGAATATCAAGACGGAAGTTCCTGGCTTGAATTCTCCTAATACTCTATTCTCAACAAATCGAATCTTAAAAACAATGGCCATCTGCTGCAGATGGCCATTACTATTTTCAAGCAATAGAAAACGATTTTCTATTACCATTAAATCTCCCGCTTCATTCCTCTGGTCTTAAGTTTACTTTCTTCACTACAATAAATGCCAGTATTGCAATCACACTCATAAAACTCTCTCATATCTCTTTTACACCTTGTCTCCATAACAAAGGAAAGGCACCCCGAATTACCGAAGATGCCTTCCAATTGTCTACATACTAAAAAGTTTTAGGGTTATTAATAATCGACCATTTAATCAATTCATCGAATACTTCATGTGCAAAATCGCCACGTTTCCAAGAATAATATCAGTACCAATTAGCGTTCGTTGATTTCTATCTACTCCTATAAATTCCGCCATGTTATAAAGACAACTTTTTAGTGTTGGTTCTGAAAGTATGACAATCTGATAATTAGAATTTTAGCTTGCATTACAAAATAATAAACAGCGCTACCTTCCCAAAAATCTTCACGAACCGGACTAAATACATCAATCAGAATACCTTCCTCCAGGCAAATAGCACCATGAGGCAAATTCGGCTTAATGTAAACACCATCTCCTTCTTCTACAAGCTTAACATCATCACCAATTGTGAACTTAAACTTACCATTTGCATAATAAAAGGATTGTGAAGTATATCTTGTTTCTTATAAATCTATTTGAACTGATTTTCCAGGTTCTAAGTCTATATACTGACTTGATACCGTTAACCGAACTCCTAAGATACCGCAATTGGTAACATTCCAGCTGCCTTTTTCCCATTTTAGGAGCAAATCACTTTTCTTGTTTGTTGTCATCACATCACCAGATTTGAATTGAATTTTTGATCCATCGAATAACAGAATCACCTTATCTTTTGCTAGAACCAAAGATGCATCTGACTCTAAATATTCTGTTTTATTTATTTGATCTGATTTGCTGATTTGCCAGCCACACAGTTTTAAGTTTTCATATTGATCTTGCTTCTGAATTCGCTCCTCAAATCCTTTAAAGGGAAATAACAAGCTTGAATAAGTTGCTTTGTTCATTTTTTCTGATTCGAACACTATACGCCCTTTTCCTCGGGCAGAACCTTTTGTAATTACATTCGGAACATCTCCCAATTGAATGATATCTAAGCCTGCTCCATTTGGAAATACAGATCGAACATGCACTTTATTTTCAGTGTCGTAATGCCCTTGCCAAACTTGCTGATAGTTGTGTTGAGTTCCATCGGAAATGAAATGATCACGAACCAACCAAAAACCATCTTTCAAAAAGAAAACCTGACGAAAAGTCTCAACACCCATATCCTTATATCCATCATGTGTACCAATAAAGAAATCAACTTGATCGCCTTTTGTCCAGTTCAACACTTTTGGAACTGGCAACTGTCCCCATTTTCCGAATCCACTGCCACCTTTATTGCCTGTCCATTTTCTACCATGAGGAACAGAATCAACCAGACCTACATTTTTTGTCCAAGAGTTCTTGAACTCCTCTAAATCCTCTAAATAATATCTCACCTGATAATTTGGCAAAACCATATTGCCATATGCATAGGCTTGTACTCCCAACATATCTCCATGCTGATGATCTGGTTTTTCTTCTGTTATTCCGGCACTTATAGCCATATACAAATCATCTTTCTCCCAGCCATTTCGCATGATATAGTAACCAGTCTCGGGCAACTCCGTACTCTTAAGCTTGGGTTTAGATGCTTTTCTATTTTTGAAATCTTCAAGCTGAGCATTACTCAACAACCAGTAATACTTTGAAGGAAGTTTCTTTCCAGCAAAATATTTAAATTCTTTATTGGCAATTAGTACTGATCCTAAAGCCATAATATCTTCAATTTTATTGTACTCAGCCCACGGATCATTCGTATCATCCTGAAAGACTGGTGCATTTTTAGTTGGCAATGCTATTTTTACGAATACCTGAAACATTGCTTTTAATCTTTGATCCCATATTGGGTTGAGGCTTACGCCATTCATTTTTGCTAACTGATATGGATAGAAGTAATTATCGATATCATCAATGTGATAATGTACAGATCTCTCAAATTGAAATCCATCGGCATAAACTTCCTTTTCCAGATGTTCTTCCAATCGATTGGTAGCTCGGGTCCACCATTCATCTGCACCTTTAAATTCTTTGAATAGAATCGCTAACATTCCCAAAGCACTCATGCCCCTGGTTTGATGATTGCCTTCGCGATACTCTGAATTGTGATGGTATAATTTAGCACCTGTGTGCAAAAAATTCTTAATCATGACAAGCTGCTCTTGCCAGGTATATTGATCGGATGCCAATAAACATTGATGAGCAAACAGCCAGTTGTACATTCTGTTTCCGGCTCTGTAAGCTTCATAAGCACCATTTCCATCTGCAATAGTCTCTACTTTCCCTTGATTAAAAGCTTCATTTAATGATTCCGCCTGTTTGGGTATGTAGTGCAGATAAGTAGTGTCGTTTGTAAAATAAAAAAGCAATGCAATATCTCCAGCCTTGTGCTGTCTTGTTAAATGCCTGTATGGATATGAACTCACCTCTTCCCCTTTTAAATTAGTAAAAGGTATTTTCCATTCGGTCCATGCAGGATACAATTCAAGATGTTGCTTTGCTTTCTTTTCATGGTATTCAAATCTGCCGGAATACATCTTGTTATACTCCTCGAAACGCTGACGAAAATCATTAGAACTGAAAAAATAACGATCCGATAATTTATGTTTAAAATACTGAGTTAAGGCAATTAATGCCTTATCTTCTTTGCCTGCTTGGTAGGTAGACTGAATCTTTTTCAGTTCAGTATTCGACTCAACATTCAACATACTGACTAATTCCGCATTTCCTAAGACATGATCGTGTGGAATAATAAGATCTTGAGCTGAAACGGTTAAAGTAATCAGTAAAAAGATAAAAGTAAGATATTTAGCCATATTCTTTAATGCAATTTGATACACAATACTTATTTGTAACTATGGATGGATTGTGTTAGTATGGAGTCCGCAAGTCGGCTTGCGAACTTCATTACTTTTTTACTAACACTAATTCACCACTAATTTAATATTCTCTATTTTTTAGTTAGTTCACCATTACTCACATTGATTTCTGTTTGTGGGATTGGAATTGGAAGTAAAGAATCCTGTATTTAATCATGATTCACTTCTAATTCAAAGTATTTAACTTTTGAAAAAGCATCAGAATCTTTTGTAACTAAATAATTCCCTGCCTTAAAATAGTTTTCGAATACACCCCATTTTTCAATGTGAATATCATCATATACAACTGACTCATTATCATTCAGAATAACCTCCATTCTTCCATCGGTAACTATCACTTCTAAAGTGAATTGTTCAAAACCAACAGATTCTGAAAAAGTGTGTCCATCATCATCTCCCCAAGCATCTGTTTCAAGTAAGTCTTCATAAGAAGCATTTAGATCTTTTAGAACTTTTGTTTTTACTCTAACAAATCCATCAGTCCAATATATTTTTAGCATTGGAGGTGCATTGTTATCGTTTTCTCCTATTAAATCTCTCTGCTCATCAGTTAACCTACCATGAATTTGCATAATGATGGCTCTGTGATATTCCCCTTCGTCATCTTTAGAAATATCTGACATGGCCAAAGTTCCTTTCATAGATCCACCCTGAGCAAATGTCCAATTCGTTTCCCCTTTATCTTCGGGGTTCATTAACTCTCTTAATTCAGTTCTTGAGTAAGCCGTATTGGTAGTCGTTGCTTCTGGATAAGTATAAAACACTAATGCTCCTTCTATAGAATCATTATACATAAAAGGTTTTAGCGTTTCATTAGTTGCATAATCTAATATTTCTGGAGGTAATACTTCCGATGGGTTTCCAATCGGAAGTGTTACTTTCCAGTTGCTTAAATCTATTTCTGGTACTTCATACCGAACATCATCTTCAACATTAGGCTCATCATTATTTTTATGACAGCTTTCTACAATAAGCACGAAAGGAATCATTAGAAACAATAATATATAATAGCTTTTTCTCTTTAACATTTAAAAAAATTAATGACTGACACTTAACTCATAAAATTTTACAGATGAATAAGCTCCTTCATCTCTGGTTTGAAAATAATTTCCAGCTTTAAAGTAGTTTTCAAAAATCCCCCATTTTTTCATGTGAACATTTTCATAAACTTTATATTCATTTTTATTTAAAACAACAACCATTTTCCCATCAGAAACTTTAACCTCCAAAGTGAATTTTCTAAATCCAACTTCTTGTTCAAAATTAAATCCTTTGTCATTTCCCCAGGCATCTTCATGTAACATCTCTTCATATGAAGCATTTAAATTTTTAAGCACCTTTGTTTTAACCCGTATCTTTCCTTTATCCCAATAAATTTTTAATATTGGTGGCGCGTTATTGTCATCGGCACCAATTAAATCACGTTGTTCATTCGTTAGCCTACCGTGAATTTGCATAATAATGGTTCTATGGTATTTACCATCAGAATCTCTAGATGTTGCCTCCATCGATAATTTCCCCTTCATATAAGCTCCTTGTTTAAAGGTCCAATTCACATTATTTTCACCTGGCACTATTTGCTCTCTTAATTCGGAACGGGTATACTTGGTGTTTTTTGTTTTAGAATTCGTTGGCTTTGCGTGAAATACAATAGCTCCTCTAGTAGAATCGATATACATATAAGGTTTTGCTACCTCCATTTTTGCAAAATCTAAAATTTCAGGTGGTTCAATTTCAACTGGTTTTCCTGCATCGTTTGATACAGGTAAGGTTACTTTCCAATGGCTTAAATCTATATTAGGAAGCTTAACTTTCTTTTTCTTTCTTTTATCTCGTTTTTCAATTTTACTTTCCGATTCTGTAACGCTACTTTTCTCGTTTTGAGAAGTAGCGTTAACAGATAGAAATGCTATTAAACCAATTAGTAATATATTTCTTCGGAAGATTTTCATCTGTTTATAATTGTTTTTGGTAACAGATGAAACTCCCATGATAATAATCATTCGCGTTTGCACGAAAAATATTCTCATGGTCGTTTCATTAAATTGAATTATTTAAATGGTTCTAATCTTGATAGACTTTAACATTATCAATCCAAGCATCTACTGGAGTAACTGCATAAAACATTACTGCAACTTCACCACTATCATTAGTAGTAAATTGAAGCTGAACTAATGTTCCTCTTGTATCAGAAAATTTACCCTCAGCTATAGTTCCAACGTGATTACCTAAGTTAGAACTGATATTAGCAACAGCATCTGCACCATCAATGTAGTGATCATCTAGAACGAGCCCAACAATGCTTCTGCCTCCAATAGGATCATCAGCTTCATCACTTTTGATAGTATATTCATACTCTAAAACATAGTCAGTATTTGGCAATAAATTAAGCGCTTGGTATGCGTATCTCGAGTCAGAACTTTGAAGAGATCCTCCAGATTGACTTGCGGACCATTTTGCCCCTGCTGTTTTACTTCCGTTATCTGATTCGTCATAATTAGTCCAAGAACCATCAGAACTTGAGCCAAATGGAGTTGTGGTTCCATCTGTAAAAGTAGTAAACCTCCAATGATCTGTTTTAGCATCAAAATCTCCATTTAGAATAACGGAAGTAATTGGTTTATGTAAATAAACATTATCTACATTTAGCGTTGCAGCATCATTTGCCATACCTTCAGTACCTAATTCAAATTTTATTTCATCAAACTGAACAACCGGTGCTGAAAAATCAGTGTCCAAATCTAAATCTAAACTTACCCACTCACCATCTACTAAATCTTGATTAAAGACATACTCTGTATCTCCATTAACCAAAGTTACTTTCAACTTATTAATACCAACAGCAAAATCAGAATGAACATCTAAACGTAAGTGTGTAGCAGCAATACCTGATTCAAAAGCATCTGCAACAATAATTTCATCTAATTGAATAGATGCTGCAACCTGTTCACTTAGTCGTGAGTATTGCATTACTTTATTTCCTGATTCCATAGTAACTTCACCCTGTTGAGCAGCTCCTTTGGTAAAATCAACTCCTGCCGCTTTATATCTGTATGATATAAAAGAACCATCATTTTCAATACCATTACTATAAATATATAATACTTCCTCAAGACCTTCAGTTGGGGAGTCAGGTGCTGAAGTTACAGCTGCAACTTCATGTATAACTGTTACATCTTCCGTTTTAGTAATGCTCTCTAAACCTTCATCAGATTTTGCAGTCACTGTTATCGTATATATAACTTCTTCAACTTCGTTAGGATAATCGTAAGAAGCCGAACCTCCCGGCTCTATAGTTACAAGAGAACCGCCGTTTCCAAAGTCTACATCATAAGAAGTAACTCCGATAGCTAGTGGCTTAACAGTCATATAGGTACCATCTTCTACTCCATTCTCGTCAGGACCTGTAGTTGCCTCAAAACTTGAAAATGTAATTTCAGTAAGACCCGTCCCTACAGAACTCTCGTCCTCTGGCGATATAGTATCATCACATGATACTATAAGACCCATTATTAGCAAGGCAAATATTCCTTTTTTATATAAATCCATAATCATTTGTTGTTATTTTTTCTTTTTCTGAAAATTAGTTTGCTGGATAAACTTTAACATTATCAACATATGCATTACCCGCGGTAATATTTTGTCCATAAATCCATATAGAAACTGCACCACTAGAGTTCGTCGTAAATTCTTTTCTAACTACTGTTCCCATTCCCGCTGAAGCACTTAACTTACCATTCGCATCTGTTCCAATACTCTGTACCAATGGAGTACTATCAAAAGCATCAGCTCCATCAGTAAAGTGGCCGTCTAAAATTTCAACTATTATTTTACCTCCAGCAGTTTCAATAGAATATTCATATTCTATGAAATATTTAACTGTACGATCTACTAATGTAGGTGATACAAAAATTGGTTGGTAAGCAAATCTACTAGCTGCATTTCTTGTTCCGTCTGCATTAATAGAGGTAGTAGCCTTCCATTTTGCACCTCTTGTTTTACTAGTACCCTCTACACCATCATAGCTTGTCCAAGACCCATCACCACTAGCATCGAATGATGTTGTAGTTCCATCTGTAAAACTTGCTATTTCCCAGCCATCTCTACTATCTTCAAAAGCTCCATTTATAACATTTACTGGAAGTGCTACAAATTGATCAACTACCTCAACATCTAGTGTTACACTAGTTGCTGCATTATTTGCATCAAGAGCAGTCAATGTTACTGGATAACTTCCTTCTCCAGCTGCAAAAGTATAGGTAGGGTCTTTTTCTTCTGATGTAGCTCCACCTCCAAAGTCCCAAAGATATTTGATAGATTCCATTGACAAATTATTGAATTCTACGGTTTTGAAATCCTCTGCATCTGGAATATAAGCAAAATCAGCTACTGGTAAACTAGTATCTTCTAAAGAACCAGCCTCAGGCAAATCAAACTCGAAAGTTTCTTCACAGCTTACCGATAAAAACATTACCGATATGCACAACACCACCTTCATGGTGTTTTTGAAAATATTTAATCGATTTTTCATAATCTTTAAAGTTTTAAATATTATTGAGGATTTTGAGTTAAAATACCATCACTTAAATTAATTTCCCTTGAAGGAATTGGTAATAATAATTTTCTAATATTATAACTACTATAGCCCATTGCTTCGGCATGTGCACCCAATACTTCATGTGCAACACCAAACCTTACTAAATCAAAGAAACGATGATTTTCAAAAGCTAATTCTACTCTTCTTTCAAGCAATAAATCATCTTTAGTTAAAACTGAAGGGCGATCTGCTATAGCATCAAACCCTGCTCTAACTCTAACTTCCATAAAAGAATTTATAGCATCATTATCTGCAGTATAATCTCCACCTTCCATAATAGCCTCTGCATGCATTAATAACACATCAGAATAACGTAAAATAATCCAGTCGTTACCCGCTAGTGAAGGAGCTCCTCCATAAGTAGGAAGGTTTGTATCAGAAATGTCATACCCATCTGGTAAAAACTTTATGACTTCGGCTATCTCCGGTATAGGAAGATCAGCATCATCACCAAAAGCAGCATAAGACACAGCCGTTCTATTTCCTCCATTAGCAATAAAATCTACAGCAAGATTTGGATTAACTATATTAAGTCCATCCTGTTTACCTTGACGTTTGTAAGAAGTAAATTCAGATGAAAAACCTTGACTTTCTGCTGGGTTTCCAGATAAGTACTGAACAGCAAAAATAATTTCGTCGTTTAACTCGTTGTAGAATACATCCTTAAAATTAGATTCTAAAGCAAAACCACTGTTCATAATGTCCTCACACAATTGTTTTGCACCTGAATAGTTACGTGTTGGTTGTGTTAAGTACACTTTAGCTAAAATTCCTTGCGCCGCAGCTTTAGAAGCTCTAGACTTATGTGTGTTATCTAAATAAGTAACCCCTTCTTGTAAATCTGATACAATTTGCTCATAAACTATTGATTCCTCTATTCTAGTAAATAGCAATTCTTTTTCGTCAGCGCCAACTACAGTAGTTACCAATGGTACTGGCCCGTACAATCTTACTAAGTTAAAATATGCATACCCTCTTAAAAACTTAGCCTCGGCAGCATATTTATTAATGTTTGTAGCATCAGCCTTATCAACATATTTCAAGACATTATTTGCTCTAAAAATAATTTCAAACATAGATTGGTAATAATCTTCAGACTGAACATTATCAGCCTCCACGATATATCTTTGAAAATCAGCTCTTGAACCTTCAAGTGTTTTACTTCTTGTATTATCAGATCGGTGTTCAGTCAAAAGATACTCTAATTGTACTCCTCTATTGTATCTTGCTGAACTTGATTCAGTATTTTCATTAACCCCTTGTAGGGCATCATACATCCCAATAATTCCAGATAAAACATCATCGTCTGATTGAAAATAGCTTTCAGCAACAATAGCAGAGTCTGGTAATGGATTCAAAAACTCCTCTGTATCACAAGAACCAAATAAGATTCCTGTAATAGCAAAAAATAAAAATTTTGTATATTTCATGATTTAGTTTTTTTGATTAAAAATTAACATTTAAACCAACTGATACAGTTCTAAATAATGGTGTACCCGATCTTTGAGCACCATAAGACTGAGGTGTATTATTACTATCAACAAACTCGGGGTTAAAACCATGATAATCATCCGAAGTGATGTATAGTAAATTCTGACCTGTTGCAAAAATTCTTAATGATTCTATTCCTAATTTTGATAATACATAATCTGATAAAGTATAGCCAATGTTTACATTTCTCAATGAGAAATAACCTGCACTCATAACAACATCATCAGTAAGAACTCTAGCCTTAAGGAAAGAAGCATCAGAAATGATTCCTGCATCTACAACAGCCTGGTCACTGGTAGTAGGTCCGTTCCACTCAGAGAAAAAGTATTGATCTCCAATATTTTTCACTTCAGCTCCTTGGCTACCTTGAATCATAAAAGAAAAATCTATATTTTTATATTTGAATTCGTTAGTTACACTCCAAGTAATTTCTGGGTATGGATCTCCTAGAATAGTTTTATCATCATCGGTAATTAAACCATCACCATTCAAATCTTTAACGATAACATCTTCTGATATTCCATTAATTGGAAGCCAAGGAGAATCCCAATATTCAGCTGCGAATTCTTTATCTACAACATAACCATAAAAAGAAGAGATAGGATTACCTACAGAATTTATCCATTGTGAATTTCTACCAAATCCATCTTCAGTTAATGCACCATCAGAATCACCATAATCAAGCAATTCATTTTTATTAGTAGAGGCTATAAAAGTAGTTTTCCAAGAAAAATTCTCGGTTATAATATTTTTGGTTCTTAATTCAAATTCCCAACCACTGTTTTCTACTTTCCCTAAATTTACAATACCACTATTAAAACCAGTAACATAAGACACAGGGTTGTTGAGTAATAACTTGTCGCTGGTTCTTTTATAATAATCTAACGAACCTGAAAATCTGCCATTTAAAAATCCAAAATCTATACCTGGGTTAAATTCCTCCGAAGCTTCCCATTGTAATAATAGGTTAGCAATATTTTTAGGAGAAACACCCGTTGAAATACCACCGTCAATAATTGCATTGGTATTATCCAATTGTGCTAAATAAGGATATGCGTTAACTAAGTCGTCTCCTACACTAAAGTTTTCAGCACCTGTAAGTCCATAACTAACTCTAATCTTTAATTTGCTTAGAACATCGCTTCCACTCAAGAAATCTTCATTATGCACATTCCATCCTAAAGATGCCGCAGGAAAGTTACCCCACTTAGATTGTACTCCAAAAACAGAACTACCATCACGTCTAAACGATGCATTTACTAAGTACTTATTAGCATAAGCATATGTGACTCTACCAAAATATCCTATTTTATTCTTTTCAATATTGTATTCTCCTTCTGAAGTAACAGTAGTTGCTCCTTGTAAATTTTTAAGTAAATCGTTAGAATATCCTGTACCTACAAGTTGACTGGTTTCTTCTTTTCTTTTTTGGATAGTTATACCTGCCAAAGCGCTAATCTCATGATCACCAATTTTTGTGTTGTATGATAAAGTATTATCAGAAATCATCCTGGTTTTATATCTATTATTTAATAAATATGCAGCTCTACTACTTCCAGATGCATGGTGTTTTGTTCCATCCCATCTTGTTCTTTTTCGTTGCTCTAAAGTTACCCCTAAAGATGTCTTAGCAGTAAGTCCATCCATAATTTTATAACTCAAATAAGTAGAACCTAATAGTTTGGTGTTATACTCATAATGTTCTCTTTCTACATATTGTGCATAAGGGTTTGAATCACCTGTAGTACGCGGTCTACTATCACTACCATCACCATTTAAATCCAATTCAACTAAATGATTCTCATAGAAATAATCTCCTACACCCACATTTGGATAAGCATCTCTATTTATAAATTGTAATGTTTCCTCTGTATGATATATAGGCAACCAAGGAGATTGTCTTAATGGATTATGAACAGAAGTAGGTAAAGCTCTTCTTTTTGAATAGGAAGGTGTCACACTCAAGCCAAATTTCATTTTTTCGCTTATTTTACTATCTATTTTCACTTTTGCAGAATACAGTTTGTAGTCATCTGTAATAACAACACCTTCGTCATGTAAATATCTTAATGAAGTAGAATATTTAGTATCTTCAGTTCCTCCACTTGCTGCTATAGAGTGACTGGTGATTATTCCACCGTTAAAGAAAACATCTTGCCAATCTCTGTCAATACCAGTTACTTCAGCTATTTTTTGTGCATATTGGGTAGCTTCTGAAATTTCACCCGTAGCAGCGAACTCTTTGGCAGCCCAATCACCTAGATTTTTCTTATAGTCATCACTTCCAAAAGCAGATTTATATCCTGTATAAGTGTTATACGATAATTTTACTTTCCCTACTTTTCCGGTCTTTGTAGTAATCAGAATTACTCCATTAGACCCTTCACTACCATAAATAGCTGCAGATGCGGCATCTTTTAATATCTCAAAAGACTCTATATCATTCATATCTAGGGTTCCAAGATAACTAGCATCGACCACCATACCATCAACTACAACTGCAGGTCCTGAATCAGCCGTTATTGATCCAACACCTCTAATTGTAATTGTTGGAGCAGCACCAGCCTCAGCAGAAGTTGCTTGAATGTTTACACCAGAAACTTGACCAATTAAAGCATCATCTACCCTTGAAACAACCACTTGATCTAATTTTTCATTCACAACTTTTGAAATAGCTCCGGTAAGATGTGATTTTTTCTGAGTACCATAACCTACAACTACTACTTCATCCAAACTTTCGGCATCAACACCCATTGCTACATCGATTGCAGATAGAGTTCCTACTAGTTTTTTAATTGTCTCATAGCCTACAAATGAGTAAACTAGAACACTTTCTGATCCGGCAACACTTATTGTGTAATTTCCATCAAAATCAGTTACTGTACCGTTTGTTGTACCTTTTTCATATACACTCACTCCTATTAAAGTTGACTTATCTGTTTTATCAATGACATTCCCCGTAATCGTTTGCTGAGCAAACAAATAGGAAGAGAATCCCGTTAATAAAACCATTAGCATTAGAATTTTTCTTTTCATTTCACTTGATTTTAGTAAAATTAGTTAGTTATTAGATTTTTTATTCAACACTTAAAAAAAGTTAAACAATGCAAAGGGCCCATTACGACACGGTTCAACAGAAAAGTGATTAACAATAATTTGAATACTATTTTGTATTCGTACACTTGGTTTAATAATTGGAAATCCATTTACTAAACCAGGTAATTTCAGAGATTTAGTTTCCTTTTACTGAATTCCAGAACATCCTTAAGATGCTCATTCATATAATCTTTTGCCACATTTGAATTTCGACTTACTATGGCTTCTAAAATGTTCCGATGCTCCTTTAATGATTTTCCAGCTTCCTCTTTAGCACAAAGATTTTCACGACGATACATCTCAAGAATATCAGGTAAAACAATTAACATTAGAGTTTTAATCACAGAATTGTGACATGCTTCTGCAATTTTTAGATGAAATATGAAATCTTCATTTTCGGCAGGTAGGTTATTAATCACCTTCTCCTCGAAATTGGCAAGAGCTTCTCTAAGTTTTAAAATGTCAACTTCAGTCCTCCTTACTGCTGCTTGTTGAACAGAAAACGCCTCCATAAAGCATCTTGTTTCCACCAAGGAAAAGAAATCAGGACTTTCAATCTTCATTACATTTGTAATCAAACCTTGCATAGCAACCATGTCGGTACCATTAACAATTACACCGCTTTGTGGATTTGCTGTTAATATACCATAGAACTCCAATTTTTTTATCGCATTTCTAATGTGAGTTCTACCAATACCGAATTTCTCCGAAAGCCTTCTTTCCGATGGTAATTTATCCCCTGTTTTTAAATATCCTGCAATGATCAAATCTCTGATCTGACGGATTATTTTGTCAACTGGACTTTCTACCTCAATAGTTTTAAAACTCTCCAAAATCTCCATAACACAAATTTAACCAGCAAGAATCTGCTCAACCCTTAACTGGTGCACCAAAGTTATAAACATTTCTTAAAACACAAAACACAACTACTCAAAGACAATCAATAACACAAAATCGTAACCGCCACATCACCTATGCATAGTAGTGTTGCAAACGTTGTAGTTTTTATAAAAAAAACTACTTAGAGTGTTGTGATTTGGAAAAAAACAATAGAAAAGCACAAACAATAATTTGGTAGACCAATTTAGCCTTGCTGAAATTAAAGTAAAACAAACACCCTTTATTGCTCTTGAGATGCAATAAAGAGAAACCCGAAAATCGGATTAGATACATTTATTACAATCTGATTGTAATATTTCATATCGTAACAGATACCTTTTAAAACATAAACACAATCAACCAATACACATTAAGAGTTAGAAAATATTGAGTCGTCTGTATTTCCACACAAAAGACTAATCAATAAATTTACCCGTATTGCAGATTTACTCGACTAATACAAACAAGGTAAATGCCACTCCGAAACCATCCTATTTTTAACATTTATTAATAAACCTACTCCGCACACCTCATTGAAATCCGCCATATAACACTACTGATGAGTGATTTAAATAAAAAGCAATATTACAAACCAAACTAATCGAAAAAAAAACACGACAAATAAATAATAAGGATTTCAACATACCTATACATTCTTTAACCAACAATAGAAACCCAAAGCATCTGTAAACAGGATGGACAACTGGGAAGAGATGTCGGTTTTTTCATTTGCGATGTGACTCAAAAAAACCAATAAGTTGTTGTTGAGGAGTACTACAACAACCTTGGATTATACATGATCCCTTACGGCAAAAACAAGCTGGATTTAGAAATCCCAAAACAGTTCAAACTAGAACCAGAAACTACTGGTATTAAAATGATGCTAGATATTTTGCATCGAAGCAGAATGCAATCCCCAGGCATGGGACTCGGTATTATAAAAAGAATGATGGCTGAAGCTTTGGATCAATGTAAAAACATAATGGTTGGAGGCAAGAGTTTAATCTCTTACGATCAGGTACAATTTCAAATTTCTAAAATTCAGACTGCCTTCACCATATGCTCGGCATTTTGCTCGCGAAGCAGTAAAAAAAGCAGTATCTAAAATGATCTTTCGGCAGATGAAATTGAGCCCAATAGTGTGAAAACCATTGTGAACGATTTAATGCAGGAATCTGCCCAGACGCTAGTTCAACTATCTGGCGAAAAAGGCTATCATCTTAGTCATATTGGCGGTAGAGGAATTATAGATAGTCACCCGTTTCAAATTTTTGAAGGAACAAATGAAAAGCATCACATTGATACAAACGAACAACCTTTTGGTTGACCAATACGTAAAACTATTTTAAATTACGCAATTAACAATCGATTCCATAAGCTTAAAAAACGATCCATAAAAAAAATGAACACAGACCACAATTAGCACAGAACTAACTAAAATGCAACGAAACCTAAACGCAAAGATCTGACAAAATTATTTTTATTTATTTTGGTCTACCAATTAAATTAATGTAATTTAACGAAGTGAAAATCAAAAAAACAAGCCTTATGATTCTTAAAAATTCATTCTTCAAACAAATTGTACGACTTTCATTCTTTGCTCTGTTAATAACATTTACTTTAGCTTGTTCAAAAGAGAATAGTACAGAGGAAGATTCCACTGAAGCAAAAATTGAAGAACCCGAGAATGACGATGAGAATATCGCTTCCACTAAATATCCAGCTTCAATCCTTAATTTAAGCTGCTGGGAAGAGACATTACCTATTTCGGAAATTGACGATAACGATAATCCAATGGACATTTATCAGCCGGAACTCGAAATTTTTAAGCACGACACCTATTTCCATGTAAACAGTTCGGAAGATGGTGTTGTGTTCAGAGCACATTGTGGAGGTGTTACCACATCTGGTTCGGGCTACCCCAGAAGTGAGCTTCGTGAGATGAATCCCAACTACGCCGGTTCAAATTCAAAAGCTAGCTGGAGCACAACTTCAGGCACACATACGATGTATATCAAACAAGCCATTACTCACCTACCCGATTACAAAAAACATGTAGTTGCTGGGCAAATCCACGATGCCAATGATGATGTGATTGTTTTCCGTCTGGAAAACGACAAGCTGTTTATTGATGAAAATGGAAATGATGGTCCTGTTCTTACTTCCGATTATCAATTAGGAGATATTTTCACAGTTAAATTCATCGCTGAAGAGGGAGGCGTAAAATGCTATTACAATGATGAATACATCTACACCTACAAAGTAAATGCTAATGGATGTTATTTTAAGGCTGGTTGCTACACACAATCAAATGTGAGTAAAGGAGATAAAGCAACAGCATACGGCGAAGTTGAAATATATGATCTTTGGGTGAGTCATTAGAATTACAATTTAAGATTGCTTACCTAACCCACCATTAACAAATAGTAAATTGACACGATAAACCAATTCGTAGATGAAATTCGAGTATTCATTGATTCCTTTTTAGTATAAAAATAAAATCTCATTCCTTAGTATCAAATTAGAAACTAAAACTCTAAGGTATGAGACTAAATTGGATTTTAATAAGCTCTTTAGCATTATTAGCCAGCACATTCGCTTGTAGCGATGATGACACTATTTCTGATAGTGAAAATATAACTGAAAACTTACCAGACATTTCTGGCTACCCTATTGTTGGAACAAATCAATCTACCGCTTTCAACAATACAACAAATATCTCGACTCCCTCTTCGGGCGATGATTTTTATGGCCAAAATGCGAATTATCCAGGAACTACACCGCAATATGTTGACAATGGAGATGGAACCGTAACAGATATGGTAACCGGACTCATGTGGCAAAACACATTGGATCACAACAGTGATGGACTTATCAATTATGACGACAAATTAACTTATGCCGAAATACTAGCTTTAGCCAGTGAGGTGGCTACAGGAGATTATACCGATTGGAGAGTACCTACAATCAAAGAACAATACTCCTTAATGATGTTCAGCGGTCGCGATATTAGTGGTTATGAAGGAACTTCAACCGAAGGATTAACACCTTTTATCAATACCGATTATTTTGGCTTCAATTATGGTGATACCGATGCAGGCGAACGCTTGATCGATGTACAATGTGCCTCAACTAATGTATCTGTTGGTAATACTGAAATCGAGATGGTTTTTGGTGTCAACTTTGCAGATGGACGTATTAAAGGCTACGGAACAACTATGATGGGACAAGCGAAAGTATTTAACTATTTGATGGTTCGTGGTAACACGACATATGGTGAAAATAATTTTTCGGACAATGCCGATGGAACAATAAGCGATTTAGCAACAGATTTAATGTGGATGCAGGATGATAGTGACGAAGGTATGAATTGGCAAAATGCTCTTGCTTATGCCGAAAGCTTTGAATTCGCAGGTCGTTCAGACTGGCGCTTACCAAGTGCAAAAGAATTGCAGAGTATTGTTGACTATTCCCGTTCTCCACAATCATCTGCTTCTGCAGCTATCAATCCAATTTTTAACTGCACACAAATAACGAACGAAGCTGGTGAAGTTGATTATCCTTTTTACTGGAGTGGAACAACACACGCAACTACAGGTAATGATAATAACGGTGGTTGGGGAGCCTATGTTGCTTTTGGTCGCGCCATGGGAAACGAGTCTACTATACTGCCAGATGATCAAAACCCCCCAACGGAAGGTGAACAAGGACCTCCTCCTACAGACAATATCGATTCTTCTTCGGATTCAATCAATTGGACAGACGTGCACGGTGCCGGAGCACAGCGTAGCGATCCTAAATCGGGTGATCCAAGTGAATATTCCGAAGGGCACGGTCCACAGGGCGATGCAGTACGCATTCTGAATTACATCCGCTTAGTACGTGACACCAAATAATTTGACGATAAAAACACAAATATTAATATTTTACAATCATGAAAACAGATATAAAGAAAATCGCAAGCATACTAATGATAGTAGCTATAACAGCGATTAGCGGAAACCTTTTGCAAGCCCAACCGGGAGGACAGCAAGGACCTCCTCCAATTCCAAACACAACACAAATCAAGAAAATGGTGAGCGAATTAAGCAAAACTCTTGATTTAACAGATGAAAAAAGCGAACAGCTTTCAGATTTATACACTGCTCATTTCAAAGAAATATCTGCGAAAGTAAAAAACTCAAAACCGAGTAAAAACGAAATGGATGCGTTCGAATCAAAATTTGAGAAAGAAGTGAAAGCAATTTTATCACCCGAACAACAAGAACAGTTTGAAGCTTTTCTGAAAGAGAATAAGCCCAAACAAAATGGCCCTCAAAAAAGACGTTAAGAAAGAATAATAGTAGTGTGCTAGTTACCAGAACTACCCTAATGTGGGTGTTCTGGTATTTTTTTTTCATTACATACAGTTTAAAGCTATATTTCCCGAAGCAAGAAACTCCCCTCCTGTAATTCTAATTCCCCCATTCGTTGATAAAATTTGCCCATTCGTTGATCCGATTTCCTCCCTTGGATACGATCATGTTACTTTACCATATAAAGGTAATATCATCACATAAAACAAAGCGATGGCTATAGAAAATATAAACGGATGTATAGGTTGCGGAATTTGCGTAAAAACCTGCCCTACCGACGTAATTCGTTTGGATCCGGAAACAAAAAAAGCGACTATAAAATATCCGGCAGATTGTCAAATTTGCCACTTATGCAGAATGTATTGTCCGGTAGATGCCATTACAATTACTCCGGAAAAATCGATACCAGTAATTGTTTCATGGGGGTAATTATGGAAAAACGAATTAAAAAAATTAATATCATAGCGGCAGTATTTATCTTTCTTGGATTGCCAATCCTCTTTCTGGGCTTAGGAAATTACCCTGCACGCAGTATTCTGAAGGAGGGAATTTCATTACTCACTATCATTGCCTTTTGCATGATGTTAGCCCAATTTTATCTGGCTCGCAGCAACAAAAACATCCTAAAAGATCATAAAATGAGCAAAGTACTGAAACTGCACAAATACCTTGGATATGTATTTGTATCTATTTTGCTGATTCATCCTTTTCTACTTGTTCTTCCTCGGTATTTTGAATCGGGAGTAGAACCAATTGATGCTTTTTTCACCATCATCACAAGCTTAAACAGTACAGGAATAGTTCTTGGGATAATCGCATGGTGTTTGATGCTAATTTTAGGTGTAAGCTCTATTTTTCGAAATAGATTAGGAATGAATTACAAAACATGGAGAGTCTTTCATGGAATTTTATCGATTGCTTTTATTGCAACAGCCGCATGGCACATAATTGATCTGGGACGACACATCCACTCAGCTATGTTCATCTTCATTATTGTCCTTTCGGGGATCGGAATATTTTTATTACTAAAAACCTACCTTTTAAAAAAATCGGAGGATACCAAATGACAAATACAAATAACAGAAATGAAATAACCCGTAGAAAATTTATGGGACTGGCCGGCGGAGCAATTGGCATGGCGACTCTTGCCTCAATGGGTATTGCAGGTTGGGCTGCAAACAAAACAGATATTGATCTAAAATCATTAAAATACATAGAAGAAGAAACTGACATTTTGGTTATTGGCGGTGGAATGGCTGGACTATTTGCAGCTGTTAAGGGACATGATGCCGGCGCGAAAACAGTGATGATTTCAAAAGGAAGACTTGGTTCATCGGGGCAAACGCCTTTTGCCAAAGGTATTTTTGCTTACGATCCAAACACAGCGAAAGTCTCCATTGATGAATTTACTGCTACGGTTTCTCGTTCCGCATTGGGATCGAACAACTCGGTATACACCAAACAAATGGCTGAACACTCGTTCGCAAGAGTTCAAGAGCTTCGCGAATGGGGATTTTTCGATTCTGCATTGTACAACAAGTCATTCAGCAAACCGATAAACGAAAGAAAAATTGCTTTACTGGAACGAATTGTAATCACCAGTTTAATAAAAGAGCAGGGTAAAATTGTCGGCGCTGCAGGTTTTAGTCTCGATGATGAGAAGGTTTACATTTTTAATGCAAAAAGTGTTATTCTTTGTACCGGAGCTGGAGGGTTTAAACCTAATGGGTTCCCCATTTGTGACCTTACTCACGATGGAACAATAATGGCTTATAATATTGGAGCCAAAGTAACAGGAAAAGAATGGAATGATGGCCACCTGGGACAAGCCACAAATGCCGCTGACTGTTTCAATGGATGGCACAATATGTTCGAACGCAAACCAAGTGTGAATGGTATTGAAGTCCATCACGATTTAGGTGTTGACTTGAACTACGTAGCCTACACCAATGGAAATCCTGTGCAAATGAGTCCTCCGGGTGCTGGAGCCAATAAGAAAACTTCTGGTGGACCATTCACTCCAGATGAATTCAATCGAAGTGGACAAGAAAATCGTAAAGAGGGACCTATGAATGGACCCGAAGATGGTAAAAGACCGCCAAGAGGAGAAAAGTCAGGTGAAGGTGGAGGCCCTCCAGGAATGGGTGGTGTATCAGTAGGTGGATCATCTGCAGGAATGGCCATACACAAATCGGAAGGACTCGTACCCATTAACGACAAATGTGAATCGAACATTCCTGGATTGTATGCTGCGGGCGATGCTCTCGGCTCTCACATGTCTGGAGGTATTTATACTCAAATAGGCTCATCATTAGCAGGCTCAGCTGTTCAGGGGGCAATTGCCGGCGAAGCTGCTGCAGAATATTCTGCCAATATAAGCACGCATGTAATTTCTAAAGGTAAAATTCAAGACATTAAAGAAAAAATATTGGCTCCCTTGCATCGGGAAGCAGGTTACAGTCCGGCTTGGGTAACCCAAACCTTACAAGGAATCATGATTCCGAACTTTGTTTTGTATGTAAAAAAAGAGAACATGCTTAAGGCTGCTCTAGCCTATGTTGAAGAATTACGCGATCACCATGTTCCCATGCTAAGAGCAGCTGATATGCACGAATTGCGATTGGCCCACGAAACGGTTAATATGATTACAACTGCTGAAATGAAACTGAAAGCATCCCTGATGCGGAAAGAAAGCCGTTGCAGTCATTATCGCATGGATTATCCTGAAATGGACAATGAAAACTGGCAGGCCTGGATTAATATTTTTAAAG
Organism: Labilibaculum antarcticum; assembly: GCF_002356295.1. Classification (NCBI taxonomy): domain Bacteria; kingdom Pseudomonadati; phylum Bacteroidota; class Bacteroidia; order Marinilabiliales; family Marinifilaceae; genus Labilibaculum; species Labilibaculum antarcticum. Next base: position 4,229,720 of record NZ_AP018042.1, on the reverse strand, counting down.
GAGATGATGGCAGTATGCAATTTGAGAAACAGCCATTCGGAAGCTGGCCAAAGCCTAATTCAATTTAAAATTGGATGCCTTTCTAAGAAATGATAAAAACGAATCATAAATAAAAGAACTATTTGCATCTCTCTCACAAAAAAATGAATTATTTGGATATTTTTACAGAAACAATCTTTACCTAATATGATAATTACACAAAAACGAAGCGAGAATCTGATCTATGCATTGCTATGGTTGATGGTTTTATCCCTACCTGTTTTCACCCTAAAAGGCGGCGATGAATTCAATTGGGACAGAGTTATTCTGGAGTGGATTCGTATCCTTCCTTTTTTACTGATTTTCATTATCAACAACAGCTTATTGGCTCCCAAACTTTTTTTCAAACAAAAGCTGATTGGGTATTCTATTTCAATATTAACAATTGTTATTTTATTTTCTGTTTTTAACAATTTACCCCAAATATTACACGATTTTTTGTTTCAAGGGCCAGGTCCAGAAAGAATCCCAATGCATCCAGAAGGACCAATGTCACCTGATTCGATGGGTGCGTTTCCCGAACCGCCACCCTTTGGCAGGCATTCACAACTAAGAGGAAACAAACCTTTCAGTTATCTCATATTTGAGAATATGATTATTTCATTTTTGGTTGTTGGCTTTAACAATGCAATTAAACTGGGAATCAGCAGACAAAAAGAAGAATTGCAACGCGAGGAAAAAGAGAAGATTCATCTGGAAACAGAACTCTCTTTTCTGAGAACTCAAATTAGCCCGCACTTTTTCATGAACACACTTAATAACATCCATGCACTAATTGAAATAGACCAAGTTCAAGCACAAAAATCGGTAATTGAACTGTCAAAACTGATGAGATATTTGCTCAATGAATCTCAACAGGGAACAGCAACAATCAGAGCCGAATTTGAATTTTTAAACTCATACATCGACTTGATGCGAATTAGATATTCAGACAAAGTGAAGATTGATGTCAATTTTGAGATACCAGATGATCATCAAAAAATCCCATCCTTACTCTTTATCTCTTTAGTAGAAAATGCCTTTAAATATGGCATTAGTTATTCCAAAGAATCCTATATTTCCATTCATGCAAAACAAGATCAAGAACAGCTATCTTTTGAAATAAAAAACAGTGTTTCACCTAAGTCCAAAATAGAAAAAGGAACTGGTGTAGGATTGGTCAATTTGCGTAAACAACTGGATATATTATTCGATGGTGAGCAAAGCTTCGACATTATTGAATCTGAAAATGAATATCAAGTAAAACTAATTATACCTTTAAAAAATGATTAACTGCATAGCCATAGACGATGAGCCATTGGCTCTGAAGCAAATTACAGGATATATTGAGAAAACTGCTTTTCTAAATTTACAAGCCGGTTTCGACAATGCCATGGATGCTTTACAGTACATCAATGAAAACAAGATAGACCTGATTTTTCTGGACATTCACATGCCCGATTTGAATGGAATGGACATGGCTAAATCGCTAAACAATGGTCCTGAAATTATATTCACGACTGCCTATAGTGAATATGCACTTGATGGATTTAAGGTAAATGCACTTGATTACATACTAAAACCGCTTGATTATGCTACTTTTTTAAAATCTGCACTAAAGGCGCAAACACACTTCGATCGTATAAAAATTGGCACTGAAGATCTTAAAGCAAGCTCGAACCATTTGTTTATTAAATCCGAATACAAAATCATCCGAATCGAGATTGAAAATATTCTTTACATTGAAGGAATGAGGGAGTATGTGCGCATTCATCTTGAAAATGCCAAACCCTTAATGACATTGCTTAGCATGAAAAAGATCGAAGAAAAACTGCCCTCTTCAACATTCATGAGAGTTCACCGCTCCTACATTGTAAACCTGCAAAAAATAACGACCATAGAACGTAACCGAATTATTTTTAATGATGTTTACATTCCCATAAGTGATCAATACAAAGAAAAGTTCCAGAATTTTATCGATAACAATTTCCTGATCTAGATGATCAGGAAATAAATTCCAACTCCAATTCTTCATCGCTTCCCTCCTTTTGTTTCATTTGAAACCTACCTTTCGATTTAATTTCAAGCTTTTTAGCAAGAGCCAATCCTTTCATTTTTTCCACCAGATCGGCCACAACAGCATCATTCATGCTTTCATTAAAAAAAGCAAAAAAGGAATCTTTCTTCGAATCATCAAACTGAATCAAGAAAGCATTACTATCTACAAATAACAAATCATCATAAGGGTAAGAAATTGTAAATCCCAATTCTTCAATCAGACCTTTTATTTTTGTTAACTCCCGGTATATAGTACTCATAGATGTATTATTTTGTATCACAAATGATTAATTCAAATAAATGTTTCAGGTTAAAAAGCGTATCTGCCTGTTCAGCAAACTGACATTCAGAATGCAAATGATTAAAAGCTTCTTCAAATTCATCATTTGAAAACTCCAGATCCTCACTGTTCTGAAACTTTTGAAATTCTTCGATCCCATTTATTTTATAAAGCGATTTTCTAAAACTGGAATCACGATCCGCATTATTCATAAACCTTATTGCATTCCCTATCGACATATGCTTTCATTTTACATTTCGGTTAGCACTTCTGAGCGATATCCTACAATTGTGTAGGAAAAGTCATATTCAGGACTCTTTTCAACCCCAATAAAAACAAGACTTACAGTAAATCAGTATTGTTTTCACAGATTAAAGAACAATTCGAATGCCAAATAAATCCACTCATTTTGAAATAGCATTGTGGTATCAAAAACAACTAATAAATAAAAATGTCCATTCGTTGATAAAATCCGCCCATTCGTTGATTCCTTTTCCAAAAGACCCTCTTCTGTAATATTTTTGAAACATCATTAATTAAAACAAAGGCAATTATGAATACAAAATATTTTGATTCAATAGAGCTAAAGGAGATGGACAAGGTGAAATTGATGAACCGAACCGATCATAAATTTTGGTTTCATGGTGCTTATCTGCCAGATCTATTAAAACAGGTGGAAGAAGATTATTATCTCTTACATATTGATGGTGAATATCAATTACCATACGCAACGACTTACTATGATACGAAGAAAAACTTCATGTTTTCGGCACATCACAATGGCAAATTGAATCGCTTCAAAATTAGAAGAAGAAGCTACGTTAATTCGGGAATCAGTTTTTTGGAGATCAAATTCAAAAACAACAAGGGTCGAACCATTAAAAAACGAATTCCCAGTACTCAAAGCTATTCTGAATTCACAAGTACAGAGGATCAATTTATTAATTCAAAAACACCGTTTTCTGCGGCAGAATTAAAACCCTCTCTAGAAAATAAGTTTACCCGTCTGACCTTGGTGAACAAAAATTTTAAAGAAAGATGCACCATTGATTTAAATATCGAATTTGAAGTATCGAACAGTATTGTTTCGCTCGATAACTTGGTAATTGTTGAAATTAAATCGGATGGGAAATCAAGTTCCTCTCCATTAGGATTGGCCTTACGCAAAAATAGAATTAAGAACAATGGATTTAGCAAATACTGCGTAGGCAGAAGCATGACGAATCCAAACCTTAAGCAAAATGCCTTTAAAGCAAAAATAAGAAACATTGAAAAAGTTACTCAAACAAACTATCAACTAATCTAATTAAATATGCTCGATTTAATTCAAATTTCAGACACCATTACAAATGCAGTACCACTCGTAACCGAAATAAGTAATTGGGAAGAGGAATTGCGTTTTTTAGGAATCAAACTAATTAATGTTGGTGATTTCACCGAACTAATCGTTCGATTCTCCTTTAACACTTTTCTACTTTTCTTGGTAACACATTGTATGTATGCGAAAAACAGCAGTCGAAAAGATTTCTATTTCAGCTATCTCGCCATTGGTGTAATCGTCTTTTTACTCTGCTTCCTTTTGAATAGTGTGAAACTGGAGTTGGGATTTGCTCTTGGTTTGTTCGCCATTTTTGGAATTATTCGTTACCGAACCGATGCCATTCCAATCAAGGAAATGACTTACCTGTTCATCATTATCGGAATATCAGTAATGAATGCCCTTTCGAATAAGAAAGTAAGTTATGCAGAACTAATACTCACCAACTCGCTCATCGTTGCAGGTCTTTGGTTTTTAGAGAAAAAACTGATGTTAAAACAAGAGAAATCGATCAAGCTCATTTATGAAAAAATTGAATTTGTTCACCAAAATAAACATGAGGAGATGCTACTTGATTTTCAGGAAAGAACAGGTATCAACATCAGTCGATACGAAATTGAAAAGATTGATTTCCTACGAGATGTAGCAGAAATAACTCTCTACTACAATATTAATGGCCAAAAGTAAGTATCAAACCGGAAAATTAAAACCATGAAAAATATAACACAAAAGACTCACTACCTTATTCTATTCCTTTTGATAATTGCGAACACTGCAATTGCTCAGGAAGTTGAAAATGATTTTCAAAGCAGAACCTCATTTACTGCGAGCACCAAGTTGCTTAAAAATCTGAAGTTGAGTATCAGTCCAGAATTTCGATTCGACGATAGCTTTTCTTTAGACAAATACTTACTGGAAGGAAAACTTTCTTACAGCTTAACAGATAACCTATCACTAGGAACAGGCTATCGGTTTTATGCAAATGAAAGAGAAAGCAAAAGCACCGAATACGACAATCGGTATTCATTCAATGTAAAATACGAAAAATCATACCTCCGATTCGAGCCATCGCTTAAGATTAGTTACACCAACGACTCTGATGATGATTCAAACGGTAATTTACTACGCTACAAAACCGAGTTAAAATACAACATCAAAAAATGCAAAATAACACCTTTTGCAGGTCTGGAAGCTTTTCAGGAAGTAAGCGGCGGTGACCTTAGTAAAATGCGTTATTTTCTAGGTGCGGATTATAAAATATGCAAGAAAAATTACATCGAAGCCAGTTACAAGTTCGATTACTTTCAGAATGAATTCAAAAACAAACACATTGTAAGTTTGGGTTATAAACTAAAATTTTAAACGAAATATTATGAAATCAAAATATCTATACCTACTGGCCCTTTTAATAGGAATAACATTCGCTTGTCGCGATGATGAAGCAATTGAAGAGACAACCGAAACAAGTGAAGAAGAAGTTATTGTTGATACCGAAACTTATCCTGACTGGACAGATGCAACGCACAGTAAAAGTGCAGAATTGGATTACGCTACTGTTTTTAATCAAAACGAAGTATTGCGTTTCGATATCAAAATAGATTCGGACGATTGGTCGGATATGCAATCAGACTTATCTTCAAATTTAGGTGGTAATTCCGGAAGACCAGGCCAGGTAACAACAAGCGATTTCGATCCAATTTGGGTGCCTTGTTCTTTTAATTTTAACGATACAGAATGGTACCATGTTGGCGTTCGTTACAAAGGAAACTCAAGCTTAAGCTCTGCTTATCAATCAGGAAATAAGAAGCTATCTTTCAAGCTTGATTTTGATGAGTTTGAAGATGATTACCCATCTTTAAAGAACCAACGTTTTTATGGTTTTAAACAACTAAACCTGAACAATAACTTCGACGATTTGTCATTAATGCGCGAAAAAGTGGGAGCTGATTTGTTCCGTGAGTTCGGATTGGCCTCATCCCAAACTACCTTTTGTGTTATTTACGTAGACAATGGTTCCGGTTCCCAATACTATGGAGTATACACTTTGGTGGAAGAAGTTGATGATACGGTTATAGATACCCAATTTACCGATGGTTCGGGTAATTTGTACAAACCAGATGGTGATGCTGCAAGTTTTGCAAGTGGTAGTTTTGACGAGAGCGAAATGGAAAAGAAAACCAACGAAGACGAAGCTGACTATACGGATGTAAAATCACTCTACACCATCATCAACAGTAGTGACAGAACTAGCGATATAGCTCAATGGAAAAGTAATTTGGAAAATATTTTTAACGTAGACGGATTCTTAAAATGGCTAGCTGCCAATACTGTAATTCAAAACTGGGATACTTACGGCAACATGACACACAATTATTATCTATACAACGATCTAAATACAAACAAACTAACATGGATTCCTTGGGACAATAATGAAGCTTTCCAGGCCGGAAAACTGCAAGGTGCTTTAAGCTTCTCATTAAATGAAGTTAGCTCCTCGTGGCCTTTGATCAGCTACCTAATTGATGATGAAGAGTACAAACAAATATATGATGACTACTTACTACAATTTGTAAACGAGGTATTTATTCCATCAGAACTTAGCGATACATACACAACTTATTACAATTTAATTAAAGATTATGCTTACGCAGAAGAATCAGGATACTCTTTTCTTGGATCCAATTCTAGTTTCGACTCAGCTGTGGAAACACTTAAATCTCACGCTCAGGAAAGAAAGGATGCAGTGACTAGTTACTTAAAATAAACATTCATAATCGATACACATTTAGTTAGAAGGAAGGTGGCGGTACCGATGAAAATCAGTTCGCCACCTTTATTCTATTAGCCTATAAAACATTTCCTAAACTGATTCAAAAAAAATCGTTCTTGGAGAAATTGTCCCATAAACATAGGTAGCATCTCGAGAGTTTCCGTAATCCGCATCATCAAACACAAACATATGTAAAGGAACATTCCCATTATCCCAAGTGTTGCTTTACTCATCCAATCAAGCTCGGCAATTCAACCAAACCGGAATGTTCTTTTCTTTTTGGGAATTACAAAAGCCATTTACATGGATGAAAAAATTGGGCCGAAATACATTTTACTTGCAGAAGTTTTGGCTGCGAGTATTTCAATCAGTATTCTTCTTATTTACTCGAGTAAAGCACCTGCCATTCGATAAAAACATTAGAAATGTAATTCAAAAGTTTTGTCACAAATAGTCGCAAAACGGGCAGATAAAAACAAACCCTCCTCAATTTTAATACAATCTCATTGCCAGCAATGGGGGTCTTTTGAGTAAAGACTTAGTAAACTGCTTTTTTTTAATATTTTTTTAAATCCTCACGCAAAACATAACTACACTCAATCATATCTATTATTTTGATTATAAATAAACATTCAAACGATACTGGTAAAACTCAACACAAGCACACAATAGCCCATTCGCCCCCTTTAAATAACCAATTACGCCCCCTCTAATATTTTACACTAAAAAAATAATCCTATTAAGTAGAAAAACAAACATAACAAATATGTTATACAGGTAAAAGCCCGTAGAAATTCACAAATAAAAAAATGCCCCCTTACTAAATAAAAGCTTGAAACATTTTCTTTTTACCGCCGTTTAATCATTAGTATCATTATATTGGCACCTGTGTTTTTTTCTATTGAGTATGAAAAATAGGCAGTCTTATTTTATTGAAATCTTAAAACAGTAGCAGTTTAAAATTGTAAAACGAAAGAGTCTTTTCAATAAGGAAAACAGCTCAAATAGTTACTGATTTTGTAAAAATAACTCTTAAATGACAACTAATTCAAACGATAAATATTACAAAAACATTATCGATTTTGCCCCCATTGGTTTCTTTCAGACAAGCCAGAATGGTAGATTCACAATGGTAAATAATGAAATGCTTTCCATACTTGGTTTTGTGGAAGATGAGGAATTGCTCTCCAAAAACATAGCTGATTTTTATTTTGAAGCCCATACAAGGGAAAAATTAATTGCCAAATATGATATTTCACCAAAAGCTCAGATTAAAAATAAAGAGATTAAATTTAAAAGAAAAGATGGGAGTCCTATCTGGATTTTAATGACCGCCAAGGCCATTAAAAACAAAGATTATAAAACGGAGAGTTATGATGGTTTCATAATTGATATTACCAATAAAAAGGAAGATCAGGAACGTTTGAATGAAAGTAATAATCATTTATCCGCATTTGTGGACGCATCTTCCAATATGATATACATTAAGGACGAAAATGAGAAATACCTGAATGTAAATAAGAGTCTATGCGAATTTATAAACAAAAGTAAAGATGAAATAAAGTACAAACGAGATGAAGAAATACCAAACAATCCTTTTCATCTTGCTTCTACTGCTTCACCTAAAAACGTACTTACAAACGACACGATAATTCGGAAAACAGTTCAGATTAAGGATCGTATTTTTGAACTATCAAATTTCCCGGTTACTGTTGCTGGAAAATTAAGATCCGGAGGTATTTACAGTGACATAACAGAACAAACAAAGCAAGAAAAAATTCAGCACTTTCTTTATGAGATTTCGGAATTATCATTTACCGAAAACTCACTCTCGAATTACCTGGGGAAAATTCATCAGGGAATTAAAAAGCTGATAAGCGCCAATAATTTTTACATTGCCTTGTACGATTCAGAGTCTCAAGAATATTCCTTCCCCTACTGCGTTGATGCCTGTGCGTCTTACCCGGAAAACTATTCTTCCGAATTAAGAGGCAGCTTAACCGATTTGGTGCGTCGGAACAAAATCGGTAAAATTTTTGTTGGTAAAGAACAAGAACAAGTATATGCTGATAGCAATGAGCAAGTAATTGAAGAACCTTCAGCAGTATGGATGGGTGCTCCAATCATCAACAAGGAAACCAATCAAGCCATTGGGGTGATTGCGGTGCAGGATTACACCAATCAGAAGGCATATTCTGATAATGATCTTAAAATTCTGGAAATAATCACCCACAACATCGGTATATTTATTAGGCGGGTTAAATACATCGAGCTACTGAAAAGGGCGAAAGAACAAGCTGAAGAAAGCAAACTGGTATACGAATCGCTCTTCAACGAAAACGCATCGGCAATGATATTGATCGATGCTAAGAATGCGAAAATTGAAGATGCAAACCAATCTGCCTGTAACTTTTACGGCTATACCAAACAGGAAATATTGACACTTTTTATTCAGGATCTTAGTATAGATCCTGCTTCGCTTGTAACCAACGAAATAAATAAAACAGCAAAATGCGGGAACTTCAGCGCAGAATACAAACACAAACTAGCAAACAATGAAATAAGAGATGTAGAGGTATTTAGTGGGAAAATCATGCTTCATGGTAAATCTTTTATCTATTCAATTATTAACGACATCAGCACCCGAAAAAAGAATGAATTGGAAATTCAACGTCTGTACTCGGCAATTGATCAAAGTCTTTCCCCAATTGCTCTTACCGATTTAAAGGGTGTTATTACTTATGCAAATCCAGGCTATTGTTACACTTCCGGATATTCAAAGGAAGAACTCATTGGTCAGTCCACCAGCATTCATAAATCGGGAGAAACACCAAAACAAATATACAATGATTTATGGCAGACAATTTTGAAAGGAGAAATTTGGAGCGGTGAAATCACCAATAAAAAGAAAAATGGGGAACTATATATTGAGCAAGTCAATATTTCACCTGTTTTTGATGAAAATCATAAATTACTACAGTTCACAAAAGCTTCCCGTGACATCACAAAAGAGTTAAAAATCAAAAAAGAATTGATTGAAGCGAAAGAAAATGCAGAGGAAAGTGACCGCTTAAAATCAGCATTTTTAGCCAACATGAGTCACGAAATCAGAACTCCAATGAATGGCATTTTAGGCTTTACAAGCCTATTGCAAGATTCCGATTTTACGGGGGAAGAAAAAGATGAGTTCATCAACATTATTAAACAAAGTGGTGATCGGCTTCTAAATACCGTGAATGATTTAATTGATATTTCGATGATTGAAGCGGGGCAAATTAAAATCTCGAAGACCGAATTAAATGTTACGAAACAAATAGAAAATTTGTGTTCTTTTTTTAAACCGGAAGCTGGAGCAAAAGGGATACAACTAGAATTCATTACTGAATCTGAAAACAACGATTTAGTAATGGAAACAGATGAAGCAAAATTCACCTCTATTCTTACGAATTTGATTAAAAACGCAATTAAATTTTCAATGAAGGGCACGATACAAATTGAATGTGAGTGTTTAGAAGGAAGAAATAAAGGACATGCTAAGTTTTCGGTAAAAGACCAAGGCGTAGGTATTGCACACGACAAACTCGATCGTGTTTTTAATAGATTCGAACAAGAAGATATTACGAATTCAAAAAGTTATGACGGATCGGGAATAGGTTTGACTATTGCAAAGGCCTATGTAGAAGCATTAGGAGGCCAAATATGGGTTGATTCTGAAAAATCAAAAGGTTCAAATTTTCAATTTACTTTACCTCTAAGTTCGATGACACAAACAAAATCAATCATAGATTTTCAATCACAGAATGAAGAGCAGTCTGACAAAAACGGAATTAAAATACTGATTGCCGAGGATGAAAAAGCAATTTCTAAATATTTATCAATTATCCTCAAAGATATTAGCCGCGAAATAATACTTGCAAAAAATGGAGCTGAAGCGCTTGAAATATACAGTAATCAAAGGGATATTGACCTTATTTTAATGGACATTAACATGCCTGTTATGGATGGATATGAAGCAACACGAAGAATTAGAGAATTTGATCGTAACATACCTATTATTGCTCAAACTGCCTTTGCACTATCAAACGATAAAGAAAAAATACTTGCTTCTGGTTTTGACAAATACATTTCCAAACCAATAGATAAGAATAAACTAATTAACATGATTACAGCATTAAAACCATAAATAGGGGTATTGGCTGCAAGCATCTCCATTAGTATTCTACTTTTCTACTCATCTGTTTACAAAAGAATATATTGAGCAAAATTATCCTGAACGTTTTCATCGTAAATCAGTTTAACTGTTACCCTCATTGCTTTTCAGCCAGTCAAGAGTTTTTCTGAACCCCTCATCCAGCGGAGTTATTTGATAATTGAGCTCCTCTTGTGCTTTTGCACTTGAGACCTCCCAATTATAAAGAAAGCGTTTCGCCCAGTCCGAAGTGATCAATGGTGGTGTTCCAAATAGCTTTGTTCGCAGCAGAAACAGGTGTGCTACACCAAGCATTAAAGAAAGAGAAAGCTTCATCATCCGAAGTTTTCGTTCAGAAACTTTAGCCAGAAGTTCAAAAAAATCATTGTATGAGAAATTGGCACCTCCCAAAATGTATCTTTCACCCGACTTGCCTTCTTCAAGAGCCAAAATATGCCCTTCAACAACATCATCTACATAAACGTAGTTCCCAACACTTTCCCCATCTCCCGGAATCCATCTGAATTTACCCTCTGAATAAAGCTTAATCATTTTCGTTACCCCATTGCTTACACTTAGCAATCCCGGTCCGTAAACCCGGGTTGGATTAACAATAACAATTTCAAGTCCCTTGTGAATGTATTCCAGCACCTTTTCTTCTGCCAGTGCTTTCGTTATTTCATATTCGCTGAAATATTCTATATCCCGTTGCGTATCCTCAGTAACCCTTTCACAATTCGATGGTCCTATAACCCCGGCCGTAGAAGTGTAAACTATTTTCCGGACTCCTTCCTTTTGGGCGGCATCCAGTACGTTCACAGTTCCCTGAACATTTATTCTGTTGAAAGTAGCGGCATCTTTCGCCCAAGCTTTGGCATAGGCAGCCATATGAAATATCACTTCGCATGATTTCACAGCCTTTTCAACAGATCGGTAATCAGTAATGTCCCCTTTAAACAAGATTACATTTGGGTGTTTAATCGCTTTCGCCTTCTCTTCCGAGCGATACAAAGCATGCACACAATGCCCTTTCTCTGCTAACTTTAGCGTTAGTCTTGTCCCTATGAAGCCCGTAGCTCCTGTAATCAGAATATTCATTTTATCACCATTATTAAAACTTAATTGCCAATTTTATATCCTTGTTGTGATACAATGAGATCCACTCATTGCTTAGCGCCATAATTACATGCGCCAGAAAAGCAAACCAAATCGATCCTGTAGCAAGGGTAACAACACAAAGAAGCAAGCCCAAAGGAATGGCTCCAATTGTTTCTAATTTTCCTTTAGGAATATGTGCTACGGAATAAATCATCATATTAATTGCAACTGCAGGCACCGCACCAAATTCTCTTAGGCAGGCAAACAGTAAGAAGCCTCTGAATAAAAACTCATAAAAAAGCAGATAGCCAGCCCAGGTTAAACCACTAAGAAGCAAGGTGTTTAACGTCCACTTCTTTGAACGGATTTGCGGATATACAGCCAGATTAGAAGGTGACTTAGCATTGTAGAGTGTTAACGGAATGATGATAGCCGCAAACAGGATTCCCCACAACAATGTTTCTGATGGATCTGTAAGCACGGTACCATAATCTCGAAGAGTGCCCTGCAGCAGTATCAGCACGATTACAAGCGGCACAATGCCATAGAAAAACATCCCCATAAATCGTTGCAGATAAACGCTCCGTTTGGCTGCTGTTTCGCCGGAATATTTTGCCAGCAAAAAACGAAATGGTTTTGCAAAAGTTAAAAGGTAGGAATTAAGAGATATTCCAAGCACAACATACAACAGCACGACAATAATCTCGATATTGTCAAAATATGTTTGTAACATTATAATCAATTTAAAAATAAGTTATATCTATACAAATCAATTATTTCAATTGTGTCACAATCTCCCGTTTTACAATATTCGAAATTATTGGGACTCCAATTCTTGTGGGAATGATCTTCATCATCAACCAATTGAACTTATTCATGTAGCCAGGAATAATCATCGTCTTCCCTCCTATTAAATTACGAATGGCAATTTCTGCAACTTCTTCGGGAGACTGAATTCCTAATTTAGCCAAAAAACCTTGTGATTCGATTCGTTTACTTACCTCCGCATTTGTTTTCATAGGACCTGGATGCAAAACACTAACGGAAACACTCGTATTCTTCAATTCCTCTTTCAAACAGCGCGAAAAACTGTAAACAAAAGACTTAGATGCAGGATACACGGTTTTAAATGCAATAGGGCTAAACGAAGCCATACTGGCAACATTAAGAATATACGATTTAGGCTGTTTTTTTAAATTTGGCAATAACAAATAGGTTAGTAAGGTCAGACTTCTAATATTAATCGAAATCATAGCATCCAAATACTCGACACTAGCCAATTCAAATGGTTTTGCCCCTCCTATGCCAGCATTGTTAATAAGTATGCTTACATCAACTTTACTTGACCAATCGGCAATTTCATGAACAGCAGAAGAGTCTCTCAAATTAATCTCAAGATAATCAACCTCAACCCCAAACTGGTTCTTTATTTTGGCACTCAATTCTGGTAAACCCTCCCCGTGTAAAGCAACCAAGAGCAAATTAATACCCCCCGAAGCCAATCTAAATGCAAATGCTTTGCCTAATCCTTTGCTTGCTCCTGTTATCAGTGCATATTTATTTTCCTTCATAATTTCTCTGTATTGCTGATTAACAACAAGTCCGTTCCTTTTTTTTATAATCCTTTTCACCAAATATAAAAAATGAAAGCAGGAATTATTACCATAATGACCCCTCCCACAACAAGTGGAAGTAAAACATAAGAACCGGAATCGATTAACGTAAAAAAGAATAACGTATCCAAATGATCAGGAAAAGCAAAATCTGATTTCCCAAAATAATTTGCGATCCCAGATAATAGTTAAGCTAAAGATGAAAATGCCCATTACGATATTCGTAGTAAAAGCAGCTATGCCCGCCGCAATCCGGTTCCATTTTAAAAGACTGATCAATCCTAATGATACGACCAAATACAATGCAACAAAAGTAGTCATACTAACGGACGAAGCAAGCTAATTCTTTGGCAATTTTATCTGGCTTATCTTTAAGACTAAAAAATATTCTGACGCATCGATTTCACTTTTCGCAAGAGATGTTTAAAATCCTTTTCCGAATTGTGTTCCATTGTTCTTATTAGTAAGAATATAAAAGAACATAAAAACCACATCTGCTTTCCATTACTAAATTACAATAACTTCCGCATATCACCCACAGGCACGTACAAATCCTTCCTTCGCTTTTTTGACGAATTGCTAATTGTTACGCAGCAATATTAACTCCATACAAACAATCCTATTTCGTTAAAAATTTACGCTTGCTTTGGAAATTATTGTAAATTTTAGAATACACAACCTAATGATTTTAAAGCTTCGATTACTTTTCCACCAACAATTCAAAAGGAAAGTAAGTGTCTGAAAACGATACAATACACAAATATAACTAAAGAAATCTAAGTTAGAAAGAGGGAAGCTTAGGCAGATCGTTCCCGAAAAGTTTTAACCGAACTCAACAACCTGTTGAAGAATTCAGGCCTCTCTTTTTCTCGAACCCGACTAATCAGGTTCGACGATGAAATTAAACCACGCAAGTACGCCTCTACACTATGGCAAAAATCGGGGTTTGTAGTATGAAGAAGATTTAAAGAATTAAACGCCTTGAAAACATTCGGAACACCATCCAACTTCACGAAAATGGTATTATCGCCCAATTCATTTTCGTACAACTGAAACGAATCTTCTAATCCCTCAGCAGGTTCTCAATTATACTCAATCTGACTAAGAGTAATATCAAAAGTATCCTGATTGCAAATCTCAATTGTTGGAATTTTTATTGAAAGAGAAAGAATCTGCCTTCCCACTATTTGAATCTCAGGATTCACATCATCCAAACAGAATAAACTCTCCTTATGGTTCGGAAACTTATATAGCGTTTTTTCCAAAAAGAAAACTTTAAAGGCAGAGATTTCCGGAAACTGAAAATAATGAAAAATAGGAGGATCCTTTGCTGAGTAGATAATTTCACTCTCACTTGCTGCCCGAAAGGTTTCTACATTGCGAAGAACGAAGCGTAACCAATCGATAACACAAAAACTTTCCGGTTCAACAATTCTACAATCGGAAACCACTTTATTTGAAGCAATACCGCAATAAGAATCAACCGATATTCGATAATGACTGCACAGGGCATAGAGCTCCTCGAAAGACAATACTTTATCGCCTCGAATTCTACGATAAGAGCTATCGTAACTTATTTCGAGAACCTGAGCTATTTCATGAACTAAGAATAAATTTGGGGCAAGACTACCTTTAATTTGTTGAAATAATACTTTTCTCCAAACTCTGAATTAAAATACCCCGCTAAATTAAATGAGTCGTGGTAATCTTAATGTGTGAATAATGCAACTCTTTTTCTTTAATTGTATAACGCTTTCTTAAAATAAAGTTGTAACTTGATACAGAGTCGTTTAGGCCATTTTATAAACCTTTAATATAAAAGCGAAAAAACATATTATTTTCAGTATACTTCAATACTTGTATTTGCAGGGAAAGTGCAGAACTCAGTGAATAAAAATCTTGTTTTACGACCATAATGATGTAACACTTTCCGGCAATAATACCCCCTTTTTATCGTGATCTTAAATTCACATATGAACCTGAATAACAGGGATAATGAAAATTAAAAAAAAACAACTATGAAAACTTTCACAAAAAACAAGTTGGTGATTGTAAGCATACTTGTAAGTATGTTTTACACTTCTAATCTATTTTCCCAAGATGCTAAGTCGATAATATTTAATGATGCAAAAAAAGCATATCAATACGCTATCGACAAACGGGCAGAAATATTATCCCCTTCAAATTTTTATGACGGATTAAAGTATTATAAAAAAGCTCATTCGGCCTATGAAAGCGAAGACAACCTAGCTGATATCAAAGAATATTTGAAGGAAGCTGTTAATTATTTCCAGAAATCTACTGAGGAAATTGATGTAATGGAAGTTCTTTTCGCTGAAACCCTGAATTCAAGAGATGATGCACTTGACGCTGAAGCGGATGTATACGAAAAAGAGTTGTGGGAGGATGCACAAGATGAATTTAAAAATGCAACCCACAAATACGAGCAAGGCAATTCAGATAAGGCAAAAGAAAAGGGTAAAGAGGCATATGATTTATACCGCAAGGCAGAACTTGCTGCTATTAAATCAAATTTATTCAATCATGCCAGGGAATTAATTGCCAAAGCAGAAGATATGAGAGCCGAAAAATATGCTCCCAAAACCCTTGCAAAAGCTAAAAAAAATCTGAAGGAGGGTCAAACAGCTTTGGAAACTGAACGCTACGATACAGATAAGCCACGTATGCTTGCAAAAAATGCTGAATACGAAGCAAGCCATGCTATTTACCTTGTAAATTATATTAAGGAGATTGATGATCAGGATAAGGAAATTGAAGATTTAATCTTAAGGGGTGAATCCTATCTTACACAAATTGGTGATGTTACAGGTATTTCGGTTAAATTTAATAAAGGCAGCAGCATTGCTGCTGAGAAAATATCGGCAAATGTAATCATACTTAAAGACAGTATTTTCAAGCTTAAGCATAACCTGGATATTTACGAAACAACCAATGCTAACCAAATAAAGCAAATTGCTGCAAGTGCCCAACAAATTAAAGCGATGGGTAGCAAGCAAAAAGAACAAATTTCTGATGCCTCAATGAAACAACAGATGCTGGAAGATCAAATAGCTTATGAAGAAAAGATTGTTGAAAAATTTGATGAGGTATTCAATATGTTTGATATGACTGAAGCCAATGTGCTTCGTCAGGGGAATGACATAATTTTACGAATGACCGGTTTCAATTTTGATATAGGAAGCGCCGGAGTGAAACCTGATAATTATCCCTTACTGGCAAAAGTTCAAAATGCCATCAACATATTCTCCGAAAGCAAGATTGTAATTCAGGGGCATACAGATTCTCAGGGAGGGGATAGTTTGAATTTGACTCTATCTCAAAAAAGAGCCGATGCTGTAAAAGCATATTTAATGGCAAATATGCCGGATTATAACCAGTCAAATATTGCATCTGTTGGATTTGGTGAAAGCAAACCCATTGAAAACAATGAAACAAAATACGGTAGGTCAAAAAACAGGCGTATAGATGTTGTAATTAAAGTAAAAAGAGTATTATATACTGCTAAACCAATTACGACAAACTAGCATATCGGTAAAACAAAATAAGAATTGCACAGGATTATTGATTCGCTTTAATCCTGTGCTTATTAAAAAGGTATCAGACAACTGAACATTCGTTAAAGGGTATCTTTCAAGTATTCCATAATAACCTAATGAAACGATACAAATTTCATTTAAGACTATACATTTAAACCCCGCCAATTCCATTCCAATTACCAGGCCACCAACTGCAAAGAGCCCAAAAACTGTAAAGTCCTTACTTGGTTTAGCCTCATTAGACTCCTCTTCTGTCACAAATAACTCCCCCATAAATTCCTGCATGTCTCTTTTTCTATAAACCCTGCAATTTGATATAGGTTCTTTTACAGCAATCAATTTGCCTTCCCTATCCCATCTTCTCAAAGTTTCTTTACTAGTACCAATAAGCTTTGAAGTATTAGATAATGTAATATACTCACCCATAACCAACTTAGTCAACATTAAACAATGGTTATAAAATCAAAGGGAATAATAACCGATATTTTGACAGCATCTTTAATAGGCTGAACTTCAATTAGAAAAAAATATAATCTTACCAATTGCTCAAACTTTATAATTAATTCTGAAATCACAATACGAACAGCTGCTTGTTTTGCAATTAAAAACCAATTATTAAAAGCTCCGAACGGTTCCTGTTTTCCATCTGCTCTGCCAATAAAGGAGAGTCATCTCTCTCCTAAAACATAATGCATAACAAATCTAAATACACACTTAACAAAACTTGGCACATTTGACACCCTCCAGTTTCATTAATTTTTATTAATTTAAATATTCGTTAAAAACACAGGTTAAATAAAGACTGTTTTTTTTTATAGGCAAATAACAGAAAGGCAATCTATAGCATAACAAATCGGTGAAAACTATTGATTAAGCCAATACCTATTTCCCTGCCGCGACAATAGTTCTTTGACAAATTTGGAACCAGATAAAAAGCATCTCTATTTACTAAACAGTACTTATTTTAGAAGGATAAAGAGGGATTGTAAGAAGCTTCGTTTTTCGGTAAATGTCCATACACGTAGGTCAGACTCAAAAATTAATTGTTTTTTGAATCGCACCGTCGATCAGACTCGTTTTACAATTTGAATTTTGATCGCGCAAGCGGTCATTGCCATTTTTCAACTTAAAAATCGACCGCGCAGTGGATCCTATTCATTTTAGAAATTATTTTTCGATCATCATCGTCGATCAAGACGATTTTTTAATTTGAAAATCGACCACGCAGTGGATCATATTCATTTTACCAGTTACCATTTGATCCACGCAAGTGGTAAAGGACAATTTTCAAAAGGTAAGCTGTCTCTGCAAACAAAATCATCCCTTATCCTTACTTCTCTTGCATAGCCAACAGGCTATTATACGCTTTAAATATGTTATAAAATCAAACAAAAACACGTATGAAAAATATATCATACTACCTATTTTCGCACAAGGCACTCTTTACTTTTATTGGAGGAATTATCGATCTTGTAGGGAAAACAAACGCAGAAGAATTGGGTTTTAAGATATTCCTCGAGAAAACTAAAACGGAATTCAGTCTGTTCGAATCGGCCTTAAAACGCGATTATATCGATCCATTTACTGAGAAATTGGTGATGGCAGATCAGAAAAGAGACGATCGATTTTTAGGCTTTAAAGGCTATACTGGTGTGTGCAAATATCGCAAAGCAGAAAGCTGGGGACTCGCAGCCGAAGAACTGGAACGCTTAATTGCCCGCTATGGCAACGAATTGTACAGAATGGCCTTTGCCGAAGAATCGGCAGCTTTGGACAATATGATTGCTGAATTGCAAACCGAGCCATGCAAAACAGCTGTTGTAACTATACAGGCGAATGATTGGATGGATGAAATGGTGGAAGCAGAGCAGGAATACAAAGCTCTGAACCAGGAACGCAGCGAAACCAGCGATCAGAATACCAATACTATTGGTAGTACCCGAAAATCAACTACTTGTGCAGTAAGATCCTTGCTTAGCATGATCAGTTTGCAGGTACAAGCTACTGCCAATCCTGTACTTGTCGATTTGATTGATCAATTGAACAATCACATATCGAAAAGTATGAGCAATGCTCGTTTGTCTTACTCTTTGAACGAGAAGGAAGAGCCAAGCGCAGAAACTCTACCCTAACAAGCTGTTTATTGAGATGCTTTTTTGGTCCAATTTGATGCTTTATCTTCAGGCGATAGATTCTAAAGGCGGCATGCATAACTTCCTTGCTTCGCGGGTTCAACTCCATTAAAAGATAGCATCAGTAGTATTGGCATAAAAAAGGTGCAATTCAAAACTGAACAGCACCTTTACCTTTCCTTATTTCTTCTTTTTTTTGGCTTTAAATTCAGCCAAATCGATCTTCTTGTCGGAGTTCACATCTTTTCTAGCAAACATTTTCTCCAATTTTGCAGCATCCAATTCTTCTCCTTTTTTATTCTTTTTTCCTTTCATTCCTGCAACATATTCAGCCTTATCCAAAAAGCCGTCTGAATTGGCATCCATTTTTGCAAAAACAGTTGCCTTTTTAGGCTTTTGTTCTTGAGCATTCACTTGAGAAAAAACAACCAGGCCTATGGCCAGTACACCTAATTTTAAAAAATTAACTTTCATTTGATTCTTTTTATTGTGAAACTAAATTTTACTTCTGCCAACTGTCAGAAGTTCGATCGCTTATTACGAACTGAATGCTAAGACTGCAAAATCGGGAAATGGTTTAAAGAGACAGCTGTTTTTTTATAAAAAAGCCCACACAAGTTGCCGGGCTAAATTATAGCAGGTGAATGAACCTCATATGCAGTTCGGTATTATCTTTAAAAATCGTAACGAATACCTGTGAAAATACCAATTGAGTAAGGCTTGTACTGATACTGACTACTTGTATTTATGGAATTCAGATAATATTTAAAAGAAGGCTCTACTCCAATTTGAAGTTTTGAATTCAGCCTGTATTCCAATCCGAAGCTAAACTGAGAACTAAAATTAGTGGCTCGAATTCCTTCAATTTCCCCAATCTTCCTATTTCCTCCGTTGGATTGATCGTACACACCGTTTCCAACAATCATGTTGGCACTTACTCCTCCGGAAACGAACACTCCAATCTGTTTTTGAACTAAATTGTAACGCATCAAAAAAGGAATTTCAATTGCTTTAAAACTTTGAATTAAATCTGCCGATGATGAATACGAATTAAAACTTGTAAATTCATTATAGGAAGAAGACGGATCAGCCATTGGCAGATTGCTTCCTCCACTTAGCCTAATTGAACCTGCAGAAGTTTCGGATGGATAGGAAACTTCACGACTTATCGTTTTATCTTCTGGAATCGGATTTGCGTCAGCACTCATCAAATCCCGGCCTCCACCAGAACTTAAATCCTGACCAAAACGATTGTAAACAATTCCTGTCTGGAAAGCAAACTTCTCATTCACAGCAAAATTCACTTTCGCTCCTCCCCCTACACTCCAAATACCAGATTCCATATTACTCCCTTTACTGTCGCCCGAATAAGAAGAATAACTGGAAGATACCTGACCTATAATCGACCATCTATTTTTATTGTTTTTCTCCTCACCTAGTTGCTCAATGGTCAGAATATTTTTCTGAATTTGTATTTCATCCGCTATAAGCGCATAATCCTGTGTCTTAGTTAACTGACTCGTATTCGGGACTAAATGTGTGGGAAGATCGTATTCAAAATTTGAAAGCTTTTCCTCCGTTTTGCTATTCATCAATTCATTTACAAAATCGCTATCTAAAAAAGTCGCCTCTTTTTCTTCGGATAGAAATGCGATGTTTACCTTCGATGTTTTAATTTCGGCACCATTTGAACCGGTAAACTTGCTAAGAGCGCTGCCTGTATTGCCATTGGTAAATAATTCCTGCGAGTTGGCCTCTCTTGAATTCGAACTCTGAGATGCCTGATTTGCAGTCGTCATTTCCTCTTGCTTATTTTCAGATGCAAGTAACTCCTCTGAAGAATTTGCATGATCGGCTACTTCTTTTTTTGTTGAAGTATTGGCTTTGCTATCTGTTTGCTGATATAAGTTTTGCTCAGAATCGTTTTGAGGGGATGCACTATTTTCGGAAATAGTATTTAATTGCATGTTGTAATTTGGCTGCCCGCTAAAATAATGATTGCCTATGGCCAAGAGCAAAAGAATAGACGCGGCAACACCTGTCCACACATAAATAGCAAACAATCTCTTCTTTTTGGCGGCCATCAGCTGGCTATTTATTCCTTGCCACACCTTAGGGCTGGGAGGAACAGACAGATTTTTTAATCCATCGGCAAAAAGACTATCCATATGTTTATTGTCCTTTAGCATACTCTTAAATTATTCTCTTTCACACGTAAATAATCCCTTACTTTTTGTTTTAAAATAGCTCTGCCCCGAGCCAAATTAGATTTTGATGTTCCAACTGAAATATTCATTACTTCAGCAATTTCGTTGTGCGGATATCCATCCAGAACATATAAACTAAATACCATTCGATATCGATCGGGTAATTCCTGTACCATTTTCAGTAAAATATCTATAGAAATATCCGATTCGGAATAATTCTCATCACCATCGTCTTCGATATCGGCAAACTCCTCTACAATTTGAATTTTCTTTGCTTTTCGAAATTTTTCAAGTGCAGTATTCACAATTATTCTCCTCATCCATCCTTCAAACGAGCCTTTAAACTGATAAGATTTAATATTCTGGAAAATTTTAATGAACCCATCCTGTAAAGTGTCTTCAGCCTCGGCCAAATCTTTGGAATAGCGCAAACTCACCCCTAGCATTTTAGAGGCAAATTCTACATAGAGAAATTCTTGTGCTTTCGATTTTCCCTTGATGCAATCCTTTATGATTTGATCCAATTGATGGTTTTCCAACTTCTTTCGTGGTTTAGCGCAAAACAGATTTATCTATTAGTTGTTGCAATTACAAATGGGTTGCGTTAAAATTACAATTTTTTTAAATCTTTTAATCCTCGATCCTCTTTTGTTATTGTCCACAGCTAAATCAACAAAAATCACAAAACTCCAAAGCAACCTATTTCATTTTTAAGCATCAGAAGAATAAGTCAAATTAAATATTAATTTATTATCTATTAAAAATGAAAAGTTTAAAATTTAGCCTTCTCTTATTGATCTCAATATCGATACTGTCTTCATGTGAGACAAATGAGTATGAGGAACCGGAATTTAATGGCATTGGCGATGTGTTTGTTCGTTGTAGTAAGGTGGGCGACGAAACGCATTACGCTCCAGCCTTTCATGCTTTCGCAAATGAGAATTTATCAGAAGTATTGGTCGAAAGTCCTGTCGCTGAAATACCCAATTACGAATTAAGTGATTATACCGTCGATAAAAGATGGTTCAGATTATTACCTGAAACAGCTGATTATTCAACCACTGACATCGCGAATGGCATTTACAAATTTGAATTAGTTTCAGTAGGACAAGAAACAATTCGAGTTCAGGATAAACTATTAGATTCAAGAATTGAAGCCATGGAGATTACTGATTTCACTTACAAAAAAGAAGGCCATACTTTTACTATTTTGTGGAACGAATTAGATAATGCAGATACCTATGTTGTAGAATTAATGACTGAGAAAGATGGCAAAGTTCTTTACATTTCTGATCGGATAGCTGCAACAGAATATGAGTTTAACGAAAACTCAAAAAACTGGAACTACGGAGTTCAATTAGCCGTGGGCACCACTTATTGGGTAGGCGTATTTGCCTACGAATTTGAAAGTGCAACAGCCAATAATGGATCTGACATTAACAGTGAAACTGTTGAATACAGGGAAATAGTTTGGTAAAAACAAAAAATCCCGCCTTTTAGAAGGCGGGATTTTAATGTTGATCGTTAATTTATTTTGAACCTATGGTAAATCGGAAAGCAGTATTCCGACTAATTGTTCTAATTTAGAAACCGATACCTAAAATAAGGTTTGCAGTTTCTGCTTGTGGGTTAATACCGATCTTAGCCCATGTATTCAAAGAAAAGCTATCTGTAATTTTGATTTCTCTTGTAGCAGTTGCTCCAACATTTACAAAACCGAAGCTCTCTCCATAAACCTGATTTGCAAAAGGATTAAGACCAGCAAATAAAGAAACAGTCTCACCACCAATTTTAACAGGGTAACCAAACTCAACATAAGTTGAATAATTCTGATCTCCGCTAGCATCTAAATCGCGACCATAAAGCATTGTAGCTACGCTAATACTTAAAGGAAATTGCTCAGTAACGTAAAAATTAAAACTCGCATCAATTAAGTGATTGGTTGTGCTTTTATCAAAATCAAGATAGTTGTAGTCATCAATAGAAGTTCTATCTCTGTTTGCGAATAGATCCCAAACTGCAACATTAAAATGATCGCTAAACTTGTATCCTACATGGAAATCGAACTCTGAATAAGTATTATCGAATGCATATCCACCCCAAGCTCCAAATGTGAAGTTATTGTTGGTATAAGCAAGATCCATTTCATAGTTTGTAGAATTACTTACCATGATACCTCTCCAGTAATGACGAGTAGTAACCGATGGGCTGACTGTTACTTTACCTTGTGCGTTAACAGTAAGGTTTGAAGCCATTATTATTACCAGAACCAATAGTGCTGATATTTTAAATGTAATTTTTTTCATCTTAATTTAAATTAGATTCTAATGAGATTTGAAATAAATACTAATCCAAATCTCATTAGATAGGTTAATTTTTGTAGTGGTTAATTTTATTATAATGCCATGAAAAGTGCCGCTGCCATAACTGCGCCTATAACAGGAGCAACGATAGGTACTAAAGAATATCCCCAGTCACTTGTTCCTTTGTTATCCATAGGAAGAATAGCATGCATAATTCTTGGACCTAAATCTCGTGCAGGGTTAATTGCATATCCTGTAGTTCCCCCTAAAGAAAGACCAATAGCAACAATTAATAATGCAACAGGTAAAGCTCCTATAGTTCCCAATCCAATTTTAGCACCTTCTCCACCTGCACCTATGAATGAAGGACCTGCTAAATAAAAGATTACGAAAACCAATACAAAGGTTCCAATAATTTCACTAATTGCATTACTAGGAAGGTTTCTGATAGCTGGACCTGTAGAGAAACAAGCCAATTTAGCTCCACCATCTTCTGTAGCATTAAAGTAATCGCGGTACATCAACCATACAAGGAATGCTCCCACGGCTGCACCTAACATTTGAGCTGCAATATAAAGAGCAACCTTCGACCATGCAAACATGCCAGCAACAGCTAGACCAATAGTAACAGCAGGGTTAATATGAGCTCCTGAAACAGGACCTGCAACTGCAACCCCAACAAATACAGCTAATCCCCAACCAAAAGCGATCACGATCCAACCACTGTTATTTCCTTTTGTTTTATTTAATACAACATTCGCTACTACTCCATTACCTAGTAAAATTAGTAGCATTGTTCCTAAAAATTCTGCAATAAATTCATTCATAATATAAAAGATTAAACGGGTTTTTGTATTTAAAAGATAAAATGCCGGATTGTTCCTCTTCTCAGTTCAATCCATCTCCCAATCCGGCATTAATTCAAATAGTTTTAGTTTAAGATTACTCTTAGATATCCCAACTTTTCGCACGACCTAAAGCTTTATTCCATCCAGTAATAAGTCTCTTGGATTCGTCTTTAGCCATTGTTGGTTCGAATTTGCGATCCATTTGCCATTGATTTTTGATATCATCGATACCATCCCAATATCCTACAGCCAAACCAGCTAGGTAAGCTGCACCCAAAGCAGTTGTTTCAAGAGTCTTAGGACGATAAACCGGAGCATCAAGCATATCCGACTGAAATTGCATTAACAAGTTGTTAATTGCCGCACCACCATCAACACGTAATTCTCTAATTTCGATTCCAGCATCAGCTTCCATCGCCTTTAAAACATCCATTACCTGGAAAGCGATTCCTTCCAGAGCAGCTCTTGCAATGTGAGCAGCTGTTGAACCTCTTGTAAGACCTACAATTGTTCCTCTTGCATACTGATCCCAATGTGGAGCTCCTAAACCGGTAAGAGCAGGAACCATAAATACACCACCATTATCTTTCACTGACATAGCTAATGCCTCAACATCTGCAGATGATTTAATAATACCTAATCCATCGCGTAACCACTGTACAATTGCACCACCCATGAAGATACTTCCTTCCAAACAGTAAGTAGTTTTGCCATTAATTTGCCATCCAATAGTTGTAAGCAAGTTATTTTTAGATTTTACCGGCTTATTTCCTGTATTACAAAGCATGAAACAACCTGTACCGTAAGTATTCTTAACAGAACCTGGCTCTATACACATTTGTCCGAAAGTTGCAGCCTGCTGGTCACCAGCGATACCTGCGATAGGTACTTTATGAGCAAATAATGTAGAAGTTGTGTGTCCGTATACTTCTGAAGAAGACTTAACCTCTGGTAACATACTTGCAGGAACAGTTAAAAGCTCTAACATTTCAGTATCCCACTCAAGAGTGCTAATGTTATAAAGGAGAGTTCTACTTGCATTAGATACGTCAGTTACATGAACTTCACCTTTTGTCAATTTCCAAATTAACCAGCTATCAATAGTACCAAATGCTAACTTACCAGCTTCTGCTTTCTCACGAGCACCTTCAACATTGTCAAGAATCCATTTCACTTTTGTTCCTGAGAAATAAGAGTCAATAATCAATCCTGTTTTATCCTGAATCATGTCAGCATGTCCGGCAGCTCTTAGTTCATCACAATATTTTGAAGTTCTTCTATCCTGCCAAACGATTGCATTATAAACCGGTTCACCAGTTTCTCGATCCCAAACTACAGTTGTCTCTCTCTGGTTAGTGATACCAATAGCAGCAATACTTTTACCATCAACACCTGCGCTAGTAATTGCTTCTGCGGCAACACCTGCTTGAGTAGACCAAATTTCGTTTGCATCATGCTCCACCCATCCTGGCTGAGGGAAAATTTGTGTAAACTCTTTTTGTGCAGTACTAATCATCTCGCCTTTCTTGTTGAAAACGATAGCACGTGAACTTGTAGTTCCTTGGTCGAGTGCTAAAATAAACTTGTCTTTCATACTAATTCTAATTTTGGGTTATTGTGTTATTTAATTTTCAGTTTTAGAGTAAACCTTACCGTTAGATAACGGTCCAGTTCTTATGAATTTCTATCAGTTCGTATTGTTTAAAGTATTTCAAAAGATAAAATAAGGATTTTCATTTCAATCAAAATATTGTATTTAGTTCATTTATTATCTTATTTGGCTATATCGTTTGCATCGGTTACTTAAAAAAAAACACTGTCAACTACAGTACTGCTAATCAAAACAGTAAGGAAAAACAAGTGTGTTATCACTTCTTCATTTCACCAATACATATCAATATTTGTAATCGATTGCGAGTCTATTATAAAAAAAAAGTTCTTACCTAAAACTTTCCTTTTTCAACATGCCAATAGAACTGTAAACTTTCTTTTAGAGTATAGAAGAAAGGTGACCAAAGTAACCACCTTTCTTCCTGGTGTAAATTGTAAGTCGATTTGCGCTGAGTCAATTTTGTGCCAAAAACTAACTGATTAATATTATTATAACTAACAATTATAGCAGTACCTTTTAAATTCCCGAAGTACTTCTAAAATCTCATCGCAAATCCACTTTCACAATTACTAACTATTTTAATATATATCGAGATGCTAACTCACTATATTCTTTAATCTGATTTTCTTCCCATTGTTTGTCGTAGCCTAATTCTTTGGCCAACAATTCAGCAACTTTAGGTGCCATCACAATACTTTCTTTTGCATCCAAAAGCAAACATCTTGTTCTACGGGATAATATATCTTCAACCGTTCTGGCCATCTCGTGTCTTGCTCCCCAAACCACCTGAGCGTTAATCACTTTTAATTTTTCGCTCAAGTACTCTTCTAATCCTACTTCTTTTTTAGCTAGAGCCAAAATCTGTTCCTCATCAGCACCATAGAAATACAATGGATTGTTTAGATCTACGCCGTTCTTATAGCCATGTATTTTTAAATTACGGGTAATCGATTTCTTTTCAGGAAACTCACCTGTTTTTGCTACAGTGTCAATAACGTCCTCTGCCATTTGACGATAAGTAGTCCACTTACCTCCTGTTATAGTTACCATTCCCGATTTTGAAACAACGATTTTGTGTCCTCTCGAAATCTCTTTGGTCTTTTTACCTTCACCACTCGGTGCAGCCAAAGGTCTTAAACCTGCAAATACACTTCTTACGTCAGATCTTTTTGGAGGTTTTGTTAAAAACCGACCTGCTGTTTCTAAAATAAAGTCAACTTCCTCTTCTAAGGCTCTTGGTTCCAACTCTGCACTATCTTTCGGTACATCTGTTGTACCAACTACAACCTTACCATGCCAAGGCACTGCAAACAATACACGCCCGTCTGATGTTTTTGGAATCATAATAGCATGATCACCAGGTACAAACTCCTTATCCAACACCAAATGAACTCCTTGGCTAACTTTTACGATATCTCTTGCTTTTGGTTCATCCATTTTGATGATTTCATCAACGAATACACCTGTGGCATTTAAAATCACCTTTGCTTCCAAAGTATATTTAGAACCGCTTTCCATATCTGTTACAAAAACGGCATTTACTTTCCCGTTGGTTTTCTTTAAGCCACCCACTTTCATGTAGTTTATGGCAACACCGCCATTTTCTACAAATGTTTGGCACAAATTAATTGCCAATCGGGCGTCATCAAACTGACCATCATGATAAACAACTCCACCGCAAAGGTTCTTATCCTGTAGAGTTGGAATGTGTTTTAAAGTACGTTTTTTTGAGAATGGTAATGAACGACCATAACTTAATTTCCCGGCCATCAAATCGTACATGGTAAGCCCCAAGGTGTAGTAAGGAGTCCCCCACCAAGTATAATTAGGAATGATAAATGATTGATCTTTAACTAAGTGAGGAGCATTCTGCTTCATCAACCCTCTTTCACGAAGAGCTTCCAAAACGAGTGAAATATTTCCCTGGGCTAAATAACGAACTCCTCCATGCACCAATTTGGTACTTCTGCTTGATGTCCCCTTTGCAAAATCACCTTGCTCCAACAATAAGGTCTTATAACCTCTTGTAGTTGATTCAATAGCAGCTCCCAAACCTGAAGCACCACCACCAATGATAATAACATCCCACTTACAATCGATTTCTTCAATTTCCCGAATCATCTTATCTCTTTCCATAACAGCTCTGTAAACAGTTCTCACCTTTGATTTGCTCTACTAAAGTTCTTTTTCCCAAAACTCCCAAATACTCCCATATGAATTTTCTTCATCTCGAACACAGTTATTATTTTGCAGTACCATAATGTCGAGGAAAAAGTCGTAAAGGCGATCGCCTACTTCTAAATTAAATCTCTGATCTTCCATTGCTAAATAATTTTCATTTAAAAATTAAATCTGTATACACAGTACATAGCATAACTATGTTCTTTGCGAAAAAAATAGGAAGTCTTACTTCCGGTGAATTATTATTGAAATATTTAGATGTTTCTAAAGCCTTTAATAAATCCTTCCTTACAAAGCTAAATAAAATACTTGGCTTTGCAAGGTATGTAGTATTATAATTGTTAATTCTTATTTAATCTAAACTTCAAATAACCCTATAAATACCTAATTAACAGACGCTTACAATTCTAAATAACTGTTAAAATTCATTAAAAAAAACAAAACAAACTCCTATAAACAAGAAAGCCGCACTTATTAAGTGCGGCTTTCTTTATAAAAAAATAGAGTTTTTTATTCGTCAGAATCGATCCAATTTAAGGAACGGCTTACGGCCTTATTCCAATATTTTTTTTGATGAGCCACAGTTTCTTTATCCATTTGAACATGATATTCATTGGCAATCTTCCAATATTGTCTAATTTCATCCATACTTTCCCAGAAACCGACACCCAAGCCAGCTAAATAGGCAGCCCCCAATGCTGTAATTTCGTTATTTTTAGGCTGAACAACAGGAATGTCTAGATAATCAGCCTGATACTGAAGTAAGGTTTTACTCACCATAGTACCACCAGCCCGTAATTGTGTAAATTTCATACCCGAATCGGCTTCCATGGCCCGTAAAACATCTGTCGACCTATGCGCAATAGATTCTAATGAAGCTCGCGCAATATGCCCAACACTTGTTCCCATATTCAGTCCCCAAAATGTTCCTCTGGCATATTGATCCCAATAAGGTGCTCCTAATCCAGTAAAAGCGGGTACAATGTATACGCCTCCATTATCTTTTTCGGTAAGAGCAAGGGTTTCAATTTCCTCGGTAGAATGAATTAAACCCAAGCCATCACGGAGCCACTGTACAACGGCCCCCCCCATAAATACGCTACCTTCAAGTGCATAAGTAACCTTGCCCCCAATACTCCATGCAATTGTAGTAATTAAATCATATTTTGATTCTACAGGGTGATCTCCAGTATTCATTAAAATAAAACAACCTGTATTATAAGTGTTTTCCACCATCCCTTTCTCGAAACAAACCTGTCCAAACAAGGCTGCCTGCTGATCTCCACAAATTCCGGAAATTGGAATATCAGTCCCGAACATGGATCTTTTGGTATATCCGTACACTTCACTTGATGAGCATACTTTTGGTAAAAGTGAAGCCGGAATATCCATAATATCTAATATTTCCTGATCCCATTCCAATGTATGAATATTATAAAGCATCGTACGGCTTGCGTTAGATACATCTGTAACGTGCTTCTCCCCCTTGGTAAGCTTCCAAATCAACCAACAATCTACGGTACCAAAAGCAAGTTCGCCTCGTTCTGCTTTTTCTCTCGCTCCTTCTACATTGTTTAAAAGCCATTTTATTTTTGTTGCAGAAAAGAAAGCGTCCAGAATTAAACCGGTCTTCGCTTTTATCAATGAAGCATAACCATTCTTTTTCAATTTATCACAAATATGAGAAGTCCGTTTATCCTGCCAAACAATTGCATTATAGATAGGTTGACCAGTTATCCGATCCCAAATAATCGTAGTTTCCCTTTGATTTGTTATACCAATACCCGCAATATCAGCTCCGGTCATACCTGCTTTTGCCAAAACTTCTTCAGCAACTGATGCCTGAGAATACCAAATTTCATTTGCATCCTGCTCAATCCATCCAGGTTTAGGGTAGTATTGTTCATATTCTTTTTGAACCAAAGAAACAATTTCTCCATCCTGATTAACTATTATCGCTTTTGATACTGAGGTTCCTTGATCCAAGGACAAAATATACTTTTTCATCACCTACTAGTTATATGATTTCTCTGGTTATTTTAAACACTCTCTTTAATCCTTTCAACCGAAAGATTTAAAGCATCAACATATTCTCTCATCACCATTAAATGGGCAGTTCCCTCCTCGGTAAGCTTATAATACTTTCGAGGAATACCTGTATCCATTTCAGCCCATTCCGAGGTAACCAATTTTTCTTTCTTCAATCGATTCAATAAGGGATAAATGGTCCCCTCAGCAATTTCGAGTGATGTAAATTGATTCATCTCACTAATTAGCTCGTATCCATAACACGGTCTAGACCGCAATAATAGCAGGATAATATATTCGAGAAGTCCCTTTTTAAATTGAGACTTCCACTTCGTAATAAAATATAAATTTATTTCTTCATTCATGGTTTAACAAACATATAAAAAAACACCTAGTTTTACAAGATACTATGCATCAGGATAATCATCTGCATTAAATTTTATTGTAACGATACCTCAATTCGGAAATTTGGAGTACGCTGTTCTTCAGACAAATTTCTTAAATCAACACTTTTGAATTCGAAGGCATCACTAACAACTAACGATTTGTTCGTCAACGACTTTGCGACAATATGATTTCTTTTTTCATAGAGATTATTGAATAAAATACTCAATACTTGCTCACCGATTATAGCAATACAATTCTCTTGAAGTGTTTGTTGTGAATTTGATTTGTCCTGATTAAAAATATAAGTTCTAAATTCCAGACTCTCTTCAGCCCAGATCTCTAATTGATCATTCGGGATGATCTTATCATTTATAACCTTTGATTGAAAATACCGATTTACACATTCCCTTACTGCAAGTAAGGTTTTTTCTTGGACGATATTTGTTTCCTGAGAAAACACGAACTTTAATTCAGGTTTCTTCTCTAAAATTTTTGCAAGTTTTTCTAATGTATTGATTTGATCTGAATTCAAGCTATCCTGTAAAAAATGAAATGGCATTTTCTCAATTCTCTCAGGATTGGAGCCTACTAAATCGCCCAGTATTCCAAAAGGTTTACTGACCGTTTTCACCAAAAAATTCATAAATGTTTTCCATACAATTTCTCCCAATTTAAATTGCGGATCCTTAGGGTTACCAGAAACAGGCAAGTCAAATTTGATCTGATCATTTTGATCTTTTAATAGATACAAAGCTAAACGTAGCGGAGTCTTTATTGCATTTGGATCTTCGGTTTTATCTCCAAAATCAAATTCCGACACTTTTATTTTGTTACTATTTATAAGCGATACAGAAGTCATATCCAAACTACAATCATAAGTCAGCTCTCCTTGGGTAATAGGTCTTGCCATATAAAACTCAGTATATGGTGAAAAGCTCATCAAATTAAGTCTTTCAATCTTTCCACGGATATTAAATTGAGTTTCGTCTTTTAAACTAAAAAAAGCAGAACCTGAAGATTTCCCTCCTCCATTTAAATTCATAGAATAGGCTACCGGGATTTTTGATGCATCTGCGTTAATAGTCCCTATATTAATATTGACATCATGCAGGTCGTAAACAAATTTCCGATTTAATGTATGATCCGTAAATTTCACGACTCCTTTAGTAAGAACGATTGTATCCAACTGGTAAAACAATGAAGATTCCAGTTCTTCTTTAGCAATCGTGTCAACAGAAAGAATATCTGATTTCAAATAGCTCTCAAATATCTTTTCAAAATTGCTTGCATCAGAATATAAATCCGCATAAATAACTGGCGAGTCCATACTAACACGTCCAATTTCATAATGGGAAGAGCCAATATGCAACGAATCCAAAACCACATTTAAAGCTTTCGCTGATACAAATGGATTTCCCTCAGAATCATATATAGAGAATTCATGAAGAGCTGCATCTCCCCTAACAAAAACATCCATAAAATCATTCATACTTCCACTAATGTCAAGCTTTGTGTCTAACGAGCCTTCCATTTTTGAAACCACCATATTATCTTTCAAATAGACAATAAAAGGACTAATATCCAAGGAAGTAACTCCTAAATTAATGGTATATCGTTTTATAGAATGGTTGATATCCGCATTAATAAAAACACGCCCTGTCTTTCCCATTGAAAAGTTAACTCCAATCTCTGATTTCTTATTATCCCAGGCAACTAAAGGCAATTCAATATTAATATCCTTGAGATCAATGTTGTTATCTTTTTTAATATCAAGGTAATTAACATGCCCATTTTTGAATTTAATATTTTGAATGGCAAACTTTACATCTTGTTTTTCTTCATTTAAACTAGTGCTATCAATTACTTGCAAACCATCCTCTTTGCTTAGATCATCAAAATTAAATCCGTTCAAATTCTTTACAACAGAAACATTCAATCCATCCAAAAATATTTCACTAATTGAATACTCTCCTTCTAATAATTTCCATGGATTAAAATTTACATACAACTCATCGAAAGAGATAAAATCACTTTTCTTATCCAATTCGTAAAGCCGAAACCCATTTGTCCTTACAGAAAACTTAGCGTAATTAAAGTGAAGTTCTGAAATTTCAATTTTGCGACCAGTCAATTCTTCCGAATTTTCATTCACCCAATATTTAACAATTGTAGATAACATTAGGAAGATAAGAAACAGCACAATAGCAATTGAGCCAATAATTATTTTCCCTTTGGTAAGTTTCATCATAAGATCTTTAAAGTTTAGCGAACAAAAATAGAAAATACATTGCTTGGAATTAAATCATTTCGTACTTATCTCAAATGAACTCATAAAAAAAGGAGACTTTCGCCTCCCTTGTAATGTATCCTTAACTTATTAATGTTTATAAAGGTGAACATCGGTTTGTGGGAAAGGAATACCAACCTTATTCTTATCGAATTCTTTCTTCACAGTTTCTTGCATATAGAAGAAAACGGTCCAATAATCAGCAGCATTCACCCAAGCTCTCACAGTAAAATTAACTGAACTGTCAGCCAATTCTGAAACAGCAATAAAATGAGCTGGATCTTTAAGCACACAGTCATGATTAGTTAATAATCCATTAAGAATCGCTTTTGCTTTATCAATATCATCAGAATAACCAATTCCAAACTTCATATCAACTCTGCGGGTTGGTTGAGTTGAATAATTAATCATAGAACCAGATGATAAACCTCCGTTTGGAATAATAATAGTTTTATTATCAAAAGATAGCATTATTGTATTAAAAAGTTGAATTTCCTGAACAACTCCAGCGAATCCCTGTGCTTCCAATACATCACCAACCTTAAATGGCTTAAAAATTAAAATCATTATTCCCCCTGCAAAATTCTGTAAGGTACCTGATAAAGCCATACCAACGGCTAAACCTGCTGCTGCTAAAATGGCAATAAATGAAGTCATTTGCACTCCAACCATCCCTACTACAGTAATAAACAACATCACTTTCAAAGAAATCCCTAAAAGACTTATGAAGAAAGGCTTTAAGGTTGCATCCATATCTCTCTTATCCATCACCTTACGAACACCTTTTGTAATTACTTTAATAATCCATAATCCAATTACTAAAGTTACTAAGGCAAGTAATAATTTAGGGGCATACTCCATTGCCATTGTCCAAAGTTGGTCTGATTTACCAAAAAGATCATCCATATCCATTTTCATTTTTTTTTGTTGTGTATATTTTAATATTAATTCGAACTGTACTTTTATTCAAAGTATAAAATCCAGTTAATACATAACTCACTATAATACATTGTGTAAAACAGCTTAGTTAAATTAAATAAAATTAACCTAATAAAAAACACCTATTTGATCAATACTATGATCTTTATTATAAACTTCAGATTATATATACATTATATTATTAACCACTAAATTTAATCAAGTATAACGCAAAAAAAAAGGAAGCTTTCGCTTCCCTCTTTTTGAATATCTTGGACTATCACCAATCTTCCTTTGTCAATCTTTAAATGATAATCCTCCTCTGCGAAAAGCCTAAGCTTCCCTCTTTTTTCTTTCCGAGTATCTTGGACTATCACTAGTCTTTCTTCGTCTATCTTTAAATGATTCTCTTTTGCTTCCTCCGCGATCAGATCCGCCTCTGCTTCTATCAGATCCACCTCTATCAGATCCTCTAGATGATCTACCTTTTCTGTGACTTTCGCCACCACCACTCGATGGGCGATCTCCTGACACTTCAATACGCACAGCTCTGTCTCCCACAACTGCACCAGCAAAACCTTTTACAATCTCATTAGTAAATTCTTTTTCCACATCAAAGAAAGAAAACACTCCCTTTAAATCGACTCTACCAATATTCTTTCCTCTAACTCCACATTGCTTGTGAATTAAAGTCAATAAACGAGGAACATCAATTCCATCTTTTATCCCAATATTAATAAACATACGATCTTCATTGCTATCAACACTCTCATGAGTTTTTTGAGCTCTTTTTTGAGTAGATGATTTCATATTCAAATCAGGAGTATTTTTATAGAAATCCATAAAACGATTGAACTCAAGAGATACAAATTTCTTAATGATATCCTCTCTGCTTAATTCGCTTAATTCGTTGTTTATGGCTTCAAAATGGGCTCCGATATTATTATCTTCAATATTTACCTCCTTGATACGGTTCATATAATGAAGCAATTGTCTTTCACAAACTTCTTCACCACCAGGAACCTTCAATTGAGCAAATTCAACATTTAATTTTTTGGCAAGATCTCTTACTTTTCTCTCATCGCGAGGAGTAATCAAAGCAATAGAAATACCAGATCTACCTGCTCTTGCTGTACGACCACTTCTGTGCGTATAATATTCCAACTCATCAGGCAAGTTGTAATGAATTACGTGAGTAAGGTCATCAATATCAATTCCACGAGCAGCAACATCTGTAGCCACTAAAAGTTGAATTGTTTTATTTTTAAAACTTCTCATTACTTTATCACGCTGAACCTGAGAAAGGTCACCATGCAAAGCATCTGCAGCATATCCATCTTTCATTAATAATTCGGCTACTTCCTGCGTTTCCTTTCGGGTACGACAAAAAACAATTCCGAATATTTCTGGGTAATAATCAACGACTCTTTTCAGAACGTTGTAACGATCACGATTATTTAATAAATAATACTGATGCGAAATATTTACATTCGAAGTGTTCGCTTTCCCTACAGTAACTTCAACAGGATCTGTCATGTAGTTTTTAGCAATTCTTCGAACTTCATTAGGCATAGTTGCAGAAAACAACCAGGTCAATTTATTTTCAGAAGTAGAAGATAGAATTACGTCAATATCCTCTTTAAATCCCATATTAAGCATTTCATCTGCTTCATCAAGAATTAAATATTCGATTTTAGATAGATCTACTGCTTTACGTCTAATCATATCAAGTAGACGGCCAGGAGTTGCAACAATAACATGTGCTCCTCTTCTTAATTTCCGGATTTGATCATCAATGCTAGCACCGCCATAAACGTTTACCACATTAAGATTCAAAATATTTTTAGAAAATAGTCTTAAGTCGTCTGCAATTTGGATTCCCAATTCCCTAGTAGGGGACAGAATCAAAGCTTGTGGTAATTTTTGGTCTTGCTCGATTAGTTCGAGCAAAGGTAAACCATAAGCCG
This sequence comes from Labilibaculum antarcticum, assembly GCF_002356295.1. Classification (NCBI taxonomy): domain Bacteria; kingdom Pseudomonadati; phylum Bacteroidota; class Bacteroidia; order Marinilabiliales; family Marinifilaceae; genus Labilibaculum; species Labilibaculum antarcticum. Next base: position 4,193,949 of record NZ_AP018042.1, on the reverse strand, counting down.
CCGTTTTCCCAGTACCAGTTTGAGCCAAACCAACAAAATCAGATCTACCTTCCAAAAGAACAGGAATTGCCTTTTCTTGGATTGGTGTCGGATTTTCGAAGCCTAACTCTTTGATTGCTCCTAGGATAGCCTCAGAAAGGCCAAGATTTTCAAATGAATTCATTCTATAAAATTTATGAGCCGCAAAGGTACGAATTTAATTGCGAACTAAACCATCTTTTATAGTATTATACCACAGGAGAAAATATAAGGCGGCGGACAGATCGGTATTGATATTTTTTATACTGAAAATCAAAACCTTGCCCATGATAAGCACATCCGTGTCATCAGTATTTCTTCATTCATTAACGAGCATAAACACAACTTCTGATTTTATTATGGAAGGAAGTTCTATTTTTCGAAGTTCTAAACTCCTCAACCACCCTTCCATTTCATTTTGCTTCAAAGAATAAAGGACCTCACGGAACTCATCAATTTGATCATCATTAAAATCGTTTTCTTCGAAGTTCCTATACGCATCTAATTCTTGGTCTTCATAATATAATATTTCCTCAGACATTTTATTAATCAAATCAGTTTCGCAAATCTCATGTGCACCACAGCACTCCTCCAATGGTTCTTCTGAAGTTTCACTTTCCTCATCCCCATCTTTTTTCGATTTCCAACGCTGCCCAAAATAGGTGGTTAAAAATGCAATTCCCGCAATTCCCACTAGTGCTAGTAATAAAACTTCCATGAGCGCAAAGCTAAAAATTCAAAATTAATTAATCAAGATATCTAAATGTTCTTTTTCCGTCCAACAAATCGAATCACCATCGCATTTCCATTATGCAATTTTCCTTCTGAAAGATAAATTTCAACTTCCTCTAAAACAGAGATGTCAAATTCATGAAAATCCCGTCTGATTTCTAAAATATCGTAGAGCATATCTTCCTTTTGCGGTCCTCCGGAATTTCGACCGATTTGTCTTTTCGAGAAAACTTCCATTACAACAACTCCACCAGGTTTCAAGGAATCAGCAACAAAGTGATGAGTTTTCATTCTTTCCTGCGAAGGCAAATGCAAATAAAGTAGGGCAAGAGCATCATATTTTTCGACAACTGTAGGATGATCTAAAATACTCCCATGATACATATTTACATCAACCTTATTTTCCTCGAAGAATACCCGAGCATTTTCAACTGCCTGCTTACTGTAATCAAAGGCATCAACGGCCCACCCTTTGCTGGCAGCGTAAGCCGCATTTCGGCCCTCTCCTTCTGCAGGCAGTAATACTTTGCCTGAACTAAGAAGATTTAATTGCTCTTCGAAAAATGCATTGGCCTTCTTTCCATAAATATATTTCGATTCAGCATAACGCTGATCCCACATCTTACTCATAATATAATCTATTCTTGAAAAAAACTTATTTTGCAACAGCCTTCTCGTACTCTTTCTTATACAACTTAACTTGATTGGTCAGTTTTTCAATTTCAGCTTCATTTTCATCCTGAACCTTTCGCAACCAACTTAGCTTACCATCCTTTTCTTTAATTTCAGCCTTTAGGTTTTCAATCTCCTTATCTTTCATTGAGATCAAATCACTATTCTTTTTAATTTCTGTAGCTATTTTTTTCTTTTCCCAATCAGCATCAATAGTTGCAGTCTTTAAATCCTGACTCAACTTACCAGACTCCAATTTTAACGATTCAATTTGTTTTAACAAACCCGAAATCTTCACATTATTTTGATCATTTAGATTCAAGGCAGAATTATACTTATCCAATGTTTCCATCAAACGAACCTTAAGTTCTGTCGTATCCGAAGCAAGTCCCATCAAGTCCGTACTTAAATCATCAATTTCAGTATTCTTCATAGCATTGCTCTCAGACATGCTATTCTTCATTTCGTTATACTCCATTAGCGTTCGATCCAACTTAGAATTCAACTGACTAATATGTTGACCTTTTTTCGAATTCTCATTATCGAGAGCAACCACTTTTGCATCACTTCGGCGTTTTGCATATTCTAATTCTTCATACTTTTTCTTTGATACTACACATGACAGAAGAAATAATGGAAGAATTGACAGGATAATAATTTTTTTTTTCATAGGATCACTATTTATTAATGAGTTTAAGAAACCAAATTGATCTGGTCGTATTGAAAGCTTATTGCAAACGAAGGTATTTCTAATTCAACAAAAAATAAACTCATATGATAAAAATTAACATTTTTTATCATGAAAACCACACCTTTTACTTTTCTGAATCTGTCATAAACATATCTTTGTAAGAAATATTTCTTTCAAATTAAAATAAAAAGATAAAATTACACACAGTTCTCAATTCTGGCAAGAGAATTGATAGCTTACAACTAATTTAGAATCTAATTTTACTAAAAATATTCAAACTCCTTATACTTATGCAAAAATACATTACTCTGTTCCTTGCTGTAATCACATTAGCCTTTTCGGTTAAAGCTCAGGAGGAAAACAAATCTGAACAAAATATAAAATTAATTCGAATTGTCGGCAAACTGACTAACGACCAAAACAACGAACCAATTCCTTTTGCTAATGTTGGAGTTATAGGATCATATATTGGAGCCGCCTCTAATATGGATGGTGTTTTCGAACTAAAAATCCCAGGTAGTTTAATTGACAAAACCATACAAGCTTCGGCTGTTGGTTACTCCACATTCTCAAATAGTGTAAAAAACTGCATTCAGGAAGACACATTACGAATCAAACTAACTCCAAAGAATTACAGCATTGCTGAAGTTGAGATTACTGCTCAATCGTTAGTTTTAAAGAAAAGAATAAAAACTGCGATTGAACGAATTTCTGAAAATTATTTACAAACCCCTTTTAATTACGACGTTTATTATCGATCTGAAAAATTTAAAAATAGTGAGCTAAATCGTCTTCGTGAAGCGGCAATCCGTATTTACGACGACAAAGGATACCAAAGAGCAGATGCCTATCAGGTATTTAAAGAACGCGGGTATAAATTTCTGCAAGTACGAAAGAATTTTGAGAACGCATCGCTTGCTGATGGCTCCACCTACTTAGATGAATTATTGGAGATGGACATTGTTCGTGGTCGCGGAAATATCCTAAACAGTAATCATATTGACTTTTACAATTTAAAGTTAGAGCAAATCACAGAATACGAGAATGATTCAATCTGGGTTATTGGATACAAAAGTAAAAAACCAATGCTAAGCAACACAGGTGATTATTACGCCAAAGAATATTCTGGGAAAATCTACATCAAAATAAAAGACTTTGCAGTGATCAAAAATGAAACGCATGTGGTTGCCAGCAATTATTCATCGCAAGGAAGAAGTTTTTACGTGAATGAAGAACGACAAAAGTGGAAGCCATTAAAAATAGAATACGATTTTAGTGTTACCTACAAGCAACATTCAGGAAGATATTACCTGAGCTATGTGAATTACAAGCGTCATCACAAGGTGCAAGATAAAAAAACCAAAGAAATCACTTTAGTGGATATCAATACTGAAATGCTGATCACTAAAATAAATACAAGCAACCCGGAAATAATAGAAAAAAGAGCCTATTACGAGAACATGCCTTACGACAAAAAATTCTGGGAAAGTTACAACATCATTTTCGATGGAAAATAAAGAAAGAGGCTTATGCCTCTTTTTTTTATCTTCTAACAATAGTGAAAATCAGTTGATCTAAATAAACACCATTTTTATAAACAGCATCCTTTAAAACTGCTTCCTGAACAAACCCTGCTTTTTCCAAAACCTTTACAGATCCTATATTTCCCTCAAAAACATTTGCATACAACCTTACTATATCCATATGAAAAAAGGCATGCTCAATCGTTTTTTTCACAACATGTGTCATGATCCCCTTTCTCCAAAATTTTTGTCCAATCCAATAGCCCAATTCAGCCGATTTACAAAATACATCTTCCTCCTTTTCGACACCAATGCAACCAACTACTTCATTATTAAAATCAATTGCTCTAAAATATCCTTTAGCAATATGATTCACATAATGAATCCAACGTTGAGCATCTTTAAGTGTATATGGATAAGAAAAGCTGTTCCTTAGGAAGCGAGCCACATCAGGATCACTTGCATATTTAACAAGATCCTGCTCATCTCCAGGCTTTAATCTCTTTAACACAATGCACCTTTTATCAATTTCCGATATCATCCAAACCTCCTTTTTCAATGCTTACTTACAATTTCGCAAAAAAACCATAGTTAACAATCAAAAACCGGCAAAAAAAAAGCTGCCTATTACCATAGACAGCTTTTTAAAATTATATAGAAGTTTTACTCTTCCTCTTTTGTTTCTTCTACGGCCTCAACAACATCTAACAAATTATTTTCCTGTAGAATATTGTACCACTGAAAAACCTTTTTCATGTCAGAAACATATACACGATCTTCATCATAACTTGGCAATACTTCAGCCATGTAAGCTTTCAGTTCATTTCCTGAGGCTTTGTGACTAATAGCTTGTCCACCGTTTTCTTTGTCCTTAATACTTTTAAAAACCTCGGCTAATTGAACATCTCCTTCTTCTGTAAAAATAGCAATATCTTCTAAAGCACTAATTTTAGAGGATGCATAAGCAGCCATACGCTTTTTATCAATCAAAGACTCTACAATTAATGCATTCTTTGAGTTAGAAACCATTTTAAAAAGACCTGTGTGTCCTGCGATGGCTAATATTCCTTTCAACATATTTTCATTTTTATATTTGGAAGCACAAATTTATAATTCCATTGTAGTTAAAAAAATATTTTTGCAAAAAAAAATCTTAGAATCAATACAGATTATGCAAATCCTCTTTCCTTTTTTAGCTTTTCGTAGGCTTCGCTTAGTTTTTGAAACTTTTCCTTAGCAGCCTCCTGCACATCTTCGCCCAAGTAACTTACTTTATCAGGATGATATTTAACTGCCATTTTCCGATAAGCCTTTTTCACGTCATCATCAGAAGCATCCCTTGCTAAATCAAGTATTTTATAACTTGATTCTGTCGATTGAATAAACATGGATTTAATCGAATTATAATCACCGGATTGAATCTTCAGGTAATATGATATTTTATCAATCAAATTCAGCTCTGTTTCTGATATAGCTCCGTCAGCCTGAGCAATTCCAAACAAAAAATGCATCAATTGTAATCGAGAGGAATAATCTAGATTGTGCTGAATTTGCTGACAAACCTCTTCTACGGATACATTTTGTTTTAAAATATCACGCAGCATGGTAATTGCCTCGCTAGCTCGTCCAGCACCAAAACTTTTTACCAAATATTCTTTTACGTAATCTAATTCTGCTTTTAATATTTTTCCATCCGCCTTCATTACAGCAGCAACCAAAATCAGCAAGCTCATTACAAAATCACCTTGCCTTGTAGTACCGCGAACGTGACCTTTCTCAATCTCAACGGTATCTATCGCCGATCCTAACATAAACCCTAACACACCACCAATTGGCCCTAAAAAAGCCCAACCTAATCCTCCAGCAATCCATCTTCCGTATTTTCCCATTTTCTGGTCCAAAATTATTTGACAATCCTTATTTTCTAGTAAGCAAAGAAAACAAAAGATAATCTATTTATAAATCGCACTTCTAAAAAAGCGATTCTATTAACAAAGTTTAACATGTATTGAATTTATCTGCTGGCCAGAAACCTAATTTGCTTATCAATCAGGTCAATTTGAGGAAGGATCAACTCCGTGCTGTTGTAAATTACAAAATCTGCTCTTGCAATCCTTTCAGATTCCGAAAGTTGATTTCTCATTCTTTCCACGATTTGTTCTCTACCCGCCGAATCTCGATCAACTACTCTTTGAATTCTTATCTCTTCTTCAGCAGTAACCGTAATAATTTTATCGAAATCCCGATATAAACCCGTATCAAAAAGAATAGCAGATTCTTGTATCACATAGGCGATTTGAGAATATTGATTACTCCATCTTTTAAAATCAGCTCTAACAGCAGGATGAACAATTGAATTAATAGCTTTTAATGATTCTGAGTCATTGAATACAATTTCGGCTAATAATTTTCGATTTAAATTTAAATTGGAATCATAAATTCCATGTCCAAAACGGGAAATTATTAATTTCCGCACTTCCTCATTTGAAACCATTAATCTTTTCGCCTCAATATCGGCAACATAAACAGGAACTCCCATCATCTCAAATGCTTTCCCAACAATTGATTTTCCTGATCCGATGCCTCCTGTTAAGCCAATTTTCAACATTACTGGTTCCTATTTATATTCCTTTTCACCAGAAGGTAATACTGGTTTATTTGAATGATTTCTTCTTCTCTATTAGGTAAGTAACTTCCTGAGGATGAAAACGAACATTCGTTACAAAACTAGGATTACTCAACAACCTTATCTTTAACTTATTGCTCCCCTCCTCAGAGGTCTGATTATAATCTACTCTTATATCGAACAAATCCGCAGAAACCTTATCGTGCTTTTTAAATCCTACAAAATAAGACACCTTAACATCCCCTGGAAACAATCTAAGTAAAAGAGAATCGGGCAAATTACTTACTTTCACAGGAACGTTCATTTTCTCTTCGGTAAACTGTTCTACCGGGACAGTGATCTCAATTTTCCGTTGAGAAAATTTAATCCCCTTAATCTGCTTTAAACTAACATTCCTTTTAGCTGTCTTATTTAAATCTTTTAAAACAAGTCTCTCGGTCTCAACAAAATAAACACTATCCAGCTTCGAACTCGGGCCTTTCAAAACCACACTGTCCATTTCCAATGAGATTGCTTCATCAAGCATGTATTGTTGTTCAAAGCTAATTGAAACCATGCTCTTAATTGGAACTTTCTTTTCTACGATCGGAGAAAACTCAAACATGATCGTATCCGGTAAAATACTTATCAATTTGATACTTGAGGATAAATCCTTCTCGAACAGGTTCACTATTTGAGAAGTAGTAAGAGAATAGTTGCGAAGGGAGCTATTTTCCATGCGATTGTTAGTATAAAGGCCAACATCAAATGGATTAGATAGAAAAGCTGAACTTAGCTTATAGCGTAGCAAATCGAAACCATACGCATTAACTTTTAAGGCAAAATGTTCAGGTAGCTTATTGGTAAGAACCTTATTCTGTGGCAAATTAATGTAACGTACCGGGTAGTTTACCGTAGTTGTATATTCTTTACCCAGAGCATTTAAGAACCAAAATATTGTAGCAATCCCAACAAAAAAAACATACACAAGTAGTTTCTTATTCGAAGCGATTTTTCCTGTATTAAAAAACGCCTTTACCTTTTGAAGATCTGGAATACCCAATGTTTGGAAAGTTTAAAAAGAGACTGTGCTCAAAGAGCACAGTCAAAACAATTATTTTTGAGCGACATCACTCATATCTTTAACCACCGCTGCTTTGTCAATTTTCAAACGATTTTGTCCTTCAACTTCCATGATAATTACAGTCTCTTGAATCTCAATAACTTTCCCGTAAATACCACCTGTAGTTACAACCTTATCACCTTTTTTCAAATCTTCACGGAATTTCTTCAAATCCTTCTGCTTTTTCATTTGCGGACGAATCATGAAAAAATAAAATACCACTACGATTAGAATTAGAGGTACAAATTGCATAATCGGGTTTGCGCCTTCTTGAGGTTGCGTCATCAATAAGATGTTCAATAAATTATCCATTCAATCCTGAGTTTTAAGGCCTAAGGCCATATTATTATATAAATACTAATTATTCTATTTCACTTGAGCAGTAATTACCAACTCCTTTGTTCCATATAAAGTATTGCAAAAAACAGTAATCACCTTATATTGTTTTCCATATCTTCCTTTTGAGTCGAACTCTACAGTAATATGAGATTCTTCTCCAATTGCTACTGGTTTCTTATCCCATTTAACGGCAGTGCACCCACAACTTGTTTCAATGTTCTTAATTACTAAATCTTTTGATCCTATATTCTTAAAAAAGAAATCACAAACAACTATTTCCCCTGCGGAAATCTCCCCAAATTTATGCAATTCTTTAGTAAACTCAAACTTAGGAAAGCCTTTCGTCATAATAATTTGTTCCGAAGCTTTTCCATCAATCACTTTATTTTCAATCTTTGTTTTTTTATCAGAGGAACATTGGATCAAAAATATTGCCAGCACCAACAAATAAACAGTGTAATAAAGATAATTGAGAATTTTAAAAAGAATTATTTTCTTCATTATTTTTCAAACATATTGATTTTCGAAAGTAGTGAATTTTAATGGAAGAATATTTGCGAAGTGCAATAAAATAAAAAATGCGCATTACCCTAAGATAAGCGCATTCTATATAATAGTCCGTTTAATTCTATTTCCCTTCAATTAAGCCTCTACCTACTTTTTTAACGGTACCATTGGCTTTTAGTTCCTGTACCATTTTATCCAGAATACCATTAATAAAAGTACTACTATTAGCTGTACTATAGAACTTCGCAATTTCAAGATATTCGTTAAAACTCACTTTAACCGGAACACTTGAGAATTCTTTTATTTCAGTAAGAGCTAACTCCATGATTAAAATATCCATGTATGCAATACGCTCCAAATCCCAATTTTTAGTATTAGCCTCAATTAATCCCTGATGTTCAGGATGATTTATAATAGCCTTGCGGAACAAAGTTTTCATAAACTCCTCATCGTCACGATCTTTAAACAAAGGCATTAATGAAGTATGAGTATCGTCATCTTTAGTGAAACCTTTTATTGTTCTTGCAACCATACTAATAATGAACTCGATCTCATCATTCCAATAGATGCTCTTTTCTTCCATCACACCATAAAAATCCTCATCTGCAGCAATAATATGAGTATAAAATTTCTCAACAAATTTCTTATCTCTTGCATAGGTACATTCAGGTGCGTTCATATATTCCTGATACAAGTCTGAGCTAATCAATTTTTCGCGCAAAATCCGAACGTAATCCTCCTGATCATCCCAATTTATGGTGTTCGTATTAGAATAGCTACTCAACTGAATGTTATTCGCTAACTGCTTTATTACAGCATTGTCAATAAATCTTGTGTTGGGATTTAGATCCTCATGAGATGGAACAATTTTGTCTCTTAATTTATCAATCTTCTTTTCAGAAACAAAAGCAACATCCACAATAAGTAGAAGTAAATAATGATACAAATCGTAAGCTTTCCCGACACTAAAGAACAATTCCTTTTCGGCTTTAGCTATTGTGCGATCTTGATTTTTATAATAGGCATACAGAATTTGTAACACCTTAACACGAAGCAATCTTCTACTAATCATACGTTTAAAGAACTTATCAATTATATTAATCTCGCCGCAAAAATAGGCTTTTTTTACTTGCGAACAAGAGAAAATCAACAATTTGAATAAAATATTTAACACCCCAAATAAAAAGACTTTACATATTAATAGTAAGTGAAATAAATACACATAGTCTGAAAAGGTTTGCATACTCATTTTAAATAACCACATTTTCCTCAATAAAATACATATTTATTATAATTAGTAGGTATATTTTTTTATTTTTGAATATATAAAATCAAAATAAATAACAAATTATTTCAAATGGAAGGTTACGAAAAAAAGGAAGGATTTGAAAAACATAATCGCGATGAAATCTATACTGAAGCGGTTAGAGCGGGGAAAAGGACTTATTTTTTTGATGTTAAAGCAACAAAAAAAAACGACTATTACTTAACAATCACTGAAAGTAAAAAACGTTACGACAAGGAAGGGAATTTCTCCTTCGAAAAGCATAAAATCTTCCTATATAAAGAAGACTTTGATAAATTCTCTGGAGGTCTCTTAGGAGCAATTGAATTTATCAAATCTGCGAATGCAGAAAAAGAAAATAATGAAGAAACTTTCTTGGATTCAGAATATATGGTGCCAGAAAATATACTCGAGGGTGTTGAATCAGAATCCTTCACAAATGTAGAATTTGAAGATTTAACCGAATAATAGTTCCAATACATTTTAAAGCTGTCCTTTGTGGCAGCTTTTTTTTTGTCCAAATTTAATTTATATCAGTAAAAAGAAAACTAATTAGCCACAGTTTACCCCAAAATATTTACTTTTGCTTTAATTTAGATTAAATTAAATGTAGAAAATAATAAATCAAGACTAGTCCCTATTAGCAGATCAAAATACCTACTAATAGCGATTGTAAATCATCTGTTTTTCCTATACGTTTGACATGTGTAAAGAAAAACAAGAATTAAAGTATTATCAAATTGCAATAAGCAGATACCATATGGTATCATTTATTATATAACTAAGAATGAAGCTTTCCGAATTATCTGATACTCAAGAAGGAATTATTATAAAAGTTCAGGGACATGGTGCCTTTCGGAAAAGAATTACCGAAATGGGATTCGTAAAGGGCAAGAAGGTGACTGTTATTAAAAATGCACCTCTCAAAGATCCTGTGGAATATCAAATAATGGGCTACGAAGTTTCATTAAGAAGAAGCGAAGCCTCATTAATTGAAGTGATCACTAAAGAAGAGGCTAAAAGCATCAAAATAAATGGATTCGAAGGAACTATTGGTGACGATATCCTTAAAACATCAGCAAAAGAAAAAGGGAAAAAAATACACATTGCTTTGGTTGGAAATCCAAATTCGGGAAAAACAACTCTCTTTAATTATGCTTCCGGATCGAAAGAGCATGTAGGTAATTACAGTGGAGTAACGGTAGATGCGAAACAAGCCAAAGTAAAACAGAATGGTTATCACTTTAACATTACCGATCTTCCGGGCACATACTCCTTAACAGCTTACTCTCCTGAAGAATTATTTGTGCGAAAATACATCATGAACGAAAAGCCGGATGTGGTAATTAACGTGATTGATGCATCTAATCTGGAGAGAAATCTATATCTAACAACACAGTTAATCGACATGGATATAAAGGTGATTATTGCCCTTAACATGTACGATGAACTGGAACAAAAAGGTGCTGTACTCAAGTTCAAGGCTCTTGCGAAAATGCTTGGCATCCCAATTATCCCAACAGTAAGCCCCAAAGGTACTGGTATAAAAAAACTATTCGACAAAGTGATTAATGTGTACGAAGACAAAGATCCAATCGTACGTCACATTCACGTTAATTATGGCAAGTTTGTTGAAAGATCCCTTGCCAGGATCCAACAAGAAATGAAAAAAGATCCTAAGATCTGCACAAAAACCTCCCCAAGATTTCTATCAATCAAGCTATTAGAAGGAGATAAGAGTGCTCGGCATTTGGTTCAGGAAAGTGATCATCATTTCAATATAAAAAAGACAGTAAAAGAAGAAATTCAAAAAATTGAAAAAGAATTTGGAGAGGTATGCGAAACAGTTATCACCGATTCAAAGTACGGATTTATTGATGGAGCGTTAAAAGAAACTTACAAAGAGAGTCCAATAAAAAGAAGACGGAAAACCACAATAATAGATACATTTATCACTCACAAATTATTTAGTTTTCCGATTTTTTTCGTGTTTATGTTTTTAACATTCTATGCTACTTTTAATTTGGGCGAATACCCAATGCATTGGATAGATATGGGTGTAAATGCTTTCGCAGGATTAATTGAACAATTCATGCCCGAAGGTCCGTTAAAAGATTTATTCGTAGACGGAATAATTGGTGGTGTTGGAGGAGTTATTGTTTTTCTCCCAAACATTCTGATTTTATTCTTCTTTATTTCGTTTATGGAAGACACAGGATATATGGCCAGGGCTGCCTTTATCATGGATAAGCTAATGCATAAAATAGGATTGCATGGAAAATCTTTCATTCCATTAATAATGGGATTTGGATGTAATGTGCCGGCCCTAATGGCAACACGAACACTCGAAAACAGGAATGACAGAATACTTACAATGCTGATTACCCCATTCATGTCCTGCAGTGCCAGACTACCCATTTACATATTGATTATTGGAACATTTTTCCCTGAAAATGCAACTCTAGTACTATTTGGTATTTACACTTTTGGAATAGCTCTTGCTATTATCTTTGCAAAGGTATTTAAGGCAAGTTTTTTCAGATCCAAGGAAGCTCCATTCGTGATGGAACTACCGCCATATCGACTTCCGACATTGAAGTCAACCTTAATTCACATGTGGAATAAAGGAGCTCAGTATTTACAGAAAATGGGAGGAGTTATCCTCTTGGCTTCGATTCTGATTTGGGCTTTAGGATATTTCCCAAGAGAGGTTAACTTCTCGAAAGATTACGATAAAATGATTATTGAAACCTCTCAGGAATACGACAATCAGATAAACAACTCTCAACAAAATGACGAAACCTACACAAATCAGTTATTAGTTGAAAAAAAGTCGGAGGTTCTAAAACTCAAAAATCTTAAACTTGAAGAAAAACAACAAAAATCCTATATCGGTCAAATTGGTCAATTTGTTGCACCTGCATTTCATCCATTAGGTTTCGACTGGAAGATGACAGTAAGTATACTAACTGGGATTGCCGCTAAAGAGGTTGTTGTAAGTACTATGGGTGTTTTGTATCAGGAAGGAGAAGGTGCAAGCGAAACCAGTGAAGGTTTACGAACAAAATTAAAAGAACAGAAATTTATTGGTAGTTATCGAACAGGAGAAAATGTCTTTTCCAGTCTATCTGCTCTCTCATTCCTTTTATTTATACTGATATATTTCCCTTGCGTGGCCGTAATAGTCACTATCGTTAAAGAAGCAAATTGGAAATGGGCCGCTTTTGTAGTGTTCTATACTACAGGATTGGCTTGGTTAGTTTCATTCATTATCTATCAAACCGGTAATTTAATACTTTAAGACTATGAGCTTTCAATTAGTATCAACTTATATTATTGTATTTTTTGCATTCGGATATACCTTTTATCAGTTCTTAAAGTTGTTTCTGAAGCAAAAATCAAGCTGTGGCGGAAGCTGTGGCGGTTGTGATTTCAAAAGAGAACTCAACAAACGCAATATTTCCTCAAAAGCCTTCACAAAAACACAAAACTTAACATACATCAAAAACTAGAAAAGATACAAACAGTATCCAATCAGAGTAATGACGTGAATCTAAAACACATAACAACAACAAAAATGGCGACTAAGAAGTCGCCCTTTTTAGTGATTATTTTATACCTATGCTCCTAAAGTAGCAACCATTACCGCTTTAATAGTATGCAAACGATTCTCAGCTTCATCAAATACAATAGACGCAGGAGACTCAAAAACTTCTTCAGTAACCTCAACGCCATCCATACCAAACTTCTGAAAAACTTCTTCTCCAACCTTAGTTTGTCTATTGTGGTAAGCAGGTAAACAATGCATAAATTTACACTTATCGTTTCCTGTCGCGCCCATCAAATCAGCATTAATTTGATATGGCTTAAGAATACTTATTCTTTCTTCCCATACTTTATCTGGCTCACCCATTGACACCCAAACATCAGTATAAAGGAAATCACATCCCTTAACACCTGCTTTAGCATCATCAGTAATTGTGATAACAGCACCTGTTTCTTTAGCAATCTCCATACATTGAGCAACCAACTCTTCTTCTGGCTGAAGATTAGCGGGTCCAACAATTCTCACATCCATACCCATTTTAGCAGCACCAACCATTAGAGAGTTAGCCATGTTATTACGAGCATCACCTAAATATGCAAAAGAAACTTGATTCAATGGCTTATCAGAATGCTCCGTCATAGTTAAAAAGTCCGCTAAAATCTGAGTCGGATGAAACTCATCTGTTAAGCCATTCCAAACTGGAACACCAGCAAATTTACCCAATTCCTCAACAATCGCCTGTCCGTATCCACGGTATTCAATACCATCATACATACGTCCCAAAACACGAGCGGTGTCTGCCATTGACTCTTTAACACCAATCTGAGATCCAGAAGGCCCCAAATAAGTTACGTGAGCTCCTTGATCGTAAGCTGCTGCTTCAAATGCACAACGAGTACGAGTAGAAGATTTCTCGAAAATCAAAGCGATATTCTTCCCCTTCATAGTTTGCACTTCAGTACCAGCATATTTTGCTCTTTTAAGATCTCTTGCAAGATCCAACATATATTGCATTTCCTTTGGAGTAAAATCCAACAACTTCAAAAAATTTCTGTTTCTTAAATTAAAAGCCATAATATGTATTTTTATAAATTACAATCACAAAAGTAACTATAATCTGATATTAACAATATTTATTTAAGCATTATGCTCTACATCATTTTTGTCGTACTCCATTGTTATCTTAGTACCATAAGACCTATCTACCAGCTTAGTTGCCTCAGTAATAACTGATTTACCACCACCATTTTCGATAAAACTTAAACAAGCACGAATTTTTGGAGCCATTGATCCTTCAGCAAAGGTACCATCTTCCATATATTTCATTGTATCTGCATGATTCAGGAATTCGAGTTTCTTCTCGTTTGGTCCTCTAAAATCATGATAAACAAAAGATACATCCGTAAGAATATAGAATTCATCTGCCTTAATTCGAGCTCCAATCAATGCCGAAGCAAGATCCTTGTCAATCACAGCCTCAACCGGACATAAGTTACCGTTTTCATCTTCTGAAACAGGAATTCCTCCACCACCAACAGTAATTACGATATTTCCTTGTCGAGCTAAGCTTTCAATCACCTTCTCATTCAATACTCGAATTGGCTTTGGCGAAGGGACAACACGTCTCCATCCCCCATCTGTTTTTACCTCTTCTTTGAAAATCCAACCTTTTTCAACAGTCAACTTATCAGCTTGTTCTTTGTTATAAATCTTACCAACACGTTTTAAAGGATTAGCAAAAGCAGGATCATTCTTATCAACAACAACTTGAGTTACCAAAGTTACCACATCTTTTTCAATACCATTTTGCTTTAATATATTACGCAAATTTCTCTCAATCATATAACCAATTCCACCTTGAGAATCTGCCACATCAATATCCAAAGGCATCTGAGGAATATTATAAAGTTGCTCACCCGCATCGTTTCTCATTAAGATATTACCTACCTGAGGGCCATTACCATGAGCAATAATAACATCATACCCTTCTTTTACAAGAAAAATAAGATTTTCAAGAGTATCAACCGTATTTTGAATCTGTTCCTCCACAGTCCCTTTTTGATTCCCTCTCAACAAGGCATTTCCGCCTAATGCTACAACTGCTAATTTATTTTTCATTATTTTTCTATTTATGTTTTTCTTTCCGCTTTGCAAATCTAAAAAAAATAATATCAATACAATGAAAAACTTTTTTATTTATAATATTTTTCACTCTCTGTTTTTCAACACATTAGACCATTCTGTAATTTACTGTTCACTATCCAATTTGCTAATTGCATGAAATTCAAAGCGAACAATCAATTGAAATACACTCGTTTGCAAAAGCCAGTTAAACAGTGCTGTTATGTTTATAATCAAACCCTTTTACTTTAATTTGACATCCAAAACGAATTTTAAGGAAAAAATTTAATTCAGGTTATTCTTATCTTTCACAAAACCTGAACGATTTTTCTGCGTATCACTAAAAGTGGAATTTAATAGGCCAATTATGTGTCATTCGTAAAAATATAAAAAGATTTCATGTAAGATGTCAAATTTTAATATTGTATTCCCCAATGTTTTCATACTTTTAGTAAATGCTATTTATTGAATATCGAAATCGTTTGAATTACTATTAGCATGGGCAATAATCTATATCAATAAACATTCACAACCAACACATATAATTTTATGAAACAAGGATTATCTATAATTCTAATTTTATTACTAGTCACGGGTTGCAAATTAAAATCCGAAACAGATAATAAAATAAATGAAGGGATAATTACCTATGATGTTAGTTATTTCACCTCAGAAAAAGACAATCCTATAATTGCTCTCTTGCCCAACAAAGTAGAATTGCGTTTTAAGGATAATAACATCTGTCTTATATCGGAAGGTTATCTTGGTTTTTTCAGCACAAAATTCATTTCCAGATACGAGAATAAAAGCAGTAATATTTTATTAAAAGTTTTGAGCAATAAGCTCAACTATGAATTTCCTAAAGATGAAGTTGCTTTTGTCTATAGTCAACTTCCTCCTACCAAAATAGAATACCAAGACTCAACCAAACATATCGCTGGCTATGAATGCAAACAAGCAACAATTTATTTAGATGACCAGTCAAAAACTAAAGTGGATGTATTTTATACAATAGATATAGGATTAAAGGATCCCAACCGAAACACTCCTTTATATGGTATTCCTGGCGTACTCATGGAATTTGAGACTACAATGAATCAAGTAAAAACAAAATTCACAGCACAATCAGTAAATCTAATAAGCGTTAGTGAAGAAGATTTCAATATTCCTGAGGAGTATGTTCTATCCGATCTAAAAACTTTAAAAAAGTACATCGTAGATTTCAACTAGTTATTACCCACTTTAAAACTTATCTTTTTGTAAGCCGATATTCCTGTGGTTTTAAATGCCATTTTTATTACTTTTACATAAATTCCAGAACTACTCGAATTTTGTGAAAATTGAAAATATAGTCAATGGCTAAAAAGAAAATAACAAACAATACAAAAGCAAAACCGCGCTTCTCAACCCCAAAGTTTCTTGCTGATGAAAGAATTAAATTCCTATTTGGTATTACACTTTCATTATTCACTATATACATAGGATTGGCATTTGTATCCTTCTTTTTTACAGGAGGGGCTGACCAGAGTAAATTAGATATTAAATGGCTTGAATTAATTACAGACTCAAAAGTACGGGTTGAAAACTGGACAGGTAAAACGGGAGCTTACATTTCAAATTTGGTAATAAACAAAGGCTTTGGAATAGCTTCATTTTCTTTTCTTTATGTACTTGTAGTCCTTACTCTACGAATCTGGGGAGTAAAAATTCAATCATTACGAAAAACGATTATCTATACCTTACTATTCTGTATTTGGTTTTCAGTTTTAATGTCATTTTTATTTGTTCAATCAACATCCCATTCATTTTTATTTTTAGGAGGTGTTCATGGTTACTTTATTAGTGAATGGCTGATATCTCTAATTGGGAATATTGGCACTTTATTTCTAGTCGTTCTTAGCTTTTTGACACTCGTTACTTTTGGCTTTCAAAACTCAATTTCTTTTTTCAAAAAAATAGTTAAGTCCAAACCTAAAACTGATCCTATAGCAGACAACGACCTTTCCAAAGCTGAAAAAGTCGAAAATGAAACTGAATCAATCATTCAACCACCACATTCAATAAGTCATGAGCAAGATATTGAAGATACAGGAGTTATTTTAGAATCCGAGTTCCTTCCTAAAGAAGAAAGTATTAAGAAAACTAAAGCTTCCGAGGCCGAAGCTGTCAAAAAAGACTTAGAACTAAAAATAGAGACAGTATCAGAGAAAGAGGAAATCGTTAGCATTAAGCATACATCAATGGAAGATTTCGATCCTACTCTTGATCTTTCCAACTACCAATACCCTCCTATTAATTTATTAGAGGCACACCATTCCAACAATTCGAGTGTTAGCAAAGAGGAGCTTGAATCAAATAAAGATAAAATTGTAGAGACTCTACGTCAATACAAAATTGAAATAACTCAGATTAAAGCTACGATTGGTCCAACAATCACTCTATATGAAATTGTGCCTGCTCCGGGAATACGTATTTCCAAAATAAAGAATTTGGAAGATGATATTGCCCTTAGTCTGTCTGCATTAGGAATTAGAATTATCGCTCCTATTCCAGGGAAAGGAACTATTGGTATTGAGGTTCCGAATCGTACACCTGAAATAGTGTCCATGAAAAACATTATTTCATCTAAAAAATTCCAGGAATCAACACATGCACTTCCTGTTGCTCTAGGGAAAACAATATCGAATGAGACCTATACCCTTGATTTAACCAAAATGCCTCACTTGTTGGTCGCTGGTGCAACAGGACAAGGAAAGTCTGTTGGTTTGAATGCAATTATCACGTCCCTTTTATATAAGATGCATCCATCTCAGCTTAAATTTGTCCTAATTGATCCGAAGAAAGTAGAATTAAGTATTTATTCCACGATCGAGAAGCATTTTCTAGCAAAACTTCCGGGTGAAGAGGAAGCAATTATCACTGATATCCATAAGGTTATTGCAACATTAAACTCCTTATGTATTGAAATGGATTCCAGATATGATTTGTTGAAAAAAGCACATGCCCGAAATATAAAAGAATACAATACCAAGTTTGTTAAACGAGGTTTAAATCCGGAAAACGGTCATCGTTATCTACCCTATATTGTCGTAATTATTGATGAGTTTGCTGATTTAATAATGACTGCCGGGAAAGAAGTAGAAACTCCGATTGCTCGTATCGCTCAGCTAGCTCGTGCTATTGGCATACATATGATTATAGCAACACAACGACCATCAACCAATATCATCACAGGAATTATTAAGGCCAATTTCCCTGCTCGAATTGCCTTTAAAGTAGCATCTATGATCGATTCAAGAACAATTCTTGATAGCCCTGGAGCTAATCATTTGATTGGTCGTGGAGATATGCTAATTTCGTTAACCAGTGAGCTGGTAAGGGTACAATGTGCTTTTGTTGACACTCCGGAGGTAGAAGCAGTAACCGAATTTATACAAAAACAACAATCCTACCCTACGGCAATGTATTTGCCAGAATATACAGGAGAATCATCTGAAAATACTTCATTGGATATCGATCTGAAAAAAAGAGATACCCTTTTTGAAGATGCAGCAAGATTGGTTGTAGGGTCTCAACAAGGTTCTACATCTGGAATTCAAAGACGATTTTCCATTGGATATAATAGAGCTGGCAGAATAGTTGATCAATTAGAAGCTGCTGGAATTGTTGGCCCTTTTGAAGGAAGTAAAGCAAGGCAAGTACTCGTGCAAGATGAATATTCGCTGGAAAAACTGTTAAGCGATGTTCTAAAGTAAGGCATGGCACAATTATTGATTAAGAATAAGTAAATATTAATAAAATCATATAAAATGAAAAAAATCTTTTGTTTCCTCCTATTTGGAATTCTATGTTTTAACCTACCAGCCCAGGATATTAAAGCCAAAGCTGTTCTAGATAAAGTTTCTGCAAAAAATAAAGAATTTAAAAGTTTAAAAGCTGAATTTACGTTTTCAATGGATAATGCAGAAGAAGATATTCACGAAATATCTGAAGGAAGCATTACTCTTGTTGGTGATAAATATCGTCTTAAACTTATGGGTGTGGATACTTATTTTGATGGAACTACGCTATATTCCCATATAGTTGACGTTGACGAAGTAAATATTAGCGAGCCAGAAAAAGGTGATGAAGAAGGATTAAATCCTGCTGCCATTTTCTCGATTTACGAAAAAGGATATACTTATAAGTACATTAAAGAAGAAACTAGTAACAATTCAACTTATCACATTATTGATCTATTTCCAAAAAATACTGAACGAGAATTCACTTTAATCCGATTAAAGATCAGTAAAGCTAACGATCAAATTGAATCGTTAAAATCGATTGGTAAAGATGGTAATAACGTGAGTATAATACTTAAAAACCTAACTCCAAATCTTACTTATCCTGATAGTTATTTTGTTTTTGATAAGAAGTTAAATCCGGACGTAGAAATAAACGATTTGCGATAAAATATTAAATAAGACATTCTTCCTCTACTCTATAATGGGTAGAGGATTTTTTTTCTATCTCTTCAGTGTGTAATGATAGCGTAAACCAGAATTTACTTCCTATTCCTTCTTGACTTTCCACTCCTATTTCGCCTCCATTTTTCTCAACAAAATCCTTACACAATATTAAGCCCAAACCTGTCCCTTTTTCATTTGAAGTTCCTGGCCTTGAATAGTTCGAGTCAAGATTAAATAATTTTGCTTTATCCTCAAGTTTGATTCCAATACCATTATCCTGAACACCTACAACAGCTTTTCCATCATATTTTTCAATTGAAAAGATGATTTTCCCCCTTTCCTCAGTAAATTTAATCGAGTTGTTTCCTAAATTCCGCACCACAGTCCTAACCATATCCGAATCAGCATAAACCAACAACACATTCCTTTCATCAAACTCAAGAGAAATCCTTTTCGCAAAAGCCTTATCCTCAAGCCCCTCCATTTCTTCTTTTATAATTTGATTTACATTAAAAATGATTGGAGTATACTTCATCACCCCCATTTGGGATCTCGACCAAGTCAATAATGTATCAAGTAATAATGATCCATGAAGTGCTGATTTATGAATGATCTCGATGTATTCCTGTCTCGTTGAATCCTCCAGTTCAGCATATCGGTCTATTAACAAATCAGTAAAACCTAGAACCGCATTAAACGGATTCTTTAGATCATGAGCAACAATGGATAAAAACTTATCCTTCATGGCATTTAAACTTGTCAAACTATTATTTTTCTCAGAGATTATTCTATTTTTCTCGGTTAGAATCTTATTATGTCGCTTCCGAAATCTACTAATGTAATTCGAATAGATCACTAAAGATAAAACCAAAACAGCCAAACTAAATAACAATATGTTTCGAGTCTTTTGTTTATCTATTTCTAATTTTTGAATTGTATTTCGTTGCTTCAGAATTTCATTTTCAGAATCTATTTTTTCCAATTGAAACTTCGCCTGAATTTCCGCAATTTCCTTACTACTATTTTGCTTATTAATCTTCTCTCTTATTTTATCGTACTTTTTAAAATAGATTATACTCTTCTCGTAATTATTTTTCTTCTCATATAAGCCCGACATGTAATAATAACAATCCTGCTCAAGTCTGAGAACACCAATTTCTTTCGCAATTTCCAAAGCCTCCTCGAACAAACCTAATGCAACACCGTATTCTTCGTTCTTCAAATAAGCAATCGCTAATGATGACTTTACACTCGAAATAGATATTCTATCACCTCTTTTTTCGGATTCGAGCAAAGCCCGATGGTAATAAATCAAACATTTGGAAATTTCACCCCGATCTAAGTATAGTTGTCCTATATTTTCAAGCAGAATTGACTTCCAAACAACTTCTTTTTCGGCTCCGATGATCTCTAAAGCTTTAAAGTATGAAGAAAGAGCCTTGGCCCCATCATCCAATTTATGATACACATTTGCTATATTATTAAGCATTATAGCGACTCCAACCAAACTATTCGCGTTTTCTTTTAAAACCAATGATTGATTGTAATAATCTAAGGCATTAGAATAATCACCCATTTGAAAATAAACATTGCCAATATTATTTAAGGAAGCCGAAATAAGCAAACTATCACCCAAAGTATTTCGAATATTTAAACTTGTGAAATAAGAACTAAGAGAAAGTTTGTATTTATCAATTCCGATAAGCGAATTACCTAAACCATTATAACAATCGGCCTTTTCTTTTTGTTGCGAATTAACACAATAAGATATTGCCTTTTCAAAATAATTGATAGAATTTGAATAATCACTATTTCGGTAAGATGCTTTCCCCTTTAGGTAATACGCCTTCACAATAAAAGTTGAATCATGAACTAACTTTGCAGATTTCAAAACTTGATCCGCATAATAAATTGTCGAATCAGGAAAATCAGGAAGATAATTCTCACTCAACTGACAAAAAACAGCAAGATTCATCGATAATTTTAGACTATCGGGATTTGATTTCAACGAGTATGCGAAGAAAAATTGGGGAACTAAAAGGATAACGAAAAGAAGTCTTCTCACTTTGTAGGGGTTAGGTTAGTTTAATACAGCTTATAAAGATGTTAAATAATATTAAATCTGATAAGTAATATACACTATTTTTGACGAAGCAACTAAAAACAAGTCTAGAAACGATGTCCTGTAAACCACTACTCAACAACATATTAAAAAATACAAATTTGTGATGTAATCGGCAGATTAATCAACAGCAACTTAAACTTGTTTAAGCGACTTCCATTTAGAACAATAATCTGCTATATTTTATAAAATCAAAACATTCAAAATATTCATAAAATAGCTATCTTCGAAGGGTAAACATTTACTATTATGGCATTAAAAATCATCTCTTTTCAAATCTTATTAATTGCATTTTTTTCATTATCAATTTGCAATCATGCAAAAGGACAAAACTTATCAGCGAATGCAGAAATCAGTCTTCTTACCTGTTCCCCAGGAGATGAATTGTACTCCCAATTTGGACATTCTGCTTTGCGAATAAAAGATGAAGATAAAAAATTAGATCTTGTTTTTGGGTATGGCGCGTTCAATTTTAACACGCCAAATTTCTATCCTAAATTTGCCCGAGGCAAACTGGACTACATGCTATCTTACAACGATTTTGATCGATTTAAGAATGGGTACATTTATGAAAAGAGAGGGATTACTGAACAAAAACTAAATTTGGACAGTATTGAAAGACAAAAGCTATTCAATGCTTTAATTATAAATTACAAACCAGAGAATCGATATTACCGATACGATTTCCTTTTTGATAACTGTTCTACAAGGATTAGAGACATCGTGAAAGCAAGCACTTCTGGAACAATTCTTTTCGATACGATCGTTGATCATCCAAAATCATTTTGGAATTTGTTAGATCCATTCATGGATAAAAGCCGTTGGATTTTTTTAGGAATCCATTTGGCCTTAGGAATACCTTGCGACGTGGAGGCCACTCCTTACCAATACATGTTTTTGCCTGACAATATGATGTTGGGATTTGAAAATGCGCAAATTAAGTCGAGCGAAGCAACTAAACCTTTGGTGAAATCAACTGAAGTTATACTTAAGCCAGCTCTTGATCTTAAAATTACCAGCTGGTATAAAAGACCTGTATTCATTTTTGGAATTATTGCAACATTGGGACTCATCCTCAGTTTTGTACATCTTAAAAAAGAAAAGAACTTCTTTGTTTTCGACCTCTTTATTTTTGGTGTCTGTGGATTACTTGGCTGGCTTATTATTTTCTTATGGTTTTTTACTGATCATCAGGCCACGGGACCTAATTGGAATATTATTTGGGCCTTCCCTCTTCACTTTCCAATGGTTTTTGCATTGCTCAGAAAGAAATCCAGTTCGTTTGCCTACTACTACTTTCTACTCCATTCAGTAATACTGATACTTGTGTTAGGCTGTTGGACATTTATACCACAATCTTTTCCTAATGAAATACTACCATTTGTAGTTCTTCTATTAATAAGATCACTATACATAGTTAAAAAACTCAGAACATACCTATTTTAATGAATACGTCAAATATCGACATAACGAAATACCGGGAAACTTTTCAAATTGGCTCTTTTGATGCCGATTTACACGGAAAAGCAAAACTCACAAGTATCTGCAATTATTTTCAGGAGATTGCAGGGAAACACGTGGATTTAATCCATAAAGGAATTAATGACCTAAAAGACAATAACATGGCGTGGGTTTTATCCCGACTAAAACTTCAAATTTTTGAAACGCCCAATTGGAAAGATAAAATTAGTATCGAGACTTGGTCGGTTGGAACCGATGGAATATTTGGAAATCGGGAATTTAAAATTTATGATTCAAAAGATCAGGTTATTGGTCAGGCACTATCTTCGTGGCTGGTAATTAATACGAATACAAAAAGATTGGTTAGACCTCAGAAAATAGTTGCCAACCTACCAATAAACCAGGAAGATCCTATTTTTGCTCACACATTAACGAAATTGCCCCAAATCAAAGATCCGAAGTATATCGAAGATCTGCACATTCATTATAGTGATTTGGATATCTACCGGCATGTAAACAATGTAAAATACGTAAAATGGGCTATTGACTCTTGCCTTACTGAGATTTTATCAAAAAAAAGAATTCAAGAGCTTGAGATAAATTACATACACGAAGCAAAATTGGGTGAAACATTGGAGGTATTCAATACAACCAATGATAACACCTCCGAAATTTTTATAAAAACGAAGAACACGGACATCGAAAATTGTCGTGCAATTATAAAATGGAAATAAAATAATATATGAACACAATTCTAGCAAGTTTCGAATCAGCATTTTATCATTTAATATCTTTTTCCTCATTTGAGCCCTTTATGCTATTGGTTTTATTTGGAATCACTTTCCAATTAAAAGATTGGAAAGCATATTCTTCATTACTACTAGCTTTGGTAATTGGTTCAATTGTTGGACTTTTGCTTTGTAATTTCACGGTTATAAATTTCTCACATTCCACCGTCAAATTAATTATGGCTTTCTCTATACTTCTGGTTGGCATACAAAATCTACTTACCAATCAGAGTTCTGCTTCAACAGTAAAATATAATTTCTTTGCCTTAATCGGGATTATTCTTGGAATAGGAATCAACTTACATTATAAAAATGTTTACGGAAGCTCATTCTCTTTTTATCCATTTACAGGATATAATCTGGGCGCGACTGTCTCCTACTTTTTGATTTCCTTTAGTAGCCTACTTGTATCATCATTACTCATGTTGGTTTTTAAAACAGACCGAAGAAGCTTTAATTTGGTAATTACAGGTATAGGCATTGGAATAGCCCTCGTTCTAATCTACTTACGCTATTAGATAAAAAAAATGCGAATCGTTATGATTCGCATTTTTTTTTTATAAATATATCCTTACACTTTATGTGTTAATTGATCAACAACACTGATCTCCATAAATGAAACTCCTTTCGAAGGACCAAAACTACCACCAATAATGATAACCATATCCTCACTTGTAAAACATCCTTTATCCATTAACGAGAACATAGTTTGCTTTACGTATTCATCACGACTTACAAGCAATTTACGATAACCAGCCTCAACACCATAGGAAAGAGCTAATTCTCTCATTACACGTTTTGAATAGCACAATGCGTAAACAGGAAGTGTTCCTCTGTATGCAGATAAATATCTTCCGGTTCTTCCAGTTAACGTATCTGTTACAATTGCTTTTACAGGTAATAATTGCGATGCTTTTACAGCAGAACGAGCAAGAATAGCCGAAAGCTCACGGTTACTTCTCACAAAATTTTGTTTTGTATCTGGATAAAGCTCCTTCTCTACCTCCATCGCTACAGATTTCATTACTCGAACAGCCTCAACAGGATAATCACCGTATGCAGTCTCTCCACTTAACATGATTGCATCGGTTCTGCTGTATACTGCATTTGCAATATCACTAACTTCTGCTCGTGTAGGTCTGGGATTACTAATCATTGAGTGAAGCATTTGTGTCGCTATAATAACAGGCTTCTTGCTTTCAATACATTTACCAACAATTTTACGTTGAATCACAGGAATCTTCTGAGCTGGAATCTCAATAGCCAAATCACCTCTGGCAACCATGATACCATATGCATGCTCCAATATTTCATCAATATGGTCAACTCCTTCCTGATTCTCTATTTTTGCAATAATTTTAATATCCGAATTCTGCTGATCAAGAATTCCTTGAATTTGCATTACATCATCTTTATTTCGAACAAATGAATGCGCAATAAAATCAATATCCTGCTCAATTGCAAAGTGAATAAAGTCAATATCCTTAGGGCTCAAAGAAGGTAAATTTATTGATACACCAGGAACATTTACACTTTTACGATTTTTAACAGGTCCACCATTTTGTGCTTCTACAGTTAAAAATCCCTTGTCCTTACTAACAACTAACAACTCCAATTCACCATCATCAATTAAGATTTTCTTTCCAACTTTTAAGTCTTTAACAAAATCTTCATAACTAACCTTTATGCACAAATCCGTGCAAGGAAGGTTATCGTTCCCTTTCATCTTAATTAAATCACCCTTCTTAAGATAAATTTCCTCATCAACATCAACAGTTCTAATCTCAGGTCCTTTAGTGTCTACAAGTAAAGCTATCCTATCAGATACTTTTCTTACATTCCTAATAACCTTTAATGCATCATCATGAGTTTGATGAGCAGTGTTAAGTCGAACTACATTCATTCCTTCTTCAAACAACTGTGTTAAAAATTCAACATCACATTTTTTGTCAGAAATAGTCGCAATAATTTTCGTGTGCTTCTTCATCGAGTAATTCTTTCTATTATAGTTTTGGCAGGGCAAAGGTACTCAATTTCTCTCAAGCAATTAAATAAGCGCTCAACTACTTACTCTTATTATTAAAAGGTACGAAAAAAACCATTTGTCAAAAAAATATCACCTTTTGTCACAATAATTTAATAAACCCTCAATTCCCAATCGATATGAATCAAGTCCAAAACCAGATATAGTACCTAAACAAGCCTTTCCAATCATGGTAGCATGCCTTATCTCTTCTCTTTTATGTACATTAGAAATATGAACTTCTAGAACAGGAATATTTATTGCAGATATAGCATCCGCAAGGGCTAGAGAGGTATGGGTATATGCTCCTGCATTGAGCACAATTCCATCATAACTAAATCCCACACGATGAATTTCATTTATCAATTCACCTTCAATGTTTGACTGAAAATACTCTAGTTCAACTTTACTATATAACGCTCTTAACTGCTCAAAATAAATTTCGAACGAAAGCTCTCCATATATAGATTTTTCGCGGGTTCCAAGCAAATTGAGGTTCGGTCCATTAATAATCAAAAAATTCATCTTATCTAAAGTATTTTAAGGTTAAACATAAAGAGGTCTATTAAAAAGTGCGGGCTTACGTAATATTTTTTTAAATTGCAGACATGTTTTATCATAAAGAATTCGTATATTATTAGTACTTGAGTAAAACTAACAATAAAATGGTATTACTTACAACTAAACTACATACTAAAAACTGAATAAAATGAAATGGACAACAACAATTGAAAATTTTAAGACCTACTTAACCTTGGAGAAGAATCTTTCCAAGAACTCAGTAGATGCTTACATCAACGACATTACAAAACTAACAACCTTCTTTAGAGAAAAAAACATGGAGGTTGCTCCTGAAGAAGTAATTCTTCAGCACTTAAAAGACTTTGTTGCCTGGATTAATGATGCAGGTACAAGTCCTAGAACTCAAGCTCGTGTAATTTCTGGTATTAAAGCATTTTTCAAATACTTATTACTAGAGGAAATTATTGAAAAGAATCCTACAGCATTATTAGAGGCTCCAAAAATTGGACGTAAACTACCAGACACCTTAACAACTGACGAAATTGATATTTTAGTTAAGGCTGTTGACATGAATAAAGCTGAAGGTCAAAGAAACAGAGCAATTCTTGAAACACTTTATTCTTGTGGATTACGTGTGTCAGAATTAATTGACCTACGTGTTTCGAATCTTCATTTCAGAATGGGTTTTATTAAAATTCATGGAAAAGGTAACAAAGAGCGTTTGATTCCAATCGGGAAAAAAGCGAAAAAAGAAATCAAGATATATCTTAAGAGCTTTCGAGGAAAATTAAATATCGATAAGGAAAGTGAAGATATTCTTTTCTTAAACCGTAGAGGTCGTAAACTTTCTCGTGTTATGATTTTTACTATCATTAAGAATCTATCGAAAAAAGTTGGATTGAAGAAAAATGTTTCTCCTCACACATTCCGTCACTCTTTCGCTTCTCATTTAGTTGAGGGTGGTGCTGACTTAAGAGCTGTGCAGGAAATGTTAGGACACGAATCAATTCTTACTACAGAAATTTATACTCATTTGGATAGAGAATACTTAAAGGAAACAATTAAAAATTTCCATCCTCGTTCAAAAGACTAAATTGTATCAAAAATGACCATTATTGACAACAGGTAGTGGTTAAATGTAAAATACATATTTTTAAAACCTTCAGAAGCGTGCTTTTGGAGGTTTTATTTATTTAATCAATTCAGTTCTCTAATAATATTAGGAATGGTTTGGGTTCAAGCAGAAAATTTAGGGGAAATAAATAAAAGTGGACATTTAGTAATGGAGCGATTTATCCACATTTCATTTGAGTTTATAAGCAATACCTATATCAGAGAATAAACACCTAGAAAGTATTGTAAGCTCTCTACTCCCATCAGATTTACTCTATTATTCTGAAATTAGCTCAGAATTAACCGATAAAGATAAACTAGCTGTTCACTCGAGTAACAAAATATAATTTCTAAGGAATATTCTGATCTGGAATTACTTTCTCAAGGACTTCTACTTTAAATTTGTATTCCGAATTCCCCAATTTGAGACAAGGGTTTGTTTCTGTTTTATTAAGTAATGAAAATGAACAGTGAGCAGGAGTAGCAAAATCATTAGCCAAAATTGGTTCTTGGTAGCAAAGGGACTCGGTTCACGAATGAATTTAAGGCTTTTAAAAAGAACTTCTTATATCCTTAAGCAAAAGATCTTACCCAGATCGATGTACTCTCAGAGACCGTTAGTTTAGACATGGCAGTCCAATGAATAAAATCACAAAAAAAGTTTTCCAAAAGCACTGAAGGTCATAAAGCGATTTTATGTCCAAAAATTTGCACTTTAAGCAGTTCAAGATGTTCATATTGCCTATCATCAGCAAGCGATCTCTCAAGCGAATCAAAATATATGATAATCTGAATAGAGTCCCCAAGTTTTTTGCTTGAACCATGGTTTTTAGGTGCAATTTGGAAGATAAAAGGAGTCTTATTTATTATAATATCATCATCGCAAACGATTGTATGACAGGCAGTGAGGATGAATCTAGTTAACATTACAAATCAAAAGGTTAACGAAACCTATTGTTAATGAACTAGTTTGAACCAATCTTCGCCACGATAAAACTACAAAATCTTATTGAGAAATAACACAACAAAAATGTAAAAATAATATCAACATAATAGGATTACTCTATATATAGTCATACTTTTAACTACCAAATTTTAAAAAATGTTGTATGAACGATATTCAAATTGGAATGACTGAAGATTTAATAAAATCAATACAACTACATTCTAACCTTAAGGAAAATCTATCAAGAGAGATTCTTATTACAGAAGCTGTAGTTAACAAAGAGGCCATATTGACCCCGAATGGTGCATTAGCCACCTGGACACCAGTCGATTCGACAGGAAGAAGTCCAAAGGATACTTATCTTGTAAGAAATCCTGAAAGTCAATTAAATATTGACTGGTCTTCACCAAACAATATCGAAATGGATCCAAAAACTTTTGGATTAATTTTTGAAGATGCTTTAAAAGCAATCGCTGAAAAGCAAACAATATTTACGACGGACAGAGTAATTGGAGCCGATTCAAAATATGCACTTCCCGTAAAAACTGTTACCGATCAAGCCTTATGTCAAGTTTTTGTTGACAATATGTTTAGACCCATTCCTAAGGACATCGATAAATCTATTTTTGCCGATGAGGAATTTATTTTAATTTCTCTCCCTAAAGATAAATTAGACAAAGACCGCTACAAAGGACTTCTAAGAGATCTGCCCAACGGTGAGACATCAGATATTTGCGTAGTCGCTGATTTTGATAAAAAAATTGGCATTGTTTATGGTTCGGCCTATATGGGAAGTATGAAAAAGTTGATGTTTACTGTAATGAACTACTATCTTCCATTAAATGGTGTTCTTCCTTTACATTGTTCTGCAAACGAAGGTTCAGATGGCGATTCGGCACTACTACTGGGCTTATCTGGTACAGGAAAGACTACTCTTTCGGCTGATCCAAAAAGAGCCTTACTAGGAGATGATGAACATGGATGGAGTAAGGATGGCATTTTCAATTTAGAAAATGGATGTTACGCAAAGATGATTGACCTCAAAGCAGAAAATGAGCCAGAAATCTTCGACGCGGTAATGCATAAAGCCGAATACACAAAGCACGGTGCTATTATTGAAAATGCAATGATTTATCCGAGCGGTAAGATTGACTTCTTCGATACCAGGTATACTCCTAATTCAAGAGCCAGCTATCCTCTTAGATTCCTAAAAAACATCAAAAAAAGTTCTACTTCTGGAAATCCACATACAATTTTATTTTTAACTGCGGATGCATCCGGAGTATTACCTCCAATTTCTAAATTAAGCAAAGAACAAGCTATGCTTTGGTTCTTGATGGGATACACCTCAAAATTGGCAGGTACAGAAACAGGAGTAACTGAACCTCAAGCTACTTTTTCTCGCTTTTTTGGTCAACCATTTATGCCATGTAATCCAAGTATCTATGCTAAAATGCTAGGCGACAAAATGGAATTGCATAACACAAATGTATTCTTAATTAATACGGGGTGGAGCGGTGGCTCTTATGGTACAGGTTCAAGAATTAAACTGAAATTTACAAGGGCTATGGTTGATGCAGCTCTTAGTGGAAAATTAAATAATGTTGAGTCTGTACAAAATGATTTATTCCATCTAAGTGTTCCTCAATTTTGTGAAAACGTTCCTACAGAAATCTTAAATCCTATTAATACATGGAAAAATAAAGAAGACTATAAGAGAACCGCTGAAAATCTCGCTAAAAAATTCTCTGATGAATTTGATAAATCTTATGGAGAACAAGATATCGACCCAGCTGTTATTTCTCAATGTCCAGGAAAGTAGATAAAATTTAAAAGAGCCTCAGAAGAGGCTCTTTTTACTTAGACTTATATCAATTGATTCATCTTTTACCAGATCTTCATAATACATAGACACTTCCTTATTCTTTCGTATAATTTGCGTTATACTTAGGGTTTTCACCTTCCCTTTCCTATTCATCACCAAACCGTTAAAAGCATCATCGGCTCCTGTTGTTTTATGAAATGAGAGAATATTCTCTTGAGAGAAATCACGTTGTTCTTTCAGCCAATTTGTAAACCAATTCTGACGCATTTCTCGAGCATCTTTATTATACAAAGTTGACGATGACCAAATATGTAGTTTTGAAGCATCTAATTTTCGATAATGTATTGTTTCTCCATCCCAACGAACTTCCTCCAGATTTCGCTTTTGTTTATAGCTTAAAACAAGAAGTGTGAATGGTTCCATTCCACTAAAATTATAATGTAAAATTAAATCTCTGATTGAAGAAAAATCTGCAAACTCAAGAACCATTAAGCCTCTACTTTTCTTATAAGGTGGCTCAGGTGTGTGTTTCTCAAATGCTCCATTCAGCAAACAAAGAGATAAATCATTTTCATGACACATCATCCATGTTCCTTGAGCCAATTTATCTTTAGGGTAAATAGCAAAAGATTCTTTAACAGGATAAATTTTGGGAAACTCGGCCACACGAATTGGATTTTCATCCCTATTTGTAGTAAAGAAAAAATCATCAGATCCCAAAGGTATATATGTTAATGTGCACATAAGTCATCTCTAAATCTGATTGTGGAAAAGGCAAGCCCAAAATGTTTATCTAATTTAATGTCAGGGAATTCCCGTTCAATAGCAATTCTAATAATCGCCATATGGTGAATTGCATGTTCAATATTGTACACTAATTCCCTTTCCAAGCTGGTATGAATTTCAAATCCTTCCTCTGGTGTCTTCTCATAGCTTACCTTCAATTTAAGAACGACGTCATTATCTATTTCGTCAAGCCATTTCAGAATGGCTATAAATCTATCAACGGCCACTTTAATCTCCGTTTCGGTTCTATTGCAATGTTTTCGCTTATCGTAGCTCAATACACAGTTTCCTTGACAACTATCTTTAAGAATATCATAAAACTCAACAATATGTCTTATATGTTTGCCTATTGAGTTGTTCATTAATAGATTTAAAGATGCCGAATACTGCTGTAAAGATAGCTCTTCACAAAGAGTAATAAGTTGATTAATAATTATTTTAGAGACAGATAAAACTTGCATAAAATTAAATTTCAATGGGTAAAAGAAAACAGTGGTAAGATATCAAATTATCAAAATAATTCATAGAAAACAGTTTTATAAATGAGTCAATGTCGGATGAATTACATTAATCTGTAATTTTAAGTTGTAATACTAACTTCATGTATCCTCTTATCTGTTAATCATCTTTAAAGCACTAACAGAATAATTACATAGAAATACAAAATTAACTTACTTGTTGCGTATGAAAATAAAGCTACCCTTTTTCCTCTCAAAATGGTTTCATTTTGAATTTTGGCCGTTCTGGATTTTTTACTTTCCGGTATATGGCTATGGTATTTATTTGGCTATTAAAGCCCGTTCCTTTTCCTACTTCACAGCGACTAATCCAAGTATGAAATTTGGAGGTGCATTTGGAATGGATAAAATGAAAATGCTTGAATTTATCGACAAAAAATACCTTCCAAAAGGTTTTTTATCGAAGAATGAAGAAGATGGAGCAAGTATTTGTGAAAAAATGCAAAAGTTTGAATTTAACTTTCCTATTGTATGTAAACCCAATGTAGGCGAAAGAGGTATTGGTGTTGAAAAGATAGATAATGAAGAAGATTTAAACCTGTTTTTACAAACACAAAATGAGGATATCCTTGTTCAGGAATTTATAGACTATCCTATTGAATTGGGAGTGTTTTATCACCGATTCCCTTCTTCAACAAAAGATGGAATTACTTCTGTTGTGAGAAAAGATTTTTTGAAAATAACAGGGAATGGAAAGGCCAAATTCGGAGATCTTGTAAATGAAAATGTAAGAGCAAAAAGCAGGATTTCCTACTTAAAAAAGAAATACAAAACGAAATGGAACCAAATTGTACCTTCTGGTATAACCTATAAGATTGAGCCAATTGGCAACCACAACAGGGGCACTAAATTCATAGATGGGAATTATTTAATTAATGATCAATTAGTGAATGTTTTTCGCAAGATCGCGAAACCCTTAGATGGTTATTATTATGGACGTTTTGATCTTAAAGTAAATAGTATAGAGGATCTTTACGAGGGAGATAAAATAAAAATCATTGAACTGAACGGCACTAATTCGGAACCTGCACATATTTACGACCCTGACTACCCTATTCTAAAAGCCTATAAAGAAGTAACTAAACACATGAGGTTGGTGTTTGAGATAAGCCAGGAAAACAGGAAATTTGGAGTTAGCCCAGATCCATTTAAAGATGTATTGCGTGGAT
Organism: Labilibaculum antarcticum; assembly: GCF_002356295.1. Taxonomy (NCBI): domain Bacteria; kingdom Pseudomonadati; phylum Bacteroidota; class Bacteroidia; order Marinilabiliales; family Marinifilaceae; genus Labilibaculum; species Labilibaculum antarcticum. The sequence continues at coordinate 4,161,065 of NZ_AP018042.1, read as the reverse complement.
TATATGATCATTTATTTCCAAGTAAAATAAAAAAATAAATTCTCTTCAGAACTCATATTTGCACATAAAAAAAGAGGTTTACCTTAGGGAAAACCTCTTTTTTATTCATTGTATATTTTCTAGAAAGTAAAAGCTATTTCTACTTCAATTTGATTCATTTCCAATTCAATTGTTTGATTAGGAACCATATTTCCTTGCATAGCCTGGGCTGCATCGAAATCCATAGGATTATATCCTTTTACACTTGCCGGCAATGCATAAACCAATGCCAAGTGAAGAGCTTTACCTGAATCACCAAGAGTTTTTGAACAACCCAATGTGATATGATCTTCGATAATACCTGGAGCTAAAATATTAAACATTACTTCAGTATCAGGAACTGGTTGATCGCAATGCGAATAACCTCCTCTTAAAGTCCATCCTTCAATGCCGGCATATTCAACACCAAATTTCCATACATTAATATCTTCCCATCCAAAACCAGAACCATTATCTGTTCCAAGGGGAGCAAATGCCGGATCCATTGGCGTACGCATTTTATTTGAAACAGAAGCGACATCAGTATAATTGATTGCTTTATAATCTGCCATTACAGCCCAATCTTCGTTGATTTCATAAGCCAAACCAACTGTCCATGTAGATGGAATATTGAAATCTCCCTGCTCCGCAAAAAGACCGGCATAATCATCAAACTCACTCATGTACAACATGGTTTGGTAACTAGCTCCAAGATGTAATCCCTTGGCCAATTCTCCCAGATAACCAAACTTAACACCGTAGCCAAATGCATTATCATGACCATTACCTGTCAATTTAGTCGCGTCACTAGACATTTGACCAAAATTAGCTAGACCCTTGGCCTCGAAATATTGATAAGCCAATAATGCTGTTACACCAAAACTATGCTTTTCAGTTATTTTTCTAGAATAAGTAAGCCCTACAAACATTTGACCCAAATCAACACCTGTAGTTTCTGAACTGGTATCTCCAAAAGTCATTGTTGGATAGTCTGTATTCATACCACCATTTCCAAAAACGGTAGCAGAAAAACTACTATTTTCATTGATCATCCAATTGGCACCCATACTAGGCATCAAAAATAATTTTGAATCACTTTCAACATTTCCTGGCATTAAACCAAAAGTACCATCCATTCCAGAAGGATTTCCTGTAACTGTATACTCACGATTTGGATTAAAAAAACCAACACCAACCTGATATTGTGTTCCCAAGAACACATGACCAGCAGGATTACCACTGATTAGTGAATTTTGATACCATGCAATACCTGCTCCAGCTAAACCTTTATTTTGAGCACCGTAACCAACGCCAAAATACCCATCTGTTGCTTTAACAGGCTGAGTCGAAAAAATTCCAGCCAACACAATTAGAGCCGAAAAAATAATCTTAGTCGTATTTTTCATTTTCTGTTTTAATTAGGTTTTATAATTAGGATTCACAAACAAAATACAAACTCTACATTTATCCATACATGTTATATATCATATATCTACATATCAATTCAATCACATCTCAAACTATCTAAATACTAAGGATTTACAAAAGAACAAACCTCAATAACTTTCCTATTTTAACTCAATGTAAATAAGGGAGATACAAACAAATACGTATATCAAAAACCCAATCTATTTTATCCAATGATCCCGTCGACATATCTCTTTATTCTAACATCCATCTGAAATGTGAATTCAAAAAAAAGCCTCTCCGAAACTAATCGAAAAGGCTTTTTAGTAAGGATGAAATAATTAGCATCCTCCAGCGACTCTTTTCTTCTTTTTCTTTCTCACGATAGGTGGTTTAACAGACTTGGTTTCATTACTACTCGACACTACAGAACTCCCTCCTCCAAGAGCCATACTTGCCCCTTTTCTGAAATCGTATTTTGCGATTTCATCATCAGCAAGAACCGATTTTGGAGCTGTTGGATTCATAATAGTTTCGGCCCAGTAATTTAAACCACCCTGAAGAACGTAATTGTTCTTAAAGCCCAACTGACGAGTAAGCATCCAGGCTTCGTTTGCCTTAAGATTTCCATTGGAATAAAATACATTCATTTTTACTCCTTGATCGAGAAAATCTTTCCATTCTTCAGAAAGAAGATCGGAAAGAGGGACATTGACAGATCCCGGAAGACTATATTTTTCATATTCATCCTGAGTACGAACATCAATTAATTGAAGACTTGGATCTTTTTGCACCAACATATCAGCGATTTGATCGGTGCTTATAAATTGAGTTCCTTCACGTACCTCGTTTAGCAATTCACCAGCAGTTAAACGAAACTGTTTGGTCTTATTTTCTGGCACTGCAGCTATAATAATTCCTAAAGGAATCAAAACTGAAGCTATTATCAATCTCATTTTCATCTGATTGTTTTTTTTAAGTTATCTGACCTTACATCAAGTTAAATTAAAGATTTTCTTTTGTCAAGATTTCTCTTCATAATTTAATATTCTTCACGAGGAAATTTCTTTTCAGCCCATTCCCCTACCCAAAACATTGCGAAAGCAACTAGTATCATTCCAAGTGCGAACACACCTCTAGGGATATCTAGTATTTCATTCATGGTTGGTGCTCCAAGAAAATCAGCTTTGTACATATCTTCCCATAAAGGATATCCTTCTGTAAAAATGATGATACCCAAGACTAATCCACCTACAAATGCAAGTGCATCTAATTTTCCAATCGATAAGGCACAAAATGCTGTTCCTGGACAAAATCCTCCAACAATAAAACCAACTCCCATTATTGTGCCTCCAACTATAGCTGAAGTTAAATAGGTAGGATTAATATAGATATAACTCAAATCCATCCAACCAAAAAGGCTAAAAAACAACATACCAACCATTGCTGTAATAGCGGCGGTAAAAAACACTTTTAATACAGTTGTATCGTAGCCATAAAACATTCCTGCTAACTTACGACTCGATGAGAATCCGCTGGATTCCAACACAAAACCAAATCCAATTCCAATTAATAATGCAATTAATAAATTGGTATCCGGTGAAATTATTTCGTTAACTATTAATGGTCCCATAATAAATAAGTTTAAATACGTTTAAAATTTAGATCCAATTTTTACGGAAAAAGTAAGCCAAAGCGAATGCTGTTCCAAAAATAAACGCCATCGTAATAAATCCGCCAACGGATAAAACAGCCATACCACTTAAGGCTGATCCACTAGTACAACCTCTTCCCAACTGGGAACCAAAACCAAATAGGATACCTCCCAAAACAGCAAACATTATTCTTCGCTTAGAAGTAATTTTAGGAGAATGCTCAACCTTAAATTTCAATCGTTTTGCAAAAGCACCTGATAGAAATCCGCCAATTAAAACACCTAGCATTTCAAAAACCAACCATGATTTCATTGGATTTCCAGGATGAGATTCATTGTATTCATTATAAAATGCAGAGTTTTCAGCATGAGAAGGCATTACCGTCTTCACTGTGGTTACCACTGCACTTTTTATAGCTCCACTTGCTCCAAGTCCACGACCAGAGACAAAATTAGCGGTCAAAAGTACGAGACCTAGCAATACCCCTCCAACATATGGATTTAGGTATTTTGTTGTTTTCACTTCGCTCATAATTATATTTTTTTGTTTTTTCTTAGAGTTTGAGTTTAGGAATAAGCTTTAATATCCTAATATTTAATCATTTGCCAATCATTAATTTTCTTTAATAAAGCCATCTACTTGCCTGTCCTGCATTCGAGATGATGAAACGTAACATTATGCTTCCAAACAAAACCAATACCACTGGAATAGCAACTGGTATTTTATAACCTTTCAATTCAAGACCTTCCAAAATTGCAGGAACGATCATACCTAAAATGACAACAAATCCCCAGAATTGAGCAGTATAAGGCCCCCCTAGAAACAGATTTACAGCATCAATTTGAACTTGAGTGCTTGCTAAAAACCCCATAAACATGTGAATAATTAAAAATAGTTCAATTCCAATTATCATCAGGTCAAGTTGAGCAAACCGCTTTCGTTCTGCATGATCTTTAGACATCCAAATTACAACTGCCGCCCCTGCTGACAAACCCGAAGCTAAAAATAAAGGCCCCATGATAGAAGTATTCCATAATGGTCTTGCATTAAATGCAGAAAATAAAATTCCGGTATAAATTCCCAGAATCGCTGATGAAATCAACATGATCCAAGCCAAAACTTTCTTCTTTTTCTGAAAAAAATCAATGAGTTCTTTTGCAAAATCAAACTTCCAATCCCAATTTGGAAAGAGCTCCTTTATATGAAGTGCACTCCAGATTATAGAAACAGGAGTAACAACCATTAAAGTCCACGCTCCCCAAGACATTGGTGATTCTAATCTTATCGTGGTATATAATCTCCAAAAATAAAGTTTGTGATGTAAGTCCAAAAACAAAGCGACAAGTCCTAAAGCTAAAGCAATTGGAGCAATCATTGGCGCAAGTTTCACCGCTGTCCGATAATCATTTTCTTTCCCTCTTAGGTAATACAAAGCCGCAAAAAACATCAAGCCTGCAGCCAAACCACCCAAAAACAAATAAGTTGGTATTTCCCAGTGCCAAACGTGTAACTGAGGATCGATGAGTGGGTTATTTCTTCCACTTACAATTATTTCTTCTCTCATTTTGTTAATTTTATCAGATTAGGAAATACAATTGAGGTTTTGTTCCGGCTTCAGGAATTAAAGTCTTGTACTTTCGTTTTTTCAACACTTCTGAAACCTCACTTCTTGGATCGTCTAAGTCTCCAAAATACATGCATTTGGTAGGACATACTGCCACACAAGCAGGTTGCATTCCTTTTTTCACTCTGTGCAAACAAAATGTACATTTATCTACATATCCATCGGGATGAACATATCTGGCATCATAAGGACATGATGTGATACAAGCACTACAGCCTATACATTCATTTTTTGTTACCAGAACAATTCCACCATCGGAATAATGGCTTGCACCAGTCGGACAACAACGTACACAAGGTGAATTTTCACAATGATTACATCGTTCAGACCGCAATTCCATTTCCAGCTCAGGGTAGGTTCCATCCATTACTTCCACGACCCAATCGCGGCAGTGTCCAATAGGAACATCGTTTTCGGTTTGGCAAGCTACTACACAGTCGCTGCAACCTACACACTTTTTTGTATCAATCGCCATTGCATATCTCATAGCTTACACCTCCGTTTTTTTGTTATCAAATCGAAACGTCACAAAATTGCCACGCATTCCTGTTCCTCCCATTATAGGATCGAGCATTACATTAGTAATCATCTGAGTATCGCTTACGCCTTTCCCAAAAGCTCTTGTCAAACGTTTATCTGCATGTCCAAAGCCATGAACCATATAAACAGAATCCCAACGGATACGTTCCGTTACTCGTACTTTTATTTTAAAGTCTGAAATTACTCCATCCTGATTTTCTAAATATACGTACTGATCGTTTTTCAAACCCCATTCTTTTGCCACTTTCGGATTCACCCATACTGTGTTTTCGTCCATTAAATCGGTAAGATTTGGATTATTGGCAGTCCGGCTAAAAGTATGCATTGGGGCGCGACCATATATTAATCGATAAAATCCTTCGCTTGGTTCAGGATGTTGAGTAAATACAGGCATTGGGTCGAATCCTTCTCCCTCTAAGGCTGTTGAGTACAATTCTATTTTCCCTGTATTTGTATAGAATTCTACATCCTCATCTTCACCAAAATACAAGTCATCAACTTCACGATCCATAAGTTTAACACCTATGCGTTGCATTTCTTCCAATGAAGAACCGACTTGTTTCAATTCCCAATCAATTTCCTCTTCGATAGTTTCAAATGGGAAATATTGAAGTAAATCAAGTTTTTTGGCTAATTCACGAGCCATCCAAAAGGCTGGCTTCGTATTGTACAAAGGATCAACCGCGGGCATTCTTAGAGCAATACTTGGGACTCTACCCTGCGATATCCGCAAAGAATCATATCTTTCCAAATAAGTACACTCTGGAAGAACCACATCAGCATATCCAGTGATCTCCATTGGCATCGTGTCAACTACCACGAGCAAATCAAGTGCTTGAATAGCAGCAATCGTTTTTTTCTGATCCGGCAAAGTATTAATCAGATTGGTTCCATTTACAATCCATCCTTTAATAGAACAACTCATTTCCGGACTTGGTATCGTTGCCTCACATACACCGGAAGCGAGTGCTAAATCAGCAAGCTTGTATTTTCCTCCCATGGCAGCTCGCCAGTCCTTATTTGGCGTTGGAAAATCAGGTAAATGAAAATGAGGTACCGAAGCTTTCGCTGGATTATAAAATCCACCTCTTCGTCCCCAACTTCCTAATAGAGCATTCAAAATAGCAACTGCACGCAATCTTTGTGTGTCGTCGCCATACCATGTTACGTGCCGCCCTGGATGAACAATTACTGCAGGAGCAGCATGTGCCATTTCGCGAGCAGTATCGCGTATTTGCTGAGGCTTTATTGTAGTAATTCCATAGGCCCACTCTGGAGTAAAGGATTGAACATGAGCTTTGAGCTCCTCAAAACCAAAAGCATACTTTTCGATGTATTCTTTGTCATATAAACCTTCGCTTATTATCACATTCATCCACGAAAGCAGAAGTGCCATATCGGTAGATGGTTTAATTGGCAACCAATATTTTGATTTACTTGCAACAGTTGAAAAACGAGGATCAACAGTTATAATAGTAGTCCCTTTATCAATCGCATCAGACATTTCCTGAACCTGCCCATTGTGCATGTTTTCACCCAGGTGCGATCCGATTAAAACCAAACATTTTGTATCACGAATATCAGTATTTTCAGGAGAGTTTATCCCTTGTCCAAAAGTCGCTATAAAAGCGACTTCACGAGGACCACGACATTGTGCATAGGATGGTGCAGCTATATTATTAGAACCAAAACCTTTTAGTAGATTACCAAAATATTTCCCTCCTGAACCATGAGTGAACAAAGCCGTACATTCAGGACCATGTTCCTCTTTAATTTTGTTCATTTTAGCGGCAATGTAATCGAATGCTTCATCCCAGGTGGCTTCCCTAAAAGATTGCTTTCCTCTTTCATCGGTCCTAATTAAAGGAGTTTTCAAACGATCCTCATCGAAATACATTCCAACTCCTCCAGTACCTCTAGGACAAAACCTACCGTTACAATTTGGGTCGTCATCGTTTCCGATTATTTTCTTAATTCTACCATTTTCATCCTTATGAACCCATCCGGCACACTTCCAAAAACACACTTCACAATAAGTCGGAGTGCGGGTAAAATCGTAAGGTCCTTTAAAATAAGACTGATTGCTTTTCAATAGATTATCGGCAAACGTTTCCAATAAACCTCCTCCAAAAACCAATCCGGCTGCACTTAAGGAACTAATTTTCAAAAACTGTCTTCTGCTTTTCATGTTGTGAATACTTTAAACTTATACACATAAACACATGTAGAAACATACATCTATGGATGTAAACATATCTAAAAAGATGATTCGGAAATGTGTTGTAGAGCATAAAAACCCACTTTGGAATTAGTCTAAAAAAAGAAACATCACCGAAGACACTGATACAAACAAATATGCAACTATTTAGATCTTTACTAAATTAGATTTATTGTAATTTTTCTTTATTTGTATTGAAATCCAGCTCTCAAAACCCCTCAGTTAAGAGTATTGAGAATATTCTCATTACGAGAATACCTTTTTAAATTAAGGATAAAATTCGTTAATACTCTGATTTTATTATAAAAAATTTATATCATGGAGAGAATTAGCATTGGATAACATTTTGGGATTGAAATAAGTCAATTCCTCGCTTACAGAAAATGTTTTAGTAGTTAGTAAACCTAGAAGCTTCATCATCTTATAATTCCCTTTTAATAATTCCTCTTCTATCACTTTAAAACATGATGCTTTATAAACAGAGATCAAAGGTTGTCCTCTCTCTCCTTTATCAGTAGGGAAAATTGCGTCTGCATTTCCAATATTTAAAAGTAAATCGTTAAATAACTGAAAAGGAACATTAGGCACATCACAAGCTAAAACAAGATAATAATCTGCCTTTACCGCTTTCATACAAGAATAAATCCCTCCAATAGGGCCACAATCTTTAATCTCATCAGCTACAACAGGCAAACTAAGGTAGTCGTAACAATCTTTATTAGAACTCACAACAATATTTTTGCAAGTATTTCGCAAACAGTCAACAGAATACTCAATCAAAGACTTTCCTTTCCATTTTACCAGCCCCTTCTCTGTGCCCATGCGAGAGCTTTTCCCTCCAGACAAAACAATACCTACTATTTGTTTGTTTTCTATCATACTCAAATATAATGAAGAATTATTTGAAGCCAAATTAAGACTTTAAGCTCTTTTAATTTTGATATAATAGTCGAATCGATTATTTTTAGAACGATTTTAAATAAGAACCAAAACCGGAAAACATGAAAAAGTCAATATGTATCGTCTTTGTATTAATTTCCGGCTTATTATTCGGAAATACAACTATGCGTGAAATGAAACAAAATAAGGAATTACAAACAATAACATTAGGAGCAGGGTGTTTTTGGTGTGTTGAAGCAATTTTTCAGGAACTAAAAGGAGTTGATAAAGTTGTATCGGGCTACATGGGAGGTAAAGAAGAATCAACCTATGAGCAGGTTTGCTCAGGACAAACAGGACATGCCGAAGTTTGTCAAATTTCATATGATCCAACTGTAATTAGCTTTAAAGAACTTCTTGAAGTCTTTTGGCAAGTTCACGACCCAACTACCTTAAACCGACAAGGTGCTGATGTGGGTTCACAATATCGTTCAGTCGTTTTTTACAATAACGACGAGCAAAAAAATATTGCAGAGACTCTTAAGAAGAGATTAAACGAATCTGGAGCTTGGGATAATCCGGTAATCACAGAGGTATCGCCTTCGTCAATCTTTTATCCGGCAGAAAATTATCACCAGGATTATTTTAATAATAACTCAAATCAGCCCTACTGTTCGTTTGTTATTAAACCGAAACAGGAAAAATTCAAAAAAGCCTTTAAAGATAAATTGAAACAGGAATAAATATAATGCCACTTTTAAAGTGGCATTTTTTTCATTCACCAAATAAATCCTTATCTTCCTTTAAGTTAAGGCATTTTTCAACTGGAATTTACTTCGATTAATCAAATCCTAACTGTGGCTTAACAATAAAAATATGCATTAATTTTCCTTTATAGTATTTTTGAATTGACTATTCAACCAAAATTATAAAAATGATTAAACTGCTACTCTCGTTACTCATAATTAACGCCATGTCAATTCTGGCATTCTCACAAAAAAGCTCCATTTGGAAAGAATATCCAAATTTTGGAATTATGCATTACTCAGTTATTTTAGATGATAATTTTGAAGTCCAATCTAACTATCAAAACTCGATATTCGAGACATCTAAACTAATAACAACAAAAAACACAGAATTAAATTCGATTAAAATTCGTTACAATGTGAAAACAGATGTAATGGAATGTAAAATTGGGACGCAACACAGTGTTATTAAATCTCCTGAAAAATTAAAAGAGATTACTATAAATGGTGAGTGCTATGAGTACAAAAAATATTTGGTTAAAAAAGATACTACCAGCGGATATCTTCAAAAACTATACGGTGGGGGGCAAAAAATCTATGCTAGATATTACATACTATCAACTAAAAGCAAATTGGATTTTAAAAAACCAAAATCTTACTATTTAGTTCAGACTAAGGGTGAAATACCAAGAAAATTAAATTCTGCAAATCACTTAATTTCAAAATATTTCAAATCCTTTCTGAAAGAAGCCAAAAAATTTGAGAGGAACAATCAATTGGATTTAAACAGACCGCAAGACTTTAAAAGATTACTTGCTTACCTTGATCATTTAAGCATAGACGCTGTTGCTTCACGCTGAAGTTTGCCATTTGGAGTTCGTTTAAATTCTTGAATAAAAATAATAGCTCGGGCTTGTTCGTATTTTCCGAGCAAGCCTTTTATTTTTGCCAATAAATTGGATACATATTCGGAGGATTGATTGTCCTTTTCAATAATCAGCACTAGCTTTTGTCCAAGCAATTCATCCCTAATCCCGGTGATGAAAAAAGGGTCAGAAATAACATCTCTAAGCTTTTCCTCTATTTTCTCGGGGAACAACTTAACCCCTCCTGAATTCACAACATTATCATATCGCCCAAGCCAGACAAAGTGCTTTTCATCAACAAGTTCCACTACATCATTCGTGCAAATTACTTTTGAAATAATTTGTGGCGCAGTAATCTGTAAACAAGCTCGCTTATCAAGAGAAAAAGTAACATTCCCCAATCCTTGGTAATACTCCGATTTACTATTTCCATTTAAAGGTTTAATGGCAACATGAGAAACGGTTTCAGTCATTCCATAACTTGAGAAACATTTGGTGGGCAATTCTTGTAACTGATCTTCCAAATTAGCATCTACTGCACCTCCTCCTATTAAAAGATTAGCGATTAAGCCAAAGTCAACCCCATCTTTTAAACAATTAATCACTTGAAGTGGAACCATAGCTGCAAAATCAATTTTATCCTTCAAATTATTCAATGGGTGTCCGTTTGGATCCACAAGAATCAAGTTTAACTGCCACAGAAAGGCACGAACAACCATCATCTTACCTGCTATAAAATTTGTGGATAAACAGAGCAAAGCAGTCTGTCCTTTTTCAAATTTAAAATATTCGCCTGTTAATTGAGCCGAATTTATCATGCGCCCCTTCGATAAATCCATCAATTTAGGTTCTCCTGTTGATCCGGAAGTATGAGCAACAATGGTTTCTTTTGAATCCAACCATTCCAATATAAAAGAATAAACATCGCGCTCCCATTGAAAATCACTTATCGACAATTGACTGGCACAGTGTTTAGGCAATTCTTCTTCCGAATATAATTTACCATTTATAGTGAGTTCCCGCATATCTGTTTCTATCAATTAAATCTCCCATTTTGCCGAAGTATCGTAGGCTAAAAAGCCTTTACTCATATAGAGAGGCGACACTATGTTATTGCTATAGATTTGTCCGGTGCCCAGGCCTTGTGGCATTGGATTATTAAGAGTGTAAGTCCATTGCGCGATGGCATTCAGTCCTACATTAGATTCTAATGCCGAAGTTATCCACCAAGGTATTTTTCGTTCTTCAGCCAAATCAATCCATTCTTTGCTTCCTTTTATTCCACCCAATAAACTTGGTTTCAGAATAATGTATTGAGGCTTAATTGTATTTAAAAGTTCATTCTTCAAACTTAAATCAGACACTCCAATCAATTCCTCATCCAAAGCGATAGGCAGTGGACTAGACAAACACAAATCTGCCATATCATTCCATTGTCCGGCTTTTATTGGTTGCTCGATAGAATGAATTTGAAATTCGGATAAGATCTTCAACTTACCCAAAGCATTTGCGGGTAAAAATGCGCCATTGGCATCAACACGCAATTCTATTTTATCGGATCCAAAATCTTTACGGATGGCCTGTAAAAGTTTAATTTCCTCATCAAAATTGATAGCTCCAATCTTAAGCTTTAAACAATCAAATCCATCTTCTAGTTTTTGCTGAATCTGTTCTTTCATAAAACCCGAATCACCCATCCAAACAAGCCCATTAATTGCAATTTGTGCTTTTCCTGCTGTAAAATCAGAAGGGAAAAGCACTTTACTTCCTTTCGACTGAAAATCTAAAAATGCCGTTTCCAATCCAAAATATATTGAAGGCCATTCTATTAATCCATCCTCCAAATAATACCAATAGTCATCAATACTCTCGCAAATTTCTTTGATTTTATCCTCATAACCTTCCCTGTCATCAGAACTCAATCCTTTAATGATGGAACATTCACCTATGCCAATCACATTTGGATTTTTATCATCCCAAATTCGAATGAACCATGAATCTTTTTGAGTTAAAACACCCCGAGAGGTTCCGCTCGCTTGTTTAAAAATCAGAGGATAATATTGATAATCTGCTTTAAGCATATTTTTTATAGATATGAGATGTGAGATAAGTCGTAAAATCTCAGTTCCAACTTATCAAATCGAGTTTAAAGTACCAATCCTAATCCAAAACTAAGACTGAATAGTAATGTAGAAATTGCCAGACGTTTTAATTCCGGATCCAAATCTCGTGCATTTTCATTTTTAAATACGTGCAAAACATTTCGCACAATAAACGGAAAGCTCAGTAAAAACAAAAACTGAAATACTGAACCCCAATGAAGTAATGTATACAAACAAGGAAGAATCATGGCTATGGAAAGAAGCATTAAATGATATCTCTTTGCATTAGCAACCCCCATCTTCACAACAAGAGTCATTTTCCCGGTTTTTGCATCATTAGTCACGTCACGCAGGTTGTTCAAATTCAGAACTCCCACACTAAGTAAACCGACTGAAATAGCAGGTAAAAAAAGACTCCATGACATACTTCCTGTATGAAGAAAATAAGTGCCTAAAACACCAACCAAACCAAAAAAAAGGAAGACAAATAAATCACCAAAGCCAGTATATCCATATGGATTTTTCCCAACCGTATAATTTATTGCAGCACCAATAGCTAAAAGACCAATAAACAGCATAACACCTCCTTGCTTGAGGCTTATTAACTGCATCCCCTCATACAAAAGCCATAAACCAGAACTTAATGAAAGTAAAACAAAAAAGGCAAGCATTCGTTTCATCTCTTTCTTGCTGATAACACCACTCTGCACAGCTCTTTCTGGCCCAACCCTCTCCTTATTATCAGCTCCTGAAATAGAATCGCCCAGATCATTAGCCAAATTTGACAATACCTGTAAAAATAAGGTAGTTAGGGTTGATAAAATGAATATTTTAAGACTGAATGCATGATCAGCAGCAGCTAAAAAACTCCCCAAAAAAATACTTGAGAGTGCCAGAGGTAATGTGCGTAATCGAAATGCATGAATCCATGCTTCTGTTTTGTTCATAGGTCTAACCAAATTTGAAAGTCAAAGTTAGTAAAATTAGACGCAGATTGTTTGTGATATTTATGATTTACGTAGATAGAAACTCCATTATTGCTATTTAAAAAAGGCCTAAAAAGCATGGCGCATAAAAACGACCCCGACAAAACAAATACACATCCCAACCCTGTAATTACAAAACAAATGCAAGCTAATCCTTATTTTAGTGCAAGACGCTATTGATTCAAAATCAAAAAAAGAGTGATGCAATACATCACTCTTTCTGAATTCGGATAAAATAATTGATGTAAAAAACGATATCTATGCCTCCAATTCAGGAGTTATTGATTCGGCAAATTTATTTGAAAGTGAAATGTATCTATTTTTAAAATCATCATGCTTCAGATATTCTTTAATCTGCTCCCGCCACCCACTGGCTTGTTCTGATAATTCCATGATTCGGTGCTTATTAGAAATGTCTGATTTAGATAACTTCTCCTTCTCAACCACTTCAATATAGTTATTTACCCAGGTTTCATACTTCTGCAAAAAAATCTCACGATCCTGTTCTGATGAAAAACGATTTAAGTTAATATCAGCTAAAGCTTCCGTTTCAATTAATGCAGCAGCCCCTATTGTTAGCCCCAGTTTCTGAAAAAAACTTCTTCTTGTACTATTTTGATTACTCATACCATTCAAATTAAGACTTTAAGATCTTAAACTTACTATTTAAATTTAGGTTATAAAAGAATAGTACGCAAAATTAAGACGCTGATCTTTCTGATTTCATAAGATTAAAGATGATAATCTTACTCATTTATCCCAATTCATACCTCATCATATTTAATTCTTCCTTAAATTCAATGCTGTTATTAAATACGGATTCTCGTAATCCTAATTTTTCAATATGAGTAGCATTATTTATAATTTTTAATTCCTAAGTCATGAAACACATCCCTACCCGCGAGGAAGCATTCGAACTTTTAAAGAAACACACCAAATCGGAGAGTCTTATCAGACATGGATTAGCCGTAGAGGCAGTAATGAGATATTACGCTAAAAAGCACAACGAAGATGAAAATAAATGGGGAATTATAGGACTCGTTCACGATTTGGATTGGGATCAATATCCGGAAGAGCACTGTCAAAAAACCAGAGAAATATTAGAATCGGAGAATTGGCCCGAAGAATACATCAGAGCTGTTGAGAGTCATGCATGGTTGACCTGCACAGAGGTTGAGCCTAAAACAATACTTGAAAAAACACTTTATGCTGTTGATGAGTTAACTGGTTTGGTTACTACCACAGCTCTAATTCGGCCGTCGAAATCGCTACTAGACCTTAAAGTGAAATCCGTAAAGAGAAATTGGAAGAACAAGCGATTTGCTGCCGGTGTAGATAGAACTGTGATTGCAAGGGGGGCCGAAATGCTTAATATGGAACTTTCCGATTTAATACAAGGATGTATTGAGGGAATGCAGAATATTTCAGATGAATTGGGATTAAAGGGGATTGATCAGACATCATAAACTTATTTTTATCCAATGTAAATAGCGCTAAACGCCAACAAATGCAGCATTGTAACGTAAAGAATTTAATGGCATCATTAATTTAAACATGAAAACATGCGAAAATTATTAGCTTTCTGCATCATCTCTTTTCTTCTTACCATTTCAACTATTGGAAGCTCACCAATCTTTGCTCAACCCTCATCTAAAAATGAGACAAATGTTTTGGTTCTTCATAGCTACCACCAAGGATTAGCATGGACTGATAGTATAACCAACGGAATACGAAGCGTTTTTAAAGACAGACCAGATATTAATTTGATTTTTGAATATCTGGACACTAAGCGTAATTATAATGAAGAATACTTCAAAGCTTTGCAAAATATTTATAAAGTTAAGGCTAAACAAATGCCGTTTAAAGCTATAATTACCAGCGATAATGCGGCTTTTGATTTCATGAAAGATTATGGGAGTAAATTCTATCCAAATATCCCTGTAATTTATTGCGGTGTGAATAATATGGATCCAGACATTCTCAAAGATTATCCCAATTTTTTTGGCTATGGAGAAAAGGCCGATCATTACGGAACCATCTCGGCCATAAAGCGCATATTTCCAAATAGAAAAAATATTTTCATTATTAATGACAATACCGAAACAGGACAAGCTATTCAAAAAGAATTAAAAAAAATTACACCTCAATTTAAAGGCCTTAATTTTGAGTCGATTTCTGAATTCACAATGGAAAGCCTACAGCAAACAATCAGGAATTTAGATGACTCCTACGTAATTTATTTGCTTGTACTTAATCGCGATAAGAATGGAAAATTTATATCCTACCAAAAAGGCATAACACAAATTAAAGAGGTTGCACATGTTCCAATATTTGGATCCTGGGATTTTTACCTCAACAAAGGCTTATTTGGCGGAAAAATTACAAGAGGCTATGAACAAGGTGAAAGAGCTGGAATGCTTGCCTTAAAATTGATACAGGAACCTTTTACTAATGACATCCCGCAATTCAACAATCTTCCAAGCTCATATGTTTTCGATTACAATGAATTGATTTATTTTAATGTTTCCAAAAGTCAATTGCCTAAAAACAGTATCATACTAAATGAGCCAAAAGATTTTGATTTAATTCTAAAAATCGGCGTTATCAGCATCATTATATTAATTGTTCTTGTATTAATATTAATCATCTGGCTGAAAATAAAACAAAACAGAGCCAAAGCTCTGCAACAGCTCGTTCTTGAAAAAACATCAAAATTAAACGAAACCAATATAGAGCTCGAAAAGGTGATTCAAAATAAAAATAAGTTTTTTTCGATTCTCGCTCACGATTTACGTGGTTCCATCGGAGTGCTTTTAAACTTATCTACTTTTATAAACAATGATGATTTTGAGATTAGCGAAGAAGAAAAAGACGAATTCAATAAAGATATTTTTCATGTTGCCACAAGAACAAATGGCCTATTGGAAGATTTATTTTATTGGGGGACAAATCAACTAAAAGACGGTCCGAAATTAACCTATACTGAATTTGATATCAATGAGGTATTAACTGAAATGACCAAAACCTTTCGTATAAATCTTAGCGAAGTTAGTTTTGAAATTGATTTTACTGGAGAACTAAGAATAACAAGTGATCTTAACATTTGTAAATTCCTATTTCGGAACATCATTCAAAATGCAATTAAATATAGTTACAAAGGAGGAAAAATCACAATTCGATCCTACTCTGCCAATAACCTATTCTATATTGAAGTTAAAGATCAAGGATTAGGTATGTCGAAGGAAATTATTGAGAGTATCTATCAAAAAAATCCGATTCGAATTGAAGGTTTATCAGGACAAAAAACAACAGGTATGGGCTTGCCCACTGTTCTTGATTATTTGGATATTTTGGAAGGACAACTCTTAATAGAAAGTGAAACAGGCAAAGGATCAACCTTTACCATTGTTTTGAGAAGCCATGAAGAATCAGAACAAGTTTAAAAAACCTCAGATTTTTCTTCCATAATATAAATGATCGCAGATTTCACCGTCGATATCGGCTACATGAGGCATTAAGCCCCAGCGTTCGAAACCAAATTTCTCAAGAAGTTTTAGGCTTGCCAAATTTGCCGCCAATAAAATCGCAAAGAGGCTTTTAAATTTATATTTGGAAGCTTCGTCAATAGAAAACTGCAATAACTGAGAGCCAATTCCTTTCTGCAAATTCTCCTCATCTATGTAGTAACTCACCTCAGCAGCAGATTGCAAAGCCCTGCGCCCTGCCCTGTATGCACTATAACAAATCCATCCCACTACCCGATCATCTTCAACTGCTACAAATACTGGATATTGATCAGATTGATGCCTTTCAAACCATTTTGTACGCTGCGCCAAACTAATTTCATCCAAATCGGCAGTACAATATTTTTTACGTACAGCTTGATTGTAAATATCATTAATGGCAGGAAGATCTGATGAAGTGGCTAGGCGGATTTTCATTGTATTTCTTTTTTATTTTGAGTGATCAAGATAATGAAAAAATGGATTCATGAACCCCTAAATTCCCCAAAAGATAACTTCTTCCCAAAACTCCTGTCAGTAAGCCCCTGTAGGGGTTTGGGGTTCTCCTCTGCAACCAAGACAAGTTTTGTTTAGTACTAGACTGCCTACAAAACACAAGATGTAATCGTTCGAGAGCAAGGCTTGTCTATATACTTTATACCGGATCTCTATACAGGAGCAATATTTTTAACAAAAATGTGATTTATTTCATCATCCTGTAAGTATTCAATGTCTTCGTTAAACTCATCTTCTTCAGTATTTTTTTCTGCAACCTGAGGTATCTTCTTATAGCCACATCTGGAATAAAATGAGTTGAGCCTTTCTTGTGCTTTATCGTAATTTTTATCGTCGGTGATTCCTTCGAAACCTAGAGGAAAGCTTTTAAGAACCACATAAGCACAGGTCGATTTAAAATAGATATCTAAACTATTTAAGACATATTTACCATATCCTTTAGCTCTGTATTTTTCTTTTATCTCCAATCTATTGACAAGCAAAATATTCGTATTGAAACTATCGCCCACCAAGTCTAAAATCTGATCATTAATAGTAGAATAGGTATCGTCTAATATAGCTGTTCCCACCGCAAGAGATGAGGCAGAATGATCAAATGCGTCCATTAAGCTACAATGCTCGGCTTCGAAATTCAAGTCGTACATCTCTAAACAGATCGTACCAATCTCGACCTCATCCAGATCATAATTATCAAATTCATCATATGAATGGATTAAGATCTTCCCCTCATAAGTCGTCATATTGGGATGAGAAGCATAATCTACATCTAACAAATGCGAAAAACGGTATTCTACTCTAACATTTTCGTCCATATATTCAATATTTTTATTGAGATGCAAAGAAAGTAAAAACCTCTAGAATAGTAAACAGATATTCATTTCCTCTTAATTCTAAAGTGTAATGTCGGTGGCAGGGGTGTAGATATTTGATCGCGGGAAGATTCGATGAAGTGGCTAGGAGGATCTTCATTTTAGGTTATCGTAAGGGACATGACAGTCATTGTCCGAAATGAAATAGGGACACGCCATGGCGTGTCCCTACAGTTATATTCTTTAACCTGGAAATTTAGGGAATTTCTGAAAGTCAGGATCACGTTTTTCAAGGAAAGCATTTTTTCCTTCCTGTGCTTCCTCCATCAAGTAATACATCATGGTTGCATCACCAGCAAATTCCATTAATCCACGTTGTCCGTCCAACTCAGCGTTTAAACCTCGTTTGATCATTCGCAATGCCATTGGGCTGCGCATTAACATGGTTTTACACCAGTCTACAGTTTCATCTTCCAATTGCTCTAAAGGAACCACTTTGTTCACCATTCCCATTTCTTCGGCTTCTTTAGCGGTATATTGCTTGCAAAGGAACCAGATTTCGCGGGCCTTTTTCTGACCTACGTGACGAGCCAAAAAGGAAGAACCAAAACCAGCATCGAAACTACCTACTTTTGGTCCTGTTTGTCCGAACTTCGCATTATCAGAAGCAATCGTTAAATCACAAACAACGTGGAGTACGTGTCCGCCACCAATTGCATACCCATTTACCATGGCAATAACCGGCTTGGGCATAGAGCGAATTGCTTTGTGCAAGTCCAATACATTTAAACGAGGTACACCGTGCTCATCAATATAACCACCTACCCCTTTTACATTTTGGTCGCCACCTGAACAAAACGCTTTATCTCCCGTTCCGGTAAACACAATTACACCAATATCGCTGCGTTCGCGACATATTTCCATCGCATCCAACATATCAAAATTGGTTTGCGGACGAAATGCATTATAGACCTCTGGTCGGTTGATTGTTATCTTTGCAATCCCTTCGAAAAAATCGAATTTAATGTCTTCGTATTCTTTAATGGTAGTCCAGGCTCTGGTTGTCATACCTTTGATTTTATGGTTTTAAAATAATTTATTAATACTTGATCGTTCACCGTTCTGGGCGTTTTAATTTCCAATATTGCCGCACGTTTGTTTGAGGCATAGAAATCAGGAAGCACATTGTTCACTTCCTCTTCATTTTCGGCATGAAAATAATCCAAACCAAATGTTTCAGCCAATTTATCGGCTTTATAATCCTGCACAGTCTCAAAATATTCTTCCAATTCCTCAACTCCCGAAGGACCGGATATAAAACGAAAGATTCCTCCTCCTCCATTATTAATCAGAATAATTTTAAAATTAGACTGCAAATATTTATTCCACAATGCATTCGAATCGTAGAAAAAACTGATATCACCCGTAATTAAAGTTGTTGTTTTTTCGTTCACCAAAGCGGCACCTGCTGCGGTTGATGTGCAGCCATCGATACCACTGGTTCCACGATTCGAATTATAAGTATGTGTACCTGATATTTTGAATAATTGTGCGTAACGCACAACTGAACTATTGGCCAACTGAAGATTTCCATCTTCAGGAATCCCATTTAGGATTTGCTCAAAAGCTTTTAAATCACTCCACTCTATCCCTTTAAGATATTCGGCATGAATTTCAGAAACCTCAGCATCTCTGCCTTTCCAATGTTCTAAAAAGGAACTATCAGATGGTTTTATCAATGGCAATAGTTGCTTGAAAAAAGCCAATGGCGATACATCAATATGAGAAGTAAGGTTTTTAAATGTATCGATAAAATGATCCTCTTTTCCAATAAACCAATGCTCTGTTGGCTTGTTATCTCTTAAAAATGTTTTAATCATTTTCGAAACCAATGGCCCGCCAAAATTAATCAGCAAGTCTGGCTTAAAATCATCTAATTCCTCCTCTTTTATCGAGCAAATCACCCGATCGATACAAGGCAAAAATTGTTTATTGTGGAGGTTCGACACCGATTCGGTAAGAACTACAACATTCTTGTTTTGAGCCAATTCGGCAAGCAATTCATTCAATTCGATTTGCTGATGCAGCAAACCAACTACAATTACAATTTTCTGATTGGAATTGATAATATCAGCAATAGAATCAATTGTATTGGAACTTAACTGATCAACCGAATTGATTTTTCCAATCACCCGCTCAATCGAATTCGGATAGCTTTTCACGCCATATAGCGGTTCCCGCAAAGGAAAATTGATATGAACAGGTCCTAATCTTCCACTTTGAGCTTTCGATAATGCTTCATTCACCATTCGGTTCAGATACCAGCAGTCATCCTGATTATTTGCATCCAATGGCAACTGATAGCTCGCCTTAACAAATTGTCCGAAAACATTGACCTGTGGCAATGCCTGCGAATCATCCTGCCCAATCCACTCTACCGGGCGGTCAGCTGAAATAACCACCAAAGGCAATCTCTGATAAAAAGCTTCGGCAACCGCAGGTCCGTAGTTCAACAATGCGGTACCCGATGTACAAACCAAGCCAACCGGTTTTCTTGTTTGCTGAGCAATGCCAAGTGCAAAAAAACCTGCGCTTCTTTCATCAACAATCACCAAACTCTTAATTCGATCATCTTTAGCAAAAGAAATACTTAAAGGTGCGTTACGAGAACCAGGCGAAACAATTACGTATTCCATCCCTTTGGCCCAACAGATATCAATTAATTCTTTAATCCCTTTAATATCCGAATAAGTCCGTTGCATATAATCTATTTTTCTTTAATCGATACGAGCATTCAAAATGCAAAAGATTGCATTTTGAATGTATGTTTGCTCAAATTTATAATAATTTATTGGGCTTGCCTTACGAACGAATCACATTCAGTAAGGTTTGAGCTTTTAAACAGGTTTCCTCCCATTCTTTTTCAGGAATTGAATCAGCCGTTATTCCACCTCCAACAAAAAGAGCCATCTGATTTTCAAGCACTTTCATACTGCGGAGATTTACGAAAAGGGAAATCGATCCGTTCGATTCAATTGGCCCCAAATAACCGGCATAATACTCCCTGTCGTGCCGTTCAATCTCCCTGATTAAATCCATAGCCTTGCTTTTGGGTAATCCACAAACTGCAGGAGTTGGGTGAAGATCTTGAACTAAGTTTGACAATTGATGAAAATTCATGCCATTTGGGAGCATATAAGTTGTTTTTAGGTGAACAACATTCCCAGCCTGAGCTGTTACCGGGCCAGTTCGATGATAGTCGCTTACATTGTGATTTTCCAGCACCTTTTCAACATACGAACTTACCAAAGCCTGTTCGTACACCTCTTTTTGTTCCCATTTAATTTGATCGACTATTCTACCTGCAAGTTTTTGAGTTCCTGCTAAAGCAACAGTTTCAATTGCATTATTTTTTGATGACAATAAAGTTTCCGGACTTGCACCAATCCATGTTCCAACTTTGGGTATCGAAACCAAAAACACAAATGCAGAATCGTAAGATTCTGATAATTTCAAGAATGAATCAACGGCGCAATTCATCCCCATCCCATCTAACATTTGAATTCTAGATAAAATTGCCTTTTCCAACTTGAATTGTTTTAAATCATTGATCATTTTGGTGACCTGATCAAAATACAATTCATGCGGACTTTCAAAAATCCGACCTAAAGGATATGCCTCATCCATCTTAATATCAGCTGATCGCAGTAATTGAATCGAACCAGAATCAATTTCAGTCGCAGCCAAATTAATATCACTGCGTATGAACCATGATTTATGGCAACTTTCTATATCGAATGGAGAAAACACAAAGCCATTCTGCTCATCCAATTCTGACAAAGAATGATAATCCTTCAAATCCAGATCGGTTTGAACTCCTATCTGAATCATCCCTGATTTAGGCAACTGATAAGCGAAAAAGGGGAAATTATTCTGCAAACAGCAGCACAAGAAAGAAGACAATTCATTTCTATTTTCCACCATTTTATTTTTTTAATATCACATTGGTTATTCGGCACACCGAAATCAACTTTTCATCTTCATTTAGGATATTCACTTCAACAACGTGAGTCAAGCTTCCTTTATGAATGAAATGTGCCTTTGCTGTTATAATCCCGGTTCGTGTGCTTCTAATGTGATTGGCATTAATCTCCATTCCTTTCACATCGAATTTTTCCACATCGGTCTTAATTACTGATAAAGCACTCCCAACAGATTCGGCCAATGCAAGTATTGCACCACCGTGTAAAATTTTCATCGGTTGCCAATGATTAGGTGTTACCTGCATTTCTGCAACTAAGTAGTTTTCTCCTACTTCAGTGTAAACAATACCCAAGTGCTCCATTAATGTATCCGAGCACATCTTATTTAGCCCAACCAGTGTTTCTATTTCATTGATCATCCTACAAAATTAATATAATCTGCAATTAGAAAAAGTCAAAGGAAAAGTTTCCTTGATTAATATTCTTTATTACCCGTAAAGGTGAAATGTAGTGCACAAAAAAAGCTCAACATTACATTGAGCTTTACTAAGGAAAAATATTTTATTCCGACTTAGTTAATTTTTACATTAACCGCGTTCATTCCTTTTTTTCCTTCAACAAGGTCAAAAGTTACTTCGTCATCCTCATTAATTTTGTCAATTAATCCTGTTACATGAACAAAGAGATCTTCTCCTGTTTCGCTGTTCTTAATGAATCCGAATCCCTTGGATTCGTTAAAAAATTTTACTGTACCTGTAGGCATTACTTAAGAAATTTAAATTATTATGAAGTAAATTTACTTATTTTGAATTGATCTCAAAATAATTCCATGAAAAATTTAAAAGATATTTTCATTTGCACATCAGACTAATTAAAAAGGTGTAAAACAAAACCTTATCCTGCCAAAATTCATTTAACCGTAAGAAAAACAAGAATTTTTTGCTGATTCAATTAAAATTTCTACTTTAGCCAAAGTAAAACTCATCCAAAATGAACCAAAAATTTAATTTCAATAATCTTTTCAATAATTTGATGAATAATTATTCATTGAAATCGGGAAGCTTATAGAATAAATAAAAATATTCAATTACCAAGCCTTCCCAATTCGGGAAGGCTTTTTTTTTACCTGTACATGAACAAGCAATTTCAAAATAATAACATCAATAATATTTCTCCTCTTGGGTGAGAAAGGATATTGTTATACATATATCAGCCCTTCTTATCAACGAGAAAGGTTTTTTTTTGAATCAATCTAACTTGAGGAAAACTCCTCATTATCAAAATTTACCACAAATGAAAAACTTATTTATCCCAAAAGATTACCAAAGCACATTGGATCTTGATGCAACAGAAAAAGCCATTAAATTTATTAAAGATCAATTTCAATTGCATTTGGCTGCTGAATTAAAATTACGAAGAGTTACAGCACCTATGGTTGTAATGAAAGGAACAGGACTTAATGATGATTTGAATGGTATTGAACGCCCTGTGTCATTTCCAATTAAAGGCTTAGATGATCAGACAGCGGAAGTGGTTCATTCTCTTGCAAAGTGGAAACGCTTTATGTTGGGAGAACTAGATATTCCTACCGGCAAAGGGATATACACAGACATGAATGCCCTTCGTCCTGATGAAGAGTTCACTAATATTCATTCCATTTATGTAGATCAATGGGATTGGGAAAAATCAATAACAAAAGCCGACCGCAAGTTAGATTTCCTGAAGCAAACAGTAAAGCAAATATATGCTTCGCTTAAAAGAACAGAATATGTTTTAAGCGAGTATCATGCACCTCTTCAGCCAATTCTTCCGGAAGAAATAACATTCATTCATTCTGAGGAATTATTGGCGCAATATCCTGATTTGACACCCAAAGAACGTGAAACTAAAATAAGCAAAGAATTTGGTGCTGTATTTATTATCGGGATTGGTGGTGAGCTTGCAAACGGAGAACCTCATGACGGCAGAGCTCCCGACTATGATGACTGGACAACACCGAGCTCAAATGGATATCATGGTTTGAATGGTGACATTTTACTTTGGAATCCTATACTTGAGCAATCATTTGAAATTTCTTCCATGGGAATTCGAGTTGATGAAGAAGCATTAAAATTGCAATTAAAAATTTGTGGCGAAGAAAAAAGAAAAGATCTTATGTTCCACAAAAAGCTTCTTGCAGGAAAACTCCCTTATTCTATTGGCGGTGGAATTGGTCAATCAAGATTGTGTATGTTCCTGTTACAAAAAGCTCATATTGGGGAAGTGCAGTCAAGTATTTGGCCTGATGAATTAAGGGATGCCTGTAAAAAAGCCGGCATTATCTTTCTATAACAGCAATACGAATTACAAAAGAGTCCTCTTGAACAGGACTCTTTTTTTTTGAATCATTCCAAATTAAAAATGAAAATTCCCTATCTTTAGTAAATCATGTTTAAAGCTTAATAAAATTGCATTACCACACTAACCAGGTAACTACTAACCAAAACCTTACACCATGAAAATTTTGCTTTACATTCTACTTGGACTTGGCCTCTTGGTGGCTATTATTCATTTTATTGCCCCTAAAACTTACCATGTTGAAAGAAAAATTGTAGTTTCAGCCAATATCGACACAGTCTTCAAAAGTCTTTGCTCTCTAAAAGACCAACAGGTTTGGTCTCCATGGGGTTCTAAAGACCCAGATATGATTGTTGAATACAATGGAACTGATGGTGAGCTTGGTTCGACTTCACACTGGATAGGAAATAAGGAGGTTGGAGAAGGAGAACAAGAAATTACCAAAATAGAACCCACCTCTTATATTGAAACAGAACTTCGTTTTTTAAAACCATTTGAATCGACCAGTACCGGTTTTTTTGCAATCAAACGAGTTGCAGAAGGAACCGAAGTTACCTGGGGATTCAAGGGAAACAATACATTTCCAACAACCTTAATGATGGTATTTATGAATATTGATAAAGCCATTGGGCCAGATTTCGAAAAGGGATTGGCTGATTTTAAATCATTCATCGAAAAATAAATTCATGAGAACCTTAAAAAAATCGGGTATTATATTGCTTGTTGCAATTCTAACCTTCATTACACTTGGTCTTTTCCTAAACAAACAAGAATATCAACTTGAAACCACAATTAATCGTCCCTTAGCAGAGGTTTTTCAATTATTCAATGATCACAACCGACTTTCGGAATGGCTTACTGAAGTTCAAAGTTTTGAACCAATCACCGAAACGGAGAACAGAATTGGAAGTAGATACAAAATGATGGTAGACAATGATGGGAAAATTGTCGAATTAATAGAAACACTGACGGATTATAAAGAAAACGAAATGGTTGAAACGGAATTCGTAGCTGGATGGATGCACAAATACAACCATTTTACATTCTCAGAATCAGAAAATGGCACTAAAATAATTGCACACTATTCTATTGAAGGAACCAATCCATTTGCTAAATCCTTGTTTCTATTTTTCACCAAAAGCTTTCAGGAAGTTGATGGAACCAATTTAGCACGCTTTACAACTTTTGCAGAAAAACAAGCTATATTTATTGAACCAATAAACGAAATTGATATTGTCAACTAAACGTAACAGACTATGAAAAAAAACATGGGTAAGATTGATCGTATTTTAAGAGTAATTGTAGCTCTTATTCTAGCAATCCTTTATTTTATGAATATCATTACAGGAACTATTGGAATTGTAGCTTTAATAATTGCAGGCATGTTCCTTATTACAAGCCTTGTTGGGAGCTGCCCTCCTTACGGACTTTTTGGCATTAACACATGCAAAGTTAAAGAGCAAAAGAAATAAGATTATCTTTAAAAATAGTACATCCCCAATGAGAAATCTTTGGGGATTTTTTGATGCCTGTTTTTCAACCAAAAAGTTGAAACTACATGCATAAAACCGCATTTCTTTTTCTCGACCCAAAGAGCAAAACACTCCCGTTTAATTTATAATCAATAAGCTTTAAAACATCTTGAAAACTTCAATATCTTCCTTATATTTAAAGATATAATTCTGTAATTGAAGATCGAGTGAAGAGAATCATGAAGTAAAAAACCTCAGTGCTAAAATGGGAAAAATTCAGGAGAAAGATAAAATAGCCTACTGCGGAGTTAACTGTTCAACTTGTCCTGCTTATGTGGCAACAAAAAAAAATCAGGCCATTGTACGAATAAAGATTGCAGAACTTTGGTCAGATAAAGAAAATAAGTATGAAGCTTGCGAAATAACCTGCAAGGGATGTCATGAGCCATGGGGCAAAAAATTTCGACATTGCGCAGAATGCCAGGTTAGGGATTGTGCCCGAAAGAAATCATACACTACCTGTGCAGAGTGTCCTGAATATCCTTGCAGCAAATTAAATGATCTACTTCAAACTTTGGATGAAAAGATTAGCCGAATAAATCTGGATGAACTAAAGTATAGCAATA
Organism: Labilibaculum antarcticum; assembly: GCF_002356295.1. Lineage (NCBI taxonomy): Bacteria > Pseudomonadati > Bacteroidota > Bacteroidia > Marinilabiliales > Marinifilaceae > Labilibaculum > Labilibaculum antarcticum. The sequence goes on along the minus strand of NZ_AP018042.1, from coordinate 4,134,778 downwards.
TAAATCCCGCTTTTTTTCCGCAATAAATTTTCAGGCATTTCCAATTTTAAAACACTCTTACTATTCGATTTACAGGACTAAAACTGAAGAGAAAACTCTGTTAATCGATCTGGTTTTGACCGAACAGATACTGTACCACCATGCAAGCTCATAATTTGTCTGGAGAGATTTAATCCTATTCCCGACCCTTTCTCCTTTGTCGTAAAAAAGGGTGTAAAAACAGTATCAATAACATCATCAGGAATTCCCTTGCCATTATCCCGAACAATAATAAAATTAACGGGGTTTCCTTGTCCTGTCGAAATAGAAATTGATTTAGATTCCGTATTCTCTAGTGCCTCTATCGAATTGCGAATCAAATTGATCAATACTTGTGAAATTAGTTTCTCATCTGCAATTAGCTCCTGCTCAGAATCATACAAATGGGTTGTAAACTCAATATTTTCTGATTTAAACTCTTCCTTAAATAGAGTATCGATATGCGAAAACAATTTCTTAACTGAGAGCAATTCAAAATGAGGTTTAGGTAGCTGTGTTAAATTTTTGTACCCATCAACAAAAGTCATTAAGCCTTTGCTCCTTTTGCGAATGGTTTTCAATCCCATTAAAGTATTTGAAATAGCGCCATCGCTCAATATTTCCTTACATGGTTGATCACCATTTTTCTCATACAAATCAATTAAACTTCCCGATAACATAGAGATAGGACTCACCGAATTCATAATTTCATGTGTGAACACCCGAATTAATTTATGCATCGCATCCATTTCCCCCTTGTCAATTGCATTTTTTATATCCTGAAAAGCAATCAATTTTATGCAATCCTCTTCCAATCGAAAATCGACTGCCTTAACTGCCAATTTCAAAATTCGACTTTTCACCAAATATCTCCTCAGGTTTTGTGTTCCCGTCTTTACTCTAAGTAAAAAATCAGGAAACTCTTCTTCAATACAATCCAATTCTGAAATGTTCTGAAATTCTTTAACCAAAAACAGATCCTTAAAAGCCTTATTGCACAATCGCACATTTCCGTTGTGATCAAACGCCAACAATCCAACTCCCACCAGCTCTACCGTGTTTTGAAAGAAAATAAAATCCTTCTCTTTTTCAATCTTCACCTTTCCAAATGCATTGATAATACGATTGAAACTGTGATGCAGATTTTGGAATGCTTTGTCTTGTTTTTGCTCATTAAATACCAATGTAGAATCTTGATACTGAAAGGCAGAAAAGAATCTGGACAAATCGCGATTTGTTTTATTGATATAAAAAATAAGATATCCAATTTGTAAAATCCATAAAGCAAAAAGACTAAAGGTCGTTACCACCATGTACTCTTTTGAGAGTGTGAACCAAAACAAAACCGGCGTAAGGGATATCAAAATAATTTGAACAACCATCCAAACATAAAATCTTTTATAAATCATACTTTTTAATTTTATCGTATAATGTAGACCGGTTTATCCCTAATTCCTTCGCCGCAAGACTCATATTCCCACCAGTATGCTTTATTGCTTTCTCAATTAATAACTTCTCATTATCTGTCAAATTAAAACTATCCAATATTTTTTTAGATAATTGAAATCCCTCTCCAATTAAAACATCCGAAGCAGATAATTTTTTAGTGTCCGATAAGATAACTGATTTTTCGATAATGTGTTGAAATTCGCGAATATTTCCTGGCCATGAATATTGCGAAAGTTTCTTTATTGCTGATTTCTCAAGAGTACATTCTCCTTTATTATACTGATCGGCATATTTCTGCAGGAAAAAATCAGCCAATTCAGGAATATCATCAATTCGTTCTCGCAGTGTTGGTAATTCAATCGTAATTGTATTCAAACGATACAACAAATCTTCCCGAAACAGACCATCTGCAGCCATCTCAAGCAAATTACAATTTGTGGCCGCGAGTATGCGAACGTCTACTTCAACAGGAGAATTTCCTCCCACGGGAACAATCTGTTTGTTTTGAATGGCTGTCAATAACTTTGTTTGCAGATGTATGGGAACATTTCCGATTTCATCCAAAAACAGCGTCCCTCCTGATGCCAATTCAAATCTCCCCATTCGATCCTCTTTTGCGTCGGTAAAAGCACCTTTTTTAGAGCCGAACAATTCACTTTCGAATAAGTTCTCGCTCAAAGAACCCAAGTCAACACTTACAAACACCTGATCTTTGCGGTGCGATAACAGATGAAGTTCCCTGGCAATTACCTCTTTTCCTGTTCCATTCTCACCTGTAATTAAAACATTAGCCTCAGTTGCAGCAACTTTTTCGACAGTTCGAAAAACGTCCAGCATGCCTTTGGAATTCCCCCTAACAAATTGAGTATTTTTATTAATCTGATGATTGATTTGTTTCTGTTTTTCCTTTAATCCTTTTATTTCGAGTTTCGAATTCCGCAATTTATAAGCAGAAAGTAATGTTGATAAAATCTTATTTTCATCCCATGATTTTTGAATAAAATCGACGGCACCCTCTTTCATCGCTTTAACAGCCAATTCTACATCACCATAAGCTGTTATAAGAACAACGCAGGCATTCGAATCAAAATCTAAAATTCGATTTAACCAATATAGACCTTCATTTCCAGAATTTATTCCTGCCTTAAAATTCATGTCCAACAAATAAACATCATACTCGTCCACTTCAAGCTGTGAAAGCAATTGATTGGGATTCTTAATGGTATCTATTTTTGCAAAATGAGGCTTAAGAAATAATTGCAAAGCAAATAATAGCTCCACGTTGTCATCTATAATTAAAAGCTTTCCTTTTCCTGCCATTCTTTTATCAATTTAAATTCATTGGTTAAAATAATCATATTGTTGTAAATATCGACATCACGTGTTGGATTTTCCAACACTATTTTTCTCATCACGAACACAAATGCCTGTATTTCTGTATCATTTGACAATGGCACAATACTTGGCTCATTCAAATCGAAACACACAAATTAAACAAAATGATAAAAACAGAAGCTCTGGCGAAAATATTTAGAACTGAGGAGATTGAAACCTCAGCTCTAAGCAAGGTGAATATCCACATTAAAACAGGAGAATTTGTTGCGATTATGGGACCATCCGGATGTGGCAAATCAACTCTCTTAAATATCATTGGCTTATTAGACAATCTGACCGAAGGAAATTACATTTTTAATGATGTAGATGTATCTCAAAAAACGGAAAAACAACGAACAAAATACCGAAAAGGAAACATCGGCTTTATTTTCCAGAGTTTTAATCTGATTGATGAACTTACTGTATTTGAAAATGTAGAATTGCCTTTACTATACATGGGAATTCCATCGGTACAGAGGAAAGAAAAGGTATTGGAAGTATTGGAACGTATGAATATTTCGCACCGCGCGAAACACTATCCACAACAACTTTCGGGCGGACAACAGCAAAGAGTTGCCATAGCACGAGCTGTGGTTTCGAATCCGAAACTAATTTTGGCTGATGAACCAACCGGTAATTTAGATTCAACAAACGGTAAAGAGGTAATGCAATTACTCGAAGAATTAAACAAAGAAGGGACTACCATTGTGATGGTTACCCATTCTCAGGCAGATGCCGAATATGCTCACCGTACCATTAATTTGTTTGATGGCAAAATAGTTTCGGAAAACCAAAAAGATATTCATTCACAAATCAGAGCAACTGCAGTATTATAAAATATCTAACAATCTTATTACTTTTAATCCCCTAATAAAATCGACTCAATGCTTTGGTACAAACTTAAACTCTCTTTTCGAAGTCTGGCAAAAGACAAACTCAATTCCATTATCAATATTTTTGGTCTTGCTGTTGGAATGGCTGCGGTAATCCTTATTTCTATTTACGTTCAGCACGAATTGAGCTACGATAAATTCAACACGAAACAGGAACGGATTTACAAGCTAATTACCCTACTTAATGATACTGGAAAAGAGTTATCCCCATACGAAACCGGCCTGCGTTTAACCAATGAAAACTTCGCTTCTCAAATACCCGAAATAGAAGAAATTACTCAATTGTATAGAGGGTATACACAAAATGCGACAGTAAACGATAAACATTTCAACGGAATTCGCTGCCAATACGTAGATACAAATTTTTACAAGATATTTACCCTAAAACCAATTTCAGGGCAATCAACCAATTTATTTTCAAAACCTAATGGGTTTGTTATTAATGCAACAACAGCATTAAAACTGTTTGGAACCACCAATGCAGAAGGTAAAGAATTCGAAATGTTTGGTGGTAATTTATGCACTGTTAGTGCGGTTGTCGAAGATCTTCCCCTCACCTCTAGTTACGATTTTGACATGCTATTACCATTTTCTGGTTTCCCTAGAAAGGCAGGGCTCCAAAGTTTGGAATACTTAACCTATATTTTAGTAAAGCAAGGAGTTGATCGTAATACAGCAATTAAGAAAATTGAAGCTAAATACACCAAAATGCTTGATGATAGATTTGGTGAATATGGTGGGAAAGCAGGATCTTACTTACAAAATTTATGTGATATCCATTTAAGATCAAACTATCAGCAAATCTTAAAACCCGGTGGAAATATCAATACCATTTACATACATATTTTTCTGGCTTTTTTAATATTGATTATTGCCATAATTAATTTCATCAATATTATTACCGTTCAATACGATGGGAAATTAAACCAAATTGGTATCAAAAAAGCGATTGGTGCAGAGCGCATCGATTTAATTAAAGATTTTTTAGGCCGAACCACACTAATGTCTGCCATTGCGCTTCTATTTGCTGTAATAATCGCCGAAATCCTAATGCCTTTTTTTGGTCATTTAATGAACAGAGAATTACCTATTAATTATTTATCAAATCCCCTTCTATTTATAGGGCTTCCCGTGATGGCTTTACTTGTTGGGCTTATCTCAGGCTTGTATCCAGCCATCACAATTACCCGATATACTCCAGCTTCCATCATTAAAGGAAAGCTTCCAAGTAATCACGGCACCAATTTACTTTCTCGAATTCTGGTTATTTTTCAATTCTCAGCATCCATTGTTTTAATCTCGGCAGTTATCATTTCTCAGCAACAGATTGACTATATGAAAAATGCTGATTTGGGTTTCGATACGGAACAAGTAATTGCGATAAACAATCTGAGCCAAACACAAACACAAGCTTACTCCTCAATCAAACAAGAACTTTTAAAAATACCTCAAATCTCTTTTGTTAGTGCCAGTCATCATCTTCCCGGCTATAGCGGAAGCGGTCAACTATTGCGGCTTTATGGAGCTGACATTAAAAACACGAAAAATTTTAATGAATATCGTGTAAGGCCGGACTATTTCAAAACTCTGGGAATCCAAGTTGCTGAAGGAAATGAATTTAATGAGACTCAGGTTGAAAACTGCAAAGGAATTATACTAAACGAAGCTGCCGTTAAATATTTGGAAGTTGATGACCCTTTGGGGAGAATCGTATGGTTTCATGAAGCCAAGTATGAAATCCAAGGCATTGTTAAGGATTTTCATTACGCATCATTGCAGGAAAAAATAGCTCCATTGATGTTTAGTTGCTTCAGTCACTATGGAAATATTCAATTTGTATTACTCAAAGTTAAGACCAATAACATGACTGATTTGCTGAGCAAAATAAAAGAGACATTCAAAAAAGTTGATCCGGAAAGAGTTAATTACCATATGTTTATTGATGATGTCTGCCGCGATCGATATCAAACTGAAGAAAGATCGCAAATACTAACAGGCTACTCATCGGCACTTTCTATCATTCTTGCGCTATTAGGATTGTATTCCCTTACTCTATTTATGGTTCAAAAACGCACCAAGGAAATAGGAATCCGGAAAGTAACAGGTGCCGGTATCAGCCAGATTTCATTATTGCTGTTTTCTAATTTCTTAAAATGGATTGCAATAGCCTTTGTCATATCAATCCCCATTTCATATTATATGATGCAACACTGGCTGGAACAATTTGCCTATCACATCACTATAGGCCCGCTCCCGTTTGTATTTGCAGGATTGATAACCGCAATTTTTGCACTGCTGGTTGTTGGCGGACAAACCTGGAAGGCAGCCAATCAAAATCCGGTTGAATCCTTAAGAAGTGAATAGCAGTCATTTCTAGAAATTATTCAATAAGGGAGCACATCCTATTCGGCTTGTGCTCCTTTATTATCGGGTATAACACATTTATCTATTTCCTGAGCATTTACAAGCTTTTCCGACGACGGAAAGCCTCAGACTTGTGGCGGAATACTTCAGACTTGCGACGGAAAATCTCAAACTTGCGACAACAAACTTCAGACTTGCGACGACAAGACCTAGACTTGCGGCAACAAAACTCAGGGGAGCGACGTGACTGACCTTCCCTAAAATGGTGTTCCTAAGTAAAATTCGTATTTACAGAAGAGTACATGCCACTTCGTAAACTGCATCAACATTGTGTGTGTCGGCGGGAGTTTTTCCCTTGGCATATCCTAATTCGGTTAAACGTAAATGCGTAAAATCTGAGATTTCATTTTTACACATAACCAATTTGCCGCAATCCTTTGGGCAACCATCAATAACAAGAATTTTTGCTCCCCGAACAGAATCTATCATATCAGTAATCCCAGCTCCCACAAAAGCTAAACATTTCATTTGGGCATTTCCTTTTTTTTGAAGTTTCCGGGCAACTAAATCAGTTAGCTCACCCACATCGGCAGCACCAGAACACGCAAAAACTACTTTGGTACTCTTCTCATCACATCCACTAGATCTATTTTCCATGATGTTTATTTTAAATGAAATTACATTCTCACCAAACCATTATCTTAAATGCTTTAAAGCTGATTCAAGCTCAATTGATATTCGCTCTAAAACAGTATCAAATTCCCCGACTCCATCTATTTTTTTCACTCCATGCAATTGATTGTACTTTTCAATTACCGGTACCGTTTTTATTTCATGCTCTTGTAAGCGTTTCACAATTTTTGAGGTGTTGTTATCGTATGGCATGCACCTATCGGTTTTACTTCTTTTATCCAATCGACTAATTAATTCCAGTGTTGGCACTTCAATTTCGATAATTTGAGAAATGGCCGAACCATGTTTTTTCAGTAAACCATCTAAAATATAAGACTGAACTAATGTGCGTGGAAATCCCTTGAAAATGAATCCTTTTACGCCATTCGAATTTGCGATTTTCTTTTCAATCAATTGCACCACAATTTCGTCGGGCACCAATTCTCCATTTTCATACAACTCAACAATTCGTTTCCCAATTTCAGAACTTTTCTGAATTTCCTGATCAAGCATTTGACCGGTAGCAAGGTATTCCAAATCGTATTTTTTTGCCAAAGCAATCCCTTGAGAGCCCCTTCCCGAACCAGGATAGCCAAACAAAACCAAATTGAACAAACTCTTACTCAATTCTTCCTTAATAATCTTCTGAATATTCTTATTTACCTCCTCGATTGATTCATCACCTTTTAATCCAAAATAAACTCCTTTGTCTTTATAAAACTGCAAAACAGGAAGTGTTTTATCATTGTACTCTTTTAGTCTGTTTCGAATTACCACCTCATTATCATCTGCCCTGCCCGAAGTTTTGCCTCTATTCAGTAATCGTGAAACTGAAACCTCCTCATCAACCTCCAAACTAATCAAGCAATTCAGCGAAGTATTCAACTTTATCATTAAGCCTTCCAAAATATAAGCTTGAATATAAGTCCTGGGAAAGCCATCAAACAAAAATCCATTGGAATCGGGATTTTCTGTTATTGTTTTCTCAATGATCTGAACAATGATTTCATCAGAAACCAAACCTCCTGAAGCGATAATGCTTTGTGCTTCGAGACCTAATTTGCTTTTATTTGCTATTTCATTTCGCAACAAATCACCTGTTGAGATATAAAAAAGATTGTACTTATTGATCAAAAACTCAGATTGAGTTCCTTTACCAGCACCAGGAGGTCCAAATAATGCGATGTTTAGCATATAGAATTGAGTTAGCTGTTATACCATTTTGAATAATTCGCGAACCATTGCGAGCGAAAAAACCAGTCTAATGCCGATGAAATAAAATAGGGAGCTATGTTGAGCATGACGAAAAGGAGCTCGCTAATATAGCCAATCGGTATTACTTGTCAAGTCGATCTAAAAAGCCATGATTCTACTACAATGTAATACTTATACCAATTAAGATCAAGATTTATTGTCCAATGTGATAAATTTTTCACTTAAATTATTCTTAAAATATCAGACTTGAATACCATATGTACAAAAGGAACTCGTCGTATTTATATCGATAATTGTCGATGTAATTATTCCTTACAGACTTTTTCATTCTTCACAAAACTTATAAAGTCCAACATAAGCAGACTTTACAGCTATTTAATAAAAATAAATAGTTCTGTAAATACAAGTTAATTGCACAAATAAGAAAGCTTTTAAATTAATCATATAAGTAGATTATTATCAGAGTTTTGTATAAATTATTGCTGATTAACTAAAACAACTCGAAATGAAACTACCCAAGTCTTCGTACAATTGGATCTCCATTTTAGGAGCAAGTATAGCGGTAATTGCCTTTTTTCTGATCGTCTTCTTCTTTGTTATTTCTGTCCTTTTCAATCAGGGAAGTTCCTATATGGGTCTGATTATCTATATTGTACTACCCATATTTATGGTAATAGGAATGCTTCTTATTCCTATTGGGATGTTAATTCAAATTCGCAGAAAAAAGAAACAAATATTTATTTCTGAGGGAATGCGTTGGCCAAAAGTAGATTTGAATGATCAAAAACACCGAAATGCTTTCACCTTGTTCGTTGCAATAAGTTTCATATTTCTATTTCTTTCATCAATTGGCAGTTACGAAGCTTTCGTATACAGTGAGTCGGTGCCTTTTTGTGGTACTTTATGTCATGAGGTTATGGAACCGGAATATGTTACCTATCAAAAATCGGCTCATGCGAAGGTAGCCTGCGTTGAATGTCATGTTGGCGAAGGAGCCGATTGGTATATGCGTTCTAAATTAAGTGGCTTGTATCAGGTTTATGCAGTTACAGTAGGTAATTTCCCTCGTCCGATCCCTACTCCTCTTGCTAATTTACGTCCAGCCAGAGAAACATGCGAACATTGTCATTGGCCCGAAAAATTTTACCCAAACCGTATTAAAAATGAGATACACTTTTTGGGTGATGAACACAATACAGAGTGGAACATTCAGTTAACAATGAAAACTGGTCCCGATCATCACACTCAAAAACTAAGTGAAGGAATTCATTGGCATATTAACCCAGATGTTAAAATCGAGTTCATGTCGGCAGATAATAAATCGGAATACATTCAGTGGGTTAAATATACTAACTCGGCTACAGGAGAAGAGCACATTTACGAAGATACAATGATGGAACCTGACAGTACGTTTTTTGCGGATGGAAAATTGCATGAAATGGATTGTATGGATTGCCACAATCGCCCATCTCACGGCTATTTATCGCCTCCCGATTTTATAGATATAGCGATGGCTTCGAAAGAAGTTGATCCGAAAATTCCATACATAAAATTGGCTGCCATGGAAGCATTATCACCAACCTATTCCACTAAAGACAGTGCCGATTTACTGATCAAACAAAGCGTTCTTAATTTCTATAAAGAAAATTATCCTGATAAAGGAGTAGAGCACGAAGCCGATATCTTAAAAGCAATAGAAGGCATTAAAATTGCTTATCATGAAAATACATTTCCTGAGATGAAGGTTCGTTGGGATGCATACCCCGACCATAAGAGTCATATGGAAACACAAGGTTGCTTCCGCTGTCACGACAACAATCACAGTACAAAGGATGGCCGGGTTATCTCCAAAGATTGCAATCTGTGTCACTCAATTACTGCTCAAGGGAAACCTGATTCTTTGCAAATGGCCTTTACCACTCAAAAAATGGAATTTATCCATCCTGTGGATATTGGTACAGACTGGAAAGACTACTCCTGTGTAGATTGTCACGCCTATCTTTATCCATAAAAAGAGAACAAACAAAAGCATTCTATTTGGAATTGTTTTAATTAAAGAAGATATTCGTATCTGAATTAGAACAAAACCATAGAATGATAGGAAATAGACTGAGCGGTTCGGAACTACATGAATTAGGAATCAAGTGGGTATACAAACACATAAAAGATGAGTTTGAAGTCTTGTCGGTGAATATTGAATTTGAAAAGAATCCTCAAATTCTGGCTAAGAAAGACGATGCTTTGCATTTTATCGTGGTTAAAACAAGTACCTATCCTGATGTAGGTTCACTCTCACCATCTGCTGCTGAGGAAATCATCCAACATGCAGACAAGCACAAGGCTAAAATTTTATTTGCCCATGTTGGCGTAGCAAATGCGGATACCCAAGATGATAAAGAAATGCCATATCCTGTAAAAGGAGGCCAGTACTATATCAATTACACCGGCCTAAGCATTCAGCCAAACATACTAACGAATCCAAATACCTAAGCTAATGAAAAAGGATTTTAAAAAGCTTAGGCATGAATATGGTATGGCTGAATTGAATAAATCGGATATTAATTCAAATCCATTTACACAGTTCCAGATATGGTTTGAACAAGCAGTAAAAATGGAATTACCAGACGCCAATGCCATGACTCTGGCTACGGTTTCAGCAGACAACAAACCTTCTGCAAGAATTTTACTATTGAAGGATTATAATGAGAAAGGCTTCTGTTTCTTCACCAATTACAAAAGTCGAAAAGGTGGTGATATTAAGGCAAATCCTTATGGTGCGCTGGTGTTTTTCTGGCCTGAACTGGAGAGACAAATCCGCATTGAAGGAAAAATCGAAAAGTTGGATTCTAAGTCGTCCGACGAATATTTCTTTGAAAGACCTGTTGGTAGTCGCACAGCAGCTTCAGTATCCCCTCAGAGTGAGGAAATTGAGAGTAGGGAGATTTTAAGCCGAATGATTGAAACCTTTAAAAAAGATAATGGTGATGATTTTAAGAGACCTGCTTTCTGGGGCGGATATCGTCTTGTTCCTGATCTTTTTGAATTCTGGCAAGGACGAGAAAACCGATTAAATGACAGAATTGAGTACAATTTTGACAATAACAATTGGAGAATCAGAACTCTTGCTCCATGAAACAAACACTTTTACCAACAAAAAATTAACGTTCATCCAAAACTCTGAAAATAAGCACTTTCTTAGGGTCACCTTTTGCCTTAAATGAGAATTAAGAGGTAGGAACGATGTCCATTGTTTCTATTCTGAAATATGTATGTAGTTAAAAACACCCCCTTTTTGTTGTAAAGGGGGTGCTTTTTCTTACAATCGGTACTTCTTAGCCGTATTTAGGGGTAAAAAATTATCATAAATCATACAAACTTCCTGAGAAAAGATTGTTGCAATAGAGGCCAAGTCATTAATATGCTCTTCTGAAAGTTCAGCCAAATCTGAAGTTTTAATTCCATTGCGAACAAAAACAAAAGTAATTGCAGCATTTACCGTATCCCCTGCTCCTACTGTGCTAATAGGTTTAATTGATGGTACTTTAAAGGAATATTTTTGATGATTATAAAAAAACAGTCCATCTTTATTAGCTGTATAAATAAGCATTGCATCCGAAAATCCTTGTAACCATTGGTAAGCCTGATCCGAATTTTTCTTTTCACAAATTAATTCGAAATCTTCATTCGATGCTTTTACCACATTTGCCAAAGCCATATTCTCCTTAATATACGGCAAAACCTCCGGCAACATTGGCAAATGCTGAGATCTGAAATTTGGATCATAAATAATCAAAGCTCCTCTCTCTTTGCAATCAACCAAAAATGCATGTAAAGCAGCACGAAACTCCTTTTTAATAGCCAAAAAAGATCCAAAAAGAATAATATCATCCTTTTTAACATCCTTAGGAAACACGATTGTATTGGGAAGTCCTTTACGTGTTTTATAAAAGCTATAATCCGCATTTCTATTTTCGTCAAGAAATGCCAAAGCTAAATTGGAGTTGGTATCAGAGAAATAAGATATGTGTTTGATGTCAACCTCATTTTGCAGCAAGAATTTTTTAATTTGATTTCCAACCCGATCAACTCCCAACTCGCTAATCAAAGAAACATTTATACCCAAGCGGCCTAATGTTACTGATGAGTTTAAGAAGGATCCTCCTGGTTTTGCTTCAAATGGAGTATCGTCCTCAAAAAATAAATCCAACACACAATCACCTATGGTATAAACTTTTCTCATTTACATTTTCATTATTGGTTACACATCTTACTTAAAAACCCACAAGGTACAAAATCAAACTCCATAAATTTATGGAGTCCAAACAGGTACCCATTCTTCTTAAAAAGCAAATAAATATTGAATTTACACGTATTTTAATCAAACGATATACAAAACACCACCAACAAATAGCTACTGACTCACTTATATTCAAAAAAATAATCCGCCTCTTCTTTGGAAGAAGATTAAAAAATATGCAATTTGTAATCTTTATAAATAAGAGTCGAAATATCATACTTAAATCGTTTTCGCTTCCCACAAACTAAGCATATAAAAAACAGAGTGGTTAAACTTAGATAAGCTGAACGATAATGAGGTTTGTAGGAATTTTTAGAATGAGAAAAATAAAGTAAATTTGGTTCCGTCATTCCCTAAGCAAAATAAATTGGAGACATATGCAAAGCAAAAAATCAAGTAAGATTAAATCTAAGGAGGTTAAAATTGATCAAAAAGATTTGATTCGTTATATCAACCTTCAGCTGGCAGCAATGGGTCAGCCTATTTTTACGGAAGATTCCAATGAGGAAAAAACCCAATTAACCGACCCAAAGTTTATTCAGCTTACCGATAGCTTAATAAAAAATTATCGTGCACAAGCGAGATTATTAGCAGATCACCTATGTCCTGCAGATCAACGTATACAAAATTTCTTAAATGAATATTTGGCAGATGTTGACACAGACGTTGCAAAGATTCCAACTTCTACCTTCATTCTTGATCAACCAGGAATAGCAAGAGAATTGAGTCTTCCTCCAAATAAGGATGAACATATCACAGAGTTATTAAGCTCGTATAGAATACAACAAGGTGTACTTCACAACCCCAAACACGATCGAAGAACCACTAGCGGTTCTTTTCATATTGTTGGTGGCGGATTGCCAGTACCTTTAGATAAAATTGAGCTTCCAAAGAAAGCCTATGGTAAATTTTTACAAGCAGCCTTCTCTCCGGACTCAGAATTAAAGCAACTTCCATTTACAGCGACTCAAGAAGATAAAGCTGAATTGATGGTGTCTCTTTTACTTCGCCCGATTGTATGTCCAGAAGTAAAAGGAATAATCAGTCAAAAATCAATGGAGGTTCGTTTCTTCGCTCCTGGCAGCCTGGTTAGTAATCTTGATTTTGTAGAATCGATATTTGGGAATGCCGGTGATCCTAACATTCCTGCTAATGATGCTGGTTTGGATATTGAACATTGGACCGGTCATACCGGCTGTGTTGTATTGGCTCCTCAATTATTAAAGCTTAATAAGAAAGAATTAGGTTTACCTCATTACGATGATGCTACAGAGCGCGAAAGAAATGATGGCGTTTGCTGGAAAGATGAAAATGAGTTGTACAACAACGGAAATGCATTTAAGCTAACCTGTCGCAGCGAAAAAGGTATTGTTATGACCTTAATTGCCGACAATTATTTCGGTTACTCTAAAAAAGAAATTAAAACTCAGATAAGTTTCTCTGCCAACCTTTATGGTTTAGCAGAAGAAGAGCATTCGGGTGGTGCAATCGCATTCCCTCGTAAAAATTTGGGAGATAGCTTTAGTGGTTCTCTTTTTATGAAAAGTGTATTGAAAAAGCAGTACAGTTTTGATGAAATGGTAAAGCAATTTGGAGACACAATGGATGTGAATCCAGAAGGGTTTGCTGTTGACAAAGAATATCCGGACATCTATTACATTAACGAGAATGCGAATATTGATGTTTATGAAAGTAAGATAAACTGGGAAAAGGATGGTAAAAAACAAAGCATTCGTTTAGTGCCGAACCGTTACTACGTTCACCCTTCTGGATATAAAATGCACATGGAGAAGCATCCTTCTGCACCCTCTTGGAGATTGGTAAGTACTGCTTCGGAGGGAACTTTCTGTCATAAACCATGTACTGTTTCTGGTGGAGGAAAATCTGAAATTTCAAAATCATTGCTAAATGCAATTATTTACGGCTCTTTCTATATCCAGGACATGGAGAAAGACTTTAATCTTGCCGATCAGGTAATTAATCATGATTATACAAATCGTTGGAAAGATACTCCAGACAGAACAGCTCCATCCAGATCTCTTTTAAGTTCTGGTCGATCCTTAGGTTCTGTTGTAAAACTATTAACGCCATCGAAATATTATACTGCTGAATACGATGAATTCTTGAATACTATTCCTGATCATGTTAAAGCATTAGTATTATTTGTAAAAAGATTCTATCGTCCGGAAAGAACGGATGGCGGCTGGAGAGATTATTTCTCTGTTGATGTTATCAATGGTAGAAATGGTCACGAATTATTATTCAACAACCGTAAAATTGTTGCCAGTTACCTTCGGGTAGGTTTTGCAGGTAATAAATCGTGGTATTTGAACAAACTACGTCAGGATTTTATTGCCGCAGCAAAAATACAAATGGAAGATGATATTACAGCTTCCATTGTGCTACCAGCCAGCCGATTTAATTATTTGAATGATTGTTACGACAATAAGAGTATTAAACTTACCGCAAATTGCGAACAACGTTTTTTCCAACGTCCTGATGAAGCAGTTAACCGTGGATACGATAAAGAAGCAGAAGCGGATCTTTCGATGAGAAATAACTTTACATCAAACTACGAACCTCTTACCAGAGAAGATGGTCAGGAAATAGTAGCTGATGCTATTGGTTTCGATCTATATACAAAGCCAATTAAGGAAATTATTCGTCAGGGAGCTGAGAGTAAAAAATCGAATTACTTTATTTCTCCTTCTCACACGAGAATTGTAGATGGAAAACCATCTCAAAACCCACGCTACTTGCAGGTTCGTCCGGATTTGGTAAATCCTGTTGATGATCGTTTAGCAGAAATTGGTATTCGTTTGGCTCGAAGAATTCCTTTGGATCAGCCCGTGCATCACCCAGTAAATGCAGTTCTTCCAGGTCGTAGAAATAACCCGGCAGATAAAAAAGCTGGAATTCGTGCTTTGAGTGTTTACAACCCAATTCATTATCAGGAATTGCCTGAATTGTTTATGGATTTCATTTGTAGTTTGACTGGAAAATCTCCTTCAACAACCGGAGCAGGTTCTGAAGGTGCCTTAACTAAAGGTCCTTTCAACATGTTATCTCCAACAACTGATTTGAACAATGCATTGCTTTCTTATATCCTTACCGGATATCAGGGCTTCTCATCAGCAGCAGGACATGTGGGAACAGAAAATCGATTTGATCATGATGTTTCCTTGTTAATTCCTGAACTTTGGTGCAGATTAAAAGAAGAAAACCGCGATCCTAAGTTATTGATTAAGGAAGGTTCATTAGAGAAACTGAACGATTTCGAATACGAAGGAGAAAAGATTCATGCCAGTCGTTTGGGATATCGTATTACTGAAGAATTCCTTTTCCGTTATATGAATCGTATTTTTGATGAGCCTCAGAATGTTTTCAATGAGAGAATGTTGAAACCTGAAATTCAAGATATGGAAGCTTACGCTGATGGTATCAAGAATATCGTAGAAGCTCAGGAAAAAGTTTCAATCAACTACTTTAAAGACAATAGCGTTTCGGCGGCAATTCCACCTTTGCAGATTCTTTTAAATATTATGGCCTATGGCCAATATGAAGGAAAAGAAATCAGCGATCCGGAATTACGTAAACAATTCGACCGAGACTTGGTAATTAACTCATCATGGTATAATGCTCGTTTGAAGAACAAGCAACAAATTGACATCAACTTCTACCAAAAGCAACTTACTTACTTAGAGGCTTTCATGGGCAACAAGATAAATGCAGAATGGAATGAAGAGTTGAATTTGGAAGAACGTTTCTGGAAAGCTAAAAAAGATTTAGAACACGTAAAATCTGAAGAATATCTGAAAAGTTTAGTTGGCACAATTGGTGCTGACCCTCTCTTTAAAAAATAGAGTAAACTTTATTCTAAATAACAATGGGGAACTCTAAACAGAGTTCCTCATTTTTATTTTTGAGAAGATTCAGGGATCAGCCACAAAAGGTGGATCTGAGATTTGAATCAGCTATTTTTTAGCTCTTAATTTTAAGCTCATGAATAGCTCAAACGAAGATTCATTATTAGCCTTGTCCTTACCCGATGACATCCTTGATTATTTTAATGCTGATCATCAAACTGTGGATTGATACTAATTAATTATTCTTTTCCACCCATCCCACAGCCCCCTCCTATAAAGGCGAAGAGGAAATAGCGTTATAGCTGTTTCTATTATCCATCCTTTTTTTTGTTTTATATTTCCTTCTCCTCAAGAAGAGAAGTTAAGGCTGAAAGTTTCTAAAAAAAACTACTATTTATCAAAACACGATAAATTCTAGGAGGTTAGATCTTATTTCAAATCCCAAAACCTTCCTAAAATCAAGCTTTGACTCACGAATTATCGGGACTGTCCTTACGTTTGGGTTTCAACGCTTCAACCTTCGACGATAATCCTTTTGCTATTCCGACGCAAATGTGAATTGCTTTCCAAATATTTTTTTTATCCTGCGCCGGTAATTACTGGCACATTAATATCCCAGGGTGGCATTCGCTGTGCTCATTTACCCCGGGCTATTATCTTTGAGCCCTTCAGGCTCGAGAAAAAAGTGATAACAAAGGGACGACTGTAAAATTTTTCCTGTTTCGCTTGACTAAAATTCAGTCCTGATTTTAACAAGACCCAAAATCATCTTCTGACCCCATTTTAGTATTAGTAAGGTGCCGAAATAAGACAAAAAAAAGCCCGTGATATAGGGGAATCACGGGCAATAATTCTAAAGGGTTAATTAACCTACTAACCAGCCTTGCGGCTGAACCTTTAATGAACTCTTACCGTTGTAAGAGCTTCGTTATAAATATAAATAAAAAAAATCATATTATCTTAACATATTGTAAAACTTATATCTCTTTAGAATAGCTATAAATTATTCATAATAACATTTATCAATTCTAACTTCAATTCCAAAAGCCTGTTTTGCATGTATAGCAAGCTTTCAAGGAAGATGACTTTCGTCATCTTTTTTACAATAATATACTTTAAACACGCAAAAAAAATTCGCTTCGATTAAAATCGAAGCGAATTAACAAACCTAGCCACCAGTATTTAACAAACTGGTTTTCTAATCGTACAAAAATTGAAAAACAGACTTTTATAATTAGTATAGATTATTAAAAAGAATATTTAAGATGAACACTGAAACGAGTGCTGCCTACTTCTTTTGAATCTGCAACTGTACCATCAATTTGAGTTGTACCATAAGCTGCTGCAGTATATAATGCTTGAGTAGCTATCATGAAACTTCCCGAGTAAAATTCAACTCTAGGGCCAAACTGATATGCATAATCGATATCTGCACCGCGACTATACAAGCCTACAAATCCTTCAGTATCGGTAGCTAAATCATCATCAGCACCTAAATTCTTGGTATAACCTGCAAATAAACCATAACGCACATTTCCTGTAGAAGTATACACATCAGACCATATAGAAGATGTTTTAATATTGGTAAATTCGTAATCACCATTAGCATTAACACCTTTTACACCGTAACCACCTAACATTACAAAATTATTCATGTTCTGTCCGTAGATTGTAGTAACATTCCAAACCAATTTATCCGTTTTCACAGTCATCCAGGCATTCATTTGGTAGCTGCTTAACATTTCGTCGGTTTTTAAACCCGCTGGATTTTTAACCATAGGCTTTAGAAATTTATAACCTGCCGTTGCACCCAAAGTAAAACCTTTGGCTAAATCATACTTAATCTGTCCTGAGAATTCAGGAATACTGGCTTGCTGCACATATTTCACATTAGGACCATCAGGTCCTGTTGATTTAAAGTCCATTTCCGATAAGGCTGCAATTAAAAAGTAACCTTTATCACCAAGGTTACGGGTATATCTAAACTGAGGAGCTCTACCTAATACATTAAAAGGTATTGCAGCACCCCAACTTGGTACTCTAGGAAAACAGGAAGTAACGAACATTGGGTGCCAATATTTACCAACCAAAAGTTGATCTTTTCCCCAATCTAATTTCACAAATGCATGTCTCAAGCGAAATAAACCACTATTAGGAGTAGATGTTCCAACGAAATCTCCTTGAACAGTTGCAGATCCTTTTGCTCCAAAAGCAGTAAAACCAGTAATCCCTACACTTAATCTTGAGTGAATGCTTGTCATGAACAATTCTGATCGGTCATTTAAATCTTCACCATTAGCATCGTAATCTTTATTTGCAGGATACAGAAGTACGTCACCCTCGCGGGAGTTTACTGTTTTTCGCGAATCATAAATTGCTTCGGCTGATACGAAACCACTTAACTTTACTTTTACCTCATCAGCTTTTTGAGCCATACCTACTAAAGGCAGAAGTCCTAAGAACATCAAAATTACTTTCTTCATCTTAATTTGGGTTTTTTTAGAATTGAAACAGAACATGATCTTTATTCTCCCGAAACAAAATCATATACTAACTATGTAAACAATAGACCATGCCTGTTTCGATTATAGTGATTAATAAATTATTAATTTTTATTTTGCAGTAGTTGCTCTATCCACCAAATAAACGATTGACTGATAGGAAACGCCACTGTTTAATGTCAAACCAATTTCACAGGTTCTACTTGTTGAATACCCGTTTTTAACTTCGGCAGGATGCTGAATTTTAAGATCGCGCAAACCATGATCGTTCAATTCTGAGTGAGTAAAACCTCTATCACCCGCAAAACCACAGCAATTAGTATCTGGTTTCACCACGTTTTTAGCACAAAGCTTGGCCAAATCAACCAATTGATCCTCAACACCCAGCTTTTTAGCAGAGCATACAGCAAATACCGAAACCGTTTCGTTTAGTTGTGTAAAATTCAAATGATCTTTTAAATGATCCATTATGAATTCAATGGGTTCGTATAGTTTCAATCGCGACTGCATGTTCTCCTTCATGGTATACAAACAAGGACTCATATCGCAAAGAACAGGATATTCCCCATTGTTACTTGCTTTTACCAAAGCGGCTTCCAAGCTATTGGATTTTTTCAGTCCGGCTTCTTTAAAACCTTTACTCAAAAATGCCATTCCACAACAATGATTGTTTACATCTTCAGGATAAATAATTTCGTATCCAGCCTTCTTGATCAACTTCTCCATCTTAATAGTCAAGGCAACTTTCTCATCGTAATCTTTCGATACGCCCATGCTTCGGTTAATACAAGATGGAAAATACACAACCTTTTTAGGATTGTTTTGATTCACTGCAGGCGGAACAATTGCAGGCGACCCTTTAGGGAAAGCCTTAGTCCAGCGAGGAATTGTATTTCCTGATAAAGTTCTCACACCACCAGCAATTCCGCCCATTAATGCGGAACCGAGTATAGAATGAAAGAAGTTTACTGTATTTAAGCCTATTTGTGCATAGGATTGAACTTTATCCATATTATCGGCACACCACATGGCATATTTCTTTGCCTTTGGCGATGCATCATCAGCTCTAAGATCCTTAACTAATTTTCCTGTATCGATCTTTACCGGACAACTAAGCGCACATAAACTATCTGTAGCACACATTTGCAAGGCTTCGTAGTCGAATTGCTTCACCATACTGGCTAACACGTGAGGAGTCTCTCCTGAGGCTTTCAAACGAGTAATTTCGCGATAGGTAGCAATTCTTTGACGCGGACTTAATGTCAAGTTGTGAGAAACACAAGCTGGCTCGCAAAATCCACACTCCATGCACTGATCGATTTTCTCGTGAGCAGCTGGCAGAGGTTTCAAATTCTTTAAGTGAGCCTGTTTGTCGTCATTCAGAATAACTCCTGGATTGATTAAGAAATTAGGATCAAAAATAGCCTTGATCTTCTTCATTAAATTGTAGGCATCTGTTCCCCACTCCATTTCAACATAAGGAGCCATGTTTCGTCCGGTACCGTGTTCTGCTTTTAGCGCACCATCGTAACCACCCACAACCAAATCGGCCAATTCATCCATGAATTTAGCATACCTGTCGATTTCGGGCTGCGTTCCAAAATCCTGAGTAAATACAAAGTGTAGATTACCTTCCAAAGCATGACCAAAAATTACTGCTTCGGAATATTTGTATTTTTTGAACAAGTCCTGCAAATCCAAGGTAGCCTCGGCTAACTTTGGCACAGGAAAACAAACATCCTCGATAATAACAGTGGTTCCTACTTTACGCATACCGCCAACCGTTGGAAGCAAACCTTTGCGAATTTTCCAAAGCATAGCAAATTCAGCAGGAACATCAGTAAACTCAATAGGCAATTCCACCTGAATATCCTTAACCGAATTTTTAATTGTTTCAATCTGCTGTTTCAGTGTTTTCGCATCACTCGCTCTGGTTTCCACCAAAATAGCTGAAGCACCTTCACAAAGAGTCTTTAAGTAAGCAGGAACACCATCATCGTTCTCCACAGAACGCAATGCAGCTCTGTCCATTAATTCAACCGCAGCAACAGGCTCCGATTTTAGGATAGAAACCGCTCTACAAGCTTTTTCAATATCCGGGTAAACCATTAATGAACTAGCCTTAAACTTGTGTTCAACTACTGTTCTGTAAACCACTTCAGAAATAAATCCAAGAGTTCCCTCAGAACCGATCATTAAATGAGTTAAAATATCAATTGGATCTTTGTAATCAACAAGAGCATTTAAGCTGTATCCCGTTGTATTCTTCATTTTGAATTTCGCACGAATTCGCGCATCCAAAGTCTTATTGTTCTGAACATCTTTTGCCAATTGACTCAAGTCGTTCAGTAAGCTTATGTGAGTATTTTTAAAGGAAGCGATACTATCTTTACAGGAGGTATCGAGAACGGTTCCATCGTGTAAAATTACACGGATAGAATCAATTGTTTTATATGAATTTTCAGAAGTACCACAACACATTCCTGATGCATTATTGGCAGCAATACCACCAATCATTGCAGCATTAATGGAAGCAGGATCGGGTCCTATTTTTTTTCCATATCGTGCCAACAAAGCATTTGCACGAGCACCGGTAATACCTGGCTGAAGACGAATTTTCTTTCCATCATCCAAGATTGTGTGCTTTTTCCAATGCTCTCCGGCAACCACCAAAACAGAATCACTAATGGCCTGACCTGATAAACTAGTTCCTGCAGCACGATAAGTAACAGGTAAGTTTAAATTATGACATTCCCGCATAATCAAACTTACCTCGGCCTCGTTTTTCGACTTTACTACTAATTTTGGTATTAGTCGGTAAAAACTGGCGTCGGTTCCCCATGCTAGAGTATGTAAAGGATCATGAAACATCCGATCTTTATCAATTGTCTTCAGTAATCGTTCATGTAAAATTTTATATTCTCCTGTAAGCATATCTCTTTGGTTTATATTTTTAAATATGAATCAAACTATCCCTTCTCAAAATATTTTTACAAGCTGAAAGTGGTAAACAAACCTCTCATTTCCTTTTCAGCTTGTAAAAAAATTTACATCATTTATATTCTTACTTCGAATACTAGCGATGGCATTAAATTGTAGCCATTTGTTTTTTAGCCTTCTTTTTCTTGTAATTCACTTTCGCAGATTTTGCTGTTGTTACTCGATCTACCAAGTAAATAATAGACTGATAAGGAACACCACCATTATGACTTAAGCCAATTTCGCAAGTTCTACTGTTGGAATAACCCGCAATCACTTTTTCCTTCGCAATTACTGGATGAAGATGTCGAAGTGCATATTTGTTGACTTCAGGAAAGTTAAAACCTCTATCGCCAGCAAAACCACAACAACCCACCTCTGCAGGTAAAACAACGTGCTTAGCACATGCCTCAGCAACCTCTTTCAAAGCTGGAGTTAATCCCATTTTTGTAGTAGTACAAGTTGAATGAATGGCCACCACCTCGTCTACTATTTTAAAGTTTAGTTTATCCATTAAAAATGCATGAATAAATTCAACCGGTTCGTAAAGTTTCAATGTTTTATCCATTACATTACGCATACGGTAAAGACATGGAGAAGTATCACATAAAACAGGGTATTTTCCATTCTCTGAAGCTTTAACCAAAGCATCTTCCAATTCTGAAGATTTTTGATTGGCTTGTTTTATAAGTCCTTTACTCTCCCAAGGCGTACCACAACATAAATTGGCCATTCCCTCTGGGAAAATTACTTCGTAACCCGCTTTCTCGAGCAAATTTTGCGTTGCCTTATGCAATGGTTCCTTGTAAGGATCTCCTTTTGCAGGTCCCATGGTTTGCGAAATACAAGATGGGAAATACACCACTTTTAATGGATTTTCCTTATTAATAGGATGAGGAACAGGCTTTTTAGCTCCTTTAGGCATAGATGAAGTCCACAATGGAATGTTATTGCCACTTAAAGTTCTAAAACCACCGGCAACAGCTCCCAATAAAGTTGTACCCATTACAGCATGTACACCATTCACAAATGTAAGACCTCCACGAATCATTGGACCAATTTTGTACAAATTATCGGCGGCCATTTTACTATATTTTTGAGCTTTTTCACCCGTCATATCAAGTGATCTCAAATGCTTAATATACTTACCTGTATCAATTCCTAAAGGACAAGAAGTAGAACACAAACCATCTCCGGCACAAGTTTCTTCGCCCAGATATTTGAAATCCTTTAGTAATACTTTAAGACGTTCATCATCTTCGTGAGATATTTCCAATCGTTTGATTTCACGTTGTAATACAGTACGCTGACGTGCTGAAAGTGAGAAACCAGCGGTCAAACAATTCACTTCGCAAAAACCACACTCAATACACAAATCAACAAGATCGTGAACAGGAGTTAATGTCTTGAAATGTTTGATATTACATTCTGGATCGTCATTAATAATAACACCAGGATTCAATAAGCTTTTAGGATCAAAAAGATTTTTAACCTCTTTCATCAATTGATAAGCTTCGGCACCCCACTCATGCTCAACAAAGGGAGCCATGTTTCGTCCCGTACCATGTTCAGCTTTCAATGAACCATCATATTCGTCAACCACCAAGTGATCAACAGCAGTCATGAAATTTTTATATTGTTCAAGCTCTTCTGGCTTGTCGAAATTCTGGTTGAAAATAAAATGGAAATTACCTTCTAAGGCATGTCCATAAATCACACCGCCCTTATAACCATGGTCGGCAATCAATTTCTGCAATTTAGCAGTTGCTTCTGGTAAATCCTCGATATGAAAAGCAACATCCTCGATGATACAAGTTGTACCTATTTCTCTTAAACCACCAACTGCTGGAAATACACCTTTACGGATATTCCAATATTTGGAATATTCCTCTGGTTTATCAGTAAATTCGATAGGACGAACTGTTTCATAGGCCGATAAAAGAGACTTAATTTCTTTGATATTGCTATCCAATTCCTTTTTAGAATTCGCCATGGTCTCAACAAGAACTGCTGTTACACCATCAGGAAAATCTTTGATAAAAGCAGGAATACCATCCTCATTTTCTACCGAACGTAAAGCAATACGATCAAGCAACTCGGCCGCATCAACAGGACCTGGTTTCATAGTGACCACCGCCTGGCATGCAACTACAATATCAGAGAAATACATCATTGCACTGGCTTTGAATTTAGGATTGTCGACAGACTTCATTGTCAACTCAGCCATAAACGCCAAAGTTCCTTCCGAACCCACCATCAAATTCACAATAATTTGAAAAGGATCCGTATAATCGATAAAAGGATTAATACTAAGTCCGGTGGTATTCTTTATACTGTACTTGAAACGAATGCGCTCAGCCAATTTTTTGTTAGCTCGCACCTTATCGCGCATTTCTTCAATTTGGCGAATAAAATCGCCATGAGTCTTTTTAAATTCCTCTTTACTCTTGCTATCTCCGGTATCTAAAATGGTACCATCTGCAAAAATCAGACGAGCTGACAGAATTGTTTTATAAGAATTTTCATGAGTACCACAATTCATACCAGATGCATTGTTCATCACAATACCACCAATCATAGCAGAATTAATCGAAGCAGGATCTGGCCCCATTTTACGACCATAAGGAGCAAGAATTTGATTTACACGAGCACCCACAATACCTGGTTGCATTCTAATCGCGTCTCCATTATCAATAACATCGTAATTTGTCCAATTTTTTCCAGCAAAAATAAGGATTGAATCAGTAATAGCTTGTCCAGCTAAACTTGTTCCTGCTGCACGGAAAGTAACTGGTAGATTGTATTTATTAGCCAGAAGAATTGCTTTTTGCACTTCAGCTTCATCTTTCGCTCGAATAACAATTTTAGGTGTTAAGCGGTAAAAACCAGCATCAGTACCGTAAGCTAAAGTTCTAACTTCATCAGTATATAATCGAGACTTCTCAATCGTCGATTTGATCTCATCATAGAATTTCTTATAATTTCCTGTTAGCATCATTTTTAATTTTTAATTTTCAGTCATCGCAACTATCAATTGATGGGAAAACCTATCCTTTTAAACTGGTAACTTGTGTGACACTATATATATTTTTCAATCTTAAAAAAGAACCAAATATTCAAATAAATGAATATTTGGTTCCTGTGTTTTACAATGGAAGAGGATTAAATCCTGATGAAATTAATATCACCACAATTACCATTACCATTAAATAGTAGATAAAAGCTGGTATTGCATTTCTTCTGATAATAGTACCTTCTGCACCAATACAACCAACAGTAGCACATACTGCAACTACGTTATTTACACATATCATGTTACCTAAAGCAGCACCAATTGATTGAACTGCTACAATTAATACCTGAGGAATACCCAGAATAGTAGCCGTTTCGAACTGAAGTGAAGAGAATAATAAATTAGAAACAGTAGCTGATCCAGACATAAAAGATCCTAATACACCAACCAGTGGTGCTATTATTGGATAAGCATTTCCAGATAAATCAGCAATTGCAGTAGCCATAGTCGTTAACATACTATCCATTCCTGCTCCGTTGGTTCCCGATTTCAACATCAATTGAACCATGGCAACACCTGCAAGTAAAGCGATTGCAGCACCTGTAATTTGTTTAAAAGTAGTTTTCCAGGAACTAACCACCATTTTCATTGGCATTTTATATACAAAATTTGTGATAACCGCTACCAAAATAAATGGTATGGTTCCAGGCAGATAAGCCCATTTCAATACGTATGTTAAACCTTCAATACCAAAAATATCCGACAAGGTTAATGTTTGTGAAGCTAACCATCCTTTTAAACCTAAAGATGGAATACGGGTAACTACCAAAATAATTGCGATTAATGCATATGGCATCCAAGCTTTAGCCAATCCCATTTTTGCTTCTCCTGTATCACCAGTAGACTCTTTAGATTTCCAGTTAGCAGCCCATTCTGATTTTGGAGGAAAATCCCATGGTGTTTTTGGCATTAAAAAACCTCTTTTAGCAGCAAAGATAATAATTCCAAGACCTATAAATGCACCTAGTAAAGATGGAAGATCTGGTCCAAGAGTCGAAGCTATAATTACGTAAGGAATCGAAAATGCCAATCCTGCAAAAATTGCAAAAGGAGCAGCCGCCAATGCAGGCTTAATTGATTTTTCCTTACCAAAGAACTTAGTCATGACCATGATTCCCAACAAAGGAATAAAAATACCAACCAATGCATTCGGGATAGCAACCCATTCAGTTAATGCCATTTTAAATACATCTGGGTTTGCACCTATATTCGATAAGTTTTGCTCCAGGGTTACCATAGCACCACCACTAATTGGAGTACCTACAGCACCAAAAGGCACAGGAACCGAATTATATATTAAAGCAACCATTGCTGCAGCTAAAGGAGGGAATCCGAGTCCGACCAATAAAGGACCGGCCAAAGCAGCAGGTGTTCCAAATCCGGCAGCACCTTCAATAAATGCACCAAACATGAAACCAATAATAATGGCTTGAATTCTTCTATCCTTGGTTATTCCACTAAATCCATTATTAATAGTTGTCATTGCTCCCGACAACTTCATGGTATTCAGTATGAGAATAGCCCCAAAAATAATAATTAAAATATCCAATGCTTTTAGAAAACCAAAAACAGAATATCCCATAATGTGGAAAATATCAATTTCCCAAACTGTGTAAGCCACTATCACCGATAATAACAGCGATAAAGGCAAAGCCTTTTTTGCTCCCCAATTGAAGCCCACCATCAATACGATGGTTAATAAAATAGGCGAAAATGCTAATAATGCGTCCATAAAAAAATAATTTAGGTTTAATTACAAATTGTGTTATTGATTGTAGTAAATGGGTTAGATCTACTGTATTTTTCTATTATTGAATTGTCCAATCTTTCTAGAGTACCGTTTATTGCACTGTTGTGCATTAAAACGTCGAGGTCGGTAAGCTTTTGTTTTAAAACTTCCAGACTTTTTTTTATCTCTATCCTATCGTTATTGAAATCCATAATTTTTAATTTTATTTCTTGATGACCTCTACATATTTTTCAATAAATTCGGTCAGATGAAGCACTTTTACAGGTATATTTTTATGCATTAATCCACCGTTAATCTGCATCACACATCCCGGACAATCAGTCACCAAAATCTCGGCACCGCTCGCTTGAATATTCTCTATCTTTTTGGTTAGAATTCCGTTTGATATGGTTGCAAAGTCGAGAGAGTAAGTTCCACCAAAACCACAACACACATTGGTATCAGTTAATGGAATAAATTGTTTTCCTATTAATTTGGAAAGGAATGATTCAGCCGAATAATCCAATGATCTGAAATCATGACAAGGAGTATGATAAGTAACCTTCTTATTCCCTTTCACTTTGAATCGGATGTTGTTATCTTCTAAAAACTTCCCGATTGGAGTTACCATATCTCCCAATTGAGCTGCTTTTTTATATCTGTTTGGATCCTCTTTGGTAAAATCTAAAAATTCATGCTTAATGGCTCCCCCACATGTTGGGCACAATACAAGCAGTGCTTCGTAGTCTTTAGGTCCTTGTATGTTATCAAGGGTATTGTAAATCATGCTTTTTGCATTATCAGGATCGCCTGATGCAATTGCAGGAATACCACAGCAAGCTGCTTTTTTAGGAATATCAACCTGAATACCACTTTTCTGAAGAAGTTTGACCATAGCCAATCCCATTTCTGGATAAAAATATTCGATAGCACAACCTGGATAGAAGAATACTTTTCGATCGGAAGTAAACTGATCGTAACCATCTTTGTGAAAGCGCTTGCTAAATGTTTTGGATGCCAAAGCCGGAAATTTTCTAAAATCCATCTCTTTAGGCAACATTGGAATTGAACCTATAATTTTCTCCTGATTTAATTGATTGGTTTTCGTTAATGGAAACTGAAAATTTGCTCCCAGGCTCAACATCGATTTCATTCTGTCGGGTTTTGCAACCAAACTTTTAAATACGTTCTTCTTTATTGGGTTGATTCCGTATTTTTTACCCACAACCAATTTGAGTTCCGAAATTAATGATTGCAAATCAATGCCCGAAGGGCAATTAAAAGAACAGGCACGACAACCAATACACATTTTTAAAATGTCTTTGGCAGCTTCATCGCCTTGGTAAAGTGCAGTTAATATTAATCCAATAGAACCAATATAACGATCGCCGTAAACATGGCCACCCACCATTTCGTAGGCCGGACAAATATTGGCACAACTACCACAACGAATACACTTAAGTGCCTCTTTGAACTTAGGATGTTCGAAAAATGCCAAACGACCGTTATCTAAAAACACATAATGAGTTTCCTTTATGCCGTCGGCACTTTTGTGAGCTGGTACCCGGCCTTTGATCCAGGTCGTATATGAAGTAATAATTTGTCCGGTAGCACTCTTTGGCAACACCCGAACAATATCTAATGCCTGATTAAAATCGTCGCACAATTTCTCGTATCCGACTAAAACAATATGCACAGGAGGTACGGTTGACGACAAGCGGGCATTACCTTCGTTGGTAACCAAACCAATTGTACCTGTGCTGGCTACGGCAACATTTGCCCCGGTCATTCCTACACCTGCTTTAAAGTAAGATGATCTAAGAAATCGACGGGCGATTGCAACCATTGCGTTAATATCTTCAGGATCGACCACTTCTCCTGTATAATCAGAGAAAATTTTGGCAACCTGCTGTCTTGTTTTATGAATAGCCGGCATTACCATGTGCGATGGATGCTCGCTGGCCAACTGCAAAATCCACTCTCCCAAGTCGGTTTCGATAGGTTGCAGGCCTTCCTTCTCTAAATAATGGTTTAGCAAAATTTCTTCCGATGTCATCGATTTACTCTTCACCATGTATTTTACATTGTGGCTTTTCATTACATCGGCAATGTATTTACAAGCATCATCGCCTGTTTTTGCCTGAAACACTTTACAGCCATGCTTCTCAACATTCGCTTTAAACAAGTTGAATTGTTCCATCACCTTGTTTAAGTCCCTGTCCTTTATGTCGTGCACCCTTGTTCTTAATGCTTCAAAATCTAAGCCCTTATAGGCGTTAATTTTAGAAGCCTTATATGCTGTTGCGAAACCTTTAAGGTTTTTATACAAAACCTCGTCGCTTATTTTTTCCTGTATTTTATCTTGAATTTTCATGGCTTCTTTTTATAAATCGTTTAAGATATAAACCTTCATCTCTTTAGGTCCGTGCACTCCAACTGTTAAAACTCGCTCGATATCGGCTGTGCGGCTGGCCCCGGTAATAAAAGCAACATAGCCGCCCATATCTGCAGTTCTCTCCTCAATAAAATCGGCCACATCATTTAAGCGGTCAACCAGTTTACTAATGGGCATCGCTACAAACAGCTTATCGGCCAGGCAAGTTGCCAAACGTTTATTTTCATTGATACTATCAATAACAACCGTTCCGGTCTCTGCAATTGCGTAATCAACTTCGATAAGAGCATTTTTGATGCCTGCTTCTCCGGCTTGTATATCTTTCAACTGATTAAAACTTGGAACATCGATGTATTCAAAACTTTCCTTGCTTAAAATATTTTCAAATTCGACCGAAGACAGAATTTGGTTTTCATTTCCGACCAGTGCAGATTTTTCTAAAAAGAGTTCGAGATTGTTCATGTGTTTTTGTTGTATAGTATTGTAAAAGAATGGTCAGAAAAGCTGACTATTTAGAAGTTTGACTAACCAATAGCGATGCCAAAAATTTCACGCACTCGTTATTTGGATTCATTCTAATCATTTTAGCACTGATACCCTTGCCTTTAGCCTACGCAAAGGTTTTCAGGAAACAGATTTAAAACGATTTCGAAAACGTTCAGTTGTGAACACCGGTGCCTGTATGGCTGTGCTAAACTGAACAATCGTTCAGTTTAGCACAGTGAAAAGGACTGATTTTGGACGGCTAAATTTGCACAATAGCCCCTTCTTGTTTTTCGAGAAATTATTCTGATAAGAGCAATAAAAGCAAAACCACATTTAACTATATTTCTTTTTAACGGTTAAACCCCAGTAAATACTGAGATTTATAGCCGAATCATAAAATAAATTATAAGTTATTCTGGGTATTTATTTTTATTTTAACATATATTTCCTACTTTCAGAATCTGAAATGATTTTTACTACTAACCCGGTTGATAATTCAACCCTAAAAACGGATACAAAATGACCGATGTAACAACAACAAAACCGATTGATGAATTAGTGCAGGAAATGATTAATAAAATAGTATCCCCTACCATTCCTGTAGATATTAGCATCGGTGAAGCCGGACAACTTCGTAGATTTGCAATGGAAGACAAAATAGCCTTGCTGGCCAAAGGATTAACGGTTGATAAAATTGAGAATCTAAATGCAAGAGCCATGTACTTGCGAGAGAAGCAATCGATTTGGATTAGTGTTTATGAATCGGCACAAAGCAATACCGATGCGTGGGAACAAATGTTTGAAGAAGCCTCTCTGTTGCAAAAGGAGTTGAGATATGATTTTCAGTTCGCCTATAGAGATGAGCCAAAAATACTTACTAAGCTAAATAATATTTTAGATGGTAATGGGAAAATGGACCTAATGCAAGACTTGAGCGACTATCCTGATTTTGCGCTAAAGTATCCGGAGCCATTGCTATTGATAAATTTTGACAATAATAAATTAGACAGAGCAAGTCTACTTTCGCGTGAGTTATATGGCTTGTGGCAGAAAATAGATGGTGCGCAAAACAGTACAAACCGACCCGAAAAAATACTTCGCGATAGGGCTTATACCTATCTTAAGCTATTGGTTGATGAAATTCGTGCCTACGGAAAATACGCTTTTTGGTACGATGACGAGAAACAAGAACGATATGCCAGCGACTATGCAAGAAGAAAAAACAATAAAAAGAAGAACAAAGAAGAAATAGGAAACTAGCTGAAAGGCCTAAATCTGTTGACTCATTTCGCTACAGGAGGGCATTTCTTGCTACAGAAGCAATAATTCATCCTACAGGCACTCAATTTTGGCTACAGAAGCCCTAATTTAGTCTACAGGCGAGCAATTTGGGCTACAGGCGGCATATTTCACCCTACAGGTGTATTATTTTAGCTACAGGCGCCATGTTTCATCCTAGAGGCGTTTAAAATTGACAACTGAAATATCAATAGTTCCAACAGGAATAGCAAATGGACAACTTGAAGCATGCCATTCCTACTTTACTACATACAACTGAAATCAAGCAGATACCCCGAGCGAGAGTTTGGGGTGTTTTTTTATTTTGCATGATAAGGCAAAAAGCTCAGCCCCCTTCCCTGTCTTATTTAACATGATTCTACTTTGCTAAACAGTATTAATTTTATAATTTAGTGAATCCGTAACAACAGCATTTAATGAGCACAAAAATCCACTTGTCGGCCGATAAACATCGCAATAAAGAAGTTGTAGTCATTCAATTTGACTACAGTTTGGAGGTTGTGGGTTTATTAAAGCAGAATTTTACTGCCCAATGGAGTCAAACAAAAAAATGCTGGTGGATTGCCCGAAAAGATTTTGATTACAAGAAGTTTAAGGAGGTGTTCTGCCCTACTGCTGAAATCGTAATTTACAAAGAAGAAAAAATACTTGAAATTGAATTTCCCAAGAGTTATATAGAAAAACTTAAAAGGCTTAGATCTAGTGATAGTACAATTAAAACTTATACTAAATATTTTAAAGATTTTCAAATTGCGCATAAAGATGTTGTTATAGATGATTTAGGGCCAGAAGAAATTAACAACTACTTAAGTGATTTAATTAGGAAAAGAAAGATGTCTCCTAGCCAACAAAATCAACGGATTAATTCGATCAAGTTTTATTTTGAAAAGGTGCTAGGCAGAAAAAAATTATATTACAAAATTGACAGACCAAGGAAACAGACCCGATTACCCAAGGTAATTGGCAAGAGCGAAATGATTGCTTTACTTTCAACTTGTAAGAACCTAAAACACAAATGTATTTTATCGCTAATTTATTCAGCAGGTTTGCGTAGAAGCGAATTGATAAATATGAAGGTAACGGATATTATTTCTGATCGCAATCAGGTGAGAATAAGTCAGGCAAAAGGCAATAAAGACAGATATTCTATTCTATCTGCGCATTTGCTCACAGAACTTAGAGTATATTATAAGGAGTACAAACCTAAAGATTGGCTATTCGAAGGCCAAAAACCAAATTCACAATATAGTGCAAGTAGTATTCGAAAAATATTAGAAAAAGCCAGCATTAAAGCAGGTATTAAAAGAAAAGTAACACCTCACATGTTACGTCATTCCTTTGCTACGCATTTGTTGGAACAAGGGGTTGATTTAAGATATATTCAGGTGTTATTAGGACATTCTTCATCAAAAACAACAGAAATATATACTCACGTATCTACTTTAGAATTGAGCAAAATTGTGAATCCTCTTGATGAACTATGGAACAAGACTTAACCAAAAGGTGCACAATACATGCCATATTGGTATGTATTGTGCACCTTTTTACCTGATATAGCGAAAATAAGTGCACCATAGGTGCACATATAAACAAGTTGTGTGCAACGCTAGCAGAGATTGAGCCATGGATTTAATGAGCAAAACTAATTTGATACTTGATTTTTTATACGGAGCAACAGGATTACTTTGGTGTATCTTTAGCATTGGGCGATTAATAATTAAAAAACGAATCTTTGATTATTATGATTTCTGTGGTAAAAATGGTTCGAGCAGTGATTTTAATAAAAAACCATTCAATTCTATAATTGGACCTTTTGCCCTGATTTACTTCTTTAAAGAACTTCCGAGCAAAAAACGAAATCCTGAATTTTATGCTGACACAAAGACACAGAGTCTGATTTCTGAATTGAAAGGATTTTCAAAGATTTTTGGTTATTTGCTTTTAAGTTGTATAGTTATTATTCTATTTACCATGATTTTCAAACTTGATGCATAAAGATATTTTAATACAATTGCCATACATTTTTATACAGCCTCAAAGATATTTCAGAGAGGTTATTGTAAATAGAACCTTTGTGATTAAAGACTTGTTTTATACTGCAATAGGATTATTCCCAATTATAACGATTTTACACATAATGGAATCCGAAGTTTTAAGCAGGTTTCAAACAGGACTTGAGACATTTATCTATGTATTTGCTTTTGTTTTAGGACTAACATTCTCATTAAGTTTTAGAACCTACTTTCTGACAATGGTGCTTAAAAAAATGGGGCACGTTTATGATTATAAATCTGTCGGAATGATTGTCGGAGTATCGATGATAATGAATATAATAATGATTCTGCTACCATTAATTATCCAAAGTGCAGATTTAAATATTTATTTCGAGATAGTATTTCGATTCTGGAATCTAATTTTGATACTAATAGGATTAGTTTGTTTAACAAAGATACGGTGGATAAGGATTGCTTTAGTATTATTGGTCATGTTTGGATTTGAGTTCATGTTTAGGTATTTATTTGGAGGAATAAGATTATAAATTAAAAATGCGCAGCACACAACAAAATGTAAAACAAATAGGGCGTGATGCTTAATTGGTTTTCATTGTGCAAGTAATAAACACCGCCGAAACTTTTGTTTCGGCTAATTAAATAATTTGTAAATTGGTAACCAAAACAAAAGCTTCGGCTCGTTGTACCGTGACAAGAAAGTGCAGTCTACTGCCCTACTTGTCTTACATCAATCCGTTAGGGCTAATTTTAAAGTAGAACAATGATTAATATTGACCGTTTCATAAAAATGTTTTTGCTCATTCTTTTGGTTTCATGTACGGAAGTGAAAAAGGAATATTATGAGAATGGCGTAATAAAATCCAAGGTTCAGTTAGACACTGAAAATAATTGGCATGGGAAAGTTAAACTTTACAATGATAAAGGAATTATCAATTTTGAGTCTAATTATTATCACGGTAAACCCAATGGATTAGCAAAGTTTTATTACCCTGATGGTAAATTGCGAATGGTTAAGCCTTTTGAAAAAGGCAAAATTAAGGGAGAAGTGCAAGGTTTCGACACATTGGGACAATTGAACTATATTGAGAGGCATCGGAACGATAAATTACTTAGTTATAAATGGTTTAATGCAGACGGAAAAGTCACTGATAGCTTTACCTATTTAAATGTTGATAGTTTACCAACGCTTTCTGATTTTAAAGTAACATTTTCTCACAATTGTGACACATTTATTAGTGGCGATACTGTAAATATAGATATTAAACACAGTTCAATTTTCAAAAATCAAATTGTTCCGATAGCAAGTAATGGAACTATAATATATCATTGGGAAAGAGACAGTTTCATTTATGAATTTATCCCAAGGCAACCTGGTCGTACTTTATTAAAAGTATGCGTAAAGGTCAATGATACATTGGAAAAAAGCATTGGAACTTTAAAGTATATCGTGAAATAAAAACTAGCCCTAACAAAAGCTAAATTGTCATGGGCGTTGATGAGCAGTTTGAAAGTTTAGTACAATTAATGAAAACCAGCAAGCCAATTAAACTTGTCTTGCTCAAAATATAAATAAGTAAATTTAATCGGCTTGCTTACTTGGCGCTTTGATGAGATTACTCTTTGAAATCGCCCACGAAACTTAGCAAGACCGTTAGAGTGCATTAATCACGAACATCAAATATGAAAACAATTCTAATTTTAACACTTGGAATAATAATTCTGACAAGTTGTAAAGAACAAGTTACTGAGACATTAATTGATGCTTCTAAAATGTCTCACCAAACTAAATATTTTTACAATTATGAGTCTGATAAGTTAATTTCACAGACAGAAAAAACATATACAATAATGTTTGGTCAAGTTGTTGACTCAATGCTTATCGAAACAGTTTTCGGGTATAATAACAAAGGATTGTTGATTAAGAAAAAGTCACAAAATAATTTTGAGCAAAAAGCTGAGTTAAGAATGTATGACTATGACTCAAACGATTCATTGATATTAGACATGACCATTAATCCGGAAAATGACACCACATTTTGGAATGAATATAAATATTTCTCAGATGGTAGAAAGATAGTTTTTGATCGAAAAATAATCCCAAGTTATTTTAATAATTCAGCTCTAATCGAAAATTTAGCTTCTGATACTTTCGACACAATTCAATATCAATATAAGTATCAGTATGAGGGTAATATTTGCACTCATTTAAAACAGTATGACAGTAAAAATAATCTGGCTAAAACTATCAAATTTGATTATCAAAATGATCTATTGATCAAAGAAACACACCTGTCCTATTTTAATTCATTAGAGCTCCTTGAGAAAATTAAAAACTACGATTATTCTAAATCTGAACATAAACCTGACACTTATGCTCTTGATTCAGAAAATGATACAATCGAGATGAGTATTAACGAATTCTATAAGGACGAATTATTGTCGACAACCGATTTTTTTGAATACGGTAACTTGATTTACAAAACATTATTTGAAAGTGGGAAAGAAATCAGCATAATCGGTTTCGATAGAACAACAAATAATAGAAGCGTAGATATATTAGATTATTATAAAAATGGTGATTTAAAAGAATCTAAGTCTTATAATGAGGAAATTAACGCACTCTAACAAAAGCTAAATTGTCATGGGCGCTGACAAGCAGTTTGATAGTTCAACTTAATTAAGGAAAACCAGCAAGCCTTGTAAATTTGTCTTGCTCAAAATATAAATAAGTAAATTTAATCGGCTTGCTTCGGTGCGCACTGATAAGGAAATTACTTTAAATCGCCCAAGAAACTTAGCAAAACCGTTGTGTGGCATACTAAGAGAAAAATGAACAAACTGATTTTAATAATATTTGGAATTATAATATTTGTTTCATGTCAAAATAATACTGACAAAAAACCTGAAACTTATATGGAAATCAATACTTCATTTTTCGACCTTAGAAATGGTGACTTGACAAAAAATAATTGGATACGAAATCCTGAAAATTTATTAATGGTTCATGAAACGTTGAAAAAATTTAACTACATGGACTTATTAAAACAATTCTATCATGACAGCGACGTGTTTATCTTGCAAGGACTTTACATCAAAAAAGACATCGTAGAATGGGTTGATTCACTCATTTTGACTCATGGACAAGCAAATATTGACAGTAAATATTATCGTGAATTTTGGAATCGTAGGGAACAGGAGAAAAATGATAGTATCGTATTTGAAATATTGAAAGACATTCAGAAATATAAATTTTCTAAAATTGGTCCAGCATATTCAGAAGAAATAGTAAATGACACATTATTTGACCTTTTGACAATTGAATTTGAGTATGACACGATTACAAAAGCGATTGCAGAGAAAAACTTCAGCAAGTTAGTGGAATATGGATTTCATGAATCTGCATACAACTTACTATTAGAAAGATATGAATACTATGACGTTGATTGGGACAGAAATGAACTAAAAAAGAGATTAAAGAAAATAGATAAAAATGAAGGTGTCTGGTTGATTGATAACACGAAATAAAAAGTACGACCACACAACAAAAGCTAAATTATCATGGGCGTTGATGAGCGAATTGAAAGTTTAGCACAATTAACAAACACCAGCAAGCCAATTAAACTTGGCTTTGCTCCTACTATAAATAAGTAAATTTAATCGGCTTGCTTACTTAGCGCATTGATAAGATTACTCTTTAAATCGCCCACGAAACTTAGCAAAACCGTTATGTGTAAACTTTAAAAATGGAACATGGTCGATTTTACTAAAATCTGTAAGATTTATATTATTGAATCTCAAAACCCCAATGATATTCTCAATAATAGAACTGAGGGGAAAGCTTTATCTGCAGGATTAGATTTAGCTGGGATTGCAAATCAATATTTTCAAGTTATAGATAATGAATGCTTCGATAAGTGTATTGAAATTATTTGTGAAGATATTAATCGGCTAAAGAAAGAAGGTTTAGTAGCTCCATATATACATATTTCAGCTCATGGAAATGAATCAGGAATAGGCTTAACAAGTGGTGAATTTTTAGAGTGGGACTCATTAACTCTAAAAGCGGATAGAATAAATGAATTAACAGGAAAAATACAGCCAGATCCAAAAAATCCTCACATTGAAATCTCGCCAATTAACTATTGCTTTTCAACTTGTCAAGGTTATAATGCATTCAAAATGCAAGGAGATATCAAGGAGAATAAATTTTCATCAATTATTGGTCCGGCAGCCCCTGTGGATTGGTCAGATTCACTTTTAGCTTTTATGACTTTATATCATCAAATATTTTATAAACGGCAGAAAGCAGTTACTGCTGTTGAGATTATGAATATGTCAGCAGGTCTTGACAATATTTTTAGAATTGCAATGGGATTTGGATTAGTGCTAAAATAAAGTCAACACATAACAAAAGCTAAATTTCATGGGCGGTGACGAGCAGTTTGAAAGTTTAGTGCAATTAACAAACACCAGCAAGCCAATTAAATGGGTTTGCCTAAAATTATAAATTTAATCGGCTTGCTTACTTGGCGCATTGATAAGATTACTCTTTGAAATCGCCCACGCAACTTAGCAAGACCGTCAGACTGTCTAAAAACCTTGATAAGTTGTTGATAAGTAGATGCATCTATATTTGACAGATTTTAAGCACTTTGTTATCTTAGAGTATGAGATTTATACAAGGACAAGACAGAACACAAACTCATCTTTTTCCCATCTCATTAGATCAGTCAATTGCTAGAGACAATGAAGTTCGATTAATCGATTTATTTGTTGATAGTCTTGATTTGAATGACTTTGGTTTTAAAGTTGATTTTGATGAAAACGGACGCCCCGCTTACCGTCCATCGGATTTACTCAAACTCTACATTTATGGGTATCTGAACAGAACCCGCTCCTCCCGAGGTTTAGAGAAAGAGTGCAAGAGAAACATAGAGGTCATGTGGTTACTCAAATGCTTAAGCCCTGACCACAATACCATTTCGAACTTTAGACGGGACAATCCCAAAGCAATAAAAAAAGTGTTTCGAAAAACCGTTCAGCTGGCCAAATACTTTAATTTGATTGGCGGGAAAATGTTAGCTGGAGACAGTACCAAACTAAGGGCACAGAACAGCAAAAAGCACAACTTCAATCAAAAAAAGATTGACCGTCATTTAGCTTATATTGAGAACAAACTTTCGGAGTATGAAAAGGCATTGGCAGAAAGTGACGGCGATAAAAAAAAGATCATCGAAGAAGAAATCAGCAAACAAACTGATCGGAAAAAGGAGTATCAAAATATAGAGAGTCAAATCAAGCAAACAGGTCAGCCTCAAATCTCTACTTCCGATCCTGACAGCCGTCAGATGATTATCCGTAATAACATTACCGAAGTAGCGTATAATGTACAAACTACGGTTGATTCAGATAACAACATCCCCATCGATAACAAAGTGACAAATGCCAACGACAGCAAAGCCATGGGCAATATGCTGCAACGTGCAAAATCAATTTTACGAAGCAACCAATTCACGGCTCTATACGATAAAGGTTATCATACCGGTTCCGAATTCGCTGTCGCGGATCGATTGGGTATTGAAACCATAGTAGCCATACCCAGAGTGGCAGCACAAGCACCAAATCCGCAGTATAATGTAGAAAATTTCAAGTACAACAAAGAGGAAGATTATTATACTTGTCCGCAAAACCAACAGCTAAAAAGTAACGGAAGATGGCACCAGGCCAGAACCTATCAGTTTAAACGCTACACGACCAAAGCCTGCGGGAACTGTGAAGTAAAAGATCAATGCAGTAAGGCTGTCTGTGGAAAGGCAATACAACGCAGTGAACACCAGGATCTCATTGAGATAAACAAACAACGCGTAAATCAGAATCAGAGCTACTACAAACGGCGACAGGCCATAGTTGAACATCCCTACGGAACCATAAAACGACAATGGGGCTTCGATCACATTATGACAAAAAAAGGCATAGCAAGGGCAAGTGCTGATGTAGGCTTAATAATGACAGCCTATAACCTACGCCGTTTAATCAATATAATTGGCCTAAAAACCCTTCTAAAATGGGCAATACTGCAATTATCTTGTTTTCTTGAATTTATGGTGCTGTTAAAGTTAAAAATGTCCCAAATAAGAACCTCAATTCTATTTCCAAATAAAAGGATTTTCAATTTTTATGTATGCTTAAAACCGCTATATTTAAGACTTAATTGAGCAGTTTTATAAGTTTTTAGACAAACTGCCGTTAGGGGTAATTTTAAAGAGGCATTTAATCTTTAATAACAATTGAATTACAAAATGACACCACTGAAATATTTATACAAAAGAAAATCTGAAAGTATCGTTCTATGGATATTAACAATAATATCGGTTTTTCTAATCTTTAAATCATCAGATGATCCATTATTACCGTTATTCGAAGGGGGGATTTTTGAAAGCATTTTCTATCAATTCAGCTATGGTAATATTATTATACAGACCATTACACTTGGTTTCTTAGTTAGTTTAATATTTTACCTTATAGTTGTGTATATACCGGCGAAAAGAAAAGAGAAAGATGTTAATCCCTATGTGAAAATTCAATGTGAATCTATCATATTTACATCCTACGCTATAATAGATGATATCATTTCAAAATCAGATTCGGGATATGATTTTAAAAATTTAACAAATGAACAATTTAAGGAGATTTGTGAAAATGTAAACCCCATAGAACACATTTCAAAATTCCACAATGATATTGGAAAATATTTTGATCATCATTTAGGTTACAAAATATACAACAGATGGATTAGAATTGAGGAAGAGATGAATAACCTTCTCAAACTACTACCTCATATTGATACTGGTATATTAAAAAAAATATACAATTTAAAGAATTGTACTTTTAGAATATTAGCAAAAGATTTATCTCAAGTGGAGAAATTTCAAAATGATAATTTAAATACCTGGTCAGAACATTTGTATGAGGTATATACGCTTACAAAAGATTTAAGAGATTATAGTAGTTTGTATTTTAAAACGGACCTTAAAAATGATCCATGGAATAAATAAAAACTACCCCTAACAAAAGCTAAATTTCATGGGCGGTGACAAGCGGTTCGAGAGTTAGTTCAATTAATAAACACCAGCAAGCCTCTATAATTGGTTTGTTCAAAATATAAACAATTTTACACGGCTTGCTTATTTAGCGGTTTGATAAGACAACTGTTTTAATCGCCCACGAAACTTAGCAAGACCGTCAGACTGTCTAAAAACCTTGATAAGTTGTTGATAAGTAGATGCATCTATATTTGACAGATTTTCAGCACTTTGTTATCTTAGAGTATGAGATTTATACAAGGACAAGACAGAACACAAACTCATCTTTTTCCCATCTCATTAGATCAGTCAATTGCTAGAGACAATGAAGTTCGATTAATCGATTTATTTGTTGATAGTCTTGATTTGAATGACTTTGGTTTTAAAGTTGATTTTGATGAAAACGGACGCCCCGCTTACCGTCCATCGGATTTACTCAAACTCTACATTTATGGGTATCTGAACAGAACCCGCTCCTCCCGAGGTTTAGAGAAAGAGTGCAAGAGAAACATAGAGGTCATGTGGTTACTCAAATGCTTAAGCCCTGACCACAATACCATTTCGAACTTTAGACGGGACAATCCCAAAGCAATAAAAAAAGTGTTTCGAAAAACCGTTCAGCTGGCCAAATACTTTAATTTGATTGGCGGGAAATTGTTAGCTGGAGACAGTACCAAACTCAGGGCACAGAACAGCAAAAAGAACAACTTCAACCAAAAAAAGATTGACCGTCATTTAGCTTATATTGAGAACAAGCTTTCGGAGTATGAAAAGGCATTGGCAGAAAGTGACGGCGATAAAAAAAAGATCATCGAAGAAGAAATCAGCAAACAAACTGATCGGAAAAAGGAGTATCAAAATATAGAGAGTCAAATCAAGCAAACAGGTCAGCCTCAAATCTCTACTTCCGATCCTGACAGCCGTCAGATGATTACCCGTAATAACATTACCGAAGTAGCGTATAATGTACAAACTACGGTTGATTCAGATAACAACATCCCCATCGATTACAAAGTGACAAATGCCAACGACAGCAAAGCCATGGGCAATATGCTGCAACGTGCAAAATCAATTTTACGAAGCAACCAATTCACGGCTCTATACGATAAAGGTTATCATACCGGTTCCGAATTCGCTGTCGCGGATCGATTGGGTATTGAAACCATAGTAGCCATACCCAGAGTGGCAGCACAAGCACCGAATCCGCAGTATAATGTAGAAAATTTCAAGTACAACAAAGAGGAAGATTATTATACTTGTCCGCAAAACCAACAGCTAAAAAGTAACGGAAGATGGCACCAGGCCAGAACCTATCAGTTTAAACGCTACACGACCAAAGCCTGCGGGAACTGTGAAGTAAAAGATCAATGCAGCAAGGCTGCTTGTGGGAAGGCAATACAACGCAGCGAACACCAGGATCTCATTGAGATAAACAAACAACGCGTAAATCAGAATCAGAGCTATTACAAACGACGGCAAGCCATAGTCGAACATCCCTACGGAACCATAAAACGACAATGGGGCTTCAATCACATTATGACAAAAAAAGGCATGGCAAGGGCAAGTGCTGATGTGGGCTTAATAATGACCGCCTATAACCTACGCCGTTTAATCAATACAATTGGCCTAAAAACCCTCATAAAATGGGCTCTACAGCAATTATCTTATTTTCTTGAATTAATAGTCCTGTTAGAATTAAAAGGGACCCAAATAAGAACCTCAATTCTATTTCCAAATAAAAGGATTTTCAATTTTTATGTATGCTTAAAACCGCTATATTTAAGACTTAATTGAGCAGTTTTATAAGTTTTTAGACAAACTGCCGTTACCAACAATTTTAAAACCAATACATGGAGTCGAGATTAGAATTAAAAACAAAAGCCAATTTAGGAAAAAGAATCTCAGCAGGACTAATAGATTATGGAATGGTATCTGTTTTTACAGCTGTAATGTTTTTTTTATATGGAGAACCTATTGAAGGAGGATATACTTTGACTGGCTATCCTTTTTTGATTGTAATTTTATTCTGGGCAGTCATGACAATAGGAATGGAACAACTTTTTGGTGTGACACTTGGTAACTACATGTCAGATTTGAAAGCTATTTCTGCTAGTAATTTTAATGACAGTAAAA
This sequence comes from Labilibaculum antarcticum, assembly GCF_002356295.1. Classification (NCBI taxonomy): domain Bacteria; kingdom Pseudomonadati; phylum Bacteroidota; class Bacteroidia; order Marinilabiliales; family Marinifilaceae; genus Labilibaculum; species Labilibaculum antarcticum. The sequence goes on along the minus strand of NZ_AP018042.1, from coordinate 4,092,941 downwards.
TCAGTTTAGGTCAATCCGTAAAGAGACACTTGATTGCAATAATAGATATTTGGCTTTTTGGACTTATAGGCATTCTATTAATTAAGAACACAAAGCTTAATCAAAGGTTAGGAGATATTTGGGCAAAAACCGTTGTTGTTGATACGACTGACGAGTGTCAAGGCATTCAATAAAACAGTTGGTAACAAAAGCTAAATTATCATGGGCGTTGACGAGCAGTTTGAAAGTTTAGTGCAATTAATAAACACCAGCAAGCCAATAAAATTTGGCCTTGCTCCTACTATAAATAAGTAAATTTAATCGGCTTGCTTACTTGGCGCATTGATAAGATTACTCTTTAAAATCGCCCACGAAACTTAGCAAAACCGTTATAGGCAAGCTTAAAAATAAAAAACATGAAAAAAATAATACCATCAATTCTTCTAATAATATTCACACTCCAACTAACCGCTCAAAATACAGAAATTTCCTCATTGCTCTCAGGAATTAGTTTAGTCCAAATCAAAGACAAATCAACAATTGATTATGATTTCATAAAGGAAACTGACAAGAAAATTGTAATAATAGAGTTTTGGGAAACTTGGTGCGCACCTTGCATTGAAGGAATGCACCATCTAAAAGAATTAAAAAATAAGTTTCCTGATAAACTCGAAATCATTTGTGTTTCAAGTGACAAGTTTAATCAAACAACGAAATTTATCAATAAAAACTTATTCCCATTTAAGTTTATTTATGACAAAGAAAAACAATTATCTAATATTTTCCCGCATACAGGGATACCTCACTCTATAGTCGTTGACACAAAGGGTCAAATACAAGCAGAAACATATCCAAGTTTTATTACCGAAACTATAATAAATAAATTAAGCTCAGGTAATTCTATTAATATTCCTAGAAAAAACAATTTTACGGAAGAATCTTTTAATAAATCATTTTCAGATAATAATGTTAAAAATTCACTTGTTTCGTTTGAACTTCAGACATATAAATTAGGAGATAGAAATTATACAGAAAGAGATTTTCGCCCTAATAAAAGGCGTGTAATCTCTGGTTATTCAGGTGACACTTACAAAGACACTCTCGAGATCATTCAAATATATAAATCAGCTGGTAAAAATATCTTACAGTTATATATGGACGCATATAAAGGTTATACAGAAAAAAGATTCATATTTCATAAAAAATTAAATTATTTGAAATCTGTTAGCCCTAATAATCGATATCGCATAAAATTCGAAGTAACCAATTTGTTTGGTGATTTTAATAAACTTTTCATTAACCAACTAAACGCATCTTTTGCATTAAAAACTAAAATTATAGAAAAGGAAGTGAATTATTATGAGCTTGCAGATGTTAAAATCAATAACAAAACAATTATGCCTGTAAATAAAGAACTACTGGTTAACCGTCAGGAATTTGATCAAAGTTTTAAAAATTTAAAAGTAAGTGGTGTTTATTCTGCAAATTCTATTGCCTCAATAATTGAAGATCAAATTGTTCATTTGCAAAGTAACAAATATTATAACGATGAAAATAAGAGAATATATTACCCTGTAATAACAAATTCAAAAGGATACTATACTTTAAATATTTCAATAGAAAATAAGAGTTCTAGTTTAGATAAATGGGTGGATATATTAGAAAAAAACGGATTGACTCTTGTCAAGAAAAAGGGAAAAATAAAATACATTCAAATTGAAAAATTATCTAACGAATAGAACAAAAAGCCAGCCTATAACAAAAGCTAAATTATCATGGGCGTTGATGAGCAGTTTGAAAGTTTAGTTCAATTAAGAAACACCAGCAAGCCAATTCAATTTGTCTTGCTCAAAATATAAATAAGTAAATTTAATCGGCTTGCTTGCATGGCCAAATAACCCTTTCGCAAATATAAAAGAAAGTGAACAATCGCACATGGATGCAATTGCATCATTATTAGATGAAAACAATGTATCATATACTATTTTACAGTCAGGGCAATTCTCTGAACCAGATTTGCAAAATTATTACAATCAATTCATCACAGACGGTGAAATAAGTTCTTCAAATGCATTAAAAATAGGGGCAACTATCGAAGACTTGGATATTGTAGATTTACAAAAGTATGTAGGAGAAATCACAACTCAATCTGTTATTGATGTTTTTAACTTGTTAGAATGTGGTTCGCGAAATCATTTACGTTCATTTTATAAATCAATAATGCTTTTAGATGAAACTTACACACCTCAATTTTTAACTTTAGATGAGTATAACAACATAGTAAACAGTGCAAACGAAAATTGCAATCAATAAAACCCGATTATAATTACTAAGTAAAAGCAATATTTTGATTACGACTACCTTTATGGTCCCTTTTGTACTGAGGATACGACACCAACAATGTTTCCTCTATGTGAAGCATCACAAACTATTTAAAAAATAAAATTTGAAACAACTAAACGCTAGTAGAGTAGACAGGTGACGGTCTATTTACCGCCACTGTGCCTCTCCCACCGTACTTGCGGTCTCATATACGGCCCAGAGGAATCGGGATTAAATTAAGGGGAATAAAGAATCACGTCTATTAGGCGTGATTTGTTTGTAAATGTCGAGCATCGATTCGTAACCTCTCTTTTTCAACCTGTCAAACGTAATGGTTGTTCTTAAAATTGGACTCTGAGCAATGACTCATAAAATCATTTTATAGTAAAGTATTCGATAGAGCTTCGTGGGATTATGGCTTTGATGTAAAATTCTGAAATCGAATAAACATCACTTGAAACAATTCTTCTTGTTATGTTTATTCTATATTATTCATTCAATAAAACAAAAATAAGCTAATTAAATATGCTCTGAATAATGATCCGGATTAACCAGTTCGCGGTATTTGAATACTATTTTTTTGAAATCTTCCCATGTTTCGCGCTTAAGAGCAGAATTACGTAACAATGCGGCAGGATGGAAAACAGGCAGCACCAATCGATTTTCCCAGTTTATCCAGTTGCCATGGATCTTAGTAATTTTCAAACTATCATCTTTAAGTAAACGCTTTAATGCAGTTGCTCCTAAAGGAATGATAATTTTAGGATTAACAAGCTCTATCTGTTCATACAAATAAGCAATGCATTCATTTACCTCCTCTTCTTTAGGAACTCGGTTACCCGGTGGCCTGCAACGGAGTATATTGCTGAGAAAAACATGTTCCTGCCTAGTAAAACCGCATGCCAGCAGTATTTTATCGAGCAATTGCCCCGATTTACCAACAAATGGTCGTCCCATCTTGTCTTCATCGGCACCAGGAGCTTCTCCAATAATTAATATGTCAGCATTAGGGTTTCCTTCGCCCCATATCGCATGATTCCTTGTTTTTGATAAATCACATGCAGTACAATTTAATATTCTTGCTTTTAATTGTTCCATATTCAGAAGCTAAACAGTCTCAATCGTTTTGTTCTTCATCGCATTCACGATATCATAAGGAATTACCATATTCCCAAAACCATTTCCCAAATCTACTCCCGGTTTTCTGGTACCGTGAAAATCTGAGCCTCCTGTTATCAACAAATTATATTTTGTTACGATCGCCTTAAACTGTTTAATCTGGGTATCAGTATGTGTGGTATAGATTGCCTCCAAGCCTTTTAGCCCCATAGATGCAAGTTTCCCAATCAATTTATCCAATTCAGTCATTGAAAGACAATACTCCAGTGGATGCGCCAAAGAAGTAATTCCACCATATTCTGAAATTATTTTTATGGCTTCTTCAGGACTCCCAGAGCTATTGCGCCAATCCATTTCTACATTATTTAGAATAAGAACACCTTCCTCCTGACTTTTATCAATAAAATAGGCTAAAATATGAATCCCATAAACCTGTCCCATACCCGAAGCAGACATTTCCATACCAGGAATAAACTCTATTGGCAGATGTGATTTATTGATATAATCCATTGCCTTCTGTATCCCCTTCATGGTATCATGATCGGTAATAGAAATGGCTGAAAGATTCTTTTTCACTGCATAATCGACAAGCTCTATAGGTGTATAAGTACCATCAGAAGCAGTTGTGTGAATGTGTAAATCAATAGTTTTCATAGTAAATCATTATAAATTTTGAATATCCGCAATTGCCTGTTCCGGATTATTATTATTTGTAAAATCTTTATCAAACAAATTGGTAACCAAAGCATTTGACACTTTACTGAATATCATATCATGACCAACGCACAGGCCCATTGAAATATTTAAGTCGGTGTTTTTTTTATTTAAAAAATCAGCTTGTCCTGCCGGATTACATAATATACGACCGCCAGTCCTTCCTATAATGTCTTTCTGAGCTATTCTACCATACTTACAATCAATAGTGTAAACATCGAAATACCTCGAAAAATAGTCCTTCAATATTTGAGCTTCGTTTGAAAATGTAATGCAATGTGCTATTCCTAATCGCTCAAAATTAATACCCCGCGCAAAATTCATTATTTCTTCAATACGGTTTGAACTCATACTGGTAGTCTCAAAATTGACTTTCATTACTTTACGAAATTCTTCTGTATATAAATTCTTCATTGTGTTTTTAATAGGTTAACGTATTTTAAAATGTTGTAATAAATGTTTCGTTGAATAGCTTGTAAATTGAAGGACTTTTAAATGTTGCTATTCTATGCTTGAAGAGTATATCTATGCTTTTAATAAGAAACTTGAGTACAAAGGTAATGAGAATATTCTCATTTCAAACTTTTGGTTTTAAAATATATTGATTTAATCTTTTCTTTCAAAAAACTCGAAATAAATTTGATTAATGAACTATAGTTCATTAATTTTGTGATGAACTATTGATTACTAAATATGCCTCCAAGAAAAAGAGTATTACGAAAAATTTTAAATCCACCAATAATCAATGGATTTAAGCCTTATGGTCAAAAATCAGGAAAACTTAATTCGGAGCTCGTTAATCTATTATATGAGGAATATGAAGCTATTCGCCTAAGTGACTACGACACGCTTAATCATCATCAAGCATCTGTTATAATGGGTGTTTCCAGACCCACTTTCACAAGAATTTATGCTTCTGCTCTTCAAAAAGTTGCAAAAGCATTTGTCGAAGGACGGCAAATTGCGATTAAAGGAGGTCAGGTTTATTTTGACAGCGACTGGTATCATTGCAATACATGCAAGTGCTATTTTAATAACCCTGAAAAAGAAAAAACAGTTGAAAATTGTTCATTGTGCGGTAGTCAACAGGTTAAGGAATTTGATTACACTTATAATGAAACAGGTATTAAACATTGCAATGATTTGTGTGTTTGTCCCAGCTGTGGATTTAAGCAAAAACATGAATGTGGTATAAACTGTAATAAGCACATATGTCCAACATGTGGTGCCAGGATGAAAAGAACATTTTAATTAATAGTATTAATAAATAAACGCATGAAAGTCGCAATCACATCTACAGGAAATACATTAGAATCAACAATTGACCAACGATTTGGTCGCTGTGCATACTTTGTGATTTACGACAATGAAAGTAAAGCAATGGAATTTATTCCTAATCCAAACAAAGAATCAGAAGAGGATGCGGGTACTTCTTCAGTGCGATTAGTGGCATCTCGCAATGTAAATAAAATAATTTCATGCGATTTTGGAATGAAAATAAAATCCTTGCTTGATAGTTTAAAAATCCAAATGATAGTTATAAAACAGCCGGAAAAAAAAATCAGAGAAATTATAGAAATGTTAAATCATTAAAATCACTATAATATGCCAAAACTTGATGGTACTGGTCCCGAAGGAAAAGGCTCCCACTCAGGACGCAATTTAGGAGAATGTAGCAATGCTACTGAAGATGAAAAACTTCAAAAATTAGGTAAAGGAATGGATAAAAAACGTCATTCTGGTGGAGGTACGGGGAAAGGGAAACGCTTAAAAAGTGATGAAAAATAGTATTAACAATTAAAAAAGGAGGTCATTATGCCAGGTTTTAATCAAACAGGTCCAATGGGACAAGGTCCCATGACAGGCCGTAGAATGGGACGTTGTGCCAATGTGGAAACAAATCCCGAAAATCAAACTACCGAATCGAAAGAAAATACCAACGATAATACGCCTGAAAATTTTCAGGGAAGAGGTTTTGGCTTTGGACGAGGTAGAGGCAGAGGTAGAAGAGGTTTCGGAATGGGACGACAAAACGGTTTCAGAGGCGGCTTTTAAATTAATTCTGAGAGAGGCTAATTCAGCCTCTCTTTATTTAATCAATAAAATTATGAATACAGTTCGTGATTTATTAAAAACATCTGGATATTCCGCTAGAGCAATAAAATACTATGAAAATAATTTTAATGTCGGAAGAATTGAAAACCCAGATGCGCATTTCACATATACAGGCCCTTGCGGTGATTCGCTAGAAATATTTTTGAAAATATCGGATGTTATAACTGATGCTAAATTTCAAGCTATTGGATGTGTAGGTACTTTTATATTCGGTTCCGCTTTAACAAAAATAATAATTCGTAAAAAAGTAAAGGATTGTGAAAATTTTGATGAAATAGATTTATTAAAACATGTGGGTGAAGTGCCTGAGCAAAAAAAACATTGCGCACACTTGGTTGCATTAACTTTTAAAAAAACTATTGAGCAATATAAAGAATAGAATATTACTAAAAAGACAAACATTATGTTTGGAAAAGGGAAAAATCAACAAAACAAATCACAACAAAGAGGAAGGAGCACATCACAATTTGGCGTTTGTAGCTGTCCTCAATGCAATTATTCCATTACTCATAAACGAGGAGTTCCATGTACGACTTTACTATGTCCTAAGTGCCATATCCCGCTTATAAGACAAGATCAGCCTAAAAATCGCGACAAACAACAGGCTTCTAATGAAAATACCAAAACCTCAAGCTTTCCAAAAATTAATATTGAACTTTGTATTGGTTGCGGAGCATGTGTAGATATATGTCCTTCAAAAGCCATTCACATAGAAGATGGTAAAGCTAAAATAACAATCACGAATTGCAAAAAATGCAGAGCATGCATAAATGCTTGTCCTGTAGGAGCAATCACATAATAAAAATTGAATATGAAACGTCCATGCCAAAGTGATTTTGACACACAGGGAGATGATTATCTCAGCATGGTAAGTTCCATATGGTAAAAACATAAAATTATAATCATATGAAACGTCCATGACAAGTAATTTTGACACACAGGAGGATGATTATTCCAGCATGGTAAGTTCCATATGGCAAAAACTTAAAATTATAATCATATGAAATTAACAGTATTAACAGAAAATATGGCAGGTGGTGAATTCCTTGCAGAACATGGTTTGTCCTATTTAATTGAACAGGATGGGAAAACTATTTTATTTGATACCGGGCACAGTGATATATTTCTTAAAAACAGCATTTTAAAGGGGTATCGTATTGAGGATTCCGCTGATGTAGTTGTGCTTAGTCATGGACATTGGGATCATGGAGATGGTTTACAGCATATTAGTAATAAAACACTGATTGCTCATCCAAATTCATTTATCAAAAGATTTCATAAAGGAAGCAAACGAAATATTGGCCTTTCATTATCAAAATCTGAGATTAAAAAGAGGTTTAATTTGATTGAGTCTGCATTACCTTATTATATTACAAAAGATATTATTTTTCTAGGTGAAATACCTCGAACAAATAAATTTGAATCTCAAGAAACCCCTTTTATTGATGAACAAGCTAATGAGGATTTTGTTCCTGATGATTCTGCTTTAGCAATTATTCAAAACAATGAACTAATAATAATTACGGGGTGCTCCCATTCCGGAATATGTAATATTGTAGAATATGCGATAAAAGTTAGCAAGATAGACAAGGTAAAAGTAATTATGGGTGGATTTCATTTGAAGAAAGATGATTCTCAAACGCAAAAAACCATCGAGTATCTAAAACACTTAAACGTAAGGCAAGTTTTACCATCTCATTGTACAGAATTACCAGCATTGGCAGCTTTTTATAATGAGTTTAAAATTCAACAAGTGAGAACAGGGCAAGAATTTCTATTTTAAAAATAAAAATATATTGAAGAATATTGATGTAATCCAATTTTAAGAGCTTCACAAATCTTGCAATTGAAGCCTTCTTAAAAAACACTTCAAAACCAGAACCTTTTCGTAGATTCATTAATTGGCATTAAAAAGATGAACCAGCTAAACCTGCAAGAAAAACGAGAATTACTGGATGCTCTTAATTATGAGATTAGGACTTGTGAGAAATGTAGTTTATCGGCTACAAGAAAATATGCGCTTACCGGTGAAGGAAATATAGGTGCCAGTATCCTATTTGTTGCGCTATCTCCTGGAGCGAAAGAAGATATCGGAAATAAAATGTTTATTGGCCCTTCGGGACAGGTTTTTAATAGACTGCTGCAAACAGCCGGAATTGAAAGACAATCGGTATATATGACTAATTTGGTGAAATGTTTATTGCCGAATAATCGGAAACCTACATGGAATGAAATTGAAGCATGCAGCTCCTTTTTGGGTAACGAAATTTCGATTATCCAACCTCAAATCATAGTCCCTTTGGGTTATTATGCAACTCGCTCAATTTTAACGAAATATCACGCTGATCCTTCCCGTGAAGAAATGAGTTTTAAAAATGTAAACGGCAAATTATTGGTTCTCGATGGAATGAAAATATTTCCATTGACACATCCATCTGCCCTTCTATATAATCCCTCTTTTGAACCGAGTACCATAGAGAAATATAGTAAGCTAAATTCCTATTTGTAAGTGTACAATTAAATATTAAGAAAATAGCATGTGTAAAACTCAAATAAATTTAAATGAACAAGATGTACAGTATTTGAAGGATTGGTTTTTTCATTATGTACAATCATTTAAAAATGGAGATAAAAATATTCAAGAGAATATAATTTTGAAAGAAAATCATACGATGCAAGTATGCAAAGAAATTATCAATATAGGTAAACAGGTTGAATTAAATAATGATGAATTGCGTCTATCTGAGGTTATTGCACTGTTTCATGATATTGGTCGCTTTGAGCAATATGCACGCTTTAAAACCTTTGCTGACAAAAAATCAGTAAATCATGCTGAATTAGGTGTTCAAATATTAAAAGACAATAAGGTTTTAAATAGATTGGATGAATCAATGCAAAGTTTAATTCTCCGAACAATATTGTACCATAATCGAGCAATACTTCCTGAAAAAGAGACAGATACTTGTCTGTTTTATACGAAATTGCTACGTGATGCGGATAAACTGGATATTTGGAGGGTAGTTACCGATTATTATAAGCAAAAAAACGGCAAAAAAAATGTGGCTCTTGAACTTGAACTTCCAAATACATCAGGAATCTCCGAAGAGGTTTATCATGACTTGACAAATGGAAGCATCGTTGATAGTAAGCATGTGAAAAATTTAAATGATTTTAAACTACTTCAAATGGGATGGGTTTTTGATATCAATTTTGATGCGACTTTCCATTGTATTCGGTCAAGACATTATATAGAAATGATTGACGATGCTTTACCAAAATCAATAGAAATTCAAAATATAGTTAGAATGATTCAAATGTATCTTGACAAACAGATAAAAGAAAAAGCTTGATGAAAAATCACAAAGTTATATATAAACACCTATTTGGTCCTGTTCCCTCACGTAGATTGGGTATGTCGTTGGGTATTGATTTAATACCTAAAAAAGTGTGCTCATTAAATTGTGTTTACTGCGAAGTAGGTAAAACCACTAAACTTACTCTCGATAGAATGGAGTATGTAAAATACGATGAGGTGATTGCTGAATTAAAGCAGTTTATGGGCAATAAACCTAAAATCGATTACATTACATTTTCGGGCTCAGGAGAACCAACCCTCAATAACAGAATAGGAGATGTTCTGAATTTTGTTAAAAAAAATTATCCTGACATAAAAACAGGTATTTTAACAAACGGAACTTTATTTTTTAATCAGAAGTTAAGAACTGAACTGTTACAAGCCGATGTGATTTTGCCTTCTTTAGATGCTGCTAGTCAGACTGTTTTTGAAAAAATTGACCGCCCAAATTCAAACTTAAAAATAGAAACTTACATTCAGGGCTTAATTGATTTAAGAAAAGAATACAAAGGCAAAATTTGGTTAGAAATATTCTTACTGAAGGGTTATAATGATTCAAAAGAAGAATTGGATTTACTTAAAAAAGTCATTCTAAAAATTAATCCCGACAGTATTCAATTAAATACACTCGATCGTCCGGGAACCATAGCCAGATTAATTCCTTTATTAAAAAGTGAATTACAGGAAATTATTGATTATTGGAACATACCAAATGTTGAAATTATAGCAGCCGCTCAGGAGCGAACATCTGTTGAATCCTATAGCGGCGATATTGAAACTGCCATTATAGAAACCATAGCCCGTCGCCCTTGTACGCTTGATGACTTACATCATTTTCTGGGTATTCATGTTAATGAAATAAATAAATATTTAGGGCCATTGGAAGCAAGTAATAAAATTAGAACGGTTCAGCTTGATCGGGGTGTTTTTTATGAATTAAAACATAAATAATCTTGGCTTAAAAGTCAATTTGATTGTAATAAAAAAGGAACTCCATGTGGATATTTTAATATTGGCTCAAGCATGCCACCATATCTACTTGATTATAATCAAGTTATAGGAGAAAAAATTAAAACAGGACAGTGAATAGTATTATAATTAATTGCATAAAACCTAAATTGGTGTTGCTAAATAATACCTACAGGCTGTTTTGAAATGTATATATAACTAAACAAAAATCCCATTAACTAACACATCTAAAAAGAGCCACATTAATGAAATGCGGCTCCTTTTGTATGTTAACTTACAGTTTCAACTTCCAGATTATTTCATCCAGGAATCAACCAATACTTTATTGGTTTTATACCATTCCGTAGCTCCTGCTTCTTCTCCTTTTTCTACAATGAGTGCCATTAATTCGTACAACTGGGCTTCTTCAAGGTTAAAATTTCTGAAAAAATTAGCCGCTTCTGGCTTGTCTTTTGCAAATCCTTTTCGAGAAATAATTGTGCAAGCATCCTTTGGGTAGATTCCTTTGGGATCTTCTAGATATTTCAAGTCGTTTTCGGCCCATGTGAAATGTGGTTTCCAGCCGGTAACTACAATCCACTCTTTATTCTTGATTGCCTTCTCAAGACTGGCCACCATGGTAGGACCACTAGATGTCATTTGTTCGAAATCGAGCTTATAAGCATCTATTGCTTTAAGTGTGATGCCATGAATACCAGCACCACCGCCAACACCAATAATTTTACTTTCAAATTTATCTTTATTGGCGTTCAACTCTTCAATAGAGTTAATCGTAACATAGGCAGGGACAACCAATCCACTTGTCCCCTCGCTAAACGATTCGCCTAATATCTCTAGGTTATCACCATAGTCGGCCCAGTAAGCTTTGTGCGTATTCGGAAGCCATGCATCAAGATTCACATCCCCTTTTGAGTCATCTTTTGACAATTCACCGTATATCAATCCGTTTGCCAGATTGGTGAGTTCCACATCATAAGCATTTGCTTCGAGTGCTACTTTTGCCAAATAAGTGAACGCAATTGATTCAGCCCAATTGGCATAAAAGATGCTAACTTCTTTTTTATCTTTTGCTTTTTTATTTCCACTGTTATTGCATGAACTAACTAAAACCGTTAATGCTACAAGTAAAATCCCTAAGTTTTTTAATTTCATCATATATTAGATTTATTTTTTTGCGATAGCTTGCGTGATTCTATCTGAAATTATGGCCAATATCACAATGCCCAATCCCGATTCAAAACCTTTTGCAATGTCGTTCTGTTGAATTTCCTCATAAGAGAAAGAAAGTGCATCTATTTTAAAAGAAGATATTGTATGTATTGACCAAATTAAAAACGATTGGGCTTATTATAAATTTATCGGAAAGACAACTGAAACATGAATAAAAAAAGTAGCCACATTATTAAAATGCAGCTACTTTTGTATGTAATCTTACAGTTGCAACTTCCAGATTATTTCAACCAGGAATCAACCAATACTTTATTGGCTTTATACCATTCCGTAGCTCCTGCTTCTTCCCCTTTACTCTGAATGGCTGCCACTAATTCGTATAATTTCGCTTCACCCATCTTAAAGTTTTTGAAAAAAGTAGCCGCTTCAGGTTTGTCTTTTTCAAATCCTTTTCTCGAAATAATGGTACAGGCATCTATAGGATAAATTCCTTTGGGATCTTCTAAATATTTCAAGTCGTATTTATTCCATATAAAATGAGGTTTCCAGCCAGTTACTATAATCGATTCTTTATCTCTGATTGCCTTCTCAAGACTAGCCACCATTGCAGGACCACTAGATGTTATTTGTTCAAAATCGAGCTTGTATGCATCGATGGCTTTAAGTGTGTTGGCATGAACACCTGCACCTGCACCAATGCCAATAATTTGTCCTCCAAATTGATCTTTATTTGCATTTAACTCTTCAATAGAGTTAATTGTAACGTAAGAAGGCACTACCAAACCGGTTGTTCCATCGCTAAAGGCTTCACCTAATTTTACCAGATTATCACCATAGTCGGCCCAGTATTCTTTGTGGGTATTTGGAAGCCATGCATCCATAAATACATCCCCTTTTGAGTCCTCTTTTGACAATTCTCCATAGATCATGCCTGGGGCCAAATTGGTCAATTCCACTTCGTAACCATTTGCTTCGAGAGCTGCTTTTGCCAAATAGGTAAACGCAATTCCTTCGCTCCAATTGGGATAAAAAATACTCACTTTTTTAGCTGCACTTTTTTCTTTTTTATTACTGTTATTGCATGAACTAACTGAAACAGTTAATGCTACAACTACAAGTAAGATTCCTAAGTTTCTTAATTTCATCATATATTAGATTAATTTTATTTTTTTGCAATTACTTGCGCGATTCTATCTGAAATTATGGCCAATTTCACAATACCCAATCCTGATTCAAAACCTTTTGCAATGTCCTTCTGTTAAATTTCCTCATAAAGGAAAGAGTAAGAGGGTAGAAAGTGCATCTATTTTAAAAGGAGATATTGTATGTATTGACCAAATTAAAAACGATTGGGTTAAAATAAATTTATCGCAAAGACTACTGAAACTTGGATGAAAAAAAGGAGCCACATTATTGAAATGCGGCTCCTTTTGTATGTTAACTTACAGTTTCAACGTCCAGATTATTTCATCCAGGAATCAACCAATACTTTATTGGCTTTATACCACTTCGCAGCTCCTGCTTCTTCACCATTGTCAGCAATGGCTGTCATTAATTCGTACAACTGTCCTTCTTCAAGGCTAAAGTTTTTGAAAAAAGTAGCAGCCTCTGGTTGGTCTTTTGCAAATCCTCTTCGCGAAATAATTGTTAAGACATCCTTTGGGAAAATTCCTTTAGGATCATCTAAATATTTCAAGTCATTTCTAACCCATTTGAAATGTGGTTTCCAGCCGGTTACTACAACCCATTCTTCATCTCTGATTGCCTTCTCAAGACTAGCAACCATCGCAGGTCCACTTGATGTAATCTGCTCGAAATCTAGCTCGTATGCATCTATTGCCTTAATCGTGTTGGCATGAATACCAGCACCTCCACCAACACCAATAATTTCACTGCTAAATTTATCTTTATTGGCATTCAACTCTTCTATAGAGTTAATCGTAACATAGGCAGGAACAACCAAACCAGTTGTAGCCCCAGTAAACGCTTCGCCTATTTTTACCAGTTTATCACCATAGTCGGCCCAGTAATCTTTGTGCGTATTCGGAAGCCATGCATCAAGACACACATCCCCTTTTGAGTCGTCTTTTGACAATTCACCATATATTAAGCCTGGTGCCAAATTGGTAAGATTCACTTCAAAACCATCTGCTTCGAGTGCTGCTTTTGCCAAATAAGTAAACGCAACTCCTTCAGCCCAATTAGGATAAAAGATGTTAACTTCTTTTTTATTTTCACTTTTTCCTTTTTTCTTACCACTGTTATTGCATGAACTAACTGAAACAGTTAATAGTACAGATACAAGTAAAATTCCTAAATTTCTTAATTTCAACATAATTATATTTAAAGATTAATATTATTATTATTTTTTTGCGACAGCTTGTGTGATTCTGTCTAAAATTATGGCCAATATCACAATACCCAATCCCGATTCAAAACCTTTTGCAATGTCGTTTTGCTGAATACCCTGGTAAACAATACTTCCTAGCCCTTTAGCTCCTACCATTGAAGCGATAACCACCATTGATAAAGCCAATAGTATTACCTGATTAATTCCGGCCAAAATAGTTGGTTTGGCCAAAGGCAACTGTATTTTAAATAAAATTTGTTTTTCGGTTGCTCCAAAAGCACGCCCCGCCTCGATCACATCCTCCGAAACATTTTGAATTCCCAAACAAGTTAAACGTACGGCCGGTGGGAGAGAGAAAATCACAGTAGCTACAACTCCGGGAGTATTTCCTACACTAAAAAAGAAAATAGCCGGAATCAGATAAACAAAGGCTGGCATAGTTTGCATCAAATCAAGTATGGGCCGAATAATCACATCAGCGGTTTTGCTTCGGGCAGCCAAAATTCCCAGTGGAATACTCAAAATAAGGGCAATCAGGGTTGAAACAATAACCAAGGTGGTTGTTTGTATGGCTTCTTCCCAGTACCCCATTGCGAAAATTAAAAATAATCCCAAAAGGACAAATAATGTCATTCCACCTCCTTTTTTTAATCCTTCTATTTTAAAGGAACTTTTCCCAGCATTGGCATAATAAGCCCCCAAGGCTACAAGTACAATAATGACATAAAAAGGAATGGACAGAAACACGTCGTTCATACCATTAACCGTCCAGGAGATTACATCATCAATAGCTCCCCACAATCCAGAAAAGTTCTCTTCCAACTTATTAATTCCAGCTTCTATATATTTACCAAGATCAATTAATTTTTCCATATTACATTTCGTTTGCACGTTCTTTTAGTTCACTTATTTCTTTTTTTCCAAATCGCGTAGCTTCAATAATCAACGAAGTTTGAGATATTAAGCCAAGTAATTTCCCACTTACTTCGTCTATAACAGCCAGAGGGTATTTAATCCCTGTAATCAGGGGTAACATATCTTCTACGGAATAGTGTTTATATACACTCGGAACATTTGTCTTCAGTGCTTTTTCAATAGAAGTTTCCTTTTCTTTTTCCAATTCCAGGAGGTCTTGCAACCATACATAACCAAGAAATACTCTGTTTTCATCCTCCACAGGAAGAACATCAACTGCAACTGTACGCATTTTACGGATGGCTCCTCTGGGACCATCTTTGGCCATTTGAACCAGCGTATTCTTTTCAAACATGAGAGTTTCAGCCGTAATAATAGTTTTTCGATCCACTTTATTAACAAAAGCTTCAACATATTCAGTTGCCGGGTTTGTTAAAATATCTTCCGCTGTGCCAATTTGGTTTATAACACCATCTTTCATAATAGCAATACGGTCACCAATTTTCATTGCTTCGTCCAAATCGTGAGTAATAAATACTATCGTTTTGTGCAACTTGCTCTGTATTGCCAGCAGCTCATCCTGCATATCTGCTTTAATGAGTGGATCGAGTGCAGAAAACGCTTCGTCCATAAGCAAAACTTCCGGATCGTTTGCCAGGGCACGTGCTAAACCTACCCGCTGTTGCATACCTCCTGACATTGCCGATGGGTATTGATATTCATAACCTTTTAACCCAACGGTTTCGAGTGCTTCCAGGGCTCTTTCTTCCCGCTTCTGCTTTTCTTCGCCCCTAATCTCTAATCCAAAAGCAGCGTTCTCAAGAATCGTTCTGTGTGGAAGAAGACCAAACTTCTGGAATACCATACTCATTTCTGTACGTCTGGTTTCCAATAGTTCTTTATTACTCTCGCGGGTAATATCATGCTCATCGAAGAAAACTTTACCGGCGGTAGGATTGATAAGTCGATTCAAACAGCGGATTAAAGTAGATTTTCCACTGCCCGACAATCCCATAATAACAAAAACCTCTCCTTCCTTAATTTCAAAGTTAGCCTTGTTAACCCCAACAGTACATTTTGTTTTCTTCAGAATTTCGTCTTTTGAAACTCCTTTCTCAAGTAGAGCAAGGGCATCCTGTTTACGTTTCCCGAAAATCAGGGTTAAGTCCTCAACCTTAATTTTTATTTTTCTTTTATCCGCCATAACATCTCATTTTTCTAATTAAAAGTAATACCCGATATTCATATTGCAGCGCATTTTCTCAAACTGGTCTTTCCCTTGCGCTGCGCCAACATACATATAAACGTTACCTGCAATAAGCAATACTCCAGTTACATTTATAAAAGATTTATCGAAGTCATCGATTTATTTATCCATAAAACCAAAATCATTATAAAACAAGAGGTTAGGAATTCCTTTTCATTCTACCGACACGGAATAAGCTGCACCAAGTGTATTAGTAGTAGCTTACGATGCTACCATATATATAGATATCCATAGGCAGTCATTGGTTTTATCTGCCAGATTTTAAGTGTTTTATTTGTATTTAGAGAATTGTACTGAGTAATTTCAAACGGTACTTGTGTTGATCCTATTTGAAGGGTATTTATAGGAGTAAAATCGTAACCGACCCAAGCTTGCGTTAACATTTCGTCGCCAAAGCCTTCCGAATAAAAAACGATACTCGGCATTCAATTTAACTCCTTTGTATTTTGCTTTGGCATTTACACGAAAAACATCGTAGCCAAAATTACCGCCTTGTTCTTTTTGTCCATCTTTCCAAGAAGAAAGATTATAATTAGAGCCCAATGCATCCACAACATGAAACTCTGGCTTATCTTGATATAATAAAGAAATGAACGGTAAAAGTGTAAACACCGATACCATTTTATGTTTTAGAAACATAAAAGATATAGTTTTAATGAAAAAGATACTGGCAGAAACAGAGAATTAAACGCAAGGAGGTTTGGATTTACCCATCTGATTTCTGAAAATCAAATTATATACAGTAAATACCCTTTCGTTATTTTGTTTGTGAATTTTATTATTCATTGCGTGCAAAGGTACGATTAAAAGCCAGATTAAACAATTTGAATACAGAAAGATAACAAAAGTGCCCCTTTCACATTCCTCTAGTATTTCAAAAATCAATATCTAAGCTTGATAAAAAGTTGAATAATTTGATTTCTAATGCTCTGGTTTTTGAGCGTATGGATTTCAATTTTTCATCTGAATCAGATGAAGACCATAGAAGCAAAATTGACTTGTTATATTAGAAACACGGAAATAATGACTTCAGTTACCTTCAGCTCTTATTCCGGAACTTTTAATTCCAGACTATCCATACTGGCATTGGCCTTTTATGTCGAGTAGGAGAAGACTACTAACTGGTTAACTCTTACCAATCTATCACCGTAAAGATTTGGTTAACTGGAAACTAATTGGCCATACGATTGATCGGCCAGACATAGTTGATTTTAATAGATTACCAGATAAACTTGGCTTGTTTGCTCCTAACCATCCGTTATTACGATGGTATATTTTACATCGTCAACACCTGCGTGGCTTGTAAAATGAATTTTTACATTACAGCGACTGATCCTGCAGGTCCCTGGTCTGATCCCATATGGTTGCCCTGAGGGTATTGATCCATCACTGTTTTGGGAGCATGATGGGAAGTGTTATTATACCGGAATGAAAGGACCTAAAAAGAAGCAATCGAAAGACCAGTGTATGATATACAATCAGGAACTTAATTTGCAGCAACAAAAGCTGGTTGGAAAAAAACACATATTAACCTATGGACATGCTAACAATGCTTCGTATTCAGAAGATCCCCACCTTTATAAAATTAAGGACTAAGTATATGCTGTTGATATCGGAAGGTGGAACTGGCATGTATGATGCGCTTACGGTTCATCATGGCGATTCAATTAAAGGATCTTATATTTCGGATTATATCAATCCAGGACTCTCACACCGTCAGTTTGGTGAGGATTACCCGCTGTATGCAATCGGGCACGGTGATTTGGTGCAAACACAAAACGAAAAGTGGTGGTGTGTATGCCACAAGTAATGGTAAAGATTCAAAAACAGGGCACTCTTCGATTGGTTTTATTATAAAGGGAAATAGTAAATATTATTTTATCGGATAATGTTGACATACGCCACACAATAACGTATCAAAATCTGAGCGCAGTTCATCGGCATACTAAAAGGCCAAATAAGAATTGATTTGGCCTTTTATTTTAAAAAAAAAATCTACTTATTCACCGCATAATCATCCTTTTCACAGTCTTTCCCCTTGTACGCATCAGCTTAGTCACTGCCTAAGAATTTTAAACGGCACCAATCCTGGCGAACATTAACTCTCTCCTAAATCCAAACCGCAACATACACCAAGCATTATATGCTGTCTAAAAATGAACAAAACTATGCGCTAATTGTTGTTAGTTTTTTAATACAAATACAATTACCTTAGTTACAGAGTAAAATATGTATGTTCATCAAATTCGATAAAAATAACCGAATGTTGAAAATCAGTAAACGTTTAACTATTGCTTTATTCATAATTAGTTCACTAATTATTAGTAATTCTTTTATGAGTTGTAACACACAAAAATCGATGATTGATAAAACGGTAGTTGAGCAGCTGGATATTCAACGATATTTGGGCATATGGTATGAAATTGCTCGTTACGACCATCGTTTTGAACGTGGACTTGTTGGTGTAACAGCCGATTATTCAACACGCGACGATGGAAAAATAAAGGTGGTAAACAGTGGCTATGAAAATAGTTTCGAGGGTAAATTCTCGCAGGCGGTTGGAAAAGCTAAAATACCCCAACCCGAAAAAGCACCGGCAAAACTAAAAGTATCCTTTTTCTTGTTCTTTTACGGCGATTACTTTGTAATGGAATTAGACAAGGATTACCAATGGGCCGTTATTGGCAGCAGCTCAGATAAATATCTTTGGATTTTGAGCCGCACTCCAAAAATGGAAAATGAATTATATACAGACTTGCTTACTCGATTAAAAAAGCGCGGTTATGATGTTTCAAGCTTGATAAAAGTGGAACAAAAGCCTTTGTAACAAGATAAAATTCAAATGTTATGCAAATAAAAAGTATCCTCATAAGTTACCTGCTTACTTTCATCGTTTTTTTGATGATAGACTTACTATGGCTTGGCATCATAGCTAAAAACCTCTATCAAAAATACCTGGGTGATTTTTTATCTGATAAAGTAAATTGGACCGCAGCTTTTATTTTCTACTTCATATATGTTGCAGGGATTTCAATATTTGCTGTTTATCCGGCAGTTCAAAAAGGCTCTGTTCTTAGTGCAATTTTGATGGGAGCTTTATTTGGTCTGTTTACTTATGCTACTTACGATTTAACGAATTTGGCCACACTTAAAGACTGGCCACTACCTATCGTTTTTATCGATATTTTATGGGGCGCAATTTTATCAGCAACCGTTAGTTTAGCCGGTTTTCATATTGTAAAATGGATTAATTAATAGTAATCATGCAAAAGATTGAAACACCTTTTATCGACGGGAAATTCTTGTATTATGCTTTTATCGCAGGAGGAAATCAGATACTAAAAAATCAGGTCGAAATAAATAGAATAAATATTTTTCCGGTTAACGATAAAGACACCGGAACAAACCTTGCCTCTACTGTCCGTTCTGTTATCGACAATATAAAACCTCATAAATCATATAAGACTACGGTAAGCAATATTGCTGATGCAGCATTAATTGGAGCACGTGGAAATTCGGGAGTTATTTTTGCTCAGTTTCTACATGGTTTAAATCGGGAAACCTTAAACAAACCAATTATTACTTTAACTGAATTTGCCGAAAGTGTAAAAAGATCAATTCCTTATATATACGAGGCTATTGCAAATCCGGTTGAAGGAACAATGTTAACCGTTATCAAAGAGTGGTCCGATTTTCTAAATAGTAAAAAAGATGCCATACCTGATTTTGCAGATGTAATCATTGATTCTTTGGCAGTGTTAGAGAAATCATTGGCTGAAACAAACACAAAATTGCAAGCCTTAAGCAAAACGGATTTTGTAGATGCGGGAGCAAAAGGCTTTGTTTTGTTTATTGAAGGAATTATCGGTTTTATTAAAAATAGAAATATTCGAAATCTTGCGGTTGAGTCTACTCAAAATGTTTCGCTTGTTCATTCGAACGAATTGACAGAAGAAGAAATCACCTTCCGCTTTTGCACCGAGGCCATTATAAAAAATATTCGCCAAAGTAAATCTGAACTTCAAAAATTCCTTAGCCAAAATGGTGATTCAGTTGTTGTTGCCGGTTCGGAAAGCATTTGTCGTATTCACGTTCACACCAATAACCCAGCAGAGCTTTTTCATCAGTTAAAAGAAATTGGAACCATCACTTTACAAAAAGTGGATGATATGCTTCGGCAACAGGAGGCTGTAAGCAAACGAAAATGGAATATTGCGTTGGTTACAGATTCAACCTGTGATTTATCGCAGGAATTGATTGATTTTTATCAGATTAATGTGGTGCCGCTTAATTTGAATTTTGGCGATAGTCATTATTTAGATAAAGTTACAATTCAACCCAATCAGTTTTACGATTTGTTGGAAACTGAGCCTGAATTCCCAAAAACATCTCAAATAAATGAGCAGACTTTCACCAACTTATATTCACATTTGGCCTCGCATTACGATGCCATAATTGCTGTGCATTTAACCAGCCAGTTTAGTGGAACTTATTCAAACAGTGTAAAAGCCGGCGAACGCATTACAAAAGAGTTTAAAAAACCGGTTCATGTAATCGACTCAAAAAATTTATCAGGAGCACTGGGTTTATTGGTATTAAAAACAGCCAAAAATATTGAAGCTGGCGAGTCCGTCGAATCAATTGTTGAAACCCTTAAAAAGGATGTACTCCAATCTAAAATATTTGTAAGTGTTCGCGATTTACAAACGATGATTAGAGGTGGAAGGGTTTCTAAACCTAAAGGAATAATCGCCACCGCTCTGGGCTTAAATCCGGTTATTTCAATGGATGAAAATGGAAAATCGCTATTGTTTGGAAAAACCTTTAGCCAGCAAGCCAGCTTAAAAAAAATATTTAAGCATATAGCAAAGATTAGCCGTGAAAAAACCTTATGGAATTATATCATTTTGCATGCACAGAATTCTGATGGAGCTCAATTGGTAGAGGATAAAATGTTTGAAATGACCGGAATAAAACCAGTATCGGTTGTCAATATCTCACCGGTTATTGGAATGCATGCAGGCAACGGTGCTCTTGCTATCTCATTACTTTTTAACAATTAATTCGATTCAAATGATGACTCTGTTTTTACAAGCTTCCTTACTCGTTTTAGTTCTGGTAACGCTGTTATGGATTTGGAGTGTATTTCTAAAAAATGTAAGTATTGTTGACATTTTTTGGGGATTTGGTTTTGTACTTGTGAATGCATTTTACGTATTTAAGTCGGGCGAAATAAATGCGCGAGAAATACTAATTTTAGTTTTGGTTAGCATTTGGGGGCTTAGGCTTACCCTCTATCTTGCCTGGCGAAATATAGGCAAAGGAGAGGATTTCAGATATCAGGAATTTAGAAGAAACTATGGTCCAAAACGTTATTGGTGGTTTAGTTTTTTCCAAACGTTTTTGTTACAAGGTGTCTTGATCATGATTGTTTCCTTGCCCCTATTAGGTATTCATTCGAGTACAAGTTCCGGAGAACTTAGACTGCTGGATTACCTCGGAATAATAGTATGGCTTATTGGCTTTGCTTTTGAGGCAGGAGGCGATTTTCAGTTGGCGCGTTTTAAACAGAATGTTGCAAATAAAGGAAAAGTTCTAAATACAGGATTCTGGAAATACACCCGCCATCCGAATTATTTTGGCGACTCTGCTGTATGGTGGGCGTATGCAATTTTCAGTATTGCCGCTGGTGGTTACTGGCAAATAATCGGTTCTGTGGTAATGACTTTACTGATTATAAAAATATCAGGAGTGGTACTACTTGAAAAAACCTTAAACGATACAAAACCACAATACAGAAAATACATCGAAAAAACCAGTTCTTTTTTTCCGTGGTTCCCTAAAAAATAAACACAATGGACTTTATCGCTAAAAATATTTGGTTTATACTTTTTGTAGCTTGGGGTTTGCCATTAAGTTATTACAGAAGCAAATTCCGTAAAATGGTGTATCAAACCGATAGTTGGACAATAAATATCAAACCGGTTTTTTGGAAAGAAATCAAGGGACTTTTTGGAAACATCTATCCCGATAATCTCAAATACAAGAAGTTTAAGAACTTCTACCTGCTTTATCTGACCATTTATTTAGTCTTGTTTATTGCTTATCTAATTTTTGACACAAATTCTGAAAAAATGAAAAAAATGGAAGTCGGAAGCAAAGTTCCAACATTTGAATTAAACGACCAGAATGGTCAACAATTTAAACTTGAAACTGTATTGGGTAAAAAGAATCTGGTGATTTATTTCTATCCTAAAGACGATAGTCCGGGTTGTACAAAAGAAGCTTGTTCGTTTCGTGATCAATTTGAAGTTTTTGCCGATGCCGACGCAATGATTATTGGAATTAGTGCACAATCGGTAGAAAGTCATCTGGAATTTGCGAAAAAGCACCGTCTTAATTACACTCTATTAAGCGACACAGGAAATAAAGTGCGCAACTTATTTGGTGTCCCGTCCAGTCTTTTCGGGTTAATTCCTGGCCGGGTTACTTATGTTGTGAATAAGGAAGGAAAAATAGCCTACCTATTTAATTCCCAGATTCAAGCCCAAAAGCATGTCGATGAAGCCTTACGAATTATTCAGGAATTGAGATGAATATAACAATTCAATATCCTTTCCTACTACTCTCCTACTTACTGGGAGCCATACCCTTTGGCTACATTTTAACCCGATATTTTACGGGTAAAAATATTCTGGAAATAGGCAGTGGTAATGTCGGGTCAACCAATGTGGGAAGAGTTGCAGGAAAAAAAATTGCCATCGCCACTCAGCTTCTCGATATGTTGAAAGGATTTGCACCGGTAGCTGTTTATTTATTTTTTATTGATGATAAAAAAATAGGGCCTGATTTTTTTGTCTATTGTGTTTCGCTTGCCACGATTATTGGTCACGATTTTAGCATCTTTTTAAAATTTAAAGGAGGAAAGGGTGTGAATACCACACTTGGAGCCTCGGTATTAATTGCACCCTTTTCTGTTTTTATTTCGGTAGCAATCTATTTTATTATAAAATGGCGCCTAAAATATGTTTCGTTGGGCTCTATTATTTTAGGAATAGCTTTACCAATAACTGAATTGTTTATTCACGGCCTGAGCTCAACATTCTATTATTTATTAATTTGCATGGTACTTATTATTCTCTTGCATCGAACAAATATAAATCGCTTGTTACATAACGAAGAACTTTCATCCTAAAAAAAAATTATGGCATTTTATCAATTTCAAAAAGAACAATTTGTTAATGCCTCCATAGACGAGGTCTGGGATTTTATAAGTTCACCACAAAATCTCAAAAAAATTACGCCCAAAAATATGGGTTTCGATATACGTACTCCAAATTTACCCGATAAAATATATGAGGGCATGATTGTCAGTTATACGGTTCACCCTTTGTTGAGTATTCCAACAAACTGGGTTACCGAAATAACACATATTAGAGATAAATCTTATTTTGTAGATGAACAAAGAGTTGGCCCCTACAAACTATGGCATCATCAGCACATTATTAGGCCTGTAGAAAATGGTGTTTTAATGAAAGACATTGTTAGCTACCAACCTCCATTTGGCTGGTTAGGAAGTATTGCAAATGCCTTGGTCATTAAAAATAAATTGAATGAAATTTTTGATTTCCGTACCAAAGCACTTGAAAAAATATTTCCATTATGAGAATTTGGTCTGTACATCCCAAGTATTTAGATACAAAAGGTTTAGTTGCTCTTTGGCGGGAAACTCTTTTGGCAAAAAATGTATTAGAGGGCAATACAAAAGGATATAAAAATCACCCTCAACTAACACGTTTTAAAAAATCAACGAATCCACTTCATAGCATCAATCAATATTTGGAAGCCGTTTACCAGGAATCACTCAAAAGGGGATATCATTTCAATAAAAATAAATTTAGTGTGGAGTCGGATCCAGTAACTTTAACTGTTTCTAAAGGACAAATTGAATATGAAACGCAGCATTTACTCAAGAAATTAAAAGCTCGAGATTTGTCTAAATATGATAGCCTATTAGCGGAAACGAATATTGAATCCCACCCTCTTTTTAAAATAATTATAGGAGAAATAGAAGCATGGGAAATATTTTAACAAAAGGCAGCATACAATAATGTATAAAAGAATAGGCAGGTTAGCAATAAACTCAATGGTTGTAGCCCAAAGAAGTGGATAAAAAAAGCATATATATTTGATAATTAGCCCATCGGCATTATACAAGGCCAAATCAAAATTGATTTGGCCTTGTTCTTTCTTTTAAATCTACTTGTTCACGGCATAATCATCCATTTCACAGTGTTTTTCCAAGTACGCATCCCCTAAATCACTGCCTAAAGATTTTAAACGGTTCCAATCCTGGCAGGCTCCAGCCATATTGCCAACAATTAATTGAGTTCTTCCTCTTAAAAACAAAATCGAATAATCATTTGGCTGATAAACTATAGCATGGTTAAGAATACGTAATGCTTTCAATGGTTTATTCTTTAAAAGCCTTTTATTTGCTCGATTATAAAATTTACGAGCTAACTTAACATGGTCCGAATTCTCCATTTGAAAGGTGACAGACACTTCCCTTTCCATAGCAACCGGAGTTCCATTATTCTTGCCCGGGCTCCACATTCCATCGGTCAACTTTAAAACCTTGATAACCTCATTGTCTATATCAGATGTTACACTGCTAACTACCCGAAAATCGTCTAATTCCCCATTTGCAAGCACAGTAAATTGAACGATTGTTGTTCCTTCGATCCATCTACTCTCTGATTCTTCAGGGTACTGTACCCTTTCTTCCAAATAATCATTAATAGAGCCAAAATCATTTGATTTTATAATATCTATTCCTGTAAATACTGGAGGTATCACATCTACTCCTCCTAACATTCTTGTTTTCGTTAAATCCTGAGCTACAGATAAAAACACAACAAACATGAACAGGACGAAAATCGCTTTTGTTTTCATAACTTAGATTTTTAATAAAAATTAAAACTTCACCACTAAAATAGTTTGGCATACCATCACCCATTTGTAAAGACTAAAATAAGGAGAATGGAGAGGCCAAACATAGCTCTCATGTTGCAAATATTTTAATTTTATTTTCCACAAGTTGAAAATATGTTGCAGACTTAAAACTAGGTTGTAGTAGACTTACAACTTGCCAAAAAGATTAAATAAAGTAGTCTGTAAATAGAATAATTCAAAAATCTCTTTAAACCTCCAATCCCATTTTATTTAATAAAGCTTTATACCTTGGTTCGGAGTGAATATTTTCAAGATTGCGATCATTTTTTAGCCGAATAAATATTAAGCCTATCCGAGCTTCAAAGGCTCTCTCTAACCAATCCAAAGCCTTCTGTTTTTGTCCTAATTTAGCATATAGTTCAGCTATAAAATAGGGTTCAGGAGCATTTTTAGCTAACTGTAAATCAATTAACCAAAGAAGCATCCCATTTCCCCCTGATTTTTCAAAGGCTTCTTCCATAAAAGTAATCTGTTTTTTGTCCAAGGAATCCTTTGCCAAATATTTCTTTAGTTCGTCAACAGCCTCAACATTCTTCTCTTGTTGCAAGAGAAGATAGAAAATATCAATATGAGCATATCTGAAGGTTTTATCCATATCAAGTACAGTTTGATGTAAAGCCAGAGCTTGCTCGTAATACCCACGCTGATAATGATAGACACCACTCATACTGTGCATAGTGACTGATAAAGGGTCTAATTCCAGAGCCTTGTTTATCTCTTCAATTGCTTCATCTATTTTTCCAACAGCACCCAAATACTCCGCATACCATTGATGAGCTGTTGCATAATTTGTATTCAATTCAATAGCTCGTTTAAATTCTCTCTCAGCTTCCGCCCAATTCCATTCATTTTCAGCAATTACACCAAGCGTTGCATGAGGTTCTGCCAGCTTTGGATCAATTGTAAGAGTCTTCAGCGCAAACTCTTTAGCTTTTGCATAACCTTCTTTATGCGGATACCATCCCCACCATGCAAGAATGAAGTAGGCATCAGCCATCCCAGCATAAGCTAAGGCATAAGAAGAATCCAGTATAATTGACTGTTCAAAATATTTAAGACTTCTTTTTACCCCCTCTTCGGTTCGTTTGTTCCAGAAAAAGCGACCTTTTAGATACAGGTTGTACGCCTCCAGATTCTCTGTTTGTTTCCGTTCAACTTGTTTAATTTCATCGGGAGTGAGAACAGCTTCTAATTCGGAAGCAACTCGTTTAGCAATATCAGTTTGAAGGGATAATAAATTATCAAATTCAGCATCAAATCTCTCTGACCAAATATGCTGATCATCCTGGGCCTTAATGAGCTGCACAAAGATTCTCGTCTTGTTTTTAAATTTTTGAACACTTCCCTCGAGAATGTAAGCGACACCCAATTCATTCGCAATTTGAGGCAAGGATTTAGAACTTTCATGATATTGCTCAGAGGAAATTCTCGAAATAACTTTCAACTCATGAATATGCGACAGACGATTCAGTATATCCTCAACCATCCCATCAGCAAAGTACTGATTTGTTTTGTCCTCACTTAGGTTTTTAAAGGGAAGAACGGCTATGGATTTGTCGACTACTTCACCACCACTTATTTCACCAAAATCCTCCCCGATCATCTTCGGGATTAGAAAATAGGTGATCGAAATTACCGTTAGTAATAACAGCGAAACAATTAAAAACTTCGAAAATGAATACTGTTTTCCCTTTGCATAGCTCCGTTTTGATGATTTAAATTCTATTTCCGATTCAGAATATGAAGCATTTTTTTTCTTAACCTCTCCGGGAGGATACCCATAATAGTCATGAAAGCACTTGTTAAAATAAGTCGGACTTCGAAAACCAACGCGAAAAGCAATTTCGGAAGCTGTAGCCACATTTCCCTGTAAAAGTTCCATCGCTTTCTTCAGCCGAATTTCGCAAATAAACTTACTTATTGATTGTTGAGTAAGCGCTTTTAGTTTACGGTGAATTTGAGAACGACTCATGCTCATCTCCTTGGCCAAGTCCTTCACCCCAAATTGTTCATTTGTCAGATTTTCTTCAATAACAAGAGTTAACTTTTTTAAAAAAACCTGATCCATGGAATCATCTTTAACCATGCCTTCCAATTACATTAACAACAATCAATTTATTGGCCTAACACAAACTTTAATTTATTCAGATATAATTTCAGACAACTCTTTAAGTTACAAAAAAAACATATCAAACTAAAGAAATAACCCAACATAAACAACTCTATTATAACTCAATAACAATATAATAAAAGAAAATCCCCTTCCTGAAAATCGCATAAAAAAACCTCCAATCTGCTAAAAGGAGGTTCGCATTTATTTAGAATAATTAATTATAAATCTTCGAGTACATAAACCATTGTACGTAATACTTTCGATGAAAACTTACGTCCTTTATCCGAAGAAGAGACTGATATACTTGCAATACCACCTCCCATTACAACGGCACGCTCTCCTTTTATTAATTCAAAATCATCCATTGAATGTAGAATTTTACTTGCAGGTACAACAACATGCAGTACTTCAGCCAAAAAAACGGTTAATAAAACTTCAGGATCTTGTGTATCTAAGATTAGGGTTCCGGTATCAGCAAGAGCAAAATCAGCTTCGATTAAAGCGTTTTTCGCATTACTAATATCAAATGATGTTCTATCCAGCTTACAACTTTTCATTCGAATAAATTCAAACTGAATATTTTTCTTATTCGCAGCTTTAACAAATAAATCGGTCTCTACTTTTAAAGCCTCGTTGCCTATATTGTTTGAATTCGATAAAAATGATTCCAAAAGGTCCTTCTTATCACTCCTGAAATTTATCTTTTTAATTTGCGTATCAGTCCTTACTTCCATACCTTTTAGATTTAAATTAAACATCATCCATTTAAGAGCAAAAGGAATGCCATAAAACGGTAAAATAGAGGTATCACAAGAATCAATCACCAACATTTTGACAGTGAGTATATTAGAAGAAATGAGAAGGATTAACAAATTCACTAAAAATGTTCACTTTTGAACAACTCACATGCAATATGGTCCAAAAGTGAACAAGTGTATCATATCATCCACTTTCGCCCCTCATTTTGCCTGTGAAAAAAATCCACACGTGTGGAAAAATATCACACCCCACAATGTAAAATTTAGGCGCCATTTTAATCAGGGGAAACACCCACAAATTTTGAATATCGACTGTACTTATAATTTATTCATTCGACTACGTAGAGCACTTCTGGTAATCCCCAGATATTCTGCTGTTTTTGATTTGTTATCATCGAATTTCTTTAATGCTTTCCGAACAATTTCCAGCTCCAATTGCTCAATTCGTAATTCGTCATCAGGTAAAACAACGCGTCCCAAAACAATTGGCTGCTCTCCCGATTCAAACTCATTATCATCCGCGTGCAAAAATCTCAAGTGCTCTGTTTTTAATTCTAAATCGTTAAAAAGAAGGGTTGCCCTTTCAATGGTATTTTTCAATTCCCGAATATTCCCCGGCCATTCATAATCCTGTAATATTTTTTTTGCATCCTTACTTATAAATCTAAACTTTCGATTCCGTTTTTTCGAATACTGATCTAAAAATATTTGAGAAAAGGACAAGATAGCTTCCTTTCTTTCCCGCAAAGGCGGAATATACAAACGACCCGTATTTAGGCGATAGTACAAATCGCTTCTAAATGTCTTTTCGGCCACCATTTCCTTCAAATTCCTATTGGTTGCAAAAATCACCCTAACATCTAATTCAATGGGTTTACTTCCCCCTACCCGATACATTTCTCGCTGTTGCAGTACACGCAACAATTTAGGTTGCATATCCAATGGCATCTCTCCAATTTCATCCAAAAACAAAGTTCCTCCCTGTGCCAACTCTAATTTACCGGGTTTTCCCTCTTTACTGGCTCCTGTAAATGCACCTTCGTCATATCCAAATAATTCACTTTCAAAAAGTGTTGGAGAAATAGCAGAACAATTTATCGAAATAAATGGTTTCGTAACATCACTAGATTTTCCGAAGTGAACCAAACGTGCGACAACCTCTTTTCCTGTTCCTGTTTCCCCCTCAATTAAAACGGGTACCGAACGATCTTCATGAAACTGTTCTGCCATGCGAACAACACCACGCATAACATCCGAAAACACACCAATTTTCCCTACACTCGTAATCTCACGAATAGTAGTTTCGTAATATTGAATTCGCTCTGCTTCTTTCTTGCCATGAGAAACTGTTTGCTTAATATTTTCTTTCAGATCTTTGTTTTCCTCTTTCAATTGAATTTTCTCAGCTACCCTCTCAATTAAAATAGCTAATTCTTCGATATTAACAGGTTTTAGCAGATAATCATATGCGCCACCACGCAGGGCTTCGATGGAACTTTCCATATCCCCAAAACCAGTCATAATCACAACCTCAATTTCGGGACCGTTGGGTAATAGCTTAATTTTTTTCAGTAAATCAAGTCCCGAAAGTCCAGGCATTCTCAAATCTGAAATAACCATTTGGAAATCTTCATTCTTCAATGCATTATAGGCTTCTTCCCCATTATGGCAAAGATGAATGGAATAGGCCAACTGCTCTTCAATAAACTCAGCAACAGCAGCCCCACTCGAAATATCATCATCAACAATAAGAATTTTCATTTTTTTTATTTTCTGATTTAATTAGCCTCCGGATTCTTCAATTTAAAACGCAAAATAAAGCTTGCTCCTCCATCTTCATTATTGTAATCCGATATTTCGCCCTGAAATCTATCAATAAATGTTTTCACAATAGCCATCCCCAATCCACTCCCACTTTCATTTCCTTTGGTTGTAAATAAAGGATCATATATTTTCTCGCGAATGCTTGATTCTATACCTGTGCCATTATCATGAATCTCCAAAACACCATGCTTAGAGTCTTGATAAAGATTCAATTTAATTCTTTTATTCTCCTTGTGAACTTTGTCTAAAGAATAAATTGAATTAACAATCAAGTTCACAACAATCTGCTCAAATTGTATGTAATTTGCATACACGTGTATGGAATTTTTCGGAAGATTCTCTATTAATTCGATGCTATGATCATACACCTGTCTTTTTACCATGGATAAAGATCGGTTCACCCCCTCAACCATATCAACAGTCTCTTCCTCAGAAACGTGTGGCTTCTCCCAAAAGGTGCGCATGTGTTTAATAATAGAATCTATTCTGGATGTTCCTTCGGAAATTGTCTGAATTTTTCTTGTAAACATTTCAGGAAGCTGTCCCGGGTTTCGTTTTTGCCAAAACAACACACTATCCGCAGTTATTTTAATCGCGTTTAACGGCTGATTTATTTCATGTGTAATTCCTGCAGCCATCACACCAATTGAAGCCATGCGAGACGATTCCTCGAGCATTCTTAAAGCCTCAACATTCTTTTGTTCTGCCTCAATCCGATCATTCATTAAAGAATTTCGTTCCCAGGCATTGGCTATCATATTTACGGTTGAAAAGAAGATACTTATCTCATCTCTAGTCCAGACATGTGTTTTATTTTGAGCAAACCCCATTAAGCCAGCCACCTGATTTTCGACCATTACAGGAAGCAAAACAACAGCACCAATATTTCGTTTTCTGTAATATTCCTGTTCTTTCTCAGTCAAATTTGATAAATCATGGGAAACAATACTTTTATTCATCTTAACCCTCGAGATAATTTCATCGATTTCTGAAAAATAAAACTGATTAACATCTTTTATATTTTTCCCTTTTAAAGAAATCCGACTTTTGATTATAATCCCAGTATTGGTTGAATCCATTAATGAAAACAAACTAATCCTTGCAACATTTAGCTCTTCAGTCATCAACTTTAAAACATCATCCAATACATTCTTAAAATCGTCGGATGCATTTAATAAGCGCCCAATTAAACCTATTAATCGCTCATGTTTTACTGATATTTTCAAACGGTTTTGTTCAATAATCAACGCCCTTTCTGCTCTAATTCGTCTCAATATAGCTCTTGATAACACCAAAATAATAAGAGCCGCACAAAATGTAATTCCTCCTATCACCTGAATCCATTCTTTATTCTCACTATAAAAGGATTGAGGTGCATTTACAAGTAATGCATCATCAGGCAACACATCTTTATCAATTCCAAAACGCTTTAGTTCATTAAAATTAACAACATACCTGTCTAATGGTTTTCGATAAATAGGAATTGAATCAGCAGGTGTTCCTGATACAATCTTATCAATCATTGTGGCAGCCATTTTTCCATGAAGACGCCCGCTAACAACTTTCCCTCCTAAAACGCCATCACTAGTATAAAAATTCCAGGTAATGAATACTGGCACTTTACTTTGCGGAACAAATAAATCTAAATCATCCTGATAACTTATGAATTTGCCATTTTTATCTTTATTAAATGTCAACAGCAATATACATGTATCTCCTTTAATATTTTTAATATTTTCCTCAACCTCATGAACAGTCTGATCTTCAAAATACACAAACTGAAGTTTCGATTTGTA
Source organism: Labilibaculum antarcticum (assembly GCF_002356295.1). Classification (NCBI taxonomy): domain Bacteria; kingdom Pseudomonadati; phylum Bacteroidota; class Bacteroidia; order Marinilabiliales; family Marinifilaceae; genus Labilibaculum; species Labilibaculum antarcticum. The sequence continues at coordinate 4,061,160 of NZ_AP018042.1, read as the reverse complement.
TTTTTTTTCCAAATCGAGCATTATAAGCTTATTCAACTTTGCTGTAGTAGTCTTGCCATCGTTAATTACAACCAGATGCTTTGTTTTTGGCCGAGTCTTTAAAATCAGATCAATTGCTCCATCCCAATCAACCTCCTCAGCCACTCCTGTAATATTGGTCATCCCTTCAATTAGACCATCCCGATAATGATTAATCCCGCAAAATACTATTGGCGTGTTTTTGAAGTACTTACCGCCGTGATCTTTCACAAAAGACAAAGCATTATTGTCGCAAACTATAATCGCATCGTGCTTCTCTCGCTGTAATTTTAAATCGTATAATTCTATTATTTTATTCAGATACTCAGCTGAGGGATTCCTTTTGGTGTCTAGATACTCGTAGTCCAATTCAAACTTATTGCCCAAAGAATCCATCACCTCTTGAATACCACGATTGACATTATCAGTCCATTTTAATCCCTGATGATAAGAATGCAAAACAAGAATTTTCTTTCGTTCAATCGAATATCCATTTATCGATATGAATAAAAGTAAAGAGAAAATGATGTAGTTTAAATACCTCATGCAAAAATATTAAATGAGAGAATAAGAAAGTCCTAAAATAGAATAATACAGCTTAAATCAGGCATCCCAAAAGATGTTACGTGAAATGTTTTAAGAGGTTATTATAAACGAGACTATAATGGAATTGAAAATCGAAAAGAACTACCTTTTCCCAATTCACTCTCTACCCAAATCAATCCATTGTGCATTTCGATAAACTCTTTGCACAAAATTAAACCAAGACCAGTTCCGCTTTCATTCTCGGTTCCTGATTTAATCAATTGTTCGTCAATGCGAAATAACTTCTTCTGTCCATCAGGATCGATCCCTACACCAGTATCTGTAACCCAAATCTCAACATTCGTTTCTGTGATATGAGATGAAACAGTAATATTCCCGCCAATTGGAGTAAATTTAATGGCATTCGATACCAAATTTCGAACTACGGTATTAATCATGTTTGGATCTGCAACAATCTTTAAATCCTCATCGACAACAGCTTCCAAATTTATTTCTTTATTTTCTGCACTTCCAGTGTGTAATATGACCACCTCGTTAACCAAATCCCACAAATCAATTTCTTTTGGCTTCAAGGCCATCGAACCTGTCTGCATTCTCGACCATGTTAACAGATTCTCTAATAAACTATAGGCTTGTCGTGCAGATTGGTTGATGATTCCTGAAAAAGTTTTTATTTGTTCCTTAGATAATTCATCTGCATTATCAACCAATAAATCAGACGCTCCGATTAATGAAGCAAACGGATTTTTCAAATCGTGAGCAATAATCGAGAAAAATTTGTCTTTAGTTGCATTCAAACTCTCCAATTCTTTCCGCTGCTTTTCTACAGTCCGTTTCTGCTGCGTCAATTCTTCCTCCAGAATATCTTTCAGCACCATCCTTTTTCGAATATTTTGGAGGGGAAGAAGAATGGTATCAATTATTTGAATATCGAATTCATCTTCAAGCTGTTTAATATGATCATCGGTACATCGAAGAAGAATCGAATTACTTTTCGCACTTGCCGAAGCTGTTCGGGTTTCTGTATTTGTTAATGCATATTCGCCAAAACTCTTCCCTTCCTGAAGCTCAATAAAAATATGTCCTTCATCATGAATCTGAACACAACCATTTACAATTATAAAAACGGCTCCACCTATATCTCCCTTTGAAAATATGGTCTCTCCTTTCGCAACGTCTACCTCATCAACAATACCCGCTAAAAAATGGCAAGTTGAAGCATCCAGTTCCGCAAGGAAATCAAGAGTTTTTAAAAGTTCCACCTTTTTTGCCGGGCTAAGTGACATGATCAATATTAGTTTATACTAGAATTAGAAGAACTACAAATATAGACAATTACAAAAAATATTCCGCGTAAAAAAAACCGCTGATCGAAACCAGCAGTTTTATATATCATAAATAAATGCAATCTAGAAGATTTTAAATCCTAAGGTTACATTTACCATTTTATTCTTTTTTAAGAATTCCGAAGAAACATCCGATAAACCAAACTCATAATCAACATCTAATGTCAATTTCCAAACATCAACACCAGCACCTACTTTTGCATTCCAAACAGCACCATTAAAATCTTCATCAACCTCACCAAGAGTAGATTTAAAACTATCGTCAATTTTAAAGGATGCAACAGGACCAGCAAATGCACGTAACTTGAAAGCAGGTAATTTTACAATTTTATACCCCAATAAAATAGGTATATCTAAACTTTTCGTTTTAATATCATACGATTCTCCTAGAACTTCCAATTGCGATTTTCTAGATACATAATTCAACTCAGGCTGTAAATACCATTTGTTTAAATTAACTCGAAGAAAAGCACCAATCATCATTCCGTTATCCGCTTTTTCCTTAACATCTGCAAAACTTCCTGTATCAGCATCAGTTTTTGTACTCACCAATCCTGCGTGTAAACCAAAATTTATAGGCGAAGACAATTGTGCGAATAAAGCGCTTGAAAACATACAGATTACTGCAACTAAAAAAATCTTTTTCATAGTTAAATATTTATATTCATTTTATTATCAATCCCTTAAAACGAGGATTTTTATTTCACTTATCAGTAATAAACAGCTACTAATATAAAGAATATTAGCATTCATATAAAACAAATAAGCTAAAAAGGTAAAAAAACAAAAACCCCGACCAATTGGCCGGGGTTCAAATATTATAATTACTAGGCAATTACAAGCCTAATTTCTTTTTCATTTCTTTAGACAATGCATCTTTATGAATCATGAAAGACATTGTTTTGTATGCAACAAACGGATAAGAAGCATAAAAATACCCATCGTAAGGATTATTATCAGTTCCCCATGAATTTTTCACGATGAAATATTTGTTGTCTTTTTGATCTTTTGAGATTCCAACAATATGCATTCCATGATCATCTGTAGTGTTGTAATTATCGAATGCTTTCTGACGCATTTCCTGAGTAATAACTTTTTCAGTCCCAGGCTCATCAAATTCAAATAATTTACCATCTTTTTCTTTTTTCGAAAGATTCTCCCATTTCGAAATTTCAGAATCTGACATGTTCTTTGTATCAACTTCTGGAACAATAGCAACTCCTTTTTTGTATGCAAAACCTTTTTCGCTTACATCCGAAGCCCAACCAATTGTGTAGCCATTCATAATTGCACCTTCCATGATTTCCATCATTTCGTTCATTGGTACATTATACACTTCATCCCACAACCAGTTATCCGGTACCTCAATAATGAATTTTTCGTAAAAAGGATGGTGAGTATAAGATGAAATTTCGATGTAATCATCAGGATTTACACCAACAAAATCGCTCGCAAATGATTTTGGAGTATATTCCTTTCCTTCGTAATCAAACTTGGTTGGGAGATCGCCTAAATAAGCGTCTAATATACCATCAAAGCCTTTGTGCCAAACAGTTGTGAGTTTTTTGTTTTTATTCTTAATAACCGCCTCAACATAATCGTTCAAAACAGCATCCAGCTCCCCATGTGTGTGTCCTTCTTCACCATAATTTAAGCCTTTATAAACAGTTTCAGGAACAATCCCATAATTTTTCATCACGTAAGTTACATCGTGAAATGCGCCTCCGCCACCGAAGTTAAACTTTCCATTTAATCTTACATGCTTCACAGATTTATCTGAATAGCAGTTGTAAACCACAAACATTTCCGACAAATCAGTTTCTGGTTTTCCCATTCTAATCATTTCTGATTCGATAAATGATAAACCCGCAAAAGACCAACAAGTACCAGATCTGTGCTGATTTTTTACAGAAGTAGCAGGTAATCTTTTAACATCAGTAAAAACATAACCTTCTTTCTTCTCCTCTTTTTTTTCTTTTTTCTCTGCTTTAACTGCGGTAGACAGTAACATGCTAGTCGCTAAAAGCAATACGCTAAGAAATTTAATTTTCATCATATTTTGCTTTATTATTCTCATTTCAAACGGTTGCAAAAGTAATAAAAACAGATTCACAAGCAAGTCAACAGCCTATTTTCATTCATTTTTTCGATGAAATAAGGTCAAAACAAGATGTACAATGCATAAATTAAAAAATCTAAAACAAAAAAAGGAGAAATTAACCAAAGTTAATTTCCCCCAATATTAAAAATCTTTATGAAATTAGCCCATTACAATTTGTTTGCCAAGTACTCCTTTCATTTCTATTAAATTAATACTAGCCTCAGCGATCATCTCGTCTGATAAATTCTTCGCATTATAAACAACATCAAAAGTGGTGTCGAGAAGAGGTTTCTTATTAAAATAATTTCGTAGAATTTCTCTTTTCTTATCAATTTCATTTGCATAAGACAGCATATCTTTCATACTCGATTGATATATTTCTTGCAACTGTGCAGCTCTCCATTCAAGTGGAGCCTGCAACTTTATATGAAACGATCGTTGAATACCCTGAGTAAGAACAACTCCTCCTCTACCAATAATAATACAATTCCCTCTGCAGGCAAAACCTCTCACTACGTCGGCAATGGTCTTCTTTATTTTCCGATCACTTTGATAATATTTATTTGAAAATGCTCCGAGAATTTCATCCCAAGTTGTTTTCTCCATGGAATTAAATACATATTCAATTTTTCCTGGTGCTAAATTCAATTCTTTCGCTGAGTATTCAAGAATCTCCTTGGTTATGCAAGTCCATCTATTACCCGTTTTTGCAGTGAGCTTTTCGGCCATCATATTGGCAACATTAATCGCCGTACAACCACACTCACGAGAGATAGTGATTACTGGTCCCTCACCAAAAAAACCTTTTTTAGGATCAATTATTTTGGGTTGAAACCGGTTCTCCATGTACTTTAACAGAATATTGTTCATCTCCACCTCCTAAATTTGATTAAGATCTCACCTTAATTTAAGTCTTTTTAGGAAAAAATGAAAATCATTTGGTGTGTTTTTTGTTATATAAAGTGAATATTTTAAAGAAGGAGTATATTATTTATTAAATTTGTTATCCGAACGATTTTAACCCTTTAAAAATTATACAATGCCCCGAATAATTCTTTTTATTCTCTTCCTGTTTAGCTTCACCTCTTTCGAACTTAGCGCACAATTAAATACCGAAAATATTTTTGATAAAGGTAGAAGTGCAATCTATTTTGATGATTATACCGAAGCAATCACAAAGTTCAATGATATTATTAGGGTGAAACCATATCTTCCTGAGCCTTTTTTTTTCAGAGGACTTGCAAAATCACAACTTGAAGATTTCAACGGAGCTATTGTTGATTACACAAAAGCCCTGGAATTAAATCCAAATTACACGTTTGCTTATCTCTATCGAGGCATCGCAAAATATCAATTAAAAAATTTCAACGGAGCTCTGCAGGATTTTGAAAAAGCTCTGGAATTTAAACCGAACAATGCAGATATCTTTTTCAGTAAAGCGAATAGTTTAGCTGCTCTTAATAAATTTAAGGAAGCCGATGCCAATTACTCAAAAGCCATACAAATAGATCCTGAATTAATGGGTGCTTATCTTAACAGATCAATTGTTCGTGACAATTTGGGAGATATTGATGGCGCCATTCAGGATTGCAATAAAGCCGTTCAGCTAAACGAATTTTCGGCAGATGCATTTGGAAACAGAGGTTATTTAAAATTCAAGAAAAAAGAATACGAAGAAGCAATTAAAGATTACGACCGGGCTCTTAAAATTTCACCTGAAAACACTCGGGTTTTAATGAGTAGAGGTATTGCTAATTATGAATTTAAAAACCCTAAAGGTGCTCTTGAAGATTATAATAAAGTACTGGAATTAGATCCAAATAATGCGCATTGCTATTACAACAGAGCTTTACTAAAATCAGAAATTGGCGATTACGACTCGGCCATAGAGGATTTTAATAACGTTTTAGAAATGAATCCTGATAACATGCTTATCTATTTTAACAGAGGTTTTGTTAAAATGGACATTGGCAATTTACAAGGTGCTATTGCTGATTACACAACTGCAATTAAAATTTATCCTGATTTTGCAAAAGCGTACTTAGCAAGATCCTCAGCAAAACGTCAATTGAATAACATTGAAGGTTCTATACAAGATAGAAATCAGGCTTTGTTGATTATCGAACGCTATAAAAAAATGAAAAGCGAAGGTGCTATGTCTGCCTTTGTTGACACAACCGAGAATTTCCAAAAATTAATTGACTTAAATTCCCGGGAATCATTTACCGAGGACATTATTAAAGGTCGTGTTCAAGATAAATATGTTACTATTCAATTAGAGAATAATTTTCACATCACTCATTTAGACCTAGATACCTTGAGAGCCGGTAAGGTTCAATATTACGATCAGGCAATCATGAAATACAATCAACAGCAAAATTACAATCCTGCATTTACAATCGATAACAGGCATTTTAGATATCCCAAAAAAGTAATCGACAAACAAATTGCGAATGCCAATTCTCAAATTGAAAAAAACAATCCAAATGGATACTTCCACAGAGGAGTTTACTATTTATTAGATAAAAAATATAATGATGCAATTGAGGATTTTAGTCTTGCCATTGAAAAAAACAGCAATTTTAGTTTTGCCTATTTCAATCGTGCTAATGCATCTGCGGCTATGACAGATTATATTCAATCCTTTGGTGAAACAGGAGAAGCATTACTTAATCTTAGACCGAAACAAAAGAAAAATGAAAAGGAAAATGAGATAATTGTAGATTACAGTAGTGCTATTGCTGATTATACAAAAGCAATACAACTTAATCCATCCTTTCTATTTTCCATATATAATCGAGGTAATGCGTACGCTAAATCGAAACAATTCAAGAAGGCTATTGCCGATTACGATTGGGTGATTCAATTGGATCCTAATTTCACCGAGGCCTATTATAACCGAGGTTTAATCTATTTATTTCTTGATCAGACAGATTTGGCTTACGAAGATTTAAGCAAGGCAGGTGAATTGGGCTTGCTTGATGCTTACAACGTAATTAAAAGATATTGCAATAAAGACTAGAAGACTAAGAAACTGTTTAAATTTGTTGTCGATAAAAAATGAAGTGCGATAAGGCAAACTTTATGCGAATAGTGGTTCTATTCAAATGAAATGTAACACAGTTTTGCTTTATTTCTTCATGTAAAAAACGAAAAGATAAATTTTAAACATTTTCTAAGATAATTACAAATAGAATACAACAAACATGACTCCCAATCAACCCTTAGCAGAACGATTACGCCCAACAGAACTGAAAAATTATCTGGGTCAGAAACATTTGGTTGGAGAAAATGCAGTTTTACGAAAAATGATTGAATCCGGCAATGTGTCCTCTTTCATTTTATGGGGACCTCCTGGAGTTGGCAAAACAACTTTGGCCAAAATTATTGCAAAACAACTCAATCGACCATTCTATACTCTTTCTGCTGTAAGTTCAGGTGTGAAAGATGTTCGCGAAGTAATCGCCAAAGCCGAGAAACAAAAGTTTTTCTCGACCCCAAATCCTATTTTGTTTATTGATGAAATTCATCGATTCAGTAAATCGCAGCAGGATTCATTATTAGGAGCTGTGGAAAATGGCACAATTACTTTAATTGGAGCTACAACCGAAAATCCATCCTTCGAGGTGATTTCGCCCTTACTTTCAAGATGCCAGGTTTATGTGTTAAAAGCACAGGAAAAAGCAGATTTAGAAGCCCTTGTTGATTTTGCGATTGAAAATGACAGCTATCTAAATCAAAAAAAGATTCATGTTCAAGAGAAAGAAGCATTATTAAAATTCTCTGGTGGAGATGCCCGAAAGCTGTTAAATATTTTGGAATTAGTTGTTAATTCTCAAAACACAGAATCGATAACTATCACCAACGAACTGATAACCAAAGAACTTCAAGAAAACCCATCGATGTATGATAAAGATGGGGAACAGCATTTTGATATTGCCTCAGCTCTAATAAAATCAATTCGAGGAGGAGATCCTGATGCGACTGTGTACTGGCTGGCACGAATGATTGAAGGTGGAGAACAACCCAAATTCATAGCCCGCAGACTGGTGATATCAGCAAGTGAAGATATTGGTTTGGCAAATCCTAATGCTCTTTTACTTGCAAACGCATGTTTCCAGTCGGTTAACTTGGTTGGAATGCCCGAATCGCGAATTATCTTATCCGAAACAGCTATTTATCTGGCTACTTCACCCAAAAGTAACGCCTCTTATTTGGCAATTGGTAAAGCTCAGGCATTGGTAAGAGAAACAGGGAATTTATCTGTACCTCTTCATTTACGAAATGCGCCAACCAAATTAATGAAAGATTTAGGTTACAAAAAGGACTACTTGTACTCACACGATTATCCTGGAAATTTTGTTGATCAGCAATACCTTCCAGATCAAATAAAAAACCAGAGACTATACACTCCACAGCAAAATGCTCAGGAAATAAAAATCTGGGAAAGATTAAAACACTGGTGGAAGAACAGATTTTAATTTCCATTATTAAAAATAAAATTTGTTTACTTTTGCCCTAAATAAAAATAAAATCTCATGATAAAAAACATTCCAAATATAAAATACACAGATAGTGGTAACTTCTTTCTTATGGCCGGCCCTTGTGCTATTGAAAGTGAAGAAATTGCTATGAGGATTGCTGAGCGAATTGTTCAAATTACGGATAAACTTGAAATCCCATTCATTTTTAAGGGATCGTATCGAAAAGCAAACCGATCAAGATTAGATTCATTTGCTGGTATTGGTGACGAGCAAGCTTTGAAAATCTTGAAAAAAGTAAGCGATACTTTTGGAGTTCCAACGGTTACAGATATTCACTCGGCAGAAGAAGCGGCAATGGCTGCGGCTTATGTTGATGTATTGCAAATTCCTGCCTTTTTATGTCGCCAAACCGATCTTTTAATTGCCGCTGCAGAAACAGGAAAAGTGATAAATATCAAAAAAGGTCAGTTCCTTTCTGCCGAATCAATGAAATTTGCTGTAAATAAAGTGCGGGAATCAGGAAATGATCAAGTAATTCTAACTGACCGTGGAACGATGTTCGGCTATCAGGATATGATTATAGATTACAGAGGTATTCCTGCTATGCAAGAGAATAATTGTCCTGTTGTTTTGGACATTACCCATTCGTTACAGCAACCAAACCAAACAAGTGGAGTTACCGGTGGTCGTCCTGAGCTAATAGAGACGGTTGCAAAAGCAGGTATTGCTGTTGGTGTGGATGGAATCTTTATCGAAACTCATCCCGACCCGGCCAATGCCAAATCGGATGGAGCCAACATGCTTCATTTAGATTATTTGGAAGATTTACTTACAAAACTGGTTGCCATTCGAAAAGTGATCAATCAATTTTAAATACAAACAAAAGATCCGGCTAACAACCGGATCTTTTCACTTACTAATCACCACTCATTAGTCTTTATATAAACACTAATACTGTTCTCTCTTCACGTAAGATGTATGAAGAAGTTTATGCGATTTATGACTTAGTGGATTTTCCAGAAATTCCTTGTAGATCTGAATAATTTCAGGGTTTTCATGAGATTTTCGAATTGGAAGATGTCTATCCTCATCGTAAATAGCATTCATCCTTTGTTGACGAATTTCATTATCAACAGGGAATGGTTGACCTCCACCTCCCAGACAACCACCTGGACAAGCCATTATTTCAATAAAATGATAGAATTTATCACCTTTCTTAATTGCTTCCATTAACTGATGAGCATTCTCGAGACCATTTGTTATAGCGCATTTTAATTCAACTCCTTCCAAAAAGCTCCATGCTTCAACAGTTCCCTCAATTTTAATTATCGCCTCTTTTACCCCTTCCAAACCACGAACAGGAGTAATCTCTAGGTTAGAGAAAGGAACTTCACGACCTGTAACAATCTCATAAGCTGTCCTTAAAGCTGCCTCCATAACTCCACCTGAGGCACCAAAAATAACACCGGCACCAGATCCAATCCCCATCATCGAGTCAAAACTTTCATCGTTTAACTTTTCGAATTCGATACCTGCCTGTTTTATCATCACAGCCAGTTCTCTGGTAGTTAAAACAAAATCAACATCCTTATACCCACTGTCTTTCATTTCGGGTCGATTTGCTTCAAACTTCTTTGCCGTACAAGGCATAATCGAAACAGATACGATATTTTCAGGCGCAACATTTATTTTTTTTGCGTAATACGTTTTAGCCAAAGCACCAAACATCTGTTGCGGTGATTTACAAGTAGACAAATTAGGCAAATACTCCGGATACTTATGCTCTATATATTTAACCCATCCTGGCGAACATGAAGTAGCCATCGGAAGTGCGACATCTGCATCATCATCGACCAAAGCTCGTTTCAATCTTGTAAGTAATTCTGTGCCTTCTTCCATGATCGTTAAATCGGCAGTAAAATCAGTATCCAGAACGGAATCAAAACCTAATCTTTTTAATGCAGAAACCATTTTCCCAGTAACACGGGTTCCTAATCCCAACCCGAGCTCTTCACCTAATCCAACACGAACAGCCGGAGCCGTTTGTACGATAACATTTATATCTGGATCGGAAAGTGCATCCCATACTTTTTCTACATAGGATTTTTCGGTTAGCGCACCTGTCGGACAATGAACAATACACTGGCCGCAATTGGTACAAACAACTTCATCAAGCGATCGGTCGAAGAATGTAGAAATCTTCATCTTCGATCCTTTATGAGCTACAGCAATAGCACCAACGCTTTGTATTTCGGCACATGTGCGAACACATCGCTGACAACGAATACACTTACTGTCATCCTTTACAATTGCTGGTGACAGCATATCAATGGTATAATTCTTATCAGGAACCAAATCAATAAAATCTTGATTTGTGATTTGATATTCTGCCGACAATGCTTGCAACTCACAATGTCCATTTCTATAGCATTTGGTACATTCTTCTCTATGTTCTGTGAGTAAAAGTTCAATAATATGTTTCCGGCAATTTCGAACTTTTAAAGTATTTGTATTAATTTCCATTCCCTCCGAAACAGGAGTAGCACAGGATGCAACCAATTTTTGATTACCCACTTGTTCCACAATACAAACTCTGCAGTTTCCTGCAACGCAAAGGTCTTTGTGATAACAAAGAGTTGGTATTTTTATATGGAGTTCTTTAGCAGCCTCGAGTATGGTCTTATTTTCCTTAACACTAACAGCTATTCCATTAATTGTTAAATTCACCATGTTTGACATATCAATTTTAGTTTAAAATGTTCAAAATTCAGATTGGTTTATTTCCCTATTAATAAATCATTTCCTCGCGGAAATTTTCGACAATAGAAGAAAACGAATTTGCAACTGATTGTCCCAATCCACATTTAGCTGTTAACTTCATGGTTTCAGTTAATTTCAGGAGTTGATCGAGATAAGAAGCGGGTTTTTCACCACGTTTAACTGCTTTAATTCCTTTCAAAAGTTGCTGACAACCAACGCGGCATGGCGTACACTGTCCACAAGATTCTTCTTCAAAGAATTCCAGATAATTGTTCAATACATTATACATGGATCGAGAACTATTAAAAATCATCATAGATCCTCCTGTAGGTAACGATATACCTGTTAATTTCCCTTCGTAACCAATCGTGGTTTTTCCAAAACGCTTTCGCGGAACCAAAAAACCAGATGCACCACCAACCTGAACGGCTTTACAATCGCCATCGCCAAAATCATCAACAAAGTCCTGAACAGTCATCCCCAATTCCAGCTCATAAATTCCCGGTATGGGAGTATCTCCGGATACCGAAAACACCTTAGAACCCCGAGAATCCTTAACACCAAGATCTCTAAATTTTTTGGCTCCAAATTTTAATATTGTGTAAGAATGAGCTAGAGTTTCCACATTATTAACTACTGTTGGTTTTCCTTTAAAGCCTCTCACACTCGGAAATGGAGGTTTATTTCTAGGTTCCCCCCTTTTACCTTCCATCGATTCAATAAGAGCACTTTCCTCACCACAAATGTATGCTCCACTTCCCATAAAAATTTCAACACGGAAATCCAATCCCAACTCATCCAGTATATCATGAAATTTTCTTAGTTCTTTCTTCAATTCAGGAACTAAGAATTTATATTCTCCTCGTAAATAGATATAGCCTTTTTCAGCTCCAATAATTTTAGCACACACAGCCATACCCGAAAGAACCTTATGCGGTACTCTTGATAAAATTTCCCGATCCTTAAATGTTCCTGGTTCTCCTTCGTCTGCATTACAGATTACATACTTTTCCTTTTCATTCGATTCGGCAGTCAGTTTCCATTTTAACCCAGTTGGAAAACCTGCACCACCTCTACCTTTAAGACCAGAATTCACCATTTCATTGACAAGCTCCTGGTTAGATCTTGACAATGCATTTCTAAGAATCTCTTTACAATCATCTTCATGCTTAAAGATCAGATCGATTCTATGCAGTTGTTTTTTAATAGTTGTTGTCATACCTAAGGGTATTAAGATGTTAGTTTTGCTTTGTTAGGCTTTGATGCTTAGTTTTTTTCTTTGTACTCACGAAGAATATCTACTACTGATTCAGGAGTCAGTTCTGTATAAACGTCATCGTTTATTAACATTGCCGGAGCTTTATGACACCATCCTAAGCAATTCGTTTGAAGAATAGTAAACTTTTTATCAATAGTAGTTTCACCCACCTTAATTTTCAAAAAACTCTCAATAGACTGAATTATTTGATTTTTCCCTTTCATCGCGCAAGTAATAGTCTTACAAACCCGAATAACAAACTTCCCTCTTGGTTCGATATCCAGAAAAGAATAAAAACTTGCAGTACCGTAAACATCGGCAGCAGGAATACTCATTTCTTTCGAAATTTTCAGTATTACTTCTTCCGAAAGATATCGTTCCTGATCAATCACTCCCTGTAAAATTGGAAGCAGATTTTCCCGGTCTCTTCCATGTTTTGAAACCAAATCCTGCACTAATTTTTCATGAAAATCCATAAAGTAATGCTTTAAGAGTTAATAATTAATAGAGTTCTTCTTTGAAGATAAATAAATTAAAGAAATTTTTCTCTATTAAAATAGACTAACTCAACACCAGCATATTACAATCACTACAGGGAAATACACAACACATAATACTCACAATTTATTAAACACCCTATAAAATATAATGCCCCAGAGAGAAAACACTTATAATATTTTATTTTTATATTCAACAAACACTACTGTAAAACATGGCTAATTTGAATTTAGACTTCTTTTAAACTGTGATCCTTCAATTATAAAACAAAGAAAGCCTTCGGTATAATACCGAAGGCTTTCTTTATTAGGCTGTTGTATAATTAACAGTATTCCCGAGGTTCTATTTCTCCTCTTAGAACCATATATCCATTCATAGCCAATGCCTTCATTTCATCCTCACCAGGGTAAACAGCCACGGGTGCAATAAACGAAACCATTTCCTTAATGTAATTTACTAAATCTGGATTATGAGCAATTCCGCCGGTTAGCAGTATTCCATCCACCTTACCCTTTAGTACAGTCGACATCGCCCCAATGGATTTTGCCACTTGATATGACATTGCATCCTGAATTAATTTTGCTTTAGCATCACCTGCTTTGGCTTTTAACTCAACATCGTAAGCATCATTAGTACCTAAATGAGCAACTAATCCACCTTCTCCTTTTATCATTTTCTTAACGTCGTCAAGAGTATAATCGCCACTAAAGCAAAGCTTTGCTAAAGCTCCGGCAGGTAATGTCCCCGATCTTTCAGGAGAAAATGGTCCTTCACCATCTAATGCATTGTTTACATCAACTACGCGCCCTTTACAATGAGCTCCAACAGAAATTCCACCTCCTAAGTGAGCAACAATTACGTTAACATCCTCGTATTTTTTATCATTTGCCTGTGCAAATGCACGACCAATGGCTTTTTGATTTAAAGCGTGAAAGATAGACACTCTTTGAAATTCAGGATGCCCTGATATTCGGGCAACATCAATCATCTCATCTACAACTACCGGATCGGCAATGTAAGCTTTGGCTTTAGGTAGTGCCTGCGCTATATTATCGGCAATTAATCCACCCAAGTTACTCGCATGTTCTCCAAGTACTCCAATTCTTAAATCCTCCTTTAAACGTTCGTTTACCGAGTAAATTCCCGACTCAATTGGCTTCACCAATCCTCCACGTCCAACGACTGCTTCTATTAAGTCGATTTGAATTTCTGCATCAATCAATTCTTTCATAATGATATTCTTACGAAATTCGAATTGATCTGAAATCTTTTCAAACTGGGATAATTCCTCGTTTGAATGCTTTATATTTTTCAAAAAGACAGATTTATCGCCTTGAAAAACAGCAATTTTGGTAGATGTGGAGCCAGGATTAATAGCTAAGATTCTACGAGTTTCCATTTGTTAAGTATGTTTGTGTTTGTGTTTATCTATTATTCAATTTGAATGCAAAAATACCAAACTTGATTAGAATTCAATATCATTTAAAGACATTTTACTACAATTTATCTATTTAGTTTGACTTTTAGTAATAAATTATCACAAAACCATTTAAATAATTCCTTAAATACAATAAACACAGCATGTCGATTAATCTTATCTTAGAAATAGATAAAAACGTTTTAACCGACAAACAAAAGGAGGCATAAAATTTCTCGTTGAAAATTTGAGAACACAAGAATACAAAAGATACTATCTGATTACAGAAATTAAATACACGGAAGAGAAAATAGAATTAAAACGAAGCGTCTAGCTCCAATCTTCGAAGCTTGGTAATTTATCGAGAGCAATTACTTCCTGGCGAGCTTCAAAATGATTAAAAAGATCATGTTCAGGCCATACCTTCACCGATCTTATAAATCGACTCATTAACACACTTAAATCTTTGGTAAAATCCGATCCTCTCCAAGTAGAGCTATTCGTGATAATAACATAACTTAAACCATTTGAATAATGCTTTAACAAAGCTGAACTTCCCGCTAAAGAACCAGTTCTCCACCAAGTACCATTACCATGAGTACCTTTCCACCCGATAGGACTGTGACCTAACTTATTGGGAGTAGTCATATATTTCACACTTTCTTTAGATAGAATATCCGGAAGAGTATCATCACCATCAATGGCCATCATAAATTTGATTAGTTCTGCACCTGAAGCAACCCAACCTCCGGCGCCACCCAAGGCCTCCAGATTATTTCCACCATTACTTTTAAAAACCGTTTTACCCGATCCATTGAAAGCAGATATTTTAATCGCATTCGACTGCTCATAATAATTTACCTCATTAGGAAAGCGATCCTCTTGCAGGCTGTGGCCCAAATGCATGTCGAAAATACCAGCAGGATTCAATACGTGCGTCTGTACGTAGGTCTCGTAAGGTTCATCAGCCAATTTAGAGATTACCTTCTCGAGAATAACGTAACCAAGGTTAGAGTAACTTCCTCGGGTTCCCGGTGTAAAGCCTAATCTTCTAGACAAAGCAAATTCAATGATCGTTTGAGCATCAATTGGAGATTCAACCTTCATTTTCTTCGCTATCGCCAAGGGCAAAAACATTGGATCACCATATTTGCTTGTAAAGCCACCGGAATGACGAAGCAAGTGTTCTACAGTAATTCTTTTTGTTCGCTTATCCCTAATATTCGAATATATCGTATCATTCAAAATACCATGCTCTCCAAAAACAAAATCATCTAAATGTAATTTCCCTTCCTCTTGCAATTTCATAATTGCAGTACCTGTAATCAACTTAGAAACACTTGCAATTCTAAATAAATTTGATGTTTCAACTCCCTTTTCATTATCCACATCAGAATAACCATATCCTTTCGCATAAACTAATTTGCCGTCTTTAACAACAGCAACAGTTGCTCCTGCTACTTCCCATCTTTTTAAAAAGCGATTCAATAACTTATCAGCCTTTTGGGTTTCCACACATTCCGATAATTTATTTGAGATTCTATGAGACACGGCTTCAATCCTGTTATCAATGGGCACAGAAGCAGCTTCTTGAGTAGAGAAGCTAAATGTCTGGTCTAGAATAACCAGAGCTATAATGATAATTACTGATACTAATCTTCTTACAATCATTAGATGTAAATTGATTTAACTTGCTTTATTCCAACTTCACAACTCATCCTATCAACAAGTCAGTAAATTCTTTACTTTTATTACAGGTACAAAAATGTTGATATTTTTCCGTTATACAATTCTAAATTAGATACAATCAATAAAAAGAAAAAACTAAAACATTAGTCGCAAATATAAACCATTTAGTCGCCAAAACAAACCACTTAAACATATTATTGATACGTAAAAACATTTTTTTTGTTTGCCTGAATTTAAATTAGAAAAGCATAATTGAAGACAAAAAGAAAATAAAAAACAAAAGAGACCCATAAACTTGGGCCTATATTTAACTATTTGTAATCTGAAGGATCTACCGTTATTCCCCAAAAAGCATTTAAAATGAGCTATACCACCTGCAATATCACCATTTTATCATCAATCCCCTTGATTTTAACCTTACCCAGATTAATTAATTTGTTATGACGACCATTTAATTGATTGGCAATCGACTCACTTACTAAAAATTGAGAATTAAATTTCTTATTAAGCTGTTCAATTCGAGAAGCAATAATCACATTTTTGCCTGCCAGAGAAAATTGTTTCCGGATTTCATTCCCAATATTTCCAGCAACGACTTCACCACAGTGAAGGCCAATTCCCACACGGGTTTTATTACCATCAATTGAATCTCGGCAATGATTAATAACTTCTACAATTTGATTACCAGCACAGTATGCATCATTTGCATGATTTGGGTTATTGACCGCAACACCAAAAGAAGCCATAAAACCATCTCCCATAATTTGATGTATAATGCCATTATTCTTTTCTATAATTCTGATTAAAGGGTCAAAAATTGCATTTTGAAACTCGATGGTTTGCTCTGGGCTTTGATGATCCGCCATAACCGTGAAATTTCGAATATCTAAAAACATGATCGATCCAGTCACCTTCTGTCCAACCTTGTCGTTACGATGCAAGATTAATTCTTTTGCAACATCCTTTGACAACTGTTGACCAAGAAGAGACTCAATTTCATTTTGATGATCTTTCGCTTTAAGCAGATTATTCACCCTTTTTTGAATTTCTGACGCTACAATTCCTGCAATTACTCCTGCCGACAATAAGCCCAAACTTCGCATCGAATAAATCTCGATCATTTGATCAACATCACCTGTTGGTTTCAAAAATTGTATTCCCCAATAGGAAACACCAAAGTATCCACAACACGCTAATATGCCAGCCCCCAGAGATATTTTAAAATCGAGATGCATTGCTGATAACATCAACAACAAAAAATAAAAAGTAAGACCGTCATACTCCAATACCAACAAAGAGTTATCGTACTTTACGATGTTGTATAAAATAATGGCAGGCAAGCCAAACTCTAATAATAAATTGAGAATTAATACTCGTTTAGAAACTGTGCGCTCATTTTTTATCATCCAGCTCATTCGAGCAAAAGCTAAAGTTTCAAATAGTAAGAAGCTCAACCACCAAAAGAAAACAACCGGAACAAATTCCCTATTATTAAATTGATCGCGCAGTAAATTTGGAATCAACTGGTGCAAAACTGGTATCACCAAGGTGCTCACCACAAAAATAAACAAGATAATCCCTACCCGCTTTCTCTCAATTTTAAGAAACTCAGGATGCAATGGCTCATTGTATTTATGGTATCCAATAAACATGAGATCAGGTTTAAATGGTTTAGCGAACATAGAATTTAAATATTCTGCAAAGAAACAGAATTTAGATATCATCTACTACTCCAAATAGATAAGTACTGTATTTTCATCGGTAAAGGACATCCAAGTATAAACAGTCCTCTACGAACAGAAAAGCCTATATTAGGTTGTTAAATCAAACACTCAAAACATCTTTTATGAAACCTTTCTGTACATTCGAACTGCAATGGTAATTGTTGATATAGCAAAAATACCTAATATGGCTAACTCTCTAAGAATATCAAAAAAGCCTGATCCTTTTAGCATGATCATTCTTATAATCTTGATAAAATAAGCAATTGGATTCAATGAATTCAGCTTTTGGCCCCATTCCGGCATACTTTCAATCGGTGTAAATAGTCCACCCATCAGTAAGAAAATCACCATAAAGAACCAAGCTATAAACATTGCCTGCTGTTGTGTATCAGTTTGTGTCGAAATCAGTAATCCAAAACCCAAGATTGTTGCCAGATACACAAAGGCTACCAAATAAATCAACCAAACAGAACCTAATAATGGAATATTAAATGCAAATACTGCTATTAACAGCCCAAGCCCTAACTCAAAAAAGCCTATCACTAAAAAGGGAATTAATTTAGCCATCAAAAATTGAGACTTTTTTATAGGTGTCACATTAATTTGTTCGATGGTTCCAATCTCTTTTTCCCGCACTACATTCATAGCAGACAAAAACAAACTAATTACAGTAACCAATAAAACCAGTAAGCCTGGTAACATGTATGGTATGTATTTCATCTCAGGATTAAACTGATGAGAATAAGTTGTTTTGACAATATTGTGTTGATTGTCTTGTCCCAGTTTTGCAAAATTTGGTTTTATGTCTTCATTATAATCCAGTATAACCGAATTGATATAAGCATTGTACAAACCTGCCGAGCTAGCATTTATGGCATTTACCAGAATCTGAACGGAAGCCTGTGTTTTTAAATCAACAGATTTCCCGAAGTCTTTGTTGAAGACAAGAATCGCATCGATATTATCTCTAAATATCTCTTTTTCTGCCTCTTTTTCCGAAAACCCAATCTCCTTAACTGTGAAGAATGGAGATCCATTAAACTTAGAAATCAATTCTCGGGAGTGACTTGAAAGATCTTTATCTACGACATACAGATTTGTGTTTTTCATATCGTAAGTCGCCGCAAAAGACAGAACGCAAAGTTGCAGAATTGGCATCACAAATATGATAGGTAACATACTCTTGTTACGAAATATCTGTAGAAATTCTTTTTGCAATAAGTATTTTAATATTCGCATAACTTTTTTGTATTACTCTAACCTTATTTTAAACTTCTTTAAACTGAGTCCAATGAAACCCATGGTCATAACAATTAAAATCAAGGTTTCCTTCCATACATATTCAAAGCCTACACCTTTCAGCATAATATTTTTCAATATTATAATAAACCATTTGGGCGGAATAATATTACTTATCACCTGCAATGGAATTGGCATGTTTCGAATAGGGAAAATAAAGCCCGAAAGTATAATGGTAGGCAACATTAACCCAAACATTGAAAGCATCATTGCTACCTGTTGACTTTTAGACACTGTTGATATATAAATACCTATGGATAAAGCAAGAAAAATGAAAAGAATACACTCCGCCATCAGTAATGCAAAACTACCAAGAATCGGAACTCCAAATATGAAATACCCCATTCCCACAATAACCAATGCATTGATAAAAGACAAAACCAAATAAGGAGTTACCTTACCCAATATAATTTGCAATGGATTTAAAGGCGACACCAACAATATTTCCATGGTTCCCAATTCCTTTTCTCTGGCGATGGATATTGAAGTCATCATGGCCGAAACCAACATTAAAATTGTGGCCATAATTCCGGGAATAAACATGAAAACACTTTCCAGGTTCGAATTAAAATACATTCGGGTTTTTGTTTGGATGGAAAATGGTCTTTTCTTCCCGCTATTAATTTTAATATTGTAATTCTGAAGAATTCCCTGCAAATAATTCACTTCCAAATTCGCTGTATTTGGGTCTGAAGCATCTGTTAGTATTTGAATATTCCCTTTTGAATTTTTGATCAGATTCTTACCAAAATCTGGTTCAAAAACTAAAATCAACTTCACATCACCTTTTCGGAAAACCGCATCAGCCTCTTCTACCGATTCAAGGTTTTCCGTTAGCGAAAAGTATCCCGAAGAAGTTATTTTATTGATAATTTCTGTTGAATATTCATCTTTAGAATGATCCAAAACTGCCATTTTTACATCTTTCAAGTCGGTACTAATCACATAACCAAAAAGCATGATTTGAACAATAGGCATCCCGAACAGAATCAGCATTGAACGCTTATCTCTAAATATATGATAAAACTCTTTTTTTAAAAATCCGATAAATCGATTCATCTGTTTTATTTTAAATCTTACTCAATGTTTGTTGCGTGTCTTGCCAAACTCAAAAAAACTTGATCCATATCAGCAGCATTAAACTGTTTTTTCAACATTTCAGGTGTATCGAGTGCCTCAATTTTACCGTCAACCATAATTGAAACCTGGTCGCAATACTCCGCCTCATCCATATAATGGGTTGTTACAAATACGGTAATTCCTGCTCGTGCGGCATCGTAAATTAAATCCCAAAATTGCCTTCTGGTAACAGGATCGACACCTCCGGTTGGTTCATCAAGAAATACAATTTTCGGATCGTGAAAAATAGCAACCGAAAAAGCCAGTTTTTGCTTCCATCCCAAAGGCAAATCACTAATTTTTTTATTTCTGGCATGCTGTAAATCAAGTTTATTCAGCAATTCATCAGCTTTCGAATGAATTTCAGCTTTCGACAAACCGTAAATTCCACCAAAAAAGCGAATATTTTCGAACACCGTTAAATCCTCGTAAAGAGAGAATTTCTGGCTCATATAGCCAATATTTCTTTTTACCGATTCGCGTTGGGTATAAACATCAAAACCGGCCACACTTATTTCTCCTGAACTTGGGTAAGATAATCCGCAAAGTATTTTTATTGCAGTTGTTTTACCTGCTCCGTTAGCTCCCAAAAATCCAAAAATCTCACCTTTTGATACTTCAAACGACAAATCGTCATTCGCAGTAAAATTGCCGAATTTCTTATACATGTTTTTAACACTTATCACTTTCTCCTTCTTATTCATGTTCTTCAGGTTTTGTGCTTAATGCCATAAAACAATCTTCGATAACCGGTTTTATTTTTTCGATTACTACGCCGGATCTTCCTTTGTTTTCCAGATAATTATTTATTTCATCCTTCGGAATTTCTTTTCGCAAATCGGTATAATGCAAACTTTGTCCGAACAAAAACACAGTGTTGGTCGAATTAAATTCTCTTAAGTCGAGTAGTGTTTGATAGTTATCCTCGCTTCTTACAGCATACAAATCTTTCTCGAATTGCTCAACAATCTCAGCAGGACTATTTACCTGCAAAATCTCCCCATCCTGAATTAAAGCAACACGTTCACACATATTGGCCTCATCCATATATGGAGTAGCAACCACGATTGTGATTCCTTTGTTTTTTAACCCCTTTAACATTTGCCAAAATTCACTTCTCGATACAGAATCAACACCTGTAGTAGGTTCATCCAATAATAGAATTTTAGGTTGATGAATTAATGCACAACAAAGTGCCAGTTTCTGCTTCATCCCACCCGACAGTTTTCCTGCCAAACGATCCTTAAAAGGTTCAATCTGCACCCAAATATCACGTATCATATCCATATTATCCTCGATTCGAGTATTGAAAACGGCAGCAAAAAACTCCAGGTTTTCAATAACACTCAAATCCTGATAAAGCGAGAATTTTCCCGGCATGTAACCAAGAAAATTCCGGATCTTCTTGTAATCTGAGACACTGTCCAACCCACACAGTTTTGCGGTACCTTTACTGGGTAACAACAAAGTTGCCAGCAGTCGAAACAAAGTCGTTTTCCCTGCACCATCCGGACCAATTAGTCCAAACAACTCTCCCGATTTAATATCTAAATTGATATTTTTTAGAGCCTGTACATTTCCATAACTTTTGAACAGGTTATCTACGCGTATATTTGCATCCATAATCCTCTAGAATCTAATTTCACCTGGCATCCCTATTTTTAGGCGACCATCGTTTGCAACTCTTACTTTAACAGCATACACCAATTTTACTCTTTCTTCTTTCGTCTGAATAATTTTAGGTGTAAATTCCGATTGAGAAGAAATCCAAGATACTTGTCCTTCAAGAGTTTCATTCTCTTCCGCCGTTTTATCGATAATTACTTTCACCTTCTGCCCCAACTTCACACTTGGAAGTTGATTACCTCCAACATAAATTCTTAATTCCAGATAACTTAAATCGGCAAGCTTAAACAAAGGAGTTCCATTATTGACCACTTCATGTATCTCGCGATACTTTTCTAAAACAGTTGCTTTTTCAGGCACAATAATCTTGCTTTTAGCAATCAAATCTTCCAAAGATTCAATTTGCCGATCAATATTTTCAACATTACCAAGAACCTTAGCATTCTCGGTTTGCACCGATTTAATTTGTTTATCTACAACTTGTATATTTCCTGTAATATCATCCACTTCCTTTATTGATACAGCTCCATCGGCAAACATTTTGTCGATGCGTTCTTTGTCCTTTTTCAGAATTGATTTTTGTTCTTTGTACACTGCAGCTCTTGATAAAATATTCTGTATTCCCGCAACGGTTGATTTTCGCTGTGCTCGGAGTTGTTCTTTTTTTAGAAATAGTTGTGTTGTATCAATAATTCCAACCATAGTTGGTTCTGAAAACACATCACCTTCTTCAAGATTCAAAGCCATAATCTTACCCGAATTCTCTGCTGAAATTACATAATCTACCGCCTCAAAATTTCCGTAAGCATCCGATTTCTCTTCTCCTGTACCACAAGCACCCGCTAGCGCTGCAAGTGCAAATACTATAAATAATTGTGTTCGTTTCATCTGTATATAATTATTACAATTCTGTTTTTCCTATAATCCGACTGTACTCTGCAATTGACTGACTCAATTGAATATGATGATATTCACGATTTAATTTGGACTGAATTTCTTTATTCAAATCTTCCAAATAATCACTTGAGGTAATAATTCCATTATCCAGCTTTGAAGAAGAGCTTTTTGTAACATCTTCCTGAAGTTCAACAATAGCATCATCCTGAGTCAATAAAATTTTAAATTTGGAGATATTATTGTGTTCTTTGTTAAGTTCAACCTTCTGATTCCTTTGAAAACTTGACTCCTGTGTCTCAATCAACTCTTTTTGAATATCAAATTTTCGTTGATTTCTTTTACCTGCTTTCCAATCAAAAATATTCCAACTTACTTTTGCTCCAATCATGTAATAGGAATCAAATTCATCGCTTAACTGATTGTATCCAGGTTGTCCATATCCAAGCTGTCCAAATCCTGTAATTACCGGCAACCTATCTTTTTTCACTAATTCTATTTTTTCAGCAAGCAGAGTTTTTTGTCCGGCATACAACTGATATTCCGGTCTTTTTTCAAGTTGCTCATCCTCCAAGAGTAAATCCTTTTGATCAATCTTAAGATTTGTAATTTCTATTTCAAAATCATTATCTCGATTCATTAATTCAGCTAAGGTTTCAAAGGCTGATTTTTCTGCAAATTCAAGCTCATTAACCTGTTGGTTGATTAGCAAAATTTCCGCTTCAAGAACTTTTGAATTAGCCATTGCCATCACCCCGCTTTTTACTGCTGATTTAACCTGTTCCAAACTTGCGGTAATACTTTTCTTTTTCTCGTCTATTACCATTCTACTCTGTCTTAAAAGAAGAATGCTAAAGAATGCTTCATTTACTCTTTCTCTCAAAGCAAACATTTTCACCTCTAAATCCTGAATATCAATTTCTGTCGAAAGCTTACTAAGATTCAATTGAGATTTTGTTCTGCCTCCATTGTAAATTAATTGTTCAACATCTAAATTGACAGAATATTGATCTTTTGGTGCCCCAAAAGAACTCGTTCCAGATATTGGACTGCTTGTAACATCCGATTGATAACTCATTTTTCCATTTGCATATAATTTTGGTAAATAAGCAATTTTAATATTCTCTATACTTAGTTCTGAATGCTTACTTAAAAGCTCTTTCCCTTTTACCAAAGGATAATTTCTTTGTACTTCATCTTGAATTTGATTCAAGCTTAAAACAGTCTTCTGTCCTGAGCTAATTTGAATCAAACTAAAGAATATCAGCATGAAAATCCACGTCTTCTTTTTAAACGCTAAACTCATAATTTTAAATTTTTATTGATTTTATAATAAAGTCTGAAACACAATCTGCTCTTTCATTCAACATTTTGTCCATATTAATATCTTTATACAACAATTCCTGTGCTATAGGACGAGCAGCAAATGGAAAAACAGACAAGCTGATAATATTCAGAATTAATTCTCTTGAATCAATAGATCTTATTATTCCAGATTTAACTGCTTCGCTAATTTGTAATGCCGTATTTTCCATTCCTTCCAAAACACCTTCAGCATCTAACAATTTAAGTATTCTTGTTGGGTCTGAATTTATTTCATTAATTACAAAGTTGGGAATGAATGGATATTCAATTAGCACTTCATGATAGAGTCTGCAAATATTTCTAATCTTTTGGAACAATTCAGAATTATCAGCTAAAAATGCGCCTAGTGGTCTAACAATCTGCTTAAATGCTTCTTCAAAAACCTGCTCAAATAATTTATCCTTACTTCTGTAATAATAATGTAATAAGGCCTTATTTATACCAGCACTATCGGCAATTTCCTGCATTCTAGCTCCTGCAAGACCCTTTTGCGCAAAAATTTGCCTTGCTGCAATTAAAATTGTCTCCTGAGTTTCTGAAGATTTCTTTCCTTCTTTCATCTTTTTAACCATTTGGTTAATCAACCATTAAAAAATTAACCATCCGGTTTAACCGTTTGGTTAATGCAAATGTATTTGTTTTTTTTTAGCCAACAAATAAATCAACTGCTTTTTTTAACCAAATGGTTAAAAAATCTAATTCTCTCTATGAAAAAAGCTCTCATCATTTGCGATGAGAGCTATTTCAACATGTATTATAATCGAAAAAATCTATTCGTATTTTAATGATTCAATCGGATTTGCTCTTGCAATCTTTAACGAATGTCCACTAACTGTAACTACAGCTAAAATAATTGACATCAATAAAGCAAAAATAAAATAATACCAAGGAAACTCTATTCGATAAACGAAGTTTGATAACCAACGCTGCATTATAAAATAGGTTAATGGCCAGGCCACAATATTTGCGACTATAACATTCAAACATAGTTTTCGACTCAATAATACCATTAAACTAAATTCAGAACTGCCTAATACTTTACGAATTCCAATCTCTTTAATCCTCAATTGCATCTCAAAAGAAACCAATCCCAGCAGACCAAGAAGTGCAATAAAAAAGGCCAAAATAGTAAATGAACTAAGTATGTTTGCAACTCTTTCTTCACCTTTAAACAGGTTATTAAAATCACTATCTAAAAAGAAATATTCAAACGGTTGTCCTGTTGTCATTTTCGTCCAATACTTTTTCACAACCTTAACACCATCCATAACATTTTCGGGTTTCAATTTCACCAACATATACCGTTTAAAATCATTTTGATTTGAGACCAATAACATGGGTAGTATTTTATCGCGCATCGATTCGAAGTGGAAATCTTCAACCACACCGATAATCTCCAAAGCCTCTCTCCCTTTTTGATTAAAACCAGGCTTGTAAATGTTACGCCCCACGGGATTATCCTTATACCCCAATGCCGCAATCGCCGCCTGATTGGCAACAAATACAGAAGTATCTGATAATCTATCAACATCGAACTTTCTTCCATCAATTATATTCAATCCTAACAAATCAATAAAATTTTCATCAACATGCATCAATCGAAAATTGATCATGTCCTCATTACTGGCACCTTCCTTATACATCGACCAGCCATTTGTTCCCCGACCAGGAACCATACCTGAAAATGAAACGTCTTCAATTCCAGAATACCCTTTTAACTTCTCCTTAATTGATATTTTCTGTTCATTTTCTAAAGCATATGCTCTATCAACCACTAATACACGATCCTTATCAAATCCCAGCTTTTTTTCCTGCATAAAATCAACCTGCTCTTTAATTACAAATGCAGATATTAAAATACCAATGGCAACCGTAAATTGAAAAATCACAAGACCTGCTCTAATACGTTTCCCAAGTCGTCCTTTTTGAACCTCACCTTTTAATACACTCAATACTCTAAAACCCGATAAAGAAATTGCAGTATAACTTCCGGCGAATAGTACAACAAATGCGATCACACCTCCCATAAATAAGAAATACTCCCCTTTCCACAACAGCGATGACATCAAACTTTTTTTGGCTATTTCATTAAAATAAGGCAACATCAATTCGACCAAAAAGAAAGATATAACAGCAGCCAATAATGCCATTAATAAAGTTTCGGCATAAAATTGAATCATAAGCATAGATCTACTACTACCAAATACCTTTCTCACTCCAACTTCACGAGCTCTGGTATATGAGCGAGCAGTAGTTAGATTCAAAAAATTTACACACGCAAGCAGTAGAATAAAGAATGCAATTGCAGAAAATATATAAATGTATTTGATATCGCTTACCGGCTCAATCTGATTTTCTGTGGTAGTTTTTAAATAAATTGATTCCAATGGTTCCAAATAAAACTTAAATTCATTTCCATTTTTTTCCCACTCATTAATATCAATTCCTAACACTTCAATCAATTTAGGGCCCATATGGCCAACTAAAAAATTACGAAATTTAGCTTCTAAATCCTGATAGTTCGATCCTGGTTGTAACAAAAGATAAGCTTGCATATAATCACTAAACCAATTATCTTCCTCCTCCGCACTTAAATTTAACAAGCCAACTAAATCATAATGAAAATGAGAATTCTCAGGCACATCCTCTACTACTCCACTTATAGTGTAGAGATTATCTTTATCGCGAGTCAATATTTTCCCAACAGGATTCAAATCACCAAAATATTTTTGAGATGTACTTTGAGTCAATACAATATTATTCTTGCCTTTTAAAGCTGTTTTTGAATCACCATATACAAAAGGACGCGAAAATACATCGAAAAAAGTAGAATCAGTACGAAGAAATTTATCCTCAACAAATTGTTTATCTTCAAACCTAAACAACACGTTGTTCCAAAAATTAATTCTTACAGCATATCTCACTTCAGGAAAATCGGCAACTGCGTTTGGTGAAAACGGGGCACAAATGGTATTGCCATCCATTTTTCGTTCCCCCATCTTAATTTTAGAGGCTACACGATAAATGTCATTCGATTTAGGATAAAACTTATCGTAACTCAATTCATCCTGTACAAACAGATAAATAAGAAACACACAAGCTAAACCAACAGCTAAACCAACAATATTTATAAAGGAATAGCCTTTGTATTTTCTCATATTTCGAAAGGCGACCTTAAAAAAATTCTGAATCATAATTTGGGGATTAGATATGCAATTTATTATATCAATCCACATGCCACCACACACAAAACACTAACAGTGTGAGAATTAACTCAAAACCACTATCAAGTAATCTGTTCGATTAAGCACGTACGTGTACGATTTCGCACAAAAAAAAAGGATGCCATTAGGCATCCTTCATATTTTTTATAGAGATTAAGCTTAATCCAACTTGTGAATTAATAAACCTGAACGAAGTTTAGGCTCGAACCAAGTAGTTTTTGGAGGCATAATATTTCCTGTATCAGCGATATCGATTAATTGTTGCATAGACACTGCATACAATGCAAAAGCAACTTTCATACTACCACTATCCACACGCTTTTTCAACTCTCCCAATCCACGAATACCTCCTATAAACTCAACACGGGTTGTGGTACGAAGGTCTTCAACACCTAATAAGTTATCCAAAACGTGACTTGACAAAATAGTTACATCTAAAACACCAATCGGATCCTTATCATCGTAAGTACCTTCCTTAGCATTTAACTTGTACCACTTGCTATCCAAATACATTGAGAATTCATGCAATTTAGCAGGCTTGTAAATCTCTTCACCCATGCACTCAACATCAAATGTCACATCAAGCTTAGCCAAAAATTCAGCTTCAGTCATTCCATTCACATCTTTAACTACACGATTGTAATCGATAATTGCTAATTGATTATCTGGAAAATGCACAGCCATAAAGTAATTGTACTCCTCATCACCTGTGTGATTTGGATTCTTAGCCGCAAATTCATCACCAATACGAGCAGCTGCAGCAGTACGGTGGTGACCATCGGCAACGTAAGTAGCAGGAACTTTAGTTGCAAACAACTCTTCCAACTCTTTATTGATTGCAGGATTATTTACAGGCCAAAAGTGATGACCAAATCCGTCTTCGGCTACAAAATCATACTCAGCCTCTTCATTCTTTACGATATCAGCAACAATTGCATCAATTTCCGGAACCGCTTTATATGAAAAAAATACCGGCTCAAGATTAGCTTCGGTATAACGAGTTAAAATCATTCGATCTTCCTCTTTATCAGGACGAGTTAATTCATGCTTCTTAATTACACCATTCTTGTAATCTTCACAAGCTGCATTTGCAACAATACCGTACTGAGTTCTGCCATCCATGGTTTGAGCATAGATGTAAAACTTAGCTTCCTCATCTTGAACCAACCAGCCCTTCTCCTGGAACATTTTTAAATTGGATACAGATTTTTTATACACCTCTTCTGAGTGAACATCTGTTCCATTCGGGCAATCGATTTCGGCACGAGTGATATGAAGCAAAGATACATCCTTACCTTCAGCCATTTGAGCAGCTTCTTCCGAATTCATTACATCATATGGCAAACAAGCCAAATCTTTTGAAATCTCTTTTGGTGGGCGCAAGCCCTTAAATGGTTTTAAAATAGCCATCGCGTTCTATGTTTTTGTTGTGTTTGTTGTTGTTGTACTCTATTTGAATGCAAATTGCGTTCAAATATATAAGGTAGAAAACAAGAAGAAAATGACTTTCCTCTTGTTTTCCAAATATTACTTATTTACTCTGTAAGTTTCATCTCCTTTTTCGATGCAATTCACAATTTGATTTGCTCCGGCAATACCAGCATTGATATTTGCTTCAGCAGTTTGTGCACCCATTTTCTTTGGAGTAAAGAAAAATCGACCTTCAAATTTGGCAGCAATCTCATCTTTACAATCAGGAGCAATATCAGAAATGTATGCAAAATCTTTACGAGCAGCCATTAATTTAATCAAACCTTCTTCGTCAATCACCTCTTTACGAGCTGTATTCACAAGAACACCACCTTTAGGCATCCTGTTCAACAAATCGAAATTGATTGATTTTTTAGTTTTATCATTTGCAGGAATGTGAAGAGAAACGTAATTACAAGTGCTGTATAATTCCTCAACAGAATCAACAACTTTTACGCCATCAGCTTCAATTGTCTCTTTTGCTACAAATGGATCGAAAGCATATACTTCCATTCCAAAACCTTTAGCAATTCCGCCTACATAACGACCTACGTTACCATATGCATGAATACCGATTTTTTTACCGCGTAATTCAAAACCAGACGTTCCGTTGAAACCGTTTCTTGCCAAAAATACCATCATTCCAAAAACCAACTCAGCAACAGCATTTGAATTCTGCCCTGGAGTGTTCATAGCAACAACACCATTTTCCGTACAAGCCTCCAAATCGATATTATCGTATCCTGCACCAGCACGAACAATTACTTTTAGGTTTTTAGCAGCCTCAATTACTTCGCGAGTTGCTTTATCACTGCGAATAATCATGCCATCAACATCGGCAACTGCGGCTAACAAGTCTGCTTTATCAGTATAAGATTCCAACAAAACCAATTCGTAACCAGCACCTTCAACAACAGTTCTGATACTATCAACAGCTGCAGGAGCAAAAGGTTTATCGGTTGCAATTAATACTTTTGTCATTTTATTTGATATTTGAATTATGAAAAAATAAAATGTCATTGCCAGCCAAATCGAAGTAATCCTTGGATTACTTTAGTCGTTCCTCGTGCACTGAATGACAAATAAGCAGGAGATGGATTTCCCCATTCCTGCCCATTTACTATTATATTTATTTTACGTGAGTGCTTTTGAATTCTTGCATGCAATCAACTAATGCCTGTACACTTGCTTTTGGCAAAGCATTGTAAGTAGAAGCACGAAAACCACCAACAGAACGGTGACCTTTGATTCCAGACATTCCTTTTGATGTAGCAAATTCATAAAAATCTTTTTCTAATTCTTTGTACTCATCATTCATCACAAAGCAGATATTCATTAATGAACGATCTTCTTTATTAATGACAGTTCCTTTAAACATAG
This sequence comes from Labilibaculum antarcticum, assembly GCF_002356295.1. Lineage (NCBI taxonomy): Bacteria > Pseudomonadati > Bacteroidota > Bacteroidia > Marinilabiliales > Marinifilaceae > Labilibaculum > Labilibaculum antarcticum. Next base: position 4,030,942 of record NZ_AP018042.1, on the reverse strand, counting down.
GATTACTATCAATCTCATTGTACAACAAAGCAGCTTTTTCTTCGTTCATTTTCTGTATTGCAGAAACACCACCTTGCTCTTTGATCCACTTCAAAGTTTGAAGAGCAGCAAAAACGGGAACAACTGGAGGAGTATTAAACATTGACTCTCCATCGATGTGTGTTTGATAATTTAACATTGTAGGAATCTGACGATCTACTTTACCCAGTATTTCGTTTTTAACGATTACAAAAGTAACACCTGCTGGTGCAAGGTTCTTTTGAGCTCCACCATAAATCAATGCATACTTTGACACATCAATCGGGCGGGAGAAAATATCCGATGACATATCAGCTACCAATGGAATATCACAGTCCATATCTTCCTTAATCTCGGTACCATAAATGGTGTTATTTGTAGTAATGTGGAAATAATCCGCATCAGCAGGAACTACATATCCTTTAGGAATGTAGTTGTAAACAGTCTCTTTTGAAGATGCTACTTCTACTACTTCACCAAAAAGCTTAGCTTCTTTTTGAGCTTTATTTGCCCAAGCACCAGTATTTAGGTATGCCGATTTCTTAGCCATCAAATTGTAAGGAATCATGCAGAACTGTGTTGATGCACCACCACCAAGAAATAAAACTGAGTATCCTTCAGGTATACTAAGTAATTCCTTAAACATGGCAATAGCTTCATCCATTACAGCAACAAATTCTTTGCTACGATGAGATACTTCCATTAAAGAAAGTGTTGTTCCGGCAAAATTTTTAATTGCTTCAGCTGTTTTTTCAACTGTAAAATCAGGAAGAATTGAAGGGCCTGCAGAAAAGTTGTGTACTTTCATTTTTTCAAACGTTTTAAATTTTTGTATTATTCCATATCCAAAGGCAAATTTGCAAATAAAAATTTATTTTAAGATGGTTTTATCTGTTAAAATGTATGTTTTAAAACAAATAACTTATCATCTTATCCCCCTTCGTATAGATTAATATTTACAATCTGAAAAACAGAAACTTAACCCTCAGAAATTATTATCTAATATTCATTCACAAAATGGTGTTTTTTATCCAAATCCAAATAATCGAATTATTCTGAATAATCTTCATGAATCAATATAGTAAAAAGGTAAATTCAATTCAATTTTTCGAATTCAACTTACCTTAAACACCGATCCAAATATAAGTATTTATGTTTTAAATACCCCTTTAATAATTGGAATAATAACTAAAAAAGCGGATACATCAGTATGCATCCGCTTATTCTATATCATTAAAAAATTCTCTTTATGCCTTATAAAAGGGAATTTTCGTGATTTTAGCTTTAATTGCCTTATTTCTAACACGAATAAAAATCTCTGTGTCAAGTTTATAGAAACCTTCCTTAACATAGCCCAATCCAATTGATTTTCCAATCATTGGAGCCATTGTTCCTGAAGTTACTTCACCAATTTCATTTCCTTCCGCATCTTCAATTTTATATCCATGACGAGCAATGCCTCTATCCACCAATTCGAAACCTTTTAATCTACGCTTTGGCTTTTCTTCTTTTTGCTTTTCGAAAAACTCACGATCAATAAAATCATTTCCTTCCACAAATTTAGTAATCCAGCCTAAACCGGCTTCAATTGGAGTATGATCATCATCAATATCATTTCCGTACAAACAGAATCCTACCTCTAAACGTAATGTATCCCGAGCAGCTAAACCAATTGCCTGAATTCCAAATTCTTTTCCTGCTTCCATCACAGCATTCCAAAGCTTCACTCCATCTTCGTTTGAAACGTAAATTTCACATCCTCCGGAACCTGTATAGCCAGTAGTTGAGAAGATTGCATTTTCGATTCCGGCAATAGTCACTTTTTGAAATGTATAATACTCCATATCTTCGATAGGGCGATCTACAATTTTTTGCATTGCTTTTAGCGCCAAGGGGCCTTGTACTGCCAACTGACAAATTTCATCAGAAGCATTATAAAGTTCAGTTCCAACTTCCAATCCCATTTCCTTAGCGTTTTGACAACACCAATTCCAATCTTTCTCAATATTTGCAGCGTTTACAACCAATAAATAAGCCTCGCTATCAATTTGATATACTAATAAATCATCAACGATTCCGCCTTTACCGTTTGGTAAACAGCTATACTGAACTTTTCCATCAGAAAGTGCTGCGACATCATTGGTTGTAAGCTTTTGAACAAAACTAAAAGCCTTTGGGCCCTTTACCCAAAACTCTCCCATGTGAGAAACATCAAAAACTCCTAGTTTTTCACGAACACATTTGTGCTCATTATTAATTCCTGTATATTCAATAGGCATATTATACCCAGCAAATTGTGCCATTTTAGCACCTAATTCTTCATGAAAGCTAGTGAATACTGTTCTTTTCATTTGTTTAAGTATTTGGGGCAAAATCTTCAAATAAACATAAAACCCAATGGCTTTTTTATTGAAGATTTACCTGAGAAAAATTTGTTAAATTATGTTTGCGTTAGCTTTTGCAAATTTAAAAAATTTTCTCAGATATCGTTTGCACCTATACATTAGTTTCCTTCAAAAGGTCTTCTTGCAAGTCCTAATCTATAACCACCTTTAAACAGAACAACAAAAGCATCCTTAACTCCACAAGAATCTCTATACTTTGCCGCCTCTTTAAAAGTTGAAAATTCTCCAATCGTATACCTATGCCAACCTTCCACAAACAAATGATCAATAACTTCGCCACCTTTGTATCTATTAAAAATATCTTTAGGTTCCATTACTTTTCTTGCTGCAGCAATTTGAACTCTATAAACAAAATCCTCTTCAATCAATTCTTGTCTTTCAGGAGTTTTTGCAATGGAATCACTCTTCGCACTTACAACAGGTATTGTAACAGGAATATTAATTACGGGCTCCTCTTTAATCTCTTCAACTACTGGTTCTGGTATTTTCTGACAATAAATATCAAACCCTCCTTTACCTCCACTGCGCTCGGAAGCAAAATAAAACACACCGTCACGATCCTCACTGTAAGTAATATCATTATCGGAACTATTAATTGGATATCCTAGATTTTGCGGTTTCCCCCACACACCATTTTCTTGACGGTCACATGTAAATATATCGTATCCTCCCATGGTATTGTGCCCTTTTGAACTAAAAAATAGCTTTGTCCCATCAGCACTTACAAACACATCTCCTTCATCATATTCTGTATTAATATCACCACCAATATTCATTGGTTTGGACCATTTAGTTTCCGACTCCTTTTTGCAATAATAAATATCGCACTCGCCAAAACCTCCTTTACGATTACTTACAAAATAAATTTCATCGCCCGATTGAGGAATACTTGCAGAACTCTCTCTTGAATCCTTTTCGTTGATAAATTTAATCGCGTTCCCAATTTTCCATTTGTCTTTCACTTTTTCAGCCAAAAACAAATCACCTGCTCCTGAATTACTACTATAAAAGACAAACTGCTTATCATCAAATTTTGAGAACAATGTAAAATTTACATTGTCACCCAAATCATGTTTCTCTTCCTGTATTTCATTCCACCTATTTTCTCCCTTGTAAGATTTAAAAAGTTTTTCAAAAAACTTTTGATCGTCCAGCGATCTATTATCATTTTCCAATCCTCGTCGTGAACTAAAAAATAGACAAGTATCCAAAAATTGAGGATTAAACTCATCAAATTCTGAATTTACGTGCCCCTCAATAGGTTGCAACTCTATCTCTGTACTATTTCCCAGTAACAACCTACCATTTCTGCACTCCTGAATGTGTTTATCACTAATGGGTAAAAGTTCTTTTTGCTCTTTATAATTGTTCTGTTCAATTAGCTCTTTATTCATTTTAAAATGAACAATAGCCTTCGTGAAATTATTTTGATACTTATATGCCAATCCAATTAAAAAATGAATATCAGCACTAATATCAGGATTAACTGATTGGGCAGATAACAAATAGTTCAGCGCTTCCTCCTTTGGTCCTGCAATTAAATAGCAAACGCCAATATTATAATTCAACTCAGGATTATTATCGTTTAACTTGTGGGCACGTAAAAAAAGATTTAAACTATGTGGTGCATATCCTATTCCTTTCTCGTAGAGCGCTACCGCCTCCTTCACAAAAGCATAAGCCTGTTTTCGGCTCGACTCATTTTCAATAAAGCCCGATTTCTTAACAGATAATAATTCTTGCCCGGTTAAGTTCCCCGATAACAATAAAACGAATAAAAAAACAATGCTAGTAAACTTCCAGATCATAGACATTAAGTTATAATTGTGTTCAGATAAAATTCTATAAAAACTGATGGTACGAAAAAAAAAAACTTTTGTTGAGTTTAATCCTTATTATTATATAAAGATTATATTTTCAATATTAGTGTGTTTTAATCAATAGATAACCAATAAAACCAAGGATTTGAAGCACCGAGAGAATAGTAGGTGTAATAGGTAAATTGAAAATAAATTAGTATTATTGCATATATGATAATGAAGATTTTCCTCGATATTTAATATTATTTTCATATCGATTTAAGAGTTTAATTTATTAAAACAGGTAAACAAAAGTTAAATTTAACACGCTGATCCCAACTAAATGACTCAAGGTAAAAAGATTACTGATTTGTCCTATTTAAAGGAGATGTCGGGAAATGACAATAACATCATCGGAGAAATGATTGATATCTTTTTAGAACAAATCCCTGAATTTGAAGAAGAAATATCAAGTAGTTTTGAAACTCAAAATTGGCAAGAATTAGGTGCTATTGCACACAAGGCAAAATCATCAGTTCGAACAATGGGAATGGAAAATTCAGGCGATTGTTTAGAGCAAATAGAACAATTTTCAAAAGGAAATCTTAAATTTGAATTACAACTAAAAAAAGAGAAAGGCATTGAATTTAGTCCCCAAGATGAAAAAAACTGGAAAAATGTCAAAAATGAAACCATTAATGACATTGAACTAAAACATATTCCTGAATTAGTTGAGGAATTTTTAAAACAATGTCCTATCGCTAAAACTGAATTAGAAGAAACTTTAGGACAACTTTAATCACAACAACCATATTTTACTGCTATGAATATTGAAACCAAACAGGTAAACTCTATAACAATAATGAAATTGGGAGAAACCAATCGTTTGTATGCTTTAAACGCAAATATTGCTAAAGAGAAGATGAATGAATTCTTATCTCAACCTAAATCCCGATTAATTGTTGATTTTGAAGAAATAAGTTTCATTGATAGTTCTGGATTTGGAGCACTTTTATCAGCACTTAAAACATCAAAAGAACATAAAAGTTTTATTAAACTTTGCAATATCAATAAAGATGTAATGGAACTTATCGAATTAATGCAATTGGATTCTATTTTTGATATTTTACAGGACCAAACTGCATGTATTAACAGCTTTTCATCAGTCGAATAAAATACTGATATGGCAAAAGTATCGCCAAACATACTAGTTGTTGATGATGACATAGTTATCCTAAAGTTTATTGAGTTTACTCTAAAAGGCTTGGGTTATCAAACAGCTCTTGCAAAAAACGGGAAAGAGGCCATTGACAAAGCTAAGAACCAGCACTTTGACCTTATAATATCGGATTTATACATGCCATTAATGGATGGCAACGAGCTGGTTAAAAGACTAAGACAAACACCTGAATACCAGCACACCCCCTTCATCTTCCTGTCTGGCAATAACGAGGAAGAAACATGGATTAAAAATCTCAATGACGGTGCGGATGACTTCATTACCAAACCGATAAAACAAAAGGTCTTTATATCGAAGATAAAATCTCATTTAAAAAAGGCATACCTACGAAAAGATATTCTTGACGGTGCCAGAAAAGATGATATCAGCTTTGAAAAAGGGAATCTAATTTATTGTGCAAATAGAATTAAACCTTTTCCTCTTCCTCGAAAACATCTCAAAACAAACATAAGAGTTGTTTACACTGACTCTGATTTTTTTATGGCGCTTCAAGACACCAATACTTGGGGCATTATTATTGATGATAAGGCAGATTGGGCTATTTCCATTTTAGATAAGATCACTGAAATTGTTTCAAATCATATACCTATCAATATCCTTGTATCCGATGCCGATGATATGGATAAAATGGATAAATTATTACAATCTCGAATAAGTGGATTTCTATTCAAAAAACTGAATACTAAACTCATCATCCATCAAATAAACTCTAATGTTCAGAGAGAACACGATTTAAAAAGCAAGTATTTAAACGCACTAAACTCAGCCGCAAAAAGATCCCCAATTCGTTTTGAAAATGAATTTCAGGATAAGATACGCGACTATAGTATTCAAATTCTGCATCAACCATACGACAAATTACCTGGAGGTGATTATTACGAAATTTTTGATGTAGATCAGAATAGAAAAATACTAATAGTGGGTGACGTAATGGGAAAAAAATGGGACGCATGGTTCTTTGTTCCTGCATATATTGCCTACATCCGAAGTACCATTAATTTTTTCATTAACCGACAAGAGTTAGATTTTGTAGAATCGCCCGGTAAATTCCTCGAGATTATCAATGAGTATCTTTTTAAAGACATTCAGCTTACTGAAGTATTCACAACTCTAAGCATTATCTCTCTTTGTTCATCTTCCAATAAAATCAGCATTGCTTCGGCAGGAGCACTTCGACCATTTTACTTTGATAGTACTGAAAAAGCCATTTCTCAATTAAATATTGTTGGAACCTTATTGGGTGTCGTTAAAGAGTGCAAATACAGGAGTTTAATTCAAGAGTTTAACAAAGGAGATAAACTATTTCTTTATACCGATGGATATACAGAAGCTGTTAACGACAAAACTGGTGAAATGATTGGTGATGAAGCAATGTTTTACATTCTTGACAATAATAAGGAAAATGAAATTTTCAAGCCCAAAGATGTAGAGTCCGAATTAAAGAGGATCTACAATGTCTCAAAATTTGATGATGACCGCACACTACTTTTAATCCAAAGAAATTAGGCCAAAGCTTTACTATTCTCCTTTGTTTTGTTCATTTTTGCATGAAAATACGACAACATGCAGGCAAACGAAATTATTGGATGGATTGGAAGCATTCTATTCGCAATTTGTGCTCTACCACAAGTAATCCATACATTTAAAACAAAAAAAACAGATGATCTTAATGAACTGTTTTTATGGCTTTGGTTTTGGGGTGAAGTATTAACTCTATGTTATATTTTCATAGATGACGTAGCCACTAAAAACTACCATATTCCATTGTACTTCAACTACCTGTTCAATATACTTCTGCTTTTTTATCTGATATTTGCAAAATACACCTACAATTCAAAGCCAACTACACTTTCAATTATTAGAAAGCGACTTGGCTTGTAATTACGGCATAATAAAAAAAAGGCCGGATGATCATCCGGCCCGTTCAATTTAATGTCTGCAAACAGTGTTCCTTATCTTTTCTCTTATTTCAGCCGACTCCTCCGATAACAAATAATTCTTTGTTGAATCGGGTAAACAATCTAATACATCATTCAGCCGATCTTCTCGAATGGCTTTTCTAATTTTCGAAGCCGAAATATAATTATCCGCACTACCTTGTGTAATTCTTGGAATCTCAAGAAGCTCAACCCCATTAGTTGGCAAATATTTAATCATGGCTTCGTTGTATGCAGCAGTAACCGGCGAATACATTTCGGTTCCAACGTATCTTCTATTGATTTTTAAAATTGGAACAATGTAATGTAAAAAGGTAATTACGTCCAATTCAGCTTGTTTGGCAGCAATGTCACATTTTTTCTCGTCTTTCAAAAAATAACAAGGGAAAATCGTTCCCGAAACGACATAGTCTCCCCCTTTCACCATTACCAGATTTTTAATCTGCCCCAATTCTTCTTTAATCAATCTCCATCTAATATCAAATGTAAAAGAAGAACGATCCTCCTCTACAATAAATAAGTAGACAACCCGATTCTCAGCACAAGCCTTTTCTATTAAGTATTTGTGTCCTTTAGTAAAGGGATTGCAATTTACAACTATGGCTGCGATGCCACCAATGGTTATATCTTGTTTTATTGATCGCAAATAATCCTGATAGGTTTTGATATTCTCATAACCAAATTCCAAGACGGAGAACAATGGTTCTGCTGTTGCAATTTCTGTAAATCCTAAGCCTTTAAAAACTTCTAAATTATGAGGCTTCGTATAAACAAAAATATGTTTATGCTCAAGAATCACCAATTCTATTAAATGTGTAACTATTTGCGCAAAAGCCGCTCCCTCTCTAAATTTAGGACAAACAGCGACATACTTAAGCACTCTTCCTTTATATGACCCAGTTCCAATAACCTCCTGATTCAAATTAAACAAAATCATTGTATAATCGACATCTGTAGGATCGAACTCAAAACCCAATTCCTCTAAAAATTCAGAAACTAGTTTTACATCAAAGGGATTTTGCAAGTCTAAAGAACCTTCCCTATAATCTGTATTCTCAACGCCCATCCGTATTTGTTAATTTTAGTATTGCTGTGTGTGATTGTTTTCTTTATTTCAACATTCAATAATATGCATTTTACAGAAAATACATCGCTAATTTCATATGTTATGAAAGGGGTTAATTATCCGTTAAAGCATGATAAATGTTGTTTTATTATTCGATTTAAATTGTATTAAATATTCCCGAATTATATTTTTTATTTACCAGATATATAAAATAAGTAACTGCCAACAAATCAGCAGAGCCTCCTGGTGATATCTGATTTACATCGCAATACTCTATTAACTCCTTGTACTTTGAATCAAAAGTATTAGTTCCAAAAACTTTAAAAGACTGCTGAGAAATCTCCATTAATTCATCGAGAACCTTTTCTCCTTTGCGATACAAAATATTACTATCCTTATTGTTTGCAATTAATATCAACAGAGTTTGGGTAAGTCCTGCCTGAATAACTTCATCAGTTTCTGTTTCCATTAGATCGAAATGAGAACTTAAAACCGGAATCGCGTAATTAAAAACACAAGGCAAGCCGGATTGAATTTCCCCTCGGATACCTCTTCCTTTCGCTCCATATTTCTCAAAACACTCTTCTCCATGGGTTTTTATACTGCTGTAAAGTTTCTTTCCCAATTCATTTTCAACCAAACTACCATTTAATTCCTTTATCTGATTAACAAATGAGAGATAGGAAAAATTATAGTTTTTAATTTGATTGGCACTTACAAATAATGAAAACCCCAATAAAAATATTGCCCCTTTGTGTGTGTTCACTCCATTGGTTTCCCTAAACATATCCTCTTCCATTTGCAAACCAAATTGACGTAATTTTGGCAATGCATCTTTTATATGGACTGAAGAAAAAGAAAAGCCAAACTCGGCTATCTCTCTAAAATAAACTGAAAGTACGGCACTGGAATTTAAAAACGTAGCAAAATCCATATCGGAATGCGATCCGTTCGAAAATCGATCGACTAAACCTGGTTTTGGAGAAAGAGAAACTTCGTGCAAAAGTGCTTTTAGAGCAAATACCGCCAAATCCTTACAAACTCTGCTTTTCCTTCTTTCCTGCAAAAAGCCACTTATATCATTTTTAATAACATTTCTCATTTTTGAATAATCATGAGTTTGCTTTCTCATGCAATACACTGCCGGATGCTCTTCACAGAAATAGCAATTTTTAGCTTTTCCCGACGAAACAGGATTCCCTTGACCATCAGTAATATCAACATCCAATAGTCTGCCCAAAGAATGTTCCATTTCAAAAAGCTCTGTAATCTCTTTTATTTCTTTTGCAGAGATTTCTTTACCATATACAGGCACCAGATAAAAATCTCCTGCCGCATCAGATTGAAAAATCTCCCTCTTCTCATCAATAATAATTCTGTAAGAAAGTAAAAATCGCTTTAAATCAGATAAGCACTCGGCGAAGAACAACTTAAACTGATCATCTGATTTTGGAGCGCCAGGAATGTTTATGCTTAGACTTACGGAAATATTTTTAACCTCAGAAATCTTCAGTCTCTCCTTCGATCGCATCTCTTTAGCCTCTAAAATTTCTTTTATGACATTCTCCATTTGTGTCTATTCCTATTTATAAATACACCCTAAAAGTAAAAAACAATTAGGGTGTACAGTATTTGTATCGTATGGTAGCCTCTAGTTATGAGAGATTTTCTACATTATAAATTACGTCAATAATTGTTCCGTCGCGATACTCAACTAAAGCAACGATTTTATCGCCTAATTGTTTTTCGGCAGGTACACCCGTCATACATTCCACTTCCTCTTTCAGATCACGAATATCTACAACTTTTAGGCCAGCCTTTTTAAGAGCCGCTGCAAGATTTGGTTTCGATGGATTAACACAAACACCCCTTTCCGTAACAATTACATCTACACTTTCGCCAGGAGTTACTACAGTATGAACACGATCTTTTACAATTGGCAACCTGCCACGAAAAGCTGGACAAACAACAACTGTTAAGTTTGCTCCCGAAGCAGTATCGGAATGACCTCCCGATGCACCACGAATTTCGCCTGAAGCACCAGTAATCACATTTACATTAAAATCAACATCCACTTCCAGTGCACCTAAAACCACAACATCCAATTTATTCGTCATGGATCCACAGTTATTCGGATTCGCATATTGATCACACGAAATTTCAATATGATTTGGATTATTTAACACAGAAGTACTTACTGCGGCATCAAAAGATTGAACATCAAAAATAGAGTGAAACAATCCTTCGTTCAACATATCAACCCCATAAGAAGTTACCCCACCAATCATGAAACTACCGATAATTTCCTTGCGCTTCATATCTTCGCGAAGAAATTTGGCAACTGCAAGAGAAGCTCCACCAGCACCTACCTGAAATGACATTCCATTTTTAAACAAACCTGAATGTTCAATTACAGTTGCTGCGATTCGGGCAATGCGCAAATCCATAGGTGAATTGGTAATACGTGTTGTGCCTGAAGCAATTTTTGTTGCATCACCAATACTATCTACTTTTACCACATAGTCGATAAAATGCTGACGAATAGTGGACGGAATACAAGGATAATCCACCAAATTATCAGTAACGATAATTACGTTTCTGGAATATCGAGCATCAATATCTGCATATCCCATTGATCCAAATGCCGACGGACCATGAGCACCAGTAGCATTACCTTCTTCATCAGCGGCAGAAGCAGCTAAAACAGATAAATCAGGCTTAATTCTGCCTGTTAAAAAATCACGAACACGTCCACCATGTGAATGAATTACTGCTGGGTATTTCAATTTCCCAACTGAGATTGCATCTCCTAAAGCACCTCTAATACCCGAAGTGAAAATTCGGGTAATCATCCCTTTTTCCAGATAAGAAACCAGACCGTCATGAGCAGATGTTAATGAAGAAGAAGCCAAAGTAATATCCTTGATTCCCATCTCATCGAGAATTTTTATGGTTTGCATCAGCACACCATCCCCACCTCTTAAATGGTGATGACAAGTAAGAGTCATTCCATCAAATGGTTTGCATTTTTTAATAGCCTCCTCTAAATTTTTACAAAGTTTTGAAGCGTGTGGTTTCTTAGCCTTTAAGGTTCGGGAAATATTCGTTACCGGAACTTCATCTTCTATGATACTACTCCAAACTCCCTGGAAAGGTTCAAGTTTCCCAAGACCTTCTATATATTCAGGAATTTCAACTCCTATTGCATTTTTCATTTGTCTACGTTTTAAATCCAAGCTTAAAAACTAACCAGCATTTTTTTCAATTTCTTTCAAATCTATTTTGGCATATTCCAAAACTGTAATTGCTCTCTGAACAACAGGAGCATCTATCATTTTTCCATCAATTGCAAAAACGCCAATACCGGCCTTTTTATTTTTAATAAACTCTGAATAAACACGGTACGCTTTACGAACCTCATTTTCAGTTGGATTAAACACCTCATGAACAATATCCACTTGTCGTGGATTGATTAAAGCTTTACCGGCGAAACCAATTTTTTTAATGTATTCAGTTTCCTCACGCAAGCCTTCATCATCGTTTACATCAGCAAAAATAGTATCTAAAACATCCAAACCATTCGCTTTGCCTGCCATTACGATTCTTTTACGGGCATAGTCAATTCCAACTCCATCAGGAGTTTTAATAATCCCCATATCAGCCGTTAAATCCTGACCACCAATAGTTATCGCATCAATTCTTGAATCAGAAGCAGCGATATCGTAAACATTCGCAACCCCCTTAGCTGTTTCAATCATAACATGAATGCTCATTGTCGGATTCTTTATTCCATAGTCCTTTTCAATACGTCGCACTTCTTTCATAAATTCCTTAACATCCGCGACAGTTTCCGTTTTTGGGAAACGAATATTATCGGGTTGCAAAGGTACAATCTCTTCCAAATCGGCTAATCCAAAAGGAGTATGAAAATTATTTACACGTACACATACTTCGGTCTCATAAAAATTAACCGTTTGAAGCATGTTACGAACCAAAATTCTTGCTGCATCTTTTTGATTTAATGCTACAGCATCTTCCAGATCAAGAAGAACAGCATCACAACCATAAACACCTGCTTGTTGAATCATTGCCGGATTATTGCCCGGAATGTACAACATTGATCGTCTTTTTTTCTTTGCCATTACATTGTCCCCTCCTGAATACCTAAAGATCGTTTTACTGCCGTTTCAACTCGAGCTTCAATCGTTTGTGTTAGTGCTCCTTTATCCTTAGCAATAAGGTGTAAGTCTTGAATTTGAAGTTTGTCAAGCACTTGGTCTATAGTCTTTTTAATATCTTTTTCGAACTGCAGCATTACAGTTGAAGAAATATCAACTTTGCGACCAGAATCTTTTTCAAGAGGCTCAATTAGAATCATAATGTCGCTTGATTCAAAAGTTCCGGCTTGCGCTTTAAACTTGGGTGTCATTGTTAGTAGTATTTGTTAATTTATCTTGTGTGATAAGTAATATTTGCTTCTGCAAATTTTAATGTCTTTCGATACAATTCAAAGCACTTTGGCTTATTTTTAACCTAATCCTTAAGTGTTATAAAACACCTGCTGAAAGCGATTACAAATCAATCTTTTACTTTATCATGAAAAGAACCTAATTATTTATAGATCTTTAAATTCTGTTTATTAATTATTTTTTTCCTAAAATTCAAATTTTAATTGGATCACATTAACATTCCATCTCCCAAAAGGACTATCATCCCAAAAATAGTGAATCCAGAAGTAAAGGTAATTTGAAAAAAAGGGATAAAAAAAGATCCTGCTTATTTAGAATAAGCAGAATCTGATTGCTAGTGATTAGTTAGTGGTTAGTAAGATCTCACCAAATAAATGGTGAGCAAAATAAATGTAATTCGATGTGATCACAAATGGTATTTTTCGTTTTTCTCACAAAGGATTCACAATATAAGTGTAAATAATTGGCTTACGCAAACGTTTTCAGGAATATTTAACTTATTGACTCATAATTTTCATCAATTCTTAATAAAAAACACCCAAATAGAGTATTTATAGCACTTTCTACCACTCATAAACTTTGTGATGAGTGGTAATGGATGAAAGCTAATTCAATAGAAATTGCCTTTACGTAGCAGTGATAAACAAAAAAACAGCCGGTTTAGAAAAACTCTATCACGAAAAAAAACAAACACAACTCCCTCACGAACTACCAATTAAACCTAACAGCAAATACTGATTAATAATTTAATTTACTGAGTTAATCTACAATTAAATTAAAATTAATTGCCTGACCTTATTTTCACACTTAATATCTTACTCAGAACATTATTTAAATGAAGAAACTAATCTTACTACTCTCTTTACTTTTTTCTTTTACTCTATTTGCGCAAAAGAATATTGTCGATTATGTGAATCCAAATATTGGAGGCATTGGTCATATGCTTGAACCAACAATTCCATTAGTGCATCTTCCGAACAGCATGATGCGCATATCCAAAGAGCCAAACGGTTACCAGAGTGAAAAAATCACCCACTTTCCGTTCTCAATTGTTTCTCACCGAAAGGGAATAATCGGGAAATTTATGATTTCGCAGAATCCAACATCAAATCAACCGAAAGACTGGGAATCGGCCTACGATCATGATCAGGAGACAGCAAGTCCTTACTACTACTCTGTTTTATTGGAAGAATCTGATATTAAAATGGAATTGACTGCAAGCCAGCATGTTTCCTATTCAAAATTCATTTTCTCGAACAATGCTCCAGCCAATTTATATTTACAATGCAGAAATAATGGTGAATTTAAAATCTCCGCAAAAAATAATATGCTTACAGGATTTGATATGATTTCTGCCGTTGATGGTCTGGATCTTGAACATCCTGTAAAAGTTTATTTCGCTGCGAAATTCGATCAAAATACATCTGATTACGGCACTTTCGACTCAAATGGTTTACACTACAAGAACAATTATATTTCGGGAGATAAAAACGGAGTGTTTTTAAGCTTTACTGATACTACGAATGCTTTGAATCTTAAAGTTGCTATTTCGTATATTTCGACAGAAGAAGCTGAAAAACACTTAAAAAGCGAAATGCCTGATTGGGATTTCGATCGATATAAAGAATCTCATAAACAGATATGGAATAAGGCACTGAGTAAAATACTTGTGAAAGGTGGAAGTGAAGATCAAAAAACAGTTTTCTACACAGCACTTTACCGTTGCTACGAAAGAATGGTTAACATTTCGGAAAACGGCAAATACTTTAGTAATTACGACCAACAAATACATACCGATAATGGCATAGATTTTTTTGTTGATGATTGGGTTTGGGATACTTACAGAGCTACCCACCCATTAATGTGCTTGATTGATCCAGAAAATCAAGCGAAAAAAATCAACTCTTACGTTACAATGTATGAGCAAAGTGGCTGGATGCCATCCTTTCCTTTATTTACCGGCGATCACACGTGCATGAATGGAAATCATGCTTCTTCTATAATTGCCGATGCATATTTTAAGGGAATACGAGGATTTAACATCGAGAAAGCCTTTGAAGGCCTAAAAAAGAATGAATTGGAAGCTACCATGTTGCCATGGAAGAATGGTCCGGCAACAGAACTTGATTCATTTTATCATGACAATGGCTTTTTCCCAGCCTTAAAGCCAGGAGAAAAAGAATGGGTAAAGGAAGTTCACCATTGGGAAAAGAGACAAGCAGTGGCCTTAACACTAGGACATAGCTACGACGATTGGTGCATTGCTAGGTTGGCAAAAGAATTAAACAAGGAAGATGATTATCAGCTTTTCTCAAAAAAGTCGAATAATTACAAGAACCATTATGATCCTGAAATTGGTTTTATGGCACCAAAATCATCTGATGGAGAATGGATTCGACCATTCGATCCAAAATTGTCCGGTGGTTTAGGTGGGCGAGCCTATTTTGCCGAAAACAATTCATGGACCTACACTTGGGATATTCAGCATGATATTGCCGGGCTTATACATTTAATGGGTGGAAATAAACCTTTCAACGCTAAGCTTGATCAACTATTTGTAGAACCATTCGGCATTCCGAAGTGGGATTACTGGGATATTTTCCCGGATGCAACTGGTTTAACAGGTCAATTTGTAATGGGAAATGAACCAAGTCTACACATTCCCTATTTGTATAACTATTCGGGAGCTCCCTGGAAAACTCAAAAAAGAATTCGTTCCCTTATGGAAGTTTGGTTCACCAACTCTCCTTTCGGAATTTGTGGTGATGAAGATGGTGGTGGTCTGTCAGCATTCTATGTTTTTTCGGCCATGGGATTTTATCCGGTGACCCCCGGTGTTCCGGAATACAATATTGGCAGTCCGATATTTAGCGAGATTACAATTGATTTAGGCAATGGAAATCAAATGCAAATACTAGCCAATAACTGCTCGGCAAAAAATAAATACATTCAATCGGCAAGTTTGAATGGTAAAGAATTAAAAGGACCCTATTTTAGGCATTCGGAAATTATTGACGGAGCAAAACTAGTATTAGAGATGGGTCCAAGACCAAATAAAACATGGGGAACCAATCCAAAATTTGTTCCCTATTCGATGAGTAATACCGACTCATTTTAATATTAAAACAGAATAAAGATTAGTTAGTTAGTGATTTAGATTAGAGTTAGTTGGACTATTTCCACACAAGTAGTTCATTAGTAAGCCCCGAATGTACCATATCGGGGCTTTTCTATGTCATAAAAAAGGGAGGTAATAAAATCTGATGATTTTGTTACCTCCCTTTTTATTCTTATTTATTTCTTCTCTAACGAGCCCCAACCAGTGAAACAGAAGAGATTGTATCTCCCATACCAACAAGAGTAACTGGTTTATCAATTAAGATGGTTGGAACAGCAATAATTTCGAATTTTTCATTGCTAAAAATTCCTGTTTCTAAAAGCTGATTTTCTCCCAAAAGATTGGTTACCATATTCTTCAGATCCGCTAATTCCTTTAAGCCAACTTCTGAAACCGTCTGACCTTTTGCCCATAGCAAAACCTCTTTTTGATCAATTGCGCCTGTACCCGCTTTAGCCGCGGCAACAGTTGCAGCCAACTGCATTCCATCTCTATTTTGAGTAGCCGAAACTTTAAATCCTTTTTCCTGAAGAGTAAGGTACAAACCAAACATATGAAGTTGCATTCTGGAGCACTTGGTATATTCATAAATCTTCAGCATTCCTTCAAACAGATTCGAACTATTGGTATTTTCTTCACATTTCTGTGCCAATTCGTCCTCACCTATCACTTCTAAAATATCAATTAATTCCCGTTCGTTAAAACCTAAGCTATCAACATTTTCAACCAAACTGTCAATTAAATATTTACGAATTACTTTATCCTGAGTAGAAGCAACTTCTAAATGCAGTAAGCTTTCAGGACAAGATTCTCTCCATTTAGCAATCATTGCTTTTGAAAAATCGATTCGTTCAGTTCCTTTGGTGCCATCATGAAGAGTTTCGTGAAGCATTTGATAACCGGAAAGAATAATATATTCTGGATTGATATCGTTTTGCGACATTTTATTCGCAAAATTCTCGTCGATATGCAATTTAAAATTTAATGGATCGTAAGTAGCAATAAAACGATTCGCCTTCGGACATACAAAGGTTTCACCATTTAAAGTTATAGAATCGCCTTTATCAAATTCGATAATCCAATGAATCAGCGCTAAATCACAAGAGCGATTTACCTTAGATGCCTGCTTAATTTCGCCGTTTTCATCGTTTGTTAATAAATTAGGCAAATCTAAAAACAATTTCGCCTGATCTTTTGGAGCAGAAGCACAATGCACATAAACCGAATTCACACCACAAACAGCCATTACGTTTGCAACAATACCACCCTGGCCTCCCATCTGCATTTTGTCGTAACCAACATTTTTGTTTAGCCATTCAAAAACTTCCTCATCTTCAATCAGCCATTCTTCGGCAATTCCATTTTTAAAGCAATTCAGAAAACCACGTATCGCATCTTCGTTGGAACGAATGCTTGTCTCACCTTCACAAATAATCAAATCTGTATTCAGATTATTCTCTGCAATTAGTTTTTGAATTCCTTCACCATTCACCTTAATTACTGCATCAACATTGGCATTAAAAGCACTAATTAAGCCATTAATTTCACCCATTTTCTCTAATTGAGCTGGTGCTGTTTTGTAGTTTTCAAGCCATTTGGCTTTTAATTCGATCGAAGACATTTGGTCCTATTTTAGAGTTAGAATACTAGTTGTCAAAACTTATCAATTAGCAAAGAAATTGAATTAAATTTCAATTTATAAAAATTGCGCATGAAAAGCGATAAAAAATCTCCGCAATGGTTTGAAATAGCAAATTTAAAGATCAATATCAAAATAGAATCAGTAATGTACTTGTCGAATTTTGAGTTAAGCAACAAAAAAATCCTGCTCGCAATGCAAGCAGGATTTGTATTTACATTTAACTCATATTACAAATTTCGAAAAACTAATTCACCGTCCTCGGCATCAATTAAAATCTTCTGATTAGGAGCAATGCTTTCCGACAAAATTTGTTTTGAAAGTTCATTAAGAACCTCCCTTTGCAGTACCCTTTTAATTGGACGGGCACCGAACTGGGGATCAAAGCCTGCATTTCCAAGATAATTGACTGCCTTTTCGCTCAATTCAATACTAATCTCATTTTTTAAGAGCATGCTCTTTACCATTTCGAATTGCAAGCGAACAATTTGCTTCACCTCTTCCCTATCTAAAGGAGTAAATACAATGGTTTCATCAATTCGATTTAAAAATTCAGGACGAATGGTCTTTTTCAACAAATCGAGAACTTCATTTCGGGCTTCCCATATTAATTCCCCCCTATTTTTTGAGTTCATGTTCGCAATTTTTTCCTGAATCAGGTAAGAACCTACATTTGAAGTCATGATGATAATCGTATTCTTGAAATCAACAACTCGTCCTTTGTTATCCGTAAGTCGTCCGTCATCCAATACTTGCAAAAGAATATTGAAAACATCAGGATGTGCTTTTTCAATCTCATCCAATAAAACAACAGAATATGGCTTTCTACGAACAGCTTCGGTTAATTGTCCACCTTCATCATACCCAACATATCCCGGAGGAGCCCCAATCAATCTTGAAACTGAGTGACGTTCCTGATATTCCGACATGTCAATTCGAGTCATGTAGTTTTCATTATCAAACAAAAATTCGGCCAATGCTTTTGCCAATTCTGTTTTCCCTACTCCCGTTGTTCCCAAAAAGATGAATGAACCAATTGGCCTTTTCACATCCTGCAAACCCGCTCTACTTCTTCGAACAGCATCGGCAACAGCCGAAATTGCTTCCTCTTGTCCTACCACTCGTTTATGAAGTTCTGTTTCCAAGCCAAGCAATTTTTGTCTTTCACTCTTCAGCATTCTGTTTACAGGAATTCCAGTCCAGCGAGATACTACATAAGCAATATCTTCACTTCCAACCTCCTCTTTAATCATGGCATCTGAATTCTGATTGACTTTCAGTTGTTCATTCAAACGCTCAATATCTTTTTCAACCTCCTGAACTCTGCCATAACGTATTTCTGCAACCCTGGCATAATCACCTTCACGCTCTGCTTTTTCGGCCTCGTACTTCAGATTTTCCAATTCCTCCTTATTCTTTTGAATGCCATCAATTACTTCGCGTTCAGCTTCCCATTTTGACCGAAGACGATTTCGTTCATCATTCAACTCGGCAATTTCCCGCGATAAATCTTCTAACTTCTTTTTATCACCTTCCCTCTGAATTGCCATCCGCTCAATTTCCAGCTGCTTGATACGTCTTTCAATCTCATCCAACTCTTCGGGCAATGAATTCATTTCCAAACGTAATTTCGCTGCAGCCTCATCAATCAAATCAATGGCCTTATCCGGTAAAAACCGATCTGAAATATATCTTTGAGATAACTCAACAGCAGCAATAATAGCCTCATCCTTAATCTGTACTTTATGATGATTCTCGTACCTCTCTTTCAATCCACGAAGAATGGATATTGCACTTAAAGTATCGGGTTCATTCACCATTACCTTTTGAAAACGCCTCTCTAAAGCTTTATCCTTTTCGAAGTATTTCTGATATTCATCTAAAGTAGTAGCCCCAATTGCCCGCAAATCTCCACGAGCCAATGCTGGTTTTAAAATATTGGCAGCATCCATGGCACCTTCGCCTTTTCCTGCACCAATTAAAGTATGAATTTCATCAATGAACAACACAATATTGCCATCCGATTGCTCAACTTCTTTCACTACTGATTTTAAACGCTCCTCGAATTCACCTTTGTATTTTGCTCCTGCAATCAATGCACCCATATCCAGGGAAAAAACCTGTTTGTTTTTCAAATTATCCGGGACATCGCCCTTAACAATACGATGAGCCAATCCTTCGGCTATTGCAGTTTTCCCAACACCAGGTTCTCCAATTAGAATCGGGTTATTTTTCGTTCTTCGCGATAAAATCTGCAGGATTCTCCGGATTTCCTCATCGCGCCCAATTACAGGATCTAATTTCCCGTTTCGGGCCCGTTCATTTAAATCAATGGCAAATCTTCGTAAAGAATTAAATGTATCCTCTGCCGTTTGAGAATCAACCTTTGCTCCTTTTCGTAATTCATTGATAGCCGCAGTAAGATCTTTCTCATTAATTTGATTGTCCTTAAGCAGGTTTGAAATTTGATCCTTCCCTTTTAAGAGTCCCAACAATATATGCTCAAGAGAAACAAATTGATCGCCCATTTTCTTCGAGATATCAGTTGCTGATTGCAAAGCGCCCGAAGCCTCTCTTGATAAATAAGGTTCCCCTCCTGTTACTTTTGGATAGCTTTCAATGATCTGATCGACCACCAATGTAAAGTTTTGTACGTTAACCCCTAACTTCTTCAAAAGAAAATTGGTAATATTCTCTCCCTCAACCAGAACTCCCTTTAAAAGATGTCCTGTATCAACTGCCTGCTGTTGTTTTCCTGAAGCAATTTGAAATGCTTTTTCAACTGCCTGTTGCGATTTAATTGTGAAATTATTGTAGTTCATATTTTTGATTTTTACAACTTCATTTATTGCAAAATAACTAATTGCTATTCGAAACGAATCAATCAAAATATTTGCCAAATCGACAATTGGGTCAACAAACAGAAAAAATGTCTGAACAATCGCATGGAAACCAGCCAATTTGTCATACTACCAGCAACTTACCTGAAAACATTTCTGATATGCTGTTAAACAAATGAAATAATAGCTACACATCTGGATAATTATATATATTTACAAACTGAAATTTAAAATAAAAAATACAATATGAAAGCAACTACAACTTGGACAGAAGGTTTTGCCTCTACAATAACCGATAATCGAGGACACGAAATAATTACAGATATTCCGAAAGAAAAAGAAGGAACAAATACCGGAGCAAGTGCATTTGAATTACTTTTAATGAGTTACTCAGGATGCGTGCATACAATTTTCAATATGGTTGCAAAAAAAATGAGGATTGAATTTACGGCTCTTGAAGTAGATGCTACCGGATCTCAGAAAGATGAAGCTCCAACCTTTACCGACGTTGAGATTGAATTAAGAATTGACTCTGAAGTAAGTGATGAAAAAATCGACAAGTGCTTGCAACAAACTTTAAAAACCTGTCCTGTAGGTATTTTATTTCACCAAGCTGGCGTGAACACAACATACAAAATTGAAAAATTTCAAAAAGCATAAGCTGAAACGAATTCAGTAATCTAATCCCTTGTTTGCGCAAGGGATTTTTTTATTCCCTCTATTGTAAAACTAAAAAATACATTTAACAGGTAGTTATAACAAATACGCCCTTTTTATAGTATATTCAGACGACACACAGGGAGCACCCTCTGAATTAGGAAGGCTATGTATGTCACCAAAATGAGCATCTACCCAAATGAGAGGGGTGTGTGTGTCTCTAAAACAGACATCCACGCAAGTGAAATGGGTATGTGTACCATGAATATTGCCTCTACTGCAAGCAATTAACAAATCATTAACTCCCGTATTATCAAGATCATCATTGATTATTGCGAAATAAAAGACTAATTTGTATTTTATTATTTAATCAATTAATAAATCATGAAGAATTTACTGATAACAGCAATATTACTGATCAGCTTTACAAGCTATGGTCAAAAGGAAGAAAGCAGTATTTTGATAGGCCAAAAGGCCCCCATGTTTAAAGCAATGGATCAAAACGGGAAAACAATAAAAAGTAGTGATATTTTAAAAAACGAGCAATTAATCCTTGTATTCTACCGCGGACAATGGTGTCCTTTGTGTAACAAGCACCTATCTCATTTACAAGATCATATTGAAGACTTTAAAAAAGCAGGAGCAAGACTGGTAGCTATTTCACCGGAAATTCCTGTGAGTGTTGAAAAAACGATAAATAAAACAAAAGCTGAATACTCCATTCTTCACGATGTGGATTATAAAATTATGAAAGAATACGGTGTTGACTTTGTTTTACCTCCAAAAATGGTTGAGAAATACAAAGAATACGGCATCGATCTTACTGTTTCTAATGGAAATGATGATCAAACACTTCCGGTGCCAGCGACATATGTAATTGGAAAAGACGGTATCGTAAAATATGTGCAATATGATCCGGATTATAAAAACCGATCGAATGCTGAGGAGATATTAAAGCATTTATAAATTAAATAATCTTCTTATTGGAGACACGGTAATCCTTTGGAGACATATTGAATTGCGATTTAAAGACCCGATAAAAGTAGCCCATATTGTTGAATCCACAATCCGAAACGATTGCCTTAATGGATGCATCAGTCATGATTAACAATCTGGCGGCATAGGTTATTTTGGCCAAATTTAAAGTCTCTGTTAATGTTTTACCAGTACCTTTTTTAAGAATACGATTGCAATGATCCAAGGATCTATTCGTCAAAGATAAAAAGCCTTCAACTCCCTGTTTGAAATACAATGGGGAGTTGTATTTTTCCAGAGAAGCCTGCATCCAATAAGGAATAAGCGAATTCTCATTCCCCCCTATTGGAGTGATAATCTCAAAAATGAACAGTAAAAACTGATCCAGATGAATATTATTCTTCGATTGAGTAATTACCTGGTTTGCCTTATTACGAAGTAACTTCAAGCCTTCCTCATCCATTCGCATGCTAAAAGGGAGCTGACTTTCACTCCAAAAATAAAGATTCGTATTTAAAAAATATCTGTTTTTAAGATATTCCAAAGTATCCTGATGAAATGCCAGATTGGAAATTGTTATGCCTTGCTTCGCCGTTTTTGCAATAAAAGTATGCTTATCTGTTGCTCGAACAGTGCATAAATAACCCGGCGAAATTTTGATTTTATCTCCATTTATTAAATGGAAACCTTCCCCTTCTTCAATCCAAAAAATCTCGGCATAGTCATGGGTATGCATCTGAATGTCACTCTTTGAGCGCAAAGTAATTCGCGACAAATGAAAAACATCTTTCGTGTTGGCAAGAAATGATTCCAGATTAAATTGCATGATGAAGTTATGTGATTTATTCACTTGCAAAATAGAGTTTATATTCAAAAAATAAAAGGGGCTGAATTTGTAAAACAGCCCCCAGGTAATATATAATTTTCAAGTTTATTCCAATCCAAGATTCACCTTCACCTTTTCAGGATCGAATGATTTTTTCGCAAACGGATGAGCCTCGGTATTAAAGACATAATCATCCAGATTGAATTCTCCTGTTTCTTCGGTAAAAGTCAGATACAAATACTTCATAGTTTCAGCAAAAAAGAAAGTTGGCATGTAATCTTTCTTTTCCATAGTTCTTACATCTTCAATTGAAGAAAATGCAATATCTGTTCTGCAATATTTTTTGATGTCAGACCAGTAGGTATCAACCCGATCGTAATACTTCTGCTTACCTGTAATGTGATACAAGTAATACGCCGATTCAATAATTTCTGGATTTAAGTCGTAAACCGGATAAGTTGGCTCGCCTTGCTTATAGTCATAAATCATTGGTTCCAAACCATATTTATTCCATAAACCGTTCCATGTATCCTGCGTTTTCTCAGCTCTTCTTACATCTCCATCTAAAGCCAGTATTGATGGGAAAAATGCATCGTACAAAGTCACAATACTCGAGAATTGTCTGCCACTGTTCGTATCAATACAATCACGAACACCTGTATTCATATTTACACGACCATACCAAAGTGTTGAGTCTGTTTCTTCAGCCACATGCAAGTTGATTGCAGCAATACTTTCGTCCCACATTTTCTGGGAATCCTTATCGCCAAATAACGACATGCTTTTATATAAATACTCGTAATAAGAATCGGCACCTGCGCAAATGTGCGAGTCATCGTTCAACCATTCACCAGTTTCAACATTAATCAAATCTCCAACTAAATTTAAATCAGATCTGCGTTCCCAAATAGCAAGATTAGCCTTTTTTGCTGTCTGATAATAAACTTGATTTCCTGTGTAATAACTCAGGATTCCCAATTCGAACATATAGGAAGCGGCTTCGGCTAAATTAATTTTAGCTCCTTTTGTTGCACCTGTTTTCAAATTCACCCAATAATATGGTATTCCCGTTGGAGAATCAAAAGCCTTCAACATTCTTTTTCCAAAATCTTCTGCCTTTTCCAAGATTCTAGGATCAGGATTGTATTCATACATCGCCAATAGGCCTCCCATAATTCGGATGTTTACTTCGAAAGTTTTCACAAACAAATCCTTATCCCAGCTAATGCTGTCAATCAAATAATTCTCAATCTCTTTGGCCTGCTCATCCAATCCCATTACTTTCATGGTGCTGTAAGCATCAATTGGTGAAATGTGTAATGATTCTTTGTACCAATCCTGATGTGATTTTGACAATGGAAGCAACACATCATGTCCCCATGCATATTTTTTATAAGCATCCCAAGATCTCACAAACTCGTCCTTTACTTCTTGAGCAACGGAACTAATCTTCACTTCTTTTTTCTTCTCTACCTTTGGTTGGCAGGCTACTGTTGCAATAACGAGTATCAGCAAAAAATAACTTAGTTTCTTCATTATATTTAGGTTTAAGTACTTTTTATTTTCTCTTTATCAGGATAAAAAATTCAATACCTGAATCTTTTACAAATTAAATGATGAGCAGTTAAATTCCTTTTAATTCAAGATTAATACGCAGAAAATTGAGTTAATCTCACGAAGTTATACGATTATTAATTAATTGAAATTTAAAGACTTGCCTCCCAAGTCTCCAGATTATGAAACCAAGCACAACGCATATTACAACCTTTAGTAAAAATGGTTGTCTCCATTCCTGATCCATCATGAATGGACATGATTTGTATTTGTGTTATTCTTTTCATATTCATCAAGACAAAGATAGAATACCGAAATACATTATTACAAACACAAACTACTACAAAAACAATAATTCATTACACTACAGCGACATCCTGTATTCAAAAATCCCGTTCTGTTTAAGACCAGTAAATCTTAAATAGCACGGGATTCATGACAATTTTAAAATAAGATATATCACTCCAAAACGAAACTCAAAATACTACGATTGACGCTTCCTCTTAATTCGAATGTGACCTTCAGGGAGTAATTTGATCCATAATATTTCGATCATAAGTATAAATCGTCTTAATACATCGAAATAAAGTGTACCGTAAAAAAACAAGCTGGTTAACCATACAATAACAACATTGAACCAAAAAGTATCAATAAGGTAATTTCCTATTCGTTTCTGCGATGCAAATAATTGAGCTCGGCCCAATTTGTCTTGTGGAATTTGAAATATAGGATCTTTTAACTGAATCAATTCACCTTTAAATGCAACAATCTTATTTGCCTCTCTACGATTCAAAACAATCTGTTCAATTGCCTCATTATGGTGTTTTTGTTTGTAATCAAACAATTCCTTTTTACCTCCGTATTGTGCCAACAAGTTTGTATAAACTTGATCTCTTTTATCTGATTCCTTTTTATAATCCAGCCATCCATTTTGTTTTATTTTCTCAATCCATTGAAGCAGTTCTACCGAAGAGTTGGTCAAACCGTTTTTGGTAAACTCCAGCCCCTCAGGCAATGAGTACAAATCGGTTATTTTTTGGAATTCATTCTGTAATAGTATGAGTTGTTTATCATCCCCCGTTCGCAACCAATTTTGGTACCGTTGCTTTATTTCCGGAATATAGAATGATGAGCGAAAAGAAGCCTCACTCATTTTTTGTTCAAGCTCAAAAAATTGAGTTTCAAAATCATTATTTCTGAACTGTTCAACGATCAAAGCCTCATAAGCCCAACGCGAAGTCATTAAATCGCCTACAAACGGAACATGTTTTTGGGAGGTTATGGCCGGATGTAGTTTGGTAAAATTAACGATTACCCCAGAAAACAATAGTTGTGGCACCAAAATAAAAGGAATGGATACATAAACCGCCACGACAGTATTCAAAGCTGCCGACAAATTTAAACCAATCATGTTCGCGCAGGCTGATGCTGTGTATAAAACCAACCAATATTCTAAAGTCAATCCTTTAATTTCAAGAATAGTATTAGCGATTAACACAAACAGTAATGTTTGAATTGCTGATATTACCAGCATAACGATCACCTTAGAGTTTAAGTAGCTAAACCGGCTTAAATTCAAAAACGACTCCCTCTTCATAATTCTCCGATCGTGAAGGATTTCTTCTGCCGAAATAATTAAGCCTAAGAAAAGAGAAACCACAACTGCCATAAAAATAAAGGAGGGGATATTCTCATTATTCGAAAATACATAAGCATTTGCATCGCCATCCGAGCCACTGATATATTTGGTGAAATATCCCAATATCACGGCTAAGATAGGAGCCTCCAGCAGTGTAATAAGAATGTATTGTTTATTACTAATTTTAGCCTTTACATCACGCGCTAAATATATTTTCAACTGCTCCGCTCGTTTAGGAATACTGAAATGATTTATTGGAATCAATCTTTTCCGCTTTGGTTCCTTAACCGGATTTTTCGATTCAATATTCTCTTTGTACAGTTCATACCATTCATCGGAACCTCTTTTCCTTTTACGAATTTGTTTACCGTATTCATTCATCATTCGGCTTTCCACGATTCTAAGAATCTGCTCCGAATTCACATTACCACAAGTCAAGCATTCGCTTTCATCAGCTTTAACATATAGACTCTGCGTTTTAAAATAAACGACTGCATCAATCGGATTTCCAAAATAGATTACTTTCCCACCCTGATCCATAATGATCAACTTGTCCAATAGCTTAAAAATATCTGATGATGGCTGATGAATGTTACACATCACCAATTTCCCCTTTAAAACCTGCCTTTTCAGCAACAACATCACTTTCTCCGAATCCATACTTGATAATCCCGAGGTGGGCTCATCCACAAACAAAACTGAAGGTTCCCGCATCAATTCCAGTGCGATATTTAAACGCTTTCTTTGTCCGCCACTCAATACTTTATTAATCGGATCTCCAACCTTTAAATCTCTTGCTTCAACCAAATCAAAATTTTCAATGGTATCATCTATGATATTCTCAATTGTTTCATCATCTAAATTATCGAAACAAAGCTTGGCATTAAAATACAAATTCTGATATACGGTTAATTCCTCAACCAGTAAATCATCCTGAGGAACGTAACCGATAACTCCCTCAAGTTCTTCTTTATCTTTATGGAGATTATATCCATTAATAAAAATATCGCCCTGATTAAGAGGCAAATTCCCATTTAGAACATTTAGCAAGGTCGATTTACCAGTCCCGCTACCGCCCATAATTCCAATCAGTTGTCCCGACTCGACATGAAAATTAACTGGAAAAACGCCATTATTAGAACCCGGGAACTTGAATTCAATATTTTTAGCTACAAAACGAATATCCGAATGATTTTTCCTTTCAATAAATACCGACACAATCTGGGAATAATATATTGGGTCAATTCTATGACTTCGAATCACTGATCCGTACGGCAAGATGTAGGCACGATCCAATTTAATGTTGTGCCCGTTTAGAAAAAGATTGTACTCTCCAAAATATTTCATCAGGAAAGTATTGGTACTCTCCAAATGAAGGATAAATAAACGACCTCGCAATCTTGGCCTAAGAATATGCTTTACGACCTCATGTTCAAAGGATTCATTAGCATCAATAATCAATAAATACGGATTAAAAGGGATTGTATATTCGGTTCCCAAAATAAACTGAAGACTGTATTCAAATTCATCTTTTGGGACTTTAAATGCTTTCGAAACGGTCTTTACAAAATCGATTTCTGCAGGACCCGTAAATTCTGAATCATCAATAAATTCAAGCAATTGGAGCATTATCCATACTTTCTGTTCCTGCTCCACCTCCTCAACCAATTTTGAGCAAACATCCGCAACCTGCTTGTGCTTATTTTTAATTGTATCCTTATTTCCTTTAATGTAATGGGATTCACTTAAATAACGGTCGAAATTATCCAGATATTTATGAAGCCATTCTTTATTAAATCTCTTCTCTAAGTACTTAGAAACGACATTACGGGCAACGCCCTCAAAACCAATCTGTTGCTCATCAACAATAATCGCGAAAAGTTGCATTACAGCATTTAGTACTGACTCATTCATGGGCAATTATAGAATTTTATTTTTTGCTAATGGTCTAATTTAGATAAATTCCTCGAGCAATGGAAAAGTTCTATCTTATGAAGCATAAATTCCACAAAATAATCTGATCTGAATTTTTCGAATATGACCTTAAGTATCTTCGATAAAACTTAAATAATTAATTGCATTAAGGATTTTTAACATTTAATTATAACATTTCGTCAAAGGTTTTTGTATATTCATAACATGAAACGAAATTAAAAAGGTTTTTCATAGATTTTAGATTTAGGTTATTGATTAGATTAAAAAAAGCCTGGGTGGGGACCTAGGTTTTTTTTTACTATTTATTTTATAAAATCTATAGGCACCAAAAATATAACACTTTTAGCATACTTTAACATCCTTTAAATGCACTTAACTAAACAATGCCGTATGTTTGTAATGTAGAACAAAGAATAAAAGTTTTTTCATAGATTAAAGATTTAGGTTAGTAAATAGTGGTTAGTAGAAAAGCTTGGGTGGGGATCCAAGCTTTTTCTGTGTTGTATACTTTGCAATAATTTACAGATATGACATCAACCGAATCAGTCCTTGACTTTTAGCATACTTTAACATCCGTTAAATGCACTTAACTAAACAATGCCGTATGTTTGTACTGTAGACGGCTGGTTACCGTTTTTTTCATAGATTAAAGATTTAGGTTAGTAAATAGTGGTTAGTAGAAAAGCTTGGGTGGGGATCCAAGCTTTTTCTGTGTTGTATACTTTGTAATAATTTACAGATATGACATCAACCGAATCAATCCTTGACTTTTAGCATACTTTAACATCCGTTAAATGCACTTAACTAAACAATGCCGTATGTTTGTACTGTAGACGGCTGGTTACCGTTTTTTTCATAGATTAAAGATTTAGGTTAGTAAATAGTGGTTAGTAGAAAAGCTTGGGTGGGGATCCAAGCTTTTTCTGTGTTGTATACTTTGTAATAATTTACAGATATGACATCAACCGGATCAATCCTTGACTTTTAGCATACTTTAACATCCGTTAAATGCACTTAACTAAACAATGCCGTATGTTTGTAATGTAGAACAAAGAATAAAAGTTTTTTCATAGATTAAAGATTTAGGTTAGTAAATAGTGGTTAGTAGAAAAGCTTGGGTGGGGATCCAAGCTTTTTCTGTGTTGTATACTTTGTAATAATTTACAGATATAACATCAACCGGATCAATCCTTAACTTTTAGCATACTTTAACATCCTTTAAATGCACTTAACTAAACAATGCCGTATATTTGTAATGTAAACGGCTGGTAACCGTTTTTTTTCATAGATTAAAGATTTAGGTTAGTAAATTAGTGGTTAGTAGAAAAGCTTGGGTGGGGATCCAAGCTTTTTCTGTTTAATAAATGCACGACAACAATCACCAATAAATTATTCTATCCACAGAGAACCATTATTTTGTAATTACTTAAGATCCTCGTACTATTGTTTGCTCTATATATGCCTTTTTTTGAGGCATTAAAACACACAGATATTTTTTTTTCATCGATTAGTGATTGTAGTTACTATTAGTGTGTAGATTAAAATCCGGGTCGAAATCCGATTTGTTTCAGATCAACAGGTCTAATTTTATTAGCTCGTAATTTTTTTATCAAAACAAACACTTTCCTTCACGCCAGTATATTGTCCGTAGTTAGGAATAAAATGGTAGTTGTTTTTTTTGTAGAGTCCAATTGCCTCGGGTTGTTTCACTCCTGTTTCTAAAATACATTTTTCAAAAGACAGTTCATTGGCCCATTTTTCCAATTCCTGTAAAACTTTTGATGCAACTCCCTTTCCTCTGCACTCTGGCAATACAAACATTCGCTTTATTTCCATAACCTTTGGCTCATATTCCTTTATGGCACCGCAACCCACTGGTTCTTTATCGTCATAAGCCAAAACCACATACTTAATTTGATCTAATTTATTGAATTGAGAATAAAAAGCATAATCTTCTCCATCGCGAATTACCAAATCTGCATCAAGTAATCTAACAAGATCAATAAAATCTTTACTATCGGAGTTTGTTCGTTTAATATCTATCATTAGCTCTCTATAAACTCGTTTAATCTCTGGTTAATAAAATATTGCCAGCCACCTTTGCATGACTCTCTAGAAAATTCAGGTATATCCTTTGGGAATGAATCCATTCCTTTGTTTGTTAAACGAAGAAGAATTTGTTCTCCCTCCTGCAACAATTTAAAACTAAGGGTACCAACCCCACTTATATTTTCATATCTCCAATCGTAAACAATTTTTTCTAAAGGAACAACTTCTGTAATTTTCCATAGGTGCATAAATTGTCTTTCTCCTGCATCTACATTAAACCTGGTTTCGAAACCAACTTCGGGAATAAAATCGGGAATGTTTTCGAAGAACCATTGTTGCATTTGCGTCAAATCTGTAATGGCATTCCAAACTTGTTCTCTTGTCTTGTTAAAACTTTGCTGGACGAAAATTGCTTGGCTTCTGTCGCTCATGTTGCAGGATTATTGCCTTTGGTAAAATCATTAATTAAACGAAGAGCCTCCTCTTTGTCTCTTGCGAAAATCTGAAGTTCAATAGGATTAATACCACCTGCTGAAACATGCCATGGTGCAATGGTTCCCATTAGCTCATTTTTTACATTTACAGCAATTCCATTATCTGTAAGAATGTCCTTTATTATCTCAGAATCTATCGGGTTTCCCGAATAAATTACGATCAAATCATTTTGTTTTGCTGACATATCTTCAAGTTTAAAGTGTTTAACTAATTTAATATGCTACTCTAAGTATCAATAATTAACAACTAAACATTAACTCTTAATAGCTAGCTCTGAATTATGATACAGTGCTAAAAACTTTTTCCATTCGACTATAAAAGTAATAAATAGTATAAATACAAGCACAAAATAAAATCTAGAATCAAAAGACGGGAACAGTACATATTTAATAGAAAAGGAAAAAATACATGCCAATACAATTTTACCTCCCCGAAGCAGTAATAATTCTTTTAAACTTATATTCTTCAGGTAATAATAAGCCAAAATAATTGATAAAAACCAAGGGAAATAGTCTGGAGTCTGCATAATCATAGTTACCACGTAATCTTTAAATGTTAAAGCAGGGGTTAATGATAAAGGGAAATTTTGTATTTGAATGAACGAATGGTAAAATAGTATTTCCCAACCACCATTCTCATGAGTCACATTTAATGTGAAATAGATTACAATTAAACAGACACCAAAGGATATAATAAGCCATCTGTTTTTCTTATCGGAAGGAAAAAATGTTTCGAAAAAAAGAAGTAAACCGCACCAAATAATATTATCTGTTCTTGTCATTATTGATAGTGCCATAACTAGGAATATTAAAAACCAATTGGAATTATAAATATACATTACAGTTATCAACAATAACAATAATGTGGATAAGGCATCTGGTGTTGATAATCTTGCCAAATGAATCGTTTGTGGAAGAAATAATACAATAATGGAAATTACACTTGCAACAAAAGTATTATTGAATTCTTTACTTAACACTCTGTGTACTATTAAAATAATAAAGAATACACTTATTAGCGAAGGCAAAACAGTTGAATAACTCAATGGAATGCCAAGTTTAAAGAAAAAACCAACTAATGCTAAGTAAACAACTCGAATTGTGTAAAAGGGTAAGTTTTCACTAAAGGCATTGTGGTCACTTTCCATTGTCTCTCGGTAGTTATTACCAGCAGACAGCCAATTAGCCCTCTCATCTCCCATTTCCTGTCGCAGTATTTCATAGGTTTTTTTATGAAGAACTTCAGATTCTGGCGTATTATTTTGAACAACACAGCCCATATACGCAATCATATCCCAATTATAATTTGGCTTTAACCCTGCATAAATAATTCCAAGAAAAAGTAAAATCCAGAATGATATTTGTGTAATTATTTTCATCTATATATATTCTTTTTAAGCTTTTATTCCTCTAATCTAGCTCGTTTAGTTTAAAAATAGTAATGGTTATTCGTCTTAATATGCAGCAATACTCTAACTTTTAGGTATTGTACTCCTTCAATTCAAGCTATAAATTTAATTATTCATAACAAACAAGTCATAATCTATGATAAAATAAATAGTAGAATTATTATTAATAAAAGGACGCTTTTAGAACAGAATCAATACCCATCCTCAATTAACCACACAACAACCTAAAGAACAAAGGACTAAAAGAATTCTACTATTTAAATAAAACTTTTACTATAAATATAGTAGTCTTTTAAAATACTTCTACTATATTTGTAGTAGTAATTAAAAACGATAGACAGTATGAATATAAAATCATTGACAAAAGCCGAAGAACAAATCATGCAAATCATCTGGAAATTGCGTGAAGCTGTTGTTAAAGATGTAGTAGAACAATTTGAAAAACCGAAACCAGCCTATACAACTGTTGCTACGGTATTAAGTGTTTTGGAAAAGAAAGGTTTTGTATCTAACCGAAAAATTGGCAATACGAAACTGTTCACACCTGCAATAAGTAAAGCAGAATACACTAAATTTCAGTTTAGCTCATTACTTGGTAATTATTTTGGTGGATCGTTCCCAAAAATGGCCAGCTTTTTTGCTAAAGAAAACGATTTAGACATTTCCGATCTGGAGAACATACTGAAACAGGCCGAGGAAGAGATGAAAAAAGATCAACAAAAAGAAAACTAATTATGGAAGCATTGTTTGAACTATTACTCAGGGCATCGGTGAGTATCGCAGTTTTATTCACCTTGTATTGGTTGCAGTTGCGGAATTCAACTCATTTTAAAGCAAACCGTTTCTTTTTACTGTTTAGCCTTATAATCTCACTTGTTATTGCTCTTATACCTATACATTATCAGGTAATAGTGCAAGCATCTGCAAAAGAAACATTTAACGAATTCATTGGCGTTTTCAATAACAATATAACTAATGAAAATACAGACATCAACACAAGTAATGGGTTATCAATTTCGAGTCTTTTGTATCTGATTTACTTTATTGGATCGGCACTTGTACTAATCCGAATATTAATACAATGTCGAAACCCTTTTCTGATAATGACCTCATCGACTCCTAAGAAGATCGACAATTGTTTGATCCATGAGAATGAAGTTTACAATTCACCATTTTCGTTTTTCAATCGCATTTTTATCAATACTGAATATTTTAAACAGCACGAAATCAACGACATATTAACTCACGAAAAAGTGCACATTCACGAGCGTCATTGGATCGACCTGTTCATTATAGAGCTGTTAACAGTGTTTTTCTGGTTCAATCCATTTATATGGTTCTTTGAACGAGCAATTAAACAAAACCATGAATACCTGGCCGACGAAGGTGTATTAACCCGGGGCCATTCACTTGTCAGGTATCAGGCATTATTAATTAACCAGCTAATGGGCACTCAGGTAATTGGATTAGCCAATCACTTTAGTTCTGCCCTAGGCCCAACCCGATTTAAAATGATGACGAAAGAAAAAACAACGAAACGAAAATTGTTTCGAATGGTATGGGGAATTCCCGTACTCGCAATTCTACTTTTGGCTTTTGCAGAACCAGAATATAAACAAGAAACTGTAAATACCGAAACAGAAGCTTTTGTGAGCTCTGAAATCAATGCAGATAATATAAAAATTAGTGGCAAGGTGGTCAACGAAGATGGGATAAATATGCCCGGAACCTCCATTATTCTGAAAGGAACGAGTATTGGCACTGTTGTAGATAAGGATGGAACTTTTGAACTGGATATTCCCAAATCAGAAAAAATGGCTCTTGTAATTTCCTATGTCGGCTACAAAACCATTGTTGAGAAAATAAATCCCGCAGAAAAGAAAGTCCATTTCGATTTTGAATTACAGCGAGGCATAGTGAGTATCGACAGCAAATCTATGAATTTGGATGGTGATGTTCCTCCTCCACCACCAGCACCTGAATTTGACAAAAACTCTGACAAATCTGTTTTCGTAATTGTTGAAGATATGCCACACTATCCAGGCGACCATTATGGTTTAAGTCAGTATGTAAAAAAGAAAACAGCTGAACTTAAAAGTAAGTTTGGCAATAAATTAAGTGGCAAAGCTACCGTTGGTTTTAGTATAAATGAAAAAGGGGAAGTAACCAATATTCAGATACTAGATAAAAGTAATGATGTAGCGGCCAAAGCTGCAAACAGTATTGCTTCTGGTATGGAGAACTGGAAACCCGGCACTCAGAGAGGTAAAGCCGTTCCTGTTAATTTTGCAATGGAATTAGAATTTTAGAGATATTCCACTCAATAACAACAAAAAAAGTGCTGTTAACACTCTTAGAGTAGTTTACAGCACTTTTTTCATGAACTATATCCAAATTCCAAGCGCGCCTGTTATACGATTTTAAATACAAAATTACACAATTGTATAATACCGATAGATATCTAAAACACAGTCATAAACGAAGTGAAATGAATCAGTAATTTTAGATACTAATCGGTATTAGGCGTGAAGTAGATTATCTAATTTCTCTTTTAATGCTGATTCTGCTATAACTCCAACTGTTTTATCAACAATTTCTGACTCTTTAATAAAAAGTAAGGTCGGAATACTTCCAATTCCATACTTTGTTCTCAATTTCGGGAATTTATGTACATCCACTTTTTGAATATCGATCTTTCCTTTATATTCTTCTGCTAATTTTTCAATAGTAGGCATTAATGCCTGACAAGGAGGACAGGTATCAGCATAAAAATCTAACATTATTGCTTTATCCTCTTTAAGTAGGTTATCCAATTCTTGAGCACTTTCTATTTTTCTCATATCTCTATTTTTTTAGTTGTAATCTTATTCATGTAATTTGTTGATACAAAGATGAAGACAATTAAATGAACTACTGTTGGTGATAATTCCTTAAGACTTGGCAATTTTTCCTTTTGAAGTCTTTTTTTTACTTTAATTCATCTAGAAACTCATTCAAATACATTTCAATCAACCCTTAAATCCCCTAAAGGGGACTAAAAAAAAACCTCTGGCTAAAACATTTCATAATCCACGAGGAATTAATTTTACTACACGCAAGGACATAAAAAAAGGATGTTCAGAATTCGCAATTCTAAACATCCTTTTTTTTCGTTCAGTTCAATTATAATGAAGTAAAGATCTTAGTCAAATCCAATGGATCATCCATGTCTTTTTGGAGAGCCACTAACTTCGTAAATAAGTCTTTAATTTTCTCTTTGTATTCTGGATTTGATGCCAAATCGTGCATCTCTTTTGGATCCTTATTTAAATCGTACAAACGCAATACTTTTCCGTGAGGATAAACAATCAATTTAAACCCTTCGGTACGAATCATTCGTTGCAGATCTGGTTTATAGCAACCATAAATGGCTGAATAATTCGATTTTGTTTGCTCACCACGAGCCAAAGACATTAAGCTATTGAACTCAATGTACTCAGGTTTTGGTAATCCTGCCAACTCAATTGAGGAAGCCATAATATCCTGCAAGTACACTTCAGCATCTATCTTTTTCCCTTTTTCAATATCAGGACCAATAACAAACAAAGGAGGACGCATAGAATGATCGTACATATTTTGTTTCCCAACCAATCCGTTTTCTCCAATTGCTAAACCATGGTCTGCAGTATAAAAAATATAGGTATTATCCATTTCACCAGATTCTTCCAATGCTTTAATAATCTTTCCGATTTGGTAATCCAAATGAGTAATTAAAGCATAATATTCCTGACGGTGCTTTTTCATAGAATACTCGGTACGTGGAAATGGAGCCAAAGCAGCATCACGCAATGCTGGTCCACAGCCAATACTATCCTTGTAAGGATACAAAGGCAAGAATGATTCAGGTACAGAAATATTCTCTAAAGGATACATGTCTAAAAACTCTTTAGGAGACTGACGAGGATCATGAGGAGCATTAAATGCCAAATACATAAAGAATGGTTTGTCTTTTCCTTTGGCTGAATCGATAAACGTAATTGCATCATCCTTTAGCACTTCGCTCCAGTGTTTTCCACCTTGCCAATAGCCGCCATTGTTTTTGTCCCAGGGAGTCCAGCTAGTATCCGATACACTTTGCGGACGATTATAACCAAATGGCATGATATCTTCAGGTTTACCCTGTTTTGTTCTCTCCATTTCGGCAAAAAGTTTCGCTTGCTTCGCATGATTCCAGTTATCTTTAGGCATTCCCCCACGGATATGTACTGTATGATTAAAAATCTTAGATGGAGCTGTTTGCACATGCCATTTTCCTGTCATGTAGGTATCGTAACCAGCAGTTTGCATAATCTGAGACCACATTTGCCCCTTCTCTACCAATTCATTTTGCTTGTCTTCAAATCCGTAGGCTCTCCACACAAATCTTCCTGTATTCAACATCGCTCTACTACTTGCACAAACGGCACCAGTCCAGGATCCCATGTTGAAAGCATGTGTAAAAGTTGCTCCATTCTCAACCATTTTATCAAGGTTTGGAGTAATTACTTCTTCATTTCCTAACGCATGCACTGTGTTATAACACTGATCGTCAGCAAAAAGAAAGATGATATTTGGCTGTTTCTTCTCAACTTTTTTCTCTACACATCCCACCAGTAGGGATACCATAAAAATGGATAACAACAATTTTAACTTCATCTTATTTATTATTTAGATTTTCAAAATACGTTAACGATCAATATCCAGTCACAGAAATTATTTTTTTGATTTCTTAAAACATCGATTTACACTGTAATTATGATATTCGAAGCCTAAAATTAAATAAAAAAAACTTATCCTCCTCTATTTAAAACTTAAAACAAACTTTCAATACACGCACGCAATCACCTTACAAACAACACATTACACACCAATACCCAATATCCCCCTTAAATTACCATCAATACTACCATTACCTACCAGTAGTGTTCATTATTTTTTCTTTCAGATTCAAAGCATTTTCACTTCCTTTGTAATCTTACTGTAAAACCCATAATCCGAGTAATGACAAATACGAATCAAGAAGATAAAACCCCCTCATCGATAGAAAAATTTATTCTGCATTTGCATCCGGCTAAGATCGATTCCAGAGCCATTAAAATTAACCGCACTTTCGGTTTGGGTGGAGTATGTGCATTGCTTTTTATAATTCTATGCCTTACCGGATTACTACTTCGTTTCTCTTATATCCCTACTGTTGAGCATGCCTACGATTCCATTTTAGGATTAAAAAACAATACCGTATTTGGTCAGTTTATTCGCAACCTGCATCATTTATCGGCCAAACTTATGATTGTAGCATCCTTTCTTCACTTGGTCAGAGTTTACTACACACAATCTATTTTCCTTAAACGAGGTGAGAACTGGATTTATGGTTTATTAATGATGTTTTTGGTGCTTGCATCTAGTTTTACAGGATACCTGTTACCTTGGGATCAGCTTGCCTACTGGGCAGTTACTGTTATTACCCAAATTATTGAGTACATTCCGTTTATTGGCCATTCGCTGGCATATGTTGTTCGTGGAAGTGAAACGGTTGACGGGAATACTTTACTCAACTTTTATACTTTGCATACAGGAATCATACCTCTACTATTCATTTTCTTAATGTGTATGCACTTTTGGCTGGTTCGCAAAGCTGGAGGGATTGCCTTGCCTCAACAAGAAGAACAACAAAAAGTTGATGTCATTCCAAATTTGGTATCGAAAGAAATCATGCTTGCATGTATTGTAATCGCAGGATTGTTTTTAACTGCGGCATTCTATGATGCTCCTTTGCTTGATCAGGCCAACCCATTAAAAAGTCCAAACCCAAGCAAAGCTCCGTGGTACTTTCTAGGTGCTCAGGAATTACTTCTTCATCTTCATCCTTTCTTTAGTGCGGTTATTATTCCTTTC
Organism: Labilibaculum antarcticum; assembly: GCF_002356295.1. Taxonomy (NCBI): domain Bacteria; kingdom Pseudomonadati; phylum Bacteroidota; class Bacteroidia; order Marinilabiliales; family Marinifilaceae; genus Labilibaculum; species Labilibaculum antarcticum. Next base: position 3,992,960 of record NZ_AP018042.1, on the reverse strand, counting down.
GCAACGGCTCTTTTCTTTTTTGGTCTACCCTACTATAAATACAACAATTTAAATATCGGAGTTTGGTTCAACTCTCCATTGGGTAAGAAAATAACCATTCAATCGAGTATTATTGCTTTTGTATTTACATTTGCATTGATTTATTTATTTGAGCACTTTTTCCATTTTGATTTATGGCTTTCCAACTGGCCTGGCGTGATCTCAACAGGACTTATCCCCTTTCTATTCTATGCAGTACCTGTTGCGGCTTACCTTTTATTTTGGAATAAAAAACATCAGGCCAACCGAACCGAATTAATCATGGCCTGCACGAGCATTATACTATCATCCTATATATGCATGTTACTCATTTCGCTGCTATTAAGAGGGGAAGGAATGTTGATGATTTTTTAAAATATCGAATTACAATAGCATAATGAAATTGAACAGACGGAAATTCATAAAGCGAACTCTTATTGCACTTGCAACTGTAGAAGCTTTTTTCTTACTAAGAGGAAGTGTTAACAAAGTTGATACCTCATCTGGCACAACCGAATTATTTAATGCGGGTAAAGCTACTGCTTTCGACAAGAACAAACTATATCCATTTTTAACGGGTCAGTTCTTTCTGAAACGTTTCGAAGATGGTGGATTTTTGGCTATGTCTTTTAAGTGTACCCACTTGGGATGTGTCGTGAATACCAATTCGAAAACAGGTGGTTTCAATTGTCCATGCCATGCTTCGCAATTCAATAAATTTGGAGAAGTTTTATCGGCACCTGCAACCCGCCCCTTAGATTACTTTCCTATTACAATCGAAAAAGGAGAATTACTTATTGATACCAGAAAACCAATAAGAAGATCATCATTCAATAAATCGCAGTTAACCTACTTATAAATGGAGAATCGTAAAAAAACAGAGCGAATCAGCTTACTTGCTGCTTTAATAGCCGTACTATCGATTCCCTTGTACCTGTTGCTAAATACTTATGGCGCCAGTAAAGAAATATCAGCGGAAGCGCAATATGTAGGCCGTGAAACCTGCGTAGAGTGCCACTTAAATGAATACAACGATTGGGTGGGATCAGATCACGATAAAGCCATGGATCATGCCAATGATTCTACTGTTTTAGGCGATTTCAAGAATCAATCGCTTGAGTACAATGGAATGACGCACAAAATGTACAAAAAAGACAATCGCTTTTATGTACTAACCGATGGTGAATCAGGAAAACTGGAAGAATTTGAAATTAAATATGTATTTGGTTACTATCCTTTACAACAGTATTTGGTTGAATTTGACAGAGGCAGACTGCAAACTTTGCCATTAACATGGAATTCGAAAGACAGTATTTGGTATCACATGTCTACCCAAGTTTATAAAGATGAAATAATTGAACACGACAATTGGTTGCATTGGACCAATCAAGCCCAAAACTGGAATGGTATGTGTGCTGATTGTCACTCGACTAATTTGGTAAAAGGATACGATTCTAAAACCGATTCTTATCACACCACATGGAGCGAGATTGATGTGAGTTGTGAGGCTTGCCACGGACCCGCATCGAAACATTTGGAGTGGGCCGCAAAAGCAGATTATGCCAGAGATGAGCACACTAATTTTGGATTGGTTGTAAAAACAAGTGGAATTGACAACAAGGAATATGTTGATTTATGTGTTCGTTGTCATGCTCGTCGTGGTTCCCTTTCCGATTTTACACACAGTGCAGATATCTACAATCACACCATTCCCAATTTACCCAACGGAGAAAATTACCATATAGATGGTCAGATATTAGATGAAGATTACGTTTACGGCTCATTTACACAAAGTAAGATGTATATGAGAAATGTGAAATGCAACGACTGCCATAATGTTCACAGCACCAAACGACTATTCGAAGACAATCGATTATGTACTCAATGCCATAGAGCTGACGATTACGACACCAAAGCACATCATTTTCACAAGTTAAAAGGCGAAGAAGGGAAAGCGGTTATTGCTGATGACGGAGTAAAATTTGAAGTTGGAGATGGCGCACATTGTATCAACTGTCACATGCCGGCACAATTTTACATGGGGCCTGATTACAGAAACGATCACAGTTTCCGAGTTCCTCGTCCTGATTTAACACAAACACTGGGAACTCCTAATGCATGTAATCAATGTCATGCAGATAAATCAACCCAATGGGCTATTGATTACATTGACAAATGGCATGGTACTAGTCGTAAATCGCAATATGGTGTTGCTTTTAAAGAAGCTCTAACTGGCAGTCAGAAAGGCTTCGATGGCTTAGTTCATATTTATAATGATGAAGTATATCCTGAAATTATTCGGGCAACAGCAATTCGATTGTTAGGCATGAATTATCAGAAAAAAAGCAAGGAAATATTATACGATGCTTTGAATAATTTTAACGGTCATATTCGTTACAATGCCCTTCAAAACGTGATAATGGATGATCAAAAATCATTCAATATCGTTTTGGGAATGCTCAACGATCAGACCAAAGCCATTCGCGTTGAGTGTGCTACAAAACTGAATACGGTTAGCAGAGATCAAATACCGGCAAAGTATAACGAACAGTTTCAGCGAGCAGAGAAGGAATATCTGGAAGCTCTGGAATACAGTGCTGATTTTCCTGCAGGTAAATTTAATTTGGCTAATTTTTACTACAACAGCAAGCAAACAGATAAAGCCGAAGAGTTTTACAAAAGAGCTTTGGAGCAAGATCCTCTGCTTCATCCGATAAAAATAAATTTGGCCATATTGTACAACAACAAAGGTGAGTACGAAAAAGCTGAGATATTGCTAAAAGACTACTTGAAACATATTCCGAATGATGGCGCAACAATGTTTACCTATGCCCTTTTCTTATCTGAGCGCAAGCGTTACGATGAATCGATGACCTATTTACTAAAAGCATCGAAACTAGCAACGGGTAATCCACGGATTTTCTACAACATTGCCATGATGTATGATTTTAAAAATAATCCGAAGGATGCAATCAAGTATTTAAAAACTGCAATCAATATTAATCCTGAAGATCAGAATTACTATGTGGCTTTATTAAACCTTCACGTGAAATACAAGCAAACTAAAGAGTCGAAAACTGTAGCGAAACAAATACTTGAAAAATTCCCCAATATTAACGACAAAGCGAATATTGAGGCTGTTTTAAATCAATAATATCAGATTAATCGTATTATACCAAGTCATGCAAAATTCTTCTAAGAATAACACAAACATCACAAGATGCAAATGGGCTGGTGACGATCCATTGTATTGCGAGTATCACGATAATGAGTGGGGAGTTCCTTTGCACGATGATCAGATGCTGTTTGAATTTCTGATATTGGAAGGAGCGCAAGCTGGTTTGAGTTGGATTACCATTTTACGCAAGCGTGAAAACTACCGCAAAACTTTCGATAATTTCGATCCGAATGTTGTGGTAAATTATACCCAGGAGAAAGTAGATGAATTACTCCAAAACGAAGGGATCATTCGAAATAAACTGAAGATTACTTCTGCCATAAAAAATGCAAAGGCATTTCTTGAGGTTCAAGAAGAATTCGGCTCTTTCGACCAATACATTTGGAGCTTTACGGATGGAAAAACCATTCTTAATCATTGGGCAAGCATGTCTGAAGTTCCTGCCTCAACTCCCGAATCGGAAGCCATGAGCAAAGACCTAAAAAAACGAGGTTTCAAATTTGTTGGTCCAACCATTTGTTATGCATTAATGCAGGCAACAGGAATGGTAAACGATCACACAACAGATTGCTTTCGACACAAAGAGGTGTAAACGAAAATGCCCCTGACAGAAGTCAAGGGCAATCCTTTTTAAAAGCTTACTCTATGCTCCAAAATTAATTGGTACGGTATACGATACATTTACTGCTTGCCCTCTTTGTTTACCTGGCTTCCATTTTACAGAACTTTCCACGATCTCTAAAGCTTTTGCATCCACCTCCATATTACCTGTACCTCTTACCACCCGAGCTTTTTCAACCAATCCTTGTTTTGTTACCAAAAATGTGATAAAGCATCTCTTGCCAATTATATAGTTAGCATCCAATTTAGACACTTCACTAACAAAAAACTCTTTTAATTTCAAAGCTCCCCCTGGATACTCCGGCATTTCGTCTACAATTACAAAAACAGGCTCGTCATTATAAATAAATTCTTCCTTTTTAGACTCAATCTTTGAATCCAAACTTGCTTTTCGATTCGGCTCTACTTTTTTCTTTTTATCATTTTCTAAACTAAAATTAATTGGCACGGTATAAGAAACATTTACTGCTTGTCCTCGCTGTTTACCAGGTGTCCACTTAGGAATTGAATTCATCACTCGAAGTGCTTCTGCATCCAACGATGGATCAACTCCGCGAACAACACGGGCTTGCACAACATCACCTTCTTTACTTACAATAAATGTCACAAATACTCTACCGCTAATCTCCTTTTTCAGAGCCTCTGTCGGATACTTTACATTATCAGCAATGTATTTTTGCAATGCTAATGACCCGCCAGGATACTCTGGCATTTCCTCAACAATTACAAACACTGTTTCGCCTTTATAAAGATTATCTTTCTCAGGTTCAGCGACATTCACTTCATCTATTTTCTTATCATCTTCTAAACTAAAATTAATTGGAACTGTGTAAGATACATTCACAGCTTCACCTCTTTGCTTTCCTGGCTTCCATTTTGGCATTGATTTTATCACACGAACTGATTCAGCATCAAGAGATGGAGAAGCACCACGAATAACACGGGCTTGATCTACTTCACCCTCTTTATTTACAACAAAAGTCACAAATACTCTTCCGCTAATGCCTTTTTGCTGGGCATCTTTTGGATATTTTACATTTTTTGCAATATATTTTTGCATCTCCAACTCCCCACCTGGAAATTCAGGCATTTGATCTACTGTAACAAAAACTTGCTCGTCTTTGTAATAAGCTTCATCCTTTTGAGCTGAAGATTCTGAGTACATTTTAATCTTTACAAAATATCCGTTTTCTGTCTTCTCAGCATATTTAGTCAACTCGTCTAAAATCAACACTTTTCTTGCATAACCTTCACTTCTTACTCCTAATGTAGCATCTTCTACTACCAGAAGTTTAAATTTCCCGTTCCTGTCGGAAGTAACTCCCACTTCATTACTTCTGTTAAGAATCGTTGCTCCTTCAACAGGAGTATCGTGTTCATCAATTAATTGTCCGGTTAATTCAATAATATTAACCACTTTCTCAATTTTCTTCTCCTGAGCTTGAACTTCCACTATTTGCAGATTGAATAACAAAACAGCACATACTACTGGAATAACAATCAATAATTTATAGCGCCTATTTAGTGGGCTTTTTTCTTTTGACATCATAATCATACGTTTTTTAGTGATGGAATAGTTGAAGTTATTGGCTAAGCCCAAAACCTCAGTCCCCATAATTTGGTTCATTAAAATTGCCTGATATTGTCCAATGTTAAAGCCGCGCGCTATCACTCCATCATCAGCCAAAAGTTCATGCGTCTGTTTTACCGCAACCTGATAAAGCCATACAAAAGGGTTGAACCAAAATACGATGGTCAACAATTCAACAAACAGCAGATCGATCCAATGCTTTTGCTGAGCATGTACTTTTTCATGCGCAAATATATTATTCAGAGACTTGTCGCGAAACTCCTCTCTGTTCATTACAATGTATCCGAAGAAAGAAAAGGCAGGTATTGATTGATCCAAAAGAACCACCTTCTGTTCATCAACAATTTGATATTCTCCGGCATTAATTAATTGTCGTATTTGGAAAACCTTTAAAAGACTTCTTACAAATAGAATGCTACACACAGCCAGATAAATTAAAAGCAGCATCGATCCCAAGGAAATTATAGATTTGGCATGTTGAATTGCTTCCCCAAGAATGGGATCAACAAAAAAATCTCCCATCGCATCATTTACAAATGCGGATTCTACAGTAATCGAGTAGGAAAACTTCAGAAGAGGCAGAATTAATGCTAACAAAGCACTTCCCAATAGGTAAAAGCGAATCTCTGCGAAGAATCGTTCATTTCGCAATACCAAAATGTAAATCAGATAAAACAAAACCAGAACAGCCGATGACTGTAGTAAGTAGTCCGTCATTGCTTCCATATCACTTCTCTTTATTTATTTCACGTTTAGCAATCTCAATCATCTCTTCCAATTCCTGAATACTCAATTTGTTATCCTTAGCAAAAAAAGAAGCCATTCTCGAAAATGACCCATTAAAATAATTGTTTACCAAGCTTCCAGCCTTATAACCAGAATATTCATCTTTGGGTATTTTCACCGAAAACAGATGCGATTTCCCTGCTGGAATTTTATCTGTAAAACCTTTCTTTTCCAATGCATTCATAACAGTTGCAACTGTTGTGTATGCCGGCTTTGGTTCCGGAAATTTCGCAACAACATCTCTAACGCTCGTTTTTTTTAATTCCCATACAATCTGCATTACCTGTTCCTCTGCTTTGGTCAATTCCTTCATAACAAACTTTTCTTTACGATTAATCTACTACAAACTTAGTACTATTTTTTTAGTAGACAAATATCACTACTAAAACTTTAGTAATAAATGCGAATTAATTCTTAATTGACCGCGATTATAATCTCCCTAAGCTTGATTACTACTAGCTATTTTGCTAACTATGCAAAAAATACACAATGGAAAAATTTGAATTAAGCCCATCTGAATATCCTTTGGGTAAAAGAGTAAAAAAGGAGCTTTCCTTACTCGCACTTTTAATAGTCATTCTCCTGTTTTTTGTTGGTATAAACGTAGTTTACCTAACTACAGTATTATGTATGTACGTGTTACTATTACTCTTAAAAAGAAACCGTATTATTTATAAAATTGAGTTCGATGATGATGCAGCAGAAATGTGCATGTCCTACTACTACCTGATTTTTTTTCGCGGAAAAGAAATAACCAAATACGATAAGGTTATTTTTAAATTAGGATTGAAACGGTTTGGATTTGGAAGTGCTGTAGAGACTCTTGAGCTTTTTAAAGGCAAAATACTAACTGGTGAAATTAGAAAAGAAGGTAAATGGAAATGGACTGCCGATAGCGTTAACCAACTCAATAAAAAGCTTACAGATATTACCAATTTAAAATAACTTAACAATTCAAAACCTATCAAGGTATGATTCTTGTGCTTCGGAACGCATAAATCAAATTACAATTTATATATCTTTGGAAGAAGATGATCCTGTTTGTAATTAAAATTTTGACTCATCAGTAAAATAAGTACATATTGTTTGATTCTTTTTCTATTGATAGGAAATCTTCTCCATGCAAATGGACAAAGGATTTCGCGAAGAGACACGCTTATTGAAAAACTCCAATATTCCCAGTTACAAGACAGTACATTTATCATTTCCAGAGATACTCTCATCTTTCTCTTAGATACAGTAAATGAAAGCAGTCTTGAAAGTAATTCTAACAATGGATCTAAATTTTACAATTCCCTTAAACGAGGTGCCGGCAAACGAAAATTCACAAAAGAATTATACAACCTATTCTTTGTATCGCCCGATAAACTGAACCCAACAGATACAATAAAAACTGAACGAAGCGAAGTAGCTTTTTTGCAATATCAGGGCAAAACAATACGAAACATTAGTATTCGGGTTTTAGAACCTTTTGGTCCTACCCTATATGACACTACTCAAATTGCACATACCTGGTTAGAAACGACTGGAAACAAACTACATAACACAAGTAGAAGAAATCACTTACGCAAACTGTTGCGATTAAGCGAAGGCGATGCTGTTGATCCATATAACCTTGCAGATAACGAACGACTAATTCGTGAATTATCATACGTTAAAGATGCCTATTTTAGAGTTATTCCGGTTTTAGGCTCACAAACGTTAGTCGATCTTCAATTGTGGGTTAAAGATCAATTTTCATGGGGAGCCAACATGAAAGTTGGATCTCTATCCTCTACCGAATTTGAAATATATAGCCGAAACCTATACGGACTAGGACATGAATTCAGCAATAGTTTTGAATTTGATTCAGACAAAGATCAGAAATACGGTTACACAGGAAGATATAAAATTCGAAACATCCGAAAATCATATATCGATGCAACTTTCACCTACCAAAACACCTATGAAAAAGCTGTTGTTCAAGTTGATTTAGACCGGAGTTTCGCGACCTACAACACCAAATATGCCGGAGGCTTTACACTCTCCCAAACCATGAGATCAGACGAAATTCAAAAAGATGATCCGATTATTAACGAAATACCTTTGGACTTTAATTATGGAAATATTTGGTTTGGCCGTTCTTATAAGATTAAATCCAGAAATAAATTTGCACGAAGAAAGTTATATATAACAGGAAGAATATCAGGTCGGGAATTTTTCGAGAGACCCGAAGTTGGTCCTGCACTAAATCAATCTTTCCATAATAACATTCATTATCTGACTAGTATAAGCTTAAGTCAAATACAATATTACAAGAGTAATTTAATTTACAATTTTGGACGAACCGAGGATATTCCATATGGCTCTTTAGCGCAACTTACCATGGGATACGAAGACCGAGAATACTCACATAGAAGATATTTGGGGTTTGATTTCCAAAAAGCGGCTTACCTTAGTAAAAGCAGAACATATTTCTTTAATCGTGTTGCTCTTGGAGGTTATTTTAATTCACAGAAATTTGAACAAGGTGTTTTACTCGGACAAACAAAATTCTTCAGTCGCATTCGTAATCTCGGACCTCTTCGTCTTCGTAATTTTGCAGATTTGCAATATACACTAGGAATAAGAAGATTTCCAGATGAATTCATAAGCCTTTTAACTGATACTGGAATTCGGGGTTTTTCCAAAGAGGATGTAATCGGGACTCAGAAATTAGTCCTTAATCTGGAAACTGTAGCCTTTACACCTTACACTTTAGGTGGCTTTCGTTTTGCTTTTTACACCTTTGCCGACATGGGGTTTATTGGTAGTAATAAAAAGAATATTCTTAAGGAAAAATTCTATTATGGTGTGGGATTTGGAATTCGTTTGAACAACGAAAATTTAGTTTTCAAAACCATACAATTACGCCTTGCTTTTTATCCAAAAGCCCCCTCCGATTTCAATCGATTTGAATATCGCATATCTGGGGAAGAAAGACCTAAATTCAATAACTTTAGAGTGACTCAACCAGAAGTTGTTCCTTTCGAATAGTAATTCTGGTTTTCCTCAAAAACTAAATATTACTTTCTTTCCAATTTGCATATTTCAGATACAACCATGAACTCAAACCCATAAAGCCGGCATAAAAATACTCCGTAGTCCAAACTCCCGAAATTGACGATTTAAAAACTACGATTAACAGGTATACTGCACCTAAATAACATACTAAAACCGCCATTTCGAGTAACATTGCATGAAAAGTATTTCCAGTACCTGAAACTCCATGAAAAAGCGTAACTGCAATTGGAAAAATCAAAGTAGCCCCAAAAACCACGTACAATACAGGTTTGGCTTCAGCAATTAAACTAATTTCTTCGGTATATATTGAAATTACCAATTCGGGATTAATAATACAGATCCCAACCAATGCCAAAACTGAAAAAAATGAGAGTTTTACGGTTCGCCAAATCACCGGCATCACCTCTTCGTAGGCTCCTTCTCCAATAACCTGACTCACTAATGTATTAGCTGCTGATGCAAAGGACCACACCGGCACCATCATCAACACATAAATACTTCTTATAATATTTGAAATTGCCAGCTCTCTTTCACCCATTCTTTCTACCATCAAAAAGAAAATAAACCAACACGATAAGGCGAGAAAATTCTGAATCATCATTGGAAAAGAAACCTTAATTAATCGAGTATACAGCTCCCAATCAATCTTTATAAATTTGAATAATTCATAGGTTTTAACAGGCACTTTTCTTAGTGTATAAACAATAAAAAACACCATTACAAAAACCTCTGCAATTACAGAAGCAACAGCTGCACCTTTTATACCCATTTCAGGAAATCCCCACTCTCCAAATATCAAAACATAATCGAAAAAGACATTAATAATTGCCATAAAGACGGTACTCCAACCAATTATTTTTGTTTTTGCAATTCCAATATAAAAAGCTCGAAACAATAGGTTTACACATGCAAATATGATTCCCCATGCACGATACGAGATGTATTCCATACTGGCATCGTATATGGCATTTGATTTCACGATGGCTTTTAAAATAGGTGGAGCCTGAAGTTCCATAAATCCTATCAACACAACAGCTAAAATCAGTAAAAAAAACAAGGCATGATCGAAGGTTTTACCGACAAGTTTTAGATTTCCTTCTCCGACTCTTCTGGCAATTACAATTTGAACTCCCAATCCAAAACCCCAGGCAAGCATTACAATAGCAAAATAAAATATTGTTGCAATAGCGGCAGCTCCCAAAGCTGTTTCACTTAGGTGACCCAGAAATGCAGTATCAGTAAGGGCAATTATATTCTGTGCTAAACTTCCTAAAATAATCGGATAAGAAATTTTCCAAATGCTTCTGTAATTGGTTTGCGTTTTCAATTTGATATTTTATTAAAATCAGCGACACTTACGTTCATCACGAGCGACACTACTGGAACAAAAAAATCGTCGTCCCAAATTTGCCGAAAAATATCGGAATTGAGATGACGATTTATTTATTTTTACAGCTTTTTTTTCGTCTCTTATTTCAAATAGTCATCGAAATAATTGCTCACTTTTTGTTTTAAATGAATACGGTCGCGCCCACGTACGTTGTGCTCCGCACAAGGATATGGGAAATAATCAACCTGAACATTATTCTTTATACACTCACGAACAAAATTCAAACTATTCTGCCACAACACAGTATTATCAACTGCTCCCTGACAAATTAAAAGCTTTCCTTTTAAATCTTTTGCTTTCGCGATTAACGAGGTCTTTGCATATCCTTCAGGATTCTCTTCCGGAGTATCCATATAGCGCTCTCCATACATCGCTTCGTACCATTTCCAATCAATTACAGGACCACCCGCCACAGCAACTTTAAATACATCCGGGTAATTTGTAATTAACGAAATGGTCATAAAACCACCATAACTCCATCCATGAACACCAATACAATCGGCGTCAACATATGGCAATGATTTCAAGAACTCAACACCTTTCATTTGATCCGCCATTTCCGGCTGACCGCACTGTCGGTGAATTACAGCTTCAAACTCTTTTCCTCTATTTGCTGATCCTCTGTTATCCAAAACATAAATCAAATATCCATTCTGAGCCATATATTGCTCCCACAAAGCTGCTCCTCCCAACCAACGGTTGTTCACCATTTGTGCATGAGGACCTCCATAAACGTAAACAACAACCGGGTATTTTTTGTTTGGATCAAAATCAGCAGGCTTTACCATACGATAATGCAAATCAGTTTTTTCATCAGCCGATTTAATTGTTCCCAAAGAAATTTCGCCCAAATCATAATCAATTAGCTTATTTTCTGCGTTCACCAATTCTTTTATCTCTTTGCCTTTTGCATCAGCAACAATAATTTTTCGTGGCACATTTAAGCTACTATAATTGTCAATAATATATCTACCATCAGCACTTGCCTGAACTGCATGAGTTCCCTCATCCATCGTTAATCGAATGCGCTTGCCTGTTTTTAAATTCAGTTTATATGCATGTCTTTCTATTGGGCTCACTTCCGTTGATACAAAAAATAGGTTCTTTTCCGATTTATCGAATCCTAAAATATCCGTAATCTCCCAATTTCCTGATGTCAATTGCTTGATCAGTTTACCTTCAATATCGTATAAATAAGCATGATTAAAACCATCTCGATTATTGGTCTGATATATAAATTGACTAGGATTACTTTTTAAGAAAATCAGTTCATGTGAAGGCTCTACCCATCGATCATCTTTTTCTTCGAATAGTGTTTTCACAAATTTACCAGTAGCAGCTTCGTATTTATTTAATTTCGCATGATCCGAAGCACGATTCAAAACCTGAATGTAAATGAATTTCCCATCTGCACCCCAGCTAATATTCGTCAAATATTGATTTACTCCAAAATCATTAGGCTGAATCCAAACGGTAGATTTATCTTTGAGATTATAAACACCCAAACTTACCGTTTCACTTCCCATGCCAGCCATCGGATATTTAATTTCCTTCAAATCACCAACACGTGTGCTGATATCAACTAATGGAAATGTTGCAACCTTACTTTCATCTTTGCGATAAAAAGCCAGATTCGCCCCTTTGGGTCCCCAAAAAATTCCATCCGTAATACCATATTCACTTCTGCTCACTGTCTGCCCGTTAACAATATTCTTATCCTCATCAGAAGTTACAGTCAACTCATTTCCATGGGTACTACATATATACAGATTATTTCCAATGGTATAGGCAATAGACGAATTAAGCTCGCAAAACTCTGTATTTTCAGCCTTCGGATTAATTTCCAATTTTAATACAAGCTTCTTATTGAGTAAATCAATTTGAAGTAATTTTCCATCAGTATTGAATTGAATCAAGTCATTACTTATCCATGAAAACATTGGAAATCTATTTAATTCTTTAATTTTTGCTGACTCTAATACCTCATTTAAATCAGTTAAACGATAAGCTACCTTCGCCTCTTCTCCTGGCTTAGATACCCTAATTTCATTATTTGAAACATAGGATATCAGGTTACTCTCACCTTTCCATGATAATTGAGATAAGTATTCAGGGTAAAATTTGCCCCTTGGTCCCATAATTGCATCTTCCATACTCAACTTTTTTGTTTGAGCATTAGCAGCCGAAAAAAGGGCACAAATGATTAGTAAATAGGTTAAAAGGAATATTTTTCTCATAATGTTTTTGTTGCTGTTATAATTCTTTTCAAAAAATTCGTCTCCAAATGTATCCTTTTTACTAGAAATAGAGTACTAATGGAAGAATAATTAAACAAGACAATCACCAATTGCTTTGTACAAAATTCAAAGTAAGATCGAAAAACTTAATCAACAGCTATTTGTAGTGCAAATCAGTAGTACCGCATACACTCAAGCTTTGAGAAGTAGTTTATTCTTTCTAAATTGGCTTAATAAATTTTAAGTTATACAAGATGCCAAAGAAAAAAACACCAAATAGCATTAAATTTCTTATTTTAATCTCAATTGCTGCGATAGTAACATTTTTGATTTTACGGAATAATGATGCAGAAAATAATGTAAGCCCTGACGAAATAGCAACAGAAGCTTCTCTCATGGAAGATGTAGATCAGTCTGCGAATATTTTCAAATACAATAATATTCTGTTCAGCATGCCTTCACCTTATCAAATTTCTTTGCTTCTTGAAAAATCAGGAATCCCTTATAATAAGGATTTATTGCATTCCACGAGCAAAGCAAGTGACTATGTTGAAAATTTCAGTAAAGCAATAAACTTCGGTATTTACGGATCTGATTTAGGATACATTAACATTTATCGCCAAACACAAGATGCGGCCAGTTACTTTGCTGTTTTAAAAATCATTTCTCAGGAAATTGGATTATACAATGCAATGGATAAACCAACCATTGAACGCATTGAAAATAATATAGAAAATAGAGATTCGCTATTAGTTATCGTGAGTAATACCTATCGTAAAATAGATAATTATTTAAAAGCTAATGATAGAGAAAATACCGGAGCATTAATCTTAGCAGGAGGATGGATCGAATCAGTTTATATTCTCACCCAACAAATCAAGACCGTTCCAAACAAAGAATTAACGACTCGGATTTCAGAACAAAAAAGACCTCTTGAGAATTTAATAAAGCTTTTAGTACCTTACTCTAATGAGTCCAAAGATTTCTACTTTTTGGTTGATCGATTAATTGATTTAGCCTATACTTTTGATGAACTTGAAGAAAAATACACATATGTTCCTCCAATTACAGATTCTCAAAATAAACTAACCATTGTAAAAAGTAAATCTGAGATAGTGATGAACAAAGCTCAATTGTCTTCAATTACTGATAAAGTAAGTATTATTCGTAACTACATCATTAAGTAATCCAATAAAAAAACACAACTTATGAATAACTACTATACTTTTTTTCTTATACTATTTTTTACCGGTATTAGCCTTAACTCTAATGCGCAGTCGGACATTACTCTTCAAAACTGCACAAAATATTTAGAACCTGAATTTATTTCAGATGGTCAACAATATAAAGCTTTGTTATCTGGAGGGGAAGTTGCAGAATTCCACACAACTTTTTATGCCAATAACTACTACAGAATAGTTGCAGCGACAGGTAAAATGGAGAAAAATGTAATCTTTTCGATTTACGATGAAGAGAACCATTTACTATTCTCCAATAAGGATCATAGAAATTCACCGTATTGGGATTTTCAATTTACAAATGCGATAAATTGTACTATTGAAGCGAAATTAAATCAAAAGGAAGTAACATCAGGTTTTGTTCTTCTACTTATTGGATTTAAGCAATAATACCGATTCTTACATACCATTACAACTAACTCTCACATTTTATGAGTGAAAGAATTCTTAAGGCTTTAATGCAACTTTTTGCAATCATTGCTCACCCAAAAAGTTCAGCAATTGAAAGGCGAAGAATGGTTTCAAAGTATCTCAAGCAACAACTTGATCAGGAAACAGCTGAAGAATATCTCAGCTTATATGATCAACACTATGAGGCTGTCCAAAAACGGACTACTCGAAATACAAAAATTAAGAAATACACTTCGGCCAGTTCGGTTAGAGTTCTTCGTATTTGCACAGAAATAAACGAAGAACTTGTTGTTCGTCAGAAAGTTATAGTTTTAATCCAATTATTGGAATTTCTTAAATCGGAAGATGAGATTAGCGAACAAGAATTTGCCTTTGTGGAAACTGTTGCCGATACATTTAATCTGCCTGAAGGTGGATATGAACGCCTAAAGAATTTTGTTCTTAACGATTTTGATGCAATCATCCGATCAGAGCGATTGCTTACCGTTAGTAATGAAAAGAAATCATTTGAGATCGGAGAACATTATTACTCAGCAGGATTGGTTGGAGAAATTAAAATTCTTCGTCTTAAACGAGTTGATATGTTTGTGTTGCGCTTTAAGGGAATAGAAGAGCTCTACATGAACGGGCAAAATCTTAATCCTGATAGAGTACATCTTTTAACTCAAGGTTCGTCCATCCGAAATCCAAAAATTGATCCCATCTATTTTAGTGATATTACAACCACTTTTCATCGCGATCAGGAACACAAAAGAGTTGTATTTGAAACCAAAAATATAGAATACCGATTTAAAGAGAATAATATTGGTATTCATGATCTTTCTTTCAAGGAAGAATCAGGAAAAATGGTTGGTATTATAGGCTCGAGTGGTGCTGGTAAAACAACTCTTTTAAATGTTTTAAATGGTTCAGAAAGTCCGAGTAATGGAACCGTCGAAATTAACGGATACAATATTGTTACCGACAAATCACAATTAGAAGGAGTTGTAGGACATGTATCTCAAGATGACCTACTTATTGAATCATTAACAGTTTTCGAGAATTTATATTTTAATGCAAAACTTTGCTTCGACAAATACAGCACCTTTCAACTAATCCGAATCGTATTAAACTTACTTAAAGATTTAGGCCTTTATGATGCCCGAAATCTTAAGGTAGGCAACCCATTGGATAAAAAAATTAGTGGCGGTCAGCGAAAGCGATTAAATATTGCTTTAGAACTGATTCGAGAACCTTCTGTATTATTTTTAGATGAGCCAACCTCAGGTTTATCATCTAGAGATTCTGCAAAAATAATGGATCTCCTTAAAAATCTGGCATTAAAAGGGAAGTTGATTTTTGTCGTAATTCATCAACCATCTTCAGAAATATTTAAAATGTTTGACCGTTTGCTAATTCTAGATACTGGCGGTTATCTAATTTTTAATGGAAATCCCCTTGATGGAATAACCTATTTCAAATCTCAAACGATGCGTGCAAATCGCACCGAAAGCGAATGCTCCTCTTGTGGTAATGTTGATGCTGATCAGATTTTCAATATTATTGAATCGGAAGTATTAGATGAATATGGTAATCCTACTCAGGTAAGAAAAGTATCACCAACTCAATGGCATAAAAAGTATCATGAATATGTTGGCGTTAGTAAAACAATTGAGGATACAACGGAGCTTCCTCCTGTTACATTCAAGATTCCAAATATCTTTAACCAATTTCGTGTTTTTGTAAAAAGAGATGTAATCTCCAAACTCGCAAATCGCCAATACTTATTCATTAATTTATTTGAGACGCCATTACTGGCCTTCCTTTTAAGCTATATTATTAAGTATTACAATATTGATGCTGGCAATAATCTAGGTTATACTTTTAGTAACAACAGCAACCTGCCTGTTTACCTTTTCATGTCGGTAATTGTAGCCTTATTTATTGGCCTAACCCTTAGTGCTGAGGAAATTATTAAGGACAGGAAGATTCTTAAAAGAGAACGATTTCTAAATTTAAGTAAATTTAGTTATCTACTCTCAAAAATTGTCATTCTGTTTACCATATCGGCCTTTCAAGCTTTTTTATTTACCATAATAGGCAATTCAATACTTGAAATTAAAGGAATGTTCTTTGAGTATTGGCTGGCTCTATTCAGTGCTTGGTGTTTTGCCAATATGTTAGGTTTAATAATCTCTGATAGCTTTAAAACAGTTATTACAATTTACATACTAATTCCCTTTATACTAATTCCACAACTAATTTTAAGTGGTATAATCGTAAAGTTCGACAAACTGAATCCTAACATTTCAACGCCTAACAACATTCCTTGGTATGGTGAAATCATAACTGCTCGTTGGGCTTACGAAGCGTTAGCTGTAAAACAATACAAAGACAACAAGTACACAGCCAATTTTTATATCTACGAAAAGTTAATGAGTAAAGCTGATTATCGAAAAAACTATTGGCTACCAATACTAAAGAATAAATTAAATACCAGCGAACGATATCTTAAATTACCTGAAAAAAAGAAGGAACTTGCAGAAAATTTATTGCTCCTTCGTAATGAGCTTTTGATAGAAGAAATTGATAAAATGGCAATTCCATTTGACAATTTAGACCAACTTAATCCTGAAAATTTAAATGCCGAAGTTATTAAGGCTACCAGAGATTATTTCGACAAATTGAACCGCTATTACATTAATTTATACAATGTATCCAACCGTAAAAAGGATGAACGCTTAACAGACTTACAAAAAGGATTTTTAGACAAGCAATCATTCGTAAATATGAAAAAATCGTATGCAAATGATAGGCTTTCAGAAGTTGTTCGGAATTCTAATGACATTGAAAGAATAATTGAATATAAGGGTAAATTATTCCAGAAAATAGATCCAATTTACAGGAACCCGGAAGGACATTTTATAAAAGCACACTTTTATGCTCCTCAAAAAAGATTGTTTGGGGAATATTACGATACCTACTGGATTAATATAATGGTTATTTGGTTCTCCACATTCACTCTATATATTATCCTATACTACAGCCTGTTAAAAAAACTACTTGGGATTTTTGATCAGAAATTTAATAAGAAAAGGTTCGAACGATAAATCTTAAAATAGCAATTCATAAAAAAAAACCGCAAGTCAAAACTTGCGGTTTTTATTTATTTTAAAATGAATTTATTCATCTTCTTCTATCATAGTAAATGGAATCTTAATTATGGACTGATAATCCTCTCCTGCTTCTAACATATCCTCATCATCAGCTTCATAATACCAATTAATCCCAACCTTTTGTCCACGCTTGAAAATGATTTCAAGCTTTTTGAACACATCAAGTAAACATTTCGAAGAACTGGTATTAAAATATTCCAATCTAATATTTACAATTGTTTTTTCCTTTGGTTCACTAATATATGCGTCAAGCCACTCAACAATTGGCTTATAAAAGTCTAAGGAATTCTCTGGAATTGAACGTCCGGAAATTAAAAAAGAACCTTCATTTCCATCAAAATTTATGTTTGGTGTTTTAGGGCTACCTTCTATAATAAGTGAATTCATGAAAATCTATTTTGTTTGTTATTAAATAATTACATCTATTGCGAGAAACAAAAAACTAGGATTGTATTCAAAAAACTGGTATTCCATATTATTGCCACTCTTCCTTGCAATATCAACCATGCCTAATCCACCGCCACCTTTTCCAGAGAATTGATCATTACCTAAAATAATCCGATACAAACTTTGAGTCTCTGTCGAAGACAAAGTATTAATCTGATCAATTCGATCCCGAATAAGCCTTAATCCATCTATTTTAATAAAATTTCCGGCGCAAATTCGATATTGAGTTCCTTCGTCACGAAGAATTAAAATACCAAATTTATCATAGGAAACATCAAAATCAGAAGGAACCTCACCATGGTGATGTAAATTCTGAACGAGTTCAATCAATACATTAAAAATTTTTTTGAAAAGCTTTGGTGATTCATTTCGATCCTTCAAGATACGCTCAATTGCACTCAAAATCTCAGTAACATCTTCATCTTCAACTCTACCCTTATAGTCGAAAATAGCATCTTCATCTATTTTTTCGGAATACCACTGATTTAGATCAAAGTTCATAAATAATATAATTATTTTTACTCGCTAGACAAATATAATAAAATATCACAGAGCTGATGAAAATCGAGAATCAATTTTCTTAATTAATCGTTTTTATATTTATCACTCTTTTTCCCGTCAAACATGGAGTATTTTTGAAATTTACATTCTAAAGGACCATTGAATAACGTAATTTTTCTAGAAGGACGCAATCCTATACTGTGAAAACACTCTTCAGAGTAGCTCAATATCCAAGCATCATATCCGGCAAAATTGTGCTTTAAACGTTCCCCTATCATAGAATACAATCCTTCCAAATCTTTAACCTTTAATCTCTCACCATATGGAGGATTTGTAATCATCAAACCTTTTTCGGCTGGCGGTACAAACTGTTGGAACGGAGTGATTTTAAGATCTATTTTTCTACGCAAACCTGCATTACGAATATTCGCCTCAGCAATTTCCATTGCCTTATCAGATATGTCTGATCCAAAAATTTTCCCGTCGAAATCAACTTCCGTTTCTTCATTGTAGATATCTTCCCACATATCTTCATCGTAATCTTTCCATTTTTGAAAGGAAAATTCTTTACGATACAATCCTGGAGGAATATTATAAGCAATAAGAGCTGCTTCAATTAATAGAGTTCCAGAACCACACATTGGGTCAATAAAATTCATTTTTTTATCCCAGCCCGAAAGCAAAATCATACCTGCAGCCATTACTTCATTAAGAGGAGCTGCTGTTTCTGCAATACGGTATCCTCTTTTATGTAAGGATTCGCCTGAACTATCAAGAGAAACAGTACAGGTGTTTCTGTCAATGTGAATATTAAGTCTTAGAGTTGGGTTAACAACACGAACATTGGGACGATCTCCAGTTTTGTCAAAAAACTGGTCAACAATAGCATCTTTAACACGATAGGTTACAAACTTAGAATGTTTGAAATCTTCTGAACTAACAGTACTGTCAATGGCAATTGTTTCACGATTTGTAATGTATTCACTCCAGTCTATTTCCTGGATTCCTTTGTACAACTCATCCGTATCTTTAGCGGTAAATTTATGGATTGGTTTAAGAACTCGGGTTGCTGTTCTTAAATGAAGATTTGCTTTATAAATTAAGCTTTTATCTCCAACAAAGCTCACGGCTCGCTTTAAGATTCTAATCTCTTCTGCACCTAATTGTTCCAATTCCTGAAACAATACTTCCTCTAAACCTTGAAAGGTTTTTGCAATTAATCTGAATTTACCCGAGTCTGTTTTCAAAACTTTCTTTTTTTTTAATGTCTCTTAATTATTTCAAATAACGGTTACAAGAAAAACAATTCCTTATGAATTTCAAAAACCAAAGCTTCCGATCCGTATTTCGAGTACAAAATTAATCTTTAGCACTTAAAAACATAGGCTTTTAAGAAGATATTATTAAAAAAAGCCAGAAGTTAAACTTCTGGCTTAGAATCATTACCTATTCGTTTGCTAGTTCTTTGTGATAAATCTTGGGACTACTTAGTACTTCCAATGCTTTTTTAATAAAATCATTACTCTTATTTACAACCTTATAGTACTCCGAACTTTCCCATAAATCTCTGGCTAAAAGAGCTTTAATATGAAGTTTTAAATCACTGACAGAAGCTAAATAATCCTCTTCATTTTTCTCTATCCCTTCTTTTTCACCCATAGTAACAATCTCTTGAAGCATCTCTTCACTTACCTCAAAGTTTTTATCAAAATCTTCGAATCTCGAGTATTTACTTCTCAATTTACCCAAGTTTGAATCCATATAATTCACAACAAAAGGATAAACTACATTTTTACGAACTAACAAATTAAAATATTTAAAATTGGCCGTTGTATCGATAGGTATAAAAATATCAGGCATAATACCACCACCACCATACACGACTCTTTTTTCTACCAAGGTGTTATATTTTAACGAGTCGGGAAAGTGAATGCTATCTGCACTTATCATTTCTCCCGATTTATATCGATTTAATATATCCAAATGATAATCTTCCAAACCTTTTTCATAAGACTTCTGAATACATCTTCCCGTTGGAGTGTAGTAATGAGCCGTTGTAAGACGAATCATAGATCCATCAGATAATGGGAATTGACGCTGAACCAAACCTTTTCC
The DNA here is from genome assembly GCF_002356295.1 of Labilibaculum antarcticum. Classification (NCBI taxonomy): domain Bacteria; kingdom Pseudomonadati; phylum Bacteroidota; class Bacteroidia; order Marinilabiliales; family Marinifilaceae; genus Labilibaculum; species Labilibaculum antarcticum. The sequence goes on along the minus strand of NZ_AP018042.1, from coordinate 3,972,230 downwards.
AAAAGATCTTCGCCCCATAATTATTCCTCTATCCCAATCCTGAATTGCCCCGGAAACAATTTCTGAAGCGGAAGCCGATCCTTCATCAATAAGCACAATTACTTTCCCTTCTTTAAAAATACCTTTCGCAGTAGATATATTTTCGCGCCTAGGAGTTGTAAGTCCTTTGGTATATACAATCAACTGTTCTGGTTCAAACAACTGATCAACAATCTCTATTGCTGCTTGCATATATCCACCGCCATTCCCCCTTAGGTCGAGAATCATATCCTTCATATTCTCAGCTTTTAATTGAATCAAAGCTTCCAAAAATTCTTCCGAAGTTGTTGCTGAAAACCGATTAAGCTTTACATAACCGATCTGCTTACCAATCATATAAGCTGCATCCAAACTATGAATAGGAATATTATCTCGTGTAATCACAAAATCGATTAGTCCTTTTTCCTTTTTCCTTTTTACCACAAGACTTACTAACGTTCCTTTATCGCCACGCAATTTCTTGCGAACATCGTTATTTTTCAATCCTATTGCCGCAACATTCTCTTCATCAATTTTCAATATCCGATCACCAGCACGAAGTCCAACTTTTTCCGATGGACCTCCAGGAATGGTTGCCACTACCATTAAAGTATCTCGTAAAATATTAAACTGAATACCAATTCCACTGAAACTGCCTTGCAATGGCTCATTCATTTCCTGAATCTCATCTTTACTGATATAAACAGAATGTGGATCTAATTCAGCCAACACTTTTACAACTGCATCTTCTGTTAAACGTTCAAGGTTAACCGTATCAACATAAAATGCATCAATTAACGCCAATAGATTTTGGTATTTAATTGCCTGATTCTTTACCGATTGAGCCTTTAGTCCCCCGACATACACAAACAGGCCGACCAGACAGATAGAAACCACGTTCCTCAAAAATAATTTCTTACTACTCATATAAATTATGCTTTTTAATAAATTTTGCGCAAATTGATTTCTCATTTCAGAAGTCCCCGAAAGATACAATTTTTTAAGAACTAAAAGTATTGAATAATACAAACATGAAACATAAACCGCACATACTTCTAATTGGTTTTCATAATTCATTGAACATTGATTCAATGACTCAAATCGTTTTTAGAAATTGTAACACAGGACAGGAAGCAATTGAATTAATCATCGAAGAAAATTTTGATTTAATAATTTCGAAATATCAATTAGATGACCAAAATGCTATCGAATTAAATCAATCCTTTGAATCTGTTAAAAGCTACTATACAAATACTGCTCCAAAAAAAATAAAACTGCTTGTTATTACAACTAATTTGGAGGAAGAACAGATTTGCAAGGACAATAAACTACTTTTTTTCCCTGACACTTTCAATTTAAAATCACTAATATTGAAACTCATTGATTTACCAAGAGAAGCAAAAAGAGGTGACAAGAAAACCACCATTATTAATTTCAAAGATCTTTTTATTCGGGTTGATAACAATCGTGAGTTTATAAAAACCGTAATCGAAAAGTTTTTTGAAATCAAGGATTCCCGAATTAATGATATCAAGCTTCCTTTAGCTAATGGTGATTTTAAACTTGCAAAAGATGCTGCCCATAAACTAAAAGGAGTACTTGCAAATTTCTCCATGGAGGAAGCAAGAACCACCATCATCGAATTGGAAAAACATATTTTAGATAAAGATCAGGAATTATCGCTCCAAAAATTAAATCAATTAATTACTGATATCGAGAAGGCCCGCAAATTTTATCTTGACAATCAAGATCAATTCAAGTCCTAACATTTCAATTAAAATAAAAACGCAATACCTTCAATCGAAGATATTGCGTTGCAATTTATGTATAGCTATATTTTTCAGCCTTTACTGTGGCAGTATTACTCCCATTCAATAGTTGCCGGTGGTTTTGAGCTTATGTCATAAACAACTCTATTAACACCTTTAACTCCATTAATAATCTTATTCGAAATTTTCGCAAGAAATTCATAAGGCAAATGTGACCAGTCAGCTGTCATTCCATCCGTAGACCCAACAGCTCTTAAGGCAACAACACTCTCATAAGTTCTCTCATCTCCCATTACACCAACAGACTGAACTGGCAACAGCATCGCTCCTGCTTGCCAAACTTCATTGTACAATCCATCTTCTACCAATCCTGAGATAAAGATATGATCCACTTCTTGAAGAATTCGAACTTTTTCAGCTGTTACATCCCCTAAAATACGAATCCCTAAACCTGGCCCTGGAAATGGATGACGACTTATGAATTTATCCTCAAGTCCCATGCTTTTTCCTACTCTTCGAACCTCATCTTTAAAAAGCAACTTCAATGGTTCAACCACCTTCAATTTCATGAAATCAGGTAATCCACCAACATTATGATGAGACTTAATGGTTTGAGAAGGACCTCCATTTACTGATACTGATTCAATAACATCAGGATAAATAGTACCTTGACCTAACCACTTGGCATTTTTAACTTTATGAGATTCTGCATCGAAAACCTCAATAAAAGCATTCCCTATTATTTTTCGCTTAGTTTCAGGATCGGTAACGCCAGCCAAAGCAGAAATAAATTTCTCGCCAGCATCAACACCAATCACATTCAATCCTAAGGTTTCATATTTCTTTAATACATCAGTAAACTCATTCTTACGCAACAAGCCGTTATCAACAAAAATACAATACAAATTTTTACCGATTGCTTTGTGTACCAACATAGCAGCTACTGTCGAATCAACACCACCTGATAAACCGAGAATAACTCTGTCATCACCCAGCTTTTCTTTCAACTCAGCAACTGTCGTTTCAACAAATGCATCAGGTGTCCAGTTCTGTTGACAACCACAAATACCTACGATATAATTCTTTAACAAAATACTTCCTTCGGTTGTGTGATACACTTCAGGATGAAACTGAATTCCGTAGGCTGTCTCACCTTCAATCTCAAACGCAGCATTCTCTACATCTGAAGTACTTGCAATTACTTTAAAATTTGAAGGCATTTTCTCAATGGTATCACCATGTGACATCCACACCTGAGAATTTAGACTAATGCCTTTCAATAATTCGTTGCTGCTATTTACAGAAGTAAGATTAGCACGACCATATTCACGTTTATTAGAAGCCATAACTTCTCCACCAAAACAGTGAGCCAAATGCTGCGCTCCATAACAAACTCCTAGAAGAGGAAGTTTACCTTTTATTTCTAATAAATTTGGAATTGGAGCCTTTTCGTCACGAACAGAAAAAGGACTTCCAGAAAGAATAACTCCCTTAATCGATTCGTCGATAACCGGAGGATTATTAAAGGGATGAATTTCACAATAAACGTTTAATTCACGAACTCGTCTGGCAATCAACTGTGTATATTGTGAGCCAAAATCTAAAATCAGAATTTTTTCCTGCATAAAATCTATAAATTGAGGGGGTTGTTCAGCACTCCTATTTGGCGTACAAAGATATACAAATTTTGTTATCACAAACTACATTACCTGAATACACGAATCAAAAAAACACATGATTGTAAATCTATTTGTACTTTATCTTCAAAACCAAAATTATTAAAGTCAATCCAAGAGTAATAACATTTGCAATTATAATTGGCCAGGAATCTATCAATACGCCATAAATTAGCCACAAAAGTATTCCAACATTAAACATGGAATACATTGCGAGAGACAAATCTTTCGTGTGTTTAGTTTTAATCACACGCAATGCTTGCGGGATAAATGAAACAGTAGTGCAGAAAGCTGCAACGAAACCTAAAATCGATACAAAAGTAGTTTCCATTAAGTATTTCAATTAAAACAAAACCCCTAAGGAAAGCTTAGGGGTTTGCAAATTATTTAAATTTTTTCAGAAGGTCTTTCACGGCATCTTTATGAACCGTAAAACCCATCATTTTCAATTTCACGTAATCTTCCTGGAAGAAATAATATCCAAATTCATCTGAATTTTCATCAATATTTCTTGAACCCGAACTTGAATCTTTAATCAAATACCAATCTTTACCAGCCTTATCTACATAGTAACCTACCAAATGCATTCCATGATCATCGGTTGTAGAACCATTAGAAAAACGGAACTGACGAGCATCTTCGTTGATATACTCCGAAGGAATATCAAAAGAAGGAACCATTGCACAGTTTGTTGTTCTTAAAAAACCAGCTTCAGAAACATCACCACCAATACTCATTGTGTAGCCTTCTCTAACGGCTTTTTTTAGCGCAGTCATATAATCATCCAAAGGCACATTGTAATACTCTTTAGAGTGCCACCAGTTGTCTGGCACCTTATATTCTACTTGTTGCCAATATGGCTCTTGTTTATACGAAAGAATTTCCACGTAATTATCCATATCTAACTTCAAATAATCAGCAAGATAAGTTTTTGGAGTATATTCCTTTCCTTCAACAGTAAATTTTGCAGGAGGTGTTCCTAAATAATGATTCATGATAGACTTGATTGTAGCAAGTGCTTCTTCTTCATTCCATGCATTACTCTGCTTAAGTCCATTTAAAAAAGCCATCATCTCCTTATACATTTTTGCATGTGTATGAAATTTACGACCATTTAACAAACCTGAGAATTCACTTTGAGGACAAGCTCCGTATTCTTTCCACATTCTGGCAACAGAGTTACCTTCTGCACCTTCTTCGAAATGAGAATCACCTCTTTCCTGAATAAAACGACGAGCTTTTTCAACATATTCCCAATACACAGTATAGAGTTCTGAAATTTTCACTTCTTTTTTGTGTAAACGATACACTTCCGACTCATAAAAAGAGGTAGTAGAAAAACACCAGCAAGTTCCAGTATTTCCTTGCGATAGAGTTGGCTGAGCCCATTCTGTGTTGTTCTTGTATAAGGATACTTTATTTGGCAATTCATAGGAACTTTGATCCATAAAAAACCGCTTATCCACATCTTTACTTTCCAATTGCTCATCCACATTATGGATATCTTTCAGAATTGAATTTTGATAATAACCAGGTTCGTACTCCTGAAATTTTGATCTATCTTGCTTTTGTTGTCCCATTGCCGATGAGCAAAAGGCAAAAGCAAGACCAATAAATAGTAATTGCTTCATTTGTGTATGTGTTTTAAATTTTATGAACTGCTAAAGTAAAAAAAAACTTGATTCAAGATAATTAATCCCGATCAAGTTCTACAGAAAACTTTCTTCCATCTTCGGCAAGAGCTGTATTTGGGAAAATTTTTTTTGCTTCTTTTAGGTGTTCATTTAAATCGTCAAAACGGGCAGAAAAATGACCAATTAGTAATTTTTTCACTTTAGCCTCTTTGGCAATCTTAGCTGCCTGTTCTGCTGTTGAGTGATATGTTTTCTTTGCTCTCTTTTCATCCGATTTTAAAAATGTTGCTTCATGATACAACAAATCAACAGATTCAATTATTGGTGCGATTTTTGGCAGGTAAGCTGTATCTGTACAAAATGCATAACGTCTAATTTTTGGAGGGTTTTTGGTCAATTTCTTATTCGGGATTACTTCTCCATCTTCACGAATAAAATCTTCACCTTGCTTTATACCATGCCTATTCTTAATGGGGATATTATAAAAGTTAATCATATCCGTTTTTAAAGTCCGAGGTCTCTCCTTCTCTTTAAATAAAAATCCAGCACAAGGCATCACACCATGTTTTAATGGGAAAGATTGAACAATTACAGAATCATCCTCGAACAAAGTCTGTATTTCCGTTCCAAAAATAGTATGGTAATAAATCTCATAACCCAATTTTGTTTCCAACAATTCGAATTGAAAACGAATCAGTTTTTCCAGTTTACTATGCCCATAAATATGAAGATCCGATTTTCGTCCCTGAAGCGAGAAGGTTGAAAGCAAACCAATCAATCCGAAGATATGATCACCATGCATGTGTGAAATAAGAATATGATTAATACGGCTCATGGGAATCCTGAACCGCTTCATTTGAATTTGTGTTCCCTCTCCACAATCTATTAAAAAAAACCGCTCAAGTACATTGAGTACTTGAGCGGTTGGGAATCTTTTGGTAGTTGGTAAAGCAGAATTACTGCCTAAGATTGTCACTTCAAATCTCACAAACTATTTGTTTAACTCGATTTGACCTTTCATAGTTGAAACAGCATCGTCCATATTATAAGAAATATTTAGAACTGAATCCAACTGAGAAATTGAAACTAATCTTTCAACGGCAGGCTGCAAGCCATGAAGAACAAATGCTCCATTGGCATTTTTACACAACCTATTGGCTACAAGAATTGCACTAAGACCAGAAGAATCACAATATGTACAAGGAGTCAAATCCAAAAGGATACTTTTCTCACCATTTCCAGAGATTAAAACCAATTCTGATTTTAAAGCAGGAGCAATATGAGTATCCAACTTGTCTTTCAATACCTGTACAAGGGTATAACCATCTTTCTTGTCAATCTTGAAATCCATAATTACCTAATTTTTAATTATTTCTTGCCATTCTCATCACTTTCCATTTGTGATTTTAAAGCAGCTAACTCTGATATATCACCTAAGGTAGTCTTTTCTAGTGAATCTTTCACTTTTTTAACTCCTTTTTTAGCGATTTTAGCTACTTCTTTTTTCTTGGCAGTCTCGTCAGCTTTCTTGTCATCTTCGAAAGTTCTTGAGTGAGAAAGGATTATTCTTTTCGCAGCTTTAGAGAATTCAATAACTTTAAATGTTAACTTCTCTTCAACTTTAGATTGAGATCCATCTTCCTTCACAAGGTGACGTGGAGTTGCAAATCCTTCTACTCCGTAAGGAAGAGCGATCACTGCACCTTTTTCGAAAATTTCAACGATAGTTCCTTCGTGAATAGAATCAGTTGTAAAGATTGTTTCGAATACATCCCATGGATTTTCTTCCAATTGTTTGTGTCCTAAACTTAATCTTCTGTTATCCTTATCTATTTCTAAAACAACAACTTCAATATCAGCACCAATTGTAGTAAATTCAGCAGGATGCTTAACTTTTTTAGTCCATGAAAGGTCCGAAATATGAATTAATCCGTCAACACCTTCTTCGATTTCAACAAATACACCAAAATTAGTGAAATTGCGAACCTTAGCAGTGTGCTTAGAATTAGTAGCATATTTAGCCTCAATTCCTTCCCAAGGATCTTGCTTCAATTGCTTGATACCAAGAGACATTTTTCTCTCGTCGCGATCCAATGTTAAGATTTGAGCTTCTACCTCGTCTCCAACTTTCATGAAATCTTGAGCAGATCTCAAGTGTTGTGACCAAGACATTTCTGATACATGGATTAATCCTTCAACACCAGTAGCGATCTCAACGAATGCACCATAATCAGCCATAACAACAACCCTACCTTTAACGTTGTCACCAACTTTCATTTCTGCATCTAAAGCATCCCATGGATGAGGAGTTAATTGCTTAAGACCAAGAGCGATACGTTTTTTATCATCATCAAAATCAAGGATAACAACGTTCAATTTCTGATCTAATTCAACAATCTCGCTTGGGTGAGATACTCTACCCCATGACAGGTCAGTAATATGGATCAAACCATCTACTCCACCAAGGTCAATAAACACACCATAAGAAGTGATGTTCTTAACAGTTCCCTCAAGAACCTGACCTTTTTCAAGCTTAGCAATAATTTCTTTCTTCTGTTGCTCCAATTCAGCTTCGATAAGAGCTTTGTGAGATACAACAACATTTTTAAATTCATGGTTGATTTTCACAACTTTGAATTCCATTGTTTTTCCAACGAAAACATCGTAATCGCGGATAGGCTTAACATCAATTTGAGATCCTGGCAAGAAAGCCTCAATTCCAAATACGTCAACGATCATACCACCTTTAGTACGACATTTGATAAAACCTTGAATAATTTCGTCTTTTTCAAGTGCAGCGTTAACACGATCCCATGAACGTAATGCACGAGCTTTTTTGTGTGAAAGAACTAATTGTCCTTTTTTGTCTTCTTGATTTTCAACGTAAACTTCAACTGTATCACCAATAGTTAATTCAGTATTATATCTGAATTCATTCAAACTAATAATACCGTCAGATTTGTAACCAATATTAATTACAACTTCTCTTTTATTCATTGCAATAACGATACCATCGATTACTTCTTTTTCTGCAATTGTAGATAAAGTTTCATCATACAAAGCTTCCAAATCTGTTCTGTTATCACCAGAGAATCCTTCTTCACTGGTAAATGCATCCCAATCAAATTCTGCGTCTGGTGCAGAATCGTCTACTCTTTTGTTTTCTTTAATCATCTGTTAAATTCCTTTATTACTAATAAATTAGACATTATATATAAAATTCCGTGCAAAAGTATACAATTATTTTGAGGAATATATAAGTTACGGCTATTTTTTCAGAAAATCCCTTAAAAAAGAGCACTACAAATCAGATTTCTAAATAAAAGCCACACCCCATGACATAAAACTATTTACGTGCACTATTTACATTTTAAATAAACTCGTTTAACTTTGCGCAAATTATAATACTCCGAGCAAGCAAGTAAAAAACTTGCTCGATCTATAAAAGCAAACAAAACCTTATCAAATATGAGTATCGAGAAAGAATTACATAGTAGAAGTGGCTCCCTTTGTGAATTGTGTGGAGCAACAGAAAATTTGACAGCATATGAAGTGGCTCCGGCAAAAGGAACTGTAGATAAAAACATATTAGTTTGTGCAACCTGCCACACTCAAATTGAAAATCCTGAGCAAATGGATGCTAACCACTGGCGCTGTTTAAACGATAGCATGTGGAGTACAATACCTGCAGTTCAGGTAATCGCGTGGCGTATGTTAAACCGTCTTCGTTCTGAAGGATGGCCTCAAGACCTACTTGACATGCTTTATCTTGACGAGGAAACTTTAGAATGGGCAAAAGCAACCGGCGAAGGTGTAAGTGACGAAGATGCAGTAAAACACATCGATAGCAATGGAGTACAATTACAATCTGGAGATACAGTTATTCTTATTAAAGATTTAAATGTAAAAGGAGGAGGTTTTACAGCAAAGCGAGGAACTGCTGTACGAAATATCTCTTTGGTAGCAGATAACGCAGAACACATCGAAGGTCGCGTTGAAGGACAACAAATTGTGATTTTAACTAAATACGTTAAGAAATCGAACTAGATTCTATTTCTAACAAAATGGACACAGAACAATGTAGGGATGCTATTAAATTAGCATCCCTACTCTTTTTCAGACCAATACCTTTTAGCGAACTAAGATCTCCCACAAGCGCTGAAATCAGCTTCATAAATCATTTCATTAGTGAATAAATTTCGCTTTATTTACATCATAATTTACACCATCCAAATAGAACTCTAAAACAAACGAAATGAACATTACTATTGTTGGTACCGGTTATGTAGGTTTAGTTTCCGGAACTTGCTTTGCAGAAACGGGAATTACTGTTACCTGCGTTGATGTAGATCAAAATAAAATTGACAATTTAAATAAAGGTATACTTCCAATTTACGAACCTGGTTTAGAGCCAATGGTGAAACGCAATATGGAAAAAGGCCGTTTGTTTTTTTCGAATAGCTTAAAAGATAGCATCTTAGATGCCGATGCCGTTTTTATTGCTGTTGGCACTCCTCCTGATGAAGATGGGAGCGCAGATCTTCAATACGTAATTGCTGTAGCCAAGGAAATAGGACGATATATTGACCGCTACCTTGTTGTGGTTACCAAAAGCACAGTACCAATTGGAACGGCAGAAAAAGTTAAAGCCACTATTAACGAAGAACTTACCAACCGAAACGAAGACATTCAATTTGATGTTGCTTCAAATCCGGAATTTTTGAAAGAAGGAGCCGCAATTGATGATTTTCTGAAACCTGACAGGGTTGTAATTGGAACAGAGTCGCAAAGAGCTCAGGAAGTAATGAGTAAGCTTTACAAACCATTTCTAATGAATAATCATCCGGTAATTTTCATGGATATCCCTTCTGCCGAAATGACAAAATATGCGGCGAATTCAATGCTGGCAACAAAAATCTCTTTCATGAACGACATAGCAAATCTTTGCGAGATTGTAGGAGCTGATGTGAACAATGTTCGCCGTGGTATTGGATCAGACAGCCGTATCGGAAATAAATTTATTTACCCAGGCACTGGATATGGTGGATCATGCTTCCCAAAAGACGTACAGGCACTTATCAAAACGTCAGAACAAAGGGGGCATCCTCTTGAAATCTTAAAATCTGTAGAATTAGTAAACAACCGCCAAAAAAGTGTGCTTTACAAAAAAATAATGACACATTTCGATGGAAATCTGAAAGGCAAAAAAATTGCTATTTGGGGATTATCATTCAAACCAAACACTGATGATATGCGAGAAGCTCCATCACTGGTTATCATCAACAAACTTTTAAGTGAAGGTGCCGAAGTAATTGCTTACGATCCTGTTGCAGCAGAAGAATGCCATCGAAAAATTGGCGATACAATTAGCTATGCTAAAGACCAATACGAAGCGCTAATTGATGCTGACGCTTTACTAATTGTTACAGAATGGTCGGAATTCAAACTTCCAAATTTTAAAGTGATGGAGAAATTAATGAGGGAGAAATTAATTTTCGACGGAAGAAACATCTATGATCTTTACGAAATGAAAGAACTGGGCTACACATACTATTCCATTGGCCGGGAGATTGTTAAAAAAGAATCTATTGGGTAACCAAAACTGGATCAAGGATTTAAATTATGAAAAGAATTTTAATTACCGGAGGAGCTGGATTTATTGGTTCACATCTTTGCGAGAGATTACTAAAAGAAGGCAATGATGTGATCTGTTTGGACAATTATTTCACGGGTTCAAAGAAGAACATTGCTCATTTAATGGATAATCCATATTTTGAACTTGTTCGTCACGACATTACGCAACCGTACTATGCCGAGGTCGATCAAATTTACAATTTGGCATGTCCAGCATCTCCTGTGCACTACCAATACAATCCAATTAAGACCACCAAAACTTCAGTAATGGGCTCAATCAACCTGCTTGGTTTAGCCAAAAGAATAAATGCCCGAATTCTTCAGGCCTCAACAAGTGAAGTCTATGGTGATCCTGAAATACACCCACAAACAGAAGACTACTGGGGAAATGTGAATCCAATTGGAATTCGTTCCTGTTACGATGAAGGGAAACGTTGTGCCGAGACTTTGTTCATGGATTATCACACCCAAAATAATGTTGCCATAAAAATTGTCCGTATTTTCAACACCTACGGTCCTAACATGCATCCAAATGATGGTCGTGTGGTATCGAATTTTATTGTTCAGGCACTAAAAGGTGAGGACATTACTCTTTTTGGCGATGGTCTTCAAACCAGAAGTTTTCAGTATGTTGACGATCTACTGGAAGGTATGATACGAATGATGAACTCAAGAAAGGAATTTATTGGTCCGGTTAATGTTGGCAACCCTAATGAATTTACAATTCTTGAATTGGCTCAAAAAGTAATTGAACTAACCAATTCAAACTCTAAAATCATTCATTTGCCTTTACCTAAAGACGATCCAACACAAAGACAGCCGAATATTAGCCTTGCGAAAATGGAATTAAACGACTGGGAACCAAAAATTCAATTAAATGAAGGTTTACTTCGAACAATTTCGTATTTTGATAACTTATTATCAATCAAACCGACACACTAAATGAAAGGAATTATATTAGCTGGGGGTTCGGGCACAAGACTTTATCCGATCACAAAAAGCATTTCGAAACAAATCATCCCGGTTTACGACAAACCAATGATATACTACCCTCTTTCTGTTTTGATGCTTGCAGGAATAAAAGAAATCCTAATCATTTCAACACCAAAAGATTTACATCTTTACAAAGATCTTTTTGGAAATGGAAACCAGTTTGGTCTAAACCTTTCGTACGCCGAACAACCCTCGCCAGACGGATTAGCACAAGCATTTATTATTGGTGAAGAGTTTATTGGAGACAGCCCAGTTTGTATGATTTTAGGTGACAATCTTTACTACGGATATGAATTTGGCAAGCAACTGGTAGCTTCGGCGAAATTAACCGAAGGAGCACTGGTTTTTGGATATCATGTTAAAGATCCGGAAAGATATGGTGTTGCTGATTTTGATGAAAATGGCAAAGTCAAAAGCTTGGAAGAAAAACCAGAACATCCTAAATCCAACTACGCAGTAACTGGCTTGTATTTTTACGACAACACTGTGATTGAAAAGGCCAAATCATTAAAACCATCGAAACGAGGCGAACTCGAAATAACAGATCTAAACCTAATTTACCTGAAAGAAGACAATCTAAAACTTCAGGTTTTAGGACGCGGAATTGCCTGGCTGGATACAGGAACTCACGACAGTATGCTTCAGGCATCTAATTACATTGCAACAATAGAACAAAGGCAAGGATTAAAAGTTGCCTGTTTGGAAGAGATTGCTTATCGTAATGGATTTATAAGCAGAGAAGACTTAATTGAATTAGCGCAACCATTACTTAAAAATCAATACGGGGAATATTTGATGATGGTGGCCAATGAAAATATTAAAAACAAGGGAATTCGAAATGGAAATTATTAAAACAAAAATCCCAGACTTATTAATAATCAAACCCAAAGTTTTTGAAGATGAACGAGGATATTTTTTCGAGAGTTACAATGAAAAGATTTTCCGCGAAAAAGGTCTAGATCTGTCATTTGTTCAGGATAATGAATCCAAATCGGGATATGGAGTAATAAGAGGACTTCACTATCAATTGGCACCTTACTCACAAACGAAATTAGTTCGGGTAATTGAAGGTAAAGTTTTCGATGTTGCTGTTGATCTAAGAAAAGACTCTCCTACTTTCGGGCAATGGAGTGGTATTGAATTGTCGGCGGATAACAAAATTCAGTTTCTGATCCCTAAAGGATTTGCTCATGGCTTTTCTGTCTTAAGCGAATCTGCAACCTTCATCTACAAATGTGACAACTTGTATAATCCGAAAGCCGAAAGAGGGATCAATTTTAACGATCCATTCTTAAATATTAATTGGAGAGTAGAGCCTAACAAAGCCATTATCTCCCCAAAGGACAAAGTGTTTCCAAACTTTAAAGAGGTGGAGAAAAATTTTAAATACAGTAAATAAAGCATGACAAACATCCTAATTACAGGCTCTAAAGGACAGTTAGGCTCCGAAATAAAAGAGTTATCGATTCAGTTTAATAATCTTCAATTTTTCTTTACGGATATTGAGGAACTGGATATCTGTGCTTTGGATGCAATAGACAGTTACATTACCGACAAACAAATTTCCTACATCGTAAATTGCGCAGCATACACTAATGTTGATCAGGCGGAAGAAAATGAGCAAGCAGCCAAATTAATCAATGCTGATGCGGTAAAAAATCTGGCTACGATAGCCATGCAGAACAATATTATTTTAGTTCACATATCTACCGACTATGTGTTTTCTGGAGATAATTCAACACCATACACTGAGGATCAGAAGGCTAAACCCATGGGTGTTTACGGCAGAACCAAATTTGAAGGTGAAGAAAATGTTCGAAACATTTGCCAACAACATATTATCATACGAACCTCTTGGTTATACTCTCCATTTGGGAAAAATTTTCTTAAGACAATGCTAGGCTTAGGCAAAGAAAAAGATTCACTAGATGTTGTAGGCGACCAAATTGGCTCTCCCACCTATGCGCACGACCTGGCTTACACCATTTTGCATATCATTCAAAGCATCACTGAAAAGAGTCACTTTACTGATTTTGGAACCTATCATTATTCCAACGAAGGCGTATGTAGTTGGTACGATTTCGCCACTGAAATACAAAACACATCGAAAAATAAATGTAAAATTAACAGCATCGAAAGCAAAGATTTTCAATGCCTTGCAAAAAGACCACACTACAGCGTATTGAATAAATCGAAAATTAAACATATTTTTACACTCGAAATACCACACTGGAGAAGCAGAATTGAACATTGTATTAAAAGAATTACTGAATAGTTAACCGAAAGAAATTGTATCAAAGATGAACGAGACTGAGATTTTTAAAATCGTAAATGAAAAAGCCCAAGCATGGCTTGAGGGGAAATATGATCAGGAAACTAAAAATGCTGTAAAATCATTATTAGAAAAGGAAGACAAAACTGATTTAATAGAATCATTTTATAAAGATCTTGAATTTGGAACTGGAGGCTTACGTGGTAAAATGGGTCCAGGAACTAACAGAATGAATATTTACACTGTTGGTGCCGCTACTCAAGGATTAGCCAACTATATTAATAAAGCCTTCGCAGGACAAGAAAATCTTTCTGTTTGTATTGGCTATGATTGTAGAAACAATAGCAAATTATACTCGGATACTGTTGCTAATATTTTCTCGGCAAATGGTATTAAAGCATATATTTTTGAAGATTTAAGACCAACACCAGAAATGTCTTTTGCAATTCGTCATTTGGGTTGTCAATCAGGTGTTATTATTACTGCATCACACAATCCTAAAGAATACAATGGATATAAAGCATATTGGGAAGATGGTTCTCAATTGGTTATTCCTCACGATAAAAATGTAATTGACGAAGTTAAGGCAGTAAAACTTGAAGAAATCAAATTCAAAGGGAATCCTGCTCTAATCGAAGTTCTTGGCGAAGATATGGATAAACTTTTTCTTGATAAAGTTAAAACATTAAGTCTTTCTCCTGAAGCAATCAAAAATCAAAAAGATTTAAAAATTGTTTTTACGCCATTACATGGAACAACAGTAAGATTGGTTCCTGCTTCACTAAAAAATTACGGTTTTGAGAACGTAATTCATATTCCAGAACAAGATGTAGTAGATGGTAACTTCCCTACTGTTTGGTCGGCAAATCCTGAAGAACCAGAAGCGTTAAAAATGGCAGTTGATAAAGCCAAGGAAGTTAATGCTGATATAGTAATGGCTTGTGACCCTGATGGTGACCGCTTGGGCATTGCTGCTACGAACGATAAAGGAGAATGGGAAATAGTAAATGGAAATCAGACTGCTCTTATTTTTAACTACTACTTAATTAGAAGAAGAAAAGAACTTGGACTTTTAACTGGTAACGATTATGTGGTAAAAACTATTGTTACAACAGAGTTATTCAAAGAGGTAGCAGAGAAAAACAATGTACAATGTTTTGATGCTTACACAGGATTTAAATGGATTGCTTATGTAATCAGAAAAAATCCTGAGAAAAACTATATCGGTGGTGGCGAGGAATCTTTTGGCTATATGCCTGGTGATTTTACCCGTGATAAAGATGCAGTATCTTCTTGTAGCATTATGGCCGAGATTGCAGCCTGGGCTAAAGAGCAAGGGAAAAACGTATTCGATATTCTTAAAGATATCTATGTAGAATATGGTTATTCGAAAGAGAAAATGATTTATATCGTTCGTGAAGGACTGCAAGGCGCACAGGAAATTGAAAAATTAATGTACGACTATCGCTACAATCGTCCGAAAGAAATTAATGGATCGACCTTAGTTTTGGTGAAGGATTACACAACAAGAATAGCTACAAACCCAGTAACTGGTGAAGAAACGGCATTGAATTTTGAGACTACTGCTGATGTTCTTCAATTTTATTTGGAAGACGGAACAAAGATTTCTGTTCGTCCATCGGGAACTGAGCCAAAAATAAAATACTATTTCGAGGTGCGCGAAACACTTGCTTCAATTGAAGATTTTTACGCTACTGAAGAAAAAGCCAACAAAAAAATTCAAGGAATTATTAGCTCTTTGAAATTAAACTAATATTTTTAGGGTAGCTTTATGCTGCCCTATATCTTTTAACTCATTATGGATAACAAAAGAACCATTCTATCTGTTGACGACTCTCCAATTAATAATAAATTAATTGAAGCTTATTTCAGACGCGATTATACTGTCATTTCTAAGGAGGGTGGTCAGCAAGCTCTCGACTGGTTAAACGACAACGTTCCAGATGTTATTCTTCTCGACATTATGATGCCGGTAATGGATGGCATTGAGGTGCTCGAAAAAATGCAGGAGAATGAAAGATTAAAAAACATTCCTGTCATAATGGTTTCGGCCAAAACAGAAATGGAGTCCATAAAAGCCACCTTAAGTTTAGGTGCACAAGATTACGTTAAAAAGCCAATTGATTTTACGGAACTGCAAACTAAAGTATTAATTGCATTTCAAATCAATGAACAAAAACAAGAAATTTCAAAATACAAGTCATACTATGACATTCATCAAGGTATGATTCATGCAGGTAGAATTCAAAGATCTATTCTTCCTGATGCTGAAAATTTCAGAAGATTATTCTCCAAATCCTTTATTATTAATCTGCCCAAACATGTTGTGAGTGGAGATTTTTATTGGATTCAACAGAATTTCCATAAAAAAAACATTGGCTTATTTGATTGCACCGGACACGGAGTTCCTGCTGCGATGTTAACAGTTATGGGACAAATGGAACTGCATACTCTTTCTCAAAATGGAAACGAAGTTAGTGCTGAACATGTTTTTCCTCTGTTAAGTCAAAAATTTAGTCGAATTCTGAACACATCTGGCGATACTTATACTCAGTACGACGGCATGGATGGGTTATTTTGCTCCATTTACCCACAAGACCAGATATTGGAATTTGTAGGAGCAAAAAGATCACTGGTTTTGATCAGGAAAAGTTCAGAGCCTGTAAAATGCGACAATGAATTGACTGAAGCAAAAGTTAGTAATGAGGACTATTCTCTTTTCGAAATTCAAGGTGATCGAAATTCAATTGGTAAAGAATCCGAATTTGCTGAATTCACAACTAAAAAGATAGCAACACAGGCTGGTGACAGGATTTTCTTGTACACAGATGGGATTACAGACCAACTTGGCGGACAACAGCTTAAAACACTTAAAAAGAAGCAATTTTACGACAAATTACTATCCATTCAAAACAAATCCATCAACCTGCAGAAATCAGATATCTTCAACTGGTTTGAAAGTTGGAAAGAAAACAATGAACAAACCGACGACATTCTGATTATTGGCATTGAGCTTTAAATCTCATTCTCATCAGGAAAGAATTCTTTTTTAAAATTAACAAGAAACAATTTTTCGGTAGCACGAGTTACCGCCGTGTAGAGCCAACGGTAATACTCTGGCGTTAACAACTCATCGATTAAGTATCCTTGATCTACAAATACTGATTTCCATTGTCCTCCCTGAGCTTTGTGACAGGTAACAGCATATGAAAATTTCACTTGCAAAGCATTAAAAAACTTATTGTCCCGCACTTTTTCGTATCGCGCTTTCTTAGAACGAATATCCGCATAATCTTCGGCAATGGTAAAAAATAGTTTTTTATTTTTCTCGTATCCAAGAGATGCCGTTTCAATATCAAGTGTGTCTAACATGATCATGGTATCTAATTCAATATCCTTGTAATCCGGAAACCGAATAGTGACCTCAGCATAACGAAATCCATACATTTCCATATACTTATGTATTCGTACGATTTCTACAATATCGCCATTGGCTATAAAATCCATTTCCTTTATATCCTGTGCCCAGAAATAATTATTCTTCACAACCATCAAATAATCTCCACTGGAAATCTCTTCCTCGCGATACAATACCGCATTTCGAATTCCCTGATTGAATTTATTTGCCCTTTTATTAGAACGACTAATTACAATAGTATCCTCAAGACCAAACTCAGAATGGGAGTTCGAAATTTCCTCAATCAATTCGGCTCCTCCAATTCGTTTTATATCAGGATAATTTTTTGTAAACAAAACAGGATAGCCTTTTTTTTCATCGGCCAGCATGCATCTTAAGTTCGTTGCGTTCATTAAAATACCCGATTCTTGATTTTGACGAACAACCTGAGTTAAGATCATCTCCTTTACCGGCATATTGTAGCATGACTCCAGTTCATGAGAATCAAGAGCAGGACTAATATCCAATCCTATTGGAGGCAACTGAGCCGTATCCCCAATCAAAATCAACCGACAATTTTTCCTTGAGAATACATATTGCATTAAATCATCCAGCAATCTGCCAGAACCAAAAACCGATGCCTCTGCAGAATAATTTGAAATCATTGATGCCTCATCCACCAAAAAAACAGTATTATTGTTCATATTTCGATCTAGAGCGAACAAACCGAGATCATCAGTAAGAGATTTCTGACGATAAATTTTTTTATGGATTGTATAAGCTGATTTTTTTGAATAGTAAGTAAGAACTTTTGCCGCTCGTCCAGTTGGAGCGAGAAGCACTGAATTAATTTTCATTTTATCCAAAACAGATACCAAAGCACTCACCAAAGTCGTCTTTCCTGTACCGGCATAACCTTTTAACAAAAAAATTCCACATTCGTCATTATTGGTTACATAATCCGCCAAACAGTCAATTGCCCTGTGCTGGTCTGCGGTTGGATCGAAGTTCAAACTTTCATTAATCAGTATTGCTACATGATTTTTTAACATTTTTGATAATTTTAATGGCTAGAAAAATAACCAAATAGATTTTTTTTTTAAATTTGCAGACAAACTTACAAACTAATAAGAATAAAAATGAAAAAAGTCCTTCAAATTTTACTTGCCATAGCTATTGTTGTACTTGCCTTTTTAGGCTACCAAAGCATAATGAAACCTATTAAATTTGGTAAAATAAAAGATCAAAGATACGAACGAATTACTGAACAATTGAAAGATATCCGTAAAGCTCAAGGTGCTTATAAAGATGTTTATAGTAAATATACCGGAAGCTTTGACACTTTAATCAGTTTCATCAAAACAGATTCTATGCCTTTGATTAAATCTATCGGTTCTCTTACTGATGAACAAGTTGAAGCTGGTATGACTGAAAAAGAAGCTGTTATGAAAGGGTTCATTACTCGTGATACGATCATGATTGCTGCTCTTGACACTGTTTTTGGAAAAAAATATCCAATCGAGAATTTACGTTTTGTTCCATTTACAAAAGGAAAAACACAATTTAAATTAGGCGCTACTGTTTTTCTTACTGGTTCTAATGTAGCAGTTCAAGTATTTGAAGCCAAAGTTTCAAACATGGATATATTTGATGATATTATGAATGTATATCGCGAAGAAATTCTTGAAGAAAATGGTAATCGTATTCGTTTAAATAAATATCCAGGCCTAAAGGTTGGTTCTCTTGAGGAAGCAAACAACAACGCAGGTAACTGGGAATAATAGAATTCTACATGAACGACCTTGTATTTGTTGATTCATCATTTGATAAAAACAAAACAAAAGAATATACTCTATCCATCCAGCTTGGTCTGGATGGATTTTCTTTTTCTATACTCAACGAGAATAAGAAATGTATTGCTTTGAATAAATTCATTCCTTTCAAAAAGAATAGTGATAATATTCCAATCAATTCATTTATTGAAATTATTCGAAATAACGAACTCTTGAATTTAAATTTCAGAGAGGTTTCGTTACTTTGGATTTCTGATAAGGTATTACTTATTCCTTCTGAATTTTTCTCGGAGGACTTTGCCTATGACAGTTTTCAGCTATCTCATAGTATTCAAAAGCAAGAATGTTTGGAATGGAATGAGTTTCCTGAGTTAAAATCATGGATCGTATTCTCTTTCCCAAAAAACATTAAAGAATTTATTCAATCTCACTTTGATAACAGCAAGCTATATCATCAGTGCTTACCCTTTTACAGAGAGGCTTTGAATCAAAAAATTGCTGAGAACCACCCACCGGTTTTTCTCAACGTACAGAATTACTTTTTCCATGTAATCATCCCCGATCGAAATGGTAAACATTTCATAAACACTTTTCCATATAGCTCAAGTTCCGATTTGGCTTACTATGTTCTCAACATCTTTAAACAACAAAAATTGAATAATGAGAGAAGTAAGTTGACTATAGATGGAGCTGTTCAAGAGGATGAAAAAGTAATTATTTTACTAAAAAAATACCTAGGTCAGGTTGAGGTTAAATCACTTCCGTCGGAGTTTAGAATAAATAATAGTATTTCGCAAAAGGAATACAATCAATTCATTAACCTTTTAAATTTATCTAGGTGCGAATAGTAAGTGGAACTCATAAAGGAAGAAGAATATCTCCGGATAAAAATTTCAAGGCTCGTCCAACGACTGATTTAGCCAAGGAAAACCTTTTTAATGTATTAAATAACATTATTGATTTCGAAGATTTAAAAGTATTAGATCTTTTTAGTGGTACAGGAAGTATTAGTTACGAATTTGCCTCCAGAGGAGCGGGAAAAGTGATGTGTGTGGAAAAAAATCACAACCATTTCTCCTTTATTCAAAAAACGATCAAAGAATTAAAGTTTGAGCAAATTCAAGCCGTTAAATCGGATGTTTTTAGATTTCTTCGGAATTTCCCTCAAAAATTTGATTTGATATTTGCAGATCCACCATTCGAAATGAAGTCACTTGAAACAATACCAGAATTGGTGTTCGAAAAGGAATTGCTAACAGAAGATGGTATCTTAATTGTTGAACATGGCTCAACAAATGACTTTTCAACACATCCAAACTATTACGATAAAAGGGTTTACGGAAGTGTCAATTTTAGCTTCTTTAAGTCGATTAAAGAACATGAATAATTCTCTGTTAAAAAAAATGCATTTTTTTCACAAGTGTAACACGCTCAAAACCGCGATTTTACTACTGCGAAGAAGAGTTTCATACAAAAAAGTTGCATACAGATATTGCAAGTAAGGAAACTTGCATTATCTTTGCATCGCAATCAAAAAAAGGTTTGGTAGTTCAGTTGGTTAGAATACATGCCTGTCACGCATGGGGTCGCGAGTTCGAGTCTCGTCCAGACCGCTAAAAGAAAAAGTTCTTTGCACTATTTTTGATTTGCAGTTTCCCTTTTGGGAAATGCAATTATTACATTTTGGTTTGGTAGTTCAGTTGGTTAGAATACATGCCTGTCACGCATGGGGTCGCGAGTTCGAGTCTCGTCCAGACCGCCAAAATAAAGAGTTTTGATTTGTTACTCTTAAAATAAACAAGTCGTTGAATATTTTGGTTTGGTAGTTCAGTTGGTTAGAATACATGCCTGTCACGCATGGGGTCGCGAGTTCGAGTCTCGTCCAGACCGCCAGAATAAAGAGTTTTGATTTGTTACTCTTAAAATAAACAAGTCGTTGAATATTTTGGTTTGGTAGTTCAGTTGGTTAGAATACATGCCTGTCACGCATGGGGTCGCGAGTTCGAGTCTCGTCCAGACCGCCAGAATAAAGAGTTTTGATTTGTTACTCTTAAAATAAATAGATCGTTGAATATTTTGGTTTGGTAGTTCAGTTGGTTAGAATACATGCCTGTCACGCATGGGGTCGCGAGTTCGAGTCTCGTCCAGACCGCCAAAATAAGCAGAAAGCCTCCGATTATTTTGAGTCGGAGGCTTTTTTGATTTTATATATTCGGTAAATTCAGCAATCAAGCTTTGACTCACGAATTATGCGAACTGCCCTAAGGTTCGCATTTCAACTTTTCAAGCTTCGAGGATAAGCCTTTTGCTATTCCGACGCAAACGCGAATTGCTTTCCAAATGTTTTTTTTACCTGCGCCGGTACTTACTGCCACATTTATATCCCAGGGTGGCATTCGCTGTGCTCATTTACCCCGGGCTATTATCTTTGAGCCCTTCAGGCTCGAGAAAAGAAGGATATCAAAGGGACGAATGTAAAATACTTCCCTTTTCGCTTGACTACAATTTATGCCTGATTAGTCAGGAGACCCGAAATTATCTCCTGATCCAAAACTATGGGTGATGTTTTAGAAGTTAAAGTAGAGGGATGCTATCTTTACTCACGACACAGGAACCCGAGTAATCATTATCTTTCGTAAAGTCTGGCCAATTCGGAAGGCACCGAAAATGCTTTGGTTACCTCCTCGGGAATGGCGGCCACCTGCTCTGCCCTACTGCAAATTTGCAGTGCCGGAGATAGAATTGTATCCAGCAGGACTATTTATGGCGGTAGCTATGCGCTCATGAAGAACTTTCTGCCCAAATTTGGCGTTACTACAAAATTTGGGAACACTACTGATCTCACTTAAGTGAAAAACGCCATTACAGCGCGCACAAAGCTCATTTACTGCGACACTATGATAATCCTGTGTTAGAAACAACAAACATCAGAGAGCTCTCTAAAATAGCAAAAGCGAATCATTGCCTTTTAGTGGTTGACAATACATTTTCTCCTTTAATTTTTACTCCAGCACAGGAAGGTGTCGATGCAGTAGTTCACAGCTTAACGAAATTTATAAATGGCATGAGCGATTGTGTTGCAATTCCATATCCGGGACTCGAAACTCCTCTACAATATCAGTTAATAAATGCAATGGCTCACAAAAACTATGGCTCGGGTGGACTCTTTGCAATTGATTTAAAAGAAATAAGATACCGCAAACCAATTTATGAAAGCCATACAAAAAGGCAAGCTTGGGTATTTAGCAGTTAGTCTGGGGGCTTACAAAACGCTCTTCTGTTCGCCGGGCGGAAACACTTCTTCGGAGATTCCGGAAGATGAGCGGATACAAATGAATTTAACAGTTGGTTTGGTAAGAATTTCGCTTGGATTGAATGATGATATTGACCAAACCTATCAAAAAAATGAGCGAATGTTAAAAAGAAATCTGGACACAGACATAAATCCAGTCAATAAAATGCATAGCTTACCAAATAATTAAAAAACATAGATTATGCAACAAGAAATATTTCATAGGCTATGGAAGGAATACGCCAAGCAGAACCCTTCCGCCCAAGCTATACTTGATTTATTCATTAAAGAAAACGAACAAGTCGTTAATGATCATGTAGCATTTCGAACTTTCGATGATCCAAGAATGAATATTAAGGTTCTGGCGAAGAGATTTATAAAAGCAGGCTACGAATTTAAAGGAGAATATGTATTCGAAGATAAGCATTTAAAAGCAGTTCATTTGGAACACCCAAGCGAAGAAAATGCACCCAAAGTTTTTATTTCGGAACTGATCTTATCTGAATTCTCCGAAGAATTTCAGAAAACTGTAAAAAGGAGACTCAATTCGGTGGGCAATGCCTATTATGCCGATCCTGAAGTAATTCATAAAGGAAGTGTATGGGGAAAACCATCTTATGTCGACTATCAATTGCTTCGCAAAGAATCGGAATATGCAGCATGGCTTTACGTTCACGGATTTAGAGTGAATCATTTCACGCTTAGCATCAACGCACTCCAGAAATACAACAGCATCGAGAAAGTGAATCAGTTTATTAAAGACAATGGTTTTGAAATGAACACTTCGGGTGGTGAGATTAAAGGCACGCCTGAAAAACTATTGCAGCAGTCCTCTACCCTTTCCGATATTATTAAAGTAGAATTTGAAGAAGGTGTATACGAAATACCTGCATGCTTCTATGAATTTGCCATTCGTTATCCGGATGAAAACGGACAGCTATTCTCAAGTTTTATAGCCGACAATGCCAATAAAATTTTCGAGAGCAGTAATTTCAGAGAGAAATAGATTAAAATAGTACTACTATATATCGGCCCGCCCAAACGAATCTGTTTAGGCGGGCTTTTTATTTGGCATCCTTCCTCTTTGTCCATTAAACCTTTATCTTTAACCAGCATATCTAACTTAAACCCAAAACCGTGAAAACCGCACAAACATTTCTGGTTCTTATTGCATTGCTTGTTTCATTGTGCCACACAAGCACAAAACAGATAAGCATTGAAGCAGGAGTTGCCAAAACAATGGCTGAATACCGAAAAGCCAATATCTCCAATTTGAAATATCAGCTGAATTTTGACATTCCCGAAGCTCGTAAAGAAGCAATTTCAGGAACAAATAAAATCAGTTTCGATTTACTGTCAACCAATCAGGATCTTCAAATTGATTTTCGTGAAAATGCCGACTTAATCCGTAAAGTAGTTTGTAACGGGAAAAGCTCCAACTACCTATTTGAATTGGAACATTTGATTATCCCGAAAGGGGAATTGGCAGAAGGAAAAAACGAGATTGATATTGAATTTACTGCCGGGAACAGCTCCTTGAATCGTAACGATGAATTCTTAGACACTTTATTTGTACCGGACAGAGCCAGAACCGCTTTCCCATGCTTTGACCAACCAGATTTAAAAGCAGCCTTTCAGTTGAATTTAACGGTGCCTAAAAATTGGAAGGCCATTGCCAATGGCAAGCTCGATTCTAAAAAAGAGGAAGGTGAACAAAGCCATTACAGCTTTCTTACGACCAAAGCTCTTCCCACCTACTTATTTTCTTTCGTAGCCGGAAAGTTTGAAGCTATAACTAGGGAACACAAGGGGCGGAAACATACCATGTATCACCGTGAAACTGATCTCAAAAAGCTGGCTGACAATACCGATGAAATATTTAGATTGCTATTTCAATCGCTGGATTGGCTGGAAGAATATACCGATATCCCTTACCCTTTTGCCAAGTACGATATTGTTGTGATTCCATCCTTTCAATATGGCGGAATGGAGCACACAGGAGCGACCTTGTACAATGCTTCAAAATTGTTTTTGGATAAAAATGCGACCAACAAAAGCACCTTGTACCGGGCAAATTTAATTGCACACGAAACTGCTCACATGTGGTTTGGCGATTTAGTGACTATGAAATGGTTCGATCAGGTTTGGCTAAAAGAGGTTTTTGCCAATTTCCTTGCCGATAAAATTACGAATCCAAGCTTTCCGGATATGAACCACAAGTTAAAATTTCAGATGGCACATTTCCCTAGTTCGTACAGCGTAGATCGCACAAGCGGAGCCAATCCAATTAATCAGGTATTGCCAAACCTTAAGGATGCCGGATCGGTCTATGGAAGCATCATTTACCACAAATCGCCCATTGTAATGGATATGCTGGAACGGATTACGGGTGAGGAAGCATTGCAAAAAGGCTTACAAACTTATCTGAAAAACTATTCCTACGACAATGCTACATGGGAAGACCTTATTGCCATACTCGACGCAAGCACTACAAGCAATTTAAAGCAGTGGAGTAAGGTTTGGGTAAACAAGGCTGGAAGACCGACCCTATCAACGGATATAACGACTGAAAACGATCAGATTACTGACTTTACAATCATACAAACTGATGCCAAAGGCAATCCTGGTGACTGGAATCAGGATTTGAACATCCTTTTAGGCTATGAAAAAACAAGTGAAGTTTTATCCGTAAAATTTGATCAGCCACAGCTTGTGATTTCGAAAGCTAAAGGCAAAAGAACACCTGATTATATTATCCCAAATGGAAAAGGAAATGCCTATGGATTTTTTAAATTAGATGCTAAAACCAAGCTATTCCTTCTTGAAAACATGCACAAAATTAAAGATGATTTGGTGCGTGGAGTTGCCTGGATCAACCTTTATGAGAATCTTTGTGAGGGAGAAGTAAACGGAAAAGAATTTGTGCTTGCCGTCGAAAAGCAACTACCAAAGGAGAAAAGCACCTTGATTTTGGAACGCATGTTATCTTATATGCAATCGGTCTATTGGCTGCATTTAAGTGCCGAAGAGAGATTACAAATTGGGAAACATTTGGAAGACAGCCTTTGGATTCAATTGAACGCGGAAAAGGACATGAGCAAGAAATCGAGCTTGTACTCTACTTTAAGCAGTATTGCAGAAAGCAAATCGCGTTTGGAACAACTCTTTGCAGTTTGGAAAGAGGAAATTGCCATTGGCGGATTTAGTCTTTCGGAAACCAAAGCAACTGCCTTAGCTTGCAATTTGGCTATAAAAATGCCCGAAAAATCAGACGAGCTTGTTGCTGTACAAACGGAGCGAATTGAGAATCCTAATCGCAAAAAACGCATGCAGTTTGTGGCTCCTGCCCTTTCTGCCGATCGGCAAATTCGTGCAGAGTTCTTTGCCAATCTGCACAAAGCTGAAAACAGAGAAATTGAACGTTGGGTTTTAGATGGCTTGGGGTATTTAAATCATCCCTTACGGGAAAAGGAAGCATTGACCTACTTGCCACAGGCTTTGGAATTACTGCAAGAGATTCAGATTACAGGCGATATATTCTTCCCATACAATTGGCTGAGCACTAGTTACAGTGGTCTTCAATCGAAAGAGGCTGGAGATATTACCCGTCAGTTTTTGGCTGAACGTCCTGATTATCCTGAGAATTTAAAATTGAAGATTCTTCAGGCTTCGGATTTGGTGCTGAGGAAGGAACAAGGATCAAGTTTCAAGGAACAAGGTGTAAGGATCAAGGGAAAAGGAGAAAGGAGAAAGGAACAAGGATAAAGGATCAAGTCCGGAGTAGGAATAATCAAATTGAGCTTACTTTTTAAATATAGAGATGGTGCATCCGTTAAAAGGGAGTGCCATTTTTTTACTCAACGCAGTCAGGTTTCAAACAGACATTTTAAGATTCCGATTATCCTTAGTGTTCCTTCGTGGAAAGGCTTTGTGGTTAAATCCTTAATTGATTAAAACTTCTGAATTACCAATACGCCGACTAAAATTAGAAGAACCCCGGCAATTCGTCCCCAGTTAATGGGTTGAACAGGTACTCCGAACATTCCAAAATGATCCAGTATCAAGGAGAACACCAACTGACCACACACAATTAAACCGAAGCTTAAGGCTGCTCCCAATCGAGGTATAAGAAAAATTATGGAACTAACGTAAATACAACCCATGAGACCGCCTATCCATGCATATATTGGAGCCTCTTTTACCGCCAGCAATAAGTTATTTGGCGTACGGGTTCCTAAAATGACCAACAAGAGTATAAAACTACCCACCATAAAATTGACCAAAGCTGCCATTAGCGGCGCTTTTAAAAATGCACCCAATTTGGCATTAATGCTTGCCTGAATAGGCAACAAACAACCAACAGCAAGAGCCAACAACATCAAAAAATATCTCATAGAAATCGTAAATTATGAATGCAAAAGTAGGAATTTAAAATTCTCGGAGACCTGCAAACAATAAAATAAGCCTTCTGGTCTTTCACTGCCCCACGCATAATAAGCCATCTTTTGGTTTGGTGGGCTCATTCTACTCTCAGAAAAGCAATCTTTTTGCTTGGTGAGCTCATTCTACTCTCAGAAAAAGCAATCTTTTTGCTTGGTGAGCTCATTCTACTCTCAGAAAAGCAATCTTTTGGTTTGGTGGACTCATTCTACTCTCAGAAAAGCCATCTTTTGGTTTGGTGGGCTCATACTGATGCCGAATAAGACAACTTTTTGCCTGGACAATAAAAAAGGCCAGGCTGAGAGCTTGGACTATTGGAAATATCTGCTGCAACATTCCCCTAATAGCCCATATTTGCTGGGTGTACCCTACCAAATTTAAACAATCACAAAACCCCGAGCTAAAGCACGGGGCAATGGATGTTGTGGGTGCCCTTCAAAATTTTACAAATGGAATTGAGGCTACTGAGACAGTTCTACTCACTAGTAAAATATTGTAAGAAGAAAACAAAAAAAAGCTGCAGATTAATCCACAGCGTTACAATATTTTTAAAATAAATCCATTTTAGGAACTTCATTTCCTAGCATTCTCTTTACTAAAAGTTCCGCAAATTAGATCAATAGTTCTTTTTCTTCTGTTCCGATACCATAAATAGCAATTGCAGTTATGATAATCGGATGCCATAAGCTTATTTTTACACTTAATTTTTTATTGTTTTTTCTACTTTGCAGAGCACGAGCTACAAGCTCGCGCTAACAGGTGCCGAAGGAATTGTACTTAGGTCTTGTTGTATTCTGTAAAAATGAGTGGTCTATATAGGATTATCTATCCTACCATACTCTAGTATTTCTATAGAATATTTTTCATATAGTTCTTTTATTAAATAGTAGTGAGGAGCCTCATAATCTAAATAAGTTCGATTCTTGATATTTATTTTTAAATCTTTCCTAATTTTCTTCGCCAATTTTTGTACTTTATTCGCAAATAGTTCCTTATTATGTCGAGTTTCAAGCTGAATAAGTTTGATGAAATCATTTGAAACATTATCAAGTCCACTAATTTTAAGTTCCTTTTTCAAATCAAAGTGAACTTTCAAACCAATTTCTGTTTTATATAAATTATAATATTGGTTTAGAAAACGATTGCCTTTTCCATAATGCTGATTGTTGCATGCTTGACAGCAAGGGAATAAATTCTTTTCATTAAGGTAAAGCATTGGGAACTCGGATTTCGGTAATAAATGATCTATTTCAAAGTTTAATAAAGTTAGATCTTCATCAGAGTCACAATATGGACATATACAATTACCTTGGTTTTTAAACAATTGTTCTTTTAGTTTCATTTTACTAAACCCTGATTCATCTATTTCCTTCCAATATGTTGGATAAAACAAAATATTATCATAAATAAATTCGGCTAAATTAGTAACGCTGACCGATACCTGAAATTTATTGACTGAAAATATATTTTGATGTATCCGACCATTTTGTACCGCTGATACACGTAGCCCTCTTCTCGCATCTTTTTTTGAAATAAGTGAAACTAGTTGGATTAAAAATTCTTTTTTAACCCGTAAAGCTAAAATCCGTTCCATATACATATTAGACGAAAAGTCTAAAGAGTTTCCGTTAGCAATCAGGGACAGAATATTCTCAAATATATATATGCGAATAATTGCGACTTTATCAAATGCTTTTGAATTCCTAATGAGTCTCATCGTCTGTTAAATACGTTTTTCTCAATTTCATTTTTTCTTCAACATTACACATTGAGTTTATCAATTGCGCTTTTTCAAATCGGTTTAATTTATGGTAAACCTCAATTAAATCACTATAAATAAAAGAGATTGTTTTTTCGCCAATTGCTTCAAAATCATATTCATCACAAAGAAGAATTTGAGTGTCAATTTTATTAATTACTCCATTTGTAACATTTAAGACACAATCGTTATGTAAATATCTAATTATTCTGTAGTCATGCGTTGTAAATATTAAGATTGAATTGTAAGCAGTTGCTACTTTATGTAAGGCAGGGATTACCAATTCTCGCCATTTGGGATTTAAATGATTTTCAGGCTCTTCAACTACAATAATTGAATCATTTTCTATACCCGACAATATGGAAATATATCGAATAATTAGAAATTTCTCACCAGAACTTAGGTCATCAAATCCTAAATCAACATCTTCTTTAATTAATCGAAACCCATTCAAGAATATTTGTTTCCCAATATATCCAGAGTAGTCTTTACAAATCTCTAATGTTGTAGGAGTATCTAATATCTGAGGTTCAGAGGTAAATTCTAATCTATTATCATTTTTAATTTTTTTATATAATATAGATTCTGCAGATTCCAGCGAGCTATCCCAATACCCATCAGTAATTGAACGTACGATTTTAATATCCACTTCACCAGACAAACGAAATCCCATCCTCTCAAGGAACGAACCTGCAATTGACTGTTTTTCATCACTCTTCAAAAATCTAATAATTCCTTCCGTTATAGATGGATATCCAAAAATATTTTTACCATAAATTGAAGCCACATCATACTTTAAAATTGGATCGTCTCCAAGATAATTTGAAGGTTTTTCATTTGGGTATTCACCACATGTTTCAAACGTTGAAAGGATAAATTTCCCATTCCAAAAAGAAATAACTCTTTCATTATGTATTATCTTATCTTCATACTTAAGTCGTGAGCCTAACTTGAAATCATAGATAGTTTCACCATCGACAGCCAGCCAAACGTAATTATCTACACATTTTAATACTCGCTTACTTGATTTATATTCAAATTCAATTGATATATCAAATTCTAGCTTCGATCTAGTTGAAATAGATTGGAAAACCCTTGCAATCATTGAGCAAAAAGTAGTTTTTCCACTGCCATTTGAACCAATTAGTCCTAAAATCTGACTCCCTTGAGGAAATAGTTGAAAATCGTTCATTTCAACTAAGTTTTGTTTTAGTATTTTATAACCATTAATTTCTATTCTAGATATTTTCATTTTTTTATAATAGTTAAAATTCCAATTGTCCAAATTTTCAAGTTGCATCAACTTTTTTAAACAGATACTGGAACTTTTTTTTATTATTTACAACGGTTTTGCTAAAATTTGTGGGTGACCTACAACTACCGCCTTATCAAAACCGCTTGCGTTTATTGTTTTTGTTTCATTATCAAGTTGAGCGTCACCGCCCATTAATTTTAACTTTTGTTGAACGCTTAGTTGTTGTAGCCAGTAATTAACTGTTTTTTTCTAGACCGGTAAAATCTTGTCCAAGATAGTGATCAGTCCCTTCAAGTAGTTCAATAAAATTTTCATACGCTCGCGCCCATTGAGCTACATCTAATATCATTAGCCATTTAGATTTACCATGAGCTCCCGTCAATTGGATTTTCCCATTCCAGTATTGATATTCTATTCCATTATTTGAACTCTTTGCCCATAAAGGTTTGACATTTACAGCATGAATAATTTTATTACAAGATTCTCTTAAGTTAAGTTTGAAATTACCTTTTATAATTTCACCAATGATCAATTTATTGCATGCTTTCTGATCAAATAAATTCAGGTTGATATCCTTGCCAGTATTGGAGTCTTGTATTATACTATAATTGACATTAAAAGTATCTTGAATTACTCTCAATTTGATAGAACATTCCAAAATATAATTACTAACAAGACTTTTCGTCCACCCCCAATAATTATCTTCTTCATATCCTCCTTGATCTTCAATACTGCCTATTAATCTATCACTACAATACCGCTCACTTCCATAGCTAAAGTGCTGCAATAACACTAGTTTTTCTAAAATTCCGTCTAAATCTATAAAGTGTGACATTTGTTTGTGTAACGTAAAAGTATTTTATCCTTTCGTTTTTTAAAATTAACAAAACATTATTTAGAAAACTGATTTTAGATTCTGAGAATAGTTCTAAATAAACCAAAATTGCTAAAACTCTTACAGGTCTCCGACGCTTTCAGTATTTAGCAATTAGCAGATGTAAAATAAAAAAACCACCTTGAGAGTATCAAATAGGAATACCGCAGTCAGTGCTTACCAAGTAAGACAGCAGTTAAAAAATACAGGATTAATAAATGAATTTAGAATAAGAAGAACTTGCTAAAACTCTTCTCGACTCATCGAATATATTTATGTGGCTAAAGCCAATTTTAAAATTTCTTGTAATCAGTTGCTTACAAGTAAAGCGATAGATGTTCAGCTTTCATCAACAAATACTTTGCAATTTCATCTATTGCAGTTTGGCTTTAGCCAACTGTTTTTTAATATTCTACTATTGTTTAAACTATGTAACACCCAGGATAACTTTTTCTTGTACCACAACAAATACTAATTTTGTTTTGATAAATACATGTTGAAAAATATCACGTCTCAAAGAATAGTGACATTGTATTGTTATTTTGGCATCATTATCTGACTTTATGCCACATTTAGCAGTATGGCTCACTTTTTGTGACGTAGTAAATCGAGCAGTCCAGCTATGATTTATAACCGAACACGACTCAAAATTAATTTATTTTGTTTAATTAAAAAGGAGATCTAAAATGGGAGCATCTGGAAACAAACAGCCAAAAAAAGTCAAATCAGGTAAACATGTTAAGCACATTCCGTCTTATCAGGTAGAACATACAAACACCGATCCTGACGATCTAAAGAAGAAGAAAGTATAATTTTCCCTTTAGATTTAAATCAAACAGCAATAAAACGTAACACTTTATTGCTGTTTGAGTTTAAATAAGTTTCCCCCATTGCAATGAAAATCCATATTTGGTAAGAAAAGCAAGCTCTTTTGTTCTAAGAGTAGCCGGTTGCGGGCTTCATGTCAGTCAAGTTACACAAGAGTTAAAAACAGCTTAAACCTATGGATTAACAACTGTACAATCTATTATTCACTCCAAATCCCATTTTTAAACAATTGAAACCATTTCTCAAGGTCAATGTCATTATACAATTCCATTTTCTTAAAAATTTCTTTTGCAAATTCAATTGGAGCAATTCCATTAGCTGTAATCATATTCTGGTCAGTTACTGCCAGCGAGCTTAAATAATTCTTCTCCCCATTATATTTCGGAGCCACTCCTTTTAAATAATTTAAATCATTACTGGTGTGCTTCACATCATCCAACAATCCTAATTGTCCCAGATAAGCAGTTGCAGCGCAAATTGCAGCAATTGGTTTTCCTATTTCGAAAATATCTTTGGTAAATTGGCTTATCTCTTCATTCTCTCCTTTTTCCCATGCTGTTCCACCTGGCAGAATCAGCAGATCTAAATCGTCAATAATTAATTCTGAAAGTGAGTTAACTGTATTAATTTGTAATCCTCCCATTGATGAGACTACACCTCCATTTTTTGAGAAAAATACTAAATCAAATTTTTCACTCTTATTCAGCTCTGGTGTGAGGAAAGATATTTCCCAATCGGAAAATCCGTCAAATAGGAAAATAAATATTTTTTTCTTCATCTCATTTCTTCTTTTCGTTTTATACAATCCTTTTTAATTAATGCACAACTAACTTCTACTAAAGGAGATTTTCTATATCAATAGCTTTCGTATGCTTTAGCTATTCAAAATATGGAACATAGCACATTTCCCGAAAGCTTTCTTTGAAAAGAGTCAGACTAGTTTCTGTTAACCCATTAGGATAAGTCATTAAAAGCATTTGTATGGGAACTCCATTTTTTCGCATGGGAAGTTGTCGGTAGTCGTCCCTATTTAGGGTAAATCCCAAGCGTTCGTAAAAAGCAATTCGCCGCTTGCTGGTATCACAATTGGGCAGTTCCACCTCTAGTATTATAGCTTCACTAGCTTGCGAAAGAAACTGCTCAACAATGCATTTACCATATCCTTTGCCCCTATATTCAATCAGTGTGGCCAAATGTTCAATATACCTCAGTCCAGCAAATTGCCACCATAATATAAAACCCACAAAAACTCCATTATCGCTTACAATATCGAAATGATAATTTACATTCTGTATGATTTTTTGCTGCAAATCAAGCTCCCTGCGTTCCTCTTTTGGGAAAGCATCCTCATACAATTCCCAGGCTTGTAAAAAGCCTGTTTCATTCGTTTGGTTTAGTCTGGTTCTTTTCACTGTGGGTATTAAATTTCTTTTTAGTTATTGTCATTCCGATACTAACCAAGAGTGGTACTGAAACAAAAAAAACCGAGCTGAGGGTTTAAACAATGTATTTTAGTTGTAGAGCTTACGGAATTATTGGATCTCGATTTTAAAACACGATTTCTCCCTTAATCAATCACAATCCATTTTATTAGGATATAAATTCAGAGTACTTTTCTATATCAATTCGTTGGTATTTATTGGCAGTTTTTTACGAACACTTACTTTACAGGGAGGTACTTAATGGTAAAATAGAATGTTGAGCCTTTGTTTACATCAGATTCTACCCAAATTTTACCTCCTAACAATTCAACGAATTCTTTTGCAATAGCTAAGCCTAATCCATTCCCACCATAATTGAACTTCACAAAATCACTTGCTTGCATAAACCGGTCGAATATTAAGGAGTGCATCTCTTTCGGTATACCAATACCACTATCAGTTACATAAAAAACCAGATCCTTGTTTATTAGCCGATATCCAAACTCAATACCTCCTTCATGCACAAACTTAAAAGCATTGTTCAGTAAATTCGTAACTATTTGAATCAATTTAGTTTTATCAGTATATATGGCTGATTCCTGATCGGATAGTGCTTGATGAAGCTGAATTGATAAATGGCGGGAAAACGCCTGTTTTTCGTAAATAATCAATAAATCTGATAAAACCTGATTGATATTTATTGATTCTATATGAGCCTGATCCTGATTTGTTTGTAAGGTATAAATGGTAAGTATGTCGTTTACGATCGAGAGAAGCTGATTTGCACTATTTACAATTATGGATGTAAATTTTTTACGTTTTTCAGGTAATAAATCCGAATCGCCAAGTAATTCTGAAAACCCAACAATGGAATTCATTGGGGTTCGAATTTCATGAGACATATTTTGTAAAAAAGCTGTTTTTAAGTGATCACTTTCTTCTGCCTTTTTTTTAGCTTCCAGCAACATTTCTTCGTACTCTTTGCGCACCGTAAAATCGCGAATAACAGCTACAAAAACATGTAAGCCATTCCAGAAAGTATTATTGATAGAAACTTGAACAGGTATTTCTTTTTTAGTTTTATTTTGTAAAACAATCCATTCTATGGTTTGCGGCTTGTTATTTCTTACTTTGTTCCAAATATCAGGCAGACTATTTATATATTTTTGGGCAGCAGATATATCCATTACCGTTAGGTTATCACCCAATTCAGCATTCAACAATAATTCAGCAGGCTTGTTTAAAAATAAAATCTTACCCGAAATATCATGAATGATGATTCCATCGCTGGTGCTGTTAATAATGGTATCCAGATTCTGCCGTGAAGCTTCCAGCTCTTCAATTTTATTTTGTAACTCTGGATAATAACTTTTCCTATGTGAATTCTCACCAAGACCTATTATTTTATTTCGATCATTAATCCATTTATCTTCCATATTATAAAGCATCTTTATAAACCACTTCCAAATCTTTTTTTACCGGAGGTCGTGGATTGGTTGCATTACACGGATCATTAATTGCTTTGTTCGCCAAAACTGAAATTATATCTAAACTTACCCCCTTTTCCTGAAGGGTTTTATCAACACCTAATGTTTTATTCATTTGAAAAAGGTAGTTCATCAGCGATTTTTTATTTTCCTGATTATTAATCCCAACCGATGGCAACTGAAGAGTTTCGGCTATCTTTTTATATCTATCTTTGGCAACATCAAAATTATAATTTACCACATGAGGTAATAATATGGCATTGCACTCACCATGTGGTAAATCTAAATACCCACCCAAACTATGAGCCATAGAATGTATGCATCCCAAACTGGCATTTGAAAATGCCAATCCTGCATAAAGACTTGCCAACATTACTTTTCCTCTTGCCTGCAAATTGTTTGGTTCTTGTATTGAATGCAGTAAATTTTTATCGAGCAGTCGGATTGCCTCTAGTGCATATAAATCGGTAAATGCTGAACTTGCATTAGATACAAACGCCTCGAAGGCATGAGAAAGGGCATCCATTCCGGTACATGCGCTTAAATACTTGTCCATACTTGTCAATACATAGGGATCAATAAGAGCCACATCAGGTACAGTTGCCTTACTAATAATGGCCATCTTATATTTCTCTTCGTAATTATTGATGATTGCGAATTGCGAGACATCGGCTGAGGTTCCTCCTGTGGTAGGAATACACACTAAGGGAGGCATGGGTTTGTATATTTTGTCTACTCCTTCAAAATCTCTGATATGACCATTGTTGTTAGCAATGATCCCAATTCCTTTCGCACAATCGATAACACTCCCGCCACCAATTGCCAGAATCATATTACACTTGTTCTGAAGATACACTTGTGCGCCTTCCATTACTTCGTAATCTCTGGGATTAGGAGAAACATTGGAGAAAATCACATAATCAATGTCAGCTTTCTTCAACTTATCTTCTGCCTCCAATAACCATTGTGTTTTTAAAATTACGCTATCGGTAACTAACAAAACTTTCCGTCCGCCAAGCTTTTGACAATATAAACCCACGTAAACTCTTGAATCGATTCCGAAAATGTATTCCGGAGCTACGAATTTTCTAATTTCCAGTTGAATATCATCAAATTCTTTATTCATTACGATTTTTTAAAGTTGCCACTATTTATATTCTTCTCACACAAAAATATCTTTAGAAATACCCTTTCTAAAGATAGTAAATATGTACAACTATGTATTCAATTAGAATCTTTCTGTAAATAAACCTCTTTTAAAAAAAACAAATAAAAAAACTGAGATACAAGAGACTTACATAAGGGATGCAAGTCGTAAATACTAAAATCAGCCAAACCTGTCCGTACTCACAAAGCCTGAAATTGGTTTCCATCAATGCTCACAATTTAAAAATGCCAACCTATTTTCAGGGATAGCTCTCCTTGAAACTTTTTGCTTTTGTATTCGGAAGCACCAACAGCTACCTTTTCGTTGTTTAACACGTAGTGCACTGCAGCCCAAGGTTCAATATAAAAGTTTTTATACACCTTAAGAATATAACCACTTCCGGCCGTGGCCACATAATCTGTAAAGTCATAAGTCTTGTGATCAATTTTCGAGCTTATCGTGTTGTCCCACATCTCAACCCCTGCTCCTAACCACCATCCCTCGAAGTTGTTATTTTTAAAACAATCAAAAATCAAAGCGGTGGCTGTTATTTTTAAGTCTTTAAAATCATCATCCCCCATCAATTTATCCGGCATCTGAAACCCTGCAAACACAGCACGAACCCGAAATTTCTTATATCCATACCACAATTGCGCTGAGTAACCCAGATTACCCGTTGAGGCGCTCATAATTGGAGGAAGCAAATCGATGGCAACACCTACCGTTTGTTGGGTTCTTATGCTGTCTGGTTGAGATTTGAGAATTGTTGGGAAAGAACTTGTTTCAACTGCATCGGATTGAGCTGAAACTACTGAGGCAAAAACGATCATTGCCACAAAAAGAAAGAATTGCTTTTTCATATCATAAAGTATTAAAGTTTACGATGCAAATATCGGCATATGAGAAGCTAAGATTCCTCCGCATTTGTTACCAAATTGATTTACTGAAAAAACTCTTTGCGAATTCGACTTAAGGACTTTGGAGCAACTCCCAGATAATTGGCAATATGGTAAAGTGGCACTTTTTGAAAGATTTCAGGATGATTGCCCAATAAGCTTTCGTAGCGCTCCTTTGCCGAAAGCACTTGCAAATCGATACTCTGCCGGGCAATCTTCACAAATGATTGTTCCATTAATATTCGACCCAAGCGTTCCAATTTTGGGATTTTAGTATATAGATTGGATAAATCCTGCTGTTTAATCATTAACAATTCAGAGTTTTCGATGGCCTTGATATTGATTAATGATGGCAAATTACTCAAACGGCTTTCGTTGATGGTTACCCAATCGCCATCAAAAGCAAAATCAGTTGTTACTTCATTGCCATTTTCTATGGTTTTGAAATAAATCAAAACCCCAAAATTTACAAACCCAATAAAATCACACACTTGTCCTTCTTGTAAAAAGAGTTCACTTTTATTAATTGTTTTCACTTTCAGATAATCAGAGAATATCAAGAATTCCTCATCTGTTAATGAAACGATGGAATCAATACTACTTTTTATTCTATTCAACTTATCCATAAACTATTTGATTAAGGATTTTTTGACAGGTGATAACAACTTCTTTACAGGGTATGCAGACCAAAACTCCACAATCCTAAATTAAGCATTTAATTACTGATTCGTGTTTAGTATATTTAAATCAGGATATAAAATTTATGAATCTTTGGCACTCTCACTTGCCTTGAGTGTATCAATTGTTGCATTCACTAAGAGCCTCACTTACAATAAGCCCCTCAGGTTTAAAATCGGGAGCTTGGGAGTTTACTAGATGGGTTTGTCTTTATTGAACCAAATTCTTGGAGGAAACGCTGAGGTCTTCTGCGAGGATATAGCAATTATGCGGCATAATAAATTGAAGATCGTTATATTGGATCGCCTCTACGAAATAGAATTCCATTAATAAGAGAATCAGAGATTACAAATCTGCAGGAGTAACTTGTAATTCCTGAAACTATTCAGCTTACTACTTAGAAGCTGTTTAAAATTTATCCTTCCGTGCTTTTATATCATTTTAATGTGCCCAACTTCTAAGACCGATGGTCTTTATTTTGTTTCAAAGTAGTAAAATACTATTCCTGAGCTCCATAACTCTTTGCCGTAGCGATCCAAAGTTCAGCAAGGTCTTTAGGATTTGCACCCAAACCTCGAGCAAGATGTAAGGCCAATCCCATTACTAAAACAGAAGCTTCATGAAATTCTTGCGTTGTTTGTGAGCTTCCAAATTCTTCTTGTATTTTTAATTGAAGCAATTCATTATGCTTTTCAACAAATGCGATCGAATCATCATCAGAAATCTCTGGAATCATCAAACAATCGATCCACTCATGCCCTATCCTATCTACCAATACTTCGGGAAGTTCATTGCTCATTTTTCGCCATACTGGCAATGTTTCCTTATCTCCCGATTCAGCCAAGCCAGTATCAAGCAGAAGCTCAAATGCCATATCAGCAATATTTTGCATTAACTCTAAATATCCATCTTGAGCCTTTTCGAATTGATCTGTCATCTGCCCTTTTAGATAGTCACCAACACCCAAATGAGGTAATTCTAAAACTTCAGGGCATGCTTCCAAACAAGGAAATTCATCTCCTTGATACATATAGTGAACCTTTTCACTTTGTAACTGACGACCTAGCGGATATAAACGACAAGCCAAGGGTCGCCCCAAGTGCACGCTGCATCCAAAATTATCAATATATTGAGAGCAAGCTTGCTGCTCTTTCCATCCTATTTTTCCGTTAAAACGCAAGCGAATTCCTCCGTACTCACAATAAAGATCACGAAACTCCCTTGTGGTAATTTTTTTCTCTCTGGCAAGACTAACCAACTCCCATGGATTAAGCAGTACAAGTTTTCCAAAGCAGCAATTTCCAGTTCGTGAGCAGGTAAGAGGCAATATATCTTGAGTATTGAGTTTGCTTGTTTGCATTATTTATTTCTTTTTTGATGGTATACTTATTACAAATAGCAACTGAAAGAATGAATCAGTTCCTAAATTGTTAAAACCTTATTTAAAAAGCTACAAATCTATTAATTTCTATTAAATGATCTTAGAATACTGATTTTTACTTCTCGGATTAGTTCCTAATAAAAGATAAAATGAAAAAAGACCAAGCCTGAAGCTTGGTCTTGAAATATATTTGAATTTAAATTGTTTAGTTCTTTGAGTCTTTAACAATTACATCATGAGCACCACCTTCAATAATACTTGTAGATGAAACCAAAGTAATTTTTGCTTCAGCTTGTAATTCAGCAATAGTAGTTACACCACAACTGCACATGGTAGACTTAATTTTACCTGTGGTAATCTCTAAGTTGTCTTTTAAACTACCTGCATAAGGAACGTAACTATCTACACCTTCTTCAAACTTAAGGCTGTTGTTACCACCCATATCATAACGTTGCCAGTTTCTTGCTCTGTTCGAACCTTCGCCCCAATATTCTTTTACGTAACTGCTTCCAATCAAAACTTTTCTTGTTGGACTCTCATCAAAACGGGCAAAATACCTTCCCATCATCAAAAAATCGGCTCCCATCGATAATGCAAGAGTCATGTGATAATCCTGTACGATACCACCATCTGAACAAATTGGAATGTAATCTCCTGTTTTTTCGAAATACTCATTGCGAGCTTGTGCGACTTCGATTATAGCAGTAGCCTGACCTCTACCAATTCCTTTTTGCTCTCTAGTGATACAAATAGATCCTCCGCCTACTCCAACTTTAATAAAATCGGCTCCAGCTTCAGCTAAATAAAAGAAACCTTCTTTATCAACAACATTACCAGCACCAATTGCTACTTTACCCTTGTAATGTTCTTTTACCCACTGAATTGTAATTTGCTGCCACTCAGAAAACCCATCCGATGAATCGATACACAACACATCAACACCAGCTTCAACCAAGGCAGGCACGCGTTCTTTAAAGTCACGGGTATTGATCCCTGCGCCTACAATTAGTCTTTTATGATCATCTAACAATTCATTGTGATTCTCTTTGTGATTATCGTAATCTTTTCTGAATACAAAATATTTCAAATTTTGATTCTTATCGACAATTGGAAGTGTATTTAATTTATGCTCCCAAATGATATCATTTGCTTCCGTTAAAGAAATCCCAAGCTTACCAACAGCAAGTTCATCCAAGGGTCTCATAATATCTTTCACTTTTTTATTCAAACTATCTTTACTGGTACGATAATCGCGCCCGGTAATAATTCCTAAAAATTTCCCATTTGAAGTACCATCATCAGTTACTCCTATTGTTGAGAAACCCGTTTTTTCTTTCAAATTTAAAATATCCTCTAAAGTTTGCTCTGGAGTAATGTTAGCACGACTTTCAACAAAACCAGCCTTGTGTTTCTTTACTCTTTGAACCATTCCTGTCTGTTGTTCGATGGATTGAGAACCAAAGACAAACGATACACCACCTTCTTTTGCCAAAGCAATTGCCATTCCGTCGTCGGAAACAGATTGCATAATAGCCGAAACAAAAGGTGTTTTTAAATTGATATTTGAAGATTCTCCTTTTTTAAACCGAACCAAAGGTGTCGTCAGACTTACTTTATCAGGAGTACAATCGACCGTAGTTAGTCCAGGAATTATTAAATACTCACTAAAGGTTCTCGAAACGTCATTAATAATCTTAGCCATAATTGTTTAATCGTTATGCAATGGTTGTTCAAATAAAAAATTTTACGAAAGTACAAAAATATACTCTTTTTAGCATGAATAAAGAGAGGAAAACTATATTTAATCAGTAAAAACACCAATATTAGTCTGGTTTTATAGCAATATCCACAAAAAAGCTCCCACAAATAATTGCGGGAGCTTATTAGATATTTGAACAGGACCTTTTATTCTCCCTCTTTCGATTGATAAAAAACCCCTCTTTCTTGTTCTATTGTTTCAATTAAGTTTTTTTCGACCAATGCATCCAAACATTTACTGACTTCATAGTCACACATGCCCAATATGGTCGTTAAATCCTCAAGAGTGCATGGTCTGCGCGATACGGTTTCCAAAATAGCATTTTCCGTATCCTTCCGAGAGCCTTGCTCATTATTTCCTTGTTTCGCTTTCGCGATGATTTCAACATGATCCAGTTTCCAGAAATCGATCACTTGTTGCAGTTCATCTTGTGTTGCACCTCTTAAATTTGCTATTGTTCCCGGGCGATCCAATGTGTTTAGCTGTACCGAATCATGTCTGATTTTTAAAATCAACTTTTTAAGCTCGCTCAGCTCCTTTTCACTGTCGTTGTAACCTGGCAGAATAAATACTTCCAACCAAATTTTGCCTGTAAATTCCTTTCCGAAATCAATTAATCCTTGAATGTATTGTTTAAAATCCAAGTCTTTGTGCGGACGGTTAATTCTTCTAAAAGCCTCTTCGGTGCCAGCATCAAGAGAAGGAAGTACAAGATCCACATCCTTTATGGCCTCTCTTACCTTCGAATCATGCAAGAGAGTTCCATTTGTTATTAAAGCAACAGAAACCTCAGGTTTTGTTTGCTTTACGAACCGAATTATTTCGCCCAAATTTGAATTTAAGGTTGGTTCTCCCGAGGCTGTAATTGTAATGTAATCTGGCTGCGGATTGTTCTTAAAATAATGCTCTAATTCAGTCTTTATTTTATCCGATGAGATATAGTCTTCCCGGGTAACCGATAGTTTAGTGGTTTTACCAACTTCGCAATAAACACAGTCTATCGAACATACTTTTTTCGGAACTAAATCAACACCTAAAGAGACTCCCAGTCTTCTTGAGGGAACTGGTCCAAACAAATACTTATACATTTTGCTATTCTTTATACGTAATCAAATTTCGCTCAATTCAGAGAACAAAGTTAATCGCTTTTGTATTGTTTTAATCAGGTATTCCTCAGTAAATTCGATATTCGTTCACCCCCATAATTTCTGTCCTTATTCTTATGTGTATCATCAATTAAAATTTTGGTAAAACTTAGCTCTACAATAAATCGGCAATAAATAATACTTGAACAGCACCTGTCCTTGTTGTTTGCCCCTTAATAATTTCGTAAATTTAATCGAACACCCTTCTGCAGAGAATAAAATGGACCGTCACTATTCTTTTGTATAACTCTCTCAATTTTATTTTTTAATTCACACACAACCTCTAAAAACCAAAAACATGAACGCTCTACTATTTTTATTTGTCGCTGTTGTTTTTTTCTTGTTGGCCGGAGTCCGTATTATTTTCGAATACAAAAGAGCCTTGAAATTCCGCTTCGGAAAATACATTAAAATATTAAAACCGGGTTTCAGGTGGATCATTCCAATTGTTGAAACCATTAGCATTGTTGATATTCGGGTGATCACCATCAATATCGACTCTCAGGAAGTAATGACGGAAGATAACGTTCCATGCAGCATCGATGGCGTGGTATTTTTTAAGATCAACGATCCCGAAAAGGCAGTTTTAGAGGTGGAAGAGTACACTTTTGCCATCACCCAGTTGGCACAGGCCGCTTTACGCGATGTGTGTGGTAAGGTGGAACTGGACACTATTTTATCGAAACGGGAGGAAATGGGGAAAAATATCAAAAAGATTGTGGAGCAAGAAACTGCAGTTTGGGGAATTATAATTATCGATGTAAAGATTAAAGACATTCAGCTGCCCGAAAATATGCGACGAAT
The DNA here is from genome assembly GCF_002356295.1 of Labilibaculum antarcticum. Lineage (NCBI taxonomy): Bacteria > Pseudomonadati > Bacteroidota > Bacteroidia > Marinilabiliales > Marinifilaceae > Labilibaculum > Labilibaculum antarcticum. Next base: position 3,929,857 of record NZ_AP018042.1, on the reverse strand, counting down.
GATGGCTAATCAGGCCGAAGCCGAACGATCAAGAAGAGCACGAATTATTCTGGCAACAGCAGAAGAACAGGCTGCAGAAAGTTTACTTGCCGCTGGATTACTCATTGACAAATCGCCATCGGCCATTAAATTGAGACTATATCAAACCCTTGCCAATATTGCTTCGGAAAAGAATTCGACCATTCTGTTTCCATTCCCTGAAGAGGTGCTGCCACGAAAACCAAAAGAGGATTATTAAAAACTGTTTATGCAGGTATTATACCGATTGGATAAATTAGCGGGCTACATTTCACCATGTACAATATAACTTCCTATTTATTCCATCGGCATTAGACCGTATTTTTTTCACTCGCCATTCTCACTTATTACTAAAAATGGCATTATTGATCAGGTCAACAAATAAAATCTTAAAAATTACGAATTACCCTCGTATAGAATTGATTGCCGCAGTCCTAACCGGTATCCTAAAATACATCCTGATGGACTGGTTGCAGATGCGGGCCATTTATATTGCAGGCATCTGCATTTTCTGGGGCGTTTATATTCTTTCCAGATATTCTACCAATAGGGAAGTATTGAAACACTGGGGTTTTACAAGAGCTAATTTTAAACGCTCTATGGCCTTTCTGCTTCCCCTTGTTGTGCTTAGTATTTCGGTTTCCCTGATTTATGCTTACTACAATAATTCCCTGATATTTACCTGGCACATTCTGCCAATTATTTGCCTGTATCCCATTTGGGGAATTATGCAACAATATTTAATGCTCGGACTGATTACCAATAATCTGATTTCATTGACAAAACCCAGCATCAATAAGTATGTGCTCATTTTTTTGATCTCAGTTCTTTTTGGTCTCGTGCACTATACAAGTTACTTTTTAATGATTTTTACTTTTGCCATGGAAGCCGTATTTTTGCTGGCTTACTTTAAATGGAGAAACCTTTGGGCCATAGGCATTGCCCATGGTTGGATCGGAAGCTTTTTGCTCTATTTTGTCCTCATGAGGGATCTTTGGAGCGAACTGTTCGCATGGTTTTAAATGTGAAAGAATCTTTTTAAATCAACACCCTTTTTCAATCGGTAATGAACAAAAAATAAAAGGGCCGAAATAGGTAAAATCGAAATGGCAACGATGATACTCCACCTAAAATGAAAATGATTCGCAAAATAGAGCGAAATAAATCCTTCGATACAAACCGAGAACAAACCAATGGCCACAAATACAATCGCCAAAATATTAAACCCCCGTTGTTTCGAAATGCGAATTAACCAAATAACTAGTAACAACAACGCATAAAATGATGTTAGTATAGGAATACCAAGATTGATTCCCCACCCAATATTTGTACTAAATAAATCCAACAACACCAGAAATACGGCTGTTGATATAAAGCTGCCCCAAATTAAGAGCGTTTTTTTGTGTCGCCAAAAAGTTAAAATGCTAATATTGGCCAATAATGTAAGGCATCCCGCTATGCTGTATCTCGACCACGTTATGCTTTTATCCAAAAGAAGATTAATAATAAGCGTAACCAAAATCACCGACACAAGGATTATACAAGACAATTCCCAGAACAATTTCTGTCTTTGTACTTTGGTCAGACTTCCGTAGTCATCAATAACCATATCCTTCTCAATGCTTTGTGCGGATTTGGAAGGCGCTGCCCCATCAGGGTTTTCACCAGTAGATAAACCGCACAAGGGACAAAAATTCATATTGACATCCAGTTCAACTCCACATTTATTACAGTAATTCATCTCGCTGTTCATGACATGTATTTAAAATTTTAACCTTCACATTTTGCTCTACAAGAAATCGCAAAAACCGACGTTCAAACTCCTTTGAATTGGTAATGTTCCCAAAGCTCATAACCAGTTTGTCTTTGTATCCAATCACTCCGCAATTTATCTTCACTTTTTTATTGGGTGGCGGCGGTGTTAATACAAAATAGTTTATCTGATCGGCTATGGCATCGGGCACACGCGTATTTCCCAAATTAGTTACCACTCCACTGAATTGGTTGGTGCCTTCGGCATAGTACTTGGCATGCAAAATAAGACTCTTTAACAGAATAGGAATACTTCTCACAAAAACATTTCGTTCGCCACCAACATTACGCGATATAATTTTACTGATGAGCTTTTCATCGGTCTCCAGTTGCATCTTATGATGCACAAGGTTCACGATTTCATCAAAGGAGTAAATCCCTAACCTGAAATCCAGTTCCGGCAAAACAAAGAGTGAAAAGTTTCGCATGGTTTTGGTTGGGTAGATGTTCCGCAAATCTATCGGAACCTGAATTCTGGCAAATTTACGACGAACTCTCTTTCCTTTGGCCTTGCATTCATGAAAAATATCCTGAAGCACCAAGAGGTAAATGGCCACCAGAAAGACAGTGATACTAACCGATTTTTCGCTTGCTCTCGTCTTCAGATCTTTGGTTGAAATCATTGCCAAAAGCACATCAAAACGGGGTTTGGAATTTAAATCAAAAGGCAAATGAAAAGCTTTTGGCTGACTGATTACATGCGGTATTTTCTCTTTGAAGTATCGGTTGTAGGCATCTTCGAATTCTTCGGGACTTGCTTTGCTGGTATAAAACGGATCTATTTGCTCCGCAGAAATCATTCCTTTTTCATTAAAATAGTAAATCAGTATGGCTTTAAGAAATTGCAGCAAGCCAGCTCCATCGGTAAGAATGTGAGAAAATTCAACAGTAATTTCGTTGTTACGAACCAAAATGCGAAAAAGAAGTTTGTTTGAATCCTTCCTGTCGAAAGCCTTACAGAGTCGACCATTATCGCTTGTCACTTTAATGGGATCATCAATCTGCTCCAGGTAATACCAGAAAAATCCTTTTCGCAGACTCACTTTAAAATAAGGGAATCTTTTTTCAGCCAGTTCAATCGCCGAAAAAAGGTGTTTAATGGAAACCCGCTCTTTAAGAACTGCGGTAATTCGTGCCACTGTAGAATGTTCTTTTGTGCGTATGGCTGGAAATATTTTTGCCGCATTATCGAGAGGTGCCCAAAAACTTATTTTTTTATCCATTACAAGAGTAAGTTTTTCAACGAAAATCCTTCTTTATCGCTGTAAAGTTACGAAAAAAAGACTTTCCCCGTGGTTAATTTCATAACTTGCGAAATATTCACACATTAAAATCCAAGCAAATACAAATCCATTAAACTATAAATTGAAATACCGCTTAAAATTGAGAGATCATGTATTCTTAAAAGTTACAACTCTCAATCCTGACATTTAAACTCTTATACTTTGTACCCAAAATACTTTACTATTATAATCTTCCGATGAAAGTACTCCTAATTATTCTTTCGAGCACCTGGAAATTTGCAGCAACCTTTCCCGTTGCTGTCTATGTTTTTCATATGTCGTTTTATGAAACCATCTTATACACAAATATTGGTGGATTCTTTGGCATCCTGATCTCTGCTTTGGTTTCCAAAGGTCTAATCAAACTATTGAATACTTATGGGTCAGGTCTGATCAAGTCAAAAAAGAAAATCAGAAAAAAATTCAACAAACGAAACAGACGCTTGGTCTATTTTAAAGACAAGTATGGACTTGCAGGTATTGCGATCCTTACCCCAGTACTCTTTTCCATTCCTATTGGTGTTTTTTTAAACACCAAATATTACGGACATCGGAAAATCAGCTATCTGTATTTACTCATCTCTCAAATTGTATGGTCATTTGCCTATACATTACTTTTTACCGCAATAAAAGTTAGTCTTTAAGATCTCGAAACCAGCGGGGTCATCCTTGTTGCCACAAGACAAGCCAGCATAAAAAAAGCCCCGGAAGCTATCCAGGGCCATTAACTAATTCTAATTTACTCTTACTTTATCTCCAAAATCATTGCCGATCGGGCCGGAACTTCAATGCCCTCATTCAGCTGAAATATTTTGCCTGTGATAATGTCTTTTGCTGCTGTATGATTGCTAAGCATTTCATGATATCGCTCTGTTTCTACGTGAACCGATTCGGTATTCTTATTCAAAATCACCATCACTTTTCCTTTATCGGTATATCGGAAATAGCTGTATATTCCGAGTTCAGGTGCATAGTGCATTAATTTACCTTCATGAATAACAGTGCTGGTCTTTCTCCAATTCAATAATTTCTTTAAAAAATACTGAGCTTCCTTTTCTTGTGTACCAAGACCTTTTCCGGTAAAAGCATTCACTTCATCGCCTTCCCATCCGCCGGGAAAATCCATGCGCAACAATCCGTGATCACCACCTGCATCGCTGTTTGCCAAAATCTCTGTTCCGTAATAAATTTGAGGAATTCCTCTCATCGTAAGAAAGTAAGTCATTGCCATTCGATACAAATCATAGTCTTTATTCAGCTGATTAAAAATTCGAGGCATATCATGGTTATCAGGAAAAATGACCAAATTATTTGGATCTGGATATTGAACATCATTTACCAACATCTCATACAATTTGATTAATCCTGTCCCCCAGGTATCTTCCTGGGTTAATCCTTCAACCAATGCATTTTGTAAGGGAAAATCCATTAAACTTGGAAGGTAGGAAACATAGCCATTCTTATTTACTTTTCCTTTTTGCCAATAGGATATGATGGCAGGATTAAGACTCCACTCCTCGCCAACAATATTTAGGTTCGGATATTCTTCCAATAATCTGCCAGTCCACTCAGTCAAAAATTTAGAATCTGAATAAGGATAAGTATCCACTCGAAGTCCATATAAGTCGGCATATTCTATCCACCAAATGGTATTTTGAATCAAGTATTTCGCCATGAACTCGTTGCGTTGATTCAAATCGGGCATGCCTTTCACAAACCATCCATCGGAAAACTGTTTTAAATCCTCTTTTGATGCATATTTATCCTGAACTGTGGTTCGTTTGTGTGTACAGCTTGTAAAATCCCCTTCGTTATTGATCCAATCCTTAGAAGGTAGGTCTTTCATCCACCAGTGCCCCGAACCACAGTGGTTCAATACCACATCCATAATGATTCCGATTCCGTTTTCCTTTGCTAATTTCGATAATCTACGATAATCCTCGTTCGTTCCAATTCGTGGGTCAATTTTATAATAGTCGGTTATTGCATACCCATGGTAAGAATTGATTTGCTTATTTTCCAATAATGGAGTCGACCAAATGGAAGTAAATCCCATATCAGAAATGTAATCCAAATGATCAATCATTCCCTGAATATCTCCACCATGACGACCATTTTTGGATTCACGATCCAAACCTTCCCGTAATCCTTCTACACTATCGTTAGCCTTATTTCCATTGGCAAAACGATCGGGTGTAATCAAATACATAACATCAGCAGGGGTATAACTTAATCGCTCAGCAGAACCTGCTTTTCGCTCCAAAAGCTGATACTCGTATTTTAAGATGGTTTTTGTTCCTTTCTTAAACAAGATATCAAAACTTCCTGCTTTTGCACTTTCACTCAATTTTAAATCAACAAACAGATAATTTGTATTAGACACTCGACTGACCTTCATGATGCTGACACCTGTATAATTTAACTCAGGCTTTAAATCGGCAATATTCTCACCATGAACTAACAATTGCAGATTCGTATTCTTCATGCCGGTCCACCAAAATGCCGGTTCCAAATGATCAATTTTGTATTTTGCATATACCGAACTACTTCCTACGAGAAGTATCGTCAATACGATCAATAGTAATCTTTTCATATTTTTATCTATTTGATATGTATAGTTTGTACTTATTTCTTTTTCCCCAACATAAATTCCAATGGAATGTGTAATCGATCACGCCAAGCATTTTCATTGTGCTCAGCACCTTCAAATTTTCTTGTCATCCAGTTTTGATCTTGCTTGTATCCTCTTTTTTTCATCATTACATCTACCTTTTCCTGATATGGCTGATAAAGGGAATCTAAAGTTGCTGTCCCATGATCGAAATAGATTTTGTGTGATTCAGGATCAGGTAAATTTACCTCCACGTAATCCAAAAATACACCATCCAGTGCGGGCCAGTGAGTAGACATGCACACAGCCCCTCCAAACACAGATGGATATTCAGAAATTGCATAACAACTGATTAATCCTCCCATGCTCGATCCCAAAATAAAAGTATCCTCTGGACCAGTCAGAGTATTGTATTTTTGATCAACAAAAGGTTTCAATTCTTCAACCAAAAATTTTAGGTATTGATCTGAAACAATTTCCCCTTTAAAATAATCGGGAAGAGTAGCCAGCTTCAATTTCTCCTTTGGTTTTGCCGGCATGTATTCGGCGGATCTATTGTCAAACCATACACCAACAACTATTACCGGTCTAATTTTTTCGTTTTGAATCAAATCTCCCACCACCTCATCAACACCCCATTCCTGATGATTCCAGGTTGTATTTGCATCGAAAAGCATTTGTCCGTCGTTCATATACAAAACAGGGTACTTTTCATTCTCATCGTAATTTGGAGGCAACAATACCTCAACTGTTCTTTCGCTAATATTTTGCGATTGAAATTCAAGATATTTATGAATAACAGTGAGTTCTCCTGATTTGTTTTGCGAATTGGCTATGAGGCCACACAAGATAAAGGCTAGCAAAATTATATTTTTCATTTCCTTAAATTTGATTTAAACTCAAGTAACTAATCCACTGAGAAATATGCAAATAAATATCACAAACAGCATTACTATTTGTACAGATTACCGAAAAGCTTACTTGTACACAAACATCCCTTACAAATAGTAGTTGGTAGTAACGAACTTGTTTTATATCCAAAACTACTTATCTACTTACTACATATTTGCAAAATGCCTGAAAATGCCTTACATATGTAGTTTAGGAATATTTATCTTTAGGATATGAAAATCATTGCCCCGGAAAATAGTTGGCTGTCCAAAATCGTAAACAACAGACTTGTTCAGCATCTTACTTACTGGATCATCTTTGTCCTTTTCTTTGCTTATGCCTGGGGTACATTCGATGCCAATTATATCAAAACGGTAAAAGTTGAATTAATCAATCTACCTGTTAAAATACTATTGGTTTATGCTGTGATATATGCTTTGTACCCTATGTTTCTATACAAAGGGAAAATTTGGCAATTCCTTTTTTGTCTCCTTGCACTTATCAGTTTTACGGCCGTTCTTCAACGCATAACCGATAATCTGATTATTGTTGATTTATTTTTCCCTAAATGGCAAAAAGCACCTACATTTTCTTTCTCCCAAATAGTTCGAAGCGCTGTTAATTTAGGAGCTGTACTCGCCTTACCCATGACAGTAAAACTGATGGAATATTTAGCAAAAATTCAGCAAAACGAACAGATTCTGGCCAAAGAAAAACTGGAAGCGGAACTGATATTTCTAAAAAATCAGGTTCAACCTCATTTTCTCTTTAATACTTTAAACAGTTTGTATTCCCTGATATTAAAAAAGTCTGATCAATCACTTGATGTGATTCTAAAACTATCGGATTTGCTACGATACATGCTTTACGAAACAAATACAACTCAGGTAGATGTACGCAAAGAAGTAGATAGTATCAAGAGCTATATGGACTTGGAAAAAATAAGATATGGAGATCGCATTGATGTAAGTTTGAATATTTGGGGCGATTTAGACAGCAATCTCATTGCTCCAATGATCATTTTGCCATTTATTGAGAACAGCTTTAAACACAGCGCCAAAGGATTGGATAAAAATGCATGGATCACAATCGAACTTGGAGTTAAAGCAAACAAACTGGTACTGAAAATTGAAAATAGCATTCCGAAAGTAAGCTCCAATCAAGATTCGGTAGCTGGTGGCATTGGTTTGCAAAATGTAAAAAGGAGATTATCTTTAATCTATCCTGAAAAACACGAGCTTAAAATTAATCATACTGAGGAATCGTACAATGTCCATTTAAATTTGAAATTGCTATGAAACGTCCATGTCAAAGCGATTTTGACACACAGGGAAATGATTATCCCAGTATGGTAAATTACATATGGCAAAAACTTAAAAATATAATCATATGAAAGTAAAGTGTTTACTAGTTGATGATGAAGATCTTGCTCTTGATGTAATGGAAGAGTATATCAAAAGAATTGACTATTTGCAATTGGAAGGAAGATGCAATAGCGCAGTTGAGGCTTTATCCGTTTTAAACAACAAGAAAATAGATTTGCTTTTTCTGGACATTCAAATGCCTGGATTAACGGGTATTCAATTGCTCCGGAATATTTCCAATCCTCCAACAGTAATTTTCACCACTGCCTATTCGGAATATGCATTGGAAAGTTACGATTTAGAAGCCTTGGATTATTTAATTAAACCGATTCCATTTGAACGCTTTATTAAAGCTGTAAACAGATATTTCAAGCTCAAAAAACACGATTATCAGATTCCTGAAAAGAAGGAACACAATAGCACCGATCAAACTTTTATTTTTGTAAAATCAGAAAAGAAAATGGTAAAAGTCTTTTTGCATGAAATACTTTACATCGAAAGTCTGAGGAACTATGTAAGCATTTATCTGGCAAATGAGCAAGAAATTGTTACACTGAATACCATTAGTAACATTGAAGAAAAACTGCCGGAGACTAATTTCCTAAGAATCCACCGATCATTTATTATTGCAATAGATAAAATTGAAAGTTTTACGTCAAGCATTGTTCAGATCGAACAAAAGCACATCCCAATAGGCCGAAATTACAAAAGCATGGTAATGGATGTGCTCAAGCAAAACAGCATCAGCTAAAATTCAAATCGACACGATCTCCCAAAATGTGTAAATGACATTTATAGGGGCAGCGTTCCGGCATCACAATCTCCGGGCACTGTACGTTTTGCTCCAGCCTATCTCCAAACTATTTTTTGATTGCCTGAGTTGCGCCAGCCTGTCTCCAAACAAATTTTTGATTGCCTAAATTGGTACAGCTTGTCTCCGAGAAAGCCAATATGATGTAACGGAAAAGCAAGGGGCTGACAAAGTTCATAGAGTAGACCCGGGTTTATGGGGTACTGCTTTAAGAATCGCACTAAATTGGAAAAGCCGCTCATATGAACGGCTTTTCGCTGGAATATCTGTTTTCCGAAACATCGGAAATCGGTTTTACTTATTTAATACCGATTATCAAATTGTAAAAATAAATTCTTCGCTTCGCTCCCAATTCCTTACAATTTGTATATCGGCACTACACAATTATATCTTTTATAAAATTACTGTGCAGTATACACTTTGTACTCCCAAGGCTTTAACGACATTTTCTCTTCTGAGCTTAATGTAGTCTCTTCCTTGCTAAAGTAGTCTTTATAGTCTCCTGCTAAGGCTTCCGATGAGAGAGTTATTTCCTGAGTATCGGCAGTAAGATTCAATACCACAAGAACTTTATCGCCTTCTGCCTCACGGGCAAAAGCATATACTTCTTCGTTCTTATCGGAAGGAATTCGAACAATCTCACCCCCTTTAATTCCGTTCTGTAATGCCTTATTATTGCTTTTTAAGCTAAGTAATTGCTTGTAAAAAGGCTCTAATGTTTTATTACTCCAGTCAATCGTATCTTTCTCAAAGAATTTTAATCTCTTTGCCATTCCTGCTTCCTGTCCGCTATAGATCAATGGCATTCCAGGCATGGTAAAAGTCAATACTGCAAAAGTATTTCCAGCCTCTCCCATTCTTTCCTTAACGGTACCATTCCAAGAGTTTTCGTCGTGGTTGGTAATAAAGTTCATGGTATAAGAATCAGCAGGAAAAATGGTGTCAACCTTAGCAAAGAAAGCTTCAATATCATTCGCATTTTTTTCACCTTTGGCAATATCATTCATGATGTGATGGAAATCCCATCCATAACCCATATCAAATGCATTCTCCAATAATTCGTGTCCGCCATCTTCAGCCAACATAAATACTGGCTTGATTGAATCTAAGTCTTTGCGTGCTTTCTCCCAAAAATCGGTAGGAACCATTCCTGCTACATCGCAACGGAATCCGTCAACATCAGCATTCTCAATCCAATATTTTAATGAACCGATCATGTACTCACGCATGTCGTTGTTCTCGTAGTTCAAGTCTGCAGTATCCGACCAGTCTGTTCCTTCAGGAATAACTACTTCTCCTTCTTCGTTTCGGGTATAATATTCAGGATGCTCGTTAATCAGGAAATTATCCCAACCTGTATGGTTTGCAACCCAGTCTAAAATAACATGCATGCCCATTTCGTGAGCTTTGTCTACCATGTTTTTCAAATCATCCATGGTTCCAAATTCAGGATTCACCGCACGATAATCTGCCACAGCGTAGTAACTCCCCATGCTTCCTTTTCTGTTTTTCTCAGAGATAGGAAATACTGGCATCACCCAAAGAATATCCACACCCATTTCCTTTAAACGAGGCATGTGCTCAATAAATGCATTAATGGTTCCTTCTGGCGTGTACTGACGAATATTTACTTCGTAGATGTTTGCATTTCGGGTCCATGCAAGAGGTTTTTCAACTTTTACGTCTTCAGCAACAGTTTTTGTAGCTGGCTTATTTTGACATCCTACCAACATTCCTGTTAGCACGACCATGCTCAAAACAATCTGATAAATTCGTTTCATTTCAGTTATTTAAGATGACTAGTTTGTGTGTTCATTATCTTTATGTTGCGGCTTTAATTTTCATTTCCTCACCCCTAAAGGTATACTACAGGAAATTAGATATTCCTTTTTTTATAAGCCCCTTTAGGGGTTTGGGGTAATTGTATGAATAATTACAACAACTCTAGAAGCAGAATATCGTATTCGGTATCAATGCTGACCTTTCCATTTTCAACTTTTGTTTTCTTACCGGAATAAGCATCCCGCAATTTGGTTCCATCCTCTAAATCAGCAATTACCAATTCTTTTTCGCCTTTTGGTAAATCCAATCCAATAAAAACCTGATCCTGCAATTCAGCATTGCTGTAGGTTCTGCTGAACACGTAAGGCGATTCTGAAATCATTTTATGCATTCCTGCACCTACTGCCGGATGATCTCTTCGAAATTTGCCAAGCTTTTGCCAGTGAGCCAATACGGCTTGTGTATGCTTATCAGTTTCAATTTTTCCCCAGTTCATAAACGAACGTAAGGTTGCATCGCCAACAGTTCCTTCTATTATCAATGATCTGGCTGTTTCATCCCCATAATACACTTGTGAAGTTCCCGGGCACAACAACAATTTATTTGCCGATTCAATGCTTCTTTCTCTCTTTGGATCAAAAGGAGAACCATCATCATGAGAAGTCAAGTAATTCAAAACACCATAACCTTTTAAATCGCCATTTAATATTTCAGAATATTTAGAGAACAATTCTTCGTAGCTCGATAGTGCGTTGTATTTAAATTCGAAGTTGATTAAATCAGTAAATCCATTGGCATAATAATTCACTTGTTTGTCGCCAAAATCGTAAGCAAATTTATTACTTATACTATATCCGTATACCTCAGCCACCGAATAGAATTCATTATTGTCCAATACCTTTTCAGGATTATTTTTCTTCCACAATTGAAATGCATATTCACACTCAACACGAAAATCAGCCCAAACCGATTCTTCGGTATGCTTCACTGTATCTGAGCGATAACCATCAATTCCAAACTGAATGATGTAATCGCACAACCATTTAATCATGTGGTATTTTGGTGTACGAGGATATCCTGTGCGAGCAAAGAATTCATCCAATTCTTTCATTTCCTGATCGTAACGTCCTTCGTTTTTCCATTTCTCAGCCAAGCTTGCAGGAATAGTCACTTCCTGTGTGCTTTCTGTTTTAAGATCGGGCAGATTATCAGTCAGCGTGCACTCAGTCGTAGTTTCGAAATTCTGATAAGTGCAGGTTGGTCCAGTTCTCACCCACTCTTTTTCCCAGGCAGGATCGGTCTCTGTCGCTGGTCCGGTATGGTTGATTACGGCATCCATAACAATTCGAATTCCATTGGCATGAGCAGTCTCTACCAATTCAGCCAAATCCTCCATTGATCCGAAGTTCGGATCTAAAGCAGTCCAATCCTTGGCCCAATATCCGTGAAAACCATAAGTATTACCTGTTCCTTCATCCACAGATCCGTGAATTTGCTCGGTAACCGGCGTAAACCAAATGGCATTAATTCCTAAATCAGTAAAATATCCTTCTTTTATTTTCTGAGTAATTCCCTTGATATCACCACCTTCAAAACCTCGTAGTTTACCTGTTGGCAATTCCCGCTCAAAGTTCACATCATTATCTGTAGTTCCGTTGCAAAAACGATCTGTCAATAAAAAGTACAAGTTAGCTCCCTCCCACACAAATGGCTTATCTTTTTCTGCCACTTCCTTTTCTGCTGTTGCGCATGCCGAAAACAAAAACAGTAGCGCTACAAATATGCTATATCCTAATTTCTTCATTATTTCGCTAGTTTAATCGTAATAGATTGATTTCCTTCTAATTTAACTTCTCCTTTAAAGTGGAGGATTTTTGATTCTTTATCCCAAGTGAAATCCGTAGATTTTCTCCCTAAGACTACTTTCTTTGGTTGCTTCTCTATATTGTGAATTACCCAATTGATTTTCTTTTTAACAGACTTGTAGTTGCTCCCTATTTCAGTATTGACAGCAATCTTCAATTTCGATTTTGAAAATGCCGAACTGAATGATAACAGCTCGTATTGTCCTTTTTCAAATGCTCCCGCCGTTTCACCATCATCATTATACAGTTGGCCATTACTAGTTGAAACTGATTTGTCGTGATAGTAATGTAAAGTCATATTCTTTAAAGAATAAGCATTGGTATTTTGCATTCCTTTAATCATGGGAATGAAAGAACCGCCACGCACAAAAACAGGAATATGATCTTCTTCTGTCGTAATGGTGTAGCTTTTCCCGCCTTCAAATTTCTTTTCGGATACAAAATCAAACCAAACCGAATTGTTCGGCATATACACGTCTTTCTCTTTTAAGCCAGCATCAGTAATAGTCGATACCAAAAATGCATCTCCCCACATGTAAGTATCCGAAACAGATAGTAATTCTTTGTTATTTTGCTCTTCGAAAAACAGAGGACGCATCAATGGCAAGCCAGTCTGATTATTTTTGAAAGCCAAAGTGTAATTGTACGGCATCAACTTGTATCTCAATTGAATTGATTTCTTTGCCAAAGCTTTCGTTTTTGCTTCACGAAATACTGGCTCGGAGGCAACAGCTTCCTGTGCATGCGGACGAAAAATCGGTTGAAAAACGCCATACTGCAACCATCGCGTGTACAATTCATCATCTAAATTATCACCTGCAAAACCGCCTAAATCGGAATGCATGTAAGCAATCCCCTGCAATCCCATCTGCAAAGAGATTTCGGTTTGTGGCTTTAGTCCATCCCACGAGCGACTCACATCGCCGGTCCATGGCACCATTCCGTAACGTTGCGATCCAACAGCTCCCGCTCTCATCAAAATGAACGGACGTTGATTGGGAAAGTCTTTCTGATAACCTTCATACACCAATTTCGCCCAGTAATGACCGTAAATATTATGTACCTCATCGGCTGAACCATTTGCATGCTGAAGTGCTGATGGATGAACTTCCGGTTCTCCCAAATCGCCCCACCAGCCAGCAACTCCTTTGTTGGCCAATCCTTTGTAAATATTCCAAAACCAATCAATCGCTTTCGGTTTAAATACATCCACCAATCCGGTGTTACCGAAATAAAAATCGTAGGTATAAGGATTCCCAATTGAATCGGTTCCCAAAACTTCTTCTTTTACAGCTTCGTCCCATCGTTGAGATGTGGTCAAAATAAAAGGCTCAGTAATCAGGATTGTTTTTACTCCTTTGGCATCGAAATCAGCAATCATTTTTTCGGGTGTTGGAAATGAATCACGCTCAAAAGCTAAATTTCCCATTTCCCCTTTCATCTCTTTTCCAAACCAAAACAAGTCTAAAATAATCGCATCAACAGGAATCGAATCCTTCAAAAACTCATCGATTGTTTCTCTGCACTCCCTCTCCGAATGATATCCAAAACGGCTCGAAAAATTCCCAAAACTCCATCGGGGAAGCATGGGTTGTCTGCCCGTTAAATTTGTAAATTCGTAGGTAAAACCCTCCCAAGTATCGGACGCAATTACTTGATATACTTTTCGTCCGCTACTGCTTTCGTAGCGCAATGTATTTGTGTTTTCACTATCCAAATCCAAGTATCCAATGGGTGCATTATCGAAGTGAACGGCATACATTTTCGAAGAAATCACCAAAGGCATGGTGTAATTCATCAATTTGGAATGAGTTCCGTATCCATAATCAGCTCTATTGTATAATTGAAGTCGGTTGCCGCGTCGGTTCATGCCCAAAGCACGTGCACCACCACCGAACAAAACTTCATCCTTATCCAGAGTGAAATCGATATTTTCGGTGCTATCCGTATTAACGTATCCTTCTTTTTCAGAGATCAAATGCTTGCCTTTATAGCTATAGCTGATATCAAAAGGAGACTTAGAAATGGAAACACTCATCCCCTTAGACAAGAATTGCAATTCATTCCCCTTTTCAAGCAAAGTAACAGAAGTCTGTTCCGGTTGTAAAACTACAGCGTATGATTCTCCTTTTCCAGCTTCACCATTTGGGATAAAAGCCGTTTCAACAATGTTTTGATTGTAAAACTGAATTTCATAACTGCCATCATTGGTAACAAGTACCAATTGGTTGCCATTCACTTTATGCGATTGATAAACCCGTTGACTATTTTGTGCAAATGCCGAAAAAGATGCAAGAGCAACAATCAATAAAATAGAAAACCGTAAAACAATTCTTTTACTCATATTCAGAGGTTAATTATTCCGGTGATCACCCGATCACGCTTATTTTAATTCTAATATAACTGATGTGTTTGGAGCCAAAGAAATACTATTCTTCGACAAATCGAACTCTTTTTCACTAATCACATCTATTCCCGCAGAAAATGAGCTTAAACTTTCAGAAAACCGTTTCAAATCCAGATCCTGTGCCTTTCCATTTTGGTTAATCGCCACCATTACAGTCTTTTGCAAATTGCTTCGGAAATAAACATAGGTGCCATTTTCAGGTACGTAATGCATCAATTTACCTGTATGAATTACCGGATTTTGCTTTCTCCAATTCAATAGTTTCTTTAAATAATTGAATGCTTCATTTTCTTTTGCTGTTCGTCCTTCTGCAACAAATGCATTTCTCGCATCACCTTCCCATCCTCCAGGAAAATCAACACGCATTTTACCATCACCATCACTCTTTTTGCCTTCCAGCAAGATCTCTGTCCCCGAGTATAATTGCGGAATTCCTCTTGTTGTAAGAAGGAAAGTCATCAGGTTTTTGTATTTCTGTATGTCGCCTTCTAAAACCGACATGATATGGTCTGTATCGTGATTCTCAGCAAAAATAAATAAGTTGTCTGTGTGTGGATATAGGTAATCAAAAGAAAGAGAATTATACAATCGAATCAATCCTGTATTCCAACTTTCATCTTCAATAAAAGCCTTTGTCATAGCATCAAACAAAGAAAAGTCCATAACACATGGCAAATTAGAATTATAGCCATCATGATTTACAGCATCTTTTTGCCAGTAAGCAATCTCGGCAGGAGAGCTTAACCATGTTTCTCCCACGATATTCAGATTTGGATATTCCTCCATAATTGTACCTGAATAAACCGCCATCGCATCTTTATCGTTGTAAGGATATGTATCGACTCTAATTCCTCCTAAATCGGCATATTCTATCCACCAAATGGTATTCTGAATAAAATAATTAATCAGTAAATCGTTCTTTTGATTCAAATCAGGCATAGACCGTGCGAACCAGCCATCAAAATTCTTTTCGTAATCTCCTTTGGAAACATATGGATCATTCGTGGTACTCTTACGATGATTGGATTGGGTGTATTCAGGAAAAACATGCACCCAATCGCTTGAAGGCAGGTCGTTCATCCACCAATGAGCCGAAGCACAATGGTTGGTCACCACATCCATAATAATTTTAATTCCTCGTTTTTTTGCTTCCGCGGATAAACGGGCATAATCCTCATTACTTCCAAAACGTGCATCTATTTTGTAATAATCGGATATTGCGTAAGTATGGTAAGACGTTTTGGGTTCGTTGTCCTCCATTAATGGTGTATTCCAAATTGCAGTAATTCCAAGCTCCTGCAAATAATCCAAATGATCGATAATCCCTTGAATATCTCCACCATGGCGACCATCAGGATTTTCGCGATCCAATTTATCTTTCATTCCTTTAACAGAATCATTACTTGGATCTCCATTTGCGAATCGGTCGGGCATAATCAAATACACAACATCTGATGCATCGTAGCCTTTTCGACTTGCCGAATCTTCTTTTCTATTTTTTAATGCATAAGTATAAGCAGCTTTCTTTTTACCATCTTCAGAAAATACAATCTCGAAGCTACCTGCTTTTGTTCCTTTTTTAATCAGCAGATTTACAAATAAATAATTGGGTCTATCCGTCTTTATTATCCCTTCAATTGTAACTCCCGGATAATTCATCGAAACATCACACTTCGAAATATTTTCGCCATGAATCAGCAGTTGCAAATTTGGATTCTTCATATCCACCCACCAAAACATAGGTTCTACTCTTTCAATTTTCAACTTCTCAGCAAGGCAGTTCATGCTAAAAAAAGAAACCATTAGTAAAGATATCAAAGAAGCTTTCATATGCATATAATTTGTTTTTCAGTGCCATTAAAATTAAGGCCATTATATAATTTCAGGATAAGAGAAATCCCCTTATCCTGAAATTATTATTATTGTTATCATAAATTAAGAATGCTCAATTACCAAACTACTATCCTTTTTAATTACGTATTCGTCATCAATTAGGAATAAGGAAATATCATCACCTTCTTCGTTGATTACACCCACTTCATCGGCAGATACTCTCACATTCAGTAAATTTCCTCTAAATCGAACTTTAAATGAATAGGATTTCCATTCCTTAGGAATTAGAGGCTTAAATATTAATTGTCCGTTTTGAACTCTCATTCCGCCAAAACCTTCCACAATCGACATCCATGTTCCAGCCATACTTGTGATATGCAGACCTTCGTGCACTTCCATATTGTAATCGTCAATATCCAAACGGGAAGTTCTTAAATACAGATCGTAAGCTCCTTCAATATCACCAATTTTAGCTGCAAGAATAGAGTGAATACAAGGTGAAAGTGATGATTCATGAAGTGTTCTTGACTCGTAAAAATCGTAATTTTTCTTGATTGTTTCTTCATCGAACTGATCTTCGAATAAGTAAACGCCTTGTAAAACATCCGCTTGTTTGATGAAACATGATCGCAGGATTCTATCCCATGACCAATGCTGATTGATTGGACGTACTTTAGGATCTAAATCGGCAGCCAGAATTTGTTCTTTATCCAAATAACCATCCTGCTGTAAGAATACACCTGTTTCCTCGTCAACCGGATAATACATGTTATCAATGATATCATTCCATTTTGCCGTTTCAGCATCAAAATCGAATTTCAGATTGTTCATGATTTCATTAAACCGAGAAGAATTGGTTTCCTTCACATGAGCCATAGCTTCCTGAGTATATTTCATACACCAATTCGCAATGGTACTTGTATACCAGTTGTTGTTGATGTTATTTTCATACTCGTTAGGTCCGGTAACACCAAGCATCACATACTTCTTCTTCGCTTCAGAATAGTTAACCCTCTGACTCCAGAACCGTGAAATACCAATTAATACATCCAAACCAAATTCTGCTAAATAATCTTTATCATCCGTATGACGGATATAATTGTAAATAGCAAAAGCAATGGCACCGTTACGGTGAATTTCTTCAAAAGTAATCTCCCACTCATTGTGACATTCTTCCCCATTCATGGTTACCATTGGATACAAAGCCGCACCATTGGTAAAACCTAATTTTTCAGCATTCTCAATTGCCTTTTGCAAGTGTTTATGACGATAAATCAATAAATTACGGGTAACCTCAGGCTTAGAAGTACTCAAATAGAAGGGAACACAATAAGCTTCTGTATCCCAATAGGTAGATCCACCATATTTCTCACCAGTAAACCCTTTTGGTCCAATATTTAATCTCTCATCTTCACCCGTATAGGTCTGATTCAATTGAAAAATATTAAAACGAATGGCTTGTTGAGCAGCAACATCGCCTTCAATAGTAATATCACTATTCGCCCATTTAGATGCCCATGCAGCCACATGTTCCTCTAAAAGAGATTCATATCCTTTTTCGTATGCTTCTGCAACTACTTTTTGCGCATCCTCAAGAATTTCATTCTTATCGTGATTTAATGAACTTAAGACACCTGCATACTTATATAGGCTAAGTTCTTCTCCTTGTTTAACGTCAAACTCAACGGTATTGGATACGTATTTAGTCTCTTCCTTTATAGAAGGTAGCATTTCCAATTTCTGTCCATCTTTGTATACGTCATATTTCATTCCTATACAAACATGGAAATCCAATTTCTTGGTTTTTGCGGTAATAAAACCTTCACCATTACTGGATTTGCAGATTAATACATCCCAGAACTTCTCATCGTAGTTTGAATCCTCATTAGCTACATCTGCATCGAGGTACGGATTGAAACTAATTTGTCCATCAAAATTTAAAGCCGCAACAGAATAACGAATTGCTCCGACTTCGGAAGTCACAATACTCAAAAAACGTTTTGCGTTTACCTGAATCTGGTTCCCGTTTGACATTTCAGCAACAAATGAACGAATCAAAACACCTTCCTGCATGTTTAATGTGCGAACAAATTCGCTCACTTTACATTTCGCAAGATCAAGCATTTCACCATTGATTTTCACATCAATTCCAATCCAATTTGGCGCATTCAATACCTTCGCAAAATATTCCGGGTAGCCGTTTTTCCACCAACCTACTCTGGTTTTATCAGGATAATAAACACCTGCGACATAAGTTCCTTGTAATGTTTTTCCTGAGTAATGTTCTTCAAACATGGCTCTTTGGCCCATATTTCCATTACCCAGACTAAATATGCTTTCAGATGAGCGATGATTCTCAGGAGTAAATCCCTCCTCGATCATGCACCATTCATCGTGTTTTAAATATTCATTCATATTGATTTCCTTTTAAAAATAATCCTACCTATGTCCTTAAAAGTTCAATTGACTCATAGAAAACCCGACAAAACCGGGAACTACAATATTTGCTTTTCCCAACACATCAGGAGAACCAATTCCAACACACTTCATTTTGCCGTTAATTGCAGCTTCAACTCCAGCTTCAGCATCCTCAAATACCACGCATTCAGAAGGTGCAACCTTAAGAAGCTCTGCTCCTTTTAGAAACACTTCCGGATCCGGCTTTGCATTGCTCACATGAGTTCCATCAACAACCACATCAAAATAATCGGTAAGCTCTAACTGATTCAAAATAGTCATCGCATTTTTACTCGCAGATCCCAAAGCAATCTTCACCCCGTTGGATCTAAGTACCGTTATAAATTCTTTCACTCCAGGAAGAATTTCATCAGGAGTCATTCTTAATATGTACTCCAAATAGTTTTTGTTTTTCTTATCGGCCAATGCCAGTTTAGTTTCCTGATCAAGCTCAACTCCACCAATCGAAAGAAGAATATCCAAAGAGGTCATTCGGCTCACGCCTTTCAATCTCTCATTATCCTCCTCGGTGAAGTCAAAGCCTAACTCGTTGGCTATACTTTTCCATGCGATGTAATGATACTTCGCTGTATCTACCACTACTCCATCTAAATCAAATATACATGCACTTATCTTTTCCATCAGTAAATAAAAATTATAATTTTGAATCCTCTTGTGTTTTAATAAAAAAGACTGAAACTGAACCGAATAACATTAAAACGCCGCAGAGTACCAGAATATAAATAGCTTGTTCCTGGAAGAATACTTTTAAAATTGTTCCTCCAAATACCCCACTAATAATTTGCGGAATTACAACTGTTAAGTTGAATAGTCCCATGTAAACTCCCATGCTTTTTGCTGGCAGCACACCCGATAAAATTGCATAAGGCATTGCTAATATTGCAGCCCAGGCAAAACCAATTCCTACCATAGACACTAACAACATGTATTGATCGTGAAAGAAGTAGGTTGAAATATATCCTAAGCCTCCAAAAACCAGAGCAAAAGAATAAACAAATTTCCGGCTTGTTTTGCGAATAAACCAAGGCATGATAATTGAAAACAGGGCTGCAAATAAACTATAAGCGGCAAAACAAATACCAACCCAATTAGCTGCTTCATTGTAAGCTGGAGAACTGGCATCACCAATTGGAGTATTCCAATAATGTTGAGCAATAGCAGGAGTTGCATATACCCACATCAAAAACAGCGGAAACCACGAAAGAAGTTGCACCAAGGCAAGCTGTTTCATCGTTGTTGGCAAGTTTTTTAGCAAGGAAAAAATACTTTCGTTTTTTTCTTTATCTTCTGCCGTAATATTATTATATGCTTCAAATTCTGCCGGCGGATGTTCTTTCGTTTTAAAAACGGTTACCAATACGCTTAATAAGAGAATCGATCCACCTAAGTAAAACGACCAAATTACAGAATCTGCAACTTCTCCTGCCGGAGCATCATTTTGCACCCCAAAAGCAGTTAAAATAAAAGGCAAGGCAGATCCAATAACCGCTCCAACATTAATTAAGAAACTTTGGACAGAATAGCCAACATTTCTTTGTTCTTCAGGTGTCATATCTGCCACTAAAGCTCTAAAAGGCTGAAAAGTAACATTAAACGAACCATCCATTACGGCAAGCATAACAGCACCAAATAGTAAGGCACCAATACCACCAGCCGAAATAACATTAGGCGCATTAGGCATGAAAAACATTGCTATCATTGAAAAAATAGCCCCTCCTAATATATAAGGTGTTCTTCGACCAAGTCGGGTCCAGGTTTTATCGCTGGCGGCTCCAACTACAGGTTGTATTAAAAGTCCCATTACGGGAGCAACCAACCAAAACAATGATAATGAGTGCAGGTCGGCACCTAAATTTGATAAAATCCGACTGGCATTTGCATTTTGCAAAGCAAAACCAAACTGCACACCTAAAAAACCGAAACTCAGATTCCAGATTTGCCAAAAACTTAAACGAGGTTGTTTTTTCATTTGATAGTTAAATTATGTCTTTTCTGTACTATGCTTTACATATTCTATTCACATGCAACAAATCGCTAGTTGATATGATCCATAAAATACATACAGATCATACTCCCCAATAATGAGCAATACTACAAGCAATTTTTATTACTGATAAAATTTTGGAATAATAGATCCACATACAGGTGATAATAACCTGCAACAGAATGGACTAACCTAATCATTTAACACAACATATGTATTAAACAAATAGTAGATCTGTGTCATTTCCATCTTCTTATCCGGAAACGAGATCATATTAATAAGGAAGTAAATATAAATTAAGTCGGAAAGGAGGTTTCCCTCCACCGTCAAAAATAGAAAAAAAAATACGATTTGTCAAAATCCAAATTCAACAAAACCCAATAAACCCAGTTAAAATAGGCTTAACAGCCTATATCAAACGTTTGCAACGAATTCTAAAAAAATGCATTATTTAATAAAGCAAGATGTCTTTTATGCAATTATTACGAATTAGAAGACTTTTTGGGGCATAAAAAAAGTTGCCCGAAGCAACTTTTTATACATGTAGTAGGGAATATTATATCTGTCTGGTTGATCCTCTTACAATCAAACTGGTTTTAACCACTTTTGTAACAGGCTCATAATCCATTTCTCCCGACGAAATTCTTTCCACAATCAGCTCTGCAGCTTTCAAACCTATCTCAAAACCATGCTGTTCAAGAGTGGTCAATGATGGATCAGTAATTCGGGAAACCACACCATCAGTAAACCCAACGATGGAAATATCTTCAGGAACTCGTAAGCCTGATTTCTTCACCATCAAAAGTGCACCGGCAGCAGTTAATTCATTCACAGCAAATATCGCATCAGGTGGTTCAGGCAAAGCAAGCAAATCAGGAGTTTTTAGAATTGCCTCATCAAAACTATCACATTTAATAATTAAATTTTCATCAATTGGAATTTTGTGTTTTAACATAGCCTGGCGATAACCTTTCTGGCGGTTTTGAGCCAATAACATATGCTGAGGTGCCGATAAATGTGCAATTCTTCTGCACCCTATTTTAATTAGATGTTCTACTGCAGCAAAAGCTCCTGCAAAATCATCTACAATTACATTATCAGAAGACAAATCATTACAAACACGATCAAAAAATACAATTGGAATTCCATTGTCTCTTAATTCACGAAAATGGCTGTGATCTTTTGTTTCCTTTGACATTGAAACCAAAACACCATCAACACGACTCGAAAGCAATGCCTGCACATTAGCCATCTCTCTTATATAGGACTCATTCGATTGAAAAATCATCACATTGTATCCAGCTTTGGAGGCAATATCTTCAATACCACTAATTACCGAAGAAAAAAAATGATGAACAATTTCAGGTATAATAACACCTATTATATTCGTTTTACTATTTCGCAAACTAAGGGCTACTAAATTTGGCTTGTAATGCCATTTTTTGGCCAGTTCATTAACAGCCTCCTTAGTTTTAACACTAATATCAGGATGATCTTTAAGTGCTCTTGAAACAGTGGAGGCAGAAATTCCTAATTCTTTGGCTATGTCTTTGATTGTAACTTGCCCGCTTCTCATATAAAATTTGTATAATAATAAATATTAACACCCTAAGAAAACCACACGCAACAAATTGGCATTGAGCACATTACAACACACGAACTATACTTGTTACAAGCTTTGTAAATATAGGAAAAATTAAACAATTCCCTGTTGTAATTGCTGTTTATTCTGAATTAATTCACTTATAGATATATTTAAATATCAAACGTTTGCGGTGACGTTTGCAGTGATTTATTTTCACTTATTTACCAAACATTTAACAAAAAATTACATCTTCATATATCTTTGATTACAGAATGAAAAAAGGCTAACTTAACGTTAGGGTAATTTTAGAAAGTTAAAAAGGAAGAACCCAAGTCGGAAACACGAGTTCATATTTTATCTAAAACACCTTAACCAATTAACTAATTAACTAATTTATCTTAAATTTCTCATTTATGAAACTTAACATTAGTAGGCTTAGAAAACTACTCCTCATGTTTGTAATGGCATTTTCTTTTACCATTATACATGCACAGGAAAAAGTAGTTACTGGTTTAGTTACCGATGCAAACGATGGCATCGGAATTCCTGGTGTTTCAGTAGTTGTAAAAGGAACAACTATAGGAACATCCACCGACATTGACGGAAGTTACACGTTAAGTGTAGACGCCAACGCCACTCTTATTTACTCTTTTGTGGGATATCGTCCGCAGGAAATTTTAGTGGGTTCACAATCTCAAATCAATGTAATTTTAAGTATTGAAACTGAAAACCTTTCCGAAGTAGTAATTGTTGGATATGGTCAAGTCAGAAAGGACGATGCTACGGGATCGGTCTTTACAGTAAAATCAGATGATTTTAACCAAGGTACAACTAGTTCACCTCAAGATTTAATTGTAGGTAAGATTGCTGGTGTACAAATCGTAAATGATGGAGGTGCTCCAGGTTCAGGATCAACAATTCGAATTCGTGGAGGTTCTTCAATGTCCGCAAGTAACGATCCATTAATTGTAATTGATGGAATGCCTTTAGATAACAGGGGAATTGATGGAATGAGTAATGTTTTAAGTTCATTAAACCCTAATGATATTGAAACCTTTACTGTATTGAAAGATGCATCGGCAACTGCTATTTACGGATCACGCGCTTCGAATGGTGTAATTCTTATTACAACTAAAAAAGGAAAAGCAGGGCAAAAAATACAAGTTACCTATGACGCTAAATTTTCAATAGGTAAAATTAAAGAGACTTTAGATGTTTTAAATGCTGATGACTATAGAACTTTAGTGACTGCAAGAGCTGTAAATAATTCTTCAGTTAATCCTGATTTATTGGGGGCAGCTTCTACAGACTGGCAAGATGAAATATACAGAGATGCAACAGGTCATGAGCATAATGTTGGTATTTCGGGTTCGTACAAAAATGTCCCTTTTAGAGTTTCGGCTGGTTACACTGATCAGAAAGGTATTTTGCGGACTTCTGAAATGCAAAGAACAACAGGAACTTTAAATGTTAATCCTAGCTTTTTCGACGAATATTTAAAGATAAATATAGGTGTGAAATATATGCAGATTGAAAATCAATTCGCTGATAAAGGTGCCATAGGGAACGCTTTACGCATGGATCCTACACAATCTGTTTTTAATAACACAGGTATCTACGGAGGCTATACAACATGGTTAATGAGTGACGGTTCGCGAAATGTGAATGCAACACGTAACCCTGTTGCTCAATTACAACAAAAAGATGATAATTCTGATGTTTCAAGAGTAATTGCAGACTTTCAGGCAGATTATAAATTACATTTTCTTCCAGATTTAAAAGCAAGCATGAAATTAGGCTATGATTACTCTGATAGTGATGGTGATGTAAATACTGATATGGATGCTTCATGGGTAAGAGCTTCTTCTACAGGTGTAAAAAGAGATTACACTCAGGAGAAAAAGAATGAATTAGTCGACTTTTACCTGACGTATGATAAAGACCTTCCATCTTTGGATAGTAAAATAAATGTAATGGGTGGTTATGAGTGGCAACATTTCTGGTCAAAATCATCAGCTTTCGAAGTTGACAGAAATAATGATCAGATTGAAGATTCAAAAAATGAAACAGAAAATTATTTGGTTTCATTCTTCGGTAGAGCCAACTACACATTTAAGAATAAGTATATCCTTACAGGTACAGTACGTCAAGATGGTTCCTCAAGATTCCACGAAGATAACAGATGGGGTGTTTTCCCTTCAGCAGCATTTGCCTGGAGAATGAGTGAAGAGTCATTCCTTAAGAATATCGATGTAGTAAGTAATGCTAAAGTTCGTTTGGGTTACGGTATCACGGGTCAGCAAGAATTAGGACAAGGAGACTATCCGTATATGGGAACTTACCGATTAAGTGATTCAAGAACAAGATATCAATTCGGAGATCAGTTTTATACTTTATTAAGACCTGATGGATACGACGAAGGATTACAGTGGGAAAAAACGACAACCTATAATGCAGGCCTCGACTTTGGATTTTTTAATAACAAAGTTAATGGTTCTATCGATATATATAAGCGTAAAACAAAAGATCTGCTAAACACTATTCCAGTACCTGCAGGAACAAATTTTACCGACTTACTGTTGACAAATGTTGGTGATTTGGAAAACAATGGTTTCGAATTCGCTATTAATGCAATAGCAATCGATACAAAAGATTTGTTTTGGGAAGTTGGCTTTAATCTTTCTTACAACAAGAATGAAATTACCCGTCTGACAAATTATGATGATCCTAATTACAGAGGAGTTGAAACAGGTGGTATTAGTGGAGTTGGTGTTGGAAACAATATCCAGATCAATGCTGTTGGACACTCTCTAAATACTTTTTATGTATACGAACAAGTATATAATAGCTTAGGGAAACCAATTGAAGGTCTTTATGTAGATAGAAATAAGGACGGGCAAATCACAACAGCCGATAAATACTATGCTGAAGATCCTGCGCAAGATTATAATATAGGATTCTCATCAAGCATAAAATATAAAGATTTTGATTTTGGATTTAACGGTAGAGTTGGTCTTGGCGGACAAATATACAACAATGTTATTGTAGGTGGTCGTTATCAGGAAATGACTGTCAATGAATACTTAACAAACATGCCAACTGAGATTAATAAATCAAAGTTTGAAACTGCTCAACAATATTCTGATTATTTCCTTGAGGATGCATCCTTCTTTAGAATAGATAATATAACTCTAGGATATAACTTTACCAAAATATTAAAACCACTTTTAGGTTTTGATATTAATGCCAGAGCATTTGCAACCGTTCAGAATGCTATTGTTATAACCGATTATAGTGGATTAGATCCTGAAGTAAACGGTGGAATTGACAATGATGTATATCCAAGACCAAGAACATTCTTGTTTGGATTAAATGTGAAATTTTAATCTATAAATGTATTAATTATGACTAAAAAATATTTTAAAACAAATTATATCATGATTGCATTTGCATTATTATTTGCATTTGTATCATGTACTGATGATTTGAATACGGAACCTCTTGATGAGGATATCAGAACAGCAGAGACTGTTTTGACTGATGCTGATTCGTATAAACAACTCTTAGCAAAATGTTATGCTGGCCTGATTTTAGGAGGTCAAACAGCAGTTGACGGCGAACCAGATATTAGTAGTATTGATGGTAGTTTTTCATCTTATTTAAGACTATTATGGAATCACCAGGAACTACCAACCGATGAAGCTATTTGTGCCTGGAATGATGGTAATTTAAGAGATTTACACGATCAAGACTGGGACAGCTCAAACGAGTTTGTAAAAGCAATGTATTATCGAATAGCGCTTCAAATTACTTATTGTAATAATCTGATTAAACTAACAGATGGCCAATCTGAGTACAAAGCTTTTAGTGATGAAGCCAGAGCTTTAAGAGCATTAAGTTATTACCATATGTTGGATATGTTTGGACGTGGTCCATTTGTTACGGAAGAGGATGAAATTGGTTCGTTTTTCTTCCCTGAGATGGCTACACAACAACAAATATTTGATTATATCGAGTCTGAACTTACAACAATTGAGACTGAATTAGCTGAGCCGGGAACAAATGAATATGGTAGAGCTGATAAAGGTTTAGCATGGGCAATTCTGGCTAAGATGTACTTAAATGCAGAGGTTTATATTGGAGTACCTAAATACACCGAAGCTATTACGTATTGCAATAAAATTATTGGTGGCGGATATTCTCTTGAACCAGTTTATGCGAACCTATTCTTAGCTGATAATCATTTAAGAACTAATGAGATCATTTTCCCTATAATATCAGATGGAAACAGCACTCAATCATGGGGAGGTATGACATTTTTACTTCACTCAACAGTTGGAGGTGATATGCCTGCAAGCGAGTCCGGTATCGACGGTGGATGGGGTGGTAACAGAACCACAGAATCTTTTGTAAACCTTTTCCCTGATGCTACAGGAACAGATAAAAGAGGAATGTTCTATACTGAAGGACAAAATCTTGAAATAGAAGATATTTTCAACTTTAGAGATGGATATGCGTTGCGTAAGTTCAAAAATGTTACTTCAACGGGAGCTGTTGGTTCAAACCTTTCGTTCCCTGATACTGATTTTCCACTTTACAGACTGGCAGACTTTTACTTAACATATGCTGAAGCTGTTGTTCGTGGTGGTACAGGTGGCGATATGGCAACAGCTATTGGCTATATCAACGAACTAAAAGAAAGAGCATATGGAGATACATCAGGAAACATTATAGCATCTGATTTAACTCTAGATTTTTTACTTGACGAAAGAGCTCGTGAGCTTTATTGGGAGTGTCACAGAAGAACCGACCTTATTCGCTTTGGTAAATTAACAGATGGAAATTACAATTGGCCTTGGAAAGGTGCTGTAGCAGACGGAAAAAATACGGATGTAAGATATAATGTATTCCCTATTCCATCGTCGGATATAAATGCCAATCCAAATCTGTCGAATATCACGGGTTATTAATAGATTAAAAAGACACGTTATGAAAAATATAAAATACATACTAATATTACTTCTCGCAATTGGCTTTTCTTCATGCGATGATGATGATATCCTACAACTAAATGACTCAGAGTACACACCAGCAACGGGCATTAACGGTTTTGGTGAAACTTTGGCCATATCAAAAGCTACAAAAGGCGAAACCATTCAGGTAAATTATACTCCTGCATCTTACGGCGTAGATCTTGTTACAACACATAAACTTCAATTTTCTACTACAACTGAATTTTCTAATCCAGTTACTTTTGATATTAATGCAGCTGATAATGCATTCACATTCACCGTAGGTACTCTTAACGAGGTTCTTACAGAAGACCTTGAATTAACTGTAGGTGAAGAGACTACAGTATCTGCAAGGGTAATAACCTATTCACTTCAAGGAGTTGATACATTATACTCTTCAGTAGTAAACTTTAAAACTACTCCTTACCTGGATATTCTTTTTGCTCCAAATACTTTTTATCTTTTTGGTGATGGTGTAGGACGCGTTGCTCAAAACAATAAGCTTAAATTTATTAAGGTTAACAGTGAACCTGATGATACTTGGATTATTGTTTGGATGGAAGCTACAGGAAGCTTTAAACTGTGTTCGGATGAGAACTACAAGGGAGTGATAGGAAGAATTGGAAATGCTGTTAGTGGCGAATACACATTGGGAACTAATTTGGGAACTGATGAAGACAGAGGTATAGATATACCAGTACCAGGAACCGCTGGATATTATACTGTTGGTGTAGATATGGCAAATAATAAGCTGTTGGTTGAACCTGCTAATATTTATATATGTGGTGAAACAATCGGCACAGTGTGGCCTGTTGCTTCTGTTGTAGAAGCTAACAAATTTAAGTTGGATGCTGACAACAAGACAATGTATTTGACTAAAACCTTATCAGCTAACGAACTAAGGCTTCATGTTACACATCCATACATTTCCGCTACAGACTGGTGGCATGCTGAATTCATATTCCTTGATGGAAAAATTGAATACAGAGCTGATGGTGGTGATCAGGATAGGTTAAATATTACAGCAGGTGAAAAGACTATAACGCTAGACTTTATTAATCAAACTGGTAAAATTGAATAAAAAATGAAAAATATAAAATATTTATTTATATCACTATTGGCTGTTCTCTTTATCGGATGCGAAGACGATTTTGATACACCAAATGTAACTGAGCCAGTTCAAGGAACTGCCCCGGTATTAACAGAAGTAACCGAAGCTATAGATCTGATTCTTGAGAAAAAGAATGAAAAAGAAACTATAATCGATTTAAACTGGTCTGCTGCGACATATGCTGATCCTATTGGAGTAAGATACTATGTCCAAATTGATACTGTAGGTAATGAATTTAAAAATGCCTTAGAGTTTGATCGAGTATCGGAGACAAGTACATCAATTACTGTTGGTGGATTAAATACTTTGATTTCTAGCAGATATGCTCCTGCAAAAATGGTAGAGCTTGAAGCAAGAATCAGGGCATTTGCTAACGAGGATCTTAATAGTTTGTACACTGCTTCGTTTGCAATGAAGGTGACACCTTATCTGGATGTACCTATTCCTACTGATTTTTATATCTTTGGTTCAGCAACTGCTGCTGTTGAAGTAACAGAAGCATTAAAATCATATGGCGCAGATAACATCTTTACAAAGTATCTGAAACTTACAAAAGATGGTCTATTTAAATTTTCGGAAAAGCAAGCAAGCGATGGTTACGATTACAACTTTAATAAATTCGCTGCGGTTTCTGACAACATTATGGCTGCCAATGATGAAGCAGAAAACTTCAAATTTACGGGTGAAACTGGATGGTATGCTGTTACAGCAGATTTTGTAAACAGTACTTTGACAATTGAAGAATATGTATTTGGTGGAGCTACATATAGCTATGACTATGACAATCTTTACATTGCAGGCAGTTACAATTCTGTAGATGCAGAATGGAGTCCTGAGGCAGGTATTGCTTTCACAAAACAAGAAGAAGGTGTATTCTCTATTCAAAAAGTGCTTAAGGACGGAGCTCAAATTAAGTTTTTAGGTCAAACTTCATGGGGCGATCTAGATTGGGCTGATGCAGATGGCGATGGTAATTCCGGTATTTTAGCACCAAAGGATAAGAATAACAACATTACTTTTGACGGAGGTGATTTGGAATATACTATTACTGTAGATCTTAACAAAGGAATATATACAATTGAAGCAGTACCAGTTTTCCCTACTGAATTATTTATGACTGGAAATGGTGTTGGTCTACCTGAAGAAGATTGGAACTGGTTTCAACCACTTCAATTAGTTCCTGTTAACAGTCATCCTGAACTTTTCTGGAAGATTGTTTGGATGAAAGGATCAGGTAATTTCAAAATGGCACCTCAAGCAGAATGGGCAGGCGGAGATTTTGGTATCACAGGAGATGCAACAAATGGCGTGTATGCTATTGGTGGCGGTGATATTCCAGTTCCTTCAACTGCAGGTTACTACATGGTTGTAGTAGATCTTTCTAACAATACTATCGAAATTGCAGAACCAATAGTTTATGGTATGGGTGATGTATTTGGTGGATGGGATGGTGCAGATCCTAATGACTTATTTACTATTGACAACACCAATGAAGGTATTAAATTTGAAGGTGTTCCTAATGATGGTGAGTTGCGGATGTATGTTGCAGCTTCGACACTAAACTGTGATTGGTGGCAAGCCGAATTTATGGTTCTTGATGGAAATATTGAGTTTCGTGGAACTGGCGGTGATCAGGCAAGAGTTAATGCTACTGCTGGAGATAATATTTCCCTTAATTTTAGAACTGGAGCTGGTTCAATAACAACACCATAACCAGTGATCAATTAATAAGGTAGCCCTAGGCTACCTTATTTTAAATAATTTGATGCAATTAGTAACAAATCTGGTTGCTAATTGCATTTTTTTTTAGCTTAACACTATACTAAAAACTTAATCAAGAGAAGAAGCTAACTATGAAGAAACTATACACATATCTCCTTTCTTTACTATTGCTGATTCCATCAATAGGATTTGGACAAATCTCAACCTCTCCTACCTTTCCTACCGTAAGTGATGAAATTACCATTACTTTCGATTCCTCACAGGAATCAAGCCTTGGAACTTTCACAGGAGACTTATATGCTCATACCGGAGTTATAATTGAGGGAAACACAGAATGGCAACATGTTATTGGTTCTTGGGGGGATAATACAACACAACCCCAACTAACCAATAATAACGATGGAACCTACACTCTTATTATCACACCAAACATTACAGATTATTACTCGGTAGGTAACGGTGAAGTTGTTACCCAAATTGCTGCTGTTTTAAGATCAGCTGACGGTGCTCAACAAACCAATGATCTTTTAATTGATGTATACAAAGATGGTTTAAATGTAAGTTTCTCCATTCCTTCCGACAATAAAATGATTGCAAAAAATGAGGCCCTTCAATTAGAAGTTAAATCAAATATTAGCGAAAGCCTCAGCCTTTACCTTGATGATGTGTTAGTGGAAAACACCATTACAGAACAAGAAATTACGACAACTGTTCAATCCGACATTTCAGGAAGTCACGAATTAATTGCTGTAGCTACATCTGGAACAGAAGAAGCCAGAGACACAATTCATTTCTTCGTGCGAGCGGATGTGCTTACAGGAGACTTGCCAACAGGCATTATTGATGGTATCAATTATATTGACGACAATACAGTTACCCTATCACTTTATGCTCCAAATAAGGAGTTTGCATATGTTATTGGTGATTTCACCAATTGGGAAATTGATAATACTTATCAATTGAAAAAAGACGGAGATTATTTTTGGATTACTCTCGACAATCTTACAGCAGGAAAAGAATACATTTTCCAGTATGTTATCGACGGTACTATCAAAATTGCAGATCCTTACGCCGATAAATTATTGGATCCGTGGAATGATCAATACATTTCCAGTACCACTTATCCTAATTTAATTCCCTACCCTACTGATAAAACAAGTGAAATAGCCAGCGTTTTCCAGACAGCACAAACGGCTTTTACATGGTCCGATTCACAATTTACGCCACCTACCAAAGAAGATTTGGTAGTCTATGAATTACACGTTCGTGATTTTGTTGAGACGGGCAATATCAAAACAGTAACAGACACATTGGATTATTTGGAACGCCTTGGTATAAATGTTATTGAATTGATGCCATTTAATGAATTTGAAGGAAATGATTCCTGGGGATACAATCCATCCTTCTATTTTGCACCAGATAAAGCCTACGGGACAAAAGATGATTATAAAGCATTTATAGACGAATGTCACAGTAGAGGAATAGCGGTTTATATGGATATGGTTCTAAATCATACCTATGGACAATCTCCGTTTTTACGCATGTACTTCGATGGTTCAAAACCAACGGCAGACAATCCATGGTACAATGTTGAGAGCAATTTTGAAAATACCGATGCCCATTGGGGTTATGATATCAATCATGCAACTTTAGATACGCAAAAACTGGTGGATCGGATTAATACCTACTGGATGAACGAATATCACATTGATGGATTCCGCTTCGATTTCACAAAAGGTTTTTCAAATACACCCCATACTTCTTCAGACCCTTGGGGCGGACAATACGACCAAGAACGCATTGATATATTGAAACGTATGTCTACAGCAATTTGGAACGTCAAATACAACGCAGTAGTCATCTTCGAGCATTTATCCGATAATCCGGAAGAAAAAGAATTGGCTGCTCATGGTATCATGTTATGGGGAAATGCCAATCATGAATACAGCGAAGCTTCCATGGGCTATACTTCTGATTTCAGTTGGTATTCATGGCTTGAACGAGAATGGGACAGTCCAAAATTGGTTAGCTATATGGAAAGTCATGATGAAGAACGCATGATGTATCGTAATCTTAACTTCGGAGCCTCTTCAAGTACTTATGATATTACAGAACTAAACACTGCCCTTTCGAGAGTTGAGGCAGCGTCAACCTTCTTTTTCACCGTTCCTGGGCCAAAAATGATATGGCAATTTGAAGAATTAGGCTACGATGTATCCATCGATTTCAACGACAGAGTTGGCAAAAAACCAATCCATTGGGAATATCAGGATGATCCGAACCGAAAAAGACTTTTCGAGGTATTTTCAGCTCTCATCAAGCTAAAAAAAGAAGAAGTTGCTTTCGAATCAGAAAATTTCACTCTGAATACAAATACTGTTTTAAAGAGTATTGAAATCAATCATTCTGATATGGATGTAAGAGTAATTGGAAATTTCGACACAAAGGCAGGAGAAATTGATCCTAATTTCAGTAAAACTGGAACCTGGTATGATTACTTTACCGGACAAACAATTACCGTGAATGATAAGAATGCATTTATTGATCTTGAAGCTGGGGAATATCATATTTACACAACAAAACAACTTTCAGTTCCAGATATTAAATCAGCACCTATTGCTTCAAATATTACTATAAGCGGGACTTTCCGTGAAGATGAAACTCTAACTGTAGATTATACTTACACCGATGTAAACGGTGATCTTGAAGATGAAGAAAGCTCTATTTACCAATGGTACAGAGCAGATGATGCGAAGGGAACGAATGAAGCTGTTATAAGCGGCGCAAGTGCTCTAACTTATACACTTGTTAGAGCCGATCGTGCTAATTTCATTCGTTTTTCAGTGACTCCTGTTGCTAAAACGGGTGATTTACTTCAAGGTGAGACTATTTACAGCTCGTACAGCGAAGAAATCGCCTACTCAACCGGAATTAATGATATCCTAAATAAAGAATTACGCCTGTATCCAAATCCAGTTCGTGATATTCTTCATCTTGAAAATCTAAAACAAGTTAATAGATTACAGCTTTTTGATTTATCAGGAAAAGCAATTGTAGCTGTAAATATGCCAAATGAATCAGCAAATTTAAACCTGAATAATCTAACAAAAGGAACTTATATTTTAGTTTTTGAAATGGAGGATGGTTCGCAACTTAGTAAAAAGATAGTGAAGCAATAAACAGCATTTTTTTCATTTAGTTTATAGATTAGATAAAATCCCGCTTTTCGGAACTCCGAAGCGGGATTTTTAATTACTTAACTGTTAGCTCTAATCTATATTTTATTTCCGATCCTAATGGCATTATCAGTAATTGATAATCTCCGGGAATCAAAGAATCATCGGGCATTGAAACTTTAAATACGAATGGAGAATCGCCGTAATTGCCAATTTGTTCTTTAACTAACT
Organism: Labilibaculum antarcticum; assembly: GCF_002356295.1. Classification (NCBI taxonomy): domain Bacteria; kingdom Pseudomonadati; phylum Bacteroidota; class Bacteroidia; order Marinilabiliales; family Marinifilaceae; genus Labilibaculum; species Labilibaculum antarcticum. Next base: position 3,895,881 of record NZ_AP018042.1, on the reverse strand, counting down.
GCTTCTCAGCATCCAATATCTGCAATTTGAGCATCGTATTAAAAAATTGCCTCAAATGAAACTGTACAAATATATTTTCCGATTCCGAATAATAATAATCCTGATCGGCTCCCATAAACTCATCCCTATCCTGCACATTGTTCTCATTCAAATCAATAAATCCTGTAAAGAAGAAAAACCCTTCCTGCCCTTTCTTAAATTCCGGCGCTAAATTATCCACATTTTCAGAGGTTCCCATACTCATTTGTGGAACTGTTGGTGTTGTATCTTCGGTTGCAACTAACTCTGGCTCCGTTGGTAATTCTGCATTTAAATCCGGTTCTACAGCTACTACTTGTTCCGACACAGGAGTCTTAGTGGTATCTATAATCTGTATGGGTATCTTGTATTGCATCACCTTTTCATCTACAACCGAGGCTGTTATTAAATAATCTCCTACCGGAGCAACATTTAAAACCATCAAAAAATCGTTTCCCTTTCGAAGAGTATCCACATTCATCGTAAAATGTTGCAAACTATCCAATTTCGCAATTTTCATACTCATTAATTGATGCTTATCATCCCAAACCTGATAAACAACTTGCTTGCTACTTGAAGGAAGATTTAAACCCAGTTCAAAATTCACATCGCCTAAAACAAATTGTTTCTGATTTAAAGCAATAACTTCTGTGCTGTCCAATTTCATATCTCCATCCTCATCAATCCATCTCTTAAATACATACAAATTCTCAGGAAGTAGTTTTTTGCGAATTTGAGAATAAATATTTCCATTGGGTTCTTTTAAGGAAAAACGGATTTGGTAGGTTGTTCCGGTTTCCTCAGGATTAATAGTGATAATATAATTCCCGACAGGAAGAAAGGAATCAAAACTCGAGTAGGTAAACATCGGTGTTGAAGTATAATTCTTTTTAATGGTACGAATTAAATTACCACTCGTATCCCAAATTCGAAGTTTCAAATTAGTACCATCGCTCAAATTTGGATCATGCAAAGAGGCACTGATAGGCTCTCCTTTTGCAAATGAATCTTTTCCCAAACCAAAAAATTCATTGCTTTCTACAAGGCCATTCTCATTTAAATCAACCCATTTATTATAGGCAAATAATCCAATGGGAATTTGATTTTTCTCCTTTTCCTTTTTCTGAGGTTCAGAAACCTTTTCTTCTGGTTCAATCTGGTTCAACTCTCCCAGATTATCTTGTGGTTGTTGCTGACTTTTAACGAGTAATGTACTAAAACAAATGAAGGTAAGCGACAACAAACACCTACCGATTGTGCGGATGTATTTTTGCAATGTCATGGCTATAAGTTTAAAGCTGAATAAAAAGTAACCTATTAACTAAATTACGATTTTAAAAGAGCATTTGTTTTATTATCAGGCTTATAGTTTGATGAATTGCATGCTAAAATTGGTTAAAAAACTTACAGGGAAAGAACTGAAGCATTTTGATCTTATTATTGAATTGTTTTAGCTTATTTAATAGGATGTGTAAAATAAAAAGTTGATCCTTCTTCAGGTATTGAATCAAACCAAATTTTCCCTCCCAATAATTCAGTTAAGCTCTTCGATATAGATAAACCGATTCCGACTCCATTATATTTCCGTGAAAGCTTTTCATTGGCCTGTCTAAACAGACCAAAAATACTTTCTTGTACTTCTTCAGGTATTCCTATTCCTGTATCTTTCACATAAAACTGAAGAACGATACCCGATTTCAAATCACTTTTTGTAAACCCATATTCAATACTTCCCCGATCGGTAAACTTTAACGCATTTTTCAGTAAATTCAAATATACCTGCTTAAAACGATGAGGATCAGTTTTTATAAAAAAATCATTATAGTCCGAAGGAAAATTTATCTTTAATTCAATATGCTCTTTATTAAGCACTTTCTGTTCTACATTAATCACTGCGCTTATCTCATAAAATAAATTAAGCAAGCTATAATTTTCCTGTTTAATTTTAACAGCACCCGATTGTATTAGACTAATATCGAACAAATCCTCTACAATGTTTAATAGATTCTGACCGCTCTGATTAACCATTTTACTATATTCAACTGCTGTTTCAAGATCTATTTCATTATTGATTAATTCGGAAAACCCAATTACTGCATTTAAAGGTGTGCGCAATTCATGTGACATCGTAGCTAAAAATACAGACTTTAAACGATCAGATTCCGTAGCGTCACGCAAAGCTTTATGCAATTCCTGTTCAGTTCTTTTTTGCTCAATAGAAATACTAATCTGCTGAGAGACCAACTCAAGCATATTCTTATCCTCTTCGGTAACCACATTCTCGTCAATGTAACTTTGAATGACCAACACACCAATCACTTTTTCTTTTCCCTTAAGAGGCATACCAAGCCAAATCTTTGATGGTTCACCTACAAGATCAATTTCTCCTTTAGCCTCCAACTCATCCAATTTTTCTGCTGTCGCTAAAAGTGCCGTTTCATGATCAACAACCCAGCCCGAAATAGTCTTGCCTTTAGGGAATTTTTCAAATGAATCATGTTCGTCGTCATGAAAAGGCAGGCTAAACAACTCCGTTTCGTCATCATATAATGCAACAAAGAAATTCGTTGTGTCCATAATAGAAGATAATTCTTCTCTGATAAATTGAATAAACTCTACTAAGGTCATTTGAGTAAATACAGCATTCGAAATATTCAATATAATTCGTTGAATTTGTTCTTGCCTCTTCCGATCTGTAATATCTTCTTTAACAGCAATAAAATTAATAATTTGCTCTCGGTCATCCTTTAAAGGTGATATTGTTGCAAATTCCCAAAATAGCTCTCCGCTTTTTTTCTTATTCTGAAATTCTCCTCTCCACACATTACCCGACTTAATCTCCTGCCACATGGATTTATACAATTCAGCTTTATTATTTCCAGAGCTTAAAAGTCGGGGATTTTCTCCAATTACTTCTTCCAAAGAATAACCGGTTAGTTTATTAAATTTCGGGTTCACATACTCAATATCTCCATCTACATTTGTTATTACAACAGATACCGGACTTTGAATGATTGATTGAGATAATTTACTTAATTCTATTTTGGCATTTATGTAATTGGTAACATCTCTTACGGAAAGTAAACAAACCACTTTACCTTTGAAAGTGGAATTTTTAATACGAACAATAACACTTACGTTTAGGCCATTTTTATTAACACCGACAGCCTTAATTTTATGTCGAAATTTTCTGGATTCATCAGAGTAAGGAGTAATCCAATATTCTTTAGCAAGAAAATTATAAATTGACATACCAGATAATTCCATTTCAGAATAACCCGTTATTATTTCTGCTCGCTTGTTTACTTCAACTATTTTATCGCCTTCAAGAATAAAAATTGCTTCATTACCTGCATTAGCCAAAACCTTATATTTATTTTCGCTTTCCTCCAGTCGTTTAATGATTTTATAGCGATCTAGAACAATTGCAGTAAGGTCTGATAGTTCTGAGATCAATTCCAGATCTTTTGGATTTGGCGAATTTGGCGTACGATGATAAATGGCAAAAGTCCCTAAAACCTTACCCGAAGGATCCTTTATGGGTTCAGACCAACATGATCCTAAATCTGCTTCTTTCGCAAGATTTTTAACATTCTTCCAAAAAGGATGAGTGGAAATGTCTTCAACAATAACTCTTTCACCAGTAAAAGCTGCGGTTCCACATGATCCGACTCCATGTCTTATAGGAGTACCATGTATTACTTTATTGTAAAAATCGGGTAAATCAGGTGCCGCTCCCAACAATAAACGCTTTCCTTTCTCATCAACACACAATATTGAACAAATAGAGTCAGATGCAATCAATTGAGCCTGATGCACCAATTCATTAAGAATTGCAGACTCAGATTCACCTTTAAACAACAACTCTAATATTCTCGAACGTAATACCTTTTGCTCAACCATTCCCCTAAAATATCATATTTTAACATTCGTTAGTCCTTGTTGTTCTATTTATTTTCAATTCACACTCAATTTAAATAAATATTTATGACAGCTAACCTAACAATAAATCAATATACTGAAAAAAACAAAACCAAATTTAAACAAGCATTTTCTCCTTAGATAATTCCTGGATTCGTTCCCGAAATGAAATAAGCACCCTTGTACCTTCGCCATAAAAAGACTCCAGATTTATATTGCCATTGTGCAAACGCATAATGGATCTTGCGATAGATAAACCAATACCCGAACCATTTTCTTTTGTTGTAAAAAATGGAATAAAAACACTCTGCATGTCTTCGGATTTGATACCTGAACCGTTATCCTCTATCGAAATTATTACAAATCCATCCTCATTGGATTCAGCTTTAATTTGAATGATTCCCTTTTCAAAGATTGCAAACTGTGCATTCTTAATTAGATTCACCATCACTTGAACAATAAGTTGCTCATCGATAGCGATTAATAAATCCTCACCCTCAATAATAAACTGATAATGAATATTGACATTCTCATCCAAACAAAATAAGGACTTCACATGCTCAAACAAATGTTTTACTGCGACATCTTTTATTTGTGGTTTTGGTATACGGGATAATTCGCGGTACGTTTCAACAAAATGCATCAAACCCTCACCCTGCTCTTTAATTACCCGTAATCCAGTTTTAGTTTTTGTGAGTAATTTCTCCGAAATCAATGTCCCTGAATTTATTTCTTTATAACTTTTTTCCAGATTCTCAGACAAGCACGTTAAAGGGGAAACAGAATTCATTATTTCATGGGTAAGAACGTTAATTAAACTCTGCCAAGACTCCAGTTCTTTCGCGTCCAGCTGATTCTTAATATCCGTAAAAGAAAGTAATTGATACGTTTCTTCGGCTAAAATTAACGCACTACAATTAACTAACAAATGCATTTTAGTCTGGCTAATTTGCGTTTCAACAATACGGCTTTCGCCCGACTTTATCTGTTGAAATAAAAAAACCAGATTTGAATCAGATTTTAATAGAGCTTTGATGTTAACCAAATGATGAACACCAAGTAATTCTCTTCCTTTTCGATTGATGCATTCAACCTTTCCCGAAGAAGTAATGGTTAAAATACCAACAGCAGCATTCTCAATTATTGCATCACTAAAAATCTCCTTTTGTTGGAATTTAAGACGTAAATCTTTTATTATTTGGTTGACATTCTGCATGCTAACACGAAGTTCATTAAATGATCTTCCTTCAAATACTTTGGGTATTTTAAGGGTAGAATCTTCATTCTTTACGGATAAAAAAAACTGACTTAACAAACGGTTCGTAGAATTCAGAAAATAGATCAATTTAACAACCTGCCAACAAATAAGAATAAATACAACAATTGACAAATTCGGATAATTACTTTCCCAAAGCAACCAGCCAAAAAGAAATGAAAGAAGAACAATCCCAATAATCCGGACAATTATCTGAACCAGCAATTTTTTATAAATCATACTTTTTAATTTTATGATATAAGGTTGGACGAGTTACACCTAATTCCTTAGCAATATGACTCATATTGCCTTTGTGCCGGTCCATTGAAGAGCCAATCAATTGCTTTTCCATCTCTTCGAATGAAACAGCTTCATTTTTTATTTCATTGATGCGTCTCTCTTTAAAAAGAAACTCTTCAGCTAACAATTCCGGATTATCAGTTAAAATAACTGCCTTTTCGATTGTGTGCTGCAGCTCCCGAACATTTCCAGGCCAAGAATATCCCATTAGTTTATCAATCGTATTTTTAGCAAACCGAAGATTTTCCTTGTTGTACTTCGCTGCATATTTTCTCAGGTAATACTCCGCCAATACTGCAACATCCCCATTTCTATACCTTAACTCAGGCACATCAATCTGAATGGTGTTGATTCGATATAGCAGGTCTTCCCGAAACTCACCATCCACAACCATCTGCACCAAATTTTTGTTGGTTGCACAAATCAATCGGATATCTATATCACGAACCTGATTATCGCCTAAGCGAATGATCTTATGTGTTTGCAATGCACCAAGTAACTTGGCTTGCATCGGCATGGAAAGATTGCCTATTTCGTCTAAAAACAGCGTTCCTCCAGAAGCAATTTCGAACCGACCAATTCTACTTTCCCTTGCATCGGTAAAAGCACCTTTCACATGCCCAAAAAGTTCACTTTCGAACAATGATTCGGTAATTGCTCCCATATCAACAGTAATAAAAATGCCATTGCATCTTTCCGATTTCTGATGCAATTCTCTTGCAATTAACTCCTTTCCAGTTCCATGTTCTCCAAGAATCAAAATATTGGCATCGGTACTTGCAACCTTTTCAACAATGCGCAGCATTTCCAGCATTGGTTTTGATCGACCAATCATTTGTGTTGATGCTTGATTCATCTCTCGTGCCAACCCTGCTTTTTCATTCTCCAACTGAATAATTTTCTGTTTCGATCGCCGCAGTTCCAATGCCGTTTTCAGGGTACTAACCAATTTGTTATTATCCCATGGCTTTAAAATAAAATCGGATGCTCCTACTTTTATGGCCTTCACGGCTAACTCCACATCACCATATGCAGTCATCAAAACAACAGCCAGATCAGTATCTTTATCCAGTATTTTTTTCAACCAGAACAAACCTTCATTGCCCGTATTCACTCCTGCTGAAAAATTCATATCCAGAAGAATAATATCATATTGATTAGTTGCTAAAGTAGAAAGTAAAGAATTGGGATTAGACAAAGTCTGCACTTCTTCAAATTCATCTTGAAGTAAAATCTGCAAAGCGGTCAACACCCTTTTGTGATCATCAACTATTAAAACCCTACCTATTGACATAATCTAAATTTTAGCCTTTCTCAAAAGTAAAAAACCTTCCCTAACAAGTCTATTAATTGTAAAGAAACTATACACTAATAATAAAATTTATTTACAATCCACATCAATAAAACACCACGTAAATTAAGCTAACAAGCTGACTATCTATTATATTCGATAAGAGGCATAATAATTGGCAACGAAATACAAATAAGATAACAAGTCTTTAAAGTTTCATACTATTTAATTCACTTGTGTTTATAGTATGAAACCTGTACAATTGTATTACCAATCTGATTAACATGATAAAAATAGAGAACTTAAGTAAAACCTTCCAGACAGAAGAGGTTGAAACAACAGCCCTAAACAATATTAAACTGGAAATTAAAGAAGGTGAATTCGTTGCCATTATGGGGCCTTCGGGTTGCGGTAAATCGACCTTGCTCAACATCATGGGAATGTTGGATAGTCCATCTGAAGGAAAGTATTATTTTGACAATCAGGAAGTCGGATCTCAAAAAGAAAAACAACGCAATAAAATCAGAAAAGGCAATGTCAATTTTGTGTTCCAGAGTTTTAACCTAATTGATGAACTAAATGTTTACCGAAATGTTGAACTGCCACTTAATTATTTAAATATTAAATCAGCAGATAAGAAAGCACGCGTTTTGGAAATACTAGATCGTATGAAAATTGGGCACCGAAGGAACCATTACCCACAGCAATTATCAGGTGGACAACAACAGCGTGTTGCCATAGCCCGCGCGGTAGCGGCCAACCCAAAACTGTTGCTTGCTGATGAACCAACTGGTAATCTGGATTCGAAAACAGGATTGGAAGTGATGAATTTATTGAGCGAATTAAATAATGACGGAACAACAATAGTGATGGTCACTCACTCGGAAAGAGATGCGGAATTTGCACACAGAGTAATTCGCCTTTTCGATGGTGAAATAGCAGCGGAAAGTACTGCAAAAAAAATGCCCAGCATTAATTTCTAACCCTCAATACGACACCTATGTTTTTCAATTATTTCAACAAAAATAAAAAATGGTTTTCGATTAATATCATTGGCATTGCAATTGCCTTTGCTGTTGTTCTTATTGTTTTCTCATACACTCAAAAAGAGCTCTCCTTCGATAAATTTCATTCCAAAGCAGACAATATTTACAGAATACAAATTGACAAACCAGGAAGAGCAAACAAACTTGATCAAACTGATGATATCAGTTCTGCCTCTATTGACAGAAACTACATCGTCAGTCTCTACGACCGTTTTCCTTCCATTAAAAAGATTGGATTTATTGGCAATTTATGGCAAGCAAAAATTCAGATTGGAGAAAATGAGTTTTCCCCTGAAAACATCTACTACACCAACGAAACTTTCTTTGAAGTTTTTGATTTTAAAGTAGAAAAAGGAAATCGAAATACGCTTCTAAAAAAACCAAACGAAGTAACAATTAGTACAGCAACAGCAATTAACTATTTTGGCAGCACAGATGTTATAGGAAAAGAAATCACGATAAAAGAACCTTATGCAAAAGACAAAATAGTTACCATTACTGCGATATTAAAAGATGCACCAAACAACTCCCACTTTAGACCAGAAATACTACTTTCAAGATCTTTAAAGGAAATGAAAGAAAATTTCGGAGGTTATTACACCTATTTGCTTCTGCATGAAAAAACGTCCATTTATGAACTCGTAAATTCAATTAATGATTATTGGTCTAAGAATGTTAAAGAAGGTGAAGTAGCTCCAAGCTTTAAACTTTTAAAGCTAAAAGATATTCACTTAAAAAGTCATCAAGGAAATGAATTAGGTCAGAATGGGAATATTAATTCGTTAATCATTCTAATTGCAGGCGCTGTAATTATTCTTTTAATTGTAATCATCAACTATTCAAATTTAAACTTTGTACAATTTATAAACAACAGTAAAGATTTTAAAATTAGAATGGTGAACGGAGCTTCAATTTTTAATCTTTCGCAACTTCTCTTTTTAAGATCTATAACACAAAACATAATAGCAATAGGAATTGGAGCATTTTTAGCTTACAATTTTAATGAAGCAACTCATTTCGAATATCAGTTGGAAATAGCTTACAGTACCGTATTAATTTCTGCTCTTCTACTTCTGATTGTATTTGGTATTCTTGCCTTACTTCCATTATATCTTACAGGTTTATCAACGAATTTAAGTAAAGCTCCCGATCAAGGATCCAGAAAATTTGAGTTGTCGCTCCTGTTTCAATTCGTTCTGTCCATCTCTGCCTTAATTCTAACCCTAGTTCTGTACAATCAAATTTCATACGTAAATAAAAATCATTTAGGCCATGGTGATGAATCGATTCTTGTTATTCCCGAAGCTCCAATGATTGCCATCGACAAATATGATATCTTCAAGGAGGTCGCTTTAAAACACCCCGAAATTTTAGCCATAAGTGCTTCTACAGTACCTCCAGGAAGTATTGCTCCATTTAAATACGGATTCAAAATGGAAGGTGTTGAAAATGATAAAGAATTACGATTAACCGTTTTAACCATCGATGAAGATTTCTTTTCGCTTTTTGATATAAAGCCAGTTGCAGGAAGTCTAAAAATGGGCCCGATATCAACAGCAGAATGGGAGCATATAGCGATCAACCCAAATTTAGACATAGCAGGCAAAACTCTTAAGGAATATGAGGCTAATCATGTTGGATTTAAAGAACAATACATTTTAAACAGGGCTGCCGTTAAAATGCTCGGTTTTAGCAATCCGGAAGATGTAATTGGCAGAGAATTTAAATACAACTTCATAGCCACCTATATGTTTGCAAAAGGAGAAATAATCGCCGTTGTAGATGCAATCCATTACGACAACATGTTCACAAAAGAAGAACCCATTGTGATGGCTTCCAAAAGGATATTTAACGCAACATACTTTGTTAAAATTGATGATCAAAACAAAAAAGCAGCAATTGACGCTCTTACTCAAGAATGGAATCAACTTTTTCCTAATGATCCTTTAAAATATGAATTCATCAGCGATATGTATGCCGAAATCTATCGAAATCAGTACAACGAAATGAAGGCATTAACACTTTTTGCCATTCTGTCCATATTACTATCTACCCTTGGCATGTTTGCTCTTTCGTCATTCAGTATTCAGCACAAAACAAAGGAGATCGGCATTAAAAAAGCCAATGGTGCCACTTCCAGTGAAATACTAATTCAATTAATTGGAGAATATACAAAATGGGTAGCACTCGCTTTCATTATTGCCTGTCCGATCGCTTACTATGCAGCATCTAACTGGTTGAGTAATTTTGCCTATAAAATTGAATTAAGCTGGTGGATATTTGCCTTATCGGGAGTAATTGCCCTTTTCATTGCCATTGCAACGGTAAGCTGGCAAACCTGGAAGGCCGCAAGTCAGGATCCAGTTCATGCCTTAAAATATGAATAGAATACTCATTTTTTTTCATAAACCAGGAGGGTCTCACTTCGGTGAGGCTCTCTTTTTTCACAATAAAACCTCACCTAATAAAAGGGAAAACACCAACAGAAATGAAAGTGTTTTTCCATTACTAAATTATATTTGTTCGCTGTCGCTGTAACACTCCTTATTAACGCTATACCACCATCTACGAGGCTCTTCTGGCATCGTAAATATTGCCAACTACAATTTAGCGCACCTAACTGGGCTAATCCAAATCCCGGAAGCATGTAATAATGGTTTTAATCAGTAGAAAAAGACACTCTTGGGACAGAATTAAGCTGCAAGCATTTTTGTTTTTACCTGACAATTGTGATTTTCATTAAAAACCACGAAGATCCTAGAGAAAACAATCCTATATTTTCGACCTTCTCATCCGCGATAATCATCGCGGAATCATAATGATCTGCGTCCAATAAAATCTGAATTTATTATTACCACAAAAAAAAATCATAAAAAAAAGCGCCACTCCGAAGAGCAGCACTTTTAAGGTTGCGTATATAAAGAGAAAACTTTATCCTACTAATTTGCTTTTAGGTCTCATCCTATTAAGCATTTCTTTGGTTTTAAGATCCAAACGAGACTCTTTTTCTTCTGGTTGAGTAATGTCACCAGTAGCCTCAATTGAAGTTCCTCCCAAACTATATAATCCTCTAAGCAATATTGCTTTCTTCTCGTCAGCAGGAATTGCTTTGTAAGCCGCTTTTTGCTCGTCGATGATTTTTTGTTTTTCAGCCTCTTCAGCTTCAATAACTGCGTAGTAAGCATCTGCTTTACGATTCTTCAAGAATGGACCTGCAACCATTGGAAACAATTCCAACAACAACATTTCTTTCTCGTTCTCAGCAAGCTTAACGCCACCAAACTCTTCCAATATTGGATTCTCTGGTGATTTGTATTTGCTTACATCAAAAACTGTAGCATCACGCTGTCCGCAAATCTTCATACGGTACTCTGGATCGATATTAATCGGAGTATCACCATATTCACCTTTTACAAGGTTAGCAAATTGATTGTTCACGTTTGTATATGGAGCTTTTCCGCTATTCACATCCAAAACATAGTTTACAGCCTGCACACCAATAATTTGTGATGATGGAGTAACCAATGGAGGACAACCGGCAGCAACACGTACTTCTGGAACTTTCAAGAGTACAGTTGGTAACAAATCGGCCAAACCTAAACCTTTCAACTGAGCCAACATGTTGGTATACATACCACCTGGAATCTCAGCAGCTTTTACTTCTTCGTTTGGTGCAGGGAAGTTGAAGAATTTATCGATAGCGTTACAAACGTCTAACAATTCTTCTTCCTTATCCGCTTTCGCTAATTCAATAGCTTTATCGAATAATGCATCAATATCTTTTGGAAGATAATCAGCTGTAATATCGAATTCCAATGGGAACATTTTGTATGAATCGAATTCTGAAATTCGCTCACGTATTCCTTTTAGCTCAGCGTTAATTTTAACAACAGCATCTAAATTTACACCTGTATCCAAGCCTAACTTATCAGCAAAAATCTGAATGATTTCGAATGCTGGAGCAGCTGGTCCACCTGCAAAGTTCAGGATGTTTGTATCAACAATATCAACACCATTGATAATTGCCATTAAAACAGCACCTAATCCGTAACCAGGAGTACAGTGAGTATGAAAATCAATTGGTACATTCAATTCACTTTTCATTCTTCTGATAATCTTACCTGACAATGATGGTGGAATCAATCCAGCCATATCTTTAACGGTAATCATATCAGCCCCCATAGCTTCCATTGCTTTTGCCTTGTTTAAGAAGTAATCTACATCGAAAATCTTCTTAGGCAATCTCTTTCCGGATAGCAATGCTTTCCATCTTTGTTTTTTGCTGAACTTAGGATCAACAGTATAACAAACAGCACAGTCGGCAATACCGCCAGCCTCTTTCATATACTTTATTGTTGTTTCCATGTTCTTCACATCATTCAGACAATCGAAGATACGCATGATACCCAAACCGGATTTCACTGCATTTCTGTTGAAACCTTCGATTACTGATTCAGGATATGGAGAATATCCGAACAAGTTTCTACCACGAGATAGAGCTGTTAAGTGAGATACATCACCAATCACTTCTTTGATTGACTCCAAACGATACCATGGATCCTCGTTTAAGTAACGCATTACTGAATCAGGAATTGCACCACCCCATACTTCCATTGCATAAAAGTTAGCCTCCTTATACATCGGAAGAACTTTTTCAATTTCAGCCTGAGGAACACGTGTAGCAAACAATGATTGCTGACCATCACGAAGAGTAAGGTCACGAATCTTTAGTTTACCTGTACGTTTGATTGCAGCTCTTTCAGCAGCGATTTTCTTACGATTTGATTCTCTTTTAGCTTCAAATTCAGTTTTACGCTTTCCTTCCAAATAGCCTTTAGCTACCAATGGGAAAAGCTCCAATAGCATGAATTCTTTTTTATCAACAGCCAATTTCACGTTTCCGTACTTTGACAATGTTGGATTTTCAGGAGATACATAAGCATCTACATCGTATGCTGATCGTTCTGCTTTCCCGGTAATTTTTTTACGGAATTCAGGAGCAATGTCAATTGGAGTTGTTCCGTACTCTCCTTTTACCAAATTGAAGAACTGGTTGTTTACGTTGGTATAGAACGGACGACCGGAATTCTCATCAAGTACACAATTTACAGCCTGCACCCCAATAATTTGAGAAGAAGGGGTTACCAATGGCGGACAGCCAGCGTCCAAACGAACCACTGGTACCACTTCTAGCACTCTCTCAAGCAGGGTTTCCAAACCTAAAGCTTTCAACTGGTTAAGCATGTTAGTATACATCCCTCCAGGAATTTCCGCATCCTTAACCATTTGATTAGCTGCTGGGAAATTAAAATATGCTTCAATTGCGTGACAGGCAACAAGTAATTCCTCTTCCTTATCGGCTTTGGCATACTTAATTGCATCATCGAAAAATTTATCGATGTTAGCAGGCAATTTATCTTTTGTAATATCAAATTCAATTGGGAACTGCTTGTAGCTATCAACATCAGCTAAAGCGTTCGTACGAATCTCTTTCAGAATTTTGTTGATTTCAACAACAGTCTTAGCATCACCATCTAATTCAATGCCTAATTTCTTGCAGAAAATATAGATCAATTCGTAAGCTGGTGCTGCAGATCCACCTGCAAAATTCATGATATTGGTATCGATGATATCAACGCCATTGAGAATTGCAGTAAGAGCAGAAGCCAAACCATACCCTGGTGTAGAGTGAGAATGGAAATCTACAGGAATATTTAATTCTTCTTTAAATCGGCGGATGATTTGACCTGCATACGAAGGTGAAGCCAATCCAGCCATATCTTTTAATGTAATCATATCGGCACCTAAAGCTTCAAGCTTCTTAGCCATATCAACAAAGTAATCCAGATCAAAAATTTGATCAGGAAGATTCTTTATCGTTAATCTTTCAAGATCTTCTTTTTTTGTAGGAAATTTAGAATCAACCGTAAAACAAACCGCACAATCGGCAATACCACCAGCAGCTTTCACATACTTGATAGTTGACTTCATGTTTTCGATATCATTCAAACAATCGAAAATACGCATGATACCCAATCCAGATTTAACTGCCTGAGTATTGAAATCTTCAATTACTTGTTCAGGATATGGAGAATATCCAAAAAGGTTACGACCACGAGATAAGGCAGTAAGTTTGGAAACATCGCCTATCACTTCTTTAATCGACTCCAAACGATACCATGGATCTTCATTAAGGTATCGCATAACTGAATCAGGAACTGCTCCACCCCAAACTTCCATTGCATAGAAATTGGCTTTCTTATATAGGTGCAATACCTTTTCAATTTCTGCCTGTGGCATTCTCGTAGCAAAAAGAGATTGCTGACCATCTCTTAATGTAAGATCTCTAACTAATAACTTCCTTTTTTTCATACCCTGACTTGTTAATTTATGATCCCCAATTATTACTCGAGAGAGTTGCTTATAAATTGGAATCGAATCAATGTGATTTAATTCTGAAACAAAAATAAAAACAATTTTCCATTAAAGAAATAATTCTACATTATTAGCCACATGTTGTACAATACCCCATTTAATGGGTGTTTACACCCAATATCATTAGTGATTTTTTTCTTTAATAATCCCAAGTCAAGGATGCAATCGATAACGGAAGTTGTAATCTCCACATATCAAAACACAAAAACACTACTGAAACCAACACACGCAGAATTACTGATTGTAAACTATATGTATTTAACAGATAATACCTACTGTTAGTAACTACGTAAGCCTAAATACCCATTTAAAATTTTCTGTTTTTAAAAATCTGCTGTACAACACAACCGATTTTGAAGAGTCAAAGAAATTAGAACCTCTTTTCCATGAAAATTTTAGAGAAAACCAATTTGAATTTGAAATTGCGGAATTGGATCTGCAAACGAATATTTCATAAAAAGATGCTTACCTTTGCCGTGTTAAAATTTTGAGTAGTAGAAACCACACTTTAAAACTGTAAATGATTCTTATTCAATACAGATAAGGTGATAAAATATAATATTGTGAGTATGATTGGTCAGTTTGCGGAATTAAAAGTTGCTAAAATAGTCGATTTTGGAGTGTATTTACAGGGAGAAGATGAATCTTTAATTCTTTTGCCAACCAGATATGTACCTCTAAAAACCCAATTGGATGATACTATTAAAGTATTTATCTATCGTGATTCGGAAAATCGAATTATTGCAACAACTCTTATTCCTTATGCTACGGTAGGAGAATTTGCTTACTTAAAAGTGAAAACAGTTAATAATTTAGGAGCATTTCTAGACTGGGGAATAGCTAAAGATTTATTTGTTCCGTTTAGCGAACAAAGAGACAATATGCAAGTTGATTATTCCTACTTAATATTTGTTTACCTGGACAACGCATCGGAAAGAATTGTAGGAACAGCTAAAATTGAGAATGTTCTTAGAGATGTAGAGACTACATACGAAGAAGGTGATGAAGTAGAGATCCTTATCACTAGAAGAAATGACATGGGTTATCAGGTATTGATTGGCAACGATTCCCTTGGAATGTTGTACCAAAATGAAATTTTTGAACCCGTTCGAAGTGGAGATATACGCAAAGCATATATTAAGAAAATTAGACCTGATGGAAAAATTGATGTTAGTCTGCAAAGACAAGGTTATGTGAATGAAATTCCTCAGGCAGGAGAACAACTTCTTGCACTATTAAAAAAAGAAGATGGTTTTCTACCAGTAAATGACAAGAGCTCCCCTGAAGATATTTACAGCTTGCTTAACATGAGTAAAAAGAACTTCAAAAAAACTGTAGGTCTGTTGTATAAACAAAAACTGATTACCATTGAAGATTCAGGAATTTTTCTTGTGAAAGGGAAAAAGTAAAAAAGGAAAACAAACAACACACAATTGCTAAATAACACAACACTAACTTATGAATAAACAACTTAGAATGAGCCTGTTCATTTTAATGGCGTCAATTTCATTTTCAACCATGGCTCAGGACAAATCGGATTGGAAAAACGGTGTTCCCGAAGGTTGTACAACCATAACCGTGGGTAAAATGGCTACTGTCGATGGTTCTGTTATCACATCGCACACCGATGATAGTCACCGAACCCGAGCATGGATGGATATTTCTCCTGCAAAGAAACACGAGAAAGGAAGTAAGTTTGAACTGTTTGAACGATCGGCATACGATAGTCTGGCAATGCCAACCTATCAGCACAAAAAAATTGGAGAAATCGAACAGGCTGAAAAAACCTACCAATTTTTAAATACAGCCTATCCTTGTATTAACGAAAAGCAATTGGCCATTGGCGAATCTACTTTTGGAGGTCACGAAGAACTATTCTCAACCGAATGTTTAATCGACTGTCAGCGTTTGCAGCAATTAATGCTGGAAAGATGTTCTTCGGCTCGCGAAGCAATTACTTTAGCTGATGATTTGCTAAAAAAGTACGGATGGCGCGATTATGGAGAATGTCTTACCATTGCAGATAAAAAAGAAGTTTGGCATTTTGAGGTTGTTGGTCCTGGAAAAGGAAAAATAGGAGCCGTTTGGGTTGCTCAAAGAGTTCCAAACGATCACATTTCAGTAAATGCGAACGCCAGTACCATTAAAGAAATCGATTTAAAAAATCCTGATTATTTTATGGCATCGGCTAATATTTTTGATGTTGCCAAGGAAAATGGATGGTGGAAAGAAGGTGAAACATTCCGTTGGAATTACGTTTATGCACCTGAGAGTCGTTTGTCTCTGGCTTCAAGAAGAAGAGAATGGCGAGTACTTTCTATGGCCGCTCCTTCTTTGCATTTGGATGCCAACGATAAGGATTATCCTTTTTCGGTAAAACCGGATGAAAAGGTAACAATGGACAAATTGGTGGAGATCTTTAAAGATTACTACGAAGGAACTCCTTATAATTTTGTGAAAAATATAAAACAGGCAGATAAAGAAGGGAATGAAGTTATCTCTCCTTTTGCAAATCCTTTTATGCCTTATGATATGAATAAATTGTTTGGTGTAAATGGCGGATGGAATGAGCTGGGAGAAAGAACAATCGCTCGTTGGTACACCATGTATGCAACAATTATTCAGTGTCGCGACTGGTTGCCCGACGAAGTTGGTGGAATTGTTTGGTTGGCTCAGGATAATGTAGCAACATCCATTTATATTCCTGTTTATGCAGGTGCTACCGATTTGGCTGAAAGCTATAAGGTAAAAGCCCGGATATTGGGTTATACCCGTACATCCGCATGGTGGGCTTTCAATAGGTTAGGTACATTATCGGCTCAACGATGGGGAGATATGCGAAAAGACATCGATAAGGTGTTTATTCCTTTGCAAAAGAGCTATTTTGCAGAACAAGCTAAGATTGATGAGCAATTCTTGAGTTTGAATAAGAAAAAAAGATTGGAATTCCTGACCAACAGAACCATTCAACTTGGAAACGAAGTGGTTGAAAAAGCATGGGAAATTGGCGATGGAATTTGGACCAATTACGATGAGAAATTCTAAGAACACTAAATATTGAATGAGATAAGAGCAACTAACTGGTTGCTCTTTTTTTATGTCCCAAAACAAGACCGAAAAAAAACCTTGTAAGTATTTGGTATTCCGATGTTGTTTTCGAACAAAAAAGCGACTAATTTGTTTAATGGTTACTTAAATCATAAAATATGAAACGAATATTAACAATAGTAATTTTGATTGTGGCTTCCAGTCTGGCAAGTTATGCCCAAGAAAGCATTCATCAATTTACCGTTACTTCAATTGATGGTTCCGAATTTAATTTTGCTGATTTGAAGGGCAAAAAAGTCATGGTCGTTAATACAGCATCTAAATGCGGATTGACTCCTCAGTACGAATTACTTGAGGCTTTATACCAGGAATATCAAGCTGAAAACTTCGTGATTGTAGGCTTTCCTGCCAACAACTTTCTTTGGCAAGAACCTGGAACTGATCAGGAAATTAAAGAATTTTGCACGAAGAATTATGGTGTTAGTTTTCCCATGATGTCAAAAATATCTGTAAAAGGAGATGACATTCACCCTATTTACAGTTGGTTGACACAAAAATCGGAAAATGGAGTTATGGATTCCAAAGTAAAATGGAATTTCCAAAAATACCTGATTGATGAAGATGGAAAGCTTGTTGATGTTCTTTCTCCAAAAGAGAAACCGAATTGCGAAAAAGTGATCTTATGGTTGCAACAGTAAATCATATTCAACAAAAAAAGAGACGCGATGGCGTCTCTTTCTATATAATTGTATTTTAATGATCTAATTTTTACGTTCAAGCTCATTTAAATTCTCCATTTTCTTCTTGCTCAGGAATGAGTAAATATCTCCCAAATGTTCCTTTACCTTTTTGTTTCCAAATTCGTATACCTTCTCGGCCAAACCATCCAGAAAATCACGATCGTGAGAAACCAGAATTATAGTTCCATCAAATTCTTTCAATGCAGTTTTCAAAATATCTTTGGTTTTCATATCCAGATGATTTGTTGGCTCATCAAGAATCAACAAATTAACAGGCTCCAGCAACAATTTAATCATTGCCAATCGAGTTTTTTCTCCTCCCGAAAGAATTTTCACTTTCTTGGTTGAATTATCCCCGCCAAACATGAAAGCCCCTAATATATCTTTAATTTTTGTTCGCACATCTCCCTTTGCAATATCATCAATAGTCTGAAAAACGGTAAGATTTTCATCCATCAACGAAGCCTGATCCTGAGCAAAATACCCAATCATTGTGTTATGCCCTAAATTTAAAGCACCTGAATGCTTAATTTCCTGCATAATGGCTTTTACCAAAGTGGACTTCCCTTCTCCGTTTTTACCAACAAAAGCAAGCTTCTCTCCTCTTTGTATCGTAAAATTAACGCCTGAAAACACAACATGATCTCCATATTTCTTCTCTACATCTTCAGCAATTACAGGATAATTTCCTGAACGTGGTGATGGTGGGAATTTTAAACGCAGTGCAGAGTTATCTTCCTCATCGACTTCAACAATTGTGAGTTTTTCGAGCATTTTAACTCGCGACTGAACCGCCAATGTTTTCGAATAAGTGCCCTTGAAACGATCAATAAAAACCTGATTATCCGCAATCATTCTTTGTTGCTCATCAAATGCTTTTTGCTGATGAACTCTTCGGTCTTTTCGAAGCTCCAAATACTCAGAGTAGTTTACTTTGTAATCGTAAATTCGGCCCATTGTTATTTCAATGGTTCGGGTTGTTATTTTATCAACAAAAGCCCTGTCGTGAGAAATAATAACAACAGCTTTTCCTGAATTTATTAAAAAATCCTCCAACCATTGTATCGATTCAATATCCAAATGATTAGTCGGCTCATCCAAAAGAATCAGATCTGGTTTTTGTAAAAGAATCTTTGCCAATTCGATTCTCATTCTCCATCCACCACTAAATTCGCTTGTTGGTCTTGTAAAATGTTCTCTCACAAAACCCAATCCAAATAGTGTTTTTTCAACTTCAGAATCGTAATTTATTTCTTCTATAGAATAGTATTTTTCACTTAAAGCAGAAACATTCTCAATCAGTTTGTAGTAACTATCCGACTCAAAATCAGTTCGTGTCCCCAATTCCACGTTCATTTGCTCAATCTGCCTCTCCATTTCGAAAACAGAGGCAAAAGCCTGAGCTGCCTCATCAAATACAGTACGGCTATTATCGGTTGTTAAATGCTGTGGCAAATAGGCAATCACCTTATCCTTAGGAGCTGAAATTCTCCCACGAGAAGGACTTTCGGCTCCTGCGACAATTTTTAAAAGAGTCGATTTTCCAGCTCCATTCTTCCCCATCAAAGCAATTCTATCCTTTTCATTAATCACAAAGGAAATGTCTTTAAACAATGTGGTCCCTCCAAATTCAACCGCTAAAGCATCTGCACTAATCATCTCATTTATTTAAGTGAGCCGCAAAGGTAATCACTTTGAGTAGATCTGAAATTAGCTATGCCATCATTTTTATTTTTTTTCAACTAATTATAAAATCCATTTATATAAAATTCATTCAAATTCTATCAAAGTACATCTATCAGACTTAAACGCAAAACGCATTTATCCGGGCACTGTAAGCTTTTCAAGTACCCATCTGTTAGTAACACTTTTAGGTCTGATAATTGGCTGTCCTAATCCCAGTGCAAGAATATTTTGAGCACAGAAACCCATTACTCTCGACACACCAAATAAAACGGTATAAAAATCGAACTCATTCAGTCCGTAATGATTCAGTAGTGAACCAGACATCGCATCAACATTTGGCCATGGATTTGCTACTTTACCTCCTTTATAATGAATTAAAATATCCGGAACAACCGAGAAGAGTTTCTTTGCAATCTTAAAACAATGATTACTTGCGCAATTGGCCTCACCAAAATTCATAAAAGCTGTAAATCGAGGATCTGTAACTCGCAATACAGCATGCCCGTAACCAGGAATCACTTTACCCGAATTCAAAATATCTAAAATATAGGCTCTCAACACGTCCTCATCCGGATCGTCTCCAAATTTATCATGAATTTCTAAAATAAACCGTAAACATTCCTGATTCGCCAATCCGTGCAATGGGCCTGCCAAACCGTTAAGTCCTGCGGAAACGGCATAATACAGATCAGAAAGAGCTGAATTCACTACTCTCGATGTAAATGCACTTACATTCCCTCCTTCATGATCGCAATGTAAAACCAAATACAGACGCATTAAATCCGCAAACCCCTTATCATTACTAATGCCAAGCATATTTGCCAAATTACCTGACCAATCTAAATTGGAATCATGAGGAATTAAATTTCCATCGCCAAACCTTATTTGATAGATACCTGCTGCAAGTCCTGGTAACTTTGCGAGTATATTCATAGCATCCTCCAAAGTATATTCCCAATATTCCGATTTTTTTAATCCCTTTTGATATTCCTTCTTGAAAACGGACTCATTTTCCATGGATAAAATACCCAGGCTCAACATGGTCATTGGATGAGTATCTTTATGCAGACTGCGCAAAACATTCCAAGTATATTGAGGTATTGTAGCGCGGAGACTCAAATCATTTTGAAACTCAGCAAGTGATTTCCTGTCGGGAAATTTCCCTGTAGACAAGAGAAAAAATATTTCCTCAGGCAGCTTATCCGAAAATTCATCTGTTGTATACTCGCTAATATGAAGTCCTGAATAAGGATCGACATAGGATGTGTTGCAAGCCAATGCAATCAATCCACGCATTCCACCATATATTTGCCCAATGGTCACTTCCGAAACTACAGAATCACGGCCTTTGGCAAAAATATCATCAATTTCTAACTGCAATTCAAGTAAATGGTTTTGAATCCCTTCTTTTATATCAGACATATCCATCTAATTATTCCGTTTCAACACAAATCAACAGCACAGTGTATCAGGCTACACTTTATAGGGGCAAAAGGATGAGTAATAAGTTACAAAAAAAACGCTTAATTAAGAAATTCAACACCCAGACTACTAATAGTTTATTGAGTGAAAAATAGTAGAACCAAACAGAATATTATCGGCTACATTGCAAATGGAACAGATTCACAATCACTCCTATTTGGAATCAATTAAAAAGAGCTAACTTTTCTATCAATTATTAATCGCAGAAAATCACAACAGATGGAAAAAAGAAATAAAATAATTTATTGGGTAGCAACAGGCTTACTATCCGGACTTATGCTAATGTCTGCAAGCATGTATTTTATGAAACACGAAATGGTGAGTGAGACATTTAGCTTTTTAGGATTTCCAAGCTTTATAATTTACCCATTAGCCGTTGCCAAACTAGTTGGCCTTTTGGCTATATGGTCTAATAAATCGAAACTTCTAAAAGAATGGGCTTACGCCGGATTTTTCTTCGATTTCGTATTGGCACTTGGAGCTCATCTCGTTGCTGCCGATGGACAATTCGGCATGGCTGCAATCGCTATTGTATTATTGATTGTATCAAGAATATATGACAGTAAAGTAATTGTCAATTAAATACTTTGCAATACCATAAGAACAAAGGCCATCCTAACAGATGGCCTTTCTACACCACAAAAAAAGCACCCCAAAAAGGGATGCTTAAAACCAAGCTATTTTGTTTTTATTATTTCACTGCAACAACTAAATATTTTGACGCTTTCCAGAACTCATTCGGATCAAGAATTGTAATTGCTTCAATTTCTTTATCAGTTCCTTCAAATCGGTATGAACTACTTGGGTGAGATGTTACCAAACTAACTTTCCTTCCTACTACTGGAATCGTTAATGTTTGAGTAATATCAATATTATTGAAATTATCAGGATTAATTTTCTGATTCAACTTGTTAGTTGTTCCAATTCCTAAAATACCGCCAGTACTTGTCACAACTTCCTTCTGCTTCAACTCCTTAATATCACCAATAACGTAATGTGCTGTGTTTAAGTTAGCAGTTCGTTCAGCAATCGCCTTATTTATACTGTCATTCTCAGTATTTAAAGCTATAACAGCTCCATTCAAATCAGTTACCTGACCATTCAAGCTACCTACTTCAACAGTAAGCTGTGCAATTTGCTCAGACAAAGCATTAATGGAAATATCTTTTGCTTCAATTTGTGACTTTAAACCAGCAACCAATTTATTCAGTTTTGAATTTTGGTACCAACTATTTTTCAATTTCTTATCAAGGTCTTCCAATTTTGCTTTATTTTCTTCCAAAAGATCTCGCATTAATCCTAAATCTGTAACGATTTGTTCCTTTTCTCCAACGCTTGGATTTTCACCAGCACTTACAGAAATGATATTTTCTTTCTCTTTAATAATTGCAAGATTTGCAGCAATGACATCAAACGATTCAACAAAATCATCAATGGTAGAATCTTTTTCCTGAGCCATTTGAGTTAATTGAACATTTTGCTCACGCAATTGCTTTAATTCTTTCTGATTACAAGCTGTAAACAGAGGTAATACTAACAGTGCAAAGACTAACTTTCTCATAATTTATAATTTTAACAAGTTTACATCAATTCAAATTCACAGATCAATATGAGAAATCTGTGCCAAAAACAGAATGACACAAAAACCCATTCAAAAAAAGACGAATAAACACTCATTATCAACACAATAACGAATCTCTAAAAAAACCCATTCAAAATCTAACAATTTCAAATTTCGGAAAATGTGTGGAATCTTTCCCACAGATTGTGGGAACAATTTCTACAAACCAAAAATGCCTGCACGAATGCAGGCATAAGAGGTTAACTTTCAATTTAGGTATGAAAGCTACAGGTTATCTTTTGTTCCATATTAAGGAAGCTGCACCTAAAACTGCAGCATTCTCTTTAATTCCTGAAGCCAATACTTTAATTTTCCCTTTGTAGATAGAAAGAAGTTGTTCTTCCAATGTTTCAGCAACCGGTTTAAAGAGAATATCTCCCGCTTTTGTTAATCCCCCAAATAAGAAGATAGCTTGTGGGCTGATTACAGCCACCACATTAGCCAGCACTTCTCCCAGCATTCTTGCAGTATAAGCAAAAGTCTCTTGTGCCACTACATCTCCCCGACTCGCAGCTTCAGCAACCATTTTTGCGGTCAACTGACTAAAAGGGATATCTCTTAGTTCACTATCTCCCATATGTCTTGCAAGCAGCTTGTAAACCGTTCTTTTCACACCTGTTGCCGACACATAAGTTTCCAAACAACCTTTGCGACCGCAACCACATTCCCGTCCGCTTGCGCGAACAATTATGTGACCCACTTCTCCTGCAAAACCATCATGACCATACAACAAATCACCATTCACAACAATTCCACTTCCCAATCCTGTTCCCAGAGTAATCACTATGAAATTATTCATTCCTTTTGCGGCTCCAAAAACCTTCTCTCCCATTGCCGCAGCATTGGCGTCATTCGTTATAATAACAGGAACATCAATTCTCTTTTTCACTAAATTAGCTAAAGGTACACTCCCCTTCCATCGCAAATTAGCAGCGTTTTCAATTGTTCCAGTATAAAAGCTGGCATTAGGCGCACCAATACCAACGCCAATTATTTTCATTTTTTCCAATGAACTATACATAGCCGACTCAACATCAACAAACAATTCATTCAAATAATCTTCTATATCCGCGTATTTTTGAGTTGGTAAACTTCCTGTTACCAAACAATTTCCCTCTGAATCAATACAACCAAATACGGTATTGGTTCCTCCTATATCTATACCTAAAGCAACTTCTTTCATTACTATTGTTTTCAAAGATTAATTTTAATGCTTATGCCCTTTTAAAGCATAAAAGAGAATGTAGCCATAACATACAATTGCCACAACAAAGGAATTGGCCAAGCCAAATCTATCTGCCAAAACACCCATAATCATAGGTACGATTGCTCCACCCACAATTGCCAAACAGAGAATTCCAGATCCCTGACTGGTGTGTTTTCCTAAACCATCAATTGCTAAAGTAAAAATAGTTGGAAACATGATTGAATTAAACAATCCGACCAAAACAATACTCCAAAGAGCCACATAACCGGTAGTCAGCATACTAATAACAATTAAAATAGCCACCATAACCGAGTTAAAAGCCAATACTTTTGCAGCAGATATTTTCTGCATCACTGCAGAACCGATGAAACGTCCTACCATAGCGCCACCCCAAAAAATAGCTACATATTTGGCAGCATCCGCTTCCCCATACAAATGCAAACCTTCGTCACCAAAATACATTACCAAAGCGCTGCCAATTGAAACTTCGGCACCAACATAGGCGAATATTCCTAAAGCACCCAATATTAAATGGCGGATTTTCCAAGCCGATCCTTCTGCTTTAGTCTCCTCTGAATCCTGTATTTTAGGCAATTTCACAAAGGCAAATACCAAAGCAATCACCACCAAAGTAATTGCCAAACCTACATAAGGAGTCTGCACGGATTGCGCTTGGCTCGCCAAATCCTGACTTGTATTATTTAATATTAACCATCCACCAAAAATCGGAGCAACCGTAGTTCCTAATGCATTAAATCCTTGTGTTAAATTCAATCGACTTGATGCTGTTTCGGGCGTACCCAATGCGGCCACGTAAGGATTTGCAGCCACCTGCAGAACAACAATTCCCGAAGCTAAGACAAAGAAAGCGCAAAGAAAAAATCCGTAAGAATGTAATGCTGCAGCAGGATAAAACATAGCAGCACCGATACCAGCAACCATCAATCCGCTCACAATTCCCATTTTATAACCAATCTTTCCTATAATCCAGCCTGCAGGCAAAGACATTAAGAAATATGCCCCAAAAAAGGTAAACTGCACAAGCATGGCTTGCGTAATTGTCAAATCGAACAATCCTTTTAAATGAGGTATTAAAATATCATTCATGCAGGTTAAAAATCCCCACATAAAAAATAGAGTAGTTAGCAGAGACAATGCTCCTTTAAAATTCATTCCTGAAGCTTGCGAGCCTGAACTACTTTTAACATTCGTACTAATTGAGACCATAAGTATATTTTTTCAATCGTTTGTATTCGTTTACAAATATCAATCAATTCCTCTTAAATCGATTTTATTATCTTATCCTTTTATTGTACTATATTTGCACACACAATATAATAAAAGCAAAAATACGATAATAATACACAAGTGTTGTTTTTAAAGGTGTTCTTTCAGCATTCGTATTTAACACCAGACACAAGAAGTAATATATTACCTTTTATTATCTAATTTTAAATCATTACAGGTAAAATAATCCAATAATGTCAATAGTACTTGAGGAGATTTCAACAAAAAACGAGCATTCGTTTCGATCTAAGATTGATGTTTTACCACACATCGAGGTTCCGTGGCATCACCATCCTGAATTTGAGTTAATCCACATTGAAAAAAGTAGAGGTACATTAATTGTTGGTGACTGTATTGACAATTTTAATGATGGAGATTTAATATTTATTGGTCCCAATACTCCTCATGTGATGACCAACGATGAATCTTACTTCCAAAAGAAATCGGACCTAAGAGTTATTGCCTGGGTGGTTCATTTCAAAGAAGATAGTTTTGGCAAAGAGTTCTTTCTATTGCCTGAAATGTATCGAATCAAAAAGTTCCTAACCAAATCGTTTCAAGGTGTTCGAATTGAAGGAAGTACCAAATACAAGATTATTCAATATCTAAAAACTCTTCATTCTTCGGAATACTCGCAACGAATTATTATTTTACTTCAGATATTGCAGGTTTTGGCCCAATCGGATGATTTGGAATATTTGGCATCGGATAATTTTGTAGAAACCTTTCAGCAAAGAAGCAACCAAAAATTATATCAGATATATGAATTTGTAAGCAAAAACTTTCAGAAAAAAATAGAATTGGATGAAGCCGCTAAAATTGCAAACATGAGTAAAACTGCATTTTGTCGCTTCTTTAAAAGCAAGACTAAGAAAACCTTTTCTGAATTTTTAAATGAAATGCGCATCAATTACGCTAAAAAACTACTTGCCGAAGGAAGATTAAGCGTTTCTCAAATTGCCTATGAATGTGGATTCAATAGTCCTTCTTATTTTAATAAGACTTTTAAATCAGCGACAGGAAAATCGCCTCTTCAGCTGAGAGAAAAAGAGTAGAATTTTTCAGCGAAAAAAATCAGTAAAGATCGTGACAGCAATCCAGTAATTCCATTGAATTGGTGTAAGCTTTTTCAGCATCGATAAGCAGGTATTTCTTTTCCAAATCGCGTAAGCAACCTGCGCTGCTGCACAAACGTAGTTTGTATTCGCCTATCATTTCGGCTCCATAATCGACACCAATATGCCCGCTAACCAATGCTTTTAGCGGATCATGTTCCCGATCCTTACTTGCGAACTGAAGCAAATCTGTTACCATATTGAGATATTCTTCTCCAAACTGCCGTTCATTCCCGTTCATCAGCACTTCCCACAAATAATCTCCTTCAGCTGTGCTCATAAATTGGGAACCAATTTGTGGATCGTAGCGATGAATATGATCTATATGTGCCGCAAATTCACCTTTATGCTGGTAATTTTTAAACCAATTAAAATCAAAACTTTCAGTCTCGGAATAACGATTAGAACCACCGGTATGATTCAATAAAACGCCTCCTTTTGTTCTCAGCATAAATGGCATATCCATAAAAAAGCGTATAATATCTTCCCTGTTCTTTCGAATTCGGTTCTCGAACCATGATGTAAACTCTAAATTGCCACGCTGCAAGGGAATATGATAGATGTGAACGAACTCATGGTTTCCCAGCAGACAAATCACATCGCTTCCCTCCTGATTTGCACCCATTTTAATGAGCTCCTGAACCATTTCCAGAGATTCATCTTTTCGCTTACCGGGATAAGCATGAATCAAATCGCCCAAAAAAACCAGACAATCAGCTTTCCCATCGCTTTTTAGTTTTCGATACACCTTCAAAACCTGACGGAAATCCAATCCGTTGCCATGCAAATCCGACACAATCATTAATCTCCCCAACTGAATATCACAAATCATTTTTACTTATCTTTAAAATTCAAGACCTTTAATACCTGCAAAAGTTCTAAAAAATTTATAAATTATATATGCAAACTTACAATTACATTCAGGTAAAACTAAAAACTTTAAGATATGCTTGAAAAATTACTTACAAATCCAGAAAAATATTTTTGGGCCATTAATGCAGATGGCGATCTCGTTCTAGGAAATGCAGATCTTGGACTAAAAGCGAAACTCACGATAACCTTAACTAATAAATGGACCAACTTGGCTCCTTTAGTTGAAAGCAGTCCGGGAATTTACATTGGACAATCTGAAACATATTTGAAAGACTCGAAAGAATATGAGCAGGTTTCAGAACTTTATAAATTAATCAAAAGTCAATTAAAAGAGCCTTCGATAATAGAACGAATGAAAACCTCTAAGAATACATATACTTTTCTGCTCAATCATTATCAAGAACAAAAATAATACCGATTGGATAAATTAGTGGGCTATCATTCGCCTTGCTCGGGATAGCTTCCTATTTATTACATCGGCATTGGAGCGAGTACTTCTAGCTCGCCAGGGCTCACTAATTATTCAAAATGGTATAATGATTAAATCAATTGCAATTGCTTTGCTTCTAGGCATTGTCATCATTTCGCAAGTGACGGCACAGAATCCGAACAAATTAAAATCAGGGGATCTTTTCCCTGAGATAAAAGGTGAATTATTATCTTCCAAAATGATCTCCCTACCCGATCACTGTAAAGGAAAAGTGAGTGTGCTGATTATTGCGTTTAAAAGAGGAACTCAGCCACAAATCGATGAATGGACAAAACCTCTGATGAAAGAATTTAGCATTCACAGCGATTTTCGGTTTATTGAGGTGCCCATGATCAGTAATCTTTACAATTGGATGTCGCACTATATCGACAATGGAATGCGAAGTGGTATTGCTGAATCGATGCACAAAAATGTAATGACCTATTATGGTCCTTTGGGAAGCTATTTTGACTACTTCGATGTACAGGACAAAAAGCTGTGTTACCTTTTTCTGCTCGACAAAGAAGGTATTATTCAATTCATTGCAAAAGGAGAGCCTAATCCTGATAATTTATCAGACTTACTTCAAAAAATTAAAATCCTTTTAGAAACTGTTTAACTATTTCTCTTCCCAACAACTAAAATACTTTGTTTGGATGTCAGGAGTGCATTTTCAGGCGTTTTATTGAAATATTCAGGGAATAAAGTTTACTTTTAATGCTTCGAAATAAACACACAGAACATGAACAAAAGAGGATTTGCAAGCGACAATTTTTCAGGAGTATTGCCAGAAGTAATGGAGGCTATTCAGAATGCTAACCAAGGTCACGTAGTGGCTTACGGAGGAGACCCCTACACAGAGTCAGCAATCAAAAAATTCAAAAGTCTTTTCGGACAAAATATCGATGTGTACTTTGCATTCAACGGAACCGGAGCCAATGTTATTGGTCTTTCGACCTTAACGCAATCCTATCATTCCATTATTTGTCCTGCCACAGCGCACATTCAGGTAGACGAATGCGGTGCCCCGGATAAATTTACAGGATGTAAGGTAATTCCTATTGAATCTCCTGATGGAAAAATAAGTCCTGAGCTAATTCTCCCTCATTTGCATGGATTTGGTTTTGAGCATCATTCGCAGCCAAAAATGATTTCGATCACTCAGTGCACCGAATTGGGAACTGTTTATACGCCCGAAGAAGTGAAGGCAATTTGCGATTTGGCACACGCCAATAACATGTACGTTCATATGGACGGAGCACGTCTGGCAAATGCTGTTGTGAGTTTGGATGTTGATGTAAAAGAATTTACGACCCATGCAGGTGTTGATGTGCTAAGCTTTGGCGGTACTAAAAACGGAATGATGCTGGGCGAAGCAGTCATCTTTTTTAATCCGGAATTATCGAAAGAAGCCAAGTATGTTCGCAAACAAAGCATGCAGCTTTTCTCTAAAATGAGATACATAGGTGCGCAGTTCGATGCCATGCTCACCAACGATTTGTGGTTGAAAACGGCCCGTCATGCCAATAAAATGGCCAAGCTTCTCGAACAGGAAGTTCAGAAGATAGATCAGGTTAAAATCACACAAAAGGTACAAGCCAATGGTATTTGGGCCCTCATCCCTAAAGATAAAATAGAAAAACTTCAGGAAGAGTACTTTTTCTGGGTTTGGGATGAACATGCAGGAGAAGTTCGCTGGCTGTGCTCTTTCGACACTACTGAAGAGGACATTCTTGGTTTTGTAAAGCTTCTGAAACAAGTACTTTAAAACCGTTTACTGATAACTGATAACTGAAACAATGGCTGCACTTCGTAAAAACGTTGCTTTAAAAAATTACAATACATTTGGCATAGAAGCCAATGCCAGATATTTTTTCGAATTCGATACTACCGAAGAAATACAAGATTTCCTGAGTAAAAATGATGTTATCAACATTCAGTATTTACTATTGGGTGGAGGTAGTAACCTCTTGTTTACCGAAGATTTTAACGGTCTGGTTATTCACCCAATGGTAAAAGGAATAAAAATTATTGAAGAAGATGAAGATTCGGTTTTGGTTCAGGTTGGTGCCAACGAAGATTGGGACGCATTTGTAGGCTGGAGTGTTGAAAACAATTTACCGGGAATCGAAAATCTTTCCCTAATTCCAGGTGTGGTTGGTGCAGCACCTATCCAAAACATTGGAGCTTACGGAGTAGAGGTAAAAGAAGTGATTGATAGTGTTGAAGCCATATCCATAGAGAGCAACAAAAAGGTAACTTTCAACAATGCACACTGCGAATTCGACTATCGCTACAGCGTATTTAAAAACGAATACAAAAATCAATTCATCATTACACACGTTAACTTCCGATTTAGCAAGCAAGCCCAATTCAAAGTTCACTATGGTGCAATTGCGAAAGAATTGGAAGCTTACGATAAAGTGAATCTCAAAAATATCCGCGAAGTAATTATCAAAATCCGCGAAAGCAAATTACCCGATCCTAAAGTACTTGGCAATGCAGGTAGTTTTTTCAAAAATCCGGTTGTTGCCAAACAGGAAGCCGATGCCCTAAAAGCCAAACACGAAGACATGCCCGTTTACGAGCTAAACGAAACACAAAGCAAGCTGGCCGCCGGCTGGTTAATTGAACAGTGTGACTGGAAAGGCAAACAAATTGGCGATGCTGGTGTACACAAAGATCAGGCTCTGGTTATCGTGAATCATGGCAATGCAAAAGGATCTGAAATTCTTGAACTGGCCAACGAAATTAAAAAATCAGTACTGTACAAATTTGGCATTAAGCTGGAAATGGAAGTAAATGCGATTTAATTAGCTGAATGCCATGAGTCACTCTCTACCTAAAAGAGACTCGTTTAACTTTAACGGGTTCTTCACAAAAAAGAGATGGTCTCAAATTCGATTTTAGTATTTAAAAATATCGGATCAGGAGATAATTTTGGGTCTTGTTAAAATCAGGGGAAAATTTTGCATTCGTCCCTTTGTTATCAATTTTTTCTCGAGCCTGAAGGGCTCAAATATAATAGCCCAGGGTAAATGAGCACAGCGAATGCCACCCTGGGATATTAATGTAGCAGTAAGTACCGGCGCAGGTTAAAAAAAACATTTGGAAAGCAATTCGCATTTGCGTCGGAATAGCAAAAGGCTTATCGTCGAAGCCTGAAAAGTTGAAATACTAACCTTAGGACAGGCCCGATAATTCGTGAATCAAAGCTTGATTTTGGGATGGTTTCGAATGTTACCAATTTTCAATAAAAAAAATGAACCTCATTATTTTTGCTTGTCCTTTAGCCGGACGGGCTTTTCATTTTTTCTAGGATAAAAAACGAAACAAAAAATCATTGACAACGTCCTCAATCACCCGTTACTAGTTCGATTGCTAAACAAAAAGAACTCGCTACGCTCAAACAGCTTTTTGTTCTTAACGCTCCCTTCACTAAACGGGTCCCGATCTCCGGACTCAATGTCAAATCTACATCCTCGAAAGATTGCAATTTTGCAAATTCATGAACTTAATATTAGAGCTTAAAAATAGCTAATTCAAATCTCAGGCCCAACTTTTATCGGTGGTCCAAAACATCCCACAACAGGAACATATAAAAAGAGGCTGTCTCACAATTGTGAGACAGCCTTTTAAGGTTTTATTGCAATCTGTGGCCATTCATTTGCTGGGCCAGCTGCAATGCTCTTACAGTATTAATTGACTGGAGGGCAAAATCATTTTCCTTACATCTCACAAAACTCCAGAGTCAGGAAAAGTTAAACCAAATCGAAACGATCCAGATTCATTACTTTGTTCCATGCCGCAACAAAGTCTTTAACAAACTTATCATTTGCATCAATACTACCATAAACCTCAGCTATCGCCCTAAGTTCAGAGTTTGAACCAAAGATAAGATCAGCGCGGGTTCCGGTCCATTTAACGGCACCCGTTTTGCGATCGCGTCCATCAAAAATCTCTTTATCCTCAGATGCCGGCATCCAGGCAGTACCCATATCAAGCAAGTTTATAAAGAAATCGTTGGAAAGAAGCCCAGGCCGTTTTGTGAAAACACCATGTTTTGAGTTGTCGAAATTTGCGTTTAACACACGCATTCCCCCAACAAGAACAGTCATTTCGGGAGCTGTCACTGTTAGCAGCTGAGCTTTATCAATCAACAATTCTTCTGTTGATATGGCATATTTTGTTTTAAGATAGTTGCGGAAACCATCGGCTGCCGGTTCCATCACTACAAACGATTCTACATCGGTTTGCTCTTGCGATGCATCCATACGACCAGGTGTGAAAGGTACAACAACATCATGTCCGGCATCTTTGGCCGCTTTTTCTACTGCTGCACAGCCTGCCAATACAATAAGATCGGCAAGTGATATTTTTTTGCCACCCACTTGAGAACCATTAAATTCATCCTGAATTTTCTCAAGCTTCTTTACTACTTTGGCAAGTTGAGTTGGATTATTTGCCGCCCAATCTTTTTGCGGAGCAAGACGGATGCGTGCGCCATTTGCACCTCCCCGTTTATCCGAACCACGAAAAGTAGAAGCAGAAGCCCATGCTGTTGATACCAATTGACTTACTGTTAATCCGGAATCCAACACCTTAGCTTTTAATTCAGCAACATCCTTATCATCAATTAATGCATGATTTACAGCAGGAACAGGATCTTGCCAAATAAGTTCTTCCGAAGGTACTTCAGAACCTAAATAACATGCTTTGGGTCCCATATCACGATGAGTTAATTTAAACCAGGCACGTGCAAAAACATCTGCAAATTCAAGAGGATGTTCGAAAAATCGTCTTGAAATTTTTTCATAAGCCGGATCGAAACGTAAAGCAAGATCGGTGGTTAACATGGTTGGCAAATGCTTTTTTGATGCATCATGCGCATCCGGCACAACTTTGCCCGCATTTTTTGCTGCCCATTGATGTGCTCCTGCCGGACTTTTAGTTAGTTCCCATTCATAATTAAACAAATTTTCGAAGAAGTAATAACTCCATTTGGCAGGAGTCTGTGTCCAGGTAACTTCCAAACCGCTACCAATTGTATCGCCTCCTTTTCCCGAGCCAAAGCTGTTTTTCCAGCCCAAGCCCTGCTCTTCGATACCGGCAGCTTCAGGTTCCGCCCCTACATGTGCGGCATCGCCCGCTCCATGGGTTTTCCCAAAGGTATGTCCGCCTGCAATAAGAGCAACCGTTTCTTCATCGTTCATGGCCATGCGGGCAAAAGTTTCACGAATATCTTTAGCCGCGGCAACAGGATCAGGATTCCCCTCAGGGCCTTCCGGATTCACATAAATAAGCCCCATTTGCACTGCTGCAAGTGGATTGTCAAGATCGCGTTCGCCTGTATAGCGTTCGGCACCTTCGAGCCACTTGGTTTCATTTCCCCAGAATACGTCCTCTTCCGGCTCCCAAACATCTGCACGTCCACCACCAAATCCGAAGGTTTTAAATCCCATTGATTCCAAGGCTGAATTTCCAGCAAGAATCATCAGATCGGCCCAGGAAATTTTCTTACCATATTTTTGTTTGATTGGCCAAAGTAGTCTTCGAGCCTTATCGAGATTCACATTATCGGGCCAACTGTTAAGGGGAGCAAAACGTTGCTGTCCGCCTCCTGCACCACCACGACCGTCGCCTGTGCGGTAGGTACCGGCACTGTGCCAAGCCATACGAATAAACAAGGGACCGTAATGACCAAAATCGGCAGGCCACCATTCTTGTGAATCTGTCATCAGCTTGTGAAGATCATTTTTAATTGCTTTTAAATCTAAACTTTTAAACTCTTCAGCGTAATTAAACTCTTCCCCCATTGGGTTCGATAAAGAAGAGTGTTGACGTAAAATATTCAAATTTAAGTGGTTTGGCCACCAATCCTTAATTTTTGTACCACCACCACTACTTGGTTTTCCCATAGCTCCGGTTACCGGACACTTACTAACATGATCTGATTTATTTTCCATTTTTAATACGTGTTATATATTAATGAACAATCAATTTACTGATCCCCTTTTGTGAACTTCCCAATAATTTGCAGCTTAATATCTTCAATCTTAAAATCGGGAATTTCCTTTTTCTTAAAATACATTTCAAGAATATTATTTAACTCCTCATCATTAAAATCCTCAATTCTATCCGATTCCGAACAATACAAATGATGATGTTTTTCTAAAATAGCATCGTATCTCATAACATCTTTTTCAGTCTTTACTTTTTTTATTAATTCGTTTGAGACCAAAGCATCAAGAACTTTATAAACAGTTGCTGTTGCAATATTGGGATGTTTATTTCTTATGTAGTCGATAACATTATCGGCAGTAGGATGATTGCTAAGCTTACTAATAGCTTCAAAAACAGCAATCCTTTGAGGAGTCACTTTTAGTCCTTTCTCATTTAATTTCGCACTTATTTCTCCAACTTTCATATGTAATTAATATCTAATGAGAACCATTCTCCTTTAAGAGTAATTAAATTAAGATATTCTGATGAAAAAGTCAAGATGTTGTAGAAACTATTTTAGAAGCGGGCTAGCGGCAATAAATCGGCTCTTATACAAGCCTTTGTGTTTTTAAATTGGAATAGTGCAGACTGCCGGAGATGCTGCAATTTGGTTTTATTTTGCAGGCAGAGAAAACGAGATTTTCCTCAAATTGCTACCCCAAAAGTTCATTGGATTGCAGGAGGTATGAATCGTCTTCTTCTTTTAGAACAGTGTGGATGCTTAAATTTATTGCTGAAACTCTTGTATCCAATCTAAAAATATTTTATCCTTTTACTTTTTGAAAGAAGCTTGAACGAAACCGAAAATCTGTAATTAGTACTCTAAATTCCATTTACCATACATTTTTGCATTGACTGAAAGTCTTTTCATCAGTTTGTAGAATTACTTGCTTGTCTACTAAAGACTAACACAAAAACAATAACTGAATGAATAATCACACACAAAAAACTCCCTTCATAATTTATTTTCACTCTTAAGGAATATTTAAAACACGCCATAAACAGTACTGTTGCCAAATATTCGTATTCAAAATACAAACATTCATCACTAAAACTGAGCCGTTTAATTTCTTTTTATGGATTCTTATCTTTAAATTCAATCGAATTTTAATATACCAAATCACATTATTAACTTAGAAAGTACATTTTATTATGAAAAAAATTATTTTTTCAATGGCATGCTTGGCTCTTATTTTGGGTTCTTGCCAAAAAAATGCAAACGACATTACTCCAGAGCAACAAGAAATCGCTGTCGATATGAGCGATTTTTACGTTTACACAAGTGATGACAACACTGTTAAATCAGGACATGTTCATGGTCCAAAGTGTGGAAGTATGACCGTTTTAAACCGACAGCTAAAGGAAAACCCAGGTTTAGAAAACCGCTTGTATGCAATCGAAAAACACACAAGACAATTAATTGCAGCCAAAAGTTCCAGCAGCACCAATAAAGGTAAACCAGTTAAACCAGGTGATACACCAGATCCAACACCATATCAGGGAAGCATCACAATACCTGTTATTATAAACATTCTGGAGGATGCAAATCATCCTGTTACGCAAGCAAATATCGATTCTCAGATTGATATTTTAAATGATGATTATAATGATCTTAATCCTGCAACAGGTGCTGTGCCAAGTGAATTTAACAATGCGATAGCCAATGTTGATATTACATTTGTATTGGCTGGTATAAACAGAAAAGTATCCACCAAAACATCATGGGGAACCAATGACGCAATGAAACTCTCAAGTCAGGGTGGAATTGATGCCACAGATCCTTCTTTCTATCTAAACTTTTGGATTTGTGAAATTGGTGGTGGTATTTTAGGATACGCTCAATTTCCTGGTGGAGCATTAGCAACCGACGGTGTTGTTATTGGAAGCGATTACTTTGGACGAAACACACTTGGGGGACAGTATGGTTACGGCAGAACTGCAACCCATGAAGTGGGTCACTGGTTAAATTTACGTCACATTTGGGGCGATGGCAACTGCAGACAAGATGATTTTGTAACTGACACACCTGGTTCTGATCAGGCAAACTACGGATGTCCTTCCTACCCAACTGTAAATTGCAGATCAAACGACATGACAATGAACTACATGGACTATGTAGACGATCAGTGCATGTATATGTTTACCAATGGACAGAATGATAGAATCAGAGCTATTTTCGCTGCAGGCGGAGAAAGAGAAAGCTTTGTAATTCAATAAGCAGTATTACAATATTAAAATTCATAAAAAGACGCCTTTACCAAGGCGTCTTTTCTTTTTTAAATGGAGCGTCATTCCTATTCCTGATAATCATCTGATGCCAGGAAGTTAGATTTTAAATTGAAGTTTATTGAACTGGATTCTTTATCCGTGAATTACAGATTCCCAACACGAAACCAATAGATAACAATGGCAAACACATAAAAAAACCCCTTCGAACAATTGCTCGAAGGGGTTTGCTTCAGTATGTAGTTACAATAATATTCTCTAATTCAATTCAGGATTTATCTTTTCCTTTTTACGCTTAAAAGCTGCCAAACGGTCGCGAACCTTGTTATTGCTGTCTTCAATCAATGTATTTACCACATCGGCATAAGGCTTGTATTTCGTTGGATTTGCCTTTGACATCGCTGCTAAATAAATCAACAACTCATTATTAATAATACCCTTCAGTTCCTGGCCAACGACCGATGCCGATTTGGCATTTTCCCGTTCGTTTTTGTCTTCGATCAGTTTCGATGCCGAAACATCAAATTCAGCCATCGATTGCTCTGCATTATCCAGTAAAATTTTAAAATCGGCATTAGAAGCAACACAGTCTTCCAGTTCAGGAGCATTTAAATCACTCAACATGGCCCGTACCCCGGCACTTTCTATGGTGTAAGAATCTTCGGTAATTTTCATCCCGTAGCGATCTAAAACTTCTTTTATCCGCAAAGCTTTTTCCTGATCGGCACTTGGGCGGCGCATGCATTTGGCCTTTACTTCATAAAAAATGGCGCGCACATCCAAATCACGGGCATCATCCTTTTCCTTTAGTTCACTATTCAGCCAGCCTGCATTAATCTTTCCGACTAATTCGACCGATTTTCCGGATAATTTTTGAAATATAAAGATGAAATAGTCATCAAGCTCAATTGGGTATCTTTTACTTAATTCTATTATTCCTTTGCAGATCTCTGCAATTTCATTGGTAATTGCATTTGCATGTACTTTTTTCATTACTATTTGGGTTTGGTTAAAAAAATAAAAATCTAAATTATCAATAATATTATTAAAAACAAACATTAGTACAAATATTATGAGCATACACAACAACACAATCGACTCTTGGTAAGAGACCAGAACAAAAACAAGCAACATCACCAATCAAAATAAACTAAATTTATCATGCTGTATTAAGCAGACTTCAGCTTTACAAATAATCAAGAATATTTTTTTTTAAAATAATTTTAAACTCCTCAAACAAGCTGCCCCGTATGCTATTTAACCAATATTTGCTTCACCCTAACTTAAGTTCATACAAAACATTTTTCCCGTTGAACGGGATATCTGAAACTCATGCGAGACTTTCTTTTGATTGGTGGGCTCATATGAAACTCATGCAAGACTTTCTTTTGCTTGGTGAGCTTATCTGAAACTCATGCGAGACTTTCTTTTACTTGGTGGGCTCATCTGAAACTCATGCGAGACTTTCTTTTACTTGGTGGGCTCATCTGAAACTCATGCGAGACTTTCTTTTGCTTGGTGAGCTTATCTGAAACTCATGCGAGACTTTCTTTTACTTGGTGGGCTCATCTGAAACTCATGCGAGACTTTCTTTTGCTTGGTGAGCTTATCTGAAACTCATGCAAGACTTTCTTTTGCTTGGTGGGCTCATATGAAACTCATGCGAGACTTTCTTATGCTTGGTGAACTCATCTGAAACTCATGCGAGACTTTCTTTTACTTGGTGGGCTCATCTGAAACTCATGCAAGACTTTCTTTTGCTTGGTGGGCTCATATGAAACTCATAGAAGTCATTTTTTTCATTGGACAAGAAAAAAAACCAGGCTGAGAGCCTGACCTTTTAGAAATATCTGCTGCAAAATTCCCTAACATGCCATATTTGTTGTGTGTACCCTTCGAAATGGAAATATTCACAAAACCCCGAGCTAAAGCACGGGGCAATGGATATTGTGTATACCCTTCAAAATAAAAACTCTCACAAAACCCCGAGCTAAAGCACGGGGCAATGGATGTTGTGTATACCCTTCAAAATAAAAGCAATTGCAACAATGTGAAATTTCAAATCATGGGAAAGAGTTGTGCATACCCTTTAAAATCAAAACCTTCACAAAACCCCGAGCTAAAGCACGGGGCAATGGATGTTGTGCATACTCTTCAAAATCAAAACTTTCACAAAACCCCGAGCTAAAGCACGGGGCAATGGATGTTGTGTATACCCTTCAAAATAAGAGCAGTTACAACAATAAAATCTCTTTGAACGCATCATTAACTGTTGTGTATACCCTTCTAAATAAGAGCAAGTACAACTCAAAATTAAAATTATGAGCATTGAAAATTGTTGTGTATCCCTTCAAAATCAAAACTTTCACAAAACCCCGAGCTAAAGCACGGGGCAATGAATGTTGTTTATACCCTTCAAAATAAGAGCAATTACAACCGATATGATTAGAGATTTAAAAAATTACAATGTGTATACCCTTCAAAATAAGAGCAACTACAACTTTCTTCATTGATGGAGTATTAACCTACAAGTTGTGTATACCCTTCTAAATAAAAGCAATTACAACATGTTTGTCACAAAACTCTTTGCTATACGTGTTGTGTATACCCTTCAAAATAAGAGCAGTTACACCAGATTTTATTTCTTTTATGCAAAAATCAAAGTTGTGTGTACCCTTCAAAATAAGAGCAAGTACAACAAAAGGTTTATCGGGCAAACCCGTTGATAAGTTGTGCATACTCTTCAAAATAAGAGCAATTACAACTGGAATTCAAGTGACAATAACTTATTTCATGTTGTGTATACCCTTCAAAATAAGAGCATTTACAACAGAACTTAAACAACACAATAACCCAACTTAGTTGTGTATACCCTTCAAAATAAAGACAATTACAACTAAAATACTTAGTCAGTATATGTATTCAACGTTGTGTATACCCTCCAAAATAAGAGCAATTACAACTTTCTAGCAATTATTTTGTGTGTAGTTAGTGTTGTGTATACCCTTCAAAATAAGAGCAATTACAACAACATGTTTTGCAACATACAGATATATAGCGTTGTGTATACCCTTCAAAATAAGAGCAATTACAACCTGCCTGTTATAAATGCCTTATTTTCAAAGGATAAACCGTTTTTCGCCCCGCAAAAAACGGAAGTATTTTCTACTATATGGCTAGTATGGCGTCAATTTTTTCATTGTAAAGTTCTGCTATTTGCAGGGCAAAATTACCATCAGCCCACTGGCTAACAAACAAACTCATTGTGTTTTTTGGGGGAAATTGGTTGTGCGAAAAACAGTTCCTTACCCTATTTAAAAACTGAAATTCGTTTTCGTTTATCATCCCCTCTTTTTTTAGCCATTGCAAATAGGCTTTGTGCGGAATGTGTCCGGTTTTACTGTCGGCATCCATAAAATCATCGGCATGATTATTTGCAACTAGTGCTTCTTCGAATTTAAATACCGTAGCAAGAACCATTTGTTTGGCATTATTATAGGCCTCCAATTCGTTTTTCAGATCCTGCAAAGGAATTTCGTTTTCGGCAAAATATTCGAACAACTCGGGCAATCGTCGGTCGAAAACATACTTATGCAGCATGCTGTGATCTTTTCGCTTGCGCTGATCGATAATTCTTCTTGTTATTTCGGCATTGTTATCGAAAAATAAGTTTCCGCGAACCGGTTCCTTAACGGTAATGGTCTCGTTTAAAAGAATATCGATTTGGTTCAGCTTCAGGTTCAAGTCCTGATCGGAACTTATCAGTTTTTCCAGCATGAGAAGCAATATTTGATCTTCTTCCTGCAACAGTCGAATTTGTTTTTCGGTATTCGAAATGCTTCGCTTAAACACTTTTTCGACCTGACTAAACTGAATATCCGGCAAACGACGGTTGGTTTTTTGTTCTATTCTTCTTGCATTTTGCTTTGCTCTAAAGGCCTTTTTTACACTAAGGGAATAAAAATCGGCAAACATTGCATTTTCCTGCAGCTTAAAATTCACTTTCTCATCAAAAATAAAATACTCCCTTTCGGCATGGTAAAAACTTTGCGTGCTGTCGCCACGATTTCGCCACCAAATTTTAAAAAGCTCGTTGTATTTGGCATCTGCCGAGTATTCCACCTGCTGCGCGTCCAAATCGTTTTGCAGCAAACGAATTAGGGGTTCATCGAACAGGTTGGTTGGTAAATTGATTGGCGTTTTACCATCATTTGCTTCATTTCCTTTTGTTAGGTTATGCAGCCATTCATCCAGATTAGAGCTTATTTTCTCTTTTAGCTGGCGAAGCGTAAAAGGAATGCTTGACAAATTATCGGGCAACTTCACTTCGGTAAGTTGTTTGCCGGCTTCCTGATTCCACTCTCTTTTATAAAAGGTGCACATCATCCACGATTTATCGATGGTACTTGTCTTTCCTGATCGAAAGTTTTTAACATCTATCATTTTATTTACCTTCTCCTGAAGATAAATCAAGTAAAGATCTTGCGTGTAACGTATTTTACTGAATTCAATATTTTTCAAAAATGGATGTCCGTCTGCCTCGTTAAGATGAAGCTCTTTACTGATAAGATCAACAAACAGAGATTTTTTTTCGGGATCAGCAAACAAAGCCAAACACTCCTGCATTTTATCGTAATAAAAAGAGGTGATTTTTTTCTTTTTATCAGTACTGATCACCATATCAACAATATCCTTTGCCAGGAAAGTAGCCATTTCGCCAATCTTAGGGATTTTCCCCTTTCCGGTTTTGGTAAATTTCTGATACGCTTTTAGCCGATCCATGCCCTCACGCTTCATTCGTTTAATTCTATCGGAAATGGCCCGATCGGCATTAATATCAACAATGCACAACCAGTAGTCTAAAATGCGTGTTGGTATTTGTTTGTGATTCAAATTGTATGGCGCCAACACCTCATCTACAATTTTTTTACGCATTCTTAAATAAGCCAATGCATTTGGTTTGTAGGCAGACTCTTTTTGCGAATCCGATCTTTTACTGAATTCATTCCAGTCGTTTGGCAACTTCCTCTTCACCTCATCAATAAACTGTTTATTGGTGATTTTACTGTTGCAGGCCAAAACAAAATCATTAATCAGTTCTTCCGATTTTCCTTTTTCCAGATGTTCCAATACAATAATTTTTGGCAACTCGTGTA
Organism: Labilibaculum antarcticum; assembly: GCF_002356295.1. NCBI lineage: Bacteria > Pseudomonadati > Bacteroidota > Bacteroidia > Marinilabiliales > Marinifilaceae > Labilibaculum > Labilibaculum antarcticum. The sequence continues at coordinate 3,854,702 of NZ_AP018042.1, read as the reverse complement.
AGCTAAGAAAGGCTTCGGGCAAGGCTTGCTTAAGGCTTTTCTTAACTTTCGATTGTGAATTTGGCTTGTGAATTACGATCGCTTTCGCATTGTTGGTGTGTAAACCAATTTTATTGTTTTTTGTATGATAAAAGGGTGCGTATTGCTCAAAGCCCAACGAATTTCCGTCTTTGTCGATCTGTTTTAAGACTTCGGCCCCATCTTCAAAATCACTTAATTTTCCAAATGCTTTTACATCTTGCACAATACTTCGCGGATACATTTCACGATTAATGGGCTTTTCATATTCGTCAATTAATAGTTTACCCAGATTAATCTGGAAACGTAATTTGCTAAAGATATCCGTTTCATCGATAAACTTTAATGCAAAATAAGAGAAGCGGTTGCTGTGTCTTATTTTTCGTGTAAGAGCCTCGATATACTTGTCGTAATCTTCAACATCAGCCTTGTCGTTGGTGCTGTTATCCAACAAGTTTTCAAGATTTAGCTTATCCAAACATGGTTTGAATGCTTTCCTTTCCTCATCGGTAATTACACCATATAATTCTTTGGGACATCGGTTCAGAGTATTGATGATATCCAATGTGAATGCCTGCTTTTTATCTTCGCTCACAAATCGATCGTGCGGTAGTTTGGCACAAAAGGCCATTAACACTTCTCGTGTGGCAATAAAACTATTGAACTGTGTTCCTTTTAAGCCTTTAATTTCCCCAATAAACTGAAAGGCATGTTCCCGCTCTAAAAACATCGAAATTAAAAAGACAAAACCATCAGTCGTAATTGTGTTATCCTGATTTACAAGTACACGTTCTTTTACAGGTTCAAAATCGTCATCGTTTAAAACACCATTGAACCTCTCCTTTGTATATTCAATAGCCCGTGCAAAATTAAGCCTAAGAAATTCAGCCAATTCTCCCGAGATTATCGTTTTCCTTTTAGTCCCATTTGCTATGGAATAATAATGAGAGTAATCGTTTCGGAACTCTTGAATTTCGCGAAACAAACATCGTAAAGAAGCTGCCATTGCGGCAAAGTCTTTTCCTGTATTCAGATTATTCAGGTCTCCGGTTCTTTCCGATTTTGGTAGGCTCTCAAAGTCAAAGACCTTTATAATTGGCAGAAACTTAACTGCAATAGAATGGGCCAGATTCCAGTTGAGATGCTTTCTATTGTTGTTGCATAAAAAACTATCCAATATTTTTTCTTCATCAGGAAGAGTTGATATTTTAATTTTATGGGCCACAGAATTGTTAATACTAAAGATATTTGACCGCGCCATATTCAGGTATCCACCAAAATACTGAGGATCACTCTTCAATGTTTTGTATACATTCAATCCCTTATGCTCTGCTTTTTCGATTGTTTCCATGGTACTAAATTTGTTTTAGGTGAGTAAAATAAGCCCAATACATTTTCATTACCATTCGTTTGCGATACCATTGGGCAAGTCGTGCCGAAACAAAAAGAATAGAGAACAATAATCCATCAAGCAAAAGGGTGGCGAATATATCAGATTTACGTGTATGCGGTTTGAAAATAAAATACAAGGCAAATAATACAATATTCAGTAAGAGAAGTATGATGCAGGCCAAGGCGGTTTGCCGAAAGAAAAAATGAAAGCTTTGGACCGTTTTTGCATGTTCTATTTTACCATGATACTCCAATTCGTAATACATACGGTCGTAAAACTCATCCTGCAAATCTTCCGTTTCTTTCTGTTTTTCTGCCGTAAGAATATCGAAATCAGCTTTATTAAAAAAGATATTCTTTCCGTACCATTCTTTTGATTTTATATTCAAAGTTTCATTCATCAATTGATGAAGAAATTTCATTTTTAAATAAAGAACAGTAACATGTTTGTACATTCCCAAAAGCCGGTTGTACCATGATTTTTTTACTAAATGGAAATTTGTCGCGTAAAGCGTAGCTCCAATAATAAGGGCAAAGCAGAGTGTAATGCCAATATTTACTTGCCAATTAAGTACTCCGAGAAATGCTGGTAGCAAGCCATAAATATGACTTATCACACCGCTAAAAAACAAAAAGAGAACTCCTGGCAGTAGCAGCCCTAATAAATCGTAAAGTGAAAACTTCCCCATCTTATTATTGTTTGATTAAACTCCGGTTTTCGCTGGAAGGTAAATTCTAGCACAAAGCCAATTGCAAACTCGAATCTACGAAACAATAATTGGTTAACAAAATATTTAATTGGTAATAAAACAAGAAATTATTGTTAAAACGCTGACAGGCCTTCCACGCCTTCTGGATTTAGCAATTTATTGCATGCACTGAGAGCCTCACCTAAAGTGAGACCCTCAGATTTTAAGTCGGAGACTTGTAATTAAACCAAATTCTTTCACTCTGAGAATTACAGATCCTAACCGAAATACCCTTAGATTACAAATATACAGAAGCGGCATACTTAGCAAGCAGTTGATGCAAACTTGGGAAAGCTAACTGCTCAGGGAGGATGAAAAGCGCCTTGAGGGTAAGCTTGTCAGCACTTGCAAAATCGGTAAGAGGTTTTAAATGGATAAGATAAAAAAGAAAAAGCTAGGACTTGGCCTATGGGGATTTAACGTTTTAGGGTATATCGTGCAGAATTACGAGGCGATTTTTGATCAGTAAGTAGTTTTATACTATTCCTGCAAGTATTATTCCTACTAAAAATCCAAGCGATGCTCCAAGTGAGGTTAAATAATTTTTCTTCAACTTACTATCAGGAATAATATCTTGAATTAATAAATACAAAATACCGCCACTCGCAAAAGTCATTAAATGAGCAGTCAAATCGGGATAACCGCTTAAAAAAAAGTGTCCTATTAAGGCTCCTATGATCCCAAAGAAACTTAAGAAAAAGAATATCACTAAGGTTTTTTTTACCGGGTAACCACTTTGTACTAAATCTCTGAATGCATTAAATGATTCGGGTAAATTTTGCAGACCAATGAATACTGCCAAAAGAGTAGCCATATCGGGCTCAATAGCGAATAAAGCACCAAGGGCGATAGCCTCTGGAATAAAATCCATCATCATTGCTAATAATGTAGCTGTTTTACCTCCTTTTTTAGCCAAATATCTATCGATAAACATGAAGATGATCGTTCCTGCTAAAAATGAAATGGCCAAAGGAAATAATTCCAATTCCTCCATTCCTTTCGGAATTAACACTAATGCTAATGCAGATAAAATAATACCGGCACCAAAAGACTTCAGAGTATGGATAATTTCATATTTAATAGGACTCTCTTTAATATGATGTTTAAAACAAATTGCCAAAAGTCCTCCTATAAAAACGGTAACTCCGGCAAATCCTGAAAACAAGATGATTTTCTGCAACATAATTCAATTTTAAATAGTTTGTTCCTTAAATTTACTAAGCAAGTTTGATGGTATAGTGTCGTGCGAAATTACAAGGCTATTTTCTTTTAGTTTACAGCAACTTTTTTCACGAGCCGCAAACTTCGCTAAGCTATGAAGCCCTCATGCACCAGAGCTTGTGTTAGCCCTTCGTTGTTTTCTTCAAACATTTACCTTTGTATACATTTCTATTTAATGTGCGTTTTTTTGTCACACCAGTAAAGTCAAGTTCATTGGGAAAAATTAAGGCCGTATTTTGGTGGGATTTCCAAACTGACAATCAGTCCTTTTTCAAGTATTTCTGCCAGTTATGTTGTTCTTTGAAGCCCAGAACTTCGCGGATTTTGCGATTTGAAAACAATGCTTCATGTTCCTCCAATTCACGGGTAATTGGCACATCAGGAAAAAACTGTTTAGCCAATTCTTTGCTGGGGATAATCGCACCGTTGTGATCGTTTCCTGCATTGAAAACCTGATAACCAAGCTCATCTTTGTTCAAACATAAATCCACAATCTGTCCCAGGTCACGCGCATCAATATAACAGAACGCATTTCTACGGCGCACTTCAGGCTTTTCAAAATAATGCGGAAACAGTTCAGTGTATTCATGAGGCTCAATCACATTTCCGATACGAAGGGCATAAATATCAAAGCCTGACCGTCGCTGAAAGCTGCGTGCCGTTTTCTCATTCACGACTTTCGATAATCCATAACTATCCATGGGATCAACATCATAATCCTCCTCCAAAGGCAGAGCAGTAGGATTGGTTTTGCCATCTGAAAAGCAGATCCCGTAGGTAGTCTCTGAGGAAGCAATAATAATCTTCTTAATTCCAAGTTTAACAGCCGCTTCAATCACATTGTACGTGCCTATGGTGTTGATCCGGAAAGTTTCGTTATCAGGTTTAAGCAATATTCGGGGCACGGCTGCAAAATGTACTACAGCATCAAATTTGGGTACGCCTTTACCCGATTCCAACTCATCTAAGCCGGCATACGAACTCATGGCATTAAAGATTTGACCTGAATCCGTAATATCAGCTACCAGATTGTCCACCCCTGGACAATCCAAAGGCACCAGGTCTACATTCATCACTCGATGTCCTTGGTCGAGAAGGTAAGGTATCACGTGCTTTCCTGCTTTTCCTGATCCTCCCGTAAAAAATATTCGCTTTTTAGTCATGATCTCCTATTTAATAATGATTTTATTTAGCACCAGCCAAGAATGTAGGCGCGGCATATTCCATGTCAGTTTCACAATGTAGTTATCACAAATGTAAGAATAATGGGATACAATGTTTCGTAACTGATAACCGATTAATGGCTACTAAGCTACAAAATCACTAACCCTAAGCTTAACTATGCAAACCTAGAGGATAGCTATTGGGATTAGAAGTTCACAAGAGCTATCGAAATGGGATATATGCGAATTAAAAGTTCGCCAATACTCATGCAAATCTTCGATACAGTTCCAGTGTAGCAAGCAAAAAAAGACCGAGCCTGATGCCCGGTCTTTAAATTTTGATATAATAGTTCCTAATTGTGCTTAGTCTTGATCTACCAATCTCATTGCCGCTTCAGGATAACGCTCGCCGGTATTGGGATACTTCGCAATAATGGCTTCAATTGCGGCTACTTCATTGGCTGTAAATTCAATATCGGCAGCGCCCGCATTCAGTCCCAGGTATTTGCGTTTTTTTGTTCCCGGAATCGGGATGATGTTATCGCCTTTTGCCAACAGCCATGCCAATGCCAGTTGAGCCGTATTGATGCATTTACCGTATGCCAATTCATCCAACGCTTTCATCAGATTCTGATTGTTAATTAGATGTTTCCCCTGAAAGCGAGGCATATGCATGCGGATATCATTTGAAGCAATATCATCTACGTTAAAATTCTCGGTAAACATTCCTCTACCCAAAGGTGAGTAGGGAACAAGTGTGATGCCCATTTCTGCGATTTCGGGCAGTACTTTCTTCTCTACATCTCTTGTTAAAAGCGAATATTCACTTTGCAGTGCCGAAATAGGATGTACGGCATTCGCTCTTTTGATATTGCTAAGGGATGCTTCCGAAAGCCCTAGGTGACGTACCTTTCCCTCTTTTACGAGTTCCGCCATGGCTCCCACAGTTTCTTCAATCGGAATGTTTGGATCCACGCGGTGGGCATAATACAAGTCGATGGTTTCAATACCCAATCTTTGCAAACTTAGCTCCACAGCCTTACGCATATATTTGGGCGAACCATCAAATTTACTGGCGAGTAGGTCTTCCCCACCATATTGAAACCCAAATTTAGTTGCTATAAATATCTTGTCTCTATTTGGTTTCAGTACTTTTGAAATAAGCTGCTCATTCGCTCCTCCTCCATAAAAATCTGCCGTGTCCCAAAAATTAATCCCCAATTCCAATGCTTTGTGCATAGTGGCGATACTTTCCTCATTATTCTTCTTACCATAAACATGCGACATCCCCATGCAGCCTAAGCCAATTATAGAAAGCTGATCATCTGTTTTTCCTAATTTTATGTATTTCATAATGATATTTGAATGATTAACAAAATTACTGATCCTGTTTCAATGGAAACGATAGGAATCAAACAGAAAATTATAAAATTCAAACAATTCACAATCTTGCTTCCTTTGGAGTCATACCCGTTGCTTTTTTGTAAAAATTATTAAAATAAGCGGGATACTCAAAGCCCAGACAATAGGCAATTTCAGCAACCGGCCAATCGGTATGTACAAGCAATTCTTTTGCCTCAATAATTGTGCGGCCGGCAATATGTTCCGTTGTAGTTTTCCCCGTAACCTCTTTTACCGCTCTGTTTAGATGATTGGTATGCACAGAAAGCTGACATGCATAATCATTCGCAGATTTTAGTTTCAATTGATTCTGCATTGAATCAATAGGGAACTGACGCTCCAGCAATTCCATAAAAAGAGAAGCGATCCGCGATGCGGCATTTTGTGTTTGCGCGTCATTTTTTGCAGGTTCCATCTTAAGGGCATAATGAACAATCAAATGCAGGTAATTGCGCAGAACATCCTGTTTGTAGATATAAGAACCTTCATTTTCCGCCATCATTTTTCGATATAAATCAGTTATTTCTTTCACTGAATTTTCATCCGGGAAATAGACTTTATCGTATCCCAATTGAAACATCGGAAGATCCGTTAGCAACTCATCCCTCTGTTTTACGAAGAACTCGTTAAAAATACAGAACCAACCAGTCTGTTCTTTGGAAATATTCTGCCAATTATAGGGAATCAACGGATTCGAAAACAGTAAAGCCGGTCTGTCTATGTGAATACTTTTATCGGCATAATCGAGTCTTCCTTCGCCCAATATCAAAGTTAGTTTGTAGTAATCTCTTCGTGAATAAGTGAGTGGCCCTGTACAAGCTGACCGTTCAAAAACATTAATATGAGGTTTACTCAAAGACAGTTCCTCATCAGGCTTGTATTTTATTCTATCGTAAAATGCGTTTAAATCTTCACTCTTTTCCATGAAGCTAAATTACAAAATTCAAACAGAACGAATGGGTCTAGATTTCATTTTTTTATTCTCCCATTTAGTCAAGTAAATAATCAGGCTTGCTGCCAGAGTTCATGAAAAACAACAATTGGTTTGTAAACTGTTTAAAATTTATCCTTCCGTTTTTTTATAGGAAGAAATAATCCCGATTGGAGAAATCGGTGCGCTTTATTTATTCACGAATAATTACAGATGTGTTTTTCGATACCCTAAACAGACCATGAGCTCTCCCGATAAAAGTTAAGACCGGCAACTTGCCATGGTTCACTAATTATTCAAAATGGTGTTACAAGCTGTTGCTAGATTAATAAATACTAAGCTCTTCTGAGTCTGCGGGGAGTTAATTTGCGGAAAAGCATTCGGTATTTTGGCTTCTTATTGGTTTGCACCACAATAAAAACAGAAGTCAATATCAGAAGAATGGCCAAAGAACTTTTCAAGTCCATTACATCATTAAACACAAACACGCCTACCATTACTCCGGTAAGAGGTTCAAGGGTTGACAGAAGAGATGCATTCCCTGGTCCGGTATATTTCATGCCCTTGTAAAACAACACAACTGACAAAAAAGTAGACCAAAAACTAAGGTTTAGGATATAAAATAAAGACATGGCACTGGGATTTGTCTTGATGCCATCTACGAACAAGCATTTGCCAAAAAATAGAAGTGCCGTAATGCCAAAAACCCATAAAGCAACACTATAAGGCGAAATTTTCCTTAGTTCGGGGTTGGCCATACATAAAATGTAGATGGCGTAAAATAAGCCCGATACCAAAGCCCATAAAACACCTATCGTATTAATTTCGGCACCGCCACCCACCGATAACAGAGCAATTCCGATGATGGATAAAACAAGAGCAATGATTTTTTTTGCCGTAAATTTCTCTTTATAGATAATGCCTGCAAAAACAATGGTGATAATCGGGTACACAAAATGAAGTGTGCTTGCCAATCCCGACGAAATATACTGATAGGATAAAAAAAGTGTGTAGGTAGTCATCATGGTGCCACCAAATGCGGCAATCAGCAATAGAAAAAATTGTTTTTTATTGATTCGGGGACTAATCTTTTTGTAGATACAAAACAAACCAATCAGCACAAATGCAAAACTGAACCGATAGAACAACAGGTTACTAACATCAAAACCTTCGGCATAGGTTTTAATGGCAAAAAAAGGCATCAAGCCAAAAAATATTGCTGATAAAAGAACCATAATGGTCCCTTTTGTTTGTGCTCCAATCATTCAGTTTACTTTTTTGCAATGATAACAAATCCTTTGCTACGGAATGTGAGACGAGCCACTTATTTTTGAAGGCTATTAAATTTGTAATCTGAAGTTGAAGAGTTCTCGATTTTCAAATTGCCTTTACTCAACCGAACAACTTAATTCAGAGGATCGCCAATCCCCCATACACATTTACAGAAGCAAGAGTGCGATTTATTTCATGATGCCTCTTTGGTTGAGGGCTTGTTGATAGAGATGCGATACTTCTTAAAAATATTCTTTTGAACTGTTGTAAGCTAAAGATCCGACTGCACCTCTACTCTGCCATTTCAGGAATAAAGGATGTATCCATCCAATATTTTTTATAGTTGGCAGGGTCGGCCTTAACTGCAATGGTATCGTGTAAAAATTCGCTTGGATCAAACCAGAAGTTTTTACTCTTAAAGATGTAAATCTTGTTGCTTTGCTCATCATGCCATTGCGCATGTATTTGAAATGGCGACCTGCCGTTTACTTCCACGCTGGTATTGTATATTACCTCGCTTACTTTGGCATCGACGGTGGCGCTGTATCTTTCCGCTTTTTTCTTCCTGCGTTTATCTCTCTTGGAGAAAAATTCAATCAGGAAACCCGTAATTATAAACACGATGGCTAAAATCCATACAATCAACATTCCTCCCCACATGTGTCCAAATGTTCCAATTTTACCATCAGAAGGGTTTTCTGGCAAATAAAGAACTTGAATCCCTTCTCCTATTTCACACTCCGGACGTCCACTACCCATACTTGAATTTAAAACATGCTGTGCGCCATTGGCATCAGTATATTCAACAACAGGATAGTAATAGGTTTGACTGACACCTTCTGAGTCTGTTTTATCTTTAACTTTCATATCCACAACCGTACCCAAGGTTTCTGTACTTTTTTTTATAAAAGAAATATTGTCCCAGGTACCGTTCATTCCAAATAATAAAAAGATTATCCCAACTCCGGCAAATAAATAACTTATAATTTTAATCGTTTTCTTTTTCATGAGTTTCGTTTTTTTATCCGGAGTTCTTTTTGTCAATCTTTAAATAATCACCCCTTCAATTGGGATTATTAACTTATCGCTTACTTTCATCAAAATACAACATGCCTTTAAACTGATTTTTGCCATGCTTGGCGCCTATGCTTTGCATGTAATCGGCAATGGCTTCTTGGTCGCGATAGGGAACTAACCAAAGTGCTTCTTTGGCTTTCGGATTGGCATAGGCCATGGCCCAATCCAAAGGACTATTGCCATCTAAAAGGCATAAGTTTATGTCTGCTCCTGCTTCAACTACAGCTTTTACAGTTGCTAAATCACCCGCATTTATAGCATGCCACAATACAGTACCTCCATAATCAGGATCTCCATTTCTGGAGTTAATATCTAAACCTAATTTTACCAAAACTGGGATCATCTTCTCTCGACCGCCGTTGGCTGCTAAATGCAATGCATTTAAATTATTCCCGGACGTCGTGGCATGAATATCAGCTCCTTTTTTTGCCAAGTATTTCACGATTTTTACTGCTTCAATTTCCATGGAGTCTATTTCTCCAGGACGACGCTGATCTTTCTCTCGTAAACATTTTAAGGCACCTGAAGCGTTAAGAAAGGGGGTTGTATAAGCCTTTTTACTGGAATCAATGTATTCAATATCAGCTCCTCTTTCTAGAATTTCAAAAACATCATCAAAAGAATTACTCCAAGGTTCAGTTGTCATTATCATTAATGCATAATTTAACGAATTATGATCGTGTCTTTTGTATTTGTTCCTATTACTCTTATTTCCGCATGACAAGAATATCAAAACAACTATAATAGAATATAATAAAGTGCTTTTTTTCATTTTATCGATATTTAATATTTCTTAAGTAATCTAATCTATCTTGCTGAGAGAAATCTACTAAATCATCAATAAAAATAGCCTCTCTACCAGTACCTTGTTTAGGTGTTTTTAAGTTCTCTTCGATTTTCTTAAATTCCTCACTATTCCTACTGCTCTCCAATACAGCAATTACCGCATCTTCCTTATCTTCTTCCGAGAATCCCCCAAAAGCACCCGAACCATCATGGCGCATATCGTAAATAAGATCAATTTTCATTTGCCAAGTGGCATAGTTCCAACTAATTTTATTTTGTTGCGCTTTTTCTACCAAAGCTATTGCAGCCTCTTTTTCTGATAAATTTTCATTTCTTTGCTTTAAGGAATAATAAGTACTCTTCAAAACTAAAAAAGCCAAATTATACTGCTTAAAACTAGAATACCCAGGTACATTTTCATCCCAATTATCATCTGCAATCTTGAATTGCTCAAGACCCTTTTCTGGTAAATCTCGCAAGTCCTGAATCGTGTCCATGATCTCCTTAAACTTCCCTTCCAGCTCTCCATACACCTCAGCAACTGTTCTTTGTAAATAAAAACAGTTATTCATAATGGTATGGTATAATAATTCTGTTTGCTTATCTAAAGCATCCGACATATTCTTCCAGTTAAGACCATGTGCGACAGTAAGAATAAATTTACCAACCAATTTAGCATCCACAAATCCTTTCATGAATGTACCCCCACCAACTTTAACAACTAAGGCAATTTTTGCTTGATATCTTAATTGTCCATCAAAGTATCCTACTGCAAAAACGCCACTAATACCAGCACCCGCTGCAACAAATCCACCAATTTCAGCACTGCCTAACTTTTCCCATTTAGATAATTTGTCAGCTTCAATTTCTTTACTAGATACTACCGTTTCTCCTCGCTCACCAACCGTTTTCAATCGGTCTCGCATTGCATCCATCACATAGTCCTCAACAAACATCATCTTAATTTCGAATGAAGCTTTCGCTTCACCTTTAGCGCCAGCAAATATGTCAAGACCTGCTTGTGCTGAACCATTTTCTTTCCCTTCCGTTACTGACAAACCTATTTCTCCAGAAACAGAAGCACAAATACCAACGAATGCTGAACCATCTAAACCTAAAATGATTTTTAAAAATATTTCAGTATAATCATCATCAATAAAATCTGGAGCAATACTTTTACAATACTGCATTAATCCAAAACCATATTGATCAGGTAAAGCCACGGAAAACTTACCTGTAGCCTCAGCTAGACTAAAAGATCCACTTGCTTTTGCTGTCGCTTTGAGTTCTTTTTTATCCGTCCAATCGAACTTTGTATCCGCTGCGGCCTCGGTAGTATATCTAAATAATTTTGCATCAAGAGAAGAATTGATATTATTATTATCTTCGAAAAAATCCTTGTGTAAATCTTTGTTTATTGCTTCAAACTTATCATTAATAGCGCCATCTTCGCTCCAGAATTTTTTCTCAAGTATTTTAATTTCTGCGGATTTTGCAGTCTTTGCAGTCTTTTCGTTTTCACTTTCATTACCAGCTTCGATCTGCTGTTGAACTTGCTTTTTTCCAAACCATCGGTTATGATTTTTTATTTTTTCAGATCGAACTCTAACCATTCGTTTGCCTTCAGCCCATAAGATTTCAGAATGCACCTTATCGCTAATATTAACAGCACTAGTATCTATTGGTCCATCGGCTTTTAACTCCTCTTTCTTTTCATTTATCTTAGCATCCAAATGATTAATTATATCAGCGGCGGTAGCATCGTTAGAAGCATTAACAAACTCATCATAAATAATCAAAGTTGCCAATGCTAAATATTTGCGATCTTCTTCTTTTGCCTCATCCTGCTCTTTCTTTTGAAAAGAAGCCATGTACGGAGTAAATGCATCCATCCAATCAACCTCTTGTTTAAAAGAACTTCGTTGATCTTCCCTTATAATTCCAACTTCATTTGTGTTGATATCGTATACCACTTCTCCTTGTATACTTTCTTCGTATTCATATTTTTGGGTTTGTCCTTCGATTTCGAGTTCTATATATGCCATGACTTAAGAGTTGGATTGATCTTGTTCGATTACTTTTAGAGATAACTTATCCTCATTGCTATTAATGATGTAATTTTTTAATTTATCATCAATCAATCTTTTCCCTTGATATAAGAAATCATACTCTTCGTTGTGTAGGTCGATGGTATTGATCGTTTTGCCAATCAATCCCGTGGTTTTAATAACTAAAGTTATATCCTGTTCCTTATCTAAATCTTCTATTTTACTTCCACCAGAATCCAACAAATAGACCTCAGTAAATTGTTGTTCCTCACTAGCAACAGGAGTAGCTGTAGGCTCCACATTCTGTCGACTCAAATCGCTTACTTTCCAGTTTTTTTCGACGAGAGTTTGGCCATCCTGAACGATGATGGCGGGTGAGAGTTGAAGAACGCTGATCATGGGATCTTTACTTTCGTGGTGAAAGTAATCGTGATGGCGAATGCATAGGGTATCGTACAACTCGATGGTTCGGCTTTTGGAAGCCAGAGTAAGGGGTGAAAACACCAATTTAACGTACTTCATATCCAAATTACTGGCTCCCCAGGCATACAAATGGGTATTTTTAGGACTTTCGACTTCTATATTGAATAATCCACCCAAAGGCTGAGTGGAAGCAGTTCCATTTGTATTTATTTTTTGATCGAAACCAAAATCTAATTTTCGTATGTTGTAAACCAGATCGTCTACATACATTTTTGCTTTTATACTCATTTTATGTTTCGCTTAACTGTAAAAAGATGTTAACTTCTCCCGTAAAACCTGAGCTGGAGAACATTATTCTTTTGCTTAACTATAATTTACAAGTAGTAAAGATAATAAAATTAAATTATGTGCATTTAACAGATAGGAATTATTGTAAATAAAATTCAGCTCTAAATTAATTAAAAGCACATTAACCGCTTATCCACAGACATGTGCAAGGCAATATTTATTTCACCAAGTGTAATTAAGCTTACGAAATCGACCCAAGAAAGACCATTTTTGAACAAATAGGCTGACAACTAAATTTAAAAACAAAAAATTGAATGAGTGATGCGTTAGGGATAGTAGCGGTACCCCGCAACGAGCCAAGGCGAGTGAGGAGTTTAGCGTAAAGCCCGCCCGAAGGGAACGCCCAGATAGGAAAGGTTGGAGTTCAATTACAGAGTATTCATTATTTAAGAGAATCACAAATCCTTAACCAGAACCCGCAGATTACAAATACAAAGGAAAAACAAAAATTATTTCATGATGCCTCTTTGGTTGAGGGCATTCTGATATCGGCGGGCATTCTGATTGTGTTCGCGAAGCGATTTGGCAAATACGTGATAGCCGTTAAATTCGGGACTGGCACAAAAGTAGTAGTACTTGTGATTTTCGCAGTTTAGAACGGCTTCGATACCAGAAATAGATGCCTGACGAATTGGGCCTGGCGGTAATCCACGATACTTATAGGTATTGTATGGAGAATCGATTGTTTTGTGTTTGTTAAGCACTCTGCGGATGGTAAAATCGCCCAAAGCAAACTTTAAAGTTGGGTCGGCATCTAATTTAATTTTACGCTTTAAGCGATTCATGTATACGCCGGCAACACGTTTTTTTTCATCGCTCTTAATGGTTTCCTCATCGACGATTGAAGCCAAGGTGCTAATCTCGATAGGTGAAAGACCTAAAATCTCAGCCTTTTGCAGGCGCTCAGCATTCCAAAACTTGGCATACTCTGTATTCATTCTATCAATGAAATTTTCAGCACTTAAATTCCAGTTAACCTGGTAAGTGTTGGGGATAAACATTCCTATGATGGTATGAGGCGCAAATCCGTATTTTTGAAGTTTCGATTCGTCTTTTAACAGCGATAGAATACTAATTGAATCAGCTTCGATTTGAGCAGCAATTTTGCCTGCAAACTCTTCCAGCGTACGAGTATTATTGAAAGTGAGATTGAGTGGCGATTGCACACCCGAACGCAACAAATCGATTAATTCATTATTGCACATGCCATTTTTAATTTGGTAGCGCCCCGGATGAATGTGACTGGCATAATTTTTCTTTTCCATCACCCATTGGAGTGAAGTGCTATTTTTAAGCCAGTTGTTTTCTGTTAAAATTCGCAGAACATCTGCCTGATTCGAATGGGTAGGTATGTACAGAAAGCTGGTTTCTTCTTCGCCTAAATTAATGTTTGCTGAATAAACATCCTGATAAAGTTTAATAAATACAGTTCCTGTTACTACTAATACAAGCATTACAGCAATCACTATAAACTTCCGCTTTTTTGAACGCACGCCTTTCAGACGAAATAAATTGATCATTAGTTTGAATTAAAAATAAATACAAGCTTAGGCCTGCAAAAATAAAGAAATAATATTTCCCAGATGAACAGACTCCCAAAAATAAAAGAAATTGTGATGATTTAAACGTTTACTAGTGGTGAATTAGTACTTCGTTAGTGTGATTTAAGAATTCGCCAGATTCCTTGGCTGTAAAAATCAAAAAATATATCTTTGAATGAATCTCAAAAAAAAACAACTCACACATGAACATTTCATCGAATTTTGATGGTGGTAAAATTGAAGTTATTGATGCTTCCAATCCTCAAAATATACAATTAAGCATACCCAACGATACGAATTCGGAACATTTTCAATGGTTTTATTTCAGATTGATGGGCGCTATGGAAGAATCTGTTAAAATACGGATTACAAATGCCAGCAAAGCATCTTATCCGGAAGGATATGAAGGTTACAATGCTGTAGCATCCTACGATCGGGAGAATTGGTTTCGGGTTCCATCGAACTATGATGGCAAAGAGTTGACCATTGAGCATACACCGGTTTACAACTCGGTTTATTACGCTTATTTTGCTCCTTACACCTACGATCAGCATCTTGATTTGGTTCATCAGGCGCAAATGTCGCCGGAATGTGAATTGGTTTCCATAGGAAAAACTGTTGAAGGGAAAGACATCGACATGCTAATTGTTGGTGAAGCGGACGAAGAGAAAAAAAGCATTTGGGTAATTGCCCGTCAGCATCCTGGCGAACCCATGGCCGAATGGTTTATGCAAGGTTTACTGGATCGACTGTTGGATCAGGATGATCCCATTTCGAAAAGTTTGCTAGACAAAGCTGTTTTTTATTTGGTGCCTAACATGAATATTGATGGCAGTATTGCGGGTAATTTGCGCGTAAACACAAAAGGAATCAACTACAATCGAGAATGGGCAGAACCTTCGATTGAAAACAGTCCTGAGGTTTTCCATGTTCGTAATTTAATGGACGAATATGGTTGTGACTTAAATTTGGATATCCACGGGGATGAAGGTTTACCTTATAATTTCATTTCGGGCATAGAAGGTATCCCTTCTTTCGATGAAAGATTGAAAAAATTAACAGAAAATTTCATAGGCTCATGGATCGCTACATGCCCTGATCTTCAGGACACTCACAGCTACCCAAAGAACGAACCGGGAACAGGAAACTTAGCAATTTGCTCCAAACACATTGGGGAAAGATATAAATGTTTATCTTTAACACTTGAAATGCCATTCAAAGACAATAATGATTTACCAGACCCTGAATATGGTTGGTCTCCCGAAAGGAGTATTTTATTCGGAGAATCCGTTCTTCAACCAATCTATCAAGTGGTAAATCACTTAAGATAATTTCAAAGCATATACTACTAAGTATATTACTCGAAAGGCCCATTCTCAAGCTTCCGTGAGTGTGGGTCTTTTTTGTGGGGTAAATTCTGCTGTTTCATTTCCATCATCCAACTTATCTATCTAAAACAAAAAAAGTTCATGCTTCTTTCAAAACATGAACTTTCAATTATTTTAATCTATTTTATTTACTGAACAGCCCTTGCTGCATTTACTCTACCATTTCCGAAGTAAGCATCTTTCCCTGGCTTACCAAGGTCATCAGCACTTTGTCGTAACACAGTCATTACCTGAGCTGGTTTAGCATCATCTCCCAATTTTTCAAATACCAAAGCAGCTACACCTGCTGCATGAGGAGAAGCCATACTTGTTCCTGCTGAAAACCCCCAACCACTGCTAATGGTGCTAAAAACCATATCGTAATACCATAAATCACCCGGGTGATCAAAATCCCCTCCCGGAGCCGCAATATCAATTAAAGACTGTCCGTAATTGGTATAACTGGCAGGCACATCCAAATCGGTTGTTGTATCGTAAGCATAACCATAAGGAGCTGTAGCCGATACTGCCATTAAATGATTAAGACTAGCAGGAATAAATACCAAATTACCGGTATGATTCGCGTCTAAACCATCGTTGGAAGCAGCGACAATCACAAGTGAACCCATTTGGTAAGCATAGGTAATTGCCTTTTGAGAAGCATTAATGTAGGCTGCAACTTCGTTTGCTCCTACTTTTACAATGGAACTATCAGGTAATTCTACAAAGAAACCATTTCTTGGCAAAGAAGTACCCAAACTCATATTAATAACATCAGCACCATTATTTGCAGCATAAACCACACCTGCATTAATTCCTGAGAAAGAACCACTGCCGGTATATTCCGAAAGAACTTTTACGGCAACAATTTCTGCTTTTGGTGCAACACCAATAACTCCAAAATCTCCACCAAGACCTGAAGCAGGACCATCAGCCGCAGCTATAATACCGGCAACATGAGTTCCATGGTTAAAGTAATAGCCCGGCTGAATATTATAATCTTCACCCGGCACAAAAGAAGTTGACAAGCTCGTATTTAAATTTGGTGCTAAATCAGGATGTTCTGCATCTATTCCACTATCAAGAATAAATACCTTAACTCCATTACCAGTAAACCCTTGATCCCAAGCTCCCGGAGCATCAATTGCATCCATTCCCCACTGATAAGCATAGAAGGTCTCATTGGAACCAATGTGCATGGGTACGAACTGTGCCTCGTCTGTAGTCTTAGGCTCTAACCATTGCAATTGAAGATCCGGCAATACGTCGCTCACCCCTTTTATCTTTTTTGCTTTTGCAATAAAACCAACTTCATTCGATTCAACCACATACATTCCTATTTCTGAAAGTTTACGATTAATCTTTCCGCTGGCCTTACCAATTTCAGCTTCCATTTGGGATGAGAAATCATCCGACAAAATAAGATATCCGCTAGCCTTGAAGGTTGGACTTTGAGCTGCTGACAACTTTTGAGTTTTAACTTTGTTAACTGATTCTTGACTTTGAAGGTCTAAATCCTCTTCAACAAACTGATTAGAACAGGCACTAAAGAATAGTCCTGCCACTAAAAAAACGATAATTTTTTTCATAGTAACTATTAGTTTAAAGTGTTAGAACTATTAAATGTAAAACATAAAAATACCAATGTCAATACTAAAAACAGACATATATCTAAATTATAAGATACAAGAGAAGCGATGATGGCATTACTTATGCAATTAAATAATGGCATCGTAATTGCTTTTTCCATTCGAACAAGCTACTTTACAGCTTGTAATAAACAAATACATGAACAATACTTTTAAATATCGGTTTATAATAGTGACATTCCTTTCTCTTCTTCATTTTGTAAGTTTCTCACAAAACCAGATAGATGATATTGTCAGTAAATACCCAAGCAAATCCGACTCCTATGAGGAATTAGCGGATAAAATATCAGCTGATTTTACCACAGATGAAGATAGAGCCAGAGCGGCCTTTGCATGGATAGCCATGAATGTTGAATACAAAACAAAAGGAATAGACAAGATTCAGAAAATTCGCTTTTCGTATACTTCGGAAGAAGATTTGCAGGCACAAAAATATCAGTTTAGAAAGGAGCTTGCGCTAAAAACAATTAAAAGTAGAAAGGCTTTGTGTGAAGGCTACGCAACCCTTTATCAGGAGATTTGTGCTTTGCTAAATATTGAATGTGTACTAATTCCCGGAACGGCAAAACGATTTATTTCCGAGATTAGCAAGTCTAATTTGCCTTCGAACCATGCATGGAATGCAGTGAAAATTAATGGCAAATGGAAACTGGTAGATGTAACATGGGCCGCAGGTTCTGTCGACTACGCGAAAATGGAATTCCATAAAGAATATACTCCTGCTTATTTCGATACCGATCCGGAAGAATTTGCGATGAAGCATTATCCGGACAATCAGGAATGGTTGCTTTTAAAAAGGCCCTTTACCAGAGAAGAATTTACTCTTCAGCCTGCCGTTTTCAATCAATTCCTTGGCAAAGGATACAAAATAATTAGTCCGAAAAATGGTTCTCTTTCTGTAAGAAAAGGAAATAAGATTGACTTTTCGATTGAAAATATTCCAAGTGGCATTCAGATTGCTTATCACTTTAAAAGTGATAAATTTGGACAACTTGTAAAGCCAATTAGAAAAAACAAGCAAATTAACTTCTCGGTACCAACTAAGTCGAAAGGCAATAATGAGTTGATCATTTACTTCAACAACGAGCCAGTTCTGGGTTATAAAATTACCGTAAAGTAGTTAATCTGTACCATTTACGCTATCAGGTACAAAATACTCTAACAGGTCTACTTTAAACTTGATCCTTCGCACTTTTTACTTGGGCACTTGATTTAATTCTCGTCTCTGAAAAACAGTTTGTAGTAGCTTAAATCACGAGCAGCGTCGTATCCTTTTTCGATGAATTTTCTTTGTCCGTGAATGTAAACATGAAAGTTTTTATCCAGTTTCAGAATGTGCTTAAAGTGTTTTTGCTCTCCCTTTACAGCATCATTATTGATTGTAAATTCAGGAGTCACTTCAGTTCCCTGTTCGTTCTGATAATAGGTTTTGTATTCATCAAAGGCAGTAGCAACCTCAGGCTGTTCAATCACTTCTGTTTTAAATAATTCCTCGTTGAATTGTTTTTTATCCTTAAAGAAATTGATTGATTTGTTCATTAAATCGATCTGGTCGGCCTTGGCCACCTCATTCTCGTCGTTATACACATCGCCAATAAAACCCTTACACATATCCAAGTAGTTTTGGGTATGATAAAAATTATCTTCGCGAAGTTTCAAATTCAAAAAGTCTTCTTTCCAGTACAATGCCTCTTTGTTTGAATTGGTTTTATCTACAATACAAACTTTAAAGCCCTTATCCTTTTCAGAGTTAAAAATCAGGCATCCTTTATCCAATTTCTTGATATTGATCCCATTCTCGCAACCCAATTCAATATTTTCCTGCTTCTGGTATACCTTTAAAAAGGTATCTTTATTTTCTGATTTAAAAATACCCAATGCATCACACACTTCGCCATCAACAACACAATTGGAGAAGCCTACTAAATAAAATTCCCCGCCTTTAATGTTCGGATGGTTGGATTTTTCGTACAAATGAACAGCGATATTGGTTGACTGATCGTAAAAGGAAACATTCTCCTCAAAATACTCAGAGGCATAGCAGAAAACCTCATTCATGTTCAAATCTGTCTCATGCTGAAAATTATAGAATTCCTCCCTATTAAAGGCTGTTAGAAAGTACTTTAACAGGACCTCCTTCACGTCATCATCATCCAATTGGATTTCTGATTTAGAAAGTTTCAAATCTTCATCGTGATGTTTATTTCCTACATTGTGAACCACAATACGGTCCAGATTTATATCTTCGAAATTGAACATGGCTTTCTTTTTTTTAATCTGGCGATAAAGATACAGACTTTAGTTAAATAATCTTTTCCCTTTTGAACTAATCATTTACAATTAGTAGATTTATAGAAACAACGTATTATAACATGTACAGGCACACAATTTTAGCAACCTCAGTTTTACTTTTTTCGTTCATTGGTATGAAGGCACAACAAGTTGAGAAACAATCAAAATTAGGAGTACACTATTGGGAATACTTACCCAGTGAAAAACAATCGGAAGAAAAGCTTCCTTTGCTGATTTTCCTGCACGGAATGGGTGAACGAGGCAATGACCTAAACCTGGTGAAGTTTCATGGACCTCCTTCTTTTTTGGATAACAAAAAAGATTTCCCATTTATTTGTATTTCTCCACAATGCCCTGACTCTGTTTATTGGAACGAAGACTTGCTTCTTCCCTTTTACGATGAAATAATTGTGAACTATCCGATTGACAAGGATAGGATCTACATAACCGGATTGAGTATGGGAGGCTTTGGAACCTGGGGTTCAATTGTTGCCAAACCAGATCTTTTTGCTGCGGCAGTTCCTATTTGTGGCGGTGGTGATCCAAGTAAACTAAAATCCATTAAAACAATCCCAATCTGGGTTTTTCATGGAGCAAAAGATGATGTTGTTCCTCTTATTCGTTCAAAAGAAATGGTTGATGGATTAAAAAAATTGGGAAGCAATGTGAAATTCACGATTTATCCTGAGGCCACTCACAATTCATGGACTGAAACCTATAATAATCCTGAATTATACGATTGGCTTTTGCAACAAAAAAAGAAGTGATTCTTTCATTCCCGACATAAAAAAAAGAGGCTGAATCACTACGATTCAGCCTCTTTTAGTATACTAATTCGATTAGTATTTTAAACATCCTTTTATTCATCTAATTTCCTAAATCAGTAAATTATTTCTTTCCTTTTCTCTGCTTATGATACAATATATATCCGGTAATCAAGATCCATAAAATACTTAATCCTGCTAATGGAATAAAAAGGATATAGAATTTACCAAAAACATATTGATAGATTCTTCCAGTATGAATTTCCAAACACAAATTCCATAGTGACATGGGCGAATGCAGAATATTTTCAGGCATCTGAGTAAAACCCGAAGTATCACTTAAATTTCCGGCACCCAAATTATAATCAAACAAAATTTCTTTTCCTTTTACATCTTTTAAATACCCTGCAATTGGGTGAGCCGAAATCGGAGGTCCCATGGTTTTTACCGGAACATGAGGTTTCTTAGTAATGTAATTGAAAACCATTCCTTTTTCTGGGATCCAATAAAAAAGTCCACTAAACGAACCTACCAAATAACTCCCGCTATTTGCTTTCTCGAAAACATTCACTCCCATTACTGAAATTGGAGGCTGCACGATAAAGGCCTTAGGAGCAGAAATAAAAACATCATCAGAATAATACACACTCTCATTGGTTGCCAGTAGAATTCGGTCTAATTCTTCATCGTACATTATTCTGCGCAGTTGATCGTACCATGGATTTGGGTTATCCAAATGTGTAAATGGAATTTTAGGAACCCGATTGGAGACTATTGCAATTAATAAAGGCGGACGCAAGAACATTCCAGTCAATGTCGTTAGGACAAGGAATACAATTAACCAATTCCCGAAATGATTGTGCCATTTCAAATTGAATTTTAAGAAATTAATCTTCCTCTTAACATCCTTCCCTTTCTTTTTCAGTTTTTTAATCCAATCAGGATAAATAAAATAAATGAAGCCACTTACACAGAGAAATATGAACACAAATCCTATAAAATCAACGAACAACTGCCCAAACAATCCAAAAGCCTCTCCACTATGAACTTCCCACAGAGTTTTAAACAAACTAATCTTATTATCAAACGTTTCGGAAGGAAGAAGTTCAACTATTTGAAAACCTTCATTTGTTTTTTTCAACAAATTCGATCGGGTAAGCACAAATAATTCGTCTTTTATTTCAACCAAATCAACAATCCTCTCTTCGGCTACCGGTAAGCTTAATGCTTCCCAACTTTCAGTAGCTGTATTTTGATGAAAGAGCCCCAATAAAGTTCCTGCGTACATTTCACCAGAGTCAGTCTTAATGATTTTTTCAATTTTCCGATTGTCAACACCAGATTTAAAACCAGAATTAAAATCCTCAAAGGTTTTAAAATTATCTGTAGTTTTCCAGATTCCGATATTACCGTAAATCAATGCTGTATCTCCTTGAATTGTAACACCCGACTTAACTGCAGCCTTATTCCAATTAGAGTACTGATACTCACTTCCCAAATATTGCCGATCTACATCAACAGACGAAAATACGCCTCGGTGATTCATTACTATTCCCGATATTGAAAATAACAATATGAAGATAGTTAGAGCCAGCGAAGGCCACTTATGATATTTTTTTAAGAATTTTATTGTTTTAAATCGATCCATAACTGCATATAATATTACACAAATTGTTCCCCAAACGACAACAAAACCACACATAAAAAAACTGCCTAATGCAGAGTTTATATCATCCACATTAGGCAGTCATTTACCCTAACAAACTATTATATAACAAACCCTTAAAAAAAACGCTCCGATTACAATTCACCTCTATCATTCATCACACACGAAACGCTTTTTAAAATTTCAGACTTAATCTTAGTTTAAAAACATTTTCATGTCTTCGTCAACAGTACCAATTCCAGCAATTCCGAAAGTATCAATTAACACTTTAGCTACATTTGGAGAAAGGAAAGCTGGCAATGTTGGTCCTAAGTGAATGTTCTTAACCCCTAATGAAAGAAGAGCTAACAATACGATAACTGCTTTTTGCTCGTACCATGCAATATTGTATGCAATTGGTAGATCATTGATATCGTTTAGTTCAAATACTTCCTTCAATTTCAATGCGATAACAGCCAATGAATATGAATCGTTACACTGACCTGCATCCAATACTCTTGGAATTCCTCCGATATCACCTAACTCTAATTTGTTGTAACGGTACTTAGCACAACCTGCAGTTAAGATTACAGTATCTTTTGGTAAAGCTGCTGCAAATTCAGTATAATAATCACGACCTTTCATACGACCGTCGCAACCTGCCATTACAAAGAACTTACGAATAGCTCCTGATTTTACAGCATCAACAACTTTGTCAGCCAATTGCATAACTTGATTGTGTGCAAAACCACCTACAATAGTTCCTTTTTCAATCTCAATTGGTGCAGCACACTTCTTCGCTACAGCAACAATCTCAGAGAAATCTTTAATTCCATTTTCATCAGCAGTAATGTGCTTGAATCCTGGAAAACCAGAAGCTCCTGTAGTATATACTTTATCTTGGTATGTAGATGTTGCTTTAGGAGGAACAATACAGTTGGTTGTAAACAAGATAGGTCCGTTGAAAGTTTCAAACTCTTCGTTTTGCTTCCACCATGCATTTCCGTAGTTACCTATAAAGTGCTTGTATTTTTTAAATGCTGGATAGTAGTTAGCTGGCAACATTTCAGAGTGAGTGTAAACATCAACACCAGTTCCTTCAGTTTGCTTCAACAATTGCTCCATATCTTTCAAGTCATGACCCGAAATCAAGATGCCTGGCTTATCGCTTACTCCGATATTTACTTCAGTAATTTCAGGATTACCGTAAGCAGTTGTATTTGCCTCATCAAGAACAGCCATAGCAGTAACACCATTAGCACCACATTCCATAACTAAAGCAACCAATTGGTCAACAGATAATGTATCATCAGTAGTTGCTTCTAAAGCTTTCTGCATAAATGCATACATTTCAGCTTTCTCAAGACCTAAATTGAAAGCGTGCTCAACGTAAGCGGCAAATCCTTTCAACCCATAAATTGTCAATTCTCTTAGAGAGCGAACATCTTCGTTTTCTGTAGATAAAACACCAATCACACGGGCTTTTGCATCAAAATCATTCTCTTTATCAGCAAACCATGTTGCAGAATGATGAAGGTTTTCAAAAGTAACACCTGCCGCTTCAGCCTGAGTTTTAATTTCTTCGCGTAATTTAAGACCTTCGCGAATAGCTGCAACAAATTTCACTTTGTCAAAGTTGGCGTTAGTAATAGTCATGAACAATCCAGTCATGATAAAGTTATTTACCTTATCATTCTCAACACCAGCTTCACGAGCTTTAGTACTGAAAACTGAAATACCTTTCATCACGTACATTAGTAAATCTTGAATATTTGCAACCTCATCGGTTTTTCCGCAAACACCTTTAACTGTGCATCCAGTTCCTTTTGCTGCCTCTTGGCACTGATAACAAAACATAGCCATAATTATATTTTTTAGTATTATTGATATTTGATTATTCAAGTTACGATATTGTGAAGGGAGCAACTAAATAATTTCTAAAAAGAAATCCGATTCCCTCTTTCAATACCACAAAGATGCGACAGGAGAATTGCAAAAAGTGTAACGGATGTTACAAACACTAAAATAATTCAGATTTTTTTATCTTTTTATCTCATTTAAAATTTCAGACAAAAAAAATCCCAACCTTAATCGATTGGGATCCTATTATTTATAAATTAATTATTTCAATTCTTTACAGTTTCGTTTAAGTTCTTCCTTCAACTCACATTTACATTCAATGTAGCTCGCCAACTGTTTCTCAGAAAGAACATCTCTCATCTCAACTTCCTTTCGTTTCAAACTATCACGCACTGCCTGCATGCAAGGAAAGCCTTCTTTTTCTAATGTTAGATTTTCTATCTCATTTTCGTACTTCAAATTTAGAATCTCTACCTTAGAAATCTGATCAGCAGATAAATCCAATTTCTTCTCCATCCAGGATGTAATTAGATTTGCTCTTTTTGTAACCGCAGAATTATTTTTAGCACTCACAGTAAAACTCACCAACACAAATAGTAGAACTAAACTTCTAGCTATAATCTTCATATACTGATTTTTAATTTTCACATCAATCAAACAGTTGTAATAACGACTAATTAAATAAAAAGTTGTTAAAACAATGGAAATTTAAATAAATTTAACGGAACATCCAAACGAAACGCAATTTAACAGGCTGTTATTCAGACCATATAGCATATCTTCCCGAATCTATAATTAATAAAAACGCAATGCAATTAATTAAAATTAATTTAATACTTTAGGCATCCCTTTCTAAGTAATCTAAGGTAAATTTGCACAATCACGAACATCAGAAAATAATATACTTAAAAATAGGTAATTAAAACAAAAACCATGAAGACCATAGATATATTTCCAACCACTAAAGCATTTATTTTTGATTTAGATGGAACATTAGCTGACACCATGCCTTTGCACTATGACGCTTGGGCAAAAACAGCCGAAATCATGAACTTAGAATTTAGTCTCGATTTTTTAAAGAGCTGTGCAGGAATGCCATCATCTAAAATTATCGATTTACTAAACGAGAAAAACAACCGTACTATTGATCCACAAAAATTCTCTGATATAAAAGAAGAATTTTTTGCGAAGGAAATGCACAAAATCAAAGAGATTACTGCCGTTACCGACTTGGTATACAAATACCATGGTAAAATACCAATGGCAGTAGGAACCGGCGGAAAACGCAACATTGCAGCTGAAACATTACAAATTTTAGGTTTAGACAAGTACATTCCCATTCTGGTGAGTGCCGATGATGTGGTAAATCACAAACCAGAACCAGAAACATTTTTAAAATGTGCTGAATTAATGGGGATTTCACCTGAAAATTGTCAAGTGTTCGAAGATGCAACATTGGGATTTCAAGCGGCAAAAGCTGCTGGCATGAAGGTAACTGATGTGACTCCTTTTTATTAGAATCAATTAAAATTATTACATGTTGAAAAAATTACTATTCTTTCTTATGGTGGCTCTCATTGCCTTTTCTTGTTCACAGGAAAAAAAAGAGTACACAATTGCTTTTTACAATGTTGAAAATTTATTTGACACCATTAATGATCCAGATACCAGGGATGACGATTTTACCCCTGAAGGAAAATTAGAATACACAGCGGAACGCTATCAAAAAAAGTTGACAAACCTTTCTTCTGTATTGTCTTCTATCAACAAAAATAGTTTCCCTGCAATTATTGGTCTGTGCGAAATTGAAAATCGCTCCGTATTGGATGCTCTAATCGGTCAAGACAAATTGAAAGATGCTGAGTATGGCATTGCACATACGGACAGTCCGGATGCAAGAGGAATCGATTGTGCCTTATTGTATAAGAAAAACGAATTCAAATACTTAAATCACAATACCATAGGAATTCACTTTCCAAATGAACCAAACTTTAAAACACGTGACATCTTATACGTTCAAGGAATTTTGGGGGCTGCGGATACCTTGAATATATTTGTTAACCATTGGCCTTCGAGAATTGGCGGAATGGAGAAATCGGAAAAGAACCGTGTGTTTGTTGCGGAACAATTAAAATTGGCTGTAAATAAATTACAAGAAAAGAATCCAAAAGCTAAAATCATCATCATGGGTGATTTTAACGATGAACCTAACAATAAATCTGCTGAAGAAGCTTTAGCTGCAACAAATAATACCAACACCTCAAATCCAAAAGCTCTTTACAATCTAATGTATGATTTAAAGCTGGAAGGCAAAGGTACTTATAACTACAAAGGGAATTGGAACATGCTCGACAATCTAATTGTTTCCAACAGCCTTATTAGCAATACAGATGGCATTCACACAAACCACAAATCTGGAAGAATATTCACTGAAGAATGGATTTGTTACAAAAACCCGGATGGATTATCTCTTCCTAGTCGCTCTTATGCCGGACCAAGATACTTTGGTGGTTATAGCGATCATTTCCCAGTCTACTTTCAGTTAAGCCGTTAAGAAAATTAAACCCCTAAAAAAACAGCTGGTCACCAATACGGTAATCAGCTGTTTTTCTATCAATAAACTCGAAAAACAATAGATTTTTACGATAAAACTACCTTGCTTTGTATAGTTTCTATACTTTTGCAAATTAGACTAAGAACCATTCAAAAGTGTTGCATGAAATTTAAAATTGAATCGAAATTTAAACCAACAGGAGATCAGCCAAACGCGATTAAAGAATTGTGTAATGGCTTAAATGATGGAGCTCCTTTTCAAACTCTGCTTGGAGTTACCGGTTCTGGTAAAACATTTACCATTGCCAATGTAATTGAGCAGGTACAACGTCCTACCCTAGTTTTAAGTCACAATAAAACTCTTGCAGCACAATTATATGGCGAATTCAAAACATTTTTCCCAAATAATGCAGTCGAATATTTCGTTTCCTACTACGATTACTACCAACCAGAAGCCTATTTGCCGGCAACTGGTACTTATATCGAAAAAGATTTATCTATTAATGATGAAATTGAAAAACTCCGACTAAGTGCTTCCTCGGCTCTTTTATCAGGAAGAAAAGATGTAATTGTAGTTTCATCCGTTTCCTGCATTTACGGCATTGGAAACCCCGAAGATTTTCATGCTAATGTTACCGAAATTAAAAAAGGGCAATTAATTTCACGCAACAAACTTCTTCTCTCCTTTGTTGATGCCTTGTATTCAAGAAATGAAATAGAGTTTCAGCGTGGAAATTTTAGAGTAAAAGGAGATACGATTGATATCTATCCTGCTTACGCTGATTTTGCCTACCGGATGATCTTTTGGGACGATGAGATTGAAGAAATTTACTCATTCGATCCTCTTAATGGATCAAAACTGGATTCCTACGACAGAATCACCATCTATCCTGCAAACATATTTGTTACCAGCAAAGACCGCGTGCAGCAAGCCATTCACCAAATTCAGGATGACATGGTAGCACAAGTTGCTTTTTTAAAAGATATTGGAAAGCATTTAGAAGCAAAAAGAATAGAAGAAAAAGTAAATTTCGATTTAGAAATGATCCGAGAATTAGGACATTGTTCGGGAATCGAAAATTACTCGCGATACTTTGATGGAAGAGTTGCGGGAACTCGCCCCTTCTGCCTAATGGATTATTTTCCTGATGATTTTCTTGTTGTAGTTGATGAGAGTCACGTTACCCTTTCGCAGGTTAAAGCCATGTATGGTGGTGATCACTCCAGAAAAATCAACTTGGTTGAATACGGATTTAGATTGCCTTCGGCACTGGATAATCGCCCCTTAAAATTTGAAGAATTTGAACAGATCGCAAAACAAACAATCTACGTAAGTGCAACACCGGCCGATTACGAATTGGAAAAATGCGAAGGCGTTGTGGTCGAGCAAGTAATTAGACCAACAGGTCTGCTTGATCCTCAGATCAGTATTCGTCCTAGCCTGAATCAAATAGATGATTTAATTGCTGAAATTCATCAACGAACTGTAATTAACGAAAGAGTATTGGTAACCACGCTGACCAAAAGAATGGCGGAAGAATTATCAGAGTATTTCACCAACTTAAATATTCGTTGTCGATACATCCATTCCGATGTTACGACTTTGGATCGTGTGAAGATCATGGAAGATTTAAGAAATGGTGTTTTCGATGTTCTTGTCGGTGTTAACCTTTTGCGTGAAGGATTGGATCTTCCGGAAGTGTCACTCGTTGCAATTTTAGATGCCGATAAGGAAGGATTTTTACGATCTACAAGATCGCTAACTCAAACTTCAGGAAGAGCCGCCCGTAATATTAACGGAAAAGTGATCATGTATGCAGATAAAATTACCCGATCGATGCAGGAAACAATGGATGCCACCGATCATAGAAGAGAAAAACAATTGGCCTACAATATTAAAAACAACATTACTCCAACCCAAATTACCCGATCGAAAGCAAGCATGATGAATCATGGAAAAGACAAAGAAAGCGTGGCTTATTCCGGACCTGATTCAATTGAAATTGCTGCAGACCCTGTTGTTCAGTACATGAGCAAAAGCAGCTTAGAAAAAACAATCGAGCAAACAAAGAAAGCCATGCAAAAAGCTGCAAAGGAAATGGACTTCTTGCAAGCAGCGCAATATCGCGATGAAATGTACAAACTCCAGAAACAGCTGGAAGAAAAAAAATAAAAAAAAGCAGTTTCTTTCGAAACTGCTTTTTAATTATCGTAATGAGATTTACTATCCCAAATAAGTTTTCAATAATTTACTTCTGGATGTGTGACGTAAACGACGAATCGCTTTTTCTTTAATCTGGCGAACACGCTCACGTGTTAACCCAAATTTCTCGCCAATTTCTTCCAAAGTCATTTCCTGAATACCGATACCAAAGAAAAGTTTGATAATGTCACTCTCTCTTTCAGTAAGAGTAGCTAGTGCACGATCAATTTCTTTTGTAAGAGATTCATTCAAAAGATTTCTGTCTGCAATTGGAGAATCATCATTCACCAATACATCCAATAAACTGTTATCCTCACCATCAACAAATGGAGCATCAACAGAAATGTGACGACCAGAAACACGAAGCGTATCTGCTACTTTATCAGCAGGTAACTCTAAAGATTCAGCTAACTCCTCAGGAGAAGGCTTTCTTTCGTGCTCTTGTTCGAATTTAGAAAAAGCTTTGTTAATTTTATTCAAAGAACCAACTTGATTCAATGGCAAACGAACAATTCTTGATTGTTCTGCTAAAGCTTGTAGAATAGATTGACGGATCCACCAAACGGCATACGAGATGAATTTGAATCCTCGTGTCTCATCAAACTTTTCAGCTGCTTTAATCAGACCTAAATTACCCTCATTAATAAGATCAGGTAGACTTAAACCTTGATTTTGATACTGTTTTGCAACAGAAACAACAAAGCGTAAGTTGGCTCGGGTTAATTTTTCCAAAGCTTTTTGGTCGCCTTTTTTTATTCGCTGCGCCAATTCAACTTCTTCCTCTACCGTAATAAGATCTTCTTTACCAATTTCCTGTAAATACTTGTCTAAAGAAGCACTTTCACGATTGGTAATTGATTTGGTTATCTTTAATTGTCTCATAGTCCCTTTTCATCGAAATATTTTGCAAAATTAGCCTTTTTAATACTTAAAGTCAAAATTAATTGCTCTTTTATTCGGATTATTATTAATTTCCCACTTATTTTCCTAATCTTTATTAATTAAAGAAAAGGCATAGTACTTTACGCTTCCATCAGGATAAATTCCTGAAATAAAAACTCCTCCATCTTTCACACTCTGAAGCGCATCTTTAATATCATCTACATTGGAAATTGGGGTCTCATTAATTTTATAAATAATAAAACCCTCTTTAATGTCCTCGTCTTTAAACTTTCCACTGCGCAAACTCTTTATCCTAACCCCTCTGTTTATTTGGAGACGATACTTCTCCTTCGTTGATATAGGCTCAAATTCTGCTCCAAGAAAAGCTAGATCTTTTGACTTTATAACATTGGTATTTCCTAGTTTATTACGTAAGATTACATCAATTTGTTTCCTTTCCTTGTCTCTTTTTATTAAAACACTAATTTTGTCGCCTGGATGAAACTTACTTACCTGTTCTTGAAGTTCAGAACTAGAATTTACAACTTGCCCATCAATATTCAATATTATATCTCCTTTTTTTATTCCTGATTCTTCTGCGGCACCATTTTCATTTAGATCGGCAACATACACTCCCTCAATTTTATCAATTTTATATTCATCCGCTAAATTAGCATCTACAGTTCGAATAGAAACTCCAATAAATGCTCTTTGAACTTCACCGTATTTTTTCAAATCCCCGATTACTTTTTCAACTATAGTTACAGGAATTGCAAAAGAGTAACCCGAATAGGAGCCCGTTCTTGATTCAATGGCAGTGTTAATTCCAATTAACTGACCTTTCGCATCAACCAGAGCACCTCCACTATTTCCAGGATTAACGGCAGCATCCGTTTGCAAGAAAGACTCAATGCTCATTCTGTTGCCAGTTAAACCCAAGGTTCTTGCTTTTGCACTTATAATACCCGCCGTAACGGTCGAAGTGAGATTAAAGGGATTACCAACGGCCAATACCCATTCACCAAGCTTTATAGCATCCGAATTTCCAAAATCCATTTTCGGAAGATCCTTTTCATCAATTTTAATTAAGGCCAAATCGGTATACGGATCATGCCCTACCAATTTACCTTCGTATTCTCTTTTATCATAGAGTACAACATTTATGAGATTAGAGCCTTGAACAACATGATTATTAGTTACAATGTATCCATCTTCCGAAATGATCACTCCTGAACCAGATCCCAAAATGGCCTTTGGCTGTTGTTGTCTCCCATTTTCGCCAAACAAAAAATCGTAAAAAGGATTGGATTGATACTCCTCATTTGAATAAAGTGTTTTCACATGAACCACTGACTTCACCGACCTTTCAGCCGCATAAGTTAAATCCACCTGAGCAACACTTGCAAAAGAATGATTCGCAAGCTGTGTCGTTCGAGCTTCCGGAACCGAAATAATCCGCTCTTTTTTATCAACAAATAACACAAATAATAAAATGGCAATTGTACCGCCTAAGACAGCAATTGCTAATTTTCCCAAAAACAATTTCACTTTCATCTGAAAAAACTTTATTAATTAATACCCCTAATATGCCTGCTTAAAATTGAAACAGGATTGTTTTCTTATTATACAACAAAAATAAATATCGAATGTTGCCTTTACGATCAAAATAAAAATCAATTTATTTTATTGATCGAATTATTTTGAGTTTCTTGAGTGGCGAAAGAGCCGCTACCGATACGATTCTTACATTTATACGACAATTTTAACGATATTACTTAACAAGTGTTCATAAATTATTGGTATTTAACACTTCTTAACAAGATTTAAAAATGAAAGTTGAATTTTCAAAATATCAGGGAACTGGGAACGATTTTGTTTTAATAGATAATCGTAATAACATAATTGATGCTAATAACTTTACATTAATCAAAAAACTTTGCGACAGAAGATTTGGTGTTGGTGGAGATGGACTAATGTTACTGGATAATGCCTCAGGATTCGACTTTCGGATGAGATACTACAATTCAGATGGAAAAGAAGGAAGTATGTGCGGAAATGGAGGACGATGCATTGTTGCTTTTGCCTATCACCTAGGACTTATTTCGGAAACTGCCAAATTCATTGCTGTTGACGGCGAACATGAAGCAAAAATCATTAAGACTGAGAATGGAGTTCAGGTTAGTCTTAAAATGATTGATGTTTTAGATGTTGAATTGGGTGACGATTTTTATTTTTTAAATACAGGCTCACCTCATTTTGTTCGATTCATATCCAAACATGATAATTTCGACACATTTACCGAAGGGAAAAAGATTCGATACAATAATAGATTTGCGGAGGAAGGAACAAATGTAAACTTTGTCTCATTTCAGGATCAAGACATTACAGTAAGCACCTACGAACGAGGTGTTGAAGATGAAACATATTCTTGCGGAACAGGAGTTGTTGCATCGGCCATAAGTGCCAGTTTTAAAACTGGCAGAAACCAATTTAAGATTAAAACTAAAGGCGGCCATCTGGAAGTACATTTCAGAAAAACAAACGACACACAAATCGAAAACATTTGGTTGGTAGGGCCTGCAACACATGTTTTCACAGGAACTATCACAACCTAACAATCAAACTCCCTTTTCAGCTCAATATGAAATTCATTCTTGCTAAAATTTTTGAAGACAAGAGTATTTCCAAAGTCTTTTTGGTTTCACTTCTCTCTACTTCTCTGCTCTTGATATCAATTCTTGGAATTTTTTGGGTGCAGCAAGAAAGGCAAAAATTCAATAAAGAGTCTCAACAAATTAAGTCCGACTTTTTCAGGATGCAAGAAAAAACCCTGCAACACGAAACGCAAACTCTTATTAATTATATTGAAAACGAAAGAGAGCAAACAAGAAATGCACTAAAGAAAGACATAAACAGCCGAGTTCATGAAGCACACTCAATTGCAACAAACATATACAACAGTTGTAAAAACGACCTATCGGAAAGCCGAATAAAAGAACTAATCATTAACGCTTTACGCTCCGTTCGTTTTAATGATGGAAGTGGCTTTTTCTATATAAACAGCTTGACTGGAGTTGTGCAAATGGATCCTGAAAATCTAAACTGGGAAGGACAAAACAAACTAATTTTAAAAGATGTTTTTGGAATTCCGATTATTAAAAATGAAATCAAAATTGCGAAGACTCAAGGGGAAGGCTACTCAAACTACTCTTGGCAAGAAGATAAAGGACAAAAAATCCATCCCAAAATATCTTTTGTAAAGATATTCAAACCCTACAATTGGTATATCG
Source organism: Labilibaculum antarcticum (assembly GCF_002356295.1). Classification (NCBI taxonomy): domain Bacteria; kingdom Pseudomonadati; phylum Bacteroidota; class Bacteroidia; order Marinilabiliales; family Marinifilaceae; genus Labilibaculum; species Labilibaculum antarcticum. The sequence continues at coordinate 3,821,827 of NZ_AP018042.1, read as the reverse complement.
GTTGCACACAATATGTCGAAAATTATCGTCTGGGAATTCAAGAGAAGATCCTCAATAAAATTACAGACATGAGATTTGATGAAAGCTTCTCAATTGCAGTATTTAGTTTTGATGGAACTTGCTTAGCTCATACACGAAAGGAGCTTGTTGGACAGAATCTCTGGAATGAAGAAGACAAAGAGGGTGTAAAAGTTGTGCAGGAGATAATTACCCGAGGAACAGACAAAAATGGAGGCTTCGTCAGATATCTTGATCCTTTTAATCATGATTCAACAAAGCTAATGTTTGCAAAATCGTATAAGGACTGGCAATGGGTTATCGGCAGTGGTGTTCATATTGACAAACTTACAGAATCAATTAAAAATAAAAGGAATGAGTTAAAAGCAAATCTGATTGAGTATTTTATCAAGGCAGGCTTGGTATTTTTATTGACACTCTTCATCATTATTATTTTCACCCGATTTGTTGTTGAAATCAGTAAATCAGGGCTAGAGATTCTAACCCAATTTTACAGGAATGCCGCGACCGATTCACACTTAATTGATGTATCTAAACTTCATTTCAAAGAGTTTAAAATTCTAGGTGAGCACGCTAACGCAATGGTTATAAGACGAAAACGGATCGAACACCAACTCAGTATTGAGACTGCCTATTTTGAACAACTTTTCGAAAATTCGCCGGAAGCAATCGCAATAACAGATAATGAGAGTAAGGGAATAAAAATTAACAAACAATTCACCTCTCTTTTTGGCTACACAAAAGAAGATCTTAAAGGAGTTGTTATAGATAGCTTACTTGCTGATGAAACAAAACAAGGAGAGGCTAATAGTCTGAATTACCTTACAGCTAAAGGGCAGCTTGTAGAAATTGAGACGATGCGAAAATGCAAAGATGGTAGATTAATTGATGTTTCTATTATGGGGAACCCAATTGAAGTTGGAGGCAAGCAAATTGCAATATTTGGAATATACAGAAACATTACAGAAAGAAAAGTATATGAAAAGCACCTAACCGAAGCGAAAAACAAAGCCGAAGAATCTGATAAATTAAAATCAGCCTTCCTGACAAATATGTCACATGAAATTAGAACTCCAATGAATCATATTCTTGGATTTACTGAAATTATGACATCTCAGCAAATAGACGAAAACGAAAGACGAGAATACGGAGCACTAATAAAACAAAGCGGGGATAGTTTACTGCAACTCATTAACGACATAATTGATCTATCAAAAATAGAATGCAAACAAATCAATCTTGCACTTTGTCACACCCCTGTTAATATTTTACTATCCGAATTATATGAAAAATTTTACGCTCTTAAAAACAAAAATAACAAGGCTCACTTAATCTTGAGAATACAAAAGGCTTTAAGCGACGAAGACTCAATAATTTATACTGATCCTCGAAGATTAGAACAATTATTATCCAACATAATTGACAACGCCATCAAATTTACCAATGAAGGTTTTATCGAACTAGGCTACCATCTTATTGATCAAAACAAAATTGAATTCTTTGTAAAAGACACAGGAATTGGAATCTCCAATCAATCCATAGATCATATTTTTAAAAGCTTTAGACAAATGGATGGTTCGGATACAAGGCAGTACAGCGGTACTGGTTTAGGCTTAACAATATCGAACCGATTAGCCGAAATACTTGGCGGAAATATTAGAGTTGAATCGGAGGAGAATGTAGGAACTTGTTTTTTCATAACTCTCCCATACAATACGGACAAATCTAAAATTGAAAAAATAGAAGTTGTTGAAAAACAAGACCACAACTGGACAGGAAAAAGTATTCTTGTTGTAGATGATGAGAAAAACAATTTCACCTTCTTTAAAGCAAGCCTTGCAAAAACCCAGGCTGATATTCTATGGGCCAAAAATGGACGCGAAGCAATAACAATGTGTCAATCAAATACAATCGATCTTATTCTAATGGACATACAAATGCCGGTTATGAATGGCTATGATGCAATGAAAGAAATCAAATCTCTCTACTCGAGAATTCCGATTATTGGGCAAACAGCTTTCTTTCAAAAAGAATACAAACAAAAAGTAATGGCAGCTGGTTGCGACGACTATTTAATAAAACCAATTAAAACTTGTAAACTACTGGATTCTATTGAAAAATTGATTTCAAAAAACTAATCCCACTTCGTTTTTAATTGTACTTTTTTATAGTTAAGAACATAAGCCATAACGTCATCATAATTATTTACAAACTCATAATAATTCCGATAATCTTCTTTGGCAAAATTCTCCTGATAAGAAAGTTCGAATTGGTCTTTTAAAAAATCATAAAACCCATCCGTATTAACAAACACGATTGGTAAATTATGATATCCCAACTGCTTTAAAGTTATCACTTCTAAAATCTCCTCAAGAGTACCAAAACCACCAGGCAAAGCCACAAATGCATCCGACTTTTCACGCAAAACTTTTTTTCGTTCCGCCATATCAGGAGTTATAACTAATTCATCCAAAAAATCAGCCGATACACCAAAGTCATCAATCAACTTTGGCACCACACCAATCACCTTGCCCCCAGCCTCTTTCACCGAAACGGCAACCTGATTCATAAGCCCTATATTGGTTCCTCCATACACCAAATTATGTCCAGCAGTACCGATTGCCAAACCTAAATTTCTAGCTTCCTGGAAATACTTTTCAGCTACAGAATTACTCGAAGAACAAAATACACAAACATTCATCTTTTTACGATTAAAATTTACGACTAGTAAAGTATTCAATTTCCCTTACATGACAAAAATAAGAGTCAAAACATCTCTTGTGAAATCATAAAAAAAAGCCCTTGAGGTATTCTCAAGGGCTTCACATTATGTATCTTACTACTTAGGCATCAATATTTGCATAAGTTGCATTCTTTTCAATAAAGGCACGTCTTGGTGGAACATCGTCTCCCATCAACATTGAGAATGTATGATCTGCCTCAGCAGCATTCTCAATGGTTACCTGACGTAAAGTTCTAGCCTCTGGATTCATTGTTGTTGACCACAATTGCTCAGCACTCATCTCTCCAAGACCTTTGTAACGCTGAATGTGCATACCAGATTCTTTTCCACCACCCCATTGTTCAATTAGGCGTAGGCGTTGACCTTCACTCCAACAATATTCTTCATTCTTTCCTTTTTTAACCAAAAACAAAGGAGGTGTAGCAATATACAAGTAACCACTTTCGATTAATGATTTCATGTAACGGAAAAAGAAGGTCATGATAAGAGTTGCAATATGACTACCATCAACATCCGCATCACACATGATAACAATCTTGTGGTAACGAATTTTTTCAACATTAGCAGCTTTACTATCGTCTTCGGTTCCTATTGTAACACCTAAGGCTGTAAATATATTCTTGATTTCTTCGCTTTCGAAAACCTTGTGTTGCATGGCTTTCTCAACATTCAAAATCTTTCCTTTTAGTGGAAGAATCGCTTGAAATTTACGATCACGACCTTGTTTGGCAGTACCACCCGCCGAATCACCCTCGACAAGGAATACTTCACAGTTAACAGGATCTTTATCGGAACAATCAGATAATTTACCTGGCAAGCCAGACCCGCCCAAAACAGTTTTCCGCTGAACTAATTCACGAGCCTTTCTAGCTGCATGACGAGCCGTAGCAGCCATTATAACCTTCTGTACAATAGTTCTGGCATCTTTTGGATGTTCTTCCAGATAATTAGCCAGCATTGTGCTTACGGCCTGATCAACAGCAAGACTTACTTCTGAGTTTCCTAATTTTGTTTTGGTTTGACCTTCGAACTGAGGTTCTGCAACTTTCACAGAAACAACTGCAGTTAATCCCTCACGAAAATCATCGCCACTAATATCAAACTTCAATTTTGACAACATTCCTGATTTATCAGCAAATGTTTTTAAAGTTCGGGTCAATCCACGACGGAAACCTGTAAGGTGAGTTCCCCCTTCGATTGTATTAATATTATTCACGTAAGAGTGAATATTTTCAGAATAAGAAGAATTGTATTGAAGAGCTATTTCAACAGGAACTTCATTCTTATCGTATGAACAATGAATCGTTTCCTCTATTAATCGTTCCCTTGTGCTATCAAGGAATTCAACAAACTCTTTTAACCCTTCTTCTGAATAAAATGATTCGAAACGGCATTCGCCATTCTCATTCAAATCCCGTTTATCTGTAAGATTCAATCGAATCTCTTTATTTAAAAAAGCAAGTTCTCTTAAACGTGCCGCTAAAATATCGTATTTATACTCTAAAACTAGAAAAATTGAATCATCTGGCTTAAAAGTAATATAAGTTCCTGTCAAATCAGATTCTCCTATTGTTTCGACAGGAGCCAAAGGTTTCCCTTTAGAATATTCCTGACGATAAACTTTCCCATCACGATGGATTTCAGCAGTTAAAAGTATTGACAATGCATTAACACAAGACACACCAACACCGTGCAAACCACCAGATACCTTGTATGAACCCTTATCGAATTTACCACCAGCATGCAGAACAGTCATTACTACCTCAAGAGCCGATCTATTTTCTTTCACGTGCAATTCAGTAGGAATACCACGACCATCATCCTTAACGGTAATGGAATTGTCCTCATTGATAAATACATCGATATTTTTACAATATCCAACCAAGGCCTCATCAATTGAGTTATCTACCACCTCATATACCAAATGGTGCAAACCTTTAACGTTTACATCACCAATATACATGGAAGGGCGTTTCCGAACCGCTTCCAATCCTTCCAGTACCTGAATACTATCCGCTGAATATTCATTCTTCACTCTTGGCTTATTTTCTGAATCACTCATTTATCCGATCTTTAGTTGTCAATCAAATAATAAGACCAATAATCAAATAATTATTGATCAAATCATGATCTTATATTCTAATATTTTTTTTGTACAAAAATTAATTTATTCTCAGGGAAGCTTTCCTCTAAAAAAAGAGATAAAAAACAGCAACGGAAGAAAAGACAAAACACATTAACAATCAACACATTACACTCCTTCCAGAACCTGCAAACAAAAGTAAAACAAAGATAGTAAAAATGATGAGTTTTCAGGCTGTTTCATTTAGAAAAATCGTGCTTTTTCATTGTTTTTGACGAAGTATTTTTAAAAGGCTTAATCACCAAAGAAATGGATTCCTTTATGTTTAAAACTGTATAGAATTACTTCGGCGGGGTCTTTTCATCTTAAACCGGATGATAAAACTACTGACCTCAGGACCCGAATCCGTAACTCCATATTCTTTAAGCTCAAATAAAGTAGTTACGTTCTTAAATCTTTTCGGCATTGCTTCCCACATCTTGTGAAAAACAACCTGAACGTTTTCCAAGTCAATATCATCCAACTTTATTTTAAGCACTTCTTTATTCTTAGGCATCGCACAAACACTAATCCCATGCGTATTCCAGTCAACAGATTCTTCCGCAACAAAAGCCAGGTTAAGTGTATCTCTGGTGATATCAAACAAATAGATTACTCCCTTAGCATCCGCACCAAGATCCATTACTATTTCAAGTGCTTTACGGTCCTTATTAACTGAAAGCTTCCAACGTTCTTCTTTTTGAGCACTAAGCTTACTTACATGCATAAAAAGTATGAACGTAAATAGAAGTATATATTTAAATTTATTGATCAATTTCAAGAGCCTAAATTTGATTACTAATTAATAATAGTATTAAAATTAGCAAAAAGCGTGCTAAAAACAATTTACAAACATAAGCAAAATAAAAAAAGGATGCTCTATGAACAGAACATCCTTATATAAATACTTTTAACCTGATCTAAAATACAACTTTCACACCTAATAAAAAATTTAGTCCCTGAGAAGGATATCCATCCCACTGGTAATATTTATCTGCAAATAGGTTATTGATTTTACCAAAAGCCGTAAAATGCTTATTTAAACTATAATTAGCACCAATATTCAGATCATATACGGCATCTATAGTTTGAGTCTGAGAACCTACCAAAATTGATCTCTCGCCTAATAAGTTTACTCCTGCCTGAAACTCCAATTCTGAAGTAAAAGCATAAGTAGCATTTACATTCATTTCAAATTCCGGTTTATGCCAAGCTTCATCCTGTTTATCGAGAGTATACTTGTTAAACCAAACCGATGAATTCAATTGCATTTTATCGGTCCAACCAATGGTTACTTCTGCTCCTAAACGAAACAAACTGATGTCATCGTAAACCACATCGAATTTATTTGAATAAGTTGGGCCAGAGTAAGCCGTATTTGCAGCACCAGCACTTCTTTGCACAAAGAAATACTGATCATCAACAGAACTATATTCTGCAGATAATTTAAATGATGAATTAGAAGACAGACTCCCTTTAAAGCCACCAAACAATCTGTATTTCTGATTGGAAGACATTACATCCAAACCTGAATAAACGAATGGATTCTCTGCAATAATATTGTTGTAATTATTCATATTTAAATTCCCATCGATACCAGCAAACAGGGTCATAATGCCATCAATCGCTTCAAAATCGATAGCGATATCAGGATATATTTTTGCTTCTGAGTCATCACCGATTGCAATTACGGTATTCACGCCCAATTTAAGATTCAACTGACCGGTTTGAAGCGAATATTGAGGATTCAAATTCCAAAGCATGGTTTTTCTTTCAGATAAACCAAGCTGATCAAGATTATACAATCCATCGGTTGCAAAATAATCAAAAGCAGAACGCAAACTCCAAAAGCCATCACCACGACGAATTTTAGCCTCTGCGCTAATCAAAACATCATTCTCGGTAACAAATATATCATCCGAGAAATGCTCGTATTGCAAGCCAATGCCAAAATTCAATTTTTCCTCATCTTTAAAGGTGGTTTTAAAGTCAGTAGCAAAACCAAAACGATTTTGAACCTGTTCAGAATATGGAAATAAATCAATATAATTTGCAGGAAGATCATCGCTTAATTGAGAACCAAAAAAGTTATATCCTTTGTGTTTGTAATAAACCCTTCCTGCAACTTTAGCCTCATCTAAATAGGTACTGCCATATGCTTCAACCAATTGTTCTGTCCAATCAGGTTTTACCTTTCGGTCATTTTTCAATTCCAATTTCCCATTGGTTGAATAGTGGCGAATATGAATTCCAAAATCAGTAGTCTTAGAACGCTGGTTATTGAATCGATAATCCCCTAAAAGGGTAGAATAATTACCGCCGGCAAGAGTTAACACGTGACTATTTATTGATTTTAAAGGCTCACCAACAATTCGAGCTGCTGGAATTAAAGCCGGCGAAAATCCAACTGTAAGAGGCTTCGTTTGTATAAAATAAGAAAAGGAAGGAGTAAAAGTTGCCGTATCCTGAACGACAGGCAATTCACCAATTCGTTTTGATTTATTGATTTTTGGCTGGTAAGCTGTTTTTACCTTAACCTCTTTATTTAAATCTCTTTGTTCCTGAGCGTTTGACACAGAACATGCCAAACCAGCTATAGCAACAGTAAATATGATCTTTCTAAACATTGATTCTTTATTATTGATTTTTTATTTTATTTCTAATCTATTCAACATCTTCTCCAACATGATTCTCTCCTCATCCAAGCCAAGAGAATCTGATTTTACTGATGCATTTTTAAATAACTTATTACTTTCGGTACTATCGGCTCCTTCGAACTGAATTTTTACTTCTTTATTGGTTATTTTCTCTTCTTCCTTTTTATCTGCAGCAAGCAGAATATCTAATTTAGCCTGCGCTCTCTCCACAATTCCATCGTCCTTTACGTCATAATTATCGACAATACTTTGCAGCGTATATCTAGCCTGAAAGGCATCATCCTTTTTTAGGAATACATCGGAAAGTAAAAGAAAACTTTCTGCCAGCCAATAATGATGCGGAGAATTCATTTCGATAAACGAATTGATTTCTTTTTCGGCCAAATCGTATTCGGTTTTTTCCGAATGTATTTTTGCCAATAGATATTTTGATTCAGCTCCTTCGACACTCTGAGTCTCCTTCGACAATACTTTAAAGTCACTCATTGCCGATGCAGTATTTCCCAAGGCCAAATAAGATTTTCCTCGTTTGTATCTTGCTTCTCGAATTAACTCCTCCTTCGATTTGGCTACCTCCAACACATCGCTTACTGCCTGAATTGTATTTTCATACTCTTTAAGACTATAAACGGATCTCATGTAACCCACTTTAGCCAATTTTACATTCTCCGGAATCTCAGCCATCCCTTTTAATCTTGAAAACTGGCCTTTCGCCTGCAAATAATTCTTATTCCGATAGTTTAGTTGAGATGAAGCCAACAATGCTTTTTCAGTAAACAAATTGTTGGGCTGATTCAAAACCTGTTCGAATCCGACCAGCGCTTCATCGTATTTTTCCAGATCCAGAGCTGCATTTGCTTTGTAAAACTGGGCATTCAATCGGAACATTCCATTTGGAAAATTAGATAAATACTCACCCAATGCATTCGTTCCTCTTTCTGTTTCGCCCGACATGTATAATCGTTCAGCAGAAATGTAGGAAAGAGAATCTTTCTCGGAACTCCTAATAACTCCACCACCTTGGAAGGACTCTGCAAAAGCAAAATAATCATTCACCTTATTCATGTCCACGTACACATTTTTTAATCCGATAAAGGCACTTTTCTTTTCTTCGCTTTGCGGATATTTTAGAACCACTTCTTTGTAATAACTAATGGCTTTTTGATATTCTTTGGCATTGTAATTCAGCTGTCCTAACTGCAATAATGATTTTGGCGCATAACTACTTGTTGGAAATTTGGAGACCAACTCTTTATAAATAGATACGGCTGTTGCCTGATCGTCTAATTTCACTTTTGCTTTGGCTAGTTCAAACAAGGCATCATCCAAATACTCTGAATCGGTGTAAGAGCTACGTATCTGTTCCAGCAAACGCGATTCCTCTGCAGAGTCACCCAGCAATCCTACCGAAAGGGCTTGCTGATACAAAGCATAATCAGGATCCCACTTGCCGGCATTAACCGATTTATTGTAGTATTCTGAAGCATTTCGATAATCTCTCTTCAAAAAGAAACAGTCGCCAATTCGGTTACAAGCATCCGAAACAAAATTGCTTTTTTCATCTGATTGATTGACAAACTTTCGAAACCAGTCAGATGCGTCATCGTATTTATCCTGTTCGAAATACGCATAAGCAATATTGTAGTAAGCACGCTTATAGTAATCCGAAGATCCTGATCCCGGTGATACGATGAACTCATTATAAAGTGCTGTAGCCTCGCTAAATTCACCCATTCGGTAATTAGCTTCAGCTTTCCAGTAAATACACTCGGCAGCTATTTGCGAGTTATATATTGGGTACTGCAATGAAGCAGTAAAAGACTCAATTGCCTCCGAATAATTAAGCTGTTTCATCAATTCTAAACCACGAAGCCAGGAAACTCTTTGATATGCCTTTTTAATCTCAGGCGTTTTGCTTACAATTTTATTCATCGACAATAATGCATCGCCATAGTTCTTGCTGGTCATGTACACTTTCACCAAATAATCGTAGGCCTCATCATTTCGATCAGAATTTGGATACTTCTGCAAATATTCATCGAAGGCTTTTATGGTTTCGTTAAAAGGAGAATAAGAAAGCTCGTAGGTTAATTTGGCAAAATTGAACAAGGCATCCTGTTGCATATCCTTGTCAAAATCCATTCCTGCAGTTGCTGCAAAAGCAACTTTTGCTCCGTTTTTATCTCCCGACTGCAAATAACAATCTGCCAAGCAGTAATTGGCCACCATTAACAGTTCATCATTTTCGCCACCAACGTTCTCGAATTGCTCAATTGCTTCATCAAACTGCTTTTGTTTGTAGAGGCAATACCCATAAGCAAACTTATCCTCACGTGTCAAACTAGTCTTTCCTTTATCCAGAAATGGAATTGCCTTTTGATATTCTTTTAACTGATAATGCGAAAGACCAATCATTTTTGCGATTTCCTCACTACGCTTTACGGTAGCATCATCTAAAAATTGTGGCGCATACTCAATTACCTTCGCATACTTTTCCTGCAGGTAATAAATTTGTGTGATGTAGTAAGGAACAATTGGTTTAAAGGTTTTATTCTTAATTAGCTTTTCGAATCCGATTAATGCCGTTTGATAATTCTCATTCAGATACGCAATGTGTGAATAGTAATAGTTTGCAGGAGCATTATACTCTCCCGCCACCTCTGTAATATCAAAAAAGTACTTTCTGGCCTCATCATATTCCTTTTCACTGAAATAAGAGTATCCCATTTTAAACTGATATTCTGTTAGCTGATCACGATCCAAAGCATAGGTATCAACCTGATTGAACCAAACCAAAGCATCCTTGTATTTTTTGCTTCGATACTGCTGTCTTCCCAATTGAAAATAAGCCGATTGCTTTAAATTACTCTCGGGGTGTTTTCGAATAAAGGATTTCATTTCCTTTTCTGCTTCAGGACGAAAAAGTTCAATGGAGCACCATGCCATATAAAAATCGGCTTTTGTTGCTCTATCGGAATAACGATCCTGCTCCATATTCACAAAATCGGCAAATTCGTGCCTTGCTCCTCCATAATTTTTATTTTGGAACATTTCCATGGCCGATTGCCAAACTTGATTACTGCTTTTATGAGTTAATGATTTTTGGGCTTGAACGGTAAATCCCAAACATAAAAAAAACAGGGAAGTTAAAATCCACAAACTAAATTTGTTTCTCATACTGCTTTGCGTGTGTAGGTTCTATAAGTAAAAAAAGCTGATTACGTGTGCCTTGTTGCGGCTGATTCATAACTCAAAACTCCGTTTACAAAATCAGCTTTAAAGGTATAAATAATCTGTAAGCTTACCGTATCTGAAACGGAGGAATAAAAGAAAAATTGCATGCTTTTTGGATAAAGAAAAAGCGCAATTAAAAAGCTTCTGCCGAAATATTTTTTAGATTTGTATGTCAGCACAAAATTTGAATTCTAAAAAATCGAAATACATGATCGAATCTCCTATCATTGAACTTAAAAATGCCATTATCCGTCAGGCGGATAACATTATTCTTACAGATGTTAGCCTTGAAATTGAAAAAGGAGAATTTGTTTATATCATTGGCAAAGTAGGTAGCGGCAAAACGAGTTTAATGAAAACATTGTATGCCGAATTACCAATTAAAGAAGGTGGTGGATCTGTTGCTGGTTTTTATCTTCCTATCATCAAAACAAAACAGGTTCCTTTTCTAAGAAGAAAAATTGGGATTGTATTTCAGGATTTTCAGTTGCTTACCGATCGTAATGTTCATGACAACCTGGAATTTGTTTTAAAGGCTACCGGCTGGAAAAGCAAAAAGGAAATTGACAACAGAATTGAAGAGGTGTTGGAAAAAGTGAAAATGGGCAAAAAAGGATACAAAATGCCTCATGAGCTTTCGGGAGGAGAACAGCAAAGAATAGTGATCGCCCGCGCTTTACTAAATTCTCCGGATATTATTTTGGCTGATGAGCCAACCGGAAATCTTGACCCTGAAACCTCTGATGAATTGGCCGAATTGCTAATGGATATCAGTAAAAATGGAAGAACAATTGTAATGGCCACTCATCAGCACGATTTGTTAAAGAAATTCCCTGCTCGTACTCTTGAGTGCAAAGATGGAAAAGTGATTGAGATATCGAATCCTAAAACCGATGAAGAAATAGAGATTGAATTGGATTAAAACATCCGAAAACACCACAAACCCGAAAGGGACTTCACATACCTAATAAGGCCTGAATTTTGAGAGAAACGAGACCATATGACAAGGATTTTGAAAAATTGAAGCTGAAACACAGTTTGATTTTTCCTTTGACCTTCATCTTCGTAATGTGGGCAGTTAAACTATTCGAATGGGGACTTGGTTTGAATCTGTATTATTTAGGAATTTTCCCTTTGCACACAAAAGGATTGATTGGAATTCTCACCAGCCCGTTCATTCATAAAGATTTTAGTCATCTAATGGCTAATACGATGCCTTTTCTGGTATTAAGCTGGGGAATCTTCTATTTCTATCGTCCGCTCGCCTACAAAATATTCATTTTGTGCTACTTAACTGCAAACATCTTAGTTTGGTTTGGTGCTCGAGAAGCTTACCACATTGGTGCCAGTGGATTGGTTTATGCGTTTGCCTCATTCCTTTTTTTCAGTGGAATCATCCGAAATTATTATCGTTTAATTGCAATCTCATTTATTGTCGTTTTCCTTTATGGCGGGCTGTTCTGGGGCGTGTTTCCGATCCTGAAAGATGTTTCGTGGGAAGGTCATTTGTTTGGTGGATTCTCTGGAATGATTTACGCATTGGCTTATCGCAACCAAGGGCCTAAAAAACCTAAAATTACTATTCCCGAAGATGATGATTCAATACCCGAGGAAATATGGAATTCGGAGGATTTTGAAGATAAGGAAGTGTTGAGAAAGTGAAAGCAGTTAGTAGTTAGTAGTTAGTAGTTAGTAGTTAGCGAAAAATAAATTATTGTAGGGAAAGCGTACCGAAACATTTACCTCTTTTATAATTAAAACCTCACCCTTTCCGATAGATAGCTAGGCCTTTCCTAGAGAAGAGTATATGGCTTCAAAATAAACATACGAAGTCTTCGACGCTGTTTGGTTTTAAAAAAGCCTCACTGTAAAGTGAAGCTCTAATATTTTTATAATACTACTGCCAGAGATAAGGACCACTGATAGCGGTATGGATTAAAAACCGTAACCGATATGAATACCTATGCTAAAATGATGATCTTCCGCATCGTAAGCAAAGCCGACAGCCGGGCCAATGTGAAAATCATGTAATTCAAATTCGTAAGAGGTTTCGATGTGAGCGGCAAATTTGGCTTCAGGATGTTCATCTTCCAGTGTTACTCCCGGTGAAAAGCTTACGCTTAATTTTTCGATTGGTCGGTACACCAATTCAGGACCAAATGTATTGTGACCGTGCTCATCGAATATTCTTTCGTAACCAAATCCGATTCCCAATTTTGAATTTGGAATGCTTTTTACGTAATGAATGTGAAATCCGTACGCAAATTCTTTTTCCTTGGCAAAATAAATGATAGAATTTCCTACTCCAATCTCAGAACCAGGATGCTCGTGATGGTGTACTTCAGCTTCTTCATCATGTTCATGATCGTGTGTATGTTCCTCCGATTGGGCAAAAATGCTTGATGTAATTACTATAGTGAATAGTAAAAGCAAGAAGAGTTTTATTCTCATTGTATTGTACTAATTTCTTAATTTAATGATATGGCATCCTCATCTATAATGAGAACGCCACATTTTATATTCTAGAAAAGGTTTCCCAATAAAAAGTTCTACTTCTTGTAATACTTCATTGCTTCTGGCAGGTATGCCTGTAGATCTTTCACACGAGTATCATCAGCTGGGTGAGTCGATAAGAATTCCGGTGGCTTTTCGCCTCCACTCTCAGCCATTCGTTTCCAAAATTCAATTGCTTCTGCAGGATTGTATCCGGCCATAGCCATAAATATCAAACCCATTTTATCGGCTTCGGATTCGTGAGAACGCGAGAAGGGAAGCATTACACCAACATTGGCACCAACACCAAAGGCAGTCATCCAAATTTGTTGTGTTTCGGCAGGCTTCTCATTTAAAGCCATTGAGAGTCCTGTACCTAGAGCCTGAATACCCATTTGCTGACTCATTCGCTCGTTACCATGACGGGCAATGGCGTGAGCAATTTCGTGTCCCATCACAACAGCCAGACCCGTTTCGGTTTGTGTGTAGGGTAAAATTCCGGTATAGAAAACCACTTTACCGCCTGGCATGCACCATGCGTTAGGGGTTTCATCATCAACTAAGTTGAACTCCCAAACGAAATTTGCAATGCGATCGCTCAGACCATTATCAGTCATGAATTTTTCGACTGCCGCAGAAATTCGGGCACCGCAGGATTTTACCATGGCGGTTTGTTCCTTGTTGTCGGAGAGTTTGCTCTCCTTTAAAAAAGCATCGTATTGAGTTAAACTGGTAGCAATCATTTCTGTTTCCGGAAACAGATTCATTTGTTTTCTTCCGGTGATAGGCACTGTTGCACATGCAATTGCAAACAACAAAAAGCCCGAAAGCAAAATGGTACGCATGTTTTTCTTCATCATTTTCTTATTTTGATTTTTAGTAATTGGTTCTTTTTAATATTCATTTCCGTTTCGTCGCAAAAAACATTCATTCTTTAATTGACGATTGCTCGTGCGACGGTTTACACCCATGATTCAATTCCCAGGGCGTTGCCCTGGGCTGAAATCTTAAAGCCCTTCAGGCTTTCTATTTGTTCAAACAACTTTATATTCTTAATCCAATCTTCGCTAAATGGCTCCCGGCTTGCGGACTTAATGCCAAAAATACCATCTCTTTTTATTCTTGCATGTTTCGTCGCAAAAAACATTCATCCTTTAATTCACGCTTGCTCGTGCGACGGTTTACACCCGTGATTCAATCCCAAGACGATGCCCTGGTCTTAAATCTTAAAGCGCTTCAGGCTTTCTATTTGTTCAAACAACTTTATATTCTTAATCCAATCTTCGCTAAATGGCTCCCGGCTTGCGGACTTAATGCCAAAAATACCATCTCTTTTTATTCTTGCATGTTTCGTCGCAAAAAACATTCATCCTTTAATTCACGCTTGCTCGTGCGACGGTTTACACCCGTGATTCAATCCCAAGACGATGCCCTGGTCTTAAATCTTAAAGCGCTTCAGGCTTTCTATTTGTTCAAACAACTTTATATTCTTAATCCAATCTTCGCTAAATGGCTCCCGGCTTGCGGACTTAATGCCAAAAATACCATCTCTTTTTATTCTTGCATGTTTCGTCGCAAAAAACATTCATTCTTTAATTAACGGTTGCTCGTGCGACGGTTTACACCCGTGATTCAATTCCCAGGGCGTTGCCCTGGGCTGAAATCTTAAAGCCCTTCAGGCTTTCTATTTGTTCAAACAACTTTATATTCTTAATCCAATCTTCGCTAAATGGCTTCCGGCTTGCGGACTTAATGCCAAAAATACCATCTCTTTTTATTCTTGCATGTTTCGTCGCAAAAAACATTCATCCTTTAATTCACGCTTGTTCGTGCGACGGTTTACACCCGTGATTCAATCCCAAGACGATGCCTCAGGCTAAAATCTTAAAGCCCTTCAGGCTTTCAAAAAAAATCATCCCCTCTGTTCACTGTTCACTGATAACTATTTACTGATAACCGTTCATTGTGTTTAATTGTTTTAGCAGATCATTCACATTGGATACAGGCAATTTACAGGTATGATTTTTACAAAGATAGAAAGTTGTTTGTCCATTTACATAACGATTTTGAAGTAAGGGCAGAATACTTTCTGATTTGCTCCCAGAAATCAAGACATTGGGTAAAAACAATTCTTCAATTTTCCGTTTCTGAGCTATGGCATCTTCTCCTACAACAACAATTTCGATGAGTGGATTTACCAACCAAAAATACAACTGTCCCCAATTGGAATGATAGGATATTGATTTTTCGAGGCGTGGCTTCACATTCGCTAGCATCTGCCCGGAACGCTCTATGTATCTGCCCTTATCTAAATAAGTTCCTACTAAAAACAAGCTTTTTGCAATGGATGAATTCGATGATGGAATCACATTATCAATCAATTCCATTTTGCGGGCAATTAAATTAGGATCTTCGTCGGATGTATAGAAAAACATGCCCGACTGCTCATCGGAAAAATGAAGGATAACATGCTCGAGCAAATCATTCGCTTTCAGCAACCATTCCTCGTTAAAAGTTGCCTGATAAAGTGCAACAAAAGCTTCGATGGTAAAGCTGTAATCGTCTAAAAACCCATTGATTTTCGAATTCCCATCTTTGTAATTGCGGTGCAAATGTGCTTTCCCTTTCCAAAGGTATTTCTGAATGAACTCAGCATTTTTAATGGCTTTATTCAAATACTCTTCATCACCCAAAGCCTTGTACGCATCTACGTATCCCTTTAGCATGAGCGCATTCCAACTGGTTAGCGATTTATCGTCCAAACCTGGCCGAATTCGGTCCTTTCTTTTCTCCAGAAGAGCTCTTCTCCCCTTCTCTAAAACTTCTTCCAGTTTCTTTACGGATATCTGAAATTGATCGGCCAATGTCGCTTTTTCGCTCTGAATCATGAGAATATTTCCTTCCTCCCAATTGGCTCGATCAGTAATGCCATAATACTCACAAAACAGCTCGGATTGATTGCCCAAAAGCTGATCAACTTCCGCCTTTTCCCACACATAAAATTTACCTTCAACCCCTTCGCTATCGGCATCGAGCGAGGAGTAAAAACCCCCTTCGGGCAAGCTTAATTCCCTATCGATAAACTCGAGTGTTTGTTCTATTACCTGTTTGTACTCGGGAATTTTAGTGAGCTGATAGGCCTCGGCATAAAGGCTTATTAACTGTCCGTTGTCGTATAACATTTTTTCGAAGTGCGGTACTTTCCAGATGGCATCGACCGAGTAACGGGAAAAACCTCCGCCCACCTGATCGTAAATACCTCCCATGGCCATTTTATCAAGCGTAAGCGTTACCTGATTTAATGCGTCCATATTTTTAGTGAAATAATAGTAACGCAGCAAAAACTGAAGAGAATTGGGCAATGGGAATTTTGGGGCCCGATTAGTCCCCCCTTCGCGGGTATCGAATTCGGATTCCCACTGGCGAAATGCTTTTTCTAAATCCGCGACAGCGAATGGCTCTGCTTCGGCCTTTACCGTAATTATTTCGTTTTCACGGATTCCCTTGGCCAACTGTTCCGCTACGCCCTTCACCTTTTCAGTTTCGTTGACCCAGGCATTGTGAATTCCTTTCAGCACATTCATCCAATTATCGGCAGGGAAATAGGTCCCTCCAAAAAATGGTTTCCCATCGGGCATGGCAAAACAATTTAAGGGCCATCCCCCACTGCCAGTCATCATTTGCACGGCATCCATGTAAATTTGATCGATATCGGGCCGCTCTTCGCGATCGACTTTTATGCAGACAAAAAATTCGTTCATCAGCTTGGCGACTTCTTCGTTCTCGAAACTCTCCCGCTCCATTACATGACACCAGTGGCAAGCCGCATAACCAATGCTCACCAATATGGGTTTGTTCTCTTTTTTGGCTTTAGCCAAGGCCTCTTCGCCCCAAGGATACCAATTGACCGGATTGTGAGCATGCTGTAACAGGTAAGGACTATTCTCCTTAATTAAGTGATTTGTATGTGCGTGTTTCATTGTATTATTGTGATTTTGAGAATGAGCAAGATTTCCTTTTATCAGCAAAAGCGATAAAAGCAATACCGCCCGTGTAAATTTAATTCGCATCATCTCCTTTATTTTAAAGTAAACTAAAGATAGAAATTATTTTTAATCATTTTAAATAAGACAGGAAAAACACATTCCAACCAAGGAATAAATTCATATAAATAATACCACACACTTTTAAAAAAAATCCTGCTAAAGAGAAACCAGCACTTACCAATAGCGGGATGCAGTAAAAACCTTTGACGATAGATTGTTTCCGAAGACCGCAAGCAGAAAAAAGGATTTTAGCGGAGGCGATTCCCAAATAGTTCGCGGAAAAGTGGAGCAATGCCTGCTCAAGGCATAAAAAGCACACTGCCCGGCAAGGCAACTAACAATTGATGGCTAAAAAGCAGACTGCCCGCTGGGGCAGAATACTTATTATGCTTCGGAAGCCCACTGCCCGGCGGAGCAGTGGTTGTTTGTTGCCTAAAAAGTGAATTGCTCCGCAGGGCAGCACACTATTATTCCTTTAAAAGCAGACTGCCCCGCAGAGCAGTGTAGTTTGAATGCCTCAGAAGTGAACTGCTCCGCAAAGCAGTGAAGTTTTGAGCATTAAAAGCCACAGATATCGCCTCGCCAACATCCTGTACTAACAAATACGCAAAAATTATCCGATTTTCAGTTACATCTGAACGCAAGAATGGGGTTGAACAATTTGTTCAACCCCATTCAAATTTATATTTTATCCAAAAATAATTATTTTACATTAAGCTATAGGCAACGGTTACTCCAGACATTACAATGGCAACCATACTCATTAGTTTAATTAAAATATTAAGACTTGGACCTGAGGTATCTTTAAAAGGATCTCCAACAGTATCACCAATTACGGTTGCTTTGTGAGCTTCAGAACCTTTACCTCCTAAATGTCCGGCTTCAACATATTTTTTAGCATTATCCCAAGCACCCCCGGAATTTGCCATAAAAACAGCTAAAACAAAACCTGCACCTAATCCACCAACTAATAATCCCATAGTACCAGCAACTCCGAACACCAAGCCGACCACGATAGGAACAGAAATTGCCAAGATAGAAGGCAACAACATTTCTTTTTGAGCCCCTTTAGTCGAAATGGCAACACAATTTGCATAATCAGGTTCGTTTTTTCCTGTTAGAATACCTGGTATTTCGCGAAATTGTCTTCTTACTTCATCCACCATTTTCCCTGCAGCCCGGCCAACAGCATTCATGGTTAATCCACAGAATACAAATGCCATCATTGAACCAATAAATATTCCAATTAATACTATTGGATTCATTAGGTTAACCTTAAAAAAGTCCATGAAATCCATTAGGCTTATTGAGCTAACGTCGCTAGCTGTAAACACTACATTCCCATTTGGGAAGGCATAACTTTCAGCAGTTTCAAGCAAACGAATAATTCCAATTTTAAGTTCTTCGATATAAGAAGCCAATAATGCCAAAGCAGTTAAAGCGGCAGAACCAATAGCGAATCCTTTACCTGTTGCTGCGGTAGTGTTTCCAAGAGAATCAAGAGCATCAGTACGTTTTCTAACTTCAGGTCCGAGTTCACACATTTCGGCATTACCACCTGCGTTATCGGCAATAGGGCCATAAGCATCAGTAGCTAAAGTGATTCCCAAAGTAGAAAGCATTCCTACTGCAGCAATACCAATACCATATAATCCTAAGCCCATGTTATCCATATCAAATCCGGAAGCAAATAAAAATGAGAAGATAATACCTACAACAACTGCCATAACAGGAATTGCTGTTGAAATCATACCCATTCCCAAACCCGAAATAATAACGGTAGCAGCTCCTGTACTGGAACTTTCCGCAATTTTCTGTGTTGGTCGGTACTCTTCTGATGTGTAATATTCAGTTGCCCGTCCTATGATTATTCCTGTAATCAATCCGGTAACAATGGCACCCCATATTCCCCAAATATTTTCAAGTTCGAGAATATAAAGAATTACCCATGAGAATACGATAATTAAAGCTGAGCTTATATTTGTTCCTCTTCCCAATGATTTTAGCAATTGTCTTTGAGTGGCACCCTCGTTAGCTTTAACCATGAAAATACCAATAATCGAAAGAATAATTCCAACAGCAGCAATCAACATAGGGGCCAAAATTGCCTTCATTTGTAATTCGGCATTTCCCATAAAAGCCGCAGCACCAAGAGCCGCAGTAGCCAATATTGAGCCACAGTACGATTCGTATAAATCGGCACCCATACCAGCAACATCACCTACGTTATCACCAACATTATCAGCAATCGTAGCCGGATTTCTTGGATCATCTTCGGGAATACCCGCTTCTATTTTTCCCACAAGGTCACCACCAACATCAGCAGCTTTTGTAAAAATTCCGCCACCTACTCTGGCAAATAAAGCCTGTGCTGATGCTCCCATACCAAATGTTAACATGGTAGTGGTAATAATCATCATCTTTTCTGCCACACTTGGCTCATCAACAAAGTAATTAAGAACAATAAACCATGCCGAGATATCAAAAAGTCCAAGCCCTACTACAACAAGGCCCATAACTGCACCACTTCTAAAAGCTACCCGAAGAGCCAGGCTAAGAGAAGTTCGAGCTGCATTTGCTGTTCGGGCTGAAGCATAAGTTGCCGTTTTCATCCCAAAAAAACCAGCCAATGCTGAAAAAAATCCTCCCGTTAAAAAAGCTCCGGGAACCCATTCATTTTGTAAATTAAAACCATATGCCAATACCGAAAACATAACCACAATAACCAGGAAAAAGATACCTACTACTTTATATTGCTGCTTTAAATAGGCCATTGCTCCCTTTCGAACATGAGAAGCTATTGTTATCATTTTATCGGTACCTTCACTTTCTTTCATTACCTGTTTAAAAAAGTAAAAGGCAAATCCTAAAGCAACTAAAGAACTAAATGGAATAAACCAAAAAATATTATCAACGTTTTGCATTATTTTTTAAATTTTCGTTTGTTTTTCTTAATTAAACCGGTTCGATTTAGCTGATCTCCACCATACATAATTCTTATCATTCAACTCTTCTTCTGAAGGGAAAGGATAATAAACCATTTCATTACTATCACCAATAAAAAAACCATTCTTAATTGTTCTAAAAAGAAGATCCCGTGAAAAGAAACGCCTAATGGTTTTTTGAATTTTACCTGGCTCATTATTAAGAATCTTCAGACAATCTCTTAAATGATCTAACTCTGGATAAGGCAAATTATGGGCCGGCGAATTTTCAAAATCTTCTGTCAATCCATTCAATTGCAATTCTACAAATGCCAGTTTAGGAAGATTAATTTTTTCTGTTCCTTTTGTCATATAATCTATGAATTGCAAGGGAGCCAATTTACTAATAATCCTTGGTGTAACCGGGCAAAGTTCCTGATACAAGTGTGCACTGGATTTAATATCGCCAGGATAATCTCCTTTTTTAATTTCCATTGTTCGCCCGTCATCCGTTGTCAGATATAAACTTTTTAAAGCTGAAACAGGAATGCTTTCCAATACACGGTAAATGGAAAGATAAACGGAGCTTTTTGGTCGGCCCTCTTCCTGAGGAACGCATCTTTCATTTATGTAGTCCATTGGAAGAATATCCTGGATAGCATTACTGTCAACCTCAAGAAAAAGAACCTGACCATGCGTGCGTTTTTGGGTACCAACCGCCATATAGCTTCCAAATTCTTCAGGTGAAAGCATAGAAGCAATTAAAGCTTCGGGCGTTAAATTCAAATAAATTTTTGGTTTCATTATTTAATTTGGTTTAGGGTAAAAACAATATGTTACACTCTATTCGAGTAAAAATAAAGAGTCTTTATACGAATTAAATATATTCTCAGGATTTTGGGTAATAACAACATCAGAGCACATAAATACTCTTCCTGATTTTATCATTTTTGAAAACATTAATCTTTCCTAGACAAAATATGGCTAAGCAAGACAAGAACAATATGTTTAAATAGAGTCACAAATATATAAGAATAATTCAGAAGTTATTCTAATAATCAAGAGTTAATTACTAATTGTAACTGTCATAATTTATAATAATAAAAGACATTTATATCGTTTGTATCTTCTTCAACACCTCTGTTCGGGTGCGCGCACGGGGTAAACTCAGTAAATTGAATCGCCCTCATGAGCAATAACAAACACCTCGATTGTGGACCTTTATTTAAAATAGCTTACTCCATTAGGACTTTCTTTTACGAAACTTAACATTAAAAAGGCCTTTTATTAAATTTACCATTCAGGGCGCACACAAAAGCTAAATTGCCACGGGCCATGATGAGCAGTTTTATTGTTCGGTACGATTAACAAACACCAGCAAGCCTCTATAATTGGTTTTCTCAAAATATAAATAAGTGAATTTAATCGGCTTGCTTACTTGGCGCATTGATAAGAGTTGAACTATGAGCAGTCTGTTAGAGCCGGCAATGATTTCATATCCTTGCCCGATTTGGCTTCGGGATTGAACTACATCCCAGTCAGTAGGCTGGGTTTTGCCTTTCATGCTTTTATCGACAGTTTATGCTGTTTTGGGAAGTATTCTTTGGAAATAACCGGATAATAGAGAGGATTTCATTTTCCAAACTAGAGCACTTTAAATGATCCGTATTCAATAAAAACCTAATGGAAAGAGTGATGCCGTAATTGTCAATTTTCTTAGATTAATCACTCTGTATGACTTAAAACGAACCCAAATTAAAAGGATTATTTCATATGTTTTTTTATTCGTTTTTTATTTGTCATATGGAAGTTACCATGCTGGAATAATCATCTCCCTGTGTGTAGAAAGCTTTATACATGGACGTTTCATATGATTATAATTTGTTTTTTAGTTGCCATATGGAACTTACCATGCTATGATAATCATCTCCATGTGTGTCAAAATCACTTTGGCATGGACGTTTCATATTGTAACAGCCGTTACTTTAATATGTGTATGATGTAATTCTTTTATAAAATTGTGTAATATTCCAGAAACAAAGGTGCTTACCTTTACAGTATTATCATTCAGATGATATTTTAATTAGTTAATATAGGTGAACCCGATCAACTGTATGCTGTGAAAGAGAATTAACGAGTTAGCCTGGGAATTCTTAATTGACGAAAAGGCTATTGAACATTGACGTAAAAGGGTCACATCATTTTAACTCACATAAAAACAATAAATCATGGAAAAATTTGAAATTACAAAAAGAGTAGACGCAAGCTTTATGTTTAACCTTAAAGCGCCAAATGGCTTAATTATTATGACAAGCCAGGGTTATACAACAAAAGAGGCTTGCCAAAATGGAATTGAATCTGTTAAAACCAATAGTCTTGATAAGGAAATGTTTAAACAGGAAACAGCTTCAGATGGAAGTCCATATTTTAACCTGACCGCGGTAAATAGTCAAATTATTGGCACAAGTCAAATGTACACATCAAAACAAAGTAGAGACCAAGGGATTGATTCAGTAAACAAGAATGCGCACAAAGCTGAAGTTATTGATTTGACTATTGATTAAGGCATATTTTGAGCTCATTACCCAACATTTACGATGGCTTCGGCTGAGTTGCTCATGACATAAATCCAAAGGAATTCCAGATTTCCGCTCCGCTCCAATTCTCATCAGTACCAAAGCTTGGTTGATTCGATCTCCCTTGGTAAGGTAAATGTCCTTCCATCTAATTCTGCAGTACCTTTAGCTTGGCGCGCCCCATCTACATTGCTATCCTTTTGGTAATCATGGGTTTTGCAGAAATAAAACAATACCTCCTATTCCGTTGATTCATTCCTGCCTTTCTAAAATGGTATTCACGAGCTAGGCACTCTTCGTCAGTTCAGACTTTCACTCTCTGGACTTTATTTTATTAAATTTACCATTCGCACACACAAAAGATAAACTGTCATGAGCGTTGATGAACAAATTGAATGCCTTAAAATAAAGTAATATGAAGTATTACTAAAACAAAAAAACTTTATCGTAAAGCCATTACATCTGTTGTTGTCATTATTCTATTGGTTTATTAACTGATTTTTTATATTCAAAAGTAAATGACAAAAAAATATTTTCTTCACCATTAATAAACACTTCAACTTATTTAATTTAGATATGAAAAAATTCAGAACATTCGCGATATTAGCTTTGAGTATATGTCTTTTATTTGGAACATCATCCTGCGTTGTAGGTTATAAAACAAATAACGGAAAACATAAGGGATGGTACAAAAATTCTAATAACCCACATAATTCCCATCAGTCAAAATCAAAAAAACACCATGGGAAACATCATAAATAATTCTATTTAAAAACACCTCAATTCAATTGTTCACAAAAAAATAATTTTAATTAACAGCATTGAAAAAGATTACATATCTAATTTTCATTTTATTCTCAAGACTACATTATTCTGAATTGTCAAAGCGTTTACTCAAAAATTTCACGTGATAACAATGCATCTTCAATATCAAAATTTAGTATTTTTAGAGAACCCATTGGAAGAATGCTTTTTAAATAGGGATCCTTTACGTAAGATCAACTTCATTTTTCGTACACGAAATGTGTGAATGATGTAATATTCAGTTAGAGTTGTGTAAGCTATTTTGATTTGAACATGCTCATCTTTGTCTTGTAAAATAATTACTTGTATAAATTAAAAAGAAATAGATACAATAATAACTTTGCTCTATGCATCCCCTGCAGGATGTACTATAATATAGATTATCAACTGCTTTGGATGTAATACAGGTGAAGCTATTCACATTCTATTTACCATTGCAATAGTAGCTGCACTTATCAAGGATTATCCAGGATAGAGATTTTAAAAAAAAATTACAATTTATTACTAATAATTTAAGATATGAATAAAGGGAACATAAAAAAAGGGGGATTAATTATTCTGCTTATTGGTGTAGTTATGACCATTTTCACAACCTTCAGTTTCTTTACTAAGGAAAATGTAATTGACATGGGCGATATTCAAATTACAAGAAATCAACACCATAACCTGGAGTGGTCGCCATTTATAGGACTAGCGGTAATGGGACTGGGTGGTATTGTAATCATCTTGGCTACAAGGAAAAAATAATTTGAAATACAGACGGTATCATTACCAACTGGTCTGGATTTAAAACAATTACAGATGGAGTCTGAAAACCATTTCAAACGAGGCGTACCCGAAAAGCCAAACGAGTAGGAATTAATTAATTTAAATATCATGAAAAAAATTGTTGCGACTTTATTGATTCTATTATGTGTGTCTTCAGTCAATTTTGCACAAGATTACAACACTGGAATCGGTCTAAGGGCCGGATATTCAAATGGTTTAACAATTAAGCATTTCATTAGTAATAAAACGGCTCTTGAAGGTATTCTTTCATCAAGATGGCAAGGGGTTGAACTAACAGGCCTTTATGAAATTCAAAATAGGATTGCCAATGCTGAAAGGTTGAATTGGTATTTTGGATTCGGTGCTCATATTGGAATCTGGGATGGTGATCATGCAGATTGGGGAAACCGTGGAGAAAGCTATACCGTTGTAGGACTTGATGGTATTATTGGATTGGAATATAACTTTACTGAAATACCAATTAATATTGGCATTGATTGGAAGCCCACTTTGAATGTTTTTGGATATAGCGGTTTTTGGGGTGACGGTGGTGCACTTTCTATACGATATATATTTTAGGGATAAAGCAGAAGTGTTTCAAAACGTTCTGCAAACTATCTTTCTTGCGTAGGCCGAAACCTGTAATTTATAAGCATTCAATAGATTTGCTCATGAAAACAGTTTCGGCCTTCGCAGTAATAGATATCTGTTCGAGAAACGGCTTCTGGACACTCTTTACTGATTTACCTTTCCTATTCAACAACGTAAATCTCTAAGAGGTGTGAATGATGTAACTTAAGAACAGTCTTGTGTAACATTTCAGGGTGTTAATGTATTTACCTTTGTTTTATTGAAATATTAATTAAAACAATTATATGAAATTAAAAAATCTATTTTCAACCCTTGCAATTGCAGCGGTTGTTTTGATGTCGGGTTGTTCAAAAGATGACGATACCGATTTAAATATTGCACCAACGATGGTTTCTTCTGATCCGGTAAACAATACCGCAGATGTAGCTCTTAATAGAAACCTTGCTGTTACATTTAATGAGGCAATGGATCCTTTAACGATCAATACTTCAACATTTATAGTAAAGCAAGGAACAGATGCTGTTGCTGGTGTTGTGGATTATTCAGGATTAGTGGCAACATTCAATCCAACAAATGCTTTATCTGCTGAAACTATTTATACGGCTACAATAACAACCGGAGCAGAAAATTTAGCCGGCAAAGCACTTGCTGCTGATGTAGTATGGAGTTTTACAACTGGCCTTTTACCAGATGATATATCACCGGAGATAACTTTAACAGACCCTGCAAACAATGCAGTGGATTTACTTCGCAGTAAAATAATTACTGCTGAATTCAGCGAAGCAATGGATGCTTCAACGATAAATACTGAATCATTTATAGTAATGCAAGGAACAAACACAGTTTCCGGCGTTGTGGATTATTCAGGAACAACAGCAACTTTTACACCAACTAATAGCTTAGTCGCTTCAACAATTTATACTGCAACCCTAACTACCGAAGCAAAAGATTTAGCTGGTAATGCCCTTGCTGCTGAGAAAGTATGGAGTTTTACAACTGAAGATGCACCAGCTGGCCTGGCTGCAGTTGAACTTGGAACTGCAGGTGATTATGCAATTCTTGCTAAAACCGCGATCAGTAACAATCCTACTTCTGATATTACCGGAGATTTGGGTTTAAGTCCGGCAGCCACTTCCTATATAACAGGGTTTGCGTTAACAGATGCAACGGGGTATGCAACATCTGATCAGGTTACCGGTCAAATTTTTGCATCCAATATGGCAGATCCAACTCCAATTAATTTAACTACATCTGTTGAAAATATGATTACCGCTTATAATGATGCGGCAGGTCGTCCCTCTCCTGACTTTCTTGAGTTAGGAACTGGAAATTTAGGAGGTAAAACGCTTGTTCCAGGTTTATATAAATGGACAAGTACTGTTACATTGCCTACTGATGTTACTATTTCGGGTGGAGCTGACGATGTTTGGATTTTCCAGATTTCAGGTGATCTTAATATGAGTGCTGCAGTAAATGTAACGCTTGAAGGTGGAGCCCAAGCTAAAAATATTTTCTGGCAGGTAGCCGGTGAAGCAACTTTTGGAGCAACATCTCATTTTGAAGGTATCATTTTATCAATGAAGGGGATTAATTTTCAAACAGGAGCATCCTTTAATGGAAGAGCCTTAGCACAAACTGCTGTAAGTCTAGATGGTAATGCAATTGTAGAGCCATAATAGAATATTATAACCAGATTTAAAAGAGGTAGTCTAATAAGGCTACCTCTTTTTTTAATTTACAAAAGCATTTTGTAAAAGTGTCACAAAAAAAAGTGCGTGAATGATGTAACTTAATAGCATTTTGGTGTAACATTTCAGACTGTTAGTGTATTTACCTTTGTTTTGTTACAATATTAATTAAAACAATTATATGAAATTAAAAAATTTATTATCAACCCTTGCAATTGCAACGGTTGTTTTGATGTTTGGTTGTTCAGAAGACGACGATATCAATTTAAATACTGCACCAACAGTGAATTCTTCCGATCCGGCAAACGAAGCTGCAGATGTAGCTCTTGATAAGATAGTTGCTGTTACATTTAGTGAGGCAATGGATTCTTTAACGATCAATACTTCAACATTTAGAGTAATGCAAGGAACAGATGCAGTTACAGGTGTTGTGGATTATTCGGGATTAGTGGCAACATTCAATCCAACAAATACTTTATCTGCTGAAACAATTTATACGGCTACTATAACGACCGGAGCAGAAGACTTAGCAGGCAAGGCACTTGCTGCTGATAAAGTATGGAGTTTTACAACTGGTCTTTTACTAGATGATATATCACCTGCGATAACTTTAACAGACCCTGCAAGCGATGCTAAAGACGTAGTTCTTAACAAGACAATTGCTGTTACATTTAATGAGGCAATGGATGCTTCAACGATCAATGCTGAATCATTTATAGTAATGCAAGGAACAAATGAAGTTTCCGGTGTTGTGGATTATTCTGTAACAACAGCAACTTTTACACCAGCTAACAGCTTGGACGCTGAAACTATTTATACTGCAACCTTAACTACTGAAGCAAAAGACTTAGCTGGTAATGCACTTGCAACTGCTAAAGTATGGAGCTTTACAACTGGTCTTTTATCAGATGATACATTACCGGAAGTAACTTTAACAGATCCTGTAAACGATGCAGTGGATGTACTTCCTAGTAAAATAATTACTGCAGAATTCAGCGAAGCAATGGATGCTTCAACGATCAATGCTGAATCATTTACAGTAATGCAAGGAACAAATGTAGTTTCCGGTGCTGTGGATTATTCAGGAACAACAGCAACTTTTACACCAACTAATAGCTTGGTCGCTGAAACTATTTATACTGCAACGCTAACTACCGAAGCAAAAGACTTAGCTGGCAATGCACTTGCGACTGCTAAAGTATGGAGTTTTACAACTGGTATTATACCTGATGATACATTACCTGAGGTAACTTCAACAGACCCTGTAAACGATGCAGTGAATGTACTTCCTAGTAAAATAATTACTGCAGAATTCAGTGAAGAAATGGATGCTTCAACGATCACTAATTCAACATTTACAGTAATGGAAGGAACAAATGTAGTTTCCGGTGCTGTGGATTATTCAGGAACAACAGCAACTTTTACACCAGATAATAGCTTGGCCTTTGCAACAATTTATACTGCAACGCTGACTATTGAAGCAAAAGACTTAGCTGGTAATGCACTTGCAACTACTAAAGTATGGAGTTTTACAACTGAAGATGCTCCGGATGAAACATCTCCGAAAATAAATTCAACAGACCCTTTAGATAATGCAGTGGATATAATTCGCAGTAAAAAAATTACTGCAGAATTCAGTGAAGAAATGGATGCTTTAACGATCACTAATTCAACATTTACAGTAATGGAAGGATCAAATGTAGTTTCCGGTGCTGTGGATTATTCAGGAACAACAGCAACTTTTACACCAGATAATAGCTTAGTCGCTGCAACAACTTATACTGCAACGCTAACTACTGAAGTAAAAGACTTAGCTGGTAATGCACTTGCTGCTGATAAAGAATGGAGTTTCACAACTGAAGCTGCACCAACTGGCCTAGCTGTAGTTAATCTTGGAACTGCAGGTGATTATGCAATTCTTGCTAAAACCGCGATCAATAACAATCCCACTTCCGATATTACCGGAGATTTGGGTTTAAGTCCGGCAGCCACATCGTACATTACTGGACTTTCCTTAACCGATTTTACAGGATATGCAGAATCGGCTCAAGTTACTGGTCAGATTTTTGCCGCCGATATGGTAACTCCTACTTCAAGTAATTTAACTACAGCTGTTGAAAATATGCTTACAGCCTATACAGATGCTGCCGGTCGACCTACTCCTGATTTTTTAAATTTAGGAACTGGAAATATTGGTGGCAAAACCCTTGTTCCAGGATTATATAATTGGGGAACTGCTGTTACATTGCCTTCTGATGTTACTATTTCGGGTGGACCTAATGATGTTTGGATTTTCCAAATTGCAGAGGGGCTTAACATGAGTGCAGGAGTTAACGTTACTCTTGAAGGAGGCG
Source organism: Labilibaculum antarcticum (assembly GCF_002356295.1). NCBI lineage: Bacteria > Pseudomonadati > Bacteroidota > Bacteroidia > Marinilabiliales > Marinifilaceae > Labilibaculum > Labilibaculum antarcticum. Next base: position 3,792,809 of record NZ_AP018042.1, on the reverse strand, counting down.
CACAAGCAAAAAACATTTTCTGGCAGGTAGCCGGTGAAGCAACTTTTGGAGCAACATCTCATTTTGAAGGTATTATTTTGTCGCAGACAGCTATTACTTTTAAAACAGGAGCATCATTTAATGGAAGAGCTTTAGCACAAACTGCTGTAATCCTAGACAGTAATGTAATTGTAGAGCCATAATAGAATTAGAATAGCCAGATTTAAAAGAGGTGGTCTTATAAGACTACCTCTTTTTTTAATTAAAAAAAGAGTATTTTTAAAAAACTAAATTGATAATTTCCGTAAGAGAACTTAACTATTGTTTCACGATTAAGAATCATTCCATTTTTCTAAAAACATATTAAGTATTATATGTTATCAGAAGTGCGTGAATGATGTAATTTATAGTAAAGGTTGTGTAACACTTTTCGAGTTAAAAAGGACCATTTTTGTAAGGATTTATATAAAAAACATGAAATTATATATCAAGTACATGGTAAGTAACCGTTGTAAAACCGCGGTTAAAGAGGAGTTAAAAAAGCTTCGACTACATTTCATTGTTGTAGAATTAGGCGAAGTTGAGATCATGGAAAACATTTCGGAAGAACAAAGGGAAGAACTGAAAAAAGCTTTACACATCACAGGACTTGAATTAATGGATGATAAGAAAGCTATATTGATTGAAAAAATAAAAACTCTAATTATTGAAATGATCCATTATACGGATGAAATGATTAAAACAAACTTTTCTGATTTTTTAAGTGAGAAATTAAATCACGATTATACTTATCTCTCTAATTTATTTTCAGAAGTACAAGGAACTACTATCGAAAAATTTATGATTTCTCATAAAATTGAACGGATAAAAGAATTGATTATTTATGATGAGTTAAGCATTACCGAAATTGCATGGAAAATGAATTACAGCAGTGTAGCTCATTTATCTAATCAGTTTAAAAAAATTACAGGGCTTACCCCCTCTCATTTTAAAAAATTGAAGAATAAAAGACGAAGACCTATTGAAGAAATTGGAAACACGCCCGATTGTATTTAAACGACAAAACTTACTGTTTCAATAGCAGCACAAAAAAATAAGATGGAAACAACAAAAAGAAAACCCGATAGATATAGAGATCAATACACCAGAAGTTTGATAGAAGCCAGTATAGATCCACTGGTTACGATCAGTGCTAAAGGAAAGATTACAGATGGTAACGAAGCCTTGATAAAAGTGACCGGTGTTTCGCGTGAAGAGTTGATGAATACTGATTTCTCAAATTATTTTACAGATCCTAAAAAAGCACAGGAAGCTTATCTTCTGGTTTTTGAAAAAGGTTTTGTAGTTGATTACGCCTTAATTCTAATACATAAAAACGGGAGTTTAACCGATGTATCATTCAATGCTTCCGTTTATAAAGATGATAAAGGAAATATTATCGGCGTTTTTGCGTCAGCCCGTATTGTTACAAATCAAAAATGGGTAATGGAGTTAAGAAGAGCGAATAAAGAACTTGCTTTTCAAAACGAAGTGAAAGAAAAACGAGCTGCTGAGTTAATCGTTGCCAACAAAGAACTTGCTTTTCAAAACGTTGAGAAGGAAAAACGGGCTGCTGAATTGGTCGTTGCCAACAAAGAACTTGCTTTTCAAAACGTTGAGAAGGAAAAACGGGCTCAAGAACTAATCATTGCCAATCAAGAGCTTGCTTTCCAGAACGATGAGAAAGAAAAACGAGCAGCAGAACTTGTCATTGCAAACAAAGAACTTGCTTTTCAAAATGAAGTCAAAGAAAAAAGAGCGGCTGAATTAATCATTGCCAATAAAGAACTTGCTTTTCAAAACAATGAGAAAGAAAAAAGGGCAGCTGAGTTAATTATCGCCAATAAAGAGCTTGCTTTTCAAAACAAAGAAAAAGAAAAGCAGAAAATTGCAACAAAAGAACTGGAGGCGTTTAACGATGAGATCGAATCAGATTCTCAATATACACTAAGTCTTATTGAAGCGAGTCTTGATCCTTTGATTACTATAAATATCGAAGGTAAGATAACCGATATGAATGAGGCTTTGACAAAAATTACAGGGCTGACACGTGAAGAATTAACAGATACTGACTTTCTGAATTATTTTACCGAACCACTAAAAGCACGTGAAGTTTATTTAGAAGTTTTCGCTAAGGGATCTGTTGCCGATTCACCACTTACAATTCGCCATAGAAATGGTAAGCTAACCGATGTACTATTCAACGGATCGGTTTATAAAAATGAAAATGGAGATGTAGATGGAGTAGTGATTGTTGCAAGAGATGTTACCGAACAAAAAAGAATTGCTACAGAGCTTACAGAAGCTATCGTATTTGCCGAAATGGCAACATTGATTGCTGAAGAAGCAAAGAGTAAAGCAGAAAAAGCCACATTAATTGCTGAAGATGCGGTAAAAGCAAAACAGTTGTTTTTATCAAATATGAGTCATGAAATTCGCACTCCTATGAATGCGATTATCGGATTTACCAAAGTAATGCTTAAAACCGAATTGTCTGAAAAACAAAAAGAATATTTAAAAGCCATAAAAATAAGTGGTGATGCATTAATCGTTCTTATAAATGACATACTCGATTTGGCAAAAGTAGATGCCGGAAAACTGACATTTGAGAAAATACCTTTCAAAATATCTCAGTCTATAGCAGCAATGCTGCATCTTTTTGACATTAAAATTCAGGAAAAGAATTTAAAATTAGTAAAAGACTACGATACCAATATTCCTGATGTGGTGGTTGGCGACCCGGTTAGGTTACACCAGATTATTTCAAATCTGTTAAGTAATGCTGTGAAATTTACTTCGAAAGGCAAAGTTACATTCGGGATTAAATTGTTGGATGAAGATGAAAAGAAAGTAATCCTTGAATTTACCGTTTCGGATACTGGAATTGGAATCCCTGAAGATAAAATAGAAGCGATTTTCGAGAATTTCCAGCAGGCAACCAGCGGTACTTCACGTTTGTTTGGAGGAACTGGTTTGGGGCTTGCCATTGTTAAACAATTAGTAGAAACGCAGGGCGGCAGCATTCATGTATCCAGTAAAATTAATGAAGGCTCTACTTTTAGATTTACATTAAGTTTCCAGAAAACAAAGGCTAAAGCTGATTTTGAGCCAGAGATGGCTGAATTGTGCACTGACCTTAAAAATATAAAAGTATTGGTGGTTGAAGATATTCCTCTCAATCAATTACTGATGAAAACGCTCTTGGATGATTTCGAATTTGAAAGCGATATTGCTGCTAACGGAAAAATTGCTATCGAGAAAATGCAAACCAAATCGCACGATATTATTTTGATGGACCTGCAAATGCCGGAAATGAATGGATTTGAAGCTACCGAATATATTCGGAATACATTGAATTCCAATATTCCTATCATTGCCTTAACAGCGGATGTTACTACTGTTGATTTGGCGAAATGCAAATCTGTTGGAATGGATGATTACATAGCGAAACCTGTCGACGAAAGACTATTATATAGTAAAATGGTTGGTCTGATAAAAATGAATCCCAATAGTATAGAAGCTGAAAAAAACAGATTAGACCCTAGTGAAAAGGAGAAATGTACTGACTTAGATTATTTAAATCGCAGGACAAAATCAAATCCAAAACTAATGATGGATATGATTTCGCTTTATCTGAAACAAACTCCAGCTTTAATTACTACAATGAAACAAGGTCTGGAAAATAAAGACTGGAAATCACTGTACACAGCTGTTCATAAAATGATACCATCATTTTCGATAATGGGTATTAGTACCGATTTCGAAGACATGGCAAAAAAAGTACAGGAATATGCCAGCACTCAAGAACAATCTGAAGGAATCTCTGAAATGGTTCTGCAACTTGAAGACGTTTGTATACAGGCATGTGAAGAATTAGAAGAAGAGTTTAATGCAATTAAAACACAAAAAAATGAGTAACAATAATAACTCAGATAGCAATCGAATCAAAATTTTTCTGGTTGATGATGATGCTTTGTATCTAAAATCATTAGAGATAGATTTTATGCAACAGGCTGATTTTGAAATTGAAACATTTGAAACAGGCGAAGTTTGTTTAGAGAATTTATCACACAAACCCGATGTAATAATTTTAGATTATCATCTTGACGGAATTAATAAAAACGCGATAAACGGAATCAAAACATTGGATGAAATAAAATCGTTCAATCCGGATATCCCTGTTGTAATGCTGTCATCTCAAGATAAAATTGATGTGGCTATCAACTGTATGCATCACAAGGCTTTCGACTATGTCGTGAAAAGTGAAACTGCCTTTATGCGTTTGCAAAAAATTATTACAACTATTTTTTCATACAAAAAAATGGAAAAAGAATTAAGTTGGTATATGGATCGGATGTAAGCACTTTTTACCCCATCATACTCCGATAAACGCAATTCAACAGCTATACTCAATCATAAAAGACAAAGCTTATTATCTGGCAACCATTTGCAGAATATAATAACGCTTTGTCATTTCAAGCACGAATAAAAAAAACGACTGCAGCCTCTAAGGCTATAAACAGCAAACTTCAGGTAACAGTAAGTCCCCGAAATCAAACTTTGCTTTCTTATTTCAAATAAAATATAAGTTTATACCTAAACAATCGTTTAGGCAGTCATTTTATCTGCTGTAAAAATAATATTGCAAAAAAAATGTGTGAATAACACAACTTATAGACACAATTATGCAACATACGACCCTGTTAAGTTCCCTTACTTTGTTTTATCAAAATTATTCATAAATAAAACAAATAAAATGAAACTGAAAAATGCATTTCTAATCTCAATCGTATTAATGGCAGGATTAATTTCTAGCTGTGATAAAAACATGGGTGTAAATCCAGCATCAGAACAAGCTGCAGTAGCGAACTCAGAAACCTTAGCTTCTGAAAAACTGGCAGCACAATCTGCTTCAACGCTTTCGTCAGACATGTCATTAAAAAGTACAAATAGTAGTTTGGAAACAGTAAATCTAGGGCTTGCAGGCGAATTCGCAATTCTTTCAAAAACAGGAATAACTAGTGTTTATAAATCTTCTATTTTAGGAGATATTGGAACAAGTCCTATCACCGGTGCTGCTATTACATTAAGTTGTGATGAAGTAACAGGTTCTATATTCTCTGTTGATGCAGCAGGCCCAGCTTGCAAAATTACAAGTGCTACCAGATTAGGAATTGCTGTACTTGATATGCAAGCAGCTTACACAGACGCAGCAGGAAGATCTAATCCTGATTACTTGAATTTAGGTGCTGGAACCATTGGTGGCAAAACCCTTACTTCAGGTCTTTACAACTGGTCAAGTTCTGTTGAAATCCCAACTGATATCACAATTTCTGGTAACTCTACAGATATTTTCATTTTTCAAGTTGCAGGAAATCTAAATATGAACTCTGCAGTAAGAGTTACTTTAGAAGGTGGTGCTCAGGCTAAAAATATTTTCTGGGTAGTAGCTGGGTCCGTAACTTTCGGAACGACTAGTCATTTTGAAGGAAACATTTTAGGACAAACAGCTATTAATATGAAAACAGGTGCAACTTTGAATGGAAGAATGTTAGCACAAACTGCTGTTACCCTTCAAATGAGTACTGTTGTAAAACCATAATAAGTTTTAAATAAAAATCTTAAAAGATGCTGTCTGAAAGTTAGTTCAGGCAGCATCTTTATTTATATTACGTTTAACTAGTATCGTCTCAATTATGATGTAGAGTGATCGATTTCTTCATTTTACGTTATCACAATGGCAAGGTACAAAGATGACGCAATCTTTCTTTGCCTATGGCTTTAAGTTACTATCTGCAAAACTCTATATTATCCACACTAAATTTTTCGAGTGATTCTTAGGTAGAATAAGTCTAAAGAAGTTTAGGATTTAAAAAACAAATTTTCAATAAGTGTGAATGTTACAACTTTAATCTAAATTTATGTAACTCCTTTCGTGCCTAATATACTCACCTTTGTATCTAGAGCATTCAATGATAAAATATAACTAGAGTATAATGACAGATACATCAAAATCATATCGAAACTGGGAAAATAAAAAAGATAAACTTAAACAGAAATTTGCTGTACTCGTAAACAATGATTCATTGTTTGAAAAAGGTAAAAAAGAAGCATTGGAGGAAAGACTTCAAATTAAGTTAGGCAAAACAAAAAAAGAGGTGCAAAATATTATTGAATCGCTGTAAACTCAATTATTTTAAGTAAAATACACCCTCCTACTCCGTCCATACATCAATCGGAACAGGCTGACTTTCAGATTTATTCCCAACAATTCATGAAAGTCTTTTTTATCCTTAAACAACATTGAATTATAAGTACTGATTTTTTTCCCAATAATATGTGAACAATGTAACTTTTATAAAAAGTTGTATAACACTCTCAACAGCTAATGATCTTAGCTTTGTTCTGTGATATTTTTTCAGACACATCAATAAATCCCAATATGAAAATAAAAAATATACTACCAATTTTTGCGATAGCATTAGTTATTTTAATAGCCGGTTGCAACAATGATGATGATGATTTAGGCAACCTAATAACTATTCCTGTTCAAACAACAGTTCAAACAACAATTTCACTTGATGCTGCATCTAACTTTGCGATTCTTGCAGGTTCAGAAGTTACCAACACGGGAGCAACAGTGATTACTGGTGATATTGGATTAAGTCCTGGTACTTCAATAGGAGGATTTCCTCCAGGAATTTTGAACGGAACACAGCATATTAATGATGCAATAGCTAATCAGGCTAAACTTGATATCGTTGATACATATAATGATATTGCAGCAAGAACATGTGCTGACGTAGTAACATTGTCAGGAAATATTGGTGGACTTACACTTACTCCCGGACTCTATTTTTCTACTTCATCCCTAGATATTTCATCAGGCGATCTTACTTTTGATGCACGGGGAGATGCAGGTGCCGTATTTATAGTACAGATAGCATCAGCATTTACCACAACATCAGGCCGTAAGGTTATTCTTAGCGGAGGTGCATTAGCATCCAATATTTTTTGGAATGTGGGTAGTTCTGCAACTTTTGGGACTACATCTGTTATGAAAGGAACTGTTTTAGCAACTGAATCAATAACCTTCAATACAGGAGCAACACTTGATGGTCGGGCATTAACAAGAACTGGCGGAGTTACTTTGGAAGGTAATACTATTGTAAAACAGTAAGCATTTGCAGAATACGTAAACGAGTTGCCCCAAAAAGGCGGCTCTTTTTTTATGCGATTAAAAAAGAGATCTGCATATAATTAAATTTGAGGCTACTCGGTCATAAAAGTTATCCATAACAACATCATGATTAATAAATATCACATCTAAAAATGTGTGAATGATGTAACTTATTGTTAAAGTTGTGTAATAAGCTTTTTTACAAGCCTAAGTACCTTTAATCAGGTGAAAAATCACTTGCCATTTAAAAAAATATTATCATGAAAAAATCTTTTGTTAATACCATATACCAATCTATAGCAGGTAATCTAAAATTACTTCTTTGTATCATTACCATAGGATTCTTTAGCTTAGGAGCATCGGCAAATCCTAAATTGGCATCAAAACAGCAAATCGGAATGTTTAAAAACTCTACCCTTTGTGTGGTGCTTGAAGATGGTACTATTGAATATAATATACTTATTAAAGAAGCAGTTAAAAAGCACTGGAAATCTACCGATTATGAATTTATTAGTCAAGAAGAGTTTAATCAGCGTCACTTCGACTCGAAGTATTCTTTTTTAGTACTCATGAAAGGTGTTTTTGACAATGACCCTGATGGGGTGAGCTATAATTACCTTAGCCTTGTGTTGGGCGACAAATCAGCCGACCTTACTAACATGCCTGAATTGTGCAGTTTTCCTATTTCATACAGTGATGACAATACGATGGATTTTGGATATGTAATTCCCGCAATGGTTAAATTCATGCAGAAACATGCATTAAAGCTTGAATCACATCGTTTCATGATATCATTGAGAGGATTAAAATATTACAATGGTTCATCAAGCTTTAAAGATAAAGTATTGTTACTAAACAAAGATATGATGGCTATAGAAGCCAATTCACCTGAAAAAATAAAATCGACATATTCCTATTATGTGAAATTTTTAAGTGGAGACGAAATCCAAAAAGAAATAGCAACCGATCCTTCTAATGCCTTGTTTAATTTTCATGTTGGTCCGGCACAGGAAGACGCTGCAGGAAAATGTTTTGAAATGATTTTTGATGTATATGGAAACCTGTACTATTACAATTCACGCAAAATCACAAATGAAAACAAGGATGGTTTTAACCTGAAAGATTTCAGAAGACTATAGATAATTAAACACCTGTGTTTTGCAAACACAAGCCAATCAAAAAAAGATTGTCGATGATGTTATTGATTAACAAGAACAATTTTATTTTTAATACTACCTGTCGGGATATAAAACCCCGGCAAGTTTAGTATTTTAACCCGCATTATTCATCAAATTTAATAAAGTTGAATATAAATGCGGGTTGCTTGATTTTATGATATTTACCTCCAGAGAGGCAGGTTTCTGATCATTAAAAATGTAAACAAATGAAATTAATAAAGCTAATTGCTCTTCTTTATTTGTCAATTGCAGTATATTCCTGTCATAACAAGAATATCAAAAAAGAAGATTCGGTCAATTATGAAATCAGGAATCAAACAATTGATAAATCTTTAAGTAAAGAAACAGAGGAAAATTTGCAGGCAATAGAATTGGCAGTAAAAGAAATACTGACCACTTCTCCACGCTATATAAAGTTGACAAAGGGTTTACAGAAAAAGGTAGTGAAAAATGGAGGCTTATACTTTGGCGTTTTTCTGCAAAAAAGTCCTCAAGGAGGAAAGCAAAAGGAAAGCAACTATTCTAAGACTTACGACTTTAGAATTTATGAAATGTATGAAGACAGACAATTAAACACTTCCAGATTTTCATTCAATCCTGAGAATAAGCAGTTATTTGAATATGATATTGCAAATGATAGTCTGATGCCAATAGAATTTGACAGGACTTTACTAGTCAAATATGATTCCTTAAACAAACATTAATAAGTGTGCTCCTAAAAATGTTTTTTTGTGAAATTAAAGGCAAGCATTTTTTTAGCCGTAGTTATAAAAGCGCAAGTAGCTTTAGCAGATAGAGTGTTACTGCCATTGCTTACTATTTTGATATAGATAGTAAAGAATGATTTACTAGTTGTAATGATATAATCTAAAATTTTAAAATATGAAAGCAATACATTTAAACACAAATCTACTGGTAATAAGCATCTTGCTGGGTCTGTCAAGTTGTAATACTCTTCGGGTAAATGAATCTGAAAAGCCTATTTCGGAGGAGTCTATTTCGGAGGATACTTTACACTATAATACAAAATTTATAGATATTAATTCGAATAATGCTGCAAGCTATGAGTGTGATAATTTTGTATCAAATGCCCTGGATAATTATTCGATTGCATCCATTAGACAGGATTATCAATTTTTGAAATCCTCTCAGAAACCTAAAATAAATATACATAACCCGGCTATCATCGATACAATATATACTTTCTCAGACAATAAGAATATAATACAGTTTTACAGAACACAATCCAAAGATTTTATCTTTAATCTTGATGTAACCAACTCTAGATTTAAGTTCCCAGGAGATATTACAACGGGTATGTCAAAGGATGCTTTTATTCGAAAATTTAAAATAACTGAATTAATTAATGAAAAGGTGCAGTTAAATAATTCCAATGGTAATGCAACATACTTGTTCTATTTTAAACGAAATAAATTAAAGCGAATAAACGCTAATTTATATCTCGATTAATCGCGATGCACTAATGACGGAACCACGAATAATATATTCGTGGTTTATTTTTTATACATAAAGAATTAATACCAATAATAACTCCGGAAAGGGATCTGGTCCAAAGTACACGCAAATTTAATAAATTCTGGAATCATCGTAGCTCGTGATCGGGATGCCACTTTCAAACTTATCCTTGCACATGAGAAATGGTTAAAAGTCTGAAGATATTCATTGTATCGCTCTTCTCGAAGAGAATGAGTAATAGTGACATTCAACAGCAAATTCAGGGGTTTATAATTCTAAAGTCTGTACCATCTCCTGTATTCCCGATCAAGTAATTTCGAGTTTCCTCTGAAGATTAGAAAAATTAGCAAGTACAAGGGTAAATTGTCCTTCCCTCTGATGAAATGGTAATAAAATCAGCCTATTTCGGGACGAAGAAAGCAGCTGTAAAATAGACTTTGTCAATCCAAAAACGAGCAGTGATATACAAACAGCTTTTAACTATATTTGGAAAAAGGGTCAGACTTCACTAAAGTCCAACCCTGGAAATATCACTTACACTTTGCGGGATAGTGTCTCTTATCCTTATTTATCTACTTAGACTTAGTCACAAAGCTCTTTAAAGCTATACCGAGTTCTTCCAAGTCATGATTTAGTTTATGTTTAAACGAGTCCCAATTTTCAGTTCCTTTTGTATTGTATTCCTCAACCTTCGTTTTTATTTTGTCTTTCATTACTTCCAATTCGACGATTGTTTCTTCATGCTTTGATTTTATATTTTCGCTATTAAAAACTGATGAGGAATCAGAATTATCATCCAAATTATTCTGAGCTTCTTTTTTCTTACTCTCTATTTCAGTAATTATTTCATCCAAAGCTCCGTTTAGTTTTTTCTTTGCTATTTTCAACTCTTTTTTAGCAATCTTAAATCTACCCTTTGCCTCATTAAATTCTTTTTCTAATAGTTCACAATTGGATAAATCAGAGCTATGGGCAAAACCTTCTACTGTTATATGCCTTAAAATATTTTTTTTCATGATAATATCGTTTATTAAAAGATTAGAAGCCAGTTTCAAGTGTTTTTTTGTATTTAGCCGACTTTTTCAAAATATTCTTTCACAAAAACATGCATTTAATTTTCCGTTAAATAATCAGTTGTTGCAAGTTCAATCTTATTAATTAATGGGCGTTATTTACAGTCAAATCTTTAAACGCTTTGCCCAATTCATCCATATCACGATCAAATTCAACTTTGAAAGCTATCCATTTGTCTTGACCGTCATCTTTAAGATCGGCTAGCTTCTTTTTAAAATCACTGTTTTTATTCTCCAATTCAACCAATTTTTTTTCATAGTCATCTTTTACTTCCTTTTTCTCTTTTGCTATTCTTGATTTGAATTCAGAAATGCTTTTTTCACGAGCCATTATTTTTATTTCAGCTTCTTTTTTGAATTGCTGATAATCACTAATAGAATCTTGTTTGGCATAATACAAATCAGTTTTAGAATCTGACAAATCCTTTTTGGCTTCCTGTACTTTCGCTTCTGCATTTTCAACTTTTTTTGCTGATGATTGGCAGCTGGAAAATAGTGTTACAGTCATAAGTAGTGTGCTTCCCAGGATTAAAATTGATTTTCTCATAGTTATATTTTTATTAATTTATTTGTCTTTTAAAAGATTAAAATTGCAAATATAGATTCTTAAATATGGGACGAGTGTGTATTTCAAACTCTCTTGCCAGAACTATTTTTGCCTTCTGTTTTTGAGTTTAGCTTTTTTTCCAGTTTCCTTTTAGTTCAGTTATCTTCATGACTTTGAATTTTAGCTGTTGCAACTGGCAATACAATGGTGAATAAAATTTCACCTTACAAAGGTTCACCGATTAATTAAATAAAGCATTACATATTTCTGTATATCAGTTACATAATTTACACATTTGGATAAACACAAATGTATTTAGTTGTAAATTAATATCAGGAATTATGTGAGGAATAATGCTATAATGACCCAAAACAGGGTAATTACATGAGAAAAGTTTTCAATGTCACCGAAATATTGACAAGATCGCCAAATTACTAAAAGGAGTAACCGTTGCACCTCGCTCTAGCATTTCAAAAACAAGATTTACCCTTGTGAATTGAACATTTATTTGGCTTTTAGGACTCTATTTTTCCGGCGTATAGATTTCAATTTCATCTGCCATAAAAGAAACTGAAAAAAGCCAAGCTGGCTTGTAATAAAAGAAAATCAAGTAATGGCCTGATTGACCATTATCTTAATCTTTTACTAACATCCGCTGTAGTCCATTATTGAAAAGGACTTTCTTTCATTATCCTTAACTTCAAAAACTCTTACTATATTCATTATTAAGGGCATGCAAATTCTCTAAAAATGGAATAGTACCCGATTTTAGTAAATAGTACACCTGAAAAAACTTTCGCTGAGCTAAACAAATATCCCATAAATAGGCTATCTTTTAAGTCACAAAACCTCCTTAACCTTATAAAAAAACATTGCAAATATGATTATTGACGTTCACACACACATAAATAATTACCACGAAGAAAGAGTAACTTCCCTTGAAGCAAGCCTTAACCACCTTTCAGACACTATGAAGGAAAATAAGGTTGATTACTCATTGGTTTTATCCTCATACAAAGTCAACCAACACAGACCAAGCACCAAGCAGGTAGTTGAAGCAATAAGAGGAAGAGATAATCTTGGTGTAGTTGCTGGCATTAGTTATCTGCACTATAATCATAGAGATCTAAGGGAAATTAGTGAATATCTTGAAGCCGGACTCATTAAAGGCTTAAAATTTTATCCAGGTTACGAACCTTTTTATCCCAACGACAGCAGAATGAAAGTGATGTACGAAATGGCTATAGAGTTTGATGTACCTGTGATGTTTCATTCCGGAGACACTTATGCACCAACGGGAAAAGTGAAGTATTCCCACCCTCTGCATATTGATGATTTAGCTGTTGATTATCCTGATCTAAAAATAGTAATTTGTCACGTTGGAAACCCCTGGATTAGGGACTGTATGGAAATGGTGTATAAAAATAAAAATGTGTACGCAGATATTTCAGGATTGGTGCTAGGCGATTTCTCAGATAAGTTTGAACGCCATATGAAAAATGAAATTGAAGAAATGATTAATTATGCAGGCGATCCTAATTATTTGTTATATGGAACTGATTGGCCAATATCCAATATGAAATCCTATTTAAAATTTATGGATCAGCTAGAACTGGCAGATGACAAAAAGGAATTGATTATGTGGAAAAATGCGGCAGAACTTTTTAAAATTGACACATCAAAATTCTAATCTCTTTTTTAATGTCCAACAAAACGATAGACCCTATTTGCAAAGAGAAATCAAAACGAATTAATAAGCTGTGAGATCTTGTAAAAACTGATGAACTGGACAGCACTGACTATATGGAATATAGTGCAAAATATGTTAACATCCTATGGTGGTTATTCAGAAGTTGTTGAGAAAACAATTAGGTTTTACATTGAAAAAACTGGCGAATGGAAATTAGAAGGTAATCACAAATATTGCCGAGACGCTAAGCAAATTGAAAACAAAGGTTTGAAGAAGTAGGCAATCTAAAGGAGCCCGAAAATATCACAAAAGAACACAAAGAAAATAATTTGCACTGTCAATTCAAGATGGGTGGAATAAGCAAAGCAGGTGGGGACCCCATAGGTGAAAATGATGACAAAAAAAGAAATTCTGTGGAGCGAGGGACGAACTACACTATTATTTCTTTTCATCATTGATCCGTTATGGGTCACCGAGGGCTCTCTCCTAGTCCCGAAAGCTTTCGGGATTGTTTACTTTTCATCAATGTACCGATCGAAGTGAGATCATGAATGCCCGTGAAAATTATGAATGAATCAAAAGTAAAAGTCCGTCCGACTTGAGGACAATACAAAAAACACAAAGTAAGTTTCAATAAGAACCTATTACCAGAAGTCTGATTCAAGTCATACCCTGACATGAATGGCTTACTCATAGTCAGAGCATGACAATCAGTTTCAACCACAGAGAGCGCAGATTTACACAGGGGAACACAGAGAAAAAATCAGAATCCAGAGGAGTCAAATGTTTATAGATAATTCAATACAGCGAGAAACATCACCCCGCTGGGGTCAAATACCATTTTTCCACCAAATGCTATAAACATCAAATCCCTATGGCATTAATTCACCAACAAAAAGTATTCCTGATAAGGCAAAAGAAACCTACAATCCCCATGAACACTAATCCGTAACAATGCTTATCCTTTCCGTAACATGATTCAAGGCTTACGTAACATCCGATAGACGTTCAGTAACACGGAACATAGCTTCAGATACATGAATAGACGCATCCGTAACAAACTTTTACTTTTCCGTAACATCGCAATGGCTTGCCGTAACAAGAAGGAAACCCTACCAACTGTTACGGAAGAACAGAAGTGGTGGACAGATGCACAACTTGATGTTACGGAGCAAGTGACTTACCGTACAGAAGACAAAACACCTGTTACGGAACTCTTGATAGCGCGTACGGATTTGCAAAGTCCTGTAACGGAAAGCATCCACCTTTGCACAAATGAAGCTTCTACCTGTACAGACAAAAAAAATGGAGTGCATTTCTGCCTCCAAAATATTAATTTATAGATGTAAGTGTTAATTTACATTGCTTCTGACGCTTTTGTCTTACGGTAAGCAGTCACACGCTCGCGATTGTATTTGCTAGCATAAGCTTTGCGTTTTTCATCATTATTTCGAAACACAAACTTGCCATAAGTTCGAATTTCGTCTACGAGCACTTTACACAAGGTGTAAGACTTGTCTCTGGTTAATTTCAAATCATCTGCGAAATACATTCTACCATTAATGTCTCCTAACAACCCACCCATATGGTCGGCCATTTGAGCAGCGGTATCCAATGATGCCAAGTCAAAATTAATAGCTTGTAGCAATTCTGCATTCTCCTTTCCCAAGACTGCTAAACTTGCCATATCTTGAATCATATCCGCCTTTGATTTTCCTTCTTTTATTCCATTCAACGTTCTTAGCAAAGCTTCATCTCCTCTAAATGCAAATCCCATGTGATCAATAATTTCACTGTGAAGATCATACATTTCAGGAGCCTCGTTTCTCCAACACTCTTCACGTTTTTGCTTATCGGTTTTCTTGGCTTCCCAATTCGATTGTGCGGTGCGCAATGCTCCGGTTAGCGATAGCAAGCGATCCAGTTTTTCTGGATTAAAATTAATTGCTTGTAGCGAAGGTAAATCGATGCTCGCATGAGTGTGCAATGCCTCTGCTTCGTTAATAAAAACCTTATAGGGTATGCTGCAATGCAGAATTTTTTCTTCGGTTAGTGCTGTTATTTCTTCCAGATGATCTAGTAAATTTTGCTGATCTGACATAACAATAAATTTAAACTGTAAATATTATCCCTCTCCACTAATCTCCCCTCAAAAATGATTTTAAATAAGTGATTTCGGCTAACAATCATTTTTTTGATAAGGATAACTAAGCTAAGAAATTACAGTTAAATAATAAAACTTTTACACACAAATACAACTAACAAAACAACCACCACGCAACTACTTATAAGAAAGAATTCCGCCTCAGCCCTAGCCTTTTCAGTTTCCAAAACCAGTAGCATGCCTAAAAATTAAAGCCAATAACGAACAAGTCTATTACATACAATTAACCTGACAGAACAAAACTGCTAGAAACCTACTGTCTCAACTCAAAAAGAGTAAATAGTAATCCTTTTTATGATTTCTTGAATTGCTAGAACTGGCAGAACTGGCAGAACTGGCAGAACTGGCAGATGCCAAAAAAGAATTAACTGTATTCGAAAAATCCCGAACAAATTAAATTGCTCAGGATTTTTTAATATTTCTTTGATTGCCTCTAATTGTACTTGGCTACAATTTTATCAATTTGAGATAAATCTTTTTTGATCCTCTCTGCTAGAAAGTATTTATTTGCCTCTTCCGTAATCTCCTTAGCCAATTGCCTAATTCTATCGATATTTTTTTGATCTGGAGATTGTACTTGTAATTTATCGTATGCAATTACTAAATCTTTTTTTACATAAAATTGATCTGCTGGTGTTACAATTGCAACTTTTAGCATCTCATCGATAGTACTGATTACTGCTTTATAATCTTTAAAATCATTTAGAATATTAATTTTAGTAGTATACGCTGAATTATACTTTGGTCTGTTCTCAATGTATTTATTAGCAAACTCCAAAGCTTTATCTTGATTCCCTATATTCGAATAACAAACGGCAATCAATCTATTTTTATAAGCCGGTTCAAACTTCGAACTTTTTGCATATTTAATTAAAGCCATATAATACTCATTATCATGCTTCTTTCCACTAGCAAAGTTCTCTCTATGCCATTTGAAAAAAGCTAACTTGCTATTTAAATCGTTTAAAGTTGGGCTGACTTTCGCTTCTTTAAAAACAGATACCTTTCCACTTGTAATATCATACTCTAAGAACTGCCCTAAACCAGCTAGTCTTTCAGAATATGAGAAATATATTTTATTGTTCGTATTGTCCATAATACAGCTTTTCACAGTCATATCATTATTAATAGCAATGTAAAACGGATCGTGTTGAAGATGATAATATTCGGTTGAAGAAATCATTTGATAGGCTTTTTCAACCAAATCTTGATTTTTGATTTCCCGATTTAGTTCCTTCAATTTATCCTCTCTGGCAATATTCAAATCACTGTGCATGTTGATAGGACTGTATTCAAATCGTCCTTTATCCGATAAAGAAAGATTGGTAACAGCTATCATGTTGCCCTTCATATCGTTTTTAATGAGTTCACCACGAGTCAGTTCATACATAGCAGCAGAATGATCTTTTTTACTACCTACCGTAATAAACCATGCATGAGTGCTATAATTTTTAAACATTTCATCTACCTCCGATAATTCGTCGGCATTTTCCATTACCTGTCTTAATTTATATGGCATGGGCATGTCGGTGTTGTAATCGCTCTTTTTTTTCCCTTCCGGGACAGGGCAACCATTCATATTAATCGACAAGCTCAACCCATTATGGTTCATTCCGGTGTAGGCTCCTGGATAGCTTACAAAGGTCAAAATAGTTGTTGGAATTTTTCCTTTGCGGTGATAATTCACAATTAATGGGTAATGGGTGAATATTTCAATACCCGGCCAATCTAAATTTCGCCCATGAACAATTCCATCTTCATTTTTCAGAACAAAAGAAGTACAACTGATATCAAAAAATATCTGGGGAAAATATGCAATGGTTTTTACCTCTTTTAAATTCAAATCACAACCTTCTGCCATTCCTTCCAATTCTTCCAAAAACTCTTTGGGCATTCTTTTTTCAATCTTCCTAATCTTAGATTTTAATACCTTATTGGCAATCCATTTTTTCAGGAAGAATTTACCAACGAAAGTTTCAACAATACTATCCACTTTCACATCTAATTCTAGAATCTGATCATTCATCAGAACTCCATATTGCAAGCCCATTTCGTACGATTCACCTTTAACTGTTAAAAAGGGAACGCCCTCTTTGATAAACATACTGCCGTCATGAAAGGTTTTTACACCATCATTATCCTTGTATTTATACTCTTGCGAGAAAAGAAGTACAGAAGAAAAAACACAAATAAGAAGTAATAGTAATTGCTTTATTTTCATGGTAGTTAATGTGATGATTATTAAAATAGTGAAAAACACAATATCTAATAAAAATTGTATGTTTTTAAATCAATTGTATTGTAAATGCACCAAGGCTAAAAACGCACATAATAATTATAAAGTGTGAATGTACATAATTTTATTTCTGAAGACAATTAAAAAATCAAACACACAAGTGAAAATCTCAATTGTAGATGAAGCTCCAATATCATGATTTGAGAAAAAGACCATTTGCTCCGTTCCCATAGAACTACGGAATTTGGAAACATAAGAATAAGGAATCCTAATTCTATGGCATTAGTTAAAACGCCATCCCCTCCACTTTATATCGATGATTCATAATTTATTACCACAAAATCAACAATTTTAGCAGCCAAACTAGCCGTATGCATATCCCTATCGAGAGAAGGATTTAATTCAGCGATATCGAAAGCAATTACTTTCTTTGTTACGAATAGGAAACTCAGCAATTTAAACACAAAATAAGGCGTAAAACCCAATGGAGACGGAGCACTGACACCAGGTGCATAAGCAGATGAAAAGCCATCCATATCGATGGTAATGTACAGGTAATCGTTATTCGCAATGATTGGCGCCAACTTCTGTTTTAGGCTCTCCATTTCCATTGCTGATGATTCACAATCGTAGTTGATGGAATAGTTGACATTCTCTTTCTTTGCGACATCAAACAGCTCTCGGGTATTGGATTGTTGCTGAATACCAATGGCATAATAATCTACCTGATCGCCTTTTTCATGGCATTCCGAAAGAATCTGATTGAAAGGAGTCCCTGAATTCCCTTTAGTTTCAACTGGTCGAAGATCGAAATGAGCATCAAAATTTATGATTCCGATACGTTGCTTTGGACTGTCTAGTATCGCATTCTTAATGCCCATAAAATGTGCGTAAGACATGTCGTGACCACCGCCTATTGCAATTGGAAATATATTTTGTTTTAGCAGATCCGAGATCGCATTTGAGAATAAGTCCTGGCAAGCTTCCATATCATCATCAATACAGACAATATTCCCTGCATCAATCACGCGTTTCGATTCAAAATGAATGGGCAATTTGGCCAATCGATCGCGAATCACCTTAGGTCCTTCGTGCGCTCCCATTCTTCCGCGGTTACGACGCACTCCCTCATCGCAAACATAACCAAGCAAAGCAATATCGATCTTTGGTAAATCTGCAGCATGCTTAGGCAGATCGTTCCAATCCACAAATTCAATTTGCTGGTGCCAATACTGTTTTCCAATGTCTGGATTTGACTTGCGTCCTTCCCAATGGCCTTTTTCTGCAGGCCTGTATTCAGCATTTATTGATTCTGTTTCTCTTCTTTCCACAATTTCTTATATGTAAAATTGGTTCAGGAAATACCTGAACCAATTCTTTATTTATGCAAAATATAAATTCTTTTAAAAAAGCTTTTCCAGCAAATTATCATCTACAAGATTTGGGACTGTTACCTTTAAATTAGGTGTGCGTTCCATTTCTCTTTTAACAGCGAAGATTGCTCCTTCGTTTCTCGCCCAGCTACGTCGGGCAATACCGTTATTTACGTCGTAAAACAACATGCTTTTTAAACGAGCATCGGCTTCTCTAGTTCCATCCAATAGCATTCCGAAACCGCCGTTGGTAACCTCTCCCCAACCAACGCCACCGCCGTTGTGAATCGATACCCAGGTTGCACCTCTAAAGCTATCGCCAATCACATTCTGAATGGCCATATCAGCAGTAAACTTACTACCATCGTAAATATTAGAAGTCTCACGGTAAGGAGAATCAGTTCCACTTACATCGTGATGATCGCGACCTAAAACTACAGGTCCAATTTTACCTGCTGCAATCGCATTGTTGAATGCTTCTGCAATTTTAGTACGTCCTTCAGCATCGGCATATAAAATACGAGCCTGCGAACCCACTACCATTTTATTCTTTTTAGCATCCCTAATCCAGGTAATGTTATCCTGCATTTGCAATTGGATTTCTTCCGGAGAACTTTCCATGATTTTCTGCAATACATTCATTGCAATTTCATCAGTCTGATCTAAATCTGATGCATTACCAGATGCACAAACCCAACGAAAGGGTCCGAATCCATAATCGAAACACATCGGTCCAACAATATCCTGAACGTACGATTTGTATCTGAAATCAATTCCATTCTCGGCCATTATATCCGCGCCAGCGCGAGAAGCTTCCAATAGGAATGCATTCCCATAATCGAAGAAATAAGTTCCTTTTGCAGTATGATTATTTATCGAAGCTGCGTGACGACGCAATGTTGCCTGAACCTTTTCTTTAAATAACTCTGGTTCCTCTCGAATCAATCTATTGGCTTCCTCATAAGAAGTATCCACAGGATAATATCCACCAGTCCAGGGAATGTGCAAAGATGTTTGATCCGAACCAATATGAATATAGATATTCTCCTTATCGAAACGCTCCCAAACATCAACCACATTACCAATAAAGGCAATAGAAACAACTTCATTGTTCTCCTGAGCTGTTCGCACACGAACAAGCAATTCGTCCATAGAATCAATCAAAACATCAACCCATCCCTGTTCATGACGCTTTGTAGCTGCTTTTGGATTCACTTCGGCTGCAATGGTAATGCATCCGGCAATGTTTCCGGCTTTTGGTTGTGCTCCACTCATTCCACCTAAACCGGCAGTTAAGAAAATCTTTCCTGCAGGAATCTCCCCTTTTTTCAAGATTTTACGAAAAGCGTTCATCACCGTAATGGTAGTACCATGAACAATTCCTTGCGGACCAATATACATAAACGATCCAGCCGTCATTTGTCCGTACTGGGAAACTCCTAGCGCATTAAATTTTTCCCAATCATCAGGTTTGGAGTAATTAGGAACAACCATTCCATTGGTCACCACCACTCTTGGTGCACCCTTCGAAGAAGGAAACAATCCCATTGGATGACCTGAATATAGATTTAAAGTTTGCTCATCGGTCATGGTCGCCAAATACTGCATGGTAAGCAGGTATTGCGCCCAATTTTGAAAAACAGCTCCGTTACCACCATAAGTAATCAACTCCTCAGGATGCTGAGCTACCGCTGGATTCAAATTGTTTTGCATCATCAGCATGATTCCTGCTGCCTGCATCGATTTAGCAGGATATTCCTGAATCGGCCTTGCATACATTTTGTATTCCGGCTTGAATCGGTACATGTAAATACGCCCAAAATCAAGTAACTCCTGAGCAAATTCAACAGCCAACTCTTTGTGCCAATTCTTAGGGAAATAGCGCAGGGCATTTCGAATTGCCAATTGCTTTTCCTCTACCGATAAAATATCTTTTCTTTTAGGAGCTCTGTTAGCATCCTTTGGATATGCTTTTTTTGCAGGTAATTCAGCTGGAATCCCTTGCAATAGCTGTTCTTTAAATGTCATACTTTCGTCTTTACTATTTCACAACAAATGCTCTTGTCTTCACAAAATCAATCATTGCGTAAATATCATCTTTCAACACGCGATCGTCTTCCAGCTTATCAACTTTACTTCTGATAATCTCAAAGTTCTCTGTCATGATATCTGAAAAATGATTAGGACTTCGGAACTCCAATGCCTGAGCCGCATACATCAATTCAATGGCAAATATTTTCTCGATATTACCCAATATTTGATTAAACTTTCGTCCGGAAATACTTCCCATAGAAACGTGATCTTCCTGTCCTAAAGAAGTTGGCACACTATCAGCCGATGGAGGAAAACAAAGTGATTTATTCTCAGTTACCAAAGCTGCAGTAGTATATTGAGGAATCATAAAACCAGAATTCAGTCCTCCGTTTGCAGTTAACAAACGAGGCAAACCAAATTTACCTTCCAATAGCAAATAACATCTTCTGTCAGAAATATTTCCAAGCTCAGAAGCTGCAATGGAACAGTAATCCAAAGCCATTGCCAAAGGCTGTCCGTGGAAGTTACCACCAGAAATGGCTTCCGTATCGCTTAATACAATTGGATTATCAGTAACTGAATTCATTTCGATTTCAGCCAACTCACTTAGGTGATACCAGGCGTTTCTAGATGCACCATGCACCTGAGGAATACAGCGCAATGAATATGGATCCTGAACACGTTCACAATCAATGTGACCCGCTAAATTCTCTGAATTTTTCAATAACATTTGCATGCGTTCAGCCACCTTAATATTCCCTTTAAACGGACGAATAGCATGCAATTCCTTTCTATATGGAGCTGCACTTCCCTGATAACCTTCCAAACTCATTGCACCTGCAACATCTGCCAAATCAAGAAGATATTCCATTTTATATAAACCACGAATGGTATGAGCTAAAATAAACTGAGTCCCATTAATCAGTCCCAAACCTTCTTTTGCTTCCAAACGAATAGCCTCTAAACCATGCTTTGCCAAAATTTCTTTGGCGGGAACGATATCTTTACCTACCCAAAATTCACCTTCCCCTAAAAGAGGTAAAAACAGATGAGACAATGGAGCTAAATCTCCCGATGCACCTACTGAACCTTGCTCAGGAACAACTGGTAATAAATCATTTTCAATAAAGAATAGAATACGTTCAATAAGCTCTAAACGAACACCCGAAAAACCTTGAGACAATGCTTGCACCTTGCAAATCATCATGATCTTCGACAACTCTTTACCAATAGGATTTCCAACACCTACAGCATGAGTAATCAGTAAATTTTCTTGAAGCTTACTTGTTTGTTCAGGAGAAATTTGAGTATCGCACAAAGGTCCAAATCCTGTATTGATTCCGTAAACAGCTTTTTCAGATGCAGCCATCTTTTCAACCTTAGCTCTGCAAGCATTTACTTTACTGATAGCTTCTGGAGTTAAACCAGCTTTTAGCTCCCCTCGAGCTATCTGAATTGTCTTGTCAACAGTTAGTTGATCTATCCCGTATTTAAACATAGTTCTAGTAGATTTATTTTTTAGTAAAGTTATTCGTATTTTTGATACCCAACAAGACTATTACTGTCCATATTTAATAACCATGAGTAATCAAATAGAGTTTCGACATTACAAATATTTCCTTGCTTTAGCCGAAGATCTGCATTTTAGAAAAGCTGCAGAACGCTTGTTTATCTCTCAACCTGGACTAAGCCGACAGATTAAACAAATGGAAGAAATTCTTGGTATGAGCTTATTCGAACGCCATAACCGTAAAGTTAATCTCACAATGGCAGGTCAATACCTTCAAAAAGAATTAACGAATAACTTTAAACGTTTGGATGAAATTGTAAATCATGCCAAATTATTAAGTGATGGATTGAATGGAAATTTAAACCTCGCTTATGTTGGATCTGCCATGCAGGATGTGATTCCAGAACTTTTACTGAAATTTAAAAAGACACATCCTGATGTTCTTTTCAGTCTAAAAGAAATGGACAACAACAAACAGATCCAAGCACTTCTTAATCATGAAATTGATGTCGGTTTTGTGAGAATGGAACGAGTGCCCAGAGGATTGAGCATTCAATCGGTTTTTGAAGATACTTTTTCCTTAGTTCTGCCCATAGATCATCCAATTAATGAATCGACCTTCACGAATTTGTCTCAATTTAAAAATGATTCTTTTATCTTTTTTGATGCATCGTACAGTGAATCGTATTTCGAAAAAGTAATGCAGATTTTCGATGAAAGTGGTTTTACTCCATTAATCTCACACAATACCGTTAATGCCAGTTCGATATTCCGATTGGTAGAAAATAAATTTGGTGTTTCAATTGTACCGACATCTTTAAAACTAGGCTACGACATGGGAATCAAATTTATCGAATTAAATAAAATACCTCAACGGACCACCTTGCGTGCTGTCTGGAACAACAAGAACACGAATCCAATTTTAAAAAACTTTCTACAACTTACTACAGCTTAAAATTTAGAAATAGTCAATGAACTTAGTTTTTAAAAGAACATATTCATGGCAAATTCTAGTTCAAATTCAGCATGTTTAGACAATTCAATGTTCTCGCATTTTTCTACTATTGCATTAAGATAGTTATCGAAATCGTCTGAAATAACGTGCAATACCACACCAGCACCAGATGTATTGCCTACCATTACAATTTTCCCTGCAACTTCGGCCGGCAACAAACCTACTTTCACAGCACTTTCAGGGTTCATATAATTCCCAAATCCTCCAGCCACATAAACCGCATCCAGATCATCAACGGTAATACCCGCTGCCTGAAGTAGTATTTTAACACCTGTAATAATTGCACTCTTAGCCAATTGCACTTCACGAATATCTTGCGGTGTAACAACAATATTTTCACCTGTCCCCGACTCTTCTGCCTTTGCAAGTACAAAATCATTTGCCAATTCCCCATCCGACAATATCATCTTATTATCAAGCAAATAAGCAACTGCATCAAGCAAACCTGAACCGCATAGCCCAACTGGTTTATCTCCTGAAATTGTCTGATAACCATCCTTGTTATATACAGATATGGCTCCATCAAAAGCTCCCATTCCACAAGAAATATTGGCTCCTTCGAATGCTGGTCCTGCAGCGGTAGCACAACAGTAAATTTTATTAGGCGTTACAACAGCCATTTCGCCATTGGTTCCAATATCAATAAAAAGATATTTTTTAATATCCGAAGACGGTTGTAAGGAAGCTAATCCCGATACAATATCAGCCCCCACATAGGCCGAAATGGAAGGTAAAAGATGAATCGTGGCATCTTGATGTGCTTTAATATTCAACTCCGAAGCTTTCACACATTTTGCCTCTGTAAATTTAGGTTTAAATGGAGCCAATGCAATTGACATTGGGTCAACTCCCAACAACATGTGAAGCATTGTTGTATTTGCAGATACTGAGATTTTCACCAAATTTTCCCTCGCGATATCCTCTTTCTCTGTATATTCTTTTATCTGTTGGTTAATAGCACCAATAATTTCCTGTTGCAGTTTTTCAATTCCGCCTGTAGTATTGCTATAGCTAATTCTACTAATTACATCTGCACCATATTTACTTTGCGGATTACCAATGCCTTTTGTTTTTAAAATACTACCCGATATCAGACTTACCCAATAAAATACAATGCTTGTAGTACCTATATCTATTGCCAAACCCAAAGGATATGCTTCCTGTGAAATAAATGGCGCAGTTTTTAAAGGCAAATGCAAGGTATTTTGATACTGATTGGTAAGAATTTTCTCCTCTCTTTTATTTGGCAAAACTACTTTTAAATCCGAATTAGGATAATAGCTACAAGAATTTACAAAACCATTTCCTTTTATTTGAACCCTACATTTTCCACATGTTCCGTTTCCTCCACATGGGGAAGAAACATGAAAATTCCCCTGTCTTAAAATCTGCAGTAAGCTTTCACCTACGGCATATTCAATTCTTTTTTCTTCACCGTTCTCAAGAACAAAAATATCTGGCATATTTATTTCTTTTTTTTATTCCGATACAAACAATTCCGACTACTACAGGCACTGCAAACATGTTTCTGAAACGACACCTTTTCACCAATCCCAATAATTCCACTCACCGATTTAGCAGGACTCATTAAACTGGATTCACTCAATAAAATGCCACAAAATTGATCCGGGAAAAATGAAAAAAGTTTCTGTTGTTCACCCACGTTCCAGTTACAATAACCAGGACTATATCTATTGGTGATATTTAATCCATCCTGCAAACACTCAGCATGAATTATAGCCTGCAATTGATCCATGGCTTTCTCAACCAAAACCGATCCCAGCACATCAACCAAATAACCTTCTAAAAAATCACCATTATCAAACAACTCTTTAGATCTCTTACTTACCTCATCACCAGCTGTACAGACAAACAGAGCAGCTTTTTCCATTCCTGTATAATAGCCACTAACCTGCTCTCCAACTTGGAACTCCATCCCATCAATTTCAACCGAAGCTTTTTGAAGCTGAACAGGTGAAATAATTGTGTAACCTCCAGAAACAGATGCTACTTCATCTAAAAAAGAAAGTTCTTTATTTATAAAATCTTGATAAGAAGGCATATCATCTCCCATTTGAGCAAAAACCTCCACATCTTCGCTGGAAATTGCCAAATCTTTAACTCTAAATATTATTTTTCTCACGTCCTTCCCGATTTCAGTTCCTTCTTTCATCAAATCCAAACTTATTTTTTAACTGCGTATTGCTTAAAGGTAGCTCGTAAATCACTTACCGACAAGTTATGCCCAAAAGCGATTAATTCCGAGGGTCCCATATAGTTTTCCAGATCTTTTATTTCTGCCTTTTCATAAACACTATTAACAGATACTATTTTGCCATCAGTAAGATTAAGGAAACCTTTTATTCGAGGACATGTAGATTGTAGATGTTTAAGAAACAGTTGAAGATTTGAGCGTTCGATCTTATCATGAGTTCTTAATACACAAGCATTCATATCAGGTCTTCCTTCAGATACAACTCCAAGATATCTATTTGCTGCAATGCTTTTATTCTCCTCTTGAACTACAAGTTTCTCCCAATTTACCTTTGCATAAACCGAAGGAATAATTTCGGCAAATGGATTTAACTCCTTAATCGCTTCCTTCACTTTTTCCATCCCATCATCCAATAAATCAGTTTTATTCAAAATGATTTTATCGGCAATCATAATTTGATGCTTAAACCGAACCAAAGTAGAAAATCCCTTAAAAAAATTTGGAGTATCAACCAAACTAATAATCTTGTCCAGACTAATTTTATCCTTTAATCCAGGCGACTGTAACAATTCAATTATACTTATCGGATCGGCAAGACCTGAAGCTTCTAAAAAGATCATTTCAGGTTGATAATCGACAATTAATTTTTGCAGGTTATTCTCAAAATTCCCCAGCTGACAAACACAAAAAACCGATCCGTTATTGATTTCCACCAACTTAAAATCTGCATTTGTTTGTTTAAGCTCCTTGCCATCGACTCCCGAAGGCGCAAATTCATTCTGAATGACTGCAATTCGTTTACTTGCTGACAATTCATTCAGTAAATTACTTAGCAAAGTGGTTTTTCCACTCCCCAAAAAACCGGTTATCAAATTAAAAGAAATCATCTTGCTATCGCTTGTTTTTATCGTAAATGGTTATTTTCTTACAGATATATAAAACCCGATTCGGCCTGAACCGGAACCGGGTTTCCACCAACTAACTTCTAATTAATTTTTACCTGCTAAATATCCTTCAATTTTTGTCTGAATCTCAGAAAGAGGTGGAATTTGAGAACTAAATTCAATGTGTCCATCAATAACAATAGTCGGTATGTTTTTAACACCCAAACTAGTCATCATTTGAATACCTTCTACCCCTTTAATGCTAAATTCTTTATAAACTACTTTATCTCCATAAGGTTCTGCTGCACGCGAAACAGCATCAACCATGTATTGACAAGGTGCACATGAACCTGAATCTAAGGTAATCACATCAATAATCACTTTATTTTCATCCCAATGATTCGTAAGATCTAACAATTCAATATCAGCAGTAGTTGCCTCTGAAGCTCTCAATTCTCCTTGTAAAATTTCATCGTGAACCAATTCTGAAACAGCAACCAAATTTGCTATTGGAGTCTCCATTGCTAAATCGCATCCTGGAGCCAGAATAAATCCTTTTTTACCTCCAATATCCATACATTCCAATGCATCTCTTCTGGAAGCGTCTTCATCGCCCATTAGCAACACAACCGTAAGCTTCATATTTCCACCAAAACTAACATTGTGTTTTAATGCCATATCTCTTACAACATCCAATGGAATATTCTCATCAATGGAAATATTATCCGGTTTGGTCTTACACATCACGTCGATATTTTGTATTGCGTTACCGCAAACAAAGAATGAACTTAAAGCATCAGCCTCTCTAATAAAATCGTTAATTTCTTTCACGCAAGGAGATACGAAAGTTTCGAAACTTTCAGGATCAATCTGACTCGTCATTGGATCAACAATCGCAATAATATCTGCTCCGGATTCAATGTAATTA
The DNA here is from genome assembly GCF_002356295.1 of Labilibaculum antarcticum. Taxonomy (NCBI): domain Bacteria; kingdom Pseudomonadati; phylum Bacteroidota; class Bacteroidia; order Marinilabiliales; family Marinifilaceae; genus Labilibaculum; species Labilibaculum antarcticum. Next base: position 3,765,288 of record NZ_AP018042.1, on the reverse strand, counting down.
CCTGCCATCATTTTAGCCACATCCGTTGCAAAGCGCATCAAATCATGTGTCTTTTCTGGTTCCATCATCATTTGCATGAAAATATCTGTTCCCAAAAGGTGAAGTGCCAAAGTAAATGGTCCGGTAATTAGCCCATAAAGAGCAATATCAGGATGCTGTTCTCTCAATCTTCGGGTTGCTTCCATCACAATTGGAATACGATCTTTACAAGCACATGGCACTTTAAGATCTTCCAGTTTTATTCCGTTCATTAACGGATGAGAAATAACTGCCGGCGGATTATCGTCAGCCCACACCAATTTGCAACCCAATGCTTCCGCCTCAATCTGTAGATCGAAAGCAACAGGAATCCCATCAGGATTATACAATTCAATTGCTTTATTTACTCCTTCAACAATATTATCAGCTGACTTCAGAAAATCGGTTGCCGAAAGTCCAATAAGTTTACCAGCATGAGCTCCCACAAAAGGAACCCACGGAATTCTGTCCACTGTTTCAAGCTTCATTGCTTTTTTAATCAATTCTAATCCTTGCATATCTTTTATTCTTAAAAATTTCAAAAAGCCACAAACGTTCAATCGATTGAATTTTCGAGGCCAACTCTAACACAATTTCCTCGTTATTAACAAGCAATTGAATTTAAAAACTCAACCACTCCCTGTGGATCTGCTTTGTAACTATCTGCTCCAATTTTATCTGAAAAATCCTGTGTTACAGGAGCACCACCAATACATACTTTAAAATCAGGATTATGCACTTTAATTTTTGCAACAATGCTTTTCATATTCGACATCGTTGTAGTTAAAAGAGCTGAAATACCAATTACACATCCTGGATACATTTCTGCGGTCTCAATAAATTTTTCTGCCTTCACATCAACACCAAGGTCAATTACCTCGTATCCATTCCCTTCCACCATCATTGCAACCAAATTTTTGCCAATATCATGTAAGTCACCTTCTACAGTTCCAATTACAAAAATACCTTTTCGCTCAGCTTCTCCAGAGGTGAAAAATGGCTTTAAATGTTCCATTGCTCCACTCATGGCTTTAGCACTCATCAATACCTGAGGAACAAACACTTTATTTTCGCGAAATTTCAGACCTACTTTTTCCATTCCAACCATAAGGCCAAATTTCAGGATATCACCAGGAGTTACACCTTCTTCCAAAGCTTGTTTTGCCAATTCATCGGCTCCATCCTGTCCTTTCATATTCGGCGGATAAGACGAGGGCTTGTTAATTTTCCCAAATTCAACACATGCGGCAATTTGCTCTAATAACTCGTTCATAGCTTTTAATTCTGTTAGCTGATTTTATAATTTAAGTTTCTCTTATTATCAAATTGGGTTGTACAACCACTTGCTTTCCACTCAAATCTGGATCATTCTTAATCAATTGAGTAATTCGTAAAGCCATCTCACCATATTTACAATCCACCACAGTAATAGATGGTGTAAACAACTCACTCAATTCAGTATTTCCGTACGACACCAATTTTAAATCTTCAGGTATTTTAAATCCCCATTTTTGGAGTCTTCCAATGAGTCTAACCGCTATTGAATCTTGTATCGTAAGAATCCCTTTTATTTTATTTTTAGTAAAAAACTCGGAAGTCAGCTCCATAATATCTGAAGATAAGAACAACTTTCTATCTGGATATTTCAGATCCAAAATCATTTCAAAAGTTTGCTTCATCATTTCAAAAACCAAATTACGCCCCTGCCATTTTTCATTACTCAAGAGTAAATAATTTCCTTTTTCTGTCTCCGTTAAATAATCAACTGCTCGCTTTACTCCTAAATCGTAACTCTGAATAGCATACTCAAAATAAGAACCAGCCATGGTATTATCGGCCAATACAATCTTCGTTTTACCCGGATGTACCTTTCGATAAAACTCTCCGGTTATCGACTCATCGTAATTCGGAACAACGATTATAGCCTCATAGCCTTTCTGAATGAGTTGTCCGATCGATCTCATTTCCTCATCAGGATTGTTGTAATGAAGAAAATACTCCAATTTTCGACCCGAGGCTTGAGCATGAATATTTATTTGTGATATTAACTGCTCAATATTGGAAGAATAAAAAGGAATCACCATTCCCCATTTCTTAATTAGGGTGGTCGCAGTATTAATAAAAGTACCACGTCCGGCCTGCGAAACAACTAAATTCTCATCAATAAGAGCTTTCAAAACTCTCTTTGCCGTTTCCCGCGACACTTGATGCCGACTCATCATCTTATTTATGGAATCAATTTTACTACCGGGTATGTACTCCTGAGAGATGATACGTGCCCGATAAAACTCTGTGAGTTTTTGGTAAATTGGTATGTGTCCTTTTAAGTTCAATGAGTAATAATCTATTGCATAAATCTACAAGTTATTTTTAACCTACCATCACATACCATCACAGTTAATCACATACCATCACAGTTTTAACGAACAAAAAATTCACAGTATATCAATGACTTGCGATAGCTATTTATATCAACCCACCCATCTTCCTATATTCTTCGGGTGTGCTGTTCGTGATTTTCTTGAATATTCGCGTGTAGTATTGTTGGCTATTAAAACCTATTTCTTCACTTATGTTTTTTTGCGATTTTGTCGTTGTTATCAAAAGTTCCTGTGCTTTCTCTACCCTCTTCCTATTAATAAACTCCATGGGTCGCATACCTGTGATACTTTTAAATTGCCTTGTAAAATGATCTGTGGAACAACAGGCAAGACTCGCTAATGATTCTAATCTAATTTCCTCATAAAGATGATTCGAAATAAATTCGAAAGACTTTTTAATAAACGATTGCTTCTGAAGATGCAAGGTTTCGGTATTTCCACTTCGAATAAATCGGGAAAACAACTGCTTTATAATTCCTTCTGTTTCTAATTGAATAGTATTGGACCGATGATCCATGGGATTTCTTTTCCAACTACTTTTTTCATATACATTCGGATCGGAATGTTTCAAGCCCAATGTTGGGTTTATTTCAAGAAGTCGTTTAAATAAATGGATATCGATGGGAAGGGCTTCAACTTGATGTGTGACGGGAATTTGATCGAAAATTTTTAAACCATCCGACATTTGATGAGAAAAATGCAGATAATACTGACTTAGACTTTCGACACAATGATACCCACATAAAGTATAACCCGGAACCAGATACAAATACCCTGGTTTCAACTTCAGCATATTATGATCAGGCAATATATACCCTTCTCCTTCGGTAATAAGGTAAATCCTTGAAAAAGGACTTATAATATTAGAATAATTCCATTCCTGCCCAACAGTACATTTGGCCGTATTATAGATCTGAATTTTTATTTCATTTATTAAACCAGGAGATATCATTTGCCATAAATTTATATTCAAACATAGTGATAAATGTCGGAAATGTATAAATGACTACCGATTTTTTATTTAAATTATAAATTTTGACACTTACTTTTGAATCATCTAATAGTCAAGTTAAACTAACTATTAAAAATGGAAAATATATTTATAAAAACAGTAGATCATGAATTCAAAAGAGCGAGTATTTGCAACAATACGAAGAGAAGAGGTTGATTATCCTGCAAGTTGGTTGGGCTTACCAGTACCACCAGCACTACCTGCTTTATACGACTATTTTAAAGTGTCAAGTATCGATGAGCTTAAAAAACGCATTAAGGATGATGTGTGGCCAATTATAGTACCCTATAATAACGCTCCTCACTTTGATGTGGGCTGTGCTCTTAATTTTGCAAAAGAAGATCCTTCAAATGGCACTCAAGATGAACGAACACTTACAGCTCCAGGATATTTTGAAGGAATGAACGATCCTGCCGAAGTTGAAAAATATCCATGGCCAAATCCTGCCGATTTTTTAGATGTTGAAAAGGCTAAAAAGGATGCCGAAAATGCTCCGGACGATTATTTCAAAATGGGAATTATGTGGAGTGCTCATTTTCAGGACACATGTGCTGCTTTTGGAATGGAAGATGCTCTCATAACCATGATGATGTATCCGGAAATGTTTCAGGCTGTGATCGATAGAATTACAGAATTCTATCTTGATTTAAACGGACGATTTTACGAAGCAACAAAAGGAAAATTAGATGGCGTTCTTATCGGAAATGACTTTGGCAGCCAATCGGCTTTAATGGTAGATCCGGATATGCTGCGTGAATATGTTTTTCCGGGGACTAAAAAACTCATTGACCAGGCAAAAAGCTATGGCCTTACAGTTCTGCATCATTCCTGTGGCTCAATTTTCCCAATTATAGGTGATTTGTATGAAATGGGCGTTGATATTGTACATCCAATTCAGGCATTAGCGGCAGATATGAGCGCAGAACATTTAAGCGGTCAGTTTACCTCAAAAGCATTTTGTGGTGCCGTTGATGCACAGGAATTATTAGTTAACGGCACACCAGAACAAATAACTTCACGAGTACTTGAGTTGAAAAAATTATTCCCAACCGGATTAATTATCTCACCTAGTCATGAGGCCATTTTACCAGACATAGCTCCCGAAAACATAGAAGCTCTTTTCGATGCTGTAAAAAAATAAAAATCATTGTTAATATCTTAAAAACTTAATTAAAATAGCATATTGAAGCCAAACACAGTATGCAAATCATCTCACTATAAATAACAAAACATGATAACTCCTAATCCTTTATTCGGAACCGGCCTCCACGCAATAGGCGGCATGTCAGCGGCCAGTTGTTACATGCCTTTCGAAAAGGTAAAACAATGGTCTTGGGGCACATTTTGGCTCGTACAGTCTCTCTTTGCCTGGCTACTAATGCCTCTTATAATTGGCTACTTCACAATTCCTGATTTATTTATTGTTCTTAAACAAGCGCCAGCGTCTGCATTTTGGCCAGCCTTACTGCTTGGTGCTACTTACGGATTTGGAGGCTTATCTTTTGGTTACGCCATCAGAAATATCGGATACTCTCTTACTTACACCATATCCATAGGAATATCAGCCGTTTTAGGCACGATTATTCCATTGGTACTTAAAGGACAGTTAATAGAGCAATTCTCCAAAGTAGGTGGAGGCATCGTGCTTTTTGGGATGATTGTTTCGGTACTTGGTGTTGCCTTGTGTGGCAGAGCAGGCTTTTTAAAAGAAAAGTTCTTGTCTAAAAACAGCACCAATAATGCCACTGGATTTAATATGAAAAAAGGAATTATCCTTACGTTAATAGCAGGATCATTATCAGCAATTTGGGGTGTTTCATTAGAAGTAGGGCAACCAATTTCGGATATTGCAGCCCAACATGGGGCTGGACATTTCGAAGGAAATGCGAAATTAATCGTCTCTTCTTTAGGATGTTTACTAACCAATCTAATTTGGTTCAGTATCGTCACAATAAAAGATGGCTCCATTAAAATGCTGTTTTCTACGAAGAAAACCGGCGGAAAAAGATATTTATCAAACTTTTCTCTTTCCGCCTTAGCAGGTTCCTTGTGGTACATCCAATTCTTCTTTTATGGCTTAGGTCATGTTAGAATGGGTAGCTTTCAATTTGCAAGTTGGGTACTTCACATGTCTATGCTAATCTTCTTTAGTTACATTATTGGTGTACTAATGAAAGAATGGAAAGATGTGAACCGAAAAACATATGTAACGCTTATTTCGGCTTTACTAATATTAGTTATCTCCTTTGTGATTATGACCTACGGAAGCTACATCGGAGAATTGGCGAACGGGATACATTAAAGATCGAATATAAAAAGCAAGTTTGCTTGTTGAGATGAGTTTTGAAACGATCGCACATATCAAGATTCTATTCTCAACAAGCTTTTTTTATTTACTCTGTTAATTATTCGAAACAGGAACGATAAGCTCATTTAAAATTAAAATACGTATTGTAATTGAGAAAATAATTAATACGTGGCAATAAGAAAAAATAAAATACGTACTTTTGTGGCTGCTTTTGAAAAATCTTGAATAATTGTATTCAAAAAAGCAAGTAAGTATTTATCTATCAGGAAATTTAGAAAGAGTCTGTATGAAGCGAGTTAATGCGTACAAAAAATTATTTAATGTTGATCAGGACACTGATCTTAAGAAACTAAAATCAACATATCGAAATTTAGTTAAGGAATGGCATCCTGATAAATTTCAATCTGATGATGAAAAATTTGCTGAAGCTGAAATCAAAAGTCGCGAGATTATTGATGCTTACCATTTCTTAGTAAGTGTTGCTCCAGAAACAATTGAAGCGAATTTAGAAGAATATACTAGTACAACAACCCAATCGGGTATTGCTGATTACAAACACAAAGGCTTGTTACTTGAAATTTCTTTCACCAATGGTACTACTTATGAATACTTTGGGGTTCCAAGAAATGTATTCAATAAATTCATCAACTCTGATAAGCAATATCGCTTCGCTAAAAGAAGTATATTCAATTCTTACCTCTACCGAAAGTCAAAAAAGGATGCAATAGCAGCCTAAATAATATATTTAAAATCATATCCCAAATTCCTACGAGTTTGGGATATAATTTTTAAACCTCCCAACAAACCAATCAATTGGTTTTTAACCATCCGGTAATGCTTAGCCTAGGCTTATGACTCAGCAACACTTCGTGCTCGAGCTCACTACTCTTAAAAAATACACATTTGCCATTTAGTGGAGCCACGCTCTGTTTATGATCCGAATGATAAATACACAATTCACCTCCATCACCCAACTTCCAATCTAAATTTAGATACATGATCATGGTAAAGGCTCTGCCCTTATTATTTTTAAACTGATCGAGGTGTTTTTTATAGAAAGTTCCCTTTTCATAAAGAGCATAATGAAATTCGTATCCGGTAATTCCGGTATAACAAGTCTGATTTAAATAGGCTACAAAACAATCCATGAGATCAAAGAAACAGTCCTCATGTTCATCCTGATGTTTGCGATCTAGCCAATGTATTTTATCACTGCGAATTAGCTCATTGTGAATCAAAACAGTATCATTCCCAATCCCTGCAGGAAGCATCTGCTTTTGCGACAGCAATCTTAATAAATTGCCTCTAAGCTGAGAAGCCAGAGTTTCACTCAGGAAATTATCTGCCAAGCCAACATTATTTTCTAAATAAGTGCTGACCAAATCATCGAATGTAGTATTCAATTGAATTGATTAATATGTATGCGGAACAAAACCGCTTACCATACAAGGTAGACTATTAAACTGACACATGATCTAATCACAATAACATTCAAAGTCGGTAATTATCATCTCCTAAAATAAATTTAATTTAACGGTTTCTATATAGATTATTATTGATAAATTTAAAAGAAAAGTACATATCAAAAATTCAAACAGATTATATTTATGGGATTTGGCGGATCAGTTCAAGCAATGATTAGCACGATAAGAAACAATGCAAGACCTAAAAAAACAGCTTTTAGAACAAGGAAAAAGGATAATGATATTTTTCATTTAAAGAGCCGGCACCTTGTGTGCAAAACAATTCCGACCCCTGATTTAGAACGAATTAAGAATGACATTCGTATTAAAGCCAAAAAAGAATCCAAACGACAGCGCCTACTAGCAGTCCTAATTATCAGCCCTATCCTAATCACTATTTTTCTAATGGTCGGTTACAAAATTGATCAGTATCCGGAAAATAAAAGATTGGAAGACCGCAAGTACAAAAAAATGATTAGCACTGAAAAGAAGATAAATTACATTTTAGAAGATGGTAGTTACTTTGTAAACAGAGGGGATTACAAGAAAGCCAAAACAGTATTATTCAAAGGGCACCAACTAAAACCAAAAGATTTTCGCATCAATTTTGTAACTGCCAACGCTTATGTCTTAGATTGTATCGAAAATGAGAAACAATGTGATACTGCCACTACTCTAGTTGCTGAATTGAAAAAAGAATATGGTGATAAATCTGAAATCCTTGATTTGGAATTTCTTCTTGAACAAAAATAGACTTATCGGATAAGCTTCTTTGTTTCCTTATTAAATAGTTTTACTTTTCAGAAAACAACTAGAAATGAAAACCAACCTACTCGAAAACTTCACAAAAATCAACGATTACTTCTCACCCAAAGTTATTGGAGAGGTAAACGATTCTTACATTAAAATTGCCAAAATAAAAGGTAATGAGGTGCCGTGGCACGATCATAAAAATGAAGATGAATTGTTCTATGTAATTGAAGGCAGTCTTTTGATGGAAGTTGAAGGTTTGGAACCATTTGATATGAATGCCGGAGAGATGTACATTGTTACGAAAGGCACTCAACACAGAGTATCCGCAAAGGAAGAATGCAAAATCATGCTGATAGAAAATAAGACTACGGCTCATACAGGAGATGTAAAATCGGAAATCACGAAGGATATTACTGAACAATTGAAATAAAGCACTACAATGAGAAAGATAAAATTATATATCGCCATGAGTTTGAATGGTAAAATAGCGAGAAAAGGTGGAGAGGTAGATTGGCTTGAGGCTATTCCAAATCCTGCACAATCAGATTATGGATATGAAGAATTTTACAAATCGATTGATGCTACGATCATGGGAAAAAAAACCTATAATCAAATCATGAGCTGGGGAATTGACTTTCCATACACGGGAAAGAAAAATTATGTTTTCACAAGCAATACAGAATTAAAAAACACAGAGCATGTTAATTTCGTAAGTGAGAATCATCTTGATCTAATTAACAAGATCAAAAAAGAGGAAGGAAAAAACATTTGGTTAATAGGTGGAGGTAACTTGAACAGTGTTCTCATTGAAGAAAATCTAATTGATGAAATGATCGTTTTTGTAATGCCTATCGTATTGCCGAATGGCATATCTCTGTTTGATACCTTTCTTACCGACAAAAGCATTCAGCTTAAGTCAACCAAGTCTTATTCGTCGGGTGTAGTCCAATTGGTTTATTCTTTAAAGAGCTAAACAAACAATTTTCACACTTATCTATTTTACTGATATGATTATACAACTTATTCTTTTACAGCATTTAATAAACCCCAATACAATGACATTGGTAGAATTTAATTCAACGAGTAGTATTTCCGACTGGTTCGTAGTAGACGACATAATCATGGGTGGCAGATCTGATTCTGGTTTTTATTTGAATCCGGAAGGGAATGCCGTTTTCAAAGGCTTTGTTTCGCTTGAAAACAATGGCGGTTTTTCCATGATAAAACATCCAATTGAGAATATGGAAGTTGGTCAATATAGTAAAGTGGTTTTGAAACTAAAAGGTGATGGAAAAAGATACCAATTCAGACTTAAATCGAATGCCCGCGAGCAACACTCCTACGTTTCATATTTCTTAACATCGGGCGACTGGCAAATTATTGAGATTCCTTTATCGGAACTATATCCCACCTTTCGTGGACAAAAACTTCAAATAGAAAACTATCCAAACAAAGTTTTGGGAGAGATTGCAATACTTATTGGTAATAAAAAGGCAGAAAGCTTTCAATTGGAGATCAAATGGATTGTTTTAAAATAATTCACGGCACAATAAAGTAGGTTTAACTCTGTATAATCAGAGAACAGACTCTTGTAAGTCTGAAGCCTCAACTTATCAAAATCACCTCGTGAAACTTTTCTTTCACTTCGATATCTTTCGACCTAAAATTGCTTCAAAATTCTATATCTTTATTCATTAAAATAAGCTGGGTAATGAATATGGTGCATATTAGAAGGATTTTTCTGCAGATTTTAATTTTAACGGGGCTTCTGCTGAATGCATCTGCACAGGATAATACAATAGTTAACAAAATAAGGTTTACAGGAATTGATACGCTGCAAAAGGAAATCCTTTTGAAGCAGATGAATACCAAAGCCAGACCTTTTACCGGGAAATTAACCTTTTGGAAAAAAAGCACCCGTTTTTCCAATTTCACATTTGATGAAGACCTACTTAAACTGAAAAAATATTATCAGCAGAATGGTTTTTTAGATGTATCTATTACCTACGATCTTCAACCTGATAAAAGAAACAAAAAACTTGACCTTCTCATTCACATCCGGAAAGGAACTCCTGTTTCCCTTGGTGAAATTAATTATTCTCTGACAGGAACTGAAGAAAACATGCAGATTTTAGAGTCCTTAAAAGCGATTATCACCCTTAAACCCGGACAGCTGTTTCAAGATGACAAAATCATTATTGCAGAAAATTTAATTCGTGAAAAATTCAACCACAAAGGATATCCTTTCATAAGGGTGGAAAAAAGCATCAGCCTAAATGAAAAACTGCATATTGCTGCTATTAATTTCACAGTAACGCCAGGAAACAAAAGCTATTTTGGCGAAATTAATTTAACGGGTGATTCATTAATCAATAAATTATATATCCTTAAACATGTTGGCATTAAAAAAAGTGAAGTGTTTTCGCAAGCAACAATAGAAAAGACCCAAGAAGAATTGTTCGACATGAATCTTTTTAGGTATGTAACCATTCGGGCAATGTTGGATAGTGTCGAAAATAATGCAATACCTATTGCCATTCATTTGAAAGAGTTGCCACGCTGGTCCTTAAAAGTTGGTGCCGGCTATGGTACTGAAGATAAAATCAGGACTTCCATATTATTCAAACGCTTGAATTTTCTGGGTGGCGGGCGAACTTTATCGATCAAAGGACAACACTCCTACTTTACTCCACTTAGCATAGAAACCAAATTCATACAACCCGATGTATGGAGTAAAAACCTGGATCTTATTTTAAATCCGTTCTTTTCGCGCGAAAGAGAAGAAAGTTATGAGGTAGACAGATTGGGTACTTCTGTTACCTTGCAAAAGGAGCTAACAAAAAAATCAGCGGCCTATGTATCTTACACTTTTGGTAAGGATAAAGTGGATTTATCAACCAGTAAAACCGCTTTGTCGATTGAAGAGGCCGACAAACTGAGTCACAATAAATCAGGGGTGACATTTGGCTACAACCTGAACACCACCAACGATCTTTTTTCGCCCGAAAAAGGATGGAAATACGAGGGAACACTAACCTTCATGGGTATTGGCTTTAATTCTCAATTTCATTACTACAAAATTATGACAGAAGTAGCGTATTTCCATTCTCTTGGAAATAATGTTGTTTTGGCCGGAAAAGTAAAAAATGGAATTATAGAACCAACACAAGGTGATTCGCAAACTCCAATTGAAGACCGTTTTTTAATGGGAGGCGCATTATCCTTGCGTGGTTGGGGACGTAATCAAATCTCACCAGAAAACGAATTAGGAAGCAAATTGGGCGGAAACAGCATGATGGAAACCAGTGCGGAAATAAGATTTCCCTTATATGGGATATTTTCAGGAACTGCTTTCATGGATCTTGGTAATTCATGGCTAAATTCATGGGAGTTCAAACTAAACAAGCTAAATTATGATGCAGGCTTGGGCTTACGGGTAAAAACCCCGGTTGGTCCTATTCGTATAGATGTTGCAAGCCCACTATTCGAGGGGAAATTTAGAACCCAATTCTTTATCACCATTGGACATGCATTTTAATAGCTTATCAAATTAGAGTAAAATGAAGCGATTTATAAAAATAGCGGGTATTGTAAGTGCAGGAATAGTAATTCTCCTGTCAATTCTGCTATTTCTCATTTCAACCGGCCTTTTCAACAACTGGATTTCCGGAACTGTTTGCCAAATCGCAAATCAACAATTAAATGCACAACTAACGATAGAACAAATTGAGGGCAATCCTCTCTCCCACCTTCATGTGAAGAAAATTCAATTGGAGCAAAACAATAGCACGCTGATCGGACTTGAAGAACTCGAAATTAAATACAACATTTGGAAAATTTTAGGAAAGAAACTGGAAATTACCTATTTGAAACTAAATGGAACATCAGTTTTCCTGCAACAAGACAAGGATGATTTATGGAACCTTGAAAAACTGATTCCTGCTACAGAAAATTCGGAACCTAAAGTCTCTTCGAATCCATTTTCATGGAAAATAGAATTGGCAGATGTATCTGCGACGAATTTTGAGGCAAAAATCGTGGCGAACGACAGCACCAAATTAATTCCCCAAATTGTAAAATTTGATGTTTCTCTCGATTTCAAATTTGCAGTTGATTTGATGAATCTTAATCTGCATCAACTTGAACTAAGCACACAAAAGCCATCTCTAAAAGTTAATAAGTTACAATTTCAGGCAAGTTTAATTGATTCTGTTTTTAGCTGGACAAATTTTGAACTTCAGCTTCCAAATTCAAAGCTTAACTCAAAAGGCTCGGTTCCTTTCGACCAATTGCTTCATTCTGAAGTTTCAATCAAGGCAAGCCCCTTTGATTTCGAAGATGTAAACGAATGGATACCTTCCATTCACGGCAAGGCCGACGTAAGCTTAAATATCACAAAGAAAGAAAACAAAAGTCAGATAGATTTCTCTCTAAGCCAACAGAGTCAGACTCTTAAAATTATTGGGGAGATTAACGATATAAACAACTTGCCAAGCTATCATTTTTTATTGAAAGCCGATAGCATAAATGGCCAATACTGGACTCATCGAGCTGATCTAAAGTCGAACATTAAGGGCGAATTTGAGATGACTGGAAAAGGACTGGATTTTAAGGAAAATACAATTCACGCCAAAGCTAAGTTTGCCGATTTAAAATACCAGAATTACCAACTTGATGATTTTATTCTGCTTGTTGACAAAAACAAAAATGAACTCAATGCAAATGCTAAGGCAAGCACCATTTTCGGAAACTTAGATTCAAAAATCCATATTGAAAAGCTTTTTGAATCAACCAATTACAATGCAGAACTGAAAATTTCAAATTTGGATTTGAGCAAACTAATCTTAGATGAGAATCTAAAATCAGACCTGAATTTTGAATTGCAAGCCGTTGGACAAGGTTTCACCCCTGGCGAACTGCAAACAAAACTTCATTTAAAATCAACAAAATCAGTACTTTTCAATCAGCCTGTCACAAATTTAAATGCCAACATTGTTATTTATAAAAACGAATATCAAATTAATAAGATCCACTTTGAAGCTCCCTACTTAAAGGCAATACTTTCGGGAAAGGGAAACATTACGGAAAACAATCTTCTTCATTTGGAGCTGAAAACAAAAAATATAAACGCACCGCTTGTTGCACTGGGCTTTCAACCAGTCGATTTTAACGGAGAAATTACAGGCGATTTGTCAGGACCTTTTAATGCTTTGGATCTTAGAAGCGATATTACCATTGCAAATGCCAGACTAGACTCTCTTATTGTGCAAAACTTCAAAGCTAAGCTCCATTCACGCTTTTCGGGGGATGAATTATTTGCAAACATCGATTCTATTGGGAAAAAGCAAACAAGTGCGGATATCCTTTTAAAAACCCTCTATTTAAATGCGAAAGCAAGTGCAGATTATATTGCATTTGAAAAGTATTATCTGGCAAACACAGATTTGAATTTTGAGATAAACAAAGAAAACGGTAGTGGCAGCATGACTTCCTCTACTGTTTTAGGAAATCTAAAAACAAGATTCGCTATTCAAAATCTGTTTTCAATTCCTGAATATAAAATAGAAAGCAGCTTGAAAAACATTGATCTTTCCATGATCACAAAAAACGAAAAGTTCCGTTCCGATTTGAACTTCGAAATAGTAGCAACAGGAAAAGGGATTCAACCCGAATCGCTGAATGCTGATCTGGAAATTCATTCCGATGAATCATCCATTTTTGATTTGCCTCTTGAGAAATTCAAAGCAGAAATAAACTATACGAAAGGAGAATATCAGGTAAACGGATTCCATATAGAAACGCCCTTCGCTTTAGCTGATTTAAAAGGAAAAGGAAACTGGGAAAAGGACAATCACCTTGAATTGAATATCAAAACCACAGATATTCAGCAACTAAACTCGGCTTTAGGAACCGACGAATTGCACCTTGTGGCCCAATTGAATGCTGAGATCAACGGTTCTGCCGATTCACTGCAAATAGCCTCTTCAGTGAATATAGATGAATTAAAACTCGACACAATCAGCATCAACAAAATAGCAATTGATGCGAACATCCAGTTTGCAGACACAACATATTCCGGATTCGTAAACCTTTTAGTGAGCGACTCTCGAATTCAAGACTTTAGTCTTCAAGAACTTCATTTCAGAAGTGATTTTGATCAACAGAAAGCGGTTAATTTGTTTAGCTTTTTTGCTAATGATTCCCTACAGGGTAAAATTATTTCCGAAATAGAAATCAATAAAAACCCAAGCATTTCCTTTCAGGAGATCTCACTAAACTTAAATAACCAAAATTGGAAGCAAGGAAACAATTCCAACCACATCCGTTTCAGGCAAGATTCCATTGAAATAAACAACATAGAAATCAATTATCAGGAAAGTTCATTAAAAGCAAATGGAATATTCGCTTTGGAAGGTACGGAAAACCTGCATGTTGAAATTCAGGATCTCAACCTAAAGAATATTTCGGATCTACATTTTTTGCCCTACCAGATATCCGGAAAAGTGAATGCTTTGCTCGACATTACAGGAACAGCAAAAAAACCAATCGTAAAAGCCATTGTAACAATCAACAATCCTGAAATTGACAGTCTTCGATTTAGCAAATTCCACTCCGAAATAAACTATGAAGACGAAAAGCTTCGTTTTGAAACTTATCTTGACGGTTATTCGACACAATTGGTAAACGCAGAACTTGAACTGCCCTTGCATTTTTCGCTTACCGAAAAGCTAATGCTTCCCAAGGAAGACAACCCCATTCATGCCATTGTTAAAATTGATCAACTGGATATAAATAGATTTAATCGTTTTATTCCAACAAAAGGAATTGAAGCAACAGGCTTGCTAAGCGCACAAATAAATGTTGATAACACCATTAACAATCCCAACATTGCAGGAAATATAGACTTTGCCAATGGAACTTTTCAATATAAAAAATTGGGAATGGACTATAGCAATATCGAAATGCGCAGCAGTCTGAATAAGAATCTTTTTAAGCTTGACAGTCTATTGATTATCGCTGGTAAAGGAAAATTGAAATTGAAAGGATCAGTGGAAATGGAATCCATTATGGACGGAGAATTAAAATACATCGATATGAATCTGACAGGCCAAAATTTCAAGGCTTTCGACTCCGAGATCTTAAAGGCTGTTATCAACACAAATCTAAGCTTGAATGGTTCCCCTGAAAATCCAACATTCAATGGAAAAGTTGCCATTTTAAACTCAACTCTAAACACCGATATATTTCTAAAAGAATTTAATCGTGTTTACGATGATTCTAACCAGCCACTGCTGGTAACGGCCCGAAAAAATGCAGAAAAAGCAACAATTCATTACACGGTTAAAAAGGATACCAGTAAGAAAGATCCTCCTTCAATTTATAAAAACCTAAAGGGCCATTTCGATATCGAGATTCCTAGAAACACTTGGGTAAAGGGTAAAAACATGAATTTTGAACTCGCCGGAAATTTAAAAGCGATCAAAGAAAATGAACAGATAGACATTTTCGGAACCATGAGTGTGAAAAGAGGATTTTATAAAATTTACGGACGAAGACTTGAGTTTGAAGAAGGTGAAATTACCTTAACTGGTGGTGCCTCCCTAAATCCGATTGTCAATTTCAAAATTGCTTACAAATTCCGTGATCCGGATAATCAATTGCGAAAACTAAGCGTAAATGTTACCGGACGAATTTCCAAACCAGAAGTAAAGTTTTTTCTTGACGATGTCTCCATCGAAGAAAAGGATGCTATTTCCTATCTGATATTCAACAAAAGCACCAACCAACTCGATACGCGGGAAAATACGACGATGAAGAGCAGTAACCTTGACATTGCTAAAGATTTTGCGATCGGCCAATTCTCCAATGTAATTAAAGATGCCCTACAATCATCGCTGGGACTGGATGTAATTGAAATATCGGGAAAAAGCGGTTGGACCCAAGGAAGTGTCTCCGTTGGTAAATACATTACAAATAATTTGTTTCTGAACTACGAACGAACCTTTGCCATCGATAAAAAGGATAAAGTTATTGAACCTGAAAAAATATCAATGGAATACCAATTTTATCGCTCATTGTTTTTACAAGCCACCAATCAGAGTGCAAACTCCGGTTTTGATTTCATTATTAAATGGACCTGGAAGTAAGATCAGAACTGGTCTTACCAAATGGAATCAGTAAAGACTCAATTGAAATTAAATTGGCATCCCTTTTTCGCACAATTGAATTACATGGGCAGATAAAAATAAATACCCAAACCATTTGTAAAAAGGATGTTTCCATATAATGAATGCTCTAAAAAAACTGCATTCAGTGATTTGTTACGAAGGTAGGTAAAGGAAAAAATCAAACTCCCTACAAAGGTAAAAATCAAAGCCAGCCAATTTCTAAAAATAATATGAGCCATGGCAAAACAAATAGCATTTATCAAGAGCATCACTATCGGATTCGAAAAAAGACGTTTATATCGATGAAAAAAGAATGCGCGATAAATAAATTCCTGTGTGTATGCTGACCAGATGGGATAAGTGAGAATTACCGCAAGCCAAATCCAAAAATTGTTAAGGGGAAAATGAAAAAACACGTCGGCCCGAAAAACGTAAACCCAGATCGATGTTATAAATAACAAAATGAATCCTTTCAATAAAATTTGCTGCCATGGATAATCACGCTTAATTCGAAAAATATCCCGATCGAAATTTTTATCCCTAAAAACGATGAAAAGACAATAAAGAAACACAATAATCAAAGGAACAGCCTTATGAACGGGTATTAACTCATAAAAATACAAGACTGGAATCACCAAAAACATAAAAATCATTTCTAACCACAGGTATAATTTTTTCATTGCACAATCCTCTAAAAATTTGAAAACAAAAGAAAGCGACTAATAATAAAGGGCGTTCATTATTAAGACTCGTTCTACTTAATTTACAAATTTCAGATGGATTTTGTTCAAAAAAATATCCTGTAATTTAGGAATGCATCGTTTTTGTTGATTAATGAAAAAACGGTTTAAAGCAAGCGTGGCTAAAAGTGATGGATAGCATTAAATTAGGGATCTAATTTTTTAGACTAGTGACAAAAGAGGCAATTGCTTCAGAATTTATTTTAGATTTACTCACCTTCACCCCTACAATTTTTCGAACAATTACTTTTTCGATCCAACGCATTTCTGAAAAAATAAATTCGCCACCGGTAATTGCAGTTGCTTTAGCATGTGCAATCAAACTATCGGGAAAGGCTGCATTAAATTGTTGTTTGGCAACTTCCCCTTCATACATGCAACACAGAAACAAGCCAAGCCGCTTTTGAAGTAAAAGCGTTAAATTATTCTTGCAAAACAGCTGAATTCCCTTTTGAATACTCCCTGCATGAATGGACCCACCAATAACAATTGTATCGTATTGGGATAGGTCAGGTAATTTTGTTGTCTTTAGATTAACCAAAAGAAATTCATCACCCAACAAATTTTGCATTTGTTGGGCCACCTTTTCGGTAGTACCATGCTTCGACAGATAAATCAGAACCCCTTTCATAGCATTTGCTTATGAATTTTTTCGTTGCGCTCTCCTTGCTGCAACAATTAATAAATAACCAGCTATTACAGGTCCATAAGACAAAAAATAATATCCATTCATATCGAACCATTTAAAATAAGTACCAAGGGTAATTACACCACCAATAATCATCAAAATCCATCCAATTAAACGTAAATCCCGAGGCTTAAACATCCCTTTTTTCTTCGTCTTCACTTCACCGCTCAACATTCGATTATCAATTGCACGAACAATATCCTTAATCAGTTCAGTCTCAATATTTTTCTCTGCCAGTTCTTTACGGATTTGAGAAAAATCCATTCCCTCTATTTTCTTTTGGTGATACAGATCCACCAACTCTTTAAAATCCATTTCCATAATTCAATTGTATCGTTAATTCAACAAAACTAACTACAATTGAACACATATTCAAAACAGGATCGGTAAATCTTTTAACCATTAAATAAAAACCAATCATAGACACCAGGCAATACAAACTACTACTAGAATACAACTCATTAAATACGACTAATTACCAAATGACTGGAATATACAACCATATAAATAGAATCCATCACCAAATTACTGGAATATACCACCGTATTACTGTAATCCATTATCGAATAAACAGAATCCATTACCATATAACTGGAATACACCCCGATAAACTAACCATTTAAAGAGTAAAAACGATTACCATTAAAAAAAACAGGCTTCCCTATTTGGGAAGCCTGTGATGTATCTGATTAAAAATATTTGTTCTATTTATAAATTGCCTTTTTAGCGGCAAGTAAAGTATTCTGCAATAAGGAAACAATTGTCATTGGACCTACACCACCCGGAACGGGAGTTATGAAGGAAGCTTTAGGAGCCACCTCGTCAAACTTCACATCGCCCAACAGTTTCCAACCCGACTTCGTTTTATCTGACTTTACACGGTGAATTCCCACGTCGATTACAACAGCGCCTTCTTTAACCATATCGCCTGTTAGAAACTCTTTCATTCCAATAGCAACTATCACGATATCCGCCTGACGGGTGATATCGGCAATATTCTTGGTTCTGCTATGGCAAAGAGTTACCGTACAATCACCATACTCCGCTTTACGCGACATTAAAACGCTCATGGGTGTTCCTACAATGTTGCTTCGACCAATAACAACACAGCTTTTACCTGATGTTTGAATTTTATATCTCTTCATCAACTCTACAATTCCGGCTGGAGTTGCAGGAAGATAGGTTGGAAGACTTGACACCATTTTACCAACATTCATAGGATGAAATCCATCAACATCCTTTTCCGGACGAATGGTTTCAATCACTTTCGATTCTGAAATATGTTTTGGTATTGGCAACTGAACAATCAATCCATCGATGTCATCATTATCATTTATCTTTCTAATTTCAGCAAGCAATTCTTCCTCTGTAATATCCTCTTCGAAACGAAACTCTGAAGATTTAAAACCAACCATATGACAAGCTTTCACTTTTGCAGCCACATAAGTTTCACTGGCTCCGTCGTGTCCAACAATCATTGCGGCCAAATGAGGAGTTTTTCCTCCAGCTTGTTTGATTATTTCCACCTCGGCAGCAATCTCTTGCTTCACCTCATTCGATATTTTTTTTCCGTCGATTAATTCCATGGTCGTATATTTTGCTTTATATAAAAAATGCCTGACCAAGTGGCCAAGCATTTCTATTTGTAAGTTATTATCTTCGGCCTCCCATATTCCCCATCATTTGGGACATATTTCCACCTTTAGTCATCATTTTCATTAATTTTCGTGTCTCATCGAATTGTTTGATCAAACGATTCACGTCCTGAATAGTAGATCCACTACCATCGGCAATTCGCTTTCTTCTTGATCCGTTAATTAGTGTAGGAGTCTCTCTCTCTGCCGGAGTCATCGAAAAGATAATCGCTTCAACACCTTTAAAAGCATCATCATCAATATCTACATTTTTCAATGCTTTTCCCACGCCTGGAATCATAGAAGCCAAATCTTTCAAATTACCCATTTTCTTGATCTGAGAGATCTGAGATAGGAAATCGTTGAAATTAAATTGATTCTTGGCAATTTTCTTCTGAAGTTTCCTAGCCTCATCAGCATCAAATTGGTCCTGAGCACGTTCTACAAGCGAAACAATATCACCCATACCCAAAATACGATCGGCCATACGGCTTGGATGGAAAACATCAAGAGCTTCCATTTTCTCACCAGTACCTACAAATTTGATTGGCTTATTAACAATTGAGCGAATAGAAAGAGCCGCTCCACCTCGTGTATCACCATCTAATTTGGTTAATACCACACCATCAAAATCCAAACGATCGTTAAATTCCTTAGCAGTATTAACGGCATCCTGACCCGTCATTGAATCGACAACAAACAGAATTTCAGAAGGCTCAATCGCTTTTTTAACAGCTTCAATTTCCTTCATCATTTCCTCATCGATAGCCAAACGACCAGCAGTATCGACAATTACCAAATCATTTCCATTGGCTTTAGCCTGTTTAATCGCATCCTTAGCAATCTTAACAGGATTCTTGCTTTCAATATCTGCAAATACAGGAACTCCAATTTGCTCTCCCAGTACTTTCAACTGATCGATAGCTGCAGGACGATACACATCACAAGCAACCAACAATGGATTCTTAGCCCGTTTTGTTTTCAGAAGAAGTGCCAGTTTACCTGAGAAGGTGGTTTTACCCGAACCTTGCAAACCAGCAATTAATATTACGGAAGGTTTTCCCTCAATATTGATATCAACCTGTGTACTCCCCATTAATTCAGCCAGTTCATCGTGAACTATTTTCACCATTAACTGGTTTGGCTTCAATGCGGTTAGTACATTCTGTCCTAATGCTTTTTCTTTTACAGTATTAGTAAAGGACTTGGCTATAGTAAAGTTTACATCGGCATCCAAAAGGGCACGTCTCACATCTTTCAGTGTCTCTGCAACATTGATTTCAGTAATTTTTCCTTGCCCCTTTAATAATTGGAAGGATCGCTCAAGTCTTTCGTTAAGATTTTCAAACATTATTATACAGATTTATATTTCAATGCAAAATTAAAAAAATCTACTTAGCGATAAAGGCTATATGATAGAAATGTGAATAATTTTATCAATGATTTTTCCATTTTCAATCAAAATTACGGAAAAACTACACTATTACGATGAAAAAAGAACGAATTCCAAAAATGAAATTCGTTCGATACTATCAAAAATATATTTTTACATTCTCTCGGGAACACCAATTCCCAATAGTTCCATTGCACTTTTTACAATTTGAGAAACCTGCTTAGACAATACAATTCGGAAAGCTCTTAAATCTGTGTTTTCCTCTTTTGCAATTGGACAATCGTGATAAAATTGATTGTATTCTTTTACCAATTCATATACGTAGTTCGCAACTTGCGCCGGACTTGTTGTATCCCCAGCTTCTTTAATAACAACTGGGTAAGTCGAAATCAACTGAATCAAGTTCGATTCTTTCTCAGAAATAGTAATATCTGTTTTAGCAACTTCTGCATCCTCGATTCCTGCCTCAATAGTTTTTTTCAAAACTGATTGAATACGAGCATATGTATATTGAATAAATGGCCCTGTGTTCCCGTTGAAATCAATTGATTCTTTAGGATTAAACATCATATTCTTTTTAGGATCAACCTTAAGAATAAAATACTTTAATGCGCCCATTGCAACCTTATTGTAAACATCCTCAGCTTCCTCTGTTGAATAGCCTTGCAGTTTTCCTAACTCGTTAGAAGTTTCGCGAGCCGTATTCACCATTTCATCCATTAACTCATCAGCGTCAACAACTGTTCCTTCACGGGATTTCATTTTACCTTCAGGCAACTCGACCATACCATAAGAAAGGTGCTGAATTTTATTGCTCCATTCGTATCCCAGTTTACCCAAAACTAAAGACAATACCTGAAAGTGATAATTCTGCTCATTCCCAACAACATAAATATGCTCATCGATACTGAATTCATTGAAACGTTCGTATGCAGTTCCAATGTCCTGTGTCATATAAACAGAGGTTCCATCATCACGAAGTAAAAGTTTATGATCCAATCCGTCAGCTTCCAAATTCGCCCATACAGAACCTGTATCCTTGCGATACAAAACGCCTTCTTCTAATCCTCTTTCAACAATTGCTTTTCCTTGCTTATAGGTCTCCGATTCGAAATAAACTTTATCGAAATCAACACCCATTTTCTTGTAGGTTACTTCGAATCCAGCCAATACCCAATCGTTCATCTTTCTCCACAAACCAACAACTTCTTTGTCGCCAGCCTCCCACTTCACCAACATATCCTGCGCCTCAACCAACAAAGGAGCTTTTTTCTTAGCTTCATCAGCATCCATTCCATTGGCTACTAATGTTTCAATTTCTTTTTTGTATTCCTGATCGAATTTCACGTAGTACTTCCCAACCAAGTGATCGCCTTTTAAACCGGTTGACTCAGGAGTTTCACCTTCGCCAAAACGCAACCAGGCAAGCATCGATTTACAGATATGGATACCACGATCGTTCACCAAATTAACTTTGATTACCTCGTAACCATTCGCTTTTAATATTTGAGCAACAGAATATCCCAATAAATTATTTCGAATATGACCTAAGTGAAGTGGCTTGTTTGTATTCGGTGAAGAATACTCAATCATCACTTTTTTAGCACCTGCCTCTAACTTTTTAAAGCCATAATTATCAGATTGCATTGCAGAATTCAATACTGATATCCAATAAGAATTGTCAATTACTAAATTCAAAAATCCTTTCACAACATTAAAAGCAGTAACCACTTCAATATTTTCCTGAAGATAAACACCAAGATCGTTGGCTGTAGCTTCCGGTGATTTTTTTGAAAAGCGTAAAAAAGGAAATACAACTACCGTTAAATCACCATCAAATTCACGTCTTGTTTTTTGAATTTGAACTGTTCCCTCATCAATTCCCTGACCGTAACAACTATTTACAGCCTCTACAATTTCACTTTTTATAATGCTTTCAATACTCATCTGAAAATTCTTTATTTCGAATTCAACTATTTACAACAAACTCTTTTTTTAGACTGGAATGATTTTTTGTTTAATCTGATTTTCTTATCAGTAAACGAACCAAAATTTCACCCACAATCCGAATGCGCAAAGATAATAGGAATAAAATAAATAGCTGCCTACATTTAGAAAAAAGTCATTCGTAAGCCTATATATGGAATCCCTCAAATAGCGAGCTCTATCCAATTCCAATAAGCCAACAATACTTATCTTTGATAAATTGCAATAAGCTTGTTCATTTCCATTTGATATTGCTTACTTGTATTTAAATGAATCAATATAAAAAACAATAAAAGCTTTTAATCAAAGTTATAATAGTTAATTGCACAAATCCGTAAGCCCAAAAGAATGAAAATCATACTTCTAATTCTATTTTCATTAATCATTAATTGTCCACTTGCAGCAACCAACGAATACGAAACTGTAGATTTTAAGATTAAGTATTCGAATCTTGATAAAGTAATAGAGCTTGCCCAAGAAAACTTCGATTCAAATAATACTAAAGCTTTAAAATTAAGTCTGCTGGCAGCCGAAAAAGCACTTGAATTTGAAAATATGCAACAATATGCAATTGCAAATGAACTATTGTGTCGTATCTATTCCTACCGAGGTGAATTGAAAAAAGCTGAAACTAGTATTGAATCTTCTTTTGAATACTGGAAAAGTATGCAAGACACTCTAAAGATGAGTTTCTGCTATGGATATTTAGGTGATTTACACTACTCAAAATGTGACTATCCTAAAGCTGAATCGTATTACCTAAAAGGATTTGACTTAAAAAGACTTACCAAAGACAGTATTAATTACAATTATAGCTACAATGCCATAGGCAATATAAAATTAGAGACTTGCAAATACCATGAGGCAATCACTAATTACGATAAAGCATTAGCCCTAAACGTTAAATTTAAGAGTATTTCCGGTATTTGTTACACTCACAACGCATTGGGAAATGTTTATTTTGAAATCAATGATTTAGAAGCCTCTAAAAAACATTTCGAAGAAGCTCTCAGAATTGGAAAAGAAAATCATCTGGACAAAAACATTGCCTATACTCTAAACCAATTGGCAAAACTATACAACAGACTAGGCGATAGAATCACAGCCATTGATTTATACAATGAATCTTTAGTGATCAGTGAAAAATTATTATCAAAGATAGGTGTTGGAAGTTCCTACATGGGCATTGGAGAGGTCTATCAAACACTCATGCAGAACGACAAAGCAATTGAATATCAACACAAAGCGTTAAATTGTTTTGAGCAAATTGGATCTCAAAAAAACATTGCAAATTGCTATTTAAACATAGGCATGGTTTTATACGAGATGAAAGACTATCCCCTTGCAAGAGAAACCTTTCGAAAATCAATAAAGATAAATGAACAAATTGGTTTTTTAAAGGGCTCTGCTGAAGGTTATCGAAAAGTTGGAAACACTTATATTCAGGAAGAAAAATATAATCTTAGTCTTGATGAATACAAGAAATCACTTACTATACAGAGAACAATTGGCAATTTAAAGGGAGTAGCCTCCTGCTATACCAACATTGGTTTAATTCATGTAAAAAGAAATAATCTTGATATAGCTGAAGATGTTTTTAACAAAGCAATTGAAATCAATATAGACATTAATAACATTGGTGGTGTTGGATCGACCTACAATAATTTGGCTGAATTATACAAAAGGAAAAATGACCCTGAGCAGGCTATTCAGTACCTGCTAAAAAGCCTTGACATTGCGACTAGTATTGACCGTAAAACCCTTAAGGCTGAATGTGCTCGAAACCTTTCCGAAATTTATTATGCAGAGAAAAATTATGAACGTGCTCTACATTTTCACAAATTGTATTTCGATTTATACAATCAAATGTACAATGCCCAAATGGAGAATCGAATTGGTTGGATTCAAATGGAAAATGAAAGAGAAAAACGCGTAACTCTTGAGAAATCTTATGCAAATGAACAATCAATCGAAAAAGAGAAACTACATAAACAATCACAAATAAATTCATTTTTAATGGTTATTGTAGTACTCATACTGCTTTCAATAACCTTAATTTACGGTATTTATCTTGCTGTAAGAAAAGCAAATGAAAAATTAATTATCGAAATTGCCGAAAGAAAAAAGGCGGAATTGCAATTAGAAGACAATCACCGAAATCTTGAGAGTCTGGTAAAAATCAGGACACTGGAATTGGTTAAAGCAAAGGAAAAAGCAGAACAATCGGATCAATTGAAATCCTCCTTTTTAGCAAATATGTCTCATGAAATTAGAACGCCAATGAATGCAATTATTGGTTTTTCGAAATTGTTAACGATGACTAATTCTGCAACAAAATTAAATGATTACACGTCAATAATTACTGAAAACGGACATATTTTACTTACACTTGTTAACGACATTATCGATATCTCGATGATTGAGTCTAAGCAATTAAAAATCAGAAAATCCCATTTCCTAATTTATCCAATTCTTGAAGAACTGAAAAGCATTTTTGATGATCAAATACATCCCGATAAAAAGAATGGTATAGAATTTACTATTCACATTTCTAAAATACCAAGAGATCTTACAATTTTCTCAGACCCATTTAGAATAAAACAAATACTAACAAATCTATTACGAAACGCTTTAAAATTCACGAACTCTGGTAGTATTGATTTTGGTGCAGAATTGATTGAAGACAAAATTCGTTTCTTTATTAATGATTCTGGAATTGGAATTCCCTATGAAGATCAATTTCTAATTTACGATCGATTTAGACAAGCTAGTAATAATGCGGTGGAACATGGAGGGACTGGCCTAGGTCTAACAATTTCAAAGAATTTAGTTGAATTACTGGATGGCAATATTTGGTTCACGTCAAAACCTAATGTGGGTAGCCAATTTTATGTAGACCTTCCTCTAGAATTGATGCCTGCAAAAACAGTAGCAGAATCTTCTAAATCTGGTGAAAGGACCGATTTTACAGGGAGAAAAATTCTCGTGGCAGAGGATACTAAATCTAATTTCCTTTATATTAAAGAAGTTCTTCGAAAAACAAATGCCGAAGTTACTTGGACTAAAGATGGAATCGCAACTGTTGAGCAATTTGGATTAAATAATTTCGATTTAGTTTTAATGGACATTCAGTTGCCAAAATTGAATGGGTATGAAGTCACAAAGAAAATAAAATTACAAAAACCTAACGTGCCTGTAATCGTTCAAAGTGCCTTTAATAATAGTGATTACGAAGAAAAACGCTCCGAATTTGGCTTTGATGACTTTATTACGAAGCCATATACCGAAGCTCAACTTCTTTACATTATATCACAAAATCTATCTTAAAACGATCTTTGCAAACTCTGACATTCCTCCTACAAATCATTTCCTATTTACGTAAAAAAACTTCTCTTTCATGAAAAATGCAATTTTACCAATATTGGTTCTATTACTATTCATAGTGAGTGCTTTCCTTCTATATCCAGATAACAATCCTAAATATGCAATAGTAATTCATGGAGGCGCAGGAACACTATTAAAAGAAAATTTTACTCCTGAAAAAGAAGTACAGTATAAAAAAGTACTCCAAAATGCACTTATGATTGGTGATTCAGTATTAAAAAATGGAGGAAGTAGTCTTGATGCTGTTGAAAAAACAATTCATATTCTTGAGAACTCCCCCTTATTTAACGCTGGAAAGGGTGCGGTATTTACAAACTCCGGAAGAAACGAACTTGACGCCTCAATTATGTGGGGAAAAGATTTAAATGCTGGGGCGGTAGCTGGAGTTGACGATATAAAAAATCCTATTAGCGCCGCCCGAAAAGTAATGGAGAATTCCGAACATGTGATGCTAAGCGGTCATGGAGCTTCTGAATTCGCAAAAGCACAAGGACTGGAAATAGTTGACAACAGTTATTTTTTCACACAAAACAGATGGGATCACCTCCAGAGAATCCTTAAAAAAGAGAAGGAGATGACTCCGGAAGATCGTCACGGAACGGTTGGATGTGTTGCTTTGGATAAAGACGGAAACCTGGCGGCCGGAACCTCTACTGGAGGCATGACCAATAAGCGTTTCGGTCGTATTGGAGACTCTCCGATTATTGGAGCAGGCACTTATGCCAACAATGAGACCTGCGCCATTTCTTGCACGGGTCATGGCGAATTTTTTATCCGACTTGGTGTAGCAAAGGATATTTCAGCCATGATGGAATACCTGAATATAAGTCTGGATGAAGCTTCCAATAAAATGATTGAAAAACTAAGCAAAATTGGAGGTGCAGGTGGTGTAATCGGGCTCGACAAAAATGGTAACATTGTGATGAAAATGAATACGAATGGAATGTACAGAGCGTATTTAAATTCAAAAGGGGAAACTGAAGTGTTAATTTATAAATAAGAGTGAATTATTTTGTGGATTGAACTTTTCGAAGTAAATTAAACTTAGACAACAATCCAAAAAAAAATATCATGAAGATCAATCTTAACGGAAAATGGAGAAACCAATATAATTCAGAGATGGATTTAGCGGTTACTGAAAATCGTGTGAGTGGCACTTTCCAAACGGCTATTGGGCAACCTCGATTTGAAGAAAAATTTGAAATAATAGGAAAAATAAATGCCAACGTCATTGTATTCATGGTAGATTTTGAAAAATATGGATCTTTAGCTTCTTGGACTGGTCGTTTTGAAATCGATGAAATTGGGCCGGTTATTCATACAATGTGGCACTTGTCGCAAAGTGAAGGTGGTGAAGAAGAACAACTAGCCAAAGCAATTCTTACCGGGGTAGGAACTTTTAGAAAACCATAGGGCATAAAAAAGGGGCTAAACAGCCCTTTTTTGTATTTAAAATTAGATTCTACTATCTATATTATCAATTTTATCTAGTAGGTCGTAAGTTGAATTCAATAAATCATCGTAAATAGTCTTGTAATGATTTTTAATTTCTTTTGCTGTTTTATCCCTTAGGTTCTGATTAAGACGAGCGATATAATCATTTCGTGATGATGCTGCCTCATTCATGATATCATACACATCTTTTGATTTTTCACGTCCGAAAAAATTTAGATGAATGATTCCTCTGGTTAAGATCTCGTTTGTTAGGAAATTTATGTCTTTTTTAAAATTTCTTCTACTTGCCATATTTACAATTTTAGAATTTAATTACTGCTAAATTACTAAAAATACTAAAAGCATGTAGTTCTATTATTTAGAAATTAATTTTTATTTACGAGCTTTCAAATTCTAGTATTTATAAGATCTACTACGAATTAATAATCCTCATATCATTGCAATTGGTGAGCAAAAAAAGTTTATTTGTATAGTTAATTTCCATTTAGAATAGAGGCTGTTGATTATGAGTGAATGTTTCAGATATATTTTCATAAAAAATAATAAAACCAAACCTGCGAAAGATTTTGATGACAAAATCTTACTTCGAGGAATAGCTCTGTACGAAGTTATTCGAATAGTATCAGGGAAACCGTTATTTCTTGAAGCTCATTTTGAACGTTTAACAAATTCTGCATCACAATTAAAGCAAAACATTTGGTTAAACTTCGATCAGATTAAAGAAAACATTGCAAAACTAATTGCATTAAACGATTGTCAATATGGAAATATCAAATTGGTATTTCAATTTGATGGTAATAATAAAACGTTGCTAGCTTATTTTATCAAACATTATTACCCAAATGAAGAACAGTATCAAAATGGTGTCAGAACTCTTGTTCATCCGGCAGAACGGCCAATACCTAATGCAAAAATATACAATCACTCACTTCGTTCTAAAACCAATGATTTAATTAAAGATGCTGAAATATTCGAAGTTCTTCTTCTTAACTCCTTGAGAAACATAACAGAAGGAAGCAGATCCAATCTGTTTTTTATTAAAAA
Organism: Labilibaculum antarcticum; assembly: GCF_002356295.1. Taxonomy (NCBI): domain Bacteria; kingdom Pseudomonadati; phylum Bacteroidota; class Bacteroidia; order Marinilabiliales; family Marinifilaceae; genus Labilibaculum; species Labilibaculum antarcticum. Next base: position 3,736,861 of record NZ_AP018042.1, on the reverse strand, counting down.
TAATGAATTACACACTGCTCTCGATGCAGATGTTTTACACGGAATTATTCGTAGCAAAGTAATTGAATCGGCAGTAGAGCTTGGGATTCCGATTCGAAAACATTCTATTCAGTATGATGATCTACCAAATTATGATGCAGCTTTTTTAACTGGTACATCCTTACGTATTCTGCCGATAAAGAGAATCAATTCAATTAGCTATTCAAGTACTCATGATATCGTAAGCAGGTTATCAGAAGTTCTTCAAGCTAAAATTAATGACTATTTAAAGTAGCTTATCTACTGTTTAGGAAATCCTATTTCAATCTTGGTTCCATTTGGTAATCCAGCCCCATCTGCCAAATCTTCAATCGAATAACCATATACTCTGCCATTATTCTGAACTTTATTCAATAGCTTTATCCTATCCTTAGTGATTGATAGGGTTTTATGATGAATTTTAATGTTCGAATCCTCATGCAAACCTTTTGCTTTTTTTCGCCCAACGCCATTATCTGTAATGACACATCTCAAATATCCATCTTGTTCAAGCTCAAAACTCACATCAAGATTTCCCTTTTTCTCAGATCCAACTAATCCATATTTAATCGCATTCTCCAGAAATGGTTGTATCAACATTGGAGGTAATTTATACTTATAAGGGTTAATGGAAGCATTTACATTAATTTCGTATGAGAATTTATCAGAAAATCGCATCTGCTCCAATTTTAAATAAAGCCGCAGATAAGCAATTTCATCTGATAAGGAAATAAAATCCTTATTTGCATTACCAATATTCTTCCGCAAGACATTTGAGAAATCTGAAAGATATTCTAAAGCCTTCTCTTTTTGTTCTTCCAGAATATAGCTCTGTATAGAATTTAGTGCATTAAATATAAAATGCGGATCCAATTGGTTTTGCAGCGATTTCATTTTCAAACCAATAAGTCTGTTAAACTGTTTGGTTCGTGCTTTTTCTCTCTTTCTAATAAAATAGGTATATAACCACATGGCTAAATAAACAATACCTATAAATAGCAAGCTCGACAACATGATAGACCACCACGTTTTCCACCAAGGAGTTTTCACCTTTATCTGAAACCCAAAGGGCATAACCACTCCTTCACTTAATTGTTTTCCTTCAACTTTTAAAATATAATCCCCACTGGGTAAATAAGAAAATACAGCTTGGGGGGATTCACTCCAATTCGACCATTTATCATCGAATCCGTCTAATAAATATCTAAAGCGAACATTTGAATCATTCTGACAAAAATCAAATCCAAATGTGAAAGTCAAATCATTTTCATCATACTTAAAACTAATTGGTTCAATCGGTGCATTTGTCCATATATTTACCTGCGTGCTATCTGCCTCCCAATCTTCATTATGAATTCGAATTGATTTAAGACTAATTTTACTTTCAAAAATCTTTCCAATTTCAGGACTCGTTTCAATCTTCAATAATCTATTCTTTGCCTTTACCCAAATATTCTGATTTTCATCAATAATTGACTTCTCTCCTGTTTGGTCCAAATATCCACCTTTCGAGTTCCAAAAATTAAATTGCAATTCTGATTCATTTCCCCAAGAATTGTATTCAAAACGATGTACTCCCAGATTTGTTCCACACCATAATGAACCATCCGAAAGATATTGAATTCCTTGAATAGAAGTCCCCATTAAACCATCTAAACTAGTAATGGAGTCAACTACAACTAACTTATTAGGTTTACTTTTAATCTTGTAAATCAGCCCATTATTCCCGCCTGCAATTATAGTTGAATCCGGCAATACCAGAATATCATTTATAACATTGTGAATATTTGAATTCCGCCTATTGAAGATGCTAAATTTGTGATTCTCGTATCGTACAATTCCTTTTTGGCGAGTTGAGATCCATATGCTTGAATCCGTTGCAATCATTTTACTAACATCAATAGTAGCCGATTTTAAAAATTCAAAGATTGGCTTTTGTGATTTCAATCCGCTCTTGGTATAAAACTGAAGCTGATTCTGCCAAAAACAAAGTAACTCGTTATCATCAGTGAAGACAAAATTCTTGGCTGGAGTAATGCCAATATATTCTAATTGAAAACTATTTGTGTTGACGGTAAAAAAACCTTTACTGGTTGATATCCAAACTAATTCATCCTTATCGACAGCTAACTTATAGATCGATAAATTTTTGGAACAGTTAAATTTCCCATTACAAAGCCGACACAAATCCTTAGCTTTTAAGGAATGTTTAATTTTAAAATCTTGAATAAGGCTAATCTCATTTCTGCTTGCCACAATAAAATTTCCTTGCTTATCAGAAATAAAATCTTGTATAAGAGAATTTTGTAATCCCAGCAAATCAGAATCCAGATAAGCGAACTTTGATTTTTGCAATAGAATTAAACCCTGATTATGAGTTCCAAGCCATAATTCATCATATCCTTTTCTTAAAAAAATAGTATTAATAATGTATTTACCCAACATCTTTTCTACCGACAGATCTGAAAGTAAGCCACCCGTAAGCTTTACTATTTTTTGTTTCTCAATGTCCTTTTCAAAATACCTAAGCAAATAAAACCCCAGCTTTTCATTTTCTTCAACTTCAGTTACATCACAAACAAATTTCTTTCCTGTATTAGTATGAAGTGTGAATGGTTTGCCCGATTTTAAAACATCTTTTAGTGTATTAGGATCGTTTTGCAAACCGAAATAAACATTGGGTAAATTTGAATCAATACTATATTCCAGAACCTTGCCCGACTCTATTTCGAATTCAAAGTTTCTATTTTGAGTTAAACCATTCGCAACAAATTTATTTTGATATTGTCGGATTTTAAGAACTGGATTCTTACATGAATCACATGCCTGTTCCAATTTTGAGTTTTGAACATCACAGACAAATACTCCTTCTGAAGATGCGAGAATTAAATTATCACTAGTTGAACTTTTTATAAGGCTGGTAATATCATTCTCTATCGCAACTGAGTCTAACTGAATAATTGAGAGTTTATTCCCATCAAATTTACAAAGTCCAACACCTCGTGCTGAAAACCACAAATTTCCTTTTTCGTCTTCGCAAATTGAATTAATTCTCTCTCCCTGTAATCTTGAGAGTTCTTTTCGAAACTTAATGTCTTCACCCAAAAACTCGAATAATCCCGCATCAGTCGCGAGCCAAACCAATCCTCGCGAATCCTCAAAAATATCAAGTACAATATTACTGGGAAGACCATCGGACAATGAGAAATTCCTGATCGGCTGCAAATCCGCTTTTACGCACATTGGCAAACCAACAAAAACCAACATTATCAAGATTAAAACTCTTTGTCTAAAAATCATGATGCAATATTAATAAATATCAATAAATTAAAACGGTGTCAAATGTGCCAAGTTTGATTATTCGTATTTATTTATCGATAAAATAAGTTGAACATCTTATAATGATTGTTATTTAACAGAAATACACTCGTTATGAATCTTCTTAAAATACAAATCCAACTTTACGTTTCATTTAACTTATCTACTCTGATTCTTGATTAACAAAACCAATTCGAACTATCACTAATTGTGATATTAAAATGCAAACCATTTCTGCTAAAAAATCGTATAGAACTCATGAGGTTCGGTAAAAACATAAAAAAATACGATTTCATATTTATTTCACCAACAATTCACATAATTTCACTTCTTTTGTCGTATTAAATTACCAATTTCGAAAAATCGTCTTATGAGATATCCTTTCACTGCTGTAAATTTAGAAAAGCTTAGCCAAGAGTATTCAGGAAATCAAAATTTCGTTCACAATACACTCCCTAGGTTAAAAATTCTTCACGCAATAAAAAAAGACCTTACTACAATTCCCAATTTGGATTGGCATGTAGAATTCAATCATACCGATGTAAATATGAATCGTGTCACCATACATTATCAAAATAAAGCATACAAAGACTTTAATTTCTTTTACGAAATTCCACTTTCATTAAAATTTGAACTTCGGGTGTTTCTATCTAATTCATCCATCCATTTTATTGACTTGTACAATTTCCTACTCGAAAAGGAAATAATGAGTAAGGATCAGTTTTCAATAAAAGCAGCATACCACACCATTCCGCATTTCGTAATCAACTCAGAAACCAGACGTTACGACATGAGTATCATCAACAAGCATTCTGTCCATGATGATTTAAATGAAAATTTAATTGATGATAAAGTAAAAAATGACATTCAATCAGGATTTGAAATATTCAATCCAATTTTTGACCAATTAATATCACAATTCAAAATTTGAATTAATTTTAGATCATGAATTTCAAACCTTTACAAGACAAACAAAATAATCTGAGTATTAATAGAGCTTACTTTCTGCTATTTCTAGTCTTAACAGTTACTTTTCTTGTTGGAATAGGCGGCATTTGGATCTATAAAGAAGTATCAAATTTCACTTCTGAATCTGAAGCACTTAGAATTAAATCCATAGCTCAACAGAAAAAATTACTCATCAGTAAAACAGATGAATGTACCGACTTCATCAATTATCAAAATAATCAAGCTGAATCCAGAATAAAAAACAGACTTAAGAACCTGGTTAATCAAGCAGATGCAATTGCCTCAAATATTTACCAGCAAAACAAAGGGAAAATATCCGATAAGGAAATAAAACTGAGAATTAAACAAGCTATTTCTCCATTGCGATTTGCAAATAGTAGAGGATATGTATTTATCAACACCATAACCGGAGTTGGTGTTCTATACCCTTATTCCAAAGTAAATGAAGGTCGAAATTTAATTAATCTACAGGATCTAAATAAAAATTATCTCATTAAGAATGAAATCAACTTAATGAAGTTCCAGAATGAGGCTTACACTAAATATGAGAATACTAAAAAAGTAAAAAACAAATTCAATGCATACACAAAAGTATCGTTTATAAAGAAATTCACACCCTACAATTGGTACTTTGGAAGCTACGCTTTTTTAGATGACCTACAGGATGAAAACCAAAAAGAAGCATTAAATAGAATTAGTCAGATTACTGTAGGCGAAGACAACTATTACTTTGTTTATAAAAAAGATGGAACTTGTTTATTTCATAGAGACTCAGCAAGTATTGGAAAAAATTACAGAGATTATAAAAATATTCATCGTCGAAAGAATGTTGAAAGCTTTTTATCACATGCAGAGATTGAAAAGGAAGGCTTTGTTGAATATGAAGATCCAAGCTCGGACAAAGGAACTAAGATCTCATATATTACAACAATTGATGATTGGGATTGGGTAATTGGGGCAGGTATATATACAAAAGAAATAGATGAAAATATTGCAATTGCAAGTACTGAATTACGCGAAACCGTTTTTAATTATATTTACCAGATAATTATTCTAATTGGAATCGCTATTCTTATCTTTTATTTCACTTCAAAATTTATTTCAAAGAAAATGAATCGAAACTTTGTTTCGTTCAACAATTTTTTCCGCAAAGCATCTACTCAATCTTTTAAAATTAATCCTGACGATTTGTATTTCCCTGAATTTCGAGAGATGTCAAAAACAATCAATAAAATGATTGATATCCGAAGTCAAAAAGAAAACGAGTTACAGATTGCTAAAGAGCATGCGGAAGAATCGGATCGCTTAAAATCTTCCTTCCTGGCAAATATGTCGCATGAAATACGTACTCCAATGAATGCAATAATTGGATTTTCGGAGTTGCTGCAACAAGATGACTTACCCATGGAGACTAGAAAACAATTTTTCAGTCATATAAGTAACAGTGGTAATTCCTTACTTAATTTAATTAATGATATTATCGATTTTTCAAAAATTGAATCGGGAGAATTAAAAATATCGAAGACCATTTTTAATCTGAATCAGCTTTTTGAAGAGCTGCATCAAACATTCAAAAAAATTAAAACCGGTAAAGGCAAAGATCACATTAACCTCCAGTTCTCTAAAGGATTAAGTGATGAACAATCTATTATTTATACAGATCCATATCGTTTAAAACAAATCATAACAAATCTTGTTGAGAATTCTTTGAAATTTACTGAAAAAGGAAGTATTGTTGTGTCATATCAACTAAACGAAGATGAGATAATTTTTTCTGTGAAAGATACTGGTATCGGGATCTCAAAAGACAAACAAGATGTTATTTTTAACCGATTTCGACAAGCAGACGATTCCCATGCTCGAAAATATGGGGGAACTGGTCTGGGACTTTCTATTTCGAAAAAACTTACCAAGCTTTTAAATGGTAAATTATGGTTAGAATCTACGGTGGATGTTGGGAGTAGCTTCTTCATAAGTATCCCTTATCAGAAAGATAAAACGCCAAGGCCAAATAACACCTCTCTTAGTGATGATTTAAGTTCTAAAAAAAAGCTGACTGGGAAGAAGATACTTATCGTGGATGATTATAAAGTAAACCTCACTCTTTTAGAAAAAATGCTTAAAACGACTGGTATTGAAATTATAATTGCAAAAACAGGTGAAATGGCGATTGATCATTGTACAAAAAGCCATTTTGATTTGATTCTTTTAGACTTACAAATGCCAAATTTAAATGGGTATGACACGCTTAAGTTAATAAAGAAAGATAGACCAGACACAAAGATAATTGCTCAAACAGCATATGCCAAAGCGAATGAAAGAGAACAGGTTCTGAAGTCAGGATTTGATGGCTATATTGCCAAACCAATTATCAAACAAGAACTCATTGAAATCATACACAAAATGATTTAATAAAAACCTAATATTTTAGACATTTAAAATTTCGGACATTTAATTCTACCAATTTGTCTTCGACGCCGAAGATTTTTTTCCATGGAACCTGATGATCTATTTTTAAATCTCATTAAAAAAGAAATTTCGTGGGCTCCAGTATTTGTGTGTATTAATTTTGAGATCGTTTTATCGTAACTATAGGAAACTTGCCACCAATCACGAATTATTCCTAATTGCAGGATTATTGCATCGTATTCCAACTCCAAATTATCCCTGTACCACATTCCGTAAATAATTGATCCTTTTGAAAGGTACAAACCATAATTCAACTGTTTATTTGTTGATTGCTGCTGATATAAGAAACTAGGAGCTAAACTGAAAGAAGATCGATGTAAACCATTTCGGAAAACTGGCACATTAACACCACAATGCAAGGTGTATTTCCTTGGCAATCTGGAATAGTCACTCTCATCTTTAAAAGTTTCATTTGGTTCCGTTACGTGATGGGCAGCAAATCCAATAAACCAATTTTTGTAAGCGGCTATTACTCCAGATGAAAAATCAAAATAATTCCTGTTTAAGCGATCAATTGCTCCTTCTCCGGTAAACGGATTTATTAAGCCATTTATATAGAATTCATCTGTCTGGTCTGGATATGTGAAATTAGAAGTATTCAATTTTCGCTGGATAAATGAAACCTGAAAACCTGTTTTTATCGACAAATTACGCGAGACTCTCAATGTGTAGGCATACATTCCACTTGCCGTTGTGGTACTAATTGTTCCATCGCCTTGTTCATCTTGCATAATCTGCAATCCAACACCACCGCCAAGGGCATTTACATATTGATCGTAAGCTACACTATAACTTATGTATGCTGAATTTAATTCGGGCCATTGATTTCTGTAGCCAAATGAAATTCTAGGATCAAAATCAGAACCAGCAAATGCCGGATTCAAATAAATTTTATTCGCGTAGAACTGAGAGAACTCTACATCCTGTGCAAACAGATTTAAAGAATTCAATAATAGCATAACAACACTTACTATTTTCAGTTCGTTTCTCATTATCTAAATAAAGTTACAGTACCATGCGCACGTTCTTTTCCACCGTAAAAAATCATCCAAACGTAAACACCAATTTCCGATTCTTCTCCTTTGTAGGTTCCATTCCACCCGTCATATTTAAGCTCATTATTGCTTACAACATCTCTTCTCAACTCAAACACTTGTTCACCCCAACGAGAATAAATATACAATTCAAAATCGGTAACGACACCTTTGAAAACAGGATAAAAAATCTCATTTGGACCTTTCCCATTCGGTGTAAAAACATTTGGAACAACCATTTTAGGCTGTAACAATTTCACCGCGGCTGCAGATTGTGCAACACAACCAAAATCATTTATTACCTGAACGGAATAATCTCCAGGCTCGTCCACCTCAATACTTCTCCAATCGGAACCAGTACTCCAGTAATAAGAAGAGTACCCAGAACCAGCATCTATTGTAACAGTCTGACCTTTGTAAAAGCTTAAAGTATCAGCAGTCAAACTTAACTCCGGACTAGGGTAAACCTCTACATGCAATGTATCTGTCCCCATTATTCCGTATACATCCCAAACACTTACGATGTAATCACCCGTTTGGTTCACATTAATTGTTCTTGTTGTTTCACCTGTACTCCATTTATATCTTTCCCAGTGTCCTGGATCCAACAAAAGAGATGTTCCTTCACAAATGCCAGCGTTTCCACCTAAATGGATACTAGGAACAGGATTCACAGCAACTTTCACTTTTCCATTACCCCTACAGCCGTTCACATCTATAACACTAACAGCATATTCTCCATCACGATTTACTTTTAAAAATTGTGAACTTTCCTGATTACTCCACTCATATTGAACATATCCGCTTCCTGCATCAAGTAAGATCGTTGTTCCCTCACCAATTACAGTATCGCGTCCTAAATAAACATTAGGATTATCGTGAACAAATATTCGAATTTCATCATGGCCGACACATCCAAAATTATCGGTTGCTTTCAAGGTAAATTCACCCTCATTGTACACATAAATTTCTTTTGTTTGTCCTCCGGGAATCCATTCTGACTGATATCCATCAGGTGCTTCAATAATCAATTCTTCCCCTTTACAAATAAATAGGTCAGGCCCCAAGTCAACTATTGGAAGATCATGAACAATTACGTTCACGGAATCGTAACCAATACAACCATTATAATCTCTAACTTCTACAGAATAAACACCACTTGTGTAAGCCAATCTTGTCTGTGTTGTAACATCATCGCTCCATAAAAAGCTTTCTCCAGCTCCTATATCCAATAGTACTGATTCTCCAAAACACATATCAATCTGATTCGGTAGTGGGTTGTTTGGAAGCTGAATTATTTCTACATGAACACTATCAGAAGCAAAACAAGCATTTTCATTAAATACACTAAGAGTATACCATCCTGTATCTCCAGCTTTTATAGAATAATTTGTTTTCCCAATTAATGGAGAACCATCCTTATTCCATTGATAAGTATATCCTGCTTGAATTGGACCTTCAATATAGGTAGAGTCTCCATGACAAACTAAATTTGTTGAGTAAGACAAATTAAAATCAAATGCCGGATAAAATTCCACGGTAATACTATCAGTTGCAGTACAAGTATTTGCATCAGTAAAATCTACAAAATAATTACCTGAAGTAGAAACCGTAATAGTTTGTGTGGTTTCACCTGTATTCCATAAATAGCTACCAATTTGATTGCCTGAATCAAGAACAATACTTCCTTCACAAAGTGCCTGATCGGCTCCCAGATCAACTGTTGGATTTGCATGAATAGTTGCATTCACATCATCACTTGCTGAACAACCATTGGCGTCAGTTATAACGACTGAATAGTTACCTGAAACAGATACAGTGATTGTCTGTGTAATTTCACCTGTATTCCATAAATAAGTAGAACCAACATTTCCTGCATCAAACGTGATGCTGTTACCTGCACAAGTTTCCTGATCAATTCCTAAATCAACAACTGGATTCGCATGAATAGTTGCATCCACATCATCAGTCGCAGAACATCCGTTGGCGTCAGTTATAACAACTGAATAGTTACCTGAAGCAGAAACTGCAATTGTCTGAGTGGTTTCACCTGTAGACCATAAATAAGTTAAACCGATATTTCCTGCATCAAATGTAATTGTACCACCTGAACAAGTTTCCTGATCAATTCCTAAATCAACAACTGGATTTGCATGGATCGTAGCATTCACATCACCAGTAGCAGAACAGCCATTGGCGTCTGTTACTGTTACGCTATAATTATCACTTGTCGAAACTGCAATTGTCTGAGTGATTTCACCCGTAGACCATAAATAATCTGATCCAGCATTTCCTGCATCGAAAGTAATCGTTCCACCTTCGCAAGTTTCCTGATCAGCACCCAAATTAACTATTGGATTTGCATGAATGGTTGCATTTACATCATCTGTTGCTGAACAACCATTGGCGTCAGTTATAACAACTGAATAGTTACCTGAAGCTGAAACTGCAATTGTCTGAGTTATTTCTCCAGTAGACCATAAATAATCTGACCCAGCATTTCCTGCATCAAATCTGATGCTGTTGCCTGCACAAGTTTCCTGATCAATTCCTAAATCAACAACTGGATTCGCATGAATGGTAGCATCCACATCATCGGTTGCAGAACATCCGTTCGCATCAGTTATAACAACTGAATAGTTACCTGAAGTTGAAACTGCAATTGTTTGAGTTATTTCTCCGGTACTCCATAAATAAGTTGAACCGATATTTCCTGCATCGAAAGTAATCGTTCCACCTTCACAAGCTTCCTGATCATTTCCTAAATCAACAACTGGATTTGCATGAATGGTAGCTTCCACATCATCAGTAGCAGAACAACCATTGGCATCAGTTATTGTTACTGAATAATTTCCATTTGCTGAAACTGTAATTGTCTGAGTAGTTTCACCTGTACTCCATAAATAAGTTGAACCGATATTTCCTGCATCAAATGTGATGCTGTTACCTGAACAAGTTTCCTGATCATTTCCTAAATCAACAACTGGATTTGCATGGATCGTAGCATCCACATCATCCGTTGCTGAACAACCATTGGCGTCTGTTATTGTTACTGAATAGTTACCTGAAGTCGAAACGCTTATTGTCTGAGTTATTTCTCCAGTAGACCATAAATAATCTGACCCAGCATTTCCCGCATCGAAAGTAATCGTACTTCCTGCACAAGTTTCCTGATCAATTCCTAAATCAACAACGGGATTCGCATGAATAGTTGCATCCACATCATCCGTTGCTGAACAACCATTCCCGTCAGTTATAACAACTGAATAGTTACCTGAAGCAGAAACTGCAATTGTCTGAGTTATTTCACCTGTACTCCATAAATAATCTGATCCTGCATTTCCTGCATCGAAAGTAATCGTTCCACCTTCACAAGTTTCCTCATCAATTCCTAAATCGACAACCGGATTTGCATAAATAGTAGCATCCACATCATCCGTTGCTGAACAACCATTACCGTCAGTTATAACAACTGAATAGTTACCTGAAGTTGAAACTGAAATTGTCTGAGTAGTTTCTCCGGTATTCCATAAATAAGTTGAACCGATATTTCCTGCATCAAATGTGATGCTGTTTCCTGCACAAGTTTCCTGATCGATTCCTAAATCAACAACGGGATTCGCATGAATAGTTGCATCCACATCATCCGTTGCTGAACAACCATTGGCGTCAGTTATAACAACTGAATAGTTACCTGAAGCAGAAACTGCAATTGTCTGAGTAGTTTCACCTGTACTCCATAGGTAAGTTGAACCGATATTTCCTGCATCGAAAGTAATCGTTCCACCTTCACAAGTTTCCTGATCAATTCCTAAATCAACAACTGGATTTGCATGAATGGTAGCTTCCACATCATCAGTAGCAGAACAACCATTGGCATCAGTTATTGTTACTGAATAATTTCCATTTGCTGAAACTGTAATTGTCTGAGTAGTTTCACCTATACTCCATAAATAAGTTGAACCGATATTTCCTGCATCAAATGTGATGCTGTTACCTGAACAAGTTTCCTGATCATTTCCTAAATCAACAACTGGATTTGCATAAATCGTTGCATCCACATCATCGGTAGCAGAACAACCGTTCGCATCAGTTACTGTTACACTATAATTACCACTTGTTGAAACCGTATTTGTTTGAGTTGTTTCTCCGGTAGACCATAAATAAGTTGAACCGATATTTCCTGCATCAAATGTGATGCTATTACCTGAACAAGTTTTCTGATCATTTCCTAAATCAACAACTGGATTTGCATAAATCGTTGCATCCACATCATCGGTAGCAGAACAACCATTGGCATCAGTTATTGTTACTGAATAATTTCCATTTGCTGAAACTGTAATTGTCTGAGTAGTTTCTCCTGTACTCCATAAATAAGTTGAACCGATATTTCCTGCATCAAATGTGATGCTGTTTCCTGCACATGTTTCCTGATCAGCACCCAAATTAACTATTGGATTTGCATGAATGGTTGCATTTACATCATCTGTTGCTGAACAACCATTGGCGTCAGTTATAACAACTGAATAGTTACCTGAAGCTGAAACTGCAATTGTCTGAGTGGTTTCACCTGTACTCCATAAATAAGTTGAACCGATATTTCCTGCATCAAATGTGATGCTGTTTCCTGCACATGTTTCCTGATCAATTCCTAAATCAACAACAGGATTCGCATGAATAGTAGCATCCGCATCATCCGTTGCTGAACAACCATTACCGTCAGTTATAACAACTGAATAGTTACCTGAAGTTGAAACTGAAATTGTCTGAGTAGTTTCTCCGGTATTCCATAAATAAGTTGAACCGATATTTCCTGCATCAAATGTGATGCTGTTTCCTGCACAAGTTTCCTGATCGATTCCTAAATCAACAACGGGATTCGCATGAATAGTTGCATCCACATCATCCGTTGCTGAACAACCATTCCCGTCAGTTATAACAACTGAATAGTTACCTGAAGCAGAAACTGCAATTGTCTGAGTTATTTCACCTGTACTCCATAAATAATCTGATCCTGCATTTCCTGCATCGAAAGTAATCGTTCCACCTTCACAAGTTTCCTCATCAATTCCTAAATCGACAACCGGATTTGCATAAATAGTAGCATCCACATCATCCGTTGCTGAACAACCATTACCGTCAGTTATAACAACTGAATAGTTACCTGAAGTTGAAACTGAAATTGTCTGAGTAGTTTCTCCGGTATTCCATAAATAAGTTGAACCGATATTTCCTGCATCAAATGTGATGCTGTTTCCTGCACAAGTTTCCTGATCGATTCCTAAATCAACAACGGGATTCGCATGAATAGTTGCATCCACATCATCCGTTGCTGAACAACCATTCCCGTCAGTTATAACAACTGAATAGTTACCTGAAGCAGAAACTGCAATTGTCTGAGTTATTTCACCTGTACTCCATAAATAATCTGATCCTGCATTTCCTGCATCGAAAGTAATCGTTCCACCTTCACAAGTTTCCTCATCAATTCCTAAATCGACAACCGGATTTGCATAAATAGTAGCATCCACATCATCGGTAGCAGAACAACCATTGGCGTCAGTTATAACAACCGAATAGTTACCTGAAACAGAAACTGCAATTGTCTGTGTGGTTTCTCCGGTATTCCATAAATAAGTTGAACCGATATTTCCTGCATCAAATGTGATGCTATTACCTGAACAAGTTTTCTGATCATTTCCTAAATCAACAACTGGATTTGCATAAATCGTTGCATCCACATCATCGGTAGCAGAACAACCATTGGCATCAGTTATTGTTACTGAATAATTTCCATTTGCTGAAACTGTAATTGTCTGAGTAGTTTCACCTGTACTCCATAAATAAGTTGAACCGATATTTCCTGCATCAAATGTGATGCTGTTTCCTGCACAAGTTTTCTGATCATTTCCTAAATCAACAACTGGATTTGCATAAATCGTTGCATCCACATCATCGGTAGCAGAACAACCATTGGCATCAGTTATTGTTACTGAATAATTTCCATTTGCTGAAACTGTAATTGTCTGAGTAGTTTCTCCTGTACTCCATAAATAAGTTGAACCGATATTTCCTGCATCAAATGTGATGCTGTTTCCTGCACATGTTTCCTGATCAGCACCCAAATTAACTATTGGATTTGCATGAATGGTTGCATTTACATCATCTGTTGCTGAACAACCATTGGCGTCAGTTATAACAACTGAATAGTTACCTGAAGCTGAAGCTGAAACTGCAATTGTCTGAGTGGTTTCACCTGTACTCCATAAATAAGTTGAACCGATATTTCCTGCATCAAATGTGATGCTGTTTCCTGCACATGTTTCCTGATCAATTCCTAAATCAACAACAGGATTCGCATGAATAGTAGCATCCGCATCATCCGTTGCTGAACAACCATTCCCGTCAGTAATAGTAACACTGTAGTTGTCTGAAGTCGAAACGATTATTGTCTGAGTTATTTCACCTGTACTCCATAAATAATCTGATCCTGCATTTCCTGCATCGAAAGTAATCGTTCCACCTTCACAAGTTACCTCATCAATTCCTAAATCGACAACCGGATTTGCATAAATAGTAGCATCCACATCATCAGTTGCTGAACAACCATTGGCGTCAGTTATAACAACTGAATAGTTACCTGAAACAGATACAGTGATTGTCTGTGTCGTTTCACCTGTAGACCATAAGTAAGTTGACCCAGCATTTCCCGCATCGAAAGTAATCGTACTTCCTGTACAAGTTTCCTGATCAATTCCTAAATCGACAACCGGATTTGCATGAATAGTAGCATCCACATCATCCGTTGCAGAACAACCATTGGCGTCAGTTATAACAACTGAATAATTTCCATTTGCTGAAACTGTAATTGTCTGAGTAGTTTCTCCGGTATTCCATAAATATGTAGAACCGATATTTCCTGCATCAAATGTAATTGTACCACCTGAACAAGTTTCCTGATCAATTCCTAAATCAACTGTTGGATTTGCATGAATAGTAGCATCCACATCATCCGTTGCTGAACAACCGTTTGTATCTGTTATTGTTACTGAATAGTTACCTGAAGTCAAAACGCTTATTGTCTGAGTTGTTTCACCCGTAGACCATAAATAATCTGATCCAGCATTGCCTGCATCGAAAGTAATCGTTCCTCCTTCACAAGTTTCCTGATCAGCTCCCAAATCAACAGTTGGATTTGCATGAATAGTAGCATCCACATCACCGGTAGCAGAACAGCCATTGGCGTCAATTATTGTTACGCTATAATTTCCATTCGCTGAAACTGTAATTGTCTGAGTTGTTTCACCTGTATTCCATAAATAATCTGATCCAGCATTTCCTGCATCGAAAGTAATCGTTCCACCTTCGCATGTTTCCTGATCAATTCCTAAGTCGACAACTGGATTCGCGTGAATAGTAGCATCCACATCATCGGTTGCTGAACAGCCATTGCCGTCAGTAATTGTTACTGAATAATTTCCATTTGCTGAAACTGTAATTGTCTGAGTTGTTTCTCCTGTACTCCATAAATAAGTTGACCCGATATTTCCTGCATCAAATGTGATGCTGTTTCCTGCACAAGTTTCCTGATCAGCACCCAAATTAACTATTGGATTTGCATAAATCGTTGCATCCACATCATCAGTTGCAGAACAACCGTTCGCATCAGTTACTGTTACACTATAATTACCACTTGTTGAAACCGTATTTGTTTGAGTTGTTTCTCCGGTAGACCATAAATAAGTTGAACCGATATTTCCTGCATCAAATGTGATGCTATTACCTGAACAAGTTTTCTGATCATTTCCTAAATCAACAACTGGATTTGCATGGATCGTAGCATCCGCATCATCCGTTGCTGAACAACCATTACCGTCAGTTATAACAACTGAATAGTTACCTGAAGTTGAAACTGTAATTGTCTGACTAGTTTCACCTGTACTCCATAAATAAGTTGAACCGATATTTCCTGCATCAAATGTGATGCTGTTACCTGAACAAGTTTCCTGATCATTTCCTAAATCAACAACTGGATTTGCATAAATCGTTGCATCCACATCATCAGTTGCAGAACAACCGTTCGCATCAGTTACTGTTACACTATAATTACCACTTGTTGAAACCGTATTTGTTTGAGTTGTTTCTCCGGTAGACCATAAATAAGTTGAACCGATATTTCCTGCATCAAATGTGATGCTATTACCTGAACAAGTTTTCTGATCATTTCCTAAATCAACAACTGGATTTGCATGGATCGTAGCATCCGCATCATCCGTTGCTGAACAACCATTACCGTCAGTTATAACAACTGAATAGTTACCTGAAACAGATACAGTGATTGTCTGTGTCGTTTCACCTGTAGACCATAAGTAAGTTGACCCAGCATTTCCCGCATCGAAAGTAATCGTACTTCCTGTACAAGTTTCCTGATCAATTCCTAAATCGACAACCGGATTTGCATGAATGGTAGCATCCACATCATCGGTTGCAGAACATCCGTTCGCATCAGTTATAACAACTGAATAGTTACCTGAAGTTGAAACTGCAATTGTTTGAGTTATTTCTCCGGTACTCCATAAATAAGTTGAACCGATATTTCCTGCATCAAATGTGATGCTATTACCTGAACAAGTTTCCTGATCATTTCCTAAATCAACAGTTGGATTTGCATGGATCGTAGCATCCACATCATCGGTTGCTGAACAACCATTACCGTCAGTTATAACAACTGAATAGTTACCTGAAGTTGAAACTGTAATTGTCTGACTAGTTTCACCTGTACTCCATAAATAAGTTGAACCGATATTTCCTGCATCAAATGTGATGCTGTTACCTGAACAAGTTTCCTGATCATTTCCTAAATCAACAACTGGATTTGCATAAATCGTTGCATCCACATCATCAGTTGCAGAACAACCGTTCGCATCAGTTACTGTTACACTATAATTACCACTTGTTGAAACCGTATTTGTTTGAGTTGTTTCTCCGGTAGACCATAAATAAGTTGAACCGATATTTCCTGCATCAAATGTGATGCTATTACCTGAACAAGTTTTCTGATCATTTCCTAAATCAACAACTGGATTTGCATGGATCGTAGCATCCGCATCATCCGTTGCTGAACAACCATTACCGTCAGTTATAACAACTGAATAGTTACCTGAAGTTGAAACTGAAATTGTCTGAGTAGTTTCTCCGGTATTCCATAAATAAGTTGAACCGATATTTCCTGCATCAAATGTGATGCTGTTTCCTGCACATGTTTCCTGATCAGCACCCAAATTAACTATTGAATTTGCATGAATGGTTGCATTTACATCATCTGTCGCTGAACAACCATTCCCGTCATTAATAGTAACACTGTAGTTGTCTGAAGTCGAAACGCTTATTGTCTGAGTTATTTCACCTGTACTCCATAAATAAGTTGACCCGATATTTCCTGCATCAAATGTGATGCTGTTTCCTGCACAAGTTTCCTGATCATTTCCTAAATCAACAACTGGATTTGCATAAATCGTTGCATCCACATCATCGGTTGCAGAACAACCATTAGCATCAGTTATATCAACCGAATAGTTACCTGAAACAGAAACTGCAATTGTCTGTGTGGTTTCTCCGGTATTCCATAAATAGGTAGAACCGATATTTCCTGCATCAAATGTAATTGTACCACCTGAACAAGTTTCCTGATCAATTCCTAAATCAACTGTTGGATTTGCATGAATAGTAGCATCCACATCATCCGTTGCAGAACAACCATTGGTGTCAGTTATTGTTACTGAATAATTTCCCGAGGTAGAAACGCTTATTGTCTGTGTGGTTTCACCTGTATTCCATAAATAGGTAGAACCTGCATTTTCAGCATCGAAAGTAATCGTACTTCCTGCACAAGTTTCCTGATCAGCTCCCAAATTGACTGTAGGATTTGTATGAATAGTCGCATTCGCATCATCGGTAGCTGAACAGCCATTAATATCAGTTAAAATTACAGAATAGTTGCCAGATGTAGATACCAATATTGCTTGCAATGTTTCACCTGTACTCCATAAATAAGTTGAACCAGGAAGACCAGCCTCAAGCATTATAGTATTTCCCGAACAAGCCTCCTGATCTAAACCCAAATCAACAATCGGATTTGGATAAACCATTAGATTCATATTATCACTCCCCAAACATCCATTTACATCCGTTATATCAACAGAATAATTACCCGAAGAGGATATAATAATAGTCTGAGTAGTCTCACCTGTACTCCATAAATAAGCAGAACCAGGATGACCTGCATCTAAGCTAACTGTATTTCCTTCACAAATCGCCTGATCCGAACCCAAATCAACATTCAGATTACTACTAATATCGACACGAACGGTATCTTTAGCAGGATCGACACAAGGAAGAATAGGTTGAGCACTTAATTCCAGCTCTACAAATCCATTCGAAACATCCAAACTACCAGGAGTATATGTTGCATTCAATAGGTTTGAATCATCAAAAGAACCATCACCAAAACTTCTCCATACAAAAGATGATGCATTGGTAACACTACCATTTAGAGAAGCCTTCCCAGCCTCGCAAATAGCAAGATCTGAACCTGCATCAGCCGTTACATGTTGAATTACTTCAACCGTTACATCCAATGGAATCTCAGATAATTTAAACATACTAATACCATCCAAAGCAAAAGCATTATCAACACCAGTTGTACTAGTATTATTGATTTGAACATTTAATGTACTTGAAGCATCTGAATAAACTAATCTCTGATACTTGTTCCAGTTGCATGGAGTATTCGTACTAAAACTTTCAATAACAACTCCATTTATTACAAGTTCAAAATCGTCATGACTATCATTTTTAAGATTTGTAATATTCAGAGCAAAGACATAATAACTATCTGTATCGACATCAATATCTTGCTCCCAAACCGTACTATTTAAATTTCCTCCTTCAATCACCATCATTCTATCCGGAGAATTACCGGTCACACCATTACAATCACTTTTATCATTACCGAAAAATTCAGTATTATCACTTACAGTATATTTACTTAATGTAAATTTGCAACTACTAGCATTTGAACAATAATTGTAATCACTTTTGATTTCTATATTTCCCAAAGTAAAATTACCATTTTTCACCAGCTCCAAAGTTTCATCAATATAGAAAACACGCAAATTGTATGTTGTTGTTGAATCTGGTGAAACTACAACTCTGGAAGATAAACCATCTACATCCCAATTAAATAGAAAATCATTTCCTGCATAAAGCTCAACAGATTCATCTCTACAAATAATTGTATCATTTAAAGTTACGTCAGGAATAAAACCAGTCGCACTGGTTATATTAATCATATCCATAGCTGAACAGCCATTCATATCAAAAACACGAACAGCATACAAACCAGGCTTATCAACATCCAAGTATCTATTTCTCGACCCATCGTCCCAAATATAGAAGAAATGACTTCCAGCATCCAATCGAATTACATCTCCTGTATTTAATACCTGATCAGGTCCTAAATTAACAACCGGAGGTGGAACTAAAGTCACATTTACATCATCTGTTGCAATACATCCATCTGAACTTGTAACAGTAAGAGAGTAATTACCATCATCATATACAATAATCTCTTGCGTTGTTTCTCCAGTACTCCATAAATAAGTTGCACCTGAAATACCTGCATTTAATACCACCGCGTTTCCCGAACAAACTCTTCGATCGCGACCTAAATCAATTATTAGATCTGGATAAAAACCAACAAAAACAGTATCCGTTTCAACACAATGAAATGAATTGGTAACCTCAACAGAATAAGTTCCACTCGTCGAAACCTCAATAGTTTGAGAAGTTTCTCCAGTATTCCAAGAATAAGAGGAACCTGGATTTTCTGCATCCAAAATAACATTTTCTCCACCACAAGAGGCCTGGTTATCTGCAAAACCGATAAAAGGAACAGGATTTAAAGTAAGAGTCATAAAATCCGTAACAACTCCACACGGAGAATTCGAATTAGCCGTTGCGATAAGAACTACACTTCCATTAGAAGTATCATTGTTTCCAGGAGTATAAGTTGAATTAATATCCGAAGGATTAGAAAACGTACCATCACCGGAAGTTGACCACAAAAAACCTGTTTGATTAGACACCGTTGCCCCTAAACTTGCTGTTTCATTTCCACAGACAGTTAAATCGGAACCTGCGTCAATAATTGCCGGCTGAATAACTGTAACGGTTCTACTATCCGGCACTTCAACCAAAGGATTAAACGAAATACCGTCCAAAGCATAATCGTTACCACTTCGAATTAAATTTTTATTTACAATAGAAATTTCAATAGAAGTTTTTGTGCCAGAATACCATAAGGAATAAAACTCTTCCCAATTACAAGTCAAATTAACACCAGGTTCAATATAATCACCCATTAGAACTCCATCAATCATAAATTCCAGTCTGGCTGGATTGGTTGGATGAACATTTGCCGCCCAAGTTGAAAAGGCATAGTATTGATTTGGATTTACGGTAATAGTCTGACTCCAAACAACAACATCTTCTTCGGGTGCTCCATTAACAATTAGCATTTTATCAGGACTATTTCCTGTTTGTCCATTGCAAGGAGAGAAATTAGCATGATATGCCTGAGGATTGCTATCAACAGCATATCGTCCCTCCATCCATAAAGATTCATTATTTGAATGATCATCTGTAGAAAGAACAGGATCCGGACAATACACATACTCGCTATAAAAACCAAAATTCCCCAATTCAAAATCTCCATTCGTAATTAACTCTGTTCCTGTATCCGGAATAAAAACACGAAGATCGTAAGTCGTTGTAGCAACAGGAGAGACACTAATTGTCGGTGAAAGTTGACCGGTACTCCAATTGTACATATAAGAACCTGTTTTCGCCTCCAGAATAACAGATTCGCCAACACAGATAGTTGTATCATTAGCAGGTCGCAGTATTTGTGCTGTTCCTGAAGAATAACTAAATACTATAACTATCGTAACACAAATAAGCTGTAGAAATCTTTTCATATTCACCCTTTCATTAAAACCGTCTACTCCAAATCTCCAGGCATCTGCCTTTTGACGAAAGCTTTGTTTTTTTACTTTAATTACGTAAATTTAATGATTAATGTTTGGTTTTTAATGAATCACTTGGCTCCCCTCGTCAAAAAAACACATAACAAACAGGATATGAGTAAATTGCCTGAATGTTTAATTTTTATTAAAACACAGACTAAATAAAGAAGCTATCACCTTAAGTTTATTCACTTCTGCTCAGTCAAAATTTTTCACTATCTTATTAATGAGGCTACGAAACTGAAATCGATTGCATGAAATAATGCTTTTCATACTCTCCATAACTCAATTATGCTTAATGGTATTGCATTAATATGCAAATCATCACCCCAACATACTCACTACTTAAATATAAAACCACTATGTAAATGCACTATTCAATAAAAACATTTCACATACATTAACACATCTACACTCGCTCATATACTGGGCATTAACAACTTGGTGTTGTGGTAATGTAGTACCACATATTATTCTTGTTGAGGTTTAATAGCTACGATGGATTTGGAATAAACACCTATATAGGCCGACCTTTAAGGTGTTATTAATAATCAAATATAAAAGAGCATGAGATTACTATTATCTAACCTAATTCTTTTGCTGTTTTCTATGTCTGTATTTGCACAAAGCAATACGAATATCACAGGTATAGTTACAGACCAATCCGGAATACCATTAATTGGTGTTACTGTATTTGTTAAAGGAACCACTTCAGGAACCGTAACAGATATTGACGGAAACTACACCATTGCAACTTTAAGCGATGCTACACTCGTTTACAGTTTTATTGGTATGGAAACACAGGAAATTCCTGTAAACAATCGTAACAACATCAATGTAACTCTTATCGATTCCACAACAGGCTTAGATGAGGTAATCGTTGTTGGATATGGAACACAAACTGTAAAGGATCTTACATCATCGATTACCACAGTAAAAGCTGAAGAGTTAATGAAAACACCTTCCGGCAATGTTATGCAATCGTTACAAGGGAAAGTAGCCGGACTTCAAGTTATTAGTTCCGGGGCTCCAGGTGAATCACCAACCATACGTCTTCGCGGTATTGGTTCCTATCCTGGGCATGGCAATGAAGGTCCTTTGTTTGTTGTCGATGGAGTATTCTACGACAATATCGATTTTTTAAACACGGCTGATGTTGAATCAACCTCAGTACTTAAAGATGCCTCAGCCGCAGCAATTTATGGAGTTCGGGCTGCAAATGGAGTTGTGTTGATCGAAACGAAATCCGGTAAACGAAATCAAAAAGCCCAAATCAACTACAATGGCTATTACGGTTACCAAGTCGCACAGAATGTGCTAAAAATGGCAAACGCCGAACAATACACTACAATGGCTATGGAGTCAGGCTCTGCTGCAGACGAACAATATATTTTAAATGCGATGCAACGATATGGTCGTAGTCGTGTAAACCCAAATGTACCAAACGTAAATACAGATTGGTATGACGAAATTATGCGTACTGCTGCTATTCAAAATCATAGTTTAAGTGTATCCGGAGGTAACGAGAATACAACCTACTCTATTGGAACAAGTTTTTTTACCCAAGAAGGTGTTTTGAATATGAAGAATGAGTACGAACGTTTTAATCTTCGTTCAAAAATTGACTATCAGGCAAATGAATGGTTCACAATCGGTGGTAATGTGATTTTGAGCAATGCGACCAAATATGCACCTGAATCAGCCGCTTGGAATGTTGCTTATTTTGCGGTACCAATAATGCCTGTGTACGATGAACTCAATACAGCGGCAAGCCCAACCAGATATGCGAGCGCTGAAGATTTAGGATATCGAGGAGGCAAAAATCCTTTTCCAACAATGGATTTAAGTGAAAATCGTATTAGAACAAAAAAAGTACTTGCAAATTTCTATGCTAAACTGGACCTAATACCAAAAAAATTAAGTTTCAAAACAACTTACAGTCAAAATTTCACTTCACAAGAAGAACGATTTGTTGATCTTGCGTATTTTGTAAGTACTAATTTTAAACGTACGGATGACTCTGTTCAAAAAACCTCTCAAACCACAACGAACCAAACCTGGGATAACATATTAACCTATACTGACAGCTTTGGAAATCATAATCTTACACTTATGGCTGGATCATCTTACAGAGATGAGACATGGAATTATCTTAGCGCAACCGGTTTAAATTTCCCATCAGGACTAGAAGAAAACTGGTACATCAGTCAATCAGACAGTAAACCAACTGAAAGTGTTAATGATGGCGGCAATAAACAGCATGGCATGTCTTATTTTGGAAGAATGTCTTATAACTTCAATAGAAAATATTTACTATATGGAACTATGAGAGCGGATGGCAGCTCAAAGTACCAGGAGAAATGGGGCTATTTCCCAACTATTGGTGCTGGTTGGGTTATTTCAGAAGAAAACTTCATGACGGATGTAGAGTTTGTTGACTTTTTAAAATTTCGCGCAAGTTGGGGAAAACTGGGAAATAATAAAATCGCAGCCAGCGATGGTGCTAATTCAACTACTGTTGTAACAACTGCGATTGATGATGCTTTAGTTTCTGGAACAACAACATCAAGTACATACTCCTCTCTTAAATGGGAGGTTACCGAAGAAACAAACTTTGGTGTTACGACAACTCTTCTTGCTAATAGACTATCTGTAGATGCTGATTATTATATCCGCGACACAAAAAATGCAGTTATTAATGTTACAAATCCTCTTGTAGGAGGCACAGTAAGAAAAAATGTTGGAGAAATCAGAAACTCGGGATTCGAGCTGGCTTTAAATTGGAATGATAATATTACAAAAGATTTAAAATACTCAATCGGAGCAAACGTTTCTACTCTTAAAAACGAAGTAAGAGATTTATTTGGTCAGCCTTATATAGACGGTGGACAAGCAGAATTTCGTCAGCGTTCAATTGTAGGTGAACCATTATTGGCATTTTTTGGACGTGAAGTAGCGGGTGTTTATCAAAACGAGGCTGAAATAGCCGCTGATCCTGTTGCTGTAGAAAATGGGTTAGCTCCTGGAGATTTTAAATACAAAGACCAAAATGATGATGGAGTAATTGATGACGACGATAGGGTTGTTTTAGGCTCTTATTTTCCAAAATTCATGTACGGTGTAAATCTTGGCATAACATACAAGAACTGGGATTTCACAATGAATATTTTAGGACAGACCGGAAACAAAATTCTTAATCGTAAACGCGGTGAATTAATCTGGACAAATGATGGAAACATGGATGCTGATCTTGCAAAAAATCGTTGGCATGGTGAGGGAACTTCAAATAAATATCCTTCCTCTGCAGGATTAAGAAAAGGCTGGAACCAAAAAATGAGTGATTATTTTGTCGAGGATGGATCCTACTTCAGAATTCAAAACATTCAAATTGCTTACAATATAAGACAAAAGGTAATGTTTGGTGTGAAAGTTCCTGAATCTAGAATTTCATTCACAGCAGATCGTCCTTTAACTGTCTTTAGCTACAACGGATTTAATCCTGAAGTAGAAAATGGAATCGATACACAAACTTATCCTATTCCAGCAGTATACACACTTGGCTTAAATGTTAATTTTTAATTCAAAAAAACATTTCAACATGAAACTATTTAAATATTCTACAAATATCACCCTGGCTGCGCTTGCAATTCTGTTTGCTACAGCCTGCGATGACAAATTAGACGAACCAGCCGAGAATATTGCAATTGCAGACAGCACTAATTATTCTATTGCTGAAAATATGATTTCACCTTTAATCGGCCTTTACGCTGAATTTAACAATAAAGGCTGGGAATCAAACCCATTAATGTCTGTTCGGGGAGATGATGTGAATGCAGGAGGTTTAGGAGATCAACAAGATTTTGCAGAGACTGACTTGTTCAATTACAACAAAGATTTCTGGATGTACAATTCCGCTTGGGAAGGTGAATACCGCGATGTAATTACATCTCATAGTGCAATGGAGCAAATTCAATTGTATGCTGATGAAACAGGAAACCAAAGCTTGGGAGACCAATACATTGCAGAAGCAAAAACAATACGGGGATGGACTCTTTTTAATATATCCCGCACATGGGGAAATATTCTAATTCCAACCAGTGCTGATCCTACCGAATTGCTTGTTGCAAGTATAGTACCAAAAAATGATGTAATGCAACATATCTCTGATCAAATGGACGAAGCAATTCCTCTTTTACCTGATATGAATCCAAACGAAAGAACTGATATTCGCGGCGGTGTTACTAAATACACTGCACTTGCGATTAAAGCTCTTGCAAATTTAGAGTTGAAAAACTATCAGGCTGTTGCCGATGCCACTTCGCAAATCATTAGTTCAGGTAAATTCAATTTAGAAGCTGATTTTTATGAATTATTTAAGATTCCTGGCAAACTAAACAATGAGAATTTACTGGAAATGCAATATTCAGATTTCGGACAAGGCGCAGGAGATAGCAAAAGTTACCTGTTCGAATTCTTTGGTCCTCAAGGTTGGACTCCATCAGTTGAAGGAGCCGGAAGTGGTTGGGGATTTTGGGAACCTAGTTTAAAGTACATCAAATTCATGCTCGACAGAGAAGAAACTGTTCGTTTGGAAACCAGTGTATTATTTACAGATAGAGGTATTGCTGAAATTCAAAAAGATCCGAATTATGCAACTCTGCCTGCATGGGTTTCAAATACAACCCGATCCGGAGATGTTATTAATGATTATGCCCGTGCACTTTTTGCCAGTGGCAAGCATTATTTACCATCAGATCAACTTACACCAGGCCGTACTGTGTATGGGACAAACAAAAATTTCACCTGTATTCGTTATGCCGAAATCTTGTTAATGCATGCCGAAGCCATAACTCAAGGAGCATCAAGCTCATCAATATCTGCAGATGCTGCAGTAAATTTAGTTAGAGAAAGAGCGGATTTAGCAGCAATTTCAGGAGTTTCAAATGCACAGGTTATGGATGAGAAATTTGCTGAGTTAGCGATGGAATGGGGAACACGCTTTTTTGATATGGTTCGTCTTGAAAAATACAACGAGTTAAGCTACGAAGGAAGAACCTTTAACGCTGATTTAATTTATTTACCATATCCTCAAAATCAAGTTGATTTACTTCCTGTATTAAAAGGTAAAAATTAATAATTTTTGATCATTAAAAATGAAGAAAATGAAATTATTTAAAAATATACTTATCGCAATGATTGCCCTCGTATTTGCCACGGCATGTGACGATGGAATTGATCCGATTACAGCGGTGAAACCAGGAGTGGATGAAACAGCTCCGATGGTCAAAATAAACTACCCTACTGAAGGAACAATAATCAAGGTTCTCGATTTAGTCACTTCAATTGACATTGATATTGAGGTTACCGATGATATTGAAATTGGAAGCATATCTGTTTTAATGGATGGAACTGAGATAGCCAGTTTTACAACATTTACTGATTATCGAATTGCTCTTAAAGCATTCACCTATGACAACGTAAATACTGGAGATCACATTATGACCGTGATCGCTGCTGATTTGGAAGGTAAAAGTACCACATCGTCGGTAAATTTCTCAAAAGAACCTCCTTACACAGCTTTATTTGACGGAGAATTATTCTATATGCCATTTGATGGAGATTATTATGAATTGGTAAACATTGTACAAGCAACGAAAGTTGGATCTCCTGGTTTTGCAGGGGAAGGCATTATTGGAATTGATTCTTATTCAGGAACAACAGATTCTTATCTAACCTATCCAATTGCTTCATTACTTACACCTGAATTTACTGCTGCATTTTGGTATAAGGTGAATCCATCGCCGGATCGAGCAGGTATTTTGGTTATTGGAAATGATCTCCCTGAAAATCGTAATCAGGGATTTAGATTACTCAGAGAAGGAAATGGTGCCGAGCAAAGAATTAAGCTTAACGTGGGTATTGGCACAACCGACGTTTGGAATGATGGTGACGTTATTGACGTAGCCGCCGGAGAATGGGTACACATTGCCATGACAATTTCACAAACAAAGTGTACAATTTTCTTCAATGGCATTGAAATGCGATCTTCTGATTTGGCCACTGGTATTGATTGGACAGGTTGCGAAACAATGACTATTGGTGCCGGAGGCGAAACTTTTAGCTATTGGAATCACCTTTCAGATAATAGTGCGATGGATGAATTACGTTTATTCAATAAAGCACTAACTGCAGACGAGATTCAAGATATGATTAATGTTACCAATCCATATGAGCCAAAATATGGTGAAACATTCTATATGCCTTTCGATGGAGACAATACCGATTTAATTAGCTACAATGAAGCCACGGTAGTAGGTACAACAGGTTTTGCAGGCGAAAGCGTACTTGGAGGAGATGCTTTTGCTGGAGCTACTGATTCTTACTTGACTTTTCCTACAGAAGGGCTTTTTGGAGAAGAGTTTAGTACTGTATTTTGGTATAAAGTAAACCCAAGTGCAGACCGAGCTGGTATTCTTGTTGTTGGAGATGACGAAACTGATCGTAATCAGGGATTTAGATTGTTCCGTGAAGGAGATGCAACATCACAAAGAATAAAATTAAATGTGGGTATCGAAACAGCTGATGTATGGAATGATGGAGGTGTTATTGATGTTACCGCTGGCGAGTGGGTGCAAATCGCTGTTACGGTTTCTCTAACTAAAAGCAAGATATATTTTAACGGTGTTGAAATGTTATCCTCAGATCTTTCTGCAGGTATTGACTGGACAGGATGTTCCACAATGACGATTGGTGCAGGAGGTGAAACTTTCAGTTACTGGAATCACTTGTCAGATTCAAGCTTCCTTGATGAATTACGTATTTTTAATACGGCTCTTTCGCAGGAAGAAATTCAAACAATATATGATGCAGAGAAGTAATCTCTTAGTATAGAATTATTAATTCCGGAGGTTTCTCAAAACCTGAAACCTCCGGAATACATTTTTATCAAAAAGAATCGAAAACCAATGCTCAGACTATTAACCATCCTTTTAACTTTTGTAAGTGTTTCAACTTTTGCTCAGCGTACAGCAGAAACTTATTGTAATCCGCTGAATATTGACTACACCTACATGATATACAATTCCAAGAACGACCTTTCCTATCGCTCTGGAGCAGATCCTGCTGTGGTCGAATTTCGTGGTGAATATTACATGTTTGTAACCCGATCATTAGGTTACTGGCATTCAACAGATTTGCAAAACTGGGATTTTATTCAGCCAGAGAAGTGGTATTTTCAAGGATGTAATGCACCTGCCGCACACAACTATAAAGATTCTGTTCTTTACATGACTGGAGATCCTTCCGGTTCTATGAGTGTGTTATATACAGATAATCCTAAAAAAGGAGATTGGAAAATTGTCCCTGCCATTCTAAATAATCTTCAAGACCCTGATCTGTTTATTGATGATGATGATCAGGCTTATATCTTTTGGGGATCTTCCAATAAATTTCCCATTAGAGCCAAAAAGTTAGACAAAAATAAAAGATTTATTGCAGAAAAAAACACAACTGAATTATTCAGCCTTAATCAAGAAATACACGGATGGGAACGATTTGGAGAAAATCATTCCGATACCATTCTTAAAGGATATATGGAAGGTGCCTGGCTAACAAAGCACAACGCAACTTACTACATGATGTATGCGGCACCGGGAACAGAGTTTAATGTTTATGCCGATGGTGTTTATACTGCTAAAAGCCCAATGGGCCCTTATACTTACCAAGCTCATAATCCGGTTGTTTACAAGCCTGGTGGATTCATGAACGGAGCCGGGCATGGAAGCATCGTAAAAACAACTTCCGGTGCTTACTGGCATTTCGGATCGATGGCACTTTCTGTCACCGAAATCTGGGAACGCAGACTTTGTATGCATCCTATTTTCTTTGATGAAGACGGACTCATGTACAGCAATACCCGATTTGGAGATTATCCGCATTATGCCCCAAATTCAAAAGAAAAAACCGGTGAATTTCGTGGATGGATGCTTCTATCATACAATAAACCAGTTAAAAGTTCATCTCCCGAAGGAATCAAAAACCTAACGGATGAAAATGTGAAAACATTCTGGTTGTCAGAAACAAACACAGGCGGAGAATGGTTTACCATCGATCTGGAAAAACCAATGGATATAAGAGCAATCCAGATCAATTTTCACGATTACAAGTCGGATATGTATGGCAGATATGAAAATTTGAAACATCGATATCTAATTGAATACTCTACTGATGGTGCAAATTGGAAATCACTGATTGACAAGTCCAAAAGCTTTAAAGACACTCCCAACGATTACGTTGAACTGGATCAAGCCTATAAGGCAAGATTTATAAAATATACCAATATTGAGGTTCCTACTCCATCGCTTGCAATTTCTGATATTCGAATATTTGGAAATGCTTCAGGCAAAGCACCATCAACAGTAAAGAATTTTAGCGTTGAACGCTTAAAAGATCGCCGCGATGCAAAAATCAGTTGGAAACAAGAGGAAGACTGTCAAGGATATAACATCATATGGGGAATAGCTCCTGATAAGTTATATAATTCATGGATGATTTATGGTAAAAATGAACATTTGCTGAAATCACTTGACTCCGACAAAACCTACTACATTACAATTGAAGCATTTAATGAAAATGGTATTTCGAAAACATCTCAGGTTATTGAAGCAAAATAAGAACACGAACAATGAACTATACAATTTTACTATCTCTTTTCATGCTTCTTTCATCATGTGGTAAAGATAAAGAGGTAAATATTCCTGAAAATGACACCACTAACGATGGTCCAAGAATATATCAAGGGCTATCCGATGGGATGCTATTAGATACTATTCAATATTATACTTTTCAATATTTCTGGGATGGTGCAGAACCCAATTCGGGTCTTGCTCCAGAGCGAATTCAATTATCGGGTATATATCCGCAAAACGATCAGCATGTTGTAACAACAGGAGGTTCGGGTTTTGGGCTTATGGCCATACTTGTTGGAATCGACAGAGGATTCATATCCAGAGATGAAGGCATACAACGATTTGAAAAGATTGCCGGCTTTTTGGAAGAAGCAGATCGCTTTCACGGTGCCTGGCCACATTGGATGGATGGGAAAACAGGGAAAGTTGTTCCCTTTGGACAAAAAGATAACGGCGGCGATTTGGTTGAAACCTCTTTTCTTGCACAAGGATTAATCTGTGTTCAGGAATACTTTAAAACCGGATCAGAAAGAGAAAAACAATTGAGCGAAAGAGTTAAAAACCTTTGGCATGACATAGAATTTAATTGGTACGAGAAAGGCGATAGCAATGTACTTTATTGGCATTGGTCACCAGATTATGCCTGGCAAATGAATTTTCCTTTGGAAGGCTACAACGAGTGCTTGATAACCTATATCACAGGTGCCTCCTCTCCCAGCCATTCAATAAAAGCCGATTCATATCACAAAGGTTGGGCCCGAGATGGAAACATTGTTCAGCCTAGTTCAAAATACGGATACACATTAGATCTAAAACACAATGGAAATCATTCTGCTGGTGGTCCTTTGTTTTGGGCACACTATTCCTACTTAGGTTTTAATCCGAGCATCAGTTCAGATAAATATGCCAACTATTGGGATATCAATGTAGCTCACACCATGATCAACCGTGCTTATTGCATTCAAAACCCAAAAAAATTTGAAGGATATGGCGAAAATCTATGGGGATTAACAGCCAGCTACTCCATAAAAGGGTATCGTGCTTGGGAAGATGGTGGAGGAAGAGATCGAAATGATTTGATAGCAAGTGATCTCTATTTGGGATATACCGCACATTCTCCTGACCAGGATTTTGGAATCATCTCTCCCACTGCTGCTCTATCCTCTTTTCCTTATGCACCAGAAGAATGCATGAAGGTTGCTAAGAATATTTACTTTGAATTAGGTGATAAAACCTTTGGTAAATATGGTCCATACGATGCTTTTAGTGTTGAACACAATTGGTATCCGAGAAGTTATTTAGCCATCGATCAGGGTCCTATTGTTTGCATGATTGAGAATTACAGAACTGGTTTACTTTGGGATTTGTTCATGAATTGTCCGGAAGTTAAAGAAGGTTTAAATAAGCTGGATTTCATCATTGAACAGTAAATCAGCAATCAAAAAAACACTTTTAAAATAATAAGAATCCGTAAGGCAAAATAAAAAAATGAAAACTATATATCTCGGATTGATCCTTTTTTTGAGTCTAGGTCACACTTACGCCCAAGACTTGAACTCGTATCAGAAGGACAATTTTATTCTTGGGCAGGATAGCTTAAAATATCGCATCCTTTATCCGGAAAACATGAAAAAAGGAAAGACATATCCATTGGTATTGTTTCTTCATGGTTCCGGTGAAAGAGGGATTGACAACCAAAAGCAGTTGACTCATGGAGCAAAGCTTTTTTTAGATAAAAAAAACCGAAGGAAGTATCCTGCTATTGTTATTTTTCCTCAGTGTCCCCCTGATAGTAAGTGGACACATCGATTAAAAGAAAAATCAGCAGAAGGAGACTGGATTTTTAAATTCCCTACAGAATCAGGGCCAGCAAAACCAGCCTATATGGTCGATCAGTTAGTAAATAAAATAGTAGCAGAAGAGAATATTGACCAGAAGAGAATTTACATCATGGGCTTATCAATGGGAGGAATAGGAACGCTCGAGTTTTTATACCGTTGGCCGGATAAGTATACCGCTGCAGCTGTTATTTGCGGTGGACACAACCCGGAATTAGTCACAAAATATTCTCATGTTCCAATTTGGTTTTTTCATGGGGCCAAAGATGATGTTGTGCCTTGTAAGTATTCTCAATTGGTCTACGATGAGCAAAAAAAACACAAGACAGAATCAAAATACACACTTTATCCAAAGGCCAATCACAATAGTTGGGATCAGGCATTTTCAGAACCTAATTTATTAAAATGGCTCTTTAGCAAGAGAAAGTAATTGATCACAAGAAAGCATCCAAACAAAAAAAGCGATTACAGTTAATTACAGATTACTATGAAAATGATTACGAAAATGAAAACTAAGCTTACATTATTCATCATATTGGTATCCATTGCAATGTTTTCATGCAATACATCCAAATCAAAATACAAAAGTTACAGTGGCGATGTTAAAATCGAACGAAAAGTTGATTCTGTTCTCTCATTAATGACATTAGAGGAGAAAATTGGACAAATGACTCAGTTTTCAGGAAGAGGAGATATAACAGGACCAGCAATGCAAAAGGAAGTAATGCCATATCTTAAAAAAGGTTTGGTTGGAAGTATGTTTAACGAAGCAACTGTCGAAAAAGTAAGAACACTTCAGGAAGCTGCTTTGTCGGAATCAAGACTAAAAATTCCTGTGCTTTTTGGATACGATGTAATCCACGGCTTTAGAACCATATTTCCGATGTCGCTTGCAGAATCATGTTCCTGGGATCTTAATTTAATGAAAGAAAGTGCCCGAATAGCTGCAACAGAAGCCGCTGCCGAAGGTGTTTCCTGGACCTTTGCTCCAATGGTTGACATTGCCAGAGATGCACGCTGGGGACGCGTAATGGAAGGTGCCGGAGAAGATGTTTACCTTGGAAAACTGGTTGCCATAGCAAGAGTTAAAGGTTTTCAGGGTGAAGGTTGGAGAGATTTAAAATCGACCAACACGGTTTTGGCCTGTGCGAAGCATTTTGCGGCATACGGAGCGGCAGAAGCTGGTCGTGACTATAATACAGCTGAAATTTCGGAACGCACTCTAAATGAAATCTATCTTCCTCCTTTCGAGGCTGCCAAAGATGCTGGAGTTGCAACCTTCATGACAGCTTTTAACGAAATTGGTGGTGTTCCATGTTCTGCCAGCAAATATTTATACAAAGATATTCTTAGAGACCGATGGGACTTTAGAGGTTTCGTAGTTACTGACTATACTGCAATTAACGAGTTGGTAGAACATGGTATTGCAAAAGATGAAGCTCAAGCTGCAGAACTGGCCGTAAACGCCGGGATTGACATGGATATGACAGGTGGTGTATACTTAGAGAACTTAAAATCTCAGGTTGAAGCTGGAAAAGTAAGTGTGGAAAGCATAGATATCGCGGTGCGTCGAATTTTGGAAATGAAATTCTTACTTGGTCTTTTCGAAGATCCGTATCGATATATGGATGAAGCCAGACAGGAATCAACTCGAATGAAACCAGCATTTCTGGCATCAGCAAGAAATATTGCGAAAAGATCAGTTGTTTTATTGAAAAACGAAAACATATTCCCGATTGATAAATATTCAAGAAAAACCATCGCTTTAATTGGACCCATGATTAAAAACCAGACCAGCTTAAATGGTGAATGGGCAGGCCGAGGAGATAGAAACCAAAGTGTTTCTTTGTTCAACGGTTTACAAGAAAAATACAAAGATTCTAAAGTTAAATTTACCTATGCTCAAGCCTGTGGTTTAGATGGAAACGATAAATCAGGATTTAAATCGGCACTAAATGTTGCGCGTAAAGCTGATATCGTTCTTGTTGCCATGGGAGAAGATTTTAATTGGTCAGGCGAAGCGGCAAGTAGAACAAATATTCAACTACCTAGCGTTCAGCAGGATTTTCTAAAAGAGCTTAAAAAACTAAATAAACCAACAGGTTTAGTACTTATGAACGGACGTCCTTTGGATTTATCATGGGAAAATAAGAATATGGATGCGATAATGGAAGCCTGGTATTTGGGAACAACAGCAGGAAATGCTCTTGCCGACGTAATCTCAGGTGATTACAATCCATCCGGAAAGCTAACCTTATCTTTTCCACGCAACATTGGTCAGGTTCCAATTTATTACAATGCTAAAAACACAGGTCGTCCAATCCCTAAGAATGATCCTGATGCAGATTATAAATCCACCTATATCGATGTTGAAAACTCACCCCTTTATCCTTTTGGATATGGTTTAAGTTATACCACATTTTCGATAAAGGATGTGAAATTAAATACGAATACTCTTAAGTCAGGAGAGCAATTAACAGTAAATGCAACAATAAGCAATACTGGAGACGTTTACGGGGAAGAAGTCGTGCAATTGTATGTTCAGGATTTATACGGAAGCGTAACCCGTCCTGTGAAAGAATTAAAAGGATTTGAAAAAGTAGGATTAGAGCCAGGAAAAAGTAAAGAAATACAATTTACAATTTCTGAAGATGATTTAAAATTCTTCGATATTAACATGGATTTCCTTGCCGAGGATGGTGATTTTAAACTTTGGGTAAGTGATAATTCATCCGACGAATCGAACGAACGTTCATTTAAATTTAAGCATTAGTGTATCAGTAATAGTTAGTGAAATCAGTTATGGTGGTGCAATTTTAAAATTGTGCCACCATTTTACTATTTTAAAATCTATCAAATGAAAAAACAGTTAGTACTGATATTGATCTTGTGCATTTCCAAAGTTTGTTTTTCTACTCAAAAGCAAAGCATTAATAACAATTGGCAGTTTTCTCTTGAGAATAGTGAATGGAAAACAATTGACCTCCCTCATACTTGGAACAGTGAAGACAGCTATTCAGACTTACCCTACTACAGAGGAACAGGATGGTACAAAAAGAACATCACAATAGACAAAGAATTGCTGCCTAAAGAACTCTACCTGCAATTCGATGGAGTGAATGCTTTCGCAGATTTATACATCAATAATGAATTTGTTGGTTCGCACAAAGGTGGTTACACCGCATTTCGTTTTAATATCTCAAAATTCACCAAGGAAGGCATCAACGAAATAAAAGTAAAAGTAAACAACGAGTTGAATGAAAACTATACTCCCCTTGGCGGAGACTTTACCATCTTTGGAGGAATTTATCGAGATGTAAGCTTACTCATTGGCAACAAGATCCATATCGATATGGATAATTTGTCTTCATCAGGAGTCTTCTTAAAAGCACAGGAGCTGGACGAAACTTCGGCAAAAGTAAATTTGCAAACCAAGCTTGTCAACAGAGGAAAAAACGACAATAAAGTTTACTTCGAAGCCAAAATAAAAAACAGAGAGAATCGAATTGTTACTGAATTAAGAAATACATTCTCAAAGAACAAGACTCAAAGACCATCGATATTGTATTCCCTGAATTTAAAAATCCTGAACTATGGAGTCCAGATTCGCCTTATTTGTATCATGTTGAAATCAATTTATACAACGCCAAAAACGAACTCCTTGATCAGAGAACTGAAACACTTGGCTTAAGATGGTTTACGATGGATCCAAAAAATGGATTTTTCCTAAATGGAAAACACCTTAAATTAATTGGAGTCAACCGACATCAAGACTATGAAGGTTTTGCCAACGCACTGCCTGATGCCATGCATATTAAGGACATGAAGTTGATCAAACAAATGGGATGCAACTTTTTACGCATAGCTCATTACCCTCAAGATCATGTAATTTTGGAGGAATGTGATCGTTTAGGAATTCTCTCTTGCATTGAAGTCCCGATG
Organism: Labilibaculum antarcticum; assembly: GCF_002356295.1. Lineage (NCBI taxonomy): Bacteria > Pseudomonadati > Bacteroidota > Bacteroidia > Marinilabiliales > Marinifilaceae > Labilibaculum > Labilibaculum antarcticum. The sequence goes on along the minus strand of NZ_AP018042.1, from coordinate 3,701,501 downwards.
AACAACAAGAACAATGTAGAATCAGAAATTTACAGAGAAAATGCCATACTGCGACAAAGAGAAATGGTTCGACAAAATTACAATCATCCGAGTGTGGTTATTTGGGCGATGATGAATGAGTGCTTGTTACGATTTCCTGGAAAATACAATTCGAAGGATCCTTACCTGCAAAAAATGGGAGAATTGGCAGCTGTCATCAATTCTACATTGAAGGAAGAAGATCCATATCGATTAACGATGATTGTCAACAGTCAATTACCGGAAAGACATTTAGACGCAGGAACTGGAAATACTCCTGATATTATTGCCTGGAATTTATATCATGCATGGTATGGTCCGGAAATCTTTGATGGAAGATTGAATGATTTCATCAGTGAAATGCACGAAAAATTCCCTAGCAAAGGATTGATGATTACAGAATATGGCGCCGGTGCCGATCAAAGGCTTCATTCCTTCTCGCCTACTCGTTGGGATTTTAGTTGTGAATACCAGGTTAAGGTTCACAAGTACTTTATGGAGAGCATTCTAAAACGTAACGATGTAATTGGAGGCGCTGTGTGGAATTTTGCAGATTTTGCTTCAGATTCCAGACAGGATACCGATCCAAAAATGAACAGCAAGGGATTGGTTAGCTACAATCGTACGCCAAAAAATGCATACTACTATTACGAATCGATGCTAAACAGCAAACCTATAGTGCGTATCGCTTCCAGAAACTGGAAAAACAGAAGCGGCATTGAAGATGAACTTAATTCAAATACCTGCAGTCAGGAGCTTGAAATATTTTCAAATCTCGATAGCATCAGTTTGTATGTAAACGATAAATTGATCGAGACTAAGAAAACAAACGATCACAATTCTGCCATTTTCACGATTCCATTTGTTACTGGTTCAAATAAGCTTGAAGCTAGAAGTGGAGGCACGTCCGACATCATTTTTATTGAATTTCAAGTTGTTCCTCTTTCTTTAAAAAACAAGTACATCAATTTCAATGTATCCCTCGGCTCAAACAGACATTTCACATCACGAATTACGGGTGAAAATTACCTTCCTGAAAAGGAATACCAGGAAGGTAGCTGGGGTTATGTAGGTGGAACGGCTATCATACAAAAAGGTTTGCCTGCAGTTGGAACAGCCTTAAACATATACAGAACCGATGAAGATCCTGTATATCAAAGTCATCGTGAAGGAATCGTTGCCTATCAATTTGATGTTGATCCTGGCAAATATGAAATCACCTTGCTATTTACAGAACCGATAACTGCAAAAAAACGGAAAACTCTCATCTATGAACTAAATGCAAACACAGAAACGGAAATTCAATCTCCAGATCGTATTTTTGATGTTACTGTCAATGATATTACCTTCTTAAAAAATTGCAATATATTTAATGAGTATGGTGATCGAACAGCAGTTAGTAAGAAACTAGAAGTTGAAAATCAGGGTGATATCAAGCTTAACTTTATCCCAGTAAAAGGAAAAACAATACTTAGCGGAATAAAAATCCGTAAAATAATTTAATACTAGCCCAATGAATTTACAAACTTTAATTTGCCTGTTTACACTGCCTCTTTTGGCATCTTGCAATCAAACAGCTAAAAAAGAAATACAAAGGCCCAATATCCTTTTCATCATGTCCGATGATCATGCTTACCAAGCCATTAGCGCTTACAACAACACGTTAACCAATACGCCGAATATCGATCGCATTGCGCAACAGGGAATGCGATTTACCAATGCCTGCGTTACCAATTCACTTTGTGCACCTTCCCGAGCGGTTCTTTTAACGGGAAAGCATTGTCATATTAATGGAAAAGTAGATAATCGATTTCCATTCGACACAACTCAGGTTACCTTCCCTCAGTTAATGCAGAAAGCTGGTTATCAAACCGCAATGTTTGGAAAACTTCACTTTGGTAACAATCCTAAGGGATTTGATCAGTTCCGAATTCTCGATGATCAGGGAAGTTATTATGCGCCTGATTTCTTTACAAAAAATGAAGGGAAAATCAATATTAAAGGCTATACAACGGATATTATTACAGACATGACTATTGATTGGCTGAAGGAAGAACGCGATCCGAATAAACCATTTCTGTTGATGCTTTTTAATAAAGCACCTCACAGAGAATGGTTCACTGCCCCCAGACATCAAGCCGAATACACATCAAAAACATTTAAAGAACCAGCAACCCTTTTCGATAATTTTGAAACTCGTGGTACTGCTGCTAAGACTGCCGAAATGAATTTGGCTGATCACATGAACTGGTCCGGTGATTCCAAGATCTATCCGGAGGTGATGAAGGAATTAGGTTTGAAAGAATATATGAAATGGGACATTTCTGCCTTTGAAAAGGAATACAACCGAATGACTCCAGAGGAACGTGAGTCTTGGGATAAAAATTACAAACCAATCAATGAAAAATTCAAAAAAGAATATCCAAACATGAGCAGAGAGGATTTGATGCATTGGAGATATCAGCGTTATATGCAGGATTATTTAGGATGTATTGCTGCCGTTGACGAAGGTGTTGGTCGTGTTTTAGATTGTTTGGGAAATCAAAAACTTTCGGACAATACGATTGTTGTTTATACTTCAGATCAGGGATTTTTTCTGGGTGAACATGGTTGGTTCGACAAGCGTTTTGCCTACAATGAATCTTTTAAAACCCCTTTATTGATAAAATGGCCAAACGTTATCAAACCAGGAATTACCAACGATGAAATGGTTCAAAATCTTGACTTTGCCCAAACTATTTTAGATGCAGCCGGATTAAGTGCACCAGAAGATATGCAGGGAGAAAGTTTAGTGCCGCTATTTAAAGGACAAAACGAAGGATTTAGAGAAGAAGTATACTATCATTATTACGCATATCCTTCTATTCACATGGTAAAAAGACACTATGCAATCGTATCAAAAGAATATAAACTAATCCATTTTTATTACGATGTGGATGAATGGGAATTGTATGACCGCAAAAATGATCCCAACGAAATAAATAATGTTTACAATGATCCTGCTTATGCCGAAATTGTTGATGAATTAAAGATAAAGTTATCTGACATCAGAATAAAATATAAAGATTCTGACAAATTGGATCAAAAATATATGGAAGCCTCCAAATAAAAATTGACAAAAAAAATGAGAGTTCCGACTCTCATTTTTCATATCTGAAAATGCCATATATGGCTAATATTTCATAATCACTTTTGTAAGGTTTTCTTCAGCCTCCAAGCCCATTTTCTTCCGTAATCTATATCTGCTCACTTCCACACTTCGAACAGTAATTCCCAAAAGAAGAGAAATTTCTTTCGAATTCATATTCATTTTCAAGAGAGAACACAATCGTAGATCCGCTGGTGTTAAATTCGGGTAATTCTGCCTCAACTCATCGTAAAAACCACTTTGAGATGCAGCAAAATGTCGCTCAAAATCGAGCATGTCCTTTTTCTGAGTCAATTGCCCATTTATTACCTTCAAAATCTTATCGTAATCGCGATTAGGGAAACGTCCTTCTAATTTTTGGAACATGATTTCCAATTCACGTTTAATCGTATTAATAGATCTGTCCTTTTCGACAAGAGCATTAGCCGAAACAGACAATTTCCCTTGCAAATTCTCCAATTCTTTCTGCAAAACATCATTCTGAAGCTGCTCTATTGTCGTTTGATTTTTCTTGTGTTGGTCGGTATGCTTTTTCTCGATGATATAGGTCTGTTTCTCCAAAATGCGCTTATTAAACACAATTAATAACCCAACACAAACTACCAGAGATAAAATGATAACAACCACGCCTGTTTTTGAAGCAAACCAAGGAGGTAATATCACGAAAGGATATTCTACCACATTTGATCTGTTACCGTCTGAGAATACGGCTCTAGCCTGATATACATATTTTCCGTGTGGAATATCATTTATTGCATTTACATTTTGTGTTTCACCTTCAATCCAATCGTCATAAAGATTCACAATACGGTATTGATAGGTCACGTCATTAGGGCCATAATTAACCGAGTTAATCGTAAATTCAAGAGAGTTATCCCGCTGTTTTAATTCCAAAATATTCTCACTTTTCAAAGGCAGTAAAATCCCCTTACTATCGACTCCCTTTTTTGCATTAACAACTTTAGTGATGACCAATGGCTGATGTTGATACTCATCATTTGATTCATTGGGAAGAATAGCAAAGCCATTTTCCAAACAAATAACACTTGCATCTTTATTAATAGAAATATTCTGATACTTATCTGGAAATGAAAATTGCTTATCCAAGGTGAAAGCTCTTACAAAACTCATCGAATCGGATACATTACTCATGTAAACAGCTTCATTATCGGCAATAGCCCAAAAATGGTTTTGATCAGCAATTACAATATTAACAGCCTTTTTAAAACGACCCAGATTGTTATTCAACTTATCAAAAGATACCATGCGATCCGTAAGATCATCATAAGTGTAAATCTCCTCTCCTGTTGTTACCACCACCCGATTATTAACTGTGAAAACATTCAGCTGGTATTCAGTAGGTAAGCCCGATTCCAAACCAAAATACTTATTGGATACTACCTTTCTAAAATCATCAGATAGCTTCAAACGATTCAAGCCTTTAATTTCATGACTAATCCAAATATAACCTGCATGATCAACCTCGATAAAGCGACACGATCCCTCAAAACCATCAACAAAATGAGAAAAAACCCATTGGTCATTTTCTCTTTTAAACATTCGAATCTTGAAGTAGGTAGACTCTATTAACCATTCCTGCCCGTTTTTTTCAATAATTTCAAAATCTGTACCTCCTGTTGCTGTTGACAATGGATAAATGTTTCCTTGATCTAATCTAAAGATCCCATTATTACTGCCACACAAGAGCTCTCCTCTTAAAATTTCTAATTTCCAAATATGTCCGGAAATCCCCTCTAAAAGGGATAATTCTCTAAAATCAAGATCTGCATAATCCTTATCAAATTTTGAACAAAGAACACCACTATTTGTTCCAACATAAATATATCCATTGTGTTTTATTACAGAATAAATTGCTGATGGAGCATTATCCATATCAATTTTATACTCAATGGTCGAATTTAAATCGACATAGGACAATCCATTATCCATTCCCAGCCACAAGTCTCCCGAATGATCAAGAGCCATCCCTAAGACAGTATTGTTTTCTAATTTAGACTGTCGGTCAATGTGACTAAGGATTTTCCCATCATGACTAATAATGTATAAACCTCCCAACAAAGTTCCTATTGCGTAAGCATTATCACCAATGGTAACGGCAGAATTTACATCTTTTGAAGATAGTACCTCATTGGCTTCACACTTCCATTTCTCGGTTTTTCCATTCTTTAAAATATGGAGACCAGATTTACCATCCCCAACAATAATACCTCGCTCATTAGGTAAATAAAATCGGATGGTTGCTTCTTTCGCAAAATTGGAATTATCAACAACTTTAATCTCGCCTGCTTCAATTCTACAAATCCCACGACCCCTTACTCTTGAATAGACTGTATCATTTACCTTTCCTAAAAACATCAGTTCACCTTTCGGTGCTAAAGGCTTTACTTCTTCTGTTTCTGTATTATATATAAAAAGTGTTGGGAATGACTGGAATAGAATTTCTTTTCCGCTCTTAACAATAGACCATATTCTCTCACTGGAAAAACTATAATCTTTTAGATTTTCGGCTAATGAATAATAATTAAGTACGCCCACACTATCCCTCTTCCAATATCCAAAATCTTCATAGCAACCAGAATATAACCTGTGGCTCTCCTCATCAAATAGTAATGCGCGAATTGCTGATTTAGATTTGTGCTGATGTAAAACCCAATTTTTCCCATTGTATTCAAGAACACCACCACTGTTACCAAAATAAGCTCTCCCCAGGTCATCAAATGCGACCGCCCAATTCTGGCTCATTGCCTGATACTCACTTCGATCGTGATTGATGACAAAAATCCCAAACGGATTTTCGATTGCGGAAATAAGAGTCGTCTGAAAAAGTAAAAATAAAAGAAGAATTAAATTGGCAGGTTTCATAGTTGCAATTCGATCTGGTTCCCTACAAATATAAAAAAATCAGGCAGGATATTACCTGATTTAGTAGCTCTTGCACCAAATAGTAAAGAAAAATGAAATTATAAAATAAAACGACTTTCAACTAGGTGTTAAAAGAAAGCTTGATTAAAAATATAAGAATCGTACTATTTTAAATTTCGTCGAAAGTTTTAGCAGAATCCTCGCACAAATTAAGCAAGGTTTCTAATTCTGTTTTAGTGAAAGATCGATACTTTCCAACTTTTAAATTACCTAAGGAGATATTCATAACCCGAAGTCTCTTCAGACCTTTCACATCGTAATCCAAATATTCGCACATTCTGCGAATTTGTCTATTCAAACCTTGGGTCAGAATTATTTTAAATGTAAAATCATCCACTCTCCAAACTTTACATTTCTTAGTCACAGTATCTAAAATAGGAACACCATTGCCCATTTTTTTAATAAAATCAGAAGTAATTCGTTTGTTCACCCGAACAAGATATTCTTTTTCGTGATTGTTACGAGAACGAAGTATTTTATTTACAATATCCCCATCATTGGTCATAAAAATAAGACCTTCACTCGGTTTATCTAATCTCCCAATGGGAAAAATTCGTTCCGGATAATTAAGGAAATTAATAATATTTCCTTGAATATGAGTATCTGTGGTACAGGTGATACCAATTGGTTTGTTAAATACCAAATAAATATTTCCGACTTTCTTAGAAATGATTTGTCCCTTGACCTTGATTGTATCCTCACTGGAAACCTTAATTCCCAAATCAGCAGTTGTTCCATTCACCTTAACCCTGCCACTCTCAATTAGCTTATCTGCCTCTCTTCGTGAACAATAGCCTGTTTCCGCAATCGCCTTATTTAGTCGTTTTAATTCCATTTTTTATCTACTTCCATCCAATTGAAATACAAAATTACAGGAATTAATCAAATATCTGCTATAATCTTACTTTTCTTGATAAAAGGATAAGTTTATAATCGCCTAATTTTTTATTCTTCAACGATTGACAAACGGTTGGTTTCAACATGATAAAACAGAGGGGCAACTGTAATTTTCGGATATTTCACCCGCAATCTTTTGGCTTCACTCACTACAAATTCAATTGCATTTCCAATTTCAAACATTGGAGCAAAATTGGTAAAATGTTCCTCTGCTCTTTCAGCAGTCCAGCCAGCAGATTCAACCAATCCTCTAATAAACTCTTGCTTTCTGGAATGCAGATTCACCATCCCGCAATTATCGTGACCAATCAATGCAATGTGCTTAATTTTACCCACAGAAATAGCATAGGATACTTTAAACTCACTATATCTTAGGTTAGCACCTCCCGATCGAATTATATAGGAGAAATTTTCAGGAATGTGAAGATGCTTTCTATTATCCATGCACATACCTACCAAAAGTTGGGCTTCAGAATAAATAGCAAAAGGTCGGTGTAAATTATGGAATTCAAGAAGTAAACCGATTGGTGTGTTTCGATATTTGGGTAAAATATCCTCAGCACATTTAATAGTTAGTAGTTGATTCATGTAATAGGTATTTCGGTTCCACTAAAAACTAATCTTTTCACAGTGGTGTGGGTTTATGAATGATTCTAAAGATAGCCAAATGATTCTTCTGTGCAAATCATAAATATCAAGAAAATAATTATTCAATCGGATAGTTTTCCAACTGTCCCCATTCCGCCCACGAACCATCATAAAGGTATTTTTCATTTTCCAGAACCAATTCGCAAGCCAAAAGACCAATACAGGCACTTACGCCCGATCCACAACAAAAAACCAAGGACTTATTATTTAGGGGTAAAGATTTAAAAAGTACAGACAATTCCTTATCTGACAGAAACATACCATTAGCCAACACTCTATTAAAAGGAAGATTAATTGAATTTGGAACATGACCACCTCTTAAATTTTCTCGTGGCTCTGGAACTCTGCCAAAAAACCGATCTTCGGTACGAACATCAATCACAAGACGATGTTCAGTATTAATATTTTCAAGAATTTGTTCTGCATTCAAGACCCGTTTCGAATTAAAACTGGCCTGAAAATCGCCCAATTCTACTTCTGCGGACTCCTTTATTTCAACCTCACAAAATTCATTAATCCAAGCAGGTAAACCGCCATTCAAAACGGCAATATTTTCATGTCCCATTACTTTAAACAGCCACCAAACCCTAGGACTCGAATAAGTTCCAAAATTATCGTAGACAACTATTTTGCTGTTTTTATTAATGCCTAACTTCCTGCACTCCGTTGTGAACCTCTCAGCACTGGGAATCATATTTGAGATTCGATGATCAGGATCACAAAAGGTATTTTTTAAATCGAAAAAGCGTGCGTTTACAATTTGAAAACCTTCGTGTTCTGATTTCAACCCGGCCTTATTATCCATAAGACTTGCATCAAGAATAATCAAATTAGGATCATGCAAATGCTGAGAAAGCCACTTGACTGATACTACCGGTTTTAATTTGGCTTGAGTTTTCAACATGACTAAAAAATAGACAATTCAGTTTCACTGGTAAACAGTTCTAAAAATTTCATTCCCTTACTCGAATTTCCTTTCTTATTTAATCTGGGACTCCACACAGCAATGCAGTAATGATTTGGAAGAATGGCTACAATTCCCCCACCTACACCACTTTTCCCGGGTAATCCTACTTTAAAAGAAAATTCACCAGCCTCATCATAAAAACCGCATAATTGCATCACAGCATTTACTCTTTTCGATTTACTTGAACTTAAAAACCTTTCGTTTGTAATTAGATCTTTACCATTTGAAGCTAAAAACAAAAATGTTCGGGTCAACTCATTACAAGTCATCTCAATGGAACACAAATTGAAATAAAAGTCTAAAACGGTATCTATGTCATTACGGATATTCCCTAAATCCTTCATCAAATTAATCAATGAAGCATTTCTAAAACTTGTCGCCTTTTCAGATTCGGCAATGCGAGAACAATATTCAAGCTTCGAATTACCGGATAAACTTCTTACAAAATTCAGAAATTCTTCTTTTGGATTTTCCAGGTGCTCCACTAAAACATCGCAGATCACTAATGCCCCAGCATTAATAAAAGGATTACGAGGAATCCCCTGATCATACTCCAACTGAATCAATGAATTAAAAGGAGTGCCAGATGGTTCAACTCCCACTCTTTTCCACAAATCCTCATCTATTAATTTATACGCCATCACCAACGACAGCACTTTTGAAATACTTTGAATGGAGAACTTTTCTTCAGAATCACCAATACTGTAATTTTTATTCTTATTTGTGATCAAATGAACTCCAAATTTACTTGGATCTACATCTCGAAGTTCGGGAATATAGGATGCAGGACTCCCTGAATCCTTATATCCATCCATCTTTTTCAATACTTCTGTAAATATCTTTTGATAGTTCATAAATAGCTTGATTAAGTTGACTTAAAGTTACATTTTGAACTGTAAAATCCTATTAAATCAAAAATAAACTAATCCGGACTATCTATCACACCAATCAAAATAGAACTTTTTATTATTTCCTGTTTAAAATTTTTTAGCAGATTATCAGATCTCTTTATCGCTATACATGAGCTATTTATCAGAACAACACACTTTTGTGTGATTTTTTCATGCAATATAAAAAAAGGATGGACGTTATAATCGAAAATAACTTATCCAATAATTAACTATGCAACAAAAAAATTTCAGAAAATACTCATGGGCTTTGCTACTCACATTACTATTTACAAATGCATTGCAAACAAAAGCTCAAGAACAATCAAAATTCAAACAAAAAACTGATTTTCAATTTACTGCAGGACTAAACAGAGGAGTTAACCTAGGTGCAAATCTTGTTCTTCATGAACTATCAACAGACTTGCCCTTCGATATTCGCCTTGGAGTTGGCTATACCTGGTTAAATCCAGGCAATTCGGCCGATGCTCGTAGAATATTCATAAACAATGCAACCAATGGAGTACCTGAGGAAAAAGGACGCAGTTTAGATTTACGAATTGATTTTCTAAAACCGATGACATTAATGGGGAATTCATCTTCCTACTGGTTCATTGGCCCTCGATATTCAAAATTCCGAAGTAATTTTAAATACATTGGAGGTAATGAAGATTTTGATGTTACAAGTTCACAATTTGGACTTGGTGGTGGTTTTGAAAGCCATTATAAAATTTCTGACGGACTTCAATTACTAATTATTGGAGGATTAGATTATTATCTATCTGCAAAACTACAAGGACATGATACATCCTACTATCCAGATAATGATAATGTAAATGCAAGAACTGATAACGAGACAGATACCAAGTTTAGATATAAAGATGCTGACAAAGCTGTCGACCAACCGAAATTTATGCCTCGCTTTTTAATCGGAATACAATTGGATTTATAGATAGAAAAGAGGTCAGTAATCACCTTAGATTTTGTCTAATCTTGTCCAGCAGTTCACCCCTCTTAAAAGGTTTTGCGATGTAATCATTACACCCAACATCCAAAGCCTTCTTTTTTTCATTTCCAATTGCAAAAGCTGTCTGAGCAATAATAGGAATGTCATTCTGAGATTCCCGAATCATTCTAACAGCCTCGTAACCATTCAGTATTGGCATTTTAACATCCATCAAAACCATTTTCACATTTGCGTTATTTCTACAAATATCCACGGCTTCCTGTCCATTTTCAGCTCTTAAAAAGTCAATACCCGCATCTTTCAGAATTCTTGATATATAACTAAAATTCAATTCTTCATCTTCTGCAACAAGCAAACAACCAGGCTTTAAAGCAGTCTTAAATTTTTCTTTTTGCTCTTCTTTAATTTCCGATATCACAAATTCGCCGGGCATTGTAAAATAGAATTTAGATCCATCCCCAAGATTAGATTCCACCCAAATTTCACCCCCTAATAATTCAACATTACCTTTGCATATTGCCAAACCTAAGCCTGCACCGCCAATGGTTTTAGTCGTCTCCACTTCAGCTCTGTGAAAACGATCAAAAATTTTCTCATGATATTTCGGAGCAATTCCAATTCCTGAATCCTTTACAAAAAAGAGCAATTGATCTTCCTTCATCTCACAGCCAAACTCAATCAATCCTTTTGGAGTATATTTTATTGCGTTACTAATTAAATTATCAAAAATTTGTCCCAGCTTAATTTTATCTGTGAAAACAATATAATCTAAACCAGAAAGGGTATTATTTAATTGAAGAGAAATATCTTTACTTAGAATTGTGCCATGAACAGAATAAATCTGATTCATGAATTCATTAAGATTAAATTGAGTCTTATTAATGATCACATTTCCCGAATCTATTAACGAAACATCTAACACATCATTAACTACGTTAAGTAATTGATCCGAACTTTTAGTAATGATATCAAGATACATATCCTTTTCATCTTGGGTAAGATCATTTTCTTTTAAAAGACCTGCAAAACCTACAATTCCATTCATAGGTGTTCTTATTTCATGCGATATATTCTGTAAAAAAGCAGTTTTCAAGTGATCACTCTCTCTTGCTTTCTTTTCTGCATTTCGAATTTTAATCAAATGCTTCTTTAGTAAAAGGTAAAACAAAATCCCAGTCACCAAAACATAGAACCAACCTTTATAGGTTTGCACCTGAGTAAGATAATTAGGGTCAGAAACTATATTCTGCACCAATAGGTCTGAAAATGAAATCCACATCCCACCCACTAACAAATATGCGATGAGAATTTTATATTCAAATTTAAGTTTTGACATCAGTAGTATTTGTATTGGTTTTTCATACAAGTTATAGGACAAACAGTAAAAATAATATCATCAACAATATAGACAAATACATTTTTATTTTTGTTACATCGTATGAAAGGATTTTACGAATCTTCCGACTCATCGAAAATATTATACTTCGCTTTTCGCTCATTCCACCTCTCTCTTGCGAATTGTTGCATATCAACAATTTTATCCCGCTCGTCAACTATTTCAAATCCTAAAAGTGTTTCTATAATATCTTCCATACTCACAATACCATCCATTCCTCCATATTCATCTACAACCAAAGCTATTTGCTCCTTTTTATCCAATAAATTTTCCCACGCTTTAAGCAGAGTTTGAAACTTTGGGACTACAACTATCGTCCTCTTGATATCCTTCAATTTCAAACTACTTTTGCCTTCGGCCAGATATTCAAAAACAGATTGTCTGAACACATATCCCGTAATGTTATCGTTCCTTTGAGAGAAAACAGGAATTCTTGAATAGTATAGAAACTCCTTTTGATGAAGAAATTCGTTAAGACTCATTTCCTCATTGGCAACACAAACCACAACTCTTGGGGTCATAATCTCATTGACACTAACCGTTTTAAGGCGAATTAAATTCTGAATTATCTTGTTCTCATTTTCCTCCAAGGCACCTTCCTTTGTTCCAATATGTGCCATTGCCGATAACTCTTCTCTGCTAACCGACATCGTTTTATCTTTTGGAGAAAATAATTTCGTAATATAACCCGTTAAAATAACCAAAGGGTAAGTTATAAACACCATTGCATTCATTATAAGTCCTGAATTCATGGCTAGACTTCGCCAATATCTTGCTCCTATGGTTTTCGGTATTATTTCTGAAAAAATGAGAATTAGCAAGGTTAAAACTGCGGATACCAATCCAAAATAAAGCTCGCCAAATAATTTTGTAGCCTGTGCGCCAACACCAGCCGCTCCAATTGTATGAGCAACTGTGTTTAAAGATAAGATTGCCGACAAAGGTCGATCGATATTGTGTTTGAGTTTTAAAAATGAGATCGCTCTTTTATCTCCATTTTTTTTTAGAACATTTAAAAATGAAAGAGGCGTTGATAACAAAACGGATTCCATTACCGAACAAAGAAAGGATACAACAAGTGCAAGAAATAAATAAAATATCAGAAGAAGCATTAATAATTTGTGTTAAGTAAATTTCGGTTTGCAATTTACTTAAAATTTAACGCTTAAAAAAGAGCAATATACTATTCAACATCCTGAATTGATGACGATTTCATTCCTTTTAGTAGTAATCAATTTCATTCTCCTTTTTCCCTACAATAGTAAACTTTTTATACAATGTATTGCCATGATTGTCAACCAAGCTAAGCAGGTGTTCTCCTTCATCGGGACTTAATTCCTTCTGATGCAGAAGAACCGTTGTCCCTATAAAATCGCCATCGAGATGCCAGAAAACTTCTGCTTCGGGATCATGATGAGCCATTTCGAAAACAACTTTCCCGCGAATTCCATCCAAATCTACGGGAACAAAAATCTGATCGTTGCCTTTCGGATAAATTAGCTCCATTACTTTGTGATTTTGAACCCCGGAACAATCATCCCGAAAGGGTGGTAAGGGACGATACAAGGCATTCCTTTTTTTATAATACCATTCCATTGCGGGTGGTAACACAAACCAATTTACATGTTGCATGTTACTCACTTTCTCGCATTCAGAATTCACCTGATACCGCTTACTGGCATCTAAATGCACGAGCCTATGATAAGGACAGGACTTGGTCGCTAAACCAGTTTTACAAACCAACATCGTATCAACAATCTCACACCATCGTCCAGCTCTATAACCACTTTGCCTGCAAACAGGAATCTCTTCCATTTCCTCGAAAGGAATATCAAACCAAGAACCCGATGGCAACAAATTGAAGACATCAAACATAACCGGTGCTGCAGCACTTACGCCTGTTAACCCTGGTCGGCCAACTCCATCCGCATTTCCTACCCATACGCCTACTACGTATTTTGGTGTAGTTCCAATAGCCCAGGCATCGCGAAAACCAAAGCTGGTCCCTGTTTTCCAAGCCACTTTTCGTGATGAAGAAAAAGATTTCCACCCACTTTCGCCATTTGGTCTGTTCACTTCCAATAAAGCTTCGAATGTTTGATAAATGGAAGCTGCACTTAATCTTGATTGAGATTCTGCCTTCCCTTTTTCCACAGAATCCTGAAGTCGATAAGCAGGTTCCCGAATATCATTCGGAAAATAGGTTTTATTATATTGATTGTAATGCTTCAAAGTTCTCGCTAAACCTGAATACATCCCACATAAATCCCACAATGTACCTTCAGCGCCACCTAATATTAATGACAAACCATAATGTCCTGATGGTCGATTGAGTGTAGTGAGTCCCAATTTTTTAAGCATATGGTGAAAAGGCTCAACTCCGTAATCGCGCAACATGCGAACCGCTGGCACATTTAAAGAGCGCGACAGAGCCTTATGGGCAGGAACTGCACCATCGTAACGAAGATTAAAATTCTTTGGTGAATAGCCTGCTATCTGCGTTGGAATATCAGGAACAAGTGTGTTGGGAAGAATTTCACCACTTTTCAACATGCTGGCAAACAAAAATGGTTTTAAAACGCTGCCTGTGCTTCGCGCTGCACGAATAACATCAACCTGATTCCCATTATTTTCCTCATCAAATTTAGCTGTATTCCCAACATATGCAAGGCTCTGACCCGTTTCCACATCTAAAACCAAAACGGCCATATTATGAATCTCATTGGCCTCAAAATTTCGCTGGTATTTTCGAACAAGCCCATTAACCTGCAATTGAAGTCGATCATTTAGCGAGCTCGTAATTCGTTCTCCAGTAAACTCAATATTTGCCTGATCCAATAAATGAGGAGCCAACATCGGCAAAGCATGAATTTTAGATGGAAGGACTTCCAATTTTGCCAATTCACAAGTCGTAGAATCGATAATCTCTCGTTCCACTAATCGATCTAAAAGGCGATTGCGTTTATCACGAAGCTTTTTACTGTTTCTTCCCGGATAAATTAATGCGGGAGCATTCGGCAATACAGCTAAAGTGGCTGCTTCGGCCCATGATAAATCACCTGCATTCCTTCCGAAAAAACGCCAGGAAGCTGCTTCCAATCCAACAACATTCCCACCAAAAGGAGCATGAGAAGCATACAAAGCAAGAATCTCTTTTTTAGAATATCCCAACTCTAAGCGAATCGATTTTATTAGCTCAATCAATTTCTGATAATAGTTTCTACTCTTTCCTTTTCTGGAAATGCGAATCAACTGCATGCTTAGCGTACTGCCTCCACTCACCACATGACCAGCCTTTATATTTAGAAGAAAAGCTCTTCCCAACGAAACCGGATTCACTCCGGGGTGATAATAAAAATACTGATCCTCAAAAGCCAAAAGAGACTTCTCAAATTTTTCGGGTACCAGTTCCGATTCCGGAAATCGCCATTGACCATCAGTGGCAATTCGCGCACCAAGCAACTTTCCTTCCCGGCTAAAAAGAATTGTAGATGTTGGGTCTTGAAACAGTTCAGACGGCAGAGAAAACCAGAAACTGATTCCCCACAACAAAAATGCCAACATGATTATGCGGCATTTTTTAGATTGGCAATATTTTATTTTCGGTATGATCATTTACAAAAGAAAATATCCTTTCGGATTTACTGTATTTCACACAATAACGCTGTCAGGTCTTTCAGACTCTGACAGGTTATTAATTTCATCCTATTTCACAACTTCAACCCATCGCCCCGGTTTGCGGGCATGGATACGATCATCGTACATGGCTTCACAGTTTACCGTTGGCAGGTAATATTTCCCAACATAGGCAGCATTCATAGTAATCGAGAAAGTCTTGCTCTTGTTTCGATCCAAATCGAAATAGGTATACACACGATCATCACGGATATCCTGATAAGTCGGCACATCAGATTTTACGACATCATCAACATCACCGAAACGAGTATTTACAATTTCCCAACCCGATGGGAATATCTGGGTTAAAGCCATTTGCTCATAATTCTCCATCACACCTGGATTTTCAATTCTAACATCCACTTTAAAATCAGTTCCCTGTTGCAAGCTCTTCACATCAATTGAATTTCCCTGCATGTCTTTGTAAGTAATCTTCATTTTCAGATTCTTTTCGGCTGAGGTCTGATCTCCCGTCTCCGGAATTCCACTTATGCTTACCCGCGCATAAAGAACACCATCAGAAAGGTTATTTACCTTTACTTTAGGCTTGCCAGAACTTAAATCCAAAGGAATTTGAATAATCGGGTTATTGCTCGACAATTCCTCTGTTTCTCCACCGTTTAAGGAATAGGAAATATTTAATTCTTTCGAATCACCGCGACCCGCAAACTCAGCCATTCCGATTAAACAAAAGGCTGTTGTTTGTGTACTCATCCATGAATTACTTGATAATTCAGCTGATAATTTTTGTACCAATGGGAAAGCCTCTGTTCTTTTATTAAGCAAACTTAATGTTTCCAGAATCATAGCCCTATCGCGGGTATCAGAACCAAAAGAGCCTGAATGTTCACGATAAGCTTCCACTTCTAATCCCAAATTTTCAATCAGCTTCTCGGCAACTTCAGTTTGACCAATTAAACGATAAGCTGCAGCCAATCTCCATTTAGCTTCTGGAGACAGTTTGTTTTGTTCTCTCATTCTATTCATCGAGGCCAAATCAGGAACCTCTGCTTCGGCAAGAGTGAATAATCGATATGCCTGCAACAAATCATGACGAGAATAGTAAACACCATTACGATAAGAAGAGCTCTCCCAGCTTTTAGCTTCAGATTTTTGATATCGCAACCATGCCGATTTCAAACCAATAGGTAAAGTATATCCCAATTCCTCAGCCTTCAACATAAAATGGCCAGCATAACTAGTTCCCCAATCGCTACCATAATCTCCTCCCGGCCAGTAGCTAAATCCGCCGTTAGCCATTTGAAAACTCAATAATCTATTTAAGCCAGCCTCAACATTTTTAGTGATCCGAACCTTTTTATCCGCATCCAAAGTCACCACTTTACCCAAAAACAACTGAGGAAAAACCGATGAAGTTGTCTGCTCAATACATCCGTGAGGATATCCGATAAGATACTCTAAGCGACGACCAAAATCGATTGGTGGAATGCTTGATAATTCCAAAATACCTTTATTAGTTCCTTTCATTCCAGGAAGATTCAATAAATCCGCCCAGCTTTCACCTGCTTCTAAAAGGGTGTCGTTTACATTTACAACGCGAGGATTTGGATTCCGCACATCCAATTCTATCTCGTAAGTCGTTTTTACATTTCCACTTTCAGCAAAAACTTTTACTTTGGCAATTCCCAATTTGGAAGCTACTTTCAGATCAAAATCAATTACCTGCTCTCCTGTTTCCTTAAAAACAAGGCTCTTTTCAAGACCACTTTCGCTGATCAAAAATTCATTAGGTTCAATTCTTACCTTAACATTCTTAATTTTAGGATCCATAGCAAAAACAGTGACCGGTAATTTTACCGATTCAGCTGGACCAAGCACTCTTGGTAAGGTTGCCAATATCATTAAAGGCTTGCGAACCGGACTCGTTTTTTCAGCAGAACCATAAGCTCCATTATCTCCTGCAACCACCATAGTACGAACAGATCCAACGTAATTAGGCATTGTTATTTTGTGCAATTTACTATCACCGGCATGCAATGTATATGGACCGTAGAACATCACTACAGGCTTAAAACGATTGGCTTTGGCTTGTTTCTTATTTCCCGCATCCTCATCACCACCAATTGCAAATGCTTTTTCCAATCTGGCGCCAAATGCACCCATTACAAAATCGTACATATCCCATGTTTTCACGCCAAGAGCTTCTCTTGCATAAAAAGTATTCCAAGGATTTGGTGTTTTAAAACGAGTCAAATCAAGCAAGCCATCATCAACCACAGCCAAAGTATAGGTCATTGCTTTCCCATCTTTTTCCGATACTGTCACCTCAAATTCTTTCTCAGGTTCCAATACATCAGGCATTTTAATTACCGGACTCAAGCGAGTGTTTGGATCTTCAACCAAAATTGGAATAACACCATACATCCGAATTGGCAAATCATTCTCTGTTTGTGCATGAGGCTGAATCAAAGTCACACTCACGTATGCGTTGGGAGCCATTTCCGGAGTAATATCAAAGGAAAATTCTGATTCCTTCAATTTTGTATCTACCCAGAAAGCCTGCAAAACCTTTGCTCCAGTTTCGATACTTACCAAAGCCTTTCCTGATTTTGAAGAAGGGATTGTTACTGTTGCCTTTTCGCCTACCTGATATTTATCTTTATCAGAAGTAAAAGAAAGCATGCTTGCATTGCCGGGCATCCCCTCAGGTGTGCGACCATACCATTTCGAAAAATACGCTGTTTCGCCAGTTGAGTGACCACTTACAGGGTCGGTAACCCGAATTAAATAACGTCCGTAATCATTCCAGTCGTTGTATTCTATATTGAGCTTAAAGGTTGCTTTACCTTGCTTTGTGCTCAGCTTTTTATGAGATACGATTCTTGTTGAAGAACGACTAATATAGGAAGCCAAATTTTCCTCACCGGCATCCCACCACCATCGCCAATCAATCTTATACACCTTTACTTCCAGTTCTTTTCGGTCAACAGGTACTCCATCGGAATTTACCGTAGCAATTTCCACTTCATGATCTGTATCCGTTAAATACCAACCCCTCTCCGATTCCGGCATTTTAATACCTACAAAAGATTGATAAGGAGCAAACTTTACTCTTTGCATATCGATACTAAAATCACCACCCTTTTCAAATACGCGGGTTATAAAATTGGCATTCAACATTCCAGGAGCCGATTTATTTCCTTTCAAATTCAAATCAACCACTGCCTTTCCATCCTGATCTACCTTTCCATCAAAAATAATTTGTTCATCGGCATAAAACTCTTTCGAAGGATCATCAAAAGTATATCGCGTATATTTATCAAATGAGGTTTTAGTAGGAGTCAATCGCAAGCTAATGTTTGATTTTAAATCGCGGGCAATAGCTCCGTGAAGCCATTTCACTTCCAAATTTGCTTTTTGATTCGCTAAAGAAGACTTTAAAACTTCTGATTCAAAATCGAGTTTAATTTTCAGTCTGTTTGGTTTAACGGTTTCAATTTTAATCGTTTTAGTAAAAGTTGCACCACCCACTTTTATTCTTGCTAACCAATTACCGGTTGGTGCTTCGGAGTTGGTTGGTGTAACAAAAGAATAAAAGCCTTTTACTCCTCCTGTACTCACTTTTTGAGTTACCGTTTTTCCTTGAGGATTAATCAATTCAAAAACAACGGGATGGTTATCGGGCAATAGATTCTCCGAATCTTCCAATACAAAAGTCAGGTATAGATTATCCCCTGGACGCCACACACCACGTTCACCATACAAATACCCCTTTATTCCTTTTTGAACGACTTGTCCGCCAACATCAAAATTACTTAGCGAAAGCGACGAACCATCATCCAAACGCAGATAAGCACGCTGATTTCCTTTTTTAGCAACCAATAGAAATGGTTTCCGATTCAATTGAACCTTAGTCAAGCCATCTTTATCCGTTTTACTTCTTGCCATTAATTGATTTTGGTAGTTATACACTTCCAGCTCAACAGAAGCTTCAGGCTCTGCAGTAATCAAATTGGAAACAGCAAATGTGATTGAATTATCATTTCCTCCTTTGGCAATAATTCCCAAGTCGGAAGCAAATATATTTCGACTCACAAAACGCCCACTATAATAATATGATACATGACATGGATTATCTTCTTCTCTCCAAGTATATCCGGAAGGATAATAGTATGACTGATACCATCCTGGATTATCCCATTCATTCATTTCATTTTCCCACTGCTGTTCAGCAACCAAATCATCCATATTAATTAATTGATCTTCAGCTTGCTCTTCTGAACCACATGCATACATTGCATATTCTTTTCTAAAGCGCAATTCTAGTCTGTAAATCGATCCAGGCTTCACATCAATATAATTTGAAATATCCAAAGTATAGGCATTCCATTTCCTCAAATCAACGGCACGATTGGTTCCTAAATCAATCTTTTTTTGCAAAATTAACCGAGCTACTCTTTTGATATTATCCGATTCGCCCATTCTATTATCCTGCAAAAACTGATGTACATTGTTCTCGAATATTTCGACAACCCGTAAATCAACAGCTTTTAAACTAACCGCTTCAAAGGGTAAAATCAATCCTTGCGATGAAGGAGAAATAACACCCTTTCCTATTAAACGAACAGCTGGTTTGATGTCCTCAAAAGTGAGTTCCATTTTTTTGCTTTCCGTCAAAGCGTATTCCATTGCGTTTTTAATTCCTTCTTCGAAACGAACCGTTTTAGTTCCAGATAAACGATAACTGGGATAAACTCTGACTTCATTCCCTTCCACTATAAATTTCAAAGAAGAAACCCCTTCAATACGAATTAATCCATTCAATTCTTGATCCTTTTGCAAAGGATCGGAGAAACGAATCGACAAATATTGTTCTGGTTGCTGAATTACCTTAGCGCTCATCACCTTAAAAACATTCAATGCCGGAATTTCCACCTCTTTATCTCCTTTCTCATCCACACCAATTGAAGATCCATTCCACTCTAAATTTAATTCACCTTTCTCCTCTTCTCGTTTCAAGCTATCAACAACAAAATGGTGTTGTTTCCCATCAGCGGAATGCATCCATTCAATATTTTTTTTCTGCGAATTCAAGCTTGCTGTCAAAACGGATTCTATCTCATCATCAAAAATTACATCGGCAGTAGTAATATATCCTTTGTATTTCTGATAAAGCATATTTGTTTTATCGTAAGATTGCAATCCTTCTCCGGTAAGAGCAAAGCTTTGTTTTATGGTTTGGAAATTAAATCTCAGATTCGCAAATTCAGAAGGCACCTCCATCAATTCTGATAATTTTACATTTACCAGGTATTGTGTACCTGATTTCATTCGGCTTTCAGGGCGAAATTCGAAGCACCGAGGATCTTTCCAATATACTTTCCCTTTTATCGAAGGTGTAATGCTTACAATTCCCTCTTCCAACTCCTGACCCGATTCAATTTTTTTATCGTAATCATTTACCAGACGAATTTGAATTACGGATTCTGCAGATACAACACCGGAAGTAAAAGCTGAAATATATTGCCCAAAACCAGGATCAACTTTCTGTTTTACACTCTTTTTATCTTTACAAGAAAACATCGCAGGAATCAATATGGCCAGCGATAGCAGGAGGTAGAAACTTTTTCTCATTTTATATCGTGTGGATTAGTAAAGTCGCATAATGGTAAAGATAAGAATTGATTTATCAAAGTATATAAACAATCATAATTACTGATTATTTTAATATTCCCTGAATAAAAAAAGCCGAAAAAGAATATCCTTTTCGACTTTATATATATTTTAGAATTTACTTCTATTCCTCTTTCTTACTCAGTTCGTTTCTTGGAAGCAGTATTACCACGTCTCCATTCTTTGTTTCCCGAATATGACGGTTTCGAAGAATTCGAAGAATTTGGCGTTCTTGAAGACTTTGAAGAATTCGATGATCTTGAAGGATTAGACGATCTTGAAGAATTTGAAGATTTAGATGACCTAGGCTGTTGCCTTCTTTTATCTGGTTTTACATCCTCAACTGCATTATCCTCAACTCCACCCGGAAGAAATGGATGATCCTTAACCACGTCAATATCTTGCTTAATTAACTTCTGGATATCCTTCAAATATGGTCTTTCTTCTGTATCACAAAAAGAAATGGCATTACCACTGGCACTTGCACGACCAGTTCTTCCGATACGATGAACGTAAGTTTCTGGAATATTTGGCAAATCGTAATTTACCACCAATGACAATTCTGAAACATCAATTCCTCGTGCCGCTATGTCTGTAGCAACAAGCACTTTCGTTGAGCCAGCTTTAAAATTACTTAAAGCAAGCTGTCTTGCATTCTGAGATTTATTCCCATGAATTGCTTCCGCCTGAATACCTACTTTAATCAATCCTTTAACAACCTTATCAGCTCCGTGTTTTGTTCTCGAAAACACCAATGTAGATTCTACATCTTCCGTTTTCAACAGAAAAGCAAGCAATTTTGGTTTTGCTTTTTTGCTCACATAGTAAAGAGATTGTCCAACCTTCTCAGCTGTAGTCTGCTCTGGTTTTATTGTTACTTTATCAGGATTACCTAAAATTTTACCTGCAAGAGTTACAATACTTTGTGGCATTGTTGCAGAAAAGAACAATGATTGTCTTCGTTTAGGCAACATATCGATGACTTTTCTAATGTCGTGGATAAATCCCATATCGAGCATCTGATCTGCTTCATCTAAAACGAAATATTTAACGTCTCTTAATGAGACATAGCCTTGCCCTATTAAGTCCAGCAATCTACCTGGAGTCGCAACCAACACATCAACGCCAGCATTTAAAGCCTTGGTTTGAGCGCCCTGTTTTACCCCTCCAAAAATTACTGTATTTTTAATTCCTGTATACTTTCCATACTCTGAAAAATTATCCTTAATCTGAATAGCCAACTCACGTGTTGGAGTTACTACAAGAGCTTTAATTCTGCGACGACCTTTTTCCGGTGTTGCATCATTAAAAATGTGCTGCAAAATTGGAATTGCAAACGCTGCTGTCTTACCAGTTCCTGTTTGTGCACAACCTAATAAATCTCTTTTTCGAAGTAAAATTGGTATTGATTTCTCCTGAATTGGAGTGGGATGTGTATAACCTTTAGCCCCAATCGCTTTTAGAATGGGCTCTATAATCTCTAATTTATCAAATGTCATAAATGTTCTTAATTTTGATCCGCAAAGATAGTCTAATAGTTTGGATTAACAGCAAAAAGAGTAAAATACCTGATTATCAAGACTGAGCCCCTGCAAACTATCAGATACATCTAAAACAAATATTCTGTATCGGAAACCTGCTTATTTAGCGGATGGAGAGTCTTTTTTCTTAATATGTATCAGCTCCATTTTTCGGATTCTTGCTCGAATCGCTCCTTTAGTGCGTTTTAGTTTAATTGCCATTTCACCAACTGCCACTCCATCAAAAAACAGGTTAATCAACTCATCATCATCTTTTCTTGACCACGGATTGTAGGCTTGCTTATTTTCTTTTTTGATTTTCTTGATGGCATCGAAATCATCTTGGTCCATGGCTATAAATTGTTTGATATTACTATTTTCGTTGCAAAGGTAGTGAGAAGAATTCATTTCAAAGAGAAAGAGCCACCAAATGAAATGAATTCACTCAATGGCTCTTTACTTATTCAATACTAAGTTTAAATTACTTCTTTTGAAGCATTTTCAATAACATTTCAGCTACAAGTGCTGATGATGCAGGATTCTGACCTGTAATTAAATTACCATCTTCAACCGCATAAGCAGCCCAATTGTCACCTTTACTGTAAATTCCACCCTTCTCTTTTAGCATATCCTCCACTAAGAAAGGTACCACATTGGTCAACTGAACAGCCTCCTCTTCTTCATTGGTAAATCCAGTCACTTTTTTGCCTTTCACCAAGAATTCTCCTTTTGCATTTTTCACGTGCTGCAAGGCTGCAGGTGCATGACAAACAAAAGCAATTGGTTTCTTAGCCGCATTAAAATCCTCAATTAATTTCGCTGAAGTTGCATCTTCCGCCAAATCCCAAAGAGGACCATGTCCGCCAGGATAGAATACCGCATCGTAATCTTCAAAATTGATATCTGCCAAAGCAATGGTTTCATTAATCTTTTTCTGAACTGCCTTATCCTTATTAAAACGCTCTGTATCCTCAGTAGCATTTTGAGGCAAGTCAGAAGTAGGATCAACCGGTGCGACTCCTCCTTTTGGTGTTGCGATAGTAACATCAACTCCCTGATCAACTAATGTGTAATATGGATTTGCGAATTCTTCTACCCAAAATCCTGTTTTGTGTCCTGTATCTCCCATTTGAGAATGAGATGTTAACACGAATAATATTTTCAAAGTACCTGCTGTTATAGACATATCTTTAAATTTTAAATGTTTATTATTTGTAAATATTCTTTCTTACTATTAAACTTCCACTATCATTTTACCCTTGTTCTTTCCTTCGAAAAGATCGATAAAAGCCTGCGGAGTATTCTCAAATCCTTCAACAATTGTTTCAGTAGATTTTAATTTACCTTCCTGTAACCATTTGGCCAATTGAGGAGTCGCTTCGCCCCATCTTTCAACATAATTGAAAATAATAAATCCTTGCATCAGCACCGAGTTCTTAATTAGAAATGGCTGCACTCTTGGTCCCATGGGCACACTGGTGGCATTGTACATGGATATTGCACCACAAACACTGATTCGTGCAAAACGATTCAAATTCATCATCACACCATCAGATATTTCGCCGCCTACATTGTCGAAATAAACATCTACGCCATCAGGACAAGCCTCTGCTATTGCCTCTGCCATACTCCCGGCAGTATTGTAATTAATTGCAGCATCAAAACCAAATTCCGAAACCAGCTGCTCAACTTTCTCATCACTCCCGGCGATACCAACCACACGACAGCCCATGATCTTTGCAATTTGTCCCACAATGCTTCCTACAGCTCCTGCTGCTCCGGAAACTACAACGGTCTCTCCTGCTTTAGGCTTACCGATTTCCAGCAATCCGAAATAAGCCGTTAAACCTGTCATACCCAAAACTCCCAAGTAAGAAGATAATGGTGCTTTCTTCGCATCTATCTTTACTAAGCCTTCGCCTTTTGATACCTGAACCTCTTTCCATTCCAGCATGCCTGATACAAAATCACCTTTGCTAAAACCAGCCAATTTTGATTCAGTTACTTCGGCAATCATGCCCGAAGTAATTGCTTTATTCAACTCAAAAGGCTCGATATACGATTTGCCTTCCATCATTCGACCTCTTAAGTAAGGATCGACAGAAATATGTGTTGCTTTTAAAAGCATTTCTCCGTCCGTAATCTGCACTTGCTGTTCAGTCACAAATTTAAAATCGGATAATTTTGGTACACCTACTGGTCTGCTATTTAATTGTATTGTTTTCATATCTAATCAAAATTTATTATTGTTTTATTAATGAATGTTCATTCTCTTTCGAGGATAAAAAAACGGATCTATCTCTTAAAGATAGGCCCCAACCTCTTGTATTTTGTCTGATTCAATTATTTTATAATCTGGTTTTGCCTGAGCCAAAGCGTGTAATGCATTTGCAATTGTCTCTGCCTTAATCGCCCGATACATTTTCCATTTCCCCAATAAAAAGGGACTTAACACTTTCATGAGAATGGCTCCAATTTTTTCACCCAATCGATCTTCATCTCTTTTTCCATTAATTAGAGAAGGTCTTAAGATATAAGTATTTGCAATCCCCTGACTAAGAACTGCCTGCTCCATTTCTCCTTTTGTTTTATTGTAGAAGACATTGCTCTCTGAATTTGCTCCTAAAGCAGAAATTACAAGGAAACTTTTAATCCCATTTGCCTTAGCCAAACTTGCCGCTGTAGCAGGAATACCAAAATCAATCTTCCTGTAAAGGACCTTATCCTTCGTTTTCTTAGCCGTAGTTCCAATACAACAAAATACTTCATCTCCGGTAAAATCCTTCTTAAATTCTTCCAAACTAAGCAGATCTCCAATGAACTCTTTTAACTTAGGATGAACCAGACCTAAGCTTCTGCGGGTGAAAATTTTCACTCTTACATATGTTTCATCTTCTAAAAGCCGATTCAACAGAAGTTTCCCTGTTAATCCGCTTGCTCCTAATATGATTGCTGTCTTTCCCATAACTCTATTATATTCGAATGCTATCCCATGCTGCCTGAAAAGCTTGTTCTAAACTGTCTTGATTTATTTGGTAAAGGCCGTGCTTTTGCATATTCATTAAAAAAGCCAATGGATTGATGGCATAAGCATAGAGTATGTAGGGTGAAACATCTTTAATGATGCCTTCCTTCTGACCCCTTTCCCATAAATCCAACAAGGGCTGTAAATGTTTCAAACCTTCCTGTCTGCCAGCCTCATCAATCATGGTAGTATTATCGCATTGTGATAAAAACCAAGCCTCATCAACTTGTTTTAATTTATAATCAGCAATGTTGTACCAGATCAACTCAAAGGCTTTTTTTACCGGCATATTTTCGGAATAATCCTTAAAAGCCTGTTCTGTATATGATATTTTCAATTCCAGATATAACTGGTTAATCAGATCCTGTTTGTTCTCAAAATAAATATAAATAGTTGCCGGTGACACATTCGCCATCTTTGCTATTTTAGACATCGGAGCATCGTGAAAACCATTGTTGTTCACCAAACTTAAAGTAGCCTCTAACAATGCATTCCGCTTCTCCTTACTTTTTTTTCTTATCGCCATAGTGCTGTTCTATTACTACTAAAATTTTTCTGAAACTTGTTTAATCTTCCAGGCTATTGCCATAAAAAGAAACTGAAATGGCAATCGGATTAATGCTGCCTTGTGACTCCCAATTGCCGGTGCATCAGAAAACACATCCCAAACATGAATAGGCAAAAACAATATCATTAAAATGAAAATACCCAATGCCGCTATTCTTGCATACTTTTTATAAACAAGAATCAATCCTAAACCAATCTCCACAAGTCCTGATAAATAAATAATTGCTATTGGAAAAGGTAAAAAGGCCGGTACAAACGGCAGATAAAAATCTGGTTTTAAGAAGTGTTGAACTCCTCCCATTATCATGAAAATGGCAAATAGAATTCTAACGCCTGTCCATATTTTACTTGAAATATTCTTCATCTTATTAAATCTGTTTTTAACTTTCTCGACTTTAATAAAACAAATATAAGACAAATAAATCACAAAGTGAATGAACGTTCACTTTTTTTAACATTTAAAATGTAAATCACCAATAGTATCGATTCAATTTTACTTTAAAACATTACAAAAGAAGCTCTTAGGTGCATTGCCGCCAGGATATCTAAGTATCTCAGGAGAATAAAAAAGCTTTTAGGCTCCATTTCTGTAACTAAACAAGAAAAACAACAGGCATTTATTTCGATCCGGAATACGTATAATGCCCAATGATGGTAAAATCGAACAAGCAATCTTCAATCACCTGCCCCGCACCAATATTGTGGACAATCAAGAAACGTTTTCCATCTCTTGATTTTTTACTAATTACGATACCAATATGTGTAATTGCACCGCCTAAATTCCAGCACACAACATCACCAGGCATATAATCTGCAGGGTTTTGGCTCATCGGTTTTAGCTGTCCGTGACGTTCAAAAAACTTCATTAAATTGAGTACTCGTCGGTGATCAATATTTTTATCGGTATGTTTCAAGCCCCAAATAACCGGATACGAAGCAAAATTAGCTTGCATATCCTCATGAACCTCCTTCTGTAAATCGATTCCCAATTTGCGATAGGCTCTAATTACCACATCAGTACACACACCTCTGTCAGCAGGCACATCTCCATTGGGATAAGCTATAGAAAAGTAAGATGGATCGTAAATCACCTCTTGTGCGGTTAGTTTTATTGCCTCTACAGAAAGGTGCTCAGATAAGTTTTGGGCCTTACAAGTAATTGAGAGAAGACAGAAGATCAGTATGTATAAAAGGATTCTCATTGGGGTGTATATAAGGTTTCTATTTTTGATCTACAACCAATCGCGTCCTAAATGTTTTAAAGAATAGCTTTTATTTTATTCATTTAGACGTTATTGATAGTGTATGTCTTTTTTAAAAGGGTATTATTTAAATTACAGGTTGATTGGCATCTATTTTAAAGAGTTTTTGTTTTGCCTCTAGGATTTAGTAAGACCGGGAAGCTGAGCCCCGATAGCTATCGGGGTTGTTCGAAGATCACCCGGCCGCACTTAAGCTTGAGGTAAATAAGGAAGTTTTTTAAAATGTAGCCTTGATTTTTTTGCTTCCGTTTTTTGTATCAAGACAAAAAATGAAGTCGGGTTTGGGCGGATAGCCCAATACAAAAAATAAACAGGACAATATTAATCTACAACCTACCAATCTTAATTAATTTCACATTACAATTAAGCAATAAAAAACGGAGGTAGAATCACCTACAAAGCCTACACCTCTTTAGCAATTAAATAAGTCGTGTAAGCCAAATAACTGATTAGGAGAAGTGCCGCTTCCCATCTATCCAGTTTCTTCTTTACTCCTGTAAACATGGCAATAAATAAGAATATAGTACCTCCTGCCAAAATATAAATATCGATATTAAATATAGATGCGAACTCAATGGGTCTAATAAACGAGCTTACAGATAGAATCAAGAAAATGTTGAAGATATTTGAACCAATAATATTCCCGATTGCAATGTCATTATTCTTTCGTACAACTGCCACCACCGAGGTTACCAGTTCGGGTAATGATGTTCCGGCCGCAACAATCGTTAAGCCAATAATTTTTTCACTTACACCCATACTTGAGGCTACCTCAACAGCATTATCGACAACCAGCTTACCTCCCAATATCAAACCTGATAAACCCAGAATAATAAAACTCCAAATTTTAAGAGTTGACATTGGTATTGTTGCGATTTCAGGCACAAGAGTTTCTGTTTTTAATTGTCTGTAAACGTAAAACAAGAAAAGCCCAAACATCACAATTAATACAAGTCCATCGAGTCGGCCGAGGACCGAACTATCCTGAAAAAAGAAGCTATTGCTAAGCAGATATAAAATTAGAACGGCAAAAAGGGAGAGCGGAATCTCTTTCCAAACAGTATTCGACTGCACAACGATTGGAGAAATAAGTCCTAACAATTCCAAGAATAATGAACAAGTTAAAATTATTACTTCCAATTACATTGCCAAACACAATGTCGGAATGCCCATGAAAGGAGGCAAATGAATTCACCACCAATTCGGGTGCAGAGGTACCAAAAGCCACAATTGTAAGGCCAATAGCAATGTTCGAAATATTATTCTTTTTAGCCAAAGCTGATGATCCGCTAACCATCCAGTCTGCACCTTTAATCAGCAAAACAAAGCCCACTACTATTAACAGAATTGGCAGCATCATATTTTTAAAATTAAATTAATACCTACTCTTTGATTTTGAATTATCCTTATTCAAAATCGAAGTTATCGTTTTTAAGGATAGCTTAAACATCTAGATTGAAATTTTAACATCACACGAAATCAAGAATAGCAGCTCCTATGAATTTTTAATTTGCAGGTAGGGAGTTAAGGATTTGTAATCCGGGGTTGAACCTATATCACATCAAGAAGCCCCTTTTCAGCAGCATAATTGCAGGCAAAACTGTACTTGTAATCAAAAGACTCATCAACTATCGCTGTCACAACAGGAGTAAACATCGAATTATTTTAAATACATTTCTTATAAAAGAACTGCTATTTTAACATTAAAAATTATACTTTTGCATGCCGTATATGTAACGAACAAAACTCATGCCCAGCTACTCGACTTCATTCTTAAGATTTTTAACTCTATTCTTACTATTGTTCTCATTTTCGGAAAACTCATATTCCGAAAAAATAACGCTGAATAATAATGTTTTAAGCACAAAAAAACTAACTATTTCAATTGGACGGATTGGTGGTAACAATATCAATTTTCATCATTTCAATAGTACAATGCTCATCACCAAGGAGAAATGGAATCATCAATATTTTTTGAACCCGGAGCCATGGTCTACAATCAATAGTAATTCTGTTTGTTCGTTGCAAATTGAGTTTGAAATCTCAACTTCTGAGTTAGAAAATAAAATTGGATTCCATCTACCATTCCAAAACACATCTGATATTTTATTAAAATTAGGTAATAACAAGGTCGTTAATATCAGAAGACATAAACTATACTATTATTCAGATAATGCTTGGATCGAGAGCAAGTACATGCACAATCATAAAATTGCTCAGAAGGATGTTAGAGTATTAATAAATATCCCAATTGTAAATTCCGAATTAGAAACTATAATCAAGAGCAATTCAAACTCTATAAAAAAAATTAGAGTTTTGTTTGATAATGATGAAAACTACATTGATTGGGATCTGGATGAAAATAATGAAATTTTTAACGAGCTTAATAAAATTGCAAGAATTGATTATAGTGAGCGTATAAAAGAATTAAAAAGAATCCAAATACTTAAGGATTTTTAATCACATAAAATTACTAATAACAGAAAGATCGTCATGCAGACGATCTTTTTTTTTGCTTAAATAGCAAGATTCACAAAACCTTTGATTGCAAATTTATAGGTAAGAAGTTAAGGATTTGTAATCCGCAGAAAAAACAGAATTGAAAATTCCAAACTTGTAAATCGCTTATTACAAGTCAGGGGGTAGCATTAAGAAACAAAAAAAGGACAGCAAATCTGCCATCCCTCTATTTTTTTCCTGAACTCTTTTAAATAAAAAACTCGGGCTCTTTACGTTCCGAACAATTTGCAAAGAGCTTATCTCTTATGCCATCAATCAACGGAATATCAAAAACACGAGCACCCTTAGGACAAGCCTTTATACAAGCACAACAACGAATACAAGCTTCCGCATTAGTAACAACCTTATCGGCAACTACAATAACATCTACCGGACATACGTCGGCGCAAATACCACACAAATCACAAAGTTCTTCCTTAGTCGTTGGAGCTATATCAGGCATTTTCCCTTTCGCCTTGTAAGGAATATTTCCGGGAACATCACAAACTTTAAAACCATTTACTTCTCCATCTTGTATTTTAAGCAACAGCTCTTCTCCAAATTGCTTTGCCTTTAGCAAATCAGGATTATCCGGACGATTTTTAGCAATTGGTTTACTATCTATCGAAAATGAATGCTCTCCGATAAATGCAGCGGCTGCAAAAGGTGTAAATCCTATTTCTAATACGAAATCTTTTAATTCAAGTAAGGCATCATCGAAATCTCTGTTTCCATAAACAGCCACTAAAACCACAGGTGCATTTTTAACTTCGAATTTCTTTAAGTTTTCCAAAGCTTGTTCCGGCACACGTCCTCCATATACAGGAATAGCAATTATTGAAAGCTCGCTCTCAATTTTCAGATTTTCTGATGAAGCAAAAGCCAAAGGTGTTATATCAAACTCGTTTATTTGCTTAGCACCTAATTCTTGTCCTATCGCTTTTACTATTTTTTCACTTGTTCCTGTTGGGGAAAAGTAGATTAAATTGACTGTTGATAGTTTCATATAATTATAATTTGCTTTTTAGTTGCTATATGGAACTTACCATGCTGGAATAATCATCGCTCTGTGTGTCAAAATCACTTTGGCATGGACGTTTCATATGAGTGTAATTTATTTTCATTTACCATATGGAACTCCCTAATTACACTCATTCTCCTGTGTGTAATACTTTTCACATGGTCGTTTCATATTCTTTCCTTTATTCTTACAATTGTTATAAAGGTAGGAAGTATGACAAGAATTTAGATTTTTTAGGGCAAAAAGAAAGGACAGCGGCTCCTGTAAATTTGTAATTTACAGGTCTGGAGTTAAGGATTTACAATTCAAATTACTAAGACAAACGAATTAAAAATTCTAAACTCGTGAATCCCTGATTGCAAATCAGGGATAGCGGTATTAGACGACTAAAGGATACAAGATTTAATGACTGATCAAGCAGGAATTTTCAAACACAGCAAACCCGATAACAAATTGTAAAAATTTGAAAAAATCAACAAATTAAAAAAACCAGAAAATGAAATGTGAAGTATGCAAATGAACCAATAAGAGGAAAGTGGTCTTACAGTCGCTATTGTTCCTCTGCCTGTAGAAACAAGGCATATAAAATGAGAACCACTGAAAAACATCTGGATGAACTGGATGGTACTTATCCACTCATCGATATAGATAGCAGGGAAAATCAGTAAATGAACCAAACTACTTCGGCAGAATTACAAACCGTTGAACGGGAACATTTTAATACCATCCTAAACCAAAGAAGCGAGTACGGGGATAAGATCAGAGCTTTGGAGGACACGAATCTAAAGCCTGAATTCACGATTGAAAAGCTAAACGATAAAATAAGCGACCTAAAGGACAAACACACCAGAGATATTGCGGAGGCCAGTACAAGTACAACCAAGGACATGGTTAATGCAATTTCTCAGATGCCCGCAATTCAATCCGTATTAGGGGCTTTTGCCAGCAATTACCCATTGAATTATTCCATTTCCTAAATTAGCCGTCTTATTTATCCTGGCATCATGGGGTGGCGAAACATGAACATAATTAACTTTTAATTATCCCGTAATCAGGGGACTACCGTAAGTGCCTTTACTTTTCGTATGTATTTCGCGTATCCGCCCCATTAATCTATGGCTCTCAATAGCTCCTTTTGAAGGCTTTCCGTTTATTTTATTAAATTTGCGAATTCTTAATTTTGTATTGGACGGTTTAATTATTTCTTATGGAAAGAAATTTTAGCTGTACTGCAAGACCCGTGTTTTCTGTGTTTAAAGTAGAGGAGTATTAGGATATACTGTATTTTAATTCCTGCGCAAAACTCAAAATTAGATAATAAATAAAATTGTGATTTAATTTATCAGGACTTAAGCAATATCAATGAAATTCATTTTTTACATCGCTGCTTTTAATGCCTTTTTCTTTGCGCTACTGCTTTTTCAAAAGAGATCCCGAGGAATACATGATAATATCCTGATAACTTGGCTTAGCTATTTGGGTCTCTTTATTGGTGTATATTCCTTTTATTCTCACAGTTTATTTACTCACTTTCATTTGCTTTCGATAAGCCTTATCTCCTTATTCCTTCTTCACGGCCCTTTCTTGTTTATTTATGCTTCTCGTTTAGTTTCACATAAGAAAATATTTAACAGAAAAAACCTACTCCACCTTATTCCGTTTTTGGCATTTAATCTTTACCTGTTTGTTGTTTCATTTTTTCCTGACACTGCCCATGAATTAAGGATAGAACGTGTCCATTCATATATTCATCCCCCTTTGCTATTTGTATTTTTCCTTATCCTTACAGCATTATCGGGCCCCTTTTACTTCGCGCTTACCCTGAAACAATTTAGGAAGCATGATATTAACATATTCAACAACTTTTCCTCTACTGAAGAGATCAATCTTGAATGGCTACGAAAACTAGTAACTGTTTTTGGAATTGGATGGACAATTCTGATTTTTATTACTATAATCCACCATGTATTCAACTACTTTTCAATGGTTTTCTGTACTGATAGTTTATTTCTGGCTTTATCGTTATTTGTAATTCTTATAGGTTATTTTGGGCTGAAACAGAAAGTGATTTTTGGGTATGATGATAAATTAGAACAAAGATTAATTACTGAGGAAAAAACCAAATATTCAGGCTCCACATTAAAAGAAGACGAAGCAGATAAATATGCCGGGCAACTCAGCGAATTTATGATTACTGAAAAACCCTATATGGACCCAGGATTAACACTCCCACAGCTAGCTTCGCAAATACATATCACCTCACATCATTTATCGCAGATTATAAATGAAAAGTTTAGTCAGAATTTCTTTGAATACATCAACCATTTCAGGGTTGAAGAGGTTAAAGCTAGAATTCAGAATCCAAAATACGAAAGCTTCTCTTTATTAGGTATAGCTTTAGATTCGGGCTTTAATTCGAAATCGGCTTTCAACCGTATTTTTAAAAAGGTTACCAACCAAACTCCCTCTCAGTTCAAGTCAGGTCTCAAGCCTGAATAAGTTCGTTCCACCTATTTCTCAAGTCTCACTTTATAAAGTATCCCTGTTTAAGGTCTTCAAACAGGTCTCACTTTATAAGGTAAAACGATTTGTCTGTATTGGCACAATATATTTGCTCAAGAAATCAGTCACCAATGAGTGATTCCAAAAAAGTAATTATAAATGTTTTACTAAAAATCAGACAAATGAACTTACAAATTACAACACAAAAATCAAATTTCTCAAAAAGTCAGAAAAAGGGAACTCGTATTTTAAACGTAAAAGTTATTACCCTCCTTCTTTTTTCAGTCCTTTTCTTCTCAGCACAAAATACATTTGCACATTGTGACTCCTATGATGGCCCTGTTATTAAAGTCGCCAGTCAGGCACTTGAAACGAATAATGTAAATCTTATCCTAAAATGGGTAAGTGAAGCAGACGAATCTGAGGTTACTTCTTTGTTCCAGAAAACCTATAAACTAAAAAATGGGGACAAAGAGACTTATACAATTGTAGAGCAACATTTTTTCGAAACCCTTGTTAGATTGCATCGAGCAACTGAAGGAATGGGTTATACAGGAATAAAGCCTGCGGGCAGTGCCTCCCCTATTGTAAAAATGGCTGATAAGTCAATTGAAAGCCAAAGTGTGGATGAACTGGCAACAAAATTTACAGCTCACATTGAGAAAGTCGTGCGTGAAAAATACGAGAAGGTGCAAAAACTAAATCTGGTTAAAAATGAATCTCTAGAAAAAGGAAGAGCTTACGTTGTGGCTTACGTTGATTATACCCATACACTGGAAGGGATATCTGGAATTATTAAAAACGGTCACGGAGCACATCAGCATTAAAAAATGATAAGAATTCAAAAAAGAAGATCATGAAAATTACGAATTATAAGGATGTTCAGACAAAGAAAAATCCGCATGGAGTTGATGTACGAAAGATTCATGAAAATGATGATGTACAAGTGATTCATTTGCTTTTAAAACCCGGAGAAAAGTTAAAACCACATAAAACGCCAGTTAATGTATTCTTTTACGTTGTTGAAGGTACAGGCATTGTTGAGGTGGGAGAAGAAAAAAAGACCGTTTCGGTAGACGATATTGTGGATAGCCCTAAAGATATTCCGCATTACCTCTATAATGAAAGTGAAAATAATTTTAGGGTGTTGGTAGTAAAAACACCAAACCCTACTAATACTCAGGGCTGAAACTATTAAAACAAAAGAAAATGGGGATTAATGAATTTGAAAAAGGAAAGAAATTCTCTTTTAATCAGGATATCGATTATGCCTCTAAAGCAATCGTCAGTAAGAATATTATAAAAAAGGAGACAGGGAATATTTCGTTATTTGCCTTTGATAAAGGGGAGGCTCTAGCAGAATATACCACTCCCTATGATGCAGTAGTATACATAGTGGATGGAAAAGCTGAAATCATCATCGATGGAAATTCAAATATTCTGGATGCGGGAGAGACTATTGTGATGCCGGGAAATGTTCCACATGCTGAAGGCTGTAGAGCAATCTAAGATGGTACTTACGATGATTAAGAGTAAGTTTTAGGTTCGTTTTTATTTAATGTTCATCGAAGCTTTCTGCTGTTCATTTTTCAGCGGAGAGCTTCAACCCTAAATTACCACCAAATAAATACACTACTGGTTACGATTAAAATAGAGTTTACTAAAACGATAAGAGAAAGTGATAAAGAAGAAAATAATTATTGTTGGAGGTGATTTGCGGAGATTCAATTAGCCCGAAGATTGGATGATCGACTATTTGATATATTGCTGGTCGATAAGATAAACCATCATCAACTTCAACCTCTACTTTATCAGGTCGCTACTTCCCAATTGGAGCCTTCCAGCGCATCCTTTCCTTTACGTCATGTGTTCCGGAATAAAAAACATACAAATTAGGTTGAGCAAACTACAAAAAGTAGATGTTGCTGACAGCAAAGTCCATTTAGACATTGGTCCTTTTGATTACGATTATCTGGTTTTGGCAATGGGATGTAAAAGCATTTTTTTTTGGAAATGACAACATAAATCAACACGCGCTTACCTTAAAAACAACTAAGGCAGTAAGCATACCTTAAATTAGATAAGTGATTATGCTAATACCGCACCGGGTAATTACCTAAGAGAAATGCGAATTGATCTGCGAACTGAAACCTTCGTGAAGGACTACGATGGAGAAATAATAAAAACCAAAACAGTAATTTGGGCAGCCCGAATTATTGCAAATAAAGTTCTTGGAATTCCTGAACAAAATATCACCTTCGGGAGCCGCATAAAGGCAACAGGATTAATAAGGTTGAGGAAACTAATAATGTATTTGCAATTGGTGATCTGGCTTATATGAAAACGCCTAATCATTCAAAGGGGTATCCACAGGTTGCCTGTGTAGCAAATTAATCAAGCTACAAATCTTAAGAAGATAGAGCTCGGGAAGAATACCATAGATTATATCTATAAAGATTTAGGCTCGATGGCGACCCTTGCAAGAAATAAGGCAGTCGTAGATTTTCAATTTGCCCAGTTTAAAGGATTTATGGCTTGGTTGGCATGGATGCTCCTGCACCTGATACTCATATTAAGTCTAAGAAATAAGCCAATCATATTTACCAACTGGGCATGGTCCTATGTTACAAAGGATGCTGCGCTAGATTGATTTTAAAAAGTAATAAATAATAAGACAGGTATTAAAATCGCTGTTTTTAGTACTAAAATGTAGGACAAAAAATTTCTTAGTGAATTTAATAGAGTCTCAAATTGGATAAATCAGAAATTATGGCAGGCTCTAAAAAACAGAACACAATATATCGAAATAAGTCGTATATTAACAACTTAATTATCAGACACAAAGATAGATTATTACAAATACAGAATGCCTTTGGAGAATGTGTCAACAAAAAGTAAACAATGGGAATTTCTTAAAATGGACCAATTAAATACAGGGAATATTAAAAAGGACTGATAGAAGAAGATAACGCAATTTCAATACTGGGCTACTAATTATTCTCTGAAGATCATCCCTATAAGAAAGCTTGATATGTAAAGAAAGTAAACGCAATGCACCTCCTTAGAGAACCACATAATTATATTATGTTTTATTTCCAATAAACACATTAAAAAAATGAAGCTATGGGAAAAATGAGAAGACTCTGGATTTATTTTATCCTTGTGGTAACTATTTCATTTGCCATATTGGGATATCTTGGTGTCGAAATATATAGAGAAGCACCCCCCATACCGGAAAAAGTAGTTGATGCTGATGGCAATACTATTTTTACCAAAGAGGATATACAAGATGGTCAGCGCATCTGGCTATCAACTGGTGGACAGGAGCTCGGAAGCATCTGGGGACATGGCGCTTATGTTGCTCCTGACTGGAATGCCGATTGGATCCACCGAGAGGCTGTTTTTATTTTAGACACTTGGTCGAATCGAGATTACGAAAGTAATTTCGAAAATTTAAATAATGAACAGCAAGCTGTTTTAAAATCTAGACTGCAAGATGAAATTCGTGAAAACACTTACGATGAAACTTCTGGGGCAATAACTATTTCTGCGGTTCGATTACAAGCCATTCAGGATAATATTGCCCACTATTCTAGTCTTTTTTCTGATGATCCTGATTTTACGACATTGCGAGAACAGTATGCAATGAAGAAAAATACATTGACAGGTAAGGAAAAGTTATACCAATTGAATGCCTTTTTCTTTTGGACCTCATGGGCATGTGTAACAGAAAGGCCAGAAGCCGATATAACCTATACCAATAACTGGCCTCCTGAAAAGCTAATAGGGAATACTCCTGCAGGAACCCTAATTTTATGGACTGGTTTCAGTATATTAATGTTACTTATGGGAATCGGGGTATTAGCCTTTTATCATGCTAAAAACAGAGAAGAAGAGATTGATGAAGCCCATCTTCCTGCCGTCGATCCACTAATGGGATTGAGTTCAACGCCTTCAATGAAGGCAACCTTAAAATATTTTTGGATTGTTTCCCTCTTGATTTTAGCTCAAGTGGTATTAGGCGTGATTACTGCTCATTATGGAGTTGAAGGCCAAGCTTTCTTCGGAATTCCTTTATCCGAGATTCTTCCTTATACTGTTACCCGAACTTGGCACGTTCAGATTGCTTTGTTTTGGATTGCGACCTCATGGTTGGCTACTGGGCTGTACATAGCTCCGGCTGTTTCAGGTGTCGAACCTAAATATCAAAAATTGGGTGTCAATTTCTTATTCTATTCGTTATTGGCTATTGTAGTTGGATCACTCATAGGGGAATTATTGGGAATTATGCAAATGCTTGATTTGACAACCAATTTTTGGTTTGGTCATCAAGGTCTTGAATATGTGGATCTGGGAAGATTCTGGCAAATTTATCTCTTCGTGGGTCTATTATTATGGTTGCTTTTAATGGTACGTGCATTAAGGCCAGCTTTAAAACGTAATTTAAAGGATAAAAATCTTTTGATTCTTTTCGTTATTTCGTCGGTAGCCATTGCTTTATTGTATGGTGCTGGCTTAACCTGGGGACAACACACTCACCTATCCATTATTGAATATTTTAGATGGTGGGTAGTTCATTTATGGGTAGAAGGATTTTTTGAGGTATTTGCTACAGTCGTTATTGCGTTCTTATTTGTAAGAATGAAAATATTAAACATTCAAACGGCAACTTTCGCTTGTGTGGCCTCTGCAACTATATTCCTAACTGGAGGAATTCTTGGAACCTTTCATCACCTGTATTTTACAGGTACTCCAACGTCTGTTCTGGCTATTGGTGCCACTTTTAGCGCATTAGAAGTAGTACCCTTGATATTTATGGGTTATGAAGCGTTTCACAATTACAGGGTGATGCAAGCAACAGAATGGACCATTAATTACAAATGGCCGATATACTTTTTTATTTCAGTATCATTTTGGAATCTGCTGGGAGCAGGCGTATTCGGGTTCATGATAAATCCTCCTATTGCCCTTTACTATATGCAAGGACTAAATACGACTGCAGTACATGCACATACTGCACTGTTTGGTGTTTATGGTATGTTGGGAATCGGACTCCTACTATTTGTTGTTAAAGGTTTGTCCAGAGCAGGGCAATGGCAGGAAGGAATCATCAAATTCTCTTTCTGGTCATTAAATATTGGGTTAATGCTTATGTCAGTTGTCAGCTTATTACCAGTAGGCTTAGCACAAACAATAGCTAGTGTTGATACAGGAATGTGGTTTGCCCGCTCTCCTGAATTCATGCAACAAGATTACCTGATTGTTTTTAAATGGCTACGCTCTATAGGTGATACCATTTTTGCAATTGGATCGATCACCTTAACCTACTTCGTATTCGGATTGAAGTTTGGTTGGTCGTATAAAAAATAAAGTATAAGTTTTTAGTTTGGAATGTATATAGCTATTGGATTGCCAATAGTTATATACTTACAAGCTATCCTAGTATTCATTGTGGACCATCAGTTCATATGATAGCTTGTCCCCGAGAACCAATGTCTTAGGGGAACTTGTTCCAAAACCACCTTTATCCAAATCATCAAGTGAATTCAAAACGAGATTTTATAGTTTTGGTAGCGTTTTAGGAGTTATAACAGTTAAGTTTTCCTTCAATATTTTTTTTTAAATGTGAGGGCTAATATTTATTTCTGTCCCATTGGTAAATAACAATGGATATTTCCAACATCTTTATCCTCCGATTCCCCAAATTAAATGGCAAATCGAAAGGTCGTATTTTGCTTTTTTCTGCTTATCTGATCTTGCTCGTCAGAACAACATCCGCTTCCTCAATTTTCTTATTCGGTCAGGTATTATCATTAACTAACAATCTTCTCTTTTTTTAATTCGGACATTTTTGTCCGGTATTACTCAGAATCTCTTATCTTTGTAAAAAAAACAAAGATTTTATGTTTTCGAAAGCGTGTGAATACGGAATAAAAGCAAGCATTTATATTTCTCATCAATCGCAAAAAGGCGAACGAGTGAGTTTGGTGGCTATTGCCAAAGCCATTGATTCTCCCCTTGCATTTACAGCTAAGATATTACAGTCTTTAGCTAAAAATAATATCATCGTTTCATCAAAAGGATCAACTGGAGGTTATGAGATACCTAAAGATATGCAAGCCAAAATCATGCTTTTTCATATTGTAGAAGCTATTGATGGCGATAAAATATACAACGGATGTGGTCTTGGATTACCGCAATGCAATGAGCGAAAACCCTGTCCTATCCATTTTCAATTCAAAGCCATCAGAGACGACTTGAAGGTAATGTTGAAAACTACTGCTATTGAAGAATTAGCGAACGGATTGCACAAGGGGATAGCTTTTTTGAAACGATAATTTTTTTGACAATAAGTAGGACAAACTTGTCCTAAATAAATACGAAAGAACAAAACAACATTTTGATTTTAGAGGAATCTTTTATTTTCCCAAAATAAGACAGTAAGAATAAGTTAATCAAAAGAATTTTAAGGGAACATCGATAATATAAAAGATTATTTAAGACGTCAGAAAAAATTAAAAGGAACATTCAAAAAATATGGCATAAGAATGGAACGATCAATTCTGGGTCAAAAAGAAAAGTGAAAATTAAGCCAGCAGATAACATGTCTAATTGCAAGAGCACCTTCGTCAGCCCAATCGGCGCGAGAGTTTTTCAGGAAGTTATTTCAGTAAATATTTTAAAAAAAAGTAGACATGGAAAATTCTTTATTAGTAATTGTAGTAATCTCTGTTTTAGGTCCAATTTTAGGATCTTTATTGGGAGTTCTTATAAAACCCTCAGAAAGATTTATATATAACATGCTTGCTTTTGCAGGAGGAGTAATGCTAGCCATTTCTTTTTTAGAGTTAATTCCTGAAAGCATTCATTTTTCTTCTATTTGGGTTGCAGTGGGAGGAATTATTTCTGGTTCATTACTGATGTTTGGGGTAGACAGAATCATTCCCCATATCCATCCTGGATTGAGTCAGAAAAAACAGGGTAAAAGCCTTAAGAAAACAGCATTTTATTTATTGATTGGAATTTTTTTACATAATTTCCCTGAAGGCATGGCAATTGCAGTTGGTGCTGTATCAGGAGTTAAAGTTAGCATAACTGTTGCTCTAGCAATAGCTGTACATAATATTCCTGAGGGGATTTGCACTTCAGCACCTTATTATCAAGTCTCTAAAAAAAGACTAAAATCATTCTTAGTTTCTTCTACAACAGCGATACCAATCCTTATAGGTTTCTTATTTGCTAATCAACTATACCAATATATTTCAAATGATTTTATAGGATTTATTGTTGGTGCAACCGCAGGACTAATGATTTACATAACGGCAGATGAAATAATACCCTCTTCATGTTGTAAAAACACTGATCACAAAACGATTTTTTCATTAATTACTGGAGTATTATTTGTTGTTTTATTAGGATTAATATAAAAATCCTTGAGTGCGTCTTACAGACTTTTGCTTGCGATCAACTTCGATCTTTCTTTGCTCGATCGAGCAGCAGAAGAATCTGAACGAATGGCTGCGCTTCGAGGCCAAATTAACGGACGAATGTATTTTGAAGATGATCAATTAACAATCCGAAATAAGGCATTTACCTTACTAAAAGAATGTGTTGATGAAATACGTTCGTACGGACAATTCGCCTTTCGTGATGATGCTGATATTGCCAAGTCCTACTCGAGCAAGTACAGGAGAGAAAAACAACAGGAATATCGAAAAAATTGCAAGATGGATAAGTCCACTCACGATTCCGATACCCCCACATCTTAAGCTAAAGAACCCACATCATACCCTACATCCGCCACATCCTATTTCAACACCTCCACATCATCAGTCATCCCTTCCCCATCAATCATGTATTCCTAATTAGTGATGTAGAGCTAATGATTATTGATGAGTATTAGATACTTTAAGATGTGGGGAAGATCATGATTGATGTGTATTAGATTATTTACAATGTGGACACGTAACTGCTTTTCGTTCTT
Organism: Labilibaculum antarcticum; assembly: GCF_002356295.1. Taxonomy (NCBI): domain Bacteria; kingdom Pseudomonadati; phylum Bacteroidota; class Bacteroidia; order Marinilabiliales; family Marinifilaceae; genus Labilibaculum; species Labilibaculum antarcticum. Next base: position 3,659,941 of record NZ_AP018042.1, on the reverse strand, counting down.
TATCTTCTTCTAGCTGTGATTCAGAGGCAGATATTCACAATAAGGCATTTACAATTTCTTGTTGTACAATGGTATTGCTATTCAAAAAATAATCTCTAAAATCTGATGGAATCATAGTTTTCCTTTTTGCAAAAAAAACACATATTTATTTTAGAACTTAGCCTTAAATTTTAAAGCTTTAAATGCATCTCCTCGCCTAGTTAAAATACTTTATCTCTTTCATATACAAGCACTTCCCCTTTTGTTAGCTCCACTTTATCAACTTTGTTTTTATACTTAGCAAGTAAGATTCATTTATTTTTGAAATGCTTCTTAAGGGAAAAATATATCTTGAAGTGATGTAATTTGCCAAGATCAAAAAAAGATGGTGTAACTAAGAATTTTCTTGACTTGCTTCATATCTTTTGAAAACATATATTATCAAATAACAAAACACAAGCTTATGCTTTATAATATGATATTATTAGGGTTACCTTTTTTGATAAATGAGAATAAAGGGATACTACTAACTTTTAATTTAAACATTATGAATTTTAAAAATTATTTTTTTGTAGCTTCATTACTTGTAGTGGCTTCGTTTTACTCTTGTGATGAAAATAAAATGGAAGAGCCGGAAAAAGAAACTATTAGTGTATCCGTAGATGGTGACAATGTAACTCTATTTAATAATCAGATGTATGAATGTTCGGAAGATGAATTTGTTATTACTGGAGAAACTACTGAATCTTTTGAATCTGAAAAATATGGAAAAGGGAACATTACTTTAAATTTAGATCTTGAAGGAAATTTACATTATGCAATTATAGATAAAAAATTATACGACAATTTATCTAAAATGTATAGCAATGAATTAATAGTTTTGGGATTAACTCCCTTACAGTATGTGCATGAAGAAATAGGAAGCAAAACTCCAGGAGATAAGACAAAAATGACTTCAGATGAATTTATTGACGGCTTGAAGAAATGTGCAGATAAACCAACTAAAGCTGGTGTTTTTACATGCGCTACCGCACATACTCTTAAAATGTATAAAGACTGTATCGATTCTGAAGGTGCAGATGAAGCGACTCATTGTTGGTAATAAAACTTAAAATTATGATACTCTTAGGAATTCCAGGAAAATTTCAATTATTTATAGGACTAATGCTTATTCTTTGTATAGTAATATATGCATATGCATTTATTAAAGTATGGAAATCATCCATGGATGTATCTCATAAATTAATATACTCTCTAATCTTAATACTATTTCCATTTTTAGGATTGATTCTTGTTTATGTCTTAATGAGGAAATATTATATCTCAATTAATAAGTTATAATTTTTATTAGAATGGCAAGAAGATAAAGTATCATCCTGCCATTCTAAAAGTTCTATGAACTTTTAGAATATATCTACTCGAAAGGGATAGGGAATTTCCTAGAAGCAAATTTATTATATCTTTTATTAATAAACCTGCCCCTTACGAGTTATATTCTATTTACACTATTATTTGATTTTTAACTTGCAAAGCTATTAGGATATTCATATACTATTTTGAAGTCAAATAATTTATCACAGAATTAATAAAGTACAATAGAAATGGCTTAGTTAAAAAAAGGCAAGCACTGCCAAATCACTAATTTAGCTATAAGGCGAATAATCTAACCCAAAATGCAATAATTGATTTCATAGCTTATGAAATGAGATCCCGTTAAATTTCATTTAAGCTTCCTAGAGATTATCATTAATCCGCAAAAGTTAATTGAAGTAAATTAGTACAACCTTTTAAATTGTACCCATAAAAAAAACATCTTTAATCTCAGAACTATTGTTCAAGTAAGACTGACTCTCACAATACACTCTTAAACCTGTTCTATCATTCTTAGCCTGAGAGCATTCATATCGCTCTTCATTTTCTCATCAACAACCTTAGCGTATATTTGGGTCGTTTTCAAATCGGAGTGTCCTAGCATTTTGCTAACGGTCTCAATCAGCACATTATTACTCAAGGTAATTGTGGTTGCAAATGTGTGTCGAGCCATATGAAAAGTTAAGTTTTCTTCAATCTCGCAGAGCGTTACAATTTCCTTTAAATACTCATCAGTCTTTTGGTTCGTTTTTACGGGTAGTAATCGCTTACCAAGGTTGTAGCGGTTTATTATTTAAATTTTCTTCTAAAGAATAATCGAAGCTTCTAAAATAATCAATGAATTATTAATGCAGGGGACAAATAAGGGTATATTCACCTAAGGAAAAATTCAGTAAAACAATAATAATAATAAACAGGTTGAAAGTTTTAAGTTGGGCTCTGTTGGGACTATTACCTGAAAAACATCTTGTTCTTTTCTGATTTCTTTATCTGGTTAGCTAGATAAATACCTCTTAAGTACCCTTTACAATAGTTCTACTGTTATGTATTCTGCTTTATACAACCCGATTTATCTGTTAAAAAGAATCTACCCAATGGATGATTCAAAATTATAAATTTGTGAAAATTTCCATGATCTATTCTGTAGATGTAATATTTATTGTTTAAGTTTATTTAGCTTTTGTAATGGCCTTGTTGTAGTGGTTAAAAACTTTATCAAAAACCATTACTATACTAGTTATGTACAATCTGATATACTTAAAGAAATATATAAGATGTTACATCAATTATATTCAGTATTTGGGATAAAACAATCCAAAATTTTTACAATTCTCTTTCATGTTGTTTGTAAAAACAATGCGATTAATAACGTGATGATATTTGTGTTAGGTGTCTTAAGTTTATAACTTATACTTTCTGAAATTCTACCAATTGCATTGTTTTTAATCAGTTAATTTAATATTTAACTAAAATTCAATTATCATGAAAAAGGTAGCAAAAATTATTAGCGGTTTTGTTGTATTGGTGTTTTTAAGTTTCCTATTTAGTCCATTCACAGCATTATCAGCTCCGCCAAATGGTGAGAAAGGTGTTGTCGTTGAAGTTATCAAAGGAACTTGGAATTTGTATATTACTGACTGTGAAGGTGGTATGTTGAATATTCCTTCTACAGAAAATTCAACTACGACGCAGTTTAAGGATGGATTACCTCATATGCTAACTCTTGTTTTTATACTTCCAGATGGACATTGTTATATACCTGATAAAGCTGTTAAAGAGAAGTATGGATCTGGTCTTTGGAGAGAGACTAAGCTTTGGACACCAGATGGGAAACTTATTGTAAAAATGATATATACTAAATAACCTTTGATATGTCTTTTATTTAGGATGTCAAAATACTGACTATTAAAGGCTAGTAACAGTACTTGTTTCTATATTAATAATTTATACTAAAGGGCGGTTGATTATCCGCCCTTTCTGATCAAAATTTCTATGTGGAATATGAAAGTAAATATCGTATACCAGATATATTTTATACCACTAATCTCTGTAAATACAATGCTTATGCCTTCGGGTCATTTTCATTGTGGTAGGATTTCTGATTACAGGTTAAAAGTCAAGGTATAAAGAATATCGATCTTTAAAAATAGCCATTATCCTAGGAGTAACTTTTGTACATGACATGACTGCTCAAATTTTGGAATACTGTACTTCTTAATAACAGATCATATTGCATGCCGCGGTTTGGCTCGGCTGGATGCAGAAGTGAGATTTGAATATCAAAACTATAAACAACAGACCTGCAGTACAAGCGGCACGACGACACACCCACGGAACATTAACGTCCTAAAAACCAACGGGGCGTAGACTTAGTGTATATTCACAAAAACCATCAACACGCTCAAAAACACATACTTACGCAAATATAAGTTCTGGAGGGACTTAAACTATGACAATAATTATTTTTTGTTTTAATCTTGCTCTATCATTTTTTGTCTGAGAGCATCCATATCACTTTTCATTTTCAATATTGTATTCTATTCTTTTTATCATACTGTAACATACTGAGAAACAAATTTAACATTTCAACATGAAATAGAAAATTATTTAAGTAAAATATAATGGAAGGTTAAATTTAAATAGAATTAAAAATTCCTAACTCGCAAATCAGGGACAGCAGCTCTTGTGAATTTGTAATTTACAGGTAAGGAGTTAAGGATTTTAAATCCGTATTTCCTTTACAATCGAATTGGAAATTCGAAACTCATGAATCCCTGATTGCAAATCAGCGACATCGGCTTCTATAAATTTGTAATTGGCAGGCTTGGAGGGAAGGATTTCAGAAGGTGATAAGGAACATTAGGGCACAAAAAAAGGATAACATTTCTGTTATCCTTTTAGTGATCCAGCCAGGGCTCGAACCTGGGACCTATAGCTTAGAAGGCTATTGCTCTAATCCAACTGAGCTACTGGACCGTCCTTGTTTTTTTTCTTTTTTTTTTCTTTTGCCTTTAAAAAAATGAGTGATCCAGCCAGGGCTCGAACCTGGGACCTATAGCTTAGAAGGCTATTGCTCTAATCCAACTGAGCTACTGGACCATTCCTTTAAAAGGCGATGCAAATATAGGGATTTATTGCCTTCCCAAACAAGTATTTCCTTGTTTTTTTTCAGTAAAAATCACCTCCCAGCAAGTAAGAGCTTAAATCACAGTTCTTACCCAGTTTACAAGGCCTTTGGATTTAATTATTTGTTGCAGTTTATCGGGCAAAGCGGGTATTTCGAATCGTTTTTCGCCAATATGAACGACTCCTTCCTGAAAATCAAGCGTAAGCACATCATTTTTTTGGTAAGAACCGACAATTTCTCTGCTTACAATGAGTAATAATCCCTGATTTATTGCTGACCGATAAAATATCCGGTTTACCGATTTTACGACAACAGCACGTACACCGGCATGTGCCAAACCAACCGCCGGATGCTCGCGGGAACTTCCGCAACCAAAATTTTCCCCGCCAATCAAAATATCACCTTCCTCCACTCTACCAGCAAAAGAATCATCAAATCCTTTGAACAAATGGGGGTGAATTCCTGCCGGATCGGAACTCAAAACTTCGTAGGTTAAGTTTCCTGCAAACATCTGGTCGGTGTTTAAATGATCAACATCGGAGTAATCCCAAACACCATTTGATTTTCGATTGTCCGATTCCTGAATCAGAATTGTGGCATTTTGTTCTTTTTGAAATGGAAATTTTATCTGATAGGAAGCATCTGTTCTTGGATCTGTTATTTCACCCGTAAGTGCAGAACAGGCAACAGTTGCTGGGGAAGCAAGATATATTTGAGCATTTTTATTGCCCATTCGACCTAAAAAATTTCGGTTTGCTGTTGAGATCACCGTAAATCCATCAGCAGGAATTCCTTGTCCGGTACCCAAACACGGACCGCAGGAAGAACCCAAAATGGTAGCACCGGCTTTCATCAATTTGGTGATAATGCCCTCTTTTATCGCATCCAGATAAATTTCTTTGGAAGCTGGAGCCACCAACAACTGAAATCCTGCAGCAACTTGTTTTCCATCTAATATCTTGGCTGCAATTCGCAAATCCTCCAATCGCCCGTTGGTACAGGTTCCTATTAAGCCCTGATTTAGCTTCACGCCTTTTACTTCGGCTATGCTTTTTACGTTATCGACATGATGCGGTGCGGCAACCAGTGGAACTAGATCGCTTAAATCAATTTCGTATTCTTTAAAATATCGTGCTCCTTCATCCGCCCAAATGCCTTTTACTTTCTCTCCATAAAACGCTTCCAAAACCTGATCGGGAGGAAAAACGGCATTTTTGGCTCCCATTTCAGAAGCCAGATTTGCCAATGTCATGCGCTCAGAAATGGACAAATTCTTCACTCCGTCGCCATGATATTCAATAGACATGTAGTTGGCCCCTGCCGAACCAATCATTCCAATAATCCATAAAGAAAGATCTTTGGCATAAACGCCTTCTGGCAATTGTCCATTTAAAGTGATTTTAATGGACTCGGGCACACGAAACCATGTTTCGCTCCTTTTCCACAATCCGGCAGCCTCAGTACGGTCGATACCCACAGCCAGAGCATTAAATGCACCTGCCGTGCAAGTATGGCTATCGCTACCCACGATTATCATTCCCGGTTTGGCATGATAAGACATGATTTGATGACAGATACCTGAGCCTGCATCGTAAAATTTCTTGATTCCCTGCTCCTGCACCAATTCCCGAACCGTTTGATAATCGGTAGCTAATTTAGCGTTGGTTGGCGGTGCATTGTGATCCAATACAACCAATAGCTGATCAGGATTTTTCACCTTTTCGCCACCCATATTTTCAAATGTCTTTTTGATACTAACTGTATTGTCGTGTGTCAAGACAATGTCTGGAGTTTTAAAAACAATGCTTCCACATTTTGCCCACAATACTTTTTCAACGAAAGTAAAATTTTGCATGATCGTTATGTATTTCTTAACCACTAAGGTAAACGAAGGATATCACGAAGAACACAAAGTAAAAAAAATCCTTTGTGTAATTTTGCGAAGTATTTAGAGTCTCCTTTGTGGTAAAATTTCCTAAAACAAACCACCGTTTTGATAAATCTCTAGTTGAACTTCAGAGAAACGTTCTCCCTGTACCGAGATGTTTTTAGATATATTGGTAATTTCACCTGTTTCTAAATTCAAACGAACCGTATCTCCATCGGTTAAATTCAGTTTTGAAATCACGTTACAAGTCACGATTGGAAAAGCTGCATTAATGGCATTCCGCTCGTAAATTGCCCCGTAAGATTCGGCAACAATAGCTTGAATTCCCAATGCTTTAAAACAATCAACTGCCTGTTGACGAGAACTACCACTTCCAAAATTTTTGTGCGTAATCACAATATCTCCGGGCATGGCTTTTCGTGCGAATTCTTCGTATCCTTCCAAATTATCGAAAGTATATTGTCCCATCTCCTTCATCTCCGTAATGGATAGATAGCGATTATGGAAAATCATATCTGTATCGATATTATCAATTGGAATGTACCACACACGCCCTTCAATTCTTTTAGGCTTATCGCGCAACTCAGCACCTGAATGAACCATTGCACCCACCTCTTTTTGTTTTGCTTTTCCGGTACCAAATGTAACGGGAAGCTCTGGAATTTCATCGTGTGGAACAATGCAACCGGCAATAGCCGAAGCGGCCACTGTAGCAGGTGAAGCCAAATAAACTTTGCCTTTCCCCTGTTTGCCAGGAAAGTTCCGATTCCCGGTGCTAATGGTCACTTCCCCAACTCCATTTTGTCCAACCTGACCTGCAGCGCATCCGGCGCATCCGGCGTTAGAAACCATAGCTCCTGCTTCTTTAAAAATATTAATAATACCTTCTTTTAAACATTCATTCCAAATCTCATCGGTTGCAGGAACAATTTTAAAAACGACACCCGGAGCCACCTTTTTCCCTTTTAGGATACCCGCAGCAATTCGAAAATCTTCCATTCGCCCGTTGGTGCAACTTCCAATAAAAGCAGAATCGATCTTCACCCCTTTGGCTTTTCTAACCGGAACGGTATTATGAGGCTCGCCCGGCAAAGAAACCCGGGGAACAAACTTTTCAAAATCTATTTCAAACACCTGATCGTACTCAGCATCAAAATCAGCTCGCACCACATCCAGTTTCTTTCCACTGCGATACTCAGAGTATTCCATAATGGCTTCATTAGGCGTAAATAAAATGATGATGCATCCCATTTCCGTCGCCATCGATGAAATTGTGATTCTTTCATCAAGAGTAAGATGATCTACTTCCTCGCCATAAATTTCAACTGAATAACCGAGTAATGAATTAGCACCAAACTGGTTCAGTAAGCCCAAAACGATATCCTTGGCATAAATCCCCTCTGGACGCTTTCCATTTAAATTTATTTTTACGGTTTTAGGAACTTTGAACCAAATTTTCCCATTGTGAATGGCTGCTGCAATATCTTTATCGCCCATGCCTTGTCCGAATGCTCCAACAGCACCCAAAATATTAGCATGAGAATCTGTAGTTACAGCTGTTATTCCTGAGTAAGCAAGGCCTTGTTCCAGTAAGACATGAGTTCCAATACCGATATTGATATCGAATACTTTTACACCATTATCTCGTGCAAACAATCTGCAGATTTGCTGATTTACAGCATATTTTTGATCCGAACCAGTCGGATTACAATCAAATGTAAAATAAGTTTTTTTCGGATCGGCAATCTTCAAATTATGCTCCTGGATATTTTTAACCACATTGGCCCCACCAAAATCGCGGGCAGCACGAATGTCAATTTCGATATCAACAATATCGCCAGGTTTTACAACACTCTCTTTGGAGTGATTTGCTAAAATCTTCTCGATTAATGTCATTCCCATAGTTCAAGTGTTTTAGATTTGATAACCTCTCTCGTCTATTATACTACAGCCCACATAACCAACACCACTTCTTCTAATTTACACAAAATATCTTCGCCACCATCACCATTTTATTCAGATTTACGAATAGCTTGATTGAATGCCAAAAAAAAGGACATATGAGTTGCATCAAGACATATAATACTCTATATGAACACTAAAGCCATTCAATCTTTCCCACACCAGAATTCAAACAGGCCTAAACAATCGCAAAGAAAGGCTTTTCTAATTCAATTCTGCGAGTATCTTTGCAACTCAAATGAAAGCGATGACAAGATCAATTTCCGGAAATATTTCCAAACTGTATTTGATTAAAATTGCCAAGTGGTTCATGCTAACCATGCCCATTATTGTTCTTTTTTATCAGGAGAATGGTTTGAGCATGCAGGATGTGCTTACTTTAAAGGGGATTTATTCTGTGGCAGTGGTAGCCTTGGAAATTCCTTCGGGATACATTGCCGATGTTTGGGGCAGAAAAAAATCATTGATTTTAGGTTCGATTCTAGGTTGTTTGGGTTTTGTTGTTTATTCTTTCAGCTCTGGTTTCTCGGGCTTTCTAATCGCCGAATTAATACTTGGAATTGGCAGTAGTTTTATATCTGGTTCCGATTCTGCAATGCTATATGATAGTCTTTTGAAAATGGGTAAGGAAAAGGAATATCTAAAGCAGGAAAGCAGAGTGATGTCTGTTGGAAATTTCGCTGAAGCTCTAGCAGGAATTGCAGGAGGTAGTTTGGCTTTAATTAGCTTACGAACACCCTTCATCTTCCAATCATTTATTGCATTCATAGCCATTCCTGCTTCCATCCTATTAGTCGATCCTAATCAGAATTCCATAAAATTAAAAGTTGGATTTAATCATATTCTAAGTATTGTGAAATTCTCGCTTTGGGACAATGCCAAATTACGTTGGAACATTGTGTTGTCCTCTGTAATTGGATGCGCAACACTAACACTGGCATGGTTTATTCAGCCTTACTTGCGTGATTTAGATATGGAAGTTAGTACCATTGGTGTAATCTGGACGCTTTTGAACCTAACGGTTGGCATTACAGCCCTTTCGGCACATAAAGTGGAAGGCTTTTTTGGAAAAAAAGGAACTTCAATTTTTATTGTGATAGGAGTATCGGCTGGCTTTATTTTAACGGGATGGTTTAATTCTTTGATTGGCGTTGGCGTACTTTTCTTTTTCTATTTTGTGCGTGGAATTGCAACTCCTGTTTTAAAAAATTACATCAATCAAATTACAGAATCGGAAATGAGGGCAACGGTTCTTTCCGTTCGAAATTTTATCATTCGAATTTGTTTTGCCATTATTGGTCCATTTTTGGGTTGGTACACCGATCATTTCAACCTTTCATCTGCTTTGATGCTGGCGGGTGGAATCTTCTTTGTACTGGGTGGAATTAGTGTGTTTTTTATGATAAAAGTGGAGAAATAAAAAAACTGCGCTCAATCTACAAAAAGATCAAGCGCAGCTTTCAGTTATTCAATGTCTTGATTAATAAAAATCCCAAAAATCATAGGCATAATCAACGTGTTCTTTATAATCGCCTAATTCAACAGCCTTTTCTTTCATTTCTTTCTGCATTCCTTCCAACACTTCTTTGTATTCTGGCAGAAAAGCCAAGTTAGTTGTTTCCCAAGGATCCTTCTTGTAATTGAACAATAGCGTAACTCTTGAACCCGATACAATCTCGCTTTTTGACTTTCTATCGTAATCTTTAGCTCGTACAAACTCAATCAGCTTGTAATCTCCTTTACGATAAGCTCTTTGATGCTGACGGTATGCATGGTAGGTATAATCTCTGATTTGCTCTTTTTCTTCCTTAATAACCGGCACTAAACTTTTGCCATCAACAGATTCAGGAATGGACAAACCTGTTAGATCACAAATAGTTGGAAAAATATCGAACGTATAACTTAGAGCATCAATTCGTTTCCCTTTATCGGCCACATTAGCACCTGAAATTATAAACGGAACATGAATGCCATCCTCATCGTAAACACTTTGTTTTCCCATTAAACCATGACAACCAACAGCCAATCCACTATCTCCTGCAAAAACAATTAATGTATTCTCATATTGTCCGCTTTCTTTCAGTGACGCAATTACGCGTCCAATCTGAGCATCCAAATGGGTAATAATCGCATAATAATCTGCCAATTGCTGACGTGCAATCTCTGCTGTTCTTGGCCATGGAGCCAATGCTTCATCGCGTAAAACCATGTGGCCGTTATCAAATGGGTGTTGAGGCATATACGACGGAGTCAACTGAATGCTGTCAGCTGGATACATATCGCGATATTTTTTGGGTGCCTGACGAGGATCGTGTGGCGCATGAAAAGCCAAATACATAAAGAATGGATCTTTCTCCTTATAATCCTTGATGTAGTTTATCGCGTTATCAGCAAAAATTTCGGAAGTATGTGGTGCTGTTTTCTCGGTACCTATTGGGCCTCTTTTATCATCTTTAGTGATTGCCCGGCGAACCGTTTTCCCATTTTCATCATACTCCAACAAGTAAGCATCTTTTTTGTCGAAAGTTCCTTCCTTATCCCAATCCCACAGAGGCATACGATAGTGATCAGTTAGGTAAACACCAATTCCCATAACTGTAGAACCGGAATCGAACGATCGTACCAAGGATTTGGTATCCTGATGCCATTTCCCAACCATGTTGGTATTGTAACCAGCCTGTTTAAATGTCTCGCCAATTGTAGTTTGATCTTCAGGAATCTCGCGTCCTTGACCTTTTAACCTGAACAACTGACGCCCAGTCAGTAACATGGCACGACTTGGCATACAGGTCGCTCCAGAAAAAGCGCCCATCAAATAAGTATTTGTGAATACAATCCCATTATCAGCCAAAGCATCAATATTTGGTGTTTTCACATCTTGTTTTCCCAATGCATGAACACCCGAATACCGATGATCATCAGTAAAAATGAGTAATACATTTTGTTTTTTGGTCTTCTTTGCAGCAACAAGTTTCGCATTCGAAAACACAAACAAGCTCATTACTAGAAGCAAAGCACTGATACTTTTCAATTTACAACACATAAGTTTTCTATTTATTCTGTTATTGAATTTGATACTTTTCACCATTAATTTTGACATTTTCCACATCCTGATTTACCACATCTTCCATCAACACAGGCTTTCTAAAATCTTTTGTTTCTATATTTATTTGTAGATTTTTTGCTTGAAGAGATTGGATGTGGCGCCCCATGATACCATAACTAGGAAGCACACCAAAAAAACTAAATTCAGGATACTTCGTTTCAGCCTCAGGCACAATCACCTGGCTGTGTTCCTTTAATCCGCCACCAGGCAAATGAATATGAATATTCTCCAATTTCACAGTTCCAATTTTATGGTTTGCTGTGCCTGTCATTAAAATTCCCGAAGGAGGAGAAACTCTCGATTCTTCCAAATTCCATGTGGTAGCATCCACATTACTGATAAACACATCCGTAATGCTTCCAACCTTTTGCTTTGGAGCATCGCGATAGGTACGAAGTCGTTCACCCAATCGAATAAAAATTGGCATATCCACTTTCTCCATCTGAATACTGTCAATTCTAATATTACTGATATTAGAACCATCTACACTTAAAATTTTAATTCCGCCACCGCGAGTCTCGTGGATGTAACAATTTTTTATCGTGATATTGCGAAAATCGCCCATGGATTCGGTTCCAAACTTGATGGTTCCCCAATCACTTTTCAAACGACAATCGCTAACTGTAATATTTTCGGTCGCAATCGGACTGGTTGTTTTAAAGCAGATTGCATCATCACCAGTATCTATATTACAATTTGTAATTACTGCATCCTTGCTTGAGTCCATATCGATTCCATCATTATTTTTATGAGCATGGTTGTATATATCAATGCCATCAATTTTAATTTGCTCGCATTGAAATAAATGAAGAGTCCAGGCTGCTGATTGTCTTAAGAAAATCTCAGTAACCGTAATTCGTGAAGATTTAACAAAACGAACCAAAAAGGGACGATTATTTGCAAACTCCTTCAATCTGCTTTTGTCTACACCCATTTTTTTCATTGTTTTAGCCAACTCAGCAGTCTTGAAAAGATGACCTCTACCATCAATAATTCCCTTGCCGCTAATTGCAATATTCTTGGCGTTTAAAGCACCAACCAAACATTTCCCTCGTTGTTGTCCTACTGCATCGGTAAAAGGATCAATGGTTTGATAATCCTTTGGATTTGCACTCCCTAACAGTTGAGCCCCTTCTGCAATTTTCAAGTTGACATTATCCTTCAGAAGAATGGTTCCTGAAATATACTTTCCATCACTAATCAAAACTATACCTCCGCCAGCTTTACTGCATTCGTCAATGGCATTCTGAATAAAAGAGGTGTTAATCGTTGTATTATCATTAACAGCGCCAAAATCGCGGATATCCCAAACCGTTTTTTTTGTGCATCCTATCAACAACACAATCAAAACAACTCCCACAATACTAAAGCCTTGCAATTTATTTTTGAACATTTTCATTCTTATTTAATTTTCAATATTTTTTTTCTCTTAATTTTCAAACAATAAGCAAAATCGCAAGGTTTTTCCTTTGGAAAAGTAACTGTTAGCTCCCCTCCTGTTTGCTCCCATTCAATCTTTTCATCAGAACCGATCAGGATTACATTTTTACTTCTATTATTACGGTCTGGGAAATTTCCTAATCTTACTATAGCGTTTGTAGCTGTCAAAAATCTCCTTGTCCGGGCCAACTACCCGAGGATCATTTGTCCGAACCAATTCGCGGATGAGTTCTCTTTTTAATTGATCGGCAATTTCTTTATTAGCCTCGTTATCGATAATATTCAAAACGCTCGATTCATCTACTGAAAGGTCAAACAATTCAAATTCATCACGTTTCTCACAAGCCAATCTGAAAAATGAATTTGTCTCACCACTTGCAATTTCATTCAATAAAAATGATTTTGAAGGTGATCCATCGATATCTGCAAAAACAGTTCCCTGATACATTTCCTTCAATTGAGTCGTATCCTTAGTATCGTAGGTTTGTGGAGCTCCAGCAGGCCAACGTTCGGGTTTTACATTCCAAACCAATAAGTAATCCCCTTTTCGAATCACTCTTTGAGGGTAACCCCAATTTTGATAACGTGCTGATGTATGACGTTCTCTTCCAGAAAACACAGCGGTATTTTCATTCGCCTTTCTCTTGTTTTCTAACAGTTTCACCATGCTTTTACCCGTTATTGCCTGCATGTTTTTGGCATCGGTTTGGCACATCTCCAAAATGGTAGGTGCAAGGTTGATAAAGCTTGCAGGAGCATTCACAACCCGATTCCCTGGAAAGTCTTTCGGATAACGAATGGCCAACGGGACATGAGCACCATATTCATAACAATTTGCTTTCGCTCTAGGAAATGGCATTCCATTATCAGAGGTTACAATCACAATGGTATTTTCCAATTCTCCAATCTTTTCCAGATGTTCTAACATGCGTTGCAAATGCAGATCAAACCATTCAATTTCAACCGCATAATCCAACAAATCCCCACGAATTATTTCATTATCAGGCAAAAACTTAGGCACTTGAACATCCGTTAGTTTTTTGCCTCTCTGCTTCCAAGATCCCTTTTCATACCCTCGATGTGGTTCTTTGGCTCCATACCAAAAGAAAAAAGGTTTATCCTGCCTCACCGAATCCAAAAAATATTTGAAATCTTCGAAATAGTTCATGTTTTTTATGCCGGTTGCAAAACGCTCGTCATCAGATTCATCGTAAGAAATCTCACTATGCAGAGTTCCTCCGGCATTACCCACTCGCCAAAGCGAATCTTTTGCACTCAGAGCATACCGAAAAGGATCAACTCCTTTTCCTGTTCGGCCAACAGCATAACCGTTATCAGCTAATTCATCCACAAAAGGCACATACTTTTTCATCCAGGATGAAGCGTGTTGCCCAGATTGCTCATTTTGCCACGGATATCGACCTGTGACGATCGAACTACGTGACGGAGCACAGCCTGGTGAACCAGCGTAACAATTGGAAAAATAGATTCCCTCGCCAGCTATTCTATCAAAGGCAGGTGTATTTACAAAAGTGCATCCGGCAAAACCAGTGTGAGCAAATGTTTGATCATCGCTTATCGCAAATAAAACATTAGGCCGCTTCTTATTCCCAGCATTACTGCACAGATGGATCGCAAGGAATAAGGCCACAAAAAAATATACTTTCAATTGTCTCATTTATTAGATATTACAAATCAAAATTCAGTTCAATTTTAAAGGCATTAGCCATCTCGTCCAGAGCAATATTATCGAGTTTTAAGTCTAAACCCTTTTCGTTATGATCGAATTCTACCGATTTCCCTGATCCCAAATGCTCTACAGAACGGATATCACCTTTACGAAGTTTAAATGCCGAATTCAATGCTTTAATCATTAAGTTTCCATCGGGTTTACCCAAACATGTTGCATATAAATAATCACCATTTACCGTAAATCGGATATCCTCTTTCGAATATGAAATCTGTCCAAAGTGATTGTTGTGATGAAAAGTATAATTTCCTTCAGGAATTTCAGTTGGTCCTTCCCCATAAATAAACCAAGGAGATGTATTGTAAACGGCTTCGCCATTCTTCTTCAACCAATCGCCCATTTTTGTGAGATTATCTCTTACTTCTTTAGGAAAGCTTCCATCCGCCAATGGAGGAATATTCAAAAGTAAAACCCCATTTTTACTGACTACATCCATCAACATATCAACCATTGTATTTGCCGATCGAAGAGGTACACCTTCCCGATAAAACCAACCATGAGTAGCCCAATCAGGAGGAAGGCTCATATCCATATCCGTCATCCAAACATCATATGATGTTTCGTTTAGAATGCCGTTTTCAAAATCGCGCATTCCAACACAGGGTGGAATATCATTCGATTTATACACGAACTCAACTGCCTTCTCGCGTTCTATTGCTTTGTTATAAAAATAGGTAATAAAGCTACGCTGATATTTCTCATTAAAAACTTGACTTGGCTTCTCTGATTCTCCAATGTATTTCGATTTCCGTAAGGTTTTTTCATGATTCGCACCTTTGGTTCCTCCAAAACTCGCATCTACCCAAAAAATATCCGGATCATACTTATCAACTCCCTCTTTTGCATAATCAATCCAATCAGCATCTTTAATAGAATGATAAGAAACTAAAAATTTCATGCCTCGTTTCTTTACAGCCTTTGATACCTCGCCAACAATATCAATATGAGGACTCATTTTAAAAGAATTATAATCTGAATACTGACTATCCCAATGCTTGTAATCACTTCCGTGCCAACCAATAACACCGCCAAACTTTGCCCCAGCTGTTTCAAACATTTTAGCCCATTCATCACCATCGAATTTTTCACCTTTAAACAAGGGAATCAATTCATCCTTCGAGAGATTCTCGTTTTCTTTTTGGTAAGAAAGCGTTTGAATTCCCCAGTGGCAATAAATTCCAAACTTTGCATCAGCTAACCATTCCGGCGTTTGATGATTTCGAAGCGATGCCCAATTGTTTTCAAAGCTTTTCTGCTTTTTTTCAGTTGTCTTCTGACTGCAAGAAATTAGCACAGCTACCATTAGTAATAATACGGGGATTGTGATCTTTTTCATTTTGAGCTACTATTTAGTTTACTTCAATAGATGATGTTTTTACTCGAATTCGTTCCTGAATATTCCAAACTTCCAGACATATTGATCCAGCATTTGTACAGTGTTGACGAGAAAGCTTTTTATTTTTATCCCAATCTGAATAAAGGCTTGCTAATTCCTTATTGGAGTCTTTGTATTTACGACCACTTTCAACAAACCCAAAATAAGACATTGGTGTTTTTTCCATCCCTAAAGTCGTTTTCATTTTTACATGTTGTTGCTTGAGAATTTCTACAATAGATAAACCAATGCTTCGTCTGTCTTCAAGAAGTTTCTTCAATATGGAATCTGATTCCATTTTCGTTGCTACCTCCCTTTGTTCTTTTGTGTAACGAGGTTGAAAATATTCGTGCTGTTTTATTCCTGTAAGATGATCCGTCTCATCAATCCAGTTTCGATAAATTCTATCCAAAGAATCTACCCTATTGGGATATTCACCTGCTAAATCTTTCGTTTCCGTTCCATCGTTCTTTAAATCGTACAATTCCCATGGATAATTGTATAAATGAAGTATTGCAGCATCTCCACCATCCGAAACAATTTTCCAATCATCCGAGATCATCATTCTAGCTCCTTGAAAATAACCGAAGAAATGCTCGCGTTGTGTTCTATCGGTATTTCTAATTATCGGAAGCAAGCTCTTGCCCGAAAGTGGTTGAATTATCCATTCTGATTTAAGAGAAGATTCATCTTTTACTTTTAAAACTTCCCCTTCCGGATATTTGATTCCTGCAAGTTCCGCGAATGTAGGCATCAGGTCGGCTATGTTTCCTTTATCACTTACAATCTTCCCTTTATCAGAGATATGTTCAGGCCAATAAATAATAAATGGACTCAATTGACCGCCATTAAATGTTGAACGTTTGTATTTCCGAAATGGCGTATTAGATGCATGTGCCCATTCAACGCCAAGTTTAGCTTGTGAAGTTTTTCCTCCGGGTTTTGTTTTGGCATCCTTTCCATCCCACATGTGTCCTTCAGCGCAAGCACCATTGTCCGATAAAAAAATTACAATTGTATTTTTATCCTTTCCGGTTTCTTTCAGCTTTGCCAATATGCGTCCCACATTCTGATCCAGGCGATCTATCATTGCGGCATAGGTCGCCATCGTTAAATCAGCGGCATCCTTATTTTGGTAATCTTCCCATGCCTGTACGAGTGTATCTCGCATTGGCAGCGACCATTCTTTTGGAACAATCCCCATCTCTTTTTGTCGCTCATACCTTTCATTCCGAATTTGATCCCATCCTTTTAAATACTTCCCTTTGTATTTCTCTATATCTTCAGGCCAAGCCTGAAGTGGCCAGTGCGGAGCATTGTAGGCGACATACAAGAAAAATGGATCATCATCATTTTTATAATCATCTAAGTATTTGACAGCTTTATCCGTAAAAGCATCTGTAGTATAAAACTGATCCTTATTTTCAGGTTTATATGGTGAAAATATTTTTTCATCTTCCATATATATTTGCTTCAGTCCAGGTTTAAAATAGTTAAAAGCACCATTAGTCACTCCAAAGAAATGATCGAAACCACGCTTCACAGGATTCTCTTTTGCATGCCATTTTCCAGACATCAATGTTCTGTATCCAGCTCGTTTTAGTAATTCGGCAATGGTAATTCCATTTTCCATTTGTGTAGGAGGTCCCACACAGCCAGTTTCGATTGGATATAAGCCAGTTAATAAGGAAGCTCTTGAAGGAGCGCATTTTGAACCTGTCATAAAATTGGAAAACCTCAATCCATTATATGCCAAACAGTCGATGTTTGGAGTTTTAATTTCACCTCCATAACAACCCAAATCTGAATAGCCCAAGTCATCCGCAAAAATCACAACAAAGTTTGGCCTTTCAGCCTCAACACGATCAGTTTGAGCATTTACGGCAATTGCTGTAAATAGACCTAGACATATAAGAATCTGTTTTGAAAAGAGCATGGTTTTATAGTTTATAAAAGTTGAAAATGCTATTAGTTCTTATAATTTATCTTCTTCCCATTCAAATAAAACTTCTCCACATTGCCATTGGTCACATCATTCAGTATGATTGGCTTACGAGCATCGTCACCAACAACGGTTAAATGAAAATTTTCGATAAATACATTTTCCATATGTCGCATGTAAACACCCGATGCTGGCAAAGTGCCAACGAGACTAAATTCAGGCCACCATCCTTTTAGAGTTTCTAATGTGTATTCATTCAAATCAGTTTTCGTTGCATCTTCTTTGGTTCCGCCACCAGAAACAAAAAACTGTATGTCCTTAAGAATGATGTTCTCGATATTATGACCTAGTAATCCAGAGAATAGAAATGCTGAATTCTTATCCAATTCTGTATTGTCTACAATGATATTTTGAAATGTGAAATTCTTCATTTCTTTCATTGGAAACATTTCTTCAGGCGTATTGTCACCCGCACGTTGCTGGCAGAAAGTCATAAAAATTGGGCGCGGTACATTTTTCATCACCAAATTCGAGAAAGTCATATTTTTCATGGCTCCACCTTCATTCATTTGAATTTTCAAGCCTGAATCTTGAATATTTTTAAAGGTGCAATTGGTAACAGTTACAGACTCAAAATCTCCTTGCGACATTAATCCGATTCGCATACCGCCCCATTTGGTCTCGAAAATACAATTTGAAATCACTACATCTTTACAAGGTTTGTCTTTCGATGATGATTGCAAACAAATAGAATCATCGCTATTATCAAACGAACAATTACTTACTCGCACATTGGTACAACCATCAAAATCGAGACCATCGCCATTATTATTCGAACGACTATGAATACGAATCCCATTTATACTTATTTCATTACAATACAACCAAGCTGATGTCCAGGCGGCCGGATTAACAAGTGTAATGTTATTCATATGAATATCGGAACAGTTCAAAAAGCGCATCATCATTGGACGCCCTGTCTTTCCATTAAAAAATTTCTGATGACCATTTCCGTCAATTGTACCATAACCTTCAATGGCAAACGACTTAACATCCTTCGCGAAAATAAGGCACTTATCCATATGTGGCTCATTCTTATACATGTTTTTGTGGGTATCATTCGCGTAGTCGGAAATATCAGGACTGCCCAATAATACCGCACCATTTTCAACATGCAGTGTGACAAAATCCTTCAAGTAAATCGTTCCTATCACAACAGTTTTCCCACCAGGAATAAGAACAGTTCCGCCTCCATTTTCAGTGCAAGCATTAATTGCCGACTGCACTGCTTTGGTATCTTTAGTAATACCATCCGCTTTGGCACCAAAATCAATAACATTGTAATTTTTTGAGAAAGCTTGTACTGTAAACAGGCCTAACAATACAAGCACAAAACTTAGGCGACTTGCAATTCTCTTACCATTCAGAAGATTTAATTTTCCCTTTTTCATATCTTAAATAGATTAACGAATAAAACCAATACCCAATTCAATTTATAACAGGCTGAAATGTTCAATTACAAATTAAAAAAGTATAAGGTTCCAAAAAAGGGTAATGAGGGGGTAATAAATGGGGTAAAATACAGAACACCCCTCTATTTAATAAGATTTTACTGAAATCCGAATTGTGTTGGGAGAGAACAAGAATAGGAACAATATTCGTAGCTTATCGCTTACGAATTAGGCAAAATACAAAGCTCAAAACTTAGTTTGAAATCTTCATTAAGCATACTCTTGTAGTTGGTCGCAAAACGGTTATAAGTATTCAATGCCTTTTGCTTTTGCTGGCTGTTAACAAGAGCTGTTACCAAATAACTAAGAGCCTCCTCGGTTAGAGGATCTATCGAAATCCAAAGTGAGGCAAACTTTTCCAAAGGCTTCCACTCTTTCTGAGAAAAAGCAATGCAACAATAACTCTTTAGCAGATCAATATACTGATCGTTAATTAACCGAACGATTGAATCAAAACACTCATTTTTCAATGGCTTACATAAGTGCATACTTTTAAAAGGAAAATCAAACCCCTTTACAGGTAAATTATCTTTCAAATAAAAGAGATCAACAAACACATGATCAGGAATATCAATCTCCCATTCTTTGTTGCTATAAACAAGAGATAATCCATCAAACTGCTTAAACAAAGTTCGCAGACGGTGAACATTTGTACCTCTGTTGTTTTTCTTTTGTGCCACATCATCATTTTCCCAAAGGATATCCGATAGTTCCTGCGAACTAATTTTTCGATTATAAATTCTAGGATATAACAGAATCAAGGCAAACAAGCGAATTAAGGTCGGCGTAAAGTCATGAGATATATTTGTTCCTTTCCTATCAAAAGCTTGAAATGTCTCGAAAAAACAGAATGCATTTTTTTGTGGAATATTGTGACCGGCATCTTCATTTTGAGGTTCATCACGAAGCTTTTTTAATCTATTTTGTGTTAGTTTCCACAAAAAGAAAATCACAAAAAGTAAGACAATTGCAATAACTGCGATATAAGTTGAATAGGAATTTTGGGAGCTTGATCGAAGAGCCACATCCAGTTTCCCATTATATACCTCCTTAATTTCAAACTCGGAAAGAGCCCGGTCCCAAATAGCAAACTGCGATAATTGTCCATTAAACGTATTCTTCCAAATGCTCTGCCCTATCATTAGAGATTCTTCCCTACCCGCTTTTCCAGAAATACTTTTACTATCGACCAATTGTCCATTGATGAAGAATTCTATTTTGTGATTGTAATTTACGGCAATAGCCAAATGCACCCATTCTTGAGGATAACCAATTCGTTTATCTGCCTGACAGCTATACACCATTGGAATATTAAACCACAAACGACCTTGATTAATGATATATCGCATACTAAAATCGCGATTCCCCGCAAGAGCCATCACCCAATCTTTATCAGTAGGTTTTGCCCAAACTGCAATTGTTAATTGATTATCAAATGAAAATCCTGATGTTTCAATACGAGAATCTTTATTCTGAAAATCTGCAACAAGTCCTTTTAAACTATCAGTCACAAATTTCACATGCGAACTCTCCACCAACTTTTTAGGATTCTTTGCTAAGTCTGAAAAATCACCTTTCAGAGGCATATAAGATTCCAACTTGTAGGACAAATCTGGTATCAATCTGGTCTCTCGAAACACCTTCTTCATTTCGGCAGGGGACAGAGCACGATTCCATATTTTCAGGTCATCAATGCATCCTTCTGCATCAACATTGTACCTGTCTTTACCAACAACAATTTTTCCTTTTTTTTGCCACCACAAAGGAGAAATCTGATCATTCAAGATACTCTCCCCATTCAGGTAAATAGCTAAACGCCCATCTTTTTGCAAACTAAAGCCAAGGTGTTGCCACTCATCATTAGTTAACACACCTGCAGTATTCAAGTCTTGTTTTAAGTAATGATTAAATTGAATTCCCCGATTGGGCAGGTAACGAAAATAAAAAACGGAATCTTCACCAATAAGGGTCCCTGGATGAATATCAATATTTTTAGGTTTAAACCAAAAAGCCACAGTTATCGCTGTATCTCTCTGATTAGCCACTCCAAATACATCTTTACTCTCTTTAAACCTAGCAACTTCAGCTCGAACTTCATCTTGCAAGAAAGCTTCCAAATTCACTTCAGATTGCTGTGCTAACACACTTAAATCATCTGAGAAGAATAAACCTTTCTCGTAAGATTGTGCATAAATATCAGTAAGAATAAAAAATATGAAGAGAAAAGCAGACCAGATTTTCATGAAAGACCTTTGTGTATAATGATTTCCGGATTTTGTATTGATTATTGCGATATACAAATTAACAAAAAACAATTTAGTCTTTCAACATAAGCTACAAAACAAGACAAGATTATTATTACACATTAAGATACACACAACACAAAAGCAGCAGTTTTCAGCCAATTAATAGGCTAAAACTGCTGCTAAAAAAAATCACTTGCAAATATTTTGCCTTTGTTATTTACCCAACAAATAAATCCGTAAATCCTCTATGTGTTTTTCATAAATACCCCTAGGATTGGTATTGTTTTTTATTGCCATAGCTGCAGCAATACCCACTAATTCGCCCATCATACCATTGGTTCGCATTACTCTGGTTGAACCAAAAGCAACGTGGGTTGCACTTAAATCTCTGCCAGCCATAAAAAGGTTGCTAATGTTCTTCGAATACAAACAACGATATGGAATTTGATATGGCTTTACCCTTGTGTGTTGTGTTGCAGTCAAAAATTCCTGTCCCTCAAAATATTTATGATTTTCAGGTTCCGGAAAGTGCAAATCGATAGTCCATGTAGCCGTTACAAATGCATCAGCTTGAGTTGGAATTGTACCATCACAATCCATTTCACTAAGAATATAATCTCCTAAAAGTCGGCGCGACTCACGCTTCCCGCCAATATAACCAAGCCAATCTAACTTGTAATTGCTGTATTTTTCTGATTTCTGATTTTTCAAAAATGCCCAATTACCATAAACAGCTCTAAAGTTATGATCGCGAATTTCTTCCGCTTCTAAAATAGGATCAAAATTTGAAAACCCAGTTTCCCAATACCATTCCGATGTTGGAGAATCTAAATAGTAAGCCTCCGAAAATTGCAGAGCCCAAGGTGTTTCAGGAAAAACCGATTTTTCATCTTCTAAAGAAGAATGCCAAAGATTGGAAGTTCCCATCACAAATCCATCCGCTTTATCAGGAGCTAAAGATTCGTTCGTTTGCGCTTTACTTTCTCGGCCAATTCTATATTCTGCTCCAGCAACATAACCTATTGTTCCATCGCCCGTGCAATCTGCAAATAACTCACCTTCAAATCGCAGTTCCTGATTGGTAGAAATATGTCTGGCAATAACCGCTTTTATTTTATCACCATCCATTTCAACATCATAAGCATGCATATTTAGAAACAAATCGATATTCGGTTCCATTTCAACAACGCTCAATTTTCGCTTATCGCCATACAATTTGCCATCTTTATTCGCATTATGAGGATCTCCATTATCCAATTCACGTACAATCCTTCCCAAAACAGGATAATCATTTCCTTGACTAAGTTCGCCCATTAAATGCACTCTAATTTCAGAACTATTATTTCCCCCCAAGACAGGACGATTCTGAATTAACGCAACCGTAACTCCCTGTCGAGCAGCCGACACTGCAGCACAAATACCAGAAATACCACCACCAACAACTACTAAATCATAAGTTCCAGCTGTTTTAGGTGTATCCGTTAAATTCAATAATTTTTTCCGCCACTCATGCATTTCAACCAATTCATTTGGTGGCACATCCTTTTTATTTGTAGTTAAATAAATGGCATCACACCGACCATCAAATCCAGTCAAATCATTCAACACAACTTTAAGCTTTGCCGGATCTTTAATATCCACTTGATCTCCATAGTACCATTTCCAGCCTTTTTCACCCGATGAACCAAACTCTTTGCTGTAATCCGCACCAATATTCAGCTTAAATTTGCCAGGTCCAACAGGAAACGGAGCCCAATCTTTGGTACGAACCCAAACATGATATTTCCCTTTTGCAGGTAAGTCAATAGTCGTTATAGCATCTTCAACAGCCTCACCCATTCCATGAGCCAACAAATAAGAGGATCCCATAATATCAAAATATTGCTGATCAACCTTCCATCCTCCACTTGTGGTAAAAGACTCAGCCTCTAACAAATAGTGATTTTGCGCCTGTAAAGCAGGACCAAAAAGAAGTAATAAAACCAAATTGGTTATCATCCAAAATTTGCAACGTTTAAAAACCATAGCTCTTTTCATTGTTTATATTTTTAATAATTGAAGTATTTTATTCTGTATCGAAATCATTTTTTCATCGCCAGCATTTACATCAAGAGATCGTATCGACTCTCCACTTAACTTTCCCCTTCTCGCTTTCGCTGATTTCACTATCAATTTCACTTGATTTTCACTAATCAATTGCTGATTCAAGAAGATTTTAAGGAATAGTACATATTGACTTTCATTTGCTTCAAAAGAATATGAAATCATCTTATTTAATAGCTTGGAATCAAGTTGATGATTTTTCTTCAATTGCTCCAAAACCAAAACTTGCGATTGATAATGTAAATTCCCATACAAATTCCACAAGTCTTCTACAAAACCATTGTCCCTTATTAGCTTTACTGGCAAAGCTTTACTAATGCGATCAGTAATAAAAGAGTTACCAACACTAAGAATCTGAATTAGATCATCTTGATATACATCAACACTAAAATCAACCAACTTATTTAGTGCAAAATCAAACTCCTTCATTTTGTTCGAAAGCAACATTTCATGCAACAATTGCTCATTAAAAAGCTTCGAATCGGTATAATTTAGCAATTGCTCCTTTATAAGACCATGACTGTAAAACCATAACGTATAGCAGGTATACAAAGCACCTTCAACAACATCATTTTTAATTTTTTTAGGCGTTGCACCTGAGACTGCATCTACCTCATCATAAGCTCCTTCTTTCTTTTTCTGATGCAAGGATGATAGATTTTCCTTACTAAACGATTTTAATACAGAGTATTCATTAGATAATACTTGATGCAATTTTTCGTAATCCTCATCAGAGAAATTTGTATGATCCCGTTTGCTGAGCAATTTATTAGCGTCTACCCTATAATTCTTATAGTTCCCTAACAAATTCCATATTAAAGTGATGGTAACTGGTTTGCAAACCGTATCATCACACACAGGAGTAAACAGCTTCTGAAAATAAAATACCGGCATCCTATCCCGATCAAAAAACAAATAAACTGAGTCTTTAATTTCCTGAAAATCATCAGTTTCAAAATCCACTTTAACAGAAGTTCCATCCTCGAAAATGGATTGATCAAGAAACGGACTTTGCGCATTTACAAAATCGCACAAAAACACAAGAACGATTGCCATCGAAAAGGCAAACAACTTAAATGCGTTAATGATATTTCTTCTCCCGTTCATTTCTAATCTATCTCTCTTTACAATTAATTCCCTCTGGTTACAATCACTTTTAAAAGTAAATCTATGGATTACTGACAAAATATTTCCATATTCGCTTATTCAACAGTAGCCCAAACAAGAGAACAAGCTAACCGAATAACCTACAGTAACTTAAAAGCATAACTCAAAATTTCAAATTGACCCATGAACAAAAATCAACATCCTAAAATCCTTAAATCTGTTGAAAAGAAGTTCAATAAAGGGAAAAGTCAATCTTGGAAAAATAAAGATTTTGAAGACTTAAGTTTTCGAATTCACCAAAAAACCAAAGTTCTTATTAGTGTTGCTACCCTTAAGCGATTATTTAAAAAAGTAAAAACCAGCGACAGCTATTCTCCACAGGAAAGCACGATAGGCGCACTGATAGATTACGCCGACTATCAAGAAGTTTCCAAAACCCTAAATTTAAAATGGCTTTACGTAGCTCTTCCTTTTATAGCAATTATAATCGGTACCCTTTTTATACTTTCGAATAAGCAAAATCAAGTGCCCAAGCAGGAAGCAAGTATGGGCAAATTAAAATTACTTAAACTGGAAGGAAAATGCCCAACCACTGCTTTTTTTGAATTTACAATCCCCAAAGGACAGGATACTGCAAGTATCGACTTTGGAGACAAAACAAAAAGAATTCCGATAAAAGATCAAAAACAAATATCCCATTTTTACGCTTATCCAGGATATTTTGAAGCCGTTCTTCTATCCGGAAAGCAAAAAAAATCGGAGCATGTTAAAATAATTGCCCCAACTGAGGGTTGGCTAGCTATGTCCCATTACTTTAAAGAGGATCAAGATGGCCGATACTACCCGATTCCATTATCACAAAATCAGAAAAATGGAATTTTTCATGCGACTCCAAAGCACCTTAATTCTCTGGGTATCGACACATCTAAAATAGTTGAGGTACGTTTGGATAATTTTCAATCGACCAATTTCTCCGGAGATTCATTCCAGTACAAAACCAAATTCAAAAACCGTTCTTTTTGGCCGGCAATTAGATGCTTTTCTGTTTATCTCAGCATAACAGGTACAGATGGCAGCGTTCTTTTTAAGTTTGTAAATGAAGGCTGTAGTACTTATGGTGAATACATAATAGGCGAAAAATCGGGAGATGGCAGAAGTGAAGATTTAAGTCGCTTTGTAATGAATCAAAACAATTGGATGAATGTTACTATTGTAAATGAAAACAAAACCATAGTAGTTACTGCGAATGATTCCATTGTCTTTTCGGATAATTACCAAAAATCTATTGGTAAAATCATTGGAACCACCCTGTTATTCCACGGTAGCGGATCCGTTGACTACATTCACCTTACATCGGCTAATAACCAATCAGTATTTTGCGCTGATTTTAACGAGTAGATAATTTTAGGCCTTACATTCTTAAAGTGAAAATATTAAAGTCCCTTACTCTGTTTATAGAGTAAGGGACTTTATTTTATCCTCCTTTTTCAAACCACAAGAAAAAAAATACAGGTGTTAAAATATCTTACAAAAAGGGGGCATACGCCAATAAGTAAGCCGCAAAACACTAACACACAAACAATTACAATCACGCGCAAGGGGTTTCAATTGCGAAATTAAAAAGATCAAATTAAGCTCTGCGTAGAGTATTTGTAGAGGCCTACATTATGAATTCATTAACAAGTAGTCGGTATATTTGGAATTATTAGCCGATAATAAAAGCCAAAGAGAATCTTTCATTGAGATACAATATAATGATACAATTCAAATTAATACTAATTGCTATTCTTGGTTTTCTTGCAAGTACTACCTATTTAAACGCTCAGGAAAAGCCAAATATCATCTTCTTGCTTTCCGATGATCAAACAAGTATTGCTACAGGTTGCTACGGAAATGATCAAGTTGTAACTCCGAACATGGACAAATTAGCTAGTGATGGTGTAATGTTCTTAAATCATTACAATACAACTTCTATTTGTATGGCTAATCGAGTAAATATTCTAACAGGAATGTATGAATATAAAACTGGATGCAATTTCATGCATGGAGATTTGAAACCTGAAAAATTAGATAAGAGTTATCCTGTATTGTTGCAAGAAGCAGGATATTTCACTGGCTTTGCCGGAAAAGTCGGTTTTGAAATGGATACAACCGAAACGGATAAAATTAAAGATAAACTGCCTGTCGGTTACTTTGACATGTGGGCTGGCGGTCCTGGTCAAACCCTATACAAAACAGCTAAAAATCCTGGCATTGCTAAATATGCTGAAAAATATCCTCACAGTACCCGAGCATATGGTGCTTGGGCTAATGATTTTATTAAAGAAGCTAAAAAATCGGGCAAACCATTTTGTATGTCTATCAGTTTTAAAGCTCCTCACCTACCTTTTACTCCCGATAAGTATTTCGACCACATATATGAAGGTGAAAAATACAAAAAACCAGCTAACTATGGCGCTAAAAATGCCAAACACCTTTCAGCACAGGCTAAATCTGGTCGCCAATACAATGCTTATAACTTCTGGAGAGAATCAGAAGAATCTTATCAAGAAGCTATTACAAAATACAACCAGTTAATTTATGGTGTTGATTATGCAATAGGCATGATTCGCAAATCGCTGAAAGAACAAGGAATGGATGAAAACACCATCATCATATTTACTGGTGATAATGGATATAGCTGTGGTGCTCATAACCTAGCAGGGAAAGTACTTCCTTACGAAGAAGCTTCCAAATCGCCATTTATTATTTACGATCCATGGGCTCCAAAAGCTAAAAGAGGATTAAAACGCGAAACAGTAACTGCAAATATCGATATCGCACCCACCATTTTAAGCTATGCAGCTATAGATATTCCTAAAAATATGGATGGCGTGAATCTTTTGCCTCTTATTGAAAAGCCAGAGGGGATTAAGCGTGAAGTCATTGCCTTAACCAACATGTGGGGAAATGATGAAATTCAAGCCATGTCGGTGGTTTCAAAAGATTGGAAATACATCTACTGGCAATATTCCGATGAAAGAATGAAATCTACCGCAAGAACTTTTCAACATTGGAAAAGATCGATTGGAAATGAATAACTATGCGAAAAATCCTGAATACAAAAAGAAATTAGTTGAAATGCGCAAGTTGTACGACGAACAATACAAACAAATGGTAAACAATGCGCTTGACTACAACGATTACCAAAAATACTCTATCCTTTTCGATCGTCATGCCAAAGCTATTGATAAAAAACCTCATTTAACTGGAAATTACGAAGAGGTACTCAAGCAGGAAGCTTTGAAAAGAAATTAAGAAATAAACAGAACCATAAACAATAAAACATGTCATTTCTAAAGAAACTTGTATACACAGCAGCTACAATAGCTCTTTGTATAGGAAACATCACTACAAAAGCACAGAACAGTAAAAAACCCAATGTTATCCTTATCCTAACAGATGATCAAGGATACGGTGACGTTGCTGCTCACGGTAATAAAATAATAAAAACTCCTAATATGGATAAAATGCACGACAATGGTGTGCGTTTATCCAATTACCATTGCGGTACAACCTGTGCTCCAAGCCGTTCCGGTTTAATGACTGGTGCCGATGGAAACCGGGCAGGTGTTTGGCATACTATTGGAGGATGTAATATTCTCAGAGAAAAATTTGTAATTATGCCACAGGTATTCAAAGAGAATGGTTATTCTACAGCCATGTTCGGGAAATGGCACTTGGGCGATTCTTATCCTTACCTACCTCAAGACAGAGGTTTTGATGAAACAGTTTCCCTTGGTGGTGGTGGAGTTAGTCAAACACCTGATTATTGGAATAATGACTATTTCGATGATACTTATTTTCGCAATGGAACGCCAGAAAAATTTAAAGGATACTGTACCGATGTTTTCTTTTCAGAAGCAATGGATTTTATCGAACGCAAAAAAGATGAGCCATTCTTTGTTTACTTATCCACAAATGCACCTCACGGACCCTATAATGTAGAGAAAAAATACTACGATATTTACAAATATGAAACCTCCATCACAGAAAAACAAAAAGCTTTTTATGGTATGATTACCAACATTGATGACAATATGGGAATCCTCGATAAAAAGTTGGAAGAACTTGGTTTGAAAGACAATACAATTCTAATCTTCACGACTGATAATGGAACTGCAGCTGGACATACTGGAAAACCAGGTAACGAAAAAGGTTTCAATGCAGGAATGAAAGGCCACAAAGGATCACAATATGAAGGTGGTCACCGTACTCCTTTCTTTATTCGCTGGAAAGATGGCAAACTAACTGGAGGTCGAGAAATTGATCAACTAACTATGAACTTCGACATCCTTCCAACTCTTATGGACCTATGTAATTTAGGAAAAGTGGATGGTCCTGCTCAAGATGGAATCGACTTAGCCCCAGTAATTACAAAACAAGTAGACAAATTACCTCATCGTTATTGTGTTGTTGACAACAACAGACTGCAACAACCAGAAAAATGGAGAATGTGCTCTGTAATGGATGATGAGTGGCGACTAATTGATGGTAAGGAATTGTACAACATCAAAAACGATCCAGGACAAGATAAAGATATTGCTTCTCAACATCCTGAGAAAGTGGAAGAAATGAGAGATGCTTACGAAAAATGGTGGACCTACACATCTCGTGACTTTGGACATTACGAAGCTTATAAAATTGGAACTTCTGAAAATGAAGAATCTACAATTACAGTTCACGATTTGCATACCTTCACGGCAAATGCTTGGAATCAATCTTATATCCGCGATCCTTTTTCAGGAAAGAAACCAGCTTTAGCCAAAGGTTATTGGATGATTGATGTTCAAGAAGAAGGTGAATATGAAATTTCATTAACCAGATGGCCTCGTGAATCAGGCTTAGCGTTTAAAGATATCGTTCCACAACAAGGCGTTAAAACCAATTGGACTGAAATTAAACCTGCCGGCATTTTTATCCATTTGAAAAAAGCGACACTTGATATTGAAGGAATCCACCAAGTAAAAGAAGTTGACATGACTCAAAAAAAAGTCAGTTTCAAAGCATACCTTTCAAAAGGACGTCAGCATTTAGAAGCTTTGTTCACCAATAGCGAAGGAATTGACTTTTCAGCATTCTACGTCTATATCAAAAGAATAAAATAATTACAGATCGTAAATCGATAAATCATGCTTAAAAAAATATTTATTGCCTTCCTACTTTCAATCTTTGCTTGGAGTAATAGTTTTGCAGACAAGCGTCCCAATGTCATTGTGATATTAGCAGATGATCTGGGCGTAGGCGACGTTTCTAACTATCGTCGCATGCATACGAATCAAATCATTTTGGAAACGCCAAATATTGACAAATTGGCGAATTCAGGAATGAAATTCACCAATGCTCATGCACCAGCAGCCTTGTGCGCAACATCTCGTTATGCTATTATGACAGGAAACAGTTGCTACCGAAGTACCCTTCCCTGGGGTGTTTGGGGTGGTTACTCCAAGTCAGTAATTAAACCAGACCAATTAACTTTGGGCCGATTAATGAAACAAGCTGATTATCAAACAGCTTTTTTGGGCAAATGGCATTTGGGAACTACATTCAACAGAAAAGACAATCCAAATGTTGAGTATGTTCCGAACAAAAAAAAGAAAATTGAAGACGAAGTAGACATTACTAGAATAGTAGCTAGCGGTCCGAACCAAAATGGGTTTGACTATAGCTTTAATTTGCCTTCTGGAATTCAGAATGTTCCTTATGCAGCCTACGAAAATGACAAATGGTTTCCATTAACAAAGGAGTCTAAAATTGCTATAATTGATCAAGAATACATGGCTTCTTTAGATCTTGAATTGGATAAAAAAGAAGGCCTGGGCGATTCCAATTGGGAACCAAGAAAAATTGGTCCTTTATTGGTAAACAAAGCTGTCGATTACATTAAAGGTCATGCCAATAAAAAAGAACCATTCTTTATGTATTACTGTTCACAGGCCGTTCATACACCACATTCTGCAGCAAAGGAATTAAATGGCGTGAAAATAGCAGGTACCACTCCATCAAGACATATGGATATGATTAAGGAGTTGGATGTGCAAGTGGGAATGATTGTGGATGAATTAAAAGAACAAGGCATCTATGAAAATACCGTATTAATTTTCACTTCTGATAATGGTGGATTACATGTAGATGGAGACACTTGGAATTCTCATCATGAACCAAGCGACATTTACAGAGGTTGCAAAAACGATCCTTATGAAGGAGGACATCGCGTGCCTTTTATTGTGACTTGGCCAAAAGAAATTAAGGCCAAGCAAAGTACAGAGCAACCAATTCTAGGTCTTGACATTATGGCTACATTAGCTGCAATTACAGATCAAAATATTAGCGCAGATGTAGCAATGGATTCATACAATCTACTTCCTGTGTTACAAAATACAAAAGGAGCCAAAACACACCCTTTCTTAATGGTTCAAGGAGGTTCTCATAAAGAGGTTATTATAATCGACGAAGGTTGGAAATTGATCATTCAAATGGACAAAAAAGACAAAACCGATAAAATAAGAACTCCAATTGCTCTGTTTGATTTAAACAACAATGAGAAAGAAGATGAAAGATACAATCTGATAAATGACAAAAAATATCAGGATAAAATAGAATATCTATTCAAGAAATACAACGACACAAGAGACAATAAACCTTTTACAGGAAAACACTTGTAGCGTTTTATTACGTATCAATTTCACAAGAAAAAAAGTATATTTCGGAGAAGACAATTAACCCATTGGGTTAATTGTCTTTTTTTTCTTTGAAAAAAATAAGGACATTAGTTTTCATTCTCCTTAAAAAAATCAGAAAAAACAGATATTTAAAATACCCTATAAAAATAGAGCTGAAAACAATTAAAATCTCCCCCAGATTTTCAGAAACAAAAAACTAAAAAAACAAGACTAAACCAGCAAAACATCAAATCCCCCCTCAAAAAATGACTATCTAACCATGTATAACAACACAATTCTAAAAACATTCAAATTTTGAGTTCTTTAAAGTCTTGACTTCAATATTCTGAAGAACGAAACACACCCCTTTTTAGAAGAAATATCTCACCCGAAATACACCCAAATTTCCTGAAATTTGTAAAAAGGAAAATTATATAACACATGAACATAGCTAAAAAATTATTGGGGAGTCTGTTTTTCTTGGTTCTAATTTTGAGTGGATATCAATCAGCTCAGGCTCAAGACATAAATTTTAATGACTCATGGAGCTTCTTTAACGAAGAAGCCAAAGGTGCTGAGATGGCAAATTTTGATGATTCCAATTGGCGAAAATTGGATTTACCTCACGATTGGGCAATTGAAGGTCCATTTGATGAGAAATACAATGCTCGCTGCGGCGGACTTCCATTTCATGGAACTGGTTGGTACCGTAAACATTTCAAAACTCCTGAATCAGCAAAAGGAAAAGTGGTTCGACTTGAATTCGAAGGTGCTATGTATGATGCTCATGTTTGGGTAAATGGCAAATTTGTTGGGAATCGTCCTTATGGCTATATCGGATTTGAATTTGATATCAGTAAAGAATTAAAATATGATGGTTCGGAAAATGTAATTGCCGTTCGCCTGCAACCTCAGGATCTATCATCACGATGGTATCCAGGTGCTGGACTTTACCGTTCTGTTTGGCTAAAGATTGACGAAGCTGTGCATGTTGCACAATGGGGAACTTACATTACGACTCCTACTGTAACAGAAAAAATTGCAGTTGTTCAAAACGAAACAACTGTTGTAAATAAAAGTGATCAGAAAGCAAGTGTTACCGTAAAACATGAATATTTTGCTCCTAATGGGGAAATGGTTGCTTCCGTTGAAGAACCAATTGAAATAGAAGCCAATTCGTCTAAAGTATCTGGGTTATATTGCAAAATTAACAACCCGCTTCGTTGGGATACAGAAACTCCAAATTTATATTCTGCGCTAACTACTATTACTCAAAATGGTAAAGTGGTAGATACTTACAAAACACGTATTGGTTTGCGTTCGATTGCTTTTACGAAAGATGGATTTTTCTTAAACAACAAAAAAATTCGTTTCAACGGAGTTTGTTTGCATCACGACAATGGAGCTTTAGGTTCTGCTGTTTACCGTAGAGCCGATCAACGAAAGTTGCAAATTATGAAGGACATGGGTGTGAATGCCATTCGTACCAGTCACAATCCTCCATCTCGAGTTTTTCTTGAATTGTGTGATGAACTAGGATTAGTCGTATTGGACGAAGCTTTTGATGTTTGGAAAAAAGCAAAAGTTCCAAATGGCTACAATGTTTTTTTCGAAGAATGGGCAGAGCGCGACATCAAAGATATGGTGAGAAGAGACCGCAATCACCCTTCCGTAATCATGTGGAGTACGGGTAATGAAATACTGGAACAAGGAGATAAAAAGAATGGTTGGAAAGTAGCCAAAATGTTGAATGACTACTGCAAAGAAATTGATCCAACACGTCCAACTACAGTAGGAATGAATAATTATACAGCTCCTTACGAATCTAATTTTGCACAACAAACAGACATTGCTGGAATCAATTACAAACCAACAAAATATGCTGAGATTCGTGAAACTTATCCTGAATTACCAATTTATGCTTCAGAGACCTCAAGCTGTACAAGTAGTCGTGGTGTATATCATTTACCAATCGAGAAATACAAAACTCATGAATCAATTCATGTTAGCAGTTACGATTTAATCGGTCCACCATGGGCATATCCTCCTGATGTTGAGTTTCATTTTCAGGAACAAAATCCTTACATCATGGGCGAATTCATCTGGACTGGTTTCGATTATCTGGGAGAACCAACTCCTTACGGAGGGAAAGACAACTCAACCAATGGTTATTGGAATGGAGACTGGCCATCGCATAGTTCTTATTTTGGAGCTGTTGATTTGTGTGGATTTCCTAAAGATCGTTTTTTCCTTTATCAGAGTCACTGGACAACAAAACCTATGATTCACCTACTTCCTCATTGGAATTGGGAAGGAATGGAAGGAGATACAATTCCTGTGTATTGTTATACCAACTGCGACGAAGCTGAACTTTTTGTGAATGGCAAGTCAATGGGGCGAAAAGTTAAAGGAAAAGATTTAACTGAACTAATCGTTAAATTCATTCGTTACGAAGGAGAAACTTTTCAATCGAAATATCGCTTATCTTGGAATGTTCCTTACGAGGCTGGAACCATTAAAGTGGTCGGTTATAAAGATGGAAAAGAGATCTTGACAGAGCAAATATCGACCGCTGGAGAGCCTGCAAAAATAAACCTATCGATTGATCGTAGTGAGATTGATGCTGATGGAACCGATTTAGCTTACGTTACTGTGCGTATCGAAGATAAGGATGGAAACATTTGCCCCATGGCAGATAACTTGGTGAACTTCTCGGTTAAAGGTGCAGGTGAACTGATCGCTGTTGATAATGGAAACCAAATAAGTTTGGAGTCTTTTCAGGCAAATCATCGAAAAGCTTTTAGCGGAATGTGTTTAGCGATTTTGAGATCCTCAAAAAATACTGGTGAAATCACATTAACAGCTAAATCTAAAAAACTGAAAAGTTCACAAATCAGTATCACAACAAAATAAACTCAATAAATGCCATATTGGTTGCAGAACCGACCTTGCATTTACTGATTTAAATATAGCATTACAATTAGTCACAAAGATTACAGAATAAGCAAAATCATTGATCATGATAAAGAAAAAACATCTTATTAGTATCTGTCTTTTAATCCTGTGCAGCATTGCATTTGGTAAAAAGAAACAACCTAACATTCTGTTCATCATGTCTGATGATCATGCGGCGCAAGCAATTGGCGCTTATGGTGGTTTATTGAGCAGCTTAAACCCAACACCAAACATCGATAAACTGGCATCGGATGGTATTCGATTTGACAATGCGTTTTGTACCAACTCAATTTGTACTCCTAGCCGGGCATGCATAATCTCTGGACAATATTCTCAAACCAATGGTGTACTAGACTTGGATAACCCTCTGGATACCGATAAACAATACCTGCCAATAGAATTAAAGAAATTAGGGTACACAACAGCCATGATTGGTAAGTGGCATTTGCATAACGAACCTGTAAATTTCGATTATTACAAAGTTCTTCCCGGACAAGGAAAATATTTCAATCCTTCTTTTCTAGAAAAAGGCAAAGGGGTATGGCCAAATAATTTGGTGAAATCCAAAGGCCATTCTTCTGATGTAATTACCGATCTAACAATTAATTACCTGAAAAACAGAGATCAGTCAAAACCTTTCTTTTTAATGCATCATTACAAGGCTCCTCACGATATGTTTGAGAATGCTCCCCGTTACGATGATTATTTGAAAGATGTTGAGATACCAGAACCTGCAAGTTTGTACAATCAACCATTTTGGGGTTCGGAAGGAACACGAGGCAAAAATGATAGCCTCATCCATTACATTGGAACATCCGTATCACCAAGACATAATGTACATCATAAAAAATCAACAAATTATACCAATCGTTTTTTCGGAGATAGCATTGATGCTAAATTAGGAACACATCTTGCCTATCAGAAATATCTGAAAGATTATTTACGATGCGTGAAAGGTGTTGACGATAACCTGGGTCGTTTATTCGACTATCTGAAAAAGGAAGGTTTGTGGGAAAACACCATTATCATTTATACGGGTGACCAAGGAATGATGCTTGGCGCACATGATTTAATTGATAAGCGCTGGATGTACGAAGAAGCAATGCGCATGCCTTTTATAGTACATTATCCGGAACTAATTGAAAAAGAACAGGTATCTGATTTATTAATCAACAATACCGATTACGCTCCAACGATGATTGAACTTGCAGGGGGAACTACTCCTGATTACATGCAAGGACACAGTTTCATCAATACATTGGAAGGAAAACCAGAACAAGATTGGCGAGAAGCAACCTACTACCGTTACTGGATGCACATCATTCATCACTATGTTCCAGCTCATTTCGGAATCAGAACCAAGCAATATAAACTGATGTTTTTTTACGGAGCTCACTATATGCCCAAAGAAGAATTTAAAGGACATTACTGGGCTACACAATACGAAGGTATAGATCGGGAAACACCTCATTCATGGGAACTTTACGATCTTAAAAATGATCCAAATGAACTTCACAACAGGTATAAAGATCCAAATTACAAGGAGATTATTAAGCAGCTTAAGAAACAATTACTTGATAAGCGTAAAGCCTTGAACGAAACAGATAAAAACTATCCTAAAATCGAAAAAATAATTGAAGAAAATTGGGATAATTAACTAGAAACAGCCTCATGAAAAATCATTTATTACTACTAACGATACTAGCGATATTTACGGCAAATATCTCCAATGCACAAGATATTGAGCGAGAACGCCCTAAAGAATGGAACGGACTGGTTGAGGGTAGCCTATTTATCGATCGGTTTTTACCCATTCCAACAATTGGGAAACTAAGTTCAGATACTTGGGGCGCTAAAGGCGTAAAGCCTCGTTATACGGATAATGGAATTGAAGATGATGAATGGTCCTACTGGGGCGGAAATATTAAACAAGATGAAGAAGGAAACTATCATCTGTATGTTTGCCGTTGGCGGGAAGATTCACCCAAAGGACACATGGAATGGCCTCGTTCTGAAGTTGTTCATGCTATTGCTGATAATTCATTAGGTCCATTCAAATACAAAGAAACCATAGGCAAGGGACACAATCCTGAAATTTATCAGATAAAAGATGGTCGATATGTGCTTTACGTGAATAATGGCTACTATTTATCGAATACGCTAAATGGCCCCTGGGAATACAACAAATTCGAATTCGATCAACGAAACAGACCCGTTTTCGATCACATGGCCAACTTTACTTTTGCACAACGCGAAGATGGCTCCTACTTAATGGTTTGCAGAGGTGGTGGTATTTGGTTCAGCGAAAGTGGTCTCCCTCCTTTCTATGAGGTAAGCGAAAAAAGTGTTTATCCTCCATACGATGGCAGATATGAAGATCCTATAGTTTGGCGCACCAACATTCAATATCACATGATCGTGAACGATTGGTTGGGACGAATAGCCTACTATTTACGTTCAAAAGATGGAATCAGCTGGAAAGTTGAACCCGGAGAAGCTTATATGCCTGGAATTACAGAATATGAGGATGGGACCAAGGTTGATTGGTACAAATTCGAGCGCATAAAGGTATTACAAGATAAATACGGGCGAGCCATTCAAGCTAATTTTGCTGTTGCTGATACCATTAAAAAACAAGATATGGGAAGTGATCATCACAGCTCAAAAAATATTGGTATTCCTTTAACTGTTGGTCGTTTAATTACCATTCTTGATCAAGAAAAAATAGACTCTTCGACTAAAACCATACGAATCAAAATAGAAGCCGAAGAAGGTTTTAATCCTCATAAGGATATCAATATTAAATCGCTGCGTTTTGGAGCCTCCGAAAAAGTAAACTACGGTGGTGGTTGCAAAGTAATGAAAAAAGAGAAATCGGGTGATGATTTAATAATCACATTCGATGCGACAGAAAATGCTTTGAACGAGAACAATTTTGCGGCAAAACTATTAGGGAAAACAAGAAAAGGAAAGTTACTATTTGCTTATGCCCGTCTGCCTTGGATCAATTACAATGAACAAGCACTTTCGTGCAGATTTCCTATCCTTTCTTTAAATGGTCGCGAATTGAAAATTGAACTAGAAATTCAAAATTTCGGTCAAGTTTCATCCTCTTTATCAGATGTGAAAATTGAAACCCAAAAGAATGGGAAATGGATAGAACTAGCTCAAGCGAATGCTCCAAATTTAAAACCTTTTGAAAAACAAATACTGACATTATATGCCAATAAATTCACAGAAAGTGGGAAAACCGCTCAATTAAGAATTACAATCAATCAAAAAGAACAAAAATCAGTTGTTCTGGAAGGAGCCGTAATTATCAGATAATGTCTGACGAAGGATTTTACCAAAAACTAAGGAAACTGGTTTACAAGGAAGAAAAATAAATAATTATATAAAACCATCATGACAGAAAGAACAAATATCACACAAAAAACATGATTGTAAATCATTTGATATATGCACTTTAAGTTGTCTTGAAGCAAATTTAAAATCATGAAAATTAATCACTTCCGAATAATTGCGTTCATTCTAATTGCAATGAACACAGTAGGATCCGCGAAAGCGCAGAAGCCCAAAAAATTTGAAAAAAATTGGGAGTCATTGGAAAAGATAGATCAAGTACCAGAATGGTTTCAGGATGCTAAATTCGGTATTTATGCCCATTGGGGACCTGTATCGAATGCTTTTGAAGGAACCGATCCTAAAAAATTCTATGCAGGCTGGCACGGAATGAAAATGTATGAAGATGGTGTTAAGGTACCTACCGCATCGGGTAAACCATCTAGCAATTTCATTCATCATTCCGAGCATTTCGGAGATCCGGCAGAGTTTGGATACAAACAACTAATTGAGAAGTTCAACCCATCAGGTTTTGACGCCAAAAAGTGGGCTGATTTGTTTGCTCTTTCAGGAGCTAAATTCGCCGGACCGGTAGCCATGCACCACGATAACTTTGCAATGTGGGATGCTAAATCGACCCGTTGGAACTCAATGAATTACGGTGGAATTGATCCTTCAGCAGAATTGAAAAAAGAAATTGAAGCACATGGCATGAAGTTTATGGCTTCATTTCACCATGCCTTTACCTGGAAATATTTCGCCCCTGCTCATAAATATGGTGGTATAAGTCCTGATGATTACGATTTATACACAAATCCTCACGAATTAGATTCTGATACACCTGACGATCGTTTCTACAAAGAATGGTGGGCTAAACTAAAAGAATACATTGATGTATATCAGCCTGATTTAATTTGGTTTGATTGGTGGTTGGAGAACATGACTGAGGATTGTCGTCAGGAATTCTTAGCCTACTATCACAACAAAGGATTGGAATGGAACAAAGATGTTGCTGTTTGTTACAAAGAAAGTACATTCCCAGCCAGCACTGCCATTAAAGATTATGAACGAGGCAGACCAAATCAACCTGTAGATCAGATGTGGTTAACCGACACTTCTCCAGGAGCTTGGTTTTACCGTCCGGGTGCAATATTTAAAACACCTAATGAACTGATTGACATCTTAGTTGATATTGTATCGAAAAATGGTTGTATGTTGCTAAATGTTCCTCCAAATCCAGATGGTACGATTCCTCAGGTTATGGTTGATTTGCTAACCGACATGGGTAAATGGTTAAAAATAAATGGTGATGCTATTTACGGAACACGAGTTTGGACTGTTTTTGGTGAAGGACCTACCCGTTTACCTGAAGGAGGACATAAAGTTGAAAAGATTGAAATTGTTTACACAAATACGGATATTCGTTTCACTAAAAAATCGGATAAAGAATTTTACGCGATTGTAATGGACAAACCTGTAGGAGAAACAGTTATAAAGACCTTAAGCACTCAAATTGGTGTTTTAAACTCGAAAATAGAGAAAATTGAATTATTAGGAAGCGACGAGAAAATTGAATGGGAAAGAAACGAAAGAGGTCTTGTTATTAAGGCTCCTAAAGTTTTCCCATCGGACTATGCATCTTCTTATAAGATAACTTTAGAAGGTTATACCGAAAATTCTATTGGTGGTGATACCGAAGCACATGTAGAATAAATAATAGAATATCAGGCATTATAAAAGGGCGACACAATTTTGAAGTGTCGCCCTTTTACTGTCTCACTTAAATTGAGGAAATGAAATTACTCAAGTTTATGTTTCGTTCCAAATCCATTTTTTTTCGTAAGCGATGTCTTGCCATATGCACACTATTAACAGATATCCCCAGCAAATGAGCCATCTCTTTCCCTGAGAAATTTAACTTGATTAAAGCACAAATCTTCAAATCTGTAGGACTAAGATCAGGGACTTCTGTTCGTAAACGGTCATAAAAATCTTCATTTACCGACATGAATCGATTATTAAAATCCTCCCACAAACTAGTGGAACTCTTATTTATGGAATTCATCATTGCATCAGTCATTTTGCCTTCCTGCGTTACATTTAACTGATCCACTAACGTTTTAATAATTTCTTCCTTTTCAATCAATTTTAAGGTAGTAGCCGTTAGTTCTTTGTTCTTTACTTCCAATAATCCTTTCGATTTCTGTTGTTTTTTATTACTGGCCTCCTTTTCCAATTGATATTTTTTTCGCTGTTTTCTGTTACGAATGATTAGTCCAACAAAAACTAAAATACCAAAGAAGAAAACAATAAAGATTCTAAAGCTTAAAATAGCCTGCTCTTTTTCGGCCAATTCCAGATTAACACGATTAAGTTCCTTATCCTTACGCATTAATTCCTCATCGTAGCGATTCTTTACTTTTAGGAAACCACTATTCCTTTTCCGTTTCGTACTAAAGTAAGTCTCATTAATATTCTTAGATTTTCTGATGTTCTTATATGCTTTTTCGTAGTCACCTTTCCTTGCCTGTAACCATGCAAGCCTTTCCAGCAAATAAGCTTTTTGAATGGTATTTTTATTATCCAATTTTAATATTTCGGTCGCTTTATTCAGGTAAAGTAAAGCCAATTCATCCTTATTTACCTTTCTGTATTGCTCGCTAACTTTTGAATAGATACTACTTAAGAATTTTGCATTTCCGATTGTATTCTCTTTTGTGTTTTCCAGAACATCTATAATTAAAAGCATTAAGTCTGTAGCTTCCTCAAATTGATTATTTTGATATAAAAACACGGCCTTCTTCGAATCAAGATAGGCTCTCTCAAGTGCAGTTTGATTTATAATATCAGAAATCATATAACAACTATCCAAATAACTTCTGGCACTTTTTAGCTCTTTATATTTTAAATCCAAGAGCATTTTGTGGTAAAAAGAAATAATCATTTCAGAAGATGATATCTTCTTTTCACGATACGAAATCCGGTTTAAAGCAAGCGATTTTTCGATGTATTTTTTGGTCTCTTCCTCTTGATTGAAAGTATAATTCAACATTCCAAAATCATCATAGGCTTTTGCCAACAGAATTGTATCTCCAAATTCTTCTGATAAAAATAAAGCCTCCCCTGAATGATCAAATGCATCACTAAAATCCAATAGCTCCCTCTTAATTTCACTTAGCGATAACAAGGATTGAATAACGCTTACTGTATCTTTCTTATTAATCCCAATTTCGTATGCTTTATTTAAAATGAAAACAGAAGAGTCCACAGCAATTTCCTCTGACGAGTCATCATCCTTCACTTGATTTACCAAAACCTGTGATTGTAAAGGTTCAATTCCAGTAAAATTCACAAACAGAAAGATCCACACGACTACACACATAGAACTAAACTGCATCTTAAGTGTCATATTTAAAACAGATTATAAAATATCATTTAAAACAAACACAAATGTATGTAAAGTCTATGTAAATATCTAAAATGAGTCATGTAGAGTTTTTGTGAGCAGAAAAAGCAATATTTACAATCTAATTTTGCTTATTATTGCTTAGTCGATTCAATTAAATATCTCAATATTGATTTCGGAAATCGTAAGAACTAATCAAACAAGAATGAAAATACAAAAATTAATAGTTGCTATATTTTTCATGTTACTGTCTATCGTCACAATTGCACAGCAACAAAAACCCAATATTCTTTGGATCATTACCGATGACCAAAGAGCTGATGCCCTGGCTTGCTTTAATGAGGCAACAAGAGGTGAAAAAGCAAGTCCTTTGGGATACGTTGAATCGCCAAATATTGATCAGTTTGCCAAAGAGGGAGTTCTGTTTTCCAATGCCTATTGCAATTCTCCTGCCTGTGCACCATCACGTGCATCAATGCATACTGGAAAATATCCGCATCACTCCGGAATATATGGTTTCGAACAAAATCATCCGAATGCAAAATATTACAATTTAGTGCTTCCTGAAGTTTTACGGGAAAACGGATACAACACAGCAAGAATAGGTAAATTGGGCACTTACATTTTTAAATGGGGACCTGGATTAACCTGGACAGATCCAGAATTTTACAATCATGTTGTAGATATAAAAAACAACCTACAGAGAAAGGGTTTTACCGATTACTACAAGGAAAAAACGCGTAGCAAAGGAGAAAAAGAAACTTGGTATTACCCAGATGGCAGCAAAAAATCATACTACTATAAAGTAACAGATGGAGAAGTTTCAAAGGAAGATCTTGCTTTAAACCAAAAAACAGATGGAGAGCAAGACATTTTAAGAGCCTATACCAGATTTCAAACAAGAATGATTTTAGGGGGTGAAAGCACCATGCCAGGACCAAAAACCATTGATGGCAGAATCACGGAGGAATTTCAAAACTATTTTAACAATGCTAATAAAACTTACAAAGGTTTAGATGGCAGAACATTGAAAGGACCTAAAACATCAGAACCTCAATTTATAAATTTGGGTTATCACTTTCCGCACTCGCCTGTGTTGCCGCCAAAATCGTTCAGAGACCGATTTAAAGATAAAGTTTATAACATCCCGGACTTTAATAGATCTGAATTGGAAAAATTACCAGCACAGTTAAAGAAACTGTATGATAAAATGAAAGTAGATGCCATGAGCTACGATGAAAAACAACAGCTAATACGTGATTATTACGCTTTTTGTGCTTTTGGT
Source organism: Labilibaculum antarcticum (assembly GCF_002356295.1). NCBI lineage: Bacteria > Pseudomonadati > Bacteroidota > Bacteroidia > Marinilabiliales > Marinifilaceae > Labilibaculum > Labilibaculum antarcticum. Next base: position 3,617,345 of record NZ_AP018042.1, on the reverse strand, counting down.
GATTCATTGGTTGGAGCTTCCATCAAAACATTTAAAAACTACTGCACTACCAATAAACAAGAATATTTAATTCTTCTTGTTTGTGGTGATCATGGCTGGCATTTGGGTGAGCAAGGAATTAGCGCCAAATTTGGCCCTTACGATAAATCGAACCATAGCACCGTAATTGCAGTATCATCCGACAAAAAGAAATTTCCCGCCGGAAAAATTGTTGACGAATATGTTGAATTTGTTGACTTCGCGCCTACATTTTATGCCTCTGCCGGACTTGATGTAAATGCTAAAGAATATGATTATTTAGATGGATATGACTTAGCTGAAGTTGTAAACGGCAACAAAATACCGCGCGATTATGTGCTGGGCGAAATGAACCATGTAATTGGTGACAGAGCCTACATCAGAACGAAAGATTTTGCCTTCTCGATGCGGGTTCGTGAAAAAGACGCAAAACCCAAAGCCAAAACTCTTAATGTTGACATAAAATGGGCTTTAACAAGCTCGTCAGAAAATGCAGAAATGGCTCTTTACGATTTGCGTGTGGATACCGGTGAGCAATCAAATGTTGCCTATGCCAAGAACTATGAAAAATTAGCAGAATGGTTTAGAAATAAACTAGGAAACATTGTACTAGGCGATGGCAGAATTGAATGCGATTGGTCTTTTGAAGACAAATGGACCCGAAGTGATTTTGCAGTAGGTGCTGATAACAAAAAGATTGATATTCCGAATAAAATCATTCCAAATATAGATTAGATTAGAAATCAAATCTTGACCGTAAGTGCCATTATCATTATGATGATGGCTCTTACTTTTTCTAAAAACTAGACTCAACAGACCTATTAATCTATTTCGAGCTCCAACTGATCGTAGGCCAAAAATACATTATCAGGCAATTCGGCTTCCACTTCATCGTGAAAACCCAATTGATGACTAATGTGAGTAAAATAGGCCTTCTCAGGTTTTAATTCCCTAACAACTTCAAGAGCTTCGGAGAGTGTGAAATGCGAAATATGTGGTTCCCTTCGAAGCGCATTCAGCACCAAAACCTTTAATCCTTTTAGCTTCTCTTTTTCTTCCGGAGAAATATAATTCGCATCAGTAATGTATGCCAAATCCCCAATTCGAAAGCCATAGACAGGCAGTTTCAAGTGCTTCACCCGAATTGGAAGAATACTTGTCCCATTTATATGAAAAACTTCATTAGTTAAGTCAATTAGGTTCATTTGAGGAATTCCCGGATATTTAAACTCGGCGAAAACATAGGAGAATTCTTTCTTTAAAGATTCCTGTACACGCTTTTCAGCATAAATGGAAACCGCTTTTTTATTCACCCAATTAAATGCACGAATATCATCCAAACCTGCCGTGTGATCTTTGTGTTCATGCGTGAATATAATTGCAGAAATATTCTCAACTTTTGCCCGTAACATCTGATATCTAAAATCGGGTCCGCTATCAATCACCAAATTCTGACCATCAACAGTTATTAAAACGGAAGAACGCAAGCGCTTATCTTTGTGATTATTCGATTGACAAACCGGACATTTACATGCTATAATAGGAACTCCTTGTGAAGTGCCTGTTCCTAAGAAAGTTAATTTCACCATACAATTTTTCTAATCCAAATTCTCTTGCAAAGCAATCTGAAAGATCTATTTTGAATCCCTGATTTCTTTTCGAACGGACAGATATAACAAATAAGCCAATACAAAAATTGCCATCACAGCAGAGGGTATTGCCGCTTCCTCTCCAAATAAAGTTAAGGCTGTCACCACTGCAAAACCAGAACTTTTAATCGTAACTAAAAGATTCTGAGTCATCGCAACCGGAGCTTTAACACCTAATTTACGGCTAAGCAATTCATAAATCCATCCCAAACCAAAAATCCCAAGAAACAAAACCAGAGACACCAGCAAGAGTATATCAAAATTAGAAAAAAATACTTGTCTATTTAAGCCAACAGCAGTAAAAATGATCAGAGCAAATCCCCAATCCACAATTTTACCCCTAAACTTCTCTACTGTAGGTTTAATTGGTTGCCAAAGAAGTAATCGTGATATCAGCAAAGGAACCAACACAAGCTGTACCATGGTGATAAATAAATCAAGCGGGTTGATGCCTCCATCGATATTTGAAAACAAGCCTACAATGAGCGGGGCAAAAAATAAGGAAGAAATAAAAGCGCCCAAAGTCCCGACTATGGCATATTTTAAATCACCATCTAAAATATGTGAGAATGGAATTACAGCAACGCCAGGCGGTGTAGAAGCAATTACTACAAATCCAAGAAAAAGTTCGGGCGTTGGCATTAACCAGTACGACAAAGAAATAATTACAGCTCCAAATACTACGTAATTCAAAAATGATCCCATCAGCATTGGCAGTATCATCTGCTTTAAAGGAAACAATGCCCTTGTTGAAATACCTGTTGTTGAAAAGGTCATTACAATTGCCAATATGTAAAAAGTATACTCTTTTAACAGGTTTGCCCAATCGCCAATCAGCAATCCGAGAACAACAGCAAGAACAAGAATGAAGTTTCGATTTAATATTATTTTACGGGCAATCTGTGTCATATTGTAACAAATATTGTCGATGAACTGCAAAGATGTAACAATTCAAGTTAACTTCAAAATTATTAAGAATGAATACAGATAAGGAAATCACATTTGATTACGATCCATTAATTAGTGACAGACTTATTTTGTACATTTGCCGAAAATAAATCATTTATGAAGGGCAAACTTTTTTTAATCCCAATGACCTTGGGTGATACGGAAATCGACCAGGTAATACCAAATCACATTCAACAACTGATTCCAGATATTAAACACTTTATTGTTGAAAATATCAGAACAACACGACGTTATCTTAAAAAAGTAAATCAAGATATAAATATAGATGAGCTTACTTTTTATGAGCTAAACAAACACACCTCTCCAAAAGACATATCAAGCTATTTAAATGCCATTACCAATCATGACATAGGAATTATTTCGGAAGCTGGATGCCCTGGAGTCGCTGATCCTGGAGCTGACGTAGTTAAAATTGCTCACACAAAAGACATACAGGTTGTGCCACTGGTTGGACCTTCCTCCATATTGCTTTCTTTAATGGGATCGGGCTTTAACGGACAAAATTTTGCCTTTAACGGATACTTGCCAATTCAAGCTGGAGATAGAAGCAAAAAAATAAAGCAATTAGACAACCGTTCATTGAACGAAGGTCAGACTCAGATGTTTATCGAAACTCCTTTTCGAAACATGAAAATGATAGAAGATTTACTTCAAAATTGCAGTCCTGCCACAAAACTATGTATTGCCGCCGACATCACACTTGAATCGGAATACATTAAAACCATGTCGATACAAGCATGGAAAAATAAAGTGCCGGATTTACACAAAAGACCTGCCATTTTTCTAATCCACAGAGAAAAATAAGATCTAAAACCAAAAACAGCGCAGATGAAGAATCTGCGCTGAATATATCATAGATTAAACTTTAGATGGCAATCCCAAGCTCTTAAATTGGGAACTATCTAAATCATTCTTGGTTTCATTTATTCTCTAACCTTACAAGCTCTTGTAAAATTCAGGCAAAACCGCCTTGAATTGATCAATTGCATCTTTTAAGGATGTCTCTGTTCTTCCACCTGCGGCATTCATATGTCCCCCACCATTAAAATACTCTCTGGCAACCTTATTAATAGGAACATCACCTTTCGATCGGAAAGATATCTTAACTGCACCATCCTTTTCAATAAAAATTACAGAAATCAGCATATTCTGAATAGACAAAGGATAATTCACAAAACCCTCGGTATCACCATCCTTATAGCTAAAATGGACTAAATCTTCCTTCGTTAAAGTAATAATTGCTGTTTTGTATTCCGACAAAACTTCCAATCCCTGATCCAGACAATGGCCTAACAATTTCATCCTTTCAGGAGAAAAGTTATCGTAAATATTCGAATGAATTTTACTTTTATCAATTCCTTTTTCAATTAAACTACCTACAATCTGGTAGGTTCTTGGTTGAGAAGAATTGTAACTTAAACCTCCTGTATCGGTAATAATTCCAGTATAAATGCATTCAGAAATTTGCTCATCAATCAATTCCTCATCTCCCAAAGCTTCAATGAATTCATACATCATTTCGCAGGTAGAACACATTTGAGTATCCGAGAACATAAAATCAACAATTTGTTCAGGTTCGGGATGATGATCGATCATGATTTTTTTTGCAGTCGCTTTTTCGAGCACCACCTCTAAATCGCCTGAACGCTTAAATGAATTATGGTCTACAATGAAAATAAGATCAGATGAATTAATAAATTCTTCTGCCTTTTTCTTTCCATTGGTATAGATCCAAACATCAGAATTTCCAGGTAACCATTTTAAGAAAACAGGATAAGCACTTGGACTAATAATTTGTGCTTTTTTCCCTTTTTTAATCAGATACTGATACAATGCCAATGAAGATCCAATGGCATCACCATCGGGTCCTGAATGCGGAATAATTGAGATTTTTGTGGATTCTTCAAGCAATGCTGCTGTTTCCTTAATCAGCTCTTGGTCGATCCTATTTTGCAAATTGTTCATTCTTTTCTCTCTTGGGATGATTAAATTAAGAGGTCAAAGATACAATAGATATTGAAATAGGATCAATTTTCAAATGATCTATTGCAAGGAAGTAAAGCTGAAAAAATAAAATCCTCCATCTTGTTTTGATAAATTAGCTATTGCACAGGTGCTCAGAATCATTATTTTTGTATTTGGAACATTTAACTATACAAATATATGAGAAGCGATAGAACCTTTACCATGATAAAACCAGATGCTGTTGCAAACGGTTATATTGGCGCTATTCTAGCAAAAATTAACAAGGCAGGATTTCGTATTGTTGCCATGAAATACACAAAACTCACAAAAGATCAAGCAATGAAATTTTATGAGGTTCATCAGGAAAGACCATTTTATGGTGATTTAACCGATTTTATGAGTTCGGGAACAATTGTAGCTGCAATTTTGGAAAAAGACAATGCTGTTGCAGATTTCAGAAAATTAATTGGAGCAACAAATCCAGCTGAAGCTGAAGAAGGAACAATTCGCAAAGAATTTGCAGAATCAATGTCGCGTAATGCAGTTCATGGATCGGATAGTGATGAAAATGCTTGTATTGAAGGAGCCTATCATTTCTCAGGAACAGAAATATTTTAATCAAAAAACTATAAAAATACAGAGCGCATTAAGATCATCTTAATGTGCTTTTTTTTATCGCACAACAATATCGTCGATAATATTTGCTTGCGCTTCTCGGTTTAATGCCCGAATTAAGCCTTCGCGAATCATTATCAGTTCATTTCTAATTACCGACGAACGCACCTTAACGAATAACTTTCTGTTGCGAATGTATATTTCAGTAGTGGCATTGGCAACCGATTTACCAATTACTTTCTCCCAAGAATTCACCAACTCGTACTCTTTCAAACGCCCATCCAGATTGTTTTCCTTTAGTACCTGTCGAATTAATTCATCAATTTTTTTAGTATTACTTCTTCTCATTTTATTTAGCTTACAATGGCACCCTTATCGATAACAAACAATTGATATTCCTGTTTCATACTTGAAAGTATCTCATTCAAATGATCGCGATTGGTATCGGATATAAAAATCTGACCAAAACGATCTTCCGAAACCAATTTTACAATCTGCTCTACTCGTTGTGAATCCAGTTTATCGAAAATATCATCGAGTAAAAGAATTGGGTTAAATCCGGCAATTTGCTTAATAAAATCGAATTGTGCCAGCTTTAGAGCAATCAAATAAGTCTTTTGTTGTCCTTGAGAACCCATTTTTTTAATCGGATATCCTCCTAGAGTCAATTCCAAATCGTCCTTATGAATACCAACAGTAGTATATTGTGTTACCTGATCTTTCCAACGGGCATTAATTAATAAATCGCGCAGTGAGTTTTCATGCAAAAGCGATTTATATTCCAAATTTACAGTTTCATTCCCCTGAGAAATCATCTGGTAATACTCCTGAAAAACCGGCATTAATTTATTCAAAAAATCTTTTCTCTTTTCATAAATAGAAGTTCCCAGAACAATCATCTGTTCATCCCAAATGCTTAAGGTGTCTTCATCAAATTTGCTGCCTGACGCAAAATCTTTCAACAACTTGTTTCGTTGCATCAAAACACGATTGTAACGAATTAAGTCTTCCAGATATTTACGGTCGTACTGCGAGATTACACTGTCCATATACTTTCGGCGCTCATCACTGCCATCAGTAATTAGACTAACATCAGCAGGCGAAACCATCACTATTGGCAGCAAACCAATGTGCTCCGACAGCTTTTTATACTCTTTTTTATTTCGCTTGAAATTTTTCTTCTGCCCGCGCTTTACACCACAATACACCAACTCATTCAATTCCTTGCGTTGATATTTCCCCTCCAACACCATAAACTGTTCATTGTGATTGATATTTTGCTGATCGCTTACCGTAAAATAAGATTTACAAAAACTTAGGTAGTAAACCGCATCCAGTAAATTGGTCTTTCCCATTCCATTATTCCCAATAAAACAATTGATCTTTGGTGAAAAATTCAATTCTAAATCAAGTATGTTTTTATAGTTTAAAAGGGATAATTTTTCAAGATACATGTATGAATGGATTAGATGAATGCTACAAAATTAAGAAATTAAATCAATTTGATTTTAATTATTTAAATCTGTGACAATCTAAATTTATCGCTACACTTTTTACTGAAAAAATGGTTAATATTTCGTAAAAAAAATTACATTTGCGTAAGAAAAAATAAAACTAATAATATTTGAGCATGTCAAAGAATAAAAACGATCAGGTATCTGAAGATAATTTTGAAAATTTAGAACAAGCGTTAAGCAAAACCGAACAATATATTGAAAAGAATCAGAAAAAACTGACCTCTATCGCAATAGTTATAGTCCTTATTACTTTAGGATTTTTTGCTTATCAAAAATATTACAAAGCCCCTCTTAATGAGCGCGCTCAAAATCAATTATTCCAAGCTCAAAGATATTTTGAGATCGATTCTTTTAATCTTGCATTAAATGGTGATGAGAATTATCCTGGATTTATAGATATCGTTGATGAATTTAGCTCAACTACTGCAGGAAATATTTCAGAATATTATGCTGGCGTTTCGTATCTAAGAATAGGTGAATTCCAAAATGCTATTGATTATCTGGAAAGATTCAGTTCTGATGATTTCTTACTTAGCGCTCTGGCAAAAGCTGCTATTGGTGATGCTTATATGGAATTAGGAAAAACTGAGAAGGCTGCTTCAAATTATATGGATGCAAGTTCATTCAACACGAATGATTTTACAACTCCTATTTATTTGCAAAAAGCAGGAATTGCCTACGAAATGTTAGGTGAATACAATAAAGCACTTGCTGCTTACGAATCGATCGAACAAGATTTTGCTAAATCAGCAGAAGCTCGTGACGTTGAAAAATACATTACAAGAGCAAAATCAATGATAAAGTAAAATACACTTTAAATATAAAAACGGAGATCATTTAATTGGTCTCCGTTTTTTTTGCCCATTTCCCCAGAGACATTCCTCTCTGCACATATCTGACGATTAGAAGCCATATAAAGCAAGATTCAATAAAGAATGAAATCTTCTGCCCAACAATTGTTGCTTGTTCGTGTAATGGACTAATAATACCTGATTTTAAAACTCCCACTCCTCCCCTTATTCCTTCAAACAATTTTTACAGATATCGTGCAATTTCCGTTTTGAAATTCGATCTAGAAACAGGTAATTTCATAAAAACACGCCCCCTTTATTCTCTTTCAGGATTATAAGACAAAAATATTTCCTAGTAAATCAATCACTTACATAAATATTTGAGTTTTTTTGAAAAAAAAACTCAGGCACCCCTTGTATTTTGTAGTAAAGCTCCTATATTTGCATCCGCAATCAAGAGATAAAGTTCTTTAAATACATTGCATTTGGGGAGATACCAAAGTGGCCAACTGGGGCAGACTGTAACTCTGCTGACTTCGTCTTCGTAGGTTCGAATCCTGCTCTCCCCACTTTAACACATTAGCTAAGAAACAAAAGTGTTTCTTACCTGCGGGAATAGCTCAGTTGATAGAGCATCAGCCTTCCAAGCTGAGGGTCGCGAGTTTGAGTCTCGTTTCCCGCTCATTTTTTTTGAAATTATTATTTGGGGAGATACCAAAGTGGCCAACTGGGGCAGACTGTAACTCTGCTGACTTCGTCTTCGTAGGTTCGAATCCTGCTCTCCCCACTTAAATTACCTAAGAAACAAGCGTGTTTCTTGTCATGCGGGAATAGCTCAGTTGATAGAGCATCAGCCTTCCAAGCTGAGGGTCGCGAGTTTGAGTCTCGTTTCCCGCTCAAAATATTTTGGAGAGATGGCAGAGTGTCGTCCCGATAGCTATCGGGAGCGGATTCTTGAAAATCAACCAAGAAAAATATTGGAGAGATGGCAGAGTGGTCGAATGCGGTAGTCTTGAAAACTATTGTGCGGCAACGTACCGGGGGTTCGAATCCCTCTCTCTCCGCAACTTAGGAATCATCCTAAACCAAAAGACTGTAAATCTACTGATTTACAGTCTTTTTTGTTTTTCCCCTATTCATTCTACTACAAATAATATCAATAGGAGTAAGAACTCTCCGGTGAACAGATTTCAAAATCCACTTTGTTCACCAAAACCAATATAACAAACTGTATCAAAACAGGTTAAACCGCACAAACTTCAAAAATAAAATTTTAATTGTACTTGATTTTTAGTAAATTTATTAAACATCATTCAATAATTAATCAAAATTCTGAAAAATTCACATTTAGTATGAATTGATTTTATTAAAGCATGAACACCTTTTCAGCACTTAATATCAGTTTCTTAATTAGAAAGAATCGCTCTAATAAACAGGGTGAGGCTCCTATCTATATGCGTATCTCTGTAGATGTGGAACGTAAAAGGGTGCCCAAATACAGGCACCCTTTTCTATTTCATAAAACTCAACGATTATTTGTATCGTTCGGAAGTGTTAATCTTTATTGCGTGTTCAGTAAAAATGGTGTCCGTTAGCGAAACCACTTCACCAATTTTTAAAGTTCCTATATTCAGTGCTTTCTTAGTTCCCTTAATCTCATATAAATTTGTAATTAAGGTATCAGCTCCTAGTGTCGTAAGGGCTGGTCGTTGCATCGAATAAGTAAATTGATAGGTTGTATCTGTTGAATGATCCAAGTAGGATGCAATATCATAAAATACTGCCACGTTAGCATTTTTAAATTCAATCATAAAATCGTTATTTCGATAGACATCAATAGCGTGTGGCGCACTTTTGCCCTGAATGTCAGTAATGGCATAAACAGGAACTTTCTCAATATCTGCAGCTTCCCATTCTTCTTCATCGCAACTTATGGCGAAAACCAATACTACTAGCAGACTTCCTAAATATATTATATTTCTCATGTTTTAGATTCTTTATATTTTACCTCCTGATTGAAACCAACAAGCAGGAGGTTATTGATTACAATAATACAATTACGGACGTTCTTCCAACAATACGAATGAATGATTATCCAAATAAAGCTTCACATCGCCAGCACCTGGATTATCAGCTGAAATCATCTTTAAATCGTATCTTTTTGTTGGCAAACTAGGAAAACTTACAACTTGATTTAACGTCACCCATTTTCCTTCTTCAACGCCAGTAACATCCCAAGTAATTGGTGTAAATGGATCCAGAACAATTGTAGTTAGTTGTGTTAAATTCGATCCTGTTTCAATATAAATCTCGAACGAAATTTGATAAGTATAAGAACCTTCATCAGGTAGCATCGCTTTAAAATTTGATCCCATCAATACCAAATCGGTTACACCACCCGCACTTGTATAGTTCATGCATGGTTTTTCTGATGGAGATAGACTTCCTTCTACACGAGAGAAAATTGGAGCGCTTGCTGTACCATTTTTGTTACCTGCAAAATAACCTTCGCAAAATGCTTTTTTCCAATTATCGTTAGAAATCTCAAAACCAGCCCAATTAGGATCTAATTGAGAATTTGGAAAATTCATCTTCACTTTTTGAGGAGTTGTAAAGGCTTCTAATTTACGATCATCAACCGATTTAATATTTCCTCCTGCATAGGTAATAGTCACAACATCAGTATTGTAAATCACTTCTGCCAACTCCAATTCAATTTTAGTTCTGTTATCTTCATTTACTTTTGCAGATGTTACAGCAATATCCTGACTAAATCCGGAAGTTGCATTTTCCACATGCACTGTAAAGTTTGCTTCTTCGCCGCTAAAATCTTTCACTTCTCCTGAAACATTAAAGGAAATAACTTCATTAACATCCTCGGTAAAGCTTCCATCAGCAACAATAAAAGGTTGCGACGATTGAATTACCTTTACGATGTAGGGTAGGTTTTTAACAACTTTACCATCTGGGAAACCAACACTTCTCTCTGCTGTGATGGAACCAATATAAGATCCCATTCCGAAATAATGAACCACCGCAATTGAATCGGTATTCTTACTTTCAAGAAAATTAGCGCCTTTTAAATTCCAGGTTCTTTTTGTTGAACGCCCAACAGTTGAGACATCAATATATTTTAAGCTTGAACCTGCTTCAACATAAATGGTATCCCATGTTGCTTGCTCCTCTTCCAAAGGATCCTGATCAAACGTAACACTTCCCACCAATACCTCATCTTGAAAGATTTTCACCTCAGGATTAATGGTTTGATAAACATCAACCACTAAGGATGTATCAATTACCCAAACATCTCCTTTACGAACAGAACCGTAAGGAATTGTTCCCGGATAAGTTACAGAATCGCTAAAAGTATTGTAAAGTCGTACTTTATTTAAACCAGTATTATTAAACAACACATGTATTGTTGTTTCATCAGTTGTTAAAGGAGCGTCTGCAATAATAAAATTCGTTAAATCATCGCCTACTGAAAATTCAGGACTCAGATAATTGTTTCCTTCATCTATCGACCATTTGTGCGACAGCATCCCTTGAGATATATCCATGAACGAAACATACTCACCAATATTAACTGCATACAATTCTCCAGGATGAATTCCTGTGTACCAAGAAACATCCGATAATGTATCCGGAGCTGTATAATCGTCCTCGTCACATGCCACAACAAACAGCATTGCAAAAAGTAATATGATTATTGATATATTTTTCATTTTAATTGTTTTTATAGGTTACTAATTAACGTTTGAATTGGAAATGGTCTCGTTTGATGGAATCCCAAAATAATCATGAACAGCAGGATTATAATTTAAGACTGACTGGTCATATTCGTAATCTACAATAGCGGTTTTTCCAGAATATCCAGGAGGCACACTTTTAACCAATGAAGCTCTTGACAATGTCTTATTTGTTCCATTAGTGGATACGAAGCTATAATCAATCGCGTAGTAAACTTCATTTGACAATTTTTCAAACACCTCTGCAGTTATTCCCCAACGTCTCATATCAACCCATCTTATTTCATGTCCTTCGTTTGAAAGTTCCAACGGCTTTTCAACAAACATGATTTGATCCATTAATTCATCAGCTGTATAGGCTAATCCATTATAGGTATGAGAAGCATCGCCATTTGCATTTCCAAGTAATACAAGTCCCCATCTGCTACGAATATCATTAATCAAATCAATCGCATCCTGAACATCACCATCTGTTTTCAAAATACATTCTGCTAAATTCAAATACACTTCAGCTAACCTGTCTATAGTCACGTTCTTTTCCGAATTATTGCTGCTTCCTCCCGATTCAGCTTCTTCGGTAAGATGATCGTGATTAGTGTATTTTTTAGGTCGGCTAAAACCCCAGCCATTCCATGTATAATTAGTATTTTCAGTAACGGTTCCTCCGTAATAAGCAGTTTGCTCATCTTCAACTAATGTTACCATTGCTGAGGCTCTTAAGGGAACATTTCTTAAAACGCTAACTCCTGGATTGGATTCATCCTCATAATAATTACGAGAATCCAATGGATCCATATCTTCCGACTTGTATGCATAAGCCAACCAAACTGGAGTTAAACAGCCAGTATTACCAGCAGTTCTACTAGCCCATCTCGACCATAAACTCTCCTCATCCCAACTGCTTAATTCTGTTCTATACTCAACATTATAACAAATTTCCAAAATCGATTCAGCATTCAATTCTCCAGCTTGTGTAAACATCAAATCCAAATCCTGAACCAATTCATATCCATATTCGTCGTTGTTAATTACATCTTCGAAATATGGTTTGGCCGCGTCATACTCCCCTTCAAACAAATAAGTATTTCCAAGAATTGTTGCTGCCGCACCAGCTGTAATTCGGCCTTGATCTTTCGCTTCAGTATATCTAGGTACCAAATTAGTATAAGCATAAAGTAAATCTTCACGAACAAATTCAATTGCCTCTTCAGCTGTCGATAAGCTTTTATTAAAGTCGGTTAGATCCAAAGGAACATCTTCACGAATCACAATACTTCCATTGTTATATGTTTGATAAAGGTAAAAGTGAAACAGGCCTCTAAAAAATCGAGCTTCTCCCATTTGGTTCGTCCACTCATCCATATTATCCTCAGTCATATCAGCTTTAATTATTTCAAGACCTTCAATTACTTGATTTGCTCTAAAAACACCAAGGTATAAAGCTTGCCATTTACGTTCAACTTCGGTCGTCGTACTCGAATAAGTATGATAATACCAATTTACAGGTCCTCCTCCATTTGGAGAAGGTCGTCCATATCCTGGCCATCCCATATCAGCTCTACAGCTTTCTTCCGGAATATTCAGAACGTAATGATTTAATAATGATGCATAAGTGGCTGTTAATCCAGATTTTGTATCATTTAGGTTTCTCCAGTAAGTTTCTGATGACAACAAATTGGGATCCGTCTCTTCCAAATAATCTGAACAGGATGATAATCCTATCGTTACCATTGAGACTAAGATTAATAAATACTTGAATATATGTCGTTTCATATCTTTAAAATTTAAATTTTTAACAGCACTTTTAATTTCCGTAACAATTAAAAATTAAGATTTATACCCACTAAATACATTGAGGTGACAGGATAATTTCCTTTATCAAGACCTCTAGCTTCAATTCCTCCACCAACTTCAGGATCGAATCCCGAATATTTTGTAAACGTTAACGGATTTTGTGCACTTACATAAACTCTGGCTTTTGAAAGACCTAATTTTGCAAGCATGCTGTTTGGCAAACTATATCCCACGGTGATCGATTTAAGTCTTACATAGGATCCATCTTCCAACCATAAATCTGTATATCCTTTATAATTTTCATGCGATTTCATATCTGCTCGGTAAGTAGGAATAGAAGTTTCAGGATTGGCTTCGGACCATGCATATAATAGATCTTTGTGACGTCCCCAACCATAAGCAGTGGCTTTAGCTCCATTCATAATTTCGTGTCCCAAAGCAGCATACCATTGCATCGAAAAATCAAATCCTTTGTAGTCTACAATAAAGTTTAATCCACACTCATATTTCGGAAGACCACTACCCTGATAAACTCTATCTTGTTCTGAGATTCTCCCATCACCATTATTATCTTCATAAACTAAATCGCCCATTCTTGCTGATGGTTGAATCTGTTGATATTTAGCTAATTTCTCATTTGTATCGACAATACCATCAGTGGTGTAAATAAAGAATGCTCCCGCTTCATACCCTTCTGCAAGAGCTGTAATCTGAGAAGAAGATCGAGCTCCGCCGATCAAACCAGAGTCATCAGTAAGGATAAAATCACTACCAGTAATCATACGGGTAATTTCATTCTCGTTTGTACTAAATGTACCGTTAATTCCCCATTTCACTTGTCCTGTTTGCGTTCTGTAGCCCATTGCTAATTCAAAACCCCTATTCGTCATGTCACCAACATTTAAAGTTACAGTTGTTGGTCTTCCTCCTGCAGAACCACTTGCTGAACCAGGTACTGTTACCGGAAATAACATATCTTTTTTACGAGTATCATAAACCTCTGCAGTAAGGGTTAATTTGTTATCGAACATTGCAATATCAACACCAGCATTCCACTGAACCGAAGTTTCCCATTTTATATCAGCATTCGCAAACTGGCTTTGTGTTGAACCTAATGAAAGTATATCAGAAGCATCGGTTCCAAAAGCATAATCTTTACCATTTGTGACACCTGCAGAATATGCGTAACTATTAAATCTATTATTACCTACAGTACCACGACCAATTCTTAACTTCATATCGTTAACCGTATTTTTTATAGGATTCCAGAAGTTCTCGTCAGAAATATTCCAAGCTCCGGATACTGAAGGAAACAATCCCCAACGGTGATCTTTAGCAAATTTTGAAGAACCATCGTACCGCGCACTAACACTCAACATATATTTGCTTTTGTAATCGTACAAAATACGTCCTAATGTTCCAATTTGCTTATTGGTATAGTTGGTTCCTGATCCAACCTCTGCATTTAAAGAAGTTCCATCAAGCACATCAATTGTATTGTCCAAAACACCATCTTTCTTTGCGAAAAATGCATCATAAAGCTGATCTTCCATGGTATAAACAGCTTGTACGGTGAATTTATGATCCTTGAATTTCTTCTGGTACTTTATTCCTGCCTCAAAATCTAACTTGCGGTTTTTGCTGGAAATCATGTGCACAGAACTTGAAGAAGGGTCACTTTTCAGATCTCCATTGTTATCGTATACTTCCTGATAAGGATTAAATTTCTTTCTGTAGTCTTTTGTTCCATTATAACTTAATCGGGTAGAAAAATCTAGGCCTTTAAGTAAATTATAATTAATTCTAAAACTTGTAAATACTTTTGTTCTATCTCCTTCATCGGTATTTTGAAAACTCTCCAATACAGAACCTAATCGAGTTTGCTCATCACCACCTTGCGTATAAATAGGACTCGCATCATCTTCAAGATTAACTGTTGGTTGCGTTGGATAATACTTAATTGATTGTAAAATAATGTTGCCTGGTGCACTATCGGTATCTTCTTGTGTCATACCTGCACTAGCATCAATTGTCCATTTATTTTTCTTATAAGTTGTATTGATACGCGTATTAAAGCGTTCAAAATTAGAATTAACAATTACACCTTCTGTTTTGTGATATCCTGTACTTACATTATAAGTAATTTGTTCGGTACCTCCCGATATATTCAAATTATAATCCTGAACTGAAGCATTATCTATAAAAACAAGTTTTCCTAAATCCGTATCATTTAAAAATCCTTTTGGCGATTTTGCCAGATTCAACACAATTTCATCATCAGCAGTATATGATACATTTCTATCTTTTACAACATTAAAATAAGTTTGCTCTGCGGCATTCATTACAGGTGTAGAAGATCTAATATCCTGAATACCAAAACTTGCATTTGCAGAAACTCTAAGCGATCCGGCTTTACCTTTTTTAGTGGTAACCAGAATTACTCCCGCCGCACCTCGTGTACCATAAATAGCACAGGAAGCTGCATCCTTTAAGATATCAATTGTCTCTATTTCATTTGGATTCAATCCTGGATCTCCATCAAATGGAACTCCATCAACTACATAAAGTGGATTATTTGATCCTCCAATTGAGGATAAACCTCGAATTAATATTTCTGAAGAAGCACCCGGAGCTCCCGAACTCGCAATTACATTTACCCCAGCAACCTGGCCTTGAAGTGCTTTTCCAACATCCGAAGTAACAATACGTGTTAAATCCTCTGCTTTTACTCGAGCCACAGCACCGGTTAATTCCTTTTTCTTAACAGTACCATACCCAATGGCAACAACCTCCTGAAGACCTATAACATCAGTTGCCAAATCAACATCCAAGAAGGATGCTGAAACGGTTTTTTCCTGTGAAGTCATTCCAATAAAACTAAAAATCAAAATATCACCAACGTTTGCGGAAATCTTGTAAACCCCGTCTACGTTAGTAATAGATCCAATTGTAGTACCCTTTATAACGATACTAACACCAGGAATAGGAAAACCATCCTCGGCTCCACTTACAGTTCCCTTAACAGTAAGCTCCTGAGCTTGAGCCCCAAAACTAAATGTAAATAGTACAAACAAAGTAAAAAGCAAGTATCGCCATTTTACTCTTTGTGATATGATTAAATTATTTTTTTTCATACGATTATTAGGTGTTACTTTTTATTTATCCTGAAACCTAAAATGTTCTGAATACATTCTTTGCACGCACATAGAATCTACAGACATACAGACTCTTAAATTCAAGATTTAGTAAAAAAATATTTCTTAGAGACCTCCAAGAAAAGGTAATTCCATTCATTTTTTTATCGACCTAAAACAAACAGGTATTTAATCTGGATCAAAAATCGATGAAGATAGATTCTTAGTTTCTTTCATTACAAATAGTATTTTAGATTAGTGAATTCTTTTTGTAGCATGACCAGATTAAAGTCCAACTACATGCATACAAATATCCTACATATGATAAAATAGGAGTAATTAAGGGTAAATTTAATGTAGTCCACAGTTTATAATTTGTTATGGCCTTAGGACCTAAACTTAACACCCTCATTATAGTGTTCTGATAATGAGATATCTACTTATAATTAAACTCACAATAAGAAACAACAATCAATATATTACTTAACATTATTTTAAAATCAGAAAAAAACAAAAAAAATACCCGTAAAAAAAAGTAATTCAACTTCTTCCACGAGTATTTCTTTAAACAAAATCGGCAATCCTACTTGTAGGTCACATCAATCAATCGAATGGATCCTGCAGGTACAATTACCTTACATTTCTCATTCTTCACCTCTAAATCTTCCTTACTTAAAATATCATTCACCTTTACGGGTTTTCGGTGCTGAAAATTGATTTCAACCTCTCTATCTTGAGGATCAATATATCCGGGATCAACTAAAATAACACGAACATGATTTTTATCTAGACGCACAACACTCCAAGAAGCTCCTTTTACAGCAATCAACATTTTTTCCTCTCCAACCTCAACCACTTCTTTAATTACGGGACCGAATTGTTTTGCTTCTATTTTTGTTGATCCATCGTAACCCACTTTGCAATCACTCACAAAATATGGTATTTTCTCTTTTTTGAACTTCGCCTGCATTTCAATTGGAGCCATTGGCACCATTCCATGAGGCATTTTGGGCATGTAATTCATCCATCGATACTCTACACCCAAAGCCAATTTTGAAAAATCATGATCAGGAAGACTTGTTCCTGCCCAATGCATCTGTGCTAAAGAAACAACCGCATTCTCATCTTCCTCTGAATATTGCAACAAGTTATGATGATCATCAACAGAATGAACCAATTTTTCATCAACATCCTTAATTAAATGCCACGAACCAATGGAAAGAATATCCTCTCGCTCGACAATTGGCAAGGCTCCCGATTTCATTAAAGCATATAGAATATTTAAACCTGGCTTTTCCAGATATTGATTATTGAATAAAAGTCCTGTTCTGGCTCCATAAGCTGCAAGCATAACCCCTGTCCTCAAATACGGAGATACTGAACGCTGACCTCCCGGAGTTAGCGGACGCCAACTGGTTGGATTATCATCTACCAAACGCATGCAAAAATCATCAACGTAATTTCCGGCGAACATTCCCACTCTACCTACAAAATTGATATCCTGAGTACGAGAGCTAGTATCTTCTGAAGCAGGCACTAAAATATCATTGTATTTACCTGAAAAGAACAGACCTTTCCATGGTTCTTGATGAGAACTGGCTGCCCAGAACATATTTTTATATCTGAAATACAGCTTCGCTTTTCCATTTTTACGACAAGCCTTGGCTAATCTTGGGACATACTCATTGATAAAATGATGAACACGAGGATCTTTCGTATTGTCCATTTCCGCGTAAACAAAACCATAACAAGTATTTGGTGCTACTTCCAATATGGCCTCCAATGTTTCAATTCTTAAATAAAAAGGATCGTTTCCATGACCAGCCCAAACAGCAAAAGGGATATTATTGGCTTCTTTTTCTTTTGCCATATTTACAATTTCCTCTCTTGTTAAATTGTACTTTCCTCTTCTATCCTTTTTAATTGCGTCTTTACCAATCTTAGCAACAAGATCCGATCTATCGGTATTCTCTTTCCATGAATACTGCTCAATTATTTTTATTTCAGCACCATTCAAATTTTCTACTTCAGCATTCATTTGAGCTCGAGTAATCATCAACCACTCCTTACTTGATGGTTTCTGATAAACTGGCGGTGTAAAATTCAAAGTCTGTTGGTAGAGTTTATTCAAATTACCATTCACCTCGGTCATGCGCCCTTGAAGCTGCTGTTTGCTTTTCCACCAATTCTTTTTTTGCAACGAATAGGTATAAATTCCATTTCCACCACCAACTTGACCGGCACAAATTAATTCATCAGTATCAGCCTGGTAAAGAAGATCATTAAAAATAATTCCAACATGTCTTTCCCCCCAAGTCTGAAGCATTTCCCCTTTTGAATTGAGTAGGTAAGAAATACCACCATACTGCATAACAATTTGATTTTTGTTTGGCAACAAACTTGTTCCAATCGCATGAGCATATCTTTGTTTGTCCTTTGCTTTGCCTACAAAACTTACAATCTCTTTAAATTCTCCATTCCAAGCTTTAAAAACGGCACTATTGGCATGACCAAAAAACAATAGATCATCTCGATTATCACCATCAATATCAGCAACAGATAAATCATTTACCATGAACTTGCTCCATATCTTCACTTTATTCTTCTTGTAGTCTAAAGAACTCAATACCTGTTTGGAATCAGGATCAATAAAACCCATAAAATCCCAACGATACTTATCGTGCGCATAAGTCATTACGAAAATTGTATTACGATCTTCTTCCAAAAAATCACCAATCTCAATTTTACGAACCACTCCTTCTATTTTCGTTTTGGATAACAATTTCCCTTTCGCACTCAATTCATACAACTGATAGTCATTACCTCCGGCATATATTCTTGGTTTATTGGAGTCTTTCAAAACTGCAATCTCAGAGAAGCGAACTCGATGTTCTGGTTTAAACTTCCATAAAAGTTTACCATTACTTCCCCAGCAATAAATATGTCCATCGCCACTTGCAACAAGCAGGTCATCATTGCCATCATTATTTATATCTGCAGCTTCTATTTCAAATAAAACTGCTGGCGACTGAGTTGGATTTCGCCATATTTTTTCTCCACTGGTATCATAACAAGATACACTTCCATCCAATTCTGAAATATAATAAACATTTTCTCCCTTCACTTTTGCATTCACTATATTTTGAATACTGTTGCCCTCAATTGTGAAATTTTCGGCATGCGAAAAACTAACCAAAAACAATAACAACAATGTGCTTACATATTTTATCATGATACGATCTGATTTAACGTTTTCAATGGGTACTTAATTTTTTAGAACCTTCTTTATCAGGCAAATATTAGCCCCTACTATTTTAACAAAGTACATTCCTTTTCTCAAATTCAATTTCTCTCCCGAAATTTCGAATGAGGAACCTTTTCCTTTTATATTTTGCTGATCAATTACTTTACCATTTACATCAATAATCTGAAGAAATTCAAACCCCTTACCTTCCGGCAAATTAAGCCTAAATACATGTTTGAATGGATTGGGATAAATTTTAAATTCTACCTCTAATAAATTATCCCCGATACCCGTAATAATTTCTGTATCCTCACAATCGAATGTATCTTCTTCCCCTATTATTGCATTCTTTTGACTCAAAAATCCTGATGCATTAACATCCTGAATATCTACCTTATATTTTCCATCGCCCTCTCCCTCAGCTCCATTTAATATTGCTACAACCGATGGACCAATATAAATTTCCTCTAAAGGATCCTCTTTTTTATAAAGTTGATCTCTTAAATCACAAGGAATATACTTTTCATGTTTCAACTTTAACTGAGCCGAAGAACCAAAAGTAGCCTTAACACCTGTAATTTTTGAGCTATTGGCAAAATGTCCCGGACTGATTCCAAGCTCTTCTTGTTCCTTTTTCACATAGCCTTTTCCAATACGAACTGCAAAACCACAATTTACCGAAATCACATTTTTCACCTCAACATGTCCATTTTGAATGGCATGCGGAGAAATCATTAAAGCCGCATTTCCATCTACGCAAGAGATATTTTCTCCATACATATCAAAAACACCACCTACTTGCAGCTCATTCATTTTATCGTATCCCGTTTCGAAACGAAGGGTAACACCTCCTGCGCCACTTAGATCTTTAAACAGAACATTTTTGGCTGCCTGTGCCTGAATTAAGCCATATCCGTAATGTGCATTACTGATATTCGAATTTTTAATTACACCATTTTGCGGACTGGAATACGTTCCATTGTTTTCGACATAACCAAATGTGATTGCCGAGAATTTCGTTTCCTCATCCTCCACATCCAGATCAGCTAGTAAAAAGTTCTGAACATTCTGTAATTGAAATACCCGAACATTGGTATTTTCAAGATTGGTAAGATCAAGCTTATACTTCCCCCCAATTCCTCGAATACTAACATTAGTAATCGCATTATTCTTATCTCCCAATACAAAGATTGTATAGTTTTTACTATCGATACGAGGAGTTGGATGAATTACTGCACTTTTATCAATCTCCAGATGCACATTCGATTTTAACTTTACCTCTGAAAAGTAGAAGGCTCCTTCCGGAATAATAATTCTCCCACCATTTTCCAAAGCTGTGACCTCATCAATTGCTTGTTGCAATACTTCTGAATCATCAAGATTATCATTCCCATTTGCAGCATAATCATCCACCAAGTTTTTTACCACTCCCAAATGATTGGTTTCAGTATAAAATTCATTCTCTTCCTGCGCAAATCCCTGATTTACATTGAAATAAATCAACAGAAATACAATCGGTATAAACAATCCTGTTTTCATCTTATTTAATTGCGTCCTCACCTGTAATCACTACTTTTGGCTGACTTGTAAAACCAATGGCCTTTACATTTTTAACTTCAATCTTGTATTTTCCTTTCCCTTCACCTGCAGCATCATTTACAACAGCTGCAATAGATGGAGCAATATGCACTTTTGGATCATCTGTCTTTTGAATTTTCTTGCGCAAATCAACAGGCATGTACTTAAAATGCTTCGACTTAACCTGTGCAGTCTCTCCAAATGTGGCAGTTACATTTTGTACTTTCGAAGTGCTGGCATAAGAACCTGGCTTAACGCCCAATTTTATCTGATCTTTCTTCACATAACCATTGCCAATGCGAACAGCAAAACCGCAATTCACAGACTTGACTCCATCTACTTCTACATGACCATTTTGAATTCCGTGTGGTGATATCATTACAGCTGAATTTCCATTCTCACAAGCAATGTTTTTTGCAAAAATATCGGAGATCCCTCCCACTTGAAGCTTGTTCATCTTATTATTTCCAGTTTCTAAACGAAGCGTTACTCCACCTTCACCAGATAAGTTCTTAAACAAGATATTGTGTCCTGCTTGTGCCTGAACCAAACCATATCCATAATGAGAATTATCTGTACTGGCATTTTTCACCACTCCATTTCTCGATTTGGTGTACCCTCCCTTGTAATCTGTATAACCAAAGGCAATAGACGAGAATTTGGTCATCTCATCTTTAACATCAAAATTTGCCAATAGGAAATTATCTGAATTGTTCAGCCTAAACACTGTTACATTTTTGTTTTTCAGATTTCTTAAATCAACTGTAAAGTTCCCACCAAGACCTCTTACACTCACATTTTTTACAATGGTTTTATTATCGCCCATTAGAAAAACAGCGTAGTTTTTGTTATCGGTTCTCGGTGCTGGATGAATAATCACATCATTCTCAATTTCAATATGTACATTCGATTTTAAATTGATCATGGAAAAATAATAAGTACCTGCAGGAACAATAATTCTCCCTCCATTTTTCATAGCCGACAGTTCATTAATCGCTCGTTGCAATTTTTTTGAATCATCCTTTTTATCATTCCCTTTTGCTACATAATCATCTACCAAATTCTTTACAATCCCCAACTGATTGGTTTCTGTATAAAATCGACTCTCCTTTTGTGCAAACACTTGATTTACATTAAAGATAACCGCTATTAATATAATTTGGACAACTAATTTTCTCATCTTAAAATGAATTTTAATTTACTTAATTTGTTTTATTTGTCTGCTGATAAAGAATCCTCTAGTTCGATATCTATGAAGCGAAATGCTCCACAAGGAATTTCAATACTAGCTGTTGAATCATCGGAAATGGAAATCATTTCTCCTGATAGAATGTCTTTTACTTGCTTTATTTTTATAGAACTGAATTTTACAATGGCCTTACGATCTTTAGGATTCACATAACCTTTATCGATAAGGGTTAAGCGCAAATATTTTGAATCTGTTTGAGCCACGACCCAGGCTACATCGCCTGAAACTGTAAGAGGCAATAAGCTTGCCGACTTCTTGATATCCTCTTCAATCACCTTGTAATATTCATCGGCATTGTATTTCTTTTCTCCGTCAGCCGAATAGTAGTATCTGCCATCGGTAATGTATTCCTTTAAAATGTTCTTGTAAATCGGATGAAGATGATCTGCTAATTGACCTCTTTTGCTCTCGGTAAAAAATTTTCCTTTCTGTACTGGCGTGATTAAAACCAATCCATTCTCGTAGGTCGGCATAAAATTTAACCTACGTTCCTTTGCTCCTGCTGCATATCTGGAAAAATCCCATTCTGTTAGCGGTGCTCCTGGCCAAGTTCCATTCAATCGACTAAATACAAATGCATTATTTTCTTCGAATTCTTGATTGTAGAAAGTCGTCCATTTCACATTACTTCCTTCATCAAGAAAAGTCATATCAGGATCTTTCATGCTTAGATGAACAGGTGAAAAACTTAGAATCTCATCGCGTTTAGGGACGTATAAAGCACCTTTGGCAATTAAATCCCAAAGCAAACTCATGTATTCCTGATCTACAGCAAAATTATTGATGTATTGCGCTCCGTTTGAAATATTATAAATTAGGGTACGAAGAAAATGATTGGGTAGCATTTGATGTGAGTGTTGTCTTGAACGATCAAAACTAGCATTGTCTCTTGCGCAACGTGCTCCCCAGCTATCAACTGCTCCACTTGCCCAAACACCCATTCTTGAAGCTAAAGACAATTCCATCGATTTGTCTGTCGTTTCCTCCATAGAAGGCACAAAAACATCGGCAAATTCTCCTGACATCAATCTCGACCACAAAGGCTTATAAATAGTTGTTTGCCAAAAAGTATGCTTTGTTCGAATGTACAATTTTGCGTTCTTCCCCTTGTAGTATTCTGCAAGTGGGTAAAAATGATTGTCCAATACATATTTAAAGTTCACATCGTATTGTTCCAATTCTGGATAAATACTAACAACAAACTTTCCATTGGCCTCGTCAACAATTCGTTTTTGTGTTGCCAGACTAACTAAAAAAGGATCGTTCCCATGTCCGCCCCAATAAGCTATTCCAGGAGCATCTTTTAGCTCAGGCCTTATAAAATCAAGCACTTCGTTGCTGCTTAGCACATATTTTTTTCTGCGATCTCTCTTTGCTTCGTACACTTGATTCCCTAGAACAGAGCGATCCCATTTTTCTATTTTAGACATATGAAGCCCATTTAAAAACACCGGACTTTGCTTATTCATGTTAATATCACGAACCATATTCTCAAGTGAAGGCGTAATTTTTTCCGTCATCAGGTAAACCGGAAGTGGCTCTCTTTCCCAATCTGGTCGTTTAAAATCAGCAACCTGTTCTTTCACTACATTGGTATTGGAAATAATGCTCGAAATTTTGCCTGGAGGTGTTAGTTTTCTATACGCCTTTTTCCATTTCAAATTGGTAGGATCGATTACATGAATGCAACTACCACCACTCTGACTACTTGCCAAAACAATCAAATTACGGCTCTCATCTTTCCACATATCATTAAAGGAAAATTTTGACTTTAGCACTTCTGCTTTTTCCTTATTAAATTCATCGGTAAGCAAAATAATACTATTTCCAAACAGACAAAAGTAAAACTCCTTTTCTCCATTGGATATCCGTTCTGTTTGTACAACTCGATATCCGAAATGTCCAACTTTCTTATTAGCCAACTTAGACATGGGTAGATCCACTTGTTCGCTACTTTCCAAATCTACACGCTTAATTACAGCATTTTTTATAGCACCACTAGATCCCAATAAAATTTCCGCACGTTTATCTGCTCCAGATTGCACCACACGCAAATCACCAAAAGGACCACCTTTTTTAAGTTTGATAATTTTAGAAGGTCTATCCTCCAAAGCATCAAATAAGTAAAGTGATCCACTGGCACTCATAGAATTTACAATTCCGTGCACACATAACTGCTCACTTCCATCAGCATTTTTAATTTTTCGAAGAAAATTAGCCGTATGATTATTTGATTCCGGAATACGTTTATACCCCTTTTTGCCCCATGGCTTTTCTATAGAATAAAGAGAAGATGGAATTTCTTTTACCAATTCTCCTTTTGCAGATAGGTAGTAGATATTTTTATCGAAGCCGCCACACACAACGTAAGGCGTATTGTTTTTACGAATAACACAGAGCCCATACATGGGCGCATTGTTCTTTTTAAACGACCAAATTAATTTTCCCTTATCATCAAGGCAGTAAATTGTTCCGTCGGCATTTGCCAGCAGAATTTCATCTGAACCATCATTGGTCAAATCTTCGCACCAAACATCATGATTCATAAAACCGGACAGTTGATTCTCCCATAATACTTTACCACTGTAGGAAACGGCCAGAACCGTTCCTTCGTAGCTACTGGCAAGCAAATAAGTACTGCCGTCTTTTTTTGCTGTCCGCACCTTCGAAATGGTATAAGCAGTTTCGATGCTAGTGATTCCATTTGCACTCAATTGCTCTTTTGCTCTTTCAGCAAAAAGCGAAGTTCCAATCAACAGAAGCAATGCAATCGTTAGAGTGTAGGTTCTCAGTTTCATTTTAAATATCTTATTTTCGATAAAATCTTCCGAGCAAAGAACATTTTAAATCACATAAACAATGTACTCTGCAATATATTTAATGTCCCTAATGGTAAATATAGCCGAAAGCCTACTGAACTTAAGGCTTTCCAGACATTCAGAACTTATAAAATATTTTGGTTCAAAAAAAAACATAAAATACACATTTCACTCTATATCATTCTCTAGAATTATTGTGCTACCCCACAATATATCAGCCATTTAAAATGCTTATTATTCCTCCTAAAACTCATTCTATTTTTAGAATCAATTAAGGAATAAACTATTTAGAAATGTAATAGTAGATAAACTGAATATCTAATAACGAAGAATAATTACACGAAAAAACCCCAACATAAATGCTGAGGTTAGTAACTAAATGGCAACATTTTTTAACAAGTCTACTTGTGCTAATTAGAAGTTAAATTTACCGTTGGTGTTTTTCGCTTCCGCTTCAGGAGTTAATTTCTCAACAGTATCCCAATGCTCAACCATTTTCAATTCTAAAGATATCATGTGCTATTCGCTTAAATTAGGACAGATTGTTCGTAGCCGTCTGTAAATCAGCATCAGCTTCCATTTTAAGAATTCTTTGGTCTACTATGAACGTAGCAATGGGCAATAAGGATGCAGTCAAACAAATGAGTGTTTTCATAAGACGCCACTTCTTTTTTAGGGCATAATACACCACCCAAACGCAATATAAGATAAATAATAACCCGTGAATGCTTCCTACTATCTTATTTGGCAGCCCCATTTCAAACCCATACTTAAGAATAATGGTTGGGATCAATAAAAGGTAAGAGATTCCTTCAATAATAGCAAGGATACGCAACTGACCGAGAACTGTGGTTAATTTCATTCTATATGGGTTTGTATTGACTCGTTTATTCTGTCAATTTTCAATTTATAATTTTGAATAGGACAAAGATTAAAAATTTACTGAATATATTCGCATTCCTTTATCTTTATCTTATCGGAAAAGCCACTGAATAATTGTTCCTACAAAAAAACCCCAGCATAAATGCTGAGGTTGTCTATATATTATGGCCAAAAATTAGGACTGCATATGAGTTTTAACTTTTTGTATTCATTAGAAGTTAAATTCCCCGTTGGTGTTTTTTGCTTCTGATTCTGGAGTCAATTTTTCAACAGTATCCCAATGCTCAACCACTTTGCCATTTGCAATTCTAAAGATATCATAGAATGAAACCTTCTCTTTCATGAAGATCCCTTCGGATACAGATAAAACGAAATTTCCTTCTCCTAAAATGATGTAATTCTTTTCGTAAACCATTGGCATTCCTGCTTCGGCCAATGAAGCTAATGCTTCCCCTAAACCTGCCAAACCATCATTTACACCAGGATTGTGCTGGTCGTACTGCTCTGTAGAAATATAGTCAGTTATTTTATCAGGATTAGCACCTAAGAAAATATCATTAATCAAGTTAGTAACCAAAGTCTTGTTTTCTTCTGTTTTATCTAGATCTGTAATTTCTGTAGGACCATCAATTTGGCTGCGACCTGATGCAGTGTCAGTCACTTTTTCATGAAAGTTATCCCAATGCTCTACAATTAATCCATCTTCGAAACGGAAAATGTCAATTCCGATTTTTGGACCAAAAAAGTTATAGTCAGTATGAGCAATAACATAGTTCCCATCACCAAAAACACGAACCGTGTTTACTTTTGCACTGCCTTCGGGCAATTGAAATAACACTTTTCCAAAGCCAGCTAATCCATCGCCTACAGCTTGGTTGTGCTGAATGTAATTAGTTGGGTTAATATATGCTATTGGCTCACCAGCTCCTGTTTCGATAGCTTTTAAAAGTTCTGTTACTTTTTGTTTGTTTGATACTTCCATTTTTGCATTGTTATTATCTGCATCACATGAAACGAATGATGACACTGTTAATACTGTAATAATCAATAATCTTCGCATAGCTTTTGTTTTATATTTACACTGCAAAGATGAGGCAATAAGGAAGGCACAAAAAGGTTGTTCTAATCCCTTCTATGATACATTTACTCCAAATTGAAAATTCAGGAGATTATTTAAAACTGTTCTCTGAATTCGGAAGGAGTAAAATTGGTGTGTTTGCGGAAATATTTGATAAAATTAGTCGGTTCTTCGTAACCCAATTCGTAGGCTACTTCCTTTATACTTTGATTGGCATGCACTAACAAACGTTTTGCTTCCAGCAATATACGCTCGTCAATTATTTGTTTAGGAGTTTTGTCTACTAATGTGGTGGTTGCTTTGTGAAGCTGTTTTTCTGATATGCTAAGTTCCGACGCGTATTTCTTCACCGATTTTTCTTTACGAAAGTTTTCCTCCAAGATATCTTTAAATAATATCAGGTAATCTAAATTGGCACTGGATTTAAGTTCTTCAAAACCTTGCTTATGCATATCGCGTTCTGCATGCAATAACAGTACATGCAAAAGATTATGCAATATGTGATATTGTTCTGAATCAGGACTTCTCAAATATTCTGTTTCCATCATATTGCGGCATACTCTTACATCGGACACCTGAGGATTCACTTTTATTTTGGCAATGTCATACAAATCACTGAACAACATGCTTGAATGCAGAAACTGCATATCTTGCTTATTCTTACAAAAAAAGCTGTCGGTAAACAGAATGACTTTTCCTTGATAAGTCCCCTTACTATCAAAACGGTTTACACAATTATGCGGAATAAAAATAATGCTATTATCCTCGATATTTATTGGCTTAAAATCTATAAAATGCGTCCCTTCTCCTTTTTCAATCCAAAGAATATGATAAAATTGTGCCCTGTGAGCTACTGTCATCATCTCCCCCTTTGACTTCAAGATCTCTTGTAAGTCCAGAATCTCAAATTCTAATTTTAATCCGTCTTTAAATGAATATTTCTTGATTTCCTTTTTCATAGCAGATTTTATCACTCACTATACCCCTTGTAAAACGAGACGTTCCATTTTATTTTTCCTGTTCAATAAACTCGCCTTTTGCGATAGCCGCAGTAATCCCCCATTCAATAATAGTTTGCAAAACAGGAATAACAGTATTGCCAAATTTCGTTAACGAATACACAACTTTTAAAGGAGGCTTTTTTGTGAACACTTTTCTAGAAACTAAGCCATCTACTTCCAACTGCTTTAATTGTAAACTTAAAGTACGTTCAGTTATAGTAGGCATTTCTTTTCGTAATTCGTTATAACGTTTTTCACCATCAATTAAATGTGTTAAAATAACGCTTTTCCATTTCCCGCCAATTAGTTCCATAGCAGCACTTGCCGGACAAGGAAATAATTTATCGTGAAGTTTTATTAATGGCTTCTTTTCAAACAATTCTTCTCTATTCATTAGTATCTATACGTTAACACTATTCATATTTACGAAGGCAAAGATAACACACATTAATAATGTTGTGCAACTATATTTTTTATAGTTTGTCCTCCAATCACAAACACACTTAAATACAGCGCTTTAACTTATTTCACCCTTTGCAAATTAGCACTATACTTTATGACCGTTATTGTGAGGAGTTTAAACTATACATACTTTTGTCACTATAAAATTGATAGTAACAAAGAATATATATATATGGAAGCAATTGCATTACATGTAGCAGGAAGAACTTACACTGTGGAATTTGCGAAGAGGTTTGTCGCGTGAATGCAATCATTCAATGGAACGAAAAATAAAATATTCAAAATTTTAAGATAATACATCATGACAAAAAAATTAGTAGATACCCAGTACCAGAACTTAACGAGTTACCAGAAGACATTCAAGCGATCCTAAATGGCGCAAAAGAGAATTTTGGCTTTATACCAAATGTAATAAAAGCACTTTCGCACCGCCCTGCAGAGTTGCGTGCTTTCTTGGCATATAACGATGCATTGATGAACAAAGAAAGTGGATTAACTGCAGCCGACAAGGAGATGATTATCGTAGCTTTTTCTGCTAAAAATGGCTGTTCTTATTGCGTGCAGTCGCATGGAGCATCGCTTCGAG
The DNA here is from genome assembly GCF_002356295.1 of Labilibaculum antarcticum. Classification (NCBI taxonomy): domain Bacteria; kingdom Pseudomonadati; phylum Bacteroidota; class Bacteroidia; order Marinilabiliales; family Marinifilaceae; genus Labilibaculum; species Labilibaculum antarcticum. The sequence goes on along the minus strand of NZ_AP018042.1, from coordinate 3,588,245 downwards.
TTCAATCTGGAAATCCTTACATTGCCGATCAGGTTGCTATTAACTATAAAGAAGCTGATATTACTGAGCGTGAGCGTGCAATGATTGATTTCGCAATGAAGGTTTCTTTTGATTCAGCCTCGGTAAACGAAAAAGATTTTGAAATATTAAAAGGTTATGGTTTTAGAGACGAGGATATTTGGGATATTAATGGCATCACTGCCTTTTATAATATGTCTAATAGACTGATGAGCTTTTTAGCTGTTCACCCTGATGAGCCGTTTTATAGCATGGGACGCAGCTAATTTAAAATTATAAAATTTACTCTAGTGTTTATCACTAAGATTAAAACAGAATATGATGCAAGCAAAAAAAGACGAAATACTAAAAGCACATGCTTACCGTCGTGCCATAAAAGAGTTTGAACCAGAGCAAAAAATCACCAATGAAGATTTTGAATTTATTTTGGAAGTTGGAAGACACTCACCAAGTTCATTTGGTTGGGAGCCTTGGAAATTTGTTGTAGTTCAAAATAAAGATCTTCGCGAGAAATTGTCAGGGCCAAGCTGGGGAGCACAAAAACAATTGGCTTCAGCAAGTCATTTTGTTGTTCTTTTGGCACGAAAAGGAGATGAAATGCGTGCTGGTTCGGAGTACTTAAAGTACAAATCGCAACAGATTGACAAACTACCCGCAGAGGTTGAAGAAATGAAGGTCGGTTTCTTCAAAAACTTCATGGAAAATGAATTTGACTTGACTGATGATCGTAAAATATTCGACTGGGCTTGTAAGCAAGTTTACCTTCCTTTTGCTAACATGATGACAGCGGCGGCACAAATTGGAATTGATTCTTGCCCAATTGAAGGTTTCGACAGAGCTAAAGTGGAAGAACTTTTAGCTGCAGAAGGTGTTGTTGATACGAAACGTCTTGGAGTAGCGGCAATGGTTGCATTTGGCTACCGAAAAGAAGATTCTCCATTCCCACAGTCTCGCTTCCCAATGGAAGAAGTCGTTGATTGGGTTAACTAACTGAAATAAAAAAATAGAAGACCTGACTGGTGAAAATTGGTCAGGCCTTTTTCATATGTTTATAATTTTATGTTTTTACCATATGGAACTTACCATATAATCATCTCCCTGTGTGTAGGAAGCTTTATACATGGACGTTTCATATGTATCTATTCTTCTTTAAAAATTTAGAAATAGCTCTATTTTTCCGACCAGCCTTTCGTTGTTCCTTTTAGGTAACCAATAGCCCATCCACTCCCCTTTTGAGCACACCAGAATATATCTTCGCGATATGGATCAGGTTTAAGTTCGGTAATTCGATCAATCTGACCTAAGTTATTATTGATTTTATTCCAGGTTTCACCAGCATCCAGAGACAAATAGGCTCCCGGATTTAATGTTGAATTCCCCTTTGCACGTGGAGGCAAAGCTGCATTAGCCACAATAATATCAGGATTTATGGGAGATGTTTCACATTGCCATACGAAAGGCATGTCGAATATTTTAGTCCATGTTAGGCCTTGATTTTCACTTCGCCAAACACCACAGCCTTTATCTGTAGCCTTTTCATTTCCGCAAGAAATAAAGATATACTTTGTGTTGCGGTCAATGAATACATTGTTTACCGATCCTATTTCTGAAGGTATCTCTACTTTCTTCCAATTGTTCCCTTTATCAGATGTTTTATACAAAGCACCATTTTCGTCATTAGCAGCAGCATAAAGAGTTTCTGACTTATCAGGATCCATGATAACTCTTCGTATGCTTGCTCCCTTATGAAAACCGTTGTTGCTCAACTCCCAGTTTTTACCTTCATCGAATGAACGATAAAATCCATATCCACCTCTGGTTAATTTATCTGCATTGGGCCCGTGCACTTCGGAAATAGGTTTCTTCGTTGTGCAGAAATACATATTATCAGGATTAACGGGATCAATCATCAATGAATTTTGAAATGCAAGTCCCATCCAACTGCCATTGTCTGCTTCTAATATCGTAGCAATATCTTCCCATGTTTTTCCACCATCGGTTGATTTACGAAGTTTTCCACGATGCTCCTGACGCCAAGCCAGGAAGTAGATGATATCCGGATTGTTAGGATGAACGGCAACGGAAGATATTGAATGTGCTCCGCCATGATTTTTCTGACCTTCTATCTGCTCAACTGCTACAGCCATTTTATCAGGATAATTCCCTAATGGAGCAGTTTGCCACAATCCGTGCTCACCACTACATAGCAAATACCGGTCTTTAATGCCAGTTTCCAACAACATCACCCTGCCAGGCAAATTACTGTCGCCACTACCTACCCAATGCTTACTTCCCGGTTCTGTTTCATTGTCGTCTATCTGTTCCCAGCTTTCCCCATTATTCCTTGTCTCAAGAACTTGTTGATCAAGACAGATATAGGCAGTTCCGTTCTGACTAATTTCCAAAAAGCGATTTCCCCAAGATTCTTCCCGGCTATCCATTTCAGGCTGAAGATGAGCAAATTTAGTATTTGTGCCAATCGGGTTGTTTCGTGACTTCCAATAGTCATTGTCAACCCCATCTAGCCAGTATTTTCCTGTTCGTGCAGTGGCTATCCAAGTTTTACCACCATCGGCACTTTTCCATGCACCACCGGGCAAAAATGCTTTGTCGTGCTTGTTATTCTGCGAAAGGTAAATTTCATTCTTATCATTCGGGTTAACCTGAATTCTGTGAAAAATTGAATATACCGATTTCGGTAATTCCGGATATTTCGTCTTTACAGTCTTAACATCGGTTTGAAACCAAAAGGCAAGTGAATTCCAATATTTATTTCGAATAGCAGAACTGGTAATTTTATTTAAATCAACACCCAAATTACCAGTAATATTCTGCCAGCTTTTTCCATGATCGGTACTTTTAAAAACGCCACCTTTTACATCTACTGTTTTGCCTCTTCCTTCAAAGGCGGTCTGATCAATTAGGTACAAAACAAACTTCTTCGCCTTTTTGTTGAAAAAACAGTCCATATCCCGCGGACGATTTACCGAAAGGCCATTTCCACTTTCTTCCCATGTTTCACCTTGATCAGTACTCCTGTAAACCCCTTTATTTGTGGCTGCAATTACCACATTGGAGTTGCTAGGATCCACAATAATCCGACCTACATCTAAATCAGAATATTGACCTATCTGAATTTTATTCCAGCTTTGTCCTTTATTTGTACTTTTATAAATTATACCATTTGGAAGGCTTCGTGATTGACCTTTTTGGTGGCGATGGTTTGCTTTTACATTCCAAAAATCACCAGGTCCCATATACCAAATCTCATCATTATTCGGATCGACAGACAGCTCGGCAAAACGCCCTTTAAAAATCTGTACTAATTTCCAGCTTCGTCCTGTATCTTCAGTTCGATAAAGCTTTCCGCCACCACTAATTGCCAAGCCAAAGGCTGAATTTTGCTGCGAGAAAGTAAACTTTCGAATTCGTGGTAAATCTTTGCCATCCCCATCACAATCCTTTATGGTTTGCCAAGTCTTACCCGCATCCCACGAACCATATGTATTGAACATATCAGGCGACATCATAATCACATTTTTGTCCGTTGGATGACACCAAAATTCTTCGCAATAACCAGCCATTCCAGGCCCAAATTGCTTCCATTCAACCAAATCGGTCGATTCAACACGTTTTGAATGTAATTTTTTGAAATAAGCCTTGTCAACTTGGGCATTTGCATTCAATCCCAATAGAAGAGATAATGCCCAAAATGCTATTTTTTTCATTTGATCTTTTTTTTGATATTTCTTTTAGACTTTAGCTAGTCTGCTGATAATTTAGAAAACCCAATGATCAACTTTCCTTTTTTGGTTTTACCCAAGAGCTTGCAAGCAAAATTATTATTGGTGATACCATTTTCTCTCCCATTAAATTCAACAAGTAAGTCGTTACCACTCTTTTCAGTTTTAATAACCAAACACCCTCTTCCAAAGTCTACTTCTTCTGCCGCTCCCAATCGAAGAGATTCAATATCAATGTCTTTTTGCGCATCAAATCCTTCCTCTGAAAGTATCTGGATTCTAATGCGTTTAGTAGATGCATTTACTTTTTCTTTGTTGAGTATTTGAATACGCTTATGCACAATTAATGGCATAATTATGTTCTTGGAGTTATGCTTATCCCCTGCTAAATCATCCTCTTTAGGCACATCAATAACTGCCAACGACAAATGGGTAGCACGGCCATATTTGTCGGTTAATACATGCGGACGTTCCAATTTATACCAATTGGTTTTAGTTCCATCTTCGTAACTGGTATTGTTTAGTGTATAAGCAGTTCCAGAATTAAATTTCCAATGGATACCATCTGCAGAGCGCAGATAAATAGCACGATAATCCAAGAAAGCATTGATCATCATGTAATACTGCACTTCATCTTTCCATAAAACAGGATCTTCGTAGTTGGAGTTTCTGTATTTTTCAGGTATAATTTCGTTACCTCTAATTTCATCCGAAATTACTTTATATGGCCCTAATGGATTTTCATCTTCACTCCTCATCATTTCGCCACCTTTTGTAACAAAAAGAAAACGCCCGTCGTCCATCTGTACTCCAGATAAATTACGACAATACCGATAAGATAATTTCTCATTTTCGTTAGAAGACTGCCAATCAACAGTCATTTCACCTAAACGTTTCCAAGGTCCATGCATTGTTTCAGAGCTAAACAAAATTGCTTTCCAATCGATTAGCGAATAAAGCAAATAAGTACCATCCTTCAATAAAATAATATCAGGATTATGACCGAGTCCGTCATGAAAATCATAAGCAAAATCATCTTTCACCTTATAGGGTCCGGTCGGTTTATCCGCGACAACATGTGCTACCGTGGAATTTGGCCATTCCCAATGTCCTTTTAAAGCATTTCCCGGCCAACGTGTTACCAGCATGTGATATTTACCATCTTTATCTTCAACAGGGCGACCTCCCCAATAGGTCCAATCCGGATGCTCAATTCCATTATCCGGATCGCGGGGAATTACGCCTTCTGCACCCCAAACATCAGAACGAAGTTCTTTGTAAATGGGCATAGGCAGAATTAAATCACTAAATGAAGCTCCTGCCACCATCTTCACCTTTGCCTTTACAGCTTGCGATGCAATACTCACATTACCACTATAATCATGTGCATAAACCACATAAGTATTTTGGATGTCTTTTGTGGGTGTAAAATCCAGATATTCATTTTTCACTAAATCGTGAGCAATTTCCTGCATGTTGTTTCCTTCTGCATCTCCTCTACAAATCGAATAGCTAGCCACATCAACATCAGTACTTTTTGTCCAGCTTAGCTTTATTTCGGTATCGAAAATTTCAGTAACTATATTTGCAGGAGGTACAGGAGCATCTTTATCCGTTTTTACAATTTTCACTTTATTTGAAGCAGCTGATTCTTTTTCATCAAAGCGGGTAAGTACATAGGTATATTCAACACCATTAATTACTGATTTATCTAAAAAACAAGTTCCTGCAGTTTCTCCCAACTTTTTATATCCCTGTTTAGGGCTAAATTGTCGATAAACAGTAAACTTGCTGCTTTCACTCGCCAAGTTATCCTTCCAGCTTAGGAAAACACCTTCATCTTCAAGCTTCACTGTAAGTTCCGGGCCAGCAATGGAAGCATCAACAATGCTAATATTTACGTAATCAAGATAAACTTTTATTTCGTGTTCCGAATAAAATGTAGCCCGAACAAAAGGCAAACCTGAATCAGCATCATCACTGGTTATTGTATATGTTCCACTAAAATGCTCTACAGTTTTGTCCGAACCAATTAGCTTAACTTTATTGGCGAGTACACTTTCGTGATTTCCAAAAAAGAGGCTCAACGAAATGCTTCCATTACAGATATATTCCAAATCGGCTCCAAAACTCCAATTGATTACATCTCCTGCTTTGGGATTTTGATAATTGGGATTGGTATTCAATAGCTTCGATTCTGCAACTCCTAAATCATTGTTACTGAAAAGGGTCCCATAATGCAAACCCATTCCATATTCTCCAAGTCCAGCAACATTTTTGGTAGTCCAAAATGGCGATTGCTTGGATTGACGCCAATATCCTCTAACAGCTTCAAAATCTCCATCATTTACATTGGCATGTGGTGCGTTATCACCAAGCAACACTATTTGAGCTGAAGTATTCATCCCAAAAAGCAGAAAGATGATACCAGTAATGATCGTTCTTACATTCATTTCATCTTACATTTTAGTTCAAAAACTATAAAGATATTACTGTAAGGTCCATGTTCTTATCCATTCGTATTGCGTAGTGCGTTGTTCCCATGTTCCACTTTCCACCAAGCCACCATCATCAGGAATTGGATTCCAACTGTAGGTTTCAATGGCCATGTGAATAAATGCCGGCATATCCCACTCCACCTTCGGATTAATGGAATATTGGTATTCTCCATCCAGGAAAAACTGAATTTCTTCGGCCGATTTCCACCAGGCAGCATAAATAAAATAACGTGAATAATTAGGCTCTTTCAGCTTTGTCGCATTCTGTAATTGTAGTTTTTCCACACATGGTGTTGAGCGGTGAATGGCATTGGAATGAAAAATACTGTCCCAACCTTGCGCCCACTTATCCGTTTTGTCGGTAGTTCGCCCAACACATTCCTGAATGTCCGTTTCTAGTTTTTTATCACAATCGTATTTGGTCATCAACCAAAAAGTAGACGACATCACCGTAGCATTGGCTTTCATTTTACACTCGAAATACATTCCTACATTTCCAGGCTTTATCGAACGTACAATTCCTCCTTGATGCGTGAAGGTTTTTCCGTTTTTAGTTACAGGAGCATCTAGTTTTCCAACTGTCACACACATTTTTCCATTTTTAATGGATACATTTTCAGCTCTGAATAATCCTGGCGGTCGACCATCCCAGCCCCAATCATTTCCAATGGGATTGATTTGCCACTTGTCGACATCCATGTTCTTGTGCTCAAATTCATCAGATAATTCTTCGACTGCTACCCATTTTATATCAGCAGGTTTAGGATCATTCCCTTTTTTAAAGCTGGGTTGAGCAAAACTTGCAGTCACACTTATAACAAACACTATAATTGCTAATATCCTCTTCATTATTCGTTGTTTTTACGGTGACTATTTATCTAAAACAGGCGTTCTTTTCTCGTCGATACGTTTCATTGCATTTACTTCGTAAATACGCTTCAATTGCCACAACGGACGTTCTAATCCACCTTCCCATTCCCAAAGTAGCTTATACATTTCGCGTACTTTCTCAGGATGCTTGTAAGCCAGATTATTACTTTCCGTAATATCTTTGGCGATGTTATACAGTTCTGCTGGTCGATCTGGGAAACGAAGTAATTTCCAATCTCCTTGTCGCACGACTCCTCTGTTTTCTTTTTTCCAAAACAGCATTTCGTGCGGAGCTGCCATATTTTTGCCAGTAACATATGGTAATAAATCCACTCCATCCAAACCTTTAATTTCAGAGGCATTTCCTGCAGCAGCATTCACAAATGTTGGTAGCATATCCAGCATACTAACTGCTTTTGTATATTCTGAACCTGGCTTAATCACATTTGGTAATTTCATAATACATGGAACTCTAATTCCTCCTTCAAGAAAATTAGACTTGCATCCGCTTAAAGGATAATTGCAAGTAGACGTTCCATCAGGACCGCCATTATCGTTGGCAAAAACAATCAATGTATTTTCCTCCAAACCAAGCTCTTTTAGTTTATCGAGAATCATACCGCATGCACGATCCATTGCTAGAGTCATGGCTGCAAGCTGCTTGCGCTTTCCTATTAACCCTTCAAATTGATCCAAATCAGACTTTTTTGATTCCAAAGGAGAATGCACTGCATTAAACGAAACATACATGAAAAAAGGTTTTTTCTGATTTCGGTCAATAAAGTCACATGCTTCATCTGCTATCTCATCGGTCAAATATTTTTCAGGCTCTTCAAAATTCCCAAATCCTTTTTCCAATCTATTTTCTGGTCTCTCAAAAGCCTCTTTTTGGTTCATGGCGAAAAAGCTTCGAGCACCACCTCTGAATCCATAAAACTCATCGAAACCTCTGCTTAATGGATGATATTTATCTGCATCACCCAAATGCCATTTACCCAAAATTATGGATTGATATCCTAAAGGATGTAGATAATCTGCAACAGTTTTTAAATGCAAGGGCAAGCCCATTTCATCCCCTAAAAGCTTAGATGATTCGCTCATATAACCCGGCACATTATTTTCCTCTATTCCATATCGTTGTTGATATATTCCGGTCAATAAACCAGCCCTTGAAGGTCCGCAAACCGCAGCTGTTGTATAAGCCTCATTAAAAACCATTCCTTCTGATGCCAATTGATCAATATTTGGAGTTTTAAATGTTTTACTTCCTTGGAAACCAAAATCATGATATCCAGCATCATCAGCGAAAAGCATGACAATATTTTTCTTTTGTGCAGACAAACTAGTTGAAAACAACAAAAGTAAATTGGTTACTATCCCGAATAGGATAATGCTTTTATAATTCTTCATTTTATGTAATATTTATAATTTGTGGTTCTTTACACAAACTAACATTAAATAATTATTCCCTTCAGGCTGTAAAAAGTATTTTGGCAGTAGGTATATGAATACAAACATCAAAAACTACTCATTATCTGAAAAGAAAACGTCTCTTCCTTTTTCAAGAATTAAATTTCCCCCTGATATTTCAATTTCATCTTTTAAACGTATATCTGTACAAGAAGCACCAAGCTTAAACTCATACTTACCCGCTTCAATGATCCATTGATTTTTTTTGTATTCGACCAATTGTTGTGGAGAAACTTTAAAGCTTATTTCTTTTTCTTCTCCTGCTTTCAAATTAACTCTTTGAAAACCTTTCAATAAAATTGGTTTCATGGTAGAATTGGTATTCTTTGGAGACACATACAATTGAACTACTTCTGTACCATCAACAGATCCAGTATTTTTCACTGTACACGAAATAGAAAAACGCTCATCAGTAATGTCAACTTTAGATTTCATATTCATATTACTGTACTCATATTGAGTATAAGAGAGTCCATAACCAAAAGGATATTGTACCAATTCTTTCTTTTCGTAGCCATCCTGATAGTTAATTTCCACTTTCTCTTCAGTGCGCGGATAAGAAACACATAGCTTGCCGGATGGATTCACATTTCCTAAAAGAACATCAGCAATTGCATTACCACCTTCTTCCCCTGGGAACCAAGCTTGAACAACAGCTGCACATTGATCCGAAAACTTACTAATCACTTGCTGACGACCACCTAACATGACCAAAACTACAGGTTTTCCTGTTGCGATTAACTGCTCAACAAAAGCTTCTTGCTCTCCCGGTAATTTGATGCCATTACGCCATCTTCCCTCTCCATTTAGGTATAGGTTTTCACCCATAACAGCTATTATCACATCACTTTCCTCTGCAATCTTAATCGCATTTTTCAAATTGGGTTGCGGAAGACCGCTTACGGTCATCATCTTAAGTTTTTCAATTCGGCTATCACCAAAACCCTCTTTGTCAATTTTTGCTTCCAATGCAGCACTCCAATCACATCCACGTTCATGTTTAATCTGAACATCCTTAGCCAATCTGCTCTCAAGACCTTCTTTTACGGTAACTAGTTTTGGATTATTGGCATCAAATGTGGTTTGTTTCCAGAAAGAGCGCATTCCTTGATAAGTATAGTCTCCCAGCAAACCAAACACATTTGCGGCATTAGGTCCCACCAAAGCAATCTTTTTAACCTCCTTTTTTAAGGGAAGGATTCCATCATTTTCTAATAATACAATAGATTGGCAAGCTGTTTCGTATGCCAATTTCCGAAATGCCGGAGGATCAAAATCCAAAGCTCCGTCTTTTCCAATAATCGGATTCTTATCTAATAACCCTAATTTGGCTTTCATGATTAAGGAACGCTTCACCGCTGCATCAATCAATTCTTCAGTTACCAAACCTTGATTGAGAGCTTCTCTTAATTTCGGAAACATGCTTGGCGATGATAATTCAATATCCATACCTGCATTTAGAGCCAAAGCAGCAGCCATCGTACTGTCTTTTGCTACCTTATATTTTTTATACAGCATTGTAATGGCTCCATAATCACTTACAACCAAGCCATCGAAACCTGCATCTCTACGTAGTATTTGATCCAACATAGTTGGACTAGCTGCTACGGGTAATGCTTTGTAAACTCCATAAGATGGCATCACACTTTTTGCTCCTGCAATTTTAAAACAAGCTTCATGCGGCATCAAATACTCTTCATACAACATTTTTGAGTTGTTATTTTTGGTACCATATCCTGCAAAGTGTTTCACGGTTGCCGCTACTCCTGTCTTAAAATCGTTTCCTTGTAATCCTTGCACAAAAGCAACTCCCATTCTCGAAGTTAAATATGCATCTTCGCCGTAACTTTCCTGATGCCGATTCCAATGAGCTGTTCTGCTCAAATCGAGCATTGGAGAAAGAGCAAAAGTAGCGCCAGCCGCACGCATATTTTGCGCTGTTGAACTGGTGTTTTTCTCTACCAATTCTGGATTCCAAGTACAACCTACTCCTATTTGTTGAGGAAAAGTTGTTGCTCCTTGCGTTGCAAAACCGGTTATCGCTTCTTCGTGAAAAATAGCAGGTATTTTCAGCCTTGTCTCAGTCATTAAATAATGCTGAATTTCTCTCACCAAGTCTCTCAATTCTTCTGGCGAAAGTGCTTGTCCTGAAGAAAACTGACAAAAATGCCCAATTCCATAAGGAATGTGTTCCCGACATTTTTCGAGTGAAACTTTACCGTCTACCATGATATCCCGAATACGAGTACCCATGATTTGTGCCAGCTTTTCATCCATGGTCATGCCCGACATCAAAGCTTCAACTTTAGCATCAATTTCTGGTGTTGAATAACTAGAATTAGTATTTACCTGAGCGAAAAGAGTGAAATTTACACTCAAACACAAAACCAAGAAGTATATTTTAATTTGCATTTTTTATTTTTTAATATTCGAATAATTCTTACCACGAATAGCTTAAAATTCTTCTATCATTTCTTTTTCTTTTCTAAACCTCTAATAATCAAGATTGCATCTGCTTCACCTTTCCACGGTCTCCAATCCCAAAACTCAAGTGATTTTTTCACATATTTCACCTCTTCCGAAAATTCACCGGTAAGTGTATTAAACCACTGCTTGGTAGCATTTTCAGGATTGAATTTATCTGAGATAATTTTATTTGCACCTACCCAATTGTTTTCTTTTGGAGCATAAACTAAAACAATACCATCCTTCTCGTTGGTTAGGTTGTACCCAGCCGTATTGTATCTGCTAAGTGGTTCGCAATTTTCAAAATGAACGGAATCAAACAAAGATCTCATGTGTTTGAAATATTCAAAATGAGGTTTACTGAAATCTTCTGGCTGTTCAAATGGATTGTGAATGATTGCATTCCACGATACTCCTTGCCAGTAATACGTAGAATATCCACCAGCAAAAATGCACATGTAATTTCTTCTCAAACAAGCTTCTGCATCATCATAAGCACCAGGAAATACAACATATGGGGATTCCTCATATCCACCATGCTCAATATTAAAAATGGGTTTGTTCGGGAAATCTTTGCGCGCATTTAGCATGTTTTGATACAAAGTATGTTGCCAGTTTTGCATGGAGATAAAATCCACTTGATCTTTGTGATTTCTGCAAAAACCATAATCGTGAACAGATACCAATCTATTGTACGAATCCAAATTTCTAGTTCGCTCAATACGCTCTGAAATATATTCTTTTGTGGCTCTTGTGTAATGCAATGCTTCTTTTGAGACATCCCAAACCATATTCGGGAATGCTTGATACCTTTTAACTACATAATCGTAATACATGTTATCGGCTTCCGATTCCATATCAGGCCAGTTCTCCAATTTGTTCCAGACGTAAATCATTAAATGACTAACAATTTCTTTGTCGTGCATTTCTGCGATTACCTTATCGAAATGTTTAAAGAAATCAACATTTAAAGAGCTAAAGTCTGGTTCTGAATTGGATCCTAGAAATGGAAAAATATCTTCACGACTGCCATATTCATGTTCTGGATATTGTTCCAATCTTTTATCCTTTGGCCACGAAACATCGTACGAATACACATTCATTACGATCTGATTAAATTTATATTTATTTACCAGAGATAATAAATGCTTGGTTTTGCTAATTTCTTCTTGTCCATAATCCAAAGCAAATAACCAATCACATTCGAAAGCTAAATTGAAATAGTGCGATCCATCTTCGTAAAACAGATGTTGTGGATTATCCTTTTTTAGAACAATACCACCATGACGGTCTTGTTTTGTATTTTCAGTAATCAGAAATTTTCCTTTTTTGCCACTTAAAGCCTTAATTTCTGATTGAAGAACAAAAGACTTCGCACCCACGCTAGCACTTGAATAACGAAATACCCAATTGTGATCGCCACCATAAAACAAAGGAATTTTCTGCATCCCTTCTTCTCCTGTTACAATAGCAAACACTTCTTTATTGAAAGGCTTATCTACATCTTCTTGAACAGAATACACCAAATCATTTACTTCCCATTGTGCACATTGAATTGTTTTGTTTTCTTTAGGCGATTGCCATGTTTTAATTTGAGCAATACTAATTTGAGCAAACAAACAGAGCAAAATGAAAACACTTAATAGCTTTTTCATGAATATGTAGTTCTAATTTTCAATTATATCATTCTCCCATTCAACTTATGTAGCAATAAGAATCAGTTAAAGTTAAGTTTAATGATCTTGAAATATCTCCATTAATACTATTCAAAAACTGAACAAAACCTCAACACGACTATACATTTTACCTGAAATAAAGACTTTCGGTATAAATGAATTGCTTAAAGGGGGGTATTCTATAACTTAACAAATAAGTCTGCTTTTTCATTCATGAAAAGTTAAGAAAGGCCAACAGTTTTTGAATTCTATTTTATCATGATTTCATCAATTTCCCAAGAGCCTGAATTTGTATCGGCTGCTGGTTGCAAAGCAATTTGCATCAATCGTTCATTTACTTCTTTAAATTGAGACAAATCGATTGAGTAAGTGACAAAATCCGAATCGTTAGAACTAATTGGAATTGTAAGCCATTGCTGCTTATTCCAGCCAATTGGTTCGGTGCCTTTAGTCCAAAATTCATGACCTTGGTTTCGAGTATAAATAGCAAACTTTAATTCCTTCGCATCACTATTGTTCTTTATCTTAAAACTTACTTTAGAACAGATTCGAGTGTCGGTATATAACCAAGGTGCACTTTGAATTACCGCATTCTTTTGCTTGATATTTCCGCTAAGAATACCTTCTTTAAAGACTAGATTTGTGCCATTCACAGCTTTCCATCCCATGGTGCTATTCTTAAATTCAAATGGCCTTCCTGGTGCAGGATACATCCTATCATACTTAGGAATGTAAATGCTTTCGTCTTGATTAAAGAATACTGGTTTTAAACTTGCCCCACGGTAGAATGCACTAATGTCATGATTTTCCTGAAGTACATATTTTTGCCCGTGCCAATCGAAAAAGCTGGTATGTCCACCAGATAAAAAAGCACCTTTAAAATCGTATGGTCCATATAAATTCTTCGACATTGCATAACGACTGCCAAATACCAAATAATACCAATCATTGCGCTTGAACAAAGTTGGTTTATCGTCTGTGCTTACCTCTTCGCCATTCTCATCTTTAACTAAAATTGCTTTAGGCTCTGTCACTAAGGATTTCATATCTTCAGCCAAAGTAGCCATGTAATAAGTATTCACTCCAAAGCAAATCGTATATTCTCCATTTTCAATATAAATCTCAGGATCGTAAGGATGTACTGGAACAATCCCTTTTGGCAACAAAGGCTTTCCGAGTAAATCTTTGTATTCTCCTGTAATTTTATCAGCTACGACAACACCTGTATTGATATTTCGGTTTGAAAAGAACCAATAATACTTCCCATTTCTTTCGCAGATATCACCAGCCCAACAATTGGGATGATCGCCAATATAGGTTTGAGATGGAAGAATATCTCTGTGGTGCTCCCAATTCTTTAAATCGGTAGAGGACCAAACTTCCCAACGATCCATACGAAAAGAACCTTTTCCTTCCCAAGACTCGTCATGACCACAAATAACGAAAACCGTATCGTTTTGAACCCAAGCATGTGGATCGGCCATTCCATGTTCTGGAACGATGACATCTACACTTATTGCATCGGGATTAATAATAGGTGCATTCGTTTCTCCCTTTCTCTTTGTTGAGGTACAACTGCTGATTATCAGCATTAAAAAAGCTGCAAGTATTCTTATATTTTTAATGTGTATGTTCATATAGAGTTTGATTAGCCTATTCTTTTAATTTTGATTGATCGATTTGAAGCACCGCTCCTGAATGACATCCATCTTCTCTAAAAATTGCATTGAATAAATATTCTGGCTGTCCATCCTTCCAAAGAACTTGTACCCTTTCGTACCTGGCTTTTTCTGAAACTGGAAAATAATGTGAACCTTTATGATGACTACGCTGATATTCGCCCCAATGCAAACCATCTTCCGATTCCAGATACAATCCGCTGTACCAATCGAAATGGCCCATATCTCTAATCAGACAATGAAACTTATTTTTGTAGTGAAAAAAGTATGGATCTTCGGTCTGTCCGCCGCGTTCTGGAAAGTCTATTATTGGATTCCCCTCATATTTCACATAAGGTCCTTCTAGTTTTTTTGCCATAGCGACACCCGTTTTTCGTCTATCGTCATTGCGTCTATCCCAAGAACGATAATAAATCCAATATTCTCCATTAGGATGTTTCATAAAAGATGGATTTACGGTACAATATCCATCCCAAGCCATGCTGTCTTTTGAAACTTCAATAATCGGTTTGTCAAATCGTTTCCAAGGACCATTTGGAGAATCGGCTATGGCCATTCCTACCCGTTGCGTATTTGCTGATTTTGCCCTCGTTCTCCAGTCATCTTGCTTTAGCGTATCATTTCCAATGTAAAGCATTACATATTTCCCATCAACTCTCTGGATATTTGGATTATGAATGGTATTTGCATCCCAGTATCCTTTGCGACCTTCTAAAATTATGCCTAGTTTTTTATATGGCCCTTCAGGATGATCAGCAACAGCATGTGCTATTTTACTGTTTGTAAGCCAATGACCACTTTTCGCCCAAGTTGAATAGTAAACATGAACTTTTCCCTTCTCATCATAAATTGGAGCACATCCCCAAACAACGCTATCTTTAGTTTGCAAGATAAATTTGCCTTTATCTGCAAGACTTTTGGTAATCCAGGAATCTTTCGGTTCTTCAACTCTCTGGGCTACACAATAATTGTAAGTCAAGAATATCAAACATATCGTTATTAAATTTTTCATGATAGCTATAAAAATTAATGTTTGTAATTTACATTTCTGAGTTCCAAATTATTTTATTTCAATCTGTATTCGATTGCTTTTTAAACCATCTGCGGAAGCATTAATAACAATACTACCTTTTTGTTTTAATGATTGTATTAAAAGCATACCACGTCCTTGAGATGTAAGCAATTCATTAGACTGATAATCCTGAATACTTTTGTTTGATCCATTGTCTACACCTAGAATTGTGGCATCTCCATCCAAGCTAAAAGTCAACTTCTCATTAGATATCTTCACTTCATTTCCATCTTTATCAACTAGCTGAGCAATTACATGAGCAACATCATAGCCATCTGCCGAAAGTGTTGTTTTATCCGTTGTTAAACGAATACCAACAGGAGCTGAAGCTGATTTTAATTCTGCCTTGATTCTTGCGCCATCAAATCCTGCCTTTGCAGTAAGTGTTCCTGCTTGATAGGGAACAGCCCAACGAAGAATACGATCGGGGCATTCGGACAAGCTTCTGCAACCCAAAGACACTCCATTTAAGAAAAGTTCAACAACAGGAAGATTTGAACAAACTTCCACCAAAACCATTTCACCATCGGAATAGTTCCAATGCATATTCGATTCGCTGTTGCGCCATTGCAGTGATTTATTAGATTTCGGAACTGGTTTTCCACTCAATTCGTCAACTGTGAATTCCGAATCGACTACAGGTAATGTTCCCAATGAGATCTGAGGTTTATTCACCCAAATACTCTTAAAGTAATTCCATCCCTGCTTTTCAAAGCCAGCAAAGTCGAGCATGTCGCCATCCCAACCTTTCTGCGGCCATTTATCTTGTGATTCACCCAAATAGTCGATACCGGTCCACATATACATGCTAAACACCATAGGATTCTCGATAATAGAAAGCCACTCGCTTAACAAACCAGAATTCTCGTTCCCTGTAAACATCATATCCGGGTAGTTCTTCTTGCACCAATCGTACTGAGCAATCTGATAACTAAAACCAACTACATCTAAAGCACCCGCATAACCTGAAGCACAACTGGCCACCGGAATAATCAGATTTGCTGTAACGGCACGAGTTGTATCTACTTCTTTTACCCATTTAGCCAATCGTTGAGCTGTTTCGGCCAATTTATATTTTCGATCTGGCAATGCATTATAACGAGCCTTCATTTCGTCGGCTGTTAAATCTGGTATTTTATTCCAATATCCACCTTTCACTTCTGGATCCCACAAACCACTCACGTGCTTGTATCCTGGGTATGTCCATTCGATTTCATTTCCAATACTCCACTGAAAAACTGAAGGGTGATTTCGATCTCGTAAAATGGTTCTTTTCAAATCACTTTCTCCCCATTTCTGAAAATGTTCGGTATAACCCCGTGTGATGTATTGCACACTTTGTTCATTCAGATTGTGCTGCTTATCCTTAGGATTATCCATCTCGTCGAAGATTTCGTTCTGAACTAAAAATCCCAATTCATCGCATATATCAAGAAATTCCTCAGAGAACGGATTGTGCGAGGTACGGATGGCATTACAACCTGCTTCTTTCAACTTTTCAAGACGACGTTTCCAAACACCCTTTGGTACAGCTGCTCCTACTAAACCACCATCGTGGTGTAGGCAAACCCCTTTCACATAAGTTGATTTTCCATTTAAAAAGAATCCCTGATCCTTATCAAATCGCAGACTACGAATCCCGAATGGTGTGGTGTATTTATCAACTACTTTGTTGTTCACCATTAGCTTTGACACAGCTTTGTACATATTTGGTGTCTCTGTATCCCATAAATTTGGCTGAATTACAGAAATCGCCTGTGAAATTTTGGTTTCTTTACCAGCCGACAACTTCAATTCCTTTATATCAGAAGCGACAACTTTTCCTTCTGCATCGAAAATGTCAGTTGAAAGAGTGAATTTACTATTTCCTTTTCGAGAGTTTACCACTTTGGTTTCCACTTGTACTGTCGCCTCATCCGCAGTAACCTGTGGTGTTGTAACAAAAGTTCCCCATATAGGAATATGCAATTTATCTACAGTTATCAACTTCACATTTCGATAGATACCACTTCCTGTGTACCAACGGCTATCCGCATAACGAGAATGATCCACATGAACAGTTAGAACATTCTCTTCTCCATTTTCTTTTAAAAATGATGTCAAATCAAAGTAAACAGGAGAATAACCGTAAGGATTCTCTCCCAAACGTTCTCCATTTAACCAGAAAGTTGCATTATTATAAACTCCATCGAATAAAATGAAAGTACTTTTCTGATTTTTATCAGAAGGCGTTTTAAAATGCTTTTGATAAACACCAACTCCACCGGCTAAATAACCAGTACAACCTTCCATTTTTTCATCAAATGAAAATTCTACACTCCAGTCGTGTGGTAATCTAACATCACGCCAAGTGTTATCTGTCATTGGAATTTGCTCAGGTATTTTTGTATCCTCAAGCAAAGTAAATTTCCAGTCGAAATTGAAATCGGTTTCTCGTTCTTGCGCTCTCAAATTTTGAGAAGCAAAAAGCAGCAACAAAATGCTTGTTAAAAAAAATGTACTCTTCATTATTTTATTTCTATATATTTTGATTTCCACACCAATCTCGATGAAGTCAGGCTAATTATTTTAAATCTAACTTATGATCGTTTGAGCCCGGTGCAAAATTACTGCGATACACTTCAGTACCATCGGCCTTTTTGCCCCATTTTACTTCTACACGGTTATCGCCAAGTACAATACCTATAAGCTTCTTCTTCATAGCCTTAGCGATTTTTTCGTATTTTTTATCAAAAGCAAGATTGTTCACCTCATGAGGATCCGAAGGCATGTAATACAATGCCGGATCTAAATCCTCATAACTGGCATTGCAAGCCCAATCCATATCCTTACCTCGAACTTTATTTGGACGTGTCTGCATTGAAAACACATACTCTTTGGTGCGAATAAATGCACGAGGCCCTGTTACCGCATGGCTTTCGCCAACCACATAGTCTCTTTTAGTCGCTTTTCCTGAAGCAATCTTTGCCATATCGAAACCATCTAAATAGTTGAACTCTTTATTGGTAAGCTTGGCTCCTCCTGCTGCAAGAATGGTTGGGGCAATATCAACGAATTCAGTGTAATCTCTAACTACTTTTCCTGCTGGGTATGATTTTTTATCAGAAGAAACCACAACAATAGGATTGTGAGCATCTATATCCCAAGGTGTAAATTTGGATACTGAACCGTGATCATTCAACTTCCAACCATGATCTCCATTCACATAGACAATCATCCATTTTTTATTATTTTTTTCGCTGTATTCAATAAAAGCATCAGCAGATTGACCAATTAAATTATCTCCATAAGCACAAAAAGCATAATAATCCTGAATCATTTTTTGTTTTTCCTCATCGGTAAAATGATCAGAATACCCATGCGATACTTGCTTTCTTAGTTGAGCTGGCATTGTTTTCAGTTCTTTTTCATCGAACGCCGGAACTTTGTATTTGTGTTTTTGGAAACGTGCCCGATAATCTGCAGGAGGCAATACTGGTGTGTGTGGAAAATCATAACCGATATAAAAGAATTGCGGTTTTGAAGGATCAATTCCATGTATTTTTTGAGAGCCAACTGTAAACTCTTGCTTTTCATTATTCAAATAATCAATAAAAATTGACGAATAATAACCATCTCTTGTTTTTCCTGCAGGTTGCGAGCTTACTCCTGAAAGAATCATTCCATTATCGATCTGTTTCCCTTTTTTCTTATTGTAATGGCGAAGCATGTCGTATTTTTTCATTATTTTTTCAGTCATGCCTGCATATTCTGGTCTTTGCCTTTCTAACTCTAAGGAGGTGTACTTGAACTCACCTTCAGGAGTCACAAAGAATTCTAAACCTTTAATCGGTTTCTCTAATTTTTTCCCATCGAATTCGCTGAAATTATCTTTTCCCCAACCTGTAAAACCTTCTTTTCTTAAAGTCTTAAAATCAATATTATTTTGGTAAATATCTATAGGTTTAACTTTCCCATTCTCAATGGTCTTAATCCGTACGCCCAACTTACCAATACGCAATGTTTGATATCCCAAACCGGCCATCTGTTCTGGTAATGTTGGTTTACAATGCTCTGCTTTATTATTATAATATTCAAACTCATATACGCCGGAACGAAATGGATATCTTCCCATATGCATTGATGTACGGGAAGGTGCACATCCCTGAGCCTGACAATACGTGTTGATGAATGTGGTTCCCATCTTGGTTAAACGATCTACATTAGGAGATTCCACATAACCGAGCTCACTCATTTCATTTCCCGTAAGCATTTTGTTAAAGGATCTTATCGCATCGTAGCGATGATCATCAGTTAAAATCCAAAGAACGTTTGGTTGCTGAGCAGAAACCACTTTACCTATCATTAGCAAAACAAAAAATGCTAGAATAACTTGCCTATTTATTCTCATTATCGGTCAAAATTTAGTGTCAAGACTTCTCTCTTTTATGAATACTTGTAATTTTAACCAATTTTATTCGTTTCGTAATGTTGAAAATACTCCTGATAAGGGGTGTATATGACACCTCTCTTCTGAACACACCCATTTACTGCATGTACAACACAGAAACAATTCTGATTGTCTAGTTTTTGTATATGTTTTTAGCTTGCTTAAAAAGGGGTAAATATGGAAGACGATATAGAAAACATCACCACAACTTTATTTTAACTTGCCTCTATTCCTTATATTATGTAAGACTTTTATTCCATAAGAATGAGGAGTATTATATATGGCACTGGACTTGAAGAAATAGGCCGGTCTAGCTTTTAGACATGATCTAATTTACGATAAACGATGCGTGTTTTAGAACTGTACTATAAAATAAACAGGCTAAAAATTAAATAATTCACAGGATAATTACAACAGGGTATTTAGTAAGATTAACATCTATTTCGACAATGCCTAATGAACAAAACGTTCCCAATTATCTGCAGCCGAACAACCACATACTAAGTCACAAAAAAAATTGGCCAATTAAAATCAGAAACTACGACTAACTCCTGTTGAACAAGCTTTTTGACAATTATTGTCATTTCTCAATTTTAAATGAATATCTTACAGTATACAAACTCCTTTCTTAACAAGAAACAGATAGTATGGACGATTTTTTCAAATTAATTACACCAGTTACCTATTGGATTTTAATACTAATATGGTCTTACATCCTTTTTTTTTACATTAGGAAAACAAAAACGATCGATCAATCGGATAAATTATTGAAATTACTTCTTATTGTTTTGTCCATAGATGCTTTCCGAACACTTTTTGAAAGCGTTTACTTTGGCGCCTGGTTTACATCCCTTTCCAAACTACTTCCTATTGAGATTTTTAATTATTTATCACAAGCTCACATTGTGTTTATTCCAAAAATATTGAATCTCATAACGGCTATTATTATTTTCACCCTTCTAATTAGAAAATGGTTCACTGCAGAAATAAGTACAAAGCAAAAAAAAGAAGAGTTAATAGCAGAACAATCGAAAGAATTAACTGAAAAGTACAACGAACTGCTTCTTGCAAATGAAAATGCAATACAAAATGACAATTACACCCAAATGCTTTTTAATGAATCTCCTATTGGTTTAGCTCTGACTAAACTTACAGGAGAACTCGTTGTTGTTAATCAAGCTTATGCAAATATCATAGGTTACACTATCGAAGAAACTTTGAAATTAAGCTATTGGGATATTACTCCGAAAAAATATGCAAAACAAGAAGAACTTCAATTGGATTCGCTAAATAAGATTGGAACTTATGGACCCTACGAAAAAGAATACATTCACAAATCAGGAAAATTAATTCCTATTCGATTACAGGGGAAACTAATCAAAAAAGACAATCAGGATTTTATCTGGTCGAGCGTGGAAGATATTACCGATAAGAAAGACGCTGAGATTCTTCTTCAGGAACAAAATGAAGAATACCTGGTTCTGAATGAAGAATATCAATCTCAAAATGAAGAACTACGAGATGTAATAGAAAAAATAGAGAAAAGCGAATCAAGATTTAAAGCTCTTCATGATGCTTCCTTTGGAGGAATTGCCATACACGACAAAGGAATAATTTTAGATTGCAATCAAGGTCTTGCAAAAATATCGGGATATTCTACCGAAGAACTCATTGGAATGAACGGGCTGTTGCTAATCGCAGAGCATCAGCGTGATCTTGTTCTCCAAAAAATCTTAAACGAATACGAAAAGCCATATCAAAGTATTGGAATACGTAAAAATGGTGAAGAATATCCCATTCGATTGGAAGCCCGCCAAATCCCCTATCAAGGAAGAAATGTTCGGGTAGTAGAATTCCGCGACATTACAGATCAAATAAAAAATGAAATAGAACTTAAAAAGGCAAAAGAAAAAGCAGAAGAAAGTGACCAACTAAAAACTGAATTCATTAATAATATGTCACATGAAATTCGAACACCAATGAATGGAATTCTCGGATTTTCAGATTTATTAAATGAGCCAAATATTACAGATTCAAAACGACAATATTACAACGAGATAATTCAGAACAGTGGCAATCAACTGCTTAGAATCATCGATGACATTCTTGAAATTTCAGAACTAGGAACAAAACAGGCTCGGGCTCAAATAGAGGAATTGTGTTTAAATAATTTCTTATCGGAATTATTTACAATATTCGAGACGAAGGCAAAAATGAATAAGACGCCATTATATTTAAAAAATGATCTTTCGGATATTGAAATTACTCTACTCACAGATCCCTATAAATTGAACAGAATTGTTAGTAATATACTGGAAAATGCGTTGAAATTTACAGATAATGGATCTATCGAATTGGGCTGTAAGTTACAAAACAACAATCTACTAATCTATGTAAAAGACACTGGCATTGGAGTACATCCCGAAAAGCAAAAACTTATTTTTGAACGATTTTCGCAAGAAGATAAAGAAATGTCTCAAATTGTTGGAGGCTTAGGATTAGGCTTATCTATCGCCAACGAAAATGCGAAACTTCTTGGTGGCAATATTACTTTAGAATCCGAAAAAGGAAAAGGGGCAACATTTTATTTAAGTATTCCATACCAACCTGTAAAACCCAAAAATGATAAAAATAGGAATACGAATAATCAAAGTTTAAATTTAAATGAAGAAAGGCACCACACCATTTTAGTGGCTGAAGACGAAGAAGTTAACTTTATGTATCTGGAAATTATCCTTTCTGAATTTGACGATAACTTAACAATCATTCACGCAAAAAATGGAGAAGAAGCAATAGATATCTGCAAAATAAATGACCATATTGATTTAATTCTAATGGATATAAAAATGCCTGGAATAAACGGTATCGATGCGACTAAAGAAATTAGACAGTTTCGCCAACACGTACCCATTATTGCACAAACGGCTTACACAGCCATACAAGAGCGCGATGAAGCCACGCATGCAGGTTGCAACGATTTTATTTCAAAACCAATAAAAAAAGAAAAATTACTTGCAATTACGAATCATTATTTAAAGTAATAATATACACTCAAAAAGGGAAATATTTTACATTCGTCCCTTTGTTATCATTTTTTTCTCGAGCCTGAAGGGCTCAAAGATAATAGCCCGGGGTAAATGAGCACAGCGAATGCCACCCTGGGATATTAATGTGGCAGTAAGTACCGGCGCAGGTAAAGAAAACATTTGGAAAGCAATTCGCGTTTGCGTCGGAATAGCAAAAGATGGATCGTCGAAGCTTGATTTTAGGATGGTTTCGAATGTTACCAATTTTCAATAAAAGGAGTGAACCTGATTATTTTTTGCTTGTCCTTTAGCCAGACGGGCTTTTAATTTTTGATTCATTCATAATTTTAACGGGTATTCATGATCTCACTTCGTTCGGTACTAGGATAAAAAGCGAAACAAAAAATCATTGACAACGTCCTCAATCACCCGTTACTAGTTCGATTGCTAAACTACCGAACTTGTGAGATCATGAACTCCTATTTATGAAATTTAAATGTGAATAAAAAGAACTCGCTACGCTTAAACAGCTTTTTGTTCTTAACGCTCTCTTCACTATACGGGTCCCGATCTCCGGACTCAATGTCAAATCTACATCCTCGAAAGATTGCGATTTCACATATTCATGAACTTAAAATTGCAGCTAAAAAACAGCTAAATAAAATCTCAGGCCCAACTTTTACCGGTTATCCAGAATATTGAGAACTCTCCTTTACTTGACAAAAAATAAAAATGCCACAATCAAAGGATTTTAGACATCCAATAATTGTGACATACCACCCTAAAATTTAAAACTTCCACTTATACTTTACTCCCTGTACAATCAAATCTTGTACCCACACAACTATGTAAGTGTGCTATTGATGGGTTGCATATCAGTATGGATGCTGGCTTTATATATCGCAACCTGCTTAATATGAGTAAGCAATTTACTCTTGCCATAGTTTCATTGTAGCTTCTACATCCAATGCCTCGGCAAGGATAGAAATTGGATGTTGAACCTTTTTAGTGGTTGACATCTCAATTTGCCACTTACAGGTTTCACAATCAGTCGCTACAAAATCGACATTTGAGCCATCTATCTGATCGAAAAGTGGTTTCCCAACTCCCTGTGAAGTTTCGTAATTTTCTTTCTTAAATCCGTAAGTTCCCGCAATACCACAGCATCTTGATTCAAGAGACATAAAATCGATTCCCGGTATCATTTTAAGCAATGTGGTTGAATAAATAGACCAACCCAACTTTTCCATGTGGCATGGTGTATGATAAGCAATGCGTTTCTTGTAATTCTCTTTGAAAACCAATTTTAACTTTCCTGAATCGATTAAACGAAACAGGAATCTTGTAGCCAATTCACTTTCATCACGTATTTCCTCATTCTTCACCCCCAACAAATGCGGATACTCATCACGAATGGTGAAGATACATGTTGAAGAGGTCGATATTACCGGCATGTTTTTGTCAACGATAGATTTTTTAAAGGCTTCAACATTGTGTTTTGCCTGTTTCGTAGCCTGTTTAATCAAACCATTAGAAATTAAAGCGACACCACAACACTTTTCCTTTTCCAAAAGATGAACACCATAACCGGCAGCATTCATAATTTTAATCAGGTCTTTACCCAATTGAGGAAAATTATAATTCACATAACACCCATGAAAGTAGCTTACATGTTTCTTGAAATCAGTTTGTTTCTTTTCAGCATATTTGCGGTACCATGTTTCAAATCTCATCCCTGTATATTCCGGAAACATACGGTGATGATCTATTTTCAGCACTGTATCCATTATCCGCCGGACAGGCTTTAAGGCTACAATTGGATTAACAATGGGTGCAAAAGTGCTCGCCATGGTTCCTACAATATCAGTATTGGCCAAAATCATATCTCTGATTTTTGGCTTTTTCTTGCTGTATTTGATACGTGCCAGCTGAATGATATCTCCAATTTTCACTCCGTGCGGACAAGCAATTTCGCAACGTTTACAGTTGAGGCATAATTTCAATGACTCATCGTAAAAATTTTCATCCTTCAATCGTAATCGTTCTCCATCCGGACCTGACTGCTTAGGTCCCGGATAATCTGGATTTACCTCCAGAACAGGACAATAAACAGTACAAATCGTACATTTCACACACTGTTCAAAATTATTCTCGCTTATATTGATTGGTTCAATTTTTTCCTTTTTCATCGTCCCCTTATTTTAAAATTTGCTCAGCTACATGAAGCGAAGTAAGTACACTGATTCCGGCTCCACTTCCTTCCTTAAGGGCATTTGCCCCTCCAAGTACCGAACCTGCTACATATAAATTTTCTATTGGCTGACCGTTTATTAATGCACGGAAATGGCTGTCGGTTTTAACCCCATAATGCATATATGGCTGATCGTTAAAGAATTTCTCATCCAGCCATTTTTCATTATCTGTATCACCATCAATATCCAGCCCCAAAATAGGTTCGTATAACTTCTCGCGAGTTGCAACAATCCCCTTGCTATAAAAGCTTCCACTTGCCAAAACAAAGTGGTCGGCCTCAAGCTTGATATCGCCATGGTTCTTAGTATGAATAGCAACTAGTCTATTATTCTCGAGAGTACCTTCTTCTACATTATCGCCCAGAAAGTAGGTGCCACCCAACTCTTCAAATCTTTTTCGCAAAAATATCTGACTTCGTATACCTGGAACTGATGGAGGTATGGCCGGAAGCAATACCAGAGGTTTATTTATCTTGGATTTTAGATTTGCGACAACGTTTTTATTGAACAAACCAAATACTGCCGGCAGAATTACAACTTCAAACCCCTCACTTAATAAATTTACCTTTTCAGCAAATTCGTTAAGAGCATCTTCTCCCTGATCGAATACCTTCGCAATGTTAGTAGAACGCATTTCACTCGGATTGCGGCGAATTGCTTCAAACTCCTTCATCGCAAAGTTTTTAACTTGCGAATCCACGTCAAATTTCTTAAGTCCATCCTGAACAAACAAGGTGTGAAAATCAAGAAATCCACTAAAATTTAGGATGACTGCTTTCTTCCAAGGAAAGGTGTTTTTTTGTTCAAAACGCGTAAAATCATCTAATGTTAACCATGTTGGTTTCATAATCCCCATTGGGGTTAACACAAAATGATTTTGGTCTGCCTTACCCAAAAACGATAAGCCGGCACGATTTAAAAGCAAAGGTGCTTCAACGGCCAAACGTGCAATATTCTCAACTCCAACACGCTGATATGGATGTGAATCCGGCAATGTTTTGATCGCTTCCAACGGATTTTTCACTTCTTGTCCATTTAGCTTTCCAAGAAAGTCGAACGAACCAGAAAAAAAATGAATTGCACTCTGTCCCGATGAAACTATTGCACATTTTTTCCCTTGCTCCGCCAGTTTAATTCCGCATGTGAGTCCACTCAACCCACCTCCTATAATAATGTTATCGAATTTCATAGTAATCCTCGCTTAATTGTTATCTGGTTCCAAACCATATATGCCTTCGTAAATCCAAGAAGTAAACTGAATCTCATTAATTCCTTCCCCCCAAGTAATTGGCAACATTCCCTTCCATCGTTCCTGAAGAAATCTAGCCAAATCATCTTTTGCCTTACCTGGTTTTTCCGAAGCTTCGCAAAGGAGTCCGGCCGCACGGCAAGCACATAATTCTCCCTGACATGTTCCCATACCAACACGGGTACGGCGTCGCAGGTCCTTCAGATTTTTTACGTGCAATTCATTAATAGCATATTTTACCTCGGCTACTGATACCCCTTCACACTCACAAACCAATGAATCTTCGTAGTCGTCACCAGTGGAAATATTCTTTGCAAGAGTTCCATGACGATCTTTCGCCGATTTTTGTGAGATGTTAGCCCCTGTATATACTTTTTCCGTAGCAATACTTAGCGGATTTTCACTCTTTTCGGCTCCTGGCAAAACCTTATCTGCTGTTTCGCATTGCTTATCAACCGCCAGTTTTTTGCAGATTAAATCAGTAGCTTCTTCAGCCATCAAACGATATGTCATCAGCTTGCCACCCGTAATGGTGATAAAGCCAGAAAGTCCATCACGCTTCTGATGATCCAGAAGTACAATTCCACGGCTAATGTTTCGTCCGGTTGGATCATCGTCTGCAGCAACCAAGGGACGTACACCTGCATAAGCACGCAAAATACGAGTAGTGGCCAATGCCGGAGAAAGCTTTACTCCCTCACGAATAAGCACATCCACATCCTGCCTGGATACAAACATATTATCAATTTGGTCGTACGGAATACGTTCCGATGTGGTTCCAATCAGACAAATTGTATCTCCCGGTACCAGAATATCAGCATTAGCAGGCTTTCGACATCTGTTCAATACCATTTTATTCACACGGTGACCAAAAATAAGCAAAGAACCTTTCGCTGGAAACATATTGATATTGACACCAGCAAGCTTCGCAATGTGGTGGCCCCAAATACCTCCGGCATTCACAATTATTTTGCCGTAATAGTTAACGTTTTGTTTTGTTTCATGATTGAACAACTCCACACCAATAGCCCGGTCCTGCTCTTTCACAATACCTTTTACCTCATGACGTGTTAAGAGAACAGCTCCATGAATTTTGGCGTCCAGGGCATTCGACATCGTAAGGCGAAAAGGATCCACAGATCCATCTGGTACCTTCACAGCACCAATTAAATTTGGATTAACCGAAGGTTCAATATGACGAGCATAAGCAGGATCAATAATTTCATTTTCAATTCCGGCACTGCTACATGCATCTACAAATTGAGATTGAAAAGCGATGTCATCCTCCGGAAGAGTGATGAATAATCCATCATTTTCTTCCACACAATGGTTTGCAATACGTCGCAAAATCCTATTCTCTTTGATACACTCCGATGCAGACTCAGGGTCAGTCACAGCATATCGAGAACCACTATGTAACAAACCATGATTTCGTCCTGTAGCCCCAACGGCAAAATCATGACGCTCTACAAGTAAAACACTTAGTCCCCGCATCGCACAATCTCTAGCGGTACCCGTTCCGGTGATCCCACCTCCGATGATTATCACATCGTACTCATTGGATATATTCTTGTTCATGATAAATTAAATTTTATCGATATCTTTTTATAATCAGCTTACTAGTCCTTTCCATAGAAAGGGTTAAATCACATTCTCCCATCAGAGCTTTTTTTTATTTGAAGTTTCAATACTTCACAGCCCCTCTTCTTTTCTATATTCTTGCTTTGATTTTAGGACAATTATGATTCTGTAACAGCAAATATAAACAAACTACCTAGCAATGCAAAGTACATACCTTTTAAATGTATTTTGTATTGCACGAAAACTACTCTGGGTTTCACAAAGGAGATGACTTAAGCATCAGTAAAAACGCACTACTAGTCAGTTATTAATAATGAAACTAAATAGCAACACTGCTTTGAGTCAGATCAATTTACTTAGGAGTAAACAGAATAACAATTCAAATTCCGGGGGTATTGTACGCGAAAAGACTAAACGATAACCACATGATAATTGTTTAAATTACCTTTAGATAAGGTTTAAAAATAGCCTTTATAACAAGTGGTTGTTTCCTCTTTTGAGTTACTTAATTTGAACAAGCTTGTAAGTATGTATCCAATCAACATACATTGTATTTCTCGAATCGTCATCTAAACTTTCCTTTGTCGGGAATCCATCCCAAGAGTTCGACCACAAATCAAAAATGATATTCAGCTCACGAGTAAATTTTCGTTTGGCTGAAGAAAAACCAACATATTCTCCATCTAAAAACCAATGACAATTGCGGTCATTCTCCCAGTAAAGGCCAAGAGTATGGTATGTTTCGTTAAAATCCTTTCCTCTATTTTTATTTCTTTTCGAAAGTAGTTTCGTGGAGGCATTACTTGGACTACGTAAATTTTCCCCATCGACCGCATGATGTATATTCGATTGCATTACGTAAGGGAAATCAGCAATTCCATGTTTCGTTTTCGGATTTGTTGGATTCGCATTGTTCTCGCAAATATCAATTTCATTTCTGTTCTCAGAATTTCCATTGTTCAGCCAATAGGTATTGTAAGCCGAGATATCAGCAGCTTTCATGCGGCATTCGGTATACATTGGATAGCCAATCTGTACTTTTGACATGATTCGACAAGTTTTCATCCACCTAAGGGAATCAGTATGCTTTTCAGCTCTAATACAAAGCTTTCCATCATCAACAAAAGCTTGACTTTCCATCATGATATTAGGAGGTGGGTAATTCCACAACGAATAGGTCCATTTCGAATCATCAAACTCTTTAAATTCATCGCTTAAGGCATCAACTGCCTCCCATTTATATCCTTTTAAAGCACTTGGTTGGGCAAATACACTAATTGCAATGCCCAAAAGTAGTACAGATAGACAAAATTTCAATTTCATATGATTATAATTTTATTTTTTTTCCATATGGTCCCGAAAGCTTTCGGGATTACCATGCCGGAATAATCATCCCACTGTGTGTCAAAATATCCTTGTCATGTACGTTTCATAGCACAAGATTAATATTGCATTTATTACTTATCACTTAATCGACCCTCTTGATATAGGTATAGTAAACCCCATACTTTTCACC
Organism: Labilibaculum antarcticum; assembly: GCF_002356295.1. Taxonomy (NCBI): domain Bacteria; kingdom Pseudomonadati; phylum Bacteroidota; class Bacteroidia; order Marinilabiliales; family Marinifilaceae; genus Labilibaculum; species Labilibaculum antarcticum. The sequence goes on along the minus strand of NZ_AP018042.1, from coordinate 3,558,700 downwards.
ACCTTCAATAAAATCATTCACAAGTAGTGTTTTTCCTTTTTCAAGCCTTACCTTAAATATCACGGCCTCTTCCTTAGCTTCAATTTCTTTTTCAAGCATTTGATTGGCAATACTAATTCTAACTTTTTCGGGTTTAATAACGGTATAATTGTAAAGATTTTTAGGATTTTCCTCTGGTACTCCCCAAATCGGGCCAGGACATTCTTTAGGCCATCTGCAACAAGAAATTTCGTATGTACCCGTACGATCAACTCTCAAGGCATGAGTGTTATTGGTATTCCTCATTCCTTCAGCCACTTGTTCACACTTCCAAATACCTCCATCTTCTCCAATAGCATGTTGAATGGTTAGCGTAATTTCATCCTGCTCATCATTTCCAATAACATTGACTGGTAGTTCTTGATATCCTATTCTTGTCTTCGCTATTTTCACAAAGCGAGCATTATCATTTAGTAAGGTTTTAACAAGTTCTGGATGTTGATGAGCTATATTATTGCTCTGGTATTGATCTTTGTCAATATTGTACAGTTCATTCCCATTTACCAATCTCCATTTGTCATTCATCAGGCAGGTTTGTTTTTCATCCATCGGTGGTCGCCAGTCCTGACGGTTATGCACAAACATTGTTCTCTCTTCCAATTTGTTTTTCTTCTTTAAAAGCAGTGAAGAAAAGTCTACCCCGTCAAGATTCATATCTTCATCCAGATTAAGTTGACACAAACCTGCCAATGTTGGAAGTAAGTCGATGTGCCCGGTAAGATCGTTGATATCCTTTCCTCCTTCAATTTTACCATCAGGCCAACGAATAAAAAATGGCACACGATGTCCACCTTCTGTTTTCGCCCCTTTCATTCCCCGATAACCTTTATTGTATCCTATTTTACCATCACGGCTAATTCCTCCGCTGGAACCATTGTCGGTCATAAAAATCAAAATCGTATTATCCAATAGCCCTTTCTTCTTGAGGTATTTATCCAATTTTCCGATATTTTCATCAATATTCGTGATCATCCCGTAGAAGTTGGCACTAACAATTTCCTCTCCTTCTAAATCTCTATACTGATCGGAGTATTTATCATCAACAAACCACGGACTGTGAGGTGCGTTAGTTGGCAAATAGACAAAAAATGGACTCTCTTTATTGCTCTCAATAAATTTAATGGCTTCCTTAAACCAAACATCAGTACAGTAACCTTCAAATTGTTTCGGCTCATTATTCACATAGTACACATCATCAAAATAGCTGTTGCCCCAATAATCAGATAATTCACCAACACCGCCTGCTTTGTGGTGAATGGCGACATAAAAACCGCAATCGGTAGGCCGAACCGGGTAATTATCACCCAAATGCCATTTACCAAAAATACCCGTTGTATAACCATTTTGTTTAAAAACATCGGCCATTGTTGATGTGTTTTCGGGAAGAGCATCCCGCCCCTTAAATGTTGCCCATGCTCCATTGTTTATCGGATATTTCCCAGTCATTATTGCCCCTCTAGTTGGTGCACAATAGGGACTTACATGAAAATCTGTTAATCGAACCGATTCCTTATAAAATGCATCCAGATTAGGTGTTTTTATCCATGGATTACCATGACATGCCAAATCCCCAATTCCTTGATCATCCGTAAGGATTAAAATCACATTAGGAGTTCTTTGAGCATTTACTTCCGAAAGTAAATTAGCCACCAATAAAATCAGTAGAACAACACGAAACAAGCTTGTTTTCTCAATCATGACATTTCGAATTAAACAATTACTAGCTTGAGCTTTACGAACGCCCCTATTCTTTTATGATCGCTTTAAACCAACCGCTTCCCCAGCCGGCACTCCAAATAATATTCTCATGATATGGATCAGGCTTTGCATCCACCATTTTGTCTGGTTGACCTATGCCTTTGTTGATTTTAGTCCAGCTTTTCCCTGCATCTTTGGATAAATACAAACCTGGATTTTTAAAATCTTTGAATTTTGTGCTCACCTGAGCCGGCACATTCACCAAAATAATATCAGAATTAACCGGAGAAATTTCTGTTTGCCATACGTAAGGCGCTTTGAATATTTTCTCCCATTTTTTGCCATTGTCTTTACTTAGCCAAACACCACCTGAAATGTACTCTCCCGAACGGGTACCACATGAAATATACATGTAGTTGGTATTGCGATCGATGAAAAGATTATTTACTGATTTAACAACTGCAGGCACCTTAACTTTGCTCCAAGTCATTGCTTTATCAGTTGATTTATAAAGACCACCCGGATCATTATCACTCTTTTGATTTACCGAAGCATAAATAATTTCCGGATTTTGAGGATCCATAGTTAATCTGCGAACACTGCATTTGGCAGGAAGTCCTTCGTTACTCAAAGTCCAGGTATATCCTGCATCTGTAGATCGGTAAACACCATAACCACCTTTTGTCAGAATGTTTTCCTTAACGGAACTGCCCACTTCAGATATTGGTTTCCGAATAGAACAGAAATACATATTATCTGGCTTGTTAGGGTCAATTTGTAAAGAATAAGTCATAGCCAAGCCTTCCCAGCTGTTGTTATTACCATCGAAAATGGTAGAGATATTTTCCCAGGTTTTGCCTCCATCCTGAGTTCTGCGCAGTTTCCCTCTGTGCTCCTGACGCCAGCTTAGAATGTAAATGGTGTTCGTATCATTAGGATGCACTGCAACTGTAGAAGTAGAATGAGATGCATGATTTCCACTGTGATCGTGAACTTGACCTTCTATTTGCTTCACTGCCACAGCATCTTTATCAGGATAAGTACCCAAATCGGTGGTTTCCCACAAGCCATGTTCTCCAGAGCATAAAAGATATCGGTCTTCAATACCCGTTTCAAGCAACATAAATCTTCCAGGAAGATCACTGCCTCCTCGTCCTACCCAAGCATTAGATCCCGGAGCCGTTTCATAATCATCAACTTGTTGCCAACTAGCACCCTTATTGTTACTACGCACTGTTTGCTGAGCAATTCCAAGAAACACATCGCCTTTGGCATTAATTGCCATCATGCGATTTCCAGCTGTTTCCGATCCCTCATCCATTTCTCCTTGTATGTGGGCAAATTCAATATTTGCACCAGTAGGATTATTCTTTTCTTGCCAGTACGCTTTATCTTTTTCTGCTATCCAATATTTGCCATCACGGACACAGGCAAACCAGGTTTTTCCGCCATTTTCAGTTTTCCACACCTCACCAGGTCCAAAACCGCGATCGTGTTTCTTATTGTGCGAAAGATAGATTTCATTTTTATCCAAAGGATTCACCACAATTCGATTGTACACCGAAAGGGTTTTGTCGGGATAAGTTGTGTAGGTTTTTTTTGAAACGTTTTTATCTATTCCGAACCAATGAGAAATCGTTCTGTGATAACGATCACGCACCCCTGAATCCGCAATTACCGACAAGTTTATTCCCAAATTGCCTGTTATATTTATCCAGCTTGCACCTCCATCAACACTTTTATAAACACCACCTGTGGCTTCTGTTGTTTTCCCTTTAGCGGTGTAAACCGTTTGCTCTACCAAATAAAGTACAAACTCTTTGGTTTTAGGATTGTAGTAAGAGCATAAATCGCGTGGCAGATTATTAGGCAGGCCTTTACTGCTAGCTTTCCAACTATCACCACCATCACTACTTGTATATACACCATGACTAGTGGCAATGATCATATGATCTGCATTAGCAGGATTAATAATGATTCTTGCTACATCCAATTCGTCGGAAATATGATTGGCAATTTTAGTCCACGATTTTCCTTTATCTGTTGTCTTTAAAATATAGCCATAACTTGCCCTTGAATGAATCAATCCATTCGGATTTTTCTGTGTTTTATGGTTGGCTTTTACATCCCAAAAGTTACCCACACCTATAAACCAAATATTGTCGTTGGTAGGATGAATGGCGATTTTAGTAAATGCATTATAGCTCGAATTCTTTTTAAAAACCGGATTGTTCTTTTCAGTAATTGTGTACACCAACTTCCAGGTTCGACCGCGGTCTTTAGTTTCAAAAATATTCCCATAACGTTCCAAAGCCACCCCGTAATCCGGATTCTGCAAGGAAAACACAATATCAAGAGTGCGTTCCAAATCCTTACCGTCACCATCGCTGTCTTTAATGGTATGCCACGATTTCCCATTATCCCAAGTACCATAAGTAACATGCATATCGGGCCCCATAAACATCACATTCGTATCTGTGGGGTGACACCAAAATTCCTCACAATAGCCCGACATTCCCGGGCCAAAATTTTTCCATTCAACAGACTGATCAGATTGTACTTTTTCGGTTTTTATTCGATTGAAAAAGTTTTTATCCATCTTCTGAGCAAGGCTCTGGCCAGACATACTCAAGCCCAACAGAACGTATATTGCAAACAATCCTATATTTTTCAATTTAAGCATATTACAGTTTTGTGTTTGTATCCTATTTTCATTTCCAGATTAATATCGTTCTAATTTAATTTTCTAAAACAAGACAAGACAGCTTTGCACCTATACAAAAACTAGACAAACAAACACTTCACAAATACCCCCTGAGATTGCAGGCAATATGTACTCATAAGGATTATTCATGGCCAGACACTTCTTATTTATTGATTTTTAATCAGAATCGTTGTGTACGCATATTACAAATTCAACAAACCGCTGTCAGGGCACAAAACCTCTGACAGGGTATACTCATAAAACAAGCTTACCAAAGCAATTCTTATTAATTATAATATTTCCCCATTGCATTTATTACGATCTCTGCAAAAAAAGAATACCTTAGTTGGGTTTTATATAAGAGCTGTACATATTAGTATTTATACAGAGTTTATCTCTTGCAAAAACGAAAGTCTCTTAAAGCATAATTTAAGAGACTAATAAAAACAAAAACAGCCACTTACGGGAAGTCACAGATAAGTGATGTGAGTCGCATAGCGTCTTAGCCACTTGTTCTCATTAATTATTAATAAATATTTAAAAAATGTCAAAAAATAAAACCACAATTGAAGAAGGAATTATTAATACGACCTCCTTTAAAAGGAAATTATGGAATTTGAGGTTTAGATTTATTTTACCCTCAATTATTTTTACAATAATCTATTTGCTATTGATGGGTATGAATGTTTTAGATTGGGAATACGAATGGGTATTATTCTTGATAACACTCATAGTACCGATACTTGGAAATATTATTAGTGATTATAGACCTGATTGCATCTATAAATTTAACATGGAAGATAGGAATGTAAATCTATTCTTGATGAATATCTTTGGTATGAAGAAGAGTATATCAATTTCTCAGGATGAAGTATGTACTGTAGAATACAGTAATAAAGGACTTTGGAGAAAAAATGGTAAAATTTGGATTCATTTTGAAAAACGTGTAGAAGAATATAGCTTAATTGATGATAGACTGGGAAAAGAGCTTAAGGACAAATTAGACTTAGGGAAGAATTAAACTAATGAGAACATTTTGTATAAGTAATGTCAGGGAAAGGGTACGGTCAAGGCACATAGTTGACACTTTTTAGGATTAGATTGATTAGAATAGTTTTTTACAACAACATATTTACTCCTTTATGAATTAAAGTTTATCAAAAAATGAAGAATCTAACACAAATATTTCACATCATAAGTTAGTTGCAATATCCTTTAATTCTAGCGGCCGTGTGGTTCTATATTCCATTTATAGTATCCCTTTCAAATGGAAATGCAGATTGGACTAAACTAAACTATTCTTTAATATTTTTAGGGATAACTGTTAGTTTCGCAACGCTTTAGGATACAAAAAAAACTTCACTTAAGTTCGAAAAACAAATATGGCGAAATCCTACAAAAGGGAAGATAGCCATAATTGTTATTGCGTTCTTAGTTTTTTCATTATTGACATTTGGGATTTTCGGATACTTTCTTGCTTCCAATAAAATTTTTCAGGAAGTCTCTTTTGGAATTATTGTATTGGGAATTGGGTTTATTGGATTCCTAAAGTCTGCCATTGAAGTTTTTGAAAACCATAGAGAAATTAAAAATACGAATAATGGAAAAAAAGAATCTATCTGAGTTGACTAACGAAGAGTTAAAAATTGAAAAAAAGGAATTGAAAAGAAGGAAAATATTGAATGCTACATTAATTGGATTTCTAGCAGGAATCTTTTTTATTGGAATTGTAGCTTCTATTTATAAAAAAAATGCTTTGGGAATAGTTCCAATGCTAATTCCACTTTTTTTAATTTATAGATTGGTGAATAATTCCAAAAAAGAAAAAGAGTTAGAAAAACTTTTGAAAGAACGGAATTTGAATTGAAAAATTGAACAGAAAGTACTACTGCCAATCGAGTAGGCTGCCGCTAGGTTATTAGCCTAGCGGAAAACCTCTCACACCACCGTACGCACCCCTGCTAGCGCGAGCTTGTAGCTCGTGTTCTGCGTAAGCAGTAAAAACAAGCTTCTAATCTGTATTTTTTCGTAAGAATTAGGTATACAAGAAATAATAAGTTTTGAGTCGTAAATATAAATTTCACAACAAAGAAGGATTATACTTTGTAAGCTTTGCCACTGTTTACTGGCTTGATGTTTTTGTGCGCGAACAGTATTTTGCTGCCATTATCAAGAGTTTAGAATATTGTTGTACTCATAAAGGCATGGTAATATATGCTTACTGTATATTACCAAGTCATATTCATTTGATATTTAACGATCAAAACTCTAACCCAGGTAAAATTTTGAAAGAGTTTAAAACTTACTCATCAAAACATATCCAACAATTGATCGAAGAAAACCCACAGGAAAGTAGAAAATAATGGTTGCTTTGGATGATGCAACGTGCAGGCCAAATGAATAGTAATGTAAAACAACGTCAATTGTGGCAGCAAAATAACCAGCCAGTTGAATTGTGGAGCAATAAAGTGATATCAGAAAAACTAAACTATATCCATAATAACCCAGTGGAAGCAGGATTTGCAGAGGAAACTCATCACTGGAAATATAGTAGTGCTAAAAATTATGCTGGAGAGTTGGGGCAGCTACCCGTCGAACTTTTATAAATGCACAAGTAGTAGCTTTGTTCTGTTTTAACAGAGCACGAGCTACAAGCTCGCGCTAGCAGGGGTTGATTCGTGGGAGACTGCTAATGTACTGACATCTGCCAGGTAGAATAAAATCCTCTATTGCCAAATAACATTCTCTGCTTTCCACTTATCTTTCGGCACGTCTTCACCTGTAGGATAGCCTATCGGAATAACGTTTAAGGGGATATACTTCTCTGGCAGGTTGAGCGCCTTTATAACCGCTTTTGTTCGGTCATCGTATGGGTACGAAGCAGTCCATACTGCTCCTAACCCAATACTCTCAGCGGCAAGGAGTATATTCTCTGTGGCTGCTGCACAGTCTTGCACCCAATAGCCTTCATCTTTTAAATTACCAGCCTTCTCCATATCGCCACACACCACAATAGCAGCTTGCACCTGAGACAACATTTTAGCATAAGGTAATTGTTGGCTTAGTGTATCTAGAGTCTCACGCTCGGTAACAACATAAAAAGCCCAAGGCTGCCTATTAACTGCTGTTGGGGCGGCCATACCTGCCCTTAGCAAGGTCTCTATCTGCTCTTTTGAAACCGGCTGGTCGGTAAAGTGGCGCACACTCTTTCGGTTGTGTATCACCTCCAATGTTTCATTCTCATATCTCTGACTATAATTAGGAACAAATGGTTGACCATCTATATCTTTCAAAGCCTCACCGACCTTGGCTATCAAGCGTCCTGTTTCATAATAATTCCCCCCGGCATATATAAGAGGATTCAACAAATTAACATCTACATTACCTTTAGAATCTAAGATTGCCTCATCAGCTTTTACATCTATAACTTTTCCGATAAACTGTCTGTGCGAACCGAGGTCATGAAACTCTGTAAGCTCACACTCTATAACAATAGGAAACTCTTTGATATAAGGAGCGTTTACAAACTCTCCTCTAACAGGCGTGAGCCCAGTCTCCTTAAACTTATCTACATCTTTTCCCGAAAATCGGCCTACGTAATCAACATACTTAGCCAATTCGGATGAAGGAATATTGACGGTAAAAGATTTTGTCTCTGTCACATTGCCATGAGAATAGGTAGCGGGGCGCATAGAGACCGCGATACTCAGCGGGTTAGAGTTGGCTATGCTTACCCATGCAGCCGTCATCATATTCGGCTTACCCTCTTTATCATAGGAGCCTATCACCAAAGCAGGTTTTGGATACAACTCTGTTCTAATCCCCAACGATTTCTTCTTAAATGGAATTGTTGCAGCATGTGATGCTGCTGGAAGAGAATCTGCAAATGGAACTATTGGGCTTGTTGTGGGCTTGTTGGACCCGTCATTTTTGTTGGTCAAAAGAATGGTCAATACCAATACGGCAGAGGCAAGAATAATATTTAAAAATTTACTTTTTTGCATGATTTTATAGTTTTACGAATCAATATTTTTAACTTTTTCATAGGATATAGTATCCAATATACATCCTGTAGGACATACCGAACACCAGGGTTTGGTGAAAAATAGCGACAACGCAACAACTATTAAACCGAAGATAATAAGTCCGATGCCTACTATGCGAAAGGAGAAGAACATGAAAGGTTCTAAATAGGATAATTCGGGAGTAAAACCTAATAACAAAGCGCCCGCAATAAGTGTCAGATATATCTCCTTGGCAGTTATACCCTTAAATCGTGTTGGTAGCTTTCTTTTTTTGAAAGGCGTAAAATGGTTCGTTAGTTCTTGCAATGCTCCCATTGGACAGAGATAGTTACAGTAAAATTTACGCTTACCGAAAAAAGAGAGGGTCAATGCTAAAATAAAGACCACGCTACTTTGCCAATTGGCCCGCCATACAAAGCCATGCTGTAGCCATCCGTGTAGTAACCGAACAGAGAGTGCATTATTGAGGATTAAGCCCATTATAGCCAACACCAATAACAAATAAAGACTGCGGTACTTCGCCGTTCCTTTTTTGTAAGCCATCGCTAGCGATAGCAACATTAGACTCAAAAATAGAACATCCTTAATCGTTGTCCAAAGGTTCGATTCTGTGATAAGAGATGCATCAGACTCCATAACTGAAGAGGCTGTATGCCTAATGCCTGCAATCACAGCCTTGCTCGTAAGGGTAGCTCCAGAGACAATATCAACATGGAGCTGCATAGCATCTTCTAAGTTGACGCCTTGCCACTTGCCTATAAACTTATTGCCATATATGGCTTCTATGTAGTCACCAGTCTCATGGTTCGGCAATAAAATAACTTTGGTAATAGTCAAATTATCATCAACACCTATCAATAAAGGAACGCTACCACCGTAACCAAATTGTTGGGAGTAATCGGATGAGAGTAGTGCTGACCCTATTTTATCGATACTATTGCCATAAACATCAAATGCACCCTGTCTATTTTTAGTATAATACTCTGCCGTGGGGTAAATCTCCTGTATATCGTCTAACACCACAGTGACTTCGGCCTCGTTATTGTGAAATAAAAAATCCCTGCCCCCACTGTAAGCTATGGCTACCAAAATAATTAGTATTAAAGAGTATTGGTATACCGTCGCCCCTATTTGCTGTTTTCCCATTAATGTTATCGTATTTAAGATATATTGCAATAACCGATAAGTGACTCTTATTCATGTGTTCTATTTTTCACCAGTCTTAGACACAAACATATCGTAAGCCCAAAGAGTCCCATTTTGTAAGCAAATAAGGACAAGCAAGATCACAATCATGACCACAGTGTAAGATTTTGACAACACGGATGCAGATAAAATATTTTTTGAGAGACACAGTTCACTCATAATGCCAATACTAATATAATTACCCCTGTAGCCAATCTTAAATTAAGAACATACTAAGACTTAACTTCTTGTTCTCTTTCATCCCTGTATCCTTATTTTTTAATTTTGAATCTAATTCACTCTACTTTATATGTTGAATTCATCAAGCTCGTTTTATGAGTTTCTTTTTGAATTTGATGTAAATTAACGCAAAATATTCTCCCTTCTAAGAGTGAGATTCGATCTTAACAAACCAATAACATTCTCTGTGTTTTTTTAAATTGATATGCTCTAAGAAGACATGAAGTTACTCTGCATTTAGCTTGAAGAATGACCACTCTGATCACTATTCATCCCATCTACATCAATAATATTAGATGATATCTGGATTTTTCCGCTTAATATAGAACGCCATTTCGAAGATAATGGGACATACCAACACCCGAATGACAGAAAACTATGCCAGAGCCAGCTAGAAGCTCATCTCAAACGAGATGAGTACAATTCAAGGAATGTATCAAATGGCATAACCACCATCAACGTTCAAGCAACACACCACTATGGCACCATCAACTTTTCAAGCAACATTTCATTGTATTGAGGCGTTGATGGCTCCCCTCTACTTCACAAACGAAGATTATAAATCAAAATAACGAGAGGTCTCTGGCGGTTTACACTTTAGTTATACTTCTTTTTTCTTTAACGCTGCAACCAACTTCTCCTTCGCGATAACAAGCATTGCACGAAATGCAAAGTGGCTTATAATCAGGATTATCTTTCCACTTATTCACCAAATCAGGTTCGTAAAGCAGTGGTCGCGCAATGGAAAAGTACGCAATACTGGTGTCATTAAGAATACCTTGCATCCTTTTAAAATCGCGATTTCCCCCCATTAATAGTACAGGAATAGTTACAGCTTCGGCAATTTGTTTGGTTGGCTCCAAGAAATAAGATTGTAACTCAGGCTTGTTTATTTTAGTTCGTGCCGGTCCTACACCTTTTCCCGAAGTTTCATTTACTCCACTAATCTCTAACAGGTCTGCTCCTGCTTTTTCAAGTATTTTGGCAACTTCAACAGCATCTGCAAGGGTTAAGCCTTCGCCTTCGTCCATATAATCATCGTGGTTCATTTTTACCATAATGGTAAAATTATCTCCTGCTGCCTTACGAATACTTTGAATGACATCGACAATAATCCGAGACCTATTTTCAATTGTTCCTCCATATTCGTCGGTGCGCCGGTTACAAAATGGAGTTAAGAACTGGCTTAATAAATAGCCATGTGCACCGTGTATCTCAACGGCGTCGTAACCCGATTTCTGCGCTCTTATTGCAGCACTGGTAAACATTTTTGTTAGATGTTGAATGTCTTCTTTGGACATCTCTTTGGGCGTAATTCCCGTTAAACGGTTTTTCACGGCTGAAGGACCAAATAATGTTGCATCCTGAAAGTCCGGATGATAGTTTTGCGAACCTCCATAAGCCAATTGGATAGCAATTGGAGTTCCATTAGAATGGACAGTATCTACTAATTTTCTGTGCTCTTCAATAAAAGAATCGTTGTATATACCCATCATTCCAGGGTTTGGTCTATCGTTTGGATCAACCATTGAATAACCTGTAATAATCATTCCAACACCACCTTTCGAAAGTTCCTCGTAAACCTTGTACAGCTGTGGTGTGATATGCCCGTCTTTGTCAGCCATCTTCATCCACAAAGCCGCACGAATAATTCGATTATTCAATTCTAAATTCCTGATTTTTGTTTTCTCCATTACTAACATATGCACCTTTCTTTAGTATTCGATGCAAAAATACTATAGATAGTTCTATAATAAAAATAAGTTAATTCATACCTTTGCATTATAATTATAATAGATATGGTGAATTTAGAATGGTATCGCACCTTTAAAGCGATTTACGAAAAAGGAACATTAACAGCAGCTGCCCAAGTTTTATTTATTTCTCAGCCTGGTGTAAGCTTGCATTTAAGTTCGTTGGAAAGTTATACAGGAGCAAAGCTTTTCGATAGAGTTTCAAAAAAAATGATTCCTACCGAACGTGGAAAAGTATTGTATAATGGGCTTATTGAACCATTGTTAAAGTTAGAGGAGATAGAGAGGCACTTTCATAAAAGTACTGAGAATGATATTCCTACTATAAGTATTGGAATGTGCTTTGAAACGTTTCAGCACATTCTAGAAAGGCATCTTCATACACTGAATTTTAATGTGATAAGCAGTTTTTCTGATTATCAGAGTTCACTAATGAAGTTAGAGAAAGGAATTGTTGATGTTGTAATTACATCTCAAAAAACGGAAATTAAAGGGATTCAGTATATACCCGTTGGCAAAGAGGCTATTGTTTTAATTGGCAGTAATGATATTGATAAAGATGCCTTTAATAAGACGATTAAAACAAAAAGTAAATCCGACATACTCACATTCATCAAAGAAAAAAAATGGTATGGTGCGTCAAGTGACAATGTGCATTTAAAGCGATTCTGGCAAGCTAATTTTAATTCGTCACCTGATTTTAGAGCCAATTACATTGTCCCCAATTTTAAATCGATAATAAACAGTCTTTGTATTGGAAGCGGATTAGCCATTGTTCCTGATTTTCTTTGCAAAAGGGAATTTGAAGATGGAAAATTGCAATTACTATGGCGTGGGAACTCTCCAATTACTAATCAACTCTATTTTGCTTGCCGGAAGAATTCTATATATGAAAATCAATTGAATGAAATTTTGAAGATATTTAAAAAAGAAATGGACTTAGACCCAAAATAAAGGATATAAACACCAGCACACACATTTTGTATAAGTAATGGCAGGGACAGTGCTAAATTTCAAGTTTTGCAACCCGCTTAAACTTCATCTCAGTTTTACATGTAAGTACCACGCAATCTACAACTATCATACAATTTAACGTTATCCCTCATTAAAAAAAGATAACTCTGAATAATGACACAAATAAGGAAATTATCAAATATTACGAAAAGGAATTTAATTATTCTTTGGCGTTTACGCTGCATTTGATAGGTGATAAGCATAAAAGTCTTATTTTGTTTCACCTTAAAGATGGTGCTCAAAGGTCAGGAGAATTTCAAAAAAGTATTTCGGATATTTCAAAAAGGATGTTTACTTATTCTATCCGAGCACTGGAAAAGATAAGCTTGTTAAGCGAAAAATATATCCAGTGACTCCACCTAAAGTGAGATACGAATTATCAGAAGAAGGCAAATCACTTATCCCCATCATCCTTAAATTAGATGAATGGGAATAGGATTTTGCAAATAACAATCATTTATATGCTCCGCCTGAATTGTAGTTCTCTGTGATGATATGTCCAAAAATCAGCATTAATACTGATGGAAAAACAACTTAAAAAAACTTGTTTACTAATCTCTAATTTTTATTTTATTGATGGAGAATATTAAATCAAAAACGCCATTTTTTTGTTTCGTTTATCCTTGAGTTTGTATAGAATAAATAGCCATCGTAAATACTAAAGGTATCTGCCCACTTAATTTTTTCACCCTCGCAAAGTGTATTGATTTTGCCATTAAGTGTCAGGTATTGAATTTTGTTATTTTCTAAATCTCCAAAATATAAGTTGCCTTTATCATCAAAAATCATCCCATCAGGAGCAGCGGTCTTGGCCACTAACTTTACGTTCGCCTCGATCTGTTCTTTATCCCCATTATTTAATAGATCTGCTGAAACAGATGAACTTCAAGAATATAACCATTATTTTAACTGACGCAAAAATTCAGTCAGAAGATCAGGCAAGTCTGTAGGGTAACGACTGGTGATAAGATTACCATCCACTACCATCGGCTTATCCTCCACAATAGCCCCTGCATTTTTCAAATCAATATGAATACTCCAAGCAGCTGTCAGTTTACGGCCTTCAACAATTTCGGCGTTTATAAGAACCCACGGTCCGTGACAGATTGAGGCAATCGGTTTTTTTGCTTTGTCCATTTCTCTAACAAAAGCTAGGACATTTTTGTCAATACGTAAAGCATCAGGATTCCATGCACCACCTGGAATGACAACCGCATCATAATCGACAGCTTTGACTTCATCTATAAAACGGTCAATTTTTACTTTTCCGGCGTTTTCCATAAATCGCACAGTCTGTATATATTCTGTTCTACTAACAGGGTATTGTATTGCATATTTTTCAGCCCAGGGAGAATACTTTGGAGAAACAATATCCACAATAGCCCCTCTTGCCTTCAAATATTTTAAGAAACCAGTCAGCTCAATTTCTTCCACTCCATCAGTTGTAATAATTGCAATATGCTTCCCCGTTATCTTTTCCTCCTCTTTTATCGGAGCCATAAAAAAAGCCTTCAAAGCAGGGTTTTTATCCAAAAGACGGGCGGTATTGATAGTAGGTGATAAAGGTGTTGTTTTCAAACCATCGGCGACTCCCAATTCAGAAGCAACTGAGGCCGAAGCCAAAGCAGATTCCCCAGTTACTTGTTGCCCCTTAAATTGTTCAACTTCAATAATATCATTCTTATTCGATAGTGACTTTTGAGTTACACATGACTGCAATAAGATAGCAATCAGTAATATAATTTGTACTCTCATAATATTTTTTTTGTTAATGTTATTTATAGTTAATAGGATACTCCCCATTTAAGCTTAATGTAGTCATAGGTCACTCATCCCATAAATTGCTATAGGTGACAGGTCCCTTATTTATATACCAAATCCTTCCATCAATATATCTACGGCCTTTATTTATAGTTTTGATTTTATCCATATCCACATCGGATAAAACAAGTTCTACTGCTGCTAAATTTTGCTTTAACCTTGCCGGATTTACAGATTTAGGAATAGCCGAGATTCCTCTTTTAAGTATCCATGCTAACAATACTTGTGCTGTAGAAACCCCTTTTTCTATCGCGATGGCATTAATTTGTTCATCGTTCAATAGTACAGGTTCATCTTTTGACTTTAAATGTTCTGGTCGATCCGATGAGCCTAAAGGTGCATAGGCTGTTAATAATATGCCATTTGCCTTGCAGAAATCCACCAATGCCAATTGCTGCATATAAGCGTGAATTTCTACTTGATTCATTTCCGGTTTAATTTGTGCAGTTTGCATTAGCTTTTTCAACTTGCCAATACTAAAATTACAGACTCCAATATGTTGAGCTAATCCTTCATCAAAAGCCGCCTCCATACCTTTCCATGTATCATCAATTGGGTATTCTGCAAAATCATCAGTTTTTTCAGGTAAAACTACGTTTGATTTTATGGCTATAGGAAAATGAATTAGGTATAGATCCAAATAATCTAAATGAAGGTCAGACAAACTTCGTTTTAATGCAGGAATTACATTTTCACGTCCATGTGCATTACTCCATAGTTTTGAGGTAATCCATAACTCCTCTCGGATAACAATATTTTCAGCAATAGCTTCCCTTATTGCTTCTCCTACTTCTTTCTCATTTCCGTAAATAGCTGCACAATCAATATGGCGATATCCCAATTCAATAGCCCTTTTCACTGCTCGAAATACATCTCCAGCTTGTGATCTCCAGGTGCCTAAACCGAGAATAGGCATTTGATCTCCGTTGCTATATTTTAAAAATTCCATGCTATAACTTGATTTCCATTATGATACTTTTAATATTCGATATTCTAAATTGCTTAAAAGAAGCCTATCTTTTTCTATAATAAAAAGTTTTTCTTCAGGACGTTTAAAATTTTCCGTATTATAAATCTAATTAGTCATTTATACGCCTCAAAGACTTCTTAATTTAAAACAGCTCATGAAATACAGATAAATTTAAGTGTTAATCCCATCTGTTTGAACGAATCGGATTTAAGTTAAAAATTTAGTTAGGGGCTCCATCAGGATGGTGAGGTTCGTATTATTGGGAAAACAAGCACTAAATTTATATCCCTCTATTCCTCTATTTTTATTTTATTGATGGAGAAAGTTAAATCAGAAACACCATTTTGTGTTTCGTTTATCCTCGAGTTTGTATAGAATAAATAACCTTTGAAAATACTGAAGGTATCTGCCCACTTTATTTTTCCACCCTCGCAAAGTGTATTTATTTTACCATCAGGTGTGAGGTATTGAATTTTGTTATTTTCTAAATCAGCAAAATATAAGTTGCCTTTATCATCAAAAATCATCCCATCAGGCGCAGCGGTCTTAGCCACTAACTTTACGTCCGCTTCGATCTGCTCTTTATCGCCATTGTTTAATAGATCTGCCGAAACAGAATACAGATTATATCCGGTTAAGCTGTGATAATATAAGCGATTCGTTTTGCTATTAAAGGCAATACCATCTGAATGAACGGTATTGTTCCACTTAACACTATTAATCGTTAAATGATCTGTTTCTGCTCGTGTTGAGTAATGGTTATCTAAAACACGCTTGCTTTCCTTTGTTGATAAGTTCAATATCACTAAACCAGGCTCTCCTGAATCAGTCATATAAATACAATTTTTTTTCTCATCTATACGTAAATCATTAATATATGATGTAGGCTTATAGCTTTTAGGAGATAAAACAAGTATATCTTTTAAACGATTGGTGTTTAAATCAAACACAAACAGGCGGGGAGCATCTGTCACCCCTTTAAATAATGGGTTTCGGGTATCTAAAACATATAAGTCATCATTGTGCACGACCACCGATTGAACAGCTACAAAAACAGAATCCGAAATAGATTTTCCAATAGCCCAGTTGTTCCATCTTTCACTTGGATAAGAGCGGGTTGTTCCATCAGCAGCAACTTCTACAACAGAATTTTCTACGTCTTCTCTCCATCTTGGGAAATTTGCAAAAACCCGACCTGTATGGCTTACCGAAACCCCTGTGACCTGTTGGCCTTTATATTGAGCGACCTCAATTACTTCGTTTTTATTAGACGAAGACTTTTGATTTACACAAGATTGCAATAAGATAGCTGCTAATAATATAATTTGTATCCTCATAATAATATCTTTTAAGATTTGGTTCCTTTAGTATAAAGTAAATGAATACCCATAAGGCAAACCTCCACGAATTCTATTGATTTAAGTTGCACAATAGCTTTTAAAATCATTTGACGATTACCATAGATTTGATTTGTTTATGGGGCCATTCTCGACTATCAAAAATGAACCGTCAACATATCTTCTGTCTTTATTTAATCCTTTTATTTCTCCCATTTCATCGTGAGATAGAACAATCTCTACCGATTCATAATTTTGTTTTAAGCGAACGGGATTAACGGATTTTGGGATAGCCACTATTCCTCTGTGGGTTAACCATCCAAGCAATATCTGAGCAGGAGAGATCCCTTTTCTTTGGGCCAGGGAGTTAATCAATTCATCTTGCAAAAGCACTGGTTCGTCTTTCGCTTTCATGCCTGCCGGACGGTCAGATGATCCAAGAGGTGCATAGGCTGTTACCAGGATTCCATTTTTTTCACAAAAATCAACCAGTTCATTTTGTTGCAAATAGGGATGTATCTCTACCTGCATCATCTCAGGTTTGATGCTTGATGACAGCAGTAGTTCTTCCAGTTTGGCCACTTTAAAATTACATCCACCAATATGACGAGTCAATCCCTGATTAACAGCATCCTCCATTCCTTTCCATGTATCGGGGATGGGATATTCATTGATGGCAAAATCTTCTGGTTTCTCTGGTGCAAGGACGGTGGTTTTGAAAGCTACGGGCCAATGTATTTCATACAGGTCCACATAATCCAACTGAAGATCAGCTAATGTTTGCTTTAAAGCAGGGATCACATTATTTCTACCATGCGCATTACTCCATAACTTTGAAGTAATCCATAACTCCTCCCGGACAACAATATTCTCAGCAATAGATTCGCTTATTGCTTTTCCTACTTCTTTCTCATTGCCATAAATAGCAGCACAGTCGATGTGCCTGTACCCAATTTTAATGGCTTCCTTAACTGCAGCGTACACATCTCCAGGTGCTGATTTCCAGGTTCCCAAACCTAAAATTGGCATTTTGTCTCCATTCTTGTATTCTAAATATTTCATATGATTATAATTTGTTTTTTTAGTTGCCATATGGAACTTACCATGCTATGATAATCATCTCCCTGTGTGTAGAAAGCTTTATATATGAACGTTTCATATGATTATAATTTGTTTTTGATTTGCCATATGGAACTTACCATGCTGGAATAATCATCTTCCTGTGGGTAAAAACTTTTACATGTTCGTTTCATATACTCTAATTTGTCTTTTATTTTTTCATCTGTTCCTTCCGATGAATTTAAACATGATTTTATGTGAAACTAAACCCGTTTAAATTCATGTTCGGTTCATAGGGCTGTGTCAATTAAAAAAGCTTATCGTTTTCAATAACAAATATATTCCCGCCAGGCTGGCACATCCCTTCTGTTTCTATGCCCCATTGCTTAAAGTGAGCTGTCTCTTTATGAGTTTCAAATGCCTGTGAATTTTCAAATACCTCATGAAATACGATACAGTCAGGTTCATTCACCGACCATGATGCCTCATAAATCAAATTCCCTTTTTCTGTTTTTTTAACCTTCTCCACTAAAATTTTTGTGATTCTTTCCACATCCTTCTTATATACTGAGACAGCCTTAAAATAGGCCATAACAGTTAAACTTCCCTTTGGGTAATCTTGTAGGTCTTTCATTATTATAATTTTATTTTATACAATTCAAATATTATTTACTAAGCCGCGCATATAATGCGATTGTTCAATTCTAAATTCCTAACTTTTGTTTTCTCCATTACTAACAGATGCACCTTTCTTTAGTATTCGGTACAAAAATACACTGGATGTTTCTATTATAAAAATAAGTTAATTCATGCATTTCCATCACAATTATAATAGATGTGGTAAATTTAGAATGGTATCGCACCTTTAAAGCGATTTACGAAAAAGGAACATTAACTGCAGCGGCCGAAGCTTTATTTATCTCACAACCTAGAGTAAGCCTGCATTTAGGTTCGCTGGAAAGTTATACAGGAGAAAAACTTTTCTATAGAATATCAAAAAAAATGCTTCCTACCGAACGAGGGAAAAGTTTATACAATGCACTTATTGAGCCTTTACTAAAATTAGAAGAGATAGAAAGGTACTTTCAGAAAAGCACTGAGAATGATATTCCTACCATAAGTATAGGCATATGCTTTGAAACGTTTCAGCACATTCTAGAAAGGCATCTTCATACTCTGAACTTTAATGTGATCACTAGTTTTTCTGATTATCAGGATTTGTTAAAGAAATTAGAAAAAGGAATTGTTGATGTTGTGATAACGCCTCATAAAACGGAAATTAAAGGGATTCAGTATGTACCGGTCGTTTCCGCAAGCTTTCAAGAGCAATGGCAGTTACCAAATTAAGACAGTGAGCAATACTAAATAAATGCCCCAGCACCTCCTTCTCTCTCCCCACACCTTATTATCAGAATATTGCAAAAAGTGTTAACTATTTCACATTCGTGAAATTGGCCCTTTTAACAGGTTAAAATCTGACTTATTTTACTTAATTTCAGTTCGTTTTTCGATTGAAATGACTAAAATGGTGATTACAATGGAAGAAAATGGTAACCCATCAGCTGGTCATCAACCGAGCTACTTTGCGGGAAGATTGGAAGAGGAGGCTGATGGGTCCATTAATATTGAAACAAAAATAGTAAATAATGGATTACCAAAGTGATTTTAAGAAGTGGAAAAAACCAACCAATGCACTTTCTTTGGAGGAAGTGAAACTGCCAACCGAACCTGTTGATGAGTTTGCTGCCAAAGCAGAAACATTGGCTGTTGAGGCTACAAAAGACAAGGAAGAGCTTGTGGAATCGGGTTTAGATTACACATTGGTTGAAGATCTGCCCAGTTTGGCTGGGAACTTGCGTTATTACGAGGCTCAATGGATGAGCGAGTATCGTGCCCGACAAGAGGCTCAAAAAGAATGGCTGGAACAATCGCCCGAAGCTTATGACTTACGCGATGAAATGCTGCATCACTTCACTTATGCTTATCGCAAGCATTCTGATATCATCAAAAAAGTAAGACGTATCCGCGAAGGCGGTAGTCATGCCGATATGATTCAGGATTTATTGGAATTAAGTGTATTAGCCGTAAAATATCCACAGCCACTTGTTAAAATAAATTACGATGTGAATCTGAACAGTAAATCCAAAACAAAATCGCACGCAATGGCTGATTTATTGGCTGAAGCAAATGGTTCTACTTCAGAAAGCAGCGAAAGCAAACTTCTTCGTGACAAGGCATTTACTCTTTTATACGACCGAATGCTGGAAATTCGTGAATGCGGACGGTATGTATTCTGGAAAAACGAAGACCGCAAGAAATGCTATTTGTCAAATTAGGCAAGACACCCAATTTTACTAGTCCCCCGCTAACAATTACCCTCCAGCGGGGGTTACTACCCCACAAATGGTAATTTGAGCATCACAAATGCCAACTTGTACCCAAAAAAGAGTAATCTGAAGTGAAAAAATGGCAGTTTGGGGTCGAAAAACAGCAATTTGATGCTCACAAATAGTAACCTGAGGCTGAAAAATGGCAATCTGAAGCAGACAAATGACTATTTGCAACCAAAAAATGATGATTTAAGATAGTATCTCCATTTTTGTGTAAGCGCAATTATTTAATTCAAATGTGTTCAAATCTCTCAGGGAATGCCATATTAAAATCAGTAAGAATAACTCCCCATGCATTGATCAAATCCTAAACACAGAATACAATTTCCATTCACTTTTAAACCCAAACTCCCATCAGCTTGAATGCACTGATGGGGAGTTAAATTATTACTGAATTGCGAGAAGTGAAGCTTGTATCTTGCGTTCACTTTACAAAATATAATTAATAGGTCCGTTATTCAGAATTACTCTAAACACAGCCATACTACCTAGTAATAAGAAGTTTTAGAAACAGACTTGTGCATTCGCATAGTTTATTATGAAAGTGAGAGAATAATTTCGAAACAAATAGGTTATTTTTGAGTAAAAGATATCCTTGTTCTCTCACATACAATGTATGACCAATCCCTTTATGAACCAATCGATAGAAATCCCAAATACCATACTTGCCAAATGGCAAAAATTAATTGATTTACTTAGCACTACATTTAACCTCCCCGCCACACTCATTATGAAATTAGATGGCGAAAGCATAGAGGTATTTGCCAAAAGCGAGATGTCCGAAAATCCATACAAAGTAGGCGATCGTGAAAAATTATACGGGCTTTATTGCAACACAGTAATCGAAACTCACAATAAACTTCTGGTACCTAATGCACTAAAAGACATCAACTGGATGAATAATCCAGATGTAAAACTTGGTATGATTGCCTATTTGGGCTTCCCAATCTATTTACCCAACAACAGTATTTTTGGGACAATTTGTGTTTTGGACAATAATGAGAATTGCTTTCCGAAAGAGATAGAACAGCTTCTTGAACAAATTAAAGAAATTATTGAATTGGACATAGAAGGTTATCTGGCCTTTGAAAGTAAAAGCATAAAACTAGAGACTAAAGTCCTGGAACAAATTCAAATAATAGACCAAGCAAAAACACCTCGCCAAAAACTTAGTAACAAAGTTAAAAAAGAGCACAAAATTCAGGAAAGCATCACTAACAACAATCAACAATTAATTGATAAGCTTGTAGAAGGTGAGAGTAAAGACGCCGATCTTTTTAACAAACTGAATTCAGCAATTGTTATGTTCTCTCCCGTTTTCGGATCCGAGGGAGAATTAATTGATGCCACTTATCTGGATATGAACCCTATGAATGAACAGTTAATAGGGTATAAAAAAGAAGAAGTTATAGGTAAAAGTATTCTGGAGATTTTTCCGGAAACAAGCCCCAAATGGTTTAGAACTTTCGGCCCAATTTTCAAAGGAAAGTCGAATGTGAATTTTGAGATGTTTCATAAGCCCTTAGGGAAACACTTTTCTGTTAATGCATTTCCAATTGACGATGGTTCATTTTGCGTCAACTATTTTGACATATCGAAGCAAGTTATCTTAAAAGAAAATAGCAAAGAGAACCAATTGCTATTGAGTTCAATTTTTAATCGCATCAATGTTGCCATTGTTTTGTTTAAACCCATTTTTAATCAGATCCATGATCTTATTGATCTTGAATATATAGACATGAATCCATTGAATGAACAAATTATGGATTTTAAGCTGGCTGATGTCAAGGGAAAAACAGTGCTGGAGCTTTTCCCCAACACAAACAAAGAATTTTTCGGATATTTTAATACATCAATTCAGCAAAAAAGGATAGTTCCTTTTAATTTTAAGATCGATAGTTCAAAAAAGTTTTATCATTCGAACGCCTTCATGCTTGACGATAACAGGATGGTTTACACTTGCTACGACATCACGGAACAAATTCTCGCAACAAAAAAAATGGAGGAACGCGAAAAGAGACACAAGGCCATTTTTAACAACAGCAGTTCTTCCATCGTTTTAATTGATTCTGATAGCGGAGCAATTTTGGATGGTAATGATGCCCTTGTTCGCTATACCGGATATTCAAAAAAAACGCTTTTGAAAATGAATCTTAAACAGATCAGCACATCCAGCGAGGAAGAAATACAGAAACAGCTTTATTTGGCTAAACAAAATAAAAAACATTTCGATTTTAAACATACACTTGCCTCAGGAGAGATTAGAAATATTGAAGCTTATGTAGGGCAAATTGAAATGAATGGAAAAATGATTTTGCATTGTACGGTGCATGATATTACCGACAAAAAAAATGCACTTCAAGATGTTCTAAAACTTTCAAATGCTGTAGAGCAAAGTCCGGCATCTATTATTATTACCGATACCCATGGAAATATTGAATATACAAACCCCAAAAATTGTGAAATTACGGGCTATTCTGCTGAAAACCTGAAAGGAAAAAACCCAAGAATATTAAAATCAGGAAAACTAGCCGAACACACTTATAAAGATTTATGGAATACCATATTAGCAGGTGGAAAATGGGAAGGTGAATTCTATAATCGCAAAAAAAATGGCAATTATTATTGGGAACATGCAAGTATTTCACCCATTAAAAATGAAGAAGGCACGACTATTAACTTCATGAAAATTGGAAAGGATATCTCCGAACAAAAAAAGATCCAATCGGAACTCAGGAAAGCTAAATTTAGAGCAGAAGAAAACGACCGGTTAAAAACGGCATTTTTAGCTAATTTAAGTCACGAAATTAGAACTCCCCTAAATGGAATCATGGGATTTACCGATTTAATTTTGCATGAAGAAACTCCTGATGATGCTAAAAAGGACTACCAGAATATTGTAAAAGAATCAGGTGAGCAACTGTTGATGATTATAAATGATCTTGTGAATATCTCGCAAATTGAAGCAGGCGAATTAAATATTAAACTAAGCCATTTTTCGGCAACAGATTTACTTGATGAAATACTTCTATTCTATAAACCGGAGGTCTCAAAAAAAGGCTTGGAAATTCAGATTGTAAAAATAAACTGCCAAGTAATAAAATCAGGCATCAATTGCATGTTGTTCAGTGATCGGAAAAGGCTTCGACAAGTTTTTGACAACCTGATTAAAAATGCCATTAAATTTACCCAAAAAGGAACAATAACATTAGGTATAGAATGCAGAGACTATACTGTATTATTTACTATTCAGGATACTGGTATTGGAATCTCTAAGGAAAATCAAAAGCTTATTTTTGATCGTTTTAGACAAGTAGAAGAACACTTCACGAGACATTACGGAGGAAATGGCCTGGGCTTATCCATTTCAAAAGAAATTACAGAATTATTAGGTGGCGAACTTTGGGTAGAATCCGACTTAGGAAAAGGATCTAAATTTAGTTTTACCGTAGCAAACAACTCCTAATTTACGATCACCACATATCCTTTCGGTACTATTATCTTATTCTGCTTTGAAAATACACCAGAAAATACAATTCGAAATCACTTGCATGTAAAACTCCCCAATCAGATTGAATGCACTGACAGGGAGTTTTATCACTGTTTAGTCTTAATCATTATTTTTTTTGCCTCATTTAGACTAAAACCGGTATTCTCTTACTCTTCATCCATTCCCTGCATCATTTCCTGCATTTGTTTCATCATCTCTTTAAACGAACTTCTCTCGAAGCCGACAGCCTCGGCAGGTAAAATAAATTTTTCGGCAGGTGGTGTGGTTTTACTGATTCGGGTAATTGCCTGTATCTCCATGTTAGCTCCGGCCATAACATCGAGTCGAAAGGTGCGCACTTCAATAGGTATTTTCCCAGAAACGAATTCCCATTCATCCTGCTCCTCCTCATCCATCGAAGGAAAAATTTCAGCTAATTTATCGGACATACTTTTTGCTTTTAGGGCCAAACCCATACTATCATCCGAGGCCCAGATTACCATTATCTCCTGCTCGTCTTCAAGCAGATATTCGGTGCATTTTTGCCCGTATTTAACCATTTTCCTGCCAGTTTCTGTAATTTGCTTAGCAGACTGCTGATTTCCCTTTTCAGTTTTCATCGCCATTCTTGCCTGTTCCTGCATTTCAGGCGAAAGCTGAGCCATCATTTTTTGCATTGCTGCTTCAGCATCTTTCTGAATGTCTGTCATGTCGGCTTCTAAAACCACAAATATCTTCTCCTGCGACCATAGAACATAGTACATCAGGCCTTTGTTGTGGTTAAAGATCACAGTAGTTTTCCCTTCCTCCGGTGAGGTACTTTCCACGGTAAAGTTATCGCCGTCGATATAAATTGTTGATGCAATCATCTCAATTTCTCCATATTCTCTCTGAGCAGCATCTTTCAATTTACTTTCAGAAAGCTGAAGAAAAAACCGGGCCTCATCAGCAGCATCTTCAAAGTCCATATCCTCCGAAACTAATTCGTAGTTAATGGGAATTTGATACTCTAGCTGTTCGATAATGTACTGCGCCTGCAAAGAGCTAGAAAGCACAAATACAAAACCCGTCAGCAAAATCATTTTAATCTTGTTCATACAAACCTCCTCTTTTTTAAATTTCACAATTCTTTTCTTAACGGATAATTGAAAAAATTAATTCCTCTGTCATTATCAGTAATCTGGTAAAATTAAATCTTATTAACTGGTAAAACAAAAAAAACAAATCGATCAATCATCTGATTAATAATAGCTAAACACAAAAATGAGATATGGGTTTTATTTGACAACAAGTCTACAATAATTTCAATTCAATATTTTAAATAAACACATCGAAATTCTCTTTCTCTCAGAAAATAGATTGACTCGATATTAACGAGATTCAGAAAAGGACTTGAATGTCTTAAATTAAAGATGTAATTTAAATTAATTATTCGCGGGTCTATTTTCTGCTCAACAAAATAAATTTGAAACACACAAAACAACAATTATGGCTATATCGAACCAAGAGGAAAGTCAGAATAAACCAGTAACATCGGGTGCTCATCACATTGGATTTACTGTATCTAAATTGGTAGAAAGCGCCAAATTTTTCACCCATATATTGGGATGGACAGAAGTAGGTCGAAAGCCCGAATATCCAGCAATATTTGTGAGTGATGGAAAAATAATGATTACCCTTTGGGCAAGTATCGAGGAGCCTACTGCAGCATTCAATAGAAAAAAGAATGTTGGTTTGCACCATTTTGCCTTGCAGGTTGAATCGGAAGAATCTCTGCTTCAGCTTCACAAAAAACTCGAAACAAACGGAATCAAAATTGAATTTGCACCTGAATTACTCAATAACGGCTCTGCAAAACACATGATGTGTTACGAACCAAGTGGCATTCGGATCGAATTTATTTGGTTGGGAAACTAAGTTCTAAAATGGTTTAGTTATCCTGTTTTATACTCCTTAAAGTATACGACTTTGCTAATTTCGAAAAATATCAAGAAATACAAATAAAAAAAACTCCTGACCTGCCAATAAAATTGTGCTCCAACCATCTGCTTTCTCACCCTTACAAAACAGCTACAATCCTCTCCCTATCTATTTTGGTTTCTATTTTTATCGAAATAGAATGAATCGCGATTCGAATACTTTTACAAGTATGTATTTATTGATTTTATGAATTCGTAACTGTAAAATTAGGAAGATTTATCATGACACTCGCAGAAAGAAATTCAGATCAAGAACATTTATTTCGCAAAGAACTACTGAAATCAATTGAATGGTTAAGCCAAGAAGAACTATATGAGTTTTTAACTGATTAAAAAGCAATTCTTATTTTTCTCACAAAGATTGTGTTAAGCAGGTTTTCAGTCATTTATTGATTAAAGAAGGAGCTTAACTTAAGAATTCATATTTTTAATCTGCTTAATATCAAAGGAAAAGAGACTGTTTCAAATTGATACAGTCTCTTTTTGTAGGTTTACAAGTGTTGTTTTACACTTTCTCCACCTTCTTAATTCCTTTTCGGTTAAAAATAATCCGGTACCGACGATAACTGGTTTCATCATCCAATTTAAAGCGAAAAACCATATTTACGAAATACACCTTTTCTCCTAAGATCTTCTCGAATTCATCATCTTTTAAATAGTAAAGAGGAATTTCAGGATCATCCATTTTCTGGATCAGGCGAGACACGTTAAATCGAGTGATATCGACCACGCCAGTAATGTTGTAATCTCCATAAGAATTATTCAGGGCTTTTTTATCGAGCCTAAGCAACTTGCGGTAAAAAATAATTTTCTCTCCCACTCCCCGACTTTCGACATCAACTATTCGAGAGCGATTTCGGTGTTTCATTACACGCAAAGGGACAGTATCCTCTGCAACAAAATCGAAACCCTCCTTGCACCAACCAATTTCCTCATCTCCTTTTACCCGAATAATAGTTTTATGATCGAAGAAGCGCTTGTTGATTTTTCCCACCAAATAAAGTCGGCTAAGATCCTTAATTCGATCTTTAAGCATGTATATAATTACCAAAGCCACAAATAAAGGCATGGTTAAGGTTCCTAGGCTTTTCTGAAAAATAAAGGTCAGCGACGCTCCAAAAATCATTGCCAAACCAGCAGCCATACTGTATAATATCTGCATGGCCAAAACGCCCTCTTTTTTCTTACGAGAGTTTAGTAATAACTGACCTTCAAAATATTTCTTAAATGCACCCTGACGATGCACAAACCAGCGATTTTTATCATGAGGCTTCTCTTCAATCACCAGATAACCTTTGCCTTTTTTGTAAGCAATCTCATCTCTAATTAAATTCAGAATATCGTCTTTACTTTTCTCGAATTCGGAATGATGAATTTTTTGCAATCCCCGATGCAAATAATAAGAATGTTGCTCAAATTGACTACTCATAAACTCGTCGCCAAACAAGTAGTAATCAAACATTTCCTTTCGTATGGTAGAAACATTCACAATTCGGCGCAAATCGCGATAGTGTAATCCAATTTTCCTTACATTTAAAAGGTACTCATTAATAAGATACTGACGATCATCAGCAAACTCGTTTCGTAGAATGTGTTGTATTTCCCTTTGCATCGACGACCGAAGAATGATATGAAACATTCGAATGTGATACTCATAGTTGGCTTCGTTTTTAGGGTTGGGATGATTGGCCACTTTATGAAAAGCTTCCTCTAAATAATGAAATACAGAATGATCACCTAAAGCAATATCCCTCAACAAATAAGGCGGTGTAATTAGACGAATGTTTGAATTAAAATCGTTGTAAAAGTCCTCTTTTGTATAGGTAGAAGAATTAATATCCAAACCACTGGGAATAAAAAGCCAGGTTTTAATGGAAAAATCACTCACCTTTCGATCTTTACGGGGTTCATACCCCAATTTAATCTCAACTGAAAATTTGTCATGAACTTTTACAATTTCATTTATCATACGCGCTTAAATTTTGGTTTTTATGCTTAGGAGTATTATTAATCACAAAGATACTTATTTCCTACTTATCTTTCTTACGATAAAGTCCCAATTTTAAAGGTACAACAATGAAATCGTTTGCAACTAATCCAACTCATTTCACTTTTGTAGTAAGCTCCATAAATCAACCTGCCCTGTTTGCCATAAAAAATAGCCTTCATTTTCAACTGGAAAATAGTAGCGTTTTGGCTCCTAAAATTAAATCCTATTTATATTGCTTATTTACTTAGAAATAACGATTTTTAGTGATGTTTGTGGAGTTTCTACTTTTATATATTACTCCTAAAATAGGAGTGATGATAAAGCTGAGTCAAAACTTTCTGTTCTATTTTACTGCATTTCTGTTATCATTCGAAAAAGGTGATTTATTTTGACATCATCGGGTTAGACTTTTTTGTAGATGTTGAATGTGAATGAAAATTAACCTACGATGCCAAATAATCTCCAAGAGGAAATAGTAAGCAAAGAACTTCATGAAATATTGAGTCTTCTTTTCCTTTCAACGAAGGTTGACCTATGTGGAAGCAAACCTGGTTTCTTGCATCGTAGAATTACAAGAAGAATGTTAGCGACAAATACTAACAACTACTCGGAATATCTGGAATACTTGAAAAAAAATACGAATGAAATTGAAGCTCTGCAAGATATTCTAACAATTAATGTAAGTCACTTTTTCAGAAATTCATTCACCTTTGAGTATCTGTCCAAAATCATTATTCCTAAAATTATCAACAACAAAATAAAGGCAAATAATCCGACACTCCGAATTTGGTCTGCAGGATGCTCTACAGGTGAAGAAGCTTATTCTATTAGCATTCTTATTGATAATTATTTACAGAAAAATAATTTACATATCAACCTAAGTATTTTTGCTACAGATATCCATCAAAAATCATTGGATTTTGCTAAAAAAGGGGAATACCCAGCAGAGTCGTTGAAAGAAACAAAACTTGAAATTATCACTAATTATTTCTCGCAACTTGATGGAAAATATACAATTCTGCCAAAAATTAAGGAGATGGTTCATTTTTCAGCCTTCAACCTTTTAAACAACCAGCAGTATGCTCCGGAGGAAAGTATTTACGGCGATTTCGATTTGATTTTATGCCGAAATGTTTTGATTTATTTCAATAAGGGATATCAGGAAATCATATTTAACAAATTGTATAAATCAATGAATTCGTCAAGCTTTTTAATACTCGGTGAAGCTGAAGAACCAACAGGAATCTATGAAAAAAGATTCCATAAAGAATCAATCTATTTCAAAATATACAACAAATTATAAGCAGCCTCAATATCCAATTTCAACATCGGTAAACAATTTATTTTATGCTAAAACTAAGAAATTTATCCATCGGGCTTCGTCTTTTTTTAGGCTTTCTTTTCCTAACCTTATTCACTGTTAGTATTGGACTAATTGCTCTTTGGAATTCGAATCAACACATAACTACTATTGACGATATTTTTGATCATCCGTACACTGTGAGTAATTCTGTACAGGAAATTGAAACCAATATCATTTCTATTCATCGATCGATGAAAGACATTGTTCTTGCTAAAGATGAAAACGAAATTAATTCCGAAATAAAATCTGTAAATGCACATCAAGAAGAGATAAACAGGCTTTTTACAATAGTTACCAATGAATTTCTTGGCGATTTAAATGATGTAACGGCAGCATGGAATTCATTTAAGGCATGGAAACCTATCCGTGCTGAAGTTATCGCACTGGCAAAAATCGGAGAAAAAGATCAGGCTGCACAAATCACCAAAGGGAAAGGAGCTTTGCACATTCGGGAACTGAACCAGAAAATTAAGAAGATGAAAGACTTTGCAAATCAGAAAGCAGACTCTTTTCGAAACGCAACAGTAGCAAGAGGTCAATTACTATTTCGCATCATCCTATTAATATTGATTGTCAGCACCTTTTTAAGCATTTATATTTCATTCAAAATAACCCAAAGTATAAGGCGCCCTATCAAAAAAATGAATAAGGTTTCGGAAGCCATTCAGCAAGGAAATTTAAACATCCGAAATGAAATTACCGCCAATGATGAACTGAATTCTTTGGCCGAAGGAATTAACAACATGACCGATGCACTTCGTACCCGAGTGAATGTTCAAAATGGTGTTTCGTCTATTAGTAAATCGATAATTGCGTCAATTAAACTTAGAGATTTTGCGGCTAAACTTATCGAATGCATGATGGAGGTAACAAAATCGAATAGTGCTAATTTTTACATTCTTAACGAAGATGAAAAGCGCTATAAAAGTATTGCATCAATAGGAGCAAATAAAAATGCATTACAAGAATTTCCAATGACTAATCCTCCTGGTGAATTTGCTTGGTCAATTCACAAGAAAAAAATGCAAATAATAGATGGGTTGCAAAATCATCCTGGTTTTGAGTTTAGCACCAGTATTGGAGAATACGCCCCTATGGAGATTATTAGCTTCCCCATTATTGAAGCAAACAAAGTATCAGCAATTATTTCCCTTAGTAATCTAGATAAATTCACACCGGAAAGCAGAGATATCCTTGCCTTGTCGAGTCTTAGTATAAACACAGCTTTTGAGAATTTAATTTCGGCCAGAAAAACCAAGACCTTAGCTGATCGTTTAGTCATTATCAATCAAACCCTAGAGGCGCAATCAGAAGAATTAAAAGAGCAGACCAACGAATTACAGGAACAATCACTTGAACTTCAAAATCAGGCAACGGAACTAAATGTGCAAAACTCAAATTTGGAATCAAAATCACTGGAAGTTAAGGAAGCTAATCGTTTGAAAAGCGAATTTCTTTCAAACATGAGTCATGAATTAAGAACTCCTTTGAACTCCATTATGGCGCTTTCCCGAACCTTAATTATGCAAGCAAAAGATAAGCTAAATGAAGAGGAAAATTCATACTTGGAAATTGTAGAAAGAAATGGAAAGAATCTTTTGCAATTAATAAATGACATTTTAGATTTATCGAAAATAGAAGCTGGGAAAATGGATGTATATCCCCTTCAAATTCAACTTAATCCAATTCTGAAACTTCTGAAGGAAAACATCCAGCCTCTTGCTATTCAAAAGGGAATAATACTGGATTTTAATTACTCCGATAATCTACCCTATTTCGACTCTGATGAAGTTCGATTAAGCCAGATACTAACCAATTTAGTAAGCAATGCAATAAAATTCACAGAAAAAGGAAAAGTTGTTATTTCAGCCTTTCATGATAAAGACCAAATCAAAATTGAAGTAAAGGATACCGGCATTGGAATATCAAATAAAAATCTGGAAAGTATTTTTGATGAGTTTAGGCAAATAGATGGCAGTTCTTCGCGCCAATATGAAGGTACTGGTCTTGGATTGGCCATTGTAAGGGAATTAGTGAGAATGCTTGGAGGTGAAATAACGGTTAGAAGTGAAGTTGATAAAGGCTCTTGTTTTACACTCACACTACCTCTTGTTTGGCATTTAGAAAAAGAGGCTTCTCCATTTATTCTCTATTCTGTTCCTGATACAAAAAACAAACTAAATCAGTTAGAAGAAAATTTACAGCTTTCTTCAGACGCTCAAAACTATAATACAAGCACACTAAATAAATCTCGTGAAAACACACGAATATTAATGATTGAAGATAACGATACAGCCATAATTCAAATGAAGCAGGTTCTCAAACAAGAGGGGTATCAGGTAGATGTTGCCAAAGGAGGCCGAGAAGCACTGGAATACATAAAACACACCATTCCCGATGGCATAATTCTTGATTTAATGATGCCTGATGTTGATGGATTTGAAGTATTGGAACAAATTCGAAATAAGGAACATACGGTAAATATCCCAGTTGTTATCTTAACTGCTAAAGATCTCACAAGAGAAGACCTAAATAGACTAAGTGCCAATAATGTACAACAACTAATACAAAAGGGAGACGTTAATATTAGAGCCTTACTTGAGAAAATTAATAAAATGTTTGCTCAAACAGAAGAGAGAATACCTTTCGAACATAGAAACCATACTTGTTCAAAAATAAAACTAGAGAAGGATCGGAAGGCTAAGGTGCTTATCATTGAAGACAATCCGGATAATATGGTTACAATTAAAGCAATATTGGGTGACAAATACGAAATTCATGAAGCAATTGATGGTGAACAGGGACTGGAAATGATTAAATCAGAATGTCCACACTTAATTCTCTTAGACATGGCCTTACCAAAAATAGAAGGACTGGAAGTAGTCCGGAGAATTAAGTCCGATACAAAAACACAACACATTCCTGTTATTGCGTTAACTGCAATGGCAATGATTGAAGACAAAGAAGCAATCCTAAAAGCTGGTTGCGACGAATATGTAACCAAACCTGTTGGGCATTTGGAAATTCTATCTAAAATTGAAAACTTCTTTATTTAAATCTATGAGAAAGATTCTAGCTATTGACGACAATTTCGATAATTTAATAGTTTATCGTGCCATACTTAAAAGATACTACCCCACTTGCACAATTATTACCTGTCAGTCGGGTTCTGAAGGAATCGAAACGGCAATACAAGAACAGCCTGACACTATTCTTTTAGACATTATTATGCCTGGAATGGATGGTTTTGAGATTTGTGCAAAATTAAAAGAGGAAGCAAAAACAAAGCACATTCCTATTATTTTAATTACCGCCATGCGTGGTGATAAAAAGAGCAGGATTAAAGGATTGGAAATAGGAGCCGATGCATTTCTTTCAAAACCAATTGAGGAAGAAGAATTAATTGCTCAATTGAATGTTATGCTTCGTATTAAAGATGCGGAGGATAAATTAAGAGAGGAAAACAAGGAGCTTAGCGCGGACATTAAAAATAAAATGACCGAATTGGAAGAAAGCAAACGTAAAATGGAAACTTTACTCGATAACCTTCCTGGCTTTGTGTATAGTTGTGCCAACGACCGAGATTGGCAAATGAAGTACATAAGTGAAGGTTGCAAAGAAATTACCGGCTATACTTCTCTTGAATTTACCGAGCAAAAGAAAATTAATTTCAATCAAATTATTCTTCCTGAATATCGTGACTTGTTGTGGGACAAATGGCAGGAAACACTGGGCAGAAAAGGTGTACTTGAAGAAGAATACCCAATTCGAAATAAGGATGGTGAAATACATTGGGTTTGGGAGAGTGGCCGTGGTGTATTTGATGGAGATCAGCTGATCTCATTAGAAGGTTTCATAACTGATATTACCAAACAAAAAAACGCCGAAAATTCACGAAAAACAAGTGAAGCGAAATTTAAAAAGATCTTTGAAGAAGCTCCTTTAGGAATTGCTCTGGTAAACTCTTTGGATGGCAAATTCCTTCAGATAAATTCCAAATATTGTAAAATTGCAGGATACCCAAAAGAGCAATTATCCCATTCCGATTGGCAGTCGCTAACACATCCTGATGACATACAGAAACAATTGGATAACATGGCAATGCTTAACTCTGGCGAAATTTCAGATTTCACGGTAGAAAAAAGATTGTTGCAATCCGACGGATCCCATGTATGGATCACTTTAACCGTTGCGAAAGTAGATGTCCAGGCTGAAGGGAAACCATGTCATTTGGCCATGATAGAAGACATTACCCAAAGAAAAAAACTTACAGGAGAATTGATTATAGCCAAGGAGGAGGCTGAAAAAAGTGATCGGATAAAATCGGCTTTTTTAGCAAGTATGTCTCATGAATTGAGAACGCCACTAAATGCGGTAATCGGATTTTCAGAACTCATTAATAAAGATTCAAAAATAGAAAACATTCTCAATTTTACTACAATAATAAACAAGAGTGGTAATAATTTACTAGCTCTTATCGAAGATCTTTTTGATATATCGCTTATAGAAACGGGAGATGTAAGAATTGAAAATGGACCTTTCCTAATTCAGACTATGCTGGATGAAGTGCAATTCATAATTAAGAGTGAACAAGCTATTCTTAAAAAAGAAGAGATCACGGTCAATATAAATACTGATCTTGGTGACATTAATTCCATCTTAATTTCAGATCAAAATCGGATCAAACAAGTTCTACTCAACCTCTTGAAAAATGCATTGAAATTTACACATTCGGGAACAGTTGAATTCGGCTGTAGTGAATTTATTCAGGATCAAATTCCAATGCTAAAATTTCATGTTACCGATTCAGGAATTGGTATTCCTTTGGATAAACAAGAATTAATTTTCGAAGTATTCAGGCAAGTAGATGAATCGCAAACACGAATATATGGAGGAACCGGTTTAGGATTAACAATCTGTAAGCGTTTAATTAATTTATTGGGAGGGGAAATCTGGGTTGAATCGGAAGAAGAAAAAGGTGCTTCCTTTTATTTCACAATTCCGTTAAATAAGGAAGAAGTAATACCGAACCACACTACAGTACTTCAACAAGAACTCGGTTTAAAGGGAAAAACCATATTAATTGCAGAAGATGATGCAACAAGTTATTGGTATTTAGTAGAAATACTCGAAAAAGAAGGTGTTACTTGCATTCAGGCTAAAAATGGTAAGGAGGCTGTAAATTATTGCAAAACTAATAAAGATATCGATCTACTTTTAATGGACATAAACATGCCTGTAATGAATGGATACGAAGCCACAAAACAAATAAAAAACATGACACCAAACCTTCCGATAATTGCACAAACCGCATATGCTATGTCTGGAGACCGGGAAAAAATACTATTAACAGGTTGCGACTTATATCTTTCAAAACCAATTGGGAAACAACAATTATTAGAAGCAATAATTATGTGTCTTGACGAAAAAAACAAATTAACAGCTATTCAATAATGAAAAAACAAATTTTAGTAATTCTATTCATCTCTTTCTCTCTGTTCACTTACGCGCAAGATACGATCAGCCTTCCTTACGAAAACCCAAGCGATGTAAATTGGGTAGGTGGTGAGAAAGACTATTACTCTGAAATATGGACAACACAAGTGGTTACGAATGTTTCCATTCCGACTATGCTAGTTTATAAGCCTTCGGCAGAAAACAATTGTGGTGCTGCGGTGATTATTGCTCCCGGTGGTGCGCTTTATGCTCACAGCATTAATAGCGAAGGAAAAGATGTTGCAAAATGGCTTGCAAAAAAAGGAATTACCGCTTTTGTATTAAAATATCGTTTGGTACCAACAGGAGAAGATGCTGTTGCTGAAATTAGCGAATTATCTAAAACCAATCCTGCAAAAATAAGCGAGGAAGTAGCAAGGGTGATTCCACTTTCTATTACTGATGGATTAACAGCAATATCCTACGTAAGAAATCACGCCAAGGAATTTGATATCAAGCCAGATAAAATTGGTTTTATGGGCTTTTCGGCAGGCGGTGCCGTAACTATGGGAGTCGCTTATAATTATTCAGAGGAAAACAGACCTGATTTTTTAGTCCCAGTTTATCCGTGGACAACAGAAATGCCTGTTCAAACTCCTCAAAAAAATTCACCACCCATGTTTATTGTTTGCGCCTCTGATGATCCTCTGGGTTTAGCTCCTGGTTCTATTGAATTATACAACTCGTATCACAAAATGGGTTTAAACGTTGCATTACACATGTACTCAAAAGGTGGTCATGGTTTTGGAATGCGTAAAAAAGGATTGGCAACTGATAGTTGGATTGAACGTTTTTACGATTGGTCGGTTGTGGAAGGTATAGCTAAAAAAAAATAACTTACATTGAAATTCTGAAAAAGAAAATAAAATTTTAAATCCAAATAATGCATCCATACCATAACACAATTAAACAACGGATTAGCAACAGTGAATTTGTAGGTTATGAATACGTAGAGAAATATAAAAACATTTCACCTTGTTTATTGCTTCATTTCTCAACAGAACCGAAAATCAGACCCATTCGTAAACATAAATTCAAAGAATACGAAAAGATTTTAAAAGAAATTCCTAAAGGAAGATAAGACCAAAAAAGCAAAGGCCGCCCAAATGGGTAGCCTTTGTTGTTTTTTTGTAATTTTAGTTATTAATCGATTGAACCTAAAGGTCTGTTATACTGCTAGGTTATCAAATCACTTAACACCTAGTCTTGATCTATCATCACCTGATTTAAATATTCCTCTATATTTTTTGCGACTTCTGGATTTGCACGGATTACATTACTAGCTTCCTGCGGATCATTTTCCATATCATACAGCATGTAAGGCTTTCCAAAAGGTTTTCCTGAAGGTTTTTCCCTTCCTCCCGAGCCATTGGAGAAAATCATTTTCCATTTCCCTTGTCTCACAGCAAACACACCATTTACAGAGTGATGCACAATAGAAGGCCGTTTAATGTCTTCCTTACCAGATAATACTTTTGCAAAACTATAACTATCCGGCCCCATTTCTGATGAGACATTCGCATTCGTAATTTCGGCAATAGAAGCAAATATATCTGTTAAACAAATCGTTTTGTCTGATGTATTTCCATCCTTAACCACTTCTGGCCACTTTACAACAAAGGGAACCCGATGTCCGCCTTCGTAGATATCCGTTTTCGTTCCCCTCCAAATATAATTTGCTCTATGATTTGATGCATGATACCCCTCAACCATCTGGTCAACAAAACAGTCAGGTT
Source organism: Labilibaculum antarcticum (assembly GCF_002356295.1). NCBI lineage: Bacteria > Pseudomonadati > Bacteroidota > Bacteroidia > Marinilabiliales > Marinifilaceae > Labilibaculum > Labilibaculum antarcticum. The sequence goes on along the minus strand of NZ_AP018042.1, from coordinate 3,522,410 downwards.
GATCTTCGCCTATTTTATACATATAGGAGCCATTATCGCTGGTGAAAATCACTAGCGTATTCTCCTCAATACCATTCTTTTTTAGCGCCTGGTTTATTTCACCTACTGTCCAATCTACCTGTACCACCATATCGCCATATGCTTCAAGTCCTGATTTTCCAATAAAACGTTTAGCAGGCAAGGCGGGTTTATGCGGACCAGTCAATGCAAAATAAAGCAAAAAAGGTTTTTTAGTTTTTGCCTGTTCATCAATATAGCTTACTGCTTTTTGAGTGAATTCATCCAATACTTCGCGATGCTTAAAATCAGATGCTATTTCACCTTTCCTTAGGTAAGCCGGGAAATTGGATGCCGGGAACATATGATCAGGAATGGCTGTAGCCAAACCATTTTCCAAATAAACATACGGCCCCATATCCAATGATCCGGAAATAATAAATGAATAATCAAAACCCAATTGATTTGGACCGTTCTTTACCGGCAAACTATAATCAACTTCATTGTTTTCCGCCACATAAAGCAATCCATCTGCTTCTTTAGGACAAGACCCGTTCTTCCAGGCAAAATCAGCACCTAAATGCCATTTCCCAATAACTGCAGTATTGTAATCTTTACGTTTAACAACTGAAGCAATGGTAGCTCTCGAAGTATCGATAAGATGATTTGAATACCCCGACAAAACGCCTCTTTTAAGCCTTGTTCGCCAAGCATATCTTCCAGTTAATACTCCATACCTGGTTGGTGTGCAAACTGACGAATTTGTATGGGCATCAGTAAATACCAACCCTTCCTCACACAAAGTGTTTAAGTTGGGAGTTGGTATATTTGATTCTTGATTATAAGCTTGAATATCTCCATAGCCCATATCGTCTGCGAGAATAACAATGATATTCGGATTTTGAGCTTGTATTGTTTGTACTATAAATCCAACCAATACGAAAACACTTGCGATAAAGACTCTTACTATTTTTTTCATTGTAATTATATTACTGTCAAGATAAATATTCTTACTCATTAATTGAGAAAAACACGTTTCGTCCATTTTCCAGAATGCGATTACTTCCTTTTATTTCAATCTCCTTTGATAGCTGTATATCGGTACAAGAACTACCAATTTTGAATTCATATTTACCACCCTCAACAATCCATTGGCTATTTTTGTATTGAGCCAATTGTTCCGGAGAAAACTTAAATGTGATTTGTTTTTCTTCACCTACTTTTAGCTCCACTCGCTGAAATCCTTTTAGTTGAATTGGTTTCATGGTAGAAGTAGCATCTTTTGGAGACACATACAACTGAACGATTTCTGTTCCGTCCATTCCACCTGTATTTTTCACCTTGCAGGAAATATTTATTCTATCATCGGTAATATCAGCATTAGCTTGTGAAACGATATCGCTATACTCATACGTGGTGTACGACAAACCATAACCAAATGGATATTGAGGTAAGTTATTTGCATCGTAAGCATTTTTGTAATTGATCTCTTGTTTCTCACCTGATTTAGGGTAAGTAACACACAGTTTTGCTGATGGATTTACATTACCAACGATGATATCTGCAATAGCGTTACCACCTTCTTCACCGGGAAACCAAGCTTGCAAAATAGCAGCACATTTCCCCTCAAATTTATTTACAAGTTGCTGTCTTCCTCCAAACATCACCAAAATAACAGGCTTTCCTGTAGCAATTAGCTGTTCAACAAATGCTTCCTGCTCTCCTGGTAATCTTATGCCTTTTCGCTCACGACCTTCTCCGCATAAATACAGGTTTTCACCAACAGCAGCAATAATCACATCGCTTTCCGCTGAAATTTTCAGAGCATTTTGTAAATCAGGCTGAGGCAAGCCCTTAATAGCAAGCATTTTTATCTTACCTAATCGGTCATCGCCCAAACCATCTGTTTTTACAACAGCTTCCAAAGGCGTGCTCCAATCACATCCACGCTCATGCTGAATAGTAGCCTTATCACCAATTCTATTCTCCAATCCCGCTTTAAGGCTTATTAATTTAGGATCGTTCGGATCGAAAGGAGTACTCCACCAAAACGAGATCATAGATTGATAAGTATAGTCACCTAATAAATTTTGCACTGTTGCCGCATTAGGGCCTACCAATGCAATTTTCTTCACATTACTTTTCAATGGCAATACTCCATTGTTCTTTAAAAGTACAATTGACTGACAAGCAGATTCATAAGCCATTTTACGGTTTGCCGGAGGATCAAAATCCAACTCCCCATCCTTGCCTATTTCAGGTTTTTCATCCAACAACCCAAGTTTAGCTTTCATGATTAGAGATCGCTTCACAGCAGCATCAATTACATCCATAGAAATCAAACCTTCTTCAATTGCTTCTGGTAAAAAAGGAAAAGCAATTGGTTTGGCCAATTCAATATCCATACCTGCTTTTAATGCTTTCACCGCAGCTTCTTTAGATGATTCTGCTTGCTTGTGACCTTTGTAAACTAAATTAATTGCGCCATAATCGCTAACCACCAAACCATCGAATTTTAGCTGATTTCTAAGTATATCGGTAAGCATTTCTTGACTGATGGCAACCGCAGTGCCTTTGTATTTTCCGTATGAAGGCATAACACTTTTAACTCCACCTACTTTATATAGTGCTTCGTGAGGCATGATGTATTCTTCATACAACTCTTTTGGATTATCGTTTTGCGTTCCGTAACCAGCAAAATGCTTGGTGGTTGCAGCAACTCCAGTTCTAAAGTCATCACCTTGCAAACCTTTTACAAAAGCAAGACCCAAACGGGAAGTGAGGTAAGCATCTTCTCCATAACTTTCTTCAATACGTTCCCAGTGCGCTGTTCGACTCAAATCTAACATTGGTGAAAGAGCGAAAGTAGCACCTGCTGCCCGCATATTGTTTCTTGTGGTAATCGAGTTTTTCTCTATTTGTTCCGGATTCCAGGAACATCCCATTCCGATTTGTTGCGGAAAGGTAGTTGCTCCTTGTGTTGCAAATCCAGTAATGGCTTCTTCATGAAATATAGCAGGAATACCTGTTCTGGTTTCCGTTAGTAAATAATTCTGAACCGAGCGAACAAAATCCCGTAGTTCATTTGAGCTCATGGTTAAGGATGACGAAAACTGACAGAAATGTCCGATCCCATCAGGAATTACTTGTCGGCACTTCTCCAAAGAAATCTTCCCATCTTCCATAATTTCCATTGGCCGGATTCCTTCAATCTGAACTAACTTCTCCGCTAAAGTCATGTTTGACATGACTTTTTCAACTTTGGCATCAAGATCGGGAGTAGAAAAAGGAACTGTCTTGTTTACTTCTTTTTTAGGTCCACAACTTGATAGCAGAAAAGAGAAGATTAAAACTGCCAGATTGAGTTTGTTATTGATTCGCATATTTCTAAATATTCTTTTGAGATTTTAAATTCCTTTAAAGGTCGAACTCTTACCACACAACTCAAAACAATGCCTATTAGCTTAAGCATAGCAAGATTAAATAAATGAAGAAAAACATATAAGCAACTAACAACATTGTGTATATTTAGCCACTCATTGATAACCATTTACCATTTTATGCATATTACACACACACAAAATAAGCACACGCTACTATTGATTGTACTGAGTTTGTTTTGTTTATCAACATTCGCTCAGAAAAGTCAATCTTCCGAAGCTGAAAATTTATTAAATCAGGCCAAGGATTCAAGATATTTGCATCCTAAAAAAGCTTTATCTTATTATGGCAAAAGCCTTGATTTATTCATGAAAGTAAATGATACTGCAAAAATAATTGAGATAAAGCATGAACAACTTAGTATTACTTCGGGATTAGCCAAGTACCAACAAGCCTATGACATTTCCTGGTCCTTACTCCCATTTGTTCAATCTCCAAAGTATGCAAAGCAACATGTGGAATTACTACAAAAAATGATTACGCTTTATATGATTTATGAGCAGTATGATAAGGCAAAAAGCACTCGTAAAAAAGCGTTCACAATTGTAAATGAACAGATTCATGATGAAATACTTAAAACCGATCTGAAAGCAAAGCTTTATTCGTTGGATGCATGGATTCAAACAGAAACGTCAAAAGATTATTTGAAAGCGGAAGAATTGGTTTTAAAGAGTCTTGATCTTTATAAAACAGAAGGAATTGAACGGCATAAGGTTGACTATACAAAATTACAATTGGCCCAGTTGTATATTATCATGTATCGATTCGATGAAGCTTTTTCACTTCTTCAGGAAGTAGATCAGAAATACAAAGACCAAGAAGAAGGTATTCATTGCATTTTATATGAATATTACGGACGATATTATCAAAAAACCAAAAAACCGGATTCTGCTATTTACTATTTTAAAAAGGCTGTATATGCAATAAACAATTTCAGTGCACACATATCGAACCAAGTTGATATTTTGGAGAATATTTCAGACTTGTATGCACTAAAAGGAGACACAAAAAAGGCCTATCAATATATTTTAGAGACAAAGGCTATAAGTGATAATGTATTTAGCAGTATTAGCGCTCAGAACAAAAAACTTTTTGAAATTAAGGATGAATACGAAGCACAATTAAGGCAGAGCCGAGAGGAAATCAAAACCCAAAAACTGGCAATACTGGAACATGAAAAACAATTTTGGCTATTTAAATTAATAGGCGCAATTGTTCTTCTAATTTTATCAGCAAGTGGAATTTGGTATTACTATAGAAGAAGGGCACACCAGTTCCAAATGAAACAGAAATTCTTAAAACAAAAGCAAGCTGAGGTATTGGAAATCAAAAACAAGGAACTTCTCTCATCTGCCCTTCAATTGATTGAAAGAGATACTCAACAGGAGGAAATTAAAAAGAAGCTCGAAAATTTAGATGTGAAAAAAGAAAACATTGTAATTATTAAGCAAATTATAAAATCGTTAAACTCTGACAAGTCCAAAAAGTGGAAAGAATTTGAAACACACTTCACAGCGGTAAATAATGAGTTCTTCTCTACCCTTCTCGGGAAATATCCGAAGTTGACCTCAACCGATTTAAAGATATGTGCATTTATTAAATTGGGATTTTCGAGTAAGGATATGGCACAGATTATGGGTATTGGTGTTGAAGGTATCAATACTACCCGCAGTCGCTTACGCAAGAAGATGACTTTAGAAAGAGATGTTGTATTGGTCGACTTTTTGCAAGGTATTGGGATGCATGAATAGGTAAATTCGTATTAAAACAACAAAGACTACCCATAGGTAGCCTTTTATATTTTAATCACGATACGATTAATAAGTCGAATCGAATAAACAGAACTATTTAACCGAAAAACAGAACACTTCCCCTTCACCTATTTCTATTTTTCCAAGTAGCTTTTCTTTTATTCAGCAATCAAGTTGCAGTATTTCTTAATAATTGCCTTAGTACTTTTCTATATAAACAAACACTAAATTCTAAACCACATTATAATGAAATTGAAAATTTCCAACCGGATTTTCCATTTTTTTTTGCCCATCTACTCTCTCTCAATAACACACCCAACTAAGCATTTGATAAACTTCGCTGTTAACACTAAAAACATCAAATCACCAATATTCATTATTTAAATCAACTCTAAATAAGCCTCTTCCTAAAATTTGCATTTTCATCCTAAAAGGCAGGTAAATCAAGCACCCTTAGTGTACTTTATACAACCTGTACCGCACACGTTTTCGATAAAGGCACAAATCATTTTTTGATTTTTCTAAAAAAGAGTTTACATTAGCGCCATGCTTAGTTAGTGTCGTTTTCACACTACGGCTATAAAATACGATCTCAACCTCATTGAATAAAATGACAAACAGCCCCATTAACAATTACATATCTGTCGATTGCGTGATATTTGGATACAATGGACAAGAACTCCAAGTCCTACTTGTAGATAGAACACTTACTAGTGATATTACTGGAGATTCAGAAATCACAGATATGACCTTAACTGGGAATCACATCTACGAAGATGAAACAATTGAAGAAGCGGCCTATCGTGTTTTATTCGACCTCACAGGATTAAAAAATGTATTTCTAGATCAATTCAAAACATTTGCTCACCCCGATCGATTAAAAAAAGAGAACGACAGAAAATGGCTACTTCATGATGGCAGAGATCCCGACAAAAGAATCGTGTCAATCGGCTATTTTTCACTTATCGCTACTCAAAGTATCACTCTGGAGTGGAAAGGTCGAAATGTAAAATGGGTTCCTGTATCCGAAGTTGGAGAATTGGCCTTCGATCACAATCAGATTCTTAACGAAGCTTTAATCGCCTTGCGAAATAAAATAAAACACGAACCAATTGGTTTCGAATTACTTCCAGAAAGATTTAGCTTGACTCAGATGCAGAACATTTACGAAGTTATAATGGGTACAGAATTGGACAAAAGAAATTTCAGAAAAAAAATTGCTCGCATGAAATACCTAATTCCTACGGATGAAAAACAAACAGGAGTTGCTCACAAACCAGCACGCCTTTATGTATTCAGCAGAGAAGTTTATGAGAAAACAAAAAAGGAATTATTTGATTTTACCGTCTAAAAAATAAAAATGTCAAATTCAACTAAAATATCTCTTAAAGAAAAACTAGGTTACGCTCTTGGTGATGGCGCGGCGAATATAGCATGGAGAGGTGTTGCTACTTTTTTATTCATATTCTACACTGATGTTTTTGGTATAAATCCTGCTGCGGTTGGTTTACTAATGTTAGTTGCACGTTTTTCGGATGGAATTAGTGATGTATTAATGGGAGTTGCCGGAGATAGAACAAATACCAAGTATGGCAAATTTCGACCTTGGATATTATTTACCGCCATTCCTCTTGGTGTAATTCTATCCTTACTTTTCACAGCTCCAAATCTAGGTCCTACGGGCAAAATCATATATGCCTACACCACTTATATCCTATTCACATTAATTTATACGGCCAACAATATTCCTTACGGAGCACTAATGGCTGTTATGACTGGTGATGATAAAGAAAGAACAAGTATCGGATCGTACAGAATGGTAGGTGCTTTTGCAGGTGGAATGCTTGTGCAAGGAGCCTTGCTGTTTTTAGTTGCACATTTCGGAAATATCAATCCAACAATCAGCGTAAACGAGTTATCTACGGATAAATTTCAAGTGACTGTCTCCGCTCCTTCCGATGTGGAAAATGTAAATATTAAAACAAAAGATGGCATTGCGAACTTTATTTGGGAAGATAACCACACAGATTCAGATACTCCTACAACAGGAAAGAGTTTCTCTATGGAAGCCAACAAAACGTATTCATTTATTGTTTCAGGAGAAGAAAATCTAAACAAAGATAAAATTGTTATTATCGATCAGAAAAGCGGTTATAGTTATTCCATTTATGTGATGTCGGCCTTTTTAGTCCTTTTCATGTTTATCACTTTCTGGACTACGAAAGAAAGAGTGCAACCACCCAAAGAACAGGAAAGCGATCTTCGGAGAGATTTAAAAGATTTAATCCGCAACAAACCTTGGGTAGTCCTATTAACAATCGGATTGTTATTCAGCATCTACAATTCAATTAAACAAGGAATCGTTGTAATTTACTTTACTCATTATTTACACAATCAGATTTTGGCTGCTTCTTTTATGGTAGCACTCATGTTTGCTTCTATTGCCGGCGCAATGATTACTGCTCCACTGAGTAAAAAACTAGGAAAAAAGAAATTATTCATCTATGCACTACTATTTTCAGGTGTAGTGAATGCATCCATTATATTTTGTGGTCCAAACGATATCAGTGCAATCTTTATTTTGGGTATAGTCTCCGAATTTGCCGCTGCGATATTCCCAACCTTATTCTTTGCCATGCTTGGAGATGCTGCAGATTATTCTGAATTCAAAAATGGCAGAAGAGCTACAGGGCTAATCTATTCGGCAGGTTCATTTGCCACCAAATTCGGTGGTGGTGTTGCTGGCGCAATAATTGGTTTTGTTTTAGCTGCTTTTCACTACAACGGACAAGATTATTCAGCCATTCAGGGAGCAATTCCAGGTATAACAATGTTGATGAGCTGGGTGCCGGCAATCATTGCCATTTTAGGTGCAATTTTCATGACAATATATCCTTTGAATCAAACTAAGATGAACGAAATAACTCTGGAACTAGCAAACAGAAGAATAAAAGAGAAAAATTAGAACAGATAATTATAACAGGTACTAACAACACCTAAGAGAATAAATAATTTAATATCAGTATTATGAAGTACGGTTTCTTTGATGATGCCAACAAGGAGTATGTTATTACCTCACCAAAAACTCCATTTCCATGGATTAATTACCTTGGGAATAAAGATTTTTTTGGGTTAATATCAAACACAGCGGGAGGATATACTTTTTATAAAGACGCGAAATTTCGAAGATTAACGAGATATCGTTACAATAACGTTCCTGTAGACATGGGCGGACGTTATTACTATATAAAAGACGAGGAGTGCACATGGAACCCAGGCTTTAAGCCAACACAAACAGAACTAGATCAATATGAGTGCCGTCATGGCCTTAGCTATACTCGTTTTTTAAGTAAAAAAAATGGACTTTCTTCAAATTTACTGTGCTTCATCCCACTTGACTACATGGGAGAAGTGCACCTTTTGAAACTTAAAAACGAAACAGATAAAGTGAAAAAAGTAAAACTATTCTCATTTGCAGAATGGTGTTTATGGAATGCTGAAGATGACATGACCAACTTTCAACGCAACCTATCAACAGGCGAAGTTGAAGTAGAAGGATCTGCTCTCTATCACAAAACAGAATACAAGGAACGTAGAAATCATTACGCATTCTTTTCCGTAAATTCTGATATCGATGGTTTTGATACCGATCGCGAGAGCTTTATTGGTATGCACAATGGCTTCGACAAACCTCAGGCAATCGAAAATGGCAAAGCCAGCAACAGCATTGCTCACGGATGGTCACCAGTTGCATCGCATTACATAGAAGTAGAATTGCAGCCAGGCGAAGAGAAAGAATTTGTTTTCATTTTAGGATATGTAGAGAACAAAGACGAAGATAAATGGGAATCTAAAGGAGTCATCAATAAGACGAAAGCCAAAGCCATGATGGCTCAGTTTGATACTACTGAGAAAGTAAATTCTGCTTTCGCAGATTTAGAAACATACTGGTCGAAACTTCTTGACAAATTCAATTTAAAAAGTGAAGAAACCGAGCTAAACAGAATGGTTAGCATCTGGAATCAATACCAATGCATGGTTACCTTTAACATGTCGAGAAGCGCAAGTTTCTTCGAAAGTGGAATTGGTCGAGGCATGGGATTCCGTGATTCAAATCAGGATATTATTGGTTTCGTTCATCAGATACCAGCCGAAGCACGACAACGAATTTTAGATATTGCAGCCACTCAATTCGAAGATGGCGGATGTTATCACCAATACCAACCATTAACAAAAATGGGGAATCATGCCTTAGGTGGTGATTTTAATGATGATCCACTTTGGTTGATCTTATCGGTAACCTGTTACATCAAAGAAACAGGTGATTTCAGTATTCTGGATGAAATGGTTCCTTTCGATAATGATGAGTCGAAGGCACAATCCTTATTCCATCACTTAAAAGTATCGTTCAATCACGTTGTTAACAATTTAGGGCCGCATCAATTGCCTTTAATCGGTCGTGCCGATTGGAATGATTGTTTGAACTTGAACTGCTTCTCAACAAATCCAAACGAATCGTTCCAAACAACAGGGAATAAAAAAGGAAGAACTGCCGAATCGGTGATGATTGCAGGATTATTCGTAGTGTATGGAAAAGAATTCATAAAACTTTGCGATCGAATTGGGAACATCGAAGAAGCTAACAAAGCCACGAAGCACGTTGAGGCAATGACTCAAACAATTAAGGATCATGCCTGGGATGGTGAATGGTTTCTTAGAGCATATGATTACTACGGTAAAAAAGTTGGTTCGGAAGAAAACGAAGAAGCTAAAATTTTCATTGAATCGCAAGGCTGGTGCACCATGGCCGAAATTGGCCGGGAAGAAGGTTTAATGGAAAAGGCTCTTGATAGCGTTAAGGAACGTTTGGATACGTCTTATGGAATTGTCTTAAACGATCCGGCCTTCACCGAATATAAAATTGAATATGGTGAAATCTCCACCTATCCTGCCGGATATAAAGAAAATGGAGGTGTTTTCTGCCACAACAATCCTTGGATAATCATTGGAGAAGCACTTTTAGGTCGAGGTGATCAGGCTTGGGAATATTTCCGTAAAATCTGTCCTGCATATCTCGAAGAAATCAGTGAATTACACAAAGTAGAACCCTACGTATACTGCCAAATGGTAGCCGGAAAAGATGCATTTAAACCAGGCGAAGGAAAAAACAGCTGGCTGACTGGAACTGCATCGTGGAACTTCTACGCCATCTCTCAATACATTTTAGGTATTCAACCAGATTACGATGGCTTACGAATTGATCCTTGTATTCCTAAGGAATGGAAAGAATATACCGTAACCCGTGAATTTAGAAATGCCACTTATGAAATCAATATCCTAAATCCAATGGGTAAAAACAAAGGTGTAAAATCTATGGTGATTGATGGCAAACCAATTGAAGGGAATATTATCCCACTTATCAAATCAGGAACTCAAAAAGTAACAGTTATAATCGGATAACAATACATAGAGATGAAGATCAAGAACTATAAAATTTACGCATACCTGCTTTCTGCTTTGTTTATGGCATTCGCTTGTACCCAAAAATTGGATGAGCCTGTTCCTGCTAACGAACAGCTTATACTTACCAATCAAGTTGGATATGAAAACAGTGCTCCTAAAAAAGCAATGATCCGAACAAGTGCCAATCTGTTTCAAATTAAAAACAGCAAAGGTAAAACCATACTTGAAAAGGCTACTGGTTCGAAACAATATTGTTCAATGTCAGGTGATACGGTTCAAACTATTGACTTTTCAGACTTAACAGATAAGGGCGAATATTATATTGTAGTTAATGACAGCATCATCTCTCATAAAATTATTATAACAGAAAGACCATATAACGAGCTTGCTAAAAGTTCATTGAAGTCTTTCTATCTGAATCGCTCAGGAATGAAAATTGACACTTTGTTTGGAGGAATTTGGGCTCGCCCAGAAGGTCATCCTGATACAATTGTTTATTTTCACTCTTCAGCGGCTGATAAAAATCATCCTGAAAATAGCATTGCATCATCACCAAAAGGTTGGTATGATGCTGGAGATTACAACAAATACATCGTTAACAGTAGTATCTCGACCTACACCTTACTATTTGCTTATAATTCCTTTGCAGATTATTTCAAGGAAGTAAACTTGAACATCCCGGAATCAAATAATGCAATTCCAGATATTCTAGATGAAGCCTTGTATAATTTAAGATGGATGATGACCATGCAGGATTCTTTTGATGGTGGTGTTTACCACAAACTAACCACTAAAAACTTCGAAGGTTTTGTGATGCCACACGAGGCAACAAACAAAAGATATTTGGTGCAAAAGAGCACAGCCGCAACATTAGATTTTGCAGCAACAATGGCTTATGCTTCTCGTCTTTTCAGTGATTTTAATTCAAGCTTACCAGGTTTAGCTGATTCTTGCTTAATTCAATCGGAAAAAGCATGGAAATGGGCTATTAAAAATCCAAACATCTTATACGAACAAGCATCCGATATAAATACAGGAGCTTATGGAGATTCAGACCTTAGCGACGAATGGGATTGGGCATCTGCTGAATTATATCTAACGACTACAAACAAAAAATATCAAAAACGAAGTGACTATGCACACATTACGATAACAACACCAGGCTGGCAAACGGTAAACACTTTAGGTGCAATGTCACTACTAACATCTAATAAAAAAGACGAATACATCGCATTACAAGAACATTTCCTAAGTTATATTGATGACCTAATTTCCGTTGAAAATAATTATCCTTATCGAATTGCCATCAACAAATATGAATGGGGAAGCAACTCTGAATTTGCGAATCAAGGAATGTTGAAATTACTTGCATACAAAATCACGAAGAACTCCAAATACCTGAACTCAGCAAGAGAAAGTTTAGATTATTTGCTTGGCCGAAATGCAACTGCTTATTGCTTTGTGACAGGTTTTGGTTCTTTGAGTCCAATGAATATTCACCATCGACCTTCAGCTGCCGATTCTATTCAAGAACCTGTGCCTGGCTTTTTAGTTGGAGGTCCCAATTTAATTGTCCCTAACGATTGTGGTTCTGATATTATTAGATCCTCATACCCTGCTAAATCCTATGCTGATGAGCAATGTAGTTATTCAACCAATGAAATTGCCATTAACTGGAATGCCCCATTTGTTTATTTAACCTCAGGAATCGACGCTTATGGAAAAAGTACTAAAGAAGAATAAAAAATGTCGGAAAGATTAGTTGGTCCTCTCCTTCCGACAAAAAATTCATTTTACTAATACGCTAATGAATCGGCGCAAATTTATGAAAAAAAAACGGGAATTATTAGAACTCTAATTCACTGATAAACAATAACAAAATAACTATTCACAAAAGACGATACTCTTATTTTCTCTTTGTGAATATCGAAAACGATGTAAATCTGTTTTTCAATAACTACACATAAATTTAAAGTCTAAAAAGCACATATGAAAAAAAACAAAGATTAAAAAAGTTTATACCAAAACCCATTAGGATGTGTTGGTCCTCTCCTTTTGGAAAATAAATTGTAACCATAATACGCTAATGAATCAATTTAATTTTATGAAAAAATCTGAAAATTTTAATGCTCCCACACATAGCCTAAAAACAGGGAAGCAAAACAGCAGTAGATGGCTTTTGAAGTCATCCATGTTACTACTGATGGTATTTTGCAATGTAGCCATCATATTTGGTCAAAATCCAAATGCGGAAATCACAGGTAAAATAACCGATCCCACAGGATTTGGAATACCTGGTGTAAATATCTCTTTAAAAGGAACAACTGTTGGAACAGTTTCCGATATCGATGGAAATTATTCGATTCTTGCCAGTTCCGAAAACGTTATCGTTTATAGTTTTATCGGATACACAACTCAAGAAATTCTAGTTGCTGATCAAACAACAATTAATATTGTTATGCTTGAAGATGCAATAGGCATGGATGAAGTTGTGGTTGTTGGATATGGTGTACAGAAGAAAAGTCTGGTAACAGGTTCTATCTCAAGTATAAAATCTGAAGACATCCAAAATGTTCCTGTATCAAGAGCTGATCAGGCAATTCAAGGAAAAACAGCCGGAGTATCTGTATTGTCTACTTCCGGTTCTCCAGGTGCAGGAACAAAAATTAGAATTCGTGGTGTCAACTCAAATGGTAATTCGAATCCATTGTTTATTGTTGATGGAATGAAAACTGGTGATATTAACAATATCGATCCAGGTGATATTCAATCAATGGAAGTCCTTAAAGATGCTGCTTCTGCCGCTATTTATGGTACTGAAGGTGCTAATGGTGTTATCTTAATCACAACTAAAGGTGGAAAAGCCGGGGAATCAAAAATCTCTTATGATTTTCAATACGGATTCCAATCATCACGAAGCGATCTGGAAGTAATGAACGCTAGCGAATATCAGCAGTGGATGCAAGAATCTGGTGCGGGAACCGTTACTCAAAATGGTACTGATACCGATTGGTTAGATGAAATATTTGAAGTTGCTCCAATGCAAAAACATCATATAAGTTTTTCTGGAGGAAGTGATAAAACAACTTATTCAATCTCTGGATCCTACTATGGTCAAGATGGTATTGTTGGCGGAGACAAAGCAAAATACGAACGTTTTACGGCTCGTGCTAATGTTAAGAGTCAACTTAACGATTGGTTAGAGGTTGGTGATAATTTAAGTTTTTCTCACTCTAAGCAAAAATATATTGGCGAAGATGATGTATATCGTGGTGCTGTTAACTCTGCTCTACTTATGGATCCTTTAACCCCAACCACATATGATGGAACTCCATCAAATGTTCAAAGTTTATTAGATGAAGGACGTACAATCCTTCAAAACGAAGATGGTAAATATTACGGTCTTCCTGAGTATATTACAGGCGAAACAGCTAATCCGTTAGCATTACTTGACACATACAATAATGATATTGTACAGGATAAAATCCTTGGAAATGTTTACGCTACAATTAAACCTATTAAAGGATTAACTTTTACATCTAGAGTTGGTATTGATTTAACTTATCAGATCGATCACTCTTGGGCTCCTACATACTATTTTTCTGCTGAAAGTCAAAATTCTCAAACTTACGTAGATGATAACATCAACAAATGGTACACTTGGTTGTGGGAGAATTTTGCTTCTTACAATACTAAATTTGGAGATCATGACCTTACCCTTTTAGCTGGTTATTCTGCAGAAGAGTATCAAGCTCCTGATTACTCAATGCATTCAGCTCCGCTCATTAAAGAAGGTGACCAATATGCATATCAAGGGTACACTACAAGTGACGAATTTGACAAAACTGGTGGTGGTTATGTAAATCATACAATGACATCTTTCTTTGGTCGATTATCTTACAATTACCTAAACAGATACATGCTGGAAGTTTCACTTAGACGTGATGCAACTGACGTATTTCCTGTAGACAATCAAGCCGCTGTCTTCTCTGCCGTTTCTGCAGGTTGGACTATTTCTGAAGAAGATTTTTTCGATTTTAAAGGTATTGATTATTTGAAACTAAGAGGTAGTTGGGGAGAAAATGGAAGTCGTTCTAACATCCCGGGTAACGAAGGTACAGAATTTTATGTATTTGGACTTCAGTACCCAGGTGCTGATGATGTTTATCAAGCAGGTGCAGAAATTGACAAATTAGTTAATCCTGATCTAAAATGGGAAACAACAGAACAATTAGACCTTGGTTTTGATCTGAGAGCTTTAAATGGAAAAATTTCTTTCTCAATGGATTATTACAACAAAAAGACTAAAGATCTATTGACAACAGGTTCTGGTCCTTTATCAGCAGGAAATGATTTTCCAATACAGAATGTTGGAGATGTAACAAACAAAGGTTTTGACTTTGAATTGGGTTATAACAATAGAGACAACAAATTTAAATACAGTGTTAATTTAAATTTATCAACTCTTGATAATGAAGTAACAAGGCTTGATGTAGATTCTCCAGTAAAAGGTGATAACTTACGTGGATATGATTTAACATGGTTTGAAGAAGGTCTTCCGATTTGGTATTTCAAAGGTTATAAAACAGCTGGTATCGATGATACTACCGGTGAGGTTAATGTTGTTGATGTAAATGAAGATGGCGAAATTACCGATGCTGATCAAACCTATATAGGAGATCCTCATGCAGACTTCTTATACGGTGCAACTTTTAATGCTCAATACAAAGGTTTTGATTTTAACTTGTTCGTGCAAGGTTCTGAAGGAAATGATGTATTTATGGGTTGGTTCCGTTCCGATAGACAATTCTCAAACAAACCGAAATTTATGTTTGAAGATCGTTGGACTCCTACCAACACAAGTGCTAGTCGTCCTGCAGCAAATAATTCAAGCGACTATGTTTACCGTAGCGATTTAATGGTTTCAGATGGTTCATACATAAGAATTAAGCAAATTCAGTTGGGGTATACCTTACCAAAAACATTGGTTCAAAAAGCAGGTATCGATCGCGCTAGAGTATTTGTTTCTTTGGATGACTTTTTCACTTTTACGGATTACGAAGGCTTAGATCCAGAAGCGGGTAGTACTAATAATACGAGACAAGGTGTTGATCGTGGAGTTTATCCAATTGCTGGCAAAGTAATTTTTGGTGTATCTGTTAATTTTTAATTCTAAAATTGTAACAAATGAAATATTCAAAATATTATAAATTCATATTGGGGATAGCAGTGGCTTTTTCTAGTGCTTCGTGTAACGAAGATAGCTTTCTTGATGTTGAACCTAAGGGTAAATTATCAAGTGATACCTATTTAACAACTGAAGCTGAAGTAAAAACTGTTGTTGTAGGAGTCTACAATAACATGCAAGAAAATTATTCAAGTGGTAAATGGGCAAGTGTCTATTTTATCAAAAACCTACCAGCTGATGATTGCTTAGCTGGCTCTACTGAAGGTGATCAGGCTGACTATCAGTACATAGATGACTTTGAGATTCAAACAACTAATGCAAAATTGGAAGGCATCTGGACTAACTTTTACAAAGCAATTAGTTCTGCTAATACAGTTATTAATTTGGTAGAACCAAGTACTGATGGTTATAAGGCGTTAATTGCTGAGGCAAAAGCTTTAAGAGCTTATAATTATCTTGAATTGGTTACCCTTTTTGGAGGAGTTCCATTAATGACTACTAATCCAGCAGATCCTTCAGAATACCATCTTCCAAGATCTGAGGCAGCCGAAGTTTATGCTCAAATAGAGAAAGACTTCTCTGAAGCAATTGTTGATCTTCCATTAAAAAGTGAGTATAGTATTGCTGATAAATATCGTTTTTCAAAAGGAACAGCTCAAGCTTACTATGGAAAAGCTCTTCTTTACCAGAAAAAATATGGGGAAGCAGCAATTCAACTTGCTGCAGTAATTAGCAGTTCTGAGTATGATTTAGAACCAAATTTTGCAGATGTGTGGACACAAGGGACTGAATTTGGGCAAGAGTCCCTTTTCGAAATGTCTTATACTTCACAAGAGTTATACGATTGGGGTAATTTCCCTTGGAGCGGTGGTAATGAAAATAATATCGAAGCTCAGCTTCAAGGTCCTAGAAGTGACATCTTTAACGTTTCAGGTTCTTCTCTAAATATTGTAAACGGATGGGGTTTCAACGCTCCATCAGCTAAAATTGGTCAAGCTTTTATAGATGCCGGAGATACAGAACGTGGTAATGCAACGCTTATGTCAGCTGCTGATTTCATTGCAACTGGCGGTATTATTAATGTAGAAGAAGCTCATGATTACGAAGGATTCTTGCGATTAAAATATGCAACAAAAGCAGTTGAAACTGCTGGTAGTGTTCCTGAATTGAACTACACAATCAACTGGCGTTTAATGCGCTATGCTGATGTATTATTAATGGCAGCTGAAGCTTACCATTTTTCAACCCAAGATGGACTAGCATTAATCGAATTAAATAAAGTTCGAGATCGAGCTAATTTAGCTGACATTCAAGCTTCTGATGATATCTTTCAGGCAATTGTAACTGAAAGACAATTGGAATTGGCATTTGAAGGAAGCAGATATTGGGATTTAGTTCGTTGGAATCTTGCAGTACAAGAATTGGGTAGTTTAGGATACTCAGCAAACAAACATGAGTTGTTTCCTATTCCACAAAATGAGATTATCGCAAATACTACAATTGAGCAAACAGATCAAAACCCTGGATATTAATATAATATTATATCAAATTTGAATCATAAAAAAGGCTACCCTAACTAGGGTAGTCTTTTCGAGATTCATTAATATTTAGAAAAATAAGACTATGAAAAGATTTATCCCACTTATAGCAATTGCCTTTATTGCATGCTCGCAACCAAATAAGAACAAGACAACAAACTCTACTAAAGAGTTTATTGCTGAAGGAAAAACCGCAACTGTAATTACCACGGCCAAGGATACAGATCTTAGATTAAGCCAAACAAATCAAGTTGAGTTTATTAAAACCAAACAAGCTTTGGAAACAGAAAACTCAATTTTTGTAAACCCAAACAACACATTTCAAACACTTATCGGAATAGGTGGGGCTATTACCGATGCATCCGCAAAAGTATTTGCAAAACTTACCAAAGAAAAACAAGAAGAATTCATTACAGCCTATTATGGCAAAGAAGGTATTAACTATACCTTAATCCGCACGTCTATTCACAGCTGTGACTTTAGTAGTGGCAGCTTCACATATATCAAAGAAGGAGATAAAGAATTAAAAACCTTCTCAATTGATCATGACAGACAATACCGCTTACCAATGATAAAGCGGGCAATTAAAAAAGCCGGAGGATCCATGCTGTTTTATGCCAGTCCTTGGAGCCCACCAGCATTCATGAAAGACAATAAAAACATGCTTCAAGGTGGTAAATTGCTTCCTGAATATTACGATGCATGGGCCAGATACTACGCTAAATTCATAAAAGCATACGAGAAGGAAGGCATTCCGGTATGGGGAGTAACAATCCAGAATGAACCCATGGCAATTCAACGCTGGGAATCTTGCATTTACACTGCTGAGGAAGAAAGAGATTTCCTAAAAAACCACTTAGGCCCAATATTAAAACAGGAAGGACTTGGAGATAAAAATATTGTAGTTTGGGATCACAACAGAGACTTAATTACCCATAGAGCCAACACCATTTTTGATGATCCTGATGCTGCTAAATATGCGTGGGGAACTGGTTTTCATTGGTATGAAACCTGGAGAGGTGGCGAGCCAATGTTCGACAACTTACAAAAAATACAAGAGGCCTATCCCGATAAAAAATTACTCTTTACTGAAGGCTGTAATGAAGCTTTTGATCCTGCAAAGTATCAATACTGGCCAAATGCTGAGAGATATGGTCACTCCATGATTAATGATTTTAACAGAGGAACCGTTGGCTGGACAGATTGGAACATCCTTTTGGATGAAACCGGAGGTCCCAACCACGTAGGTAACTTATGCTTCTCTCCCATTCATGCCGATACAAGAACAGACAGTTTAATCTATACTCCATCGTATTACTATCTGGGACATTTCTCAAAATACATTCGCCCGGGAGCTAAACGAGTAAGTACAGTTTCAAGCGTTAGCTTTTTAGAAAGTACATCCTTTATAAATGAAGATGGGAAAATTGCTACTGTCGTTATGAATAGATCTGAACAATCAATAAATTACCAACTTTATGTTGGAGCTAATCAAGCTGTCAGTATTAATATTCCAGCAAGAGCCATTCAAACAATTATTTATTAATCAGCTCAGACAACCATAAAAACTCAAAACCATAACTCTCATTACATGAAGAAATTATTATTTGTGATATTTCTGTTGACACTGGTAAGTACCAATCAACTTTTAGCCCAAAACAATTCGATGGATAATAAAATTGAAGAAATTATAAAGCAGTTAACTCTAAAAGAAAAACTTGATATGTGTCACGCACAATCAAAGTTTAGTTCAAAAGGCGTTGCTCGTTTGGGCATTCCTGAAATTTGGATGTCGGATGGCCCACATGGTGTGCGTGCAGAAATTGCTTGGGATAATTGGGAACATGCCGGTTGGACTAATGATTCTTGTACAGCCTTTCCTGCATTAACCTGTTTGGCGGCAACTTTTAACCCAAAATTGTCCTACAAATACGGCAAAGCAATTGGAGAAGAAGCCCGATATCGCAAGAAAGATATTTTGTTAGGGCCTGGAGTTAACATTTATAGAACTCCCCTTAACGGAAGAAATTTTGAATACATGGGAGAAGATCCTTACTTGGCATCAAAAATGGTTGTTCCGTACATCCATGGAGTGCAAGAAAATGGAGTTGCTGCTTGTGTGAAACATTACGTGCTTAACAATCAGGAACACTGGCGTGATCACATCAATGTTGAATTGAGTGATAGAGCTTTACACGAAATTTACCTACCTGCATTTAAGGCTGCAGTTCAGGAAGGAAAAGTATGGTCAATTATGGGTGCCTACAATCAGGTAAGAGGTCAATATTGCTGTCATAACGATTTCTTGGTGAATAAAATCCTAAAAGGAGATTGGAAATTTGATGGTGTTCTGGTTACCGATTGGGGAGCAACTCACGATACAAAAGAAGCTGCTTTAAATGGATTGGATATCGAAATGGGAACAGGAACTGATGGATTGACCAGCTCATTAAAAAATGCCTACGACAACTATTTTATGGCGAATCCATTGCTTAAAATGATTCAATCGGGCGAAATTGAGGAATCTGTTATTGATGAGAAAGTAGAGCGAATTCTACGTCTGATGTTCAGAACAAATATGGACACTTCCCGTCCTTTAGGAAGCATGAATAGTCAGGAACATTTCGATGTGGCTCGTAAAATCGCGCAGGAAGGTATCGTTTTGCTTAAAAATAAAAATAAATTCTTCCCGATTGATCCTGAAAAAGTACAAACCATAGCAGTAATTGGAGAAAATGCTACTAAAATGATGACTAAAGGTGGCGGATCTTCTGAATTAAAAACTATTCATGAAATTTCTCCATTAGAAGGGATTCAGAAACGATTCAAAAATGCGAAAATTATTCACGCAATGGGATATTCTTCAGGGCCATCAGCCTATGGTAGAGTTATCGATTCAAAATTGAATGCTGATTCTTTAAAAAACGCAGCACTGGAAATAGCCTCAAAAGCAGATATCGTTCTTTTTCTAGGTGGCTTGAATAAAAACCATCACCAAGATTGCGAGGGAGATGACCGTAAACATTTTTCATTGCCATTTGGTCAGGATGATTTGATATCCGAAATAGTGAAAATCAACAAAAATACGGCAGTGATACTGGTAAGCGGAAATGCTGTTGAAATACCATGGGTGGATCAAGTTAAAGGAATTGTGCAAACCTGGTATTTAGGTAGTGAAGCCGGACGTGCCATAGCGGATATTCTTTCGGGAGATGTAAATCCTTCGGGGAAATTACCATTTTCATTTCCTGTGAAATTAGAGGACAATGCGGCTCATTCTTTCGATGAACTCTCCTACCCTGGCGATGGTACCAATCAAGAATATAAAGAAGATATATTAGTGGGTTACCGCTGGCACGATACAAAAAACATCAAGCCATTGTATGCCTTTGGATATGGTTTATCCTATACATCTTTCATGATTTCAAAAGCAGAATCAGATAAAACTTCCTATAAAAAAGATGACATCATAACAGTCTCTTGTGAAATAGAAAACACCGGAAAAGAAAAAGGGGCTGAAGTAATACAAATATATGTAAACGATGTTCAATCATCTGTTTTAAGACCTTTTAAAGAACTAAAAGCATTCAAAAAGGTACTCTTGAATGCTGGTGAAGAAACAACAGTCAGCCTGCAAATACCAGCAAAAGATCTCGCTTTTTTTGATGATTCAATTATGGATTGGAAACTTGAAGAAGGACAATTTAAACTACTGATAGGTGTATCCTCAAAAGAAATAAAAGAAACACTCTTAATTGAAGTGAAATAGATAAAACACAACACATAAATTGATGTAAGAATGATAACAAAAATGAACCTCATAATACTCTCTCTACTCCTGCTTTCGTCATGTAATCAAAAAGAAAATACGACTTCGAAAGAAGATGTCTTTGTTGAAGATCTCCTCTCGAAAATGACTTTGGAGGAAAAAATCGGTCAATTAAATCAGCGTACAAGCAGATGGGAAATGACTGGTCCTGCTCCTAAAAATAATGATTCACAAGACCAGTTGGAGGAAATTAAACAAGGAAAAGTTGGCTCTATGCTAAATGTAACAGGTGCAGATGCAACTCGTGAGGCTCAAAAACTAGCGGTTGAGAACAGCCGTTTAGGCATACCAATGATTTTTGGCTACGATGTTATTCACGGATACAAAACCATGTTCCCAATTCCATTGGGTGATGCCTCATCCTGGGATCCAGAGATCGTGAAATTATCGGCACAAGTAGCCGCCAAAGAAGCTTCGGCTGCCGGATTACAATGGACATTTGCGCCAATGATGGATGTGGGTAGAGATGCCCGATGGGGAAGAGTAATGGAAGGCTGTGGCGAAGATCCTTATTTGGCAAGTGTTTTATCTGTAGCTCGAGTAAAAGGATTCCAAGGTGAAAATTTATCTGAAAACAACACCATTGCCGCTTGTGCCAAACACTTTGCCGGCTATGCTTTTTCAGAATCTGGAAGAGACTATAATACAGTTGACATTGGAACATACACACTACACAATATCGTTTTGCCACCTTTTAAAGCAGTTGCAGAAGCAGGCGTTAGTACATTTATGAACTCATTTAATATCATCAATGGAACTCCCTCTACTGCAAATCCGTATTTACAACGTGAACTATTAAAAGGACAATGGAACTTTGAAGGATTTGTTGTTTCCGACTGGGCTAGTATTGTTGAAATATCCACTCATGGTGCAGCTGAGGATCTAAAAGAAGCAGCTCTACTTGCAATTAAAGCTGGCTCGGATATGGATATGGAATCCAATGCTTATATCAACCATTTAGCTGAACTGGCAGAAGAAGGGAACGTTGATGAGAAATTGATTGATGATGCTGTTCTCCGAATTCTAAAAATCAAATACAAGCTTGGTCTTTTTGAAGATCCTTATAAATATTCAAATAAGGAACGTGAGAAAGAACTGATATATAGTAAGGAAAACAGAGATGCATCCAGAACAGTCGCCAAACGATCAATGGTACTTTTAAAAAATGAGAAGCAATTACTTCCTCTGTCCAAACAAATCAAGTCAATTGCAGTAATTGGACCTTTGGCTGCCGATAAAGATATTCCTTTGGGAAGTTGGAGAGCCAAAGCTGTAAAAAACTCAGCAGTTTCTTTACTGGAAGGTATTCAAGCAACGGTATCTCCAAAAACAATTATTAATTACAGCAAAGGTTGCAACTTAACGCTTGGAGATCGTGGTTTTAGAACGAAACTCAGCTACGAAGAAAATGACAAGTCAGGGTTTTCTGATGCAATAAAAGCTGCGCAGAAATCAGAAGTAGTAATTATGGCAATTGGAGAAGACTGCTGGCAATCTGGCGAGGCAAGAAGTCAAACTGACATTCGCCTTAAAGGTCTACAGTTGGACCTGTTCAATGCAATCAAAAAAGTAAATAAGAACATTATTGTTGTGTTGATGAATGGCAGACCATTAGCAATTCCTGAATTGGCAAAAGATGCTGATGCCATTTTGGAAACCTGGTTTGCAGGATCAGAGGCAGGTAATGCAATAGCCGATGTTCTTTTCGGAGATTACAATCCATCTGGTAAATTAACCATATCGTTCCCACGAAATGTGGGTCAGTGTCCTATATATTACAATCACATGAACACTGGAAGACCTAGTGCCGGAGGTAATGTGTTTTGGTCTCACTATACGGATTCTCCAAACACACCTTTATATCCTTTCGGTTATGGTTTAAGCTACACTGACTTTGAATATGGGGAACTTACATGCAGCAAAACAACTATCACCAAAAATGAATCAATAGAAGTAAATCTTTCTCTCACAAATTCGGGAAAGTACGAAGGAGAAGAAATTATTCAGCTATACATTCAAGATCCGAAAGCCAAATATGCCCGTCCGGTAAAAGAACTAAAACGATTCAAAAAAGTCAATTTACAATCAGGTGAAAGCAAAAATATTTCATTCACATTAAAAGCTAAAGATTTTGGATACTACTCTCCGGAAGGAGAATTCTTAATAGAATCAGGAGAATATTACATTTATGTTGGAGGGAATTCACAGGAAGTCCAACAAATTAGTTTTTCTATTATAGGTTAGTTAGATTAGTTAATTTCAAAAGGCGGAAAACAAAACTGTTTTTCGCCTTTTTTATTAAAAGTTTAACTACACGAGATAAACTAAAACAATAGATTTCTAAAAGTTCAATTTTCAATAAAAATTATACGTCTTATCCTTAAGCCATTGGAAAATAAAAACTGTTAAAGACATTTAAATTCAACCTTCCCATTTCTTTTCCTTAGATTTTTTGCGTATTTTCAATCTAGAAAGATTAATCATTTATGGCTTTGCAAGTCAATAACGCGCGAATAAGAATAACCGGTTTTTATTTATCAGAATATTAACTTATGCAGTAATTTGCATACAAAATATAGG
This sequence comes from Labilibaculum antarcticum, assembly GCF_002356295.1. Taxonomy (NCBI): domain Bacteria; kingdom Pseudomonadati; phylum Bacteroidota; class Bacteroidia; order Marinilabiliales; family Marinifilaceae; genus Labilibaculum; species Labilibaculum antarcticum. Next base: position 3,498,623 of record NZ_AP018042.1, on the reverse strand, counting down.
AGGAATTGTGATGAACATGAAGATGCAATCCATAGGGTTTAAGGCAGACAGTAAATTAGAAGCTTTTATTAACCAAAAATTTAAAAAACTGGAAAAACTGGAGAGTACAATTACTGGTTACGATGTAATATTAAATTTAGACAAATCAAGTACAAAAGATAATAAAGTTGTTGAAGTAAAAATTAAAGTTCCTGGAAGTGAGCTTTTTGCAAAAAAGAAAAGTACTTCGTTTGAAGAAGCTGCCGACTTGGTTTCTGAAGCATTGCGAACTCAAATATTAAAATACAAAGAAGTTAAAGCCAACAAATAAAAACAACAACCCTCTGCTAATGCAGAGGGTTTTCTTTTTTCCCTTCCCTAGTCATTCCATCCTTGGATATGCATTAACTAAACAACATTAATCTTTAATTCAAGATTATTTTTCTATTTTTGATTTATAAATCGGAGATATCATGCTTGTACTTTCTAAAACCAAAACGAATATTGATTTTGAAATAACATTCAAAGAGTTTTATTCTCCCCTGTGTAATTTTGCATACTCCTTTATACCTGACCAAGATTTATGTCAAGATCTCGTACAAGATATTTTTCTGAAAATTTGGGACAAATCACCTGATATTACCACTTCCATATCGTCTTATTTATATAGAGCCGTTAAGAACTCCTGCTTAGACCAGATGAAAAAAAGTTACAAACAGTCTATTATTCCAATTGAAGAAATTGAAGATCCCATTGACTCCCCTTACGAATTAAATCGGGAAAAAAATCTGGAGGCACTGAACCAAAAGATTGGAAGAGCAGTTAATTCTCTTCCTCCTAAATGCAAAGAGGTTTTCTTACTTCGTAGAGATTTTCAATTATCATATGATGAAATATCAGATGAATTGGATATTTCGAAAAAGACTATTGAAAGTCACATGAATTCAGCGATTAAGAAATTAAGAACTCAATTAAGTAAATCTGATTTACTGATCTGTTTTTTCTTTCTCGAAAAAAAATAAAAAAAAACCACTTTCCAACTAGGGGTAAAATAATAATCCTCGTCTTACCTGTAGAGTCCAAACAAAACGTTTTATATTTTGTGATAACTCCAAGAACTAAAAATTGCATTTTTTTGTTTCGAACACCAATAATATTATGCACAATGAAGGTAAACACCGAAGTATTAACCGACTATTTAAATGGAAAATGTGACGAAGAAACAAAACAAAAGCTGGAACAATGGCTAAAAAATGAGCCTAATAATCGAAAGTATCTGAACGAACTAAAGGTTTATTGGGAAGCGAAAGAACTCAAGCCTGCGAAAATCAATTTCGATTCGACAGAAGGATTTCAAAGTCTATTGGCGAAAAAATCTAACAAAAAATCACAATACATAAGAAAAACCCTTCGATATGCAGCTTTTATAGCAGCTCTCGTAACAACAAGTTTATTCGGGTATTTTTTTATTACTCCTGGAAATTCAAACAGAATTGTTCTGAATACAGAGCAAACAGAGAAAACCATGATACTTCCCGATGGAACATCCATTCTTCTTGCAATAGGTTCTTCGATTGAATATCCTAATGAATTTGCGGATAATGAAAGACTAGTAAAACTAAAGGGAGAGGCTTTTTTTAATGTGACTAAAAACGAGGAAAAACCTTTTGTTATTTTATCCGGACAAACCCAAACCAAAGTTGTTGGCACCTCTTTCCGAATAATAGAAGAAGCCGACAGAACGATGATAAAGGTTCGAACCGGAATTGTAGAATTTATGCAACTAGGAAATCCAAAGAATAAAATTAGATTACAAAAAGGCGATTTGGCGCTATTTGTAAACAATCAAAAAGCAGTTCTAAAAGGAGATACGGAGTCTGAAAAAATTGATTTTTCGGTAAAACTATTAGAATATCAAAATGAGAAATTAGAAATTATTTGTAAAGATTTAAGTGAGCTTTTCAATACTCCAATTCAGATTCAAAGTGAAAACAAATCTCAACTTTCGCTTACAGCTGTATTTGAGAATCAGAATATCAAAAGCATAATCGAATCTATTTGCTTCACGCTTAATCTCGAGTTTGAACAAAAAGGAAACATCATTCTACTAAAGTAAATTATCAAATGAAGCACATCATTCTTACCCTTAGTTGCATGTTTATGCTGCTTGGGAATACAACTCTATTGTCGCAAAATAGAATAAGCAGCATTATAAAAACAGAAAATAGCTCCTACACGTTTAATGAATTAATGAATCTGATTAAGTCACAATCCGGATACAATTACACGTACCCAACAGATAGTGAATTAAGTCAAAAATTGATTCATCTTGGTAAAAAAGAATATGCACTGGATCTGCTGTTAGACAAAATTTCTCTTCAGTTACAAGTAAAATACAGGATAATTGGAAAACAGATCTCTTTTAAGCTTATTCCAAAAAAAACAGTCACCATAAGTGGATATATTCGTGATAAAAAAACAGGAGAAGACTTAATTGGTGCCTCTTGCTATATTACTGAATTGAAACAAGGCACCGTTGCTAATTCATATGGGTTTTACTCTTTAAGCATTCCATCGGGTTATTATACCGTGAGTTATTCATTTATGGGAACAAAAACCCAAACTAAAGTCGCTGAAATAACTGAAGATCAAAATACAAACATTGAATTAGGACCAGATAACTTACAAATAAAAGAAGTAATTGTAAGAGCCGATGGAGGAAGCCAAAATGTAGAGCGAGCTGAGATGAGTGTAATAAAGCTACCCATTTCTACCATAAAAAGACTTCCTGCCTTAATGGGAGAAATCGATTTAATTAAAACCGTTCAAATGCTACCAGGAGTTAAACCTGCCTCTGAAGGTTCAACAGGTTTTAGCGTGCGTGGTGGAAACCCAGACCAGAATTTATTGCTGTTAGATGAAGCCCCTGTATATAATGCGGCTCACCTTTTAGGTTTCTTTTCAATTTTTAATGGAGATGCTTTGAGCGATCTAAAACTCTATAAAGGTGACATTCCTGCTAGTGTTGGGGGAAGGTTGTCTTCTTTGTTAGATATCCGCATGAAAAATGGAAATACTAAGAAGTTCTCTGGGAATGGTGGTATTGGTACCGTTTCGTCTCGCTTAACGCTAGAAGGTCCTATTGGAAAAAATGAGAAAACCTCCTTTCTTTTATCAGGAAGAAGAAGCTATGCAGACCTGTTCTTAAAACTTTCATCAAATGAAGATGTTAATGACAATACGGTTTATTTCTATGATGTAAATGCAAAAATCAATCACCGCTTTAATGACAAAAACAGACTTTTTATATCAAGCTATACGGGAAAGGATAAGTTTGAAAGCAAGGACAATGGACTGAATTTTGGTAACCAGACAGCAACCATACGATGGAATCACTTATTTTCAAATAAGCTGTTCTTAAATACCACACTACTGTATAGTAAGTACTATTATGAACTCTCAAACAAATTGGGTACAGATGCTTTTAAATGGGAATCGAACCTAGAAGATTATTCAACCAAACTAGATTTCAATTACTTTTTAAATTTGAACAATACGATAAAATTTGGGGGAATCGTAACCTACCATCAATTTGAACCAGGACATGCGTATGGATTGGGAGAGCAATCTCTTTTTACTGATTATAAAGTTAACGAATCTAATGCTTTAGAATCTGGACTATACGCTTCTAACGAGCAAAAGATTGGTGATCGTTTAACGCTTAAATACGGCCTGCGTTTTTCAATGTTCAATAATGTTGGTGAAGGAACCGTATATAATATCGATGATAATTATAATATTGATGGTTCAACAACTTATAAAAAAGGGGATGTTTTTAATACCTATACAAATTTTGAACCTCGACTTGGCTTAAAATATACGCTGAGTCCGGTTTCATCTGTGAAAGCTAGTTATACAAGAACAGCTCAATACATGCAACTCACACAAAATTCAACAGGAGGTATGCCTTTGGATGTTTGGTTTCCATCCTCTCCTAATGTGAAACCACAAAAATCAGATCAGTTTGCTCTAGGCTATTTCCGGAACTTTAGCGATAATATCATTGAAATGTCTTTGGAAGGCTATTATAAAAAATTGCAAAACACTATCGATTTTAAGGATTTTGCTGATTTATTGCTAAATAAGGAGCTGGAAGCTGAATTGAGATTTGGATCTGCTAAAGCTTATGGGTTTGAATTCATGACAAACTTGAATTTTAACCGCCTACAAGGATGGTTTGGTTATACCTGGTCTCGAACAAAAAGAACAATAAAAGGAATCAACAATGGAAACTCGTATCGTTCTCCTTACGATGTTCCTCACGACTTTAAAGCTATCTTAAGCTATCAATTAACGAAACGAACAACCATTTCAGCTAACTTTAAATACTCAACAGGGGCACCAGTAACTTATCCTGTGGGAAGAACGGAATATCAAGGAGCATTTATTAAAGTCTATTCAGAAAGAAACTCTTATAGATTGCCAGATAACCATCGTTTGGATTTAGCTTTAACCGTAAAAGGGAAAAAGAAACCCAATCAAAAATGGGAAGGTGAATGGAATTTTTCTTTATACAATGCTTACGGACGAAAAAATCCATGGTATATAAGTTTTGTACAAGATGAAGATAATCCTAATGTAATGAAAGCCGAGAAAACCTATCTGTTTACCTTTGTTCCTTCAGTAACCTATAACTTTAAATTCTAATTATTAATACAATGAAATACATATTATATATAAGCATTTTAATATCTGTAGCAGCCTGTACTGAAGAAATAGATGTGAAGTTAGATGATGGAGAAACACGCTTGTCTGTTGAAGCGAAAGTTACGTCAGATTTAAAGAAACACTTTGTAAAATTGAAAGAATCGAGCGATGTGTTTTATTCCGAAGAAGCTATTGCAGTCAGCAATGCGACCATAACCGTAAATGATGGCAGCAACATTTATGAATATACCGAAAGGGAACCAGGTTATTACGAAAGTAATGTTGAGTTTGCTGGGCAAGAGGGGAAAACTTATTCCTTGTCGATTGGTAATGTTGATATCGATAAAGATGGGACCATTGAAGACTATTTAGCGAGTTCTACAATGAAGCCGCCTTATGCTGTTGATTCGGTAAAGCTACATTTCGATCCAGATCATGAAACACGTGGTGACGAGGAGGATAAAGGTGAATTTTGGTTGCTATCTCTTTACATGAAAGACAATATTGAGACTGAGGATTATTACGGATTTGCAAGTCAGATTAATGATGTATTGGTTCATGATACGATCACTGAACTCTTGGTTCAAAAAGATACCTATTTTAATGGAGTACTAACCAAAGGAGTAGATGTAGGAGAGTTTAATCAATCGAAACCTGATGAAAGACTTAACAATCTCGATAAAATAACTTTAGAAACCTACGCGATAACAAAGGATTATTATGATTTTGTAAGCCAGTTACAGGAAATGGATGAAGGTCAATCCATGTTTTCAGGCACTCCAGGGAATATCATAACAAATATTTCGAATAACGCAGTTGGCTTTTTCGCAGTATACTCCATAAGCAGAACTACAACTACCGTTAATTTTTAATAACACTTAAAGAGCACCAATGGTGCTCTTTTTTTATTCTTTAAATCCAATGTCTTTGTGGGAACCATCGCAAAATGGTTTGTTTTTAGAGGCACCACACCGACAAAAATAACATGAATTTTCAACAACTTCCCTGCGACCATCAGAACCGATAAGAGTTATTGGGCCTTCCATCATAATGGGACCATCTTTAAAAACTTCTACTTTATGTCCAGTCTCGATCGCTTTTGCTGGGCCCTTCTCACTATCATCTACAGGACCATTCATATAAAAAGACAATGCTCTTGATGGGCATTTTTGCACTTGTCTAATGATCTCTTCAGTGGTAGCTCCTTCCGCTTTAACCCAAGGTTGTGTTCCAGGCTGAAACACATCAGGTAAGCCTTTAAAGCAAACTTCAGAGTGAATACATAAATCTGGTTCGTACACTACTGTAACAACTCCATTTGAGTATTCTTTTTTTATGTTCTTCATAATAGCTAAATTTTCGTATGATAACTTCAACTATTAATGTACCACATTTTAATGAATATTATAAAATAATTTTCACTCAATAAAAAACTCCGACACAACAGCAATCCGCTCATTCTGAAACCCCTGCAAAATCTGACGAAAATTAAATTTCATGAAATAAAATCAAGACAAAAAAAAGGACTTGCACATCAAAAAAAAAATTCTACTTTTGTCGCAGGCTTTTCGGCGGAACAAGTTTGAAAAGACTAATTACAGACGGGTGTAGCTCAGTTGGCAGAGCACTGGTCTCCAAAACCAGGTGTCGGGAGTTCGAGTCTCTCCACCCGTGCAAAAACCTTCCTAAATAAACAGGAAGGTTTTTTTATATAAAAAAAAGCGACCATTTATGATCGCTTTTTTCTTGTTTTTATAAACTATCCTTTAAATAATACTTTTCATTTGCATCCATCTCCACAATTCCATCTCTCAATTTATAATTTGGAATTTCATTTTTAGATTTTTCCGGATGAAATCTTTTCTTCTTTTCTTTCTGTGGATGAATTGATCTAATAGTTTTCGACATGACTTTTAAATTTAAAAAAACTTAGTGTACACTATCATCTATTTACTACGTAATTAATAAAAAAAAAGTGACAAAAAAAAGATAAACCAATTAATTGATTCATCTTTCTTACTATATCATCTAAAAAACACCTACAGTAGCTGCATGTCATACAATTTTTTATAAGCGCCACCTTTTTGAATCAACTCATCGTGCTGTCCTCTTTCAACAATTTCACCTTCGTGGAAAACACAAATTAAATCGGCATTTTTAACTGTAGATAAGCGGTGAGCAATAACAACCGAAGTACGGTTCTGCATCAGCTTATCCAAAGCATCCTGCACCAAACGCTCCGATTCAGTATCCAAAGCCGAAGTTGCTTCATCCAAAATCATAATTGGAGGGTTTTTAAGAACCGCTCTTGCAATACTCAACCTCTGACGCTGACCACCGGAAAGCTTGCCTCCACGGTCTCCAATATTGGTATAATACCCATCTTCTGTTGCGGTAATAAAATCATGAGCATTAGCAATTTTAGCTGCTGCTTCAACATCTTCCAAGCTGGCATTTTCTACACCAAAAGCAATATTGTTGAAAATAGTATCATTAAACAGAATGGACTCCTGATTTACATTACCCATCAAGTTTCTCAAATCAGCCATTTTATAATCTCTAATATCCTCGCCATCAACAAATATTCCACCTTCTTTCACATCATAGAATCTAGGTAATAAATCTACGAAAGTGGTTTTACCTGAACCCGATTGGCCAACCAAGGCAACAGTTTTTCCCTTTGGAATCTCAAGATTTATATTTTTCAGAATTTTTTTCTCTCCATTGTACGAGAAACTTACATTTCTATATTCAATCGCATTTTCAAAACGATTTACTTGTTTTGCATTTGGTTTATCAACGATTGTAGACTCAGCCCCTAAAATCTGATCGATACGCTCCATAGCAGCCAAACCCTTTTGAATACTAAAGAAAGCTTTCGAAAATGCTTTTGCTGGATTTATTATCGAGTAAAATAACACCAAGTAAACCATGAAACTGGCTCCATTAAGATTTCCTTCTCCATTTAAGATTAAACGCCCACCATACCATAATACAATAACAATAACGATGGTTCCTAGCAATTCACTAACAGGATGAGCTAAAACCCTTCTCCGCATCAAACTGTTCATAATACGTCGGTAATCGTTATTTTCTGCGGAAAATTTTTCTGTTACTTTATCCTCAGCCGTAAAGGCTTTTATGATACGAAGCCCAGAAAGGGTTTCTTCAATGGTAGATAAAAGATCGCCCATTTTGTTTTGTCCCAAACGAGATGTTTTTTTCAGACTTTTCCCTATTTGTCCAATGATAAAGCCTGCAATAGGCAAAAGAATAAAACTAAAAAGCGTCAATTGAGGACTCATGATAATCATTGCCGCCAAGGATACAATAATTATAATCGGGTTCTTGATGAACATATCCAATGAATTCATCACCGAGTTCTCAACCTCCTGAACATCACCCGTAGAACGTGCAATAATATCACCTTTCTTTTCTTCTGTAAAAAAAGGAATAGGCAAACTCACGATCTTATCGTAGATCATATTTCGCATATCACGAACTACACCATTTCTTAAACCTACAGTATGATATGATCCAAGATATGTAAACCCTACTTTTAGAAATACGGCAATCACTAGAAAAACACCAACAAATATAAGAGCTGAATCTTCGCCATAATCTAACTTTACTTGAGATGTATAATAGTAAAAATTGCTCTTAATTGAATCTAGTGTAAATTCCCATGGCACAAGTTCTGCTACTGGCTTTGCGATACTAAACAGGATTTCTAAAACCGGTTGCATCATCGCAAAAGAGAATACTCCGAAGATTGCTGCTAACAGGTTATAAACGAAACTCATTATTAAATCTCCTTTATAAGGAGGCAAGAATCGTTTCAAAATCTTAATAAAATCTTTCATCAAGTAATTAATGTGTGATATAAACGCTTACCGATTATCAATAAGCGGTCAAAAAAATTAGGCTGTAAAAGTACAACTCTTACAGCCTATTTACAAAGTATTAACAAGATTTAATATTTTAGATTCCGGTATAATTCAAAGGAGTAATCGCCTTTAATTCAGCCTTTAAACTATCACTTATCTCAAGTGTATCAATAAACTCAGCAATGCTGCTTTTAGTTACTGAAGTGTTTGTACGGGTTAAAGCTTTCAATGCCTCGTATGGGTTTGGATAAGCTTCTCTACGTAAAATTGTCTGAATTGCTTCCGCAACCACAGCCCAGTTAGCTTCTAAATCTGCTTTAAAAGCATCAGGAGAAAGAATCAACTTATCTAAACCTTTTAATACAGATTTAAATGCAATAATTGAGTGAGCAAAAGGAACACCTATATTTCTCAATACAGTTGAATCGGTAAGATCGCGTTGTAAACGAGAGATAGGTAATTTTGCTGATAAGTGCTCAAAAGTTGCGTTTGCTAATCCTAAGTTACCTTCTGAATTTTCGAAATCGATAGGGTTCACCTTATGTGGCATAGCCGACGAACCAACTTCTCCTTCTTTAATTCTTTGCTTGAAGTAATTCATGGAAATATAAGTCCAAAAATCACGGTTCATATCAATTAAGATAGTATTGATGCGTTTGAAATTATCAAAGATCGCAGCCATATTATCGTAGTTTGAAATTTGAGTTGTGTATTCTTCACGCTCCAATTTCAGATACTCATTCACAAATTTGTTTCCGAAAGCTTTCCAATCAATTTTTGGATAAGCTACGTGGTGTGCATTAAAGTTACCAGTAGCGCCTCCAAACTTCGCAGAGCAGGGAACCGATTTCAAAAGATCCAACTGTGTCTTCAAACGATACACATAAACCATTACTTCTTTACCCAAACGAGTAGGTGAAGCTGGTTGTCCGTGAGTACGGGCAAGCAAAGAAATATCTTTCCAGTCGTTTGCTAAGCTTTCAAGTTTATCGATTAATTCGTCTAAAAGCGGATAGTAAACATCATGTACCGCATCTCTTAAAGAGTACGGAGTTGCTGTATTATTGATATCCTGAGAAGTCAATCCAAAATGGATGAATTCTTTATATTTCTGAAGATTTAAAGTATCAAATTTTTCCTTAAGAAAGTACTCAACTGCCTTAACATCGTGATTTGTTACGCTTTCAATTTCTTTAACCTTTTGCGCATCTTCAATTGAGAAATCGATGTACAAACTGCGTAAATCATCAAATAGATTTTTATCGAAATCTTTTAATTGAGGAAGAGGAATTTCGCATAAAGCGATAAAATATTCAACTTCTACTAAAACTCTGTATCGCACCAAAGCATATTCCGAAAAATACTCTCCCAGAACGTCTACCTTATCACGGTAACGTCCATCAATCGGCGAAATTGCTGTCAAACTCTGCATTTCAAAAAAAATTAAATGTAATAATGGTTATTTAGAAACCCAAAGGTAATTAAAAGCGATGAGTCCCGAAAGCTTTCCTAGCATGTATCTAAGCACACAATTAAACATTTACACTTATCCTTCTCATTTTATCTATAAATGTTATTTTTGTTAACCCGCACGTTAACTTAAAACGATATCAATGAAATTCTTTAAAGATTTTAGCTTCGGATTGCGAGTTTATACCGAAGCCATTCAATATATATTTAGAAAACGATTGGCTTGGTTTTTCTTATTCCCAATTCTTCTCAACGTTATTTTATTTTGGGTTGGGTGGGATTATATTGGCGATTTGGCTCAACAATCGCAAACTTACCTGGAAGGATGGTTAGATTTAAAAAATGCTGACTTCTGGGGTTCTGGTTTCTTAAAAGCTACAATTGGCGGATTTATTTGGGTGGTGTTTAAGATCCTGTTTTTCCTTATATTCGCTTACACTGGAGGTTATATCATCATCATTCTTATGTCGCCTGTATTCTCCTATTTATCGGAACGAACTGAAAAAATAAAAACAGGAAATGACTATCCGTTTGAAGTAAAACAGTTTCTAAAAGATATTATGCGTGGCGTTTTTATAGCAGTTCGAAATTTAATTATCGAACTCGTATTAACTGTGCTCATGTTTATTCTAAGCTTTATTCCAATTATTGGTTGGGCTGCAGCATTATTTTTATTTTTCATTTCGGCATATTTCTACGGATTTTCTTTTCTCGATTATGCAATTGAACGAAAGAAAATGAGCATTAAACAAAGTATTCTGTTTATGAGAGAAAACAAAGGAATTGTCATTGCCAATGGTTTTATTTTTTCTCTTTGCCTTATTGTTCCCTTTTGTGGTGTGTCTATTTCCAGTTTCGCAGCCATAATTTCTGTTGTTGCAGGAACTTTAGCGGTAAATGAAATTTGGGATGAAAATAAATAACCACAAAAAAAACCAAGCAATACTTAAACTTAATTACTATCTTTCATATAAGTTCAAATCCTCTAATAGACTATTGGAATAAAAATATTAAAAAAAAGATCCGATTTGAGTTTTATCAGTTTTATTAGGTGTAATGATGATGATAAACTCATTGAAGATTAAATTAGCTTATTTGTCTTTTAATTAAAATAGTATTTAAGGAATTAAAAGACTAAAATTGCAACAAATTCAGTAATATACTATTAACACCACTATGACTATAATTTCTTCACAGGGATTGCTTGATTTATCCCTTCTTGAAAACATTACCAAGAAACCGGAGTTATTTGCTAAAGATGATGGAAATTTCTGGCAAGATCCATACATTTCAGAGCATTTATTAAATGCTCATCTTGATGATGACTCAGACCAAGGGTCTCGAAAATACCAGGACATAATTCAATCCGTCCTTTGGTTATCGGAATACCTAAAACTCCCGGAAGACAGTAAATTACTGGATTTAGGTTGTGGACCTGGTTTATATTGTGAAAATTTCTACGGACAAGGATATGCCGTAACAGGAATTGATTTCTCGCAAAGTTCTATTGATTATGCCAAAGAACAATCTGAAGAATTTAAATATCGTATTAAATACGTCTGCCAAGACTATATGGAAATGGATTACAAAGAGGAATTCGATGTAATTACCCTTATTTATGGCGATTTATGCGTGTTATCTCATGCCGACAGAACTTTACTTCTGCAAAAAGTAAAGAAAGCATTAAAGCCCAGAGGTTATTTAATTTTCGATGTATTTACAAAGCATTATTTCGAAAATGAAGAACCAGAGCAATCGTGGTACATTAGCGAAGAAGATGGATTCTGGAGTGAAGAAGAACACTTGTTGTTGCAATCTCATTTTAAATACAAAAAAGATAAGGTTCGACTGGATAAATACACCCTGATTTTAAAAAATGGGGAAGTTAAAACCCATAACCTTTGGAAACACTATTTTTCATTAGAGCGCACCATTTCTATGATGAAGGAAAGTGGATTTAATGTGAAGGAGTATTGGTCAGATCTGCAAGGAAAACCATTCGAGGAAAACAGTCCTTGGATTGGAATGGTAGCACAAAAAACGTAATAAAATAAAAAAAACTCCGACAGAAAATTAATTCTATCGGAGTTTTCTAAATAAACTGGTGGGTTTATTATTCTTTATACATCTTATCAATAAGGTGTTTGTATTTTTCCTGAATTACTTTTCGTTTTAATTTCAAAGTTGAAGTTATTTCTCCCGCCTCAATCGAAAATTCTTTCGGTAAAAGGGTGAATTTTTTAATCTGCTCGAAACGAGAAAATTCTTTCTGCATTTCCTCAAAACGCTTTTCAAAAAACTCAATAATTTGAGAATTGCCAAGTAACTCTTCAATTGTATCAAATCCAATATTATTCTGCAATGCATATTTTTGCAGAGGCTCCATTGCGGGCACTGCCAAAGCAGTTACGTATTTTCGGCAATCCCCAATCACAGCTATCTGCTCAATAAACTGATCGTTAACCAAGGTTTTTTCCAACTTTTGCGGAGCAATGTATTTCCCCCCCGAAGTTTTCATCAAATCTTTAATCCGATCTGTTATAGTCACGGTACCATTCTCATCAATTTGACCTGCATCACCAGTGCAAAACCAACCATCCTTCATCACCTCGGCAGTCGCTTCAGGCTTCTTGTAATATCCCCGCATAACACCTGGGCCTTTTACTAAAATTTCATCGTTATCACCAACCTTAATGTCAGTTCCAACAATTATACGACCAGTTGTGTTAAAATCAATATACTTATCACCATACAAACAAACTGTTGCCATGGTTTCTGTTAAGCCATACCCCATTTTCACATTTAAACCTGTGGCGTGAAAATATTCAATAATAGTAGAGTCCAAGGGTGCTCCACCACATGGCATAAATTTAATTCTTCCACCAAATATGTCACGAAGTTTGCTCAGAACTAATTTATCGGCAATCTTATACTTTAGTGCTAATACAGAAGGAACCTTCTTCTCAAACCGGAGGTATTCATTATTGTGTTTCTTTCCAATTTTAATCGCCCAATTCATCAAAGATCTCTTCACAGATGAAGCATCTTTACTTTTCGACTGAATGGCCGCATAAATCTTCTCGTAAATTCGAGGAACCGTGCACATTAGAGTCGGTTTTACCTCTTTCATTGCATCCCCAATTTTTTTAGGATCAAGATTGAAATAAATCTCTATTCCGCGGTGAAAACAGTAGAAACACCAAATTCGTTCATAAACATGGCTTAAAGGCAAGAAACTAAGAGAAATATCTTTATCAGATACATTTAACTCCGCATCATGTGAAACCAATACACTTGAAATGTTATTGTGATCAATCATCACTCCTTTTGGCTCACCTGTAGTACCTGAAGTATAAATTAGAGTTGCAAGATCATCTAATTCAGCTCTTGCAAATCGATCTTCGAACTGATGTCCCATCAAAGAATTCTTTCCGTAAATCAAGAATTCATCCCAATGCATAGACCTTTCTAAATCGGATAAAACTATATTTTTATCGAAAGCAACTACCATTTTTACGTGCGGAACCGTCTTAATTAAATCCATTGCACGATTGTACTGCTCTTGTTCTCCAACAAAAACAACTTGTGCTTCAGAATCTTCAATTATATATTTTGCTTCGGTTGTAGAATTAGTAGGATAAATCGGAACGGTTACTCCGCGAATACTCATGATCGCCAAATCGGCCGTAATCCATTCTGGCATATTTTGTGAAAAGATAGCAACCATTTGCTTTTCTTCAACACCCATTTTAATAAGAGCTTTTGATATTTGTCGAATTTCCAAACCAAATTCAGTCCAAGTTACACCAACCCATTCGCCACTTTTGCCATCCTTATAGTGCATCGCAATTCGATCTGAATATTTTTCAATCCGATCTCGAATTAATTTGCCCCAATGTTGATATTCCATAAAAGTTTTTTAGTTGTAGTATTATTGCAAAGATAGTGATGTTTCCCAACTTTTAAAAGGTTTTCGATTTGGAAGTCAATAAGCTAAAGTGTTAATTATCATTAAAATAGGACATTTAGATCAATCAGGCACGAACTAAAGTAGTTACCTCTCAATAGATTATAAAAAATGACCGTAAACATAAGCGTTTCGGTCATTTCATTTATTAAATACAGAAATAGTACAGTATTTACCCTAACGAACGTAAAAATCCATCATTTTTTGCCCTTCCAGCTCCGCAACCAGATGATCACCGATTTTAACTGGTCCTACACCTTCCGGTGTTCCTGTATAAATCAGGTCTCCAATTTTTAGCGTGAAAAATTGTGACAAATAAGAAATTAAATAATCAATTGAAAAAATCATATTAGAGGTATTACCTGTCTGCACTCTACTCCCATTTATATCCAAAAGGAAATTTAAATTACCAACATCTTCAAATTTATCTTTAGAAACAAATTTGCTGATTGGAGCAGCACCATCAAAAGCCTTGGCTTTTTCCCATGGTAAACCTTTCTTTTTACATTCTGCTTGTATATCACGAGCAGTAAAATCAATTCCTAAGCCAATCTCATCATAGTAACGATGAGCAAATTCCACTGGTATATTTTTACCTACTCTGCAAATTTTCACGACCACTTCCACCTCATGGTGTATGTCTTTTGAAAAATCAGGAAAGTAAAAATCATTATTACTTTTTAAAAGTGCCGAATCGGGCATAGAAAATACCACCGGCTCTTCAGGAACCGGATTATTGAGTTCCTTTGCGTGATTCACGTAATTCCTTCCTATTGCTAAAATTTTCATCGAATAATCGTTTACTTATTAAACCCTCTCAACTTAATCTCTGTAAGTACCTTTTTGGTATACAAAGGAAAATCGCTATTCATCACCCATCCATAATAACCGGGTTGATCAGCCAATACTTTTTCTACAGACACACCTTTATTTTTCCCAAAATTAAAAGTTTCAACTCCATTTTCATCCAAAATAATAAAACCTGCAAAATCAACATTATGATTCTGAGTTGAGTATTTCGCCAGATAATCAATATCATTTTCCAAAATATCGTATTTATCCAGCTGTGATTTTAACACTTCATAAGTTGCTTTCGTATCGGCCTCAGCACCATGTGCTCCTTCCAATTCCTTATTGCAATAAAACTTGTAAGCAGCAACCAAGGTGCGTTGTTCCATTTTGTGAAAAATAGTCTGTACATCAACAAACTTCCTTTTTTTCATGTCAAAATCGATATCTGCACGCAAGAATTCCTCGGCCAACAAGGGAAAATCGAATCGGTTAGAATTGTAACCTGCCAAATCACACCCTTCCAGATATTTTGCAATAGTCTTGCCTATTTCCTTAAATGTTGGCTCATCTTTCACGTCCTCGTCTATAATACCATGAATAGCACTCGACTTAGCAGGAATTGGCATTTCAGGATTTACTCGGTAAGTTTTCACCTCCTCATCACCATTCGGATTTACTTTAACAATACAGATTTCTACGATACGATCTTTTGCAACATTAATTCCTGTTGTTTCAAGATCAATAAAGGCGATTGGATTCTTTAAATTCAGATTCATGGTGTTCTTATGAAATGTTAACTTATACTATTGAAATACAAAACCCAACAGGACTATTCGTTCTGTTGGGTTTGTTTTTATTTTTTAATCATGTTTTTATTCTTGGCTTATGCATTAATCATCATTGGCATTAACAACATCAATACATCCTCGTCAGCATTATCATTGTCATAGGGTAAGAAGATACCAGCCCTCGTTGGATCTGATAATTCAATCATAACATTCGAGGAAGAAATATTAGCTAAAATCTCTAAAAGGAAAACCGATTTAAAACCGATTTCCAATTCTTGTCCTTCGTACTGACACTGCAATCTTTCTCTTGCAGATATTGAGAAGTCTATATCCTGAGCAGAAACAATCAATTCATTTGATTTCAATTCAAATTTAATCAGGTTACTTGCTGGATTCGAAAATACAGAAACTCTCTTCAGTGTATTATATAACTCAACTCTATCAATTGTTAATTTATTTGGATTCGTTTTAGGAATAACCGAGTTGTAACTTGGATAATTCCCTTCAACCAAACGACAGATTAACTTGTAATTAGACAAAGTGAAAAATGCATTTTTCTCATCAAACTCTACCAAAACAGGATTTGTTTCTTTTGGAAGAATATTCCTTAATAAAGAAGCTGGCTTTTTGGGTAAGATAAATGATGATTCAACCTCAGATCTTCCGTCTAATCTTTTGTATCGAACTAACTTGTGAGCATCAGAAGCCACAAAAGTTAGATCATTATTTCCCAACTCAATAAAGATTCCGTTCATCACAGGACGAAGTTCATCATCAGCCGTTGCAAACAATGTTTTATTAACCCCAGTTAGCAAAACTTTACTTTCAACAGAGATATTTACCAAATTAGTTTCTTGTTTTACAGGAAGTTTTGGAAAATCTTCGCCATTCTGTCCAACGATACTAAACACTCCATTTTCGGAAGTAATTTTTACTGCCAAAGAAGTTAAGTCAATATCAAATGTTAGTGGTTGCTCTGGAAATTCTTTTAAAGTATCAGTCAAAATTCTTGCTGGGAAAGCAATTACCCCTTCTCCTACCGAAGTCTCCAATGGAATAGTAGTGATTAAGGTAGATTCTAAATCCGAAGCAGTAGCTACCAATTGATCATCTTTTAGCTCAAACAAGAAGTTATCGAGAATAGGTAAGGTATTCTTACTGCTAATAACGCGACTAATTGCCTGTAAATGACTTAACAATTCTGTACTTGACACTACAAATTTCATTTGCATAATATTTTAAAATTAACCAAAAAAATCAAAACTAAACCCCCTTTTCTCACTTATACTTAAGTACAGATGTAGGGCAAATAATAAGTGGTGAATATACAAATTTATTAGGTAAACTTGCCATTATTCATTCAAAAAACGAATCCGTTTCCATTCAATCAAATTACTATTTAATTGAATACATGTAATTTACCATTAAAACACATTCCCATGCCACTTAAAAAATCATAAAAATGCAATTCAATACAGATTAACTTCGTCTTAAATTGTATTTTACAGCTTGCAAAAATAGTATTTCTAAGCAATATTCTATTGACCAGATGTGGCAAATTTTCGTTTTCTTACATAGAAGCGGATAAGCCCAAAAACAAGCAGTAGAATTAGAGGCAGTAACACGTTAACAACTTGCCAAAACAACCTTTCCGATCTTATTTTGGTTTTGTTTAGCATTCTTAATTTCACTTCACGTGATCTCAATTCCATCCATCCACGATCATCGCACAGATAGTCAATACAATTCAAGAGAAAGCTTCTGTTGCCATATGTTTTTTTACTATATCTATCGTATCCCAAAGCTTCAATTTGACGGTTATTACCTACTCCTCTAACCCTGTTCTTAATTATATCACCATCCGATATCACAATCATTTTAGCTGGAACACTTTCCGATTTAAAATTGCTTTTATCAATCCCTTTCCACATCCTGTTTTGAAAAACAGATGGGAATATTCCCTCTAATAAAACGGCTATATTTTTTGATCCTGCGGGGAAATCGGATGCCTCCATCCTCTTATTTACAATATCCAAGCTAATTGGTTTAGGTACTTTTTCAAGTCTAGTGTAATCCGAGCTAGCCAATAAAACCTGTTTTTTAATTTGTTTATTATCTCCCACAAAATCAATTGAATTTGCAAATTCAGCTTTTATCACATTCAATTTCCGTGTAATAGGATGAGAATCGGGAGCTACCAATAATGGTGAATAGTACCAAGGTGCCGGTGTAAATTTAGCAGGCTGTCCAGGCAATGCTGTTTGAACAGGAATCAACTGACTCTGAACATCCATCACCAAATCAGGATTTATTCTCACACCATATTTAAACAACTGATCTTCCATATTCAATGGCTGATAAAAGGCCATGGTGCTCTCCTTTGTCACCAAACTATCCATGGATGCAATCACCTCATCAATCAGCCACACCACACTTCCACCATTCATTACATACTGATCGATATTGTATTTATCCTCCTCAGTAAACTCCTTACGTGGTTGTGCAATGACCAATGCTGAAAATCGAGATTTATTGGAATTCAAATCCTGCGCTTTAATCCTTTTCACCTCATATCTTTGCAATAAGGAAGCTGTAAAATCGGCCACTTCAAACTCGTCCAACTCTCCTTGACCTGTAAGAAATGCAATTTCTTTAGGCGTATTCGTCTGAAGCATTCGAATGGCAGAGGTCAATTCAAATTCCAATTCTTCAATAGAATGATTTAAATTTTGATCGGAAGACAAACCAGCCACACTTTTTAGCAAATGAACGCTTGTTTCTTTTTCCCGATCATGAATAATAATTCCGGGAACAATCAGCTTCTGGTTTAAACTTCCATCTGTAGTTTTTTCCTGTAAATTTATTGGTTTCAATCCTCTACTTACCAGTTGATCAAAAAGCTCTTTCCGCTTTTGCGGATTGGCAATATCATTAGGATCAATTAAAGCATATGATAAAGTAACATTGGAGTAGGAAGAAAACTCGTCAATCATTTCCAAACAAGCCTTTTGCAGTTTCTCAAATCCGATTGGTAAATCTCCTGAAAGGTAAACTTCAAAATACAAATCCTTCTCTAAATCAGATACTAAATTCTTGGTATTATCCGATAAAGAATATCGTTTTTCTGAAGTCAAATCCCAACGAAAAAAATACACTTGTAAAACTTGAATTACAATTACTAAAGCCAATAGTGATATCAGTAATTGAAAAAGGTCTTTTAATTTTCTATTTTGTAACATATTTAAATTCAATTACCATTTTCTACTCTTAAGAACTGTTCGTGTCAACAAAAGAAAAGCCAGTATAATCCCTACAAAATACAGCAAGTCACGAGAATCAACAATCCCTCTTGAAATTGACCGGTAATGATCGTTAATACCCATTGAAACAATGCTACTTTGCATAGCTTGCATACTACTCATATCTCCTAAATAATCGAATCCAATATAAAAAACAAAACAAAACACCAGAGCTAACAAAAAGGCGACAATCTGATTATCGGTTAATGAACTGGCAAACACTCCAATTGAAACATAAACGCCAGCTAATAAAAACAGTCCAATAAAAGATCCCCAAAATGCTCCGGAATCAATACTTCCAACAGGATTTCCTAAATAATAAATTGAGTAGTAATAAACCAAGCAGAACAGTAGAGAAAATACGACAACTGCTAATCCGGCAAAATACTTTGCCAATACAATTCCCATATCCGATATTGGTCGAGTCATTAATAGTTCGATGGTGCCTTGTTTTTTCTCCTCTGCGAAAAAACGCATGCATACTGCAGGAATTAAAAACAAATAAATCCAGGGTGCCATTTCAAAAAGCACATCCAAATTTGCATATCCTGAATCCAAAGGATTCGAATTTCCAGGAAAAACCCAAACAAACAAGCCTGTTGCAATTAAAAAAATGGAAAGAATTAAATATCCGGAAATTGAACTAAAAAAAGTCCGAACTTCCTTACTAAGGAGTGACAACATATACTTATGTTCTGGTTAAAATTCTTATTCTACAAATTTGCAAAATTATTCCAGTTGAAAAAACTCTTTGCCAAATCAATTTACTTACATAAATTTAAACCATAATTTAAAAGTTCAATTGAAAACTACATTTTTTTCGAGCTAGGTTCTAAGTTATCATTTTAACAAAGACCTTTCCCGAAAACAAAACGACACAATGATAAAACAGGTTCTTCTTTTAATATTTTTTCTTGTCTGTACAAATCTATCTGCCCAAGAGAAATCTGAGAAAGATATATTCACCACTACCCTACGATATCATTACGGTGTAGTGATGCCTCATCATAAATCCATTAGCTATTTGATAAATGATCAAATTTCTGCTGTCGAGTTAAACTTTGGCTATATCCCATCCAACGAAAAAAACTGGGCGAAACTATACAAACAACCTGAAATTGGAATAGGATTGTATCATGGAAGTTTGGGCAACGATAAAATATTAGGAAATGTTACTGCCATTTTCCCATATATAAATTTCCCCTTAAAGAGAGGAAACAAATGGGAGTTTAACACACAGTTGGGAATTGGACTTGGTTACACAAAAAAGCACTTCGATCCGGTTGATAATTACCAAAACATTGCACTTGGGACAAAATTCAATGCCTTTTTTAAATTGATGGCAAATGGAGCATACTCTATTAACTCCAAATGGAATATTAATGGCGGAATTGGATTTAATCACTTATCAAATGGATCTTTCAGTTCACCAAATAAAGGATTAAATCTACTTACCAGTAGTGTTGGGCTAACATATTTTTGGAATGGAAATCGGGAAAAAAAGCCAGTTCCGGTATCTGGGATGAAAGATTTAGAGAATGAGATTCTCCTATTATGGAATCATGGAATAAAACAATCTGCCGAAATAGATAACCACAAATACTACGCAACAAGTTTATCGGGAAGCTATTCAATTGGGATTAATGCAAAACGAAGGATAGGATTCGGAATGGATTTATTCTATGATAAATCGGCAAATCGTGGAAAATGGAATTTCACACCCCAAACCAGTTTCAAGGATAGATTCAGTCAGGGCTTATTTATATCCCACGATTTAGTAATCAATAAATTGTCAATTATTGCACAAATTGGGGTTTATACCATATATAAAACAAAACCTGAAAAGCCAATTTATACACGATTGGGATTAAGATATCAATTAAATGAACATTTTTTAGCAAATTTAAGTCTGAAAGCTCATTTGGGTCAAGCCGATTTTATTGAGTGGGGAATTGGATATAGAATCTCAAAAAAGAAACATGGCAAATAAAATATTAATTCTGAGCCTGATACTACTTATTTTTTGTTCGTGCAGTAAATTAAACCTCTTCGAAGAAGAAGGTGATTATACTGAAACACGCTATGAGTTTACTGCAATTACACAAATAAAAAATTTGAACACTTTTACTATTGAAATTGTTCAGGATGATGAAGAATATCTTTTGCTTAAAGGAGGCGAAAATGTATTGAAAGAAGCTACGATCTCTTTTTCTGATCAAGAAATAATTTTGGATCATCAATATCAAAACTGGACCCGGAATTACGACCTTATCACTGCCGAAATTCATTTGAAAGATCTTCAGACAATAACAATTGACTCTCCTGCAGAAATTAGCAGTAACGGCACATTAAACGGAGACAATCTTTACATTGACATTACAGCTGATGCCGAACTAGTAGAGATGAATCTTACTTTAGATTACGCGAGTATGAAATTTCACTCGCACGGCAGCGTGAGCGGCGGTTATGAATTTGCCGGAATTTGCCCTTTGGCCAACTATACGCTCAACGGAATTACAAATATAAAATCGTCCAATTTACAATCCAAAACGATATCCATAGGCCAAAATGGCATAGGAGAAGCACATGTGTGGGCTGAAGAAAAACTAAACGTCACCATTTACAATATTGGAAATATCTACTACAAAGGAAATCCAGAAATTGAGATCACAAAAGTTCAGATAAATAATCAAAGTCCTACAGCGAAGGTATTACCAGAATAAAAATGATTTATTTCTGCAGGTCTTCGTAAATCATTTTAGCAAAGCGAGCAGATGCGCCAGCTCCTCCTAATTTTTCATTTAATAATTGATAATTGTAAAGCATTTGAGTGCGATAGTCTTTATCGAATAGAATCTGATTTAACTCTTCAGTAATCATCTCTTTAGTACAAGTGTGCTGAATTAGCTCCTTTACAATCAATTGATCCATAATCAAATTCACCAATGAAATGTATTTTACTTTCAAGAGACGCTTTCCAATCGTAAATAATAGTTTTCCGCCTCCTGTAAGATAACATACAACCTGAGGAACACGAAGCAATGCAGTCTCCAGAGTAGCTGTTCCTGAAGTAACGATAGCTGCTTGCGCCTGTTGCAACAAATCGTAGGTTTGCCCATAAACGAATTGCACCTTTTGATTTCCTACTACTGATGCATAAAACTCAGCATCTATAGATGGAGCGGCAGCAACAACAAACTGATGATCAGGAAAAGACTCGACACATTCCAACATAACAGGCAAAACCCGCTCAATTTCCTGCTTACGAGATCCGGCAAGCAAGGCTATTATTGGCTTTTCGCTCAATTTGTTTCTAGTAATAAAATCCGGGAAACCTTCTTCTTTATTCGATCTATTCTCGAGAGCATCTAAAAGTGGATTTCCACCAAAACTCACCTCAAAGTTGTGTTTCTGATAAAATTCAGTTTCAAATGGAAAAATAGTAAACATCCTATCCACATAAGCCTTTATCTTTTTCACTCGAGATTCTTTCCAAGCCCAAATTTTAGGAGAAATATAGTAATGAACTCGAATTCCACGTTTTTTAGCGAATTTTGCCATTCGCAAATTAAAGCCGGGATAGTCAACCAAAATCAAAACATCAGCTTGAAATTCCAGTAAATCTTTTTCACAGAGAGCAAAATTGGCTTTTATCTTGTCCAGATTTTTCACCACAGTCAGAAAGCCCATAAAGGCAGTTTCACGATAATGCTTCACTAATTCGCCTCCCTGTGCAAGCATTAAATCACCTCCCCAAAATCGAAAATCAGCTTCAGGATCCTGAATTTTCAATTCTTTCATTAAGTTCGATGCGTGAAGATCTCCCGATGCCTCACCTGTGATGATATAGTATTTCATTTTATAAAAAAATTTGAGAGCTGAGATTAAAGAAATGAGAAATTACATATGACAATCTCGCATCTATAATATTATATCTATGCGCATTACATTCCAAAACGGAAAACCATGATAGCCAGGGAATACAAAATAGTTGCTAGTAATACTCCTTTGGCAGCCTTTAGTAGATCTGTTTTAATAAAAATAAAGAAGAACACAATGTTTCCAAAATACACTCCCAATGCAATTACTTTTGTGTAAATCCGGTGAACCAACATACTGTCAATAAAGGTTTGCAAGCTCATATTAGACTGGAATCTAATTACATAAACCAACAAAATAACTAAAAGAGGAACCAAAAGTCCAATAATCAATCCTAATGTGGTTGAATTAATCTTTGATTTCATAATCCCATTTTTTTAAATCCTCTAATAAATCGTGAGCTGTCATGTCAATTTGAGTAGGAACCACAGATGCAAAGCCATTTTGAATCGCCCATTCATCAGTTTCCTCTGCATTGGGTTCCGCATTCTTAAAATGCCCGGTTAACCAGTAATAATCTCCTCCAAAAGGATCTTGCCTATGATCAAATTCCTCATTCCATCGACCAATAGCTTGGCGACACACACGAATGCCTTTAATCTCATTATTCGGAAAATTCACATTTAAACAAATACCAGCTTGCAATCCATTTTGCACCAAATTGGCAAATATTTTACGTCCATATTTTATCGATTCTGTAAAATCAGCATCAGTAGCAAACGCATTCAAGGAAAATCCAATGGATGGAACTCCATTGATGCAACCTTCAATAGTGGCACCCATTGTTCCGGAGTATAAAACACTTATAGAAGTATTAGCACCATGATTAATCCCAGAAACCAGAAAATCAGGTTTTTGGGGTAAAATTTTATTCAATGCAAGCTTAACACAATCAACTGGCGTCCCTTTGCAACTATAAATATGCAGATTCTCCTCATCCCGAACTTGTTTTATTCGAATAGGAACTTCTACCGTTATGGAATTCGATTTTCCTGAATTGGCTCGGTTGGGTGCAACCACATAAATATCTCCGAAATCTTTAACCATAGCCACTAAAGCCTTTATTCCTTTAGCATTAAGACCATCGTCGTTGGTAACTAGTATAATGGGTTTCTCTTTTGACTCGCTCATATCTCTATTTTGATAATGCTACAAATATATTCGAATTCGGGGCAATAATCAATTTACTAGAACGATAAATATTTTAACCACAAAGGAAACACTAAGAATTTTACAAAGGAACACAAAGGAAGTCTCTTAATATGTTTGTGTTCCCATGCGCATTACACTAAGTATAATGAGTGAAACGGATCGCTTAGGAGTTAATTCATTTTCTTAAAGCCTACGAATTTAAAGCCTCTATCCCGCTTGTTACTTGGAGGTAAAATTTCTACTTTTGTAAGCTTGTAGAATAAAGTGAAGTAAATGCATCACTTTATCCATAAAGTTTAAAACTATCTGATAAAATACACATATAATGAAGGTATCGTACAAATGGCTTAAAGATTACATTGATATTGATCTTACGCCTGCTGAAATGGATGACATTCTAACTCAAATTGGTTTAGAAGTTGGGGGAATCGAGAAAATCCAATCCATTAAGGGTGGCTTGGAAGGTTTGATTATTGGTGAAGTAAAAACTTGTATTCCTCATTCAAATTCTGATCATTTGAGCATAACAGGTGTTGATGTGAATGGCGAAGAATTATTACCAATTGTTTGTGGTGCAGCTAATATAGCCGCAGGACAAAAGGTGGTAGTAGCTACCGTTGGAACCGTTTTGTACGATGGTGACGAAAGCTTTACCATTAAAAAATCGAAGATTAGAGGTGAGGTTTCATTAGGTATGATTTGTGCCGAAGACGAAATTGGTGTTGGTACTGGTCACGAGGGAATTATGGAACTTCCTGCCGAAGCTGTTGCAGGAACACCTGCAGCTAAGTATTTCAATGTAGAAGATGATATTGCCATTGAAATTGACTTGACTCCTAACCGTATTGATGGTGCATCTCACATTGGTGTTGCAAGAGATTTAGCTGCTTATTTAAAGCAACAAAAAGATATAGACTACAAAATGCCTTCGGTTGAAGCATTTAAGGTTGAAAACAACAGTACTCCAATCGAGGTTGTTGTAGAAAATCCAGAGGCTTGTCACCGTTACTCTGGTGTTTGTGTGAGTGGTATCACCATAGCAGAATCGCCGGAATGGTTGCAAAATCGTTTGAAAGCAATTGGCTTAAAACCAATCAACAACGTAGTGGATATCACCAACTTCGTATTGTTTGAAACCGGTCAGCCATTACATTCTTTCGATTACGCTAAAATAGCAGGCAATAAAGTAATTGTTAAAACTCTGGCAGGTGGAACTCAATTCACAACTCTTGACGAAACAAAAAGAGAATTGAACGAAAACGACCTGATGATTTGCAACGCAGAAGAACCAATGTGTATTGCTGGTGTTTTTGGCGGATTAGAATCAGGTGTTAGCGCAACAACGACTTCGGTTTTCCTTGAAAGTGCCTATTTCGATGCAGTATCTGTTCGTAAAACGGCTCGTCGTCATGCTTTAAATACCGATGCATCTTTCCGTTTTGAACGTGGAACAGATCCTAACAATACCATTTATGCCATGAAACGCGCAGCTCTTTTAATTAAAGAGATTGCCGGTGGCAGCATTTCATCTGAAGTAATTGATATTTACCCAAACCCCATTGCCGATTTTAAAGTTGAGGTGAGTGTTGATCGTATTGAAAGATTAATTGGCAAAAAAATCGGTAAGGAAACAATCAAGAAAATTTTAACAGCTCTTGAAATTGGTATTGAAAAAGAAGATGGTGATACTTTGAATCTTTTGGTTCCTCCGTACAGAGTAGATGTTAAGCGTGAAGCTGATATTGTAGAAGAAGTATTGCGTATTTATGGTTTCAACAATGTTGAAGTTCCGGGAAAAGTGAATGCATCATTAAGCTATGCACCAAAACCAGACGAGCACAAGTTGAAAAATACCATAGCAGACCTATTATCCTATGCTGGTTTCAACGAGATCATGAACAATTCGTTAACCAAAGCATCGTACTACGAGAACTTGGAAAGCCTGAAAATGGAGAATACCGTTCGTATTTTCAACCCACTTAGTTCCGATTTAAATGCAATGCGTCAGAGTCTCCTGTTTGGTGGTTTGGAATGTATTGCTTACAATATCAACCGCAGAAATGCGGATTTAAAATTCTACGAGTTTGGTAAATCGTACCAACACTTCGTAAATCCGGAAAACGAAAACCCGGTTGACAACTATTTCGAAAAAGAACATTTGGGCGTTTTCATGTGTGGAAACAAAACAGTTGCAAACTGGAATCTGAAAGAAGAACCTACGAACTTCTTCCACATGAAAGCTTTCGCTGAAAATGTACTGAAACGTTTGGGTTTTAAAATCGATAAATTAAGAATTAATGAAATCGAAAACGACCAATTTACCGAAGGCTTAAGCTATGGCGTTAAGAAAAAGGTATTGGTTGAAGTGGGAATGGTAAGCGGTAAAATTCTAAAAGCAATGGACATTGATGTTCCTGTTTACTATGCCGATTTCGATTGGGAAATGCTGATTAGCGAGGCTACTAAAAACAAAGTTTCTTACACCGTAATTCCTAAATATCCTGCCGTTAAACGCGATTTGGCTTTACTGATTGACAAAGCAACCAGCTTTGCAGAAATTAAAACCATAGCTTTCAACTGCGAAAAAAACTTGCTAACGTCTGTTTCTTTGTTTGATGTTTACGAAGGCGAGAAACTGGGTGCTGATAAAAAATCGTACGCAGTAAGTTTCATTCTTCAGGACACTGAAAAAACATTGGAAGACAAGCAAATTGATAAGATAATGCAAAAACTGATTAAGAGCTACGAAAAACAATTGGGAGCTCAGATTAGATAATCTGATACAAATATTTACAAAGCCGGTTTCCTTTTGGGAGCCGGATTTTTTTATTCCATGAATAGATACTAATTCTGAAACAGTCATTCTTATCCTTTCAAGGATTAGGCTGTCAATCCTACTTTAACATTTCCTTAACTATTTACAATTAGTACCTGCAGGTATTTTGATTACTTTGCAATCCGATTTTTACTATAAAATATATCAGAAGATGTCAAGATTTAGTTTTGGAGAATATGTAGATGGAATTAGCTATAAAGTTTTAAACGAGAGAGAAGTACGCGCCACAGCAGGACTGTTGTTCTTAACAATCTTTGTGACCTTAATCGCAGCGGTATTTTTCAAAAAGTACGCTCCTATCCCTTACGTTTCAGGATTTATTGTGCTCAACTTTGCCATTAGTGTTTTCATCAATCCCAAATACGCTCCGGCCAATGTCCTTGCTCGTCTTATCGTGTTTAAACAAGAGCCGATATACATCGGTGCCGTGCAAAAAAGATTCGCATGGAGTTTAGGCTTAACGCTTTCTGCTATAGTATTTTTGTTATCGATTCCTTTACAAAGCGACCCAACAATTTTTGAATCAGTTTGTATGCTGTGTTTACTCTGCATGCTTTTGATGTTTGTTGAAACTGCATTTGGAATTTGTGTTGGTTGTCAGCTATACTTTTTAGCACTCCGATTAAAACTAATGAAACAACCTGAAGTGAGACCAAACTGTATGGGCAATTCATGCGAAATACAGACTGCAGAATAAATACAAATTAAAACGATAAAAAAAGCCGGCTTCCTTCTAGGGGAAACCGGCTTTTTTTATCGTAAGAAAATCTACTAGCAATTCTTAACTCCTAACAAGTAAACCCAATACTTCGAGACGTTGAGGCTTATCGTAAAGTGCTATTTCTGCCAATATATCAAAATTATCCATCCATTCGCTAAGTTCATGAAGGCCTGCATTTTTCGATACGGTAGCATCCTGAGACTCCCCCTTTTCCTTATCGTAATCGGCACGAAGTGTAAGCAAGTGATCCAGTTCAGTAAGCTGAGAAGTCGCAACTTCGGGGGTGATCTTGATCACTCCCATTTTGGTTTGCACCTCAGGAATAGTTATTATACTCGTATAATATAATTTTACGTTATCGAAAAATTTATTGTAGGCAACAGGAAAACGTCCCTTTAATCCTAACAAAATTTGCATATCAGGATCTCTCTTGCAAAGTATCAGGCTTAAATCTCGATGCCTCTTAAATTTCATTTCTAATTCAGTATAAGCATTGTGATAAGTATTCGATGACAATCTGGTTTCCGACACCTCCATTTTATTTCGCTCCCAAGTTTCTTTGGCACGATTAAACACCTGCCACCCTTCGGCGATAAAAGTTTCATTTACACCGTATTCAATTAAGGCGGCTCTTATTTCAGAATGCGACTCGGCGTTGGTTAGTGCGATACGAACTCGTTCAAAAAACTTAGATTCGGATATTGATGGACTCAACCACATAATTTTCACATTTTAATTAATAATATTATTTACGTTTATTTCTTAAGAGTTATTAAATTACTTATTAAGAATGATAAAATGAAATTTAGCGGAACATAATTTTAATTTAAATGGCAAGACTAACACTTTCAAAGCTTTCGTTATGGTAATAATATACACACAATGATAAGAATTAATTTATTTGTTAGGAAATTAATTAAGATGGTGGGAAGATACCTTAGTAAGCTGTGAAATTGACAAATAATACGGGAAAACAGGCTGATATGACGGGAAAATTGATTGATCGAGTATCAAGATGGGCTAATCAGATAGAAACATGGTCTATTTACCGGGAAGATGCCTCCTGAAACGGGAATATACCCCTGCGAGCTGGAAACGGGTATCCATTATTAGTAATGAAATATTGTGCCCCAATAATTTCATATAGATGTTAAGTAATAGAATCAAATTTAATTTTATAAACAATCGAAATAAACACTTTTTCATTATGGAGCATTATAGAATAAACTGTAACTAAATATGAGGAACAATAATGGTAAATAATAACAGGTTAACTATGCGAAACTCAAGTATAACTAATGTTGAAATTCCTGTCAAATAAAACATTTCGCCCCATAGGGGCTAACAAAATATGATTTCCAGTTCTTTTGTTTCATCTTTGGGGAATTTAAAAAATCCCAAGCTCCAAAGAGCGAAACAAACATGCACTCGGTCTAGCCCTATGGCAATAGGGCAAAAAATAAAAAGTTAAGTCCAAAAGCGCGCAACAAGTATTAAAATATATTCTGTGAAAAAAGCAACCCTCATTCTCTTTCTCCTTCTGCTCCCTACCATTCTTGCATTCTCACAAGAGTGGAAAAGTTTACATACTTACAAAAAAGAAACTGAAAATACTGTTCTACAAGATGGTTGCTGGTTAAAAAAAGATCGTAAAAGAAACACCGAAGTGTGGCAACAAGCCAACATCTACAATTTGGGTATCGACAAAGGGAATGAAAAGTATAAAAGCATTCGCCAAATAAGAGATTTTTATACATTCTTCAACGAAGTTTGTATTGAGAAAGGCCACGATATAAAATGGCTGGGAATTGCTTCGGTAGCCGCTAATCAATTGGCCAAAACGGAGAATGGATTTCTTCGTATATTCATAATTCGAAATAAAGAATTAGTTCTATTTGCCCATAACGGATCAGAAAAAGTATTTTCCTTTGCATTTCCTCAAATACGAGATGTTTATTTTTCCAATGAAATTATTAAAGGAGAAAAGGCATTAAAATGGGATGAAAAATATGGCACCATTGAGCAATGTGAAATTCTCGAACCACTCTACAATCAACTATCTGAAAAAGCCATTTGGAAACTTGATAGGATGGCTAAAGGGAAAGGGATATTTAAATTGGGGGTTCCGAAAAAACTTAGGTTTATTGGAGATATCAGAAATTGCAAAGACCGTTATAAACACGGTAAAAACAAATTGATTCCCTATTTCAAGAACAGTAACAACTAACTCTAAATAAATAATTTCCTAAAATTCACAAATCGATTTCTTTTTATTGCACTAAAATTTTGTGTTTTTAAAATTTCCACACTATCTTCGTTTCGTAGTTTTACGAAATACGAAACAGAATGGAAGTAAAAGAGTTTTATTCCACCAATGAACAACAATTGGCACGATTTGCCAAAGCCCTATCGCATCCTGTACGCATTTACATTTGCGTTATACTCTCAAAACAAACCTGTTGTTACAGTGGTGATTTAGCAGAGGAAGTTCCCATTGCCAGATCTACCCTATCTCAACATTTGAAAGAACTAAAAAATGCAGGCTTAATTCAAGGCGAAATTGCAAGTCCTAAAATTAAGTATTGCCTTAACAAAGAGAATTGGACAATAGCTCAAAACTTATTTAAAGAATTTTTCAAATAAATAACACATACATAAAATGGAAATAAAAGTATTAGGCCCGGGTTGTAAAAAATGCGGCACTTTAGCTGAAGCAACAAAAAAAGCGGTAGAAGAACTGTCAATTGATGCCAACATCACGAAAGTGGATGATATGATCAAAATTCTCTCTTATGGTGTAATGTCAACTCCTGCTCTTGTTATTAACGAAAAAGTGGTGGTAAGTGGAAAAGTTCCATCTGTATCCGAAATCAAAGAATTTATTAAAAACGCATAAGTATTTCTAAAATGAAAAATCTAGTATTATATAGTCTGCTAGCAATCGGTGTTAGCTTTGCATCTTGCCAATCGAAAACAAAAAAAGAAACAGCTAAAGCAGAAACAGAAGTTGCCTGCACTAATGATTGCAGTAAATGTGAAAAATCATCGGAAACTAAATCAGTAGCAAATAGCACAGAAGGTGCTGGAGTATATTATTTTCATGGTGATCGAAAATGTAAAACCTGCAAAGCTGTTGGTGAGAAAGCAAAGGAAGTTGCAGAAAAAATGAATATCCAATTCTTCGATATCAATTTGGATCAGGAAGAAAATAAAGCTGTAGCTAAAGAATTTCAGGCATCAGGTTCTTCTCTTTTTATTAAACACAGTAAGTCGGGTGAAATTGAAGATTTAACCAATTTTGCTTTTCGTAATGCGCTTAATGATACCAAAGCTTACATTGAAAAATTGGAATCTACCTTAAAAGCCGAAATGTAATTTTCGAAACAAACAGGCAGTTCTAAAAATATCATATAGCTTCACAAAGCTGTGTGCTTAAAATTGAATCGGCCAGTAACAAGTAGAAATCGCAATAAAATGGAATATTTAGATCAACTTTTATCCCAAAGCAACTGGCCTGTTCTTTCAGCATTTATTTTGGGAATAATGACAGCAATCAGCCCTTGTCCCTTAGCTACAAACATTACTGCAACTGCATATATTAGTAAGGATCTGGGAAACAGAAAAAAGATTTTTATCAGCGGACTAATTTATACACTCGGCAGAGCAGTTAGCTATACCATTTTGGGTGTTATTTTATATTTTGGGGCCAGTAAATTCGACGTTTCATCCTTTTTCAATACTTATGGCGAACGATTGTTAGGTCCTCTTTTAATTTTGATTGGAATATTTATGCTCGATATAATTTCTATCAATTTCCCCGGAATTGGAAGTTTAACAGATAAAATTAATGGGGAAAAGATCAAAGGAAGTTACTGGGGCGCTCTATTATTAGGAATTGTTTTTGCGCTGGCTTTTTGCCCTTATAGTGGTATTCTGTACTTCGGGATGTTAATTCCTTTAAGTATTTCTCAACCCGATGGTTTGTTTCTTCCAATAGTTTACGCCATAGCAACCGGTCTTCCTGTTATAATAATTGCCTACTTACTTGCATTCACTTTATCGGGTGTAGGTAGTTTTTACAATAAGGTTAAAACCTTCGAATATTGGTTCAGAAAAGTGGCTGCAGTTAGTTTTATTCTTGCTGGCCTTTATTTCACATACATCTTTTTTATTGCTTAAGAGTTATTCCACATGATGATTAAATCTGTACAGTTTACAAATAAAAAGCAAGTCCTTCTGGCTTTGCTTTTACTACCCTTTTGGTATTTATTATATATTAATTTGCAAAATATATCCGATTTTTTAATCGATACTGTTTTTCAGATGCAAAAAGGCACTCACCTTTCTGAAACCTTGCGTTTTTTTATTTTTGAAGTACCTAAAGTTCTACTATTATTAGTGCTAATCATTTTTGGGGTTGGCATTATCCGAAGTTATTTCTCTCCTGAAAAAACCCGAAAAGCTCTGGCTGGGAAATCAACTTTCATGGGAAATATTCTGGCTTCGCTGCTTGGTGTTCTAACTCCCTTCTGTTCCTGTTCTGCCATTCCTTTATTTTTGGGATTTGTGGAGGCAGGTGTACCTTTAGGAGTTACTTTCAGTTTCCTGATTGCAGCACCAATGGTCAACGAAATCGCTCTTATCATGTTGGTTGGATTATTCGGCTGGAAAACTGCAATCATCTATACTTTAACCGGTTTGCTTATTGCAATATTCGCAGGT
This sequence comes from Labilibaculum antarcticum, assembly GCF_002356295.1. Lineage (NCBI taxonomy): Bacteria > Pseudomonadati > Bacteroidota > Bacteroidia > Marinilabiliales > Marinifilaceae > Labilibaculum > Labilibaculum antarcticum. The sequence goes on along the minus strand of NZ_AP018042.1, from coordinate 3,466,424 downwards.
TACTTAATTGGAATTTTAAAACTGGAAAAATATGTACAAGCCTGGGTTTTTGAGGTAAAAACCGGACAAGCAGGTACAGATGAAACCAAAATGTCCTTTTCTGGTAGAATTAAAGTTGGTTACGATACCGTGAAAGAAATTGTTGGCAAAATATGGTTGTACATTGTTATTGGTGTTGCAATTGGCGCTGCTGCTCATGGTTATGTTCCTGAAGATTTCATGGCTACATTAATGGGGAAATCAGCATGGTACTCTGTCCCTTTATCAATCCTTATCGGGATTCCAATGTATTCAAATGCAGCAGGAATAATTCCAATTGTGAGCGTTTTAATCGAAAAAGGAGCTTCACTGGGAACTTCCCTCGCCTTTATGATGTCGGTAATCGGTTTGTCCTTACCCGAAATTATTATCCTTAAAAAGGTGTTGAAAATGCCTTTGATATTAGCTTTTGTAGGAATAGTGGCGACAGGAATTCTTTGTGTCGGATTTATTTTTAATTTTATCTACTAAAGGGATGAACAATTTGTCTTACAAACTGTTTTACGACTAGTTATATGCAACATATCAAATCAGATCAAAATAATTCAAACCCTATCGTACTTTTCGATGGGGTTTGTAATTTATGCACTACTTCCGTTCAATTTTTACTTACCTATAACAGAAAAGAAAACCTTCATTTTGCATCACTTCAGTCTGATTTTGCAAAAAAACTACTAGCCAGACTTCAGGTGCCGGCTGCAGATTTCAACACCATTATCTTCATTGAGAACGAACAGGTTTACACAAAAAGCACTGCCGCTTTCAAACTAACAAAACACTTAACATATCCATGGAAAGCAATATATTACTTCAGATACATTCCAAATTCAATTACTGATTGGATTTACAATCTTATTTCAAAAAACAGATACAATTGGTTTGGCAAAAAAGAAAAATGTATGATTCCAAGATCGGAGTGGAAGCATCGCTTTTTTGAATAGTTCAAAACTTGTAAAGCATAAAAAAACCGGAATCCATAAGGACTCCGGTCATATATTTTAACAAAAGAATTAGTCTCCAAATGCGATACCAACACCTTTTGCAGTTTTAACCAAGTTAGCTTTTGGATCAACAAGGTTTTGTTTTCCAATAGCTTCCAGAAGAGGAACTCCAACTACCTCAGGATGACGATAAGCCACCATTTGACCGAATTTCCCTTCCAATACCATCTCGAATGCCTTAACACCAAATTGAGTTGCCAAAACACGATCGGAAGCCAAAGGAATACCACCACGTTGTAGATGCCCCAAAACAGTAGTACGAATATCAGCTTCAACACCTGCTTCTTTCAATTCAATTAACAAACGATCAGCAGCACCACTTAATTTCAAGTTAGTATTTCCAACTTCAGTACTTTGTTCAGCCAAAGCAACACCACCTTTAGGCATAGCCCCTTCAGCAACAACGATAATACCAAAACCTTTTCCTTTCAGAAAACGAGTATCTAATTTCTCCTTAATTTTTTTAACATCATAAGGAATCTCTGGAATTAAACAAGATTCTGCTCCACCAGCAATAGCTGCACTTAAAGCAATCCATCCCGCATCACGTCCCATTGCTTCCAAAATGAATATCCGGTTATGAGATGCAGCAGTAGTTTTCAACTTATCAACAGCTTCGGTACAGATCTGCACTGCAGTTTGGTAACCAAAAGTAAAATCTGTTGCTGAAAGATCATTATCAATTGTTTTAGGTACACCAATAATATTCAATCCTTTTTCGTAAAGAGATTGTGAGATTTTCTGAGAACCATCACCACCAATACTAATAACAGCATCAATTCCCAAATATTGTAATTTGCGAATCATTTCGTCTGAACGATCGGCAGACCCCCAAGAACCATCTTTATTTTTTACTGGCCAAGCAAATGGACCACCCTTTGTAGTAGTTCCAATTATCGTACCACCCTGATAGTGAATACCTTTTACAGCAGCATCATCTAATATCTTTATTTCAGTTGGTTCTTTCAATATTCCATCAAAAGACTGAATACTTCCTACTACTTCCCAATCTTTTTCTTGTGCTGCACGTTTCACAATGGCGCGAATTACAGCATTCAACCCAGGGCAATCACCACCGCCGGTTGCAACTAATACTCTTTTCATAATTGTCAATTTAATATATTTCAATCAATTTGCTTGGCTAGCTCGGCTAAAGTAAAAATATTTTTCCAAACTCGAACAAGCAATTTCACAATCAATGAATTGCAATCGATTTCGCAATCATTTTTTATAATGAATTTGAATTATTAATTTTAATCTAATTCTGGGAAACCGAAATTAAGAACAACCTGTTGGTCAATTATGATTTACAGAACAATTATTAAAATCATGTTAAATGAAAATTTCAATTGAAAAATCGGATATAACACAACTGGAAGTTGATGCCATAGTAAATGCAGCAAACGAGAGTCTTTTAGGAGGTGGTGGTGTTGATGGAGCTATTCATAGGGTGGCCGGACCTGAACTATTGCAAGAATGCAGAAAATTAAATGGATGTACTACGGGTGAAGTTAAAATAACCAAAGCCTACCAACTCAAAGCAAAACATGTTATTCATACCCTTGGTCCAATTTGGAAAGGAGGGAATTACAATGAAAAGCAATTACTTCAAAATTGCTACGAAAATTGTATTAGACTAGCTGAAAAGATGAAACTAGAGAGCATTGCATTTCCAAATATTAGCACAGGCATTTATGGTTTCCCCAAAAAGGAAGCTGCTGAAATAGCAATAAGAACGATACAAGAAGAAGTAAAACATCTAAAATCAATTCATAAAATAATCTTTTGCGTTTTCGATGATGAAAACCTTTCTATCTATAAAAAAATGCTTTAAAAAGTTATGCTTTCGTCAACAACTTCAGGGTAAGTCCACCGTTTGTATTTTCCCCAATTTAACATTTGGGTATGGCCTTTTTCCTCTAAAAAAATGATAACATTTTGAGATTTCAATGTTAGATCACAATAAAGAATCAATTTGGTGCCTAATGGTATTTTTGAATACAGATTTTCAATTTCATCATGGGGATAATTCATTGCAGTAGGGACGTGTCCCATTAGAAAATATTCATTCTCCCGGGTATCTACTATCCAAATATCATTTATGGATTGTTGAGTTAAAGCCAGAAGTTCTTCTGGTTTGCTATATTTTTTCAACTCTCCTCCATCAACTGAGATATATCCGGTGTAATCCGGAACATGAATAAAATACCAGTAGATTCCAAAAACTATTGCAACAATAGATACAATTAGTAAAAGCATTTTATTTTTTTTTAATTTTTCAAAAAAATAGTTCTTATTTACTGAAAAGCAAAAAAAATCTCCCGGAAGGAGATTTAAAATATTTTAGAAAGAACCAATTAACGTTTCATGGTAGCTATAAATGTATTTTCATCCATAAAGAATTCTAAAGCATCATTTATAGAAGGAACAATTATATCCACATGATCAATAACATCTTTATGAATACCTTCGCCTTGTAATGTTGCAACAGATACAACCGACTGTACAAACAATCCAATATCAATACGGGCATTACCAATTGAAGCAACTTTTCGACTTCCTAATGAAAGAAGAATATCCTCTTTTTCTCTCGAATTATTTGCTTCATAGTAAGTGATACCACAGAAATCAGCCAATCCACGAGCATTCCCTCTTTGATCAGATGAGATCATAACAACATTCACTCCGAACGATTGTATTCGTTGTATTCTTTCAATAACTCCTGAAACAATCTCTCCCCTTACTGTTAGAGTTCCGTCAGAATCAACAATTAGGGTGTCAATTTCAATGGTGCCAACACCAGGCACTTTGTATTTTAAACTCATAATTTCTACTTTAATTTTATTTTAGAAAAATAGTATTTTTTAGTCAAAGCTAAAAAAGGTTTAAAAACACATTTTATGTTCTTAAAAAAAGTCACAACGGACTTTTTTGCCACTAAAATCGATACCTGACTCCTACCTCCAAATTTTCTTTGAACTGAACTTTTGAACCAGTATCAGCATCAGAAATAAGATGAGTCGAAAATTTTGTAGACATGTATTGATTAATTGGCATTACAAGAATCATTTCCCAATCAATATCAATATTTTTGGGCTTCATTGTGTAATTGGAGTATAAAGTCAGTTTGTTTTCTAAACTTAAATCACCCCAAAATTTTAATTTGTGAGACACATTAACATAGGATCCAATCTCTTTTTTAACCTTTTTATCGATATCTACCCCAAAGGCTGTTTGGTCAATCATAGCGGTGTCTCTAACAATTGTATATTTGGCCGCTATTGGAGACAATAAGACAGATAATTTCTTATTTGGCTTATAATCCATACCGACCGAAGCAATAATGTAAGCCGGAGCAAAAAAATCAGATTTAAGTTTTCTACTTTCATCATTAGAATAATCGTAGCCCTTTACTGCCTGTGTTTTTAAATTGAATAATGCCGAGTAATACCAATTTTTCACAGCTTTTTGACCATATTTTGTAATAAACTCAATACGATCCTCATTCTTCCGAAACCCGTTATCCCCTGATTTTAAAAGTCCATACTTAATCTCTAGTGTATTATCCCAGGTATGATTCCCCTTTGCAAGATTTGCAAAGGCACCTATTGTTGATATGGTAGCAATTGAACTCTCTCCTCCACCAGCCCAGCTATCACTCACGTGTCCCTGATTAAATGAGATGCCTAGAGTAGCACCCAACTTCCATTTTTTAGAATAGCGCTTATACTTTCCTAGTTTTGCTAATTTATAGTGATCGCTGGAAATTTTCTCAACCAATCTCACACTGGTCCCCCTCATTTTTGATTTTTGAACTGATTGCTGGTATACATCATCATCCACAAGAATACGAACAGATCGATTCTTAGTATTCTGAACCCAAATTCCAATGGAATCTCTTTTGTTTTTCTTCAACCAAAATCGTTTAAAATCCTGCTTCCCATTATTAATCCAAAACTTAATGGAATCGTTTTGGTAATTTTTCACACCTATTAAAACAGAATCTCTACTGATTTCACGAATCCATTGATGAACTGGGTCATGTTCAACATAGTCGTATAATTCCTCCAAAGCATGAGTCTTCCATGTTTCGTCCGTTTCATACTCTTCCGGCTTTAATATGCCTGGCTGATAACTCAATATCTTCTCCAACTTAATCTGACGTTTCACTTTCCGGAGTGCCTCTTCGGTCTTTCGTTTTTCAAAATATTCCTTCAGGTAGTATACCATATTACGAATACTGTCATTCTTAACGTATTGCAATAGCATTTGTACTGCATCTTGTAAGGAATCAGTCTGATGTCTCTTTTTTACATTATTCATATCCAATTCGCGAACGATGAATCGAAACCCCACATTATCCAAATGACTTAGAGGATCAGGAATTAATTTAAAAACAGTATCATTGGCATAATACTTAATAGAATCAGCCTTGTTTTGTTTCAGTCGAAAAGCCGACTTCTCTAATTTAATATTTTCAGGATAAATAGAATCTTTCCTAACATCCCGTTGAGAAAATGAGATAAATGGCTGGAGGATAATCAATAGAACACACAAAATCCGAATCATAGGGCAATGATCTTTACTTCTTCAAAATAGTTAAATAGGCTAATGGGAAATCTTATTGAATAAGAAAAATGCCAACTTAAATATGGCCTATGCAAATTTGTTGAAATTATTTCTTTATAAAAAGTATAATGCGAGTCAATTAGGTTAAAAAATGTAAGTTTTTTCAAACTAAAGTAACCTTCTTTCATAAACAAACGTTTGCACAAATATTCTATTCTCCTTTCTATTCAGAAAAACTTTTTCTAAATTTGGCAAAAGGAGAAAATCAGAAACTATGGAAATGAAGTATCAACTTCCCAAACTGACACACAAAGTCTACCTAAACATTAAGAACCGAGACGAGTTCCACCTCTAAACTCATCTGTAGGAATCCTACCCCCAATTTTATCGTAAAAATTTAAAGAAAGCACATAATTGATATTGGATAAATACATCCTGTTGATAATTACACGGCTATATATTACAATACAAAAAAAAACGAAACATTATGAAATTACCATTCGCAGAATCATATAAAATAAAGATGGTTGAAACCATCAAAAAAAGTACTCGTGAAGAAAGAGAACGATGGTTAAAAGAGGCTAACTACAATCTGTTCAACTTAAAAAGTGATCAAGTATTTATTGACTTGCTTACTGATTCAGGTACTGGAGCAATGAGTGACAAACAATGGTCGGCAATGATGTTAGGTGATGAGAGTTATGCTGGTGCACGCTCTTACTACAATATGAAAAAGGCTATAAAAGACATTTTAGGATTTGATCATTTCCTTCCTACTCATCAAGGTCGTGCAGCTGAAAACGTATTGTTCTCGGTACTCGTTAAAGAAGGCAATATTGTTCCTGGAAACTCACATTTCGATACAACAAAAGGACATATTGAATTCAGAAAAGCTAAAGCTGTTGATTGTACAATTGATGAAGCTTTCGACACAGTAATCGATCATCCTTTTAAAGGGAATCTTGACCTTTTTAAACTTGAATCTGTTCTTTCCACATATCCAAAAGAACAGATCCCAATGATTATTGTTACAGTTACTTGTAACTCTTCCGGAGGTCAGCCAGTTTCAATGGCAAATATGAAAGCAGTTAAAAAACTTGCTGTAAAATATGGTATCCCTGTATGCTTTGACTCTGCACGTTTTGCTGAAAATGCTTACTTCATTAAAACACGTGAAGAAGGATATCAGGATAAAACAATTAAAGAAATTGTAAAAGAAATGTATACTTATGCGGATATGGCAACAATGAGTTCTAAAAAAGATGCTATTGTAAACATGGGTGGATTCATCGGAATGAAAGATGAAAACCTTTGGAAGCAGGCATCTACTTACAACATCATGTTCGAAGGTTATATAACCTATGGAGGCATGTCGGGCCGCGATATGAATGCATTGGCTCAAGGTCTTGATGAAGGAACAGAGTTTGAATATCTTGAAACGCGAATTAAGCAAGTAGAATATTTGGGTGGCAGGCTAGAAGAATTTGAAATTCCATTCCAAAAGCCAATTGGAGGTCATGCAATTTTTGTTGATGCCAAGAAAATTTTGAGTCACATACCAAAAGAAGAGTATCAAGCGCAAACTTTAGGTTGTGAATTGTATTTGGAAGCAGGAATTCGCGGAGTAGAGATTGGTGCAATTTTAGCGGATAGAGATCCTGAAACAAGAAAGAATCGTTATCCAGCATTAGAATTATTACGTTTGGCAATTCCTAGAAGAACCTATACCAACAACCATATGGATGTAGTTGCAGTAGCACTTAAGAACGTTTACGATCGCAGACTTAATATAAAACACGGATTTAAAATTATTGACGAAGCTCCAATCATGAGACACTTCACTGTTCAACTACAGAAAATCGACTAATTTAAAATCAAGAAACAGCATATTGTAAAACTCCCTTCGGGGAGTTTTTTTTGGCCTAAATAAAGAATTCTATCCTTAATGATCTTTTATTTTTTCGTGACTTTAAAATTACGTATTTTTAATTAAAAGTTAGAATAATCAGATTATCAGCGATTAAAACAAACACCCACGCAAAGCAAATAAAGAAAAAAAGAAGCAAATACTAATCCTAATCCGCAAACCTATGACTACAATTGATTTAAAGTTAACTCTTCAATTAAAAGAGAATGAATTTTTTAAGGTAGGCGAACACATTTTCACAAAAAATGAAAATATTAAACCTCTTGAAGATCAATTACATTTTTGTGGCTCTTGTGCTATCGAGGTATTTAAGGAGTACGAAAGCTTACTAACTATGGATATTATGGATCGTTGGTCTAAGTTGACTAAAGCTTTAAACCAATCGACCTCTTGTTGTGCCGTTTGGGATGACAGAAAAATCATTCGAGAATTGGTTGACAACAATGAACACTCTGTTTCCTGGTATGTTAAAAACTGCAGAGTTTGCTAGTAACTTAATTAAGATTTTCCTGAGGCTGTCTCATATATAAACCAATTTTTAATGATCCTCTTTAGAGAAATTGGTATATCAAATATTTATGCTCTCCCTATTTTGAGTCAGCCTCTGTTATATAATACAGTAATACACTGCAATAAAGTGAGAAAAACTACCTCCAAAAACGAATAAGTGCCATATAAAATGATTGAATGGTAATTTTCTCCACACATAAAAAACCACACCCAACATATAAAAAATTCCGCCTACAATTATCCACTGTAAACACAAAGCAGGCAGAGATGAACTAAACGCGGAGAAATTAAAAAACAGAATCCAGCCCATAAAGATGTACAACATCAAAGAGATCCAACGATACTTTCCCAACAAAAATATTTTATAAAATATTCCAACAACAACCAATCCCCACAGAATCATTAAATAAAGTCTGCCAACCTCATTATTCAGATAAATTACAAGAAAGGGCGTATAGGTTCCTGCAATCATAAAGAAAATACTGATATGATCGAATTTTCGAAACAATTTACGATTTGGACTTCCAACCATATAGTGGTAAACAGATGATGAAGCATAAAGCAGATTAAATGCGATAACAAATAGCAGGCATGCTATGAATCCCGAAAGGTTTTGCGTTTTATAAGCAATACTCAACAACCACAAACCTGCCGGAATACCGAATACCAAACCGAGTCCATGAGAAATCCAATTCGCCAACTCGTGAATTGCCTCCTTATCGGATAAAAATCTTTCCTTTTCTGCTCCAACCCAACTTACAAGCAACAATATCCATTTCATATTTTCCCATTTAAATTCCATTTTCCAGTGTGCCTGAGAAGGAAAATCAAATTTCAGGAAAAGATTCGATGTAGCAAAATTAATTCTGCCTCAATTTACAATCATTTAAAATAGAATTGAAAGCGCTGTATTGATTGGCGTTTCGGACCGTAAATGCCTTTAGTCCACCAAATTCAAACAGAAAATAAATCCTATAACATAGTCTACCTATTTTCATATTTATATATTAGTAGCTGTAAACATCTTAATAACTACAAACTAATATTACTATGAAGAAAATAATCCTAATTCTGGTTTGCTTTGCTTGGATTCACACTAGCTATGCACAGCAAGAACAAATGTCACCCTTCTTTAAAATTGGAACATCACAATCAAATATCAGTTCACTGGTTTCAAGCATAAAACAAAATCTTGAAACAAATGAATTTAAAATTTTAGGCGAATATCAACCTGCTTCCGATCAAAACCTTTACGTTGTTTGTTTTACCCGAAACGACTTAAATAAGTTGTGCCTAAAGTCTGAAGATAGAGGCGCTCTTGCCAGTGTTCTTAAAATCGGACTGATAAAAAAAGGAGAAAACATTACAGTTAGTATGATTAACCCTGACTATGTGTTTTGCGCCTATTTAAGCAATTACGAAACGGACAAAGCCTTACTTTCAAACATCACTTCTGATGTAAAAAAATCATTATCAGCAATTGGTAATGAATTCACTCCATTTGGCGGGGAAGTTAAAGAAAGCTCACTAAAAAAGTATCACTACAAAATGATGATGCCATACTTTAGTGATCCTGTCGATTTAAATGAATTCGAATCATTCGAAGCAGGACTAGCGATTATCCGTAAAAGTTTAATGGCGAAAAAAGGAAATGCCAATTTAATTTATGAACAAGTATTTGAAGATAAAAACGTAGCCGTATTTGGTGTAGGATTATTAGATTCTGAAGATGGAGAAAAATATTTTCTACCCATAATTGGAGAAGACCATATTGCTGCCATGCCTTATGAAATTATTCTACAAGGTAAAGAAGCAACTATGCTTCATGGCAAATATCGTTTTGCACTATACTGGCCAGAATTAACCATGGGAACATTCATGAAAATAATGAGTACACCCGGCAATGTAGAAGATTTCATGGAAGCACTAACCAAATAATACGATACAGCTATTTCAAATCCTGCAGGAAATCCTGCAGGAAATCCTGCAGGATTTTTTTATTGAATTTCCTCTCATTTTTTGATACCTTGTTGCCTTTAAAAAGCAAACAAACGCATCAATAAATCAATTTTATGAATAGGAAAATCTCAATTATATTAATTAGTATACTATTTGCATCTTGTGCAGAACTGCAGCCATTCATCGATCAATATGCGCTAACACAACCACAACCGTTAACAAATAGCGATGTAAGCCATGGATTAAAAGAAGCTTTAAAAATAGGAAGCCAAAATGCTTCAAATATTTTATCCAAACAAAATGGTTTCTACAAAGATGAATTGGTTAAAATACTTCTTCCCCCAGAAGCACAAACTATTTCCAAAAACATTAAATTAATCCCAGGAGGTAACGAATTAGTAGAAAAAGTAGTTCTTAGACTGAACCGTGCCGCTGAAGATGCAGTTAGCCAAGCTGCGCCTATATTTGTATCAGCCATTACTGAAATGACAATTGCAGATGCTTTCGGCATACTTAAAGGAGAAGACAATGCAGCAACTGTTTATCTTCAAAACAAAACTTACAACAAATTACAGGATCTATTTATGCCAAAAGTAAAGGCTTCTTTAGATAAAAAATTGGTTGCCAATTTATCAACAAATGAATCGTGGCATATTCTAACCCAAAACTACAATACGGTGGCCGGAAGCTTTGCTGGGAAACTAGCGAATTTAGAGACAGTTAACACCCAATTAGATCAATATGTAACAAATAAAGCTCTTAGTGCTTTATTTCTAAAAGTAGCAGAAGAAGAAAAGCTCATTAGAAAAGACCCTTTAAAGAGAGTTAATGATATTTTAAAAAGAGTATTTGGGGAGCTAGATAAATAATAATGCCTTTTTCTCGTATCTAAATACAATTAATTTCACAAATGCCCTTTTTAAAAAATACATTCAAGCCACTCATTACCAGTAATATTACGTCGAAATATAATTCCTTAAAAGATATTTTCGTTAATAATACACTACAAATTAAAACTATTCTGCTTGAAGTTAGGATAGAGTGAAACTTTCATATATCTTTGCAGTGTTTAAAAGTACTAAGGGAGATTTTTCTCCACCAATAATTTCAATATCATTCATTACTATTTGTTTCTTTTAGAAAAAAAATAATAGGTTTGTTACTGTTAATTACTAAATTAGAGTCTTTAAACGTTAATTTATTATTTTTTAAAAAACATTACAATGGAAGGAACAGTAAAATTCTTTAACGAATCTAAAGGTTTTGGATTCATTAAGCCAGACGATTCAAGCGAAGACATCTTTGTACATTCAACAGGTCTTATTGACGAAATTCGTGAAAATGACAAAGTTGAGTACGATTCAGAACGTGGAAAAAAAGGTATGAATGCCGTTAACGTAAGAGTTCTCGACTAATTCGTATTACTTTTATAAAAAATAAAAAACCATCCAACAGGATGGTTTTTTTTTACCCATAAATCAGTAAACTAAAATATAGTGATACCACGTAGTGCTTCTGCCCCAATTATTATGGCCTCCTTATAATAATATTTCGCCATTTTATTTTATTTCTGTATCCAAGTAATCCTCCTAACAGAATATTTAGAATTAGGCTATAATAAAAGCACACCAAATTAAGATCTTACACAACAACTACAAACGAAACATTACAAATTATTTTTGGTTTGAAAAATTGTTTTCTTTATATTTGTTTTGTCATAGAGTCTTATTAAATAATAATTTCAATATCATTCATTACTATTCATTCCATTTGGAATAAAATAATAGAACTGTTACTGACAATTAAAAAAGAATAAAGACTTTATAAACAAACATTTTATTATTAAAAAAAAACATTACAATGGAAGGAACAGTAAAATTCTTTAACGAATCTAAAGGTTTTGGATTCATTAAGCCAGACGATTCAAGTGAAGACATCTTCGTACACTCATCAGGTCTTATTGACGAAATTCGTGAAAACGATAAAGTTGAGTACGATATGGAAAAAGGAAAAAAAGGTATGAATGCAGTAAATGTAAGAGTAATTGACTAGTTCATATTACTTTCATACAAAATAAAAAACCACCCCAAAAGGGTGGTTTTTTATTTCTTAGAATATTGTAATAACTAAAAAACAGCTACTTACTTTTTCACTAAAGTAACATTTACCGCATTCATCCCTTTAGGACCGCGCTCTGTTTCAAAGTTTACTTTATCATTTTCATTTACTGAATCCACGAGACCATTGATGTGCACAAAAATACTTTCCTTGGTTTCTAAATCCTTAATGAATCCATATCCCTTACTAGTGTTGAAAAAAGAAACGATTCCTTCTCTTATCGGCTGCTCAAAGCTTCCATCATCAGTATTTCTTGCACCAAGAACAATATCTTCTTCTTTAATCTCTTTCTTCTTTTTAGTTGGATCAGGTGGAGTATCACTTAAATTTCCAAACTCATCTGTATATGCGAGCATCTCTTCGAAAGATCGACCCGGACTGGATTTACGTTCTACCTTACGTGCTTCTTTTTCTTTTCTTTTTTGGAGTTTTAGTTTCTCTTTCTCTTTTTTGTTGTAAGTTTCTTTTGGTCTTGCCATAGCTATTTTAAGATTCGAATTTTATTATAAACCATTATAAATCGACACATAAGTAATACACTTACATCAAGTCAACTCGTAAAGGTGTTGCAATATACGGAAATATTCTCAACAAACCGCTAATTTTTTATTCTCAGGATATAATAGGCTCCTGAATATGACAAATTTAAGCTATCATTATAATGATTTAAAATACTTCTAGAATTGGCAATATTTTTTCAATTTATATATATAAAATTCATTTTTGCAAATCATCTTACTTAACTCTAACAATAGTAGATCGTTAAATGCACCTACAGTCAAATAGATTACACCTACAAACAATTAGTAAAGACTACGCAAAAAGTATTTAATTAACGTTCAAATACTAAGACCAATCAATATCAAGGGCTGGATTCCTGAAAATTTGGATGATATTTATAATTTCATCAACCATAAAGTTTCCAAAACTATTGATCAGATTGACTTCTGGTATCAACTAGTAATTGTAAACAAGGAAAATAAAAAGGTGATTGGGGATATTGAAATTCATTTTTTGGATGAAGACAAAAAATGAATTGAATTTGCCGGCACACTAGCTAAATCACAGCATGAAAAAGGTTTTGTATGTGAAGCCTTATCTGAAATTATGCAATTTATTTTTACTGATTTAAATAAACACCGCATCATTGCTTCAGGAGATCCTGCAAACCTTAAAATCAATTACCATGCTCGAGCGATTTGGCTTTCGAAAAGAAGCTCATTTTATAAAAAGTATAGTAATTGATGGAGAATGAGGTGATAATATATGCAATTCTTAAGGATGAATGCATAAACAATACGAATCCAGATTAATTTCGCATCTACTTACAAAACCTTTAATTCCTTATGAAACACCAAGTTTTCGTATTTATTTTCACCCATTTCAAAAAAAGCACTTGCCTACCAGGTTGTAATTCTGACGATAATAAAAATCAACGACATTCTGGTTTTGGTAATAAGCGGTAAGCCATAAATCTAAAGCATTATTTTTTGTCACCTCCTGTTCGGCATGAGCTAGAAACTTATAATCAAGACCCTTTCCCTGAAAATATCTCGAGATATATAAAACAGACAATTCCGGTTCTTCTATACTATTTACAGGACAAGATGTATCGTAATCCAATTGATAACAAGCAATCAACTTTAAATCCTTCTTCAATAAAAAGAGTTTATTATTAGCATCTCGAATTATGGCTTCTGTTTTTTATTTTGTTATTTCAGAAGCCAAATATACAGCATCCTCTTTACTTAGGCCTTCTGTATCATAAATATCCAGCCACACTTGAATTTTTAGCATAGCAATTCTTAAGGCATCCTGAAATTGGGCTTCACGAGTTATGTAATCGGTATTCACACCAATAAATGGATCATTTAATGAGTTTCCACATGGATGAATTCACGCAAATCAGAGCCTAAAATCTCTTCAATCTCAGTGAATTTATCTTTTGGTGTTTTGGTAAATAACATTCCAAAAATGGAGTACATTTTAAAATCAATCTTTCTCAATTCCAAAGGATTACAAAAACGACTTAATAATTTTTCGTAATTAAATTGGGTGATCTGACTAGATGGTACTTTTGTGGAATTATCTAGAATGATCAATGAATAAATCTCATCATCCATTGTTTTCAAAATCTGATTCCAGTCAGGCTGGATATTGCTTAAAAAACAATGATATGGATTCAATCCTGTAGCTAAGTAAGTTAAATCTGCCGTAGTACACCAGCCACCAAACCTCATTGGATTCACTTCAATTGGAATCAATTTTCCATTTTCATCTACACGAACCTCGACGTGAACAGGAAAATTTTTCAATTCGGCTCTTTTTCCTAATTCCTCAACAAATTGAGTAAATTGCCGAAGGTAAGTCATAACTAATTCTTTAGAAGTATAATAAACCCGATCACTTACATCCTTATCAGAAGAAAATAGGTGTTTCATTATTCCTAATACAACTGGTTGTCCATTTTCATCAAAATAGGCATCGAAAGCGAACTCTTCACCAGCAATCACTTCCTCAATTAAAAAAGAAGATGCGTTTACCACTTCAATAGGAAACAAAGCCTGAGCATCGGTAAACTCTTCTCGTATTAATTGCTTAACTCTTACCCAATCATGCTCATTCACCACCTTATGAACTCCCAAACTTAAAAAACCTACCGCTGGTTTAATTATAAATGGCATTGGTAAATCAGCCAATTGAATATCATCTAAATCATGTAGCAACACTTCCTTAAAAAAGAAATTTGGATACATTCCTTGAACCAATTTACGAAACTCAACTTTATTTTTAAATACATTAATGTACTCAGGCAACTTGGTAAAACTTAAATGATTAACAATCCAGTTGATGGAATTCTCAGAATTGGTATAAATGCGACTGTTGGTATTGTCGTGAAAATGTTGAATAATTTGCTCTGAACTAATCAATGAAAGCTCTCCATTTTCGGTAACATTACCAGTATCCAGAGCTGGGAAATTATATTTTACAATTGTTTCTTTAAGAAACTTCGAAACGTAAGGCTTATCTAATAAAATCATGAAATAGAAGTGTTAGTTGTGTAGATGTAGGTGTGAAATCCCAACCAAAGCTACAAAATAAGTTTGTGTAAATCCACTTTTGTGAAAGGACAGGCAAACACAAAAAAATCAAAACAATAAAGGCTTAACTAAACCTCCTAAATTCAACGAGTATTAGTTATGGTCAATTTAATTCAAATCCTTACCTTTTAAGCTCTAATATCATTAATCTTCATATCTGTGAAAAACAAAATACTCATCGCCTACTCTATTCCTAAAGAAGGACTTACTGAATTGGAAACTCATTTTGATTTAATTTATCCCGAAAAGGAATTCTTTACAAAAGATGAACTTATTGAGCGAATACCTGAATGTATTGGTTTACTATCCATTTTTAATAGAGATGTATCCGCAGAAATAATAAAAGCCGGAAAGAATCTAAAAATAATTAGTAATTATGGCGTTGGTTTTAACAACATCGATTTGAGTGTGGCTAACGAACAAAAAATTATTGTTTGCAATACACCTGAAGCTGTGTGCGAACCTACTGCTGAATTGTGCATGGGACTTTTACTATCCCTTTCGAGGCAAATATCCGTTTATAATTCTGAATTAAAATCAAATCCAAATTTTGAATGGGGTGTGATGAAAAACTTGGGAAACACACTAAGAGGAAAGACTTTAGGAATTATCGGAATGGGAGAAATTGGCAAATCGGTAGCTGAAAAAGCAATGGCTTTTGGAATGAATATAGCTTATCACAATAGAAAACCTATTACTGATATTAAATGGAGCAAGGCGGTTTATATGAATTTAGAGGAGCTTCTTAAAGAATCAGATGTAGTTTCTCTCCATTGTCCTCTTACCCCCGAAACTGATCATTTATTGGGCGAAAAGGAATTTGTAAAGATGAAAAGCACAGCCTTTTTAATTAATACGGCCCGTGGTGCAGTTGTTCATGAAGAAGCCTTGGCAAAAGCATTAAACAAAGGTGAAATTGCTGGTGCTGGTCTGGATGTATTCGAAAACGAACCTACAATCTATCCTGGATTATTACAACAAAAAAATGCTCTTGTTGTGCCTCATATAGGAACCGCCACATGGGAAACCCGAATTGAAATGGGCAGAGAAGCCAGTCGAAATATGATCGATTATCTGAAAAATGGAAATACAAAAAATCGTGTGAATTAGGCTTTCCTTTAAAAGCTTTTGCCGACCTTTATCAATCGTAAACAATAAAAATAATACAGCATATGCTTCTAGCCATCGACATAGGAAATTCTAATGTGGTTTGCGGTTTATCGAGCAATAATCATTGGGCAGAACAATTTAGAATTCATACTGTTGAAAACAAAACAGCAGATGAGTATGAAGTGATTTACAGAACGTTACTGGCCAGTAGAAATATTGATTTAAAAAAAATTGAACGGGTAGTACTGAGTAGCGTAGTTCCTACATTGATACTTCCCATCCGTGAAATGATTCGAAAACTATTCAATCAGGAACCTCTTATTCTAGGTCCTGAATTGTATCCACGCTTGAATATTGGGATAAGAAATCCGTATGAAATTGGAACGGATCTGGTTTCCAATGCTGTTGCAGCTCATAACAAATATCCTGGCAATTGCATCGTAGTTGATTTTGGAACTGCTCTAACTTTTACTGTCATAAAAGCAGATGGAGATTTATTAGGTGTGACCATTGCTCCCGGGCTAAAAACTGCCATGACATCACTTTCTCAAAAAACAGCACAGTTGCCCAATGTCGATCTGGCAGTACCACCCTCTTGCATTGGTAAAAACACTGTTCATGCAATGCAAGCTGGTATTGTATTAGGCTACAAAGGTTTAATAGAATCACTCTTGACTGGCATGAAAAAGGAAATGGATGGGAAAACCACTGTTATTGCCACTGGAGGATTGGCAACTGTAATGCTTCCTATTCTCGACAGTTTCGATCATCATGAACCATTGCTAACTCTTGATGGACTAAAAATTATTGGAAATATATTTTACAAATAAGTCAATTCTCAATAAAATATGCCAATAGAAATAGAAAGGAAGTACCTGATTAAGGCGGATTTATTAGATCTGCCACTGGGTGGGAAAAAACTTATTCAAGGATACATTTGGAGTGATCCGGATAAAAGTTTACGAATAAGAATTGCTGGCGACAAAGCATTTCTAACCATTAAGACTGGAAATAATCCGTTGAGCAGATCTGAGTTTGAATACGGAATTCCGATGAAAGATGCACAAGATCTTTTAGCTCTTTGCGATTCTAAAATTGAAAAAACACGATATCTGATTCCTCAAAATAATTTATTCTGGGAAGTAGATGTATTTGAAGGTGATAATGATGGTTTAATTGTAGCTGAAATTGAGCTCAATTCTGAACATGAGAAATTTGAGCTACCACATTGGATTGATCATGAGGTTACAAACGAAAGTAAATATTTAAATGTAGAATTAATAAAACATCCCTTTTCGAAATGGTGAAAAAGGCATTGTTATAAATTCAGAATCGGTCTTTTCCTCTTCAATTAAGGACTTGTATATTTGAGACTGAATTTTTGTACGTACATCCATATCAATCAATTTAGTATTTGCTTCATCAGGACAGATTCGATTTGACAGAAAAATATAAAGTAAATCATATTTAGGGTCGACCCAAATCATAGTACCAGTAAAGCCTGTATGACCAAAACTTAAGTCGGAAGCCTCCTCGCATGCTGGCCCCCCTTTTTCGTCCGGATTGTAATAGGGTTTATCAAAACCAATTCCCCTCCTGTTTTCTGAATTTGGATAGGCACGTGACGTAAACCGATTCATCGTCTCGACACTAATATATGTTTCTCCGCCATAAGTCCCTTCCTGCAAGTACATTTGTCCCAATTTTGCTAGATCACCTGCATTCCCAAACACTCCTGCATGCCCCGAAACACCACCAAGCATTGCTGCGGTTGGATCGTGCACATAAGCTTTAATCCATTGCTTTCGGAAAAATTTATCATTCTGTGTTGGCACAATACGATCGACATTGAAACGCTTCAGAGGATTATAGCCCAAACTTGAGGCTCCCAACATATTGTACAAATGTCTTTTCACATAGTTGTCCAAACTTTCACCCGAAATCTCCTTAACCATCTCTCCCATCATTATAAAACCAAGATCGCTGTACTTGTAACCATTTGATTTTCTTAATTCGGATGTTAGTATTTGATTGATAATAGTATCATGATACCCCTTATGAATAAACAACTCATTGGCTACTTGAATTGGATATTCCTCAGAATTTTCATGTGAGAAGATCCCTTCTTTAAACTTGTAGTTTCTATCTAAATACAATTTATCGGCTACCTTAAGACTGTATCGTTTCGAAAAGGTGCGACTAAACAAATCCTTATCAAAACTGGAAGAATCAACAGCTTCCCATTGAAATGGCTTATAACTCAACAATCTTGCTTCATGAGCTAAAATCTTCCTTAAAATCAAAGTATCCTTATTGCTTCCTTTGGCTTTTGAGAAATACTCACCTAATGAATGATCCACATTAATCCACCCTTCATCACTCAATTGCATAAGTGCGGGAAGTGTAGCTACTATTTTTGTGAGTGAAGCCAAGTCGTAAATATCAGGGTTGCGAACTTCAACTTTACCTTCGTAAGTTCGATGCCCATATGATTTATGAAATACCACTTTACCTTTTCTGGCTATTAGAATTTGACAGCCAGGGGTTGCTTTTTTTTTTATTGCATCATGTACTATTGAATCAATAACATTCAACTTAAGGGTATTTAAACCAACTTGTTCAGGTATAGAAAACCCCAAACGGTTGTGTTTAGTTTCAAAACCCGTTCCAACAGGAAAGCGTTCATTAACTGTAACCGGTAATCGTCCTTGTGATGCCAAACCACCAAAAATAATTTGGGCTGAAGCCATTTGAGTTTCAATATTATCCTCATACGAGACTAAAATCCCTTTTAACCGATCAGTCCCTT
This sequence comes from Labilibaculum antarcticum, assembly GCF_002356295.1. Taxonomy (NCBI): domain Bacteria; kingdom Pseudomonadati; phylum Bacteroidota; class Bacteroidia; order Marinilabiliales; family Marinifilaceae; genus Labilibaculum; species Labilibaculum antarcticum. The sequence goes on along the minus strand of NZ_AP018042.1, from coordinate 3,447,281 downwards.
CGTATAAATCCAAACCATAAGGGTTGGCAAACAGATCAAAAATAACCTTCTGATTTTTTGAAAGCTCAGAAAGAAACTCAATGGTTTGATTCGTAATTCCAAATTTCTTTGCTGCCCGAAGATCACTATCATGCTTACTTACAATCACTAAATTGTACCCACTAAGTTTTTTCAATAATTGAGAATAACTTTCGATCGAAGCATTCTTTTCTATCTGAAAAAAATCTATATCTGTATACCTTCCCATATATTCCTGAAATCTGTTTCGGATGGATACCCCCATTGCAACAGAAGCAATTCTTAGTGTATCTAATCTTTTTAATGGCAATAATCGCTCATCATTTTTCACTAAGGTGATTGCCTTTTCAGTAAGTTCACGTCTTAAAATAAAACCTTGTTGTGTATTTAGTCCGGACCAAAGTTTGTTCCTATCAATTGGCTTATATTCATTTAAATTGAGCCAATACTTTGCTTTTAAAATTTTCAAGCACTTTTCGTTGATCTGATCCCAGGAAAGCTCACCACTCTTAAGTGCCAATTTTATTTCCTTAACCGCTATTGGAACATTTTCAGTAAAAAGAAGTACATCATTCCCGGCTACCAAAGCTTTAGCATCGACTACGCCTTTCTTATAAAATTTACGAATGCCTCGCATGTTTAAAGCATCAGTAAATATTAAACCCTTAAAGCCCATTTCTTCCTTTAGCAAATGCGTAACAATAGGCTTGGATAATGTTGCAACCTTTTGAAGTGAGTCTAGTGCCGGTACATTTAGGTGAGAAACCATTATACCCGCCAAACCATTATTTATAACATAACGGAATGGAAATAATTCAATAGAATCGAGCCTTTCAATAGAATGATCGACCAAAGGAAGTTCGAAATGAGAATCTGTCGCCGTATCGCCATGACCCGGGAAATGCTTGCCAACAGCAATAATTCCTGATTTCTCCATTCCGGAAGCAAAAGCATACGATTTATTAGTCACATTATAGCGATCCTCACCAAAGGAACGACTATTAATTACGGGATTATGCGGATTATTATTCACATCCATTACAGGAGAGAAATTCACATGAACACCAAGTCGCTGGCATTCTATTCCGATCTGTTTTCCCAATTGAAAAATCAAATCATCATCTTGAATTGCTCCAAGCATGATTTGTCGTGGATAACTGATCGTTTGCTTTAATCTGGCTCCCAATCCTATTTCGGCATCCATTCCAATCCAAAGAGGAACTTTTGCCAAACTTTGGTACCAATTGGTCAATTCGGCTTGTTTTCCCGGTTCTCCTTGAAAAAAAATAATCCCTCCAATTTGATATTTATTCACCAAATTGGAAATTTTCTCTGACTCCTTCGTCCCTTTATTTGAGTATGCAGCAACCATAAACAACTGAGCTATTCGTTCATCATCACTTAAAGTCGACAAAATTGAATCTGCCCAGTTATTGGATTCAGACAAGCGGTCAATCAACCTATTTTCTTCAAAAGGAATACTTTGTGCCGAAACAAAAATATTATTTGCAAGTAAAATAAGGATAATAAACAGTCTTTGTGGGGAATATATATGTGTCATGAATATCTTTCTTTTTGAATAATGCGGTGCAGTAAAATTAGAAATACCGTATCAATTAATAGAATGATTTATCATTTAAAATGAAAGATTAATAAATTATTTCGGAGAGAAAAAGTTGTAAACAAAAAAAAGGGGCAATGCCCCTTTTCCTACGTACAACTAAAACCATACTAAAAACTTGAAAAGAACTGAAACTTGTCAAGTTCAATATGAAAATTGAAGATACTTCTACCTTCACTACACAAGTAAAGCTATTATAAGATAAAGAATAAAACAAGTGTCAAGTCTGCCATTTTTTTCAAAATGAACATAACCACACAAGCCCATCTAGCTGATTACCCGCAAATAACAGGTTGTGTTAAATTATCAACAACCTTATTATTTTTGAGAAATCAATATTAATTACAAAATTAAAAAGTGAAATAGACCTATTTAGCATGTTAAATCCCGAATCAACCCATTATGAAAAAAATATTCTTAATTCTACTATCTTTTTCATTTAGCTCATTTATCATAGCTCAACAAATAGAAAAAATAAATCTATTTTTAGATGATTCTGGAGAGATTCCTTTGGAAACGAATTACCAACACAGAGCAACAAGTCAACAATTTCAAAATTGGATTTCGTCACTTCCTGAAAATGTGACTGGCAAGATAGTATACAACAATTCAAATTCCGGAGAATTTCGCTTCAAAGGCTGTGTTCCAATTTTTTTTAAGCGAGAAACCTACCGTTTCCCAGACTGAAATGCACTTTACTCTTTCAATTCACTACACCAGAAACCAATCGACTGTTAAGATTGCAGATATTTACTATCAATCCTTTCCGGAATATGGTAAACAAGGAACTCCATCTATCATTTCTTACCCTAAAGATTGGTACTGAAAAGCAAAATTGCGCAAAAAATCAGGTAATCTACCTTGGCAGAATCGAATGGTTAAAGAAAACACCATTTCCAAGACGAAAGAATTACTGGCTAGTGGAAATGAGTTTTTCAGGTAATTAAAATTCTTACATATAGCTTCCTTTACTTAGCATCTCTACGCAAACTTTTAACCACCTCTATTATTTCATTTGAAGCCAAATCTATTTCTGTTTTTGTTGTAAATCGGCCAACAGAAAAGCGAATTGTTCCCATTGCATATTCTATTGGGACATGCATCGCTTCTAATGTTGCTAAAACACTTATTGAATCGGTGTGACATGCAGCACCTGCAGATGCAGCCACATTTTTCATCCTTTTTAAGATCTCATTTACATGAAGATTTTTAAAAGAAGCACTTAAAGTATTTGGCAAACAAAAATCGGAATTTCCATTAAACTGAACATCCGAAAGTTGAGCCAAATTATTGCGTAAACGCTTAATCAAATTCTTTTCATGCCTCATTCTAATGTCTTCATCCTCCATTGCCAATTCAGCTGCTCTTCCTAAACCCACAATTTCCAACACATTTTCGGTTCCCGCTCTCAAATTTCGTTCATGATCTGCACCATGAATCAATTTCTGCAATTTAATTCCCTCACGAATGTACAGCGCACCAATTCCTTTGGGACCATACAATTTATGACCTGCAATGCTTAGTAAATCGACACCTAATTCCTGCACATTTACTGGCACCTTACCAACTGCCTGAGCACAATCTGAATGAACAACAATATTATTTCCCTTCGCCAATTTCGAAATTTCAGAAATTGGCTGTAAAGTTCCCACCTCGTTATTCGCATACATGATCGATATCAATATAGTATCCTTTCGAATCGCCTTTTTCACATCGGACAATTTCACTCTTCCAGTTTCATCAACCGGCAGATAGGTGACCTCGAAGCCCTCTGTTTCCAAAAATTTACAAACCTCTATTATTGCCGGATGCTCGATAGAAGATGTGATAATATGTTTGCCCTTAGCCTGATTTGCAAACGCATAACCTTTTAATGCATAATTATTTGATTCACTACCTCCACTTGTAAATATCAATTCACCCGCATTACAATTCAGCAATGAAGCAACCTGATTTCTGGCTTTATCGACAGCCTCTTTGCTTTGTCGCCCATAAAAATGAGAACTCGACGGATTGCCAAAAAAACCTTTTAAGTAAGGAAGCATTGCATCAGCAACTTCTGGTGCGATAGGTGTAGTCGCATTGTAATCAAGATATATAGGCTTCATTTCAGTAGTTATTTTTTATTCATTTTCAAGAACCTTAAATTCAGTTCTTCTGTTTAAACTTCTTCCCTCTTCGGTCTTATTATCAGCAATAGGATGCAAAGCTCCATATCCTTTAAAGCTTAACCGGTTTGCATTTATTCCCTTTGAAATTAAAAAATTACAAACTTCCTTTGCCCGATTATTAGAAAGACTCAGGTTGTGTTCTTCACTCCCTGTATCATCGGTATGACCGGCAATTTCAATTTTTAATTTAGGATGAGTAGACAATAGCTCGTATAAACGGGTCAATTCAGTTTCTGATTTTGGCAAGATATCCCAGGAATCCAATTCAAAAAACACATTACGAAGCACTATTTCTTCTCCCTTTTCAATCTTATTCAAATAAATATTTAATTGTTGAGGGTTCGATTTCTCCTGATCATTTAACATCGAAAAATGCGCTGAGTAAAAAAGATAATTTTCAGCCTCAGCAGAAAATAAATATTCTTTTCCCGAAGGCAAACAAACCAAATAGCTACCATCCATCCGATCCGATTTAATCTGAGTAATTGTGTCTTTGCTCATCAAATCGATCAATAAAAGCGACGCAGACACCGGATTTTTAGATTTCGCATCCAATACATTCCCTTTTAACCACGAAGCAGACTTAGGCTGTAAATCTACAGGCATATTAAAACTGAAGATATCTTTCCCTTTGCCTTTTAGGCGATCGGAAGAAAAGTAAGCCTTGTTGCCTTTCGCATTAATGACCAATCCGATTTCATCGTTACATGTATTAATTGGGTATCCCAAATTTTCTGGTTCAATCCATTTCCCATCTTTGTTTTTCTCCGTTTTAAACAGATCATATCCTCCCATTCCGGTCAAACCATCTGAAGAAAATACCAGATACTGATTTCCTGCATGAATAAACGGAGACATTTCATTATTTGTTGAATTTAGGGGGAAATTAGTAGGCTGGGTCCAGCGTTGCTTTCCATCAGCCGTCGTTTCGATTAATCTCGAATGCCAAATGTCCATTTTCCCCTTTCCTGATTTTCTATTGCTCACAAAATACAATTCCCGTCCGTCAGCAGATATGCTTGGCTGAGCTTCCCAATCTTTCGAATTAATTGGTTTGCCGACATTTATTGGTGCAGACCAAACATTCCCTTCCCGAACCGAATAATAAATATCGCATCGTCCATATCCGTTGGAACGATCACAAGCCGTAAAATACATGTATTTACCATCAGCAGTAATCGTTTGAGCCCCTTCATTCATTTCTGTATTTATAACCAGAGATAATGCTTCTGCAGGCCTCCACAAACTATCTTCCCTCTGTGACACATAAAAATCCTCTTGTCTCTTAATTATTACTTCAGTTCCTTCTTTCTTTTCGAGCATCAATCGGGTAAACACCAGCAATTCCTCATCGGCTGTAAGGCTGGGCCAGTATTCATCAAATTCAGAATTCACATTTCCGCCAAGGTTTACAGGCTTGAAATCGACAGGATTTGCTATCGAATGGATGGCAAACTGACAACTTTCTATTCTTTTTTTCGCCAAAGTCTGATTTCTTCCGGAACTGCTTGAAAGTGATAGGAAATCTTTATATTTCGCTAATGCCTTTTGATATTCTCCTATTTCTAAGTAAGTATTCGCCAAATTAAAATGCACATTCGTGAAGAAGCCTGCATCAATTTCTATTGCCTTTTGGTAAGCCTCTATTTCTAATCCCGTTTTCCCCGTTTCGTGCAATACATCAGCCTTAAAAAGCCAAGCTTCAATAAAATCAGGGCTTTGCTCAATTGCTACATCTAAATATTTCAGAGCTTCGGAATTATCCATATGCCGATAAGCCTCTGAAGCCAACTCGTAATTTTTGATGGCTCTCTTTGACTTAATGCTGTATTTTTTTTGTGCATTGGAAGTAGGTCCAAGTAACAAACAAAACAAGATTAAAATAATTGATCGACACATTTTAATACTATTTTTCATTTCAAAAGTCCAAAATGAGCCACGATTTATCGATGACAAATTTCTGAGTACACACAAGTTCGGCAAATATCTTTGTTTTCCACCTGCGAAAAAGGAATATCCTGATTAAAAATCTCTTCCAGCAATTCCTTTAAGCCTTCAACAAATTCGGCTTTAAACATCCTGTAATCATCAACACGAATGGCATTTCCGCGCCCTTCTTTTTGAGCTAATGTACAATCAAACCCATCGCTAAAAAATTCTTTAAGGCTATATATTCCCGGGGAAATTGCTAAATCTGGCTTATAATTTTCATCGTAAAACAAGCAATAAAGCAAAGTTTGAAATGCCGCTTTATTTTTATTCTTGCCTTCTTTTTCGAAAAGAGAAGCGATGTCCTTAAAAATCAGATCTGCCTTACCTGTTTTGTAATCCAGAATACGAATAGCATCACCCAGCTTATCAACCCGATCAATCAATCCACTTATATTAACCACTCGATCGGCTTTCTCCCCTATTGGCAGTTGAATCTTATATTTCCCTTCTAATGAAACAATTTCAAAGGGTGCAAATTTCTGATCCAAAATCAATATCCGATCAATAAATTTCTTTAAGATATCGAATATGAGTAGGTTTCTTCCACCAATCTCCATTGGCTGATCCTTCTTTAGCTTAAAGTAGATCGTTCGAAAAGCATCCTTTAAAACCTGATCCAATAAATTTTTATTTTTTCGCAATCCCTCCAAATCTTCTTTCTGAATTGTTTTGCCACTAAAAGGCTTGTACAACTCTTCCAAAACCGAGTGAAATAAATTACCAAAGGTTGGCGGATCAATCTCCTCAAGAACCACATCAGGCTCTTTTAAACCAGCTAAATATTTAAAGTAAAAGCTTAAACTACAATTCATGTAAGTATTTAATGCTGATGGCGAAAAGCTCTTAAAACTATCCCCACAATACTCATTTAAACGAGTTTGAATTCGTTCATTTTTAGTCACACTAATCGGCTTGGCTTCCTGCAACGAAATATTATAAGATGGACTGTTCTCAACGATCTCGAAATCTGATTCGTATTTTAGCTGATACAAAAAGCGACTCATCTCACCTGTTCGCATTCCATCACTTTGAGTGCTGTACAACAATTTAAGATCTTCAACGCGCTGAATCAATCTATAAAAATAGTAGGCGAAAATCGCATCCTGATGGTCGATTGTTGGCATTCCGAATCCTTTACGCAAATGGTAAGGAACGAATGAATTTGCAGCTCCTGTTTTAGGCAATTTACCTTCGTTCATCGAAAGGATTACGATCTTCTTGAAGTCGAGCAATCGTGTTTCCAAAATCCCCATCACCTGCAAACCAGCCAATGGTTCTCCTTCAAAAGGAATGCTCAGACTTTGAATCATTTTATCCAGAATCTTATAAAAAGTATCCTGTTTAAGATCTATTTTGTGCTGATTTAATAAAGAATTGAGACGCTTTATCGCCAAAAACAAATGGTAAATATATTCCTGTTCAATTTTATCAACCAAAGATTTTTCCTCATCAGCAGTTTCTAATTTCTGATAAATCCCTTGAAGCAATTCAAGCAGATATATTGAAAATTGCTCCACACTACTAACCGGCGAAAAAAGTTTCTCCAATACGGGATCACCTTTAATTAAACGTTGTGGAACTTCAATTCTATTGGTTGTTAAGATATCTTGTGTTATGGTATGTGCCAATTCAGGATTAACTGAATTCAAATATTGGTGATTCAAAAGAGCCAATACCTGTTTGTGATGAAACGATACCTCTCCGCCAGAATTTTTCACGCTTTTTTGCAGATCGATAACCAAACGTAACAAACTGGCAACAGGCGTATTTTTTGCCGGATATCCCATGGTCACATTCACATTTTTTGCAATTTTAGGAATGGAATGCAATACCGGAAGAAGCAACTCCTCATCAGCCAAAACAATTGCCGTTTCCTCTAATGCATACTCCGAATTCGTGCAAAACTCCTCAACCACGGCGTGGGCATACTTCGCCTGTCCCACCTCCGAGGAGAGCGAAACAAATTCAATCTTTGTTTTATTGTTTTTAATATTGTCGAAGCGAATATTCGTTTTGGGTGAAGGAAATCTTTTGATGTTTTCCCGCATAAACAAACCAGCTTCATGAAAAGGATTTTTGAGATATGACTCATCGTAATCCCAATAAAAATCGGCTTTATCTTGTCTTTTCAACTCATCAAACAAATTCTTTTCGCAACGGTTTAATGCATTAAAGCCAATAAAAAGGACTCTGTCTTCTTTGATATTAATCTTCCCCGATTCCAGCTCATCCACCAGTTTACGTGAAGCCATTCCTTCGTATGCCAATCCTTCAGATTGCAATTCATCTCGAAAATCAGAATAAATTGGGTACAAATTCTCCCAAAGCTTCACAAATTCTTTCTGATGCTCCGAATAATTCTCGGGACGGAAAGAACTCCAAAATGACTGAATGGCAACAATCTGCTCTTCGGTTAAGTAATCAAACAGGTTATCAATTTCTTTTTCCTCTGCTAAATTCTGAAACAAATGTTTCGCATTCACCCGGTACTTGTCCAAATCGTCGAAATCTCCCAAAAGCATTTCTCCCCAGTGGTAAAACTCATCGAAACTCTCCGAAACTTCCATTCTCTGAATGTAAATTTTATACAATCGGAAAAGCAAGCCCAAATTATCCTCTGTTTGTAATTGAGAATGCGTTTTAAAAAAATCATTAATGGTGAGAATCTTTGGCGCCCAAACTGGTTGTTCAATCAACTCATTCAAATACTTTGAGAAAAATAAACCTGCACGGCGATTTGGAAACACCAACATGCAATTGGATAAATTGCTGCCATATTTTTCGTACAGCTCGCCGGTTAATTCACGTAGAAAAGAATTCATATATAGAGTATAAACTTAGCGTTCGTTATTAGAATGGTAACTGTAAACCATATTTATATTTGCTGATAAGGACATTCCATTTGGATTCAAACCCGGTTTTCCTTCCGGGATATCCACACCTAACTTTTTATAATACTCAATCCAAAATGGAAGAAAATCTCCTGTTTTAGCATCTTTAAAAGTCATTGGATTTAATTGAAAGACCTGCATCGAATCTTCAGAATTGAAAAACAGTTCGTAAATCAACTCCGAACAATAGTAAGTTGAGTCTCCCATGATGTAAATATCATCGTATGGTTTTCCAATTAGCTTTTTCCCTGACTCAAGTGCTTCATGAATCAATACACCAAATTCGGGTTTTAGTCTTCCCACCTCAACCTTTGGTTTTTGATCAGCAGTTGTGCTTCGCTGTAAAAAAGTATTGAGCTTGGTATAAATGACTCCTTTTGAAATGGCCTCTAAAACCAAGGTATCTCCATTGGAATCAATATCAACAATACCCACATGCGAAAAACTCAAATGTTTCTCTCCTCCGGTTACTGATTCTATGGCATCCGAAATTGAATCAGAATCCAGATCCTGAAAAAGCAGATCCCCTTTTTCTAAAGCGAACGGCTGTTTTTTTTGTACATTATGACAGGCTGTTAGCTGAGTACCAAGTACGAGAACAATCAAAATACGGAGAAAATACATCGGTGAAATATTACATGTTTATCTTGAAAAATCTAAAGTAATTCGAACCTGTATCAAATAAAAGAATAGTGCTGATTATTTTCAGTAATGTTACGCTTAATCCTCTTATCGAAAAACTCTATAAGGGCATTTGAAAAAAAAATGATCTTTTTATCTTTTATTCGTTTTTGATATCACCATAAGCTTTAAAAATTAATACATTTGTTTAAGTAACAACGAATATCAGTAAGAACAACGAACAATTATATGGATAAATTTAGCTTTTTGGGCAATAGCGAAATCGAATATATCGACAAACTTTACCAATCCTATAAGAATGATCCTAAATCGGTTGAAGAAAGTTGGAGACAATTTTTCCAGGGATTTGACTTTGCAACGACCAAATACCCAGGTAAGGAACAAGTGGTTACCGAAAATATACCTGCCACCAATTCGATGAGCAAAGAATTCAATGTTATGAATTTGGTTCAAGCATATCGTCAGCGTGGACATCTTTTCACCAAAACCAATCCGGTTCGAACCCGACGAAAATATTTCCCTACTCTAGACATTGAGAACTTCGATTTATCTGAATCCGATTTGGAAACTGTTTTCCATGCAGGAACAGAAATAGGATTGGGAGCTTCAAAATTAAAAGATATTGTATCGCATTTGCAGGAAACTTATTGCAAATCGATAGGAGCAGAATACGTTTTTGTACGTCATCCTCAAATGATGCGATGGCTGCAAAGCAAAATGGAAGGAACCAAAAATACGCCCAATTTTAACGATGAACAGCGCAAGCACATCTATTATCATTTAAAGCTTGCCGTTGGATTTGAAAACTACATTCACAAAAAATTTGTAGGTCAGAAACGCTTTTCACTTGAAGGAACGGAAACCTTAATTCCCGCTTTGGATGCCATGATTGAACGTGGTGCTGAACTTGGTGTTCAGGAGTTTATTTTTGGAATGGCTCACCGCGGAAGACTAAATGTTTTAGCCAATATTTTAGAGAAACCTTATGCTAATATTTTCAAAGAATTTATGGGTGAAGAGTTCGACGAAGATATTGCTTTAGGTGATGTAAAATATCACCTGGGATATGGAAATACTGTAAAAACAGACAATGGCAGTAAAGTAAAACTTCATTTGGCGCCAAATCCTTCTCATTTGGAAACCGTTGGTGCTGTTGTAGAAGGAATTTCACGCTCGAAAATTGATAACGACTACGCAGGCGATCAGGATAAATTGGTTCCTGTTATCATTCATGGTGATGCAGCGATTGCCGCACAAGGAATTGTTTACGAAACAGTTCAGATGTCGCAACTAACCGGATATAAAACCGGAGGAACCATTCATTTGGTAATCAATAATCAGATTGGTTTTACGACCAATTATCTGGATGCCCGTTCGAGTACTTATTGCACTGATGTTGCAAAGGTGACCCGCTCTCCTGTTTTTCATGTAAATGGCGATGATGTGGAAGCTTTAATTTTCACCATAAAACTTGCCATGGAATACCGTCAGGAATTCAATTCTGATGTTTTCATTGATATTCTTTCGTATCGGAAATTTGGTCATAACGAAGGTGATGAACCTCGTTTTACCCAACCTATTTTGTACAAAAAAATTGCCAAGCATAAAAATCCGAGAGATATTTATGCCGATTTCCTTATGGAAAAAGGAATTTACTCTAAAGAAGAGATAAAAATTAGTAATGATGATTACAACAAGCTTTTAGATAAAGATTTTGAACTATCTAAAACTTTTAAAAAGGTATTCATACAGCCCTTCTTAGAGGATTATTATAAAGATATTCGACATTCAACAAAGGAAGATTTCGAGTCTTCTCCGAAAACAGGAGTTGATAAAAAAACTTTACTTGAGCTTGCCGGAAACATTACTAATTTGCCCAAAGATCTAACTTTCTTCAAGAAAATTGGAAAGTTAATGTCCGATCGCAAGAAGATGATCGAGAATGATAAATTGGATTGGGCAATGGGAGAACTGCTTGCCTATTCCAGCCTGCTGGAAGAAGGAAACAGTGTGCGTGTAAGCGGACAGGATTCGGAAAGAGGAACCTTCTCGCACCGACATGCAGCTTTGATTATTGAGAATTCAGACGAGAAATATTTCCCGCTTAAAAATATCAGCGACAAGCAAGCACCTTTCCATATCTACAATTCATCCTTAAGCGAGTATGGTGTGCTTGGATTTGAATATGGATATGCTTTGGCTCATCCTACCGGACTGACTATTTGGGAAGCCCAGTTTGGTGATTTCCATAATGTTGCTCAGGCAGTTATCGACCAATACATAAGTGCTGCCGAAGACAAGTGGGGCATAAAAAATGGTTTGGTAATGTATTTGCCGCATGGATACGAAGGTCAGGGAGCAGAACATTCAAGTGCAAGAATGGAGCGATTCCTTACTTTATGTGCAAACAACAACATGCAAATTATAAACCCAACGACACCTGCCAACTTGTTTCACATGTTACGAAGACAAGTGAAACGTGATATACGGGTTCCGTTGATTTGCTTCACACCAAAAAGTCTGCTTCGTCATGCAAAATGTGTTTCGAAAATGGATGAATTGGCCAAAGGACAGTTTCAAGAAGTTATTGACGACAATAATATAATTGCAGAAGAAGTTCGCCGCGTTGTTTTCTGTTCCGGAAAAATCTATTACGATTTACTGGCCCGAAAAGAAGAATTATTTGCTCAGGATATCGCCTTGGTTCGAGTGGAACAATTGTATCCCTTTCCTGAGAAACAGATTGATCAAGTTTTGAATCGATATCCAAATGCCCTTCTTCATTTGTGGGTTCAGGAAGAACCTGAAAACATGGGAGCCTGGCAATTTGTCAACTACCAGTTTAAAAACAAGGATGTTAAACTGGTTCCTGTTGCACGCCAATCTAGTGGCAGTCCGGCAACCGGATTGAATAAGATTCATTTGGCAGGACAAAACGAAATTATAAACAAGGTATTTCGAAAATGCAATTGCGATCGAAAACTGAAATATTGCGGATTGCAATGTGTGGAAGGCAGTTCTCATGCAGACATCCTGCTTCAGCACGAATATTTTGCAGAGAAAAAAAGTAAGTTAATCATGTAAACCAAAAGACCCAAATACAAAGTATCAAGACAAGTAGCAGGTTTAGTGACTTTTACCCGATGATAAAACAATAATACAATAAAGATGATCGAAATTAAAATACCTAGTCCCGGAGAATCCATTTCCGAAGTAGAAATAGCCAACTGGTTTGTTGCAGAGGGTGACATTGTTGAAAAGGATCAGGAAATTGCAGAAGTTGAATCGGATAAAGCGACTCTGACTCTTATTGCTGATGAAGGTGGTAAAATTCAGATCATGGCGCAGGAAGGCGATACGGTTGCTGTTGGATCGGTTGCCTGCAAAATTGACACCAGTTTTGCAGGAGAAGCATCTGCTTCCTCTGCTCCTAAAGAAGCCAAAAAAGAAGTTCCTGCTGAAAAGACTGCACCTGTAGTTGCATCCGAATCAAAAACCAAAAATTCGGAAACATACAAGGATGTTAAAATTTCTCCTGTTGCGAAAAAATTGATGGAAGAAAATCACCTTTCGGTTGATGATGTTATTGCAGGCATTCAACGATTGTCGAAAAAAGACATTCAGGCGGTAGTTGACAATTCAGGAAATCAACCGGTAATTCCAACTCAAAACACAAGCATTTCAAGAGAAGTCAAACGCACAAAAATGACTAATCTTCGGAAGAAGTTGGCCGCTCGTTTGGTTTCTGTAAAGAATGAAACTGCCATGCTAACTACTTTTAATGAAGTAGACATGACTGCGGTAATGGCATTGCGAAGCAAGTATCAAAAGAAATTTGTAGAAACTCACGATATTAAGCTGGGCTTTATGTCCTTCTTTACCAAAGCGGCTTCGGAGGCTTTAAAGCTTCACCCGTCGGTAAATTCGATGATGGATGGTGAGGAGATTGTATCTCCTGAATACACCGATATTGCTATCGCGGTGCAAACACCAAAAGGATTGATGGTTCCGGTAATCCGAAACATCGAAACCTTAGGTTTGGCAGATATCGAAAAGGAATTAATGAGATTGGCCAACAAAGCCCGTACGGGTAAAATCAGTTTGGATGAAATGACTGGCGGAACTTTTACCATTACCAATGGTGGTGTGTTTGGCTCTCTATTGAGTACTCCAATTATCAATCCTCCACAATCGGGCATTTTGGGCATGCACAATATTGTTGAGCGACCCATTGCTGTAAACGGCAAGGTAGAAATTCGCCCAATGATGTACATCGCTCTATCCTACGATCATCGTGTGATTGATGGTAAGGATTCAGTTGGTTTCTTAGTTAAGATGAAGGAAATGATTGAAAATCCACAAAAAATGCTGTTCGGAGGAAAAGATCCGGATTCATTATTGCTGGGGATATAATCTCCCGATTTGAATCTTTCATTGCATAACAAAATACAAACCGGAAGTTAATACAGCTTCCGGTTTGCATTTTGAAAAAAAGTGCTCCCCCCATCCTAATTCTATCAGAAATTGAACACGCTTTCTAAAATAGCATTCAGTCTTGGGATAATTGTATCAACTTACTTTTAATAACAGAACAAATAATGTTTAAATCATTAAGGAATATTGACAAGAAAGGTTACAAACCACAACATGGAGCCTTGGATATATTCAAATACATTGGTCCCGGGCTATTGGTGACCGTCGGATTTATCGATCCGGGCAACTGGGCTTCGAACCTTGCTGCAGGAGCAGACTATGGTTATGCATTATTATGGATGGTAAGTCTTTCTACCATCATGTTGATATTTCTGCAACACAATGTAGCGCATTTGGGCATTGCTACAGGACTTTGTCTTTCGGAGGCTACCATGATTTACATTAAACCTGTCTATTCAAAATTGATTCTTTCATCGGCTATGCTGGCTTCTATTTCAACCTCGCTGGCCGAAATACTGGGAGGAGCTATCGGCTTAAATATGCTGTTTGATTTACCCATAAGAGCCGGAGCTTTGCTGGTCACCATATTCGTTATGATTATGCTGTATACCAATGCATACCGAATGATTGAGAAATGGATTATCGCATTTGTATCGGTGATTGGTTTGTCGTTTTTTTATGAACTATCGCTGGTAGATATTGATTGGAACAGTGCCATGACAGGATGGGTAACTCCAAGCTTCCCTCAAGGTTCGATGCTTGTAATTATGAGTGTATTGGGAGCTGTTGTAATGCCTCACAACTTGTTTCTTCATTCGGAAATTATTCAAAGCCGGCAATGGAATCTGAAAGATGAGAAAATCATAAAAAAGCAATTGAAATTTGAGTTTCTGGATACCTTCGTATCAATGATTATAGGCTGGGCAATAAACAGTGCCATGATTTTATTGGCGGCCGCCACCTTCTTTAAAACGAAAACTCCGGTTACGCAACTCGAACAGGCAAATCATTTATTGGCGCCTCTTTTGGGTGAACATGCCGCAGTTGTTTTTGCAGTAGCTCTTTTATTTGCCGGATTGGCCTCCACCATTACTTCAGGAATGGCTGCAGGATCGATATTTGCAGGGATGTTTAAAGAGCCCTATGATATTAAAGACAATCATTCCCGATTGGGCGTTGCCATTTCTTTGCTGGTTGCATTGGCAATTATCTATTTTATATCCAATCCTTTTCAGGGATTGATTATTTCGCAAATGATATTGAGTATTCAATTGCCATTTACAATTTTTGCGCAGGTGTACCTAACCTCTTCGTCGAAAGTAATGGGCAAATACAAAAACTCAACCCTGTCGAAAATTACTCTTTATGCCATGGGAGGAATCATCACAATACTGAATATTGCTCTTTTCGTCAGCTTTCTGTAAATACAATACACTAACAGGGATTAAAACTGCCCTTAGGTTTCTGCCATAAAAAAGACCTGTCAGGTTTTAAAAACCTGACAGGTCTATATACTTAAATTTACCTAAAAGGAACTTCTGATTTTCTAATCTTTACGTAATTCTCATTTTTCTCATCTGATATATCATAACCTACCTTTTCCAAGATACATTCAATTAATTTTTTTGCCAGTTCCTTATCTGCACAAGGTCCAATAATTATCTCTTTTAGTGCTTCTTTTTCAAAGCTATGATCTATATATGGCTTTAGTATACCTTTATTTTCTTGATGTTTAACATCGCCATTTGACGCACATTTTACAATCCTCCACTCATTTTCGTATTCATAAGCAAAATGCTTTATAGAAGTGTATAATATCCCTAATAAAAAATCTGGGTCTTCATATGTAAAGCCATCAACAAAAGATATTTTTTCATATAAATCCTTAATAAACATACTCATATATGATTTAAAACTTTCTTTATCATAACTACACTTCACCCAACTTGCATTTAAATTAGCAATTGTTTCTTTTTTTATACCTATAGCTACTCCTCGACCATTATCGCCATAGGTATTCCACATTGGTAAATTATCATGATTTTCAGATAAAGAAGTTACATACGGCTTACCCGTAATAAGAGATCCAATATATTCAAACTTCTTACTATTCATGTATTTCAAAAGATCTTTTTTATCTGTTGGATCCATTATATTCACATAATCCTTTAACATTCCTTCCAGAATCCCACATGCGAATACATATTCTGTTTCATCATTCAAATACTCTACATGGGTTCCTCTTAATATTAAAGTCCCTTTTTCTTTCACATTATTCAATATGGATTGCAAAGTGCCCATAGTGGTATAGTGATAGAGAATATCAGGTTCCTTTTGAGTTTCAAGTAACAAATTGAATTTACTGGGATCGATACCATTATTAAAAGCATCTGGAAATTGTTCCTTTATGATTTCTTTTTGTTCCGGCGTAATAGCTTTCGATAATATTTTGCGCTTTATTGTCATATTCCTAGTTCAATTTCTCTAATCGGGTTTTCCATTTGGCAATAACGGGAAATGGGTTGTACAAATCAAATGCTCCACCATAATATTGTATTCTCATTCCCTGTGCTATATAATCGTTAGCAAAGTCTTCTTTTCCATATTTTTCTGCAAGAGTTCTCACGTAGTTCAACTGCTCATCTCTCAAATTTTCAAAAAAGAATATTGCGTGTTGAATGACCCTAATTTCCTCATCTTTCCATTTTAATTTCCGATACAGAATTATAAGTCTCTCATAAGGTTCCCTGCCTTCATATTCCTCCACAAGCATTTTCTCGTAAGCTTCAATTGCACTCTTTACATCATTTCGTTTTTCTGCAACATTGGCTTTTTCAATTACAGCCTTAAAAGCCTGTCGTAATTCTCTTAGTTCACTCATTCTGTCAAAAGAAACAGGGTTTCGTTCCGTTAAATACTCCATTGTATGCATCTCTTCGGGCATATCGTAGTAAAAATTAAATTCGGGCAAGGCATTTTTAAACGCTTGTATTTTTGCTCCCAATGACGGGTTTTGAGCAAGCGGTCTATCTATATCCTGTGCGTTCAACTCAGTATTCTCCTTAGCCGAATTATCAGGAATAATTTTGGCTAACCTGGCATCCCATTTAATTGCTTCTCTGCAATCGGGATAGGTCGAAATCATTCTTTCCAGAAATTGTCTTAGGTATACCTTTTGTTTTAATTTGCCATAAAGAATAATAACACGTTCAATATCGTGTCCGTAATTGGCAATTGATAATAAATTTGATTTTTCGCCATACTCAACTGAAGATAAATAAACTTCTATCGCTTCGAAATATTTATTTTCCTTTTCGAAACATGATCCTTTTATTCTTGAATCAGATAAATGCTTAAATTCTGTCTCCCATTCCCGATTCTCCCTTTTCAATTTTTCATTTCTACTTTCTTCCTCATTATATGCATCAAACGCTTCTACAGTATACTTCGAAATTTTATCTCTTTTAAAGAAATTAAATAGTCCCATTTAAATATGTTGTTTCGTAAAACTTTCACCAAGTTATGAAAAATATGTTAGGCTCAGAACTTGCATTAAACACCACCTCCTCCATTTCGACAAATCACTACTTCGGGTTTGAGGGTCTCACTTTTTTTGTGAGGCTCTCAATAATATAAGATAATGAAGACTAGTCATACCCTGACATTTGCGGCTTACTTACAGTCAGAGCATGACAATGCAGAAATAGTTGCGAGATTTTATTGATTTCAGGCTGAAGGCCTGATAGATCATAGAATGGGGCATCGCCCCATGATTCCCCACGTTTGAAAATAACAGCATGAAGGGCTAACACAATAAAAAAAACCACCCCAAGCGGAGCAGTTTTTCATTCAATTCAATCATTTAATTTACTCCTGAGTAGGTATCTCCTCCTCAACTGTTTTAGCTGCACGGGCAACAATCACAGCATTGTATTTTTCAATGATGCTATTGCTATGTTTAACCATATCTGTATAAGTTTCTACTTCGCCAATAGTCGCAAATGCATTCACACGATTGCTTAGCTCATAGTAGGCTTGTATGATTTGCTTACGTAAATCAACTATTTTGATTTCGGGTGATTCGGCATCTTCTTTAGCACGATCCAAATAATCGGTATTAAATTGTGTGTTTGCCGTACCTAATTCAACAACCCAATCGGTAAGAGCTAATTTATTGATCGCATTTACAAATGCGCTTTCTCTCTTCCATTCATCAAGAATTGAATTAACAGTAGCGGTTTCGCCTTGATAATTCTGCTTGGTTATTGCCGTTCCATACTTTTTTAAAGATGCAGTTAACACATCGGCAGATTCCTTGATTTCCGCATCGAAATGGTAGGTATAGGCATTTATTACTGTCTGGATGCCAACAAGAGACTTGTCGCGTCGGTTATCATCTTCAAGAAGAATTTTGGTTATTGAACTTCCCTTGTCGGGTTTATACAAGGCAATCATAGATGCAATTAGAGCTGACAAATTATCTGATTGAGGCTGCAACTTTAAAGCGGTTAGATCGTTTTTACTTAAAATTTCCAGATAATTAATAATGAACTGGATGAATTCGTTGTGACGTAAATTTGTAAGATGAATAGATTCAAACATAAAAAATGATTTAATTTAACAAGTGAGTTATGAAATTAATCATTTTTTTAAGATAAACAAGACATTTTTAAATATCCTTTAAAATACTCACATACTGATGCAAGTACAATAACTGCTTTTCTTAATCACAATTCAAATAATATCACAAACACAAGTAAAACCACTACACACTGTTGTGGAACTGTCATTTTAAACGCAGGAATGCACCACAAGATTGTGAAAGCTTCGCGC
The DNA here is from genome assembly GCF_002356295.1 of Labilibaculum antarcticum. Lineage (NCBI taxonomy): Bacteria > Pseudomonadati > Bacteroidota > Bacteroidia > Marinilabiliales > Marinifilaceae > Labilibaculum > Labilibaculum antarcticum. The sequence goes on along the minus strand of NZ_AP018042.1, from coordinate 3,428,679 downwards.
TATGGGCAGGGAGGTTCCACAGACATTTTTTTTCTTCCTGCCGTGGGCAGGAAGCTTTCACAAGCTTGTGGAAACCTCCCGACATGAGCAGGAAGGTTTCACCGACATGTGGCATTCTGAAACTCTGAGGATGGTACAAATTGTGCCTTGAGGGGCTCCCTTTTTGTTCCCGAATATTCAGGATCAATACAATATCAGTCATAACCTTAGCATGAACTTGTTGATCCAAGTCTTTTTGAATCCATAGGATTCTAATGTTTATAGATATATATTCTGCAAATGAATACGACTCCTTCGGAGTCGAACTCTTATTAATAGGGTGTTTGTCTATAAACATGCAATCCCAATGGGATTGACACCATCTGATTCTGAGGGTCTCACTCTTTTCGTGAGACTCTCAATAAATAAATAAAATAAATAATCATACCCTGATATTTACAGTTTACTTATAATCAGAGCATGACAAGTCAATATTTTTAAACTAAGTCAATAAGTTGAGGCTTAGCTGTATTATCCACACTGAAAAGATCAGGATATTTATTTTTTCGAGCATGAATTTGATTAGTTTTTACCAAAGAACCATCACTCTTCTGGTACCATCCATTTTGATTTAATTTATCGGCAATTTCTTTAGCGTTCATTGCTCTATCTTCGTGCTGGAGCAATTTAATTATTGCTTCATGCAATGTCAATGGAAGATTATTCAAATCTTCAAAAACAGTAAATACAAATGTCAATTTATCAATCCTCATAAGCCTACCATACCTAAAATCAATTTTATTAAGCTCTTGAGATATTGATATTCCAGTATTGATCTCATTTTCAGCTAAAAATGATAAGAATTTTCGTTTCAATACATCTTTTAATTTTAAAGAAATTCTTAGAGTGTATTTATTTTCAGGTATAACTTCTTCCACATCAAAAAAACGAATTCCCAATTGAATACTATTTATTGCAGAAAAAGAATATGGAAATTTCCTTGACTCACCTCCTTCATTTCTCATAACTTCAGAACTTGGTGATTCCATATTCTCTTTTTCTGCTAAAAAACGCCATTCTTTTTCATGTTGCCACACCTTATGTTTTAAATTTGTCTGCATAAGAACTCCTAATTCAACATTACTTGGCGACATTCTTATTATTTCTAAATTTTCACGATAATTTATAGCAAATGGACCATGATTATTAAACGAGAATTTACCATGGTCATATTGCACTTGAAATCCTTTGTGATTGGTATAGTATGACCACATTAACAAATTAAAAGGGTTTTCAGTTAAACTTACGACTCCTATCTTCTTAAAAAAGACTTCTCGAAAAGTTTCCCTTGTTATCTTTTGTGCCCTTTTAGGGTCATTTTTAATTAAATCTTGAATATTTTCATGAAAGCCTCCATTTCCAAGAAAGTTTATTATTAATTGGTCATCAAACTCTAATAGTTTTTCGTGGCAATCAAAATAATCATTAAGCTGACAAGGATGGGCTGCATAAAAATAACTCTTACATAATGCATCGACTGAAAATTTATTTAATTCATAAAGCTTAAATAAAGATTCAGGGACTGGTCTTTCCTCATCAGGAATCACCTCAAATACAATTGATCCATTTTGTCTACCTGTGCGATAGGTACATTCAAATTTATTCACTTCCATATTTATAGTTTTAAATATCCTCTTAACTCACTCAAACTTTAATTTCCTTAATGATTTCATCTAAAATTTCTTTTGTATCAGATCTATATTTCTCAGTCTCTACAAAATCAGCACCAAATTTTGATTCATAAATAATGTCTCCACCATTAAAAGTATAATTTGATATAGCAACTAACATTTCGTGGTAACTTCTAATTTTCTTATTTAATTTACCACGAGTATAACATTCAGTTAACACATCCAACCGTGATACATATTTTACTATTTTATCTCGCTCTTCCCTTGGTAATAATTCATCTCTTTCCATCCAATATTCTTTCAACGAATTGATTGTCTTATCCTGAGGATTTTGATAAGCTTTCGTTTGATAAGTTGTTCCAGCCATTAGATAATATGAGCCTCCTAAAGATTTAATTACCTCAAATAATTCTTCCAGTTTTGACACTTTTATTTGTAGTTTATTGTTCCTATTATTCCTGTATATTGAATAAAAAGCAGCAATTAAAGCAAATAATGATATTACCAATTCAATAGTTACATTTTCCATTTCTGACTAGTTTAATTTTAGACAAGTAAATTTAATAAAACATCTCTTACAGGAAAGAACATATAATAAATTATAAACAGACATCTATACAACATGGGTTAAGGATTGCAGTGGCCCCCCCCCTGCTGGTGCGCGATTAGCTTCGCTGATCTCCACTTCGTTTCGGTAGTATCGCGTTCCTTTCAGCTAAAAGCAAAAACTACAAAACATGAGAGTAAAAGCTTTCATAGAACTTAGCATTTTAAAGGAGATGACTTAAGACAAAAGAAGAACATACACTTTAAGGCTGTCATTGCGAGGACGAAGAATGAGGACGTGGCAATCTCATGATAAATGAACGGAACATGCAGTATCGCAGATTCTCTTCTATGGAGAGATTGCGTCAGTCGCTGGGGCTCCTTCGCAAAGACAAGGCTATATATAAAAAGTAGCTTTGCCTTGATGGTCTCACTTTTTGTTCCCGATTATTCGGGATCAATGTTTTATTAAATAGTCATACCCTGACATTTACAGCTTGCTTATAGTCAGAGCATGACGGTTCTATATGCAGGAGCAAAAATTTCAGGCTGAAGGCCTGACACATCGGAGCTTGGGGCAACGCCCCAAGGAATTGGCGACATGATGAATATCGGTTGATTAATTGTACAATGCCCGCATCGGTGGGTTAAGGATTATAGTGAAAACCCCGCAGGTTTGCCTGAGGCACGAAGGCTATCCGAGGAGTTGCAACGGAAAGCCTGACCCGAAGGGTAACCCCCCAATAATTAAGAATTGGTAATTAATAATGGGTAATGAAATGCGTAGGGTAATGCAATGGCGTGACCGGGAAAATACATGACACGAAGGAAACCCCACAAATAATTGAGAATTGGTAATTAAGAATGTGTAATGAAATGCGTAGGGTCATGCCATGGCGTGACCGGGAAAGGCAATAAAAAAGACCTGTCAGGTTTTGGAAACCTGACAGGTCTAAATAAAATATCATTGATACGAATTAGATTTTAGCGTTAACCATGGCTACAATCTCGTTTTCGAGAGCAATGGCCTTATCAACAATTGCCTGCCCTTTGGCTAGGATATCGGCAGCCCAGGCTTTGTCCTGCAAATCTTTAGCGTTGATTTTCACATTCATGAAAGCACCCAAAACCCCCGAACGGGCGGCCAATGCGCCAACACCGGCATCGGTTACCGAGTTAGGATTACCAACCTCGGCCATTGCTTTGGCAACATCCATTGAACCCAAACACAGCTCCATGGTTTGAAAAGGAACCATGGTTGCAAATTTGGTGGCCTCTTCCATGGCCTCACCACGAGCAGTTTTCTCAGCATCGGTGCCTTTTGGCAAACGAATTGCATCCATAATTTTATTGAAGGCATTGGTATCCTCATCCACCAAATGAACTAGTTTGGTGTGGTAGGATTTGCCCATTTCGGCCCAATCGGAGAACTCTTCCCAACGATCGTCCCATCCTGCTTTGTGAGCCGATAGGTTGGCAACCATTGATCCCAAAGCGGCACCCATAGCACCCATGTAGGCAGAAATTGATCCTCCACCCGGAGCCATGGATTCGGAAGCTGTTTCGTTCACAAAATCGGTAAGATTCAGGTCAACCAATTTCTTCTGATCTTTATCTTCCAAGATGTATTCTACAATTTTCTTATCGGCTTCGAATGGGTACAACTCATCCAACCCGAGTGATTTAACTGCGATTTTTATGATTTCGCGATCGGCAATACCGGTTGAACGTTCCTGCATGCGAAGGTAATGCTTACCGGCATCCAGCATTGCTTTTAATGGCACAACACCCACCAACTCGGATCCTGTAACGCGAATACCACGAGCCTGAGCTTTGGCGCAAACCTCATCGAATGCTTTGTGAACAGGTGTTACATCGAGATCGGTCATGTTCATAGAAATTTGAGCAACGCCAAATTCTTCGATAAACCATCCAATTGCTTTGGTGGCTTTTAGGGTTCCAGGAATCATTACCGGATTTCCTTTTTCGTCGGTAACAATTTTCCCCGTTGCCGGATTTCCTTCTCGCAAGGTGCGGCCACGCTCACGAACATCGAATGCGATGGCATTGGCACGACGGGTTGAGGTGGTATTTAAGTTGAAGTTGTAGGCAATTAAGAAATTACGTGCTCCAACAGCAGTCACCCCGCTTTTGGCAACGGCAGGTGTAAATTCAGCAGGTCCAAAATCTGGTTTCCACTGCTCTGTTCCTATTCTGTCTTTAACGGCTTCGTACTCGCCGGCACGACAAACCGCCAAATTTTTACGCTCAGGTGTGCGTGCTGCACTTTCGTAGCAATAAACAGGAACACCTGCTTCTTCGCCAATGCGTTTCGCCAATTTGTGTGCATACTCAATGGTCTCTTCCATTGTAATGTTGGCAACCGGCACCAAGGGACAAACATCGGTGGCTCCAAAACGTGGATGTGCACCTGAGTGCTTGCTCATGTCGATTAACTCTGCTGCTTTTTTTACAGCACGAAAGGCTGCTTCGCAAACCTCATCGGGCGTGCCCACCATAGTAACTACGGTACGGTTGGTTGCTTTTCCAGGATCAACGTCGATTAAACGTACGCCTTCTACAGATTCAATTTCATGGGTAATCTGCTTAATGATATTCATGTCGTTCCCTTCAGAAAAATTAGGAACACATTCGATTAATTTTTTCATTGTTGTGTGATTGTTAAATCAAGTAGATAGCTACCTGATCGTATTTTAAGTATTTGTTTGTATTTTATTTAACCACAAAGAGCACAAAGTACTTCACTAAGTGCACTAAGTTTTTATTTGTATTCTATTGAAAAAGAATCAAAACCCCCTACTCCTTCTCTCTTTACCTCATCCCCCAACCCCTTCTCCTATAGGCGAAAGGGAGCTTTTCTCCATTTTTGCATTCAAGCTGGTTTACTGCTCTGTTCCCTCTCCTTCAGGAGAGGGTTAGGGTGAGGTGTTTTACCTCTACTTCCCTTTTATTCTTATCACCTCATCCCCCGGCCCCTTCTCCTAAAGGAGAAGGGGAGTTTTTCTCCATTTTTGCATTTGAGCCAGTTTGCAGCTCAATTCCCTCTCCTTCAGGAGAGGCTTAGGGTGAGGTGTTTATATTTAAATCTGTTATATAGAAATTGAGATTGTTTATTTCATGTCTCGAATCTAATATCTCACGTCTATTCTTACAACACCTTCCCGCGCAAAATCACTACATCAATCAGGTTGCTTCCGTAGGCATATGGCATGTACTCTACCGAAGGAATTTCTTTGGTGATGTAAACATTGGCAATTTTTCCTTTGGCAATGCTTCCCAATTCCTCTTCAACACCCATGGCGTAAGCCGAATTAAGGGTAGTGGCATTAATAGCCTCCTGTGGCAACATTTTATAATTGATACATGCCAGCGACATAATAAATTTCATATTTCCCGATGGCGACGATCCCGGATTAAAATCGGATGCCAAAGCAACCGGTAATCCTGCATCCATCATTTTGCGCACCGGCGAACAAACCATGTTTAAAAAGAAAGCCGCGCCAGGCAATACTGTAGGCATGGTCTCCGATCCTTTCAAAGCTTCAATTTCAGCATCGCCAACAAACTCTAAATGATCAACCGAAAGCGCATTGTACTTCACTCCTACCTGCACTCCCCCTGAATAATCCAGCTCGTTAGCATGAATTTTAGCCCGCATGCCGTATTTCATTCCAGCCAATAAAATCCGATCGGTCTCTTCAACCGTAAAGAATCCCTTGTCGCAAAACACATCAATATAATCGGCCAAATCTTCGGCAGCAACCATGGGTATCATTTCATTAATCACCATGTCTACATATTCTCCTTGTCTGCCGATGTATTCAGCAGGAACGGCATGTGCACCCAAAAAGGTCGATTTAATAGTCAGTGGCGTATTTTTCTTTAAGCGCTTAATTACACGAAGCATTTTCAACTCATCGGCAACGGTTAAACCATAACCGCTTTTAATTTCGACAGCTCCAGTTCCCAAACCAATAATCTCTTGAATTCGCTCCATGGCCGATTCATACAACTCCTCTTCCGTTGCTTCGTGCATGCGTTTTGCCGAATTCAAAATTCCACCGCCACGCTTTGCAATCTCCTCGTACGATAAACCTTTAATTTTATCGGTATATTCTATTTCCCGACTTCCGGCATACACCAAATGAGTATGCGAATCGCAGAAACTCGGAAAAACCATTCTTCCAGTTGCATCATATTCCTCAACAAAATCAAAACCTTCCTTTTCATCAAAGTCAGGCATGTCTTCCATTTTACCAAAATCAGTTATTTTCTCACCTTCAATCAGCAAGTAGGCATCATCAATGCAATTCAAATTTGCCATGTCGGTTCCTGCTACCCATTTTCGGGGCGCTTCATCAACCTGAACCAATGTTTTTATATTACTTATTAACAACTTCATAATATCAATATTTGATGTGAGATAGATTCATTCAAAACTTTTTCTATGATTAGGGCGTTTCCCTCCTTGGGTCGGGTCAGGCTTTTCACTGCTACTCCTCGTTGCTCCCCTCAAAAATCCGACGCAACTTCGGGGTATTCGTTTCTCCCGATAGCTATCGGGACCATAACGCACTGTTTCACGATGGTATTCCTACCTGTTAATCGTCTGTTTTTCACGAGCGAACAAATTGGGAAACCCTAATGCAAATATTAGAGAAAAAAGAGCAAATTGCAAACCTTTTCGATGTGCCTTTTTAAAATAAATTCAAGGCTTCCATTCTCTTCTTATTTTTCTATTTTTACACATTCATTTTTACACCAACTAACAAACTAATTACTAAATCGCATTACATGTTTAAAAAGATACCGCATACTTATGTTATTGTATTTGCAATAGTGGTTCTCTCAGCTATTCTTACCTGGGTAATTCCAGGAGGAGAGTTCGAACGAACCACCGTAAATGTAAATGGTACCGATCGGGAAGTTATCGTACAAGGTACCTATCAACAAATCGAAAGCCAAGGTCAATCCTGGGAGATCTTCTCTTCTTTCTTTAAAGGTTTTGTTGATAAAGCAGATATCATCATGTTTATTCTGGTAATTGGTGGTGCATTCTGGATCATGAATGCAAGTAAGTCAATCGATATTGGCATCTACTCCTTTCTGGAATTCACCAAGAAACTGGAGAAGAATAAGCTGATCCGTAAAATTGGTGTCAACAACATCATACTCACGTTAATAATGCTCATATTTAGCATTTTTGGTGCCACCTTCGGCATGAGTGAGGAAACCATTGCCTTCACCATCATATTTGTTCCCATGGCCATTAAAATGGGATACGATTCAATTGTTGGTGTAGCCATCTGTTTTGTAGCTGCCGGACTTGGTTTCGCAGGAGCACTCCTAAATCCTTTCACCATTGGTATTGCGCAGGGTTTATCAAATCTTCCTCTTTTCTCGGGTATTGAATACCGCTTGTTCTGTTGGGTAGTAATTAATGTGATCGGTTTTGCATTCATCCTACGATATGCAGCCAAGGTTCGTAAGAATCCTACATCATCATTAGTTTACACCGATGATGAATACTGGAGAAAGCATCACGATACCGACATGGAAACCATTGAATATTACACGCCCAAATCAGCATGGCTGACTTACATTGTCTTGTTGGTTTCCATGATTGGCTTTTCCTACTACTATCCTGTTAGTACCCTAAAAATCGGAAACTCCGAAAGCACTTTCATGGTGTTACCTATTATCACTGCTCTTTTTGCCATTTCGGGGATTCTATCTCTGCGTAAATCAGTTCATTTCTACATCCTAAACCTACTCCTGTTCACAATCATCTTCCTAATCGTCGGCGTAATGGGATACGGCTGGTACATCATGGAAATTGCAACCCTTTTCTTTGCCATGGGAATTTTCTCAGGCATTGCCTTCAACAACACAGCCAACGAAATTACCCATCTGTTTTTAGATGGTGCCCGTGATATTCTTTCTGCAGCTATGATTGTTGGATTGGCCGGAGGAATTCTAATTGTTTTGGAAGACGGACATATTATCGATTCAATCCTCTATTCTATTTCTCAATCGATGAATGATTTTGGAAAAATAGCATCCGTAAGCATGATGTATCTAATTCAAAACATCATCAACGTCATCATTCCATCCGGTTCGGCAAAAGCAGCTCTTACCATGCCAATGATGTCGCAGTTCTCCGATTTAATTGGCGTATCACGTCAGGCAACAGTAATGGCATTCCAATTTGGAGATGGTTTCACCAATATGATTACACCAACATCTGGTGTGCTAATTGGCGTACTAGGCGTTGCCAAAATCCCTTACGACAAATGGGTAAAATGGATTGGCGGCTTTATGGCTATCCTTCTTTTATTAGGACTGTTACTACTGATTCCAACAGTTACCATGGAGTTGAATGGGTTTTAAAAAGCTAAAATAAATAAATAAATAAAGGGGCTCTAATGAGCCCCTTTTTCATGATCTTTACAAGTACATTCTTAGTAACCTTCGTTCTGAGTCAATTTATCATTAACATCAATTTCCCTTTTAGGGATAGGCATAACCAAAGATGGATCATCATAGGCTAGCGTTCCTACAGATTCCTTCCAACGCTTAATATCGTGAAGTCTAAATCCTTCAAATGCTAACTCTAATTTTCTTTCATTTCTAATTATGCTCTGAGTAACAGAACCTATCAGAACTAATCCTGCTCTATAACGAATTTTATTAATGTCATCCAATGGAGTTGCTCCTAAAGTAGTTCCTGCCTCAAAGTTACCTTCGGCTCTTGTCAAGTACATTTCTGCTAAACGAATAAATGTCAAATTAGTTTTAAAATCTAACCACTTAGCGCAATAATTACCACCAGTAGAATTTGAGCCAAATCCCAAATAATAAATACTTTTCACATCATTGATTTTAGAATCTTCATCTAAATCGGTTTGAATCTCTCCTCTTAAATCACCTGCTTCATATTTATCAGTTTCTACATTCGTAATTTGGAAATCGGATCTTCCGGTAGCATCTGTACTAGCATAAAAAGTCGCCATCCCGGCATTACTTTCTCCAATATTATCATCATTGTTTTGCTGAAAAGTAAAGACATCCTCAAAACCATTAGTTTCATTATTGTAGGCATCAAAAGGGACTTCCGTCAAATCGAAACCACCTTCAGTAATTACATAATTGGCTTCGATTGCAGCCTCTTCATACATTCCTTTCTGTAAATAAATTCTTGATAAAATTGCTGCTGCAGCAAACCTGTTAGCATAAAAACTATCTTCTCCCAACAAAGTCTTAGCCATACTAAGGTCTGATATGGCTTGATCGTATACTGCATCAACAGTTGCTCTTTCTGGATATTCCACTTTACTGACGTCAAAATTAGAATGCAACATTAATGGTACTCCTGGTTGATTATTTGCTTGTCCGGCAACATAAGGTTTCGCGTAGAACCGAACCATGTCAAAATACATCAATCCTCGTAAGAACATTGCCTGCCCACTTATTTCATCCCGATCACTTTCAGCAAGTACATCTTTATAATCCAAAACAATATTAGTTCTATTTATAGCATCATATGCCAGATTCCATGCATCATTTCCCCAAGAGAAATTATCCACCAAATCCTTATTAATTAAATCGCGAGGTTGAGAAAATGTTCCTCTAAATTCAAACTCCCCATTATCGGCTAACAATTCACTAAAATGGAACATATTTTGACCATATGCATCTCTCACAATTGGATATGTTCCCACAAGAGTAAGTTCAATGTTCTCAGCAGTTGTCAAAACCAGATTCGTATCAATCGATTGTTGTGGATCTAGGTCCAAAATACTATCGCATCCAGTAAAAATCAGGATGGATAAAACGATTAGTAATGATTTTATATATTTCATATGCTTTATATTTTTTGGGTTAGAAGCTTAAATTAACTCCAAACATATACGTTTTCGCCTGTGGAGTAGAATAATAATCAACACCTTGCTGAATATTAGTTGACAGCTGAGTACGATTACTTCCTGGAGCACTTACTTCAGGATCCCAACCTTTAAAATCAGTATATGTCCATAAGTTCTGTCCAGTGAAGTAAATTCTCACTTTGTTAACATTTATTTTTTGAGCCAATTTTTTTGGCAAAGTGTATCCAAGGGTTAAATCCTTCAGGCGAATATAGGAACCATCGGAAATCCATCTGGAAGAAGTTCTTGTTCCATTACTATCTCCAAATCTCGCCTGAGGAATATCAGTAATATCACCTGGTTGTTGCCAACGCTTCAACTGATCACGTGTCTGATTATCTACCCAATCGCCGTTCGCAGACATAAAACGTCCGGCATCATTATAGATATCATTTCCATATACAAACTGGAAGAAAATTCTGGCATCAAAACCTTTATACGAAAAGGTATTATCCAAACCTCCAAAAAAGTCAGGATTAGGATCTCCAACAATTATATCTTCAGCAAGACCATAATCATTTGTAGTTTCATCACTTCCGTCCTCTATAAAGTAAAGCGCATCTCCATTATCAGGATCTACTCCTGCGTATTTTTTTATATAAAATACACCAATTGGTTCCCCGACCATTACCCTGTTCACATTTCGTTGAATAGGATCAATCAATTTGGTCACTTCATTTTTATTAAATGAGATATTAAAGCTGGTACTCCAAGTAAAATCACCAATCAAATTATTTGTATTTAAAGTGATCTCGACCCCTTTATTTTCCAATTCTCCAACATTCTCGGCAATACTGGAATAACCTGATGTATATGGTAATAATCTATCCAATAATAAATCAGTAGTTTTCTTATAATAGTAATCAAATTCCCCATTTATTCGATTATTAAATAATCCAAAATCAATTCCGATATCAGTTTGAGCTGTTTTCTCCCATTGTAGTTTTGCATTTGCCAATTGCGTTGGCTCAATAGCCGAATTACCTGCGTAACGTGTTCCGCTAAATAATCCTCGGGATGGAAAATTTCCTATTTCAGAATTTCCCGTTATACCATATGACCCACGAACTTTTAGGAAACTAACAACGGGACTATCCAATAAAAAATCCTCCTTGGAAATAATCCAACCTAGAGAACCTGCATAAAATCCACCATACCGATTATCTTCTCCAAACTTACTTGAACCATCAACACGATAACTCAATGTTGCCAGATACTTATCCATAAATTTATAATTCAATCTGGAAAAATAGGAGAGATAAGAGAACTCTGTTTTATCACTATAAAAATCATCATTTTCAGCCGCTGATGCGATAGTCTGGAACTCATCAGAAGGGAAACTCTTACCGCCCACTCTACTAACAAATCTCTCCGCTTTTTGAATAGACGTACCTAAAACAACTTCTAAGGAATGATTCTCATTAAAATCTTTGCTGTAGGTAAAATAATTGTCAAATGAATAATTTAGCATATTTACATTTCTTAAATACGATTTACCTGCAGGTTGCCCATCGTCAGTTCTCCTACTCCAATACTGATCTTCCCGTTGAATAAGATTATCAGCACCAAATACAGATTTAAAGGATAACTCAGGTAGAATATCACAGGTTATATATGCATTAACAAACGTTCTGTACACTAATGTTTCATAGTAGTTGTATCTGGAAGCCAATAAACTATTAAAATAGAACGTATCAGCAAAAGGCTCCCCCGAATCATCAAAAGCTGGAAAATAAGGCGCTTGTGCTATCAATTGGGTCGGTGTTGAAAATGCATTATCATCAGAGACACGATCCAGAACACTTCTTACAAAGTTGAATTTTATTCCAAAATCAATTTTATCACTAATCTGGTGATCCAAATTTAATCGAGCACTAATCCGCTTAAAATCATTATCAATTAAAATCCCCTGCTGATCCGAATATGACAATCCTGAATAGAATCGGGTTTTTTCATTTCCTCCTGAGGCACTAATATTATAATTTGATGAAACCGCTGTTCTAAACATCTCATCTTGCCAATCTGTATCTGCAGTTTCCTCTATCGAGGCAAACCCTCCCCAATCAAGAATAGATTCTTCCCCATTCATTCCATCCGACAAAGCCCAACCAGAATTATCCATTCCTTCACCTAGTAACTCTACATATTCCTGAGTATTCAGCATATCAAGCCTATTGGTCTCTTTGGCTATAGAAACAGAGTAGTTAACATTAATTACAGTCTTCTTATTTTTCCCACCTGATTTTGTTGTAATAATTACCACTCCATTCGATGCTCTCGAGCCATATATTGAAGCCGCAGATGCATCTTTAAGTATTTGAATCGAAGCAATATCATCAAAATTCAGATCTGAAATCGGATTGGTTGGTTGGTTTCCTGTTCCTCCTTGATCCTGGGAAGTTACAACCACCCCATCAACCACATACAAAGGTTGGTTACTGGCACTTAATGAAGAGGCTCCTCGAACTCGAATGTTTATTCCCTCTCCAAGTTTTCCCGTGCTCTGTTGAATAAAAACCCCTGAAGTTTTTCCTTGCATAGATGTCTCAAAAGAAGGCGAAGGAACTTTTTGTAATCCTTCTACATCCACTTTAGAAATAGCACCAGTCATTTCCGATTTTATTTGCTTTCCATAACCAACAACTATGATTTCGTCCATTCCAATTATCTCAGATTTCATAGTTACATTAATCACAGATTGGTTACCAACGGTAATTTCTTGAGCTACCATACCCACGAAACTAAACAACAAGACATCCGAAGATTGAGCACTTAAGACATATTTACCGTCAATATCAGTACTCGTTCCAGTTGTGGTTCCTATAATCACAACAGAAACGCCTGGCATCCCCATGCCATCATCAGCACTAATTACAGTACCGGAAATTTGCTTTGTTTGTGCATTAACTATTTGAAAAGTTAACATCAACACACAAACAATAAATGTCAGTTTTTTCATAGAAAAATTTTTTAGTTAATAAACTCATAATGGTTAACAGACATTAATTTAACAAATTTTAACGATTACATGAAATTTATTATTGCGTTAAACATCACATTACCAGAACAGTGAGATGATAAAATATAAAAACTCATAAATAAAAATTAACAATACAAACTATTTACACATTACGGAAATCAACATATACAAGGTTGATTATTTACCATAAATTTATTTGCTCAATTTTAATCTAATTACGATAAAAATTTATATAATTTTTATTTTTAAGCCTTAAAACAAACTTATAATAATACTATGTTCAGAAAGAGGCATTAAATTCCTATTATTTTCTCACTAAAAACATCTAATTATTCAAGTTATGCTTAACATTTCATCAGGTTCGGCAAAAGCAGCTCTCACCATGCCAATAATATTCCAATTCTCCGAATCAATTGGCGTATCGCGTCAGGCTAAGGTAATGGCTTTCCAATTTGGTGATGGTTTCACCAATATGATTACGCCAACATCCGGTGTTCTTATCGGCGTATTGGGTGTTGCCAAAATTCCTTACGACAAATGGGTAAAAATGGATCGGCGGTTTTATGGCTATCCTTCTTTTATTGGGACTTTTATTACTGATTCCAACGGTTACCATGGAGTTGAATGGGTTTTAAAAGCTAAAATAAATAAAGGGGCTCTAGTGAGCCCCTTTTTCATGATCTTTACAAGTACATTCTTAGTAACCTTCGTTCTGAGTCAATTTATCATTAACATCAATTTCCCTTTTAGGGATAGGCATAACCTAAGATGTTATTCTTCTAAAATTTCCTAAATCTACTACAATAAACTCATAACAAAACCTCATTTAAAAGGATTGAGTCCGGTAAAACAGCGAACTCAATCACATAATTTATTTTATAAGCGTCCATCTACCCGGGCTTACTTCACTATAGTAAACACCCCCTTTTACATTGTAAAATACAAGATTATTAATCCGCCTCTGAAATTGCTTCAACAGGGCATACTTCTGCACAGGCACCGCAATCAATACATGTATCTGCATCGATCACATAAATATCCCCCTCCGAAATTGCATCTACGGGACATTCATTAATACAAGAACCACAAGCTGTACAGTCGTCTGAAATAATATAAGCCATAATTTTATTTTAAAATTAAAAATCAACTCAACATGATTTGATTAAATTTACTACTTGCCATTTTTGAAAACAAGATGTAAATATCTTAATATCTTATTTAGATCTATTCCAAATAATTTATTATATTTATCCCTTATTAAATCAATTTAAAAAAAACAAAACCGATATATGGAATTTGATTTTAATACTGTAGCAATCGCATTTGGAATGACCTTATTTGCAGGTCTAGCTACTGGAATAGGAAGTGCAATTGCCTTCTTCGCCAAACGAACAAACACAAAATTTCTGGCACTTTCTTTGGGATTTTCTGCTGGTGTAATGATCTATGTTTCTCTGGTAGAAATATTTCAGAAGGCAAATACTGCTTTAATTAATGTACACGGCACTGTTGCTGGATCATGGTACACCGTTTTATCCTTTTTTGGGGGGATATTATTAATTGCACTAATCGACAAAATGATTCCTTCTTATGAGAATCCTCATGAGGTTAAAAAAATAGAAGATCTTGATGGTAAACCTCCTGTTGACCGAAAGTTAATGAGAATGGGAATGTTTTCGGCTTTAGCCATTGGAATTCATAATTTCCCCGAAGGATTCGCAACATTCGCTGCCGCATTAATCGATCCAACAGTGGCTATTCCAATTGCAGTAGCAATTGCAATACACAATATCCCTGAAGGAATTGCTGTATCGGTACCCATCTATTATGCTACTGGAAGTCGGAAAAAAGCATTTTTATATTCTTTTCTATCTGGTTTAGCAGAACCTGTTGGAGCCTTAATTGGTTTCGCATTAATTTATTCATTCCTAGGAATAAACGAAACTGTTTTTGGCGTTTTATTTGGAGGTGTAGCTGGAATTATGGTTTTCATTTCTTTAGACGAACTATTACCAACAGCTGAAGAATATGGAGAACACCACATTGCAATTTACGGATTAATAGCAGGAATGGCGGTTATGGCAGTTAGCCTGCTCCTATTCTTATAACAACATATTAAAAGCCTCAAATTGAGGCTTTTTTGCTTTTCTTTTCTTCCTTCGCAAAATATTTACAATATTCCTTTATTCCACAAGATTTGCATTTTGGCTTTCTTGCCACACATACATACCTTCCGTGTAAAATTAACCAATGATGTGCTGTAGCAATATATTCCTCAGGAATAAACTTAACCAATTGCTTTTCAGTTTCTAATGGTGTTTTCGAATTAGTTGTCAACCCAATCCTTTCAGACACCCTAAAAACATGAGTATCCACGGCCATTGCAGGTTTATCGTAAACCACCGAGGCAATGACATTTGCCGTTTTCCGACCTACTCCAGGCATTTTTTGCAATTCATTAATATCTTCAGGTACAACCTCTTTAAAATCAGCCACCAACATTTTCGCCATCCCCAACAAATGCTTCGCCTTATTATTTGGGTAAGAACATGAGCGTATCAAATCGAAAATATCGTCTTGTGTTGCATGAGACAATTCAAATGCAGTTGGATATTTCTCGAATAAAAACGGAGTCATCATATTAACTCTTTTATCGGTACACTGAGCAGATAAAATAACCGCAACTAATAATTCATATGGATTGGAATAATGCAATTCTGTTTCGGCAACAGGCATATTTTCTTTAAACCAGGATACTATATTTTCAAATCTTTCTTTCTTTCGCATTGCTAATAAATTCTAATCGATAAGTAGTTAGTCGTTAAAAAATAAAGATGCCAATCTTTACAATAAAGTATTCAAACTTAAAAGGAACTAACATCTACCCTTTCATTACACGAATTTAGTAAAGTCGAAGGATTAATTGGCATTGTGATTACTTAATCACAATGCCAATTAATTAAAAACTTTAGTGTATATGTGTTTTTTAAGGATCAAAGATTTCCACAAAAGTCATTTTAAAAACAAAACAGCAAACAACGCCTTTAGTGACGAAATGACGACATAAATACGCAAACACGAAAATAACGAACACTAACGTGAAAAAAATCACATTTATCTTCCCAAAACCTATTCCATATATAATTATTTTATTGTAAATTCATATTAGATTTAAACTGATACAAGCATCAAAGTATTTGACTAATACTCTTGATATTTTACTGTTTCAAAAACCACAAGCCCTTTACTACAAACTAAAAAAACTTACTTATGAAAAAGAATTTAATTAAATTCACCTTACTCTCTGTATTTGCATTGAGTTTACTTTTTTTAATACCTTCATGTACCAACAACGACGATTCGTTTGCGGATCAAGAGCAAATTCAAGATGAAGATATCATCATAAATTCGGGTTATTTGCCTCTTCCTATTGAGCAGTATAATAAAATACCTAGTGCTAAACAAATCAGCACGACCAAATCATACCCTCTCTCAGTCAACCTCTCTTGCCCACCAATTCTTAGTCAAGGCGGAGAAGGATCTTGCGTTTCTTGGGGTGTTGGTTATGCTGGCAGAAGTATCAGTTGGCAGGCTTTATATGGTGGCACCTACAATTACAGTGTGAACATTTTCAGTCCGGAATACATTTACAATCAAATTAAAGTTACTGACTGTGCAAGTGGTTCATACGTAACTGATGGTTTAAATTTGGTTGTAGATCAAGGAGTATGCGTTTGGAACGACATGCCATACACAGATATTTCTTGCGATATATATCCCGATAACTACCAAGTATTACAAGCGGCAAATTTTAAAGCGGCTACCTATAATACGGTACCTAAAACAATAGACGCATTCAAAGACCAGCTTGCAGCAGGCAAACCAATTATTGTTGGTGGACCTGTTTATCGTGAGTTTTACTATCTTGGTTATAATGAAATACAAACAAAAACCGTTAGAAATTACGGCGGCCATTGTTATTGTGTTGTTGGTTATGACGACAGTAAAAATGCTTTCCAGGTAATGAATTCATGGGGAACAAACTGGGGAACCAATGGATTTGGATGGGTTTCTTACAATATTATGGCCAAAGTTTGGACAGAAGCTTATGTATTAAATGAATTATAAAAAATAAATATTGTTGAGATTGAAACAAAATCAGTTATATCCTGCTATTCTCAAATAGCAGGATTTTTTTTATCCTCAATTATTGAGTTTTACAAATCTTATCTTCTGCGAACTTCAATAAGAAAATTCTAATTCAATATCAGATTAGTAATGTATCAGTACTTATTCGTAATTTATTTAAAATTCATATCGAAATTATTTCAAAAGGAAATCTAAACAGAAAACCTAATTTCAAAAATAAAGTGGGTTTTATCCACACATAACTGGGGAGTCTACAATATAATGATGAATTAATGATTTAGGATTACAAACAAATTCCTTACTCAACATACTGACAAAATACAACTTATGTAATTACTCATTGCTCCGTTTTATTTTTGGCATGAATATTTCACAATAAATCATATTATTATTTTACGAAAAATAAAAAAGACTCCATGAAAAAAAAACTATTAAAACTTTCACTGTTCTCATTAATAACAATGAATTTACTATTTCTCACTACTTCATGTGATTACAATGATAAATCAACAATCGATCAAAACGAAACTCAACAAGAGGATACCAGCAGTGTTATAATCTCAGCCTACATCACCCTTCCAAAGTATGAAAAAAACCCTAGTGCTGAAGACATCAACAATACTAAATCCTACCCTCAATTAGTCAATATCACTTGTCCTCCGGCTCGTAATCAAGGTGGTGAGGGATCTTGCGTTTCCTGGGGCGTTGGTTACGCAGGAAAAAGTATTAGTTGGCATGCTTTATTTGATGGCTCCTTAGATTACAGCATGAATATTTTGAGTCAAGAATACATTTACAATCAAATTAAAGTTATTGACTGTACCAGTGGCTCAAACGGAACTGATGAATTAAATTTTGTTGTAGACCAAGAAGTTTAAGTTTGGAATAACATGCCTTACACCAATAGTTCCTGCAATTTATATCCCACTAAGAATCAAACATCAAAAGTCGCAATTTTAAAGCTGTGAGCTATAATACTGTACCTAAAACCATGGACGTATTTGAAAGACCAACTTACTGCGGGCAAACCAATAGCTGTTTATGGACCTGTTTATCGTCAATTTTGCAATTTTAGTTACAATCAGTACAAACCAAAACAGTTGAAATTTACGGTCACCATTGCTATTGTGTTGTCGGTTCTGAAGACAGGAAAAATGCCTTCCTTGCTATGAATTCCTAGATTACTAATTGGGGGACAAATTGATTTCAGACTCTACTATGGCCAAAGTATCGACAGAAGCATCTGAATCATACAGAGCATAAACCTTGTTATGATTGAAATAAAATTAGTTGCATCCTGCTATTATTAGATAGCAGGATTTTTTTTTGACTAATTATTTACTCTCCTCTAATAATATCTAGAAGCAATTTGAACAAGTTAATTCTAATTCAAGACCAGATTAGTAATGTATCAGTACTTATTCGTAAATTTGAGCTCCAAAAAATTAAGAACAGATTACATGATATCATATTTACAGGTTGAAAACCTCACCAAGAGTTACGGAGATCTTACACTATTTGAAAATATTAGCTTCGGCGTAGGACAAGGGCAAAAAATTGCATTGATTGCAAAAAACGGGACTGGAAAGACTACTCTTTTAAATATTATCTCAGGATTAGATAGTCAGGATAGTGGAGATATCTCATTCCGCAGCGATTTAAAAATGGCCTATTTGGAACAAAACCCTGATTTAAACCACAGCAACACTATTCTTAATGAGGTTTTTAACTCTTCCGACCCAGTCCTTTCTGTGATTAGGGACTACGAACGGATTATCAAGAACGATGATCAGGAATTGATGGCAGACATCCTCGAAAAGATGGATCAATTCAAGGCCTGGGATTATGAAAACAAAGTAAAACAGATTCTATCAAAACTGAAAATCACCAATCTTGATCAAATGATTGGGGAACTTTCGGGCGGACAGAAAAAACGAGTTGGATTAGCAAAAGTATTAATTACTGATGCTGATTTTTTAATTCTCGATGAGCCGACCAACCACTTGGACTTGGAGATGATAGAGTGGCTTGAAGAATACCTAAACAAATCGAAAGGAACCCTTTTAATGGTAACTCACGATAGATATTTTCTGGATCGTGTTTGCAATATAATCATCGAAATGGAATCCAATACCCTATTCACCTACAAGGGCAACTACTCCTACTATCTTGAGAAAAGAGCGGAACGAATCGAAAACCTAAATGCTGAAGTTGGTAAAGCTCAGAAATTAATGAAAACTGAGCAGGAATGGATACGAAGAATGCCACAAGCCAGAGGAACAAAAGCGAAATACAGAGTTGATGCTTTTGAGGATATAAAAAAGAAAGCTGGTTCAGGGCTTAAAGAAGCTACAATGGATTTAGATATTAAATCCGCAAGATTAGGAAATAAAATTTTGGAACTGGGTCACCTCTACAAAAGCTATGGTGATTTAAAAATATTAGAAGATTTCAGCTATAAATTTCAAAAAGGTGAGAAAATTGGAATTGTAGGTAAAAATGGAACGGGAAAATCAACCTTCCTAAATATGATTACCCAAAATATTGAAGCCGATTCAGGATCTATTGAAATTGGAGAAACAGTAGTTTATGGCTACTACAAGCAAGATGGAATAACCATTAATGAGAATGAGAAAATCATAGACGTAATTAAAGAAATAGCAGAATCTATTGATTTAGGGAACGGAAAGGTGATGTCGGCTTCTCAATTTTTAGAATACTTTCTTTTCCCTAGTAAAACTCAGCACAACCAAGTCTCTAAATTAAGTGGTGGCGAGAGGCGTCGACTTTATTTAATGACTGTATTGATAAAAAACCCAAACTTTTTAATTCTCGATGAACCGACCAACGATCTGGACATCATGACTTTAAATGTTTTAGAGGATTATCTATTAAACTTTTCGGGATGTTTAATTATCGTATCTCACGACAGATATTTCATGGATAAGGTTGTTGATCAATTATTTGTATTTGAAGGAAATGGAATCATCCGAAATTTCCCCGGCAGTTACACTATTTATCGTGACTCAGTAGATCTGCAAGAAAAAGCGATTAAAAAAATTGAAAAACAAGCAAGCCCTAAAAAGGAAAAGCCAAAACAGGAACAGTCTAAAAAATTATCTTTTAACGAAAAAAGAGAATTTGAGCAATTGGAAGTAGAGATTGAAACTCTAACAACAGAAAAAGAAGAGATTGAAGTTGCTATGAGTTCAGGTAGTCTTTCCAATGATGTACTGATGGAAAAAGCAAGTCGAATTGAAAAAGTAATTGAATTAATTGACGAGAAAGAATTTCGATGGTTAGAATTAAGCGAACGAGCTTAATTTTCAATATCCATTTTAAATAGCTGAGCTATTTAGCTCTAGAGAGAATTAGATGAAAGATTTCACGCAAGGAAATATCACCAAACTCATACTGAATTTCACTTTACCCATGTTGTTGGGAAATGTGTTTCAGCAGCTCTATAATATCGTAGACAGTATCATTGTGGGAAAGGTATTGGGTAAAGAAGCCCTTGCGTCTGTGGGTGCATCATTTCCTATTATATTCACGCTAATTGCTTTATTGATTGGGATTGGTTCTGGCTTTTCAATTGTAATATCTCAATATTACGGAGCAAAAGACATCAATAGAGTAAAGAGAGCTATTGATACCATGTACATATTTTTATTCACTACTGGTATTTTCATCTCTATGCTCGGAATCTATTTTAGTGAAGAACTATTCATTATTTTACAATTACCTGCAGAATTGATACCTCAGGCAACGGCCTATCTGAATGTATACATGGCCGGAATGGTGATGTTTTTTGGATTTAGTGGAACCAGTTCTGTTCTGCGGGGACTTGGTGATTCGAAAACACCGCTTTATTTTCTGATACTTGCATCTATTTTCAATATCATATTCGATTTACTATTTGTAATGGTATTTAAATGGGGAATTGCAGGAGCTGCCTGGGCAACAGTTATTGCACAAAGTGGTGCATTTATTTCTGCTATAATTTACCTAAACAGAAGCCATAACATTCTTAACTTTTCACTTTTCAAACTAGTGTTTGATAAAGAAATTTTCCTCAAAAGTTTAAAGATTGGTATTCCATCGGGACTTCAGCACACATTTGTTGCGCTTGGAATGATGGCCTTACTCGGAATTGTAAATACATTTGGTACTGATGTTATAGCCGCATATACTGCAGCCGGTAGAATTGACTCTTTGGCTATGTTACCAGCCATGAATTTTTCACAAGCTGTAGCCGCATTTGTTGGTCAGAATTTAGGTGCCAATAAGATTGACCGGGTACGACAAGGATTTAAGGTTACATTTATCATGTCGAATGTATTCTGCCTGTTCATGACTGCAATAATTGTCATATTTGGCAGTCACCTAATGAAACTATTTACAACAGATGCAAACGTAATTGCCATTGGGGAAAAATACTTAATCATTGTAAGTTCCTTTTACCTGTTATTCTCCACAATGTTCACCACTAATGGTGTTTTAAGAGGTGCTGGCGACACACTAATTCCAATGTTTATAACACTCTTTGCACTGTGGATCATTCGTATTCCCGGAGCCTACTTTCTATCTTCAAAAATGGGAGAAACGGGAATTTGGTGGTCAATACCTCTTGGCTGGTCGATGGGATCAATATTATCATACCTTTATTACCGAACTGGCAGATGGAAAATGAAATCCATTATAACAACTGACAATCAGATGCTTACCAGCAAGTAATTAATATAAGCCGACAAACCAAAATATGATTCTCTCAACTGTAAGTATATAAAGGAATTGATTTGTAAATCCACTTCAAACTCTTACCTTTGCTGAAATAAATAGCCCAAATATGTTAATATCGATGACAGGCTTTGGTAAAGCCATTCTTGAATTGAAAAACAAAAATATTTCAATTGAAATCAAATCCCTAAACAGTAAACAACTAGATATCAATACGCGAATGCCAAATCTTTACAAAGAAAAAGACTTGGTAATAAGGAATGAAATCAAAAACAAGCTGGAGAGAGGAAAAGTAGAGCTTTCCATTTTTATTGAAAGTGTTGGTTCTGACAAAGAAACTAAAATCAACAAACCTATTGTTGAGGCCTACTACAGGCAGTTAAACGAACTAGCTCAGGATCTTGGAATTGCCATGGATAAAGAGCCTATTCTTCAAACCATAGTAAAACTTCCAGATGCTCTAAAGGTTGAATATCAAGAGCTCGACGAAGAGGAATGGAATCTGATTTTTGAAGGATTTAAAACTGCACTTGCAGCCATAATGAATTTTCGAGAACAAGAAGGAAGTGCACTCCAGAAAGATATTTTTGCCAGAATTAACAACATTGAAAATCTTTTAGCAGAAGTTCCTCAATACGAAAATGACCGAATTGAAACTGTTCGTACCCGAATTAATGATAATCTAAGAGATTTTGTTGAAAAACAGAATGTAGATAAAAATCGCTTCGAACAAGAAATCATTTACTATCTGGAAAAATTAGATATTACAGAGGAAAAAGTCCGACTTGCGAACCATTGTAAGTATTTCCTAGAAACATCAAATACAGGAAATTCAGAAGGTAAAAAACTGGGTTTTATCGCTCAGGAAATTGGACGTGAAATCAATACTTTAGGTTCGAAGGCCAATCATTCAAACATCCAAAAAATCGTAATTGATATGAAAGATGAATTGGAAAAAATAAAAGAACAGCTTTTAAACGTCTTGTAATTATTACAATAAATCATATTTTAGCGTAGGGTTAGTCACTCTGCGCTTTTTTATAATACTAACCTCAATAACACAATATCAAATGCCGGGGAAATTATTCATATTTTCTGCTCCAAGTGGATCTGGGAAAACGACAATAGTTCAACATCTGTTAAAGCAGGATTTCAAGTTAAAATTCTCCGTTTCTGCGACAAGCAGAACAAAAAGAACCCATGAAATTGATGGTAAAGACTATCATTTTATGTCTGCTGAAGAATTCAAAGCGAAAATTGACAACGATGAATTCCTTGAATGGGAAGAGGTATATGAAGGTTGCTTTTATGGTACGCTTAAAAGTGAAGTTGAAAAGATTAGAGAAGAAGGCGACAATGTAATATTTGATGTTGATGTTGTTGGCGGTACAAATATCAAGAAATTTTATAAAGAGGACGCTTTGGCTATTTTTATTCAGCCTCCATCAATAAAAGAGCTGGAGAACAGATTGCGCAATAGAAATACTGATTCGCAGGAAGTAATTGCCAAACGAGTTGAAAAGTTTAAATTTGAATTAGCTTTCTCAGATCAATTTGATAAAGTAATTGTTAACGATAAGCTGGAAGATGCTTTTGCAGAAGCAGAAGTTACACTAATCAATTTTCTAAACCAATAACACAAGACCCAATCGGATGAGAATAGGACTATTTTTCGGATCGTTTAATCCAATTCATATCGGCCATCTCGCTATTGCGAACTACATGGCAGAATACACCGATTTAGAACAAATTTGGTTTGTAGTTAGTCCACACAATCCTTTCAAGAACAAGAACAGTCTCTTAGCCGATTATCATCGGCTGCAATTGGTAAATCAGGCAATTGACCGCTATCCCCATTTCAAGGCATCTAATGTTGAATTTGGAATGCCCCAACCTTCTTTTACGATTGATACCCTTACCTATTTAAAAGAAAAAAACCCATCTCATCAGTTTTCTCTAATCGTAGGATCGGATAATCTAAAAAGCTTTTCAAAGTGGAAGAATCATGAATTAATTCTACAAAATCATGCTTTATTTGTCTATCCACGACCTAATTTTGAAAGTGAATCGATTACTATGGATGGCAATATTTACATTGTAAATGCTCCTTTAATAGAAATCTCCTCAAGCTTTATCAGAAAAGCCATAAAAGAGAAAAAAGACATTCCCTACTTCATGCCCGAGAAAGCTTACAACTATCTAAAAGAAATGCACTTTTACGAGAAACTATAAAATAAAAAAGGCTGGTCCCCACCAGCCTTTTCTCTAACCCAAAATGATTTCCAATACGAAGTTTTAACCCTAAAACCATATATATTCATAAGGAAATTCCGATTCGATCACTATGCCTAACCACTGCACTCCCGAATCGGAGTGCAAAGATAGATATTAAATTTAAATCACAAAGGGTTTTATAATTAATATTTATCTTTCAAAAAGAATAACGTTTATACTTGAATTTCCATAAGAAAAGGCTACAAATTGCAGCCTTTTCTATATTTAAGTCTTTAATTCATTCTAATTAAAAACAGAATCATCCACACCTTTGTTTACCAATAATTCGGTAATTGTTAGAGGCATTTCCTGTGGTCCCATTTTGGTAACCGTTAAGTAAGGATATTTTATACCTTCCACTTCTTTGTATTCTTTGTAAAGCATTACAATACTTATTCCATTTTGCTGCATTATTGTTTTTAGCTTAAGGCCCGAATCAACTGAAAAGAAGTCATATCTCGACACTCCATCAGCATCTGTAATTTCAAGTTTATAAGCTTTCTCACCCTGAATAACCTCAGCACCAACAATTTCCATTTCATAACCAAGTTCTTGCATATTTAACTCAGGACACATTTGAGCTTGAATTTTATATTTGCTCAACTCAGCCTCATCCGCTTGCTTCTCTTTACCCATGGCAATAACCTTAGCTGAAGTTCCATTATACGAAATTGCTTGCACTACCTGACCATTCATGGTCATTTTAAGGCTATACTTTTCATTATTTTTAAAAGCTGATTCAACATTCACACTCATTGGCCCCATTTTCATTTCACCTTTAATTGCAAGATCTTTTACGGCAGACCATTTCTCACGACCACCAACAGCAGTTACATAACTATCAATTACCGTCTTACAAGTTAAACCTTTAGGTATGGCATTAGGATCTTGTTTTACAAGATCACCTTTATAATCGTACTCTTCTACTGTGTTCGTTGAACTTAGTTTGGCCAAACAACTCATGTATTTTTTATCCCCAACTACCAAATAAACAGCATTATTAGGATCAACATACTTCTTCGCCATTGCCTGAACATCTTCCAATGTTACTTTATCTAGTTTTTCAAGATAAGTTGCATAATAATCTGCAGGCAAGTTGTAACGCTCAATAGCCATGGCAAAATCAGCAATGGTTGAAGGAGCCTCTAACGATCTTGCAAAATCACCAGCCATAGTTGCTTTGGTCATATCCAAGTGATCCTGAGTTAGCTTCTGATTGCGAATAAAATTCATTTCGTAAGCGATTTCAATCAATGCACTATCTGTAACAGTAGCTTTGACTTCCGAACCTGCAAAAAACTGCCCCACTAACTTATCTGACGAAAGTCCTGAATAAGCGCCATAAGTATATGCTTTGTCTTCACGAAGATTTCTATTCAATAATCCCAAAAATCCACGTCCCAACATCGAATTCATAACAGATGCTGGAATTACATCAGGATCACCTTTTTTCAAATCGATCCAGTTAATAATTTGCACTAATGATTGAGGAGCAGCATCCTTATTTGCTAAAACAACTCTCTTTCCTTCTATTTTAGCAGGCATGTCATATTTATGAGTTGGCACTACTCCCTGCTCCCACTCACCAAAGTATTTTTTCACTAATTTCTTAGCTTCTTTAGTTGTGATATCACCTACAATTGCCATTAAAGCAACATTTGGCTTAAAATAAGTCGCATGATATTTCTTACAATCTTCAACAGTTACATTGTTAACCGAAGTTTCTGTCAACACTTCTCCATAAGGATGATTTTCACCATATACTACTTTATTTCTTACATTTCTTGAAGTAGACTTCGGATCTGTCTTATTTGCTTCAAGACCGGATAAGGTTTGTTTTACAATCTTATCAAATTCATCTTGAGGGAAAGTCGGATGTAAAGTTACGTCGGCCATTAATTCAAGAATTTGCTCCTTATATCTTGATAAACCACCAGCTTCTACTCCATCGGATCGTGCTCCCAACTTGGCACCTATAAAATCAATTTCTTCAGAAATTTGATTAGCTGTACGATTCGCTGTACCCCTATCCATTAAATCTCCTACAAATGAAGTATAACCCACTTTTTCTCCCTCTACAATTGGGTCGATTAATAAAGAAAGTGCAAATTCAACTTTAGGAAGCTTATGGTTCTCTACCACTAATACTTTCAATCCATTTTTTAAAGTAAAGCTATCGTAGTCTCCAATCTGAATTTTTGGAGCAGGACCCGCTGCCGGAGCCTTTGTTCGATCCACTTGAGCACTTGCCGATATCACGAAACAAACTGCGATAAACAGTGCGGATAATCTATATATATTTTTCATTATTTTCTTTTTTTTCAATTTTAGAACAGTTGGATTTTTCAACTAAAACCCATATTCATGATATTACTAATTTTGCTTTGGCATGTAATAAAGAACTACTCTATTTTTTGATACAAAATATTTTTGTGCAACATCTCTGATATCCTCTTTTGTTACGGAAAAGTATTTCTCGAGCTCTTCATTCACTCTTCCAGCATCTTTATAATATGTATATGCTGTTGCTAAATTTGAAGCACGCATTTCGATTGTAGCATTAGAACTCACCAATTCATTCTCTATTTTATTTCTCAACTTCTGAAATTCACTATCAGAAATCAATTCTTCACGAACCGTAGCAAACTGTGTGTCCATTTCTTTTTCAAGAACCTTCAAATCAACTCCCATATTAGGAATACCAAATGCCAAAGTTAGGCCTGGATCTTCATTTGGCATTGGGAAAGCCATCATTTGTAATGCCAATTGCTTTTCATCAACCAAAGTTTTATACAAACGAGAACTCTTACCATCTGTCATTAACTTGGACAACATATCAACGGCATAAAAATCGGAAGTACCTACAGCTGGAATGTGATATGCTTGAATTACGGCAGGCAATTGAATATTGTCATAAACAGTATCTCTTACTTCAGCAGTTTTAACAGGCTCAACAATACTTGGACGATAAATCTCTTTTGTTCCTTTAGGAATTTCAGTAAAATAATCGTTCACTAATTTTTTAGCCTCTTCGGATTTAAAATCACCACAAATAGTTAAAACTGCGTTGTTCGGCACATAAAATTCCTTGTAAAAATTTAAGAAATCCTCATCTTTTGCATTTTCAATATGCTTCTCATCACCAATAGTTATCCATCGGTATGGATGCTTCACATATGCTCGTTTCATTGTTTCAGGCAAAATTCTTCCATACGGACGATTGTCATAACTCTGCTTCTTCTCTTGAATCACTACACCTTTTTGCGTCTTAATTCCAATCGCCTCAACTTTAGCGTGCATCATTCTTTCCGACTCTAACCAAAGACCTAAAGCCAATTGATTAGATGGTAGCTTCTCATAATAGTATGTTCTATCAGAAGAAGTATTCGCATTTAACACACCTCCTGCTCTCGAAACATATTTATCGTACTGGTGACGAGGAATATTATCAGTTCCTTCGAACATTAAATGTTCAAAAAAGTGTGCAAACCCAGTCATTTCCGGATTTTCATTTTTTGATCCGACATGATACATAACAGAAACAACAATATTAGGAGTTGTTTGATCTTGCTGAAGTATTACATGCAAGCCATTATCCAAATCATACTCTTCAAATTCTATTTTCCCCGTTTGAGAAAAGCCACTTGTTAGTACAAATATTACTAACAAAGACAGCATTAGTAGTCTTTTACTCATCATTTAATAAAATTATACGTGATACATAAAAATTGATTTTACGTCAAAAAAATCGTTAAACAATATTAAATAATTTTATGCTAACCATCAACTTTATTGGATAAACACAATCCACGAACGATCAATGGATAAAAATGACCGTTCAACACATTCAAATGAATAAAAACAAAAACAAATTTTAATTAGCAAAACACTGATATCAAAACTTATATTACAATAGCTTTCACATTCGCATCTGCTTTCTCATCAATTATTCATCACAAATAAAAGGGGAATCCCGTATGGAATTCCCCTTTTGCTAAACCTTATATTAGGATTGTTGTGCTGTCTCTTACAAAACATGAACTGTCTCAACATTACTACTGCCTTTTTGAATTGCTTCAATATTTAAAGGAATTAGCTTATGATGACGTTCAGGTAACGATTTTTCAAGTCCTTTCTTAACATTCTCTAATAATACGATAGGCTTCACTTTAAGAAAAGCTCCCATAATAATCATATTGAATGTTTGAGGATTTCCCAATTCAGCTGCAAGCGCAGCACCAGGAATTCTATAAATATTAATATCTTTTCTCTCTGGATGATGAACAATACCATTTGGATCATATATCAAAGTTCCACCTGGCTTAACCTCATTTACAAATTTATCCATTGATTGCTGGTTAAGGATAATCGCAGTATCGAAACTTTTCAATACTGGTGAACTAATACGATCGTCACTTAATATAACAGTTACATTAGCTGTACCTCCACGCATTTCAGGTCCATAAGATGGCATCCACGATACTTCCTGATTTTGCATGATAGCAGAGTAGCAAAGAATTTTACCCAATGAAAGGACACCTTGACCACCAAATCCTGCAATTATAATTTCTTCAGTCATTTTTTTACAGATTAATTGATTAAAATGGATTTTTATCTATCCTTTAATGTACCCAATGGGTAGTACGGAAACATATTTTCCTTCATCCATTCGTTTGATTTAACTGGAGACAATTTCCATCCAGAACTACATGTTGCAACAATTTCGATAAATGAAATCCCCTTATGCTCTCTGGTATTTTCAAAACCTTTACGAACCGCTTTTTTCAATTTACGAACCGCTCCAGGAGTTTCAGCAGATTGACGGGTCACAAAACGTGTACCTGGCAACATTGCAAGTATTTCGGTAATCCTCATTGGATATCCAGTCGTAGAACAATCACGTCCGTATGGAGTAGTAGCAGTAACCTGTCCTTCCAAAGTAGTAGGAGCCATTTGACCACCGGTCATACCATAAATTGCATTATTCACGAAAAAGACTACAATATTTTCACCTCTATTACAAGCGTGCATAATTTCGGCACAACCAATAGAAGCTAAATCACCATCTCCCTGATAAGTAAATACGTATTTCTCAGGCATTAATCGAGCAGTTGCTGTTGCAAGTGCAGGAGCACGTCCATGAGCTGCTTGTTGCCAGTCAATATCAAGATAATTGTATGCTAAGACAGAACATCCAACAGGCGAAATACCAATTGTTTTATCCTGAATCCCCATTTCATCAATCACCTCAGCAATTACCTTGTGAATTACTCCATGAGTACATCCAGGACAGTAATGCATTTCATTATCTAAAAGAAGGCTGGTTTTACCATAAACCAGATTCTCTTTGCTAATTATTTTGTTGATATCAGTCGTTGCTGTCATAACTTATTTTCCTAAAATTTTTTGTTCTAATGCTTCAACTACTTCCTCTGGTGTTGGAATAATTCCACCATATCGACCGAAATGCTCAACCGGCACCTTACCATTTACAGCAAGACGAACATCTTCCACCATTTGTCCGGCACTCATCTCTACAGATAAAATACCTTTAACGGAACCTAACATTTCCTGAATAGCTTTAACAGGATAAGGGAAAAGAGTAATAGGACGTAATAAACCTACTTTAATGCCTTTCTCACGGGCTTGCTCTACTGCTTTCTGACAGATACGAGCACTAGAACCATAAGCTACGAAAAGATATTCAGCATCATCACATGCAATTTTTTCGAATCTTACATCATTCTCTTCCATTGCACGATATTTCGCCTGCAACTTGTGATTAAATATTTCTTGTTTTGCAGAATCTAAATCCAAAGAAGTAGAAATATTACGATCGCGATCAGGAGTTTTTCCTGTTGTTGCCCATGTACCCGAAATTTTCTTAATTTCCTCATCTGTCCAACGTGGTTTGAATTCTGACAATTCAACTTTTTCCATCATCTGGCCAATAACACCATCTGATAGAATCATTGCAGGATTCAAATATTTAAAAGCAAGCTCAAATGACAGTTCAACAAAATCGTTCATTTCCTGAACTGAAGCTGGAGCTAATACAATTAATTTATAATCACCATGTCCACCACCTTTTACAGCCTGAAAATAATCGGACTGAGCAGGTTGAATTGTTCCCAATCCTGGTCCTCCTCGTACCACATTCACAATTAATGCAGGCAATTCAGCACCAGCCAAATAAGTGATCCCTTCAACTTTCAAACTAATTCCGGGACTTGATGAAGATGTCATTACTTTTTTTCCACAAGAAGCTCCACCATACACCATATTGATAGCAGCAATTTCACTTTCAGCTTGCAGAACCACCATACCTGTACTTTCCCAGGGCTTGCGGATCATTAGGGTTTCCATAATTTCGGATTGAGGAGTAATTGGATATCCAAAATACCCATCACATCCACAACGAATAGCTGCTTCAGCAATAACCTCATTTCCTTTCATTAAACGAACGTCTCCCATTACAAATATTTTATTAAATTTTCAGATTTAGAATAACGTAGCTTAGTGCTAGCTTGCTTTTACCCTGTAAACAGTAATTACGGTATCAGGACAAACCAATCCGCAACTTGAACAACCGATACATGCATCTGGATTAGCCATGTATGCATAATGATATCCTTTGCCATTTACGTCTCTTGCCAGATCGATAACCCCTGTAGGACAAGCAGCAACACATATGCCACAACCCTTGCATTTTTCGGTATCAACAACAATAGCTCCTTTAAATTTCGCCATAGCGTATATAGAATTAAGAATTATATTTATTTTATCTGATAAAGGTAACAAATCAAAAGCTTTTTTCGGCATTTTGCTTTCGATTCATCACGTTTTCGCAGAATTTACAATCAGTCTAAATAAATTACTCGAATTATAAGTTGCAATTCATTTGTTTTTCTTGCTCCTAGCTTTCGAATTGAAACCTAAGGCAATCAATATTATCCTCTTCACAAATCAAGCATTCAATCATAAATATACAGAAAAAAAAAAGTTTCATGAATATCAATTCATGAAACTTTAATTACGATTATTTGAAATATAGTCTTAAGATTCATGCAAGAAACTATCAATCAAATCAATATCTTTTACGCTACAATCTTTACTGATTATAAGTTGTTATGCCAAAACCTGATGATTCTTATGAAACTCCCTCAATCGAGCTTCCAATGTATCAAATTGATTACGTGAAACCTGAGAAACACAAGCTCTTAATCCTTCCTTTAAGCTACCTGTTTCATTCAGGCAAATTGCAGAAATACCGTAATACAATAACTTTTTATTTAAATCTGGCCCGGTTAAACCAGGATAAGTAACTGTAAAATAAAATCCATCAGCTAAAGGCAGATCAATATCACCCTCATACACCAATTCAAAACCATTTTCTAAAAATAGCTTCTTCATGATTTTCGCTCGTTCTCCATACTCTTTAACCTCTTCAACAAAATTAAATTCGCCTTCATTAGCCGCTTTCAACATCGCACCTAAAGCATATTGAGCAGAATGGGAAGTCCCTGATGATAAGGTGTAAATAATTCTATAAATTAGAGTATAACCAAATTCCTCGGCACCAAAACGCGGTTTTAAGTTTTCGAAGCGCTTGTGAAATAGTTTATCTGAAATACAAAGTAAACCTATTCGTTGACCAGCATAACTAAACGCCTTCGAACTTGAAATCATCAACACATAATTATCGGTATAATTAGCAACACTTGGCTGATAAGGTGCAACACCCGGTTTACTCAGGTCAGTTCGGAAATCCATGGCAAAGTAGGCTAAATCTTCCATAACAATTGTGTTGTATTTATTTGCCAACCCGCCTATTATTCTTAATTCATCCTCATTAAAACAAATCCATGCAGGATTGTTAGGGTTAGAATAAATAATGCCCGCGATATTACCCTTTGCCAAAAACGCTTCCAATTTAGCCTCCAATTTATCACCACGATAATTGAATACATCGAAAGATTCATATTTCTGATTCATCACCTCAAGCTGAGTCTTCTGAACTGGAAATCCTGGATCAATGAATAATATAGTATCTTTTTTTGCATCACAATTTCCGATAGCCATAAATGCAGCATAACCTCCTTGCATCGAACCTACGGTAGGAACAATACCTTCTGGTAAGATGTCTACATTCATAAAGTTCTTTACAAATTTAGACGCCTCCTCTTTTAACGATTTTACTCCTTCCAACATAGGATATGCAGAGGCAACACCATCTTCCAAAGCTTGTTTTTCGGCTTCGATTCCAACTCTTGCCGGTTTTAGACCAGGAACGCCCATTTCCATACGAATATATTTCTCACCACTTTCTTCTTCGATCATGCTAACAACACGAACCACGTCTCGAATAGTAGCATCCTCCATCTTATGAATCTCGCACAAAGCCAGTTTTTGATCTACAATTATAGAATTTATTGGGGTTTTCATCATTTTTAGATTATGTAATTCATTAAAAATTAGGCATTCTCTTAGGTCTCTACAATTTTACTAAAATTCATTACAATTTAAAACTTATCAGCCTTATATAATTGCAATACAAACAAAGTAATCGTTAGCGCAATATCAAATCATCACAAAACAGCAAAAAAAAAGACTGATCGGGAAACCGTCAGCCTTAGTATATAAATTCCCTCTGATTATTCAAATTCAGGGAGAATCAGTTTCAACCAATTATCAACTCTTTCAAGGGTTAAATCATCTTCAAAGTCCTCATCCAAAGGCAAACCAACAAACTGACCATCTCTAAAGGCCCTTGAATCGCCATATTCATATCCTTCATCACTTACCTGTCCGATAATCTCAGCACCAGTTAATTGGATACTGTCAGCCAAATCACCCAATGCATCAACGAAAAAATCTGCGTAAGCAATATGATCACCTAAACCAAAAAGAGCTACTTTTTTCCCTTTTAAATTTAATCCATTTAGTTTTGGCAAGAAAACATCCCAATCATTTCCGGAGTTATCCGAAGACCAATTGTGTTTACCAAGAGTTGAAATCCCCATAATAATATTCGAATATCCAGCTACATCTTTAGCTTCACAATCCTTAAGTTTGTGGATAACTATTCGATCAGCATCTATTTTTTCAGCAATTAGCTCAGCTACTCGTTCAACATTTCCACCTTCAGGGCCATAAAACAATCCAATTTTACTCATAGGATAAAGTGTTAAGTGTTATCAATTTTGTTCGTTTGTTTAACGTTCTTACAAAGTTAAAATTATTTGGAACTTTTCAAACTTGCAATGGCAAGTAACACCCCTAAAACAACACCTAATATTGCAGCAAATAAAACCTGAAAATCAGGAGGCAATAAAAAGGTTATTGTATGCGCAGGAATCCAGAAAAAAGGAATCGTCTTTTTAAAAACAAAATTCCACTGCACGTCCCAATTGAGGTTAATGAAAATTTTCGAAATCTGAATGGGTCTCATAAATCCTAACAATGTCCCACCATTATCAATAATGTGAGTGTCGGTAATTTTATGCAGAGTCATCATAACCGGTGCATAAATTAAATTAAGACATGCACTTATCGAGAAAGCAACTAATAATTTACTTGCAGAAAATGGACCTTTCATAACATCAACAGCACCTTCAATACCAAGGTATGATAAGAATATTGGTGTTCCTGTTGCAAAAATTACAAATGATAACTTAATGGTTAATCCTAAAAAACCCCATACAACAGCTCTGGGTATAAGTCCAAAACTTTTCTGGTAATAGTTTCCTGTTTTTAATCTAAGTCCTATTACCTCTCCTAAAGTTGCCAAAATTGCAAATTTCACGAAACTGGTAATCATTCCATGCGCCTTGTTAAAGTCGATATAGAAATCAAAAATGCTTTGAGAAATGAAAAATGGCAAAAACAAAAGAATGAAGCCAAAGGCAAAAATCACATCCTGTCTTTTCATGTATCGTTTTAGTATAAACTAATAGCATGAGAAGTTCCCATGCTATCGGTATTATTATTTATCTGTTTGTTCTGTATATTTATTCCAGCCATTGAAAAAACCTTCCTTAACCCCTTTCCATTTCACAGCAATTCCTAATAACAGTATTACTACAAAACTGATCATCAACTTCTCATTTAAACTAAGATTTTTCAACTTTCTCATCACAAATTATAAGTATTAATTCCGAATAAATTCAGGATTATTTTTCAATTCGAATACGGGCATCAACAGCAACTACGGCATCTTTATTTCCTAAAAGGGGGTTTAAATCCATTTCGAAAATTTCAGGAGCAACTTTCATTAAAGCAGCCACTCTTGTAATTGCATCGGCAAATTTATCTTCATTAACAGCTTCCTGTCCTCTTACTCCTTTAATGATTCCATACGATTTTAATCCCTGGATCATTTCATGAGCTTCTTGTTTAGCAATTGGCGCCAATGAAGCTTTCACATCTTTTAAAACTTCAATAAAGATACCTCCTAAACCGCACAACACCATATGCCCAAACTTATCTTCGCGTTTCGCACCAATAAATACTTCTGTGCCCTTTAGCATCTGTGCCAACATAACGGCATAAGTATCTTTAATCTGCATCATTCGTCTGAATTCGGAACGAACAGTTTCTTCGTCTTTCACATTCAAAGTTACTCCGCCAACATCCGATTTATGAACTGGTCCAACAACTTTCATCACTAAAGGAAAACCAATTTCTTTTGCCAAAGCTGCAATTTCATCTTCAGTATCGGCAACACCTTCTTTGGCTCTGTCAATTCCGGCAGCATCCATCAAAGCATGCAACTGCTCAGGACTCAAATAACCATTTTCAGCCCCATCAATAATTTTACGAATTGCCTCTTTATCAACTTCAGGCATTTCAATTTTTTCAGCTTGAGGTTTTGATGTATTATAAACCTTAGTCAATGCGTCACCAAATACTACTTCATCAGGGAAATTAATTCTTCCCTTTGCAAGAAAATGCTCAATTTCATCTTTAACATTAACTATCGAAGGTAGAATTGGATAGATAGGTTTTTTACACTGCTTCATTTTCTCGTGCAGAAGATCGTAAACATCGTAAACAGGAAATAATCCAGGACTACCAAAGATTACAGCCATTGCATCAACATTATCAAAATCATTTTCACAAGCATCAATAATATCGCCTAATTGTTGTGCTGTTCCTGTTGCCAGAAAATCGATAGGATTAGCCACCGATGATCCACCATATAATTTCTCAAGTAAAGCATCTGCTTTTGGTCCTTCGATATGAGGAACATCCAATCCATTGTTCGAAAGCGAATCTGTTAACATCACTGCCGGTCCTCCTGCATGTGTTATCACAGCAATATTTTTCCCTTTTAGCTCAGGATGCATAAATATTGAGGCAACCGTAACCAACTCATCTCTTCCCTTACAACGAACAATACCCGCTTTTTTTAATAAAGCATCAACCGCTACATCCGGACTAGCCAAAGCACCGGTATGCGAAGATGCTGCACGACTTCCTGCTTCAGAACTTCCCGATTTTATTGCTACAATCTTACAGCCTTTACGGATTAAGGAAGAAGCATGCTTTAAAAGCATTTCAGGCTTATCGATGTTCTCAATATATAATAACTTAACCTTACTACTTGTTTCAGGATCAAAACTCTCGTCCATATATTTAAGAATCTCTTCAACACCCATTTGAGCGGAGTTTCCAACTGAATATACGCTTGAAAAAGACAAGCCTTTAGGAACTCCAGACTCCATAATGAAAACTGCCGTTGCTCCTGATCCTGAAATAAAGTCACATCCTTTCGGATCCAGACTTGGAATAGGTGTGGTAAAAACACCATTATAATTAGAATTTAATACGCCAACACAGTTTGGTCCAATTAACGAACCACCTACCGAATTAACGATTTCTACAATCTCTTTTTCAAGTTTCTCACCCTCCTCGTTTTCTTCACTAAAACCAGCAGAAAGAATAATAAAAGCGCGGGTGTTTTTTTCTTCTGCAAGAAGTTTAATAGTAGATGCACAAAACTTCGCTGCAATTGCTATAATTGCCAAATCTGTTTGTGGCAATTTTTTAAGATCTTTATATGATGGTACACCTTGAACTTCCTCCATTTTAGGATTGGCAACATAAAGATTACCTTTAAAATTACCATCAATCAGGTTTTTTAGCACCTTTCCTCCTGGCTTTTGCACATCATCGGAACCTCCAATAACTACAATACTTTTAGGATTAAGTAACTGTTCGTTTATCATTTTTTGTTGTTTAGTGTTTTGCTATTTTGCGACAAATATAATAATAATCTATTCTCAAAATAGCGATTTAACCAACAAACTGTAAGTAAAAACAAACGTTAACGTAAAATATCGACATTCCACATTTTTGCTATAAGCATTTTTTTATCAATGCACTACAAAACAAATAAATTAAGAGTTTACCATGCAAATATCCATTTTGAAATATAGAGTATAAAAAGCTAAAATTTTATCTGTAATTTTGCTGTCGAATTAAAAGCAACTAATTCCAGATGACGAAAACTATTGAGCAGATCCTACAACAAGATCAATTCACCAAAGACGATATTGTTCGATTATTACAATCGAAAGATGAAGATGAAAAAGCATTATTTGTGAAATCATCTGAAGTAAAACTAATGCACGTTGGAAAAAATGTACACTTTCGTGGATTGGTTGAATTCTCAAACATCTGCAAAAAAGATTGTCTTTACTGTGGAATTCGTGCCAGCAACAGCGCTGTGAACAGATACGATATTGCTGATGAAGAAATACTGAAAGCGGCAAAATTTGCGCATGAAAACAAGTATGGTTCTTTAGTATTACAATCGGGTGAAAGATCGGACCAAAAATTTATTGATCGTATTGAGAACTTATTAAAAGAGATCAAGAAAATAAGTAATAACGAATTGGGGATTACCATTTCGATAGGAGAACAAACAAAAGAAACCTACCAAAAGTGGTTTGATGCTGGTGCTCACCGATATTTATTGCGCATTGAATCGAGTAACAAAGAGCTCTACAACAAAATTCATCCCAACAATGAAGAACACTCACACGAAACAAGATTAGAATGCCTGAAGAGCCTTCAGGAGATCGGATATCAGACCGGAACAGGAGTGATGATTGGAATTCCTTTTCAGACCTATGATGATTTGGCCAATGATCTGATTTTCATGCAAAATTTTGATATCGACATGGTTGGAATGGGACCGTTTATCGAACACGATCAAACTCCAATGTATCAGTACAAAGATCAATTAATGAGTTTGAAGGATCGATTCCGCCTTACTTTAAAAATGATTGCTGTACTTAGAATCATGATGAAGGACATTAATATCGCCTCTGCCACTGCCCTTCAAGCAATAGACCCATTAGGACGAGAAAAAGCCTTACGAATTGGTGCCAATATTATTATGCCCAATATTACGCCAACCTCCGAAAGAGCAAATTATTTACTCTACCAAAACAAGCCATGCATTGATGAAGGCGCTGATGATTGTACAAACTGTATGGAAGCCAGAATTAATATGGCAGATGGTGTAATTGGCTACGGAGAATGGGGCGATTCGAAGCATTATAAAAACAGACAAATTAAACAGAAGCGACCATAGTCGCTTTTTTTTGCTTGAAAAATGCCAATACAGAATAATTCAACTGTTGATTTTACAGCTTTAATTCCTCAAAAATATTGTAAAAAAATACATTAAGGCCATGCAAGAAAAAGTGTGGTGGGAAAGTGAACCGGGAAAAGGGGCACACTTTTACATTGATCTTAAATAAGCGAAAAAAAAAGTCCGATATTATCGGACTTTTCTGTATTCGTTATGGTTCAAACATCATGTGCTGAATTTCAACCCCTTCGATCATATAGATTTCTTTTTCGAATAAATCCATTTCTTCTTCGGATCCTATCACCTGAATTAATAGTAATCCATGAGGATGACCCTCCCAATGTTCGACATTGAATAGGTCTAAACGAGTTTTGATAGAATCTGCATATCGAACAAGAATTTTCTGCACACAACCATCTTCTTTCTCCTTGTCATGAATTAACACACCAAATATCCAAATTGCTGATGTTTCCATAAAACTAAATTTAGAGTGATCATACGGACTAGTAACAAGTTACAAAAAACATATTATCTCTAAAAATCTAAATTCACTTCACACATCTAATAATAAAGATCACGCTCCCCCTGTTTCACCATCTCCAAGCGTTTAAGCAAATCTTCCGTTTTCTGAAAATCTTTCAATTCATTAATTTTCACATCAATTAAATCATATCCTTTCTTTTTCATCTCTAGTGTGGCGTAATCCTCTAAATACTCAGCTAAAGTTAGAATCGCATTTTGAGAACAAAATCGTTTAATAAAACCAGGAACTGAGAATTCCATGAAATGCTCTCCTGTTCTTCCTTTTCTATAGCAGGCTGTGCAGAACGAAGGCAAATACTTCTTATCAAGAAGCTCATCGATCACTTCACCTAAACTACGGGGATCACCGATTTCAAATTGTTCCTGTTCCAATTTTTGCTGCTTTCCGTTATCTTCGGAATAACCTCCTAATTGAATATTCGTCCCAGCATCAATCTGTGAAACACCAAGTTTAATTACTTCTTCTCTGATCTCCTTTGTTTCTCTGGCAGTAAGAATCATTCCTGTGTAAGGAACTGCGAGTCTAAGAATCGCAACCAGTCTAATAAAATCTTTATCACTAACTTCAAATTCCGGATCAATATTAGAATCTGAGGCGGCTTGAATTCTCGGGAAAGAAATGGTGTGTGGTCCAACATTGTAACATGCCTCAAAATGATTCACGTGTCGAATTAATCCTAAGACTTCATATTTCCAATCATACAAACCAAACAATGCACCTATACCAACATCATCAATCAATGCTTCCTGAGCTCTGTCGAGCCCCGTTAAGCGCCATTCGAAATCTTTTTTCTTACCACTTAAGTGATATTTTGCATATGCTTCACGATGATAAGATTCCTGAAAGATCTGATAGGTTCCAATTGCTGACTCTTTCACCTTTTTGAATCCTTCAATATCCAAAGGTGCAGCATTGATGTTCACTCTTCGGATTTCACCATTACCCGATTTTACACCATAAACAGTCTTTACTGAATCAGCAATAAAATCAGCATCGTACATTGGATGTTCGCCATAAACGAGAATCAGCCTTTTTTGACCACTATCTTCCAATGCCTTAACCTCAGCTTCGATTTGTTCATGATCAAGTGTCGTTCTCTTTTGCTTGGTATTTGAGGCTCTGAAACCACAGTAGGTACAATTATTTACACACTTGTTTCCAATATATAAAGGAGCAAAAATAACAATACGGTCACCATATATCTTTTCCTTAAGCTCTTTTGCCCCAGCTTTAATTTCTTCAATTAATTCTTCATCTTCAACCTTTAACAAAACTGCAGTTTCCTGCAAGCTCAATCGATTTTTATCCAATGATTTTTGAATAATCCTACGAACATTTTCCTTGGTTGGCTGGGCTTCTTCCAAAATCTCCCAAATTTCCGATTCATCGATAAAAGGTTTCATCCTTTCATCTTTAATCCGATACTCCTGAGGTTTGTAAATCATTTTCATTTTTACGCTGTATTGTCGTAAAATATGGATAGTACATACGACCCAATATTTTATGTATTTAGTTAGTTTTCAGGGCAAAATTAAACATTATTATTTTGATTCAATAATAATTTAGAGTTTAAGATCTATTATATTCTTATTCCCATTCCACAAAAAAACCCAAGGCCATAAAAGCCTTGGGTTACATATAGAGTTACACTAAATATTTTTATTGATACTTACGTTTTAAGAACCAAGTTTCAAACAAACTCATCTCAACCGTAACCTTACCGTAATCTTCTCTTATATTATTATTATCCGCTGTTCCCATTTGTCCGAACTCAAAAGAAAGGTTAATTGTCCCTTTGTTTTTCGCCATTGGAATTCCTAGACCAAAACTCACACCTTTAGATTCAATTCGGTCACTCCCAGTCATAATATATCCAGTATCATAAAATGCACCAAATCTGTAGGTGAGTTTCTTCAAAAGTGTTGTGGCATAACCGTCATCAGCTATATAATTCATTCCTACACTAAATCGATCTCTATCAACTAAACCACTTGATTTTTTAAATATCTTAGTATCAGCCCATTTCTCATGCAAATAATCAGCACCAAACCATAATTGCTCATTTTTTGTAAACCCCAGACCAAAACCATAGGTCATTGGCACATCAAAAGAACCTTTATTTAGAGTATTATTATCAATTACAGTTCCCGAGCTAGAATTTGAAATATTCTCTTTCTTCTCCCCGGCAACCTGAACTTTAGGTTGAAATTTTGCTCCAATAGTAACTTCCCAATCCTTAGTAAATGCGTCCTTATATTGTAGTCCAACATTACCATATATCCCTTTTGAGATCAATTTCTCGACAGTACTATTGTAAGTATTACTAAGTGTAATTGTTTCATTCGCCGTATTATTTCCAAATAGGTATATTGCATTTACACCCACGGATAATTTATTCGTTAATGCAACACCATTGCTTAAAATAAATTGATTTAAACCTCCCGAACCAGAAAGTATTCTTTGATAAAAATCAGTACTGCCATTTACCTTTTCGAGTGTTGAAATATTATATCCTACACTAGTATACGGAACCAAAGATACCGCCGTTGCAATCTTTGGAGAAATGCGAAATCCCAAAGAAACATGACTTAAATTACTATCATATAGCACATCCGAATTTCCACTTTGATTCAAATTTGAAATTTTAGAGGATACACCAACATTAAAGATAAACTTTAAACTATCAATAGCAGTTAATGCCGCAGGGTTATCAATAGATAGGTAACTACGGTTTCGAAAAGACAGGCTAGTTCCGCTAAAACCGGAAGCCTGCCCCACACCAACCTGATTCAATTCTCCAAGCCCGTAGCGAGAATATGGAGATGAGGTATTATTTTGAGCAAAACAAACATGTACGCCACTAACTAACACCAATAATATAGACAAATATAAGTTCTTCATACTGACACTAAATAGTTTGTTATTTTTGCACTGCATAAGTTGTTCTTAATTTTATTTTAAAACGTGAATCGGGATCATTATTAATTACCATCCTATTAACAAATCCATTATTAAACTGGCTGGTCAACTTAATTAGAAGTCCTTCATCATCTTCCATCCCATTAGCTAATACATCCCCAACATAACTAGTTAAGTCAAAATACAAGGGAGTATCCTCCGGATTTTCATAATTCACATAGTAAGTAGATGTTACTTGACTACTAGAATTATAAATTGGACTAACCAATCTATTCATTTTATCAGTTTCATAAATCTCAAAATTCAATCCATATAAGGGAAACAATTCTTTTTGATCTGTCCCCTCTAAAGGATACAAAAGTAATTCAGCGCTCAGTAAAGAGACAGCCTCACCTTGCTGACCTAACAATTCCAAATATGGGATTTTCAATTTAGTATATATACCAGTACCACCTTGAATAAAGGATAAATTATTAGTTTGTTCCGAAGGAATATCAATCTCACTCTCAACTAAACCACTTAAACTTGTGCCTAGTTGATTCGAATTTGTTCTATCAGCCTGGTAATTTGTAAAAGACAATGTTTTACTTATTGAAAAATCACGATGTGTTTCAATTGCTCCACCAGAACTATTTCCTACCGTTCTGTAATACAATCGAATGTTCATACTATCCGTCTGAAAGTTTAACACTGAAGCATTATCAGTCTCTCCCGGCACCAAAGCAATCCCTTCAAATCGCTCCTCCCATTTCACAGCATTAGAAAGATATCCGTTATTGTTTAATGCTGAATCAAGAAGTTCTTGACCGAACTCATCATTCAATTTAATTCTGAAATCGTGATATATTCTTGCCCCAAGCTCATCTTTCCGTTTGGGACGCGCTGTAAATGTTTTTGTTCCCAATACTTCCGGATCAATATTTAAACTGTAAGTATTGAAATACGCTAATGTGTCTGAATTTATTTCAATATGGTCTGTTACTCTATGTACATTAATAGTTTGTGTTTGAGTCGTATCTCCCCAAAAAGCACCAGTACTATAGGCAACTAGAATAATAGAGTCAAATTGAGCTTTATCAGTTATATCCAAACTAAAAACAGATCCCAAATCAACTTTTGAATAGGAAGTCGCTTTTATACTTCCTAAATAATCATCTACATAACGTCCTACAGAAACACTTCCCAACGAAGATGTCTGAATTGAATCCGTGATAACTGATGAACTTTGTATGGTAAAAGTATCAACCATATTAATAACAGTAGAACTCTCAATTAGATTTCCACCAAGCTCGTGTATTTCAAAATCCTCCGAATTACACCCTATAATAAGAACCGAAAGAAGAATAATTAAGGAAAATAATCTATTCATATTTTTTATAAATTCTGGTTAAAAAGTCCCTCAAATAAAAACAAAATTAAGGTAGTAATGAACTTTTATAGATGTCCTGTATTGATTTTCCTGACAAATGTAATTAAAATATCGACAAAGTCGATCCCTAAAAATAATAGTTAAATTTTCTAAATTATTATTAGTTTTGTACGACTAAAAACTAATAATATTGTTTTTTGTTTATATTTGTGCCTTAGTATAATTTAGAACGAGGATTTAAGATTAAATAAATCTTATATCGAATTCATATTTTAGAATGGAATTTAAAAAATGCCTATTCAAGATATTAACATTGAAAAAATAAATAACAAATGAGAAAATTACTGTCATTAGGGATTATTGCTACCCTCTTTCTATTTGCAAGTTGTAGTAGTGGAGATGATCTTATTGGAAACTGGGTTAAGAAAACTGATTTCCCTGGTGTGCCTCGCAGCAACGCTGTTACATTTACTATTGGGAACTTTGCATACGTAGGTTGTGGATACGATGGTGAAGACAGATTAAGCAGCTTTAAGAAATTTGATCTTACAACTGAAACATGGACAAACGTAGCTACTCCTGGAGATCTTTTTAAAGTACGTCAGAATGCAGTTGCTTTTTCTGCTAATGGAAAAGGTTATGTAGGAACCGGATTTGATGGTGACTACACTCGTTATGCTGATTTTTGGGAATTTGACCCAGCTACCAATGCATGGACTAATATTGGTGATTTCCCAGGTGGAGTTAGAGAAGGTTCAGTTGCTTTTAGTACTGCAACATATGGTGTTGTTGGTGCCGGTTACGGTGATCTTGATGAAGCAGATAAAAAATATCTAAACGATTATTATAAATTCGATGGTACTAGTTGGACTACATTGGGTACTCATGGCAACAAAGTAAGAGAAGCCAGTTCTTTTGTTATTGGAGATTATGCATACATTTGTACGGGAACACTAAATACCGGTGGTTTACTAAACAAAATTTACAAATTTGACATCGCAGCTAGTACTTGGGTATCTCAGGAAGTAGAGAATCAAATTGAAATTT
The DNA here is from genome assembly GCF_002356295.1 of Labilibaculum antarcticum. Lineage (NCBI taxonomy): Bacteria > Pseudomonadati > Bacteroidota > Bacteroidia > Marinilabiliales > Marinifilaceae > Labilibaculum > Labilibaculum antarcticum. The sequence continues at coordinate 3,384,895 of NZ_AP018042.1, read as the reverse complement.
TAGACGAGGATTACGACAATGAAGATGTTATGAGATCAAACGCAGTAGCTTTTGTAATTAACAACAGAGCATATATTGCGACAGGTGCTTATGGTACCAGCTTAAAAAGAGATGTTTGGGAATACAATCCTGCAAATGACAACTGGGATGAAAAAGAAGAATTAGAGTTTGAAGTAGCTGCAAGACAAAATGCTGTTGCTTTTTCTAACACTGATGGAACAAAAGCATATATTGCTACTGGAAGTTCTGGGACTTACTACCTTGACGACACTTGGGAATTCCAACCAAATGTAGACGAAGACGACATTGATAATTATTAAATATTTATAACTTCAAAAAAGGCTGATTCGTTAAGACTCAGCCTTTTTTATTTAGATAACGTTTATGATTAAAAAGAAATATTTTTATCTGATACTCATTATAATAGGCATCTTTATTATTTCGGTTTATCTATTCCGAAATAATAAATCAACTCCTTCATATAACATGCAAACTTACCAAACAGAAGAAGGATGGGGATATCAAATATTAAAGAATAACAAGCCAGTCATAAATCAATACCGAATTCCGGCGATTCAAGAAAAACATGCCTTCCCTTCTGAAAAATCAGCAAAAATTGTTGGAGAAAGAGTTCTTAAAAAAATACAACTGAAAGAAATTCCATCTATCTCAACCGATGACCTTATGGAGTTAATGGTAATCGATTCTCTGCAACAACCTCTTATTATTGAATAAAGAAGGTAAAACATTAACACTATTTAACGTATACAGTTAAATAATGTTAAGCCCTATTCTTTCCAAACAAAAGCTACTATATTAGTAGCTATGATAATAGATAGTATTATTCTTGACCGTGACTTACTTCATATTGAATCTCTTAAAAAATATGGAGAAAGTATTCCCTACCTAAATATAAAAGCTTGTTTTTCAAATTTAAATCAAGCCAAAGCTTATATCAACAAGAATAAAATAGATCTACTATTTATGGATCTTGAATTTGCTCAACAACAAAAAATTGATTGGAATGAATTCAATATCCAAAAGCCAGAGGTTATTATAAGCATGAGTTGTGCCTCATATCAACATAAAGACCATTGTATTAGTGCGTTTGACTACATTATGAAACCTGTATCATTTGAAAAATTCATTCGAGTTTTAAATAATATTTACATCCAAAAACAGGGAAAAACAGCTCATCCTAAACCTGAAACAAAGAAGAATGATTTTTTCTTTATTAAGAATAATTCACAGATAGAGAAAGTGAAATACAATGAGGTCCTATTTTTTAAAGGTATGAAGGACTATATATGGATTCAGACTATTAACAAGAGGATTATTACTCTGCAAACCATGAAAAACCTAAGTATTTATCTACCCGCCGATAGATTTATAAGAATTCACAAATCATATATTGTATCATTAGAACATATTGATATCATCGACAAAAACAGAGTCGTAATTGGACAGGAAAGAATTCCTATCGGTGATACATTTCGCCCTTCCTTCTTCAAAAACTTAAAAGAGCAAGAACTAATTTGGGATTAACAAAAAAACCTCCGACCCTAGGCCGGAGGTTTCAAATTTAGAATTTGATTCTATTTTTGATATTCTTTAATAATATCAGCTACATCACCTGCAGAAACTCGTCCATAAACACGTTCTCCGATAGTAACAACCGGCGCCAATCCGCAAGCTCCTACGCAGCGCAAGCAGCTAATTGAGAATTTACCATCTTCGGTAGTTTCACCAACAGGCACACTCAGCTGACGTTTGAATTCTTCCAACACCTTCTCAGCACCTCTAACATAACAAGCTGTTCCCATACAAACAGAAATTGGGAATTCACCTTTTGGTACCATTGAGAAAAATGAATAGAATGTTACCACACCATAAACATGAGCAACCGAAACATTCAACTCACGAGCAATGATCTCCTGAACTTCAGCAGGAAGATACCCAAAGGTCTCCTGAGCTTTATGAAGTACATTAATCAACTCACTTCCTACATTATCAAATGATTTGCAAATCTCCACAAGTTTATCCACTTTGGATTTTGCTAATTTAATTTTTGCCATAATATAAACTCCTTATATTAATTGGATTTTTATAATCCTGATGGTTCAAAATAATTTATTCAATCTCAATATCATTACTCTTATCGAAATAATGAGTATGTAATAACTTATGAGATAATTCACCGCATGGCTTACCTAAGAACTCTTCATACAATTTAATAATGTATGGATTCTCGTGAGACTTCCGGATCGCTTTTCCTGCATCTTCACGATAAAGAGCCGCAGCACGTTTCTTCAAAATTGACGAATCGCCATGGTGCAAGGGCTGACCACCGCCACCAATACAACCACCAGGACAAGCCATGATCTCAATTGCATGATATTGCGATTTACCATCACGGATATCTTCCAGAAGCTTACGAGCATTCCCCAAACCATGAGCAATACCAATATTAACATCTAATCCATCAAAATCTACTGTTGCACTTCGAATACCTTCCATACCACGCAAGGCTTCAAAATTTACATTCTCTAATGTTTTTCCAGTATAAACTTCGTAAGCAGTACGGGCAGCAGCTTCGATCACACCACCTGTTGTACCAAAAATCACACCAGCACCTGTTGATTCTCCCATTGGATTATCAAATTCTTCATCAGGCAGAGCTTTGAAATCCATATTAGCTTGCTTAATTAAGTTGGCTAATTCGCGAGTTGAGATTGAATAATTTACATCAGGATCGCCATCAACCTTAAACTCATCGCGCTGACACTCGTACTTCTTTGCCAGACAAGGCATGATAGAAACCACAATCATATCCTCACGTTTGATTCCCATTTCTTTTGCCAAATAATTCTTGGCTATAGGACCAAACATTTGCTGAGGAGAACGAGCTGTTGAAGGAATATCCTTCATTTCAGGAAAGTGATGTTCAAAGAAGTTCACCCAAGCCGGACAGCAAGAAGTTAAAATTGGTAATTTAACATCCTTATCACCATCCAAATGTCTTTTTAAACGATCCAATAATTCTGTTCCCTCTTCCATAATGGTAAGATCGGCAGCAAAATCGGTATCGAATACGCTATTAAATCCTAACTGACGTAGAGCTGAAACCATTTTTCCGGTAACCAAAGTACCTGGTTCTATTCCAAATTCCTCACCCAGAGCAGCACGAACAGCAGGAGCTGTTTGAACAACAACCGTTTTCTTAGGATTAGCAAGATCTCTAATCAACTGATTCGTATGATCTTTCTCAGTTAATGCTCCTGTAGGACAAACTGCAACGCACTGTCCGCAATAGGTGCAAGTTGATTTCTCCAAATCCATTTCGAAAGCTGTTGCAACAACAGACTGAAAACCTCTGTTTATTGCAGAAAGAGCTCCAACAGTTTGTACATCGTTACACATTGTTTCGCATCTACGACACATGATACATTTATCCATATCACGAATAATAGATGGAGAATAATCTACTTTATAGGTTGATTGCTCGCCTTTGTAATGAATTTCCCGAACACCTAATTGCTGTGCTGTAGATTGCAAATCACAGTTACCTGATTTCGCACACACTAAACAATCGAATGGATGATCAGACAATATCAATTCCATTACAGTTTTACGTGCATTTAAAACTCTCATGTTATGAGTATGAATTACCATACCTTCTTCACACTTAGAGTTACAAGATGGTGCCAAATTGCGACGTCCTTCCACCTCGACAACACAAATTCGACATCCGCCGGGCTTGTGTTCAATTCCCATATCGCCAAGATGCATATAACAAAGAGTTGGGATATCAACCCCGATTCCTTTAGCGGCTTCCAAAATAGTAGTTCCCTTAGGTACTTCTACTTGTTTTTTATCAATGATTAATTTGACCATTTTTTCCATATTAAGATCCTCCTTACTGTATGCTTATCGCATTAAACTTACACTTCTCCATACATGCACCACACTTAATACATTTTGATGTATCAATAAGGTGTGCCTCCTTGCGTTCTCCTGAAATACAATCAACAGGACAATTACGCGAGCATAGAGTACAACCAACACACAATTCAGGATCAATTACATACTGCATCAAAGCTTTACACTGCCCCGCTGCACATTTATGATCTTCTACGTGAGAAATATATTCATCGTAGAAATTATCAAGTGTTGAAAGAACCGGGTTGGGAGATGTTTGTCCTAATCCGCAAAGAGAGGTATCTTTAATTACAGTACTCAAATTTCTTAATAAATCAAGATCTTCTTTAGTTCCTTCGCCCAAAGTAATTTTATGAAGAATTTCATGAAGACGCTTGTTACCAATTCGGCAAGGTGTACATTTACCGCAAGATTCTTCAACAGTAAATTCTAAATAAAATTTAGCCATTGAAACCATACAGTCATCCTCATCCATAACAATCATACCGCCGGATCCCATCATAGAACCGACAGCAATCAAATTATCAAAATCGATAGGAGTATCCAAATGCTTTTCTGTAAGACATCCTCCTGATGGACCTCCAGTTTGAACAGCTTTAAATTTCTTACCATCTTTGATACCACCACCAATTTCATAGATCACTTCACGAAGAGTGGTTCCCATTGGAACTTCAATTAAACCAACATTGTTGATTTTCCCAGCCAATGCGAACACTTTTGTCCCTTTCGCTTTTTCGCTTCCAATTTTATTGAACCAATTTGCTCCTTTATTAATGATTACAGGAATATTCGCAAATGTTTCAACATTATTTACGTTAGTTGGCTTTCCGTTATATCCAGATTCAGCAGGGAATGGAGGTTTAACGGTAGGCTCACCACGAAGTCCTTCCATCGAGTGAATTAGAGCAGTTTCTTCACCACAAACAAAAGCTCCGGCTCCGTAACGCATTTCAACATCGAAATTGAATCCCGATCCTAAAATATCATTGCCTAGCAAACCATATTCACGCGCTTGCTTAATAGCTACCTTTAAACGAGTAATTGCCAATGGATACTCAGCACGTATATAAATCAAACCTTTATCGGCTCCCATTGTGTAACCACAAATAGCCATTGCCTCCAAAACAGAATGAGGATCACCTTCCAGAATAGAACGATCCATAAATGCTCCCGGGTCACCCTCATCAGCATTACAAACTACATATTTTTGATCGGCTTCATTTTTAGCAGCAAATTCCCATTTCAAACCAGTTGGGAATCCTCCTCCTCCTCGTCCACGTAATCCAGATTCCTTAATCTCATCGATTACCGTTTGCGGGGTCATTTCTGCCAAACACTTACCTAAAGCGGCATAACCATCTCTGGCAATGTATTCATCAACATTTTCAGGATTAATAAATCCACAATTTCGAAGAGCAATTCGAATTTGCTTTTTATAAAATCCCATATGTTTTGAATCACTAATCACTTCCTTATTCTCAGGATCAACATAAAGCAACCTCATTACTTTACGCCCTTTAATAATGTGTTCCTCAATCAGCTCCTCCGCATCTTCAGGTTTTACTTCCACATAGAAAGTATTGTCCGGAAGAATTTTAACAATAGGCCCTTTTTCACAAAATCCGAAGCAACCAGTCATCACAACCTGCACTTCATCTTCAAGCCCTTTGGCTGCAATTGCATCTTGCAAATTATTTTGGATAGCCTCACTAGCAGAAGCCCGACATCCGGTACCTCCACAAACAAGAATATGCATTTTATACTTTTCCATAATTGTTGTTTCGTTAGGTTTAGTCTAAAGTTTTGTAGTTTACAGGTATTATTCCATCGACCAATTCACCATTTTTAATGTATTTTTCAACAATCTGGTCAGCTTTCTTAATATCTACATCGCCAAAAACGATTGGTTCTTTCCCAGGAACTTTAACCTCAATTGTAGGTTCAGCATAGCAATACCCCATACATCCTGTTTGGGTAACTATGGTCTTTATTCCTCTTTTTGCGGTTTCCTCGATAAGGAATTCCATTACCTCTTTGGCTCCCGAGGCAATTCCACATGTTGCCATAGCAACTTTAATTTGCACAAGACTTTCCGGATCGTTGCTTTTCTCCCTAAGATCCATCTTCGACTGAAGCTCTTCTTTCATTCTCCTCAGATCTGCAAGGGATTTAACTTTTGCCATAATCTCAAATTATTAAAGGTTAAAAAATTATATTATTGTGTTTAGGTTCTCATTTATTAATTCCTTCAAATACTGAATAATATGCGGGTCTGAAACAGAAACATCCTCCAATACTTCTTTCACTTCTTTTGTATCAAAAAGATATTCTCCCTTCACAGTGCAATGCTTATAAGTAAAATCCATATTTGGATTTGCACTCACCAACAACACCATAACCCCTGCAATATCACCAGTCACAGGTCTGTCTATATTTTTATGAGAAAATTGAACGTTAAGTTCTGTTCCAATTCCCTCTTTGGAATGAATTTCCAATTTACCTCCTGCTTGCTCTGCACTTTGCTTTAAGAGCGACAAACCCAGTCCAACTTTACGCGTCGTTCTCGTAGTAAAAAAAGGATCCAATACTTTACTCAGAACTTCTTCCGACATTCCACATCCATCATCTTTAATGAATATCGAATAAATATCTTTCTCCAAATCCTCCCTGATCTCCAATTCAACATTGGAAGCCTCAGCTGTTACTGAATTTTGGATTATATCCATAATATGTAAAGACAGATCTTTCATTCTTTCTCTAATTCTATTTTTCTTCCATCTTCTCCTTTTAAAGCCATTCTAATCTCAGAAAAACTGGCTTCTTTCATTCTTAACCTGCTACACACATTACCTATATTATCAATATAGTGTGCATCGGAACTTTGTATAAAAGGATATGCTTTCAAATATTTATTCTTACTTAAAAATTCATCTTTAGTGGTGTGCATGGAAATTTCCAAAGCGTCCACTTTTAAATCAGGTGGCAAAAAACCCAGCTGACTAATGACACTATTGATCGACTTATTGATATGAGCTGGAATAAACAAACCGTTTAAAGAGTGAACTTTCTCTTCAATTTCATCAATTCCCTGATTCAATGCTGATAGTAACAAATAATCAATTTCTTCAACAATTTCCTCCTCTTCGTTCACCACAACCTGATATCCAAAATATTTGGTATCATTTAGAATCTTAGGCAAATGTCGATCAAGATAAGTTTGAAATTCAGAAAGCAATTTTTCTGTTTCAAAAAAGCACAAACAATGAACTTCTTCTTTGCTTGTAACCTCAGCTCCCATCATCACCATAATCCCTTCTTTCTCTGCCAACTGCTTAATTAAAACAGCATGCAGAGTCGAATTATGATCTGTTATTCCCAATATGTCAACGCCACGTTCCTTAGCAATTCGAACGATATTCACAGGACTCATCTCTAGATCACCACAAGGAGACAAGACGGTATGAGTATGCAAATCAGCTCGGAAAACTTTCATTTTAAATCCTTTACTTTTTCAAAATATCAAATAATTTCCCAGTTAATTCAAAAGCTTCTTCTTCCGAAGATAGAATAGGAATTCCTTCCAGGTTGCTTTGTTCTGCAGCATCCGCTTCCGGTTCATATCCTTTCACCAGGATTATAGCAGCCAATTCCTTTAAAGAAGCAATTGCCATTATATTCTTATGCGTTTGCAAAGTCACCCAAACCTGATTTTCATCTGCGTTTCCCATCACATCACTTAACAAATCAGAGGTATATCCTCCTTCAATTTCGCGATTCAATCCAGTAGATCCACTGCACACTTTTAATCCTAGCTTATCAACTATATCTTGTACTTTCATCTGTTTATAATTTTCATTTAATTGCCAGATGGTCCCGAAAGCTTTCGGGATTACCATTCGCAAATAATTATTCTTGTTTGTGAGTAAATAATGATTGACTCACGGACGTTTCATTTTTATTTAATGATCGTTTATATTTTTCTTTTCAAATCTTTTTATCCCCCAAGTATTTTCTGATATATCAAAAGACTCCTGAGGCGTAATTAAGCCTTCTTTGGTCAACATCTTCTGCAAAAAAACACATTGCGTCATCTTTGCTTTTCCTTGCACCACATCCTCTGCTAAGGCCTGACAACGCGGAGCTCCACACGCACCACAATCGATACCTGGTAAAACTTTCAAGATGCGATTAATCTTCTCCATCTTCTTCATTGCCTCCATCATGTCAGTATCTAAACTCAAAATTGATCGAGGTTCAATACTCTTAATTGAAATATTTTCCAGCAAGTAAGGTCTATACTCTTCTATTTCTTTCTCTTCAAGTATAATGGGCTTATTTCGATGATACCAATCACCTCTTTTTCGCAATCGCTCTATAGCTAAAAACCTATTTTCAGTGGTTAAAACTCCACCAGCACAAGAATGATCGCAAGCACGTAATTCCAAGAAATCGATATCCCTTATTTCCTCATTCTCCAACTTCTCCAATACCTCAATTACATTATGAATTTCATCAATAGCCAAGCATCTACCAGAATATTGCGATGCTTCTCCATTTGTTAATGTCCAACCAATACTTCTTCTGGACATGTGTTTATCTATTTCATATTTAATCCCTACAGTTTTATTTTGCTTGATACTTAATAAGACCTTATTGTAGATGAAATCCATATTGATAACACCATCAATAAAAGAGTTATCTTCTCCGACAGGGCTTTTCACAGCGGCTATTTTTGCAGCACAGGGAGTCACATAAAAAATCCCGATTTCATCATCAAGAAACCCTTCATTTCTAAGTTTTTCACGATAAAACAAGGCTGAAATATCAATAACCGGCTTTAAGTGAATAATGTGCTCGACTAAAGCAGGAAACTTAACCTGAATCAAGCGAACGATTGCAGGACAAAAGCTAGAAATAAACGGACGATCCTGATGATTCTTCTTCATGTAAGTCTTAGTAGCCTCGGTAAGAACATCCACTGTTTCATCAACCTCATATACATGAGTAAAACCTAAGTCAAGAATAACAGAATATATTTGTTTTTCGGATATATCATCAGGAAATTGGCCTAACAGAACGGTAGGCAGTAGGGCAACCCGCTGTTTAAAATGAAAGATTTGAGAAAAGTCATCTTGCTCAACGATTATTGCATTAACCGGGCAGGCATTTAAACATTCACCACAATCGACACAGGCATTTTTATTAATATCAGCAATCCCATTTTTAACACGAATTGCCGAAGTCGGACACACATTCATACAATGTGTGCAACCAATGCAAACCTTCTCAACAACTTTTAGTGCATGATAAAAATGAGCCTTCTCCATTCTCTGCTTATTTCAAATAATTAACAATTTCCAATTGAGTGCCAACATTAACCGTACTGCTAATATTCATTTGATCTGAGTTCTTTTTTATATTGGGCAATCCCATTCCAGCGCCAAACCCCATTTCCCGAACTTTTGGCGTAGCAGTAGAAAAACCTTTTTCCATTGCCTTATCAATATCAGGTATACCGGGACCTTTATCTTCAATTCGAACCACTATCTTATCCGGAAATATTTCAACAATCATATTACCCTCAAAAGCGTGTGCGACCACATTCACCTCAGCCTCATACAACGAAACTACCGTCCGTTTAATAATCTTGGCATCGACATTCAACTGCTTCAATATTTTTTTAACTTCACTAGAGGCTGTTCCCGCTTTTGAAAAATTACCCCCTTCAATAAAAAATGTAAACTCCATTCTCTTTAATATACTGGTTCTAAACCCATTTCACACAAAACCGAACACGTTTTAAACATTGAATAACTACATTCAATTAATGTAATATTATTCTCGCAGGCCAAGTCTTTCATTTCTTGCGAAACCTTCTTATCCCGTACAAATAAGATGTAAGAAATATCGGACATTTCTGATGTTCTTATCGTCTGTAAATTATTCATCCCCGTGATCAACAGCATATTATCTGTATCCAAGGTCAATACATCACTCATGAGATCCGATGCAAAACCAAAATGTATATCTTGATTTAAATCATCTTTTCCACAAATAACCTGTGCATTAAGTTTATCAACAACATCCGCCACTTTCACCATATCGCAGTATCATATTATGTTTGCTTACTAATTGTTTATGATGGGACTAAGATAAGGATTCGAGCAGGATTAATGAATGATATCTAACGGAATAGGCACAAAATAATAAAATACATATTTAATCTAAATAACTCCAAATAAACAAAATAGATCAAGTCATTTTTCAATATTAGCTCATCCATATTATCATAAATCAACAACTTTTTTATGTCAATATGATTGAAGGAGATATTGATGTTCGAAGAAGGAATCAAACAATTATTTTTTGATTATATTCGCATACATACAGGCAAGAAAAAAGCCTAAATACCTATTTTTTTCTTTATTCAATGAGTTTTAAGAAGCAACATATACTCGTTTTAATTCAAGATATACAGAGTACAAGTATCGCTATCAAGCATGCTTTTACTCTGGCAAAACTTTTCAAATCGGGAGTCGCCATCGCATGTTATCCTTCTAAAAAGAACAAAGCCAACACTTCTGTAAATCAATATCTTGCTGAAAATATTAATCTACAGTCAATTCCCTACAAAATAATAGAACTAAAAAATAGCAAACGGGAACCAAATCTCAGCATACAAGAATTGGATGCAATTTTTATTGTAACACAATTCCCAAAAGGATCACTAAATCATTTTCTAAAACGAAATGCCATTTTCAAATGGATACTGGAAGCAAAAATCCCTTCTATACTTGTAACAGAACAAACGAATCCTGATTGTGAATACAAAAACATAATTGTCCCAATAGATAACAAGAGAGAGAGTAAAGAGAAAATGATTTGGGCTAGTTATTTTGGTCGATTCAACAATGCGATTATTCACCTAATTGCTCCCAATGAAAAATCTGAAGGATATCTTCGTACCATAAAAGCCACATTACTCTTCACTAAAAAAATGTTTGAACAGTTTACGTTCGAATACAAAATTGTTAAAACAGAATGTCAAAGCAAAAACATCAACAGGGAAGCAATTAAATTTTCGAAAAATTATAATTCCGATTTAATTGTACTCATGTCGAATCGTAATCCTGGCTGGATCACCTCCTATTCTGGCCCCACTCAACTAAAAAGCATTCTTAGAAAAGAGCAAAACCCAATTTTATTTATCAATCCATTAAAAGACTACTACCTGCCTTGCAACTAAACGTATAACGGCAAAAGCAAACTCTTTTCTCCTTAGAATCTCATCCACAAAAAAAGGAATTACCATTGCAGGTAATTCCTTTCTTATCTATTAAAATATCTGTTACAGCAAAAATTACTGAACTATATTCATCTCATCCAATAAATATCCAGCACCTGCAAATTTATCAACAATGAACAGCACGTAGCGGATATCCAGAGATACGTTACGGCAAATTTCAGGATCGTACATTAAATCGGACATTACACCTTCCCAGGCCCGGTCAAAATTTAATCCGATCAACTCTCCATTGGCGTTTAAAACCGGGCTGCCAGAGTTCCCTCCTGTAGTATGATTTGTTGCTGCAAAACAAACCGGCATTTCACCTTGAGTATTTGCATAGCTTCCAAACTCTTTTGCATGATAAAGATCTCTCAATTTCTGAGGAACATCATAATCGAAAATTTCCGGATTGTCTTTTTCAATGATTCCTTCTAATGTTGTATAATAATCATATGTAACAGCATTTCGAGCTTTGTAACCAGCTACCTTCCCGTAATGAACTCTGAAAGTTGAGTTGGCATCCGGATAAAATATTTTCTCTTTTTGCATTTCCATTAAACCGGCCATATAAGTACGTTGCAACTTGGTGGTTTTTGTCAACACCTTAGTATAAACCGGCGAAATTTCCGATTCATAAAAGAAAAAGATACTATTCGCTAAAACGAAGATAGGATCCTTAGCCAAACGTTTACCCCTTGACAATTTATAGTCACTCAATAATTCATTTAGCTTAGCTTGATCTGTAAATACCGATTTAGACATTGCTTTCTCTGCGTAAGCCTCAAAATCGCCCTTGTACTTATCCCTAATATCCACAATCTCTTTAGGCAAATACTTGTCTTCCAAATTCTCACTGTACATCTTCAATAAAGCAGCCAAAAGCTTCCTATCTGTAGATACATTATAGTTCTTGAAAAACTTATCTCCCGACTTCTGCAAATCAACAACAAGATCAGCAAGTTGATCCTTATCCTTTTTAGTTAGTCTAGCTATTTTTTTAAATTTATGGGCAAAAGAAACAACCTCAGCACCTCTCATACCAGCTTCAATTGCATAATCCCGGGCCAAACTCACTGGAGTTAACTCTTTGTAAAGAACTCCCATTTCGCTTACAATACCGGCATATTTTGTTTCCAAATCATCACTGCTATTGGCCCAAACCTCAAATTTCTTTTCCAATTCTTTCTTCTTGGAAATTGCATTCAATCGATCCAAACCTTTGATTTCACCTTGCCATCTTTTCCATGAATTGGAAACACCAGCATATTTAGCTGAATACTGAATTCGAACCAATGGAGAAGCATCCATATCCGCTCTCATCAAATCTAATTTCTTAGTTCTGATTTTGATTTTATGAGGATTATCAACTTTGGTCATTAAATCCAAAGCATCAGATGTTAAATATTCAGTAGTCGTTCCCGGATATCCAAAGACCATCGTAAAATCACCTTCATTTGCACCTTTAAGAGAAATTTTAAAAGACTGTTTTGGTATCATTGGAACATTCTCTTTCGAATAGGATGCAGGCTTATTGTCTTTATCTGCATAAATCCGAAACATCGAGAAATCTCCTGTATGACGAGGCCACATCCAATTGTCGGTATCACCACCAAATTTCCCAATTGCTGATGGCGGAGCACCTACCAAACGAACATCCTTATAAATTTCATATACAGAAAGAAAATACTGATTTCCATTAAAGAAAGCTTTAACACTTGCCCGATAATCTGAATCCTTTTCGCTTGCCTTCTGAATCTTCTTGATGTGCTTTTGAATCATCTTCTGACGATCATCCTCTTTGGTTTCATCAGTAATACTATCTAAAACCTGGGAAGTAACATCTTCCATACGAATTAAAAATGAAGCTGTAATTCCCTCATTAACCAATTCTTCATCGCGGCTCATGGCCCAAAATCCATCCTTCAAATAATCATGTTCTAAAGTAGAATGATCTTGAATGGCTCCGTAACCACAATGATAATTTGTTACCATCAAACCTTCATCTGAAATCAGCTCGCCGGTGCAAAAGTGATGAAAAGGACTTCCTTCACGTCCCAAACCAACTACAGCATCTTTCAAACATGCCTCATTGAGACTATAAATATCAGCAGCCGAAAGTTTAAATCCAGCCTTTTGCATGTCTTCAATATTGTATTTTTCCAAAAGCATGGGAATCCACATTCCCTCATCAGCTTTTGCCTGAGCTCCTATCAGCAGAATAAATGCGATAAGAAGCAGACTTATTTTTTTTATCATCCTAAAAATTTATATGTTAGTATCTGTTGTTTAAAATTTTGATAATTCCTGATACATGCGTTGAATAGGTAGACCCACTACGTTAAAATAAGATCCTTCAATGCCATCGATACCTATAAATCCAATCCATTCCTGAATTCCGTATGCTCCCGCTTTATCGAAAGGTTTGTAATTATCTATGTAATAATCGATTTCTTCATCCGACAAGGCTTTAAAATGGACATTGGTAGTTGTTGAAAAGCTAACTTTCTTCTCTTTACTCATTAGGCAAACTCCACTTATTACCTGATGTGATCTGTTTGACAATGCATTCAACATTTTAACTGCATCCTCTCTGTCTTTTGGTTTTCCCAGAATCCAATCATCAACACAAACAATTGTGTCTGCTGTAATCACTAACTCATTGGATTTAATATCCTCCTCGAATGCTTTTGCTTTTAATTCGGATAAATAAACTGGGATTTGCTCAGTATCTAATCCTCCAGGATAGACTTCCTCAACTTCCTTTGTTCTAATTTCAAAAATCAAGCCCAATTCCTTCAACATTTGATGTCTTCGAGGCGATTGAGAGGCTAATATTAATTGATAATCCTTAAGATTATTCAGCATGTTTAAAAATTTGTGCGATTGATAATATAATTGACCACAAAGGCGTATGAGATACCTGCCAGAATGGCGAATCGTATCAGAAAAATTCCAGTCTTAAATTTGTTTCCTTCCGAAAACTTATAAACTCGATAAGCCAATAGAAACAATGGAAAGATGATTAAAACACCAAAATACCAAGGTGTAATTTGATCCAATGGAGCATTTAAAAATTGATACCAAACTCCAAAAACAGATACGGATAAAAATAGAATAAGCAGTATAATAGCGACTTTAGACCACTGCAAACCAATTACAATTGGCAGGCTTCTGCGGTTAATTTCACGATCTCCTTTAATAGAAAGTAAATCTCTGATGAATTGTGCAATTAGAACACCCACAAAGGAGAAAAAAGAAAAGGCCCCTACCCAATACAATAGGTAATTAAAATTGGTTTTTGAGGCAATTAATATTTCCGAGTAAGTTATAGTAAGCGGTGGAATTTCGTAAATAACAACCAAAAAAGGAATAGCGGCAACAATAAAAGCGATTAAAAAGCTACCCAATAAAAAGTAATATTTGTAGGACGTTGAATAAAACCAAAGCAAGCCTCCACCCATAAAAAAGATGAACACAAATTGCCAGTGACCAATTTTATAAGACACATACCCTCCAAGTAAAACAGATATTGCAGCAATTATTTGCTGCAGAAACAAGGCTATTCTTCGCGTAACCTTTCTACCCACAATAACATCCTTTTTATTGATTCGATCTGGTTTCGTGTCAAAATAATCATTAATGACATAACCTGCAGCAGCCATACAAACGGTAGCTAAAACCAATATTGCAAAATCCAAATCGGACAATTGAAGTTTGATTTTATTTATCCCCAATATGGGCTGAATGATGAAGTATCGCATCACATACTGTGTTAATGCAATGATAATCAGATTGGGTAATCGGATCAATTTCAGATAACTATTCATTGGACTCAACTGATTAAGTTTATTTTATATACTTTGAATATTCGTATCGGCCTCGAGCCATTTGCTATGTGCTCTAAGAACTTGTTCAATTACATCGCGAACGCAACCGTAACCACCCTCTTTATCCGAAATATAGTTGGATATAGCCTTTATTTGTTCAACTGCATTGCACGGACAGGTTGGTATCCCTATCCTTTTCATCACCTCATAATCAGGCAAATCATCGCCCATATACATGATATGGTCAGGATTTAAATCATATTTTGAAATGAAATCTTCAAAATCTTTACTCTTATTCTTCGATCCCATATAAATATCGGTAACACCAAGACCTCGGTAACGCTTTTCTACTGCATCAGAAACGCCCCCAGTTATTATTGCGATAGGATAGCCCTTTTTAACAGCATACTGAATGGCATAACCATCTTTTGTATTTGCTGTCCGCAACATTTCTCCCGATGAATCAATAACGATACACTCATTGGAAAGAACTCCATCCACATCGAAAATGAATGCGGTAACTTTCATTAAATCCTCTTTAAAAAACGCCATATAATTTAGAATTGAGAAACAAGATATGAGATGTGAGAAAACATTATATTCTACTTCTCATTTTCTTCTTCGAAATACAACAAATTTACTTATTTACTTTTGTGCATCTTATAAATGCTTTCGCTCACAAAACTATACAATTTTTTAAAATCAGGCGTGTTTTCTAGTGCCTTCTCGTGAGAACTCATTATTTCCTCATCGAAACGAACGGCAGGACCTGTTTGAGCCGATAAAGGATTTAATTGCAGAGCTTTTTGTGCTGTCTCCAGAATTAAAGGTTTTAACAATTCAAAATCAACATCTTTCTCCTCAAGCAATTTTTGCCCAATGCAATACATATGATTGGTAAAATTACAGGTGAAAACTGCAGCCAAATGCAATTGCTTTCGCTGATCCGAAGAAATTAAATGAACACTTTTTGATATTCGTTTTGCCAATGCAATCAGATTTTCTTGAAATTCCATATTATTCGACTCTATACAAATTGGAATATCCGAGAAATCGACCTTACGTTCCTTCGAGAAAGTTTGCAAAGGATAAAAAACGCCATAAATTTTCGTGTAATTTTCAAAAATATCTACAGGAATACTACCCGCAGTATGAACCACCTTGCCTATCGGAACAGGCAAACCATCAAGAATTGGCTGCAAAGCCTTATCGCTTAAAGCAAAAACATACAAATCAGCATTCTTTTCTATTTCCTTTACGGATATAGTATACTTACAATTCAATTTCTCAGCCAATGCTTTCGCAGATTCAACAGTTCTGCTGTAAACCTGCAAAATCTCAATTCCATTTTCATGAAGAGCAAGAGATAGCTGAGTCGCTAAATTACCGGCACCAATCATTACTACTTTTTGAATCATTTTCCTGATTTTATACTATTCCTAATTCTTCCGGTGATGCAGCAATATTTTTCAAAGGTACTTTTCCCTTGTCAATCATCCCAAAAAGTTTTTCGCAAGCTTTCACTAAATCCTCATACATATCTTCGGCAACCAAAACCAACCTCTCATCTATGAAATCCAAATGTTCTGTATCTTCCGGTTGATTTTTTCGGGAGCAAAGTAGTAATGATTTGCTGGGAACAAAGGAGTGAGTTAACTGATTTCTCAACCTATCGTACAGCCAAAAATCTTTATTTACGATACGATAATTGTTCCCCATTAAGATATTTAAGGATTTTGAAAATCGTTTTGATGATTGTGCACGTGCTTTTAATGGTTTATTATCCAAGAAGCAACCTAAAGCCTCAATGGCTTGTCCCATCATGATAAATGAGAAGAAATAGAATCCTTCCTTTTGTAAACGACCTATTTCCTCAACGAAGATCTTTCTTATAAACTGTTTCTCCTGTTCAGCTTTTTCTTTGTCCATACTACAAATATATACAGATAATATCGATTACCATTTCACAATCCTATCGGAAATGATTTGCTTGTACAAAGAAGACGAATCATCAAGTCATTATAAGTATCGCAAGCCACTTTCGTGATCTGAAAAATAGAGAAACCTTCCCCTCTATCAGAAAAATCATTTGCACAAACCACAAAACGATCACCTCTGACGGTTGTGATCGTATTCACAAAGCATAAAGCGATCAGCACTGACGCTTGTGATCGTTTTGATAAAACACAATACCAACAAGGCTTCACCTCTATCAGAGAAATACTCTTAGGCACATAGAAAAATCGAACAAATGAATGGTAAATCCTTTCAACAGAATCAAAAAATGCTGTCCATTACAGACAGCATCCTTATTTTCTTTTTATTCTGATGTCTTTCTTAAAAAGAAAATTGCAAACGAGTTTGAATCATGTTAAAATTCTCCTCCCCATTTAATGCATTTTCATCCAAGTCGACATTTGTAAAGTTCAATTTCATCAACACATTGTGATTTACATACCAGGTGCATCCTAAAGAAATATCCTTTTGCTCCCCTCCCATTATATACGAATCCTCATCATTTAAATTGGTCTTATTAAAACGTGCAAGTAGTTCAATGGAACCGGGACTTGGCTTAGCCAAACGTGCCGATTTCATTTTGTACTTGTAATTACCACCTTTTATGAGCCAAGCCAATTGCGCATAGTAACCATTTGCCTTATACTCCTCTGTAAAATTATAATTTTCCCATGACCCCGGCATATCAACATTCACTTTTGTTTTAATATACTCAGCTTGCAAAACAACAGGCCCTTCGGATGTTAATAATTCAATTCCATACTTAAATTGATCTTTAGCATTCTCAATTTCTGCCTCAATAAAAGATCGTCTTTCGATATGGGTTGCCGCTCTCGATTTATACCTTACTGTTTTAGGATATTCACGATCCATAAATTTATCCTCATCAGTACTGCGATAACTACCCGAAACGCCGATATGGAAAATAGTTCCATCCTCATTTATAGGAGCAAATACGAATCTGGAAGTCAAACCAAAACCTTCATCCCCTTCCGACCAATTATTTGCATCACTTCCAAACAAACCCAGAGCCCAATAATAATTCTTTCCCCACCTGTCATAGGAAACGCCTAAATTACGACCTGGCCTGAATGCTTCCACAGTACTGGAAAAATTCATAAACTTAATTGTTTTAGAACTCTCTGTTTGTTCGATCCCGAAAGGCTCTAAAAAATGCCCCGCCCTAAAGAAGCTATTTTTGTTAATATTGTATTGCAGAAATACATCTTTAAGAGAAACTACACCACCATCAAAACCTATATTGATTTTTGCATCCCAGTTTTTCCAAACTGTTGCTTTCATTAAAAATCGAATGTCTCTAATTTCACTGCCACTTCCCAAATCAGTTTTATCATCAAAATAACCTGCAGCATCCATATAAACTCGACCACCAATTCCAAATTTAAACTGACCATCATCGGTGGCCATTTGTATTGATCCTTTTTCGACTCTTACTTTTAATTCATTAGAATCTTGTGAAAACAAACTTGCCGTAACAAGTAAGAAACAGAAAGTTAAGAGGCTGTGTTTTTTCATTTCAGAGCTTGCTTAAAGATAACTTATCATTTATTTTAAAATACAAACTTAATAAATATGTTAGATTAAAATAAATAACATTTCAGAATAATTAAAACAAAAAAAGACCACCCAAGGGCAGTCTTTTATTTACGGTCAATTAATTATTTTCTTTAGAATTTAAACTCAAGATTTACATATACCATTGAGTTGTCTTCCGAGGAAGAATCCTTTTTCATAAACCCCTGATAGTTTAAAGCCATTTTAACACCTTTTACCGGTGCATACTGAACACCTGTTGTAATAGCGCTGCCGTTACTGGAAAGATTCCATTTTTCGGTTTCTCCTGCCAAAGTATTAGAAGTTAGGTAATCATATCTTCCAAACACTTCCCATTTGTTATCTATTGTATAAGTTGAATAAAATGACATCCCCTCTAAATCGTGATTGTCTGAAGCACTTGAGTATTTAGCACCATTGATTAATTGGTTGTATTCTGCAGCCAATTTGAATTTATCAGAAAATTCATATCCAACAAAAGTTGCTAAGGCTGTTACAGTTACATCTTTTTCTGTTCCTCCTGCAACAGCAACTTTAGCTGAATTAACATCACCATATACTTTTGCAATCAAACCCTTATTCTCATAGATCAAACTAGCTCCCACTCTTTGTTTTCCATCATCGTCCTGCACTTTTTTGTAGCCTTCACCATTAATGATAAAAGCATTTGCAGAGAAAGCATCACTTAGTTTAAAGTTAGCCTTAATTCCTAAATCAGCGCTGGCTCCAAAACCATATTCATCGTTAAATGACTTCATGATGTAACGATATCCCCAGAACTTTTCCTGCTCGGAGAACTGAACCGTACCAATCATACCTAAAGAAACTTTTACTGCAGAAGAAGCTTGCCACTCCAATTGAGCTTTCTTAAGGAAGGCAGTATAATCGCTTCCTCCATCATTTTTACCAACATCAAGGGTGATGCTTGCTTTCCATCCTTTTGCAATATTGTAATCATACCCAAAATAAGCTCTTTTAATTTCGAAGCTACTCTCTTGTTCTGTTCCTTCAGACATATCGTAATGATAGTTAAAGAATACTTTCCCATTCGCTTCTCCTGAAGGTGTGAAATCCGCTTTATCCTGTGCTACAGCAGTAAAACTTAAAAGTAATGCTGTTGCACCAATTAATAAATTTTTCCCTCTCATTTGGTTTGTTTTAGTAGTATGTAATTTTTTTGCAACTAAGTCGACATATTTTCTTAATAACTGACGACAAAACTAATTCCTTTCCTAGAAGTCACACTCTTAAATGTTTTAAATAAACGTTAATTCGACTTAACGATAAATTAACATGACTCTGATATTGTTGCAAATACGGGTCATTCGTTCACTTCAGAAAGTCAAACACAAAAAAAACGGAAGCTCCCACTTAAGGAACTTCCGCTATCTATAATTTGTTTAGGTTTTATTTTTGAAAAATACCTAAGTCTTTCAAGTCTGAATTTTGAACGTAATCCAGGTGACCAGAACAAACTGATTTACCCATTTTCACATAAACTTCACATGACTCTTTGTATTTATCGTTACGGGTTGTATCCAATAAAGTAAGATATCCCAGGATAATATAACCAGCCATTTCAACCAATCGACGAGCATGGAAATCTAAGAAATCATTATGATCTGCAGTTGCATTAATCTCAGTAACCTTTGCAACAGCTTTTTCATATTGCTCGGTCATGCCTTTAAGCATAGTTCTGATGTACTCCAATTGTGGACTTAATTCAGAAGCTTGGTAAGCTTTAATCTGAGCTAAATACTGACCTGTGGTTACTCCACGAACAGCAGCAACAACTTGTAATTGAGATGTTCCTTCGTAAATATTCGTAATACGTGCATCACGCACCAAACGCTCAATTGGGTAATCTTTCATATAACCCGAACCCGCGTGAATTTGCAATGAATCGTAAGCAATTTGATTGCAATACTCAGAAGCAAATAATTTCAGCATTGGAGTCAATACATCAGCAATTTTTTGGTACTTCTTCATCTCATTTCTTTCATCCTTATCCAAAGAACGATCCTGAGAAATATGATAGTAACACTTGTAAACATCCACCATACGACATGTTTCATACAACATAGAACGAGAAGCATTTAACTTCGCCTCCATATTGGTCAACATTTCATAAACAGCAGGGAATTTAATAATTGCCTTTCCAAACTGACGACGTTCCTTAGCATATGCTAAACCTTCACGATATGCAGCTTCAGCAATACCTATCGACTGAGCACCAACACCCAAACGTGCGCCATTCATTAATGACATTACATATTTGATCAAGCCCATCTTACGATCTCCAACCAATTCGGCTGGAGCATGAGTGAATACCAATTCACAAGTCGGAGAACCAATAATACCCATTTTGTGCTCGATACGACGAACCTTAACAGCCAGGTGTTTTTTGTCATAAATAAACATCGACAAACCACGACCATCATTGGTTCCAGCTTCAGAACGAGCTAACACCAAGGCAACCTCACCATCACCATTGGTAATGAAGCGCTTTACGCCATCTAAATACCATTGATCTTCCTTTGCATTATAGGTCGCTTTTAACTGAACAGCCTGAAGATCTGATCCAGCATCTGGCTCAGTTAAATCCATAGCAGCAGTTGCTCCTTTAGCAAAACGTGGTAAATAATTCATTTTCTGCTCTTTTGAAGCAAATTCATGAATTGTTTCAGCACAATCCTGTAATCCCCAAATGTTAGCAAAACCTGCATCAGCACGAGATACTAATTCAGCAGCCATTACGTAAGGTACAAGTGGAAAATTCAAGCCATCATACTCACGAGGCAAACTCATTCCAATCAATCCAGCTTTTGTTAAAGCCTCATGATTCTCTTGAGTTCCTCTTGCATAAATTACACGATCATTTTCAACTCGAGGTCCTTCCTTATCAACACTTTCAGCATTTGGGTCAATAATATCTCCACAAATCTCACCTACAATTTCCAAGGTGCGATCGTAAGAATCCATTGCATCCTCAAAATCAAGAGGTGCATAATCATATGTTTCTTTATCCTCGAAGTTGCGCTCTTTAAGTGCAACAATTTTTTTCATCAACGGATGATCCAAGTGGAACTTCAAATCATCATTATCATTATAGAAATTAGCCATTTCTTTGGATGTTTTTTGTTAAAAATTAAAGCGATTAGCGAACACGATTACCTTATATAGGTTTCTTACTTCGTGTTTTCTTTGTATTGCTTAATCATTTTTGGAATCACATCAGCAATATCACCTGTAATAATATAGTCGGCAAAATTGTTTATTGGTGCATTCTTATCGGTATTAATTGCAATAACCATTGATGATTCCTCCATACCTGCAGTATGCTGAATCTGCCCAGAAATACCGCAAGCAATATATAGTTTAGGACGAACAGTAACCCCTGTTTGTCCAACTTGGCGCTCATGAGATGCATAACCAGCATCAACAGCAGCACGAGAAGCACCTACCTCGGCACCTATAATATCTGCTAATTCATACAATTTATCGAAGTTCGCTTTAGAACCTACACCGTAACCACCTGCGATAATAATACCCGCATTTTTGATGTTTACTTTTGAAGCTTCCATGTGACGCTCAATAACTTTCACAACAAAATCCTCAGCATTTACATACTTTTCAACATCAAGTTGTTTCACCTTTCCTTTGTAAGCATCCGAACGAATCTCTTTCTTCATGACTCCCTCACGAACAGTAGCCATCTGCGGACGACAGTCAGGATTGACAATTGTAGCTACAATATTTCCTCCAAATGCAGGACGAATCTGATACAATAAGTCCTTATATACTTTATTATTCTTCTTGTCTTCATGATCTCCAATAATCAAACTGGTACAATCGGCTGTTAAACCTGAATGAAGAGCAGAAGATACACGAGGACCTAAATCACGACCGATGCTGGTAGCACCCATCAATGCGATTTGTGGTTTTTCTTCCCCAAATAATTTCACAATTATTGATGTGTGAGGCATTGTAGTGTATGGATACAAGCGTTTGTCACTCGCAATCCATATAGTATCTACACCATAAGGCATTATTTGCTTCTCTACACCTTTAAGATCAGCTCCAATTACAATAGCTTCAAGCTCACATTTTAAATCGTCAGCCAGTTTTCTACCCTTGGTTAAAAGTTCAAGGCTTACATCTGCAACCTGTCCCTCTTCTATTTCACAATATACAAATATGTTGTTCACGGTTTCATTTTTTTAAATTCTACATTGAGATGACTGGAAAAATCCAATCGATTAACCAATGGTATGGTTAGCGATTAATTCTTTCATTAACTCGCCCATATCAGCATCAGTAGGCTCAAGAACTCTAGCCTCTTTAGCTTGAAAAACCACATTTTCAATAGCCTTTACCTTTGTAGGTGATCCTGTTAAACCAAGTTCCTCTGCTTTGGTTTCGATATCGTTTACACTCCATTCCCCAATATTTAAATAGGGGCGATTGTTATGCAACAAGATGTAATCTTCATCAGCATTCTGCATTTCAGAAACGGCTCTGGCATGCTTATATTTCATTACATATTTTGCATTACGAGGACGACAATCCGGTGCAGATGAATTTACAGTTACTACCATTGGCAAACTACCTTCTACAGTCTCAACTCCACGCTCTAAACGACGTTTTATCACAATCTTCCCTTTTTCAACAGAAACCACTTCCTCTGCATATGTAATTTGAGGAAATCCTAGTTTTTCAGCAACCTGTGGTCCTACCTGAGCGGTATCTCCATCAATTGCCTGACGACCTGCAATTATAATATCAATTTTACCCATTTTTTTAAGGGCACAAGAAAGAGCATAAGAAGTTGCCAATGTATCCGAACCGGCAAAAGCACGATCCGATAAGAGTATTCCATTATCAGCACCTCGGTAAAGACCTTCACGAATAATTTCGGCAGCTCTTCCAGGTCCCATTGTTAAAAGGGTAACTTCTGTTCCAGGGTAATTATCTTTCAAACGCAACGCTTGCTCAAGTGCATTCAAATCTTCAGGATTGAAGATCGCTGGTAAAACAGCTCTATTCACGGTTCCATCAGCTTTCATAGCATCCTTCCCAACATTTCTAGTATCAGGAACCTGCTTAGCAAGAACAACAATTTTTAATCCTTTCATTATAATATATGTTTTATCATCTGTAATTAACTCAGATCTATCGCAAAACTCATTTTCAAACTACATTACTATAATTATCGAAGCAGATAAATCTTCAAATCACTTATTAATATTTACTTATTCAGGTTTGCTCTATAAATGATTGAATTCTTCAAAATCAGAGTGTAGCAAATATAAAGATTAGAGTACTTAAAACAAATCTAGATTGCGAGTTACACAACAGTTTAGTTCTGGATAAAAAAACTACCTGATGACAACAGATACAAACATCATTAAACTCTGATATAATGTCACTTAACTAACCAACAACAATCTTTTATTTAGTTTACTTTTACGTCTTCCTCAAACTATTTATAAATTTCATTTACAAATAGAATCAAAACCCTCCTGATTTAAATTTCTTTTCGGTCAATCATCCGTTCAAACACAGGAAAAAAACATTCTTAGTTGATGCCTCTTTCATCTCAAAAAAATAAATTCAATTAAAATTTTAATTTTGTTTAAATAAACAAGATTGAATAAAAGACATGATCACTTTTTTAGGCGCAATATTTGCATTAATTCTAGGATATATTTTCTATGGAAAATTTATAGAACGATTTTTTGGTGCTGATGACACCATTGAAACACCAGCCGTTAGATTGGAAGATGGTGTTGATTTTATAACAATGCCAACTTGGAAAATGTTCACCATTCAATTTCTTAACATTGCAGGCCTAGGACCTATTTTTGGAGCAATTTTAGGTGCCATGTATGGTCCCATTGCATATATTTGGATTGTTTTTGGTTGCATATTTATGGGAGCAAGCCATGATTATTTTTCAGGAATGCTTTCCATTCGAAACGAGGGAGCAAGCCTTCCTGAAATTGTTGGTAAGTATTTAGGCCCGGGTATACAGAATTTCATAAGAGTATTCACAATTCTATTACTTTTATTTGTTGGAGTAGCATTTGTTACCGGTCCAGCCGGATTACTCACAGATTTAACCGGAGGTGGATTAAACTGGTGGCTTTATGGCATATTCTCCTACTATTTACTCGCAACTCTACTTCCAATTAATAAAATTATTGGTAAAATTTATCCGTTTTTTGGTATCTCACTATTACTTATGGCAGTAAGTATAGCAGGCGTATTGATTTATAAAGGAATGAATGGCAGTATCGTATTGAATGAGATATCAATTGAAGAATTGAAAAACCTACATGTGAATCCCACACAAAATATACTTTTTCCAATGATGTTTATCGTAATTTCCTGCGGTGCCATTTCTGGATTTCATTCTACTCAATCACCAATGATGGCTCGTTGTATGAAAAAAGAAAGTTTTGGCAGACCCGTTTTTTATGGAGCAATGATTGCAGAAGGAATAGTTGCAATCATTTGGGCCACCGCTGCCATGAACTTTTTTGGCAATGCTCATGAGTTGAATTCAACCATCGCTTCTGGTCACAATCCTGCCTGGATCGTTAATGAAATATGCAATACATGGCTAGGGAAAATTGGAGCTGTATTTGCAATTATTGGAGTAATTGCTTGTCCCATCACAACAGGTGACACCGCTTTTCGCAGTGCCCGGCTTACAATTGCTGATATATTTAACTACAAGCAAAAATCAATAAAAAGTAGATTATTAATATCCATACCTTTGTTTGCTGTTGGATTCATTCTATCCCAACTTGAATTTTCTACAATTTGGAAATACCTTGGTTTATCCAATCAAATTCTTTCTATGGTGATGTTATGGACTGCCGCTATGTATTTAGCAAAAGAAGGTAAGAATCATTTATACCTGAGCATCCCAGCTCTATTTATGACTGCAATCTGCTTTACTTATTTATTAGTTGCGCCCAACAAAAATGGTGGTCTGGCAATAAACGCCCAATTGGGGATTCTATTGGGAATACTTGTCGCAATCTCAATATTTATTTGGTTTCTAATAAGTATCAAAAAAAAGTCAATACAAAAAACAACAAGCAATTTGACTACTTACCGTGAATAATAACAAAACCGGAAAACAGTAACTATTTTCCGGTTCATATTTATTTGCTTACTATTATGCTTGCCCAGTAGGACCAAAACTCATTGGCATTACAGTCCCTTGTGGTCCTTGGTTATCTTCCACTTTGATCGGCCCATGAAGAGACTCAAATTTTCGAATGTTATCTTGTAAAGCCATCATCAATCTCTTTGCATGCTCTGGAGTAAGAATGATTCGCGATTTAACATCAGCTTTTGGAATTCCCGGCATGATTCTCACAAAATCCACTACAAATTCTGAACTCGAATGAGTTATTACGGCAAGGTTTGAGTAAGTTCCCTGAGCAACATCTTCCTTCAATTGAATATCTATTTGGTTAGATTTTTTTTTATCGTTCATGATTGTATTTTATAATTAGATAATTTGTCCTCCTGCTAAATTATGAAAATATTCTCTATTACGACTAAATAGAAAAATAAAAAAGGGTGTTTTCAAAATGAAAACACCCTTTATATAACTTAGAGTAACTCTTAATATTCTTTTGACTTAGAATCTAACAGTTTTTCGTATTCAGCTTTTGCGCCAACAACTACATCCCTGTACTCGCGTAAACCAGTACCTGCAGGAATAAGATGACCACAAATTACATTCTCTTTCAAACCTTCAAGATTATCAACTTTACCGCTAATTGCAGCTTCATTAAGAACCTTAGTTGTTTCCTGGAAGGAAGCAGCTGAGATAAAACTCTTAGTTTGAAGAGCAGCACGTGTAATACCTTGAAGAATCTGAGTCGATGTAGCAGGAATTGCTTCACGAGCTTCAACTAGTTTCAAGTCTCTTCTTCTCAATACCGAGTTAGCATCTCTCAGTATTCTTGAAGAAACAACCATTCCAGGTTTCAATTCTTCAGAATCGCCACCATCAACAACAACTTTCTTTCCGAAAATTTCATCATTTTCAGCCATGATAGCCATTTTATCGATAACCTGTTTTTCCAAGAATTTAGTATCTCCCTGATCATCAACAATTACCTTACGCATCATTTGACGAACGATAATTTCAAAATGTTTGTCATTAATTTTCACACCCTGCATACGATATACATCCTGAACTTCATTCACGATATATTCCTGTACTTTAGTTGGTCCTTTAATGGCAAGAATATCAGCAGGAGTAGTCGCACCATCAGATAATGGAGTTCCAGCTCTTACATAATCGTTCTCCTGAACAAGAATTTGTCTTGAAAGTGGTACTAAGTACTTTCTAACATCATCTCCTTTCGTTGTCACGATAACCTCACGATTACCACGCTTAATTTTACCAAAAGTAATCTCTCCATCAACCTCTGAAACTACAGCAGGATTAGAAGGATTACGAGCCTCAAACAACTCAGTAACACGTGGCAAACCACCGGTGATATCACCTGTTTTACCAACAGCCCTAGGGATTTTCACTAATGACTGACCCGCTTTAACCATTTCACCCTCGGATACAGAAACGTGAGCTCCTACTGGTAGATTGTAAGCTTTTAAAATTTCCCCTTTGGAATTTAAAATCCTAACACCCGCATTTTTTGTTTTATCCTTAGATTCAGTTACCACTTTTTCAGCAAAACCTGTTGCTTCATCTGATTCTTGAGAGAAAGTAATACCTTCAATCAAATGATCAAATGAAACTTTTCCTGAAAATTCGGTAATGATCATTGCATTATAAGGATCCCATTCACAAACCAGATCGTCAATCTTAACATCCTGACCATCCTTAATATACAGTTTAGATCCGTATGGTATTGAATGTGTTGTTAATGTAATATTGGTGTTTTTATCAACAATACGTAATTCAGCCAATCGACCTATAACAACGTCATACTTTTTATTATCATCCGTTTTGTGCTCTACGACACGTAACTCTTCATATTCAGCATAACCATTGTATTTAGATACGACTGAATTTTCTGCAGAAACGTTACCTGCTGTACCCCCAACGTGGAAAGTACGAAGAGTAAGCTGTGTACCTGGCTCTCCAATAGATTGAGCTGCAATTACACCAACAGCTTCACCTTTTTGAACAGCTATACCAGTAGCTAAATTACGTCCATAACATTTCGCACAAGCACCTCGTTTAGACTCACATGTTAACACTGAACGAATCTCAACTTTTTCAATTGGAGAATTTTCAATTAAGAGAGAGATCTCTTCAGTAATTTCCTCACCTGCCTCAATAATTAATTCACCAGAAATAGGATGGAAAATATCATGTACTGTAGTTCTACCAAGTATTCTCTCAGTTAATGAAGCTACAATCTCTTCCTGATTCTTAATTGCAGCGGTAGTAAGTCCACGTAAAGTACCACAATCTTGTTCGTTAATAATAACATCTTGTGCTACATCAACCAAACGACGAGTTAAGTATCCCGCATCAGCCGTTTTTAGAGCCGTATCCGCCAAACCTTTACGAGCACCGTGAGTTGAAATAAAGTACTCAAGTACCGATAAACCTTCTTTAAAGTTAGAAAGAATTGGATTTTCAATAATTTGAGCACCTTTAGCACCAGATTTTTGTGGCTTAGCCATCAATCCCCTCATACCACCAAGCTGACGAATCTGTTCTCTAGATCCACGAGCTCCAGAATCAAGCATCATATAAACAGAGTTAAATCCCTGATTATCCTCAGCCAATTGGGTCATCAAAGTTTGAGTAAGATTCGCATTAATATGTGTCCAAATATCAATAATCTGATTGTAACGCTCATTATTAGTAATGAAACCCATGTTGTAGTTACTCAACACTTCTTCAACCTGAGCATAACCGTCAGCTACTAAAGCTTCTTTTTCTGCAGGAACCTGAACATCAGACAGGTTAAACGAAAGTCCACCTTCAAATGCTTTACGATAACCTAAATCTTTAATATCATCAAGGAAATTAGCACAAGCATTAACCCCACACTTTTTATAGATAAATCCAATAATATCTCTTAATGCTTTCTTAGTAATCAATTGATTAATAAAACCAGCACCATGAGGAGTTGCTTCGTTAAGAATGATTCTACCAACTGTAGTTTCTACGGTTGTATCAACCAATTCACCCTCTGCATTTAAATCTTTTACTTTTACTTTTATCGCACTGTGAAGATCAACCGCCTTCTCATTAAAAGCAATCATCGCCTCTTCCGAAGAGTAAAAATTCAATCCTTCACCTTTTCCACCTTTTCTTGCCTTGGTAATGTAATATAAACCAAGAACCATATCCTGAGAAGGAACAGTTACCGGTGCACCATTAGCAGGGTTCAAAATATTGTGTGAACACAACATTAGCATTTGGGCTTCCAAGATAGCTTCATTACCTAAAGGCAAGTGAACCGCCATCTGGTCACCATCAAAATCCGCATTAAAACCAGTACAAGCCAGTGGATGCAAACGAATTGCTTTTCCCTCTATCAATTTTGGTTGGAATGACTGAATACCCAAACGGTGAAGTGTTGGAGCACGGTTAAGAAGAACTGGATGTCCTTTTAGTACATTCTCAAGAATGTCCCAAACAACAGGATCTTTTCGATCAACAATCTTCTTCGCCGATTTTACAGTTTTAACGATACCTCGTTCGATCAATTTTCGAATAACGAATGGCTTATAAAGCTCAGCTGCCATATCTTTAGGCAAACCACACTCGTGCATTTTCAAATCTGGTCCAACAACAATTACCGAACGTGCAGAATAATCGACACGCTTACCCAATAAGTTTTGACGGAAACGTCCTTGCTTACCTTTCAACGAATCTGAAAGAGATTTAAGTGGACGATTATTTTCAGTCTTAACTGCATTAGATTTACGTGAATTATCAAATAATGAATCAACAGCTTCCTGAAGCATACGTTTCTCATTTCTAAGAATAACTTCTGGCGCTTTTATTTCAATAAGTCTTTTTAAACGATTGTTACGGATAATAACTCTTCTGTACAAATCATTCAAATCGGAAGTTGCAAAACGACCCCCATCCAATGGTACTAAAGGACGTAATTCCGGTGGAATTACAGGCACAACCTTAACAATCATCCACTCAGGACGATTGACTCCTTTTGAGCCACGGAAAGATTCAGTTACCTGAAGTCTTTTTAAAGCTTCGTTTTTACGTTGCTGAGAAGTCTCGGTATTTGCTTTATGACGCAAATCATACGAAAGAGCATCAAGATCTATACGAGCTAATAAGCTAAATAAAGCATTTGCCCCCATTTGAGCAATAAACTTATTTGGATCATCATCATCAAGATGCACCTGATCTGCAGGAAGCTCATCAAGAATATCAAGATACTCCTCTTCTGTAAGGAAGTCGAGGTATTTAATACCGTCAGCAGCTTTAATTCCAGCATTAATTACTACATATCTTTCATAGTAAATAATTGCATCAAGCTTTTTAGTAGGTAAACCTAACAGGTAACCTATCTTATTTGGTAACGATTTAAAATACCAGATGTGGGCAACAGGTACAACTAATTGAATGTGTCCCATTCGCTCACGTCTTACCTTTTTCTCGGTTACCTCAACACCACATCGATCACAAACAATCCCTCTATATCGGATACGTTTGTATTTACCACAATGGCACTCATAATCTTTTACAGGACCGAAAATTCTTTCACAGAATAATCCGTCACGTTCTGGCTTATAAGTACGATAGTTGATAGTTTCAGGCTTTAAAACTTCACCACTGGATCTTTCTAAGATCTCTTCCGGTGAAGCGAGACTGATAGAGATTTTTGTAAAACTACTCTTTACTTTGTTATCTCTTCTGAATGCCATATGTTGAAAATTAGGAAATTAACAATTTTGTTTCAAGCAAGGCGAATGCGGGGAAAATCCCAACATTCGCTTTATAAAAAGGCTTATACTAATTTAACGCTCAACCCTAAACCTCTTAGTTCATGTAATAATACATTAAGAGATTCTGGTATTCCAGGACTAGGCATTGGATCACCCTTAACAATAGCTTCGTAGGCTTTCGCTCTACCCACTACATCATCCGATTTAACGGTTAGGATTTCCTGTAAGATATGAGCTGCACCAAAGGCCTCAAGTGCCCAAACCTCCATCTCTCCAAAACGCTGACCACCAAACTGTGCTTTACCTCCTAGAGGTTGCTGAGTAATCAATGAATAGGGTCCAATAGAACGTGCGTGCATTTTATCATCAACCATGTGACCCAGTTTCAGCATGTAAATAATACCTACTGTTGCTGGCTGATCAAATCTAAGTCCAGTTCCACCATCATGTAAATAAGCTTTACCAAAGGCTGGTACTCCAGCTCTATCTGTATATTCAGTGATCTCATCAAGAGATGCACCGTCAAAGATAGGTGTCGCAAATTTCAATCCAAGTTCTTTTCCTGCCCAACCTAGTACAGTTTCAAATACCTGTCCAAGGTTCATACGTGATGGCACACCAAGTGGATTCAAACAAATATCTACTGTAGTTCCGTCTTCAAGGAATGGCATATCTTCTTCACGTACTACACGTGATACAATACCTTTATTACCATGTCGACCTGCCATTTTATCACCAATTTGAAGCTTACGCTTCTTAGCCACATAAACTTTGGCCATTTGAATAATACCTGCTGGCATTTCATCTCCAATGGTAACATTATATTTCTTACGCTTGTTAGCACCTTCAAGTTCTTTGTACTTGAGGATGTAATTGTGCAGTAATTTATTAATTGTCTCGTTCTTATCTTTATCGGTAGTCCACTTATTAGGATTAATCTCCAAAAAGTTTATTTCCGCTAAAAGTTTTTGAGTAAATTTAACTCCCTTGGTAATAACATCTACACTTAAGTAATCCTTAACACCTTGAGAAGTTTTTCCATTTACAAGAACGAATAATTTATCAATCACTATATTCCTTAATTCAAATCTCTGATGCTCGAGCTCTTCGTCCAATTTGAGGATTAATGGCTTGTCAGATTGCTTCGACTTACGATCGCGCATTGAACGAGAGAATAACTTCTTGTTGATAATAACACCACGCAATGAAGGAGAAGCTTTCAATGAAGCATCTTTTACATCACCCGCTTTATCACCAAAAATAGCACGAAGTAATTTTTCTTCCGGAGAAGGATCAGATTCACCTTTAGGGGTAATCTTACCAATTAGGATATCACCAGGTTCAACAATAGCACCAATACGAATCAATCCATTCTCATCCAGATTTCTTGTTGCCTCTTCACTAACGTTAGGAATATCAGATGTTAATTCCTCCATACCACGTTTTGTATCGCGCACTTCCAGTGAGTACTCATCAACGTGAACCGAAGTAAAGACATCATCCTTAACAATACGCTCCGAAATAACAATTGCATCCTCATAATTGTAACCTTTCCAAGGCATAAATGCAACCTTAAGGTTACGACCAAGAGCAAGTTCTCCTAATTGAGTAGCATATCCATCTGTAAGAATTTGACCTTTAGTAACTCTTTCACCTTTTGAAACAATCGGTTTAAGGTCCATCGTAGTCCCTTGGTTAGTTTTGCCGTATTTAGGTAGTAAATAAGTTTTACTATTCCCCTCGAAACTAATAAATACCTCATGCTCAGAACGCTCATAATCAATCACGATCTTTGTTGCATCAACAAATTCGATTACACCTTCACCTTCGGCACAAATCTGAGTTCTTGAATCTCTTACAAGATTAGACTCCAAACCTGTTCCAACAATCGGTGATTCAGGACTAATAACTGGTACTGCCTGACGCATCATATTCGAACCCATCAAAGCACGGTTAGCATCATCATGTTCAAGGAAAGGAATCAACGAAGCTGCAATAGATGCAATTTGATTAGGAGCTACGTCCATCAAATTCAACTTCTCCACTTCCGTAAAAGGGAAATCACCATCCATACGAGATTTTGCTTTTGTATTTACAAAAGATCCATCTTCGTTAACAGGTGCATTTGCTTGTGCAATAATTAACCCTTCCTCCTCTTCAGCAGACAAATACTTAACTCCTTCGTTAGATAAATCAACTATACCATTAGTAACTCTACGATATGGAGTTTCGATAAATCCAAGGTTATTAATCTTTGCGTAAACACAAAGAGAAGATATCAAACCAATATTTGGTCCCTCTGGAGTTTCGATAGGACATAATCGTCCATAATGTGTATAGTGAACATCTCGAACCTCAAAACCTGCTCTTTCACGAGACAGACCACCAGGCCCAAGTGCTGACATTCTTCTTTTGTGTGTTATCTCAGCAAGAGGATTCGTTTGATCCATAAATTGAGATAGTGCATTAGTTCCAAAGAAGGAATTAATAACAGAAGAAAGTGTTTTTGAATTAATCAAGTCAATTGGAGTAAAAACCTCATTGTCTCGAACATTCATTCTTTCACGAATAGTACGAGCCATACGAGCTAAACCAACACCAAATTGAGTGTGTAGTTGTTCTCCAACGGTACGAACACGACGATTACTAAGGTGATCAATATCATCAACATCAGTACGTGCATTCAATAATTTTATAAGATACTTGATAATTTCAATAATATCTTCTTTTGTCAATACCTTAGTATCGTTAGCTGTATTTAAGCCTAACTTCTTGTTAATACGATATCGACCAACATCACCTAAATCGTAACGTTTATCCGAGAAAAATAATTTATCGATTACGTCTCGAGCTGTAGCCTCATCTGGTGGCTCAGAATTTCTTAACTGACGATAAATGTGAAGAACTGCCTCTTTTTCAGAGTTACAAGGATCTTTCTGCAAAGTATTATAAATAATTGCATAATCAGCTTGATTTTGCTCTTCTTTATGCAATAATATAGTTTTTGCCCCTGACTCAAGAATTTCTTCTATATGTTCTGGTTCAAGTATTGTCTCACGATCAATAATAACCTCATTACGTTCAATAGATACTACCTCTCCTGT
This sequence comes from Labilibaculum antarcticum, assembly GCF_002356295.1. Taxonomy (NCBI): domain Bacteria; kingdom Pseudomonadati; phylum Bacteroidota; class Bacteroidia; order Marinilabiliales; family Marinifilaceae; genus Labilibaculum; species Labilibaculum antarcticum. The sequence continues at coordinate 3,351,215 of NZ_AP018042.1, read as the reverse complement.
ATCTTCATCCACAAAGTCTTCAACCCAAGACTTAAGAACACGAGCAGCAAGCTTGCGACCTACAACTTTTTTGAGTCCGGTTTTTGAAACCTTAATCTCATCAGCCAGATCGAAAATCTCTAAAATATCCTTATCACTTTCGTAACCAATTGCACGTAGCAATGTAGTAACTGGAAGTTTTTTCTTACGATCAATGTACGCAAACATAACATTGTTGATGTCTGTTGCGAACTCAATCCAAGAACCTTTAAATGGAATAATTCTGGCGGAATATAATTTGGTTCCATTAGCGTGTACACTTTGTCCAAAGAACACGCCTGGTGAACGGTGAAGCTGAGAAACAATAACACGTTCTGCTCCGTTTACTACGAAAGTACCTTTTTCAGTCATGTAAGGAACTGTTCCAAGATATACATCCTGAATAACAGTATCAAAATCCTCATGTTCCGGATCAGTACAGTAAAGTTTTAGCTTTGCTTTTAGTGGAACACTATAAGTTAAGCCTCGTTCGATACATTCTTCAATAGCGTAGCGGGGTGGATCAACAAAATAGTCGAGAAACTCCAACACGAAATTATTTCTAGTATCAGTAATTGGAAAATTCTCACTAAATACTTTAAATAATCCTTCGTTCGTTCTTTTCTCCGGGGTAGTTTCCAGCTGAAAAAAGTCTTGAAAAGATTTCAATTGTACTTCCAAAAAATCAGGATATAGAAACTGATTTTTATTTGAAGTAAAACTAATTCTTTGACTAATTGTATTTGAAGACATTTACTTAAAATTAATTGAACCTAAACGATAATAAACAACAAAAAGGCTTAGAGTCCCGGTTAGGAACTCTAAACCAAAATAACCCTATATATAGGTTTTAGCGCTTCTATTTAAGTTCAACTTCAGCTCCAGCTTCTTCTAATTGTGCTTTAAGTGCTTCAGCTTCTTCCTTAGAAACTTTTTCTTTTAATGGAGCTGGTGCAGCATCAACTACAGCCTTAGCTTCCTTCAATCCAAGACCAGTTAATTCCTTAACCAATTTCACAACAGCTAGTTTAGAACCACCTGCAGCTACAAGAATCACATCGAATTCAGTTTGCTCTGCAGCCGCCTCAGCACCTGCTGCTGCAGGACCAGCTACAACAGCCGCAGCTGCTGGCTCAATACCATACTCGTCTTTCAAAATAGTAGCTAACTCACTTACTTCCTTAACAGTCAAATTAACTAATTCTTCTGCAAACTTTTTTAAATCTGCCATTTTCCGTCAGTTTTTAAAATTTAATTTACTAAATATATTACTCTTTTTCTGAAAGTGTCTTTACAACACCAGCTATGATATTCTTTCCTGATTCCAAGGAAGAAATAACATTCTTGATTGGAGATTGAAGCGCAGCAACAATATCACCAATAAGTTCTTCTTTAGATTTGATTGAACAAAGAGCATCTAGCTCATTGTCTCCAATATAAAGCGATTGTTCAACAAAAGCCGCTTTCAGGATAGGTTTATCATGTCCCTTACGGAACTCTTTGATAAGCTTTGCAGGGGAATTTCCAGTTTCCGATAGCATAAGAGAAGTAGATCCCTTAAGTGCTACATTTAAACCTTCAAAATCACCCTCTGCTTTTTCCAAAGCAATTCGAAGAAGTGTATTCTTCACAACAATCAATTTTACGTCTTTTTCAAAACACACTCTACGAAGAGTAGATGTTTTGTCTGCACTCATGTCTGAGATGTCAGTAAGATATAAATGATTTGAAGCGTTGATTTCCTCCGTCAAGCTATCAATAATCTGAATTTTTTGTTCCCTTTTCATGATTACTAAGGTCTTGATTAATAATTAAAATTAGTCAAGTAATGACTTGACATCCACTTGGATACCAGCGCTCATTGTACTTGACAGGTACACACTCTTAACATAGGTTCCTTTTGCTGAAGAAGGTTTCAATTTATTGATAATACCAAAAAATTCTTTAGCATTATCCTGAATTTTTTCTACATCGAAAGATACTTTTCCAATTGAAGAGTGAATGATACCATATTTATCGACCTTAAAATCAATCTTTCCAGCTTTCACTTCGGCTACAGCCTTAGCAATATCCATTGTAACAGTACCCGATTTAGGATTTGGCATTAAACCACGTGGTCCTAAAACTCGTCCTAATGCTCCAACTTTTGCCATAACGGTAGGCATGGTGATGATAACATCAACGTCAGTCCATCCTCCTTTGATCTTGGCAACATACTCGTCAAGGCCAACAAAGTCAGCACCTGCAGCTTTAGCTTCTTCTTCCTTATCAGGAGTACAAAGAACTAAAACACGAACATCTTTACCAGTACCATGAGGAAGAGTAACAACTCCACGTACCATTTGGTTAGCTTTTCTTGGGTCAACTCCTAAGCGAACATCCATATCAAATGAAGCGTCAAATTTGGTGAAAGTAATCTCCTTAACCAATTTTGCTGCCTCGTCGATAGAATATAGCTTACCAGTCTCCACTTTCGCTGAAGCTAACTTACTATTTTTTGTTAGTTTACCCATTTTACTTGCAGTATTTATTGTTATTGATTAAGAGGACTATCACCACTAATAGTGACACCCATACTTCTCGCTGTTCCAGCCACCATACTCATGGCGCTTTCAATTTTAAAAGCATTCAAATCTTTCATCTTTCCTTCTGCGATCAAGCGAACTTGATCCCAAGAAATAGAACCAACCTTAACACGATTTGGTTCAGCAGATCCTGATTTTAATTTAGCAGCTTCTAGAATTTGAACAGCAACGGGAGGAGTTTTTGTAATAAATTCGAAAGAACTATCAGAATAAACTGTGATCACGACAGGAATTATTTTCCCAGCTTGATCTTGTGTTCTTGCGTTGAATTGTTTACAAAAATCCATAATATTAACCCCTTTAGCACCTAACGCCGGTCCTACTGGGGGTGAAGGATTTGCAGCACCACCTTTGATCTGCAATTTTATTAATCCTGCAACTTCTTTAGCCATAGCTTTCTTTTCTAAGGATTTAATTATTCTTTTTCTACTTGCATGAAACTTAACTCAAGAGGTGTCTTTCTTCCGAAGATTTTAACCATAACTTTTAGTTTCTTCTTCTCAGGATTAACCTCTTCAATCACGCCGGTAAAACCATTAAACGGTCCATCCGTTACCTTAATCATTTCTCCAACAAAATAAGGAATATTAATTTCCTCATCTTTATTAGATAATTCATCGACCTTTCCAAGAATACGATTCACTTCTGACATTCGCATTGGTGTTGGAGCGCCGCCTTTAGTATCCCCCAGGAAGCCAATCACATTCGTGATACCACGAAGGATGTGAGGAATTTCACCAACGAGCGCTACTTCAATAAGAATATAGCCAGGTAAGAAAATTCTTTCCTTGCTAATCTTCTTACCGTTACGTACTTGAAATACTCTTTCGGTAGGAATTAGAACCTGTGATACATACTCCTGCAGACCTAGATTAGAAATTTCACTATCAATATATTCTTTGACTTTCTTCTCTTTTCCTCCGACAGTCCTAAGAACATACCATTTTCTATCAATTTCAACCATGTTTCTTTCAGGAATTAGTAAAACATACTGTATATAACATCCATCAAATTTCTGAACCCAAAGTCCATAGCGAAAATCGCTGTTGCAATAATAGCGGAAGCAACCATTACAACGATCGCACTACTCTGAAGTTCAGACCATGATGGCCAAGATACTTTCTGAACTAGTTCTTTATAAACTTCTTCAAAATAAATTTTTAGTTTCATAAGGCTTGTTTGTCTTTGCACGGGTGGAGAGACTCGAACTCCCGACACCTGGTTTTGGAGACCAGTGCTCTACCAGCTGAGCTACACCCGTCTATATTAAGATTGATCCGGACAAAACCAGATCAATCCCTATATATTTTAATTACTCAACAATTTCAGTAATCTGACCAGCACCTACTGTTCTACCACCTTCACGCATAGCAAAACGTAAACCTATAGAACAAGCAACTGGAGTGATTAACTCAACGTTAATTGTTACGTTATCACCTGGCATTACCATTTCTACTCCTTCTGGAAGAGTGATCTCACCAGTTACATCAAGTGTTCTGATATAGAATTGAGGACGATATCTGTTGTGAAAAGGAGTATGACGACCGCCTTCTTCTTTCTTCAACACATAAATCTCAGCTTTAATCTTTGTATGAGGAGTGATTGTTTTAGGGTGACAGATAACCATACCACGCTTAATAGCTGATTTATCAATACCTCTTAATAACATTCCAACATTATCACCGGCACGACCTTCGTCTAAAATCTTACGAAACATCTCAACACCAGTACAAACTGTTTTCATTCCTTCAGCACCCAAACCAATAATTTGAAGCTCTTCACCTGTTTTAACGATACCTGTTTCGATACGTCCTGTTGCAACTGTACCACGACCTGTGATAGAGAATACATCTTCAACTGGCATCAAGAAAGGCTTATCTACATCACGTGGAGGAAGTGGAATCCAAGAATCAACAGCAGCCATAAGCTCAAGAATTTTATCTTCCCACTCTGGCTCACCATTCAATCCACCTAGAGCAGATCCAGCGATGATAGGAGTATTATCTCCATCAAAATCGTAAAAATCTAAAAGCTCACGAACTTCCATCTCTACTAACTCAAGCATCTCTTCATCGTCAACCATGTCAACTTTGTTCAAGAAAACAACCATTTTAGGTACGTTTACCTGACGAGCCAACAAGATGTGCTCACGAGTTTGAGGCATAGGACCATCAGTTGCAGCACAAACCAAAATAGCACCATCCATCTGAGCAGCACCAGTTACCATGTTCTTTACGTAATCCGCGTGACCAGGACAGTCAACGTGAGCGTAATGACGATTCTCAGTTGAATATTCAACGTGAGCAGTATTAATAGTAATACCTCTTTCTTTTTCTTCAGGTGCATTATCGATAGAATCAAAAGATTTTATCTCGCAAAAACCTTTTTTTGCTAACACAGTTGTGATCGCAGCAGTTAAGGTAGTTTTACCGTGATCTACGTGACCGATAGTACCAATATTTACGTGTGGTTTTGACCTATCAAAATGTTCTTTAGCCATAACTCAAAAAGTTAATTAAAATTAGACAACAATTTAAAAACAATACAATATATTTCTGAGCCATTGATGAGAATTGAACTCATGACCTCTTCCTTACCAAGGAAGCGCTCTACCCCTGAGCTACAACGGCAATTACAAAAATGTGAGCGGGAAACGAGACTCAAACTCGCGACCCTCAGCTTGGAAGGCTGATGCTCTATCAACTGAGCTATTCCCGCAAAAAAAAGAAACACAAAGACTTCTTCTCTTTTATAATTGTGGGGAGAGCAGGATTCGAACCTGCGAAGACGAAGTCAACGGAGTTACAGTCCGTCCCAGTTGGCCACTTTGGTATCTCCCCAAAAAAAAATAAATTACCGAGCCGATAGAGGGATTCGAACCCACGACCTGCTGATTACAAATCAGCTGCTCTGACCAACTGAGCTATATCGGCAACTTACAAACTATCTATTTAACAGGGCATACTTTTCCCTAAAAATGGTTTGCAAATGTAAAGATATTTTAAATTTATCACAAGCTAATCGTAAGTTTTTTACGATTATTTTGCGCGAAGTTTTTCTTTGTGTTTTACAAGCTGACGACGAAGAGCTTCAATTACCATATCAGTAGACTCTTCAAAGCTTTGACTTTGTTTTTTTGCAAACAAATCAGCACCTTTTAAATCTAAAATAATTTCCACCATTTTATTTTCCATTATAGCAGATTTCTCCAAACGAAGAAAAACCTCCACTCCAACAACATCATCATCAAGTTTCAATAACTTATCCAATTTACTCTGAATAAAAGTTTCAAGCTTAACATCTGCAACAAAACCGATTGATTGAATATTTATCATACAATTTACCTCCACATTTTATGCTCTTGGATGAGCTTGTTTATATACTTTATTTAAACGCTCGAATGTAGTATGAGTATAAATTTGCGTCGCAGAAAGATTGGAATGACCCAACAATTCTTTAACCGCATTCAATTCGGCCCCGTTATTCAACAAATGTGTTGCGAACGTATGTCGCAATACATGTGGACTTCGCTTGGCAAGTGTTGTAATCTTGGACAAATGCTTTGTCACTATTCGATACAACAACTTTTCGTATACAGGCACCCCCTTTTTAGTTACAAAAAGAAAACCACTCCTCTCATCAAAAGTTCCATTTTTAACTTCAAGATACTCATCAAGAAGTTTTTCTAGACTTTTGCTTACCGGAATGATTCTTTCCTTATTTCGTTTACCTAAAACCTTCACCAAAGAAGTTTGCCGATCAAAACTAGTCATTCTAAGATTCATCAATTCTGACAAACGCATGCCAGTTTGATAAAACATTTCCACAACCAATCTATCTCTAACCCCTTCAAATCCTTCTCCAAAATCAACTTCTCGCAACAACTGCATTGCATGCTCAGCGACAAAACCTGGAAGTTTCTTTCCTTGCCTTGGCCCAACAACCCGATCCATAGGATTGGTTTCGATAACAGATTCTCGCAACAAGAATTTAAAAAAGGATTTCAAAGTAGACAATTTCCGATTTACTGTTCGTGAAGAGTTACCTTCATTCATTAAAAAAACGATCCACTTCCGCACATTCTTAAAATTCACATCTATGATCTCCTCAACTTCAATTTTCGACATAAAATCAAAAAATTGAGTTAAATCACAATCGTAAGATAGAATTGTGTGTACCGAATATCGTTTTTCAAACTGTAAATAAGACAGAAAAGATTCCTTATAACTCATACATCCAGGATATTTATCCCACAGGATAATCCAAGATACGAAAAATTAAGATATCAAGGAATTAAAAAAATTAATCTTCGTTCTCTTGCATATTCTGAACGTAGATAGCATGTAACTTTTCAACTCTTTTCTTTACAGATGGCTTAGTATAATCCTTTCTTGATCTAAGTTCTTTGATTACTCCAGTCTTTTCGAATTTTCTTTTGAATTTTTTTAAGGCTCTTTCAATATTTTCGCCTTCTTTCATAGGAATAATAATCATAATTTTCTTCTTTTAATATTAATTTTTCATTACTGAGCCGCAAATTTATCAATTCATTCACTATAATTCAAATATATTTGAAGAAAAGTATACAATTTTACTTCAAACAAGGAAATTACGGTCATGAATGAGAGCACAAAGATAAGAAATTACCAATGCTTTCTTAGCTTCTAGCCAACTTTCTATTTTAAATCCAAATAAGGAACTAATTTAATAAATATCGAATCAGGAACAATTTTGTGACCACGTAACTGATCAACGGAGCTAAATTGGCCATTTCGATCTCGAAATCTTACGATATCATCTCCCATTCGAAAACTGATGTATGGATGTTTTCTCAATTTTGCAGCGTTATACGAATTCAATTTAATCCTTCGAACAGGAATAGAATCGAGAACAAGCATTGGTGAAATACTAATGAATTTTTCTTTTGAAATACCATAAACCTCCAATATTTGATCTTTTGAAACAAAGCCACCCAACAAATCTCGATACTTAACAATTCGAGCAGAAAATACAGACCCAATTCCCGGCAATTGCTTCAGCTGTGTGGTATCAGAAGTGTTTAGCGGAACAAATAGTTGTTCTTTCGATAAACCTTGCTTAAACCTCTTCATTATCTTTACGTAGGGTATGAGTTGTGTTATTTTAATCGAATCAAATCCATAAATTTTATACAAATCGCTCGCCCTTTTAAATTGCCCCCCAGACGCAAGATATTTTATTATGCGATTACTTATTTCGTCTTCCACCCCCAGACTATCCCATTCCTTAAAGGAAATAATATTTGGATCGAAAGAGAATAGCTTATACTCTCTCTTTACAATCCTTTTCCTCTTTTTCTCAGGCGTTTCAGCAATAGGAATCATAATATAATTGCTTAATCGATCAAAATCGGTTTGATTGACCCCGTAAATTTGCAGGATATCCTTTTTCTTTTTAAATCGTCCCCCTTTATTTCTGAATTTAATCAGATTATTAGCTTGATAAGAAGTAAAGCCAATGCGAAGCAATTCATTTTCATCAACTTTATTTGGATCGAAAAAATCTAATTCACCAAGCTGAATTTTAGCCTTCTTAATTTCTGCTCTATTTTCAATTGAAGAAATAAGACTATCTATTTGCTTTTGTTTTTCCTGATTAATTATGCCCTCTGATGTTTCTTTTCGTTGGTAGATAATAGGCAATAGGTATAACATCAGTAACAAAGAGACCAATACCAATAAGCCTTTCTTCTCAGAAGCAGTATAAGAAAAATATTCTCTAAAAAAGTGTTTAAGATTCATCCTTATTGAAAAGTGAGATTACGCAACTAATTCAAACTTAACAATATTACGAAATTATGACAACTATACAAAATTAAATACTCCCAGTCCGTGAAGAAATACAATTGCAATGGCCGTTGGAGCAACAACCTTTACCAGAAACATAAAAATAGTAACCAGCCACCCAACAACCTTTGATCCCTTTAATAACTCCTCCTCTATTTTCTTTCGACCAAGATACCATCCAACAAACAAGGAAATAAACAAGCCGCCAAGAGGAAGCAATAGGTTTGCTGAAATCCAGTCAAGCAAATCAAAAAAGTTTAATCCAAATATTGTATACTCTTTTAACATCCCCATCGACAAGGAACAAAACACACCAATTACTGAGATCATTATGGTGGCCAAAATAGTTGCAAAATTTCTTTTTAGATTAAGCTCCTCCCGAAAATATGCCACCACAACTTCCAGTATGGATATTGATGAAGTTAGAGCCGCAACGGTCAACAATACAAAGAAGAGTATTGAAAAGAAAAAGCCACCCGGCATTTGTTGAAAAACATTGGGTAATGTAATGAACACAAGACCGGGACCGCTACTGGGCTCAATCCCAAAGGCAAAGACTGCAGGGAAAATGGCTATTCCCGCCAACATAGCAATTGCAGTATCTGCAATAGTGACCTGCACGGCAGTTTTAGTCAAATTATTCGTATCATCAATATAAGATCCATAGGTTACCAATGTTCCCATACCCAGGCTTAGGGAAAAAAAAGCATGTCCCAAAGCACTCAAGATTCCATCCGGTGTCAGTTTCGAAAAATCAGGGTAGAAAAGAAACTTTAGTCCTTCCGATGCGCCATCCAGAGTGACTGATCTTACACAAAGCACTATGATTATCACTACAAGTAAAGGCATTAAAAACTTTGCATATTTTTCAATTCCATCTTTTACTCCAATAATGACAATTGCCATAGTCATCACCATAAATAAGAGCTGATATAATATTGGAGAAATCGGACTCTCAATAAAATTAAAAAACATAGACTCCATCTCATCCGGACTCTTGGCTGCAAAACTGTCCGTTACTGCTTTAATAATGTAATCGATACTCCAACCCGCAACAACACCATAAAAGGCTAAAATCATAAATGCGGCTGAAACACCTAACACTCCAACAAATTTCCATGGTGATCCTGGAGCCAAATATTTAAATGCTCCAAAAACATTCTTTCTTGATTTACGTCCAATATAGAATTCAGAAAGCATTATGGGCAACCCTATAAGTGCTATGAATCCTAAATACACAAATAAAAATGCGGCACCACCATACACGCCAGTGATATAGGGAAACTTCCAGATATTCCCCAAACCAACAGCAGAACCTGCCGCTGCCGCAATTACACCAAATTTACTTGAAAACACATCGCGAGAGGGTAGCTTATTTTTATCCATTTGTTACTATATAATTGCCCGTAGACTAATTCGAGGAATCCTAAATTTCCTAAATTTGCTAAATTTAAGTCCAAATTCAAAAATACGGTTGATTTTTAGAATCATTGCAAACAAAAAAACCCGGAAAAAATCCGGGTTTACAATTATCTTGAGAGAACGAAAACTTAGTTACGTCCTACGCCATTTAAATCTTGGAAAGCTTTAACCAAACGATTTTTCATAGAAACCTCACTTGCACGTAACCATACACGAGGATCGTAAAATTTCTTATTTGGCTTATCATCTCCTTCAGGATTACCAATTTGACCTTGTAGGTAGTCATGGTTCTTAGCTTCGAAAGCACGGATACCATCCCAACATGCCCACTGAGTATCAGTATCGATATTCATTTTAATAACTCCATAAGAGATTGCTTCGCGAATTTCTTCAACACTTGAACCTGATCCACCATGAAAAACAAAATCAACTGTATTTTTTGCTACGCCATATTTCTCAGAAATAAACGATTGAGAATTCAATAGAATTTTTGGAGTCAAAACTACATTCCCTGGCTTATAAACACCATGAACATTACCAAATGAAGCGGCAATAGTAAAACTAGAAGAAACTTTCAATAAAGTTTCGTAAGCTAAAGCTACATCTTCAGGTTGTGTATATAGTAATGAGTTATCCATATCTGAATTATCAACACCATCTTCTTCTCCACCTGTGCAACCTAATTCAATTTCGAGAGTCATGCCCATTTTAGCCATACGCTCTAGATACTTAGCACAAGTTCCAATATTCTCCTCTAAAGGCTCTTCAGATAAATCCAACATGTGCGAGCTAAACAACGGTTTTCCTGTTTGTGCGAAAAATTCTTCTCCTGCATCCAATAAACCATCGATCCAAGGAAGTAATTTTTTAGCTGCATGATCAGTGTGCAAAATAACTGGAATGCCATAATGTTCTGCTACAGCATGAATGTATTTAGCACCAGCAACACCACCAATAATAGCGGCACCTTGTCCTTCAGCAGTAATTCCTTTTCCAGCAAAAAATGAAGCACCACCATTTGAAAACTGAATAATGATTGGTGAATTAACTTCATGTGCAGCCTCAAGAGCAGCATTAATTGAGTTAGTCCCAGTAACATTTACAGCAGGAATAGCAAATCCTTCTTCTTTAGCAATTTGAAATAATTTTTGCACGTCTTTTCCAGTTACAACACCTGGTTTAACTACATCTAATACTCTTTTCATAATAATATGTTTTTATCGGATAGTTCTAAATTAAAATCGCTTGTAAAGTCAATTTGCCTACGAAGTTAAAAAGAAATTATATATTTTGCACTGTTTTAGATATAAGAAAATCACGCAAACGAATGCGATTTAAAAAGGATATCCAATTCCAATATTAAAGGTTAATTGACTCAATTTAAATGGACGGTGAGTAATGATCCATCTTTGCCCGGATTCCAAAGAAGGGTCATGTAACTTCAAGCCTAAATCAATACGGAAAAGAATAAAATTCAAATCTATACGAGTTCCATAACCTGTTCCCAAGGCAATTTCTTTATAAAACCTATTAAATTTAAAATCGGCTCCATCACGATCATCTTTCTTAGAAATCGCCCAAATATTACCAGCATCTAAAAATAAGGCACCTTCCAAAACCCAAAATAACTTAAAACGATATTCCAAATTGGCTTCGAATTTTAAATCGGCCGAATTGTTTGGATAAATTGCCGGATCATCTGAGAAATAAGATCCTGGCCCCAATGAGCGCACTTGCCATGCTCTTATACCATTTGCTCCACCTGAAAAATAACTCTTTTCAAATGGTAATACCTCTAAGTTTCCATAAGGCAAACCAGCCCCCATAAAAACCCGGTAAACCATTGTATTGGCCTTATTAATATGGTGGCTAAACCGATATTCAATATCACCTTTTAAGTATTGAGCAAAACGAATTCCAAGGAAGTCATAGTATGTACCTTCAACCTCACCATCATCATTAAAATCAGTTTTTTTATTTCGACCAATTAACTTATTTAATCCATTAAAACTATTTCCTGCAGTCTCAAAATTAAATCTGAGGTAATTATAATCACCAGGTCTGTTAATATTCTGATCATTATATGTCAATGAATATCGACTGGTAGCAACTACGTGATCAGTAAATGAATTTTTTATGTATAAATTATTTATTGATGACAGAAAATCGGCACTTAGGTTTTTAACATCAACAAAATTCAGCTCCACCAAATTAAGTGTGTGACTTATGTATTTGGAAGACTTCCAAACGTAACCAAAACTAGCATCAGCAATTGTTCGGGTATAATCAGGTCGTTCTTGAAAATTATACGACAAAGAAAACACTGTTTTAGGATTGTAGGATTTTATAAATTTCTCCGCACTAAATAGAGGTAACAGAAATTTAGGAATACTTACTTTTGATTCAATACCATATTCACTCGAGCTAAAATCGGTTTGTTCATTCGATTTTAAAGTTTCTTTTGCTGTTGAAAACTGCAGATCAAAAATTTCAGCTCCTCCAAATAAATTCTTATGCTGATAATTCAAATTTCCCGCAAAACCAATATTCCCTGAGGAATTAGTTCCTTCAAATTCCACGGAATAAGACTGCCGGTCAAGAGGCGTTAATTGAATGATACAATTTAAGCGACCAAGTTCCTCGTTATTAGAATCCAAATCCTCTTCAAATTTCACATTAACGAACTTGAATTGACTCAAAGATTGTAGACGGCTATATGTTTGTTCTACTGATTTTAAACTATAGAGTTGATCTTTACGAATCAAGATTGAAGACAATATTACACTAGGCTTAATTTTGATCTTTTCCTTGTAAATAAAATTAACTCCTTCGTGCTGAATGGTATCCAAATCCCTCAAATACTCCTGATCATCTATCATCAATGATTTGGGATCGTATCCGGTAAATATGGATACTTTGTTGATTCGGCACTTTTTTATTGAATTACTATCAATAGGCGTTTTAATACCCACAAAAACATCCATTTGATTGTCCTTCTTAGTGCTATCCATAATGAAATGAATATACTCTCTGGAAAAATTAAAGTAACCTTGATTCTTAAGTAATTTTGAAATTCGGATCCTCTCTTTATTCAAAACGTCTGAATCTACTTTATCACCTAATTGGATATCTGAATTACTTCCATCAGAAACAATATATTGACGAATCTGAGTTGAGTCAGACATCTCTCCCTTCTCTTGAAAAGGAGAAAGAAAGTTATAAGGCAACTCATTTATTCCCCGGTAAACATTTCTATAACGATAAGGTTCTTTAGATTTTATGAAATAATAAACTTTGGCTTTCTTTCTTTTCAGACTTACAGAATCTCGAACCTCAGCGTTAAAATAACCTTTTTTCTGCAGGTAAATTTCCAATTGCCTTAAGGAACGCTTGGTTTGAAAATCCTCATAAATAATTGGTTCTTCTCCGATTCGTCTTAACCATTTATTGAATCCTTTTTCTTTGTCCTTGCCAGATAAATTATACAATCCCAAGTGAAATTTCCATATCCCTAGAATCTTTAAATTTGGAGTTTGCTTTACATTGCGTTTCAATTCACCTGTCGCAATGGATTTGTCATCCGAATGGACAACAACCTTATTTAATAGATATTTACCTTCACCAACATATTTTGTAGTAGAACAAGCTCCTAAACCAAAAAGCAAGCTTGCTAAAAAAAATAAAATAGGGAAATTATAACTACTTTTGTATTTCTCGTAAGATTTCAAGTATAATATAAGTATTATTCAGTTTAAAACACGACAAAGATACTTAACTTCAATGATATATTCTTGGCTTTAGAGGCCTTTAAAATTATAAAATCTCAAAATAATTATCGTGCTATCAAAAAACCAAATTAAACTGATAACCAGCCTTCAACAAAAAAAATACAGGGATCAGCATCAACTTTTCGTAGCAGAAGGAAACAAATTAGTATCAGATCTTATAAAAGCGAAAGCCGAAGTTGAATTTCTTATTTATACCAAAGAATGGAAAGAATGTAATTCAATCGCCAGAAAAACAAAAATCAACAATAGAATTGAAACTGATGAGAATCAAATAAAAAAAATCAGTTCATTAAAAACCCCGGCAACGGTTATAGGAGTCTTCAAAATCGAATCTAAAACTGAAGACGAAAACAACATTCAAAATTCTCTATCGCTTGTTCTTGATGACGTTCGGGATCCAGGTAATTTAGGCACTATTATCCGAATTGCTGACTGGTTCGGAATTAAACACATATTTTGTTCTCGCAACACCGTTGATCTTTACAACTCGAAAGTGATTCAGGCCACAATGGGTGCAATATCAAGCGTAAATGTTATTTATACAGATATTGAAGAATTAATTCTAAAATACAAAACTCCCTCTTTCCCCATTTACGGGACCTTTCTTGAAGGGGAAATCATCTACAAATGTCAGCTTCAAAAAAAAGGATTTATTATTATGGGAAATGAAGGAAAAGGAGTTTCTCAAAACATACAAAAGCTAGTAACAAACAAGCTATACATTCCGAATTTCCCAAATGGCGAAGCTGTATCTGAATCTCTAAATGTATCAGTTGCGACCTCAATTATTTGTTCGGAATTTAGACGAGAAGAATTTTAATTATTCCTCAAGAGCCATATAACGTTTAAATGCATCTGCACATTGCTCTCCATCCATAGCTGCAGAAACGATTCCTCCAGCATAACCAGCACCTTCGCCACAGGGAAATAATCCTTTAATTCGAATGTGCTGAAAACTTTCTCTTTCTCTCGGAATTCGAACTGGCGATGAAGTTCTTGACTCTACGCCCAAAATAACGGCTTCGTTAGTAAGAAAACCATTCGATTTACGTCCAAAAGCTTTAAAAGCTTCCTGCAAACGGAATTTGATATGATCGGGCAACCACTCATGCATCGGAGACGACACAATTCCTAGATGATAGGAGGTTTTTGGCAAAGAAGTGCTCTTACGTCCGTTTACAAAGTCGTTCATTCTCTGTGCAGGAGCAGTTAAATTTTCGCCTCCTTCAATAAAAGCTCTTTCTTCCAATTCTTCCTGAAAATGCAAACCTGCCAAAGAACCATACTGCTGATACGATTTTAAATCCTGAGATCTGATCTCTACCGCCATACCTGCATTTGCAAAAGCTGTATTTCTATTTGAAGAAGACATTCCATTAACAACCTGTTGCCTGTCACCTGTAGCTGCCGGAACTATTACGCCTCCCGGACACATACAAAAAGAGTAAACACCTCTTTCTTCAACTTGTTGAACAAAGCTATAACTTGCTGCGGGCAAATACTCACCTCTGCCATTGGGATTGTGATATTGAATCTGATCAATTAGCTCCTGTGAATGCTCAATTCGAACTCCCATTGCAAATGACTTGGCCTCTAATTCTATTCCCTGTTCATCCAACTTTCGATATACATCACGAGCCGAGTGCCCTGTGGCTAAAATTACTCCTTCTCCGACTATTTTCTTACCATCTTCAGTAACAACGCCACAAATTTTATCACCTTCCAAGATATACTCAATCACTTTAGTCAAGAAATGTACCTGACCTCCAGCTTTTAAAATGTTCTCACGTATACGAACGATTACTTTTGGTAAAACATCGGTGCCAATATGTGGATGTGCATCAAATAAGATATCATCCTGTGCGCCATGAAAATGCAACACTTTTAGTATTTTTTTAAGATCTCCCCTTTTCTTGGAACGAGTGTATAATTTTCCATCGGAGAACGTTCCTGCACCACCTTCTCCAAAACTATAGTTTGAGTCTGGATCCACATTCCTGGTTCGATGCAATTCTCCTAAATCTTTTTTTCTATCCTCCACACTTTTACCTCTTTCAAGAATAATAGGCTGATATCCCAACTCTATTAAGTGAAGAGCAGCAAACAAACCAGCTGGTCCTGCTCCAACAACAATCACTTTCTTTTTGCCTTCTACATTAGAATACTCGAATTGAGAATCTTCAGATTGAGGCAATTCTTCATCGCAAGCAACTTGAAATCTAAGATTAATTAAAATATTCCTACGTCGGGCGTCTACCGATTTTCGCAAAATTTTAATTCCGTTAATCTGTGCAGATGTAACGCCTATTTTTTTAGCTAAAATAGGTTTGTAATATTTTTCGTCCGAAGCATCCCTTGGACTGAGTACTATATCTAGTTCAGAAATCATTCTATGAAAGTATTGTGAGATGTTAATCCCTATTCGAAATGGAAAGAAAGAGTAATTATTTTAGAATTCACCTTTCTAACAGCATCGGTATAAGCTTCGTAACCCGGATTATCAATATCATATTCGTGATTAATGATATCCTTTACTCCAATAGCAAATTTTAATTCTGTTGCCAATTTGAAATAAGGCAAATAAAAATCGATTCCAGCACCTAGTTCCAAATAGAGATCTGTTGTTTGCAACCGCACTAACATATCGTTTTCCGGATCTAAAGCATCCTGTGATTGCACATCAAGTTTAAAGCTTGCACCACCAATTAAATATGGCCGATAATTATTCAGTCGTCTGGCCCTGTACTTTAGTAACAAAGGAAGATTTACCAAAACAGATTCTACATTAACCTCTTCAACATCAAGGTTAGAATAACTAATAGTTCGTTGTCCAAACTCCAATCCAGGAAGGAATCTCAGCGACCAATTTTCATGCAAACGTAAATCAGATACAATTCCAACAGTAAATCCTGGAGAAAAAGCAACCTGTTCTGCTCGAGCATCGCCAATACCAGAATTATATATTGCAAAATCCATGCTATTTACTCCGAGAGTAAAACCAAAATGCAACCATTTCTGATCCACTTTTTGGTAATTTAAAAGGCTCTCAGCTTTATATCCCCTCTGTGAAAAACAGGAAGAAAAACTGAAGACTAATAATAGTATGAATAGTATTCTTTTCAAATTTTGGAATTCTTTTAAATATAAACCTACAAACTACGGTTTTATTGTATTGGTTTGGTTCCAATGTAAATGGATGCAATTCCAAAACTCAATTTTATCTGTTCTGTATCCTCAAAACCACAAGACTTATATATTTCGAGAAAATTTTCGCCATCAGGAAAAGCACCTACTGATTCTGGCAAATAGGTGTATGCAGAGCTGTCCTTAGAAACCATTTTACCCCACAAAGGAAGGATATTGAAAAAGTAAAAATTATAAAATTGTTTAACCGGAAACTTTTTAGGTTTAGAAAATTCAAGAATAACCACCTTTCCTCCCGGGCGAACAACACGATTCATTTCCTGTAAGCCCTTTTCCAAATTCTGAAAATTGCGAACACCAAAAGCCACA
Organism: Labilibaculum antarcticum; assembly: GCF_002356295.1. Classification (NCBI taxonomy): domain Bacteria; kingdom Pseudomonadati; phylum Bacteroidota; class Bacteroidia; order Marinilabiliales; family Marinifilaceae; genus Labilibaculum; species Labilibaculum antarcticum. The sequence goes on along the minus strand of NZ_AP018042.1, from coordinate 3,334,064 downwards.
GTTATTGCATCGAATGAATTATCATCAAACTGAATATCTTCTGAATCTCCTTCGAATAGTTCAATTTTATCTTGAAGTTTCTTTTTAGCAATCTTTTCCCTGCCTACCGCAAGCATTTCCGTTGAAATATCAATACCTGTAACCTTATCGGGATTTAGCTTTAAACAAGCCAAGGCAAAATCACCTGTACCCGTTGCGATATCCAAAAGTTGCTTTGGCTGAAGAGACTGCAACAACTTAACCGCTTTCTTTCTCCAAAGTTTATCAATTCCCATGGATAAAAAATGATTCAGAAAATCATATTTTCTGGCAATATTATTAAACATCAGGGCAACCTGATCTTTTTTGCTTTTATCTAAATCTTTATAGGGATTTACCACGAATAAAAAATCTAATGATTAAAATGTATGGTTCGCAAACCAATTTAATTGTGAAGGCACAAATATAGTGAATGAAAAACAAAGAACCATTACATGATTCTTTGTTAAAAAGTTAAATGCAAATATTGTTATAAAAATTTACTTGATTGCTCTTTATTGATATTCTTTTTTATACTCCTCAACAGAACCATATGAAATATCATCAATTCTCAGTTCTCCTTTGGTAACATGACCTAAAGCAGAAAACGGCACTCCACTTTCCATCATCACATCCACAAAATCATCTTCTTTTTCCATGGAAACAGAAACAACTATTCTTCCTTGAGATTCCCCAAACAAGAATGCATCCGCACGAATTTCCGCAGGAGAAGTAACATCAAAACCTAATCCTAATGGCATCGATGATTCTATTAAATTAAAGAAAAGACCGCCTGCTTCAACTGAGTGAGCAGAACATACTAATTTCTTCTCTATCAATTTCGTAACAAGGTTATTTATTGCTTTTTCTTCATCAAGATTAAAATAAGGTACTCCAACATTACACTTCTTATGAATTGAGCATAAATATTCAGAACCCGAAATATCATTCCGCGATTTCCCAATTAAAAAAATCATATCACCCTTATTCCTATAAATATAGGACATGTGATTTGTCTTTGGTTCAATGACTCCAAGCATTCCAATTATTGGTGTTGGATTTATTGCTTCTCGTTTCCCAAGAACAGAACTCTCATTGTAGAAACTCACATTGCCCCCTACAACCGGGGTATCAAAAAACTCGCTTGCATTTGAAATTCCCTTTACTGTTTCAACAAATTGAGAAAAAACACTTTCTTCCAAAGGACTTCCAAAATTCAAACAATCGTTTAGAGCCAACGGTTTTCCGCCGGAACAAACAATTCGACGAACAGCTCTTGCAATATTAATTTGTGCTCCAAGATTCGGATTATTAAATGAATAAACTGAATTCCCTGAAACAGTAAAACAAAGAGTTTTACCATTTGAATTCACCGTTACTATTTGAGCATCGGATGGCGATTTATTTGTTTTCTCCTCAAAATTAAGTTGTAAAAACTCCTTGATTATCAAATTAGGAATATTCACCATTTTATTAATAACCTTCCAATAATTACCTGGTTCAGGAATATTCTCCAAAAAATCGATCGCCACTTCTTTTTCGATTAGATGATGCTTTCTATTTGACTGAGGTGCACCATATCCCATAACCAAATCGTGTGCATTTAATTCTGCAACAACTATTTCAGCTTCGGTAAATCGAATTGTTTTAGCCTCAACAATCGCCCCGATTTTATTGCAAGGGATATTAGCTTTCGCAAACACATCAAAAACTAATTCTTGTTTTTCTTTATCAACAACCAGCACAATTCGTTCTTGAGTTCTTGACAAAAGTACCTGCTCAATACTTAAGCCAGACTGATTAAGAGGAATTTGATTTAAATCAATATCTACGCCTGTTTTTGCATGAACACTTATTGAAGCCACAGCATTAACAATACCTGCCATATCTAAATTCTCAATTCGAACAACAGCATTTTCATCATTCAATTTCAGAATGCTATCAATTAATGAACTTCCTATACCTGGATTTCCCTTTGGAATAGTGAAACTTTCAGCCTGACCATAAACTCCTTCAGCACTAGTAGAATTTCCTGCAATTAGAACCAATTGTCCTGGAATCATTTTTCTATTAAGCAATATTTTATCCTTTGGAACAACTCCGGCAACCATCACATTAACAATAGGATTGGTGTCATAGCAGGAATTAAAGCAAACCTCTCCACCCATGTTTTCCAAATAGAGTACCGAGGAATAATCGCGTACACCTTTCACCACCTCATCCATCAACCATTTGGTTCGATCTAAAGAAGCTTCCCCAAAGCGCAAAGAACTTAAAACAAGTAAAGGTTTTGCTCCAAGAGATACGACATCACGACATACATCACCCACGCATGTTGCAGCCCCTTGATATGGATCAATTCCACTTGGATGATTGTGCGTGCCCATTTTAAAAACACAATATTCACCGTTTCCAATATCAACAACACCGGCATTTGACTGACGAGCACCAGAGATTATATTCTCTCCCTTATTTGGCAATGAATTAATCCAATTAAAAGAACTTTTATAGGACACATTTTCGGACCACATTACAGAATAAATCTGTAATTCCAATAAATTCGGTGACCGCCCAATATTTTTAGAAATCCTTTCAAATCCCTCTTGGTTAATTCCCAAATCTTCTGCTAATTGTAAAGAAACTTCCTGATTTATCATGATGCCAGCATTTAGGTGATAATATTTTAAATTTAAAAAAAATAAGATAGTAACACGAATAATCAGAGTAGTTTTTAACTTTACTCTTTCTTTAAAAATCATAAGATATTCTGAAGTGAAATCTGAATAAACTTTCAAAAAAGATGAATAAAATTGCATTTATAACAGGGGCAACTGCAGGCATTGGTGAAGCTTGTGCTAAAAAATTAGCTGAAATAGGATTTGATTTAATTATTTCGGGGCGACGAAAAGAAAAGCTGGAAATCTTACAGCAAGAATTAATTGCGAACTATCAGGTGAAGGTTTTCTCAATTGAATTGGATGTAAGAAATCAAAAAGAAGTTGAATCAAAAATAAAGTCGTTACCTGAAAAATGGAACAAAATTGATTTACTACTAAACAATGCCGGTTTAGCTGTAGGTGTTTCGTCTTTTCAGGAAGGAATAATAGACGATTGGGAAAGAATGATTGATACCAATTTGAAAGGTCTTTTATACGTAACACGAGCAATTACTCCTTTAATGATAGAGAGAAAGAAGGGCCAAATTATTAACATTACTTCGGTAGCCGGAAAAGAAGTTTACCCAGGTGGAAATGTATATTGTGCAACGAAACATGCGGTTGACGCTATCACCAAAGGAATGAGAATTGATTTACTACCTCACAATATTAAAGTTTGTTCTCTTGCTCCGGGAATGGTTGATACCGAATTTTCATTGGTGCGATTCAAAGGAGATTCCGAAAAAGCAGAGCAGGTATATAACGGATTCACACCACTTAATGCTGAAGATATTGCCGAAACAGTCGAATTTATTGCCACCAGACCATCACATGTAAACATCAATGATATTTTGATAATGGCTACTGATCAAGCTTCTGCAAGAGACGTTAACAAGCAATAAGTACAGAAAAAATATCAGGCTTTGGATATTTCTTCAGATTCAATAACCCATCTGCCTGGTAAATTACTTTTTGATTTTCGGTGAATCGTCTCAGCTAATTGATCTCCGGTTACGGCAACAATTCGTTTCAATTTACCGATAAAAAGAAAATACAGATTTCGGCTGATCCAGGCAGCAAATGCTTCGAAAAGCCGAAATTCTTTTCGATCACCATAAATCACCGATGGCCGATAAATTACCACTGATTCAAAATTCAAACAATTAATAAAACATTCGAGCTCACCCTTCACTCTCTGATAAAAGAAAATAGATTGAGGGCTTGCCCATATTGCGCTTATTAAATGAAATTCTTTTATACAATGTTTCTCGCACAGCTTCGCAAAATTGGTAATGTACTCAAAGTCCACTTTTCGAAAATTACTCTTAGTTTGAGCTTTTCGAATTGTTGTTCCCAAACAACAGAATGCAATATCGCAACAATCCGGAAGATTTTCGGATGAAAGAACTTCAAAATCGACAATAACCTGAATCAATTTTTCATCTGTAATATCTATTTTATTTCTGACCAATGCATATACTTCCCTGTAATCTTTATCCTTCAATAAAATTTCAATTAATTTTCTCCCGGTAAAACCAGATCCTCCAATTACAAGCACTTTCATAAAATGATATTTTTAACCATTACAATTTCCACAATCCATGCTGTTTTAAATCCCATATCGGAATTTTAATTTCAGCAGTCCCACAAACGTAATCCCCTAAGGAATTATCAGAAAAGGAAAAAATAAAACAATCATCCTGATAGGAAAAAAATTGAAAATCCGCAGCAATAAAAGGAAGCTCATTGAAACAATGATCGGGATTCTCGAAATATTTAATGAGCAATTTATTTAATGATTGCAATTCCTTTTTACGTTTTAAATGCAATAAATCGTCTAGTTTTAATTGTTCTGCCCTTTGAGTGCTATAATTAAAGCACTTAAAAAAAGTTTGACCATGCTCCCCACCCTGATAGGAATAAACTGTAAACCGTGCACTTACATAATCTCGAGCAAAAACATCCAGAGTATAATCAATTTTCAGCTCTCTGTTGCAGACTCTACTTTCTGACTTTACTTCATGATTCTCATCCAAATCCATTTCATACAACAATGAATTTAAAAACAGTTCAACATTTGAATTTATAGAATCACAAACATTTCGAGAATCACGACTATTGTTTTTTAATTCAGGAAATTTCACAGTTAGAAGTCCATTTTCTATTCTCTTTGATATCTCCTTTTCGTGCACAATAATACTGAGATCATTCCTGCAGGAATACATCACTAAGACACACCAAAGTATCAAAATTCCCAAAAATGAGTTCCTCTTTCTTCTCAAATCCCTTGAGTTAATTTATTAAATTTAAGGTACATCTTTTATAGCAGAAACAAAAACCCGCTGCAAGTTCATAATCATACTTATCATGAACAAATATCATTCAAAAAAAACCGTCTACAAAGACAGTTTTCTATATAATTTCATTTTAAAGAACTAGATCAATGCTTTTATTTTTTCCAGCAAAAGATCCTTTTTTATTGGCTTTGAAATGTAATCATCACAACCTTCTTCTTTGGCTTTATTTTCATCCCCATCCATAGCATAAGCAGTTTGTGCAATTATTGGTATATTAGGATTAAAGCTTTTAATTTTTTTTGTGGCAATTAATCCATCCATTATTGGCATTCGTATATCCATTAACACCAAACGAATATTAGAGTTGTTCTTACACATTTCAACCGCCTCTTCGCCATTCTCGGCTCTCATAACCTCATAACTATTTCGTTTTAATATGGCTTCTATTAGTTTGAAATTTGAAATTTCATCTTCAGCAACTAATATTAATGGTGAATTTGAAGTTTGCATACCATTTGTATTATTTAATTCTTTTTTACTATCGGTTTTAGAAATCACACAATTTAATCGTAGAGTAAAAGTTGATCCTACATTAGGCTCCGATTCAACTTCAATAGTTCCACCTAGCATATCCATTATTTTTTTTGAAATAGCCAGTCCAAGCCCGGTTCCTCCAAAAGTTCTTGTGATGGAATCATCAGCCTGTCTGAATTTATCGAAAATGACATCTTTTTTCTCCTTTTCTATCCCAACTCCACTATCTTTAATATACAAGGACAATTCCTCCCCATCAACCTTATATCCAAATTCGACAACCCCTTCGTTTGTAAACTTTAAAGCATTCTTTATTAAATTGGTAACTACTTGTAGCAACCTTTGATAATCGGATTTCACGAGAATACGCGAATAGTTCTCGTCAGTTTTAAACTGTAATCCCAAACGCTCTTTATTCTCCTGAACTTGTTTTTCCTTAGACATTTTTTTAACATCCTCAATAAAATTGAACATGAAAAATTCTTCCTCCCCAATCTGAAAACTTTGACTTTCGATGGAAGTGAAGCTCAAAATATCTTCAATAATACCTAATAATTGATTTCCACTCTTATTAATTAGACCAACAAACTCAAGAATTTCTGTTATCGATAATGAATCATCACATAAGTTAGAAAATCCGATCACGGCATTTAATGGAGTTCTTAATTCGTGAGACATATTCGCTAGAAAAGTTGATTTTAACCGATCCGATTCTTCAGCTCTATTTTTTGATTCCAGTAATTTTTTCTCAACATTCTTAGCCTCCGTAATATCTTCTTTTACTGATACGATATGTGTTATTTTCCCATATTCATTTTTTATAGGCGAAAAGTTTGCCCTTTCCCAATACAATTCTTTATTCTTCTTCACATTAAGAAATTCGCCAGCCCACTCTTCTCCAGCCAAAACTGCCTCCCACATTTCCTTATACGTTTGATCAGGAGTAATACCCGACTTAAGGATTCTGGGATTTTTCCCTATTACCTCTTTCAAACTATAACCACTAATATGGCAAAACTTTGGATTTACATATTCTATGTCTCCATTCAGGTCAGTAATAACAATAGATGCCGGACTTTGTTCCATCGAACGATGTAACATTCTCAATTCATTATCCTTCTTTTTTTTCACCGTACCAGCAGCCAATTGAATTGAAAGAACTTCAAGCAATTTAATGCTCTCTAAATTCATTTCAGAACCATCAATAAAGGTAGATACCCCAAAAACACCTAATACTTTATCTTCAGAAATAAGAGGAATTCCCAGCCAATTTTTTGGAATTTGCTCCAAAGAAAGTTTGTTCTTAAGCATTGTCTCTGAAATCTGACTACCTGTCAAATAAAGCATCTTCTTCCCTCTAATTACCGCGCTACTTAAGGATTCCGAATAATTAATAGCTTTAAAATCTTCATCTTTCTCTGTAAAAGAACGCAAGGATCGACCATTAGGAGCAATCAATTCCAGAAAAAGTTTTCCTGCACCAATAACTTGCTCCAATTCTTCTCCAATTTTACCGATCATCTCAACAGTATTCATCGAAGAATTCAGGATTTCAGAGATACGATGCATTATTTGTTGGCTTTTTTGATTCCAAACCTGTTGGGTCAGATTCCTGTATATGCCATAAACAGCAAGCTGACTATTATCCAAAACAATAGGTTTTCCAAGAACCTGAACATGAATTTGCCTCCCTGATTTAGTCTGACGTATCGTCGTCATGTCAATCATTTTTCCATCAGAAGCAAATTTTGTTGCTTTTTTCCCCTCCTCTTTAAATCTTTCAGGAACTATTAGGTCATTTATTTCTTTTGATTTTATTTCCTCCAGCGAATATTCGAACAAACGAAGAAATTCCTGATTTGCCTGAATTACTTTATCTTCATTATCTAAAATAACTATTGCCTCTGGCGAGTGATCAAATAAATTCTGAAAGAAAGTTTTTTGAATTCGAAGTTCATTTGCGATCTCCTGATTCTTTCTAATCTCATTTTTTAAGTCATAACTCATTTCGAGTTGCGATGTGATTCCTTTCAAAAAACGAATTGATTTGTATATATTATCTTCTATTTCCGTTCTGGATAATATTTTCAGCAACTTAGATTCTTCAATTTCGTCCTTCGTTAACTGAAGTTCTTTTTCAATTTTAAGGGCCAACGAATCTGTATTTTCAATAAACTGTCCATAAACAAAATAGCCAAAAACAACCCCTTTGATTTTCACTGGTACAAATACTCCCCTAGCATGACTCCCATAGACAAGCTCAATACATTCATCTTCTCTTTCGGGTTTCATTCGGAAAATATCAGCAAAGAAACTATTACTATTCTTAGCTAATTCACTCTCTAAAAGCGTCATTGCTTTGCAGTCAGAACTATGAACATATCTATCCTTAAAATCCAGAAACAAACAAGGGCATCCACTTAAGGACGAAAATTCATCTAGAAGAGAATTAAAGTTATTTGGGATAGGGATATCCTGAAAGTGAGACAAAACACTATCGGTCAATGCGATTTCGGAACAAGAAAGAGAGTTAATATTCTTCAACATAGGGAGAATTACATTAGTAAAATGGCCACAACGATAGTATATATACTCAACTTATAGGCTTTGAGTTATAAAAAAACGCCACTTTCTTTTTAATCTTAACAGCACCACATCTATTATTGTAAACTGCAATATTTCAATAGTTTAAACAAAAAACACCAATTGCCTCGATCACGAAAATTCATCACGCAACAAAAAAAACTGTCATTCTATTCGAAAACAACATGTTGCCACAGCTACTGTTTAACCTGATAAAATTGGTGTATCTCTATTTTTTTAATACATTTGAAATACATAATTTCCTTTCATGAAAAAGCTAATTGGCTTCAATATAAAACGGAATAAAAAGCTGCTTGTTTCGGATATCATAAAATTCTATGAAGTCCGAGGGTATACGCTTATAGATGCAAATGTGCAAGGCATGACTTTTTGCAGAGGAAGTATTATGGGCAATCTTCTTTCTCTTAATCCAATTAAATGGAAAACTTTTGTTGAAATCGAAATTGTAAAAAAGGAAAGATTGGATTACAATGTTTATGCTAATTACCAGTTTAGCTCCTTCTTATTTTTCATATCCCAAGAGGAAAATAATTTTTTTAACGAAGAAATCAATGCCTTTTCAAAGGCAATAGAACAATTTGAAGTTAATGTTGAACAACTAGAAAACCTTGCGATTGAAACCTCAAAATCAAATTTTAAATACATATTAAAATCATTCCCTATTGGAATCGTAATTGCTCTTATAATTATTTTTTTAACAAATCTTTTATTGGAGGGACAATTGCCAATTGTAATAGCCTCTTGTATTACCGGAATTTCAATCCTGATTACTTATTACTTTTTGGTTAAAACAAACAGCAAAGCATAGCGCGTATCGATTAGAAACGACTAACAAATCCGAAATGAATTTTAGCTTGCTGAAAATCAAGATTCGTATTTTGTTGCTTGCCTATAGCATAATTTAATGTGAAAATCCCCGATTTTGTTGCAAAATTTAAACCAAAGCCTATTCCCCAAGGATAATCTTCAGTTTTATCCGTCAGGTAATTATTGCTGTAATAAGCTCCATCCCAAAACAAATAAAAGCTTGAATTCTGTTGAGGTATAAATCTCAATTCCGTAGTGATAACAGAATATTTTGAAGCTCTAAATGAGTCTTCATTAAATCCTCTGAGAGAATTCAATCCTCCCAGTTTAAAAAGATCATTTTGAAATAAATTCTTAGAATCTTTTATTCCTCCCCTATTTCTTAATCGGAAACTAACTTTATCTCTAATGGGAATATTGTATTCAAGCATCCATTGTGCATCTAATAGGTTGCCGGATAAATTTATATCATTGTATAATTCATCAGGAATATTGGCATTCTTTTTTGTTTTGTGAGTTCCTGCAGCAACAGAAAAGTTAAGATCCCAGCCTCTTTTAGGATTGAAAAAATAATCCAAATTTTCAAAATGGTAAGCAAATCCATACAAATATGATTTTACATCGGCATAATCTGGGAGAACCGAAGCACTTGCCAAATGATTGGTTGTAAGCAGTGCTGACGAATTTATTTTAAAAAATAATTTACTGAAATTTTTACCTGATTGAGAAAATCTTATTCCCATATCAATTGCAGTGCTTAAATAAGCTGAATCTTTTTTCTGAATATTAAAACCAAAATCGATACCCAAACTTGAAGAAAACAAATAGGGATAAACCATTCCCAAAGACAAATTCTGACTGCTCTCTTCGTATTTCTGCCAATTGAAACGAATACTCTCTCCTGCTGAAAAGGTATTTTCCAAAGCCAACTTTACCTCTCCCGTTAATTCAAGCTTTTTATTGTCCTTGTTGGTCTGAAATCCAATTATTCCATCAAACTGATTAGCCGTTTCCTTTTCCAGATATGCATAAACTCTTGCTTTCCCACGACTAAATTCAATCTCAGAAGCTTTAATTTCTTTCGCAAAAGCCAAGTTCTGAATCTTGTCAGATATCGATTCGATGCTACTTTCCTGATATTTCCCATTTGGATGAATCCCCAAATATCTTTGCAAAAACTTAGGCTTTATGTTCGAAGTACCTTTTAAAACAATACTATCCCACCGAATAAGATTGTTTGGTTTAATCTCCCATTCACCTCTTACCTTATTTTCAGAAATACTTATTTCTGATATTTCCAATTGTGCAAAAGGATATCCATTATCACCTAAGGAATTCAAAACTTTAGTTTGCAGATTTTCCAAATCAGAAAAATTAGTAAATTTTCTTTTTTTTAATGATCGTAAACCAAAGGCAGGTAGATCCAAATTATTAATTCCTGTAAATTTAATTTCGGTCCATTCATATCCCTCACCTCGATGAATTTCGGCAATAATAGTATCGCAAGCAAATGAAATTGAATCAACACTGGCCTCCAAATACCCATTTTGTTTCAATTTCGAAATTTTATTTTTAAGTCGAACAAAAGCCAATTCCTTTGTTGCAAACTTCTCTTTCCCGCTTGACACAATCTCATACAACTCAACATTTTCAATACGTTCAACTATTTTCAGAAGAAAAAACCGCTCTTGACAAAAGCCAAAAGTGAGTAAACTCAACATGATCAATAAAGTCAGTAATAGTTTTTTCATTAATTAAATTTGATATCTTCCAAACAAAAATAAGACAGACAAGGTATAAAAGACAGTATAAATTTAACAAAACACAAATATTTACTATTTGTAGATTTACAACATTTTTTTATATCTTTTGCAAAATTTAAAAATCAAACATATCTGACCTTTAATTTTAGGACCTATGAAAAAAACACTTTACGCATTGGCAATAATGTTCCTTCTTGGAATAATCTCAACATCGTGCGCAGTTGATAAAAGATGTCCTGCTTATACAAAAACAAATACAAGCTGTACAAGCAAAACGGTTTAAATCAATTAAAAAATCTCAAGTATCGAGATTTTTTTTTTGCACTACACTTTTAAATTGCAATCGTTTTAATACCACCCAAACAATTCATCTGCCTACAATTACCCCTTATTTAACCCGAAAATAAATAATTTATTTATTTTAGTTTTTCTACATAAAACATTTTTAAAATACATACTTTTGCCGTTGAGAAACAAAGGGTTTATAAATTAAAATTTATACACAATGTCAAAGATTAAAATTGGTATCAACGGATTTGGACGTATTGGACGTTTCGTATTCCGTCAGGCTGTAGCGCAAGGTAACATCGAAGTAGTTGCAATTAACGACCTTATTGATGTAGATTACATGGCTTACATGTTGAAATATGATTCTACTCATGGAAAATTCAACGGTACTGTTGAAGTTAAAAATGGTATGTTAGTAGTTAATGGAAATACTGTACGTGTTTCTGCTGAGAGAAGTCCTGCTAACATTAACTGGGGTGCCGTAGGTGCTGACTATGTAGTTGAGTCAACGGGTCTTTTCCTAACAAAAGAGTCAGCTCAAGGTCATATCGACGCTGGTGCTAAGAAAGTTGTGATGTCTGCTCCTTCTAAGGATGATACTCCAATGTTCGTAATGGGTGTGAATAACAAATCATACACTAACGATATGGCTTTCGTGTCTAATGCTTCTTGTACAACTAACTGTTTAGCTCCTGTAGCTAAGGTGTTGAATGACAAGTTTGGTATTGTTGAAGGTTTAATGACAACTGTACACGCAACTACTGCAACTCAAAAAACTGTTGACGGTCCTTCTGCTAAGGATTGGAGAGGTGGACGTGGAGCTGGTCAAAACATTATTCCTTCTTCTACTGGTGCTGCTAAAGCTGTAGGTAAAGTAATTCCTGAATTGAATGGAAAATTAACTGGTATGTCATTCCGTGTTCCTACACCAGATGTATCTGTAGTTGATTTAACTGTTCGTTTGGAAAAAGGAACTACTTACGAAGCTATTTGTGCTGCAATGAAGGAAGCTTCAGAAGGCGAATTAGCTGGTGTTCTTGGTTATACTGAAGATATGGTTGTATCTAACGACTTCGTTGGTGATACTAGAACTTCTATCTTCGATGCCAAAGCAGGTATCCAATTGTCTCCAAATTTCGTGAAAGTTGTTTCATGGTATGACAATGAAATGGGATATTCTACTAAAGTATGTGAATTGATTCAATACATGGATTCTGTAAAGTAATCCTTATTTAGATATAAAATTTAAAGCTCTCCATTTGGGGGGCTTTTTTTATGCGATAACATGATCTAAAACACATTTTTTTCTGAACCGTGTAATCAGAAAAACCATATGTTTGCCTTGTCAATAGAGAATTTATTCTCTATTTTTTTTATCGCTTTCACACTTACACAACAAGACCTAAAAAAAAAAGATGTTAGAACAATATCTAAAACACGAAGCATCCCGTGCTACTAAAGGTATCCCGGCTTTGCCATTAAATGCAGAACAAACTGCAGAACTTTGCGGATTATTGCAAAATCCCATTCAAGGAAAAGAGGATTTCTTATTGCATTTATTCAAAGAAAGAATCGCTCCCGGCGTTGATGATTCAACAAAAGTTAAAGCAGAATTTCTAGGCCAAATTTTAACAGGCGAATTGAGTTCTCCAATCATCACAAAATCTGAAGCAATTCAAATTTTGGGAACTATGATGGGTGGTTACAATGTAACCGTTTTGGTTGAAGCATTAAAAGATGAAGTTATAGCTGCCGAGGCTGCCGAAGCCCTTAAAGGTATTGTTCTTGTTTATGATTCTTTCCAGATAATAGCAGATCTGGCAAAAGACAATATTGCTGCTAAAAGTGTAATTGAATCTTGGGCAAACGCTGACTGGTTTACTAAGCGAGCTGAATTGCCGGAAGAAATCAAATTGAAAGTTTATAAGGTGGAAGGTGAGATCAATACTGATGACTTCTCTCCTGCTTCTCAGGCATTTACACGTCCTGATATTCCATTGCATGCTTTAGCTATGGGCGCCGGTCGTTTCGAAGATGGCATCGAAACTATCGCTGGCTGGAGAAAAGAAGGTCACAAAGTTGCCTTTGTTGGTGATGTTGTTGGTACCGGATCCTCTCGTAAATCAGCTGCCAACTCATTACTATGGCACATTGGTGAAGATATTCCTGCAGTTCCCAACAAGCGAACTGCTGGCGTAGTTATTGGTGGTGCTATTGCTCCAATTTTCTACAATACTACTCAAGATTCTGGCGGACTGCCTATTATTACTGATGTTTCAGCTCTTAACACAGGCGACGAAATCATCATCAACAACAAAAAAGGTGAAATTACCCGCAATGGTAAAGTCGTATGTACTTATTCATTAGCACCTGATACTTTAACAGATGAGTACCGTGCCGGTGGCCGTATTCCTTTGATCATTGGAAAAGCATTAACTGAGAAATCACGTGCTTTATTAGGAATGCCTGCTACAGCTATTTTTGCTGTTGCAAATAACCCACAGCCAAAGCCTAACCAAGGATATACATTGGCTCAGAAGATGGTTGGTAAAGCTTGTGGTGTTGAAGGCGTATTGCCCGGAACATCATGTGCTCCTAAAATGACAACTGTTGGATCTCAAGATACTACTGGTCCTATGACTCGTGATGAGATTAAAGAATTGGCATGTTTAAAGTTCGAAGCACCAATGTTCATGCAATCTTTCTGTCATACTGCGGCTTATCCTAAAGCAACAGACGTGGCAATGCATAAAAGTATGCCTAAGTTCATATCTGAGCGTAAAGGTGTGCCTTTGAAGCAAGGCGATGGTGTAATTCACTCCTGGTTGAACCGTTTATTGGTTCCTGATACTGTGGGTACAGGTGGTGACTCACATACCCGTTTTCCATTGGGTATTTCTTTCCCTGCTGGTTCCGGATTGGTTGCTTTTGCTGGTGCTCTAGGTTTCATGCCGTTGGATATGCCGGAATCTGTATTAATTAAATTTAAAGGTAAGCTTAGAACAGGTATCACTTTGCGTGATGCTGTGAACGCTATTCCATATTTTGCGATTCAAAACGGACAATTAACTGTTCCTAAGAAAAACAAAATCAATATATTCAGCGGTAAAATCATCGAGATGGAAGGTCTTGATGACATTACTGTTGAACAAGCTTTTGAATTAACTGATGCAACTGCTGAGCGTTCTGCTGCCGCAGGTTGTATTAAGTTGTCAGAAGAAAGTGTTATCGAGTACGTAAAGTCTAACGTTGCCTTGATGGAATCTATGATCAAGATGGGTTACGATGATGCTAAAACAATTCAGAATCGTATTGATGCTTGTAACGAATGGTTGGCTAAACCAGTGTTGCTTTCAAGAGATGAGAATGCTGAATATGCCGCAACTATCGAAATTGATCTTTCAGAGATTCACGAACCGATTCTTTGTTGTCCTAACGATCCGGATGATGTAAAATTACTTTCTGATGTTCAGAATACTGAGATTCAGGATGTATTTATCGGATCATGTATGACGAATATTGGTCACTTCCGTGCTTGTGAAAAAATTTGGAATGGTTTAACTCCATCCGATAAAGTAAGAACTTATATTGCACCTCCAACTCGTATGGATCAGGCCGTATTGAAAGAAGAAGCGACTTTTGCTACTTTCTCTCAATTAGGTGTTCGTATCGAAACTCCTGGATGTTCACTATGTATGGGGAACCAACTACGTGTTCCGGATAAGGTAAACGTTTACTCCACTTCAACTCGTAACTTCAACAACCGTATGGGTACAGGAGCTCAAGTTTACTTGGGATCTGCTGAGCTTGGTGCTGTTGTTTCAGTCCTGGGGAAATTACCTACTCCTGCGGTGTATATAGAGATCTACAAAGAGAAGATCCAAGCTCACGAAAAGACAATATACAAATATATGCAGTTCGACGAAATGGATATGGAGGATGCTTTGTATCAGCGTAGAGATTTGTAATTTATAAAATCAAATAGTAGAAGCCGATGTTTTCACATCGGCTTTTTTTTTACGCCATTGTTTTTATAAATTGGTAAAAGATATTAAATCGTATGTGGCAGAATCTAATAAACTGGCTCGAAAACCATTTAGCAACTTGTTCTTTTCAAGAACATTTTGGAATCGCATGTCCCGGATGTGGACTGCAAAGCTCTTTGCTTGCACTTCTCAAAGGTGACCTCTTGGCATCAATACTCTTATATCCTGCCCTGCTTCCAATGATAAGCTTGTTTAGTCTATTACTTCTACATCTAAAATTCCATTTTTCTTGGGCAACAATCGTTCTTAAATATCTTTTCTCTCTATCAGCACTTTTAATACTTAGCTCGTACATTTATAAAATTAGTTCACTATTATAAAATCAGGATGGAAAATTCAGACCAAACTTCCGATAATAAACGACAAGTACTCCCAAACTCATCAACCATTTTGGTGCTTGGCATTCTCTCAATTTTTCTATTCTGCTTTGCTGGAATTATTAGTTTAATATTGGCGATCATTGCTTTAATTCTATCAAAGCAAGCCATTAAATTATATGAAGAAACACCCAATTTGTATACCTCAAGCTCTTTAAATAATGTCAACACGGGTAAAACCTGTGCATTTATCGGACTTTTACTTGCAGTTATATCATTTTTACTATTTGTAATTATTTTGATCCTGGGAACAGGATTAGCATTAAGTTTTTTATCCAATGTTGGATAAAAATTGAAATAGTTAAGATATTTGATAACAATTTTTATCTTTGCGGAATAGTAAGTAAATCAAATTCTCCAGATATAACTTTAGAGTAAAGTTAAATGGGGATTTTTTTGAATTATACCATGAACAAAAGTGAAAGAATACAGGCATTCGTTGAGTTAGGTAATTTTCTATCTCAGTTTTCATCAGAAGATGCAAAACGCAATGATCACAGACTAAATTCAGCCTATTACGATGACTTTGAAGCTTTGCTTGACAGAGTATCAAATGAGAACTTGTGGTTCACCCCACTTCATGTTCATGCATCCATAAATGGTATTTGTACTTTTTTAGAAGAGCAAAAGCTGAATGATTGGTTAAATAAATACTCTATTCCCGATCAAAATACGCAATTAAAAGTTGCGATAATTATGGCTGGAAATATTCCAATGGTTGGTTTTCACGATATGCTGTCGGTATTAATATCCGGTCATTCATTTATTGGAAAATTATCTTCGAAAGATAATCAGCTTCTCAATTTTGTTTCAAAATTACTGATCGAAATCAATTCTGAATTTAAAGAATTAATCTCATTTCAATCAGAAAGATTGAGCGGTGAAAACAAATTCGATGCAATTATTGCTACCGGAAGTAATAATTCGGCCAGATATTTTGAAGCGTATTTCAAAAAATATAATCATATCATTCGCAGGAATAGAAATTCTGTTGCGGTATTATCTGGTAACGAAACCAATGAAGAACTCGAAGCACTTGGAAGAGATGTATTTTTATATTTTGGATTAGGATGCCGAAATGTTTCAAAATTATATATCCCTAAAGGTTATAATCTAGTGCATCTTCTCGATTGCTGGAAAAACTATTCTTTTGTGAATAATCACAATAAATACGCAAACAATTACGATTACCAGCGTTCTATGTTCTTGATGAATAGAATAGAACATCTGGATACCGGCTTTGTTCTTCTAAATGAAAACACACAAATCACTTCTCCAATTGGAGTTGTAAACTATGAATATTATTCCGAAATTAATCAACTTGAAAACAATTTAAACAAGAATTCCGAACTAATTCAATGCATTGTTGGTAATGAAATACAAAATTCAATTCCATTTGGGAAGGCCCAGGAACCTGAACTTTGGGATTATGCCGATAACGTAGATACAATGGAGTTTCTAACACAACTAAAATCAAAGTAAAACCATGATATATACATTTAAAATAACCTCACCAGAGGTAAAGGATTTTGTTCTTGAAATAGAAATTGATCACGAGCAAACTTATTTAGAGTTCCACGACACTATTCAAAAGGCAATTGGATATGATAATACGCAAATGGCCTCTTTTTATCAAGTTGGAGCAGGTGGAGAAAGAGGATTGGAAATTGCTCTTTTCGAAATGAATACCGAAGATGATGACAACATGAATGTTGTGCCAATGGACGTTGCAATGATGCGTGAATTTGTTTCCTCGAGAAGACCCGAATTAATTTACGTTTTTGATTTCTTTTCTGATCGTTTTTTCAATGTTCAGTTAATAAAAGAAGGAAAATCCAAGGCCAAAACAAAATACCCTAAACAAACTCTATGTGAAGGCAATGCACCTGAACAAATCAAAATGGATGCAGAAGATTTTGAGGGTCTTGATTTAGGTGAATTTGAAACACAATCTAAAAAAACGAAGACAGCTGACGATTATTTGGCCGATTTCGATGACGAATTTAAAGAAGGTCCTGAATTTGAAAGTTTGGATGACTACGATGACATTCTTTAGCAGTTAGCAGTTAGCAGTTAGCAGTTAGCAGTTAGCAGTTAGCAGTTAGCAGTTAGCAGTTAGCAGTTAGCAGTTAGCACAAAATTAAAATTTGCATTTAACAAATTCGTAATTCTTAATTCATAATTGACTATTGATGTCGAAAACCCTGATTGTTCTATTAGGTCCTACAGGTGTTGGTAAAACCGATTTAAGCATTAAAATCGCACAACATTTTAATACCGTAATCTCATCATCCGATAGCCGTCAGGTTTATCGGGAAATGAGTATTGGAACGGCTGTGCCTGAAAAGGAGCAATTAGAGGCGGTAAAACATCATTTCATTCATACCCACTCAATTCACGACTATTTTAGTTCATATGAATGCGAACAGCAAACATTAGAATTACTCTCCAATCTTTACAAAGAAAAAGATGAAGTATTGTTGGTTGGTGGCAGCATGATGTATATCGATGCTATTTGCAATGGAATTGATGAGATACCGACTATCGATCCCGAATTGCGCAATGAAGTTGTTGAGCGAACAAAAAATGAAGGAGTTGAATCATTGCGCATGCAGTTAAAACAACTCGATCCGGTTTTTTACAATCAAGTTGATTTAAAAAACACAAAAAGAGTGATTCATGCGGTTGAGGTTTGTTTGATGACAGGAAAACCATATTCCGAATTGAGAACAAACACCCGAAAAAAGAGAGATTTCAACATCATTAAAGTCGGATTAAACAGAGATAGAGCTGAATTGTATTCCCGAATCAACTCACGCGTTGATTTAATGATGAAAGATGGTTTGCTGAAGGAAGCGCAGGCCTTATTTGAATACCGCCATTACAACTCGTTAAACACGGTTGGATACAAAGAATTATTTGAACATTTCGAGGGAAATACATCTCTGGATGAAGCCGTAGAATTGATCAAACGCAATTCCCGAAGATACGCCAAACGTCAACTATCCTGGTTCAACAGAGACAAAGAGATCGAATGGTTTCATCCCGATCAGGAAGATGAAGTAATTCAATACATTGAGAATAAAATCAAAAAAGAGGCTTAAAAGCCTCTTTTTTTTGTGATATCTTTTTTTCTCTATTCGTAAAATCCTTTTCCAAAAACACCAAATTCATCTTTACCCAGCACTTTGTGTTTCCAGATGGCATCGATAAATCCAATTCCATAGGCAAACAGCTGCACATAGCTCGCGAGCAAGGCTAAAAAACCAAGCTTTACCGATTTGCTTTTGCTAATGGCATCGGCCAAAACAAGTGCAGCATACAGCAAAACAGGAAAGGCAAAAATTTGATGGACTGTGATCCCCAAAAGTAAGGCTCCAATTGTTCCCAAGGCAAATAAAGATGGAAATAGAAAGAAGATCTTGAAGGTTTCCGGATAGTGTTTGGAGATGATGTATCGGGTTTTCCCGAAACCGAAAACCTGCTTGTAGAATTTTTTAAAGGAGACTCTCCGCTTGTGAAAAACATATGCTTCCTGCACCAAACGAGTCTCGAAACCACGTTTAATTACCTCAATGGCAAACACCATATCTTCGCCCGGATGCATTCTGGTTACCGGAAATCCGCCTGTATCTTTATAAACTGCTTTCGAAAAGCCCAGATTAAAACTGCGAGGATGGAATTTATGCACTTGCTTCTTCCCTCCCCGAATTCCTCCGGTTGTAAAAAAAGAAGTCATGGCATAAGAAACTGCTTTTTGAAAATCCGAGAAATCGTCCATAGCACCATCGGGGCCACCGTAACAATCCACAAAATTCTCACTTAGCTCCTTATTAATGGTCTGCATGTATTGAGGTGGAAGAATACAATCGGAATCGAAAAACAGGTAATAATTCCCTTTTGCTCTGGCCAATCCGTAGTTACGACCAATGCTGGGACCTTCGTTTTGTTTGAAGAAATAGGATATATTTATTCGATCGCGGTACGTATCACAAAGCTCTTCACTTTTTATCGATGAACCATCTTCTACAACAACCAATTCAAAATCTTTAAAAGTCTGCTCAGACAAGCTATCAAGCAATTCTTTCATCTCATCCGGACGATTGTACACCGGAATAATAACGGATAGCTTAATTTCTTCTTGCATTCTTAGTTTTTTTGATTGAAATAAAAGATTTCATTCATTGGTAAGCGATATTTTTCTGCTAAATCAGAAGAGATTTCTTTTGCATATTGAGATTGGGAAACAGAAAATCCCACTTTTGACAATTTATCCGCATAATCTAATCCATACAAACGGACATGATCTTTTTGACGGTACAGTCTCTCTCTTTCCTTCGGATCAGTAACATTTGGATCTTCCATTGTGAGCGGATTTTCTGTATCCATTGGAACCTGCAAAATGGCAAATCCTTTTGGTTTTAGCACCCGGTAAATCTCACTCATTGCCTTTTGATCATCTGTAACATGTTCCAGTACATGATTACAAATTACCACATCATAGGATGCTTCGGCAAAAGGAATTTCCTGAACATCGAAATGCACATCGGCAATTGGAGATTCCAAATCGGCCGTGGTATAATCCAGATTAGAGAGCTTCCTGAATCGCTTGTAAAAACACTGTTCAGGAGCAATGTGCAAAACTTTAAGTTCCTTCGTGAAGAACTCTGTCTTTTCATTTAAATACATCCACATCAACCTATGACGTTCCAAGGAAAGACATTTCGGACACAAAGCATTATCGCGCCCCGAAACTTTTGTGTATCCATAAGGAAGAAATTTACTGAAGTGTCCGCCACAAACAGGACATTCAACTTTATCTCCAATTAGAAATACCGCAACTACACGATTTATTATCAGGCTCAACCGAATCAGAATCGGACGAGGAAATATTTGTAATAAAATTCTAATAATTCTCTTTATCATTTGCCCAGTAAACAATTAGCAGTGAACAGTTAGCAGTAATTAGTTTTTACTTCTTCACTCAATTACCCTTTCACACATTCACTGGTTATTTAAATTTCTTTTTCGATCTGATAGGTATTTCGTTCAGAAGAACTTCGACTAACCAATTCGGCTATAAATCCGGCAAGAAATAGTTGAGTACCAATAATCATTGTTGTTAATGCGATAAAAAAGTACGGACTATTGGTTACGCGAGGGGCTATTTCTCCCAAACTCATGCTATGAAGTTTCAGAGCGCCAATCCACGCAGAAGCAAAAAAGCCAACTAAAAACATAAGTGTACCCAGTAATCCAAAAAAGTGCATCGGCTTTTTACCAAATTTACTAATAAAGCTAAGGGACAATAAATCGAGAAAACCATTAATAAATCGGCTTAAGCCAAATTTTGTCACCCCATATTTTCGTTCCTGATGTTGAACGACTTTTTCGGTGATTTTAACAAAACCAGCTTCTTTAGCCAAAATTGGAATGTATCTGTGCATTTCGCCATACACCTCAACACTTTTAACCACTTTGTTTTTATAAGCTTTTAATCCACAATTAAAATCGTGCAATTTAATGCCCGACATCGCTCTTGCTGTTCTATTGAAGAATTTACTTGGAATTGTTTTGGAAATTGGATCGTAACGCTTTTGTTTCCATCCTGAAACCAAATCGAAATCCTCTTCTTTTATCATACGATACAATTCAGGAATCTCATCCGGAGAATCCTGAAGATCGGCATCCATTGTAATAACCACATCGCCCTTAACAATTTCAAACCCGCTGAAAAGCGCAGCTGATTTCCCGTAATTTCTTCGAAATTTAATTCCTTTAACGGCCGAGAACTTTGTTCGTAAATCCTCTATCACAGCCCAGGAGGTATCATTACTCCCATCATCTACTAATACAACCTCATAACTAAAACTATTTGCTTGCATCACCCGATCAATCCAGGCTAGTAATTCGGGAAGCGATTCTTCCTCATTGTACAAAGGAACTACAACAGAAATATCCATATTTAAATTTTACTGATTATTCGATTCGTTAAATTTATCAACAGAGTTCTTATTCAGCAAATTTCTGCTCTGACGAAAGAAAAAAGCCAAAATAAAAGAAAATAATAAACCCGATAATGCTTTGCTGAACCATTGTCCAAAAGCAAACAGCCCCGGAGTCATTTCTTTATAAATCCCCATTAACAAATCAATATCCTTTTGCTGATAACCCATTTCATGCAATCCTTTCTCTAAAAAGACAATTGCTTCTGCTATAATAGATGAATCAAAATATCTCGTTAAAATATAAATAAAGATTGAATAAAATAGGGATGCAAATCCAATTATAAGAACGCCAGTCGTAAATGCTTTTCCATAGCTAATTACACCATCCAATTCATCGTCGCGATATTTTTTAACCCCGAAAAAAATACCTGTTACTATTAGAAATAGGTTTATAGAACGAAGATTGGGATCAAAATTAACTGATAGGCCTTTTGCATATACAACCAAAGCTGCGCAAATTAGAACTCCCCCTACCAGTGCCCCAAATAAGAAAGTATGTCTAAGTAATGAATTTTTAAAAATCTGCATGCAAATGTATTTTGTTTTTCCGAGCACAAAGATATCCGTTTTTACAAGAAACCCCTACTCTCAAAAGCATAATTCTGATTTCAATTCCTCATTATTATTGTCAAAAACAGATGAACGCAAAAAAAATAATATTTTTTTTAAAAAATTATTTAGCTGAGAATAAAACCATTGACTACTCAAGCAAGAAAAATCAGATAAGAAGTTTCACTATTTATTTGCAAGAATTGAAGATTTTTCTACTTTTGTCGTCGGGTAAGCACTATGCGACTCGCTCCTACTGAATCCCCCCAGGGTCGGAAGGCAGCAAGGGTAGGTGGTCGAAGCAGTGCGACGTAGCTGTTTACCCACTTTTTATACTTCTAATTTGTATAAAAATGCCGATGTAGCTCAGTTGGTCAGAGCAGCTGATTTGTAATCAGCAGGTCGCGGGTTCGAATCCCTCCATCGGCTCAACAAAAAACAATAAAGAAAGCTTTCGGGCTTTCTTTCGTTCTTTACAAGACTATTTGAAGGATCGTTTTACCTTCTAAAAAGTAACAAAACGCCGATGTAGCTCAGTTGGTCAGAGCAGCTGATTTGTAATCAGCAGGTCGCGGGTTCGAATCCCTCCATCGGCTCTACTAAAGGAGACCAACTCCTTTTTTTTATTTTATTACTGCCGTTGTAGCTCAGGGGTAGAGCGCTTCCTTGGTAAGGAAGAGGTCATGAGTTCAATTCTCATCAATGGCTCAGAGTATTTTTGCCGATGTAGCTCAGTTGGTCAGAGCAGCTGATTTGTAATCAGCAGGTCGCGGGTTCGAATCCCTCCATCGGCTCTTTTTTTATCCCCCCACCAACTTCATATTTTTCGAATCTCTTTGATGCGGAAATAGTTTCGCGTCTCTATGTTTTAATTAATGAGTTCAAAACATATGCTATTCTTTGTATGTAAAAGAAATTAGTGTATTTTCGTTTTGAACAAATAACAAACTAAAAATCGTAAAATGAAGTTTTTTATCGACACAGCAAATCTTGATCAGATTAAAGAAGCCCAGGATTTAGGAATCCTTGACGGCGTTACCACAAATCCATCCCTTATGGCTAAGGAGGGGATTAAAGGAGAAGGAAACATCAAAAAGCACTATGTTGATATTTGCGAAATTGTAGATGGCGATGTAAGTGCTGAGGTTATTGCAACCGATTTTGAAGGAATGATTTCTGAAGGCATGGAATTAGCCGCTCTTCATCCACAAATTGTTGTTAAGGTTCCATGTACTAAAGATGGTATTAAAGCAATAAAATATCTTAGTTTACAAGATATCAGAACAAATTGCACGTTAATTTTCTCGGTTGGTCAAGCATTATTGGCGGCTAAAGCAGGTGCAACATACGTATCTCCTTTTGTTGGTCGTTTAGATGATATTTGTGCTGATGGAATTGACTTAATTCGTCAAATTGTAGACATGAACAGTTATTATGGTTTCGAAACTCAGGTTCTAGCTGCATCTGTTCGTCATACCATGCATATGGTACAATGTATCGAAGCTGGTGCCGACGTCACCACAAGCCCTCTTAGCGCCATTACAGGCCTATTAAATCACCCTTTAACAGATAAAGGATTAGCACAATTCCTTGCTGATTACAACAAATTAAATGGTTGATCATTCGATGATAAAAATTTAGGAGTACGCAAGTACTCCTTTTTTTGCTCTCATCTCAATTTAATCCCCTAATGTTCACCCATTCACATTATTTGCAAGACAAGAAAAAAATAAGCTTCAGTAGATAACCTATATCAAAGAATATTTTACCTTTACTCCCTTAATAACCCAAAACCACTACAAATGCTTTTGAAACTGTACCCTGACAACCCCAACCATCGGGAATTTAGGCAGATAGTAGACATTTTGAAGAATGGCGGCATTATCATATACCCAACCGATACCGTTTATGCGATAGGCTGTGATATTAACAATACCAAAGCCGTACAGAGAATTGCAAAATTAAAAGGAACCACTGCCGATAAAGGAAATTTCTCTCTAATTTGCAACAACCTAAGCACTTTATCCGAATATGCTAAAGTAGATAACACGACCTTTAAAATGATGAAGAAAAACCTACCCGGAGCCTTCACATTTATTCTACAAGCCAGTAGTAATGTTCCCAAATTATTTAAAAGCAAAAAGAAAACTGTTGGAATTCGTGTTCCTAATCACTTTATCCCATTACGTATAGTTGAAGAATTGGGCAATCCGATACTAACAACCTCTATTCATGATCCGGATGAAGTTGTTGAATACACCACTGATCCTGAATTAATTAACGAGAAATACAACAAACAAGTTGATCTTATTATTGATGGGGGTTACGGCAATAATACAGCTTCAACAATTGTAGATTGCTCCACTGATTCATTTGAAATCATCCGACCAGGAATTGGTGAATTAATTTTATAAAACACAATACGCTAAAATATATAATGCCATCAATACACAATATTGGTGGCATTTTTTATTTTCTACCATGCAATCTTATCCAACTATTCTTGCTGACTTTAACAAATCAACCTGCAAAGCCACTTAACCTTCAACCTCATCTACAGTAATTAAGACTTACTACTAGTCTGTTCCAACTCCAACCAACTCAGGACTTGCATCATTGAAATGATGCCTTGCGACCACATTTCGTTTATTGAACTTCTTCTCAAACTTCGCTAAAATCTTAGCTGAATCCTTCTTGTATTTTAGTATTCCTTTTCTATAAGTTAACTGAATTCTCATATTTTTTTCATGAACTTTATTTACAAATAATGATAAAGAGCAAAAATATTTAGCATCAAGTGCGAACCATTTAAGCCTATTAATTGTTTAGAGTATATAGAAAAAGAGTAAACAATTTCAATTTTGATATTTTAACTTTTTTAATTTACTCATGCTAATTATCATATTTATAATCGCTCATTGGTACGCTAGTTTGTTCTTTCAGACTGTTTTCCTGCATCGTTATGCAGCTCATTCCATGTTTGAAATGAACAGATTCTGGGAACGGACTTTCTTCGTTGGAGCATGGATTTCTCAAGGCACTTCTTATCTAAATCCGTTTGCCTATGCTTATATGCACCGAATGCATCACATGCACACGGACCAAATACAAGATCCGCATTCCCCTCATCATTCGTCCAACATTGTCAAATTTATGCTGAACACCTATCGCTACTATTCATTGGTGAAGAATAGAGAGATAACGCTTCAAGATGGTATAGATGTGAACATACCAAGATGGATCGCTTTTGAGAAAATTTCAGAATCTTGGATTTCAAGACTTTTATGGGCTGGTGTCTACATCGTAATCTACTTGCTTTTTGCACCAAATATATATTGGCTCGCTTTGCTGCCAATCCATTTTTTCATGAGTCCTATACATGGAGCCATCATCAACTGGTTCTCTCATAAAATTGGGTATCGAAATTACAAACAGGATAACGATTCAACAAATCTATTCCCTATCGAAATTCTCTTGGGAGGAGAAGCCCTGCACAATAACCATCATGCAAAACCCTGGAGAGCTAATTTTGCCAGTAAATGGTATGAATTCGACCCCTCCTTTTTGGCTATGAAGCTATTGCATTCATTTAAAATCATAAAATTAAACCCGAATTCATTAAACAAATAAAACACAATTGCTATGTGGTATATAACTATTGTTGAAAAGGGCTTAATTCCCGATTCACTCATCAGAATAAAAATAAGAGGATTGTTAAAGCAACGACTGCAAAACGAGAGAAAACAATTCAATATCAACAAATTAGTTGATGAATTAAAAGAGAGTCCGATCGCGATCAATACCAATGCAGCCAACGAGCAACATTATGAATTGCCTGCAGGCTTTTTCGAGAAAGTTCTGGGACGATATTTAAAATATTCCTGTGGATTTTGGGACGAGAGCACAAACGATTTGGATGAAGCTGAGAAAACAATGCTTGAAAAGACAATTGAACGAGCTGAAATTCAAGATGGGCATGACATTCTCGAATTGGGATGTGGCTGGGGATCCCTTAGCTTGTATATGGCGCAAAAATTTTCCAATTCGAGCATTACAGCGGTTTCCAATTCTCATTCTCAACGAGAATACATACAGGCCAAAGCACTCGACATTGGAATTACCAACTTACACATCATTACTGCTGACATGAATAATTTCAACATAAATGAAAAATTTGACAGAGTTATTTCGGTGGAAATGTTTGAGCACATGAGAAATTACCAAGAACTTCTGCATCGAATTAATGGATTTTTAAAGCTAACCGGTAAACTTTTTGTTCACGTCTTCTCGCACAAAGAATTGACATACAAATTTGAAATTCAGGATTCGAGCGATTGGATGTCAAAATATTTTTTCACGGGAGGAATCATGCCCGGAGAAGATCTCTTTTCGCACTTTCAAGAGCATTTAACCATTGAAAAAAGATGGCATATGAACGGAACTCATTATCAGAAAACAGCAGAAGCATGGTTGCAAAAAATGGATGAACAAAAAACTGAAATCATGCCAATATTCGAAGAGACTTACGGTACCAATCAGTCAACCCGCTGGGGGGTTTATTGGAGGATCTTTTTTATGGCTTGCGCCGAATTATGGGGATATCGTCGAGGTGAAGAATGGAGCATAAGCCATTATCTGTTCAGCAAAAGAAATCCCAATTAACATCAATCAATTAAATTCTAAGAAGATGAAAAAGCTCTTATTCATTATTGTACTCCTCTCCTTTTACGGTTTTCGTTCGGGAACCGAAAATCGAGTTTACGAAGGCATTGCTATGGATAAAAATTCCTTGGAATTTATCTACAAAGAGGTGCATCAGGAGATATTCATAAAAGGCAAACATTTAGAGACACGGACCTCTTTTGTTGGAGAAAACGGATCTGAATTTGCTTATAGAGAACTTGATTTTAGGAATTCATTTCAAAAACCAAATTACCTGTTGATGGATGAACGAAGCGGATTACTCGAAGAGGTTATTCACGTGGGAGCCAATCAATTCGAAATTCGCTATCGCAAAAACTCCAATTCAAAGCTGAAAGAAAAAAGTCTTTATGTACCCGAACCAGCCGTTGTTGATGGAGGTTTCAATTACTACATCAAAAGCAACTGGAATAAAATTATTGCAGAAGAAAAATTAGTTTTTAACTTTCTCTCAGTTGCCTTTCAGGACTATTTCACCTTCAGAATATATAAAGTAGATGAACAAACCAGCGATCCGAACATCGTGTTGCTTCGAATGGAATGCCAATCACTATTGCTACGCGTGCTCATGAATCCCATTTACGTTCATTACGATTTAAAAACTAAACGAATTAGTAAATACGAAGGCATTTCGAACATTCGAGATCATGAAGGACACAGCTATAAAGCTTTACTAAACTATCCGGAACTAGGCCCTTAAAACTTAAAAGATCGACTTTATGGACTTCAAAAAACAACGACTTGCAATTGTAGGAACTGGAATTGCCGGAATGGGTGCTGCACATTTACTTCAGCACAGCTACGAGATTGAACTGTTCGAAAAAAACAATTACGTTGGAGGACACACTAATACAGTTTATGTCGAAGAGGATGGCCAACAAATTCCTATTGACACAGGCTTTATGGTTTTCAACAAACAAACCTATCCAAACTTGTTGAATCTGTTCAATCAACTTAAAGTGCCCATTAAACGAACCAGCATGAGCTTTAGTGTGCAACACAAAAGCAGTCAATTGGAATATTGCGGTTCGGGTTTTTCCGGCCTTTTCGCGCAACGCAAAAATATCTTTAATGCACGATTCATTAAAATGTTATTGGAGATAAATCGATTCAACAAAGAGAGTTTACAGGATCTTTTGAATGGCAATCTCGAAAACTTGACTGTACAAGAATACATTCAGCAAAAGAAGCTGGGAAAAGAATTTACCGACAAATACCTTGTTCCGATGAGTTCGGCAATTTGGTCTACACCACCTGATGTGAGTTTAAAATTTCCGGTCAAAAGCCTTGTGCATTTCTTTCGCAACCATGGTATGCTGGGTGTGGATTCCCACTTTCCATGGTATACTGTGGACGGGGGAAGTGAAAGCTACAAACAATTGCTTATTGCACCCTTTCGGGATAAAATACGTTTAAATTCGGCCATAAAAGAAATTCTATCTGTAGGAGAACAGGTGAAAATTACAACTAGCGCAGGCAAAGAGCATTGGTTCGACAAGGTAATTGTTGCTGCTCATGCAGATGAAGCTCTTTCTTTGCTTTCCAATCCGAGTAAACTGCAAAAGAAACTTTTATCGCAATTCTGCTATCAGCAAAACAAAGCGGTTTTACATTCTGATTGTTCGGTAATGCCACACAACAAAAAAGTGTGGTCGAGCTGGAATTATCTAATGGATGATCGTTCGGGAAGCATAAAAACCAGCACGGTTTACAACATGAATTCCCTGCAGAATGTATCCAAGAAACAAAACTATTTTGTGTCCATTAACCCAATTGAATTGGAGCTTAAAAAGATTCACAAAAGCATTCAATACGATCATCCAATTTTTACGGTAGAAGCAATGAAAGCACAAGAGCGCTTACCTGAATTGAATCGAGAGGGTCCGATCTATTTCTGCGGAAGTTATTTCAGATATGGATTTCATGAAGACGCCTATAGTTCGGCTGTAGAACTAGCCAATACAATCTTAAAAACAGAACAGAAAAAAAAGATAAAGCAAAAAGCAGGATGACAACAAAAGAAGAACATATCATCAATTCAAGCCTATACGAATGCGAGGTATTTCATTCCCGAACAGAAAAGATTCATCGATCATTTCGATACAAAAGCTTCCTGTTCAGTATCGACCTGGATGAACTACCGGTTATTTCCAAAACACTGTGGTTTGTAAGTCACAACCGATTTAATTACTTCAATTTTCGCGATAGAGATCATTTGCAGCTGACAACATCAGGAGAACTCAAAGGTGTTCGTTTTCAGGTAGAACAATTTTTGCAGGAACAAGGCATTCATCAGCCTCCTGCCAAAATAATCCTGCTAACCAATTTATGCACCTTAGGGTATCAATTTAATCCGGTTTCCTTTTACTATTGTTTTGATGAAGAAAATAAACCTTTGGGAAGTATTGCTGAAGTGAACAATACCTACGGGGAAATGAAATTGTTCTATCTGGGTAAAGACAACTATTGCAACGGAAAGTTTAGTGATCGAAAGAAAAAACACTTTTACGTATCCCCCTTTATCCAACACGATGTCGATTTTGATTTTGAACTCAGTATCCCTGGAAAGGTATTTTTCAACAAAATCGATGACTACAAAGATGGCAAACGAATTTTCACAGCTTCGCTTCGAGGCAAACAGTTAGTACTTAACAATCGAAATGTAATCCGTTTTATGCTTCGTTTTCCTGTCATCACCTTGCAGGTTATCTTCCTGATTCACTATCAGGCCTTGAAACTCTACCTTAAAGGGATTCCCTATTTCAGAAAAAATGAACATTTGGATTTACAACAAGATCGATTAAAAAAATACGAAGAAAAGAACAAGCTCACGGATAAAAATCTCTCAACATGGAAAACACGCTGACAATACAACAAAACGCCGGATTTCAGGAAAAAATATTTCTAAATTTCCTTCAAAAAATGGACAGAGAATCAATTGAAGTGTGCCTTCCAAATCAAAGTATATACCGCTTTGGTTCGGAGAATTCAAAAATCAAAGCCGACATTAGAATTCTTTCACCCGAATTTTACAAGCAGCTTTTCTTTTATGGAGATATAGGATTTGGAGAAGCTTACGAGAAAGGCTTGTGGGAAACATCCGACATCACAAAATTGATTTCCTGGATTCTTGCGAACATCGATAATGCGCCAAGTTTATCAGGAAGTAAAATTAAAACAGCAGCCTTTAATCTTTTTAAATGGCTGAATAAAATGGCGCACAATTTTCGGAAGAACACACTTGCCGGATCGGAAAAAAACATTGCTGCTCACTACGATTTAAGCAATGATTTTTACTCGCTATGGTTGGATAAAAGCATGACTTACTCGGCGGCTTTTTTCATAAATGAAGAAACATCGCTGTACGAAGCTCAGCAAATGAAATACCAAAAACTGGCAGAGAAAATGAGACTTACCAGTGGTGATCGTGTACTTGAAATAGGATGTGGCTGGGGAGGAATGGCCATTTTTATGGCAAAGAACTTCTCTGTTCATGTAACAGCCATTACCATTTCTAAAGAGCAATATGTGTATGCTAAACAGCGGGTTGAAAATGCGGGATTGGAAGATCGGGTCAGCATCCTATTTAAAGATTACAGACTAGTGAATGGCAAGTTTGATAAAATTGTTTCGATAGAAATGCTGGAAGCGGTTGGACACAAATTCTACAAACCATTCTTCTCAAAAGTAAATAACCTACTCGCAACAAACGGTTTGTTAGCCATACAAGTAATTACCTGTCCCGATTCACGCTTTAAAGAGATGAAAACAGGGGTTGACTGGATTCAAAAACACATCTTCCCTGGTTCTTTATTACCATCGGTGTCTGCCTTGCACAATGCAATGAATCAAAGTTCAGATTTAACACCTATCCACTTGGAAGACATGGGTAAACATTACGCGAAAACCTTGCGAATGTGGCGTGACACCTTCAATCAAAAAGAAAAAGAAGTCAACGCACTTGGCTTTAACAACTTATTTATCAGAAGATGGAATTACTATCTTTCTTATTGCGAAGCAGCCTTTGACATGCGGAATATCAATGTAATGCAGTTGCTGTATTCACGACCAAATAATCTAAATTATTAAAATGGGAAACTACTAAATTAGGAGATATCAAACAGATACGAGAAAGGAGTTGGCAAAGCAAAAGATATTGCTGAAATGGGCGCATTTCTTTGATCAGATAAAGCCTCTTGGATAAGTGGACAAATTATTCATGTTAATGGGGGTATGTCAAGTACTAAACTATAAAATAAAAACTCATGTTTGGATTATTCAAAAAGAAAACAAAAGCAGAAATTCTGCACAAAAAATACGAATCATTACTGAAAGAATGCCATGATTTGTCGAAGGTAAATCGTTCGGAAAGCGATCTTAAATATGTGCAAGCACAAGCAGTATTGCAAGAAATTGAGTCACTTCAAAATAAATAATTTATCTGAAAAAATACAAACCTGAATGATCATTAGTTATACTGCGACAATAATAAAGTATCAACATTTGTAGATAGCACCTCCGATTCATTTAAATTTATTCGATCTGAAATTGGTGAGTACTATAAGAACAAACCAAACTTAAAAGAAATGCCATCAACTGAATATTGATGGCATTGTTTTTAGCGTTTATTTGAAAACTACAATCTCTTATGATCTGAGCAAACTAACACGAAGAGCAACATGACCATCAGGTTTATTACCTATCAATTCGGGTCTAAATCCCGATTCCTCAAGCTCTGATTTTACCAAACCTATTAACTCCGGGCTTGCATTGTTAAAATGATGGGTTGCAACAATACTCCCTTTATTAAATTTACTCTCAAATTCCTCAATAATTTTCCGTGTATCTTGCTTGTATTTTGCCATCGCTTTCTCAATCAGATGATTGTACTCTGTAATATTTTTCATGAATTTTAATTATAATGTTATTCAAAACGAACAAGCCGCAATATTAATTAAAATTAAACAAAACAATTGCAAATAACATGTTAAAACTAATAAATTCTTACGTGAACTAATCATTTTTAACCACGAGCATTACTTTCACCTACTTAGCTAAAATATCTAAAAGCCAACATAATTATTGAAGATTATAGAATTCCGAAACAGCAAATAGTCCAAACTGCCCAGATGCTTAATGCTTCCAAAATGCAGGTGAGAATAATACTAACACTGTAAACAGTTCTAAGCGCCCAAGTAACATTAGGAATGATAAGAACCATTTTGCCAAAGCTGGTAAATGAAAGAAATTATCCATTGGGCCTATTTCTCCAAATCCAGGTCCAATGTTACCGAGTGTTGTTGCGACTGCACTAAATGCAGAATAAATATCGGGGGTCCAAAGAGACATCAGAACTGAGGACATCATGAAAATAATGATATAAAAAACAAAAAATGCCAATATATTGGTGACTGTTTTTTGATCAACAACATGTCCGTTGTAACGAATTGGAATTACTGCATTTGGATGTACCAAACGTTTAAGTTCGTAGAAACTATTTTTGAATAGCAACAATATCCGAACAACTTTTACTCCTCCTCCGGTTGATCCAGCAGAACCTCCAACAAAAAACAGAACAAACACCAACATACCTAAAAATGGTGTCCAAAGAAGATAATCCGCAGTTGCGTAGCCTGTTGTAGTAATAATTGAGACAACAGTAAACAAGCCATCTCGAAAAGCTCGTTCAAGGCCAAAATCTTCTCCAACAACCAAAACAACAGTAATAATACCAGTAAATAACAAAACGACCAAGGTGTAAAAACGAAATTCTTCATCCTTAAATACTTTTGAAGCTTTTCCTGTCACCATTGCATAAGCAAGGGTAAAGTTGGTTCCGGCCACAAACATGAAAAAGATGATTACATACTGTAAATAAGGTGATGTAAAGAATCCTGCACTTGCTTGCTTAGTCGAATATCCTCCGGTAGCCATGGTTGTTAACGAATGATTAATTGCATCAAAAAAATTCATACCTCCCACAAAAAGCAAAATCGTTTCAGCGAAAGTAAACAGAATGTATAATCCCCATAAATTACGAGCAGTTTCTTTAATTCTTGGAGCTAATTTATCGGGTGCAAAACCTGGAACCTCTGCTAGAAAAAGCTCTCGTCCTCCTATGCCTAAAGTTGGAAGAATAGCAAGAAACATAACTATGATCCCCATTCCTCCCATCCATTGAGTAATTGATCTCCAAAAAAGAATTCCATGTGGCAATTCTTCAATATTATTAAGTATCGAAGAACCTGTGGTTGTGAAACCAGACATCGTTTCAAAAAAAGCATCTGTAACCGAGGGAATAGCTCCGCTGAAAAGATATGGAAGACAACCGAATATTGAAAAAATAATCCAAACAAGACTTACAATGATATAGCCTTCCCGCTTTCCTAAATCTTTTCCTACACCTCTTGAAAGCATGTAACAAACTCCACCAACAGAAAAAGTAATTAGCATGGACTTCACAAAAGCCATAGAATCTGATTCCTGATAAAATAGAGAAACCAGCAGTGATAGAAATAAAAAGAAACTTTCTCCAACTAGGAGTTTACCAAGAATATTGAGAATTATTTTGTGCTTTATCACTTTTGTAAGCTTAAGATTTAAACCAAAGATAAAATTCTAAGGTTTTAAAAAAAATAAAGTTTATTGATTCTTCCAAAAAGACGGAACAAAAATAATTAAAAAGGTGAATAACTCTAATCTACCCAATATCATTAGAAATGAAAGAATCCACTTTCCAACCTCAGGAACAGATGCGAAATTATTCATTGGACCTACAACTCCCAATCCAGGACCTATTCCTCCCATTGTTGTTGCAACAGCACCCATCGCCGAAATTAAATCCAACCCAATTAATGTCATAGCAAAACAACCAATAAAAAAAACCATAAAATACAAAATCACAAAAGCCAGTATTTTAGATATAACATCTTGTCCCACCATCTCTTTATTGTAGCGAACAGGCAATACGGCCGAAGGATGGATCATTCGCTTGAATTCGAGTATACTATTTTTGAAAAGTAGTAAATGACGTAAAATTTTAACTCCTCCCGATGTAGAACCAACACAAGCTCCAGTAAACATCAATCCAAAAATTAAGAACACTAAATATGGATGCCATAGCGAATAATCGGCACTCACAAAACCCGTACTCGTAATTATCGAAGTAACTTGAAACAAGGCGTCACGAAAAGATTTTTCAAAAGTCCCATGATCCAGATAAACCAAAGTCAAAGTAATAATACTTGTAACCAATACGATTAAACCCGTGTATACTTTAAATTCCTGATTCTGCCATATCTTTCTAAACCGTCCCTTTATCGCGAAATAGTGAAGTGTAAAATTGACTCCAGCAAAAAACATAAAGACAATCAAGACATATTGTGTGTAGGGTGAGTAATTAACAATACTCGTATTTTTCGTAGAAAACCCTCCCGAAGCTAAAGTTCCAAATGAATGACAAATGGCATCGAACCAATCCATTTCTCCAAAAACCAAAAAGATCGTTTCAATTGCAACCAAGAGCATATAAATCCCCCATAAACGTTGCGCTGTTTCTTTAATACGTGGGTGTAATTTACCCATCGTAATCCCTGCTGCTTCGGCATTAAACATAGCCATTCCTCCAATTCCAAAAACAGGTAAAATGGCAACAGTTAAAACCAAGATCCCCATTCCACCCAATAAATGAGTTAATGATCTCCAGAATAAAATACCGTGGGGTAAGGCCTCAATATCATTCACAATTGAAGCTCCTGTAGTGGTAAAACCCGAAATGGATTCGAAAAAAGCATCTGTGAAATTTGGAATGTATCCTCCCAATAGAAAGGGTAATGCTCCAAAAATAGAAAAAACAACCCAGACCAAACTTACGACTAGGAACGCCTCTCTTTTGCCAATATCCCTACTGCAATTTTGCGTAAAAAGATATATTATTCCTCCAAAAAAAAGAGAAATTCCTGCAGACTGTACAAAACATATAAAATCACCTTCGCCATAAAGTAAGGCTACTACGGAACTAATAATCAGAAAGAAACTTTCCACGATCATTAGAACCGACATCACATAAAAAACAAATTTCCAGTTGAACATTTCGAACCAGCTTATTTTACGATTTCCAAAAAAGAGAAAAACATTATTAAAATTCGTTCTGTAAAAAGGGTAAGAAAGAAACCGAATTCAATAAATTCGGCTCTGAGGACTATTATTTGAAGAATTTCTCAACTTTTTTAATTGCAGATGGAAGAGTAAACACAACAACCTTATCGTTAGCCTGAATTTGAGTATCACCTGCTGCAATAAAACCTTTATTTTCTCTTATAATTCCACCGATATTAGCATCCTCCGGGAAATTCATATCCATTAGCATGCCCTTGGTAATTTTAGAATCGGGTTTAGCCACCAATTCAATAACCTCAGCCTCCGAAACAGTCAGCCATCTACTATGCTGAACATCAGCATCCCTAGTGAAGCGATAAATATAACTGGCAGCCAGCAATTTTTTATTAATCATGGTACCAACACCAATATTATCAGCTAAATCGATATAATCGATATTTTCTACCTCAGCAATGGTTCTCTTCACGCCCATTTTTTTGGCCAGTAAACAAGCTAGAATATTCGTTTCCGAATTTCCTGTAACAGCCACAAAAGCATCCATTTTGTGAATTCCTTCTTCTTTAAGTAATTCTTTATCCCTACCGTCACCATTAATAACCAATGTGTCTTGGAGCAGATCAGCAAGTTTTAAACTCTTATCCTTATCAAGTTCAATCAATTTCAGATTCAGTTTATGCCCCAGTTCCAGTGCTGTTTTCTGACCAATTCGGCTTCCTCCAAGAATCATTGCATTTTTGATCTCGTATTTCTCTTTTCCGGCAAGGCGCATTACCCTTTCCATTGCATCGGGCTTGCTTACAATAAAAACTAAATCACCGCGGGAAAATCGATTGTGACCTCTTGGAATGATTGTCATATCACCACGTTTTATGGCAACGGCTCTAAAATCCAAATCCCCAGTCATTTCATCTATTTCAGCCATGGTTTTATCCATCAAAATTGACTTACTGCTAATTTTTATTCCGTACAAGAGAAGTTTCCCCCCAGAGAATTCATACAACTGGCGAGTCCCGGATCGGGATAAGTAACTAATAACCTCTTTCGATGCCAATCTTTCCGGATAAATCAGCTCATCAATTCCCAAACTTTTAAGATATTCTTTATTCTCAGGAATCAAATATTCTTGATTGTCAATACGAGCAATTGTTCTGATCGCACCCAACTTTTTAGCAAGAATGCATGACGTTATATTTGTCTCCTCTGATTGAGTTACAGCAATAAAAAGATCTGCCTTTTTAACACGAGCTTCTTTAAGATCCTTAAGAGAAGAACTTGACCCTACAATGGTTAATAAATCCAAATGGGAATCAATCTCCTTTAATTTATCTTCATCATTATCCAATAAGATAATATCATGATCCTCATTACTTAGCATTTTTGCTAAGTGTATTCCTACTGCCCCTGCGCCAGCAATTACAATCTTCATAACTTTGTTCCGTTAAATAAATGGAATTTGAAGCGGCAAATTAACACATAAACAATCAAAATCTAAAGCTATTCGTTAAAAATTATTAATTGGCCAAGCTCTCTAAATTACCAAAAGTGTTTATAAAATCAAAGAGGGAATCTAAAAGCTTTTCTTTCGATGATGAAACTTAATTTACGGTTGACAAAGTATAAATACAAACCCCATCCTCTTGTACATCAAAAAGATTCGATTCATACTCATTTCCCATTAAAAGATATTTCTTTCGATCTCTCTGATAGATCGAAGCATCAATAATCATTTTACTATTTGGAAATTCTTTTGCTATCATTTTTATGGATTTCAAACCATACGAACGAAATATAATATAGTCGGGTTGGATAATTCTCAACATTTCCGATAAAGTAGAATTACTCTTTCCTATTATCGCTATAACCTCTCCCCCTATCGCCTTAACATCAATAGCTTTTAGTGTATCACAGCTTATTTCATTTATATTTTCGTTTAGAACGAATGGTTGAATTATTCGATCACTATTTTTCGGTAAGATTTTATCATCAACTAAAAACAATCCTTTTTCACCTTCTACAAAGCCTACAATACTATGCCCTCGAGTATGAAAAACCAGCATTTCTTTTTTAGGAATCTGAAAAGCCTGAATTGTGTTTGGTAATTGAAAGCAAATTAAAATTACGATCATTGCCAAAAGAGCCTTTTTACGGGTAAAAGAAATAAGTGAAATCAATGAAAGAAGAAGAAAATAAGTAAAAATTAATTGATATTGACTCAGCGATAATTCCCTTAGAACAGAACCAGGCAGCCCTTGAATTTTCACAATCAAATAATTCATTCCTTCAACGAGATTCCGCAACAACCAACCTAAACCTTGAGAAAGAATATTTATTGGAGACAAAATCAGCAATAGTGCCGACAGATAAATCAGTATTCCGGCCATGATAATAACGACATATCCGGAAAGCAAAAAGTAAGATGGGAACTGATGAAAATAATAAACAGCCAATGGAAATGTTCCTATTTGTGCAGATAAGGAAACTGTTGTAAGCTGCCATAACTTTTTCAGGATTGGATTACCAATATAAATAAGTTTATCGAACTGAGGTTGAAAGAAGACAATGCTTACCACCGCCAAATAAGAGAACTGAAAACCTATAGTAAACAGCAAAAAGGGATCAATTAACAGAAGAAAAAATGCCGAGATGGCCAAGGAATTATAAATACTTCCATTTCTTTTGAGCATTTCCCCTACGACAATGAAACTAAACATTGTTGCCGATCTCATTACCGATGGAGACATTCCAGTTAAAAGAGCATAGGTCCAGAGCGTTAGTAAAAGAAGAATACCTCGTGAATGGCGTCCATACTTAAAACGAGCTAAAAAGCGAAGCAAATAATTCATGATCATATAGATAATGCCAACGTGCAAGCCAGAAACAGCCAAAACGTGCATTGCGCCAGCATCTGCCCAAGCTCTTTTAATTTCCGGATCCATTCCTGCTTTGTACCCCAGAGTTAAAGCTGCCAAAATATCAAAACTCTCATTCTGGATTCCATTTTTTCGATAGATCACTAATAAACGATCTCTCCACTTCGAAGCCAATGCTCTAATTGAAAAATCAGCCCCCTTTCCTATTTGCTTCCATGATAAAGAGTCGGTGTAGGCAGAATACAAAATGTGTTGAGTTTTCAGATAAGATGCGTAATCAAATTCATGTGGATTACCTGCGTTTTTCACTCTTTGCAATTCAGTCTTCAGCACAAGTAAATCGCCAATTCGGAGCTCCTTGGCTTTCCTATTCTTTTGAAGATAAACGATTGCCTTACCAGATACTTTTTGCCATTTATCTAAAGCTTTTACATTTTGAACATCTAACACAAGTGCAAAACTATTCCCCTTCTCAATAGGTGTATCCAACACTTTACCCTTTAAAATAATTTTAGATTTAGAAATGGGAAGATACATTTGGGACTGAATATCGTTGTACCTGATAGTTCCAAATCCAAAACACATGGCAAATACAAAAACACCAAATAACGTACGAAGAGAATAGGACTTACGCAGTTTTGCGATTAAGGTAAAAAGAAGAACTCCGAAAACGCCAAACAGAACCAGAAGCCAACTCAAAATTTGAGGAATACGAACAATATCTGACAAAGTAACTCCTATTACCAATGGAAGTAGGAGTCGAAGAAAAGGATTTTGACGAAGCAGCTCTCTAAAACTCATTAATAATTCAATTTATGGTAAACTGAATTTAACACTAATTCTTTTAAAAAGCAAAAGCCCCTGTTCTAGGAACAAGGGCTTATCTATCTAATGCACAGAATGCTGTCATGCATTCAAAAAATTATCTAAAACTAAATGCGATTCCCGCAGTTATTGTATTGTACTCCTGAATTGTATAATCGGCAAATATTTTGAAAAACGCCATATTTAAACGAGTACCTATGGTAGCCCTTACACCACTTGCCTTAAAATCAACCGATACAGGATCAACCAAGGTTTCTGAAGCAACAGTTGTACCTGAATTAACATCAGTATATTCCAATTCGTATGTTCCCTTAATGTCTACATCCATTTTTGCTGTATTGTAACCAACAGCACCATAGAATTCAATCAGTTTTAAATTAACCGAAGCAATTGCCTGAATTGTATAGGCATTCGTTGTAAATTCCATCAACTGACCGCTTCCGTCAAAACCTGAATCCCCTTGAATATCATACTCTGAGGTCAATTTTGTATAAGCGATTAATGCAGAAACATCAACCGGAGTTTTATCAATTTTCAATATTTTCGTTAAGCTTTTCTGAATTCCAATACCAAACATTCCAACTTCTAAATCAGATGATCCGACTTTAGGAAGGTATCTCAATTTCAAATCAGCATCAATTACAGGAATTCCAACGCCTACTTGCAATGTTGCTGTTGGAACTGCATTCATAGGCAAATCACTGCCAATACCATCCGGAATACTGAAATTTGCAAGATTATATGTTCCTCCGCCCGCATCTATGCTTGCTTGTAAGGTCGCGTTATTATTACCGCCCATTAAAGTTTGAATATCACTGGATCCATTTGCTAAAGTAATGTTGGAATAATCACTTTCCACAAACTTAAACATCTCATCTTTCCCTGGAACTTTAGCTAGATTGGCAACAAAAGTAATGTCAAAACCTAACTTCTTATGTGTTCGAGCAGTTGAATACCAACCGTTATTTAATCCGTACATAAAGCCTTTTGCAACAGGTCTCACGTAATTTTCAGTCAATTTAGATGCATCTTCTGTTCCTGCCAATAGGAATTGCTCGATATCCTGCGATTTGCCTAAAAATGGAACAAGAAAAATAAGTAGTAGTAATAATTTTTTCATCATAAGAACTTTAAGTTAGTTTATCAGTCAACACGTGCTAGTACGAAGGTTTTATAAATTTGTTTACTAAATTATAAACATTCAGTAACGCAACTCCGCCTTTCAGGATTTCCCCATACATATATACAAACCGATTTCCAATAAAAAAACCCTACCGAAAGGGTAAGGTTATGAAATTATTTTGCGAGAGTAAATCGATATTTGGCTTTAAAAAGCCCTTTCGAGATACCTGTTAACTTTCCTTTTAGCAATCTCTTTTTTAGAGGGGCACAATGATCGGTAAACAAGATTCCGTCTAAGTGATCGTATTCATGTTGAATAACCCGGGCTGCAAAACCTGAATACTCTTCCTGATGAAACTCCCAATTCTCGTCGTAATACTCTATTTTAATGCTTTCCGAACGAGTAACATCCTCGTTTATACCAGGAATACTCAAACATCCTTCAGACATGGCCCATTCATCACCAGTGCGTTCTGTAATTTTCGCATTAATAAACATTTTCTTGAAGTCTTCCAATTCCGGTTCATCTTCGGCAAAAGAAGAGCAGTCGAGCACAAACATTCTTATTGATCGCCCTACTTGCGGAGCAGCTAATCCAACTCCATCGGCAAAATACATGGTTTGCCACATGTCATCCATAAATTTCTGCAATTCAGGATAATCCTTATCAATCTCTTTAGCGACCTTCCTTAAAACCGGATGACCGTAAATGGTAATGGGTAAAATCATTATTTATCTCTCTAATTATCTAAATCCAAACAAATCCTAAAATAGATTTCTTTTGGTTTCCATATACGATTGTAATATAATAGTAGCACTCACTTTATCGATCATTGCTTTATCTCTTCTTGCTTTCTTACCCAATCCACCATCGATCATGGTTTGAAAAGCAATTTTCGAAGTAAACCTTTCATCTACCATTTCGATTGGCATATCGGAAAACTTTTTTTTCAATTTCCCTAAAAAAGGCTTTAGATATTTTACCGATTCACTATCCTCATTATTCATTTGCTTTGGATACCCAACAACAATGCATTCAACCTTTTCCGTTTCAAAATATTTTTCCAAATAGGTTAAAACATCTTTTGCCGCAACAGTATCTAAACCATTGGCAATTATTTGTAATGGGTCGGTGACAGCAAGTCCTACTCGCTTTCTTCCGTAATCGATCGCTATAATTCGTGCCAAATTTCTTATTTAAACTAATTTTGAATTGCAAAGATATAAGAAACTGATTAAATTTTATCAATTTCTACAAAAATGAGGACAAGAGAAGCTTATATAGAGAAAGATTTTACCCTAAACAGAACCAAATAAAAAAATCAGGACTAATCCTGATTTTTTTCTGAGAGTAAGAATAATCTCCGAAACAATTAAAAAACAGACTGCTTTTATTAGAAAATCAGCCCCAGATGAATTGACAGACGATTAATTTCATGTCTTAAATATTCCGTATCATCGGTATATGTGTTGTGCCATTTTTGCTCCATCTTTTGAAATCGGTAGCCAATATTTAAAGTAAAATTAGTATTCGCACTATTTCCAAATACAAAACCTACTCCAGGATTAATTAACCAACCCCCTTTTGAATCAATATCATTAGCCCCATTTAAATAATAGTTTTGATCATCCTTATCTTCAAGTGCGAATGAGTATCCTGACTGACAAAACAAAAAGGATTTAATTCCTTTCATTGTAGTATAATATTTAATCTCTCCGAACAAAGGCATTTGTGCCACATCATAAGCCTCATAGCCGCCGCCAATACCAAACGACACTCCATTCTCAAACAAATAACTTCCCGATAGCAACATACTAAAAGGCGCATTGTTTTTATTATCCTTATTCCCAATTAGCGCCCCCATGCGAACTTCATAAAACATTCCCTCATTCTTTATGGGAAGAGTATCCTTAGCTATTTTCGGCAGTCTTTTAGCCTCAAAGCGTATGTCTGCAATATCTTCCATATCGAACTGCCAAAAATTCTTATCCTTAGTTTCAATCTCAACAAATTTCCCGGGAACTTGTCTTACAATTTTCCCTTTAAGAACGTTCCCATTTTTTAGAGTAACAACATCAACTTTTTTTTGGGCCAATGCGCAAGTAACAGTGAACATCATCAGAGCTAATATGGCAATTGATTTAATTAATACTGTAAAAGTCTTCATAATTATGGATTTGATTTTTTCTTATTGATGACTCAACAATGGAATGGTTGCGTTGAATAAAAATTAAAATATTTATACGCAACCCTCTTTATTTAAATGCATCATGAAATAAAACAAGCTATAAAACCATGCTTTAAAATCAGACTTATGAAAACAATTAAAAATCTGGCATTTCTATCCATCCTTATTTCTTTATGCGCAGGAACTTGGTCGTGCGAAGATGAAATAAGACATGAATACACCATAAATGAACCAGTATATCTGTCCACTGAGGAATTTAAAAATGCTGTAAAGACCGAAAGTGCCAAAGAAATGTTGGTTCCCGGAAAAATATATTTCTACAATGATCTCATTTTAATAAATGAAAAATTCGAAGGAATCCATGTTATCGATAATTCGGATCCAACAAAACCAATCAACTCAAAATTCATCTCCATTCCCGGAAACATCGACATGGCGGTAAAAGATGATATTCTTTATGCTGATTCTTACACCGATTTAATTGCAATAAACATCAGCGATATCAATACCATTGCAATAGAAAAACGATTCGCTGATATTTTCCCATTTTCTCTACCTCCAACCGATAATAATTACCCATACGGACAAATTGATCCTGAAAAAGGTGTGGTCGTTGGCTGGGAAGTTAAACGAATCAGTGAGAAATACGAGGAACCTAAATATTATCCATACTATTATGATGTAATGTTTGATTCAGCTAACTCAACGGGTGTTAAAGCCTCCGCTGGAGGAACAGGAAAAGCTGGTTCCATGGCCAAATTCATGATAAATACCAACACTCTATACA
Source organism: Labilibaculum antarcticum (assembly GCF_002356295.1). Lineage (NCBI taxonomy): Bacteria > Pseudomonadati > Bacteroidota > Bacteroidia > Marinilabiliales > Marinifilaceae > Labilibaculum > Labilibaculum antarcticum. The sequence goes on along the minus strand of NZ_AP018042.1, from coordinate 3,291,504 downwards.
CACTCGATTCTAACTCATCACTTAAATTGTTTGATATATCCAATCCTGATCAGATATCAAAAAACGGTCAATTAAATGTTGGTTGGGGAATGGAAACCTTATTTGTTTATGAATCGAACCTGTTTATAGGAGCTCGAGATGGAATGTATATTTTCGATATCACGAATCCATTTGCACCGCAATTAGTTTCTCAATATTCTCATTTTATGAGTTGCGACCCAGTAGTGGTGCACAATAATTTGGCATACATTACTCTTCGTGCAGGAAATTTTTGCGGACAAAACACCAGTCAGCTGGATGTTGTCGATTTAAGTGACATCACCACTCCCACATTACTAAAATCGTACAGTATGGATAATCCTTATGGCTTGGGTATTGATGATGAATTGCTTTTTGTTTGCGATGGAACTGCTGGCTTAAAGATTTACGATGCCTCGGATCCTTTAAATCTCGGTTCCAATTTATTGAAGGTTTACTCGGATATGACTCCATATGATGTGATTCCTTTGGCCAATGTACTGGTTGTTATCGGAACGGAAGGTTTGTTTCAATACGATTACTCGGATATTAATAATATTCAATTGCTTAGTTATATTACCATTGCTCCAAGAGTAGATTAAACCATTAACTTTAATAAACAACAAAGCTTGCTTCATTTGAGGCAAGCTTTTCTTTTGATTACTAAAACCGAGCATTTTGCTTACTGATTTACACCAAACTAATATCAAAACTCATCTTATAAAATAATGCTTTTAGATTCGGAACCAAGTCATACCCTGACATGGCCGGCTTGTTTATAGTCAGAGCATGACCAGCTTAAGATTTTAAGCAGGCGATATTTAATTGATGATTATTTATTGCCACCCAAAAGGCCAATTACCTCTTTAAGAGTTGTGTTTTCAGTGGTAAGCTTCTCGAGTTGAGGATTGATTGGATTTTCAATATTGAGCTGCCCGGCTAGTATTTTAAAAAAATTCACCTGAAGTATTTCACTAATCTCAGCCAGACGATCGGTATAAATGCTTGGCTTTTTTAAGGCATTATAGGTGGCATTTACACTTAAATCAAGCTTTTTAGCCATTGCAGATATGCTCACTTCCTGCTTTTTCATTTCTGATAATATCAGCTCGTTGATGGGGGTCATTTTATTCGTAGTCATATCTAAATGTAGCGATACAATTTACATTTTGCAATAATTATTAATCTTAAACAGTAATTTATTCCTGCATTAAGGGAACATATTTCAATCATATGGTGATAACACACAGTTTATTGGTTGGAATATACACTAATACAGTAGTGATATATAGTTATTTGGTGGAAACATACACTAATATAGTGGTAACATACCGTTATTTGGTAGGAAAATATAGTGATATGGTAGTAATACATACCTAGGTGGTGTTATTGTGCCAAGTTAACATCAAAACTCATCTTACAAAATAGTTCTTTTAGATTTGGAATCAAGTCATACCCTGACATGGGTGGCTTGAATTTTAAGCAGGCTTTTGATATTAAATTGAATTACCCGTAAAGAGTGTTTGGTTTGTTTGCCATGCGGGGAATTGGGTTAGGGATTGAAGAGGAAACCCCACAGCGATGCTAAAGTTGGTGAATAGGTGAAATTGGAATTTAGAAACAAAATACCGGATGATTAACCAAAGACAGGAACTGGAGCGAGGAGTTGGAACGAAAAGCCCGCCCTGAAAGGGAACCCCCTGCTTATAAAACACGGAAGGCGGCCCCGAGGGACAGCCTTTCTATGTATTGAGAAGTTAATTCTCTTAGTTTTGCTTCAAGTTAGCTTGAGCTGCAGCTAAACGTGCAATAGGCACACGGAAAGGAGAACAAGAAACCCAGAAAATCAATATTCCATACCCACTGAGTTACAGAACTCATCTGGAGTACCTAATTTATTTGGAATCGAGTCATACCCTGACATGGACGGCTTGCTTATAGTCAGAGCCTGACTGTCTTAAATTTAGAGTAACCTGAATACCACAAAACACGAAAGGCTGCCCCGAGGGACAGCCTTTCTATGTATTGAGAATATAATTCTCTTAGTTTTGCTTCAAGTTAGCTTGAGCAGCAGCTAAACGTGCAATAGGCACACGGAAAGGAGAACAAGAAACGTAATCCATACCCACTGAGTTACAGAACTCAACTGAAGATGGCTCACCACCGTGCTCACCACAGATACCTAATTTGATATCAGGACGAGTAGATTTTCCTTTTTCACAACCCATACGTACCAATTGACCGATACCTTCTTGATCTAATACTTGGAAAGGATCGTGCTTAAGGATACCTTTTTCAATATAGATTGGTAAGAATTTACCAGCATCGTCACGAGAATAACCGAATCCCATTTGAGTCAAGTCATTTGTTCCGAAAGAGAAGAATTCAGCATACTCAGCAATTTTATCAGCTGTAAGAGCAGCACGAGGAATCTCAATCATAGTACCCACCATGAAATCAACTTTGATACCTTTCTCAGCGAAAACAGCAGCAGCAGTTTCTCTGATGATTGCATCCTGCAATTGGAATTCTTTCAAAGTTCCGATTAAAGGAACCATGATCTCTGGCTTAGGATCTTTTCCTTTTGCTTTCAAATCACAAGCAGCTTCGATAATAGCACGAGCTTGCATTTCAGTGATTTCAGGGTAAGTGTTTCCTAAACGACAACCTCTATGACCCAACATTGGGTTGAATTCGTGAAGTGCATCAACTTTAGCTTTAACGATAGATACATCGATACCTAATTTTTCAGCCATCTCGATTTGAGAAGCTTCATCGTTAGGAGTAAACTCGTGCAATGGTGGATCCAGTAAACGAATAGTTACACCAAAACCGTCCATAGCTTCCAAAATTCCAGAGAAATCTTCGCGTTGAACAGGAAGTAATTTAGCCAAAGCAGCTTTACGACCTTCTACATTTTCAGCAAGAATCATCTCACGCATTTTCCAGATCTTATCGCCTTCGAAGAACATATGCTCTGTACGACATAGACCAATACCTTTAGCGCCGAATTCACGAGCAGCTTTAGCATCACCAGGAGTATCTGCGTTTGTACGAACGTACATACGAGTGTTGTTCTCTGCAAGATCCATCAATTTACCAAAATCACCATCTAATGTAGGAGTGATTGTAGCAACTTTACCTTCGTAAACTTTACCAGTAGTACCGTTTAAAGAGATGAAATCACCTTCTTTGAAATCAACACCGTTGATAGTCATTGATTTTCCTGTTACCAAAACACCAGCAGCAGAAGAAATACAACATTTACCCATACCACGAGCAACTACAGCAGCGTGAGAAGTCATACCACCACGCTCGGTAAGAATACCTTCAGCAGCGTACATACCTTTCAAATCTTCTGGAGAAGTTTCGCGACGTACTAAAATTACTTTTTTGCCTGCAGCAGCCCACTCTTCAGCAGCATCAGCAGAAAATACGATTTGACCAGTTGCAGCACCTGGAGAAGCTGGAAGACCTTTTGAAAGTTCTGTAGCAGCATCAATTGCAGATTGCTCAAATACTGGGTGAAGTAATTCATCCAATTTGTTAGGCTCTTGACGTAAAATTGCTGTTTTCTCATCAATCATACCTTGAGCTAACATATCTACAGCCATTTTTACCATAGCTGCACCAGTACGCTTACCAGAACGAGTCTGTAACATCCAAAGTTTACCATCTTGAATGGTGAACTCCATGTCTTGCATATCTGAATAATGATCTTCTAATTTTTGTTGAATTGTATCCAATTCATTATATAATTTAGGCATCGCTTCTTCCAGAGAAAGGAATTCAGCTTTACGAACGTCTTCAGAAGTACCGTTACGCTCAGCCCAACGAAGTGAACCAACTTTAGTAATCTCAAGAGGAGTACGAACACCAGACACAACATCTTCACCCTGTGCATTGATCAAATACTCACCGTTGAATTGGTCTTCACCAGTAGCAGCATCACGAGAGAAACAAACTCCTGTAGCAGAAGTATCACCCATGTTACCATAAACCATAGCTTGTACGTTTACAGCAGTACCCCACTCACCTGGAATATTTTCCATACGACGGTAAAGGATTGCACGATCAGTATTCCAAGAATCGAATACAGCACATACAGAACCCCAAAGCTGATCCCAAGGATTTGTTGGAAAATCAACACCAGCGTGCTCACGAATAACTGCTTTATAACCTTCAACAAGAACTTTAAGATCTGCAACAGTTAATTCAGTATCAACTTTATAACCTTTAGATGCTTTCAATTCATCCAAAACAACCTCGAATGGATTGTGATGACCTTCTTCAGCCTCAACACCCATTACTACGTCACCGTACATGTGGATGAAACGACGATATGAATCGTAAGCAAATTTTTCGTTTCCTGATTTTTCAGCAATAATTTTTACTGTCTCATCATTCATACCTAAGTTTAGAACAGTGTCCATCATACCTGGCATAGAGGCACGAGCACCTGAACGAACTGATACCAACAATGGAGATGAACCATCTTTAGCATCAAATTTAGCGTTCATTGCAACTTCTGTATCTTTCACAGCAGCTTCAACTTGTTCTTTAATCATTGCTACAACAACATCTTTACCAAGCTTGTTGTAATCAGTACAAACGTCAGTAGTGATAGTGAAACCTGCAGGTACTGGAACACCAATTAGATTCATTTCAGCAAGGTTAGCACCCTTACCTCCAAGCAAATTCTTCATGTCTGCTTTACCTTCGGCCTTACCATCACCAAAAGTATAAACGTACTTCATACTCATAATTATCGCTTTTTAGTTTTAATGTAATCTCCTGCTTTACAACTAAAGCATTCAATAACAATTATATATTAACTTAAATTTTTCAGATTATTGAATTCTCAAGGCGCATATTTTATGTTCGCAGTTGAAAATTACACACAAAAGTAGTGTTCTTTTTTCAAAAAAGGAAACAAGAACTGACAATATAAGTGTCTTTTTTAAAATGATTTAGACTTGTGTCTTTCAAACGTTTGCAGAGCATTTCGCGACACTTTTACAGAGGGATATTCAATCAAAATAGCCGATCTTGTGACCGGCTATTTCATCAAATTCTCAAACATTTATCTCATTGGATACTTATTAATTATTTCTTCGGGATGAAGAATAAAGTCTAAATATTGTGCTCTGTAATAAATATCGGACGCTTTTAATTCACTATCAGATAATTTACCTCTGAATTCATCAATACTTTTGTACCCCTTTTTATCCATCCATTGTTCCAGTTCGGCAAGTACTTGTGCTATATGCGTAGGTTTGTTTTTATATAACGTACTCACCATTTGAACGATATTTGCACCACTTAAAAGCATTTGCAGTACATCTTCAGAAGTGTAAATTCCATTTGTACCGCATAACCCGCCTTCAATTTTCTTATAAAATAAGCCAACGTAACGTAATCCCAATTTAAAATCACCCTGATGACTCAAATTAAAATTGGTGACATGACTTTCTGTATTAGTATCAATTTCTGGTTGAAATAAACGATTAAACAAAACAAATGCAGAAGCACCTGCCTGATCTAAACGATTCACAAAATTCAATGTATTCGTATAATATGGACTTAGTTTAATGCAAAAAGGAATTGTCAGTCTTTCTTTAAGAGTTTCAACAATTTTCACTTTTTCATCTTCCAATTGCGCCGCTGTTTTATCAACATTACCAGGCATTTGGTAAAAATTCAACTCCAAAGCATCAACTCCAGCTTCTTCCAATTGCTTGGCATAATCGAACCAGGTTACATCATAAACACAATTCAAACTGGCGATAACAGGAATACTAACACTTTTTTTAACTTCGGATAATCTCATAATATGAGCCTTAGCACCCGCATGCTCAATCGCAGGAAAAATGGAAGTCATTTCTGCATTTCGATCCGTGTACTCATCAAGTTCATCGGCTAACTGCGCCCGTTCCATCTGAATTTGCTCTTCGAATAGTGATTTGTAAACAATTGCTGCTGCGCCAGCACGTTCTAATTCCTGAGCACCTTCGACGGTGGCTGAAAGTGTACAAGCTCCTACAACTATGGGATTTTTAAGTTTTAATCCCATGAATTCCACATTTAGATTTGCCATATTTTTTTGATTTTAAATTTCTCTTCTGATTAAATTTAATAAATGGACTTGATATATTCAACCAAAAACCAATATTTAATAATCTGAAAATCAACATTAAAACAAAAAAGCCCGCAAATAAAGGACTTACAGGTCTTATTTTATAAGAAAAAATTTGGCAGAATGAAAAGATCCACCCACTTTTTATTCTGCCATTTCGATTCGGAGTTATGTGTTAATCTGAATCGGACTTTTAAAATCCTGCTTCTTAGCTCAAATCATTGTAATGGAGTTACAACTGCCATACAATTCTATTTGTTGTGTTAGCGACAATCAAGCATAAAAAAAGGGGTTCCAAATTGGAACCCCTTTGTATAATAATATAAAAGACTATCTTTTACTATACAGTATAATCTAAAGCAGCTTGACGCTGGTAAGTCTTATATCTCCACTTCGCGTTCTCTTCAGCAGCTACGAATAATTCTTTAGCTTCCTCTGGGAATGATTTTTGCAATGAAGTATAACGAACCTCACCCATTAAGAAACCTTGGAAATTTTCCCAAACAGGTACTTTTGAATCAAGAACAAATGGATTTTTACCTTCATTTTCCAATGCTGGATTGTTACGATACAAGTGCCAGTATCCAGCTTCAACAGCTTTTTTCTCTTCTGACTGTGATTTACCCATAGATGCTTTCAATCCGTGAGAAATACATGGAGAATAAGCGATAATCAACGAAGGTCCTGGATAAGCCTCAGCTTCTTTAACAGCTTTCAAGTATTGAGCTTGATTTGCTCCCATTGCAACCTGAGCTACATAAACATATCCGTAAGACATGGCAATCATACCAAGGTCTTTCTTTCTGATACGCTTACCAGAAGCAGCAAATTTAGCTACAGCACCAATTGGAGTTGCTTTAGAAGCTTGTCCACCAGTGTTCGAGTAAATCTCAGTATCCATTACCAAAACATTTACATCTTCACCTGAAGCTAATACGTGATCTAATCCACCGAATCCGATATCATAAGCCCAACCGTCTCCACCAAAAATCCACTGAGATTTCTTGATTAAGTACTTTTTAAGGTCTAGAATCTCTTTAGCTACAGCATGAGTTTCGTTAGCAAGAACTTCTTCAACTTTAGCAGAAGCAACAACAGAAGCTTCGCCATTATTTTTGTTCTCTACCCATTCTGCAAAAGCAGCTTTAGTATCAGCATTTACAGCTTCCATTGCAGCTTTCATACGAAGCTCAATACGGTTACGCATTTTACGTACACCTTCGTTCATACCAAAACCAAACTCAGCATTGTCTTCGAATAAAGAGTTAGCCCAAGCTGGACCTTTACCACTCTGATTATTTTTACAATATGGAGTTGATGGAGCAGAACCACCGTAAATAGAAGAACAACCTGTAGCATTAGCTACCATCATTCTCTCACCAAACAATTGTGTAATTAACTTGATATATGGAGTTTCACCACAACCAGCACAAGCTCCAGAGAACTCGAATAAAGGCTGAGCGAACTGTGAATTCTTCACATTATTTTTAGGTAACAAATCTTTGTAACCTACTTTTTCATCCATATAATGCCATTTCTCTTTCTCAGCCTCCTGAGTACCAAGATGTTTAAGCTCAAGAGCTTTAGCTTTAGGAGCTGGACAAACATCAACACAGTTACCACAACCAGTACAATCTTCAACAGAAACCTGAATTCTAAAACTCAAGCCTTTAAGATCTTTACCTGTTGCAGGCTTAACTACAGTTCCAGCAGGAGCAGCAGCAACTTCCTCTTCAGTTAATAAGAATGGACGAATAGCAGCGTGAGGACAAACGTAAGCACACTGGTTACACTGAATACAAGTTTCTTCTTGCCATTCAGGAACACTAATAGCAACACCACGTTTCTCGAACTTAGTAGTTCCAGCTGGGAAAGTTCCATCTTCACGACCTGTGAATGCAGAAACAGGAAGATCATCTCCTTTTTGAGCATTTATTGGATCACACATTTCAGCGATAAACTTAGGACGATCAGTTGCTTTTGCAGCTTCTTTTTCTTCAGCTAAGTTTTTCCAATCAGCAGAAACTTTAACTTCAACTACATTATTTCCACCAGCATCAACAGCTGAGAAGTTCATGTTTACAACTTTCTCTCCTTTATTACCATACGATTTAACAATCGCTTTTTTCATTTCTTCAGCTGCTTTTTCGAATGGAATAACACCTGTAATTTTAAAGAAAGCAGATTGCATAATTGCATTGGTACGGCTACCAAGACCTAGTTCTTCACCCAATTTTGTACCGTTGATAATGTAGAATTTAATCTCATTCTCAGCCAAGTACTTTTTCATATGATTTGGAAGATTCTTAACAGTTTCTTCAGCATCATAAATTGAGTTCAATAGGAAAGAACCTCCTTTTTTCAATCCTCTTAATACGTCATATAAATAAACGTAAGCAGGAACGTGACATGCAACAAAGTCAGGAGTGGTTACTAAATATGTAGAACGGATTGGTTCATCACCAAAACGAAGGTGAGAAGCAGTAAATCCACCTGATTTTTTAGAATCGTAAGCGAAGTATGCTTGACAAAATTTATCGGTTGAACCACCAATAATTTTGATTGAGTTTTTGTTAGCACCTACAGTACCATCAGAACCTAAACCATAGAATTTTGCTTCGTAAAGTGACTCAGAGTTCATTTTAATCTCTGGCAACATAGGAAGAGATGTAAAAGTAACATCATCAATAATACCTAGAGTGAACTGATTTTTAGGCTCATTCATTGCTAAGTTTTTGTAAACCGCAACAATTTGAGATGGAGTTACATCTTTAGAACCTAAACCGTAACGACCTCCAACAATAATAGGAGCATTTTTTTCACCGTAGAAAATATCTCTTACGTCAAGATACAATGGATCTCCATTTGCACCTGGTTCTTTTGTACGATCAAGAACACAAATACGTTTTACCGTTTTTGGAACAACACTTAAAAAATGTTTTGCAGAGAATGGACGATACAAGTGAACAGAAACAAGTCCTACTTTTTCGCCATTTGCTATTTTATAATCAATAGTTTCCTTAATGGTTTCGTTTACAGAACCCATTGAAATAATGATATTTTCAGCATCTTCAGAACCATAATACATGAAAGGTTTGTATTCACGACCAGTAATTTTGGTCATCTCTTTCATGTAATCAGCAACGATATCTGGAACCGCATTGTAAAATGGGTTTGCAGCTTCGCGAGATTGGAAGTAAATGTCTGGGTTTTGAGCAGTACCTCTAGTTACTGGACTTTCTGGATTTAAAGCACGATCACGGAATGCCTGAAGAGCTTCTTGATCAACTAGACCTCTTAGGTCTTCCATGTCAACAGCTTCAATTTTCTGAATTTCGTGAGAAGTACGGAAACCATCAAAGAAGTTCATAAAAGGAACTCTTGATTTGATCGCTGTTAAGTGAGATACAGCAGAAAGATCCATAACTTCTTGAACTGAATCTGAAGCTAACATAGCAAATCCAGTCTGACGAGTTGAATAAACATCAGAGTGATCACCAAAGATATTTAATGCTTGAGCAGCAAGAGCACGAGCAGTTACATGAAAAACACAAGGTAATAATTCACCTGCAATTTTATACATGTTAGGAATCATCAATAATAATCCTTGAGATGCTGTGTAAGTTGTACCTAAAGTACCAGCTTGCAATGCACCGTGAAGCGCACCAGCAGCACCAGCTTCTGATTGCAATTCAACCAACTGTACAGTTTCGCCAAATAGATTTTTACGCCCTTGTGCAGCCCACTCGTCAACATTTTCAGCCATAGGTGAAGATGGTGTGATAGGGTAGATGCACGACACTTCGCTAAACATATACGCAATATGTGCAGCAGCAGCATTACCGTCACAGGTAATGAATTTTTTCTCTTTTGCCATTTTACTCCTCCGATTAAATTATATTATTTGGTATTTTATTTTGCTTAACTAATTCTCTAATATAAAAAGCCGAACAACCAAAGAGGTATTTTATTTCCCTCTCCACGTTCTATCATGTCGGCAGCTATAAAAAAGTCTTCCGTTCTAAATTTAGATTCAGACGTATTTTCACTGCCGGTAATTTCAAAATTATACTTATCATTCACCAAGAAATGCCCTCTGTCGGTACTCGAAATATTTCTATCAGGCCCCACCTGATTGTAAAAAAATGTTTCTCGAAGGTTAGCTTCATTTACATTCTCCGGTGCAATAGCGTATAATAAATTTGTATTGTGCAAATAAACCTTATTTGGTTTCTTCGATGCATCTTTAAACCTCTCCGAAGAATTCAACAAACGAATTAATCGGGCATTTTTCAAATAACGCATGTAATTCATTATTGTAGCTCTTGATGTTTCAACATCATTTGCCAACTTACTTACATTTGGATGAAACGGTACGTTACATGAAATAATGTATAGCAATTTCTTCAATTTACAAAGATATTTCAATTCAATCTGGTTCAAATAAGTTATATCGAACTCTAACATCAAATTAATGATTTTCAAAAGATTATCGTTAAAACTTCTCTCTTCCTGGTAACAAGGATAATATCCAAATCTCATATAATCACTAAAATAAGCCAATGGGCGAACTTTCCCTAAAATTTCTTCTACAATATCTTCATGGTTCTCTAATAAATCTTCAAGAGTGTAGCGACGAAATTGATTTCCTGATTCGTAATTTAAAAACTCTCTAAACGACAAACCGTTTAAATAATATACGTTAACAATCCCTTTTAATTCCTCGTTTGTTTTTACACGAAGAATAGACGAACCTGTAAATATAATTTGTAAATCAGGATACTGCTCATAACAGATTCGCAAGCCTTTTGCCCATTCCGGGTACTTGTGAATTTGATCCAACAATAATATTTTACCACCTGTTTTATAAAACTCATCAATAAATGGAACTAATCCTTTCTCAGTAAAGAATAGATTGTTCAAATTAATGTATAAGCAATTTTTATCGTTTGCATGGTGCTCACGAATATAATCCAATAAAAAAGTTGTCTTTCCAACTCCTCTAGATCCTTTAATAGCTATTAGACGCTGCGACCAATCAATTTCATCAGCCAACTCACGTCTAATTGTGCCTTTCTTATGCTTCAACAAGCTATTATGAGTCTGTACTAAAGTGTTCATTTTCTGTAAAGTTTACTTCGCAAATCTATAGAATAAAAGCGGTATTTTGCTATCTAGACATTACAAAAAGCTTTTCTTTTTGCAATTTATACTTATTTAAAATAAGGAACTACAAAAACATAAACCACTAGCTATAAGAAAAATAGTCTTAACGTGCAATCAATACACCAATCCTACTCCACAATTGATTTTCATATAAATAAGCATTTTCAGTTTAAGGCAAAAGAAAGGGTAGTGACCACAATCACTACCCTTTTATATCTTTTATAAACAAAAAGTAATTTACTTATCGTTCATTGAGATTAAGAATTCTTCGTTCGATTTTGTTTTTCTCAAACGATCTTGCAAAAATTGCATTGCCTCAATCGAGTTCATATCTGTTAGATAATTTCGAAGAATCCAGATACGATTCAATTGATTTGGATCAAGAAGCAGATCATCACGACGAGTACTTGATGCCGTAATATCAACTGCTGGGAAGATGCGCTTGTTAGATAACTTACGATCTAATTGAAGCTCCATATTACCAGTACCTTTAAATTCTTCAAAGATAACATCATCCATTTTAGAACCCGTATCAGTCAATGCTGTCGCTAAAATAGTAAGCGATCCACCATTCTCGATATTTCTTGCTGCACCAAAGAAACGTTTTGGTTTGTGCAATGCATTTGCATCCACACCTCCAGAAAGAACTTTACCTGACGCAGGAGAAACAGTATTGTAGGCACGAGCTAATCGAGTTATTGAATCCAATAGAATTACAACATCATGACCACACTCTACCATACGTTTAGCTTTCTCCAAAACGATATTAGCAACACGTACATGGCGCTCAGCCGGCTCATCAAAAGTAGATGAAATAACCTCTGCATTTACGCTACGAGCCATATCTGTAACCTCTTCAGGACGCTCATCAATCAATAAAATGATCATGTAAGCTTCAGGATTGTTTGAAGCAATAGCATTGGCAATTTCTTTCAAAAGAACAGTTTTACCTGTTTTTGGCTGCGCAACAATAAGTCCTCGTTGTCCTTTCCCAATAGGAGCAAACATATCAACAAGACGTGTTGACATAGTGTTCATTCCTTTTCCAGTCAAGTTAAATTTCTCATTAGGAAATAAAGGAGTCAAATGATCAAAAGGCACACGATCCCGAATTACCTCAGGTAATCTGCCGTTAATTTTCGAGACCTTAATTAATGGAAAATATTTCTCACCTTCTTTTGGAGGACGAATCGTTCCATTAACCGTATCACCAGTTTTCAAACCAAACAATTTGATTTGCGACTGTGATACATATATATCATCAGGAGAATTTAAATAATTATAATCCGAAGAACGAAGGAATCCATAACCATCAGGCATGATTTCCAAAACACCTGAATTGTTAATTATTCCATCAAATTCAAATAATTTCTCTTTCTCACGTTTTTCAAAACGTTTTCTAGTTGGGCTTTCCTGTCCTTCAGGTTTTTCTGATTTCTCAGATCTTTCTGATTTTTCAATTTTAGTTGAAACTTCTTGCCCTTCAGACTTAACCTCCAACTCAGCTTTAGCCTCACCTTCAACCTTCGCCTGTCCTTCAGTCTTCTCCTGACGTTCTGATCTTGGCGATCTTGGTGGTCTTGGTGGTCTTGGTGGTCTTGGTGGTCTAACAGGTCTTTCGCCTGTCTGTGCAGTTTCATCTGTCACAGAATCAGAAACTGAAGCCACAACATCTGATTGCTCCTCTTTCTTCTCTTCTATTGAAGAACCTTCCACTTTTTCTACAACCTGCCTTTTATCTCTTCTAGGTTTTCTAGGAGCTTCCTTTTGTGTTGTATTTTCTTCTTGAGGAGCCACAGCATCTAAAGCATCTTTAGCTGGTTGCTCTGACTTTCTTCTTTTTGGCAAAATCGACCTGGATCGACTTTCCTCAGTCTTATTATCTCCTTCAGAACTCTTAGTTCTTTTTAGCGGAGTCTTTTTTTCTGGTGTTTTCCTTTCAGAAGCTACAATTGCCTGTTGATCAAGGATTCTGTAAATTAAATCCTGTTTCTTAAAAGACTCAATTTTTTTAACGTTGAGTTCTTTAGCGATTTCTCGTAATTCAGGCACAAGTTTCTTGTTTAATTCAAGAATATCGTACATAAATGATATATTAATATTTTTTGGGTGATTTTTTGTTTAGATAGAAATTGTATTTGGAAAAATAGGAAACCTGATCTTTCGACCTCTAAATGAGAAGAATTAATCTGAATTCAATTGCAATATTACGGAATTAGTTATAATTCACAAAAAAATAAATGGTTTTATTACTAAAATCCAAAATTTTAAATTGCAAAATAAGTTTATCAAAACTTAAAATAGCTCTTCTGAAAGCCCCACAAATTTCTTTTTATAAATGATTTTGCTATATTTAATATATAAACGAGAAGTGTTCCCTCGGATATAAATACCATTTAAAATCCACTATGAGACAACTAAAGATCACTAAACAGGTAACCAACAGAGAAACTCCGTCACTTGACAAGTATCTACATGAAATTGGGAAAGTCGATCTTATTTCTGCGGAAGAGGAGGTTCAACTAGCCAGGGAAATAAAGAAAGGCAATAAAAAAGCTCTGGATCGACTAATAAAATGCAATCTGCGTTTTGTTGTTTCCGTATCCAAACAATATCAAAATCAAGGACTTAGTCTCCCCGATTTGATTAATGAAGGAAACTTAGGACTAATTAAAGCAGCTCAACGATTTGATGAAACCAGAGGTTTCAAGTTCATATCTTACGCTGTTTGGTGGATTAGGCAATCTATTTTACAAGCTTTGGCCGAACAAGCTAGAATTGTGCGACTGCCATTAAACAAAATTGGTTCAATTAATAAAATCAACAAAACATTCGCTCAATTAGAGCAAGAGTATCAGCGGGAACCTTCCCCTGAAGAAATTGCTGTTATATTAGAAATGAGTCCTAAAGACGTAAAAGAAGCACTTAAAGCTTCTGGCAGGCACATCTCAATGGATGCTCCAATAAATCCTGATGAAGAAAATACTCTTTACGACATACTACTTAGTAGTGATGAAATTAGTCCGGATCAAAAGCTAATTCGGGATTCTCTTCGTAAAGAAATTGACAGATCCTTATCGACTCTTTCGAAACGCGAAGCTTCTATTATTAGATTGTATTTTGGTTTAAATGGGAAACCACCCTACTCTCTTGAAGAAATTGGGAAAGAATTTGGTCTAACACGAGAACGAGTTCGCCAGATTAAAGAGAAGGCAATCAAACGAATGAAAACAACGTTCCGAAGTAAAATACTTAAAACTTATTTAGGAGAATAATAAACATTTTAGGGTGAAAAGGAAAGGATAAGAATTAATGGTGAATTTTCATTTACCTACTCTTGTCCTTTTTTAATTATATTTGCGCCATATTTAAACGTAAACAACCAAATGCAAACATTAATTTCCCCTTCGCTATTAGCGGCTGATTTCACAAATTTAAAGACCGATATCGAAATGGTGAACAACAGTCAAGCCGATTGGTTTCACCTTGACATTATGGATGGGGTATTTGTACCTAACATATCATACGGATTGCCTATTGTAGAGCAGATAAAAAAAATTGCTGAAAAGCCATTAGATGTTCATCTGATGATTATTGATCCAGACCGATATGTTGAAGCTTTTAAAAAGGCAGGAGCTGATATTTTAACGGTTCATTACGAAGCGTGCACTCATCTGCACCGTACAATTCAAAACATTCACAGCCATGGCATGAAAGCCGGTGTATCGCTAAACCCTCATACTCCGGTTTCAGTTTTAGAAGAAATTATTACGGATATTGATTTAGTTCTGTTAATGAGTGTAAATCCCGGTTTTGGCGGTCAAAGTTTTATCGAGAACACCTATGCTAAAGTTGAAAAACTAGTTCAACTAATTAAAGAAAAAAATGCTTCTGTTACTATTGAAATTGATGGAGGTGTGAATCTGGAAACAGGAAAGAAATTAGTCGAAGCTGGAGCCAATGCTTTAGTTGCCGGAAGCTTTGTATTTAGGTCAGATGACCCAAACCAAACCATATCCGATCTGAAAAATCTATAAAATTTAGAAGACCAAATGCACACACATTTGGTCTTTTTTTTTATACTTTCACAGCTTCTTTTCCTTCCAGGTAATCCTGAAGATATGCAAATTGAGGTGTCAACCAGCCCTCTTTCACAATTGTTGCCCGCTCAATTATTCCATCTGGGTCATCAGCTAAAAGCGCTTCATACACATTCTGATACAAAGCCTCTCCAAAATCAATTGAAGAATCACGAGGCAATTCACCAGGCAAATTATCGACAGCCATAACTGTGACATTTCTCTTATCTACAAAAGGAATAGCCTCCTCTTCACTAAATCGATCGTAACCATAAAATGAGGATGCAATTGTTGAAGCGCGAAGGGTTGATACAATGGGGCCATTTAAATCACAACTAACATCTGCTATTACAGAGATGTTAAAATCCTCATCTTTGTAATCTTCTGCACATATAAACTTAGGCGACTTTGGATCCCAGTAATGACATGCAATAAATAAATCAGTTACTTTAGTAAAAGGCTTAAATGTTGATTGATACATTTCAGGGTTATCGTAAAAATCCTGAAGATTAAATTCAATTCCATCTTTCCGTTCCACATAGTTTTCTGGATCAATTCGACAAACGACTGGCTCTTTGAAATTTTCTTTTAAAAATTGTTCCGGCGTAACCTCTTTTAAATTTAAAATTCGAAGTGTCTGCATGGCTCCCATTGCAACTCGTCCACCTCCGGTAATTAATATTTTTATGGGTTTTAAACTAATTTTTTTAAGATGTAAATACATCTCTTCCATATCCTTACAAGAACTAGCTGGTGGTAAATCGAAGAAGTCGGTACGCAAACCTCTAGCTACGAGCGCCTTGTATGCGCCTACCACACCAGCCCAATGACCAAAAGCCACCAAACGTTTATTACAATTATCTTTCAAATACTCATAATCAATCAAGGTTATATTTCTTTTGATTATTTGAAGCAACAACTCTCTATTATAGATTTGCTTTTTTGCAACATGTGAAAAAAACAAATAGGTTTTATTGGGAATTAAAGTCGGAATGGCAACCTCTTTCACTCCAATCAGGATATCACAATCCCGTAAGTCTTCCGTTAAAAAAAATCCTTGTTCTCGATATTCCACATCGGAAAAACAACGAATATCACTCGGCTGAATGAATATACTAACATTAGGGTATTTATTAAGAATTTGCAGGCCTGTTACCGGCGGAATTGCGACTCTTCTATCAGGTGGATTTTTAGTTTCCCGAAGTACTCCGATTCTAATTCTTTTGTTCATACGATTCCTTTATTAACGCAAGTGTGTGATTTAATGCAATTAATGACTATTAAGATAATAATAAAAAGTACGAATCTCTGTATTCATGCTCAATTAATTATTTAATTACAATAGGAAATCAATCTCTCAGCTTAGCAATCACCAAACCGATTCGATCACAAGCAATATCTAAACAAACCCCATTACACTATTTATTCATTACTGATCCTTAAGCTTCTATCAACACGAACTAAAATATAATGCATATTCCGAAAGCTTTCCATGAAAAAATCACGTGAACTGTGGGAATTTTACTAATTTTGTATCAATTCTGGGGCTGACGTGGATTTTGACAGCATGTAGAATTAGTATGTAAGCATGTCGAGCGTTGTTATTCCAGCTCGTAAATATCGGATATCAAACTTTTCAATTGGCGAAAATAACTACGCTCTTGCTGCTTAATCGAATCAAGTAGATTAATGCTTCATCACCACTCTAGGAGTGGAGACGAGACATCCAACTCATGGTTTCCACCTTGTTCCGGTGAGTAATTGGATGCTATCAATTCAGGGTTAGTCTGCTTCATGCTTTGGGAAGTGGGCGAAATTAAGAAGATAAGATAAAGTCTCGGGTGTGCTTTCCCTAACTTTGTACGAAAATTAATAAATCACTACACATGTAGAAAGCTTATTGATCGCGTGTTTGGACCAGGGTTCGATTCCCTGCAGCTCCACTTATTATGATTCATTTAAGAGCAAAAGACTGTAAATCAAGCGATTTACAGTTTTTTTTATTTTATTTAACGCCATCTAACCCCATATAAAACCATTACTTGGGTGAACCCTCAGGTGACCTAAACCTATTTAACACAGAGGTCACCAGAATCTCCATAACTAACTGACCTGAAAATTATTAAATAATTTTAATAATTTTTTAAGCTTGACAATTAATTGTTTTTTTTGTAATTTGAGTTAACAAAACGGCTCATCTTAAATTTAGCTCAATACGATGCAATAAAACAAATAAACATAATTATTGGTCATGAATTCATTCTCAATTTTAAATATCAGTTTCCTATTGAGGAAAAACAAAGAAAACAAAATCGGCGAATACCCAATATACATGCGTGCTGCAATAGGAGATGAACGCATTGAGGTTTCAACTGGCAGATCCATTTCGCAGGGTGACTGGGACAGTAAAACAGGTAGGGCAAATGCAAAAAAGATAGGCGGCACCCACCTCAATTATTTCCTAGATACGCTTCGCAATAATCTTTATGATCACCATACTGAGATGATAAAAAATGGAGATTTCGTTACTGCAAAAAAATTAAAAGAAAGATTTTTAGGCATAGAAGAAGACCAAAGAAGTCTCCTCGAAGTTTTCGAATACCACAACCAACAAATGAAAGAATTAGTAGGACTTAGCTATGCTCCCGCTACGGTAAAACGATATGATACAACAATTGATCACGTTCAAAGATTCTTAAATCATCAATACAAACGAAAAGATATTCCTTTACGTCAAATAAAATATTCCTTTATCACAGACCTTGAACACTATTTCAAGACAGTACGCAAATGCAATCACAATAGCACGTTAAAGTATATTAAGAATGTACGAAAAGTGATCAACCTTGCGATCAAAAATGAATGGTTAGACAGAGATCCCTTTGCTAAATACCAAGCAAAACTAGTTGAAGTAAAACGAGAATATATCAACAAAGAAGAATTGCAAAGATTAGAGGCCCTCAAACTTTCTGTTATGCGCCTCAACATGGTTCGTGACATGTTCATTTTCGCTTGCTACTCTGGGCTTGCCTATGTTGACATTTCAAATCTGACAAAAGACAATATTCGAATTGGCATAGATGGATACAAATGGATTATTACGGAACGCAATAAGACCAAGACTCCATCCAACATTCCTTTACTTCCAAAAGCTGCTGAGCTTGTTATAAAATATGAAGATTTTCCCGGGAAGAAAACTGACGATCACATTTTCCCAAATTTTAGCAATCAAAAATTAAATGCCTACTTAAAAGAACTTGCAGACTTAGCATCTATCGATAAAAACATAACCTTTCACATTGCACGCCATACTTTCGCAACAACAGTTACTTTAGCCAATGGAGTTCCAATTGAATCAATTAGTTCTATGCTTGGTCATAAAAGCATTCGTACAACACAGATTTATTCTAAAGTTGTTAATGAAAAAGTCAGCAAAGACATGATCAAACTAAAAAAGAAACTCAAGTAGACCGTTTATACTCTTCCATCATTAAATTCAAGACTAATAATGTATGATACTTTTAGCAATTTTAGCTGTATTTGTAAAAACTATTTAATGTTATGGGTATATTTTTGCTGCTATTAACAAAGGAGAGAACGCCATATTTTCTATTCAATTTTCATATCCAATCTCTTAGCCCGCTCTTTAATTAATACGATATAGGCTTTTTTCATTTCTGAAGGAAGAAAACTAACATCAATCATTTCAACCCAAGAAGGCATCGTTTTCTCAAATTTTGCAAAAATATTATTTTGTGTTTTCTCGGGCATTTCAAACAGATCAAAGGCAAAGATGAAATCTTTACGCTTAATCTTCTTCTTTTTTGCATTGAGTGTTAATGCTAAATCCTCATCATCGTCACTCATTACGAGTACTGTTGAAAGCATATCATATGCCGGAGTTAACACATAGCCTAATACCGGATTATTTATCAAGGAGAAATTCTTCAAATGCATATCGGCATTACCCGTCAGAAAAGAAAACAAGACCTGCTCAAAGAAATTAATGAGATCCAAACCCGGATTGCTTGAATATTTCTGTATCGCTTTCCCTATTTGCTCATAAGATCCACGGTATTTGAATTCCGTTAGTCTCTCGGTTAATTGGCACATATCTTCCATGTGGATCTTCTTCCCCTCTACCCGATCTATTCTCTTGGTGATATAAGCAAGCTTACCATTATTTAAACGAATTAATGAATGTGGCACAGTAGCAATCTTCGAAAGCGTTGCCAAATTCATGGTAAGATCTTCCAATTCAGGCAAACTCGGAAATTGCTTTGTTGGTGGTTTTAAAATATAGCCTCCCCATAGGCCCACAATGGTAAAACGTCTTTCTTTTTCATCTTCTGGATTCTTTGCAATTTCCAAAGAAAGTTTGGGCTGAACCCCTGTTACTGCAATTTGACTTTTAATGACCTGATCAGCCAATTCTAACATTTGATCTTCGGAGTAGTCCAGTTCGGGCACCTCTTTGGAATTAAATATTTTCTTACAGCATGCTGGATGAAAATCGATTTGTCCTTTTTTCAAAGGCTTGTAACAGTATAGACAAGTTTCTATCATAGCAAATGATTTGTACAATTTGGGAAATGAGATTAAACTTCAGCGATGATACTAACGGCTCCAATGCAATCTTTGCAACAAGCCATTAATAAACCCATACGATCCGTTTCACGGATTTTCCAGTTTTTCTCTGCGATATCGAGTAACCATCCTTCGGGAATAAGACCATCGAAAAAAGGAAACATTGTGGCACTCTTGTAGGCCTCAACGCTGAGTGGTAATGTTAGACTAATGGCCTCTATGTTTGCAGTCTGAAGAAAGGATTCTTCATAAGCAAAAACAAAACCTTCTTCACTTTCGAATAGAGTTCCTGCCCAATGATCGTGCATGTAAACTTTTGCTTTTCGCATGGCTTAGATATTTTTATTTAAAGACACTGGGCCCAACTCCTGACCAAATAAGTTTAGCACCTGATTGACTTTATCCATTCTCAAAGTGAGTTTACCCTGTTCCAGATCACGTATAAATCGAATACCAACTCCGGCTTTATCGGCTAAATCCTGTTGAGTTAGATTCAGTAATTTTCTTTTTTCTTTTGTAAATAGGGATAGTGACATCTGCGCAATTTTTATACAAGTATACCTTATCGGGTATAAATATACGATATTTTGCGTAATTATACCTCATCGGGTATAAAACATTGATTTGGAGTATAGATTATACCTTTTCGGGTATAGTTTGAATTTAAAAGATCTGAATTTATTTTAAACGCTGTCTAGGCTGAAAAAAGACACTCACAGGTTATTTTTACGGGATTAAAAATCCCCAACTCCTTACCTGAAAATTACAAATCTGCGGAAGCACAGTCATTAGAGTCTCTTAATCGTAACATACTGGAATTGAAATGATATACCATAGCTTTCAGATCTTCTTTAATCAGCAACTCTTCAGGAACTCAGTCCTGTTTTCCTTCGGTAAATTTCATTGTTTTTATATTTGTGGATCTTCTATTGGACCACCTCAATATGATTTATACTTTTTTGATTTTCCAATATCCTCTATTACCTCCAACCCTCACAATAGCTCCCTTATCTCTTAATGCTTCAATGTGAGTTTGTACCGCAGAAACGTTAATATCTAGTATTTCAGCAAGTCTTCTTCTTGAAAGTTTAGGATCATTCTTAATGTGATCAAGAACTTCTTGTTGCCTAGGAGTTAAAGTTATTGGACCACCTATTGGACCACCTATTGGACCACTATCCTTAACCTGTTCATCTGCAGGTTGTGCAGTAATTTGATTCAAATCAACAACAGCATTAGCAGGAAAAATCATTCTCAAAAAATTATCAGAGAATTTGAAACATTCTTTTCCATAAGATTCTAATATCCTAGGAACTCCCGATCCAAGTTGTTCTACCAAATCAATATCTTTGTAGATTCTCATGATCTCTTTATTACGAGGCACTGAAAAACCTTCAAAAAACTCATCCTGGCTTAGCCCTTCAGGAAGTCCTCCCGTTGAAGTAATTTCAATTCTATCGGAGAAGATTTCGAACTTAGGAGGAACTTCCCTTGTAAAATCGTTGTGAACAAAAGCATTTACGATCGCCTCACGAAGCGCTACATCATTCCAAAGTCTTTTTTCCTGTCTTTCTTTGGCTGTTATTTTGGTAATCGTTTTGTTCTCTAATTCAATTTTGTCTATAACTTGTTTTGTCGCTTTTATCAAAGAACAAAACCCATATTCATTACTCTCAATAAGATCTGCACGTCCTTCGCCTTTATATTTTGCAACTTTAATGGAAGTGTTGTTGTTATCAGCCATAAGGTAGGCCACGTAATTCAAAGCACCTTTCTCAGTTAAAAGTTCCAAATTGGTAGTGAATTGATTATTCAATTTTTTACCTGATGCTTCGTAATAAATCTGTAATTGTTCAAACTTTAGGTTTTGCTGGTTTGACTTAATTTTCCCGAGAGAATTCCGGGTACGCTTCGCGAACAATTCATCAATCATTTTTTGAGGGATGGGTTCAGCTGACGATCCAACCCTGATAAAACATCCTTTTTCCGACATTCCGTTTTTTCGAACGTAGTAAGGTTTTTCAGAACCACTGGCAATAATAATCTTTACAATATCTTTTCCATCCCTGTTTTCGCATACAACGTCAAATAAGCCCATACAAGATGGAACAATATTATTTTTTAACCGATCTTTAATAATCAGTTGTACATGATCAGCATCCTCCAAACCAACAATAACACCATACTTGTCGATACCAATAAAAATATTACCACCTTCTTTGTAATTCAAAAAAGCGACAACTTCTTTTTCCAATTCAGGAGTTAATTGTTTTTTGTATTCTATGCGATTGGATTCTGTCATGTTTATTTCATTTATTCACCAACTTGGGAAAACACCCTTAGGTGAAAATAGTATTTTTCAATAGCTCACCATACTAACAAGTGGATATTCACTCACTTATCCATCTGCATATTCACTTAGCTAAGTCCGGAATGTCCAGTTTATCAATTAAAAAACTGGACAAATCTTAAAACTCTTCTTTTTCAATTTTACCATTCGCAACATCAATA
This sequence comes from Labilibaculum antarcticum, assembly GCF_002356295.1. Classification (NCBI taxonomy): domain Bacteria; kingdom Pseudomonadati; phylum Bacteroidota; class Bacteroidia; order Marinilabiliales; family Marinifilaceae; genus Labilibaculum; species Labilibaculum antarcticum. The sequence goes on along the minus strand of NZ_AP018042.1, from coordinate 3,269,007 downwards.
ACCACTGATTGAATGGAATAATCCAAGTACTCTTCAAACATTTTCCAGTTCCTATTTTTAGGCCACAGCTCATCATCTTGGCACCAATCAAAAAGTATTTCCTCTAAAATTGGTTCAAAATTATCTTTTAAATATTGCAAAGATTCTTCCGTATAATTCATCTCTGGAATCAAATAAACATTGGCATTATCGTGCTTTCCTAAAGCATCTAGCGATATTGGATCTTCTGGAAAAATACTGTTTACCCAATTTAATAAGGCTTGCTTAGGTCTTACGATTAAGGCATTTCTGTTTACTGTTTCGAACATCTGGTTTTGTTTTTATTCAATCATTTTATTAACCTTTGCCAGTCGAACTTCTTATCATCTCAATTTGGACAAAAGAGAATCTTGTGTTTTTGTGAGCTTATTTATTTGAATTGTTGATAATCTTCCCTTTTTCGAATGTCTCAATCACAGCCAATAATTAGATTCGTTTGTGGGGATGGAATCGTATTTAGTTACTGCTCTTTTAAAATTCACCCTGTTATTAATAACCATCTCCATATACTTTCAGCACAAACAAATTTATCATTTTTAATAGAATCCTTTACAATTGGAAATCAAACTTTTCTCAATTTTTATATTTCCCCTTGGGTAAGAATCAGGATTAAAAATACAGCAAACTTTACCCACAAATTACAAAAAAGTTGAAGAGCTAATATTGAAAAATAGCGAAAATGGGCAAAAGGATTTTGGAATCCCTAGCAACCTTTTTCCCGAAACCCGAGGAGAGAACGACATATTTCCTGTATGTATTCAAATTTTATTTAACTTATTAAAAGTCTTTTCAATTTCTGAAACTACATTTTTGGAAACCCCACAAGTTTGCGCAATCAGCCTCCAATTGGTAAGGGCCTCTCTGACCTGTTCCAAAATTAAATCAGGTCTTTTGATTCCAAAATGATCTGCCAATTTCAGTAAGTGTTTTTCTCCTGGATTCTTACTCTCTCCTGCCACCATGGTGCTGTGTATGCCATAAGCTGAAGTGGAGAATGTGAGATCATAAGCAGGTGCCATTTTCCAGTTTCCTTTGCCATCCATTAAAAAGGAGAAGTTTTTACTGTGATCATCCCGGTTGTGGGCAAACACATTAAACGCAGCAAGACGAAAGACTTTTTCATAGGCATTTACATGCTTTTCCAGTCGAAATGCACAATCCATCAGATGGCCGTAATCCATTGTACTCATTCGGAAATTATCGTGCATTAAACCACTTGCTGTATGTGCATGAAGTCTGCCCTTTACTGTTCTATCGAAACGCCTGGTGCCAAAGTAGGTTTGACCTGATTTGCCATGAAACAATTGACAATCACTCATTTCTATTCCTGCTTTCAGAGCCATCTGATAGTAAACATATTCGATTTTGGCAATTTCCGCATTGTCCTGGGATGATGGAAATTTAATCAACCACTCCTCAAAGCCATCCTGCATTTGATCATATCCATGAACCAGTTCATTGCTTTGTTTATTGAAGCCTACCAAAATCTTTGGTCTCGCTCCTCCTGAAGATCCACCCAAAGTAAAAAGTTCATCTATCATTTCAGTGCTTTCGCCTTTGAGAACATGTCGCATTTCCTCGGCAATGGCATCCAATTCCAATTGCTTGTCAAAATCAGGCCTGTCTTCCAATTGAGGCGCATAACAAAGAGCTCCCATTCCTGAACTTCCAACATAAGCCAATCGATCCATTGGACTTACTCCATAAATATCAATTCCCTTGGAACTTAAACTTCGATCTAAGAGTAATCTGCCCCAGCCATCGGGTAATGAATCGTTAAAAACGCCGTAAAGCCCATCAAATGGTTCTTTTTCAGAATTGTTTATCTCTCCCGTAAATGGAAGTTTTAGAGGTGAAATATTTAATCCTGTTTTTAGAAACTCCTGATGATATCGAAAATAAATCTGTCTGTTATTCAAGACCAACTCTCCTACCTCATAAGTTTTCCCTTCCAACTGAAGAGAGACCAATGTATTTTTTGTCTCTTCCATTATTTAAGCTTTTGAAGTAAATAAATTCTCAAGATTTGATTGATCTTCCCTAGGCTGAAATACATTTTCAAAATCTTTCAGACGATTCAGCAAGTGAGTCAGTTTAAGAAGTGATTCCAGTGAGATTTTTCCAGTATTTTCAAAACGCTTCAGGCTACCCAATGATACTCCAGATCGTTCAGCCATCTCTGTTTGAGATAACTTTAATTGTTTGCGCAAAGCCTTGTGACGTACCGCCAATGCTTTACTCACTTCGGCTGGTGTTGTTGAGAGTGAATACATATAGCTAATATTTTAACTAAAAATACATATTTAATCGCTAAATAGCTAATATATTAACCAATTACAATATGTAAATCGATTCACTATATAAGCTAAATAGATAAAAAGGATGAGATTTATCCCGATGCTCGGAACCAGAAAAGCAGGAATGGAACTACCCAAGAAGAGAACGGCCTATTTCCTTTTTCACAAAAAAAAAAGGATTACAAATCTGCGGGAGCTGGTACATGATTTTGAACAAATTGTGGCGTTCCCGAGAATCGGGACAGGCTGTACCTCCCCACATTAACAAGTTGTATTTGAAACCACCGGCAGGGCGAAAAGCCACTGACGGGGTGAATTGGAATCCAATGTTTCCTCTGAATACTATGCCCTATTTGATATTGTAAGGGGATTGAAAATCCTAACTCTTTGCCCACAGATTACAAATCTGCGGAAGATGGGGGGGGATTTCCGAATTATTAATCCGTAGCCTTTACGAAATACTTCTCTCCAAATTCAATCATCTGATTCTTTAAAGCTTCGCCTTTAAGGTTGGTTGATATGTAATTGTAAATATCCTCCCAATACGTGTTGTAAAGGTTTGCTTGGTATGCCTCTTTAAGTATGTTCGTTTTGGCTTTACTAGCTTGTTGATTTATTTTTTTGTTTTCTTTTGGATAAAGAAATACCACATACTTATCGTCTCCCACATGAATAAGGTTGCGGATGATTTGGTAATGGCTGAAGAAAGTATCCTTATTGGTATACTCATTAGCAATTACTTGCATATTATGCTTGTAAACAGCCTCATATTTACTGATATGATCTTGGTCATTTTTGGCCTTACCAAACTGCCCTTCTGTATATTTTATCTCGAAGTAAAATTCTTTGCCCGACTCCGTTTTAAAGTAAAAATCAAAATTAGTAGGTCGATACTTACCAATAGAATCTATTGGTGAATCTTTCTCAAAAACAGCTGTTTTCTTCTCTATTTTCTCATTTTTAAAACCTAGAAACTCGCTTAGTAAATGCAATTGATTTTCTACTATTAATGGATAGAAAAAGTTGATACACATAGCTTGCGATGAATTGAGATGATGGAAGTAAATATGTTTCTTTATTTTACTCAATTCACTATTATAAAACTGATCCCGATACTTTTCAAGAATATTGAATTTATAATCTTCTCGATAATTAGAAAAAGCATAACCAAGTTCTTTATTTATAGATTTGGGACGCCATATCCCATTTTTCATACTTGGATATTTATCCGCTTTGTAGGTAGTTAAGTGTTTTTTTACTTTTTCGTGAAAATTCACAATCTCTTTCTTGCTCATAACAGTTAATAGATTAAATTCATATCCATGATTCTCTTCCCTAATTATTCAATATACATAATTGAAAAGCTATCGATTTCAAGGAATGATTTCATTCCGAGGTATTTTTGAATCTGCTTTAATTCTTTAACATACATCTGATAGGTGTCACTTTTAAATGATTCCAAACTAGGGTATGTTTTGCCTAAGTCTGTTAAAACGACCAATGGATTTTAATTCAGATTGGCAATTTATTTGGTGCGAAACTCATAAGTATTTCGGTTGTAATATTTCTTCCGACACCACTTATTTCACCTATTTGTTGTTTCTCCTTTACAAATTACACTACTTCCATAAAAGCATCTCCTTCATTTTTATCTATACATTTCGCAACTTTTTTTACTATTTATCTAAAGGAATCTAGATTTTATAGTGTTTTATATGTTGCTCTATGAATACAGCCAGAGTGCCACAATTTGAGTTTGTATTCTTTATGACCAACGAGTTGACCAAAAAGCTCGTGAACACTATTTGCTATTTCAATTCATTAGTCTTGATATCAAAATAGAAATTGGCTGCCGTTTTTTTCCAGTATTTGTATAACTCGTTTTTTAAAATGGAATTGGATTTAATTTCATCAAGAGGCAAAATGTAGCAATTCTGCGGAGCCGATGGCTCACCCCCAATACCAAGAGTAATAAAAACAGGAATATTTTTCTTTTTTTGAAAAACCATATAATTTTCCAGTTGCTTTTTACTTGCAAAAGTCACTTCATCATTCTTAAATTCTTTTCGCCATTTGCATTCAATAGAGAAACATTTTTTTTCCTTTTTGGTCTCAATCATTAAATCTGGTTGTGTTGTTGTTTCGGCATACACTCCTTTAATGTATTTATCGCCTGCCCATTCCTTAATGGTATAATATTTTTTAGGAAACTTTTGTGCAATGAATTTTTCAAAGTCATCTCCCTTCTTTTTTGCTTGGTTGATGATTTCTGTTTCGGCTTTGGATGGATTTGCAGCTAATTCAGCTTCAATGTCTTTTATGATTTCCCCCAGATCAAGTTCGCACTCCTTTGCTTTCCTGCTCAGAATACGTTTCTCATTCTGAGTGAGAACACCATCAGCTTTGGCTAATTCAATCAAATTATTTAATTCCTCCAATGATTTCCCAGAATTCACATCTATTGTATTCTCCACTGTTGAATGGGGACTCATGTTCATTGCCAATACAGGATCTGCAGCAATATTTGATTTGTAAATGAAAAATCCTGACAGAACCAGAAGTCCCCCAAATACCATTAAAAAAATGCCAATCATTTGTTTTGTTTTAGATATCACAGTATGTATTTTTTGAATTCAAAAGCACTTCATTCTGCTTACAAAACAAAGAATTCCTGATAAATTAAGACTGAATAAAACTACAAATAAATTTAACAAGAAACTCTTTATAATTGCTTTTTTTACAAGATAAGCTACAAGATATCGGATCGCTTAAAAGTTCTTTTCTCTGGAACAATAGGGTGTAAAACGGATTGGAAATTATGAATCCTCTACTCGCAGATTAGCAATCTACGGGAGATGAAAACTATACCTTATCGGGTATATAATTATATTCAAGAGGTTGATTTATACCTTTCCAGGTATAGTTTGAATTTAATAGATCTGAATTTATTTTAAACGCTGTTAGAACTGAAAAAAGACGTTGACAGGTTATTTTGAAGGGATTAAAAATCCTGAACTCCAGCTCCCGCAAATTACAAATCTGTGGGAGCTGGAGTAAACTTATAATAATATATACACAGCCTCAAATAATAGTAGAAAGGAATTCACAATACATTTCTGCTGGCAAATATTCATCATTATCTGTCAATCCTTAATTGATAGTTAAATAGGATTTACTACCTTTCAAACTACCATTAAAAAACTCATACCATGCCAAACACACTCCAAAACCAACTTAAACAAGCAATTCAAAACACCATCAAGAATCCGAACTCGCAAGAACTACAAAATTTTATTTTAGATTTAAGCAGCTCTAATCAAAAAAAAGAAATTGCAAAGGAGATTTACCCAATCGCGGTAAACTTACCTGACATAAGCATTTCTTTATATACTAAAGCTATACTTGCAGATCTTATTGGAAAATCAGAGAACTCCTCCCAGTTCCTGCTTAAATATATTATTGGAGAATTTGAAACCAGAGATATTGGAAATGCATTTCAACTATGGGAAGGACTCATTGTTCCTTCTTTTACAAAGAAAACCTCCGATAAATGCCTAAACGATCTTACAAACCACTTCAAAAAACACCTGCCTTTAACTGAACCAAATTACCAAACATGTTTGGGTATTAAACAATTTCAGAAGGATAGTTTAAAAGCATTAATGCATTTCAAACAAGCTACAGTATGCAATCCTCAGCATTGGTTCGGCTACTACTATATGTCCTTAATTTATGTGTTTGAATTAAAGAACTATCATGCCGCAATTAAAATGCTGCAAAAATGCTTTAAAATAGAATCTTTCAATAACCAAATTGGATGTGCTAAAGTCAGTTCCCTCTTAGGTATTTGCTATGGAGAAATTGGTGAGGTTAATAAGGCTATAGAACTCTTTAATCTTAGCATTAAAGCATACGCAGAAGACGGCATAGTTTACCTGCAAAAAGGTTTTTATCAGCTAAAAGTGAAAAAATATTCAGAAGCTATTAAATCATTCGATAAATGCATACAAATTGGACCTGATAGCGACTCTCCCTACCTGAACAAAATCAATGCATTAAAAAAACTCAAAAGATATAACGGTGCTATCGAGGTTGTTACGTTGCTTGAAGATGCCAAAGGCATGACTACCAAGCATTTAAAGAGGATAAAATTACAATTAATTCAACTAAAGCAAAACATTAAAACCATTCTGCCAGATGAAGATTATTCATTAGAATTTCAACTTGATGTTAACACGCTTCATCCTAAAAAAACAAACAAGAAAAATGGCCAGAATGGGATAATTTACCAAGAAAGTGTATTGGAAAATCTTCTATGCATAAAACTACAGAAAGAAGGCATTCTATTCGACCAAGAGTATGAAATTTTCGAAAATGATGAATACTACGGAAAACAACTTGCCATGTCTAAAGTTGGTATTTTGGATCTATTACTCAAAGAAAAGAATACAAATGACCTAGTTGTATTAGAATTAAAAAAAGACAGTGGTTACAATACTAACGTTGTTGAACAAACATTAGGCTATATGAGCTGGATTAAGCAAAATTTAGCCGTTCCGAAACAAAAAGTAAAAGGCCTCATCTGCCTTTATAAAGCTACACCTCAATTATTACAAGAAGCATCCAAGCATGATATTGAAGTGCAGGAATATGAGTTCCATTTTCACAAAGCAAACTAAATGAGATAATTATGAATTTAACTAATTTCATTTGCCACGTTCCCGAATTTCGGGAATAGCTGTTCCTCCCCGCAATGACAATTTACAATTGAAACCACCGTCAGGGCGAATAGCCACTGACGGGGTGAATTAGAATCCGATGTTTCCTATGAATACTGTGCCCTATTTGGTGTTAAATGGGGATTAAAAATCCTAAACTCTTTGCCTTCAGATTACAGATCTGCGGGAGCGAATTACTTTTCTTCTTGCTTCACCATTTCATCCATTTCACAGAAACGATCATGCCAAAAGAAATCCATTTTGCGAATGTATCTGTTTCTGACTTTAACCAGCTTAAGCAGCCATAAAACCAGAATCGAAAAAATAAAAATAAGCCCCAGTATAGTGTTTATTAAAATTAGGATATCGGCAGAATGGGCTGTTTTACCAGCCTCTCTAAAGTTTTTGGCTACTACCTCTCCTAAATTGATAAAGAGGGAACTAACTAGAAGAAAACCAGATGCAATACAGAGCAATGTAAAAACCACCCGAAGGGGGAACAAGATTATTGGCATCCGAAATACCGATGGACTATTTGTATAGGCAGCATCATACTGATCTTTGGATTCTTTCATCCAAATTAGGCAATCGTTTAGGGTCATGTGATTAGGTATTTAGCTTGGGATATTTTAGTGATATTCGAACTCGAAGTGAGAGCACCAAGGGGATTGAAAATCCCCAACTCCTTGCCCTCAGATTTTAAATTCGGGAATTTTTAATTATTGGGATATTGCTCTAAGGTGAGCCTTTTGTTATTAGCGTGGATGATTTCTTGATCTATATTTAGAGCCAAAGTTTTATAGGTTTTGTTATGAATCCAATATTTTATCTTGAGATTGAGTTTCTTTAAATCTGCTAGGCTTCCAGAGAACAGAAACCAAGAAAATAAAAATGCAATTAGAAGAGCTTCGTTAACGTTTAATATCTCCTCCAATGTTTTGTATTTGAACACAAGACAAACTATCGAAACTAACATGCACCATAAAATGACCACCACTATTCTGAAAAAGAAATAATATATTTTTGATCTGAATGCGGCCCGACGTTTTGATTTATTATTTTTTAAGATCGTTTTATCTATCGCCTTTATTTCTTCCTCGATATCAATCTGTTTATTACCTGATTCATAGCCTATCACGAACTTTACGATAAGCCAAATTAGAACGAAGGCAAAACCAATTATTGCAAGAATATCCAATAAGGAAAACTCTTTTTTACTATTATTCATTTATAAATATCTTACTTCCGGTTTTTGTTGTAGGATTGTTTTACGAGGGACATAATGTACTCGAGGTTATCATCGTTGTAGATTTGGAGTTCGTAGTCGCCGTTGCCCCAGTGGCCAATTTTACTAACATCGCGTGTTAACTGTTTGGGGTCGTCGAGTTCGTCGTGGGATAGGTTGATCCACATTTTAAGACTTTTTTTCTGAATGTTGATGTCGGCAATGTTAGAGCCGTTTGCGAAAGCGATGTACTTTTTCTTCGGTTTTAACTCAATATCTTCGAGGTTTAGTATGGACGCTTTGAATTTTTCGTAAAGCTCTATAATCTCTTCGGAAGATGTATTGCCAAGCTGTTCCTGTTCGGTATATACTTTGATTTCTTTATTTACGGTGGTGACGGTATCATCCTTTCGGGAAATGGTTTTTACACTTTCCTGCGCGCCTCCTGTTTTGATCTGATTGTAACTTACTGTATTGTTGTTGTAACGCTTGACTTCCCATAGTTCAATAGGTAAATCTTTGAAGTTGATTGCTTCGCGCTGATAAGTTGTGAATGATGGTGAGATAAAGATCACTTTGGATTGCGACCAATCTACATCGTTTCGTTTTAGTGTGTTTTTGCAGTTTTCGTTGTATTCCAGAATAAAATCGGCTTTGTTGTTTAGCATTAATGATAGATAAGCGTAGCCTTGATCTATTACACTAAAATTACGTTCCCGCTTGTATTCGATGATTACAAATGCGTTTGCATCTTTATCGAATGCCAATGTATCAATTCTGAAATTGTTCAATGCAAATTCAGATTTCACAAAATCAATTTTCAGTATTTTATCGAGGTTGTTTTCGGTTAGGGATTGTATTTCTTTTTCGAGCTTAAAAGGATTTTCCTTAATAGGTGCTAAGCTGTCTTTTTCAATTTTAAAGTGGGGCATGATTTAACTTAAATTTAGGTTTTGAACAAGTTTAAGTAAAATTGAATACGAATATAGCATATTTTGATAATTTTGACATTAAAATTGAAAATATTATGAAATATTTATTGTGTAAAACGTCGATTGCTGATAAAACCGGTTCGCATGTTATACCTGCATGGATGATTGCTATTGCGTTTGATACAGAAGGTAGAAATAGAGATCACGAAGCCATATATAACCTAAATGCGTATGATAGTAAATTACCTTATTGTGGAGGGTTTCCTCTGATCAAAGTTCTGGATTGAAAACCAGAAACTCTTTGGTCACAGATTACAAATCTGGGGGAGCTGGGGGCTCACGATAGTCTTTAAAAAATGGAGATATACCTCTTGTCATTACTTACAATTTAGTTAAATTCAATACATTAATAATGCAAATACTGTGATGTATTCCTATCTATTAGCCCCACCACCATTCCAAACAATCTTACCTCCTGTGTGTTTGTGCAAAACATGAACGTCATGTGAAACCAATTCCAATATTCCATATTCCTCATTATGATGCCAGATAAAACCAAAGACACTACTACCTTTTCCCTCTATATCAGCAATTTGCTTAGAAAGCATTTCCTTCTCACTAAGAATATCACCTTTAAAAATATTTACTTTTCCTTCTTTAACCATCCTAGAGTTGTGCTTTTTAAGCATTTTAATAATTTCATCGGGGTTTGATTTAAACTGTTTTTTTAACACTTCTTTTGCAAAGGTAAACTGCTCGCCATCAACAGCTTGAATTAAAACATCCTCAAGTCTTATTTTTGCAATTGAAAAAGCACTAAAATCAGGGAATACGGCCTTAAACTTAAAATTTCCAATAGGAATGATTCTCTCTTTGAACTCTACATCATATTTGAGAATTTTACCTACTTTCTTTTTACCAATGTTACCTGGTATACCTATAAATATTTCCTTTGCTCCAGATTCTATTTGTCTTGTCACGTCTATTATATTCCTCTTGTTGACACGAATAGATGGGGAAAGTTCCATTAACTTATAATAACCTTTTATTAAATCTGGATTGGCATTAAACCATTTAATAATTTTATCATTCTTAACATTGTTTGTAAAATCTCGTAATAATTCGTCAGCATGTTCTCCTTTAAAAACCATTTGGAATTCTTTTAAGGCATCAGGATTTAATCCAAAATCAGATAATTGTTTACTAACAACATTATCCATTGAGTTAATCATATTCTTTAATGTTTTCTTGACAAAACGTCCCTCTTTATTGGTATATTCAACAACGTGCTGGTAAACCTCTTTTGATGATTTATTATAGAAAGGCGTAATCTTAAAGTTTACCTTTCCTTTATTTTTGATAATAACAGCCCATTCTTCAGTTATGATCTTCCATTCTTTCTTGATTACATCAGGAGACATTTTAAGTTGGCTAATCTGTTCCCATGGACCATTGGGAATTGAAGCAATACCTTTTGCTTTATCAATTATTAAAGCTGGCTTAGGTTGAAAAACAGAGCCGTGAATTGAAGATACCCTTGCTAATTTATCAGTTCGGTAGAACCAAGAATCCACCTTATAAAGATGATTTGATATGAGCTTCCCATTTAATAAATCATTCCAAATGTATTTTTCAGGAGTTAAAAGATTATCACTAAACTTTAATCCTGATTTTGCAATTACCTTATCAGGGAATAGCTTTGCAAGCTCTCGTTTAGAATTATCGAAAACAGATAAAACACCACCTTCAGAAACTTCAAAAAGAAATTTATCAGATGGTAATGAATTTAAATAGTTAAGATACTTGGCATTAGAAGACACCGAAGATAGAGCTATCTTTTTCCATATTTTAATTAAACCTGGATTAGCGTTAAACAAATCAACCAGAGATTTATTCTCTGCAATATCGCGAGTCAATTTCTTTGAGAGTTTACCATCCAAAGATTTAATGCTGATCAATATCAAATCTGACATATTTGAATTACCTACAATTTTCTCAGCAGATTCAGATGTAACTAATTCAGCAAGCTCTTTCGATTCTTTTCCTAATATCTTCTTTAATAAAGTTGTTTTAGTACAAGCTGATAAAATCAACAGCATAACAACAGCACTAGTTACTTGTGTAATTTTCATTCTTCTGATGAACTAATGATTTTCTCAATTTGATTTTGATATTCTTCTGTTTTCAATTCATATTCATGATTAACCATCACAATATCAATCATGGTATTGTAATAAACATCCGTACTTTGATCAAATTTATCAAAGAAATTAAAATCTTGTTCCTGATGAATTTTTTCGATCTGACTATTTATGGAATCCCTAATCTTTTGTTCATTCTTAATACCAAAATAAATAAAACCTCCAATCGAAATTACCCACAATGGCCCAGACACCCATAAAGGGTGTATTTTCAAACCTAAAAATCCAAGAAGAAAGATTATCCCAACAACTATATACCCAGTTATAAAATCTAGAATCGTCTCAGACAAAGACATGAATGAATAATTATCACTTTTTTCAATTATTGCATCAATCACCTTATTTTCCATCTGGAAACCACTCACATTAAGCAATTTATTCTTAATTGTGTTCTTGTGTTTTGTGCCAATTACACGAGATATATTTAATTTACGCTGATCATTTATTTGATTATTATAAATCGTAATATTATTCTGAAGTTTGGTGTAATAGTTGATCGGATTAAAATACTCTTTTGTTCTTTCGCCCCATTTTGCACGTCTCTCTTTCTGATCTAAAAAACATAAATCTTTTAATTCACCTAACCATGAAAATATCGAAAACTCTTCATCTACAAGAATATCCACCTGATGCTTAAAATATTCTAAAGATGTTGCTTTTAATTCACTTACAAATTCAAGGTGTTTACGATGTTCCACATTTCTAAACATTTCAATACGTAACAAAGCTTCTTCCCTTGGAATTTTGTCAATCTTAGAAAATTCAGTTAACCATTGATGGTCTGGGATTATTTTATTTGTATTTCTATACTTTTCATATTTTTCAAATATTTCATTCCCATCATCCAAATATCCTTGAAAAAGGACAAAAATTTTATCACTAGCCTGTTCGTTTAGTTTTACCTTGTCTTCATTAATTGAATACAAAAGACTAACATTGCATCCTAATGCTTTTGATATGGTTTGAAGTTCAATATCTTCTTTGATAAGGTACCGGACGATTGTGGATGAGACGTCCTTACTTTTCGAATCTTCGATTATCTTATTAATAAGCTCATTATTCTCTTTATTACTACTGCAAGCTATAAAGCCGAGAGCCAAAAGAACTGCCAAAATATATTTCATAAATTATTTTTTCTATAATTCTTCCCAAATTGGATTAATGGTAAATTCATAATTGTCTTCGGTCTCAGGTTGAGATTTCCAAAATAGAATCCAATAATACCATGGATCGTCTTTTGATTCCAAATCATCAAACACTTCACCTCCTTCAATAATTACTTTATTTAAAAGAGTAATCAATTCATTTCTTGCCATTTGAGTAGCCCTTGTCTCTCGAGATTGAAATCTCTTTAATGTTGAAGGCGAACATTTTAAAATCAGAGAAAGTTGCATATAATCTACCTTATTGGCAATTAACAAATCTGTCACAACCTCTTTATCGGTCATGTTCTCAATCTTTTCATCAACCAAATCTTCTAACTTCGAATCTTTATCTGAACAGGAGATCAGTATAGTAACCATGAAAAAAGATAAAATAATTCTTAATCTATGCATGTAATTTTTTCTTATTTAATGTTTTAAATTATTTGATTTACTACCCCTTTAAGGATTAATATTTAATTTACTGAACACTTTTTCGAGCATGTAATTGCGAACGAGACCTCCAAATTCTTTATCATCCATCATTTTTGAGAAGATGTCCTGGTTTTGTTCCATGCGTTCGATAAGCTTGTCCATAAAGACCTCTTCGAAGCCATATTTGAAATTTTCTTTTGTATTGTTTCGGGCCTGTTCTGATAGTTTTTGATCAGCTATCAGTTCGGCTTCAATCTGATCGAAAAATAATTTGTCTGCTTCGGCGAACTCAGTGCTGAAGCGTTTGTTCAAGAGATCAATAATTTCGGACAGGGCTGCATCTTCATCTTTGTTTCCAAGTCGAATACCTGCCTCGCTTTTGCCATCCAAACCATATTCCCCTTGACTTTCCATTACAATATCCTGGTCGGCTATTTTTTGCAAGCGGTAATATTCAAGAGCGACTTCATCGCCCAGTTTGAAGCGATCCGCTTGATTTATTCTTGGTAATTTCTTTAATAGAAATTTAGCATAGGTAAAAAGCTTCTCTAAATCGACATCGGAAAAAGGCATGATTTGAGTTAAGAACGAATACAGCCGTGTGAAGGATTGTAATGCATGCTTTAAATTTTCCTGTGTGATTTCGGTGCCTAAAACATCCTCTTTTGAATTCTCTTCGGGCAATTGTTTGAATCGTTCCACTGCAGGGTCGACGTAAGCATTTAGTTTGCCCTGTTCTTTAACTGAAAGAACTTTTGCTGATTTGAAAAAGACGTTGCAAAAGTTATCAATTTCGGTTTGCCAAATGATCTGTGCTTTCTCAATCTCTCCCTTTAAATCGTATAGGTGATTGGGATCAGTAGTTTCCTTCACATTTGTGAGCTCGAAATAGGGTTGAAAGGATTCAAGGATGGTTTCTGTTTCGTTTGCAAAATCCAATATAAAGGTATCTTCTTTCCCTTCACACATGCGATTTAAACGGGACAAAGTTTGCACACACTTTACACCCGATAAGATCTTATCGACATACATGGTGTGCAATAGGGGCTGATCGAATCCTGTTTGATACTTGTCGGCCACCAAAAGTAACTGGTATTCGTTTGAGCTAAATTTTTTCGGCAACTCTTTTTCCTTGAAGCCATTTAGCCCTACTTCTGTTACACCTTCGGGATAGTTGTCGTAAATTACTTTCCCTGAGAAAGCAACCAGCGTTTTAATGTCGTTGTATCCCTTGTCTTTAATGTATTTGTCAAATTCTTCCTTGTATCGAACCGCATGCAATCGAGATCCCGTAACGAGCATTGCTTTCGCCTTGCCGCCAATCTTTTTTGATACGATCTGACGGAAGTGTTCGACCATCACTTCAGTTTTTTGTGCCAAATTGTGAGGATGCAAGGATAGGAATCGTCCAATCGCTCTTGCGGCCTGTTTCTTATTTACATTTGGGTCGTCTTCGATCTCTTTGGAGAGCTTGAAGTAAGTCTTGTAAGTTGTGTAATTCTTAAGCACATCCAAAATAAACCCCTCTTCGATGGCTTGTTTCATACTGTACAGATGAAAAGGTTGTGGCAAACCTTCAGCATTTGGTGTCCCAAACACTTCAACGGTTTTGGCTTTTGGAGTGGCTGTAAATGCAAAGAAGCTCAGGTTGTTTTGTTTGCCTCTGGCTTCCATCGATTTTCTGATTTCATCCTCGGCATCCTGATCCAAACCTGAATACAATTCTTCTTTTGCAGCTTCTTCAAGTGATTTGGCTGACAGCACTTCCTTCAATTTCTTGCTTGCTTCACCTCCCTGTGATGAGTGCGCCTCGTCGATAATGACCGCATATTTACGAGAAGGCAATTCCCCGATTTTATCCAGTATGAATGGAAATTTTTGGAGTGTGGTAATGATGATATTCGAACCTGCTTCGATGGCATCGGCCAGTTGTTGGGAATCTTTATCGATTTTTTGCACAACCCCATCTTTGTGATCGAACTGATAGATTGTTTTTTGCAATTGATCGTCGAGCACTCTACGATCGGTAATAACAATCACAGAATCGAAAACCCTCCCGTTGCTTGAATTGTGTAAGCTCGATAAACGGTAGGACAGCCAGGCAATGGAGTTGGATTTTCCAGAACCAGCTGAATGCTGAATCAGGTAGTTGGTACCGGCTCCCTTTACTCTTGCATCGTGGGTGAGTTTACGAACCACTTCCATTTGATGAAAGCGGGGGAATATCATGGTCTCTTTCTTCTTTTTTATGCCATTCAGCTCGAATTCCTCCACGTTAAGGTGCAGGAACTTGGCAATGATATCCATGAAACTATCCTTGGCAAATACATATTCCCAAAGATATGCGGTACGATATCCCTCTTTGTTTGGAGGATTACCAGCACCATTTCGATATCCTAAATTGAATGGAAGATATCTTGTCTTTTTGCCTGACAAGCGGGTTGTCATAAAACACTCATCAGTATCAACGGCAAAATGAACCAAGGATCTTTTTTTGAACTGAAAGATTGGCTCTTTGGATTCTCGGTCGTAAGCATACTGCTTTTTCGCATTGTTTACGTTTTGCCCTGAGAATTGATTTTTGAGCTCTATAGTGGCTATTGGCAATCCATTCAAGGATAATACCATATCTAAAGAGTTATTGCCCTGACGTTCGTAATACAATTGTCTGGTGACCGATAGGTGATTCTTTCGGTAGAGAATTTCGGATTCTGGATTTAAAGTACTCTCCGGGCGGAAAAATGCCATTTTAAATTTCACCCCATAATCGATAAAGCCATTACGAAGCACATCGAGAGTCCCACGCAAATCAAGCTCTTTAATTAGGCGTTGAATCACCTTTTTCTCTACATCTGATTTATGTATGTTGTTAATCTTCTCCCACTCTTTGGGTTGAGATGCTTTTAAAAACTCAATGACGTAAACAGGGAACATGCCTAAATCGACATCAAAATCGGTGGAGTGCCCTTTGGTATATCCTCCGTTTTCCAGTAAAGAAGCTTCTATCGCTGCTTCGAATGTTAATTCGGTATGAATTCCTGTTGCCATTGTTACTAGTTTAAGTTATTGTTTGATGATCTTGTTTCCAATAAATACTTATTGAATAAATCTTTCATTTTTTCTCTATGAGCCTGACATTTCTCCCAACTCCAAATTCTATGTTCAAAAATTAATGCTGATTTTAAAGAATCAATTCTCTTACTCTTAGATTTAGCTTCGAATTCACTTTTTTTGACTGTGAAAATTTTATTTGAATATTCTGAATTAATGTTCTTCGCCAATAATACCAGGTTTCCAAAATCATTTATTTTCCTATTCTTATTTTCTACAGAATCTTTTTCATTCCAAACTAGATTGTCATCGTAGTCCTTAGGATTTTGAGGTGAAATGTGTTCTACTGAATTTTTAGCAGTCATTCGATATTCATTCCATTGATCTTGTTGATCCAAAAATCCTTCAAACAATAAAAAATTAGTTCTATAATACCAAAGAATAAAATCCAGTTTGTAAAACCAGTAACTCCAATAGCCCGTACCTTTATGCTTATCCAAGACATTAATATCATACTCTATATTATTCAAGTCTTTTCCTATTAGCTCCCAACTTCTTTCACGAAGATCACCTTGAATATTAGAGCAAAACATCGCGTTATCAAGCTTTCTCAAATAATTATAATTCGCCTTTGTTCCATTATTTTGGGTTAAATGGTAAAGAAAAGGAGTTAACCAATAGTGAGTTACAATTTGTTGAGAATGATACAACATGCTTTGCAAGAGAGCGAAGCCTTCGTTTGTATCTAATTCTCTTCTCTGAAGAGCATCCTTATTTAGATATAGGCGCTTAATGGAATGACGTTCGGTATCCTCGTTTTGCACCCACTTAATAACCTGCTTGTCGAATTGAACTCTCGCAAGCCAAAGTAAATCCAAAAACTCCTTTACTAATTCCGCTCGCGGTATTCCACTCGATTTAATAAATTGAAAAAAGCTTTCGTGGAATATTTGAAGCATTTTCTTCTCCTTAATTTCAATGTTATTGACTTTAAATCCTTCTTTCTGTTTTTTAAAAAGAAATACTCTCAAACAATGAAGTAGAAACATGGGAAAAGAAATTATACTTCTTATCTGTCCTGAATCATATCCATAATCTTCTTCGTTTTCATCGGGCTCTTCCCACTTGTTCTCTGTAAGAATTTTCAACAAGCTGGAACGATCTGCATCATTCCGATTCTTCGAAGATAACTTTGTTCTAATTATACTTTTAATATCAGTTGGTAAGCCAACTTCTCTTTCTTCCTCGTCTGAAGAAAAGGTTAGCTCCTTCCAACTTAACCCAGCTACTTCCTTGATGTTCTTTTCAATATACTCATCCATAAGGGAGCATGCTTCCCATAGTTTTGCATACACAAAATAATCTTCATCGAATTTAATTTCATTCAGTAGTTCGCCTTTCAATATTTCATGATGTTGCAATTGAACTCCACGATTATTCATTACCTCAAAAAGACGATTCTCATCTGTAGAGGGCGGAATTGTGGTTGCTATAAGTTGCACTTTTTTAAAGATGAATTCAGAAAGTTTCTCTTTTTCCTCTTCAGAAATATTATTCTCTTCGAAAAAGCGTGTAATTGTTTTTAATGCTTCGGTTACTGGTTGTAGTTCCTGCTCTGCATCTTTATCTGAAAATACTTGTTGACTTGGGTTTTGGAAATATTCATTGGCAAAATCCCTAATGGAGAAAGTAATTCGCCCTCTCTTTTCTTTATTCTCTATAAAATAGAGAAAATCACTTAGTGCATTTTTTAACACATAACCAATCAGCCATAAGGTTGTAAAACGCTGCTGTCCATCAATTAAATCGTAATTATCAGTATTTTTCGAGAGCATGATACCACCTAAGTAGTATGACTTCTCATTTATAGCATTGTGCAAATCCCACAATAAAGTATTGATTTGCACCTCGTTCCAAACATACAAACGTTGATAAATTGGGATGTTAAAAAATGAGTTCCTCTCCGTATAAGATTGAAGCGTTACTAATTCCGATTTTATATCCAACGGTTTATTTTCTATTTGTGATAAAATCATTTATCCATTTTAATTTGTTCGACAAATCTTTATCCTGATCATCTGGCTTGTAATAAGCGAGTAGCTGATTTTTGTATTGCGCCTGTACCCCATACTCACTCTTAAAATTTAACTCTCTATATTTCCAGTGGTCAGTCACGTTCTTTAAGAATGTAAATACCTCTTGTGGTAAATAAGCTCTATCGATTACATCCAATAAATTTTCAGACATATCGTCTCTCAACATTTTGATTGGGGTTTGAGCAACTATACTTTTCTGATGTATCCGATAAGAACCTAATAAGTAATCTAACCATAGAGCAAAATCATTAATCTGTTGTGATCCGAATTTATCGTAGTACATCACCAAACAAAGCTTGAATAACTCTTTGAGGTATACTGAATGCCTGTAATACACTTCTCGGTAAAAACAAAGAGCTTCATTCAGTTCCTTATCATGCAAATGTTCTTGCTCGAATATGTATTTATAGACAGCTGCATATTTCTGTGTGAACAGAAAAAAAGCAAGTCCTTTTTCTATGGGCTGACGAATTGAAAAAGGATAATTTTCAGCGCTGGTTTGAATGGAAATAGGCGAAGTATGTACTGCCATACCACTCTCTACCGAATAGCTCAATGAATTCGCTAGGCTATTAATTCGATTGGGGAAAAGCTGAACAGAGCCATTTGCAGAATGCGTTTGTTTCTGAAACTCATTTAGAATAAAATCCTGATTCTCATAGAACAAATTTTTCCCTCTCCATTTACGAGCACGCCAAACAAATTTTGTGAAAAGTAAATTCAGAAATTGATTTTGATTGTCCTTATCCCATTGTTTAGCAAATACTTTTTGCTTGTCCTCATCTGATTTTAATTCACGCAGATGGTAAGATTTCAGATAATCAACTGGACTTAATTTTACCCCACGGTTATTTTGAGTCTCAAAGAATGTAAAAGCATCATCTTCGGAAGTGCTAATAATGATGGTAAAAACTAAATGATCTAATAGGTTTTTATAGTCCTCTGTTTTTAAGAAGCTCTTATCACTCTGAACAAAAGCATAATTGGACAGAATATTCTTTTTCGATAAAGGAGAATCAAAATTTAGCTTTAAATTTCCATTGGCTTGACTCAAGACACTCTCATCAGCATTTAGTGCATGATCAAGAAGTAAGAGTGTGGTTATTCTTTGTTGTCCATCTATTATCTGTAAACGCTTGTCCTCTTTCTGATGCAAGAGAAGGGCTCCCATATAGTAATTTGAGTTAGCGCCTCTTTTTACCATTTGATCATCGTAATAAAAATCCTTTATATCCCCTAGTAGTTCATCAACCTTCTCCTGACTCCAAACATAAGGACGTTGGTATTCTGGAATTTCCATCGTATTCTCGCTACATAACGAAAGAATTGACTTGAACGAGGCTGTACCAACTGAAATGGTATCTTGATCTTCACACATTGTTTTCGTGTTTATTTCTTCTTCCAACTATTCTATTAAACCAGCTCTTTTATTAAGATCCTGAATGATATCTCGACGACCGATGATGGTATTGTATTTTTCCATGACCTCTTCCATCACCTCATAATTATCGCGATTAATTAGCAAAACATTGGGATTATCCTCTGCTGTAGCAAAAGCACCATTGTAGTGCAAACCTTTTTTACAGGTCTCGTACTGAGGGAAAAAAGCTTCTGTTAAAGATTCAGTGATACTCATTAAATCTCCATAATATATTTCTTGCTCATCAGCATCTTGATTTGCCAGGAATGGCTCAACTGCTTCTTCGATATAGCATTCGTACAATTCGAAAGAACCCTTAATAATTGCTACACGAAACAAAAAGTTCTCGGGGTGCTTTAATAATGCCAATTGGGGGCGTTTCCGAATGATCACCTCCATCATTTTTGCCAACGAACCAGCTTTAAAGCTTGTGTAATTCTGAAATAAAAGCATCGACAATTCCTTACTAGCTTCTTCATCAGGGAGTAGTTCGGTCAGGATATCAATATTATCCTCTACCCCATCCAAGTCCGCATTGTAAATACACTCGTTAATTTCGTTTAGAATTTGTTCTGCACTCATTGTTTTATATTTTTTAGATTAAAAAGTTGCAGTTTGGATAAAACCAACAACTATTTCATTTCATATTCTCCAGTTTTAAAAAGTAATAAGTCCCAGACGTCGTCCATTTAAATTCATAACTCCCTTGTAGCTTGATATCAACTTCAAATCCACCAATTGGAGTCATTAGATGAATGCCATCAGTAATCGATTTGGTATCTGAAATATCGTAATCCCAAAATTTACCTTTTCGTACTTTAGGAAATGGGATACGTTCAAAATCGGTCATTACCAATTGTATGCCCTGTATGTAACTTTCATTCTTTGCATATGATTCCAGTAACTCCAAATCGACATATACATCCTTAAAAAAGATATCAGTAGCACCCCGTTTACCTCCACTCGAAGCTAACTCTTTATAACATTTCATTTCGATGGGCAGATAAGCTTTCTGTGTTCCCTTTGTAATCTGCATTACAATATCACACTCGCGCATTCTGCCATTAATTGGAATCCCTGTTTCCAACTCTATCTCAAGGGTTTCATCCTGATGATAAATAATGAGATCAATAGAATTTTTCAAAATGTACGCAAACTGCAATTGCATGGATGCTTCCTTGTTGATGGTGATTAATTCACCTCCAACTTTGGCTGAGAAGCTATCCCAACAGGTATCTATTAAGGTTCTAAGCCTACCAACTAATGCTTCCATATCTAATTAATTATTTCATCTCTCACATCGACCTTACCCGTTACCACTTCTGAGATTAATGTAGTTTTGTATTCTTTCATAAGGGTAATTTCTTTGTTGATTTTCTTACCCAATGTAACTATTCGGTTTTCTTCTCTTCGGATGAAATCGACAATTTCAACTTGCTCATCTAGTGTTGGAATGACTGCATCAAATCTTAAGATATCTACTAATTTTAAGCTCGCCTGATTTGCAGTTCCATGAGCATGTAAGTCAAGATACCTACGATAATTATCATTTTGAATTAGAAAAAAAAGATAATCTCCTGTTATTTTTGAAAAATCTGATATTTCAAGCCTCACTGTATTTTGATTTAAAAAAGCTCCATTTAGTTCTAAAGGAACTCGCCCTATTTGTCCTACTGCCGAATTTATAACATCTGGGGTGCTTCCCACAGTACTTATTAATATGTCTCCTTCAAATAGTTTAACAGACTTAAATTTATGAGCATTAGATTCGTCCAAATAATGTGTAACATTCTCTCGAACTGACTTATTCTTAATATCACTTGCCTTAATTATAGGAATGCCTTCATCTTTAAACATCTCAGCCTTAAAGGCAAAACCTTTAGTTGTATTTAAAATATACTTCAACTTTTTCACCTCCCAATGTGCTGGAGTTTCTCCAATCCATTCGATACCAGAATTCTGCATAGGCACACTTGGATCTATTCCTTTGGTAACTGCCTGATTGATGACAGCGGTGCGCTCCTCTTTTAATAATTCAATTAAACTCAACTTTTTACTGATGAGCTCATCTATTTGTGTGCATTTGTGGTCGAGGTAGTTAGCGATTTGGGATTGTTCTTCCAGTATTGGTACAGGTATTGATAAATTAACAATCTCATTTACCGATAAACCTGGTTGAGCAGCCGATTGTGAATACTGATTAAGATTCATTACTTCTAATAATTTCCCAAACCATACCCAATGATTTTTTTCAAATAAATAAACTACAACAGCGTGTTCTGAAGCCCAAAATTTATCGGATACAAATTTAATGTTACCACATAATGCACCTTGACGTCCAATTAAAACGGAATCACCATCATTTGTATATTTGTGGTAATAACCACGTAAACCATTGCCACCATATACAGGATATTTTCCGTTGTCATTAATTTGTTCAGATGTTATATTACTTCCACTCTTCAAGTTTGCAACAAACTTCATCTTCATAACCTTCCAATGCTCAGGAATCTCTCCAATCCACTTAATACCTGAATCCTTGTAATTCTCGTATTTCTTCATTATGCTCTCCTAAGATATTGTTTCACCTTACTGAAAATTGTTTTATCCGAACTTAATATTTCAACATCCACTTCTTTCTCTTTTAATGTATTATTTAATACTTCTTCAAATTTCAAGGAAATGCCTTCAAGATCATTGGTGTTATGATTGCAAATGTATTTTGAACTCATTCGGGCCTGCCCTGAATATATATCGATCCCAGTTGAGCCATACGTTGGACACGAGTATATAATAACATCACATTGTTGAATGTAAATATCCTGATCTGGAGTTCCTATAGTATAACCGACTGTTAGAAAATAAGTTTCTAAATTTGAATTTGTGTAATCTGAATTAATTGCATCACGGCAAATAAATACCTTCTCTTTTGAAAGGTATTTTATCATTATAGTTTTTTGATTTCTAGATTTGCTCATGTCTAATTCATTACTTCTTTAATTAGCACTTTTGATTCCAATGCCAATATATCTGCACGAATTTCGTCCAAGCTTCTCAGCTTTTGGTATTGGTAGAAGTATTTGGTGAAGTTGATCTCGTATCCCACTTTGGTTTTGCTTTCATCTATCCAAGCGTCGGGTACATGTGGCAGTACTTCACGCTGCATGTATTTATTGATGTCTTCTTTTAAAGGAATGTTTTCACTGTCGCGCAATTTGGCATCAGCTTTAGGTTCTCCATTTTTATTGCATACGGTTTTGCCATTCTCAACTAGTGGCCTTTCCACAACAACCTTAGAGTATCCAAAATCGGTATTGTCGAATATTTTGCAGTAGTCATTTTCGGTAAAGTCACCATATATTTTGGTGATATCTACAATGTGTTGTTCGCTAAGCTCGTTGCGTTTGTTTCCCAATGATTTGCTCATTTTCTTAAAGAAACTCTCCGCATTAATCAACTGCACCTTGCCTTTTCGCTCATTTGCTTTTTTGTTGTTCAGCAACCAAATGTAAGTACTGATACCCGTGTTATAGAACAATTGGTTGGGAAGTGCTATAATGGATTCCAACAAATCATTTTCGATGATCCATTGACGAATGGAACTCTCGTTCTTCTTTGATGAAGGTGAACCCGAAAAAAGGGGAGAGCCATTAAACACAATCGCCAAACGAGATCCTTCTGGTTTCATCTTGGATATCAAGCTCATTAAAAACAGGAATGAGCCATCGCTTTTTGATGGCAAGCCTGCTCCAAATCTGCCGCCATGCCCAAGGGATTCATGCTCTGATACCACTTCGGAGGCTACTTTTTCCCATTTTACACCAAAGGGCGGGTTTGTAATCAGGTAATCGAATTTATGGTTGATGAACTGATCGGCTTTTTGTTTTGCTCCATCGATATTTTTCAGGCTATTGC
This sequence comes from Labilibaculum antarcticum, assembly GCF_002356295.1. Taxonomy (NCBI): domain Bacteria; kingdom Pseudomonadati; phylum Bacteroidota; class Bacteroidia; order Marinilabiliales; family Marinifilaceae; genus Labilibaculum; species Labilibaculum antarcticum. Next base: position 3,245,536 of record NZ_AP018042.1, on the reverse strand, counting down.
CTTTAGCAATATTGGATGGGTTTTGCCCCTTAATCAGCATATCCGATTTACAGATGGCATAAGATTCAGGGTTTAATTCCTGCCCAAACACCTCTAAGCGGGCATCAGGATTTAATTCGTTCAGATATTCTTCGGCAACTGAAAGCATTCCTCCAGTACCTGCACAACAGTCAAAAATTGTTTTTACAATTCCTTTTTGTGTTAGAATTTCACGATCGTTCATGAAAAGCAGGTTCACCATCAAACGAATAACCTCACGAGGAGTAAAGTGCTCCCCTGCGGTTTCGTTAGATATCTCGGCAAATTTCCGAATGAGTTCCTCAAACATGTAACCCATCTCTAAACTTGAAATCCTTTCAGGATGCAAATCAATCTCCTGGAATCGTTTTAAGACCATAAACAACAAATTGGCATCTTCCAACTTGGTGATTTGGTTATCGAAGTCAAATTGCTCAATAATCTCACGAGCATCTTCGGAAAAGCCATTGATATAATTTCGCAGGTTGGAAGCTATGTTGTTTGGGTCGGCAATTAGTTTATCGAAATCGAATAAGCTGCTGTTGTGAAAATTGTATCCCGCCACCTTGTTTAAAATTGGGTCGAGATTCTGTATATTCATGGTCTTTACCTGTTCACTCTTTTTTAGAACATCAGCTTTCGATTTCTCCAACACACAATCCAATCTCCTTAGTATAGTAAAGGGTAAAATCACCTTTCCGTAATCACTCTGCTTGTAATCTCCTCTTAAAAGGTCGGCAATAGACCATATAAAATTTGCTGATTCTTTAACGTTCGTCATCTTATCTGTCTGATTCTTTGTTTTCTATGATTCTCTTCAATCAATTCACGATTTCCTTGAATTGAAAGGACTAATTTAGAAGTAATATTTTGGCATTTTACTGTTAAGGAACTGATTTAACTCACTTCTTTACATCAAATGCTTTCTGCAAAATATCTTTAATTATTCCCAATACTCTTTCGTCTGGTACATCTCCTAAGTAATGATAAACTTTGGTTTTTAAATCAGTATCCAAATTCAATTCTGAAAGTTCTCTAATTTCGGAAATAAGGTCTCTATCATTTGGTTCAACCTTTGTTTCTGGCACCTCCCCATTTAAAAGGGCATGAAAAATGCACGTCTGGCCTAAATCAAAAGTAACAGAGAGAATTAGGTTGAACTTTCCTTTTGTTAGCGGTTTTTGGAAATCAACATTAGTAATTTCTCCTAAGCCCAGAGATGTAAAATGGACTCTATTTCCTTTTTTATATTTGGAGGATTCTATTTTATCGATGGACTCGCTACTTATTAAGAGATTAACTTCGACCTCTTTCGTTGATGTTCCACAATGAATTTGGTACAAATCATCTGCTATTCGCTCCAAGTAATTGGCATCTTGCACCTTTCTCCATTCCTCTGGAATAATTGAAGATCCGTATATCGCACCAAGTAAACCTCCAGTAAAAGCAGCAACACTATCCGTATCCGATCCAATTGTATTTACGGCTTCTAATATTCCATCTGTCGGTTTAGAAAAGAAACGCAGGGATAAATACAAACCACCCAAAACAGTTGAAGTTCCCGAACCTTTTGTCTGGGGAGCTAAACAACCCAACTTTTTCAAAACATCTAGTGGAACATCGTCATTTTCCAACCCTTTGTAGAGAATTCTTAAATAAACAAGTGTCTCTTTAAGCACCTCTTGATAAACAGTTTTAAATTCCTTATCCTGATTTTCATTCCATTTATTGAGCCAGGATTTAAACTCATCCTGTTCCATGAAATCAAGTATGAAATTCTTTTCAAACTCCTTTCCTAATCCAACTATGAATTCCTTTGGGCTAAACGCTGTCTTATCTACACCTAAAAATTGGTCGATTAAATACGCGTACAAGAGTGCCCCAAGAATAGCTCTTGGATGTCCGTGCGATATAATACTATTTGCAAAAACCTCTTTCTTAATTTTATCCCAGTTCGAATGGTTGGCCAAAACGATCGGCAGAATTCTCATTGCTGCACCATTGGCACCACATTCCCGATAGTCAACAAGTTGTTCTTTAATTTTAAAAGAGAAGAAATTGTTGTTCCAATCAGCGGATTTACGTTGAATCTTTCTAGCCGCATTCTTGATTGTTCTTCCTGCACCTCTTGCATAGAGTAACCATTGAGGAAATTCAATTTTTGCGAACTGATTCTGATCTACATTACCCTGTTTTGTAATACTTCTAGCTACTGCCAGCAATAGTTGTGTGTCGTCAGAATAATCACCTGCATTTACTTTATCAATGTATCCATGGAAACGACCACCAACAGGTTTGTTCCATTGATAATATTTATCTATCCGATTTGTATTGAACCTTGTCTCCAGATCTTGTGGAGTTCTCACGAATTCAGTCATCCAACCCAGTGCATCACCAATTGCACTAAGAAGTATACTTGCTTCGTATCTGTCTTTTAAATCAAGCATGTTAATGTCTTTCTATTTCACCAATTTTTGGGATGATTTGAATTAAAAATCGTTTATTTTTGCCTTCATCACTATTCATAAATCTCCCAGTACCAAACCATCCGCTACCAGCTAATTGAATCTCTACGATATCTTCATCGAAAGTAATACCATTCTTTTTCCAGAAGTAGAATAAGGATTTTGCACGGTTATAACTTAATGCATAGGTTTCATCGATATTTCCCAAATCATGATTCCTTTTATCTGAATATGGTAAATATCTGGCAGCCATTCCTTCAATGATCAGTAAATATTTAACATCATCTTCTATTTTAACACTTTGAAGTACCGATTTTAAGTGACGTCCTGCTTGCAATAAATTTGCTCTAAGTTCAGGATCATTAGGTATCTCAGGATTTCCTGAACTAAATTTGATTGGGACAATCAATTCATGTCTCTTATTTTCTTTGTCGTATCTAAAATATTCTCCTTCCAGATTATGAAGTGCTTTTTTGAGTTCTTCAATTTTTTTGTACTCTTCTAATTGAATTTGTAATTGCTGATGCTGGTAGCGCATGTATGAGAATACCAACACGAATAAAACCAACATTACAAAAAACAGGCTTGTCATCATGTCTGAATAACTCACCCAAAAAGAGTCTTCTTTTTTCTTTGCCATTGTCTCTTCTTAATTATTGTAATACTGTAACACTCAATCTCTCAAGAGACTTTCTTATTTCAACTAAATTTGTGTTTACTTCAGCTAAACCGGCTTCGCCTCCCAACATTGTCGATATTCTTCTCAATTCCTCTCTGACATCATCATGATAATCAACATTCTCTTTTGAGGAAGACTTCATTAACTGAAAAATTTGCTCAACATATCTAAAATCTTTAAAAAATTGTTTGTTTTCCTGAAGAATGATAGACAAATTTTCTTGCTCCAGTGAAACGTACTGCTTTATTCCTTGTGTTTCAGCTTCTAGAAAGGTTTTAAGTCTCGAATAGACATCCACAATATCCTTGTTCAATATATCAACTGACTCACGCCAATATTTGTTGTAATTTCCAAATTCATCCATGGAGTGCTTTGAAAACTCTTCAATCTTTTTAGCAAAAGCCCCATCAATCATCTCAAGACTATTTGTAAATACATCTCTTCTCACCTCAACTTCAGAAAAGTGAGATTCAAGGAATTTTTTAAATTGATTGTAAAATTCTGAAGATTCATTGATATGAGAAGATACAAGGTTCAAATTGTGATTAAACTCTTCAAATTCCCCAATTGTTTTGTTGTAATTGTCTAATAAACCAACAGATGATGCAACAACGGTATTTAAACTTTCCTGATACCCTCTAAAACTATCAAAGTCATTACTCGCAGAATTAACTTTCTCGAATGTGCTCACAATAGCATTCGATAACTGTACTAATCCAACCTCTTGAACCGCATCTAAAAACTGTTTTTGTTTGCCTAAATTATCATTTATTAAACCCAGGTTATCGCGATAGCCGTCTAAATTCGCGCTGAACTTTATATTAAAAACATCTAAACTTGATTTTAATGTATTTAAACTATCCGCCATGTCCCTTGATAACAACGGGAGCAATTCACGTTGAAGAAATTCAAAATAACTGGTTCGACCATCTTCATTTTTAATTGTGGCTTTTCTGTATAGAATTATATTATTAACTAATGTCAAAACAAGTCCCAAAGCACTTGTTCCCATAGCAACTCCCACATTAGATAGTAATTGTTTGATTCCTTCGGTACTTACCATCAGCATCGTATCAGTGCCATTTAAGGCTTGCACCTCTTCAAACCCAATTCCCAAAACTCCAATTATGATCCCTGTAAAAGTACCTGCCAGTCCCAAATAAAGAGGAACATTTAAGATTGTCTGAATTCCTGAGTCTGCTTTTTCTATCTCATTTTCTGCAACTTCTTTTAGAATTCTAAAATCAGCCGCATTCCCTTTATTTTTTAACAAATAAAGATTTGTTGAGTTTAAAATTTTTTGAAATCCGATTGAACACTTTGTCGCTCCGGCATAAGAAATTAAATCGATTTTAACTGTATTAGCAGAAAACTCACTTCCATCCTTTACAATTTTTTCTATATCAATATCAGCTGTATTTTCTAATGAAACTAGTCTATTAACAATTTTCAAATTGGACACACTAGGAAAAAGATATTTTAAACTATGACTCCTTTTAATGACTTCATACAATGCGTAAAGTTGTAATAATATTATTGCAATTAATATTACCACTTCAAGGTTGTTTCCCATTTTCTTCTTATTTATAAATTCTTAATGTATTTTAAAGGAACGTGACGTTTTACCATTACTTCTGCCTGATAATATGGTTTTTGTGATTCTTCTATTTCATAAAGCTTCCTCTTCTTCAATAAATTAAAACGGATATTATTCTCTAGAAATTTAAGATTATCTCCAACTTGATGTCCTGTTTTAGTTGCATTCATGTCTGAATATTTGGTCTCTCTTAAAGTTGCAACTTCAAGATCTACATTTAGCCATTCTTCTTTAATGATTCTTCCATCCTGATGAGCTATAAACAGCATTGGATTTTCCTTATGAAAAGAAAATCGCACATAATCTTCAAGTCCATATTTTCTATCTAATTTTCGGGAAAGTGATCCACCTCCCGGGTTGGGGATATTAATTTTTAATTCTTCACAAGCCTTCCATGAATAAAGTCCTCCATGTGCTTTAATCATTGGTATATTTCTACTGTCGGTGAAATGATAAAGTTGATAAAATCCTTTTTGTTTTAAGGATTGAAGTATTTCCTCTTTCTCTGATTTGTATTTTTTAGCTTCCTCTATAAGTTGTTGTTCTTTTCGTCTTTGCTCTGCCGCATACAGTTCTTTCTGTTCCTGAATAAGCTGAAGTCTTCTCTCTTCTTGTCTTTTAATCAATTCTTTTCGAAGGGCTTCTTGTCTTCTTTTTTCCTCTTCCTCTTTAACTTTTCGTTGTTGTTCTTCTTTATTAACTCTGCACGTCTTTATCCTATCCTTAATAACATTTGGCACTGAGCAATATTTTTTTGCAGATTGAAAACATTCAATAGCATCGTCCCACTCTTCACGAGCCAGATGATCATCTCCCATATTAAAATGCATGGTGAATTTTCTTTGCTTCTTTTCCCAATAACTTTTCTCACCATTAATTTTTTGAAACAACAAATCACAATCCCCCTCTCGAGAAGTTATTAATGTTCTAGCTTCACTAATTTTGTAAAGAGCACTTTTATAATCTTTATTGGAAGCAAATTCTCTTGCTTTGGACAATAAGCCATCAACCTTTTCATTCAATATTTTCTCTTGCCTTAATCTCTCCTCTTCCTTTTGTTCTTCAATCCTTCTGTCTTCTGTTGCAAGCATTCCTGAGGATAAAAAGATTTTGAGTCTTACTGCAGAATGCTTTTTTTCTTCATCATAAGCTATTTCCTGAATTCTTCGAAATTCACGATTGTTATTAAGAAAATCTAAAGTATTTGCCTCAGGAAGTTTTATTCTATCAATCCCTTTATGAAACTCATCTGCAATAAGAATGCAGGGAGAACCATTAAGTTCCTCTATATTAATTTGTTTCCTATTATTATATAAGGTTGACTGCTTATTAAGTTGAAACTGCGTAACCGTGCTAAGAATTCGAAATAACTGATTTGTATTAAATTTCAGAATTCGATTAAGAGCTTTCAGTGTTGGTTGATTTATTTCACCTTCATTATTAAAATCGATTTCATTAATAACATCTGACACTCCCAAAACATCATTTTCAGAAGTGCTTTTCCCTCTATTTAGTCCAATATCAGGATTCTTTATTATTGCCTTTTCTTCTCTCACTTCAGAATCAATTTTTGATTCTTTCTTTGAAAAAAAAGGTTTTATCCGATTAATTAAATGTTTAAAAAAATTCATTACGAGTTATTTTCATGCAACAGATTATCTATCATTCTTTATTTATTGCATCACCTGGAACTATATAGTATCCAGTTGCTGGAATATTTTTTCGATAGTATTCCAAATCGGTAAAATCAACCAAACTACTCGTTCGAATTTCTTTTAAAAAACTAGTGCTTTTTAATCTTAATACTTGCACTCCATTTGAGCTGGTGTTTTTAACCGAATTTATATCGGCAGTATTAAATAGAAGAATTTTATCATTGGATGCAATTGCAATTAAATCAATATCTGCATTAATATGATCTATATAAAGTAACTTACTTGAATCGCTGAATGCATTCTTTAAACGTTTCCTATTTGTTTGTGTTTTATAACCAGACATAGAAACTTTAGCCATTTTTCCATTCTCAAACGCAAGCAATAAATATCCAACATATTCCTCTGTAGCTGTAACGAAAATTGGATCTTCCCCTTCTTCAAATTCCACCTTTGAAAGTATTTGCTCATTGCTAATGATCCTTTCATTTTGAAGCTTGTAAACATTAGATTTTGATGTAAATATTAAAACATCACAAACTGTGTTAAGCTTGAAGTGTTCACTAAATTTAATTGTTTCAAGCTTATAATCTGGTTTTACAGAAAATCCATTCTGGCAATTAAAAAGATCTGGTGTTTCCCTTGAATCTAAATTTGGTTTATTGATTCCCCAATTATCCATATTAATTTCAGAATCGACATCAACCTCGTTCTTTCTATTTGAAAATTCGTTTTTTATATCTTCACATTCTATATCTACTACATCTTTATCTTTTGGTTCAAGCAACTTCCATAATGGTCGCAATGACTCTTCTTTAGAAAGATAATACTCACTCCCCCTAACCCTAAAGAATTGCCAATTACATCTCTCCAATACATTCTGACGCATCATATCATTTTGATACTGTTCAGGACCATGCCACTTATCTCCATCACATTCTATAGCAAGTTTAGTTCCATCCCGCCTTAAGGCAACCAAATCTATTCTAAATCTTCCTCCAGCTACTTTATATTGTGGTATAACTTGAAATCCTTTACGAACTATATCATTATAAACATCCACCTCAAACCAACTATCAAATGGAGGAGGTTGGGTTCCTGGCTTTCTTTGAATTGGTAAGCTTAAGATTGGTTGTGTTACTTTATAGTTTTTAAAATAGAAAAGTAATTTATAGCGTAAATCATTCGTATTGGATAAATCCTCTAATTGAACTGAGTGAAATAAAAAGACTTGTTCTATAGCCCTACTCATAGCAACATTAAAACGTCTTTTATCTTGTGGCTTAACTAGTGCTGATCGATTATGTTTTTGCGCTGTCACTAAACTCAAAATAATAACATCTCTCTCATCCCCCTGGAAAGAAGCAGAATTACCACAAATTATTTTTCTTTGATAAAACTCCGTCTCACCAATTGCCTGTAAAAGATGATTCTCAATGATTTGTGCTTGCTGTGTACCTTGCAAAGTAATTATTCCTATCGTTTTATTGATGTATTTTGGATCAACGACCAAATCACTAATTAACTCTACGATTTTAATTGCTTCGGGAACATTTACAATTCTCGCGCCCTTATTTTCAACATATCCATTTTCACAGAATTTGGCAACTAATGGTGTTAGGCGATCTTCAGAATACTGTTTGAGAGGATATAATGAATTCCCTTCCGGAGCGTAAAAATGTTTATTACTAAACTCAATAATTTCGGGCATACATCTAAAATGCTCCCGGAGAACAATCATGTTTCCATTACAGAAAAGCTTTGCCTGATCAAAAAAGCTAAATTCAATTCCTAAATATTCACCAAACTGAAAGTCACTTAAATGTTTTTTAATTAATGGAACTACAATATTTGAATCTACCCCAACATATTCTGGTGAAGTTTGTTTATCATCTCCAACAATAATTATTTTTTTTGCTAGATACAGTAAAAATGTAGCATCAGCTCCCAGTTGACTTGCCTCATCAACAATTACATAGTCAAACATATCCTTCTGAGGACGTATGGTTTCAGCAACTTTATAAAGTGGCATTATCCAACAAGGAATGGAATCTTTGCAGTTTTCCATTTCCCTTTGTGCTATTTTTTTAAATTTTGTAGATTTTTTACCCCGTCCGTCTCCTGTAATTTGTTTAACAGCCATAACCCAAGCTTCAAGATGCTGCCTAAGTTTTCCATTCGATTTTAATCTGCATATTAAATGATACCAAGCCAAGGTTGAAGAAAGTTGAGCTATTAGTTCCTTCTCTTTATCATTACAATCAGATAACAATTGAATTAATTGTCTTTCATAATCACCATCAAGCAATTTTTCCACTTCCTTTTTAGCATTTTTATGCAAAAGTGCTTCAGTAAAACTTTCTAATTCTATTTCTGATAATTCTCCTTTTAAAAATTGCTCAATAAGCAGAGGAATCTCTTCTCGGAGCAATTCCCCTTGAGCTAAATAATCCTGATAATTATTGTAATCATTCAGTTCTTCCTTATACCGAAACAAATTATCTTCATAACTAACAACATTCAACTCCTTGATACCTTCAAACATCTCAAGGATAAGAGGGTGTATTTCATCCTTACCAACTACTTCTTTACATTCTGCAAAAGTTTTTTCGAAACGATTCTTATTGTGAACCAAGAAATTATAATCTATTGCTTTACCTAGCTCTTTCAAAGCAATCAAATCAAATGGTTTTATTTTAGCATCAATTAATAAGATTGTTTTTTTTCTTACAAGTTCTGAAGCATCAAACAACTTCATAAAATTCAACACTCCTTTATTCAGCTCATCAAAAAATAACATCTGACGAGAGTAAGAATTTGACAACTTTTCAGAAATACCCCATAAATCAACTAGTTCAGCAATTACTTGCTGAATATTAAGATCAACAATAACACTTTCTAATTCCTCCTTCGTGTCGCATGCACTCCCATTACACCTGACAGCTTCTATAAAATATAACCTCTCTTTAATATCTACTGGTAATAATGGTTTTTTAAACTTAAACCATGAACCCGAAAGAGATTTCCCACTATTGATAAAATTTAATAGTATCTGCGCATCATTGCGCAACTGTTTTGAACTAAATGAACAATTGTATGCTATCTCGATATCTCTATCAATATTCTTTAAATCGAATGCATTTAATTGTTCAACCAATTTTACAGAATCAATTAATTTTTGTCTCCAATCCTTACCCTTTCCATGACTAAGATCTAAAATTAATTCCTCCTTAAAATCAAGTTTTATTTCATTTCCCTGCTCATAAAAATCCGATAAACTTTCTAACTCAGAATTGAGTCTTTCGTATTCCAAAATATTATAAATAGGATAATTTTCATTGAAACTAAATCGCTCAGATAAAATTTGTAAATCACTCTTATACTGAGTAAGTCTGTTAGGCTCAGGAAAAATTTCTAGCTTAGGAAATTGATAATTAAATACAGATACCTCAACATCTTTATATTTGCTAGTCAACTCAACAAAAGTCTTCAACTCTGCGTTAATATCATTATTTTCAACTTCAATGAAATTATCTTGATACCAATCAAATTTATTAGATTCATTATGTATTTTTTCCGCAATTTGAGTAAGAGTTCCTTGATAATTGGAATTTATATCAATTGAACGAGTATTCTTTTCTTTTACTTTTAAAAACTCCGATGTTATTGAACTGATTTTCTCCCGAATATCATTCAGTTCGCTTTTTAATCTTTTAATATCGCCTTCATAATCCCCTATTACGGCGGATGCCATCTCTTCATTTATTGCATTTACACTTTCTTGCAACTCCATGTGAGATGAAGAATCGCTACTCAATAAATTAACTGTTAAAGATCTAAACTGTTCAGGTAGTTTATCCTTTAAAACTTCAAGAGCTCTTTTTGTATAGGCTGTAATTAAGACTTTCTTCCCATTGGCAAGTAAATGACATATTAAGTTTGCTATCGTATGTGACTTACCTGTTCCAGGAGGTCCTTGAACTAAAACTTTGCTTCCTGCTCTTGCCTTTTCAATGATTTTAAATTGTTCCTCATTGGACTCTTTGGGAAAGTAAATTGTATCACTTTGATCAAAAGAAGTCTGAATTGCCTCCTGTCCCGATTCATCAACTTCAAGTACTTCCTCTTCAACTCCAATAAAATCATTTATTAATGGAATATCTGCATCATCATCCCCTTCTTCCAAATTCTTAAGAATTTCTTCATAAAAAGAAGTGAAACTTCTTGTATTTCTCTTACGAAATAATAAAGCTGGCGCAAATTGAACAACAGGCCTATCTGTTAATAATTTTGTTTTTTCTTTATTGCTATTAAAACTACCGGAAACATGGAAACGATCCGCAAATTGAGACAAAGCACTATTTATTGATTCATCATTCAGAATATATGTTACTTCGCTCTTTTCTAAATATTCACTTGCAATTTTTTCAGCACTAACAACACTGTCTACATCAAAACTATCTGATTGATCTATCAAGAAATCAGTTTCAAATTGAAACGATGATCCAATATTAGGAGCTACTTGGATACTTGAATCGCTTCCATCATGATTGAATGCAATATCAACTTTTTGGGTTAATACATGACGAAATAATTTAGATCGATTAAAATCACCTTTTACCCCAAGTAAACCAACACCAAGAACTAATTCATATTCCTCTCCAAATTGTTGAACTTTATTATAAATCTTGAAAAATTGCTTATAAACCTTTTCTAACGATTTGTATTCTGTATACTCTTCATCGTAAATGGACATTTTTGTTCTGAATGCAAGAAAATCTTCAATCCATTGTTCATTTCGATACTTCTCACACAATTTATAAAGTCCCGGAAAATCTGTAAGTATTTTTACTACTCCCTCTTCAGTTATTTCATCTTCCAATTCTGGTCCAGTTGCTTCATTCAACCAGGAATCTGGAGTAAGCCATACTTTTAAGTCTTGCGGCAGTTCTTCAAAAATGGGCTCGTTTGGCTCTTTTGGCTTCCCTATTTTTAGCCAGCATTCTTCGTCCTGTTCAAAATCACCATTTATTATATTTTGAAAATATTTAGAAACAGGAATATCATTTAACCAAACTTTTTCAGGATATTGATTTACTTGTAAATCAATATCTCTGACTGGCTTAGTACGAATCTTAGAAAATTCGAGTAAATAATTGAAAATTTGTAAATACTTAGTCTTTTTCATACCAGCCTATTCAATAAATTAACGTAATCCTATTGATGACCTTCTCTACTTATAATCCCTAGAGAAAAGGTTGAAGGTGAGATGATCCAATTAATCTACATTTTCTATATAAATATATGAGAACATCTCACATTGTTTACTGTGAGGTTTTTTAGTAAAACATTATGATGACCATCATAATATTATGGTATGCAATGTAGTAAAAATGAAGATCAACTATGAGTGTCAACCCTGCCAAGTTTAGTTACTAAACTAAATAATTGAATTTAAACCAACTCATCACACGAACCAAAATATTGTAAATCTGAACATTAAAGGGTATTTAAAATAAAATCTACCCGTAACCAAACACTAGTAGATTAAATATTGATTAGGAAAGGGGGAATCGTTTCATCCTTATTTTCACTAACAACAAAATAAAAATTCAAAACTTAGGCACCTTTAGGTAAAGGTATTTCTGCCGCAGCACATATCAAAATAAAGATTTCCATTTCTTTCTTATCAATATTACCATCAAATTTTAAATATCTCAAAAATGGATGAACAATTTCCATGGACGTCATTTAATCTACATCTTTAATATCTATTGTATCTGATTGAAAGATCAGATTATAAAAATCGCATCATTTGTTATTTAAAAGTTATCCTTCCTTTTCAATATCCTATAGAACATCAAATAAACCAGGCTTAACTTTTAAGAATGAAAGTGAATAACTAACCTGCTTCGCACTAGTTGCATCATATACTCTCTTAATCACACCATACTGGAATTGAAATAAAACACATTAATTATGCCTGTCTTTTTCCAATAACCTCTCAAACACAACATCCTGTAATCGTAATAGTACAATAGCTTCTTCTTTTTTAGGCATTCGACAATAAATTTATCCCTACTTTTTTAATGAATCCTTTTCTCCTGCCTCAACCTTCTCCTTTATCTTTTCAATTACCAGTTCATTCTTGTTCACATGAAAAACTGTATCTAAGTAAGAAAGCCCATTAGAATTAATCCCTCCTTGAGCCTGAATAAATTTAAATTTCAAATCATTTTCCCTCAACTGACGATTATTTACACATAGTCCAAAACCCACCAGAAACAAAACTGCAGCAACCGATTGCCAAACCACCAGCTTACGAAATATCAACCTGCGCTTTTTATACTGTCCGGTCATTTCGGTAATTCTTTGTTCCATATCCTTCGTGTCTTGAATCAATTGGTTTAGCTGTTTTCTTGTAGACTGCTCCGAAACGGAGATATTCTCACGAACAGATTTATGAATTGACTGATAAATAAATTCCAGTAGCTGTCTGGATATCACTTTTTGAGGCTCTTTTTCGTTTGGCTTTTCTTGTTGCAGCTTTTTATTGATAGCCGCCATTGTTTCTTTAATTTCCTCGAACATTGCTGGTACAAAATCATCCTTTTTCATATCCTTTCTAATTTTCATGACCGTCTTAGACCTTTATTCTTAGATTTTTTTCGCGGTATTTGTTTCCGTTTGGAATGCAATTCATCCTTATAATTTTGCTTTTGAGATTGCACAAGCAATTCCCGAAGGAATCCTGTAGATAGACTATCTCCTTTTCGAGCTGAAAATATTTGCTCCTGTACATTTTGTTTTAATCGAGCATCAATCTTCGAAAAACTGAACTGCCGGTCTATTTTCGAACCATTAAAACTCAAACCATTTTTTATAAATCGAACCCCTTGAACCTCCGTCGTTGTTCCTTTTGTTTTAAAATCGATGCTGATGCCCTGCTCTTTCAAATTCATAGCTAATTCAGCCCAATCGCCGCTTTCAGGGATGTATTTTTTCAAAGCATTGTAGATTTCATATTTGGTCTTATCGGGTTCGTGAAGTCGCTCCACTTTAACCTGCTCCTTCCCTTTGGCAAAATAGAAACCATACTTTCGTGTAATCTCCTTACAGATTTTTTCACTTCTGTGTCTGTCATTCCGATCCGATATGGTTTTCCCATGATAATCCACCCTGTTGATGATCATGTGCAGGTGTGGATGTTCCTTATCAAAATGACGGGCAACCAAAAACTGTGTTTCACAGATATTCATTTTCCCCAAGTATTCTTTGGCTACCTCTGCCATCAATTCATTCGATAAAAGTTCCTTGTCTTTTGCCGAGAACGAAAGAGAGATATGATACACCGATTTACCAAGTCTTGGATTCAATTCTGCTTGTCCAACAAAACTTTGAATAATCGTCTCCTTATTTTTGGTCCGCAAACCATCACTGGCCAACAATTCCGTCCCCTTTTTGCGGTCGAAAATATAATTCACAACACCCCTAAAATCCTGCCCTTTCACAATCTTTGCTATCATTTCACAAGCGATCTATCAACTGATCAATTTGATCAGCCAGGTGAATGTATTCCTTACGTACATTTGTGTATCCTTGTGCATTTGCTTTTCTGGCAATCTGATTCAAATTATTGGCCATGCCACACAATTTCCGGATATAAATTTGAACTTCGGGAGTGATTCTCTCCCTTACCGAACTAACGGCAATACACTGTCTCATGTACTCACTGATGGTCAGGTTTGCTTTTTGGGCTTTTGATTTTAGGACGTAGTACTCTTCGGTAGCCATTTTAACATCTACTTTATACCGTTTTTTCTGAGCAGTACTTTTTCTGGGACGTCCTCCTTTATTGAAATTTGCCATTGAATTAAGCTTTAAATTTGAGACCAACGGGATGTAATTAAGGTTTTGGTCGCACCAAAACATAAACTTGCTTACTACATCTTCAAAGTGATAACTTAACTTGTAAATCAACCATTTTATTTTCATCTTTTTTTCATACAAGGAGGCCTTCATACTTGCGTAAGCATCCCTTTTAAATTTCAGGTCATGAATGGCCAAAAGGAAACGGAATAAATGGCCTGTGCGCCGGCTGTGAAAATCATTTCAATGTGTTTTAAGCAGGCTTGGCAATGGGCTTTGTATTTTGCAGAATGCAATCAATACAAAGCTCTTTGCTGCCTGGCCTGTGCGTAAGGAAAAAAAACGCTTTGAAATGATTGAGTGCGTTTATGCCGAACGCTTTTGTCAATCCATGGCCGATTCCAACTTTGCTAACGCATGTAGTAAGGTCTGTATCTTACAATTCGATTCGGTTTTACACCATTTTTCAAATTGGTTAAAAAGAGATTCAGAAATTCAAATTACTTCTGGTTTCACACATATATTAATTTCCTAATTTTCTTCCACTTTATCAATACTCAAATTGACGCATTTAGCATCAATTAGCATCAAAATCAAGATGTTTTTGATTTTGGGCCGCGCGTCAGGTGAATTCCTATTAAATTTTTGAAAATTATTAGCCACAATTCTTATTCAAATTTCCTGTTTCTAATTTTCAATGATCGCTTGGCTAAAAACAAGTGAAGAACTGTAACGAAGTGAAAGGATACTCTTGTTGTGGGGTGTTAAGAGCTTCTTTAAAAAAGGGATGAGATCAAGTTTCGGATACTAAGACAAATGCAGGAGATATCACTAATAAAATTAAACCAAAGAGGCTCGTACACAGGGGTAAACTTCAAAAACAAATTTTCAATGTGCATATGTGGTCAAAAGCCAAAATTAGAATTGTGACAGGCAGCCAAAACTTTTATCAAAAAATGTGAACGTTCTTTTCCAAGAAAAAATTAAAAACTCCAAATAATTTTATGTTTACTTAACACAGGTCGTTTAAAATTTTGCAAATCTCTTTTTATATTTCTTCTTAAAAATGTTTATATAAGTTTGTAATGTTTATTTAAAAGTGTATCACATGCTGTATCACTAGCGGTATCAGTAGCAATATCACATCTGATACTGCTACCAATACTGCCAAAGAGCAAATTTTGAATTATTTGGGGGGAGATATTTATTTTTTATGTTTACATACGACTCTGTTTTTAATGACGATCTCTCTCGAATATAGATTTTCTTCACATCATTTTCATAGAGAATCCCCCCTTAGGAAGTCTAATTTATAAAAATCAAATCTATTTTAAGAATATACATTCCAGATTTCCCATCCACACAATAAGCAAAAACTAGTCTTAATAATCTCATTATCAATACGTCAAATCTCGCCTAAAACAAGACGTTAGGCTCCACAACTCTCGTCCCGAACCGATCTACAATCACTTCCAAAACTCGAGTTTTCCAAAAGGTGACCTTCACTTTTCACTCCCATCCAACATGCTGATTATCAGTTGATTTAGTGAAAATAAAAAACTCCCTGCAGCTCCACCCAACACAAAAAGCACCTTTAAGTCACTGACTTAAAGGTGCTTTTTACATCAACCTCCTTCCATTTACAATCAAAAGTAGATATCTAATAGATACCAAAAAGCGTAAGCAATCATTAAAAACATCAAGTAAATAGAAATACTTATATGCGTATTCTAAATTATGAGATTGAGACTTTATAGGGTAAAATCAAAAATGGCAGCACAACACCAAGTTTGCACCGCCACTTTTATAAATTCATCCTTCATTTTCTTATTCAAAATAAGAATACAATTTTTGAATAAGAAGACGCTATTTTCTTAAAATTATAGGGCACTCTAAAATAAACAGGAATAAACTCATTCTTTTACCTTTATTAATCGTTCTTTGATTTTTTAATAATTTCAGAAATCACAAAAGGTACTTTACCATCAGGAGGAATTATTTTTATTGATTGATGTTTAACTACTCCATGCATGGTTTTAATCTTTAATCGTACTGGTTTTCCATATTCTGGTGGAATTGGAATTCTGATAGGAAGTTTCAATTGCTTATTCATGATGGTGTAGGAACCAATCATAGCACCAGCCATCGACGTTTCTATGATTGCTTCTTTGGTAGCTGACTCAAAGGTTAATTCTGCTTCCCACGCATTTACATAAAATCCTGGATCTACAAATGTTATTTCGTACTCAACCCATTCATTACCGTCGTCTTTATCTTTTACTGATGAGCTCATCGCCGATTTATCTGAGTACAAACAATCCCAGCTTTGGGTTCTGTTTTCGTCGTTAGCATTAAAGTAACCGCTTTTTTGTCCTACTTTTATTGCTGGAACATCTCCGCCTTCCACCTTTACCGTTTTCACTTCGGCAATACTTTCACTTGAGTTACCCACCATTATTTCGAAGGCACCAGCTTCCACTACAAATCTATTCTGAATGGTATCGTAGTGTGCAAAAGCTTCGTAAGGAAGTTTAAATTCAGCTGATTTTGTTTGTCCGGCAGCTACACTAATACGTTTGAAACCTTTTAGAGCTTTCATTGGTACTTTTTGCGTTGATTTAACATCGCGGATATACACTTGAACAACCTCATCTCCGTCCATGCTACCTGCATTCGTTATATTTGCAGAAACCACAACATCTCCCAGAGCATTTACTTTTTTACTGCTAAGCTTTACATTGTCAATCTTGAAATTGGTGTAACTCAAACCATAACCGAAAGGATACAGAGGCTTGCCTTTAAAATACATATAAGTACGTCCGGTTTGGATGTTGTAATCGTTGAAATCGGGCAAGTCGCTATCCGACTTAAACCATGTTGAGTTCAGTTTACCACTGGGGTTCACATCACCAAACAAAACATTGGCCAATGCCGTTCCTTGTTCCTGACCATTTGGCCACATACAAACAATACCAGGAATGTTTTCCTGTTCCCATGTTACGGCTGTGGGTCCACTAGGTACAAGCACTAATATGATATTTTTGTTTACGGCCTGAACAGCTTTTATCAGCTTGTGCTGGTTGCCAGGGAGTTTTAATGAGTTACGGTCAACATTTTCGGTTGAAGTTGTTTCTTCGTTTCCAACCACCAATATTACCTGCTCCGATTTTTTAGCCAATTCTACCGCTTCAGCAATTTTTTTGTCGTCATCAACATCAGTAAGCACATCACAACCTTCGGCGTAGCTCACTTTTGCAGAAGTCGCTTTCTTTAATCCATCAAGCGGACTAATTTGACTTTTTGGAAAACCTGAATAAATCCCCATCCAGCATCTATTGGCAAAAGGTCCAATAACAGCAAGGCTCTTCGTATTCTTTTTTAGGGGAAGAACATTATCGTTCTTCAACAGTACAATGGCTTGTTCGGCAGCTTTAAGCGCCAGTTTTTTGTGCGCATCGCATTCCATTACACTTGCAGGAATTTTTGAGTAAGGATTGAGTGTTGGATCATCAAAATCGCCAGTCATAAAGCGCAAACGAAGTAATCTGCGCACCGATACATCCAAGTCCGCTTCAGAAATTAAGCCTTGTTCTATAGCTGGTTTTAGGGCAATTACCATTGGTGCTTGTCGCTTGTCGTTTCTAAAACACTCTTGATCAACCCCAGCTTTTATAGCCATTGCAGCGGCCTCGGGCTGACTTTTTGCATACTTCATGTTTTTTTCAATTCCCTGAACAGCAGCCCAATCGGCAATTACATAACCTTCAAATCCCCATTCCTTGCGCAACACACCATTTACAGCCCAATTGTGAGCCGAACAGGGTACGCCGTTTAAGCCGTTTAATGCGGTCATAATCCCTGTAGCTTCCTCATCTACAATACAGGTTTTATAGGCTGGAAAATAGTATTCATACAAGTCTTTTTTATTGATATTAGAATGGATATACTCTCTTCCTTTATCCACATTATTAGCTACATAATGCTTTACGGTAGTTACTGTTTTGGTGTATTTGGGGTCATTGCCCTGCATACCCCGAATGTACATACGTGCCATTTCCGACATTAGAAAAGGGTCTTCGCTGTAACATTCTCCATTACGTCCCCAACGAGGATCGCGCGCCATATTTACGGTAGGAGAAAACATCATCACTTCTTTTGACCCCATATTCTTTAGTGCCCGTGCTTCATTTGATACAGCAGTAGCTACATCATACATTAAGTCAGGATTCCAAGTACTTCCCAT
Source organism: Labilibaculum antarcticum (assembly GCF_002356295.1). NCBI lineage: Bacteria > Pseudomonadati > Bacteroidota > Bacteroidia > Marinilabiliales > Marinifilaceae > Labilibaculum > Labilibaculum antarcticum. The sequence goes on along the minus strand of NZ_AP018042.1, from coordinate 3,227,013 downwards.
GGCAATATTTTGAGGAAACTGGGTACAGTTCCAACCAATAATTCCGTGAAGTGCCTCACCATACCATTCAAAAGATGGAATACCCAATCGCTTCACTTCAGGGATTCTTGATCCACAATAGTTGATTTTCTCTTCTAGTGTCAATTTCGACAACAAATCATCAACACGTTCGTCGAGCTTCGCATTGGGATCTTTCCAGGTTTGAGCATTAATGCCCGAAATACTGATCAATACGACAAACAAACTTTGTATGATTCTTTTCTGTATCATAATTTTAATTTATAAGGTGACATTTTTTTTTGTTGTAATTCTGGACTTCCACGCAAGTCTAGAATGAAGCATACCAACACTTTAATGTAAAGATTCAATTGTGTAAATAATTGAAAAGCTCTTTTTCATTGCTATTTAATCACTTAAGGATAACTGCAGCTATCGCCTGAGCAGGAACATTTACTTTTATCGACTTTTCGCCAATTACAAGCTCAAACACATCGTCTGTTTTAGCTGTATTCTGCACCAAAATCTTAATTGTTCCATCAGGTGATTTTAGGGTAATAATCGGATGAGCATTGCTTCGGTTTACAGATGCGATACGCACATCTCCCGGCTGAATAAACTTACTGATGATGAACATGGCATTGTAATCGGGATTGTATTGTACCGTTCCATTTTTGAGGTCTATGTTGATCAATGAGTTTTGTGGCCAATCCCAACCGCTTTTGGTGGTTTCGTTCAAAATCATGTTCCAGTAGGTAAAGTTGGTGCTTCCGCTGTTGATGTAACTGGCTACTTCTTTCAATCTGTTTCCTGCTTCCTCTGCGGCGTTTTTTCCATTATAACAATCACCTTCTGTATGTATGATTTTCATATTGGGAACTAAAGTTCGTGCATCGTTAATAATTTTTGTTTCGGTGTATTGAATGCCGATACCATCTATCCCATTCCTATTTTTGCATTGAACAAAATCCATCAAATCCATTTGGTCAGAAGCTCTAAACGTTCCTGCATAAATTTTTGTTTTGATTTTGTTTTTCTTGAAAGCTCGAGACATATATTTGTTGGCAAAAGCGACCATTTCTTTGGCTGGAAAAACACAACTTGGATATTTCGTATCGGCATCGTTTTCATTCTGAATACAAATGCGGTCAATCTTCACACCTGCTTTTGCATAAGCCTGCACATATTTCACCAAATATTGGGCATAAGCTTTTTGAACTTTAGGATCACTTTTCATGCGGTTGCCTTCTTTTTGCAAACCTACCATTTTACCACTTTCTTTCATCCAAGCTGGAGGGCTCCATGGTGATGCAAACAGTGTTAAATATGGATTAACAGCCAAAGCACTTTTGATGTAAGGCAATAGATAGTTTTCATCACGATCTATCGAGAAATGCTCCATGTCAAAATCGTTGGGTGTCATGGAATAACTGTATGCATCAATTCCGAAGTCACTTGCTCCGATAGCTGTACGGCAAAACGTGAAACCTGCTTTGTCTTTCGAAAATAGGTTATTCATGACAACCTCTTGCTCTTTTTTGGGAAGAGAAAGTAGTGCCTCGCCGCCAATTTCGTTAAATGCACCACCGATACCTTCTATAGTTTGGAAAGTAACATTCGGCTGAATGTAAATGCGATTTCTCCATCCAACTTTTTTGCCTTTGGTATCATCTTCTACTTCGAATAAAGGGCTAGCTTCTCCCTTATTTAGTTTTACTGCATATACTTTTACCGAAGGCCTGATGCCAGCTTCAATAGCTATATTTTGTTTCGCATAAGGGATGCCCTTACCAAGAAATGATTTGAACTTTTCAGGACTGCCATTTTCATCGCCTGTCAAAAGCCAATACAACATGCCCACATCCGATATATCCGCTTTTCCCATTTCATGTGCTTTTAAGCGGGTATATAACCACTGAATGCTTTTGTCCTGATGAACCTGCATCCAATGCCAGGGAGAGAAGTCATGACCAGAACACCACAATACATCACGTAGATTGCATGCATTCTGATCCTTAATTTTATAATATTGAATGCGATGACCGCAAAGTGTCTGAATATCGTTCCATGTGTGATGCCAGGTCCTTCGTTTTTCATTCTCGTTAAAGCCACTGTGCGAAATCAATTTTACATGACTTAAAGCCTCAAGACCATTCATTTTTACAACCTCTTCTACTACCTGATATACAAATTCGGACAAACCTGCATGTATAAAATACAAAGGATCTTCAGCTGTCGATTTAAGCATTTCTTGAGCTAAATGAGTTTTAGCCTGTTCCAATTGTGTGGTAACATCAAAAAACTTAGATGCATCAAACTGCCAACGCATAATCGCACCATCACAACTAATTTTATTTTGGTTTTCACTATCTGGACCAGCAGGAGCATCAATAAAATTATTGTAGGAAAAATGCACCAGCTTATCCTGCATTTCCAACTTAGCTAAAGTAGCTAAGATCGCAGCATTTGCCCCCCAATCATCTGGGTCACCCATTGGCCATTTGTAGGCATAATCAGGCGCACTGTTTCCATCAGAACTAATTGCAATCCGATGATTATTGTATCCCCAGGCCTGAGCAAATCCTTTTAGCAAAGGACAAAGAATAAAGAAGGAGATTAATAATACGTTTTTTGATTTCATATGTTTATAATTGTATGTTTTTGCCATATAGCCTGTCCCGTATTTATCGGGAGAACTTACCATGCTGAGATAATCATCTCCCTGTGTGTCAAAATCGCTTTAGCATGGACGTTTCATAAGATCGATATCTTTTACAATTGTTTTCCTTTACAAAAATTGAAAAATTTTAGTGGGAAAACTGTTTTTACAACTTAGTTAAAACTTAGCAAGGCCTATTTTTATGCTTTCAAAAACTTAATGTGTTGCTTTATTTTTTAATTTTGCTCTAAGAAGGATTAAGCTAACTGTTGTGTTGTAATGTTCAGAATATGAGAACCAAAGAATTATTGTTGCTTTTGTTTTTATTGTTTTTTTATGCCGAAAGTGTTTTTTCAGATACTATATCTGATGAAATTAATTCCAATTGGAAACTTTACTTGCAAGATTTAAAATATTTAGATTCTGATCTTGATTCTGCATACCAATTATCCTCAAAACATCTGGTTCAATCTGTTAATTTAAAAGACACATCTGCTCAAGTGTTGTGCTTAATAAGCATGGCTGATATTCAAAAAAATATTGGCAATTATAGTAAAGCCTATGACCATATCTGGGAGGCACAATTACTTGCAGAAAGCTCTCGGGATACGATTCATTTGGCTGAATGCCATTATATGCTAGGCATGTTATATGGAATATTTAACAAAGAAGAAGAAGCTGTGGAGCACATGAAGCAGGCCTTAATCCTCCGTAAAAAACTTCAGAAGCGATCCATCCTAAAAGAGAGGGAATTAATCAGTAATTACTTCAGCATTGCTGTGCGCTACAGCAGATCAAAAAATTTCAAACAAGCAAACACTTATTTGGATACCTGTCTGGTAATGGTGAAAAAATATGATATTGCCCCCTATTATATCCTTGCTGAGAGAGCATATATTGCTATCAATGAAAATGAGTTGGTAAAGGCTGAAAATATACTGAGGAAGATCACACCCTATTTTGAAGACAAGCAAATTCGCTTTGAGGTTATGATCTATTCGTTCTGGGGCCAACTTAAAGTAAAACAAAGTTTATGGAATGATGCCATATTTTATTACAAAAAGTGTTTAGCGGTGATGCAGGAAAGTAATATGCATACGGACATTAAATCAGAGGTTTTGCATGAACTGTCCAAAGTATATGCTCAAAAAAATATGCAAGGAAAAGCTTACTCCTACCTTTCTGAAGCCAAAAAGATTGACGATAATTTATTTAATGCACGAAACAATGGCGAATTATTAGAGGTGAAAAATAGTTACAGGGAGGTAATGCGACAAAAAAACGATGAAATTACTCACCAACAAGATTTACTAAAAGAAAGACAACAACAAAACTTTAGGTTAAAGGTGTTTTTGGGTTTGATTTTATTTGCATTAGCAATAAGCGTATTGTTGGTTAAAAACTGGTATCAGCGTAAGGGCTTGATAGAAAACCAATACAGAGCAGAACTCAAGATTAAACTTGAAAAGGAAAAACATGAAGAGGTAATGGAGGTGAAAAACAAGGAGATAACTTCATATACCTTGCAGTTGATCGATAAAGAAAGGGTTGTAGATAATCTTTTATGCGAATTAGAAAAACACTTGGATGAAGCTTCTTATAGGGGTATAAGAAATACCACCAAGGACTTTAATAAAAACCTATGGAATGAATTTAATGAACGCTTTACCAAAGTAAATTCGGGGTTTTATAAAAAACTTAAGAATAGCTACCCTTCACTTTCCCCTACCGACTTAAAACATTGTGCTTTAATTAAGCTTAATTTTAACGGTAAAGAAATGGCCCAATTACTTAACATCTCACTTCCTAGTGTACACATAGCGAGGCATCGTATCCGCAAAAAATTTAAGCTTAATCGACAAGATAATCTGGCAAAATTTATAGGAGAAATCTAAATTAAAACCTAAATCTTGTAATAAACAGTCCTTTTTTTTTATAAAAACCAAGAAGTATTGCAAGCATCATTAGCGGAACCGCATTTCGATAATGCAAAATTTAATTCAAAAGGCTCTTTATTAGATTAAGAAAAAGTTCTACCGTTGGTAGCATAGCCCTTTCGTCGATATCAAATTCGGGTGTATGGTGTTGTAAATCCTTCTCTTTTAAGGAAGCACCTATGCCTATAAAACAGGCTTTTCCGCCACTGTTCTGAACAGCGTTCATCATTGAAGTAAAATCCTCACTCCCCCTGTTCACCTCATCAGACAATACAATATCGGTGAATAAACCGATCTTTTCTGCCTCGCGCTTTATCCTCTCTGCAAAATCTTTATCACCATGAGCACCGGTAGCTTCGCCCATCTTTTGTATTTTGAAGCTACAATTTTGCTGATGAGCTGCCTCCTGAATAATTTCCTCTGCTTTTTTCAAAAGCTGACTTTCTCTTTCGAGATTGTTCGCCCTAAATTCCATCTCCAAGCTAGCCTGATCAGCAATAATATTGCGAGCTGTTCCACCTATAATCCTCCCTACATTTACACGAGCCAAACCTTCACCTTCAAGATTGATATCGTGTAAGCCAACAATACAATTAGCAGCAGCCAAAACAGCATTATTTCCTTTTTCAGGGCAGATGCCTGCATGAGCAGATTTCCCAATAAAAGTCACATCCAGTTTATCGGTTGCGGCAGTTCCATTCTGCGAACAAACTATTTTACCTAAAGGCATATTGCTCCATAAATGAGCCGCGAATAGATAATCAATATCTTTCAAAAAACCAGATTTCACGATTGCAGCAGCACCACGCACTCCTTCCTCTGCAGGCTGAAACAATAGAATCACCTTACCCTTTATTAGATCTGAATACCTTGCAATATAATGAGCCACCCCCAGGCCTATTGCCGAATGTGCATCGTGTCCACAAGCATGCATAATGCAAGAATTCACAGACGCAAATCCCTCATTCCTTGGGAAATGTTCCTCATCCTCAGTTTCCCTTATTGGTAAAGCATCCATATCGACACGTATCGCCACACAGGGTCCTTCTCCACAATCCATAATTCCGGCTACAGCGGTACAATTATTTGCAAAGGGCTTCATTTTTTCAGAACCATAAATGCGTTCTGCTCTATCAAAGGCTTTTCGGTTCTCCTGCTCCGAAGGCAAGCCCATCAAACCGGAATCATTCATGACTTCCTTTCCTCTTTTCACTTCAAATCCTAAAGTCGATAACTCATCGGCTATAAAAGCTACTGTTGCGTATTCCAACCAACCAGTTTCGGGATGAGTATGAAAATGTCTTCGGTAGGCTACTATCTTTTTTTCAATAAATTGATTCATAATTCTAACGTAATTCTTATCCTATTCGAAAGCTATTCTCTCACAAAGTAAATGAATATGCCTGAATTATTCGGGAAATAACTGATAACCTAATCTGAAAAAGAAAAGATGTGCCCTAGAGTCACACCTTTATCTAAGCTTGTTTGTACAGCTACTTGTTTACAAAAAGAGCACTATCATGAAAAATAAGCGGAATGCACATCCCTATAAAAATCGGGAGGATTTTGGCCCACTTAGCAAACTTTTTGCTCAGGCCAGAGGAGAATAAGTTCATATTTCTGGTTTCACTAAAAAACTCTAGAACTTCTTATTCTAAATGTTCTGGAGCCTAGTTTATATTTTTAGATAAGCGATTGGCACGATCTCGAATCAACGCGATATAGGCTTCTTTCATTTCTGAAGGAAGAAAACTAACATCAATCATTTCTAACCAAGAAGGCATGGTCTTTTCAAATTTTGCAAAAATATTATTTTGTGATTTCTCGAGCATTTCAAACAGATCAAAGGCAGAGATGAAATCTTTACGCTTTATCTTCGTCTTTTTTGCATTGAGTGTTAATGCTAAATCCTCCTTATCGTCATTCATTACGAGTGCTGTTGAAAGCATATCGTATGCCGGAGTTAACACATAACCTAATACCGGATGATTAATCAAGGAGAAATTTTTCAAATGCATATCGGCATTACCCATCAGAAAAGAAAACAAGACCTGCTCAAAGAAATTAATGAGATCCAAACCCGAATTGCTTGAATATTTATGTATCGTTTTTCCAATTTGCTCATAAGACCCACGGTATTTGAATTCCGTCAGTCTCTCGGTTAAACAATATTTTGCGTAATTATACCTCATCGGGTATAAAACATTGAATTGGAGTGTGGATTATACCTTTTCGGGTATAATTTGAATTTAAAAGATCTGAATTTATTGTAAACGCTGTCAGGGCTAAAAAAAATAGAAGCCATGAAATGACAATGCAATAACAGCCTACCTCTGCACAGCAATTACCAGTCTAAATTATTTAGATTTAATACAAACAATCATTAGTCATAATTGAACAAACAGATCTTTAAATTTCACCCATTCATTTCAAAATCATCCATCACGTAAATCTTTTCAAGCTTTCCATCCATCTGAAATTCTTAACAAAACAGGACTATCGAAACTAATTGGTACTGCGGATTTTATAAATAAATTTGCAATAAATAGAAAACCTTACTAACTTCGTGCACGAACACGAAAGCAACATTTATTTAAATAATGACCTAAAATTATCAATACAGCAATCGATTTAAATGTTTTTTTTTAAAACCTTCCGTGTACGGAAACGAAACAATAAATTACCAATGAAGAAATTTCTAGACAAGGATTTTATTCTTGAGACTGATACAGCTAAAAAACTGTATCATGAATACGTAGCTGATCTTCCAATTATAGATTACCACTGCCATATTTCTCCACAGGAAATCGCAGAGGATAAGTCGTTCGATAATTTGAGTCAGATTTGGTTGCATGGCGATCACTATAAATGGAGAGCTTTGCGAACAAATGGTATTGATGAAGAAAGGATTACCGGCAATTCTTCTGATTGGGAAAAATTTCAAGTTTGGGCCGAAACTGTACCTTATACACTTCGAAATCCATTATATCATTGGACACATCTAGAGCTAAAAAAACCTTTTGGCATAGACAAAATCTTAAGCCCGAAAACATCCAAAGAAATCTGGGAAGATTGCAATAAGAAACTGAACACTCCTGAATTTTCGTGTAAAAATTTGATTCGCAAAGCCAATGTTGAAGTCATTGGAACGACCGATGATCCTGCTGATTCATTAGAATGGCACAAAATAATTCAGGATTCTGGGTTTGAAACTAAGGTGGTTCCATCGTGGCGTCCAGATAAAGCTATGTCCGTTGATAATGCTTCAGAATATAATCAGTATATCGAAAAATTAGCTACTTCAGCTAAAATGGAAATCAATACACTGGATGATTTATTAAGTGCATTAACTAAACGTCATGATTTCTTTGCAGAAATGGGTTGCAAGGCTTCCGATCATGGCCTGGAGCAATTTTTTGCAACTGATTACACCTATGAAGAAGCATCAGAAATCTTTATAAAAATCCGTAAAGGAGAAGAGTTGAACGAAAAAGAAGTTTTGAAATTCAAATCAGCAATGTTGTATGAATTTGCTGTTCTTGATCATTCAAAAGGATGGGTTCAACAATTCCATATTGGAGCGATTCGCAACAATAATACTGGCATGTTTAACAAGCTGGGAGCTGATACAGGATTTGATTCAATCGCAGACAAATTGGTGGCTGAAGACATGTCGAAGTTCCTAAATCGTTTGGCTTCAGAAGAAAAATTGACAAAAACAACACTATATAACTTAAACCCAGCACACAACGAAGTCTACGCCACTATGATTGGCAACTTTCAGGATGGAAAAACGGCTGGTAAAATTCAGTGGGGATCGGGATGGTGGTTTTTGGATCAGAAAGATGGCATGGAAAAACAATTAAATACACTTTCAAATCTTGGTTTATTAAGCCGATTTGTTGGTATGCTAACCGATTCCAGATCATTTTTGAGCTATAGCCGTCACGAATATTTCCGCAGAATTCTATGCAACCTTATTGGTAATGATGTAGAAAAAGGACTAATCCCTTACGATGAAGATCTTTTGAAAGAAATCGTACAGGGAATCTGCTATTACAATGCTAAAAAATATTTCAATTTTTAAACAATTTTAAACAATAAAATCAGATGAATAAAGTAGTTACCTTCGGTGAGATCATGCTAAGACTTTCAACTCCTGGCTATTCAAGATTTTCTCAAACAGATAATTTTAATGCAACCTACGGTGGTGGTGAAGCAAATGTTGCTGTATCACTTGCTAACTATGGTTTAAATGTTGATTTCGTAACTCGTTTACCAAAAAATGACATTGGGCGTGCCTGCATGATGGACCTAAGAAAATATGGTGTTGGCGTAGATCAAATTGTTTGGGGTGGCGATCGTTTAGGTATATATTTCCTGGAAACAGGAGCCGTTAGTCGTGGTAGTAAAGTGGTTTACGACAGAGCAAATTCTGCTGCTGCCGAAATCGAAATTGGAATGATCGACTGGGATAAAGTCTTTGATGGTGCCAACTGGTTTCATTGGACAGGTATTACTCCTGCAATCTCTCAAGGCGCTGCCGATGTTTGTTTAGAGGCTATTAAAGAAGCTAACAAAAGAGGCATTACTGTTTCTACAGATTTGAATTATAGAAAGAATCTATGGAATTATGGGAAAACTGCTGAAGAAGTAATGCCTGAATTAGTTGCTGGTTGTGATGTGATTTTGGGTAACGAAGAAGATGCTGAAAAAGTTTTAGGAGTTAGCCCAGAAGGTGTTGACGTTACTGGTGGTCATGTTGAAGCCGATGCTTATTTGTCTGTTTCACAACAAATCATGAAACAATTCCCAAGATGTAAAAAGGTTATTACCACTTTGCGTGGATCCATCAGTGCCAATCACAACTCATGGACTGGTGTTTTATACGATGGAAAAGAATTATTCAAAGCTAACAACACCTATCAAATTACTCACATTGTTGATCGTGTTGGAGGTGGTGATTCATTTATGGGTGGATTAATTTACGGATTAATTACATGGGCAAATGATGATCAAAAAGCATTAAATTTTGCAGTTGCTGCTTCTTGTTTGAAACACACTATTTTTGGTGACTACAATCAAGTTAGTGTTGAAGAAGTTGTGAAATTAATGGACGGTGATGCATCCGGACGAGTTGCAAGATAACACGGAATTATAAATGATGAATTAATAATTATGAATTAGAGAATTTGCATACTCTTGTTATTAATGCAAGACAACTAATAATTCATAATTTATATCTCATAATTAGAATAGAAATGGCTAGATTTTCAAGAATAGAAGTTGCGTTAAAAATGAAAGAAACAGGAATGGTACCTGTGTTTTTTCATTCAGATATAGAAGTTTGCAAAAAAGTAGTAAAAGCCTGTTACAAAGGTGGAGCTCGTATTTTTGAGTTTGTAAACCGTGGCGATTTTGCTCACGAAGTTTTCGGAGAACTTAATAAATGGTCAGCCAAAGAATGTCCTGAAATGATATTGGGCGTTGGTTCTGTTATTGATGCAGGAACAACATCTATATACATTCAATTAGGAGCAAACTTTGTGGTTTCGCCAATTTTAAATGCAGAAATGGCTAAAGTGTGTAATCGCAGAAAAATTGCCTGGTCACCAGGTTGTGGTTCATTAACTGAAATCTCTTACGCCGAAGAATTGGGAGCGGAAGTAGTTAAAATCTTTCCTGGAGAACAAGTTGGTGGTCCAGAATTCGTGAAAGCGGTTAAAGGTCCATTCCCTTGGTCATCAATCATGCCGACTGGTGGAGTAAAACCAGAGAAAGAGAATTTGACTAAATGGTTTAATGCTGGTGTTCATTGCGTAGGAATGGGATCGCAGTTAATGATTAAAAATACTGACGGATCATTCAATTACGAAGCTATTGAAGCTAAAACCTCAGAGGCAATGGCCATCATCAAAGAAATTAGAAAATAAAAAAATATGGATACCAACCTTAAAGGTAAAGTAGCTGTTATTACCGGAGCAGCAGGAGTAATTTGCTCAGCAATGGCAAAATCGTTGGCCGCAATGGGCGTAAAGACAGCCTTGGTAGACATTAATGCTGAAGCCGTTGAAAAATTAGCTCAGGAAATTGAGAAAGAATTTAATGTTTCTTCTATTGGAGTTGCGGCAAGCGTACTCGATAAGGAATCATTACAGAAAGCGAAAAAGATAATTAATAATATGCTGGGGAGTGTAGATTATCTAATCAATGGAGCCGGAGGAAATTCTCCTCTGGCTACATCTGGTGTTGATCAAATGGTAGATTCTGATCTCGAAGACCTTGATGAAACTTTCTTTGGAATGAAAATGGAAGGTTTTGATAAAGTTTTTGATTTGAACTTTAAAGGAACAATTCTTCCAACTATGGTATTTGCCATGGATATGATCGATAAGAAATCAGGATCGATTGTGAATGTTTCTTCGATGAACTCCTTTCGTCCATTAACCAGAATTGCAGCTTATTCTGCGGCGAAAGCTGCGGTTAATAACTTCACTCAATGGTTGGCGGTACATTTTTCAAAAATGGGCGTTCGTGTTAACGCAATTGCTCCAGGATTTTTATTGACCAATCAGAATCGCTTTTTATTAACTGATGAAGAAACAGGGGAACCAACAGCCAGAGGTGTGAAAATTATCAACAATACACCAATGGAACGTTACGGAACTCCTGACGAATTGCAGGGTACTCTACTCTATTTACTATCGGACTGGTCGGCTTTTGTTACAGGCGTTGTTATTCCTGTTGATGGCGGATTTAGTGCATATAGCGGCGTATAATACCAAATCAAAGTAGGCTTTTTAGTTACAATTATATATTAATTCAGGCTAGCGTGTTTATGTGGCAAAACGAAACAAGAATTCAATCACCTCTTGTCCGTTTTGCCCATTTACTAAAAACGAACAAGATGTCATTAGAACAAACATGGAGATGGTACGGTCCAAACGATCCAATCTCCCTTCAGGAAATAAGACAAACCGGAGCAACAGGTATCGTTTCGGCTCTTCATCACATCCCAAACGGAGAAATTTGGACAATTGAAGAAATTAAGAAGAGAATTGCCGAAATTGAAGCAGCTGGACTTACTTGGTCGGTTGTGGAGAGTGTTCCTGTTCATGAGGATATTAAAACACAAACAGGTAACTGCAAACTTTTTGTAGAGAACTACAAGGAGTGCATTAAGAATCTTGGTGCCTGTGGAATCGAAACCATTTGCTACAATTTCATGCCGGTTTTAGATTGGTCGAGAACCGATTTAGCCTTCGAATCAGGAGATGGTTCCAATGCTCTTAAATTTGAAATTGAAATATTCGCAGCTTTTGATGTTTTCATTTTAAAGAGAGAAAATTCAAGACAAGATTATACTGAAGATATTTTGAAAAAAGCGGAAGCGAAATTCAATTTAATGTCGGCAGAAGAAATTGAAAAAATAACTCGTACAGTTATAGCTGGACTTCCTGGCGCTGAAGAATCATATACATTAGAAAGTTTCCAGAAAGTATTGGATACTTATAAAGATATCGACGCAAGTAAATTAAAGAAACACTTGCACAATTTCTTATTAGAAATTATTCCGGTAGCTGAACAAGCAGGTGTTCGTTTGGCCATTCACCCTGATGATCCACCACGCGCATTACTTGGCTTGCCAAGAGTTGTTAGTACAATTGAAGATGCTATTGAACTAACCAAAGTTATTGATTCTGTATCTAATGGAATCACTCTTTGTACAGGTTCATTTGGTGCTGGTCATTTTAACGATTTACCAGAAATGACAAAAATATTGGCTCCTAGAATCAATTTTGTTCATCTTCGAAATGTAAGCAGAGATGCAGAAGGTAACTTTTTTGAGAGCTACTTGTTCGATGGTGACATTGATATTCCTGCTGTAATGAAGGCTTTACTAATAGAAGAAAAAGAACGTAAGGAAGCTGGACGAAAAGACTGGCAAATCCCAATGCGTCCCGATCATGGTAATAAAATGTTAGACGATCTTCCTAAGAAAACCAACCCAGGATATTCTTTATATGGCAGAATGAAAGGTTTAGCAGAATTAAGAGGATTAGAACAAGGATTAATGGCAGGTCTTAAATAAAAACAATATTTGTTTTTTGACTTTTGAAATTAGTACAAATTTTTTGCACACATAAAAAGCATGAAAAAAACACAATCGTTTTCAAAGCTATTTTTAATCCTTATTTCTTGCTTCTTCATTATAAGTTGCCAAAAAGTAAATACTCACAAAACTATAAAATTAGCACATGGTTTAGATCCTACACACCCTGTTCATAAAGCCATGGTATTTATGGGAAAGGAGTTAGAGCGAATTTCTGAAGGCCAAATGAAGCTTGAAATTTATCCTAGCGGGCAACTAGGATCAGAACAACAATGTGTAGAATTATTACAACTTGGAAGTCTGGCAATAACAAAAGTTTCTGCAGCTATAATGGAAGGCTTTACAAATAATTACCAAGTACTTGGATTGCCTTATGTCTTGCGTTCAAAAGAACATTCTTTTAAAGTTTTAGATGGTCCTATCGGAGAGGAACTATTGGCCTCTACCAAAAAATTCAATTTGAAAGGTTTGTGTTTTTACGATGCTGGTGCACGAAGCTTTTACACTCTTGATAGAAGTATTGAAAAGCCTGAGGATTTGGAAGGGTTGAAAATACGTGTTATGAAGAGTCAGACTGCAATGAGCATGGTAAAAGCTCTGGGAGGCTCACCAACACCAATTTCCTGGGGCGAATTATATACCGCTTTACAAAGTGGTGTTGTAGACGGAGCTGAAAATAATCCTCCTAGTTTCTATACCTCGCATCATTATGAAGTGTGCAAATACTACTCTTTGAATGAACACACAAGAGTTCCTGATGTACTAATTATCAGCACTGTTGTATGGAATAAACTAAGCGATCAACAAAAAAAATGGTTACAACTTGCGGCTAAGAATTCTGTTGTAGAACAACGTAAATTGTGGGCCTCGGCCGAAGAAGAGTCTCTAAAAAAGCTAAAAGAAAATGGTGTTATAATTAATTATCCTGCCAAAGAACAATTTGCCGAACGCGTACAAGATTTACTTAACGCCTATCAGGAACAGCCTAAATTATATCAGTTAATTCAAAGAATTCAAGCTACAAAAGACGAATAATATATGACATTCAAGAATCAATTAGATAAATTACTCGAAAGAATACTTATTAGCCTGATGTGCATACTTGTACTCGACGTGCTGTGGCAAGTATTGAGTCGTTATATATTGGCTTCACCGAGCTCCTTCACCGACGAATTAGCAGGATTTTTATTAATATGGGTTGGCTTATTGGGAGCCGCTTATGTGGCAGGTCAAAAGCAACATTTGGCAATCGATTTGCTCTTGCAAAAGTCATCCGCTAAAAATAAAAAACACCTTCTCCGGTTTATAAATATTTGCATTGGTCTATTCGCACTAAGCGTTATGGTCATTGGCGGTAGTTGGCTGGCAATCACCCGCTTTCAATTTAATGTAAACTCGGCAGCATTGGAAATTCCACTTGGGTACATTTATCTTGTTTTACCCCTTAGCGGACTAATCACACTTTACTATTCAATTTTATTTATTATTGACCCATCAGAAGAATTAAACTAATGGAATATATTGGAATTATTGTACTAATCGTATCGTTTCTATTCTTACTGATAGCCGGAGTACCTATTGCTTTCAGCATTGGTATATCTGGAATACTAACCATGCTTGTAAGTATTGACTCTTTACCTGCATTTGCGACCTTTGCACAAAGAATGGCAACAGGATTGGATAGTTTTGCCCTTTTGGCAATCCCATTTTTCATACTCGCTGGAAACATTATGAATAGCGGAGGAATTGCAATTCGTTTAATTAATCTGGCGCGTGTTTTGGTTGGCAGATTACCCGCAAGTTTAGCCTTTGTTAATGTCTTTGCCAATATGCTGTTTGGAGCTATTTCTGGCTCGGCAGCAGCCTCAGCATCAGCCATTGGAGCCATTATGGGACCACAAATGAAAAAAGAAGGATATGACGAAAGCTTTAGTGCCTCAGTCAATATCGCATCAGCAACAACCGGTTTGTCTATTCCTCCAAGCAATATTCTAATTGTATACTCATTAGCAAGTGGCGGAGCATCCATTACGGCACTCTTTTTGGCAGGTTATATTCCAGGTCTCCTTACGGGATTTTCGATCATGATAACAGCAATGTGTATCTCAATATATCGAAAACAAGGAGCCGGTTTAATGCTAAAAACTCTTGCTAAGGTTTTTGTTGGAATTGCAATTTTACTATCTGCGATCTATGGTTTAAATGTAATAAAGGAAAGTTCTCAAGCAGGATTTAATGGAGCTAGCAGTACTCTCGGAGTGTTTTCAATTGCTTTTATTACCTATCGTTTACGCAATAAAGGTGCTGGGATGAAAAGGGGATTAAAAATATTATGGCAAGCCATTCCTAGTCTGTTTTTACTGATCATCGTAATTGGTGGAATTATAGCTGGATTTTTCACAGCCACTGAAGCTTCTGCTGTTGCCGTTCTTTACGCTCTTATCTTAAGCTTAATCTACAAAGAAATTACAGTTAAGGATATTCCAAAAATTGTACTTGGATCAGTTAAAACCACTGCAATTGTATTAATTCTTGTTGCAACCTGCATTGGTTTATCATGGATTATGGCCTACGAAAACATTCCTCAGAATGTAAGCTCTGCTTTATTAGGCCTTAGCGATAATCCAATTGTTATTTTATTAATGATTAATCTGATTCTTTTATTTGTTGGCGTTTTTATGGATATGACTCCCGCCGTACTCATCTTTACCCCAATTTTTTTACCTATTGTTGTAGACTTAGGAATTGATCCTGTACATTTTGGAATCATCATGGTACTAAATCTTAGCGTTGGCCTTTGTACGCCGCCAGTTGGTTCTGTTTTATTTATAGGATGTAGTGTAGCCAACATTAAGATACAGCAAGTAATAAAACCATTGCTCCCAATGTTTATAGCTATGATCGTGTGTTTGTTATTGGTTACTTACATTTCGGATTTAAGCATGTGGCTACCAAATACATTTGGATTTTAATTAAAAAATTAATAATGCGGGAAAATTCAATTGATAAACACAGAACACTTACTTTTGTCACTTATTTATAATTGTTAGCTTTTTAGTAAAAAAATCTATTCTGTCATCTAAGTTGTAAGAAATAAGGTATAAAATGGCGAAAATTCGTATTAAAGATATTGCAGAACAAGCTGGTGTTTCGGTGGGAACTGTAGATCGGGTTCTTCACAATCGTGGAGAAGTTGCCGAAGAAACCAAAAATAAGATTTTGGAAATCGCAAAAGTCAACAACTACCAGCCTAACCTAATAGCCAGGGCTCTTACTTCTAAAAAACGATGTGTTTTTGCCTCCCTGTTACCAACTCCTACCGAAGAAGATATTTTTTGGAAAAGACCTTTGGTAGGAATCAGTGAAGCCGCTGCAGAACTGGAACAATTTCATCTAAAAGTTGAAAATTTCTTTTTCGAACATTACAACGAACAAGATTTCATCAAACAAACAGAAGCTATTTTAGAGCTAAATCCCTCAGGTGTTGTATTTTCTCCCATCTTGTCGAAAGAGAGTAGTGAATTTTGCCAAAAACTTGACCAAAGAGGAATTCCATATGT
The DNA here is from genome assembly GCF_002356295.1 of Labilibaculum antarcticum. Lineage (NCBI taxonomy): Bacteria > Pseudomonadati > Bacteroidota > Bacteroidia > Marinilabiliales > Marinifilaceae > Labilibaculum > Labilibaculum antarcticum. Next base: position 3,210,747 of record NZ_AP018042.1, on the reverse strand, counting down.
CTTCATCGAATCAAAATTAGATAAAAGTAATTATCTGGCTTATGTTGGCAGTGATGGTTTTCATGGCGGAAGAGTCGCAGCCAATTTAGTCGATTTTGGAGTTCCTGAAAATGGAGATATTTTAATTATTAATCTGGCAAAAAATTTAGAAAACGTTCTTCATTTAAATCAAAGAACACAAGGGTTCCTAAGCTACTTTATGGATAAGGGGAAAAATCAAGGACTAAAAATAAGTATCGAAATCCCCAAATCAGATCCTGAAATAATTCAGGAAAAATTAGATTCTGTTCTCAAGAAAAACAAGAACATAAAAGCTATTTTCATAACCGGATCCAAAGTCTACAAAATAGCAAAATATCTGATAAGCAATGAACTAAGTAACATTATCCTTGTTGGATTCGATCCAATCGAACAAAACATTAAATACCTTAATCAGGGAACCATCAATTTCTTAATTGGACAACACCCTTACCAACAGGGATTTAAAGCGGTTCGGAAATTATTCGAATATGTTCTTTTAAATAATGAGCTTACAAAAGATGAATTTCTCCCTGTCGATATAATTAATCAAGAGAGCATTAAACTATATGAAGCTTAACCAATTAGTCTAGCATTTCCTCTTAAAACGATCCGTATTCTTAAAAATCCTTAATTCACAATCACTTTTTCTGATTCTCTTTTCGGCTTTACTAAAAAATACTACCTTTAGTGCTCTTGAATAATAATACACTAAAATTTAACGGAGGAATATACTAATGAGCAAAGAAATTTTAAGCCTCGAACCTAAGGCTATTTGGGAAAACTTTTATTCATTAACACAAATACCACGCCCATCGAAGCACGAAGATGCAATTCAGGATTTCATGATGAAATTCGGACAAGATTTGGGATTGGAAACGATTAAAGATGCTATTGGAAATATCATCATAAAAAAACCAGCCACTCCAGGTTTCGAAAATCGAAAAGGAGTAGTATTGCAAGGTCACCTGGATATGGTACCTCAAAAAAATGCCGATACTGATCACGATTTCACAAAAGATCCTATTGAGACTTTAATTGATGGAGATTGGGTAACTGCAAAAGGAACCACTCTTGGAGCCGATAACGGAATGGGAGTTGCTGCTGCAATGGCTGTTCTTCAGGCAACTGATATCAAGCATGGTCCTGTTGAGGCTTTATTTACCGCTGACGAAGAAACTGGTATGACTGGTGCTTTCGGTCTTAAAAATGATGTTTTAGATGGTGATATCCTTCTAAACATGGATTCGGAAGATGAAGGCGAATTATATGTTGGTTGTGCCGGTGGTATCGATGCCAATGTTACTTTCAAATACAAAGAAGATAAGCTTGAAAAAGGATATGTTGGCTACAAGCTATACATGAAAGGCTTAAAAGGCGGTCACTCAGGAATGGAGATCATTTTAGGTCGTGGAAACTCAAACAAATTGTTATTCCGCTTTTTAAAAGTGGCAACTAAAAAATACAAATTAAGAATGTCTTCTGTCGACGGTGGATCATTGCGTAATGCGATTCCTCGTGAGTCGTTTGCAATTGTTGCTGTTCCAGAAAGATATACCGAAAAATTCCTTGCCGGAGTTGCTGAATACGAAGCTATTTACAAAGCAGAATTATCTGCAGTAGAGCCTAACTTAACACTTATTGCTGAGCCAACCGATACTCCAAAGAATGTATTCAAAAACAAAGGCCAGAAAAACTTAATCAACGCTATTTACGCTTGTCCAAACGGTGTTATTCGCATGAGCGATGCTATGCCTGGATTGGTTGAAACATCAAGTAATCTTGCACGTGTGGTAAGTGAAGACGGTGTTGTTACCATTCAAGCTTTATTGCGTTCATCAGTAAATACTGCAAAAGACGATTTGGGACAAGCATTTGTTTCGACTTTTGTATTGGCTGGTGGTAAAGTAAAATTACAAGGTGAATATCCAGGATGGAAACCAAATATGGATTCTCCAATCTTGAAAACCATGCAGGAAGTGTACAACAACAAGTACGGCAAGATTCCTGAAACCAAAGCTATTCACGCTGGTTTAGAGTGTGGTTTATTAGGAGCTGTTTACCCTCATTGGGATATGATTTCTTTCGGACCAACTATCCGTTTCCCTCACTCTCCAGATGAGAAAGTAAAAATTGATACTGTTGTTAGATTCTGGGATTTCTTAGTTGAAACCTTGAAAAACATTCCAATAAAATAATACAATCAAATACTGATATGTAAGGAACGTACGATTGTACGTTCCTTTTTTTATGGGGTTCCCTTACAGGTCGGGCTTTTGTTTCAACTCCTCGTTCGTACCTCCCTGCGGGGTTTCCACTCCAATCCCTAACCCAATTGTTGCGATGTAAGAAATTACAACTTCCGATATCTTCCTAAAATCAGAGAAATCACCAAATAGAAAATTACACCAATCATTATTGCAAACACCAACGAACCCAAGGCAAATTGCAAATAATTTTCACCCAAAGTACTTAGGTTCATCAAATCCGGCACTTCCTTCTGGAATTCACCATGCAAAACAAGTGCACCTGTCTGATAACCTGCAATTATAATTAGAGGAATTAAAGGAGGGATACTACTAATATTAACAGTAATCAAAGCAAGCACTTTGTTTAATTTCAAAAGCAAAGCCAAGGATATTGCAAGTACTGTTTGAAAGCCCCAAGCCGGAGAAAAGGCAATAAATATTCCCAATGCCAAAGATGCTGCAATTACTCCATTAGAATTGTCAGCACAAGTAATCTCGGCTACAATGGATTTTTTTATTTTGTCTAACTTGAATCGTTGCAACACCTTCTGATAATTCATCATCTTCATCTTTCATCAGCAAACAAATCGTACTGATCACTGTTTACTAACTGAATACTGTTCTCTGTTTACTGATCATTGATAACTATTCACTGAATGAAGTTCCCAGCCTACTGAAACGAACTCCAAGTGCACTGAATACAGCTCCAAGCCTACTGAAACGAACTTCAAGTTAACTGATCACTGTTCTCTGTTTACTGATCATTGATAACTATTCACTGAATGAAGTTCCATGTCCACTGAAACGAACTCCAAGTGCACTGAATTAAGTTCTCTGCTAACTGATCACTGTTTACTGTTCATTGTTTCAATCCATTCCCCTTCTGTGGTCATCAATCTCCCCATTAAATTAGCAGTCATGCACGAATGCACCGGCAAGATTCCGATTAGATCTCCAACTACAAACTCATCGAATAATTCAACGCTGCAGCGAATAATTCCATGCTCTTGTGACAGGCTTGCTAAATATCCTCCACCTAAAATCCCACTCCATCCATTTTCAGTAATGCGAACAATACTACCATATAGTTTAGTTCCTTCATCATCTGCTTCTAAATACTCTTTAGAAAAATGAACGCCACCACCATGAATCACCAATTCGTTGCGATCAATATTCCTTGCAATAATCGGGCATGCCATAGCTACTGCTATTTGATCCTCATCACATGAACCTAATACATATTGCATAATATCATAAAAAACAAAATTGCCCGGACGAATTTCATCAATCCCATAAAATTCTTCGCTAATACTGCAAGCTGGTGTATCACCAAGTGACACTTCAATTTCAGGAATCTCTTTACGAAAAATATCTTTTAACTCATTTAAAGCCAGCAATGTCTTACTATGATTTTTATGTATTTCCGCCTGATCTTTTGCTTGATAATTATGCCCGGTATGAGCCAGAAATCCTTTGCAATTTAACTTGTCGGATTCCTTCATCAAATCCACTAACAAACGAATAGAACCAGTTGCTTCTGCAGGAATACCTGAACGCTTATTGCCTGTATCTACTTTAAGAAATATACCTACAGCATGCTCTAGTTCTGATTGCAAGAACAGAATAGCTTCTCGAGACTCAACAACTAAATTCAGTTGAGTTTTAGACGCTAACACATTAATCAGACCAATTTCGCGTACATTTATAGGAATGGCAACTGTTATATCTTTCCATCCATTATTCGCAAAATATTCCGCCATTTTCATAGATGAAACAGCAATCGCATCTACTCCTCTTTCCTTAAACCATTCACCAATCTGAGCCGATTGATGCGTTTTAAAATGAGGTCGTAAACGAGTATTTGAACGCTGAGCCTTAGCCAGCATCGTTTCAATATTAGTTATACATTTAGCTTTATCAAGCAAAAGTGTTGGACGAATTATTTGGGAATCTAAATTTTTCATCGAAATTGAATTGGATTTTATGATTCAATCAGCAAACTGTATTATATCATTTTGAATAATTAATGAGCCATGGCGAGCGAACAAAGTGGGATCATGAACAACCGCACAATTATTCATGAATAAATATTGCCCACTAATTAATACAACCAGGATTATCCTCCTATTTTTGATCGAATATCCATTAAAATATGATCTCTCACACCCAAGATGTTTTCAGAGAATCCAACCTTGTATATGTGCGGACTAATAAATCGTTTGTGTCCATCAGGCAACTGTGCAAAGCGTTTCCTTACATAGGCATTTATTTCAACCGGAGATTGGCTTTCAATTAATATCTCTCCATTTTCCATCACCTTACTCATTAATTCTTCACACTTATAATCCGTTACGTAAGTGTGCTTATGGCTATGAAAAGGATGAAACAGACGATTGGTTGATTCTTCATTCTCTAAAAGAATCCCATCTCTAAAAAACATTCCGTCCTCATCGAAATAACGCATTACCTTTTTCTTTCCAGGCATGGTTATTTTTTCAATGTTCTCGGATATTTTCAATCTTGGAATCCCCTTAATCTGAACTAATTTATAAACACCATCAAGAGCTCCGGCATCTTTCCCCGTAACCAATTCCGTACCAATCCCATAACCATCAATCTGTGCTCCCTGATCGTTCAAACTTTTAATTACGTACTCATTCAACTGATTTGATGCAATAATTTTCACATAATCCAAACCAGCATCATCAAGCATTTTTCTTGCCTTTCTACTTAAATAGGCTAAATCACCACTATCCAAACGGATACCAATCATTTTATGTCCTTCGGCTTCCAATTCCTTTGCAACAATTATTGCATTAGGCATACCCGATTTAAGTGTGTTGTAGGTATCAACCAGCAATACCGTTGAATCGGGATTAATAGCAGCATAACTACGAAATGCCTCCAACTCATAATCAAAACTCTGAACCCAGGAATGAGCCTGCGTTCCTGTAACCGGAATATCGTAATTAAATGCACTGTAAACATTCGAGGTTGTATTTGCCCCTCCTATAACAGCAGCACGACTCGCATGTATTCCGCCCAAGCCCTGAGCTCTGCGTAATCCAAAATCAGTAAAGTCCTTATCACCTATCACATCTCTTATTCGGCAAGCTTTGGTAGCAATTAGCGATTGAAAATTCAAATAATTTAAAAGTAAGGTCTCAATTAATTGAGCTTCAATGATATTTCCTTCAACCCTTACCAAAGGTTCGTTTGGAAATACAATTTCCCCTTCTTTCATACTAAAAACAGTAGCCGAAAATTTAAACTCCTTTAGATACTCCAGAAATTCATCTTTCAATCCTGTTTTCCTCAAAAAATCAATATTCTCTTTACTGTAATTAAAAGTTTTTAATATTTCAAGCAGGTCTTGTAATCCTGCAAAAACGAGGTAACCACCATCATACGGATTGGTTCTGTAATAGTAATCAAAGACGGTTTTTTCATCTTTTTTACCACTTAAAAAATATCCCTGAGCCATGGTTAGCTCATAATAATCAGTATATAAACCTGAATTTTCTGTTAATGTGTTCATTCGATTAAATTAAATAAAATCTTGTTAAAGATAGGGATTATCTGCTATTATGCCCAGAAATATGGAATCGATATCATTAGATAAAACATGATATATGCTTTTTGTTTATAATGGGAATAATCCTACTTTAGCAAGCCTTAAACAATACCTTAACATTAACAGATAAATAAAAGATATGACTGAAGCAATAAGACAAAGCCTTCGAGACTCGAAAGCAGCAAGATGGGGAGCATTAGGAATAATTTCTATCACCATGTTTGCTGGTTATTATTTAACAGATGTAATGTCTCCTTTAAAACCGATGCTCGAATCTGAGTTTGGATGGTCAAGTACAACCTATGGAATTTTCACAAGCGCCTACGGGTGGTTTAATGTATTCCTACTAATGCTTATTTTTGGAGGAATTATCCTCGATAGAATGGGTGCTCGTTTCACAGGCTTAATGTCTTCAGGTATAATGGTTGTGGGAGCTGCAATTAAGTTTTGGGCAATTTCAAACCCGACTTTAATTACCGACACAACCTTTGGTATTCATACTCAAGTATTTTACGCATCTATAGGATTCGCAATTTTTGCTATTGGAGTTGAGATTGCTGGAATCACGGTTTCTAAAATTATCGTTAAGTGGTTTAAGGGCTACGAGATGGCATTTGCAATGGGTATGCAAATGGCTGTTGCTCGATTAGGAACGATGCTAGCTTTGGCTGCTCCTGTGCCGTTGGCAATGTATTTTTCAAGCGTTCATACAGTTGTTGAAAATGGACAATTAATTGAAAAAATGTCACCAAGTATTTCTGCACCTATTGCTTTTGCATTGGTGCTATTGGTTATTGGTTTCATTGCATTCTTCATCTATATGTCTATGGATAAAAAATTAGAATTGTCGGAAACTGATCCTAATGCAGAAGCTGTGAAGCCAATGTCGATGAATGAATTATGGTCAAGTATATTCTCAGATTTACGACAAATAATAGGAAATAAAGGCTTTTGGTTAATCGCTATTTTATGTGTTTTATTTTACTCATCGGTTTTCCCATTTATAAAATATGCAGCAGACTTAATGGTTAATAAATATGGCTTATCTCAAAGTACTGCAGGTATGATACCAAGTTTATTGCCTTTAGGAACATTATTCTTAACGCCTATTTTCGGTGGTATTTACGACAAAAAAGGAAAAGGAGCAACTATCATGATCATTGGTGCTGTATTAATTTTATTAGTACATACCATATTCTCTTTACCAATCTTGAACTACTGGTATGTAGCTGTTGTTTTAACTATTGTATTAGGAATTGCATTATCTCTTGTGCCATCAGCAATGTGGCCTTCAGTACCAAAGATTATTCCTGAAAATCAATTGGGAACAGCTTTTTCTTTAATTTTCTGGATTCAGAATTGGGGATTAATGGGAGTACCTTTATTAATAGGATATGTATTGGATAAATCAAATCCTGAAGTTGTTATTGCAAAGGCAGCAGGAACAGAAATACCTCTTTACGATTACACGAACCCAATGATGATTTTTGCAGGCTTAGGAGCTTTAGCAATTTTTGTTGGTTTCTTATTGAAACGTGAAGATAGAATTAAAGGATACGGACTTCAATTACCAAATATTCAGAAGTAATCTTACTAAATACATTCAAAAAAAGCCACCTTCGGGTGGCTTTTTTGCATTCCAGTTGTCAGGGATATCCTATTTGTTTTTTTATGCATTTATCTTAATTTAGTAAGCTCTAACACCTGAGTTTAATTTAAAAACACTACGAAAATGACAGAAACATTAAAAAGAACGTTGCGCGATTCATCGGCAATGCGTTGGGCAATGTTAATTCTCCTTTCCGGACTAACTTTTAGTACCTACTGGTTTCAGGATTTCTTCTCTGGCTTAAAAGGCCTTATGGGATCGGAAATGGGATTTTCCAGTGAAGAATTTGGTCGAATTCTTGCATTAACCACTATTGCCAACATGTTTGGTATGATCATCATTGGTGGTATCATGCTCGACAAATGGGGCATTCGTGTTGCTGGTATTGTATTTGGTGGAATTGCCGTTTTAGGTGGTGCCATTTCAGCACTAGCTGCTTCCGGTTTTTTTGGATCCGATCACGGCAGCATGCTAAACATGATTATTGTAGGTCGTATACTTTTTGGTTCTGGTCTTGAAGTTGTATGTGTTGTTGCTACAAGAACCATTGTAAAATGGTTTAAAGGATACGATCTGGCACTTGCCATGGCTATCAATATGGGATTTGGTCGATTAGGTAGTGCTATGGGTACTGCACTTTCGTTAGATATTGGAGGAGGACATGTTTCTCCTGCTGTTACTTTCGCAGCAACTCTTATTGGCTTAGCTCTTATCATGTTTCTAATTTATACCGTATTTGATATCAAGTTGGACAAACAAGAAAAAGCAATTAGTGATAAAAGTGGTGAAGTTTGTGATCCTGAAGAAGATTTTAAATTCTCAGATTTAATTACCTTAATCAAGAACAAATCATTTTTATACATTGCTCTTCTTTGTGTAACTTTTTATGCTGCTATTTTCCCATTTATGCAATATGCACCAGATTTGTTAATTAATAAATTTGGATTTACTCAAAACCTTCCTCAGGCAGGAGAAGTTATTTTATGGGGAAGCAAAGCAATTGGAGCCTCAAGTATTTATCTTATTTTCTTCTTATTTGCAATTCTTTTTGCTGTTGTACCTAATAACTTTGAAAATAAAAAAACCAGATTCTTGTTTAAATCCGGAGCATTAATCGCTTTCTGTTTCTATCTGTTTGTGATGAAAGATATTTTAGCGATTTGGTTAGATAATGGTGCTAAAACAGCAAGTTTAATTCCTCTCGGAACAATTATATTCACTCCTATTTTCGGTAATTATGTCGATAAAAAAGGAAAAGCAGCATCCTTAATGATTCTTGGATCATTACTTCTTATTTTTGCTCATATCTCTTTATCGATATTAGATAATGTATATATAGCTTATTTTGGATTATTAAGCCTGGGAGTTGCATTCTCTTTAGTACCTGCCGCCATGTGGCCTTCAGTTGCTAAAATTGTTGCAGAAAACAGATTAGGGACAGCATACGCTACAATGTTTACGCTGCAAAATTGGGGATTATTCTTATTCTTTTGGGGAATTGGAGCCTTACTGGATTTTGTTAATCAAGGCATCCCTGAAGGACAACCAAAAGACTACACAATTCCAATTTTGGTATTGGTCGGCTGTGGGTTTATTTCAATTTTCTTATCATTCTTACTGAAAAAGGCTGATCGAAAACAAAATTATGGATTGGAGTTGCCATCAAATAGTAATTAATTTTATAAAATCTCATATGTATTCAAAGCTGTCCTGCGGGACGGCTTTTTTTATGTGTTCTCGGAAAGCTTTCGTATTTTCGGAACCTGATTAAACAAACACTAAACAAATGAACACAAATACAGTAAAAAAATCGCTGAAAGATTCGGTGATAACTCGTTGGGCAATGTTGCTGCTGGTTGGCTTTGTTCTTGCGGCCAACTACTACTTTTACGATGCTCTTTCACCACTAAAATCAACTCTAACTAAAGAATTCGGATTCAGCAACACCGATTTTGGCTTGTTTCTCTCTGTTTACTCGATACCGAATGTGTTCTTATTAATGGCTGTTTTCGGAGGAATAATTCTGGATAAACTCGGTATTCGACGTACAGGATTCATGTTTGTAGCCTTTATGGCTTTTGGAGCACTGGTTACAGCTTATGGTGCCAGTGATATGTATAGCAATAATGGCGTTGGATATGCATTTATGTCTTCCATTTTTCCTGGATATTCTCCTGAACTTAAAATGATGCTTCTGGGAAGATTCCTATTTGGTTTGGGTGCTGAAACTAGTATTGTCGTAATCAGTAAAATCATTGTAAAATGGTTCAAAGGAAAAGAATTAGCCCTAGCTTTTGGAGTAAAATTAGGCCTTGCAAGAATAGGATCAGCATTAGCCTTTTATTTATCTCCTATTCTAATAAAATCAGAAACTGGATGGACGACCGCAATTTGGTTTGCAGCATTCTTTGTAACATCATCATTGTTAGTGTTCATTATTTACATGATGTTCGACTTAAAACTTGATAAGCAGGTAAAACCGGACAATTCCGTTTCGGAAAGTAATGAATTTCATATTTCGGATATCACTGATTTACTCAAAAATCGTTCATTCATTTACGTAACACTTTTGTGTTTAACTTTTTATTCTGCCGTATTTCCTTTTTTCTCATTTTCCGCAGATTTCTTCCTCAATAAATTTAATTTAACACTAGAACAAAGTGGTAAAATCTCATTATTAATGCCTCTAGGGACAGTAATATTCACACCACTATTTGGGTTCTTGGTAGATAAATATGGTAAAGCTGCTACTTTGATGATATATGGTTCTTTAATTTTAACAATGGTTCATCTAGCATTTGCCTTTACAACATTATCTCCATACGTATTAATGGTTGTTCTAGGTATTGCCTTTTCATTAGTTCCAGCATCCATGTGGCCATCTGTTGCTAAAATGGTCGATGAAAAAAGAATAGGAACAGCTTACGGATTTATGTTTTCAGTTCAGAACCTTGGATTATGGGCATTTCCTCTTTTAACAGGAGTCATTCTAGATTATACTAATGTAGAAGGCGTAAAACCAATAGACTACACGTACTCAATGGTAATGTTTGCTAGTTTAGGAATTTTAGGATTTATTTTCGCTCTTTTGCTTAAAAGGGAAGATAAACTATCAGGATATGGATTGAATTTACCCTCCAATAGTAAATAAAATATTCTATTAACAAAAGAGCTGTCCTACGGGACGGCTCTTTTCATATAGGTCTACGACCACTATCTGCTTACTACTTCAACAAGAAAAAAAAATACAGGCAAAAAGAATGAGAGCCTACAACGTAGACTCTCAATTCAAGAAAACCAATTAATTATGCTATTAAAACCAAAATCCCGGGACACCACTCCCAATATTTGGGAAATCATTTAACAAATAATTTCGAATGTATAAATACAATCCTCAGACCAAAATACATATACAGCTCACCTACTGCTCATTAACTCCAAGCGTGAAAAAGTAACACAATGAAAAGTGTACGTAAACATCACACTTGATGTACGTTTTCGAACAACACCAACTTCCACTTATTTAAATGTTTGATTCCCTGAGCTCGTTTTGCCGTGTACCCATATTTCTCCGCTCTTGAGGTACAGATTATCATCTCCTTTACGGTTACCCGCTCTAAGCGATCCCGATGATGCTGAAAGATCAAAACTCAACTGCTCAAAATCATTTAACAACATCATACTTATATCACCTGAAGTAGCTTTAAAATAAGAATCGCCCAACAAAACCAATCCTTGTCCCCGCAAATTACCAGAACTACTTGTTAGATTTAAAATTATTTTTGAATTTAGAATCCCAACATTACCCGATGATGAAATACTTTTAATTTGACCTTCAACAGTATCAAATTCCTGATTACCTGAAGATGTTCGCGAAGAAATGGCTCCAATTACATTCTCCAATTCCAAATCGCCTGAGGTAGCAATACAATTAACGTTCCCAGTCACTTTATTATACTCTTGATTCCCTGAACTGGATTTAGCTGTTAAATCTCCTTCCATTTCATACAGAGTAATTTCACCAGAACTGGTTAGAACATCAAGATCGGAACGTAGCATTTTCACATTCACATCGCCTGAAGAAGCACTGATTTTAGTATAATCTGAAGAAATATTCTCACAATAAACATCACCAGAAGAATTCTCCACATCAAGCTCCATTTGTGATGGAACTAAAAATTTCAACGATCCATCAATATTCCCCCAAGTAGTTCTTGGTGATTCTATCCAAACTCTCAAGGTACTTCCTTCCAATCGGTGGTTGATTTTATAAGAGTTTTCTTTTGTAGATAGACCTTTTATAATCCCCTCAAATTTTACATCCTCACGATTTTCACCTTTTAATGTAACATCACAAAATTTCCCTTCAACAACAATTTTTTTCACCCCATCATAGCTTTCCTTTTCATCAGCGAAGACTGTTTGAGAAAAGCTATTAAGAGAAAAGAGAAACAAGACCAGAAGTAAAAGGTTCCTTTTAATTAAATTTTGAGTTTTCATTTTATTAGAGTTTTTGAAATTGAATTAGTAAATTAATAATCCAGAAAAGATACCTATTCTCTCTTTCATATAAGATGAGACGCTTTACTTGTGATAGAGGTTACAAAAAGATTAGAAATTTGATCTTTTACAATTTAGAATCTTTATAAATAATTTATTACCTTTGCACTCATTCAAATGAAATAACACCGATTCGATTTGAAATAATCCCTATCTGCGAGAGCTTGATAATGATTGTCAAATTTCTATCGGCATTCTACCGACTTATTTTGATTTTAAAATGGTATAATATATGGAATCACAAACAGAACAAAAAAACAAACTCTCAACTACAATAGTATTAGAAAACAAAGCAATAGCTCCTGGAGTTTTTGTTTTAAAATATAAAAAGGTAAAAAGTTTTACGGCTGGACAATACATTGGGTTAACTACTGACTTAGGCGTTACACCTCGATTGTACACAATAGCCAGCGGTGAAAATGACACCGAAGTTCAGGTATTATATAATTTAAAGGATGATGGCTGGTTAACCCCCAGACTTAGTGAAATTAAGCCAGGCTCAGAATTATATGTAACCAATCCTGACGGAGATTTTATTGATGATGAATCGCCGGCATGGTGGATTGCTTCAGGAACTGGAATTGCACCCTACTCAGCGATGATTCGCTCAGGTTTGCACAAAAACAAAACACTTATTCATGGAGGCAGATACAATCATTCATTCTATTTTGAAAATGAATTTATTCCAATATTAAAAGATAATTACATTCGTTGTTGCTCACAAGATAAGGGCGAGGGTTTGTATCATGGAAGATTAACACGATATTTGCAAGATGTAGAAAACCTTCCAACGGATTGCCGGTATTTTATTTGTGGCAGTCCTGAAATGGTGGTTGAAGTTCGCGACCTTTTAATCAAACGTGGAGTTAAGTACGATAAGATTGTTGCTGAAATCTACTTTTAATGCAATTAATTTACATGAAATTAGAACAGATACTCTGCTTGCATGTAATTACAAAAACGAATGATGGTTAAAGATACCCTATTAGGAAAAACACTTGAGGAGCTAATTCAAATAACAGCTGATTTAAAACTCCCAAAATTTGCGGCCAAACAAATTGCCGATTGGTTGTATAAGAAAGACATTACAAGTATTGAAGAGATGTCGAATCTCTCGGCTAAGGCAAGAGCTGCTTTAGCAGAAAAATATGATATGGGCATTATTCTATCAACCAAAGTAGAATCGTCGGTTGATGGCACAAAGAAGTACCTCTATCCAACAAATCTTGCTCATCAATTTATTGAAACAGCATACATTCCAGATAAGAAACGAAGTACACTTTGTGTTTCCTCTCAGGTTGGTTGTAAAATGGGTTGTTTATTTTGCATGACTGGCAAACAAGGTTTTCAAGGACAACTTTCAAGTGGTGAAATCATCAATCAAATTAGAAGTCTGCCCGAAAGAGAAAATCTTACCAATATAGTTTACATGGGAATGGGGGAACCTTTGGATAATGTTCCTGAGCTCATGAAATCATTGGAGATTCTTACATCGGATTATGGGATGGCCATGAGTCCAAGAAGAATCACGGTTTCTACAATTGGAATTATACCAGGAATGATTGAATTCCTGAACCATAGCGAATGTCATTTGGCCGTAAGTCTGCACACTCCTTTCGAAGATGAAAGAAAAAGATTAATGCCTGTTCAAAATGTATACCCTATAAAAGATGTACTTCAGATTATTCGTGATTTTGATTTTGGGCTTCAGCGCAGAATTTCTTTCGAATACATCATGTTTAAGGGAATTAACGATACTCCTGCACACGTAAAAGAACTCTGCAGAATATTAGATGGAATTAAATGCAGAATCAATTTGATTCGTTTCCACCCAATTCCCGATACTCCTTTAGAAGGTTCTGATGAAGCTACCATGGAGGATTTTAAAGAACAACTCGTTAAAAAAGGAATAACAACTACAGTAAGAAGATCGAGAGGGCTTGATATTTTTGCAGCTTGTGGATTGCTTTCTACGAAAGAACTGGTAAAAAGACAAGAAGAAGAAAAAGATTTCTAAAAAAAAATCCTGCTTAATTAAGCAGGATTTTTTTTATCTGTATTTTCTTATTTATCACTCGATGTTCTAACAATCAAATCGGCATGAACCACAACTTCTTTTATGTCTTTTGCTTCCGGTGTTTTCTCCATTTGCTCAAACAATAATGTAGCAGCTTCACGACCCACCGCTATTGGATTTTGATCCATAGTAGAAACTGAAGGTTCCATATAACGTGATCTCCGACTATTTGAAAATCCAACTACAGCTAGATCATTAGGAACGTTAAGACCTAATTCTTTTGCAGCTGCAATGGCTCCAATCGCCATATCGTCATTTATTGCGAAAATCGCATCCGGACGATTGGATCTACCCAATAAATCCAACGCCAGATTTTTCGCATCTTCATACGTAAAATCACATCGGGAAATTAAGGTTTCATCAAGAGGGATATTATTGTCTTTCAAGGCTTTTTTATAACCTCTTAATCTATTTGTTCCGAACAACATGAACTCAGGCCCTGTCATGAAAGCAACTCTTTTAGCTCCTCCATTAATCAAATGAGTTACTGCGGTATGAGCAGCAGCTGCATCATCAGCAACAACTTTAGAAACCTCGATTTCTTTAGATGTTCTATCGAAAAGCACCATTGGCACTCCTCGATCCTGAATTTTAAGAATATGATCGAATGTAGTTGTTGCACGAGTAAGTGATAGAATAATTCCATCCATTCTCATGTTCAGGAATCCATTTACATTTTTCTCTTCCTTTTCGATTTTCTCGTTTGAAGAACTAACAAACACCTGATAATTGTGCTCATCAGCAACCTGCTCGATTCCTTTTACCACAGTAGCAAAAAAAGAACTAACAATTTGCGGAACAACAACACCAATCGTATTTGATTTTTGTGTTTTTAAAGCAACAGCCAATGGATTTGGTTGGTACTTTAATTCCTTTGCCAATTTCTGAACTGCTTCTCTGGTTGTTAAGCTAATTTCGGGATTGTTCTTAAGAGCACGTGAGACAGTGGAAACTGAGATACTTAGTTTCTCAGCTATGTCTTTAATGGTAACAGGTCGGTTTGCCATATTGATAATTTTAGAATCTTACATTCGGTTGTCTGAAATGGTAATAAAAATAACGACTTATATCACTTTTCCCGACAAGAAACAAAGATAATATAATTTAGACAGGTTCCATCTTGTGAAATGTACTTTTTCGTGGTGCATTACACCCATTTTTAAGATCCCTGACTAGCTTAAGCCATTCTTGACCTTTAATTAATGCATTGGCACTTCAAAAATCAAAAATTCAGAATCAACAATACCTTTAATCTCCAATGACTGAACATCATTCACCCCTATGCCATCTCGCGATCGAAGAATTTCGCCATCAACTGTTAGTTCTCCGTTAAGAATAAAAAGATACACTCCGTTGGCGTTACCGTTTATTTGATATTCCAGTGTATTTCCACTGGTTATTTTTGCTCGGTACACATACGAATTTTGATTAATTTTCAAGCTATTATGTTGTGATGATTTGGGAGCAACAAGTAATTGCAATTCCCCATCCTTATTTAAATCTGGAAATGTTTTTTGATCGTAACTCGGCTCCAGTCCTTCTTTTTCAGGAATGATCCAAACTTGAAGAAAATGAACATCTTCGGTTTCAGATGCATTGTATTCTGAATGCATGATCCCTTTTCCTGCGGTCATTACCTGAATATCATTCACATTAATTAATTCGGAATGTCCGGCACTATCCTTATGCTTCAACGCTCCTTTTAAAGGTATTGAGATGATCTCCATATTTTGGTGCGCATGAGTTCCAAAGCCCATTCCTGCTTTAACAACATCATCATTAATTACTCTTAACGCTCCAAATTGGATTCGCTCCGGACAGTAGTAATCTGCAAAACTGAAACTATGCTTGCTATTCAACCAATCCAATTGACTGCTTCCTCTTGTTCCTGCCTCGTGAAATACCTTTTTCATCTGTTTCTAATTTTTATTCATTTGTCAGATGGAACTTACCATTCATAAATAATCATCTCTGTTTGTACGTTACTAATTATTTACTCATGGACGTTTCATATCTACCTCCTATTATAAATCTTTACTACAAAGTTAACACAGAGGCTGTTGTTAATAAATGGACAAAATTGCGTTTGGTTTGCACTATTTAAAGTGAATTCGGTCTAAGGAAACACAATCCAACAAATCGAAAATTTGAGAGTTATGCAATTGCCCGAACAAGTCGTTAGCCTTTAGCTAAAAGCCTTTTCTCCGAAAAACATTAAAAACCCAAGCATTTAGTACCAAATATTAATGGCTTATTAAATCAAATGCTATAAATCAATGAATTTTATATAGGACTCACCTTATTCACTAATCACCTAAGCGAAAGCGTACTATTTGCATGCGTGAAGGATTGAAGTGGATACCCCACAGCGAAGAATGAGCGAGGAGTAGTAACGGAAAGCCTGACCCAAAGGGGCACGCCCAAGACATAAAAAAAGGCGAAAAATGAATTCCGCCTTGACTATTATTACAATACTTTCGATTTAATCACCATGAGTTTTTCGCGAGTCATTTCGTGCATGGAATACGGAATTCCTCCAGTGCCAATTCCGGAAGCATCACGTCCGCCAAAAGGCATCCAATCGACCCGAAAAGCGGTATGATCATTTACCATTACGGCCGATGCATTCAATTGATTGACAGCATCGAGAGCCACATCTAAATTAGAGGTGAAAATGGCAGACTGAAAGGCCAAAGGCAATGAATTTGCGCGATTAATAGCATCCTGCAATTTGGAATAAGAATAGACACAAACAACAGGGCCAAACACCTCGTGCTGAGAAACTTTCGATTTAGAATTAGGATTTAGCAGAACCGTTGGCTGATAACAGGTTTCGGAAATTCTATTGCCTCCACACATTATTTTCGCGCCTTCGGCAACAGCTTCGTTTACCCATTGCTCTACCCGATCGACCTCGTAAGGCTGAATTAAAGGTCCAACTTCTGTTTTAGGATCCATAGGATCTCCAACAATCAAAGCATTGGCTTTTAGGACCAATTTGGAAGTGAATTCTTCGATAATATTTTCGTGAACATATACCCGCTGAACGGATACGCAGACCTGACCGGCATGATAGAAAGCACCTTTTGCCAATGCAGGCACGGTTTGCGACAGATCGGCGTCGGCCTCGACAATTACAGGTGCCGAACCGCCATGTTCCAGCGCACATCGGGTTCCTGGTGACAACTTAGACCGCATACTCCATCCCACCTTGGCCGATCCAATAAATGAAAGGTAGTTTATCCGCGAATCTTTCACCATGTTTTCTGCATTTTGGCGATTACAAAGAACTACCTCAGCCCAATCCTCAGGCATACCGGCTTCTTTCATAATTTTCACCAACTCGATTGCCGATAGCGGCGTTGATGATGCCGGCTTTATGATAACGGGTGTTCCGACAGCAAAAGCTGGAATTATTTGATGCACAGCCAAATTTAACGGATGATTAAAAGCGCTTACGCTAAGAACTACACCTATTGGCTCGCGCAGGGTAAATGCCCAACGATTTATAGAAGCCGCTGTTGTTCCCATGGGAATCTGCTCTCCTTTTAACTGACCAATGTGCTCAATGGCCAATTGCACGCCGTTAATTGCACGAAGCACTTCCACTTTACTATCCTGATAAGGTTTTCCGCCTTCGGAAGCTGCGATTTTCGTGAGTTCTTCGACCCGCGTTTGCATTATGGCTTTTGTTTTTTCCAATATGGCAATACGCTCGTGTGCTTGCAACCAACGAGAACGATCATGAAACAATGCATATGCTTTAGCGAGTTTTTCTTCGACCTGATGCTCATCGAGCAAAGGAATTTCCTGAATTAAACTGCCATCGAATGGGGAATTTATTTTTATTGTGTTCATTGTATAAGCTTATTAATTTTAATATTACAAAATACAGGTTTTCGCATAAAGTTCTTCATTTAAAACCTTATGATTTTCACTATAATCTACCGGAACATCGATTAGATGCACTCCTTTTGAATGAATGCATTGTTGCAGAACTTCAATTAAATTTGCAGAACAAGTTACCCGATGCCCTTTCGCACCATAACTCTCGGCATATTTTACAAAATCGGGATTGCCATAATCCAAGCCAAACTCGTCGAAGTTTAGAGCAGCCTGTTTCCACTTAATCATTCCGTAGGCACTATCATTGAGAATAACAATTACCAAATCGAGCTGTAAACGAACCGCAGTCTCCAACTCCTGAGAATTCATCATGAAGCCGCCATCGCCGCAAATGCTAACCACTTTTCTTTTCGGATAAACAATTTTAGCTCCTATGGCCGATGGAAATCCTGCTCCCATTGTAGCAAGAGCATTATCCAACAAAAGAGTGTTTGACTGATAGGCAGGAAAATTCCGCGCAAACCAGATTTTATAAATGCCATTATCCAATGTTACTATTCCATCATCGGGAAGAGCTTTTCGAACTTCGGCGACCAGGTATTGTGGATTAATTGGAAATTTAGGGTTATCTGCACCACTGGAAATGTGAATATCAACCTCTTTTTTGATTCGTGAAAAGTAATCGAAAGCCCAATTTTCCTGAATTTTAACCTGTCGGGATATTTCCTTTATGGAATAAGCGATATCTCCTACAACATTCAACTGAGGGAAATAAACATCATCTACCTGAGCGCTAAAAAAATTCACATGAATTACTTTTTTACCGCCTGCCTCCATAAAAAATGGTGGCTTTTCGATTACATCATGTCCTACATTCACAATTAAATCGGACCGTTCCAAAGCACAATGCAGATAATCATGATCAGAAAGGGCAGCCGTTCCCAAATACTGAGGATGACGTTCATCGATCACACCTTTTCCCATTTGAGTATTAAAAAAGTAGATTCCTGTTTTATCGATAAAATCCAACAAGGCCCTGGATGTTCGTTTTCGATTTGCACCTGCTCCAATTAACAAAAGAGGTCGTTTGGCATTTTGAATCATTTCAACAGCTTTCCTTACTGATTTTTCATCGGAGTTTGGTCTCCTAATGTGATTTGGCTCAAACAAAACTTCAGTAACATCCTCTGCTGCTACGTCTTCGGGCAACTCCAAATGTACAGCTCCCGGCCTCTCTTCACCAGCCAATCGAAAAGCCTCTCTAACTGCGGACGGAATGTTATTCCCATTTACAATCTGTCGGGTCATTTTGGTAATTGGCCTCATCATATCCACAACATCCAAAATCTGAAAACGACCTTGTTTGCTTTTTTTAATTGGTTTTTGCCCTGTTAGCATAACCATTGGCATGGCTCCAAGCTGTGCATAAGCTGCTGCGGTAACTAAATTGGTAGCTCCGGGGCCGAGTGTTGACAAACAAACTCCAGGTTTGCCTGTTAACCGACCATATGTTGCAGCCATAAAGCCTGCCGCTTGCTCGTGTCTGGTAAGTATTAATTTTATACTTGAATTCCTTAATGAATCCAGAAAATCCAGATTCTCTTCACCTGGAATTCCAAATACATATTCCACTCCTTCATTTTCCAGTGCTTTTACAAATAAATCTGATGCTTTCATATTTTATATTATCACGTGAAGAGTAGTTGGTACTAAACCAATATGCTGTATTAATAACTTTCCACTCTATTTATTCCTTCACTTATTATGTTCAATTATTTTTCCTGTTTCTAAAAATTTTTGAGCATTCTTAATCCATTTAATTTACTCTAATAAAATTACTTAGAGTAAAAACCAATGTAAATGGACAGAATAATATTTGAATTGTACTTTTCTATTCTCTAAAAGAAGATAACAAACATGTACATTTGCAACTCGAAAAATTTCATCAGAACAAAGCCTCATCATGCAAAACTTAAATAAAAACCTTAAACATTTACGCCTACGCAAAAGATTATCTCAAAGCAGATTATCACACAGAATAGGAGTCGGAGCCTCATCGATCAGTGCATACGAGAAAAAACGAAGTATGCCTAAGATAACCACATTGATGAAATACTCAAAATTTTTTAAGCGTAATTTAGATGAATTGGTGAATGAGGACATCAGCAAATCGGATCAGGAAAACAAGCAAGACACCAAAGGAGATCAACTAAGAGTATTACCCATTTTAGTTGATCCACAAAATGAGGAAATGATCAGTTTAGTTCCTGTTAAAGCTGCTGCCGGATATCTTAATGGTTATTCTGATGCCGAATTTATTGGTGAACTTCCAAATTTCAGAATGCCATTTGCCGAACTATCAGAAAACAAAACCTACCGAGCTTTTCAAATTGAGGGCGACAGCATGTTACCCGTTCCTGCCGGCTCATACATTATATGCGAGTATGTGCAAGATTGGGAATTGATAAAAGACAATAGTTGCTGTATTGTATTGACTTCTGATGATGGCATAGTATATAAAAGGGTAAAAAAAGACCTTACAAACAATCAATTGCTGCTAAACTCTGACAATCCGGAATATTTATCTTTTGAGGTAAGCCTGAATCAAGTTTTAGAAGTATGGAGATCTTTAGGCTTTGTGAGTTTTAATTTGCCTGCTGCTCCGGAACCCAATAAAAAGTAAAACAAGAAAATAATCATCAAATATAATTACTGATAACGAATTGATTACTCCTTTTTTTTCTACTTTTGACTGCGCTTAATCATTCTAAATAAATTAATCTAATTCGAGCTGTAAAATGGGGCTTACCGATATTTCAAGCAATTACAAAGGTGTTTTATATGCCATGGTCACCGCCCTTTTATGGGGGTTTCTCCCGATATTCCTGAAGGTGTCCTTAAATGATTTGGATCCTATTTCGATAGTATGGTTTCGTTTTACTTTTGCCTTTTCGATTCTGTTTATTTACTATTTTCTAACGGATAAAAAGCAGCTGAAAATTATTAAACGGCCACCCCTTTTTTTGGTGATTGCCGCACTTGCATTGGGCGTAAATTACCTGGGGTTTATGCAGGGAATTAACTATACCAGTCCGAGTAATGCACAAATTACAATGCAAACCGCTCCTATTTTATTAGCCTTGGTTGGTATTTTCGTTTTTAAAGAGAAAGTAAACAGCAAGCAATTACTTGGATTTGGAATTGCAGGATTGGGCTTATTCCTCTTTTACAGAAATCAGTTGCAAGTCTTTATACAAGACACAGAAGCATTTAACACAGGATTTTTCTGGATAGAATTAGGAGCCGTAATGTGGGTTTTATATGCTTCTTTACAGAAAAAATTAGTGCTAAAATACCCTCCGCAACTGTTGAATATGGTTCTTTACGGAATACCGGCAATTCTATACGCTCCCTTTGTTGATTTTGCAGCTTTTTCAAATCTTGATTTTTCCTCGTGGATGATCGTGATTTTTCTGGGTATGAACACTCTTATAGCCTACGGTTGTCTGGCCTTGGCGTTTAAATATACCGAAGCCTACAAAGTGAGTTTAATTGTAACGGTGAATCCAATTATCACTCTACTAACTATGGCTATACTAGCCTCGATCAATGTACAATGGATAAAAACAGATAGTTTGAGCATCTACTCTATGCTTGGTGCTGTACTTGTAATTGGAGGTGCAATTACCGCAGTTTTCTTCTCAAGAAAGAACAAAAAAGTACTTCAGAAAAGTCCAATATCTGTTAAAAAATAAGACACTAACAATAAAGATCACTACAATAAGATTTAAATATCAATCTACATCTGGCTCGATGTGGATTGTAGAAACGTAAGCATATTTTTCGAGAATAGCTTCTTCCAATATTGTCGCAATATCGTGAGCCTCTTTTAAAGGCATATCTTCCGGAAGAACAATATGAAAAGTTAGTTCGGTATGATCTCCATAAACATGGAGGTGAAAATGGTGAGGTTCCAATTCATGAGGATGAACTTCTTCAATGGTCAACTTTAATTCTTCAATAATGGTTTCAGAAGGACTCTCTCCCAACAAAGAATGAATGGAATCGTTAATAATTTCATAAGCTGCATGACCAATCAACAAAGCGACAATCATTCCCAAAGCACCATCGACCCACCAAAAATAAGGGCCTACAAATATTCCGACCAAAATAACCAAAGAAGAAATAGCATCGCTGCGGTGATGCCAGGCATCAGCCTTTAACACTTTTGAATTTGTTTTTTTTGCTCCAAAATAGGCAAACTGAGCCAACAATTCCTTTAGTACTACTGAAATAATCATAACAACAACAGCAATGCTTCCAAATTCCGATGACTCCCTACTTTGCAGTGTGTGATAGGATTCTATGATAAAATCGAAAGCCACTAATAAGAGCAGGATTCCAATAATAAATGCACTAATTAAATCGGCACGTCCGTGACCAAATGGATGATCCTCATCGGCTGGTTTCTTCGAAATTTTGGCGCCAACAATTACAATAACAGAACTTAAACTGTCGGACAGAGTATGCCAGGCATCAGCAATAATAGCGATAGAACCTGTAGCCAAACCGGCCCAGTATTTTAATCCGAAAAGTAATATATTCCCTACTATTGAAAGCCAACCTTCTACAGAGGCCCAATTCGATTTATCTAATTTAAATTTGGAGTTTTTCAATTTGAAATAATCTTTAAATGCAATCTATAAACAATAGATTGACAACTATTATTGTATCAATTAAGCTAATTTTTCATCAACCGAAAGTAGTTTTGAAGAAGCTAACTTAGTCTTATTTTTCTTATCAATGTAAAAATCGATTCTTCCCAAAGCAATACCTGCCCATCCAACTTGATTGACAAGAACCTCTTCTCCATCCATATTCAGAACCCGTTCCGGAGTTTCCATTAAGGTGTGAGTGTGTCCCCCGATAATTAGATCAACTCCCCTGCTTCTTTTCGCTAAATCAAGATCGCAATCCCCATCAGATAAACTTTTGTTTCCTAAATGTGAAAGACAAACAACCAAATCGCAATTATTTTGGACTTTTAGAATGTCCACCATTTTTTCAGCAACATCAACCGGATCGACATAAGAAATAGCACCTCTGTTTTTAGGCTCAACAAATCCATCCAGATCTACGCCTACACCAAAAACACCAATTCTCAAATCTCCTTTATCGAATATTTTATACGCAGGTATCTTTCCTTCCAATTCTGTCTCTGAAAAATCATAATTAGCATTCAACAGTGGGAAGTTAAGGTGTTTCAATTGACTTGCAATCCCCTCAATACCATTATCAAATTCATGATTCCCGAGTGTTCCAGCATCGTAACCAATCTTCGACATCAATTTAAATTCAGCTTCCCCCTTAAAGAAATTGAAGTAAGGAGTGCCTTGAAACACATCGCCTGCATCAAACAGTAAAACCAATTCTTCTTCCTTTCTGATTTTTTGAACCAAGGCATGGATTCTCGCAAAACCTCCCAAGCCTCCAAATTGAGGATCAGCCTTTGGAAAAGGTTCAATACGGCTGTGTAAATCGTTGGTGTGAAGCACTGTGATTTTCTGCAATGCACTCTTCTTGTCCGAATTGGCCGAAACTGCTTTGGGAATAATTCCTGTTCCCAAAAACAAACCTGCCACACTAATATTTTTCAAAAA
Organism: Labilibaculum antarcticum; assembly: GCF_002356295.1. NCBI lineage: Bacteria > Pseudomonadati > Bacteroidota > Bacteroidia > Marinilabiliales > Marinifilaceae > Labilibaculum > Labilibaculum antarcticum. The sequence continues at coordinate 3,187,154 of NZ_AP018042.1, read as the reverse complement.
GTCTCTTCTATTCCACATGGTAAATCCTCCCGTCTAGTTCTGCTGAAATATGTTTCCCTTTTTTATAATCACGACTAATGTATTTGATCATTTCTGATCTTAATTTTAGATGCAAATGTCTGAACGTTTCCCTTGTTGCAAATGCAGAAAATTCGCCACCACCATTCACCAAATAATCAATCGACAAAATGTGATATACCTTTTCTAAATCAACTGGTGCTCCATTAACAAGAATATCAACAGCCTTTTCATCCTTAATACCCATTTTTACGCCACTAATTCCTTCTCCGCCAAATTCGGCAACTTGATTTAAAAGGATATTTAAATCATGCCCTTTCATTCCAACAATTACCAGTTTGTTTTTAAAAGGCAGCATCTCGAACATTCTTCCCTTTGTAATTTCACCTTTTGGCATTGCGGTCCGAATTCCTCCCTGATTCATTATTACGATATCCACAGAGTGAGATAATTTATTCTCCAGACAAAACTCCTTGCCAATTGAAAGCATCGCATCAGCTATATAATTGGACAATTTACTCTCAGGCTTTCCTGTAAGCATAGCTTCATCACTAACAGACAGAAGCTCATTCATTTCACCATCCAACTGTGATTTATAGCTTTCAATTACATTTGTAAAAACAGTATCCTTCTTCGAAGAAGAATCCATATGCGAATCAATCTTATAATTAGATTGACGAGTCGAATTGCTATTCTTTTGAGTTACCGAGCAAGCCGATAAGGCGAACAATAAAAGCAATAACTTCAAGGACTTATGTAGATGTGATTTCATAGGATGTCTAATACAACAGAAAAATTGATTCTTCCCCTTTTTTGGAAGGGAAGACAAAATTATAAAAAACCCTTGACTTATAAATTATTTTAAGCTGAATAATTTAGAAATCAATTGTTAACTGCTGAGGTTCAGAGAAATCAATCTTATTAGAGACCGTTAATCCCAGCAATCGAATACTTTCTTTTAGTTCAACCTGATTGAGTAATTCATTGGCAATATTCAGAATTTGATCGAGCTGATTCAATTCCTGCAAAATGGTTTTACTTCTGGTCACTTGCTCGAAACTGCTATATTTCACTTTCAGACTTAAAGTTCTGCCTCTAAAACCATTCTTCTTTAACCGACGCAATAAATCTTCAGCAGTAGGAATCATATCTTTCCTGATCGATTCCCGATCTGATAAATCCGTATAAAACGTATGCTCTGTACTCACTGATTTCCGAACCCGATTGGGATTAACGGGACGATTGTCAATTCCTCTTGAAATTTGATAGTAGTAAACTCCTGCCTTCCCAAATACACGAGTCAATTCAACGAGACTTCTCTCCTTCAAATCTTTCCCTCTAAATATCCCCAACTGATGCATTTTATCAGCAGTAACCCTTCCAACTCCAAAAAATTTATCAATTGCTAAATGCTCTATAAATTCCGTTACATCTTTCGGGGGAATAACAAATAAACCATCTGGTTTTTGATAATCGGAAGCAATTTTAGCTAAAAATTTATTTACTGATATTCCGGCAGAAGCAGTTAATCCTGTTACTTCTTTAATCCGATCTTTAATTTCCCTGGCAATAAGACTCGCAGAAGATATATTCCTCTTGTTATGAGTAACATCCAAAAAAGCTTCATCAATGGAAAGAGGTTCAACTAAATCGGTAAATTCATAAAAAACACTCATAATCTGATTGGAAATCTCCTTATAGCGATCATGCCGTCCTTTAACAAAAATTAAATTTGGACACCTCCTTTTCGCAATGGACGAAGGCATGGCAGAACGCACTCCGAATTTTCGGGCCTCGTAGCTGGCTGCAGCCACCACACCTCTATCTTCGGAACCTCCAACCGCAACAGGTTTGCCCTGAAGTTCAGGATTATCTTTCTGCTCTACCGAAGCAAAAAAAGCATCCATGTCAACGTGAATTATTTTACGATTTTCCTCCCCCATTTCCAAAGCAATTATCTCGAAACAATTTGTAAAATAATCGTTTCAAATTTTGTAATTTTACCCGCCCTTAAATAAAAAAATATTTTAGTATCGTCAAACCAAGCACGCTGCAAAAATAGGGAATAAATACAATCAAATCTGTTCTTTCAGAGATCAAAACTAGAAAAGTGAACCAAATTAAAGATCTTACAAGCGGGAATATTTTCTCGCAAATTATAAAACTGGCTATTCCAATTATTGCCACCTCATTTGTACAAATGGCGTACAATATGACTGATATGGCGTGGTTGGGACAGGTAGGAAGCGAAACCGTTAGTGCTGTTGGTATAGCTCTTTATCTGGTTTGGTTTGGTGCATCACTCCTATTTATTACCAAAATTGGTGCTGAAGTAGGAATTTCGCAGTCAATTGGAAGTAAAAATCTGGAACGCGCCCAATCATTTGCAAAAAATGCTTTTAGTTTGTCATTCATTATTTCAATTGCATTTGCTCTGTGCGTCTGGATATTTGCGGAACCCATTATCGATCTTTTTAAAATCAATAGTGACTTTGTAAACGGAACGGCCTTCAGATACCTTCGGATAATTGCCATCGGAATGCCATTTACCTTTTCCAACATCACCATGTCTGGGATTTACAATGGGGTTGGCAATACAAAAACTTCCTTTTGGATTAATGCTTTTGGTTTGGTTATAAACATGATACTGGATCCTATCCTTATTTTTGGTTGGGGAAGTATTCCAGCCATGGGCGCAGAAGGTGCAGGAATTGCTACCGTAATTTCTCAGCTAGCTGTATTTCTTGTTTTTCTATACTACTTGTATATCAAAGAGAATCCTTTACAGCTCAAAAATTATATAGGGAAAATTCAAAAGGAATTCTTTATTCCCATCCTAAAGGTCGGTGGTCCTGTTGCAGTACAATCGGCTTGGTTTGCCTTTATCGCTATGATTTTAGCAAGGGTGATAAATGATATTGCTGATGGTGATTCGATTCCTTTTTCAGTTCAATCCATTGGATCGCAAATAGAAGCCCTTTCGTGGATGACCGCCTCGGGCTTCTCAACAGCATTGGGCACATTCACAGGTCAGAACTTTGGAGCAAATAAATGGGGCCGAATTCAGAAAGGTTTCTTCATCACCTTAGGGATAGCCGGTTTTATTGGATTGATAAGTTCCTTACTCTTCCTTTTTGTAGGCGAACCTATTTTCGGTTTGTTTATAAATAACAGTGAAAACAATGTGGTGAAAATGGGCATGGTCTACCTATTCATTCTTGGTATTTCACAGATATTTATGTGTGTTGAAATAACAGCAACAGGAGCCTTTAACGGAATCGGGAGAGCAAATCCGCCAGCAATAGTTGGAATTATAGGGAACATTTTACGAATTCCAATTGCCTATTTGCTTAGCTACACTCTAGTTGATTACTTACCACTATTTCAGAACTGGATCTCTCCGGAGTCCGTTTCGGCAACAGGTGTTTGGTGGGGATTAACAATTACCAGCATACTGAAAGGAAGTATTTTATTTCTCTGGTTTGTAGCCTTACTTTACAAGCACCCCGAAAACAATACACCTCTTCCTTTACAGAGATTCTGGATTAGAATAATCCCAAACAGATTACGTCAAACCTCTATAATTATTAATCCACTAGATAATGAAGAATTTAAAACGAGAGCTTAAAATAACAGAAGATGGTTCTCATACTCTCTTTGTTCCTGAATTGAATGAGCACTACCATTCCACGCACGGTGCCATTCAAGAGGCAATGCATGTGTATTTGAATGCAGGATTTGATTTTTGCCCTCTGGATCCAATTCATATTTTAGAAATTGGTTTTGGAACAGGACTGAACTGCTTTTTGACCTTAATAGAGGCACAGAAACAGAAAAGAACGGTTATTTATCATTCCATTGAATTGTATCCCATAAAGGAAGAACACATTCAAAGTTTGAATTACACTGATCAAATTGAAGGATCCGACAAGGATGTTTTTTTCAAATTACACAAAGCAGAATGGAATCAGGAAGTTAAGATCACTACAAATTTCACACTAAACAAATTACAGGGCGATCTTAGGGATTTAAACTTCCCCGATAAGTATGATTTGGTGTACTTTGATGCATTCGCTCCCGATATTCAACCTGAATTATGGACTCAAGATATTTTTGAAAAGTTATACAAATATCTTAATCCAGGTGCAATCCTAACAACCTACTCAACAAAAGGAATTGTAAAACAAGCATTAAGAGGCGCAGGTTTTGAAGTTAAACGTCTGCCTGGACCTCCTGGGAAAAGACAAATGTTACGAGCTAAAAAAATTGGGTAATTCAAAAAAAAACAAACTGAAAATACTCTTGCATTCGCATCAGTAGTAAATGCAAAAAAAAGTTAATTACATGTTGATTTTCGATATTTCGAGAGAAAAGTTTTAACTTAGACGATTCTTATGATTTTACTAATCATAAATCAAACAAGATTATAATAATTTAAATATACAATACCCGAATGAAGTACACAGAAGAACAAGATAAGGTAAGCTATTGCATCGGATTAAGCATTGCAAGTAATTTAATCACCTCTGGCGTTAAAACAATCAGCGTTGAACCATTTATGGAAGCATTAGATGCTGCTTTCAATGGCAAAACACCTGAATTATCTCCAGAAGATGCTAATAAAATTCTTCAAGAGTTTTTTGGAAAACTACAAGAAGAACAAGCTGGGAAAGCGGTTTTAGCAGGAACAAAATTTTTAGAAGAAAACTCTAAAAAAGAAGGTGTTATTAGTCTTGAAAGCGGTTTACAATACGAAATTGTAACTGAAGGAAACGGCGACACTCCAAAAGGAACTGACAAAGTTAAATGTCATTACCATGGAACTTTAATTGATGGTACTGTTTTCGATAGTTCTGTTAAAAGAGGTGAACCTGCTGTATTTCCAGTAAATGGAGTAATCAAAGGATGGGTGGAAGCTCTACAATTAATGCCTGTAGGATCAAAATGGAAATTATGTGTTCCTTCGGACTTAGCATATGGTGCACAAGGTGCTGGAAACCTTATTGGCCCACACACAACTTTAATTTTCGAAGTTGAGTTACTTGAAATCGTATAATTATATTAATAACCCTAATAATTCAAAAAATGAAACTAAAAGTTTTAACTCTTGCATTTGGTCTTGGACTAATAACATTGGCTTCTTGTAATCAGGAAAGAAATAAAAATGTAGTACTTACCAATGAACTTGACTCTGTTAGTTATAGTTTAGGAGCTAGTTTTGGTACTAATCTAGAACGTAACGGACTTACTGATCTTAACGAAGAAGTTCTATTGGCTGCATTATATGCTTCACTTGATAAAGATTCATTGGTAATTGATCCTCAAGCAGGAAACGGTATTATCAACAACTATATCAAAGGTCTTCAAGAAAAAATTGGTGCAGAAAACCTGACTAAAGGTCAAAAATTCTTAGACGAAAACAAATCAAAAGAAGGTATCGTTGTGACTGCTAGCGGTTTACAATACCGCATCATCAATGAAGGAGAAGGTGCTAAACCTCTTGCTACAGATAAAGTTTCTGTTCACTACAAAGGAACAACTATTGACGGTACAGAATTTGATTCTTCTTATAAAAGAAACGAACCAGCTACATTTGAAGCTAACCGTGTGATTAAAGGATGGACTGAAGCATTACTATTAATGCCTGTAGGTTCTAAATGGGAATTATTTATTCCTTCTAACCTTGCTTACGGTCCACGTGCAATGGGAGCTGAAATCAAAGCAAACGAGACTTTAATTTTCGAAGTTGAATTATTAGATATCGTAAAAGAAGAAACAAAGAACTAATTGATTAGATCTTTTAATTAGGACAACTTGTTAAAAACAATTACCCCTTTTGGAATTTTCCAGAAGGGGTTCTTTTTTCTTTCTTGACTAAGAATATTTTTTTTAGATTTGCATTCTTTTGCAACTGCAATTGCATTGTTGTAAATTTAAAATCTTGTTTTCAGAAGAATGGACAATTTGCGTTTAGATGCTCTCACAACGAGTATTTTAACTAAACACATTCTTCTATATGTAAAAAAAACAGGCTTTTACAAAAAGAAACAATTACTGCTCCATGTTCTTTTGAAAAAGCATTCATGAGCCAATTTTTTCGTTTTGAGATTTAAAATTGAAATAATTAAAAACAAATAAAAATGATGTACGCAGAGATTCATACCGAAAAAGGAGTTATGAAAGTGGAATTCTTCGAGAAGGATGCTCCTAAGACTGTTGAAAATTTTGTCAACCTATCAGAATCAGGATTTTATAATGGACTTACTTTTCACAGAGTAATTCCAAATTTTGTAATTCAAGGTGGTTGCCCAGATGGCACCGGTGCCGGTGGACCTGGTTATTCAATCAATTGCGAATTGAATGGTGAAAATCAATATCACGACAGAGGTGTTTTGTCGATGGCTCATGCTGGACGAAATACTGGCGGATCACAATTTTTCGTTTGCCACAGTCGCGAAAATACATCACACTTGGATCGTCAGCACACCTGTTTTGGTAAAGTAGTTGAAGGTTTGGAAGTTATTGATGCAATTTGTGCCGGCGACAGTATTGATAAAATTGTGATCGTTAAAGAATAATACAAAATATACAGAACATTATGAATTTTGAATTGAATGGTAAAATGATCGTGAAAGAGGAAACTCAAGCAATTAGCGATCGTTTCAAAAAAAGAGAATTTGTTATTGAAGTTGAAAATGAAAGAAATTCTGATTGGAATGATTTCATCAAATTTCAGCTAACACAGGATCGTTGCGATTTATTAGAAACAGTTTCTTTGAACGAAGAAATTAAAGTTTCTTTTAATGTTCGTGGACGTAAGTGGGAAAAAGATGGGAAAGTAAACTACTTTTCGAATCTTGAAGCATGGAGAATTGAAAAAGTTCAAACTGCTGGTTCTCCAGTTCCTGAAATGCCTGAATTTAGAGCAGAGGATGTTCCTCCTGCACCAGAAGAGGATGATCTTCCATTTTAGAACATACAAAAACCGCACTGAAAAGTGCGGTTTTTTTAAAATTTAAAAAGTCAAATATTACTAAGTTGTCGATAAAATACCGACTGTGTTTGCTTATATCTAGTGATGCAATATTTTATTAACAATTCTATCGAAAAGAGCTAATCCTCCCAAAGAAACGGCAATAATATAGACCATTACAGGAAGCTTAATCAAACTCTCAAATACTTTAATTAAAACCTGATTAATTGGCTGTAGTAATACCGCATCAAGCTGGTGTAAAAATGGATTCTCAGCAGTACTAACTAAGGTTCTCACATCGGTTCCTAAAAGAATGAGCACCACCAGAATAATAAGTCCGCTAATCCAAATCCATTGATTCCTTGAAATTGGTTTCTTCATTTCAATAGGTTTTGCAAGCCAATCCTGCATCACCCCATCCATAACCTTATTGGTAAACTGAGCAGAAGGATTCTCCAACTCAACATCCTTCATCAGTTCTTTGATAAAATCATCTTTATAGATATCTTCTTTTTTACTCATTTCAGTCAATTTTATATTCTTTCGAAATCTATAATATCGTTTTTAATTCATCATGCAAAGCCAGCTCCAATTGAGCGTAAAGCTTTTTTCTTGCACGATGTAATTTCACCTTAACATTGGAAGCACTTAAACCAGTTATCGAGCAAACCTCATCTACCGAATTTTCTTCCAAATAAAACAGAGTAATAAGGCTCCTTTCATCACCAGACAACCTTTTCAACGCTTCGGAAAGGTACTTTTTCCTTTCCATACTTCTTACTTCCTGTAAGGCCGACTGTGTTGATTTCACATTTACTGATGTTGTAAAATCATCATCAATAGAACTTACATCTAATTTTTTTTTCCTCAATCTTGATATCGCAGTATTATAAATGATTCGATAAATCCAAGTTGAAAATTTTGCTTCTCCTTTATAGCTATCCAAGGCCTGGTATGCTTTCAGAAATGCATCTTGCGCAATTTCTTCCGCATCTTCACGATTTCCCATTAATTGCAAGGCTACATTAAATGTCATCTTCTTGTATTTATCTACAAGGAAAGCATATGCCCCGGGATCTCCTTCTTTAATCTTGGCTATGTAATAACTATCCTTTTGAAACTTCATATACAGATTGTGCTTTCAATTTTAAAAACAAAAGTCATCAACTAAAAAGACATCGTTTCATTTCATAATGTTGCGTTAATTCACTTCTTTTTTTTCTTTTAATTGAATCATCTACAACTTAGACGCATAGGATCTACAATCGGTTACACCTTACTCCCTAATTTCAATATCTTTTTTTTGTAATTCATTAATGACAAGTTAAGACAATGATTTATAATGAAATAATTGTAAGCGTTAAAAAAATATTAAAATATTTGTAACCTGTTTGAAAGAGGTAGCGTCATAAAGTTGAATGCAAAAATCAAGCTTTGGTTTTCGCTCACAATCAATAAAATAATAATAGTTTAATCTTAAAACTGTAATCATGGATATCACTGGAGTAGTAGCAATCATTTCGGTATTTGGACTTGTTCCTTTGATTGTATTTTTAGTACATCGTCACAAAGAAAGACAAGCATTAATTGAAAGAGGATTGGATATGAGCCATTTAGTTGGAGATAAAAAGTGTAGTACACTTCAAAGTTTAAAGTATGGTATTCTCCTTATTGGGTTAGCAATAGGAATCCTTATCGGGAATATTTTAGATGCTTACACAGGTTTAAATGAAGAAGTTTCTTACTTCTCAATGATCTTCTTATTTGGTGGACTTGCATTATTGATATTCTATACACTTGCAAAAAAACATAAAGAAGAAGTGAAGTAAGTAAACCTGACTATCTACAAAAAATGCGCTCCCAATGGAAGCGCATTTTTTTTATAACGTAAATCTCAAAATATTTTACTCTCCAATATGGAATAAGATTACCTCTTCTACAGCCTTTTCACAAACCGGACAGAAATGTTTCATTCTATTCGATTTCATTTTACAATCCTGCATCGGCGAGTAAATTCCCTTCGCCATGTAACCCCCACCTTCAAATACACCTAAACGATCAATAAACTCATTCGTTCTTGGTGTAGGAATCGGAGTTGCTTCATCCAGCATATTTTTCCATTTCAACTCAAAATCAACAAGAGTGGTAATATTAGGCTCCCAAGGTTCAACTTCAAGATTATAAAAATCTTCATATGCTACTTCCGATGAATAATACTCATCTCCCAAGCCAGCAAATCCGTGACCAAACTCATGACTCGACACCTCGTATGATAAAGCATTATCAGCAGAACAGCTCGAGTAATAATTGTAGAATCCTCCGCCGCCATACTTATCGGTATTAACCAACACAAATATCTGATCATAAGGAACATTTGCCGAAATATCATGTATCGATTTAATATCAAAAGTTGTTAGGTAACGATCAACATCGAAAGTATAAAAAGTAGTATTTACAGCAGTGTTTTTATAGATGTTTTCACCCGGAATATCAGTTCCAGAATCTTCGGAAACCGATTCCAAAGCATATATATTAAAACGATCAGCATATTTGTCGAAGGGTGGCACATCCAGTAAATAACCAGCAACACGCTTCACATCTGCTCTGAACTTCTCCATTTCATCAGCCATATATCCCTCAGCTATAAATGCAATATCAACACTTTTTGCAGGATCACCCTCTCCCATTATCTTTGTAAAAGGAATACTCTTAGGATTTTCTTTACCAATGAAATAGTTTGCCGGGTCAATTGAATATTCCCAGATTTCCTCCATTGCTCCATCCCACTTTCTGGATTCAAGAACAAATCGTGCTGCTTTTTTTGGATAAGGCATTACGTTTACCTGATAAAATGCTCTTTTCAATTCTTTTGCTTCATCAGTTGATTGCCATTCCTGGAACAGAGAATTAAATCCCTTCGAATAAAGTAACTTCCCCGATTCAAGATCAAAAAGTTTAAACTTGAAAGTTCCATAGCCTAATTGATCAATCAAATTAGTTCGGCTCCCTCCCCAATTAGGTTCTTCTTTTAATTCCTTGAGGAAAATAGTTTGGGAATCAGAATCACCTCCCATCAGATAATCAATCCGTAAGCTTGTGTTTTCAAAATACTTGTCAAAATCACTTTGTCCATAGCAAGTTGAGGAGATTACGATGAGAATAAGTACGAGTAAAGATTTTGTAGTCATGTTAGTGGTTTTTGTATTTAGAATGTAAATTTACAAATTATATTGAATACACTTTTCTTTTCCTGCTAGGAATAGATATCTTAGATTTTTAATTAAAAATAAACTTATTACCACATGAAAGAACTCTTGGGCATTCAATTAAAAAATTGGTTGATCAGCGGAGGAATCACCGAATATTGGGCAATAATATTGCAGTCGATTATAGCAATCTTTATTGTTATTATAATTGCATGGATATGTGATATCATTGCCAAAAAAGTTTTGGTCTCCATCGTCACCAAATTAGTTCGAAAAACTAAAACCAGTTGGGATGATATTCTTTTAGAACGAAAAGTATTCAGTAAAATAGCTCATTTCGCACCTGCTGTAATCATTTATTCTAGCGCCGGAATGATTGATCATGAAGGTTTAAACAACTTTATTCAAAATAGTGCATACGTGTATATGGTGATATTGGCAATTATGCTGATTGACACATTCGTTAATGCGGGAAGTGATATTTACAATACCATGTCCATAAGCAAAACAAGACCAATTAAAGGTTTCTTGCAGCTTGTGAAAATCTTTTTCTATTCCATGGGGCTCATCTCCATAACCGCTCTTATATTTGATAAAAATCCTTTTAATATAGTTGCAGGAATGGGAGCCTTTGCAGCTGTTATTCTTTTAATTTTTAAAGATACAATACTCGGATTTGTTGCATCCATTCAATTATCAGCCAATAAAATGGTGAATATTGGCGATTGGATTTCGATGCCATCAAAAGGTGCAGATGGAATTGTGATAGATATCAGTTTAAACACCGTTAAAGTTCAAAACTGGGACAAAACGATTAGCACAATTCCCACTTATGCCTTGGTTTCTGAATCGTTCACCAATTGGAAAGGCATGGAGGACTCTGGTGGACGAAGAATAAAACGCCATTTGAACATAGATGTAAAATCAATTCATTTTTTAAGTGACGAAGAAATCGAGCAATTTGAAAAAATTCGATTACTAAAGGATTATATGATCGAAAAAAAGAAAGAAATTCAAACAAACAATCCCGAAGGCGAAATTCCAGTAAATCAAAGAAGACTAACCAATATAGGTACTTTTCGAAAATATGTTGAAGCATATCTTCAGGATCACCCAAAGATTCATAATGAAATGACCTTTCTTGTTCGTCAATTACAAGTATCTGAAAAAGGATTGCCATTAGAAATATATGTCTTCGCAAACGATCAGGAATGGGCAAATTACGAAGCTATTCAATCTGATATCTTCGATCATATTTTATCAATTGTTCCGGAATTTAACTTAAGGGTATTTCAGAATCCAACAGGAGATGATTTTCGAAAACTAGCAAACGAAGTATGAAAACTGCATTAAGCAAACTGAATTTTTTCGAATGGTTAGGTTGGTTCGGGAATATAATTTTAAGTATCGGAGTAATACCTCAGGTAGTTCAAACCTATAAAACACATGATGTTGCAAGTTTTAATTGGCCTTTTTTACTCATGTGGGCTTTTGGAGTCTTCTTTACTTTTATTTATATTGTCAATGGAGATTTAAAATCGAACAAACGTCAATACCCGCTGTGGCTTAATTATTTAGTAAATATATTTGCTACCTTTTACCTTTGTTACGCAAAACTAATATTCAGTTAACTCTCTAAAATTGTATTTTGTCTAAATTGAACTAGCAAAAATGAAAAATCTACTTACTATTTTACTTTTACTATCAAGCTTTTACAGTTTCTCACAAACAAGAGTTGGAGGAGTTGAACTACCTGACCAAATGATTGTAAAGGAACATCAACTGCAATTAAAAGGTGCAGGAGCTCGTGTTAAACTTTGGATGAACATGTATGCTATGGGCTTATATCTTACCCAGGATATGACTGATGCTGAGAAAATTATTTCAACAGATGAAAGTATGGGAATCCGCTTGGAAATTACATCCGGATTAATTACATCTGAAAAAATGGAACAAGCTACAAGAGAGGGCTTTAAAAATGCCACTAATGGTGAAATGGAAAACATAAAACAAGAAATTAATGATTTCATCTCTGTTTTCCTAGGTGGTATTGAAAAAGAGGATGTCTTTGAATTTATCTATTCCCCTTCTGATGGCACTTTGGTATATAAAAACGGGAAACTGAAACATTCCATTCGAGGATTGCAATTCAAACAAGCATTATTTGGCATCTGGCTTTGCAATAAACCAGCTGATAAAAACCTAAAAGAGAAACTATTACAATAGCCAACCTAACTAAAATTTCTTGTTTTTAATTGCACATAACAAGCTTTTGACTATTGCAGACTTATCCAAACAGCTTGTTATAGGTTCGAAATTTAGTAGAAAAAACATCATTTTTAAAATAAATATTTACCTTAGCACACGCAACTTAAAGTAAGTTGATCTTACGACTTATTAATAAAATCAGATCTTTCGAACATAAAGAAATTGTCTCTTAAGAACCTTTTTTGTGCCTAAAAGTAGTGGTACATGTATTATTTGAAACGAAAACAATAACAATGAGTACCAAAAGATTTTCGAAGATTGTTGGGTCAGGTAGTTATATCCCAACCGTTCAAGTTAAAAATGAGCATTTTTTGAATCATGAATTTTTCGAACCAAATGGCCAGAAAATTGAAACATCTTCCGAGGTAATAATAGAAAAATTTAAAGACATTACCGGAATTACGGAGAGAAAATATGCCTCTGATGATCAGGTAAACTCTGATCTTGCATATTTAGCAGCAAAGGATGCTTTAGAATCATCTAAAATAGATAAAGAAAGTTTAGACTATATAATAGTTGCTCACAATTTTGGGGATGTTAAACCAAACTCTACGCTAACAAATCAATTGCCTAGTTTAGCTGCAAAAGTTAAAAATCTTCTTCAAATTGAGAATCCTAAAACGATAGCTTACGATGTTTTATTCGGATGTCCGGGTTGGATTCAATGTATGATTCAAGCGAATTACTATATCAAATCGGGCGATGCTCAACGAGTATTGGTAATTGGATCAGAAACCTTATCAAGAGTTTGTGATCCGCACGACAGAGACAGTATGATTTATTCTGATGGTGCAGGTGCTGCAATATTGGAAGCATGTGAAGCAGAAGAAGCATCGGGGATTTTATCTCATGCTATGAGAACTGACACCATTAGTGAAGCTTTCTTTTTGCGTGCAGACATTTCAGACAATCCTGATTTCGCGGGAAACAGCAATAGTCTTTTTATTAAAATGTATGGTCGTAAAATCTACGAATATGCCATTTCCAATGTTCCTGGTGTAGTAAAGGAATGTATTGACAAAGCTGGATTGGATATTAAGGACATCAAAAAAATCCTTATTCATCAGGCCAACGAAAAAATGGATGAGGCCATTGCCAAAAGACTATTCCGTTTGTATCAGGAAAAAACTGTTCCTAAAAACATCATGCCAATGATCATTAAAGAAATGGGGAATAATTCAGTAGGTACTGTACCAATTCTTTACGATCAAATTTCAAAAGGCAAATTAGAAGATCATAAACTTAATGAAGGTGATTATATTGTTTTTGCTTCGGTTGGTGCCGGCATGAGCATTAACGCTTTCCTATATAAGGTTTAATTCATTGTATTTAATCCTCTAAAATGATAAATACTTCTTTTTTTAATCATTTTTAAAAAGATTTTAAAAATGGCTTGTATTCGAGAATTAAATTTAGCAAATTAGCAGAGCTGAATCTGAAATATGCAAGGGAATTAGGAGATAGAGGAGAAAGACGATATTCAGAAGTCAGAATCAAACTGCATTCTAACCCTAATATTACTATAGATAATTACCCGATCAAATTCGTTTGATTCGGGTAATTCTTTTTTAAGGAAAACCATCCTGCCGGAGAAATAATCCAAATTAGATGTGAAGGAAAACAAGCTGAAAAAATACCACTACCTTTCAGTCTCTAAAAACATTTAATCTGATGCATTCAATATACACTTTAGCAATTCTTATTTGTCTGGTAATTGCCATTATATTCTTCTTGAGTCTGCTTTATACAAGTATCACCTTTTGGAGGGAGAATGAAAAAAGAGCCACTTTCCGAGCTCTTTTAATTACGCTGGTTTTACCGGTTCCCTATCTCCTCTGCTGGTATTATTCATGGGAAATAGCAGCTTTAGTTCTAAGTATTGATCTTCTTCTTACCCTGTTCGCATTTGCAATTCCTTTTACAACGACTAAGAATATTTGCGGTGATTTTCCAAAAACCCAAATTGACGAACGAGACATCATGTTCTCAAGAAATGAGTTAAAAGTTGATACGGAAAGATATAAGGAATACTACCAGAATCATCCCGATAAGGAAGAGTTAGACAGTAAATTTCGAAAAGAAGCAGGATTACTCAATAAAGAATCAATCTTTTACAACAGCATGGCTTATGCAGCTTCGAATGCAAGTTTTTTTGCCGTAGATCAATTCAAGAATGCGATTGATGGTCCTGTAAATCCGGTTAAAGAGAAAATAAGTCAAGAAAAAATGCTAATTTTCCTTGAAAACTGGGGAAAGAAATTGGGAGCGCTAAACGTTGGCTTCACTAAATTATCAGATTACCATTACTACTCACATAAAGGCAGAGGAGATCGATATGGAGAAGAAATAACAAATCATCATGCCTACGCAATTGCCTTTACAGTTGAGATGACACAAGAAATGGTTGCTGCCGCACCCCAGGCATCCATTGTTATGGAATCGGGACAACAATATTTAGAAGCTGGACGAATTGCGGTACAAATGGGGCAATTCCTGCGCAATTTAGGCTACTCGGCAAAAGCTCATATCGATGGTAATTATGAAGTTTTGTGTCCTCTTGTTGCAAGAGATGCAGGTTTGGGAGAAATTGGTCGTATGGGTTTGCTGATGACACCCAAAGAAGGACCACAAGTTCGTTTAGGGGTTGTGACTACTGATTTTGAATTACCATACATGAAATGGAAGAAAAACAACAGTCTACTCGATTTCTGTAATCGATGTATGAAATGTGCTGAAGTTTGTCCAAGTCAATCAATTTCTTTTGATTCGCCCAAATTAGTAAATGGCACAAAACGCTGGCAAATAAATTCCGAAAGTTGCTTTACTTATTGGAGCAAGGCTGGTACCGATTGCGGCCGTTGCATGGCAACTTGTCCATATTCTCATCCGAATAATTTACTTCACAATTCTATTCGATGGGGAATAAAACACTCGCCACTTTTCAGAAGGATTGCAGTTCCTTTAGATGATTTCTTTTATGGCAGAAAGCCCAAATCGGCAAATATGCCAAGTTGGATTCCACAAAAAAATAAAACAAATTTGAATTCATAATTAAAAAAAAACGCAGAAATTAAATTTCTGCGTTCATATCTATATTTTATAGAAGTCTAGTTCCTTTGTCTCACCGCCTCGTATATCATTAAGGAGGCCGCAACAGATACATTCAACGATTGAATTGAACCTACAATTGGAATTTTCACCTGCTCATCAGCCAAGCGTAACAAAGCATCTTCAATACCTACATCTTCCGATCCCATTACAATTGCTGTCGCCAATGTAAAATCACCTTCAGTATAAACTTTTTCAGCCTTTTCACTTGCTGCTACAATTCGAATTCCTTCTTTCTTCAAATATCGGACAAGAGTCTTCAAATTCTGAACTCGGCAAACGGGTACGTTATACAAAGCTCCGGCAGATGTTTTAATAGAATCAGGCGTGATTTTCGCTGAATTCTTAAAAGGAATTACAATGGCATGCACACCAGCGCATTCAGCAGAACGAGCAATAGCACCAAAGTTACGCACATCAGTAATTTCATCTAAAAGAAGTAGCAGAGGTGTTTTACCTTGAGCTAATAACTCAGGTACAATTTCTTCTATTTCCTGATAAGGAATTGGAACAATTAAAGCTACAACTCCCTGATTATTATGCTGATCCAAAGTATTCAGTTTTTCCACTGGAACAAACTGAAATTCAATACCCTTTTCGCGGATCAAATCGAATAATTCTTGAAACAAAGGACCTGCTAATCCTGTTTTGATCAATACTTTTTCAATTTCCTTTTCACTTTTTATTGCTTCCATTGTTGCTCTGATTCCGAACAACATCTCTTGTCTTTGTTTAGCCATCGATTAATTTGCTTATTGGTATTTTACATTCATTGACAATTGTGGTTTTTCCTTATAAGTAAGATATCGCCACAACCATTCAAATGGTCCCATTTTATAATATTTCAGCCAAATAGTGGAAGAAATCAATTGAAAAGTCCAGATTAACAAAACCCAAATCAATAACTCTGTTCTTGAGTAACGTGCAAACATTCCAAAACCATAACTATAAAAAATAATGGAACAAATTATGGATTGACAAAGGTAGTTCGTAAAAGCCATTCGACCAACTGCTTCAAAACCTTTTGTCAAAAATTGCATGATTTTCAATTGATAAATCAAAATGATCAAGCCAATATAACCCAATGAGGAAAATAAACTACCAAAATAATTGAACTGATAGCCATATTTAAAAAAATGGATTACCTCCCATTTTGTCTCCACAATGCGATGAAATCCTTCGTTAGAAAATAAAGTTCCAATGCCAATACCTAAAATAGCCATAGAAAAATAAAACAGCTTCGATTTTTTTGCTGTTAATACTCCATTGGTAAGTAATACCATTCCTAATAGCATTACTCCGGTTGTTCTCCATAAAGACAGCATGAAAAATGAACCTATTTGATAATTCATATTTAGTTGAGCCCGTTTCACGAAAATATCAAACCAACTTCCTACTTGATACAAATCTATTTCTGCTGTTAATAATTTCGGACCAGGACTAAAATCGGCCATTACTTCTTTAGCCATTTCAGGTGGCATACTTTCAAAAGAACTACCTACTATATAAAAAAGGCCCATTGGAATTAGGAATAGTACCGCGCACATAACAATTTTCCAACTATCCTTCATCTTTCGTAGCAAAACAGCGATCAATCCCACAATGGCATAAGCAACCAGAATATCTCCAAACCATATAAAATAAGCATGCAGCATCCCAAACAAAAGTAACCACATCATGCGTCTAATATGAAATCTAGAACCATCAAGGCCCCTTTCATTAAGCCTGTTTATAAACAAAAGGATGCCTGCACCAAATAAAATGGAGAATATGGTCATGAATTTTAGTTCCACAAAAACATTCACAAAATAATATGAGAAATAATCGGAAGAAGATAACTCTCCCATTACTGATGGGTTAGTAAAAGAAGCATTGGGAAGCGCAAATAACTGAATATTTATCAACAGAATTCCCAATAGAGCAAATCCCCGAAGAATATCCAGAGATCGTATTCTTTCATTGAAAAATGTTGGCGTAGCAGAAAGCGAGGTCATTGTTTTTGTTCTAAGATAGTAATTATCCTAAAATCAACATTTCATTAATAAAATTTACTATTCTCCCTTCTCAGCGATAAGAAGCTCTAATTCTTCATTTAAATTCTCCCAATCGGACATTTCTTTTTCAAGATCTTTTTTGGCTTTCTCATATTTTGCAAACAGAGACTGATCTTGAATGTTCTCAGAATTTGCAAGCATATCTTCCATCTCGGCTATCTTCTCTTCAAACCGGGCAATATTTTCTTCAGAATTTGAGATTGCTCTTTCCATTTTGGAAATCTTTTTACTCATCTCTTTCCGCTCCAAATAATTCAATTTATTATCTGATGATGCAACTTCAACCTGAACCGAAGCAACAGTATTCTTCACTTCCAATTCCTTTAAAGAATCCATTTTCTTGGCTTGCAGAAAATCATAAATCCCCCCCAAATGCTCCTTTATCTTCTTATTAGTAAACTCATATACCTTTGAAGACAAACCATTCAGAAATTCACGATCGTGAGAAACTACGATAACCGTGCCATCAAACTGATTCAATGCTTCTTTCAAAACATCTTTCGATTTCATATCCAGATGGTTGGTAGGCTCATCGAGAACCAAAAGATTTACCGGTTCCAAAAGCAGACGAATCATGGCCAAACGAGAACGTTCTCCTCCGGATAAAACCTTTACTTTTTTATCAATATCCTCCCCTCGAAACATAAAAGCACCTAAAATACTACGAATTTTAGTCCTTACATCTCCAACTGCAACATCATCAATAGTTTCAAATACAGTTTTGTTCTCATTCAGCATTTGAGCTTGATTTTGAGCAAAATAACCAATCTTAACATTGTGTCCGAGCTTACAAGTACCAGTGTATTCGATTTCGTCCATCAGAACTTTTACCAGAGTCGACTTCCCTTCTCCATTCTTACCAACAAAAGCTAATTTCTCTCCTCTTTCAATAACGAATTCAAGCTCATTTAAAACTAAATGATCACCATATGCCTTGCTTAAATTTTTCACCTCACAAACCAAATCTCCCGATCGAGGTGCTGGTGGAAATTTCAAACTCAATTGAGAAGTGTCCTCTTCATCAATCTCAATACGGTCAATTTTTTCCAGTTGCTTAACACGAGACTGAACCTGAACCGATTTTGAAGCCTTATAGCGAAAACGTTCAATAAAATCTTCAGTATCTTTTATTTGTTTTTGCTGATTCAGATAGGTTTTGAGTTGCTGTTCGCGACGTTCAGCATGTAGAACAACATACTGAGAATAAGGAACTTTATAATCATATATTTTACCAACAGAAATTTCAACCGTTCTATTAGTGATATTATCCAAAAATGCCCTGTCATGAGATACCAATACCACTGCTCCCGGATAAGTTTTCAAAAAATCCTCCAACCACTGAATTGATTCAATATCCAAATGGTTTGTTGGCTCATCGAGAAGAAAAACATGTGGACGGCGCAACAAAATTTTCGCCAATTCTATTCGCATTCTCCATCCCCCGCTAAATTCATTGGTCTGTCGGGCAAAGTCACTTCTTAAAAATCCCAATCCAAGTAAAGTACGCTCCGATTCGGCCTCAATATTTTCGCCACCCATCATATGGTAGCGATCATTTCTATCAGTAAGTCGCTCTATTAGCTTCATGTACTCTTCCGATTCATAATCGGTTCGCTCAGCAATCTCCAAATTAATTTCAGCAATTTCCTTTTCTAAGCCCAATACCTCTTCAAAAGCTGATAAAGCCTCCTCCATTACAGTATTGCCGTCAATATGATTGACCTGTTGCGGTAAATATCCTATTTTAATCTCATTTGGCAATGAAACAATTCCTGCTGTAGGAGCTTGAAAACCGGCAAATATTTTCAGCAAAGTTGATTTTCCTGCACCATTCTTCCCAACCAATCCAATTCGGTCACGAGTATTTACAATAAAACTAACTTGCTTAAATAGGGTAAAGCCACCAAACTCAACCGTAAGATTGTTAATAGAGATCATACTAATTCAGATTTTTCTGTTAAAGCGACAAAGATAACAACAGTTATCAGTTATCGGTAATCATTAACCAGTAAATAAAAGCATCCTAATTATCACAAATCCCTGTGAGCTTATCTGCCTGTAAAATTTGAGCTTTCTTTAGTAATTCTGATTGTATAATATTTCCTTTCACCTCCTGCAAAACTATCGTTTCAGCCTCGGCAAAAGAAATATCATAAATTCGGCTTACTTTCTGATATTCCTTCGGATATTTTGAAATCAATTGATCATACAGCTGATCTAAATAGTTTTGTGATGGATTGTAAAATTCCAACTTCAACTCAAAACGTCTAATTAATGCCTCATCAATCAAACCAATTTGATTTGTAGCAGCAATAAAAATGGAGTTTCGAGGTAAAGAATCAATCAGTTGAATCATACTATTAACCACCCGTTTCATCTCACTGCTATCTGTATTATCGTAGTTTCTTTCCTTTCCCAAAGAATCAAACTCATCAAAAAACAAAACAGCTTCCTGAGTTTCAACCATTTTAAATGCAGCAGCAATATTTCTTGATGTTTCTCCTAATTTAGAAGAAACAATATTGCCAAGGTTAATCGTTTTCAACTTCTTGCCTAACTTATTTGCAATTGCTTTGGCAGTCATGGTTTTTCCACAACCTGATTTCCCAAAAAGCAAGAGCTTATTTACCACCGGAAGTCCAAATTTAGTTAGGATTTCAAAATGTTCATACTCCCTTAAAAACTGCTGTATCTGAATTGATAATTTTTCATCAAAAACAATATCCTGAAAATCAACCCGTCCCACATTGGGTACAAATAAATGATTCATGCTTATAAGTATATGTATTGGTTGTTGCGTTTAAATATTTTGCAAACCTAACGTTTTATCCCATAACTGTATAAAATCATTTGGCTATTATTGAAAAAGAATTATATTTGCACACCCCAAAAAAAACGACCTATGAAATTACATATCAATTAATTAACAAAATAAATAGTAATGTGAAGAATTCTTATTACATGTATGTGAAGGAACATAAGCTTCTGGTTGAATGCTTTTGTGGAGAGATAGAGTTTAAAGATGTAGTTGAATTAAAAAAAGAAATTGAAGATAATTTAAAAGAAGTAGTAAAATTTAATATTTTAGTAGACATTCAAGAAGATATCAGCACGCTATCGATAGAAAAATTGGACAAATTTATTCAATTCTATCAAAATTTAGAATTCAGTTCTAAAATTGGAAGGATGGCTGTTGTCACAAGCACTCCAACTCAAGTTGTAAGAACAATGTTATTCATTGATGCACTAAAAGAGAATAATACACCTATAAAGGTGTTTAGTTCAGTTAAATCGGCTCTGGATTGGCTTAATACAGGCATCGAT
This sequence comes from Labilibaculum antarcticum, assembly GCF_002356295.1. Taxonomy (NCBI): domain Bacteria; kingdom Pseudomonadati; phylum Bacteroidota; class Bacteroidia; order Marinilabiliales; family Marinifilaceae; genus Labilibaculum; species Labilibaculum antarcticum. The sequence continues at coordinate 3,166,203 of NZ_AP018042.1, read as the reverse complement.
CTTAATAGGGTAAAATCAATACTTGAAAATTTTAAAACACCTGTGTGTTAGACTAATAAAAGGGAGTTCCATTGGAACTCCCTTTCTATTTTAAATGCTATTTTACCCTCTACTTTTTTGAGTAATCTCTATAAATAGCTTTTTCAAACTCAATCCAATGCGCATCCGTCATTCTATCAGGTGTAAACAAGCAAATCCCTTTTGCTCCATTAACCATCGATTCGCGTATTGCTTCACCCAATTCTTTAGGCAAAAGACCGTGATTTTCAGGATCGGCTTCTTTCGATTTACTGTCAGGTTTAGGACAAATAAACAAACCACTGTAAACAGGTTTTTCTCCATTTAAACTTTCCGTTGATTCCTTACACATCTTTCCAACCCACTCAGTTCCTTCCAGATAAAAATCATTATAATTCATTGGGAAAAAAGCATCTAAATTCCATTTATCCCATTCTTGGCGAACCATTTTAACTGCGTGAGAATGTGGCCCGGGAAATACGGCTGCGGTAATTTCTTTTCCTTGAGCATGTACATCCTCAGCCAAACGGTTTACTATTTTAGTAATTAAATCCTGACGAAACTGTTTCCACTCCTGAATCTCGCGCGCATCGGCCTGATTGGTAATTTCAATACCCATTTTAGCTTTAAAATCAGCCTTACACTTCTCGCAATAACAATAGTCAAACTCAGGATATTCCTTATCCATAACCAAATCGTACTTCTTCCAAAGACCTTTAGCCAATATTACATCCGGGAAGCGTATGTAATCCAAATGAATTCCATCAACTTCTGGTAAAGCGGCTATTTCACTGTATAGCTCAGACAAATATTGATAGACCTCTTTTCTATTCGGACATAAAAATGTGTAATGATCTACATAAGCCGGTTTGTCGAAGGCTGATTCACCATTCCCATTAACGGCATACAATTCTGCTGGAATATTTTCATCCCGTCCTTGAACCAGGGTAGGTATCCACGTATGGAATTCCAAACCTGCATCTTTTGCAATTTTACCTACTCGCTGATAAACTGCTGGATCATGGCCACCATTGTACATTAAACCGTCAATTCCTTTCTCTTTTAAATCCGTGAAATTTTCTTTTAATTCGTTATCAGTAGCCTCTCCAGGCCCCCCCATCCATGCAAAACATGGGACTTTTGTTGTTTGTTTTGTTCCACACGAAACCAATACAAAGATTGCAAAAACAGCAAGTAACTTGTTCATAGTACTTTTATAAAAATTGAAATGGGGCTTTGGAATACGTCGTAAATATATAAAATTAAGTGCCAAAAGCGATTAACTTTTAATTGTTTCCCTTTAATTCAGGGGATTTTGAATAAAAATATAAATGTCCATTGACTTTTTAACCATTCCACTTCCCGGCCTTTCTACTTTTATCTATCTTTGTGCCCATATTTAAAACAATTGTAACCGTGGGAAGAAATAGAAAGCAAAAACCACTTCTGGAAAAAGTAGTAATAGAGAAGTTAGCTGCCGAGGGCAAAGCGATTGGTAGAGTTGATGACAAAATCGTATTTGTTACCGGTGTAATACCAGGCGATATTGTTGATGTTCAAGTCAACAAAAAGCGCAAAAGTTTTATGGAAGGCTATCCTGTTGCTTTTCACAAACATTCTCCGATGAAAATTGATGCATTTTGTGAGCATTTTGGGGTTTGTGGTGGCTGTAAATGGCAGAATTTACCCTACGAAGAACAAATAAAATTTAAACAACAAGAAGTCATTGACAATTTAGAACGAATTGGCAAAGTAGAACTAAATGGAATCAATGAAATAATTGCTTCAGAAAAAACTAAATTCTATCGCAATAAGCTGGAATTTACCTTTTCTAACAAGCGGTACCTTACCAGCGAGGAAATTGCTATTGGCGATGATATAAAAAGAACTCCTGCACTTGGCTTTCACGTTCCAAAATTATTCGATAAAATTGTTGATATTAATAAATGTCACTTACAACCGGAACCATCGAATGCAGTTCGTTTAGCCATTAAAGAATATGCTTTTGCTAATGATTTATCCTTTTTTGATATCAGAAATCATGAAGGTTTTCTAAGAACATTAATAATCAGAACCTCAACAACCGACGATGTCATGATTATTGTTGTTTTCTATCATGAAGATGTTGAGAAGAGAGAAGGATTGCTAAAGCATCTTGCTGATAAATTTCCGGAAGTCACTTCATTAATGTACATCATTAATGAAAAAGCCAACGATTCAATTACCGATCAGGAAGCTATCTTGTATAAAGGTGTCGATCATATTTTTGAGCAAATGGAAAATTTACGCTTTAAAATTGGCCCAAAATCGTTCTATCAAACCAATTCTGATCAAGCTTACAACCTGTATTGCAAAACACGTGAGTTTGCCGAATTAACAGGCGACGAAGTAGTTTACGATCTATATACCGGAACCGGAACCATTGCTAATTTTGTAGCCAAGCAGGCTAAAAAAGTAATTGGAATTGAATACGTGCCCGAAGCCATTGCCGATGCGAAGGTTAATTCTGAAATTAACGGAATTACCAATACTGAATTTTTCGCTGGTGACATGAAAAATGTTCTTACCAAAGAATTTATTGAGCTTCATGGCCAACCAGACACCATTATCGTTGATCCACCGCGGGCAGGAATGCACACCGATGTAGTTGAAACAATTCTACACGCTGCACCAAAACGCATTGTCTACGTGAGCTGTAATTCAGCAACTCAGGCACGCGATCTGGCTCTAATGGACGAAGCCTACAAAGTAACCAAAGTACAAGCTGTTGATATGTTTCCGCACACACATCATGTGGAGAATATAGTGCAGTTGGAAAGACGATAATCTACTTCTCTAAATATTAATAAAAAACCTCTTAATTAAAATTAAGAGGTTTTTTATTATAATTCATTTCCAAAATAAGATTCAGTATTGTAATCCTATCTATTTAAAATGAACAATAAAAGATGCACAATTACCCAACAGGCTTCATTAAAATTGAGACTGAAATTTTAGAGAAATATTGATCTGTTAAATTCAAATACTTACATTCGCAATCAACCATATTCCAAAAAATGCGAAGAAAAGAAAGAGAAATTACGGACAGACAACTTCTTGATGAAATTCTGATTAAATCGAATACCTGCAGACTTGCAATTAACGATGGCGAGTATCCGTATATATTTGCCCTTAATTATGGATATTCAGACAACTACCTTTACATTCATTGTGCTAAAGAGGGCAAAAAAATTGATCTGCTTCGCAAAAACAACAAAGTAAGCTTTCAAATAGAGTATGGCAACGAAATTATTCCACACGAAGAGTCTTGCAAATGGACTACAAAATACCGCTCAATTGTTGGACAAGGAGAAATTGAAATCCTAAGTGATTTTGCAGAGATAACAGCTGGACTTGATATACTTATGCAACAAGCTGGAAAGAAAATGAATACAATGCAAAAGCTGTGGGGCATATTCTAATTCTTAAGTTGAACATTACGCACATTAGTGGCAAACAAGCTGGTAATTGGTAAAAAAAACGACTTGGATCAAATCTGGCAGACTCAAATGTTCTATCCTATACTTTCATCAACTTCCACCTCCCTTGTTTAAACCATAAAAAGGCAATTAATGTCAGACTCATCTCTGAAATAATAATTGAATAATATACGCCCTTTTGATCCCACCCCAATTGAATGGCCAGGAAATAAGCAAGTGGAATTTCAATAATCCAGAAACTAATCAGATTAAAATATGTCGGCGTTCGGGTATCACCAGCTCCGTTTATTGCATTCAGCAGTACCATTCCTAAACCATAAAAAACAAATCCCAAACTGATTATTTGCAGAGCTTGAATTCCATTAGAAACGATGGATTGATCCGGAGTAAATAATTCGATAAAAAAGCGTGGAAAAAGATAAAATACAACTCCCACTAAGCCTAAAAATACCATATTGATTTTTCCCGCTGCCCAAACAGATTTTTCAGCCCTTTCCGGCTGATTTGCGCCAAGATTCTGACCAACCAATGTTGCAGCAGCATTACTCAATCCCCAAGAGGGCAAGAGAATAAATATCAGTATCCGAATTGCAATGGTGTAACCTGCAATGGCTGCACTCCCAAACTCGGCAATTATCCTCATCAATCCAATCCAACTCGAAGTCGCAATAATATTTTGCCCTATTCCTCCAACCGATAAACTTACCAATTGTTTAATCGTTGCCCATCGTAAACATATGTGTTCCCACTTTAAATGGATCTTTCCCTTTCCTTTACCAAGCATAACAAACTGGTAAACAACCGCCATTCCTCGCCCCAAGCTTGTAGCTATGGCAGCTCCTTCTACTCCATATGCAGGAATTGATCCCCATCCAAAAATTAATAATGGATCCAAAACAAGATTCAGGCAATTCGCTACAATTAACACCCTCATTGATAAAGCGGCATCACCGGCCGAACGGAATATTGCATTATTTATAAAAAGAATCATAATAATGACATTGCTCCCAAGAATAATGGTCGCATATCCCGACATTTCGTTTACAATAGTTGAGTTAGCACCCATTAAGGTCAACAAATCCTTTGAATAAAAAATCCCCACAAATGCAATAAACACAGAAACAAACAGCCCTGTTACAATGGCCTGAAATGAAACTTTTGATGCTTCTTCCGGCTTATTCTCTCCAATACGTCTGGCAACTAAAGCTGTTGTTGCCATCGACAATCCAAATCCTATTGCATACACAATGGTAATAATAGATTCGGTAATTCCGACCGTAGCAACTGCATCATCACCCAATTTTGAAACGAAAAATATATCGGCTACGGCAAATACCGACTCAAAAATCATTTCTAATACCATGGGAATGGCAAGCATAAATAGTGCTTTGCCAATTTTCCCGCTGGTATACACTTTTTCACTTCCCGAGAGTGCTTCCATAAAATCGCTCCAAAGTCTCCCAATCTTGTTTACTTGTTCTGTTACTACTTCACCTAATTTTATATTATGGCGCATTCTGTTTTCGTTTTTGCTGTTCAATAAATCAGTTTACTCCTTTTCTTATTCTAAAACAATTAATTTTATTGCCAACGGGTACATTTACCACGGCTTGACGCAAAATTACATTGATGCACTCATCGTTTATTCTCCAACATTTTAGGTGTATGAAATATCCGGAAGCTTACCCTCCTTTAGGTCAGTTTAAATAAATCACATGGAAATAGCGGATCAGCCTAAGGATTCTTAGATTTAACAAGTATAAAGTGATAATGTAACAATCATATTCATAACAACCTCCGCTTTTTGAGTAAAACAAAGATATGTCATTTTCACTAATCCATTGTAAACATGATCTTTAATTTTTCATAATTGCATAATTTCAGATCAAAAAAACAAATTATTTGTACTTATCGTGCCAAGCATCTCAGAAATCGAAAAACAAAGAGTTTCCTAACAAATGTTCTTTTTTATAAGGCTAAAATTCCATAGTATTGAAGTTGAAAATGACCACTCCTTAAACACATAAACATGAAAAAATATTTTGTATCGATAGTACTTGTCATACTAAGCACAACATTGTACTGCTCCGCACAAAAAGAGAACAACAAAAGCCTAAGCATTAAGAACTGGCTGCAAGTAAATACTGAAAGCATACAACTGCCAGCTTTCCATTCCACCCAAAATATGGATGGCGACACCTACGAATTACAAAACTTGTTACAGGAAAATTACCTTGATAAAGACAAACAGCAACCCGCAGAAAAGAATATTTTAAAGTGGAATGGTGAAAACTTGCAATGGACTAAAGTATCAGCTAACGCAAAAGATTTTTTAAACACAAAGTCTGATAAAAATAGTATTTCCTATTGTATCACTTATTTCTCAACAGATGAATGGATGAAAGCAAAATTGATAGTTGAAGCGAACCCAATGCTTGAAGTATATATCAATGGAGAAAAGAAGATTTCACATTACGAAGAGACAACCGATGATGCAAAGGAACTTTCGGAAGAACTAAAACTGGAACCAGGAAAACACTGCATTCTTGTAAAAGTTTTAAATACTAAAAAAAACAATGACTTTAAACTTAGCATTGAACCAAAAGAAGATTGGAATAAAAATGACATCACCTTCTCCTTATCGCCAGAGCAAAATCTTACCATTCATAAAGTTTTGGATGGTGAAAAGGTACAAAACATCGAATTATCTTCTGATGGTAAATTAGCCATACTTAGCTATATCAGAACCCTTCCTCCATCGGATGACAGTGAAAACTGGAAGGAGATACAGGAAATTGCAACAGGTAAAGTCCTTTACACATTCAGGGGCAGTCAATTATCGGATATTCAGTGGTTGCCTGCCGGAAATCGTATTTCTTACACAAAAAAATACAACGACAACACTTCCATTTTCATTTTTGATTTTGAAAACGGAAGTGAAATTGAATTGAGCAATAATATTGCTGATTTTTCCAGCTATAATTGGACTCCAGATGGAAAACAAATCATCTATTCAGTAATGAAAGACCATTCGGAAGATTGGAAAATCAGAAAAATTCAAGGGATGGAAGATCGTTTGCCATGGTTTCGAACCCGAAGTTTCTTATACAAATTGGATATAAGCAGTGGTATAAAACAACGCTTAACATTTGGAACTACAACTACTGGTTTACAAGATATCAGTCCCGATAGCAAGCACATCTTATTTTCTCAATCACGTCCTGATTACAAGGAATATCCTTACGACAAACAAAACCTTTACCAGATGAATCTTAAAACCTTCCAAACAGATACCATTTGGAAGGATAAACTATTTGGTGGTTCTGCTCAATATTCTCCCGACGGCTCTCAACTTTTAATTCAGGCAGGCCCTTCCTGTTTTGGTAAACTCGGCGAAAGCATTGGCAAGCAGCCATTGGCCAACAATTACGACGGACAACTATACATTTTCGATCTGAAAAGCAACAAAGCAGAGCCAATTACAATTGATTTTGACCCATCGGTTAGTCAGGCAGTTTGGAACAAAAGTGACAAGAATATCTATCTAAAAGCGAATGATCAGGATTACATTCGCTTGTATTCTTACGAAACAATCAGCAAGGAATTCAGTACTCTAGAAATAGATTCGGATGTAGTTGGTAATTTTACACTTTCTGCCAACGGACAAAGCATGGCTTACACAGCTTGTAGCATATCATCACCTTATAAAGCTTTTAATTACGATTTAGAAAGCAATACCAGTAGCCTCATCTGTAATCCGCAAAAGGAAAATATTGAACATGTGAAATTTGGAAAGACCGAAGATTGGAACTTCACCAAAGAGGATGGCAAGACAATTATTGGACGAGTTTACTACCCTCCAAATTTCGATTCCAATAAAAAATATCCGGTAATCGTAAATTATTATGCCGGCACATCGCCTGTTGAAAGGAGCTATGGAGGCCGATATCCTTTGAATCTTTATGCTGCAATGGGATATGTTGTTTATCTGCTTCAGCCAAGCGGAGCGATTGGTTTTGGTCAGGAATTTTCAGCAGAGCATCAAAACAACTGGGGAATTACCACGGCCGATGAAATAATTGAAGGAACTAAAAAATTCCTAAAAGCACATTCTTTTGCCGATGCCAATCGTGTAGGTTGTATTGGTGCCTCTTATGGTGGATTTATGACTATGCTATTGCAAACCAGAACTGATATTTTTGCTGCAGCCATCTCGCATGCCGGCATTAGTGATATCACCAGTTACTGGGGCGAAGGTTATTGGGGATATTCATACAGCGTGAATGCTTCCGGCAAATCATTCCCCTGGAACAACCGCAAGTTGTATATCGATCAAAGTCCCTTATTTAATGCTGATAAAATTGTAACACCCTTACTATTGATCCACGGAAGTGTTGACACAAATGTGCCACTTGGCGAAAGCATTCAAATGTATCAGGCATTAAAATTACTCGGAAAAGACGTAGACTTTGTTCAGGTAAAGAATCAGGATCATCACATTAAGAATTACACGCAACGAATACTTTGGAACAATACCATATTTGCTTATTTCGCAAAACACTTAAAAACCCAGTCACAATGGTGGGATGATTTGTATCCGGATAAGAATTTATAACAGGTTAAAATTGTAGTACTAAAGGATGTTCTTATTGAGAACATCCTTTTTTTTTCGTCATCGATTCATCGATTAAAACTATGTCATTATCAATAATGATAAAGGCTATTGATGCTTCAGGCAATTATAAGTAATTTTATATTCAATCATAAAACAATATTCTATGCTAATTGTTATATCACCTGCAAAAACACTGGATTTTGAAAGTCAGGCAAACTCAAACATACATTCTGATGCTTCCTTTTTAAAAGAATCCAAACTTTTAATAAAAGAGCTCCAAAAACTTAAAGCTGATGACATCGCAGAGCTGATGGGAATAAGTCCAAAACTTGCACAGCTTAATTTTGAACGATTCCATCAGTGGAACACTCCATTTACCCAAGAAAATTCAAAACAAGCTTTATTAGCCTTCAAAGGCGATGTTTATACGGGTATTGATGTCTCCACATTTTCTCAGGAAAATTTTATTCAAGCACAATCCAATCTTAGAATTCTTTCGGGTTTGTATGGTGTTCTTAAACCAATGGATTTAATTCAAGCTTACCGACTTGAAATGGGCAAAAAAATAACGACAGCAAGAGGTGAGAATCTATACCAATTCTGGGGAGATACAATTACGAAATCAATTAATCAAAGTTTAAAAGAAAACGATCACAAACATTTAATCAATTTAGCCTCCAACGAATATTTTAAATCGATTAATAAAAAGAAAATAAAAGCTGAAATCATCACTCCTGCTTTTAAGGATTTAAAAAATGGAGAATACAAAATGATTAGCTTCTTCGCTAAGAAAGCAAGGGGATTAATGACTCGCTTCATTATTCAAAATAAAATTACAGATCCAGAAGAGTTAAAAGCTTTTGATTTGGATGGATACATGTACAATCCAGCACTTTCTAAAGAAAAAGAACCTGTTTTCACGAGAGATCATTAAAGAAATTTTACCTTATATAAAAGAGTTTTAAGTCTTGTTTTTACACTCAATTTTTACTATGTTTAAATAAGACAATCACAATAAAAACCTGAAAATCCCTCTCCTATGACTGATAAAAACATTGTAGTTAAATTCGGAAGCTTACTTAAAGAAGAAACACTTGAAGTTATTGATAGTAAAATATTACCTGGCACAATTGTTTTAGAGGCAACGAATCCTTTTCCTGGTTACTATGAATATTACGAAGGAATTCAAAAAGATGTAAAACCTCATTACATTTATTTGGTAACAAATAAAAAATGTGATTTGGAAGAGTTTACCAGAGCTACTCAAAAAATCATGTCGTATTTTGAAGTGGATTTTCATGCTGCAGTGGGTACCATGACTATTTACAATGATGTTTATCACGTGATTAGAATTAGAAGGCTAACCAAGTACGATCAGATAAAAGATTTACAGTCATGCTATTTAGAAGAAGGCATTAGCTTAAAATCGAACGCGTCGATACCTCACAACTCCAAAGCGATGATACAGCTTGATAAATTCTTTGCTCTGGAAGAACTTGGAGAAGGATATTTCTGCGATCATATTGAGCCAAACCATGGATATTTCACGATTCCACAGAAACTAAGCTGGAAGCAATTTGAGCACTTAGAACGACAAGTGAAATACAATATGGAGATGTTTCATTTCGATGCCTCTCTGGGCTTTATTTATGACAATTTTAAAGCTGTGGACATGATTCGAATTTATGCGGAAAATCTTGACCTTGAATTACTGAAAAAGATTAAAGCTAAATTTGTTGAAAGAATAAAATAATTAAATTTTTAATCAAATAGAAAATGGCTGTCGATAACGACAGCCATTTTTCTTTGTGTATGTTTCCATTAAAATACAGGTGAACGAACAGCTTTAATCTTTCTTTTTCTTTTACTTGTATCAAATGCCAATGGAAAAGAGAACGAAACCTCATGCGCCCCAGTATTGGTATGTATCAATTTTGTGATTGCGTAATCGTAACTATAAGCTACTTTAAATCTTTCGGTAACAAATCCTACCATGGCAATAAATGAATCGTAATTCAGCTCAAAATTCTGATTGAACCACAATCCAAAAACCATTGAACTTTTACTGGCATACAAACCGTAATTCATCTGAGAAAAATCTCCTTGCTTCTGAAATAACAGTGCTGGGGCTAAAATCCATTTATCCACATAACTACGACTTCTTCCACCTAATACAAATTCAGCTCCTGCGTGAAAAGTATATTTCGTTTCCAACTTGTCTTCTAGTTCATCATCAAAACTGAGATCTGGCTTTGACAAATGGTGAGCAGCAAGACCAAAGTAAAAATCTTTGTAGTAAGCGATTGCTCCCAAAGAAAAATCCCAACCATCTCTTTTTCTATTTGCAGGATCCGCGTTATTATTATGAGGAAATGTATTTCCATAAATTGGTGAAACCTGATCTGGAAACACTAAATTTGTCCAATCCACTTTTTTCTGCATATAAGCAGCTTGCAAGGCTGGCCTTATTATTAAATCATCGTTAATTTTCAGATAAAAAGAATACATGCCGGCAAAAGAAGTTGTTTTGAGTGCTCCGTCGCCCTGATCATCCTGAATCACTGTAATACCAATTCCTCCATTTATAGATTCGTAGAAGTTGTCAAATGAGACACTATATGTCACATATGGCAAATCGAGATTTGGCCATTGATTCCTATAATTTAAACTTACATTGGAATAATTGGTAGAACCGGCAAGAGCTGGATTCAGATAGAGTTTATTAGCATAAAATTGAGAAAAACGAATATCCTGAGCTTTGCCAGTATAAACAGTTCCTGCAATCAATATACAAAAAGCAAATAGTGCCTTTTTCATAAATATTATAGTTAAAGTTCTCTTTATGAGAATTTTTAATTAATGGTTAATTTAAACTATACGTACCAAAATTTATTTTGTTAACAAAAATCAACATTTTTTTCTTTACTTCATTATAAAATCAAATAAAAAAAACAAAACATATAAATGAAAGTATTGGATTTAATTAGTGCGTTTTGATTTCCCATTTTCACAGAAACTCAAAACGCACATAAATTAAATTTATTTGACTAACAAAATAAAGTTTTTTTTAAAAATTTACCTTACCAACATAAAGGTGCCTTTATTTGTCAATTCTCCATTTATAAACACAATCCATACATATGCACCTGTCGGACAAAGCTTACCTTTGTATTGTCCATTCCATCCGCCATTATATCCTTGTTCTTTTGTTTTGAACAACAGCTCTCCCCAACGATCGTAAACATACATTTCAAAGTCTTCAATAATAGAGAATCTTTCATCCGCATTTGCACCCATTCCGAGATTACCATCACCCAGATAGAACATATCATTTATTCCATCGTCAGATAAAGGCAGAAATGCATTTGCCGATTCAATCCCTACTGGTTTTACTTCAACATAGGCAGAATCTATTGCGACACAACCTAGATTGTCTTCCACTTTTAGTTTGTAGGTTCCTGTCTCTGAGACTTCAAATCTCCGACCAATACTACCATCCTGCCACTCAAATAAATAAGCTTCATATTCCGAAGGAAGATTTAGAGCAAATGTCACAGTTTGTCCTTCAAATACCAATGTATCTTTTAATCCCAAGTTTGGTATTGGATTAATCACGAACAATTGCTCATCACCACAACCATACTCATTAGAAACTTCCAATAAGTATTTCCCTGGAGTTCCAATCGTTCTAATTGGTGATGTATCCTTATCATTCCAAACAGGATTTTGCATGCCAGTAATATCAACCTCATATTGAACGCCTTCACAACCAAATTTATCCTCATCTAATGTTGGATCAGCAAGGATAGTAACAGTTACCTCACCTGAAGCATCACAACCGTACAAATCGGTTACACTAATGGCATAAGTATGAGTTCCCTCAGGCGCATCAATAATCTTAGGACTTCTTACATCAGAATGATCCAAATGATCAGGATTTGTCCAGTTGATCACATCCTGGTCACCAACAATATCGGTTTGTAACACTAACTGGTTACATTGACCTACTGTTGTGTCGTTTATTGTTGTCACAATAGGAAGAGGAGCAACCGAAAGGTTTAACAAATCAATACCTTCACATCCATGCTCATCCTTAACCATTGCTAACAACACCTGAGATTTACCAGGAGTAAATATCGGATTCATTGAATTAGGATTGTCCAAATTATCTGGCAATACACGATTGTTATCCTGAATTTTAAACCATTGAATATTACCCTCATCCGTTTTAGCTGTTAAAGGTGTAGGATTACAACTTCCAACACTAGTATCGTCAGTTATATCAACTACAGGTAAAACATCAACATCTAAATTAGTTATTGGTGTTACATTCGAACATCCATTTTCATCAGTATAAGAATAATGAACAGCATAAGTTCCAGCTCCACGATCGGAAGGATTAAATACTGTTTGCGAAATACCATTCACCCAGTAAATTCCACCTTCAGGGAAACCGCCAGTTATTTCAAACTCTTTTTCACAAACTCCTTTCGAACCTAAATTTGTTAAATTCACAACTGGAAGTCCATTTAAAACAACAGCCGAATCGATTTTCGACGTACAACCTGTCACCAAATCCATAATTGTAACAGTAAGACTACCTGGGGATATTTCTTCCCATGTAACTCTTGTTTTTATTCCTTCTTCAGGACCTGCGAATATACCACCATCAACATTCCAACTGTAAACATCAGCATTCACCTGATTAAGCACATACGTCACACGATCCTCTTTAGCACAAAGTAGCATTCGACCATAAATCGCGGTATTTGGAAGATCATGAACAACTAACTCAGTAGGTTTCGTTGATCGGTAATCAGTACAATCATCAGACATAATACAAGTGTAGTATCCACTATGGGCAACTTGAGATGATACAATAGATAATGAGGATGTATTTGCTCCGCTAATAACTCCCGGAACATCAACGATATCCACGCCATCAAATTCCCACTGGTAATTTACATTATTCCCAACTACATCAGCTGTAAACAATACATCTTCGCCAGCACAAACTTCCCTATCAACCATATCGGATAAGACTTGCAATTGAGCTGTTACATTTAATGTCGCAACCGGACTGAACTCTTCTCCACAAGTAGAATAAACTCTACAATCATAATCTCCATCATCCGAAAGCTGAATATTTGTTACGCTTAAAGTTTGAGTTGTTCTTCCTGGAAGATCAACACCATCTTTTCTCCACTGATATTTTAATTTTTCTCCAGTATATTCAACCGAAAATTCAACTAATGATTCATTTTCACAAACATCTACTCCTGTAGTCGCAGAAACAAACACTGGCAATTGTGTAACTTCCAAATTTGCATTTGTAGTAACATCACCACACATACTTGTTACCTGAACTTCATAATTGCCTTCGTGACTTAAAGCAAGCGCATCGTAATGAAGTGTTTTCTGATCAAAAATATTCACGCCACCCATTGTCCATTCAAACTTCATTGTTGATGTTCCATCAATGTCCGGAGTCCAATCTAAAGAGACCCCTTCACAAAGAGTGATATCACTTAAAGAGGCGTTTAAAACTGTTTGAGAATAAACTCTTACTGTTGTTGTCTCAACCAGTCCGCCACTAACACCTTCTCCAATTATTGTACATTTATAAACTCCTGCATCATTCAAATCAACTGCAGCAATAAATAAATTCAGATTGGTTTCACCTGGTATGTCAACATCATCCTTAGACCATTGCTTAGATGTAATTTGACCACTTGCAGATATTGATAAACTTAAAGGATCACCAACACACTTCTCTTCTAAAGCATTTAAACCGGAATTAATAGTAACAGGTTCCTTTACAATCAATTTACCTGACGCCAATCGTTGACCACAAGCACCAACTATTTTACAAGTATAATAACCTGCATCTGTCATGGCAATGTCAGTAAGGGTTATACTCGGTCCTGTTTCCCCAAGCTTAACTTTAGAGCCAACTAATGGTTCATGTGTCCATTCAAAAACTAAATCAACACCACTTACCTCAACTTTCATTGTATAACTTTCACCTACATATTTCACAACATTTTTAAGTGTTGCATGAAGAACAGTATTTGGTTTAACAGTTAGTGTTGTTGATTGAGAATATTCACCACAACCTGTTGTGCTAGTAATGTTACAAACAACATCATAAGTTATGGATGTATTTAAATCGAAAGGTAAGACAACAGAAGCATCAAGGACTAATTCCGAAGAATTAACCAATTGATCGACTCCGTCAAAAATCCACTGATAATTCAGGCTTGTTCCTGTTGCATTTGCTCTAAACACCACATCGTTTCCTGCACAAACAGTTTGTGATTCGATTGGGGCAAGTGTTAAAATTGGATTTATGATTTGGTTACCTAGTGATGCATCCGAACCACAGATATTACTAACTGTCACTAAATAATTGCCAGCCTCTGATATTTCAGCTGCTTCTAAATCCAATGAATTTACTGTAGTCGTAACTTGAGTAATATTGTCATTAAGTGTCCAAACAGGATCTTCATGATCTCCGGTTACTACAATTGGCCCCAGTACAAGAGGATCGCCCTCACAAACTTCTGCAATAGCGTCAATGCCGGCAGTAATTACCGGAGCTTCCAAAACAGTTACATCAATTGTATAAGTAATATCATCACCACAATTACCAGAAACGGTACAAACATATTCACCGGCATCACCTGCAACTACTGCAGATTTTAAATAAGTCGAATTTGCTGTAAACCCAACACCATCTTTAGTCCATACATATGATGTAACATCACCTGTAACTTTAGTCTCTAATTTTAATTCTGCACCTAAACAGATTGTTTTTGCTGCATCCCAAGTATTAGTCGCTGCAATGCTTTCAAAAACACTTACATAACCAAAAACGGTCTCAGTAGAACATCCATCTGATACTTCCACTTTATATTGACCTGTTTGATTTTTATCGGTAGCAAGCAAAGTTAAACCTGAAGTTGTTACAACAGGACTGCCATCTTTATACCACTGATATGTTTCAGCAGGTAATAAAGCATCTTTTGAAGCCACATTAACTGTTAACACTTCTGTTTGTCCAATACAAACCTGATCAGTATTAGACCATGCATCAAGACTTAAAGCAGAATAGTGCAACACATCAAAATCATCTGTTTTATCTGGACAAACACCACCATTACCAGCAGTTACCTGATAATTCCCATTATCACCAGATCCAATACTTACGGTTGATGTTGTAGAAACTTCCGCAGTACCATTCATCCAAGAGAATGTAATTGGCTCTGTTCCCGAAAGATTAACCAAACTGATTTGTTTCTCAATTCCGAAACACAAATTTTCATCAGCAATAGGATCGAAACCAACAGGTTCAACAACATTTAATGAAGCAATACCAGATGTTTCATCAGCACTCACACCATCACTAACAATGCATCGGAAAGTCCAATCGTTCATTGCGAGAGTCGTTGTTGCTATACCAAGTTTTGATCCGTTAGCATCTGTAGTAACAATAATTTCAGGAACTATAGTTACAGTAGTATAAACAACACCATCTGTACTGTACTTCCAATCGTAGGTTAAATCTGTAGTTGATCCTATAATTTCAAAATCGACAGCTCCACCCAAACAGGCTTCCATATTATCTGGTTGCCCAGATATTTTTGCAACAGAAGTTATTGTTAATGTTGCTGCTGCTGACTCAATAGTATTACACAAATTAGTAACCTCGCAACGATATTGTTTTCCATTATAAGTAAGCTGATCTGCACCAGTAATAGTAAGAGTTGCACTAGTGGTTCCTGTATAGTTTCCAATATCGGACAAATCATCCCAAGTAGCCCCGTTCAACACCTGCCATTGGTAGGTGTAATCTGGTTCACCTGCAACTTTTACAGTAAATATTGCATTACCACCATCAGGAATTGTTACATCTAGTGGTTGATCAACTATCGAAACTACTTCGTAAACGATTAGAGTTGCAATTTCGGATGTTGCATCATTACAAGCATCTCCAGAAACAACACAGTAATAGCTTTGTCCGTGAACTGGCACTGTAACAATTAATTTAGCTGCATCACCAACTAAAACATCATCCTTATCAAACCATTCATAGTTAACAGTTCCTTCAGCTGTTCCAGTTACTTCAAATTCGATATTAGTTTCACTAGCACATACATCTTGATTTGTTGGATTTGTTACTGTTGCATCTTCTTGTACATCTATTGTATAACTAATAGTAACATCACCACATCCAAGATCGTTATAAACATCACATTTATATGTTTTCTCATTAGCTAATGAAACATTGCCCAAATCGTAGCTCGAACTTGTCGACAATACAATTCCCGGACTTGTACTTTCATACCACTTATACTGGATATTGCTGCCAGCACTTGTCGCAACAGAAAGAACAAGGGATTCTCCTTCACATTTTGATATGCTATTATTTACTGCTGTAGTTACGTTGATAGCTTCATAAACTTCCAACTGAGCCTCATATGTATCATCATAAGATCCGCCAACACCAAGAACACATTTGAAATGCCAATTATTCATTGTTGCTGTATTTGGAATCAATAATGTCGAGATTTGTCCAATAGTTGAGACTGTCATACTTAAAGCACCATCTGCATCTACGTAACCAGAACCATCATTATATCTCCAAACAAAAGATGTAACAGCAGCGGTTCCCTCAACAGAGAAACTAGCTGGATCGGTTTCACATACTTTTTGATCGATTGGCTGATCTTTTATTTTGATAATATTATTTAGAGTCAAAGTTGCACCTAAACTTACAGCAACTCCAGAACAAGATGAGCTCATTATAATACATCTGTATATGTTTCCATCAAATCCATTTACCATTAAGGCTCCGGTAATTTTCAATTTTAAAGATGCAGTTCCTGAATATTCACCACCATCAGATAAATCAGTAAATCCAGAACCAGAATCCTCTTGCCATTGGTAAGAATAAGTAGGTTCTCCTGATGCTGTCACCTTGAAACTTGCATTACCACCATCTGCTACAGTAACACTAACCGGATTGGTTGTGCTAACTTCTGATAAAACAGTTAGACTTGCACTATTCGATTTCGCAGTTGAGCAATAATCACCTGATACAACAGCATAATAACTCTGCCCGTTAACCGGACTTGTTACTGTTAGAACATTACCTGTTGCTCCAACAACAAGAATGTCATCTTTATCATACCATTCGTAGTTTACAATTCCTTCAGCTGTTCCTGTTACCGTAAAAGTAGGATCAACATCATTCGCACACATGGTAACATCAGCAGGATTTGTAACAGTAGGCAATTCCTTAACATCTACAACAAAACTTCTTATTTGATCGGTACAATGTTCATTATTATAAACTTCGCATTTATAAGTTCCTTCCTTAGCTGATGAAATAGTACCTAAGTTATAAGAAGCACTTGTCGATAATATTGTTGACTCGGCTCCTACTTTATACCATTTGTATTTGATTGCATCACCTGTAGCACTAACCGACATGGTAAATGCCTGCCCAACGCAAGGTGTATAAGTTTGATCAACTGTTGTAACAGTGATATCTTTTAAAACAGTTACAACAACCTCATTTGATTCCTGATCAGCACTAACTCCATCACTTACTACACATTGAAACTTCCAATTATTGATATCCAGATCATTTGCAGGAACTGTGATTGTTGATATTTTCCCAACTAAAGAAACAGTCATGCCATCTTTACCAATAGCAGTTTCGTATGCACCTGCTCCTTTTTTGTAGTACCAAGTGTAAGTTAATCCTGTTGAAGCACCTTCAACGCTTAAAGTAGCATTATCAGTAAAACAAACCGTTGTACTTACAGCTTGTACTGCAATTTTTGTTACCGCTGTAACTGTTAGTGTCGCAGGATTACTTGTTGCTGATGAAGCACATACTGCACCAGAACTAATAACCTCACATTGGTATTGGTTTCCATCAAAAGTAGCCTTATCAGCACCTGTTATTTGCAATGTAGGCAGATTTACTCCTGAATATTGCCCTCCATTTGAAAGAAGATTCCATCCTGAACCTGAATTCTCATACCACTTGTAGGTATAAGCTGGTTCACCCGAAGCTTTAACACTAAAACTAACATTTGCTCCATCCGAAATTGTTCGATTTAAAGGATCTGTAGTAACAGTTACATTTTTAAGAATGGTTAAGCTTGCTTTGTTTGATGTTGCATCGTCACACGAACTTCCTGAAACAACACAATAATAACTCTGTCCGTTAACAGGACTTGTTACTGTTAATGAATTACTAGTTCCACCAGCAATAGCATTATCATCTTTATCGTACCATTGGTAAGTTACCGGAGCTTCTCCAGTTCCAACAACTGCAAATACAGGATTTGCATCTGTTTCACACATCACTACATTTTCAGGATTTGTTACCATAGCATGTTCCTGAACCTGAACATCAACAGTAATCGTCTGATCTCCGCAACCTAAATCATTACTCAAATCACATTTATATTCTCCAGCCTTCGCCAAAGTAATATTTCCTAAATCTAAATTAGATTTATCAGATATGGTAGTCTTAGTAAGGTCTGCTGATTTATACCAATTGTATTTGATATCGTCACCAGTAGCAGTAACAAATAAATTAGTAGCCTCATTTTCGCAAACCACAGTCGGGTTAGGTGATTGAGCAGTTACTACAATTGTATTTCTTACATCAAGATTAATTGTTACTTGAGCATCACCACAATAATCTGATTCAACTTTGGCAATATAAGCCCCATCATCAGATGGACTTGTGGCAGGATTAAGAACAAAATCAGTTGGATCGGCATTACCATCAGTAATAACAGAACCATCTTTCCACCAAACAATCCCGTTATGTTCTCCTGATTCTACAACATCCAAACTAATTGGTCCAGAACACTCGATTATACTATTATCAAGAGAACTTAATGTTGGTTTAGCGTGCACGTCTACTTTAAAAGTCTTCGAAAGATCTTCACACAAGCCATCAACACTAGCTTTATAAGTATAAGTTAATGGTGAACTATGTGAATTCAATAGAATAGAAGGTCCATTTCCTAAAACAGTACCTCCTCCATCTGTCCATTTTATTGTGTAGTCAGTAGGATTACCAATAACATCTACGTCGAGTCGTACTTCTTCCCCAACACAAACAGGAATTGTTTCGGTAATATCATCAACAAGTGAAATATGAGCATTCACCTTTAATTCTCTCCGAATAACTGCATCCCCACACCCCAAAGTAACAGTACAATAATAAATACCCGCATCTGCAAGACTTACATTTGGAATACTAAAAGTTTCAGTAGTATTTACAATAGTTCCATTAATCCGATCATTAAATCTCCATTCAATTTTTTCCGGACTTCCTAAATAAGTTATTGTTGTTGAAAAAGGTTCGCCTACACAAACAGTCGTTGTCTCCGATTCAACAGAAGTAACCGCTTCTTTCGTCAATTCTCCTGATGCTGTTTTACTATTACTATTGCTAACAGTACATTGATCGGTAACCACAACTGCATAAGTACCTAAATTATCATCTTGTATATTTGACACTTCTAATTTATCAGAATCGTCACCTATAGGATTTCCGAGATTGTCTGTCCATGCATAATGCAATTCTGATGCGGCAGGAATATCCAAAACAGTTGCTTCAAATGTGATTGTTTCACCAATACATGCTCCCACATCAGCAACAGTTAAAGTGCCAAAATCTTCATACAAATTTAAAGTCCTAAGATAAGAAATAGAGGTACCACAACTACCACTAACCGAAAACTCCCAATTACCTTCATTTGCAGCATCAACCGTAAAAGTGTATGGATTTGTAATCGTATTGGTTGCACCATTACCATCAGTTACCTGATAGATATAAACTGCTCCATTATCAACCACATCAAAAGTTGCAGTTACATCAGTGGCAGTACAAAACGGTCCAGTTTTATCTATAGTAAAACCATTTACCTTAATTTCAGGAGTTACAATTAAATTGGCCGTTGAAAATGCAGTATTACATATATTTGTAACATCAACGCGATAATTTCCGGCATCGACAGCAGGACTTACATTCGATAAGTTCTGTGATGATAAATTATTTAATAAATCAACACCATCTTTACCCCAACGATAGTTATAAAAATCACCAGGATATTTCATAACTACACTAAAAGAATGATTATCTCCTTCACAAACCGTTGCATCTACCAAAGGTTGATCAAACTCAACCAGCGGATAAATATCTAAATCGAACACCGCCATTCCCAAGCTATTTGCACACGTATATGTTTTTTCAGCAACAGTATAAACACTAGTCACCTTAACTTTAAAAGTAACATCTCTATCTAGAATTGAAGCAGGATAATTCAAAACACTTCCTGTTTCTGTTAATGTTTCCGATCCTCTTTTCCAATCGTAGGTTAAAACACCATCCCCTGTTGCAAGAGCTGTTAAAATAATATCTTGCCCCACACACAGATTATCATTTGCAGTAAGACTTGTTAAGACAGGAGTTGACAATACTTTAATTACAACCTCGTCAGAACTAACACCACAGCCATTCTCCACTTCACAACGAACTGTATATGTTCCAGTCGGAAGATTAAATGTATATGGATTCGCTACAGAAACCGGATAAGGGTCTGTACCTACATACCACTTTACTGTTCCAGCATCACCGGTAACTAAAGCGTTCAAAATCGTACTGGATCCTGAACAGAAACTAGTTATAGTCTTTGGATCAATAATCACAGTTGCTACTTTATCAACAGACACGTTAAAATCAACACTAACAATATTATCAGATGCACAATCCTGATAGGCTAGTTTAAAACTAATTACACATCTGTAATCTCCTTCATTTTCTTCTTGAGGATTAACAAAAACCAATGCAGGCTTCTTAGTACCTGTAAAAGTAAGCTCATCGTCTGTCAATTCATCATAAATTGGATCTCCGTCTACATTTAACTCTCCGACTCTCTTTTTATACCATGAATAATCGTACCAGCTGGTATCTTCGTCATTCGAAACATCTAACGAATCTTTCACCCCTTCACAAAAATTAACATCGCCGTCACTTCCATAACTAAAATTGGGAACAACTTTGGCATAAAAAACAGCTGTATCCTGAACTGCTTGAGCGAATGTTATACTATCTAGTGCAAAAATTGCATCTTTAGAAGAGAGATTGTTATTAATAATTTTAATCGTTGCTTTCCTGCTGTCTCCAGCTCTCCAAAGTCCAAGATCAAATTGCCACTTTGAAATATCATTAATTGTGAAATTTTCTATAATTGTTTCGTCATTGATGGTCACCTTTAATGACTGATTAAAAAAGTCAGCATCATCTTTTATTGCCAAACGACCATGAAGCTTAAACATATAATTTAAATTCTCCTCAACAGGAAACTCATCAACCTGATAAATTACATCTCCTTGATCTTTTGAATATGCCAGCAACATTCGATTAACATATGTTTTATCCGTATCCTCGATCGCAGCAAACAATTCTAATGCTGTATTTTCATCTTTAGTTCGTGTAGAAATAGCATATGTACCTTGATCAGTAAGATTCCCGTCTGTGAACTCATAATCACTATTAAACCCTTCGGGCATATCACTCTCCTCAAAATCACCATTATACAGTATATTTAAAGATTCATCCATATAATAACCAATCACGTTATAACTGGTATCTCTATCAGGTATCCGCACATTCAAAGGACCATTTGGAAAATTTGGTTCACCTGTAAAATCCGCCCCATACCATTCATAAAAATCGGGCAAAGGATCACCAACGATAGACACAATTATGTTTTCATCATCATAACTTTCACATAAAACTCCTAGTTCGGTATCCATATGGATATTCAAATCGGGAATAATTTTTGATATCGCCTTCGTAAAACCTGAATAGTATCCTGCAGCACCTACGTAGCCATCACGAATCACCCATGCAACATTAATTGCTTTATTAGAATAAAATCGATAATCACCTTTTAGATTAGTGACCGTGTAACTAACCCATTTTGTATTCCCAGGAACTGAAACAGCATCCGCTGAGGATAATTCGTAAGAGGTTGTTACCCCTAGACTAGTTTGATCATATTTGATATTTGCATCTTTCTGAGCTAGAATCGTTACAATACCTTGCTCTACAACTTCCAGCGCTAAATAATCTGCTTTTGGAATTGTAACCTCTTTAACACCAAGCGAGGTCAAAGGAGGTATGAAATTCATTCCCACTGTTGGACCATGCACCCTCGTATCGCCCGATAAAGTTTGGTATACATATACATTCTTATCCTTGGTATCTATAAATAAATTATCAACTCCAGCCCCATCAAAAAATTGATCCAATGCCAAAAAATCACCTGCATTAAGAAGAGCTCCTGAATTCACTTGATTTCCGTTCACCCAAACTTCAGTATTATCCTCTGTTGCCACAACAATAGGACGTTCTGTTGTAACATCTCCTTTTCCTTTCATGACGATATATTGATCACGAATTTGATCAACAGGTACAATTTGATCAAATCCCATATCTTGTCCATCATCAGGCCCTGAAGTCCAGGAACCGGTGTTAACTACGATAGGATTAGTGGATGTTATACTTGTACCATTCATGCTATTCCAACCGTCCTTACCTAAATCCTTAAAAGACGGTAATCCAGCACCCAAAACTGTTGCATTATGATCGATTCCTATTATGTAACTTTGTCCTTTCGTTAAATTTACGACAATGGGAACACCATTATGTGGTTTCAAATACAAACCATTTACGTCATCATACTCTGACAAATAGGGTGTTTTTATTTCAGAGAAAGTCACTTCTGTATCCTCTGTCGCCATAACAGATATAAAATGGCTCCTTCGCTCTGCACTCTTATAAGCATCAGTATAAACATGACCAGAGCGAAATTCTGTTCCGTATGCGTATGTTCCTTTTGCAGTTAATGATCCTCCTTGAACAGCAGACCTGTGCCGAATATTAACAAAAAATGGAGCATCAGTCGAAATAAAACGGAGTCCTTGATCATCCAATGGCTTATTTAACTCTAGAGCGCCCACAACAGTCAATGGGAAATCATAATCTTTAGGATACGATGTTACACGACCACTACTATTCCCTTTTGGAGTCTTAAAAACGTACTCATACGGTTCTCCACGTTTTATTTTTATTGGCTCTGAGCCATTTAGCAAATCGTCATAGCCTTTATAAATTTGTACATTTACATAATCAGACGAATTTGTAGACAATACAGCCGTATGAGTGCCTATATCCTGATTATTTGAAGATCCATTGTAAAATGGAGGTACATAATGCTCATAGTCATACTGTGCCATCCCTCTGAATGGCAGAATAAACAATAAACCAATAAAAACTAACTTAAATACTCGCATTAGTTGGGTAGAAATCTCACCATTCCTCATATCGTTAAAATTCAAAGTTTAAGAACGAAATTAATTTGCAACAAAAGATGCCTCATATTGAAAACAACATAAAACAAGCCCTTCACTACAATTCACATAACTATCCAATTAGATAGTTTAAAAAGACTTAAATAGAATAACTCGTTAAATCAATTTATCATTTCCTCATGGTGTCAATAAAGTTCCACAAAGTATCTTCTTAAACTGATAAAAGAGGTTTTTTGTTACATATTTACTATGAAAAAACGAATTTAAGTAAAATTAAACGAATTAACGATAATAAAAAAGGCAGCATCCACCATGAACACTACCTTTAAAATATGATTACTGTGAGTATTTAACTCATTATTTTCTCAACCTCCTCAACACTAACCGGAATCCTATTTCCAATTAATCGATTTCCTTCTTTCGTTACCAAAACATCGTCTTCCAAACGGATACCTCCAAAAGTACGATACTCGTTTACTTTATCGTAATTAATATAGTCCATATGCAATCCTTCTTCCTTCCATTTATCCATTAATGCAGGAATGAAATAAATACCTGGCTCATTCGTAATAACAAAACCCGGTTTTAATTCTTTTCCAAGACGTAAATTAGCAGTTCCAAACTGATCACTTCGCTTAATTTCATCATTATAGCCAACAAAATCCTCACCAAAATCTTCCATATCGTGAACATCTAATCCCATCATATGGCCCAATCCGTGAGGCATAAATAAGGCGTGAGCACCAGCCTTTACTGCCTCGTCAACATTACCTTTCATTAAGCCAACTTCTTTTAAGCCTGTAGCTATGACCTTACAAACCTCCAAGTGGATACTTCTATAGCTAACTCCAGGACGAATCAAATCATTTCCTTTGTTGATTCCAGCCAATACTATTTCATAAATTTCTTTTTGTTTTGCCGAAAACTTTCCACCAACGGGTAATGTTCTTGTATTATCAGATGCATAATGAGAGTCTGTTTCTGCGCCACTATCTACGAGCAACAAATCTCCTGTTTTAAGCAGGTTGCCATGCTCATGATTGTGCAGAGTCTCACCACGCTTTGAAACAATAGCTGGAAATGAGAGCAGTCCTCCCGCTCTTAACGCTATGGCTTCGCATTCTCCAGCAATTTCTCTTTCATAAACTCCATCTTTGGCCATTTTCATTGCTGTTGTATGAATTTCATATCCAATAGCGGCAGCCCGTTCCAATTCCTTAACTTCGTACTCGTCTTTAATTTCACGAAGAGAAACAACAGCTTTTATAAATTCTGTCGAAGCCATCTCTTTAATCTGACTCAAAGGAGTTCCTAATAATTCATGAATCAATATTTTATTTTCGGCACGATAAACGGGTAAAAAATGTATTTTTCGGCCTGCTTTAATAGCATCGGCTAAAAACGATTTTAAATCGTTAAAAGGAGCTGTGTTTTCTACACCAAAGGGTGCGGCCTGATCCACAACACTTGGCTGAGGTCCCATCCAAATGATATCATCAATATCAACATCGTCACCAAAGATATAATCTGTATTATTATCGATATCAAAAACACCAGTAAAACCCGGCTGATCGATACCAAAAAAGTACAAGAACGTACTATCTTGACGATAATGGTAAACATTACCTGCGTAATTCATTGGAGCCTCAGGATTACCTAATACAAGTGCAATTCCGTCATCCATTATTTCACGTAACTGGTTACGTCTTTTAGTATATACTTCTTTTGGAAACATATTATTTAGTATTTTAAGTGTATTGTAAAATGAGTTTGAAAGGTACAAAAAAGAGAGCGGTTTGGTAAACTATAACGACTATTTGTGGATACAAAAAAAAGGCCTCCAAATTTGGAAGCCTCTCTATTCAGTAAAAATGATATTATAGTTTAATTTCCCGATCAACGGTTTGCTCCAAAGAAATAAATGTTTCTGTTTTAGATATTCCTGGAATATTTTGTAAATTAATTAAAATATCCATTAAATGCTGATTATCTCTACAAAGCATTTTCACTATAAATGTAAAACTCCCCGTAGTAAAATGGCATTCAACAATTTCAGTTATAGCTTCAATTTTATCCACAACAATTTTGTACTGTTGCGCATGGTCAAGAGAAATACCAACAAAGGCACAAACTTCATATCCCAAGGCTCTTGGCTTAACAATAAATCTTGATCCATCAATAATACCTGCATCTTCAAGTTTTTTAACTCTTTGATGAATTGCTGCACCTGAAATTCCGCACTCTCTTGCTATTTCCAAAAATGGAATTCTTGCATTTTTAATCAAGTAAGATAGAATCTTCTGATCTACTCCATCAATTTGAACTTTCATTAGTTTTATGGTTTAGATTTAAATAGTTAATAGATACTTACACGATATCTCAAAATTTCCGGATGAAATATTAAAAATCTCATGCGAGTCACATTCTATAGTGATTAATTAATTCAATCTTTTAACTGAACCGCATGTTACAATTCATTACAATATTAGCAAATATATTGACAATTTATAAGCAAATGAAATCTAAAACTACAAATCCCCTAAATTTAGAACCAATACATTCAAGTAATTTATTCCCATACTATTAACATTAAATTTCAATTTGATACTGCTTTATAACAAAAGCAACTCAATAAAAAAAGACTAATTTTAAAAGCTAATTGCAATTAGATTTTTTAAATATCAACTATCATTATTAGTTGTACTGATAATAAACACCTTATGATTAAATTAAGACCATTAATGTTTGTCGGGACAGGATCGGATGTTGGAAAAAGCATTATCAACACAGGATTCTGCCGGATTCTTAAACAAGATGGCTATCATCCAGCCCCATTCAAGGCGCAAAACATGTCCCTTAATTCTTTCGCAACACCTGAAGGATTCGAAATTGGCCGGGCACAGGCAGTTCAAGCTGAAGCCTGCGGATTAGCCTGTCATACCGACATGAATCCCGTACTGCTAAAACCAACAAACGACAAAAGCTGCCAAGTTATTTTAAATGGCAAGCCTATTGGCACACAAACAGCGATTGACTATTTTATGGGAAACAATAAAGTCGCGCTTTTCGATGAAGCTAAATCTGCATTTCATCGTTTAAATAAACGATACAATCCTGTTGTATTGGAAGGAGCAGGCAGCATATCCGAACTAAATTTAAAGACAAGAGATATCACCAACATGCGAATGGCTATTGAGGCCAATGCTGTTACCTATTTGATTGCCGACATTGATAAAGGTGGCGTTTTTGCAAGTGTTTATGGCAGTATTCTATTGCTTGACGAAGACGAACGCAAACAAATCAAAGGGATAATTATCAATAAGTTCAGAGGTGATCTAAAACTATTCGAAGACGGAAAAAAAATCATTGAAGATCTTACCGGTAAACCTGTTATCGGAATTCTACCTTATTTTAAGGATATTCATATCGAAGAGGAAGATTCGGTCAGCCTCGAAAAAAAATCAAAAATATCTAGTAAGGGAAAAATAAATTGTGCGGTCGTTGTTTTACCAAGAATGGCAAATTTCACAGATTTCAGCGTTCTTGAACACGATCCAAGAGTACATCTTTTTTATACAAACAATTCCCTGGAAATTGAAAACGCAGATATTGTGATTATCCCAGGAAGTAAAAATACCATTTCTGATCTTCAGGAACTAAAACAAAACGGTGTTGCTTTATCAATTGTAAAAGCGCACAAAAATGGAAAAAAAGTAATTGGTATTTGTGGTGGGTATCAAATGATGGGTGAAAAAATCAGCGATCCCCTTCAAATTGAAGGAAATATACCAAGCATTGCCGGTCTGGGAATTCTGCCTGTAGAAACAACTATTACCAATAAAAAACTGACAGAACAATGCTCTTTTAATTTTAAAGATTCAAACAATAAATGCTCTGGATATGAGATTCATATGGGTCAAACGACAGCTACTCAAACGGACATTCCATTATGCATTTTATCAAATGGAAAGACAGATGGTCATCTTTTAAATCAAAATTGCTGGGGAAGTTATATTCATGGTATTCTTGACAATCAAATTGTAATTCAGGATCTACTATCCGGATTCAATATAGAGCAGGAAGGTGATTTTAATTATCAGGAATTTAAAGAAAAACAATACAATAAACTAGCTGGTTTAATCAGAGAAAACATAGATATGAATATGTTTTACTCTCATTTAAAAGAAGACTAATTAAACATGAATAATTGCAATAATCGTTACATAATTACTGGCGGTCCAGGATCAGGGAAATCGACTCTTCTGGATAAATTATCAGCACTCGGACATCAGTGTTTTGAAGAAATTTCCCGCGTTATTATTCAAGAACAACATCAAATCGGCGGTGATAAAGTTCCATGGCAAAACCTATCCGAGTTTGCAGAAATTTGCTTCGAACGGATGAGTATACAGCTTTACGAATGCAAACCTGAGCGAAAATGTTTCTTTGATCGTGGCTTACCTGATATTATAGCCTATGTGAGACGAGGAGGCTTGCCGGTTCCTCCAAAATACTTCCAACAATCTAATCAGTACAACAAAACAGTATTTTTAGCTCCGCCCTGGAAAGAGATTTTCATTAATGACGCAGAAAGACCTGAATCATTTGAAGATGCAGTGGAAATATCAATTTTCTTAAGAAACACTTATGAAGAATTAGGCTTTACGGTTATTGAACTACCTAAATTTTCAGTAGCTGATCGAGTTCAATTTATAGATAATTATTTATCTACAGACAAAGATTCATGAATTGCCTGATAAGTTGCTTTTGCAAGCATTTCTCCAAACAAAACATGTTTACCACAATATTGAACCAAAGGGCCAGCTCCACAGGCTATTGCTGTAGAATCTGTTCCTGTTCCTGTAGCTACTAATCCACTAACCGGACTATGTACTTTTAAATCCTGTAAACAAGCGGCTTTTGCTTCAGCAACCATCATAACACACTCAACCAGACTAGCATCAGACAATTGAGCATTTGTAAGAACAAGTATATTAATCGTCCCAACTTTTTGACAGTCTTCATTCATGAATTGATAATCTGCCTCATCTCCTGCCCTGCGGGCATTTGAAACCCCTGATGTAACCAAAACATCAATCCAAACACCTTGTTTTTCGATTCGAACGTTCCGGAATGATTTCATTAATGCAGCCGTCATCATTCCCACACAATGCCCCTTCCAATTCATGGAATCCACTATTCCCTGAAGAGTAATTTCCGGTGATTCAAAATCAGTTCTTTCGCCATTAAAATTGGCATCGACCTTAGTATTCAAAAAATGTTTGGCATTCTGACAACCACCATTTAAGATTGCTGAACTCATCATCCGAACAGATTTCTCGAATTCAACATGCAGGAATTGATCGGTTAATTCAACTGAAAATTTCATGATCTTACTCCTTTACATTTTGCAGAAAAGCAAAAGAAACGGCCTCGTGATATTTTTTTAACCCACCCGATTTCTTGATTCCTTTGTAAACCTTTCTTTCATTCTCAAATTGACTCGAAAAATATTCCCAGAATGGTTTCACCTTTTGCAATATCTGTGTATCACCACTTAAAAATGAAGAGTATGTTGAAAAAATCTCATCATGCATCTTACGCAATGCCAATTTTCGCTCATTCGCAGATGGAACATCAATGCCTTTTATTTTTGCAGGTAACCAATAATCTTTCAAAATACCTCGTCCGATCATTACATGTTTTAAATCTGGAAACCGAGACATCAAACTGTGATAATCTTCCAATGTCTCAATGTCTCCATTAAAAGCAATTGTCTTATCAAAACTTTTCTGAATCTGCTCAAAACAATCCCAGTCGGCACTTCCCTTATACATTTGTTTACCAATACGAGGATGAATAATAATTTCATCAACATTGAAATCCTTAATGGCATCTAAAACGGGGAATATCTCTGATTTATCTTCCAAACCAAGACGCATTTTAATCGACAAATCAATTTTCCCTGAATAACCGGTCTCCAAAATCTCTTTAATCCTTTCGGGATACGGAAGTAGCCCAGAGCCTTTATTTTTTCTTGTAACCATCGGAAAAGGACAACCCAAATTCCAATTCATTTTTTTATAACCTAATTCTGAAAAGTAGGTTTCAAAAAATTGAAATTCTTCAATTGATCCTGCCAAAAACTGTGGCACCAATCTATTATTCCTTTCCAAAAATGGTTCAACCTCTCTTTTATGCGAAGTTCTTACTTCTCCGGAATTCGGAAGTACAAGAAAAGGGGTATAGAATTCATCTACGCCCCCAATACATTTTTCGTATGCTTGTCGAAACACCCAGTCAGTATATCCCTGAAGAGGTGCTAGTGAAATTTTCATATTATCTTCCAAAACTTAAAACTCCTAATAATTGTTTACGCTGACGGTAATAATTAATTCCGTCCTCGGTACCTATACTCTTTACAAATTCGTCAATCATTGTATCATAGATCGTTCCAAACTTAAATCTTTCCGGAGGATAAAGTTCCGGATTGTGCATATCCTCTAATCTTGAAAGATACATCCGGCCAACCATCTCACTACTAAGATCATCACGATACATTCCTTGAACCATCCCTTTTTCAATATTGATCTTAATCTTATCAAAAATGAACTCCATTCTCTCATCCATGTGTTTCCTGTACACATCTGGAAAATAATTCTCCAATTCCATAGTAACTGATGGAGTTAAATCTTCGAAACGATCATTCATTTCCTGACTTACAATGAATAAAATATCAATGGCATTTTGACCTTCGAAATTATATTGAATAAAAATAGATTCGAACGATTTACGTTCATATTCAAGAATTTTCTCAACCAACTCCTCCACCGAATTAACATATTTTGAAACATCAGATGGTGACACGCCAAAATCTTTCACTTTTTCAAAAGAAAAACCACTCAAGCCATTTTTGAACAAATAAGCCCTTACCTTCTCAATAATTTGAACAAAATCCTTATCCATAAACTCTTACAGCTAAAAAAATAAATACACTAACCAGAATCTTTTTGATACTCTCAAGATAGGCATAAAATTAGGTATTTTTAAATTGAGAAGATAAAACAAAACAATATTTTGGCGATTTAAATATCTTTAAGATAATTTACTTTTAATTCCTCCCATTCTGAATTGGTTCACAACATGAAAAATGAAGAATTTTGAATGCCTACTGAAAAAAACCAATAACTATTCATGAATAATCGTCTGTTCACTTATCAAAATGATTGATTCATAAAAAACAAACTGTTTATATAGCAAATCATAACATCATACATTACATTTGCAAACGAAGGAAGTCTATTAAGCACTTAGGTGATTGATTGTACTAATTCATAAGTAAATTTAAGTAGTAGTTTAGGGCGGCTAGTCACCGCCCTTTTTTATTTCCTGTATTGACAATTTGCTTTCGTTCGTGCATTGTAATTAGTTTAAATTAATTTACAAAACAGAAGACTTTGCCAGAGCAAACAAATACTACAGCTCAACATCAGATTTCATTGCAAGAATTCTAAATAAACTCCAACTAATGGTGTTTTTTTCTTACAATAAATTGAAGGCATTGGTGACGTTATTGCAAAAAACAAAATGCATACCCCAATAAATATGTAATTACAAAACATCTCGATGGAGGTGACGATCTAAAGCCAATACTCGGAAGAGTTGAGGACTAATGAAGTGATAGTAAAACTGGAATCAAACTAAAAACCGAATATTTTCAGTTTTTTAAAACACCAAGGGGAATTATATTGCTCAACATCCTAAGGGTTAATTGGTATAAAAAATGCGATTATCTATCACAATCCTATTTTCTTTTTAAGAGATCTACTTTTTCAGCTCTTCTTCAATCGCCTTTTTCATACCCTCAAATTCTTCATGATTAAACAATCGGGTGAGATAAACAATTTCACCTTCTCTATTAATAATAACATTACGTGTAACTCCACTTTCTTTATGTGCATATTTGGTGAATATCTCTGCTCCATCATCCAATGCAACGGGATAAGTTATCCCTGTAGATGAAATTAACTTCTCGGCCTTATCTAATGGTTCATCCAAAGCTAACGCATACAAAGCAAAATCATTATCTTTGTGCACCTGCCAAATTTCCTTCTCAATAAATGGCATTTCTTTTCGACAAACACCACACCAACTAGCTGTAAATTGCAACATCACAACTTTTCCTTTTAGTTCCGACAACTTTATTTTACTACCATCTGTCAGATTCATTTCAAAATCAGGAGCCACATCTCCTACCTTCACAATATACCCTCTAGAATCTGGTGCTTGTGCCATTGCTGAAAAAACTAATCCCATAAGTAAACCAATTGTTATAATTATCCTATTCATTCCTATTTCTTAAATTTAGAAACCATTTAGATTGCCAAACCTAAACAATTAAAGATAAATTTCAAAAACAAAAATTCCTTAGATGGACATCTGGCAATTAAAAAATATTTTATAGTTCAATGTTCCATTGAGTCAATTCAAATGCATTCAGCCAAATTCCTTTATTCGTTTTGGCATCAACAAACACAATTTTAACCGGATTTACACCATCAGAAACAAACACGGTTTCAGCAGTTGCAACAGTTGCAAATTGCATTTCTTTTCCATTCGTAGTTGATACTTTAGACACTTCCTTACCATTTACTAAAATAGCTATTTCTTTTGCATAAGGCAATGATGGGATTTTTAATTCCTTCAGCTTATTCACGTTAGTATCCATTTCATCAGTGTTAGTATTTGGAGCATGATGCCATGAAGTCAGTTTATAGGTGCCTTTTGGTAAATTGGCAAACTCCAGACAAACTCCTTTCTTATCAATACCCAAAACACCCTCACCATAAGCAAAACCATATTTCCCAATCACATTCATTTCGCCCAACCAACGCAGCACGCCATTTTCTGAGTTTGCTTTAATACTGGCTTTTATTCCACCTAAAATATCGAGTTTTGTTTCAGATGCATAATTATCTTCTCCACTCCACTCATTCCACCCAAACTGAACCAATTGATCAGAAGCACCTAAATCCACTCTTATTTTTTCAAAATCGTAGATTGGTTTCGCATTGGCCAACACCATATCGTTTTCCTTAGCTGCAGAAGTAAATGTTACAGTTACGGATTTTAGCCCTTTACTTTTAGCTGTTAATCGAATTACACCTGGTGTAGTTCCGGCCTGTATAAGAACAGGAGCTTCTCCTGTTTCAATAAACATTGGATTGGCATTAATACCAGCCTTATCTCCATATATTTTTGCAGGCCCCGAAATGGAAAAAGTAACCTCTCCAACCGAATCACGAACCAAGGTTCCATTTCCATCTACCACTTGCGCATAAGCCACCAAAATATCCGAACCATCAGCGTCAAACTTTCGCCCTAGCGTATCCAATACAATTTTTAGAGCCTTCGCGTTTTCCGGTGTTCTAATAATTTTTGAAATATATTCTGTCCCATCTTTATAACCAACTGCTTTTAACTCTCCTGCTTCAAACCTACTGATCTTAAACAAATAAGGAGGATGATCCAAACCAATGTACGAAGAGTCGGCAAGTGGTTTTTGCTTCATGAACGATTTTCCATTTACAAATAACTCCACCTCATCGGCATTACTATACAAATTCAGCTCTTTAATTTTAGAACTCCAATCTTCTTCAATATGCAAATAAGGTTCGCCTCTCATTTCGGATGGATACCAAAGAATTCCCTTTTTAGGCTGACGAAAAATCGTCATTGCACCGCTTCTGGTTCTATCTGTCATACTTTTATACTTTGCATGAGTAGGATGAAAAGTGTAATACGCATGAGCTGTCCAAGATATGATACCCGTTCTTTTGGGATCTCTCTTGTTTATCGCAACTTCCTTAGGCCCAGAATGTCCTTCCATAGCCAGAATAGTTTCTGATCTATCCCATATAAACGGACCATACAACATATTGGCATAGATATCGGTTAAGCCAGATGCCTGCCATCCCGACCATCGTGCACTTTGAGATGCAGTTAAACGAACAGGATCCTCTTGTTTTATGGCTAAATGAATTTGTGGCACATACCCCCTATGATTAATTCCAGCTCCCCAAATAACAACTGATGGATGGTTACGATGATTACGCACCATGATTCTAGCCGCTTTTTCCAGGTTATCGAACCACCTCTTGTCTTTCGAAATGGTAATCCAGGTAGGTGCTTCTTCGTAAACCAAAATACCCAATTCATCACAAGCATCAAACAAGGCATTATCTTGCGGATAATGAGCAGTACGAACCACATTAAAACCCAACTGCTTAAACTGAAGCATGTCTTTGTAATGAAGCGAGTTAGGCAAAGCATCACCAATATAAGCGTAATGCTGATGACGATTATACCCAATTAAATCAATAGGTTTACCATTAAGCATGAAGCCCAATTCGTTGTCTAACCTAAAACTTCGAATTCCTAATTTATTTTCAAGACAGTCTACGCTTTTCCCATCCACTAAAACCTCTGTGTTTACACGATACAAATATGGATTTTCAGTATCCCAAAGCTGAAGATTATCTTCAATCGCACCAATTTGATTAAACTCAAACTCATTTTCGGCTTTAATTTCTTGTTCTGATTTCAACTTAAGAACAACAATACCCTTGTGATCGATAATACGATTAACAACCTGACAGATTATTGATTTTTTATTTTCGTTACGAACCACAGCTTTCACATTGATTACCGCATTCATATTTACAGGATCAACGGTTGGAGTGGTTATGGTAATTCCTGCCCTTATAGATTCCCAATTAAAAGTAATATGAACAGGATCTGTCTCAACAAGATAAACATCACGATACAAACCACTAAACTTCACATAGTCAAATGGTCCCGGATCGGGTGGAATAAGCTCATCTTTACGGTTATCAACCAGTAAAGTCACCTGATTTCCTTTCCCTTTCTCTACAAAATCGGTAATATCAAAATGAAAGGGTGAATATCCTGTTACAGCAAATTGCCCTACATGTTTTCCATTTACCCAAAGATCAGTTACCTGATGAGCCCCCTCAAACTCAAGAAATACTTTTTTATTGGCATTATTTGTTACTTCAATAGTCTTCCGATACCATCCAACATTTCTTTGAAAACTTGGCTGATCTTTACCATCTGTGCATAAGTCTAAAGTAAGAGATGTTGGTTGTAATGTATGAGGAACACTAATTGTTTCCCACTTAGCATCATCAAAACTCTTTTTATAAAACGCTCCTTCCGGATTACCTAAATGAAATTTCCAACCCGTATTTACACATTGCTTAGTACGGCTAGAATTTGGATAACCATAGGCTAAATTTTCCGCTTGCACTTGTATAAAAACCAAACTGAATACAAATATTAAATGTAGACTTTTTCTGATCATTTTAATGAAGTTATATTTTGAATATTGGAATCTGATAAGGTCCAAAGTTATTACTAACAAACAATATTTACGATCAGATACTTGTTCTAATACAGGGGGGATTTCAAAAAACCACAATAACTCAATGCAAAAATGGCCGTTACAATAAATGCATCGGCCAAACAATAATAATCAATATTCACATTAATTATTAATCTACTTTAAATATTATAAATCTTGATTTTTCGATAAAGAGTTTTTCTATCAATATTTAACAAGCGTGCAGCTTTACTTTTATTATTATCCGCAATATTTAGCATTCTTTTAATCCTCTCGCCTTCGCCTTCTGATTCGAACAAAGGATTTAAATATTCCTGAGTGTTTTCATAAAAAGAAGTTGGTAATTCATTTAAGGTAATCACCTCAGATTTTGCAAGAAGAGTTGCGCGCTGAATGGCGTTCTTCATTTCTCTTAAATTACCTGGCCAAGTATAATTCTTAAGAACATATTCTGCACTTTTATCAAAAGCAAGTACCGATTTCCCAAGACTGTTATTAGCCATATTGAGAAAAAATTTCGCAAAATGCATAATATCTGTACGTCTTTCTCTTAAAGGAGGAACACTAATCTGGAATTCATTTAACCGGTGATATAAATCCTCCCGAAAAGTGCCAATTTGCTGCGACTCATTTAAATTATCATTTGTTGCGACAATAATTCTAACATCAACCGATACCTCTCGATTACTGCCAACAGGCTTCACTTTTCGTTCTTGTAAGGCTCGCAATAATTGAACCTGCGTTGAGTGATTTAGATTTCCAACTTCATCCAAAAACAGCACACCTCCATTCGCAGCCTCAAAATGTCCAATTTTATCAGTAATAGCTCCTGTAAATGCTCCTTTTTCATGTCCAAAGAATTCGCTTAAAGCCAAAGTTTTTGAAATAGATCCGCAATCGACAGCCACAAATGGTTTTTGAGACCGATCACTTTTTTCATGAATCATTTTCGCTATAATTTCCTTTCCAGTACCACTCTCACCCACAATTAAAACTGACATCAGAGTAGGAGCAATTAAATCAATATACTTTAATAATTGTTGTGATAATTTCCCTTTGCCTTGATAGTAATCATGAATCCCTGAAGATACTTTCATCTTTGTTTTCACGACAGACTTTTTATGTGAAAGAGCCTTGTTGACAATATCTAAAACCTCATCAGGTCCAAATGGCTTTGGAATAAAATCATAAGCTCCTAACTTAATCGATTTTATAGCAGATGGAACATCTGCATAGCTAGTCATGATAACCACCTCAGTATTTGGAGTAATTTGCTTCACATGGCTTATAATTTCCATACCGCATACCTCAGGCATTCTCAAATCAGTAAGTACAACATCATAAAATTTCAACTGAATCATTTTTTTCGCTTCAACCGATGAAAAACTCGTAGCGACCCTAAAATCTTTTTTTTCAAAAAAATTTTTCAACATCAAACAAAGTGTTGCATCATCATCCACAATAAGAATACTATTCATATTACTGACCAATTTTATTGTATGAAATTTAACATCCAACAGAATAACCTCTATCGATATTGTATTTCAATACCGATAGAGGTTTAAGCATTATAAGTTCGGGTAAATTGCTTAAATAGCTTTATTATTTAAACCGCTAAATCTTCTTGCTTTACGAATTCCCCTTTTACATTATAATAAACAGCAATATCTCCCTCAGAACTTGACAAGATAATCTTGTACGATCCTTCATTTCCGATAAATGATTTAAGCAATGCATAATCAGAATATGATTCTGCAAGCGCAGTTCGAACTGCTTTTGGAAGTTCTTCGGCTTTTAATTCTTCGTATTTCACGTCTTCCTGTACAAGGCTTGTCTCTGAAATTATATTTACAGCCGAAACTGAAGTTGGAATACTCATACTACACATTAATGCTACTGCTGACACTATCAAAACTCTTTTCATAACAACTCTATTTTAATTTAAAACATTTATTGTACAATTATATGATCTCTTATGAAATTTCTATGCCAGAAATAATGCGCGTCTCCATAAAGCGCCACAAGGCACTATACAACTGACAACTACAGCCTACAAATGGAAGTATCAGCTATTAAACAGACTGGCCTCAAATTGGGGACTACACAATTATGTGGGGATAAATTCCACTTTTTATTTACTGTAAAATAATTTAACAGTACGTAAATATTTATTTCTTTGGATAGAAGTGAGGGAGAAAATAAAAGTGGAAGGAAAGAATATTACGATAGCGGTTGTAAAAAACCAAACAAAAGAAAACTACTTAACCGATTAATTATTTCTTTTAAGTATCGGATTTAGAAAATACTCTTTTGCCTGCTGTTTTATCAATTTCAAATACAGAACGACTGCCTTCGACAGCAACTTATCATTAACAAGAAATTTTTTCAGAAGGTAAGCTGATCCTGCATATGGTAAAGCCGAAATAAAAACATCCTTAAACCTCACCTTGCCTTTTAAATTTAAGGCTATATAAATCAATTTAGCTGAGAAGTTTACAAATAAAAATACAATTGGAGGTGTAAGTACCTTATAATCGACAACACCATGAAAAATTGCATAAACAATAATACCTGGAAAAAGGACAGCATCAATTACACCTGCAACAAAACTCCATGCTGCCAAAACAGAACTAACATACAACACTCCTGATAAATTATTATTCACTATAATTTTTACCAGATATTCCTTTTCCGTACTTGTATAATCATCCTGACCATCTACGAACCTACAAAAATTACTTCGTGCACAAGCACATTTTTCCTGATACGAAAGCTTATTCATTAATTCCTTTTTGACAATAACTTTTATACATTCCAGGCAAATTGGCCCTATACATTAAAATACAACTAAAGAGTAATGCAGTTACCGCCATCACAAACAACTCGCCACCATCAGAGTTCCCGTCGTATTCAACAACTACACCTAAGGAAGTAAACAAATGTAAACCAACAGCTCCAAGCATCAATCCTGAAGTAATGACAGCTGCTATTTTCCATAAATTCGGTAAAAAAAACAATATACCAGCTACTAGCTCAATTGCTCCAATCCCAAAACGCCCCCATGGCTCCATGCCAATTACTGTGAAAATATGAACAGCTTCTGGATGTCCTGTAAATTTAAAGTGCAAAGTTTGAATCAATATAATAGCGGTTACTATCCTAAGTAACATCTCAACAGTTCGATATTTTCGTTTCGGCTTCATAATTATTTCTCTTTTTCTTAAAACTACAAAAATTGCAAGAAGTATTCTTAGTTTATTTTTAAAATGAAAGATACGATGATTACCGATTTAAAATTGTGATCTTGATTACATTAAGAACACTTAAGCAATATCCATTAAAAGAGAACAAAGCATAATCATTTAATTTTTGTTTTCTACCTTTAAGAAAAACAAACAAAATGAAAATAAGAACACTCCTCACACTAGCTATCGTTGCACTTATATCGGCCTGCACCTCTTCCGAAGATGGTCTTAAAAAAGCAGAATCTATCATCTCCACCGAGAGAATGATGAATTACATCAAAGAATTAGGATCGGATGAATTCCAGGGAAGAAAACCATTCTCCGAAGGCGAAATAAAAACAATTAACTACATTGCCAACCAGTACAAGGAAATTGGACTCGATCCCATTAATGGAGACTCTTATTTCCAAGAAGTTCCTTTGGTGGAGATCGCACTTACAGCTCCTGAGTTTCTCATTCTCAACTCACCCTCAAAATTTAAAAAACTAACATATGGGATTGATTTTGTCTCCTTCTCGAGACGTATCCAAGATGAAATTACATTAACGGAATCTGAATTGGTATTTGCAGGCTATGGAATTGTTGCTCCGGAGTACAACTGGAACGACTATAAGGATTTGGATGTTAAAGGAAAAACAGTGATCGTTTTAGTAAATGATCCAGGCTTTGGCTCTACTGACAATAGTTTTTTCAAAGGCAAAGAAATGACTTATTATGGTCGTTGGACCTATAAATACGAGGAAGCTGCACGCCAAGGGGCTGAAGGCATAATGATCATTCACCAAGATAAACCTGCAGGATACCCGTGGTCAGTTGTATTGAACTCAGCATCGGTTCCAAAATTATATCAACGAGATAAGAATAATTATCAGTCAAAATGTTTGGTGGAAGGATGGCTGACCTTTGATGCCGCGAAACAAGTATTTGATGATGCGGACAAAAATATAGATACTGAAATTCAACGAGCAAAACAAAAAGGATTTTCAGCTTATGATCTAAAAACGAAAGTAAGTGTTTCCTTTAAAAATTCGGCTCATTTTGATAATACACACAATGTACTGGGAGTACTACCAGGCACTGATCTGGCTGATGAATATCTTTTCTATTCTGCACATTGGGACCATCTAGGAATAGGGCCAAAAATGAATGGAGATTCAATTTACAACGGTGCTGTTGACAACGGAACATCTCTTGCATGGATGCTGGAAATTGCCCGCGCCTTTAAAGCTATGCCTCAGAAGCCTCGAAGATCAATTGTTTTTTTAGCTCCTTCAGCCGAAGAATCGGGACTAAATGGCTCAGGATTTTATGTTGATAATCCTATTTTTCCCCTAAACAAAACTGTTGCAAATATTAATAATGATCTGATGTTGCCATATGGGCGTATGAAGGATGTAATGATTACCGGATATGGACAATCAGACCTGGAAGATCTTGTAAGAATTACAGCTGAAAAACAAGATAGATATATCCTTCCTGATCCTAATCCTCAATCAGGAATGTACTACCGATCGGATCATTTCAGTTTTGCTCGTGTTGGTGTACCTGCATTATTTGCCCGGGGAAATAACGATCACCGAGAAAAAGGCATCGACTATATGTCTGCAAAAGAAAAAGACTGGTTAGCAAACTATTACCACAAACCTTTTGATGAATATGAAGATTGGTGGAATTTAGATGGTATTGCAGAAGATGCCAGATTACTTTTCCGAGTGGGCTGGGAAGTGGCGAATCAAGATGATTTCCCCAAATGGAAAGACGGTTCGGAATTTAAAGCAAGAAGAGAAAATAATCTAAAATAAAATTAGATCCTGATAAAAGATAAAATGAGGTTGATTCACACCAGAATCAACCTCTTATTTTTTCTCTCAAATCTAAACCAAAATTATTTTATCGATATGTAAAGCCCTTCAATGAAGCTAAACCGCCCAATGATGTTTCTTTGTATGAGTATGATAAATCAAGACCTGTTTTCATCATCGTCTCAGTAACCTCATCAAAACTAATTCTGTGTCGCCCATCTGAAAGCAAGGCATAAGTATTGTGATTTAAAGCTCGAGCGGCCGCAAAAACATTGCGTTCAATACATGGTATTTGCACCAAACCAAGTACAGGATCACATGTCAGTCCAAGATGATGTTCCAAGCCCATTTCAGCAGAATACTCCACCTGATATACAGTACCTCCATGCAACTGAGTCGCTGCACCAGATGCCATTGCACAAGCTGTACCAATCTCTCCCTGGCATCCAACTTCGGCTCCGGAAATTGAAGCATTTGTCTTGACTAAATTTCCAATTAACCCTGCAGTTGCCAAGGCTTTTAAAACATCTTTTTTCCCAAACTTGTAGAATTTCTTATGATATAAAAGAACAGCTGGCAAAACGCCGCAGGCACCACATGTTGGAGCAGTAACAATTACACCTCCGCTGGAATTTTCTTCAGAAACAGCCAATGCGAATGAATACAACATGGATCGTTTCCTCATCGGGCCACTTAACGTTTTCGCTTTCATCTGGTATGAATGCGACTTTCGTAACAGTTCTAATCCTCCGGGAAGTGCACCCTCTTTATTCATTCCTCTTTTTATGGCACTTTTCATTACAGACCAAACTTCATCTAAATAGATCCAAATATCCTTCCCCTCCATCAATTCGACATACTCCCAAAGTTGCTTTTTATTGATTTTGCACCACTCTAATATTTCATCCATGGTGCTTAAGTCATAAATTTTCAGAGAAGCTAATTCAGTATTATCATCTATTATTGCTCCACCACCTACACTGTAAGCAGTCCATTCTTCAATCAATTCATTTGAAGCAGAAAAAGCTTTAAAACGTAATGCATTAGGGTGTTTTTTCAGAAACTCCTCAGGTTTCCAAATTAAATTTAAATTTTTCTCCTCAAAAACTTTTTCAATTACAACACCAGTAAGATGTCCTTTACCAGTAGCAGCTAAACTCCCAAACAGAGTTACCTCATATTTTTCGGCATTAGGGTGGCGCAGCAAAAACAGCTCAGCAGCTTTTCTTGGCCCCATTGTATGGCTACTCGAGGGTCCATACCCAATGCGATAAATTTCTTTTATTGATTCCATTATGGTGTTTAATTGTTGTGTAAGTTGTGGGCAAATGTAAGAAAGTAGATACATATTCAAATGTGATTTGAAAATATATTGCACAAAAAAAGAGAAATCATTTGATTTCTCTTTCTTGTCGGGGTGGCAGGATTCGAACCTGCGACCTCCTCGTCCCAAACGAGGCGCGATAACCGGGCTACGCTACACCCCGAAATATTAATTCCGGTGCTGTACTTGATACTAAAAGAGAAAAATTGGGATCTCCTCCATTTTTTTGTCGGGGTGGCAGGATTCGAACCTGCGACCTCCTCGTCCCAAACGAGGCGCGATAACCGGGCTACGCTACACCCCGAAAAATTAATTC
Organism: Labilibaculum antarcticum; assembly: GCF_002356295.1. Taxonomy (NCBI): domain Bacteria; kingdom Pseudomonadati; phylum Bacteroidota; class Bacteroidia; order Marinilabiliales; family Marinifilaceae; genus Labilibaculum; species Labilibaculum antarcticum. The sequence continues at coordinate 3,124,568 of NZ_AP018042.1, read as the reverse complement.
CGATACTTTCAAAATGAAGTTGTAAAAACTCCAGCAATATTCTCGATGTCGGGGTGGCAGGATTCGAACCTGCGACCTCCTCGTCCCAAACGAGGCGCGATAACCGGGCTACGCTACACCCCGAGAATTTAGTTTCAATATTTGCGCTAAAAAAAGAGAAGTACTTAAACTTCTCCTAACATTTCCGGTGTCGGGGTGGCAGGATTCGAACCTGCGACCTCCTCGTCCCAAACGAGGCGCGATAACCGGGCTACGCTACACCCCGGAAATGAAAGTGAAAAGTTTGACCCTTTCACTTTGCAACTTTTCAATTAAGAAAAGTAAAGCGGAGAGAGGGGGATTCGAACCCCCGGTACAGTTTCCCGTACGTCAGTTTAGCAAACTGGTGGATTAAGCCACTCTCCCACCTCTCCGTTATTGCGGTAGCAAAAGTATGTAAAAATTTCAGATGTGCAAAACATTTCATCCTCATAAAATAAAGATTTTACTCATGAAATATATAGTGAATTATAAATCAATGACATTCCTATTATTTTTATTTCAATTTAAGACAAAATAAAACCGAAAAGCATCTAATCACTCCCCGGTTCCTAATGAAATCACAATGTTTTTTCTGTTTTTTTTCCCTTTATCGGATAGATCTGCAGAAAGATTATTACAAATTTTTCTGCAGGCAATTTTACTTTATGAGGTATTTACTTACTTTAAGATGAGTCAAGTTATTATTAATGATAAAAGTTTAGATGTTAATTTGTCATCCCGCCGACCGTAAGTAAAAAGAATACCCAGGAAATCAAGAATTTTCGATAAAAGCAGAACGACACCAAAACGATGAGAAACATAGTAATTAATGCAGTTATTTACTGATTAATCTGATTCTATACAATATTTACTTTTAACCCTTTATCGGCCAAACGATCACGCATAGGTTTGATGGTACTCATCTCCCCATTTTTAACATCACATTTCCCTTTATAATGAGTAATATAAGCACATTGCTCTGCCTGACCGGGATCATGTCTACACACATCAACCAACGCATCCACAACGAAATCAAAAGTGTGAAAATCATCATTAATGAGCATTAATGTATTTCGATTTAAAAGATCGCTAATCACCTCGCTTTCTTCCTTATGTGTATCTATATCATTCATCTCAAGCATAAAATATATCCTATATTATTGTCTTAATATTTCGAGAGCTTCTTGAATAGTAATTTTATCATTCCCTGAGTATGCTACAGTAAAGGCATCGCCTAATCCGGCTTCCCGAAGTTCCATTTTTAATTTACTCACTCTGCTGTAAGAATCAAAATTACCAACAGTACAAATCGTATATCCTCGGTAATCTTTAGAATAATTGATACCGTATTTAGCAAACCTCTCTAATTTCACTTTCACATCCAAAGGAATCTCACCTGAATAAGCACCTACCTGCACTTTAAAACGAACCTCATCATCAGAAAGAGTTTGAACAGGCTTACTACTAACAACCTGTGTTGTTTGCGGTTCAGGCTTATAATCATGATCGGTTACTTTAATTGCAGTACCCAGACTCGTTTTAACACCATCCTTATAAGCAACCACAAAAGTATTAGGAAACAGTTGTCGAACTTCTGGAATTTCAGCTTTAGCAGAAGCAAATGTGGAATATTTCCCTACCATATACTTATACAATTTCCCATTACCAACAATTTCTTCTTTTACATCTCCTAAACCAGCAAAAAAGCTAGACTCAGCTCTATTAGAGAACACGCCAACTTGCAGATGATAAACATATCCTTCCTGACCAGAAGTACTTTTAGCTTCTGACTTTGAACCTGCAGAAGGTATTGTTTCAGAACTCATTACGAGTTGTCCAGTCTTTGAAGGCGCATGCACTTCAGTGGTAACTACTCCTAGAATGTTTTTATTCAGATAATCTGATTCTTGAGACTGAGCCTTTACTAATTTATTTTCAGCCTGCTTGCTTAATTCAAATGATTTCTGTTCCAGTTTGGATATTCTATTCGCTAAAGTATTCTGATAGATTCCCTCCAAACCACTCAATTGTCTTCTTAGTTCATCTGTAAATCCGACTAAACTATCGGAATTAAATTGATCATTTTTTGCTTCAATAAAAATCTCTCTTGCCTCACTCGATTTAAATTCATTCAAATAATGATAAGTCAGCTCATTCGTAACAGGAAAATTAAAGTATGGAAAATCTTTGTTACTGTATTTCATTGAATAAGAAGGTTCTTCAGCATCTTTTTGAAATACATTTCCATCTACAACATCACTTTCAATATTTAGTTTTGCAATATTAACAAGCAAATCAGGATTCATTACCACTTTTTGTTCTGGATAAACTGCTAATTTTATTTTATAAATGGTTACTTCATCATTTCCATTATCTCTGCTTGACGCGAAACTGGCAAACTCACCATTTAAATCAGTAGCAAAAAACAAATCATTAGATATCGAATTAATTGGAAATCCCATGTTTTGAGGTTCTGTCCAAGTATCTGTAATCTCATTATATACAGATTTGAAGATATCGAATCCACCCATACTTGTATGCCCTTGAGAACAAAAGTAAAGAGTTCTGTCATCGCTGGACATAAATGGATAAACCTCATCATAAGGCGAATTTAGAGAGGTTAATGCCTCCCATTCTCCCCAGCCACCATTTCTTAATCGTTTTGCACGATATAAATCCCGACCAGTCTTTTTATTTTTCCCATAACTTGAAAAATAAATGTACTCCCCTTTGCTTGAAAGACAAGCTACATCCTTATCCCCTTCACCATCAGATCTTGACTGAAGCGACTTATCTTTCTTTGACAAACGATCTCCAAATCCTTCAATATCATAATATCTAAAAAATTCATTTGTATTTACTACTTTTTTATTTCGAACATCAATAACGTAATACGAATTAACAAGAGGCAATCCATTCTGACACATCTCGATCAACCGATCAATCCCAATCGATTTTTGTTTATAATATTCTTTGAATTTCTGATAATATCGCATCGCAGAATTAAACTCGTAGTTCATATGGAAAGCTCGTCCCAAGTAATACGGTACCGATGCATTTACATTTTTTGTTGATGCAATCTTCAGATGCTGAACAGCTTCATTTACATTTTGATTTACTTCAACCTGACAAACACCTAGGTAATAATTATATTCAGGATCTTGTGGGTACACATTTATTAACTCCTGATACAAAGGCAATGCATTCCTAAAGTTTTCACCATCAAAAAATGTAAATGCCTCTTGCTCTATCTGTTGTTCTGTTTTCCCGCCACTAAAACCTTGAGCAAATGAAAACTGAAAAAAGAAAAAAGAAAGAAAAAATAAACCGTAACGTAATCTCATTTTATTATTCATAGAATCAATTTCTTGAAAATGGAAATTGGGAAAACATAAAATATCTCCCTCCAATTTAACCGACAAAAAAAATAAACTCCCTGCATTTATATCCTTAAAAACTTCTTGTACTCTGCAGGATCTAACAAAAAGTTAAGATAGTAATTATTTCATAACAAAGATAATATATAATGTGTAAGTACGAAATTCAAAATAGGGATTAAGATTAACAAAATATTGAAATAGTAAGTTGAAAAAGAAATTTCCCCCTCATGTTTTAGAGACTTTTTTTTTTAACTTCAATGTTGATAATTTTAATGCTAAAAATTCGTACCCCTATTCATATAAAAGTATATTTGTAATTTAAATTTTGAATCGATGACACATTTAAAAGAAGGAGATAACGCACCAGAGTTCACTGGTTTAAATCAAGATGAAAAGGAAATAAAACTTTCAGACTTCAAAGGAAAAAAAATAATTCTATATTTCTATCCGAAAGACAATACGCCTGGATGTACTGCTGAATCGTGCAACCTAAACGAAAACTACGATGATTTGGCAAAAAAAGGATTCGAAGTGATTGGCGTAAGTCCTGATAAAATATCATCGCACCAAAAATTTATTGCAAAGTATAATTTAGCCTTTAATTTAATTGCTGATACCGAAAAAGAAATTTTAAACGCATATGGAGCTTGGGGTGAGAAAAAATTATACGGAAAAACCTATATGGGAGTTCTGAGAACTACTTTCGTAATTTCGGAAGACGGAATTATCGAAAAAATATTTCATAAAGTAAAAACAAAAGATCACACCAATCAGATTTTATCTGAAATGGACTTACAGTAGAAATAAATAATTGAGAATATATTATGAGCGCAAAGGAAGTTGTAGAAATCAACAAAGAAAAGCTAAAAGCACTCCAGTTAACCATGGAGAAAATTGATAAAACATATGGTAAAGGTGCTATCATGAAAATGGGAGACAATGCCATTGAAGATATCGCAACCATTTCAACAGGATCTTTATCCTTAGATATGGCTTTGGGTGTGGGTGGACTGCCAAGAGGAAGAGTCATCGAAATTTACGGACCTGAATCATCAGGTAAAACAACTCTGGCTATTCATGCAATTGCTGAAGCGCAAAAAGCTGGTGGTATTGCTGCAATGATCGATGCAGAACATGCATTTGACCGCTCATATGCCGAAAGATTAGGTGTTGATACAGAAAATCTTTTAATCTCTCAACCTGACAATGGTGAGCAAGCCTTAGAGATTGTTGACCAACTGGTTCGCTCATCTGCAATTGATATCATCGTAATTGACTCGGTTGCAGCCTTAACTCCAAAAGCTGAGATTGAAGGCGAAATGGGAGATTCGAAAATGGGATTACAAGCTCGTTTGATGTCTCAGGCTTTGCGTAAATTAACTGCAAGCATTAGCAAAACAAACACAACTTGTATTTTCATTAACCAATTGCGTGAAAAAATTGGTGTAATGTTCGGAAACCCTGAAACTACAACAGGCGGTAATGCTCTTAAATTTTACGCTTCGGTTCGTTTGGATATCCGTCGAATTGGACAAATTAAAGATGGTGATGAAATTAATGGTAATCATACCCGTGTTAAGGTTGTGAAAAATAAGGTTGCACCTCCATTCCGTAAAGCTGAATTTGACATTATTTATGGCGAAGGAATTTCAAAAACAGGAGAAATCATTGACTTAGGTGTTACTTACAACATCATTAAAAAAAGTGGATCATGGTTTTCTTATGGTGAAACAAAATTAGGACAAGGTCGCGAAGGTGTTAGAAAACTTCTTATTGACAATGTTGAATTGGCTGAAGAATTAGAAGCTAAAATTATTAACGCAATCAATAATCCTGTTGCCTAATATTTTCTTAAAAATATATTTAGAAAGACTCTCAATTTTATTGAGGGTCTTTTTTTTTTATCACTTCACATCCAAACACACAATATAGAGCAGCTGCACAATACACAAATCTATTATTAATTGTTCTTCGTATTTCTTACATTTACGATGCTAAAATATAATAACACAACAAACCTATACAATCATGACAAACAAACAACTTTTGTTAGGCTTAGCTCTTGTTACAGGATTATCATCCTGCCAACAAAAAGCTGAGGAATCAAAAGAGGATTCATCCTACAAAACACCGGAAACAAAACTAGAGTCAGATGTTATGACTCCTGAGGTTTTATGGTGCTTCGGCCGCCTTGGCGGAGAAAATGTGTCTCCTGACGGAAAAACAATCTTATATGGAGTAAGCTATTTCAATAAAGAAGAAAACAGTTCCTATCGGGATTTATATACCCTTTCCGCAGAGGGTGGCGAGCCGGTTCAATTAACAAACACCACAAAAAAGGAATTCAATGAAATCTGGAGACCTGACGGCAAGAAAATCGCATACATAAGCTCTGTTAGCGGAAGCACACAAATGTGGGAAATGAATCCTGACGGAAGCATTCCGATTCAAATTTCGGAAATTGAAGGAGGCATAGATGCATTCAAATACTCGCCAGACATGAGTAAGATTTTCTACCTAAAAGAAGTTCAAGAGGAAAAGGCAGTAAAAGATCTGTATCCTGATCTTCCGAAAGCAAATGCTCGTGTGATAAATGACTTGAACTACCGCCATTGGGACAATTGGGTAGATACTTACACTCATATTTTTATTGCTGATTACAGCGCCAAAATCACCGCAGGGAAAGACATTATGGCTGGTGAAAAATGGTCGGCTCCGGTAAAACCTTTCGGTGGAACGGAACAAATTGCATGGTCGCCCGATTCGAAAACCTTAGCTTACGTATCGCGCAAATTAGAGGGTGTGGAATATGCAAAATCGACTAATTCGGACATCTACTTTTTTGATATCGCTACCGGCGAAACCAAAAACATGACCCAAGGCATGATGGGCTACGACATGAATCCTGTTTTCTCTCCTGATGGCACAAAAATGGCTTGGGAAAGTATGGAACGAGATGGTTACGAAGCTGATAAAAACCGTTTATTCGTAATGGATTTGGCAACTGGCGAAAAAACATTCTACACGAAAGATTTCGACCAAAATGCACAATCGTTAACCTGGACTGCTGACAGTAAAGGCATTTATTTTATATCTGGATGGCATGCCGTTCAGGAAATCTACAAGCTGAATTTAGCCGATGGTAAAATCAATCAGGTAACAAAAGGTATTCACGATTACCATACGGTACACATTGCCGGCGATGCTCTTATCGCAACCAAAGTATCAATGTCGAAACCTGCTGAAATTTACACGGTAAATCCGGCAACGGGAGAAGAAAAAGAGATTTCTTTCGTGAACAAGAACATTCTTGATCAACTGGAAATGGGTAAAGTAGAAGAACGATGGGTTACGACTACCGACAACAAGCAAATGTTGGTTTGGGTGATCTACCCTCCTCATTTCGATGCTAGTAAAAAATACCCAGCTTTGCTTTATTGCCAAGGCGGTCCGCAAGGAACAGTTTCACAGTTTTGGAGCTACCGTTGGAATTTCCAGATGATGGCAGCCAATGATTATATTGTTGTTGCACCCAACCGAAGAGGTTTACCTGGTTTTGGACAGGAATGGAACGAACAAATTTCAGGCGATTATGGCGGACAAAACATGAAGGATTACCTGAGTGCGATTGATGCCCTTAAACAAGAACCATTTATTGACGAAAACCGTTTGGGTTGTGTTGGTGCCTCTTATGGTGGATTCTCTGCTTACTGGCTGGCCGGACATCACGAAAAACGCTTCAAAGCATTTATTGCTCACGATGGCATGTTCAATTTAGAAGCCCAGTATTTAGAAACCGAGGAAATGTGGTTTGCAAACTGGGATTTAGGCGGTCCTTTCTGGGAAAAAGACAACAAAATAGCTCAGCGTTCTTACGCGAATTCTCCACATAAATTTGTACAAAACTGGGATACTCCAATTTTAATTATCCATGGAGGAAAAGATTACCGCATTGTTGAATCGCAGGGAATGCAGGCTTTTAATGCAGCACGCCTGCGCGGAATTCCTGCTCAATTTCTTCATTTACCTGAAGAAAACCATTGGGTTCTGGGCGTTCAAAACGGAATTTTATGGCAGCGCACTTTCGCCAACTGGCTTGACAAATATGTGAAAGAAGCAAAATAGAATTTGAAGAAAATTACAATACAGAATCCCCATCAGACTTTCGTTTGATGGGGATTTTTTTATTCAAAAAGTTAAACCGTATCACCGCTTTCATCCTTTCCCTTTTGCCCCCATTTTCCTCTTCTTCGTCGCACTGAAGCATTAACAAGAAGCAACTCTTTCTGTGTAAATTTAAAAAGAGACCTGTACTTATCAGGCTCCATTTGATGCAAAATATTGAGCATGGGAATTATCATGCTATTTATTGTTTTCATCATCGTTTTGGCATGACTCGTTGCTTCTACATCCTGCTTGCGTTTTACCCTCTCGTAAATACTTTTCACTTGAATCTCCTTCAGTTCATTACAAGCAGCCCTCAACTCACTCATGCATTTTCGAACCCCCAATAATGGCTCAATGATGGTTTTAAACTTCTCCTCCTCCAAATTCATCAACAAAGAGTTTACCACAACATTCTTAGTCAAATAACCCTTTCTATTCAAATCGCTGCCATGTTTTTCAATCAACCTCCAAACTATAGCCGCTTTTCTGCTGTCCTCTTTGTTGGGGAAGTGCATATTGGCTTTTACAAACATCTTTAAAGCAATAATCCCTTGGTTTACTCTTTCGTCAGCCTGTTTTAAATTAGAAGTATACTCCCGTTTTCGTATTTTATAAACAACCTTTTGCAGCAATTCATTTTCTTGCTCTAACTCGAGTACATTGTTCTTTAGTAAGGACGAATCGTACTTACAATTGGCTCGATAAAACCCCGTAAATATTGTTGCAAAAGTAAAAACATCCTTCGCTGTTGCGTGATATAACATTTGTGACTCCATAACGAATCTTTTTTTTTAATAGACCCAGTTGATGAATGTCTTTATTCCATTTTGTATTGATTAAAGGCCCGCATCTGCATGAGTAAATTCAATAATTAATAAGTTACAACTATTTCCCCAATAGGTAAATTATATTATTACATCGATATTTATATTCTCTATTGGGTAATATACATTAGCTAAACGCATAGATCACATACTTAATAAGAAACTCATAAAATCGTTACAGAAATTCATATTTCTTTGTGGAGAATTTAATAAATCATATCATACCCATATCTTTCTCGAACAATAAGTATGAAAACTTAAAAAACATCAAGCAATTGGGTGTAAAGTCAATCGAAAACGCAACAACAATCAAGGGAAATAGATTAGAAAGACGCATCACCTGAATTAAAATACCTAAGTTTGCTTCAAATTAGTGATCCCTATGAAGAAGTTTCTGTTCTCGACAACCGTATTGGCCATTTTTGCATGCTTGCTTTGGGCAACTCCATTTACAGCAATTAAAATTGGTTTAAAATATACAACTCCGCTTCAATTTGCAGGAATTCGATTTCTCCTTTCGGGATTAATTATTCTTCCCTTCATTAAAGATTTGAAGTACAAAGTTCTTGAATCGAAAAAAAGATGGCGCTTTATTCTTTGGGTCGCCTTGCTGCAAACCACTTTCCTTTACGGACTGTTATATACCGGAATCAGTTTTATTCCAGGTGCTTTGGCAGCCATGTTAATTGGTGCGCAACCTTTGTTTGCTGCAGTAATGGCACATCTAATGCTGAAGAATGATAAAATGACATGGCAAAAAATCATGGCTATTTTAATCGGTATAAGCGGTGTGTGTATTATTAGTTTGGGCAGAGCCGATTTTGTTCTTACAACAACAATACCACTTGGCGTAGGAATTTTAATTCTGAATAATATTGTGGGAAGTACCGGAAATGTAATCGTATCTCGCGATGCAAAAGACATGCCCCCACGTGTATTGGCTTCATTCTCGATGATCATTGGAGGGATCGTATTACTGCTAATTTCTATTCCCATTGAAAATCCATCGTGGAGTACGATTTACCCTAGTGAATATTACCTTTCCCTAACTTGGCTGGCTATAGTTTCAGCATTTGCCATCACCATTTGGTTTGGTTTGCTGCAACGCCCAGGGGTGAAAGTTTCCAATTTAAACACATGGAAATTTATTATCCCAATATTTGGCGCCTCGTTAAGCTGGTTGGTTCTTCCCGATGAAAAGCCTGATCTAATTTCAATTCTTGGAATGATTGTAATTGCTTTTAGCCTGCTTCTGGTTAATTATTTGAATCGAAGGGATGCAAAAAAACACATTGTAAAAACGTAGCATTCTACCTTCCTACATTATAGAACAATCCTGATTCAACTGACCTCTTTTACTCTTTCTTTTTCTCTTTGCGCACCAATTTAATGCTTTCGATATAGTTCATTACTTTTCTTAAAACATCAGACCATAAGGTTAAAAATAAGAAACAGGTGCCCAACCACACAACTGCAAGATTAAACCAAAATGTATCGATATAAAAATTGCCAATTCGTTTTACAGGGGAGTAAAAATGAGAGCGACCGAACTTCGAATCCGGATACATTAAAATTGGATCCTTCTTCTGAATCAATTGATGATCGACTTCTATCATCTTATTAATCTCCGTTTTATTCAAAACCAAATCAGCCAAACCCGTATTGTAATATTTCTGCTTAAACTCATAAACACCATCTCGACCCAAAGAATCGACCAAGCGTGAATACTCAAAGTCCTTTTTATAACCAGACTCACTTGCCAGCCCCAAATAATAAAGCTTTACTTTATCCAAAAAATTTCTGGTTTGCTCAGCAACATTTAAATTAAAATCAAGAACATTTAATTCCTTTAACTCAGGAAAAATTTCGATACCCACTTCACTTCCCAACTGAGAAATTTCATTTCGAAGCATCACAAAATTCGCTTCCGTATCATCTGTATTTTTTTCAAACTCGATATTTCGTTCACATTCCGACAAAACAGATTCTATTTTTGGAATCAAGAATGAACTTTTAAAAGATGCATCACTAATTCCTTTCTCATACTCAAAGAAGTGCTTCTCAAATTGATTGTCTTTAAACTGAGTAACAGCCAAAGCTTCGTATGCCCAACGCGTGGTCATCAAATCACCAACAATTGGCACATAAACCTTATCGGTGATTCCTGCATGCAAATCATCAAATTTAATCATTGCCCCACCCAATAAGAGCTGAGGAACCAGAATCAAGGGAATCAGAATATAGATCGTAATCACCGAATTCAATCCCGATGAGATATTTAATCCAATCATGTTCGAAAAACAGGAAGTTGTGAACAACACCAACCAGTAAGCAAAAAGCATCCCTTCAACCTCCAATATATAGTTACCCACCAAAACAAATGAAATGGATTGAATTGCTGATAGAACAAATAAGAAAATGATTTTAGAGCTGAGGTAACTAAGTCTGCATAAATTCAAAAATTTCTCCCGTTGCAAAATTCGTTTGTCCCGAATAATTTCTTCGGCACTTACAGTTAATCCCAAAAACATGGAAACCACAACCGACATGAATAAAAAAACAGGGAAATTTTTATTATCTCCAAATACATACCCCGAATCGGTAGTGTATTTGGTAAAATAGCCCAATATGACAGCAAGCAATGGCGCCTCAAACAAATTAATAATCAGGTACTGCTTGTTGGTTAGTTTCGAAAGGACATTACGAATCCAGAAAATGGAAAATTGCTTTAATTTACCCGGAATCTTAAAATCACTTTGTGGTAACTTCTTATCTGTACGTAATGGCAAATAATTAGATTCTATGTTATCCTTGTATTTCTGATACCACTCAACAGGAAGAATCCGTCTCTCCCGAGTTGGCTTCCCCTGGTCATCAATCAACTTGGTCTCAACAATCTGCAATATCTGTTCAGGATTTACATTTCCACAAGTAACGCACTCACTTTCGGAAGCATTAACCTGCGAATTCTGAGTCTTGAAGTAAACAATTGCATCAATTGGGTTGCCGTTATAAATGGGATAACCACCTCGATCAAGAATCCAAAGCTTATCAAACATTTTAAAAATCCCGGAGGAAGGCTGATGAATATTTGCCACAACCAATTTCCCCTTTAATGTTTGACTCTTCAACAGATTCATAACCATTTCCGAGTCGGTAGAAGACAATCCCGATGTAGGTTCATCAACCAAGAGAATGGCAGGTTCCCGCATCAGCTCCAAGCCAATATTTATTCGTTTTCGCTGTCCGCCACTAATAAATTTATTCAATGGATCCCCAACTTTAAGATCACGCACTTCATACAAATCCAGATCCTGAAGTATATGCAATACTTTTTTTAAAATTTGAATTTCACTGTAATCCTTAAAGCATAACTTGGCATTATAATACAGATTCTGAAATACAGTCAGTTCTTCAATCAACAAATCGTCTTGCGGTACAAAACCGATTAATCCCCGAACCGCCAGTTTATTTTTATGGATATCGTAATCGTTAATACGAATTTCACCGTGGTTCAAACTTAAATTCCCATTCAAAACATTCAACAATGTGGACTTTCCAACACCACTACCACCCATTATTCCAATCAACTGTCCACTCTCTTCCGAGATGTTAAACTTATGAATTCCGTTATTCGAATTACGAAACTTAAATTCTATTTCTTTTGCCGAAAATATTATTTTCTCCTGCGACTCCTCTTTCAGGAATTTTCCGGCAATATCTGTGAAATAAATTGATTTTATATTAGGCCCTTTAATAATGGAACCATTACTCAATTGATAGGTTTTATCGGGCTTTATCTTGTTTCCTTCCAGATAAAGATTCAATTCTCCCTCATATTTAAACACCAACAAGTTTACACTCTCCACGAACATGACCAGAATTCGACCATACATGTTGTCACAGAATAAATGCTTAAAATCGTTTTCATTTTTTTTAGCATCTTTCTTCATGAACCAGGATAGATTCTCAGACCATTCTGTAACCTTATTATCTATAATCAGAAATTTACTTTTGTCGTATTCGTCGAGCGTATCATCCCAAACAAAAGCAAGGCAGTTAATAAATTCCGATCTTGAAATTTTAAAACTTTCAGCAACGATACTGATAAACTCGAATTCATTCTCACTTACGACTTTATCTTCATAAACAAATTCCAGCAAACGCAACAAAACAATCAAACGCTCCTCCTGAACCAATTCGCCTTTAATCTTTGCACAAACCTTGGATGCCTCAGTTAAAGAAAGAATGTTGACCTGCTGAGAATGCACACTTACCTGATACTCCATCTCCCGACGATAGAATTCAAAATAGTTCTCAAATAATCGTAGATATTCAATTTGGAGTTCTAAATTCACATACCGATTTAAAAACCCTTCTACAATTACCTTTCCTTGCCTCGAAACTCCTTCTTCTTTAGCATTAGCAACGATGGCAAAAAGATGCATTAATGCATTTAAAATCGATTCCCCCATTTACTTTATCAGAATTTATAGTTTGCCTTTACCGGACTGACTTAAAAATACAATTTATTTCCTAAACAAAAGGAATGTTGAACCAACGATCTTGGCATAAAAAAACTGCCTTCCAAAACGAAAGGCAGTCATATATGTATTGTTACAACAATTAATTATTGAACGATAGCGTCTCTAAGTTTAGCAACACTAGCGGTAATTTCTTTAAGTTGTCCTTCAGTCATACTACCATCAACGATTTTATCATAGCTTAGTTTAAGACCATTCAACTCAATAATTAAAGAATCAATATTAGGGTCTTTAGCTTCTGGCTCTAAAACTGTTAATAGTTTATCCAATGATACTTTTTGATCAAAAATCACTTTTACTATTTCTGGGTTAGAATAAGTATTCTCAGAGATATGAGTTGCAATATACAATCCCTCAATAAAACTCCCGCTAACCACCATTAACGAAAGATTCCCTTTTGCATTCTTATTCAAAAACTCATAAGTATCGTAAAATGAATTTGTGATTACTTTCACCAACTGATCCTTATCATCCAGGTTATTCTCAACCTCTTTAACAAAAGTTTCATTGTAAGCACTTGTAATTTCAAGATTATCGATTAAAGCTTTAGAGGCTTTTAAAAACAACATTGTTTCCTGCTTACGCTGATATGTACTTGCATAACTTAAATCGGCACTATAAACACCAAGATTTAAAGCTCTTGCTTTTTCAGTAAAATATTTATCGGCATTCTCTGATGAATTAGAAAGGCCTAATATGTAATCAGCACCAATACGATTCAACATTGAAACCAACTCAAAAGTGGTTGGAAGAGGATAAACAACATCTTTCACCTCTTTCTCAATTGCTTTCTTTAGCAATGGCTTCACAGTCTGTCCTTCAGTCTTTTTTTTATCAACTGGCTTACAACCAGTAAAATTAAAAGCAAAGGCAATCACTACAAGAAAAACAATATAACGGCAATTAATAAGTTTTTTCATGGATTCTCAATTTTTATAGATCTAAAATTCAATTTTTCAGGTTTAAATTTAACAAAAAGAGAACAAAATACAAGCACGAACAACCCAATATATTTGCACTCCTTTACTGGCTCACCCGATCCTCTCTACAGAGAAGAAATTACAGGCCAAAAAACTTTATCTTCAAGAACAACTAATCACTGACTTCGACTAACAATCAGTTAGATGCAAATGAAATTCAATACAAAATACAACAAGTACTTATATTAAAAAAAAAAGACCCGATAAAAAATTTCATCGGACCTGTTGAAAAACAAAACGGGATAATAATATTATGCGGGATGTATTCTTTGAAAGAAACTCTGTTTGTAATTATTTCCAATTGGGATAGTCCCTTTTTCCAGGTGTACCATATTCCCTTCTATTGATTTGATTTTTGACAGAGACACAATATAAGATTTATGAATCCGGTAAAACTTATGAGATGGTAATAAGCGCTCAATCCCTTTTAACGATTGATAAGTAACAATATGTCCGTCGTTTGTAAAAATCTTAACGTAATCACCCAGGGCCTCAACGTACAAAATTGAGTCGAGGCTGATATTAATCGTTTTCTTATTTGCCTTAACAAAAATGAATTCCCGTTCATCCTTCTCCAATTCCTGAGGTTCAACGCCACCTTTCATTTTCTCCTCTGCTTTTTGAACCGCCAGCAAAAAGCGTTCAAAAGAAAAAGGTTTTTTCAGATAATCCAATACATTCAACTCATAGCTTTCTAAAGCATACTCTGTGTAAGCCGTGGTAATCACAACCATTGGTGGATTTTTATAAGTCTTCAGAAAATTGATTCCGCTTAAGCGAGGCATATTTATATCTAGAAAAATAAGGTCAACCTCTTTCTCTTGCAAAACCTCCATGGCCTCAATCGCATCACTGCATTTTCCTATCAACTCGAGTCCAGGTAATTCAGAAACGTATTTTTCTAAAACACGTTGTGCCAATGGTTCATCATCAACAATTAAACATTTTAACTTCATAGGATCTAAACTTAATTTGGTTCGGACAAATCGATTTGTAAGGTAACTTTATAAAGATTGTTTTCGTCCTTAATTTCCAATCGATGTTTATCGGGATACAACAACTCTAAACGACGAATTACATTCTTTATTCCGATGCCACTATTATTCTCGCGTTCTTTAGTCCACTCACCCTCCGATCGGTTCTCTATTGATAATTCAATGTTATTCTTATCTTCAAAATCAAAGAGAATATTTACAAAACCTTCATTATTTCTGCCGTAAGCGCCATGCTTAAATGCATTTTCAATAAGAGGTTCAAACAACAAAGGCGCTATTTTATACCTCGCCGTATCCCCTTTCACTACCATTTTCACGGGTATACGATCATCCAATCTGATTATCTGTAATTCGAGATAATTTCTTATAAACTCCAGCTCTTTCTCCAACAATACATAACGATCATTGCAATCGTACAAAATATATCGCATTAAATCAGACAGTTTCAAAACTAAATTGGGTGCTTTATCAGATTTATCAAGTGTAAGAGAATAAATATTATTCAAAGTATTAAAGAGAAAATGAGGATTAATCTGTGCTTTTAATGCTTTCAACTCTGCTTCCAATTTTTCTTTTTCAATATCTTTTAATTGAAAAGATATTGTTTGCAACATAAACAACTCCCTCATTAAGGACAAAAAACTTGTAACGCCAACATATATAAAGGTGAAAAATGCAAAATTAAACCAGACAACAAAAGTCAATTTGCCAAAATACTGATCTCCCTGAACAAACTGACCTAATGGATAAACCAATAAAAAATCGATAAAAAAAGCCGACAAAGAAATACAAGCTAGTAGAGCTATTGAGTATAAAAAGAATTTTTGTTTTTTAAATAAGGCTGGTATTAAAACCAACAAATTAAAATAAACAGCAACAGCAAAACAAAGATTGAACACAAATGTCATTAAGACAGGTTCCAATCTCAGAATATTTTTAAAATTACTTGCCACAAACATGGTAAACAGCCAAAATGTAAAGGCAATCACCCAAAATATTATATGATAAGCAACCCGACTACGGGTTATTTTCTTTATGTTAGTCATAACACACTATTAGCAGTAAATTTCAAAAGAAAAGTAGAAAAGAAATAACAAGGAGTGAAAATTATTCGTTGTCACCTGCAATTATCAGGTTAAAAGGGGATATTTTTCAGATATAGTAAAGCGAATAATTCAGGCTTTCGTTTTGATATCTTTTTATGCTGTTGTAATATTGTAATCGATACAAATCTAAATAAGAAATAAGCTATGTTCGCAAAAGATATTTTATTTTGGAATGTTGACACTCAAATTGATTTCATGAGTGCCTCCGGTAAATTATACGCTCCCGGTGCAGAGCAAATTCAACCTGTACTTAGCCAAATAACTTCGCTTGCTAAAAGCAATAACATTCAAGTAGTCAACACTGCTGATTTCCATTACGACAGCTCAAAAGAATTGTCGAACAATCCTGATTTCATCACAACATTTCCACCACATTGCATGGCCAATACATCTGGTGCCGAATATGTGAACGAAACGAATCCTGAAACGCCATTTTCTGAAGTTTTATGGGACCAGATCTATTCTGAGAAAAATATTCGTGATTTTATTATCAATCGCAATATTATAATCAAAAAAGATGCTTTTGATGTATTTGAGGGAAATACAAATACAGAAGCCGTGTTAGAACTCATAGCACCTAAAAAGGTTTTCGTGTATGGAGTTACAACTAATGTTTGTGTTGATTGCGCGGTTGTTGGTTTAGCTCAACGAAACATTGCTGTTTACGTTATTGAAGATGCCATTAAGGAATTACCAAACATTCCCCTACCCTTCGCACGTTGGGATCAATTAGGCGTTACAAGAATCACATTCTCTGAACTTGGAAAACACCTAAACTAAATCACCGCCAACTCTTTCACCTTCTGTATTTTCTCCTCCAATGGCATAAACCCATCCAACCAATGGATGTTTGAGCCACTACGTTCCATTTTCCGGAACCAGGTCATTTGACGCTTGGCAAACTGATGAATTGCCACCTCAAGACTAGTAAACATCTCATCGTAAGTTAAGTCACCAACAACATACTGTGTCAAAAATTTATATTCCAAGCCATAGTATATTAAATCGTCAGCTGAAACGCCTGATTTAATCAAAGCTTCAACCTCTTCGACCATTCCCGATTTTAGGCGCTCTTTTAAACGCTGGGTGATTCTCGCCCGCCTAACCTCACGATCGAACTTGATTCCTATTAGTAAAGGATTCATTTCCGGATAATCTATTTCTATTTCGGGATGAGAAGCACAGTATCGTTCTATTTCGATAGCCCGAATCGCCCGCTTCTGAGTTTCCAGATCAGAATTATTGTGTACTTTTTTGTAAGAGCGAAGAATAGCTCCTAACTCATCCAATGACTTATCAAGCAATTCATCACGAAAAGCCTGATCTTTTGGCACTGCAATCAATTTATAGCCTTTCAAAGCTGCCTCCAGGTACATTCCTGTTCCACCGCAAACAACAGGCATCTTTTTTTTTGCAGTAATCAGCTCAAAAGCTTTTACAAAATCTTGCTGAAACTCATACACATTGTACTTATAACCGGCATCGGCAATATCAATTAAATGATATGGGATAGGAGTTCCATCCAAAACATATTCATCCAAATCTTTACCTGTCCCCAAATCCATTCCACGATATATCTGACGGGAATCTGCACTAATGATTTCCCCATTGAATTCTTTTGCCAAATGTACCGCCAGGCTTGTTTTTCCGGTAGCGGTTGCTCCAAGTACAACTAATAAGTTATTCTGCATCTTAAATATTTTTCCCGAACCAAAAACGATCAGTTTTTGTTTATCCGGATATTGTTTATCTTACAATAAGAAAAGACTGTGTATGTGATCTACGCGGTAAAATTACTTTAAGTTTTTTGAATTCACCAACAACTCTATTCAATATGACAATCGCAAGTGCATACAAACACAGTCTACTCCTTTTTATTCAACCAGAACAGACTTGGAAATCAATTGCTAGAGAAGAACGAAGCCCCAAACAATTATTCCTGAGTCTTATACTCCCATTGCTATTATTAATGGCCATTTGTAATTTTTCAGGCTATCAATTATTCGATCACAATCCTTCGCAACATATTAATATGCACATATTTTCAGCAAGTGCGACATTTCTGTTTTCCATTCTATCAATTTACATTTCCAGTCTTCTTGCCAGTAAATTTGCCCACTTCGATACTAAAACCATAAGATTCAACAAAGCTTTCACCCTTATTGGCTATTCCTTCGTCCCTGGCATCATATTTAATTCGTTGGCATTTTTAATTCCAACGATAAATTATCTTACCATTTTAAGCCTTTTCAGTTTTTACATTCTTTACAAAGGAATATCCCCAATGCTTTCAATTGCTGATGATAAAAAATCGGGGTATTTTACATTCATATTAATTGGATTGCTTTCGATATATGCTGTTTTAGGCGCATTTTTTATTGGAACAGCCAGCCTTTTGGATTTTTAATCAAAGAGCCTAAATCAAAGCATACAATTTTGCAAGAAAACACTTCAAATTAGAAAAGCTTAGTTAATTTTGATTTTATTCAAAATTAAGAAACAGACGCAATGAATTTTCACCCAAAAAATATAAAATATTCTTTATCCAGATGGTTCAATCTACTTATTGATCCAAAAAATGAATGGGATATAATTGTTCAAGAGATAAATACTGTTCGATCTATTTTCATTCGTTTTGCATTTCCTGTAATTACGGTCTGCTCTCTTCTGGCTTTTGCAGGAGGTTTAATTCATACGGGAAGTTTAAGTATTGGTATCTCTCAACTTGCTGTTTCTTTTTTATCCTTATATCTGGCATTCTTTGTTGCAGGGAAAATGATCAAACTTCTTGCTCCAAATTTTCAATTAGAAATTAAATCTGAAACCATTTATCAGCTAATTATTTATAGCGGGTCAATTTTCTGCCTATTTCACAGTTTGGCAAAACTATTTCCCAACTACTCGTTCCTGAATCAAATTTGTTTGGTCTTCGAACTTTATTTTATTCGTGTGTTATGGTTGGGAATATCCCCACTACTCCCCCTATCCGAAAATAAAAAACCAGGCTTCACAATTATGGCCAGTTTACTCATTTTAGTTCTTCCATTAATTTTTGAACGAATGTTTTCTATTATCTTCAAGCTTCCGGTTACAATTTAAATAGTAAATTTGTTGCGTAATTTAAGAATTCACAATGCAGAAAATCAATATTAGAAATAAAAAAGCCAGCTTCGAATACGAAATCATCGAGACCTTCGTAGCAGGAATTCAACTATTTGGAACAGAAATTAAATCCATTCGCGCTGGAAAAGCAAACATTGGAGACTCATTTTGCTACTTTAGTGCAAATGAACTTTACGTGAAAGAAATGCACATTTCCGAATATAAATTCGGCTCTTACTATAATCACGAAGCAAAAAGGGAGCGAAAACTTCTCTTAAACCGAAAAGAGTTGGATAAATTGGATCGAAAAACCAAAGAAAGTGGTTTAACGATTGTTCCTTTGAGAATATTCTTGAACGAAAAAGGCTTTGCAAAAATGGAAATTGCCCTTTGTCGAGGCAAAAAACATTTCGATAAAAGAGAAAGTTTAAAACAAAAAGACCACAAAAGAGAGATAGATCGCATGATGAAGAGTTAGTTAGCTCGACGCCTTATTTTTATTGAAAAAAACCAAAAAAATCCTTTCACAATCCCTTCTTTTTAGCCTATATTTGCACCCCGGTTCTGAAAAATCAGGCATTATTCATTTCCACATTTTCAACAGAATACTAACAGGTTATTAACAGTGTTGATAATTTGTTAATAACTTTGTCGCACCTCTATTTACAGGTACTCCGATTGTTAATAACTAAAAATCCCTGTTCAAATTATTAGGATTATTAACAACTTAAACAGGGATGAATATAAACAAGCAAAAGTTATTAACAACCTAATACTCAAAAGTACTACCACCTAAAAATTCTCTCATTAATGATGTTGGTGGAATATCATCATCACTAATTGGAAGAAAGTAGCTGAAAAACTTCAATAATCTATTTGCTTCGGAATATTCAGCTTGATTTGGCTGAATCTCATTTAGTATAGGTTCGGCATATCTCTTCAAAACACCCAACTCGTAGGGAAGTGCTGAATTAAACATTGCATCAGCCTCCTCCTGATATGGGAAAATATTTTTTTCTTCGCCACGTCTCACACTCGGCCAACGACTAATGGTATCGAAAGCACTATAATTACGATATTTATGATCGCGGACAATTCTTCTGATTAAGCGATTATCGGTGGATGGAATTCGATTATGACCATCAATAGAAATTGATGTAAGTGCGGAAATGTAAATCCGAAATTTAGACTCATCAGCAATAAGTGGAGTCAGTTGTGGATTTAAAGCATGAATGCCTTCCACTACTAATATCTGCTTCCCATTAATTTTTAATTTTTCACCATCGTAATAACGAGAACCTGTTTCAAATGAAAATTTTGGCAATTCTATTTCTTTCCCATTTAGCAAATCCACCAAATTCTGATTAAATAAACGAACATCCAGAGATTCCAATGCCTCAAAGTCATATTCCCCATTCTCATCTCTGGGTGTTAACTCCCGATCAACAAAGTAATTGTCTAAAGACAAATTTACCGGATGCAAACCAGCTACTTTAAGCTGAATTGCCAATCTCTTCCCAAAAGTTGTTTTCCCGGATGACGAAGGTCCGGAAATTAAAATCAGCTTCGTATGCTTTCTTTTCTTTCTAACCTTATCTGCAATTTGAGAAATTTTCTTCTCGTGTAAAGCTTCCGAGATTTTTATAAGTTCCGAAATATTATCATTTTCAACGTAGTAATTTAAATCACCTACATTCGAAATATTTAAAACCTTTCCCCAACGCTTGTACTCGCTGAACACCTTTAACATTTTCTCCTGAGGAATAAACGTCTCGGTTACCGAAGGATCTCTTCTACCCGGTGTCATAAGTAACATTCCCTGAGAAAATGGCAATAAATCGAACACCTTCAATTTACTCGTCGATGGAACCAGGAATCCATAGAAATAATCAACACTATCGCCTAAGTGATAAACAGATGTAAATAAATTTCCACGGGTACGAAACAGACTCGTTTTCTCTTTCAAACCCTGCGCTTCAAATAATTCAATTGCTTTTTCCGTTTCAATTTCTTCGCGAACAAAGGGCAGATCAGCTTCGATAATCTCTAACACTCTCTTCTTTATATTTTCTACATCTTCAGGCGCAAGAATTATATTCTTATCAGTTATTCGACAATACAAACCATTTGATATTGAATGTTCAACACGAAAACTGGCCTTGGGATACAAATCATGAACTGCTTTGTAAAGCATAAAACATAGGGAACGAACGTACATTCTTCGCCCATCAGGATGTGTTCCATCCACAAAAATCACCTTTTTAGGTTTGTATATTTCATAGTTCAACTCTTTCAATTTATTATTAACCATCGCTCCAAGCACTTCACCATTCAGCTGTGGCTTAACATCCGCCAGTATAGTTTGAAGATCAGTGCCAGTAGGATAAGATCTTTTCTCTTTTATATTATCAACATAAATATCAATCAATTTTGCCATAGAATTTTATATTTACAATGTGTTCGGTTATGATTAAACTACTTTTAAAGGTAACAATAAGGAGAGCATATTTGAAAGCTAACGGGTTAATTTTTGTTAAGCGTCTTTCATAAACCATTCTGATTGGATTACAAACAAAGAGATTGTCCAAAAATATGTTTCTAAATCGAATTAAAATGAGTTTGAATCATCTACGGATCAAAAAAACAGAAAAGAAGACAAGGTAATTTTGGACACCCTCTATTTCTAATGAAATTAGCCATTTATTAAGATGAGTTTTTTTAAGTTTGTGTAAATTATTTTAGAACAACAACAACTTAAACACAACAGATGAAAAAATTTATACTGATTCCTGTTTTGGCTTTGGCATGTAGTGTAATGTCGATAGCACAAAAAAAAGGAACCGTAGATGCTAAAATGTTGAACGAGATTCGTGCAAGTTTCAAATTAGATGCTTCAAGTAAAGCAATTCAAAATGCAATTACCAATTCGGAAAGCATTAGAGAGCTGTCTTTGAATCATGAAAAACTTGGAAAAACAGATCATTTCTTTAAATATAGAGTGGATGTAAAGGGAATAACCAATCAGGAAAGCTCAGGTAGATGTTGGATGTTTACTTCTATGAATACGATTCGTCCTGAAGTAATGAAGAAATTTAATATAAAATCATTCGATTTTTCTCACAATTACAACTATTTCTGGGATCTATTTGAAAAGTCGAACCTATTCTTCGAGAATATAATCGCAACGGCCGATCGTAAGATGGATGATAGAGAAGTGGTTCTTTATTTTAAAGGCCCGGTAGATGATGGTGGTGTTTGGAATTCCTTTTTTAATATAGCTAAGAAGTATGGGGTTGTTCCCGCAGAAGTAATGCCGGAAACAAAGGTGAGCAATAAAACACGCGAAATTACGAGTCTGATTAATGAAAAACTAAGAGGTGAAGCTTATAAGCTCCGTAATATGATTGCTGAGAAAGCATCTACTAAAGATGTTGAATTGGCAAAAATGACGGCCCTTAAAGCAGTGTACCGTATGTTAGCTTTAAGTTTGGGTGAGCCTCCGGTAAATTTCACCTGGAGATTTAAGGATGTTGATGGAAAAATCAGCGAAAGCAAAATGTATACACCTAAAGAATTTTTAGCTGAAATTAATCCTGATTTTGCTAAAACAGAATTGGTGATGATTATGAATGATCCGACTCGTGACTATTATAAGGTATACGAAATTAAGAATTACAGAAATGTTGCTGAAGGAATCAATTGGACGTATTTGAATCTTCCTAATAAGGAAATTAAGAAATTTGCAATGGCTTCCATCAAGAACAATGAAGCCATGTATGCCTCTTGCGATGTAGGGAAACAGCACAATCGAAAAGCTGGTGTGATGGATATCAATACTTACGACTACGCTTCTATAATGGGTGTTGAGTTCGATATGGATAAAAAAGCGAGAGTGCTAACCCGTGAGTCCGGTTCTTCTCATGCAATGGCATTAATTGGAGTCGATGTTGATAAAAATGACAAACCCGTAAAATGGGAATTTGAAAACTCGTGGGGAACTACTGCAGGAAATAATGGATATTTAACTTTTACTGATGAATGGTTTTCTGAATACATGTTTCGTGTTGTAATCAACAAAACCTATTTGGATGAAAAAGCTAAGAAAGCATTAAAAACAGATCCGATATTATTACCGATTTGGGATTATATGTTCTAAACTCACCAAAAATATAATAAAGAAAAAAGAACCTCAGTTTAGAGGTTCTTTTTTGGTTTGTGACTTGCTGTAAAAGCAAGGAGGTATTTATAGGGTTATTGAACTACATTTAGATTTAATAGTTGACCTATTTTTTGAGCTTCCAACTTTGCCTCAAGCAAGTCTTTGCATCTTTTAAAAGGGATTTTTCTATTTTGGTTTTTCAAAAACAGGACTACAAAACAGTCATTCTTCTTCAAATTCGTTCCTTTTTGTACCGGGATATAGGAGTCTCGTACAATAATAGATGAAATGCCGGCAACACGATCAATATTTTTTAAGCTTCTCCAGGATCCTGATTTAAATATGCCAAAGTAGGCGTAGTAGAATTTGTATTTTTTATCTTCTTGATCAAGGTAAATTCCAGAGTGGGAAAATGCCATAAACGATCCAATTAAAACCAATAATATACTAAGAGGGAGAATGGCGGAATAAATTCCCACAAGCATGAGTATCCAACCAAGTATCGATCCGGCTTGCCCAAACAGCTTATCGAGTTTGTTGTGAATCATCTTTTTAGTTATTTAGTTTACGACTGATTACTAGATAACCGTAATTGATACCGACTTACCCTACTTCTATTTTAATTATTCAATTTCAACTAATAAGTTTTTCTTATTGGCACATAACTTTTAATAATCTGAATGATGTGATATTTGTATCAGAGAATTAGAAATAATAGTAAACTAAAAATAAGAAAACATGAAAAATGCTAAAAGTGATAACGCTGTATTGGAATTAAATGCAAAAGAAAAAGAAGTAGAGCAATTACAAATTTTATTGGCAAATTATCAGGTGTATTATCAAAATCTCAGAAATTTTCATTGGAATGTTGGAGGGAAAGAGTTTTTTGAATTGCACGCCAAATTTGAGGAATTATATGTTGACGCCAGCGATAAAGTAGATGAAGTTGCTGAGCGAATCTTAACACTGGAAGGTCATCCTCTTGGTAATTTTTCGGATTACGTTGCCATTTCAACAATACAGGAAGCGAATTCAAATTGTGCAGGCACTGATATGGTGCAACAAATTATTCAGTCGCACAATGTTTTAATTGAAAAGGTAAAAGAGGTAATTGTAGAGGCAAATGAAAATGGGGACGAAGGAACTTTAGATATATTGCCAGCTTACGTATCTTATTTTGAGAAGCTAAACTGGATGTTTAGAGCTTATTTACGCTAAACTAAAAATGCCTCCAATGTTGCAACATTGGAGGCATTTATTTATTTACTCAAAGTCTAAAACAATAGGTGAGTACATGTAATTGTCCATGTAATCGTCCATTTTATTAGTGATTTTTGTAGTAAATACAATTCGTTGGCATCTTGGAAGGTTATCCGAGAGACGATTAATATCCGAAACAATTTGCTCTTTAATTATCATTTCAGCATCATCAATGGCAACAATTTTTAAATTGCGTAAATTAATTCCACTAAACGAGTATAGTTCGTTGAATTTTCTTGCTGTAGCGATAACAATATCCGATCCGGCATAGACCTTATCGCGGAGGTTGTGTAAATTTCCGGCATCACCCTCACTAAATATTCGAAGACTTGTATCTTCGCTTAATTCAAGAAACTGTTCTTTTAGCTGAATCGCCTTTTCTCTTGTAGAAACAACGACAATAGCTCTTGGAACATCTTCGAACTCTTCTTTAAGTTGCTGAATAAGACCAATAATAATCGTATAAGTCTTTCCTGATTCAGCAGGAGCCTTTACAAACAAATCAACACCGCTTTTTATTTTTGAAATGCAGCTCTTTTGAACTTCTGTTGGGGTTTCAAAACCGTGTTCTTCAATAGCTTCTAAAAGCTTTGGATCTAATTTTTTTAAAAACATTGGGGTATTGTATATTTGTATTCCGTGCAAAATTACTAAATATCCCATCATTAGAAACTAATTGTTGATATTTGAAAGAAAGAGACACCTTTCGGTGCCTCTTTTACTGTGCTATAATTGATTGGCAAGTTTCATTAGTTGAATGAATTCACTTCGATATCCTTCTTTATCTTCGCCCTTGGATTGTTGAGCCAGATTAATCAGCATTTCGTAAGAGCAGTTTCCTTTAAATTTTGAGTCTCTTAAAAGAAGTCCAAAGCCAGCAACAGAAGCTGAGAATTTAAAATTATTAGATAGTTCCCGTTTGTCAATTCGAGTATTGGTAATTATTTTTTCCAGCAACAGACTCTTTTGTCCATCTGGTTTTTTGTATCGGAATTTTACGGTGGCAAGTTCGTTTCCAGAATATGCAGTCGCATTTAAACTTGTATTCTGATATTTAAGTTCCTGATCTTGTTTTTTCTTGTTCTTCATCAGCTTTATCTCGTAAAGAGCCGTTACGCTATGACCCGACCCCAACTCCCCGGCATCTTTTGTGTCATCTTCAAAATCCTCACTAGCCAACATTCTGTTTTCGTATCCTACCAATCGGTATTCTGCAACCACAGCAGGATTGAATTCAATTTGTATTTTCACATCTTTAGCAATGGTAAATAAAGTACCGCCAAATTCATTCACCAATACTTTTTTTGCTTCCAAAATATTGTCAATGTAAGCATAGTTTCCATTTCCTTTGTCGGCAATAATTTCCATTTTATCATCTTTGTAATTGCCCATTCCGAAACCTAAAACCGAAATAAAAATCCCCTTTTCACGTTCCTTTTCAATCAATCGTTCCATTTCGGCATTACTCGATTGTCCAATATTAAAATCACCATCAGTGGCTAAAATGATTCGATTGTTTCCGCCATCAATAAAATTTTCACTTGCCACTTTGTAGGCTTGCTTTAGTCCTGATGCTCCGGCGGTAGAACCACCAGCATTTAAGCGGTTGAGTGCATTTAGAATATCTTCTTTTCGATTACCGGATGTAGAAGGAAGTACCAAACCTGAATTTCCGGCATATACAACAATTGCAACTCTATCATCTTCCCTTAGCTGACCGACCAAAAGCTTAAATGCTTTCTTTAGCAATGGCAATTTGTTTGGAGAATCCATCGATCCGGAAACATCGAGAAGAAATACCAAATTGGATGCAGGCAGATTTTCGGTTTCAATCTTTTTGCCTTGCAAACCAATGTGAAGCAATAAATTCTCTGAGTTCCAAGGACATTCGGCTACTTCGTTTGTGATTGAAAAAGGATGCTCGTCATTGGGTTGCAAATAGTCGTAATTGAAATAATTTACCATTTCTTCAATTCGAACGGCATCAATTGGAGGTTTTGTTCCTTCTTCTAAAAATCGACGCACGTTGCTATACGAAGCAGCATCTACATCAATCGAGAAAGTAGAAAGAGGACTTTTAACGGCACTTTTATAGCCGTTTTCACGGATTGTGGAATATCCTTCAGTATTGAAATCTTCTTCGGAATCATAATCCATAATTTCAAGTGATTCGCATTCTTCCATTATAGCAATTCCAGATACTCTGCCTTGAAGTGGTGAATACATTCGATTAATTTTTTGTTCTTTTTTTTGTTTCGTACTATATCCTTGCACAATCACTTCATCCAAACCAATTTTTTCTGCTTTCAGAATTACATTAATGATATTTTGTTGCTTCACTTTAATTTCCTGAGCAATCATCCCAATAAATCCAAAAATCAAAATGTCATTTTCATTGGCTTCAATCGTGTACTTTCCCTCAATATTAGTAACCGAACCATAACTTGATCCTTTAATTATTATACTAACACCTGGCATTGGTGAATTTGACTCATCGCTTACTGTTCCACTTATGCTTTTTGCAGATAGATTCCCTATCAGGAATAGACTAATAAGTGTTATTAGAATTGCTTTTGTTCTCATGGCTATCTTTTTTAATGAATATTTATTTTCCGTTATTAACCTTTAGGATGCAAGAGGAAAACAAATTCCATAAAAAGTTTTCATCTTTTTTTCTTTTTTGTTAACTCGCGGTAGTGAATGCATTGTTTATCAAGTGAATGTTTTAATGTTTCGACTCAAAAAAAATCTGGAAAGTAAAAAAGATCAGCAGTTGCTTCAAGAGTATATGGAGCAAGGTGATCTGGATGTGCTTGGAGAACTTTTTGGGAGGTATATGCACCTGGTATTTGGTGTAGCGCTAAAATATTTCGGCAATCGGGAATTGGCAAAAGATGCCGTGAGTCAGATTTTTGAACGTCTTATTACTGAAATCCCTAAATTTGAGATACAGAATTTCAAGTCTTGGTTGTTTGTAGTGACAAAGAATTTCTGTTTGATGGAAATCCGAAAGGAAAAAGCACATAGAAACAGATTTGAAAAATTTTCTACCAATCAAAATATGGAATCTTCCGAATTATTGCATCCTATAGATGAAGCGCCGGATAGTTCGTTGGAAGATAATCTGAAACATTGCATTGAACGTTTAAAATTGGAACAAAAGCAATGTGTAGTCCTGTTTTATTATCAGGAAAAGGGATACAAGGAAATTGCAGAAGAATTGGAGCTTGTTGAAAAAAAGGTGAAAAGCTATATTCAGAATGGAAAGCGAAACCTGAAAATTTGTTTGGAACAATTGGAATCGAAGCATGAAGTTTAAAAGTGGGTTAACATATCGAAATTTTGTTGACTACTTCAGTAATAAACTGAAGAAGAAAGAGAAACATGCGTTCGAGAAAAAGATGATGCAAGATGATTTTGAGAGTGAGGCTTTTGATGGTTTATCGAAAATAAACAGTCAGGAGTTTGAGCAGGATTTTGCAGAATTGAAGAATCAAATACACGCAAGAACGCAGGAAAAAAAGAGAAGAATTCCAATTTGGTTCCCTTATGCCGCCAGTATTGCCATTTTGATCGGTTTAGGTTCTGTTCTGATGTATTTAAATCAATACTCGGTTCAGGATGAATTGATTGGTGGTCAGATGGAAAATGAAGTGAAAAGGATTGAAGTTCCTCTTGTTAAACCGCAAATACCTGCAAAGGAATCTGAATTGTTAGGTATTATTGATACGCTTGAGGAGGATTCGGAACTTGAGATTTCAGATAGCGACGATTATGCGATACAAGAATTTGAGGTAGCTGAGGAAGAAGAAGTGGTTGAGGAGCCTGAGATTTTTTCTAAATCGGAGATTCCTTCTAAAGCACCTGCGGTGAATAAAGAAATGTCGGTAAGTAGAGTTACAAAAAGCTCTAATATTGATTCAGAAAGTACTCTTGATGTTGAAAAAGCCTTATCGGGGAAAGTCGCTGGACTTGCAGTCTCTAAACAAAAAAAACAGGAAGAACCGCTTGCGTTTTTCACAGATAGTGCAAAGAAAGATATCAATAGGATAATAAGTGGCGTAGTTTTGGATGAGGATAAAGTGCCAATTCCAGGAGTGCAGATTTTTAGTAAAGAGACAGGAGAAGGTGTTGTCACAGATATGGATGGTCAATTTCAGATCAGAGCAAAGCAAGCTGGCGAGAAATATCAGCTTACAGCTTCATTTATTGGTTACGAGCAAAAAGAAGTAAATGCGCAGGCCGATTCCACATTACTCGTGATATTGGAACCAGATAATACTCCTCTGAATGAGGTTGTTGTGTCAGCTTACGATTCTAGTAGTAATCAATCGGAAAATACTATCAATTCCTGGGAGAAGGCAAGACCGGTGGATTCAGAATCGATATCGAACTTTAAAAAGGCCTTGATTGATAAGCTGAATTACTCCAAATTTGAACATTTACATGGAGCTTATAAACTGAAATTGTCATTTACAGTCAACGCTTCGGGCACTATTAATGAGATTGTTTTTAAAGATAATCCCGATTCCGTTTTAGTTGCTGAAATAGAAAATCTACTGCGTAAAGGAGAAGATTGGGAACCCGCTAAATCGAAAGGAGTTCCTGTTTCTTCAAAAGTAAGAATTGTACTTAAAATCAACTTTGAGTAGGAAACTCTGCCTTATCTTTTTTTATTTGTAAGATAAACGCCCAACAGTATAATTGCCATACAAGTCAAATGCAGAACGGTAATGTTCTCTCCATCAAGCACGCCCCATAAAATTGCAAAAACAGGAATAATGTAAGTTACCGATGAGGCATAAATAGCAGAACTATATCTAATTAAGCTATTCATTAGCAGCATAGCCAAGGCGGTGCCAATAATTCCTAAAGCCGCTAATGCGAGGAAATGAATTGGCCAGTTTGGCGATTGAAGTACGGGCTCAAAATCTGTAGTTGCTAAATAAATCAGCGCAGCCGGGCCCGTAAAAAAGAAAGACAGTGAGGTAATCTGAATACCTGTTAAATGAGATAATTTCGATTTAATTTCGTTGATGTTGATTCCGTAAAAGACTGTTGCGAGAACAATTAGCAAGGCATAGCTGTTCACATTTCCCAGAGCCAAATCCTTACCTGAAGTAATCAAACCCAAAGCACCAATTAGTCCAATAACCAAACCAGTTACTTGCAGCCATTTGAATTTTGTTTTATGGAG
Source organism: Labilibaculum antarcticum (assembly GCF_002356295.1). Lineage (NCBI taxonomy): Bacteria > Pseudomonadati > Bacteroidota > Bacteroidia > Marinilabiliales > Marinifilaceae > Labilibaculum > Labilibaculum antarcticum. Next base: position 3,094,833 of record NZ_AP018042.1, on the reverse strand, counting down.
TAGTATTCCAATAGCCAAAGTAAATATTGGGGTTAGTGAATTCAACATGCCAGCCAATGCACTGTCAATTTGAGTTTGTGCTTTGGTAAACAGAAAAGCTGGGATAAAACTGCCAATAAATCCTGCAATCAAAAGGCTTTTCAGATCCTTTTTTTTCAAAAACTTTAAATTTTTGATAGAATAAGGCAAAAGCACCAGCGAGGCCAAAAGTATTCGAATTCCTGCTGCCTGTTCGCTGCTAAAACTTTTCAATCCAATTTTCATGAGAATAAAAGAAGATCCCCAAATAAAGGCTAGTAGTAGTAAAATCAAGAATTGAAACCAAGGTTTATTCCAGTGCATAAAAGGTGTGTGTTAGGTTTGCAAAAGTACTAGAATTTAATCAGCTAACAAGAAGTTGATGGATGCGCGAACTTAATTTAATGGATTTTTTGAAAAAGGCCGTTGATGAGGGATGTAAGTTGGAAGTGTTTGTCTAAAAGATTGGTGAAAGAATAAGTAGACTCGCTGAACCCCTCACAATAGTGACCTTTTTTTGCAGTAGATGGAAAATTGAGGGAATAGGACATTTATATCAACCAATAGATGACTTTTCTCCCCAATAGATTTATCAATTTATCCAATAGGAGTCATTTTTCAACAATGGGGATTGTCTTATCCTCAATAAAAATAAAACCCCGACAGTATCCTATCGGGGTTTTGTGTGTAAAAAAACAGATTGAAGTTTTGTGCAGAAACCAACAATTAATCGTCGTTTAATTTCGTAAGATACATTAGGACTAATCTAGTTCTCAACCCCCGACTCCACATTTAGGTGAAAAGTAAGCCTTAAATGAGTATTATTTTTTTAATTGATCTACTGTAAATTTTATTTTATTCAGAGCTTCCTCTAGGATAGATCGTGGACAGCCAATATTTATCCGCAGATATCCTTCTCCTTCAGGGCCAAACTTTGTACCATTGTTGACAGCCAAACCTGCTTTGTTAATCAATAAATCATGGAAGTCTGCAGTTGAAACGCCAAGTGAGCGGTAATCGAGCCAAAGCAAATAGGTTGCTTCTGGTTCAATCAATTTAATATCCGGAATGTGTTCCTGTAAGTAATCCCGCACAAGATTAACATTCCCTTCCAGATATTCCATCAACTGATCTAACCATTCGGCTCCTTCCTCGTAACCAGCCTGCATGGCAACGTGTCCAAATAAATTTCCCAAATCCAAATGCAGAGCAGAGACCATTCGCTTGTATTTTTTTCGAAACTCAGGATTCGCAATTATAATTATCGAACTTGATAAACCGGCAACGTTAAATGTTTTCGAAGGAGCAATACAGGTAATTGTTCTTTGATTTAAATCATTGGACAAGCAAGCAAGCGGAAGATGTTTGTGTCCCTTAAAAATCAAATCCTGATGAATCTCATCCGAAATAATAAAAAAATCGTAAGTCTTGGCAAGATCTCCAAGTTTAAGCAACTCCTGTTCATTCCATACCCTACCAACCGGATTGTGCGGATTGCAAATAATTAATGCTTTTAAGCCGTTTTTAGCGAGTTCCTCCAATTGTATAAAATCCATTTCGTAGCCCGTTTCGGTTCTGATTAAAGGATTGTATACCAACTCGCGCTTGGTGTCATTTACAACATGAAAGAAAGGATGGTAAACCGGCGGTTGAACAGCAATTTTATCACCTTCATTGGTTAAACTCATCAGTAAAAGGGACAAACCTGTAACAACTCCTGGGCTTGTTGAAATCCATTTTTTACGAACAGACCAATTGTGTCTTGTTTGAAGCCAGGTTTGAATGCTTTTTATACAATCATCACTTCGAAAAGAATAACCGTAAATTTCATGATTTGCCCTTTTTATGATTGCTTCGGAAATGCAGGGGGGCACTTTAAAATCCATGTCGGCAACCCAAAGTGGAAGAAGATCTTGTTTTCCAAAGAATGCCTCAAGTTTATCGTACTTTAAGCAGTCCGTATTGTTTCTATCAATAATTTCATCAAAATTGTAACGCATATTTTCTTTTTTTAAGAGGAGTGAATTTAGAAAAAAGGCTCAACTAAAAAAAGAATTTCAGTAGTAAGGAGGAAAAATTTTGAAGATAAAGGAATAGCTCCTTGTATTGTTTTATTTTGGATAAATGTAAAAGTGTGGTTGGACTGATTTTTTACGGTAAATTATTGCCTGATTCTGCGATTAACTCAACAATACCTGATCCATACACACCAATTTCCCAATAATGCCTCTTAATGCATCCAGCAGGACAATCGCCCCATCCGTAACTGTATATTAGGTGAATGTAATCGGAGGTGTTATCAATAATTTCTATTTGAGATCCATCACCAATACAGGAGCTTGATGTAGCATCAAGAACAAATGGAAGTTTTTTTAATTCAGAAGCCAATGCCATGTAATTAATGCCAATTTTTGATTTGTATTTGTATTGGTTGTTCCCAATGGAATCTAAATCGATGCCGTATTGATAGATGTAATTATCTATTAATCCGTGGGTCGAAAAACCATTATGATACCATGAATTGATGTAAGTGTTCGTAGTGTCGGACTTCAAAATACCTTCGTGTAATTGAATTGGACAAAGAGTATGTATTTGATATTCTCGGATTTCCTGACTGGCTTGGAGTAATGAATCTAAAAAAACCATTTGAAGAGCCGCGACAATCGGCCCAACATCTGATTCATCTATTGCAATATCTTTTAGTTCTTTGCTTTCATCATTCAAATACAAATTCAGACAAAGAAGTTTGGAATCATCCAGGAGAATTTGAAAGGTTGAATCGGAAACTCTGGAATCTTGTATTATGTCTGTAGGAAAATGGATAATTATTTCACCATCACATGCTGTAAAGAATACGCTAACCAAAAGGGACGAGAGAAGAAAAAAGAAGGTTCTCATTCTGTTAGATTTTGGAAAAAGATTAGTAATCACCTTAAGCATTGTGATGCAATAGCTTATCTAGTACATAACGGATTTAAAAGTAATTTGTTGCATTTTTTTCGCAATAAAAAATATAAATAAGGCATTTTAATTATTTAGAATCATTCTTGACGAATTACAGTTTTTTAATGGTGTAAATAAGATTTTTTATAGAACTTTTTTGATTAAATACAGTAGAATCTTATACTTTTGGGAACCAATTAAAAAATCAAACATGAACTTATATACTTCACTAAAAAATAGTAGCATTATTCTGATTATTCTGGGGGGATTTTATTTGGCCGCCCAATTGTTTAACTATTCAAAAATAGATGACCCAACAACCGAGCATATTGGAAGTGAATACATGAGTAAATACAATGTGTATGCATTGAAAACACCTGGGAATATCATGTTTGCTGGTGAGCAAGTGCCATTGGAAAGGTGGGATGTGAAAGAATCTTTTGATCGGGAATTGCTTGTGAATACATATTGGCAGTCTCAAACACTACTTTTCATTAAGCGGGCGAATCGTTACTTCCCTATCATCGAGCCTATTTTGAAAGAGCAGGGAGTACCTGATGATTTTAAATATTTGGCATTGATCGAAAGTGGATTGGTGCCTACGATAAAATCACCGGCAGGTGCTGTAGGAATCTGGCAATTCATGCAAGGAACGGCTAAAGATTATGGTCTGGAAGTCGAAACTGAGGTTGATGAAAGATATAATATTGAAAAATCGACAATAGCTGCTTGTAAGTATCTGAAGCAATCATATGAAAAATATGGAAGCTGGACTTTAGTGGCCGCCTCTTATAATGCAGGAAGAAGATTTGTAAGTGAGCAATTAAAAAAGCAGGATGCAGGAAGTTATTTCGACTTACTTTTAGGAGATGAAACAGGGCGGTATGTATTTCGAATTATGGCAATAAAAAGAATAATGGAAAATCCAGCTGATTTTGGGTTTCTGTTTAGGGACTCTGATTTGTATCCAAATATTCCAACCTACAAGGTGAAAATCACTACGAATGTTGAAGATTTTGCTGTCTTTGCAAAGGAAAACGGTGTTAATTATAAACTACTAAAGCATTTTAATCCTTGGTTGCGAAAAGCTTACCTAACAAATAAATATAAAAAAGAGTACGAAATTACTCTTCCTGCCAAAGGATATATTAATTTTGCATTTTCTGAATATAAAAATCCAATAGATTCGGTTTCTGTAAAGTAACGAATTAGAGGATGTAAAAGGAGATTGTAAATTGAGTATCAAGAGTAAAAAAAGCAAAAATTCGGAAGGACAATTGGAAACTGAAAATGTTGAAGTTTTTGGTGCACGTGTTCATAACCTCAAAAATATAGATGTAAGCATTCCCAGGAATAAACTTTCAGTTATTACTGGGTTAAGTGGAAGTGGAAAATCCTCTTTGGCTTTCGATACGATTTATGCCGAAGGACAAAGGAGATACGTAGAAACTTTTTCTGCTTACGCCAGACAGTTTCTGGGGGGAATGGAGCGTCCGGATGTGGATAAAATTACTGGCTTGAGTCCGGTGATTTCTATTGAGCAAAAAACCACCAATAAGAATCCTCGTTCCACGGTTGGAACAATTACCGAATTATATGATTTTCTTCGACTACTGTATGCCAGAGCAGGTATTGCTTATTCATACGAGACGGGCGAGAAAATGGTGAAGTATACCGATGAGCAAATTATCGATTTAATTCACGAAAAATTCAAGGAGAAGAGAATCTTGATTCTGGCTCCAATTGTAAAAGGTCGCAAAGGACATTATAAGGAATTATTTGAGCAGATTCGTAGCAAAGGTTTTTTGTATGCACGTATTGATGGTGAAATTGTTGAGCTTTTTCACGGTTACAAAGTCGATCGTTACAAAAATCATAACATTGAAGTTCTGATTGATAAATTGGTGGTTGAGGAAGTTGGCGATAAGCGCTTAAAAGAATCTGTACAAACTGCCATGAAGCATGGAAAAGGAATTACCATGATTCTGGATAAGGATACCGATGATGTTCGGTTTTATAGTCGCTTGTTGATGTGCCCGACCACTGGAATTTCATACAATACACCGGCACCACATAGTTTTTCTTTCAATTCTCCGCATGGAGCTTGTCCAAAATGTAAAGGTTTAGGGCGGGTAAATGCCATTGACATGGATAAGATTATTCCCGATACCAATTTGAGTATTCGGGAAGGTGGAATTGTGCCTTTAGGGAAATACAAAAACTCATTGATTTTTTGGCAGTTGGAAGCAATTGGCCGGAAGTATCATTTTGTGATGGATACGCCTATTAAAGATATTCCCGATGAGGCTCTTAGTATTATTTTGGATGGTTCCAGTGAAACGTTCAAATTGGATAATACGCCGCTGGGAGCATCTTCCAATTATTTCCTTAGTTTCGACGGAGTTATTAAATACATTTCCAATCAGGAAAGCAATGTAACCTCCAAAAAGGCGAAGAAATGGGCTGAGCAATTTATTATTACAAAAGTTTGTGATACTTGTAATGGGGATCGACTAAAAAGAGAATCTCTTCATTTTAAAATCCACGATAAAAACATCTCGGATGCAGCCAGTATGGATTTAGGCTTATTAAGTGAATGGTTTCAGGATTTGGAACAGCACTTAAGTAAGAGACAACAAATAATTGGTTCTGAGATACTAAAGGAAATCCGATCCCGCTTAGGTTTTTTAATGGATGTTGGTTTGGAGTACTTATCTCTTAACCGAAGTTCGGTTACCCTGTCGGGTGGAGAGTCACAGCGTATTCGTCTTGCAACTCAAATTGGTTCTCAACTGGTTAATGTACTGTATATTCTCGACGAACCAAGTATAGGCTTGCACCAAAGAGACAATCAACGATTAATATATTCTCTGCAGCAACTTCGCGATTCAGGTAATTCTGTAATTGTAGTTGAGCATGATAAAGATATGATTCTGTCAGCCGATTATGTGGTTGATATGGGCCCTTTTGCCGGGAAGCATGGCGGAGAAGTAGTTGCTGCGGGAAAACCTGAAGACATCCTGAAAAGTAATAGCTTAACGGCTCTCTACTTAAATGGAGTGAAGAAAATTGAGATTCCTCAGAGTAGAAGAAAAGGTAATGGGAAAACCATAAGTTTGAACGGTTGTACAGGTAATAACCTTAAAAATGCAAGTATTACTTTGCCTTTGGGCAAGTTTATTTGTGTTACCGGTGTTTCCGGTAGTGGCAAGTCAAGCTTGATTAATGGAACATTGCAACCCATTCTATCTCAGTATTTTTATCGATCAGTTGCCGATCCATTGCCGTACGAAAAAATTAGCGGAATTAAGAATGTCGACAAAGTAGTAGAAGTGAATCAATCGCCATTAGGTCGTACACCAAGATCTAATCCTGCTACCTATACCAATTTGTTTGGTGATGTAAGAAAATTATACGAGAAATTGCCTGAATCACAAATTCGCGGATACAAAGCAGGTCGATTTTCATTTAATGTGAAAGGTGGTCGATGCGAAACCTGTAAGGGAGCCGGAGTTCGTTCCATCGAAATGAATTTTCTTCCTGATGTTTACGTGCATTGCGATGCGTGCAACGGAAAGCGATACAACAGGGAAACATTAGAGGTTCGTTACAAAGGAAAATCTATTGGTGATGTGTTGGATATGACCATCAATCAGGCAGTAGAATTTTTTGAACACATTCCTTCTATTTTAATTAAGCTGAAAGTTTTGCAGGATGTTGGATTGGGATACGTTACTTTAGGCCAGCCATCAACAACACTTTCCGGAGGTGAGTCGCAAAGAGTGAAATTGGCGACAGAACTGGCAAAAAGAGATACCGGACAAACCATGTATATTTTGGATGAACCAACTACAGGTTTGCATTTCGAAGATGTGAGAGTTTTGCTTGAGGTGTTAAACCGTTTGGTGAATAAAGGAAATACAGTAATCGTAATAGAGCACAATATAGATGTGATTAAGGTTGCCGATCATGTAATTGATATTGGAATTGAAGGTGGCCGAAATGGCGGTGAAATTCTATTTGAAGGAACACCGGAAGATTTAGTGAAATGTGAAAAATCATTTACAGCCCAATTTTTAAAAGAGGAGATGAAATAATATACACATAAAATTGTAATGAAGAGGGTGTCCAAAATTAGGTCATCCTCTTTTTTGTTTTTTGATGTCTCGTTCTGAAATAGCCTTACACAAAAAATAATATTCTGGTAAAAAATAAGGGCACCCATTTTTGGGCGCCCTCTTTTATCTACTATTATTATTCAGATCTTTTAGATGTGAATTACCTCACCATAAGCAGCTGCAGCAGCTTCCATAATGGCCTCCGACATAGTTGGGTGTGGATGAATTGCTTTAATCAATTCGTGACCAGTTGTTTCCAGCTTACGTGCAGTTACTAACTCTGCAATCATTTCGGTTACATTAGCACCAACCATATGAGCTCCAAGCAATTCGCCATATTTAGCATCAAATACTAATTTAACGAATCCTTCGTTTGCTCCGGAAGCACTTGCTTTTCCCGATGCAGAGAAAGGAAATTTACCAATCTTTAATTCGTAACCAGCTTCTTTCGCAGCTTTCTCAGTTAATCCCATTGATGCAACCTCTGGAACTGTATAAGTACATCCTGGAATTGTAGTATAATCGATTGGTTCTACATTCATTCCAGCAATTTTCTCAACACAGCAAATTCCTTCTGCCGATGCAACGTGAGCCAAAGCAGGACCTTTTAGAATATCTCCAATCGCATAAACGCCTTCCACATTGGTTCTAAAATATTCATCAACCAGAACTCTGCCATTTTCAGTTGCGACTCCTACCTCTTCCAAGCCAATATTTTCAGTATTTGGTGCAATTCCTACTGCTGAAAGTACAATTTCGCACTCATGCACTTCAATTTCACCCTTTTTATTCTTGATATTAACTTTTAAATCACCATCAGATCCTTCTACTGATTCAACAGTAGAATTAGTCATGACTTTGATCTTATTCTTCTTAAAGCTGCGTCCCATTTGCTTAGACACTTCCTCATCTTCTACAGGAAGAATTTCTGGTAAGAATTCTACCAAAGTTACCTTAGTTCCCATGGTTGAATAAAAGTAAGCAAACTCAGATCCAATTGCTCCAGAACCAACAATAATCATTGATTCAGGCAATTTATCCAAAGTTAAAGCTTTACGATATCCAATAATGTTTTTTCCATCCTGTGGTAGATTTGGCAATTCACGGGAACGTGCTCCTGTTGCCAAAATAATATGCTTTGCTTCATGATTGGATTTACTTCCATCTTCAGCAGTTACTTCAACAGTTTTATTTCCCACCAACTTACCAAAACCATTGATTACCTCAATTTTGTTCTTTTTTAGCAGGTACTGAATTCCACCACTCATTTTTTCGGCAACGCCGCGACTACGAGAAACAACCTTTTCAAAATCAGGTTTAACCTCACCATCGACAACTAATCCATAATCACCGGCGTGTTTCATATATTCAAATACCTGTGCTGATTTCAGCAAAGATTTTGTTGGAATACACCCCCAGTTCAAACAAATTCCACCTAATTCGGCTCGTTCAACAACTGCAACATTCAAACCCAATTGTGAAGCGCGAATGGCGGCTACGTAACCACCTGGACCGCTTCCGACTACTATTAAATCGTAACTCATTTTTATTTTGTTCTTTATGTTAGTATAAATTATGCTTTACTAAGTTATATTTTCTTTTTTATTCTGATGATTTACCTTCATCTATCCGATTGCATCAGACTGCTTTTCTTACGTTTTGCCGAAATCATTGCCAATTGAACAATTTTCGCCACAATAAACAGGATCACAAATGAAAAGATAATAGTGGCTCCCGATGGTGCATTAATGCGATAAGAAACCAGCAAACCAATAAACGAACCCAGAATACCAAATGCTATAGATCCCAGAATCATTTTCTTAAAATCGCTTGTGAACATATTCGCAATTGTCTGTGGTATTGTCAAAAACGAGATCACCAAAATAATTCCAACCACTCTAATATTTAAAACAATGGCCAAAGCCACTAATGATATCATTAAATAGTTTAAAAACTGAACCGGAGCTTTCTGTGTTCGTGCAAACTCTTCATCGAAAGCAACAAACAAAATAGGCCGTAGCAAAAAGAGAAAGATTGCAATTGTGATTAGGCATAAACCTAAGAGCAGATACAAATCCAAGGCTCCCACCGTTAAAATATTTCCAAACAGAAAACTCATTAAATTTGGTGCATAACCAGGAGTCATATAAATAAAAATAATTCCCAATGCCATTCCCAAAGCCCATAAAATTCCAATAACCGAATCTTGTCTCACATCTGTTTTTTTCGAAAGCCACTCTATTCCTAAAGCAGATAAAACCCCAAAAACAGCCGCACCAAATACCGGATTCAATCCTAAATACCAAGCCAAACCAATTCCTCCAAAGGAAGCATGTGTAATCCCTCCGCTAATAAAAACAATTCGTCGCGCTACAATATATGAACCAATAATCCCACAGGAAATACTTGCCAAAAGAGCTGCACAAACAGCATTTAAAAAGAAATTGTATTGAAACAATTCAAATAGTTCGTTCATATCTTAATGATGATGCTTTAGTACTCGGTGAGGAACTTCTCCATGTGTAATTAAATCAATCGGGCAATTATAAGCTTTCAGCTGTTCCTGCGAAATCACGTTCGAATCGTGGTAACACAGTGTTTCGTTCACACAGGCAATTGTCTTAACATGAGAGCATATCGTACCCACATCATGAGATACAATTATAATTGCCATATGTGAATTTAACTGATCGAGAATTTCATACAACTCACCTTCAAAATTACTATCTACATAAGTATCCGGCTCATCTAAAATTAATAATTGAGGATCTGAGATAATTGCCCGACACAAAAACACACGCTGCAATTGCCCTCCTGACAGTTCTCCTATATTTTTATTCTTCAAATGAATAATTCCCATTTGAGACATTAATTCATCTGCACGCCTTTTGTTCTCATTATTATATCTTCCAAATATCTTTTTATGAGACATTAGTCCCGAAAGGACAACCTCTTTCACAGGAATTGGAAACTTGTTATCTATTTGATTGATTTGAGGCAAATAACCAATAATACAGCGATCATTACCATTGGGTAATATTTCACCCTCCACGGGTTTTATAATACCCAGAATCACCTTTAACAGCGTTGTTTTACCCCCACCGTTCGGACCGATAATTCCAAGAAAATCATTTTCTTTTACAACCAAATTCACTCCTTTTAATACGATTTTCTCATCGTATCCTGCAGTCAGTGATTTTAATTCCAGAATTTTTTTCATCGAATACAGTTTCAGTCTTTAAGTATGTTGATGATTCGTTTCATTTCATTCAACCAATCCTCAGTCAAAGGATCAATTAAAACAACTTCACCATTAATCTCGAAAACAATAGCTTTTGCATTCTCAACATTAAACTGTTTCTGAACAAAAACCTGCTTTATTTCTAATCGTTTTGCTTCCTCAACCAAATGTTTCATGTGAGCTGGGGAAGGCTCCTTGCCATCCAATTCAACAGAGATTTGATGCAAGCCGTAATCCCTTGCCAAATAAGTTAGAGCTGGGTGGAAAATCATGAACGACATTCCTTTTTTATGACTCAACGAAGTTTCAGCAAATTGATCCATCTCGTCTAATTCAGAAAGAAATTTTCGGTAATTTTTCTCATAAACCTCCTTCTTATTAGGAGCTAATTTAACTAGCTCTTGAAACAAATTCCGGCTTATTATTTTTACTGATTTAAGTGATGACCAAATATGAGGATCAATTCCTCCTTCATGAACATGATCTCCATGCTTCTCTATACCTTTAATCAATTCTATTCCTTTCGAAAGATCTACAACTTTAATTTCGCCTGCTCCCTCCACTAAATTATTCAACCAAACCGTTTCGAAGGGAATGTGACCAATTCTGAAATATGCAATTGATTTGGCAACATCTTTCATTTGCATCGGCGTAGGCTCATAGGTTGCAGGACTGGCTCCAGGAGGAATCAGAACATTAACCTTAAAATCATCACCAGCAATTCGTTCAATAAAATATTTTTGAGGCAGTATACTAACCGATATTAGATTGGTTTCCTTCTCAATTTTACCAGATTGACAAGATATTATTATGCCAACAAGCAAGACCAGAGTAAATTTATTTATTAAGTGCATTTGTATTGTTTGGAATGATGTTCTATTTAGATTTACTTTAAATAACAAAAGTAGATGTTTTTTTGTTTCTACAAAGATTTTCCTCTTTAAATTTTATCAGATATCACATAGACTACCGAATTAATTTAGAACTTGAATTTAGTGAAAACTCAGACATCTAACAAAAAAAGACCCGAGAGATAAATAAATTTATCTCTCGGGTCAAATATGTGTTTATTTCTAGATTACTGTATCAATTTTTCAATAGCTGCTTTTAATTCGTCACCTCTTAAATTTTTTGCAACAATAAGTCCGTTTTGATCTACAACAACTGTGGCAGGAATTCCATTAACACCATATAATTTAGCTGCGGAAGAACCCCAACCTTTCAAATCAGATACATGATTCCAGATCAATCCATCGTCTTCAATTGCTTTTAACCATTTTCCTTTATCATTATCTAAAGACACACCTAGAATATCAACTCCTTTAGGATGAAGCTCTTTGTACATTTTAACGACATTTGGATTTTCTCCTCTACAGGGTCCACACCATGATGCCCAAAAATCAATTAAAACAATTTGTCCTTTTAATGATGATAAACTCATAGGAACTCCTTCTGGAGTATTCAACGTGAAATCAGGAGCTGGCTGACCGATTGCAACATTTTTCAATACCTCAATTTTATCTTTAATTAGCGTTGCATAAGATGACTTTTGTGCATCCTCACCCAACAAAGCATAAATTTCTTCCATTTCAGCTACTTCAAGAGGAGACGAAATTCGGTAAGCTACAAATGCTGCAGCAACCGTGTTGCGATTCAATTTCAAAAATTCTTTACTTGCTGAAAACATATCCGCTTTGGATTTATTAAATTCAGCTTCGATAGAATCCATCGCAACCTGATTCTTTGCTTCCGCTGCTTTTTGATGTTCTGGGTACAAAGCTTGTTGTTTCTCTTGGTATCCTTTCTGTAATTCACCAAAAGCGGTTAAAATGTCTTGATTTGATGAACCTACAACCTTGGCTTCTCTTAAATTTTCAACATTTGCATCAACTGCAATAGCTGTATTTTCAAGAAACACTTGAATTGCACCCCTTTGACCTTCCAATTCAATATAGTAAAGATCCGGAGATGTTACTGTTCCTTCAAAAGAAAAACCGTTAGCGGTCATTTCAGTCGAATCAGTTTTCACCAATTTATTATCCTGAAGTTTAGAAAGATAAACTTTTCCTTCAGTCATACCTTCAACTTTCCCGGTCAATTTATATTGATCCGCAGATGTACAAGAGCCTAAAAAAAGCCCAATCGCCGCAATCGCGATAAAAATTTTCTTCATGTGATTAAGTATTTTGATCTATATTTTTATGAATCAATAAATCTACCAAATAAAACAATGAAAAGAAAAGTTTTTCGATGAACAGAATTCCTTACTCTTTACTTTTCACGTCGCTAAAATAAGCACCCAGCAGTTTGTGTGCTGCAACAAAAGAACTCATTTCGTCATTCAAGACTTTCTTTTCATAATCTGGAATCTTTCCTTTTATTACATCTAAATGATAAAACCGATCGCGTAATTGTTCGTTAATCGTTTCATACATCCAATACTTGGCTTGCTCACTTCTTCGCTGATTAAAATATCCGTTTTGCTTTGTGTGACTGCAATATTCTATGATATTATCCCAAATAGTGTCAATACCTGTTTTCTCGATTGATGAACAAGTCAGCACTTTAGGAATCCATCCCGATGGCGACTCGGGGAACAAATGCAAAGCATTTTCGAACTGAACTCTGGCCAGTTGTGCGGTATGAATATTATTCCCGTCCGCTTTATTAATGCTAATTGCATCGGCCATTTCCATGATACCTCTTTTAATTCCCTGCAATTCATCACCCGCTCCGGCAATTTTAATTAGCAAAAAGAAATCAACCATGGAATGTACGGCAGTTTCCGATTGCCCCACACCAACTGTTTCTATCAAGATAGTATCAAAACCTGCGGCTTCACATAAAATTAAGCTTTCGCGTGTTTTACGGGCAACTCCACCTAAGGATCCTGCCGAAGGTGAGGGGCGTATATAAGCTTTAGGATCAACCGCCAACTCCTCCATTCGGGTTTTATCACCCAAAATACTCCCCTTACTTCTTTCACTACTTGGATCGATTGCCAGCACAGCTAATTTATGTCCGTGCCCTGTTACATGCTTTCCAAATGCCTCTATAAAGGTGCTTTTACCTGCTCCAGGAACACCTGTCACCCCAATTCTAACCGATTTCCCAGAAAACGGCAAACATTTTTCAATAATCTCCTGAGCAACCAATTGATGATCATGCTTAGAACTTTCGATCAGAGTTATTGCCTGACTTAAGATGCCAATATTTCCATCTAATATTCCCTGCACATACCCTTCAACGGAATATTCTCTACGCTTATTATCTTTAAGCCTATCCGCTATCCTCGGATTGATAGATGGTGGCCTACTTATACCTTTATTTACTTTCAGCGCCTTATAATCAGGCGCATTTTCGATATGATCTCTATTATTTTTATCTGACATGACAAGAAATTTCTTACGTTACTGTATGCGAAGTTATAAATTTAGCAGATACTGACTCAGTAAAGGTCATGAAAAGTGTATATGTTTGTGAACAACAAAAAAGGCTTTCCCTTGCGGAAAAGCCTTTCATATATCAATTTAAGTCTCTTTCTTAATTCGTTTTAGGCATCACTACATTTCCAGAAACGCGAAGTTTAACTTCAGAATCAACAGGATCATTAGTGATCACTGTGATCATTTTGTTTTGACGACCTCTTTTTCCTCTGGAATTAAATACCACTTTAATTTCCGATACCTCACCAGCTTTAATAATATTGGTGCTTGGAGCAATAGCAGTACATCCGCAAGAAGCTTTTGTTTTTCGGATAATCAAATCAGATTTACCCAAGTTCTTCATTGTAAAAGTATATTCTGCTTTTTCACCTTGCGTTAATTCGCCAAAATCAAACACATCTTTTTCAAACTCAACTTTGGGAGAATTTGACAATTCAGTTTTCGATAAACTTGAAAAATCCTCAACCAAATTAGCGCTCACGGTTAATCGATTACCTGATTTATATTCTTGATTGATTAAAACATCTAAATAATCAATAACAAATCCCCAGTCATTTTTCTTACTGGCATCATATGTTGCAACAATCTGACCTTTTTGCTTTGGCTGCAAACTTTCAGGAACCATTTTTAACGATAAATGAGCAGGCACTCTTTTAAACCCAATACTTATTGGCTCTTCACTATCATTATAAACATCCATTGTTGCTTCTTTCACATCAGTATTTTTCACCTTAGTAAAAGAAAGATGATTGTTCTGCAATCGCAATCCACTCATTTCCCGTGGATACAAATCGGCTACAGTTTTTACTCTCGCAGTAACATCGCCTTTAATTCTTAAGATTGTAATTGCCGGATTTGTATTTGCAGTAATAGTTATGGATTTATTGAATGGGCCCGGACGATTCTTAGGGTCAAAAGTTGCTTTAACATAGCCTTTTTGCCCTGGAGCAATTGGTTGTTTACTCCACTCTGGAGAAGTACATCCGCAGGAAGATCTTACCTGATTAATAATAACCGGTTGGTTTCCTGTGTTAATAAATTCGAACGAATGAGATGTCAACCCAGCTTCCTCCTTAAAAGTTTTGAAATCGTACTCCTTTGAATCAAATTTCATTACTGGTTTTGTATCTTGAGCACTTACTAATAATGTGCTTCCTAAAATAGCAACAACCAACAAATAAAATATTTTTCTACTCATAACAATTAATTATTTTAATTACAGTGACTTTGTTTATTACGGCAAACAAGTTAAAGAGTTTAGAAAATCCGTCAAAAACTAGCTTAGCATACAAAATTAAATAATTTTCGCGAAAAGAAAACCTAAATATCGTTAAATAGTTGTTAAGCTATTTTATGCATTCAATCACACCATAGTTTCGATTTTACATTTTACTATAATAAATAACAAATGAGCACAATTACCTTTTAGTTCAGAAACAAAAACCAAACCAATTTTTATTTATTTGAAATTAATCCATCTGCAAGTTACTTAACTTTCTATCTGTAGTAAGTATTTACTAGATTTGTACTGATACGATCAAAAAGTGTAACAAATATGAAATATCACTTCCATTATTAATTAGCGAAACAAAAAAATCATTAGTATTATTGATATAATTGTTACTATACAAATGATTTGCAACAAATAAACGATTAACCACAATGACTAATCTAAAAACCAAAATACTAACATTTTCGAAACAAATTACTGCTGAAACAAAGCAAATCAGAGCTCATTTACATGCCAATCCAGAGCTTTCTTTCCAGGAATTTGAAACATCAAAATTCATTCAGGAATATTTGAATAAATTAGGAATCCCTTACAAATCGGGCTTTGTAAAAACGGGTATCGTCGGAAAAATTGAAGGCAAAAATCCGAATAAAAAAGTAATTGCACTTCGTTCCGATATGGATGCCTTGCCAATTAACGAAAATCCGGATAACAAATACTGCTCTACAAATAATGGCGTAATGCATGCTTGCGGGCACGATATGCACATGGCCAGTTTATTGGGAACTGCTAAAATATTATCCGAGTTCAAAAACGAGTGGGAAGGCACTATTTTATTAATTTTTCAGCCTGGAGAAGAATTACTACCAGGTGGTGCAAAATTAATGATGGAGGAAGGTGCTCTGCAACCAGAACCGGAATGGATACTTGGCCAGCACGTTTTGCCAGATATGCCTGCAGGAACTGTTGGATTTAGATCTGGTATGTACATGGCCTCGGGTGATGAAATATATCTGACAGTAAAAGGCAAAGGCGGGCACGCAGCGATGCCACACAAATGCACAGATACGGTTCTTATTGCCTCGCATATTATTGTCGCATTGCAGCAAATTGTTAGCCGACATTGCGATGCAAGAATACCAACAGTACTGTCTTTTGGTAAAATGATTGCCAATGGAGCTACAAATATTATTCCCGACGAAGTGAAAATTGAAGGTACATTCCGCACCATGAATGAAGAATGGAGAGCTAAGGCCAAGCAATTAATTACGGACATTGCAAAATCTACTGCTGCAGGAATGGGAGCTGAATGTGAAGTTGACATACGTCATGGTTATCCTTTTTTAGTCAACAACGAGGAGATTACCCATGAAGCCAAAACAAATGCCGCAGATTTATTAGGTGAAGACAAAGTTGTGAATATGGACATTAGAATGACTACAGAAGATTTTGGCTTCTATTCGCAAAAATATCCAGCTACCTTTTATCGTTTTGGAGTACAATCAGGAAAAGATGGCTCGTTACATACTTCAACTTTTGAGGCAAATGATGATTCTTTACATACATCAATGAGTACAATGGCATGGTTGGCTATCTCATATTTAAATAGATAGTTGCTGTAACGCACTAAAATTAGCAATTAGCCAGGATAATTCTCGCTATTTCTACCTCAAAATCACATTGCATGTTTAGTAACGCTCCCTTTTCATTATTTAATCTGTTTCAAAATAATATAATTCTAGGTGAAATTATTTCTCCATTCGAAATATGATAGTACATTTGTGCTAGTATTAACACTAAAAAATAAATAAAATGGCTTACGTAATTAACGACGACTGTATTTCTTGCGGTTCTTGTGAAGGAGAATGTCCTGTTGAGGCAATTTCAATGGGTGATGAGCATTATGTAATTGACGCTGATCTTTGTACTGATTGTGGTACTTGCGTTGACGCTTGTCCTGTTGAAGCTATTCACGCAGAATAATCGTAATTTAACGATATTAAAAAAGCCAGTGAGATACTCACTGGCTTTTTTAATGAAATACGATTTCATCCATTTTAATATCATGTTCATCAATTGGCACATGATCCAATACTTGAAAATCGAAACAAATACCAACCTTAAAAGCACTTAGCGATTGTAACAACCTATCGTAATACGCTTTTCCTCTACCCATTCGATTCTTTTCACTGTCAAAAGCAATTCCCGGCACAAGAATCAGATCAATTTCGTCCTCTTTCATAAAAACGGGTCCTTTAGGCTCTGGAATTCCATAATTTTCACCTTTTACCATATTATCTATCCCTTCAAAAACTTTCAAATCCAGAGTTTCCCCAATCACACAGGGTAGAATCACTCTTTTTTCTTTTGCCCATTTACAAATAAAATCGTGAGTATGAACCTCATCCTTAATAGACCAATACAACATCACCGTTTTGGCTTGAATAAATTCGGGCAGTTGTTCCAGACTTTTCAGAATAGACAAGCTTAATTCTTTTTTCTGTTCGAAAGAATAATTTTGCTTTATGGCCCGCATCTCCTTTCGGATTCGTCCTTTCTCTTGTTCAATATTTTGTTTTAGCTCACTCATCTTATATTCTTATTCATAAATATCCGTTCTTCTATCTTTAAAAATGTCATTCATTGGGGTAATCATCTTATTTCTAGATAATTCAGGATCTATATCTGCAAATAAGATCTCCTCCAACCTACCTGCTTTTGCCAAAACCTCTCCTTTCGGATTCACAATAACAGATTGTCCTGTAAAAGAAAGCTCCTTTTCCGTTCCAAAACGATTTGCCGTAGCAATATAAATCCTGTTTACCAGCGCATAAGAAGGTATTACGGATTGAGCATAAGGCAACACCAAATTTGAAGGATGAAGAATTAAATCGACTCCCTGCAAAGCTAATTTACGCCAAACTTCGGGAAACATCCAGTCGAAACAAACCAACAGTCCTATTTTAACACCATCAAGCATAAAAACAGACAGAGCTAAATTCCCTTTCTCAAAAATATTTTTCTCGTTCATGAACAAATGAAGTTTTCGATAAGTTCCGATGACTCCTGTTTTATTCACTAAGATGGCCGAATTGTACAATTTATCACCTTCCTTCTCTGAAAATCCGGTGGCAAGGGTAAAATTGTACTGTAAGCATGATTCTGTAATAAAATCAATAAAAATACTCTCTTTTACAGTTTCCGATACTGCAAGAGCTTGCTCCTTTGATTCAAAATTATAACCGGTATTGGCCAATTCAGGCAAAACGACTAAATCAGCTTCTCTTGCTTTATAAAACAACTCTTTTAAGGATTCTATCGTTGATTTTACATCACCAAAAACAGGCGCAAACTGAATCAATGCTATTTTCATCTATATCTAATTTTCATGCAGTTGTTAGATGGAACTCACCTTGACTTAATAATCATACTCATGTCTGAGTGAATAATTATTCAATTATGGACATTTCATTTCTATTGTTTTTAAGGCTGATAAGCAGATTCCCGCAAAAGCGTAGCATAATCATTTTCAAGCATCAATTGATTAATACTATATTTCGGGTGTTTTGCCATATATTCTTTCACAATCTGCCATCCAATCCAAATACCTGTTCTGGAAGGTGATTCCTGTGGCATTCCCGGCGTAAAGGGTCCATCATTTATATACTTAATTACGGTGCGGTAATCAGTAGTGAACAAATGCTTTTGTTCGATAATGTATCCCCACATTAATTCAGCATTCACCTCACACCAATCCAATTCTTCCTGCGAATATTTCATCACATCAGCCTCAGACTTGTCCGGCATCATAGCCTGTACAAAGTATCTTACCTTTCCCTGATAAATCATATTACTGATCAAATCATCTTTATGGGCCTGAAAAGGAAATTCCGTTAAAGCATATGCAAGAATAACATCCTGAGCAATTCTTTCAGGGATCATATTTCCACGGGCATACATCGGTGTTCCCAAATAGGAGTAAAAGGCACAGTCTTTCCCTAAATACTTATCCAAACTTATTCCAACAATATTTTGAGCAACAACAATCGACTGATTAAAACCAGAAATCTGAGAGTAACAATCAGGAATCCGTTTTTCGGGAAAATAGTATTTCAAGTGTTTTAACGCCATTTCCAGCTCCTTCTCTACTTTATTTAGAGTCGGAAATTTTTTCGCAACGCTATCGGCAACCTCCCTCATTGTTGAATCGGACAAAAATTGATTCAAATATTCCATATAGTTAGGATCATTCGAATCACCCAAACCTATCACTTTGTTACTGTACAAAGGTAAAACTTCAGCATATCGCTGTCTTACCAATTTTAAATCGGAATTTGTTTTTATCGAGAAAAGTTCTTGATCGAATCTTTGAATTTTCACTTTCACATCAATATCAGAAACATCAGGTCTTTTGGGTCCTGAGTTACATGAAAAAAGAAAACCAATCAACAAGATTAAAAGACTCTTATTTACATTTCTATAATGGTTCAACTGCATTCTTATTAATAATATTAGGTGGTAACTGTACTTGTGTTTCTCAAAAATATTAAAAATAAGTTAAGCCCTGTTCTAAAATCGGTTTTTCCTTATAATGGCTTGACAAATATTATGGACTAATTAATTTGCCATTGTTTCGTTTTTGCCGATAGAAGGAATACCTATTCCATATTTTTATCACTAAATTTGCTCAAGTTGAAAAAACAAAACAGCTTTAGAAACAATTAAAAAAAATGAGACTCTAGATTAAATCATCTTACTTCTCAGCCCGAAGATTTCGGGACTCATATCCTTTAAGTATGAAAATAGCATTAGCCCAATTAAACTATCATATTGGTAATTTCGAGAGCAACACCGAAAAAATTATTACCACAATCAAAAAATCACGCAAAAACGGCGTGGATTTAATAATATTTTCGGAGTTGGCCATTTGTGGTTATCCACCAAAAGACTTGCTGGAACGCAAAGAGTTTGTTGAGAAATCAAGATCAGCGATGGAAAAAGTTGCTGAGCATTGTATTGATATTTCTGCCGTGGTTGGAGGACCATCAGTAAATCCAAATCCCAAAGGAAAAAATTTATACAATTCGGCTTATTTCATATCCAACGGAAAAATTGAGAGCATTCATAATAAGACTTTATTGCCTAATTACGACATTTTTGATGAGTACCGATATTTTGAACCCAATACTGAATTCTCTTTGGTTGAGTTGAAAGGAAAAAAAATTGCAATTACCATTTGTGAAGATTTATGGGAAAAACAGCCTATGGACAACAATTTTTCCAAATCAGAATTGTACACCATCTCACCCATGGAAAAGCTAAGCAAACTCAATCCTGATTTTGTTGTAAACATTGCAGCATCGCCATTTTCCTATAATCAGCAGAATTTACGGACCAATATATTAAAGGCAACTTCGAAAAGATATGCAATTCCTATTTTTTACGTAAACCAGATTGGCGCACATACCGAATTAATTTTTGATGGAGACTCTTTGGTGATGAATTCGAAAGGAGAAGTAGCCAAAAGGTTAAATTATTTCGAGGAAGACTATCAGATTGTAGATCTTGAGGAAATTGAAACGCAGAAAGCAAAAGCAAGAAATGTAGATTATATCGAAAAAATTCATGATGCTTTGGTTTTAGGTCTGAAAGATTATTTCGGTAAAATGGGATTCACCAAAACAACACTGGGTCTTTCGGGCGGAATTGATTCGGCAGTAACCGTGGTTTTGGCAGAAAGAGCACTTGGAAAAGAGAATGTACGGGTTCTCCTGATGCCTTCTGAATTCTCTTCGGACCATTCCATAAAGGATGCGGTAGATTTGGCTGAGAATTTAGGCATTCAATACGATATTGTTCCTATTCAGAATATTTTTCAGGAGTTTCAAAAATCCTTAGGCCCAATATTTGGGGATCTTCCGTTTAATGTAGCTGAAGAAAACATACAGGCCCGTGTAAGAGGTGCACTGGTTATGGGCTTATCGAATAAATTTGGACATATCCTTTTAAACACATCAAATAAAAGCGAATCGGCCGTAGGATACGGAACTTTGTATGGCGACATGAATGGTGGTTTATCGGTACTAGGTGATGTTTACAAAACAGATGTTTTCAAATTGGCTTGGTTCATAAATAAAGATAAAGAAGTAATTCCTGAAAACTCAATTGTAAAGCCACCATCAGCAGAATTACGTCCTGATCAAAAGGATTCGGATTCCTTACCAGATTACGATGTGTTAGACGGCATTTTATTCCGATATATAGAAAAAAATATGTCTTCGGAAGAAATTATTCAAGATGGGTTCGAAAGAGCAACGGTTCAAAAAGCGATACGATTAGTCAATATGAATGAGTACAAAAGATTCCAGACCCCGCCTATCTTACGCGTTTCATCGAAGGCTTTTGGCTTTGGCAGAAAAATCCCCTTAGTAGCAAAACACTAACAGATGGGTATAAACACCTACGTAAGAGCATGTTGTCGAACATCACCTAAATAATGAATTATTTCCGCATTCATTTTTTCATTTCATTTCATTTATATACTTTTGGAGTGTTTTAAAACATGAAACGTATTTGTAAATCCATATTCCACTTTGTGTATGATTGAGAATGATAGAAAATCTAGAGAGATTATTTGTGGGGAAGTAATTAACAATCCAAGTTCTGTGTTTAATGTTCTTACACCTTCTGAAAAAGAAGAGTTGATGGAGAACATTACCTGCTCTTTTTTTAAGAAAGGTGAATACATTTACAAAGAGGGTGAAAGACCAGTAGGTCTTGTTTGTCTGTCCGATGGAAAAGTGAAGATCTTTAAGGAAGGTGTAGGCGGTCGCGAGCAAATTGTTCGAATGGCAAAACCTATTGGCTTTATTGGATATCGTGCTCTTTTTGCAGAAGAAAACAATATTGCTTCGGCGGTCGCAATTGAAGATTCTGTAACCTGTACAGTTAGCTACGAATTGATGTTGAAATTTATCAAAACCAATTCGGATCTTTCTTTGTGCATTATTCGTTCATTATCTACCGAATTAGGATTTTCGAACAATAGAACCATCACCCTTACTCAGAAACACATTCGTGGAAGATTAGCGGAGTCGTTACTATTTCTTCGTGACACTTATGGTTTTGAAGATGATGAAGCAACCATTAAAGTTTATCTTTCGAGAGAAGATATTGCGAACCTATCGAATATGACTACTTCGAATGCAATTCGTACCCTTTCCACTTTTGCGAGTGAAGGTGTAATTTCAATTGATGGTCGAAAAATTAAAATTTTAGATAAGGTAAGATTAGACCGTGTGAGTAAACTAGGATAAGATCTTAAACCCGGAAATATAGAAAGCCATCTCGTTAGGGATGGCTTTTTCTTTGCAATATTGATTAGCTGAGGCAACAATAGGTGAGCAAATATTTGAAACATGTGTGTTAGGGATTGAAACAGATACCCCACAGCGAAGTATGAGCGAGGAGTAGAAGTGAAAAGCCCGCCACGAGGAACGAGGGGAACACCCAAATAGTCAAATTATCTTTATTGACCATGGACAAATCCTTTTTAAACTGTTATTCTAAATCTATTTTGTCCTCTAGCCGGACCGGCTTCTACTTTTTTCTTGGATAAAAAAGTAGACAAAAAATCATTGACCTCGTCCTCAATCACCCGTTATCAGTTCGATTGCTAAACAAAAAGAACTCGCTTTGCTCAAACAGCTTTTTGTTCTTGACGCCCTCTTCACTATACGGGTCCCGATCTCCGGACTGAATGTCAACACTCCATGGTTTAACTTTTAATTCTATAATAATAATATCGCATCTTCAAGATGTATGGAAAGCCCGCCACGAGGAACGAGGAGAACACCCAGGTATTTCTACCCCTGAAAATAAACGCGTTTCACCCGTCGGGAAATGGTGGTGAGAATTTCGTAAGGAATAGTATCCAATTGTTCAGCCAGAATGCTTACCGGGTAATCGTCGCCAAAAATCTGAACCAAATCTCCCTCTTTTGCATCGGTATTTGTGAGATCGATCATACTCATATCCATGCAAATATTGCCAACAACAGGAGCTGCCTGTCCGTTCACCAGAACCTTTCCAAGGCCATTACCGAGCTTTCGATTAAAACCATCGGCATAACCGATTGGGATTACCCCTATTCGTGCATCGCTCTGTAAATGCCCTTTTCGGCCATATCCAACAGTGTTCTCTTTCGAAACTTCTTTAATTTGAGAGATTGCCGTTTTTAAGCTGCTCACATTCATCAATTTTTCCTGATGAACGCAGCTTATTCCGTAAAGACCAATTCCCAAGCGCACCATATCAAATTGAGCTTGCGGGAATCGTTCAATTCCTGCCGAATTTAAAATATGCCGATCGATATGATACGGAAATTGCGATAGAATTTGATCGCTCCATTTGGTAAATAAATTAATTTGCTGAGCTGTAAAATCGTTATGCTGTTGCTCATCGGCACCTGCCAGATGAGAAAATACAGAGCTGATAAAGAAATGATTATTCTTCACAATCACAGACAATAAAGTGTCCATATCCTTTTGAACAAAACCCAAACGATTCATTCCGGTATCCAATTTTATGTGGATAGGATAGTTTCTTACTCCATTTCGTTTTAATGCCTTCTCAAATTCGAGACAAATAGCTTGATTATATATTTCAGGCTCCAGGCTATATTCAATCATCGTATCAAAACTGTGATACTCCGGATTCATCACTATAATTGGAATCGTGATTCCTGCATTTCTCAATTCGACACCTTCGTCGGCGATGGCAACGGCTAAATAATCAACCCGATGATGTTGCAGTAAATTTGCAATTTCGGTTGATCCGCTTCCGTAAGAAAATGCTTTTACCATCACAATCAACTTGGTATCTGGGTTTAACAAGGACCTGAAATAGTTCAGGTTATGAACCATTGCATTCAGATTCACTTCCAACACCGTTTGGTGTGCTTTGTATTGAAGAGCATTTGAAATTCTCTCGAAATGGAAATTTCGGGCTCCTTTTATCAAAATAATTTCGTCCTTAAAATGATTCCGATTCAAATCGGCCAAAAACACATCGGTTGAGCCATAAAAAGAAGCATCGCACTTGAATAGTTTCGATTGAGAAGAAATGCCTTCACCAATACCAATTAGACGATTTATTTTCTTCTGCTCCAGCAATTTGGATATCGCCTTGTAAAGCTGACGGTTTGTGTAACCCGATTGAAAAATATCAGATAAGATAAGTGTTTTTCTCTTATCGTTTTGTTGCTGATTCATTAAATCCAAGGCAATACCGAGCGAATCTAAATCTGAATTGTAATAATCATTAATCAGCGTGCAATCACCAATTCCCTCTTTGATTTCCAGTCGCATGGCAACCGGTTCCAATTTCAGAAATCCCTCTTTTATGGTTTTATCATCAACATTCAGGTTCAACAAACAAAGCCAGCAAGTTATGGCATTATCAATTGAAGCCTTGTCGGTAAAAGATAAATTTATCTCTTTTGATTTCTTCTTATATTTAGCTTTAATAAATGTTCTACTCCCTTTTATTTCTTCCGAAACAATCTTCAGATTGGCTGCATGATTTCTTGACCAGGATATCAATTCTTTATCCCGTCCATATCGAGCCTTTAACGATTCATCAACAAGTTTCTTATCGGAACAATACACAATGGAATTGCAGGAAGAGAATAATTTTATCTTCTCTTCTAATTTCTGAACTTCACTCTTAAAATTCTCCCGATGGGCATCTCCCAAATGAGTAAAAATTCCGAAGGTAGGTTGAATAATTTTTGAGAGTTGATCCATTTCTCCAGGTTGAGAAATACCAGCCTCAAAAATGGCCAAATTGACCTCATTGTTCATGTGCCAAACAGAAATTGGAACCCCAACCTGAGAATTATAGCTTTTGGGACTTCGAACAATAGAATACGATTCGTTGAGTAATTGATACAACCATTCTTTTGTAATGGTTTTTCCATTGCTGCCGGTAATTCCAAATACGGGATATAAAAAGTTCTTACGGTGATTTTGCGCCAAATTCTGCAAGGCCCGAAGCGTATCGGGAACCAATACAAAAGCGGCATTAGGAAACTGTTTGGAATCTACACTTTCCAAATTGTTTACAACAAATGCCCGAACCCCTTTTTTATATAAATCTTTGATGTATAAATGACCATCGTGCCGCTCGCCCACTAAAGCAAAAAAAAGTGTTTCTCCGGGAAGTTGCAATGACCTGCTGTCTATCGAAAGGGTTTTAATAGAGAGATTTTCTTTCCCATAACATACACCTCCTGTTATAGAAGCTACCGATTCGATAGTATAAAATTGTGCAAAGGTCATAATACGCTTACTTATTTAGTTTAGGATGTTCGATAAATTTTTTGATAACAATCTCTGCAAAGCGGTTCATATTCACTCTTTTCGCCCAACAACACTAATTTTTCAGCCTCGGCTAAACGATGAGAATAGTTGGCTAAATTTCCACAACGCATACAAACTGCATGAACTTTGGTAACATATTCGGCTGTGGCCATTATACTTGGGACTGGACCAAAAGGATTTCCTTTAAAATCCATATCCAAACCAGCAACAATAACACGAATACCCTGATTGGCCAATTCGTTACAAACTTCGGATAAGCCAACATCAAAAAATTGAGCTTCATCAATACCCACAACATCAACATTACTGGCTAGCAACAATATATTTGCAGATGTTTCAACGGGAGTTGATCGAATTGAATTGGAATTATGCGAAACCACTTCGTCCACAGAGTATCTCACATCGATATGAGGTTTAAATATCTCAACATTCTGACGAGCGATTTTTGCCCGATTCAATCGACGAATCAATTCTTCGGTTTTACCCGAAAACATAGACCCGACTATTACTTCGATCCAACCATTTCTGCCAGTTCTGTTAATGTCATTCTCAAGAAACATGTGATAAACTTTAGGTTATTTTACAGAGACAGACAAAAATAGGAAAACACTTTCATACTTGCATTATTGAGTTGATAAACTTTTAAACAATACCCAAGTAAAAAAACCTTTGCTTGAGTGAAAAATCCTCTCAAGCAATCAATACGAAAAAAATTAGCTTTACTTTTGTATATAGGAAGGTATAATTCTAAACTTCAAAAAAATCTGGTCATGGATAATAAACTGGTCATTCAACTTCTTAAGAGCAAGACTGAAGAAATTCAGAGCTTATTGGAACATTTCTCAAACAATCCTTCGGATTTGAGTGAAGGAATTGAACTCCTGGAGTCGAGGATACAGGGTTTAAGTCGGGATTTTGAAATTTTGAAAAAAAAATGTTCTGTAAAGCAAGAGGAAAGCCTGTCATCGAACATTCATGCTGATCTTATTTTTACTTCTCCAGAGCCAATTTCAAAAGAAGTTAAACCTGTTGCTATAGCTTCTGAAAAACCAAAGGATATTGAGTTTGTAAATCCGGAGAAACCTGAAGTTGAAGAAAAAGAACAAACAGAAACGCCAATACCAAACCAAAATATTCAAGGAGAACCACTTCAATTGATTGGAGAAAAACGATCTACACAGAAATTAGCAGATATTCAGTCAGCTATTGGAATTAACGATCGCTTTTTGTTTATCCGCGAGCTATTTGAAAACAATATCGATGAATACAATACTGCGATCTCCTTCGTAAATAAAGCAGATAGTTTTGAATCTGTTCTGAATTGGATAAAAACAGAAAAAGAATGGGATCTTGAAGATTCAAACGTAGCCCAATTCATCGAAATCACCAAAAGAAAATTTTAAACATGTCGAAACTTTACCTTATTCCAACACCAATTGGAAATTTAGAAGATATCACCCTAAGAGCTTTACGAATATTAAAAGAAGTAGATTTAATTCTTGCTGAAGACACAAGAACATCAGGTTTTCTATTGAAGCATTACGGAATTTCAAAACCTTTGCACTCACATCATAAATTCAACGAACACAAAACGGCCGATAATATAGTTGATCGAATTAAGGCTGGAGAAACCATTGCCTTAATTTCTGATGCTGGCACACCTGCTATTTCGGATCCTGGTTATTTTTTAGTGAAACACTGTGTTGATAATGGAATAGATATAGAGTGTTTACCAGGAGCAACGGCATTTGTGCCTGCTTTAGTGAACTCGGGCTTACCAAACGATAAATTCTGCTTCGAAGGATTTTTACCGCAAAAGAAGGGACGTCAATCGAAATTAGCTGAACTGGCTGAGGAAACAAGAACTATGATTTTTTACGAATCTCCTCACCGCTTGGTAAAAACTTTGGAACAATTTGCTGAAGTTATGGGAACAGACCGAAGAGCTTCTGTATCCAGAGAACTAACTAAATTATACGAAGAAAACGTACGTGGCACCCTCCCTGAACTCATCACTCACTTCAGCTCGAAAACGGTAAAAGGTGAAATTGTAATTGTTGTAGGCGGTAAAATTATTGAGAAAAAGAAAAAAGAATACATTAAAAAAGATCGAATGTAAATTCCAAGGAATAAAAGGAAGGAACAAGGGGCAAGGAACAAGGATAAAGTAACAAGGAGGAAGGAAAAAAGGGAAAAAAGGAAAAAGGATAAAGGGAAACAAGGAAAACAAGGGACAAGGAGGAAGGGAAACAAGGAACAAGGAAAACAAGGAGCAAGGACAAAGGGAAACAAGGAAAACAAGGAAAACAAGGGACAAGGAGCAAGGAGAAAGGAACAAGGATAAAAGGATAAAAGGATAAAAGGATAAAAGGAAACAAAAAGTAAGGTAAAGGGACAAGGATAAAGTAACAAGGGATAAGGCGAAAGGAAAAAGGCTAAAGAAAGATCACATTTAACCCTATATCGGACCAAATCCTATTTGAAACTAACCTTTCATAATTTAACTGGAAGAACTACATTATTAATTCGTAATTTATAATTCTTAATTGGCATTAGTCTTCGTGTGAGAATTTAGGACAAGAGATTGCTTTATCGCCCAATTTTTTAACTTTCTGACGACGTTTCAACTTACGGATTTCTCTTGGATTTGAATAATTATAATTGTAGGTAAGTGAAATTTCCAGACCTCCCCTACTCGAAGAAGCTACCTGTAAATCAGAGACATTAATATCGTAGCTAATCATCAGTTTCATTCGATTTTTCTCGTATCCAAATGTGGGAATAATATCCTGAGTAAAACGATACCACAAACCGTAATGCAGTATTGTTCCTTTTTCTCCAGACAACATCATAAAATTAGCTCCGGCAATCCATTCGTTTGCACTTTTCTCTGTTGTAAACATTAATTCAGGCTTCACATACAATTTTGAAGATAATCTTGACTCTACACCGCCATGCCAGGCAAATCGTCTTTTAAGGTTATTTATAACATTATCCTCGCCATAAAAAGATTCCCTTGGCTGATTGATGTGACTAACTGCAACTCCCATGAAATATTTTGACTTCCCTCTAAAATAGGTAACCATTGAACCAGCAGAGAAATCGGTATAAAACAGAGATTGAGACTCATAAACTTCTCCACTTCCACCTGAAGGATTATATATGCCATTCTCCCACTGTTCTCCAAAAGTTAATTTACTAAAATCAACAGATTTATTGACAAGTTCTAAACCAAGACCCATATGTAAGAACAAGGTATTACCAGCATTCAGACTTTTATTTATAGATCCGGCAAACATGACCTGCGTAGTTTTTAATCCACCATCTCCAGCTTTGTCATTAAAGATCATTCCTCCAATACCAAGCCAGGATGAACTCAACAGTTGAGTCGACAATTTACCATCTACAAATACCGATTGAGAAACGAAGGGGGTGGTTACACTGTTCCATTGATTTCGATAATTCATCCCTCCACGAAGGTTATAATCAGAATTACCAGTAAGAGCAGGATTTAACAATAATGGAATAGAATAGAATTGAGAAGAATGCACACGCTGAGCGGAGACTTTAAAGACTCCGAATAACGATATCAGCAGTAAAACAATTAAACTCTTCCTCATATCCAATTTTACCGGTTTTTCAGCTGATTAGCAATAATTTTCATGCAGCAAAACAAAAACCCTTATGCAAAAATATAAAAATGGGTAATAATTGCCTATTACCCATGCTTAACTATTTATTTTCACATTTACTTTTTCTATAAATTATTCGGCATAAATATAATTAATAAGATGAAACTTAACAGTAATAAATCATTTTATTCATCAACAATATTAGTACAATAGTGTAACATTTCCTTGTTTTACCATTGAACTACCATCTTTAAATGTAACATTTAAGAAATACACATAAACATCCATATCCAATTTACGCCCTTTAAATCTTCCATCCCAAGGAATATTACGATCGACGTTGAAAACTTTATGACCTAAACGATTATAGATAATCAAACTCATTTTCTTCGTATTATCAATCATATCAATATCACCAACGAGCTTGAGCTCATCATTTTTACCATCCTCATTAGGTGAAAATGCCGATGGGAAATCAACAAAATACTGACTACCCGAACTAATAGTAAGCGTATCGCTGGCGACACATCCGATCTCACTAGTTACCAAAACGCTATATTCTCCAATCTGATCAACAGTAACCTTCTGAGATATAGAATTAGGCTTAATACTATTTATTGGACCATCCCACTTGTAGTTAGAACCCTCATTCTCCGCATCCAGCTCTATTTCGTCCCCAACCTGTAGAATACGGTCTTCACCCAAATCAACAACAGGAGAAGGATTAACAGTAATAAACACACAATCGGTCTCTGTAATTCCACTATTTTTGTCAGTCACAGAAACACAATACTCTCCTCCAACATTTACTGAAATTGACTCATTAAGGTCTTCTCCCACTGGAGTTTTCCATGCATAACTTATATCAGCACTGATTGTTCCCTTAATTGTTGGAGTCAAATCGTCGATAATTTCCCCCATACAAATTGGAGCTGGATCAGCACCTAAATCAACAGTAAACTGACGGGTGAAAACACTAACATCTCCAGCCCCTTTACATCCACTCACATCAGTCACCTGAACAGAATAAACGTTTTCCTCACTTACCGTAATTTTTTGTGTCGTTTCTAAAGTACTCCAATCGTAAGCCGCACCGGGATTACCTGCATCTAAAGTCGTAGTTTCTCCATCGAACAATGTAATGTCATCCCCTAAATCAACAATTGGTAAGGCATGCACAATTACTTCAATCTCATCTGATTTTTCATTACCGGCAGCATCTCTTACAGTTACCGAATATGTACCCGATTTAGTTACAGCTAAAGTGGATGTTCCTGCGCCATTGGACCATAAGTAAGCATATTTCTGTGATATACTTGGATTTGGATTCAAGATCAACTCTTCACCATCACAAATATCTTTGTCTTCGCCTAAATTAATGGCAAATACATCACTTGTGCTGCTTATAATAATTTCATCTGTTCCTACACAGCCATTTTCATTAGTCACATCAACACTGTAGGTATTGCTAGTATTCACGCTTATTGTCTGGCCAATCTCCCCAGTAGACCAAGAATAGCTTAAACCAGGATTACCTGCATCCAATACTTTCGTTTCTGCATCGGCCAATTCATAATCGGCTCCCAAATCAACAATCGGAGCTGTTAATACAGTTACATTCGCTGTTGACGATGATGATTTACCAGTACCGGAATCAGTTGCTGTAACAGAATACGTTCCTGTCTCAGTTACGGATAATGAAGAGCCGTTTGATCCATCTGACCATAGGTAAGTATAAGTCCCATCAAAGTCGATAGTCGGACTTAGAGTTGCACTCTCTCCTTGACAGATACTAATATCACCACCCAAACTAACTACGAAAGATTCAACTACCGTAACATCTGCATAAATCGTATCTCCTGCACAATCAAAAGCAGTACGTTCTATTAATTTTATTTGATAATCTCCCGGCGTATTTCCCCATTGAACATCAAAACTTAATTCACTATGGTACTTATCGCTTAGTTTCTTTGTTTTTTCATTTAAAACTGATGCTCCATCAGGAATGAAAAGTTTGTAATTTTCATTTTTCTCAATGCTTGCAGTGTAAGATTGAAATGTTCCTGCCTGAATTACAGGTTCGTAATCTCCAAAAACAGTATTTGGCAAGGCCATTACATCAACCTCCAAAGTTTGATTGGCAAGGTCTTCGGTTACTCCTATTCCTGATAAAGTCTTCGCTTCAACCAATAAGATCTCTGCTCGATGTCTTTTACCACTTGTATTCGGAATTTCCAATTCAAACTCAAAAGTATTGGTATATAATTCTTCTGCTCCTACTGGCATAACCGCAGGTGCACGATCCACTGAAATTTTAAATGTCCATGGTTTAGGACCAGTATAATTAACTGTTAAACTCACCTTCCCATTTGCATCTCCGCCATTATTTGCAGAACAAACATAGGGAACTTCCAAATCGTCGAACTCAGCTGTTGGAGCTGCGCCATCAACAATAACCATCGTAGTTAAAGGATCACCAAAACAATGTGTTCCTAAATCCTCTGGATATACTTTTACTTGATAATCACCTTCATTATCGAATACGTAATCGCCGGACTCAAATGTTTTTGACGTTAGATAAGCTACCGCACCACTTGTTGTATGCGTTACTGACCAATGATATTCATAACCGGTAACTTCATCCACCTTAAAATTAAGTGTTGTTCCCTTAACCACATACTGCTGTGCCACAACAGCCCATCCTCCCAAAAGGATGGCCATTGCAGTAAGCAGTGTTTTATGTAGTAAGGTTCTCAACATCTATTTTAAAATTTAGCTTAGTTCAAAGTAAGATTGGTGATAACAGGTTTTGAGTAAATGGTCACACTTCTATTGTTATTAGTCACATCAGAATCAACAGTTACTGCAGAACCATCAGCAGTTACTCCACTAATCAATTCAATACTTATGCTTTGATTCGCTCCAGTCGTATTCTCAAAATCAGAAATTGAGAGAATGCCTGTTAAAGGAGTTGGATCACCTGCAGTACCAAATGTCTCTATTAATGTAGACTCAACACCATCTTTATCGGTCAACTTGTAGGTAATATCAAATGGTGCTACACCACCTGTAATAACTACTTCGAAATTTCTTGGTGTTGGAGTATCTCCCAAAAGAGGAGAACAGTCTTCAATATTATCAGTTGCAGTTGCAAACATCATTGAGGCATCTCCAGCAATCGTTACATCGACATAAACAAATGCACTGCTACAATTATTATCATCAACAACCTGAGATTTTAATCGATAAGTTGTCCCTATCGTCAGATCCCAAGTAATACTCACCGTGGCACCTGTTTCGGTAGACAAATCTCTTACTGAAACATCTGAAGCATCGACCAATTGCCACACATAGTGGTCAACAGTAGTCCCGGCTGCAGGATTAGCCGTATACGATTTAGAAACCCCATAGGTAACCGATTGGGTCTGTTGGGCTTTTGCAAGCCCAACAAATCCGATGGTGATTATTAGTAATGTGAGTATTCTTTTCATAGTTTAAATCTTATTATACTATAAAATTGTAATTGTTGGTTTTCCTGGAATTGGATTAATTGTAATACCAAATTCCTTATCAACAGCAACTGGTGTAAAAATCACTCCATTTTTATCAACAATCCTTAACAATGTAACAGTAACTGCTGTTGTATTAGGAGCCGTTTTGTCCGATCCTATATCAACTGCACCTAAATTAAACATATTTGTATTAGAAATTGAAGCACTCAATTCAGTAGTTCCACCATCTAAAGAGTAAAATACGTTCATTGGATAATATGTATCCGCAGGTAGCGTAGCACCTAATTTAACATCTAAGGTGATTTCAGGAGAGCCTAATGCAGTATCATCAGCACAATAAATACTATTTGAAGAAGGAGTTACTGTAGACACGAATTGTACAGAATAAGAATCTCCAATAACATCAACTTGAATAACAAAAAAGTTACTACAAGAGGTTGCTGTTATGGTTTCTATGGCTTTTAAATAATAAGTACCATCCATATTCCATTTTATAGTTCTGCTAAAAGCAATCGATTCATCAGTAAATTGATAAGTAGTTGCTGATGCAAGAATAGCATTATCGTCTACATCAACTACAGACCAAGTATAAGTACTCCCTGCATGCTCGTCAACATCATATTGATGAATTGCACCAATAACAACTCCTGGTTGATTCACATCAGGAGTTAATTGAGCAAACGTATTTCCAAGAATGCAAAAGCTAAAAATAGCAAGCAAAAAGAGTCGTTGTAAATTTTTCATATGTAGTTTTTTTAGTTTATTATTGTTATAATAGGTTTTGCTGGTAAAGCAAATATTGTTCTAGTATGAACTTCTTGATCAGTTACCACTTTTAACGTACCTCCGTACTTATTGGTTGCACTTATTATGGTTATATGATTGATTGTTTCCGTAATTACATTTTCTTCAACGCCCTCTACTTGGAGCATTTTATCTGCATTTACAATTGCAGTTCGATCAACAGCATCATCTAAACGATAGATCACTGTAATCGGATATTGTGATTCGGGCAACTCGGTACCTGAATCGTATATGGCTACCAGTTCTGTAGCAAATTGTGGATCTAAGTCAGCACAATCGTCTGATGTTAAATCTTTAAAGGCTATTGTGGCAGTAGATACGACAATAACCCTATTGGCTTTTAAATTTTGGCATGAGCCAACCTCTTCTATAACAAGCACGTACTCTCCTGCTTGTTTCCACCTTATTTCAGTCTGATATGTATCTTTTCCACTAATGAATTCAACGATATCAGTATCTAATATTTCATTATTCAAATCGGACATTTCAAATACCGACCAGCTATAAATATTACCATCTGTTTCAATGACAGTATATACGTGAGAGGCTTTTTCAAATAGCATAAAAGTATCCTGAGCCGTGGCATTTGCCACGGCTAGGATCATGAAAATCATGAATAAAATCCCTTTATGTATTTGAGTTTTCAAATAGTTCTTATTTAACTATTAATTGAAATTAGTCTGTTGTGATACCAGTTACTGTAGGTCTAGCATTAACAGTTTGAGTACTCACATCATTAGTACCAGTAATTATATTAACCGCATTACCAAACTCATCTACTGATGTATTAGCATCGTCTAATAATGTAATTAAGATTTGATTATCAGCTAGTCCTTCAGCATTATCAACAGTTAATTTGACCCAAATAGAAGGATTACTAGGATCAACAGTAATGTCATTCATAAGACCATCAACAGTTAAACCACCAGTATAAGTACCACCAATTGAAGTTGCCCACTCAGCTGTGTAAGTCACTTTAGTATCAGTAGTTTTATCTACATCAGAATCTGTATCAGTTGCAGCAATAGTCAACTGAGGACTCCAACCGTTAGTTCCAATACCCGATGCTGTAATTTTATAATAAAAAGTATTTACACCATAGTTGTAATCAAAAGTCTGAGTACCTACTGTATAACCAGAAACAATAGCATTTGGAGCACAATCTTTAAGATCATCGCCAGTTAATATAACATCGCCAGAAGAAACAGCTGCAATAGCAAGACTAAATCCATTAATAGGAGTTACGGCCATCACCTTATGATTTGAACAAGTTGTAATAGTAGACGTTTCTATAACGTGTACAAAATAAGTTGTTCCAACCAATGCAGTACCCCAAGTAATATCAATTGAGCTCCCTGTAGTTGCTGAAAGAGTAGCTACATCTGCAGATACATTACCTACAAGATCTCCAAAGTTTGCAGTAACAAACCATTCATAAGTATTGTCAGTATCATTACTGACAGAATAAGGATGATTTGAACCAACATAAGGAGCAGTTCCAGTCCCTTGTGCATAAACGGTACTAGATAGCCCAATAAGAGCTATAAGTACAATACATAAATTTCTAATTTTTTTCATGATGTTATTTTTTAGGATTTATTATTAATCAGTTGTAATTTCCGTAGTACCTGGTAATGCATTAATGGTTAAAGCTTGAACTCTATCACCACTATCATTATCTAGATTTACAGTGGTACCTTTTATCGCTTTACCATTCGACACTGTCATTGTCACTGTTTCTGCAGTTTGAACATTACCTGTTACTTTTACAGATACAGTTACATTTTCAACACCACCATCAATAGAAATACTATTATATGGAGCGGTTACAATATTTCCGCCTACTTTCACTTCATTAATAGAATAAGTTCCTACTAAACCAAAAGCTAAATCAAATTCCCATGTTGTAAGATTTAAAAGGAAGGTCGCATTATCTATGGTTACAGTAAAATCAACAGTTGTAGCTAAAGAAGCTCCTAAAGCTATTATATTCCCATCTTCATCGTGACACTCATTCCCATCTTCACTTGCAGCTAAATAGAAAGTATTAGCTTGAACTGTTACAGGAAACTGACGTAAAGTGAAACAACCATTTGCAGATTCTTCAGATAATTGCACAACATAGTTAACAATAGTAGCATCGTTAGCTTTATTCCATTTGATATCAACAGTAGCATTGCCATTAGTGACTATATCAAAATCACCAGCATCAGCAGCTGTTAGACCATCAGCAATTAAAACAGACCAAACAAGAGTATTTCCAGCATCTCCAGGAGTAACTGTATAAGTGTGTGTTGAATTTACAAATGGATTTGTACCATTTTGTGAGAAAGCCTGTCCTCCAATCATAAGTAAACAAGCTAAGATGAAAATCTTTGTAGCTTTCATAGTTTTGAATTTTAGTGATGGTTAAGGGATTGATAAATCCCTTAACCAAAATATTATTAGTCCGTTGTTATGCCTGTAGTTGCAGGAACTGCATAAACAGTATATGTTGCACCGTTAGTCTTACCTACTGTTACATCACCATCAGAAGTACCTAAAGAATCTGTAGCTCCTGTAATTGTCAACACAAAATCAAAATCTCCATCTTGTCTA
The DNA here is from genome assembly GCF_002356295.1 of Labilibaculum antarcticum. Classification (NCBI taxonomy): domain Bacteria; kingdom Pseudomonadati; phylum Bacteroidota; class Bacteroidia; order Marinilabiliales; family Marinifilaceae; genus Labilibaculum; species Labilibaculum antarcticum. The sequence goes on along the minus strand of NZ_AP018042.1, from coordinate 3,058,908 downwards.
TCAGCATTTGTAGTATAAGAAACGGTAATTGTATTTGTTGTTATACCAGAACCTACACTTACAGTTTGTCCAGTGGCAGATATATCTGTAGTTCCAATTTTCACAGCCAAATCACCAATACTCTCATCAACACCAGCACTCTTATGTGTCAATGTGTATGTGAAATCCCAGTCACCTGTTGCGCCAACAGCTGTTACTAAGAACTCTCTACTTGTCAGGCCAAATACATCATCAGAATTATTCCCAAGATCTGTACCATCTCCTGCTGTATCGTTATCAACTACTGGATTGGTTACGCTTGCACAAGCTTCAGTAGCTGTAATTACATCCGCATATACATCAAAAGCATTTGCAATAACTGTAACTGGAATTTGACGAGTTACAGGACAACCTGTAAATCCCGAAGCTGCATTACGAGTTTCAGTAACCTGTAAATTATATGCTGTAGCCTTTGCTACATTCCATCGAATATTTACCGATGTACCTGTCTGAGGAGCTGTCGTAACACTTCCTGATCCATCAATAAAGTCAAAATCTCCAGCTGCACCATTCGTAACACTCCAAGCTAAATCGGAATTTGTCATCCCTTTGTCTATAGTGTAGGTATGTGTCGATCCTTCATAAGGATTTGTCCCACTCTGAGCCATTGCCTGAACAGAAACAAACAAACCAACAAGCACAATTATTAATTTTCCTAAAGTTTTCATTGTAATTTAATTTTTATATTCGTCTTAGTTATTTATTACCAATTAATACCACCTGTATTAGGCACTCCATATAGAGTTACTGTAGCTGTTTCATCATTAGAATTATCAGTATCTACATTGCCAGCGGAATCTTTAATAAGAGTTAGTACAACATTAAATGTTTTATCAGTTCCATCTGTAACATTAAGTACCGGTATCACCAAACTATAACTATCTACTCCTACCACACTTATATCATCTGCAACCTCATCTCCAACACCTAATCCATCTGTTGTATAATGAAAACTCCAATTTGGATTACCTCCAGATTTTGACACGCTAAATGTAAAATTAGTACTTCCAGTAGTTCCTCCACAAACAGATGTTCCATTTGCTATAGTTGCATCGAAATTATTAGAAACAATCACATCACCAGACTTAATTGTTGAACATGTAACACCCCCATGCTCCTGATCTTGTTTAAACTCCACGTTATAAGTACCAGGTTTCAACCATAAAATAGTAACACTTGTACTCGTTAACGATCCGGAAGTAACTTCCCATTGATCATTCTCCGTACCTCCAATGGTCCATTCATAGGTATTTGTTCCTGGTCCAGTATCGGCCGTAACAGTATAAGTATATGAATCCCCTACATTTTTAGTATGTCCTTGAGCAAAAGCTACAGAACTAATAAAAAGCAACAGTATAAATCCTGTAAATCTCAATAACGTCGTTTTCATAAGTAGTATATTTAAGTTTTGTTTATTTAAAAATTTATCCCGCTAGGATTTGGTTTATGCTCTACGGTTATTGATACTCCCGTATCCATATCCAAAGTGCACCCTCCTCTTTCTGCCTTGATTAAAATATTGTATGTATTCTCTGTATTCAAAATGATAGCATCAATGGTTAGAATGAGATCCGAACCACTAACACTTGATGCATATACTAATGAACTCGCTCCTTCAAATAAAGAGTAAGTAACATCAGTCTCGTAACCTTTAATAGTAATGACACCAGCATCGCCAAAGCAAATATTTGATGCATTAAGTACCAAGTTTGTTATAATAGCAGTAGGCTCAACAATTATTATATCATCAAAAGCAACACAGCCTTTTCCATCTTTCACATATAAGGTGTGATTTCCTGCTGGTAAACTAAACAAATTAGAAGCTTGGTATGTAGATCCATCGTTGCTATAAGTGTAAGTCCCATCTCCTCCTGCTGCAGTTATTGTAACTTGAGCATTAGATCCATTACAAATAATTGATGAAGATTCGGCAAGTAATATTGTGACTGCTTCAGGTTCTGCAATATTTAAAGTTCCGGTTACTGCGGTACAGGAATTGGCATCTGTAATGCTGTAAGACAAATTCGTTCCAGCTGCATGAGTGAATACGCCTGTTGTATTGTCAACTCCATCAAAGGTATAAGTCAATGCACCACTTCCTCCGGTTGCTATCAAAGTTACTGTTGCATCACCGCCGTTACAGCTAACCGGAATGGTTACTGCTGCACTGGTCAAACTGATTACTGCTGGTTCTGTAATATTTAAAGTTCCGGTTACTGCGGTACAGGAATTGGCATCTGTAATGCTATAAGATAAACTGGTTCCAGCTGCATGAGTGAATACGCCTGTTGTATTGTCAACTCCATCAAAGGCATAAGTCAATGCACCGCTTCCTCCGCTTGCTATCAAAGTTACTGTTGCATCACCACCGTTACAGCTAACCGGAATGGTTACTGCTGCACTGGTCAAACTGATTACTGCTGGTTCTGTAATATTTAAATTACCCGTTACTGCGGTACAGGAATTGGCATCTGTAATGCTATAAGATAAACTGGTTCCAGCTGCATGAGTGAATACGCCTGTTGTATTGCTTACTCCATCAAAAGTATAAGTCAAGGCACCGATTCCTCCGCTTGCTAACAAAGTTACTGTTGCATCACCACCGTTACAGCTAACCGGAATGGTTACACCTGCACTTGTCAATGTGATTACTGCTGGTTCTGTAATATCTAAAGTACCCGTTACTGCGGTACAAGAATTGGCATCTGTAATGCTATAAGATAAACTGGTTCCAGCTGCATGAGTGAATACGCCTGTTGTATTGCTTACTCCATCAAAAGTATAAGTCAAGGCACCGATTCCTCCGCTTGCTAACAAAGTTACTGTTGCATCACCACCGTTACAGCTAACAGGACTGGTTACACCTGCACTGGTCAAACTGATTACTGCTGGTTCTGTAATATCTAAAGTACCCGTTACTGCGGTACAAGAATTGGCATCTGTAATGCTATAAGATAAACTGGTTCCAGCTGCATGAGTGAATACGCCTGTTGTATTGCTTACTCCATCAAAAGTATAAGTCAAGGCACCGATTCCTCCGCTTGCTAACAAAGTTACTGTTGCATCACCACCGTTACAGCTAACAGGACTGGTTACACCTGCACTGGTCAAACTGATTACTGCTGGTTCTGTAATATCTAAAGTACCCGTTACTGCGGTACAAGAATTGGCATCTGTAATGCTATAAGATAAACTGGTTCCAGCTACATGAGTGAATACGCCTGTTGTATTGTCAACTCCATCAAAGGCATAAGTCAATGCACCGCTTCCTCCGCTTGCTAACAAAGTTACTGTTGCATCACCGCCCTTACAGCTAACCGGAATGGTTACTGATGCACTGGTCAAACTGATTACTGCTGGTTCTGTAATATTTAAAGTTCCTGTTACTGCGGTACAGGAATTGGCATCTGTAATGCTGTAAGATAAATTCGTTCCAACTGCATGAGTGAATACTCCACTTGTATTGGTTACTCCTGCAAATGTATAAGACAGTGCTCCGTTTCCTCCGGTTGCTACCAAAGTTACTGTGGCATCACCTCCGTTACAGTTAACAGGACTGGTCACACCTGCACTTGTCAATGTGATTACTGCTGGTTCTGTAACTTCTATTCCTGTAATCGTCCCGCTACTCTCACTAACAATCATTGTAGTACCATTATCATCATAGGTATAACGGTAATACAATGTATAATTATCCGGTCCTAAATTGCTGAACTCACTAACCTCCGTATAATTACTGCCATCCAAACTAAACTCCTGAATAACATCAAAATTGGAAGATGGAGTCAACGGTGGTGCGAAAGGTGGAGTAGTATTACCTATTAATATCTTACCATTGGTTAATCCATTACAAGAAATTGGAGTCACAGTTGCGCTAACTGAAGGTTTGCGGTGCACATAAATATTCAAACTTATTAAATCTGATTCGCAATTTGCCGAAAACTCTTTTATCTGCAATAAATATGCAGTTGATTTAGGAGGATATGAGGTGGCATCCCAAGTATGAGTAAAACTCCCCTTTTGATATACAGGAGAAGAACTCGGCACATTGTTGGCTGGTGTATTCAACACAATTGGCGGAGTCAACTCTGTTCCATCCACATAACGTTTTATGGTTGAACCTTCATACCCAAAAAAGGAATAGATAATCTCAGCCTCGGAGCATACATGCTGCTCTATGGGAGGTGTATCTATTATACTTTGTGCCAACGCAGAATACCCGAACAGAATGTTCAGGCCAATTAGTAGAAGAAGTTTGAAGTGTAAAAGTCTCTTCAAGCGTTGTGTATTAAGGGTGCAAGTAAAATCACCGGTGTAAAATAAACTAAATTTTTCTTAAAACTACTCTTTGATACGGCAATTGTTAAAAAGTGTTTAGTTTTTTATTAAATAAAATAAAAATATTTTGTTTAATGATTACAAAACAGCTTATCAGAACAGTTAAAAATCATCATTTTCCGGCCTTAATCAACAATTAATTGCATTTCAAGTATTTAACTATTCTTTTCATGTAATAAAATAAAATGCAATTATTTTCTAAATGCAATACCTCCAAACCTGGCAATACTTATTCGCCAAAAATTCCTATTGGGTTTGGTTTTTTTTGTATTGTAACTTTAAAGCTCATTTCGGAAGACAGACCAACTGCATCAGTCACTTCATAAGTAACAGTATTGACACCTTCAGGAAATTCAAAACCACTTGCATCACCATCCGAATCATCTCCAAAATCAACCAACACTGCATCATCCTTAGCTTTAATTTGATATTGAACCGTTAAAACACCACCACAATTGTCGGTATAATTTACATCAGGCAATTCAATACCTGAAACAATTGCTTTCTGTGTTAATGCATCCAATGCACACATGTTCACATCATTTAGCCCAATGATTACTGGCAGGCTTATGTCTCCATTCTCAATGGTAAACAATGTGTTTTTAGTACATCCCTTATGATCAATTACCGTAAGCACATAATCACCAACAGCTAAGTTGCTTAACTTATAATTATTGCTATCCTCTTCAGAAATATTTCCATCTAGGCTAAAAGAGGCTCCATCTTTTGTACATGAGAATGTATACAAGTTCGCTGCAGTAATATTTGAGGCATCCATACCAAACACTTGCCCATAAGAATCTGAATTCACCAGGTTGGAAATAAAGCCATTACTTATATCATTTAATCTCCAATGCCCTTTTGCTGTGTGTCCTCCCGGGATTGTTCCCTGACTCAAACCCTTTAATTCATCCGTGCTAGTTATTGAACTCTCGAAGTACCAAACATCAGCAATATTGCCATCAAAGATCCGACCTCCATTTTTAGCACCATCAAAAGTAGAAGCTTCAGAACCAGTACCAATAAATGCATAACGAGTATTCGAAGAACCTAAAGCACTCCCTGAATGAGGATTAGCAGTAGAAGAATCTAATTCTCCATCAATGTAAATATATTTATCAGTACCATCGTAAACGCCTACAACAAAATGCCATTGATCATCACCTATCGTACTTAACGAATTAAAATCGTGTATATTCCCACTTGGGGAACGAGTATTGAATGAAACATGATAAACATCAGAAGCATTTATACCGCCAATTGTAAAATTGAAATATTCAGATCTGTCAAAATCCAATATTGACCAACCTCCACCTCCGGAAGCCGGACCAACTTTAACCCAGGCTGCAACAGTCATTTCGGGAATTGCTGTGGTTGAATTGTAATTCAAATCCAAGGCAATATAACTATCAGTCCCATCGAACGACATCACTTGATCTCCACCACTCACATTTATATTTATTTCTCCATCCGTATTTGCAGAACAAGTTGCATCTATTAAATTGCTTTGACTAATCGTTATTGCAGTAGGATTGTCAACGGAAACTGATTTAGAGGCAGATTCACAATACCCTACGCCTATTTTTGCTCTAATTTTCACATCGTAATTACCTGCAGATAATCCAGTAAAAATATTTGAGGCTTGCCAATTTGCGCCATCAATACTATATTCAACAGCTCCTGAACCAATTGTAATATCATTCACCACAATTTGTCCATCGATAGATGTTACACAAGTTGTATTTGCTGCGGTAACAATATTAATTACAGGCTCTGAAGCAGCAACACCAACACCTAATCGACTTGAACTCAAACAGCCCGTTGCGATATTTTCTGATTCGGCATAGTAAGTTGTTCCATTAACCAAAACTTCAGTATTAGCTAAAACAGTTCCTCCTGTAACTGCAGGATACCAATTAACAGTACTTCCTGATGGTGGTATTGCACTTAAATCAGCCACAGTACTAGTACTAGTACTACATAAAGATTGAGCTCCCGCCCCTGTGGGCGCTGCTGGCAAAGAACTAATTACCACATTTATTTCCATACTGGTAGTAGAACAAGCATTCTCATTTAATACTTCCACCTTAACTTTATCTCCATCAACAAATACTTTTGAAGACAATTGATTGTCAGTAATACTATACTGAGCATTGCTCACAAGTAGCGTATTATTCAAGAAGAACTCGTATGTATAAACACCCGTTCCTCCACTAGCATTAGCTGTAATAACAATATCATCATCGGCGCAAGCAGGATTTTTATCAACTGACAGCGATGCTGTTAGTTCAGATACAGTAAAAGTCAAGGTGCTTTCCTCATCATTCACATTCCCGCACATATCCATAATACCTGCAGCCGTTATCTTAATCTCTGCTAGCCCTGAGTCAGCAATAATTTCATCTAAAAAAATAATATAACTATTACTGCCAACACCTCCTAAATCACAATTCGAAGAAGAAATATCCGCAACACCATATGCCACACCTCCAATTTGAACAGTAATATCGTTTTTATTAAGACTTCCACAAGGAATTATCTCTGAAAACTCTACCTTCAATTTATCTTCCCCATAACAAGCCTGCACAACTCCATCTAAATCAGGCAGTACGTCGTCATAAATTATCGCTGTTCCTCCCTCATTAAAGTTAATTGTATATCCTCTATTACTTTCAGACCAATTCGATACATACAAAACATAATTTCGGTTTGGCTTTACAGGAATATCAGCATTCCACTTTGGGCCATTACTTGTTCCCGGGCCATTACAATTCCCACTTCCCTGATCTGAGTCTGCTCCAGTCTCATTATTGTTATTCGCACCATAAGTATTTCCACTAATAAACACATCACTGGTAGAAATATCAATGCTAGATAAATCTTCACATGTAACATCAGTAACATCAAAAATCACCCAATCATAATCATCTTTACTATTGCTTGGGGTAATAGAAAATTTTAGTTCAGCATCAATATCATTCTGCGGTGAAAATGCATACCAAATTCCATTTTTTTCATCAGGAATACAATCACCAGTAGGAAGTTCGTTAGTTACATTACCTTGCCCCTCTATTTCTGGAGATGGCTCATCATAAAAAGAATTACAAATTGTTTTCGCACCTAAACAATCAGCAACAGTTGGAACAGTTGAAACATTTGGATCCAAAACCTCAATTACTGCTTTCCATCCTGAATTTTCAACCGATCCATCTGAATGAAATTGAAATGTCAAATCACTCCCAGTTGATAGTACAGGACTAGGTTTGCTTAATCCGCAATATTTTCCTCTTAGAGAACTCATGGTCGTACCATCTTCATCAAAAACTTTTAACCAATCATAGTTGCAATCAGTCTGACTTTCAATATCAAAACTCTCAAAAGTAACTCGAATCACAGTTCCTGCAGCAGACTTTAAAACTAGTGTGTAGTCCTTATTTTTGCTATAATCATTGTTCTTACCATCATCATAAAAATAATCTCCAGTACTTACAGTAACAGGAGATTTACTATTCATTTTAACATCCTTTGCCAAGAGTGAACCACTCAGCGAACAAAGAATGAAAAGTAGGTAAAAGAACTTTAGGTGTAAATGTTTCGTCAAGAGTATGGTTTTAATGTACAACAAGTACTTATTCAAATTAAAAAGGCCTCTATTTTTCGGAAATATAAATATCTATACGCGAATTGTTAAAAAGGGTTTGGCTATTTTTTAGTTAAAAACGGATTACCACGACCTTACCTTCTAAACTAAAGCAGTTAGTCATTCTAAAACAGTCACACACCCACCCTCACAAGCACTTAATCAGCAATAAATTAAGCTTAATCTAAGAATATATTTCCTTGATCAATAAATATACTTGCAACACAACAGGGAAAAACCATTAAAATTGCAATTTCATTTTTAGGATGGCGAATATATCTATAAGGCGGGAAAGTAAAAAGAGCTTTTCATCGTTAATTGAGGAAGGCATCTATTTTTTTTATGAAAACAGTTTTGAATGGGAGCAAAACTCAAGAGATTTAGAAAGCTTTGACTAAATCGTAAAGAATTTGATCCTTTCAGTAAAGCTTTACTCATTTCAGCAAAAGCTTTGGTATTTTTTTGAAAGCTTTACTCATTTCATCAAAGCCTTTTCTGATTTTACGAAAGCTTTGGTAAATTTATGAAAGCTTTGATGTTTTCTTCAAACCACTTGCTGATTTTATCAAAGCTTTGATGATTTCACCAAAACTAGAGTCTTTGCCAAAAAAAAGAATGGCAAGAAAATATAAATTTTCTCACCATTCTTTGTATTCATCACCCCTGGTTAGTAACTATTCTTCTTCCGTTTTATTTGCATTCGATTTATTTCCGGTTCCCGGGAAATAGTGTTTCAAGCTATTGTAAAGGGGTTTTGCATTTGGCACACCATCTTTTGCAGCCTGCTTTAAAAAATTGTAAAAACTCAACATTGAGGAGTAAGACTCGCTGCCACTCAGCGTAGCGGTATCGCCTAAAAGACTTACCAAACGCTCAAGATCACGCTCAATAGCATGAAGCAGTTTCCATGCTTCCATATCTACCTTAACTTCGTCGAGTTTTAAATAGGGAGGCACCAATTCAGGATTTTTTTCGGCTCCTTCGAAGGCACGATCTACAAAATCCATGTAATGCTCGCCTATTTTGGGCAAATCTTTTTTCTCAGCTGCCGACAAAGCAATCAGCAAGGTGCTTAATTCTGTTTTTAATCCGTTAAGATTTGTTTCGATGGCTTCGCGTTTTGCACCATCTACTTTAATACTAATTCTATTTTCAATACTCATATTATATGTGTTTTAGTAGGGTTGATCATTTTTGAGTAATAATTCCAATCCGGCTTAAAAAGGGAATGAGAAACAGAAATTTCATATTGAAAAACCCGATCCACACAGAAGCCTGAATTAAAGCCTTTTAAAGATAGCAACAACAGCTATATTATCTTCAACACAAAACATGAAATAATCAAAACATCTACCAACAGCCATAAAATACATGTCAGGACAAGCTAGCAGTATGTCAAGTTTGTTTGTTTTTTACGAACGGATCATAAAAAAAAGCCTCAGGTAAACTACCTAAGGCTTGTATTGTTCTTAATAAATGCTTTTGCTCGTAAAAAATACAAATTATAAAATGAAGGCTTGTACTTAGTCGAAGAAAATTCCTATTGGGTGTGGTTTTGGATTAACTGTTACCCAAAATGATTTACGTTTACTTTTTCCGGCTTCATTCATCACTTTATAGGTAACCTGAGAAATCCCTACCGGAAATGCATATCCACTAGGGTCACTAGTTGTTATAGGTCCAATATCATCAGGATCACTACCAAAAGACACTATTTCAACATAAGTGGAACTCTCATCAGCCTTAAATCTGATTCTGTATTCTATTGTCATATTCGCATCAGATGAACAATTATCGGAATACTTATCTTCTGATAAGCTTAAATCGTCAACTTTCGCTGTTTGAGGTGTATCCCCCTTTGTACCCTCATCAGCACAAAGCGTTATGGACATTGATTTTAAATTTTCTAGAATTGGTTTTTCATCATCGGTTACGGTTATATCAAAACTACAAGTAGCTATATTGTCCGCCTTATCAGTAGCAGTATAAATAACAGTTGTTGTTGTTCCAACTGTAAAAATATCTCCCGATTGATGGGTACTTATTAATTCAAAAGTACAATTATCGGTAACAGTAGGTGCTATCCAATTTACAGTATTATTACATGCACCAACTGTTATATTAGTTGGGCAATCTGTGAGTATTGGCTTACTATCATCTGTTACCGTAACATTTTGCGTACAAGTCGCTGTATTTCCTGATCCGTCTGTTACCGTCCAGGTTACCTCAGTAGTTCCGATTGGGAATACAGCTGGTCCATTATTTTTTATACTTGCAATGGTACAATTATCTACTGCTGTTGGTGTTCCTAATACTACCGGATTTGTCACTGTGCTCTGACCCATAGTAACGGCAGTTTGAGCCAGCAACATCCCATTGATTGAAGCACCTGTCTGTAAAGTAGCACTAGTTTTCCCCATAATGATTCCTTCAAAATGGCTGGCTGCTCCTAAAGTAACAGCACCGGCTGTCTGCCAAAAGATATTTTTTGCCTGGGCACCTCCTGTTAAAGTAACTCGCACATTTGCACTCATATCAAGTGTACTCGCAATCTGGAATATCCAAATATCCTTTGGCCCCCCCGCAATAGTAACATCTGTTGGGATAGTAACTGCAGTCGTAAATTTGTAAAGACCACGTGTAAGTGTTTTGCCACCAATATTTCCGGCGCCTAAATCCAAAAAATCAGGACCAACACGTCCTGCAGCATCAGCATAAGCAGTTTGCATATCAGTTACGGCCGTGGCTAACCTGCTGGCATCGGTTACAACACATGACGGTCCGGCAGCATCAACAGAATATATTGTTCCGGCAACTTCGAGACAGCTTAAGGTCATTGCGGCACCTGTTATTGGACCAGAACCTACATCTCCGGTAATCGTTGATTTAAAGACACTGGTAATACCTGTTTTTGACAGAATTGCAAATTCGCCTGCCAGACCTAGATTTACGGTTGGCAATGCTTCTTCTTCGCCACAATTATCTGCAATTATTGGTGTTCCTAATGCTACAGAACTTGCTGTACACAAGCCTGCATCTACAAATACTTTTACATCATCTGGACATGTGATTGTTGGATTTATTTCATCTTCTATCGTTACAAGAGCTACACAATTACCTGTATTTCCATGTGCGTCTTTTACAGTCAATGTAACTTTGTTTGCTCCTACATTATAACAACTAAAAGTTGTTTTACTCAAGCTCATGCTGGTGATACCACAATTATCACTTGATCCATTATCTATGTCTGTTGCTGCGATCGTCACATTACACGTTGCATCTAGTTGTACGGTGATATTCTGACAAATCGCTATTGGTTCAACCTTATCTGTTACAGTCACTTTCTGGGTTGCCGTATTTTTCAAACCAACATTATCCGTTACAGTCCAAATCACTATTGTTTCTCCCAGCGGAAATGTAACTGGAGCATTATTCTTAACAGACTTAATGCCACAATTATCATCCGTTACGGGTGTTCCCAGCATAACTGAACTCGCTGTACAATTATCCAAATCTGAATCTACGGCAACATCAACTGGTGCTGCTATTGTTGGAGCTTCATTATCACTTACTGTTACTGTTTGCTTACAAGTCGCTGTATTTCCTGATGCGTCTGTCACGGTCCAGGTTACTGTAGTAATTCCGATTGGGAATACTGCTGGCGCATCACTTGTGACACTTCCATTGGCACAATTCACTGTGTTCTGATCAAGTGTCACTGCAGTTTGAGACAGAAATCTTCCATTGATTGAAGCGCCTGTCTGTAAAGCAACACTAGTTTTCCCTAAAATGATTCCTTCAAAATGACTGTATGTTCCTAAAGTAACTGCACCGGCTGTCTGCCAGAAGATATTTTTTGCCTGGGCACCTCCTGTTAAAATAATTTTTACAGCTGAACTCATATTAAGGGTACCAGCAATCTGGAATATCCAAATATCATTTGGCCCCCCCGCAATAGTAACATCTGTTGGGATAGTAACTGCTGTCGTAAATGAGTAAAGACCAGGAGTAAGTGTTTTGCCACCAATTATTCCTGCGCTGAAATTATAAAAATCAGGGTTAACACGTCCGGCAGCATCAGTATAGGCAGCTGCCATATCAGCTACGGCTTTGGCTAACCTGCTGGCATTGGTTACAGCACATGGTTTTGGGCCGGCAGCATCAACTGAATATATTGTTCCGTCAACTTCGGCACAGTCTAAGGTAATTGAGGTACCTCCAATTGGACCAGAACCTACATCTCCGGTAATATTTGATTGAAAGACACTGGTAACGCCTGTTTCTGACAGAATTGTAAATTCCCCTGCCAGACCTAAATTCACGGTTGGTAATGATCCTTCTTCGCCACTTGCAAACATACAATTATCTGCGACTTTTGGCATTCCTAATACTACCGAACTTGCTGTACACAAACCTGCATCTGCAAATGCTGTCACATCAACCGGAGAGATGATTGTTGGATCTGTGACATCAGCAATAACTACATCTTGAGTCACATCAATATCATTTCCATTGCCATCGTCAAAGTTCCAAGTAATTGTATGGGTACCTTGAGTGATATAAGTCAACGGATCTGATGTTGTTCCCGTAATGGTTCCGGCACATGCATCTGCGGTTGTTGGCGCTACTACTGTAGCTGAGCATTCACCTGTTACGTCTTCCAGTTTTGGTATTACCGGATCTGTTGTATCAGACAAGATAACATCGAACGAACAGTCACTTGAATTACTACTGGCATCAGTTGCTGTTAAAGTAATTGTTGTATTTACACCCACAATAGTTCCTGCAGCAGGACTCTGTGTCACAACAGGAGCTGAATCGCAATTATCACTCACACTTGCCAATCCAGTATCCGTATAATCGAGCAAAGTATAATTACAAGAACTGGTGTAGTTTGCATTTTGGTTGCCAGGACAGGTAATTGTAGGATCCTCATCATCAGTTACAATAACATTAAAACTGGAGGTTAGCTCATTGGCGCCATCTGTTGCCGTATAAGTAACTTTTGTTGTTCCAACAGGGAAATCATCTCCACTATTGTGATCAGAGGATAGGGTTACAGTACCACAGTTGTCTATTGCAGAAGGCGTATCCCATGTGGCCTGAGCTGAACATTTTCCAGATTCAGCAGAAATGTTAATATTGGCCTTAGTTTGAGAAGTACAGCCCATAACCTCAACTTCTGCCAATGAAAGGTAATTAGTGCCGCTTAGCTGTATTTTCACATAGCGAAAAGTATTTCCTGACGTTAAAATCCGTTTCAAATCGCTAGGATCACCGACCACATAATAACTCTCCACTGTCGGATCATGTAAAGCATCAGTAAGCGAAACACTTTGAAGATCATTATCTGAAAGTAACACATAGAAATTCTGCAAACGATCTGGACAACAATTTGTTCTTCGATATATATTCACATAATCCACATTCTCTTGAGCACCCAAGTCAACCTGCCACCATTCTTGCAGATTATTTTGGGTATGAGTTACCGAATTATCACTCCAATCTCCACTAATATTCCCATCTACGGCACGCGGAGCGATTCCACTACCATACAAACTGGATTGACTCGCACTTCCCTCAAATGCATAATTCTCGGCCTCAAAACAAAGTAGAGGAGCTTGTCCGCCATCCTGAACTGTCACCTTAAAACTTGCAGGAACACGACCAGCACCATTCGTAGCCGTATAGGTAACCACGGTTTCGCCAAAAGGGAACGCCTTTCCTGGATCATAATCTTTAGTTAATGTAACTGCACCACATTTATCTAATGCAGTTGGCTCTGTCCAATTAACCACCTGATTGCAATTAGTTATAATTATATCTGCTGGCATTCCGCCAATAACCGGAAGTTCAGTATCTCCAACCATTATCGTAGTACTTGCAGAAATACTAAGCTTTGGATCAGTCGTAAACCCACCATATTCAACAATATAACCTTTGGGCTGATACTGACCACTTCCTCCTCTATTATCTAAATCATTCCAACCCCATTCTACATTCTCAGTATGAGTTGGATCGGTAATGTGAGCATAATATTCATCACTACTATTGTTAGGCTCCGACTTATAAGTATTCGTGTTCCATCTCGAATATTCACCATTAACAGGAACACCTCCATTTTTAGATGAACGCCCCTGCCAAAAATGAAGTCCTTTACCACCATCCTTTTTTCCTTCTGGACCAGTAACCCATCTCCATTCACCATCTTCGTCTCCATCTGCATCACTAGCACCAATCCACCCAGCACCAATGGTTCCAGAGCCAGTTATTTTAGCACCTGCGAAAACAGCTTCTTCCTCAGATGTTAATGTTGCCAGATAGCCCTTGAGGCCATAATAAGTTTTTTTCTCTGCCTCATCACGTGCGTCTGTCCATGTTATATCCAGCTCCGAAACAAATTGATAAAAATGGCCCGACTCAGGAAGAAAATTGGCATCCTCTAAGGTTATTGAAAAAGTCCGGGGACCTTCTGTGCGAGGACTAGTAAGACTAACAAACTCAACATACTTTATTGCATTCTGAAACTGAGCATCAGTAGTAGAAGCCGATCCGGTTAATATAAGCATCCCTGTAGTTTCATCCCAACTCGAAGTTATATCACCTATATGATCTGGACCTGCAAAAAGCTCTAATTTATCTTCACCTGAAACATAGCCACCTGAAATTTGCACAGACATTGAAACCAAAGCAGTTCCACTCGTAACCATAATTGATTCAACAACAAAAATTTGCTTATTATCATCAGCACAAATTGACTGATCTCCTCTTGCTGTAATTTCAGGAGCTGCAGTTGTTCCCGAGTTTACAGTAATTGATAATGCAGAAGAATTACCATTTCCACATGAATTAACTCCACTAACCGTCAGGTCTCCTGAGGTAGCATCGTCAGCAAAATCAATTGTAATCTCATTGTTACCATTATTGTTTATAGTTTCTCCAGTTCCTGAATACGACCACTCGTAGCTATCTGAATTAGTAATTGAAGAAACCTTATAACTCACACTTGTTTGCCCTTTTAAAACAACATCATCACCTGCTATAATCCCAGCATCGCCAACTAAAGGATTTATGACAAGATCACCGTCACTTGTTACAGATATTCCGCCTATAGTGACAGTTATTTTACCCGTTGTTGCGTCATCCGGGAGAATTACAATTATTTCGTCTGTGGTATTCGATTTTATTGTTGCTGCTTTACCTCCAACTGTAACTTCCGTTGCGCCATCTAAATAATTTCCTTCAATTGTAATTTCAGCATTTGATTTCTCGCAGGCACTAGAAGTAATACTACTAATTTCAGGCGGTTTACGCACACCCGTAACTTTAATATTGTCGATATACTGAAGCTCATCCGTAAAGGTATTCATTAAAACCACCCTAATTTGTAACATTCCCCCATCAGGGACTGTAGTGCACGATTTTGAACCTAATGAAATATCACCTAGAAACTCCCAACTAGTATCAAATTGATACTCCACTCCACCTACTATATAATAAACCCGGACATAATCAGCCTGAACACCGGTATCCTCTAAGCTATTCCCATTTATTGCCCAAGAACCGACATCCATAGAGACTTTAATATCAGAATAACTGGAAATTGGAATCGCCTCACTCAACCACACCCCTTCATAAGAACCTGATATTTGATATGGAGATAGATTATTACCAACCAATCCCCAATCAGATTTAGACAGTGGATATTCATCTCTCTTAAGATCTCCATAATCAAAAGTAGCAACTCCTTTTATTGGCAAACTATTGAAATTCTCATTCCAAATAGCTGTTGCGCCAACAGCTGGAGTACATGGATCTGATCCGGAATCTGGAGAGACAATATTTAAAGTATAGTCTTCCACTTCACCCCAAAATGAATCTCCGCAAGCATCTACAGCACCATCATTAATTCTTATCCTCATTCTTGTACTACCTATTGTAGCACCAGATGGAGGAGTTATTGTTCTAATAAATACTGCAGAGCCACTGGAGGCAGAAATAGTTTCATCTTTATCATTGAAATCTCCATCCTGATTCCAATCAACCCAAATTCCATATTGATCTCCAGACCAATAATACCCATTCGTAATAGTTATTGAATATCCTACTCCTATATTAACATCTGTTAACAGGGATGTATAATCAGAATAACCAGACCAACCACTGAATTTATCAATACTACCTACTTGTACTCTACTTATATACTCATACTGATTGGTCGCTTTAGCTAAACAATACGGGGCTGCTACAAGAGTAACAGTCTCATCTCCAGCCTTATTCCAATCGGAGCGACTTTTCCGCCAATATTCTAACACATAATCACCCTCATCCAGTCCGTTAAAATTCAAGACATTATTAGCCTTCTGAATTCCATTAATCTTAACATACTTTACCCCATTAGCAGGCCAATTTATAGTAATACTTCCATCATTACTCGTTGGAGTGGTTGGGTGTAAAACACTTGCTGTCTGCCCCAACAAAGTACCACTCAGCGAACAAAGAAAGAAGAATAGGAAGAAAAATTTTAGGTGTAGATGTTTCGTCAAGGGGATGATTTTAATGTGCAATTGGCACTTATTCTAATTAAAATGGAATCTATTTTTTCGCAATGTAAGCTTTAGGATGGTGATTGTTTAAAAGTATTTGGCTAATTTTTAGATGATTAAGGCATTATGACAAGCCACCTCTCTAAACTCAAATAGTTAATCATTCTGAAACAATCAGCACATCCGGCCGCAAATGTTTTATCTACAAAACATTAGGCTTCCTGTAAGATTACAGTCACTTTATCAATAAATACACTTGCACCACAATAGAAAAAAAGTTGATAAAAATGCAATTTTATTTTCGATTGGTCACTTTTCTTATAAAAAGGGAAAGTAAAGAGAGTTTTTAATGGAGTAAAGAACTGATTTGATTTTTCGAAATAGCTTTGGCAAATTCACTAAAGCTTTTCTGCTTTTTTCGAATCCATCAAGATTTGCTTAAAGGGCTTCGCGTTTTATACCATCCACTTCAATACTAATGCTGCTTTCTATACTCATATTGTATTTGGGTTTAATTAGGGTTGATCATTTTTGAGTAATAATTCCAATCCGGCTTAAAAAGGGAATGAGAAACAGAAATTTCATATTGAAAAACACCATCCACATACAAGCCTGAATTAAAGCCTTTTAAAGATTATAACAACAGCTATATTATATTCAACACAAAACATGAAATAATCAAAATATCCACCAACGGCCATAAAATACATGTCAGGACAAGCTAGCAGTATGTCAAGTTTGTTTGTTTTTTACGAACGGATCATAAAAAAAAGCCCAAGGTAAATTACCTCAGGCCTGTATTGTTATTAAGAAAAGCTTTTTCTTGTGAAAAGTACAAGTTAGAAAATGAAGGCTTGTACTTATTTGAAAAAAATTCCTATTGGAGCAGGTAATGGAACAACAGTAACTTCCACATAATTACTGTACATATAATCTTCCTCATCATTCTTTTTTGAAACTTTCCTTCTAAAATAATAAGCTCCATCCATTAGTTCCAAACCAAGGGATATTAACTCAATATCAGCCTGGCCCTCAATAATGTTCCAGTTATTATTATCAACAGAATACTCCCAGGAATATTTCTTAAAAGCAGCAGGCCAAGCCACAGTCATATTTACAATTGAAGGCAAAGAAGACCCAGCACAACTAGTCGAACTGCCATCAAGCTCAATAGTACCCCCGGTAACACCACCAATTACTTTCTGGTAATAATCCCAAACATCTTTATCAATACCTTCTAATTCCGGAATTATAGAATGACCTCCAGGAAGCAATACAGGCATGTGCTGTTTATCACCTCCATAAGCTTCGTTTATGAATACTTTACTTATTGCACCTTCCTTAAATTTTCCTCCCCACTTATCGGGAGAAGTAAAACTCTCCGCAATTAAATAACCAAGAGCTGACACACTAACATTCTTCCCTATTAATAAATTCCCTGTAACAATTACGATACCTCCCTCATTAATTGTTAAACTTTCCTTCTCACCCATAACAAGGTCACCTAATACAATTAAAGTACCATTAACTATTATATTTTCATCTGATGTAAAACTGGTCTCGTGAACTTCCTCAACTCCGAGTTTAATTTCTCTTGCAAGCAAAGAAAAGCTAAACAATAAACATACAATGAATAAGATACTTTTAAAAAAATAATTTGCCATAGTACGATACCTAAATTTGTTAATTGAAAGTGAACATTAAATAAAGATTCAACTCCAGCATCAGTAGAAATATAATTAATATTTATAGATGAATTAGGCTCTTTGGCCGTATTTTTTCCTTTTTGAGCCATCAAATCATTGACTGATAGTAGTACATAAAATAAACGAACAGCGAACCCTGAAATTTGTGATGCGGGAAAAGCTTTTGAATTTAAGATGATTTATCAGTAACAAAATAGATTTAACAAAAGGGTGCAAGGATACACACAATAAAACCTCTTCTTTTACCAACGGAATATTCATTTGAAAGTACATAAGGCGTGATTCAACCAACTACTTATACTAAACAGTACAAACAAAGGTAACAACAAGTCGCACACACGCACTACAACTTAAATGTCAAGTCACAAGTATTCCGTCAACATATTCATTTGTTATGTCAGGATTATCAAACTGTTTGTCAAATGAATATTTTTACACATCAACGATTCATAAGAGATCATAAAACAAAATACGCCAGCCTTACATTCATCAATTACAACTACCAATAAAGATTAGTTTCAGGAAATGCAAAAAAAAGAGTCATCCTAAAATAGTCTGATACTTTTTATCTGACTCAACATTACAAATTACTCATGGTAAAACCCAACGCCCGTTGGGTTTTGATTGACTACAAGTGTGGCAGAATTGGTCAGATTTGCTTCACATGAACCACTTACTGCTTTGAAATTAATTACATTATTTCCAATCGAAAATCCTGCTGTCGGAATTGTAATACTATAATTCTCCACGAACGGACACGAATACATCTGGCAGTATAAGTCAGCAACTTGTCAAGCTTGTTTTTGTTTGCAAACAAATCACAAAAAAGCCTGGAGTAAACTACCCCAGGCTTCGATTTTTATGTTATAATTGAAAGCTTGTACTTATTTGGAGAAAATCCCTAATGGGCTTGGAGTTGGTGTAATTGTAATCGTTACTGCTTTTGAATTTGCAACACAGCCATTCCCTTTTTGCACTTGTCGATAATACGAAGTCGTTTGTGACAATACACCTGGAGTATAATTTAACTGAGTAGCTCCACTTATTTCAGTCCAATTCGGCACATCAGAATCAGTACTGTCTATCGACAAAAACCACTGATAGGTAGTCTCAGTACTTGCAGTTAATTGAACAATCTCTGAAGGATTATCCCCAATGCAAACAGTTTGATTACTACCAATACTACCCGGATCTATACCAACACCGCACAGAACCTCTTGATAATACTCTTCAATATTCTTTCCTTCAAGATCTTCTATATATCCATAATTACAATCAGAATTAGTATGATCTCCTGTATTACATTCCAAAACAGGATAATTTGTAAATGGATCTTTACCGCTTGGCAACGACACGCTACCCCCAACATATACTTGCGCGGGATCCTGATCACTTGTAAAACTACCGTTCTTACTACTCCCTAAAAATGCCAGATCCCCTTGAACAATAAATGTCCCACCTGCTTCAATATCAACCTTATTTGCAACAGAAACACTACCTAATACAATTAAAACAGCACCACTTCCTAAAACCAAATCGGCATTATTCCCCAAGATAAGATCACCGTAAACTACTAGAGTATCTCTAACTGTCAACGTCCCTGAATTATATTTTAAATTAGCACCAGCATTTATTTCGCCATAAATACTTGTATTTCCACTTACACCATTCAATGGTGGCATAGATGACAACCAGGATCCAGAATCTGTCCAGCTGCCAGAATAACTATCAATGGAAGTATATTGTCCAAAACAAACAGTTGAGAATGTTAAAAATAACAGAACAAAGATTAGGGGCTTCTTCATAATATTTACTCTTTGTAAAAAAAAATAAAAACAATAAATCGATAATGACTAAGACATATTACGCAAAACTAACACATTTGTTTACTTTTATTCTGTAAAACTAAAAACACTTTTTTTTAAAATATAACAAACTTAAAATACGAACACATTTTCTTCAATCTAGACCGCACGCTTTGGGATTTCAATAAAAACTCAGAGATTAGTCTTCATCAACTCTTCGAGATTACCAATTGCAATCAACATTTAGTAGCTTCCTATTCTTTAAATCCCGATACGAATATCATAACGGCAAATTATGGAATGCTTACTATCAGAAAAGGCTTACAAGAAGATTTGATGTGCCGAAGATTTTACCTGACCTTAAAAGAGGCAGGAAAAAATGAATTGCTTTTAGCAAAAGAAATTGCGAATTATTTTATTCAAAATAAATCCCAATTGGCAAAGGAATAGGATCAATATGTATCACAGCCTTGTTCAGAAGATCTAATTCACAAGCACCCTTTGCTGCATGAACAGTAATTGTATTATCGCCTACGCTTAATACTGAAGAGGGAATCGTTAATACGAGAGTAGATACACCTCCTGTAACAGAACTTCCAATTTGTGTTGTCCCATTAAATAAGGAGTACACAACATCAGTTTCGCTAGCCAGAATCGTTACACTTGCATCCACGCCTTCACATTGCGTATCGTCTGTAACCGTTAAAGAATTATCTGGTGTTCCCACAACTTTCACATTAATATCGCAGAATGTAGAATTCCCGTTCACATCAGTTACTGTGAAAGTCACGGCATTATCTCCACTATCATTACATGTAAAATTAGTTTTACTTAACGTTCTTGAAGCGATACCACATTCATCGGAATAGCTAGGATCCACCTCATCTACCGTAAGATCATAAGAGCCTGTTGCGCTAACATCCACCGTTACATCCTGACACGCTCCAGAACCATCGCTCTTCACAAACTGCCGCGCAAGTCCTGGCCCACTCATTTCTAATTTTATAACAGCACCACCTGTGCGTTCATAATACTCTAAAATAATTGGTACCACTTGTCCTGCCAATAAAGATATCGCTCCTGAATTTACTGTAGTCCCATGATCAGTCCAATTATTAACAACCTGTGACCCGGCAACCCACAAGCGGACTCCATCATCCGAGGTCGTATAAAAAGTATAAGTTCCTGCATCAACAGCCTGAACACTTCCTTGAAATCGAATGGAGAAATAATCACTTCCAACCAGAGTCGATTCAGGAGCTCCTGAGCCCCAATAATAATTCAATTCATCAACAGCTATGGTTTCTTGAAAGGTATCAAAATTCAGTCCATCGTAATAGTCTGCTAGTAAAGCTGAAATTTTAGGCGGCGTAACATCTGCAACAGTTACAGTAAAACTATGGGTCGCAGTATTCCCAGCATTATCGGTTGCAAGAAAAGTATTCGTTGTTGTTCCTACCGGAAACAAAGAACCAGAAGGCAAACCAACAGTTTGAGTCACTAAAGCACCTTCAAACTCCACAACATATCTACGAGTAGATCCCACGGGTAAATCATTCCACAGGCCAGTAGTATACATTTCGGTATAATCTTCTCCTGTGCTATAATCATTAGGTTCAGCACCATTCCAATTGGTATAGCTTACAGCTTCTCCATTAGACCAAGCAAATGTTCCTTCATTTGTCGCATCATTTAACCCTATCCAAATTCCACCAACCAAATTATCAATAAAATCGTTTTCAGTCTGACTGGTAATAGTTACTAAATGTCCTCCAACATTCGCAGCCGCTAACATTGCATCAGTTGCAGATGCAATTCCGTCGGAATAATAGTAAGTATGGTAATCTAATTCTCCCAAATAGGAAAAACCTGTTAAAGTTCCGGTGTAAGCAGAAAAATTATCTGTCGCGGAAGGCGAGGTGTAATTTACAATCTCTCCACATTCGATTCCTAATGCATCGATCGTAATATTTGCTTGTGGATTTTGAAAAACGGGTGGCGTAACATCAGCACCATCAGCAATTACAACCAATAATGATGTTGGCCCTGAAGGTGTTGCATTCTCAATTCCAGAAAGAGTTATTTTTAACTCAACTTTCGAGGAACCCCATTCTTGATAAACACCAATAATTTTAAAAGAAAAACTAGTCTCATTATTATCAAACTTCCTGTAATAAACAGCAGGTTCGATTTCAAAATCATAATTCATTGATCCTGTACCGTTCGTCTCATAACTCAAGCTTACTATAGCATTATTACCATTACTTTTTTTACTTAAGCTTACAGTAACTATAGCTTCACCTCCATCTTTTAAGATATTATCATTATCAACACTAATAGAAATCAAGGGTAGATCTTTAGCAGACACTCCCATACCAGAAAACCCTAACATCAATAAAAACAGCAATAAACACCTAGTCATATAAATCAATATTGATTATATTAATATATATAAAACTAGAAAATAGTACGCAGAACTACCACATTTATTTACTTTTATTCTGTATAATAAAAAAACTCACATACTACATGACAAGTTTAAAGTACAAACATATTTTTTTCGACCTCGACCGAACACTTTGGGATTTCAATAAAAACTCAGAAGTTAGTCTTCATCAACTCTTTAGAGATTACGAATTGCAATCAACATTTGGCAGCTTTCTGTTCTTTAAATCACGATATGAATATCACAACGGAAAATTATGGAATGCTTACTATCAAAAAAGGCTTTCAAAAGAAGATTTGATGTACCGAAGATTTTATCTGACACTGAAAGAAGCGGGAAAGGATGATTTGGCTTTAGCGAAAGAGATTGCAAGTGATTTTATTGAAATAAGCCCCTTACAAACAGTCACTTTCCCAAACACACATGAAACCCTTGGCTATTTAAAAGAAAAAGGCTACCAATTACATATCATCACAAATGGTTTTAATGAGGTTCAAGGCAAAAAACTCAAAAACTCAAAATTAGACGGCTATTTCACAAAGATTATTACCTCGGAAGATGCAGGTGCAAATAAACCGACTCCGCAAATATTTGAATATGCATTTTCTGAAGCTGGTGCTTTAGCAAAAAACAGCATAATGATTGGGGATGATCTTTCGACAGATATTGCCGGTGCCAAAAGAATGAAAATGGATCAAATCTATTTTAATCCTCACAGAACCAATCACAAAGTTGAGCCAACATTTGAGATTAGTAATTTGCTTGAAATAAAAAACATCCTATAATATGCTAATCAACATGTTTTAATTGCAATCTGTAAGCTGGTTTTAATATTTTTTAACAATTCGCAACAAAAAACAGATGAAAGCTGAGTAATTATAAGAAAAAACTTTTACATTTGTGGTAGCAAACAACAAAACCCGATATGCAAACTTGTTTTGTTGCCAACATCCGGTTTTGTACTGTGACATTCATAAATAATTCTAAAGGGTTAGTGAAGTTACTAAGGTTAATAGATTACAAATGGTTAATAATATATTGAAACTGGTATTTAACCGATGTTGAAATACGAAGGCTGCGTTTAGGGGACGCAGCCTTTTTTTTTGTCTCTATTTTTCAAAAAAAACCACTATTTCAAAGAAATGGAAATAAAGAAAAAAAGTTTCACCACAGACAACACGGAGTTACACAGAGAAAAAATCATTAAAATAGTTTTGCCTTATTCGGGTTGGAGTGGAATTATTCACAGATGTTTTGCAAGTAGAAACTTAGCACGATGAACTTCACAAGAACCAAAAAGGCACACAGCATATTGAATTTTGGACCATTTGACTTTTCGAATCTTGGACCATTTGACCTTTCAAGACTCTTCCAGACTTTTTGACTTTTCGATTCTCTTTACGTTTTTCTCTTCTTCTTCTTTGCTGCAGGAAATAAAACATTATTTAGAATTAAGCGATAACCTGCCGAATTCTTTTTCAAATTAAGATCTGTGGGTGGATCTCCAACTAAATGCTGGTAATCTTCGGGGTCGTGTCCCCCATAAAAGGTCCAGGTTCCTTTCCCCAAATTCCCATGAATATACCGAGCTTCACCGGCAGACTTATTCTGTCCCATTACAAGTACACTTGGCTTTAGTAACTCCAATTTAAAGGCCGTTGTTTGTCCCATGAACCCTTTTATTAGGTTCTTATGGTTCTGACACAACATTGTTGGCACGGGATCCCATTTTGCTGAAAACTCAAACAAGGAGAAATAATCTTCATCCTGCCTTATCGTTCTCGTTAAGGTCACATCAATATCCGAAAACTCATATACATTCGGATTTGTTTCAATCGAAAAATTTTGAAAGGCGAGAGTTTTTGAATAATCCAGATGAGACTGAGCATCCGGCTCCATTGGATCACCATCAAATACAGCAGCACAAATATCGTGTTTCCCAGCAGCTAATGAAATATCGAAGGTATCGGTGGCAGAACACATAGCAAACAAAAAACCACCCGCCTCAACAAAGCTTCTTATTTTTACAGATATTGCTTTTTTCAAATCTGAAACCTTCGAAAAACCATAGCGATTAGCCATCTCCAGATTTGATTGCACCTCATCCTTATACCATTTCATATTTCGGTAAGACGCATAGAATTTTCCAAACTGTCCGGTAAAATCCTCATGATGCAAGTGCAACCAATCGTATTTTGACAATTTCCCTGTCATCACCTCATCATCATAAATAATGTCATAAGGAATTTCGGCATAGCTAAGTGCCATAGTAACCGCATCATCCCAAGGTTTCTTTCCTTTTGGGGAATAAACTGCAATTAAGGGTACTTTTTCAAGTTTAACCGCATCCATATTCACTTCATCGCTCGAAATATCATTTAATATCTGTTGGGCAGAGACATCACTTAAAACGGAGAAACTAACACCTCGAATCTGACACTCATCTTGAATTTCCTTATGGAAAGGAACTAAAAAGGACCCTCCCCGATAATTTAACAACCAATGAATCTCATAATTATCCTCCAAGGCCCAGAATGCAATTCCATAAGCCTTTAAATGGTTCTTCTGTGTATCATCCATCTGAATCAACAAACTCGCTGAAAAAGACACATGGGCAGACAAAACAAGAAATAGCAGAAGAACTATTTTTCGAGCAAATAATTTTAAGAACAATTTATCTTCTATCATGAAAACAAGATAAGGAATTCTATTTGGTAAGAGATTTTTAGAATATATTAAAAAGGAGGAGCATCATTAAAATCATTTCCTCCGCCAAGGCCTGCATTAAAATCATCAAAACCTGAAGGTTCCTGATTCATGCTAGAACTAAATGTTTTCACATCGTCTAAACCTGGTGTTGCGAATGGGTTTGCTGCTTCACCTTCTAAATCGGTAAATCGAGCTAAATTAGTACGGAAACGAAGCTGAATATCTCCTACGGCACCATTACGATGTTTTGCAATAATGATATCTGCAATACCAATTAAAGAATTCCCTTCTGCATCTTCCGTAATTCCATATCTCTCTGGTCGGTGAATAAACAACACCATATCCGCATCCTGCTCAATCGCACCAGATTCACGTAAATCGGAAAGCATTGGTTTTTTAGCATCACCAGTTCTTTGCTCCACTCCACGATTCAGCTGAGAAAGTGCAATTACCGGTACATTTAATTCTTTTGCAATAATTTTTAGCTGTCGCGATATTAAACTTACTTCCTGCTCACGGTTACCGCGCATATCAGAACCAGCTGTCATCAGCTGCAAATAATCAATTACGATACAACTTATATCATGTTTTGCTTTTAATCTACGGCACTTTGACCGTAATTCATAAATAGACAAACCTGGCGTATCATCAACATAGATGGGCGCTTCAACAAGATCTTTAATTTTCACGTGCAATTGTTCCCATTCAAAATCCTCCAAACGTCCACTTCTCAACTTCTCAGAACCTAATTCCGTTTCACTGGATATCAAACGTTTCACCAATTGATCTGCACCCATCTCGAGTGAGAAGATAGCGATAGGTGCTTTATGGTCAACGGCCATATTTCGAGCCATAGACAACACAAATGCTGTTTTCCCCATAGAAGGACGAGCTGCAATAATCACCAAATCGGACTTTTGCCATCCGGAAGTAATACGATCCAAGGCAGTAAATCCTGAAGGCACACCACTCAAACCATCGGTACGTTTTCCCGCCTCAAGAATTTGATTGATTACCTCATCGGCCAAAGGGCGAATATGAGAAGATTCTTTTTTAATATTTCCCTCAGCAATCTCAAAAACCTCTTGTTGAGCTCTATCTAAAAGATCAGCCACATCAACACTTTCGTCAAAAGCTTGTGTTTGAATTTCAGATGAAACTCTAATTAATTCTCTCTGAATAAATTTTTGAGCGATAATTCTTGCATGGAATTCAATATGAGCTGCCGAAGCTACTCTATTGGTTAACTGCGTAATGTAAAATGGTCCACCTACATCATCTATCGTCCCCTGACGTTTCAACTCCTCAGTTACCGTTAAAATATCAACAGGCTCCTCATTAATTGAAAGAGACAGTATGGCTTTGTATATTTTCTGGTGAGCATCCTTATAGAATGAATCAACATTTAAAATATCCCCTACCGAAATCATTGCATCCTTTTCAAGCATTAATGCTCCCAAAACAGCTTCCTCAAGCTCTAAAGCCTGTGGAGGAACTTTCCCGTAATCAAGATCTACTTTATTCTTCGGTTGATTGTTATATTTATTTGCCCCAGCCATAAAATATCAAATTGTAATAATTCATTATCCCTTTAAAATCAACACTCTACATATTTAACCCAGCCTTAAAAAAAGCTAAAGAAAAATTACAGAACGCAAGGCCAAAGATAGAAAATAAAAATACTACAAATTGATTTTTTTTGCTCTTATAAATCGAGTATTTTTACCCTTCAATCATAAAACTTATTACTTGTGCTTCGCTTCCCAAATGCTAAAATTAATATCGGATTAAACATCGTTGAGAAAAGACCGGATGGATTTCACAACATCGAAACCATATTTTACCCAATTCCTCTTACCGATGGTTTGGAAATTACGGATTCGAACAATGAAAAAAATTACACTTTCAGTTCATCAGGCATTCCAATTGATATTGACGACAAGGATAATATTGTTTGCAAAGCATTTGAATTGCTTCGTGCCAGCAACAACATCCCTTCAACCAATATTCATTTGCACAAAAACATTCCGTTTGGCGCTGGGTTGGGAGGTGGATCTTCGGATGCAGCCTTTATGATAAAAATGCTGAACGATCATTACAAACTGGGGCTTTCATCGGATACAATGAAAAATATGGCTGGACAATTAGGTAGCGACTGTCCTTTTTTTATTACCAACAAACCCATTTTCGCAGAAGGAAAGGGTGATGCTTTCTCCGAGGCACTTATTGATCTTTCTGGATATCACATTATGCTGGTAAAACCAAATATTCACATTAGTACACCCGAGGCTTACTCAAAGATAATTCCTTCGCGTCCCAACAAATCAATAAAAGAACTTATTAAAGAACCCCTCGAAAACTGGAAAGACTTACTATTTAATGATTTTGAAAACAGCATCTTCCCCAATCATCCAGAACTGGAAGAAATCAAAAATAACCTGTATGACATAGGTGCAATTTATGCATCCATGTCGGGCAGTGGATCTTCTTTATTCGGGATTTTTAAGGGTGAACCAAACTGTCCCGCAATATGGAGTGACTATTTTTGCTGGAAAGGCAAGCTGTAATACCAAAAGCCTTAAAAACAGAATGAGCCTGTTCGTAACGAACAGGCTCATTTTATTTTAAATCGGAAAAATTACTCGATTTCCACCATTAATAACCTGTTGGGAACCTTTGATCCTTCAACAACATGGATCGCACCAATTTTACCATCAAAAGGCATTTTAATCTGATTCTTCATCTTCATAGCTTCAAGAATCATAATCGTTGTACCTTCTTTAACTTCTTGTCCTTCCTTAACGTATATTTCAACAATTGTACCAGGAATGAATGAATTTATATGCTTAGGGTTAGGTCTAACCCAAGGCTTTCTTTCCTCAAACTTCTTAGTTAATTCTGTTGTATAAATAGTACCGTCAACGTTGAATTGTTTTAAATTTCCCATATCGAATACTTTTTAAAATGGAGGAATACCGTGTTTCTTCGCAGGTCTGTAATCAACTTTGTTACTAGAAACCTCAATAGAGTGCAACAATATGTTACGTGTCTCCTGTGGTTCAATAACAGTATCGATATAACCTTTAGCTGCCGCAACATAAGGATTAGCAAACTTCTTTCTGTACTCAGCCACCTTTATTTTTCTCATAGCTTCAGGATCCTCTGCTGCCATGATCTCCTTTTTAAAGATAATGTTAGCCGCTCCATCAGGTCCCATAACCGCAATTTCAGCATTTGGCCATGCAAACATGAAATCGGCCTTCATATGGCGAGAATTCATCGCAATGTAACCTCCACCGTATGCTTTACGGATAATAACTGTGATTTTAGGAACTGTTGCCTCACTGTATGCATAAAGAATTTTAGCACCGTGACGAATAACACCCATATGCTCCTGATCAACACCTGGCAAATAACCTGGCATATCCTCAAGGGTAACAAGTGGAATGTTAAAAGCATTACAGTAACGAATAAAACGTGCAGCTTTATCTGATGAATCACAATCCAATACACCTGCCAATACTAATGGCTGATTCGCAACAAAACCTACTGTGTCACCATTCATTCTACCGAAACCAATTACAATGTTTCGTGCAAAATTTTCCATACTCTCAAAGAAATCCGAATCATCTACAATAGATTTGATTACGTTACGAATATCATATGGCTGAGTAGGATCAGAAGGAACAATTTCTTCAATTTTGTATTCTGGTTTTGGTGGTTTAGGTGGAAATGCCTTCGCTTTTTTCGTATTGTTCCATGGTATGAAGGTAAGCAGCTTCTTAATTTGTTCGAAGCATTCGTATTCGCTTAGAGCATAGAAATGAGCATTACCTGTGATTTCACTATGAACTTTAGCTCCACCCAATTCTTCCATGGTAATTTCTTCACCCAAAACTGTTTTTATCACCTCAGGACCGGTAATGAACATTTTAGAAATGTTCTCAACCACAAAAACATAATCGGTAAGCGCAGGAGAATAAACAGCTCCACCAGCACAAGGACCAAGAATAACTGACAATTGAGGAATTACACCTGATGCTAATGTGTTTCGGAAAAAGATTTCTCCATATCCAGCCAGTGAATTAACACCTTCCTGAATACGGGCTCCTCCCGAATCATTAATACCAATCAACGGTACACGCATCTTCAATGCATGATCCATGATTTTAGTAATTTTACGTGCATGCATAAGACCAAGAGAACCCCCAGCAACGGTAAAATCCTGTGCAAAAATACACACGGGCTCACCATAGATAGTTCCGGTTCCAATGATAACTCCATCACCATGGAGTTCTTTCTTTTCCATACCAAAGTCGCGAGCCTCATGCTCAACAAACATATCGTATTCATGAAAAGAATCTTCATCTAATATAGACGTTACTCTTTCTCTGGCAGTCAATTTCCCCATCGCAACTTGCTTCTGAATGGCTTTTTCACCGCCACCTTGAAGCACTTTTTCTTTTCTCTTTCTAAGATCAAGAATGTTTCGTTTCAATGACATATTTTGTACATTTAGTTTAGAAAATATATACTTTCATATATATATATTGAGTTTCATGAGCTCATGAAACTCCAAGATACAACATTACTAATTTTTAGGGTAAAAAAAAATTCTATTCAATATCACCCCACAATTAGCCACATATAAAATAAGCTCTTTCGTCTGATAATCAAATCAATTCAGAAAAAACTATTTGTAATTTTTCTATTTTGGCGCAGTTTTATACAAATACATCGCTATAATTGAAAAAACAATATTAGGCAACCAAACGGCAAGCAATGCATTCATACTGCCATTAGTTGCGAAAACAATGGATATCTGCATAAAAAGGATAAAAGAGAAACTTAACACTAATCCAATCCCTAAATGCAGTCCCATCCCTCCACGAATCTTACGTGATGCCAATGACACACCAATTAGCGTAAGAATAAAAATCGAGAATGGATTTGCCATCCTTTTATATTTTTCAATTTTATACGCTTCAATATTACTATCACCCCGCATCGATTGCTGATCAATATATGCATTCAACTGAGGTAAATTCATTGCCTCAACAATATTTTTCTTCGAACCAAACTCTTCTGGTCCAAAGTTAAAAGTCGTATCCTTTGTCCTTCCAGTCTCAAACGATTCTTTATCACCATCTATTGTGCGAATAAAGAAATCATTAATGGTCCATTTTTTCTTCTCTTTACTCCATCGAATCGACCGGGAAGTTAATTTAGACACCAATTCCTTTCCCTCAAACTTCTCCAGCGCAAATTTGTACCCCGTATTACTTGACACCTCGTAATTAATCATATAGATAAAAACACCAGGTTTTATCTGTCTATGAATATTTCGCTCTTTATTTCGAAATTGCTTATCAATATATGTCGCTGTAAAGTCAAGTCTTTTTTGATTGGCTGGAGGAATAATGTAATTACTTAAAACAAATGAAAAGATTCCAATAATTAGCGCTGAAATAAAGTAGGGATACATCATCCTTTGAAAGCTAATTCCACTACTTAATATGGCAATTACTTCAGTATCATAAGCCATTTTAGAGGTAAAGTAAATTACCGCAATAAAGGTAAACAACGCACTAAAAAGATTGGCGAAGTATGGAATGAAATTTAGGTAATAATCGAAAATAATTGCCCTTAGCGGAGCTTCTTTATCTATGTATTCATCGATATGTTCCGAAAAATCGAAAACTACTGAAATACTTATTATTAAGACAATAGCGAAAAAGAAAGTTCCCAAAAACTTTCGGATAATGTATAAATCTAATTTCTTCAAAACCTGAATTTTAAATTCCTTATTTCCCGAAAATTGCAGAATAACAAATTCCAGGATAAAAGTATAACTTATTCTTCAATTACCAATCGAGCTGGCTGTATTGTAAGATTTTTTAACAGTTATAAGCGAACAGCTAATTTCTTAACCATGATTTCTTTCCATGTTGAGAAGGTTCCTGCAATGATGTGCTCTCTTGCTTCGCGCACCAACCACAGATAAAATGCCAAATTGTGAATACTACAAATTTGAGAACCCAACAGCTCACCCGAATGAACTAAATGACGAACGTAAGCTTTTGAGTAGGCCTGATCCACATATGATGTTCCATTAGGATCAATTGGTGAAAAATCATCATGCCATTTCTTATTCTTAATATTGATAGTTCCTTCACTTGTAAACATCATGCCATTTCGACCATTTCTGGTAGGCATAACACAATCAAACATATCTACACCTCTCGAAATAGCTTCCAATATATTAACCGGAGTACCAACCCCCATTAAATATCTCGGTTTGTCTTCAGGTAAAACCTTATTTACAACCTCAATCATCGAATACATATCTTCCACAGGCTCACCAACAGCCAAACCACCAATAGCGTATCCGTCCCGATCTAAAGATGCTGCATGTTCTGCTGATTTAACCCGTAAATCGTTATATACACAACCTTGTATTATCGGAAATAAAGTTTGTGAGTAACCATACTTAGGCTCAGTCTCATCAAATCTTTTCACACAACGTTCCAGCCATCTTTGAGTAAGCTCCAGTGAATTTTTCGCATACTCGTAAGTTGACGTTCCCGGAGGACATTCATCAAATGCCATAATAATATCGGCTCCAATCGTTCTTTGAGTATCCATTACATTTTCTGGTGTAAAGAAATGCTTCGACCCATCAATGTGAGAACGAAACATTGCCCCTTCCTCAGATAACTTTCTATTATCAGCAAGAGAAAAAACCTGAAACCCACCACTATCGGTTAATATAGGGCGTTCCCAACCATTAAACTTATGCAGGCCTCCTGCCTTTTCCAACACATCCAAACCTGGGCGTAAATACAAATGATATGTATTTCCCAAAATTATTTCGGCATTGATATCATCTCTTAATTCTCTTTGATGTACGCCTTTTACAGAGCCAAGTGTCCCTACCGGCATGAAAATGGGAGTTTGAATTTTCCCATGATCAGTAGTCAACTCTCCTGTCCTAGCCGAAGACTTAGGATCTGTATTCAGTAATTTAAAATCCATACAAACTATTTTTATTTATTTACAAACAGGTTTCTCTTCCAATCTGTAAAAAATCAGGCAGCAAAGATACTAATTAATCCTATTCGGAAATCATTCATTCAATTCAAATGTAAAGAGCTGATATCTATATCAGGAACATTCAAAATATGAATCGGCGAACTTTTCAGACATCAATCATTCTGCATAACTAAGTTTTTTAATCAATAAGATTCTCGTATTTTTGGGAAGTATAAATAAACCTAAATTTGGAAACAATAATTACTCTACCCGCATCAAATAGTCAATGGGCGATTTTAATTATTCTCTTTATAGCATTTTGCATACAGGGATTATATCATCTACACTATATTTTATTTTTCAAAAAAGAAAAGAAAAACATTTACAGTGAAAAAACAGAACCAGTCTCAATAGTTATTTGCGCAAAAAACGAAGGGCAATACTTACAAGAGAACCTTTCCGGATTTTTAGAACAAGACTATCCCAATTTTGAGTTGATTGTAGTAAATGATGGTAGTGAAGACGACACCGAAACTATAATCGCACAGCATCAAATAAAGTACCCTAATCTTCGAACCACAAAAATACCTTTGGATGACAAATTTCATCACAACAAAAAACTAGCCCTTAGTATCGGAATAAAAGCGGCTAAAAATGAAAAAATAGTTTTCACTAATATTCAGAGCAAAGCTTCAAGTAAAAGGTGGTTACAGGAATTTGTAAATTCATGGGACAAAGGAGTACAAATAGGTTACGTTAACTTTGAAAACAAAAAAGGCTTCCTGTATAATTTTTTTAAATTTGATTTGCTTTCCAAGAACATTAAAAATGCAAGCTTCGCATCTTCAGGAAAAGCCCATTCAGGAAATGGAGATAATCTTGGATACAAGAAATCCGAATTCTATGCCAACAAAGGTTTCGTGAAACATTCGCATTTCGAGGCCGGGCATGATCATTTAATGGTTTTACAACTAAGCAAACTTTCCGGAACATCAGTCTGCATCCAACCTGAGGCAAAAATCTACCTCTCATCGGAAAACGCATTTAGTCAATGGGTTAAAATAAATCAACAATATTATAAATGCAGAAAATACCTGCCTTTAAAAATCCGCTTACTTATTGATTTAGAACCGGTAAGCAAATTATTTTTTTTCGCTACAATTGTTTATGCTCTATTCTTCACACACTTATACTTTTTCCTTGCAATAATTTATTTAGCAAGAATAATTTTAATTGGAAGCCTCTTTAAAATAAGCACTAGTCATTTGAAGGAAGAAAAATTATTTTTATCTTCGTACTTATATGACATTTTTGTACTATTTTCAAAGATCTATTTTTTATGTGCAAATTTCATTTTTAGTAAAAGCAACCAATGGAAATAAATCCTAACCTCTCGGAAAAAGCTCAACACGATTACAGGCTTGTTTTATCTGCCATTAATGGTTCACAAAAAGCATACGAAGAGCTTTTCAAAAGATACAAAGACGCTATCTTTTTCATGTTGCTAAAAATGGTGAACAACAAAAATGATGCTGAAGATCTAACTTTTGAAGCATTTGGAAAAGCATTCAGAAATATAAGACAGTACTCACCAAAATATGCATTTAGTACCTGGTTATTTAAAATTGCCTCTAATAACTGCATCGATTTCCTAAGAAAGAAGAAAGGAAATACAATTTCCATTGACGGAAGAGATGACAATGATAATGAACGGACTATTCCTCTGGAATCCAACACTCTTAATCCAGAGCAAGAATTTATTAAAGACCAAAAAGCAAAAATAATGCGCACCGAGGTAGGTCGTTTAAAGGAACGCTACCGAAGATTGATTGAACTTCGCTATTTTGAAGAGTTCTCCTACGAGGAAATTGCTAAAGAACTAAATTTACCGATTGGAACCGTTAAAGCACAATTATTTAGAGCTCGAGAATTGCTTTTCAATACCCTTAAGGATTCAGAGGTGAAGATTGAGAAGAAAAAGGAATAAGATCTGTTTCCCTTATCGCTTTCTTATCTTCATCTTCAAAAATTAGCCTATCTTTGCCAGGTTTAAAATTAGAATTGGCATGGAAATCATAGAAAAATACTTTCCCGATTTAACTGAAGAACAGAAACAAAAATTCTCCAGATTAAAAGAATTATACACTTTTTGGAACGAACAAATTAATGTGATCTCCAGAAAAGATATGGATGCTTTATACGAACATCATGTTTTATATTCGTTAGCAATAGCTAAAGTAATCCAATTTACTCCCGGTTCAAAGATAATGGATGTTGGAACTGGAGGTGGATTTCCGGGAATTCCACTTGCAATTTTATTTCCAAAATGTAGTTTTTATTGCATCGACTCGATTGGAAAAAAGATAAAAGTTGTAAAGGAAGTTGCCAGCGCCTTAGAGTTAGGAAACGTAAATGCCGAACACATAAGAGCTCAGGAAGTTAAAGAGAAATTTGACTTTATTGTAAGTAGAGCTGTTACCGCTTTTCCTAAATTTGTGGACATGGTTAAAAAAAACAGTAAGGCAAAAGATCAAAATAGTTTACCCAATGGTATCATTTATTTAAAGGGTGGTGATTTTGAAGATGAAATCTCTGAGTATGGAAGTAGAATCAGCCTTTACGAGTGTTCTGATTATTTCAAAGAAGAGTTTTTTGAGACCAAAAAAGTAGTACATCTTGATATTTAGTAAAAAAAAATGCGCTGATCTTTTTGTTAGACTAAAAAAAATCCTATTTTTGCAATCCGAAATCAACGCATATAATAACATTATTCGATAAAAATTTTTCGCGATGAAAAGAACATTTCAACCTTCAAATAGAAAAAGAAGAAACAAGCACGGATTCAGAGAGAGAATGGCTTCAGCAAACGGTAGAGCAGTATTGTCTCGTAGAAGAGCTAAGGGCAGAAAAAAACTGTCAGTTTCCAGTGAACACAAACACAAGGCTTAAATTTAATTAAGTTGATGATATACAGAAAGTAAAGGATTCTATATTCTTTACTTTTTTGTATTTTATAGAATATTATTTATTCTATATATTGATGAAGATGGAGTTCCGAGGGAGCTCTTTTTTTATGGATTAACCCCAAATCGAGTATTTAGTGCTGCTTTAAGTCATTTTTATCTGTAATCTAAAAAATCTCTGCTATTTTTGTAGAATGAAGATAAAGGAAAATTAAAGCAATATTTTCTTTTGCAGATAGTTGTTTATAAAGAATACTAAAGCCCAATATAAAGATGAAATCAGTAGAATTCTTCAAGAGTAAACTATTTCTAATACAAATAGGAATTGCTTTCTTAGTAGCAATAGTTTTAATTTGGATCACTCTAATTAGTTTAGGATGGTATACTCATCATGGGGAAAAATTGGAAGTACCTGACTTATACGGCATGAGTCTTGAAGATGCTGGAGACAAGCTTAAATCGGAACAATTAGTATTTTCCATCTACGATTCCATATTCAATCCAGATTTTGCTCCGGGCACGGTTCTTGACCAGAGACCATTGGCAGGAGCTATTGTTAAAAGAAAGAGAAATTTATTCTTGACCATTAATGCCAGTAATCCTGAGCAGGTTCGATTTCCAAATGTGGTAGATAATTCATTCCGACAAGCATATGAATTATTAATGACCAACGGATTTAAAATTGGAAAATTAGAATATGCCAACAATCAATTTTTCAATCTTGTGCTGTACCCCAAATACAATGGAGATACGATACAGGCCGGAAGCATGATTGACAAGGGAGCAAGCATTGACTTAGTTTTAGGAAAGGGTGATAATGATGGAATGATTGCACCAAATTTAATTGGGAAAACACACTCTCAAGCAAAAGAAAAAATTATATTATCCACTATGAATGTGGGAAGAATAGAATTTGATGCATCCATTAGAAATCATTTTGATTCAATTCAAGCTAAGGTCTGGAAGCAATCTCCATCCTTTACTAACAATCAAAAGATGCCTCCAGGGTCCAAAATTGATATCTGGCTAACAAAAGATTCGTTAAAGCTTCAACTTGCTGATTCTCTGCTACAACAACGTTTAAGCAACCTGCTTTACTAAAAACAATTCAAAAAATGACTGAAAAAGAGCCTTTAGATAAAATCAATATTGACGCTGAATTGGATGTAAACCAAGAACAATTCGAACATTTTCGCTTCGAGGCTGATCCTGGACAAACACCACTAAGGATCGACAAATTTCTTGTTGCCAGAATGTTTAACTCATCTAGAAATAAAATTCAAGATGCGGCTAACAATGGGAATATCTTCGTAAATGATGTGTGTGTTAAAAGAAATTACAAAGTAAAACCAGGGGATGTAATCACTATTGTACTGAGTTATCCGCCTAGAGAAATTGAAATTATTGCCCAAGATATTCCAATAAATATTGTTTACGAAGATGATTCTTTCCTAATCGTTAACAAAGAACCAGGAATGGTTGTACATCCTTCGTACGGACACTACAGCGGTACTATGGTGAATGCATTGGCATTTCATTTGCAAAATTCACCTCTGTTTAATGCTAAGGATCCTCGTCCGGGATTGGTACACCGTATTGATAAGAACACCTCAGGAATTCTTGTTATTGCAAAAACAGAAGATGCCAAAACCAAATTAGGATTGCAGTTTTTCAACAAAACCAGTGATCGAAAATATCGCGCACTAGTGTGGGGAGATCTTAAAGAGGACGAAGGAACAATTACGGGTCACGTTGGAAGAAACCTAAAAAACCGAAAAGTAATGGATGTTTTTCCTGATGGAGAATATGGAAAGCATGCCGTAACTCATTATAGAGTTCTTGAGAGACTTGGTTACGTGAATTTAGTGGAGTGTATCTTAGAAACCGGAAGAACTCATCAAATCCGTGTCCATTTTAAGAGCATCGGTCATCCTCTGTTCAACGATGCTGAATATGGCGGAGATGACATCAGAAAAGGAACCACCTTTACCAAATACAAACAGTTTGTACAGAATTGCTTCAAAATTTGCCCAAGACAAGCCTTACATGCTAAAACATTAGGCTTCATTCATCCAGTAACTGAAGAGTATGTTTCATTCGATTCAGAAATCCCTGAAGACATGGCGACTCTCATCCAAAAATGGAGAGATTACACATCTAACAGACCCTTAGAAGTAGGAGAAGAAGATTAAAACTATATAATGCCCAATGAAAAGAACAATCGCTGTAATTACCGGAGGAGATTCTGCTGAATTTGAGATCTCTCTTCAAACTGCAAGTCTAATTTTCTCAAGCTTAGATACTGAGAATTACACTCCCTTTTTAGTAATGCTAAAGGGAACAGATTGGAATGTTAAAATTGAAGATCGATATTACCCAATCGATCTAAATGATTTTAGTTTTAGTGTAGATAATAAAAAAGTAAAGTTTGATTTTGCTTACATTGGAATTCATGGAACTCCTGGCGAAAATGGAATTTTACAGGGATATTTAAATTTATTAAATATTCCTCACTCTACTTCTGATGTTTTTAGCAGTGCGCTTAGTTTTGATAAGCATGCCTGTAATACATATCTAAAATCATTTGGCTACAGTGTAGCCAAATCCATTTTATTAAAACGAGGACAAAACTATTCGACCAAAGCAATTGAAGAAAAACTAGGCATGCCTTGCTTTGTGAAACCAAATGCAGATGGATCTAGTTTTGGTATTTCGAAAGTTAAAAAAGTGAAAGATCTTGATGGTGCGATTAAAAAAGCATTTATGGAAGGAAAAGAGGTAATTATTGAAGAATTCATAGATGGCCTTGAATACACTTGCGGACTCGTTAAAACAAAAAAGGAAAGTATTATTTTCCCGATAACGGAAATAGTGCCTAAAAATGAATTCTTTGATTACGAATCCAAGTATGATCCAACCAGGATGGCCGAAGAAATTACTCCAGCAAGAATCTCGGAAGAATTAACCCTTCAATTTAAGAATTTATCATCTGAGATTTACGATGTCTTAAAATGCAAAGGGATTGTGCGAGTTGATTACATGCTTCGGAATGATGAGATTTTTATTTTGGAAGCGAATACTGTTCCTGGAATGACTGCAACTAGTTTTATACCCCAGCAAGTTGCTGCAATGAATAAAGATTTAAAAGATATTCTGAGTATGGTGATCGAAGATGAATTTTAATCCCCTGTTTTAAGTTCCATTAAACAATTGAAATTCTGACGATTACAACATTTCGTTAAATAAAGAGGGAAATATCTTTTTTTTCATTTTTTTTTCATTTTTTTTCATCCTAGGGAAAGACTTGTAATGAAAGGGAAAGAGTCATTTTTATGAAAATTACTCAAACTAAATTGAGGATCTAACCTCTTAAGAACTAAAACTTTTTCACAACTCTCACGTAAAAAAAGGTAGATTTAGTGAATTTATTCAATTCATTATTTTCATAGTTAAATTTTAGGGTTAGTAATAGAACAATAAAAGGAGGCCGGGGCAGCCTCCTTTTTTGCGTCCACAAGTTTGCACTTATATATAAAAAAATCCGATGAGAATTAACTCACCGGATTCTTACCTTTTTATATTATTTTGACTACTTAGTCAACATTGATATGTTCTTCCATATACGCTTCCAATGGAGCACATGTACACATTAAATTCCGATCACCAAAAGCATCATCTACTCTGCCTATCGAAGGCCAAAATTTATTATCAGCTACCCAAGCTAATGGATAAGCCGCTTTTTTACGACTGTATGTATGATTCCACTCATCTGCAGTTAATACCATATGCGTATGAGGTGCATTTTTCAATACATTATCAGAAACATCGGCTACGCCATCTTCGATCTCTTTCATTTCTTCATTGATTTTCGCCAATGCTTCAATAAAACGATCCATTTCTTCCAACGGCTCACTTTCTGTAGGCTCAACCATTAATGTTCCATGAACAGGGAACGACAATGTTGGGGCGTGAAAACCATAATCCATCAATCGTTTAGCAATATCAGTATCTGTAATACCTACTGATTTATTAAACTCACGACAATCAAAGATCATCTCATGACCTACACGACCATTTGCTCCTTTATAAAGGATTTTAAATCCTAACTTCTCGAATGACGAAGCTAAATAATTGGCATTCAAGATAGCCATCTTTGTAACTTCCTCCAATCCATCAGCACCTAACATGGCAATGTATCCATAAGTAATTGGCAATACACTTGCCGACCCGAATGGAGCCGCAGCAACAGCCGTAATTGCATTTTCGCCACCTGTTTTCACAAATTTGTGAGAGGGTAAAAATTGCACCAAATGTTCAGCCACACAAATTGGGCCAACACCAGGTCCACCCCCACCATGAGGAATTGCAAATGTCTTATGAAGATTCAAGTGACAAACATCAGCGCCAATAGTCCCCGGATTAGTCAAGCCAACCTGAGCATTCATATTCGCTCCATCCATGTAAACCTGTCCGCCGTTTTCGTGAATCAGATTCATCATTTCTTTAATTCCTGTCTCGAATACACCATGTGTAGATGGATATGTGATCATATAAGCACACAAATCATCTTTATGCTTTTCTGCTTTCTCTTTTAAGTCCGCAAAGTCTACATTCCCGTTCTCATCGCATTTCACGATCACAACATTCATTCCAGCCATAGTTGTCGAAGCTGGGTTTGTTCCGTGAGCCGACGATGGAATTAAAACAACATTTCGGTGACCTTCACCTCTTGAAATATGATATTCGCGGATCACCATTAATCCGGTATACTCACCTGCAGCACCTGAATTTGGCTGCAAAGTACATCCTGCAAATCCGGTAATAACCGAAAGCCATTTTTCCAGATCTTCAATAATTTCTTTATAACCAAGAGCCTGATCAATAGGAACAAATGGGTGAATCCCACCAATCTCCGGCCAGCTAATTGGCAACATTTCAACTGCCGCATTTAGCTTCATTGTACATGAACCTAAAGAAATCATAGATGTATTCAATCCAATATCTTTCTTCTCCAAGCTTTTAATGTAACGCATCAAAGCCGTTTCGGAACGGTAACGCTTAAATACATCATAAGTTAAAAATTCGCTTGTTCTTGTATATTTTGAATCGAATGAAATTTTATCTTCAATTTCCTCCACAACAACTTCAGCTTTGCCTGCTGCTTTTGCGAAAATGCATAGAATAGTACTTAATTCATCGGCACTAATTTTTTCGTCAATTGAAATTCCAATCAAACTTTCGTTGATATAATTAAAATTGAATTCAGCTTCCAAAGCTGCCTTACGGATTTCCTCAACAGAAACTCCAGCGGGAATCACAACTTGTAAAGTATCAAAGAAGTTTTCAACAGTTTGATTATAACCTAAGGATTTTAATCCTTCAGATAAAATACCTGCAGCAGAATGAATGTGCATAGCAATTCTCTTCAAACCTTCCTGACCATGATACACGCCATAGAAACTAGCCATTGTTGCCAGTAAAGCCTGAGCAGTACAGATATTAGAAGTCGCCTTTTCACGTTTTATATGTTGCTCGCGAGTTTGTAAAGCCAAACGCAAAGAATTATTCCCCTGAGCATCCTTGGTTACACCAATAATACGTCCTGGTATATTTCTTTTGTAAGCATCGCGACAAGCCATATATGCAGCATGAGGTCCGCCATATCCCATTGGAACACCAAAACGTTGAGATGTACCAACAACAATGTCAGCGCCCCATTCACCTGGAGGTGTTAACAGCACCAAACTCATTAAATCAGCAGAAACTGAAACCAAAGCTTCAGCCTGATGAGCACGCTCAACAAAACCTGAATAATCTTCAACACTTCCGTTTGAAGCAGGATACTGAACGATTGCACCAAATACATTCTCATTAAATTCAAATGTATTGAAGTCACCAATAACTAAGTCTATTCCCAAAGGAATTGCACGTGTAGTTAAAACATCTAAAGTATGAGCAAATACATTCTCGTCTACAAAAAACTGATTGGCACCAGCCTTTTTCTTCGCGCGAGAACGAAGAGCTTGCATCATATACATAGACTCGCCCACTGCGGTCGCTTCATCTAAAAGTGAACTATTAGCCAATTCCATTTTGGTTAAGTCCAAAATCATTGTCTGAAAATTCAATAAAGCTTCCAATCTACCCTGCGATACTTCTGCCTGATAAGGTGTATAAGGAGTATACCATCCTGGATTTTCCAATACATTTCGCAGAATAGCAGCAGGAGTAATTGTATCGTAATAGCCTTGACCTATAAAGGTTCGGTATACTTTATTCTTAGCAGCAATTCTTTTAATCTTCGAAAGATACTCGTATTCTGATAATGCTTTTGGAAGGTCTAATGTTTTTTCCAAACGAATACCTGAAGGGATTGTTTCATCAATCAGTGCTTCCAGAGAAGAAGCTCCAACGGTTTCCAACATTG
Organism: Labilibaculum antarcticum; assembly: GCF_002356295.1. NCBI lineage: Bacteria > Pseudomonadati > Bacteroidota > Bacteroidia > Marinilabiliales > Marinifilaceae > Labilibaculum > Labilibaculum antarcticum. The sequence continues at coordinate 3,017,257 of NZ_AP018042.1, read as the reverse complement.
TTTTAATATCGCCATTGCGAGGTCCAATGTGACGGGAAACAAACTTTTCAGTTGCCATATTGTTGTTTAAATTAGGTGTGTTTATAAAATACTTGTGATTGTAAAAGTAGTAAAAGATTTAAATTTACTAAGAGGTGAAACACTGAATTTCATCACTGTTTTTCAACATCCTCCACCCTAACAACAATTCTTCCTAACAAATTGTTTTATAGAATGATACAAACATGATTTTTATCATGTTCACAACTAAATGATACGCCTAAGAAGGATACAAAAAAACTCCTTATTAACTAAGGAGTTTCAAACTATTATTTTGGGGTTTTAACTCAACCCTTTTAAAAACAAATTCTTAGATCTTTCATGTCCAATAGACGTAGCCGGGCCATGACCAGGATAAACACTAACATCATCGTCAAGAACCAGCAGTTTGGTTTTGATTCCTTCAATCAATTGGTCGTAATTGCCGTATGGTAAGTCTGTTCGCCCAATACTTTCACGGAACAAAACATCCCCTGCAATTAAAAATTTCTGCTTCTCATTGTAGAATACGATATGTCCGGGAGAATGTCCGGGAACATGAATAACTTTCAACTCCGAATTTCCAAATTTAATAAGGTCTCCCTCCTTGATCAGCTTACCAACCGGAGGTGGTTCCACCACATTTTCCAATCCCAATCGAACTGCGTGATTAGGAGCTTCAGCCAATAAAAACTCATCATCCTTATGAGCTTCAGTAAGCAATCCAAACTGATCCTTCATGAATTGATTCCCCAACACATGATCGATATGCAAATGAGTATTCAATTGCTTTACCAATTTTATTCCTTTCTTCTTCACAAAATTGATCAACTTAGTCCCTTCGTCTTCAAAGAAAACACCACAGTCAATCAATACTGCTTCTCCGGTTTCGTCGTGTAATATGTATGTATTTTCCTGCCAGTGATTAAACACAAATGTTTCTATCGTAATCATATTCGAATATTTTTAAGTAGCCCAAATTTACATTTAATCATTAATTTAAAAAACCCTAAGCAAAGGAAATATCAATAAGCTCTATATAAACCTCCCTATCAGGCGGTCACAACCTAAGACCCCCGCGATCTATTCAGACTAAAATTTTCCAAAACTTTATAAATTGGCCCTTGTTGAGTAAGAACACTCTCCATCAGAACAAATTCAGTAATTAGAAGCTCACTATCCTGCCAATCTTTCAATTTCAGAAGACATTCCTTTACCTTTTCCGGATTCTTAACCCCTCCTTTAATTCGACCAATGGTCAAATGAGGTGTATACTTAGAATGCTCGATAGTGCCTTTTTTAAGAAGATCATTCAAAATTATCTTTTGCAGGTCAAATAAGCTCGAGTCGGAATTAATTCCCATCCATAGTATTCTGGGATGATCCATTGAGGGAAAAGCTCCCATAGATTTTAAATTCATCCGAAAAGGAGCAAATTGATTCCCAATCTTATTCAATTTGCTGTTAACCTTTACAATTTCAGACACATCTGTCGATCCCAGAAAAAGAAGCGTAATATGAAGTCCGTTTTTATCGACCCATTTTATACTTTCTTCAAATAAATCAAATTCAACTTTTCGAAAAAGATCATTAATTTGATCAGTATTATTTATCTTTATTGCAACAAATATACGTTTCGTATTCATTCTTTTAATTTGTATTTATACAAATGGAATATAAAGAACAGGTACTCGTAATTTAAAACAAACAACTTACACAGTAAAATAAAGCATATCAAGATGAATTCAAAGAAAAATTTTGCAGTTGTTCTAGCCGGTTCCGGTGTTTATGACGGTTCTGAAATTCATGAAGCAACCTTAGCCTTATATTCTATTTCGAAAAACGGAGGAAGCTATCAGATTTTTGCCCCAAACGTGAATCAACATCATGTAATTAACCATATTACAGGAAAAGAGATGCCTGAAACAAGAAATGTATTGGTTGAAGCTGCTCGTATTGCACGAGGAAATATCAAAGATTTAAAAGAATTCTCGGCCGATGAGTTTGATGCTATTCTTTTTCCCGGCGGATTTGGGGTCGCAAAAAACCTGTGCTCTTTTGCTTTTTCAGGTGCCGACTGTCAGGTAAATCCTGATGTTGAATCAGCCATAAAGGCAATGCACAAAGCAAAAAAGCCAATCGGGGCCTTATGCATTGCTCCTGCCCTTATCGCAAAAGTATTGGGTGAGGTTGAAGTAACTATTGGACACGATGAAGGAACAGCTGAAGCAATTTCTAAAATGGGAGCAACTCATGTTGCCACAACTCATGGTGAAATAGTATTTGACAAAGAGAATAAAATTGTGACAACACCTTGCTATATGCTTGATGCAACTATTGCACAAATTGGTGATGGTGCAGACAATGTAGTTAAAACGATTATGGCATTATAAATTAGATGTTGGCTTATTGCTGCAAGCTTTTAGCCAACATCACATTTCCTTCTATGAAAAACAGAAACACCAAAGATGTAGCAGAAAACCACATCTACCCTTTCATCATTTCAAATTTCGTGCTATTTGCTGGTATATTCTTCTCCATAAATTCTGCGAATGAAGCAGCCATACTTTTGTATAGTATGGCTCTGAATCTCTTCATCAATTGGCTGATTTTCTATTCATCACAAAAAAAGAAATTGGTTCATTTTTCTGAATACTACAACAATATGGTAATTGGAGTATTTTGCATTGCGGCCATGATACCGATATTTCTAATGATAATACCCATCCTTTTTTTTCCTGAAATTACGAATTCGCTTTTGCTATTCACAAGTCTGATACTGAGTTTGCCATTCAAGAAAATTATCCTAACAAAATATGCTTGGGAAAGAAAGGCTGAACAATACATGCATATCTACAGAATGAATATCGAAGAAAAAAAAGAGCTGGCTTTTGAAGACTTAAAAAAGTTCATTAATGAATCTGGTCGCGCTAAATTTGCTGATTACTTAGAAAAAAACCAGATGTTTGATCGCAGGATGGAGGAGTATTTAAAAAAACAGAATTGATAATCAATTGATTCTCCTCATAGGTAATTTCCCTGGAGGCGGCAATTCGCCACTCTTCATCCGATCCAGTATTTCCTCAATCATCCAATCGTCGCCCAAAGGATCGTATTCCGCTTTTAGCGATGAACCAAATATAGTAGCCACCGATTGCCAGAATATTGCTGTAAACGATCCTTTTAATTCTTTTAAATGATTGTAGCTGGTATTTCCAGTTTCCCGATCGACTAATTTCATCAACAATTTGCCTTGCGAAATTCTCAGTTTCATTAGAGGCCTTTTGTAATCTTTCATCAGTCCATTGTATTCTTTTCGGATCAGCTTACGGCGTAGCTTCTTGCTTTCGATTCCTTCCAATTCTTTAGTCAAATTCTCAATGGTTTTGGTAGCCGCTTCGGCGTATGGATAAACGATCCGAATATTTCGTACTGTGCGCCAGTATTGCCTTGTATTTTGGTAATGCTTTCGTCTCCTTTTTTTGTAGCGTAGAATTTTAACCTCGTCGAGATTAACATGCAAATTGCTATCAAGAAAAACTACAGTGTCTTGTTGTGCAATTGAGTGAATATTGCGCAACTCCTCTGCTGATGCCGAGCCTGCAAAAGCAAAAAAAATCACCAAGCCTATTTTAAACCATTTTGCCATATCCATAATTCCTATTCAAAGATAATCTTTCCTATCTTTAAGTACATTCTTCAGCAATAACTAATCCATAAAATCCCTAGAAAATGAAAAAGTCTTTTCTTCTCTGCTTACTATCAATCTTCGCGATTTCAATATTTTCTCAAGACCGGGTTACCGGATTAAATTTTGCAAGCCGATCTGAAGTTATTGCGCAAAACGGGATGGCTTGTACGAGTCAGCCGTTAGCCACTCAAGTTGCACTTGATATACTAAAAGCCGGAGGAAATGCAATTGATGCGGCTATTGCTGCCAATGCCACACTGGGTTTAATGGAACCTACAGGAAACGGAATTGGCGGTGATATTTTTGTTATTCTGTGGGATGCTAAAACAAAAAAATTATATGGTTTAAACGGAAGTGGCCGATCTCCCAAATCACTCAGTCTGGAATATTTCCAAAAAAATAATTTCACCTCTATTCCATCCTTTGGAGCATTACCCGTATCTGTTCCTGGTTGTGTAGATGGATGGTTTACCATGCACGATAGATTTGGAAAAATGGATATGGAACAAATTCTATCTCCCGCCATTCAATACGCCCGAAATGGTTTTCCTGTGAGCGAATTGATCGCCTACTACATGAATGCCAGCGCGAGCAGATTAAAAAATTACAAAGGATTTGCCGAAACTTATATGCCTAATGGTAAAATGCCACAAAAGGGTGATATTTTCAAGAACCCCTTTTTAGCAAATACATTGGAGAAAATTGCCAAAGGCGGTCGCGATGCATTCTACAAAGGTGATATTGCCAAAACCATTGCAAAATACATGAAAGAGCAAGGAGGTTTTCTTTCTTACGATGATTTGGCCGCACACAAATCGGAATGGGTTGATCCGGTATCAATAAATTACCGAGGCTATGATGTTTGGGAACTACCACCCAACGGACAAGGCACAGCCGCACTTCAAATGCTAAATATTCTTGAAGAATATGACATAGCAAAAATGGGTTTTGGAAGCAGTGATTACCTGCACACTTTTATTGAAGCTAAAAAACTTGCCTTCGAGGATAGAGCAAAGTACTACTGCGATCCTGATTTTTCGAAAATCCCATTAAAAGAATTGATTTCGAAAGAATATGCACTTGAAAGAAAAGCTTTAATTGATCCCAACAAATCAGCGAAAAGCTATCCTGCCGGTGAACTGGAACAAGGCAATACCATTTACCTGACTGTGGCTGATAAAGAGGGGAACATGGTTTCTTTAATACAAAGCAACTACCGAGGCATGGGTTCAGGAATGACGCCTGATGGTTTGGGTTTTGTTTTGCAGGACAGAGGCGAATTATTTAGCTTGGAAGAAGGACATGCCAATGTATTCGAACCTGGTAAACGTCCTTTTCACACAATTATTCCAGCCTTTATTACTAAAGATGGCAAGCCCTTTATCAGTTTTGGATTAATGGGCGGTGCCATGCAACCCCAGGGTCATGCTCAAATTGTTGTTAATTTAATTGATTTTAAAATGAATCTGCAAGAGGCTGGCGACGCAGCAAGAATTCGCCATGATGGTTCGTCACAACCAACCGGAGGGAAAATGACAGATGGTGGATGGGTAAATTTGGAATCGGGAATATCTTATCAAAGTATTCGTGAGCTGATGGAAAAAGGACACAAAATAAAATATGACATGGGCGGATATGGTGGCTACCAAGCCATTCTTTACGATGAAGAAAGAGGGGTATATTTTGGTGCCTCGGAATCGAGAAAAGATGGACAGGCTGCTGGATATTAAATTGGGAATAAACGTAATTGAAATTATCCCTCCGTATTTCATGCAAATGCTTGCGTTAAGGATTGAAGCGGCTACCCCACAGACATATCTGAAGCGAAGCGGAAGGTTATGGCGAGGAGTAATAGCGAAAAGCCTGACCTAAATTCCCCGAAACAAAGTGCAGGGGAATTTAGGGAACGCCCAAAATAAATAATTTAAATGAGTTGATATTACAAAATTAAAAACGTCGGTGCTTAACATAGGCCGCTGCGCTACTTGAAAAAAGGAATCCTTCCTACTCGTCATTACTTTAACTATTTCAGACACTTTGGGGGTAATTTGGGATTTACTTAACTCATTCCTTTGTCTATGCACTAAATTTTCACTTTATTTGCAAATCGGAAAATATATTTTCTGGATACCAACAATTACTAACAAATGCTAGTTTAATAAAGAGGTATGACAAAATTTGTCGAATTAAATGTTAGATCGGAGATCGGAGAATTAGAAGGTGTAATCCTTCATACTCCTGGTTCGGAAGTTGAAAACATGACTCCCGAAAATGCAGAAAGAGCCCTTTACAGTGATATTTTAAATTTATCGGTTGCAAGGGATGAATACAAACAGTTGACTGGTGTTCTATCAGAAATTTCAGAAACCTATCAGGTTAAAGATTTATTGGCCAATGTTCTTGCAGACGATAAAATAAAAGAGGTAATTATCGACAAGATATGTGCGATGGAACCTCAAATTAGTGTGAAAGGGAATACCCACTGCATTAAAGATCTTTTGCTGGAACAGAACCCAATGGATCTGGCTTCTTTACTAATTGAAGGGGTGCCCTTAAAAAGAGATAACCTGACCAAATTTATGAGTAAGGAACGTTATGCGATTCGTCCATTGCACAATTTTTTCTTTACAAGAGATGCATCAATGTCGGTTTTGGATGAGGTTCTTATTGGCAAAATGGCCAGTTCGGTTCGAGATAGGGAATCTTTAATTATGCAGGCGATTTTTGATTATACTCCTGGTTTTAAAACCAAAACGGTTAATCCTATCGATAATCCTGCCATGGATCCAAATTGCACGATTGAAGGTGGTGATTTACTAATCGCCCGCGATGACATCATGATTATTGGTAACGGAACCCGTACTTCAACTCAGGGTATTGACTTTATTTTGGCTCAGTTACTTTGTCAGAAAGAAAAGAAACAACGCCATTTATTGATTCAAGAGTTACCTAGTCATCCTGAATCGTTCATTCATTTGGATATGGTGTTTACGCTTTTGGATGTTGATAAATGTATGGTTTACGAACCATTAATTATTCGTCCGAACAAATACCAAACGGTTCATATCACAATCGAAAACGGTAAAGTTGTTTCTATTAAACATGAGAACAATCTTCTTCAGGCCTTGAAAAAACTAGGCATGGATTTGAAACCAATTTATTGTGGTGGAAATGGTGATCCTTGGAATCAGGAAAGAGAGCAATGGCACAGTGGTGCTAACTTTTTTGCTGTAGGTCCGGGTAAAGTTATTGGCTATGGTCGAAATATTTACACCATGGAAGAGATGAACAAAAATGGATTCGAGATTCTTCGTGCTAAAGACATTATTCGTCATAAAGTTGAACTTTCGGATTACGATAAATATGTAATTACCCTTGAGGGATCGGAATTACCGCGTGGTGGTGGTGGTGCACGTTGCATGACTATGCCGGTTCGCCGTAAACCTGTTAATTGGTAATAATACCAACAAAATAAATCAAAGGAATCTCAAAAGGATTCCTTTTTTTATATTTTTGTATCCAAATCGAACAAAACCCTCTTACATTCCAATTAAGCAATGAGAAAACTAAAGAATAGTGAATTAAACCGAAAGAGTATTGATGAGTTTAAAGAGTCTGAAAAGACTCCTATTATAATCGTATTGGATAATGTAAGAAGCCTGAACAACATTGGTTCTGTTTTTCGTACATCGGATGCGCTTTTGGTTGAAGCGGTTTATCTTTGTGGAATTACTGCTACTCCTCCTCACCGGGAATTGCACAAAACGGCTTTAGGGGCTGAGGATTCTGTTCACTGGGAGTATTTTGACAAGACTGAAGATGCGACAGCGAAATTAAAAAGTAATGGATTTGACGTTTACTCGGTTGAACAAGCTGAAAACAGCACTTCTTTGGAGGATTTTAAAGTAGACACTTCAAAGAAATATGCTTTGGTTTTTGGAAATGAGGTAAAAGGGGTTCAGCAGAATATTGTCAGCCAATCGGAAGGCTGTATCGAGATCCCTCAGTTTGGGACAAAACACTCTTTTAATGTATCGGTAAGTTGCGGTATTGTTCTTTGGGATATTTTCTCGAAACTAAACCATCACAAGAAATAAGATTATTCCTGAAGGTTGAATTCTAAGGAGACAACAGATCCTGGAAATTCTTTTTCGTACAATTTTGAAAAAGTTCGGTGTTTCACTTGTTTCCATACTCCATCGCCCGACATAATTTGAATTCGGCCTCTATTTTGTTTCACAAATTGGCGAATGGTATACAATCCAATTCCTTTGTGAGTATCTTCTTGTGTTGTATTTCCTTCTTCAACGGCCCATTCTATTGCGCCTACGTTATTTAGGTTTTTATTTAGAATTTTGTTGACCAATAAATTAAATGGCCGCCCCTGACTGACAATGCTAACAATCAGCTTTTTATTATACACCGAATAGTAATGGGCAATAAAAACCTCTTTGCAATTACTGTGTGCAAATGCATTTCGATACACTTCGGCAACACACAACTGTACCGCCATTTTTAATTGCTGATTTAATTTTATTTCAGGACGTTCAGGAAATATTCTTTTTACCAAATAGTCAGACAAAGCCTCTTCATCGGCCGAGGCAAACTGCTGGCATTTCACGAAACTCTTCCATAAATATTTTCGTGCAGAACCATTTATCAACTTCTTGGAATTGAATAAATTCAGAATGGACTCTTGCATGTTTACGAGCTTAATTTTATTCTTCCTACGCTCTAAACCAGCAACAACACTTCCCAAGATGGCAAATAAATTAGATTCAATCACCTTTGTGTTTGCAAAGTTCAGAACAATTCGCTCCTCGTAACAATTCTTTGTTTGGTGATGCATTTCCGAAAAGAAAACATATCCTTGAAAATTATTTAATACTTTATATGGGAATTCGATTTCCATTCTACAATCTATTTAATGCTTTATTTCACAAACAAAAGTGACATGACGAAGTTAAAAAATCTACTGAATAAACTACTTTCATGAATAAAAAAAAGCGACCCATAAATGGGTCGCTTTTCAATATTTTTAAGAATAACGAATTACTCTACAATAGCTTTGAATTTAGCATCTTCAAAAACTTTAGCAAATTCCATATCAGTTTTTGCAGTCGCTTTTAATGAAGCATCTTTAGCAATAGCTGTTTCAAGATTTGTGAAAACAAGATTATTGTTATCAGTTCTTGCACCAACTACAGCTTTCAAGTAATAAACGATAGCATCATCGCTAGTGTTAGCATTTAGCTTGTCTAAAGCAACATTGTATTTTCCAACAAGGATGTTAGCCAATGCAGCATTAGCAGCAGTACACTCACCGAATTGCTTAACAGCAGTATCATATTGTGCTTTTTTAACAGCAACGATACCTAAGTTGTAATTCACTTCGTTTCCAGCACCAGTTGCAGCACCAAAAAGAACTTCAGCTTCGCTTACATTACCGTTAACTAACTCAACAGCTCCTAAGTTGTTTTTAACAACAGGGTTGTTAGCAGAAAGTTGATCTGCTTTATCGAAGTTAGTTTTAGCTTCAGATACTTTATCCATTCCGAACAAGATCATACCTGCATCATTATAACCTCTCCAGTCTTTAGGAAATTGCTTTTTAGCAGTTTCGTAAACAGCCAATTTATCATCAGCAGATTCTACTAAAGTAGCAGCATATAATAATTCTTCAGCATTTAATTCAGAAGGATTACTCATTACAAGAGATTTCAATTCAGCATCAGTTTTTCCAATTAGATCAACGTTAACTACAAATTTAGCTCTTCTCAATTTAGGAAGTACTTCTTTTTTCACTTCGTCAAAAGCAGCAGAAATATTTCTGATTTCTTTTTCACGTACTTCAGGATCTGAGTACATAGAAAGAACACGTAAGATCAACTCTTTATCTTGAATGTTTGAAGCTTTCATTAATTCTTGGAATCCAGCCCAATCTTCTGGAGTTACATTACTTTTGAAGAAATCATCAGAAGTATACTCATCCATTTTAGCTTTCTTCATTTCCTTCTTGATGAACTTAGAAGAAGAACCTTCACGGTTGTTAGCTAGTTTCTCATTAAAATCTTGCTTTCCATCAGGAGATGCATAAGCAGAAACTTCAACACCTTTGTATTCTTTTTTCTCATCCTTTTTAGCAGCATCTAAATATACTTTAAGAGCAGCAATATCTTCAGCATTCATTTCTGACCAACGAACTTGAGAACTGTTGATCAAGTAATGAAGATCGGCATCTTTGCTTTCTGCAATAACTCTTTGGAAAGCATCTTTTCCAACAATGTTACGTGGAGCATTTTGAACCAAAGTAGCAGTAGCGATAACGCCATCAGCAACTTTATAAGGCTCAAATTCCTGAGACTTGTCACCTTTACTACCAACCATTCTTACTTCAAGGTCAGAAATTCTCATTGCTTGTTCGTAAGGAATTTTGCCAGTGTAAGTGATTGTTTTACCTGTTTCGTAAGGAACTACTGTGTTGTTTCCTTGAACTTTTTCACCTTGCAAAGTTTTTGAAGGAAAAGCCTTCTCTCCTGATTCGAATTTTAGAACCGGAGTTGCAACTAAAACAACATTCTTGTTGAAATACTTTGCAGGAATATTAACTGTGATTTTTACATCAACCATATCTGCATGAGCTTCCAAAACTTCAGGAGTCACTTGATACTTGATGTTACTTGCTTCTTTCTTCATTTTGCTTAATCCAGCACAGCTCGAAAGAACTACAACTGACAATAGCAAAGAAGCTAGGGAAATAACCTTTGATCTTTTCATAACAACTACTTAATTATTTTAACTTTAAACATTATATTCTACTTCAAAAACAAATTTAAGAAAATTTTATGCAAATTAAATCGATTCCATATTTTTATTTGATCTATGAAGGCTTCAAAGAATGATTCTATTTATCCCCTTTTTACAATCACAGTCAAAAATAGCCTTTGAAACTTTCGCATAATCAGTTGTATTATTAACGAAATCGATATTATTTGTGTCAATTATCAGAAAACTAAGCTCTTGTTGCTGCTTAAAAAACTCGAAATAGCTATCCTGTATTTTTTGTAAATAGTCTACTGAAATTTCTTGTTCATACTCTCTACCTCTGCTTTTTATGTTGGTTAACAGCTTGTCTACATTGGAATGAAGGTAGACATACAAATCGGGTTTGACTAAAGAATTATAAATAATGTGGAAAAACTGCCGATATAGATTATACTCATCATCCTTAAGCGTTTGCTTCGAAAAAATCAATGATTTCATGAAGTAATAATCTGCTATGGTAAAGGATTTAAACAAATCTCTCTCGCCTAATTCTCTTTTTAATTGATTGTATCGATCTGCAAGAAAAGACATCTCGAGGGGAAATGAATATTTCTCCGGATCCTCATAAAATTTTGGCAAAAAAGGATTATTTGCAAACTGTTCCAAAATTAGTTTTGCATTATACTCTTCAGCGATTTTATGTGAGAGTGAGGTCTTCCCTGCACCAATATTCCCTTCGATTACGATAAACTTATAATCCATTAATAACGAGTTACAGATTTGAAGACATAAAAATAGAAAATGAGGAGTAAATATCAGACTTTTTTAAATAAAAGGAAGAGCCATTTCCAATAAAAAATGACCAATAGCTCTTTACTTTAAAAAAAAAGTCAATTTGCTCGTAGATAATCGTAATTCATCAAGCAATATACTTCTTTCTTTACCCTCCTATATCTGTTTTCCTTCGCGAACACATTCTTTGTCTTTCCTGCTTCCCATAATGTTTCCCAGAAACATTCCTACTCCTGCCGGCATAAAGAAAACTGACGGATTAAAACTCGAAAACATACCGTAAGTCAATACAAGTCCAAAACCAGCACCAACGAGGGTGAAAATTGTCGAGTAAGTATAAGTAAAATGATGAGCTTGAAATACGTTGTGTTGATCTTTTAAATGCTCTATCAACTTTTCAACCCTTTTCTCATACTCCCCTCTATTTACACCTGACTTATTAATCAACCGATCTAAATCCAGTACAATTTCTTCCAACTCTTTTTTTGCGGATTTACACTCCGAACAATTCTTCTGCCTTTGTAAATGCTTAGCAATTCTCTTTAATTTTTCAATCTGATAGAAACGATAATCGCGAACTGATATATAAAGATCAATTTGCTCATCTACATCTTTTGAAATTTTATCAACCCAATTCCCGTCCATAAAGTTTATTCTATTTTAGAAGTTTCAAAGTTAGACAATCAGTCAACAGCAAAAAAAAATCCCGGACTAAATCCGGGATTTCAAATCATATATTTGATTTACTATTTTTCGTCTTTCTCAGGCTTTGGTAACAAAGCTTTTCTAGAAAGTTTTAATTTACCAGATTTAGCATCAACTTCAATAAGTTTCACTTCAATAATCTGACCTTCTTTCAAAACTTCATCAACTGTATTTAATCTTCTGTGTTCTATTTCCGAAATATGAAGTAAACCATCTTTTCCTGGAAGAACTTCAACAAAAGCACCAAAAGCAACTATTGATTTCACTTTCCCTTTATAGATTTCTCCCACTTCAGGAATAGCTACAATACCCTTAATACGAGCTAAAGCCGCATCAATTGCTTCTTTATTATTAGCAGAAATATCGATAACACCTTTATTGTCAATTTCCTCAATAACCAAAACAGCACCTGTTGATTCTTGAATTTCTTGAATAATTTTTCCACCTGGTCCGATTACCGCACCAATCATCTCTTTTGGAATTTCCATTGACACAATACGAGGAGCGTGAGGTTTCAAGTCTTCTCTTGGTGCAGCAATTGTCTCTTCTATTTTACCTAAAATATGAAGACGACCTTCTCTTGCCTGATCCAATGCTTGAGCTAACACTTCATAAGGAAGTCCGTCAACTTTAATATCCATTTGAGTCGCTGTAATACCATCTTTAGTACCAGTTACTTTAAAGTCCATATCACCTAAATGATCTTCATCACCAAGAATATCAGACAATACAGCATATTTCTCAGCCCCTTTGGTAGAGATCAATCCCATAGCAATACCTGTTACCGGATTTTTAATTTTAATACCTGCATCCATTAACGCCAATGTTCCTGCACATACAGTAGCCATTGATGATGAACCATTAGATTCTAAAATATCAGAAACAACACGAATAGCATATGGAGAATCTTTAGGAATCATTCCTTTTAACGCTCTAAAAGCCAAATTACCGTGACCTACTTCTCTACGGCTAATACCACGGTTTGGACGGGCATCTCCAGTTGAGAATGAAGGGAAATTATAATGAAGTACAAATTTCTCTTTTCCTCTGTACAATACATCATCTACCAATTTCTCATCCAACTTAGTACCTAAAGTAACCGAAGTTAATGATTGAGTTTCACCTCTGGTAAATATTGCAGAACCATGAGCACCTGGTAAATAATCAACTTCAGACCAAATTGGGCGAATTTCGTTGGTTTTACGACCATCTAAACGTACACGATCTTCTAAAACCATTTCTCTAACGGCATCTTTTTCTACATCGTGATAGTAACGACCAATCAAAGATTTGTTAATATCTGAAGCCTCTTTGCCTTCTGAATATTCAGCAATAAATTCTTCTTTTACAGCAGCAAATGAAGCAGAACGTTCGTGCTTATTTGGATTCTGTAATCTTGCAACTGCTAATACCTTAGCATATGTTTTATCCACGATTAACTGACGAAGTTCTTCATCGTTAGTTTCGTGACAATATTCTCTTTTTACAGTTTTACCTGTTAGTTCAGCCAACTCAATTTGAACCTGACATTGAACTTTAATAGCTTCATGACCGAATTTGATAGCTTCTAACATTTCAGCTTCAGAAACTTCAGACATTTCACCTTCAACCATCATGATGTTATCCATGGTAGCCGCAATAATCATATCAAGATCAGCAGTAGCTAATTCTTCACGACCTGGATTAATCATCATTTTGCCATCAATTCGGGCAACACGAACTTCAGAAATTGGTTCTGCAAACGGCACATCAGAAACAGCAAGCGCTGCAGATGCGGCTAAACCAGCAAGAGCGTCAGGCATATCATTTGCATCAACCGAAATAAGGTTAATTACAACAAAAGTTTCTGCGTGGTAATCTGCAGGGAATAATGGACGTAGAGCACGATCCACAAGACGACAAATAAGAATTTCATAATCCGAAGGTCTACCTTCACGTTTCATGAAACCTCCAGGGAATCTGCCTAAAGCACTATATTTCTCCTTGTATTCTACCGATAAAGGCATAAAATCAACATCAGCTTTTGCATCTTTTGAAGACACAACAGTAGCCAACAACATGGTCTTACCCATTTTAACTACAACAGCTCCATCAGCCTGTTTCGCTAACTTCCCTGTTTCAATTGTGATGGACCTTCCATCACCTAAATCAATTATTTTTTCAATCACTTTCATCTTTGTGTAGTTTGTTTCACACTCTTTTTTTAGGATAAGCAACAAGATGTCGCCATATATTACAAAAAGCAATCCCGAGTAATCGGGATTGCTTTAATATGATATTATTTACGAATATTTAAAGCTTTAATTATAGCTCTGTATCTTTCAATATCTTTTGCTTTTAAGTAATCAAGAAAATTTCTTCTCTTACCTACTAGCAATTGCAGTGCACGTTGGGTACTGTAATCTTTTCTGTTTTTCTTTAAATGTTCAGTCAAGTGACTGATACGGTATGAAAACAAAGCTACTTGTGATTCTGCAGTCCCAGTATCTTTGTTAGACTTCCCGTACTCTTTGAAAAGCTCTTGCTTCTTCTCTGCTGATAAATACATAATACTTCTTTTAAAAAATTAAACTTAAAAAACTGATTGCACAATACAATCAGTTCGCAAAATTAAGCAATATTTTCTACAAAGCAAGATATAGTATATAAAAACATCTTCTCAAACTGCTGAAATATTGTGAATTACTATCAAAATAGAGCATTAACTAATTGAGACGATTTATTCTTCCCTGTCCATTGCACCTTTCGGCAATTTTAGGGCACAAAAAAAGAGTCTTACTCCTAGTTGGAATAAGACTCTTTAAAAGTTGGCGTCGACCTACTCTCCCACCAGTCGGCAGTACCATCGGCGCAATCGGGCTTAACTTCTCTGTTCGGAATGGGAAGAGGTGGAACCCCGATGCAATAGACACCTAAAATCATTAATCTATATTGGACCATAGCCCTCAAGATAATATCATAGACATATCGAAAAATTAAAGCAAAAATAACATTGAAAAGATTCAATGATGAACCCCGCACTCAGAAGTATTAGGGTAATTAGTATTGCTCGGCTTTGGTGTCACCACCTTTACACCTGCAACCTATCAACGTCGTAGTCTCCAACGACCCTTAAAGGAAATCTCATCTTGAGGTAGGCTTCGTGCTTAGATGCTTTCAGCACTTATCCCTTCCGAACGTAGCTACTCTGCAATGCAGCTGGCGCCACAACAGATGCACTAGAGGTTCGTCCAACCCGGTCCTCTCGTACTAGAGTCAGATCCTCTCAAATTTCCAACGCCCACAACAGATAGGGACCGAACTGTCTCACGACGTTCTGAACCCAGCTCGCGTGCCACTTTAATGGGCGAACAGCCCAACCCTTGGGACCTTCTCCAGCCCCAGGATGTGACGAGCCGACATCGAGGTGCCAAACCGCTCCGTCGATATGAGCTCTTGGGAGCGATCAGCCTGTTATCCCCGGCGTACCTTTTATCCTTTGAGCGATGGCCCTTCCATACGGAACCACCGGATCACTATGCTCTACTTTCGTACCTGATCGACTTGTCTGTCTCACAGTCAAGCACCCTTGTGCCATTGCACTCTACACACGATTACCAAACGTGTTGAGGGTACCTTTAGAAGCCTCCGTTACTCTTTTGGAGGCGACCACCCCAGTCAAACTACCCACCACACACTGTCCGTCGTTAGACGTTAGACTCCAGATAAGCAAAGGGACGTATTTCAAGGTTGACTCCACAACCCCTAGCGAGGCCGCTTCGTAGTCTCCGTCCTATCCTACACATTACTTACCCAAAATCAATGTGAAGCTGCAGTAAAGGTGCACGGGGTCTTTCCGTCCCGTTGCGGGTAATCGGCATCTTCACCGATACTACAATTTCACCGAGCTCATGGCTGAGACAGTGCCCAGATCGTTACACCATTCGTGCAGGTCGGAACTTACCCGACAAGGAATTTCGCTACCTTAGGACCGTTATAGTTACGGCCGCCGTTTACTGGGGCTTCATTTCAATGCTTCGCCGAAACTAACATCTCCACTTAACCTTCCAGCACCGGGCAGGTGTCAGGCCTTATACTTCAACTTTCGTTTTTGCAAAGCCATGTGTTTTTGATAAACAGTCGCCTGGGCCATTTCACTGCGGCTCTCATCGCTGAGAGCGTCCTTTCTCCCGAAGTTACAGGACTATTTTGCCGAGTTCCTTAGCCATGAATCACTCGAGCGCCTTAGTATACTCTACTTGACTACCTGTGTCGGTTTGAGGTACGAGCAGCACCAACCTGAAGCTTAGAGGTTTTTCTTGGAAGTAAAATTAGGCACACTATCTGCGCTGCCGTAGCATTGCAGTACTATCGACTTTCAGCTCAAGATGCGGATTTGCCTACATCTCTCATCACGTACGGTCTTCAACGAACTATTCCGTCAGTTCGCGGTGCTTTCATCTCTTCGTCACCCCATCGCAGTTGGCGCCGGTACAGGAATATTAACCTGTTGTCCATCGAGTTCGCCCTTCGGCTACCCCTTAGGTCCCGACTAACCCTGATCCGATTAGCGTTGATCAGGAAACCTTAGTCTATTGGCGTGCGGGTTTCTCACCCGCATTATCGTTACTTATGCCTACATTTGCTTTTCTAGAAGCTCCACAATGCATTACCACACTGCTTCTGCGCCGCTAGAATGCTCCCCTACCAGTTAGAATAAATTCTAAATCCATAGCTTCGGTAGTATGTTTTATGCCCGATTATCATCCATGCAAGATCGCTCGACTAGTGAGCTGTTACGCACTCTTTAAATGAATGGCTGCTTCCAAGCCAACATCCTAGCTGTCAATGCAATCTCACCTCGTTAGTTCAACTTAACATACATTTGGGGACCTTAGCTGATGGTCTGGGTTCTTTCCCTCTCGTCCATGGACCTTAGCACCCATGGGCTCACTGCCAGATATAAGTTATAGCATTCGGAGTTTGTCTGGATTTGATAGGCGGTGAAGCCCTCGCATCCAATCAGTAGCTCTACCTCTATAACTCTCGACTCTGACGCTGCACCTAAATGCATTTCGGGGAGTACGAGCTATTTCTCAGTTTGATTGGCCTTTCACCCCTACCCACAGTTCATCCCAAGACTTTTCAACGTCAACGGGTTGGGCCCTCCACTCTGGATTAACAGAGCTTCAGCCTGACCATGGGTAGATCACCAAGTTTCGCGTCTACCCCCACTAACTTTACGCCCTATTCAGACTCGCTTTCGCTTCGACTACGCACCTGAAGTGCTTAATCTCGCTAGTGAGGAGTAACTCGTAGGCTCATTATGCAAAAGGCACGCCGTCACTACACAAGGTAGCTCCGACCGCTTGTAAGCGTATGGTTTCAGGTACTATTTCACTCCTCTATTCGAGGTGCTTTTCACCTTTCCCTCACGGTACTTGTTCACTATCGGTCTCTCAGGAGTATTTAGCCTTACCGGATGGTCCCGGCAGATTCACACAGAATTTCTCGTGTTCCGCGCTACTCAGGATACTGCTAGATTCATTTTGCTTTCGTGTACGGGATTATCACCCTCTGTGATTTGTCTTTCCAAACAATTCCACTTCACGCCACTTCTCATATCGCAGTCCTACAACCCCTACATTGCCGAAACAATATAGGTTTGGGCTGATCCCCGTTCGATCGCCACTACTAGGGGAATCACTTTTGTTTTCTTCTCCTCCGGGTACTTAGATGTTTCAGTTCTCCGGGTTTGCTTCCCTTGCGGGATATCTATAAATAGATGGGTTGCCCCATTCGGAAATTCACGGGTCAAAGGTTATTTGCACCTCTCCATGACTTATCGCAGCTTATCACGTCCTTCATCGCCTCTGAGAGCCAAGGCATCCGCCATACGCTCTTAATTACTTCTTATTGTGTTAACAAAAATAAATCTCGTTACCGAAATTCATCTATGTCTCTTTACTTGTTACTTCTACTTTAATTTTGTTTCAATATGTCAAAGAACTTTAAATACACCATAGTATTTGTGTGGAGAATATCGGAGTCGAACCGATGACCTCCTGCGTGCAAGGCAGGCGCTCTAGCCAACTGAGCTAATCCCCCATATCGTTTCACTTCAATTAATAATGAATAATTAACAATTAATAATAAAATATTACCAATTATTAATTTATAATTACCAATTAAATAGTAGTCCTGCGCAGATTTGAACTGCGGACCCCTACATTATCAGTGTAGTGCTCTAACCAACTGAGCTACAGGACTAAATACCTATCAGCTTAGCGGTGAAAACACCCTAACGCTATGGGTTATGGTATAAATAAATTAATGAAAACAGTCAGTTAGGAAATACAGATAAAACCATTATCTGAATTACAATATCTATATACAATACTTCCAATCTCTAGAAAGGAGGTGTTCCAGCCACACCTTCCGGTACGGCTACCTTGTTACGACTTAGCCCCAGTTACCAATTTTACCCTAGGACGCTCCTTGCGGTTACGTACTTCAGGTCCCCTCGGCTTCCATGGCTTGACGGGCGGTGTGTACAAGGCCCGGGAACGTATTCACCGTAGCGTTGCTGATCTACGATTACTAGCGAATCCAACTTCACGGAGTCGAGTTGCAGACTCCGATCCGAACTGAGACCAGCTTTAGAGATTAGCATCCAGTCACCTGGTAGCAGCCCTTTGTACTGGCCATTGTAACACGTGTGTAGCCCTGGACGTAAGGGCCGTGCTGATTTGACGTCATCCCCACCTTCCTCTCACCTTACGGTGGCAGTCTCGCTAGAGTCCTCAGCTTAACCTGTTAGCAACTAACGATAGGGGTTGCGCTCGTTATGGGACTTAACCCGACACCTCACGGCACGAGCTGACGACAACCATGCAGCACCTTGTAAATTGCTCCGAAGAGAAGACCTATTTCTAAGCCGGTCAATCTACATTTAAGTCCAGGTAAGGTTCCTCGCGTATCATCGAATTAAACCACATGTTCCTCCGCTTGTGCGGGCCCCCGTCAATTCCTTTGAGTTTCATTCTTGCGAACGTACTCCCCAGGTGGATTACTTAATGCTTTCGCTCAGTCACGCACGGTGTATTGTGCACAACGAGTAATCATCGTTTACGGCGTGGACTACCAGGGTATCTAATCCTGTTCGCTCCCCACGCTTTCGTCCATCAGCGTCAATGTTAGTTTAGTGAGCTGCCTTCGCAATCGGTGTTCTACGTTATATCTATGCATTTCACCGCTACATAACGTATTCCGCCCACCTCAACTAAATTCAAGACTTTCAGTATCAATGGCAGTTCCAGAGTTGAGCTCTGGGATTTCACCACTGACTTAAAAGCCCGCCTACGGACCCTTTAAACCCAATAAATCCGGATAACGCTTGGATCCTCCGTATTACCGCGGCTGCTGGCACGGAGTTAGCCGATCCTTATTCTTACAGTACCTTCAGTTCACTACACGTAGCAAAGTTTATTCCTGTAAAAAAGCAGTTTACAACCCATAGGGCCGTCATCCTGCACGCGACATGGCTGGTTCAGGCTTGCGCCCATTGACCAATATTCCTCACTGCTGCCTCCCGTAGGAGTCTGGTCCGTGTCTCAGTACCAGTGTGGGGGACTATCCTCTCAGACCCCCTAAGCATCATAGTCTTGGTGAGCCGTTACCTCACCAACAAACTAATGCTACGCATGCCCATCTTTTACCTCCGAAGATTTAATATTTAAACCATGCGATTCAAATATATTATGCGGTATTAATCCAAATTTCTTTGGGCTATTCCCCAGTAAAAGGTAGGTTGCATACGCGTTACTCACCCGTGCGCCGGTCTCTAAGTAGCAAGCTACTTATACCCCTCGACTTGCATGTGTTAGGCCTGTCGCTAGCGTTCATCCTGAGCCAGGATCAAACTCTTCGTTGTAAAAAAACTTTTATTATAATTCTGCTCATGGATGTATTGAAGTTATCGTAATTTTTATTGACAAGGTTTTATTCTTGTATTTACCTAACTTGTTGTTTTCAATATTTTCAAAGAACTTGGGCGATCACTTTCTGCCGAAACATAGGCGATCTGTTCTAAATAATCTTCTTATAAAAGACAGTCGTTACTGTCTCCAAAAGCGAGTGCAAATATAGACAATTAAATTCTACAACTGCAAATCTTTTTTTACTTTTATTTTCAAGCTAATTTCACTCTCAAACCCTTTGTTTCCTAGTGGCTCAGTGAGTTCGTTAACTCTTAAAGCGGGTGCAAAGATAATCGATTTAAATCAACATATCCTAATCCCAAAGCAAAAAAATTTCAAAAAAAATAAACTCCGGTTTTTGTAAGCTAAAAATTACTCTCCAAATCACTTAAACCGTTGCACACCTTCCGTTGAAAGCGGTGCAAAGATAAACGATTATTTTCCCCACTTCCAAATGCTTTTTGTGAGCTAGTTCACAAAATCAGCTTAACGATCTGAAGATCTGACTAAAAAAAATTGAAAAAAAATTAAATTAGCGAATGCTTACCAATGATAGTTAATAATACATCGTTCGCTAAGAATGCGAAATAGTTCCCATTAGGGATAGAAGCGGTATCCTTTTACCGAGGGACGAGGTAAAAGATTTAGCGAAGAGCCCGACCAATTGCCTGCTTTTATAACAGGTAATTGGGAATGGACAGAATAAAATGAAGATTTTTAAGCTTTTTAACTATCCTTCGGAAAAGATTTTACCCAGATATATTATCTTCGTAGCACAAAACTATTTTAACTCATTAATTCTCTCATGGTGACAAATCGCATTGTTATTATTCCTACTTACAACGAAAAAGAAAACATTGAAGCAATTGTAAGAAAGGTTTTTTCGTTAGATACCCCTTTTGATATTCTTGTAATAGAAGATAACTCGCCTGATGGGACTGCTGCTATTGTAAAAAAACTACAAAAGGAGTTTTCGCAACTACATATAATAGAACGTAAGGGCAAACTTGGCTTGGGCACGGCATATATTGCAGGATTTAAATGGGCTTTGGCACACAATTATGAATATGTATTTGAAATGGATGCTGATTTTTCGCATAATCCGGAAGATTTAGTTCACTTATATAAGGCTTGCTCGGAAAAAGGTGGCGATATGGCTATCGGTTCGCGCTATGTTTCTGGTGTAAATGTTGTAAATTGGCCTATGGGTAGAGTTCTGATGTCGTATTTTGCTTCGAAATATGTTCGTTTTGTTACAGGAATGAAAATTCATGATGCTACTGCCGGTTTCAAATGCTATACAAGGAAGGTTTTAGAAACTCTAGATTTGGATAAGATCAGATTTAAGGGATACGCTTTTCAGATTGAAATGAAATTTACTACGTGGAAATATGGTTTCAACATTATTGAAGTACCGATTATTTTTACGGATAGAACCCAAGGAACCTCGAAAATGAGTGGTGGAATTTTTAATGAAGCTGTTTGGGGTGTGATAAAAATGAAGTTGAGAAGCTTTTTC
Source organism: Labilibaculum antarcticum (assembly GCF_002356295.1). Lineage (NCBI taxonomy): Bacteria > Pseudomonadati > Bacteroidota > Bacteroidia > Marinilabiliales > Marinifilaceae > Labilibaculum > Labilibaculum antarcticum. Next base: position 2,995,809 of record NZ_AP018042.1, on the reverse strand, counting down.
ACCAAATACGAACGATAGATTTTCACAATACTATAACTAACCAAATGTCAAGTTTTCTAATTAAAAATGCCTTGATTATTAATGAAGGTAAAAAGTTTGCCGGCAGTGTGCTGGTAAAAGATCAAATAATTGAAGAGATTTTCACTTCGGAACCTGATGTTGTGGATGAGAATTGGACGGTTATTGATGCGGCGGGAAGATTACTGATTCCTGGTGTTATTGATGATCAGGTTCATTTTCGCGATCCGGGAATGCCACAAAAAGGTGATTTGTATACCGAATCGAGAGCTGCCGTTGCTGGTGGAACTACCTCGTTTATGGATATGCCAAATGTGAAACCACAAACTGTAACTCAGGAATTATTGACTGAACGTTACAAATTGGGTGCTGAAAAGTCTTTGGCAAATTACTCCTTTTATATGGGTGCTACGAATACAAATTTGGATGAGATATTAAAAACTGATCCGAAAACGGTTTGTGGTATTAAAATATTTATGGGATCATCGACCGGAAACATGCTGGTGGACGATATTGAAACGCTTTCGCAGATTTTTGAAAAATCGCAGATGTTAATAGCAACCCACTGTGAGGACTCTCCTACTATTGATAAAAATCAGGCCGAATATCAAAAAAAATTCGGTGATGATATTCCAATGGAGTATCATGGTATCATAAGGAGTGCGGAAGCTTGCTACAAATCTTCATCGAAAGCTATTGAACTAGCTAAAAAATTCAATACGCGTTTGCACATTCTGCATTTATCGAGTGCGATGGAGATGGATTTGTTCGATAATTCGATTCCTGCAAAAGATAAAAGAATAACCGCTGAGGTTTGTGTTCATCATTTATGGTTTGATGATCAGGATTACCTGACTAAGAAATCGAGAATTAGATGGAACCCTGCAATTAAAACTAAGAAAGATCAGGATGCGCTTTGGGAAGCTCTTTTGGATGACAGGTTGGACGTTGTTGCAACGGATCATGCACCTCACACTCCTGAAGAAAAAGATGGTAATTACATGCAAGCTGCCGGTGGTGGTCCTTTGGTTCAGCACTCTTTGGTAGCTATGATGGAACAAGCACGTAGAGGAAAAATTAGCATGGAAAAGGTTGTTGAGAAGATGTGCCACACTCCTGCTGAAATTTTTCAGGTTGAGAAACGTGGTTTTATTCGCAAAGGATACTTTGCTGACTTGGTTCTTTTAAAAGAAGATGACTGGACAGCTACCAACGCAAATGCGCTATATAAATGTGGATGGACTCCTTTTGATGGAGAAACATTCCAATATAAAGTAGACAAAACTTTTGTAAATGGACATTTGGCATACGATAATGGCGCATTTAATGAGAGTAATAAAGGGATGAGATTGAGTTTTGAGAGATAAGATACAGTCTAAAGATAAAAGGTGTAAATTTAAAATATGAAACACTATAAGATTATACAAACAGCTCTGATTATTTCAGGGCTGTTTTTGTTTTCCTGTCAGCAAAAAGAAGAATCCGTATCGAAAGAATTTACGGGTGTAAAAATTGCCAATCCCATTATATATGAAGTTTTGGTAAACAATCCGAATCCTGAGGATGATTGGAAAACTGAATGTTTGGCGAATACCAATACCTTCGAATTGGTAAATGACATTGTAAATGCTGCAAGAAATGGGGATTTACCGGCCTTTGATTATTACGACAATCATCAGTTATCAATTCCCGAACTCGAAAAAATCGTATCTGAGAGTGATTTGATTCATAAAACCGGAAACATTCAGTTTGAAGAGGAATGGTATTGGGATTCGGAAAAACTTTCTCTTACCAAGCGAGTTAAAAAAATGATGTTTGGCTACGAACTCTATGATGCAGTAGGGAATATAAGAGGTTACAAGGCTAGTTTTGTGGTAAAATTAGATGCTAATAAAAAATAATCCGTTCTGCTTTTCGCAGATTTTAAACTAAGAACAATTAAATTTTAGTCATTGTGCATTGGCCACAATTAATACATCCAGACAAATTGTTCATTTTCTAAATTTACATCTACTTTTGTATGGAATTTGAGAATACGGAACCTTGCCTAAGAAAAAGGGTCCTAAACTTCTCACATCTACAATCTCATATCTAAAAAAAATGAAAGTATTATTTATAGATTCAACTCACGCGCGATTACCAGAAATGCTTGAAGTAGCGGGTTTTGAATGCACCTATGCTCCAGAAAAAAACAAAGAGGAACTTTTGGCTATTTTTCCTGAATTCGACGGATTTATTATCAGAAGTAAATTTACGCTGAACAAGGAAGAATTGGACCAGGCCACTAATTTAAAATTTATTGGTCGTGTTGGTGCTGGATTGGAAAATATTGATGTAGAATACGCCGAAAGCAAAGGCATAAGGTGCTTTAATGCTCCGGAAGGAAATCGTGATGCAGTTGGCGAACATGCTGTTGGGATGTTGCTTACTCTTTTCAATAATTTGTGCCGATGCAATTGGGAAGTTCGCAATGGAATGTGGCGACGCGAAGAAAATCGAGGCATCGAAATAAAAGGGAAAACCATTGGGATTATTGGCTATGGCAATATGGGAGGTGCTTTTGCCCAACGCCTAAAAGGTTTCGGTTGCAAAGTAATTGCTTACGACAAATATAAATTCGATTACTCGGATGAGTTTTGTGAAGAAAAACAGTTGAAAGACTTGTTTGAGCAATGTGATGTTTTGAGTCTGCATGTGCCACAAACTGAAGAAACGATGTTTATGGTGAATGATGAATTCTTAAAAAAATTCAAAAAACCAATCTACCTTATTAATACGGCCCGCGGAAAAGTTGTCCGCATTGCTGATTTGGTTAAAAATCTGGACTCAGGACAGGTAAAAGGTGCTTGTTTGGATGTATTGGAATTCGAAAAGACTTCTTTTGAAGATCTGCATGCATCGGAACTACCTGCAGAATTCCAATATTTAATTGAATCGGAAAAGGTATTGTTGAGTCCACATGTTGGTGGCTGGACTCACGAATCGAACATTAAACTATCGGAAGTTACGGCTCAGAAAATTATTGATGAGTTTGGGAGATAGACATAAGCAAAAGATAACAAAGCCTCAATTCTTTAAACGAATTGAGGCTTTTGCTCTATAATAGGTATGATCAAATCTAATCAGTGAAACCGGTCTCTTCTTCCCGAATCACATGACTTCTAATTTTCTCAACAAACTGAAACAGCATTTCAATTTTTTCAGGCTCAACAAACCAATTCTGTGTTACAAAAATTCCAAAATGGGAATGGCCTTTCAGCTCTGGAACAAAATCAACACTAATACTATTGATTGCTATGCGCAAACCTTTATCAAACTGAAAAGCTTTTTTAATTAATTCTTGCACTTTACTATTGGTGAATATTTTATCACCACCTACAAAATCAGATTCCTCGAATACAACTTGAGAATCGAAACTATCGGTACCTGTTTTATAAGCTTTGCTTTTTGAGAAAAAATTTAATTTATCGAAAAAGAATCGCTTCCGAACTAACACTTTCGTGGATTTAGGAACAGGAATAGTGAAGAATACTCCACTATAGTTGTCATTCCCATTTACACTTTTGGGGTTGTTATAGCAAACAAAGTAAGTGTTGGCATTTGAATGATTTGGAATGTACAAGCTTCTTTCATGATAAACAATTGGCTGCATTGCACAGGAATCGTAAGCCTGTTCTGCAAACTCAATTGTTCGACCAGATTTCTTAGCAAAATCCTTTAATAGCTGAATACTTGATTTCTCTTCTTCCATATCTGATTTATTTAAAAGCCGTAAGCCATTCCTATTCCAAAATAATGATAAGCCTCATCGGTCAACTCTATTTCTGCTTCCATTATTACAGACCAACCATTGCCAATTGAAACTCTTATACCGATAGGAACCCAAAGCGGGATTGTCGTTTCATCACCAAAATTGATATCCATATCCAAGCCCGTAATTAATTTGGTTCCGGAAGCCAGCGGTACGGTTATATTGGCGGTTCCATCAAAACCAAAATCGTGAAAATGGTGTGCTCCTGCTGATAAAGACAGATTTTTGCTGATTCCAAACTCAACATCACCACCATAATAGTTTTCATCACCGAAAGCACCAATCTTAGCTCCCAAATCTATATTTCTTCCAACACCTACTCCAGCATGGAAAAACATTAAAAATTCATTTGATCCATCGAATGCTAACATCGAAGGTTCAAAGCCAATTGCTGCCTCTCCACTTCTTAATACCCCAGATGTATTAAAAACCTGAGCATTCCCGACTATTGCAACAAACATCAAACTCAATAAAATTATTTTTCTCTTCATTTTAATAAACTTTTTCATTCTCTGTCAAAACACGTCAATCTCTAATTTATTGTGCATTCATTGAGAATTATCAATTTTGAATTAAGATGTATAATCTAAAAGTGAGTAGTACATAATTATAAAAAAATAATTACTTCTCATAAAAAACTCGTTTATCATGATGATAAACGAGTCAATCTTTTCTTTTCAACAGATAAATTATTTAACCCTTACAGGGTTTTCGACCCTCGACAGCTATCAGGGCTGTTAAGTCTTTATCCTTAGTAAATTGCTTTTGCGATATCTCTCACGCAATTGCTTGCCATTAATGTATAGAAATGCAGAGAAGGAACCCCATGTTGGATTAGTTCTTTTCCTTGCTGAATTCCCCATTCGGTTCCCACTTGTTTTACCTCATCGTTGGTTTTGCATTTGCGAACCTCGGCAGCTAAGGCTTCAGGAATATCGGTTTTAAAAATCTGCGGAAGCACCGTTAATTGGCTTAAAGCAGATATAGGCTTAATTCCAGGAACAATTGGTACAGTAATGCCCGCAGCTCTTGCTTTCTTCACAAAATCGAAGAATTTCTGATTATCGAAAAACATTTGGGTAACGATATATTCTGCTCCGGCATCCACTTTCTTTTTCAACCAATAAATATCAGAATCCAAATTAGGCGCTTCCTCATGTTTTTCGGGATATCCGGCAGTACCGTAAGAAAAAGGAGTTGCAAAAGGCTCTACATGAGTTCCATCTAAAAAATTACCTTTATTAATTTCATCTACTTGCTTGATTAAATCAACCGCATATTTGTGCTCTCCTTCACTGGAAATAAATTCGTGACGAGAAGATGAGTCTCCACGAAGCAATAACAAATCATAAATACCCAGAAAATTTAGATCTAAAAGAGCATTTTCAGTTTCCTCGGGTAAAAAACCACTGCAAATTATGTGTGGAACAACAGTTATTTTGTATTCATTTTTAATTGCAGCAGCAACCGCTACTGTCCCCGGACGCTTTCGCGTAAGTTTCTTCTCAATAATTCCGCTTGCTGATTCGGAAAACACCATTTCATCGCGATGCGCAGTGATATTGATGTACTTCGGATCGAATTCCTTCAGCTTATCGATGGTATTAAAAACTTTATTTATGCTGTTTCCCCGCAAAGGTGGCAACAATTCAAAAGAGAAATGTGTGGTTTTATTCTCAATTGCTTGATTTAATAATTCAATTACTTTCATTGGTTAATTTTAGATATTAGTAATTCGTATCCAGTTTATAATACAATCAACCTTTCACTAATTACTCGTTACTGTGTATTATAATATAGCTGTTAATAGCTTCTTAGCCTTCTCTTCGGATATTCCTTTTCGGGATGCATAGTCCTTCAATTGGTCTTCCTTTATTTTATCAACAGTGAAATACATTGCCTCGGGATGCGCGAAAATCAATCCGCTTACCGAAGCTGCCGGATACATGGCAAAACTTTCGGTTAATGTTGCTCCTATGTTCTTTTCTACATCCATAAAATCCCAAAGCACTTGTTTTTCGGAATGCTCAGGCAATGATGGATATCCAAAAGCAGGACGAATACCCTGATAATGTTCGCGAAGCATTTCCTCAATGTTCAAATCCTCATCGGTATCATATCCCCAATCTTGTTTACGGATTTTTTCGTGTAACAATTCGGTAAAAGCCTCAGCCAATCTATCCGCCAAAATCTTAATCATGATGCTGTTGTAATCATCATGATCTTCGGCAAATTTCTGTAAGATATCTTCAATTCCCAAACCTGCAGTCACAACAAAAGCTCCTACATAATCAATTTTTCCCGATTCAATGGGAGCAATAAAATCGCTCAAACACAAACTACTCAGTCCTTTTTTGAACTTCTCTTGCTGACGAACAGCACAGAATCTGGTAATTTCTTCCGATCTATCCTCATCGGTATACAATACAATATCATCGCCTACGCTATTGGCAGGAAACAAACCATAAACCGCACTCGCTTCAATCAATCCTTCACGTTCAATTACATCCAACATGTAATTGGCATCATCGAATAGTAGTTTAGCTTCCTCCTTCAAATCCTCATCTTCCATAATTTCAGGATACATGCATTTCATCTCCCAGGCTACAAAAAAGAAGGTCCAATCGATGTATTTGCGTATCTCCCCAATCGAAAAATTAGTCAATACCTGCGTGCCAATTTTGTTCGGCTTACAAATAGGAGCCGTTTCCCAATCTATTTGTTCTCTATTATTTCGTGCCTCCTCTAAAGTGTAGTACTCAACGGGCTTTTTATTCTCATGCTCTTCACGCACAATTTCATATCTATCACGAGTTTTTTCCAGCAAACCTTCCCTCTTGTTTTTATCGCACAATTGCTTAAAGATCCCAACAGATTTGGAAGCATCAACAACATGAACCACACCATTCTCGTAGTTTGGTTCAATTTTTACCGCTGTGTGCAATTCCGAAGTCGTTGCTCCACCTACTACCAAAGGAATATTGAAGCCTTGACGCTTCATTTCTTCGGCGACAAAACACATTTCCTCCAATGAAGGGGTAATCAGGCCACTTAAACCAATGGCATCAACATTTTCTTTGATGGCAACTTCCAAGATCTTTGCACTTGGAACCATAACGCCCAAATCAATCACCTCAAAATTGTTACATCCCAAAACGACTCCAACAATATTTTTTCCAATATCGTGAACATCACCTTTAACGGTAGCCATCAATATTTTCCCGGAATTTTTTGCATCGGTGAGGCTATTTTTCTCATCCTCGATAAAAGGTTGAAGATAAGCAACAGCTTTTTTCATTACCCTGGCTGATTTTACGACCTGAGGCAAGAACATTTTCCCATCTCCAAAAAGATCACCAACAATGTTCATCCCATCCATCAAAGGTTGTTCAATCACATCCAAGGCACGAGGCAATAATTGTCTGGCTTCTTCGGCATCTTGTTCTATGTAATCGGTTATTCCTTTCACCAAAGAATAAGAAAGTCGTTCGAAACAAGGTTTTTCTCTCCAGGCATCGATCTTCACCTGAACTTTCCCTTCCGATTTTAATCCTTCGGCAAATTCGATAAGTCTTTCAGTAGCCTCAGGGTTTCGATTAAAAACCACATCTTCCACTTTTTGCAAAAGCTCAGGTTCAATTTCATCGTAAATCTGCAACATTCCAGGATTCACAATTCCCATATCCAAACCTTCTTTTATGGCGTAATACAAGAAAACCGAATGCATGGCTTCCCGAACCGTATTGTTTCCACGGAAAGAGAATGACAGATTACTGATTCCACCACTGATTTTAGCATGTGGTAAGTTGGCTTTGATCCACTTTACCGTTTTCATATAATCGACCGCGTAATTGTTATGCTCTTCGATACCTGTCGCAATTGCCAGAACATTAGGATCAAAAATGATATCCTCAGCAGGAAAACCAACTGTTTCGGTTAATATTTTATACGCTCTCGCGCAGATTTCAATTCTTCGTTCGTAAGTATCTGCCTGACCTTTTTCATCAAAAGCCATGATAACTGCGGCAGCACCGTATCTTTTTATTTTTGTCGCATGATCGATAAATTCCTCTTCTCCTTCTTTCATAGAAATTGAATTGACCACACATTTTCCTTGTACGCATTTCAATCCTGTTTCCAACACCGACCATTTCGAGGAGTCGATCATGATAGGAACACGAGAAATTTCTGGTTCAGTCACCAATAACTTCAAGAAAATTTCCATTTCCTTTTCGGCATCCAACATGGCATCATCCATGTTCACATCAATAATTTGCGCGCCATTTTCAACTTGATTGCGAGCTATGGAAAGTGCTTCTTCGTATTTTTTCTCACGAATTAAACGTGCAAATTTTATAGAACCCGACACATTGGTGCGCTCTCCTACATTCACAAAATTGGCCAGCGAATTAATTCGAAGCAATTCCAATCCACTCAAGCGAGTTTCCTTTTCAACAATAGGAATTGCACGAGGAATTGCATTTTTCACCGCATCGGCTAAAATTTTGATATGTTCTGGTCTGGTTCCACAGCAACCTCCCACAATATTTATTTTTCTGCCTTCGAGCAATTCTTTCAAATCACTCAACATGGTTTCAGGAGTTTCGTCGTACTCTCCTAGCTCATTAGGTAAACCCGCATTTGGGTAAACACTCACATAAACAGGCAGTAAAGTATCTAATTGCTGAATATATGGCACTAAATCTTTAGCTCCAAAAGCACAATTCAATCCAATACTCAACAAGCGATCACATTTCATCGAAGTCACAAATGCTTCCAGTGTTTGTCCGGAAAGCGTACGACCACTATTATCAGTAATGGTTCCTGAAATCATGATTGGCGTATCCAATCCTCTTTCTGTCAGCAATAAATCGGCGGCAAAAACAGCAGCCTTTGCATTTAAGGTATCAAAAATAGTTTCTATCAGTAGCGCATCTACTCCACCATCCAGCAATCCATTTATTTGTTCAGAATAAATTCGCACCAAATCGTCGAAGCTTACTTCTCTATAACCAGGATCTTCGACCTTTGGCGACATAGAAGTCGTTTTGTTGGTTGGACCAATCGCTCCTGCCACCCAACGCGACGTATCCGGATCAATTGCATTCATTTCCTCAATTGCAGCGCGGGCATTTTTCACGGCTTCAAAATTCAGCTCATAAGCCAGTTCTTCCAATTTGTAATCAGCAAGTGATATTGCATTGGAATTAAAGGTATTGGTCTCAATAATATTGGCTCCAGCCTCTAAAAACTTCCGATGAATCCCTTTAATAATTTCAGGTTGAGTTAAAGTCAGTAGGTCATTATGTCCTTTCTGATCATTTGAAAAATCGGAGAAACGCGCTCCACGAAAATCTGCTTCAGTCAACTTGTGTGCCTGAATCATTGTTCCCATAGCACCGTCTAAAACAAGAATTTGCTTCTGTAATGCTTCTTTAATAGATGTAAATTTATGTTCCATATTAATTTGCGACTGTTAGATATATTGCGGTATTACTGTTCTTTTGTTCAATCAAAAAATGATGTTTATTCTGTATTTCTTCGATTGTGCCCGGTGTATAATGTCGAACTGTTATCAATTCCAAATCATCACTCAACTCAAGCTCATACTTTTCCTCTAATTCTGTAACCAGATCCTGCATATTTCTAGCTGAGCTATTGACACAAAAAGCAAAGCTAAGTGCAGTGTTCTGAGTAAAATTAAGCTTTATTCTAAATTTTGTAAGCAGGGAACAGATAAAAACCAAATCTTTTTCCCTAATCGTTGAAATCACTCCTCGCCTAAGTAGGCTAAGAAAATATCTTTTCCTTCAATTTGCTTACGGATTTTTATCAGTTCAGAAAGATTCAATGTTCCTATTACATAGTTAAAATCTTTAGCTATTAAAGATTCCGAAATCTCTTTAAAATTGAATAAAGCCAAATCGTTTTTATCTGTGTATCTCAAATAAATCTCAACATCCATATCATTGGTATATTCTAATCCACCGTAATATTTCAGTTTTTTATATTCGTATTTGTAGTCGTAAGCCAAGGCTGTAATATCCGATAAGACTGCCGATCCTGTTGGATGAGAACCTGCTCCTTTTCCATACATGAATTGATTATCGTAGAAATTCCCTTGGATTAAAACTCCATTGTAATGACTCTCTACAGTATATGCATGCTCTTGTGGTTTCACAAATTTAGGAGCTACAAATAAATTCACATGATTGCCATTTACCTTGGTCACTTTTCCCAGCAATCGAATTTTATATCCTTTTTGCGATGCCAATTCAATATCTTTTGGCGAGAGATTCGCTATTCCAGCATTAAAAACCTCATCGGGATGTACAAACAAACCAAATCCGTGCACGGTAAGTATGATCAGTTTGTATAAAGTATCGAATCCTCCCACATCCGAAGTCGGATCACTTTCGGCAAAACCTAAATCCTGAGCTTCTTTTAAAGCCAGATTGTAATCCAAATTCTCATTAAAAATCTTTGTCAGGATATAATTTGATGATCCGTTTAAGACTCCACTCACCGATTGCAACAAATCATTGTCGTAGTACTCCTCCAAATTTCTGATAATCGGAATACTTCCGCATGCCGAAGCTTCGTACAAAAATGAAACTTTATATTTCCATTGCAGTTGAATCAGCTCCTCGATATGGTAAGCCAACATTTTTTTATTGGCCGAAACTACGTGCTTTCCATTTTGCATGGCTGTTTTCACAATTTGATAAGCCGCATCTGCATCATCAATTAATTCCACAACTACATTAATTTCCGGATCGTTTAGAATATCATCAGGATTCACAGTAATGAGATCTGGATCTATATCTCTAATTTTCCCAGCATCTTTCACACACACTCTCACAATAGATGCATCTAAACCTTTGCTGTTTTTAAGAACATGAGCCAATCCGGAACCGACAACACCGAAGCCGAAAACACCTATTTTTAATTTTTTACTCATCAGTTTTGCTATCGCTTAAGAATGTTTTTAATACTTGGGTTAATTGTTCTTGCTCCAAAAGGAAACCATCATGACCGTATATTGAATTTATTTCCAGGAATTCTGCATTTGGAATATTATTAGCAAGAAATCGTTGCTCCTGAATTGGAAAAATCTGATCGGAATTTACGCCAATGACCAATGTCCTTGATGTAATTTCATTCAAAGCTGCAACCAAACCATTTCTTCCTCTTCCAATATCGTGGCTATCCATTATTTTTGAAAGATGCCAATATGCATAGGCATTAAATCTTCGAGCCAATTTCTCTCCCTGATATCTTTGGTAAGAACTTGCCCGATAATTATCAGTTTTGCCTTCTTCATTTTCCTGTTGAGAGTGATCGTAAGTTGAATAAGTTCTATAACTAAGCAGAGCAATCGATCTTGCCACTCTCATGCCATTCAAACCAGCCTCATCATTCGACTCTCTCCAAGTAGGATCCACTTCAATTGCCATTCGTTGCGATTCGTTGAAAGCAATTCCCCATGGAGAATGTTTCGCATTGGAAGCCAATATCGCCAAATTGTCTAGTTTCCCATTCAACTGATAAGCCCACTCCATGGCCTGCATGCCGCCAAGTGAACTGCCAATCATCATATGAATACGTTCTATTTTCAAATGCTTTCTCAAAATTTCATGAGCACCAACTAAATCACGAACCGTTAGTTGGGGAAAATCATGATAGTAAGCCTGTCCGTTGTCCGGATTTTTTGAGAGAGGTCCGGTTGAACCGTAGCAAGAAGCAAGAGTATTGTCGCAAACTATGAAATAATCTTTCGGATTGAACAAATCATTTTCGCCAAACAATCCTTCCCACCAATCGAAAACATCCGAATTAGCAGTAAGAGCATGACAAACCCAAATCACATTATTCCTTTTAGGGTCGTATTCCCCATAGGTGTGATAGGTAAGCTCCAACTCTTTCAGACTCTCACCTGATTCAAGTTTTAGACCTTCTTTATGGATGTAACATTCTGAATTCACTGTTTATTGATTTTGTTTTGGTTGTTGTTTTGAGCTTTGAAAAGAATTCCACCCAAGAAATTCTTGAGCGAAACATTGAGTTCCCAGCCGGAGATTCGACTAAAAAATTTCCGACTGGGATTAACTATCAAACATTGTCTAATTTATCTTTCTTGTTTGATGCCGATCTATCTTTTACAAGATCAGAAACGATCGGTATAAAAACTAATTGATTGTTTCTACGTTAATTGCTTTCTCAACAGATTGCTTAATGTCAGCTTTGATATCTTCTATGTGCTCGATACCTACCGAAATTCGAAGCAAACCTGGCTCAACACCCGAAGCTTTTTGCTCTTCCAAACTCAATTGCTCGTGAGTGGTTGAACTTGGGTGAATAATTAAAGATTTTGCATCTCCCAAATTGGCCACATGTGAAAGTAGTTCCACACCATCAACCAATTTATCAGCAACTTCTTTTCCACCTTTAACTTTAAAGGTTAAAACTGAACCAGCACCTTTCTTGAAGTATTTTTGAGCTTTTTCGTAGTAAGGACTTGATGGCAAACCAGGATAATTAACCTTCTCTACCCAATCCTGTTCCTCTAACCATTTGGCCAAAGCAACTGTATTTTCAACATGACGATCCAAACGAAGTGAAAGTGTTTCTAATCCCTGTAGTAAAAGAAAAGAATTGAACGGACTCTGGCTACAGCCGTAATCTCTTAAACCTTCGACTCTGGCACGAATTGCAAACGCAATGTTACCAAATGGTCCATCAGCACCAAAAACATCCCAAAATACCAATCCATGATATCCTTCTGAAGGTTCCGTAAACTGAGGGAATTTTCCATTTCCCCAATTAAAGTTTCCACCATCAACAATTACTCCACCTACAGCAGTACCGTGACCACAAATCCATTTGGTTGCCGATTCAACAACAATATTGGCTCCATGCTCCAACGGACGGAATAAATATCCACCTGCCCCAAGTGTGTTATCCACGATAAGTGGAATATCATATTTTTTAGCTATTGCCGATACCTTTTCAAAATCTGGAATTGAGAATTTAGGATTTGGCAAGGACTCAACATAAATTGCTTTGGTTTTTTCATCGATCAAAGGAATAATGGTATCCGGCTCATCGATATCAACAAAGCGACACTCTATACCTAGTTTTTTAAACTGAACCTTGAACTGATTGTATGTTCCTCCGTAAATTTGAGAAGCACTAACGAAATTATCGCCAACCTCTAAAATATTTGTTAATGCAAGAAACTGTGCAGCCTGACCAGATGCTGTTGCAACTGCGGCAACTCCACCTTCCAAAGCAGCTATTCTTTTCTCGAAAACATCATTGGTTGGATTCCCTAAACGAGTATAAATATTCCCAAATTCTTTTAATCCAAACAAATTTGCTGCGTGTTCGGAATTGTTAAAGGTATATGCTGTGGTTTGGTACAATGGAACTGCTCTTGAGTTTGTTGTTGCATCAACTACCTGACCAGCGTGTATCTGTAATGTTTCGTATCTTAAATTATTTGACATGGCGATTCTATTTTAAAATGGTTAATTCCTTGCGGGATACTTGCCGAAATCGGCCTTAGATCCCAATAAAAAAAATGATTAATAGTTAGAAACCCTTGAGTTTCCGGATGTCGCAAATGCGTAAATTCATACAGTGCAAACAATCTGATCTAAAGTGTGGTTTCAGATTAAGTTGTACCTAATTCATGTTTCTGTACTTACAGAATCAATAATAAAATGAAATTTCGAATTTGAATTCCCGGCTTCGGTGTTATTTTATACGCACCAGTATCTAAAAAAAGGGAAAGATTTTAGAAAGAATGCGTTAAATCATACGCATCATTCGCTGCATTCGCATCATCAATGTAATTGATGGTTGCAACGTGAAGTTTTGCTCCTGATGAGCTTGCTGATTGTAATTAATTTGAGTCTTCTTCATAATCTGTTAATTTATATTCACCAAAAACTTGGTCAGGATTTGACACCTTTCAGCTATGGAAGCCGCGGTTGTCAGAAGGTCAACGAGCCTGTTCTCTTACTTCTTCTGTATAAATTATAGATATTCTCCTGAGAGATTTACCTTATATAACAGTGACAAAGATAGGGAAGTTTTTGAATTGACCAAACATTCCCGACCTATAAGTCTTTTATTATTTTTCGTTTTTCTTACAACAACACAAATTGGGCTGTATCTCTACTCCTCTGCTCCAGTAGTATTTGTCGGCCATTGGTCATTCTTTCAACAGCTTCTGAATTGTGATGACGAATGGTAATTAATTCTACATTCTCATTGTATTTCACTTCAAAATTGATGGAGATTTCTGCTATTAAATTCTTTAATCTTCGATCTGAGTTATCCACACATACCGAAAAACTAATTGCAGAATTCTGAATTAAATTCACCTTCGTCCTGTGTTTAGCAAAAATAGAAAAGAGGGCACTCAAATTTTCTTCCAGTATGAAAGAGAAATCACATGGTCGTATCGAAATTAATACCTGATCCTGTTTCCGAATGTAAACAGGAATTAATTGATCCTGCTTTTTATAAGCCATACTAATTAACGTTCCGGATTCATTAATATCCAGAAAAGAACGTACCTGTAACGGAATTTTCTTCTTTCTAATTGGCTGTATAGTTTTCGGATGAATTACTTTTGCTCCGTAAAATGCAAGTTCGATAGCTTCCTGATAAGAAATCCGCTCCAACTTCTGAGCATCGGATAACCATTTTGGATCCGCATTCATAATTCCGGGAACATCTTTCCAGATGGCCAGCTTATCCACATCCAGAATATAAGATAAGATTGCAGCTGTGTAATCGGAACCTTCTCTTCCTAATGTTGTTGTCTGATTTGTAGTTGTACCCCCTAAGAAACCTTGAGTAATGTAAACGAAGGTATTCGTGAACCCAAAAGTTTGCGGCACCAATTTCTGCGAAAGCTCCCAATCAATTCGTCCTTCTTTATAGGTATCATCGGTTTTTAAACAAGTTCGGATATCGACCCACTTATTTGGCGTTCCGCTCAAACGTAGATATTCAGAAACAATTGTAGTGGAAATAAGTTCTCCAAAACACACAATTTGATCGTAATCGAACTCATAAATTAAAGAGGGTGATTTTTGCAGATAAGCACGCAACTGCTCGAAAAAAGATTCTACTTTCAAAAATACGCGATCATCTTTTTTGGGAAACAATTCATTTATAATATTGGTATGATATTTTTGTAAGGATAGTACTTTAGAATCAATACCTTCCTGTTTACTCACAAAAGCATCAACGATTTCTTCCAAAGCATTGGTTGTTTTACCCATTGCCGACAATACAATAACCATTTCCTCTCTGTAGTACTGTACAATTTTCACGAAATTCCGTACTCCATCAGCACTATTTACCGATGCTCCACCAAATTTAAATATGTTCATCAAAAAACTATTAAATAGTTGTTACTAAAAAGTTATTTCAAACTCCATTTCAAAATAAAAATTGAAGTTACAAAATATTGTTTTAGCATTCTCTCCCTCTCAATAATTATAGATCGTTCTGTAATTTATTTCACACTTTTCAAGCGAAAAAAGAATAAAAACGCAATTGAAAAGCAAAAAACTATTTAATAACATTAAAAACAATACCTGACATTTCATACTCCACCACCTATTATTTCTAGGCTTACACCCCTTAAAATAAGTTGTCGTAAACGTTTGAAATAAGTGCTGTGGCGTTTCACAAAAAAGCATAACTTTATGGCACCAAATGAATGTAAACCAAAAAGCCTTAAAAAAATGACTGAACACAACAATGTTCAAACTCTAAATCAATTCATCATCCAAAGACAATCCGATCATCCTGGAGCAAAGGGAGAATTATCCCGTTTACTTCATCATGTTGGAATTGCATCTAAAATTGTAAACCGTGCCGTGAACAAAGCGGGATTGGTTGATATTTTAGGTGAACACGGAGATAGGAATGTACAAGGAGAAGATCAGCAGAAACTGGATGTTTTTGCAGATACCCACTTTATCGATGCTTTAAAAGCCTGTGGCGAATGCTGTGCGGTTGCATCGGAAGAAAATGAAGACATCATTATTTTTGATGATGAATTGAGTAAGCATGGAAAATATGTTTTTGCAATGGATCCATTGGATGGCTCATCGAACATTGATGTAAATGTTTCCATCGGGACAATTTTCTCTATTTACGAACGCATTTCTCCACGGGGAGAAATAGCTAAAATTGAGGATTTCCTTCAGGATGGGACCAAACAGGTTGCTGCTGGATATATTATTTACGGTTCGTCAACCATGTTGGTATACACCACCGGAAAAGGAGTAAATGGATTTACTCTGGATCCTTCGATCGGAGAATTCTGTTTGTCGCATCCGAACATTAAAACACCAAAAACCGGAAGCATTTATTCAATCAATGAAGGAAATTACATCAATTTCCCAAGCGGTGTTAAAAAGTACATTAAGTATTGTCAGGAATTTGATAAAAAATCGAATCGTCCTTACACTTCTCGTTACATTGGATCGCTTGTTGCCGATTTTCACAGGAATTTACTAAACGGTGGAATTTTTATTTATCCGCAAACCAGAAAAAACCCCAATGGAAAACTTCGTTTGATGTACGAATGCAATCCAATTGCTTTTATTGCTGAACAGGCAGGAGGTAAAGCAACCGATGGCAATCAACGTATTTTAACCATTCAACCAACATCACTTCACGAACGTGTTCCTTTCTATACCGGATCGACAAACATGGTGAAGAAAACTGAAGAGTTTTTGCACTTTTTCAACAACATCTGAAACAGGTTTTTCAGACGAAAGATTTAACCTCTACCAAAGTAAAGCCACTTCCAAGGAAGTGGCTTTATTTATGTAAGGATTTTTATAAATCTATATAATTGCTGCTTAGATAATTCAATTATTAGAATCATTATCACATTCTTTCATAAAATAATGACTTTCGATAATTCTTACTAGTACTTAAAATTTTATCAAGGAAGCTTTTCTGCGTATTTACATTTTGCATATCAGCTTGAATAGCTTTGTACAAATTATCCATTTTTTCTCTGATGTTCATGTTAGGATTTTTGATTTCATCTAAATGTTTATTAGCTAATTCAAAAGAGTTAAAAACGCTATCCATCATTTGAATTAGATACTTATCTCCCTTTTCGGGGGAAAATTGATTATTCCTAAAATCTATAAACCTATTTAATTGGAAAATGCCCTGATTATATGCCTTATAAGCTGAATTGTATTTATTAATCATACTATCTTCAATAAATAAATCTATCGATTCCGCCAAATCTTTACTATAAATATAAATTAGATAATTATCGATACCATATTTATCAATCCTACGCCTAGCCCCGATAAGTCGATCAATATCAGATTTATTCTTAAAAACCCCAATACTATCCTGATAATTAAAAAACAATTGGTTTATTTTTCTTTTTTTTAACCCTTTTATAAACTCCTTATTTGTTATCGGATAATCCAACAATTGCCATATTGGGTCAAAAGGCATGTGTGTTTTTATAGCCTTTTCAGCTGTCATGTGAAAATAGTCATAGTTGAGTTTTTTCTTGAAAGTGCCTTCATTCACTTCTCCCGCTCCCCAAGTAGGATCATACACAAACCACGAAGAATCAATACTCACAACACACCAAGCATGAGGGGCACGACTAACAATTCTATTTTCCTTTGTGTAGCCCTCCACAATATGCGATTCTATACCCATTCTATTTACAATATCATTAAATACAATAGCATAATTCAGACATACTCCTTTTCTCGTTGAGAGTGTTCTTTCGACAATACTATCCATATTAAAGGAGTACATATTTTCCGTATCAAAGCTTATATTTTTAGTTATCCAAGCAAAGGCTGCTTTAACTCTTCCCTCATCTGAACTTAATTTTGTATCGATATAATTGGAAATATCTTGAGAAGAGGTCGTAAGAGAATTTGGTATATTAAAAACATAATTATTAACAGTTGTCCTATCTATTTTATGTTGAGCCTTTAATAAAAACCCTGAACAAAATAAGATTATCAATATAAGTAAGATTTGATTCATTTTTTTTTGTGAAAATTTAGATCTTCTACTAATCATTATGTTTCTACAACTCCATTAAAATATAAATATTTTATGATAAAAAAAACGATATTATTCACAATAAACACTATACAGAATCAATACAAAATACATTTAAGTCAAATTTGATTTACTCGAACGATATATCATATCGTAATTTTAACTCTTGACACTTGTATCACATTGTAGTAAATTTTATTATGCATCACACTGCTTCCCACCCTCTCAACATAGAAATGTGCATCTGGAATCTAATTCGTCACCAAGTCAATACCAAACGCGATGAAAAGTACAGTTTACAAACTCTTGATTAGCCTGTCCCTTTTTATTATTCCAGTTATTACTTCAGGTCAAAACGGGAAAGTAATTATAAACGATATTGAATTGAATGAAACACAACTTGCCGATCTTGAAGAAGAGTACGGAATAAGACCCAAAGCAGGTAATTATTGGTACGATAGCAAAAGTGGTTTGTATGGAGTTGTTGGTTATGCTTCCTTCGGACTCATGTTATCAGGGCACGATTTTGGGGAGCTAAAGCAAGATGTTTCGTTGGGGAACACAAGTGTAATTGTAAACAGCAGAGAATTAACCGAGAATGAATGGATTGTTTGGAGCTATGTATTGGGCTATTTCATTCAGCCAGGATACTATTGGTTTGATGATTTAGGCAATGCCGGTTACGAGGGCAATCCAATTCCAACAGTCAATTTGTATTTGGCTGCTCAGCAAAACTATTACATGGAACAAGGCAGTGGCGGAGATAATTTCTGGTCTTCGCGCTTTAGTGCCGGAAATTCGGACCCAGGCAATACCCGCGGATATGTTAGTGTTCCCGGATACGGCCCTGTTGGGTACGGATTTTAATCAAATCTCCAACAAACAAGTTAACTCATCACTTATCATGCTGGGAATAAATTAAAAAAATATTGTTTTACTCGGCTCTAAATTTAGCTTGCTAAGAATCTTATTTAATTCGAGCAAGGACAGTTCATCAATCAAACCAACATCAATTTTCATTTCTCTTTTTGCCGTTTTAAGGACATAATTCCCTGAGACTGATTTTATACAAGTAACGGCTGATAAATTTATTCTTTTTTTGAACAAAGAATTTTTGCAAATGAATCCATCTTCAATACTTAAATACTGATTTCTCGATTCATAAATATAAGTGCCTATATGAAGCATTCCTAATACAATATAAGCATAATCGTTCCATCTCAATTGCTCATTAAACAACAAAGTCATCACACCCAATAACATCCATGCAATTCCAAAATACAGGTAGTATTTCAATCTTTTCTTTTTGTATTGTATTTTCATTTATTCTGGATTAATTCTATTTGTTAGACTTGATTCTCCTACCTGTAACTTTCAGTTTTCATATTAGATCAAGAAAATCAAACCTCCAACAAACAAGTTAAGTCTTCACTCGTCATGGATGGAATAAATTCGGTGATTGTATAATCAGCTAAATCATTTTTGTGAAAAGGATCTTTTGCCAGAATTTCTTCCAATTGTTTTTTATCCTTCACCGTTGAAAGTATTACGCCTCCCGTTCTGGGTACTTTTCTGCCCGAAGCCTGAAAATTTCCTAAAGCATATTGCTCTTTCAAATACTGAACGTGATTGTTCAATTCTTCTTCTACCTTTTCTAAAGGCACTTTATAGGTTAATGAGATGATGAACATGGTTTTATTAATTTTTTGAATCTTAAATTATAGTCTCAACAGTTTCATGTGGTTCTCCCTCTTCAATCTTACTGATTGTCGGGATCAAAAAAAACGAATAAATCTTTGTCTCCAAGATTCTTAATGAATTTCATGTCAAAACCGACAATATTTCCTTTTTCCTTATATAATGATGCAAATTTATACATGTTTCGAAAATAACCATTATCAATAATTCCCAGCTCAAAACAATCAATAAAAATTGCAGACGATCTTAAAGTTATTTGTATTCTATAGGTTTTACTGATATTGTGAACAAAAACACACCTGTCATATCCTTATAAGAATAGTTAACAATGGTTTCATGGTCACGGATATTCTTCATATCAGGATTTGTTTTAACAAAATTAACTATTGTTGGACTAAGATTATTTTTTAACTCCTCAATATTTATAGAATCTTTCACCACATTTACCAAAGTATAATTATACTGAAATTTATTATCCTGCATTGCAATTGCGTTGTCCAACCTAGTTTCTTGATCAACCATAATTGGACAAGACTCGTTTAACTCACTCGCTATTTCCATCATAGCCTTATCAAATGCAGGCTCTCTGAACAAATTCATTATTTTATCGCCGCCAAATTGTCCGATTACATAAAAAATCGTAAAAAAAACAGCGAAACCAATCCAGTATTTTATTCCTTTTGTATTTTTCTTTTTCTCTGTTTTATTTAATTGCTCAACATCTTGTTCGGAAATACAAATGAGTCTTTTGTAATCCTCAAATGATCCTTCCTGATTATTTATTTTCCAATTAGTAAAACTATTGTCTAACTTTTTCTTACAGCCTGAACAAAATGTTAGATACTCTGTTTTCACTTCATTTAAGTGACCACACTCATTACATTTCAAAAAATACATATTGTCATTTTTTATAATTTCACAATCTAAAGATTACAATATCAACTATTCCATAATCCAAACCACTTTTATTTCTTTTCCAATTAAGCTAAATATTATAGAGGACTGTTACAGTAAACTTTCCAAATATAAATAATATTTATGATCACCGTAATTAAAAAGATTGAAAATTATGAAGAATATGTCTTATTTATTTCAACGAACTCCTCTCTCTGTTGGTATCTCCCTAGAAAGGGAGAATTCAGCAGTTCAACCAAGTAAGCCTGATCATCAAAAACACAGGTGAATTTAAATCACCAAAGCCATTAACTTGGTGCTTGTTTCTTGATTCTTGATACTTTCACCTTATTACTTGGTTCTTGTTACTTTGTACTTTTAACTTATCCCTTAAATATTTTCCCTAAATTTGCCACTCAATAGTAAAATGGCATAAAATTGGAATTAAAGGAATTAATACAAATCTTTTCGGAGCATCCTGCCCGATACAGTATCGAAAAATATCTGGAACAGAAGTCAAAGTTTCAGCTTCACCTAAAAGGTTTGGTTGGCTCTTCGCTTCCACTCATCGTTTCCTCTCTTTCATCGGGTACTCGTCCGCACATCTTAATTTTTAACGATAAGGAAGAGGCAGCTTACTTTTATAATGATTTGTGCAACCTACTTGATGAAAAAACGGTTTTGTTCTTTCCATCTTCCTACAAACGCTCGGTTCAATACGAAAAAACCGACAGTTCGAACATTATTCTTCGTGCCGAATGCCTGAGTCGATTAAATTCCCACAAGCATCCAACTTTCATTATTACTTTTCCCGAAGCCATTATCGAAAAGGTAATTAGTAAAGACCAATTAGAAGAAAATACCTTAACGATTAAAGTAGGTGAAAAACTATCTCCCGAATTTGTAGAAGAAGTTTTGGTAGATTATGACTTTGAACGTGCAGATTTTGTGGTTGAACCTGGTCAGTATTCTATCCGCGGAAGCATTATTGATATTTTCTCTTTTTCGGATGAGCATCCTTTCCGAATCGATTTCTTTGGCGAAGAAGTAGATTCCATTCGAATGTTTAATGTGGAAAATCAGCTGTCCATAGAAAAACTGAACACTGTTGATATCATTCCTAACATCCAGGAAAATCTGTTAAAAGAATCAAGAATATCCTTTCTTTCATTTGTGCCAGACAATACTGTTTTTTGGTGCAGGAATTTACAGTTTTCCTGCGATCGAATTCAGTCTATGTATGAAAGTACCATAGAAAAGGTTCCATTCATGCAAATGGGTGAAGATTCTGTATCTACCAAAGATTATTTAATTGACAGCAAGGAATTTTTGAATCAAGTGAGTGAATTTTCCACCTTGGAATTCGGCCAAAAATTCTTTTTTGTAGCTCAGGAAGAAGTTCAATTCAATCAGAATCCACAACCGGCTTTTAATAAAAATTTCCAGTTGCTTGGTCAGCATTTACTGAACAACAATGCCAAAGCCGAAAGCAATTATATTCTTTCCGATAATCCGAAACAAATTGAAAGAATCCACAATATTTTTGAAGATCAAGGAATTGAAGTTGAGTTTCAGGATGTGAATCACACACTTCACGAAGGGTTTTCGGATAAAGACTTGAGAATTTCGATCTTCACCGACCATCAGATTTTCGATCGTTACCACAAGTTTCATTTAAAGAACTCGACAGTTCACAAAGCTAAGGAAAAGGTAAGTTTAAAAGAGCTCAACCGTCTTCATCCTGGCGATTACATTGTTCATTCCGATCATGGAATTGGCCGTTTTGGAGGTTTGCAACTAATTGATACAAACGGCAAACCACAGGAAGTAATTCGATTAGTATATAAAGACAATGACATTCTTTATGTGAGTTTGCACTCGCTTCATAAAATTTCAAAATACAAAGGCAAAGACGGATCTGCGCCAAAAATATACAAGTTAGGCAATGGTACCTGGCAAAAACTAAAGGAAAAAACCAAAGGCAAGGTAAAAGACATTGCTAAAGAACTAATTGCACTTTACGCCAAAAGGAAATCAGAAAAAGGCTTTTCGTTTAGTCCCGACACCTATATGCAACAAGAATTGGAAGCCTCTTTCATTTATGAAGATACTCCCGATCAGGTAAAAGCAACAATTGCAACAAAAGAAGGAATGGAATCGCCTTACCCAATGGATAGATTGGTATGTGGTGATGTTGGCTTTGGAAAAACTGAAATTGCTATTCGCGCGGCTTTTAAGGCTGTTGCCGATAACAAACAGGTTGCCATTTTGGTTCCGACCACAATCCTAGCATTTCAGCATTTTAAAACTTTTAACGATCGACTACAGAATTTTCCTTGCACGGTAGATTATATCAGTCGAATGAGAACCTCTAAGGATCAAAAGCAGATTCTGAAAGATTTAAAAGCCGGAAAAACTGATATTATTATAGGGACACACCGAATTATTGGGAAAGATATTGAGTTTAAAGATCTGGGCTTGCTAATTATTGATGAAGAGCAAAAGTTTGGCGTATCGGTAAAGGAAAAACTAAAACAATTTAAAGTAAATGTTGATACCTTAACATTAACAGCAACACCAATTCCAAGAACGCTTCAGTTTTCGCTTTTGGGTGCGAGAGATTTGTCGATCATCAACACACCGCCACCAAATAGATACCCTATTGCAACCGAAATTCATAATTTTAACGAAGACATCATTCGCGAAGCAATTACCTACGAAGTAGAGCGAAACGGACAGGTTTTCTTTATTCACAACAGGGTTCAAAACATCAAAGATGTGGAAGCGATGATTCAGCGAACCGTTCCCGGAGTTTCAACTGTGGTTGCCCACGGACAAATGGATGGTCCTAAGCTGGAAAAAATCATGCTCGATTTTATTCGTGGCGATTTTGATGTTCTAATAGCAACTACAATTATTGAATCGGGTTTAGACATTCCAAATGCCAATACCATACTAATTAATAATGGTCAGAATTTTGGTTTGAGCGAATTGCATCAGTTAAGAGGTCGCGTTGGCCGATCGAATAAAAAAGCATTTTGTTATTTATTAACTCCTCCCCACGATTCAATGACTCAGGAAGCCAGACAAAGACTTCAGGCCATTGAGAATTTTTCGGAATTGGGAAGTGGCTTTAATATTGCCATGCAGGATTTGGATATTCGTGGTGCCGGTAATTTATTAGGTGGCGAGCAAAGCGGTTTTATTGCTGATATTGGATACGAAACTTATCACAAAATTTTGAATGAAGCACTTCTGGAATTAAAGGAGAATGAATTCAAAGATGTTTTTGAGGATGAAAAGAAAGAAGAAGGAAAAAATACTCTTCGATTCATAAGCGAATGCCAAATAGATACCGATTTGGAGATTCTTTTCCCTGAAAAGTATGTTGAAAGTATTTCGGAACGAATCCGTTTGTATCGCGAATTAGATAACATTCAAACCGAAGAGGAAATCGGAAAGTTCGAATCTCAATTAAAAGATCGGTTTGGAGAATTACCAGAACCTTGCATCGAACTTTTAGATGTAGTGCGCTTGCGTTGGGTATCTTTGGATTTGGGAATCGAAAAAGTAATTCTGAAAACTGGGAAACTGGTTCTGTACTTTATTTCTGATCAACAATCCGCATTCTATCAATCGGCTCAGTTCAGCAAAGTTTTAAAATTCTTGCAAACACAACCCGTTCCATGTAAAATGAAGGAAGCTAAAAATAAATTAAGTCTGCGCTTTGATAAAATTAAAAACATTAAAAAAGCCAGTGAGATACTGGCTCTCATCAATGAGATGTAATATAAAAACTCCTGTTAATTATTTGGCAGAAGTTTATTTTTAGGAACAGGTATGATCGCGAATGTAACAAACCACTCCGGTTTCCAGCCCTTTTTCATTTTTAAGTAAATTGGCTCTTAGTTTTATTTCTTGCTTTTTATTTTGAAGATCAAGAATCATACTGGCTTCAAATTTATCATTCTTACCAACCGGAATCAAAATATCTTCGGCAAATGATTTTTGATTCTCAGAAATAAACAAATTAAGGTACTCCTTACCTATAGTATCTGCTTCGCTAACACCAAAAATTCTTTCGCAAGCACGGTTCCACGATTTTACTTTTCCTTCCAGATCAAAAGTCACAACTCCATCGGCAAAATTATTAATGATATTAGCCTTCTCTGATAATAATTGACGATAAGCAAACTCCTGGGTGATGTCACGAACTATTAACTGAAGATTTTTCTTGCAATTAAATTCAATTTGAGCTCCAGTCAAACCTACATCAATCAATTGTCCATGTATTGTTTTTAATTTCAGATGTGTGTAAGAAATCCCTGTCTCTAAAGTCAGCGAATTCTCCAGTCTCTCTTTAAAAATTGCAGAGTAATCATTTGCAACAAAAGATAAAAGAGGCAAGCCCATCAAATCTTCAATGTATGCTGTTTTGAGCAATTTTAATCCCAAACAGTTCACATATTCTATCAGGCCATTTTCATTAATTACAATAATGGCTTCAGGAGAATCGGTAATGAAATTTCTAAAACGCTGTTCGCGCATTTTCTGCTCCAAATCAAATTGATGTTTATAAAAAGCCAATTCAATTGAAATACCTAGCTCTTTTTTATCAATCGGTTTCACTAAATATCCATAAGAGTGAATATTAATAACCCGCTGAATCGTACTTTCTTCCGTATCGCTGGAAAGGAAGATAACCGGAATGTCGAATTTGGTTTTGATTAACTCGGTAGTTTGGATTCCATCCAAGCCCCCGCCCAAATGGACATCCATCAGAATAATATCCGGCTTCATTTCTTCACACAATCTTATGGCTTCTTTACCATCTTCGACAATGCCAATAAGCTCATATCCTAGTTCTTTTAAGAACATTCGGAAGATGGTCGAAATTAAACTGTCATCTTCTACAATTAAAATTTTTTTCTTCATCAATTAAAAATTGAATATGTAATCGAATTTAATCTAATACTTTTTAAGTGAAAAATCACTAACCTATCCAAATCAAAAATAAAAACTGGCTCTTATTTAAAATGATTATAAAAAACCTGTGATTCACTAGATTAATATGCCTAAAGTTTACTAATTTTATGCGATTTTACAAGACATTTATAATAATTCACTATCATTTCAGCACTTTTGAATTTAATAGTCGACATAGGGAACTCACAAATAAAGGCAGGCTTCTTTGAAAACAATCAATTAGTTAAGCTTGAAATTTCTACTTTGGGAGAAATGGAATTCATTTCGGACCTTATAACCAAACATGAAAACATCTGTAATGTTATTATTTCTTCCGTAAGAAAATATCCTAGAGAATTAATCTCTGCACTAAAATTAAAATGCAAAACAGTACTTTTCTTTAATTCTGAGATTCAAACACCACTTGAAAACTTGTATGAATCGAAAAGTACATTGGGCTACGATCGATTGGCTGCTTGTACTGGCGCTCATGGTTTACATGAAGGAAAAAACATTCTTATTATAGATGCTGGAACAGCTATCACTTTTGATTTTGTAAATGAAAAAGGACAATATTTAGGGGGTTGTATTTCTCCAGGTTTAAAAATGAGATTTAAAGCTTTGCATGAGTTCACACAAAAACTACCAGAACTCACAAAAAATGAAAATTTTAATTTAATTGGAAAAAACACAAACGATGCAATAATATCAGGAGTTCAAAATGGCTTGATCTTCGAAATAGATGCATATGTCAAGAATTTAAAGAGTAAACATTCAGATTTACAGGTAATAATAACTGGAGGTGATGCTTGTTTTCTAAATAAATTATTGAAGAATCAAGCCGATTTCCATCCGGAAATAGTATTACAAGGGTTAAATATAATATTGGAATTTAATCTATTGATTCTCTCTTAATAAGCTGTATTTTTTTGCAGCTTTCTAATTTATTTATAGTTTTGCAGTGAACTCTAAAATATGGATGTTCAAAGCATTTTCGAAGCTTGTACTAATTTTTGGTATGAGTTTTGCAGTTTTAGTTCCGACAAAACTAAAACTTTCGTTATATTTAGACCCTGATTGTAAAACACAATATTATCAATACAATCTGAATGTAATTTCTGAGTTTTAAATAAAAAGTAACTTGATTATAAAAAAATAGTAATATGAAGACAAGACTTTTAATCTTAACAATGGTTCTTTTGTTCTCTGGTCTGTTTAAGGCGGAAGCTCAGACTGTGGAATCGAAATATGGGCTGGATAGTGTGCAAACAATTTTGAATGCATCTCTTTATATAGAGATGGTAAAACAAGGGAATTACAAAGAAGCACTCACAGGATGGAGATACGTTTACAAAAATGCTCCAGCATACCAAAAATCAACTTACATTAATGGTGTGAAAATAATGGAAGGTTTATATCGTGCGACTAAGAATGAAAAGTATATAGATACATTAATGATGGTTTACGATAACCGAATTAAATATTTTGGTACTGATCGTAAATATAATACAGGTTGGATTCTTGGACGAAAAGGTGGTGATTTATTTCAATACAAAGAAAAGGATATCGCTTCGGTTAAGGAAGCTTATGATATTATGAAGAAATCCATTAAAATTCAAGGATTAAAATCAGAAGCTAAGGTGATTGCCAACACAATGGAAGCAGCTAAGGTTTTGGTTCAAAACAATCAAATTGAAGCTGAGGAAATTATTGACAACTACCTTCTTTTTATGGACATGGGCAAGAAGCAAATGGATATAGAGAACGATGCAGCTAAAAAAGACAACATCAACAATGCAAGATTAAACGTTGAACAAATTTTCTTCGCGGCAGGTGTTGCTGATTGCGAAACTTTGAGTAAAATCTTTACACCTAAATTCCACGCTAACCATGACGACATGGTACTGATCGATAAAATTTTGAGAATGTTGAATCGTCAGGAATGTGAAGATGGGGCATTGTATGCTGAAGTTGCTGAAAGAAAATACACATTGGATCCAACTGCTGATGCAGCACACAATTTGGCTAGAATGTTTATCAAGAAAAAAGAATTCGACAAGAGTAAAGGCTACTTGGTGAAATCTATCGAATTGGAAAAAGATGCAGATATAAAAGCAGATCTTCATTTCAAATTAGCTAATATCCTTTTAATGCAAGGTCAATTTAGTGACGCTAAATCGAATGCATTAAAAGCGGCAAGATTCAGAGCTAATTGGGGAGCTCCTTACTTATTAATTGGTAAAGCTTATGCAGCTTACAGTAAAGATTACGGAACTACACCTCTCGAGAAACAATCAGTTTATTGGGTAGCTGTAGATAAATTTCTGAAAGCAAAAGCTATTGATCCTGAATGCTCAGGAGAAGCTCGCGAATTAATTAACACCTACTCGAAGTATTTCCCACGTAAGGAAGAAGCTTTCTTCGAAGGAATTAAAGAAGGTGATACATATAAAGTTGGAGCTTGGATCAACGAATCAACCAAAGCAAGGTTAACCGAATAGCATTGAAAAACATCAAAAATATTATCAGAAGCATTGTAGTCCTCACCGGGATTGCAATGCTTTTGTCTTGTGAGAACAGTATTCTAGAAGTACAAAGTATTACAAGTCAGGAAAAAGCTCCGGAAAGTTCAGGAGAAGAGGTTGAATTCATTTTTACCGATTCAACACGAATTAAATATCGTGCATTTGCTGTTGAGTTTATCGAAATAAAAACAGAAGATGCGGATTATCAGGAATTCCAAAAAGGCGGAAAAATTATTTCCTATGACGATGACGGAACTGTTGCAGGACAAATTGAAGCAAATTATGCCAAACATTTTGTTTCTAATCAACTATGGGAATTAAGGAATAAAGTTGTTGCAGTTAGCGATGATGGAAACACGATCAATACCGAATTAATGTATTGGGATCAGAATAAAGGACTTATTTATTCCGACCAATATGTGCGGATAATTGATAAAGATGGCCAAGTTTTGGAGGGTGATAGTTTTACATCTGATGATAAAATGAATAATATTATACTCAAAAATGTTACAGGTGAAGTATATTTAAATGATGAATCACAACAATAAGAATGAATTCGTATTATATTGCATTTAAAATCAGTTAGTAAATGAAACAAAAACTACCTTTTATATTAGAAATCATCTGGTTAGTTGTGATGGTTGTTGGCTTAGCCGCAGCTATTCATAAAACCATAGATTTTGGATTTGCAGAAAGCATTATGCTTTATGTTATTGCTGGTATAGCTGGCTTAATGTATATCTGGAGAAGATATATGCGAAAATCACATGAAAAAAACCAAGCACCGAAGTAAATGAATGAGCTAATCATCATTTTTATCATATTGGCCTTGTCTGCATTTTTTTCAGGAATGGAAATTGCTTTTGTTGCAGCAAACAAATTACGATTGGAACTTGACCGAAACAAAAATACAGTTACGGCTAGAGCTATTTCTATTTTTTCCCGTTCTCCGGGATATTATATTACAACCATGCTCGTTGGCAACAATATTGCCCTTGTAGTATATGGTATTGTTATGGCCAAACTATTAGAACCCTCTATTGCCATATGGATTGATTCCGCATCTATTATATTAGCTGTACAAACATTTATTTCCACAATACTGATTCTGGTTACAGCCGAATTTATTCCAAAAACTCTTTTTAGGATTAATCCAAACATGGCTTTAAACCTGTTTGCCATTCCAGTGATGTTTTTTTACATTCTGTTCTACCCCCTAACATCATTTACAATATTCCTTTCAAAAAATATTATCCTTAAAATTTTCAAAACTAATTTCACAGAAGAAGAAGAGACCAAAGCTTTCGGCAAAGTCGATTTAGATCACCTGGTACAGGAAGGCCATGATGCCCAAACGATATCCGATGATGATTTACACGACATGAAAATATTTAGAAATGCTCTCGATTTTTCGAAAGTAAAATTACGGGAGTGTATTGTGCCCAGAAACGAAATTGAAGCCATGGAGATTAATGGCAATATTGAAGATGTCACTCAACGTTTTATAGAAACCGGATTTTCAAGAATCTTTATCTATAAAGAATCTATCGACAATATTATTGGCTATATACATTCGTCAGTTATTTTTAAAAATCCCCAAAGCATAAAGGGTGGATTAAGCAATATTATAATTGTTCCTGAAACAATGCCTGCTCATAAATTACTAAACCTGTTTACGCGCAAACATAAAAGTGTTGCTGTAGTGGTTGATGAATTTGGTGGTACTGCAGGAATAGTCACCATGGAAGATATCATGGAAGAGATATTTGGCGAAATTGAAGACGAGCATGATGAGATCGATTTAGAAGAACAGAAAATTTCTGAAACGGAATACATCTTCGCCGGTCGTTTAGAGATTGACTATTTAAATGACAAATACGAACTTAATTTGCCCGAATCGGAAGATTTTGAAACTTTAAACGGATTCTTACTGTTTACCCACGAAAGTATACCCGCTTATAATGAGACAATTCGGATTGAAAATTTCAATTTCAAGATTCTTGAAGTGAGTGAAACTCGCGTTGTAAAAATACGCCTGACAATTCTCTAAAAAACTTCATACTCCACTTGCACCTCCATATCAAAACGGCCCCTATTTATATCTAAAATAAATACCTAAACTTATCCATTTTCTCTAATGGAAGCAGTATAAGGTCAGTATATCTCTTAATGGAATTTCCTACGAATCAATCTCTTTTTATTTTACTATAAAAGTACGTAATCCTATTAAAATAAAAAGCGATCATTTCCCATTTTTTTGTATATTCGTACCCTAATTAAGAATATTTAAATCTTTTTCGATGGCAACATTACAAAAAATAAGAAATCGTGGTGTTTTTATAGGAATCATTATTGGTGGAGCTCTTCTTGCATTTATTGCAGGAGACGCGTTAAAATCAGGTGGTTCTTTATTAGCAAACTCACGAAATGAGATGGCAGAAATTGCCGGGGAATCAATTAACATTCGTGATTTCCAGGAGCGATTCAATCATAGTCAAGAGATTAACAAACTCATGTCAGGACAGAGTTCAATTCCATCTGAGCAGATTGAACGTTTAAGAGAGCAAGTTTGGCAACAAATGGTTCAGGAATTTGTAATGAACCGCGAGTATGATGAGTTGGGAATTTCTATTTCTTCGGAAGAGTTGTTTGATATGGTTCAAGGTCGTAATATTGATCCTACTATCCGCCAATTATTTCAGAACGAAAATGGATTGGTTGATAAAGATCAGGTTGTAGCTACACTTAAGCAATTAATTGCGGCTCCAAACGGAACACCACAAAAAGCTTACTGGTTAAATATCGAAGAAGCTATTATCACTCAAAGAAATCTTGCTAAGTACAACACTTTAGTTCAAAAAGGTCTTTACATGCCAAATGCATTGGTAAAGGACATGGCTGTTAAAGGAAGTAAAAAAGTAGATTTCAATTACATTGTAAAAAGTTATAACCTAATTTCAGATAGTACAATTAATGTTAGCGAATCTGAAATCAGAGATTACTATAGTAAGCACGAAGATCTTTTCAAACAAACAGAATCAAGAAAAATTGATTACGTATCGTTTGATGTAGAACCTTCTACTGAAGATTACAAAGCAACTGAGAAATGGGTTGTTGACCTAAAAGAAGACTTCACTGAAGAGAGCAATAACGTTCAATTCGTAGAATTGAACGGTGATAGCGATTTTAACACATACTTTTTCAGACAAGACGAATTAACTAACCCTGAAGTTAACGCATTCGCGTTTACTGCAAATAAAGGTGATGTATTCGGTCCTTACTTTGAAAACGAAATGTATAAGATGGCTAAGCTGAATGAAGTTAAAATGCTTCCTGATTCAGTAAAAGCCCGTCACATTTTAATTCGTCCTATTAACGGTGACTTTAAAAGTGCTGAAGCAAAAGCGGATAGCTTGAAA
Source organism: Labilibaculum antarcticum (assembly GCF_002356295.1). Lineage (NCBI taxonomy): Bacteria > Pseudomonadati > Bacteroidota > Bacteroidia > Marinilabiliales > Marinifilaceae > Labilibaculum > Labilibaculum antarcticum. The sequence continues at coordinate 2,964,391 of NZ_AP018042.1, read as the reverse complement.
GCTTTACTTGCTAAAGGATATGCATTTGCTGATCTTGCCAAAGATAATTCATCAGATCAAGGTTCTGCCGTAAACGGTGGAGACTTAGGATGGTTTACTCAAGGTAAAATGGTTCAACCATTTAACGATGCAGCTTTTTCTTCTAATAAAAATGAAGTAAAAGTTGTCTTAACTCAATTTGGAGCACATGTTATTCAGGTTACCAATATGAGTAAGGCTGTGAAAAAAGTTCAACTTGCTATTGTTGATCGTAAGGTTGAAGCTAGTCAGGAAACAACTCAACTTGCTTATGCTAAAGCTCGTTCTTTTGCTGGAAACAATTTAGAAGCAACTTCTTTCGCAAAAGCAATTACTGCCGAAAACTTAAATCGTAGAACTGCTAATCTTAAAAAAGAAACTAAATTGATTCCTGGACTTGAGAATTCAAGAGATTTAGTTAGAGCGGCCTATAATTCTGACGATATGGAAAGTATTTTATTGAGTAATGATAATTCTGCAGTTTTCGAATTTGGGAACAAGTTTGTTGTTGCTATCATTTCTGATATCAAGGAAGAGGGAATTGCACCTATTCAAGATAAAGTTTCTGAAATCAAAAGAGCGATAAGAAAAGATAAAAAAGCTGAGCTTATTATTGCTGAAATGGCAAAAAATAGTGAAGGAGCTCAAAGTTTACTTTCTGTGGCCCAAAAGGAAAACCTAGAAGTTAAAAATGCTTCAGGCATTAGCTTCCAATCGTTTCAAATTCCTGGTGCAGGAATTGAGCCTAAAGTAATCAGTACTGCTTCAATGCTTGTAAAAGGAAACATCTCTTCTCCTATAAAAGGAAATCAAGGTGTTTACATGCTAGTTATTACCAATGAAAACAGTGATGAAGTTTCTGACATTACAGTAAAAGCATTCAAAACAAGATTAGAGCAAGGTTACCAATACAGAACAAACTATCAGGCATTTCAGGCATTAAAAGACAATGCGAATGTTATTGATAAAAGATACAAGTTTTACTAGAGAGTAAAACACAATAAAAAAGCGGGATGATAAATTATCATCCCGCTTTTTTTGTGCCACAAATTTTTTGACTTTAAAAAAAGAGATTCTGCAATGCAGAACCTCTGAAATATTATTACTGTAAGAGATAGAGTCGAGAACTACGACAATAGCTCTTTTACTTTCTCAGAGATGGCTTTTCCATCTACTTTCCCTGCTAATTCTTTTGAAGCCATTCCCATTACCTTTCCCATGTCTTTCATTGAAGATGCACCGGTTTTAGCAATAACTCCCTGCACCGCAACAGTAAGGTCTTCATTGGATAATTGAGCAGGAAGATAAACCTCTAAGAAACTTAATTCCAAAAGTTCAACCTCAGCTAAATCTTCACGACCACCAGCAGAGAAAGTACTGGCCGAATCTTTACGTTGTTTCACCAATCGCTGAATGATTTTAAGCGCTGAATCGTTATCTATATCAGCAGCTCCTGTTTTTGTCATTTCCATCATAAAGGCTGCTTTTACTGATCGAATAGCTCCTAGCTTTTCTTTATCTTTCGCCTTCATTGCAGCTTTTAAATCTGAATTAATCTGTTCTAACAAGCTCATTATCTATGTTTTAATTTTTATAAGATGCTTTATTATCTAATTACTCTTCGTCAAGTGAAAACCGAATAATCTTACCCGATTGAAAATGCTTGTTCCCTAATTTCGTAAGTTTTCGCTTGTAAGCAGGGATGTTTTCAATTTCATCAATTTCCGTATCCTTCAAATCCGTCAAAATCAACTTCCGCTCCTCCGATTTTTCCTTCACATCTTCCAAATCCATTTTTATTTGTTCGACTGCACTACTGCGGCCTCTTCCAGCCTGAAAAGATGTCGGTTTTGAAACTGCCGTCCCCTCTGGAATTAAACCATTGTCAAAACCAGTTGCAATAATTGTAACGGCTACCTTGTTCCCCAAAGCGGAATCCTGACCTGTTCCCCAAATAATAGAAGCTATATCACCCACAGCTTCCTGCACGAAGTCGGTAATTTGTCCAACCTCATCCATTGTCACCTCATCCTCACCCGAACTGATATTTAAGAGAATATTGCGAGCTCCACGAATATCATTGCTATTCAACAATGGTGATGTAAGCGCTTCCCGAATAGCATTAACAGCACGATTCTCACCTTCGGCAGAAGCAGATCCCATTACTGCAACCCCACTATTGGTCATTACTGTTTTTACATCTTCAAAATCCACGTTGATGTAACCGTGAAGCGTTATGATTTCAGCAATTCCTTTGGCTGCAGTTGCTAATACATCATCCGCCTTTGAAAAGGCCGTTGACAATTTAAGATCACCATAAATTTCGCTTAACTTTTCATTATTAATCACCAAAAGGGAATCAACATTTTCTTTCAATTTATTGATTCCTGCAATGGCTTGGTGCAATCGCTGGCGTCCTTCAAAACGAAATGGGATGGTAACAATACCAACCGTTAAAATTCCCATATCTTTGGCTGCTTTTGCGATAACGGGAGCAGCCCCTGTTCCGGTTCCGCCTCCCATACCTGCAGTAATAAAAACCATTTTGGTATTATCGGCAAGCACTTCATTTATATCTTCTAAATTCTCAATCGCCGATTGCTCGCCACGCTCGGGTTTATTACCCGCACCACGACCTTCTGTAAGCGATTCCCCTAATTGTATCTTAATAGGAATTTCACTTGTCTCAAGAGCCTGAGCATCCGTATTGCAGATAATGAAATCCACATCCTTTATGCCCTTTTTATACATGTAATTTACAGCGTTACCACCACCACCACCAACACCAATTACTTTAATAATCGATGATTCGTTTTCCTGTAAACTAAAATCAATTAAATCCTCAGTCATTAATATCTAAAATTATCTCAATTCTAATTTTGTGTTATTTATAAACTACATCGAAGAATCATTATTATCAAAAATCTGTGTAAACTTATCTTTAAACCAATTGTCAAGACTTCCTTTTTTGTGTTCTCCTTCTTCTTTATCTTCAACCTCTTTCACAGGATCTTTACTGGGGGTTTTCATCTCCTTTTTCTTCTCAACTTCAAAATATTCTTCTCGATCATCCTCAGATCGTCTTCTCATTAACTCTTCTCTTCGCTGCCTCTCCTCCCGTTTCTTCATCGCGGCAACCTCCTCTGCTTCGGCAGGATTCTCAATAATCAACTCTAATTTTCCAGCTTCACTCTGGACCGTTTTTCGGGGTTCAATATTCAATTCAGGAATAGGACTTTCCGAAAATCCGGTAGCAATAATTGTTACACTTAATTCATCATTTAATCGATCACTATTACCATTTCCCCAAATTATACTCACCTCATCACCCACTACATCGTGAACGTAATTGGTAATTACACTTACCTCCTGCATGGTCACCTCATCTTTACCCGAGATGATATTTAATAAGATATTTCTTGCTCCACAGATATTGTTACTATTTAATAATGGAGAAGTAAGAGCCTCCTCAATAGCACGAATAGCTCTGTCTTCGCCTGATGCAGACGCTGATCCCATTACAGCGACACCACTATCACGCATCACCGTTTCTACATCGGCAAAATCGACATTTACATAGCCATGTACGGTAATGATTTCCGCAATACTTTTTGCTGCAATGGACAAAACATCATCAGCCTTTGCAAAGGCATCAGATAGTTTCAAATCACCATACATCATCCGCAACTTTTCGTTATTGATGATTAAAAGTGCGTCAACATGCTTTTCCAAGTTGGCGATTCCTTCCATGGCCTGTTCAATTCTTCGTTTACCTTCGAATCGAAAGGGAATGGTTACAATTCCAACAGTTAATACACCTTGTTTTCTTGCGGTTTCTGCTATAATAGGAGCCGCACCGGTTCCGGTGCCACCTCCCATTCCTGCAGTCACAAATATCATTTTGGTCTTCTGACTTAAAACTTTATTGATCTCGTCAATACTTTCAATTGCAGATTCCCTTCCTCTTTCCGGTTTATTTCCAGCGCCTCTTCCCTCGGTTAGCGATTTACCCAGTTGCACCTTAATAGGTACCTTACTATTCTCCAAGGCTTGAGAATCGGTATTACAAATCACAAAATCAACCCCAGTAATTCCTTCTTTTAACATGTGATTAACAGCGTTACTTCCACCGCCACCCACACCGATCACTTTAATTATGGATTTCTCTTTAGGTTCAAAATCAACCGGTAACAATTCGTCAATCATGCTGTCACAAGTATTAAGGTTATTATAATTTTATTTACATTTTCGAATCATCCATATCAAACAATGCAGCAAAAAATTTCTGAAATCCTTTCTTTTGGACTGTTTTATTCTTTTCTGCATTCTGACCTGGAGTTCTTTTAACAGGCTGACTCAAACCTTTTAGTATTAATCCAATTCCTGTTGAATAAATTGGCTGATTCAAGGCCTCATCCAGGATTATTTTAGAAGAAGTACCCGGATAACCTATACGAACATCGATTCCTGTGTGCTTTTGTGTGAGAACATCAAGATTTGTTAATAATGCACCTCCACCAGTTAGGACAATACCCGCACCAATTTTATCGTGCAATCCGGTAATTTCAATTTGAAATTTGACACTATCGAGAATCTCTTCCATTCTACATTGAATGATTTGAGCCAAAGTTTTAAAAGAAATTTCTTTGGGATCCCATCCTCCAACACTTGGTATGGTCACCACCTTTTCTTCGTCAACCATATCGGCAACAGCTTCTCCAAACTGAATTTTTAAGGCTTCCGCTTGCTTAATGAGCACCGAACAACCTTCTTTTATGTCTCGGGTAACAATATCACCTCCAAAAGGAATAACTGCTGTATGTCGTAGAATCCCATCAAAATAAACTGTAATATCTGTAGTACCACCACCAATATCAACCAAAACAACTCCAGCTTCTTTTTCTTCTTCGCTTAATACTGCTAAGGAAGAGGCTAGAGGTTCCAAAACTAATTCTTCAATTTCCAATCCCACTTCTTTTACGCATTTTTCAATATTGCGTGCTGAAGCAGTTCGTCCTATAATAATATTGAAATTACCATCCAATCTTCGTCCAGCCATTCCTACAGGATTGCGAATACCAGCTTCCTTATCAACCACAAAATCTTGCGGAATCACATGCAAAACTTGCTCTCCAACCTCAATCGGAATCCTATAATTCTCATTAAGTATCTCATCTACATCCAATTTGGTTATTTCACCAATTCCATTTTGGATATATTTAAACTGTCTGTTCTTAATACTGCGAATATGTTGTCCTGCAATACCTACATAAACTTTAGAAATATCTATGTTTGTTTTCTCAACCAATCGTTCAACAACCTCCCTGATAGCAACAATTGTATCTTCGATACTATGAATCACGCCCCTCTTAACACCTCTCGATACGGTTTTCTCCATACCGATAATTCGCAATTTACCATCCGAATCTATTTCCCCCATTATGGCCACAATTTTAGTTGTACCAATGTCGATAGCTGCGATTATATTATTTCTACTAGTCATCTTACTTCTTTTTTGTGCAAACTACCTGATCTTTATATTTCAAATTGATTTTACTGTATGTATTCCAACCTTTTTTAGTAAAGCCTTTGGTATACAAAGCATTCAATTTTTGAAATTTCCTTTGAAAATTTTCAATACTCCCTAATTCAATTTTATGAGCTCCAACACGAGGAATTAAAACATATTCCCTGTCCTTGTCTACATCTATCTGTGTAATCTGCGACTTCCAAAATTCATCATTTGTAATAAATTTCACCAACTCAAACAGCTCTTCTTTTATTAACTGATCATTTACTACCCCTGAAACCACCAAAACTCTTGATGTATAATTTGTCGACAAAGGCATTTTCTCTCCTTCTGAATCCAAATAATACCCTTTCCCACTTAAAATTCGAACAATTGGGTTTCTTTGTTTGATCTCAACAATCAATTTCCCTGAAAGTGAATTGTACACTTCTGATTTTTTCACATATGGAATCTTATCTATCAAATCTTCCAATACCTCCTTATTAATACCTGAATTAGAGGCTCCAACAATTTGCGGATATTTCCTTTTAATGATTCGTTCAACATCCACTTCACGAACAAATCCTCTTTTCACACTATCAACCACATTAACCTGAGTACCGGAAATCACCAGCCTCTCCGATTTGCCATTAGCAAATGAAAAAACGACAATTAAGTATCCAAATAAAAATACCCAAACTAGTATGCTTGCTATTTTTTTTAGCATTTCAATCGTTCGCTTATTAGGTTTCTAATCGGCTCAACCAACTTGTCAATATCGCCTGCTCCTAAAGTTAATAAAACTTCAAAGTCTTTCTCTCTAAGTAGCTCAATCAATTCATCTTTGCTACACAATTTAGAAGGCACACGTAAGTTTTTTAAAATAATCTTTGATGTAACACCTTCTATTGGTAATTCTCTTGCCGGATATATCTCCAAAAGAATTACTTCATCCAACAAATTTAAACTTGTAGCAAAGTCATCTGCAAAATCTCTTGTTCTTGAATACAAATGAGGTTGGAAAATTCCTGTAATTTTTTTTTGAGGATACAATTCCCTTACTGATGAAATACTTTCCCACAACTCCTTTGGATGATGTGCGTAATCATCAATAAAAACCGTTTTTTCATTTCTGATTTGATAATCAAATCGTCTTCTTACCCCTTTAAAAGTTGAAAGTGCTTTTCTCAATTCCTCTTCCTCAACACCACAAAGAATGGCAACAGCTGATGCAGCGATGGCATTCTCAACATTAATTTTTCCAGGGTATGAAAACATTAATTCCCTGATTACTCCTTCGGGATGCACCAAATCAAATTGGTAAAATCCTTCCACCAATTTTATATTCTCAGCACAAAAATCTGCTTTCTCTATTAACGAATATGTATAAGCTGTGAGTTGATCATGATCCAGAACCAATCCTTTTTTATGAACAAGAATCCCTCCTTTTTTAATATGATACACAAAATCCTGAAAACTCTTTTCCAATTCATTCTCATCACCGTAAATATCCAAATGATCAGCATCCATTGAGGTAATTAGAGCCAACTGCGGATGCAATTGAAGAAATGAACGATCAAATTCGTCCGCTTCCAGAATCATCCAATCACTATCCTTAGATAGCAATAAATTGGATTGATAGTTTCGGGAAATTCCTCCTAAAAAAGCATTACAGCCTAAAGCTGATGTTTTAAATATATGCGCCGTTATTGTCGATACAGTTGTTTTACCATGAGTTCCAGCAATACCTATTCCATTCAAATTATCAGAAAGCAATCCGAGTACTTGAGCTCTTTTTTTAATTGTAAATTGTTGTTCCTTAAAATAAACCAACTGAGGATGATTTGCAGGAATAGCCGGCGTATAAACAACTAAAGTATCGTCTTTTGATTGATACATAGCTGGAATCTGACTAACATCTTCTTGAAATGTCATTCCAATTCCTTCTTCAGTTAATTCTGTAGTAAGCTGAGTTGTCATTCGATCGTAACCAAACACATTCCTCCCAATGGAATTAAAATAGCGAGCAATAGCACTCATTCCAATTCCGCCAATTCCAATAAAGTAAATATTTTTATAATCCTCAATCCGCATAATCTATATTAATGCAATTATTTGTTCCGCAATATCATCAGCTGCATTAGGCTTCGCTAAAGCCTTACAATTGATCGAAAGTTCAGTTAATTTTTCAGTGTTATTTATCAAATTTAATGCTGCATGAACCAATTCACGTTCGGCATCTATATCTTTTACCATTATCGCAGCACTTTTATTCACTAATGCCATTGCATTCTTGGTTTGGTGATCTTCAGAAACATTTGGAGAAGGCACCAGAATAGAAGGTTTCTCAACCAGACAAAGTTCCGAAATTGTACCTGCACCAGCTCTTGAAATTACCACATCCGCAGCAGCATAAGCCAAATCCATTCTTCCTAAAAAATCAAAAACCTTTAATCCGGGAATGTCCCAGTTTTTCAATTCTTCCCGAACTTTTTCAATGTAAATGTTTCCTGTTTGCCAGATCACCTGAACATCAGATTCTGCAATTTGTGAAAGAGAACCCAGCACACTATTATTAATTGTTCTGGCTCCTAAACTACCACCAACAACTAAAATGGTTTTCTTATCAGGATCTAATTGAAAATGACCCATTGCTTCCTGTCTTTTCGAAGCAATATTCAATAAGTCTTTTCGAACAGGATTCCCTGTTAATAATATTTTATCAGCAGGAAAAAATCGCTCCATTCCTTCGTAGGCAACACAAATTTTCTTTGCTTTTTTAGCCAGAAGTTTGTTCGTAATGCCTGCATAAGAATTCTGCTCTTGAATAACAGTTGGAACGCCCAATTTTGCAGCAACATGCAATAATGGTCCACTGGCATATCCGCCAACACCAACTACAGCATCAGGTTGAAATCCTTTGATTACAGCTTTTGCTTTCCAAATACTTCGAAGCAATCGAGAAAAAAATTTCAGATTCTCTTTCGAGAAACTTCTTTGCAATCCACGAATTGGTAGTCCAATGATATCATATCCTGCAGCTGGAACTTTTTCCATTTCCATTTTCCCTTCAGCTCCTACAAATAGAATTTCACAATCGCTGTGCTTTTGTTTTAAAGCATTTGCAATTGATATGGCAGGAAATATATGTCCGCCGGTACCACCACCACTTACGATTATTTTAATTTTATCCTTCATTCACTTTTGCTTCTTCATTCAATTTTTCTTCCTCATTTACCCAATTGCTCACACTCAGTATCATTCCAAATGCAGCACTGGTAAAAATTAAGGATGTTCCTCCCATACTTACCAAAGGCAAAGGTTGTCCCGTTACCGGGATTAGGTTAACCGATACTGCCATATTAGTCAATGCCTGAAAAACAATACTTAGCGCCAATCCGATTACCAAAAATGCGGGAAAAGTCCGATTGCATTTCCGAACAATCAAGCCAGCCCGATACATTAATATCAGGTAAAAAGACAGTATCACAAAACCTCCAATCCATCCCATTTCTTCCAAAATAATGGCATAAATAAAATCGGAATATGGATGTGGTAAAAAATTTCGTTGCGTGCTATTCCCTGGGAATTTTCCGAAAATCCCACCAGAAACAACAGCAATTTTTGCTTGCTCTACCTGATAATTCTGACTGTTATTTGCATTCGTCTCATCTTCATCGAAAAAATTTACGATTCGACTGCGTACGGTCTGAACACGCCCAATACTCGGAAGCAAAGGCGCCATTACAATCAGTATAATCACCAGTCCCAAAACAACACCTACCGATCCAAACAAATATTTTTTTGCTATTCTCCCAATAAACATCAGTAAATAACACACTCCACCTAATAATACTGAGGTAGAAAAATCATCCAGAAAAATCAGTAAACACACAATTCCAACAGGAATAACAATGTGCCAGAACGCCTCTTTTTTACAAGACTCATCGGCCTGATATCGTGATAATGTTCTGGAGACATGCAGTATTAATGCCAGCTTCGCGAGTTCTGATGGTTGAAAATTAAATCCAATACCAGGAATTGTAATCCATCTTGATGCATCGTTTAGATTTGTCCCGACGAGTTTGGCTAATATGAGCAAACCAATTGAAATTACCAGTACTATATTAGCAGAACTGGAATAGACTGTATAAGGAATTCGGTGTACCACATAAATGATAAAAAAACACCCTCCAAGTAACAGCAATTGCTTAATGAAAAAATAAGAAGTATTCCCTCCTCTTACTTTATAAGCAAGTGTTCCGGTTGAACTATATACAACGAGTAAAGAAATCATTGACAAAAAGAAGATAATGATCCAAATGACCTTATCTCCTTTTAAGTTCAAATTCTTTATCAACTTTGCCATCTCTTCAATTTATAAATTTCTAACTTCTTCTTTGAACTGATTACCGCGATCTTCATAATTCTGGAACAAATCGAAACTTGCACAAGCTGGTGATAGCAAAACAATTTCTTCCTTGTTAGCAATTCGATATGCCTGCTTCACCGCTTCTTCCATTGATTCGGCATCAACAATCACATCCACTTTACCATCAAATGCAGCATGAATTTTTGAGTTGTCAATACCCAGACACACTATCCCTTTCACTTTTTCTTTCACCAAATCGGCAAGAACACCGTAATCGTTGCCTTTATCAACACCTCCAACAATCCAAACAACTGGCTCATCCATACTCTCCAAAGCGTACCATGTAGAGTTGATATTTGTGGCTTTCGAATCATTTATAAATTGAATTCCTCTAACCCGAACAACTTTTTCAAGACGATGATCTACACCTTGAAAATCGCTTAAACTTTCGCGAATTACTTCTTTACGGATTTGCAGTACACTTCCGGCAATTCCTGATGCTAAAGAATTATATACATTATGAATTCCAGGTAAAGACAAATCTTTTTTATCCATAGAAAATAGATTTTCGTTGTATTGAATTTTTAAAAGTTCGTTCTCAATCCACCCGCACATTTCTTTTTCTTCACGAACAGAGAAAGGCAATAATTGAGCTAGAGTGTCACAATTCATCAATTCTTTTTTGATGATTTCATCATCTGTGCAAAACACGAAAGAATCCTCTGATCTCATATTTTGCAATATTCTGAATTTTGAATTGATATAATTTTCCATTTTATAATCATACCGATCTAAATGATCTGGCGTAATATTCAAAAGTATGGCAATATTCGCTCTAAAATCATACATTCCATCTAACTGAAAGCTACTCAGTTCGACAACATAGTGCGTATAATCTTTTTCAGCTACTTGCCATGCAAGACTATCCCCTACATTTCCTGCTAAACCAACATGCAAACCAGCCTTCTTTAGCATATGATACAAAAGCAAGGTAGTTGTTGTTTTTCCATTGCTGCCAGTAATACAAATCATCTTTGCATTGGAAAACCGACCAGCAAATTCAATTTCCGAAACAACCGGAATATTTCTTTCAATCAGCTTAACAATTAAAGGTGACGTGTCCGGAATACCAGGACTCTTCACTACTTCATCAGCTAAGAATATGAGAGATTCCGTATGTTGCTTTTCCTCAAAAGCAAGCTGATATTTATTCAGCGCCATCCTATACTTAGGACTTATCTCTCCAAAGTCCGAAACAAACACATCAAAGCCTTTTGATTTGGCCAACACAGCCGCACCAACACCACTTTCCCCTGCACCTAATATGACGATTCGTTTTGTCATTTGTTCTTATCTAATTTTTAGAGTTACTATTGTTATAATGGCCAAAAAGATTCCAATGATCCAAAACCGAGTCACGATTTTGGGTTCTGGATATCCCATCATCTGATAATGATGATGAAGTGGAGCCATTTTAAAGATCCTTCTTCCTTCACCGTATTTCTTTCTTGTGTATTTGAACCAAGAAACCTGCATCATTACAGAGATATTCTCCACAAGAAAAATCCCACACAAAATAGGAATCAACATTTCTTTGTGAATAATGATAGCAAATACAGCTATAATCCCACCCAAAGAAAGACTTCCTGTATCTCCCATAAATACTTGTGCCGGGTACGAATTGTACCACATAAATCCGATAGTTGATCCTATAAAAGCTGCAATAAAAATTACGAGCTCACCAGAATTGGGAATGTACATGATATTCAAATAATCGGCATATACAACATGACCCGACACATAGGCCAATATTCCCAAAGTAGCCCCAATAATAGCCGAAGAACCTGTTGCCAAACCATCCAAGCCATCTGTAATATTTGCTCCATTCGAAACGGCCGTAACAATAAATATGGTAATGATTATAAAAACCAGCCATGCTAATATTGGTGAGTATTCTCCACCAAAAGCAACCAGAGATTCATAATCGAATTCATTATTTTTAAAAAATGGAATGGTCGTTTTTGTTGACTTTACATCTTTTGTTAAACGAGTTGTTCCTGGTGCTACGGATGAAAAACCTTCATCAACCATTTCTGTTTGAGTTCCTAATTCATCAATAGTTGTTTTTTCACGAACCACCACATCATCACTAATATAAAGAGTTAGTCCAACAATTAAACCCAAGCCAATTTGACCAGCGACTTTAAACTTCCCGCTTAAACCTGCTTTGTCCTTTTTAAAGACTTTGATATAATCATCGATAAAACCAATTAGGCCTAACCAAATTGTTGTAATGATCATTAGCCAAATGTAGATATTATCCAATTTGGCAAAGAGTAAAACCGGAACAAGAATGGAAAGAATAATAATAAGTCCACCCATAGTTGGAGTTCCTTTTTTCTCCATTTGTCCTGCCAAACCTAAATCACGAACGACCTCTCCAATTTGTTGTTTCTGTAATAATTGGATGATCTTTTTTCCAAATACAGTTGCAATAAATAACGAAGTCATAATCGACAAGGCCCCCCGAAATGAGATATATTCAAACATCCCTGCTCCAGGAAAATCCAAATGATTTAAATATCTAAATAAATAGTACAACATAGCTACAGCTTAAAAATTTCTCTTATTATTTCCTTATCATCAAAATGATGCTTAACTCCTTTTATTTCCTGATAATCTTCGTGGCCTTTCCCTGCGACCAAAATAATATCATCTTTTTTAGCCAACATACATGCTGTTCGTATGGCTTCATTTCTATCCGATATTGCCAATACTTTTCGAGTATTATTCGCGGCCACTCCTTCTTTCATCTCTCGAATAATCTGATCCGGATCTTCAGATCGGGGATTATCTGACGTGAGAATGACCTTATCGCTTAGTTCTGCACTAATTTTCGCCATTAAAGGTCGTTTCGTTTTATCCCTATCACCACCAGCACCAACAACAGTTATTACTTGCTCGTTTCCCGATCGCAAAGTTCCGATAGTTTCTAAAACATTTTTCAATGCATCCGGCGTATGAGCATAATCAACAATAGCCATAATACCATCGATTGAAATGATGCTTTCAAATCGTCCATCAACAGATTTCAGTTCACTGATTCCTTTTAGTACTTCCTCCTTATTTTGATTTAACAATCGAGCCGTACCATAAACTGCCAATAGATTGTGAGCATTAAAGTCGCCAATGAAATTAGTCCATACTTCCGCCCCGTCCATTTCTAGAAGCATACCAGAAAAGTGCTTTTCCAAAATCTGACAACGGTAATCAGCAAAAGAACGAGTAGAGTAGCTAAACTTATGCCCTTTCATATTCTGAAGCATTAACTTTCCATTCTTATCATCGGCATTTGTAATGGCAAATGATTTCTTGCCCAATTGATCAAAAAATGCTTTTTTAACCTTTAAATAAGCATCGAATGTTTTGTGATAATCGAGATGATCGTGAGTGATATTTGAAAATATCCCTCCTTTAAAATTCAAGGCACCAACTCTTTTTTGGTCGATGGCATGTGAACTTACTTCCATAAAACAATATTCGCATCCAACCTCTACCATTTCCGCCAGCAGGGCATTTAACTGCAATGAGTCTGGTGTTGTATGAGTTGCTTTAATTTCTTTTTCATCGACATAATTGCAAACTGTCGACAGTAGACCAACTTTATATCCCAGCTTTTTAAACAAATGATAAAGAAGTGTAGCAATTGTAGTCTTCCCATTTGTTCCGGTTACGCCAACCAATTGAATATTCTCTGTTGGTTTGTTGTAATAAGTATGAGCTAATTGAGAAAGAGCAGCCGAAGAATCTTCAACCACGATATAACTTGTTTCGGAAGTACTGCTTTTTGGCAACTCTTCACAAACAATCACTCTGGCTCCCTTTTCCACTGCAGTCTCAATAAAATCATGCCCATCCGACATAGTTCCCCGACATGCAACAAACAAATCACCACTTTTCACCTTCCGAGAGTCAAAATGAATCTCATTCACTTCAACATCCCTGTCCCCCTTTATACTTTGTATATTTACTGAACCAAATAGTTCATTTATATTTATTCCCATCTATTACATTTTAAGATAAACCAATTCTAATAAAATCACCCTTTTTAAAATAAGAGCCTGGTTCTATTGACTGCTTGGTAACAGATCCAACACCTTTTACCATAACTTTAAGCCCTGCATTTTCCAGTATATACAGCGCATCCTGAACCCCCATGCCTTTTACATTTGGCACCATGAATTTCTTTATTATTCTGTACTTGTATTCAATAATGGAGTCTTTTCGGGAGGAAATCACCCAATCGGACTGAATATCTTTATTCGCTATTTCAATATTCAATTCATCAAACACAACATTCAAATCATCTTTAGACCCATTTAATGAAATCGGCACTTTTGGTTCAAAATCTAAATCATCAGGCTTTATTGGATGCATTGAATAACTCATTGCGTATACTTTATCGGCTATTGTCTTAAATACCGGACCCGCCACCTGATTTCCATAAAATCCTTTGGTTTTATTAGGGCGGTTAATTACTACAATACAAGAATACATCGGATCATCGGCAGGAAAATAACCTACAAACGAGGCCTGATATACCTTAACCTTATACCCTTTATTTTTATCTGCTATTTGCGCAGTTCCTGTTTTTCCGGCAATTGTATAATTTGAGTTACGAAGATTTCTCGCCGTTCCTCTTAATACAACACCTTCCAACAGATTTCTCACATTTTTAAGTGTTTCTCCCGAACAAATCCTGGATTTTAAGACCTCCTTGTCGAAAGTTTGAATTACATCACCATGATACCTCAACTCTTTCACAAATCGAGGTTTCATCATTTTACCATTATTGGCAACTGCATTATAAAATGTTAGGGTTTGCAATGGTGTTTGCTGAACTGCGTAACCTATCGACATCCATGGTAAAGAAACCCCTGACCATGTTGGGTCATCAGGATACTTTATACTTGGAATACCTTCCCCTTTAATATCAAGTCCCAGTGGTTCATTCAATCGAAATTCATACAAACGATTAATAAAAGACCTTGGTTTATTTTTATAATGTTCATTTACCAATTTAGAGATCCCCACGTTTGATGATTTTTCAAACGCCTCCTGAACTGATATTTTTCCAAATCCTCCTGGATGAGAATCACGCATTTTTTCTTTGTAATAGCTAAACACACCATTCCCCGTATCAACAGAATCCATTGGTCCGACATAACCATCCTCGAACAAGGCCATTATTGATGCCAATTTAAATGTTGACCCAGGCTCTGTAGCCTCTCCAATAGCATAATTATAATCTTCCTTATACGATTGAGATGCTTCATCAAAACCCAAATTGGCAATTGCTTTAACGGCTCCGGTTTTCACCTCCATCAAAACAACCGATCCATGATCAGCATTATATTTTATAAGCTGTTGTTCCAAAGCTGATTCTGCCACATCCTGATAATTCACATCAATTGTAGTGATCAAATCGTTCCCATCTTTAGGCTCAACCGTATTTACCGGCAACCATCTACCTGACATTTTCTGAATAATACTAATGCCATCAACACCTTTTAGGTCATTTTCAAAAGCTCCTTCGATACCCACCTTTCCAATCTGCTGATTTTGTTGTCCATCCAGCAGATAACCGATTGTCCTATTGGCCAAATTTAAATGAGGCTGTATGCGTCTATTTTCTTGTTCACAGATTAATCCTCCCTTATTTTGACCCAATCGAAAAAGGGGAAAAGTCTTGATTTTTTTAAGACCTATGTAATTGATTTTCTTTCTATGAATCAAAAAATACCGATTTGATTTAGTCCGGTATTTTGCTTTCCAGAGCATGTTCCGATAATCCTTGGCTGATTTATCCTTAAAAAACCGAGACAAACAAAGTGCCAAAGAGTCGACATCGGAGCGAAAAAGAGAATCAGTTAATCCCGAAGCTTGAAAATCCATGCGAAGCTCATAGTAAGGCAAAGAGCTCGCCAATAATCGTCCGTCTGCAGCACAAATATCCCCCCGATTGGCCGACACGATCACATCTCGTCGCGAAAGAGATTGAGCTTTACTTCGCCATTTATCTCCCTCGAACAATTGCAAGGCTACCACTCTACCCACAATGAGTATTGCAAAAATAATCACCAAAGTGTAGATTGCCCCAACTCGCCATATGATATCCTTTTTTATCGGCACTACTTTTCTAAATATATTTTAATTGGAGGCTCGGTTGATTCAATCAAATCAAGCCCTTCACTTTTTACTCTTTTTACTACTTCCGATTGTTTACTCATATACATCAAATCAGATGCTGTTGTAATCGACTCAAACCTAAGCTCTGTTAACTCTTTCTCCAAACTAATCATATCACGATAAACCCGTTCGGAACGATACCTGTTACTGATATAAAAGATTCCCAAAACGACTAAAAAAATAATAAATGGCAACTGCTGAACCACTTCAGTTTTCGTTAAAATACTTCCATCAATAAAATCCTTAATCGAACCCGAAGAAGTTTCCTTCAGCTCCTCACTAGGCTTGATAAAATCATTGTATTTTTTACGAAATTTAAACATTGCTTAGTCTGTTTTAGGTTGAGCAATTCGAAGTTTAGCACTTCGCGCCCGTCCATTTAGTTCAATCTCCTTTTCACCCGGAACAATAACCTTCCGATTAATAGCAGTTAACGGCGTTTGCACATTTCCGAAAAAATCTTTCTCAGCGCTGCCGTCAAATTTTCCATCACGAATAAAATTCTTCACCAATCTATCTTCTAATGAATGATAAGTGATCACAACCAATCTTCCATCAGGCTTCAACATATCTGCCGACTGCAACAACATTTCCTTCAAAACATCCATTTCTTGATTCACTTCAATTCGAATGGCCTGAAATACCTGAGCTAAATATTTATGTTCTTTAAACTTAGGTGTACAAGGAACGATCACTTCTTTAAAATGCTGAATAGTTGTAAACGGCATTTCTTTTCGTTTAGTATCTACTAGATGAGCAAGCTTGCCCGGATTTTTCACCTCTCCATAAAATTTAAAGATCCGATACAGATCTTCAACGCTATACTCATTCAATAAATCAGCTGCAGTAAAATTTGAATCTTGATTCATTCTCATATCCAAATCACCATCAAAACGAAATGAAAAACCACGCTCAGCCACATCAAATTCGTGAGAAGAAACACCAAGATCAGCCAAAATCCCATCCACTTTAGGGTAGCCTAAATATTTCATGAAATTTTTAAAATATCTGAAATTATGACGAACGAATATAAATCGATCATCGTCAGGCACATTTTTTTCAGCATCTACATCCTGATCAAAACCAATCAACTTGCCTGTGGTAAGATGCTTAAGAATCTCCCGAGAATGACCTCCGCCACCAAAGGTAAGATCCACATAAATTCCATCTGGCTTAATATCCAACCCCTCGATGCTCTCTCCTAGTAAAACTGGAATATGATACGTACTCATTTTATTATCTTTTTATTGAATCACAAAGGAACAACACTAATTGCTCATATTCAACGATTACACATTATTTGAATCACCCCCTAAAATCTCATCTGCCAAATCACTAAATCCATCTTGTCCCAGAGCCGATTTTTCGTAAGTTTCTGTATCCCATATTTCAATTTTCCCATCCTGTCCGGCTAAGGTTATGTCTTTAGAGAACCCTGCAAAATCAAAAAACTTCTTCGGAATCAAAATCCTTCCGTTCCCATCAATCAAAACCTCTGCAGTACCTCTAAAAAACTCTCTTAAGAAACCTGCATGCTTCTTATTGAAAGGATTTACCTTTGCCCGTACAAGTTCGGTTTGCTTCTCCCATTCGGAAATTGAATACAGATCCAAGCATTTTTCATATAAATTTTTCCGCAAAACACAACGGCTCTCAGAACCTCCATTCAGGAGTTTCCGAAACGCTGAAGGTAGCAAAACGCGACCTTTCGAATCTAATCGGCAAGGATAATCACCTATAAATGTTACCATTGGGAAAATTAATTTACAATTGTAAAATTAGAGAAAAAATCACCACTTTCAACCACATCTTCCCACTTTTATTGTATTGTTGATAACTTTTCGCACACAACCTAACTAATTATCCCTCAATTATTTTGAGAATATTACAAAACTGTTAAAACAATGCAGGAAAATTGCGATATTTGCAAGCTATATTAAAAGATTACAAATTTTTATGCAAAAAGAGAACACTCCCGAGAGCTATTTAAAAATTGATATTGAGCGAGTTTTTGCGAGCAAAAGTGAAAAGATATCAAAATTACTCCCTGGTTTTATAATTCGCTACCTAAAGCGAATCATACACCAAGAGGAATTAAATGATTTCTTATCGAGAAGCCATCAAAAGAAAGGCATTGAATTTGCAGATAGTGTTTTAGAAGAATTGGACATCACTTTTGAGATCAAAGGCTTAGAAAATATCAAACAAGATGGACGATATATATTCGCATCCAATCATCCATTGGGTGGCCCTGATGGAATAATTCTAATCAGTATATTTGGCAAATATTTTCCTAAAATCAAATTTCTGGTTAACGATATATTAATGAATATTAAAAACTTATCAGACGTTTTTGTCCCAATAAACAAACATGGAGGACAGGCCAAAGAAACCGCGAAGATAATAGATGACGCCTACCAGTCGGAAGCAACAATGCTCACCTTTCCGGCAGGCTTAGTATCCCGAAAACAAAAAGGAAAAATTGAAGACCTGGAGTGGAAAAAAAGTTTTATTGCTAAGGCTAAAAAATACAAACGCGACATTGTGCCTATTCATATTGATGGAAGGAACTCCAATTTTTTCTACAATCTTGCAAATCTTAGGAAGTTCCTAAGATTAAAATCTAATTTGGAAATGTTATATTTGCCGAACGAATTATTTAAACAGCGAGGAAAAAAATTTACAATTAGTATAGGCAAACCAGTATCGTACCAAACCTTTGACAAAAGTATGTCGTATGATAGATGGGCTGAGAAAATGAAAAAAGAAACATATAAATTGACAAATCAATAAATTCTGTCACCTAAGATTCAATTCATTTTATCAAATATTAGCCACAACACTGTTCATTATTATCTATAATGTATAGTGTTTTTGAAAATCATTTCAACTATAAGGAATACCAAATAATAATAGTAATAATATCCTCACAAAGGAGCCAATAAACCAACTGATGAAAGAAATTATTCCCCCTGTACCGCGAGAAGAACTTGAAAAGGAGCTGACTGAAGAAAGATTTGTACGCAAGACCAACAAGGGATCGAATGAAATCTACTGTTTCACTCATCACGACTCTCCAAAATTAATGCGAGAAGTTGGCCGTTTACGCGAAATCTCTTTCCGTAAAGCTGGAGGAGGTACAGGTAAAGATATCGATATTGATGATTTTGATTTGAACGAGAAACCATATCATCAGTTAATTGTTTGGGATCCTAAAGCCAAAGAAATTCTTGGCGGATACCGATATATTTTATGCAAAGATGCTCCCGTTGACGAGAACGGTGATACATATCTGGCAACATCAAGACTTTTCAACTTCTCAGATGATTTCAAGAAGAACTATATGCCTCATACTATTGAGTTAGGGCGTTCTTTTGTTCAGCCTGATTATCAATCAATAAAGAAAGGAAGAAAAAGCTTATATGCTTTGGATAATTTATGGGATGGACTGGGCGCGTTAATCGTGGATTATCCTGAAATTAAATATTTCGTTGGCAAAGTAACCATGTATCCGGACTACAACAGAGATGCCCGTAATCACATCCTGTATTTTATGAATAAAATGTTCAATGATCCGGACAAATTGGCCACCCCCACAACTCCTCTTCAAACCAATATGGACACAGAGCAGTTAGAGAAAGATTTTTGCAAAGATACATTTGAAGAAAACTACAAAGTTCTATCTCAAAATGTTCGAAGAAATGGAGAAAATGTTCCTCCACTTATCAATGCATACATGGGCTTATCCCCAACAATGAAATGTTTTGGAACTGCCGTAAACACACACTTTGGAGATGTTGAAGAGACTGGCATCATGATTACAATCGCTGATGTATATGACAATAAGGTCGAAAGACACACATCTTCTTATCTTTCTTTACTACACATCAAATTTCCAAAAAGAAAATTGAGTTTCTTTAAAAAGAAATAACATCAAAAAGCATTCTGAAAAGGATGCTTTTTTATCAAGCCTAAAAGCAAAAAACCCATCTTTCACAAGATGGGTTTCTGTTTTTTTATAAGTTAATTCTAATAAGACCTCTTGTCATTTCCTTCACAGTAGTTAATAAAGGAAGTATTCACAACTTTATTCCCTCCAGGTGTTGGGTAGTTACCGGTAAAATACCAATCACCCGTATTGTCAGGACATGCAATATGAAGATTTTCTATTGTTTGATAAACAATCTTCACCTCAGCATCCATCACTTCTGGAGTTAATAGTACTGCAATTTTATCTGATATTGCTTCCGCTGTAAAAGGCTTGTAAATTTCTTTCACATAATTAACAACCTCTTCTTTCGGTAAATTCTCCTGTGCTTTACACTTCTTATACGTCTCATCAATAATACTCTCCAAACCCTGCTCTTTCAACATGGCAATGGCAGCATTAAAAGCAATAAACTCACCCATACGAGTCATATCTATTCCATAACAATCAGGATAACGAATTTGCGGTGCAGAAGAAACAATCACGATCTTTTTTGGATGAAGACGATCTAAAATCCGTAAAATACTTTGTTTCAAAGTTGTTCCTCGTACAATTGAATCATCAATAACAACCAGATTATCCTCTTTATTCTTAACAATTCCATAAGTAACATCATAAACATGCCCTACCAAATCGTCACGCCCTTCATCATTCGATATGAAGGTTCTCATTTTCGCATCCTTGATGGCAATTTTCTCAACTCGAGGCTCTACAGAAATAATTTCCTGAAGTTTTTCCTCAGTCCAATTTCCATTCAAATCATGAATCTGCTGTTTTTTCTGTTCCGTCAAGTGATGTCTAACCCCCTCCATCATTCCATAAAATGAAGTCTCCGCAGTATTAGGAATAAATGAGAACACCGTATTTTTCATATCATGACCAACAGATTCTAATATGGCAGGAGTCAACAATTGCCCCAGCTTTTTTCTTTCTTTATAAATATCTTTATCGCTTCCCCGGGAAAAATAAATTCTCTCGAAGGAACATGATCTTCTCTTTTGAGCCACACGCACAGGCACCTCGGCAACGTCACCATTTTTACGAATGATTAAAGCATTCCCTGGATCGATTTCCTTAATGGTATCGGCCTTAACATTTAAAGCTGTTTGGATAACTGGTCTTTCCGAAGCAACCACCACAATTTCATCATCGTGATAATAAAATGCCGGGCGAATTCCCCAAGGGTCTCTCATTGCAAAAGAATCTCCATGACCGAACAAGCCTGCAATTGCATAGCCGCCGTCCCAATCCCTACTGGCATTAGAAAGTACTTGCTTTATATCAATATTCCTTTCTATTTGAGGTGATATCTCCTGATTAGACAAACCATCATTTTTATACTGACGGAATAACATTTGATTTTCCTCATCTAAATAATGGCCAACTTTTTCCAGTATTGTAACCGTATCGGTATAATTCTTTGGGCATTGACCCAAACCAACCAATAAATTAAAAAGCTCATCAACATTTGTCAGGTTAAAGTTTCCTGCCAATACCAGATTTCTCGATTTCCAGTTATTTTCTCTCATTACCGGATGAACAAAATCAATACTGTTTCGTCCAAAAGTTCCATATCGCAAATGTCCCAAATACAATTCTCCTGCGAATGGCAAATTTGCCTTGGCCCATGCAGGGTCATTAAACTTCTCAGGATTTTTTGCCTCTGCTGCCGCCAGTTCGCTATACACGCCATCGAAAACATCTTTTATTGGTTGATCACTACATGAACGCTCACGATGAATGTATGTATTCCCAGGAGGCATATCCAATTTCAATCCAACAGCTCCAGCACCTTCCTGTCCTCTGTTGTGTTGTTTTTCCATCAATAGATAGAGTTTTTGAATACCATATCTCCACGATCCGTATTTTTCCTGATAGTACTCAAGAGGTTTTAGCAATCGAATCATTGCTATCCCACACTCGTGCTTTAGTTGGTCACTCATTATTAACTTCTTAAATGGTTATTTAGTTTGCATTTTGTTGTTCATTCTCTTCATCCAAAACAACCTCATCAAGCTCTTGCTGAATTGGTGTTAAATCAGAAAATAAAATATAAGTCTTTACCGGATAACTATTCGGGAAAAACTTTAGACAAGCTTTATTAAGCTCAATAGATTCAATCTTACTTCGAAAATTTCCAACAGTAACTCTAAAGTCGGGTGCCTTGTAAACAACATAAACCCTTTCGTCAGGAAACAATTCTCTAAATTCTTTCTTAACCCTAAATGCTTTTTCTCTATCTGTACTTCTGCCTGAAAAAATCTGGATTCGATATCCCGGAAAACCTGGATCCCTCGAATTTATCATTTCATCAGTCTTAAGAAGCTCCAGAATCCGGGCATCCTGAATAACATTTACTTTACCTAATGAATCATTTTTTCCCACATCACCAAACTGAACATCTTGCGCATTTGATGAGATACCAGATAAAATAAAAAAGGATAAGATTACTATTTTAACGTACTGCATTTTTCTTTGTTTATCAACACCTTTAAACCAAAATTTAATTCCGGTTTAAAGGTGTATGTTTTATTTTAACAATGTCCTTCAACTTAATCGTTAGGAATAGACAATATTGGAATTTCAGAACGATTTATCATTTGCTGAGCATATGACCCAAAGAACATATTAATTGAACTTTCAGCCTGTTCCGTCATAATTACAATTAAATCAGCATTTACTTCACGAGCATAATCAAGAGTTGAATATGTATTATTATCTCCTTTACGAAGGCTCTTCACGTAGTCAATATTCGCATCCTTAAGATAGTCTTCCCCCTGCTTCATGTAATGTTCAATCTTCCCAATAACATTCGTATCAGAAGTTTCATGAACGCCTAAAATATGAACCTTTGCATTACATCTGGAAGCTATCTCTTTTACAAATGGGATTTTCTTTCTTGTATCGGTACTTGCATCAATAGGCATTACAATTGTTTTCAATTGTCCTTTGGTAAATTCCTTTTGTACCGTTATAACAGGACAAGTAGAATTAGTTACAACCTTAACTGCATTGCTTCCTATAAAAAACTCTTCGAAGCCTGAAGCACCATAAGCTCCCATAAGAATCATATATGCATCGCCGTATTTCGCTTGATTTACGATTTCGCGATAAACACTTCCTGTTCTTATTTTAAAATCAAAAACTCCATTCCTAACGCAATAGTCAGCAGAATGAAGCTTAATTAATTTTTCAAAATATTCCTGTACTGTATGTATTATTTCATTCTTCAATTCTTCAAAATGAAAAGGGATTTCGAATTTCTCCGATTTCTGCACATGAACCATCCTAAGATGACAATCCAATTTATTTGACAAATAGATGCCAAACCTCAATGCTTTGAGTGAATCACCCGAAAAATCGACTGGAACTAAAATACGTTTCATGATGTCTACTTTTACATTAACACTTTATAACCATAACGCAAGAACTATTCCTAAATTTGAATAATACAATAACCAAACAGGATTTGAAAGAGATTTATTTTTCACAAACCCCCTATAAATCAAGCCTTTCTCAGACCCTTTATTTGGGGGATAAAAATACACAAAATTATTAAGCAACAAACACAATTTCGAAGCCAAAATAAACTAATGTCCTCTTTAACTGACTCTCGATAAAAATCAGTTAAGCTTCTTACTAAAAGTACAAATTAATCACCTATAAACCACTTCATTAATAATCATAAGCTCACCTACTAGAACGCCAACAAAATTTATTCTTCTTTACGGATTCTAAATCAGCTCTCCTTTCCTTGTCAATCAGTTGAGATAATATAACTTTGCACAAATTTTTTAATAAGGGAAACATCGAAATGAGCAATAACAGCAAGAAATTATTTTTGGAGACTTATGGTTGTCAAATGAATGTGGCCGACAGTGAAGTTGTGGCTTCGATAATGGAGCATGATGGTTTTACAATTATCAAAACCCGCGAAGAAGCTGATGTAATTCTAGTAAATACCTGCTCGATTCGTGAAAATGCTGAGACCAGAATTCGAGGAAGAGTGCAGGGATTTAGCGAATTAAAGAAAAAAAACCCAAAACTATTAATTGGTGTAATTGGTTGCATGGCTGAACGACTCGGCGAAAAATTATTTGATCAGGAAAAAAATGTTAACATTATTGTTGGTCCTGATGCTTATATGGATCTACCACTTCTTGTAAAAAAAGCCGAGAACGGAGAAAAAGCGATCAACGTAGAGCTTTCCCTTACTGAAACTTACAAAGATATTTGCCCGTCGAGAATTGATGAAACCTCGATATCAGGCTTTGTTTCTATCACAAGAGGTTGCAACAATTTCTGCACCTATTGTATTGTTCCCTATACCAGAGGACGTGAACGCAGCCGAAATCCGGAAAGTATACTTCAAGAAGTTAACGATTTATCGGAAAAAGGATACAAAGAAGTTACCCTTTTGGGACAGAATGTAAATTCCTTTGTCTTTAAAAACTCTATTTCAGAAGTCAGCTTCCCAGAGTTATTAGAAATGGTTGCAATTTCGGTACCGAACATGAGAATTCGATTCGCAACCTCGCATCCTAAAGACATGAGTGATGACACGCTAAGAGTTATCGCCAAAAATGATAATATCTGCAATTTCATTCACCTGCCGGTACAATCGGGAAGTGATTCCGTTTTAAAAGACATGCGCCGAAAATACACACAGGAATGGTATAAAAACAGGATTGAGGCAATTCATAAAATTATTCCCGGATGTGGCATTTCATCTGATATTTTCTGTGGATTTCATAACGAAAGCGAAGAAGATTTCAACCAAACCATTGAATTAATGAAATGGGCGAAATTCGATTTGGCCTATATGTTCAAATATTCAGAACGCCCGGGAACATTTGCCTACAAGAATTTAGCAGACAATGTTCCTGAAGATGTAAAGCAAAGAAGATTGGAAGAGATGATTGTGCTGCAAAATCAGATATCATTAGAAAACAATCAAGGTGACATTGGAAAAGTTTTCGAAGTTTTAATCGAAGGAATTTCAAAGAGATCGGAACAGGATGTGTACGGAAGAACTTCACAAAACAAAGTGATCGTATTCCCCAAAAAAGAGTACAAAATAGGTGATCTCGCAAATGTGATTGTGAAAACTTGCACCAAGGCAACCCTTGTGGGAGAAGCTGTATAAATTACAAGACATATCAGAATCCAACAAAATTGAAACATTCAAATTTGTTGGATTTTTTTATGCTATTTTCACTAACTTTCTTCAACCTAAACTTACTTTTATGAAAATTAAGATTCGACCGGAAAATAAGAATGATTACAAAGTAATATCCATGATTAACGACATGGCTTTTGGTCAGGAAGCTGAAGGAATATTGGTAGAGAAGCTACGTAGAAATAAAAAGTACAGTAAAGATCTTTCCCTGGTTGCTTGTATGGGAAATGAAATTGTTGGTCACATCCTGTTCTTTCCTGTTGAAATTAAAGCTGACGATAACACATTTGAAGCTTTGGCGCTGGCACCTATGTCGGTAATACCCGAGTTGCAAGGCTTAGGAATTGGTTCACAATTACTAGAAAATGGATTGGCCAAAGCAAAAAAATTGGGGCACAAATCAGTGATTGTTTTAGGTCACCCTGAATTTTATTCCAAATTTGGTTTTACCCCAGCTTCCAAGTTCAAAATAACATGTCCTTTTGAAGTGACTGATGATGTTTTTATGGCACTTGAATTGGAAAAGGATTCCTTGAAATCGGTTTCTGGATGCGTTGCATATCCAAAAGAGTATAAAGATCTCTAAACCACATCAAAATCAATCACTCAACCACAGCTGACAGTCCGATAACGAACAGTATTTTGTTCACATCCGAACAATAATAATTATCTGCAACACAGCACTTTCAGCACAGCACACACACAATCAACTGCTTATTGGCTTTGGTACAAATTATGATACTATCATGAAATTAATATTATTATTCATGGAAATGTTATGTCCTAATTTTTAACACAACTCGATAAAGCATGATTAAAAAGCTGTTTTTCATCACCACGTTTTTAGTTGCACTTGCACAAAGTCTTCTCGCTATGGATACGCCTCAATGGCTCCGTTATCCATCAATCTCTCCAAATGGTCAAACTATTGTTTTTGAATATGGGGGTGATTTATTCACCATTCCTGCAGAAGGTGGCAATGCCACATCACTAACAAGTAACCAAGCATACGATTATCAACCAATTTGGTCTCCCGACAGCAAAACAATTGCTTTCGCATCCGACCGATATGGGAATTTTGATATTTTCACTATTCCTGCAACAGGCGGAGCACCTAATCGAATTACCTTTAATTCCAAAGGAGAAACACCATCTAGTTTTACTCCGGATGGTCAAAATATTTTATTCTCATCAACAATTAGTGATGATTCGAGAAACGCTATGTTTCCATCGGGAGTACTTCCTGAGTTATACAGCGTTCCTGCTAAAGGTGGTAAAACATCACAAGTACTCACAACTCCTGCTTTGGATGCGAAGTACAGCAAAGACATGAATTACATCCTGTATCGCGACAGCAAAGGATACGAAAATCATTGGAGAAAACACCACACTTCGGCTGTTACCAGAGATATTTGCTTGTATGACGTACAAAATAAAACGCACAGTCAATTTTCAACATTTAAAGGCGAGGATTTGTATCCCGTTTTTAATTCAGCCAATGATGAGATCTACTACTTAAGTGAAAAATCGGGTAGTTTTAATGTTTGGAAAGCTCCTGTAAGCAATAAAACCCAACTCACTCAAATCAGTACATTCGACAAACATCCTGTTCGCTTCCTAAGTATTTCGGAAAACGACAAGCTTTGTTATTTCTGGAACGGAGAAATTTACACTCAGGAAGAGGGTAAAGATCCAATTAAACTCAATGTAAATATCACTACCGACAGGAAGGAAAATGAAGTGAGTTTTGAAAAACTAAGCAGTGGCGCTACTGAGATGAGTGTTTCTTCTGATGGAAAACAAGTTGCCTTTATTATACGCGGAGAAGTTTTTGTGACTTCGGTTGAATACGGAACTACTAAACGAATTACCAACACTCCGGAACAGGAACGCTCGGTAAGCTTTAGTCCTGACGATGAAGCACTGCTTTATGCTTCGGAGAGAAATGGCAGCTGGAATTTGTACCAAAGCAAAATGACACGGGAAGATGAAGCTCAGTTTTCCAATTCGACCCTTTTAAAAGAAGAAGCAATTTTAGAAATTCCTGCTGAAACCTATCAGCCAAAATATTCTCCTGATGGCAAAGAAATTGCTTTTCTTGAAAATCGGGTTATCCTTAAAGTAATCAATATCGAATCGAAAAAAGTTAGAACTATTTTGGGTAAAGAGTGGAACTACTCTTATTCCGATGGAGATCAGCATTACGACTGGTCGCCTGACGGCAAATGGTTTCTTGTGAATATTTATCCTCATACCCTTTTTATGCCTGATGCAGCAATGGTAGATGCTCAGGGAAATCAGAAGGTGATTAACCTTACTGAAAGTGGCTATAGCGATTCCGAGGCCAAGTGGTCGTTAAAAGGAGATGCGATGATTTGGTTTACCGACAAGCGAGGATATCGCAGTCATGGAAGCTGGGGCTCACAATCGGATGTATACGTTCAATTCTTTAATCAGAAAGCATTCGATGATTTTAAACTTTCGAAAGAAGAAAAAGAAATAAAAGAAGAAGCTGAAAAAGATAAAAAAGAAGAAGACAAGGACGCTGAGAAAGACAAGAAAAAAGATAAAAAGGATAAAAAAGAGAAAGACAAAGTTGAAGATTTAAACATTGAATTTTCCGGAATGGAAGATCGTCAGGTTTGCTTAACGATCAATCCATCGAACCTTTCTGATGCGATTTTAACTCCTGATGGAAAAAAATTATTCTACCTCAGCAAATTTGAAGATGGCTATGATCTTTGGGTGAATGATCTGGAAGAGAAAGAAACCAAAAAAATTCTTGATTTAAAAGGTGGCGGTGGCGCTATGCAGTTCGACAAGGAGGCAAAAAACCTGTTTTTAATGTCGGGCAAGAGCATTATAAAAGTAGATGTTGCTACAAACAAACGAAAAGACATTAGCTACACGGCTGAGATGTATTTGGACAAGGCCAAGGAGAGAGAATATCTTTTTGAGCACGTTTGGCGCACGATGCTAAGAAAATTTTACGATCCGGAAATGCATCAGCTTGACTGGGATTTTTACAAAAGTGAATACAAGCGATTTTTACCTTACATCAATAACAATTACGATTTTGCAGAAATGCTAAGCGAGTTATTGGGCGAGTTAAATGCTTCGCATACAGGCTCTGGTTATCGGGCAAAATATAAGAATGCCGACAAAACAGCTGAATTGGGTGCATTCTTGGATTGGAATTTTGAAGGAGATGGTCTGCGAATTGCCGAAGTACTGGAAAAAGGACCTCTAAATCAGGCCGATTCAAAGATTAAAGCGGGTACTATCATCGAAAAAATTGATGGAAATGTGATTCCTAAAAACGAAAGTTACTTTCCATTATTGAACCACAAAGCTGGTAAAAAAGTATTACTGAGCCTTTACAATCCATACACGAAGGAACGTTGGGAAGAAACAGTGAAACCTGTTTCGAGCATCAACACCCTATTGTACGAACGTTGGGTGAAAAAACGTCAGGCAGAATGCGAACGCTTGTCGAACGGACGAATTGGATATGTTCATGTAAAAGGAATGGATTCGCCAAGTTACCGGAAAGTGTATTCTGAAATGCTAGGTAAGTATGCTACTTATGAAGCGATTGTTGTTGACACCAGATTTAACGGAGGAGGCTGGCTGCATGATGATTTAGCGACTCTGCTTAGCGGAGAAGTTTACTCTACCCTATCGCCAAGAGGACAGGATTTTGGAACCGAACCTATGAATAAATGGAAAAAGCCATCGGCTGTTCTTATCAGTGAAAGTAATTACTCCGATGCTTGTGCATTCCCTTACGTATATCAGACATTAAAAATTGGCAAACTGATCGGGATGCCGGTTCCAGGTACCATGACTGCAGTATGGTGGGAAACTTTGCAAGATCAGTCCTTGTATTTTGGAATGCCAATGGTGGGTGTAAAAGATACCAAAGGGCATTACATCGAAAATCAACAAATTGAACCGGATATTAAAGTTGCAAACGACTATGAAGTTGTAACCAAAGGTGATGATCAGCAACTTAAAAAAGCGGTTGAATATTTGCTACAAGAAATTGATGGAAAATAGTCTGTGAAATCAATGATCCTGCAAGGAACACTTCTTCGATGTGAAGAAGTGTTCTGCAGGTATCAAAAAAGCACATGGATTAAAATCTTTACAGCATAACAGCAACAACAGAAATTGGACGATTAAGTGTAAATGAGACGAAGCTCATCCCTCCTTTGATCACCTCAAATGAATTGGGTTTCGTTCTCATTTTACTGATAAGGTTTTTCCTGGAAAACAATACAGAAAAAATCACAAGAGATATTTCCATCCCCTTTTAATAACCACTTGACAAAAGGAATTACAGGGGTCTATCCACCTACTTTTTTCAAGACATGAACAGACATAATTTGCCGGAAATTACACAGAACAGGGGTTCTTGTTATTTTCGGTTTTTTGTTTACAGCAACCTGAAAAATTCTCTTGACACATTTTACAACAATCAACCTACTAACATTCCTATTTTATCATTAACTTAATAAACTATTGATTTTCAGCAAAAACAAACAAATTACTAAACACATAAAAATTCACAGAAAATAAAAATTTTATTATGAAACGATTCATTTATCTGGCTTTACTCCTCGGCATTTCAAGTGCAAATGCTCAGGAGAACATAAGCTATCAGAAGCCTTCATCAGAGATTTTAGATTTGGTTGATGTGAAGGTTGCCCCATCGGTACTTATTGATGAAAGTAAAGATTTTATGGTTTTACGATATCGTGATTCGTACAAAACCATTGCCGAACTTTCTGAAATTGAATTGCGTTTAGGTGGTTTACGAATCAACCCAAAAACAAATATAGGCAGCAGAACAAACTACTACAATGATCTGAAATTAATCAACTTAAAGGAAACAAATGCGAGTCCGAAACCCGTAACCGGATTACCGGAAAATCCTCGTTTGGCTAATTTCAAATGGTCACCCGATCAGAAAAAAATCGCTTTTACTCATACGAGCCAAACAGGTGTGGAGATTTGGGTTTTGGATCTTAAAAAAGCTGTCGTTACAAAACTAACCGAAGCCAAGATTAATGCCAATATGGGGGATGTAATTAATTGGTTCGAAGACAGTAAATCCTTATTGGTAAAAATGATTTCTGAAGACAAAAAAGAACTCATCGATACAGAAAACAGCATTCCAACAGGACCAACAATATCGGTTAACGAAGGCAGTAAAGCTCAAAACAGAACCTATCAGGATTTATTGAAAAACAAGAATGACGAATACAATTTTGAGCAATTGGCTCTCTCTGATCTTTACAAGATATCCCTTAACGGAGATAAAGCGAAATGGTTAGGAGCAGCAATGTTTGGAAGTATTAGCTTCTCTCCTGATGGAAAATATGTAATGCTGACTACTGTTGAAAAACCATTTTCCTATTTAGTGCCCTACTCAAGATTTCCCTTTAAAACCACCATTTATTCGAGCAAAGGCGAAATGGTGCAAACAGTTTTGGAGGTGCCTTTGATTGAAGAACTGCCAAAAGGATTTATGGCAATAAGAACCGGAAGAAGAAATTTGAATTGGCGCGATGACAAACCTGCCACTCTCATTTATGCTGAAGCCCTGGATGGTGGAGATCCCGAAATAAAAGTGGATTTTAGAGATGAAGTATTTGAACTGGAAGCTCCTTTTAATGGCACTCCAAAAAGTATTCTAAAAACGATCAATCGATTCTATACTATTGATTGGGCCAACGACAACATGGCAATTGCCATGGATTATTGGTGGAACTCAAGAAACACAAAAGCTTATGTATTCAACCCTTCGGATGCCAGCCAAAAAGCCAAAATAATTTCGGACCGCAACTATCAGGACAAATACAATGATCCGGGAAACTTTGTGCACAAAAGAAATAAATTCGGAAACTACGTACTGGCTTTAGAAGGTGATAATGCCTTCTTAATTGGTGATGGTTACTCAGAAAAAGGACAGTATCCTTTTGTTGATCAGTTAAATTTAAAGACTGAAAAAACCGAACGTTTGTATCAATCTACTTACGAAGAAAAAATTGAAGATATTCAAGATTTTGATCCTGTAAACAAAGAGTTATTGGTGCGTATTGAATCTAAAACCGAATATCCCAATTATTATTTTAGAGATATCGACAAAGCAAAATTAAAGCAGCTCACCAGCTTCGAGAATCCTTTTAAAAGCATTCAAAACGTGCATAAAGAGGTTCTAAGCTACAAGCGAGAAGATGGACTGGAGCTATCCGGAACTTTGTATCTTCCTGTAGGATATGATGCAAACAAAAAAGAAAAAATGCCAATGATTTTGTGGGCTTATCCTGAAGAATTTAAGGACAAAGCAAGTGCTTCCCAAAACACTCAAAATCCAAATGAGTTTACCTATCCTTACTGGGCATCCCCGATTTACTGGGTAACTAAAGGCTATGTTGTTTTAGATGATGCATCATTCCCTATTGTTGGAGAAGGTGAAACAGAGCCAAACGATTCATTCCGTAAACAGCTGGTTTCAAATGCAAAAGCAGCAATTGATGCTGTTGATGCTTTAGGTTATATCGATAGAAATAAAGTAGCTGTAGGCGGTCACAGTTACGGCGCTTTTATGGTAGCTAATTTACTAAGTCATTCAGATTTATTTGCTGCTGGTATTGCGCGAAGCGGGGCTTACAACCGAACACTAACACCTTTCGGATTTCAAAGTGAAGAACGCTCTTATTGGGATAGTCCTGAGGTATACTACAAGATGTCGCCTTTTATGCATGCCGATAAAATGAAAACTCCTTTGCTCTTAATTCACGGTGAGGCTGACAACAATTCAGGAACTTACCCAATGCAAAGTGAGCGATATTTTAACGCTCTAAAAGGATTGGGAGCTAATGTTCGATTGGTGATTTTCCCTAAAGAAAGTCATGGCTACAGAGCCAAAGAGAGTATCCTTCACATGTTGTGGGAACAAGATCAGTGGCTTGATAAATACGTTAAAAATCGAAAAGCAGAATAAGCTAATCACGATAACACAAGAAGGGAGTCCATTAGTAAAGATGGATTCCCTTTTCTTTTTAAATTAAATACCACACTCTGAATCTCACTTGTGTTTTGTAATTTTGATTTTCAAACACAACGACACAAGCCATTCCATGAACTTCGAAATTAGTAAAGCTGCAGACTTCAAAACAATTAACTGGTCGGGCGGAACAAGCACTCAACTTTTCATATATCCGCCAACATCTGATTATCAGCGACGGGATTTTGATTTTAGACTAAGCACAGCTACGGTTGAAGTTGAAGAATCAGATTTCACTTCCCTACCCGAGGTGTCGCGAAAAATAATGATTTTAGATGGCGCTATTGAGATCATTCACGAAAACCGTTACCGCAAAAAGCTTAGGAAATTCGATACAGACAGCTTTGAAGGAGGGTGGAAAACCTCATCGGTTGGGAAATGCATCGACTTTAATTTGATGACACGCGGCACGGCATCAGGAGAGATATTGGCACTCTCTATTGAAAAGAACAAAGCAACAACTATCAGCATTGACGGGAAAGCAGATTATCTCATTTTATATGTTTTCTCGGGAGAAATCAGTCTAACTACCAATCAAGAAATTCATCAGCTGCAACAAGGAAATCTGCTGGTGATTACTCAATTTGACAGCTTAAACCTGAAGCTAAGCGGAAGTAAAGATAGTGAGGTGATCCTCTCGGAAATTATTCTTTAAGCGAACATGCTTAGTTCAGAAACCGACTCCGGAATTTTTCACAACAAGGAGGCTATTAGCAACAGAATTGTAAGGCAATGATGTAGTAGAAGTGCATTATAGTTAACCGGAAGGGAGTCTGTCTGTAACGAGCTCCTTTTTCTTTATAATCCCGATTGCAATTGATCCGCAAAAGCTTCCCAGAAATACGGAATCCCAACAAACTCAATAAGTATAATGCTATTATTGATTGTAAACTATTCATTGACAGGCAACTGGACTATTTAATTTCAAAATAGCATTATTATTTAAATTAATTCTATTTAACATGGTAATCAGAATAAGAATCCCTTGTTTTTAGTGGGACTTATAACATTCCGGTTTTTTTTGTTCATTAGCACATTGCTAATTATAAATCATCTGTTTAACTTTAATTGTATTTGTAATTTCACAAACCATTAATGTATTATTAATTTAAAAAACAATTTATGAGTGCTGACCACAAAGTAAACATTCAATTTACGGATGAGCAAAAGGCCACAATTGAAGCGGCAATAAAATCGTTAAAAGATACATTAGGTCCTGTTCTAATGAGTTTGACCCCATCTGAGAAGCAATCCATGCTGATACTTGGCGACAAGTCGCTTAGTTTTGTAAATAAAAACCTGATGTTCTCGAAACAGAATCCGGAATTTATGCCTAGTTATTTAAATCAATCGGAATGGGAAATTGATTTACGAAGTTGGAATGCATTGGCGCCATACAATTCGCAGCTAGCCGAATTGGGCAGTTTGCTAAACGATACCATCGCACAATGCGGCAATGAAGCATACCGCCAATCGCTAACCTATTACAACAATGTTAGACAAGCCGCTAAGGATAACGTACCAAGCGCCAAGCCAATCTACGATGATTTAAAACAACAGTACCCAAACCACCGAAAAAGTAAAGAAGTTGCAGACTAAGATTTTTCTTGATAACTGTTTAATTTGATTTCGAATCCCTCATGAGTTTTGCAAACACTCTTCGAGGGATTCTTTTTTATGCGACCCAAAACAAAGCTGATTTTGGGGGTCTCGACCCCCAAAGGGTAGCTTGCAACCCCCAAGGGGTACCTTCCCAAGCTATTAAGAGATCTCTTTTACATCTTCGAAGACTACTTTCAGGTCCTTCAGGATATTTTTGACCTCCTCGAAGATCAAAATCAGTGACTCGAGGATATTTTTCACATCCTAAAAGACCTCCCCGAGATCTTCGAGAACCAGAACTTGATCCTGGAAGATGTAATTTAGCCCGAAGAGGAACTTGCAGAGATCTTGCAGGACCTTTGGTTGATGCTAAAGGCTATCTGTTCCGTAAAACGCTTCCAAACTAAGGTTTCGTGCGGTGGTGCAAAACCAAACCAGAAGCAATTATTACGAATTCTAAATCTAAATAAGAGCAAACATAAAATAATTTCTGGTTTTCAATCCTCTGCTACCCCCCAGTTAGCCTTCGTTACATGAAAATATAGAAACAATCATTTTTATGACTCATAACAAACAACAAATAATCATTCAATATATTTTCTACATTTATGCTTTGTTAAATATTTATTAAACACGTAAAGCATGTAAACAAGGCAATACACCCTTGAGTATAAATAATTACATTAAATAAATCCTCAAAACAAACAATAAACAAATAAGCTGATTCTTACCTCTTAATACCTATACTATGATTAAAAACTTTACTCTTTTATTCTTCTTGTTTGCGTCTATCACACTAAGCGCTCAAAACATAAACATTCCAGATGCTAATTTTAAAAAAGCTTTAGTTGATAGAACTGCAATTAATACCGATGGTGATGGAGAAATTTCGGAAAGTGAGGCGGTAGCTTTTACAGGATCAATCAATATAGCTGAACTTAAAATTTCAGATTTAACAGGAATTGAATATTTCATTAATGCTACCGGTTTACATTGCAGTGGCAACAACCTCATTGATTTAGACATTACAAACAACAAAAAACTCAAATATTTGAATTGTTATGGGAATAAATTAAAGGACATAACACTTAATGCGGAAATTATTGATTTAGACTGTGCATACAATGACATTTCAAATTTAGATATTAGTAAAAACTCGAATCTCGAATCAATAAGATGTTCTTATAATGATCTAACCAATTTAGATGTAAGTAATAATACTAAACTTGATGAACTAAATTGTGAATCTAACAATATTTCTAAACTAGATATAAGTAATAATACTATTATTAAAAGTTTAAACTGTGAATCTAACAATATTTCTGAACTAGAATTTAGTGAAAATAGCCTTATTTCAATTGAGTGTGACAATAATAAATTTTCATTATCTGAATTGATAAAAATTAAAAATCATTATACAGATCTCAACTATACATCTACTAAAAAGATATTTTCACCTATTAAGGAATCTAGTGGTTTTGAAATAGATTATTCATCAGAAGCTTTAATAGATGGAACAGAAACTGTTTTCACCTGGTACGACGTCAATAATAATGTAGTTGAAGAAACTTTTATAAGTAAAACACGAACGGGAGTTTATAAATTTCAGGAGAAAGGAATATATTATTGTAAGATGACTAATAGCAAGTTCCCTAACAACGAACTTACAACAGAATCTGTTTATATTAACTATAATGCAATTATACAAATTTCCGATGCCAATTTTAAAAAGGCATTGGTTGAGAATACTAAAATTAATACCGATGGCGACGGGGAGATTTCGGAAAGTGAGGCGGCGGCTTTTACGGGGGAAATCGATGTTAGAAGCCTTGGAATATCAAATTTAGTTGGATTTGAATATTTCATTAAAATTAAGGAATTGGATTGTAGCCAAAACAAATTAAATAATTTAGACCTGAGCAAGAATCCGCATATCAGAAGACTGGTATGTTCTCACAATCAACTAACTAATTTAGACCTAACTCAAAATCCGGCAATTACAAGTCTTTCGTGCGAATCGAATCAATTGACTAGTGTAAATCTGAATCCGAATACAATTATTTCTTATCTTGATTACGACCGCAATTTATTCCCATTCTCCGAATTATTAATTCTTAATAATTATCAATCCATTGCTAACTATACGAGTTCAGGAAGAATATTTTCACCTTTAGAGGAATCTGATGGTTTTGAGTTAGATTATTCAAGCGAAGCTATTTTAAATGGCACAGAAACTATTATTACATGGTATGATAATAATAGAGATGAAATGGATGAAACTGTTATAAGTAAAATAGGAACTGGAATTTATAAATTCACTGAAGCAGGTAGTTATCACTGCAAAATGACGAATGCAATTTTCCCTGGATTAGAGCTTACAATGGAATCCGTTTATATCAACAAAAATAAAGTAATCGAATTTCCCGATGCCAACTTCAAAAAAGCATTGGTTGAAAATACTAGAATTAATTACGATAAAAATAGTGAGATTTCGGAATGTGAAGCGGCAGATTATAAAATAGGTTTAGTAGTTTCTAATCTTGAAATTTCTAACCTAAAAGGAATCGAATATTTTATCAACATTACAGCCCTTGATTGTCGCAACAATCAATTAAGTAGTTTAAATACGACACAGAATACCAAGATAACACGTCTTTATTGCAACGGCAATCAATTAAGCAGTTTAGATCTGGCTCAAAACACAAAACTTAACACGCTTAGCTGCCAAAATAATCAATTAAAATCATTAGATGTTAGCACAAACACATCTTTAAGATATTTAACTTGTAACGACAACTTAATTAACACTTTAGATCTAAGTAAGAATACAATAATTCTAGAACTTATTTGTTATAGTAATCAACTAAGTAGTTTAGATTTGAACCAAAATACGACACTTAAAAAACTAGAGTGCTATCACAATCAATTCCCGTTTTCAGAATTACAAAAAATTCAAAATAACTATACCGATCTAAGTTATAGTTATCCAAAAAAAATATTTTCAAAAATTGAAGAATCTGACGGTTATCAGATAGACTATTCTGTCGAAACCATAATAGATGGAAAAGAAACTGTTTTTACATGGTACGATATCAATAATAATTTAGTTAATGAAACTTCTGTAAGTAAAGAAGGAGCTGGAATATATAAATTTATTAAACCAGGCATCTACTATTGTATGATGACCAATGAGACTTTTCCTGAGATAAGACTAACGACAGAATACATTACTATCAACAACAATAAAGCAATAGTGTTTACTGATGCCAACTTTAAAAAAGAATTAATAGAGAATTCTTTGATCAACACTAATGGAGATGAAGAAATTTCAGAGTTTGAAGCAGCACTAACTACAAGCCTACTTTTGAGTAATAAGAATATTTCTGACCTTACAGGAATTGAATATTTTTGCCGTTTTAAAACGTTAAATATAAGCGACAATGACATAAGTAGTCTAGATCTGAACCAGAATACACTAATTACAGATCTTAATTGCAATAACAACCTCTTCCCTCTTTCTGAATTACTAAAAATCAAGACTTACTATTCAAAACTTAGCTACACATCAACCAAAAAAATATTTTCTGCTATTGAGGAGACTATTGGATTTAAGATTGATTATTCAAGCGAAGCACTAATAGATGGAAAAGAAACTATTTTTACATGGTACGATAGCAATAATAATATACTTGATGAAACTGTTGTAAGTAAAACAAAAAATGGAATATATAAACCACTAAAATTAGGAACATATTATTGTAAATTAACTAATACAACTTTCCCAAATACAGAATTAATCGCAGAATTCATTACCATTAAAGCTGGCCCTATTATCAACATTCCCGATGCCAATTTTAAAAAAGCATTGATCGACAATACAGCAATTAATACCGATGGAGATGGTGAGATTTCTGAAGCTGAGGCGATGGCTTTTACAGGAGAAATAAATCTACTGAGCAAGAGCATATCTGATCTGACTGGAATAGAATATTTTACGAATATTACGAGTTTAGACTGCTCTAGCAACCAACTTAAAATCATAGACGTAAGCCAAACCAAGGCTTTAACTACCTTAAAATGTGGCGGAAACCAACTCAGCACATTAGAGACTAGCCAAAATACGGCTTTAACTTCTTTATCTTGCCTACAGAATCAACTCACCCAATTAGATATTAGCAAAAATACAACTTTAACTGAATTAGTTTGTGGTAATAACCCATTCGTCACATTAGATGTTAGCAATAATACAGCTTTAACTCGTTTCTCTTGTGTTAAAAACCAACTCAGCTCATTAGATGTTAGCAAAAATATAGCTTTAACTGAATTATATTGTATATCTAACCAACTTACGGCTTTAGATCTGAGCCAAAATATGGCTTTAAATACTTTATATTGCTCTACTAATCTAATCAACACTTTAGATCTTAGCAAAAATACTGCCTTAACTACTTTAGGTTGCTCCGAAAATCAACTCAAGACATTAGATCTTAGCAAAAATACTGCCTTAACAATTTTATCTTGTCACAATAACAAAATCAACTCCTTAGATCTTAGCAAGAATACGGCTTTAACTGAGTTAAGATGCAATGATAATCAGTTTCCTCTTTCCGAAATCAACAAAATAAAAACTCATTTTACAGACCTTGTTTACACTTCGGATCAAACAATATTCGAACCACTTACCAAAGAAGTTAGCTACAGTATTGATTATTCTACAGAACAAATATTCAATTCTACTAACACAACATTTAGCTGGCACAATAGTTCTGATGAAACGGTTGATGAGTCTTTTGTGAAAGAAACAGATACGAAACGTATTTTCGAATTTTTACAGAGAGGAACTTACTATTGTACAATGGCAAATGCGACACTCACCACTTCCGAACTAAAAACAGAGAATATCAATATCTACAGTAATGATCCTGTTAATATTCCCGATGCTAATTTCAAAAAAGCATTGATAGAGAATACTGAGATTAACACCAATGGTGATAGTGAAATTACTGAGCAAGAGGCATCTTCCTTTATTGATGAGATAAATGTGAATAGCTCAGACATCTCAGATTTGACAGGAATAGAACACTTCACTAATATCACAAAACTAGAATGCTCAGGTAATCAACTAACAAATTTGTATCTCGGCAACAACAATGAACTGACTAGTTTAAATTGTGCTAGTAACCAATTGACAAATTTAGATCTAAAGAATAATACAAAACTGACAGATCTTAATTGCTTTTACAATGATTTGTCCAGTTTAGAATTGAGTTCAAATATCATAAACCTGTATTGCCATACAAATAAGTTTCCCTTTTCAGAATTATTTAAAATCAAACAAAAATATTCTGAGCTTGCCTATGGACAATCGAAGAAAATATTTTCGGAACAGAACAAAAAGATAGGATTTATAATAGATTATTCATCGGAAGTATTAATCGATGGTAATAACACAAACTTTATTTGGTATAAAGGCTACGGAGAAGCAACTACGAATGAAGATATTATTGAGGAAAATACAGGAGTGTTTAAATTCTTAAAAGAAGGAACTTACTATTGCGAAATGACTAACGCAAGCTTTCCAGGGTTAACACTTAAAACAAATAAAATTACTATTTCTCAGCCTGTTTTTATTAATATCCCTGATGCCAACTTTAAAAAAGCATTGGTTGATAATACTGAAATTAACACCAATGGTGATGCTGAAATTTCGGAAAGTGAGGCAGAGGCTTTTACTGGAAGTATAAGTGTTAGCAACTTAGAAATATCTGATTTAACTGGGCTCGAATATTTTTTCAACATCACAGAATTAAATTGTTACACAAATCAATTAAGCAATTTGAATGTCAGCGCAAACACTCAACTGACAAAACTAGATTGTGATGAAAATAAAATCACAAGTTTGGATTTAAGCAATAATATAAACCTTAAGAATTTATCTTGCCGAGAAAATCAGTTATCCAACCTAAATCTTAGCAAAAATATTAATTTAATAGATTTAGATTTTGCAAATAACCAACTAACTACCATAGATATAAACGCAAACACCAACATCAATAGATTATTTTGTTACAACAATAAATTTACGAGTCTAGACCTCCGAAATAATCAAAAAATAGAAATACTATGGTGTTCTGATAATGAATTAAAGACAATTAACATTCACCCTAATTGTAAACTAACCAATACAAGTTTCTATCATAACGTTTTACCATTTTCCGAGTTAATAAAAATAAAAAAATCTCATTCGGAATTCACTTATTTTACAAATAAGAAACTATTTCAAACACTTGAAGAATCCGAAGGATTTGAAGTGGATTATTCAAAAGAAGCCATTATTGATGGTATCAAAACAATATTCTCTTGGTATGCATCAGACGATAAAGTAATTGGTGATGTTTTAGTTTCTGAGGTTTCTGACGGTATATTCAAGTTCAACAAATCTGGTCGATACTATTGTGAAATGACCAATGAAAGCATACCTGACACAAAGCTAAACACACATGACATCATTATTGACAATCACAAAAACATTCTATTTCTTGATCCTAATTTCAAAAAGGTATTGGTAGACAACACTTCTATTAATGCCAACGGAGATAGCGAAATTTCGGAATTTGAAGCTGCGGTAATTACAGACCTAAATTTGCGAGATCAAAATATATCTGACCCAACGGGAATAGAATACTTTTTCAATTTAAAGTCTTTACGAATTGATAACAATCAATTAACAAGATTAAATCTAACTGAAAATAGTGAAATTACATACCTTGAATGTTCCTCCAATAAATTCCCTTTTTCAGAATTACAAAAAATAAAGGAGCATTATCCAGAACTAAATTATTCCTCAGACAAGCGCCTTTTTTCTTCCATTGAAGAAAAAGTAAATTATCAAGTTGATTATTCATCAGAAGTTACGATTGGTGGAAATGAAACTACATTCACTTGGTTTAACAACAAAGGTGAAGAAGTAAGCAATGAATATATTGCAGAAGAAAATAAGGGGATTTTTAATTTTCTAAAAGAAGGGATTTACGAATGTAGAATGACAAATGAAAGTTTTCCTGATTTAACTCTTACGACAAACAACATTACTACTTACAACAACGGCAATATTGATATTCCTGATACCAATTTCAAAAATGCACTAATCGAGAATTCTCTAATCAATATCGATGGCAATAGTGAAATTACAGAATATGAGGCAATGATTTACAAGAGCGAACTAGATGTTAGCGGTAAAGGCATTGCTAATCTTCAAGGAATAGAATATTTTCTCAATTTGAAAGTATTGAAATGTCAGGATAATAAATTAGCCAGTCTTTATATTGAAAATAACAATGAGTTGGAAGAATTGGATTGTTCAGGGAATCAGCTTCAATATATAAATCTTCCTAACAAGCTAGAAAGCATAAACTGTTCTGGCAATTTATTAATCATCTTCGATATAAGTAATTGCACTGAGCTTACGGATCTAGACTGTTCGGCGAATGAAATAGATGATCTTGATATAAGATCAAATAAAAAATTAGAGAACCTTAATTGTTCCTATAACGATCTAAACAAATTATCGCTGACCGAAAGTAACTCACAATTGATCGAATTAAATATTGATCAAAACCATTTACCTCTTTCAGAGTTAAATAAGATAAAAGCAATAAATCCTGTACTTGTAGTAATAGAAAAATACTCACCAGATTATTTATCAAGACAATTTGATGTTTTTAAAGGGCTAGTTGAAGAACTTGAGAACGAAATTGATTTCTCTGCGGAAGCTTTGTTTAATGAAAAAGAAACAACTTTTACATGGACAACTGATTATGGAATGACAGCAATAGATGAAAGTACTCTTGAAGTAGTTAAACCTGGAGTATTTAAATTCTTAAAAACCGGAATGTATCATTGTGAAATGACAAATGAAGAATTCCCTGACATTGTTGTTACTACAAGCGAAATACAAATATTTCGCCATATGCAAGAAATCACATTCGGAAATGTTCCGAATCCCGTTAAAGCAAATGACGTTATAGAACTAAGTGCTACTGCAACGTCAGGGCTTGAGGTAACATTTGAATTGGTTTCTGGTGATGCCAGCATTGATGGAAAGACAATCACTTTTAACAAAGAAGGAACGGTTATAATTAAAGCCAATCAAGCAGGAAATGATGAGTACAAACCTACTGAAGCTAAAATTGAAATCACTGTTGATATTGCAACAGGAATTAATGATGT
This sequence comes from Labilibaculum antarcticum, assembly GCF_002356295.1. Lineage (NCBI taxonomy): Bacteria > Pseudomonadati > Bacteroidota > Bacteroidia > Marinilabiliales > Marinifilaceae > Labilibaculum > Labilibaculum antarcticum. Next base: position 2,922,170 of record NZ_AP018042.1, on the reverse strand, counting down.
TTTAAAAAGTTCAATTCAAATATATCCGAATCCGGTAATCACCGATTTGAATATCAGCTTTGACAAGAACGAAGATCGGATGATTTACATTTACGATCTAAAAGGTCAAATCAGGCTTCAACAGAAAAGTTTCTCCAATTCAGAACACTTGAATATTTCTGATTTTAAAAGCGGCATGTACATCCTGAAAATTCAATCGGAAAGTGGTGTAGTGAGCTATAAAATATTGAAGAATTAAATAAGTTTTAAAACCCGACAGGTTTATTTACATCATGTACTTAAACCTGTCGGGTTTAATAAGTAATCAAAACAGCATGCCATCAGCAATGATTCCTTTAGAATAAAATCGGAATAAAAATCGGTGGCTACAAAAATTTAAACTCTGACGGGTCTAAAGACTCCGTCAGGTTTCAAACCGAATCTGGTGAAAACCTGTCAGCCCCGATAGCTATCGAGGGTCGAAGAACCTGATAGAGTTGGTATCAAAAAGCCAAATCCTACAAAACACTTTTCACATCTTTTTAACGCCTACTCCAAGTACATCAATAAAAAGTACCAACGTACAGGCTCCCTTTTCGAAAGGCCTTTCAAAAGAAAACTGGTAGAAGACGAAAACTATCTTCGGACGCTGGTCTTATACATCCACAACAACCCCATTCATCACGGCTTTACGAATATTGCCGTGGATTATCCGTGGAATAGCTACCTAACTTGTTTATCGATAAAACCAACAAAGCTATTGAAGAAAGAAGTTGTTGCTCGGTTCGATGATGAAGCCAATTTTAAATATATGCATCAGCAACAGGTCGATTTTATGGAGATGGATGAATGGCTGGAGATTTAATTCGGCAAATTTCAACCATACAAGTTTAATTTGCAAGACTTAAATAAACCTGTCTGGATTCTATAAAATCTTGAAGAAATAAACTCTTATTACTACTTGTAAAACCAAATGGTCATCTGGAAAGATGACCGTTTTCATTTTCAATTAATTTATTGCTTTCCCCTAAAAACAAGCTCATTAGCTTACACTTTTCAACCTTCAGTCATTTCTTTTTGTACCAAAACTCATAAAAACTTACCTTATGTAGACAAATAAAATATGACTTTATGAATGTATTACTAATTGACGACAAGGGTAGTCCTTATTTGCTTGACACAATTCGTTGCCTATGTAATGATAAAGGCATGAATATTTTTGTCGTGTCTTTCGAACGAAAGCCATATTTTAATACAATACCTTATTCTAAACACGTAAATAAATACATCTACCTTACTGCCATTGATGAAAAAGATAAAGTAAATAAAATCATAGAGTTCGTAAAAGAATGGAAAATCGATACCATTCTTCCCATAAAACATCGTGGCTATCAACTATTTTCAAAATACAGGGAGGAATTTAATGGATCACCACTGCCCCCTATTCCCAATCGGAATGATTTTGAAACTATTTCGGACAAATGGTTGCTTGCTCAGTGGTTGGAAAAACACTCATTTGCAAGTCCTAAAAGTTATCCTGTCGCGATTGCCAACATAAAGAAACTCAATTTACCCTTTCTCCTAAAACCTCGCTGGGACTTTAAGGATAACAGAATAAAACTGCTTCATGATATCAATGAAGCAATGGAATATATCGAAAACACAGATTTTGTTTCTGAAAACTTCATTTTCCAGGAGCATATTCAAGGGGATGATATCGACATCAGTCTGTTGGCCAAAGATGGGGAAATTATAGCCTACACCATTCAACAAGGATTGGTTCGCGAGGCCTTTTCTTTTGCTACAGGAATTGAATTTGTGGCAGACGCTCAACTTTTAGCGCAAACAAAAGCCATCATCCATGATCTGAATTGGAGTGGCATTGCCCATTTGGATTTTATCCATCAAAAAGAATCAAACTCCTATTATTTGATAGATTTTAACCCCCGGATGTGGAGTACTCTAATAGGATCCCTGTACGCCGGCGTCAATTTTCCTTTGCTAATGTTAAAAACAGCCAAGAATGAAAAAATAGAATATAAGGGTTACATTGAAACCAGCTTCTATCTTGCAAAACCAGCATTGCTGCACTTCCGAAAAGAATTGATCCATAAACGGAAACTAACGAGCCTGAAAAATTCTTCGTGGAACTATATAATAAAAGATCCGCTTCCCGAAATTATGAAAGGCTTTGGTAAAGTCATTTCTATTTTCAACAGATCAACTAAAAAAGAGCCCCCCCCGGCATAAATATTTGCTAATCCAGATTTACATTCTGGGTTGCTGAGCTGGGAATTTAAAATTCCCGTTGCACACAAACAGGATTACAAATCTGCAGGAGCAAAAAAAAAGACCCGTCCGAAATAATTCGAACAGGTCTTACAAATTGTAGTTGTAGTGTAATTAATTTTGTTTCTCCAATCTCTCGGTTAGCTTTTTAATGATTTGTTTGGCATCGCCAACGATACCCAAATCGGAAACCTGAAAAATCGGTGCGTTCTTGTCTTTATTTACTGCAATAATCAAATCGGAATCCTCCATACCGGCAACGTGCTGAATGGCTCCTGAAATACCAAATGCAAAATACAAGTCAGGACGAACCGTTTTACCTGTCTGCCCCACCTGACGATCATGACCAATGTAACCGGCATCAACCATGGCACGGGAAGCCGAAACTTCTGCATGTAATGTAGTTGCCAATGCATCCATAGCCTCGAAACCTTCTTTGTTGCCAATTCCTCGTCCGCCTGAAACCAAAATTTTGGCTTCGGTAATATCGATAAGATTATGGTCTTCCTTAACGGTTTCCAACAACTTCACACGAAACTTAGCGGCATTGAATTTCACCTGGTAGTTCACGATAGCTCCTGTGCGACTTTTGTCAGCATCCATTGCGAACAATACTCCCGGACGAACAGTTCCCATTTGCGGACGATGATTTTTACAAACAATAGTTGCCATCAAATTTCCTCCGAAAGCGGGACGAGTCATTAACATCTCCCCATTTTCGCCAATCTCAATTTTTGTACAATCGGCAGTTAAACCAGTGCCAATGCGAGCCGAAACTCTTGGCCCCAAATCACGGCCTAAAGTGGTTGCCCCGATAAATAAAGATTCAGGCTTTCTTTCGTTGATAATTTGGCAAATTGCCTGCGTATATGGTTCTGTAGTATACTCTTTTAGTTCAGGAGCATCAACCACAATCACCTCATCGGCACCACAGGCAATTAAGCCTTGTGCCTGGTCAGTAATCTGATCTCCCAAAAACATTGCGTACACTTTGTTGTTCAATTCATCAGCTAGCTTTCTAGCCTGTCCTAACAACTCTAAAGCTACGTTCTGAATAATACCTTCACGTTGCTCAATAAAGACGTATATGCCTTTGTAATCTTCTAAATTCATGGCTATAATTAGTTTAGAATGAATTTCTCTTTTAATTTCTTGATGATGATTCCTACGGCCTCATCAGTTCCTACTTCGTAAAGCTCTCCCGATGGTTTCAAACCACGCGCAAATGCCTTATAAACACTTGTTGGAGATCCTTTTAGTCCCAGATCTTTCTCATCAACTTCAATTTCGTTGAATCCCCAAACCTCAACTTCATTTTTATAAGCATCAACAATGCCACCAACATTCATGTAACGAGGAGTATTTGCCGATGAAAGAACAGTTACCACACAAGGAGCTTCCACTTCTAACATTTGGTATCCGTCTTCGATATGACGTTTCATTGTGAATGTCTTATCTCCGTCGAATGTCAAATCTTCCAAATAAGATACCTGAGGCAAATCAAGATGCTCAGCAATCTGAGGACCTACCTGAGCTGTATCACCATCAATCGCCTGACGACCTGTGATCAAAAGATCAAAATCGATCTTCCGTAATGCTCCAGCCAAAGCATGTGAAGTAGCCAAAGTATCTGCTCCTGCAAATTTTCGATCCGTTAAGTGAATGGCACGATCAACTCCCATGGCATACGCTTCACGAAGAATTAAATCGGCCTGAGGAGGTCCCATCGTAATTACGGTTACGTGAGCTCCTTTTTCATCTTTTAATTGCAATGCCATTTCCAAACCACTCTTATCATCAGGGTTCATAATACTTGGCACACCGTCACGGATTAAAGTTCCCGTTACTGGATCAATTTTTATTTCGGTTGTATCCGGCACCTGTTTAATACAGACAACTATTTTCATTTTGTTTTCTTTTTGTTGGGATTGTATGGACACAACATGTTGTGCCCTTATATCGTTTCGTGTCAAATGGACACGACATGTCGTGTCCCTACGAATGATTAAATCCTTATTTTAACATGTTAGCTGAAATTACCATTTTCTGAACTTCGGATGTTCCTTCGTAGATTTCGGTGATTTTTGCATCACGCATCATACGCTCTACCGGATATTCTCTGGTATAACCATATCCTCCGTGAAGTTGAACCGCTTTATTGGTTACCTCCATTGCTGTTTCAGCAGCGTAAAGTTTAGCCATTGCAGCATCCACCGAATAAGGAAGTTTAGCATCTTTTTTGAAAGCCGCTTTGCGAACCAACATACGGGAAGCTTCCGTTTTGGTATTCATATCAGCCAACTGAAATTGTGTGTTTTGGAATGCAGAAATCGGACGACCGAATTGTTTTCTTTCTTTCACATATTTCACTGTTTCGTCGATAGCTCCCTGAGCAATACCCAAAGCCTGAGCCGCGATACCAATACGTCCGCCATCTAAAGTCTTCATGGCAATACCGAAACCTTTGCTCAATTTACCCAACATGTTTTCCTTAGGAACAAGGCAGTTTTCAAATACCAATTCGCAGGTTGCAGAACCACGAATACCCATTTTCTTCTCTTTCTTTCCGATAGAAAATCCAGGAGTCCCTTTTTCAATGATAAAAGCTGTAATCCCACGTGTTCCCTGAGACTTGTCAGTCATTGCCAAAATCACATAAACATGAGCAAATCCAGCATTGGTAATAAATATCTTACTTCCGTTGATAATATAGTTATCGCCATCCTCAATTGCAGTTGTCTGTTGTCCTGAAGCATCGGTACCGGCGTTAGGTTCTGTCAAACCAAAAGCACCAATCCACTCTCCTGAAGCGAGTTTAGGAAGGTATTTTTGCTTTTGTGCCTCTGTTCCGTACTCCAAAATAGGAGCCGCACACAAGGATGTATGAGCCGATACAATAACTCCTGTAGTTGCACATACGGCAGACAATTCTTCAACTGCCATCGAGTACATTACATTTGTTCCACCAGCACCACCATATTGCTTGGGAATTGGAATACCCATGATTCCAATTTTGGCCATTTTCTCAACTGTTTCAATTGGGAAACGTTCCAAATCATCCACTTCAGCAGCCAAAGGCTTTACCTCTCTCTCCGCAAAATCTTTAATCATTTGCAGAAATAATTCCTGTTCTTTTGTTAAGCTAAAATTCATAGTTTTTATTAGAATGGCATCAAGATTTTAATATCTTCGAAAATTAAACACTGACCTACCCCTAAATCTCCTAAAGGAGATTTTAATTTACAGTTCCAATACTAATTCCCAGACTTGAGCAAGGACTTTACTCGCATCATTCTCTGGAAAAGTTATTTTCTTGACATTTTTTACTTGATACTTGATATCATTACACGTTTTTCAAAATAATTGCAGTTCCCATTCCGCCACCGATACAAAGTGAAGCCAAACCGTACTCTTTTCCGCTGCGCTTCATTTCGTGAATCAAACTTACGGTGATACGAGTTCCTGATGCTCCAATTGGGTGACCTAAAGCAATAGCTCCACCGTTCAAATTGCATCTTTCGGCAAAGAAATTAGCATCAACTGCGTGATCTTCGCACAATTGTTTTACGACTCCTAATGATTGAGCGGCAAAAGCTTCGTTTAGTTCCAGCACGTCCATTTGTTCCAATTTCATGTTGGCTTTCTTCAATGCACTTGCAATAGCAGGAACTGGTCCCATGCCCATAATTGCAGGATCTACACCACCTTGTCCGGTGGCGACAATTTCTGCAAGAGGAGTCAAACCAAACTCTTTAACGGCTTCTTCCGATGCCACCATTACAAAAGCAGCACCATCGTTAATACCTGATGCATTGCCAGCAGTTACGGTTCCATCCTTTTTGAAAGCCGGACGCAAGCCAGCTAATTTTTCTACGCTGGTTCCGCGATTAATGAATTCATCTGCATCAAAAATGATTGTTTCTCTGCGAGATTTAATCTCTACAGGAACAATTTCATTCTTAAAATTCCCATTATCCTGAGCGGCCATTGCTTTTTGCTGAGAAGCAAAAGAAAAAGCATCCTGCTCTTCGCGGGTTAAGTTATATTTATCAGCAATATTTTCGGCTGTAATTCCCATGTGATAGCCTGAAAAAGCATCTGTTAATCCATCCAAAACCATGTGGTCAACGGCTTTCAAATCCATCATTTTGTGTCCGCCACGAACAGTTCCCGGCATTACAAAACCAGCATCTGACATGTTCTCAGTTCCTCCGGCAAGAATCAAATTTGCTTCCCCAGCTTTAATGTTAGCATAAGCCAAACTGATTGTTTTCATCCCCGAACCACAAATCATATTGATTCCGTAAGCAGGTACTTCCTGAGGAATACCACCCTTAATAGAAGCCTGACGGGCAATTCCCTGCCCTTGACCAGCCATAAGGATATTACCAATAACAACCTCATCAATCTTAGCTGCATCAATACCCGTTTCAGAAATGATGTTCTTGATTACAATTGCTGCCAAATCAGCAGCTTTAACAGGAGTTAGTGCTCCCAAAAATTTACCTACTGCAGTTCGCTTGGCTGCGACAATATATACTTTGCTCATTGTATTTTGATTTTCTGATTGATACTTTATCGTTTAAGACACGACCTATCGTGTCCCTACTTTTTCATTTCAATTAAATCCTCAGCAATAATTAATTTTGCATCAGTAGCTTCCTGAATTTGCTCAATTGTAAACAAAGGATTGATCTCTTTCAAAAGAATTCCTTCAGGAACGATATCCATAACACCCATTTCTGTGATGATCATGTCTACCTGACCAGCAGCAGTTAATGGAAGATTACAATCGGTCATGATTTTATGGCTACCCCGTGCAGTATGCTCCATAGCAAGAATCACACGCTTGGCTCCAACGATCAAATCCATAGCTCCTCCCATGCCAGGAGTCTTTTTACCCGGAATAATCCAGTTGGCCAAATTTCCTTTTTCATCTACCTGAAGAGCACCCAAAACAGTTACATCAACGTGTCCTCCTCTAATGATTCCAAAAGAAACAGAACTATCGAAACTACTGGCGCCTTTTTTACAAGTGATGAATCCACCTCCTGCGTTAACAAAATCAAGATCTTCTTCTCCTTCAGCAGGAGCAGCACCCATACCCAACAATCCATTCTCCGATTGTAAAATCACATTCACATCTTCAGGAACGTAATTTGGGATAATGGTTGGCAATCCTATCCCCAAATTCACCACATCACCATCGTGCAATTCGAGAGCAGCTCTCCTAGCAATTACCTCTCTGATTTCATTTTTATCCATTTGAGTGTTTTTTAGTATTCAGTATCAAGATTCAAGTATCAAGACCTTCATCCTGATACATTGTACTATTTCTCTTTATTTACGCGTTCAACCTACGGCTTAATTCCTGTGCAGCATACGATGCTACATCATCGGCATATTTGTTCATTCCAAAACCTGCATCGTAGCCTAATTCTTTTGCCAACTCATGAGAAATTCGTGGTCCGCCACAAATCAAAATTACCTTTTCGCGTAATCCTTCAGCCTCCATTAGTTCAACAAGCTCAACAAGGTTTTTAATGTGAATATCTTTTTGAGTTACCGTTTGAGATACCAAAAGAACATCTGCCTTAAATTCGATCGCTTTCGCAATAAATTCTTCATTTGGCACCTGACTACCCATGTTCAAAGCTTCCATCATGCCGTAACGCTCTAAACCGTAATGTCCGGCAAAACCTTTCATGTTCATAATTGCATCAATCCCTACGGTATGCGCATCACTGCCAGTACTGGCTCCAAGAATACGAATCGGACGACCAATGTTTTCTTTGATAAAATCATCGGTTTCGTGCATATCCATGGCTGTAGCTTCCACTTTAGGAACAGTAATTCCCGTAAAATCTACAGTATGTACACAATCGCCATAACAATTGAAAAAGGTAAACCCTTTCATTAACTCTTGAACATACACTACCTGAGGATTTTCAAAACCCATTTTTCTCATCATCTGCTTGGCAGCTTCGATGGCTTCATCGCCTTTCTCTACTGGCAAAGTAAAACTAACCTGAGTTTTACCATCATTCATGGTATCACCGTAAGGCTTGATCTTAGTTAGATCAAGGGTTTTATCAAATTCGTTGGAATTGGTTGAATAAAGACCTCCACTCATATTTTTGTCTCCTTATATTTTAAGCAGTATCAAGAAGTTATCTTAGTTGAGCATTTAACACCCCACTAAATCCGCCCTGTAAGGGGAACTGTCCAGCTCACAAAACTTATTTTTCCGGAACTTTTCGCTTGATACTTTATACTTGTTATTTGTTACTTTTTATGCAATAATTCAATAAACGGATTAAAGTAGTTGCTTCCTTTTTCCACAACTCCAGCTAAACCTTTACCACCATCTTTGGGACGTTTGATATCAGCAAAAATCCCTTTTTCAAGTGCATTGAACAATCCTTCTTTTTCGATTTTCTCAACCAATTCGATTGCATCATCAAGAACTTTTGCTGCACGCTGACGGATGATTCCACCTTCTTTAAATTCCATTTCATCACCAATACTCTTCATATTGTTGAAGATGTATTTTGCATTCTCAATAGAAAGATATCTATCGGACATGAATGGTGTATGAATTGCTTCGGTAAGCATTCCCAACAATTGAATTCCTTGTCCTGTCCAAATTGAAATTTGATTGAATAATGCATCCTGAACATGACCTTTAAAAACATTTCCAGTCATGAATTTTGTTGGAGGCATATATTTTAGAGGAGCCTTAGGGAAAATCTCTCTGATCATTTGAGCTTGACCCAACTCATAAAGGAAACCATTCTCTAGTCCTGGTTCCATTTCGAAAGCGTGACCTAATCCCATTTGCTCTTCAGGCAAACCTGCTACCAAAGCCAACTGCTCATTAATAAAATCAGAAGCCAACACCGTGTGAGCCTCATCAAATGCATCAGCAGTTGTTAGGTAATTATCTTCTCCGGTGTTAATAATTACACCAGCAAAACCATTCAATAATCTTGAGAAGTACTGATCAACGATAGTACGTTGCATGTTGATATCACGGAAAAGAATACCGTACAATGCATCATTCAACATCACATCCAAACCTTCAATTGCTCCCATGGCAGCAATCTCTGGCATACACAAACCAGAACAGTAATTACACAAACGGATATATTTCCCCTCTTCCTCACCAATCTTATCTAGGTGAGTACGCATAATTCGGAAATTCTCTTGAGTTGCGACAGTTCCACCAAAACCTTCGGTTGTAGCTCCGTAAGGAACGTAATCCAGCAAACTTTGTCCGGTAGTACGAATTACCGCAATAATATCAGCACCCTGACGAGCAGCAGCCTCAGCCTGAACAACATCTTCGTAAATGTTTCCAGTTGCTACAATCACGTACAAATAAGGCTTTGGACCTTCGCCAATTGTATTTATGTAATTATCTCTTTTTGCTTTGCGATCTCTAATTACCTGAATACTTTTCGTTACAAAAGGTTCAATGGCCTTGTGAATTTCTTCAGTCGAACGAACAGGAATCTTAGTTATATCCAATTCGCCAACAGCGACTTTCTCTGCAATTTCTTGTGGGTTTAAACCTGTTTCCAGAATTGCATTTCCCAAAAAGAACATTACACCTTCGCTCAAAACTCCTTTTTCCTGAAGTTCATCAATAACAACATTTGGCAACGGCACCTCGTTCTTGTCAACTCCGTCGATTCCCAGAAGACGACACAAAGTTCGCTCAACTGAAACAGTAGAATAGTTCTCTACGAATTTCTGAACATCGTCTGCAATTCGCTTCGACACCTCTTTTGCGTGCCCAACTTTCTCAAAATCAAGACCTAGTTTACTCCTTTGCATATTCAATTATCCTTTTATAAATGTATTTTCCTTGCTAGTTTCTTCATTCAAATGGTTCTGCGCCCGTTCAATTATCTCTTTATCGATTCCCAATAAAGAAGCAATCCGAAGCGCTTCATGAGGAACTTCCCCTTCAAGATCCTCTACCAATGAATAATCCATATAACTGTTTATATTTTTGTAGGTGATCACATTTGCACCCAAATCCTTATCCAGACCTTTCACCCGAAGTTTTCTGAATTTATATTTCAATCCACTGTAATGAGTGGTTATAACACTTCTAATTTTTCCTTGATAAAAAATATCAGCCACAGCATTCACAATAGCCAAACCTTCCACCGGATTTGTTGTTCGAGCCAATTCATCAATCAAAATCAAAACATTGTTCTGATTTTTTGAATCTTTTACCATACGGCTCACATTCAACATTTCAGAGGCAAAAGATGACAAGCCATTTAATTCTGATTGCTCATCGCCTACCGATATCATCACTTTATCAACAATGCTAATTTGTGCCGATGTGGCTGGAACAAAAAAGCCAAATTGAAACAAATACTGACAAAGAGCGAGTGTTTTTAACACCACCGTTTTCCCGGCCATATTTGCTCCGGTAATCAAACAAACCGATCGTTCAAGATCAATATCAATTGCTTGATATTCCTTGTTCTGATTTGCCAGTTCATTTTTAATCATCGGGTTGAACATTCCCGTATATGAAGTTTCCCCTTCGGACGTTTCAGCCTTACTGAAGTCCCATTTTTTGGCCTGAACAGCTTTCGCTATCAGTAAATCCAAATGTGCCAATTGATTTAATGCATTCGCCAGAAGACCTCCAAACTGAGAAATCTTAGTGCAAAGTTCTTCGCGAACATTCGCTTCAATCTCCTGCATTTTGGCAAACAAAACTTCTATATCTAAATCGGATTCTCCATTCTTACTTTTAGCCAACTTCAACTCTTTTCGAGCTTCAGCCAATTCCTCTGAGTAATTATCGTAAATGTAAAAAGATGGAATTTTTGTGTTTTGAGGATCCAGCAAGCGAATCAACTGACTCAAATCCGAGATTTCCAGAAAACTCTGCTTTCCTTCTTTTTGAAGCTCAACAATTTCCTGTGCCAACAAAGCAAACAGCTTAATTTCGAACAGCTCAACATCATCAAGAACTAAATTTCCAATCAAATTGTTTACGCTTCCGCGGATATCACGCAAGTGCGATAATTTGCTCTGAATTTTAGAAATCAAATCTGAATTAAGCTCCAGTGCTTGCTCAAGCTGATCAATAAAATTCAATTCTGCACTGATCTCTTTTTCGCAACACATCAATTTTGAATCCAGCAGGTAGCGTCTTCCCATTGGAGATCTCAAATCAAGATCTTCCATTAGAAACTGCAATCCGCTTGTATGTGCTGCTACTTCCCGAAACAACACCGGTTGTGAAATTGGGCTAAGAACAGCATCGCTTTGCCTGCTGTTTTCATCAATTTCCACATCAGTATTAAGCCTTAAGGTTTCGATCACATTTGACTTCAAATCTTGCATAATACGCTACATTTTTTTTATATCATACACAGGAACATTTACTTTATCCTGCAATGCTCTTTTCAACTCATCCGAATTTAATCGGTACCCATCCGGCGAAACAGGGTTAATTGTTATCGCCAACAAATTAGTTTTATTCAAGACCTGCATGCTTCCACCTCGCTTTACAAAAGCATAATAGGTTTCAGGGCTTGCAAATACTCTTGTAAAATCCCTTACAATCAAGTTGATTTCAGAAATCTGTTTCTGATTTTTCAGAAATTCTAGAAACTGATCCGTTACGGCTCCGCTCACAAAAAAGCGATTACCATGCTGAAAAAGTCTGTCTTTTTCTTTCTTAATCAACAAAACAGAACTAATTCCTGTATCCTGAAATGTACCTTCCGAATCGATTGCCCAAATGCCACGATCCACATTTGACAATTGAGTTTTCAAATTCATTTCAATTTCCGGCAACTGAATCAAGTCATACACAAATTTGGTTTTGAAAACCAATTGGGTAATATTGGCCGAAAGAGCTGCTCCTGTTGCCAAGATCATGGCATCGGTTACAGCTGGTGATCCAATACTTTTTCGAGACAAAGCTCCATCAACAATGGTCAACTCTACTCCTTTATTTTTTAAATCAGCAATTAACTCCTTAATGGAATGATTACTGGCCGGTCCTGATAAGAGAACCTTGCCTTTGGTCAAAGCTTTTGCGGTTACCAATCGACCTAAACTTGTTGATTGACGAGAGACATCTATAATTTCAGAAACCAGCTTTCGCTGTTTGTAATGCAATTCCGAAGTCACAAAAATCATCCCTTCGCTAAGCTCAATTTCCGGCTTATTTGTTCGTGTAACTTGATCACGGTTTTCACCATCAATACCAATTGAAGTCAGAGCTATTTGTTTACGGCTGTCCCTAAGTCGGGACAGCACGTAGTTCAAACACTCGGTTTTCCCGGTATTTTTTTCAAGTCCTACAATCGAAAGACTCTTATAATTTTCTATGTCATTAAGAAACGGCATCTATCTTTTTATTTCTATCTTTTCTCGCCAAATGATCTGGTTCTATAGATAATCTATCTCCATGCAGAAGAGACGCAACTCCTTCAAGCTTCTCATTCATTGTGCAATCAGGACAAGTGCATTTATTATCGTAATGAGTAGGTTCAGTATAGGTGGTAATCACCCCTTCAAAATTCCTCAAAACCACTTTTCCCGGACTCTGCGAAACAACATACTGCGGCATAACCGGAATTTTGCCTCCTCCTCCTGGAGCATCAACTACAAAAGTTGGTACAGCAAGACCAGAGGTGTGACCACGAAGGTTCTCAATGATCTCAATTCCTTTTGAAACAGGAGTTCTGAAATGCTGCAATCCCATCGAAAGATCACACTGATAAATATAGTACGGACGAACTCTGTTCATCACTAAGTTGTGCATTAACTTTTTCATGATGTGAACACAATCATTTACTCCTTTTAAAAGAACCGATTGATTTCCTAAAGGAATACCTGCATTTGCCATGCGAGCCAATGCATTTTTAGAATCTTCCGTTATCTCATCAGAGTGATTGAAATGAGTATTCAGCCAAATCGGATGATATTTACTCAACATATTCACCAAATTATCGGTAATACGCTGTGGCAAAACAACAGGAGTACGAGTTCCAATACGAATAATCTCAACATGAGGAATAGCTCGCAAACTGCTAATAATATACTCTAATTTATCATCGCTGATCAGTAAAGCATCACCACCAGAAAGAAGTACATCTCTCACCTGTGGCGTATTTGCGATGTACTCAATTGCTTTCTCGACATTATCCTGAGGAGCTGAAGAATCGGACTGGCCGGCAAAACGACGGCGGGTACAATGACGACAATACATTGCACACATATCAGTAATCAGAAACAAAACACGATCCGGATAACGGTGAGTCAATCCAGGAACAGGAGAATCCTCATCCTCGTGCAATGGATCCAAAATATCTGCATCAGAATAATGAACTTCTGCAGCTGTTGGAATTGCCTGCTTGCGAACCGGACAATTTGGATTTCCCTGATCAATCAGAGTCATATAATATGGAGTAATAGCCATACGCAATGATGCCAATGATCGGCGAACTCCTTCTTCTTCCTCTTCTGTTAAACTAATGTACTTTTTTAACTGATCTAATGTTTCAATACGGTTACGCACCTGCCATTTCCAGTCATTCCACTGAATATCGGTTACCTCAGGAAACATTTCTCTGCGTCTGTCGTTGTTAGTCATTACACGTATAATTTTTCGAACAATTCTCTAATTCCTTTTGAATTTCTAATGATATCTAATGTTAGGTCGGCATGCCCAATTGCATAACCATTCCCTACAATCATATCCACATCTTTACCTACACCCTCTGCTCCTAGAGCAGCTTTACTAAATGAGGTAGCCATTGAGAAGAAATAAACGCATCCTCTGTCTTTAGTAATTAAGATTGATGACATTTCGGTTGAAGCGACATTTACATTGTTGATCACGACATCGCATCCTTCTTCACCAGTAATTTCGGTTACTCTTTTGTAAACATCCATTACATCTGTTGCGTCACCCACAATAACATCGGTTGCTAAGCCAAGATCTTTAATTCGCTGTGCGTTTTCTTTCGAATACTCTACAACAATTACTTTTCCCTTTGGCCCAATTTTCTGCATTGCCTGGTAGCAGCATAGCACACCCGATTTTCCACCACCACCGATGATACAAACCGTGTCGCCTTCTTTCACCAAACGATCTACCTGAGCAGGAGCACCAGCAACATCTAAAGCCGCTAAAGCTAATTTTTCAGGCAAGTCTGTTGGAAGAACCGCATACAAGCCACTCGCAAAAAGAATCGCCTGAGCATCTACATCAACCTGATCGTTAGAAAGATTAATATTTGTAATCTTTTCGATCTTAAGAGGAGTTAATGATAAAGAAACCAATGTGGCTATCTTATCACCAACCTTTAAATCCTGATTTGGGAAGTTAGGACCAACAGCCTTAACCGTTCCAATCAACATTCCACCAGAACCCGTTACCGGATTTTGCATTTTCCCACGCTCAGCAACTATAGAAAGAATCATTTCTTCCATCTTTGCTTTATCAGCATCACAAGCACCCTTAATCTGAGTAAAACTTGCCGAATCGATATTCAATGTTTGAACATCAATTAAAACTTCATTGTCGTAAATCGACATGTTGTTATCCAACTTTTGAGCTGGTTGTGGAAGAGTACCTTTTGGTTCAAGTACTCTGTGTGTTCCGTATTTATTTCCTTTGTTCATTTCCATTATCAGATATGAGATGTTAGATTTAAGATCTCTTTTCTTATTTATCTAATCTTACTTTCGTTTTAATCCTAAAATTTCCCGTGCCTCGGCTGGTGTTGCAATTTCGCGGCCTAATTCTTTTGCCATGCGAACAACTTTCTCAACCAACTGACCATTTGATTCCGCTACAATTCCTCTCGAAATCATTGTATTGTCCTCAAATCCTACACGAACATGCCCCCCATCAATAATGGCCGCAGTGGCCAATGGGAATTCAAAACGACCAACACCAGCAACCGTATAAGTTGCATCGGCAGGAATGCTTTCCCGTAAGAAAACGAAGTCGCGAAGAGTACCCGAAATTCCTCCATTCACTCCCATTACAAAATCGAAGTGCATTGGCGATTTAATAAATCCTTTCTTGTTTAGACGAAGTGCCATATCAATCATCGATTTATCGAAAACTTCCAATTCTGGTTTGATTCCTCTCTCGATCATTCTCTCACCGAAATACTTAATTGTATTCTCAGTATTCTCGAAAATCTCGTCGCCGCCAAAATTTAAAGTTCCACAATCAAGAGTTGCCATTTCCGGGTTCAATTCCGTTGGCTGTAATCTTTCATCATTAGTCATACCTACAGCACCACCAGTTGATGGCTGAATAATTACATCAGGATATTTCGCGTGGATTGCATCCATCACCATTTTAAAACGATTCTTATCCTGAGTAGGAGTTCCATCATCAGTTCTTACATGAAGATGAATAATGCTGGCACCAGCTTCGTAAGCCAAACCTGCTTCACGAACACATTCCTCAATGGTATAAGGAACATTTGGATTGTGTTCTTTGGTAACTTCTGCGCCACAAATGGCTGCTGTGATGATCAGTTTTTCCATGGCTTATAATTATTTGCGTTGAGATTTCTTTGGTGTAACACATGTGCCGATAGCTCTGCAAACAACTACTGGTTCTTCCAGAAAATCAGCTGCCGAGTCAGAAATATCCGCTCTTGGTACAATTACTTTACGAGCCTCAAAAGTCATTTTACGACTTGAGTTTCCTTCTTTAATGATTTCGCCAACAGCTTCAATAAAATCACCTGCATAAACGGGAGCTAAAAATTCAACATTCTCGTATCCTGCAAATAACCCCTCATCACCATCACGACGGATTAACAATTCTGTTGCTACATCACCAAATAATTGAAGCATTTTTGCTCCATCCACAAGATTTCCACCATAATGAGCATCATGAGAACTCATGCGCATTCTAATCATTGCCTTTTCCATTTGTTTATATTTAGTTAGTTGTTGTTTACAATAAAATCTACGAAAATAGAAGGAGTCTTTACCTCTTCCGGCTTCAATGTTCCAGCCTCTACCATTTCCTGTGCCTCTACAATTACCAAATCAGCAGCGGTAGCCATTAACGGATTAAAATTCTGAGAAGTTCCTCTGTAAGTAAGATTTCCAATAGAATCACAAACACTTGCACCTATTAAAGCAACATCTGCCCGTAAAGGTTTCTCAAGTAAAAACTCTTTTCCATCAACAATTATAATCTCTTTTCCTTCGGCCACCATAGTTCCCAAACCTGTTGGAGTAAGCACACCACCAAGGCCTGCCCCGCCAGAACGAACACGTTCGGCTAAAGTCCCCTGAGGACTAAATTCCACAGTAATTTCACCACTATTCATCTGCTCAATCGTCGCCGGATTGGTTCCAATATGTGAAGTAATCACCTTAGTCACCTGCTTGTTGGCAATCAACTTCCCCAGACCTTTATCGGCAAAAGCAGTATCATTACAAATGATAGTTAAATTTTTAACATTGGAAAAAACGACCTCGTCGATCATATTATTTGCAGTTCCTACCGAAAGAAATCCTCCGATCATGATGGTCATTCCATCCTGCAGTTTAGCAACTGCTTCTTTAATTGAGATTATCTTGTTCATCGAAAAATTGTTTTACCATTTTGTTAAAAAACTCCACATCCGTAATAAAACAGAAGTTTTAAATCTATTTATGCGACAAAGATAATTTTTAAATGCGTTAATGAAAACGATTGCAACACTCCAGACGAAGATCAATTCCAAATGAAAAATACATGAACCCTCGTGGTCTTTTTAATCATTCTAAACAAGAATGAAAATCTCTCCATTTTGCTCACAAACGGATATTCCCAAGTGTAATTCTTAACACCAATGTTAAAAATTTTTAGATTAATTGAATACAAATAGCATTATTGCATGCTGAACAACATGCAATTTTGATGCATTTTTTCTGCCTGTTACAAAACACAAAAGGCAAAAAAGAAGATTTAAAGTGATAAAAAGTGAATTTAATGGCAGATATACATGAAATATTCACTTTCAGCGGGAAGGAATAGCAAATCACAAACAACAAACCCCGCTCAGCAACCCAAATTGGCCACGAGCGAGGTTTACTACTGTTAATGTTTAATTTTTAACTCTTTTTTCCGGATCAAAACTCAATTCAAGCTAACTTAAATATCCAAACCTGTCTAAAACCCAAAACAACCAGAGCAATCAATTTTACAAACTCCATTAAGCCATACATAAGATGAGCAGAACTCTTTTCAGGTTGCATTCCTTGAATAATTAATTGAGCATGCTCATTCAATTCCGGCAACAAATATCCTGATTGTGCAATTACAAATGTGAAAATGGTTAAACCGGCAAGCACTACCAGCTTATCTGTGTAGTAAACAAACACATAAACCAAAAGCATTGCCGCGAAGAAGCGCTCAACCAGATTTAAGGCTCCGAATACATGCATTCCAACATCTAACCCAGTTGGCAGATCAAGCGATTCAGCACGAAACTTGACCCAAGCCTCCATAAAACTAATCGCCAATAAAAAACCTATCCAGACAAAGGAAAGTACAAATCCGTATTTTGTTATTTTAGTCATATCTTATTTCTTATTTTGAAAGATTAAAAATAAGAAAAGGATTCTAATTCCTTACTTTTTATTTAAACAAAAACACAGTAAATCCGTTGACCGATAAGTTTAAAAAAATCCTTTCCTACCCGATAGTAAATCACCAGGCAGTAAAAAGGATTTTATTTTATTAACGTTCCGCTTTATATTTATTTAATTGCGCCTTCCCATATAAATCATCACATAGTAAAGTAGTGTTGCCAAGGAAGAAAGAGCTGCGACAAAATAGGTATACGCCGCCCATTTTAATGCATCAAAAGCACTTTTTTGGGTTTCATAGCTAGTAATACCTGATGTTTTCAACCAAACCAGCGCCCTCCTACTGGCATCCACTTCAACAGGCAAGGTTATAATACTAAAAAGGGTTGTACCGGCAAACAATACAATTCCTGCCAAAAGTAGCTCCGGAAAAGTATTCACCATCAGAATTCCTGCCAAAAGAACCCACTGCACCCATTTTGAACTAAAACTGACAACAGGCACTAAAGCTGACCGCATCTCAAGCCACATGTATGCTTCGGCATGTTGAATTGCATGACCGGTTTCATGCGCCGCCACAGCTGCTGCGGCAATATTTCTTCCATGATAAACATCACTACTAAGATTGATGGTTTTATTTGCAGGATTGTAGTGATCCGATAACTGTCCGTCAACAGAGCCAATCTTAACACCTCTGATGCCATGATCCCTTAACATTTGCTCAACAACTTCACGTCCCGTCATCCCATTTGCTGTCGGTATTTTAGAGTATTTTTTAAATCTCGTTTTTAACTGACTGCTCACCAACCAACTCAATAAAGTAAATGCAATAAATATGATCCAAATTCCAATCATTATATTCCTCCCGTTAGTTAATTTAATCTTTACAACAGAAAACTCAAATTCTTTGCCAAAATTGATACGCCAACATCTCATGTCGATTTGACAGTTAATATCGTACTCAAACTGAGAGTCATCCTCCCCAAATCCAGTAAGGTAGTGCAGCCATTCAGAAATGCGAATATTTGAATTCCAAGGAGCTTAAACACTTTAAAAACAAAAAGCAAGCCCTATTTCCTAGACATTCCATATAATTTGCTTATTTTTGCCTTTCCTTAAAAAACAAAAAAGAACCAAGCATGTTCACCGACTCAGATTTTGATGCTATTCGACCTTACAACGATTCCGAGGTAATAGAAACCTTAGAACGTTTAATAAAAGAAGAAGCTTTTATTCGTTTCGCCCAGCAGTTATTTCCAGGATTTTCGAAAGAAATGATTGTGAAATCTCTAGGAGGTGTTAATACAATAAAAGAATTTCAGAGCAACTTCACTGTTCGACTAGCACAACATATTATTGACCACACCACCAAAGGCATTACCATTGATGGGTTGGAAAATCTTGATCCAAAAGAAAGTTATCTTTTCATTTCGGATCATCGTGATATCATTCTAGATTCTGCATTACTAAATGTAATGCTTTTCAATAATGGTTTTGAAACAACAGAAATAGCTATTGGTAGTAATCTGTTGATTCAACCATGGATAGCTGACTTGGTTAAACTAAACAAAAGCTTTGTTGTACAGCGTAACGTATCAGTTCGCCAAATGCTCACCAGCTCAAAGCTTCTTTCAAGCTATATCCAGTATGCACTAAACACTAAAAAGGCATCTATTTGGATTGCACAAAGAGAAGGACGAACAAAAGATGGCGATGACAGAACTCAACAAAGCTTGTTGAAAATGTTACAAATGGGTGGTAATGCAACCTTCTCGGAGCACTTTAAAAGCTTGCGAATTGTTCCCGTTGCCATCTCATACGAATACGAGCCTTGCGATTCAATGAAAACCCTGGAAGTTTATAGAAAAGAGACCAATCAAGGTTATAAAAAAACTCCTAAGGATGATTTGAGAAGCATGATTAAAGGAATGGTTAATGAAAAGGGTCGTGTTAATTTTGTAATCGGAAAGCCTATATCTGAAATGCTTGATGTTATTGAGGAGATGGATGACAGCCGAGATAAATTTAAAGCTCTTGCAGACTTGATTGACTACCGAATTCACAAGAACTACAAACTTTGGCCCGACAATTACATAGCCTTTGATATTGTGAACGAAACGAATGAATTTGCTCATAAATATACGGCTGAAGAAAAAGATCTTTTCTTAAGACACAAGGAAAAGAAAATTAATCCTGATGATGGAGATCCTGAAAGATTGAATCAAATTTTCCTTGAAATTTATGCTAATCCTGTTAAAAACAGATTAGAATTAAAAAAACCGGATTTCATTGTGGACAAATAAAAATACAATGGCTTTCTTATGAAGGCCATTTTTTTTTGATCTTAATTTTTAATAAATTCATTATTGAAACAGATAAGACCCATGCAAAACAATTTCATTTTGTTTCACTATGAAATTAATTATCTTACAACTCAAATATGACAATTTGCTAAAATTAAAAAAAGATGAAACTAATTAAACTCCTATTAATCATGTCCACCTTTTTAATTATGGTGGCTGCAATCCTTAACCTTCTAAACTCCACTGCCGAAACTCCTGATAGAAGTGGAATATACATCGAATTAATTGTAATGTTTATCCTTACAATTTCTATGGTACTATTAAATAGCCAAGAAAAGAAGATTAAAGAATTGGAAAAACAAAAAAAAGAAGAGGAGCTTTAACAGCTCTTTTTTTTAAGCCTATAATTTCACATCAAGTAAATATTATTAAATTTAAAAATGTGCATTATTAAAACTGTAAAAAATGTTAAGGCTTGTTAATGTATTTTTGAATCATCCAAGAATACTGTAGCTTAGTAGTACAAGCTCTACAAAAACTATAAACTTGAATAATTATGCTTGAACAAACAAAAATCGTGCTGGCAAATGTAAGTTTTGATTTTGCTCTTTTTCGCAAGGAGCTAACTAAAGCTATCGAATGGCTAACTCCAACCGATATTGAGGAACTTAAAAATTGGTGCCTGGAAAATTATTCCGGACGTTACCATGAGATTCTATCTGATGTTATCAATCCACAACTTACTTTTTAAAAAGTAAGTTAACTTTATTAATAATGAGGATCTTCTAATGAAGATCCTTTTTTTTCACCTTCTAAGAATTCAATATCTATCCTTAGAAAAAATTGAAGTACCTTCGCAACAGAAAAAAAAATCAGCAAATGATAAAAATTTTAAGACACATTAAAGTAGGAGATCAGGAATTCGTCACCTGGTTCGGAATGGAAATTAAGAAAAAAGGAAATAGACCTAACATAGATATCTTCTACTACACTGGTGACCCAAGCGATGAATTAAGCATGCATCAGTTAATCAAATCGAAATTTCAAAGCAAGCAGGAAGCGATGCAATTTGGAATCAAATATATGCGTAGCCTGTATCAGGATTTGATTAAACGCGACAAAGAACTCTCTGAAAATCAAGAAAATCAAGAAAACCCAGATGAATCTGATTTTTAGATAAATTCTGAGGATTAACAACTCATAAAAAAAACGCCGATCAAATGATCGGCGTTTTCTATATCTAATAATCTATTACATGATCAATTTGTATCCTCTGCCATGCACATTGATAATTTCAATGCCTGGTTCAGGCTTTAAATGCTTTCTCAGCTTAGTAATATAAACATCCATACTTCTGGCATTAAAATAATTATCGTCTGACCAGATTGTTCTAAGAGCTAAATTACGCTCTAAAACTTTATTTACATTATTGCATAGGAGCTTTAACAACTCCGATTCCTTTGTTGTCAGTTTAGTGGTAACATCTCCATCTTTAAGAAATTGCTTCTTTGAATCAAACAAAAAGCGACCTAATTTAAACTCTTCCTGAGTGTTTTCACTTTTCACTCCCGAAGTTCTTCTTAAAACAGCTTCGATACGAACCAACAATTCTTCCATACTAAACGGTTTCGTCATATAATCGTCTGCTCCCAGCTTAAAACCTTCAAGCACATCCTCTTTCATAGACTTTGCAGTCAAGAAAATAATTGGGATTTCACTATTGATCAAACGAATATCTTTCGAAAGAGTAAAACCATCTCTATGTGGCATCATGATATCAAAAATGCATAAATCATATGGATTCTTTAAAAATTCATCGTATGCTTTATCTCCATCTTCGCAAAGCGTAGTATTATAGCCTTTTGCAATTAAATACTCTTTTAGCAAAAGGCCTAGATTAGCATCATCTTCTGCTAATAAAATTTTAACTTGTTCCATATGTATCTATTTTTTTAAGGGAAGATATATTTCAAATTTAGATCCTTTATCAGGTATACTATCAACGCTTACCTGTCCATTATGGGCATCCGTTATTTTTTTAACATAGGACAATCCCAAACCAAATCCTTTTACATCATGAACATTTCCTGTATGAACTCTAAAGAAACGTTCAAATATCATTTTTTGATCTTCTTTTGTTATTCCGATACCATTATCAGTAATTGTTATAACGATACCCTTATTTTTATTCCTTGTACTAATACTTATTTCGGGAGCATCCTTACTGTACTTAATGGCATTATCCAATAAATTTGCCACTACATTGCTTAGATGCACCTCGTCCGCCATCACAAGATCATGCTCGGCATCAATATTCTGATACATATTCCCCTTTCTGTCTTCAACTCTTATTGTGAAGTTAGGCAATAAATTTTGAATTATTTTATGAACGCTAACTGTCTTCAACTTCAGTTTCATTCTCACCTCATTAAAAACAGCCATTTGCAAAACCTTTTCAACCTGATAAGTTAACCTTCGGCTTTCGTCATTTATAATTTTAGCAATATGATCTCTTGTAGATGCTGTTGTGGTAACAGTATTATCCTTCAACATTTGTGAGGCTAAAGAAATTGTAGCAATAGGAGTTTTAAACTCATGCGTCATATTATTAATAAAGTCATTCTTAATATTCGATAATTTTTTCTGGCGAAAAATTATGTAGATCGTAAATGCACTCGAAAGAATCAATACCAGGGTAAGAACGAAAGACGGAATCAACATGGAGTAAGATTTCATCGTATACCTCTGTTGTCCTGGGAAATATACATATATAACATTCAAATTAGAGAAAAGATCATTCGGAAAAAGCTTCTTGCCGTATTTTTCAAAAGAAGGATTTCGATAATAATTTTTTGATCGTTTTTCTATTTTGTTTTTTGATTTTACAGCATATTCAAAACTTAACTTGATTCCATTATCCTTTAATTTTTCCTCAATCAAGCGCGGAAGTTGTTCCATATCAATCCGTTCGCTTAAACTTAAGGTCGAACTAGCTAATCGACTAGCGATTACACCAGGCGAATAACCACCCGCATTAAAAGCATTAGCAAATTTAGGTTGCCATTTCGATAATCCCGTTAAGCCTTCAGGATTCAATACCCCTTCCCCAATACTATACTCCTTATTTTCAGAATAAAAACTCAATTTTGTTTTATTGTGAGTCGCATCCATAGGAATGTCTATATTAAATCCTGATCTAGCTTTACTAACAACTGTGCCATTCGTAAAGCCAGAAACATCCCCTTTCAAAATAATTTGTTCTACTTCCGCTCTTTCTAATTCCGCCACAACCTGATCTAACGCCTTACTAACCGTAAGCGCCAATTGTTCCTCCTTTATTTTCGAAGCTGACTGAAAAAAGCTAATCTGAACCAATATCAGTCCACATAAGGAAATACTGAGTACGATTGTTACAAGCCAAATATATTTTTGATTCATAGATACAAATATAAAAAAAACCCGCCGTAGCTATTATGGCTTAACAATCTTTAACACAAGTTTAAACCATAGCCTTTAACAACAGTTAAAATGAAGGAATAATCATGAGCTTTTATAGATTTGGATTTAATCTATTTTAGACAAAAAAGGTCAGATTTTGATAATTTTTCACAAAAACGCCTTTGAAGTTAATAATTTGACACTATATTTGCCATTGGAGAGCGAATCTATAAGAAACAACCTCCTTGATTAAAAATTTTGGTTAATAGTTAGATGAAAGGACGGTTGTGGTTACCGTCCTTTTTTTTTATGCCATTTTGCGACTAAAACAAGATATCAAAGTCTTACTCCAGAATAAACTAGTCAACAAAATTATTTTGTTTGGCAAAATTAAGAACGACCGCACTAGGATCAATTTGGAAAATTCTGAATTGTAGAAATTAGGAAACAAGTTCTCTTTGACGGATTATGATAAGAGTTTCCTGGGCTGCTTTTTGTTGAGCTTCTTTTTTAGAAGTTCCCATTCCTGAACCCATTTTCACCTCTTCCACTTCTACCTCTGAAGTAAACAAAGGCAATCGCAAGGCTTTATCGACACCATCTTCGTGCGTATCAAAATAAACATCTTTCTTGTTTTTTTGAGCCCACTCAATTAACTTGCTTTTAAAATTGGTTTCAACAGTAACCACTTCTTCCAAATCAATGTAGTTTCTAAAAATTTTATCTTCTATAAACCTTCTTGTTTTGTCGTAGCCCTGATCAAGATAAATAGCTCCAATGAATGCTTCAAACGCATCACCATAAATATGTTTGTTATTATTCAAATTCACATTGGAAACCACCTGCTTGTTGAGTTCAATTTTAATTGCCAGTTTGTTTAATGATTCGCGACTAACAATTTTGGATCTTATTTGAGTTAAGAATCCTTCGTCTTTATTGGGAAAGTACTTGTAAAGAATATCTGCAATTATGGCACCTAAAATCGCATCTCCAAGATATTCGAGACGCTCATTATTTAAACCATACCCTTTTTTTTGGATGGTAGCAGATTTATGTATGAAAGCCAATTCATACAAGTCTGGATTTATAGGTTGAATATCCAGCAAATCAAAAAACAATCCATAAAACTCCCTTTCAGGAAAGAAAAAAAGTTTTATAGATTGAAATATAGACTTTGTCACAAATTATTCAATGAATGATTTGAAAATTACCGAAGCATTATGTCCACCAAACCCAAATGTATTACTCAAGGCAGCACGAATTTCGCGCTTCTGTGCTTTGTGAAGTGTAAGGTTTAGTCTTTGATCAATATTAGGATCCGGCTCACTAAAATTAATTGTAGGAGGAACTGTTTGGTTGTTCAATGCCAGAATACAGGCAATTGCTTCAACAGATCCTGCTGCACCTAGCAAGTGACCAGTCATTGATTTTGTAGCACTAATGTTCAATTTATAGGCATGTTCGCCAAACACAGTCTGAAGCGCTTTTGTTTCTGGAATATCTCCAATTGGAGTAGATGTTCCATGAACATTGACATAATCAATATCCTCAGGTTTCAGATTTGCGTCTTGTAACGCCATTTTCATAGCGTTAATGGCTCCTCTTCCTTCCGGATGAGTTGCTGTTAGGTGATACGCATCACCAGACATTCCACCACCAACAATTTCAGCGTAAATTTTAGCGCCTCGTTTTTTAGCATGCTCGTATTCTTCAAGAATCAAGCAGCCACTTCCTTCACCCATGACGAAACCGTCACGTTTACTGCAGAAAGGACGAGATGCAGTTTTATACTCTTCATTATTTGTGGACATTGCCTGCATAGCATTAAATCCACCGACACCTGCTTCATTGATAGATGCTTCTGAACCTCCGGTGATAAAGATATTAGCTTTACCCAAGCGGATGTAATTCATTGAATCAATCATTGCATGTGAAGCCGAAGCGCATGCTGAAACAGTTCCGTAATTTGGTCCTTGGAATCCATATTTCATAGAAATATGACCAGCGGCAATATCAGAAATCATCTTAGGGATGAAAAAAGGAGAGAAACGAGGAGTTCCGTCCCCGTTTGCATATCCTGTAACTTCATCTAAGAAAGTCTTTATTCCGCCAATACCCGAACCCCAAATTACTCCAGCTTTTGTTAAATCTTCCGATTCAAGATCAAGATTTGAATCTTCAATAGCTTGTTTGGCCGCAACCAAGGCATACTGTGCATACAAATCTAATTTTCGAACTTCCTTGCGATCGAAATGATCCGTAGGCACGAAATTTTTAACTTCGCAAGCAAACTGAGTTTTGAACTTCGAAGCATCAAAATGAGTAATCATTTCTGATCCACTCACTCCGTTCTCCAAATTATCCCAAAATTCGGTAACAGAATTACCAATTGGGTTAATTGTTCCAAGCCCAGTCACTACCACTCTTTTAAATTCCATAAGAAAGGTTCTGGTTAATAATTACTTAGCGTTTTCTCCGATGTAAGAAATAGCGTCACCTACTGTACCAATGTTTTCTGCTTGATCGTCTGGAATAGCGATATTAAATTCTTTTTCGAATTCCATGATAAGCTCAACTGTATCCAATGAATCAGCTCCAAGATCGTTAGTGAAACTAGCCTCAAGTGTTACCTCAGTTTCGTCCACACCCAACTTATCAACTATGATAGCTTTTACTCTAGATGCAATATCAGACATAACTTTTAAATTTTAAGTGATTAAATAATATAAATTAATTTTCAACAGTGCAAAGGAATAAATTTACTCCAAATAATTCAAATTTTTTTTACAAAGTTGCGGTCAAAGGTAATTCTTTTTCCTTTTCTGCGAAATTATTTCACTGCCAAATGCCTTTTGTATATATTTGTTGTTTTAGTTACTTTTGAAAACACAACATGAAACGACTAGCCATATTTGCCTCTGGATCAGGAAGTAATGCTGAAAATATCGCAAGGTATTTTAGCGATAAACCTGAATTCGAGATTTCTGCAATTCTTTCCAACAATGCCAATGCCTTTGTACTTTCCAGAGCCAGAAGTTTAAATATTCCAACTTTGGTTTTTTCTAGGTCAGAATTTAATAAAACCGATAAAATAGTAAGCTTTTTAGCTGAAAAAAAGGTCGATTTTATTGTTTTGGCTGGATTTATTTGGCTTCTTCCGCTTAATCTTCTTCGTAAATACCCCGATTCCATAGTCAATATTCACCCTGCTCTTTTACCTAAATATGGTGGAAAAGGAATGTATGGCATGAATGTTCACAAAGCAGTTGTTGAGAACAAAGAGAAAGAAAGTGGCATCACCATTCACATGATCAATGAGAAATACGATGAAGGAAGGATAATATATCAGGCCAAATGCAGTATTGCACCAAACGATACACCCGAAGATGTTGCAGAAAAAATCCATAAACTAGAATATGAATTTTTCCCTAAGATAATTGAGCAATTACTTTAAAGTAATTGCTTCCTGCTGATTTAACTCCTGCATCAACTTTTCCATTTCCAATTTGTATCTGGCCGCATGCTCTTCTTTCACAGGCGATACAGGAGGCGATTCCATTTTTAACGGATTTATTGCTGAGCCATTTTTATAAACCCTAAAATCCAGGTGAGGACCAGTAGCAAGTCCTGTTGCGCCTACATATCCAATTGTTTCACCTTGTTTAATCCGAGTACCTGTAGTCATGCTTTTTGCAAATCGAGATAAATGCATATAAGTAGTACTGTACACACTATTGTGCTTAATGCTAAGATAATTACCTCCCCCATTCTTTTGATATCCTCTTTTGGTTATAACTCCATCTCCAATTGTATGAACGGGTGTACCAGTAGGCGCAGCATAGTCGACACCATGATGAGCACGATACCTTTTCAAAACAGGATGATACCTGTTGTTAGAAAACTTAGAGCTGATTCGCGAATATCGCAATGGAGCCTTCAAGAATGCTT
The DNA here is from genome assembly GCF_002356295.1 of Labilibaculum antarcticum. Classification (NCBI taxonomy): domain Bacteria; kingdom Pseudomonadati; phylum Bacteroidota; class Bacteroidia; order Marinilabiliales; family Marinifilaceae; genus Labilibaculum; species Labilibaculum antarcticum. The sequence continues at coordinate 2,894,610 of NZ_AP018042.1, read as the reverse complement.
TTTGCAGGCTTTTACCTTTCTCATCGAAATAACCCTCTTTATCACCTTCAGTAAAGGCAAAAGCATAATTATTCGAGTTATGATCAATGAAATTTACAGCAATCACTTTTATTTGATGTATTGGCTTATCATCTACAAATGATTCTTCGTATATAATATTAAACTGATCCCCTTTACCGATGCCAAAGAAATCAATAGTCCAGGCATAAATATCAGAAAGCTCAATAGATAATAAAGGATCCGAATCAGCCTCAACCATCGCATTCCACAATGATGACTCTATACTCCCCTTAATTTGCTTCCTATGTTTAACGATTTCCTTTTCTCCTTTAAATACATTTAAAGTATCACGCAAATCAAATACAATATATTCTACTGGGGTATTTTCATAAACAAAGTACTCTGGCGTTTTTAAACTATCCTGCGTAAAAAGCACTGAATACTCGTGTCCGGATTTAATCCTTCTAACATTAAAAACCTTCTTCGCTTTTTTTGCTATTTTATCGATGGTCCCATAACCAACATCATATTGCCTTAAAATGGTTGATACGCTCTGATTCCTTTTCACCTTATTAGTCTCCACTTCAAATTCTTCTATGGGAAAGCCGTATTTTAAATGCACCTGTGCTATCTCAGTGGTATCAATTACAACTTCTACCTGTTCTATTTGTTTCACCGATACTTCCTTTGAAAACCATTTAAGTCCGATTAAACCTAATAGAACAACACCAGCAATTAGCAGTAATTTATAATTCAAGAATTTTTTCATTGTGGATTTTTATTTTTAAGAAGCCTAAAGGTATAACGGTTTTTATAGTCACACAACTAATTCTGCTGAAGGGATCCCGTTTTAAGTTTTTTTAAGAAATCACGATTTAATTTTATCAAATCCCTTACCATATACTCCCATTACACTGCCAAGAGAAATAAATGCATCCGGATCCACCACCTTAATCATATTTAAGATGGTTTGTGATTCTCTTTTCTTGGCCAAAAGCATTAAAACTTTAACCTCTTTTCCACTATAACCACCTGTTCCGGTAAGCAAAGTTATTCCCTGATCAAGAGTATGTATAACCTCTTTTCTTATTTCATCAGGTTTTTTTGTGAAAATAAATATCTGCACAGATTGCTTACTCCCCTCAATAATTAAATCGACACAATAGGCACTTACTCCCATTGTTACAAATCCATAAACCACTTGTTCTATTGAATGCTCTAAGAAATAAGACGAAGATATAATAAGTACATCAATAGTGAGAAGTAATTGTCCCGGGCTGTAATTCTTATACTTATTAATCATCATTGCAAGAATATCAGTTCCTCCCGTACTTCCTCCGCGAGACAATATGATTCCTGCACTTGCTCCTGCGAGCATTCCTCCAATAATTGCACACATAAACCGATCGGAAACCAATGGTTCTGTTATCAATGATTGAAACAGCCAAAGAAAAAAGGATAGAATAATAATTCCATAAATGGTTTTAACACCAAAACCAAAACCTAAAACACGCAATGCGACTAAAAGAAAAACGAAGTTTATAAGAAAGACACTGTAACCCACTTTAAATCCGGTAACGTAGAAAATCATGGTTGCAATTCCTCCAACCCCTGAACCTACAATCTCTGAAGGAATTAGGAATCCTGTCCATGCAAGAGACCCCACCAATAAACCTATTGTAATAATTAGGTAGGATTGAAAATCAAATTTTGACATTTGTGCTAAAATATTCTTTTTCATAACTATTACCCTCTTATTTCTTCAAAACCTAAACCGTAAACCCCCATTACTGAACCCATTGATATAAAAGCATTTCCATCAATTTGTTTTACTAATTTAAATATTGATGGAGCTTCATGTTTCCGAACCACAACCATCAACATCTTTTTACTTTCCTTTGAGTACCATCCTGTTGAGTCCATCACTGACACGCCCCTGTTCATAGTTCCAGTAATTTCATCGGCAATCTGAGCAAACTCAGCAGAAATAATAATAAGCTGAGCAGATTGTTTCGATCCGGAAATCACCATATCAATAGCGTAAGCTGTGATAGACATCACTACGTAACCATACACAATAGTAGGTACATCTTTAAACACGATATATGATGAAGCAATGATAAAAATATCAATATATAATATAATACGTCCGGGGCTGATATTTTTGTACTTATTTATCATCATTGCGATAATATCAGTACCTCCGGAACTACCTCCTTGAGAAATTGTGATACCCACACCAATACCAGACAATGCGCCGCCTATAATTGCAGCCATAAATTTTTCATTCACCAGAGGTTCCGGGATAAGCTTAGGTAAAACCGAAAGCAATATCGAACCCACAATTATTGCATATATTGTTTTAATACCAAATTTGCTTCCCAATATTTTTAGAGCTATCAGTATTAAAAACGCATTAATAACAAAATAGGAATAACCTACCAGTATTGTTTTTTCACTTGCGATATAGATTAATGTCCCAATACCACTAACTCCACCACCAATTATGCCCGACGGGATTAAAAAAGCAGACCAAGCAAAGGTGTATATTGCCATCCCAAGTGTAATTATTAACAGGGATCTTATTTCAGAATAATTTATTTTCATATCGTATATAAAAAAAGCTTTAAGCTCTGTTGCCAAATAGTCAACAAAGCTTAAAGCTTATTACTTATTTGTCTAATTTATTATCTAAACTACTATATTAATGATCTTGTTAGGAACAATAATAATTTTCTTGGGCGTTTTTCCCTCAATCCATTTTTGAGATTTTTCCAGAGAAAGAACCTCTTTTTCAATTTCATCCCTACTTAGATCTATGGGCAACTCCAAAATAAACCTCATTTTACCATTAAACGAGACGGGATATTTATGATTGTTTTCCTGAACAAAACTTTCATTAAACTCAGGAAACCTGGCCTTCGTAATACTGGTTGTGTTTCCACACAAACCCCATAGCTCTTCGGCAACATGAGGCGCGAAAGGAGCTAGAATTACTAACAGATCTTCAAAAATCGCCTTATTGTTACATTTCAAAGTATAGAATTCATTCACGCAAATCATAAATGCTGAAATTGAGGTATTAAAAGAAAAACGCTCAATATCATCTTGAATTTTCTTAATGGTTTTATGTAGAACCTTTAATTCGTCCGGCGTAGGCTGACTATTTGTCAATTCAAACTCACCAGCTTCATTATGGAACAATCTCCATAATTTCTTTAAGAATTTGTGCACGCCATCAATACCATTTGTATCCCAAGGCTTATGAGCCTCTAATGGTCCGAGGAACATTTCGTACAAACGAAGTGTATCTGCTCCATATTCTTCAACAATCACATCAGGGTTTACCACATTAAACATGGATTTAGACATCTTCTCAACAGCCCAACCACAATGGTATTTCCCATCTTCTAATATGAATTCAGCATCTTTATATTCCGGCATCCAGTTTTTGAAAGCTTCCAAATCAAGAACATCATTTTTCACAATGTTCACGTCAACGTGAATGGCTGTAGTATCGTATTCCTTTATTAATCCGTGAGAAACGTATTTGTTTGATTTTTTATCTCGGTAAACGAAATTTGAACGCCCTTGGATCATTCCCTGATTAATCAATTTCTTAAATGGCTCATCTTTGCAAACTTCGTTGATATCAAATAAGAACTTGTTCCAAAAACGAGAATAAATTAAGTGACCCGTAGCATGCTCTGTACCTCCAATGTACAAATCAACATCCTGCCAATACTCATTCGCTTCGGTAGAAACCAAAGCATCATTGTTGCGAGGATCCATATAGCGTAAGTAATATGCTGATGATCCTGCAAAGCCAGGCATGGTATTCAACTCAATTGGATATCCATCTTCGGTTACCCAATTTTTAGCGCGTCCCAAAGGTGGTTCTCCACTCTCTGTAGGCAAGTATTTATCAATCTCAGGTAATTTCAAAGGAAGCTTGTCCAAATCCATCATTTGGGGCATTCCATCCTTAAAATAAACAGGGAAAGGTTCTCCCCAATATCTTTGACGAGAGAATATAGCATCTCTCAGTCTATAGTTAATTTTTTTCTTTCCTAACCCCCTTGCTTCAACTTCCTCATTTGCCTTAACAATAGCATCTTTAACGTCTAATCCGTTTAAGAAATCAGAGTTCATTGACTTACCCGTTTTTGCATCGTAAGATTCCTCTGAAATATCCCCACCTGATACCACCTGAATAATTGGCAAGTCGAAATGCTTCGCAAAAGCGTAATCTCTGCTATCATGAGCAGGAACGGCCATAATTGCACCCGTTCCATATCCAGCTAACACGTAATCACTTATCCAAATAGGAATCTCTTGGCCTGTAAAAGGATTAATTGCATACGCACCGGTAAATGCACCGCTAATCGTTTTAACATCGGCTAGTCGCTCCCTTTCCGTTCTTTTGTTCGTTGCCTCGATATAGGCATCAATATCTGCCTGATATTCTGGAGTTGTTAATTCCTTTACCCAATCACTTTCCGGAGCCAATACCATAAAAGTAACGCCGAAAATAGTATCTGGACGAGTGGTGAAAACCTCCATTTTGATATCTGAACCTTTCACACCAAAGTTTACTTCAGCACCAACAGAACGACCAATCCAGTTTTTTTGAATCTCTTTTAAAGAATCTGTCCACTCTAAAGTTTCCATACCATCTAAAAGACGCTTTGCATAAGCAGAAACACGCAATGACCATTGACGCATTCTTTTTTGCTCAACAGGATATCCTCCTCTTGCAGAAAGACCATCTTTCACCTCATCGTTAGCTAAAACGGTTCCTAATTTAGGACACCAGTTCACCATTGTATCGGCCAAATAAGCCAAACGGTGATTTAAAAGAGTGGCTTGTTTTTCATTATCCGAAAAAGCTTTCCACTCCTCTGCTGAAAAAGGTTCCGTTTCGGAACATGCTGCATTTACATTCACATTTCCTTCGAACTCAAATTTTGAAATTAGAGATTCAATGGATTCTGCTTTTTCAATATCATTATTAAAGAAATGGTTGAACATTTGAATAAATGCCCACTGAGTCCATTTATAATATTCAGGCTGACAGGTGCGCACTTCACGATCCCAATCGTATGAAAATCCAATTTTATTTAATTGTTCGCGATATCTTTTAATATTAGTCTCAGTAGTCACAGCAGGATGCTGACCTGTTTGAATCGCATATTGCTCTGCAGGCAAACCATATGCATCGTATCCCATTGGATGAAGTACATTAAACCCCTTTAAAGTTTTATAGCGAGAATATATATCCGAAGCAATATATCCCAGTGGGTGACCAACGTGCAAACCAGCACCTGAAGGGTATGGGAACATATCGAGCACATAAAATTTTGGTCTCTCTGAATCAACCTCAACTTTGTATGTTTTCTCCTCGGTCCAATACTTCTGCCACTTTTGTTCTATTTCTTTAAAGTTGTACTCCATGCTAATATTGATAAAATATGGTTATTTCTTGCTTTCAAAGCGCAAAATTAGCAAAAGTTTATAAATATTTAGCGAGTTTTAGTAGTAAGTCTTATTTTATTAAAAATTGGGCTTTAATGGTTTAGGCCTATAAGATTAAAGCTGTAAATTATATTTATTTGCAGGAATAGGATTGCATGCGATGCAGAACAAAATATTTTTCTAAATTTGCAGACATAAATGGCTCGTTAGTTCAGTTGAATAGAACGTCAGATTCCGGTTCTGAAGGTCGGCGGTTTGAGTCCGCCACGGGTCACTAACAAAAGCCAATCAATATTATTGATTGGCTTTTGTGTTTTTTATAGTCTCTGGCATAGACAGTATTCTAAATTCTTCTACAAAATCAGAATCCCTTAAGCTCTACAAATCATTAACTATCTAATTACCAAAACACAAGAATCAAGCAAATGTAATTCTTTGTGGATATCTTCAATATAAAGTTCTGCTTTAGCTACATTCTCCAAATTCTTCATCAAATACTCAAAAGAAAAGGCGTTTAATGGATTCACATCTTCCAGTACAATTTCTTTAACAAGCGTATCAGAAGTATCCAACAATCTAAGAGTTGCTCTCCCCTCATTAAAAACACCATACTGCCCTTTTATAACACTCTCTTTACAGGATAATTTTTGGGTTATTACACCTGCTAAATTAACTCCCAATACGGGTGTTGATAGAATTTTAGCAGCTCCATGAATTTCTTTATAATCGAAACTCTCTCCTGGAGCTAAAGTGTGTATGGGTGTTTTAACTTCTGTTTCCAAATAGCCAGTCACCATTCCACTATTATAAATTGCAAGATTCACACCTTCCTCATATTCCAAATTTGGATTGTACGGCTCCAAAATTTTTGCAAAAGTAGTATTGCTTGTTTTATCTACATAACAAACCCAGGCCTCGGAAGAAACGATATGAAATCCCCCCATTAAATAGTAATCGTACTGGATTTCGAAAATTCCCGGAGCTACCTCACCATTCCAATTGGTTCCATGATTAAAATATTTCTTAACATGCTCAGGATTGTCCTTATCCAACAGCATACGGTTTCTATTCACGTATCTCCATCTCGATTCTGGTGTCACATTAATATGATATTGCTCTCCATCGGGCATCTTATATTTCTCACTAAAAGGAATATAAGCTCTGAAGTTTTCACCATCCTCCAAATCTGGCTTACTGCGTGAAATATGCTGACTTGTGGTCATAATTCCTCGTTTCACAGTTTCATCACCTCTGTTTATTAAGGTGTGCTTGAAATACACCAAGCTACTGCCTGGTTCAATGTGCAAACTTCTTTTATATTGCAAACGCTCATCAATTTTTTCTGGTTGATTAAAGCTTTGTGTTTTATTATCAAAAAGAGGCACTGGTAATTCTTGTATTCCTGATTCCACATCAATAGATTGTTCTCCATCCTTATTTGTTGATATATCCACTTTATAGGGACTATCTCCAATTACTACCGGAGGTGGCCAGCGATTCGTCTTCTCTCCACTTGCATTAATAGCACAATCATCAACAGGGATGGGCACCAAGCGATAACCACCAAAATTTCTCCAATCTTCTTGCTTCACCTCATCATTTGGGGCAAATGATTTTCCAAATAGTTCGGGATTCAACCAAAGCGATGGCACTTCTCCTAAATTGTATTCCAGAACCCGCCCTGCAGCATCAGGAACAACCGCTAAACTGATGTATTTATTTTTAGCAACAAAAACACTATCCCATTGCCAATTCTTATAATTCTGTACTATAGAAACTGTTTGAACAGGTTTTTCGACATCACATCCCGTTAGCATAAATAATGCAGCTCCTAATATGACTATTGTATCTCTCATCCTAGTAATTTGTTTATCGTGAAACACTAACATCCTCTTTTATAACAGTACTAATGGTCAATTGGTATTTAATTTTAAAGAGATTAGCCCTCTCGTGTAAAAGTTTTTCCATTTAAACCCGACCGACCAATAGGAGCTTATACAAAGGGCTAGTCCTTTTAGAAAAGACCAGCCCCAAATTTTATTCATTGTTTATTTTGCCAGATTACCTTGCCAACCTTTATTGAATTGAACTAAAAGTTCTTTTACTAATTCAGGATTTTCATCTGCTACATTAACTGTTTCCTGAGGATCGGCTTTATGATCGTATAATTCAAAAAATATCGGATCTACTTCTGGTTTTGTATAATCTTTCCAAACCACAAATCGATATTGCTCAGTTCGCATTCCATACCCCATCAAGTAATTTTCAAATAAATTACGATCCCATTTTTCTTTTTGCTGATCGATAATTCGCTCTTCCACCTCTTCGATTAGCGGTCCAAAATAAGTCTCACGCATTCCTTGAGAAAGTGGATTTGCTGCCCATTCTCTTAATGCAGGAGTTGGAAACTGGCTAAACACAGCTTTTTTCCACTCTTTTTTAGGATTATCCAATAATGGAACAAAACTTTGCCCTTCCAAATGACCAGGCTTAGGAACTCCAGCCAGATCGCAAAGAGTTGGATACATATCAACCAATTCGACTAATGCATTTGTTTTAGCTCCTCTATTTTCAGTGGGCATGTCCGGAGTCCAAATCATCAGAGGAACACGAGTACTAATTTCATAATTAGTAGCTTTCCCCCAAATTCCCATATCTCCAAGATGCCAACCATGATCACCCCAAAGAATAATAATGGTATTTTCACGAACGCCAGCTTCTTCCAAAGCTTTAATCATCATCCCAATTTGAGCATCAGCATAACTTACACAAGCCAAATAGCCGTGTTTTAAGGTTCGTGCCAAAGTATCATTAATTACTCCCGTTTTTGGAATACCTGATCTTGCTCTTAATTCGAAGGATGGATGTAATCCCATTGCAGCACCATTAATTGGAGCCTCGGTTTGTTGAGCCAATGGAATATCTTCACGATTGTATAGATCCCAATACTTTTTAGGGGCAATAAAATTTAAGTGAGGCTTTTTTAATCCTAATCCTAAAAAGAAAGGTTTATCTGGATTTTTCGCCAACATATCTTTTAATGTTTCAATTGCCGCAATCGTATTGTAACCATCTTCATAGGTTACATCCGGCACATCCGCACATTCGTATGCTGGACCTTGTGCTAAACCGTTTTTAGTAGCATCCGGGCCATACTTCGCAACCATTTTATTACGATCATTTTCCCAAAACTCTTGATTCTCTTTTAAAGCAAATCCACCTTTAGTCGGTGCACGTTCTACTTTAGGCTTAACAGGTAATCTACTCCACGAAAAATTTGGATCATTATACTTTCCATGAAAAATTTTTCCTGTACAAACTGTTTCATAACCAAACTTCATCAGTTGCTGTGGCAAAGTTACAATGTCAGGATTTACATCCCTAAAATCAGTGTAATTTTCAATCACTCCAATAGTTTCCGGACGTGCACCAGTCATTAAACTGGCTCTTGAAGGACTACAAATAGCCTGCTGACAATATGCGTTCTCGAACAATAATCCATCGCCGGCCAAGGCATCTAAATTTGGAGATATCGCAATATCCGAACCATAACATCCTAATTCCGGACGCAAATCATCTACTGCAATAAAAAGAATATTTGGTTTCTTTTTAACCTCTTCTTTAGACTTACAACTAAATCCTACGAATAGGAGAAAACTTAGTCCAATTAATTTAATTAAAAACCGATTATTCATTATTTATTTTTTTTACGATTAAATTTCTATTTATCTATTCCCAAACAATTGGTATCCAAACTGTCATCTCCGATTTCCCACGGTTGCTCCATGAAAAATAAGGCACAAATTGTGTTTTGTAAGTTTCCCACTCTACTTCTTTAAGCTCACTATACATCGTATTAGTATTCGCTTTTCGAAGCTTTACGTCTGCGCTGATAGTAGAAACGCCCCCTAAAAAATCAGGTTTGTAAGTAACTTTTAGATTTGATTTTACAGGAAGATATACATCCAGAATTCCTGCATCTTTTGGAAGATCGGGTGACTCAACACAATAAACTACAGGTCCACGTTTTACGGCTACCTGATTTCTAACCTCTTCAATTAAGGGATTGCCTTCAATTAACTTAACATCCATAGGCATATCCAGTGAAACTACGTCACCCTTTTTCCATGAACGCTCAATCGTCACATATGTTCCTGTTTTCACATCAACGCCTGCATCTTTACCGTTCACTAAAATCTTGCTCCCCTGTGCCCAGTCGGGAATACGAAGCATTAGTTGAAAAGCTCCCTTTTTACATTCTTCCATGGTGATTTTAACTGCTCCATTCCATGGATATTGAGTTACCTGTGATAGCTGTAATTTAGAACCATCCAACAATTCTGTTGTTAATTTATTTCCTCCATATAAATTAACAGCCACTCCATTATTCGTTATGCTATAAGCCCAACCAGATACTTTTGCAATGGTTCGAACCAAATTTGGAGGACAGCAAAAGCATTCTACATAAGGAATACGTTCATCGAATTCAGTTGCCGCATCAGGATTATCATGAGCATGATGGCAAACGCGTAAGGGATTCGCATAGAAATAATCTTTCCCTTCTATACTGATTCCGGATAGAGCACTATTAAATAATACCAACTCCATTATATCGGCATATTTAGATTCGCCATGAATTCCCAACATGCGATAGCTAAACATCGAGTTACAAATATTTGCACAAGTTTCATTGTAAGCAGTTAAATTGGGCATCATGTATTCGTTGATAAAACCCTCATGAACCATATCGACATGCGACGACACACCATGATGTGTTTGACCACACGCACCAGTTACATACATTTTCTTGTTTACAACATTATCCCACAGTCTGTCCAATGCATCAATCAAAGCTTTTTCTCCAGTCTCAGCATATACATCAGCAGCTCCAGCATAAAAATACAAAGCAAGTACAGCATGACCTTCTGCTGTTTTTTCATCCCGCAAAGGAGTCCTTTCCTGAACCATATCGCCAATAAACTTATAGCCTGCGGTTTTATCTGGTTGTACTTTTGATTTCCCTCTCATATTAATGAACAACTCAGCCAACTCAAGGTATTTTTTATCTTTTGTAGTTCGATACAATTCTACCAAGCCCATTATTTGTGTTTGATTAAATCCAAAACGCGCTAATTCTTCTGGCTGTGGCTGAAAAGTTTCATACAAATTATCTGCATGTTTAATTGCAATGTCTAAGAAATTCGTTTTACCAGTAATACGATTGTGAATACAGGCACTTGTGTATAAATGACCACTATTATACATTTCATGGTACTGACGGTTCCCATATCGTTTTAATCCTGGGATTGTAACTTGTGTTTGCAAATAACCATCCGATTGCTGTGCTTTTCCAATAATATCAATGTATTGATCTAAATCAGCAAGAATATTTTCATCTTTATTCTGAGCATATACATACATTTCAGCTTCCATCCACTTGTAGAAGTCTCCATCATGCCACTTCATACCCTTGTGCTTTCCTTCTTTTAGTCCTGCTGCAATTTTGAAATTATTTAATGCATGACCAGTATCTCCACACAACAATTCTCCCATGTAAGGAACCATTGTCTCCTCACACACTTTAAACTTATCAGCCCAAAAACCTTCAGTCCATTGGCAATCACCTATATTGATACTCTTAAAATTTACATTCGGACTTGTTGAATTATTTATGATTCCATGATCCTGTGAAAAGGAAGAATTCATTAATAAAACACCTATTACCAATAACATTAATCTTTTCATCTGATATTAATTTATTGAAATTTATTAATTGCATCCTAAAATAAAAAAATCAGCATCCCACGTCATAGTTTCCTATTTGCATGAGACGCTGATTCATTCTAGCCTGTTTTGATTGAAACTATTCTATTGCTTTCAACCATAAGGGTTAAACGCAATATGATTATTAAATTTTTACTATTTCCAGATTATTGGCATAAACACGGTCATCTCACCTTGTCCTCGATTACTCCAAGCGTAATTAGGAATTAACTGAGCTTTGATTGTTTCAAACTCAGGTTTTTTAACTGCCTTATACATGCTCTCCTCGTTGTTATTTTTACGAATAAGCAGTTCTGTTTGAATGGTTGTTACTCCACCCAAAAGATCGTTTTTAAATTCGGCCTTATAAGGAGCTTTATTATTAAGATATACGTCAACAATTTTAGTGCCTGCAGGTAAATCGGCAGACTCAACACAATATACAATTGGACCACGCTTAATAGCTACCTGATTACGAACTTCTTCAATGCGAGTATGACCTTCAACAAATGTTATTTCCATCGGCATATTTAAAGTAATTACATCGCCTTTTTTCCATTTACGATTTACGACTGCAAATTTTCCAACTTTAGCATCAACACCAGTTGCTTCTCCATTTACCATTATTGTTGAACCTTTTGCCCAATTAGGAATTCGAAGCATTACATCAAAAGCATCTTTTTTACACTTCTCGATGGTAATATTCACAAGTCCTTCCCATGGATATTGAGTTACTTGAGACAATTCAATTTTTGAACCGTCTAATAAGCTTGTAGATAATTTGTTTCCACCGAATAGATTAACTGCAATTCCGTTTTCCGATTTACTATAAGCCCATCCTGATAATTTACAAACAGTACGAACCAAGTTTGGAGGACAACAAAAACACTCCAAATAAGGCTGGCGCTCAGGATATTCCGTATTCATTTTCTCATAATCTCTTGCTCCATCAATAACTCGTAGAGGATTTGCATAGTAATAATCTTTACCTTCAATGCTAATTCCTGAAAGACCACTATTAAACTCAACCAATTCCATTATATCGGCATATTTTGATTCTCCATGAATACCCAACATGCGGTAACTGAACATGGCATTACAAATATTTGCACAAGTTTCGTTGTATGCAGTCATGTTTGGCATCATATAAGAATCGATAAAGCCTTCTTCAATCATTTGACGATTTGTAGATGCACCATAGTGAGTTTGACCAACAGCACCAGTTACGTACATTTTTTGATCTGTAACATTTTCCCACAAACGATCCAAAGCATCAACTAAAGCAGTTTCCCCTGTTTCAGAATAAACATCGGCAGCACCAGCATAGTAATACAAAGCAAGTACAGCATGTCCTACAGCCTCATCAGCCTCGCGTAAAGGAATAAATTCCTGTACCATATCTCCAATTGGATAACCTTCGGTTGCGGGTGTTTCTTCCACCTTATATTTACCGCGATTGTTAATAAACTTCTCGGCTAATTTAAGATACTTCTTATCCCCAACGGTACGGTATAATTCAACCAATCCCATAATTTGAGTCTGGTTAAAACCAAAACGACCATATTTTTTATCCTCAGGCATAAATATAGTATACAACAAATCAGCATGCTTAATAGCTATATCTAAAAAGTTTCTTTGGCCAGTAATTCTATAATGAATACAAGCACTGGTTAATAAGTGACCTGTATTATACATTTCATGATATTTACGATTCTCATAACGATCCACCTTAGGATTTAATTGAATCTGAGTTTGTAAGTAACCATCCTCTTGCTGAGCTTCACCAATAATTTTAATGTAAGCATCTAACTCCTTTAGGTATTTTTCATCTTTCGTTTGAGAATACACATAGGAAACCGCCTCCATATACTTATAGAAGTCTCCATCGTGCCAGCGCATTCCTTTATGCTCACCATGCTTATGACCAGCAGTAATTTTAAAGTTATTTAATGCATGACCCGTATCTCCACACAATACTTCTCCCATATATGGAACCATACTTTCTTTAGCAACATTAAACTTTTCAGCCCAAAAACCATCGGTCCAAATACAATCTCCCATGTCAACACTTTTCAGTTTTACATACGGGCTTTTCGCATTATTAATAATTCCGTGTTCCTGTGCGTTGCTTGAAAATAAAAACGTTACACCACAAGCGATTAATAGTAGTCTCTTTATCATGATTATTTAACTTTTCTATATTTATCCATTCTGTCAATATCTACATTTTCGAATTTACGATCCAACAACCAACGAGGGCGCTCTAAAGTAGATTCCCACTCGAATATCATCTTATACATTTCACGTACTTTGTCAGGATATTTTGCGGCCAAATCGTTTTGCTCCGACTCATCTTTAATGATATTATATAACTCTGCAGGACGGTCAGGAAATCTCAATAATTTCCAATCTCCCAAACGTACAGAAGCTCGGCAATCTTTTTTCCAAAATAAAACATTATGAGGTCTACTTGTGTTTTCATTCTGAATAAAAGGCAGTAAATCAACTCCATCAACATTTTCCAATGCTTTAGAATCGCCTCCTGCAGCAGCTACAAAAGTAGGCAACAGATCCATCGTACTCACAGGATAATCATATTCCGTATTTTCTTTAATTTTTCCTGGCCATCGCATTATATAAGGAACTCTCACACCACCTTCTAGGTGATTCGATTTTGTTCCTGCTAAGGGAAGATTAATTGAAGCATTTTTATCGGTTGGTCCCCCATTATCGTTTGTAAAAACCACAATTGTGTTTTCATCCAAGCCAAGTTCTTTTAATTTATCAAGAATCAATCCGCAAGCACGATCCAATGCCAAAGTCATACCAGCAACCTGCTGTCTTTTTCCAGATAATTGTGGAAACTTTGCCATATCCTTTTCCTCAGCTTCCATAGGAGTGTGTACCGCATTAAACGACACAAAAGCAAAAAATGGTTTATCTTGATTCCTTTCAATAAAATCAACTGCTTCTTCACCAAGTCTATCGGTTAAATATCTTTCTGGCTCGGCATACTCTTCAAAATTACGTTCCAAGCGATTTTCACGTGGCACATTCAGAACATTTGGATATTCATAGTAGCTACGTGCTCCACCACGAAATCCATAAAACTCATCAAATCCACGTTTGCTTGGGTGGTAACAATCAGCACCTCCCAAATGCCATTTTCCAAAAATTGCTGTAGTATAACCCAACGCCTTTAAATGATCTCCAATAGTTACCTGATCGAGTGGCAAACCCATATTCTCTCCATCTAAAGCAGAATTACTACTCATGAATGTAGGTACATTGTTCTCTTCAAAACCAAAACTTTCTTGATAGCGCCCAGTCATAAGTCCTGCTCGCGAAGGACCACAAACTGATGCAGACACATATCCTTGTGTAAATTTCACACCTTCACTGGCTAATTTATCCAGATTTGGCGTGTGCATTACCTTACTTCCCTGAAATCCAAAATCAGCATAACCCGCATCATCAGAAAAAAGAAGCACTATATTGGGTTTCTTTTGTGCGAATACAAGTTGCTGAAAAAGCAGAACTGTAATAAGTAGTACTTTATATTTCATCTCAATTATAGTATAAGTTTCAACATATGAGAATTCGTCTTTTCTGTTCAAACAAAAATTCTTTCCCTTTTACAATTTATTCTTACTAACAAAGAAAATCAAATTAGAATGAACTAGCTTGGTGAAATTTACCTCGTGATTACATTATTTTACCCCTTGGTAATATTTTATGACTTGAACTCTCTTTTACCGATTTCATCATCTAATTTCTAGATTCGAAAATAGATGAACCAAAAAAAATACCGGAAGTTTCCTTCCGGTATTCACACTAATCTCACTATAACTAATCTAATACTAACTTAAATTTTATTGTATTAATATCCATCATTTTGCAATAATGCAGGAGCCTTTTCAATTTCTGTAGAAGGAATTGGTAAATAGTACTCTCTTTCGAACCAAGGTCTTGTAACAACAGTGTTTTCCGTGAAAGATAAAGATCCATCAGTTGCCATTGTCCAAGTCAATCCTTTTATATCAAAACCCAAATGAGCTTCATTCATCCATCTTCTCTCATCAAAGAAATTATGACCTTCAAAACAAAGTTCAACACGTCTTTCTCTTTTGATTGCTTCCAAAAGATCTTCTCCTGTAGCAGTAATAGCTGGCTGAAGTGCTCTTGATGAAATTTTAGAAACAAAATCTCTGGCAACACTCTCTGCACCCAAGTGATATTGAGCTTCAGCGTAATTCAAATAAACTTCAGATAATCGATACAAAATATAAGGACGTTGAGAAGAAATATCGGTTAACCCTCCCAGACTTTCATCCTGAAATTTTCTGATATTATAACCCGTTTTGGAAGAATGTCCAGTATTTCCTAATCCTTCAGGAGAATCCAACCCATTTGGTGTTTCTACACTAGGTGTTTCAGCAAGATAATATTGAACATCTCTACCTCGAAACATTGCACCATTGAAGTTTAAATCTGCATAATATCTCATCTCTCTACCTGTATTTGGATTCGCGGGATCAAAAGTTACTTCATCCGTTGTGGTTCCATCCGCCATATTAAATTGCAATGTGAAATTATGTGTTGGTGAAGATAATGCCCAACCCCCGTAACCACTTGGAGACATAGTCTGATCAGGTAGCGAGTTCACATCCGTTCCGAAATCATAATAAACAGAACCGTAAGGTCTTGCAAACAAAATATCCTCATTAGGAGACAAAAATAATTCCTGATAAGCTTTTGCATCGGCTACAGAAATAAGATCTCTCGCTCCCACTAAATCAATAACTGCTTTTGCAGCATCAGAAGCATCTTGCCATTTTGATGCTTTAGTATAATCATATAAGGGTCCGTTTGGAACAGTAGCAGGATCGTGAAGCTTACTTGCCGCATACAATAATGTACGCGATTTAACAGCTAAAGCCGCTAATTTAGTTACTCTACCAAATTCACTATCAGGACGTGTTAATGGAAGAATTGCAGCCGCCTCATCTAACTCTTTTACAATGAAGTCAACACATTCCTCGTAAGAATTTCTTTCCAAATTAAAATTATCCTCAAGACCAAGTGCTCCCTCCATAATTGGAACACCCCCATAAAAGCGGATCAATTTAGAATATAAATTGGCTCTTAAAAATTTCATCTCAGCCTTAAGTATATTCACCTTATCCGGATCAACTTTCATCGCTTCACTATCATCAACACGATCCAAAAATTCATTGGTTAAACGCACGTAATCCCAATATTGCGACCATTTCTGAGCAAAAACGCCAACATTATTAGCTATCCAACCAGCTCTTGCTCTGAATAAATCAAGATCTTTGAAGTTAAATTTTGCCTCAAAAGAAGCTCCCTCAATATTAAATCGACGTGACCACCATTGATCTCGATTCAAGCCCCACCCTTCAGTGCTATTGTATGATGTAAAAACCAATTTTTCCAATTGACTCGGATCGCTGTAAATTAAATCCTCAGCGAAAGCATCTTTTGCTTCGGTATCCAACACATCTTCACAACCAAATGTTGCAAAAAGTGCAAATACAATAAGTATATATTTAAAATTTTTCATCTCTCTATTTTTTATATTGAATATATCATCCTCTAATTAAACGGAGTATTTTTTAACTTTTAATTAAAAATTAAGATTAAACCCGAAAGTATAAGACTTTAGAGATGGATAAGTACTTCCTCTAAAATTATTGTAACCACTAGCCTCAGGATCTAAACCTAAATCATAAACATCAGAGAACATTGTTAATAAATTAAATCCTCGAGCAAATACCTTTAGAGTTCCAAACTTAATTTGGCCTTTTGAGAAAGTATATCCTAATTCAACTTCTTTTAATCTTACGAAAGAAGCATCGTGCAACCACAAGTCAGCTCCTTCAAAATTAGCAGCATTACCACTTTGATTTCCACTAAATGAATCGTCCTGCTTAAAAGCTCTTGGATATCTTGAATCACGATTATCCGGAGTCCATCTTTGATTAAACACATAGTCTGGTTTGGAACCTGATTGGTCAAAGAATACTAACATTTTAGCTTTAGCTTGTCCTTGAAATAAAAAGCTTGCATCAAAGTTTTTGTAGCTTACTCCTCCATGAATACCAAATTGAATTTCCGGAACATTAGAGTCATAAGAACGAACTCTATCCTTTGAATCAATTTTCCCGTCTTCGTTTGTATCTAAATAGATTGGATCACCTTCACCTGAACCTGCTTTTTTCACTGCCGTTGCATCAACTTGAGCTTGATCCCTGAAGATCCCTGAAGTAGGATAAATTACATATGAATCCATTGAGTGTCCTTCTCTCTTCATATAATCTTCGACATCAGCAGCCTCATCCATATAAACTACTTCGTTTTTAGCTTGAGTAAAGTTGAAACCAAAATTATAATCTACCTCTCCTATTTTATCTTTCCAGTTCAATTCAAATTCCCATCCGAAGTTATCTACTTTACCTAAATTCTCCTGTGGCAAAGTTAGACCGGCAACATCAGGAATTGAAGCATTTCGTGTAATTAAGATATCTTCTCTTTTCTGATAGAAATAGTTAACATCTCCCGATAATTTATAATCAAATAAACTGAAACTTAAGCCAATATTTTTCATATCAGCCTTTTCCCATGTAATATCGGGATTAGGAACATTACTACTGTTGTAAGAGTTGTACTGTACTCCGGGTGTTCCGAAAATATAAGAATTTGGTTGAGCCCAGTTAGTTCCTCCATAATCGTATTTTGTCAAGTATTGGAATCCTGCGATACGGTCGTTACCCATTTGCGCCCAAGAACTTCTCAATTTTAAGGCATTTAACCATGAAATATCCTCCATGAATGACTCCTTATCTAGTGCCCATGCTACAGCAAGTCCGGGGAAAGTACCAAATTTTTTCTCTCCAAAATTACTTGAACCGTCGTGACGAAGCGTAAAGTCAACAAAGTATTTTTTCTGATAATCGTAAGAAAAAGATCCAAAATAATTTACTCTTCCCCATTCTTGTGAATTACCCGAAGCTTGTTGTCCTGCATCACTACCTGCAAATAATTCAGGATGATCCTTGCTTGGAAAATCTTTTTTCTCAGCCCAAAACGAACGTTGCTGTGATGAAAAATATTCATAACCTGCGAAGGCACTAATGTTATGATCTTCGCCTAAAGTTTTAGAATAGTGAATCGTTGAATTCAACATCAACTCATCATATTTCCAAAAACTCTCGCGCAAAATAATCTTATTGCCACTTTGAGAGAATCCAGCTGTCTCTACATACTCATTTGTTCCTTCCTGAAACTGATAAACAGACCAAGGAGTATACCATGATTTTATATCATTACTCTGTTTTCTGTAGCCTGCAAAACCTTTAATTTTCAGACCAGGAGTTAGCATATCCAACTTCCAGTCAAAAGATAATTTACCGCGTAAATCATTATCCTGTTGCTTAACAAAACCAGACTCAGCACTTGACATTACATAAGGATTGGCACCATTCTCACCACCCCATCCAGGAAGACCATTAGGATAAATCCCAACTTCAGTTGGTTCATTTGTGTAAATGTGCTTATAAATAAAACCATCATCTACACCAGGTTCTTTTCTATTACCAAATTGTCCAGATAAATCAAGACCCAAAGTAAAAGTCTCATGTAGTTTCATGTCGATGTTTGAACGAACTTGATATTGCTTAAATTTCAAAGATCCCGATTCAAACATTCCTTTTTGATCCATATAATCACCACTAACAAAGTAATTAACCTTATCACTACCCCCAGAAATTGAAAGAGAGGTTCTTGTTTCCGGTGCAGAATCTGCAAAAGTTAAATCTCCCCAATCTGTACTTGGATAGTTAGGATCATTACCAGCAGCATACTTATCAATCTGTTCCTGAGTATAAGGAAGTGCAGTTCCTTCTCTTGTTGCTATTTCATTATTATAAATAGCATATTGCTCTGAAGACATTAAGTCTGGCTTCGCAGAAAAGGAAGAAAAGTTAATCGAACTAGATAAACTAATTTTTGCTTTACCTGCTTTTCCTCTTTTAGTTGTAATTAAAATTACCCCATTAGCCGCACGTGCACCGTAAATAGCAGCCGCTCCATCCTTCAAAACATTTAATGACTCAATATCCTGAGGAGCCAAATTTGAAAAACTACTGGCAGTAATACCATCAATTAAAATTAATGGTGAATTATTCCCTAAAGTTGATTTACCTCTAATTAAAAGAGTCATATCACTATCTCCAGGATATCCTCCTCTATCGGAAACAATTAAACCAGTAACCTTACCTGCTAAAGATTTAGCTAAATCCTTATTGGAAGTTTTAGATAGTTCCTCAGCTTCGATAGTACTAATAGAACCAGTAAGTTCACCTTTTTTTCTTGTGGTATAACCAATTGCAACTACTTCGTCCAAACCAATTGTATCTTCTTCCAATACAATTTCCAAAGTAGTTTGGTTAGCAAACACAATTTCTTGCGTTTTCATACCCACAAAAGAGATTACCAAAACATCCCCTTCGGTAACGCCTAACAATTCAAAAAAGCCATCAATATTTGTAATTGTACCATTGGTGGTACCTTTCACAAAAACACTAACACCAGGCAAAGTAAATCCAGTATTGTCTTTAATAATACCACTAACACTTCCTTGATCTGTAACATTTTCTATAGCTTCATCATCCAATTCGGTTGACATAGCCGTATTTAGAGAATTTGAATTTACAGCCACAACTTGCATTGCACTAAGCAAGAAGCTAAATACTGTAAACGCCATAATCCTAAAAATTTGCTGTAAATTTTTCGGTTTTTTCATAAGTTTTTCATCTTGAGGTGAATAAAAACGATTAGTTGATTTTTGACATTAGATATCACCAAGACAGCTGAAAGCCTTTCTTGACGCATAATTTATTACTAGAGTTATATATTATCATAAATTCGAAATGCGATTAAATTTTATATCGTTTGCATTGGATGCATATGCCAATAGAATTTCTGATCAGATTCCTTAAAAAATATTTATTGATTTAACTGAATTAATTAACACTATGTACCTCCATATCGACATCAGTAGGAGTTACCAAATCATATATCAATAATCTATTTCAACATGTAATTTCAAATAGATCTAAACAGAATAATATTTATATCCTATTTTATCACGTACTCTATAAGGATAATATCCTACTAGTTCCAAAAGGTGGATACAAACACCCAGAATACCTAAGTAACTACACCTTACTTATTTATTGTAAATAAACTGAAAAAAAAGGAGGTCTGACTGGTTAAAATTACCCTGTTTTTGCATTATTTTACCCCGCTTTTTATTTGAGGGTAAATAAGGGTAAGAGAGGGGTAAAAAAGAGCTGAACCAGAAGTGAATGTTAAATAGCGTTACGGTAACTATTAGGAGTATTGCCCATTATCTCTTTAAACTGGCGGTTAAAATTGGTAATTGAATTATAACCTACCATATAACAAACTTCGGATACCGATATATCTTCCTGTACTAAAATACGTGAAGCATTACGAATACGAATTTCATTTAGAAATTGGGTGAAAGATTTATTGGTCATCTTTTTAAAAAACCTACAAAACGAATTTGTAGTCATACAAGCAATGTCTGCAACATCATTCAAACTGATATCACTGGCGTAATTATCAGAAACGAATTTTATAACGGTATCCAAACGATCCGAACTATCTGTAGTATATTGACGCATATCTGAAGATGACAAAATCTTTTTATCATCGGTATTCGATAAACGACACAATATGTCTAAAAGTTTAATTAATTGTTGAGCAGGTGACAAGTCTATAATCTGAATCAATTCGTTGTGCAGAGCTTTACTAATCTTATTTCCAAAACTCACTCCAAATTTCGACTGTTCAAATAAATTATTTATATCAGTAAATTCGGCCAGATTAAAAGTTCCCTCACCAATAAAATCTTTCGAAAATTTAATAATAATAGTCTTCACCTTATTAGTGTCGTCCTCCTTATAGTAAGAGGCATCATTTCGCCATAAGTGTGGCAAATAGGGGCTAACTAATACTAATTCACCAGGGTGGAATTGGGAAACACTATCGCCAACAAAACGAATACCATTACTTTTTGATATATACAATAACTCATACTGATCATGATAATGCCAAGATGAATCCAGACATGGAATTTCCTTTTTAGTAATGATTACTCTATCATTTAAGGAACTGTCAGTATTTTTTAATATCAACTTCATGAAATCAATAATCTATAAAATAGACACATATTAGTTCTGACTATCAAAATACTATTGGCTTAGTATTTATTAACACAATATAGCTAAAATTCCCATAACCGGATTATAATTTCAGCTTGTAAATCATCAATAATACATAAAATAGAACAGTCCAATGGCTTATTTAAACCTATGGACTGCTCAAAACTGAAATGAAATATCAACGGTATTACTCTTTTATTTCCATGAATTCGATAGGGGATCCATTATGCACAATAAATGCAACTCGTACCCCTTCTCCCGGAGAAAAAGTGTCAACTAAAACCTCTTTACCTTTCAATGCATCTTCAATATTATCAACCAAATAAGCCACATGTGCTACATTTTGGAACATTGCAGGCATCGGACTATCAGCATCACATTTTACCCATTCAACACCAAACTCATCTTTACTAAAATCTGTAAAATGGATTTTACCTGCTTCGTAAAAGCCATCCCAATTTTTCTCTTCTGTAGTTGGTATTCCTATGTGACTAAATTTATATTTCATAGTGCTATTTTGTATTATTTTTAGATTTAATTATTTAAAGGTGCGATTGTAAACTCGAAGCTGTATTTACCTGATTTAAGAATATATTGAGGTAATGTTTGAGATAATGTTCCCCCCAAACCAGCTTGAGCAAAATCAATATTTAATGTATAAAACCCTTGAGACTTTAAATCATAAGGATGTTTTGCATCACCAAGATTTTGGCTAGAATAAGGCCAAACCGAAAATCCGAAATGTGGTTTACCTACAATCTTAATTCCTGATTTCTTATTTTCAGTCATCAATTTCACCCATCGAGTTTCTGTTCTGTTCCCATTTTCCTGAGGCTTTTCATATGAATAAAACAGATCATCGGTTTTAAGGCTATACTCATCGACTTCCGCACTCTGCTTTCGATCACTGTAATTTTCAAAAGGTCCATTCCCATAGTACGTGGTATTGTTAAAAGTACCCGAAACGCCCATTGTCATCCCAAATCTTATCATATTTGGAAGATTTTCATCAGCATCCATTTCCAATTTCACATCAATTTTCCCGTCATTAAAAATTGTGTAGCTAGTTACCAATTCGATTTTATCTTCGAAACTTTGTTTCACTGTCAGTTTTACCATTTTACTATCCGTAGAAGTAACAGTCACTCCATTTGTTTTCAAGTTTTCAACTAAGTCTTTCCATGGTTTCATTGATCTATGGAATTCCTTACTGCTTGCGCCTCTGGTATCATTATCGATAGCCGGACGCCAAAAGTTTGGTTGTAAAGCAGATTTCAATTGCTCAAGCCCATTTATATTGTAGGAAATTAATTGTCCGTTTACTTTCGAAACAGCAACAGAAAAATCTTTACCCTTTATTGTAATTTCGGTATCAGACTCATTCGCTGTAATTTTTTCCTTAGACTGTGAAGCTGAAACTTGAAAAGGCTCTCTTTTTTTAAGAAGCATTTGGCCTTTGGCCACTTCAAAACCTTTCTCACACCACAAACGGTCGGTTTTTTCATGCAAGCTTAAACGCAACCAATAATCTGAATCTTTAGTAAAGGCCACTTTCTTAAATGGAACAGTTACCATAGCCGAATTTCCAGCAGCAATATCTTGATTTAGTAAGATTCCTGCTTGCAATTGTTTCCCATTTTCAGACAATATCCAACGCACCTCATATTTGTTAAGATTCGTAAAGGCAAAACGATTGATAATTCTTACTTGCGTATTCTCCAAATTGGCAGCCTCGAAAACAACGGGTTGAAAAATATACTTACATTCCCAAGCGTGTGGATTTGGGGTTCGATCTGATGCAAAAACTCCATTCAAACAAAAGTTTTCATCGTTAGGAATATCTCCAAAATCACCACCATAGGCGTAAAATTTCTGTCCGCTTTCGTTCGTTTTTTCCAATCCCTGATCGATCATATCCCAAATAAAACCCCCAATAAGGTTAGGACGAGCACGTATCTCATCCCAATAATCAACTAATCCGCCAATAGAGTTACCCATTGCATGAAGATACTCGCACATAATAATTGGTCGTGTAATATGAGCACTGTTTGACATATTCACTAACTGACTCAAATCTGGATACATACGGCTAACAACGTCGACATAATCGGGATCATCCGGATTAGACTTCGTTGGACCTCCTAATGCTTTACTGCCTGCATCTCCCTCTTGATAGTGAGAATCTGTTGGATCACCCTGAGCTCCTTCATAATGAATAAATCGTGATGGATCGTAATCTTTAACCCAAGTCGATGAGGCTGCAAATGCGGGTCCGGTACCGGCCTCATTTCCCAGCGACCATGAAATAATACACGCCTCGTTTTTATCGCGTTCTACCATCCTTATAGTTCGACTTAAAATAGCAGCAGGCCAAGTTGGACTTTGAGGTATAAAACTGCCCAAATGATGACATTCGATATTTGCTTCAGCCATTACATACAATCCATACTCATTACAAAGCTCTAAAAAGTAAGGGTCATTTGGATAATGCGATGTACGTACAGCATTAAAATTAAACTGTTTCAACAATTCAACATCTTTTCTAATTTCTTCGCGAGTTAATGCTTTTCCGTTAAGCGGACTATGATCGTGTCGGTTAACTCCCATTATTTCAATAGACCTTCCGTTTATTAAAAGTTCATTCTTTTTACTGAATTCAACTTTTCGGAAACCAACGCTCTGACTACGAGCTTCAACCAATTCTCCTTTAGGATTTACGACACTAAAAACCAGCTTGTATAAATAAGGGGTTTCCGCTGTCCATTTTTGAGGGCATCGAATATTTGCCTCCATCATTGCCCATTTGGTGATGTCTCTTTGTGGCCATCTTTCATTATATATTGCTTTTACAGATGTAGAAAGAGCTTCACTTAAAACCACATTATTTTCTGCATCAAAAAGCTGAGCTGTAATTTTCCAACCTTCTAGATTCGATTCATTCTCTTTTACCCAAACACGTGGGCGAATTTCCAATTTGGCATCCTGCAGATTTGCATCAAATTTTGTTCTAACGTAAAAGTCGTTCAATGCAATTTTAGGTTGCGCCATTAGCAATACTTCACGATGAATACCGCTTAAACGCCACATGTCCTGATCTTCCAAATAACTTCCATCGCTCCAGCGAAATACTTGTAATGCTATTCGGTTTTTACCTGCTTGAATATATTTTGTAATATCGAACTCGGCAGCTAAACGACTTCCTTGACTGTATCCAACTTTTTCTCCATTAACCCATAAATAAAAAGCCGACGATACTCCACCAAAGTGCAGAATTATCGATTGATCTTTCCAATCGGAAGGCACTTCGAAATCTCTAAAGTAGCTACCTACCGGATTGTCTCTGTAAATTTTAGGTGGTCGGGGTGGTTGTGGTCCTTTCCAATCATAAGTTAAAGTTGTGTCTAAAATATTAGGCGTAAAAGGATAAATAATATTTGAATAGATGGGTTGACCATAGCCTTTTAATTCCCAATTAGATGGAACATCAATATCATTCCAATTATTACCTGCAAAATCCTTAGCCATAAAATCCATTGGTCGATCTTCTGATTTCCCAACAAAATTAAATTTCCAAATTCCATTTAAGGATTTTATTCTGGCATTTCCTCTATCCCCAAGCAATGCATCTTCCGCACTTTTAAATGAATAACTAGGAACACGAGCATTCATTTTATTTTTCTCAAACATCATCTCGTTTTCCCAATCGTTTTGGGCGGATGCTATTTGAACGCTAGCAAATAATGCTAAACCAAGAATTGAAAGTATCTTTTTCATTTATATCTTTTTTAGAATCCCTTATTCAAAAATAAATTTACTCAACAGCAAATGTTTCATTAAATCTAGGCATTTTATTCTCTTTCCAATCTATACCTGTCTGCTCATCATGCCACCAACGAGGTTGAATATGAGTTTGACTCCACTTTTCCGCTTCCGAAATTAATTCCTTAAGTATTTCTGGATGTTCAGCACTTTTATCAAATTTTTCTGCCATGTCCTTATCAACATCATATAATTTCCAAGGCTCATTATTAAGTCGTAAAGCTTTCCATTGATCACGACGAGCTCCAACATCAGTAAAACCAGTTCGATGTCGCAAGCAGTAAATCATATCCCCTTTATGAGCATCTTTTCCTGAAATAAAATCGCTCCAGATATTTTTACCATCCAGAATTTTCCCTTCAGGCATTTTAGCACCTCCTAATTGTGTGAAAGTTGGGTAAAAATCAAGCGCTGAAACCGGATGATTAAAATGTTCCCCTGCAGGAACTTTATTTGGCCAATGAAAAAACATGGGTACACGATAACCGCCTTCACAAGCACTGCCTTTGCCTTCTCGTAATGGATAATTCGTTGCTCCTTTACTTAATTTACCTCCGTTATCACTTAAGAAAACAATTAGAGTATTATCAAATTGACCATTAGCTTTCAAACTTTCTATTATTTCTTCAACACCACGATCAACAGCATAAACCATAGCAGCATAGGTTCTTCTATGTTCATCTTTAATCTGTGAAAACTTCTCTAAATCTTCTTTTTTAGCCTGAAGAGGTACATGAGGAGCATTATAGGCAAGGTAAAGGAAAAATGGCTTCTCTTTTTTCGATGCATCATCTACAAACCTAACAGCTTCCCGCGAAAAGGCATCTGTTAAATATTCTGTTTCTCTAACTGATTTTCCATTGTGTTCCAAAGGAAGCAGGTATTCAAATATCACTTTTTTCCCAGCTTTTTTCTGTTTTTCGTATTTCTCACGATATTCATCAGGAAAATATTCATGTCCTCCACCTAAAAAGCCAAAAAACTCATCAAATCCTCGTTTATTAGGATGATATTTTGGCACAGAACCTAAATGCCACTTCCCAATTGCTCCGGTATAATATCCTGATTCCTGTAATGTTTTACTAATAAAAGTTTCTTCAACAGGAACACCCTTTCCGATCGTTTCGCTGTTAGGAGGCAGGTTAAATTGTACTCCCATTGTGTGTGGATAACGCCCAGTCATGATACTTGCACGGCTCGGGCCACAAAAAGGGTGAGTTACGTAACCAGCAGAAAAAATGGTTCCACTTTCCGCCAAACCATCTAAAGCAGGAGTTGGGATATCTTTAGCTCCATTAAATCCAACATCAGAATAACCCAGATCATCACACAGTATAACAAGGATATTAGGACGTGAATCTTTTGCTTTCTTCTCTGCTGTTCCAGCGCAACTTACTGAAACGAACAAAAGACCTAAAAAGGCCATTTTACTGATGTTCAATAACGAAATCATATTTTTCATATACTTTAAAGGAAAAATCATCTTTACAAACGATTGAATTTACAAAGAGACAAATAGTTAGTATTCTCTATTGAAAACATCCATAAATGGCTAAAATAAGACACCTAATTTATGGAGTATATAGTCATTTGGGAAATGGAAGGTTTCCCAAATGGCTATTAATGAACTTTTTAAACCTTCCGGTTTAAATTGGTTGTTATTATCTTACAACTCTTCCTGAGCCAGAACCTCCCATTAAGGATTCGACTTCTGATCGGGATGAATAATTAAAATCTCCATTAATTGAGTGACACAAACATGATGCTGCAACAGCAAATCGTATTGTTTTTTCAGGATCAGATAAATCCGGAGTATTTAAAGCATAAACCAAAGATGCACCAAAAGAATCACCACCTCCTACACGATCAATAATAGACTTAATTTCATAAGGAGTATACTTCCCATCAGTAAGCGGTGCAAAATATGATTTCATAGTAGCTGCATCGTATAACATAGCTCCCCAATTATTGTGTGTAGCCGAAATACTTTCCCGTAAAGTAATTGCAACTTTCTTCACATTTGGGAATTGTCTTACAATCTCTTTTGCTACATCTGTATATTTTTCTACATCCAGCTTACCTCCTTCGATATCTGTATTTCCTGCAGAAATCCCCAACACATCATGAGCATCTTCTTCATTTGCAATCACAACATCAACAAACGGAAGTATTGCACGCATGGTTTTTTGAGCAAGATCAGAAGCTGAAGTTCCAGATTGCCATTGCCAAAGTTTCTTTCTGAAGTTTAAATCACAAGAAACAGACAAACCTTTTTCCTTCGCTGTGCGAACAGCAATTTCAGTAGCATTTGCAGCGATTTCGGATAAGGATGGAGTAATACCGGTTGTATGCAGCCATTGAGCATCTGCAAATAATCTACGCCAATCATATTCTTCACCATGTGTTAATGATATCGCCGAATAATCTCTGTCATACATTACCCGACTTGGTCTTTGATTGGCTCCACGCTCAACAAAATACAAACCAAATCGCCCCTGATTCACTCTCTTAATTCCCGAAACATCTACATCAATCCCTTTCAAAACAGATAAACATGCATCAGTCATTTCATTATCAGGCAGTGCTGTTACAAATTTCACTTTCCCTCCCAACATAGCAATCGATGCAGCAACATTAGCTTCTGCACCGGCAAAAGTCATGTCAAGTTTCCCTGGCATACTTTGTTGAAAACGTTGGAAATTTTCCGGGCAAATTCGCCCCATTATCTCACCGAATGTTATAATTGTTTTCATCTTTATTATATTTGACTCACAACTTTACGGTTCTATTAGTAATAGAACAAAGCCTGAAATATTCTTACTATTTTCTAATCTTGGTAATCAACGCTCTAATTTCTCTTGCATTGGCTGTAATTGTATCCCAATCCTCAGCTTGAATTAGAGGGCGTTTAGCTACCCAAGAACCTCCAATTGCAGTAATTAACGAAGACTCCAAATAAGAAGGAGCATTATGAATATTGCATCCTCCTAAAGGAATAAATGTTAAACCTAAGTATTGGTAAGGTGCAACCATATTGGTCAAATGCTCCATTCCTCCTGATGTTTCAGCAGGAAAATACTTAAGCACTCTACAGCCCTGTTCCACTGCTATCTCAATATCCGATGGGGTCATAATTCCAGGAGCAAATGATAAGCCTTGCTTATAAGCCTCTGCAATAACTTTCGGATTACAACCTGGGGCCACTGCAAAATCAGCACCCAAATCAGCTACAGCCTTTACTTGATCTACAGTTAACACGGTACCAAATCCTAAATTAATTTCAGGAACCTCCTTTTTTATGAGGCGAGCAGCTTCCATAGCAACTGGAGTACGAAGCGTCAATTCGATTGCATCAATTCCTCCTTTAAGAAGAGCTTGAGCTACAGGAACAGCATGTTTCAACTCATCTATAACCAGAACGGCAATAATACCGCAATCGTCTATCTTTCTAATTATATCAGGCGACATAGCCCGTTGTGCAATAGGTTGCATATTTTATTTTTAAATTTTATTCGAAGAAACTTACAATGCAATTGTTATTCTTTTCTTCACTAAATAGTCATTCAAAGCGAGGTATGAACAGTCATGTCCGATACCACTTTCTTTAATTCCTCCATGAGGTAAATAAATTGCATATTTCACACCATTTACCTGCACTTCACCAAAATCAAGTTCTTCAGAAAAACGTCTGATTTCCTTTTCGTTATTAGAGAACACATAAGAAACCAAACCGTACACAGTATCGTTACCCAATTCGATTGCTTCTTCATTTGTTGAGAATTTCATGATTGCAGCAACTGGCCCAAAAATCTCTTCTTTAAAACAACGCATTTCTGTTGTGAGTCCAGTTATGATAGTCGGCTCGATAAAGTTTCCTACTTTTTTATCTTTCGGAATTCCACCACCCAACACAAGAGTAGCTCCACTCGCCACATCATCTTCAACCATTTTGAGAATTCGCTCTCTGTCTTTCAGAGTAACCAAAGGTCCCATATCTGGTTTTTCATCAAAGCCAAAACCAACTTTTACCTTTTTTGCTTTAGCGATAAACATTTCAAGAAATTCATCATATACCTTTTCATGAATTAAGAATCGGTTAACGGCTACACAAATCTGTCCACAATTACCATATTTCAATGCAATCCCGATATTAGTTGCAGTCTCTAAGTCTGCATCTTCACAAACAATAAAAGGAGCATTCCCTCCCAATTCCATACTAACATGCTTTACAGATGTAGCAGAATCAGCCATAACTTGTCGACCAGATTCAGAAGAACCAATCATAGTTAACACTTTTGGAATTTTACTTGTAGTCATTGTGTAGGCAACTTCACTAACAGGACCGCTGATAAAATTAATTACACCAGCAGGGAAATTCATATTGTAAAGAATCTCTCCTAACACATAAGATGATAATGAAGTTAAGCCAGAAGGCTTAATAATTATAGAACATCCCGCAGCCAAGGCTGGACCAATTTTGAATCCAACATTTAAAAGAGGAAAATTCCAAGCAAGATAAGCTACTGCTACACCTGCAGGTCGATTAACTATCTTATGACGATGTGTATTCTCAAGATCAGGAATAATTTCATCATGCATATTACGCATTGCACCTGGATAAAATTCAAGAGCATTCACTATAGACTCAATATCTTCCCAAGCTGCGTCGTAGGATTTTCCCATTTCCATTACAACGGCTTTGCGCAAAAGATCATCATTCTTCAATACTTCCTCACGCAATTTCATCATCCATACCGTTCTCTCCTTAAGAGACAGCTTCGACCAGTATTTAAACCCTTTCTGAGCCTCATCCAATGCCAATTCAGCATCTTCTTTCCCAGCCCAGGCAAGAGTTCCAACCACTTCTTCTGTTGCAGGACAAATTACATCCTTTTTAGCTCCGGAAATTGAGTCACGAAGCTCACCACCTATGTATAGTTTCTTATATCCAAAGTTCATATCTAATTTTTTAAAGTATATTTATGCACCGCATCTTCATTCAATTCAAAACCTAATCCAGGCTTGTCACTAATTACAATCTTACCGTCTTTCATTACCATGTCAGTACTAGTAAGCTCTTCTCTTAAAGCATTCTCGGTTCTGTCATATTCCAACAAACAATTTGGCGTTCTAAGCCGTCCTGGCAACACATCCAAATTACTTACAAAATGTAAAGCCGCTGATATGGCTATACCAGTTCCCCAAGTGTGTGGAATCAGTTCTACACCATAAACAGATGCGAGCACAGCAATTCTTTTAGCCTCGGTCAATCCTCCTGATGCACAAATATCCGGTTGCACAATGTCTACACAATTTGATTTCAATAAAGTCTGAAAACCAAAACGAAGATATTCACACTCGCCACCTGAAATTGGAATAGTAGTTTTTGTTCTCAATTCAGCATATTGAGCATAATTTTCTGGAGATATTGGTTCTTCAAACCATGATATATCATATTTCTCCACAGCATTTGCCAACTGAATTGCTTCTCTTAAGTTGTAAGCATGATTAGAGTCAATTGCGAGCTTAATATTTGGGCCAATAGCTTCACGAACTCTTCTAACATACTCAATATCCTCTTCTATGCTAAGACCAACTTTCATTTTCATGATTTTAAATCCCATGTCGACATATTGTTTGGCCTCATTAACAAGCTTATCGCCTAAATTATCGCAATGCGTATAATACATACCCGTTGCATAAGGCGTAATAAAATCCCTTTTTTTTCCACCCAATAATAAGTGAACAGGCAGTTCCATTATCTTACCTTTTAAGTCCCACAAAGCCACATCAATAGCACTAATGGAAGCAACCAGAACACCTCTTCTTGCAAAATCTAATGTTCGGCGATACATTGTACTCCAGATGGTTTCTGTCTCCAAAGGATTTTGCCCAATTAAAAACGGTGTTAGGAGTTCTATTCCAGCCTTGATAACACCGGCAGGTCCATAACCTTCACCCCAACCAACATGACCTGTATCACTTGTAACTTTCACTATACAAATACGCCTTTCAGCATACTCCCACTGCGAAAAGTAAAAACTTTCATCTAATTTATCCGAAAGTACAAAACTCTCTATTGACTTTATTTTCATACCCAAATCTTTATCAAGAATAACAACTTACTTCCTTTACACAACACCATTGGAATACCCTAAAACTACGGTAGCAACGATAAGGACAAACAAACCTCCAAGTAATATTGCAAAAGGCTTTTTCGCCCCATCCCACTCTTTATTTAGATAAGCCCAAACATTACTCACAACAAGTGAAACTCCCAGCAAGATTGGCCATCCAATTATAGGTCCCATTTCGCCCATCAATGTCGCTCCTTGTCCGTAAACACCCAATGCTCCGAACCACAACAAGCCAGCTCCAATTGCCCAAGCATAAGCTTTTCCGGAATTTGGAACAGAGAAAGAATCCCATGTTTTATTTTTGAAAAGTAGAAATAGCGCATATCCTGCATTCATCACATACGCACCAAGAAGAACAACAACCCAAATAGCCAAACTACTATTTCTTGCAATTGCGCCTGCTGCCTCAGCAACCTTACCAACCGGCTGAGCATTAACAAAACCGACATTCAGCAAAGCTGATAAAACACCACTAACGAGAGCAATAATTAATCCCACCTTTAGGTTTACGGCACCTCCATTTTCTTTTTGAGCTACATTATCGCGCTTTATTCCCGCAAATGCGGTAATAGCAACACCAACTAACATTAATGCAACACCTGCCATAACATATGGAAATGCAGGCAAATCAACAGCTCCATCTAATTGAAAGAATGGTATTAAACTACCAACAGCCGAGCAAACACCCATTACAATCCCGTACGTTAGTGAGATTCCAATATATGGAATACTCTTCCCAAACATTATTCCTCCAATTCCCCACAAAAATCCAAACAACATGCCGATCCAAATAGCTTCAGAAGGAGCGTCTGCAATAACCCCAAACAAGTCGGGCACTACTAATAAAGCCCAGGCAATTGGGATAATTAACATTGCTACTGTAGCATGAACTAGCCACCACGCTTCCCATTTTAAAGGAGCCATGAATTTCATGCCAAGGCCAAATGATCCCTGAAAGAGACTGGCGAATAATACCAAAACGAAGGGTATAAATACGAATTCCATAATATATACTTTTTATTTATAACAAAGAAAGAGAAATGTACTGGGATGATATTCTTGAAATTTACCATGTGCTTACATTATTTTACCCCGTTTAAATTTTGGAGAATCATTTGTAACACTCCTACTATACCCAACTAGGTAAAGGGTAGATACTATCAACAAGAAAACAAGCAAGAGTCAATTCTCCCTAAATTACAATAATCATCAAACTATATTAGAGGATAACTTATCGTATCCTCCTCATATTCTTCCTCGACCTGTATCGCACAGATAACAGAATCATATTTTTCAGAAACAGTAATCATACTAATCCGGTATTTCAAGCTCCACTACACTTATTGCAAGGGAAAATAAGGCACAAAAAAAAGGAGTCCAAATGGACTCCTTTTTAATATGTATAAACTTGGAATATTATTCCGCTGTTTCACGTGTAGAATAGTTCAGTTTTAACGAACTAGCTTTTCTAAGCTCCTGCTTAATATCGATAATAATACCCATTTTGGTATATTGATCAACCTTAAGAGAGGTAGTCAACTTGTTTCGCAATTCCTCTTTTCTCGCTTCTCTTTCCGTAGAAATGAAAGCTTGAATTTCATCAACCGAAGCAAACTGATCGTTCAATTGAATTTGAGGCTCTGTACCCATAGTTTTTGCAAACTGTCTCATTGGAACACCTACATAGATATTACTTACAAGATCCTTTTTTTCCAATTTAACAATTTCTTTTGCCGTTGGAACCATAACATCAACATTCAGCTCCACTTCACGCATAGTTGTACTAACCATGAAGAAAAATAAAAGCATGAATACGATATCAGGAAGAGATGCTGTCGAAATTTCTGGAAGTTCCTTAGAACCTCCTTTTTTAAATTTTCCCATTACTTGTTCCCTCCTATATTTTTAGGTTCAGCTTCAGAAATCTGCATAGGAACGTAATCTCTCACAGCATCCTGCTGCTCTTGGTCCAAATCTGCATATTTCATGTTCCACTTTTGCATTGCCTTCTCATCTTTTAATTCACGAGAAGCAGCAGCAAGTTCGTCCTGTACTTTAATGTACATTTCGTAACTAGTTCCGCGATCATTTTGCAGTGAAACTAATCCTTTAGAAACCAATACATCTCCAAAAAATGGAATTACAGTAACTTTTTTCTCTGGTAAATTTTTATTATTTAATGGGTTCAAGATAAATTCTTTAGTTTTCTCACGCAATTGTGAAATGTCAAGAATCTCTCCATTAACCAATAAGTCATCGTTGCGGTTAACCAAAATAGCTAAAACATTACGTTGTTTAACTTTTGGTGCTTCATCTGGTAACTGTTCTGGAATTGGAGGTAACTTTTTATAGATACCTGTATCAATGTCCATTGTAGTTGAAACCAGAAAGAAAATTAACAACAAGAATGCAATATCGGCCATCGAACTCGAATTAATTGCTGGTGTTTTTTTCCTTGCCATAATAAAGTTATTACGATCTGAACAAAGTTCAGATCAAATTCTTAACGTACTGTTCTTAAAACTTCAGTTACCACAATCGAAAGAACTGTTCCTACACCTAAAATATACATGGTGTACAATACAGTATCTGCAAATTGTAATGCTCCAGGAGTGTTATCATCACCAGTATAACCAGGAAGATCTAACAAAGTTCCGTCTGATAATGAATAAGCAAGAAGGACAATTAAACCCAATCCAACTAATCCAGCCAAACCTTTAACAGCTCCTTTTGGGTTAGATACTAACTGAATAATAGGGAAAAGAAGTGACAATCCAGCACAAACATATAACAAAGCATTCGCCCAATATATTAAAACATCAGTATAAACTGGGGTATCATATGCCTGATCTGGCACATCTCCGCCTAAGTAAAACATGGCAACAAAAATAGCTGTTAGACCAATCATTACATAGGTAAGAATATTTAAATATTTACTCAATGTATTTGACATAGTCTACAATTATTTTTTTAAGTTGTATTTCACTAGGATATCAAGAAGAGTGATAGAAGCATCTTCCATATTATTTACAATACTATCAATTTTTGCAGTACAGTAGTTATAAAATACCTGAAGGATCATAGCAACGATCAAACCAGATACAGTTGTAATCAAAGCAACTTTAATACCACCCGCTACAGCTGCTGGAGAAATAGTACCCATAGACTGGATAGAATCGAAAGCATCGATCATACCAATTACAGTTCCCATAAATCCTAACATAGGAGCAAGACCAATCATCAAACCAATCCAAGAAAGACCTTTTTCTAAAAGACCCATTTGAACAGATCCGTAAGAAATAACTGATTTCTCAACTACTTCAATACCTTCATCGATACGATCAAGCCCTTGGTAGAAAATACTGGCAATTGGACCACGAGTATTTCGACAAACTTCTTTTGCTGCCTCAACACCACCGTTATTCAACGCATCCTCAAGATTTTCGAATAATTTCTTAGTATTAGTTGTAGACATATTTAAGTAAATGATTCTTTCAATAGAAAGAGCCAAACCTAAAATAAGTGCTAACAATACAAAACTCATAAACATTGCACCACCTTGGATGAACTGCTTTTTTACAACTTTATGGAAAGAAGTACTTTCAATTACTTCCTCTTCCATTACTGGAGTTGCCTCTGTTACAACTTCTTCAGCAACCTCTTCTGCAACTTGCGTTGTATCTACGGTAGCTTGTTCTGCGGTCTCATCCTGAGCAAATACGTTTGTTGACGCTCCTAAGCTTAGCATCCCGATAACTGCTATAAATGCAAATAACTTTTTCATAGTCTGTTTTTCAAATTTTAATTAACGAAATTATTTTTACAAAATTAAACGATTGCGATCTCTAAATCAACTAATTACTTAGTTAAATATTATTTTCAATAAATAAAGTCTTTCCACACCTGTTTTCCATGTTGATCATGAATTAAATCTTATGTAATGCAGAAGGCACTAAACAGTGCACCAAATTACAAAAAAAATGTGAAAAACAAATAAACTATTGGCTTAATTCGCCTTTCAAAGATTTATTTAAAAGGAATTTGATTTGTTCTGTATTTAGGTTTTTCCCCAGCACATACATAAGTTTGGTAACTGCGGCCTCTGTAGTCATATCCCTTCCACTAACTACGCCAGCTCGTAATAACTCAATACTAGTTTCATACAAACCCATTTCAACACTGCCTGCAGCGCATTGGGTAATATTATATACTATTATTCCTTTTTCAATAGCCGCTTTTATAGAATCAATGAACCACTTCTCTGTTGGTGCATTTCCTGCACCGTAGGTTTCCATTATTACTGCTTTCAATCCTTTGCTATTTAAAATAGAATCAATCACAGTTTTATTAATACCAGGAAATATCTTTAAAATAGCAATATTATAATCCAAAGATGTTGATATCTCTAATTCTGCAGGTTGACTGGGGTAATGAATTGCTGAATAATTATAATTGATATGAATACCAATCTTCGCCAAATCAGGATAATTATATGAATAGAATGCATTAAAATGCTCCGCATTGTGCTTTGTGGTTCTATTTCCACGGAAAAGCCTATTCTCGAATACAACACAAACCTCAGGCACCATCGCTTGTCCGTTTTGATAAGCTGCCGCAATTTCAATAGCTGTAATCAGATTCTCTTTACCATCGGTTCGTAATGTACCAATTGGCAATTGAGATCCGGTGAGAATAACAGGCTTTTGTAAATTATCCAACATGAAGCTCAAAGCTGAAGCTGTGTAAGACATGGTATCTGTACCATGCAATACAACAAAACCATCAAATTTTTTATAATTATCCTTAATTATCTCAACGATTTTTATCCAAACTTCAGGGTTCAAATTTGAAGAGTCAATCAGCGGATCAAAAGCTATCGATTCCAAATTGAATCCAAACTCCTTCAATTCAGGAACTTGTTTTAGGATATGAGCAAAATCAAATGGTTTTAACGAACCAGTTTCAGGATCGTTCACCATACCAATTGTTCCTCCGGTATATATAATCAAAATAGAAGTTTGCTTCTTTCCCATTTCAGATCCTCTCAATTAAATGTTGAATAATTTTTCAGCGTTAGCGGTTGTTTTTTTGGCGACTTCACTAAGACTTACTTGGTAAATTTCCGCTAATTTATTGGCTATATGAATTAAATAAGAACTCTCGTTTCTTTTTCCCCTCTTTGGTACCGGTGCTAAATAAGGTGCATCAGTTTCCAAAACCAATTTATCCAAGCTTATCGTTTCGATTGTTTTATCAAGTCCGGCATTCTTAAATGTCACAATCCCATTAATGCCTAAAAGAAATCCTAAATCAATTGCTTTATTAGCTTGCTCTACATTTCCTGTAAAGCTATGAAATACACCTTTCAGATTACGACTTCGATAGGCTTCCAGAATTTCAAAAATTTCATTAAAAGAATCTCTGGCATGAATTACAATTGGAAGTTCTTTTTCAAGAGCCCAATTAATTTGAGTATCAAAAACAATTTGCTGTTCCTTAATAAATGTTTTGTCCCAATACAAATCAATTCCAATCTCTCCAACAGCACAATACTTGTTTTTTGCAAGCCATTCTTTACAATTCTCCAATTCCTCCTGATAGTTTTCCTTAACTGAAGTTGGATGAAGTCCCATCATTGGCACACACATCTCAGGAAAAGCTTGAACTAAACGATTCATTTTTGGAATAGATTCCGAATCAATGTTTGGAAGAAGAATTTTTTGAATATTTACATTCTTACAATTTGAGATAATTTCTTCAATATCATCTTTAAATTCATCTGAATATATATGGGAATGAGTATCAATCAATTTCATAATTCTCTACTTTTCTGCAAACATATATAAACAGTGAACACCTGCCAAAATAATAGTGAGTAAATATCAATTAAAAAAAGCCGGCTTAGCCGGCTTTTTATATATCAGGCAATGTGATTTTTATACGCAACCTTGTGCGAGCATTGCTTCGGCAATTTTTACAAAACCACCAATATTAGCACCTTTAATGTAGTTGATGTGTCCATTTTCAGTACCGAATTTAACACAAGTGTCATGAATATCTTTCATGATACGCCCTAACTTCTCATCGACCTCTTCGGTAGACCAATTAAAACGCATAGAGTTTTGTGACATTTCTAATCCAGAAACAGCAACTCCACCTGCATTCGCAGCTTTACCAGGAGCGAACACTGCATTAACTACAAGGTAGTTGCAAGCATCAGCAGTACAGCCCATGTTTGATGTTTCAACAACATACTTACATCCGTTGCTAATCAACAACTCAGCATCTTCCAAATTCAATTCATTTTGAATTGCACAAGGGAATGCAAGATCCACTTTTGCTTCCCAAGGTTTCTTACCTGGGAAAAATACTGCACCAAATTTATCTGCATAAGGAGCAACAACATCGTTGTTCGAAGCACGAAGATCCAACAAGTAATCGATCTTCTCTGCATTTAATCCTTCTTTATCGTACACATATCCATCAGGACCAGAGATAGTAACAACTTTAGCACCTAACTCTACTAATTTAAGAGCAGCACCCCAAGTTACATTACCGAATCCAGAAAGAGCAACAGTTTTTCCTTTAAGGCTTTCGTTGTTTTCAGCCAACATATGTTGAGCGAAATAAACAGCACCAAAACCAGTTGCTTCAGGACGAATTAATGATCCACCAAACTCAAGACCTTTACCAGTCAATACACCAACAAATTCATTACGAATTCTCTTGTACTGTCCGAATAAATATCCAATCTCGCGACCACCCACTCCGATATCACCAGCTGGGACATCAGTATTAGGACCAATGTGTCTACAAAGCTCAGTCATGAAACTTTGACAGAAACGCATAATTTCATTGTCAGATCTTCCTTTAGCGTTGAAATCGGAACCTCCTTTACCACCACCCATTGGCAATGTGGTTAACGAGTTTTTGAAAGTTTGTTCAAATCCTAAAAATTTCAATGCACTTAGAGTAACCGACGGGTGAAAACGTAATCCACCTTTATAGGGTCCAATTGCACTATTGAATTCAACACGGTATCCGCGATTGATTTCAACTTCACCATTATCATTGATCCATGGTACGCGAAACATAATTGTACGTTCCGGCTCACACATTTTATCAAGAATCTTAGCAGCTTTGTACTTAGGATTTGCATCATAAGTATCCCAAACTGTTTCGACTACTTCTTGAACTGCCTGATGAAATTCTACTTCTCCAGGAGTTTTGGCCTTAAGGCCTTCCATGAATTCATTAATCTTTGCTTCCATGCCAAACTATGTTATGAAATTAAATTAGATTGTGTTGTTTAAATATATTAGTTCTTGGTTCAAAAGTATATATTTTTTCATAATCACAAATTAAATTCGTAATTTTTCTTACAACGTTTTCGTAAATCACTAAACACTGAATACCAATACATTGCGGACGTTTAATTTCTGCTTTACAACATTAATTATAAAATAGTGACAAAATTCATGTATTCAAACTGTATATTTTACCCGGAAGTGATTTTATTACGCCATTAAATTCCAGTTTCAGGAGTAAACTTGACACTTTACTCATCGGAAATGAAGTTTTAAAACTAATCCTATCAATGGCCACACTCCCTGCCTCTTTAAGTATCTGAACCAATGCCTCCTCGTCGGGCGAAAGCTCTACAAATAATTTTGTCTGTACATTTTTCGGCTTCTCACTCTGATTTTCCCATCCTAATATATATTCCAAATCGGAAATACTCTCGATAAGATGAGCTTGATTGGTTTTTATTAATTTATTACAGCCGATAGAACTTTTATCCGAGGTCCGTCCTGGAAATGCAAACACATCTCTATTGTACGAATTCGCAATATCGGCAGTCACCAAAGAACCACCTTTTGCCGCCGACTCAATAACAATAGTAGCATCTGCCATCCCGGCAATGATTCTATTTCTACGAACAAAATTTTTAGGATCAAATTTACTTTTGGATGTAAATTCACTGATTAATGCACCCTGATTTATTATCTCCTCAGCATATCTTTTATGTTGTGAGGGGTACATCGTATGCAAACCATGACCGATTGCTGCAACAGTTTTCAATTGGTTACGCAAAGCTGCTTTGTGTGCACAGATATCAACACCATATGCAAGGCCACTTATAATTAAAGGCTTACTTTCTTTTTCGGATAGATCTTGAATCAACTTATTACAAATCTCCCGGCCGTAATCACTGGCATTTCGAGTCCCTACAATACTAATCGCACG
This sequence comes from Labilibaculum antarcticum, assembly GCF_002356295.1. Classification (NCBI taxonomy): domain Bacteria; kingdom Pseudomonadati; phylum Bacteroidota; class Bacteroidia; order Marinilabiliales; family Marinifilaceae; genus Labilibaculum; species Labilibaculum antarcticum. Next base: position 2,854,898 of record NZ_AP018042.1, on the reverse strand, counting down.
TTCTACATTAAAATCAGTATTCCCTTTATAATAAAGTGTGCATGGTGAATCGGCACAATTCAATAGTCTTTGCGGATAATCTTTCTCCAAATAAAAACTAACTTTAATATGATTATCAGATATAAACTTCAGCTCTTCCTCAGCCAATTGAATCGATGACTCTCTATCCAATTTATCGATAAAAGATTTTCCAATTCCAGGTATTTTAAGCAAATTTTGCTTTTTTTCTTTAAACAGCCCCTCAACACTGCCAGTATAAGCAATTACTTTTTTAGTATTAACCGGGCCTATCCCATCTAAAAAACTTATTGCAATTTTATAAATATCCTCCATACATTCATCCAATTAAATAAACAGAGTCTAATTTACAAAATATTTATAAGGCAAAGGTCGTTCCTATCGTAAAAAACCCTGCATTTCCCCAACCTAGTTCTGCAAAAATTCCAAATTGATTTGAAAAATGATAGCGGGTTCCCAATACTACACCTAAATCAAACAATAGCCTATTTCTGGTATCATTACTGATATATTGAATATTACCGGCGTCCAGCTGAGAAAACGAACTCGTTCTATTTTCCAAAGAGAGCCCTGTTTTTAGGCTCGCATACATTTCAATACCATTATCGGTAGCAATATTCATTTCGGAAAGCCAAGCATTCAATTCATAAGTTAGTACCGTTCCAAATCGATAGTAGTTATATTTCACCTCATCCAAATTAAACTCATGTTTTTGTCCTGCATAGCCAACATAGGCACCGATGCTTAAATCAGGCTTCCAATTTTTCTCCAGCTGAATAATAAAGGAAGGAGAAATGGACTCATTTGTTCCTGTAAAGTTATGATCAAACTTCCCATATGTTCCTAAAGGGATTCCAACATTAAGTCTTAGATCATTTTCCTGAGCCAATAAAGTAGTTGGTAATACAAGCACCATAAGCAATAGCGCTAACTGAGTTTTAATTTTTCTAATCATGTTTTATATAATATTCAATAAAGGATTTATACCTGTTCATTTTTGAAACAATCTCTGGACATACAATTAATTGCATTCACGCCCACTTATTTACCGAAACATCTCCAATCCATTGCAATTTCAAAATGATATTACAGAAAAGATAACGCCCCGCTGGATATTTTAGTGCATTTCTGTGAGTGTAAATTTTATTATTTGTTAGTGGTGCTTTTTTGCAGAGAATTAATCATTTTAGCCCGACTTGATTTTGAAAGAGAAGAAATGCTCACCGATGGATATTTCGCTAATCCTCTATCTGTTTGCTGGTACAGCGTAAGCTCTGGCCTTAATCCAAACAACTTTTGATTCAAATCGAAATGTGATAACGATTTTTTAGGAATTTCAATAGATTTGAATTTATGATGAAAAGGATGTAATGGATAATATCTCAAAATTATTTTCTCTTCCGATTCCTGGTAGATGATATAATTTAAGTTGAGTAACAAGCTTATTGCAATGATGGAAAAAACGAAAACACTGATTGCCCCAAAAATTGGATAAATCGGTTCTACCTTCAAATAAATTAAAATAATGCTTACCGCCAGATATAAAAATATTAGGACATAATAGAAAAGCTTAATCCAGGCTGCGCGATTTTGATTGTTTATTGTCATTTTTCCTATCAAATTGAGTTTTATCAAAGGTAAAAACTAAAGTGGAGCTTAACAATGAAAATTCCTTGATCTCAAAAATACTTTCCTCTTTCAAATGATAATTATAGTTTTTGCTAATATATAATGAATATTTACTCAGACTTTTTTATTTTTACCCGGAATTATCCCACACTATATCAAGTTAGTAATTGTAGAATAATTAAGTGAGGAGGGGGTGAATGGTCCATTTCTTCTGGGTTTTAGCGTCTAAAAGACTCAAGAACAGAATGAAACTGGTTGTTTTCGTACTCCTGGTTTGGAAAAAAAAGATAAAATGGAAGTAAGACTTCAAGAAGCAAAAGATTCGATAAGAGACGTAATTGATTTCCCAAAAAAAGGAATCGTATTTAAGGATATCACAACAATGTTGAAAGATGCCAAGCATTTAGAAACTTTAGTTGACACTCTTTACAATCAATATAAAGACAAAGGAATTACCAAAGTAGTAGGCTTGGAAAGTCGCGGGTTTATTTTAGGTACCGTATTGGCTTATCGTTTAGGTGTTGGATTTGTTCCGGTAAGAAAACCAGGTAAATTACCATCGCCAACATATTCAGAGAAATACTCTTTGGAGTATGGAGAAGATGAAATTTTCATTCACCAAGATGCCTTAGATTCTGATGATGTAGTTTTACTGCACGATGATTTATTGGCAACAGGAGGAACAGCGAAAGCATCTATCGATTTATTGAATCGATTTAATTTGAAAAATGTTTTTGTGAACTTTTTAATAGAACTTGACTTTTTAAAAGGTCGCGACAAATTGGCTACTCAATACGAGGTTGATTCTGTTTTCCACTTTTAAATAAAGCATAAAATTATCATTCAGGTCATCTTACCCCAAATGGTTTTGATGACCTGATTTGCGCTATCCCGGTATTTTTCACAGACAAAACTGAGTTCGATGCAATACTCCATTTCGAAAAAAAATAATTTACTGGAAGGAAGAATTGTTCTTCCCGCCTCTAAAAGCATTTCAAACAGAGTTCAAATTATTAATGCTTTGAGCTACAATTTTGAACCCATTAAAAATCTTTCGGATTGCGATGATTCAATGGCAATGCATAGCATTCTTAATTCCAATACCAATAATTTTGATGTTGGACATGCTGGAACTACCATGCGCTTTTTAACTGCATACCTCTCTAAAATTGTTGGTGAATGGATAGTAACCGGTTCGCCCAGAATGCAGGAAAGACCCATTGGTGTTTTGGTTGATGCGCTAAACTCAATTGGAGCTCAAATTACCTATTTGGAAAAAGATGGTTATCCTCCGCTTAAAATTTTTGGATCGAACCTTACCGGCGAAGAAGTTGAACTAAAAGGCAACACCAGCTCTCAGTACATTACCGCTTTGCTTTTAATTGCACCTACTCTTGAAAAAGGATTACGAATTAAGCTTACCGGAAAAATTGTTTCGCGTTCCTATATCGAAATGACTCTTAATATTATGGAGGAGTTCGGTATTAAATCGGAATTTAAAGGACAAGAAATTTTTGTGGACAATCAGGCTTATCAACGAATTCCTTATATGGTTGAGGGCGATTGGTCGGGCGCATCGTATTGGTTTTCTTTTATGGCTTTGGCCGATGAAGGAAAACTGTACTTAGATGGTGTGAAAAGACACAGTTTTCAGGGAGATTCCGGTTTGATTCCGGTTTTTGAGAAATTAGGTGTGAAAACACAATTCTCGAAACGAGGAATGTTCATTGAGAAAATGGCAACCAACTGCACAAAACTGAAATTTGATTTTAATCAGATGCCCGATTTGGCTCAAACATTTGCCGTTTGTGCCTGTTTAAAAGACATTCCTTTCCATTTTACAGGTTTAGAGACTTTGAAAATTAAGGAAACCGACCGTATTTTTGCTCTGATTACCGAATTGGGAAAATTAGGTTATGTACTAAACGAACCAGCCGAGGGAGAATTAGCTTGGGAAGGTGAGCGAAAAGCCGAAGAGGAAAACATTGTAATTGATACTTACCACGATCATAGAATGGCCTTAGCATTTGCGCCAATCGCATTAGCACGACCCAATGTTGTAATCGATTCGCCTGATGTGGTGAAAAAATCGTATCCTAATTTTTGGGAACAGCTAAAAGAATTGGGTTTTGACGTGAAGGAATAAATCCAAAGTGATAATATTAAAAAACCCGTTAGAGTCAAATCTAGCGGGTTTTCTTTTTTTTTTATAAACTCCAGTCTTTTAAATTGATCTTAGTACTTTCACAAAACACATTGAGAGCATCACTTAAAGTGAGACCCTCAAAATTCATTTCGTCCACCCGCATTCAAACAAATCTGTCTAACAGGAGGATCACAGATCCTCAACCCGAAACCTGTAGATTACAAATCTACAGGAGCCTCAAGTTACAGTCAGAACAACAAACATGTAATTTTGAGCAGGACAAACAACAGGAACTTGGTGCTCTCACTTGCAGTGAGGGTACCAATTATAAAACACATTGAGAGCCTCACTTAAAGTGAGACCCTCAAAATTCATTTAGTACCCCGATAAGGGATTTTAAATCGCCTACATTCAAACAAATCCGGCTAACAGGAGGATCACAGATCCTCAACCCAATACCTACATATTACAAATCTACAGGAGCCTCAAGTTACAGTCAGAACAACAAACATGTAATTTTGAGCAGAACAAACAACAGGAACCTGGTGCTCTCACTTGCAGTGAGGGTACCAATTATAAAACACAAATTGAGCTTGCTGCTCTCACAAAACACATTGAGAGCCTCACCCAAAGTGAGCCCCTTAAATTTAGGCATGCGTGAAGGATTGCAGTGGAAACCCCGCAGTTAGGGTTGGTTTTGTGCGTTGGCACGAGGAGTTGGAACGAAAAGCCTGACCCGAAGAACTGAGGGACACGCCCTAAAATAAGTAAGAATGGGAAATGCGCAATTACTAATTGAGCTCCTGCTTTTGAACCACGCAAGTAGAAAATAAAGAAGGAGAAACTCCCCAAAGCTTCTCCCTTACTTAACTTACAATAAAATGTATCTGATCTAAAATTATTGTCTTATTGCTGTCTCCAAACCAATTTTAATCATGGTATGCAGAGTTGTTTGGCGCTCTTCGGCACTTGTTGCTTCGCCGGTTAGGATATGATCGCTAACGGTAAGAATAGCCAAAGCTTTTGCTTTGTTTCGAGCTGCGATTGTGTACAAAGCAGTTGCTTCCATCTCAACAGCCAAAACGCCATAATCGGCCCAAATTTTAAATGGCTCTGGATTATTTTCTAAATCGTGGTAAAAAATATCGGAAGACAATGTACTGCCCACTCTAATATTTACGCCTTGCTCGGTGGCCGCCTTGTGGGCATCGCTTAACATTCCAAAATCGGCACATGGAGAATAATCCATGCCTCGAAACAAATTTTTATTGATTCCGGAATCGGTACAGGATGTCATCGCCAAAATTACGTCGCGAACGTGTACATCTTCATTAAAAGAACCACATGTTCCGATACGAATCAGGTTTTTCACACCATATTGTGTAATCAACTCATGAGCATAAATTGAAATTGATGGTATGCCCATTCCTGTTCCTTGCACCGAAATGCGCTTGCCTTTATAGGTTCCGGTGAAACCAAGCATGTTTCTTACTTTATTGTAACAAACAACATCTTCTAAAAAATTATCAGCAATGTATTTTGCTCTTAATGGATCTCCAGGTAAAAGGATAGTTTCAGCAATATCGCCCATTTTGGCTTCATTGTGTGCACTCATGATATATAGATTTAAGATTTACAAAGACAAGATAATAGATTTCTGCTAAGGATGGTAAAAACCTCGCACAGAAATAGCATTAAATACTATTTACACTTAAAAAAGAAGATGGATTACAAATTGGTTGGATGGTAATTAGCGAGTTATAGTGGTATAAAGTAGAATTATTGCAACAATACTTTAGAAATCACTTTGCGCTTACAGTTGCCAAAACTACTAATTTTATCTGATATTAAACCTATTCATGATTATTTTCAACAAAATTGCTGCATCTGAAACCATCATGTACTGTATGCTAATTCATTAACAGCCACTCATACATAACTAAACTCCGTTAATTATGTACTTTATTTTTATAGAGACATTCTTTTACGAGCGAAAAAATCGCGAATTAAACCGGCACTTTCCTCCTCCATAAGACCCGAAACCACTTCCGTTTTAGGATGCAACAGACTTGGTGAAAATCGGGTATAACCTCTTTTATCATCGCTGGCACCGTACACAATTTTTGAGATTTGCGACCAAGCCAATGCTCCTGCACACATATTACAGGGTTCTAGGGTTACATATAAGGTACAATCTATTAAATACTTTCCTCCCAGGAAATTGGCAGCAGCTGTAATGGCCTGCATTTCGGCATGTGCAGTCACATCATTCAATCGTTCGGTAAGATTATGCGATCGTGCAATTATTCGATTATTGCACACGACAATGGCTCCCACCGGAATCTCATCAGCCTCAAAAGCTTTGTGCGCTTCCTCCATTGCCTGCTTCATAAAATATTCGTCGGAAAATGGAGATGTAATTGACTCTTCGTTCATATTAGTTAAGTATATGAGATGTGAGATTTTAGATGTGAGAAAGAATACTTTATCCGTAACTACTGCAGACGGTTCATATTGTAATTGTTCACAAAAGCATAATTGCTAAGTAGTTGTTTACATGCAACTTAAAACGCAATGTGATTTCTTACAGCTAAAATCTAACAATCTATTAATAAAAGCGTATTCAATTTCGCAAATTGTTAGTAATTTCGCAAAGTTAACAAAACCAATAACAAAGAACGATGTTGATATCAGAAAGCCGTTGGTGATTCGCCTTCGCGATTGATATTAATAATTGTTCGGCAATAAAATTAGAATCTAACGAAACAAACCTAAATAATAGGGATCAGCTAATGGCTAATAACTAATAGCTTGTTAAATAATTAAATGGTATAAGATGTACAGGACTCATACTTGTGGAGAATTAAGAATTCAGAACGTAAACGATACAGTAACGCTTAGTGGTTGGGTGCAAAAAGCTCGTAACCTTGGGGGAATGACCTTTGTTGATCTTCGTGATCGATATGGTATTACTCAGTTTGTTTTCGACATGGAAAGCAATGCAGAACTTTGCGAAATGGCTAGAAAGCTTGGTCGTGAGTTCGTTGTAGCAATTACTGGAAAAGTAGCTGAAAGACAAAGTAAAAACGATAAAATACCTACAGGTGAGGTTGAAATTATCGCTGATAATGTAAATATCCTTAGTAAATCAGCAATTCCTCCATTTACCATTGAAGACAAAACCGATGGTGGTGATGAATTGAGAATGAAGTATCGTTACCTTGATTTACGTCGTGCTTGTGTTCGTGAGAATTTAGTATTGCGTCACAAAATGGGTATGGAGGTTCGAAACTATTTGGATCAGTTGAATTTTATTGAAACAGAAACTCCTGTTTTAATTAAATCGACTCCAGAAGGTGCTCGTGATTTTATTGTTCCTTCGAGAATGAATCAGGGTGAGTTTTATGCATTGCCTCAATCGCCACAGGTATTCAAACAATTGTTGATGATTGCGGGATTTGACCGTTACTATCAGATTGTAAAATGTTTTCGTGATGAAGATTTACGTGCCGATCGTCAGCCTGAATTTACTCAGATTGATTGCGAAATGTCATTTGTTGAGCAAGATGATATTCTAGATACTTTTGAAGGATTGACCAAGCATTTATTCAAGAAATTGAAAAATGCGGATATGGATTTTCAATTCCCAAGATTGGATTATGCTGATGCCATGGAATTTTATGGTAACGATAAACCGGATATCCGTTTTGATATGAAGATTGTTGACCTAAGCGTAGTTGCTAAGGGAAGTGACTTTAAAGTTTTTGATGAAGCTGAATACATCGGAGCCATTTGTGCTACCGGATGTGCTACCTATACTCGTAAACAACTGGATGCTCTTACTGATTTTGTGAAGAAAGCACAAATTGGAGCCAAAGGCATGGTTTACTTGAGATACAACGAAGATGGTTCTTTTAAATCATCGGTTGATAAGTTTTACGGTGCGGAACAATTACAGAAGTGGGCGGAAGCTTGTAAGGCTAAACCAGGCGATTTAATTTTGATTTTGGTTGGCGAAAAAGCCAAAACCTTACCTCAATTGAGCGAATTACGTTTAGAGATGGGTAATCAGCTAGGCTTGCGCGATAAGACTGTTTACGCTCCTCTTTGGGTTGTTGACTTCCCTCTTTTAGAGTGGGATGAAGATTCAAAACGTTTCCATGCCATGCACCATCCATTTACTTCACCTAAACAAGAAGATTTCCACCTATTGGAAACTGATCCGGGTAAAGTTCGTGCCAATGCTTACGATTTGGTAATTAATGGTGTTGAAATTGGCGGAGGTTCTATTCGTATTCACGATACCGATCTTCAAGCTCAAATGTTCAAGCATCTTGGTTTTACCGATGAAGAAGCACAAGCGCAGTTTGGTTTCTTAATGAATGCATTTAAATATGGTGCACCACCACACGGCGGAATCGCTTTTGGATTTGACCGTTTGGCATCTATGTTTGCAGGTATCGAATCGATTAGAGACGTTATTGCATTCCCGAAAAACAATTCGGGTCGTGATGTGATGATTGATTCTCCATCGCCAATTGCCGAAGCACAAATGATTGAATTGGGTCTTGACTACAGAAAGAAGTCGAAGTAAAGATCTTTAAAATATTAGTACGAACCCCGATCAAATGATCGGGGTTTTTTTGTGTCTTTTTCTCTTTTCCAACAATTGAATTCAACTTTCCATGATTGCTTGCCGCAATTTTTAAAACTAAAACTCCAATCATTCAAGTACATTCACTCACTTTACAGAACAAAAAAAGCTGTCCGAAATAATCGAACAGCTTTATATATCTATTACTCTAACAAGAACTTCGTTCTCGGTCAGGTGATCTTAATCAAGTTTCAAAACTGCAAGGAAAGCTTTTTGAGGAACTTCCACGTTACCGATTTGCTTCATCTTTTTCTTTCCCTTCTTTTGCTTCTCTAAAAGCTTACGCTTACGCGAGATATCACCACCATAACACTTCGCGGTAACATCTTTACGAACAGCTTTAACTGTTTCACGGGAAATAATTTTGGCTCCAATTGCTCCCTGAATGGCAATATCAAATTGCTGACGGGGAATTAATTCCTTCAATTTCTCACACATGCGTCGGCCAAATGTCTGGGCATTATCTGCGTGAATTAAAGTAGACAAAGCATCAACTCCATCTCCATTTAAAAGAATATCCAACTTCACCAAGTTGGCAGGTCTAACATCAATTAAAAAATAATCGAAAGAAGCATATCCTTTTGAAATACTTTTAAGTTTATCGTAAAAATCGAATACAATCTCTCCCAATGGCATCTCGTAAGTTAATTCTACACGATCACTGGTTAGGTATTGCTGATTGGTCATCATTCCTCGTTTGCTCATGCAAAGATTCATGATTGACCCGGTATATTCCGACTTGGTAATAATTTGTGCTCTAATAAATGGCTCCTCGATAAAATCCAAAGAATTCGGATCTGGCATTTCCGAAGGATTGTGCATTTCGAATTTGTCGCCTTTCTTGGTGTGAGCAATGTACGAAACGTTGGGAACCGTAGTAATTACATTCATATCGAACTCACGATCCAAACGCTCCTGAATAATTTCCATGTGCAGCAGGCCCAAAAATCCGCAACGGAAACCAAAACCAAGTGCCATTGATGATTCCGGCTCAAAAGTAAGAGAAGCATCATTCAACTTCAACTTTTCCATTGATGCACGCAAATCTTCGAAATCTTCCGATTCAATCGGATAAACCCCTGCAAACACCATCGGTTTCACTTCAGCAAAACCAACAATTCCCTTGGCACACGGATTATCTCTGTGTGTTACCGTATCTCCCACTTTTACTTCGGTTGAAGTTTTAATCCCGGAAATAATATAGCCTACATCTCCTGTACTAAGAGATTTCCTTGGTTCTTGAGTTAATCTCAGCACACCAATTTCATCTGCCTGATATTCCTTGCCAGTATTTACGAACTTAACCGCATCTCCTTTTTTTATTTCCCCATTCATCACACGGATATAGGCAACAATACCTCTAAAAGAATTAAATTCTGAATCGAAGATAAGAGCTTGCAAAGGAGCTTTAGGATCACCGGTAGGTGCAGGCACACGTGCCACAATGGCCTCCAAAATTTCAGGGACTCCCTCGCCGGTTTTTCCACTTGCCGAAAGAATATCATCAATATCACAACCTATCAAATCCACAATCTGATCTTTTACATCTTCAGGATTTGCATTGGGCAAATCTATTTTATTTAGAATCGGAATGATCTCCAAATCGTTCTCAATGGCCAAATACAAATTGGAAATGGTTTGAGCCTGAATTCCCTGAGTTGCATCAACAATCAACAGAGCACCTTCGCAGGCGGCAATCGAGCGTGAAACTTCGTACGAAAAATCAACATGACCGGGAGTATCAATTAAATTCAATACGTATTTCTCACCATCCTGCTCATAATCCATCTGTATGGCATGACTCTTAATGGTGATACCACGTTCGCGTTCCAAATCCATACTATCCAAAATCTGAGCTTGTTTCTCACGATCGGTAATGGTGTTGGTCACATCCAGTAAACGGTCGGCCAAAGTACTTTTCCCATGGTCGATATGAGCTATGATACAAAAATTACGTATGTTCTTCATCAGTTAACTTCTTTTGTTATTTATGAGTTATAAACCAGAAATTATGAGTCAGAATCGAAATTTTATAAGAATTCAGACCTCTTAACTAATAATTCATAATTCGGTTCTGCAAAAGTCTTCCCTGTTTAATCCATTGAAAAACCGTTGTATTTCAATTTATTCACACGACCAAACAGGCCCTTTCGCATCAACTGACAAAGATATTCAAATCCTTGGAATAAATAAGAATTTGGGTTTAAAGAAAGAAGTCTTATTTTTCCTTTATCGAACCGCACAAATAAGACAAGATTTTCCTTGTCTTTTATATAGCAGAAATATGGGGGGAATACATTTTTAACTTTCGATACCTTGCAGTCGATACCGATTCACTTTATCGTTCAAAACTAAAGTCAATTTGTTGTGAAACGGGACCTATTTTTGATTATTACCTTTATGCCCCTGCTAGCGCGAGCTTGCAACTCGTGTTCTACGAAGTAGTTAAAACTCTACAATATTTCAACCGAAATCAGTCCTACTTCTCCTGCATAATTTTTTGCACTACTCTATTTGTAATGATGCAACTCAGAATAACTTTGCAAGTAAGAGAACCGAATGTAATAAGAATTTGTATAACTGAGATTATTATGTCTTGCTAATTGCCACAAGTTGCAGACTTGGGGGAGGTGAGGCGTTACTTGTAAGCACTCCTTTTTGTTCCTCCCCCCACTTTTTCTCTTGTTATTCCCGGTTTATCAGTTTTCGACATCAGTTTTGGGATTACCGGTGCCGCACAATTGCAAACTTTCGCCGGAAAACCTCAGACTTGTGGCGGAACACTTCAGACTTATGCCGGAAAACCTCAGACTTGTGGCGGAACACTTCAGACTTGTGCCGGAAAACCTCAGACTTGTACCAACAAAATATAGGCTTGTTTGGGAACAATTCAAATTTAAAAACAGATTATAGAATACTGAATTTTCATCTTGATAAGCACCACAAATCACAGACTTGCGGGAGCGGGGGGAAAGAGAATTTCCTTTTTTAACCTACCCCTGCTAGCGCGAGCTTGTAGCTCGTGTTCTGCGAAGTAGTTAAAACGCTACAATATTTCAACCGAAATCTGTCCTACTTCTCCTGCATCATTTTCTGCACTACTATATTTCCAGTGATGTGCCTCTTCTACAAAACCAGCTTCTACAGGATTATTATGAATGTAATCTAATTTTTGAGAGATTACTTTATTGCTGCACAATTCAATTGGCTTGTTGTATTGTTGCCAAAATTGTCGATTTTTCACATTACTATTCATTTTCCCTGCACGTTCCATCATCCAAAGCATCCATCCTTTTCTGCTTTCTTGTGGATTTTCTTCAATCAAGCTTTGAATTTGTTTTGATGAATAGGTTTTAAACTCTTTTATAATTTTACCCGGATCGGAATTTTGATCATTAAATATCAAATGTATATGACTAGGCATAATGCAGTAAGCATATATAAGCATTCCTTTGTTCGTGCAACAATACTCTAAACTCTTAGCAACAGCAGCAAAATATTTCTCACGAACAAAAACGTCAATCCAATATACTGTTACAAAGCTAATGAAGTACAGACCTTCCTTATTCTGAATTGAAAATCGACGAAGTCAAACTTATATTTTCGGCTCAAAATATTGTAATTAACACCATTTGACAAACAGATTTATACACTGATATAATACCCATTCAAATTAAGCAATATTCAATAAAATTTCTAGTTGATTATTATGCCATTGCAAAAAATACTCATATTGCCATAGGTAGGCTATAATTCTACTTTCGTAGAACACGAGCTACAAGCTCGCGCTAGCGGGGGAAACTGCACCATAGAGCTTATATTTGAGATTAAAGAGCAAACCTGATTCCTACTTTCAGATAAAAATCATCAGTATCGAAACTGGTTAAGTAGTTACGCATGCTTTAAGGAAATATTTTAAAAACTCTATCACGAAACTAATCTTTATTAAGATCATAACTTTCTAATTACAATTAAATTAAGTAGGAAAAAACTACGATATCCATTAATATTTAGAGGTGGAAATCGAAAGCCGATATTATCAGCAGTAATAAAATCAGATTTAAATATTTAACTAAATATCAACACATTAAAAATAAATCATTTTTCCGGTAGGGTGATTTTCCAGTTTGTCGGTTCAGAAGTAAGCGAGCTCATAAAACTTAAATGTAAAATCATAAAAAAATTAGAATCATGAAAAAGTTTTCTTTTTTACTAGTAGTAAGTTTAGCAGTTGTATTTTTCTCTTGTGATAAAAGCGAGGATGTAATTGATGTATTGAACGAAGATCAGGTTGAATTGAACAACACGGTTAAGACTGTTGTTGCTTCTGAAGAATTAACCGAAGATGTTATGCTATCGGTTGATTATGAAACTGATTTATTCTCATTTGCACAAGCTGACTTTGACGAAGCTACAACATCTACAAAATGTGCAGTCACTGAGCGTTACTGTCAATTCCTGAACCTTTGGAAGCGATACAAAACCGACCAATTGCCTGATGTATCCATCGAATTTGGTGAAGTAAGTCGTTTCCCAATGACAATTACTATTAATTATGGCGATTCTACTGTTCTTAACAACGGTCGTGTTATTAGTGGTACTATTATTATTGAGCTAACTGCAGCTCCCTGTGCAGATGGTGCCGTTCGTGAAATTACTCTCGACTTAGTAATTGATGGTATTGCTATTGATGGATGGAAACGTATTGAATATACCGGTGAAAAAGGGGTATCAAAAATGTTTGCAAGCACAAGTGAATTAACCTTCACCTTTCCTGATGAAACTACTCTTTTCCGTTCGGAAGATAGAACCAAAGAATGGGTATCAGGATTGGATACAAAGTGGGATGTTAGCGATGATATGATCGAAATTAGAGGTTCTGTTACTTGCGTAGATTCAGAGCAAAATGAATATTCGAAAACAATTGATGCAGAGAATCCATTGGTGAGAATTGGTACTTGCAGAGTAATTGTAAGTGGATTGGTCATCTTTACTCAAAACCAAATTGAATTTGCAAGACTTGATTATGGTGACGGAGAATGTGATAACATTGCAACTTACACATACGTTAATGATGCCGGCGAAACGGTAACAGAAGAAATAGAAATTGGAATACACCTAAGACTTAGGGACAAATAGTAGATTTGAATCAACAAAAATTGAAACTGGTGCAGAGTATTGCTTGAATCCTCTGCACCAAATTCACCGAAAAAGTTTATTTTTACTCTAAACCAATCCCCTAGCCTTGACACAGGAAGAATTTAAACTATTGTTTGACAACCATTTCGATTCAATCAGGAACTATATTTACTATCGTTCCCGTGATGAAGAACTGGCCACTGATATTGCACAAGATAGTTTCATGAAATTGTGGGAGAAAAATTTAGATTTCGACGAGAAACCTTTACGATCATTACTCTACAAAATTGCAGGCGATCTTTTTATCAGCAAATACAGAAGAGAAAAAGTAGCCCAAAAATACTTAGTGAAATTAGAACCTGCTGTTGACAATCACACACCTGAAGATCAACTAGCTTACAAAGAACTAAAAACAAAATATGAAACGGCCCTGGAAGAACTCTCAGAAAAACAAAGAACTGTTTTTTTAATGAGCAGAATGGAAGGCTTAAAATACCAGGAAATTGCCGATCGATTAGAACTCAGCGTAAAAGCTGTTGAAAAAAGAATGTCATACGCACTTTCATATTTAAGAAATGCATTAGGAAGATAAATGAACAACAACAACCAACATAACGACCTCAACCCGGATATGGATTTTCTAAATTCACTTCCGAAAATCGAAGTCACTTATTCAAAATCCAAAGAGGATGTATGGAAAGAGCTTTCGAAGAAAACCTCTGCTCCAACTGCTCCTACTAAAGTGGTGAGATTGCAATGGGTAAAATATGCAGCAGCTGCCTGCATTCTAATTCTGTTGGGATTCACTGGTTTTATAAATCTTTACACAAAAACTATTCATTGTCCAAAAGGGGAACATGTAAGCATCAACTTACCTGATCAATCAATAGTTGATTTAAACGCAAACTCAAGCATATCTTATAAACCATACTGGTGGAAATTTTCGAGAAAAGTGAAATTTGAAGGAGAAGCATTCTTTAAAATTACAAAAGGGAGCAAATTCGAAATAAGCTCGAACTACGGCAAGACCTGTGTTTTAGGGACTAGTTTTAATATTTATGCAAGAGGAAATCAGTACAAGGTAACCTGTTACACCGGTAAAGTGAAGGTTGTTTCGACCCTAACTTCAGACAAAATTCTTTTACTGCCTAACGATCATGCTTTTGTTACCAAGAATGGAAAAATAGAGCTCAAGAAATGTGAAAATACTGAGGACAAAATATCTTGGCGTAATAATTTATTTCTGTTTACTAAAACACCTTTACCACTTGTTTTTGAGGAAATTGAACTACAATACAATATTAATATTGTAGAAAAGGGTAAATTTGATTTAATTTATACTGGGAAGTTTCATAAAGAGAAATCTGTAGAGATGACATTGCATACTGTTTGCATGCCACTCGGATTAAAATTTGTAAAAGGTCCCAATAACAATTACATCATAACCCCTAATGCCCAATAAGTGAAACGACTCATCATCTTACTACTGTTAGGATTGGTTTTTTCAAATATTTCTGCTCAAAAAATTAAAGTTCTTGCACAAAAAAAGGCTTTGAGCGAAGTATTGATTGATCTAAGGGATAAGTATGATTTTCAACTTTCTTTTAACAATGATCTACTTGCCAACTATACGGTAAGTATAGACAAGTCTTTTTCTTCAAAAGATAAAACAATAGACTTTCTTCTGCGAAAGCTTCCTCTTAATTATCAAAAATCGAATGAGGTATTTTTAATTTACCCTGAAGAGAAAATTACTCAATATCGTATTTTCGGACAAATTCTCGATATAGAAAGCTTGGAGCCTCTTCCTTTTTCTCATCTAACCATTAACGATTCACCCATGGCTACCGATGAACGGGGAAATTTTTCATTTACTTCGGAAACAGACAGTACATTTCGAATTTTAGCTTCCTATTTAGGGTACTTTATTCACGACACACTTGTGAATCAAGGTCCAAACCAAAACATTTTACTTACCGCAGCGAGTACCGATTTACCCGAAATTACAGTTACAGATAAAATTGTTCAGACATTTATTAAAATGGGCAATCAGGCAGGAAACTTAAAATTAAACCATAAAATAGCAGGTTTTCTTCCAACCAATAACGACAATTCTGTTTTTGAATTGCTTCGATTACAACCAGGAATTCTAGCTGCGGGAGAACAAAAAAACGACCTGATTATTTGGGGATCGTACGAAGGCGAAAGTCAGGTATTATTCGATAACATAACCCTTTGGGGACTAAAAAATGTTTATGAAGATATTGGTGCGGTTAATCCTTTGGTTGTAAAAAATATTGAGGTTTTAAAAGGTGGTTTCGATGCACGCTACGGCGATCGGGTTGGTGGAATTGTGCACATTACCGGCAAAAACGGCAGCCGCCTTAAACCTACTCTAAATCTAACCTTAAATAATATCACGGCAAGTGGTTCCTACGAACAACCTATCGGAAAACGGTCATCTGTACTGTTGGCTTTTCGGCAAACCTATTACAACCTTTTTAAAGATGAACGGATAAAGTATGCTGCATCAAACGCAAATCTTCAGGGACAAGGCTTAGGACAAGCCTTACTATCGGGAAATAATGCTTCCTCTTTCGGTGATTTAGATGTAGCTCCGGATTATAAATTTCATGATATCAACTTTAAATTTACAAGCAATTGGGAGAACGGAGATAATTTGTCACTAAGCCTGATGACCGGAGAAGATCGGTATTCGTACGATATCACAACAGAATCGTATACAAATGCGAAAAAACACAAATTTGAAGGCAATAATCAATTTGGAGGTTCCATTAACTACGGAAAAGTATGGAGAAATGGAAATACCAGCTCGCTATCTGTTTCCCGATCTGAGTTAGATACCAAAACCAGCGATGTGGTGTCTATAACCAGAATTAATACCAACGAAGAATTTTTCAGAAGAGATGACAAATCCAAAAACAGCATTTTAGAATACAGAGCAACACTTAAAAATTCATTTGTTTTTGCTGAAGATCAAAATTTCGAGACCGGAATTAATTACATCAACAATGAAGTCAATTTAATGGAAGACTCACTAGATATCAATATCCTGCATATAAAATCAAGAGCAGACAGAATTGGCGGCTATTTTCAAAACAATTTAAATATCAGTAATGGCATTTCCATAAAAGCCGGATTCCTTGCCAATTATCCAATCAATATCAATAAAGTTTACTGGGAACCACGAATTTCTCTTAGTCTGAAACTTTCTGAAAACATTAACATAAATGGCGCATGGGGTTTGTACAAACAATTTATAACCAAAAGTTCCGTGATAAGTGAAAATGGTGATTTTCGATACATCTGGGTGGGTGCCGATGAAAAAGACATTCCGGTATTGGAATCGGTTCATCATGTTGCAGGAGGATCCTACAACAACAATGGATTCACGTTTAGTGTTGAAGGCTATTACAAAAAAACCGACGGGCATACACGATATTACAAATATCGAAACGAAGGAAATATATCTTTGGGAAAAAGTAAAAGTTATGGCTTAGATATTTTTGCAAAAAAAGACATTGGTGATCATACCTTATGGGTTTCATACACACTCAGCAAAACTCTCGAGAATTTTGATTATTTCAATACTAACGAATATAGAAGAGCGTTGCACGATCAGCGTCATGAAATAAAAACAGCGGGATTATTATCTCTTACCCCATTTTATATCTCTGCTAGTTATATATATGGTTCAGGCTTTCCAATTTATTCCAGCCAAAATAAAATTGTAGCAGAACCAGATTATACAAGACTCGATGCAGCACTTATTTACAAGTTCAATCCTAAAAAGACAAAATGTGAAGTTGGTGTGTTATTTCATAATATTCTTGACCGTAACAACATCACTTACGAATCTTACGAGAAAATACCTTTAGATCAAATCAATTCAATCAGTATCTATACCGAAACAGTACCAACTTCGATCCGTTTGTATTTTAAAATCACAATTTAGAAGGACACAATTTCTCAATACATCCCATAAAAAAACCGGAGAGGAAGAATCCTGTCCGGTTATCACAACTAAATATTAAAACATAATCAAAAAGATGGTCTAAATAATAACAAGAAGAATCTAAGAGATCCGATTAAGTATGAAATGTTTCTCAAAAAAAGTATAATCACACCTAACTTACTTTTAAACTACTAATTCTAACGGATTGGATCATTCGTAAATATTTACTAACAAGCCAAAAAGAAATCGTTCATTTCCTTACAAAACCATCACAACTTAGTATTCTTCATGTTTGGTTAATAGTTAGATCATTAATAACACAAGGGGGATAGTGTCACTAACTCTCTAAAAAATTGCAATTGAATTAACAACTACAAATGGTTTTTCAAAGTACGTTGTCACCAGAAACTTCCTCAAAACTACTTTTCAAGGTCGTTAAACGTTTCTGATAAATTGGAGCTTTTGTTGCACTCATTGCAACAGAGTTTAACTTACCGGATATTTCATTTTTAAATGCTTCCAATTCTTCAACCGAAACCATTTCTTTAATAGATTCAACCAATTTAGTCAAATTCATTACACCTGCAAATTTATCAACAATCACATTTCCAATTTCAATAGCCTGATTTCGGCTAAGATCTTTGTTAATTTGATCGACTCCAATACATTCAAGAGCTTGATTTAATCCGATAACTGTTTCTAGTTTCTCAGATTTTGTTAATTTTGATAACAGATTTGTTGTATTCATATTCCGTTTCAAGATTATTTTATTGAATCATTCTCCTGATTTGATGATTCAAATGTAACTCATAAATTGAGTTTACGAAAATCGTTTTTTGACACAAACTACGAAGTTCAAGCAAAATGAAAACTAAAACCGATACTGTTTACCAAGTAGTTAACTCACACATCCTGTACAATGCCTAAGCAACAAATAGACCCTCTGTTTCAATTGATTAAATCGATTTCGAAATCTGAAAAGCGAAATTTTAAGTTGTATGCGAATAGAATTAGCAGCGAAAAGGAAACTAAATTCTTACAACTCTTCGATGTTTTGGACAAAATGGATGAATACCATGAGGCCATTATTTTAAAAAAAGCAAAAGATATTAAACAATCTCAGCTTCCGAATTTAAAAGCCCACTTGTACAAGCAATTACTTACAAGTTTAAGATTAACTCAGATCAATCATGATATCAGCATCAGTATTCGTGAGCAAATTGATCATGCGAAAGTCCTGTATAACAAAGGATTGTATCAGCAAAGCTTAAGAATACTTGATAAAACAAAAGCATTGGCTTGGAAAAACAAGAAGAATATTCTGATATTTGAAATCGTACAATTCGAGAAGTTAATAGAATCACAATACGTTACTAAAAGTATTGAAAACAGAGCTGAGGAAATTACCAAGGAAGCAACCGAAATAAGTAAGATAATGGATGGGGTGGTATTTTTCTCGAACATGTCGATTCGACTTTATGGTTTATATCTTAAAGTAGGATATGTGCGAAATGAGAAAGATCTATTGATGGTGAAAGAATTTTTCAACACCAATCTGTATCCATATGATATTCAAACTTTAAGTTTCTTCGAAAAATTGTACCTGTTTCAATCCTACGTTTGGTACTATTTGATCGTTCAGGATTTCTTAATGTGCTACAAGTATGCACAAAAATGGGTTGACCTCTTCCAAACCAATCCAGAAATGATTCACATCCATACTGATTTGTATCTGAAAGGACTTAACAACGTATTGGTAGCTCTGTTCTATACGAATCATGTAACTAAATTTAAAACGAATCTGCACTTATTGCGAAAATTGGAGAATGAAGAGCAATTCAATCACAATTCGAATTTAAATATACTTTTACATATGTTTCTGTACATGCATAGAATAAACAGGCATTTTATGGATGGAACATTTAATAAAGGAATACATTTAATTCCAAAGATTGAAAGTTTTCTTGAAGAGAATAAATTTGGAATGGACAATCACCGCGCTTTGGTTTTCTACTATAAAATTGCTTGTTTGTACTTCGGCAATGGTCAATACAAGGAGGCAATTAAATATTTGAATCGGATTTCCGACGTAAGAGACACCACGCTTCGTGGTGACATTCACTGCTTTGGCAGAATACTAAATCTGATTAGCCACTACGAGTTGGAGAATACAGAACTCTTGGAATACCAAATTCGGTCGACCTATCGCTTTCTGGCTAAAATGGAAGATTTACAGGAAGTGCAAAAATACATCCTCCGTTTCCTAAGAAAACTAAGCTCGATTAGTCCGGATCAATTAAAAGATGAATTGAAAAAATCGAGAGTTGATTTGCAAAAATGGGTTAATGATCCATTTGAAAAGAGAGCATTTCTATATCTGGATATTATTTCATGGCTGGATTCAAAAATTGAAAATCGACCAGTACAAGAAGTCATTATGGAAAAAATTGAAAAGAGTAAAAGATAAGTAGATCATACGATCCCCTTTTTTCTATTTTTTTTTAAAACGGATAACTCTTGTTGAAAAAAATCCCTCGGATCAACAAGCTTCCCGTCTCTTTTAAGCTCAAAAGGTAAATGAGGACCGGTAGCCCTCCCTAATGCCTCTATCGTTCCGGCAAGATCTCTTTTCAATATCTTCTTACCTTCTTTCTCTAAGTAAGAATCAGTTTCTAAATACTAAAATTGTAAAAATTAAAAAAGGCGGCCACTTGGCCGCCTTTTTAAAAATATGATATGATTATTTTACATCATTCCAGGCATTCCTCCGCCCATTCCGCCACCCATTGGCATAGCAGGAGCTTCTTCCTTAATATCAATTAAAACACATTCGGTAGTTAAGAACATTCCAGCAATTGAAGCTGCATTTTCAAGAGCTACACGAGCAACTTTAGCAGGATCAATTACACCTGTTTCGAATAAATTCTGATATTCTCCAACACGAGCATTGTAACCGAAATCGCCTTTGCCGGCTCTCACCTTATCAACCACTACAGCACCTTCGCCACCAGCATTAAGAACAATCTGACGCAATGGCTCTTCAATGGCACGCTTTATAATTTCGATACCTGTTGTTTCGTCTTCGTTATCACCTTTAAGGTTTTCCAAAGCAGAAATTGCTCGAATGTACGCTACACCACCTCCAGGAACAATTCCTTCTTCAACAGCCGCACGAGTAGCACTCAATGCATCGTCTACACGATCTTTTTTCTCTTTCATCTCAACTTCAGAAGCAGCACCAACATAAAGTACAGCTACACCACCAGCCAATTTGGCTAATCTTTCCTGAAGTTTTTCTTTGTCGTAATCAGAAGTTGAATTCTCGATTAAAGTTTTGATTTGAGAAACACGGCCAAGGATACCCTCTTTTTCTCCATTACCATTTACAATAGTTGTAGTTTCTTTATCAATGGTAATTTTTTCTGATTGACCAAGCATCTCTATAGTTACTTGATCCAATTTCATTCCCTTTTCTTCAGAAATAACAACCCCGCCAGTAAGAATCGCAATATCTTCCAACATTTCTTTTCTTCTGTCACCAAAGCCCGGAGCTTTAACAGCCGCAACTTTTAATGAACCTCTTAAACGATTCACAACCAAAGTAGCTAATGCTTCGCCATCTATGTCTTCAGCAATAATCATCAGCGGACGACCTGTCTGAGCAACTGGTTCAAGAACCGGCATCAAATCTTTCATTGTAGAAATTTTCTTATCGTACAATAAGATATATGGATTCTCAAGATCAGCTTCCATTTTTTCAGGATCAGTAATGAAATACGGAGAGATGTATCCTCTGTCAAACTGCATCCCTTCAACCACTTTCACGTAAGTTTCTGTTCCTTTTGCTTCTTCGACCGTAATAACACCTTCTTTTTTCACTTTTTCCATCGCCTGAGCAATCAGTGCACCAATAGTCTCATCATTATTTGCAGCGATTTTAGCAACTTGCTTAATCTTATCGAAGTTATCCCCAACAGCCTGAGCT
This sequence comes from Labilibaculum antarcticum, assembly GCF_002356295.1. NCBI lineage: Bacteria > Pseudomonadati > Bacteroidota > Bacteroidia > Marinilabiliales > Marinifilaceae > Labilibaculum > Labilibaculum antarcticum. The sequence goes on along the minus strand of NZ_AP018042.1, from coordinate 2,833,351 downwards.
TGCTCTCTAATGTTAGCAACAACAGCGGCAACAGCAATATCAATACCGCGTTTTAAATCCATTGGATTAGCACCTGCAGTTACATTTTTCAATCCAACATTTACGATAGATTGTGCTAAAACAGTAGCAGTGGTAGTTCCGTCACCAGCATCATCACCAGTTTTCGAAGCCACTTCCTTAACCATCTGAGCTCCCATATTTGCTCCGGAATCAGCCAATTCGATTTCCTTTGCAACAGTAACACCATCTTTAGTAATCTGAGGAGCACCAAACTTGCGATCAATAACAACATTTCTACCACTAGGTCCTAAAGTTACTTTTACTGCATTTGCCAACTCATCAACACCTTTTTTTAAAAGGTCACGAGCTTCTATATTAAATTTTATTTCTTTAGCCATATCTTACTTAATTTTGAAATTTCGTGTAGTTAATTATGCAATATACAAAACATCTAACTGAGACATTAAAAGATAATCATCCCCATCAATCACCAATTCTGTTCCTGAATATTTGCCATAAAAAACCGTATCACCGATTTTTAATTCCATGGGCTCATCTTTTTTATCAGAACCCACCAATACAACTTTACCTTGCATTGGTTTCTCTTTTGCAGCATCCGGAATAATGATACCACTTGCAGTTTTTTCTTCAGCTTCTATAGCTTCAACCAAAATTTTACCAGCAAGAATTCTACCTTTTAAGTCTGCCATTTTCAAAATATTTAAAGTTATTAATTTACAAAGTACCATTTCTTATCTTCACAATCCATGCCAAAGGGAATTCATTGACATTATTTCCGAGATCCGACTCAATTTTCAAATTATCAATAAAAAATGAATAACACAGTTGGCAATATCTCATTAAAGACTACATAAATACACTAACGAATAGATAGATGACCACATACAAAAAAATGTCAGTATGATATGACATACTGACATTTTTTTTATATCAAAGATATTTTTCTTTTCTTATTTTGCTGTATCCTTTTCTGTAGAAGGAGCTTCTGTTGGGAAAGCAGGAACCTCAGGAGCCGTTTCAGTTTCCTGCAACTGCTGCTCAATTTGTGATTTCTGACCTTCTACTTCACCACGATTAATAGTCCCTGCTGCTGCAAGACATAGAAATAATAAACTTCCTGCTAAAAACCAAGTTGCTTTCTCAAGAAAATCAGTTGTTTTCTTAACTCCCATGATTTGGTTCGAGGATGAAAAATTAGACGCTAATCCACCTCCTTTTGAGTTCTGCACTAATACAATTAACACTAAAAGCGCACAAACAATAAGGGTCAATACAATTACAAAGGTATACATACTTATCTATTTACTGTTTTTTAATTTTTTTATTCTTTCAATCTGACCCGCAAAGTAAAGGTTTTTTTCGGGATTTTTCAACACTAATTTGTCATAAACCGCAATCGCTTTATCAAATAGTTTCTGTTTCACGTATATAGTGGCCAAAGTTTCACTAATAAAGCCATCTTTATCCTCTAAACTCCCCAATGAAATATCTTCTTGTTTCTCAACAACTTTAATACTTCTATTGATTCTTGGTTCATTTTGAATGAAATTATCAATAAGATTATTTCCTTTTTTCACTTTTCCCTTTTCAGGATTCAAATTATCATCTATTTCCTCAGACTTAGTATTCGTATCAACTACAGTCATCCAATCAGTAAAAGTATGATTTTCCCTTTTGTCTGATAACTCTTCCTCTTTTTTAGGTTCATCTGTCAAAGTGTACAAATTGCCTCCAAAACCTATATGATAAACTTCCGTTGCTGCTACCAACAATTCTGAGTCGCTCAATGCCTCTTTAATTTCCTCTTGCTCTGCAGACTCCTCTTTCTTATCTTCAGCATCTGCAAACTCTAGTATTTCATCATTCGCGGCTTGTACAACCTCAAGTTTATCAGTACTTCTATCTTCCTGAGAAAAATCCGAATTTACAAGTTCTGACTCATCAAATAAATCAATCAATTCATCTGATTCTGCATGTGCTATTTCAGACACAAGCTGTTTTTCCTCTGCAGGAAGGTCAGTAATTTTCTCTACTTCTTTTACTTGAACATCATCTAGTTTCTCCTGTAAAACCGACTCTGGCTTTTCCGATACAGCAACTATCTTTTCTGAGCTTTCCGATCTGGATTGAATCTTAATCTGATCTTGTATCAATAAAAATAAATGACGCCGATCTGGAATGTACAAAGCCGAATTTCTCAATTCTTCCTTAAACCGAATACTCTGATTATCATGCAAGTTTTTTAACAAGAGCAAATGAGCTGTCTGGAAATAAGGATATTGGTCAATCAGGCTTTTTAATTCCCGATGACTGTCTCGATCCATTTTACCAGAATTTCTTATCCAATCTTGTAATAAACTTCCATCCATTTTTTACCAGTTTACAACGGCTGCGTTATATATATCATCAATAATGTCTTCTAAAATTTCTTCCACCAAACCTTCTTCCACATCACTCAACTGCTGGGTACTATCAAAATCTCTAAAAGCTGTAAAACTCTTGTCAAAATCATTATCCGGTTCTAATTCATTTATAAACCGTACTTTTATTGTTACTGTTAAGCGATTGGTTGCAGATATATCATTTGCAGTAACATCCAAAGCTTGGGTTCTATATCCGGTTATTTCACCCTCAAAGTTCAAATGACCTTCTCCATCCACTATCTCATCCAAGGCAGTTTGCCCACGAAATTTCTCTTTTAGTGCTTCTGTAAACTGATTACTCAAATTGGGATTAACCAAAAGTGCCCTATTAGGGAAAAATTGAACGGAAAAAGTTTTCACATCATCTGAAAGTGTTCCTCCTGTAAATGAATAGGAAACCTTACATGCCGTTACCACAAAGGTTACGCAAAAACTTAAAAACAAGACTTTAATTAAATTCATATATTGAGAATAAAAATAACAATAAATTGTGAATATTAGTTGATATCGTATTCTTTGATTTTACGATACAAAGTACGCTCGGATATTCCTAAATCCTGTGCTGCATACTTACGCTTTCCATTGTGCTTATCCAAGGCCTTCCGGATCAATTCAACCTCCTTATCTTCAAGTGATAAAGATTCTTCTACAAATTCCTCAGTATCTTGAATTTTCGAATCTTTAGGAGAAGAAACATTGGGAGTTGCTTGCGGTGAAGCTTGATGGTGAAAAACATCCATTTCCTGATCCTCATATAATTTCCGAATCAGCTTCGCATTATCCTTTTGTAAAGAAGATGAGTCACCACTGGTTTGCATGAGCTCAAACACCAATTTTTTCAAATCAGTCATGTCCCGTTTCATATCAAAAAGAACCTTATATAGAATTTCCCGTTCCGATGAAAATGCCTGATCCTTTTTAGAGGTATCTGTATAAATAGCTGGCAGCATCTGCTCATCATTCAGAGGAAGATATCCCTTAAGTATATCAGCTCCAATTTGCCTTTCTTTTTCAATAATGGAAACCTGCTCTGTTATATTTTTTAACTGTCGAATATTCCCTGGCCAACGGTAAGATCTAAGGAGCTGTTGAGCACCAGAATCAAGTCGTAAAGGTGGCATTCTATATTTCTCAGCAAAATCCTGTGCAAATTTTCTAAAGAGCAAATAAATATCCTCTTGTCGTTCCCGTAAAGGAGGCATGGTAATGGGTACAGTATTCAAACGGTAATACAAATCCTCACGAAACCTACCTTCTTTTACCGCTTTTGGTATTTTTATATTTGTTGCCGCAACGACTCTAACATCCGATTTTAAAACCTTTGATGAACCAACCTTAATAAATTCTCCGGTTTCTAAAACACGTAACAATCTAACTTGCGTTGATAAGGGGAGTTCTCCTACCTCGTCCAAAAAAATAGTTCCGTTATTAGCAACCTCAAAATATCCTTTTCGATCGGACAAAGCTCCTGTGAATGCACCTTTTTCGTGCCCAAATAATTCCGAATCAATTGTTCCTTCAGGAATAGCACCGCAATTCACAGCAATATAAGGAGAATGTTTTCTTGAACTAAACTGGTGTATTATTTGGGGAAAGACTTCTTTTCCTGTCCCACTCTCTCCAGATATTAAAACCGATAAATCAGTAGGAGCGACTTGAATAGCAATATCAAGTGATCTATTTAAAGAATATGTATTCCCGATAATCGAAAAACGATGCTTTACTGTTTGTATATCCATCAAAAAAAAATCTAATTTGCTTGTTACCTAAGTGCAAAACATGAAATTTTATCATGCTACCTGACAAAATTACTACTTTTTAGATTTAGTAGGCTATTCTGCCTAATTATTATCATTAAAGATTGTTAATTTTAAGTATCCTTTCAATAAAAATTCCGTAAAAACCCAAGTAAGTGTACAGTTTTAAAACATAAAGACCGATGTCAATCAATCTCAAAAACCTCAAAGAATCAAATGAATTCTTAAATATTTTATTCGATAATATTACATCAGCCTTATTTATTTTGGATAAGAATGCGCGTGTTGAGAATATGAATGAATCTTTTTCACTGCTCTTTCAAAAACGGGAAGAAACCATTATTGGAAATTTATGCGGCAATGCTTTAGGTTGTAAGTTCGCCGTTGAAGAAAATGCATTGTGCGGAGAAACTTCTCATTGCCTAAATTGCATCCTCAAAAAAGACATTTTACAAACCATGTCTGAAAAAGTCCCTACTAACAAAAGAAAACTATCCAGAGATTTCTATTCTGACATACAAAAACAAACCAAACATTTTTTGTATTCAACAAGGTATATTCAATACTATGGCAAAGAGTACATTTTAGTAATTGTTGATGATCATACTGAATTGGAATCACATAAGAAAAAGCTTGAAGAGCAAAACAATACACTACAGATTCTTAACGAACAAAAATCAAAATTTTTAGGAATTGCGGCTCACGATCTTAGAAATCCGATTGGAGCTATTCAGTCCTTTTCTACTTTAATTCTAGATTCTTATAATGATTTCTCTGATGACGATAAAATTGAATTTCTACAATTAATTAAAGATAGTAGTCAATTTTCATTAAATCTAATTAATGAATTATTAGATATTTCAAAAATTGAATTGGGAAAACTTGAATTGGATAAACAGGAGCAAGACATTAAAACCCTTGTAATAAATACAATAAAAATCAACCAGATATTCGCGAAGAAAAAGAATATTAAAATCAATTTCCGTTCAAATGATGCTATAGGTTTAATTTCCATTGATAAAAATAAGATAGAGCAAGTTTTGCACAATCTATTAAGCAACGCAATTAAATATTCCAATCCTCAAACGACAGTTTCTGTAAGCATTATTAAAAATATGTCCACTATAAAAATTTCGGTGAGTGATGAAGGCGTAGGCATTCCGGAAGAAGAAGTGAAAAAATTATTTACAGAATTTGGAACAACCAGTGCTAAAACAACAGCAAACGAAACCAGTACTGGTTTAGGATTAGCCATAGCTAAGAAAATTGTGACTTGTCATGGTGGTGAAATAATCGCGACTAGCAAATTGGGAGAAGGTTCTGAATTTTTGTTTACTTTGCCTTTAAATTAATAAGCGCAAAAGAAAACAAAAATGAAATTCTTAGGAGTTATACCAGCACGATACGCATCCACAAGGTTCCCAGGTAAACCTTTAGCCGATATTAACGGCAAACCAATGATTCAAAAAGTATACGAACAAGCTCTTAAAGCGCTTGAGCATGTTTATGTAGCCACCGATGATAAAAGGATTGAAGAAGCTGTAAAAAGCTTCGGAGGAAAGGTAATCATGACCTCTCCAAATCATCAAAGTGGTACCGATCGTATTGCTGAAGCTGCTAAATTGATCACTCAAAAATTAACGATTGATTTCGATGTGGTGATTAATATTCAAGGTGATGAGCCTTTTATTCAACCAGAACAAATTAATTCATTAAAATCGTGTTTTAACAATCCATCTACAGAAATTGCCACATTAATAAAGAAAATTACCAATTCTGATGAGATTTTTGATCCCAATAAAGTAAAGGTAGTAACCGCTAAAGATAATCGCGCCTTGTATTTCAGCCGGTCACCAATTCCTTTTGTACGAGCTGAAAATCAGGAGAAGTGGATAAATAAAAACTCATTCTTTAAACATATTGGAATGTATGCCTATCGATTCGATACTTTAATGAGGATCACTCAACTAGAGCAAGGTGATTTAGAATTATCAGAATCTTTAGAACAATTGCGTTGGCTCGAGAATGGGTACTGGATACAAACCGAAATAACAGAACATGAATCAATAGGTATAGACACTCCTGAAGATTTAATGAGAGTAAAGGAAATGGGACTTTTATAGTCCTTTTTTATGCTTTAACTTTTCCTTAAGACTTATTAAGGAGACATTAACTAACTACAAACCTTGCTCTTTGTATATTTGAATTGTATCTTCAGATAGCAATAGAAACAATTCAGTGAGCAGAAAAATAATCACCAGTTTAATAATCCGAATGTCAATTTCATTGATTGGAATTATTGGCGTTCAAATTCTATGGATTAAAAACGCTATTCAAATTAAGAAGCAGTCTTTCGACTCAAATTTCAATAAAGTCTTACACAAGATTGTTACGAATCTTGAAAAAGAAGAGTCTGTTTTTCTAATCGATGAAGGTCTTTATTCAATTGATAGTACAAAATTAGGGAATATTGAAATTCATGAGATCAAGGAATTTATTGATAAAAAAATCATCATATTCAAATTAAGACCACCAAAAAACTAACTGGAAATCAACATTCTGTAATTAATTCAGATACACAAGTTATTGTATCTGGTACTAACGCAAAAACTCAAAGAATTAAATTTTGGCATCCCCAAAACAAGCTTGACTCTTCAATTAATGTTGACATACAGGTTACTACCAACGATACAATAATCAGATCCCGAAAAAAATAAAAACAAATTGAAGATGTTTTTGAAAAGGTTACCTATGAATTCAAAAGATATAACCATCATGGATCGTATTAATGAGAAGGACTTGCCCAACGAAATTAATACAGATTTCAACTATGCCATCGTGGATGATAAAAACGAATAAAGCTGTCATATCATCGGACTCCAACTTAAATTTCCAATTAATACTCTTTCACACGCTTGCTAAATATACACCCATTAAATATTACAAGATCTTAATGCACGACTCACTCATTATTAAGAATTGCGTCATTATCCTAAGACACTTTAGTGCACAAAAAAAGAGTCTTACTCCTAGTTGGAATAAGACTCTTTAAAAGTTGGCGTCGACCTACTCTCCCACCAGTCGGCAGTACCATCGGCGCAATCGGGCTTAACTTCTCTGTTCGGAATGGGAAGAGGTGGAACCCCGATGCAATAGACACCTAAAATCATTAATCTATATTGGACCATAGCCCTCAAGATAATATCATAGACATATCGAAAAATTAAAGCAAAAATAACATTGAAAAGATTCAATGATGAACCCCGCACTCAGAAGTATTAGGGTAATTAGTATTGCTCGGCTTTGGTGTCACCACCTTTACACCTGCAACCTATCAACGTCGTAGTCTCCAACGACCCTTAAAGGAAATCTCATCTTGAGGTAGGCTTCGTGCTTAGATGCTTTCAGCACTTATCCCTTCCGAACGTAGCTACTCTGCAATGCAGCTGGCGCCACAACAGATGCACTAGAGGTTCGTCCAACCCGGTCCTCTCGTACTAGAGTCAGATCCTCTCAAATTTCCAACGCCCACAACAGATAGGGACCGAACTGTCTCACGACGTTCTGAACCCAGCTCGCGTGCCACTTTAATGGGCGAACAGCCCAACCCTTGGGACCTTCTCCAGCCCCAGGATGTGACGAGCCGACATCGAGGTGCCAAACCGCTCCGTCGATATGAGCTCTTGGGAGCGATCAGCCTGTTATCCCCGGCGTACCTTTTATCCTTTGAGCGATGGCCCTTCCATACGGAACCACCGGATCACTATGCTCTACTTTCGTACCTGATCGACTTGTCTGTCTCACAGTCAAGCACCCTTGTGCCATTGCACTCTACACACGATTACCAAACGTGTTGAGGGTACCTTTAGAAGCCTCCGTTACTCTTTTGGAGGCGACCACCCCAGTCAAACTACCCACCACACACTGTCCGTCGTTAGACGTTAGACTCCAGATAAGCAAAGGGACGTATTTCAAGGTTGACTCCACAACCCCTAGCGAGGCCGCTTCGTAGTCTCCGTCCTATCCTACACATTACTTACCCAAAATCAATGTGAAGCTGCAGTAAAGGTGCACGGGGTCTTTCCGTCCCGTTGCGGGTAATCGGCATCTTCACCGATACTACAATTTCACCGAGCTCATGGCTGAGACAGTGCCCAGATCGTTACACCATTCGTGCAGGTCGGAACTTACCCGACAAGGAATTTCGCTACCTTAGGACCGTTATAGTTACGGCCGCCGTTTACTGGGGCTTCATTTCAATGCTTCGCCGAAACTAACATCTCCACTTAACCTTCCAGCACCGGGCAGGTGTCAGGCCTTATACTTCAACTTTCGTTTTTGCAAAGCCATGTGTTTTTGATAAACAGTCGCCTGGGCCATTTCACTGCGGCTCTCATCGCTGAGAGCGTCCTTTCTCCCGAAGTTACAGGACTATTTTGCCGAGTTCCTTAGCCATGAATCACTCGAGCGCCTTAGTATACTCTACTTGACTACCTGTGTCGGTTTGAGGTACGAGCAGCACCAACCTGAAGCTTAGAGGTTTTTCTTGGAAGTAAAATTAGGCACACTATCTGCGCTGCCGTAGCATTGCAGTACTATCGACTTTCAGCTCAAGATGCGGATTTGCCTACATCTCTCATCACGTACGGTCTTCAACGAACTATTCCGTCAGTTCGCGGTGCTTTCATCTCTTCGTCACCCCATCGCAGTTGGCGCCGGTACAGGAATATTAACCTGTTGTCCATCGAGTTCGCCCTTCGGCTACCCCTTAGGTCCCGACTAACCCTGATCCGATTAGCGTTGATCAGGAAACCTTAGTCTATTGGCGTGCGGGTTTCTCACCCGCATTATCGTTACTTATGCCTACATTTGCTTTTCTAGAAGCTCCACAATGCATTACCACACTGCTTCTGCGCCGCTAGAATGCTCCCCTACCAGTTAGAATAAATTCTAAATCCATAGCTTCGGTAGTATGTTTTATGCCCGATTATCATCCATGCAAGATCGCTCGACTAGTGAGCTGTTACGCACTCTTTAAATGAATGGCTGCTTCCAAGCCAACATCCTAGCTGTCAATGCAATCTCACCTCGTTAGTTCAACTTAACATACATTTGGGGACCTTAGCTGATGGTCTGGGTTCTTTCCCTCTCGTCCATGGACCTTAGCACCCATGGGCTCACTGCCAGATATAAGTTATAGCATTCGGAGTTTGTCTGGATTTGATAGGCGGTGAAGCCCTCGCATCCAATCAGTAGCTCTACCTCTATAACTCTCGACTCTGACGCTGCACCTAAATGCATTTCGGGGAGTACGAGCTATTTCTCAGTTTGATTGGCCTTTCACCCCTACCCACAGTTCATCCCAAGACTTTTCAACGTCAACGGGTTGGGCCCTCCACTCTGGATTAACAGAGCTTCAGCCTGACCATGGGTAGATCACCAAGTTTCGCGTCTACCCCCACTAACTTTACGCCCTATTCAGACTCGCTTTCGCTTCGACTACGCACCTGAAGTGCTTAATCTCGCTAGTGAGGAGTAACTCGTAGGCTCATTATGCAAAAGGCACGCCGTCACACCCTAAAGTGCTCCGACCGCTTGTAAGCGTATGGTTTCAGGTACTATTTCACTCCTCTATTCGAGGTGCTTTTCACCTTTCCCTCACGGTACTTGTTCACTATCGGTCTCTCAGGAGTATTTAGCCTTACCGGATGGTCCCGGCAGATTCACACAGAATTTCTCGTGTTCCGCGCTACTCAGGATACTGCTAGATTCATTTTGCTTTCGTGTACGGGATTATCACCCTCTGTGATTTGTCTTTCCAAACAATTCCACTTCACGCCACTTCTCATATCGCAGTCCTACAACCCCTACATTGCCGAAACAATATAGGTTTGGGCTGATCCCCGTTCGATCGCCACTACTAGGGGAATCACTTTTGTTTTCTTCTCCTCCGGGTACTTAGATGTTTCAGTTCTCCGGGTTTGCTTCCCTTGCGGGATATCTATAAATAGATGGGTTGCCCCATTCGGAAATTCACGGGTCAAAGGTTATTTGCACCTCTCCATGACTTATCGCAGCTTATCACGTCCTTCATCGCCTCTGAGAGCCAAGGCATCCGCCATACGCTCTTAATTACTTCTTATTGTGTTAACAAAAATAAATCTCGTTACCGAAATTCATCTATGTCTCTTTACTTGTTACTTCTACTTTAATTTTGTTTCAATATGTCAAAGAACTTTAAATACACCATAGTATTTGTGTGGAGAATATCGGAGTCGAACCGATGACCTCCTGCGTGCAAGGCAGGCGCTCTAGCCAACTGAGCTAATCCCCCATATCGTTTCACTTCAATTAATAATGAATAATTAACAATTAATAATAAAATATTACCAATTATTAATTTATAATTACCAATTAAATAGTAGTCCTGCGCAGATTTGAACTGCGGACCCCTACATTATCAGTGTAGTGCTCTAACCAACTGAGCTACAGGACTAAATACCTATCAGCTTAGCGGTGAAAACACCCTAACGCTATGGGTTATGGTATAAATAAATTAATGAAAACAGTCAGTTAGGAAATACAGATAAAACCATTATCTGAATTACAATATCTATATACAATACTTCCAATCTCTAGAAAGGAGGTGTTCCAGCCACACCTTCCGGTACGGCTACCTTGTTACGACTTAGCCCCAGTTACCAATTTTACCCTAGGACGCTCCTTGCGGTTACGTACTTCAGGTCCCCTCGGCTTCCATGGCTTGACGGGCGGTGTGTACAAGGCCCGGGAACGTATTCACCGTAGCGTTGCTGATCTACGATTACTAGCGAATCCAACTTCACGGAGTCGAGTTGCAGACTCCGATCCGAACTGAGACCAGCTTTAGAGATTAGCATCCAGTCACCTGGTAGCAGCCCTTTGTACTGGCCATTGTAACACGTGTGTAGCCCTGGACGTAAGGGCCGTGCTGATTTGACGTCATCCCCACCTTCCTCTCACCTTACGGTGGCAGTCTCGCTAGAGTCCTCAGCTTAACCTGTTAGCAACTAACGATAGGGGTTGCGCTCGTTATGGGACTTAACCCGACACCTCACGGCACGAGCTGACGACAACCATGCAGCACCTTGTAAATTGCTCCGAAGAGAAGACCTATTTCTAAGCCGGTCAATCTACATTTAAGTCCAGGTAAGGTTCCTCGCGTATCATCGAATTAAACCACATGTTCCTCCGCTTGTGCGGGCCCCCGTCAATTCCTTTGAGTTTCATTCTTGCGAACGTACTCCCCAGGTGGATTACTTAATGCTTTCGCTCAGTCACGCACGGTGTATTGTGCACAACGAGTAATCATCGTTTACGGCGTGGACTACCAGGGTATCTAATCCTGTTCGCTCCCCACGCTTTCGTCCATCAGCGTCAATGTTAGTTTAGTGAGCTGCCTTCGCAATCGGTGTTCTACGTTATATCTATGCATTTCACCGCTACATAACGTATTCCGCCCACCTCAACTAAATTCAAGACTTTCAGTATCAATGGCAGTTCCAGAGTTGAGCTCTGGGATTTCACCACTGACTTAAAAGCCCGCCTACGGACCCTTTAAACCCAATAAATCCGGATAACGCTTGGATCCTCCGTATTACCGCGGCTGCTGGCACGGAGTTAGCCGATCCTTATTCTTACAGTACCTTCAGTTCACTACACGTAGCAAAGTTTATTCCTGTAAAAAAGCAGTTTACAACCCATAGGGCCGTCATCCTGCACGCGACATGGCTGGTTCAGGCTTGCGCCCATTGACCAATATTCCTCACTGCTGCCTCCCGTAGGAGTCTGGTCCGTGTCTCAGTACCAGTGTGGGGGACTATCCTCTCAGACCCCCTAAGCATCATAGTCTTGGTGAGCCGTTACCTCACCAACAAACTAATGCTACGCATGCCCATCTTTTACCTCCGAAGATTTAATATTTAAACCATGCGATTCAAATATATTATGCGGTATTAATCCAAATTTCTTTGGGCTATTCCCCAGTAAAAGGTAGGTTGCATACGCGTTACTCACCCGTGCGCCGGTCTCTAAGTAGCAAGCTACTTATACCCCTCGACTTGCATGTGTTAGGCCTGTCGCTAGCGTTCATCCTGAGCCAGGATCAAACTCTTCGTTGTAAAAAAACTTTTATTATAATTCTGCTCATGGATGTATTGAAGTTATCGTAATTTTTATTGACAAGGTTTTATTCTTGTATTTACCTAACTTGTTGTTTTCAATATTTTCAAAGAACTTGGGCGATCACTTTCTGCCGAAACATAGGCGATCTGTTCTAAATAATCTTCTTATAAAAGACAGTCGTTACTGTCTCCAAAAGCGAGTGCAAATATAGACAATTAAATTCTACAACTGCAAATCTTTTTTTACTTTTATTTTCAAGCTAATTTCACTCTCAAACCCTTTGTTTCCTAGTGGCTCAGTGAGTTCGTTAACTCTTAAAGCGGGTGCAAAGATAATCGATTTAAATCAACATATCCTAATCCCAAAGCAAAAAAATTTCAAAAAAAATAAAATTGGAAGTTTAGTAGGTGTATACAATCATAAAAAGATTCCTACGACCACCCTACCACTGCCTATAAAATACTACTAAACAACCATTTTATAAATCCACTCTCCGTTGAAAGTGGATGCAAATATACTAGAAGAACGTCCACACTTCCAAACGTTTTGTAAAAAAAAATAAAACAAAAAGTCAAAACGCTGATTTACAGCAATAAAAAAAATCACAACAAGCTTATGATTTCATTTTATAATATCAGCAATGCAAAAATACTCTTATATACCCTTTATTAATAGTTGCTTTAAATTGAAAACTTGCTCCTTATTTCCAAGAACAAATAGATGAAAACATTTATCTAGAACTATTTCAGGAGATGGATTATACACATACGACCCACCTTCATCTTTCAAGCCTATTATATTAGCCCCTGATTTATCTCTTACATTTAACTCACGAATGGATTTACCAACAAAGCAATTCGCTAGGCTTTTACAACTAACTTCTTCTAATTTGACTCCCTTTGTAGATTGGAGTAAAATATTATCCAAAAATTCAACAATATCCGGTTGCGCAACTAGTTTTGCCATTTGCTGACCTCCTAACCGATCGGGCATAATTACATTATTAGCCCCTGCTCTTTTTAATTTATTATCGGATTGACTCATCTCTGATCGAGAAATAATCTTAATTGTCGAATTCATTTCTCGAGCAGTAAGCACAACATATACATTCTCCGCATCATTTGGGATAGCAGTTATCAATGCTTTTGCAGAGGATATATTCGCCATATTCAACACGTCCTCTTGAGTCGCATCACCCTGTACAAACAAAAGTTCAGGAATCAAACGAATTCTATCGATAGAGCTTTCTACAGAATCAACAACAACAACTTTCTCTCCATGTGCAATTAATTCAATGCACGCCTGCTTCCCATTTCTTCCAAAACCACAGACAATAACGTGTCCACTTAACTTTTCTATACTTCTCACAATCCTATAGTCTTTTAAATTTCTACGAAAAACTCCATCTAATATAAATCGCGTTACTGCGGAAGCTAAATAACCAAATATTCCAAAACTGACAAAAATTAGAAATATCGTAAAAAGCTTCCCGGCATCTGTCATTGGATGCACTTCGGTAAATCCGACCGTTGTGATTGTAATCACAGTCATATACAAGGCATCAATAAAAGAGTAGGCATTATTCAAAAACATGTAGCCAACTGTACCAAGCATGATTGCCAATATAAGAAATGACATTGCGATACTTAATGTACGCATGTTTTCCTCCCAAATTTTCTGTTTATTCATTCCTGCAATATTAAAATCTAATATAATCATTAAAGCCTTACATACACGAAGGAGCCATCATATTTTCACAAAGATAAATCAGCACTAACACTACGTATAATTCTATTTCCAAATTCACACTTCAAACAATTAGACGAATCGCAATAATTTGATTTTAACTGAAGTAAAGCTTGAGAATGATAAGCTGATTTCACATCAACACCACACTCTTTCCATTTTTTGGTTATTGAATTTTTCTCAGCCGGTAATTCCTCCAGCATATCACATGCCCGATCCTTCCATTTCTGAGAATCATTCATTCTTCCATAAAGAAACAGAACAGGCACCACACAGTTAATAATCAAACCGTCAATACTACTTTGCCCAAAAACTTTTAACTTTTCATTCGTTTCCAATCCAAATTGATAATGAGTTGTCCAATAGTCAGACGCCTGACAATTCAATAAATTCGTAACTTCCGCAATTGAATCAGCACTAAGAATTTGTGAAAATAAAGACTGAGAATTATGCACCAAGGAGGCAAATTGCGCAATTCGTATTGTTGGAAAATTTGATGGCCGTAAGCGCAACCACTTCCATCGTCCAGGAGTCAATGGTTTCAATTGATATTTATTAGCCAAGAATTCATATTCAAGTTTCAACCCGTCGAGATACTCATCCTCACAATTAAACTTTTCAAATAATCCGGACTGACCAAACAACAATGCTTCCAACTGATGAAGAGAATTCTTTTGTCGGGCCAAAAACTTCATCGGAATGGATCTGGCTAATTGTTGAAAGGGATCTGCATTCACTTTCATTCCAAAATATCGTGCTAACACCTGATAAAATGTTTCCTCCCAAGAATTGTTGTTTTGCTCTAAAATATCTTTTATTTCATTCGACTTTCGTTCCAAACGTTCTAAAAGCATCCTGTCTAACCAATTTCGGACGAAAAAACTTTGGATTGTGCTAATTTCATCAAAGCAGGGAATCCACTTTACGGATGACATCAGGTTCCTATAATTATCGAGTAAGCCAGGAGTGAAGCTCATTTCTAAACAAGGAATCGCCCGTTCATTTTCCAAGACAACAGATGAATCGTCCTCCAAAACAACATGCAATATTACATTATCATACGCTGAATCCTCATCATGAGAATGAGAATACCAGAGTGAAGATTTCAGATGAATTTCAACATTTCCTGCCCAGAGCACATTATCAATCTTAATTCTTGCATCAAAAAAATCGGGTCCGGCATCGAAATTTTGCTTTCCAACATCAAGAATATCAATTGCATTTCCTTTTGTAGAGAAAAGGTTTGCTTTAGAAAACAGATTCTGTTTCCAGATGAACTGCAAGAAATCTTCATTCATAGAATCAATTTTATATCATCAGAAATCGAATTTAGTAAATAATCCTATGTTTATCAATAAAAAAAGGCGGTAAATCATTGATTACCGCCATCTACAATATTCATTTTGAATCTATATCAAAGATTTCTCTTTTAATAGTTGTTCCATTTCTTCTTGCAATTTTTTAGATTCCTCCTTAGCTACCTCTGCAAATTTTTCAGAAGAATCAGCAAATATAATTCCTCGCGAAGAATTAACTAATAGTCCGCAAGCACTATTCATTCCATATTTTGCAACCTCTTGCAAGCTTCCGCCCTGAGCACCGACACCTGGCACCAATAAGAAATGATCTGGAGCAATTTTTCGAATATCTCCTAACATTTCAGCTTTAGTCGCTCCAACCACATACATCATATTTTCTTTTGTACCCCATTCCTGAGATTTTTCAAGAACCCTTTCAAACAATCTCTGATTGTTCTGCTCGAAAAACTGCAAATCGAAAGCTCCTTTATTAGATGTTAATGCCAAAAGAATTACCCATTTATTATCGTACTCGAGAAATGGAGTAACTGAATCTTCGCCCATATAAGGAGCCACCGTAATTGAGTCGAAAGGCATATTTTCCAGAAAAGCACTTGCATACATCTTAGAAGTATTCCCAATATCACCTCTTTTTGCATCAGCAATCAAAAATACCTCGGGATATTTCTCTTTGATATAATTCGCTGTCTTCTCAAGACTAATCCATCCTTTAGCCCCCAAACATTCATAAAATGCAATATTGGGCTTGTAAGCTACCGTAAATTCTGCGGTAGCATCAACAATTGCTTTATTAAATTCAAAAACAGGATCTTCAGTTTTCAAAAGATGAGAAGGGATTTTCTTCACATCACTATCCAAACCCACACAAAGGAAACTCTTCTTTTTCTTAATTTGCTCGAATAATGCTTGATAGTTCATTTTAGGTTGTTTACCGGTTATTACAAAAATGGCAGTGGAGAAACCACTGCCAAAATATTATTACAAACCACTTTCTTTAAGTCGTTCTGAATTTTCTTCAATTTGAAGTTTGTCAATTACTTCCTGAATATCGCCATCCATAGTCGCAGACAGATTATACATGGTGAAATTAATACGATGATCAGTCACCCTTCCTTGCGGAAAATTGTATGTGCGAATTTTTGCTGATCTATCTCCGGTCGAAACCATTGTTTTACGCTTGGATGAAATCACATCCAAATATTTCTGATGTTCCAATGCATAAATACGAGAACGTAATTCGATCATTGCTTTGGCTAAATTTTTAATCTGCGATTTCTGATCCTGACATGTAACGACAATACCTGTTGGATTGTGAGTTAAACGAATAGCAGAATAGGTTGTATTCACCGACTGTCCTCCAGGACCCGACGAACAATAGGTATCTTTACGAATATCACTATCCTTCACATCGATATCAAACTCTTCCGCTTCAGGAAGAACAGCAACCGAAGCGGCACTGGTATGAACACGACCTTGTGTTTCTGTTTGTGGAACCCTTTGCACACGATGCACGCCCGATTCATATTTTAAAATCCCGTAAACACCGTTTCCTGTTACGTTCATTACAATCTCCTTATATCCACCCGAAGTACCTTCGCTAAAACTTGAAATTGAAACCTTCCAACCTTTAGTCTCGCAAAACTTCGTGTACATTCTGGCTAATTCGCCAGCAAAAATACTAGCTTCATCACCACCGGCACCGGCGCGAACTTCAAGAATTGCATTTTTAGAATCTTCCGGATCAGCAGGTATCAGAAGTAATTTTATTTCTTCTTCCAACTCTGGAATTCTTATTTCTAATTCTTCCAATTCCATTTTTGCCATCTCGCGTAACTCCTCATCCGACTCGTTACTTAAAATTTCCTTCGATTCAGCAATTGTATCTAATGCACTTCGGAATTCCTTAGCCGCTTCAGAAACAGCTTCTAATTCCTTATATTCTTTACTAAGCTTTATGTACCTTTTCATATCGCCCATCACCTCTGGATCGGTAATCAATTGACCAACCTCCTTGAAACGGATTAAGACACCTTCTAATTTATCAAGTAACAAATTACTGCTCATGTTCTTTATTCTAAATTTTGGACAAAATTAGAAAAATAAAACCATTTTAAATAAGGCTTTCTCTATTTAGATCCTAAAATTAAAAAAAACTCCTAATTAAAGCCATTCCATGGACTTCAACCCAATATTTTCACTCAATACATTACACCTTCTACTCTTTTTAAATTTTTATTTAATAAAATAAATTTTAAATTTAGGATTATAGAATCTCTATTGCGGTAAAAAAACAAATTCAATTCATTCGTAATTATCACAGCCTAAACCCAACAAACTATGAATTATTTAAAGACAATCACCTTCACACTCCTCCTTTTTATTTTAACAACCAGTAACTCCCGGGCAGAAAACAAAAAAATAAAATTTGGAAAAGTGTCTAAGGAAGAACTGGAAATGAAAGTTTACGACCAAGACACCAGTGCTGTTGCAGTTATACTATATGACAGTGGAGCATCTTTTTTCGAAACAGAATACATAAACGATAACAGTAATTTTATTTGCAAGTTTGAACGTCATGTGAGAATAAAAATACTAAAACCTGAAGGTTTTGATTTTGCAACATTTAAAATCCCATTGTACCATGACAGTGATGGAGAAGAAAAGATAGGCGCACTAAAAGCAAAAACGTACAATTTAGATGGAAAAATCGTTACAGATAAGCTGGAGAAGAATTCTATTTTCGATGAAGAGACCTCTCCCAATTGGAAAAGAGTAAAATTCACTATGCCAAATTTAAAAATAGGTTCTGTAATAGAAATTAAGTATCAAATTTCATCACCATTCTATCACAATTTTAGAGCTTGGCAATTTCAATACAGCATTCCTGTTATCTATTCGGAATACCGCACACAAATCCCAAGTTATTTCAACTATCAAAAAACAACAAAAGGATATTACCCAATAACAAGAAGAGACGATGGAGGCAGAAGAGAAAATTTTCTTATAAAGTACCGGGAAATGGATCAACAATCGGGAAGTGCAAAAATGATTGAACATCAATATACACTGACACCAACTTCACAGGTCTATATTTACTTAGCCGAAAACATCCCATCTTTTAAAACAGAATCCCATATGCTGGCTAAGGAAAATTACCTTACCATGATTGAATTTGAATTACAATCGTATCAATTTGATGGAGGAGCATTCCACAGTTACACCTCCGAATGGAAGGATGTTAAGAAAAAACTAAATGAATCATACGATTTCGGTTCCGCCTTAAAAAAAGATGGATTTATTAAGGATATTCTACCCGATATAATTAAAGATGTAAAAAGTGAGGAAGAAAAAACAGCTTTAATTTTTCAGGCAGTACAGAATAACATCAAATGGAATGAAAAAAAACGCCTGTTTTGCGACAAAAGTTTAAAAAATGTATGGAAAGAAAAATCTGGGAATACAGCTGAAGTAAATTTATTACTAGTAGCCATATTGCGAAATGCTGGAATCGAGGCAAACCCTGTTGTGTTAAGTACCAGACAAAATGGAATTATCCATCCATCACATCCTACCATAACACAAATGAACTATGTTATTGCTTGTGCACAAATTGAAGGCCAAAATTATTTAATGGATGCAACAGATCCTTATTGTCCAATTGGTATTCTGCCATTTTGCTGTTTGAATAACAAGGGTCGATTAATCACCGAGACTAACTCCGAATGGATAGACCTTGATCCTGGCAAAGGATCAAAAATTTCTATTATGTCGAACCTTTGTTTAACTGAAGGAGGTACACTTAAAGGAAAAGTAACCGAAGCTTTTTATGACTATGAAGGAATAGACATCAGAAAAAAGATTTCAAATAACACAGAAGGGTATACCGAAAAACTTGAATCTGATTATGAGGATTGGAATATTTCGGAAATAGAATACAAAAATCTGGATGATAGAAATAAACCATTGCAAATAAAGTACTCAACAGAAATTGAAAATATTGCCAATATGGAAGGTGAAAGAATCTATTTTAATCCAATTTTAAAATACAAAACATCCGAGAACCCTTTTAAATTGGAACAAAGAGAATATCCTGTTAATTTTGGACACCCTATACAGGAAAATTACATACTGATTCTTGAACTTCCAACCAACTACACTCTTGAAGAACAACCAAAATCTGAACTTATTAAACTCCCGGAAAATGGTGGAACATACACTTACAGGGTTAGCAAAACAGCTAACAAGATAATGATCCAGTACAAATTAAATATTAGTAAATCACAATATCTACCTTCAGAATATGAATATTTGAAAGAATTCTACAACCAAATTATTACCAAGGAAAACCAAGTTTTGGTGTTTAAAAAAATCGAACCGACTGCAATAAAATAAATCCAAATAAATTCCAACACAAAAGATTGCTTAAAGTACTAAGCAATCTTTTTTTATTGTCAATCACTTTTATATACAGGATTGATTTAAAATAAGAAATAACTCTAAACTTTATCGATATTGAATGTAAAAATTGATAAATTAGCTTAGCTCTTAAATATTCAAATCGATTACAAGGTGATTTTTAAAAAGATTTGGATAGTGGAAGGTTTTAATAGCCAAGTAATAGATTTTGTTTTTTTTAATTAAGCTAATCGCTAAAAAAATCAGCGTATGGTGAAAGTAAGAATTCCTCGAAATGAAGACCGATTATTAGGTCTGTTGGTAAAAATTAACGAAAGACATGAAACTCAAAAAAAGAAGAGTTTATTAAATGGTGCTGTAAACATGGATCGGCTAGTCTTGAAACTTAACAACATTCAATCTCTCAAGGAGATCAAACTAAACGGAGATCCCCCTTTACCTGACACGAAGCAAGAAAAAGCAAGTGATTTGAAATTCATATCGAATGAAATTCGATCTATTCGGAATTTATTAGTAAGAATTTATCCGGATGAGCCAAACATCCTGAAAGAATGGGGATTTGAACCAAAAGATTAAAAAACAAAGAAGGCCAACTTTCATAATCAGTTGGCCTTCTTTGTTTTTGTTTTGATCTCTTAATACTCAAACTCTCCAAATTCACTTTTTATTGTCAATTTTTTACCTTCGTTTGGCTCACAACGGCCAATTATTTGAGCATCTACATTAAATTCTTTTGAGATAGAAATAATTTCTTCAGCAATTTCCTGCGGAACATACAATTCAAATCGGTGCCCCATATTAAACACCTTGTACATTTCATCCCAAGATGTTCCACTTTGTTCTTTTATCAGTTTAAACAAAGGAGGAACTGAAAACATATTGTCTTTTACGATATGAATATTGTCAACGAAGTTAAGCACTTTCGTCTGAGCTCCACCCGAACAATGAATCATTCCATGAATTTGAGATCTGAATTGATCCAAGATCTTTTTAATAATCGGAGCGTAGGTTCTTGTTGGTGAAAGTACCAATTTACCAGCGTCAATATCAACACCTTCAACTTTATCTGTTAATTTACAATTACCCGAATAAACTAATTCCTCAGGGACTGCACTGTCAAAGCTTTCCGGATATTTTCCGGCTAGATATTTTGAAAAAACGTCGTGACGGGCAGAAGTTAATCCATTCGATCCCATTCCTCCGTTGTATTCAGTTTCGTAAGTAGCAATTCCTGATGAAGACAAACCAACGATTACATCGCCAGCCTGAATTTTCTCATTAGTAATTACATCTTCCCGCTTCATGCGACAAGCAACTGTTGAATCAACAATAATGGTTCTAACTAAATCTCCCACATCAGCAGTTTCACCACCAGTAGAATGAATATTAACTCCCATTTTACTGTACTCAGCTAGTAATTCTTCAGTTCCATTTATAATTTGAGAAAGAACTTCACCTGGAATCAGGTTCTTATTTCTTCCAATAGTTGATGACAAAAGAATATTATCGACCGCTCCTACACAAAGTAAATCATCCAAATTCATGATTAATGCGTCCTGAGCAATTCCTTTCCATACAGATATATCACCCGTTTCTTTCCAATACATATAGGCAAGAGATGATTTTGTACCCGCCCCATCGGCATGCATAATATTGCAATAGTCGGCATCACCTGTTAGGTAATCTGGTACGACTTTACAAAATGCATTTGGATACAATCCTTTATCCAAATTTTTAATTGCACTATGCACATCCTCCTTCGATGCTGACACTCCTCTTAGATTATATCTTTCGTCTTTCCTCATGGTTGTTTAGATAAAAGGTAAAAGCAACAAGCTAAAAGAACAAAGCATTTAAATTTTAAGATTCAAATATCAAGAACTTAAAACACATCTACTTCCTCCTTACTTACTCATTTACTTCTTCAATTTTTTTGCTTCGGCAAAGGTAATCTTTTTCCCTTTATTGTATGCGATCACAAATGCATTAATTCCAGTTTTACCAATCTTACTTGCCTCAGCCCTTGCTGCCTCTAGGTCATCGAATATTCCTGTAGTGTATCTTACTGTTGAGGAATCTACATTTCCTCTGAAAACAACTTTGTATTTTTGAAGTATTGGCGGAATCGTATTTTTATTAAATGCTCCTATCTGAATGGTATAAAAAACACCTTTAATTTCTGATAAATCTTTTATTAGTGTACTTCCAATCTGACTAAAATCGGAACCTGGCTTTACTTTGGAATTTGGTCCAGGCTCATAATCTGTTGATAAAACTCTAAAATCGGTTCTTCGATTCAATTGATTAGCCTCTTCCTTCTCTTTTTCTCTCAGTTTACTGATAAAAGATTCGCTTACCACATCGCCCTCAGTTAAAAATCCGTACTCTTTAGCTTTATCTGCATTAGCAGTCAATGGTTTAGATTCACCGTAACCATGAGCTATTAATCGATCCCAATATATTCCTTTTTCGATCAGGTAATCAACAACCGACTGAGCTCTTTTCTGAGAAATATCACGGTTTGTAGACTCGCTTCCAACATAATCGGTATGCGATCCCAGTTCAATAGTAATTTTTGGATTATCATTTAATGTCTCCACCAGAACATCCAATGCCGTTTTTGACTCATCTCTCAATTCCCAAGATCCAAAATCATAAAGTATATTTGGTAATTCAATTGGCTTTTCGATTGGTTTTAATCCAATTGTCGATTTAAAATTGCGACTAAGATCTATCCCGACAGTACTTAACAGCTCTTTCCCGTTTAAATATCCTTCCGCCGAAACCATTACAATATATTCCAGTTCTGGATCAAGATCTATATTAAATTGTCCTTCCACATTAGACCTACTATCTGTTTGCTCACCATTCGAAGAAACAATATGAATTTCTGCTTTAGAGACAACTTCATTCGTTTCAGAATTCACTACTTTCCCTGATAATGAAAATTGTAACGGCACATACTTGAACCCATAAATATCATCGTTCCCTCTCTTTCTCGAAGAGGTGAACATTCCTTTTTCCTCATCTGATCTAAAAACAAGTGCAAAATCATCTGCTGTAGAATTAATCGGGTATTTCATGTTTTCAACCCGCCATACACCCGTTTCTTCCCGCTTAGCGCGATAAATATCCAAACCACCCATTCCTTCTTTACGATCGGATGCAAAATACAAATCGCCATTACTTTTAATAAATGGAAACAATTCATCATCAGGGGTATTAATTGGGCGACCTAAATTTTGTGGTTCGCTCCAACTACTTCCACTTTTCTTAGCCATCCAAATATCATTTCCACCATAACCTCCTGGCATATCCGACACAAAATACAAGATGGTACCATCGGCTGAAATGGATGGATGCCCAACCGATAAACTATCCGGAACCAAGTCAAGTTGGGCAACACGTCCCCAACCATCTTCTTGTCTTTGCACAACAAATATCTTCGTTCCCTGATTTTCTTTGGTTACTTTTCGGGAAGAAGTAAAATACAACACATCTGCTTCGGGAGAAAAACATGCAGCACCTTCGTTCCAATCAGTATTAATGGTATCTCCAACTCCACGTGCCTTACTCCACTGATAAGTATCTACAGTTACTTTTCGTGATGTTGCTTTTCTTCCTTTCCTCTTTCTACTTTTCCGAATCACTTCATTGGAATAATGAGATTCAAAAATATTAGAGTGAAAATCTCCGGTAACACCATCTTTTTTAGGCTTATCATTCAATTTTCTAGTTGATGAAAAAAAGACAACATTCGTATCCTTCCCCATGTAAATCGGGCAAAAATCGCTACTCGAAGAATTAAAATCACTTAATATCTCAACTTTATATCTTCCAGGATATTCTTCCCATTCACTAATTCTTTTTAGAATTTCAGAAGGATCATTATCTGCCTTTGCTTCTGGCTTAAGATCCAGATACTCCCAGAAATTTTCCTCCGCATCTTCTATTTTTCCATTTTTCACTTCGGCATATGCCAGATTCAAAACGGCATTTGAAAATGTATCCCGATTTAAGATGGCTTTACGATACCATGACGAAGCTCTACGTGCCTCATTTACCTGATCGTAACAAGAAGCTGCCTTGAAGGCAATATCAGCCTTAGCTTCTCTATCCTTGGACTTTTTATAAGCCTTTTCGTACAAGCCTTGCGCATTGTAGTAGCGTCCGGACTTCACCATTTTATCGCCACGATTAATATAGGATTGTGCAGAACAGGAAACAAATATGCTAAGAATAATTAAGATACAGATATTAGAAAAGAGCTTCATCAGTTGAGTTTAAAATTCATTTTTTGAACTAACAAGGTATAAAAATAATTATTTTATTCTAGAGGTCCATAGATTGTTATGAGAGATAATTTATTCTTATATCAAACAGAAAAGGATGTTCAAATAAATGAACATCCTTTTACAATTTTTATTGTTGTCTCGATTAGTTATTAAATAACAATTCGCGATATTTTGGCAAAGGCCACATTTCATTATCAACGACCAACTCCAACTTATCGATGTGCTGACGAATATCGTCAAGATATGGACGAACTTTTTCATCGTAAGCCTTAGCCATTTCAATTCCTTCTTCCAACACATTACAAGCCTTACGTGCTTCAATCATTGCTTTTACTTTCGCTTTAATTGAACTAATATGACCAGAAATTTCTTTAATCAACTCAAGACGTGCAGAAGATAATTCTTCATACTCGCTGTTGGAGAATAGATTTTTTAATCCCTGAACATTCTGAATCAGCTTAGTTTGATAAGCAACAGCCGTTGGTACAATGTGGTTAATCGCTAGATCTCCAAGAACACGAGCTTCAATCTGAATTTTCTTAGTAAATTTCTCCAATTCTACTTCAACACGAGCTTCCAATTCTACTTCTGTCATCACTCCAGTTCCAACTAAAGATTTTTTAGAAGTAGGAGCAAGGTACTGAGATAAAGACTCAGGAACACTCATTATATTTGAAAGACCTCTCTTTTTAGCCTCTTCTACCCATTCCTGCGAATAACCATCACCATTAAAACGGATAGCCTTACACTCAATGATCATCTTCTTAAGAACTTGGAAAATCGCCTCATCCTTCTTGATGTCCTGTTCAATCAAAGTATCAACAGCTATTTTAAATTCTTTTAACTCAACAGCAACTGAGGCACTTAAAGCAGTCATTGCGGCAGCGTTATTCACTGAAGATCCAACAGCACGGAACTCAAAACGATTACCGGTAAATGCAAATGGAGAAGTACGGTTACGATCGGTATTATCTAATATAATCTCAGGAATTCTACCAATACCTAATTTTAATGCAGTCTTTTCATCTGGCGTCATTTTCCTTTCGCCAACTTCTTCAACAATTCTATCTAACATTCTTGAAACTTCATCGCCAAGAAAAACAGAAATGATTGAAGGAGGCGCCTCGTTTGCACCTAAACGGTGACTGTTCGAAGCTGTAAGAATTGATGCACGCAACAAATCCTGATTCTTAAATACAGCCATCAATGTATTTACCACAAAGGTAAGGAATTGGATATTGGCTTTAGGATTTTTACCTGGAGCCAGAAGAACGACACCTGTATCTGTTCCTAGAGACCAGTTATTGTGTTTCCCTGATCCATTAATTCCAGCGAAAGGTTTTTCGTGAAAAAGAACATGGAATTTATGACGACGCGCAACTCTTTTCATCACATCCATCAACAATTGATTGTGATCATTTGCAAGGTTAGCCTCTTCGTAAATAGGAGCTAATTCGAACTGACTTGGAGCCACCTCGTTGTGACGAGTTTTCGCAGGAATTCCTAATTTATGACATTCAACTTCCAATTCCATCATGAAAGCAGTAACACGATCAGGAATAGATCCAAAATAGTGATCGTCCAATTGCTGATCTTTAGAAGATGAGTGTCCCATTAAGGTACGACCCGTTAGCACAAGATCTGGACGAGCTTGATACAAAGCTTCATCAATAAGGAAATACTCTTGTTCCCATCCTAGGTTAGTATGAACCTTAGTTACATTTTTATCGAAATACTGACAAACACCAACAGCAGCTTCATCAACAGCAGTCAGGGCTTTTAACAAGGGAGCCTTGTAATCAAGAGCTTCTCCTGTGTAAGCAATAAATATAGTAGGAATACAAAGTGTTGTACCAACAATAAAGGCCGGAGACGATACATCCCAAGCGGTATAACCACGAGCTTCAAATGTTTGACGAATTCCCCCTGAAGGAAATGAAGACGCATCTGGCTCTTGCTGAGCCAATAATTTACCTGAAAAATTTTCAATAATATGACCGCCATCACCATAATCGATAAAACCATCATGTTTTTCTGCAGTACCATCTGTTAATGGCTGAAACCAGTGAGTATAATGAGTTGCACCTTTTTCCATCGACCAAGCTTTCATCCCAGCAGCAATATTATCAGCCATTTTTGGATCTACAGACAAACCTTTCTTATTAGCAGTCGTTACAGCACGAAAAGCATCTTTAGAAAGGTACTTTCTCATGGACTCTGCATTAAACACTAGATCACCGTAATAATCAGTCACCTTATTTGAAGGGAAAACAACAGGAATAGCTTCCCTTTTAAGTAACTCCCCTAACGCTTTAAATCTAATCGTGGCCATAAAAACAAAAATTTTAGTTATTGATATCTTAATCCGTATTGAAAAAAGGGGTACTCAGCAAAAAATGTATTCAATTTTCACTCAATACCCCCTTTAGCAATAGTACAAATGTGAATAAAAAAAATCACTTTAGCAATTCCACAAGTGAAAATAAACACACCAAGCTAAATAAAAAACGATAAAAACAGGACGACAGCCCCTTGTTTTTATCGTTTGCGCTTAAAATTTTAGCTTTTTCAAAAAAAATCCAATTTTTTATATCTTTGATGGAATTTTTGGCGATTTTTTCAGAATAACATCTCTAATATCCTTTTTTGAGCTTATCAATTCATAAAAATCTAGTACATATTCAGTTAAACCAGTTTTATTCTCCTCATTTAGATATTCGCATTGGGAAATCAATTTCAGAAATGATTCCTTTAATTCATTAAAAGCAGAAAAAGCAGTTTCCAACTCCTCATCTCTCCACTTGTATCCTTTATATTTTCGTTTGTACTTTGCATCAGGTGCTATTTGAGGATCCAAGGTGAAATAAGCTTGATTGATAATTCCTGACCAATCAAAATCGAAAGGAACTGCAACCGGAATACTATGTTCATCCATCGATAAAATATCAATATTGTGCAGTCGACTAACATCCCAGTCGGAATTTCCAATCATCAACTGAAACAAAGACAGCATTACCATATTTTTTCGAAGCATATTGTATTGCTTCAAATTTTTATAATGCAGTATTACTTTTCCGTTTCGGGAAGCAAGGTCATTTTTATCCTCAAGAAAGAAACCAAATTTCTTAAGAGAATCGTTTGTGAGCGCATCAATAAATAAAACACGAGACAAACGAACTCTGAAACTATGGTCATCTATCAAATTATACATCTTGTAAATAAGATATTCCTTTATTGTATTCTGTTCAAATCCATCATCCCTGGATTGACAATGACTCACGTACTTTAATTTGCTTTGTCCCTCGAACTCGGTTCCGGTTACTTCTTCGGTAGGAATCTTAAAACGCAATGGAGGAAAATCACAGTTTTGTTTTCGTCTTCGAAAATTCCCCCGGGTCATTACTTCGACATCCAGATTACTTTCGGATTCCTTATTATTTCCAAGAAGACGAAACTGACATTTATGATACTTCCGATCCTCTCCAATATCATTTAATAAATTGGATAAATTAGTTTTTAATTCAATTTCAAGGAGTTTATCATTTTTGAACAACGGTAAGCGCAACAAGCTATCTCTCTCTTTTCTTGATATTGCAACAACAGAAACAGATTGAACAAGAAGGAATGAGATTAAAAAGACTCTAATAACAAAGTCCATTTTAAAATTATTCTCGTACACAAACAAGTTCGATATATTCATTGTATTGTTTATAATGGACCATTATTCAATTAACTCTTTACTTCCATCGATAAAACAGCGGTAAAATCTCCCCTCCTCAACTAATAATACCTGTGGTTTAATTTCGGAATATCCCATGGGAACATTTATAGCACCCACTTTGCCTTCATGCAAAAAACGTATGGACTCCACCTCTGTATGCCCGAAAAAAATTCGGTTTGTATTGTAGTAAGACAACACCTTATTCAATTCCTCCGTATTTATGATTGAATAACTTCTTGATTTCATTAAATAACCTCGATACCACAACGGATTTTCAGGAAAGTATACGGCTTTCATCAACTCCTCATGTGTCATCTCATTGTCTTTATTTAAGCTTTTTCTTATGTCATCATTTATCTGTTCAATACTAAGTCCCCGATCAACTAAATCCGGAGACAAACCACCGTGAACAAATAGCATATCGTTAATTTTCACGACAGAATTCAATGATCTCAACCATTTACCCAATTCCGTGTTTTCGGCAAAAAACCTAGGGTAATTCATCATTAATCTTTGACACATGTTCTTATACTTAGGGGCAATGTATCGAGAATCGTTCATCAAAACCATTACTTCATGATTCCCTAGCAATAAATGCAGTTTCCCTTTATTTTCATTGGCCTGCCGCTGTAATTTCTTTATTAAATACAGACTTTCAGTCACCTTATCACCTCGATCAAAAATATCCCCTATAAAAACCAGATGTCCATCGCCCCATTTCCAATCCAAATTTTCATCAATAACCCCTGAATTTTGAAGCAATTCAACCAGAACATCGTATTCTCCATGTACATCACCAATCGCTAACAGCTTATTTACACCTGAGTATTCAGCACTTTGCACTGGATATTTCCCTTTTCGAAGCCAATATCGATTTGAATCTCCTTTTTGCCCCTTAACCAAAACAGAATCTCCCTTAACCTTTATTTTCTTTTCCCGAATATCAATTGTATTCCCTTCTTTTTCATGATTAATATACCATGACTTTACGATTGTAGAATCGAGCCAAAAAAAATGCGGACCATCAGCATAATCATCTAAATTTATCTCCTTTACATTCCCATTAAATACCTTATCGTATGATGAAAAAGCCCCGGAACCTAATTCCTCCTTCTTTTCTTGCGCACTTGCATTCAAAGACCATAAGTTAATTGCGGCTAAGAAGATTATAATTTTATAATTCCGAATTGGTTGATACATATCATTAGGAGTTTTGTGTTCAAATTAAATACCAAAATCACTATCTCTCTTAAATTCAAAAACTAAACCAAAACTCTCAAAAAGAAAAAGATTTTATTGTTCGTTATTAATACAGAGAGTGTTCGATTGTGAACTATGATGGTTTTAGATGAAGATAGTAAAAAAAAAACATAGCTTTTACCCTATAAAAAAACAGGGATTCCGAAGAACCCCTGTTGCGCGGCTACTTCATAGTACCTGAATTAATATCCTGGATTTTAGCAGGCAATGGCCAATTTCGCTGGTGCTATTCGAAACAATCTACCATTTTGCCCAAAATCAAACAGAGCATTTTTTATTTTGTTCTGACACCATCTCAGATCGCTAATGGGAGGGTAATTGTTGCCGGAGAATTCAAAGAAAATAAAATTTCAACCAGATGTTTTGAAGAAAAATTTCGTTCTCATTCAAGCTAACCAAGCCTCTGTACCCATGGTTTATTCATTTGTACCCGCCGTTTGTCCATTTGTACCCACTGTTTGATCACTTGTACCCACTGAACGATCATTTGTACCCACCGTTTGATCACTTGTACCCACTGAACGATCATTTGTACCCGCCGTTCCTCGTTCTTTGAGAACTGATCGGCGTAAATATAAATCCAGTTCGGTTCCGCTTAATAAAAAATATACTCTTATTAAATAGTTCTTTCAAATTTATAATCAAGTTATAGCCTGACATGGTGGATTTGTTTTGAAGTAGAGTAAGAGTATGACCAGTCTGAGATTTTAAGCAGGCTTTTGATCGTAAATTGTATAAGTATTTATCCAGAAAACAAATGTGATCCGGAGACAGTAAAAAAATGACATAGCTTTTACTCATAAAAAAAACAGGGATTCCGAAGAACCCCTGTTACACTACTACTACATAGTACCTGAATTAATATCCAGGATTTTGCTCGATTTCACCTGTGGTTCTATCAATTTCAGCCTGCGGCACAGGCCAATATTTATGCGCTTCCGAATAAAACGGCAAGATATTAGCCCTATTCGTGCGAAGTAATTCGTGGTAACGATCATTTTCCCCTGCCAATTCGAGACGACGCTCGGCATAAATTGCATCTAGTAATGCAGTTCCTGAAGTTGTAAGAGCTGTCAAACCTGCGCGATCCCGAACAAGATTCAATGCTATCCGTGCATTACCTTCGTCGGTAGTTCTGTAACATGCTTCAGAGTAAGTCAAAAGAACTTCAGCATATCTCATAATACGAGTATTATTTGCATTATTACGAATCTCAGGAGATCGATCAGCTGGTCCTACATAAATTTTCTGCTGATAATAACCCGTTCTGTTGAAGGTCAACTTAGCCTTCCATTGATCTAAAGAATCATTAGCGACTTGAGAATCGGTTTGTAAATTATACCAATCCCAAACACCTTGAGAAATTTCATTGGCATAAACCTCATCCGTTGTAAGTAGGGTGGCCGCCTTACGAATAACATCCCCAGCAGCATCATAAGCATCAGCCAAATCCTGTGTAGGCTGGTTAATCCCGTAACCGTAAGTAATATTCCTTGGAATTTGGAACAAAGTTTGGAAGTTCCCATTATTTGTAGTTGCTCCGGCCTCTGTTAACGATTCAATAAAATCAATTTCAAATAAAGATTCAATTCCATTTTCTCCATCAAAAGAAAAAACATGAGCATAATCAGGATCCAGCTGATATTCATTAGAATCCATCACTTTCTTAGCCCAAATTTTTGCATCCGCAAAATTTTCAGCATAAAGATTAACCTTAGCTAAAAATCCTTGTGCAAAACCTTTGGTTACCCGTCCTAAATCACTAGCACTATATGCACTTTTAACAGGCAAATTTGGTTCTGCAGCTTCCAATTCGGAAATAATAAATGCATAGACATCCGCGGTCTCGGATTGTCCAATTTTCTCTCCCGCAGTTTTAATCAAATGGTCTAATATTGGAATTCGTCCAAAAGCACGAACCAATTCGAAATGATAAAAAGCTCTTAAAACCTTCGCTTCTGAAATTAAACGATTTTTGAAAGCCACTGATTCAAACAATTCATCAGCCATTCCCTCAATCCCTACGATTGCCTGGCTCGATTTATTAATTCCACGGTAACATAAATCCCATTTATATCGAACCTGAAACATGTCGGCAGTTCCATTAAACGTTTTTAATGGTTCAAACCCAGCATTGTCACCATCGCTTCCGCTGTAGATTGCATTGTCACTCATGGTTTCACCAAAAGCCCAAAAAAACCATCCAAAACGATAATCTTTTATATCGGAATAAGCAGCAGTCAATGAAGACACTGCTTTGTCCTGACTATTAAAATATACGTCAGAGGTTTCCTGTCCCAATTTATCTTGATCAAGAAAATCATCGCTACAATTGGTCAAGACTAAACTTGCAGTCAAAACCAAAAGCAATTTGCTAATTGATTTAATATATATTTTCATTCTTTTCATGTTTTAGTAGATTTAGAATCCAAGTTTTACACCCACAACATAAGTTTTCGCCTGAGGGTAAGTTCCAATATCAACACCACGGCTTAAATAATTAGTAGAAGATACCTGCCCTATCTCAGGATCAGCACCAGAATAGTCAGTAACAGTCCATAAGTTTTGACCAGAGAAATACAATTTAGCCGAATTTAACTTTAACCTATTCAACATACGTTTTGGGAAATTGTATGCCACCATAAGATTTTTCAAGCGCATGTATGATCCATCCTCCACAAAACGATCAGAAGTACGATTTGTGTCATTCCTGTCGTAACCAGTAAGCCTTGGCATATTGGTATTTGTATTCGTTGGAGTCCAGGAATTCAACATATCCTTATGCTTGTTTGTTTCATCAAACTTATAAAGGTGAGTTTTCATCGCATTGAAAATCTCATTTCCTTTAGATCCTTGAATGAAAGCACTAATTTCCCAATTTTTATACTGAGCTCCTAAATTAATACCGTAAGTATAATCAGGATCAGGACTTCCAAGTTTGGTTCTATCATCGCCGTCCACAACACCATCACCAGTTACATCTACAAACTTCATATCACCAGGCTGAAGACCTGAGTTGTCGGAACCTTGTTGAATTGCGTACTCATCAATTTCAGATTGTAACTGGAACACGCCATCGGTTTTATATCCATAGAAGTATCCAATAGATTCCCCTTCCTCGGTTCTTGTAGCACTTCCCAAGTAGTAATTTCCTCCGGTAATTGGCTGTCCGGAACCAAGACTTTTCATCTCATTTTTATAAGTTGATACATTTAATCCGATGTTGTAACTGAAATCTTTTCCAACCTGATCTCTCCAACTTAAGGAAACTTCAATTCCTTTATTATTTGCCTCTCCAACATTAACAACTGGTCCTGATTCATATCCATAATAGTAAGGAATTGGTACAGAAAGCAACATGTCTTTTGTATCCTTATTAAACCAATCAAAGGAAACTTCCATTCGAGCATCAAACAAAGCTGCATCAACACCAAGATTTAAAGATTCAACAGTTTCCCATTGAATATTGCGATCTTTCATCGATGTTACAACGTAACCCTGATTTACAGCCTCATCATTGCCCAAAATATAACGATACTGAGCACTACCATTCATGGTTGTTTGGTACGGGTAAGTTCCAATATTCTGGTTTCCAATCTGTCCCCAACCTCCGCGAAGTTTTAAGATAGAAAGCCAATCAATTTCTTTCATGAAATTTTCTTCGGAAAGCTTCCATCCCAAGGCTACTGAAGGAAAATATCCCCAACGATTACCATCAGCAAACCTGGAAGATCCATCGGAGCGGAAGTTAACAGTCATCAGATATTTGTTGTCGTAAGAATAGTTAATACGCCCCAAATAAGACATTAATGTGTACTCCGAAGCAGAACCAGCTGCAAGATCTCCATCAGCTGCTCCATCCAAAAACCAAAGTGTTTCATCTTCATTAGGAACATTAGTTTTGCTACCCGACATCCATTCGTCACGGCTTTTCTCCTTGGTAAAACCTACCAAAGCACCAATACTATGTTTCCCTATCGTTTTGTTGTAGGCTAAAGTATTTTCCCAAGTCTGATACACAGAACGCTTATAACCTCTATAAACCTTACTTATTCCATTACTTTGATTTGTATTCACACTGTAAACCGGATCAAAATCATAAGTGTCAGTTACACTTCTGTTCAAACCATAACTGGTTTTAAATTTTAAATCTTTAATGATTTCCAACTCAGCAAAAACATTCCCTAATAAACGGAATTGTTCAGTTCTGTAATTATCGTATTCAATTTGAGCAACAGGATTTGGATAATCCGTAAATTTAGAATAATCATATTTTCCATCAGCCTTATTAATCCATACTGGAATAACAGGCTCTAATTTGATAGCTGTATTAATAACACCTGTATGGTAACTACCTTCTAAAATTGAACTCCTCTTATTACTTTGAATATTGATATTGGTTCCAATTTTCAAATATTCTTTGGCTTGATATTCTGTTTTCAATCGAGTATTAATTCTTTCGTAATCAGAACCTATTACAGTACCTTCTTCGTCATAATACCCAACACCCACGATATAGGTTAATTTATCAGAACCTCCGGAAACATTAATATTATAATCCTGAACCGTAGCCGAACGAGTAATTTCATCAAACCAATCAGTATTTACACTTTTATCAACCTGAGATAAATCAAGTGGAGAAGTTCTGGTTTTATTCATTTCCTCCTGAATGGAATACCATTCAGAACCTGAAGTTGTTTCCCAATTGTTAAGAACCTCTTTTACGCCGTAGTAAGCATCAACCGAAATTCTTGGGGCCGAATTCACTTTTCCGCTTTTTGTACTCACCAAAACAACTCCGTTTGCCCCACGAGAACCATAAATAGCAGATGAAGAAGCATCCTTCAAAACTTCAATAGATGCAATATCATTCGGATTAAGAAAATCAATATCTGATGTTGGTATTCCATCAACAACATATAATGGCTCTGCATTATTTACAGATCCAATACCACGAACACGGATAGAAGTTGATCCCCCTGGAGATCCACTGTTTGAAATTACCTGTACCCCGGCAATTCTACCCTTTAATGCATCACTCACCGTATTAATAGGCTGAGACTCTAGATCTTCGAAATCTACAGATGCTACTGCACCCGTTATATCACTTTTTCTCTGAACACCGTAACCCACAACCACAATTTCGTCCATTGCGAAATTATCAGATTCCAGTGCCACATTTAATTCTGTTT
This sequence comes from Labilibaculum antarcticum, assembly GCF_002356295.1. Taxonomy (NCBI): domain Bacteria; kingdom Pseudomonadati; phylum Bacteroidota; class Bacteroidia; order Marinilabiliales; family Marinifilaceae; genus Labilibaculum; species Labilibaculum antarcticum. The sequence continues at coordinate 2,799,038 of NZ_AP018042.1, read as the reverse complement.
GAGCACCAACTGTGGCCTCAAATGATTTCATTCCAATGTAAGAAAATACCAAAATGGTATTCGTTCCAATTTTAATTTCGTATTTCCCATCAAAATCGGTAGTTGTTCCGTTGGTTGTACCTTTTACGACAACCGAAACTCCCGGGATAGTCAACCCGTCTTCTGCACCGGTAACCACACCTTTAACCAGCAAATCCTGTGCCCAGGATACCTGCCAGCCAAGAAGCATGATTAGCGTAAAGCATGCAATTTTTCTCATAGTGTTAAATTTAGATTAGCAAAAAATAATTAAAAATTACTTATATTTTCGTGACTCCAATTCCCGGACGGTCGGGCAAAATTACTTTCCCGTCGAGAACCTGAATTCCTTTAAAAGGATCATTTGATATTAATAAATTCCCATCCAAATCAGCCCAATCCACCATAGGCGACAGTTGGGCTGCCGCACTAACACCGCAAGACGTTTCCGTCATGCATCCTATCATCACTTTCATGTCCAATGAACGGGCTACATTCATCATTTTATGAGCTTCGCGCATTCCTGTGCACTTCATCAATTTAATATTGATACCAGAATATACACCCTGCAATTTTGCTACATCATCCAATCGCTGAATAGCTTCATCTGCAATTGTTGGCAAAGGGCTGTGCTGTGTCAACCATGCCATATCATCCAGATTGTGTTTATCCATTGGCTGCTCAACAAAAACGACTCCCTGTTCTTTTAACCAATGAATTTTATCTAAGGCCTCATGCTTGTCTTTCCATCCTTGATTCACATCAACACACAAAGGCACATCTGTAATTTTGCGAATTGTATTAATCATCTCCTCATCGGTACCTCTCCCAATTTTCACTTTTAACATTTTATAAGGAGAAGCTTCCTTCACTTTTTCAATTACCACATCAGGTTTATCCATTCCTATGGTAAAGGTTGTTACCGGAGTATCCTCCTTATTGTAACCCCATATTTTAAACCAGGGCTTCTCCAATAATTTCCCGATTAAATCGTGCAATGCAATATCAATTGAGGCCTTTGCCGCACAATTTCCATCAGCAACAGCATCCACATAGCTTAGTATTTCACTCAAGCGGAACGGATCGGAGAACTGTTTTAAATTCAAACTGTTTAAAAATTTAGTCGCAGTTTGGTGTGATTCGCCCAAATAAGGAGGCATTGAAGCTTCACCATAACCAACAACTCCTTCCCACTCAATTTTCGTAAGCATAACCGGAGTGGTTGTTCTGGAAAAAGATGCAATGGTAAACACGTGCTTCAGCTGCAACTCATATGGCTCAAAGCTAAGTTTTAGCCCTTTGCCAAAATAACTTGATTTTCCAGTTCCAGTTCCAGTTCCGCCACAAGAATTCATGGCTGGAAGCAAAAATGCAGCTCCAGCTAATAAACCGGTGTTTCCTAAAAATTTTCTTCTGTCTATTGTCATTTTTTTTGCTCTCTTAATACCATGGGTGCTCAGAAACCCGCACAATACCGGACTCTCCTATTCTACTTAAAACCCGTCGGCCACCCAACCAGGTGATCGACCTGTAATTATTATAATTTTCAGCTTCAGGATCAAAACTATTTATTCTAACTCTGCCTGAAGAATGAATATATTCTCCATGATTCATATACATTCCTACATGAGTAACTTTCATTGGCTTCTCATCTGTCTTTGCTCTTCCGAAAAAAACCAAATCTCCCTCTGCTAATTCCGAAAACCCATGCCCGGGAGAAATGGTATCTCCATGAAGAAACTGTAATGATGCATCACGGGCTAAAATAATCCCGTTTATAAAGTAAACTGATTTAACAAATCCACTGCAATCAACCCCTTTAACAGAAGTTCCGCCCCACAAATAAGGCCGTCCGATAAATTGCTTTGCCGTTTTGGTTAAAAGAGCAATATCTTCTAACTCCCGATTTTTCCAATCAGAAAACACTTCACAGTTTGATTTTTCAACTTGTATTCTTCTTCCATCGGGCAATGCCAAATCATAGCTGTCTTTATTCTCTTTCTCAACCTCAAGGATTGAACCAGCGACCAAATCGGTCACCACCTCATTTTGTCCCGGATCTTTTACTACTTCGAAATCAGGAATAAAAATTATTCTTTTTGAATTCCTCCACTGCTCCATCTCGCCTTCTGTTTTTTGAGCGATTGCAGCTCTATCAACCCAAGCAATATATCGATCAGGAGTTTGTATTTGATACCAACCATCCTCTTCCTTTAATAACCTGACCGGTGTTCCCATTATTGATTGAGAAACAAGCTCTGCCGAATGCTTTGGATAGGCTCTTAAGTTCACAACACTTAAATTGATTACCCCCCAATTCTTATCCCCTAATTTTTTCTCGGGAAGTAAAACCAAGCTATCTACCAAATGAACTTTCAAAACTTCCAAAGCTGAGAACAAGGCTAACTTTGCCTCCGACAGAGATGTCTCACCACTAACTACTAATCCGTTGTCCTTACTAATAGAAAAAGCAGGATCAAAAATTGCCTCTCTACCATCCGGTGCAATCTGCAACTTTACAGTTTGAGAAATTTGGCTTGCTTGTTGCAACAAGTCTGAGTTGTTACTACAAGCAAAACCAATAAAAATAATAACTAACCAAATTTTATTTCTCATCTCAACACTAATTGGTATTACATCTTACATGATTCCAAATTTAAACACATCCATTGATTTCCTGTAACGGCTCAATATGTTTAAAAGCACATACTTATCATACAAGTGAATATATTTTAATTCAATGAATAGCCATCTATTTATTTGCCCGCTTTTATCCAATTGCTGGCGGCACTTTCAAAATGACCTCTATCAACTGATTTAACTAAGTAAAACATCATTTTTCCTTGTATTGGCATTTCTAATTCCAAAGAAGTTGTAATACAAAATACTTTATCGTTTTTAAATGATTTTCCAGACGACTGATATACTACATAGTAAATAGCTCCTTCAACAGCATTCCAAGTCAGTGCATCTTCCTTTATTTGCAATTCTACTGCTTCCAACCTGGCTTTTTGATAGTTACTGTTCTCCAAATTAAGAGCAGGAATCTGATACACCTCTGTTTGTAAGGCTTCATTAATTCCTAATCGGTTTTCGGTGAAATTCTTCGAACAAAAAAACATGCTCCCATTTAATCCATTCAAACGACGATTCATTTTTATTTGTCGGATGATTTGATCTGTACTTTGCCAAGCCTTACTTTTAGAAGCAGAGTCCAAGCGGTAAGCTCCATGCCCTATATAACACGGCTTACCAAAAGAATTTTTTCGCCACCACTTGGCAAGAATTCGATAATTCGCCACCTTTTTTCCAATGTGCCAATAAATTTGAGGTGTCACATAATCAATCCAGTCGTTTTTTAACCACAACAAAACATCAGCATACAAGTCGTCATAATTCGTTTGACCAGCCTTGGTTCTAGATCCGGATTTATCCATATCCTTATTGCGCCAAACTCCAAAAGGAGATATTCCAAAAGGCATCCATGGCTTAATTGATTTAATTGTATCGTTAATTTGTCTGATCACCTGATTCACATTATCTCTTCGCCAATCATCAATTCGATCCGGATAAAAGTCACCTCCATTTTGCACAAAACTTAACGAATCAGGAAATGGCTTTCCTGCAATTTTGTAGGGGTAGAAATAATCGTCGAAGTGAATTGCATCCACATCGTATCGTCGAACTACATCTCCTACAATTTTAGATACGTAAGCTCTGGTTTCGGGCAAGCCGGGATTAAAATACTTGTGTTTCCCGTATTTTAGAAACCAATCAGGATGTTGATTTGTTATGTGTTCAGGATCTGTTTTTGCATTCTCATACAGAAATACCGCCCGGTAAGGATTCATCCAGGCATGAAGTTCCATCGCTCTTTTATGGCATTCCTCGATTACGAATTTCAGTGGATCGTAAAATGGATCTGGAGCAATTCCCTGCTCACCACTCAACCATTGTGACCAAGGCTCGTAGAGTGATTGATAAAAAGCATCGGTAGCTGGTCGAATCTGAAATACAATGGTATTCATTCCGTTCTTTTTGTGCTGATCCAAAAGAGTGATCATTTCTTTCTTTTGCTCATCAACAGAAAGTCCTGTTTTCGATGGCCAATCAATATTAGCAACTGTAGCTACCCAAACCGCACGCATCTCTCTTTTCGGCGATTTGTTTTTAGCCATTGCACCAAAGGCAATCAACAACAATAACAATCCTATAAATCCTTTTTTACTCATTTCTAATTGTATGTTACTCTCATTTTATAAGTCCAATCACCAAAATAAATGTTCCCAGCTTTCCACTCCAATTCACCTCTTTTAAAATTGACAGGTTCATCTCTTTCGGATACAGCATCCAAAAGCTTCTCCTCAATAAATTGACTGGCGATAGTAATTTCACCCATCTCAATTAAAAAGGCTAAATTTGCTGCGCTTACATCAGACAGCTTGCAACCTATGAAAAGAAAGCAAAAAATAATGACTAGAACATTTCATCATTTAAAAATATTCTTTAAGTTGTCATACATGTTACAAAAATATAAAATTTATTAGTTTTGCAATGGAATAAACAAGAAAACAAGAGTCTAAATTGCAAAAACTTAAAAAATAGTCATCATGATTAATAACAATGCATTACGTATTCCTTTGAGAGCAGTCTATTTCCTTCTATTAGTTTGCTTGCAAGTATTATTTTTACAAAAACCAATTCTTGCTCAAAAAGTAGATACAGGCATAGATGTACTACAAAAAACCAACTATGCAATTCTTAAAGGAAAAAAGATTGGAATCATCACCAATCCTACGGGAGTAAACAAGGATCTAGAGTCGACTATTGATCTGCTTCACTCTTGCAACGAAATAGAGGTGAAAGTTCTTTTCAGCCCTGAACATGGAATACGGGGAGATCATGCCGCCGGGGAGAAAGTAGCAAGCTACACCGACAAGAAAACAGGTATTCTAGTCTATTCTTTGTATGGCAAGCAACAAAAACCAAATGCCAAAATGCTAAAAGGTTTGGATGCTATTATTTATGACATTCAGGATATTGGTGTACGATCCTATACCTACATCAGCAGCATGGGATTGCTAATGGAAGCTTGCGCCGAAAATGATGTCGAATTTATCGTACTCGACCGACCAAATCCTTTTGGAGGAAATAAGATAGAAGGCTGTTTAGTTGAGCCGAAGCAAATATCTTTTGTGAGTCAGTTTCCGATACCCTATGTATACGGACTAACTTGTGGCGAACTGGCTAAATACTTGAATGAAGAAGGCTTATTAAAGGAAAGCAAGAAATGTAAATTGCAAGTAATCGCAATGGATGGATGGAATCGAAGCATGACTTTTCGGGAAACTGGATTGGCTTGGGTGCCAACTTCTCCGCACATTCCTAATTCGATGAGTGCAATTTACTATGCGGCATCGGGCATACTTGGCGAATTGTATACTATTTCGATTGGTGTTGGTTACACTCAGCCATTCGAATTATTTGGTGCCGAATGGATCGATGCTGATGATTTAGCAGAAAATTTAAATGATTTGGACATTCCTGGCGTTCTATTTAGACCTGTACACTACAAACCCTACTATTCCGTTGGCAAAGACATTATGCTGCATGGAGTTCAATTGCATTTTACGGCCATTCAAAAAGCACCTGTTTCCCTCATTCAATTCTATGTAATGCAGGAATGTCACAAATTGTATCCTGATAAAAATCCATTTGAGATGTGTGAAGCCTCACGACTAAGCATGTTTGATAAAGTATGCGGAAGCAAGGAAATCAGAATGAGATTTACAGAAGATTTTCTGGTAAATGACATTGAGGAACTTTGGTCTTCGCAGACAGAATCATTTAAAGAAAAATCAAAAAAACACTACTTGTATAAGTAAAAAGTATGAACTATAAATTCAAATCATAATTTCCCCGCCACTTCCGAAGTTAAAATTCTTAAAATGATTACATTTGCAACGTAAATTCCTTGAATCTTAAAATCAATATAAACTTCAAAATAGAAGCTCTCTTTTAAATATCTATACTACTTAACTACAAAACACATTTACCTGCAGTTAAACATATAGTAACAGATTACTATCAGGCAGATCAACAGAAACAGGAATTCGGAGTACTCAATTATCAAATTAGAATCATTTTAAAACAAATATTATGGTTTTATCCGAAAAAGATAAGATTAATGAGCTGTGTGAAATCCTGCTCGAAGTTGGAGCCTTACTTATGGAGACCGGAGCAAATACATTTAGAATTCGGGTTACTGTAATGCGAATAGCCTCGGCCTATGGATACCATGCCGAATTATTAATTACCCATCGTGCATTAATGTTGACCATAAACAACGAAGAGTCGAATCAATTCTTTAGCCGACTGATGCAAACATCGACTCATCGTGTCAATTTCAAAATTGTGAGCGGACTCAGCAGAATGAGCTGGCACATTATAGAGGAAAAATGGGATTTGGAAATGGTTCGTAATGAAATAGACCGACTGAAGTCTGTATCTCATTATCCCCGAATCGTAACACTACTGATGGTAGCTTTGGCAGGCGCCTCCTTTTGTCGCCTTTTTGGTGGTGAAGCCATCGAAATGATCGTTGCATTTGTGGCAAGCTTTATTGGCTTATATGTAAGACAGGAAGCCGTAAAAAGAGAGTTCAATCCCTATTTATGCATTTTCTCAGCCGCGTTTGTGTCATCTCTTATTTCGGGAGCTACAGTTTACCTGCATATTGGCAACAACCCCGAATATGCTTTTGCCACCTCTGTTTTATATTTAATTCCTGGAATTCCATTAATTAATTCTCTACTGGATCTTCTGGACGGAAATATTTTAAACGGTGTGGTGAGAGGAATAAATGGATTAACCATTGCCCTATCGATTGCCTTAGGCTTATTGGGAGCAATACTAATTTATAACATTTAAAATATGGAGTGGATTCATTTATATGAAACCTGGATTTGGCTGGGCTTTGCAGCTACTGGTTTCGCAGTACTCTTTAATGTTCCTCCCCGAACATTATGGGTGATATTTATTATGGGTGCTCTGGGTGGAACACTAAAGCTAATCTGTTTAAAGTTGGGAATAAACATCATTCTTAGCTCTTTTATGGGCGCCATACTCATTGGATTTTTAAGCGTTGTAGCAGCTCACCTTAGACATTCGCCTCCCTTCATTTTTGCAATTCCTGCAGTTATCCCAATGGTCCCCGGTGCATTTACGTACCGCATGATGTTGGTAATTATCCGTTTAACGGGAGAAAATGATCACACCATTTTTCTTCAATTGCTACAGGAAACATTTGATAACGGATTAAAAGCCTTTTTTGTTTTAACAGCACTTTCGCTGGGTGTTGCTGCCCCCATGTTACTTAGCCGTAACAAATCAACAAAAGAAATTAAACCGAGTAAATTTCTAACTAAAATATTTGGATCAAAAAAAGCTTCGGATTAAATCCGAAGCTTTTCTTTTATATTTTAATAAAAATCTTCCGTCGGTAGAGAAATAGCACGATAAGCCAATAGACCATTATATGAGCCAGAGCAAAAAATAACGACCCGTTCATATCTCCTGCCCAGGATGCAAATGCATTTTTATACAACCAGGCGTATCCGGTCATTGAATTTCCAGCCTGATCTGAAAAGTGAACCAAATAAATAATCACTCTTACCCAAACTCCTGAAAGAACATAAATGAATAGAGGATTCATTCCGAAAACCAGAAAAGGATGAGCCCATTTCTTGTACTCCAAAATATCGATCAGGTAAATCATTACAGCTAAAACCAAAAGGGCTAAACCTGCGGTGTAAACCACATAAGAACTAGACCAGATTGGTTTATTAATAGGAAATCCCAAATTCCAAATCAAGCCAACAATCACACCTAAAGAACCAAACATCAATAACTTTAGAACCAACTTCTTTCGCTCGGTGGACGCGATTAAAAATCCAGAAAGATATCCAAGAATCACCGTTGCAATTGCAGGAAGAGTACTAAACAATCCTTCCGGATCAAAAGTTACTCCAAAGCCCTTGTACATATGACTTGCACCAAGAATCATGGCATCGAAGGCCATTGTCGGATTTCCTTCTAAACTATATGGATCATCACCGCCAAGGAAAAAAACCAATCCCCAATATGCCAAAAGGATTACGGCTGAGGCATACACCAATCGAATTTTACTCAGCGACAAACAAAGCAAACTTCCTATTCCATAAGCCAAGGCAATTCGCTGCAAAACGCCCATTATCCGAAAATCTTCCAATTTAATCTGAACAAATGGAAACGCATTTAACAACAAACCAATCCCGAAAATGATTACGGTTCGCTTCAGAATCTTCTTTCCTGCCTCGGGGCTTAATTTATGATCGAATTTTCCGAAAGCAAACCACATGGCAACGCCAACAGCAAATAGAAAGAAAGGAAACACCAGATCGGTCGGCGTACAACCATGCCACTTGGAATGGAGCAATGGAGCGTAAACATGCCCCCAACTACCCGGAGTATTCACAGTAATCATGGCAGCAATCGTCAATCCCCGAAAGGCATCCAAAGCCATTAAACGTTCTGTTTTTTTCATTATCTAGATTTTAGATCAACATTGTCCTATTTATTTTTTGTATTGGGCTATCCGCCCAAACCCGACTTCATTTTTTGTCTTAATACAAAAAACGGAAGCAAAAAAAATCAAGGCTACATTTAAAAAAGCTTTCTTATTTACCTCAAGCTTAAGTGCGGCCGGGTGATCTTCGAACAACCCCGATAGCTATCGGGGCTCAGCTTCCCGGTCTTACTAAATCTTAGAGGCAAAACAAAAACTCTTTAAAATAGATGCCAATCAACATGTAATTTAAATAATCCCCTTTAAAGAAATCACGCACATAATACCATCTAAATGAATAAAGTAAAAGCTATTCCACAAAACGTTTAGGACGCAATTGATTTTAGATGAGATTTTGAGACTGCAGGCAATTCTGCCATATTCTATAACCAGCTTCATTTAAATGCAAACCGTCGTTCGTATAATCATGTATCAGTTGGTTGGTATAGGTTGAAAAAGCCGTATACAAATCCACGAAAGTGATCTTCTCTTTCTCACACAAATCTCTCAGATGATAGTTAAGCTCAAAAATTTTAGTTCCATTAAAATTGGCACTTTCAAGCATCGTATCATTAATAGGCAAAAGACTTTGAACAATCAATTCAATGTCCTTATGCTCCTTCATTATTGAAAATAATTTTTGATGATTTTTAAGGACCTTCTCATAACCCAAGCCCTCGCCCAGATCGTTAATGCCCATCATCAGAAAAATCTTTTTAGGTTCCCAAAACAGAACCTCATCCAATCGAAAAAGGATTTCATCAGACCGCTCTCCGGATATTCCGAAATTGGCCGTTTCGTAAGCAGGGAAAAATTCATCCCAACTTCCTCCCTCGGTTAAGCTATCTCCCAAAAATGCAATTCTATTTTTCATCTGCTTATAATTTTTATTCAGTTGCCAGATGGAACTTACCACCCGCAAATAATCATCCCTGTTTGTGAGTTAATAATTATTTACTCGTGGACGTTTCATTGATTCCTTTTTTAATACCAAATTTAGGATCTACATGAATCAATTTCACCATAATAAAACTTGGGATGGTACATATTATTACCCAAACGAAGAAGTGCTGATAGCCCAATAATTCTTGCAACCAACCGGAAATCATTCCTGGCAACATCATTCCCAAAGCCATTAACCCCGTACAGAATGCAAAATGAGCCGTTTTGTGTTTTCCTTCGGAGACATAAATCTGATAAAGCATATAGGCCGTGAAACCGAAACCATAGCCAAATTGCTCTACTGCCACCGAGGCACAAATTAAAAAGAAAGATTCGGGCAATGCATAGGAAAGGTATACATATACCAGATTTGGTAAGTTAATGGCGATAACCATCGGCCACAGCCAATGTTTCAATCCGTTTTTAGAAGCTAAAAATCCACCCAACAAACCTCCTAAGGTCAGAAAAAGAATTCCTATGGTTCCATAAACTAATCCAACATCGCTTGTAGTTAGTCCTAATCCACCAACCTCTTTAGGATCGAGAAGAAAAGGAGATGCCATTTTCACCAATTGAGATTCGCCCAAACGATACACCAAAAGCAATCCTACTATTTTCCAAATATCCTTTTTCATGAAAAAAGTAAGAAAGGTTTCTCCAAAATCAGCAAACACTCCGGAAAAACTTTTCACTTCGCGATCTTCGTCTTCTTGAGGATATGGAAGAGCAAATTTGTGATAAACGCCAAACAGCAAAAACCCTGCTGCCAAAATATAAAATGTTAGCGACCATGCCAATGGAATGTTATTTTCGGTATTCCCGAACAGCTTAGTCGTCTCGAAATATCCTGCCAGGATAATCAAAAGTCCTTGCCCGGTAATCATGGCTAATCGATAGAAAGTACTCCTGATTCCAATAAAGTATGCCTGCTTATTTGTATCTAAGCCATACATATAAAATCCATCAGCAGCTATATCGTGAGTTGCCGAACTAAAAGCCAGCAACCACAAAAAAGCCAATGTAGATTGAAAAAAGAATGTTGTAGGAACAGTAAATGCAACACCCGCCAAACCAGCACCAATCAACAATTGCATACTAACAATCCACCAGCGTTTACTTTTTACGATGTCCACAATCGGACTCCAAAAAGGCTTAATCACCCAAGGCAAATACAACCAGGAAGTATACAAAGCAATATCTGTATTCGAAATACCGAGCTTTTTGTACATGATCACGGCAACGGTCATCACCACAACGTAAGGAATCCCTTCAGCAAAATAAAGTGATGGAATCCATGCCCATGGTGAGCGAGTTTTTGTTTTTGACATTCTTTTTCAGTTTAGATTATAGATATGAGAATTGAGATATTAGACTATTTACAGCTTTCAAATCTCTCTTCTTGCATCTCAGATCTGTCGTTAATATCTTTTTTCCAATTCTGCTCCACGGAAATAATGCAGTAAAATTTCATCGTATTTATATCCTTTTGCGCCCATTACTGCTGCACCAATTTGGCAAAGTCCAACACCATGTCCCCAGCCGGCACCTATCAGAATAAATTTAGCCGGAATACCATTTTCTTCACCTACTCTTTCAACAACAAATTCGGAGCTATATAAATGTGATTCAGAAAGTACTTTACGGATTTCCAGTTCTTTTCCAATCACCAAACTGCGTTTTTTACCCACAATTTTCAATTTGATTAAACGACCAGACTCTCCTCTTTCAACAGGAATTAAATTCAGAATTTGCCCAAATTCTTTTCCTGTTTTTCGTTCTATCAATTCTGAAATCTCTCCTTGTGTATAAGATACTTCCCAACGGTAAAAATCCATGGTCTCCTGATCGTAATCATTCAAAACTTGTGAGAGAATTTCTTTATCGGTGGTATTGCAAAATGCTTCAGGTGAAGTACGGATCCATTTTTCGGCCACGTCCTCATCTTTCAGATTTAGATCATATCCTGCCGGTGCTTTGGGATTATCGATAACCGCCTGCAGGTATTTGTGATTTTCGGGTTCCCATACATTTTCGAAGGTCTCGGCAACTCCGCCGCAACACTTCGAGAAACGGGCATCGCAAACTTTGCCTTCGCTTGTTAGCACCAATCCGCGAGTGGCATCAATTGCATCGACTACCAGTTTGGTCGATTGTTTGGTAATGCCTTGATAACGCTGACAATGATCATCGGCACAAACATCAAAATTTACATGATCTTCGCGATCGTACCAACGAATATATTGCTCATCGGTTTCAACAATACTCTGATAATTGGATTCTGATTTTTGCAATTCAGCCCCTTTTATCACCTGCGCGATTAGCCAGGAACGGGAAATAATTGCATGAGCTTTCAACAGTTCCATGCTGCTGGTGGCACTCATTTCAGATGATATCACACTGATCAAATAATCTTCCAAAGAAAGAACATTCATCGCAGTCAATTTTTCATCTTCGCAAATAAAGTGCAGAGCACCTTTGAAGCGCTGATCTTCTTTTCGTTCCCAATGAAATTTGATACCAATGGTTACATCGAAAAGATCGAAAGATCCTTCTTCGTAGAATTTAGGATAGAAAACCAGTTCTTCATTTACAAGACCGTCAAAAGCTATCTTATCATTGACATAGCTGGCGCTTTGCTTTCCTGTATATTCTTTTCCATTTTGCTGGAGTATGTAAATTCCATTTAGTGTAAATGAAATTTTAGGCTCGTACATGATACCTACCCGTAATTGTGGTTCGTTCATTTTATAATTTTTAGATGTGAGACATGAGATTTTCTCAAAACATCATCCCTCTAATCTTATTTTTTCTAATTTTAGTAAGCCAGCTTCTTCTCATATCTCCAGAATACTCTTTCGACAACTGCTCCTGCATGGTGAGAATAAAAATCGATTGGTCCTACCCATGGAATTATTGCTGTTTTGTAGCCCAGATTTTTCAAATCTTCCAGACAGCGATACAACAACACTTTTCCCATTCCTTTCCCGCGCAAATCGGGATGTGTTCCCATAGGACCAAACCATGGCAATCCTTTATTATTTGCGCTATGTGCCGAGAATGCTTTTATTTTTCCATTCAACTTAGCAACATGAATCGCAACAGGATTCAATTTGTAGGCCATTTTCAATTCAAATTGCCACAATTTCCATTCCTCAGCCACAAAATCCATCAATTCATCCTTGTCTTCTATTGTTGCACGACAAACTTCAATATCATCCGATTTTAAAGCCATTATTTTCTTTTCATCAATCCATTCCCGAACCAATAAATTGACTACAAGATTGGACGTATCCATAAATCGATTGAATCCCATTCGCATGGCAAAACAAAGTGCCGGGGTGTATCTTGGATCAATTCCCGGCATAAAATAATTCATTGGAACATCACCTAAACGCATCACATCTACCTTTTGAGAGCGCAATTCTTTTTCGAGCAACTCATACATGCTCTTGGCAATTCCTTTTCTTCGATGAGATTCTTCTACGGCCATCAGTTTTACGTAGCCATAGTTTACTCCCCGAATATCCATTCGGATGGTTCCCATCAAAAATCCCACAATAGCAGTTCCTTCCACGGCAACCCAAATAATATCAGGATCGAAAAAAGGATCTTCGTAGATTTTCTCATGGAGTAGCTCTTTGGTAAGAGAATCGAACTTGTAAGTGTTTTGACACAAAGCCAAAACTTCATCAAAATCCTTGTCGTGATATTGTCGTATGGTATTGGTCATGTTTCTTTTAATTACTTAGAGTTTGATTTGAAAAAGAGCTATTTACAATTGTAGTCCCTCACCTTACCTTCCTATTCCCTTGAATTACATTTGCAATCCCTCGACTTACATTCGTGCTCCCTTCTACTACATTAACAGCCCCTCAGCTTACATTCCTGCTCCCTTCTGTTACATTAACAGTCCCTCGCCTTACATTTCAATTCCCCGTTCGAAAAAGCAACGTTTCAGATTACATTATCTTTAACCGAAGCACATAGTTTCTTAAAAAACTCATCGTCAACACTTACTTGCTTGAAAATATCAATAATATCCTCGGATGTAATTTTCTCAAAATCCTCGCGACGAGGAGTGATAAACACACCTCCAAAATCGACTGATGCAGGACTTATCAGCAATTGATCATCGCCTTCGGCAAAATATTGCGATGGACGATGCAGTTTTCGTGGAAACAAATGCATGATATACTTTCCCTCTACAAAAGAGCAAATGGCATTCAGCATAGGTTCCTTTTCCTCGGGCTGCATATTTGCAAAAATCTTATAGAAAACAGAAACGGCTTTCTCCATTTCTTTTTCACTTGCTGACTCTATGGAAATCATTTTCCTAAGATAATTTGGGAAAGATCTCATCTCAAATTGATCTGAATTGCTTAAAAGTTCCGATTGCAAATTTTTCAAAACGGCATATTCCGTTTCTACAGGCATAAAATCTTTGTTGCCTGCCTGAAAATGCATGTGATCGGGAGCTGATGCGCCACACTTTGGTCCGTTATAAAATAAAGTATATCCTTGCATGTTTTTAGCCAAAGACAACATTCCTGACACATTCTCCACAAAGCTCTGATCGACATGATCGATTTTTGGAATGGTAAAATGTTGTGGAATGATTGGAAACGGATTTACCAAAATCACAAAATCATTGCCTTGAGCGATACCACCTTGTTCTTTAGGAAGTTTATCGAGACACAAAAAGCAAGCCCGATTTTCGATGCTCTTTTGATCTACTTTCGCTGCAGATGATCTGATTCTTTCAGGATTAAACTGAACTTTGATCTTGAAATTACCGAATTGAAATTCTTTCTCTTCCACTTTTTCCAATCCCTTGTAATTTCCTGTTGCCAAAGGCCAATTTTTAAGCTGATCGTTCAGAAAATCACCTAATATCTGTGTGGAAGATTTCTCCTCCAATAAATTCTCTAATTTATTTATGCTGTTTACATTCATTCTTTTCCAATATCAAACAAAAAAATCTTTACTCCTTTTCTAATTCTACCAATACTAACGCTGACAGGTCTTCGACTCTGTCAGGTTATTTTAATCGGGCAACCATGATGCCTGATTGAAATTTGTTATTCAAAAGCATATCAGCCAAAGGAATATCTGAAATCATCACTTTTTTAGCCTTGCTTGAAGCATTCATCAAGTGCAATCTGTCGTTCACATGAATTGCAATACCAACATGAGATATGTCCAATCCTTCTATTTTGGTAGTAATGGCTATTAAATCCCCATTTTGAATTTGATCCTCAAGCTGTTGGATTTTTGTTTCCGGGATATAGAACAATTCTCTTTTATTGATTTCATTTTCGGTATTCCGGATCTCTTTTACCAATGAAGTATCCGCTTTTAAAGCAGGATAGGAATCGACATGCGTACTCATAAAATTGATTGCTTTGTTGTACTTTTCGCCACCAATTTCGGCTGTCATATTTTTTACAATTCCCTTCTTTTCATTTTCATAAATCCAATCGGAAAAATAATGCAATCGCGAAGAATAATCAGTCAATTTGCCATTTCGGTACCGCAGATTTTCAAGTTCATTCAAAAAATCATCAGTCGTAAGCGAATCGTTGGATAGTGCTTTTGATAAAGCGACTACATTCTCCAAATAAGTAGTACAATCCAACTCCCGAAAATTAACAACCAGCTGTTCTTTCTCATTCCCATCCAAAGTGCCACCAACATAGGCTGTTTGCATAAACATTTTTGCCACTTCAACTACCCGATCGTCCAATGACAATGAATCGATGGACATCGATCCTGCAATTTCCCGAATGGAATTAAAGATTGCCTGATCTGTAGAATCTAAAAGTTGAACAGATTCCTTCACCTCTTGTTGGGATTTCTTTCCCTGGCAAGAGCTTAACGAAATCAGCAACACCACTAAAATTTGAAAAACTTGCTTCATATGATTATTTTTCATCAATTTTCTCACAAAAATAACGCTTGTATTCCTTTTTTTTCTCTGTGAATCTCTGTGCTCCCGGTGGTTAAACTATTTTTTACCACGGAGATCACAGAGTCTAAATCATGTGCTTTAATCTACTTTTTGCACAACAATTTTCTAGCTTTCAATTCGATGGTACGAATACGATCTTTGTAGGTATTGTGCGTATTCATCTTTTCAATATCCAAAGAAGCATCAGAATTATCATCCCAACGACGACACATATAAATTGAATCGTAAATTCTGCCAATCTGGTAATTACGCGAAATGGCTAATCCCAAAGCGTAATCTTCACCGTAATTTACATTAGGAATCGGATTCTTGCGCAATACCGGAGTATAGAATGCACGAGGAGCTCCCAATCCATTAATACGAAGCGCATTATTTCTTCCGTTTTCCGGTGTCCACTCTTTGTGATCGATGATTCCAGGAGGAATTTCTTCCAATGCGAAGTTCACCATCTGATAAGTTCCCACAACCATAGCACAGTTCTGACTGTAAAATGCATCAACTACTTTCTGCACAGTGCTTTCACCGGCATACAAGTCATCGCTATCCAACTGAATGGCAAATTTACCGCAAGACTCATGAGCTACCGCCTCATTCCAACAGCCACCAATTCCCAAATCTTTTCGTTCCGGAATAATGTGAATGATACGATTGTCTATAGCTGCATATTTCTGAATAATTTCAGTCGTTCCATCCGTAGAGTAATTATCCACGATAATTAAATTGAAATCAACATCTGCTTTTTGAGCCAAGACAGATTTAATTGCATCCTCGATAGTTTTTACACGATCACGAACCGGAATTATGACAGAAGCTTCCACTTTAAAATCACCCTCATCAAATGCAACATTGTCAAAATTTGGTGCTAAAAAAGCTCCAATTCTCTTCAAATGTTCGGTGCAGGCAATCTCCATTTCAATTTGTACTGCGCGATTCTTAGGATCAACGTAATCGAAAATTTTATCTCCAGATTTTCTTGTATCCAATTCTTCTTCGGTGTACAATACTTCCGGAATTCTCATGAATTCAGAACGGGCAGATACTGCCAAACGCAATTCATACAATCCTGCATGACGAAAAGAAGTATCGACATCCTTCACGGCTTCTTTTAACACTTTGGCATCATAAAAAAGAACCGATCCAAAATTAAAATCATCCCTCAAACTTCCTTCCTGATAATCGATTACCGGGCAATTTTCAACCACGCCATCTTTTATCGCACGATAATTTGAATACACCAAACCACTATTCGTATCCTTGGCTACCTTCAGAAACCGATCCAAAGCCAATTGTCCCAAAGTTAAGGCACTTGTTTTTGTGTAGATAAAAACATATTCAGAATCTGTTTTCTCAGCAATTGCATGAATCGTTTTTCCGTGCGTTAGTGATTCCAATGTTAAAACATTAATACCTTCAGCCTCTAATTCTTCATCGCCACCTACCACATAAATCGCAGCTACCAAATCTGATTTTATCAGCTCATTAATTGTTATTTCGGTCTCTTCCTTTGTTCCAAAAGGAATAAAACATGTCACCTTTTCGTTCATAGTAATTATTGTATTTTTATTATTTTTCTTACTGATTAAAAAATTGGAGCATCTGTTTCATCAATTCATTTCGATGCTCTTTCGTTTCCAGTGTTTCAAATGGGAATCCTAAAATTACAGATTGATAGTTTCCATCATACAATACACCGGCACTTTTATTATTTCCTGAATAACGAAGAAGAACTTTCGCGTCTTCCCCTTTAGGTTCAATCGCGTCGGGTGCTTCTACCTTATATATATCAGGTGAATATCCTGTTTCAAATTGATATTCTCCTGTAAAATTATTTCTCACATCGTTTGTATGCGATACCCTCCCCAATTTGCTTGCATGATTGGTTCTGAACTGATAATGCAATTCATCCTCGGCAAAAGATTTTGCCAAAGTATCGCCACACAATTCCAAATCTGTACCCACATAAGCTCCCGTCACTATCAAATTTGCATTTTCGCAGCTAATGTATTTTCTGATTGCCTCTCTCATTTGGGGCGTGAAGATTGTAAAATCTTTATTCTCTTTGCCGTAAATTCTCTTTGTCGTTTTTTCCTCTCCAAAAATCAAATCCAACACAGAATAATCCTGCGCCTTCCAATTCAATTCTTCGAAAGCCTCATCACTCATCGACACAAATCCAAAACCATTATCGCGCACCGCCTGTCCGTGTACAAAAGGATAATCGAAACTATTGCCCGGAATTATTCTTTCTTCCTGATCGGCATATGAGCTTCCATGACCCGAAGCGTCATCATCCAACCATTTCGACTTTCGATCGAAATCGTACTGATCACCCACATAGGCAATGTTTCTTTTGTAAGCTACACCCTCATCTTCCGAACTTACAAAACCGGCCAATTTGCCATCATCAAAACCCTGAGGAGCCGATACGCGATCAAATCCATTTACAATTAAAACAGGTTTTTTTCCATTTTCAGATTTGCAATAGGCTAGAATTTCTGAATCGAAACTTTCTCCGCCTTTATTCAAAGCCGTTACTTTAAAACTGTAAATCACACCCGGTTTGCAATTCGCAATATTATATTCCGAATTAGTAACAATCGTTCCCTCATCAAATCCTTCCTCTTCAATTCTTGTGTACACTTTATAAAAATCAGGCATTGCAGTAGGCTCCAATTGATCTGCTACTGGTTTCCATGAAAGAACAATTCCTTTTTCGGTTTCCCTGATTTGAATGTGATCAACAGGCAAAGGCTGAACCACATAATCTCGTCCATCCTGCGATGATAAGAATTTTAGAATTCCTTTGTAATAGGCTCTGCTGATATCGAATTTAAACTTCGGATCCATTCCCTGATACATATCGGCAAAATTATGATGCGATAACAATTCAGACAGCATGGTAGGTACTTTGGTACGATAAGCCTCAGAATATTGCTTGTTCCACATTCCTCTTCGTGTCCATTTTGGCTCATACTTTTTACGAATGTCTCCCACAACCTGCGACTGAATAATATCCGTTAAATCGCGGCTTGCCCATTTCGACTGTCCGTTTGGAAAATAATCCTCATCTCTGGTGGTGGAATAAATTGCCAAACTTCCAATGATAGAATCATTCGGTGTAAATCCGGCATCGGTATGAAATGCCAAGGCCATATCAATTGGAATACCCAAACCCTCTGCATCAACATTTTTAGTTGGTCCTGCGGGTGCTCCTATCAAATAGTCTACCCACTCTCCGCGACTCATGTAATCATCTTTGTAATCCGTTTTGCCAATTTCTTTTTTCCGAAACTTAGCCGCCTCTTTTCCGCGATTGCTATAATCTGCCTCGTAATCTTTATTAATGCTGTACACCAATGAATCTGGCATACCTGCATACTGAAGATAGTAACGTGCGGCCTCCTGATATCTTGGTCGATTACTTGTATATTTTTGCCAAACACAAGAGTCCATTTTAAAACCGAACTCTGTTCTTTGCTTCTTCAACACCTCCAATTCTTCCGGATTCCCTCGGGCAATATTCCCCATTCCTCCGCCAAACCGAATGGCATCCGCCGAAATCCACTTTCCAGTCTCATTACTCTGGTTAGTCAATTCAACCATTCCCTTCTCGGGATTTTTCCCTTTATCAAAAAGAAAAGTTCCCAAATAAATCCAGGTTTTACCTCCCATGCTCTGATTCACTAAAAACTCAGCTTTTCCTCCTGCATGATATACGGTGTAGTGTGCATCATTCACATTATCATCATCAACCGAATAGGAAACAGATACTGCATATTCTCCCTTTTCAGGAAAACAGGGAAGGTATTCCACTTTCGAAGATTCGGTAACACTAGCCTCTGTCTGATAACTCCTTCCCAAATCAAATGGATTTTCGCCTTCAATATAAAAAGGGTATTTATTTGCAAAGCCTAATTGAGAATTCAATTCCCAAACAGAATCATTTACAAGACATTCCGATCCTTCCGAAGACCATTCGGCATCTACAATCACCTCATTTTTCTGCACATCTCTTTCACGTGGGAACAATACATTAGCACCAGCATTTTCGAGCATTGGCGCAATATATGGAACTACAAATTCCATGGTCCACAGATCTTCCACCGTTGTGTAAACTCTTGCCCGTTGCCATTCCCATCTGTCCAGTGTATTTTCATAATACCAGCCATGAGAGTGCCAAAGGGCAATGTGTTTGTTTTTTAATCCCTGTATTGGGTCATTCCCATTATTAATTCTTTGTACCAATGGATGGGTGACTTCCGAGTTCTTATTCAAACGATTTGAATCCAAAACAATACTTCCATTTCGATAGAAATTAGGAATCAAATCACTAATTTCCTGTCCCATACTTTCCATTCGAATGGAATAATCCCGAAATCTCCGCCCCAATTCTTCCTTAAAATTTTTCTTATACCTCAGCACAGATTCCGGACGAAACGGGATATATGAAAACACCGGATTCATATACAATGTAATTTCTTCTTGCCCTGAATCTATTTGCAAACTATCGTAGCGAAATGTGTAAACAAAGTCCTTTGAAGCTTGCTCAACAAAAATTTGTGCTGCCTTGTCGGCTTTTCGCTTTAATCTGTCTGATTTATTAGCGGCTATCAAATTAAAATTTGAGAACAACAATACAGAGATTACAAAAAGTGCTCTAAAAAAACGGATATGTAGAAAAAATCCAGACATGGAAATTATTGTTTTTACAGTTAAAATGAACCAGTTAAAGAGAAGTCCGAATTCAAGCTTTTGAATTCGGAATTCCCAGATAAATCTAAACAATAAACCTGACAAAAGCTTCAATTGCCTCGTATTCCGCCAAGCCTAATTTGTTAAATAAATCGGCTGTAGCCCTATTCCTTTCTTCTGATCTTTGCCAGAATAATCTCGAATCATTCCCCAAAAATGGAGCACTCTCCATTTGCGATTGATGACGCAGTATTGCATTTCGTTTGTGTTGCAATTCCTCAGGGCTAACAGGCACCGCCATTTGAATTTCATCCAAGTCCCATTCCTGCCATGCACCACGATACAACCACACATAGCAATCTTTCATCCATTCCTCATCCTTCACAATTTTCAGCGCCTGATAAATCCCTTCCCAACATACGCGATGCGTTCCATGAGGGTCGGACCAATCACCTGCAGCAAATATCTGATGTGGTTGTATTTTTCGAAGCAAATTCACAAGAATCCGAACATCTTCTTCACCCAGTGGATTTTTCTTAACAGCACCCGTTTCATAAAAAGGGAGGTCCAAAAAGTGAAGGTTCTTTGATCGAACGCCAACAAATCGACAAGCGGCTTTTGCCTCTCCTCTTCTGATTAAGGCTTTCATATTGCGTACTTCAACTGTATCTATTCCACCCGGTTTTTTATTTTCCAACAAAAACTTTTGAATATCGTCGATTACACATTGAAGATTTCCCTCGTTGGTATCATGAGTTCGTGAAAAACTTTTCACAAAAGAAAGATATCTCACCGCCTCATCATCAGCAACTGCAATATTTCCTGATGTTTGATAGCCGATATGAACTTCATGATTCTGATCCACCAATCGTTTCAAAGTTCCCCCCATGGAAATCACATCATCATCAGGGTGAGGACTAAAAACCAAAACTTTTTTAATGGCAGGCTCTGCCCTTTCAGGACGATGAGAATCATCAGCATTAGGCTTACCGCCCGGCCAACCAGTAATGGTATGTTGCAAATCATTAAATACCTTAATATTAACCTCGTAAGCAGAACCATACAAAGCAAGCAATTCGCTTAAGCCATTGTCATTATAATCGCGGTTGGTCAGCTTCAATATTGGTTTTTGCAATTTATTACACAACCAAACAGCAGCTTTTCGAATCCAATAACGATCCCACTCAACACTGCCAACCAACCAAGGATTCTTCACTCTGGACAATTCGCTTGAAGCCGGTACATCCAAAACGAACTTCACATTGGGATGTCGTTGTAAATAGCTAGCTGGCACCGCATCGCATTGACTTTCTTCCAATGCCTTTTTAACAATGGTTGCTTTTCCATCACCCCAAGCCATCAAAATAACCCGTCTGGCTTTAAATATGGTTCCAACACCCATTGTTATGGCCGCTTTAGGCACATTACCTAATCCATTAAAATCTTTGGCTGCATCTCGTCTGGTCAATGAATCGAGCATAATCAACCGGGTTATTGAATCTAATTGTGAACCAGGTTCATTAAACCCAATATGACCCGTACGACCAATTCCAAGTATTTGAAAATCCAATCCCCCAAAAGAATCAATCAGCTTTTCATATTCTTTGCAGTATCCGGTAATTGTAACCTTGCTCACCTCACCATCAGGTACATATATTTGATTTTTAGGAATATCAATATGATTAAAGAGAACATCGTTCATGTAATGATTGTAGCTTTGTGCGCTCAATTTCAACATGGGATAATACTCATCCAAATTAAAAGTAATCACATTTCGGAATGATAAATCTTCCTCCTTATGCAGACGAATCAATTCGGAATACACCCCCAACGGAGTTGCACCAGTAGCCAATCCTAAAACACACTTTTCGCCAAGCTTTTGTTTTTGCTTAATTTCATTTGCAATTTCACCAGCGACCCACTTGGCCGCTTTTTCTGCAGTCGAAAAAATATCTGCCCGCATTTTCTCATACCGGGTTTTCACAGTTCTGTCGAACTCATCTGAAGGTTGGTAATACAACTTGGCTTCATCAAGTTCTTCTCTAAATTGTAGTATCTGATTCTCCATTTTGCTATCTCCTGATTTAAATTACTTTCGGATCAAAAATAGAACAGAAAATCATACTTTCCAAAAATTGGTCATACATGTTGCGTAATACTTTTCACAAATGTTTAATTTTTATATATTTGTAGCGTGAAATTAAATTCACCTATACAATAAGGATGTTAGGGAATACAGCAGGAATGAAAATGAAAGATTACAAATTCGATATTAATTAAATTATTTGTAAATTCATTCTAAATTAACACTCATCATACATGTTATAAAAAGAGAACTATGATATTAATTGCAGAAAGCGGTTCAACCAAAACTGATTGGGTTCTGCTTGGAAGTAAAGGCGTAACTAAACATCAGCAGACTTTAGGCATCAATCCATACCATCAAAATACGAGTTCAATAATTAATATCATTAGCTCACTTGATGACTTTGGCTCGGTTACTAAAATCTTTTTTTATGGTGCCGGCTGTGCTGTTGATGAAAAAAAGCAGATCATTAAAGATTCCTTACTTAAAATATTCCCAGATGCCGATTGTGAAATAAACAGCGACGTTTTAGCTGCCGCCCGATCGGTTTGCGGAAGAGAAAAAGGTATTGCATGTATTATTGGGACAGGATCTAACTCTTGTTTATACGATGGAGAAAACATTGAACACAATGTTCCGCCATTGGGATATATTTTAGGAGACGAAGGAAGCGGAGCCGTATTGGGTAAAAAATTAATAGCTGATATACTGAAAGATCTTGCTCCCAAGGAAATAAAAAGTGCATTCTATGAAAAATACAAGTTGGAATACGCTGATATTATAAACAAAGTATACAAAGAGGAAGCTCCAAGTCGCTTTCTTGCTCAGTTTACAGTTTTTCTTTCTGAGAATATTCACTCTCCATATGTATCACAACTTGTAAAAAAGAGTTTTAGTGAATTTTTTGAACGCAATATAAAACAATACGATAATCACATCAGCCTGCCAATTCATTTTATAGGAAGTATTGCATTTTACTTTAAAAATGAATTGCAAATGGTTGCAAAAGAGACAGGCTTAAGCTTGGGTAAAATCCAGCAAAGCCCATTAGAAGGATTGATCCAATACCATCTTGGTGAATAAAAATAAAAAAATGAACAAAGAAAGTAATCAGAAAACTTCAATCAACATAACAGAATCCTCTTCTAACTTTTCCAATTTGGAAAAGATGTCGGTTACAGAACTATTAAGCGGAATTAATCAGGAAGATGGACAAGTACATTTAGCAGTAAATCGTGCTATTCCTGAAATTGAGAAATTCGTAAGCTTACTTATTGATCGCGTTAAAGCCGGAGGCAGATTATTTTATATTGGTGCTGGTACAAGTGGACGACTTGGAGTATTGGATGCTTCGGAATTACCTCCAACTTTTGGAGTTCCCGGAAATATTGTAATTGGATTGATTGCCGGAGGAGAAAAAGCCTTGAGAAACGCAGTTGAATCGGCCGAAGATGACTGGGATAAAGCATGGGAAGAAATACAGGAACATGGCTTTAATCAAAATGATACAGTATTAGGAATTGCTGCTTCAGGCACAACTCCTTATGTAATAGGCGGTGTGAAAAAAGCTCGTGAAAATGGTCTGCTTACAGCATGTATTACTTGTAATCCTGAGGCACCAGTTTCCAAAGAAGCTGAAATTGTAATGGAAGCAATTGTTGGGCCCGAGTTTGTTACGGGAAGCACCAGACTAAAAGCTGGAACTGCTCAGAAAATGATTCTCAACATGATCACCACCAGCTTAATGATTAAATTGGGGCGAGTAAAAGGGAACAAAATGGTGAACATGCAATTAACCAACAAAAAATTGATTGAACGTGGAACCCAAATGATTATGGAAGAGTTGAACCTGGACAAGGAGACAGCAAAAAACTTACTTATAAAACATGGCTCAGTAAAAAAAGCCATTGAAGCTTACAAATAGGTATTAATTTTAGAACAATAAAAAACGGAGATTGAATCATCAATCTCCGTTTTTTATTGAAAAAAAGCGCTTATTTTTTCAAATACTGCTTATAAATCTCAAGAGTCCTATTTATTTGCTCAACCATTGCTTTAAAAGCCAAATCAGCATCCTTGTCTCGGATTGCTTCAAAAATGGTGCGATGAGCTTTGATCGTAAAAGCTTTCTCTCCATCCACATTCGCATAAATCAAATTACGCATACGAGGTAACAGAGAATAGACTGGTTCCATGGTGATAATAACAATAGGATTACCAGTAGCTTTAGCTACATTCAAATGAAATTTATTAATGATATCTGCTTCCAATTGCGTATTGTCAGGATCGCAATCCTCCAAATCTGTGATGCTCTTTTTAAGTAGTTCCAAATCCTTATCAGTTCGGTTATTCGCTGCCATACGAGCTATTTCTGGCTCGAAAACACGTCTCACTTCAATAATTTGAGGAATTAAATTGCTATCAAAACTTAGATCATAATACAGATTTAAGGAATCAATGGCATCTTTTATTTTCAATTCACTAACGAACATGCCACTTCCCTTTTTGATTTCAACCAAACCCCGGGCACTTAATCTACGCAAAGCTTCACGCAAAGCAGTTCGACTTACGGCAAACATCTCGCACAATTCCCGCTCCGATGGAAGTTTTGCTCCAACCAACAATTTCTTCTGGCGAATGGCCTCTTCTATTCGGCGCTCAATCTTCTGACTAAGAGTTTGAGCCGATCCTATTTTTCCAAAAATCTCATCCATGACAATAATTTTACTCAACTTGTATGATCTATTCCGATTTATCCGGCAATAAGCTTGATTCCCGTCAGAAATCCACACAATTGAACCTAAGTACAAACATAATCAGAAAATTGCCGAATTTCAAGGTTTCGTCTTTATTTTAAACGATTCCGAAGTATCAATGAAATAAAATAATAATTATAGAATTGAAAAATCGTCAATTGTAGAAAAACTCAAGTAAAATTCAAAGTGATCATACCAAAATATATTTGAGCCTAAAAAAAAGGATATTCCTAGCCAGAATACCCTTTTCATTATATTTGAATTGTAAATTATTACTTCTTCAATTCGGCAAAATATTTATAGAACAATGGAATTGTATTGATTCCATTAAATAACTGTTCCAATGGAAAATTCTCATTTGGAGAGTGAATCGCATCACTTTCCAATCCGAATCCCATTAATACAGATTTAGTTCCCAAAATTTCTTCAAAATCTGAAATGATTGGAATACTTCCACCACTACGAACAGGTACAGGAGCTTTTCCATAAACCTCAGTATACGCTTTCTCAGCGGCAACATAAGCAGGGAAATCAATCGGACAAACATATCCTTGACCACCATGCAATGGAGTAACCACTACTTTTACACAGTCAGGAGCAATTGCTTCGAAATGTTCTTTGAATAAAACTGAAATCTTTTCCCAGTTTTGATTTGGAACCAAACGAGTAGAAATTTTAGCGGTTGCTTTTGAAGGAAGAACTGTTTTAGCACCTTCGCCAATGTATCCACCCCAAATTCCACAAACATCGAAAGAAGGACGAATTCCTGTGTGCTCAGAAGGAGTATATCCTTTTTCGCCAGCTAATTCTTTTACATCAATCGCTTTTTTGTATTCCTCAACATTGAATGGAGCTTTAGCCATCATTGCTCTTTCTTCCTTGGTTACCTCAATTACATCATCGTAAAATCCAGGAATGGTAATATGACCATTATCATCAACCATTTGAGTAATCATTTTAGCCAACACATTGATTGGATTTGCCACAGCTCCACCAAATAATCCTGAATGAAGATCACGATTAGGGCCAGTCACTTCAACTTCCCAATACATCAATCCACGTAATCCGGTAGTAATAGACGGTATGTCCGGAGCAATCATTCCGGTATCAGAAACCAAAATCACATCCGCTTGCAACATTTCTTTGTGTTCTTCACAAAATTTTGGAAGATTAGGCGATCCAACTTCTTCTTCACCTTCAATCATGAACTTCACATTACACGGAAGACAATCATTCTTCACCATATATTCGAAAGCCTTAGCATGCATAAATGACTGACCTTTATCATCATCAGCACCACGAGCCCAAATCTTACCATCTTTAATTACTGGCTCAAAAGGATCTGTATCCCAAAGAGCAACAGGATCAACCGGCATTACATCCATATGACCGTAAACCATTACTGTTGGCAATTTTGGATCGATAATTTTCTCTCCGTAGGTAACCGGATTTCCTTCTGTTTCCAGAATTACGGCTTTATCAACACCAGCATTCAACATCAACTGCTTCCAGTATTCTGCAGCTTTGTACATTTCTGGTTTATTTGCTTCAATCGAGCTAATTGATGGAATACGAATTAGACCAAACAATTCCTCTAAAAATCTCTCTTTGTTCTCTTCAATATATGCTTTAATGTTATTCATGATAATGTGTTTATAAGAATTAAGTATTTTGAAAGGTAAATATACAATAGATGATGAGACTTTAATTAGTAGAATCGAGAATTATTTCCAAATGTCGCACAAGTAGATCACAAAAAAAAGCAGCAACTCTTATGAGCCGCTGCTTGTATATTTTAATTCCAGGAATAGTACCTATCTATCTTTTCTTCATAATTTCATCAATATGCTCTGCTGCATACGTCAACTCCTCGTACCAATCCTTACCGTATTTTCTAATTAACGGCTCTTTTAGGAAAACATAAACAGGGGTTCCATTTTTAAATCCTAACTCTCTTGCTGCTTTACAAATATCCCACTTGTTATAATTCACGGCATCAAATTCAGCAAACTTATCAATTCGGATAGGATATAAAGAGCATGAAATTGGTTTGTGATACTTTATTTTACCATCCAAATAAGCCTTTTCGATACCACACAAAGCCAATCCGTTTTCAAAAACCGTATAAACACATTCTTTATCATTGATGATAGGAGTTACCAAATCGCCATCAGAATCAATCATCGAAGTACCTTGTTTCTCAATCTCCTCTATCCCTTTTTCTGTAAGATATTCCTTAATAACCGGATAAATCTCTTCGAGAATAGCTTTTTCATCATCATCTAAAGGTGCACCGGAATCTCCCTCAATACAACACGCCCCTTTGCATTTGCCAAAATCACAAATGAATTTCTTCTCAATCACATCGAGGCTTACTATGGCTTTTCCTATTTGTAACACTATACTTAACTTTTTAAATTTTTACTTTCGTGGATTTTAGAAAAAAAAATCCGTACTATCGGCAAAGATAGTACGGAAACTTATATTTTCAGTTACAATCTTTTATTTTATCAAAGATTTACCGGTCATGTCTTCTGGTTTCTCAATTCCCATGATATCCAATAAAGTTGGAGATACATCAGCTAAAATACCATTTTCAATTCCTTTAGAACTATCAGTTACCCAAATGCATGGAACCGGGTTCAAAGAGTGAGCAGTATTTGGAGAACCATCTGCATTTACAGCAAAATCAGCATTTCCGTGATCCGCAATAATGATTACATCATAACCATTAGCTTTTGCAGCTTCAACAACCTGCTCGGCACATTTATCAACAGCCTGAACTGCTTTCGAAATTGCTTCATAAACTCCAGTATGTCCTACCATATCGCCATTAGCGAAATTCAAACAAACAAAATCTGCCGATTGAGCATTTAGCTCAGCAGTAATCATATCAGCTACAGCAGGAGCAGACATTTCTGGTTGTAAATCGTAAGTAGCTACCTTTGGAGATGGAACCATCAACCTTCTTTCACCTTCGAATTCAGCTTCTCTACCACCCGAGAAAAAGAAAGTTACGTGAGCATACTTTTCAGTTTCAGCAATACGAATTTGCTTTCTCCCTGCTTTAGCAACAACCTCACCCATTGTGTTTTTAACATTATCCTTATTGTAGATTATGTTCACACCTTTAAAGTTCGCATTGTAGCAAGTCATGGTGTACCATTCTACATCAATAGTATGCATTCCGAACTCCCTCTTGTCTTCCTGTGTAAACACAGTTGTCAATTGACGCAAACGGTCGGTACGAAAGTTGAAACAGATAACCACATCACCTTTTTCAATTGTAGCAAGAGGAGCTCCTGCCTCATCAACCATTACGATTGGCTTGATAAATTCATCAGTTACACCTGCTGCATACGATTCTTCCATTGCAGTAACAGCACTAGTCGCAGATACACCTTCACCTTTTGTATATAAATCGTAAGCAAGTTTAACGCGCTCCCAATTGCTATCTCTGTCCATACCATAGTAACGGCCAATAAGAGATGCAAATTTCGCAGAACCCGTAGTTTCAATTGCTTCAACAAATTCTTTAACGAATCCTAATCCTGATTTTGGATCTGTATCACGTCCATCGGTTAATCCATGTACAAATACATCTTTCAATCCAAAAGCTTGCGCAGCATCACAAAGAGCGATTGCATGAGCACTTAATGCATGAACACCACCATTACCAATCAAACCAATCAAGTGAACTTTTTTACCATTCTCTTTGGCATGAGTAAAAGCTTTAACTACCTGCTCATTTGCTTTAATTGTACCTTCTTCAACAGCAATATTGATTTTCACCAAATCCTGGTAAACAACACGACCAGCACCAATATTTAAATGACCTACTTCTGAGTTACCCATTTGTCCATCAGGCAAACCAACAAACCTACCTGCAGCCTGCAACTGAGAATTAGGATATTTTGCCAATAAGCTATCCATGTACGGAGTCGCTACTGAAGAAATTACATCTGATTTTGATTTATCACCGATCCCCCATCCGTCAAGGATCATCAACAAAGCTTTTTTATTATTTGTCATTTTGAAGTATTTTATATCTTAAATTCTTTATTACTCGTCTAAGTCTTGCAAAAATATCGTATTAATTCAAATAAAAAAATTAGTTAGAGACTTGAATTTCTTTATTTTAGAGCGAAAACGTTTGTTTTTTGCAATTTATTCAAACTTTAACGTTTAGAATGGATTCCTAGATTCATAAGCACAAAAAAAGCCGATCACATGATCGGCTTTTTCGTGGTACCACCTGGCCCCGAAAGCTTTCGGGGCGAACACAGGGAATTACTTGTATTTCTCTAACAAACGAAAAGAAATATCTTCGTAAAGTGTTAGATTTCCGACATACTTCTTACTTTTCATTTGCTTGATATGTTTCTCAATTCTCCTAGCTTGAGCTATAGATTCGCATTCTAAACGATAAAATAATGTCCAATCTTTATAATTTGAAGTGAAAGAATTTTCAAACACACCTTCCTCATGAAGAGTCAAGCGATTTGTTAAATCTTTTGTGTAGCCTATATAATAGCAGTTTGCGGATATACTGTGCAATATGTAGATTTCAATTTTCATAAAATAAAAAGTCTTAACATCCGCCTCTATTTTTGTAATACTGCCCGGCCACATAGCTTTCGGGACAAACCAGATACTTTTCCTTAAATTCAATATAAACAAAAAAGAGAGAAAAACATTACATACTTCTCTCTTTAGGTGGTACGCCCCTAAAGCTTTCAGGGCAAACTTGTGACAAAATCTGGTATAAATTTTTAGCACAAAAAAAGCCGATCGTATGATCGGCTTTTTCGTGGTACCACCTGGCGCCGAAAGCTTTCGGGGCGAACCAGGGCACTACCCATATTTCTCTAACAAACCAATAGAAATATCTTCGCAAATAAGTAGATTTTCAACGTACTTCTTACTCTTCATTTGCTTAATATGCTTCTCAATGCTCCTTGCTTGAGCTATAGATTCACATTCTAAACGATAAAACAATTTCCAATCTTTATAATTTGAAGTGAAAGAATTTTCAAACACACCTTCCTCATGAAGAGTCAAGCGATTTGTTAAATCTTTTGTGTAGCCTATATAATAGCAGTTTGCGGATACACTGTGCAATATGTAGATTTCAATTTTCACAAAATAAAAAGTCTTAACATCCGCCTCTATTTTTGTAATACTGCCCCGGCCACATAGCTTTTGGGACAAACCAGATACTTTTCCTTAAATTCAATATAAACAAAAAAGAGAGAAAAACATTACGTATTTCTCTCTTTAGGTGGTACCACCTAGCCCCTAAAGCTTTCGGGGCAAACATGTAACAAACTCTGGTATTAATTTTTAGCACAAAAAAAGCCGATCGTATGATCGGCTTTTTCGTGGTACCACCTGGAATCGAACCAGGGACACATGGATTTTCAGTCCATTGCTCTACCAACTGAGCTATGGTACCCTTTATTTGGTGCTACAAATGTAAAGAAAATTTGTACTTCACAAAACAAACTCAGCCACAAGTAGTATAAATAGTAAATATAGAACATCAATACAATTCAGTATCAATTTTTTCGCGACACTATTTAGATTGATTCCATCTGTCGTTTTGATGAAAATTGAACAATAGATGCAAGTTTTACTCGTTAAAATGACAAACAGGTATGATTTTTGTTAATTCAAAAATGTCTTTTTTAGAATGAACCATAACATCAAACTCATTAAATCTCACTAAATGAAATTTTCAATTCTAAATAAATATTCACTTTTAGTAATTTTCGCCTCACTATTTTTGTCTTGCAGTGATGATAATAATATATTACCACGGTCAAACAATGATAAATCGGCCTACGAAATCATTGATGAAACAATGCAAGAGTGGTATTTGTGGAATGATGATTTACCAGATATTAGTTCAGCTAATTACTCATCGGCAAACGACTATTTTGATGATTTACTCGCGACAAACGATCGTTGGAGTTATATCGCCAACCTTGATGATTTACTAGCCTATTTCGAGAATGGCACCTATACTGGCTATGGTCTTAGTTTTAAATTTGATAGCAATAATGATTTAAGAGTGAAACTTATATTTGATGAATCACCTTTGGCTGCAGAAGGAATTACCCGTGGATGGATACTGGTAAGCATTAACCAATTGGCTATTTCAAGCTTAAATGAAGAGCAAATATTAGATGAACTCGACAGATCGAGCGGAACCTTCATTTTTGAAAACAATGCCGGAGAACAAAAAGAAATCACCGCTTCTCAAAAGGTGCTGGATCAAAACACAGTATTAAAAAAAGAAGTTATTCCTTATGTAGGAACTCAAGTTGCCTATCTCGCATTCGACAGCTTTTTAGGAAAATCAGAAGACGAATTAAACGAAGCCTTTGCCTATTTTAGAGAACAAAATGCAAAAGAACTTGTATTGGATTTAAGGTACAATGGCGGTGGCAGCACCTACATATCAAATCAGCTAGCTTCATTAATTACAGGCAATGCTTATGCTGGTGAAGTTTACTCAAAAGTATCACACAACAATTCAAAAACAAGTGAAAATTTCACAGAAGCATTTGAGTCACAAACTTCAGCCTATGGTTTCGAAAGAGTCTTCGTAATTACCACGTCTGGAACGGCTTCGGCAAGTGAGATGGTTATTAATGGATTAAAACCATACATGGGAGAAGAGAATGTCATTTTAATAGGAAGTACGACACATGGAAAACCAGTTGGCATGTACGTATTCGAGGAGGAAGCTTTGAATCTGGCAATTGTGCCAATTAGTTTTTCCATTACCAATGCAAATGACGAAGGTGGCTATTTTGATGGTATTCCTGTTGATCTTGAAATTTCTGACGATTTAAGTCATGACTTTGGAGATATCGACGAATCGAACTTTAACGCTGCATTAAATTACATTTCACAAGGTAATTTCCCTGTTGTAACAGCTGCAAAAGCTTTATCGACAACCGAACGAGAATTCAAGAAAAAAGGATTGGAAGAGCTGATTGATGCGAACTAAAGTTTGAATTTACTTTAGTAAGACAGATGTTATAAAAGTCAATAACAGGAAATGGTTATTGGCTTTTTTCATTTATTAAATTATTTCAATTACTATTTTCATCACTTTTTACAAAAATAAAAAGACTTAACATCCGCCTCTCTTTTTGTAATACTGCCTGCCCACATAGAATTCAGGACGAACCAGAATATTTTTTAATTTAATCTTTAAAAGTCCAGAAAACAAAAAAGAGAGAAAAACATTGCGTTTTTCTCTCTCTTCGTGGTACCACCTGGAATCGAACCAGGGACACATGGATTTTCAGTCCATTGCTCTACCAACTGAGCTATGGTACCCTATTGGTGTTGTTACTCAAAGAAAAAGGATGTGGTACCACCTGGAATCGAACCAGGGACACATGGATTTTCAGTCCATTGCTCTACCAACTGAGCTATGGTACCCTCTTTACTTGAGCGATGCAAAAGTACGCAAAAAAATAAAATCACCAAATTAAATCGATAAAATTAGAAAGTAATTTTATTGGAGTCTAAACTTCTTACTACCTTTGCGCTCTAATAAATTAATATATGGTATTCGAAACTCACACATTATCAAATGGTATCCGGTTAATTCACCATTCCGTGAATGCAAATGTTGCTCATTGCGGAATTATTTTAAATACCGGTTCGCGTGATGAAAAAGAAGAAGAATGGGGGATTGCTCACTACATAGAGCATGTTGTGTTTAAAGGAACCACAAAACGTAAGGCTTACCATATTCTTAGCAGAATGGAAGATGTAGGCGGAGAATTAAATGCCTATACAACGAAAGAAGAAACTTGTATTTTCTCTACTTTTCTAGATAAAGACTATAAAAGAGCTGTAGAACTAATTAGTGATATTACTTTCAATTCCATTTTTCCCGAAAAGGAACTGGAAAAAGAAAAGGAAGTTATTTTAGATGAGATCAACTCCTATAAAGATTCTCCATCAGAATTGATTTTTGATGATTTTGAAGAACTAATTTTCAAAGATGATCCTATTGGACGAAATATTTTGGGAACACCAAAACACGTAAAGAAATTTAAGCGTGATGATATTTTGAATTTCATTAAGAACAACTACCACACAGATCAAATAGTAATTAGTTCGGTTGGAAACATCAATTTTAGCAAATTGGTTAAAATCGTGGAGAAGTACTTTGGGAATATTCCTGAGAACATTCGCACGACCAAAAGGGAAAAGCCAAATTCGTACGAAGCCCGCACACAAACCATGATAAAAAAGACTTATCAGAGACATTGTATAATGGGGAATATAGCTTACGATTTGGATGATGAACGACGAGTTCCTTTATCACTGCTCACAAATATATTGGGTGGTCCGGGTATGAATTCACGTTTGAATTTAACGCTGCGTGAACGACACGGATTGGCTTATAATATTGAAGCAAACTACACCCCTTATGCCGACACAGGTGTTTTCAGCATCTATTTTGGTACAGACGAAGGCAATTTGGATAAGTGCCTAAGTTTAATCAATAAGGAGATGGAATTACTATGCACAAAAAAACTGGGACCGGGACAGCTGACAAGAGCAAAGAATCAGATGATTGGACAAATCGCAATTTCATCTGAAAACAATGAAAATTTGATGCTTAGTATAGGGAAAAGCTTCCTTTTATACAATAAAGTTGACTCGTTGGAAGAATTGTATCAAAAGGTAGAAAGCATAACGGCCGAGCAATTACTCGAGGTTGCTAATGAAATCCTAAATAAAGATCTGTTAACCACTTTGATGTACAAATAGGCATGATAGACGTTAATAAAGAACTTGAAGATTATATACTGAATCATACCGAAACAGAAGATACTGTATTAAAAGATCTTACCCGTGAAACCCACGTAAAGATGCTTCGCCCAAGAATGTTGTCGGGTCATTTGCAGGGAAAATTCCTAAAGATGACCTGCCAAATGATTCGTCCGTTGCGTATTTTGGAGATTGGCACCTACACCGGCTATTCGGCAATAAGCATGGCAATGGGGACCAGCGAGGACTGTATTATTCACACCATCGACTGCAACGACGAACTCGAGCAATTTACCCGCAAATACATAAAGCGGTCGGGATTTGAAGATCGCATTCAATTTCACATTGGAGATGCCCTGGAAATTATTCCTCAACTTGAGGATAATTTCGATTTGGTTTTTATTGATGCAGCAAAAGATCAGTACACTGAATATTATAAGGCCGTATTTCCAAAACTGAAAAGTGGTGGTTTTGTTTTAGCTGATGATGTTTTATGGGATGGAAAAGTAGTGAACGAAATTGAGAACCATGACAAACAAACCCAAGGAATAATATCCTTTAATAAATTTATTCAAGAGGATTCGAGAGTAGAGAACTTACTGCTCCCAATACGACATGGATTAATGATGATCAGGAAAAAATAATTCAGGAAACAGTCAACAATAAGCAGTGAGGAGTGCAGGCAAATTTACTCAAAGCTCATTCATTAATATCAACAATCTTAACAAGGATGGTTGCACCCAGGTTAACCTGCCCTTGCCTTCGAATCAACTTCCATCCTTCCTTCTCCAATTCTTTGCTTATTGCGCCATTCAGCATGCCATGAGCAACGAGAACTGCTGTTTCCTCATCATGAGCAACTTTAATTAAGTTTTCAGCGGCTTGTTTGGCTCGAAGCTTTGCCTCCTTATGACTTTCGATTCCCCGATGATTAAACCCGAGCATCCAGCTTCCGCGACTAAAAGCCTGCCAAATGCCCAGTGGCATTTTAAAAAAGCTACTCGCTGATACCATTCTAATTTCAAATTCCCGAAATATAGAATCAGAAACAATAGGAAATTTATCTCCAAAAATTTTTAATGCCGTTTCCTGCGAACGTGGTAAACTGGAGCAATAAATTGTGTGCTTTGGTCTTAAATGAACAGACACAAGTGACGAATCGAAAGGAATGATTGGCGCGGAATTATAATCAAGTACATACTGTCTGGCCTCATCAGCCGAATAAAACCAATTCTTTTTCACGTTGGGTTTGGCGTGGCGAATTAAATAAATTTGAAGCATTCGCTTTCCTTGCTTCTTCAGCTCATCTTGAAGATTTGTATCCACTTCCGAAACACAGGTAAAAGCATCACAATTAGTTTTAGAAATCTGTTCAAGCGACTTTTTCTCCTTCGGTAAATTACATTGAGCAGAACAACCCAAGAGTAAAAATCCCAAAACGGCTATTGGAAATACTTTAAAACTATTTTTAATCGCTATCAAGTTTCTGATTTTAGAATGATGTAAAACCAAAATTAACAATTATAAGTTGATATAAGAAGATGGAATTTCAAAATTAACCACAGAGAACACAGAGCTACACAGAGAAGAAAGAATAACTAAACAAGAAAACTCTGTGATCCTTTGTGCTCCTCCGTGGTTAGCTTTTTTTCACTTTCCTCTCACTAAACCACATCGAAGCACAAATATACCACAGAGAGCACAGGGCGGCACAGAGAAAAAACAAACAAGAAAAAACAAACAAGAAAAACGAGCAAGGAACTGGAATTCTCGATTGGACTGTTTTGCAACTTTTAACAATAAAGCCCATTCATCGGAATGATGAAAACATAAAAAGTAATACCTTTGCAGCGTTTTAATCGATTCAAAAACAATATGGAAACAAAAAAATTAACCCAATTTAGTCCTGGAGCAGGCTGTGGTTGCAAAATATCACCTAAAGATCTGGAATGCATTTTGAAAAGCAGCAGTCCACTAATCCCCAATCCAAAAATGTTGGTGGGTAACGATACGAAGGATGATGCTGCAGTTTACGATTTGGGAAATGGGCAGGCTTTAATTAGCACAACCGATTTTTTCACTCCAATTGTTGATGATCCTTACGATTTTGGAAGAATTGCGGCAACGAATGCCATCAGCGATATCTATGCCATGGGCGGAAAACCAATTATGGCTTTGGCAATTTTGGCCTGGCCTTTGGAAAAACTATCTACTGATATTGCTCAAAAAGTAGTGGAAGGTGCCCGTGATGTTTGTGCTGATGCAGGAATTCAATTGGCCGGTGGTCATTCCATCGATATTGGCGATCCTGTTTTTGGACTATCGGTAAATGGACTTGTTGCCACCGATCGTGTAAAGAAAAACAATACCGCAACTCCAAATTGCACTCTTTTCCTTACCAAACCACTAGGAATTGGTGTGCTGACAACAGCCGAAAAAAAGCAATTAATTGCACATGAGAATAATCAAATCGTTGTCGATTTAATGTGTACTCTAAATAAGGTTGGAATCATTTTTGGTGAGCAAACCTATATCAAATCGATGACTGATGTTACTGGTTTTGGCTTATTGGGACATTTGAGTGAAATCTGCGAAGGCAGTAATGTAAACGCTGAAATTGATTATGCTGCCGTACCTAAAATTGAAGGTGTTGAAGAATTAATTCAACAAGGATGCACTCCTGGTGGAACCCGAAGAAACTGGGCTTCTTACGGACATTTAATTGGAGCAATTACCGAAGATCAGAAATCATTGCTTTGCGATCCGCAAACAAGTGGCGGCCTTTTGGTAGCTGTTGACGACAATCACATCAACGAGTTTGTTGCTTTGGCTAAAAGCGAAGGCTTCGATCTAAATCCGATTGGGAAAATGGTAGAGCGTACAAATTCAGATGCACCTTACATTAGCGTTAAATAAAACCATATGCAACGAAATACATTAATTCAGGTTACTCAGAACGGAATGGGAACCGGCAGCGAAGAATTGGGTTTGAAATTAATTACCAATTACTTTAAACTACTGGATGCTGATGGCAGAACACCAAAAATCATTGTCTTTTACAATGCAGGAGTAAAGTTAATCTGTGAAAACTCTCCTGCTTTGGAAGCTTTACAAAATATCAGCAAAAAAGGAGTACAGCTTCTTGCCTGCAAAACCTGTTTGGATTATTTCAACTTATCTGATCAAATAAAAGTTGGAACAGTTGGAAGCATGCCTGATATCATAACCCTTCAGGCTGATGCCGATAAGGTTATTAATCTATAAATTTATTTTCATAAAATATAAAGAAAGCTTATCTGTCACTCAGATAAGCTTTTTTGATTTCTGAAGATATTTATTTCTGAATTTTGGGGGTCGGAACCCCCAAAGGGTACCTCCTGCCCCCCAACAGATACCTCGCCAAGATCCTTCGAGACCATTTTTACATCCTTCAAGATGTTTTACACATCCTTAGGGTACCTTCCCGAGGTCTATCGAGACCTAAAATTGATCTAACGAGACCTTCGAATGGTATCGCGGGATCTAAACTTGATACCGAAGGATGTCTGGGAGGTATCCGAAGTAGGAACTCACATCCTTTAGGATATTTTGCACCCCCTTAGACACCTCCTCAATGTCGACGAGGATCAAATATTGATACTCGTTAAGGTAATTTTGCTCCAATCATCATCTAAAAATGGTCTTTCAAGAGCTTGGATTGATATCACGAGACCTGAAAATGATATTCAAGGATATTTTTCAGATCCCCTAAGCTAAAACTCTACTTCCCCATGCCAACTGAATGAGATTACTCAATGTCAAGATTAAAATTAGAGCAATCTCGTTTCATTAAAATTCTTTACATTTAATAATCTAAACGTTCAATATCTTTTTTCTGAAATTACTTTTCACATACCTGCTCCTTTTTATCTTCTCATTTCAAAATTTTGAAGTGGTATTTATCACTGTGAACTTTACAATAAATCAGGATTATTTTGCCGCAATTTGTACCAATAAAGACAAACCTGAAATGAAGTGCAATGGAAAGTGTCACTTAAAAAAACAAATACAAGAACACGAAAAAGAAGAGTCTACAAAGGATAAACAAATCACTGAAAAAGAATATCAACTATTTATTCAAAGCATAAGTATCCTTAAAAAGGAACCTGAAATTCTTGGTTCAGAAAAACGATTAGTTTACTCGGAACCATTGCATCCCATTCAACATTCATTTGATATTTTTCATCCTCCAAAAATCAAATTCTGATCAATTCTTGTTATCAATCATAAATTGATAATTCACTGTTAATCAAACTTTATTGGGAGGCTTGCATCGTAATTTAACGACCCAAGCAAACTACCCATACCAAGTAATTACTCTACCTAAAATACACAGGAATGAAAAATATTCTAATCGTTTGTTTCCTATTAATTGGGATGCAAGCGCATTCACAACAAACTATTAAATTGCAGGATGCTGACACTGGAGAGTCAATCTCGTATGCCCATTTCATTTATCAGAATCAGAAAGGAACAAGTACCCTTGAAGGAGACATTTCGATCAAATTTATCGCTGCAGAAAAGCTTCAAATTTCTCATGTTAACTATGGCAAACTTGAAATACCAAGCGATAGACTACAGGAAGCATTACAAAATGGAGTATTAACTCTCACCCAATCATATATTTCATTACTCCCAACTACAGTAATTGCAAGAGCAAACAGCACTGCTAAAAGCGATATCATGAAAGTCCGTATCAGCGATAAGTTATCGCACGACGCTGGCGATTTTCTAAGCCAGAGTGCTTTAATTGGCGGCATTCGAAAAAGTGGAAGCTATGGTTTCGATCCTGTGCTTCGCGGATTTAAATACGATCAGTTAAACCTGGTAATGGACAATGGAATGAGCGCAACTGCGGCTTGCCCAAACCGAATGGATCCTCCGGCAAGTCAAATTCCAATGAGCATGGTCGATCGGGTAGAAATTGTAAAAGGTCCGCATTCACTACGATTTGGGAATGCTTTTGGTGGAAGTATCCATTTTAAATCGGCACCTGTAAGTTTTAGTGATTCCACAAAAGCATTTGGCAGGGCAAGCGGCAGTTACGAAAGTAATGGCAATGTATTTCGCACAGAAGCCTTGGCCGGAGCCAAAGGGGAATTTTACAATTTTGGTGTTTACGGAGCCTACAGCGAAGGGGATGATTACGAAGATGGCAATGGCAATAAAACTCCTTCCGGTTTTAACCGACGCAACATCGGAATGAGCAGTGTATTTAAACTATCCGATTCTCAGAGCATCAAACTATCGGCAAACAACAACTTCGCCAAAGATGTTGATTTTCCTGCCCTGAATATGGATTTGCGAGAAGATGATACCTGGTTGTTTAGTCTTGCTCATAAAATCAACTTCAGGAACTCAAGCATTAGCTCCCTATCCACTTCCATTTACGGCTCTTTTGTTGATCACATCATGGATAACCTGACAAAAGATTTGAATCCGAGAACGGTGAATGCGATCACTTTGGCGAAAACCAAAAACTATGGCGGTCGATCGGAGGCAAGCTTTCAATTCAATACCAGTTCTCTATTTGCTGGCATCGACTACAAAGCGGAAGAAGCAGAAGGAATCCGTTCCCGCGAAATGCTAATAGGGCCAATGGCAGGAAAAACTCTTTTTGATAACCTTTGGCAGGATAGTAAAATTTCCAAGATGGCTTTGTTTGGAGAATATCATTTTGCAATACAAGAAGTCTATTTTGTTGCCTCTACCCGCTTGGAACACAACAGTGCCAAGAGTAGAGAAATAACCACCGAATTTGTAAATGCCAATCCAAAAAATCCATCCGACAAACTAAATATTTCAGCAAGTTTTGGAGCCACCCACGATTTTTCGAAGCAAATAAGAATGGGATTGTGGTTGGGCAGAGCAGAACGCAGCGGAAGCATAACCGAACGTTTCATCAACTATTTAGCGGTAGATGTTGATCCGTACGAGAGGATTGGAAATGCAAGATTGAAATCGGAGAAAAACTACCAGCTGGACTATAGCTTCACCTGGAAAACCGATCAATCCGAATTGGGCATCACTCTTTTTGCATCCATGTTACGAGATTACATTAGCTCACAAATCAGAGCCGATTTAACACCTAGATTAGCCTCTGCACCTGGTGTGAAACAATATTACAACATCGATAAAGCAGTTATGCGAGGTTTCGAATTATCCTGGTATCAGAAAATTACATCTTCCATTTATCACAAGGCAAATATTGCCTACACCTATGCCAAAAACATAGATTTCAATCAGCCCTTGCCTGAAATACCACCGCTCGATATTCGATATGCACTGGGAGCTTCCTTTTGCAAAAATAAGTTTCATCCGGAAATAATGATTCGACATGCAATAGAGCAAAATAGAATATCAAGTAATTACGGCGAAAGCAAAACACCCGCTTTTACCCTTGCCGATATTAAAGCATCTTACGATTTCTCGGATAAAATCAGCTTAGTTGGTGGTGTAAGAAATCTTTTTGATGAAGCCTATTACGAGCATCTAAACAGATCGATAAAAGGCAGTAATCAAGCAATTTATGCTCCAGGACGTAGTTTTTATCTGACTCTGGCAATCAGCCTAATGTAGACACACAATTAAAAATCTGCAGGTGAAACGAACACATACTTGTTTTACCTGCAGGTATTAGTTACAAAAAAGTATAAGTGTAACCGAAATTCACTTCCGAGAAATCGGCCTGACCAAAATTGGCATTGATATTTGCTCCGATAAAGAAATTATTCTTCGGCAACTTATTTGTATTTATGAAATAAAAATTAAGTCCCATTCTGCTCGAGAAATACTTTTTCAACTTGTATTTCACTTCACTCGCACCTCCTCCATAGGTTTTGTAGTATTCACTATAGAATGGTTTAAAAAGATTCAATCCACCTTCAATATCCAATCCAAAATGCCCAATCAAGAATTCACTTCCCAAGTGAAAATAGATGTTTGAAGCATTCCACGAAGGAGAATCAATATAATCTTCATTTGCGCTCTCCTCTATTTGATCGTAATAATGTTCGTAAAAGCGATAAGTAAAACCCGCACGAACCTTAAGATGTTGCTTAAAAAGAATTCCTCCGCTTAAAGCTGTCGAGTAAACATTGCCTTTTTCGCCACCAACAGGCTTGCTTTTCCCTCCATATTCATGAATCCCCAATCCGGTTCGCACATTTATAAAATATTTTCGATCTGGATCGGCATCTGTGCCCAAATAAACATCTTTCTTCTTTGAAATCAATATTCGGGAATTCCACTGACAAGAAAGACTAACATGAGCGGAATTTAAGCCCATATTCGGTAATTTGGTGTGACCATTTGAAGAGTGCAGATAACCTGCCCCAATCCGAAAGTTCAGTCGATTCAGCGCAAATAATTCACGATACAGAAAAGCCTGAAAAGACCAGGTTAATTTAGACCCAATCGCTAAATTTTGTTCACTATCCTCATACGATTTCGTAAAATAACTTCCCCCCATTCCAAATTTTAGCGACCATGCTTTTTGCAGATGTCCCCAAGGATGAAATTGGATAAAAGGCATAATGCCATAAGCTTTACCCAGAATTGAATCATTGCCAAAATTGGAATAGGAAAAACTCAGCCCCGTGGTCGGATGGTTATAGTATTGGCTGGAATGCAGATTACGGGTATCCTTTATTCCAACACTCAGGAAGACTGATTGAACAGCATCCGTTTTTGGGAAATCATTGTAGTTTGAAACTGTTTTACCAAGCATTAGCTCTGGCTCAATAAAAAAGAAGTATTTCGATTCTTGAGGCTGAACTTGCGCATTTACACAATAAGAGTAAATGCTTAAGAACACCAACAAGAAGATCATTCGTTTCAACATCACATATCAATTTTCTAATTATCTGAAGGTAAATATAATATTTACCATAAAATATAACGATATGTTCAGTGATTATTTATTCGGACAAAATTAAAATTCGCCCTTCCAAAACAGGCTTTACAACTTTCATTTTTTTGCAGTATGCTTTAAGTACTTCAAAATCCTCAATTGCTTTAGGGTTTATTTCATCGATTAAAACTTCAAATTCCCCTTTTAAATTACCCAAACAGTAATTATTCAAGGAAACCGTCAACAATTCCTCATCGTCCAACTCCTCGCCATTCCTCTCAACAACGATCTTGTTGTCGGCAGAGGTATATTGGTAACTAATACCTGAAACCTGAAGTAATTGACCACTTTTATCTGCGGCATGCTCTTTTAAAAGTTCTTTCAATTCCTTCCCCTTAATTAGTATTTGACAGATTTTATTTCCAAAAGGAAGTAGCGAACGAACAGATTTTAAAGTGAAATTTCCTGCAGGGACATCAGCTCTTATTCCTCCTCCATTAATAATTCCAACATTGGAATTGTGCAATCCCCGAAAAGCATCAGTAATTAAATTTCCGGCAAGGCTTTCGCCGATAATCCCATCTCTAAAACGAAGAGGAGCTTCCAAGCGACCAATCTTTTCGGACAATTGCAATTCCATGTCTTTTTTATAATACAGCTCCATATC
Organism: Labilibaculum antarcticum; assembly: GCF_002356295.1. Taxonomy (NCBI): domain Bacteria; kingdom Pseudomonadati; phylum Bacteroidota; class Bacteroidia; order Marinilabiliales; family Marinifilaceae; genus Labilibaculum; species Labilibaculum antarcticum. Next base: position 2,756,608 of record NZ_AP018042.1, on the reverse strand, counting down.
TCTTAAATACTTCTCTGGAAGCACAGTACTATTTAAAGGAATAATTTCAACGAGTGGCTTTTTATTCTTTTCAAGACTCAGTTTAGCAACTGAACTCATGTTCCCTGCAGTAGCAACAATCGGAACACTCCCTTTGTAAAAAATATTGCTTTCGTGCTCGAACTGCTCTTCGGTTAAAATCAGATCAATTTCAGGAAACTGTTCCAATAATTTCCGATTGGTATCCAAATTGGTTTGGGTAATAAGTACCAAAAAATCAACATTCCCCATTTCAGGCAGAAGCTCCGAAACAGCAATAAACAAATCCTCCTGAACCACCAAATCATCATGAATACTTGTATTCATGGCGTCAGTCAGCCCGATAAACCCGATTCGCAAACCGCCTATTTTTTTTATCAAAAAAGCAGGTAAATTACCAAACACATCACCATCTCTATTTTTAAGATTGGACGTAAACCACTGCGATTTAGATTTGGATAGAAGTTCAATGGTATGTTTGGCGCCAAAATCAAATTCATGCTGTCCAAAATTGCAGACATCAACAGGAACTTGATTAAAAGCTTCAATCATGGGTTCTCCTTTGTACATCCCGCCAAACAGAACACCCCCACACAAATCTCCTCCATGAATCACCAAGGTATTTGGATTTTTTGCCCTAAGCTTATCTGCAATCGTCTTTAGGCGGGCAACACCACCTCTTCCACCGTCTACATCATCCACCGGAAAAATCTGATGCGCGTCTGTGAAGTAAAGTATTTCTACCTTTTGTGCATTCAGCGTCAGGCTGAAAACAAAGAAAATAAGGAATGTGATATTACGAAACATTGCTAGTATTTTTTAATTTGATCGAAAAGTAATAATAAATGCCTGTCTATTCAAACACATACTTGAAATCAAGCACTAAAATAATTAGTCTTTCCTTTTTAATCCTCTTTCTACAGCGCTCTCAACACGATAACTCTTTCCTTCTTTTTATTTGTAAATCATCATAAAAAGTATTTTAAATTGTAAAAATCATGAATTTGAAATTCTTATATTGCATTGGGTTTACTATGAATAATAAAGATTTGAAACACATGAAGTCTGATAAAGAAAAAAATCTGCCAATCAATTCCTTAGGTATTTTAGAGACTTTAAATAAACATTTAGAGGACTATCTAAACCTATTGGCACAAAACCTGACAACAGAAAGGCTTTCTCAGCTTATTCTAAAAGAATTTATAGACGTAAGCAATTTATTTATCACAATTTGCGATCAGGAATACAACAAAGTACAAACCGGCAAAAATTTAGACTTCACTACAATACACAGCTTACACTATCTGTTAGCTGAGTTATTTAAGGATACGATGTTGATACATCGCGATGTATTGTTACAAGTTCATATTTCACAAAATAAAAAACAAGAATCACTGGTCGATGAGAAGGCTGTTCTGAATCACTTAAAAGAATCCAAAGCAATTTTAGAAAAAGCAATCAATTCCCTTGTACAGAAAATAAGTGCAGAACGAAATCCGCTTCAGCACACAGATAAAAAAAGGAAGAAACTTATTTCCAAAGCCAAACACCAGCAAAACCCTTGGGAAGTGTATAAAAATCAATTTCTAACCATACAAAATCAAGCAAAAGAAATTGAAAAATCAACTCAGACCTTATCTGATGTCATCCTCATTTTTAAGGATATTAAAAACCATACCCAAACCATTTGTTCAACGCTTATTAATGAGCTTGAAAGTTCCAAACAAACCATAGCGATGGTTATGGATTCAGTTAAGAATCTGGATGAGCCGGTTAAAACTTCAGATACCATTTCGATAATTGAAGATATCTTGGATGATTTAGACTTAAAAAATCCACAACAGGAAAGCTATGCCTTTGATATTGAATCGAAAATTGCAGCACTTAAAGAAAACAATATTCCTGTTGCCAGTGAGGATGGTTTACTTCTCATCAAAAAAATAAATTTCAATAAATCGGCTAAAAAATGGTTGAATTATATGCTGTTTCCCGATCTGATCGAGTTGTGGCAAAACAGGGTTAATTTGATTGCTTTTTATAAGCATAGCTTACTAAATTTAAAAAGCAGTTTAACTTTACTGAAAAACAACAATACGCTGGAAACCCTACCTTCTCAGGTTCAAAGTTTACAAAACCTTTTGCAATCTGTCAATACGAATGAAAAGTTGCAAAGGAAAATAATTAGCCAGGTTCAGGAAAATTTAAACAGCGAATTCTTGGTTACAAACATTTACGACGCCGAAGATTTCTTGAAAGTTTCATTGCAATCATCGATAACCCAGCTCACGTCTTCCAAAAATAATTTCTTTTTGGATGTAGAAAAAAGAATAAAAAACCTCCAGTCTTTCTTTAGTACAAGATATGAGATTAGCACAGTTAAAAGTCCTTTCAAAAAATTAGAAAACGCCTCCAAATGCATTGAATACAGGACATTCAAGGCATCAAACGTTCACTACGACACTCTTTTTTTAAATAAAAATTTCATTGGCGATTTATTTCTGGTTCCCCGTGAATCAGAGAAACAAAAACTTCAGGAAACATTAAATCTCTGGAAAAAAGGGCATAGCAAAGCGATACTTGTGGTCGGAAATAATTTAAGTGGAAAATCTACTTTTATAGAAAGTGTGGCAAAAGATTATTTCGACAAACAAAGTATTGTTCTCGAAGTTGATAGTACAATTTCTGTTGAAGGAAGAAAATTTAAGACAACAAAAAACCTTGCAGAGGCTCTTCAGCATATTAAGAAACACACCTATAATTTCAAGCCTTTATTGGTAATTGACAATTTGGAACTTTGGAGGGACAAAAATCACAGTTTCCTGAATAATGTAAGAGCCGCCATAGAATTTATAGAATCAGAATCGGATCAAGTTTTCGTTATCATGACGACTTCAAATGCCATGCAGTCTCATCTGGATAAAAGACTTCCATTTTCCCATTCGTTTAGTTCCATCATAGATGTTAACAAGGCTAAAGTTGATGAGATATACAAAGCCATTCTGTTGCGGCATGGTGCCTCGCACCGAAGCCTGGTTAATGAAAAAGGACTTCCCCTACTCAACAAACAACTGGAACTTTACGTCCAAAAATTGTGTAGAGATTACGACTATAATATGGGTGAAGTATTGCAGGCATGGACGTATGCAATCACCACTGCTGATGACAACAACGTAGTTTATCAGGAAAAGGAATATGAATTTGAAGATTTTTTCAACAACGAAGAAATCATTATTCTTAAATATGTATTACTATACAAGCACATTAATGAAATTGTATTGAAAAACTTTTTGGGCAAACAATACGACAGCTCATTTAAATCGGGATTAAAACGATTAACCAACACCAAAGTTTTTCTCCGAAATCCGGAAGGAAATCTTGTTTTAAATCCAGTATTGTACCACAACATTCGTGAAATTCTAAAATACAGAGGAGTACTCAACTAAATGGAAAATATCGAGACACTATACACATGGAGCGGTTTATTAGGCCTGCTTATACTGCTGATAGCCATCTATTGGATGCTAAAGCTTATCACCTACATTGGCGAGAGATTTGCTAAAAAGACCGTAACCAATAAAAAAATAATAAGCTTTTTAAGAAAAGAACTTTTATTTTACAAACCCGCTGCAATATCGCTTTTATTGCTTGATTTTATATCTATCAATTACGTTACACACAGTATTCTATTGGTTTTTATAAGTCTTTTTGGTTTCTACTATATCAAAAACTACGTGAGCGGGATTTTTTTCAGGGCAAATCCCTTGGTAAGCACCGACGCATTTATCACAATAGGTGATTTTAAGGGAGAAGTTAAGAGTCTTCAATCCTTCGGTTTAATCATCAACGCCGAATATGGAGAACGGTTTATTAATTACACCGAGATTGAAAATTTAGGATTTGCGATCAACTCAAATGTGAATACCAAATTAAGGCAAACACTATACCTGAACACACAACTAACTAAAGAACAGATATTAAATCTAATTTTTGATAATCCAATTTTAGATTTAGGACAAAGACCCAGCATCAAGAGCAGTGAAATTCCTGAGGTATATAAATTTCAGTATACTCTGGAAAATGGTGCCACCACCGAAGATTTAACTGCCTTTTTACATGAAATACAGATTGAAACAAGTCTAACCAACATTTTTAAGTAAGCATCATGGAAATCATTTCATCCTATAATTTGATTATTGAAGTATCCATAATCATAATTTTATCGTTTTTATTTAATGGATTATCCAGAAAGACAAACATTCCTGCTGTATTGATGCTGATTGTGCTGGGCGTTGGTTTGCAATACATACTAAAACATTTCAATGCAGAAACATTAAATTTCTTTCCCATTCTGGAAGTTCTGGGAATTGTTGGATTAATTATGATAGTGCTGGAAGCAGCCCTTGAACTGGAACTGAAAAGAGAGAAACTAGTTCCCATCCTAAAATCGTTTACCGTAGCCTTAACCGGCCTTATTTTATCAACATGGGCAGTTGTATTGATCCTTTACAATTTCATTCCCGGAATGACCATGCAATCGGCCTGGCTTTACGCAACTCCTTTGTCGATACTATCCAGTGCCATTATCATACCCAGTGTATCAGGTTTAAGTGCGAGTAAAAAAGAATTTCACATCTACGAAAGTACTTTTTCGGATATCATGGGAATTATGATGTTCTATTTTTTAACCGGAAAATTAAATCCTGCAGAAGATAGCGGAGTAACAGGTTTTGCAGGGAACATTCTGCTCACCATTATTATTTCTCTGGTAGCAAGTTATGCGATCATTTTAATTTTTCAACGCATTAAAAGTCAGGTAAAACTCTTTTTACTGATAGCAGTACTCTTACTACTCTATGCTCTGGGAAAAAAGATGCACCTTTCTTCGCTTATTATCATCCTGATATTCGGATTGGTAATCGCGAATATGAAACTCTTTTTCAAAGGCAAACTCTCAAAATTAATTGATTTCGATAAAGCACATCATATCTATCATGAGCTACATACAATTACAGCAGAAACAGCCTTTGTTGTCCGAACCTTTTTCTTTGTGATTTTTGGTCTTTCCATAGCGGTTTCCTCTTTGCTAAGCCTAAATGTTACTATAATAAGTTTCCTGATTTTGATTTCAATTTATGCGATCCGATACATTATACTTCGCATTTTTTCCGGAAAAGATATTATACCGCAATTGTTCATTGCCCCTCGTGGTTTAATTACAGTTCTTTTATTTTACAGCATACCGGCCGAAGCCCAAATTGCAGATTTTGAACCGGGAATATTACTTTGTGTTATTATTGGAACCAGTTTAATTATGACTTTCGCAATGATTTACGACAAATACAGAAACTCAATGGCCATTAATATTGCCTCAGGCAGAAAAGTGGAAAGCGTAAAATGGAAAGCTCCAAGCATTGATAACTTATAAAAGTCTAAAGTCTTTAGCGAGTCGCGTTCCTGAAGCTACCATAATAATCTAATAATCCTTTCGGAAAGCGCAAGCGAACCAATTGTTCGTAGCTTTCCTTATCTGTCATTGTTGTGAGGAATTGTTTTCATGCAAAGATGAAAATCTAACACCTTTTTCCATAACTTTTCGACTTGATCCGTAAATTGATGAGTAAAGGATCAAGTCGAAAATAAGATGGAAGGCATTCCTTTTTTAATCAGTTTTGTAGATCTTTATGAATGAAAAAGAGTGCCTGAATTTTCTGTTTAACCACGTTTAGCTCTTTCCCACTTCACGGATTGATTTCCTTTTATATATCGGCGAAAGCCCAAGAATACCGAAAGGTTCATGATGAAAAAGTAGTAAGGTACAAAGAGTGCTTTGACCTTAATTCTTCTATTCTCAAGAAACCAACCAATTAAAGCGGCTGCGTAAAAGACAATCTGTGCATAAAACAGAAGTGTATAAATGTTCATTGGATTCATTCCTGAATTATAGGCCAACATAAAATTGAGTGGAATAATCACCAACAATAATAAAGGAGTTAAGGTCCATCGCAGTACTCTATGCGAAATGTATTGAAATGAAAGTCGTCCATATTTAAACAAATTCAAAAGTGGACTCAATCTCACTACAGACTGAATTCCTCCTGCAGATATACGAATTTTACGTTTTAATTCTTCCTTAACATTGGCTGATGCTGTTTCAATTGCATAAGCATTGGGATTATACTGAATCGTGTATCCTGACATTGCAACTCGTAATGAGATAATAAAATCATCAAGCAAAGTATCTTTCTCTACCTCTTCCCACAGCTCAGTTCTAATAGCAAACAATTCACCAGCTGCACCAACAACAGAATACCATTCCGCATCCCATTTTTTTAATGTTGATTCATATTTCCAATACAAACCTTCTCCGGCACCAGCTGCAGCATCGGAATCTTTCTGATAAATTCGCTTCTCTCCTGAAACACAACCTACTTTTGGGTCTTTAAAAAGATTAACGATCTCTTGAATAGAATCTTCACCCAAAGTAGTATTTCCATCCGAAAAAATTACAATTGGTGATTTTACAAATTGCATTCCACGATTCATTGCACCAATTTTACCTCCTCGTGCATCTTCGTGATAAACTTCCACTCCATCATATTTTCTTAATATCTCCGGAGTTCCATCATCCGAACCATCGGTTACCCAAACCTGTTTTACTTTATCTTGTGGATACTTCAGACTTTTTGAGTTCTTTACTTTTTCATCTACGTAATCTTTTTCATTGAAAGCAGCAACAAAAAGAGTTACCTCTGGTTGATAATCATCATTGCCTTCAAATTTCTTAGCCAAACCAAATATTCTTCTCAGCTTAATGATAAAATAAAGTAAAATTCCGTAGCCTAAATACGAGTAAAAAATAATAAAAAGGGCTACCCAAAATATAATTTCTATGTATGCCATAAGTATAGTAGTTTTAAGTTCAATCATTAAAAAAATGGAGTAAAGCTTTCTTTTTAGCTTTTTACGGGTTCATTTATTTCTGCATATACTTCCTTGTAGAGTTTCAAATATTCAACAGCCATATTCTTCCAGGAAAACAATTTAGCTCGTTCAATTCCCTTTTTACAAAGTTCAGTTCTATAGGCATCATCGTTCAATATTTTGCTAATGGCAAGCTTAATTTCCTCACTCTTATATGGATCAACAATTAATGCTGCATCTCCAGCTATTTCAGGCATCGATGACGTATTTGAAGTAATAACCGGAACACCACAAGCCATTCCTTCCAATATTGGAATTCCAAAACTCTCTCGTAATGAAGGATATAAAAACACTTTACATTGGCTAATAATTGCAGGTAAATCTGTGTTTACTACGTATCCCGTTAGGTGGATATCATTTCTAAGTTCTGGATATCCTATATCTGATAGAATTTTTCGAAGCGCATTTTCCTCATAATCCAGCATTACCAATTTATACTTAATTGGGCTTGTAGCATTAAACTCAGCAAATGCCTTTAGAACGTTAGGTGTATTCTTTTTAGGATCTGTATTTCCCAAGAAAAACATAAAGTTATCTGGCAGTTTGTAACGTAGCTTAGCTTCATCCAATATTTCCTTCTTGTTTACTGGAGTAAAATGCTCGCCAACGCCATTGTGTATAGCCACCAAATTATCCCCTAAGCCCATGAAATTCTTTATTCTATCTTTCTCAAAATTCGAGACTGTAGAAACTCTTTTGCTTTTTCTTGCAACTGGTGGCACAACCCACCTGCGATACATATTTCCTATTTTTTGATACCAGGTACCGCCTTTCTTAAAAATACTAACACTCTCTAAATAAATGATATCATGCAAAATTGTAACCAAAGGAACCTCTGATCTCAATGGACCTGTATTGCTGGTACAATGTAGAATATCGCAACCTTCCGCTTTAGCTGCTTTTGGTAATGCAAATTGCTCCCATATAGGATAAGGTCCTCCTCCTAATTCTATAATTTTAAAATTATCTGCTTTAGGAATACAAGTATTATCTTCATCTGGCTTAACAAAAATGACATATTCATTCTCTTTATCAATCAATTGCAAATTCTTAATCAATTCGAGAGCAACCATATCCATACCATGTTTTTTCTTTCGATAAAGCCTCTGACCTTCAATACCAATTTTCATAAAATCAAGTTTTAGTTGTTCACACCATGTTTTGTATGGATAAATTTCTTATTTGCGCCTTTTAACTTAAAAAGTGAGACAAACATTAAAAAGAATGCTTTGGGCAAAGTTAAAACGGCCACTAAGGTTTTCCTGTTGTAAAATTTACGAGGTATGCTTACTATAAATGCCAAAACAACCATTGCAAAAACAGGCAACCAATCAAGTATTGTAAATTGAACAAAACCACTATCAGGAAGCAAAAACCAGATACAAGTATAGAATCCAGTAATAATACCAACCAAGCCTAATAATAATATCCTTGGAGGAGAGACCATCTGATACACTTTATCAAAAAAGTCAAAATTCCCTTTAAATAATAAATGGTATAAACCTGGAAAAAAATATCGTGCAAAATAAATGAATTGAGCAGATAGCCAACGCTTTCGCTGATTAGCAAACACTTCTGATTTTTGAACTTTTTCATCTAAAACCAAAGCATCATGTAAATATTCTATTTTTTTTCGATCTTTCAATAATCTCAATTCCAACTCTTTATCGAAACCACCAATGGCATTAACCTGACTCATGGTTTCTTTAAAAAATTGATAGTCAAACGCCATTCCGGAGCCTATCAGTGCCGATGAAAAGCCCAATACGCGATGCCCTTTCCGAAAAATATGATTGTTCACCTCTTCACTAATTGCATCTAGTATTGCGAATGATGTATTTACATTTTTTGCTGCTCGGTGACCTTGCACTACGGTAAAACCATTATCAAAAGCATTATTTACTTTCGATATAAAATCTTCCGCCATCAAATTATCGGCATCCAATACTAAAGCAACATCATACTCGTCGCCAATTACTTGCATTGCTTTATTCAAAGCTTTCGACTTTGTGCTCACATCAAAAGATACCTCCACAACTTTTATTGGCAACTCCTTTAAACTTTTAAGCGTTTCAGCCTGAAAGGAATCAGCAATCACAACAACATCATAGTGATCGTTAGAATAATTCTGCTGCAATGCATCTTTAGCCACATCAATAATCACCGAATCTTCTTTGTAACCAGGAATGAGTACTGCAAATTTTCGGTTTGTCGTTTTTAGAGCTAATTTCTGCTTGTATGGGAACACCCCTGCAAATGCAAAAATAAAAATATACAGCGCAGCTATTCCAAAGTAAATATAAAGCACTATCTCAATTATATATATAAGAATATCAAGTATTTCCATGTTCTTTAGTTATTGTGTAGAAACTAATTCGACCCCTTACTATCCATTACGAGTTCATCAATAATTTGTTCAAAATCAATTGCCCTGCTCTCCCAAGAGTTTTCTTTAGCAAATTCAATTCGTTTGTTAATTTTCTCGACATTATCCGATTCAATAACCGATTGAATGGCCTCACAAAATGCTTCTTTATTAGTTGTAAAATTTACAATCTCATTAAACTCAGGTAAATTGGCAAATGAAGTTAGAACCACTGGTACACCGACAGATAAGTATTCATTAATTTTTAAAGGATAGATGTTTTTAGTGTATTCAGTGCACAAATACGGAATTAATCCAACATCGCATTTTTTCAAAAGATCTGGTACTTCATGTGGTTTAACAGGAGGCAGAAAACTCACATTTGGGTAGTGACATAAAACATCACGAATTTTTTCGTTCATTAAATCACCTACAAATTCAAAATCAAAATCCGATAATTTTTGTATTGTGTACTCTACTGTTTCCAAATCAAATCTATGATCCAGGCTTCCGATATAGCCAACTTTCTTTTTAGCTGAATTGGTCAATTCTGTTTTCGCCGATTTATTGAAAACATTAAAATCCACACCATTCTTTACCACCATTATTTTTTCATTTAGATGCTTCATGGATGCAGCTAAAAAATCTGAAGTTGTAATAACTCCATCAACCTTTTGGGCATAAGAATGATCGGCAAGAGTAGCTCGATCTCCATATCGCCTGACATCGGGTCCATCGTAACAATAATAGATATTCAGTTCCTCTCCTAATTTACCCACTAAACTGTTTCCATAAATCGCATTGTAAGCATTTACTGCAATAGGTTCAGTCATTTTCAATTTACGCAAAGCCCTTTTTATAGATCTGGCGTAAAAGAAACTGTTTAGGTTCAAGAAAAAATGATACAAACTCTCATTCTTAAAAAAAGCAAAAGGTAATAATGGCGGTAAAACCAAATGATTTACCTCAGTATTAAACGTAGAATTCTTTTTCACCAGTCTGCTTTTTAATCCAAGCATTCGGGCAACCGGCGTTCTCCCTTTTCCTAGTAGAGTGAAAATCAAATCCTTTATAGTAAATGGATACTCTACAAAGAGTAAGTTATTTGACTTGGCAAGAAGTGAAACAAGCTGAACTGTAGATTTTGTATAAAATCCTTCCCAAGTTGTATTTGAAACACAAACTATATTTTTTTTGTTACCCATACTAACAATTTTAGTGTTCGAATTAATCCTAAATGCTTGTAAACAACAAACTAGTTACCTCTCATTTTGTCACGAATTTTCAATGCTATTTTTCTTAAAAAAGGAAAATGCTTCCCACTTTTAATGTTATACTTAAGTGATTGTGAATCAAAAATCATTTCAAAATTTGCTGTACACAAAACTGGTTTTTTGGTCAAACGATTAATTTCTATTGATTGAACCAAATCGCTTTCAATCATTAAAACATAAGGTTCAGACGCATATGTTTTAGCCTTGTGTTGTCCATGACTATTTGCTTTTTGTCGTGCCTCCTTATTTGGAAGGTCGAGCATTACAAGCTTGTTGTACTTCACATTGTGTTTATCCAACCAAATCTCAGTTTCTTTTCTATACTTCTCAAGACGAGATGTTACAATGGTTCCAATTTTAGCGCCAGGAATATATAGTGGTGGAGCATTTAAAACAAAATCGGTGTATTTTTCGCCATCATCATTCTGTTCCTCTGTTGGATCAATACATAACACGCCGTCAATATCGAAACATGCCTTTTCAAGTGTTGTATGATTGAAAATATTCCACTGAAAATAACGAGGTAATGGAACCGATTCGAAGTAATAATCAACTAATTTCTCTTTACCAGGAACCACATAAATGGCACAATATTTTAAATCGAAATTGCCAGCAACCTCTTCCAATTTCTTTTGGCTTTTCTTCATTGCTGATCCGGAAGCAATACTATCATCCACAACAAGAACCTTTTTAAATTCTTTGATATCGAAAAATTGACCTCTTTCACCCGATTTATATACATGACCGTTTAAAAAAGAATCGATATCTGTATAAGGTTTATTAAGGTAGAGCGCTAATAAATTTGCAGGCAACATACCACTTCTTGGGATTCCAACAATTAGGTCAAAATCGCGTGGAAGTACATCAAGCCTTTTTAGTATAATTTGATTTAAATCTGATATATTCCTGTATTCCATAATTTTAAAATTTTAATTAGTCGCCAGTTTATAAACAAATCTGCTATTCTGAATCATTGATTAAATCAATAACTTATATTTTTAAAATAGTCCTATTTATTGCTTTGAGATAACTCAAGTTGCTCTTTCGAGTTTAGAGCTATATTTTCCTCTTCCAACTTCTTGCCTAAGAACAAGTAGGCCATACTGGAATATATTAATAAACCTGTTGGCATTTGTCCCAACACTCCATTGCCATAAGATGCGGCCATAATGCCGAAAAGCCCACTCACCAGAGCACTCATCATTGCTTTTATCTCCTCATCTTTGAGCTTAAACATTATTATATATACAGATTTTGACAGGATGTAAAACAATATGAATAAGTGTAGCATTAATCCAACTATACCTTGTTCTGCCCATATCATTACATACCAACTATCGGTTGGTGTTCTGGCCAAAAATGTATTAGGTGTAAAACGTAATCCCCAATTACCGGCAGAACCTATCCCTCCGCCCAAAGGCCGAGATGCCAAATATGATTTCAATTTCCTTTGATTCTCAAGTCGAACCAACAGCGAAGGATTATTCGGATCGAATGCGGTTCTCATTCTTCGAACCGTAGGATTCCCTTGCGCGATTGTGGTGTATTTAAAAAATACCAACAGACTAATTCCCATGATAGCACCTAAAGCAACTACTTTTATCTGCTTTCTTAACACGGTGTAAAGTGCAAATCCCATTACTGGTACAGCAATTGCTCCCCGGGTTCCAGATATCAATAATCCGTACAAACCCAATACTCCCGCTACGATATAAAATATTTTAAGCTGTCGTGAACGCTTCTGATTTAGTGCTAGGATTAGAAATACGACTCCTGCATGACCTTGTGCGGCACCAAATTGCCCGGCATCGGAATAAAAAGAAAATACCCGGAGTTTACCGAATAGAAGATGAGTGCTTGCATTCCCTGCATCGAGCCAAGCTTGTTCGAATGGATCAACACCAAAATTCTTCTGAAATATGCCTTTAATTGTTCCTAAGATTGACAGAATAGCCCATATTTTAAACAGCAATTCCAAATCCTTTTTCTTATTGAAAAGGATAAATATCAATGGAACTGTAAAAAGCATGTATAAGGACACACTTCGCATAGCATAAAACCAGGCAACACGACTTGCTGCCTCAGGATTTACCATTTGAACGAGTGCATATCCATACCAAATAGCGGCTAGAAGAACAAGATCATTCTTTGCATTACTCCATGGTATTTTATAAAAAAAACTCTTAAAGAACAGGGCTAAATAAATCAATAAAAACTGCGCATCGATAGTTAATCCAAGTGGAACACCCTTCACGTATCGAACAATTCCAATGGCAACAAAATTTAAAATATAAATACCAATTATTCCGGTTTTTGGAATGGCAAAAATGAGATAAACATAGCTAACAATAATTGGCATAGCCAGAATTCCAATTCCAGATACCATACCACCTTTAGCAACCACATAACCAATTATCAGCATGAGCAGAAGCATACCGAAAAGATATTGTGGCTTTTTTAAAAGCTGATTACCATGTTTTTCTTCAAAAATATTGTCCATTCAATTCTACAATAGAGTATAAATATCTTCTAACAAGTCAATTACTTAATGATTTTTCTAAAAATTGATATGCTTCTTTTTTCTTTATATTGAGTATTCTATTAACTTTTTCGTAATCAATTGGTGTTTTTATCTTTTCTAAAATACTCTCGTCATATTTCAATATTAACCGGTCTTCTAAACCAAGAATCTTAAGTAATGAACTAAAACGAGTTATACCTCGTTTCGCATTACCAATAGCAAGAAATGGTTTATTAAAAATGATAGAAAATACCGTCCCATGGAAGGAATCGGTAATCACAAATTCAGCATCCATAAACCCACGTAGCCAATTTGTAACCGGAGGACAAATACAATCATCCAGTCTATTTTTCCCCGACTCACGAAAAGTACCTTTTGGCATGATTGAAACAGGTTTAATACCTAATTCTTCAATAGCTTGATCAAGAATCTTCTTTTTATCTGGTGACAGATCTAAAATGTAATTTAAAAGAGTCCCTGATAATTTTGGAATTCCATCTTTTCCAACCAGCTTAATGTATTCTTCTTTATCAATTAACAAGGTTGGATCCAGTGTAACATCAGCATCAACATTTAGATGTTTTTTACAAAGTGCAACTCCGGAATCTTCCCTTACCGAAATAGAATCAAATTGCTTTGCCAAATCAGCGCAAGCTTTAGTTTGACTTGGGGTAAACTCCCAGTTATCTACACCAAATGAAGCGGCATAGGCTATGCGCTTACTTTTATCATTTGAAGGTATAAACTTTAAAAAGTGATTTTCAATTATTGGTGAATATTTTGGTCTCCAAACCTGATCACTTCCAATAACATAAGCGCTAAAATCGTACTTGGCCAGATTCTTAAACTCTTTTTCTGATTTTAGTAAATCTGTGATCTTGATATTTTCGCGTATAAAACGATCTGTATGCTGTCTTATCGTTTTCTCTTCCTCTTTGGTAGGCCAGGTTCGAACAACAACATCCTTCCGAAACAAAGTCTTCAGTATTGATCTCCTTATATAAGAAAGAACCTTAAGCTTTAAAGACATTGGTTCTGTATTCCTGTTTATAGTATAAGACTCGTGCCCAATTTTCTTTAATGCAGATTGCAAAGCATATGTTTGCAGTATCCCTCCATAGTTCCAATTAAACGGCAGTGTTATAATTCCTATTTTCATAACTGTATTGCTTGAATTATTACTTTAAAGTCAAACTTCAAATCTTGCTTGCATTGTTAGTGAGCAACGGTAATTTCCTGCGCACTTTTCCTTGGTGAAGATGCAATCGCAAATTCATCTGGCAGATAACCACATGCAATAATCATCAAAACAACCTCATTCTCGGGAATATCAATTATCGATCGCAATTTTAAATCCTTATCCTCTGAAACACTCCAGTTTAAAGAGCAAGCACCAATTTCATTAAAATGCAATGCATTCAATAAGGTCATACTAAACAGGCCTCCATTTAAATGATTTTCAAACCTCTCGTGAATATCTTTGGTGGTTGATATCACAGAACTTACAAGCAGTAAAGTTTCAGCTAAGTGTCCAAAACCTCTGTTTCCATTCTGTATTTCAAGAATTGCTTTTTTATTTTCAGCAGATTTTACGATATGTACACGACTAGGCTGTCGGTTACAAAAAGAGGGTGACCTTTGTGCCAGATCAATACAATCATACAATAAAGGCAGAGGTATTTCCTCATTGGTATAATTCCGAACTGAATATCTTGATTTACAGAACTTTTCAAACGACTCATTTATATTTGAAAAATAATCTTTTTTACTGATTTTGATCTGTTTTAAACCTTCAACATTTGGAAATTGCGATTTGATATTTTCTAATTTCCCTGCTAATTCAATGTCCAACTGAAAATTAATATCATCATGAAATTCCAAGTATTCTTTTAATACTGAAACAGATTGAGTGAACTCCAAATCGTTATTCGGTAAATTCAGCTCCAAATATTTTTCAACCGTACCAATAAGGCTCAAAACAACAGCTTTTCCAAAACCAGGTCGTGGTTCCGGCATGGTCAATCCTTTCTCAACAATATGATATGCAAGAGCCAAATCCCTTTTCACCTTCTCAGCGTTGGAGTCATTGTAAACCTTATCGTGAACACGTCTTTTAATATCATACATGCAAGCTTTTTTCGCTGTTTTCAGATAATACATGTATAATAGTTTCTGAGGCAACAGGTTCTTTATTTTGTCTTTAAACGATGCCATATATAGTCCCTTTAAGTAGTTATTAGTAATCCTATTCAGTTTACGCTTTTGGTGGTAATCCTGCTTGGGATTTTAATTTAAGCATCACTGATTGAATTGGTTTGTATAATAAATCACGTTCATACTTATTCATGGATGTAAACCAAAACAAAGGAAGATACACTATCGAGAATAAGACAATTCCTATTGAAAGGCTTATAACGGAGTCTAATTGAAATTTTTGAATAATTAAAAATGTGAGTATTCCCAAAATGAGAGGTGAAATAGACATCTTACCTATTTCTCTCCAAAATTTAGGAATATCAATTTCCTGACGTTTGAAATAATAGATATTCATGATCAAAATATGTCCCAGAATCAAACCAGCGCTAATAGCGATAGCACAACCTATTCCACCGTATTTTTCCACCAATAATAATTGTAATGCAACACTAAAAACTGCTATCCCTAAATACAACAGCGCCCGAAATTTAATTCGATTACGAGCCTGTAAAATTGTAATTCCCAAATTCTGAATCAGAGGAATGGTTAGTGGAATAAAAAATAATAATGTGATAATATATGTATCCGAGTAATCCTCTCCAGCCCACAAATGGATAAATTGACGTCCAAATAAAACGAATCCTGCAAGTACAAATGCCATAACAATAAACTGGATTCTGCCGGTACGTATAAATAAATCTGAAATTTCTTTATTGGATTCTGATTTAGAAACCATAGCTGTTACTTTCGGAAGAAAAACACCAGAAATAGCTGTTGAGAATCCCATATACATCTGCTCCAATTGAATTCCCACAGCAAAAATAGCTACTGCTGCAGTACCAACATTAGCACCTAAAACAAGTTGCCCGGTACTCCAATACATACGGTCTATAATCGCACCTAAAAAGATGTAAAAAGAATATCCTGCCAATTCTTTAAAAAATCCCCATTCGAATTTTTTAAAATACAATTTGATCTTAATTCGATACTTGCAATACCATAAATTCACTAGTTGAGTAACCACATTAAATATTGTAATTAAAACAACCATTCCAATTGCTCGATATCCCATTTTTAAAAGAGCAATCATGATTAAGGTATTTAGTATAATCCGAACAATCTGAATTACTTTCTGAAAAATAAACTTCTCATATGCAGTAACAATAGACCCGAATATACTAACAGGAAAAGTAAAGACAAGGTTAAAAACCATAAGCAAAACAAGAGTGTGCACCTTATCTAATTCCTCTAAAGTTAATGTCGCCCCATACAATTTATCGATATTGTAATACAATATCATACCAAAAATAAAGACAATAAAACCTATAAAAGAATAGAGAATCACAAACATTCCAAACATGGAATATTGTTCCTCGGTCTTCCCTTCAGAACGAAATTTGGCCGTATATCTTATAATAGTATTTCCGAAGCCTAAATCAAGAATAGTTAGATAAGCAACTACCGATGCAACAAGTGAATAAAGACCATATTCACTCTGTCCCATCATGCGCAAAAGGTAAGGTGTATATAGCAATCCAACCAGATTGCTTAACCCCATTACTACATAGGATAATATCGCTCCAACTTTTAATTGATTTACCTTCATTTACTTTATCCTATTTTTTAAGTGGAATATCTTTTGTATAATTCTCCTATCATATTTATGAAATATTTTTTTTAGTATAAAACCTTAGTCTTAATACATTTTTCCCGATCCTTCGGATAAAAGATCTTTCCTTTGGAAGATCACCTAAAATAGTTTCCATTTCGGGTAATTCTACACCATTCAATAACACTTTAATGGAATCTTCTTTTGAAACCGACGCATAATCTTTTAGCGAATTCTGATCGGCAAGTGACCAAGCTCTATTTGCACGCACGAACATAATCGAATAATCAGAATCACTAACGAGTTCTACAGGATATGAATCATTCATTATCCCCGGCAACTCAACAAATACATAATCAAAATCTTCCTTTTTAATTTGACTAGACTCGCCACATAATTCGCTGATATTTTTAATCTTGTGAAAACCAGGAGTAATTGAATAATTGTAGAAAGTACTTGATTTGGTTTCATCAGCATTTCCATTTTGTAAAGACAAAACTTTATAACCTAAATTATGCAAACGGTCTACCAACATATCAAACACAAAGCTTTTTCCTTCCCCCTTCTGATTACTAAATACGCTTACTTGAACTGTTTTTTTATCTTCCTGATTAACAGATTTCAATAACAATAACTTTCGTACAAGAACATTTAAGGTTTTGTTTTTCACCAGTTCCAAATCCGTATTCTTATTTTTCAACAATAAATTTGGAAACATTGACAAAACGTTCATTCCAATCATGTCTTCGGCCCTTACTACTGTCTTAATACTTGAGTCTATAAATTCCAATACGATGATAAAAAATACAGGAATCACAAATCCAATCATGAATGCAATTATCAAAAGGAATTTTCTTTTACTCGCTCTTGCTTCAATAGGGAAAAATGGAGGTGTTACAATTTTAAGATTTGAATTCAGCTCGACATTTTGTTGCTTTAACTTTGCTTTGTTTAAACTCTCTAATAGGGATAAATATTTTTGTTCAGCAACATCGATTTTACGTTCCAGTCTTTTCATTGTTGCCCCCAAAGGCGCATATAATTTGAATAAATCATCAAATTCTATTTTAATTTGATCACCAACTTCCAATTGAGCTTTTGAAGATTCAAACTCAATAATCTTTTCAATCCAACGATCCAATATCGTATTTCCATTTAATCCTTCCTTACTATTATCCATTTCGTATTGAGACGCAACCATTTTTTTTAGCTGTTGCTCAATAATCATCGATTCGCCCTTCAAGTCTACCAAGTCTGTTGAATCTTGTTTGGAACTCAATTCATTTACTCCTGCATAGTTTGATTTCATCCAAATGCGATGCTCAATTTCCGATAGACTCTTTCGTAAAGCCAATATTTCAGTACTATTCAATCTCCTTTGATTCCCCTTAGTCATTCTATTTTCCAAAAGACGAAGAACCGACACAACGGCCATATGGTTCATTTTAATTTCGGTATATCTAAGATCAAAATGTTCTTTTTCTGATGCAATATGTCGGGTTTGTTCGTAGTAATTAATAATATTGTGAGCCTTATTAAACTCTACCAACTCCTCTTCAGCAACGTTTAAATTATCCTCTGAATTTCCTATCTCTTTCAAAAAGTAACTAACAACAGCATCCGATTGATTTACTTTTATATCGGAGTATACTCGCACAAAGACCTCATTAATTAAATCAAGTGTATTTTTACAAATCCCTGGGTCATCTGTATTGAACGAAATCATAACCATATCACTAGATTGTACTCTAGCTACTTTAATTTCTTTAAGAATCTCCTTGCTACTATAATGTCTATGGTTTAAGTGAATCAATTCATAAACAAAATTGTTGTGATCTAAATTCTTATAAGCCAATAAATTCCGATAGGTTTTTTCTGGGTTCCCTTTAACAACTAAAGCTTTTACCTTTTCTGGAACCAACTCCATTAACTCTGCATAATGTTTTGGTAAAATCACATCAGGCGTTGATCCATCTAAAAGCAAGTGTTTAGCTAATAATCGCAAAGCAACTTCTTCAATGGTTGTTTTTGTTTTTATTAAATTGATTAAATTATCGAATGCAATTCTTGTCCCGAATAAATCCAACTTAGATTCTTCTAGAGAAACAATTGATGAACCTGTCGCAATACCTGTATAAATACCGGTACTTGAATCATACAATTTAGGTTGATCCTGAGTCAAGAAGAACACAACACCTACCATAACTATTGGTAAAATAGCTAACAATAATAAGTGCTTTTGAAGTAGTCGTATGAAGAAGATTATATTCAAAATAGTCTAATTTTTAGTTGTTACTGGTTTGCCAACAATTTCACTTAATATCTGAATTGCCATTGTCAGCTCAAGTTTAGATTTTTCAAACTCCAACTCCGCATTCATTTTAATATCATTCACACGTGTATATTCCGAAATATTTATTTTACCATTAACAAAATCCTTTTCAACACTAATCATCTGCATGTTCGAAAATCCGAAGGCTTTGTTCCGAATTTCAACACTTTTATTACTTTTTAATACATTATTAAACTGAACAATAACCAATTGTCTCAACTCCTTTACACTATTTTCTTTTTGATACCTACGCTTTTCTAACTCTGCCCGAGCTTGTCTTACATTGGTTCTATCACCAACAGTGTTTAAAGGAATTTTTAAAAATAAGCCAACACTATATCGTGTCTGTTCTGTTTTGGAAGTAGCTTGTTCTGTTCCCAAGTCTTCAGTTATTATCAGATTATCAAACAAACCGTATTTAGCACTGGCTTCAAATCCAAGAGTAGACATCCAGTTGCGTTTCTCCGCTCTTATTTTCAGCTTACTAATAATAATTTCAGAATCGTGAAATTTTAATAGTGGCGAATTTTCTACTGCTAGTTCCTGCATGTAATTTAAAGGTAATAACATATCCGTTATTTGACTCCCTTGCACAACTTGATCAACAAGCGTATCTAAATTTTGGGAATAAACAGCACTTGTCGATATAGAAAATTGAAATAAGAAAAAGAGTGGAATTATTCTATTCATAAGTTTGGCTTTAAACATTTTCTTTTTGAAATACTGCTGGAATTGTTCGTATAATTATCCAAAGGTCTTTCCAAAATGAGAAAGGACTCTTTGCAATTTCAGAATATTTATTGTCCAAAGATTTTCTTTCTTCCGGAGACATTTTACTTGTTTTACCACGAGCTTCCACTTGCCATAAGCCTGTAATCCCAGCCGGTCCATGAAATCGTTCGGTCCAATCATCGGTTGTTAAAAGTTCAGCTTCGTAAAGGGGTAAAGGGCGATTTCCGACTATCGACATATCCCCCTTAATCACATTAAGTAATTGAGGTAACTCATCAATACTTAATTTTCGAATAATCTGACCAACTTTAGTAATTCGAGGATCATTTTCAAATTTCACAAAGGCAGAATCTTGCTTTTGTTTCTTAGCTAAAATATGTTCTTTTTCAGAAACCTGTTCTTCATCTCCAATTAACATCTGATCTGTGTGATCTAATTCCGAAACAGAAGTGTTTTTTACAGCTTCATCCTTTTCATCTGTATTTTCAGTTGATTCATTTTGATATTGATTCAAATGTGAAAGTTCCTTTAAACGTTTGTCGGCATCAGTAAACATCGATCTAAGTTTATAAAAATCAAAAACATTGTATCCTGAACCAACTCTTTTAGATATATAGTATACTTTCCCTTTAGATTCCAGGCGAATAGCAATGACAAATAAAATCAGAATTGGAGATATGAGTAATAAACCTAATGAGGCAGACACAATATCAAAAGTTCTTTTAAAAAATGGCGTTTTGTAGGCCTGCGGTAGTGTCGAACTTGTTCTCGGCTGAGTTTTTGCCAGAGGTTTAACCTTTTGTAAGGTTAGTATTCGAGGAATAAGATCTTCAATAGTAAAAGGCTTCGAATAAACATCGTCTATCCCTTTCTGCAAAGCTTTTTGAATTGTATCCTGATTGTTTTCATCGTCAATAAGAATAAATGGAATTTTTGATTTTGGATCAAACTGTTCAATCCAAAAATCGTAAAAAGAGAATCCATTGCCTCCACGTAGCTTTTTATCACAAACAACAGCATCCGGCAATTCATTTTCTTTAATCCACTGGTTGGCAGAAAATATATTATCCACCATGAAAAATTCAGCAACCATACCCTTAGTTATTGCTGAGTGCTTATTAGTTGAATCGGAACTGAGGTATAGGATAATTAAGTTGTCCATGGTGTAAAGTTTAGAATTTTAAAGAATAACTTTCCTGATTCTTTTTTACTGAAACTGTAAATTCACAGAGATTATCGATTTAAGATTTTATCAATGCGAAGTTGTAATTCTTCTGGATTAAATGGCTTTATCATGTAATCTTCAGCTCCCAATTTTAAGCATTGAATACGGTCAGCACTACTGTCTTTACTACTCAGTACAATTATTGGAATATGCTTAAAATAACCACTTTCTTTTAAACTGTTAATAAGTCCGATACCGTCCATGTTTGGCATTTGCAAATCTGTAATAATCAAATCAGGAATGTTTCCTTGCTGCAACCAAGCAAGAGCTTCAAGACCATCAGATTTTGTCTCCAATTTAAAACGTTCTTTTAAGAATTGAACTAACAACATGCTTATGGATGACTTATCATCAACAATTAAAATTTTTTTCATATTTCTGATTCTTACCTATTTATAATCAATCAACTGTTATCCCTTTTGGTATTTCGATGGTAAATGTACTTCCAAGTCCAATTTCACTTTTCACATGAATATGGCCATTACTTGACTTAACGAATTCTCCACAAAGCTTTAAGCCCAAACCACTTCCAGATTCATTATTGGTCCCGAATGTGGTTAAATGTCCCTTTTCATCAAACAACAAGGGAATTTTATCGGCAGGAATACCAACCCCTGTATCAATAATTGAAATTTGAACAAATTCTCCTGAGGTATAAGCTTCTAATGTAATCTGACCACCTTCCGGCGTGAACTTCAAGGCATTAGACAATAGATTACGAAGAATTGTCTTCAAAATATTAATATCTGCCAGAACAGTGCAATCCTTATCAACAACTTGTTTGAAGTTTATTTTTTTCAGTTTAAAACTGCCTTTATTAAGGTAATAGATACTGTTTACAATTTGTTCCAATTCGAGATTTTCAGGATAAATAACAACAGCTTTACTTTGCGATCTTGCCCACCACAATAAATTTTCAAGAAGGTTGAAAACTTCATCAGAAGTTTTAGACAGTATTTCAACAGAATCAATCAAGCTCTCATCTGCATACTTGTCTGCTTTGCTCAAAAGATTGTCAATAATCATTTTCATGCTGCCAATAGGTGAGCGTAAATCATGTCCTATTACCGAGAACATCTTATCCTTTATAGAATTTAACTCACTTAAATGGGTAGTCATCCGTTGCATTTCATCCCTTGCAAACTTTAATTCCAAATGAGTCTTTATTCTGCTAATTAACTCTTCTTTATTAAACGGTTTAACGATATAGTCAACACCGCCATTCTCAAAACCTTTTACAATATTCACTTTTTCGCTTAGGGCCGTAAGGAAAATTATTGGGATGTTCTCATTTTTAGTTTTTGATTTAATTATTTTGCAGGCTTCGAATCCATCCATACCAGGCATCATAATATCCAATAGTATTAAATCGGGTCTAACTCTATCAACTAAATCGATAGCCGTTTTCCCATCAACAGCTATTGTAATCTTATAATTTAATTCGCGAAGAATCAAGGCAATAATCTGAATATTCTTAGGATTATCGTCTACAACTAATACTGTTGGAATCACCTCTTGAAAATCTTTTTTCATAAATAGGAATTAATTTCGTGGCTTTGGAAAGAATACAAAACGAATTATTTTTCAGATAAAAGATTCTCAAAATAATCAATAGTCTTTATGAGGCCTTCACGTAATGGTACAATTGGTTCCCATCCATTTAGTTTTTCTTTAGCTAAAGTTATGTCCGGTTGACGCTGGGTTGGATCATCTGATGGCAAAGGCAAATGGATTATTTTTGATTTTGAGTCTGTTAAATCGATAATATTTTTTGCTAACTCTAGCATTGTGAATTCTCCAGGATTACCAATATTTACAGGTCCTGTAAAATCATCACCTGTATTCATCATTCTAATCATTCCCTCCACCAAATCTGAAACATATTGAAAACTCCGCGTTTGTTTTCCATCTCCAAAAATTGTGATGTCCTGTCCTTGCAATGCCTGAACAATAAAATTGGAAACAACACGGCCATCATCCGGCTCCATTTTAGGGCCATAAGTATTAAATATTCTTATGATTTTGATTCGTACATTATTTTGGGCGTGATAATTAACAAACAAAGATTCAGCGCATCGTTTGCCTTCATCATAACAAGAGCGAATGCCAATTGGATTCACATGTCCCCAATAGCTTTCGGGTTGAGGATGTACCACTGGATCACCATAAACCTCACTTGTTGATGCTTGTAATATCTTTGCCTTTGTTCTTTTGGCTAAGCCAAGCATGTTAATAGCTCCCATGACAGAAGTTTTAACCGTTTTAATTGGGTTGTACTGATAATGAACCGGAGATGCCGGACAAGCAAGGTTGTAAATCTCATCCACTTCAATAAAATAAGGCATGGTCACATCATGTCTGATCATTTCAAAATAGGGATGATTTAACAAATGTAAAATCTTGTGCTTTTTGCCTGTGAAATAGTTATCCATACAAATAACTTCATTTCCTTCGTGAAGCAATCTTTCGCACAAATGTGAACCAACAAAGCCCGCACCACCTGTTACAAGTATTCTTTTCATGATTTTAGTTTTAAATTAGAACAGCTGCCCGGCCAATACTATAATAATTAAATTTTAACTCCCTCATTTCTTCAGGGTCATAAATATTTCGCCCATCAAATATGGTATTTGATTTCATTAGTTTTTCAATCACACGGAAGTTTGGTGATCTAAACTCAGACCATTCAGTAACAATTATTAATGCATCAGCATCAAGACAAGCATCGTACTCATCTTTTGCATAGCTTATATTATCACCTAATATTCGATGAGCTTCCTCTTGTGCTACAGGATCGTATGCAACAACACTCGCTCCTTCTTTCAATAGATTTTCGATTATTACAAGAGATGGAGCTTCTCTCATGTCATCCGTTTTCGGCTTAAAGGCAAGTCCCCACATCGCAAACCTCAATCCCTTTAAATTCTCTCCAAAGTGTTTCTTTATTTTTTTTATCAAAATTTCTTTTTGCCGGTAGTTTACAGATTCCACCGCTTTTAAGATGTCTAAAGAATGACCATATTCATCTGCAGTTCGAACTAAAGCTTGCACATCTTTTGGGAAACATGATCCTCCATATCCCGTACCCGGATAAATAAATTTATTCCCAATTCTCGCGTCTGAACCAATCCCCTTTCTTACCATATCAACATCAGCACCAACCAATTCGCAAAGATTTGCGATATCGTTCATAAAACTAATTTTTGTTGCCAACATTGAGTTGGCTGCATATTTTGTCATTTCTGAAGAAAGAATATTCATGAACAAAATGGGATGGCCATTCATTAAAAAAGGCTTATACAATCTACGAAGTGTCTTCTCTGCTTTGGCTGTTTCTACACCAACAACAATTCGGTCGGGTTTAAGAAAATCGTCAACAGCACTCCCCTCCTTTAAAAATTCAGGATTAGAAGCTACATCAAAAGGTATTGAAACATTTCGGGTTTTAAGTTCTTCTGCAATTGCAGCTTTTACTTTCTTTGATGTGCCTACCGGAACCGTACTTTTTGTTACTACAACAAGGTATTTATTCATGTTGCGTCCTATTTCACGTGCAACACCTAATACATACTTAAGATCAGCACTTCCGTCTTCATCCGGTGGGGTTCCAACAGCAATAAATATAACTTCTGTATCAATCAAACTATCTTTTAGGCTAGTCGTAAAGGATAATCTATTCTTTTCAACATTCCTTGTGAAGATATCTTTCAAGCCCGGTTCATAAATTGGTATCTCGCCACTGTTCAGTAAATTAATTTTTTCCTCATTTACATCTACACATACAACGTCTACCCCTGTTTCTGAAAAACATGTACCGGACACTAATCCAACATATCCTGTACCGACAACTGAAATCTTCATATGATAATTTTTAAGTTATATATTATTCTTATATTATAACTAAGCTAATGATTTTTGATTAAAAAAAGCTAAGTTGTTATTGTTAATAACCTTAATGAAATATTTACGTATTTAAATTTACATGCATATAATTTCACTAAAAAAGTCCAATTGGGGGGGGCTGGTTTGAATAATTATTCCCAATTAATTGCTATCCAAATTATTTAATTATGTATTTTATTAAAGAATCAATATTTTTGACGGAAAGAGCAAAAACAGGTATTGAATTAATGATAATACAGTGTGGATACGTTCATTGTAAATTATGGTTTCGTTTAATTTAAGATATAGAGTAAAATGAAAGGTATTGTTTTTAGGGAATTTCTTCAGATGGTGGAAAAAAAATTTGGCTACAATCTAGTGGATCAAATAATTATCGATTCAAAAATAGAAAGTAATGGAGCTTATACTTCCGTTGGAACTTATCCGCACGAGGAGTTATTTTTATTGGTAAAAGAATTAAGCAAAAATATTGATGTTCCTTTTTCGCAGTTATTGACAGTTTACGGTGAATATGTATTCGATAAATTTATGAGTGCTTATCCTCATCTTACAGAAAAATATACCGATGCATTTACTCTGTTATACAATATTGAAGACACAATACATGTAGAAGTTTTGAAGCTTTATCCAGATGCACAATTGCCATCAATTTTGACCATTTCAAAAACAGAACAGGAATTAATACTTGAATATTCGTCGAGTAGAAAGATGGGCGATTTTGCAGAGGGTATGATCACATCTTGTCTGAAATATTTTAATGAAGAGGCCACAGTTAAAAAAGAAGTACTAAATAGCGATCAGTCAAAAGTTTTATTTACGATCAAAAAAACACATGGCAAAGGAATTTGATATTTTGGAAAGAAAGCTGGAGCGGGAGCAACGTGCAAGGATTGAAGCTGAAAAATTATTGGAAGATAAATCACTTCAGTTGTTCAAATCCAATAAGCAATTGATGATTCTAAACTCTGAGTTAGAACATTTGGTTGAGGAGAGGACCCAAAAACTCATATCTACTGAAAATGAATATCATATTCTTGTTGAGAGCATAAACGACTTGATTTTAAAAACTGATTTAAGTGGAAAAATTGTTTATGCCAATCAAATTGCAGGTAAAATTTTAGGTGATGGGAAATCTGATTTACTCGGAGATAACATCTATAATTTTATTGATCCTAAAAAAAGAACTCAAATAATTAGATTCCTCAGCCGTCAATTTCTCAAAAAAAATTGTGTTAATTACTTTGAACTAAAATTGCATTTAAATGTAACCAATGAAAAATGGTTCGGAGTCACCGTTCAGTTTTCAGAAGATAAATGTCTGAAATGTGATAAGAAACTTTGTTTTCGAATGGATGGATCAAATCAGGTGGTCGCTTCTCCTGAATGTAATTATCAAAATGTAATTATTGTGGCTCATGATATTACAGAGCAAAAACTCGTTCAGATTGATTTAAAGAAAAGTGAAAAGCGTTATAGGGAACTTACCGAATTTTTGCCTGAATTAATTTGCGAAATAAATACGCGAGGAAAAGTAACCTATGCAAATCAATTTGCCTTATTAAAATTTGGTTATACCAGTGATGAACTATTAGCTGAATCTTTCAATGTGTTCAGTATTTTTAGTCAGGAAGATCGAAAACGGGTTCAAAATCGAATTGAAGATATCCTTAAAAGTGGAGGAAATTATTCAAATGAATACAATGCGATTAAAAAAAATGGTGAATCCTTCCCCGTATTAGTCTATTCATCACCAATGTATAGTGGAGATACAGTTGTTGGTATTCGTGGCGTTATGGTTGATATTACCGAACGGAAAAATTACGAACTAGAAATTGCCAATAATCTAAAACAACAAGAAATTTTATCTGAGATATCCTTAAAATATAACACGTTAAGCGATTTCCCAGAGAAAACACAGGAAGCACTTCAAATTATTGGCGAACATATTAAAGCAAGTCGAGTTTACATTTTCGAGAATAGTTTAGACGGATTAACAACCAGCAACACCTATGAGTGGTGCCAACAGGGAATTAGTCCACAGATAACACAACTTCAAAATATCGCCTATGCTGAAATTTCATCCTTTAAAGAGTTGCTGTTAACTAAAGGCATTATTTGTGCTAATGACATTACAACATTACCTGATGATATTAAAGTAATACTTGAAGCCCAAAATATTAAGTCCATTATTGCATTGCCTCTTTTGCTTGAGGGAGAATTTCTTGGATTTATAGGATTTGATGAATGTAATACCGCACGAGTTTGGAGTAAATCCGAACAGGAACTTCTTCGTACTATATCGAATTTAATATCCAATGCATTCATCAGCAATGAAATAAACACGAAACTTGCAATTCAGGCTCAGGAAAATTCAGGCATAATTAATTCTATTCCCGATCAAATTATACGAATTTCCGCATCGGGCAAAATAATCTCAATAGACTCGCCAAATTATACAGACGGATTATTTAGTAAATACAAGGAAGGTTCTGTTGATTATCTGAACTTATTATTTGATACCGATTTGGCTAATTCTTTTATGATTGCTATAAAGGAATGCCTTGCCTTGGAAAAGTTTAAGTTTGATTTTTCACTTCTTAAGCGAAACGTAATTGAGTATTATGAAACTCGTTTTGTTAAATTGAAAGGAGATGTTGTACTTGCCATCATTAGAGATGTTACGGAACTTAAAGAAAACGAAAAACAGCTGCAGATTGCTAAATTAAAAGCGGAAGATGCCTCGAGAGTTAAATCGGAATTTTTAGCCAATGTATCTCATGAAATCAGGACTCCTATGAATGCCATTTTGGGGTTTAGTGAATGGTTGCATGATAATGTTACCAATGAGTTACACAAATCCTATCTGCACACAGTTTTGTCAAGTGGACGTAATTTACTGGTACTCATTAACGATATTCTTGATTTGTCGAGAATAGAGTCTGGGAAATTGTCTCTTCACATTGAACCAATGGACATCAGAAGGGTA
Source organism: Labilibaculum antarcticum (assembly GCF_002356295.1). Lineage (NCBI taxonomy): Bacteria > Pseudomonadati > Bacteroidota > Bacteroidia > Marinilabiliales > Marinifilaceae > Labilibaculum > Labilibaculum antarcticum. The sequence continues at coordinate 2,728,466 of NZ_AP018042.1, read as the reverse complement.
CTTCATGATATAAAACAAATTCTCAAACAAAAAATCGAAGAGAAAAATTTGGGTTTTGATGTCAATATTGATCCATCGGTGCCAAGCCATATTTTTATGGATGAAGTTCGGTTTCATCAAATATTATTTAATATCATAGGCAACGCCGTCAAATTTACGGCAAAAGGTTATATTCATGTGTCTATTTGGCAGACACCGAGTACGGTTGAAAATGAAATTAATTTGATGGTTAGTATTGAAGATACTGGAATTGGAATAAAAAAAGATCAACAAGAACTTATTTTCACGGCTTTTACCCAGCAAAGCGGACAAAGTAATCGTCATTATGAAGGAACAGGCTTAGGTCTTTCAATTGTAAGTGGGTTACTAAAAAGTTTAAATGCGGATATAAAGATAAAAAGCAGTCCGGGAAAAGGGGCAACTTTCACCTTGAATTTTAAAACTGTAAAAGTCACTGAAATTGCAGATTCCTCAAATGGAAAAAAGACAGAGCAAAAGAAACTCGTTTTAAATTCAGGAAAAATTTTAATTGTTGATGATGTTGAATTCAACATAAAAGTATTAAAAAGGATAATTGATTCTGATACGGTTACTTTTTTGGAAGCTGAAAATGGAGAACAAGCATTGGATATTTTAAGTTCTGAAATTCCCGATATTATTTTTATGGATATTCTTATGCCTGGAATAAGCGGGTACGCTGCAACAGAAATAATCAAAAAGGATGATAGATTGAAACACATTCCTGTTGTTGCATTTACTGCCTCAACAATGAGTACAGATACGAATAAAATTAATGATCTTTTTGATGCTTTCTTGCAAAAACCAGCACTACGAAAAGATGTTTATGGAGTTTTGAAGAAATTTCTACCAAATAATTTTGATGAGATAGAACCCGTTGTTGAAAAAGATGAATTGTTTGAGATAACCGAAATTTGTAAAGAGAAAATCCCAATGGTATTAGAAACTCTTCAGAATAAATTTATTCCACACTGGGAAAAGGTAAAGGATGATTTAATTATTTTCGAAATAGAAGAGTTCTACAATCAACTAAATAGTTTTTCGAAAGAGAAAGGATGCGGATTTTTAGATAATTATTGTGTGGAATTAAATGTGGGATTACAGTCGTTTGATATTGATAAAATTAGACGAAAACTTGCCGAATTTCCTGAGATTATTCAAAAGATAAAATCATACGATTAGATCGGAACCTTACTTCTGAATTGATAAATTGTGCTCCTACACTTAAAAAAGTCAATAACCTTTATAGAATATTGACTTTTTTTGTTCTTCAATTATTCAGGCTTATTAAGCAAAAGGAAATAGTAAAACCAAAACCGATGTTAGGTCTACACGCTAAATACTCGTTCGTTTTTTAGAGAAAACGTTTATGAGAAGTCTTATTGCTTTAATTATAGAATCAAAGACCTATATCGTTCTTTTTGTGGCTTTGAATGATTGCATTGGAATTTGAGTGATTATCCAGCTAGAGTTACAGACCGCTTAAATGGGTTCTTAAAAAGGATGGTGAAATGCACTTTTGAGCTTATCTAGTAATTTGGTTCTGAATTTTAATACTCTCAAACGTTCCTCCTTTCGTTCCAAAAAAAACAAATCCCCTGTAAACATTGCTGTTTACAGGGGATTTTGTACCCGGGGCGGGACTTGAACCCGCACGGCCGTGAAGCCACTGGATTTTAAGTCCAGCGTGTCTACCAATTCCACCACCTGGGCATCCTTTCGGATTTTGAGCGAGAAACGAGACTCAAACTCGCGACCCCAACCTTGGCAAGGTTGTGCTCTATCAACTGAGCTATTCTCGCATTTTGCTTTTAAAAGTGAACCGTTGTTCTCCCAATTGCGATGCAAATATATACGTATTTTTTGATTCTGCAAAAGAAATATTCCATTTGCTTCATTTTTTTTAAATCAGCCTAAAATACATTACAAATTAGAGGATACTGACTCGTTGAAATTCAGGCAGTACACATCAAAAGCCACTAAATATGGGACACTCACTTTTTTTTTACTTTTTTTATAATCCGGAGATCTTTTTTATCTCATTCAGCTTATTTAGCGCTTCTATTGGTGTCAGATTATTGATATCCAAATCGGAGATTTCATTTCGAATCTGTAAAAGCACAGGATCGTCGAGCTGAAAGAAACTCATTTGATATCCTTCTCGCTGTTGTGCAATCTCACCAATCGGCTTCGCGAGGGATTCTCCATTCTGTTTCCCTTCCAACTGAAGCAATATTTCATCGGCTCGTTTCACAATAGATTTGGGCATTCCGGCCATTCGGGCGACATGAATACCAAAACTATGATTGGATCCTCCGGAAACTAATTTTCGCAAGAAAATAACTTTATTATCCACTTCCTTTACCGAAACATTAAAATTTTTCACCCTTGAAAATGACTTTTCCATTTCGTTTAGCTCATGATAGTGAGTTGCAAACAGCGTTTTTGCTCTACTATTGCTATTTTCGTGAATATATTCCACAATCGACCAGGCGATTGAGATTCCATCGTAGGTGCTTGTTCCTCGACCCAATTCATCAAACAAAATCAGACTTCGTGATGAAAGATTATTAAGAATACTAGCCGCCTCGTTCATTTCAACCATAAAAGTAGATTCGCCCAATGAAATATTATCCGAAGCTCCCACACGGGTAAAAATCTTATCGACACAACCAATATTCGCCTCCTTAGCAGGCACAAAGCTTCCTATTTGAGCCATTAGTACAATTAAGGCTGTTTGACGCAACAAGGCTGACTTACCTGCCATGTTTGGCCCTGTAATAATAATTACCTGCTGACTTTCATTATCCAGGTAAACATCGTTGGCAATGTATTTTTCATCAATGGGCAGTTGCTTTTCAATAACCGGATGCCTTCCCTGTTTGATATCAATAATTTCAGAATCATTGATGCTCGGACAATTGTAATTGTTCTCTTTGGCCAATTTCGCAAAAGACAACAAACAGTCCAAACGACCAATCATAGCCGCATTTAACTGAATGGTTGAAATATAATCGGCAATACCCAAAACCAACTCATTGTACAAGCGAGTTTCCAAAGCCTGAATTTTTTCTTCAGCACCCAATATTTTCTCTTCGTAATCTTTTAATTCCTGTGTAATATATCTCTCGGCACTTACCAGAGTTTGCTTTCTAATCCATTCCTCCGGAACTTTATCTTTGTGGGTATTTCTTACTTCGATATAGTATCCAAACACATTGTTAAAGGCAATTTTAAGAGAAGTTATTCCTGTTCTCTCAATCTCACGCATCTGCATCTGAAGTAAATAATCTTTACCCGTAAAAGATATTTTCCTTAAATCATCCAACTCTTCACAAACACCATCAGCAATTACTCCACCTTTACTAACCATGTTAGGTGGATCGGCATGAATCTCTTTTTGAATTTTTTCACGAACCGAAGCACATGGATTTAATTGATCTCCTATTTTTAGCAAACCGTCGTTACCACTTGCCATACAATAGTTACGAATAGGGTCAATTGCCAGTAAGGCATTTTTTAACTGAACAACTTCCCGTGGACTAACTCTGCCAACAGCAACCTTGGAAATGATCCTTTCCAGATCTCCTATTTGCTGAATTTCATCTCCTATACTAAGAGAAACCTCTTCCTTATTGAAAAAATAGTTAACAACACTTAATCGATCGGTAATAAGAGCAGCATCTTTTAAAGGAAGCGCAATCCATCTTTTAAGAAGACGAGCTCCCATTGGCGATAAAGTTTTATCCATGACACCCGATAAAGTACCTGCCCCATCGTTTAGCGCTCCAAACAGCTCTAAATTTCGCACTGTAAATTTATCCAACCACACATACCTGTCTTCCTCTATCCGCGAAAGCTGAGTAACATGAGCCGCCTTAGAGTGTTTGGTAATATCAAGATAATGCAAAACCGCACCTGATGCAATAATTCCATCGCGAAGAGTCTGAACCCCAAAGCCTTTCAGAGAAGTGGTTTCGAAATGACGAAGCAATCGATCCTTCGCAGCACTTTCGGTAAACATCCAATCATCCATGGTGAAAGTATAGAACTTGCCACCAAATAATTCATGGAACTGCTTTTCTTTCCCTCTCTGATACAAGACCTCCTTAGGTTGAAAATTACCCAATAACTTGTCGATGTATTCAAAATTTCCTTCTGCAGTTAAAAACTCACCTGTCGAAGCATCCAAAAAAGCGATTCCAGCTGATTTTTTCTCCATATGAATGCAAGCAAGAAAATTATTCTCGCGATGCTCCAAAACGTTATCATTATAGGATACACCTGGAGTTACCAACTCGACAATCCCCCGCTTAACGAGAGTTTTTGTTTTCTTCGGATCTTCCAATTGCTCAACTATGGCCACACGCATTCCTGCCCGCACCAATTTAGGCAGGTAGGTATCAATTGCATGATGCGGGAATCCTGCCAATTCAACATAGGATGCAGATCCGTTTGCACGTTTGGTTAGGGTAATTCCTAAAATTTCAGAAGCACGAATTGCATCATCAGAAAATGTTTCGTAAAAGTCACCCACCCTAAACAGCATAATAGCATCAGGATGCTTGTCTTTCATCTGATAATACTGCTTCATTAATGGGGTTTCAACGGCTTTTCTAGCTTGTACCAAGGAGTTAATATATTTAGAGGTTACTCAATTTTTTATCTTTCTTGAACAAATATACTCATTCCGATTTAGAGATCAGAAAATAAAAACCAGAACAATTCTCATGTTTTTTGCAGGAGTGTTTGAAAATATTCATATACTTAACAAGTAATATTACCTAATTTTAAACTTTTTACAAGGTTCAAATTAGGCACTCTTTGAAAGTAATAATTAGCATTCAAAAAAATCATCGCTAAAAAACTATCGAATATACTATAGCTTTTTAACTGCTTTATTCTAAATTTATAGAAAGCAGAACATACACTAAGGACAAAAAAATGAAAAATATTCTAATTATTGGCGCAGGTCTTTCAGCAACCAGTTTAATTCAATACTTATTAAAACATTCTGAAAACAACAATTGGAAAATTACAGTTGGTGATATGTCTCTTGAAAGTGCACAGAAAAAAATCAACAATCACCCTAATGGGATAGCTCTCCGATTTAATTTAAAGGACTTAGAACAAAGAACCGAAGAGATTTCGGCGGCTGATATTGTTGTAAGTATGGTTCCTGCTTCTATGCACGTTATTGTTGCCAAGGAGTGTTTGCGGCATGGGAAACACCTGTTAACACCATCCTATGTATCTCCTGAGATGATGGAATTAGACGAAGAAGCCAAAGAAAAAGGTCTTTCCTTTCTGAATGAACTTGGAGTTGATCCGGGACTTGATCATATGTCGGCCATGAAAATAATCAATCGGATTAAAGAACGTGGCGGAAAAATAGAAACATTTAAATCGTTTTGCGGTGGCTTGGTAGCTCCAGACTGTGATAGCAACCCTTGGAATTATAAACTTTCGTGGAATCCCAGAAATGTTGTGTTGGCAGGACAAGGAACCGCACAATTCAAAGAAAACGGTCATTACAAATACATTCCTTATCACAAACTATTCTCTACTCTTACGAAAACCCAAATTTCGGGCTATGACGATTTTGAAGTTTATCCAAACAGAGATTCATTACAATATTGTGATTTATATGGACTGAAAGATATTCCAACCATTATGAGAGGAACCATGCGCCGACCTGGTTACTGCGAAGCCTGGGATGTACTTGTTCAATTGGGCTGTACCGATGACACTTATGAAATGAAAGGATCTCACAAGCTTACCTATCTCGATTATTTATTAAGCTTTTTACCCGATAGTGAAAAATCAGTGGAAGAAAACTTAGCAGACTTTACAAAAATAGGTACGAACTCCATTATAATGAATAAACTAAAATGGCTTGGTTTATTTTCCGATGAAATCGTAGGTTTAAAAAATGCCACTCCCGCATTGATTCTTCAGAAAATTCTGGAACAAAAATGGGCTCTTGAACCTTCAGACAGAGATCTGCTGGTAATGCAGCACCTTTTTGATTTTGAAGTCAACGGCAAAAAGAAAAGAATCATTTCATCGATGACCTTTGAAGGAAGTGATAGAGAAAATACGGCCATGTCTTATACCGTTGGAACTCCTTTAGCCATAGCAACAAAACTACTAGCTAAAGATCAGATTAATTTGAAAGGAGTTCAAATTCCTATTTCTCCTGAACTTTACGAACCAATTTTGGCCGAACTGGAAAATTTGGGCATACAATTTATCGAAGAAGAAATAGATTTATAGATACTTCCTTACATTTACTGACGTTTTTCATTAGAGATCATCCTCTTTTTTATATTTTTGATCTATATCAATTATACGAAAACACATGTCTCGATTTATTCAATTTGCTTTTTTAGCAGGTTTATTCACTTTTAATTCTTGCGCAATAAAGAATCAAATACCTACTTATTGGCAAAATGAAAGAAATTTCAATTCCGAAATATATGCAACTACCGAGGCAAATTATTACAATGCTGATGACCAAATAAGTATTAAAATTTTCAATAATGATCAATACATGGATATCATTCTTGAAACAAACTCAACAAATACAGTAAGAAAAATATACAACTTAGGCCTTAGCGTTTGGTTTGATCCTGAAAGTAAACTCAAAAACAACTATGCGATTAACTTTCCAATGCCGGCAGAATCCCCCTATTCAGAAGAAACATTTATAAATTACTTAACACATTTTTCATTGATAGAATTCAATGAGGAATTACTGGATCGTTTTCAGGTTTACGAGGTTGTCAATACCAAAAAAAATGAGACATTGTCCATCAGTACTCTGCAAGAGGAAGAGACTTATAAAGTAAAACTCAGCTCAAAAAAGGGAGTTTTATTTAGTTATCATCTGCGAGTATTAATGAGCGAATTTTATTCTGAGAACTTGTCTGGAGATGAAATAATAGGCATTGGCATTGCTAGTATTAATGAAGCAAATGAAGAATACCATTCAGCCTTAAGCAGTAAAGAATACATTAATAAACGGATGGAAAAACTAAAAGTCGGTTACAATCAAACTCCTTTTGAACTTACGGAATGGTGGACGAATTTTAAAATTACAACAAAGCCTAAGTAATAAAACTTAAAACTTTAAATAATAGTCTTTTGTGAGATCAATATATTCGGGAGAATAAACATGTCTTTGTCCATTTTCCACTATTAATTCGGCGAATTGAGGCTCACACTTCTGCAAACAAAATTCGAGTAAATACCTTTTAACCGGTTTCCCAGGATTAGGAAGAACCGAAAACTTCCTTTTCAGATAAAAACCAGTTAATCTTGCCAATCGCTCAAAATATTCTCCTTCTTCAACAGGCAGAACAACAGATAAAATTCCTGATTCTGTCAATAGTTTAATTGCTCCTTCCAATAAATCTTCAAAGGGCAAATGATCGGCATGACGAGCCTGTGTGCGCGATTCACCTTTCGCTTTTAAACCATTCAAAAAATAAGGCGGATTACTTACAATCGCATCGTACCTAGCTGTAGTACTTTGGCAAAAATCCTGAAAAGAAAGATGAAATGCATTAATTTTTAAACTCCACGGACAATTTTCGAAGTTATTAACAGCTTGTTGATAAGAGGATGATTCAATCTCGACAGCATCAATTTTGACTTCCGAATTACTCCTCTGAGCTATCATCATTGCAATAAGGCCAGTTCCTGTTCCAACATCCAAAATTCGATTGGCTTTCGAAATATCTGCCCAAGCACCAAGTAGAACACCATCCGTACCCACTTTCATAGCAGAACCCTCCTGATCGATTCGAAACTGTTTAAACTCAAAATAGTTATTTGCCATTCACACTAAAATTTTTCAAAAGCACCCAAGCCAAATAAGGCATAGTCGTATTTAATGGGATCTGCAGGATCAAACTTTCCTAGATTTTTTGTTATTTCCTCAACAGCTTGCCAATCGTTTTGTTTTCTTGTTAGCAAACCCAATTTACGACCCACATTTCCTGTATGCACATCTAAAGGCAAATATAAATCTGCCGATGATATTTGATCCCACAAACCGAAATCAACCCCACGATCATCATTGCGAACCATCCACCTCAAATACATGTTCAATCGCTTTGCCGCAGATTTCTTCATTACATTCGAGATATGTTTCTGACTTCGGTCCAAGTGCTCAGCTTCAAAAAACACATCCCTAAAATAGGCTAATGCGCCTTTTACAGTACCTGAATCATCAGTGCCTTTTGCGAAAACATTTTCCAACCCTCCGTGGTTTTTATAAATATTTTGTAAGGCTTTTAAAAAGAAAATACAATCATCACCGTTAAAAGTACGATGCTTAAATGATTTGAAGACTTCGAAATCGGTATTGGAAGCATTCAGAATAAATTCATGAGGCTGTTGATCCATTCTATCAACCAACCACTTGGCATTCCGAATTATAGTTGGTCTTTGTCCCCAAGCAATACTTGCGCTCAAGAAACCTGCAATTTCAACATCTTCTTTCTTTGAAAAAGTGCGTGGAATTTGGATAGGATCGGTGGTAATGAAAGATTCCCGATTGTATAAATCGTATTTCTCTTCCAAAAATTCTTTTAAATCCGAAAATGAAAAATTAGTTGTTCTCATCAATTAAACCATCTGAAATAACAATTTTCCGGTCAGACAAATCTGCCAATTCCGAATCGTGAGTTACGATCACAAATGTTTGATTGAAACGATCGCGCAAAGTAAAAAACAATTCATGAAGTTCCTGACGGGTTTTTGAATCTAGATTACCAGAAGGTTCATCAGCCAAAATCACAACAGGATCGTTAATCAGGGCTCTAGCCACAGCAACTCTCTGCTTCTCCCCACCTGAAAGTTCGGAAGGTTTGTGATCCATTCGATGACCAAGGTTCAGCATTTCCAATAATTCCTTTGCTTTGGAAGTGGCTTCGGCTTTAGATTTTTTTGCAATATATGCTGGAAGACAAACATTCTCTATGGCTGTAAATTCAGGAAGCAAATGATGAAACTGAAACACAAAGCCAATGTTTGAATTTCGGAATGCAGATAACTCTTTCTCATTATAAGATGTAATATCAACACCATCGAAAAATACCTTCCCTGAATCAGGACGTTCTAAAGTCCCGAGGATTTGCAAAAGCGTTGTTTTACCTGCTCCACTGGCACCAACCACAGAAACAATTTCTCCTTTTGTAATATTCAGATCGATTCCCTTCAAGACATCAACTGTTCCAAAACTCTTTTTAATTTGATTAGCTGTTATCATACAAATGAATTACTTCGTGAAAACCGAATAGATATAAATCAAATAAACCGAAAGCAGTAAAAATCCTTTCCAACGCTGAAGTTTTCCTTTATGCAAGGGCAAAATCAGTAAAAACAAAAGAAAAGATACACCTAACATGACGAAAATATCGGATGATATGATTGGCTGACTAACAAAAATATTTTTAATGATTGATGTAACTCCCAATACCCCTAAAATATTAAATATATTAGAACCAATAATATTTCCAATGGATATATCCATTTCCTTCTTATAAGCTGCAACAGCCGAAGTTGCCAACTCAGGAACTGATGTTCCGAAAGCCACCAAAGTTAATCCAACGACGCGTTCACTCACCCCAAAATCGAGTGCGATATTTTTAGCGCTATCTACCAATAAATTTGCGCCAAAATATAAACCTACTGAGGCTGCAATAATTAATAGCACAGAACTAAATATTGAATGTTTAGCAGATTTGAACTCGGTCGATAGTCCCCGACTCTCCTTTCTTGATTTCCATATTGTCCACACCATAAATACAATCAAAAGAATTACAAAGATGATTCCTTCGTAATACTCCAATTGTTGATTCAAAATAAAAAGATAAAATAGGATTGATGCACCCATCATAAAAGGCCAATCAAATTTTATTGAATTACTTCGAACCGGTAACGGCATTAAAATAGCCGTAAAACCAAGCACCAAGGTAATATTGGCAATATTAGAACCAATAACATTACCAATGGCAATATCCGGGCTACCATGAAGAGCCGCGTCTAAACTAACAAAAAGCTCAGGTGCCGATGTTCCAAACGAAACAACAGTTACACCAACAACAAGAGTGGATACCTTAAAATGAGATGAGATCGCCACTCCACCTTTCACCAACAAATCACCGCTATATAAAAGGATAACGAAACCTATAAAAAGATATAAATAGTCCATTGAAATATAAAAAAAAATTCCACACTGAGTATTGGTGGAATGTTAAAACCTAAAATATAGGATTACAATTTCTTAGTAAGGTCATTCTTAAAATCCTTGATATTATCAAGAATCTCTGATTCCTTCTTGATCTCTGTTTTAATATCTTCAGTTGCTCGTTTGAACTCCTTCATACCTTTCCCTAATCCTTGAGCTAATTCTGGAATCTTTTTTGATCCGAACAACAAAAGAATAACAACCAGTACAACAACTATTTCGCCGCCACTAATAAATAAAAGAATACCATCCATTTGATTCATATTTTAAACAAATATACCGAAGATAATTTAAATCAAGAATAAGATTGGCATTCGATTCAATACAATGCAAAAAAAATCCCTCAAACCATATGGTTCGAGGGATGATTTTATAATCAGAAATAGATTATTTCTTTTTAGCAACCGCTTTTTGAAGACGTAAACTTGTGTCAAAAGCAATTGGTGTTGCAATGAAAAGTGAAGAATAGGTACCTACCATTACTCCGACTAACAATGCAAATGTAAATCCTTGGATTGAAGTTCCACCGAAAATAAAGATGGCTAATAATACTACCATTGTAGATAACGAAGTACTAAAAGTACGACGCAATGTACTATTCAAGGCACTATTCACAACCTCAGCGCGATCACGTTTTGGATGCAATCCAATGTACTCACGAATACGGTCAAAAACAACCACGGTATCATTTATAGAATAACCTACCACCGTAAGTATCGCCGCAATAAATGCCTGATCTACCTCAAGTGAGAATGGCAACCTTCCGTAAAACAATGAGAAAATACCCAATACAATGATTGAATCATGAGCAAGAGCAGCTATAGCTCCTAAACCATACTGCCAGTTCGAGAAACGAATCATGATGTAAAGGAAAATCACGATAAGAGCAAACAAGATTGACCAAACTGCAGACTGACGAATATCATCAGCAATAGTAGGACCAACTTTTTGCGACATTTTTCTGTTGTTCGAAAGGAAATCAGCTTTAGTAGTTCCATCGGTCAAATATGGCTTCAAACCTGTGTAAAGCAATTCTTCTACTTCATCATCAACCTCAATACCATCTTCTTCAATTTTATATCTTGTAGTAATTTTCACCTGAGAATCTCCACCAAAAGTTTTCACTTCTGGATGGTGTCCAAAAACAGTTTCTAACGACTTAGAAATATCTGCAACTGAAACTTCCTGATCGAAAGCAACAACATATGTTCTACCTCCGGTAAAATCGATACCTTGATTTAAACTTCTTGTTGCAAGAGATCCAATACTAACAAGAATCGCAATACCTGAAATCACATAGAATATTTTTCTTTTCTCAAGAAATTTAATTGCTGAATTACGCAACCAACCATCAGTAAATTTAGTTGTAAAAGTAATGTTACGATTCTTTTTAAGAGAAGCTTCCAAAATTAATCGGGTGATAAAGATTGCTGCAAATAAAGAGGAGAAAATACCAATTACCAATGTAGTTGCAAAACCTTTAATTGGACCTTCACCAAAAAGGTAAAGAATAATACCAGTTAAAAGAGTTGTAATGTTACCATCAATAATCGCCGAATATGCATTCTTGTATCCATCAGAGATAGCAAGACTTAATCCTTTACCACTTTTTAGCTCTTCCTGAATACGTTCATAAATAAGTACGTTCGCATCAACCGACATACCAATTGTTAATACAATACCCGCAATACCAGGTAAAGTTAACACAGCACCCAAGGAAGCTAATATTCCAAATATGAAGAACAAGTTGGCAATCAATGCAACATTTGCAGTAAGACCCGCACCTTTACTATAGAAGAAAAACATATATACTAACACCAAGCAGAAAGCGATGATGAAAGACCACATACCTTTTTGAATTGATTCTTGTCCCAATGATGGACCAACAACTTCATCAGCAATAATATGAGCAGGAGCAGGTAATTTACCCGACTTCAATATGTTTGCAAGATCTTTCGCCTCAGTAATCGAGAAATCTCCACTAATACTAGACTGTCCACCTTTAATTTCACTAATCACATTTGGAGCAGAGTAAACATATCCATCCAAAACAATTGCAATGGCACGATTAACATTATCCTTGGTTAAACGGGCCCATACTTTAGCACCTTCACCAGTCATACTCATCGAAACTTCTGCCTGCGCATTGTTTTGATCGATTTGATCACGAGCAGAAGCAACAGCATCACCATCTAATGGAGCTTTTCCATCGCGGCTTGTTACTTTAATAGCGAACAATTCAAATACATTTCCGCCCTCATCAATGGATTTAACACCCCAGAAGAATTTCAAATTACGAGGCATTACTGACTTAACAGCTGGCATTGCCAAAATTTGATTTACTCTTGCAGTATCTTTGATGTGAGACATACCAACAACTGCTTTAGAAGATCCTCTTTGTGTAGGATTTAAAACAGAGAAAAGCGGGTATTTTTTAGCAATTTCTTTTGCATCAAGATCTGTTACAGAATCTGTAGCTGTTTCTTCAATTTTATCTAAAAGAGCAACATCTTCACCTTTCGCTTCCTCCTTAACCTCTTCAGCAACTGTTTCTACTGCATCTTCAGTAGGTTCAGCAAGCGCATTAATCGCTGCTAATTTTTCGTTTGCAGCATTTAAATACTCAGTTACTTCGTTAGCACTATAAGTTTCCCAGAATTCAAGACTTGCAGTTCCTTGTAGTAACTTACGTACACGAGCAGCATCTTTAATCCCTGGAAGTTCAATAATGATACGACCTGAAACATCAGCTTTTTGAATATTTGGCTGTGCTACACCGAAACGGTCAATACGAGAACGAAGAATGTTAAAGGTATTATCAATAGCGGCATCAGCCTCTTTTTTGATCACTTTTAACACTTCAGCGTTAGTCGCTCCGAATTTAATTTTATCTTTTAACTCTAAGGTTCCAAAGATATCTGGAGAAGACAATTGAGCTGTAGGATTGATAGATTTGAATGCTTCCCCAAAAAGAGCAACAAATTCTTTCTGACTATCCTTTTGCATCGCTTTGGCTTTTGCTATGGCTGCTACAAAAGTTTCATCCTTGCTATTATTGGCCATGGCCTTAATAATATCAACAACAGAAACCTCCATGGTAACATTCATACCACCCTTAAGGTCAAGACCAAGATTCAACTCTAATTCTTTACACTCTTTGTAAGAATAATCTTTAATCCAAAGAAAATTGTAAACTCCCTCACCCCTAATGGAGTCAAGATAAGCTTGTTCCTTGTCATTATCGCCAGCTCCGTATTCCTGAGCTGTCTTTTCAACTGATTTGGTAACGTAAGTAAATGTCAACTGATACAAACTCACCAGCGCAAAGACTATAGCGAGTAGACGAATCGCTCCTTTATTTCGCATGTGTTTAGGTTTATTTAATTCTTATTTATGTGGTATTTCATATTCTTAACCGCAAATTAAAGCACAAATATATTAATTTTTTTCAAAATACCTTTGTTCAATAACCCACGTACTTCAAGTAGTTTATGTCTTTTGCAGATCTGCAGGGTTTAAAATAATTCCAATTGCAGAATTTGTCGCCCATAATCAATAATTCCCCGATGCTTTAAAAGAAAGTCACTCCCAAGTAATCCGCAAATTTCCCGATGACAATGCTCCCGATACATCTCATTTATGCCAGCAAGATCGATTAGTGCACAATGAAAATCATTTACCAAAAGATCTCCTAATTGGAATGAATCTATCTTAACCATTTCGGTAATTAAGCTTCCTTCACCCAAACCCCGTGATTTAATTTCTGATATTTGATTGTCGGATACCTCGTAAGCAGGAACAAAATTACGATCTAAAACTGTTTTTGAAGCTCCGGTATCAACTACCAAATCTCCTTCGTGACTAGCATTCACTTTGCATCTTATTAAAAGATGAAAACTTTCGTTTTCAAGTTCTATTATTTCTATTGGAATCTCAATTTTCATGGGCTTTCTGAACAAAGGACAGCAAATATACCAAAAGAACAGATATTTGTATCATAAAACACATAAAACCCTTAAAACTTTAACAAAGTAACAATTGAGAGTTCAAATATCAAAATCCGGATTTAGATTTGAAAGCACTCTTTAATCGAAAAAAATTATCTCTGATTAACTTAACGTCAAAAAAAAGAAGGTTGCCTCAAATAGAGACAACCTTTATATACTTGTAAATGAAATTTGCTGACTAAGCAAAAATATTCATTTCATCTAACACTTTCATTACTGATTTAACGGCTACTGCTGAACCTTCCAACAATTCCATTTCATCTTTATTCAATTTCACCTCGATTACTTTCTCAATACCGTTTTTACCTAAAACTACTGGTACTCCCAAGAAAATATCTTTCATTCCATATTCGCCATCCAACAAGGCACATACAGGGAAAATTCTTTTTTGATCGCGAACAATAGCTTCAACCATTTGAGCAGCTGCAGCACCTGGAGCATACCAAGCTGAAGTTCCCATCAAGTTTACTAGCTCACCACCACCGAATTTAGTTCTTTCGATAATTGCATTCAATTTTTCTTCTTCGATTAAATCTGTTACAGGAATACCAGCAACAGTAGTATAACGAGGAAGTGGAACCATGGTATCACCGTGTCCACCCATTAACAATGCCTGAATATCCTTAGGAGAAACATTTAATTCTTCTGCAAGGAAAGCACGGTAACGAGCCGTATCCAAAACTCCAGCCATACCAAATACTTTGTTACGTGCTTTTTTAGCTGTTAAAAAAGCAGCATAAGTCATAACATCCAAAGGATTTGATACGATAATAATAATTGCATCAGGAGAATGAGCTATTACATTTTCGGTAACTGATTTTACAATACCTGCATTAATAGAAATTAAGTCATCACGACTCATCCCCGGTTTACGTGGAAGACCTGATGTAATAACAACAACTTCTGATCCTGCAGTAGCAGCATAATCATTTGTTACCCCTTTAACTCTTGTATCGTAATAATTGATTGGAGCGGTTTGCCACATATCTAATGCTTTCCCCTCTGACAATCCATCTTTGATGTCAACAATAATTAATTCGTTTGCTAATTCTTTTTGAGCAATGCAATTTGCACAAGTTGCTCCAACATTTCCTGCACCTACAACGGTAATTTTCATAAGGCTTTATTCTTTGATTATATCTAATTTATATTCGTTTCAATGGAGAATTTTTTCTTTATTAGCTAGCAAATATATATACAATGCCAGAAAATAATTCAGAAAACGACCTGCTTTTCAGCAGTATCACTTAAATATATGAAAATTAAAATACAATAATCTAACTTCGGACATATTTAACTATTTCGAAACTGGGTATAAACACCCATACAGGCTCTTCTGTTCAATAACGATATGCAGACCTTATTATCTTAAGCCTTATTTTGCAAGGAGGATAGAAGTTCTCAGTCCAAATTAAAGTTGATTAAACCATTCAAAAAAACCATTTATTTTTTAAAATGATGAAAATGCAAACGATTACGGAAAATTTTCTCTTATAAAAAAAAAGCGCAAGAGAATTTATCCCTTGCGCTAATCTGAAAAAATATTTTTTCTAATTAATGATTTCCTTTATCTCGGAAATGATTTTCTCTGCCAATTGGTTTGCAGTCGCTTCATTTTTACTTTCCGAATAAATTCGAATAATAGGTTCGGTATTTGATTTACGAAGATGAACCCATTCTGATGCAAAATCAATCTTCACACCATCTATATCATTCACTTTCTCATTTTTATATTTCTCCTTCATGGCAACTAAAACCGCATCAACATCAATTTCTGGAGTTAGCTGGATTTTATTTTTTGAGATGAAATAATTCGGATAGCTTGCTCTTAACTCAGAAGCTTTTTTATTTGTTTTTGCCATGTGAGTCAGGATTAATGCAACTCCAACTAAAGAGTCACGACCATAATGACTTGCAGGATAAATAACTCCACCATTTCCCTCTCCACCAATTACAGCCTTATTCTCTTTCATCTTGGTTACCACATTAACCTCACCAACAGCTGAAGCTTCGTATGTTCCTCCATGTTTTTCAGTAATATCGCGCAAAGCACGGGTTGATGAAAGATTAGAAACGGTATTTCCAGGGGTATTTGCCAATACGTAATCAGCGCAAGCCACTAAAGTATATTCTTCACCAAACATGCTGCCGTCTTCATTTACAATAGCCAAACGATCCACATCAGGATCTACTACAAAACCCACATCAGCCTTGCCTTTTTTCATTACTGAGGCAATTTCTGTTAAATGCTCAGGAAGTGGCTCCGGATTATGTGGGAATTGTCCGTTGGGTTCGCAGTACAATTCAACTACAGTCTCAACACCCAATGCTTTCAATAATTGAGGAATCACAATTCCGCCTACTGAATTTACGGCATCAACCGCAACGGTGAAATTGGCTTTCCTAATTGCATCTGCATCTACCAAATCGAGTGATAAAACGTGATCGATGTGTTTTTGTGTGTAATCATCCACATGAGAAAGATGACCTAAATCGTCAACATCTGCAAAAATAAAATCTTCATTATCAGCAATCGACAAAACGATTTTGCCATCTATATCATTAAGAAATTCGCCCTTTTCATCCAATAGTTTTAATGCATTCCATTGTTTTGGATTATGACTGGCGGTTAAAATAATACCTCCTTGAGCGTTTTCTCCAGTAACAGCAATTTCGGTAGTTGGAGTGGTAGCCAAACCTATTTCCACAACATCAATCCCCAACCCTAAAAGAGTTCCAACCACGAGCATATCAACCATTTCTCCAGAAATACGAGCATCTCGTCCAACAACAACTTTTACTTTTTTCCCGTTGTTTCTGCGCAAAACCCAAGTACCATATGCCGCTGAAAATTTAACAACATCAAGAGGACTTAATCCATCTCCCACCTGACCGCCAATCGTTCCTCTGATTCCGGAAATTGATTTAATTAATGCCATACTATATTTTTAGAATTTTGTAAGTAACTGATTCGTTAAAAAATCCAGAACTAGATAAGTTCAAGATTTGTACGACAAATTTATAATTTCAATTAAGAGTAAGAAAGCAAAATTCAAATTGATTTTCTTTATTTCAATATTTCAATAAGCACAATTAATATATTCATTGATTATTAGTACTTTTGTGAGTTCAGAACATTGATCATTTACTCAGAAATGGAAGAAAAAAAATACGGAAAAGAAAGAAAAGAGAAATCTTCTTTTGGATCAAAAACAGAAAACAATAGAAAATCTGGTGATTCAAATCCTCGATTTAAAAAGGATTCAGAATCAAGAGATCGTAAGTCTGGTGACCGATCGGGAAATTCAGACCGACGAAGAAGTGATTCGAACAGAACTTCCCAAAGCTCTGATTCAAGATCCAGAGGACCACGAAAATTTGATGATGACAGATCAGAAAGAGGTTCAAGCGATAGATCAGACAGAGGAAGATCCAGATCGGAAGATCCAAATCGTAAATTTGAACGCGATTCGGAACCACGTACCCGCAACTATGGCGATAGATCAGAAAATTCTGACAGACGCAGCAGTGAATCCAACAGAGGTTCCCGAGGATCTGATTCAAGATCGCCAAGAAGATTTGATGACAACAGACCTGGAAGAGACTCTGACAGAAGACATAAGCGGGAGAACTCAAGCTATAGATCAGAAAGATATTCCGAAAAATCAGACAGATCAGAATTTACTGAAAAACGAGAACGATTTGATGGCGATTTTGATGAAAACCAAGATGAGAACAAGAAACCTTACGATCATTTTAAAAATAAACCGAACAAAGAAACTCTTCAGAGAAAGCATTACAGCAAGAAGAAACAATTGGCTTTTGCGAAAAAATCAGGACCTGAAGATGGAATGCTTCGATTGAACAAATACATTTCGAATACGGGAGCCTGCTCAAGAAGAGAAGCTGACAGACGCATTGAGGAAGGCCAAATAACCGTTAACGGTGAAGTTGTAAATGAAGTTGGCACAAAAGTAAATATCGATGATGTCGTTTGCATGGACGGCAAACAGCTGCAAGCGGAAGCAAAAGTTTATTTGGTTTTAAACAAACCAAAAGATTTTGTAACTACTCTGGATGATCCAATGGGAAGAAAGACTGTTCTGGACCTGATCCAAAATGCTTGCAAAGAAAGAGTTTATCCGGTTGGAAGATTGGATAGAATGACTACCGGCGTTTTGCTTTTCACCAACGATGGAGATTTAACAAAACGACTGACTCACCCAAGCTACAACAAGAAGAAAATTTACCATGTTTATTTAGACAGAGAAATTTCGCAAGAAGACTTGAATCAGGTATCTGCGGGTATTGAGTTGGAAGATGGTGAAATTAAAGCTGATGCAATTAGTTTTGCGAATGCTGATGACAAAACTCAGGTTGGGATAGAAATTCACTCTGGACGAAATCGAATTGTACGACGAATTTTTGAACACTTGGGCTACGAAGTTGAAAAACTAGACCGCGTTCTTTTTGCCGGAATTACCAAGAAAAATATTCCAAGAGGAAAGTGGAGATTCTTAAGTGAAAAAGAAATAACCATGCTTAAAATATATTAATCAAAATAAGCATTTACTCAGTATTATTGCATAAAAAATCCCGGCATCACTGCCGGGATTTTTTGTTGATATATAATATGCTTAAAATTGCTTCAATAAATTAGCCATTTCAATTGCTGACACAGCAGCTTCGAATCCTTTGTTTCCAGCTTTTGTTCCGGCACGCTCAATTGCCTGCTCAATAGAATCAGTAGTTAAAACACCAAAAATAACTGGTATTTCAAGATCTAAAGAAACACTGGCAATCCCCTTAGTTACTTCACCTGAAACATACTCAAAATGTGGAGTTGATCCTTTGATAACAGCACCTAAACAAATAACGGCATCGTACTTGCCACTTTTCGCCATTTTCTTAGCGATCAATGGAATTTCAAATGCTCCAGGAACCCAGGCAACATCAACATCGTCTGTTGAAGCTCCATGACGGTGAATAGCATCCAAAGCACCTGATAATAATTTACCTCCTATAAATTCATTAAAACGACCGATAACAATACCGAATTTTAAATCTTTTGCAATCAATTTTCCTTCAATTGTATTCATCTTATTTCTATTTTCAGTTTTATTTTAATCCGTTTTTTGAAACACCTTCTACTTTTTTATCATCATTTTGCAAATTCCACTTCACATCCTGATGCAACAGATGCCCCATTTTATTCATTTTGGTCTGCAAATAAAATTCATTCTTTTCGTTGCAAGTCATTTCAATCTCTTCGCGACCAATTATTTTCAAACCATACCCTTTTAAACCTGCAACTTTTAATGGATTATTAGTCATTAAAGTTAAATCTGAAACACCCAAATCAGCTAAAATGGCAGCGCCGATACCGTAATCACGCAAGTCGGCTTTAAATCCTAATGCCAAATTTGCTTCAACAGTATCCATGCCCATATCTTGTAGTTGGTAGGCTTTCAGTTTATTGATTAGACCAATTCCCCGGCCTTCCTGACGCATGTATAGCAACACACCTCTTCCAGCTTCTTGAATTCTTTTCATAGCCTCCTGCAGTTGATCGCCACAATCGCAACGCAAAGAACCAAATGCATCACCAGTTAAACATTCTGAATGCACACGAACCAATACCGAATCAGCAGAAGTAACATCTCCTTTTACCAAGGCAACATGATGCTCTCCAGTAATTTTATTCACATATCCATGAGCTCTGAAATCGCCAAATTTAGTTGGCATATCCGTTTCAGTCACTTTTTCAATCACACTTTCAGTTTGTCTGCGATACTCAATTAAATCAGCAATCGTAATCATTTTCAAGTTGTGCTTGGCAATATATTCTTTCAACTGAGGAACGCGGGCCATAGTCCCATCCTCATTCATAATTTCACAAATAACCCCTGCTGGATACAAACCAGCCATTCGTGCCAAATCAACAGCAGCCTCAGTATGTCCTGCACGAACCAAAACACCATTTTTACGCGCTACCAAAGGGAAAATATGCCCCGGACGAGTAAAATCTGTTGGCTTAGCACTCTTATCAAACACTTTCAAAATTGTGTGAGCACGTTCATGAGCCGAAATACCTGTTGCACAATCAGCAGCATCGATACTTACGGTAAAAGCTGTTTGTTTCGCATCCGTATTGTTGTACACCATCATATCGATATTCAACTCATCCAAACGCTCCTTAACAATTGGCATGCAAATCAATCCGCCAGCCTGCCTGGCCATAAAATTGATTGCCTCAGGTGTTACCATCTCTGCCGCCATCAACAAATCACCCTCATTTTCACGATCCTCGTCGTCAACCACCACAATCATCTTCCCTAATTTGATGTCCTCGATCGCCTCTTCAATTGTATGAAATTTCATAGTTTATGTATTGTTGTTTTGTTTTTTAATTTTCCTTTTTATACAAATCCATTCTCCCTCAAGAAATTCATCGAAATATCCGACTTCTCCACCTGAGCACTCTCTTCATCTTTGTGAAACATGAATTTCTCAATGTATTTTGCTGTCATATCGCATTCCAGATTCACTTTTTCTCCTTGTTTTTTAGAAGTCAAAGTGGTGTCTTCCTGCGTTAATGGAATAATTGAAACTTTAAAAATTTCATCATCCACATAAGCCACAGTCAAGCTGATACCATCAATCGAAATAGAGCCTTTCTCTACAATATATTTCAGAATGTCCTTAGGCGCTGCAATACTTACCCAAATGGCATTGTCGTCTTGTTCTATACCAACAACTTCACCCAATCCATCAACATGACCACTTACCATATGACCACCCATTCGATCACCTAGACGAAGAGCACGCTCCAAATTAACGCGGCTCCCAGCTCCCAGCAATTCAAAATTTGTTCTGCTCATTGTTTCTGGCATAACATCAGCCGAAAAACCTGTAGAATTGAAACTAACCACCGTCAAACAAATTCCATTGGTAGAGATACTGTCTCCCAACTTCACATCATCCATAATTGAACGAGCCGAAATTGTCAATCGAATTGACTTTCCTCCACGTTTTATAGACTTTATTTTTCCTATTTCTTCAATTAAACCTGTAAACATTTTCTCAATTATCAGTTAACAGCAAACAGTTATCGAATTGTAAACCTTCAACTATTTACCAGCTTCTTTTTTATTTTACCTGTCAACATCAGATCATTTCCAAGCTGATCAATCTTCATATTTTCCAATTCAATGGCATCTTTCATGAATTCAATTCCTTCTCCGCCCACTGGCGATTTGGAAGTAAGTCCGCCAATAATTTTAGGAGCAATAAAAGACATAAGCTCATCAACAATACCTGCTTCTAAAGCCGAGAAATTTAAGGTTGCTCCTCCTTCCAAAAGAATTCCATCTACTCCAGTCTCTCCGAGCTTCACCATTAAATCACTAAGATCAACTCTTCCATTTCTGGATTTTATAATCAAAACAGCATTTCCCAGTTCTTGAATCTCAGCAATTTTAGTTGAATCGGCTTTTTCTGTTACAGCCACAATCGTCTTAGCCTGATTTGCCGTATTTAGTATTTTTGATTCCAAAGGAATTCGGGCATTACTATCAACCACTATCCTTACGGGATTTCTAGCTTCTTCATTTTCCAATCGGGTTGTTAGTATTGGATCATCTGCAATCACCGTATCAACGCCCACCATTATTCCAGCCAATTCATTCCTTAACTGATGAACGTATGCTCGTGATTTCTCGTTAGAAACCCAGCGCGAATCTCCGGTTTTGCTAGCAATTTTCCCATCAAGAGTCATGGCCGTTTTCATAAGCACATAGGGTAATTTACTTTGAATAAACTTCAGAAAAACCCGGTTCATATGACTTAGTTCTTCGCACAAAAAACCGTATTCAACCTCAATTCCATTCTCCTCTAATAATTTAACTCCCTTTCCCGCAACCAATGTGTTGGGATCCAACATCCCGATCACCACTTTAGCAATCTTGTTTTTCACAATTGCTTCGGCGCAAGGCGGTGTTTTTCCATAATGAGAACATGGTTCCAGAGTAACATACATTGTTGCACCTTCTACAGATTCTGTAGAAGATCGAAATGCATTTACCTCAGCATGCGGCCCCCCAAAAAATTCATGATATCCCTCTCCAATGATTTTATCATCTCGAACAATTACAGCCCCAACCAAGGGATTAGGATTTACTCTTCCTATTCCCTTTTTAGCCAACTCAAAGGCTCTCTGCATGTATTGATATTCTTTGCTCATTTGCATAAAAACAAAATGCCCTGAATAGTTCATTAAACTATTCAGGGCATCTATTATAGGTATAGCCAAACGGAAATTATCCATTGACATGAATCAATCAAATTGATCAATTGTTTTTCTTCTCCCATCCAGACTGTACTGTCGGTACCGGAATCACACCAGTTCAATCTCGTTAAAGACTCGCGGACTATCACCGCCGGTCGGGAATTTCACCCTGCCCTGAAGAAACAATAAATATGTAAGAACAGAGTTTTCGACTCTAATTCTGCTACAAATATAAAGTTTTAGAAAATAAAAACAAATCACAACTAAAGTCTTTACAACACATTTAGCCATATTAAAATTCGAACAATGAAAATATTTAGGAAATTCAATCAAATTCCGCACCCTGTCAGACCCATATTTCTCCAAAAATCTCGTGCCGGTTTTTTATTCATTTTTAATGTATGGCTGACATTTTCGTAAATGGCATTAATTGTACTATCTTTGCAAAAATTTTTAAATCACTAAATTGGAGTACATATGCCTCATAGATCAGGTTTTGTAAATATAATTGGAAATCCCAACGTGGGGAAATCAACCTTAATGAATAATTTGGTTGGGGAACGCATCTCGATTATTACATCGAAATCTCAAACTACGCGTCACCGAATTAAAGGAATTGTTAATGGCGAAGATTTTCAAATTGTGTACTCTGATACACCAGGAGTTTTGAAGCCTAACTACAAGCTTCAGGAGTCGATGATGAAATTTTCAACCTCTGCACTGGTTGATGCTGACGTAATTTTGTATGTTACCGACGTAATTGAAACGATTGATAAGAATGAAGAATTCCTGAAAAAAGTTCAAAACTCTGATCTCCCGGTTCTTTTACTGATCAACAAAATTGATTTGACGGATCAGGAAAAATTAAATAAACTGGTAGATAGATGGAAAGTAATTCTTCCTAAGGCTGAAATATTCCCAATGTCGGCAACGGAGAATTTCAATGTGCCCAATTTATTTGACCGCATCTTGGAACTTTTACCAGAAGGGCCTCCTTTTTTCCCTAAAGACGAGCTCACAGATAAACCATCCCGTTTTTTTGTGAATGAGATTATTAGAGAAAAAATACTAACCAACTATGACAAAGAAGTTCCGTATTCCGTAGAAGTTGTAGTTGAAGAGTTTGAAGATGAGCCAAAAATTATCCGCATTATGGCGGTAATAAATGTAGAAAGAACTTCTCAAAAAGGAATCATCATTGGACATCAAGGGAAAGCACTAAAGAAAGTTGGAACAGAAGCCCGATTAGATATGGAGAAATTCTTTGGCAAAAAGGTCTTTTTAAAACTATACGTTAAGGTTGCAAAAGACTGGAGAAGCAAAGACTCTCAACTAAAGAATTTTGGATACAATCAGTAAGTACTGAGTGCTGCTATATCAAAAAAGAATCTTTAGAATTTTAATAAATTGAATAAGAATTACACGCAGAGATTGCGTTAGAAACATAAAATAATGAGCAATATTGTTGCAATCGTAGGAAGACCAAATGTTGGAAAATCTACACTTTTTAATCGATTATCAGGTACAAGAAAAGCAATCGTAAACGAAACTTCTGGTGTTACCCGTGATCGTAATTATGGAAAATCGGACTGGAATGGCGTTGAATTTTCGATAATTGATACCGGAGGTTACGCGACTAATTCTGATGATATTTTTGAAGAAGAGATTCGCAAACAGATTATGCTTGCAATTGATGAAGCCGATGCTATTCTTTTTGTTGTAGATGTAAAGCAGGGAATCACTGATTTAGACGCTGCTGTTGCAAGTATTCTTCGTAGAACCAAAAAGAAAGTTTACTTGATTGCAAACAAAGCTGATAACTCAGAATTAACTTTTGCAGCTAACGAATTCTATTCAATGGGAATTGGCAAGCAAGTTTTTCCAATTTCAGCTGTTAATGGGTCAGGAACCGGAGATTTATTAGATGAATTGATAAATGATTTTGAAATTAAACCTTCCGATGATGATGAAGGGCTTCCAAGAATTGCATTTGTTGGTCGTCCTAATGTAGGAAAATCATCAACAGTAAATGCTTTGGTCGGGATAGATCGAAACATTGTGACTGATATTGCAGGTACAACAAGAGATTCAATCCATACCCGCTTTCAGAAATTCGGACATGATTTCATCATGGTGGATACTGCCGGAGTTCGCAAGAAACCAAAGGTTCATGAAGATTTAGAATTCTATTCGGTAATGCGATCGATCAGAACTATTGAAAGTGCTGATGTTTGCGTTTTGATTTTAGATGCAACACGTGGTGTTGAACAACAGGATTTAGCTGTTCTCGACATCATCCTCAGTAACCGTAAAGGTGTTGTAATCATGATAAACAAGTGGGATTTGGTTGATAAAGAAACTAATACCATGAAAGAATTTGAGGATGAAATCAAAAATCGAATTGCACCCTTTAAAGATGTTCCGATTATTTTCACCTCTGCAACCACCAAGCAACGATTAATTCAGGTTTTGGAAGCAGCACTTGAGGTACATGATAATCGTATTCGAAAAATATCAACATCGGAGCTAAACAAGGTAATGCAAAAAGCAATTGCTGCCCTAAATCCTCCTGCTTTGAAAGGAAAGTTCATTAAAATAAAATATGTAACTCAACTTCCAACTCACGCACCTACTTTTGCATTCTATTGTAATCTTCCTCAATACATTAAGGATCCTTACAGAAGATATCTTGAAAATCAGATTCGCAAAAACTGGAATTTCAGAGGAGTACCAATCCAAGTTTTAGTGAGAAAAAAATAAATTGCTGCACACAGCATAACCATTAACCGATTCAGATTTACTGAGTCGGTTTTTTTTGTTTTGGAAAGAATATAATTTTTGATAACTAATAATTTAGTTATATTTATATTCTAATCATAAAACCCAAGACATGAAACAATTCACCATTCTACTTCTGCTGAGTTTGGCAATTAACATCCCAGCAAGTTATTCTCAAAAAACAACAAAAGTAGACGAACTCCTATTCTCTGGAAAATACGAAGAAGCAATTCCTATCCTAAACGAAATGGTGGCGAAAGACGGCACAAACAGCAAGCTTTATTCCAGACTTGGAAATGCTTACCAAAAATTGGATCAAGACATGAAAGCCATTGAAAACTACACAAAGGCTCAACAACTTAATCCCAA
The DNA here is from genome assembly GCF_002356295.1 of Labilibaculum antarcticum. Classification (NCBI taxonomy): domain Bacteria; kingdom Pseudomonadati; phylum Bacteroidota; class Bacteroidia; order Marinilabiliales; family Marinifilaceae; genus Labilibaculum; species Labilibaculum antarcticum. The sequence continues at coordinate 2,702,749 of NZ_AP018042.1, read as the reverse complement.
TTCTACTGCAACTTTATTGAATTTAAGCTCCTGTCTTTACTCATCGGGGAATTACCCCAAAGCCGAGCAGGAATTAGTTAAGCTACAAAAACTTGAACCAAACAACTATTCGGTAGATTTACTTTTGGCCAAGACTTATTCTGTTCAAAACAAATATCAAGAAAGTCTCGATATCTACTTAAAACTAAACCAGCAAGATTCCTTGAATCCCAACATCCACAAACAAATAGGGAGTATAAAAAAAAGAATGCAAAATTTTATCGGATCATTGGCTTCATACATGAAGGCAAACGAACTTAATCCGAATGATTTATCAGTAATAGTTCACATCACTCAGCAATTGTATGAAATGGCTGCTTACCAACAAGCTTTAGGTTACATTAGCAATGGTTTAAAAACATTTCCCAATAATATTATACTGCTGAAGAAAAAAGCACAGGTTTTGATTGGATTAGAGTGGTACGATAACGCCTTGACCATTTTAAAAGAATTAAAAACAGACAATCAATTAACGGAAGCAGAACACAAACAACTAGGAATATGCTACATGCAAACCCGACAATATGAGAATGCACTAAAAGCTTTTGCCGGTTGTGGCCCAACCTTTGAAAAAGATCCGATAATTAATTTTCATACTGGAATATGCTATGCTCGAATTTCTCAGCACGAGAAAGGAATTAAATTTTTGGAAGATGCCCTTTTCTATATCACTTCACCAATTGAAGCCTCGATGCATTTGTTTTTGGCAAAGTCGTATGCTGCAACCAGACAATTCGAAAAAGCTGTTATATCTTACAAAAAATATTTCGAAATGGACAACACCAATCCTGATATTCTTTATGAAATTGCGACAACATACGAAGAGTTTGGGGAAAATGAAAATAATGCTTTGGCCTACTACACCAAATTTATTCAACAGACGAATGACAAAGATGATCCAAAATATGAATACGCAAAATCGCGAATTCTTCACATCAAAGAAAGTATTCACTTCGAAAAATAATACCCATTAGTATTTGAAATAATCTCTAACTGCGCAATTCCGATAGCTATCTGGATAATGATGATTGTCAAACGGCTACCGGCATTATACCGACTCCTTTAGATTTTAAAATGGTATAATATACCTATAAGTAGGTATTGCTCCCAAATTGGGAAAACCTATTTTTGTACTGACAAAACAGGCTAGCGACAACTGGGACCATCTGAAATTCATAAAATCTTTTGCCATAAGATTACTTTTAGTGTTATTACTTCATTTGGTCTCAGTTTTCGATTGCATTCCGGTCGCCTTTCTTCGGAAATCTCCTGCTTTTTATTAATTTAGATTAATTAAAAACACAAAGTATGCGTATTAAAAAGGATATGAAGCTGGCTGATGTAATTCAGCTGAACTACATGCTTATCCCGGTCATTCATCGTTTTGGAATTAATCTGGGATTCGGCGACAAAACCGTTTCGAATGTTTGCCAAGAAAACGAGGTCGATTTGAACTTCTTTCTGCAACTTGTGAACGCTTATCACGATAAAGATTATTTCCCCAAAGAGGAGCTTCAAACCATTCCCGTTAAGAATATTGTCAATTATTTACAAATGACTCATGCGAGTTATTTGAATGAGAAGTTATCTGAAATTGAACAAAAAATTATTTCGCTTCAATCGGAGGATACCGAAGATCAAAAATACATTTTGCTTATTAGAAACTTTTTTGAGGGATACAAATCGGAACTAACCGAACACATTATGTATGAGGAAAATGTGGTATTCCCTTACGTTTTAACTGTTGAAGAAATCATTAAAACTCAAAGTTTCTCAGAACGAAACAGAGAAATTTTCGATGCTTTCTCCATTGAGAAATATGAGGAAGGGCACGATGATGTGGAAGAAAAACTGATGGATTTAAAAACCATCATGATCAAATACCTTACCCCTCCGGCAAACAGCACGCTTTACCATACAATAATACAAGATCTATTTAAACTAGAAGAGGATTTGAATTACCATTCCAGAATTGAAGACAAAGTACTGACACCCAAAGTCATTCTAATGGAGAAATCGATCAAAAACCTGCTTTAAACTCTAACACCTATGGCTAGATCTACGATTTTAATTGCTGATAATTCATGTATTATTCGAAAAGGACTGAGATCAATTCTTCAAAATTTAGAGAATTCTGAAGTGCTGCAACTTATCGATAACAAGGAGGAGGTATGCGAAATTGTAAACAGCAGCAAACCCGACATTCTCATCATTAATCCGAATATGCTTCCAGCTGATTGTGCTGATCTAAAAAGCAAATTTATCAATGGGAACAAACTCTCTTTGGTCTTACTATCCGACAAGAAAAAAATAAAAGAAGAATACAAGGCAGATGCTTACATCAATTACCTCGATGAGCAAGATGTTATTCTTGACTTACTACAGGAGATTATAAGCGCAAAAAACAAAAATGCCATTCCTGATAAAAATGCAGATACAATTAGTTCAAGAGAGAAAAACATATTAAAACATATTACTCTTGGTTTGACGAATAAAGAAATAGCCGACCAACTATTCATTAGCATTCACACTGTGGTTACTCACCGCAAAAACATCACACAGAAACTGGGAATTAAATCTGTTTCGGGGCTAACTGTTTATGCAATTTTACACAATATTATTTCTATGGATGAAGTAAAATAATTACAATTCCACTACAACTCCAGCCTCTAAATCTATTGTCTTAAAATATTTTTTAAATTCATCCTGCACAGCAAAACTAGTACAATGAGTTGCACCTAGCAGCTCTAATTTCTCTTCTTGAAAATAGGCCACCGTCTTCTCAAAAACCTCATCAATTTTCTTTAGATGAAAACCACCTAACACAGCATAAACCTTATCAACTGCACACACTTTCTTCGCATAAGCGACAGTATTGCATATTCCGGCATGCGCACACCCACTAAGCACAATTAAGCCTTTTGCACTCTTTATAGCGATTGCTGAATCGTCGATAACAAAATCGGGAGAACCATCTCCTAACAAAAAGGTGGTGGATTGAGATTCAAAATTATTTAAACGAGGAATTTCGCCTAAAAAAACCATTTTCTCACTGATCAACAAAGGTGATTTCGATTCTTTTAATTCAAATTTAGAAATAATTTCATCTCTTGTCATTGACAAACCAACGGGAGTCTTACTTTCCTTTCGAAATCGCAAAGCAAATGAATTAGGATGAGTAATTAAACGTTTTCCAGACACAAACTTCAAACCATCACCATGATCCCAATGTCCATGACTTAAAACAATTGTTTTAAGCTCATTCAAATCAACATTCATTCTTTTCGCATTTTGAATAAAAAGAGAGTACGGACCCACATCAAAAAGAATTTTTTCATCAGCCTCGATTACAGCCGAAAAACCATGAACAAACTCAAAACCATCTTTCGCAGTATTATCTACCAGTATTTTTACAATCATCTTATGACTCTTTTCTTTTAGGAATTCTAACAATAAAACAAGATCCAATATGTCTCTCCGATTCAACCCAAATGCTTCCGTTGGCATTTTCAACAATGTTTTTCACTATGGATAAACCCAATCCCATACCACTCGATTTTGTTGTGAAGTTAGGTGAGAACAATTTCTCTTTGATATCTGGATTAATTCCGGAACCATTATCAATTACACTTACCTGATAATCAGAATCCAGTTCCTCCAATTCAATTACTACCTGGGCTGGAGTTTCTTCGGGAATAGCCTGAATTGCATTATTAATTAAGTTCACAAAAACGCGTACAAACTGTTCTTTATCAACAAAAACATTTGCATTCTCGATGGAATTCAAATCCAGTTTTAATCCAAAATCATCATTTTTAAACAGATCAACTGTATGTTCGAGGATTTCAACCAAATTTAAATTCTGATTTTTGGCTACCGGCATCTTTGCAAAATTCGAAAATGCTGTGGCAATAGAAGACAAAGCATTAATTTGCTCGATTAAAGTTTTACTTACCCGATTAAAATGCTCCTCCCAATTTGGTGTTTTATCCTCGTAACGCTTCTGCAAAAACTGAATACTCAGTTTCATTGGAGTCAATGGATTCTTTATCTCATGAGCAATCTGCTTTGCCATTTCGCGCCATGCCGATTCCCGTTCGGATTTTGCCAAACGGGAAGCACTCTCTTCAAGCTCAACAAGCATTTGGTTGTACTCCTTCACCAAACTACCTATTTCATCATTTTTCGAATACTCAATTTGCTCACCATACGAACCAAATCGGGTTGCTTTTAATCTATTTTGAATTAAGCGAAGTGGGTAAGTTATTTTATTGGATATGATTACAGAAAGGAAAATAGCCAGTAAAATCATCAATACATGAAGATTTACTCCTGCAAGAACCAAATTAAACATCTCCTTCTCCAACTCTCTGCTTTTGAGAAAATAGGGAAGATTTACAAATGCGATTGTTTCATTATTTTCATCAACCAAAGTTTCGTAGGCAGACAAATAAGACATTTCCCCAATTTGTTCTTTATGAATGAAATGTGTTCTTCCCTGAAGGGAAAGTTGATAGTAAGCAGCAAAATTCATTCTCTCTTCCTGAAGCTTTTCATCAAATATCTCTGGCCTTGAGGTAGCAATTAATTCCCCGGATAAATCGTACAAATGAATATCAGCAAAAATTAAATTTGACAACTGCCTTAACTGATCTGTTTTCAACTCTCTCTGTTTTGAATCACCACTAGACATTGTACCAAGAACCTCACGCTTAACCAACTGCAACTTCTCCTGCAGATTTCTATTATTTGACGCGTTTGCCTGGTTAATATTATAATACACAGAACCACCACCCAGCAATAGGAAGAAAAGCATCAACAAGCCAATTATGGAATATTGAATTCGGTATTTGAAACTTAAATTGATCTGGAATTTGAAAGAAATTTTCTCTAGTATCCAAATTAAAAAACCAAAGACATAAAAAAGGACAAAAACATAGGGAATGGTGATTACTTTATCGTACAACGATACAGAAGGGCAACTTACGACTACAGCATTATTATCAAACTTATATACTAAATGGTCATAATTATCAATTTGTTTCCAAAAGAAATTTGCAGAATTCAAACCAAAGCCTGAGTCACTCATGTAATAGTTGAATTTACCAGAGGAAGCAATCAATTTCCCATTTTGATATTTCCCGTAAGAATAGTCATTGCTAACCGGACGCAAATCGACTTTTTCGTCGAGCAATAAATCAGGATAACCCAAACCTTCATCACCAACCTTAGAATCGAGACGCAAATATATCTTGACTTCATTTAATCTATTTGTTGGATTCGAAATAACACCCAGATAAGAAACCATACCATCAAACTCATTCAAATAATAAAAATTACTATTTGGAATGGGTTCTCCTGTCGTGACAATCATCTCCTCAAAAAACTCAAAACAGTTTCTAATTTGATCATCAGGCTCAATATTTAAGTCATCGATACTATTACAAATAGTAACTTGAAGATGATACTGTTCCCAAAATCCTGTAAAGTATTTATTTTGAATATAGTCTGTTATTTCAGTTTCATTTCGAAAAGGTTGCTTGCACAATTCTTTCAGAATTGAATCCTGATCCAGTTGATCTTGAATTTCGAGCAAAAAAGTTTCAGAAGTCGCATCATATTCTGTTGAAAGATTCATTGCTGCAACCTGTCTGTCTTGTTTTTCCTTTTCTCTGGAGAAAGAATTAATTCTATTGGTGACAAATATCGAAACCCCTAATAACAAAATCACATAAAGAGAATATCTTCCTCCCTTTTCTTTTTGATAATTTATTAACCCTAAAAGCAAAATCAGCAAAATCGGAAAGAGCCAATTGACAATATCCACCTTTACAGGATTCCAAAAATAAATAGCAGAACTAAAGATCACGGATATAGGAATAACAACAATTAAAAACGTTTTTAAATTCCAATTTCCCTTTGCAATGGCTCCCAATAAATTAGCGATTTGCCCTAAGGTATAAAATAGGAAAATCAATATTGTGAAGCCCACAAAAACGTAAATTCCATTATCCTGAAACACAAACATTTGCAAACTAAAACTAGAATCCAAAATCAAGCTTTCAAATTGATTTTCTATTGCAAAATAAAGCAGGTAAAGGAAAATTAGATGCAATGCAATCCATACAGCGGTATGAGACGACTTTTGTGGATTAAAGAATTGATTCCTTTTTAAAAACCGAGAATAGGTATAAACAAAAACAAATAAAAAGAAAGAATTGATTACAAAATCGCCTAAGGATGGGAAGAAGAATGAACTGGCAAACAGAACGGGAGAGAAAATCTCCAAATTTGAAAAGACATCAGGAATTCCCCACAAAAGCATGAAATAACGAATAAGCACCAAACTTACACCCCAAACCAGAAATGCAGAGACACCAAATTTTAGATTCTTTAATTGCCGCAACAAAATACTAATGAAAAATAAAGCAGATAGAATCGCGAACAAGTACAACAAGCCGACTCCATTCTGGCCTCTCCTGGCGCCAAATCCCATATTAGTATCCGATAATGAAAATAGATATTCTCCATTGGGATTGTAAACCGGTGCTCCTTCTTTTGAATTTAGCGAGATATCAAAGGAAGCAGGAATGGAAAAATCGGGACCAAAATGATTTTTTAAAAATTTATTCTGATACGGATATATTTTTTTCAGAAGCACAAATCCATATAAATCTATTGAATCCAACTTCTGTTTCTGCTTGTAATAGAATCCATCATCAAGTCGAACAACCAATGAGTTCTCTTTTTCAAGGAAATCTTTCTCAGGTATTAGAAATGAATTATCGCTCCAAAACAACAAACTGTCTTGTTTGTAGGCAAGCAATACAAATCCATCTTTTTTTAAATCTTTTTCAAAATCTGAAAAGTTGTTGTAATTATTAAGTTCACCATCCTGCCCTGTAACAGCGATACGAAGCTCCCCCAGATCTTTTTTTAGTAATTTTTCTTTCTTCTCGAAAACCTGTTGCGCATGGCCAGCCACTTTCGTGAGGCGATCGTTTTGTTTAAAATAATATTCTGTAGAAACTGCTAGCAGAATAAATACCAACGAAAGAATCGCCGGAATATATTTGAGAAGTTTATTTTTCAATTTGGGTCGTTTTGAAATGTTTTATTGCTGATACAAAATTCATGCTAAACACCTCACAAATTAGCATAATTAGTTCAAAGCATCAAACGTGATGATAAGGCTCACCTTTAATAATGGTCATGGCTCTATATAACTGCTCTGTAAAAATCATCCGAATCATCTGATGTGAAAAAGTCATTTTAGATAAGGAAAGCTTTCCTTGCGCTTTTAGATACACCTCATCAGAAAAACCGTAAGGGCCGCCAATTACGAACACTAAATTTTTAGTTCCTCCAATCATTTTCTGCTCAATAAATTGAGAAAAGCCAACAGATGAAAACTCTTTACCACCCTCATCGAGCAATATTAGTGTATCTCCCGATTTAATCTTTTCTAGAATTAAGTCTCCTTCTTTTTGCTTCTGTTGATTTTCAGATAAGTTCTTGGTATTTTTAATATCAGGAATAATATTTATTTCGAAAGGAAGATAATGAACCAAGCGCTTTTGATATTCATCAATCCCATTTCTCACAAAATCCTTATCCGTTTTCCCAATAACTAAGAGAACAATTTTCATTTAGTTGTAATTTTCAATTTAGACTTAACTTACATACAATTTTAGGTGACCACTTGAAGCATTTAAACATTAATTTCAAGTCAACACTTATAGTAAAGAGTCAATCTTCCATTAATATTGCTAATAGGTAAGGCGATGATACACCATCACTACACATCATAACAATCAATTCTTTTCCTATAAATAAAAAGAAATTCAGATTTTTTTTAACTTGCAATGTATTTTTCGCACAGTATTTGTGTAAAGGTATATGATATTAAGTTGAAAATTATTCATATGAGATTTATAAAATACATATTTGCAGGAATGTTCTTTCTTTTAGTTTGTTCCTCATCGGCAATTTCTCAAAATCAAGACGATTTACCCCGAGAACTAATAACTGCGTTTAAACAAGGCAATAGTATCAGCTTGTCGAATTTCTTTGGAGAGCGAATTCAATTAACGATCCAAGATAAAGAGGCTATATACAGCAAATCGCAAGCAACGCAAATTATGGCAAAATTCTTTAGGGAATTTCCTCCAACAGGATTCTCCAAGAAACATGTTGGTGGCAAACCCGATGCTCGCTATGTAATTGGTAGTTTAACTACAACAAAGGGAAGCTTTCGAGTCAATCTATATCTGAAAAACGACACCGGGAAATTTGTCGTACATCAACTACGAATCGAAAAAAACTAACAGAAAAGGCTCCAAATATATTGGAGCCTTTTCTTTTTACAACACCCCTACTTCTAATTTCTCTGTTAATTCATATTTTATTTATAACATTTGAAAATAAAACAATCAACCCCTAAAATAAAGGGGTGTTGATGTATATTTAGACTTTCCTAAACCATTACGCCCCATCACACATTAGGTTATTTCTTATTTTTATATTATTTTTACCACCCAAGCGTAATATTTGACGGAATACAATCCATAATCACACCAACCGGATTTTGTACATTTTTTAAATCATTATTGTGATGAAAAACAGTAAAAAGTGGCTTTATGCCTTCTTGCTACTTATTGTAGTGGCGATTGTTGGAGTATTTATTCCTAGTGTTGAATTTGGTGTAAGCGACCCAAATATTGTTTCAGGAGATGTAGCATGGATGCTAACCTCAACCGCTCTGGTTCTTCTAATGACTCCCGGACTTGCATTCTTTTATGGAGGTATGGTTGATCCCAGAAACATCATATCAACCATTCTTCAAAGTTTTGTTGCAATGGGAATCGTAAGCATGATATGGGTTACTATTGGATTTAGTCTTGCTTTTGGAGACAGTATTGGCCCGGAAGGTTTTGGATTGGTTGGAAATCCTCTCACTTACCTAATGTTTCAAAACGTAGGAGGTATGACAAATCCAGAACTGGCACCAACGATACCATTTGCGCTTTTTGCTCTCTTCCAACTAAAATTTGCGATTATAACACCTGCCCTTATTACCGGATCGTTTGCAGGAAGGGTAAGATTTAGAGCATATATGATTTTCATAAGCCTTTTCACCATTTTTATATACGCACCACTTGCTCACTGGACCTGGCATCCAAATGGTTTCCTTCGTAATATGGGCGTATTGGATTTTGCCGGAGGAACAGTAGTTCACATGTCTGCCGGGTTCGCAGCACTTGCCGGGGCCATGTTTTTAGGCAAGCGAACCAAATCGAAATTCAACGAAAAACGCGCCAATATTCCATTTGTACTCTTAGGAGCTGGAATGCTTTGGTTTGGATGGTTTGGATTTAATGCAGGATCAGCATTAGAAGCCTCATCAACAGCTGTATTGGCCTTACTAAATACCAATACTGCATCGGCAGCCGCCATGCTAACCTGGATTTTCCTTGATGGCGCAAGAGGTCATAAACCTTCAGGACTAGGAGCTGCTATCGGATTGGTTGTTGGACTTGTAGCCATCACACCAGCCGCAGGATATGTAACCGTAGGAGCATCAATCACAATTGGAGTTATTGCATCTATTGTAAGTAATTACGCAATTACATTACAAGGGAAAACATCACTAGATGATACGCTTGACGTATTCCCGGCTCACGGAATGGGAGGAATTACCGGAATGATTTTAACTTCGGTATTTGCAAATGAGGTAGGACTAATACACGGAGAATACAAAACATTTTTTGCGCACCTACTCGCATTAGTGATTGTTGGAGTCTTTACTTTCGGAGGATCATACATTCTATATTGGATCACTAACAAATTTGTCACACTAAGAGTTTCAGAATACTCCGAAGCAAAAGGTTTAGACATATCTCAGCACGACGAATCCTATTCCTTTGCATACAAAGAATAAATAAAACCATAAAAAAGTCCCGCAACTTTCGTTGCGGGACTACCCCATATAAAAAACCTGATCTTCTTTTGAATGTCAAAGTAAAAAACACTTTACAGCAAGCATTTTCACGTAACGATTAGACCTACATACAGTGAATGTAATCATTTACAATCTCCATAATTCGATCTTCATTACCCAGAATTCGGTCATTTAACCCATTATCTTCATATAGTTTTAATTTTTTCACAACTGCATCAATTGTTCCTTTTGGAAAAATACCATTCTGCTCAAAAATTCCTCTTTGCTCAAGCAAACAATCTGCACTCTCCCAACAACAATTTGGCAATTGCTCCAAACTATCTAATTTCTCTTTATAATGCGGCGCGAAAATATCAACATCCGCATATAATTCCTCTGCCATCTGCAGTCCATTCTCCATTTCCAATCCATGCTGACCAGCAACAATTAGCCCAGCCATTAATGAATAAACATCTGCTGAGCCATCAGGCACTCTAAACTCAAAAGTTTGCTTGCCCGAAAAATCTCTTGAATCTTCTGGCTCCAACGGATTCACACTTTTAATCATTCCTGTAGCACCTACCCAACCAAGAGGAACGCGAACCAAAACAGAACGATTCCGATCTCCCCAACATACGTAGGTAGGAGCTTCCTGATGCGGAACCAAACGCAAATAAGAAGTAGGTATTGTGTTTCCAAACGCCGTTAAAGCACCCGAAAGCTTCATTATACCAGCAATCATTTTTTTGGCAGTATCTCCCAATTTACCATTTTCGATACAAATATTTTTACCGTCTTTCTCAACCAACATATGAATATGCAAACCACTACCAGCTTTACCAACTGTGATTTTTGGCGCCCAGCTTACCAATGCATTTTCACGGGCAGCCAACATTCTCACAATCCATTTTGCAACAACTAACTGATCAACTGCATCCTCGGCTTCAACGGGTAAAAATTCAATTTCGTGTTGTTCAAAACCATCATCACCAGCAGTAAAATTACCAACCTCAGAGTGCCCGTACTTTATTTTACCACCACACTGAGCAATTAATACCATTGCCTCACGTCTTAAATTTTCCCATTTAGTAAACGGCTGAGAACTATGATATCCTTTTTGATCTACATCTGTATATAATGTGTGATTTGGACTTTTAATATAATATTCCAGCTCACCCATTGCCTTAAAAGTAAGACCTGTGGATTTTTTAAAGGTATCGTGTGCCTTTTTTAGAATATGCTCAGGAGCACTTTCCAATGGTTTTCCTTCAGCATTATAGAATGAACAAAGAACATCCAAACTTGGAACTTCTGAAAATGGATTAACAAATGCCGTCTTAAATCGTGGAATTACATACAAGTCACTTGAGCCTGCTCCGATATATGAAAATAAACTCGATCCATCAACACGCTCGCCAGAAGATAAAATACTATCCAAATGGCTTTTACCCGTAATAATAAAGTTTAACGTTTTTAGCTTTCCATCTTCAGCAACATAACGGAAATTAATCATCTTAATTCCATTCTCTGCTATATATCTTACCAAATCCTCTTTTGTGAACTCACAGCTTGGTTTTTGAAGGAATTGCACCAACTTATTCGGATCCATTAAATATTCATCCCTTGTCATAATGCGCCTGTTTTAATTTGTGTGTTGTTGTTATAAGTTATTGAGAGATAAAATAGCCTAGTTTCAACTGAATATCCAAGCGAAAATCAGAATTTAAAGTCCTCACAAAACAAAGCGTAAAACCCAATAAAATCAATACATTCAGACCATGAATCATCTTTTGCTACGGAACTGAAAAACTGTTTCACAACAGATTTACGAAAACGTTTTCGGGTGGCAAAAATAAGATTTTTCACAACACCCCCTAAAATGACTACACCCAAACAAATTAAGATTCATTATTACCATCCTAACTCCCTCAATTGATATAGTCATAATCCGAAAGGAAAAGCCAACATTGAGAAATACCCCGTTTCAGACCACGCAAGCATCAAAACGTCATTTTTTACACAAGAAGGGTGTGGTTTTGCGTTTTTTAAGACTCATTCAAGTCATTTTTCGCAACCACACCCCCATGTTTTTTATTTATACAGATACTACCGATTTCAATATTGTTAAGTTTAAAACACCTGTTTTTTTACATTCCCATTAAAAACTGAAAGATAAATGTATTCCACTAGGAGCATTTACTAATCTAAAACCATTCCTGCTTTTAACAAAACAAATATCTCCATTTGTATAATATATCCCTCCGTGCAGTGAAATTCTTTGACAATTATCTGGTACATAAGAGAAATACAATGAATTTGGCGCATCAACCATTACGTATCCAACTTCTGGGTAAAATCTGTAATAATCCCCATCTGAGTAATAATAATCCCCATAAGTGTGTCTTATTACCACAGGAGCAACAGCAAATCTTACTACTACATTTCCGTAACGACCGTGTCGATAACAATTGTGTCCACGATCATTATAAAAGCGTCTGTAAGAATGTTGAGGATGAACAGTTTTTGGATATCTATTACTTCGGTAATGATCGCCTGAAGATGAATAAGATCTATGTGCATGCGAACCATTATTACCTCTATTCTTTACGTAACCATTAGCTTTTGAATGACCTTTATGGTTTGAATGACTTTTACCATAACTATCCCGCTTATAATTAGCATTTTGCTTCTTATACTTCTTGGAAGAAGCATTTCTTTTTTGATCTGAGCGATCCGAATAACTACTCCTATTATATTTCTCTTTTTTATCGGACTCTCTTAAACGATTTGATTTACTAGGCTCCTCGTAACGTTGCTTATCATTTTTATTTGACCTGCGTTGAGCTGAAACACTTGAAGTAGAAACTGCGATGGCTGAAACCAATACAATACTGGCTGTCAACTTATATAACATAGACTTTCTCATGGCGTTTAATTTTTAATATGTAAGCCTAATTGTCGTTTTGCGTAAAATGAAATTCAAATACTCCACAACACTCTTAAATGGCTTTTACTATTGTCATCCTATGATTGGGACAAATCTTCTAAAAATCAAGTACCGGTATACTTTGACTGAATAGTTGCAAAGCCTGTGCCAAAAATTAAAAAAGCACCAATCTCTTGTGAAATTGATGCTTTCAGACTTCTTGAAATATAAAAATTTAAAATTGCGCCTGTAGAATGCCAGCACATAATCAAAAGACTTATAGAACAGAAGTGCACTAAAAGCTCATTTGGATTAGTAGTTGGTCCTAATTCATATTAATCTTCTCCTTTATCTGATTCCTTTTTGAAGCCCTATCGGTAAAACTTCGTTTATCTGGTCGAATTAAAACCCGCAGCGATTGATCCGAAGTCCAATAATTCCAAACCCAATTGACCAGAATAAAGAATCGGTTCTTTACACCAACTATTGCCATTAAGTGAACAAATAACCAAAGTATCCAAGCCAAAAACCCTTGTATTTTAACTCCTGGCAAATCAGCCACCGCCAGATTCTTACCAATTGTTGCCAAAGAGCCTCTGTCCTTATAATGAAATGCCTTCATTTCCTTCCCTTTTTGGATATTTATAAGATTTTTACCCAAAACAGCAGCCTGTTGTAACCCAACTTGTGCAACCTGTGGATGCCCATTCTGATGTTCGCCCTCCTTTTGCAAAGCCAAATCACCCAAAGCATATACATTATTCAAGCCACTTACCCGATTAAACAAATCAACCCGAAGTCTGCCTCCCCGAGTTGCGGCAATCTCCGAAATTCCTTTAATAGGATTCGCAACAACTCCTGCAGCCCAAACCAAAGTGTAAGAATTAAACTCTTCGCCATCGGCCAAACTAATTTTAAGACCATCGTAATCGGCAACACGAGCCTCTGTTTTCACAATTACACCTAACTTCTCTAAGTAGCTTTTCGCTTTCGCGGATGCTTTCTCCGACATACCGCTCAACAATCTGTTCGATGCCTCGAACAAATACACATTCATCAAAGAAAAATCAAGCTCAGGGTAATCCTTTGGCAGGATTTCATTTTTCATTTCGGCCAAAGCCCCAGCTAACTCAACACCCGTAGGACCACCGCCCACCAAAACAATATTCATGTAGTTAGCCGCCTTTTTCGGATCTGATTCGTTCAAGGCCTTTTCGTAGTTACGTAGAATTGAATTACGCAGAAAAATTGCTTCGGACACCGATTTCATTGGAATCCCAAACTCCTCGATATTCTTATTTCCAAAATAATTGGTATCAACACCAGTGGCTAAAACCAAATGATCGTATTTTAACGAACCTAAACTTGTATATACCTCTTGTATATTTGGATTCACCTCCAACAATTCAGCCATTCTAAAATGCACATTTTTCCGTTTCTGAAAAATCTTTCGCAAGGGAAAAGCAATAGAACTTGGCTCCAAACCAGAAGTTGCCACCTGATAAAACAAAGGCTGAAACTGATGAAAATTATTCTTATCAATTAAAACTACCTGATACTTTGTTTTCACCAATTGGCGTGCAAGCTTTAAACCCGCAAAACCACCACCAATAATTACAATTCTTATTTTTCCGTTTTCGGGTATGTTTTTTATGGTATCCATTTCGGCCTTTTATTAGGTAAGTCATTCAACATCTGCCTTAAATAACTCTTTTAAGATTTAAGACTCTTTTGTCTGATACAAAATAAAGAATTATTTCTCTAATAAACTAATAGTCCAGAAACATCAACCGTTTGCGAACAAAATTTTATTTTAAGACAGATTAAACTCATCATAAGAATAGGAAACTAAAGAGTAAATGGAATGCAGTGCAGGATAAAACCAGAGAATGGAATGCTATATGTTACCAAATTGACCGTGAGATCTGATAAAAGAATCGTACCACCTCCCATTGGAATACTCTTACCAGGCAGATGCACCGTCAGACCTGAAAAATGCAGACTGAGACCTGTCATCTGCAATGCACTTTGCGAGTATTACTATGCGGATGGATAGTATTACTGTGCAGCTGGCAAGTATGACGGTGCAGCTAGATAGTATGACGGTGCAGCTAGCAGGTCGCACGGTGCACTTGTTAACAAAGAGTGTAAATCTCCTCGAATCAACCTACAAAAAAACAAATTTGAGTGATAGCTGGTAAAGCAGAAAACCCGAAATGCACTCTAAATACATTACGGATTCTATTTTAAAATGTAATATCGTAATCAAGCTAGTTTTTCGAATGTACTTAGTGTCTGCTCCTTATTATCTACTGTAGCATCTTTTGCTGTTTGTCCACAAAGATAAATGGTATTTCCATGCTCAACAATACGGCTCATTCTTGGAGTCGAATCAATTCTTTTGATAGTCATTTTGGCAACTATTTAAGTTTTTTTGTTTTGCCAAAATAGATAAAAAAGGAAAAAACAGTAAAAAAAATACCGTTTCAAATGAATGAAACGGCATTTTATATATTAGAGTTAAGCTCTATTTACTTCATACTGGCAATACGATCTTCTAAAACTTTGATTTTAGCTTCGGCATCGGCCATTTTCTTTTTCTCAATTTCGATGACTTTAGCCGGCGCATTGTTGACAAAACGCTCGTTGCTCATTTTCTTTTGAACCGAAATAAGGAAGCCTTTGGTATATTTCAACTCTTCTTCCATTTTCTTCAATTCTTCCTCAACGTCGACCAAGTCGCCCAAAGGAATAAAATATTCAACAGCATTTACAATGAACGACATTGCACCAGTCATTTCTCCGTTTGCAACAGTAATCTCCTTTAGGTTACACATTTTAGCCACTACACAATCGAAAGAAGCATCGTAATTGCCTCCCTCCAATTTGTAATTCATTTCTAAAACTTCCTTAAAAGCAATGTTCTTTTGCTTACGGATATTACGAACAGCTACAATCACTTCTTTTACCAGCTCGAATTTCGTTAACAATTCGGAGCTGTATGATTCCGGCTGTGGCATTACTGAAACCATGATACTTTCCTCATCGGAACGATCGGCAAGTAATTGCCAGATTTCCTCAGTTAAGAAAGGCATAAATGGGTGCAGTAATTGCATCAGCTTTTCGAATAAAGCGACAGTCGTATCGAAAGTCTTTCTATCGATTGGCTGCTGATAGGCAGGCTTCACCATTTCCAAATACCAGGATGAGAATTCATCGCGGAACAGGGTATAAACGGTCATTAATGCTTCGCTGATACGATATTGCTTGAACTGCTCATTCAACTGCTCCATGGTGTTGTTTAAACGCGCATGAAAAACCTCAGTTGCTATACGGGCATATTCAGGTTGCTCGATATCGGCAACTTCCCAGCCTTTTACCAAACGGAATGCATTCCAGATTTTAGTGGTGAAATTACGTCCTTGTTCCGGTAAGCTTTCGTTGAAAAGTAAATCTCCTCCGGCAGGAGAACACAATAGCATTCCAACACGAACTCCATCGGCACCATACTTGGCAATTAAGTCGAGAGGATCAGGTGAGTTACCTAATGATTTTGACATTTTACGACCTTGCTCATCTCGAACAATTCCCGTTAAATAAACATTAGAGAATGGCTTCTCGCCTCGGTACTCATATCCTGCAATTACCATACGGGCAATCCAGAAGAACAAGATATCCGGTCCGGAAACCAAATCGTTACTTGGGTAATAGTATTTGATTTCCTCATTTTCAGGATTACGAATACCATCGAACACAGAAATAGGCCACAACCATGATGAGAACCATGTATCCAATACATCCTCATCCTGACGTAAATCTTCTGCTTTATATGTTTTTCCTGTTTTAGCGGTAGCTTCAACAAGAGCTTCTTCCATTGATTTAGCAACTACATTACCACCTTCGGGCAAATAGTAAACCGGAATACGCTGTCCCCACCACAACTGACGGGAAATACACCAGTCCTTCACATTTTCCATCCAATGGCGGTAGGTATTCTTGAATTTTGGAGGATGCAACTTAATATCGTCGTTCATTACATGCTCGAGAGCTGGCTTAGCCAATTCTTTCATATTCAAAAACCACTGCATACTCAATTTAGGTTCGATTACTGCATTGGTACGTTCCGAAAAACCTACTTTATTCACGTAATCTTCCACTTTAACCAAGTTGCCTGCTTTCTCCAAATCAGGAAGAATCAAGTCACGAACTTCGAAACGATCTTTTCCAACATAAAGCTGTGCAGCCTCACTCATGGTTCCGTTATCGTTAAAAATATCGATTGACTCTAAATTATGACGATCACCAATTTCGTAATCATGAATATCATGAGCGGGTGTAATTTTTAATGCACCGGTACCAAATTCCACATCAACATACTCATCTTCGATGATAGGAATGGAACGATTCACCAAAGGAACGATGCAACGCTTGCCTCTTAAATGAGCAAAACGTTCGTCGTTAGGATTGATACAAACAGCTGTATCTCCCAATATTGTTTCAGGACGAGTGGTTGCAATAGTAATGTACTCATCGCTTCCTTCAACCTGATATTGCAAATAGTACAGTTTCGATTGTAATTCTTTATAGATTACCTCTTCATCAGAAACGGCTGTTTGTGCAGATGGATCCCAATTCACCATGCGAACACCACGATATACCTTTTCCTTCTTATATAAATCGATAAAAACATCGATTACCGATTCGTAAAGAGATTCATCCATGGTGAAAGAGGTTCGTTCCCAATCACATGAAGCACCCAATTTTTTCAGCTGCTCTAAAATAATCCCACCATGTTTCTCTTTCCATTCCCAGGCATGCGACATAAACTCTTCACGAGTAATGTCTTCTTTAGAGATGCCTTCCAGCCTTAGTTTGTTTACAACTTTAGCTTCAGTTGCAATAGATGCATGATCGGTACCTGGCACCCAACAGACATTCTTTCCCTGCAATCTGGCTCTACGCACCAATACATCTTGAATTGTATTGTTCAGCATGTGGCCCATGTGTAACACTCCGGTGACGTTTGGAGGAGGTATTACAATTGTATACGGCTCTCTCTCATCAGGTACAGAGTGGAAGAATCCTTTATCCATCCAATACTTATACCATTTGTCCTCCGATTCTGCAGGGTTGTACTTTGTTGGGATTTCCATGTGTTTAACTAAAATTTAAAAATCTATACTACTAAAAATTTGGCTCAAAATTAAGAAAATCTAAGCGATAAATCTCCAATAAAAAGCAACAATCTGTATGAAAGGGATCTGTAATACCGATTTAATCTGATTTTAAAATGACACAAGGTGCTTAAGTGAGAGCTATCTGAAAATACTGAACTACCAATTTGGTACAAATTCACTAGCTTGATTACTAAATTTCATATTTTTAAAGGGATACTGAAAAGCAATAAAAATCATTTTTTTTACCTCGAATTTTATCTACTTTTGGCGGTACAGAAAAGTTAAGAGATAAAATATATAAACACCAAACAAATGCCACAAATATCAGACAAAGGAAGATTAATGCCTGAGTCACCAATTCGTAAATTGGTGCCTTACGCAGAAGCGGCTCGTGCTGCTGGGAAAAAAGTATATCCTTTAAACATTGGTCAGCCAGACATTAAAACTCCTGAAGTTGCCATGGAAGCAATTAGAAATTGTACCGAAAAGGTGATTGAGTATTCTCATTCGGCGGGTAATATTTCTTATCGCAAGAAATTGGCAAAATACTATCAGAACATCGGAATTAATGTTGACGAAAATGAGATGTTGATTACTACAGGTGGTTCGGAAGCAATTACATTTGCATTGATGACTTGTATGAATCCGGGTGATGAGATTTTGATTCCAGAGCCATTTTATGCAAACTACAATGGTTTTGCAGTAGCTACTGGGGTTGTGGTAAAACCTATTACATCGAGCATCGAAAATGATTTTGCTTTGCCTGCAATTGAAGAATTCGAAAAATTGATGACTCCAAAAACCAAAGGAATTGTTATTTGTAATCCAAATAACCCAACTGGTTACTTGTACTCGAAAGAGGAATTGAACCAATTGCGTGAATTAATCATTAAGCACGATTTATACCTTTTCTCAGACGAAGTTTATCGTGAATTTTGCTACGATGGAGAAGAACATTTCTCAGCTATGAAGTTGGAAGGCTTGGAGCAAAATGTTATCCTGATTGATTCTGTTTCGAAGCGTTACAGCGAATGTGGTGTTCGTATTGGCGCCATGATTACCAAAAACAAAGATGTAATTACTACTGCTTTGAAATTTGCTCAGGCCCGTTTGTGTCCTCCTGCTTTTGGACAGATTGCTGCTGAGGCTTCATTGGAAACGCCACCAGAATACTTCACCGAAGTTTACAACGAATACATTGATCGTCGTAACTTTATGGTTGCTGCTTTAAACAAAATGGAAGGTGTTTACTCTCCACTACCTAAAGGTGCTTTCTACACTGTAGTAAAACTCCCAATTGATGATGCGGATAAATTTGCTCAGTGGATTTTGGAAGATTTCGAATACAAGAACCAAACTGTAATGGTTGCTCCTGCTACAGGATTTTATGCAACTCCTGGTTTAGGTAAAAACGAAGTTCGTATTGCTTACGTTCTGAAAAAAGAAGATCTTGCTAACGCAATGGAAACTCTTGCCGAAGCATTGAAGGTTTATCCTGGAAGAACGATTTAATAGGTAAAAGGATAAAGCTAAAAGGCTTTACTAAATAGATACAGAAACGGCTCCACAATTGGAGCCGTTTTTATTTTACAACAAGTCACAGGCATCAGCCGGCATCCAGTGTTTGTCTTTCCCATCCCATTTTACGTTGCAACCAATCGGGTTAGTTACCGGAACAGAGATTTCTTTTCCTGCCAAATATTCATCTATTGCCCGTTCCAAATCACGAACTTGAACTTTCGAAGTATCTCTTGGATTATCTACAGCTCTACCAATATAAATCAGCTTTCTGGCTTCATTAAATAAATAATAATGAGGAGTTCTCAACGCTCCATAAGCCATTGCAACCTCTTGTGTTTCGTCATACAAATAAACCCAAGGAAAATCATTTTCTTCCATTCGTGTTACCATATGATCGTAATCATCTTCCTCGTAAGTATTTGCAGAATTAGAATTAATCCCCACAAATTCGACTCCATTTGGAATGTATTTGTCTGCGATTGCTCTGGTATCTTCGTCGGAGCCGATTACATACGGACAATGATTACAAGTAAAAAAAATCACTAATAATTTAGATGACTTAAAATCATTCAATTTATAACGAATTCCATCAGTAGCTATCAGATCAAAATTCGGAGCTTTATCATTAATGTGTAAGGTAAATGCCATTTTAATTATTTTAAATTGTTGAACTCTCCTTTAAATTTACCCATTATTTTGAGAAAATATAAATTAATTTAAAGCTTTTCCATTGTAGATTAGCTCCTGCTAATTTTTAAAATAAACATCATTAATTAACACATAATTAATAACCAGTTTATACTTCTCAAATTTCTCTTTTGTAAACTTGTACTCGTCAAGGATGAATATAAATTCACCACAAATAAAAGAATTCCCTCAGAAACAGATCATCGGAATTGCAACTTAGTCGATACAACTTTCCTTTCACTCCGGTGCTTCTGTTTCTCTTTCGATTCGCTCTTCTGCAAAATCAGGATAAATAAGGTACTTCGCTCTAATTGTCATGAATTTGTTGCGATCCGATTCCCAACTATTTCTAATTTCCGCTTCCGACAAGGAGTTTTCAATTTGAGTTCTCAGTTTTGCTGTTCCGGCCAGATTTTCAAAAAAAGAATTAAAAAAATCAGGTTTAGCTTTCAATTCACTGTAAGCATTTAATAAAAAAGACAGATCTAATTTTTTCTTTTTGCGGAAATCCTCTGGATTTATCTTTCTTAAATCATAGGCAATGCATTTTTCACCTTCAAATTTTGGATATTTACTCGCACCCGAAATGCTTTGAGGCGTAAACTCACAATCACCATTGGTAAAAGCAGGATGTCCGTATGCTTGAAAGGGGTACTCAGTACCACGACCGGCACTTACAACTGTTCCCTCAAAAAAACAAAGGGACGGATACAAGCTAACTGACAAATGATTTGGCAAATTTGGCGAAGGCTTTACAGGCAATAAATAGGCATCATCTCGATTCCAATTTTTACACGGAACAACCACCAATTCGCACTGCACTTTATTCTTTAACCATTTCTCCCCATTAATCATTTGGGCATATTCACCTATCGACATGCCATAAACAACCGGCACCGGATGCATTCCAACAAAGGAGCGGTATTTCATTTCCAAAACAGGTCCATCCACATAATGTGAGTTTGGATTTGGCCGATCGAGAACAATCACCTGCTTTCCCTGTTCAGCACAAGCTTCCATCACATAATGCAAAGTCGATATATAAGTATAGAAACGAACACCTACATCCTGAATATCAAAAAGTACCACATCGATATCCTTCAAATCTGCCGCCGAAGGTTTAAAATGCTTCCCATACAAAGAAACAATTGGCAAACCTGTTTTTACATCCAGGCCATTGGTAATTTTTTCTCCGGCATCAGCATCTCCTCTAAATCCATGTTCCGGGCTAAATATTTTAGTAATCTGAATATCCTTTGCCAACAAAGCATCAACCAAATGCTCTCCCTTCACCAAAGAAGACTGGTTAGCAACTACGGCAACTTTCTTTTGGTTAAGAAGTGGAATGTATTCCTCAAAACGTTCGGCTCCCGTTAGCAATGCTTCAGATTGTTTTTGTGCACAAGATGATAAACTTACTGCAATTAGAAAGCAGGAAGTCAGCACACAATATTGTATCAATTGTTTTATTTTTCTCATTTAACTAATTTTACTCATCTGTAAACCCTAAATTACTACTTTTGTATTAATCTCTAAAACAATAGAGTAATTAGCTTGATTTACAAGCCTTAAAACGATAACAACAACGAACTTTTATAATAAATCTCAATTTGAACTTAGAACTTTTTATAGCTAAGAAAATCACCCTCAACAATAAGGGCGACGGAAATATATCTCATCCCATTATTAGCATTGCTAAAATTAGTATTGCTCTTGGCATATCTATAATGATATTGGCTGTGGCTATTGTTACCGGGTTCAAATCTGAAATTACGAACAAGGTTATTGGTTTTGGATCGCATATCCAAATTACAAATTACGATAACAACTCGTCGTTTGAAACTCAACCAATCGAAAAAAACGCCATATCCATAAGTGGCATTGAAAATACCCCTGGGATTTTACACGTACAATCTTTTGCAACCAAACCTGGCATTCTTAAAACGAAATCAGATATTCAAGGAATTGTTTTAAACGGAATAGGCAAAGATTATGATTGGAGTTTTTTTACTAATCATTTGGTTGACGGAAGAATCATTCAGCTTACCGATAGCACCAAAAGCAATGAAATTCTGATATCGGAGAAACTCTCGAACCTTCTTCAGCTTAAAGTTGACGATAAATTATCCGTCTATTTTATACAGCAACCTCCTAGAGTAAGAAGCTTTACCGTTGCCGGGATTTACAATACCGGAATGGAAGAATTCGACAAACTATTCCTTATTTGCGACATACAACACATTCAGAAACTAAACGACTGGACTGACAATCAGGTTAGTGGATATGAGATATTTATTGATGACTTTGATGATTTGAATTTTATAGAACAGCAAGTAAGAGGCATTACTGCGACCTCATTTACCGATGAAGGTGCCGGATTAAAAGTAAGGAGCATTGTTCGTAAATATCCGCAAATATTCAGCTGGTTAGACATGCTCGATATGAACGTATGGATCATACTAAGCTTAATGATACTGGTTGCCGGTTTTAATATGGTTTCGGGTCTTTTGATTATTATTCTTGAAAAGACCAACATGATTGGGATTTTAAAAGCCTTGGGCACAGAAAACTGGTCTATTCGTAAAATCTTTCTATACCAATCGGCCATGCTTATTGGCAAAGGAATGCTGTGGGGAAATATTATTGGTATATCAGTCTGTTTGTTACAATCCTATTTCGAGATAATCCCTTTGGATCCAACGAATTACTATGTAGATACCGTACCTATCAATCTTAAACTCAGTCACATTATTCTTTTAAACATTGGAAGTTTAATAGCAACAGTTTCGATGTTATTGGTTCCCTCCTATTTAATCACCAAAATAACTCCTGCAAAAGCCATTAAATTTGATTAAAAAGAAAGGACAGGATGATTTTCCTGCCCTTTGTATTCTTCTTTTTATTTCTCTAAATCAGGTAATTTACCCAATTGAATGGTATCTCGTGCTACGATTTTATTACCAAACCATCCTTCGGCGTAAAGAACATCCTGATCAACAGCTATGGAATCCCACTGAAAACGGGTATCGCCTCGTGGTCCCGCATTTTTCATTCTCGTCCCAAATGAAACCTCTCGTTTCAAATCATTATAAAGAACGACCGAATCGCAATTGCTATACGCCCAAACATCCTTGTTCCCTGGTTTTTCAAACCGATCCGTCCACGACTTGGAAACAATGTAAACCATTGGATAATCACTTGCTTTTCGATACATGCTTTGATACAAATAATAAACGTCTTTCTTGGTTTTATGATCGTGTAAAATCAATCCTTTTTGATTCATATAAGGAATCGGATTCATT
Source organism: Labilibaculum antarcticum (assembly GCF_002356295.1). Lineage (NCBI taxonomy): Bacteria > Pseudomonadati > Bacteroidota > Bacteroidia > Marinilabiliales > Marinifilaceae > Labilibaculum > Labilibaculum antarcticum. The sequence goes on along the minus strand of NZ_AP018042.1, from coordinate 2,679,157 downwards.
CCTCGTCCAATTCTTGGCGAAGCAAAATCGAATGCCACCCATACAAAATGCCCGGGAAACTCACCTTTTAGAGATTCTCCTTTCGAGATCTTGTACTCATGCAAAAAACAGCCATACTCCTGCGACCAGAAATCTGTGATTCCCGAGGAGCCGTAATCTTTGCTCATATCAAATTTTTCGTTGCTGTGCGTGTTGTAATTCATATCGGCACCATACTCTCCAATTATACTGTTCGGAGTGTAATCATCTATCTGGCCAACATACCAGCCACTCCAATCCTGAGGAGCATACACATCCACAATCTCCTGATTCGATTTAAATTTAAAATTACAACCTGTTGTTGGGCGAATAGCATCTGTTCTTTTAGCAAGGTCAACCAACTCACCGTATAACTTATTCGATTCAGATTCGCTTGCTCCGGAACGGTCCGATTCATTGCCAACACCCCAAACAATTACCGAAGGATTGTTATAGTATTGCTCTATCATTTCCTTCATTTGTTGCTTGCAATTTTCCATAAATGCAGGATCTTCAGAAACGCTTCCTGTCAATGGTATTTCCAGCCACAACATCAGGCCCAACTCATCACAAGCCTTCGCAAATTCTCTATCGCAAGGATAATGGGCATGACGAACGACATTAAACCCAGCATCTTTAATGATTTGAGCATCGGCAAAATGTTGCTCGTTGGGTAAAGCATAGCCCAGGCCTTCCATATCCTGATGACGGTTAACACCACGTAACAACATCTGTTCGCCATTCAAACTAAAAGCCTCGTGGTTCGCCAAAGTATAGTATCGAAAGCCAAAAGTGCTTTCAAAATTATTCACCTCATTCCCATCGTAACTAAGGGTAGAAATTACCTTGTAAAGTTGTGGATCGTCAACACTCCAAAACTGAATAATTCCCAATGCCGATTCGGATTGCTGGAAGCTCATCTCAGCTCCGGCCTCAATAGTTTTACTCATCTTTTTATCAGCCATTAATTTTCCGTCTGGCGAATAAATCTTAGAGCTTAACTTTACCTTTTTTACTGATTTCGAATAATTTGTCACCCTTGTTTCAATCGACAAAACGCTAGGAGCCTGACCTCCACAAACGGGCGTATTAAAAACCTGTTCAATCTTCACCGGATCTGTAACATGAATCCAAACATCCCGATAGATTCCACCATAAACGGCATAATCAAAACTAAATGGAAATGATCCTCTTTCATCATACATCCAGGGTGCAATGGCCGGATTGTTCGAATTATCTGCACGAACCGCCAGTGTATTATCTTTCCCAAACTTAATTAAATCAGTTATATCGAGCGAAAAAGCACTATATCCACCCCGATGGATTCCAGCTTTTTTACCATTCACCCAAATTTGAGCTTCTAAAGAAACCGCTTCAAATTCGATAAATATTCGTTTTCCTTTCTGCGCTTCCTCTATGGTAAAGTTGGTGCGATACCAGGCAGGACCTTTATACATCGTACGAACATCGTTTTCAAAATCGAAACGCCCGTTAAAAACATCATTATTCACGCCATCGCTTCCTCCATTAAAATCATGAGGAATTTGAACACTCAGCCATTCTTTATCATTGAATGACGTTTTGTATGCATTCCTAACATCTTTCTTGATAAATCTCCAATCATTCTTATTGATGGAATAGGTGATCCTTTTCTCTGTGGCACTTGAGCCAAAGGGAAAGAGGAACAACAAACTTAAACAGACTAATACGCTTCGGTTCCAATTATTCATAATTTGTATTTTTAGCCATTCAGAATTATATTTCGCATTCTGAAATTTTAATTAAAAGGTAAATTGTAATATCTTTCGACTTGAAGTAATTATAGAGAATAATTACTGATAATCAATGTTAATAACGGTAACTGTTACCGTAACCATTCCATTTATATCACAATATAGCTGCCCCTTACGAATGAATATTTCCGAAGCAGAAAAACAAAAACTAATTCATAAAATAATAAATGACAAGACGTTTTCGAGATCGGAAATGCTCCGGGACCTGTTGTCCTATTTGTTCAAAGCTCATCAAAATGGTGAGAAAGTAAAAGCAATTAACATTGCCATAGATCTCCTGCAGCGAAAAGGTGAATTAAAAGAAAATGACGAAACTATTGCCAGGGTTTACATGCATAAATTACGAACCAAACTGGTCGATTATTACAATAAGGAAGGTAAAACAGAAAAAGTCATTATCGAAATACCCAAAGGAAAATACGAACTGATTTTTCAATCGGCTACTAATGGAAAGAACAAATCGCCAAAATCAGTGCCTTTTAAAACAGTTCTCTATTTAGCTTCTCTGTTGCTTCTTTTAAACCTGACGATTCTTGCGCTATTTTATGGATTCCCGAAGCATAAACCTCAAAATCCTATTTGGGCAGAATACCTAAGCGATCAAGAAGATATCAACCTAATGCTTGCCAATCCATTTTTTTATACCATTCGAAATTTAGAAAATGATTCTACTTTCGTCGTACGAAATTTCAATATTAATTCGGAAGAAGAGCTAGCCAAATCACCCATACTATTTTCACAAGATAAATATGAGAACAAGGAAAGTGACATTTCCTATTTCGCAAACAATAATGTAAGCTCATTGCCAGCGCTGTTTAAGGCATTGTGCACCACCAGCAATAAAATCCACTTAAAATCAGGTGATAAGATTAATCTAGAAAACATTAAGGCCAACAATACCATTGCTATTACCTCACTCAAATCAATTGGCATATTCAGGGAATTTTTAACTCAAACTTCAATAAGAATACCGCATAAAAATAGCCTCAGCCTTTCGTTGATTACAGAAACAGATACGCTGAATTATTCAGCGATTAAAGCCTATGATGATTTTTATACTGACTATGCGTTTATTGTAAAAGTTCCAACTCCAAATGGTAAGGTTCTATCTATTCTTTCCGATTCACACTCCATTGGAAATAAAGGACTGATGGAATTAATTACAAGTGATAATTTAGAAAAAGTAATCCTTTCAAAATACCCGCAAAATAAAGATTTTCCAACCTATTTTGAACTACTCGTAAAAGTATCTGGATATCAAGAACAAAATTTAAACACTGAAATAATTCACTTTAAATCACTTGATTAAACTCTATTTTCCCAACTAACAACAGCGAGTCTCTTTTTGCCATCCATTTTAATCGTCAACGGTTTTTTAAATTGTACATGGCGAACAGCACCATACTCTCCAATTAATTTCTGCTTTTTTAGAGTTTGATAATCGATAAAAGAAGAATCGGAATGATGATGAATAGAGCTGTACCCAATATTCATTGAAGTAACATTGTGGAAAAAGTGAGATCCTGACGACGCTTCCAATGGATAATCCTCGAAGCTTGTTTCTACAATTAATTTTGAGAACGAGATATCATTCCATTTCACAGGAATTCCAATCCATCTGTCGCGTGTTCCCCAACGACCAGGCCCAATCAAAACATAACGCGTGCCCTTTTCTCTCATTTCCTGATTTATTTTTGAGATCGTTTCAGCAATTTCAACGGTCAGATCCTTCTTGAATAATTCAGGAGCAATGTAAACAACATCAACAATATCATCGACCAATCCATTCCCCATACTCATTTCAGAAATCATCAAAAGCTTGTTTCTGTCAATTTCATTCAAATCAATATTATAATCATCAATATTGCCAACTAAAGGCTTAATCTGAAGAAGATAAAACGACGCTTTCCCTTCTTTATCTTTCGTTAAATCAACGGCAAACTCTATCTCTATTGGAGAGCCCATCGCTTCTTTAATGATGTCCAAGACAAGTTCTATTGTTTTTGCCAGAGGAATGAAATTGTATTTCAGAATATTGGCAAAATTGATAATTCTGGGTCCCATAACATCCAATCCAGGACTTATTGTATCACTAAGGGAATTGTAAACGGAAGCACAATGAATTAAATTACCATGCTCTTCCGCTTCATCAATATCCAAACGAATTAATCCTGCCGTATCACCTTCCAAAAGATTTAGATCCTTTTTATTAAGGTCAACAGCGTAAAATTCTATTTGCGAATTTTTAAATTGATCTTTCGCAGTGTTATTCTCAATAGTTGGGAAAACAGGAGAAAATCGAAATGCTTTTTCGCCATCTACCACATATTTACCCAAACCAACGCCAATCACTGCATAACCTTCTTCCGGTTTCATATGGCCAAAAGGATAGTAATTATACGACTGAGCTACTCCCGAAATGTGAGGGTAAAAAGTAGATTCATATTGATTCCCTGCGACTTCCTGTATCACTACAGCCATTTTTTCTTCCTCAATTTTATAATTCATTGCAGAGACATTCAATTTTGAATCATCGGAAAAGATGGAAGCGTAAACCAACTTCACAGCATCGGTAACCTGCTTAACCCGCGTATTTAAATCAGGATGATTGTTAGGCACAAGATAGGTTTGAAAAACTCCTGCTACCGGTTGAAGCAATGAATCTTCGAACAATCCAGAAGATCTTATAGCCAAAGGTTTTTCAAAATTGATCAGCATGATTCTAATTTTCTGAACCAGACGTTGGGTTAATTCTGCATCCAAAAAAAGTCGCTGAATCTGCTCAAAATCATCCATATCCTTAATACGATCCAGCAAATTATTTCGATCTATAAATGATTCGTATTCGTCGACTCCAATTACAGCAGTCATAGGAGCTTTTATGTTGATCCCGGGAACAAACCGACTCAAATTCAGATTAAAAAGCATGGAGTTAATAAAAGCAAGTCCCCTTCCTTTTCCTCCCAGCGAACCGGTAGATAGGGTGACTATATTATTTGCATTAAGAGCAAGATCGGCATTAAACTCAACAACCTTCCCCTTATTTTTTTCGTTCCGATAATTCTGAATTATATTGATTAAATAATCCCGAACATCTTCAGCCGATTTAAAATCTGTAATATGATAAGGTGCTATCATTTTAGCAATTCGAATTTCTCCACGAGCCATTAACCACAAAGAAAAATGATTTTTTTTGGCATGATAAACCAAAGATTCCCCTGGAATATGATACAAATAGTCTTCAAACTCTTTTAAAGATTTTGCCGTAGCAATTTCCTTTCCTCCGGCATCTTTGTAAACAAAGTCTCCAAAGCCCAAAAACTGACGAATAAACAAGCGTATATCCCCTCTAAGCGTTTCTGAATTTTTATCGATAAAGCTAGCTTTAAGTTGATACGCATGAGCTGCATTAGATACATCTGAAGATTGAAGTATAACAGGCATATTAGGATATTCTCCTTTAATCTCCTTTACCAAACTAATCCCTGCATCGTCTAAAAACACACCATCTTTCTTAAACTTCACATCAGAAATTAAACACAACAAATACTCTCGATACTGGTAATAAATATTCATTGCTTCTTCGTAATTCGAGGCCAGTAATATTTTAGGACGAGCCCGTAACCGAAGTATTTTATACTGAGCATCGGTACTCACATCATCAATTATCCGCTGGGTTTGAGCTAAAACACTCTGATAAAGCATTGGCATATATCTTGAATAATATTTCGCCGAATCTTCAACTAATAAAATTACCCGTGCCAATCCAATCTTGGTATCATTTCCCACATTCACTTTATCTTCCAAACTTTTTATCATGGCAAAGAAAACCTGAGATTCTCCATTCCATACAAATATTTTATCGACACTTACCAGTTCTGCCCGTTGCTCCTCGAACAAGGCAATATCAGCATCGTTATTCAGCAATAAAAAAATAGATATATATGGAAATTCCTTTTTAATTCGTTCACTTAAACCAATTGGCGTTTTTTTATCCACTCCAACCATTAATATAATCATATCGAAATGCTTGGAATGCAATTGTTCCATAGTCTCTTCCAGAGTAGACACACCTGTGACTCTAGGCATTGATGTTAAATTCAACTGGTGATACTCGCTGGATATTTGTTCCGAAAAGCGTCCTTCCCGTTCAATGCAATAAGCATCGTATAAATTCGCCACCAACAATATTTCCTTTACTTTAAAGGGCATTAAATCATGATAAATATCCCGGTCGGCATTATTCTTATTCAGGAAATCCTGTAATAATTTACGATTGGTAACCGGAACGTAAGGGCCAATTATTTCCTTTTTTTTAGGATCAATTTTCTTTGTCGGACTTAGTAATTCCTTTCCGGTTTCACTATTGATATATCCAACAATAATATTACCAATATTCTCAATCAAATGTCTTTCTTCTTTCAAAAAAGGGCCTTCATCCTGAGGTGGAAATTTTTTCACATAACAAACCTCAATTCGCCCGCTACGCTTATGAATCGTTAAAAACTCATGTGTAATTGTCCATTGGGAAAGACGAAATCCGGGGCTTAAATATTCTTGCCCGTCAAAAATAATTCGGGCAACAGTGAACTCAGGATATTGCCATGCTTTAGGAAGGATAAAGCAAATTTGCTGTAAAGTATCCTCAATGGATTTTCCTTCCTTGATAATACTTGTTGTTTGATTAATTGCTGACAGCTCTTTTAAACGCTCAATATTTTCGGCTATAATCTTACTGATTCCCTGATCTTTACCCGGATTTGATTCCATACATTTTTGATTTACTTACGTAGATACATTAAAAATTGTAAAAAAATCTTGGTGATTTGACTACTGTTTGTAGGCTCTTTTAAATTTAAACAATTTAAACGAAATCTAAACCCTTGACCTTGAGGGATTTCTTTTTTACCTTTAAATATGATCGCAGTTAAACCGTTTTGAATTCAAAAACGGTATCATGCAGATTAGTATTTGACCATCAATATCACCTGATAGAGATTCTTGCAAATACGAATCGGTATTATTCGCGCTTGCGTTCATTCACACCCAGTGTAATTCATGTCTAACTTAAACATTCATTACCATGACTACTATGTTAAAGGCTCCTTCCAGTAAGGAATTTATGGACAAATTAAAAAGTAGAACACCAGGAGAAATTGAATTTCATCAGGCTGTTCACGAAGTGGTGGAGTCATTGCTTCCCTTTTTAGAGGAAAACCCAAGGTACAAAACAGCCAAAATCCTCGAACGGATTTCAGAGCCGGAAAGAATCTTGATTTTTAGGGTTCCTTGGGTTGATGACAAGGGGGAAATTCAGGTGAATCGTGGATACCGTATTGAAATGAACAGTGCAATTGGTCCATACAAAGGGGGATTGCGTTTTCACCCAACAGTAAACTTAGGAATTCTAAAATTTCTCGCATTCGAACAAGTTTTTAAAAACAGCTTAACTACACTTCCAATGGGAGGTGGAAAAGGAGGTTCGGACTTTGATCCTAAGCAAAAATCAGACGGTGAAGTGATGCGGTTCTGCCAAAGCTTTATGACAGAACTTTGCAGACACATTGGCCCGAATACAGATGTTCCTGCCGGAGATATTGGTGTTGGGGGTAGAGAAATTGGATATCTATTTGGTCAGTACAAAAGACTTCGTAATGAGTTTACCGGCGTTTTAACTGGCAAAGGTGCCGAATGGGGAGGAAGTGTAATTCGTCCGGAAGCAACAGGATATGGTAATGTATACTTTGCAGAAGAGATGCTAAAAACCAAAAATGACAGTCTGAAAGGAAAAATCGTAACTGTTTCTGGCTCTGGAAATGTTGCTCAGTTTACTGTCGAAAAAGTAAATGAATTAGGTGGTAAAGTGGTCACTCTCTCCGATTCTTCAGGATTTATTCATGATCCGGATGGGATTGACGGTGAGAAACTCACTTTCGTGATGAGACTTAAAAATATTAAACGAGGTCGAATTGAGGAATATGCCAAGAAATATGGCGTAGGTTATTATCCAAATAAAAGGCCTTGGACTGTGAAGTGCGATGTTGCTTTACCAAGTGCTACTCAAAATGAAATAAATGCTGAAGAAGCACAAATTTTGATCGATAATGGTTGCATTTGTGTTTCGGAAGGAGCAAATATGCCTTCCACTCCTGAAGCCGTGGATATTTATCTTGAAAATGAAATTCTGTATGGACCTGGCAAGGCTGCAAATGCTGGTGGTGTTGCGGTTTCAGGATTAGAAATGTCGCAGAATGCCATGCGTTTAAGCTGGACTCGCGAGGAGGTTGACAATCATTTGAAACGGATTATGAAGGATATCCATACTGCTTGTGTTAAATATGGAAAATCTTCGAATGGATTTGTGAATTACGTAAATGGCGCAAATATTGGTGGATTTGTAAAAGTAGCGAATGCCATGATTGCTCAGGGCGTAGTTTAGGTATTAAATCAAATAAATAATGGGTTGTCTTTTAAGGACAACCTTTTTTTTGTGCCAAAATAAACGAATCAATATATCTCATTTACTTTCATAATATCAATATTTTGTTAATTTTACCCTCCCAAACCAAAACCCATTTTGATGAACCCAACAATCAAAGAGCCAGCAATTAAAAGAGGATGGCTTCGAGCACTTCTAATTATCATTCCATTCCTGATCGTAAGTGTGATTTTTCAAGTCATCGGAGCCTTTATCTGGGCTGTCATTTCAAAAGACAATATTTTAGAGATCTTAAAAAATATATCAGAAATTTCTAGCCTTGGATTTTTAGTAATTCAAGTATTTTCAACAATTGGCACTTTTCTTCTCATTTGGATCTATACAAGATTCATTGATCGAAAGAAAATAATTGACCTAGGCTTTTCTTTTAAAAAGAGAACAAAAGATATTCTTTACGGATTATTTGCAGGTTTTATTATGATGGGAGTAGGAAGTCTAATTCTATATTTTTCGGGAAACTTAACGTTTGGTTCCATTACTTTTAATTTGATCGCATTAGCTCAGTCAGTCTTACTATTTATTTTAGTTTCAATAAACGAGGAAATATTTGTAAGAGGATATCTACTTCGAAATTTTATGGATTCTATGAACAGATATGTAGCTTTAATTGTATCCGCCCTTATATTTATGGCGATTCATCTAATGAATCCAAACGTTTCACTTGTAGGACTGACCAATATTTTCATTGCAGGATTACTCTTGGGAATTGGCTATATTTTCACGAAAAATCTATGGTTCCCTTTAGCTCTTCATTTTAGCTGGAATTTTTTCCAGGGTCCAATTTTCGGATTCGAAGTTAGCGGAACAAATTCCTCCTCGCTAATTTCGCACAGCATTCAAGGGAATGAAATTCTTACCGGTGGACAATTTGGTTTGGAAGGATCAATTATTGCCACAATACTATGTTCTCTCGGAATTCTATTGTTTTGGATGATTTACAAGAAACAGGACATTGTATCAACAGCAAACTAGTTTATCATGAAAAACTTGCTTTCATTTTCTTTATTGTTTGTCCTTTTTGCTTGTTCTAAGCAACCAAATTCAATTTTGAACAAATATTCCTCCTCCGATTTAGAACGTATTTTCAAATCAGAAAATATAAAAGGCTGTTTTACAATTTATGATTTAAGAAATGATGCTAAATTAAGTTTTAAGGAGGAACGATTAGACTCTGCATTTCTACCAGCTTCTACATTCAAAATTATCAATTCGATGATTGCCTTGGAAACTGAAGTGATTACAGATGAAAACGAAATGATTAAATGGGATAGCATCGATCGTAGCTACGACAATTGGAATAGGGATCAAAATCTGGAAAGTGCATTAAAATATTCTACTGTTTGGGCTTATCAGGAACTGGCTCGAAGAATTGGCGAAGAAAGAATGAAGTATTGGGTAGAAGCATCCAATTACGGAAACAAAAATATAAATGGAGGCATTGATGTTTTCTGGTTAAGAGGAGACATTAGAATAAGTCCCAATCAACAAATCGATTTCTTGAAGAAACTATATCTCAACCAGCTTCCATTTTCACAGAAAAATCAAGAAATTGTAAAAAAAATAATGATAGTTGACCAAACAGCTAATTATACGATTAGAGCAAAAACAGGCTGGGCTGTGCGAATCGACGATCAAATTGGCTGGTATGTAGGATATCTCGAAAGAGCGGGGAATGTATATTTTTTCTCTATTAATATTGATATTAAAAATTCAAATGATGCTGCAAAAAGGAAAATCCTAGTTTCTAAAATTCTAGATCATCTTCAATTAACTAAATAAGAAAAGTAAAATCTATGAAAAATATACTATTGTTTTTATTTCTAATTCTTTCGGCATCAACATTCGCCTCTACAACGCAAGATTCCATCACTTACGAAAAAGATTTGAAATACCTGTTTCAAATTAACGGAGAACAAGCCAGTTATCAAAAATCAATTAAAGTGATGATTGTTGAGCTAAAAAAACATGAATCAAATGTTCCTGAAACCTATTGGGCTAAAGCCGAAGTTGAATTCGTTGATGATTTAATGAATATGCTTATTCCGATATACAGACAGAATCTTTCTCATGATGATATAAAGGCAATGATTGATTTTTACCAAACAGTTGCAGGAAAAAGAATTGCTGAAAAATTACCAAAAATAGCTACCGAAAGTATGCAGGCAGGAATGTCTTGGGGACAATCAATTGGCGAAAAAATAAGAGCTGATATTGAACGTAAAGGCTTTAAAATCAGATTGCCATTTACTCCGTAAATTTACATTTATATCCAAACTTAGGATGCTAAAACAAGAAGCTAAACTGAATTAAATCATTTCTTAAACAACAGATTATTGATGCTTTTTGGGGTTACTAAAACGAACCCAATGAATAGTATATTCACACCCAACAAAAACTATCACCTAACCAAAAAGCAAATTGGCTATGTTCCCCACAAGCAAGCTAAGGAGGAAGATTATCAAAGAATTGGTTTCATGTGCAGGCTTGGACACGTTAACAAACCTGTTTATCCGACCCTAAAAAGAGCAATAGAGAAAAAAGTAAAGTATTCATGACTATCCAAACGCCGGGTTCAGTAGGCGCTACAGGAATCAATTTTCGATCAATAGACATAGTTCCACTCGCTAATTTGTTACCCGCAGCTGCCGATATAAAATTAGCTTGGACTCTTGGTCAAACGACTAGTCGTAATAAGATGATTGAATTAACAATGAAACAACTAAGAGAAAACCATACAATGGATATCTAGTATATCAGATGGGGGTTTCGGAAGTAGAACAGTTTGTTAAAAACTTAAGAAAGTAGTTTAAACCCGAACAAAACCGGAGTTTATTTTTACTCTTGAGTAAAGAATAATATTTTTTTTTATATTCAGAGGGAAACATTATTATTATCTTTGAGTACTATTAGAAAAAAGTCTTTATGAGCATATTAGAAACAATAATGGACCTTGAGCAATTTACCAGCATTTTAAATGCTGATCTAAATAATGGACTACCTGGCTTCGATGCTCAAAACCTAATGTCCCCGTCAATACGAGAACATGCTTTAAAAACCAGTGATCCGAGTATTGCCAGAGATAGCAGCGTGTTACTTCTTTTTTATCTAAAAAATGGTCAATTACACCTTCCCCTTATAAAACGAACCACCGGAAACACAAATCATAGTGGACAAATAAGTTTACCAGGCGGAAAATATGAAGAAAGTGATGCCAACCGAACCATAACGGCAGTTCGCGAAACAAATGAGGAACTTGGTGTTGAATGTGAAAAAATAAAGATCTTAGGTTTTTTGACTGAACTCTATATTCCTGTAAGTAATTTTATGGTTTTACCCGTGCTCGGATATTGCGAAAAAAGACCTGATTTCACATTGAACGAATTTGAAGTTGAAGAAATTATTGAAATGCCTGTTGTTCAACTTTTTGCAGAAGATAATATTGGCGAATTTACTATTGAGAAGGATGGTTTCAAAATTCATGCTCCGTATTTTCCCGCCCAGGAACACAAAATATGGGGCGCGACAGCAATGATTTTATCCGAGTTAAGAGAGATTTTCCTACGGTCCGGATTAATTTAATAAAACGATATTCTGATAATTATTATAACGCTCTAAAATCTTAATTACATACTGATAAGGTTCTGATCCACGACAGTATCCGTACTTTACAACAGGATCATTAAAAAACTCTGGCTTGGATTTATTCAATAAATAGTAGTCAACACTTCCTTTCCACTGATCTGGATTTTTACCATTTTTTACTGCCAAACGTCTTGCATCTAATACATGTCCTAAACCAACATTATAAGATGCAAGTACAAAATTCAATTCATCAGTCTTATCGGTTAAAATCTTATTTAGTTTATACTTCAAATATTTCAAGTGTCTCACTCCAGCATCCACATTATCTATGGCTGATGAAAGAGAATCCACATCATAACGATAAGCTGTTTCAGGCATCAATTGCATTAAACCAAATGCACCAACCCAAGATTGTGCTTTAGGATCAAAATTCGATTCCTGAGATATCAGAGCAGCTAGTAATCTCCAATCCCAATCAATCATTTTAGCTTTCTCCTTTAAAAGATCGTCGTAATCCGAAATCTTACCACTTTTCACAGTAAAATATTCACTTTGCATCATTTTCTCTATACGGCTACTTTCAAAATATCTTTGATAAATTCTTCTGTATTTTTTTGTCTTTTGGAATTCCATTAACCAGATATTAATATCATGAGTTAAATGATTTGCCCCCTTGCGCAGAGCCCATGCCAAATTTTGAGGAACACTGACACTAGTTTTAAAATTGACATTCGGATAATAGGTCGAATTAACCAAGGCTACATTTTCATCAGCAACTGTATAGTCAATCTCACCGTTGGCCACCATCGCAATAAGTTCTTCCATTTCCACATTTTCAATAGCAACTATATCAATAGGTAAAGCCATTTCTCCAGATAGTTTGAGTAAATGTTCCTCAAATGAAGAACCTGCCTGAACTTGAATGCGTTTACCTTCCAAATCGTTTGAAGTTCTAATAAAACCGATAGAATCTTTCAATGGGTGTCTCTGAATTACAACTTGTGGTGACTGACTATGAGGAATCGTAAAATTAAATTTCTCCATACGATCAGGAGTAACAGCTAAATTCATTCCCAATAAGTCAACATCACCCTGTTCCAGTGATGCAAAAGAAGATATTAGATCATTATTGACTGTCAATTCTAATTTAACGCCCAAATGATCGGCAAGAGCCTCCAGCATTTCATATTGAAATCCCATGGCGTGCCCTTTATATATGAAATAGTTGGTTGAATTATAATCCGTTACCACACGAAGAACACCTCTTAGCTTCACGTGTTTTAATTCCACAACAGGTTTTTCCTCAATTTGCAACCGAACCCTTTCACGGTTTTGATTACAGGTTTGAAGAAATATCATGAAAATTAAGGGTATAATTAATTTTAAATATTTTATTCCAGACATAACTTTTTCCTTATCCTATGAGAAATTAGAAAAAAACAGATCTCTAACCTAGAAATATTTGATTCCTGTTCTTGGCTATTTCAATAAATTCTTAATCGTAAAATGTCCATATTAGTCCATATTTTAACATGGCTGGATTGAGAGGATAGTGAGGAGACCCAAAATAACTTTTACTTCCAATTGATGAGTTCATATGCTCATACATAACAAAGATACGTGTTCGCTTAATTCGAAAGTTAAAGTAGAGGTCAACCTTAGGATAATCACCAATTTCCTTTTGATTTTGCAAAAAGAACTGTCCTGTGGAAGGCATATAATCAGGAGCATAAAATGCTGTATTGTAATGTACAGCAAATCCTACTTGAAGACCGAGTGCACCACTAAAAAATGTATTTTTATAATAGTTATTACTATAGATTGAAAAAGTTGGTAATGGCAAAATTCTATCCTCAGATACTTTTTGACCAACTAACTTTTGGTTTAGATAAAAGTTTCCTAATTTGAATCTTTTTTCTAAATATCCGGTTAAAACCGTAATTCCTTTTCCTGTTTGTTTTGGTGTTGCATCCAATCCAAAATAGGTATAATTGTCAATTTGGTTAATTTGCCCACCAATTTTTAGATGTCTTTTCTCATTAAAATATTCAAATCCAAGCTCTAATTCATTGATTTTATCAAAATTCGAATTCCACTGTTGGTGATTGCCGTAATACTTAGAAACCAAAAAATCAGGTGTTTTAGAATCCAATTTTGCAATTACCGAAACTCCATGTTGAATTGAATCTTTATCGCCAATCCATTTTGTTAATTCATATTTTAAATTAAAATCATTCTGATTATACCCTTCAAATACATATGTTCCGGTAACATTCCAATTAAACGACGATCCTACCGTACTAAACAAACTAGCAAGAAGTTGATTATTGTGAACTTTTGTATCCTTTTGCTTCAGTGCAATTTCATTGGTAATTAATCTAGAGTTGTACTTGCCAAAATCACTTATAATCCCAAATCTAGCTCCCAATCGAATCCATTTGTTTTTATTTTCATTAAAAACAATCTGAAAGGTATTTTTCACATTAGAATACTCAACTTTATCAAATGTATTCTCAGTATCGTAATAGGAATTTACGTAGAAAGAATCAACCTCCGATATTGCTTCACGAAACCTTCTACTATCCGATTCATACTTCAAACTATAAACTAAATCAATTGGATAAATATAAGACGTATCCTTCTCTTGAACAACTTCTCTTTCTTCACCAATACCATAAGTATTGTTCATAAAAAAGTTGAAATTGGTTAATTTGCTTTTGGCATCATCAAGATTAACTTTCAAATTTTCCGAATCTTCGCTCCCCTCAGTTAAATCAATATCCTCATTCAACCCACCATTCTCCTCGTTGCTGAGACGATTTTGATTCAGAACAAAATCAAAACCATAACGTTCCTTTTTATAAGTTGAGAAAAAGCTGAAATCATACAATTTAGTTTTCTGATTTTGATATTGACCATCACTGGATATCAAATTATAACTAAGACCAACATTCCAATTAGGACTAATATTCTGTGTATGTAATACTTTTAACAAGTTTTCTGATTGTCCTTTAGGCCCACCTGTCTCATAATAAACACTCGTATAAGGTGTTGTCGTATTAAAAAACACAACATCTTCCGGCTTAAGCATGTACGCCCTATATGTAGAAAAAAACAGAAACTGTTCAGAACTTAAACGATCTTTATAAATATTAGTTTGATATGGAGAACCTAAATTCCCCAAATAAGAATTAGAAATACTTTTCTTAAATATTGGATTGTAATTGTGTTGCAATCCTAATAGTGTATCCAAATCAATTAATTCCTTACTGGTCGAATAATCTGAAAGTCTCCAGCTCTTAATTACAGATTTGACATCATTATAGCCCAAACTGTCTAGCTCGTTACCATCCTTTTTATTCTTACTTCGATTCCCTAACTGATCACTTTGAGAATCACCGGGTCCACCCATATATACCTGAGAATAGGATTCCAAGTAAAGACAAGTTAAAACTGATAAAAGTATAAAGAATTGTTTCATAGCCAACAAAGATAAACAAACTGTTATTAAGTTGAATGGATTGACTTAAAATATAGGTTAAAAAACCTTAGTAAGAGTTAAAGAAAAACATTTAGTATTAACATAGAATTGTAATCGATCCGATTTCATAAGTTATCTTATAAAATATAGGATACAACAAAAAAGAGTCTTACTCCTAGTTGGAATAAGACTCTTTAAAAGTTGGCGTCGACCTACTCTCCCACCAGTCGGCAGTACCATCGGCGCAATCGGGCTTAACTTCTCTGTTCGGAATGGGAAGAGGTGGAACCCCGATGCAATAGACACCTAAAATCATTAATCTATATTGGACCATAGCCCTCAAGATAATATCATAGACATATCGAAAAATTAAAGCAAAAATAACATTGAAAAGATTCAATGATGAACCTCGCACTCAGAAGTATTAGGGTAATTAGTATTGCTCGGCTTTGGTGTCACCACCTTTACACCTGCAACCTATCAACGTCGTAGTCTCCAACGACCCTTAAAGGAAATCTCATCTTGAGGTAGGCTTCGTGCTTAGATGCTTTCAGCACTTATCCCTTCCGAACGTAGCTACTCTGCAATGCAGCTGGCGCCACAACAGATGCACTAGAGGTTCGTCCAACCCGGTCCTCTCGTACTAGAGTCAGATCCTCTCAAATTTCCAACGCCCACAACAGATAGGGACCGAACTGTCTCACGACGTTCTGAACCCAGCTCGCGTGCCACTTTAATGGGCGAACAGCCCAACCCTTGGGACCTTCTCCAGCCCCAGGATGTGACGAGCCGACATCGAGGTGCCAAACCGCTCCGTCGATATGAGCTCTTGGGAGCGATCAGCCTGTTATCCCCGGCGTACCTTTTATCCTTTGAGCGATGGCCCTTCCATACGGAACCACCGGATCACTATGCTCTACTTTCGTACCTGATCGACTTGTCTGTCTCACAGTCAAGCACCCTTGTGCCATTGCACTCTACACACGATTACCAAACGTGTTGAGGGTACCTTTAGAAGCCTCCGTTACTCTTTTGGAGGCGACCACCCCAGTCAAACTACCCACCACACACTGTCCGTCGTTAGACGTTAGACTCCAGATAAGCAAAGGGACGTATTTCAAGGTTGACTCCACAACCCCTAGCGAGGCCGCTTCGTAGTCTCCGTCCTATCCTACACATTACTTACCCAAAATCAATGTGAAGCTGCAGTAAAGGTGCACGGGGTCTTTCCGTCCCGTTGCGGGTAATCGGCATCTTCACCGATACTACAATTTCACCGAGCTCATGGCTGAGACAGTGCCCAGATCGTTACACCATTCGTGCAGGTCGGAACTTACCCGACAAGGAATTTCGCTACCTTAGGACCGTTATAGTTACGGCCGCCGTTTACTGGGGCTTCATTTCAATGCTTCGCCGAAACTAACATCTCCACTTAACCTTCCAGCACCGGGCAGGTGTCAGGCCTTATACTTCAACTTTCGTTTTTGCAAAGCCATGTGTTTTTGATAAACAGTCGCCTGGGCCATTTCACTGCGGCTCTCATCGCTGAGAGCGTCCTTTCTCCCGAAGTTACAGGACTATTTTGCCGAGTTCCTTAGCCATGAATCACTCGAGCGCCTTAGTATACTCTACTTGACTACCTGTGTCGGTTTGAGGTACGAGCAGCACCAACCTGAAGCTTAGAGGTTTTTCTTGGAAGTAAAATTAGGCACACTATCTGCGCTGCCGTAGCATTGCAGTACTATCGACTTTCAGCTCAAGATGCGGATTTGCCTACATCTCTCATCACGTACGGTCTTCAACGAACTATTCCGTCAGTTCGCGGTGCTTTCATCTCTTCGTCACCCCATCGCAGTTGGCGCCGGTACAGGAATATTAACCTGTTGTCCATCGAGTTCGCCCTTCGGCTACCCCTTAGGTCCCGACTAACCCTGATCCGATTAGCGTTGATCAGGAAACCTTAGTCTATTGGCGTGCGGGTTTCTCACCCGCATTATCGTTACTTATGCCTACATTTGCTTTTCTAGAAGCTCCACAATGCATTACCACACTGCTTCTGCGCCGCTAGAATGCTCCCCTACCAGTTAGAATAAATTCTAAATCCATAGCTTCGGTAGTATGTTTTATGCCCGATTATCATCCATGCAAGATCGCTCGACTAGTGAGCTGTTACGCACTCTTTAAATGAATGGCTGCTTCCAAGCCAACATCCTAGCTGTCAATGCAATCTCACCTCGTTAGTTCAACTTAACATACATTTGGGGACCTTAGCTGATGGTCTGGGTTCTTTCCCTCTCGTCCATGGACCTTAGCACCCATGGGCTCACTGCCAGATATAAGTTATAGCATTCGGAGTTTGTCTGGATTTGATAGGCGGTGAAGCCCTCGCATCCAATCAGTAGCTCTACCTCTATAACTCTCGACTCTGACGCTGCACCTAAATGCATTTCGGGGAGTACGAGCTATTTCTCAGTTTGATTGGCCTTTCACCCCTACCCACAGTTCATCCCAAGACTTTTCAACGTCAACGGGTTGGGCCCTCCACTCTGGATTAACAGAGCTTCAGCCTGACCATGGGTAGATCACCAAGTTTCGCGTCTACCCCCACTAACTTTACGCCCTATTCAGACTCGCTTTCGCTTCGACTACGCACCTGAAGTGCTTAATCTCGCTAGTGAGGAGTAACTCGTAGGCTCATTATGCAAAAGGCACGCCGTCACACCCTAAAGTGCTCCGACCGCTTGTAAGCGTATGGTTTCAGGTACTATTTCACTCCTCTATTCGAGGTGCTTTTCACCTTTCCCTCACGGTACTTGTTCACTATCGGTCTCTCAGGAGTATTTAGCCTTACCGGATGGTCCCGGCAGATTCACACAGAATTTCTCGTGTTCCGCGCTACTCAGGATACTGCTAGATTCATTTTGCTTTCGTGTACGGGATTATCACCCTCTGTGATTTGTCTTTCCAAACAATTCCACTTCACGCCACTTCTCATATCGCAGTCCTACAACCCCTACATTGCCGAAACAATATAGGTTTGGGCTGATCCCCGTTCGATCGCCACTACTAGGGGAATCACTTTTGTTTTCTTCTCCTCCGGGTACTTAGATGTTTCAGTTCTCCGGGTTTGCTTCCCTTGCGGGATATCTATAAATAGATGGGTTGCCCCATTCGGAAATTCACGGGTCAAAGGTTATTTGCACCTCTCCATGACTTATCGCAGCTTATCACGTCCTTCATCGCCTCTGAGAGCCAAGGCATCCGCCATACGCTCTTAATTACTTCTTATTGTGTTAACAAAAATAAATCTCGTTACCGAAATTCATCTATGTCTCTTTACTTGTTACTTCTACTTTAATTTTGTTTCAATATGTCAAAGAACTTTAAATACACCATAGTATTTGTGTGGAGAATATCGGAGTCGAACCGATGACCTCCTGCGTGCAAGGCAGGCGCTCTAGCCAACTGAGCTAATCCCCCATATCGTTTCACTTCAATTAATAATGAATAATTAACAATTAATAATAAAATATTACCAATTATTAATTTATAATTACCAATTAAATAGTAGTCCTGCGCAGATTTGAACTGCGGACCCCTACATTATCAGTGTAGTGCTCTAACCAACTGAGCTACAGGACTAAATACCTATCAGCTTAGCGGTGAAAACACCCTAACGCTATGGGTTATGGTATAAATAAATTAATGAAAACAGTCAGTTAGGAAATACAGATAAAACCATTATCTGAATTACAATATCTATATACAATACTTCCAATCTCTAGAAAGGAGGTGTTCCAGCCACACCTTCCGGTACGGCTACCTTGTTACGACTTAGCCCCAGTTACCAATTTTACCCTAGGACGCTCCTTGCGGTTACGTACTTCAGGTCCCCTCGGCTTCCATGGCTTGACGGGCGGTGTGTACAAGGCCCGGGAACGTATTCACCGTAGCGTTGCTGATCTACGATTACTAGCGAATCCAACTTCACGGAGTCGAGTTGCAGACTCCGATCCGAACTGAGACCAGCTTTAGAGATTAGCATCCAGTCACCTGGTAGCAGCCCTTTGTACTGGCCATTGTAACACGTGTGTAGCCCTGGACGTAAGGGCCGTGCTGATTTGACGTCATCCCCACCTTCCTCTCACCTTACGGTGGCAGTCTCGCTAGAGTCCTCAGCTTAACCTGTTAGCAACTAACGATAGGGGTTGCGCTCGTTATGGGACTTAACCCGACACCTCACGGCACGAGCTGACGACAACCATGCAGCACCTTGTAAATTGCTCCGAAGAGAAGACCTATTTCTAAGCCGGTCAATCTACATTTAAGTCCAGGTAAGGTTCCTCGCGTATCATCGAATTAAACCACATGTTCCTCCGCTTGTGCGGGCCCCCGTCAATTCCTTTGAGTTTCATTCTTGCGAACGTACTCCCCAGGTGGATTACTTAATGCTTTCGCTCAGTCACGCACGGTGTATTGTGCACAACGAGTAATCATCGTTTACGGCGTGGACTACCAGGGTATCTAATCCTGTTCGCTCCCCACGCTTTCGTCCATCAGCGTCAATGTTAGTTTAGTGAGCTGCCTTCGCAATCGGTGTTCTACGTTATATCTATGCATTTCACCGCTACATAACGTATTCCGCCCACCTCAACTAAATTCAAGACTTTCAGTATCAATGGCAGTTCCAGAGTTGAGCTCTGGGATTTCACCACTGACTTAAAAGCCCGCCTACGGACCCTTTAAACCCAATAAATCCGGATAACGCTTGGATCCTCCGTATTACCGCGGCTGCTGGCACGGAGTTAGCCGATCCTTATTCTTACAGTACCTTCAGTTCACTACACGTAGCAAAGTTTATTCCTGTAAAAAAGCAGTTTACAACCCATAGGGCCGTCATCCTGCACGCGACATGGCTGGTTCAGGCTTGCGCCCATTGACCAATATTCCTCACTGCTGCCTCCCGTAGGAGTCTGGTCCGTGTCTCAGTACCAGTGTGGGGGACTATCCTCTCAGACCCCCTAAGCATCATAGTCTTGGTGAGCCGTTACCTCACCAACAAACTAATGCTACGCATGCCCATCTTTTACCTCCGAAGATTTAATATTTAAACCATGCGATTCAAATATATTATGCGGTATTAATCCAAATTTCTTTGGGCTATTCCCCAGTAAAAGGTAGGTTGCATACGCGTTACTCACCCGTGCGCCGGTCTCTAAGTAGCAAGCTACTTATACCCCTCGACTTGCATGTGTTAGGCCTGTCGCTAGCGTTCATCCTGAGCCAGGATCAAACTCTTCGTTGTAAAAAAACTTTTATTATAATTCTGCTCATGGATGTATTGAAGTTATCGTAATTTTTATTGACAAGGTTTTATTCTTGTATTTACCTAACTTGTTGTTTTCAATATTTTCAAAGAACTTGTGTCGAAAGTTTCAGCCGAAGCTGTCCGTCTCTGTTCTAAAATTTCATTTCTAAAAAGACAGTCGTTACTGTCTCTAAAAGCGAGTGCAAATATAAGGAATTAAATCCTACAACTGCAAATCTTTTTTCACTTTTATTTTCAAGCTAATTTCACTCTCAAACCCTTTGTTTCCTAGTGGCTCAGTGAGTTCGTTAACTCTTAAAGCGGGTGCAAAGATAATCGATTTAAATCAACATATCCTAATCCCAAAGCAAAAAAATTTCAAAAAAAATAAACTCCGGTTTTTGTGAGATAAAAATTACTCCTCAAATCACTCAAACCCTTGCACACCTTCCGTTGAAAGCGGTGCAAAGATAAACGATTATTTTCCCCACTTCCAAATGCTTTTTGAAACTATTTGGAAACATTCGCTTAACTATCTGGTAACCTGATGGCATATTTTGAAAATAAACTCAGAAAAGGAAACATTCACTAATGATAGCCAGGAAAACACTAGTGGCTAACAATACAAAACAGCATCCATTAGGGATAGAAGCGATATCCTTTTACCGAGGTACGAGATAAAAGATTTAGCGAATAGCCCGACCAATTACCTGTTTTTATAACTGGTAATTGGGAATGGACAGAATAAAATCAAACATCAACTTAATTAAAGAGACATCAATTAGGAATTATTTGTCCTTAATGGTCTACCTGGGAATGATAAAACAAGGAAAGGAAAGCGCGTGGGTACAAATACCTTTAAATCCTATTTGATCTTTAAAGCTATTGTAACGAACTATTTTCTATGGAAGATTGGGAAGGATAACTTACGGGTTTTATAATTGTAAAAGAGGATGCTAATAGAAATTGACTCCTTTTGTGTTTATTAGGTTGACACTCGAAGCAACACATGATCGTTAATGGCATGATTTTTCGGTTAAAAAAGAGAAGTGATCAAATAGTACCACAATAAAAATCCTATTTAGTTTGATCCAGGTCAAGTTTGAGTTGGTATCGATGTAATATTTTCGATTATCGAACGGAGTTTAACTCAAATAAAGTTTTTAAGAAGATTCTTTAAGAAGTTGTTAGACCAATTCTCTCATTCCAAATTTCTGAACATTACTATCAAAACAACATAACTTCCCAGATCTGAGAAATAATATTAAAAAACAGTCAGATTTCAATCCTAATTAACACATTCAAATCCTATCGTTTCGTATCAATATCGTCAACAAATCAAATTCGTTTTAATTTTAGTGCATAAAAAAAAGAGTCTTACTCCGCTTGGAATAAGACTCTTTAAAAGTTGGCGTCGACCTACTCTCCCACCAATCGGCAGTACCATCGGCGCAATCGGGCTTAACTTCTCTGTTCGGAATGGGAAGAGGTGGAACCCCGATGCAATAGACACCTAAAATCGTTTAATCCAATTTGACCTTAAGCCAGTATGGATTCAAATATTTTTGATTGTAAAAGAATAATCCTTCACAAGATAAAATCATAAAAAAAGAGTCTTACTCCTAGTTGGAATAAGACTCTTTAAAAGTTGGCGTCGACCTACTCTCCCACCAGTCGGCAGTACCATCGGCGCAATCGGGCTTAACTTCTCTGTTCGGAATGGGAAGAGGTGGAACCCCGATGCAATAGACACCTAAAATCGTTTAATCCAATTTGACCTTAAGCCAGTATGGATTCAAATATTTTTGATTGTAAAAGAATAATCCTTCACAAGATAAAATCATAAAAAAAAAGAGTCTTACTCCTAGTTGGAATAAGACTCTTTAAAAGTTGGCGTCGACCTACTCTCCCACCAGTCGGCAGTACCATCGGCGCAATCGGGCTTAACTTCTCTGTTCGGAATGGGAAGAGGTGGAACCCCGATGCAATAGACACCTAAAATCATTAATCTATATTGGACCATAGCCCTCAAGATAATATCATAGACATATCGAAAAATTAAAGCAAAAATAACATTGAAAAGATTCAATGATGAACCCCGCACTCAGAAGTATTAGGGTAATTAGTATTGCTCGGCTTTGGTGTCACCACCTTTACACCTGCAACCTATCAACGTCGTAGTCTCCAACGACCCTTAAAGGAAATCTCATCTTGAGGTAGGCTTCGTGCTTAGATGCTTTCAGCACTTATCCCTTCCGAACGTAGCTACTCTGCAATGCAGCTGGCGCCACAACAGATGCACTAGAGGTTCGTCCAACCCGGTCCTCTCGTACTAGAGTCAGATCCTCTCAAATTTCCAACGCCCACAACAGATAGGGACCGAACTGTCTCACGACGTTCTGAACCCAGCTCGCGTGCCACTTTAATGGGCGAACAGCCCAACCCTTGGGACCTTCTCCAGCCCCAGGATGTGACGAGCCGACATCGAGGTGCCAAACCGCTCCGTCGATATGAGCTCTTGGGAGCGATCAGCCTGTTATCCCCGGCGTACCTTTTATCCTTTGAGCGATGGCCCTTCCATACGGAACCACCGGATCACTATGCTCTACTTTCGTACCTGATCGACTTGTCTGTCTCACAGTCAAGCACCCTTGTGCCATTGCACTCTACACACGATTACCAAACGTGTTGAGGGTACCTTTAGAAGCCTCCGTTACTCTTTTGGAGGCGACCACCCCAGTCAAACTACCCACCACACACTGTCCGTCGTTAGACGTTAGACTCCAGATAAGCAAAGGGACGTATTTCAAGGTTGACTCCACAACCCCTAGCGAGGCCGCTTCGTAGTCTCCGTCCTATCCTACACATTACTTACCCAAAATCAATGTGAAGCTGCAGTAAAGGTGCACGGGGTCTTTCCGTCCCGTTGCGGGTAATCGGCATCTTCACCGATACTACAATTTCACCGAGCTCATGGCTGAGACAGTGCCCAGATCGTTACACCATTCGTGCAGGTCGGAACTTACCCGACAAGGAATTTCGCTACCTTAGGACCGTTATAGTTACGGCCGCCGTTTACTGGGGCTTCATTTCAATGCTTCGCCGAAACTAACATCTCCACTTAACCTTCCAGCACCGGGCAGGTGTCAGGCCTTATACTTCAACTTTCGTTTTTGCAAAGCCATGTGTTTTTGATAAACAGTCGCCTGGGCCATTTCACTGCGGCTCTCATCGCTGAGAGCGTCCTTTCTCCCGAAGTTACAGGACTATTTTGCCGAGTTCCTTAGCCATGAATCACTCGAGCGCCTTAGTATACTCTACTTGACTACCTGTGTCGGTTTGAGGTACGAGCAGCACCAACCTGAAGCTTAGAGGTTTTTCTTGGAAGTAAAATTAGGCACACTATCTGCGCTGCCGTAGCATTGCAGTACTATCGACTTTCAGCTCAAGATGCGGATTTGCCTACATCTCTCATCACGTACGGTCTTCAACGAACTATTCCGTCAGTTCGCGGTGCTTTCATCTCTTCGTCACCCCATCGCAGTTGGCGCCGGTACAGGAATATTAACCTGTTGTCCATCGAGTTCGCCCTTCGGCTACCCCTTAGGTCCCGACTAACCCTGATCCGATTAGCGTTGATCAGGAAACCTTAGTCTATTGGCGTGCGGGTTTCTCACCCGCATTATCGTTACTTATGCCTACATTTGCTTTTCTAGAAGCTCCACAATGCATTACCACACTGCTTCTGCGCCGCTAGAATGCTCCCCTACCAGTTAGAATAAATTCTAAATCCATAGCTTCGGTAGTATGTTTTATGCCCGATTATCATCCATGCAAGATCGCTCGACTAGTGAGCTGTTACGCACTCTTTAAATGAATGGCTGCTTCCAAGCCAACATCCTAGCTGTCAATGCAATCTCACCTCGTTAGTTCAACTTAACATACATTTGGGGACCTTAGCTGATGGTCTGGGTTCTTTCCCTCTCGTCCATGGACCTTAGCACCCATGGGCTCACTGCCAGATATAAGTTATAGCATTCGGAGTTTGTCTGGATTTGATAGGCGGTGAAGCCCTCGCATCCAATCAGTAGCTCTACCTCTATAACTCTCGACTCTGACGCTGCACCTAAATGCATTTCGGGGAGTACGAGCTATTTCTCAGTTTGATTGGCCTTTCACCCCTACCCACAGTTCATCCCAAGACTTTTCAACGTCAACGGGTTGGGCCCTCCACTCTGGATTAACAGAGCTTCAGCCTGACCATGGGTAGATCACCAAGTTTCGCGTCTACCCCCACTAACTTTACGCCCTATTCAGACTCGCTTTCGCTTCGACTACGCACCTGAAGTGCTTAATCTCGCTAGTGAGGAGTAACTCGTAGGCTCATTATGCAAAAGGCACGCCGTCACACCCTAAAGTGCTCCGACCGCTTGTAAGCGTATGGTTTCAGGTACTATTTCACTCCTCTATTCGAGGTGCTTTTCACCTTTCCCTCACGGTACTTGTTCACTATCGGTCTCTCAGGAGTATTTAGCCTTACCGGATGGTCCCGGCAGATTCACACAGAATTTCTCGTGTTCCGCGCTACTCAGGATACTGCTAGATTCATTTTGCTTTCGTGTACGGGATTATCACCCTCTGTGATTTGTCTTTCCAAACAATTCCACTTCACGCCACTTCTCATATCGCAGTCCTACAACCCCTACATTGCCGAAACAATATAGGTTTGGGCTGATCCCCGTTCGATCGCCACTACTAGGGGAATCACTTTTGTTTTCTTCTCCTCCGGGTACTTAGATGTTTCAGTTCTCCGGGTTTGCTTCCCTTGCGGGATATCTATAAATAGATGGGTTGCCCCATTCGGAAATTCACGGGTCAAAGGTTATTTGCACCTCTCCATGACTTATCGCAGCTTATCACGTCCTTCATCGCCTCTGAGAGCCAAGGCATCCGCCATACGCTCTTAATTACTTCTTATTGTGTTAACAAAAATAAATCTCGTTACCGAAATTCATCTATGTCTCTTTACTTGTTACTTCTACTTTAATTTTGTTTCAATATGTCAAAGAACTTTAAATACACCATAGTATTTGTGTGGAGAATATCGGAGTCGAACCGATGACCTCCTGCGTGCAAGGCAGGCGCTCTAGCCAACTGAGCTAATCCCCCATATCGTTTCACTTCAATTAATAATGAATAATTAACAATTAATAATAAAATATTACCAATTATTAATTTATAATTACCAATTAAATAGTAGTCCTGCGCAGATTTGAACTGCGGACCCCTACATTATCAGTGTAGTGCTCTAACCAACTGAGCTACAGGACTAAATACCTATCAGCTTAGCGGTGAAAACACCCTAACGCTATGGGTTATGGTATAAATAAATTAATGAAAACAGTCAGTTAGGAAATACAGATAAAACCATTATCTGAATTACAATATCTATATACAATACTTCCAATCTCTAGAAAGGAGGTGTTCCAGCCACACCTTCCGGTACGGCTACCTTGTTACGACTTAGCCCCAGTTACCAATTTTACCCTAGGACGCTCCTTGCGGTTACGTACTTCAGGTCCCCTCGGCTTCCATGGCTTGACGGGCGGTGTGTACAAGGCCCGGGAACGTATTCACCGTAGCGTTGCTGATCTACGATTACTAGCGAATCCAACTTCACGGAGTCGAGTTGCAGACTCCGATCCGAACTGAGACCAGCTTTAGAGATTAGCATCCAGTCACCTGGTAGCAGCCCTTTGTACTGGCCATTGTAACACGTGTGTAGCCCTGGACGTAAGGGCCGTGCTGATTTGACGTCATCCCCACCTTCCTCTCACCTTACGGTGGCAGTCTCGCTAGAGTCCTCAGCTTAACCTGTTAGCAACTAACGATAGGGGTTGCGCTCGTTATGGGACTTAACCCGACACCTCACGGCACGAGCTGACGACAACCATGCAGCACCTTGTAAATTGCTCCGAAGAGAAGACCTATTTCTAAGCCGGTCAATCTACATTTAAGTCCAGGTAAGGTTCCTCGCGTATCATCGAATTAAACCACATGTTCCTCCGCTTGTGCGGGCCCCCGTCAATTCCTTTGAGTTTCATTCTTGCGAACGTACTCCCCAGGTGGATTACTTAATGCTTTCGCTCAGTCACGCACGGTGTATTGTGCACAACGAGTAATCATCGTTTACGGCGTGGACTACCAGGGTATCTAATCCTGTTCGCTCCCCACGCTTTCGTCCATCAGCGTCAATGTTAGTTTAGTGAGCTGCCTTCGCAATCGGTGTTCTACGTTATATCTATGCATTTCACCGCTACATAACGTATTCCGCCCACCTCAACTAAATTCAAGACTTTCAGTATCAATGGCAGTTCCAGAGTTGAGCTCTGGGATTTCACCACTGACTTAAAAGCCCGCCTACGGACCCTTTAAACCCAATAAATCCGGATAACGCTTGGATCCTCCGTATTACCGCGGCTGCTGGCACGGAGTTAGCCGATCCTTATTCTTACAGTACCTTCAGTTCACTACACGTAGCAAAGTTTATTCCTGTAAAAAAGCAGTTTACAACCCATAGGGCCGTCATCCTGCACGCGACATGGCTGGTTCAGGCTTGCGCCCATTGACCAATATTCCTCACTGCTGCCTCCCGTAGGAGTCTGGTCCGTGTCTCAGTACCAGTGTGGGGGACTATCCTCTCAGACCCCCTAAGCATCATAGTCTTGGTGAGCCGTTACCTCACCAACAAACTAATGCTACGCATGCCCATCTTTTACCTCCGAAGATTTAATATTTAAACCATGCGATTCAAATATATTATGCGGTATTAATCCAAATTTCTTTGGGCTATTCCCCAGTAAAAGGTAGGTTGCATACGCGTTACTCACCCGTGCGCCGGTCTCTAAGTAGCAAGCTACTTATACCCCTCGACTTGCATGTGTTAGGCCTGTCGCTAGCGTTCATCCTGAGCCAGGATCAAACTCTTCGTTGTAAAAAAACTTTTATTATAATTCTGCTCATGGATGTATTGAAGTTATCGTAATTTTTATTGACAAGGTTTTATTCTTGTATTTACCTAACTTGTTGTTTTCAATATTTTCAAAGAACTTGTGTCGAAAGTTTCAGCCGAAGCTGTCCGTCTCTGTTCTAAAATTTCATTTCTAAAAAGACAGTCGTTACTGTCTCTAAAAGCGAGTGCAAATATAAGGAATTAAATCCTACAACTGCAAATCTTTTTTCACTTTTATTTTCAAGCTAATTTCACTCTCAAACCCTTTGTTTCCTAGTGGCTCAGTGAGTTCGTTAACTCTTAAAGCGGGTGCAAAGATAATCGATTTAAATCAACATATCCTAATCCCAAAGCAAAAAAATTTCAAAAAAAATAAACTCCGGTTTTTGTGAACTAAAAATCACTCTTCAAAACACCTAAACCGTTGCACACCTTCCGTTGAAAGCGGTGCAAAGATAAACGATTATTTTCCCCACTTCCAAATGCTTTTTGAAACTATTTTCACAAAAAGGAATAGCTGCCTGATAATCAGACGCTATTTTATTCTGAAAGGGAGAAACAAATTACAAAATCTAAACGAGAATGTCCAGACTAAAGGTGCAGATTTTTTAATAAAAGTGACTTTTCTTTATCGAAGACAATATTGGGATATTGATTCTCCAATTTCTCGATATCACTTAAAGTGCTAGTAATAAACTGCTGATGACTTACTGTGTCAGGATTAAAAGGTCTGTGACTAGCTGCAGAAACAATTTTAGCAACCCGTTTCATAACTACAAGCGTATCTTTCTCTATATATGTTTCTACAAAACGACTCCAAATGTAATTTATCGAAGTTGAATTCATATGTAGCATGTCTTCGCCATAAAATCGGTAATCCCTTAACTCATCCATTACTATTTCATAGGAAGGAAAGTAAGATACCTGATCGAAAAGATCTACTAACTGCTCAACAGCCAAGAGTAAAGTTGCCTTACTAAGCTGATTTCCATGAGCACCATCCTTCCAATGTCGAATTGGGCTTACTGTAAATACGATTTTCAAGTTTGGATTAAAAATTGATAATGAAACAATCAATTCTTTATAAAACTTTACAATTTCATCAACATCTAATCGGTATCGATTAAATTCTTGAGCTGGTAATTTGTGGCAATTGGAAACAATAACGCCGGAATCGATCAATTCAAAAACCCAGGAAGTTCCGAATGTAATGTATAGAACGTCAGAATTTGCCAGATCTAATGATGATTTTTTAATTTCGGTATTGATAGCATCTAAACATTCGTTCACATCGACATTTGAAAATCGTCCGTGATGAGAAAAGCTAAACCACATATCATTTGCGAAATTTAGATCTTCTTCGGAGAATTTCTTATTATCGATTAGTATTTTTAAACTATTACCAACACTTATAGGATTATATATTACGCCAAACGGATTAATATTAACATCAAATTTATATTTGGCTAATTGC
The DNA here is from genome assembly GCF_002356295.1 of Labilibaculum antarcticum. Classification (NCBI taxonomy): domain Bacteria; kingdom Pseudomonadati; phylum Bacteroidota; class Bacteroidia; order Marinilabiliales; family Marinifilaceae; genus Labilibaculum; species Labilibaculum antarcticum. The sequence continues at coordinate 2,649,990 of NZ_AP018042.1, read as the reverse complement.
TCACCAATATTTTCAGTAAAACAAGAACCCAGCACGATTGCTTTTGAATTGTAGGTAAACTTATCTTTCGATTCGGGAATCTTTACCTCAGTTCTGAAATTTTCCATATCCTAAAAAATTATTTATTCTCAGCTAATTGAGTTTCTATCCAATTAATAATATCAACAAAAACATCCAGACGACAGAATTCATTGTGCAATTCATGATAAGCTTTATTGTATTGAATATAGGTACACCTATTTACAACACCCTCAGAAAAAGTCTTACTTGCATTGGGATCTGTAATCTGATCATCCGTCCCATGAAGCAATAATAATGGTTTTTTTACTTTATCCGGATTCTTCAAAACTCTGTAACCGGCATCATATGCATCAATAAATAATCGAAAAGAAACCATATGATGAATTAATTCATCTTCATTATATTTGATACAAACCTGCTCGATATGTGATAGCCGTTTAGCATCGAAACTAGTTTTAATACTAATGTACGGAAATAAATTTGACAGCGTTCGAAGAAAAGGAATTACAATTTTAGGTGGTGCCTCTTGCGTAACAATCCATGGTGAAGTGGAAATAACGCCCAAATAATTTGACTTTCGGGTAATTAAATGATTTAAAACCTCTCCTCCGCCCATGCTATGACCGTATAGAAAGCATGGGGTATCTTCAAAATGCTTTTTCACTTCCTTAAGAGCGAAATCAATATCATCCATTAGTATTTCGTAAGATGGAATGACTCCTCTTTTTCCATCGGACAAACCATGACCTCGCTGATCGTAACTTACAACTGCAATGTTCTTTTCAACAAATAATTCAGCCCACTCGTGATACCTGGAAGAATGCTCGCCAATACCATGCACCAAACAAATTACGGCTTTGGGTTTAGCAGATGGTTGCCAGAGCTGAAAAAACAACTTGCTTTCCTTATCGGGATTTACATGATAAATATAATGCTCCATTGAGAGATTTGTTTTCGTTATTTTATCAAAGTAATAAATGTAACAAAATTATAAGGCTAATTCAACGTTCTCTTGCTGCTTGATTGTTCCCATGGATTCCTTAAGCGTCCTCACCCATTCCTTTCATGTTCCCCTCTATTCCTTAAGCGTTCTCATCCGTTCCTTTCACGTTCCCTTCCGTGTATTAAGGGTTCTCTTCTCTTCCTTACAGGTGATCGTGCATTCCTTGGCATTGCTTACCAGTTTCGTAACAGTTCTCTTGCTCGGATTAAAGGGTATCAGTGATTCCTTAGGTATTTTCATCATTATTTTCGGTGATAAAATCGAGATTGCGTTTTAAGCCTTTGAACTTTGTGCGCTTGACAGCCGAATTTTTGAAGATCTCACCAAATTTATGAGCCTCCATTTGTTCCCATTCTGCTTTTGACAAGGAAAGCAGATCTGGATTCGGTTCAAATTCTGGAACGGAATGAGCTTTTGCCATACGGTTCCAGGGACAAACATCCTGACAAATATCACAACCAAATGCACGATTTTCGAATTTACCCTTCATTTCTTCGGGGATTTCACCTTTGAGCTCGATGGTGAAATAGGAAATGCATTTGCTGCCATTTACGACATAAGGTTCGGTAATTGCTCCAGTTGGACAGGCCCGAATGCATTTACTGCATCCTCCGCAAAAATCCTGATATTTTTCTTCCTCATATTCCAATTCCATATCGATGAGCAATTCGCCCAGGAAAAGAAATGATCCTATTTTACGATTGAGAAGTAGTGAATTTTTCCCGATCCAGCCTAAACCGGCTTTTTTTGCCCAGGCATGTTCCAGGATTGGAGCCGAATCGACAAATGCGCGGCCAGAAACTTCACCAATTTCAGTATTGATGTATTCTAAAAGTTGATTCAATCGATCCTTTAGTACGAAGTGATAATCTTTTCCGTAGGCATATTTCGCAATTACGGGTGCTTCGGGATCTTCTTGCTGCTGCTTTGGAAAATAGTTTAGACCCACAACAACAATGGACTTTGTATTTTCAACCAATAAACGAGGATCTAATCGTTTTTCGATATTATTGGCCATATACGCCATTTCTCCATGATACTCCTTATCTAACCAGGATTGAAAATTCTCCTTTTCATCTTCCAAAAAATCAGCCTTTGCGATTCCACAAAGATCCAGACCAAGTTCGAGAGCCTTGGATTTTATGAGATTTGATTTTGCTGTGAGGGTGAGATTCATAGTGCTAAATTAAGATTGTTACCGAAATTCACGATAAACGTATGATAATCATTTTGCATTTTCTAATAATACCAAATTAATCCCGATACTCCTCTTATAAAGTTGTTGTTTGAGATTAAGAATCATATCATGATATTCTTAAAATTGTCTATTTCTCTAAAATTTGAACATTGTAACCTTTCAATTTCTTTGTCCTTAAGCCGGACGGCTCTTACTTTGATTCATAAACAATTTCAAATTAAGGCATTCATGATTTTCAATACTCCTTAAATGAGAAAAGTAAGCAAAAGAATCAAGCCTCTCGGATGCTGTTTGGCTTTTCATGGCTACTATGTCACCCGAATCGCACCCGATCGGCAACACTCGCATGAAAATTTCAACTAATTCTAGTACAAAAAAAAACTCATCTCATAAAACATCTCTTTTAGAGTTTGAATCAAATATGAGTCTGGCATGGAAGAATTGATTATTGCCGAAGCATAACATTCTTAAAATTATATGTTTCTCTATAATTTGAACATTGTATCTTTTCAATTTCTTTGTCCTTAAGCCGGACGGCTCTTACTTTTCTCCTTAGATGAGAAAAGTAAGCAAAAGAATCAAGCCTCTCGAATGCTGTATGGCTTTTCATGGCAACTAAATTTTCCCGAATCGCGCCGATCGGCAATGCCCGCATTAAAGTTCCAGACCATTGTCAGGCTAAAATGTAAAAAAACTCTTCACACAAAACATACTATAAATCCGCAAAGACTTTCACCAAATAACAGACAATGCGAAAACACGAATTATTTTGCATTAGGGATTGAAGTGATTACCCCACAGCGAAGAATGAGCGAGGAGTAAAAACGGAAAGCCCGACCTGAGGAACGAGGGAAATGCCCTAAACAAAATTTGAATAACTAATGGATTACTCCTTACTATTATATCAATTGCATAAAGAGGTGCCTTGCCAAAAGTTAATTTAATTTAAACCCAAGTTAGAGTATAAGCGCAGGGGCACAAAAAAAAGGACTGCAAAAACAGTCCTTATATTCTTTAAAGAAAACCCAATTCGAGTTTTGCTTCTTCGGTCATCATTTCTTTATCCCAAGGTGGATCGAAGGTTAACACAACGGTTACATCTTCGATTTGCGGTAAGGATTTTGTTCTTTCATTCACTTCTTCCAAAATTTGGTCGGCCATTGGACAGTTTGGAGCTGTAAGAGTCATCGTGATTTTCACCTCATCTTCCTCATACATATCCACTTCATATATCAATCCCAGATCGTAAATATTCACTGGAATTTCGGGATCGTAAATGGTTTTTAAAACCTCGATGATTATTGCTTCTGTTTCCTTTTTTCCCATTTTATTTTGTTTGTTTGCTTACATGATCGAAAGCAATTCCATACATTTTTATTTGTTTAACCATGGAAACTAATCCATTTGAGCGAGTAGGAGATAAATGTTGCTTTAAACCGATTTCGTCAATAAATTTTAAATCGGCATTCATTATATCCTCAGGGGTTTGATTGTTGAAAACACGAATCAATAGTGCTGCAATTCCTTTTACGATAATGGCATCGCTATCGGCTTGTAATTTCACAATTCCGTTCTCGAGTGAAGCATTGAACCACACTTTTGACTGACAACCTTTTATGAGATTTGAATCTGTTTGATGTTCTGCATCTAAACCGGAAAGATCTGTTCCTAATTCAATTAGATAGGCGTATTTATCCATCCAATCTTCAAATCCTGCAAATTCTTCAATTATATCTTCCTGAATTTCGTTTATTGTCATATTACTTAGAAATGAAATATGAGTTATTAGCTGTAAGACTAAAAACTCTCTAAATCTTATTATTAAAATTTTTCAGCCGAAAGTTACAATAATTTTCTATCTGTGAAAATCTACTAAGCGGCCTATTTTACTGCAAACATTTTGCAAACTTTCAGAATGCCGTTATAGAGTACATCAATTTCTTCTTTGGTATTGTAAAAGGAAAATGATGCCCGTACAGTTCCGTCGATGCCAAAATGCTGCATTACTGGCTCGGTGCAATGTGTACCTGTTCTTACGGCGATTCCCATTTGATCGAGAAGCATTCCCATATCGTAGAAATGAATTCCTTTGACCAAAAATGAAATTACTGATGTTTTCAGCTCAGCAGTTCCGTATATTTTCAAACCTTCGATTGACAAAAGTTTTTCGGTTGCGTATTCGAGCAATTCGTGTTCGTAGGCATCAATTTTTTCGATTCCTATGTTTTGAACATACTCAATTGCCGCTCCTAAACCAATGGCATCGATATAATTTGGGGTTCCTGCTTCAAATTTATAGGGCAGTTCGTTATAGGTTGTTTTCTTGAAAGTAACTTCCTGTATCATTTCACCTCCGCCTTTCCAGGGTGGCATTTCATTAAGCAATTCTTCTTTGCCATACAAAACACCAATTCCTGTTGGTCCGTAAATTTTGTGTCCGGAAAACACGAGAAAATCCACATCCAATTCCTGAACGTCGATTGTTTTGTGCTGAACAGATTGAGCGGCATCGACTAAAACGCGAACGTTTTTAGCATGCGCAATCTCAATTATTTTACGAATAGGATTTACAGTACCTAATGAATTGGAGATGTGATTAACGGCAATGATTTTTGTTCGATCGGTAATTAAATCATCCAGTTGATCAATCATCAATTCTCCTTGATCGTTAAAAGGCAATACTTTTAAGACTGCCTTTTTTCTTTCGCAGATTAATTGCCAGGGAACGATATTGGAGTGATGCTCCAATTCGGATACAATCACCTCATCGCCTTCGGCAATGTATCGATCGCCAAACGAATTGGCAACCAGATTTACAGATTCGGTTGCTCCACTGGTGAAAATTATTTCATGCGAATGCTTTGCATTGATGAAATTCTGTACAATTATTCTTGCATTCTCGTTTCCATCGGTGGATTTGTTGCTCAGATAATGAACTCCACGGTGAATATTTGAATTGTACTTGTAATAATACTCTATCAACTTATCAATTACCTGACGAGGTTTTTGCGTAGTTGCAGCATTATCGAAGTAAACAAGAGGTTTACCGTGAATCAATTCCTTCAGAATGGGAAAATCATTACGTATTTTATTAATATCCAAGGTCATTATTCTTTTTGTCTCAGGTCGCTGTTAATGCCATTTCAATTTTCGGATCAAAATCCGACGCATTTAATTTTTGCAGGCAATGGCGCAAGTATTGCATTTTGATATTTCACCTCTTAATCTTGTATCAACCAAAGCATCAATTCGATCTTTAAGTGGCTCCACTCTAATTTTTTCAATTATTTCGTGAGCAAAAGCAAACATCAACATCTGACGAGCTTCTTTTTCATCAATTCCTCTTGCACGCAGGTAAAACAATGCATCTTCATCCATCTGCCCCACTGTGGCTCCGTGACTGCACTTCACATCGTCGGCATCGATAATCAACTGAGGCTTTGTGTAGATTTGAGCGTCATCGCTCAATAACAAATTATTATTTGATTGGTAAGCCAAAGTTTTTTGCGCATCACGGCGAACATTAATTCGTCCTGCAAATGCTCCGGTTGCTTCACCATCCATTACTCCTTTGAAATGCTCGTTGCTTAAACAATTCGGTTTTGCATGATCAATTGATGTGAAATTATCAACATGCTGTTTGTTGTCCAGCAAATACATTCCATATGTATTGTTTTCGCAATGCTCGCCATCCAACAATACGTGATGATTGTTGCGAATGGTTCCTCCGTAAAGAGAAATGGTATTGGTCAATACATTTGAATTTGTATCCTGACGGATAAATATAGAATTCAGGATTACCGAATTTAAATGCTGATTTTGTAAAGTATACAGATCGAACACTGCATTTGGTGCTACATTTACTTCGGTAACTGAATTACTCAAGTATTTATGATGTGTTAAGGTATGATCACAAACAATAATTTTAGCCTGTGCATTTTCCTCAATTATAAATAAATTTCGTTGTGTTGCCATTAAATCACGATCGGAACGCAAAAGGTTCACCACCTGAATTGGCCTTTCGATCACCACACCTTTTGGCACATAAATGAATAAACCATCTTTTGCCAAAGCGGTATTTAATGCAACGATGCCATCCTCATCGGGCTTGGCATATTTACCGTAATGTGCATTAAATATATCGGGGTATTTTACCGCAGCTTCCTGAACACCACAAACGATAACTCCTTTGGGCAATTCGGTAAGTTCTTTATTTTCTCCGTAATACCAACCATTCGTTAGCAATACCATATTGGTATCCAACTCAGGTACATCGCACTGAAAAATATCATTCAGATCAACATCCACTTCCATATAACGAAGATTCACATTGTATGGATGATCGAAAGCGGGTATCAGGTTGGTATATTTGTAATTCTCGTTGACACGAGTAGGCACGCCTAATTCCTGAAACTGAACGAAGGCTTTTTCACGAGTCTCATTCATATGATCAGAAGAACCATTCACAAGCAATTCTTTGCCTTGCTCGAACAGATCAGCGAAATCCTTATTAATTGTATTTATATCGGCCATGTTTTTTTAGATATTAGTCCCGATAATTATCGGGATGAGATTTAAATTAGAGATCATCTCTCTTTTATCTCGACACTATCGACTATTTTCCGTTTTCTTCCTTAATCCAGTCGTATCCTTTTGCTTCCAGTTCAAGAGCAAGCTCTTTACCAGCAGTTTTTACGATTCGACCGTCAAACAAAACATGAACAACATCAGGAATGATGTAATCTAATAAACGTTGGTAGTGAGTAATCACGATTGTTGAGTTGTCGGCAGTTTTCAATTTATTCACCCCATTCGCTACAACACGAAGAGCATCAATATCCAAGCCTGAATCGGTTTCGTCTAAAACAGCCAATTTAGGTTCCAACATAGCCATTTGAAAAATCTCATTCTTCTTCTTTTCTCCACCTGAAAATCCTTCGTTTACGGAACGATTTGTCAATTTTGAATCGATTTCAACTAAGTTTTTTTTATCGCGCATCAGCTTTAAAAAATCCGAAGCCGTTAATGGATCCAAACCTTTGTGCTTACGATGTTCGTTAACAGCAGTCTTCATGAAATTAACGGTTGAAACTCCAGGAATTTCTATCGGATACTGAAAACCTAAGAAGATGCCTTCTTTAGCACGATCTTCCGGTGTCATTTCCAAAATGTTTTTTCCTTGAAAGGTAATTTCACCTTCGGTTACTTCATACAAATCTCTTCCTGCTAATACTGCCGCTAAAGTACTTTTACCAGCACCATTAGGTCCCATGATAGCATGAACTTCTCCTGGTTTAACCTCCAGATTAATTCCTTTTAAGATTTCCTTTCCATCAATGGAAACGTGTAAATTTTTAATGCTTAACATCTATATCTAGCTTTTTGCCATTAACCAATTGATTAAGGCTATTTACATTTAATTTAATTCCGTCAGTTTTTAAACCTGACTGGTCTTTCTAATTTTTATTACCCTACAGATCCTTCTAAACTAATTGCCAAGAGCTTTTGAGCTTCAACAGCAAATTCCATAGGCATTTTATTGATTACCTCTTTGGCATAACCGTTTACAATTAAACCAATGGCATCCTCGGTAGAAATACCTCGCTGATTGCAATAGAAAATTTGATCTTCACCAATTTTAGAGGTGGTAGCTTCGTGCTCAACTTTAGCCGATTTATTGCCAATTTCGAGATAAGGGAATGTGTGTGCTCCACATTTGTCTCCTAAGAGTAACGAATCGCATTGAGAAAAGTTACGAGCTCCTTCACAGTTCTTGGTTACCTTAACCATTCCCCGGTAAGAGTTGCTGCTTTTTCCTGCTGATATTCCTTTTGATATGATCGTACTTTTGGTATTGTTACCAATGTGAATCATTTTTGATCCGGTATCCGCTTGCTGATGATGATTAGTTACAGCTACCGAATAAAATTCGCTTGACGAGCCATCCCCTTTTAATATTGTAGATGGGTATTTCCAGGTTACTGCCGATCCGGTCTCCACCTGAGCCCACATCAACTTTGCATTTTTACCTTCGCAAATACCACGTTTGGTTACAAAATTGTAAATACCGCCTACTCCATCTTTATTGCCCGGATACCAGTTTTGAACCGTAGAGTATTTCACCTCTGCATTATCCTTCACAATAATTTCGACAATAGCTGCATGCAACTGATTTTCATCACGCATTGGTGCGGTACATCCTTCCAGATAACTCACGTAACTATCATCTTCACATACAATTAATGTACGCTCGAACTGACCGGTATTTTCGGCATTGATACGGAAATAGGTTGACAGCTCCATTGGACAACGTACTCCTTTAGGAATGTATACAAATGATCCATCAGAAAACACTGCAGAGTTAAGAGCGGCAAAAAAGTTATCCTGAATAGGAACTACCGTTCCCATGTATTCCTGAATTAAATCGGGATGTTCCTGAACTGCATCGCTAAATGAGCAGAAAATAACTCCTTTTTCGGCCAAAGCTTGCTTAAATGTAGTTTTTACTGATGATGAGTCCATCACCACATCTACTGCAACATTCGACAAAAGTTTTTGTTCATCCAAAGGAATCCCCAACTTATCGAAAGTGGCGCGAATTTCCGGATCCACATCATCCATACTTTCCAATTTCGCCTTTTGTACTGGCGCAGAATAGTAGATAATATCCTGATAATCAATTGGTGGAATCTTTAAATAGGCCCATTCGGGCATCTTCATAGTTAACCAATGACGATATGCTTTCAATCTATACTCAAGCATAAATTCAGGCTCATTCTTTTTCGACGAAATCAAACGAATTACATCTTCGCTAAGACCTTTGCCTATATCATCATTTTCAATATCGGTAACAAAGCCATATTTGTAATCGCTTTGCGTTACCTCATCTAATATCTTATCTTGTTCTTCTTTTGCCATGTTATTTAAGTATCAGGTAGAAAGCCTTACTAATCGTTTCAGATCAGGAAAACCCTCCTAAAAGAATTCAATATTATAAATTAATGGGAAGAGTACAGACCTTAAATCTCGCAAGAAATTTTAAATCATTCAGCTTACTCACAATTGCATGCCCCAATGAAATTAAATGCAAATATAATAAAGTATTTAGATATCTTTTTACTTGAAACGAATAAAATACCTCGAAGTCCTTTTATTTATTAACCTAATCTTAAAGGAAAGGATACGTTTGCTTCTACTTGTTTTTTAAAGAATTCTTAAAAACCTCAAATGATCTTTGTTTTAGCTACCAAATTTACAAAAATGCTTTTCGTTACAAGAAAAAAAAAGGATTAAAATATTGAGGAATGCTTTACCAATTTAAATTTTATTGCTCTTTACCTGAATCCAATAGATTCTATAATAAATCAACAAAGTACATAACATCACAAAAAAATAGCCATCAACTTGACGGCTATTCCTTTTCACTTTGCAATATCTTAGATTCCTCCAATAGGATCAGCATTTCCATCAGGATCTGCGTTTACAAAACCGTCGGTTACCGGATTTCCATTGGTCATCAACAGGATGCCGCACATGTGTGGAGCAGCCATTGAAGTTCCACTTATCGTATTGTATGCATCGCCTTTCCAAGTTGAGTAAATACTAACACCTGGTTCACAAAAATCAACAGGCGGATTTCCATAATTTGAGAAGTAGGCAAAATTATCATTTATATCCATTGCCGAAATAGTCCAAATATAGGTTCCGTTAACTCTTGCCGGAGAATGATTATTAGCATCATCGCTTTCGTTTCCGGCAGCTAATGCAAAGTAAATACCATTTTGAGATGCTGCATATACAGCATCGTCTAAAGCGATAGAAATGCCTCCGCCCAAACTCATATTGGCAGCATCGCCGGGAGATGCAGCACTTGCCACGTAATCAACCCCTGCAATAACTCCAGAAGTGGAACCACTACCTCTGCGATCTAAAACCCTTACTGCCACAAGGTTTGCTCCGGCAGCAACACCAACTACACCAATTTCATTATCGATAGCACCAACCGTACCTGCGCAATGGGTTCCATGTCCGTTTTGATCTTCGGCACCCACACGAGAACCTGTAAAATCTCTACTTCTGGCCACATCAACATTTAAATCGGGGTGATTTAAATCGATACCACTATCAATAATCCAAGCGGTTTTACCAACGCCACTTCCATAACCAACCCGTGTAATTCCCCAGGGAATAACCTCGCTAACAGGTTCTGATGTTGGAACACTTCCAGGTTTTTTTAAAGCAATAATTTTATCTTGCTCAAGATATTTCACTCTACTATCCGATTTCAGTGCTTCCACAAAATCCGGTGTCGTCTTAACACTAAAGCCTTTAATTACACTCGCAAAAGCGAAACCCACTTCAAATTCGGAGCCCGATTTTGTTTGAAACATAGAATTGGCAAAAGCCTTTACTTCGGCAATTTTTTCATCGTAACTGCCCTGATTAGCAGATTTAACCGAACTCTCATTCAGGACAACAATATACTGTCCTTCAATAGGCTCGCCATTCTGAGCTTCGGTTAGTTCTAGATTATCCACATCATTTAAGATAAGATCGGCGGTATTGTCATTCTGACAATTGGTAATGGCAAATAAAGCAGCCATAGCCATCAATAGCATAAGTTTATTTCTCATTATAATTTAAATTAAGATTTAATAATAAATACTTAAGTTATGAATGTGACACCACAAATACAAATATTTTTTACATCTCAAAACATCAATCACATCAATAAAACAACTGTTCATCACCAATGTATAGTCATTCACACGATCACGATCCGTACACTTAAAGCTTTCCACAGTTGGAAAATAAAGTCGGAATTTTTAGATTAATGACCTCCTTAGAATTAAAACTCCGACCCAATAGCACCACCGTCTCAGTTTCCTTTTTTTATCTACCTTTGCAGGCAAATATCAATAATTAAGAAGACTATGCAGGAAAACAATGCTAAAGGTACCGACATTGCCACATTGGGTGAATTCGGATTGATTAAACACCTTACTAAAAATATCAAGCTAAAACACGCCAGCACAAATGTTGGTATCGGCGACGATGCTGCTGTTTTAGATTATCAGAATAAAAAGACAGTTGTTACCACCGATTTATTGCTGGAAGGTATTCATTTCGATTTAATGTACACTCCTCTTAAGCATTTAGGCTACAAAGCAATTGCTGTGAATGTTTCGGATATTTATGCCATGAATGCCTTGCCAAAACAGGTAACTGTTTCTATCGCCATCTCGAAACGATTTACCATAGAAGCAATGGATGAGTTTTACGAAGGAATTAATTTGGCTTGCGAAACTTACAATGTCGATTTAGTGGGTGGCGACACCACATCATCTTTAACCGGATTGTGTATTTCTGTAACCGCAATTGGAGAAGCTGAGGCTGATCAATTGGCTTACCGAAATGGTGCCAAAGAAAACGATTTAATCTGCGTAAGCGGAAATTTGGGTGCAGCATTTGCCGGACTACAACTATTGGAGCGCGAAAAACGTATTTTCGATAACAATCCAGCCATGCAACCCGACCTTACCGGCCATGATTACATTTTGGAACGTCAGTTGAAACCTGAGGCCCGCAAAGACATTTACGAGCGTTTGCAGGAAGCAAAGATTGTTCCTACTTCGATGATTGATATTTCTGATGGTTTGTCATCGGATATCATGCACATCTGCGAGGAATCGAAAGTTGGTTGTCAAATTTACGAGGAAAAAATTCCGGTTGACTACGAAACGCACAAAATGGCCGAAGAGCTGAATATGAACTACAGCACTTTCTCGTTAAACGGTGGCGAAGATTACGAACTGCTGTTTACTGTTCCTTTGGATCGATTTGATGCGATTGAAAAAATAGAAGATGTGAAAGTAATTGGCCACATCACCGAGATCTCGAAAGGAAAATATTTGGTGACGCGAGATGGTGTGGAAATTGAATTGCAGGCACAGGGTTGGAATCCAATCGAGGAAGAAGAGAATTAAAACCTCACCCTATCCCTCTCCTAAAGGAGAAGGAAAGACAGCCTTTATAGAAAAACAAAAAGTGAGACTCTCAATTGAAAGTCTCACTTTTTTTATATCAAATATCTACCAGGATTATTCAGGAAAAAAATGATATAATGCCGCTAGATAAATCTATCGGGATTATTCAGAATAAAAATGATATAATGCCGCTAGATAAATCTATCGGGATTATTCAGGAAAATATCCTCTCATAATTCCACGCTTCGAATTTTTCACAAACAGAATGATATCATCACGCTCGGGAGAAGCAGGCATTTCAGCCTCAATAGCCTCTAAAGCATTAAAGTTATTCATTCCTTTTTGGTATAGGTAACGGTAAACATCCTGAATTTCACGGATTTTTTCATTTCCGAATTCACGGCGACGCAAACCAATTGAATTGACCCCAATGTAAGAAACCGGTTCGCGACCTGCTTTTACAAACGGAGGAACATCCTTACGAACCAAAGTTCCACCTGAAATCATAACATGTGCACCAACATGAACGAACTGATGAATAGCAACCAATCCACTTAAGATAGCATAATCATCGATAATCACCTCTCCGGCAATTTGTGTCGCATTACCAATAATACAATTATCGCCAATAACACAATCGTGTGCTACGTGCACATAAGCCATCAACAAACAATTACTACCAATAATTGTTTTTCCTTTAGCTACAGTTCCTCTGTTTATGGTTACACACTCACGAATGGTAGTGTTATCGCCAATTTCAACAGTTGTTTTTTCACCACGGAATTTTAAATCCTGGGGAACAGCACCAATAACTGCTCCTGGAAATACCACGCAATTTTTACCAATACGCGTTCCCTCCATGATAGTAGCGTTCGACCCAATACGAGTTCCTTCCTCAATTACAACATTTTTGTCTATAGTAACAAAGGGCTCAATCACTACATTATCAGCGATCTTAGCCTCAGGATGTACATATGCTAACGGTTGCTTCATTTTTTTTTATATTTCGTTTTATGCAAAACGCCCATTAAAAAGGAGTATTGCGTAGCAGTAGTTACAAATTAATTATTTTTTCTTTGCGATTTGAGCCATAAACTCACCTTCGGCAACAATAGTATCACCAACAAAAGCTAAACCGCGCATGTTAGCAATTCCCCTACGAATAGGAGACAAAAATGACAATTTAAAAATTAAAGTATCACCAGGAACAACCTTTTTCCTAAATTTAATATTGTTTTGAGTTAGGAAGTAAGTCGAATAATTCTCAGGATCTTCAACCTGATTAAGTACTAAAATACCACCACATTGCGCCATCGCTTCCACCATAAGAACACCTGGCATTACAGGTTCTCCCGGGAAATGACCTACAAAATAAGGTTCGTTCATAGATACGTTCTTAACACCCACGATGCTATCATCCTGAATATCAATAATTTTGTCAACCAACAAGAATGGAGGACGGTGAGGCAACAAGCCCATTACGCCAACAATGTCTAATACAGGCTCTTTGTTTGGATCGTAAGCCGGAACTGAATCTTTTCCCATTTCTTTCTTAATTCGTTTGATTAATAATTTTGCCATTTCGGTGTTTGGTCCATGACCAGGACAGGTTGCAATAACCCTTCCTTTGATAAATTTACCACAAAGAGCTAAGTCGCCAATCACATCCAATAATTTGTGACGTGCACACTCGTTATCAAAATAAAGTTCTAAATTACTTAAAATTCCTTCCTTTACCTCAACATACTGATGATCGAATAAATCAGCAATACGATCTAACTCTTTCTGCTCCATCATTTGGTCCATTATAACAATGGCATTATCCAAATCTCCGCCTTTAACTAAATTGTGATTTAACAGAAACTCTAATTCCCGTACAAAAACAAATGTACGACACATCGATATTTCCTCTTTATAATCTTTTAGAGAACCTAAACGAGCATATTGATTTCTCAACACCTTCGAGTCGAATGAAATCATGGCATCCACACTATATTCATCGTCGGGAAGAATAGTAATTTCCGAACCACGAGCTTCATCCCTGTAAGTTATCTTTTCCTTAGGCACATAATACTCACGAATTGCATTTTGTTCTACAATACCAACTTCCTCAATTCCTTCCACATAAAATTTGGCGCTTCCATCCAAAATTGGCGGCTCAGTAGAATTCATCTCAATTAGGCAATTGTCAATGCCTAATCCATACAAAGCTGATAATGCGTGCTCAATAGTTTGAACTTTACATTCTCCCTTTTCCAACACAGTTCCTCTGGAAGTATCTCCAACAAATTCGGCACTAGCCACAATAACTGGCTGACCTTCAAGATCTACTCGTTTAAACTGATATCCGTGATTTTCGGATGCAGGCACAAACTTTATAGACACTTCCAATCCTGTGTGAAGTCCTTTTCCTGTTAGAGTAAATTCTTTTGCTAATGTTCTTTGCTTATCTGCCATAACTCGACATCAATATTTTTTAATTACAGGTCTAATAATTGAAAAAAAATCTTTATTTCTGTTCCTTTAATGCTTTTATTTCCTTTTCCATTTCGATAATTTGCTCTCTCATTTTGGGCAAATTTTTAAATAGAACATAGGATTTTTGATAAGGTCCAAAATCGAAGGCCGGAGAACCTTGAACAACCATTCCTACTTTTTTAATACTTTTTCCAAGACCAGATTGTGCTGCTATTTTTACTTCATCAGCAATGCTCATATGTCCTGCAAAACCAACCTGCCCACCAATCATACAGTTCTTACCAATTTTAGTACTTCCTGCAACACCAGTTTGAGCAGCAATCACAGTATTCTCATCTATTTCTACATTGTGAGCTACTTGAATCAAGTTATCCAACTTAACTCCTTTACGGATAATTGTAGAACCCATAGTAGCACGATCAACACAAGTATTCGCACCAATCTCAACATAGTCTTCAATTACTACATTACCTATCTGAGGCACTTTTTTGTAGTTGTTAGCCGATGAAGGCGCAAAACCAAATCCATCACCTCCAATTACAACACCGGAGTGAAAAATACATTCGGCACCAATCTTACATCCTTCGTAAATCTTAACTCCTGAATTCAAAATGGTATTATCACCAATAATCACATTATCACCCACATATGCATGAGGATAAATCTTCACATTATTTCCAATCTGAACATTACTTCCGATATATGCGAAAGCACCAATGTAAATCTTTTCGCCCAGTTTAGAGGACTTACTCACAAAAGAAGGCTCTTCAATTCCTGTTTTCTGTGGTTTACTTTGCTCATACATTTCTAATAACTGAGCTAATGCCTGATAGGCATCATCAACACGGATAAGTGTTGTCTCAATCTCTTTTTCAGCCTTAAACGTTTTGTTTACCAAAACAATTGATGACTGAGTAGAATATATATAGTGTTCGTATTTTGGGTTTGCTAAAAACGAAAGGGTTCCGGGCTTGCCTTCTTCAATTCTGGAAACATTTGTCACTTTAACTTTTCCATTCCCATCAACCTCTCCGCTAAGAAACTCGGCAATATCTTCTGCTGTAAATTCCATTCGTTCTATTTTGTTATCAGACTAATCAAATGACTTAAACTGTATGACATCTACGAAATAAATATCAGGTGAAAATCATAGAAAATCGCTGATTTATAAGAAAAAAATTTCTGCAAATCTAATAATTATTTCATGCACATGAAATTTTTTCGCCTATTGCCTGCTTAATTAATAGAAAAACGGTTGGCAAAAATGAGGCTAAAATCAAGAATATCACATGAAGGACTCTTGAATTTTAGGGTAGCACAAATAATATTTCTTTACTGTTTTTGATAGAACAGAAGCATCCAGCATATCTGAAGCCTCACTTATATCACACTGTGTTCCGTCCTTATATAGTATAATTATCCGATCATCATTTGCACTGTATGCATTATTACTAATCGAATTTGAAATCACCAAAGAATCGAGAGCATGATTTGAGCACCCAAAATAATTTTTCACATTCTTTTTCACTTGATCAATATATTCTTCAGTGAAAGCAGTTTTTTGAATCTCAATTTTAAACAACTGACGATCTCTAATGCATTTACATAAATAAGAAAGAACTTTATCACTATGATTTGACCAAACCTTAATACTCACCATGATATCATCGTCATCAAGATCGGCAAATATCTCCAAAGCACTTCGTCCATTGAGAACAGCATTCGGATTTTCAAATTCCAGCTTACCTACTTTGTTATATAAAAAATAAGACAAAGACGGTGTTGCAAACAATTCAGCCCCTCTTTCAGCAAGATATTTCGCCCTCTTCAAAATATGAACCATCATTTCTTCTGCAGCAATAACAGTTTTGTGCAAGTATACCTGCCAATACATCAGTCGTCGTGCTATCAGAAATTTTTCGATGGAATAAATGCCTTTTGCCTCAACAACCAATTGATCATTCCGAACATCCAACATTTTAATAATCCGAGTGGATCCCACAACACCTTCTGTAACCCCAGAAAAAAAACTATCTCTTCGTAAATAATCCAACCGATCCATATCCAACTGACTTGACACCAATTGATTTAAGAAATGTTTCGGATATTCATTTTTGAAAATTTTAATGGCCACACTTAGCTCACCTTCAAATTGATGATTTAAGCGTTTCATAAACAATTCCGAAATCCGTTCGTGAGTTATGCCATCAACAATGCTATACTCTAATGCATGAGAAAAAGGTCCGTGACCGATATCATGAAGTAAAATAGCGGCATATACCCCTTCTTCTTCAGCTTGAGTAATCACATGTCCTTTTGATCTGATGGTTTCTATAGCAAGGCTCATTAAATGAGTTGCACCCAATGCATGCTGAAATCTGTTATGAAAGGCCCCAGGAAACACCAGGAAAGTGAGCCCAAGTTGTTTTATTCTTCTTAATCTCTGAAAAAAAGAATGTTCAACCAATTCGTAAGATATTCCCGACGGGATATGGATAAACCCATGAACCGGATCATTTACTATTTTATTCTTACCAATATTATCTAAAGCCATACACATATGTATCATTGCATTTTAACAAATGATTAAAATTAGTGAAAAAAGCTTATCTTAGAGGTAGAGAAACCCCAATAAAAATTGACTTACTGAAAACAATATCTTTCTTGAAATGAAGTAGATTTATACAAATGGGTTAAAATCATTCAATTAAACATTACAACAGCCCAGATTCCAACTAAAAAGGACTCATTTCGGGAAAATAAATTCTCATTAGCAATTAGAATACAATAATTTAGAGAGGTGTCATTTGTTTATTAGAACATTTATCTCTAATTTTGCATCGAAAAGTAAGCAGATCGTGAACTTTAGGGGACAAAAAGTCCCCTATTTTATTGATATTAACCGATATATGATTGATAAGAAGACTATAACTGAAATAATTGAAAATGAAATTGCTGATTCCAACCTGTTCTTGGTTGAAGTAAGTGTTTCATCGGGAAATGCTATTTCAGTTGTAATTGATAGCTATGAGGGTGTGCCGATCATAAATTGTATCGAGCTTAGCAAAGCTATTGAAGGACATTTTGATCGTGAAGTTGAAGACTTTGAATTACAAGTTGCTTCAGCAGGAATCGGTCAACCCTTTCAGGTTTTTAAGCAATACCACAAATACCTAGATAAAGATGTTGAGGTATTGACAACTGAGGGGATGAAATTTTCAGGGAAACTGATCACCGTAGGTGAAAATGAAATTGAAATTGAAGTTGAGGAAATGGAAAAGGTTGAAGGGAAAAAGAAGAAGCAACTTGTTGTGAAAAATTATTCTTTCACTTTAGATCAAATTAAATCAACAAAAGACATAATTACTTTTTAACAAGTAAACAGCTGAATACATGAACCTTATTGAAACTTTTTCAGAATTTAAGGAGTTGAAAAGCATCGACCGCGCTACTATGATGAGCGTGCTGGAAGATGTTTTCAGAAATCTCCTATTGAAAAATTATGGCACCGATGAAAACTATGATATCATTATTAATCCAGACAAAGGTGACTTAGAGATCTGGAGAAATAGAGAAATTGTAGCGGATGGTAAAGTAGAAGATGAAAACCTGCAGATTTCACTTTCTGAAGCAAAAAAAATAGATGCCGATTACGAAATTGGTGAAGAAGTAACCGATGAAGTGAAATTTCTAGATTTTGGCAGACGTTCGATTCTAACTTTACGCCAAAATCTTTCAGCAAGAATCTTAGAATTAGAGAAAGACAATATTTTCAACCTTTACAAGGACAGAGTTGGAGAAATTGTTACTGGTGAGGTTTATCAAATCTGGAAAAAAGAGATTCTTATTCTTGATGATGAAGAAAATGAATTAATACTACCAAAGACAGAACAAATTCCTTCTGATTATTTCCGTAAAGGAGAAACGGTTAGAGCGGTTGTAGTTCGTGTTGAGGTTAAAAATAACAGCCCACTGATTGTTGTTTCACGAACTTCTCCTGTTTTCCTTGAGAGACTATTTGAACTGGAAGTGCCGGAAATATTTGATGGCTTAATTACCATTAAGAAAATTGTTCGGATTCCTGGTGAAAGAGCTAAGGTAGCAGTTGAATCATACGATGAAAGAATTGATCCTGTTGGAGCATGCGTTGGTATGAAAGGATCGAGAATACATGGTATTGTTCGAGAATTACGTAACGAGAATATTGATGTAATAAACTATACGACTAACACTCAATTGTTTATTACAAGAGCTCTTAATCCAGCAAAAGTTTCTTCTGTTAAGCTTAACGAAGAAACCAAACGTGCCGATGTCTATTTGAATCCTGAAGAGGTTTCATTAGCAATTGGTAAGGGTGGATTAAATATTAGACTTGCGAGTCAATTATCAGGATATGAAATTGATGTATATCGTGAGAAATCTGAGGCTGAGGCCGAGGAAGATGTCAACTTATCAGAATTTACCGATGAAATTGAAGCATGGATAATTGATGAGTTGAAAAAAATTGGTTGTGATACAGCAAGAAGTGTTCTTGATTTATCAGCTGAAGAGTTGGAAAAAAGAACTGATCTTGAAATAGAGACCATTAATGAGATTTTGAATATTTTTAAATCCGAATTCGATAATTAAATTCTTCAGAATCATGATGTAAATTTTTGAAACGGGACATTTTAACAGTTAACTTTTAAATATGGTGAAAGTCGATAAAAACATAAGACTTAGTAAATTAGCAAGAGAATTAAATGTTGGTACTTCAACTATCGTTGAATTTCTGAACAAAAAAGGCATTCCGATTGATTCCAATCCAAATACCAAAGTTTCAGAAGAGGCCTATAATATCCTTGCCAAAGAGTATAGCTCTGACTTGAATCTGAAAAAGGAATCTGAAAAGGTAAATCTGAAAAATACCCGAGAAAGAAAGGAAACTGTTTCCATTCAAAATATTTCTGAAGATTCGGAACCTGAAGATAGCAGCAAAGAAGAAGCTGTTGAAAAAATAGAAAAAGTAGAAGAAATCGCTGTTGTAAAAGAGCCTGTTAAAATTGTAGGTAAAATTGATTTAGATGCATTAAAATCTAAAGCAAAAAAGCCACAAGAAGTGAAACAGAAAGTCGTTGCAGAAGTGAAAAAAGAAAAGGTAGAAAAAACTATTGAGCCAGTTCAGTCTGAGGCACCTAAGAAGGAAGCACCTAAAAAGGAAGCACCTAAAAAGGAAACACCTAAAAAGGAAAAGCCTAAGGCAGAGGCAACGACAGAAACACCTGTGGTTGATATAGTTCCGCCTCAGAAAGTAGAACAAACTGAACAATCATCTAAAGCAGCTGAAAAGCCGGTTCAAGATGACCAAACTGTTAAAATGGAAACCCCAAAACAAGAGGAAAAAGCTCAAGCTCCAAAAGAGGAGAAAAAAGACGAGCTTAAAGTGATTGGGAAAATTGATTTATCTGCATTAAATCAAAAAACCCGCCCAACCAAAAAAACCAAAGCCGAAAAAGAGGTTGAAAGAAGAGAAAAGCAAAAAACTCAAACTTCAAAACCTCAGGCTCAAGAAGGCTCAGCAACTGGAAAAGACGAAATTTTTAAATCGTCTACCCAAAAACTAGCCGGTCCTACGGTAGTTGGAAAAATTGAACTTCCTGTCGAGAAAAAACCAAATGCAGGAAATAAAGATAAAATATCTGCAAACCAGCGCAAAAAGCGTAAAAGAATTAGAAAAGATACAGAGAAAGTAAATGTATCTAATGCAGCAAAACCAGGCGCTCCTGCTGCACCTAGAGTAAAAGGTACAGGTGCAATGGCTGCCAAGTTTAATAAACTGAAGAAGAAAAGAGTTGTTAAAAAAGAGGTTAGCGAGGAAGACGTACAAAAGCAAATTAAAGACACTCTTGCCAGATTAACTTCTAAAGGGGGTAAATCGAAAGGATCGAGACACCGTCGTGAGAAACGAGATAGTGAAAGTGTAAAGAGAGAGAGAATTGCAGAACAACTTGAAGCAGAAAAGCATATTCTAAAGCTTACTGAATTTGTTACAGTTAATGAACTGGCAACAATGATGGAAGTTCCTGTTACCAATATTATTGCAACATGTATGGGATTAGGTTTGTTTGTATCAATCAATCAACGATTAGATGCAGAAACCATTGCCATTGTTGCTGACGAATTTAACTTTATTGCTGAATTTGTAAGTGTCGAGCTTCAAGAGTCGATTGAAGAAGAAGTTGATGAAGAAGGAGATTTACAAAGTCGTCCTCCTATTGTTACCGTAATGGGTCACGTTGATCATGGTAAAACATCTTTACTTGATTACGTTCGTCATGCGAATGTAATTGCAGGTGAAGCTGGGGGAATTACTCAGCATATTGGAGCTTACAACGTTAAACTTGATGATGGAAGAAGAGTTTCTTTCCTTGATACTCCCGGTCACGAGGCGTTTACCGCTATGCGTGCACGTGGTGCACAAGTAACCGATATCGCAATCATTATTATTGCTGCTGATGATAACGTGATGCCACAAACAATTGAGGCGATCAATCACGCAAGTGCAGCTGGCGTTCCTATTGTTTTCGCAATTAACAAGATTGATAAGGTCGGTGCTGATCCGGAAAGAATTAAAAGCGAATTAGCAAACATGAATTATTTAGTTGAGGACTGGGGTGGTAAATACCAGTGTCAGGAAATTTCAGCTAAAAACGGTGTTAACATTGAGGAGTTGCTTGAAAAAGTTCTTTTAGAAGCAGAAATGCTTGAATTAAAAGCAAATCCAAATAAACGTGCAATCGGTTCAGTAATCGAATCATCCTTAGATAAAGGTAGAGGTTATGTTACCACTTTATTGGTACAAGCCGGAACATTAAAAGTTGGTGATGTTTTGCTTGCTGGTAGTTATACTGGTCACGTAAAAGCGATGTATAACGAACGTGGAAACAAAATTGACAAAGTAGGTCCTTCTGAACCAGCTTTGATTCTTGGTTTGAACGGTGCACCTCAAGCGGGTGATAACTTCCACGTTCTGGAAAGTGAAAAAGATGCACGTGGAATTGCTAACAAACGTGAACAACTGCAACGTGAGCAAGGTCTTCGTACTCAGAAGCACATCACTCTTGCTGAGATTGGACGTCGAATTGCAATTGGAAACTTCCAGGAACTTAATGTTATTGTGAAAGGTGATGTTGATGGTTCTATTGAAGCACTTTCAGACTCATTAATTAAACTTTCTACTGAAGAAATTCAGGTAAATGTTATTCATAAGGCTGTTGGTCAGATTTCCGAATCGGATGTACTGCTTGCAACTGCATCTAACGCAATTATTATTGGATTCCAGGTTAGACCTTCTATTGGAGCAAGAAAGCTTGCAGAGAAGGAAGAAATCGACATCCGCTTGTACTCAATTATCTACGATGCAATTGCAGAATTGAAATCGGCTATGGAAGGAATGCTTTCTCCTGAAATTAAGGAAGAAATTATTGCTACTGTTGAAGTTGTTGAAGTATTCAATATTACCAAAGTAGGTAATATTGCTGGTTGTCTTGTTCGTGATGGAAAAATCAATCGTAATTCGAGAATCCGTTTAATCCGCGATGGTATTGTGGTTTACACTGGAGTACTTGGTTCACTGAAACGTTTCAAAGATGATGTGAAAGAAGTTGCCAAAGGATACGAGTGTGGTTTGAATATCGAGAAATACAACGACATCAAAATTGGCGATATGGTAGAAGCATTCGAAGAAATCGAAATAAAGAAAAAATTGTAATACACAATTATATAAATAGTAAAAAGCAGGTTTTAGAGCCTGCTTTTTTTATGACCTAAACTAGGTAGTAAAACACATAAAAAAAACCCTCACACGTAATGTATGAGGGTTTCATTGTATATAGAATTCTTACAATAATTCCTTGTACTGATCTGCAGATAATAATTCTTCCAATTCAGCAGCATTTTCTATTTTAATCTTTACGATCCAACCTTCACCATAAGGATCAGAGTTAATCGATTCTGGAGCTTCCTCTAATTTATCATTGAACTCCAATACTTCACCACCAATTGGCATGAACAAATCAGAAACAGTTTTTACTGCCTCAATAGTTCCAAATATTTCTTCTTTATCAAGTTCCTCGCCTTCAGTTTCGACTTCAACGAAAACGATATCTCCAAGCTCGCCTTGAGCAAAATCAGTAACACCAATAAAAGCTTCATCGCCTTCAACACGAATCCATTCGTGATCTTTGGTATACTTTAAATTATCAGGTACATTCATGATAGTATGTTGTTTATTAAGAGTGTTAAACTACTGTTCAAATTTACATTTTTTTTTTAATTATAAGATATCAGCCGAAACAGATTTCAATGTTTTATAACTTATTCTTATCCACTCCCAATAATCAACTAAACAGACCAAAAAGCCCTAGATATATAGAACTATCACCAAGCTTCTAATTCGAAAGAGTAAATCGAATACTCGCCCCAAATTCGGTAGTAGTAGTTGGGTACGAAAGCGACACATAAGGAGTATTCACAATACGATCATAATACAATCTTAAATTGAATCGATTACTCAAGACATAATCTGCACTTACCTTCACGGTTACAACCTTCTGTCCAGATGTCAACTGATTTACTTCATCAACAATCTTTCTAATGATCGTATTATTCTTACGAATAGATAAATCTCCACGTAGACTTAAGTCACTCTTGTATTTTTTCTGTTTTGATCCAGAGCCAATGATCATTCCAAAATCATCGAATCGATAACCCAAACCGAAAATCATTTCATTTGAAGCAACTTCAGTCAATTGCGTGTTAGACAAACCTAGAATTAAATTTCGGGTCCGCTTAATTTCAAAACTAGTTGAGATGTTGTTTTTCCAGATCATATCAATATTAATCAGCGGGTTAAACTGCTCGTTTATCGAAATGGAATTGGCTTCGTAAAGAGGTAAAAAGTTATCAGCCATATCTTGGATAATACTGAAACCATCATCACCTTCTTCGTAGGTTAAATTGGTATTGTAGGAACCTACATTATATGTAGCATTATACGAATGACTCAAATTTATTGATTTAAAATACCTCTTAATTAATGGTAATTTAGATAAGCCTTCGAATGTAACTCTCCAATTTGGTTGCATTCGAGAAATAGTCGGGAATAATTTATTGTAACCTTTGCCTCCATTTCCATATGCCTTTAGGAAAGCCGGAATTAATACTTCCTGAGAGGTAGATCCAT
Organism: Labilibaculum antarcticum; assembly: GCF_002356295.1. Lineage (NCBI taxonomy): Bacteria > Pseudomonadati > Bacteroidota > Bacteroidia > Marinilabiliales > Marinifilaceae > Labilibaculum > Labilibaculum antarcticum. The sequence goes on along the minus strand of NZ_AP018042.1, from coordinate 2,626,081 downwards.
ATCCTTCATAAAAACCGGTATTCTCACCTTTATCATCCAATAATGAATAACTCTCAAAACTATCTCCGTAACGTTTTTCGGCTAGTCTTGATGACTCCAATTTTCTATTCTCTAAAAATTCGTCGAAATATACCGATGAGTAATCTCCTGTATTTCCGATGGTAAAGAATGCAGATTTCAAACTTAAGAAACTCATGCTGAAGTTACCAGATTTAACAAGGTTTTCGGCACTAAAACTATCATTTCCCGAATCGTAAAGATAATATTCACTTCTATTTTTTGAATAATTCCGATTTGCCGTTAAATCGATTTTCAAACCTTTTACGGGTTCAACGGTACTTCTTATCGTCAAATTCTGAGTGTGACTCATTACATAGGGTTCATTTAATGCTTCATCATTTGTAATCCAGCCTTTCTCAGCCGCACTTCTGGCAAAATTAGTATCTTGATTACCAATTAAGAAATTAAAGCCCGGAGCCTTCGTTCCATTATAAGCTTCCCCTCCAAAGTAATTAGTTTGTGGCAAATATCCTGGCAAAGTGGTTGAGTTAATCTCTGAATAATTAATGGAGATATTACGCACACTCATTACTACTCTAAGGATATTTTCACCTATTGCTTCAAAAACATTACTGCTTTCCGAAAGCTTTCCATTTACTCTCACACGAACGTTTTTCACGTTTTCGCTTGCTGTAATTTTGGCTCTGTTACCAGTTACTGATTTCACCTTAACTGCCACTTCTTTTCCTTGTGTATCGTACACTTTAATAGAAATATCCTCGGTTGACAATTTGTGATATATTGAAGTCGGTATCCCAGCTTTTAATTCATCAACTGTACTTTCAAAATTTACCTTCTTGAAGTTTTCGGTTTTCTTCTTGTATTTCCGATTGGAACTATATTTCCGGTTTATTTTTTTCAGTATACCAATTTTATTATACAGATTAACCAAATTCAACTGTCCATTTACCTGAATATTATTTGAATTTCGAATGGTATTTCCCAATTCGATAGTATCAGCAGTAATTGCACCAGCATTCCAGTCATAAGCCCCAGCATAACGGGCTGTTACAGATGTCCAATTAAACCAAGGTATTTTATTAATTGGTACCGTATAGGTTAGATTAAAATTATGATGATATTGAATATTTCTACCACCATCCATAACATTATTCCAGATTGAATCTTTCCAAATATTGTAGGTGTCACGGTCTCTATCCTTATCAACAATACCATCAGGTTCATCAATTCGAGATGTATTCGTCGCTGAGAAATCAAATTTCAATCCTTTTGTGAGGTTATACTTTAAATCGTAATAGCGATACCAAATAAAATCCTTATCAAAAGTTGGTTTAATCTTTAATCCTGGTTCTTCTATATTTCTTTTCTCAATTTCACGATAATAGCGTTGTATGTCCGATCGGAAAGAAAGTTGCGTTGGCAAGTAGTAGAAATTAAAATCTTTTAATAAGCGAAATGCTGGTTTTTGAAAAGCCTTTACTCTCTTAAATGGTTGAACATTCTTAGGTCGGTTATTGTAGTTATAACTTATAACTCCCCTGTAATTCTTTTCCAAATCACGAACTGTATTCACATCTCGAGAATAGGTTTCGTTATAGGAATATGTAAGAGATAAATTAGAAACGTCAAACAATTTCGGTTTTCCTTCCGCCTTTTCAATACGGACATTAGTCAGATTAAAACTCTTCCTTTTGGTGTACTCCTGAGACATTTTTTCAATTGAATCCCGCTCTGTTTTAGATGCGGCATTCTCCAATGCTACATCCAAAGGAATATCTGGATCTAACGGATTGTATTCAGGACTTATTGTTTCTTCTGAAATGGCATAATACAATGGGATACGAACACCCGATTTTTCAGGGAAAAATTTACCCAGCTCAAAACTAGCAGATAAATCATACTGAAAGATATCATCTTTGTATCGATCGTTAACACCATCTTCGATGCCACCAAAACCAGATGTAATTTTACTTCCTGCCCAAGTAACAGTACCAAAATCGGCCAGTTTTGTTGTTACACGAAGGTTAGCTGCCCAACCTCCATCTTCATCAAAATCTGTTAATCGTAACTCATTTAGCCATACCTCTGCCGATTTGGGCAGATTATCATCGCTTCCTGTAACATCATTGGTAGGATTCTTAATACCAACCATTACAGTTTTAACATTCGCTAGGTTTGGATTACCTTTTATTCTCACGATATGTCCATCGTGCAAAGGATCAGCATCACTTGACAACTCTCCCACAGATAAATTGTACCCCGTAGAGTATTCAATAGTTGAACCAACTTCTCTCATAGCATCATTACGAAGTTGCTTTATAGTTTGGAACAACCGAAGGTTAAAATCAAAACGATTTTCGTCAGGCCAAACTGCCAATCGATCATCTTCATTATCTCCATTGTAAAGACCTGGAGAAGTTAACTTTAATGGAATTTCATATTCATAGTAGTTATCCTGATAATCAGATCCTAAACGAATAAATACGCTCACTTCTTCATCTCTAACAGCAAAACCTTCAATCTCTTCAGCATGAACATCCATTTTAAGTTTACCATATTTCCTGATGTCCATATTAAGGGTCTTGTAAGCCCCTTTTCCTTTCCCATTCTCAAGATCAGTAACTTTCAACAATATCGCCTGCTCATTCAATTGAATTAATTGCGGATTACTAGGATCCACAACTCTATCAATTCCCGGAGGCAAAATATAGTTTACTGGTTGCTTGCTGGCATTTTCTTCAATATTCACTGCAGTAATATCAAATCCTGCATCCGAAGTAGAAAAATCCAATTCATCTTCATTGATAGATTGTTCATATCTCCGCCAATCATCACGAACTAAATCAAGAGTTGCAAATCGAAGAACCACATCCTCTTCAAAATCTTTCATGAACATTCTCATGAATCGAATTGATGTAAAGTCGCTAATATTGCCATAGATATCTTCAAACTCATCTACCGGGATCTTAAACTGATACCAGTCGACAATACCATCAGTACCATTTGCTAAATCAACATTACTGGTTACTTTATCAACAATAAAGTTTTGGCCTACCTGCATTTCGGTTGGAGCCAAATGCACTTTATATTGATAATATGCTTCAGTCTCACTCAACGTATTATCGTGATTGATATCCTCCACATCGGGCAATGTGGTTGCAGATGTAGGATAAGAACTTCCAGAAAGTTCAGAGGTTGGTGAGTTACCTTCAGGGCCATTATATTTCTTATACCGCTCCAAAATGCTCAGTTCTTCACTATCGTAATCAGCACCTCTAAAATAATGATAATCATCACTGGAAGGGTCATTTTGAGCCAAAACATATGCTGGCGAACCAGTTCCCAGATTTGTTGAAATACTAATTGCCTGAATGTATTCTTGATAATAGCTCAGCTCATCATTCGAACTTAAACCATCCAATCCAACATCCTGATATCTTCTAGAGTTGGTATTGTTATCAAAAGCATTAACCAAAGACTGAACCAATGGAACTCGTCCCCATTTTGTACTATCTACCAAAGTCACCACCTCGTCAGTTGGTAATCCATTCTCAAATGATTTACGCGAATCTCTCAATATATCTTCCGAAACATTACCAAGGTTAAAATACAAATCTCCCCCTTTATGATCTGGATCATATACAAATGGATCCATCATCCAAAACTCCACATAAGCAATATTTGCAGCTTCAAAATCGTTGGTTTCAATTTTTCTCATCACACCACCCCATCTCGATTCAGGAACTTTCAAACTACCATCTGAATTCATACCTTGAGAAATACCAGCTTGTCCATCGACATCAAAATTATAAGGCCCTTTTTCTTCAGGGTAATATGCCATATTCAATACCGAAATATTAGTAGGAACTCCAGAGGCTCTCTCCTTATTCGGCCAAATTTCTTCTTCAAATATCTCTCTAACAAAATGATTCGATTGCTGTTCTTTATCAGACTTAATGTGTCCGGGTGTAGCAGAACTATTTCTTAAGAATAGTGGGTCAATTACGTACCAAGCTAATTTCGCACGGTTGAAACCATATGCCAAATCATTATTCAAATTTCCTTCTGGAAACAAAAGATCATTATTTTGTGGGGTACTGGCCAAAACCCAAGAGCTCAAACTCTTCATATCAATAGAAGTTTCTGTTCCCTCAAAATCGTCGATATAAGCTGTTCCTGAACTTCCAATTGCTTTGTTGTGTCCTGGCACCAATTGCGCAAATTCACCTTCAACCGCAATTGACGAAGGCTCTTTGGTCTCGATAAATGGAATTTTATCCACCATCCGAGTCAAAAATTGGGACTCGGTTCTATAACTACCATTCAAACCCCAAATAGTATTTGAAATTGGTTCATCTCCAATATTCACTTTCTGAGTAAGTGGCTGTTCTGAAAGGTGCATCATTGTAGCACCCAAATTAAAATCATCATTAAACTGATAATCCATTTGAACACCCATTAAGGTTTTAGTTTGAATATTAAATAAAGAATTATTTTCTGATGAAATAGAAATTGGAGTACTGGATTCCAATAGACTTTGATTAATGATTTTGACCCTTCCTAATGTATAATCAACAGTATAATCAATATTCTCAACTAATTCCCGACCACCTGCTTTAACACTTACCGAACCCGGTTCCACATTTAAAGCATTCAAAGAAATCTCTGAGCTCGTGGATGATTTATAACTACCCTTTAAACTATATTTGTTTTTTTCTGCAATTTGCTGTGCATCATTTTGTGTTAAGCTATAAAGTTCCTCAAACACATATTTATCAGCAATTGCATCATTACCAATCTTAGCTCTTAAATAGCTACCAAAAGGTTCAATTTCAGGAAATATAATTCTTCCGTTCGTTGAATAAATTGTAATTCCATCGATAAAATCAAACATACCATCTGCACCTGGATCCAATTGTGAATTCAGATTATCAACATTTAATACTTCAAGTAGAATTTTATTTTTAATATCACCTTCCTGTAAATAATTTACAGCAGTTCCTGCATTATCATTTTGATACAATACATTCAAAATAAAATCCTCGGGATTAACTTGATATGCGCCAATGTTGTAAATATTCTTCATCATCAACTTCCAAGTTGGCATTTGCGGACTCAGATTGGTTCCTTTCAGTAATTTCATGATGAGAGTTTGCGGAGCACTAACTCCATCGCTGGTAAATTCACCGACTCTAAACACTTGACCTCTGTATATATATTCAAACGAAACAGCTAAAACTTCATCAGCATTTAATGCCTGATTTAAGGAAATATACCCCAATTTTTCGTTCACGGAATATTCTGATTCAGATAGTTTGCGGGCATTTTCAACTTTCTCGTAATCAGTTCCACTCACAAAACCAGGAGCTAATGGTGATAAGGTACTCGTAACCTGATTAATGTCTCTAATACCTGAATAAGCAGTATTCATTTGTTGATACAGATCATTCAATTCATTATTTGGCAAAGTTCCCGTTCCTGTTTGAGAAAATAGAGACGAGTTAGATATATTCGACGCATCTTCACCCAAATCAAAATAAGCAACAAGGTTACGAGAATCCTGAAAATTAGAGGATTTATTAGTCACCCAAACTTCAACTTTATTGATTGAAACTGCTGAGTTAACTACCGGAAGGTTTTGAAGAGATTGATCGTAATGATCGTAAAAATATTTTGAAAGAAAGAAATGTCGATTGGCCTCATATTTATCTACCGAAATCTCAAATTCATTTTCTTGAGCTCCATTCTCCATCTCGACAACACTGGTTTCTCCTTTTTGTTGTGAGAAAACAGAGGTAACAGATAGCTTACCAAATTGCAATTGGGCCTTTACTCCAAACAAGTTTTGTCCACCAGTGATCAGTGTATTCGAGATTGGCATTGAAACATTACCTGCTTCAATTTTCTTAATAATTTCATCTTCATCTCCAGAATACTCCAATCTCATTTGATTTTCAAAATCAAAAGTTGCTTCAGTATTGTAATTCACATCCATCTTCAACTTCTCTCCAACAGTACCAGTTACATTCATTTGAATTTTTTCATCAAAATCGAAACTGGTTGTTTTTCGAAGATTTACAGGAAGGGTTGGATTTTCGACTTTGGTTGTATTGATACCAAAAGTTAGTTCTGCTGAACCTTGAGGTTTTATAGAGATAGTATTGCTTCCAAAGATTTTATCGACAAATTGCCCCCCTAATTTTAAATCAGGCACTAATTCGTCTCCTCCTAAAGATCCATCATCTCGGCTTCGTTCCATCCAATAATCACGAAGAGATTTCTCGGCTTCATATTCTTTATACTCTTGGGCAGTCATACTAATAGGACGACGATAATCAACATCACCAATCCTAGTCACCAATATGTAATTCCCACTAACAGGATCGTATTTAATTGAGGTTATAATATTTTGTGGATCCTTTAGATATAAAGGGGATTGTTTTTGAGAACCAAACTCTTGATTATCGTTTACATCATCAAATGGATAACGTAGCGAATTGTCTTTTGCATCTGGATTATCTTTGTGAAACGGTGATTTCAAATTAACTACGTCCCCCGACTTTCTGTTCGTCTGTTTGGTAGTATCCTGTTGTTGAATTATTTGAAGTTCTAATTCCGAATTTAAGTTGCGGGTATTCATACTGTAATTACTTCCAAAAGCACTACAGATCAACATTATTATTAGGGTCAGAGTATATTTAATCAGTTTCTTCAATGGTTGATGATTACCTTAGGTTAGTAAAGCAATTACGTTCTTCTATTATAATTGTTTCAAGGCCAGCTTAATTAAATCTTCTACACTTGCATCAAGATTTGCTGTAAATATTTTATCAATAACTTTAGTTACTGAATTCTTTGCAAAACCCAACATCACTAAAGCAGATAACGCTTCAGCCTTAGTAGTATTGTTCTGAGGTAAAGAAAAGTCAGAGATATCCGTATCTTTTCCCAGTTTATCTTTTAACTCGATAATAATTCTTTGAGCAGACTTAGCTCCAATTCCTTTAACTCCCTGCAAGGTTTTTACATCGCTTGAAATTATAGCAGTTTGTATTTCGGAAGGTGTTAAAGATGAAAGCATCATTCGCGCTGTATTTGCACCTACTCCTGATACCGAAATTAAATGGCGAAAAACACCTCTTTCATTAGCATCGAAAAATCCGAAAAACAAATGAGCATCCTCTCGAACAACCTGATGCAAATACAACTGTGCCTCCTTCTGTCCAGACAGTTTCGAATATGTATTCAATGAAATATTTAAAAAATAACCGATTCCGCTAGTTTCAACAACTACCGAAGTCGGTGTAAGATCATCAATAACTCCCTTTATATACTCAAACATAAAATATGAATTGAATTTTTCTGTTTAGACCCTTAAAATATGTAAAAATATGCAAATTTTACAATCAATACTTCGCTTTTAACAAAAAAAGAAAGAGCGATTCAAATTTAACCGCTCTTTTATTTTTTTTGTTAAAAATAAATTACGAATTTCTTGAAGATTCTGATAATTTCATCGGATTCTTACTGATTTCTGCAAAATTCTCCCGACTTCTAAAAACATCAATTGCCAGATACAAAGCTTGCTGAAAAGATTTTTCAGATGCTACATTTGTTCCTGCAATAGAATAAGCCGTTCCGTGAGCAGGTGATGTACGAACCTTGGATAATCCTGCTGTAAAATTCACTCCAGAATCAAAAGACAATGCTTTAAATGGAGCCAGACCCTGATCATGATACATTGCTAAAATAGCATCAAATTTTGTATAATCTGAAGAGCCGAAAAAGCCATCGGCCGGATAAGGTCCTAAGGCAATAATTCCTTTCTCTCGAACTTCCTCCAAAGCAGGAATTATTATATCAATCTCCTCTGTTCCAATTAAACCTTCATCGCCAGCATGTGGATTAAGACTTAACACAGCAATTCGTGGTTTTCTAATTCCAAAATCCTTTTGTAAAGAGCTATTTAAAATATTCAGTTTACTAATGATATTTTCTTTTGAGACAACCTCCGGCACCTTCGAGATAGGAACATGACCGGCAACAACGCCAACTCTAAGTTTATCACTAATCAAAAGCATTAATGATTTACCTGAATTCAATCTATTTTCCAAATATTCAGTATGTCCAGGGAAATGAAAATCTTTAGACTGAATATTCTTCTTATTTATTGGTGCTGTAACCAATACATCAATTAATCCCTTTTCTAGATCAGCAACAGCAGCTTCTAAAGCTTTAAAAGAAGATTCACCAGCACTAGGAGTTGATTTACCTAACTCAACTTTAATATTTTCGTCAATGCAGTTAATAATATTTGTTCGATTCGGATGCGCATCCGAAGCATCCATAATATTATTTAAACTAAAAGTTTCTATATTTAGAGCCTTCCTGTGATAAGCGGCTACTTTAGGAGAACCATAAATAATTGGAGTGCAAAGCTCATACATCCTATCATCTAGTAAGGCTTTAATAATAACCTCGTAGCCTATTCCGTTAATATCGCCATGAGTGATTCCAACTCTTATCTTAGTGTTTTTCATCTGTTATCTATTTATATCAGTGGACTGATATCATTTTCCAAAGTCTTTTTCAGCAATATTTGCCGAATAGAAAAAAATGATCAGTTATATAATTACTTCTTAAAATCACCTCCTGAAATAATGCAATTCAAAGAGTGACTAAGAAATATATTTGCAAGACATTGTGCCTCAATTATAAAAATTCATTACAAAAATAGAAAGATTCAATAAAAGAGCATCATCTTTTCGATTATTCCTAGGAGCGATATTGTTTAATAAATTCAAATAGCAAACGAACACCTACACCAGTGCCACCTTTCCCTCGATAATTATCCATTGGACTAACAAATGCGGGTCCGGCAATATCGAGATGAACCCAAGGATAATTCGTGAAATGTTCCAAAAATTTCCCGGCAGTAATTGCTCCGCCATCTCGTCCTCCAATATTCTTTAAATCCGCAATGTCCGATTTAATCAACTCGTCAAACTCTTCCCAAAAAGGAAATTCAACAAGTCTTTCGTACACTTTTTCACCCGATTCCTTTAATTGAATCATCTTCTTATTACTCTCTTTGTTCCCCATTGCAACAACGCCATACTTTCCTATAGCTGCTGCTGCTGCCCCTGTTAAAGTTGCCAAATCGACAACAAATTCAGGCTTATACTTATCGGCATAACTTAGAGCGTCCGCCAGCAACATTCTTCCTTCAGCATCGGTATTTAAAACTTCAACTGTTTTTCCATTATACATTTCGACAACATCGCCAGGAACATAAGCATTTCCACCTGGGCGATTGTCTGTTGCAGGAATCAATCCAATAACATGAATTGGTAATTTAGCTTTTGCGATTGCATAAATAGCTCCGGCCACCGATGCTGCTCCACCCATGTCTGACTTCATTAAATCCATACTATCTTTAGTAGGCTTAAGACTCAATCCTCCTGTGTCGTACACAACACCTTTCCCAACAAAAATAATTGGTTGCACATTAACAGCATCTTCCGATTTCCATTCTAAAATTGAGAAGGTTGGCTCATCGATACTACCTTTGTTTACTGCTAAAAGGCCTCCCATTTTTAAGCTCTCAATCTTTCTTTTCCCAAAAACGTCTACTGAAAAGCCTGCCTGAACGCCCATTTTTTGAATCTCTTCACTTAATTTTTGTGCGGTAAGGTAGCTTAAAGGTTCATTTACAAGTTCACGTGCAAACTTCACACCTTCCACAACTGCTTCCAGTTCATTTAGCTGTTTTTCACTTACCACATCACTATGAATAGTCAGATTATCAAGCGTATGTTTGGTTTTTTTTGTATCCGTGAAGTATTTTAAGAATTGGTAATTGGTTAAGGAAACTCCTTCTACAAAAGCTAATATTGCCTCTGAATGATTCAAGTAATCCTGTAGAATAATTTTAGAGATTTTACTTTCCTGAATCTTTGTGTGCAAAGAGAAGCCCAACTGCCTCATTTTTTCCAAATCAGAATTTGAATACACTTTATTGCTTGAAACGTGTAAATAAATTTTGTGCGTATAACGATTCAACTCAATTAATGTAACTTCAGCATCAATTTGATCTTCGGCAAACTTCATTTCCAAATCGGAAAGAGGAAGATTTTTATAATTATCAGTAGTTGCCAAATAAAGAATATTTTCATTCTGATCCGGCTTTTGAAAGCATTTTATTTCTATTTTCATCACACCTCATATTAGTTAAAACACTATAAATACCAACAGGTTAAATCGCATTCATCAAACAGAATAGCCGATCATGTGAATCAACAATCTCAAAATGCTAATGAATAAATATTTCCCGTTAATTTTTATAGTCAAGTAAAAATAGTAAAAAACTTAGCGTAAAGCATTACGCTTTGAATGGGAAAAATAAAACCGCAGCTGATAGCTGCAGTTCTTTTATAATTTATCTGGGTTTTCCTTAAAATAGTTCCTAATTAATACTTTTTTAAGTTCTCTTAGAATGATTAGTTCTGTTAGTAATTCTGATTTAGGAACATCGGGAAAATTTAATTCTGTTCTTATTATCTGTTTCTCACTTACATCTATCTGATACAACAGCAAAACCAAACGATGGTAATCACGATCCAATAGATGACTCAAGTGTTTATTGAGCTGAGTAAATAATTCTTCGTAGGCATTATGAATTTCTCCTGAAAAATGCACTTCCAACCCAAACTGATCAAAATCTTTTTCAATTTGTGCAGCAACCTGCCGAATCACCTCTTCGCGATTGCGATAAGGTTCAATACTTAAGTTTTTTAAATCAGGTAAATTCACGTTCTATTTCTTTTTAATACTCGTGTAAGAATACATGATAGCTTCCAGTTCTCTCAATAGTTCACGCTTGTCGTGGTTTGGATAATAAACATAAGAATCCATGCAAATAACTTTGTTATTCTTTTGATCAAGAAAAGTGATATTAACGAAAGGTCCGCCCATAAAATCGCCTTCAACTTTCCATAAACCTCTTGTTTCTGCGGCATAGTTATCGTGAAATTCGAATTGTCGGTTAGAAATAGGGAAATTCATTTCGGTAGCCATATAACTTCCTTCTTTAGGACCTGGAACAAATTTCCGAAGTAATAAATTTCTCTTACCAATTACCTGATCTTTCGTAAATGAATCTTCCGAAAGGTAATCGTAGCTATAAATAAACATCCCCTGACTTGTTGTTGGTGTTTCTTTACTAAGCCAAAGGAAATTATCCTCTTCTTTATTTATTGTATATCCGGCAGGAAAAGATAAGGTGAAATTATAATTCTTCTTTAATTTCTCAAATATTTCCTGAACCACATTCTTTTTAAAAACCTTAATTTTTCTTTCTCGTTCCCCAATATGGAAATAAGCGACAATCTTATTCTTATTTTCACTCAAAAGATTAATCATCTCCTCATTGCTTTTAGCCTCTATCTTCATAAACGATTGTGTTTTCGCATACGCTTCATTTTTTACAGAGAGCTTATTTTCAGCAACTTTTGAAGAAACCCGTAAATCTAAGATACTTCTGTGTGTCTTAAACATACTGGAAAACTCGTTATGGGAAATTTGTAGTATGTCGAACAATGGCTCATCTTGAGGCAAACCAATTTGAGTATCATTCAAAACCGATTTTAATGCATCTCCAACACTTCCTTCATATAAAGCATCATTGACTATCACAACCACCTCTCCGGATTTACCAGTTACTACAGGTCTTAAACCTTTTGTTGTTTTTTTGCAAGAAGAAATACTCACCACTACAAATAAACAAAGTACAGTTATTTTAAATATTCTCTTCATAATTTTAAATTTACAGAGACAAATGTTTCTATTCGTAACGAACTATTTTTAATACCATTCCTGGTTCTATTACTTTGGAACGATTGATACTATTTAATTCAACCAAATCGGTAATCGATTCTAGTTGAAAGCGATCTGCGATAGAGTTCAAACTATCTCCGGTCTGAACTTCGTAGAGTAAAAACTTACTTTTTTTCAACAAAGGATCTCTTTGTGGTTTTTGTGCCAATGTGTCAGAAGGATACACCCAAACTTTTAATTTTTGCCCAATACAAAGATTAGGACTATCCATTTCATTCCATTCTTTAATATTACTAATAGTACAGCCGTACTTCATTGCGATTTTATGAAAATACTCTCCCGCTTCTACCTTATGAATGATACAATACTTCCCTTTTTTCGTTGAAAGATCCTTCTGTAAATCGAGATATTTCTTAGGCTCATCTTTCATTCCGTAGATCTGCTCTTCCAGATCGATAAACTTACCAACCATTCCTATTGGAAGTATTAATTTGGCGGGAAGTTCACACAAGGGTATTAAATCACGTTTGTAAATTGGATTCAATTCCCGTACTGCTTCCAAAGGTAATTCCAACACATCAGCAACATGCTGGAAGGATATTGGCTTATTTACATTTACAGGAGATATTCTAAAATATGGATATTCATTTTTTGAAGGAACAATATTATGCTCCGAGCTAAAGTTCATTAAATAGTTTACAGCAATAAATGCGGGTACATAATTTCTAGTTTGCTCGGGCAAATAAGGTGATATTGCCCAAAAGTCAGTTTTCCCGCCTGAACGTTGAATGGCCTCGCGTACAATACCAGGTCCACCATTATAAGCAGCCAATGCAAGTTGCCAATCACCAAAAATTCGATATAAATACTGAAGGTATTTACAAGCTGCTTCTGTGGATTTTTCCGGATCCATTCTTTCGTCGATGTAAGAAGTAATCCTTAAATCGAACATTTTACTGGCGTTAAACATGAATTGCCATAAACCAGTTGCACCTGATCTTGACCTTGCTTTTGGATCCAGAGCTGATTCAATAACCGATAAATATTTTAATTCAAGTGGAAGTTGATACTTATCCAAATACTCTTCAAACAATGGGAAATACAATTCGGAGCGCTCTATAATTTTAGCTGTCTTTTCGCGATGTTTAATTGCGTATGCATCAATATATCTTCGAACAATTGGCTTAAAGTCCAATTGGATTGGGCTTTGACTGTTTAGCTCATCCATTCTCTTCTGATAGACTTCATCAGTAAAAACCGGAATGTAATTAGCATCAAGAACCTCATTTTCAGGAAGATCTTCTTTCAATATTTCCGACGTAAAATGAATCAGTCTCTGGTTGATCTCTTCAATATTCTCAGGCTTTTCTTTGCTTAGAATACTAAAAGGTGACTGAGCATCTGCTTGATTAGCAAACGCCAAGAAAATTAAAACAAGAAGTAAATATTTCCTCATAAATCTTAGCAATTAAATGCTCTTAAATTTCGCAAATAATTACGAAATGAAAATGTTTCAGCAACAAAATAACATAAAAAAAACACTTATTTCTAAATGTTTCACGCAAAATGAATCTAAATAACTAAAAAGTTAGTTTTCAACTTATTGTTTCTTCAATAGAAACAGAAAAAAACAGATAAAGAAAGGCAGGAATTATTCCTGCCTTTCTTTATTATTTATTACTAGATTCTTTATCCTTACTTTTATCCTGGTCGTCATCCTGGTCGGTAGCCTTTTTAAACTCTTTCATTCCTTGCCCCAATCCTTTCATTAGTTCTGGAATCTTTTTTCCACCAAAAAGAAGTACAATTACGAATACTATAATGATTATTTGCCATGGGCCAATCATTCCGGCTAAAACAAAAAGGTTCATATCTATTTATTTAATGATTTAGAATACTAAGTTACTATTTTTAATGAAATTCTTATTTCATATTGGAAATCCATTTTACCACATCATTTCCATTGGCAAATATCAAGAGGCCAAACAACAGCACCATTCCGGTTATCTGTGCATATTCCATGAATTTATCACCAGGTTTTCTTCCGGTAATTATCTCATACATTAAAAACATTACATGTCCGCCATCTAAAGCCGGAATTGGCAATATATTCATGATAGCTAATATGATCGACAAGAAAGCTGTTAAATTCCAAAAAGCTTGCCAGTTCCAAACACCCGGAAAAATACTACCGATTGTCATAAAACCACCTATCGATTTATAAGCTTGGGTTTCAGAAGAGAAAATCAGTTTAAACTGCTTTAAATAATCCGTCAATTTATCAATCCCCTTATTAAAACCAGCAGGAATTGATTCTACAAAGCTGTATTTTAAAGTAGCATACTCAAACAAACCGGACTCCATCTGAGTATAGAATCCTATTTTTCCATCTTGTCCGATTGTAAGTTTAACTTCCAATTGCTTTCCTTCACGATTCAACTGAACCAATACATCCTGACCTTTCTTAGAGTGTGTAAAAGTCTCAAATTGATCGTAGTATTCAAAACCAACGGAGTCAATCGAAACAATTTTATCTCCTTTTAAAATACCAGCCTCGTTTGCAGGAGATTCCTTCATCACTTTTCCGATAGACATCGCACTGTAAGGGAAGCGAATACCAAAAATCGGATCTAATGAAAATCCTTTACTACTTTTCGCCAGTAAATCAGGCACAAAAGAAGAAGGAATGTCAACACTTAGCAGCTCATTATTTCTTGTGAACTGAATTGACTTAGGACCATTCAAGAGAATATCAGGTACGATATCATTAAACTTTTCTATTTTCTCATTATCCAATGAAACGATCTTGTCGCCATCCTGTAAACCGATACTCTCGGCCAAAGAATCACAAACCACTCCGTATTTTACATTTTCGACTGGAAGATATTGCTCACCCCAAGTATAAAGAACTGCTATATATATAACGAATGCTAAAATGAAATTCACCAGAACACCACCAACCATGATCAATAATCTTTGCCATGCTGGCTTCGATCTAAATTCGTATGGCTCAGGGGGCAATTTCATTTGCTCCTTATCCATCGATTCATCAATCATTCCGGAAATTTTCACGTAACCACCAAGTGGTAACCATCCAATACCGTATTCAGTTTCGCCTTTTGTAAATTTAAACAAAGAAAATCCAGGATTGAAAAACATATAAAATTTTTCAACTCTGGTTTTGAACAATTTTGCAAAGGTAAAATGCCCTAATTCATGTAACACAACCAATATGGACAAACTCAACAAAAACTGTCCTATTTTAACAATTACTTCCATTCAATTTTCAATTAATAATTTAAACACTTTGCCAGTAAACAAACCGGCAAAATTAACGGATGTCTAAGATAGACATTTTTTACAACATAGATAATGCCATTTTTCTGGCTTCCATATCTGTTAATACATAATCTTCGTAAGTCGGATTTTTAATAAATCCGGTTTTGTGCATACAGTTTTCTATGATATCACTCATCCGTAAAAAACCAACTTCATCTTTTAAAAATGCCTCAACCACAATCTCATTGGCGGCATTAACAATACATGGCAAATTCCCGCCTTTTTCCATTGCCTGAAAAGCCAAATCTAAATTTTTAAAATTCTTTGAATCGGCACTTTCGAAACTTAGATTGGGATAATCTAAAAAATTAAATCGAGGGAAATCTGTTTTTAATCTATTTGGATAAGTAAGAGCAAATTGAATAGGCAGCTTCATGTCCGGCAATCCCATTTGTGCTTTCATCGATCCATCTTCAAACTGTACAATAGAATGAACAATTGATTGCGGATGCACAATCACATCAATCTGTGAAGATTTTAAATCAAACAGCCATTTAGCCTCAATCGCTTCGAATCCTTTATTCATCATACTAGCCGAATCGATTGTAATTTTCGCTCCCATATCCCAGTTAGGATGATTTAGGGCTTGCTTAGAAGTTACATTTTCAAGAAATTTCTTATCCTTTCCTCTAAATGGGCCTCCTGATGCCGTCAAATAAATCTTTTCGATAGAATTATCAAATTCACCCGACAGGCATTGAAAGATTGCAGAATGTTCTGAATCTACGGGATAAATATTAACCCCATTCTCCAAGGCCAATTTTTGAATTATTTCACCAGCAACTACAAGAGTTTCCTTATTTGCCAGAGCAATATTCTTTTTTGCCTCAATTGCTTTTATGGTAGGAAGAAGTCCCGAATATCCAACCATGGCAGTAACCACAACATCAATTGATGACATTTGCACCACTTGCGCAATTGCATCCATTCCCGCATAAACCTTAATTGGTTCATCTTTCAAGGCCTCTGACAATTCAGCATACTTATCTTCACAAGCGATTACAACAACATCTGGATGGAACTTTTTAGCCTGCTGAATCAACAACTCAATATTTTTATTAGCAGTTAGTACATCCACAACAAATTCATCGGGATTTGCTTCCACCACTTCTAAGGTCTGCGTTCCAATGGAACCTGTAGATCCCAAAATCGCAATATGTTTACTCATCAATAATTCGAGTTTTGTTTGTATTTAGAATTTGATATAATCTTCAGGATTTAATGCACGACCATTGTGCCACAGCTCAAAATGCAAATGTGGCCCAGATGTAAGTTCTCCTGAATTTCCCAGCAAAGCAATTGCCTCACCAGCTTTCACATGCTCTCCTGTCTTTTTCAACAACTCGGAGTTATGCTTATAAATGGATAATAAATTATTTGAGTGTTGTATTTGAATAACGTATCCTGTATTTAATGTCCATTCTGAAAATATAACTGTCCCATCTAAAATCGATGAAATTCGGGCATTCATACCTCCAACAATATCGGTTCCAAAATGTTCAATTTTACTGTCATAATGATTTGATATCAAACCACTCATTGGCGGAAAAAAGAGAGTATTTAATAAGCCCCTAGGTTTTGCTGCACTTCCAAGAGATAAATTATACTTCTCATCCTCCTCGTGTTCTTTCCGGAAAACCGAATCGTTAGAAGAGGTACTAAAACTTAAATCTTTATATCGAGGGTCGACAATAGAATCGGCGGGATTTTCCAGAACATTATCGAAATCATTTCCAGAAATCACATTCCGAATTCCTTGAAAGAAGCGATCTTTCTGATCAAGTTCCAGAATCAGAGAATCAACTAAAACAGCATTGTTCTCAATGTTTTTTCGCATTTCACCATCAGGATAGCCTGGAATATATTCACGCAAGGGAGTAAATGCAATAAGCAGGGTTACCAAAGCTATCAGGATAATTGAAAATAATCCGGTAACGGTAAATACATTTAAACGGGATAATCGAATCGACAATACTTCATCAAAAGTACCTTCGTTAGAAATAGTTAACCTGTATTTGTTTTTTAACTTTTCAAGCAAGGGCTTTTTCTCTTTTAAACGACTCATAATGAACTGATCTAAAATATTTACGCAAAGGTAAGAGAATTAGCGTAAAATGGTTGATTATAGGAGGGTTAAAATTGGCAATAAAAAAAGGGCTTTGGATTTCTCCAAAGCCCTTTCGCTAGTAGCGGGAGCCAGACTCGAACTGACGACCTTTGGGTTATGAGCCCAACGAGCTACCACTGCTCCATCCCGCAATATATTTTTGAAAGATTCTCTCTTATTATGTCTTTGTAGGCTTATTTAATCCTAACTCTTTGTAGCGGGAGCCAGACTCGAACTGACGACCTTTGGGTTATGAGCCCAACGAGCTACCACTGCTCCATCCCGCAATATATTTTTGAAAGATACTCTCTTACTATGTCTTTGTAGGCTTATTTAATCCTAACTCTTTGTAGCGGGAGCCAGACTCGAACTGACGACCTTTGGGTTATGAGCCCAACGAGCTACCACTGCTCCATCCCGCAATATATTTTAAGACATATCTTTCGTTTTGCGACTGCAAAGATAGGAGGCTTTTGTTCGAAAACAAAGTTATTGCAATAAAATTCCAACAAACCCTTACCAGCACTGCTTTCAATAAGGATTTACATCCTGTTTATCACACAGATACAGGTCCAAAAAAAAATACGCTACACTCCTTGCAATACAACATCTTTAACATCTAAATATGCTTCTTCCAAAATTGACATTTTCGAGAACATGAATTCAAAGTAACTTTCCCATTCTTCTTTTTTATATATCGATGCTCCGTCCAAATGATAGTAAATCATGCCAACATCCTTAAATCCCTTAATAAAATAGTCTTTCTCCCACTTTAAATCGGCACCACAAGCATCAGCTATCACTGGCTTATACATCTCAAACCTTTCAAATACAGAATGCCTTTTTGACTCGAGTTTACTATCAACTTGCAAAATAACAAAAGCACCATCTTCATTCAAATCAAACTTTAACTGTACTTCCTTAATTTGTGTTCCACGTAAAACCCAAGAAGTCATCTTTCTTCCCTTTTCTTTTGAATATCTTTTAAATCCATCCCAAAACTGGATCTTAATTTCTTTCGATTCTTCTTTTGTATACATACTGATTCTTTTTTTACAAAAATAAGGATATCTTATTAGATATACATGATTAACAAGAATATGAATTTGATTTAATTAAAATAGAAATTAATCTTATCTTTAAAGACTCTAAATAACACAATAAGATATTAATGCAAATAAAACCGATCTACTCATTCCTGCTCCTTCTATTCACACTTGCCTCTTTTGATTCGCAAGCAGCTACAGAACAGGATACTATCAGCAAGGACTCCTTGCTTGTAGGAAGCTATGTAGAAGGCCCGCACGTCAGATACATTTCATCATCGAAAGTGGAGGCTTTTTATGTGGTACACGACAGCATTAAGAACAAAACCAGAAAAATAAGTAAGACTTTTCGATTTAAACATGACACATTAACCTTTATGGGATTTGCGGGAAATGACACGTTAACTTATACTATTCCTCATAAAATCAAACCTGAATCTGGAGAAAATCCTTCCAATAACAGAATTGTAGTTTTGGGAGATATCCATGGTGAATTTGAATCATTGTTAGCTATTCTTCGGTACAACAAAATTATTGATAAGAACAATAGATGGGACTATGGTGATGGACAAGTAGTATTTACCGGTGACGTGTTCGACAGGGGAAATAAGGTTACAGAATGTTTGTGGTTCATTTTCCAACTAGAAATTCAGGCCAAAAAACAAGGAGGTATGGTTCATTATCTTCTGGGAAATCATGAAACGATGGCTCTGTTGTTTGATGATCGATATGTGATAGATAAGTATCAGCATGCCGCTCATCATGTAAACTTTCACTACTCTCATTTCTTTGACAAACACTCCATTTTAGGAAAATGGCTGCGATCCAAAAACACACTTGTCCGCATTGGTGAACAGTTATTTGTACATGGCGGTATTTCACCTGAACTTATAGCGAAAAAAATGAGTATTAATGAGGTGAATGATGGAATGAGATATCATCTAAATAATTATACCGAGCTGGCAGATACAACATTAGTTGACATATTTTTATTTTCAAATAGTCCGTTATGGTATCGTGGATATTTATCAAGAACTCCAAAATACGATCGAATATCTTTACAAGAAGTACTTAAAACACTGGAATTTTACAATTCTACTGTTATTATTTTTGGACACACTCCTGTTGCCAGAGTATATCCATTTTATTCGTTTAAGCTAATTGCGATGGATGTTCCCATAGGTGATCCAAACTATATTGATCAGGGCTTACTTATAGAGAATCAGAAATATTATCGGATATTTGCACATAAGGAAAAGGAACGATTACAATAAAACTGAAACAACATGGAATTTTTTACTGATATAATAACAAACCCGAATATTCCGACATCAATTATTTATTCGAATAATCTTCTTGAATTGTCACTTCGGTTTATACTCAATTTATTGGTAACTGTTTTTGTTATCAATTACGTTTATTTCAGAGCTACAGGAAAACGATCCTATGTTTTTACCTACATCATGATTAGTACAACTGTATTTTTCCTTTGTTTTTTACTTGGAAGTATTGAGTTACAGCTAGGTTTTGCTCTTGGACTATTTGCAATATTTGGAATTATCAGGTACCGTACCGATACCATACCAATTAGGGAAATGACCTACCTGTTTCTTGTTATTACCATATCAGTAATTAATGCTTTAACCAGAGGTGAAGTTAGTTTTGGTGAAATAGCCTTCACAAATGCAGCTTTTATGGCAACCACCTGGGTAATGGAAAGAGTATGGATGAAACGTCATTTGGCCAGAAGAACAATCGTTTATGACCGGATTGATTTAATTCACCCAAGCAGACATCAGGAATTGATAGACGACATCGAAACCCGAACAGGAATGGAGGTCGCAAAATTTAGTATTGGACAAATAGATCTAGCAAAAGGGAGCATAAAACTAATTGTATTCTACAGAGAAGAAGCAACTCCAAACATATTAACCGACGCCGAAATAAGTGAAAGAATTACTTGACTAACGAAACATTTCATTGATGATAAAAACATTTCGACACCACACTTTTCTAACAGTCTTCCTTTTTTTACTAGGATGCTCAAGATTGCTTGCAAGTAGTCAGGAAGTGATTGATTCTGTTTATCATGCGCCAGATTTATTTGCATCCGATTCCCTTTTAGAATTATCAATCAACACCGATCTGAAAGCACTCATTAAGGATGTTGGTAATAAAAACAAATACCACAAAGGAAGATTATCCTACCTATTAGGGGATTCAATTGTATCTATGATTGTAGAACTTAAAACCAGAGGCAATTTTAGAAAAAACCGGAGTATATGTGCATTTCCTCCTCTAAACATAAAATTTAATAAAGCAGGATCAAATTATTCTCTCTTCCACGATAACAACAAACTAAAATTAGTTACACATTGTCAGAATCGCAATGAAAGGTTTGAGCAAATGCTTATGCAGGAATATCTGATCTACAAAGCATACAATATTTTTACCCCAGAAAGTTTTAGAGTTCGTTTGGCTAAGATAAGCTATAAAGACAGCGAAGATAAAATGAAGCCGATTACAAAATTTGCTTTCTTTATAGAAGATTTTAAACAGATGGCTAAGCGGAATGGTAAAATAACTCGTTATGACACCAAAGTGCACCAGGATCGCACCAATATTGGCAAAGTAACAAAACTTGCCATTTTCCAATACATGGTTGGAAACACAGACTGGGGAGTACCAACCCTTCATAATATTAAACTTATTTCGAAGACGCCAACCTCACGCCTTATAACTGTACCTTATGATTTCGACTGGGCTAGTTTAGTGAATGCTCCTTATGCCATTCCTAATGCTAAATTGGATATTCAATCCATTCATGATCGACTTTACAGAGGTTATCAAAGAACTGCAGAGGAACTTGAATACATCTTCAGGGAGTTTAGAATAAAAAAAGAACTTTTATACGACTTATACACTAGTTGTCCTTATTTGGATGATAAAGAAAAAGAACGTGCCTTAAATTATTTTGATGAGTTTTACGAAATCATAGACAATCCTAAAAGTATAAAGTCTGAATTCATTGATGGAGCCAGAATTATAAGGCATAAAAACTAAATAGATCGAAAATTCGATCTATTTTTGCCAACAAATATTGCATCTATGAATGGTTTAGCCTCCTATTTACACAAAAATACAATTGAAGCTGGTTGCGACGAAGCAGGACGAGGATGTCTTGCAGGACCAGTATTCGCATCGGCAGTAATCTTACCCGAAAATTTCACTCATAAATTATTAAATGATTCAAAAAAACTTTCTGAAAAGAACAGGTATTTGCTTCGTGATGTAATTGAGAAAGAAGCCATTGCCTGGGCCGTTGGAATTGTCAGCCACACAGAAATTGATCAGATTAATATTTTGAACGCTTCATTTTTAGCCATGCACCGAGCTATTGAACAGCTAAAAATTAAACCGGAGCATTTACTCATTGATGGAAACCGCTTTACGCCCTATCCGGAAATCAAACATACTTGTATCGTTAGAGGAGATGGTAAATACTTATCTATTGCCGCAGCCTCAGTTCTGGCAAAAACTTATCGTGATGACTATATGTTATCTGAACATGAGAAATTTCCTGGGTACGATTGGAAAAATAACAAAGGTTATCCGACAAAAAAACATCGATTGGCAATTCGGGAGTATGGAATCAACTCCATCCACAGAAAGACATTTAGACTTTTATCAGATCAACTTGAGTTCAAGTTTTAGGGAAATACGGCTCATTAACAGATTATTATAAATTCTCTTCAACGAGAAAAATGCAGGGTTCATCGAATTTCCCAATTCCAGCACGAAGAATAAACAACTAACTATCAGAACTTTAGTTTTCAGTGCACTTTTTATCATTCGTAACAGAAAAGCGTAATTGCATATTAATAGTAACTTTGCTAATCAACTAAATACTTACAACAACAATTAACCAAATTAGTTTACAAAACTACTTTGGTTAGATTAAAAATTTAAAGCAACTAAAATGAGAAAATTTGCATCATTAATTTTGGGACTAAGTTTACTACTTAGCTATTCCAATGCAAAAGCAGATGAAGGCATGTGGCTTTTATCTCTATTAAATAAGAATGCTGCCGAAATGCAGGCAAAAGGTTTAAAATTATCTACCGATGATATTTATAGTATCAACAAGAGTAGTTTAAAGGATGCGATTGTTGGTCTGGGAACCGAAGGAAGACCATTCCGTCATTTCTGCACTGGTGAAATTATCTCTGATCAGGGATTGTTTCTTACAAATCACCACTGTGGTTTTGGTGCTTTACAATCGCACTCTACAACCGAACATGATTACCTTTCTGATGGGTTTTGGGCTTACGACAAAAAAGAAGAGCTTACTAATCCTGATATTACAGCATCTATTTTAGTTCGTATGGCAGATGTATCGAAAGAAGTTCTTTCGGTAGTGAATGACGAAATGACTGAGGAAGATCGCTACAAAGCAATTGAAAAAATTGCCGTAGAATTGGAGAAAAAAGCTGAAGAAGGAACTGAGTATAAAGCAAATGTTAGAAGCATGTTTGAAGGAAACCAATATTTCCTTTTTGTATATGTAATTTATAAAGATGTTCGTTTAGTGGGGGCTCCGCCACAATCGATGGGTAAATTTGGTGGCGATACAGATAACTGGATGTGGCCACGTCATACTGCAGATTTCTCTATGTTCAGAATTTATACCGGACCTGATGGCAAACCTGCTTCTTACTCGGCAGAAAATATTCCATTAAAACCAAATCATCATCTTCCTGTATCTGCTAAAGGAGTAGAGGAACAAGATTTTGCAATGATTATGGGATTCCCTGGAACGACCAATCGTTACCTTACCTCTTTTGGTTTGGAGGAAACCATGAAAATAACCAACCAAAACCGTTATGATATCCGTACTTTAAAGTTGGATATTATGAAGAAGGATATGCTTAAGGATGCTAAAGTTCGTATTCAATATGCATCTAAACATGCTGGTAGTGCCAATTATTGGAAATATTCATATGAGCAAAACAAAGCTCTTGCGAAATTGAATACCATGGGACACAAGCAAGAAATTGAAACGGAATACTTGGAATGGGCGAATAAGAAATCAAAAAGAGCTAGTAAATATGGAAAAGCTCTTGATATGATTGCTCAGGTTTATGCTGAACGTAAAGAAGTAATGAATGCTAGCTCTTACCTAAGAGAAGCCTTACTAAGCGGTGCCGAAATGCCTGTTTTTACAATTAAATTAGGCGGATTAAAATCATTACTTGCGGCCGACACTCTAAATAACGTAGCTATTGATAAAGAAATTACTGATTTACGTCAATCTGCTGAAGGATTCTATAAAGATTATAATGCTCCAACCGATCAAAAACTGATGGCTGGCATGTACAAAATGTACGCAGAGAATATACCAACAGAACAACAGCCAGAAATATTCAAAACGTTTACTGAAAAATATAGCAACGACTTTGATAAATTAGCTTCTGATGTTTACACAAACTCTGTTTTTGCAACATCTGAAAGCTTTAGTAAGTTTCTTGACGCACCAGAACTAGAAACTCTTGAAAATGATATTGCCTTTAAAATTGGTAATTCAATAATTGCAAAATATAAAGAAATTAGAGGTGAGCTATCAAAAGGAGCTGAAGAATTACAAAAAGGGAAACGTCTTTTTGTTGATGGTATCATGCAAATCAACAAAAAGAAAAACCTATCTCCTGATGCAAATTCATCTCTCCGATTAACCTATGGTAATGTTGGCGGATACACTCCGAAGGATGGCGTTTACTATAAGCATTTCACAACTCTAAAAGGAGTAATGGAAAAAGAAGATCCAACAAATGATGAGTTTGTTGTTCCTGCTAAACTGAAAGAGTTATATAATAAGAAAGACTTTGGTCAGTATGCTGATAAAAATGGCAATTTACCTGTTTGTTTCTTAACCAACAGTGATATTACCGGTGGTAACTCTGGTTCTCCTGTAATTAACGGAAACGGTGAGCTAATTGGTACTGCTTTTGATGGTAATTCTGAGGCTATGTCTGGAGATATTGATTTTGAAGAGAATCTTCAAAGATGCATTAATCTTGATATTCGCTACACACTTTTCATTATTGACAAGTTTGCTGGTGCTCAAAATCTAATTGACGAAATGACTATTGTGAAGTAATTAATCTCTCACAAAATATTTTAAAGGATGTTCGAATTTTCGGACATCCTTTTTTATGCACACAATAAAACACTGAGAGAAATGTAAATTTTGTTACTTTTGATTTGAAAACCTCAAAACAAAAATATGTCATCAAAAGTAATCATGTATACTGATGGAGCAGCAAGTGGAAACCCCGGGCCGGGCGGTTACGGGACTGTTCTAATTTCAGGAAAGCATCGTAAAGATTTAAATCAGGGATTCAAGCTGACCACAAACAACAGAATGGAGCTAATGGCTGTAATTGTTGGATTGGAAGCTCTAAAAACTCCTGGATGTGATGTTACAGTTTACTCCGATTCGAAATACGTGGTTGATTCGGTTGAAAAAAAGTGGGTTTTCGGTTGGGTTCAGAAGCGTTTTAAAGGGAAAAAGAATGCCGATTTGTGGATACGATTTCTGGAAATTTACAAAAAGCACAATGTGAAATTTGTTTGGATAAAAGGTCACGCTAACATTCCTGGAAACGAACGTGCCGATCAGCTAGCAGTTATGGCTTCTCAAGCTCCTAATCTTCCTGATGATGTTGGATATAATCCTGAATAGAATTCGATTACTCACCTTCCTTCACGCCAAAGAAATTCTCGAGGTTCTTTTTAGTTTCTCCGCTAGAGATTACAATCAAGTAATCGCCCGTTTCAATCATTGTCCCTTTTGGTGGATTCTTCATTA
Organism: Labilibaculum antarcticum; assembly: GCF_002356295.1. Taxonomy (NCBI): domain Bacteria; kingdom Pseudomonadati; phylum Bacteroidota; class Bacteroidia; order Marinilabiliales; family Marinifilaceae; genus Labilibaculum; species Labilibaculum antarcticum. The sequence goes on along the minus strand of NZ_AP018042.1, from coordinate 2,600,865 downwards.
ACATGCCATCCTTCACCATCCCAATCAAAATTGCGTTATGATCCAACTTCAGTTTCATGAAAGCATCCATATATTCCTCATCTGAAAAATCGCAATCTTCTATAATTATATACTGCTGAATGTCCGAATCGTCATCGTCAATACTTGTAGAAATTAAATCTTCGGTATAAGTAGCTACATAAGGCTCAAACAAATAAGATGCTACCAATTTTGAGGCGACTTCACTCTGTGCAATTACGTGAACAATACCAGCATTCACAAAAGTTTCTCTCAAACTTGGATTTAAACAAGTAACCACTACATTCGCCTCGGGGTATCTTTTCTTTAAGTTGATCACAAAAACCAAGGTTTCCGAATCGTCATCAAAATTCACAAATATTCGTTTTGAACCCTCAACATTCACTTTATTTAAAGCTTCTACATTTGAGTAATCAGCAAAAAGACTAAATGTATTTTTAGAAGAGTACAAATCAGCAATTAAATCCAAATCAGCTTTATTGTTGGTTACAAAAGCAACTTTTTGTCCTGCCTGAATAATCTGACTAGCAACTTTTTGTCCGAATTCATTCCAGCCAATAATGATGTAATGATTATCAAAATCACTTCCCCAGAAACCACTTTTTTTCTTTTCCATATACTGATTAAATCTAACAGTTACTTCACCAATTACAAATCCCAATATTCCCAAACTTCCGATAATCACGATTAAGCCGATAATTTTACCCGCAAATGTTACCGGATAAAAATCACCATATCCTACCGTAGTAAGAGTTACAATGGCATACCAAAACGCATCTCCAATTGTCTTGATATTTGAATCAGGTGATTGCCCCTCAAAATACTTAATTGCCAATATTGCAATCACGTATATTAAAAATGCAATAAAGATACTTAGCCTTTTCCTCATGTGCTTCTAATTATTCCGGTACACAAATTTCTACTCCATCTCCGTTCCATTTCACGTTCAGCTTGCTTGCATTTACCAGGCTTTGGAAATCTTCTGCTTTTTTTTGGTTGCAACTGCTTAACTCAACATACGACCATCCTTTATCAGGAAAAGTATGAATAGCCAAATGCGATTCAGCAAGCAACCAAAATGCCGTATATCCCTGAACCGGGAAATGATGATCGGTAAAATTCAAAATCACAAAGCCAACCTGCTCCAAATAATATTGAAACTGCGCTTGCAATACTTTTGAATCATGTTCCGAAACCCAGAATCGAAGATTATGAATTTTTGCTGATAATATTTTTGTTTTCGTCTCCATTCGACGTTAATTTTTATGATTATGAATCGATTAAAAGTAGCGTTGCAGCATGCTAGAACACTACTTTTAATAAAGATCCCAATTGCCTTTCAAATAATACTTATACAGTACAGGTTCATGAATTCGGTTAATATACACACTATCCTTTTCCCAAGGATAAAAATCCTTACCAAAAGATGTGATCAGCATCATTGCTTCCCTATTGATCCAACGAGTTGGTACATCAAATTCCAGATTCTGTAATTGTTTCTTTACATTTTCACCAGTTGTATTCTTCACTCCTAAATTCCATCCCCATTCGCCCAAGGTTAATACCTGATTGTGCAGTGGAACCGTTTCAAAACCAGCACTTCTCATTGTCTCTAAAATACACAAGAATGCCTGAGTTGCAAAATACGGACTGCCAGACTGAGTCACAATCACTCCGCCGGGACGCATGTGTTTGTAACACAGTTTATAGAATTCATGTGAATACAATCGCCCCAATTCTATGTTACGAGGATCCGGTAAATCAATAATAATCACATCGTAATAATCATTATTCGATATCAAATACTTGTAACCATCATCATTCAAAACCTCCACTTTTTCGTTAGTTAAGGAATTCTGATTAAGATTGGTTAGAATAGGATGTGTTTTTCCCAATTTTGTCATAGCCGGATCTAAATCTACCAAAGTTATGTGTTCTACTTTTGGATATTTTAGAATTTCCCGAACTGCGCATCCATCACCACCACCTAGTACCAAAACGTTAACCGGATTTGGATGCAAAGTCATAGCAGGATGCACCAAAGGCTCATGATACATGAGTTCATCACGTGTACACAATTGCTCATTACCATTCAAATACAACCAGTAATCATTCTTCCATTCAGTGATTACAATGCGCTGATATTTTGTCTGCTCTGTGTAAATAATCTTATCAGAGTACTTTTGTTGCTCCCCGTATTTAATGATTGGATCGGTAACAAAAATACCAGTAGTCAGCGAAATCATAATGAATACAGCAAAGCCAATCAATAATTTTCTATCTGAAGATTTTAACAGATCCCAAAGAAAAATCAACACAACAATAGAGACCGAAAAATTTACAAAACCAAGAATAAAAGGCGTATAAATTAATCCAAATACCGGTAATCCGATAAAGGCAAAAAATATCCCTCCCAGTAAACTTCCATAATAATCGTTCTCTAAAATATTGGAGATATTAAATCTTAATTTCTCGTAATCTTCGTTAATACGAATCACCAAAGGAATTTCCATTCCTATTAACAATCCAATGCATATTGCCAGACTATATATAAGGATTCCAATAGATTGCGTGTAAGCCGAAGCGGTATAGACCAGCAAAGCGGCAAACGAAACGATAAACGATAATGCGAATTCCAATATCAGAAAACGCTTTAATAATTTGGTCTCAAAATTTTTAGTGAATCGACTACCCAAGCCCATAGAGAATAACATGAGTGAGATAATCATCACCCAATGAAATACCGAATTACCTAAAAAGTACTGAGCCAAAGTGGACAAAATATACTCTGATACTACACCGGAAAACCCAGTGGCAAAAATTGCCGCTTTTAATAATGTTGATTTATTCTTGAACACTTCTTCTTAATTCAGCATTTATAATTCGTGATTTTACAGGCACCAGCCCCTTTCCAGATAACTCCAGAAAGAGAAAAGTTCCAAAAACCTGTTGAGCCATGCTATTTCTAGCTAATCCTTTTTAAAAGGATGAAATATAAATCATGAGCACAAAGGATATTTTTTGAATTTATCCTGAAATTAAAAACTCATAATTCGTAATTCATAACTCCTATAAGCACCATGTGATTAGAACTGATCCACCGATGTAAGCAAATGCCTCAACCAGAGCTGCTCCAATATTTGGGTTTTCCTGATTAATGATTTCGTCGGTTAATCGTTCGCCTGGAAGTAATATTTTATCCGTAATCAAACGCATAACCGGCAATAGAATCAGACCAACGATAAGCTCAAAACCCGCTTCGGTAAAGGTTGGTAACCAACCTTCAAAATCGCCTGCTATTCCAAAACGGATTAAATTGGCAATCGCAATTATAGCTCCGGCAAATCCAATTCCAACCGCTACATTGTCTTTTTCAATGTGCTCGTGCAAGTTGTATGGGGTAATCCAATTGTAAATACGTGTAGTTACAATCAACGCTAACTGACCAAATGCCCAGAAGACAACTGCAGTAAGAATTCCAAACAGCATATTATCACTTTCACCCGATACTGCACCAAATATGATTAAACCTGATGCTACCGAAACAGCTCCTTCGACAACGCCGGTTCCTGCATTCTGATCCTCGATAATCTCCTTACGAACTGAAAAATTTCGAAGAATTAAATAATCTGACAAAAATATGGAAATGTTCAAAAGTACAATAGCCAACATACCGTAAACGGCTATGTCAATCACATCATTTACTAAACCATTCGATGGACCTACAATTGCACTTCCTATTGAGAACAATAGTCCGATATAGTAACCAACATGAGAAATGGCAAAGGCAAAATTATCCTTCTTCACTAACTCTTCTTTTACTTTAAAAGATGGATGAAGCAATTGATAAATAAATTTTCCAATCAGGAAAATAACAAATGCTGCCATGATATAAACCACAGCATCATAAACAATAAACGAAATTTCTGATAATGATATCATAAGTTTTAAATCTATGAGTTATACAATGGTTTATTTTCCAAATCCACCGCTGCGTGAGCGAGTTGAACTTGTTCTGTATCTTGATGAACTTCTTGTTGTTTTAGCCGAAGATCTTGCCCTGCTGGCACTCGCTGAACGACTTACCCTGCTTCGAACGTTATCTTTAAATGTAGAAGGTTTGCTTCCCCACTTGCTACTACTTCCCGAACCGGAAGAAGTATATGACTTGGTTCCGTAAACGGGACTACCTCCTCTAGGACCATAATATCCGCGAGAACTTCCATAATATCCACCGCCACGGTAATCATTGTAATAAGAACGTCGGTAGGATCCCATGTTGAACATGTGCGACATAAATGCATATTGGCCGTAAAATGCCCAGAAAGAAGATCCTCCACGATTTTCCCATCGCCCGTATTTCTCATTTCCAACATAGTGATTGTATCCTGCAGGTACAGCCTGCTTGGTCACAACCCCATCCTTTTTGGAAGCAATTTCCATTCCCATATTATTCATATTCTGAGAGAAGAAAGTCGCGCTTACCTTTTTCCAATCTAATTTTTGTTCCAGTACAGTGTCCGGACGCTGAATGAGTACCTGATATTGATGACGATAATCATCAGAACTTTCATTGGCATCCATATCCAATAAAATAATGGAGAAGTTCTGTTCATTATTCATGCCTTTGATCAACTCATCAACAGGAGATTTCTGAAATGTTTTTGCACCTGACGAAGATTCTGATCGACTACAGGTTTTTGCAATAAAAAACACGACAATAATCCCAATGATTACTTTAGTTAAAGTGTTCATAAATTGTAATTTATAATTATGAATTAAGAGTTATAAACGATGAGTCTTTGACTTTCATTTATAACTCTCACTGCTAATTTATTTCGGTAGTATATTAGATATTTCGAATTCCTTAATTGCCTTACCGGCCGAAGCTTCGAATTCTTTTTCCTCCCATTGCTCAATGGTAACAATAAATTCTCCGGATTCATCAACAAAATCCCATGAAATAAATTCGACCCAATCTTCACCCCGTGTTTTATCATTAAAGTAACCTGGTGATTCCTGATCCAATAAATATTTTTTATCCTTATAGATTAGAGTCTTTGGAGGTTTCTGAAGATTCATTAAATCAGTTAAAACATTATCGCCCAACTCACGAACCTTAATCTTATCGCAAACCGACAGGCTTATTTCATCATCTTCCTCTATTGAAAGAAAAAGTGTTTTACTGCCATTGTTAATCTTATATTCTTTAGAGAAATAATTATCGCCCCAATCGTACTCATAACTCGCTTGCACTTCCCAGCTCGACAGATCATATTCAAAAACAAAACCAACATCCAGGTCGGTAACCCGGATATTGGTGCTGTCGTATTTCGGCTGTTTCCGTTTAAAAAAATCGGTAAATCCCATTTTTAATTTCGTTCAAATTTGTAAAAAACAGCTATTCTTTATTCTTCATTTTCGCTTTTAACTCTTCCAGTGAATTTGATGCTTTCACATTAGTTTCGTTTAAAGTTGAGTCAATTTCATCATCTAAGCTACGGTTTTCAAAAGCAATATCACCGTATGCTTCAGCCATTGCCTCTTGCTGCGCTACTTTATCTTTCATTTTCTCTAACATCCCAACTGTACCAGAACTATCAATACCGGAAAGTTGTTTGTTAATTTTTTGAGTAGCCTGACTTACACGTGCACGGGCTTTTAAAGTCTTCAACTCATTCTCGTAACGGGTAATGGTCGATTTCAATTTCTTAACATTCGAATCTAATTGGCTAATGTTGCCATCAAATTTAACAACTTCTTCCTGCGATCTTGCTACCGTAGAAATTGCATCTTCTTTTTTTGCCAAGGCCTCGGTTGCCAAACGCTCCGCTTCCGACATTTCAATCTCGCCTTTTTCAGCTTTTTGCAATAATAACATTGCCTTTTGCTCGTAGTTTTTCGCTACTGATTTTTGTTCATTCAGTTCTCTCTTGCTACGAATTGCCATCGCTTTAACTTCAGCTAAAGCCTGCAAACTTTTATCCAAATCATTTTTTAGATCTCTGATTCCCTGTTCGGTCATCTTAATCGGATCTTCTAATTTATCTATAGCGGCATGAGCTTCTGATTTACCCACGTTGAATAATCTACTAAAAATTCCCATTTGTATATTGGTTTATTTGGTTATAATTTTGAATATGAAATAATCTCTTCCGAATACTCACTTAATAACAATTCTAATGAGTTAAGTGTTGCCTCTAATTCATTCTGATCTAAATTCTCCAACGGTAGAGTATCTCTAAAAAGAACTTTTTTCCCAGATTCATCCAGAACAAATGCACCATGAACTATTTCTCTGTTCTTTTGAAGTAATGCTTTATAAACTTCAGGTTTCTCAGCATTCAATTCAAATAATACTCCTTCAATAATCAAAATTGGATCCTCACAATCAACAATTAGATTTGCAATTCCACCTTCGGGATTTTCAACCACAAACAGCTCTTCTGCAATATCTTCTTTTACAATATTGAATTCTAAATTCAACAAATAATCTTTAACCTTGTTATAGTATGTGCTCATTTTTCTTTGCTTTTTAATTTACGGATTAAAAATAAAACAATCTGTCAACATAATAAAATATTTATCTTCATTGGCCACACTCAATAAACAAGTTTCTACTATGGTCTTTTTGCTTTGAGTTTGAAATTACTAAATATGATAGTCTCTTCCCACATTTTATCGGGAGAATCTTCATTTTATTCGATAAATGGAAGTTTTTACATGTTTTTCGGTTCGCAAACAGTAAATCATCCGATTTTCATCCCCTCCAGACATCTCAATATTTCAGAAAAATAAAAGATTCAAAACTCTTTTGAATTTACAGCAAATGCCCTTTTTATTTCATGCAGATATTTATATATTTAGGTTCGTCAAAAAACTAAGCATTTAAATAGTAATTGTTACCGACCTGCTTACTTGTTCAAAAACGATAAACACAGATCATTAGCATGTCTTTTCCAAGCCTAACAAAAAATTAGTAAGAATGAAGATTCACGAATATCAAGCAAAGGAAATTTTACGATCGTTTGGTGTACCTGTTCCAGAAAGCAAAATTGCTTTTTCTGTTCAGGAAGCTGAAAAGGCTGCAGCCGAAATTGGTCTGCCCGTAGTAGTAAAAGCCCAAATCCACGCAGGTGGAAGAGGAAAAGGTGGAGGTGTTAAATTTGCACCTACAGCTCAAGATGTAACTCGTTACGCAAACGATATCCTGGGGATGACTCTAATAACACACCAAACTGGTCCGGAAGGAAATTTGGTAAAAAAAGTTTTAATAGAAGCCGCTTCGAATATCGATCGCGAGTTGTATGCCGGAATTGTAATGGACCGAGCTACCTCAAAAGTTACCTTTATGGTATCTACTGAAGGTGGAATGGAAATCGAAAAGGTTGCTGAAGAAACTCCTGAAAAAATTATGAAGGTTGCAGTTGATACAGCTGTTGGTTTACAAGCATTTCAAGCCAGACAAATGGCATTTTCTCTCGGTTTAACCGGAGATGCTTTTAAAAATGGGGTTAAATTCCTAATGGCTCTTTACAATGCATACATAGGAACTGATGCTTCCATCTTTGAAATCAACCCATTGGTTGTAACCAAAGAAGGTGATGTAATTGCTTTAGATGCTAAAGCCAATTTCGATGACAATGCATTATATCGTCATAAAGATATAAGTGCTTTGCGCGATTTAGATGAAGAAGAGCCTTTGGAAATTGAAGCTGGCAGATCGGGCTTAAATTACATTAAATTGGATGGTAATATTGGTTGTATGGTAAACGGAGCCGGACTGGCAATGGGAACTATGGATATTATTAAACTACAAGGTGGTGAACCAGCTAACTTTCTTGATGTTGGAGGAGCTGCTTCAGCAGAAACAGTTGAAAAAGGCTTTCGAATTATCCTTTCGGATGGTAGCGTAAAAGCTGTTCTAATTAATATTTTTGGTGGTATTGTACGTTGCGACCGTGTTGCAAAAGGAGTTATTGAAGCCATTAAGAATATTGATACTAAAGTGCCAATTGTGGTTCGCTTACAAGGAACTAATGCTGAAGAAGGTAAAAAGCTTTTGGAAGAATCAGGAATGAATATTATTGCAGCAACAGAATTGAAAGATGCTGCCGAAAAAGTAGTAGCCACCCTTAAAACAATTTAAGCATAATGAGTGTATTAGTAGATAAAAACACAAAGCTGGTGGTTCAGGGAATCACTGGTTCCGAAGGGACTTACCATACCCAACAAATGATAGAATATGGGACTAATGTTGTAGCTGGAGTTACTCCTGGTAAAGGCGGACAGCTATTTATGGATAAAATACCCATTCACAACACCATGAAAGGTGCTGTTGCAAAAACCGGTGCAAATGCATCTGTAATATTTGTTCCGCCACCATTTGCAGCCGATGCAATTATGGAAGCGGCAGAAGCAGGTATTTCTTTGGTTGTCTGTATTACCGAAGGCATTCCTACTTTGGATATGTTGAAAGTTCATGAATACTTGAAGAAATTTCCTAAAACAACACTGATCGGTCCTAACTGTCCGGGAGTTATTACTCCGGGTGAGGCAAAAATTGGAATTATGCCAGGATTTATTCACAAACCAGGTACAATTGGTATTATTTCCCGATCGGGAACTTTAACCTACGAAGCTGTTCATCAGTTGGGCGAAGCTGGATTAGGTCAATCAACTGCAATTGGTATTGGTGGCGATCCAATTATTGGCACCAAGCACATTGATGCGGTTAAACTTTTAAATGCAGATCCTAAAACTGAAGCCATTGTTTTAATTGGTGAGATTGGTGGATCGGATGAAGAAGATGCTGCGGCTTACATCGCTAAACACGTAGACAAGCCAGTTGTTGCATTTATCGCAGGCCAGACAGCTCCTCCGGGCAAACGCATGGGCCATGCCGGTGCTATTATTGCTGGTGGTAAAGGAACTGCCGAAGAAAAGATGAAAGCTTTGACTGCTGCCGGAATTCATGTGGTAAAATCGCCTGCGGATATTGGTAAAAAAATGAAAGAAGTTTTGGGTAGATAAAGCCTAACTAAAATAAAAAAGGAGTTTGATTCATGTCTGAATCAAGCTCTTTTTTTGCATTATCCTTTTCTACCAAATGAACTTTAGTCTTGGCCATAAAGCTAAATGGTATAATGCCGATGTATGTTGAGTTGGGGGCGTAGATGAGCTCGCGAATTTAGGATTCAAACGAAACAACAATCGGCACGACTTATAATTCAAACAATTTTAAGTATTCCCACAAATAAAAAACTCTATTTCTGCGGGCACCTGCGTATTCCTTAAGCAAACCATGAGTCTCAAATTCCTTCACCAATAAGTTCGCAGATTGAAAGCTCAATTGCAACTTATCCTTAACATCACTTACCGACATAAAAGGATTCGAATAAAACTCAGACAGCAATTGTTTGGCCGACTGTTTCCTTTTTTTGCCCATATTGTCTTCAATAACCGACTCGTAATGCTTAGTGAGGCTTTCAACATTTCCCAAAAGATCCTTACTATGAATTGCTGTTTCCTTTATCCCCGCGAGGAAAAATCTAATCCACTGCTCAATATCATTCTTAGTTCTGATTAAATTCAAACGATGATAATATTCCAAGCGGTTTTTTTCAAAGAAAATTGACAGACAAAATATAGGACGAGCCACAAATTTTAAGCTGATGATTTCAAACAAGATCAATGTTCGGGCTGTTCTCCCATTCCCATCCAAAAAAGGCAGTATATTTTCAAACTGATACAAGGAAATGGCCATTTTAATTAATTGTGGTAATTCCAAATCATCATTTCGCCAGAATTTTTTACCATCATTAATTAATATTTTCAATTCATGTTTATTGGGTGGCGTATAATTCGACTCTTCTTTAAAAGGATTCTCATGAGCCTGAAAAAAAGATCTAATTTTCCCACCAAATTCTTCTTTAGCAGGAAGATCAGCACATAGAATTTTATGTGCCTCTTTTATCAAACGAACAGACAATGGAAACTTTTGCAGTTCATTTACACCCCAACGTATCGCCTTAATATGATTTGCGATTTCCTTTTGTGCGTATTGACTTTTAAACGATTGCGAAATATCTGGAACGAAAGCTTGATACAAATCACTCTTATTGCCTTCGATAAGATTTGATGCAATAACTTCCTGAGCCACAAACAACGGAACATGTTTATCGATTCCAGGAAAAAATTTGGAATAGGCATTTAGCTCCCCTAATTCAAGCATGGCAGCTTCTAAAAGTATATTGATTTGTTTATCGTTCCATTCAAACGAACGATTAATTAAAGAGGGCGTAATACTTTTGTAGCCTTCTTTAAAACTTTGATAAACAAAATCACCTCCCGTTTTTTTATTCACGTTTACGCTCATATAATTGAATAAGGAATTATTATTCAGGTTAAAAGTATTAATAATTTAATAAAAACTAACACGAGTACCAAACCCGATCGTCTTACTTATAAATTTAGATACATCCATACATACTATAATCATTGGTGCACATTAGATTTAAAGTCCTACAAATACAATGTCTTACTTGCAATACATATAAATTGGATTATATTTCCCCCGAATTAATTAATCATCTACTTATGATAAGAAAAATATGTTTAGCTCTTGCAATACTTGCAATGGCGGTAAATGTAAAAGCTGAAGGTTACGCTGTTAACGTTCAAGGCAATAAACAAACTGGTATGGGCCATGTTGGTACTGCATTAAATTTTGATGCTAGTAGTATGCAATGGAATCCCGGGGCTTTAGCCACACTGGATCAAAAATATAGTTTCTCGGTAGGAGGATTTGCTACGATAATTAAGACTGAATTTACTGGAGCTCTAGGAAAAGAAGAAACAGATAACCCAACAGGAACTCCATTCTATTTATATGGATCGATGAAAGTAAATGAAAAGCTTGCTTTTGGTTTAGGTGTTTACACCCCATTCGGTAACAAAGTTGACTTTGGTAAAACCTGGTCTGGAAAATACTTGATTCAGGATATTAGTTTAAAAGCTATTTACATTCAGCCTACAGTTTCTTATCAACTTACTGACTGGATTAGTGTTGGTGCCGGTCTTAATATTGTATACGGCAGTGTAGAATTAAATAGAGCTCTTCCCTTAGCTTCACTTGGAGCTCCAGACGGAGAAGTAAATATTAGCGGTAGTAACATTCAGTATGGCTACAATTTAGGTATCTTCCTTCAACCAACAGAAAAATTAAACATTGGACTTTCATATCGATCTCAAGTAGATGTAGAATTAGAATACTCTGATGGAGACGTTGATTTCACTGTAATTGATCCTGTTTCTCCTTTATTTCCTGACGGTGGTGTAGCTGCAACTCTTCCTTTACCTGCAAGTTTTAATCTTGGTTTAGCGTATCAAATTAATGAAAAATGGTTGGTATCTGCCGATGTAAATTTTGTACAATGGGATGAATACAAATCACTGGATTTTGATTTCGAAACAAATACAACTACTATGGTTTCAACTCCTGGAGGTCCTGTTGAAGTGCCTGTTCTTACAGACTCAAAAAGCACAAGAAATTGGAGTAATTCAGCAACATACAGAATTGGAGCTCAATATTCTGCAAATGAAAAATTAGACATTCGTGCAGGTTTCTATTATGATGAAACTCCAACAAACAAGGCATTTTATACACCTGAAACTCCAGGTGCCAACAAAATTGGTATCTCAGCAGGTTTATCTTATATGCTAACAGATAAATTAAGCGTGGATGCTTCTTTGTTGTATATCAAAGGAGAAAAAATTACTGCTGTTGATGGAAATTCTGGATTTGGCGGAGAATATCAAAACACTGGGTTTTTACCAGGAATCGGTGTTTCGTATAATTTCTAAGTTTAAAATCACAAAATATAGTTACAAAGCCTGATCGTTTGATCAGGCTTTTTTTAGTGCATGTAAAACCTAATACACCAAAGAATAAGTATTGCATACTCCTTACTGATCTGATTTTGATTCATTTTAATTAAAACATTAGTATTAATTATTTAAACAATTTCTTTAATTTACGCAGGAATGAAATCGATAATAACTATTGATTTCCATCACCACAAATTCATAATTATGAAGCTATTGCGTGCTACTCTGATTTTTATATTGATTTCTTGTTATTCCTCTACATTCGCCAATGTATTTAGTCCAAATAATAAGCAAGAAGAAAATCCTGCTACTCAACAAATAACCCACTTTTTAGACTCATCTGTCTATTTACGCAACAGTTCCATAGATAAGAGTATTGCTATTTGCCAAAAGGCCATTGAAATGGCAGAAGAGACTCAGGATCCGAAGCTTCTTTCAAAAGCTTATAAAACACAAGGAATCAATTATTACATTTCCGGAACAACCGATTCAGCTTTCCTTTATTACAATAAAGCAATTCCGCAATTTGAAGCTCTTAATTCAAAATCGGATATTGGAAAAGTATTGGGAAATATTGGCCTGTTATATAAAAGACAAGCCAAGTATGACATGGCTCTGGAGTATTACCTGCGAAACCTAAACATCTATAAAGAAATTGATTACCGCGAAGGTCTAGGAAGTGTTTTCAACAATCTGGGTAACCTTTACTACTTGCAAGAGAATTTAACTACAGCCGAAAGCTATTATCAATTAGCTCTTTCTAACTTTAAAAATTTCAAAAACTCCAAAGAAATAGCGAATGCCTACTGCAACCTTGGCGCAATAGCTGAACAAAACAAGAACTTCACAAAAAGCTTAGACCTTTATACCCAATCACTTCATGAGAATTCTAAAGTTGGGGATGTTTTATTCGACTCCAAATTACTTTTCAATATTGGCTATTTATATCACTCTCAAAACATACTGGATTCTGCCACTGTTTATGTGAAAAAAGCTGAGAAAATTAGAATTCAGATTGGAGATAAGCATGGTTTAATTAGTGCGAAATTAGAACTGGCCAGAATCGCAATGAGCGAAAGAAATACCTATTTGGCGGAAAAATACCTTCAGGAAGCTGACCAATTAGCAGTTAAAAATAACATGCTTAAATGGCGATCTGAAATTCTAAATTCCTTAACGAACATATATCGTGAAAAACAAGATTTTAAAGAGGCATTTGTTAGTCAAAGCAAGATGATTCAAGTAAATGATTCTTTAAATAAGATCTCTTCAAATAATCGTTTTTCAGAACTTTCCATAGCATATGAGACAGAGAAAAGTCAACAAGAGTTGGAACTTTTACAACAAAAAAGCCAAATACAGCATCTTGAATTAGCCAAGAAAAATTCTTGGCTTATTATTCTAACGATAGTCATGATATTGGGTGCTCTTGCCATCATGGTTTCTTTACGAATTAACCGATTAAGAGCAGATCATAAGATCATGGATTTGCGCCAAAAGGTGCTTTTAACTCAAATGAATCCGCACTTTCTATTCAATTCATTAACCGCAATTCAGAGTTTTATTCTTGATAAAAAGAATGAAGAGGCCAACAATTACCTTTCCAGATTGGCCAGTTTGGTAAGAGGTATTTTAGAGAATTCCAGAGAAGAATTTGTATCACTTAGAACAGAGCTTGAAACTTTAAGAGACTACATCGGTCTGCAAAAGTTGCGATTTGAGAATGAAATAAGTTATGAATTTGAAATTGATAAAAATATTGATCAAGATCAGGTTCTTGTTCCACCGATGCTTGCACAACCATTTGTAGAAAACGCTTTAGTTCATGGAATGCTAAGAACCAATCCCAACGCCCAAATACAGGTGAAGATCTCACTTAACAAGAATATGGATTTGCTTCGATTTCAAATTAAAGACAATGGAATTGGTATTGATGAAGCCAAAAAGAACAGACAAAATAGAAACCACAAATCTGTTGCCACATCAATTGCCTTAGACCGAGTTAAGATTTATAATTTTAAATCAGCCAAAAAAATGAAGTTTGAAATCATCGATTTAAAACATCAAGATCCAAAATTACAAGGAACACTTGTCTGTTATTCTATTCCAATAAACCTAAATGGCTACAAAAGCTGATTCCCCAAATTAAATGAGACGCAAAATAAACTCTTGTTGTAACAACTTTTTATAGCACTTTCTATGTTCAACGATATAAAAATAATGCAATAAATATTGTACTTTTTCCTGTAACACCCTTATTTTTACGGCATGAAACATCTACTTCTTCTGGCTCTCATATACTGTTTATCACCAAATCAACTATTCTCAAGCAATTTAAGCTCTGATGATTTAAAAAAGCAAACCTTACAAGAGAAACAGGTAGCGGAAACAGTAAAAAAAGCAGAACACTTACGCGATTCATCTTACGATGCAAGTATTAAAGTTGGAAAACAAGCCCTCGAATTAGCTCTAAAAACTGACAATGCAAATATTTTAGCCGCTACCTACAAGTCTTTGGGAGTTAGCTACTTTTATCAGGGTGTTTTTGATTCATCAGAATATTATTACAAAGAAGCTATAGCACAATATAAAATAGTAGGTGATACACTAAATATTGGTAAAGTAACCGCAAATATTGGAATTATATGCCGCAGAACAAGAAGATACAACGAAGCTTTACAAGAATACATCAAAGCCTTAAACATATACAAATCTGAGCATTATGAAAAAGGAATAGGAAGTGCCTACTTAAATATTGGAGGAGTACATCAAACCTTAGCTGATTTTGACAGAGCTTTAGAGTACTACCAATATGCCCAACAAATTTATGAGAAATTGGGCGACAAGAAAAGACTAACAAACATCTATATTAATATGGGTGTTCTGCATAGTGAACTCGGAAATCAAGATTTAGCACTTTCTTATCGGCTTCGAGCTTTAGACTTAAATAAAAAAACAGGCGATACACAACTCCAGTCAACCATTCTTATGAACATTGGTCAATCGTATCAGGCAATTAACCAAACTAATCAAGCATTGGATTATTACGACCTTTGTGAAGAACTTCGAATTCAACTCAACGACCAATGGGGACTCAGTAAAATATTTTTACTAAAAGCTACTGCTTACGATGAGATTGAGGAAAATAAGAAAGCTGAAGAGTATTATCAAAAATCCATTCAATTAAGCAAAGAAAACCACTTGCCAAACGATTTACTAGAAAACTATTTCTACTACTCGCGTTTTTTAGAAAAAAGGAATCAGCCTGTTCTAGCAATTAATTATCTAAAAAAGCATCATTTAATTAAAGATTCTTTGATTGCGATTTTTCAAAACAGTGCTGTAAAAGAATTAACAGCAAAATATGAGTCGGAACAGAAAGAAAAAGAACTAGAAGTTCTTCAGCAGAAAAGTCAAATACAGCATCTTGAATTGGGGAAAAAAAATTCGTGGATTATCCTTCTAATAGTAGTGATGATTTTGGGCGTTGTTGCCATCCTGTTCTCTTTACGGATTAATCGATTACGAGCAGACCATAAAATTATGGATTTGCGCCAGAAGGTACTGTTAACACAAATGAATCCGCACTTTTTATTCAATTCGTTAACGGCCATTCAGAGTTTCATCTTGGATAAAAAAAATGAAGAAGCGAATAACTATCTTTCACGATTGGCAAGTTTGGTTAGGGGTATTTTAGAGAACTCACGAGAAGAATTTGTCTCGCTTAGAACAGAGCTTGAAACATTAAAAGACTACATCGGTCTGCAAAAACTACGATTCGAAAATGACATTAGTTACAAATTTAAACTTGACCAAAATATAGATCAAGATCAGGTACTTGTTCCACCGATGCTTGCCCAACCTTTTGTTGAGAATGCCTTAATTCATGGAATGTTACGAAACAATCCGAATGCCCAAATACAGATTAATATATCGCTTACTGCCAATAAGGATTTATTACAATTTCAAATTAGAGACAATGGCATCGGTATTGATGAAGCCAAAAAGAACAGCGTAAATAAGAATCACCAATCTATTGCAACCTCAATTGCTATGGACCGGGTTAAGATCTATAATTTTAAATCAGCTAAAAAAATGAAGTTCGAAATCATTGATTTAAAAAATACAGATCCAAAACTAAATGGAACCCAAGTAACTTATAGTATTCCTTTAAATATTGCCTAATACCGATTGTAGTTTCATTTGGGATAAAATAATTTATTACTATTTTTCATTCTCATAAACCGTCACTATATCATATCCCTTTTCCAACAAAAAATCTTTTGTGGTGGAATAATTTCTGGTAAAACCCAGCAAATAACCACCTCCACCAGAGCCACAGAGTTTCAGCCAAAATCTTTTCGTGATTAATCCCTCCTCCCACAAATCCAGAAAATTATCAGGAATCATTGATTTAAAATTGGTCAACTGAAATTTTGATAGTTTACTCAAGTCAGAAAAAAACGAATCAGCATTTCCACTCACCAATTCCTGAATACACTTATCATTCATTGGAATTAATTTTTCTTCCATTAAATTGGAAAACTCTTTATTTTCACAATTCTTCAAAAATGAACGAACCAATGGTTCCGTATTTCCAGATTTCTGTGTATTAATTAAGAATATTGCACTGTCTTCACCAAATTTTTTCCCAGGCAAGCTAACTTGTTCAATTTCATTTTGATTGTGAATTAACAAAGGAACCTTTAGATAGGAATTAAGAGGATCAAGACCTGAGCTTTTACCATGAAAACCAGCTTCCAACTGTGCTAACACAGTCTTTAAGCGAATTATTTCTCCATTTTTCAGTTTCTTACTATTCCCAATTGGTTTGATTCCATATTTCTTGTAAACAGAAGCACACAAGGCACCTGAACTCCCTAAACCATAACTCTCCGGAATACTCGATTCAAAATACAATCCATTTTGTATGTCTTTTTCAAAAGCAAGCAAATCAATTAAGGCATCATATTGACAAGCATTGTCATTAAGGTATTTTAAGAACTTAAGCAGTTCCAAATTTGATCGTTTGGCAAAATTTCGATCGGTATATTTATCATCACCAATAAAACTCAGCTCTCCATTAAAATGAGTATAAGGAATACTTAAACCCATAGAGTTTAGTAAAACACTGTACTCCCCAAAGAGTAATATTTTCGCATAAAATAAGTCAGGATGTATTCTCACAGCGCTCTAAATTTTTATTTTTTGTGGGCCATCCCCTTTTTCATCAACAATATACTTTCCCTTTTCCAGAAACTGAGATAATTCTGAATCAATAAAAGGCACTACTTTTCCCTCTTCCGATTTAGGATACATCAAGTGTATATTTGGTCCAGCATCTAAAGTAAATCCGATAGGAATATGACTACTCAACCGAAAAGATCTAATTCTCTCAATTAATTCAAGAGTATTAGGTTTCAACAAAGTAAACGAAGGTGTGGAATTCATCATTAATCCGTGTAAACTTAAAGCTTCATTTTCCATTATTTCAACAAACTCCTCCAAATCGCCTGATTTTAATACACCCAACATTCTTTCAAAATGTGAATTTGCCTGAGCAAAACGAGCTGTTGCATAAGGATGATTTACCATTAACTGATGACCTGCTGAACTGGAAACTTCTTTCTTTTTAGAACTAACCAATAGAATTGCATCTTGAAAATCCTGAAAAACAGGATGAGTATATTCCGAAAAAGGAACCGCATACTCATCGGAAGATTTGGGAAAAGAATTACTTTCTCCCCAAGCAACAAAACCTCCATAAACAGATCGGGAGGCACTTCCTGAACCTAATCGTGCAATTAGGCTGGCTTTCCGATAAAACTCCGCATTCTCCACTTGCACTCCTGTAATTTCCTCCTCCATGCTACACAAACAAAGAGCCACCGAACTCATTGCTGAAGCAGAACTTGCAATTCCTGTAGAGTGAGGAAAGGTATTTTCTGAAGAAATGGACAATTGAAAATCTTTCAAGAATTTAAATTGACTGGGCAAACTTTCAAAGAATTTAGCAATTCGCTGTTCAAATAACACTTGCCTTTTGCCTTCAAATAAAAAACTCAAATGATCTCCATCACCCATTGTCTTATAGGTAAGCTTTGTACGAGTTAACGAGTTTTTTAGAGACATGCTAATGGAAGGATTGCAAGGCAGCTGATAGCCTTTCTTTCCCCAATATTTAATTAGAGCAATATTTGAAGGACTTTCCCAGCTAACAGATCCTGAATTATTAGTATTTTTCATCGCTTAACAGCAAATAGATTAGTTTGTTCCCAGTATCATTTCTTTCCAGGAAAAAATGGTTCTTAATCCGGCTCTATAAAAATAGGAATGAATTTCTTTTGTACTCAAATCACTTCTTACCATAACAAAATCACCTCCCCAAGCTCCAAGTGATTTTATGGAACCTTCAAAATCAGGAAATAATTTTTCTTTAACACATTCTTGCCCCAACAATTCAGATACTAAAAACTCGTGGAGCTTAATCACCTTATCGAATTCCTGTGAATTTTTAGCTGAAAGCATATCTTTACTCAGTTGAGTTAGCTCGTCCAGTTTTTCTTGCTCACACGTACTATCATTCAAAAAAGCATGAACAGAATCACGGCTCTTTTGCTTTTTACCCAAATAGACAAAGTACAACTGACTCATGAATTTTTCGGGGAAAACGACAGGATATATTAACGGATGACTACCATATCGCCGAAACAGAATCGGTTTGCAGTAATTAGCACAGGCAATATCAAAACCAGATCCATTTGAAACCAAAGAATGCAAATCGTATGGATTTACTTCTGCCCATTGTGCAACATTATTTATTAAAGTGGAACTGCTTCCTAAACCCCAACTTCGATCAAAATCCATTTCAGTCCTTATTTTTAAACGGCTTAGATTCAGAAAGGACGGATTTAATTTCTTGGCTTTATTCAAAAGAAAACAAACAAAATCTTTTTCAGTTTTCCCTTCGTTAGTTTGAATCTCAATTTCCTGATCCGAAATTGAAAATTTCAGCCATAATTTTCCTTTTTCGTAAGCAAGCCATTCCAAATCCGTTTCTTCAGATTCAAAAACTTCCAATACTTGTCCATACTTTAAAGGGATAGCAAGTGCCAAAGCTCCGTGCAATACAAGGTATTCACCTGTAAGCAAAAATTTAGCGTTCGAATAATATTTAAATAAAGGTTTCAAATTCTATTGTAGCTTAGTTCGTAGTGACTTTATAAAGGCTTCCACTTCGCTGTAAGAAACTGTCTTGTGAGCAAAATATTCCAATGCCTGTTTCTTTTCTTCGTAATCGGCTTTTAAAGAATTTAGCAAATTCGACAAATGCATTTTCATATGTCCTTGCTGAATTCCCGTTGTGACCAATGATCGCAAAGCGCCAAAATTATTAGCCAATCCGGCAGCAGCCGTAATCATCATTAATTCTTTAGCCGAAGGTTTCCCAAGCAATTCCAATCCAAACTTTGCCAACGGATGTAAGCTTGTTAATCCACCAACTGTTCCTAATGACAAAGGCATCGTTAACTGATATCGAAATCGGTTATGAGATATACTGGCATGTGTTAAACTCTTATATTTCCCGCTTTGAGATGCATAAACATGTCCGTTTGCTTCAATGGCCCGAAAATCATTTCCCGTGGCCAAGGCTACAGCATCAATTCCATTAAATATTCCTTTGTTATGAGTCGCCGCCCGATAAACATCCAGTTCAGCTATTTTCGAAGCTTTTTGAAATTTAGCTGCAAATTCTTTTCCGCTTAAACCCGGATGAATTTCATCTAACTCATCAAGACTGCATTCCACAGAACACTCAACAAGACAGTCTGGAGTATAATTAGAAAGAATGGACATGATAACTTCACATTCCCGTTCCAGATCTGAAAGACCTTCGTACTGTTTAAAGAATCGTTTCATTTGCTGGGCCATTTTCTCTAAACAAGAGTTGATAAAATTGGCTCCCATTGAGTCGGCAGTATCAAAAGTAACATGCAATTGATAGTAGCTTTCCATTTCATCGGTGCGATTCACCAACTGAATACCTTGAATACCACCACCTCTTTGGCGCATGTTTCTGGTTATTTCTTTCGTTGCCTGATACAAATCGAATTTTAATTCAGGCAATAAATCATTCAACTTTTCCGAATCACCTTTCCAAATAAAATGAACTTGCCCTGATTTCACGACTGAAACAACCCGAGCAGTAAATCCGCCATGACTGGCCCAAAATTTAGCCGATCTTGAAGCTGCTGCGATCACAGAACTTTCCTCAATAACCATTGGGATATGATACAAATGGTTATTTATCAGAAAGTTAGGCGCCACACCAAAAGGAAGATAGAAATTAGAAAGAGTGTTCTCACTAATATCATCCAATAAATCTTGTTGTTCTTTATTTTGCAGACGAAAACTATCTAACTGAGTCTTAATTTGCTCAGCACTACCCGTTAACTCGCCCATTTTCTCCATCTTCTCTTCACGAGATAATTTAGAAAATCCTGAAATGATTGCTTTCCGCTTCATATCTTTTTCATTAACTCTTTCGCTGATTTAGAACAAACCAACAAAATAATAAAATACTTCGAAGTCCTAAATTACATTTTTTCTATCGCTGTCCCAAAAAACAAGCACCTTTTTAGGTGAAACTCTATTTTCTGATGCGCAAGAAACTCTTGGCAAGCTGTAATCCTTTCCTTTGTGATTCTAAATACGCTCTTAATTCTTCATATGATTCTTTGGCATACTTTAACAGAACAGAAGCCTGTCCGTAAATGGCAGGGAGATTAGATTTCTCCATAAGATAGTACCCATCCAGAAAATTTTGAATTCCTCCTGAAATGATTACCTCCTTGCATTTCACCTGATCATCGGTAGCAAGAATCTCATTCACCCAATCCATCATTTGGCTAGCCGAATGACCTATTTGGGCCAAAGGTTCGAATAATTGAGTTTGAGAATCGGGATTACGCATCAACTCAATTTTTGCAAAATTAGTTCCTCCAAATGCCGCAAATTCAATTGCCTGAAGAGGAAGGTGCAGTAATGCCCGTAAACTTTCAGGCCCCATTCCCTGCCCAACTTCTTTTACTATAATTGGAAAATCAACTTCCTCGAGCAAGTATTCCAGACTTTCTATTGGAGATTGCTTTATTTGATCGCCTTCAGGCTGCAACCATTCCTGTAAGGGATTAACATGAATAATCAAACCATCAGCACGTAAACGACCAACAAGCCCAATAATCTTACTTACTTTTTTCTTTTGAATTAATTCTTCGAGTTGACAGATTCCTAAATTTGCATACAAAGGAAGATCATCTCCAATGATTGAACGAACATCAAAATCAGAAAAATTCTCATCACTATTCAAAAGAGACCTGCAAGAACCGAGTCCCATTCCCATTCCAAATTCAGCACAAGCACGAGCCAAATTTTGATTGATTTTGCCAGCCAATTCAGTTCCTCCAGTCATGCTGGAAACCCATATTGGTGTTTGCAGATCTTTTCCTAAGAAAGTAAAAGTGGTATCATCTTCTTTAGGATGAGAACTGAGCATGGGCTCATAATTAAATCGTTCATCCATCAAAGCGTCCTTCATCTGAGAACGAAAAGCCAACTCAATGTGATCTTTTTTTCTGTCTGTCATAATTTAAAATTAACAACCAATATGTCTTGAAATCACCAATCGAAGAATTTCTGATGTTCCTTCGCCTATTTGCAGTATTCGTTGATCGCGATAAAAACGTTCCACTTCTGATTCTTTAATTAATCCGTGTGCACCATGAATCTGAACAGCCTCATTCGCAACTTCCTGTGCCACTTCAGAGCAAAATAGTTTAGCCATGGCAGCTTCTTTTCCAAAAGAATAACCATTATCTTTTAACCAGCATGCATGATATAATAAATGTCGGGCCGCTTCAATCTTTGTTGCCATATCAGCCAATTTAAAACCAATTGCCTGAAATTTTGAAATCGGTTTACCGAATTGTTCTCTCTTTTTTGAGTAGGACAAAGCCATTTCGTATGCTCCCTGCGCCAAACCCAATCCCATTGCCGCAATTGTTAGTCGACCAGAATCCAAAGTTTGAAGCATTATTTTAGCTCCCTCGCCCAAATTACCCAACAAATTTTCCTTCGGAACTTTACAGTTCTCAAAAGTTAACTCCGCAGTATCGGAAGCTCGCCACATCATTTTACCTTTTAATGGCTTCGCCTTAAATCCATCTGTGCTTCGTTCTACTAATATAGCAGATAATTCCTTTTTTCCATTATCATTAGCAGTTACAACCTGCAAAGTTACGCCTAAAGACAAATCGGACGATGCATTTGAAATAAACTTCTTGCGTCCATTAATCCACCAATCCTCACCCTCCAAAATACCACTCGACTCTGTTCCCCTTGAATCTGAACCCGCATTGTCTTCCGTTAATCCAAAAGCCCAAATATTTTCTCCACTTGTTAATTTAGGCAGATATTTTTGTTTTTGCTCTTCACTACCAAAATAATAAATCGGACCAATTCCTAAAGAATTATGAGCGGCCAATGTAGATGCCTGCGATGCATCAACCTTTGCAATCTCCTCAACTGCTATTAATAGGGAAAGATAATCTTTTGCTTGTCCTCCATACTCCTTGGGTAAGTAAATCCCAAACAATCCCAACTCACCCATTCTATTGGTAAGATGAGAACTGAATTTTTCTTCTTCATCCAATTCAAAAGCCAAAGGTTTTACCTCTTTCTGGGCAAATTCCCTTACTTTTTCCCGAATTTTTTCGTGTTCTATTGTTATGTATGGGTTCATCATTCTTTACTTAGTTATGCATTTAGGATCTATAAGTCTTTAATAAGAGCGCAAACCTAATTAAAAAGTTCATTTTATCGAAATTATTTAGAATCATTTTCAATAACGAACTCCTAAGTCAAGTTTACCCGATAGATCAAAAACTTCAGCATCGCAGTAAAACCGCACATTTTCATTCAAAATAAAATTAGAAGTGTTGAATCAACCAAACTTGGCACACTTGACACTTGTTATTAACATATTCGCACCCTAAATTTATGCTTGCATTAAAAAGAATAAAATGGAATTAGAACTTTGGCATATTTGGTTATTACTGGCAGTAGGTCTATTCGTTATTGAAATATTTATTTCGACGTTCGTATCTGTCTGTTTTGGAATAGCTTCCCTAATAACCGGAATAGTCACCTATTGGGGATTTATTATTCCTGAACAATTACTTGTATTTATAGGATGCTCAGCATTGGGACTGCTTATTATTAAACCATATATTAAAAAGCACTTCATAAGTAACAAATACCAACCAGATAACGATTACCAAAAATTGATTGGTAAGGAAACCATTGTTATGGAAGAAATCAACGAGCGCAAAAACACGGGTAGAATAGTTCTTTCCGGATCGACCTGGAAAGCCAAATCTCAGTTCGGTGAAATAATTCCCAAAGATTCATTTGTAAAAGTATTGAATATAGACTACTCAGTTATTACGGTGAAAAATTTATAACAAAAAAACACCCTAAAACCCTAAAGGTTGGATGCTTGCATTCAGCCTTTTTATCATTTTGCCAGGTTCGCAATATTGACTAATTTATTGGATTCAATAATAATTCATAAATCGCAATACCTTATGGAAGAAGGATTTTTATTTAAGGATGTATATAACAAACACCTAATTGAAAATATGGCTTCCAATATGCAGAATTCATGGAGTGAATTCAATATCTCATCATTCGTAAATTCAATTGCACCAAAACTAGATGCTCTAAGCTTATCCAAACGTTCTCAACTGATATGCATAGAATTGTATAATCATCTTCCCAAGGATTACCCTAAAGCTTTGAAGATTCTTTTAAATTCGTTTAATCCGGAAATGGGAACAACCAAAATTCAAGGATTCGAAGGTTTTTACTATATGCCAATTGCCGATTATGTGTCTCGATTTGGATTAGAAAAAGAAGATTTTCAACTTTCTATAAATGCACTGATCGAAATAACAAAAAGATTTACATCTGAGAATGCAATTCGTCCGTTTATTAGAAAATTTCCAGAAGAAACATTTCAATATCTTCATCAATGGACCAATAATGAGAATGTACATGTTCGCAGGTTAGTATCAGAAGGAACCCGCCCAAAATTACCATGGGCATCACCACTCAGAGAATTTCAGAAAGATCCCTCTCCTGTGTTGGAGTTATTAGAAAAATTAAAGGAAGATGATGAACTCTATGTTCGAAGATCTGTCGCCAATAATTTGAATGACATCGCGAAAGATCATCCTGATTTAGTGGTAGAAACATTAACCCGATGGAATAAAACAAATAACAAAGGCACTCAATGGATTATTGGGCACGCTTCCAGAACTTTACTTAAACAAGGTCATCCAAAAGCATTAACTCTTTTAGGATATCTACAAAATATTAAAATTAGAGTAAACAATCTAAGAGTTAACCGCCCTACATGTCAATTAGGCGATGAAATAGAATTCTCTTTTGAGCTTGAATCTTTATCTGCTGACAAGCAAAATTTGATGATTGATTTTATAGTTCATTACATGAAAGCAAATGGCAGGACAGCACCTAAGGTTTTCAAGCTTTCGAAAAAATCAATTCCTGAAAATGGATGTCTTACTTTTAAAAAGAAAATATCTTTTAAACCAATCACAACAAGAAAACACTATTTGGGACAACATGAAATTGAGATCCAGATTAATGGTATGAAGTATGGAAAGGTGAGTTTTGTAGTAGAATGAGATTTTTTTTCCAGATCAATATTTCACAAAATCCTCCCACGATTTAAATTAGTATTACTATTACGCAACCAATCAAATTATTTATATCAATTAAATATAACAGTTATTCTTTGCATCTCGACATGTTCATACTGTATAATTATAGCCTCTGGCGATCTATTATAAATTACTCATCAATAATTCCTTATTTATAAACTTTAAATATTACTTTTAGTCAACCC
Organism: Labilibaculum antarcticum; assembly: GCF_002356295.1. Lineage (NCBI taxonomy): Bacteria > Pseudomonadati > Bacteroidota > Bacteroidia > Marinilabiliales > Marinifilaceae > Labilibaculum > Labilibaculum antarcticum. The sequence continues at coordinate 2,575,970 of NZ_AP018042.1, read as the reverse complement.
GTTAATTAAACCTCTAACCTAATGTCCCCTTTCAAACTATTATTTTGTTGTGCTTTGCCATTAATACTGCTAAACACATCTTGTACAGAAAAATTCTATCCGGAAACTGACTCTGATGTTTCAACTTTAGTTGTTGATGGGAAAATTACAAATGAATCAGGCCCTTACGAGCTTAGATTATTCCGAACTGTTGATCTTATAAGAGTTGACAGTTTAAAACCAGAGGTAAATGCTGAAATTATACTGAAAGATGGCTTAGGAAATAGTGAATTTTTTCAGGAGGTTCGACCGGGTATATATCAAACGGAAAACAATATAATCAGAGGAACAGTTGGGCAAACATATTGGATCGAAATTGAAACCCAAACAGGAAAAAAATATGAATCAACTCCTGAAAAAATGCCACCACCTTATGATATTGAAAATATCTATGGAAAAGAAGAAGAAAAAATTACTAGTGCCACAGAAAAACAAAAAGTTGTAAATTTCTACTTCAATGCAAAATCCAATAGTCAGGATGCAAATTTCATTAGATGGGAATATAGAGAAAGTTATGAATGGAGATCTCCTGAAAATTTGAATACTGAAAAATTTACTGAAAACCCAAGTAAAATTTGTTTCCCAGTAACGAATTTCCCCTTAGTAAATATCTACGATGCGTCAGGGTTAAATTCAAAGATAATTTCAAAACAAGCTACCTCAACCATATATACCAATCAAGTAAAACTGTTATACAATTACTTAATTGATATGGCACTCTTTTCAACAACTCCAGAAAATTACAAGTTTTGGGAAAATATCAAATCTGTAAACTTTTCTGAAGGAGGTCTTTTTAGCGCAATGACGGCAAACATAACTGGTAATATGATTGCATGTGATGAAAACTGTCAAATAATTGGATACTTTGAAGTTTCCTCTGTTTCTCGATTACAAAAATTCTTTACAGCTAATGATTTCACTTTAGGTTTCGCAAAATATCCCGAAGAATGTGAAACTATGGAAATTAGAGAGTATCCTCCTGATCCAGCAAAATTTTATATACTCTCAAAAAAAAGAGTACAGGAAACTAACATTTATACAGTTCGCAGAAAGGAATGTTACGAATGTAATGTTGTTCATCCAGTAAACAAACCATCATTTTGGCCATAAATTAAATCCTATTTAAATTAAATGATACCAAAAACACGATACATAGTATTAATCAGTCTTCTTATTCTGAACTCCTGTACAGAAAAGTTTTTTCTTGATAGTAAATCAGAAAATACAATTCTTGTGGTTGATGGGAAAATTACGAACCAATCAGGACCATACGAGCTGAGACTTTTTAGAACTGTAGATTTAATAAAGGCAGATAGCCTGAACCCTGAGATAGATGCAATCATTATTTTAAATGATGCTTCAGGAAACAGTGAACTTTTTCAGGAAATTAGACCCGGTGTTTATCAAACTGTAAACAATATAATCAAAGGAACTGTTGGCCAAACATATTGGATCGAAATAGAAACTATTACAGGAGAAAAGTACGAATCAACTCCTGAAAAAATGCCACCACCTTTTGAAGTGGAATCGATCTACGGAAAAGAAGAAGAGGTGATTATTAGTGCCACGGAAAAACAAAAAGTAGTAAAAATATATTTTAATGCAGAGACTAATAATAAAAATGCCAACTATTTAAGATGGGAATACCGGGAAAGTTATGAATGGAGATCTCCTGAAAATTTAAATACTGAAACATTTACTGAAAATCCAAGTAAAATCTGCTACCCTGTTACTACTTTTCCATCAGTAAATATTTACGATGCCGCAAACTTGGATCTAAAATTTATTTCTCACCAACCAACCTCCACTATATTTACTAATGAGGTGAAATTATTATACAACTATCTAATTGATATCACCCTGTTTTCAACATCACAAAACAATTATGAGTTCTGGGAAAAAATTAAGTCGGTTAACTTCTCTGAAGGTGCTCTTTACGATATCACTCCCGCAAATATTGAAGGTAATATAACTGGATGTAACGAGGAATGCATGGCTATTGGATACTTCGAAGTATCATCCACAAGCAGAAAGCATCAATTTTTCACGGAAAATAATTTCACCCTTGAATTTGCAAATTATCCTGAAGAATGCGAATCTTTCGAAATAAGAATGGAAGAAGATTCTCCTGATCCCGCCAAATTTCACATACTATCAAGCAAGTCTGATGGGCAAGTCATAATATATACCATTCGCAGAAACGAATGTTATGAATGTAATGTTGTTCATCCTGCAAACAAACCATCATTTTGGCCATAAATCAAATCTGATTTCGATTAAATGATACCAAAAACACGATACATAGTATTAATCAGTCTTCTAATTCTGAGTTCCTGTACAGAAAAGTTTTTTCTTGATAGTATATCAGAAGATACAATTCTTGTGGTTGATGGGAAAATTACGAACCAATCAGGACCATACGAGCTGAGACTTTTTAGAACTGTCGGTTTATTAAAGGCAGATAGCCTGAATCCTGAGATAGATGCAATCATTATTTTAAATGATGCTTCAGGAAACAGTGAACTTTTTCAGGAAATTAGACCCGGTGTTTATCAAACTGTAAATAATATTATAAAAGGAACTGTTGGCCAAACATATTGGATCGAAATAGAAACTATTACAGGAGAAAAGTACGAATCAACTCCTGAAAAAATGCCCCCACCTTTTGAAGTAGAATCGATCTACGGAAAAGAAGAAGAGGTGATTATTAGTGTCACGGAAAAACAAAAAGCAGTAAAAATATATTTTAATGCAGAGACTAATAATAAAAAAGCCAACTATTTAAGATGGGAATACCGGGAAAGTTACGAATGGAGATCTCCTGAAAATTTAAATACTGAAACATTTACTGAAAATCCAAGTAAAATCTGCTACCCTGTTACTACTTTTCCATTAGTAAATATTTACGATGCCTCAAACTTGGATCTAAAATTTATTTCTCACCAACCAACCTCAACCATATTTATTAATGAGGTGAAATTATTATACAACTATCTAATTGATATCACCCTGTTTTCAACATCACAAAGCAATTATGAGTTCTGGGAAAAGATTAAGTCGGTTAACTTCTCAGAAGGTGCTCTTTACGATATTACCCCCGCAAATATTGAGGGGAATATAACTGGGTGTAATGAAGAATGCATGGCTATTGGATACTTCGAAGTATCATCCACAAGCAGAAAGCATCAATTTTTCACGGAAAATAATTTCACCCTTGAATTTGCAAATTATCCCGAAGAATGTAATGTTGTCGAATTTAGAGTGTATCCTCCTGATCCCGCGATATTTCATGTACTCAGAGAAATGTCTGATAATGGAACTGCAATTTTTATAGCTCGCAGAAATGAATGCTACGAATGTAATATTGTTCATCCAGTAAATAAACCTTCATTTTGGCCCTAAAAAAAATATCATGAAAACTAAATTACTAAACTTACTCACACTTATTCTGCTACTTGCAGGAATTTGCCCCAATACATTTGGTCAACCCAAATTGTCTACTGACAGTGAAAATATTATAAATGGAAAGATTTGGATACCTAACTACTCGATAGCACAAGCAGAACAATTTTTTCTGAAAAAACTTGAGCTTAATGGGAGCATGGTATTTAAGGGACAAACCTATACTAATTTGAATTTTTTCTATGACATCTCAATAGATCAAATAATAACTCCCATTCAAACAGAGAACAACACGACATGTAATATTGTTGTAAATCCTTATTTATTAGAAGGATTTACTGTATTTGATAACAATATAAATTATCATTTTAAAAGAGGAGATTTAATTCACGAAGAGTTATCCCCAACCAGCTACTATCAGGTTTTCACAAGTTCAAAAATAACCTATGTCGTTAAATATAATCAACTGAGAATTCTTGACTCAAAAAATGGTTCAAAACACTTCAACTATATAGATGACACTAGTATGTATAGTATATACGAAGGCAAGTTGAATAGCGTAAGAAACAAAAATGACATCATTTCTTTCTTTCCTTCCAAAAAGAAAGAAATGAACCAATACCTTCGACTTAAACGGCTAAAAATAAATAGACACAAACCATTAGACGCAATATTTCTACTAATCAAATTTGACCAATAAAATTACGGAAAATGAAAAAAGCACTCCTATTAGTATATAGTTTGTTCATACTTTTCCCATGTTTGGCAATAGGCGAACAAGAAATTAGTATTGGTCATAAAGGAATGACATTCATTGAATTCACAAATGACCTGAATGAAAAATATCAAATAAAAATATTTTTTGATAAAACTTGGATTGAAAATATTCGACTTAAAAAGTCTTATTCAAATGAAAATATCACAGATATTCTCACAGACATTTTCGCTGGCACACAATTAAGGTTCATTGCAAAAGACAATTTAATTGTACTTACCAAATATGAAAATATCAAACAAGAATTCAGTCTTCAGGAAAAAGTGGCTAATACAACAAAAGAAGTCGAATACGTTGAGGAAAATAAAGATATTTCAAACTTGCAGGAACAAGAGTATAAAATTCATGAAATTGGAACTGCCCTTGGCAAGAAAAAAGTAAAATTATTTGGTGAGGTGAGCCATTTTGAAAGCTCTCAACCCCTTAAAGGTGTTGAAATATATCTTCTGAATCTAACAAAAGGAGTAACATCTGATAAGAATGGTTATTTTGAATTAGATCTTCCCCCAGGGTTTTACACTTTACACTTTAAATTTATGGGACTAAAATCCAGTTCCCGAAAAATTAATCTTCGGGGTGATGGTCGAATTGACATTCAGTTAATCAGTGAAACCCAAACTATTAATGAAATACGTGTCTTAGCAAAAGACGACAAAGTAAAGCGAACATCAATGGGTTTAGAATATATTCAGGCAAAAGATATTGAATCTTTACCTTCGGCCCTTGGAGAACCGGATATAATAAAAAGTACAACGATGTTGCCTGGCGTGGAAAGCGCTGGAGAAGGATCAATTGGGTTTAATGTTAGAGGAGGCTCTGCCGATCAAAACCTAATACTTATTGACAATGCTCCTATTTATTATCCAGCTCACTTTTTTGGATTCTTTTCAGCATTTAATAATGACATGATACAGGATGCAAGTTTATATAAATCAAGTATTCCTGTTCAGTTTGGCGGAAGAATTTCTTCAACCTATGATATTCATTCGAATAATCAAATAGATAATAAAATAAATGGTAAAGTTGGAATTAGTCCTATTACAACGAAAGCATTTTTGAATGTGCCATTACTCAAAAACAAACTTTCAATAATGAATTCTTTCCGATTCACCTATTCCGACTGGATAGTGGATAAAATAGACTCAAAAGAATTAGTGGACTCAAAAGCGAACTTTTACGACCTGCATGGAAAAATAAATTATAAACCCAACCCGAACAATCAATTCGAACTTAGTTACTATAATAGTAAAGATGAATTCCAATTGCATTCCGACACTATATATAACTTCAATAATTTTGTTAGCTCATTAAATTGGAGACATCGTTTTTCTGAAAAGCTAAAGATGAATAACAGTGGATACTTCACAAGTTTCTCTTATGACATGAGTGCCACTGAAATTGCAAACAATGCCTTTAAATTAACGCATCGGGTAAATGAAGGTGGTTTTAAGGCTTTCCTCAATTACGAGAAGGATCTATATACAAATATAGACATGGGAACAGAATTGAAATATTACAATATAAGTCCGGGAGACATGAAACCTTATTCTGAAAGTTCTGTTGTGAGTAAAAACAATTTGCCAGAAGAAAGCGGTCTTGAGTCTGCGTTATTCGTAGGTATTAAACACGAATTTATAGGGAGTATTACTGCAGAAGCAGGAATTAGATATTCCTTATATGGTAATATGGGCAAAAGGGAAGAATTAACATATTTGGATGGAATTACAAGTCGTTACAATATTCTAGACACACTAAGCACGTCTGCAGGTTTGAATAATATATATCATGGTCCTGAATATCGTATTTCTATTAATTACGCATTAAATCCAAGCACATCAATAAAAGCAAGTTATAATAGGACACGTCAATACATTCATCTTTTATCAAACACCACTTCTATCTCGCCAACAGATACCTGGAAACTCTCCGACAAGTACTTAAAACCTCAAATTGGAGATCAGGTTTCTTTAGGATTTTATAAAAATATTTTTAATTCCACAATGGAATTTTCAGCTGAAACTTATTACAAAAAGGTTCAAAATGCTAAAGATTACAAAGATGGAGCGCAATTATTTTTAAATAAATACGCTGAAAATGAAGTATTGAATGCCGAAGGGAAAAATTATGGACTTGAATTATTTCTTCGAAAAAACAAAGGCCGTTTCAACGCCATGGTCAGTTATACTTATTCCAGAAGTTATTTAAAATCGAAAGATAAAACCGGCGAGTTTGCGGTGAGTGATGGGGATTGGTATAAGGCACCGTATGACAAACCACATAATATCAAAGCCTTTTTCAGCTTTAAACTCTCCAGAAGATTTATATTCTCGACCAATTTAGTGTATCACACGGGTCGACCTGCTACCTATCCTATCGCCAAATACAGGCTACAAGGAATTCCAATTATTTACTATTCTGAACGAAATGAATATCGTCTTCCAAATTACTTTAGAACCGATATCTCTTTGTTAGTTGAAGGTAATTTGAAAAAGAACAAAGCATATCATACGTCCTGGACCTTTGGTTTGTATAATCTTACAGCGCGTAATAATGCTTACTCCGTTTATTTTAGATCGGAAGATTCTTTTGTAGTCGGATATAAACTATCAATATTTGGAAACGCGATCCCTACCATTTCATATAACATTGAATTTTAAAGCTATGAAAAATAAAATCTCAATATATATAGTTCTTATTTTAATAGCTTCCCAAGCTATTAATTTTACAAGCAAAGCCGAAAATACAAGCCATGAAAGTGAACAAATCCATGTTCATGTTCAAAAAAATGTATTTATAGCCGGAGAATCTGTGCTGTTTAAATTGTACTGTTTAAATTCTGTCACAAAAAAATTATCCAAACTAAGTAAAGTTGCCTATCTGGAGTTAATAGACGAAAATGGTTATGCTGTTGCTCAAAAAGAGGTAATCTTAAATCAAGGAATGGGAAACGGTGGTTTTTTAATTACAGATCAACTATCAACGGGAAACTATGCGATTAATGCATACACACATTGGATGAACACCACCTCAAGAGAACTGACAAGTGTAACGCCAATTTTCGTGTTTAATAACTACAACCTGATAAATAACAGAGTCGATAGTCTAAAATCTACAAAAGGATCAACTCATTTCTATGATTTGAAAGATAATAAGAGAACCCTGCTACAACCTAAAAGCAATACGAGTGAGGAGAATCAATTTACAATTACTTCTTCAGTTGAAGATCTGGATCGATACATCCGATTCACAGTTTCATCAAACAATGATTCATCAGTATCACCTAAAGGCCTTAAATTTCAAATCTGCACAAGTAAAGGAGATATTGTTGATCAGACAATTGAATTAAAAGACAACAAATGGGAGTTTCTAATTCACAAAAAGGAAATTAATTCTCCTAATTGTGGTGTTTCTGTGAAAAATTTAGATGGAGAGATTTTAGCTCAAGCAGTTATTCATTTATCGAACTATGATAAAGGTAGGTTTTTTGAGAACCCACCCATTAATACTAAATCACAGGAAAAAATAAAACTTAATTTAGATCTTACTGATTTTACAAATGATTCCGAAATTGTCTCTCTCTCTGCAAGCATTAAATTAAAAGAACCTTTCCAATTATCGTCAACTATAATCGACTACTTTAATTTATACTCCGCCTTTGGAGCTTCGATGAGCAAATATTTTGACCAATTAAAAAAAATTCCTAAACAAGATTGGATTGAAAAAAATGAATTACAATCTATTTGGGTGAAAATAGAACCCAATTATGTTGTTAATTCTGATCAATATCCTGAAGAGGAAGCTTATATTCTAGAAGGTCAAATTAAAAACCGAAATACTAAAAAGGCTATTGCTGAACAAAATACATATCTGGCAAAAATTGGTGAGTATGCTGACATAAGTACCTTCAGAACAAATCAAGACGGAAAATTTTTCTTTCAACTTCCTTTACAAAAAGGCTTGCATGACATTTCGATTCAGCTTAATGACGGAGTCACTGAAGATTGTACTATTGAATTAAAAGAGAAATTTAATCAAAAAGGTTTTGCTCCTGCTCATTGGAATAAAAAAGATCTTAATGCAGAACAACTCGATTTTCTTAAAAATATTTATGAAAGTTCAAGAATTAGAAACATTTATAATCAAGAAACATTTAACGAATCCAAGGATACCATTTTGTACCGTAGCCAGAGCAATTTCTTTGGGAAGCCTTACTCTTCAATAAAAATTGACAACTTTATTCGTTTGGACTCTTTAGAGGAATATTTTCATGAATTTATTGCGCCTGTAAAAATAAGCTACCACAAGAAAAAAACTTTTTTCAATGTCTATAGTCCTGATCAATTGACTGTGATGAATTCTGCACCACTAGTTCTTTATGATGGATTAATTATATCTGACCCAAGAATTATTCTAAACAAAAGACCCTCGGAAATTGATAAAATTGAAGTAATGCCATATGAATACTATTATGGGAAGGCTCATTTCTATGGAATAATACATGTCATTTCCAATGACAAAGATTGTAAGATAAATCAATTGCCACTAAATACAGAACGATATTATCTTCCATTATTTACCACAAATTATTCTTTAAATAAAAAACCAGATTCTTACGAGCAATATACTCCTGATTTCAGGACTGATTTACTTTGGGAGCCAAATATAACCCTAAAAAAAGATCAGAATTTTGAGTTGGAATTTATTGCCAGTGATGTTAAGGGAGAATATGAATTAACTATTGAAGGTATATCAGACAATGGAGAACCTATCGTGCTAAAGCAAAGTATTTTTATTAAATAAAATCAGCCCCATTTAAATTCAAATGGGGCTACTTTTTTCTATCGATACCTCTGAACCTTTGGATCAACCTCTACCGACCAACGATCGATGCCTCCTTTTAGATTAAATGCACGTGAGAATCCATTTTTTCGCAAATAATTCATAACCTGTTTGCTGCGAACCCCCATATGACAAAAAACGATTAAGTCCTTATTCTTAGGTAAGTCTTCTAATTTATTAGGAATCTGGCCCATGGGAACATGTATTGCATTTTCCAGATGACAAATTTTAATTTCCGTGTGTTCACGGACATCAAGCATCAGAAAATCCTTCCTTTTCTCCATTTCCTGCACCAATTCCAATGGTGTAAAGTCTAATTTATCTGATGGATCATTTTTTAAAAAAATACTCACAGCGCCTCCTTTTATTTGTAATTAATCTTAATAAAGATAAAAAGAATAAACTAAAAAAAGGAAACCTATTAAAAGATCTGTTGCTCCAATTAATAATTTAAATTTTATTTCCCTACCAGTTAGGGAATCTCACAAAAACTCAATTCTCAAAAGAAAGAAGATTAATTTGGCAAAATCTGTAACCTATTCTTCTCATTTCTTGTCTCATACTTTGTATAGAACAGGTAAACTATCCTGTTTGTCGAAAAACGAATTAATGGACTAGTATTGTTAACCATAAATTGTAAATTTGATTGATAGACTATAATTAAACCTTTTCTATTGTCCATAGTCTAATATTCGTCTGCCTTATTTACTTTGAAACCACTATATAGATGCAAATCAATATTCACGACCTAAGTAAAATCTATCCAAACGGTAAAAAAGCTCTGGATACTATTAATCTGGAAATTGGTACTGGAATGTTTGGTTTGCTTGGTCCAAATGGTGCAGGGAAATCAAGCTTAATGCGAATTTTGGTTACGCTAATGAAGCCTAGCGTGGGTTCTGTTTCAATTGATTCATTTGATTTAGAAAAAAACAGGAAAGAAATTAGAAGCATGTTGGGCTATCTACCTCAGGATTTTAGATTTTTCTCACAACTAAAAACATGGGAATTTTTAGACTATGCGGCCTCTCTTTCCGGGATAAGAAAAAAAAGTATTAGAAGAGATAAAGTTGACGAATGGCTTGATAAGGTAGGTTTATTCGATGTTCGGGAAAGAGATGCGAATAAGCTGTCTGGAGGAATGAAACGCCGACTGGGAATTGCCCAAACATTAATCGGCTCTCCAAAAATTATCGTTGTTGATGAACCAACAACTGGTCTTGATCCAGAGGAAAGAATACGATTTAGAAATATATTATCAGAACTGAGTCAACAAGATGTGATCATCATACTATCTACTCATATTGTTGGAGATATTTCAAGCATTTGTAACAATCTGGCCTTACTAAACAACGGACAGCTTGCTTTTAAAGGAAGCCCGGAGGCTCTTATTGAAAAAGCCCGCGGACATGTTTGGCAAGTGAGTACTTCAGGCTACGAATACGATCTGATTAAAGATAAATATGCCGTGGTTTCAACGATTCCAACGCAAGAAGGATGGGATGTTCAGTTAATTGGAGACGGCAGTCAATTTGCCAATGCAATTGAGCTGGAACCAACTTTGGAACATGCATACGTTTATTTCATGGAAATGTCTTCGGCACTAATCTAGCAATTTGAAAATGATCTCTATCCACACCATACGCACTGTAGCCAAATACGAAACCCGAACTCTTCTTCGATCATGGTTTTTTAGGATATTTGCAGGACTTTCCGTCTTATTTATTGGAATTTTTAACGTTGCTGCATTTGTCGAAAATAGTAACGCTCCTTGGATATACAGGGCACTACCCGCAGCAATTCCTTATGCCAACCTCATTATTCTAAATTTAGGCCAGGCAATTGTTGCTGTATTTTTAGCCTCCGAGTTCTTAAAGCAGGACAGTAAAAACGATACGGTAGAAGTAATCTATGCGCGCTCGATGACAAACAGCGAATACATTCTGGGAAAAACTATCGGAATCACAGGTGTTTTCGTCATCCTCAATTTTATTATTCTATTAATGGGAATTGGGTTCTCATTTTTAAGTAATGACTCTTCACAAAGCGCCTGGGTTGTATTTTATTATCCTCTTTTAATATCCATACCAACACTGGTTTATATTCTTGGATTGGCTTTCTTTCTAATGATCCTCTTGAAAAACCAAGCCATCACTTTTATCATTTTGTTAGGATACATTGCGTTAAGTATCTTCTATTTAAACACAAAATTCTATCACCTGTTCGATTACATTGCCTATCAGGTACCAATGATGAATTCTACCATTGGAGGGTTTGGAAATATAGCCGAAGTAGCTATTCACCGAGGAATATATTTCTTTCTGGGAATTGGTTTTATTCTCTTCACTATATCCAAATTAAATCGCCTGCCTCAATCGAAAAGATTGGTTTCACTTCCCATCTATTTGGCAATAATCAGTTTTTTAATCGGAGGGGTTTTAGCCAAGACTTACATCGATATTAATATCGACAATCAGGAGTTTAAAGATGAACTGATTAGCCTGAATAACAAATACGTTTCATTCCCTAAGTCAGAAGTTACATCTTGTGTTATTGATCTTACGCATACCGGTGAAGAAATATCAGTGAAAGCCGAACTTGAAATTTGCAATAATTCAGGTTCGAATTTAGATACTCTTCTTTTCAGTTTAAATCCAAACTTGACTGTAAGTTCGGTTCTTCAAAACGGCAAAGATGTAGATTTCACAAGACAAACTCATTTACTAAAAATAATTCCAAGCAAACCCATTCTGAAAAAAGACAGTTCAAAACTGTATATCATTTACAGGGGCTCAATTGATGAACGAACACATTTTCTAGATTTAAATCCGGAGTTGACAGAAGACAACTTTACAGCACAAATGTTTCGAATCCGTAAGCGGTTCTCTTACTTACAAGATAATTTTGTCTGTCTTACAAGCGATGCTTTATGGTATCCTATTTCAGGAGTTGGCTATTCTTCCAGCAATCCGGCTTTACATTCGCCCGATTTTACAAATTATACTTTAAAAGTTCAAACATCGAAGAATCTGATTCCCGTTTCTCAAGGCGAGTCACGCAAAATTGAAGACGGAGTTTTTGAATTTCAGCCAGAATACGCTCTCCCAAAAATTAGTTTGCTAATTGGTGATTATCGGAAACATAGCATCGAGGTCGATTCGTTAGAATACTCAATTTACAGCATTAGTGGAAATGAATTTTATCTGAAGCATTTTGATGTTATTCAAGATAGTTTGCCTGCCCTTATTCGAGAATTGAAAAATGAGTACGAAAGCCAAATAGATCTGGAATATCCGTTCAAACGATTCGCTTTAGCCGAAGTTCCTATTCAATTTGCATTGGATAAACACATTTGGTCGATAAGCAGTGATGCTGTTCAGCCCGAAATCATTTTCTATCCTGAAAAAGGAGTTGTGATGGAGGAAACTGATTTTAAAAAGCGAAAGAATCGATTCGAAAAAAGGATGAAACGGGATAACGAAGAAGTCTCGGATGAAGAATTGCAAGCTCGTATTTTCAAACGATTTGTGCGCGGAAATTTTATGCCACCCCCAAACGAATGGTATCAATTCGACAATGTTGATAGAAATACCTATTCGCCTTTTCCGAATTACTATGGCTTCTCAACACAAATGTATTCTCAGGAATATCCGGCTCTAAATATTGCTTTGGGTGTCTATCTGCAAGAAAAAAATGCCAGCTCATCGTCACAAAATCGTTGGCAATTTGATGGAATCAGTAAAGAAGAACGCATTAATCTTGAATTAAAGAAAGCGTCATTAATAGACATCACAAAATCAGGAATCAGAGCGTCGAAGGACGATAATGAGCAAATCTATTTAAATGATATTTTTAGAGCCAAAGGGATTCATCTGTTCTCTCTGTTTCAAGCAAGATACGGTGAGGACAATTTCAATTCCCTGCTAAAAGCTTATATCGAAGAAAACCAACATCGCAAATTTAGCTTTAGCAATTTCGACAGTTTACTTCTGGCTCGTAATGGGGAATCAGTTCAGGCTGATGTGAAAAATTGGTATACAACGAACAAACTACCTGGCTTTTTAATTAAAGATCTGGAAACCTATAAAGTAAAAGAAGGCGACCATATTAAATACCAAATTCGATATAAGATCTCAAATCCGGAACCGGTGGATGGAATTGTTTCGGTTAGCATTGAATTAAATGATCAAAATCGAAGACGAAACCGGAGAAATTCAGGGGACGACAAACCTGCTTTTACAAAAAGTATTTTCATCCCTGCGAATTCAGCTCGAGAAGTAGGCTTTGTATTTCCTTCTCAACCAGGAAGAATGAATGTGTCTACACATATTTCGGAAAATTTACCCAATAGTTTGATTTATGATTTCTCCTCATTTGATGAGACCAAAAAAGGCAATTTCTTTAATGATATAAAAGACAGTGAACCTTTCGACGGAATTTTATCATCGAATGAATTCGTGGTTGATAATGAGGACAAAGGCTTTGAATATGTACAGGTATCAAACAAAAGTTATCTGAAACAATGGATTGATGACAAACGAATTACCGAGCATGAATATTCAAGATTGCGTACCTGGAATCCACCTAATGAATGGAAAAACGTTTTACGTTCCGGCTTCTTCGGAAAATACGTAAAATCTGCATTCTTCACCAAATCCGGACAAGGGAATCGTTCTGCAATTTGGACCGCTGAGCTTACAAATAGTGCACAGTATGATGTGTATTGTCACATCGAGAAAGTAGAACATTGGGGAAGAAGAGGAAATCAACAAAAAAAGACTGATTATAATTTTAAAGTATATCATGAATCCGGAGTCGAAGAAATAAATAAAAATGATCAGGAATTAGAAAATGGCTGGAATTACCTGGGTACTTTCTTTATAAATCCGGAAAACGCAAAAGTAGAATTGACAAACAAATCGGCAGGCGCTTTTCTGTTTGCTGATGCAATTAAATGGGTTGAAAACAAATAAAATTTACAAATTATAGAAGGCATGATTACAACTAGACCACAACAAAAATTGTTACGAATATTAATATGTGCCGGAGCAATTCTATTTAGCTCTTTATATACTCAGGCTCAAAAAGATATTACTCTGAATGAAGCTCTTCTCATCGCCTTTGAAAATAGTCCCGATATTAAAAAATCGAGAATCAACATGCAACAAAACAAGGAGCAACTGAATGCCCAATTGGCTTCTCTACGTTCTCGTTTTTCCTTTGATGTCACACCAATATCCTACGACAAAACAGAATCGTACAATGATTATTTCTCTACTTGGAATACCTCCGAAAATAAAAAAGCCAGCGGAACATTTACCGTTTCCCAGCCTATCAAGTTTTCCGATGGTAGATTATCATTGCAGAATGAATTCGGGTATCAGGATAATTATTCAGAGGCAAGCAACTCCAACTATGCCGGATATAACAACTCGCTTTATTTGCAGTATGATCAGCCACTTTTCACCTTCAACAAAACCAAAATGGATTTGTCCCGAAATGAGTTAAATCTTGAAAATGCAACTTTGGCTTACTCCATACAAATGCTAAATATTGAAAGGCAGGTAAATCAGGCATTTTATTCCATTTATCAGAAACAAATGGCCTTAAAAATATCTGAAGAAGAATTTGCAAACCAAATAGTAAGCAAAGATATTATCGCAAGTAAAGTTGAAGGTGGATTATCTGCAAGAGAAGAACTCTATCAGGCCGAATTAAATTACGCAACCAGTAAATCGAATCTCGACAACAATCGGGTAAACCTGGAAAATGCCAAAGATGAATTTAAACTTTTGCTGGGAATTTCCTTGTACGATGACATCGCAGTAAATACAGATATTAAATACGTTCCTGTAGTTGTAAATCTTGAAAAAGCCATTGAAAATGGATTGAGCCAACGATTAGAATTATCACAAAGAGAGATCGATTTAAACAACGCAAAATTTGATTTAATACAAACCTCATCGGTAAACGAATTCAGAGGTAACGTGAGCCTTTCGATTGGTATTATGGGCAATAATGAAAATCTGGCCGATGTTTACGACAAACCAACCAAAAGTCCTCGCGTTGGTGTTACTTTTTCCATTCCTATTTTCGATTGGGGAGAACGCAGAGCACGAATCAGAGCTGCCGAACTGGAAATAGAAAGTCGCGAGATTGACAAAAACAGCCTGCGCAACGACATTACCATTAACATTCGAAAAATCTTCCGAAATCTTCAAAACCTAATACAACAAATAGATATTGCCAAGCAAAATGAAAAGAATGCTAAGCTGACTTACGATATCAATTTAGAGCGATATAAAAACGGTGATTTAACCAGTATTGATTTGGAGCGATTTCAAAATCAATTATCCGAAAAGAAAATGAATATGGCTAACTCTCTGATCAACTACAAATTGGAATTACTAAACCTGAAAATTCAATCGCTCTGGGATTTTGAAAACGACAGATCCTTTGTGCCACAGGAATTACAAGAAAATTTGATCATCGAATAAATACAAACTCAATCATGATATACCATACTAAGTCTATAAATATGAAACGAATCGCATTTTTCATTCTAAGCATTGCTCTATTTTCTGCTTGTAATGATAGGGAAACTGATCTGAACAAAGACATCGCAGTTCAGGTATCCGTTCAGGAAATTACATCCAGGAGTATTGAAAAATTCATCAGCACAACAGGAACCGTAAATCCGATAAAAACAGTTAGTATTAAAAGTACCGTGGCTGGAAAATACCACTTGCAAATTAATCCAACAACCGGTCGTCAATTTGCCCTGGGCGATTTCGTAAAAGAGGGAACCAATGTTATTGTTCTTGAAGACAAAGAATACGAGAACAACATTAAAATTAAGGCTTTGGAACTTCGCTTAGAAATATCACAGCAAGTATCGGAAAAGCAACTATCGCTATATGAAAAAGGTGGTGTTACTCTTTCGGAAGTGAAAAATGCTGAAATCGATCTGATTAATGCCAAATATTCTTACGAAGATGCCATATTCCGATTGGCTAAACTAAAGGTGAAAGCCCCATTTTCCGGAACAATCACCAACCTAATCTACCATACTGATAATACCCGAATTGAAGCCTCATCTGACTTGTTAGACATTATGGATTACAGCAAGCTTCACATGGAGATAAATTTAGCGGAAAAGAACATGACTTCAGTTAAAAAAGGACAACAGGTTAATATAATCAATTACACCATTCCCGGTGATACTTTAATAGGTGTTCTTGCTCAATTATCTCCTGCCATCGATTCGGAAACCAGATCTTTTAAAGCTGTTATCAATATCAACAACTCTAAACTTTTGTTGCGCCCGGGCATGTTTGCCAAAGGTGAAATTGTAGTTGCGAGAGCTGACACGACCATTGTGATTCCAAAGGATGTGATTCTGAACAAACAAAAAGGAAATACCGTTTTTGTAGTAAACAAAGGATTGGCCGAGGAACGTGTCATTGAATTTGGATTGGAAAATCCTAAGGAAGTACAGGTGATTTCCGGATTAAAAAAGAAAGATCGATTGGTTGTGAAAGGCTTTGAAACTCTTCGAAACAGATCAAAGATAAAGGTGATAAAATAATCCGCCACAAATTTCAATTCGCATCCAACATCAAATGGCAGCCTCTGCCATTCAATTATAAATTGCTTTCAAAATGAAGAAAATTACTCAATTTTCAGTCAATTACCCGGTAACAGTATCCATGATTGTTATGGGAATATTGCTTTTGGGATATGTGTCGCTCGGCAAATTAAATGTTGACTTGTTCCCGGAAATGAACGCTCCCCGCATATTTGTGGAAATAAAAGCCGGCGAACGTCCTCCTGAAGAGATCGAAAAGCAATTTATTGAAAATATTGAAGCCCAATCCATCCGACAAAAAGGCGTGAGTCAGGTTTCATCGGTTTGCATGGTTGGCTCGGCAAGGGTGACCGTAGAGTATACATGGGGAAGCGATATGGATGAAGCTTTTCTGGATTTGCAAAAAGCACTTACCTCCTACAGTCAGAACACCGAAATTGATGAATTCACCATTACACAGCACGATCCCAATGCATCCCCGATTTTAATCATCGGAATGCTTCATCCGGAAATTAAAGACATGGATGAATTGCGAAAGGTTGGTGAAAATTATATCCGTAACGAGTTGATTCGTTTAGAGGGAATCGCCGAAGTAGAATTGACTGGTACACAGGAAAAGGAAGTGCGCATAGAAACCAACCAATATCTTTTGGATGCCCACCAAATAACCATCGATCAAATTGTTCAGAAAATAAGAAGCCTGAACCAAAATGTTTCAGGTGGAAGCATTGTTGAGATGGGAACCAAATACATCATTAAAGGGGCAGGTTTAATTCGCAGCGTTCAGGAAATTGAAAATGTAATCGTCGGAACAAAAACAGCCTCATCTCCAACATCAATGAGTGCAGGCAATCAAATTCTGATAAAAGACAAAGTACCCATCCTTTTAAAAGATGTTGCCAAAGTAAGTTTTGTAGCAAAAAAGGCACAAAATATTGTTCGAATCAACGGTGAAAGATGCATTGGTTTATCCATTTACAAAGAAACAGGTTCGAATACAGTTCAGGCAGTTGAAGATTTCGAAAAAACAATGGTTTCTATCCGCAAAGCCTTGCCGGGATATCAGTTTATCGTGGTGCAAAATCAAGGTCTGTTCATTCAGAAAGCAATTGATGAAGTAGAAGAAACAGCACTAATAGGAATTCTAATCGCCATTTTGGTTCTTTTTGTCTTTTTACGAAGAATAAAAGTAACAGCGATTGTCAGTTTTGCAATACCAGTTTCTATCATCGCCACCTTTAATCTAATGTATTTTAACGGACTAAGTCTCAATATCATGACATTGGGTGGTCTGGCTTTAGGCGCCGGTATGTTGGTAGATAATGCCATTGTAGTCATCGAAAACATCTTTCGGAAGATGGAGCTCGGTCTCTCGGTGAAAGATGCGGCCATAGAAGGAACATCGGAAGTTGGAGGTGCTATTGTCGCCTCCACTCTTACCACAATTGTTGTATTTCTGCCAATTGTGTATATGCATGGTGCTTCGGGTGCTTTGTTTAAAGATCAGGCATGGACCGTTGCCTTTTCGTTAATCGCATCGCTTTTTGTAGCCATTTTAATGATTCCCATGTTATTTCATTACGCCTATAAGGGAAAGGGGAAAAACATAAAATTTAAATCAGTAAAAATTGGTTGGTACGGAAGCTTACTGGGCAATTTGCTAAACAAACGAAGCTTGGTAATTGGTGCTGCAGGTATATTGATTGTACTCACAGGTCTTATTTTCCCCTATGTTGGAAATGAATACTTACCCAAAAGCGGAATCGGCGAATTCAGTCTGAATATTCAATTGAAGGAAGGAACTCAACTGGAAAGAACATCTGAAACTGTTGAAGCCATTGAATCCATGCTAAAACAATCCATGGGAGATTATTTCGAAACTGTTTACACGCAAATTGGTCCGGGAAGTAGTTCTGCTACCGATAAAGCTGTATTTCAAAACGAAAATACGGCCAGCATCAAGGTTCGTTTAAAGAGCGAATACACCGCTCAATCGGAAGCCATTCTCGAAAATGTAAGTCAATTAGTCAGTGATATTCCTGATGCTGAAATTTCCATTATTCGTGATGAAACAGCTCTGCAATCGACCATTGGAACAGAAAGTGCTCCAATTGAAGTTGAAGTGAAAGGAAAAGACATGAAAGTTCTGGAACAGCTCTCTATTGAAATTAAGGACCTACTGACTCAGGTTCCCGATTTGACAAATGTAAAAACCAATATTGAAGAAGGAGCTCCTGAAGTAAATGTGGTAATTGATCGCTACAAAGCAGGCATGTTTAACTTGAGCACAGAAGGGATTGCCGGTCAGTTACAAGATGTTTTGATGGGCAAAAATGCAGGTAAATTCGAAAAAGGAGGAGAAATGAATGACATTACCATTCAAATGCCTGAAACAAGTCTTTCCGAATTGCCTACGCTTCTGCTTAAAAGTGGTGAAAAGGAAATCCCACTCTACGAAGTTGCACACATCGAAAAATCATCTTCACCAAAACAAATGATAAGAAGAAATCAGACCAGAATTGGGAAGATAAGTGCCGACATTCGTGGCGAAATTGCTTTTGATCAGGTGATTGACAAAATAAACACAAAACTCTCAAATATTGATTTGCCACAAGGCTATCAGGTAAGTCTTATTGGTGAAGAACAAAAAAGACAGGAAGCACTTTCCAATTTAAGCTTTGCCTTGATGCTTTCTATTATATTGGTATACATGGTTTTGGCTTCTCAGTTTGAATCCCTCATTCACCCATTCACCATTCTTCTAACCATTCCGTTGGCTGGTGTTGGTGCTGTGTGGGCATTTTTCCTTTTGGGAATGCCTCTAAATATCATGGCCTATATTGGTATAATAATGCTCGGAGGAATAGCAGTGAACGACTCCATAATTCTTGTAGATGCCATTAACCAATTCAAAGAACAAGGAAATTCCTTACGCGATTCGATAATTATGGCTGGAGAAAACAGGATTCGCCCAATCATAATGACCAGTATCACCACAATTTTGGCCTTACTGCCACTAACCATTGGTTTTGGTGAAAGTGCTGCTTTACGGGCTCCAATGGCCATAGCGGTAATTGCCGGTTTGGTTACCTCAACGCTTCTAAGCTTAGTTGTTATTCCTTGTGTTTACTATATTTTCGATAACATGCAAAGCTATTTTTCGAAATCGGGGAATAGAACATCAAACAACACAATGGAATAAACAGATTTAGACAATAATACACCCCTCTGTCCTTCGGACATATCCCCTGGAAAGGGAGAACGCCAGAACAAAGGAGTTACTATATATAAGAAAAGAATTTTTAAAAGTCCCCCTTTCAAGGGGGATTTAGGGGGATGTTCATTACATAAAAACACTCCCCTGTATCCCCTCTCAAGAGGGGACTTTAACAGGACTGATTAAAAAGAATAAAATGAACTTCATTATAAAAAGAAAGGTTTTAATTGCAATGCTCTTCACAGCACTTAGCATGTTGGGGTTTTTCTCCTACAAGCAATTGCCTGTTGAATTGCTTCCAAACGCAACACTTCCTATGCTGTTTGTGCAGGTGGGAACTAGTATGGAGGTGGATCCACGCTATATGGAGAGTGAAGCAATTATTCCTTTAGAAGGAGTGGTTGGAGGAATGGAAGGCGTTGAAAAGATAGTCTCTACTGCCGGTCAACAAAGAGGAAGCATCCAAATCTCTTTCGAACAGGGAACCAATCTTAAATATGCTTATTTAAAACTGGCCGAAAAAGTTGCGGCAAAAAGGAAAGATCTTCCACAGGAATTCGGAGTGCAGGTGCATAAAGTCGATATGGAACAACTCACCAACATGTTCATGAATATTCAGGTTCGTGGAGGTGGAGGTGTTGACCGGGTTCGCCAAGTTACCGAAAATGAAATAGTCGATAAAATTCAAAACATTAATGGCATTGCCAATGTTGCTGTTTTTGGAGGGCGCGAAAAATCCGTCGAGATCATCCTAAAAGATGATGTTTGCAAGAGTTATGGCATCAGTCCCTCGGATGTTCGCTCCGTTCTTAATCAAAACAAAAACATGCGGAGTTTTG
This sequence comes from Labilibaculum antarcticum, assembly GCF_002356295.1. Classification (NCBI taxonomy): domain Bacteria; kingdom Pseudomonadati; phylum Bacteroidota; class Bacteroidia; order Marinilabiliales; family Marinifilaceae; genus Labilibaculum; species Labilibaculum antarcticum. The sequence continues at coordinate 2,555,271 of NZ_AP018042.1, read as the reverse complement.
CTGGGAATGTTATCGAAAACGACAAGATGCACTTTGTTAATGTTGTCTCCGAATTTTCCAACATTTCAGAATTGAATGAACTCGTTGTTAAAGAAGCTGGCAATATCAAACTGAAAGACATTGCAAACATTCATTTTGGAGTTAAAGAAGAAACCTCTTACAGCCGGGTGAACGGAAAAGAAGCCGTTACCCTTCAACTAACACAAGATTCTCAATCGAACATTATCGATTTAGCAGACAATGTAATTGAAAAAATTGAAGAGATAAACGAGGAGTTCGCAGGCAAAGATATTAGCATGGTGGTGCAAACGAACAGTGCCGAAACCATGAAAACAAATATCGATTTAATTATCGAGCTGGCCTTAATTGGGGGAATATTGGCAATTTTCGTTCTTTGGATATTCCTTAAAAATATTCGTTTGGTAGCTGTAATTGCCCTGGCGATACCGATTTCGGTTTATACCGCATTTAATTTTTTCTATGCCTACGATATTAGCATCAACACCCTTACCCTTTTGGGAATGGCGCTCGCAATTGGTATGCTGCTCGATAACAGCATTGTGGTTCTCGAAAACATTTACCGCTTGGCTGGTCAAAATAAAGATCCGGACACGGCAGTTATTCAGGGAACCAGAGAAGTTTGGCGATCCATTTTTGCAGCGACACTAACAACAATCACCGTATTTTTACCCTTTCTGTTTTCATCCAACTTCTTGATCGGATTAATGGGAAAACACATAGGAGTTTCCATCATCTCCACTTTGCTGGTATCCTTAGTCGTTGCTCTGCTTCTGATTCCAATGATTACCCACTCTTTCCTGAAAAGAAAAAAAGCTTCACGTACCCTTAATTTCGAAAACATTTCATTACACAACCGACTGGTACAAATCTATTTAGTAACACTTAAATCGTGCATGCGATTTCCCGGGAAAACTATTCTCGCCGCCTTAGGACTGTTTTTCATTACTTTACTGATCAGTTTAGGCTTAAGCATGATTTCGAACACGGAAGCTGAGACTGAAGATTTGAAACTTTACGTGACACTTCCTGCGGGAACCACACTCGAAAACACCGATTTATTAATTCGGGAAGTAGAACAAAGATTGGATTCAATTCAAGAGAAAAAAGACATCACCAGTCAGGTTTACGAAGAGGAAGCAATCTTAACCATCAAACTTGTTGATGATTACAGGGACAAACAGAATCTTTCGGTGCCTGGAATTAAGAAAAATATTCTGGAACGTGTTGATAATCTACCACGGGCATCCTTTAGTTGGGATCCTCCGGCCACTAGCCGCCGATTTGGCGGAGGAGGTGGTGGAGGATTTGGTGGCGACAATGCTTTCATGCAAATGTTGGGCATGGGAACCCAGAAAGAAAAGCTGATTATTAAAGGTCAGGATTTCGATAAAATGCTCGACGTTTCGGAAGATTTAGAGTACTATTTAGGTCAACTAAGCTCCATTCAAAATGTTTCGGTCAGAAATCCAGCCAAACGTCCCGAATTGGTTCTGGAATTGGACAAACAAATAATGGCTATTTACGATATTCCGGTCAACTCGGTATTGTCGGAATTGAACTCCTTCCAAAAAGAATTTTCAAGTGGTGTAAAATTCAAACAAGGCACCGAAGAGTACGATATCATCATAAAAACACTAGGTGATACGGAGCAGGAAACAAGAGATGCTGCCGATCTGCGTAAGCTTGTGGTAAGAGGAACGCAAGGTGCCGAATTCGAATTGCAAAATATCAGCAATCTGAATTTTACCGACGGCTTGTCGACTATAAAAAGAACAAATCAGGAAAAACAACTCGAAGTTGAATATCGATTTATTGATGAAATAAACGACGAAAAAGATCTCCTAACTGCCTCGCGGGTAGAAATTGACGAATTGGTGGCGCGTATGAATATTCCTTCGGGCATTGCGCTCGAGATTGTTCATGAAGAAAACACATTGGCTGAATTTGGCTTTCTTTTTCTGATGGCGATTATTTTGATATTTATGATCTTAGCTTCCGTATTCGAATCGTTTACGATGCCAATTGTCATGATGTTTTCCATTCCTATGGCCGCCATCGGATCGCTGATAGCATTAATTTTAACCGGAACTCCGCTGATGAACGCGAATGTTTTTATCGGATTAATCATTCTTTTAGGCATTGTGGTGAACAACGGAATTATCATGATCGATTATTCCAATGTGCTTCAAAAAAGAGGATATCGGGAATCTAGAGCTTTAATGATGGCCGGATTGGCACGAATCCGCCCTATTCTGATTACAGCCATCACCACCATTATTGCATTGCTGCCGCTGGCTCTTGGGCGTGGAGAATATGTAACACAATTGGGAGCTCCTTTTGCCATTACCGTTATTGGTGGCCTAAGCTTAAGTACAGTTCTCACCCTGGTTTTTATCCCAACTCTTTACGTAGGCTTGCGAACCAGCTTAAACTGGATACAGAGTCAGCCCGTTTTGGTAAAAGCTGTTCAAATGGCCATTTGGATCATCGGAACGTATTTTATTTACACCGAAGTGGATAGCAAGATTTGGCAGATAATTACTTTCTTACTCCTTCTTTTATCGGTACCGGCATGCATCTATTTTATTCAGACCAGTTTGCGAAAAGCCAACGAAAAGCTGATCGATCCTGATGAAGCACTGCACATCGAGATCAGAAATTTGGTAAAAATATACGAGTGGGATGGTCGTTTTACCCGTGAATGGAAATCGGGACTTAAAATAAGAGAACGATTGGGCTTAAAAGAATCCTATTCTTCCCTGCGTGATTTCGTTACCTTAATTTGGCAATTGCCTCTGGCTGGTTTCTTCATCTTTTTTATTTACTATCATCTCGAAAACAAGTATTGGTTACTGGGCTTGTCTATCCTATTCCAAATTATGCTTTTGCATTTTATGGCGCCGGTTATGGAGTACCGTAATCATCTAAAAAAAGAAAGCAGTAAGCAATGGATACGGCGATTTATTTATGCAATTCATAAAATCATTTACTGGATATTCCCAGTATTCGTATTCGGGTATTTTTATCAGAAATACGAGCTGCTTGGACTCATTATTCCTCTGGCCTTTTTCTGGTATCTGGCTTTGCTGATAAAAGTATCTTCGAATAAAATTTATCGCGAAAAGATAAATGTTAACCGGGTTAAAGGTCGATTCAGCGGGATTCGTAAATTCTTCTACCGCTTCGTTTTAATCATCCCAATCATCGGGAAAAAGAAAATTCCGTTTAAAGCAGTTAAGGGAGTATCCTTCAATATCGAAAACGGAATGTTCGGATTACTTGGGCCGAATGGTGCTGGTAAATCTACCCTGATGAGAATTATTTGTGGTATTCTGGAACAGAGCTACGGACAAATTACCATTAACGGCATTGATGTAATCGAAAAGCGGGAAGAGTTACAAGGACTAATAGGTTATCTGCCACAGGAATTTGGTATGTATGAAAATATGAGTGCCTGGGATTTCTTAAATTACATGGGAATTCTGAAAAAACTGAATAACAATGCCGAAAGAAGGGAACGTGTGGAATATGTTCTGAAAGCCGTTCACATGATCGATCAGAAAGACAATAAGATCGGTTCCTTTTCAGGGGGAATGAAGCAACGAATCGGGATTGCTCAAATTCTTCTTCACCTGCCAAGAATATTGGTGGTTGATGAGCCTACTGCCGGACTTGATCCTCGGGAGCGAATTCGATTCAGAAACCTATTGGTTGAACTTAGTAAAGACAGAATCGTGATTTTCTCAACCCATATTATCGAAGATGTTGCCAGTTCGTGTAACCGCGTTGGTGTAATGAAAAAAGGGGAACTGAAATATTTAGGCGAACCGATTCACATGGCCGGAATTGCCGATAAAAAAGTGTGGATGCTAACAGTATCTCTGGAAGAGTTCGAGGAGTTAAAAACCAAGCACGTCATCATTCATCATATGCGCGACAAAGATCAGATTCGTGTTCGCTGCTTGGCCGATGAATATCCAGGATACAATGCTGTAAATACAAAAGCAAATTTGGAAGATGCTTATTTGTGTTTGCTAAACGAGAAAGAAGAAAAAGCTTAACCACAAAGGCAAACGAAGGATATCACGAAGAACACAAAGGATAATAAGAGATAGGTGAAACAGCTAAAAAAGAATTAATAAAGATGATTTGATCACTAAGAATATTTACAATACAACAAAAAACTTTGTGTGACTTTGCGCCGTACTTTGGGTTCCCTTTGTGGTGAAAAATTAAAAAAGGGTTAACCACGAAGGTAAACGAAGGAATTCATGAAGAACACAAAGGAAAACAAGAAATAAGTCAAACAGCTAAAAAAGAATTAATAAAGATGATTTGATCACTAAGAATATTTACAATACAACAAAAAACTTTGTGTGACTTTGCGCCGTACTTTGGGTTCCCTTTGTGGTGAAAAATTAAAAAAGGGTTAACCACGAAGGTAAACGAAGGAATTCATGAAGAACACAAAGGAAAACAAGAAATAAGTCAAACAGCTAAAAAAGAATTAATAAAGATGATTTGATCACTAAGAATATTTACAATACAACAAAAAACTTTGTGTGACTTTGCGCCGTACTTTGGGCTCCCTTTGTGGTGAAAAATTAAAAAAGGGTTAACCACGAAGGTAAACGAAGGATATCACGAAGTACACAAAGAAAAACAGGCAAGTTCATGGGAAACACATAAAAATAAAGCGTTGCGGTCACACTATTGTGGATACAAAAACTAAAATGACAAAAAACTTTGTGCGACTTTGTGTCGTACTTTGGGTTCCCTTTGTGGTAAAAAAACAATAACAATGAAAGAAAAACTGATACTTACAGCCGATTTTATACGCTATAACATCAAAATTATATTTGCGAATAAATTCATCTATTTCCTGATTGCCGCCTTTGCCTTTTACCTGATGGTGACAGGCATCATGCTGTTTACTGATTCAAGTCCGGATGAAGCAGACATTTACGGAAGCTTAATATTTCCGGGAATTCTGATTTTATTCTACCCCGTTATCTACAACATACAAAGCGATAAGGATAGCCGAATGCTCGAAATTCTATTCGGTATTCCCAACTATAGGTATAAAGTGTATTTGGTCCGTTTTGCACTTAGCGTGTTACTTTTGTTTTTATTAATGTGTCTGATGTCATGGATCACAGTATTTACCCTTATTCGCATATCGGTATTTCATATGGTTTACGAACTGATGTACTGCCTACTTTTTTTAGCCAGTCTGGCATTTTTATTGGCCACTCTTATTAAAAATGCGAGTGGGGCCGCAGTTGTGATGATAATTATCGGCCTCGTCTTTTTTATCCTCTCAGAAACTCTCCAAGCAAGCAAATGGAACATTTTCTTAAACCCCTTCGATGTTCCCGGAGATATGAGTTACAGCATTTGGCAAAATGTACTCTCTCAAAACCGAATGATGCTTGTTGCCGGCTCTGTCATTTCAATTCTTTGGAGTTTAATCAACATGCAAAAACGAGAACGATTTGTGTAAAATTTTTACCACAAAGGCTACTCAAAGTACCTCGATAAGGTACAATAAGCTCATATTACTTTGTGATCTTTGGGGTTTATTTTATTGCCCTTGTTAAAAAGAAAAAAGGCTCAACAACCTAAGTTATTGAGCCTCTATTATATCTTATCCAAGTACTATTCCACCTCAGCAAGTTGGCTTTGATTCTTTTTCATTTCACGATTCCAACGATTCAATCCACCTTTTAGGTTCGCCGCTCTGTGATATCCTACTTTATGCAGATAGTTTCTTACCTGCTTGCTTCTAAATCCTAAATGGCAGAAAATCACCATGTCCTTATCCTTTGGTAAAAGCGGAAGTCTATCTTGAATTTCTCCCATGGGAATGTGCATTGCATTTTCGATACCAGCTTTGGCCAATTCATTTGTTTCTCGAACATCAATCAGCAGGATATCATCACGTTTCGCCATCTCGGTCATTAACTCAAGAGGTGTGTAACTTGTTTTGGGGCCGTTATCGTTATTTTTGAAAAAAATCATATTTCTGATATTTAAATTAGACATTCACTATGAACCAGACTTTACTACTGGCTCCATTCGTGTTGGTTCTAACAAATATAAAAAAATATGTAATTACAGCTTCTTTAAAATCAAAAATATGATCGATTCTAAACTTAAAGTTTGTTAAATAAATCATAAAAAGCACTAGCACAATAACATAAAGCCTTGTCTCAAAAAGTATAGCTCACTCACTTTTCAGCAAATGAGCTATTCATTTTTATAAACTCAGCAGCTACTTATTTTTAAGCCAAGCAGGATTTGGTGTTTTTATTACCAAAATTCGCAATGTAGCATCACTCTCATTCCTCCATCCATGACCAGCATTTGCAGGACTCTCAATTAGGGTATTCGCTTCTACTTCTTTGCTTTCATCACCAATTTGAACAATTCCCTGGCCTTCCAAAACCAAAAAGCAAATATCTAAAGGGGCAGCATGCTTGCTTATTACATCACCCGGCTTTAAATTCAGGTGTATCATCATCATGTGTTCATTTTGGTAAAACTTTCTAGCTTCAACCCCATGATTGTTTATAAAAGCTTCTGTTTCAAATATCTTTCTTATCTCCATGATTTACTGTTTTAACTTGGTTTTGTGTTACTATCTACAAATATCTACCTTCCCAATTGGCTAACTAGTACCAATTTTATTCCAACAGCATCCTATTCGTATTTTATTACCTCAACCGGACAAGCATCCGCGGCCGCTTTTATTCCTGATGCGTACTCATTAAAATCAACATTCAATTTCACGTTAGACACATCGTCTACCACAAAAACTTCAGGACAAATCTCCTCACAAATACCGCAGGCAATACAACCATCTTCAATCCAAACCTTAGCTATCGTCATTTTTTACTCCTTTTTTTATCCGCCACTTTCGTGATCTGTTCACTAGCTAGCTATTTTAATTTTCTCTTTTATTTTGTTTGATCTTTAACAAAGATCTGGCTTTCAAATTAAAAAAACTGTACCATATGGTACAAGTGCCAATAAAAAACCCAAGTGTGTAATTCGATTTGTCTTTTCAAATCATTACTAACCGGATAAATTCGCCATTATATTATTTTCTTTCGTGCTTACAGACCTAGCCTATTTACATCCCTACGGGATTATTAACAGCTCCAGAGGAGCGATAATAGGGTAGATAACGGACAATCAACAAAAAAGAGCCCCGTAGGTGGCGATACCATGCAAAAACAAGCGAATAGAACTCTTTGCTCATGCGGTTTACAGGAAGCAGTATAAAGGCTGTCGATTATAGCATGCAAATTGCAGGAAGGTTTACACAGAGCAACTAAAGTCTAACCCTGGAAATACCACTTACACACTTTGCGGGACAGTGTCTAAAAAAGCAAAAGCCACATAGTTTTAGTAACTGTGTGGCTATATTTCATATTCCTGTAAAGAAGAAGTTCTATTGGAGTAAAATAAAGAAACCGTCAGGCATAAAAAACAAAACGCTTAACTTTTAGCAAGTTAAGCGTTTTTATAGAGGTCTCTGGCGGATTCGAACCGCCGTAGACGGTTTTGCAGACCGTTGCCTAGCCACTCGGCCAAGAGACCTTATTTCCTGTTAAGGCGTTGCAAAGATATAAATTTCTGTTTTACTCCCGCAAACTTTTTTCAGCTTTTGTAATAAAAATATCACTATATTTTGCAATACAGACCTAATCAAAGAATTAACGAGACAAAGTTAGGCTCACTTTTTCAATTTGGCCTCCCATTGGAGGATTCATTTTAGATACTTTTACTGTTGCATGCTCTAATTCGTCGAAATTTTTATACAAAACATCTAAAATTCTCTCGCCAACATGTTCCAGCAAATGAGATTTAATTTGCAATTGCTCCTTAATCATTTCGTAAGCACGCTGATAATTTAAGGCATCACCAATAGAATCTGATTTTACGGCCTTTTCGGCGTTATACTCCATGCGGACATACACGATAAACTTATTACCGACAATTTGCTCTGCCTTAAAACAACCATGATAGGCATAAAATTCCATGCCTTCTAATTCAATAATTCCCATTTTTTTTTGTTGTGTTATTCTTTGGCGAAAATAAGAGATTAAATTACAAGTACAAAATCGCAATTTTTTGTGCTCTTAACGAAACATAGCTAAGTAATATTGAGGGAATTTCTATACTTTTGTTTTTCGTTTAAAAATATAGCTGATCAATCAAATTATTGTAAATTTATTGAATCGCATTTCGAAACGAAAAGCAAGGCAAGATTCATTTCTGAATCTTAGGCAAATACATGTATCATTTAAAATTGAGTAGTATGGATAACAAAAATGTAAAAGAAGAGAATGTTAAAGAAAGCAAATCTCTTAATTTTATCCAGCAGATTATCGAAGAAGATCTGAAAAACAATGTGAATGATGGTAGAGTACACACACGATTCCCACCAGAACCAAACGGGTACTTACACATCGGACACGCTAAGTCGATATGCCTAAATTTTAGCCTTGCCCAGCAATATCAGGGAAAATGTAATTTACGTTTCGACGATACAAATCCTGTTAAAGAAGACACCGAGTATGTAGATTCTATTATGAATGACATCAAGTGGCTAGGATTTAAGTGGGATGGCGAGCCTATGTATACTTCCGATTATTTCCAACAATTGTATGATTGGGCTGTGAAGTTGATTACGGATGGCAAAGCCTATGTGGATGATCAGTCTGCGGCTCAAATTGCTGAGCAAAAAGGAACACCAACTGTTCCTGGAACTGAAAGCCAGTTTCGCAGCCGTAGCGTTGAAGAGAATCTTGACTTATTTCAAAGAATGAAGAATGGCGAATTTAAGGATGGAGAAAAAGTTCTTCGTGCAAAAATCGACATGACTTCATCAAATATGCACCTCCGCGATCCATTGATGTATCGTATCATGCATGCACATCATCACCGTACAGGCGACCAATGGTGCATTTACCCAATGTATGATTATGCTCATGGTGAGTCGGATTATATTGAAGGCATTACACACTCTATATGCACTTTAGAATTTGAAGTTCACCGTCCCTTATACGAATGGTTTGTAAATAATTTAACAGAAACTGAATACCGACCAAAACAGCGTGAATTTGCTCGTTTGAACTTAAGCTACACCGTAATGAGTAAGCGTAAGTTACTCGAATTGGTAAAGGACAATCACGTTAAAGGATGGGATGATCCACGTATGCCAACCGTTTCGGGATTACGAAGAAGAGGATATACTGCTGCTTCAATTCGCAATTTTGCAGATACCATTGGTGTTGCAAAACGCAACAACGTAATTGAGGTATCCTTATTGGAACATTGTGTTCGTGAAGATTTAAACAAGATTGCAACTCGTGTGATGGGTGTTTTAAATCCTGTTAAGCTGATCATCGACAACTATGCTGAAGGCGAAGAAGAATGGCTACGCATCGATAACAATCCTGAAGATGAAAATGGAGGAACCCGCGAAATTCCATTCTCCCGTGAATTGTACATCGAGCGTGATGATTTTATGGAAGATGCTCCAAAGAAATTCTTTAGAATGACTCCTGGTCGCGAAGTTCGTTTAAAAGCTGGCTACATTGTAATGTGCGAGAATGCAGTTAAAGATGCTGATGGAAACATCACCGAAATTCATTGTACTTACGATCCAAAATCGAAAAGTGGTAGTGGTTCGGAAGAAAGCAATCGTAAAGTCAAAGGAACTCTTCACTGGGTTTCTGCAAAGCATGCAGCTAAAGCAGAAGTACGTATCTATGATCGTTTGTTCAATCATGAAGCTCCGGATGCTCAGAAAGAAACAGACTTTAAAGAGTTTATTAATCCTGATTCTTTACAAATTTTGAGCGAGTGTTACGTTGAACCAAGCTTGAAAAGCAGTAACTCTGAAGATCATTTTCAGTTTACCCGATTGGGTTATTTCTCAGTAGATAAAGATTCTACCGCAGAAAAATTGGTTTTCAACCGTACGGTTTCTTTAAAAGATTCCTGGTCTAAAAACCAGAAGAAGTAAATTAAGATAATTGATTATATATAAACCTGTTGGGATTTTCCCGACAGGTTTTTTGTTTCGTAAATCTTTTTACGCCAAATAGAAAAGGCAACATTTACATTTCAAACACCCCTCTAAATCTCCCCTGAAAGGGAGACTTTAAAAAAATCTGTCAGTTTTATTTTATGAATTCCAACAGTCCAAATAATTGCGGTATCACTAAGGACCTCACTTAAAGTGAGACTCTCAGTTTAAGACTCCAACTGTTTTACCGTTTAACTTTTGGTCCCTTCAAAACCTTACTTGACTTTCCTAAAAACAAAAAACCACTCCCCGAAGGAAGTGGTTGAGATATGAGAATTTGTCTCGTTTATTTTTTAATGTTCTCCATTGCGTAATCCAAACGGGCAATGGTTTCCTTTTTTCCAAGTATTTCGATGATATCGAACATGTGAGGACCTTTAGCGGCACCCACCATAGCCAAACGGAAAGGATTCATCACTTTTCCAAAACCAATTTCTTTAGCAGTGATCCATTCTTTTACAATTTCTTCCGAATTAGCAGACGAAAAATCTTCAATTCCTTCCAGAATGCCTTTCAATTCCGCAACCAAAGCCGGTGTATCCTCTTTCCAGCCTTTTTTTACTGTCTTTGCATCAAACTCAGTCGGTGCTTCAAAAAAGTAATTTACATGCTCCCAAAGCTCCGAAACAAAGTCTACACGATCTTTAACCATCCCACAAACCCTATTCACAGTTTCCTGATCAGCCTCAATTCCTTTTACCTTCAATACTTGCTCTGCAAATAATCCACCTATCTCCTCATCCGATTTGTTTACTAAATACTGACGATTGAACCATTTGGTTTTTTCCGGATCGAACTTAGAACCCGATTTACCAACACGTTCCAATGAGAATGCCTGAGAAAGCTCTTCCATGGAGAAGATCTCTTGCTCTGTTCCCGGATTCCAACCTAAAAACGCCAGCATATTTATGAAAGCTTCAGGAAAATATCCGCCTTCGCGATATCCTGATGCAATCTCATTTGTTTTAGGATCGGTCCATTCCAATGGAAATACCGGGAATCCTAATTTATCACCGTCACGCTTGCTCAATTTTCCTTTTCCAACTGGCTTTAAAATCAATGGAAGGTGAGCGAATTTTGGCATATCAACTGTCCAACCAAAAGATCTGTACAACAAAACATGCAAAGGCATAGATGGCAACCATTCTTCCCCACGAATTACGTGAGAAATCTTCATTAGGTAATCATCCACCACATTGGCCAGATGATAAGTCGGCATTCCGTCTGATTTGAACAACACTTTATCGTCTAAAGCGGAAGTATTGAATACCACATGACCACGAATTTCATCATCCAAATGCAATTCTTCACCAACAGGCATTTTAAATCTCACGACATAAGCTTCGCCAGCATCAATTTTCGCTTTTACCTCATCATCTGATAAAGCCAAAGAATTATTTAAGCCACCACGAGTTTCGGTATTGTATGTAAAAGTTTTCTTTTCTTCTTCGTGTTGATTACGAATAGCGTCCAATTCTTCGGGTGTATCGAAAGCATAATATGCATTTCCCGAAGCAATCAGTTGATCGGCATATTCACGATACATTGGCTTACGCTCTGACTGACGATAAGGCCCGTATTCACCACCCACAGTTGCTCCTTCATCAATCTGAATTCCACACCATTTTAATGACTCTGCAATGTAATTTTCCGCACCGGGAACATATCTTGTTTGATCTGTATCCTCTATGCGCAATAGAAAATCACCATTGTGCTTTCTGGCAAATAAATAGTTGAAAAGGGCTGTTCTAACACCACCCATATGAAGAGGCCCCGTAGGACTAGGAGCAAATCGAACTCTTACTTTCTTATCGTTCATCGTAATATCCATTAATTTGGCAACAAAGATAAGAAATAAGAGGAAAAAAGAAGGGGAGAAAAATCAGAATATAAACTTAAAATAAGAATCGATCAATCATATCCTTTAAACCACCAATATCAATTGGTTTAGATACAAAATCATCGCAGCCAGCAGCCATTATTTCCTCATAAGCTTCGCCGTAATGATAGGCTGTTTGAGCAATTATTGGCATATCCTTATTTATTTTTTTGATATTTCGGGTTGCATCATAACCGTTCATTATAGGCATTTGCATGTCCATTAGCACAAGATCTATCTCTGGATCAGATAGAATAAAATCAAGCGCTTCCTGCCCATCTCTGGCACGAATAATCCTGGCTTTGGTATCCATGAGTATTTCTTCCAAAAATATGAAATTAAAATCCTCATCTTCAGCAACCAACAGCACTTTACCTTCCCAGTTATAATTTGTCGAAAAATCCATAAATAACTAAATATATAATCTCACAGTGATTTAAACTCTAAGGTAATTCATTTATCAGTAACATAAAAAGGAAATTCCAAAGATCTAATCCTTTTGTATAAAAAGATGAGTAAGTACGTTCCTTTTAGGGATAACTATGTAATTCTCAATATTAGATTAAAAAAATGGGAAACTTCAATTGAAGTTTCCCAAATAAATAAGTCTTTATTATAATAGATCGGTTATCCACATTTAGATGTACCACAGGATTGACAAATCAAACATCCTTCCTGATAGATGATATGTTCTGACCCACAACTGGCACATACACCTCCCTTAACTTTGGTTCCATTTGGAATGTATTTTTTAAGAGCACGCTCAACACCATTCTTCCATGTATTGATATTCTCACTATCCAACTGCAAACCTGCAACCAAGTTCACAACACCTTCAATTGGCATTCCGTGGCGAAGCACACCAGAAATTAACTTGGCATAATTCCAAAACTCCTTATCAAATTTGTATGATAATCCTTCGAAAGTCGTTTTAAAACCACGCTTATTGCAAAATTGGAAGTCATAACGAGAACTTCCGTCCTCTTCTCTTCTTTTGATAATTACGCCCTTATTTACCGATTTAGGCAATAAGATACCTTCCTCATCGTCAACAATACCCGTAAATACCTCATATGGTTGTCCTTTATACAATCCAATAAAAGCAATCCATTTTTCCTTGTTGTTTTGGAATCGAACAACTTCAGCTTCCAATTCTTCAGGACGCTTTTCCGGCATGCCTAAATTTTCCTCTTTGGCATCATTAGCAAGCAAAACACCCGAACGAGAACCATCGCGGTAAACAGTACAACCTTTACATCCACTCTTCCAAGCTTCAATGTACAATTCACCCACAAGAGATTCAGGCACATCATTTGGAAGATTAACGGTTACACTAATTGAGTGATCAACCCACTTTTGTACTTTTCCTTGCATGCGAACTTTCTGCAACCAATCCACATCGTTAGAAGTAGCTTTGTAGTAAGGCGATTTTTTCACCAATTCTTCAATCTCTTCATTTGTAAAATGCTGTGCTGCATTAATTCCATTAGCCTCCATCCAGGTAACAAACTTGTGATGAAAAACCACAAACTCTTCCCAGCTATCACCAATTTCATCAACGAAATCGATACGAACATTTTTATCGTTAGGATTTACCTTTCTTCTTCTTTTATAAACAGGCATAAACACAGGCTCGATACCCGAAGTAGTTTGAGTCATCAAACTAGTGGTTCCTGTAGGTGCAATCGTTAAACAGGCAATGTTACGTCGACCGTATTTCACCATTTCCTTATAAAGGCCTTCATCCGCTTTTTTTAAGCGTAAGATAAATGGATTTTTACTTTCGCGCTCTTTATTGTAGATTTTGAATGCACCTCTGTCTTTTGCCATATATACAGAAGAACGGTACGCTTCAACAGCAATTGTCTTATGAACTTCTACTGAAAAATCGATAGCTTCATCAGTTCCATAACGTAAATTTAAACCGGCAAGCATATCTCCCTCTGCAGTAATACCAACACCGGTTCTTCTTCCTTCTTCTGCTTTTGATCGTATGTTTCTCCAAAGATTAAGTTCTACTCTCTTGATCTCCGCATCTTCTGGATCATCAATGATCTTTTCGACAATTGCATCAATTTTCTCCAACTCCAAATCAATGATGTCATCCATCATTCTTTGTGCCATTGCTACATGCTTACGAAACAGTTCGAAATTAAACTCAGCCTTCTCAGAAAATGGATTTTCCACATAACTGTATAAATTAATGGCCAACAAACGACAACTATCGTAAGGACACAATGGAATTTCGCCACAAGGATTCGTAGAAACAGTTTTGTATCCTAAATCGGCATAACAATCGGGAACCGACTCTCTTTCGATAGTATCCCAGAATAGAATTCCCGGCTCAGCCGATTTCCAGGCATTGTGAACAATTTTACTCCAAAGTTTGCCCGCATCAACACTTTTGCTGTAGGTAGGATTCTCTGAATTGATTGGATATTGTTGAGTAAATTCGGTTCCATCAACAACCGCCTGCATAAACTCATCGTGCATTTTTACAGAAACGTTAGCTCCGGTAACTTTGCCTTGCTCCATTTTCGCATCAATGAAATCTTCCGAATCAGGATGGCGAACAGAAACACTTAACATTAGGGCACCGCGACGACCATCTTGAGCAACTTCACGGGTTGAATTGGAATAACGCTCCATAAAAGGAACAATTCCTGTCGAAGTCAATGCAGAATTCTTTACAGGTGAGCCTTTAGGACGAATATGGGAAAGATCGTGTCCTACACCACCTCTTCGCTTCATCAGCTGCACTTGTTCCTGATCGATTTTCATAATTCCTCCGTAAGAATCAGAATCACCATCGTTTCCAATTACAAAGCAGTTCGATAAGGATGCAATTTGGAATTTATTTCCAATTCCAGACATAGGGCTTCCTTGCGGTACGATGTATTTAAAATTTTTCAGAACAGCAAAGATTTCCTCTTCGCTTAGTGGGTTTGGGTAGTTTTTTTCAACTCTTGCAATTTCGCTTGCAATTCGTCGATGCATATCATCCGGAGTCTTTTCATAAATATTTCCATAAGAGTCCTTCAACGCATATTTGTTTAACCAAACACGTGCTGCAAGTTCGTCTCCATTGAAATATTGAAATGTTGCCTGAAATGCTTCTTCGGGGTTGAAGGTTTCGTTCATTTCCGTTGCCTGTTGCTTTTGTTCCTGTACTTCCATCAAGATCGTAAAAAATGGGGTTGTTTTATATAAGTTTCTTTGCTTCACTATCAACAATTTACCCTTTCTAACAGGGTCAATTTCGTAATATGCAAGTTACACAAACACATCACATCGAGCAACAATAAATTTAATATTTAAATGAAAGTTATTCACAATGACATGTTAATATATTGAGATACAATAACTTGACTTTTTCAAAATAACAAAAAGTTTTCCAAAAAGAAAATAACAAGCATTTTCTACATAGGGAAACCAATTGATATAACAAAGAATTTAGTCACCACAAAACAACCGTTTATAAAAACAATTCGAACAAAACGTGGCACCCTCAATAAACATTGAGTATTCAGAAATTGGACCCACTGTTATTTAAAATATGATTAAATAAGGGAAAGAATTTGAGCACTTGCTCCTCTTTTTGAGTCAACGTATTTTTTTGATTTCTGACCGGATAATTGGCGCTCGTTTTCATTTTCGAAGTAGTTATCCAATAGGATTTTCAAATCCTCATACTTTTCATAATAAGAGGAAGAGCCCAATTTAATAAGATCTTTTGCCTCTTGAAATTTGCGGTAATTAGGACCAAAAATAATAGGCAAACCAAAGGTAGCCGCCTCTAAAGTATTGTGAATTCCCCGACCAAAACCACCTCCAATATATGAAACATCACCATATCTGTACAATGATGAAAGAACTCCAATACAATCAATCACCAAAACTTCAGCAGCATCAATTTCCTCTTTCGAGGCATTGGTGTAACGAACCCAAGGCTTCTCAATCTGAGCAACAATATTATTTATGTGATTTTCATCTACCTCGTGGGCTGCAATAATGTATTTGTAATTATTTTCAGAGGTATTGATATACTTAATCAGGAACTCTTCATCTTTTGGCCAGGTGCTTCCAGCTATTAAAACCAGTCTCCCCTGACTAAAGCCTTCCACTTCAGGTAAACTTTTAGATCCGGTGGCAATTGAATACACTCTATCGAATCGTGTGTCGCCTGCTATCGACACATTTTTGAATCCAATGCCATTCAATAAATCTTCTGACTCCTGATTCTGTACGAAAAAGTGCGTAAAAGCGGAGAGCATTCTTCTATGAAATCCGCCCCAAGGCTTAAAAAACAGTTGACTAGGTCTGAAAATAGTGGAAAATATGTAAGTTGGAACATTTCTTTTTTTCAATTCTTTCAAGTAATGATTCCAAAACTCATACTTAATAAAGAATGCCATTTTTGGATTTATCAAATCGACAAACTTTCGTGCATACGAAGGGAAATCGGCTGGCAAATAGAAAATAAAATCCGCGCCAGCGTAATTATTACGAACCTCGTAACCCGATGGGGAAAAGAAAGTCAGTACAATTTTATATTCAGGATGCTCCTCTTTGAACTTTTCGATGACCGGACGACCTTGCTCAAACTCACCCAAAGATGCAGAATGAAACCAAACCAGATTCTCTTCATCTTTAACTGCGGCTTCAATTTTGGAAAACAAATTCTTTCTGCCATCAACCCATTGCTTTGCTTTTGGGTTAAAAAAAGCAGCAATTCGCACCACTAAAACATAGAATCGTATCGAAAGGTTGTAAAAGAGAACCATAATTGAAATTTGTTACTGTTAACCGGAATAGCTTCCTTATATTTATTCTCTGCAAAACTAATAATTTTAGGTGTAGAATTTCGTTTTAGCACCAAGCGATTTCATTTTTACAGGCCAGAAACAATTACTAAAAAGACAAACTCATTTGAGATTCCAAATCCTTTTCATATTGCTGATTTTATCTGGTTTTAAAATGCTTGGTCAGACTCAAAGCAATTTAAGAAGCCAAATCGTACATCTGAACCGCGATACAATTCAATTGGATTCGATGATGATATTACCCGGAACCCTTAAGGTGTATCAGCAGAATGAACTGGTAAATAATGATTTGTATCAGATTATTGTCGGCAAAGGAACTTTTATCCCTTCGCAAGAACTAAAACAAAAAAGCGAATCGGTAAAAATAGAATACCGGATATTCGATTACAATATTACACAGCCAAGATACAATCGGGATTTATCGCAACTAAATCTCTCGGGAAACAACCGACCCAATAGCTTTGCAATTAGTCCATCCTATAACAGAAGAGAGTCGTTTTCGGGCGGGCAACTGGAAAAACAAGGCAATTACACCCGCGGTATCTCTTACGGTAACAATCAGGATGTGGTAGTCAACTCGAACCTGAATCTGCAACTATCAGGGAAACTGACTAATGAAATAAGCATTTTAGCGGCCATCTCAGACAATAACATCCCGATACAACCCGACGGAAACACACAAACCATTAATGATTTTGATCGGATTTACATTCAATTGTACGACGACACAAAAGAACTAACGCTGGGTGATTTTGAAATACAATCTCCCACAGGAAAATTCATGCGCTTCTACAAAAAAGTGCAGGGAGGGAAATTCTCCGGTCTACTGGCAAAAGGAAAAAAGAGCAAAACTGAATTCCGTTCGACCATTAGTGCTTCCATTGCCAAAGGGAAGTTCAACAGAATGGAAGTACAGGGTTCGGAAGGAATTCAAGGTCCTTACCGAATGATTGGCAGCAACAACGAAAGCTATATTATTGTTTTGGCAGGAACCGAAAAGGTTTTTGTAGATGGAAAGCTCTTGAGCAGAGGAGAACAAAACGATTACGTGATTAATTACAACACTGCAGAGCTTACTTTTACCACCAAACAACCAATCACCCGAAACTCAAGAATCATTATTGAATTTGAATACTCAGAAGAAAATTATTCGAGGTATTTGCTTTTTAACGGCAATGAACTGAAAACCAGAACGGGAAAATTTTGGTTCAATCTCTACCACGAACAGGACAGCAAAAGTCAATCAATCGATCAATCGTTAAACGATGAAAGCAAACTGCTGCTTAGTGAGATAGGAGATAATCTGGAATTAGCCAAAGTTCCCAATATTGAAGAAGTTGAATACTCGAACGACTTTGTTTTGTACAAAAAAATTACGCGAAGCATCGGGAGCATTGAATACGACATTTACCAATACTCAACCAATGCCGACAGTGCCATTTACCGGGCCAACTTTTCTTATGCCGGAGTAAATAATGGAAACTACCAGCAAGTTAATGGTGCCGCCAATGGTCGGGTTTACCAATGGATTGATCCGGTAAACGGAATTCCGCAAGGAGAATTTGAGCCTCTTGTGCAATTGATCGCTCCTCAAAAACAAGAATTATTTTCCTTTGGCGGAGATGTGAACCTGACCGAAAACCTGAATTCGAAATTTGAATTGGCGCTAAGCAATCGTGACCTAAACACCTTTTCGACGCTTGATGATGGCGATAATCAAGGCATTGCTGTGGATTTTTCGCTGGAAAAAAACTCCACCTTTACGGATACTCTCAAACTTCTGAAAACGAAACTAAGTTTTCATCACATCAACCAAAACTTTTCGGAAATAGAGCCATTCCGATCGACAGAATTTATACGGGACTGGAATTTACAGGATGACTTTACAGATTCGAACGAGAATTTTTATTCGCTAAGCAATGTTTTTTCGAACCAAAATTGGGGACAGGCTGCATACGAATTCTCTGTTTTGAAAAAGGACAGCGATTATCAGGGAAACAAACATTCTTTGGGTTTGCAGTTTTCAAAAAAGAATCTGGCAATTGATTTTACCGGAAATGCTTTAGCTACCGATCAGGAAAGCCTTGAAACAAAATTTTATCGGCACCAGCTGAATACTTCTTATGCACTTGGCTTTGCCAAAATTGGTGTGCAGACCGAAAGCGAAAACAATCAGTGGGAAGATAAAACCAGTCATGATCTGTTGACAAACAGTTCTTCTTTTAATTCCTATAAAGTATATATCACCAACCGTGATTCATCCGAAAATCAATTTCAGGTCTACTATCAGAAAAGAAAAGATTTTCTGCCCAAGGGAAATGACCTGAAAGCACAAAGCGAATCGCAGGATTTTGGTGCACAAGTCTGGCTGAAGAAGAACAGGAATAATCAGCTGAAAGTAGAAACCATTTACCGGAAACTATCCATTTTGGATAACAGCTACACCGACGAGAAGCCCGAAAATACTTTTTTAGGAAAATTGGAACATCGGGCACGAATTAAAAAAGGATTGCTGCAAACTTCAACCTACTACGAACTGGGATCAGGTTTGGAGAGCGAAAAAGAATTTTCTTTTATAGAGGTAAACGAAGGACAGGGAATTTATCGCTGGACGGATTACAACGGAAATGAAGTGAAAGAGATTAATGAATTTGAGATTGCCAGTTTTAAAGACGAAGCCAATTACATTCGTGTTGGCACCAACACCAACAATTATCAAAAGGTGTTTACCAGCGAATTCCGACAGACATTCAATTTGAGATTGAGTCGACTTAAATCAGAACAGAAATTTGTCTCTTTTTTAAAACGATTCAACAACCGCTTTGCCTACCGCATTTCGAAAAAGAGTTTGGTAAATGATTTTAATCTGTATGCGAATCCTTTCCTGGCTCATGCCTCCAACGAAAACCTCATCACCATCAATTCAAGTTTTCAGAATACCTTTTCGTATCGTAAACCCAAATCGAAAACCAATTGGGACATTATTCATTTAAGCAGCAACGGCAAACAATTGCTTACCCAGGGTTTCGAACGCCGAAAATACATGCAGAACGGATTTCGTTTTCAATGGAAAATTGGAGATTCGAACCAGCTGAGCAACCGAACCGATTTTGGCGAGAAGAACTTAAACAACGAATCGTTTACCGATAAAAATTACTCTTTGAAGGAAATTAAAAACGAATTGAAACTTCAGTTTCAACCAACATTGGCCTTTCAGTTCGGATTGAACTACACCTACAACAGCAAGGAAAACGATTTAGCCACTGAAAAATCGAACACGCACAACATAGGCGCCGACTGTCAATATTCCTTGGCCAAAACCGGCCAATTAATGGCCACGCTTAACTATTTACTGGTTGATTTTAATTCCGAATCGAACAGCTCGATAGCCTACGAAATGCTGGAAGGTTTTTTACCGGGCAACAACACAACCTGGAGCCTGGGCTACAACCAACAACTTAGCAAACTATTTCAATTGAGCGTTTCGTACAATGGCCGCAACAGCGAAGGCGGCAAAACCATTCATGTGGGCAGTATGGAGGTGAGGGCTTATTTTTAGGGCTTAACCTTACCCCTGGACTTCTCCACTTTTCTACCCCTAAATGGACTTCATCGATTTCCGCTTCGCTTCAATCCCCTAAAGGGGACTTTTCCAAACGTGCTATATTTAATTTGAGAGAACTCTAAAAAAACGACTACCCTTAAGCCCCTTTAGGGGTTTGGGGTAAGTGGACGAAACATCTAAAATTAACAACAATTTAAGAAGAGCAATAGTTAGGCGCTTAAAATATGCCATAATAAAAGATGAAGAGAATTTCCTTTTAACCTACCCCTAAATCCCTTTAGCGATTTCAAGATAAGCCCCTCAGGGACACAAAGAGGGTCATCCCGGACAAGATGGAGTGTTTCAGGGACAAGAAGTAGATCATCCCGGACAAGACGGAGTGCTTCAGGGACAAGAAATAGGTCTTCCCGGACAGTGGAAAAGCGCTTCACGGACAGAATGGTGGTGCTCAGGGACAGCGGGCAGGCCATCACGGACAGGAATGTTGTACTCATTTTGGGTAGGGAGAAGGTGAAACCTGGTAGAGAACAATATAAATAGGAACCTAACGTACTTCCCTTAGTGTGGACTCAACCACCTCCAGGATGTCTGTGACTTGTGGTCTAAACTAACTCAACTTCTATTAATCTTTTTCCTTTGGCATAATCTCTTGCACTGCTATATTTGTAATGATGCGACTCAGAACTACTTTACAAGTAAGAAAACCCAATGCAATAAGAATTTGTGTAATTGAGATTATTACGTCTCGCTAATCGCCACAGGTCGCAGACTTGCGGGAGGTGGGAGTCTTCTTTTTGAAAATCAAGAAAATGCATTTCCCTATATAACCATCATCTCTTTTCGAATTGTCAATCTAAATCGGTAAATTGAGAATTCTTCCAAAACTTTCGTTTATGACTCCAAAAATAAAAATCGTAGTTACTGATTTAGATGGCACTTTGCTTCCTTCGCAGGGAAGCATTAGCAAAAAAGATTACGATACTCTGGTGAGTCTTCATGATAAAGAGATTATAAGGGTGATTGCCACGGGAAGAACCCTTTATTCAGCTTTGGCGGTATTGCCCGAAGATTTTCCGATTGATTATCTTATTTTCTCATCGGGAGCGGGCATCATGCAATGGGACACCAAGGAATTGATCTACTCTCAACAAATTGAAGCGGAAGAAGTTTTGGAGTTATCGAAAATTTTAATCGATCATGAGATTGATTTTATGATTCTAGATCCCATTCCATTGAATCATCAATTCTGGTACTATCAAACTGGAAATAAAAATTTAGATTTTGACAGAAGACTGGCTCTCTACAAGCAATTTTCTACACCGGTAGGTAAACTGGAAGACACCAAACGGGATGCTTGTCAGATATTAGCCATACTTCCTAATAGAGTAGATTGGTTTGAAGAGTTAAAGACAAAATTTACTGATATCAAGATTATTCGTGCCACATCACCACTCGATCATGAATCCATTTGGATGGAGATTTTCCCTGAGCACATTTCGAAAGGGCAAGGATGCCAATGGCTATGCAACAAATTACAAATTAAAGCCACTGAATCGCTTGCAATAGGCAATGATTACAATGATTTTGATCTGCTCGATTGGGGTGAACACAGTTTTGTTGTAGCCAATGCTCCCAAAGAATTACGATTAAAATATCAGGTAACTGATAGTGTTATTGAAGATGGATTTGCGAAAGCTGTTGAAAGAATCTTAGAAACACCAACTACATCGCAGCAAGCAACAAATCGATATCTTTAGCCAAAATTCCAAACGAATCGCCCAATCGGCGATTGGTTAAGATTCCCCGGTAAATATATGTTCCATGACGCAAGCCAACATCGTATTTAATAAACTGATGAACGCCTCCGTTATGTCCAATTTGCAACAACAAAGGAGAACAAATATTGCTTAAAGCAAGTGAGGCAGTTCGGGCAACATGAGAAGGTACGTTGGGTACACAATAATGCAAAACACCAAACTTTTTAAATACCGGATCTTTATGAGTGGTCATCATTGAGGTTTCGAAACAACCGCCCTGATCGATACTCAGGTCGATAATAATTGAGCCAGGCTTCATCTTGGCAACCATATCCTCGGTAACGATAAAACCACTTATATTTTTTTCGTAGCGCAAGGCTCCAATTACCACATCGGCAGAAGCCAATGCCTTTTCAAGAACATGAGGATGAAAAATTGAGGTGAAAACACGATGTCCTAAATGATCTTCCAATCTGCGAAGGCGATAAATTGAATCGTCGAACACTTTCACCATTGCACCCAATCCGCTGGCAGCTCTCGTTGCATATTCAGCAGCGGTTCCTGCTCCCAAAACAATCACTTCGGTTGGTGTTATTCCAGTAATTCCCCCCAGCATGACCCCTTTTCCTCCATGAGACTTGCTTAAATATTCACCAGCAATCATTACGGCTGAAATTCCTGCAATCTCGGACATGGAACGAACAACCGGGAAAAAATCATGCTCATCCTTCACCAATTCCAGCGCAATCGCAGTCACTTTCTTTTGCATTAACTTGCGAATGTTCTCACCACATTGACTCTTTATTTGGAGAGCAGAAAAAAGGATTTGATTTCCTCGGAGCATATCAATTTCGGCAGACGAAAAAGGTGAAACCTGCATGATCACATCACATTGATAAATCTCGCTCTTTGCATTAACTATTAGAGCTCCATTATCGCTGTACTCTTTATCTGTATAATTTGAAGCAAGACCAGCGCCTCGCTCAACCATTACATCATGGCCATTATTCACCAAAACTTCGACAGACTGAGGTGTTAAACAAATTCGATTTTCGCCTTTATTCTCTTCTTTTGGGATACCGATTGCTAACTGTTTCCGTCGGCGTTCAACTTCCAACATTTCTTCTTTAGGCTGATAAAATTCTTGCCCAATCGGAAAATTCCTTGATCCTTGACTTCGTGGCGCCATATGCAAAATTGTAATATTAAAAGAGATTTTAACAAGTTAATGAATCTACAATTTAAACAATTTTTTGCTATTATGCATATCCCTTGATTAACGAATGGTAATGGTGCGACTACCATCACTTTCTTCTTCAAAAAGAACCGCTACAGCATCATTCGGCAGAATAGATTCAATTTTTTCGGGCCATTCGATAAAGCACATGGCATTACTGTAGAAATAATCCTCGTACCCAAAATCATAAGCTTCTTTCACATCTTCAATCCGATAAAAATCGAAATGATAAATGATATCCTCTTTTGAAGTATGATACTCGTTCACAATCGAAAATGTAGGACTATTGATGGTGTCTTCTACACCCATTTCATCACAAATGGCTTTTACAAAGGTCGTTTTCCCCACTCCCATTGCTCCATAAAGAGCAAATACACGCTTACTTCCCACCAGTGAAAGAAATTCCTTTGCCACGGCATTAATCTCTTTCAGGGAGTTAATTTTTAATACACTCATTTTTAAAATAATTGATATCTAATTTCTAGCGTGGAGTCAGAGTTATCAATGGAACCAAAACTTCCTCGAGTGAAATTCCTCCATGCTGAAAGGTATTTCGATAATAGGAACTGTAGTGGTTAAAGTTGTTCGGATAAACCAAAAAGTCCTCGCCATGTGCAAAGATATAAGAAGAACTTACATTTACCTGAGGCAGAAGTGCTTTTCGTGGATCCGTTACTTCAAAAACATGTTTTGGATTGTAATTCAGATTCTTACCCATCTTGTATCGAAGGTTTGCATTCGTTTGTCTGTCGCCAATTACCTTAACAGCATTTTGAACCCGTATTGAACCATGATCAGTAGTAATTATCAGCTTCACATTCTTCTCGGCCAGCTTCTTAATCAATTCCAATAACATCGAGTGTTCGAACCACGAAAGGGTTAAAGAACGATAAGCAGCCTCATCAGGAGCCAGATCACGTATCATATCGCTTTCTGTACGAGCATGCGAAAGCATATCCACAAAATTGTAAACAAAAACACTCAATTGAGATTCCAGAATAGCGCTAATGTTCTCCATCACTTTAGCGCCCATTTTTTCGTTATTTATTTTCTCGTAATTGTAGCTTACGTCCTTGTAATCACGTTTCAACTGAAAACCAATAAATTCCTCTTCATGAAGATTTTTACTTGTATCCTCATCTTCATGAATCCAATAACCAGGATGCTTCTTTTGAATGTCCAATGGCATTAAACCTGCGAACATAGAATTTCTGGCATATTGCGTTGCCGTGGGTAAGATGGAATAATACATATCATCATCAACCACCGAATAGTAATTGTTAATTACCGGATATAGTGTTTGCCACTGATCGTAGCGTAAATTATCGATAAGAATAAAAGCTACTTTTTGTCCTTTTTCAAGCAAAGGGTAAACTTTTTCTTTGAATACGGAAGGTGTTAACAGTGGCTTTTCTTTACAATCTGGCTCAAGCCATGTCAGATAATTCTTCTTTATAAATCGGGAAAAAAGATTGTTGGCCTCATTCTTTTGCATGCGCAGAATTTCGTCCATTCCCGTCTCTTCAATATTGGAGAGTTCCAACTCCCAGAACACCAGTTTCCGGTACATTTTCATCCAATCGGTAAAATTGCGGCAATCATTAATCTCCATTCCCAACTGTCCGAATCGCGACTGATAAGCTGTGGTTGTTTTTTCCGAAACCAATCTCTTTTTATCAAGATTTTTTTTAATGGCAAGCAATATTTGCTTTGGATTCACAGGTTTTATCAGGTAATCAGAAATTTGCTTTCCAATCGCATCATCCATAATATCCTCTTCCTCATTCTTGGTAATCATCACAACAGGAAGTGCCGAATCGATCGATTTTATTTCACCCAAGGCTTCCAGACCACTCATGCCTGGCATGTTTTCATCAAGCAGAATCAAATCGAAATGATCCTCCCGAACCATGTCTATAGCATCATGAGCGTTATTACATGATTTTACAATGTATCCTTTCCCTTCTAAAAAAATAATATGAGGTTTCAACAACTCAATCTCATCATCCACCCAAAGTATCGTAATATCTTTCACAAACGTTCATTTTAATTTCATCCAGGAAACAACCTGGCTTACTACTAGTGGTAACGAAAAGCACCTGCTTTTATTTCACCAAATTTACCTAAGATACCACTTCTTAAAGAATTCCAGGTAGATAGCAGGATCGCCATCCTTCATAAAAACATCTAAATTTTCATCAGAAATCACAAAATTTCGATAGTTGACCTTCTCTACCGGTTCAAAAAGCATACGATTCGTAACAATTGCTCTGAAATACATCATGGCCTGTTTTTTATTTCGCATGTTGGTAACCAAAAGAATTTCCCGATTCTCATCCAAGCTGCGAACCTCTATTTTTAAGGTTTTTATGTTGTATTTTTTAATTCCGTTTAAAAGCAGTTTTTTATCAACATTATCAGTCGAATAAACCAATGCAAAATAGTGTGGCGTATCCTCTTTATAAGTATAAATACCTTCCTGAACTAATTCTTCAATAGGCTTAACCTCTGAAACCGTCTCATCATTCAGGTAATTTTCTTTGAAGAAATCAAGATATGGAAATAGTGTTTTACTGATATAAAATTTATTAAAATTTTCCTCGGTAATTACAAAATTTCGATATTCCACATTTGCCAATTGAGCATACACTGACTCATCCTTTATCAAATTTCTAAAATAATTCATTGCCTCCGACTTAGAGCCAACATTATTCACAACAATCATATTTAGATCGGTATCATACTGATCTCTTATGACCGTAAAATCTTTATCATGATTAAAAATATCTGTTCGTAATTTGCCAATATTCACTTTTCGTACCGGCACCAAAAGAATAAATTTATGATTGTCGTTAGAATTAACAGCAAACTTTGTTGAATCCAAGTTAGAATTTACGGATACTAATTTATCATTTCTTCTAACGGTAGTTTTGCTTTCTTGTCTGGCAATATTAAAATAGCTTTTGGTATAAAAATCCAGATAACCTTCAACGTCCTGATTTTTTTTGAAGATCTTAAAGTTGGCACCCGAAATCACAAAATTTCGATAATCTACATCCTCTAAGCCAGCAAAAGCCTTATCATTCGTAATTACTCCGTGAAAGTAATTTAAAGCATCTTGTTTGCCCGTTAAACCTTTCACCATAACCATGATTTGATCTTTGTTTAAAGAGAGTCTGTCCACTTTAAATACACGGTCATTGTAACTTTCCGAATTGTATTTTGAGATATTAAATAGAATCCGGTTAGGATCCGCATCTTTCTTATCAAACAGCAATACAAAGTAATGTTCCTCTGTTTCTGCAAATTTATAAATGGGCTTCTCTTTTACATCTTTCTTTGTATCAGCAACTGCAACAGTAGCCTGTTCAGCTTCCATTCGCCAGTTTCTAAGCAAACGATTTTGTCGGGCCTGTTCCATATCCAATTCAGAATACTGCATAGGAACCGCGCCATAATCAAGCGCTTTAAGAATGGCTTTTGCCGTATTTGCAATTTCAGCTGTTGGTTTCGACTCAATCAACTGATCCAGTGATTGTCTAAATTGCGACATGTCTTTTGTTCGGCCAATGCACAAGGCTCTCAAAAATAAAAAGTTAGGACGCAAATCACTTTCCGGATATCTTAATAAACCTTCATTACAGCTCTTTATCACTCTCAGATAGTAGAAATTCTGAAAATCCTCATATGCTGATGCATACAATTGATTTGCCTTTTGACCTTCAGCTTCAATTTTTGCAAAGAAATTAGGATCACTAAGCGCTTTTGCATAATCGCTCCCCTTAAATTCACTTAATATTTTATTTTTATAGTCCTTGGCTTTCGCAGAGTTTCCTAGTGTATTGTTTAACGAATAAGCATGGTAGTAGGCCGATAATAGATATGGATTATCAGGGAATCTATTAATAAGAATTTCCATTGTTTCCAATGCCTTCTCCATATTATCCAATTTCTCTTCGTATACCAGCGCTGCCTGATACAAGCCCATCATGATTCTCTCATTGGATTTTCCGATTCCAGCCTTTGTCATTGGCAAATCAACCAGATAATAATCTTTCGATTTTGGATCTTTTTTTAATGACGGATCCATTGGATCAGCACCTGTATTATCTTCCAAGGTCAATTCGACATCTTCCAGACTCATTGCCGATTTATTTTTCCGTCTCCAATTATCTTCTAACTTTCGTCGTCCCCATTTACGCTGGAAATCTGATTTTCCCAAACCAATATTAGTCGGATTATAAAAGTACCAGTTCCCCTGAGTTGTTGTTCCTCTATTGGAGTTTCCCAACATATTATTCTGACTAAAAAATGCTCTGTCGGAAACCGCCTCTGATTCCTTCAATTTTTGTTCTCTTTCCTTATCTTTAATTTTTTGAATGAATCCCTGAATCAGTTTATCCCTATCTTCAGAACTCATGGAAGCAACATTTTGCAAACTATCTTCTCTTTCAACCAAATTAAGATTGTTCACTAATTCGGTCAAATTTCCAATCCTTACTGATATTTCAGAATAATTTGGATAATCTTTTCCCAGATAGGTCATGGAACTATCATAACACATTTGAGATTTTGGATAATTCAAATCTTCAAAATAGTAATCACCTAATTTTAAAAATGATATTGCTTTTTGATTTTCATTGTAAACCGTCCGTTTCGTCGATTCCCAATAATTAGGGATTGCAGAATCCATGTTCCCATCCTTCACGTCCATTTCCGCAAGAGCGTAGTAAATCTGATCCTGATATTCCGTATTTTTTTCATCACGAAGCATTTTCCTCAAACTCTTCCTGATTTCTGCCCCATTCTCATTGCCTGTGTATGACAATGCTCTGCTAATTTTAGCATTAAAAGTCATCTCGTAAGATGCATTTAAGTCAATCACTTCTTGCAGCGTGCGCGAAGCGGCATCTGGCTCCCCAAGCTTTTGATAAAGTTGTGCTGTTAGATAGTAGTATCGTGCCTTTTTAACTTTAGAATTTACAAGTATAATCGCTCTTCCCAATTCATCAATTGCCCTCCCGTATTCTTCTTTTTGAATTGCACTACTTGCACGCAAGCTTGATATTTCAAGTCTAAAACCTTTAGGTAGTTTGGGATCATCAGCCAAGCGATCCAATATTTCTCCTCCTGCGATCAGCTCTCCTCTGTCGATTAAACTACGGGCTAAACCAAGTTTTGCCTCTGGTATTAATTCTGATTCCGGATATTCTTTCAAAATAAATTCGAATGCTTTTTCGGACACCCGATGTTCCCCTTTGTAAAATTTTGCCTTTCCAATTAACAGGTAACAATCATCTATCCAGTCATTGTATTCCTTCTTTTTTCTAAACTCCTTATATTTTTCCGATTGATTGCCTCTTTTTCGTTTAGGCTTTCGGGTAATTGAATGAATTTTTATTGCCTTAGCAGCTTTTTCAATGGTTCTGTCCATATCGGAAGTCGACAAAGCTCTGGCATTTGGGTCTTGATACTCAAAAACAGGAAGAAGCAAAGAATAATTCTCGATAATTCCGTCTTCAATTTTCTTTTCACCTTTCTTCAGGCTTTCTTTCCCATTAAAATAAACATTGTAATGCGTGGTCATTGCATGATATTGTCTACTTACAAATGTGTTTTTCTGATTGGAACAAGCAAACACAAATAGTAGACAAAAAACAACTACAAACCCTTTTTGAAAAAATTTACTATCCAAGACTTATCGTTTTGTTAGATAACAGTTAAAATCAAGAAATTAGTATACAAAGAAACAATAAAAAGTAAGAATTAACTTCATAATTTCTTCATAAAGTATAATAATCAAACAGTTAATCTAAATCTGATTACTAAAATTAATATACTTGAAAATTATTAAAACTTTCTGAATATAAGCTTATTTAGCCAAAAATAAAAAAGGAGCATCAGATGCTCCTTTTTAAATCATAATATATAATCTCTATCGAGTTATTTCTACACGTTTTGTAGGATCCTTATCGGCATTTCTTTTATCAACAACCGACATTAGCTTAGATGCCAAATCGGCGAAAGCCATACCCGTTACTGTATCTGTATTAACAGCAGCAGGAATTCCATTATCGCCACCTTCTCTAATACTCTGTACAATTGGAATTTGTCCCAACAGATCAATTCCTTTTTCTTCCGCAAGTTTTTTACAACCATCCTTGCCAAAAATGTAATATTTATTCTCAGGTAATTCAGCAGGAGTAAACCATGCCATGTTTTCAACCATTCCCAAAACAGGAACATTTACGCCAGCACCTTCAAACATGCTAATCGCTTTAATTGCATCAGCCAAAGCTACTTCCTGAGGTGTACTAACAATAATAGCACCTGTAACCGGAACTGTTTGCACCAAAGTAAGGTGAATATCACTTGTCCCTGGAGGCAAATCGATCAATACAAAATCAAGATCGCCCCAGTTTCCTTCTTCAATCAGTTGTTTTAATGCATTCGAAGCCATTGGTCCACGCCAAACGGTTGCCTGTGCAGGATCAACAAAGAATCCTATTGACAACATTTTCACACCAAATTTTTCGTGTGGCTCAATTCTATCCTTATCGTCAATCTTTATCAAACTCGGACGGGCAGATTCAGAACCAAACATTTTAGGAATCGATGGACCAAAAATATCTGCATCAATCAAACCCACCTTAGCGCCGGCATTGGCCAAAGCCACAGCCAGATTCGTAGCAACAGTCGATTTTCCAACACCACCTTTACCCGAAGCAATTGCAATAATATTTTTCACATTCGGAAGAACACCCGGTTCATCAACAATATGAACCGCCTTAACTTTAATATTTCCTTTTATTTCAGCCTCTTTATCAACAAATTTCAAAATAGCCGAAACACAAAGTTTCTTTAAAGTAATGATCTGAGGATCATCCGATTTTTGAAAAACCAGATCAAAACCTATTTTCTTACCTTCAATCTTAATGTTACGAACCATATCCAGGGCCATGATATCCTTATCGGAACCTGGAAACTTCACCAAATGCAAAGCATCTGTAACCTGTTTTTGAGTATAACTCATGATATATTAAATTTTAAGTCTTTGAATTTATTACAAAGCACAAATGTATGTATTTAGATTCTATTTAAATAGCATTCCAGTTGAGTTCTTTAAATGGATCCCAAAAAACCTGATCAAAATTTTGAATTTGGTCGTCGAGAACCACAAGTCCTTCACTTTCGAGCAATTCCTGCATTAAATTCTCACCTGGAAAGTGATGTTTTCCTGAAAGTATTCCCAATCGATTTACTACACGATGTGCCGGAGTATATTCTTCATGAGCATGACACTGATTCATTGCCCATCCAACCATTCTTGAACCACGAGGTGAACCCACAAAACGGGCAATTGCACCATAGCTGGTAGCACGTCCTGCTGGAATTAAGCGTACTACATCGTAAATTCGGGAATACAAATCAGACATTTATTATTCTTTTTTTACCCTGCCATAGCTTCGGTACCAATCCAATTCAATTTCTACATCAGGTTCAACAAACTCGGTTTTTCCCTCAAGCATAAATTTATGATACTTAATCGGAATTCCCCGGTTCAAAAACTGTTGCTCGTAGAAAGTTCTGATGGAGAGAATTTCATCCGCTTTGCCGGAAGTATACAAATCGTCGGTATCAACAATAACTTTTAGATTGTTCTCCTTGATTACGTATTTAGTGTATTCATACAGAAAGTTACTATCCGATTTCAAGTGAATAATTCCATCTATAGAAAGGAGTTCACTGTAGAGCTTTAAAAATCGGGTTCCTGTCAATCTTTTGCGCGTTTTTTTCATCTGAGGATCAGGAAAAGTAATCCATATTTCGGCAATTTCTCCTTCTTCAAATATCGATTGAAGCAACTCTGCATAGTTTCTGATGAAAGCAACATTACCCAGACCATTATCAAGTGCTTCTTTTGCACCACAGTAGATACGAGCTCCCTTAATGTCTATGCCAATAAAATTTTTATTTGGAAATTGCTTTGCCAAACCGACTGTATATTCACCCTTTCCGCAACCCACTTCAAGAACGATCGGATTGCTATTCTTAAATACATCCTTATTCCACTTTCCTTTGTATTGATAGTTAGTTTTCCAAACTTCGCTGTGGGTAGGTTCAAAAACATTATCAAAAGACTTCATTTCAGCAAAGCGCTCTAATTTATTTTTCACTAGTAATACCTCTTATATTATTTATCTTCCTTCTCAATGCGAATTCCAACATTCACAATCCCCTGTAATTTCAGGTCGTACATTCCCTGACCAATTTCAAACACATATTTTCCCGATTTCGGGAAAACAACCTTTTGTTTAAACGGTACCTGTAAATCAAAAATATCACCAAATCCTGTACCATACCAATCTCCGGCATCATCCGCTAGGTTGATCTCAATTTTCTTCTCTTCCACCTCATTATCCGGACTTATTATTTTTACAAACAGCCACAAATTACTGTATGCATAATCTCCTGAATTGCGCAAATTAATAAATACATTGTGTGCCTGAATTGTATCTGTAATTTCCACTTCGAAGCGAAGAATATTTTCCTGATTCCACTCGAAATCAGGAATATCCTCATACTGTTCGTACACCCTGTTTGAATCACAGGAAAATGCAGAAATCGCTATTAGCAAAGCACAAATAATTCTTCCTAGTTTCATGATCAAGAAGGGTTATTGTTTTTTCTTGGTTTGCGACGAAATTTTCTCTTCGACTTTTTCGCAGCTGGCTTTTCGACCGAATCGAATCGATTCAAACTATCCTGACCCACTACATTTTCGTATTCCAATGTGTCCTTAGGCTCTTCAACAAATTCCGTTACCAATTTATCAACCTTAATTCCTTTTTTATTTTGACTGATAATATTCTTAACGGTATCAACCGAAAGTTGAACCATATTTATCGTATTGTATTTATCGTACGAATACCACATTAACCTCTTGAAAATATCGGTCTTCTGATGATAAGCAGTACCATCTATTGTTTCCAACTGAATATTTGTGTGTGGAAAATCTTTTTGAGCATCAATGTAACAATCCAATTCGAAATTCAGACAACACTTCAACTTTCCACACTGACCCGCCAATTTTTGGGGGTTCAGTGAAATTTCCTGATAACGTGCTGCATTTGTAGTTACTGACACAAAATTGGTAATCCAGGTAGAGCAACAAAGCTCTCTTCCACAAGGTCCAATACCGCCAATTCGACCAGCCTCTTGCCTTGCTCCAATCTGGCGCATTTCAATTCGGATTTTAAACTGTTCGGCAAGCACTTTAATCAATTGACGAAAATCAACCCGATCATCAGCTATATAGTAAAAAATGGCTTTGGTTTTATCGCCTTGATATTCAACATCACCAATCTTCATATTGAGTTTTAGTTCTGCAGATAACTGACGAGCCTTAATCATTGTTTTGTGTTCCAAAGCAATGGCTTCATGCCATTTTTCAATATCTACCGGCTTTGCCTTTCGATATATTTTTTTAGCCTCGTATGTTTTTGGATTCAGCTTCTGCTTGCGCATTTGCTCAAAAACTAAATCTCCTGTTAATGTAACAATTCCTATATCATGTCCGGGCGATGCTTCCAAAGCAATAATATCACCTCTTTTTAATCTTAATTGATTTGAATTTGAGAAGAATCCCTTTCGGGTATTTTTAAATTTTACCTCAACAATATCTGGACATAATACACTCTCAGGAACATCACCCAACCAATCATAAACATCTAGTTTTCCATCCAGAAGTCTATCATCCTTTTTATTGGATCCACAACTCCCGCACTTCCCTTTTGGTTCCTTATCTTCTATCATATGTATATTGATTATTAGTCGATAACCGACCGCAAAAATAATGAATTTAATTTATAAACCTTTAAAGGTAATAATTCGCCGAATTAATAGCCCCTTATGGTCTTAATAATTTAACTAGCTTCAAACTCAAATCGAGAAAAACAATTTTCGAATTGGCATTTCTTTCAATATCTGAATGCGCTTTTGAGAGCTCATCAGCAAGAATCCAAACATTTTCCTCATTAATAAAAGGGGAAAATCGTTGGGAAAAATTCATTTCTTCACCATTCAAAAAGACCATTTCAGGTTGTTTTAAATTTAAAATAAAATTTTCTCTTACCATACGAACACAGTAGTTCAAAAAACTCTTTTGACGCTCACGACCAATTCCTGCAACCAACTCCGACCATTCCATTATTTCCATCACCTTACGTGCATAGCTTAATCTCATAATGGTAACAAAGTTCTCAAAATTGAAAGCATTCTCATCTGAGTTCTTAATTAATATTCTGGCTTTACGATAGCTTCCCCCGGCCAAACGCACCACATTAGTCAATTCTGTTCCCGACAAATCAAATTCTGAGGTAAGTGCCTTTGACAAATCAGCATCGTCAATTTTAGAAACATTTACAATTTGCGTTCTGGAAAGAATTGTCTGAATAATTTTTTCCGGCTCCTCCGAAACCATTAAAAACAGAGTTTTATTAGGCGGTTCCTCAATCATTTTCAGAAGTTTATTGGCACAAGAGCGATGCATTTTCTCTGGCAACCAAACCACCATTATCTTGTAATCAGACTCGTAAGTCTTCAAGTTTAACTTGCGTATAATCTCATTACTCTCCGAGGAATAAATTAAGCCTTGAGCATTATCCACCCCCAGAGTTTTGTACCATTCACCCAAATCAAAATATTGATCACTTTCAATTTGAGATCTCCAACTG
The DNA here is from genome assembly GCF_002356295.1 of Labilibaculum antarcticum. NCBI lineage: Bacteria > Pseudomonadati > Bacteroidota > Bacteroidia > Marinilabiliales > Marinifilaceae > Labilibaculum > Labilibaculum antarcticum. The sequence goes on along the minus strand of NZ_AP018042.1, from coordinate 2,521,151 downwards.
GCAATAAAATTATCACTCACCGGATTTGTAAAACCTTTCCCCGTTACGACTGGAAAAACAAAATGTAAATCGGGATGAATTAATTTCTGATATTTTTTGCAAGACGAACAAACTCCACATGAATCATTCTCTTTTCGATCCAAACAGGACACATATTGTGCAAATGCAATCGCCAAAGGAAGTTTCCCAACTCCAGCCGGTCCAACCAGTAATTGAGCGTGACTAATTCTATTTTCGGTAACTGTTTGTATGAACTGACTCTTAACAGATTCAAGTCCAATTATATCTTTAAATTGCATGAAATTAATTTCGATTCTATTACAGGTATGCTAATGTCATCAACAACTTATCTATTGATTTTTTGGCTGTCGCTAAATCGCAGTGCTTAGCGACAAAAATACATTAGGATATCCAAAGTTAAAAAAATATCCAAGTGCTTTGCTAAAATTAGTCATCTTGAAATTAAGAAGTAATGAAATATGACGTTTTAGCACTTATAATTGGAATTCATTTTTTTACGCAATCGTTTCAAAACAAACATCGAATAGCACCTAAACACCTGTATTAATTGGAGATACAATAGTTACAAGTATCTTTTTTGCACTCATTTACAGAAAAAGCTATCTTTGCTTACACGAAAAAAAAACCTAAAGACAATTATATCATGCAAAGTATTGACACTTACAATTTTTCAGGTAAAAAGGCTATTATCCGAGTAGATTTCAATGTGCCTTTAAACGAGCAATTCGAAATTACTGATGACACACGAATTCGTGCAGCCATTCCTACTATCAAAAAAGTATTAGATGGTAATGGTTCTGCTATTTTGATGTCTCACCTAGGTCGTCCAAAAGGTGTAGATGCGAAATTTTCATTAAAGCACATTGTTGCTCACCTTACAAAATCAATTGGTGTTGAAGTTAAATTTGCTGATGATTGTATTGGTGAAAGTGCAAAAACTATGGCTGCTAATTTGAAGCCAGGTGAAGTTCTTTTACTTGAAAACCTACGTTACTACAAAGAAGAAGAAAAAGGTGATGAAGAATTTGCTAAGAAATTAGCTGGTTTGGCTGACCTTTGGATCAACGACGCATTTGGAACAGCTCACCGTGCTCATGCATCTACTGCTGTTATCGCTAAATTTTTCCCGGAAGCTAAAATGTTCGGATATGTAATGGAAAGCGAATTATCAAGCGTTGATAAAGTATTAAAAGATACTAAGCGTCCATTAACTGCAATTATGGGTGGAGCTAAGGTTTCTTCAAAAATTGAAATCATCAAAACATTAATGTCACAAGTTGATCATTTAATTATTGGTGGTGGAATGACTTACACTTTCGTGAAAGCGATGGGTGGAACCATTGGAAACTCATTGGTTGAAGATGATAAATTAGAGACTGCAAGAGAAATTCTTCAGAAAGCAAAAGAGAACAATGTGAAACTTCACCTTGCTACCGATGCTTTAATTGCTGATGCTTTTTCTAATGATGCGAACACTAAGGTGTGTGATGTAAATGCAATTCCTGAAGGTTGGATGGGATTAGATGTTGCAGATGCGACTATCGAAAGCTTCAAAAAAGTGATCGAAGAATCGAAAACTATTCTTTGGAATGGACCTGTTGGCGTATTCGAAATGGATAATTTTGCCAAAGGAACTAAAGCAATTGCTGATGCTATTGTAACTGCTACTGAAAAAGGTGCTTTCTCATTAATTGGTGGTGGTGATTCTGTTGCTGCAATCAACAAATACGGTCTTGCTGATAAAGTAAGTTACGTTTCTACTGGAGGTGGTGCTTTATTAGAATACATCGAAGGAAAAGAACTTCCTGGTGTAACAGCTATTAGAGGATAATTTAACCAAAAATACTTTCCTTAGGGAAATTCAACGCAGTTCTGTAATGGGGCTGCGTTTTTTTATTCAATGATTTAAAATCCAAAATAATCTGTCAAGCTATTTCAGGAGAAGACACCTGAAACACCTAATTTTATTAGTCCCGAGGCAGGTCACACCCTCCCCTTAGTACTTTCTCGTCTCCAATCAGTAGTTTGAGTGCGTCAATCGGCAACAATTACCCTCCAATTAGCAATTTGATGGCTTCCCGAGGCAATAAGTACCCGTCCATTGGCAATTTGGTCCTTATTATTAGTAGCTACTAAAAGCACGTTCATCTTAAAGTTTTCAATTATCTTTGCTGATAAATCTACTATTTAAGATATCAAGGTAATGAATTGGGAAGAGGAAATATTTAACATTGCGAATGAAAATGATTTTGAAAAAACAGCACTGCGGGTTTTTCAATATCAGGCAACGAATAATAGCGTATACAAAGAATATCTGGAGCATTTAAAATTTGATATTTCTAATGTTAAAACCCTTACTCAAATTCCTTTTCTTCCCATTAATTTCTTTAAATCACACAAAGTGGTTTCTACCGATAAAAAAGAGCAAACCATTTTCACCAGCAGCGGAACAACTGGAAATTTAACCAGCCGACATTATGTGCCGGATCTGAAAATTTATGAAGCCAGCTTTACAAAAGGGTTTGAACAATACTACGGAGCTGTAAGCGATTACTGCATTCTGGCTCTCCTGCCATCTTATTTGGAGCGGGAAGGTTCTTCTCTTATTTATATGATGGAGAAGCTTATAAAGGATAGTAAGCATGAAAAAAGTGGCTTTTACCTTCACAATCATGAAGAATTGATTGCTACGATTACTAATCTAAAAAAACAGAAACAAAAAATCCTTCTTTTAGGTGTCAGTTTTGCTTTGCTCGATTTGGCAGAAAAATTTCAATTGGATTTGGATGACGTAATTGTTATGGAAACCGGTGGAATGAAAGGTCGCCGAAAAGAAATTACGCGTGAGGAATTGCATGCTTTTCTGACCAAACGATTGGGTGTTGAGAAAATTCATTCAGAATATGGAATGACAGAATTGTTATCGCAAGCTTATTCAAAAGGAGACAGTTTGTTTTTCACGCCAAGCTGGATGAAGATTTTAATTCGGGATACTTATGATCCTTTTTCTTACGAACAGCAAGGTAGAAGCGGAGGTGTTAACGTTATTGATCTGGCCAACATTAATTCTTGTTCCTTTATCGAAACTCAGGATTTAGGAAGGATCCACACCGATGGCAGCTTCGAAATTCTGGGTCGCTTTGACCATTCAGATATAAGAGGTTGTAATTTGCTGGTAAATGAATAAAAAAGAAAACACCAAATAGAGTTTAATGAATGTAAACCAACTCTATTTGATGTTTAGAAATTCCCCTACCAAAAGGAATCCAACATTGTATTTTTATAACTTATTGCCCAATATGCCTTGCCTCTTTTATTCGAAAGGCAAGGCTTTATCGAGATTTTTTTAGCAGAACTTATAAATACAAACGTGCTTATATTTCTCTCCTGGCTTTAAAGTAGCATTAGGGAAATGGGCATAGTTTGGAGAATTCGGGAAAATTTGAGTTTCCATAGCTATGCCAGCAGTCTGTTTAATCGGACTTCCATTTTTTCCAATTTCAGAACCATCAAAATGACTCCCTGTATATATCTGAATACCTGGCTGATTGGTATAAACTTCTATTTTCCGACCCGATTCTGGATCTAAAAGTACACCAGCAAGTTTTACAGAACCATCAAAATCATCAATTACAAAATTATGGTCGATTCCATCAACCATATTGATTTGCTCATGATCAGTCTTACAGGCTACTTTTACTTCCTTAGCACTTGTAAAATCAAAAGGAGTATCCTTTACAGGAACAATTTCTCCAGATGTAGTACCCAATTCAGCTGAAATTGGTGTGTATTTAGAAGCATTTAACTGCAGCTTGTGATTCTCTGCTGAAGCTTTCCCTGCTCCACGCAAATTGAAGTAAGAATGACTGGTCATATTAATTACAGTAGGCTTTGTTGTTTCTGCCTCGTACTCAATAACAAACTGATTGTCTGCCGTCAGACCATAAATCACAGATACATCCAATTTTCCAGGATATTTTTCCTCACCATCTTCACTTGTTAGGCTTAATTGATAAGCCTGCACAAATTTATCAAGTACAATTGGACTAACAGCCCAATTTTTAGAATTAAAACCTTCTGCACCACCATGCAAGTGATTGGTTTCATTGTTACAGTCTAATTGAAATTTTTTCCCATCAATTTCAAATTTACCCCCAACAATTCTATTGGCATAACGACCGCATAATGCTCCAAAATATCCATCACCTGCAAGAATTTCATCCATGCTGTCGTAACCAACTACAACATCCTCAATGTTACCTTTTGCATCAGGTACTTTTATTGATGTAATTTGTCCTCCTCTTTCGATGAAGGTAATTTCTATATTATTGTTCTTAAGTGTGTAAGCGCGCATTTTATATTTTTTTTAGTTAATACCAAATTAACATCAAAACTCATTTTATAAAACGTTTCTTTTCAGCTATATCTTCGTTAAAAAAGATCCAAGGTAACTTAGCTATCTTTTACTTTTTTCACCTTGATATATCTAAAAATCTTAGCATTTTAGTAAAGATCCTTTTGAAATTAAATTGGTATAATAATCCGTAAAAAATTAAGCTACTTGTTTTCTGATTTTAGCACCTTTTAATGCAAAGAAAATAATGTATGCATAAAAGAAGAAGAAAAATAGATAAGCAGCGCTGTAATTACATGAAGCAGCATCAATGGTTCCATCAGGCAACAAAGTACCAGTAGCATCTACAACTTTCCCCATAATAAACATCCAAATACCAACAAATACAACACCAGTACAGATAATACCAGAACCTAGTTTTGCAGCAGCGGCAGGAATATCTTTCATCGAAAGATCGAAAAGAACCGACCACATGATTGATAAGAATAATCCCTGAGCAATTAATGGCCAAATTGAGAATGAAGAACCTCTGGTTACAAAGAATACACCTAATAAAGCGACACAAATAATAGAGTTAACGAGCAGTACTTTTGATGATTCGTACTTCTTTAAAAGACCAGCTCCTAATAGACGTCCCACAAAGAAACCCGCAGGATAAAAACCTAAGATCATTGTAGCATATGCCATTGTTTTACCATCAACATTGTACTCTACATAGTTTAAGAAGTAGTTACCAACACCAACTTCAAGTCCCATATACATACCAATGGCTAGAAATCCCAAGATTAAGTGAGGAAAACTCCAGGCACTACGTCCGGCACTTGCATCAGAAGCATCCTCTTCATCACCTTCAATAGAAGGAAGGTGCATGAAAACTAAGATAACTGCTGTTAAAATAGAAATACCAGCCAAAACAAGAAACATTATTTTTGCCATGTTTTCATGAACAACAATATTTCCATCGTTTGATTCAATAATAAATCCGCCAATAATTGGAGCCAATACTGCAGCACTCGAGTTAATAGCCATTGCTAAGGTTAAACGAGAAGCTGAAGTTTCTGGAGTTCCTAAAGCAATCACATAAGGGTTAGCAGCAACTTGCAATACAACCACACCAATAGCTGTGATAAAAAGACCTGCCAGCACCATGTTGTAACCAATTGATAAAGCTGGAATAAAAATAGCACAACCAATACCTGTAATCACCGAACCAATGATTACACTCTTTTTGTAACCAATTTTTTTAACGACTCCTCCAACGGGGATGGATATGATATATGCACTAAAGAAAGCAGCACTTACCAACTGAGCTTGACTTTCAGTGATAGAAAACTGTGTTTTCATAAATGGCACCAAGATGTTATTAATCCAGGTTACAAATCCCAAAAGGAAAAGTAGAAAGGACATAATAGCAAAAGGAACCGCAAAATTCGTTTTTGAATTTCCCATAATATTAGATTTGAATATTTGATAAATTATTTAAGAAGTAAGAACTCAAGAAAGCACTTAGCGTACTTTCTCGAAAACAACTATTTATAAATCCACTTTTACAGAACCTTCTGATCTAATGAAAAGTTTATGACAATTACCTTCTCCAAATACTGATTCAAGCGTTGAGATGTACTCCTCTAATGAATCGTTTGGAACAAAAGCCTGAATAGTTCCAGCAAATCCACCACCATGAACACGCCATGCACCTTTACCCTTAAGAACTTGTTCACTTAGAGCTAATGCAAGAGCCACACTTTGATATTGTGGTTGTCCACCAACATAGATATTTTGGTTGTACATGTATGAGCTATTTCCTGATTCAATTACAAGACCTAAGAATTTTTGGAATTCGTTAGCCTCCAAAGCAGCAACTTGATCAACCACACGAGCATTGTCTCCCTGGAAGTGAATAGAACGTAGAATAGCACGATCACCAACTTTTTCACGAATAGTTGGAATTCCTTTTATAACATCTTCCATAGAAAGCGGACGAAGAACTTCTTGACCTAGTTCCTTAGCTACTGCTTTCATTTCAGCTGGAAGAGAATTGTATTCTGCATCCAATCCTCCATGACTACCACCAGTATTAGTAATTACCAATGAGTATCCTGTTTTAGCAAAATCGAAATCCAAAGCCTTTACAATAGGACTTGCTGGATTTTCAAAATCGATAGTAATGAAACCACCAACTGCACATGCTGTTTGATCCATTAATCCACAGAACTTTTTACAAGCATGCTCTGCTTTCTGACCAATTTTTGCGTTATCTACCGGATCTAATTTTCCATCATTAAATAAATGACTAAAAATAGCACCTATCAAAACTTCAATTGAAGCTGATGAACTTAAGCCAGATCCTTCTGGAACTGCACCATCAATAACTGCATCGAAACCAGCTACTTTTAATCCCAATTCCTTAATACCTGAAGCAATTGAACGAACTAAATTTGTTGGTGTCACCTGAAACTCAGTAACCTCAAGATTAGCTAAATCAACCTCGAATGGAGGAAAACCAACCGAATTAATACGAACTACATTTGTTCCATTAGCTGCAGCAACTGCAATATTATCCAAATTTACAGCACCGGCCAACACTCTTCCAAGTTGATGATCAGTATGATTACCACCAACTTCAGTACGACCTGGCGCACTAAACAATGTTGCATCATCACAGCTAAAAGCAGTTTTAAAATCTGCCAATTGTTTTGTATAACGATCTGCTTGTTGTTTTAATACAGCAGCATCATTACCATATAAAGCATTAAATGCTTTATTATCGCCACCATTAATTTTTTCAATTATTGCACTTATTTTCATCGTATTATATTTAAAAAATTTGTGTTGAATCTATTATTTAATTGATGCTCTATAGTTATTCTCCCAATCCCATGCAGATTTGGTCATTTCATCAAGCGTTTTTTCAGCTTTCCAACCTAAAACGGTATTTCCAATGGTTGTATCAGCCCAAATTTTAACAATATCGCCAGCTCTTCGTGGAGCAACTACATAGTTCAACTTCTTACCGGATGTTTTTTCGAAAGATTTAATAACTTCAAATACCGAAAACCCATTACCTGTGCCGATATTAAACATCTCGTAAGAGGCATTATTTTTACCATTCATCATACGCTCGATAGCAATAATATGAGCCTTAGCCAAATCAACAACATGAATATAATCACGAACACAAGAACCATCTGTAGTATCATAATCGTCACCAAATACACTTAACTGATCACGTAAACCAAAAGCTGTTTGAGTAATGAATGGCATTAAATTAGCAGGAACACCAATTGGCAATTCTCCGATAAGCCCCGAATGATGAGCTCCAATAGGATTAAAATAACGTAAAGCAATTCCTTTAATTTTCGCACCAGATGCAATAGTATCTTTCAAAATACTTTCGTTCACCTGCTTGGTATATCCATAAGGAGATTCTGCGGGTTTAATAGGAGCATTTTCTGTTACTGGCAATTCATCTGGCTGACCATAAACAGTACAAGATGATGAGAATACAAAATTTTCGATTTCATACTTCTTCATTCCCTCCAATAAATTTAGCATGGTAACCAAGTTATTGCGGTAATAATGCAATGGGATTTGCACCGATTCACCTACAGCTTTTGCTGCTGCGAAATGAATAATCCCCTGTAAATCATTATTTTCTGCAAAGAAACCATCCAATTTAACTTGATCAAGCAAATCCATTTCATAGAACTTTGGGCGAGTTCCACTTATTTTTTCGATGCTATCAATAACACCTGCTTTAGAGTTTGATAAATTGTCAATAATAACAACTTCGTACCCCTTATTGATTAACTCAACTGTTGTATGCGAACCAATATACCCAGTTCCACCAGTTACTAATATTTTTCCCTTCATGGTCTATTTTTGTTTGTAGTGTTGCAAAGACAAATCCTTCAATCTTTTAGCTGCACCTTCGGCAGTTATATCTCTTTGTGGAGTACCCAACATTTCATATCCAACCATAAACTTTTTAACGCTAGCCGAGCGTAATAATGGTGGATAGAAATGCATGTGTAAGTGCCATTCAGGGTGCTCTTCTCCATCGGTAGGAGCCTGATGCAATCCTGCTGAATAAGCGAAAGAAACTTCAAATAAATTATCATACATTATTGTCAGTTTCTTATAGATATCTGCTAAATCAGTTCTCTCCTCGTCGGTTAATTCCAATAAGTCAGAAACTGCTCTTTTACTTATAATCATGGTTTCGAAAGGCCAAACAGCCCAAAATGGAACCAAAGCAACAAAAGAATCATTTTCAGCTAAAATTCTTTCCTTTTTTTCCAATTCGCTATTTAAATAATCCAATAGCATTGTTCTGCCATGTTTTTCGAAATATTCTTTCTGAGTTTCAGATTCTTTCGACGTTTCTAAAGGAACTAATCCTGATGCCCAAATTTGTCCATGTGGGTGTGGATTTGAACATCCCATGATAGAACCCTTATTTTCAAAGATTTGCACATAACCAATATCTTCGCGATCTCCCAATTCCTTATATTCCTTGCACCAAAGATCAACTACCTTGCGGATATTCTCCACCTTCATTTCCGGAACGGTTAAGCTATGATCAGGACTAAAGCAAATTACTTTACAAACACCTGATTCGCTTTCTGCTTTGAAAAGATCACCATCTTCAAATTTTCCTTTTGGAGTATCTTGTAATAAAGCACTGAAATCATTCTGAAAAGAGTAAACATCCTCGTAGTTAGGATTTTTCTCCCCACCAATTCTATCGTTTCCGGGACACAAAAAACATTTCGGATCATGAGATGGACGAACATCTTCAATAACTTTCTCAACTTGTCCTTGCCAAGGACGTTTCGATCTGTGTGGTGAAACAAGCACCCATTCTCCAGTTAAAGGATTGTACCTTCTGTGAGGATTCTCGATATAATCAAACTTACTCATAGCTACTTTATTTAATATTTTCGATTCATTTCCCTCCGCTGCCAATTTCTGTAAAAAGGTAACAGACTCTTTAAGAACCATTTTATTTCTATTTTATCTGACTAAAAATTGAATTATGCCGGGCCTAATTCACCCAATTGTGCAATTAACTTTGAGGGGGTAATTGCGTCAACAGCAGCCCGACATTCTTCAACTCGTTCATTGTATCTTTCTGCATCTAAACGATACCAATTACATATGTATTCTTTACTTACCTCAATCCTATTCAAAACAAATCCACAATTAAGTCTCTTACATTTTAAATGTATTGAGTAAACTTTTTTTCCCTTCTCAAAATCTATAAAGAGTAAATAAATTACTCCACTTAAAATAAATCCTGATTTAATAAACAAAACAATCGTTAGCAGTCCATTAAATCAAACAACAAATTTTTACGTTAACAAGTATGAAAATATAACATTAAAACCTGATCAACAGAACATTACATACTAAATTAACATCTTAAACATGATTTACCGACTGGTTGGTACTGGTTGGTGTCCGTAAATATAGTTTTTTTTCATTAAATCCCAAAAAACTATTCGCAAATTGGGCTTAATTCGATCAATTCCAGATTATAAGGATCCTCTCCTTATTAATTCACACTTGTTTTGTATCAATTTTTTTTCACCGCCTAAAACCATTCTTGCTAACAATTCTCCCATTTCCTTAAAATCAGTGCTTATGGTAGTTATTCCACTGGCAACAATTTCTTTAAGTGGAGTGTCGTTATAGGAAATAATCCCTAATTCCTCACCTATTTTAAACTGATTGGCATTCGCTTCTTTAACCAAAGAAACCATATCAATATCATTGGGAACAATATACGCCTCCAATTTATTAATTGTATGCCCCTTTAAACTAGGTATTACATCAAACTCCCACTCGCCTGCAAATTGCTCTGCAAATTTTTTAAATCCCAATAACTGCCCTTCGGGTTCCTTTCCTCCAGGGTAAACCATATACACCTTCTTATATTTCTTTAACAAATCAATCCCAGACGAAAGAGCCTCAAACACATCTTTCTTAAAATTTTGATAAACCGCAGGATAATGCTTTTTTAAAGTAAGGTTTGTTTGATCCAAAATATAAACCTTTTCCTGAGGAAGTTGTTTTAAAACGGAGTAAACATCTTTAAATTTTGCAGGCATTATAACATAGGAAGTATACTTGCCATTATTATTTTCAATCAACTCTTTAAATACTCTTTCATTAAAATGATGAAAATAAATATCAACAGTAGCCTGTCCTTGAAGACTTTCCAAAAATGAATTGTACAGAATTTCTTTAAATACATTAAATTCTTCGAAAAGCAAGAAAATATTGTGCTTAAGCTGAGTAATATTGCTCTCCAAATAGTAACCTTTCCCAGGAACTGATGAGATAACTCCACGTGCTTTTAATTCATTAAAAGCAACCAGTACAGTATCTCTGGACAACTTAAATTCTTTACAAATTGCATTAATTGAAGGCAACTGATCACCAATGGTAACATCCCCATTTTCAATGGAATGATACAAAGAATTTATTAGTTGCTTGTATTTTGGAACTCCTGACTCGCTAGAGACTGCAAAGAGGCTTGAAGGCATATAGTATTGATATTTAAATCGTAATTGAAAAAAACAAATGTAATCATTTTTTCAACTGTTAGGTACTGGTTGGGTTTTAACCGATTGAAAAATAAAAAATGTTGTGAAAAAAAAGAGTATCCATTTTTTGAACAGCCTATTAATTATTGTCTTGTTCAAACACAACTTCAGATACTATTGTTCTGTTGTTCCAATTCTTTATCCCTTTCTCTGAGTTCAGGAGTTCTCGGAGTTTTTGTGTGTATACAAAATTTTAAAACCTCGAATCTAGCACAACAAAAAATCCAGTGAAGCTAGCCTCACTGGATCATATAATAATTTATAAAGATTGTCAGCCTATTTAAGGACGACTCATAATGCCTTATTTTTTCAAAACCCAGCAAAAAGCTTTTGGATTTTTGCCAATAACTTTCTTTTTAAATGAATCTGCATCTGCTCTTTTTTCAAACTGATTGATAGCAACGGAATACAAATTCTTATTTTTAATTATCAGCGCAGGATATGATTTACTAACCAATTCCTGTTTCAATATTTCCGCATTTTGTATCGATGTGAAACTTCCTGAAATTAAATAGAATTTTCCCTCTTGTACCAGATTCACCTCAGTATCAAGCTTTATCTTAGGTTCGAATGCTACCAACTCCTCTAGTGGAGAAATAACAGGTTTTAATTGAACTATTTTCTCAGTTATTTCCTTTTTACTTTCCATCATTCCCATGGAAGCCTCGTTACCCAAAAATGAACGTTCCGAATTCATTGGTAGTAAAGCTATTGTCAATACAAAAGGAATAGTAGCTGCTGCATACCACAATCGTTTTGCAGTAAATAGAGATCTCACCTTAGTCTGAGAAATAACTACCGGATTATTTTTTTCTGCTCCTAATACTGAAAGTTTAGGTAGCTCAAGCTGTTCCAATCCAAATGCATCTGCTAAATAATTTAATTCCTTGGATGGTTCAAAAAGAAGATTATGCCTTCTATCATTATAAAAGCAACCAAGCTGAGCAAGATTTACTCTTTCTCCGCGTTGAATTCTAACACCTATATCTTCCGTAAAAAACTGAACTGACTTTTCAGCTTCTGAATAACTCAAATTTTCCGATTCAGCCAATCTATTAATCAGTAATCCATCATTTTTAGACAAATTACGATTGAATCCAATAGCTTTGGATGGCGGGAAACCCACATTCAAATTATCATCAATATTAGCTGGCTTATAATTGGCAACGAAACCACCAAACCCAGGCAATATCACACAATCGTGAATAAATAAAAGTTCTTTTATATATTTTGATACATCAAGCATAGTAGACAAATATAATCAAAAATACACACCACTCAAATCGAATTCACGGTAAAAAAATTAATCAGCTATAAACCAAGCTTTTCGAAATGCAAAAAGAAATATCTGTCCCCTTATTCCGATCGGTTATCGTGGAAATAATTGTATTTTTGATATATAGTGCATCTCAACTTGTTTTAATTACGAAATGATTTAACAAGAAACTGTTTACTTATTTTAACTCTTTACTAATTATGAGTATTTTAAGATAGAAAACAACAATTAATTTAACCGAACGTGAAAAAAAATATATTAATTACAGGAGGAGCCGGATTTATAGGTTCACATGTAGTTCGTTTGTTTGTAAACAAATATCCTAACTATCAAATCATTAATCTGGATGCCCTTACTTATGCCGGCAATTTAGAAAATTTAAAAGATATCGACACCGAATCGAATTACACTTTTATTAAAGGTGATATTACAGATTTGGCATTTGTTTCGCGCTTATTCAAAAAATTCAAATTTGAAGGAGTTTTACATTTAGCGGCTGAGTCGCATGTAGACAGATCAATTTCTGATCCTTTAGCCTTTATCATGACAAATATTGTGGGAACCGTAAACCTTCTTAATGTGGCTAAAGAATGCTGGGAAAATGATATGGAGGGTAAAAAGTTCTACCATATTTCTACCGATGAAGTATATGGTTCTTTAGGAAAAACAGGGAAGTTTACAGAAGAAACATCCTACGATCCAAGAAGTCCTTACTCCGCTTCAAAAGCTAGTTCTGATCATTTGGTCCGAGCTTATTTTCACACCTACAAACTGCCTGTTGTCTTGTCGAATTGCTCTAATAATTATGGCGCAAATCAGTTTCCCGAAAAACTCATTCCTTTGGTAATTAACAACATTAAAAATTCCAAACCATTGCCTATTTATGGCAAAGGGGATAACATCAGAGATTGGCTGTTTGTTGAAGATCATGCTTTAGCAATTGATTCAATTTATCATGATGGGAAAATTGGTGAGACCTATAATATCGGTGGAAATAATGAATGGTCTAACCTCGATTTGGTGAAAAAGTTATGCGATATAATGGATCATAAATTAAATCGGCAAATGGGTAGCTCTCGGCAATTAATCTCTTTCGTTAAAGACCGGGCAGGTCATGACCAACGTTATGCCATTGATGCTTCAAAAATTGAGAAAGAATTGGGTTGGAAACCAAGCATACGATTCGAAGAAGGATTTGAACAAACAGTTGATTGGTATTTGAAGAACTTGGACTGGCTGGAAAATATCCTGTCGGGCGACTACGAAAAATTTTACGAACAACAATATACCAACCGATAAAAAGAAAAGCGATGTGAATTAATCACATCGCTCTTTTTATAGTATTTCAAAACTTACATTACTCTACAGTAACAGATTTAGCTAAATTTCTTGGTTGATCAACATTACACTCTCTGTAAACAGCAATGTAATAGGATAGTAACTGGAAAGGAATTACAGTTAACAATGGAGCCAATGCTTCCAAAGTCTCAGGAATTTCAATTACGTGATTGGCCATTTTACTAATCACGGTATCACCTTCAGTTACAATAGCAATTACATGACCTTTTCTGGCTTTTACTTCCTGAATATTGCTTACTATTTTATCGTAAGATTTATCCTTTGTTGCAACAACGAAAACTGGCATTTGCTCATCAATAAGTGCAATTGGTCCGTGTTTCATTTCCGCGGCAGGATATCCTTCAGCATGTATATATGAAATCTCTTTTAATTTTAGAGCACCCTCCAGAGCTACAGGAAACAAGAAACCACGTCCTAAGTAAAGTGCATTAGTCGAATTCATATACTTCTTCGACAATTCTTTAATATCATCAGCCTTATCTAAAATCCTCATGATCTTCTTAGGAAGATTCGCGATCTCTGCAATCAACTCTTCATACAAATCTTTAGCTAATGTTCCTTTACGGTATCCAACTAGCATTGCCATCATAGTAAGAACAGTTACCTGAGCTGTAAATGCTTTTGTAGAAGCAACTCCAATTTCTGGTCCGGCATGAGTATAAACTCCTGCATGTGTTTCACGAGGAATACTTGAACCAACAACATTACAAATACCTATAACGGTAGCTCCAGCCTCTTTGGCTAATTTAATAGCAGCCAAGGTATCAGCAGTTTCACCACTCTGACTGATTGCCAAAACGATATCATCCTTAAATATTACAGGGTTTCTGTAACGAAACTCTGATGCGTATTCAACTTCAACAGGAATTCTGGCAAATTCTTCAAACAAATACTCACCTACCATTCCCGCATGCCATGATGTTCCACATCCAATAATTAATATTCGACGCGCATTCACCAATTGGGGAATAACATCATTTATCCCACCTAAAAAGACTTCTTTATTTGTTGTTGAAATTCTTCCTCGAATTGTATCGTGTATAGAACTGGTTTGCTCAAAAATTTCTTTTAACATGAAATGATCGTAACCACCTTTTTCAATTTGCTCGATATCCAAATCCAATTGTTGAATGTGTGGAGTCAACTTATCATTCTGTATGGTTTTCAAAACCAACTCATCCCTGCTTATAATAGCAACATCATTATCATTCAGATAGATAACGCTATTGGTATATTCAATAATCGGAGTAGCATCCGATGCAAGAAAGTATTCTCCATTACCAACTCCAACTACTAAAGGACTTCCTTTTCTGGCAGCAATCAATTTATCAGGTTCGTCTTCACAAATAACAACCAAACCATAAGCCCCAACCACTTTTGTTAAAGCCAGTCGAACAGCAATTTCTGCAGAAACTTCACCTTTCAAATAGATATACTCAATCAAATTTGCAAGAACTTCCGTATCAGTATCACTTTGAAAGGTATATCCCCTTTTAGTAAGCTTCTCTTTTAAAAGTGAGTAATTTTCAATAATACCGTTATGAATAATTACAAACTTATTATTCATCGAACTATGAGGATGAGCATTTTCATCATTAGGCTCTCCGTGAGTCGCCCAACGCGTATGTCCAATTCCAATTGTTCCTGAAACATCATTTCCTTTAACATGATTTTCCAAGTCCTGAACTTTTCCCTTGCACTTAAATACCTTAGTTTGATTTGTACGAAGGGCAACTCCGGCAGAATCATACCCTCTGTATTCCAATCTTTTCAGACCATTTATAAGTATAGGATAAGCTTGCTTATTCCCAATGTAACCAACTATTCCACACATAATAATACAAATATTTCAGTTTCGGTACCACTCGAAACTTGTTAAAACAATTCATTCAACAAGACACTAGTTTTACTTTCAATACGTTAACACCATACCAGTATCATCGATTGAATTATTATAAATTCAGCTAAAAATACTATAAGTTAGAAAGCTCTCCAAACTTCTTGAAGAATATTGCAAAAAGGATAAAAAATAAAAGGTGTAAATAAGCCAACGCTTACTTACACCTTTTTATAATATTGTAATCAGTAACTATTGTGCTACTAATTCATCGTAAAGTTCTGAATAAGCTGAAACATATTCATCCTTGTTCTTATACTCAACCAAAGGCTTCCCTGAAGCAATGGCATAAGCCATAACTTCTTCATTTATTTGAGGACTACCCATAATCAAAGCATCAGACTGATCAATTGCTAATTTATGAAGTGCTACATAATTTGCATCTTCTAAAATACTTACATCTTCCAGGCTAACTCCTTCAATAATTGATTTTTCTCTAAACTGACTACTGAAATGAGTCGGGAATTCATCATCATACATCGAGAAAACCACTTTTGTATCTGTAAATAATGGATCCTCATTAAATGCTTTTTTCATGTACAAAGGTACTAAGCCAGTAAACCAGCCTTGACAATGCACAACATCTGGTGCCCATCTCAATTTTTTTACCGTTTCAAGCACACCTCTAGCAAAGAAAATAGCTCTTTCATCATTATCTTCGAATGCATTGCCATTTCCATCTATCAGAATCTCTTTTCTATGAAAATAATCCTCATTATCAATGAAGTAAACTTGCATGCGAGCCGCTTGAATAGAGGCAACTTTAATAATTAACGGATGATCAGTATCATCAATTATTAAATTCATTCCAGAAAGACGGATTACCTCATGTAACTGATTTCTTCTCTCGTTGATACAGCCATATCGAGGCATAAAAGTTCTGATCTCTTTTCCTTTTTCTTGGATTCCTTGAGGTAGATGCCTACCTATTTCAGACATTTCAGTTTCAGGAAGATAAGGGGTAATTTCTTGTGAAACAAACAATACTTTTGTCTTTTCCATAGTCGCTAATAATTTATCTGCGCAAAATTAATAAAAATAATTAACAAAACTGTTCGAAACTGAGCCTTAAAGATCCTACAAAACAATTAAATGCAATAATAATTTCTCAATTTGTATTTATTTATTTTATTTGCAGTCTCAAATGAAAATCAATCAGATTTTACAGAACACAATTAAAGAAATGGAAATAGTAAAACTTGTTGCTGAAATTAAAAGTAAAATCAGCAAGTTTAAGTCGGAAGGAAAGACAATCGGATTTGTTCCAACAATGGGAGCACTTCATCAGGGACACTTGTCTCTAGCCGATGCGTCTGTAAAAAACAACGACATAACTGTTGTTAGTATTTTTGTGAACCCCACTCAGTTCAATAATCCAGAGGATTTATCATCTTATCCTAGAACTATTGAAAATGATTTAGAAAAACTTTCAGTCTACAAACCAGACCTGATTTTTATTCCTGATGTGAGTGAGATTTATCCTGAACAAGACACAAGAATATTTGAATTCGGATTACTGGATAAAGTAATGGAAGGAAAAAATCGTCCAGGGCATTTCAATGGTGTTGCACAAGTTGTCAGCAAACTTTTTGACATTGTAAGCCCTAACAACGCCTATTTTGGACAAAAAGATTTCCAACAAATAGCTGTTATTAAGCAGATGACAAAAGACCTTAAGTTAAGTGTAAACATTGTGTCCTGCCCTATTATAAGGGAGAAAGACGGTTTAGCAATGAGCTCACGAAATGTTTTACTTACTGAGGAGCAACGAAAAAATGCTTGCAAAATCTCTGAAACTTTATTTAAAGCTCGTAACTTAGCACCAGAATTAAGTGTATCTCAATTGAAAGAATGGGTTGTTGACGAAATCAATAAAAACATTTATCTTTCGGTCGAGTATTTTGAGATTGTTAACGATACAACTCTTGAGGTGATTAAAGACTGGAATGAGTCAAATAATAAAATAGGTTGTATTACGGTTCAGGTTGGAAAAACCCGCCTGATAGATAATGTTACTTTTAAATATTAGTAAAAAACGATATGTACATTGAAGTTTGTAAATCGAAAATTCACAAAGCGTCAGTAACTGGTGCTAATCTTCAGTATGTTGGAAGCATAACCATTGATGAAGACTTAATGGATGCAGCCAATTTGATTGAAAATGAAAAGGTTCAAATTGTTAACGTAAACAATGGAGAACGTTTAGAAACCTACGTTATTCGTGGTGAAAGAGGATCGGGAATCATTTGTTTAAATGGGCCTGCTGCCAGAAAATGTGCTGCTGGTGATGTTGTTATCATCATCTCTTATGCATCTATGGATTTTGAGGAGGCAAAATCATGGGAACCAAGTTTGGTTTTTCCAGATACTGCCACTAACAAATTGATTTAAACTAACTTATTTTATAAGTGCAGGGCTGTTCTAACCGATCAGCCCTTTTTTTATGGCCTTGTGTCAAAAATATTTAATTCAAAATAATGTTGAAACAATTTCATCCCGAATCTTGATCCTTTATTTCAGTTACTTTATACTTGTAAATTACTACCTTCAAAAAAATCAGTTAAATGAATAAACTTGATATTGTAAAAAATAAAATCATTACAGAGAAAGAAAATGCTTTTAACTTACTGCAAACTTGGCGTTTTAAAGAAAAGAAAATTGTTTTCACTAATGGTTGTTTTGATCTTGTTCACCGAGGTCATTTAGATTATTTAGCTACTGCAGCCTCAATGGGTAACAAACTTGTTATTGGTTTAAATACCGATGCCTCCGTTCAAAAACTTAAAGGTCCTGACCGACCAATAATTGATGAATATTCAAGAGCCTTTCTATTAGCATCATTGGGCTTTGTTGACATGGTAATTTACTTTGGTGAACAAACACCTTATGAATTAATTAATTTTGTACAGCCTGATATTCTTGTGAAGGGAAGCGATTACGATGCTGAAGATATTGTTGGGTACGATATTGTTAAAGCTAAAGGCGGGGAAATTAAAACTCTTGATTTCCTAGAAGGATTCTCGTCAACAGGAATCATTAAAAAAATAATCAACTCAACCAATAAATAATAATTCAGATTTATGGCCACCAAAGCAAAAACAAAAAGTGCCTGGTTTTGTCAAACTTGTGGAGTAGAATCTGCAAAATGGGTAGGGAAATGTCCTTCATGCGGAGAATGGAATTCCTTTGTCGAGGAAGTTGTGGTAAAATCAAGCCCCTCACAAATTATTGGATCCAATGGACAAGGCAAGAA
This sequence comes from Labilibaculum antarcticum, assembly GCF_002356295.1. Classification (NCBI taxonomy): domain Bacteria; kingdom Pseudomonadati; phylum Bacteroidota; class Bacteroidia; order Marinilabiliales; family Marinifilaceae; genus Labilibaculum; species Labilibaculum antarcticum. The sequence goes on along the minus strand of NZ_AP018042.1, from coordinate 2,502,380 downwards.
AAACAAGCCACAAAAAATATCTGAAATATCTTCATCTGAAGCATCAAGATTCGACACCAAAAATGAGGAATTAAATAGAGTTTTAGGAGGAGGATTAGTTCCCGGATCATTAATATTAATTGGCGGTGAACCTGGAATTGGGAAATCAACACTTGCGCTTCAAATTGCTTTAAACTTAAAAAATTACACCACTTTATATGTTTCAGGCGAAGAGAGCGCTCAACAAATAAAACTTCGTGGCAATCGCATTAACTCGGATAACGAAAACTGTCTGATTGTAAGCGAAACCTCAATGGAGAATATTTTTTCTCATGTGAAAAATACCTCTCCGGATATCATCGTTATTGATTCCATTCAGACACTTGCAACCGAATCGATAGAAGCGGGCCCTGGCAGTGTATCGCAAATTAGAGAATGTACATCTCAGTTACTGCGCTTTGCTAAAGAATCGTCTACACCCGTTATTCTCATTGGTCACATCACCAAAGATGGAAATTTAGCAGGTCCAAAGATTCTGGAACACATGGTAGATACTGTTCTTCAATTCGAAGGAGATCAAAACCACATGTATCGAATTTTGCGATCCACAAAAAATCGATTTGGCTCTACCTCTGAAATGGGAATTTACGAAATGCAACACAACGGACTTCGAGAAGTCTCGAACCCATCCGAGCTTTTGCTTTCTCAAGATGATGAAAGCCTAAGTGGTGTTACTATTTCGGCATCAATAGAAGGAATGCGCCCTTTTCTTATAGAGACACAAGCATTAGTTAGTTCTGCTGCTTACGGGACTCCTCAGCGCTCTTCAACAGGTTTCGATCTTCGTCGATTAAATATGCTTTTAGCCGTATTGGAAAAAAGAGCAGGCTTTAAACTATCAACCAAGGACGTATTTTTGAATATTGCCGGAGGAATCAAAGTAAATGATCCAGCCATCGATTTGGCTGTAATTTTGGCCGTATTATCTTCAAGTACAGATATCTCTATTCCAAAGGAGGTCTGTTTTTCCGGAGAAATCGGATTATCAGGAGAAATCCGACCTGTTAGTAGAATTGATCAGCGAATTAGTGAGGCTGAGAAACTGGGATTCAAACAAATTTTCATTCCAAAGCACAATTCCAAAGGACTTGACACTTCAAAATTTAAAATAAAAATTCATTTGGTTAGCAAGGTCGGGGAAGTATTTCAGACCCTTTTCAGATAAAAATAAAGGCCGAAACTTAAGTCTCGGCCTTATAAACAGTTACTATGAATTTTGTCGATTCGAGTATGGCAGCTCGAACCAGATAGCGTCGGAATAGAAAGAAATAAACTGAATCTTTCCGCTTTTTCCACCGAAAGCTAAAATCCATGATCTCAGGCAGGTCTTCTGGCTTATTCCAATTTTAAGTGCCTTCCCATTCTACAGAACAGTGGTCTAATGACTTAAAATATTGATTCGAAAAACGAACCGGAATCTACAGCTGCGGGGACAGCTCCTGCTTTAAACAGGATTCCCTATTATTCCCTTTCGGGAACCTAAACATCTTTGCAATTTTAAGAAAATATATCGATCTTCCAACTATAATTTTAAAAGAAATCGTCATTCTCCGACTCAATTAATTCATTCGTATTTGAGTCGTCATCACAATCAAGATTTATACTTACACCTCTTGGTTTTTCAAAATCTCCCTGAGTAAGTCCTAAACTTTTATCGGCATAAACCTTCTGCATATAAAGAGCCCAAATTGGCAATGCCATATTCGCTCCCTGTCCCAGTCTAATCCCCTCAAAATGAACAGAACGATCTTCTGCACCAACCCATACGCCGGATACTAATTCGGGAGTAATCCCCATGAACCAGCCATCTGACTGATTCTGAGTAGTTCCGGTTTTACCCCCAATCGGATTATTTAAACCGTAAGTAAACCGTAATCTCACCCCTGTACCTCTCTGAACCACACCTTCCAATAAATTCGTCATTAAATAGGCTGTTCGTTCATCCATCACCTCGCGTTTTCGAGGAACCGATTGAGCAAGCAAATTTCCCTTGTGATCTTCTACTTTTGTAATGAAACTTGGTTTGATGTAAACCCCTTTATTTACAAAAGTTGAGTACGCACCAACCATCTCATATACCGTAATCTCTGAGGTTCCTAAAAAGATAGATGGAACCGGATCAATTTCACTAATAATACCCATTTTATGAGCCATTTCAACAACCGATTCTGGTGTGGTTTGCTTCAACACCCAACCGGATATATAATTCACCGAATGAGCCAATCCCCACTTTAAAGTCACCATTTCACCGCTCCTGGCATCAGTAGAATTTTTTGCTGTCCATGGAGAACCGTCAGGCAAAATAAATGTTTGTGGAATGTTTGGCACCCTATCACAAGGACTTAGACCTTCCTTCATCGCGAGTGTATACAAAAACGGTTTTATCACTGATCCTACCTGGCGTTTACCAACATTAACCATATCGTACATAAAGTGCTCAAAATTCGGTCCTCCTACATACGCCCGTACTTCTCCGGTCTGAGGTTCCATTGACATAAATCCGGCACGTAAAAATCCTTTCATGTAAAGCATGGAATCATTAGGGCTCAAAATGGTATCTCTTTCTCCTTTCCATGTGAAAATTTTCATTTTCGTTGGATCCTTAAATACCAATCGAATGGAATCCATACTCATGCCATTTTTCTTTAAAACACGATATCTTTCACTTCTTCTCATGGAAGTTTCAATATTTTGCGCGACATCCTCGTCAGTTAAATCATCAGAAAAAGGAGGATTCTTATGATTCTCTTTCTCGCGGTTAAATGCCATCTGTAAATCCAAGCCCAGATGCTCAACCACAGCCTCTTCCGCATATCGCTGCATTCTGGAATCAAGGGTTGTATATATTTTCAGTCCATCCGTATATATATTGTATGGAGTTCCATCTACTTTCACATTTTTATTGCACCATCCATAAAAAGGATTACTTTCCCATTCTAAAGAATCTTTATGAAATTGCTGATATGCATAGGATGGATATTGATTTCTTAACGGTTTATTTGCTGTAAAAGAAGCACGTAAGTACTCTCTAAAATAGGGTGCCATTCCTCTTTTATGATCCACTTTCTGGAAATCTATTTCTAATGGAATATTTTTTAAAGAATCGAACTCCATCTCCGATAAGTAATCATACTTGACCATCTGCGATAAAACAACATTTCTTCTATCCAATGTCAATTCAGGCCTACGTAAGGGATTAAAATAGGATGGATTCTTTGCCATGCCCACAAGCATAGCAGCCTGTTCAACACGAAGAGAATCGGGTGTCGTATTAAAATATACGTTCGCAGCCGATTTAATTCCCACAGCCAGGTTTAAAAAATCAAATTTATTAAAATACATTGTCATGATTTCCTCTTTAGTATAGCTTCGCTCCAACTTTACCGCAATCACCCATTCACGAAATTTTCTAAAAACGATATCAAATTTTTTCTCAAAACTCTCACGTGGAAACAACATTTTCGCCAATTGCTGAGAAATTGTACTTCCCCCTCCCGCACTTCTATTTCCAGTTACCAATCCGATAGCAACACGACCTAAACCGCGAATATCAATTCCTGAATGATCATTAAACCGAACATCCTCTGTAGCTATCAAGGCATCTACTAAAAATGAAGATAAATCAGGATATTCAACAAAAGATCTATTTTCAAAATAGAACTTACCAATCAGGTTACCATCTACGGTATACACTTCGGTAGCCAAACTATTATCTGGATTTTCCAGCTCTTCAAATGAAGGCATAAAACCAAATGTACCATTTGAAACACCGGCAAAAAATAAAATAACTAGTAAGACACCAATCAAAAAAACCGACCAGAATATAATGAGAGGTTTTTTAAAAGTTCTTAATTTCGATTCCTGTTCGATAATCGGATTAGTCTCGATATTGTTTTCTGACATTTTAAATCAATTAATTTAATTGTGCTGTAAAAATAGCAAATATTATTCGAACAATTAAAGGAGGTACATCATCTAATTATATCAAATTATTTAAGATATCTGAAATAGCTAATTTCAAAATAATCATCATAAATTTTGAAATTAGAATCCTTATTGTTTTACTTTGCAAAAATTTAAACCTAAACTTTCCAAAGTAAAGATACAAGTATGGTAGAGAATTTAGTTATAGTTGAGTCCCCAGCAAAAGCAAAAACTATCGAAAAGTTTTTAGGTGAAAACTTTGTGGTAAAGTCTAGCTTTGGGCACATTAGAGACTTAGAGAAGAAAGATTTTGGAATTGATATCAAGAATAATTTCGCCCCAAATTATATCGTATCCACTGATAAAAAAAAGGTGGTTGCCGAATTGAAAAAATTAGCAAAAGAAGCAACTACTGTATGGATCGCATCTGATGAGGATCGCGAGGGAGAAGCAATTGCTTGGCACTTATTCGAAGTCCTTAAGCTTAAAAAAGAAAACACAAAACGGATTGTTTTCCATGAAATCACAAAAGATGCAATCTTAAATGCAATCAAAAGTCCACGTGATATCGATGTGAATCTGGTTAATGCTCAGCAGGCACGAAGAATTCTAGACAGATTAGTTGGTTTTGAGGTTTCTCCTGTTTTGTGGAAAAAAGTCAAACCTCAATTATCTGCTGGACGAGTACAATCGGTAGCTGTTCGATTGATTGTTGAAAGAGAAAGAGAAATTATTGACTTTAAATCTGAATCTTACTTCAAAGTTGTTGCACATCTTACAGTCACGGATAATAATGGTGATGAAAGAACACTAAAAGCAGAACTCCCTAAAAGATTTTCAACAAAAGAAGAGACTCTTGCTTTTTTAAACAGTTGTAAAAATGGTGAATACCGAGTTAGCGATATCGAGAAAAAACCCTCGACGCGTAAACCGGCAGCACCTTTTACAACTTCTACATTACAGCAGGAGGCAAGTAGAAAACTTGGCTTTTCTGTTGCACAAACAATGACCGTTGCTCAACGCTTGTATGAAGCGGGAAATATTACATACATGAGAACTGACTCCTTGAATCTATCTGAAACTGCACTTAATGGAGCAGAGGAAGAAATCACCAGACGTCATGGTTCTGAATATGTAAAAATTAGAAGATATAAAACAAAAAACAAGGGAGCGCAAGAAGCTCACGAGGCTATTCGTCCAACAAATTTAAATAAGGATAGTGTTTCTGGAGAATCAAATGAAATTCGTTTATACAATTTAATTTGGAAGCGAACCATAGCCTCTCAAATGGCTGATGCTAAATTAGAAAAAACAAACATCAAAATTAGCATCTCTACGAACGACAAATTACTTGTAGCATCGGGTGAAATGATTAAGTTCGATGGATTCTTCAAAGTATATATGGAATCTTCGGATGATGAAAATCAAAAAGAAGAAGAAGCTCTTCTGCCAACTGTTACAGTTGGTGATTTGCTAAGCGAAGAAGTAATGAATGCCACTCAGAACTTCACCTACCGTCCTGCAAGATATACCGAGGCGAGTTTGGTGAAAAAACTGGAAGAATTAGGAATTGGCCGACCATCTACCTACGCACCAACAATTACAACCGTTCAAAATCGGGGATATGTTGTTAAGGAATCTAGAGATGGAATAGAAAGAAACTTTGAAGTACTTACTCTTCAGGAAAATAATATTTCAGAAGAAACCAAGACTCAAATTACCGGAGCCGAAAACAAAAAACTTTTTCCTTCGGATATAGGAATGGTTGTTACTGACTTTTTAAATAAGCATTTTACAAAAATCATGAATTATAATTTCACTGCTGACGTGGAAAAAGAATTTGATGATATCGCTATTGGGAAATTGGTATGGTACGAAATGATCGGGAAATTTTACAATCCATTTCATGCTAACGTAGAGAAAACTCTTGCGGAATCTGAAAGAGAAACAGGAGAACGAATTATTGGAAATGATCCAGTAACTGGAAAAGTAATATTGGTACGTATTGGAAGATATGGTCCAATGGCGCAATTAGGTGAAAGCTCGGAAGATAAGGAAGCAGAAGCACCAAAATTTGCAAGCCTACGCACTGGTCAGCACTTGGAAACAATCACTCTTGAAGAAGTTATCGATTTATTTAAACTTCCCAGAGACCTTGGTCTGTATGAAGATAAGAAAGTTGTGGTTGCTATCGGTCGATTTGGCCCTTACGTTCGTCACGATGGGAAATTTGCATCTTTACAGAAAGATGTAGATGATCCAATGGAAATTGATTTGGAGCGGGCAATTGTCCTTATAGAGGAAAAAAAGGAAAAAGATCGTTTAAAGCATATCAAATCCTTTGATGAAGATGCAGAATTGCAAATTCTTAACGGACGCTGGGGACCATACATATCATTTCAAAAGGAAAATTACCGACTTGCTAAAGATATTGAAGATCCTAAAACGCTTACCTACGAGGATTGTTTGAAAATCATTAAATCAGCACCAAAAAAGAAAACTACTAAAAAGGCGCCAGTTACAAAGAAAGCGCCTGTTAAGAAGAAAGCAACAACTGCAAAAAAGACCTCCACAGCAAAGAAGGCAAAAAAATAAAAATATCTAAAAAAAAAGTTAAGGGTTGTCTATCTACACAGACAGCCCTTTTTTATTGCTTTACAATTGAAATCAAACCCTCCATAATCCGTCCTTATTGTTAACCCCTCATTAAAAAACCTGAAAATTCTTAACAAAACAATAAAACCCTCGTAAATAAGACTTACAATTAAGTACCTGAATCAACGATTAACTAGTTAAGTCTGATTTCATGTTATTTAATCTAATATTATAAGTCCTAAAATTAAGTTTCAAATAGAAACATCAAAATTAATGATTAATGTACCTGAACCTCTGATAAAACTTGTAAGGAACGTTTATTTTTATTTACTTTACTTTTCACAGTTTTTGACCGTTACTGAACCATAATGTTATACATGAAAAAATTTATTTTCTTCATATTCCTAGCTTGTTTTTCCTTATCAATAAAGGCTCAACAGGATCCACAGTTCAGTCAAAACATGTTTAATATTCTTTCTGTAAACCCTGCTTTTGCTGGTGCAGACAAGGATATAGTTGTATCGGCGATTAATCGTCAACAATGGGTTGGTTTCGAAAATGCACCCGTTACCACAGTGTTTAATATAAGCACACCCATTACATTTATGGGAGCAGATCATGGAGTTGGCTTAACTATATTAAGTGATAAATTAGGCTTCGAAAAGAATACCGGCATGCGTTTTAGTTATGCATATCAAAAAAAAATAGGTGAAAGTTCTTTAAATATTGGGTTTAGTTTCGGGTTTCAAAATAATTCCTTAAAAGGAGAATGGTTTGTTCCAGATGGAGATGGTTTCTCAAGTCCTGAAGACGATCTTGGCTCTGCTAGCGTAGACGATAGTAAAATGGTTTTTGATTTAGGATTAGGAATTTATTATAAAACAGACAACTTTTATGTTGGAACTTCCGTAAGCCATCTGAACAAACCAAATATTGGATATAATGAAAATATTGAAACCTATCTTGCTCGTCATTATTATGCCATGGCAGGATATCGATACGAATTAGATGAATCGTGGGAAGTTTTACCATCGATTTTTTATAAAACTGATGCCGTAGTATCTCAATTTGATATAAATACGAACATCAGATACAATAAAAAGATTTGGGGAGGCGTTTCATATAGGGTTGATGACGCCATTGTCGGATTGTTGGGCGTTTTGTTTAATAATGGTATCCAAATTGGATATGCTTACGACATTTCAACCTCAAAAATTGCAAAAGGATCGCATGAGTTTTTATTAGCTTATCGATTCAATACGAAATTGGAAAAACGAAACCAGAAATATAAGAGTATTCGATTTTTATAATAATTAACAAGAAATCTATACAATTAGTATAATCTATAAAACCACTATGAATAAACTACTTACAACACTTTGTGTAATTGTTTTATTGTTCTTGTCCGGTTGTGGTAAAAACACTGGAAATGGAGAACTTATTGGTGCAGGTCAAAGAGGCAAATGGTTTGAACCTAAACCTTACGGGATGGTGTTGATTCCACGTGGAAGCTTTACCGTAGGTCCAAATGATCAAGATGTAGCTTGGGCACTTAACGCTACTGCTAAAACTGTATCTGTTGAATCCTATTGGATGGATGAAACTGAAATTACAAACAATGAGTATCGTCAATTTGTTTATTGGGTAAGAGATTCAATGGCGCGTGAATTACTAGGACAACAATTCGAAGAATTCTTAATTGCCGAAGATATAAATGGCAATCCTATAGATCCTCCTTTTCTTAATTGGGAAGAAAGATTGGAATGGGATAATGAAGAATATTCTGAAATTCTTGAGGACATGTTTCTGCCTGTTCACGAAAGATTTTTCAGAAATAAAGAAATTGATTCTCGTAAATTAAAGTATCAGTACGAATGGGTTGATCTTCAACAAGCAGCAAAAAAATCGAATCGTTACAATTACGAAACGGGAGAATATGAAGGTATGGTTGATGATTACAAAGGTGGTCACAAACAAATTGAAGACCGTTCTTCTTTTATCATGAAAGAAGCCCTTAATATTTACCCTGACACATTGTGCTGGATTCAGGATTTCACCTATTCATATAATGAACCCTGGACAAAACAATATTTTTGGCATCCTGGTTACGATGATTATCCTGTAGTTGGCGTTTCCTGGAAACAAGCATCTGCATTTTCTATATGGAGAACCCGCTTTCACAATTCGGCATTAAAAGCTGAAGGGGATTATCCTGTTCAGGATTATCGATTACCTACCGAATCAGAATGGGAATATGCCGCTAGAGGAGGAATCGCATTAAACATGTATCCTTGGGGTGGTCCTTATACTAGAAACGACCAAGGATGTTTCCTTGCAAATTTCAAACCTCTACGAGGAAATTATGTAGATGATGGAGGACTTGTAACCCTACCTGTTGGTAGTTATGAACCTAATGAATTTGGACTATATGACATGGCTGGTAATGTTGCGGAATGGACTTCTGGAGCTTATGATGAGTCAGCCTATTCATTTACACATGATATGAATCCGAATTATGAATACAATGCATTACCAGATGATCCTCCAGCTTTAAAAAGAAAGGTTACCAGAGGAGGATCATGGAAAGATATAGGATACTATTTACAATGTGCAACCCGAACTTACGAGTATCAGGATACTGCAAAATCCTATATTGGCTTCCGTTGTGTTAGAACTCACTTAGGTAGATAATATATCACCTGTAAACAATTTATTTTAGACCTTTTTTCAAACTTAACTGATCATGAATATTACCGAACTTGTTCAATCTCCTAGATGGAAGAAATTTATGGGCTATGTGTATGGCTGGGGTGCTTCCGTAGTTTTGATTGGGGCACTATTTAAAATACAACATTACCCATTTGCTGGAGAACTACTTACCGTTGGTATGTCTGTGGAGGCTATAATCTTTTTCTTCTCAGCATTTGAGCCACCACACGAACAACCAGACTGGAGTTTGGTTTATCCTGAATTAATTGGATTGGAACCAAGAGAAGGTAGTTTTGGAGGTGGTGTTCAAGTTGAAGGACTGGAGCAGTTACAATCACTCTTAGAGAAAATGAGTGTGCAACCTGATAAACTATCAAATTTAAGTCAAGGTCTTGCAAAATTAACCAATGCAGCAGAAAACCTTTCCAACTTATCAGAAGCCGCTGTTGCTACTAATGGTTATATAGAAAATATTCAAAAAGCATCCACCTCTGTTGGTGAATTCTCTAATAAATATGCTGAGTCAAGTGAAGAGATAGCAAATTCAGCTCAAAAATTGAGTAATTCTTATCAGGAAACAGCAAATATTGTTTCTTCATCAGGTGAAGGATTTGCTAACAACGTAAACGAATCAGGAAATAAATTGGTAGAGTCTTATCAAGAAACTGCAAAATCAATTTCCTTATCCGGTGAAGGATTCGCTAAAAACGTGAACGATTCAGGAAATAAGTTGTTAGATTCTTATAAAAATATGGATAAATATTTGCAAAGCGGATTTGATAAAATCTCTGAAAACAGCAATACATTTAATGGATCAATGACTTCCTTGAATGACAACCTGTCTTCCTTAAATGCGATTTACGAGTTGCAACTAAAACAAAGTAACGAGCAAATAACTAATTCGAAAACTGTACAACAGGATTTGAGTAAAGTTCTTGAAACGCTGACTACAACACTACAAAACGCACAAGCTTACAAGAAAGAAACAGAACAGTTAAACGAAAACCTTTCGGCACTTAATACCATTTACGGTAACATGCTAAGCGCTATGGATGTAAAAAAGAAAAATTAATTTAACTGTCAAGCTGAAATGGGAGCATCGAATTGTAAAGAAACGCCACGGCAAAAAATGATTGGAATGATGTATTTATTCCTAACAGCAATGTTAGCGATAAATGTATCAAACGAAGTGCTTAATGCGTTTACGATTATTGATAATGGTTTAGCAAAAACCATTCAAACATTTGAAGATAAAAATGAGTCCAAATATTCTGAATTTGAAAATGCATTGGACGCAAACCCCACTAAAGTTCAGGACTCCTGGGATAAAGCGAACATCATAAAATCAGAATCAAATGAATTGTCAGATTTAATTGATTCTCTAAAACATCGAATTGTAAAATCAGCAGATGGCATTGAATATGACATGGATAACATTGAGAGTAAAGACAATTTGGATGTTCCTGCTGAAATTATGATTGTGTTAGGTCAAGGAGAAAGATTAAGAAAATCGATAGATACTTATCGTAATTTGGTTTTAAGTCAAATTGCAGAAAAGGACTCAACTCTTCGCAGAGCGATTTTAAAAACTCTGAATACTGAAAAGCCGAAAAAGCAGACCAAAGGTGATCCTAATTATTCGTGGGAATCAATACAATTTTCACACACACCATTAATTGGGGCAATCACTCTACTCTCTAAAATTCAAACAGATATCCGAAGTACAGAATCAGATATTGTAAGCTATTTGTTTAATCAAATTGAGGCTGAGTCTTTTAAATTCAATAAATTAAGAGCTGAAGTTTTCTCACCGTCAAACTATATTTTAAAAGGTGACACATACCAAGCTCAGGTTTTCCTTGCTGCGATTGACACAACGCAAAATCCTAAAATAGTTGTTGATAGAAGAGGTGCAATTACAACTTTTAAAGATGGCAGAGGAATTTATTCTGCAAAAGCGGATCAGGTTGGTGAAGTAAAATGGGGAGGGATTATCACATATAAAAGTCCATCTGGAATAGAAACACCATACGAATTTGAATCAAGTTATATTGTAGCAGAACCTAATGTAGTTGTATCGGCCACTAAAATGAATGTGTTTTATGTTGGTGTTGATAATCCCGTAAGCGTTTCAGCTCCTGGATTTTCTTCAGATAGAGTTCGAGCTACCATGAATAATGGCCGTTTGATTAAAAAGGGAGATGCTTATGTTGCCAGACCTAAAGTAGCATTTAAGAATGCTAAAGTACTTGTTGAAGCGCAATTTGAGGACGGTTGGAGACCATTACGAACTGTAGATTTTAGGGTGAAACCAATTCCTGATCCAATTGCAAAAGTTGCTGATTTAAGTGGAGGAAAGATTAAAAAGAATTTACTGATGGCACAAACCGGTGTAGATGCCGTAATGGATAATTTTGATTTTGACTTAAAATTTAAAATTACCGCTTTTACAGTTTCAACACTCGTTAAAGGTTTTACGGTAGATCAAGAATCCCGATCAGATATGTTTTCAACTGAACAGCTAAGGATGTTCAGAAATTTAAAAAGAAGTCAAAAAGTATATATTGAAGATATTAGGGCAGTTGGTCCGGATGGCGTGACTAGAAACTTACCTACAATTTCATTTAGAATAGAGTAATAAAATTTATATATGATGAAAAAAAGCTTATTACTAATAATTGGTCTTGTTTTGATTTGTACTTCATATTCGGGTGCACAAACAAATGCTACAAGTGTTTATTCAAAAGATCACATTAAAAACAGAAAGCCTATTCCTTATTCGAATATACGTGAGTCGGATGTAATGTGGTCGAAGTTGGTGTGGAGGTTTATGGATTTACGTGAAAAAATGAACCTTCCCATGTATTATCCAACAACACCTGAAGATGATCGTTACAGTTTGATCGATCTTTTGATGTATGGCATTGAAAACGAAGGCTTAACTGCTTACGAAACGAATGACGATGAATTTAAGGTTCCTATGACCATTGATCAGATACGTTCGAAGTTTGATGCACAAAACGATACCATTATGCAACGAAACAGATTGACTGGAGAGCTGGAGCAAAAGATTCTTCCAGGTGAGATGCATACTGATGATGTAAAAAGATACATGGTAAAAGAACAATGGTTCTTTGATAAACAAACATCTACTTTACAGGTTCGAATTATTGGGATTTGTCCAATTCGTGAATACGTTAAAGATGGTGATTCGGATTTAGATGGTATCCAACAGAAAAAACTATTTTGGATCTATTTCCCTGAAGTTAGACCTTTGCTTGCTTCTCATGAGGTATTTAATCCAAATAACGATGCCGCTCGTTATTCATTCGATGATCTCTTCTTAAAAAGACATTTTTCCAGTTTTATTTCTCAGGTTTCTAATGTGCACAACAATCGTCAGATTAGCGAGTATACTGTTGGTTTAAATTCAATGCTTGAAGCTGAACGTATTAAGAATGATATATTCATATTTGAACACGATCTTTGGGAATACTAAAGAAAATATATGCCACAAAAAAAGGACCTCTTGAGGTCCTTTTTTTTATATAAACTTTTTCCCTTTTGTTATTTTAACATCATTTACAATTTTCTTGATTTCCTGTTCATCCCGTTTAGGACAAATAAGTAAAGTATTATCCGTTTCTACAACAATATAATCCTTCAATCCCTGTACAACAACTAATTTGCCATTAGATACGTTTACCAAACAATTTTTCGATTCGTAAAGCATCACATTTTCGCCCTGAATTGCATTCTGGTTACTATCCTTAGCCGTATGCTCGTAAAGTGAACCCCAAGTTCCTAGATCGGACCAGCCAAACTCAGAACAGTAAACAAATACATTTTCTGATTTCTCTAAAATTCCATAATCAATAGATATATTCTGACATTCCGGATAAATTTCATCAATCACCTCTTGCTCCTGTGGAGTATCCAACTTTTCGAAGATACTCTCAAATAATGCATTAACATCTGGCAAATACTTATTAAATTCCTCCTGAATCGCAGACAATTTCCAAATAAAAATTCCCGAATTCCAGAAAAACTCCCCTGATTCCTGAAAAATTTTAGCCAATTCCAGATGTGGTTTTTCCGTAAAGGTTTTTACTGGATAAACATTTGTGTAATCCTTAACCGCTTTATTTGCAACCTGAATATATCCATAACCTGTTTCTGGTCTGGAAGGATGTATCCCCAAGGTTAATAATTGATTTCCAGCTTGCACAAATTGAATTCCTTCAGACAAAACACTTAAAAACTTAGTCTCATTTAATATTAAATGATCTGCAGGCGTTACAATAATCGATGCCTTTGGGTTTCGTTTCTGAATTTTATGATTGGCATACGCAATGCATGGAGCCGTATTTCGCCTAATTGGTTCCAATAAAACCTGATCCTCTTTAATATTAGGAAGTTGTTGCAATACAAGATCTTTGTAGTTTGCATTGGTAACAATGAAAAAGTTCTCAACAGGACAAATAGAAGCAAAGCGTTCAAAGGTCATCTGAATTAAAGTTTTTCCTGTTCCAAGAATATCAAGAAATTGTTTGGGCTGTTTGTGTTTACTTAAAGGCCAAAATCGAGAACCGACGCCGCCAGCCATTATTACACAATAATTATTTTTATCCATTGGGAAATATTTATCTGAACTCATACTTTTAGCTTCGAATTCAAGAGTAGTAAAATTATACTCTAAAATACAGAAAAGCCTTCTCAATTCAAAAAAGAATAGAATATTCAATAGATACAATTAAGCTAGAAGATGCTAAACAAATAATTTGTAATTTTATCGTAAATAAAATAACTATGAATCTGTTTGAAAACGTAGGTAAATTCTCTAGATTTCTTGTACTGGTATTTTCAAAGCCAGAAAAAGGCAAGACTTTATTTTCGCAAATATTACGTGAAATTGATAAACTCGGAATCAATTCCATTGGAATTGTTGTAATTATATCTTTGTTTATGGGTGCTGTAATAACCTTACAGACTGCGTATAATATGCAGAATCCATTACTCCCTGATTATTTGGTTGGTTATACAACCAGAGAATCGATGATTCTTGAATTCTCATCAACGATAGTTGGTTTAATATTAGCAGGAAAGGTAGGCTCCAATATTGCTTCAGAAATTGGCTCGATGCGGGTAACTGAGCAAATTGATGCATTGGAGATTATGGGTGTGAATTCTGCGAATCATTTAGTCTTACCTAAAATTATAGCGGCAATATTTATTAATCCTTTTCTATATGTGCTAAGTGTATTTGTTGGTATTACAGGAGGTTTACTGGCTGGTTACTTATCAGGCACCGTTAATTTCACTGATTATATTGATGGTGTGCAATTTGCTTTTGTACCTTATTACATTACCTATTCTCTGATAAAAACAGCAGTATTTGCGTTTATTATTACTGCAATACCATCTTTCTACGGATACTATGTAAAAGGTGGCGCGCTGGAAGTAGGTAAAGCCAGTACAAAAGCAGTTGTAAACAGTAGTATTCTTATTCTTCTCGCGAATGTGATACTCACACAAATCCTTTTAAAATGATCACTCTAAATAATGTCAATAAATCTTTTGCCAACTTACAGGTATTAAATGATATCTCGATTACTTTTGAAGCTGGCAAAACCAATCTTATTATAGGACAAAGTGGTTCTGGTAAAACAGTTTTGTTGAAATCCATTATTGGTTTGCATGATGTTGATTCAGGCAGCATCTTTTACAATGACAGAGATTTTACATCGATGAATTTGAAAGCGAAAAAAGAAATTCGCAAAGAAATGGGTATGGTTTTTCAGGGTGGTGCATTATTTGATTCAATGAGTGTCGAAGAAAATGTACTTTTTCCATTGCAGATGTTTTCAGATTTGAGTGAAAAAGAAAAAATAAATCGTGCAAACTTTTGTTTAGATCGTGTAAATATTCAAAATTCGAATCATTTGTTTCCTGCCGAAATTAGTGGTGGTATGCAAAAGCGTGTAGCAATCGCAAGAGCAATTGCTCTTAATCCAAAATACCTATTCTGTGATGAACCTAATTCTGGTTTAGATCCCGTAACCGCAATTGTAATTGATAATTTGATTCACGAAATTACAAAAGAGTACAATATGACTACCATTATTAATACTCACGATATGAATTCGGTTATAGAAAATGGTGAAAAGATCATTTTTATAAGCAATGGGTACAAGGCTTGGGAAGGAAATAAAGACGAAATTTTTAATACTGATAATACTGAATTAAATAATTTTGTTTTTGCTTCGGAATTGTATAAAAAGATTAAAAGTCTCAGCTAAAAACAAACTACTACATTCTATTCGATTTATTATCTTTGCTACCAGATAAACAAGAAAAAATTTCATGAATAAACTACTAATTTTCTTTATTTGCTGTGGATTCACATTTTTAATTTCCTGCAAAGACAACAAAAAGAACACTCCACCACTTAATGAAGATCAATTCACTAAGATGCTTATTGATATTCATATTATTGATGGCACATTAAGCTCCCAGAATATATATCGGTCGGGTGATAATTATCGACCAAGCTATTATTACAATTCGATATACAAGAAATACAATATTACACGCGAACAGTTCGACTCATGCATATCATATTACTCTTACGACACTAATAAATTCACCCAAATTTATGATGTTATTATCGATTCGTTAAACCATCTTGAAACAAAATATCACATTGAAATTAAGAATAAACGACTGGAACTGGATACAGTGAATCTTTGGAAGAAAAAACAAAATTGGAGAGTGACTGAAAGAGCTAAAAATAACCTTGAATTTGCTATTCCAATTAAGGAACAAGGAATCTACACTCTTAAAGCTTCCATTAAAATATTTAAAGATGATCAGACCGACAATCCTAAAATAGAAGCCTATTTTTGGAAAAAAGATAGTTTAGGAGAAGAGCAGATTGTTAGTTTCAGGCCACAACCGATTGCCCAAGACATGAAATTCAACACCTATGAATTAATAATGGAATATCCGGATTCCACCTATACTGAATTACGTGGCAATTTATTTACCGGAGAAAACGACCTTGTTGACTTTACGCAACATTTCGAAATTAAAGACATTATGATTTTTAATCCGCAAATAAGACCTGATTCTTTACAAGTAATGAAAGAATTAAAGGAGGAGGAACAAATGCAACTTAGAAGGCGATGAGAAAAATAGCTGCAAACTATATTTTTCCTGTTAGCTCTACTCCATTAAAAAATGGAATTATTGTTCTTGATGAGAAAAACTATATCGTTGATATTATAGATACCAAAGGCGAAATTAAAGAAATTCAGAATCTCGAATTCTACAGTGGCTTAATCGTTCCTGGTTTTATTGATGTATTTACATTACTAAATTTTTCCTCCTTTTCTAAAAAGGATTTTGAAAACTGTTTGCATGCTAACTTTGGTTCTGCCCTTAGAGAGAACCTATTGCATAAACCAACAACTCCTGAAACCATACAGAGAGGAATTAATCAATTAGAAGCATATGGAACTGTTGCGGCCGTTGACTTTTATTTTAAAAATACTCTCGTTGAACAGAAGCAAAAGTCTAGAATTACTTTTTCAGATATAAATTTATCCCTGCGTAGTTCGTCACTCCAAATACCTTCCATTGGGGCACAGTTTAAAAGGGAAGAATCCATTCTACTTAATCGACTGATCCTTGAAAACAGAACAGATTTTAAGCCTTTGGAGAGTGAAATGAATAGATATTGTGTTGGAACAGGATCTCTTGGAACACATTTGAAGCTATCAGTTTTTGATGAGTTAAAAGCTCTGCAAGGACTTCTTCCAGAATTCACTTTCTGGGAATTAATTAAATGGGGAACAATTAACGGAGCAAAACATTTACAGATTGAAAAAGAATTTGGAAGTATTGAAATCGGTAAGAAACCAGGCCTAAATCTACTTACAAATCTTGACTATCCAAACCAGAAGTTTAGCGCGAATAGTGAGTTAAAAGTACTCGTTTAAACCGGCTAATTTAAGAAATGAAGAATTGTATAAATGACAACTGGTTTCCTTAATAAAAACAAAATCAGTCTTGCATGAAGTATAATTAGGTAGTGAGTTATTGCCATTTTTTAGGCGATAGAAGCTAGTGAAAAAGCTGTTACAATCGTTTAGTTCTAGCGGTTTCAACTGCACTTCTACGTCTACAAATCTCTTTTGTTCCTCCATTTCAGGAGTTTTTTTCCAATTAGAGTATATATTTCTTTTTTGTTTGCATTCTATACCTAAAAGTATAACTTTAAGTTTATTACATCTTAAAACCTAAGAGAAAACAATAAATCTATGTTTAAAACATCTATCAAAATAAGCTGTTTCATTCTTTTTTTCACCACATCGTTACTAACTTTTGGTTGTCAAAATAAGAAACCATCTGTCGAAAAACAAACTGAGGTTGAAGCGCCACAGCAACAAAAATTAAAATCGGTTAAAACATTGTTTTACAATGTTCCAAGTCCTCTTGAAGTAACGGAAATCATTAAAAAAATGGATCTGCCATACCAACGAGACTTGATGAATTCTGTTAGTAATGCTGATAATTATTTATCTCAAGCTGATATTGCCATCAACATTGGAATTTATGGTGCCGATTTAAGTTACATTCGAATTTATAACCAGTTTCAGGATGCTGCAAGATATTTAGCCATAATCAAGAAATTCACCCGTGAATTAGGGATTCCTGAAGAGCAGGAAAAAATTACAGCTCGAAGAATGGAAGCGAATATTGAAAACCAAGATTCCTTACTCAATATCATTACCGATACGTTTACAAAATCAGACAGTTATCTGAAAGAAAACCAAAGAGGTGGGGTTGCCGCTTTAATTATTTTTGGTGGATGGGTTGAGACCTTGTATTTGGCCACAAATATTGTAGATTTAAAAAATCCTCAAAAAGAAATGGTTAATTTGATTACACAGCAAAAACATTCTGTGAAAAATTTAATTGGCTTACTAAATCAGTACCGAGACAATTATAAAATAAATCAGATTCTTCCAGATTTAAAGAGACTGGACGCAAAATTTCAGGAAATATCTCAAACGAAAGGGACAGCTACAAAAATTAAAACAAAAAATGGTAAGACGATAATTAAAAATCAAGTTACATTAACTGCTTCAAATCAAACCTTGAAAGAAATAAAAGAAATTAACAACAAAATAAGAGAAACCATTACTCAATTATAGGTTTTTAGTGAATTTAAAATGATAGAATGAAAACGACTATAAAAACCATTTTAATTATATTTTACTTGACTGCATTGCCAGCTATTTTGTTTGCGCAGTGTAACGAATACACCAAAAATGAATGTATTCCTCAACTTACACCCTACACATTTAACGGACAGATCAATAATGCGGTTCTTTCAGAAGGTGAAACAGCTGAATTGCAACTTACCTTTTATAAGGATCAGGAATATCGAATTCTAGTTGAAGGTGAAAACAATCTTGGAAAAATTCAATTTCAGCTATTTGATACTGATTACAACTTATTGTATGACAATTCGGAAGAAGATCACACCAACCTTTGGGACTTTATGGTTGAAAACACAGATGACTTTATAATTCGTATAGTGATACCTGAAGATCAACAAAAGAACAAAGTTGAAAGTGGTTGTGTTTCAATATTAATAGGCTTTAGAGCATTTGGATCGAGAACAATTTTCAATTAATCATTTTACTGAAAGGAAATTACAAAATACAAAAAAAACCATCCCGCAAAGGATGGTTTTTTCATTCCTATATTTTCATCAATTATTTCAGCAAAAATTTAACTGAACCAATATGGTTTCCTTCTGCAAAAACATCCACTTTATATTCTCCCTCAATAAGACTTCCATCGTTATCCCAAAATATGGCAACTTCAAGTTGTTGGCCTTCATACTCAACTTCACGTTTAGCAGTATAGCTTAATTTCGTATTCTCATAATCGAATAAAAGATTTTGCGGATTTCCCAATACAATTTCATCTGGCCGGGCAATGCGAATAAATATTTCTTTTACTCCTGTAGATGCAGTTATATTCTTTTGCAGGGTAAAATTGGCTACTAATTTCTCTGTTTTGGAAATCTTTTTCACCTCCTTGCCTTTTCTATTTATTGGTGTACAGGTAAGGTCTGTAAGAGAAAGAGTAGCCGCCTTACTGATCACCTCCTTCATCGATTCGCTTGATTCCTCCAGTTTAGTATTACGGTTTTTCACCCAATCGATTTGTTTTTTAACCCTTTGATTTTCTGCCGTTAACAACTGGTTACGCGTATTTAAGGAATCAATTTGAACAATATAATCTCTTAGAACTCCTTTTAGTGTTCCTAATTCCCTTTTGTATTTATTGATTTCGAAATAAGAATTGTTTCTAAAAACTTTCATTCTCTCTAAAAGCTCTGAAATCTTTTCCTGTTCCATTTTTAGCTGAACATTCAAGGTATCATTACTTGTTTGTAAAGAATCGTAATCCTGGGAAAGCAATTTCAATTCATTTTCCAAATTTACTTTCTCAGTAGTAATTTCAGATATATAGCGTTTATTATCTCGATGCTCCATGTAATACATTACTGCTACAATCACAAGAATTACTCCTAAAGATGCCAACACTCCAATATAAATGTTGTCTTTTTTACCGTTCCCTATACTCTCAGCCATAAAAAATCTACTTATTTAATTCGCACAAATTTACTTATCTTTTTTTTAAATAGTATTCTCTGATTCATATTAGTTTGAACACATACTACTCATCAATAATAAAATGAACACAATGCATTGAGAAATTAAATACAATGATTTGGTAACAGTAGCAATAAGTAAACCAAAAACTGAATATTACAAATACTTAACAAAAATAATGGGGCTAACATTCTGTTAAAGAATGCGCCCCGTTTTAAAACTAAGCCTACTGCTTATTTTTTATGACGTAGATTTTTTCTACAATATGTTTCCCAATTTCACACCCAAATAAATTGTTCGTGGGTTTAAAGGACCGTATACATAACCTGCATCGCGGGCAGATCCGTAATCAAAATCATCCTGAAAAGAATTGAAAATATTTTTTACGCCTAAATCGAACTGTAACTTAACATCTTTTCCCAGGTCAAAATGATAGGAAATATTAACTCCCAAATCCATAAAGTCAGTTGTCTTTACTAAACTTTCCGGAATCTCGTTTCCATATTGATCCAATGCACCCACAATTTTATTGCCACCATCATCTAAACCTGCTCCTAAATGAACCAAGGTCATTGGACCTGTGTACGAACCAGACAGAGTTGCTGTAAATTCATGAAGAGGTTTCCAGTTCATGGCAAAATACCCGTAATGATGCGGTGTTCTTAATATTTCATCGGTAGTTGTACTTAGCTTATCAGCATCATTTCCCTGATCAACAGCGTCGTCATATTTGCTCGATTGAATCGTCATTCCCATCTGGAAATCGAGCTTATAAGAAGGAGCTAACTTGAACTCAAAATTCATTCCCTTAACAACTGCTCCATTGGCATTTTTTCGAATCATGACCATATTTCCAGCCTCATCAACATCACTAAACTCATTAAAAAATGGATTTATTAATTGGGTATAGAATCCTTCGGCAAGGAAGTAAGCCTGCATTTTCCCAAAAGATTTGGAGTAATCCCATGATGCAGTGTAACTATTAGAGGTTTCCTCGGTTAAATCATCAGCCAATTCGTGAGTAATTCTTCTGGCTGTAGAAGCTTCGATGTGCAAATCCTCATCGAAAATTTGCGGCGCTCTAAAACCTCTTGCATAGCTCATGCGAAACTGAGCAGCTTCAGTGATGTTTACTAATACATTAGTCCTTGGACTAAATACTGTATTTGAATAATTAGAGCCATCAGCAGAGTTTTCGATCTTATAAGAATCCATTCTTACGCCCAAAAGGAATTTAACGGCACCCAGGTCCCATTTACTTTGAGCAAAAGCACCTAGAGTATTCGATGTTTGATCGGCAATATTGGTTGTCTCCACAAACTCACTGCTTGTAAAATCGTAATAGCCCAATTTATTATCTTTCAGACTGTTGTAAACATTCTCTACGCCAAGCGTGATATCCGCAGGAGCGAACAGTAAGTTATTAGCTTTTGTGAAGAACTGTACGCCAGTTGAAATGGCCAAATCATCGGTTTGACCGTAAGCGCCATAATCTGGAAGTGGTGTAGATAACTCAATACCGTTTTCATCTAGAGTAGTGGCGGCACCATAATAACTGTTTCTGTCGATGCTTTGTCCTGATGCATAAATTGACAGCTTACTGATTCGTTCTTGACTAAAGAATTGATCCCAGGACAATCCTCCTGAATTAATACGATGACTCACCTCTTCGGCAACTGTTGCTTCATGCGCTTTCACGTTCAACTGATCTCCACCCCTTCTGTACTCATCAACTACATGGTATTCAATAGTCAATTTAGCCAAATCGGAAACCCGATGATAGGCACGCAAACCGGCACTTAAATTCTCCATTTCAACCAATTCGGAATAGCCATCATTATTAGCATCCCAAGCATCCCGCTGACGGTTCATACCAAAAATAAATATTCCACTTTTGTGATCTTCGGATACAACGGATGCGTTAAAATCTGCAGTAATGTCCCTCGCACTGCTTCCACTACCCTTTGTCCCAAATCCTACGGCTCCGTATTTTACACCTGCCTTAAATGAGTTGGTAATCGGATCTTTTGTAATGATATTAATTGTTCCGGCAATTGCATTTCCTCCAAAAAGAGCAGAACCTCCGCCACGCACAACCTCAACCCGTTGAATCATACTGGCAGGAATGTGTTCCAAACCATAAACGCCGGCCAAGCCACTAAAAATAGCCCTACTATTAATCAAGATCTGAGTGTATGGTCCTTCCAGTCCATTCATTCTTACTTGTGAAAAGCCACAATTTCCGCAATCATTCTCAACCCGCAAACCGGGTGAGAAAACCAAGCCATCAGCTAAAGTGATAGCCGAAGTTTGTTCCAATAATTTGGTAGATATCGAATTCACAACAACCGGAGCATCTTTGCGCTGAATTTTGTTTCGGTCGGCAGTAACTACCACCTGATCCAATCCGATAAAATCTTCGGCTATTTTAAATTCGAGAACAGAGTTCTTTCCACCCTTTAGTTCCAATTCTTTCTTGTCCAATTTGTATCCCACACAAGTAGCAATTATATGATAGTGTCCAATAGGAACATTTTCGATTACAAATTCGCCGTCGAAATTTGTTACCGCTCCCATACTCGATCCTTCGAGAGCAACACTTGCATAAGGAATGGGTTGCTTACTATTGCTGTCAATAACTATTCCCTTTACGCTGGAAGTAATATTTTCGGCCGAAACAGAAAATGCAAGACCAATTAGCATAGCAATGCTAACAGATAAATGAGTTAATAACCTCATAGTCAGATGTGTTTTTTTGATGTTTGTTGATATACATATCACTCCCTACTACTATCAACTAGTACCAGGAAACAATAATACATTCTAATTTGAAGAGAACCTTTTCAGGTGATAATAAAGGGATTACGAGAAGGCAGGCGGGGCCCGCTTTGGTAGAAGAGTATCCAGAACTCCTCCTTTTACAAAAAGATGATAGAGATTAGTGATCTTAAAAGCTTTCCCAATTAAGCCTGCCAAATAGAATATCGAAGCGAGCGCAAACAGGAAGCCTGTTATTTGATGCAGTGAAAAACATTCGTGAGAAGAATGATGATGATTTGCAGTACCATTGGTGCTCCCCGATTTTTGATAAGGGTGAGCGTGAACCATTACAGTTCCGTCAGCTTGTTTATGAACGTGCCAATTAAAAACAGTATTACTTGCCAACAATATCATTGCTGGAAATAATATACTTAAAACTGCTATTTTTATTTTTCTGAAACCGTTCATGTACAAATCAAAATGATAGTAAGATTACGGTTCAAAAGTAGTTTGTGTGTATTTATTTAACAATACCTAAATGTTGGTATACGGTAAGGATAATGGTGTTACTTAACATGTTTACCCGCACACAAATCAAAATATTTTTGAATGTCATCGTCTGAAGCAACTAAGTCTGAATCTATTATCGGTTTTTCTCCCCGAATTCGTGAAATGTAATCTTCTTTTGTACAAATCATCTCATTTTGATACAAATACCAAAATTGCACATAAACCCACAAATCATTTCCGGGTCCGAATTCAGGTCTTAATTCGTATGCTTTTTCGGTAAGCTCTTCTATTTCGGAACCAAATCGGTAAAACATATTTTTGAACGGAGTTGGATGCACTCCTGTTTGTTTTGCCTCATCGAAACGGTAATCTCCAAATTCGATTAGTTGCTGTATTTCCGTTTTCCCTTCAAAATTACCATCAAAAACGGGAATTGAAGCTATTTGTTTAAGCAGTTGAGACGATGACATTGAAAGCTTATTTTTAACAATTTCAGCAAGCGTTTCCAATTGATTTATTAATGAATCAGTACCAGTTGTCTCCACTATTTTTGAACTGATGATGTCATCTTCACTAAATTCATCGTCCCATTTCACCAATCGGTTTATTTCCTGAATAAGCTCTCGAACAAATAGTTGGTTGTTTGTCTGAGAATCACAAACAATCAAAAAGTAATCCTGATACCGTACCATTCTCACCAAAACCCCATCGATCATGAACTTTAAACTTCTTTTTAAAAACAGGCCTTTTTTACTCAGGTAGAAATGAATCTCTTTCTTTCGTTCTGTTTCCTTTATCTCTGAAAAAGAGAGCAATGAATTATAGTTTAGGCTATGCGAGTTAGAATTTGGATTGAACTTATCGCTGAGCACAAGTTCGGTCTTGCTTTGTACTTCCCAATCTACATGATTTAAAACCACGGCACCTTGTTGAACGGCACTTTTTATCAGCGAAAGCAGCAAACGATTTGTTGAGATTTTAAATTCCTTATCGATATAAACAGCATCTTCCTCTTCTGTTGTAAGAGCTGATTCATATTTAGCAATGTCCTTATCGCGCACACTTCCGGGAAGCATTTTTTTCCATTTCGAAGTATTTCGTTTTACATTCAAATATTCATCGGGCAAAATTAAATGAGGAAATTGATTTCGAAATGCAAGGACTAATGAGCTGTTGCTCGCTGAAGCATCAACAATTGGGTGTAAAAATTCTTGAAAATCGTTTGCAGCTAAAACAGCACATTTATATCCTTTAGAAATAGCCAAAAGAGCAAACAATACCTCCTTTACACCAACATTCAACATCACAAAATCGAAGTGAGTATTTGCTGCAGTTTCAAGAAATTTATTTCTTTTTAACACGGAAAATAGCAAGGAGTCATCCATTTTAGTTTTATTAACTTATTTTTGTTTTGATTCTTTGTAATTTTGTTGTCAATAATCAATTATCAAAACCGATCCACTTGAAAAAATTAGCTTTTAAGATCCTTCTAGGATTTGCAGTTTCAACTTTACTATATGCTTGTGCCCGAAGAGGAATACCTACTGGAGGACCACTTGATTACACTGCGCCTAAGGTTACACTTACAAAACCCCTTAATTTCTCAACAAATTTTAAAGGTGGAAAAGTAGAAATTTTCTTTGATGAATTTGTTCAATTTAAAGAGATAAGTGAAAATTTCACAATTTCGCCACCACTAAAAAAGAAACCTTTGGTAAAATTAAAAGGTCGCTCTATTTATGTGAAATTAGAGGAGAAACTTCGCGAAAACACAACCTATACCCTCGATTTTGGGAAAGGTATTGCCGATAATAATGAAGGAAATCCTTTGGGAGAATATCAATTTGTTTTCTCAACCGGCGATCTTCTGGATTCACTAAGCATTAAAGGGAAATTAGATAATTCCTTCAATCAGTTACCCGTTGAAAAGGCGATGGTAATGGCTTATTTAAATACGAATGATTCTGTTCCCTACTCGGTAATTCCAAGTTATGTTGCCAAAACTGATTCTGCAGGTTATTTTCAACTAAATAATCTGAGTCCGGGAGACTACAAACTATTTTCAATTGTTGATGGAAACCGAGATTTCTTTTACAATGGTCCGGGCGAAATGATTGGTTTTAACGATGACCTAATTACCCCATCGATTCACACTTTTGAACAATTGGACAGCATTACTGCTGATTCTGTAGCTGTGCGACAGGTAATGACAACGGAACCTACAAATATTTACATTAGAATGTTTGATGAAGAAAATCCGCTTCAATACCTCACCACCTACAAAAGAGATCGCAGAGAAAAAGTGTATTTCGAATTTAATTCGAAAAGAACTGATAGTCTGACAATCGATTTTATTGATGTGGATGAAAATCCGGATTGGTTTCTGCTTGAAAAAAACAGAACAAATGACACTCTTTCCTACTGGATTACTGATTCGACGATCTACATGAGAGATACTCTGCTGGCCAAGCTGGAATACTTAAAAACAGACTCGCTAGGACAACTAACAAATTTTATCGATACACTAAAGTTAAACTATAAGGATCCTAAAAAAGCAAAGGTCTCGAAACACAAAAAGAATCAGATACAAATCAAAATTCCGATGTATGGCTTTAGTTTAAAAACCAGTAGTTCTCAGGATTTAAATAAGGATGTTCTTCTTGATTTTAATGAGCCTCTTGCCAAAATGAATACCGATAGCATTCACTTTTATCAACTGCAGGACACCATTCAAATACCCATTGAGTATACGATGGAACAAGATTCAGCTAACCTTCTTCGTTATCATGTGAAAATTGATTGGAAATCGGATACTCAATATAAAGTAGAGTTTGATTCCACCGCATTTCTCAATATATACGGATTATACAGCGATAAATACACAGGGAAAATTAAAACCCGAGAGCAAGAATATTACGGAAGAATATTACTGAATGTAAGCAATGTAAAAAAGCCAACACTCGTTCGACTCTTAAAATTTAGTAAGAGTGAAACCGTTGTTCAAACAAAAAAGATTTATTCCGACCAGACGGTTATATTTGATTATTTAGATCCCGAGACCTATATGATAAAACTAGTAGTTGATGAGAATGACAACGGGAAATGGGACACGGGTAACTACAAAGAAGGACTCCAGCCGGAAATGGTTCACTATTTCAGAAAAGAAATTAAAGTTCGTTCGTACTGGGATGTTGAAGATCGAATTTTTATTCCGGAAGGTGGACCAGAAGTTAATTTCAATCAGCATTTAATTGATCTTGAAATCAAACGAGAAAAGGAGCTAAAAAAAGCATTGCTGAAAGATGCTGAAAAAAATAAGAAGAAAACAAGAACCAAAAAGAACAACTAGATATGTCAGTACTTATGGAATTTGCTATTTTCCCAACCGACAAAGGGGATAGCGTAAGCAAACAAGTTAGTAAGGTTATTGGGCTGATCCGCGAAAGCGGTATTAACTACCAGCTAACAGCAATGGGAACACTGATTGAGACTGATGAGTTACCGGAAGCTTTAGCGCTTGTAAATAGCTGCTACGAAGTTTTAGAGAAAGACTCGGATCGTGTTTATTGCACCCTAACAATGGACATTCAAAAAAACAAACACAATCGCCTAACAAGCAAAGTAGAATCTATCGAAAATAAGATTGGTAAGGTTAAGAAGTAAGGGACAAGTGACAAGTTTCAAGGAATAACAAGGGTCAAGGACAAGGAATAAGGGACAAGTTTCAAGGAACAAGGATTAAGGAACAAGTAAAAAGTTAAGGGACAAGGATTAAGGAACAAGTAGTAAGTATCAAGAAAATTCACGAATGAAATTTTTAGCCTCACTTAAGTATCGTATTTTTTCAAGAAGAACATTTATGGTTCTGCTTTTGCTGATGGGAACATTTGGTACGAATGCACAATGTGTGGTAAAAAATTTCGCCTTTCAATCGGGTGAAAAATTAGTATTTAGAGGATACTACAACTGGGGATTTATTTGGGTGGCTGCCGGTGAAGTAGAGCTGTCGGTTGAAACGGATCAATTTCAAAACAAAGAGGTTTATAAAATAAAAGGAGAAGGCCGAAATACAAAAGCATTTGACTGGTTCTTTAAACTTAGAGATACCTTAACCTGCTATACCGATATTAAAACTCTTGCTCCCATCTACTTCGACAGGCGAACACATGAGGCCAAATACGATGCGCATCATGAGTACTGGTTCGATTACGGAAAAAATCAAATCACCTCTAAAATTCAGAAAAGAGACAAGCCAGTCAAGCTGGATACCCTAAGCAATAAGCCTTGTACTTTCGATATTTTATCGGTGGCTTACTATGTGCGGAATATCGATTTTTCGAAATACAAGAAAGGTGACAAAATCCCTCTTTCGATGTTGGTTGATAACGAAGTTCACTCCCTGTACATCCGATATCTTGGATTGGAAACCATCAAAGCAAATTCGGGCGAACGTTTCGAATGCCTCAAATTCTCTCCCCTTTTGGTGGAAGGCACCATGTTTAATGGCGGCGAAGACATGACCGTATGGCTAAGCAATGACGACAACCGAATTCCGATTATGGTGGAAGCAAAAGTATTGGTTGGCAGCGTTAAGGGACTTTTGGAAAGCTACGACGGCTTGCGAAACACCAAAAATTCTTTCTTTAAGGATAATAAAGGGAATCTGGATATTGCGGAGTAAAAAGTGGGTAACTAAAAAAATCACGAGCTAAACTTGCAGTAGACTAGGTGTTTCTCTACATCCACGATGCCTTATTTTTACAGAAGTGATACCCTTTCGGTACTTGCAATGCACTACTTTTCCAAAAGTGATACCCTTTCAGTACTTGCAATGCACTACTTTTCCAGAAGTGATGCCCTTCGTGTAACTTACAATGCGTCTACACCTACTGCAAATACACGACTTGTAGTAATGGCTACATACAATCCTGATATCAGGACCCATTAGAAATAAGTCAGAGCCTGACGAGTTTTAGATTTTAAGAAACTAAATTTGAATTTTGCGGCGGCATTGTACAACTCTGTTTATCCTTTATTCGGAACTATTTTGAGAAGAAAAAATCAGTGTTCTAAATAATGTTTTATTAATTTTAAAAAACGAAAAGATAAAATACTTTTACCTTATATGGCATTCCCCACATCTCGCAGAATTAACAAGATTAAATTCTTAAGCTAACGATAGATTTTAAAGGGAATAAGAAATTTAAAATTTGACCTTAGTCACAATCTTAAAAGACAAAACTAGCATAATTAGTATTCAATATTAAAGTGATAAATTATGAAAATTAAAAATTTACTATTAACCACATCTTTACTGATATTATCGACCATTTTATCCATTGCTCAGAGTAGAGAGAATAAAGTAACCGTTCAATTTAGCTCAAAATCTGAAAAATTGACTGAAGCGACTGGTTGGGCACAAAATAAAGAGACAGGAAAATGGATTGAAAATAAAAACGTAATAAACGATAGAGATTGTCCATCCGATTGGGTTAGTCATATTTCACAAAATTTCAAATGGATTCAATTTGCAACAATATTAAATAGCGGACAAAAATACTATGTATTCCTATATGAAAGATTAGGCGGAGAATACAAAAACCCTAACATGCAAGAAAATTGGGAAGCTGATAAACGCACTTATTTTTTGATACAAACATCGACAGAATACGAAAATCTTAAACAGAAAATTGACTTAAAATCTGCGGAAAATATAAAAGTTACAAGTAAAATGAGCGGATATATAACAGACAAAAACGAAATTTTAGGTGGAGAACATGTATATAACGAAGAAAATTTATTAGCTAAAATAACCAACACAATAGAAAAACCAGGATATTTAGAAACTTGTTTCATTCTAAACTCCCAAGTTATAGATGGACAAGAAATAGTAAGATTTCGGCTTCCTGGAAGTTGTTATTTAGCAGAAGATCATATGAAAACAACATACTTTGAGGTTAAGACAACTGCTTTTAAAACTATCTTGACTGAATAAAAACAAAACAATTAAATACCCATAGAGTTCCGGCGGCATTGTCCCCCCACCTACCGCAAGTCTGTGACTTGTGGCATTGTCTACATCCAGTTCTGATATCAGACCCAATTAGAAATAAGTCATAGCCTGACTTTTACAGCTTGCTTACAATCGGAGCATGATTGGCTTGAGATTTTAAGAAAAGAACCCCCTTTCAAAATTCTCAAACACCAGCTCTACTTGGGCATAACGCTCTGTAAGATATTGTTGGGTATTATTCCCATTTCTTAATAATTAAATCCAATTAAATTGTAATACATCAACCAAGGAATAAAAAGCAAAGCTGCAACAAGAATTACAGATTGATAAATTAAACCTAAAGTTTTCAGCTCCTTATATCTAAAGGCTTTTATCAATAAGTATACTGAAACAAATTCCAATGGAATAATTAAAAAAGGCAATACTAATGCCATTTTAATGAGCAAAGGTATACCATAGAAAAATTCTTGGGGATCTGTCTTTATTAAAACAAAAGCAAGCATTGCAAGGAAAAGAACGATTAAAGAGGCAAGCGAAAAATTAATTTTTTTAAGCAAATGACTATTTCTTTTGCGCACAAATAGTTTACGCACTACACTGGTAATTATAAAAATTAACAAAATTAGGATAATACCACCCATCCAATAAATCTGAAATTTAACAGGCTCATACCACTTTAATTTATTAAATGAAAAGGTGTCAACAAAGAAATAAGAAATTTCTCCTTTCGTATTTCTGCCAAAAGCTAAGTATCTGTCATATTTTGAATGAAATGTTAAATCGGAGATAGGAACAAGTTTATCGTTCCATTCTACTACCTCAAGTGTACTATCATTTGATACAATCTCTATCTCGAGAGAAAATCCTATCAAAGTAGCCAATTTACCTAAAGTTGTATGTGCATATCTAGTAGACCTATACTTACCGGTGAACATCTCCAACGGTTCATCTACAGAACCTATCTTAGTTGATACTTTTGTCCTTTCTTTTTCGACAATACTACCTGGCATAAGGCGTGGTAGTAGATCATAAATAAATTTGTCAATAAATACTCGACTATTACTATTTGGCATACTCGAAGAATTAGCACAAATAAAGAAACCTATGTTTTTTTCAGGAATCAATATTAATTCACTAACAAAACCCTGAATAGCACCAGCGTGTCTTACCAGTCTTATTCCATTCCATTGCGATTCATAAAAACCTAAAAGCCATCCATTCTCAGATTTTTCATATTGTCTAAATGCTGTTTGATGCATTTTAACTACCGTTGAGGAATCTAAAATTTGAATTCCTTTAAAATGGCCATTATTCAGGAACATAGATATATAGTGTCCCATGTCTGATGCTGTTGAGCTCATTGAACCTGCGGGATAATAGAGTTGAAAATTAGGTTTGTATGGGATTAATTGCTCATCCTTTTGCAAGTAACTGGTAACGTAGTTTTCTTTGAGTTCGGCTTGGCTTCTATAACCACTATAATTCATTTCTAATGGTTGCAAAATCTTTTTTCTGACGTACTCATGAAAAGGCAATCCGGATACTTCTTCAACAATAAGCCCCAGTAAGGCATAACCATGATTGGAGTAGGTTATGACTTCACCAGCTGGTCTTATTTGTGGTGGCATTCTTTTTTTTAAATATCGAGATAAGGAAATTACATCTTTCTCAGTCCGAACTGCAGTGCCAATATTGCGTTCATCAAAACCAGCCGTATGCGTTAAAAGATGTTTTACAGTAATTGAATCGTTGAATTTATACCTAAGTTGAAATGTTTTGAGATAATTATTAACATCACGATCAAGTTCTAACTGTCCATCCTCAACTAATTGCATAATTGCTGTACCCACAAAAGTTTTTGAAATAGAGGCTATTCCAAATATAGAAGAGCTACTACCCACAGGAATATTGGATTCAATATTTTGTACTCCATAACCGTTCATATGAAGAATAGAATCTCCCTGCATTAAAACAATGGAAGCCCCTGCAATATGAACAGAATTCAATGCTTCTGTAAATGTAGAATCGATCCAGGCATTTAATTCAGATGTTTGTGTATCTATATTTTGAGAATATATTTTAGTCTCAGATGAAATAAAAGAACATATTGTTAAAAATATAAGGAGTAAATGTTTCATATAATTTGATTTGAATATTAAATGGCAAGTAACGTACGTCGGATCAAGGCAAGATATAGTTCATAACCGTAGTTGGGTGCTATTTTTATTCTTTCGTAAATTTAATTCGCCTGCCATCATGAAATAATATCATTGTTTTTTCTGTTGGATTAAATTCAAATTTTGCTCCTACTTGGTCAACCTTAAATTTGTCTTTATCTGTTGCTTCAAGTGGAAATGCTGGTTGTCCTGTTCCTTGTGCAATTAAAGTGTTTCCGTCTTTTGTGGTTATAATTTTCAAAGGGATTTCGTTAGAAGTGTAAACGCCCAAATATTTATCTAAGTCTTCCGAAGTCAAGTTGTAAGTTGTGAATACCGGAATTTCGTATGGTTTGTCGTAAACTGCACTTAAAACCGCGATAGAAATATCGTTGTTATTTGTATTTATTCCGTTTGAAGTTAAGGCATACGAAATATTGTCGTCAGGAAAGTGAGAATATGCAGAACTAAAACCGTCTATTCCGCCTGTGTGGCCGAAGCCAACACTATCGTAAAAAGGAATTTGAAACAACCCACTTCCGTAACCTTCTTGTACGGTTTTCATTATTTCAAGACTTTCAGTAGTCAAAAGTTGTCCACCAAACAAAGCGTTAGCAAATTTTGTCAAGTCGCTTGGTGTAGACGTAATAGCACCTGCACCTAACGGAATTGTAAAGTCTGTTTCGGGTTGTTCTTTCCAGGAACCAACAAATCTGTATGATTTACATTCGTTATTGCTTGTATTGATTTTTCCAAAAACATAAGTGTTTGTCAAACCAATTGGTTTAACAATGTGTTCTTGCAACAATTCTGAATACGATTTTATAAAAGTCTTTTCAAGAATGTAAGTCAACAGTACAAAATTTGAATTGCTGTATTCTGCTTTGCTGTCTGGATCAAAATCGCTACCGCCTTTTTCAATTATTTCAACCATTTCTTTTTCAGTCTTTGGTTGCGTATTCCAAGTCACGTAGTCAGAGTCATTTGTAAAGTTGTGTATTCCACTTCTATGGCTTAGCAATTGTTTTACAGCTATTTTCTTTGCGTTTGTGATTGTAGGAAACCATTTGTCAATAGTTTGATTTAAATCTAACTTTTTTTCTTCAACTGCTTTTAAAACTAAAACTGCCGTGAAGGATTTAGAAATTGAACCAATTTTATATTTAGTATTTTCAGATGCTTTCACGTTGTTTTCAACATCAGCAAGTCCTATTGATTTTGTATAAATAATTTCTCCGTTTTTTGAAACGGCAATGCTTCCCATAAACTTATTATTTTCTTCAAGCACTTTGAAGTATTCGTCCAACTTTACTTTGTCAAAGTGTGTTTGAGTAAAGCCAATTTGGCTTAATGTCAAAAATAGAAAGGTTATTAAGATTGCTTGTGTTATTTTCATTTTAATTTGTTGTTAAGGATTGTTCTAAAATTCTGACTAACGATAAAATTTTAAACTTCATTTTCCCACTAAAACTTCTGCCGTTTGCTTGAAAAATAAATGGTTTCACTATAGGGCGAATAGCACCCAAAATTTAGCTTCAGCCAAGTAAAATAATTAGGAAAGTAAGATCTTGTAACTTTTCATTATACAGATTCAGTTGCTTTGAAATTAAATCTTAAATAGCTATTGGATATAACTATACTTTTATCAACATAATGATCTAATTGTCCTGTTTTTTTGCATTTAAATATCGTAAGATAAACCAGTATATCCCAGCGATTGAGAATAGGATGGCACCTGTTAAAGGAGCGATCATACTAACTCTTATTCCTCTAGCAACTGCTGCTGGTGAGACACTAGATAAACCTTGAATGGATTCAAAAGCATCTGTTAAACCAATGCCTTGTCCAAGAATACCGATGAAAAAACTTAGACTACCTAGGAATAAAATGGCATCAAGGTGTCGTTTTGTAATAAAACCGACTTTTATGAATTTAATTAATGAGAATAAAGACCATAAAATAGCAGCAATTCCAGTAAGCATGACAACTGTCATGAATGAAACACCACCCTGAAAGAAAAGATCGATCATGTTTTATAAAGTTTAGGTTAAACAAAAATACAAATCAAACCTATCGATTGTTAATTTATTTTCAAATTTATTGCGTTTAACCGTTCAGGAATTAAGTTGAATGACATTTAGATAAGGCTAAGTCGTTTTTTATATCAAGCCAATCGTGTTTATTGCAGAGCTGGTATCATGAAGGTCTGTTTTAAGTCTCTGTTTTATTGATATTTGTATGTGAGGTATGTAAAAGGCATTTTTAATTAAGTGAATAAGATTGATTTGTCGTTGAGCTTATAATTTGGTTTGTTTGTCGTATATCATAAGTAAAAGGTTTTAGCTTCAGACTAAAATATCTATTTTCGTAACTGCTATGAAGAAAATATCAAATTTGGCTAAAATAGTTTTTGGAGACTGGAGGAGATCTGCATTATCAGTTCTGACTTGGTCTATGGCTTTATTTTTTATTTCTATCTTTTTCAGATTGTATAGCCAAGACTATTACAGTGCTTTTATATTCTGTCTTTGTTTTGTTCCTCTTGCTTATGCTTGTACTCGTGTTCTAAACGATTTTTTAATACCTCGCTATTTATTAACAAAGCGTTATTTTCGGTTTTGGTTGTACTTAGCCTACTTGTTATTTTTGTCTCTAAGTATAGAGACAATGATTATAACAGGACTTCTTGTTTTAGTATGGAATTGTTCACTTGAGGGAATAGATCCAGCTACAATCGATGTGCGTTTTCTGCAAGTGGGTTTGTTTTTTATTATTCTTGTTGGGGTTGCCTATCGCCAACTTCAACGAAGTTTAAAGGAACAAAATTTAAGGGAACAACAAGATAAAATAAAGATAGAGACTGAATTGCGATTAAAAGAAGCCGAACTGAGTTTGCTAAAAGCCCAAGTTAATCCTCATTTTTTATTCAACTCTTTGAATAGTATATACGGTTTGAGTCTTGAGAAATCGGAAGAGACTCCTCGTATGATTATGCTCTTGTCCGAAATTCTAGATTACACCTTATATGGTTGCAGTAGCGAATTTGTACCCATCTATAAGGAACTTGAATTGGTTGAGAATTATGCAGCTATTCAGAAAGGTCGTTTTGGAGATACTATTGATTTGAATATCAACTTAGAAAAAGGTAAGTTGATACATGAGCTTATATCACCTTTGCTGCTTTTGCCTTTGGTAGAAAATGCTTTTAAGTATACTGATAGAAAGGATAACGAGGCAAGTGTTATCTCTATAAGCCTTAATTTGGATGAAGATTTCTGTTTTAGGATTAAAAATCCAATTAACTATACTGAGGAATCAAAACGACATGGTGGAATTGGTCTAGAGAATCTTAGAAAACGCCTCGAATTGATTTACCCCAATAAGTTTAATCTGACCATTAAAAAGGATGAAAGGTATTTTGAAGTGGAATTGAGATTGATGATTTTAAATAGAGAGTTATGCGAAAAATAAAATGCCTTCTACTAGATGATGAACCCATTGCCATTCGCATAATCGAAAGGCATTTGGAGAACTTCCCAGAAATGGAAATTGTGGGGTGCTTTAATTCTGCCCCTGCGGCTATGAGTTTTCTTAGAGAGAATGAGGTTGACTTAATCTTTTCAGATATTGAAATGCCTCAGATGAATGGTTTGCAGTTTTTAAAGTCTTTAACCAAAGCGCCAGCTCTTATTTTCACTACGGCTTATCGAAATTATGCGGTTGAAGCATTCGATTTAGATGTGGTTGATTACCTGATGAAACCAATTTCCTTAGAACGAATGGCGCGTGCCATAAATCGTTATCACGATAGGGAAGATGCACAGTCTGAATCAATTGTCGCAAAATTCGTTGCAGAAGAGATTATTAATTTGAAAGTTGATAAAAAGATAGTGCGTTTAGCTTTAGATAAAATTGATTATTTCGAAAGTTTTGGTGATTATGCCATTTGCAGACATGATGGAGGAAAACTTGTCACCCGAGAAACTCTTGCGCATTTATTAGAACTCCTTCCATCAGATCGATTTATTCGCATACATCGCCAGTTCATCGTTCCTTTGGCAAAAATTGAATCCATATCTGGAAACACAGTTCACCTTAAAGAAAAGGAATTGCCTGTAGGTCGTTCTTACCGAAGTGCACTCAAAGTTAAAATGAACTTATAGATAAAGCCTAAGAAAACCTTACTTAGTTAAGTGGATTTTCCGAATTTTGTGCCTTTAGACCTTTAACTTCTTTTCTACCCAATTTAATATCTCTTGATATCAGTATCGTTCAAGTTTACCAAAACCAGGCATGCTCTTAGCCTTAATTGTTGTGAATTTTGGTGTGCAAATACCGCATAAGAATTTTGTGATTAATTCTGGGCTTTCATTTTCCTTCAAGCTGTCGATGAGCTTTTGAGTCAGTTCTTTAAAATCGTAGTTTCCTATCTTAGGAAGAGAATCAAGTCATAACATTTACAGCTTAATTATAGGCAGAAGATGACTGGATCAGGCTTGTTGATGGTCGGGAGGGTAAGAATTTGATATTGGACCTCAAACAATTGAATGATTGCTAAGCTTATCAAAGAATCTAAAGAGGATAAGAATACTTCTTTTTTGCAAAATGTGTATTTTATGAACTGAGACGTACATTCTATGAACTGAGATGAGTATTAAATACGATTCTTTCATTTTTCTTTGTCATTATTCTACATCGAAAAAAACATGAAATTATGAGAGTATTACTATTATTACTATTGCTTATTTCCACTAGTTGTTTTGGTCAAATTCAAGAAGATGATTCTTTTTATTTCAATCCTGATGAAGGAAAGGGATTTGCTGAAATAGAAGCAACAGATGTAAATTATTCAAAAGGAGAAGCTGTTAATAATCTTATCCAAAAGGAAATAAATAAACTCACTACGTCTGGTGGAGTATTAAAAATTAAATCGGGTACCTATAAAGTAGAAGGAGGAATTGTTTTTAAGAGCAACGTACATATTAAAGTCGAAGCTGGAGTTGTTTTTGAATTGGATGGTACTGGAACTATATTTTCAGCTCAAAGTGGCTCAGAAAAACCGCTGACAAATTTTAGTCTTCAGGGTTTAGGAACAGATAATAGAATATCTGGATGTACCGATGATCGGTTTGTTATTAAATTTAAGTACGACAATAAGAGTGCTAATACTAAGAAAAGTGCTGTTATTCGAATAGGAAATGCCACTAATTTTAAGTTGTCAAACTTTATAATAATTGATCAATATACGCAACCATCATCTATTGTGCTATCTCCAGAGTTTAGTACTGTAAGCATATTCCCCGGAGCAAAAGGAGATCAAAAAGCAAATAAAACAGCGGCTAGATCCAATCTAATAAATAAGGTATATGGTGCACCGAATAAAGGAATTATTGAAAATATAGATAATTTAAATGGCGCTTTTGGGTATGGATTGGTACAAATGCAAGCAGGTAAAAATATTATTTACAGAAATTTAGAAGGTACAGGTGGTATTATTGTAAGATTAGAATCGGGCTTAAATATAATTCAACTATTTAGGCCTATTGGTTCTGCTCCCATATATAAGCGAGGAGGCATAGATCTGCCTTTAACGATTGATAATCAACCAAAAATTGATTTAGTTTATCTGGATAATATATCCTGTAAAGATGGGCATTCAGCTTTTTCTATGTCTCCACATACCATAGATCAAGGACGGGTTTTTATTAAGAATATTCACGTAGAGGGCTGTCAGGATGCAGGCTATGTGGGTGATGGATTTATAAATAATTTCAAAAGAGAAGAGGCTGCTGGCCTAGACGTAGCAGCTTTCGGAATTACACCAGGTTCTTTTTCTGGTGAGTCTACTGTAGAAAATGTAACAGCCATTTTTGGTCAAAATGCTCAAATAAAATCAAAGAATTTTCCTTATATCCCTTGTGAATTAAGAATTGATAAAGGAGCAGACCCTACTGATCCTGAGAAAGGTTTAGCTGTAGATATCAGTTTGGATTTTGAAAGTTATCGAGGACCTTCCTTACATTCAATAAAAAACGGCAACACTACTGGTATAAAGATTAGTAATGTAAAAGCTATTGGTTTTCCTAGTTCAATTCCTCCTGATGGAGTAGTATCACCAAGTTTTAAAAATAATTTTACAGACTGTGAAAGTATTGGTACATTTTCAAAAGAAATCAATCCTCGTGGAGGCCATAAAAAGAAGTAAAATGATCTAAACACTAGTAAATAAAATAGTATTGGGTATTCTTTGTGTACAGATTATTGTTTTGTAGATTCACATGCTGAATATAATAAATGTTCATTACTGCCCTACATGGGTCGGCAAATAGATTTCTGAAAACAGAATAATTCAGAATTATCAACAGTAGACCGAAAATATAAGACAATTAAAATACAATATGAAAACACTTTTAACACTCACATTTGCCTTTTTATCTCTTGTCGTAAATGCGCAGAACCCCTATGTCACATTTTTACAAAAGAATACTACGCGACCAATAGATTATTTAGAAAGTCTGTTTCAAGAAAAAGATTTAGTGATGATTTGTGAAAGAGATCATCGGGAAATCACTCAATATGATTTGTTCTTTGACATCATATCCCAAGATTGGTTTTCTGATCATGTGAAAAATATTATTTTCGAATCTCCTTCTCTCAGTATTCAGAAAGAATTAGATGATTTGCTCTTTGCCGAAGATCTTTCGGATGCTCAAATTAAATCAAAAACAAAACATATCTATCAAAACTTAAACTATGGTCCACTCTGGGAAAAAACGAATCTGTATACATTTATAGGAAAAGTTGCTCGCTTAAACAGAGAGCGTAGCAGCGACAAAAAGATCAGGATAATTGGTGCTGATGTTAAGTTTTCTTGGGATAGCATTAAAAATAAAGACGAGTATAAGGAATTCCAAAAAACACTAAATAACAGAGACCGGAACATGGCTAAAAACATTAGTGATTGGTATCAATCAAACGCTAACAATAAGGCACTGATTATTATGAATTATCGTCATGCTTACACCAATATTTACTGGAAAAGGAAAAAAAAGACAGATAATGTTGGTCGATATTTAAAAGAAGAGTTTCCGAATGAATTAACCAATGTTTTTCTAAATAGTTATGCCAACCGTCGTTATTCTTGGAATGGTAAATTTCATGCAAAGAAAAAATGGGATCTTGCATTTCAAGAAAATGATAACAAAGCTGTTGCTTTTAGTATGAAAAAATCGCCATTTGGGAACGACCGTTTTGATGATTATCCATACATCACAACAAATCTTAAATGGTATAATGTTTTTGACCATTTAATTTTTTACAATCCTTTAAGCGAGCATATAAACTCAAGTGGTATGGATAATATTATTAATGCAGAATTCCGGAAAGAGTTAGAGAGAAGATACAGGATTATAGGTAACGAATTGACCGAGGGTCGTATCAACTATCTGAATAAGGTAAGACTTTATCATGAAAAGCGTATCCCTAGTCTTAAATAATAAAACAAGTATAGTACTGTTTTTTAATTAAGTCAGAGTCTGACGGGTTTTGGTTTTTGCGGAATAAAAAATGGCAGACCGCACTCAGTCAATAAGCCTAAGAGTGCAATCTGCCACCACCTATACTAGCCTGCTTTATTTTAATTTATAAATTAGTAATCGCGAACTCTTCCGCTGATTTTTCGAGGTAAACAAAAGCGTTTTGAATTGAATCTTCGGTGCTGCTGGCGTAAGAAGCCATTTCGGCAATGTGCTCAATTTTCAACTCCTTTACTCTATCATCCTTCAAATCAAGCAATCCGCAAAAAATCGCGAGCTTTTGATCAGTAATGGAATCCAATACGCCGCGAATCACTTTTCCCGAGAAGGTTTGATCGTCCAGCTTTCCTTCTCCGGTAATTATCCAGTCGGCACCTTTGATGTGGGTATCAAAATTCGCTTCTTTTTTAATTAAATCGATACCTGAATTCAAGATCGCATTTAGGAACAGAATACAACCTGCTCCCAATCCACCTGCTGCGCCTGCACCACTAATTTCCTGCAAATCGGCCTCGAATTGCTTCTTAACCACTTCATTAAAATTCTGCAGTCCGGCATCCAATTTCAATACCATTTCGGGTGTTGCTCCTTTTTGCGGAGAGTAGATATATGCCGCTCCGTTTTCTCCATAAAGTGGATTATCAACATCGCAGGCAACTTCGAATTTCACCTCATTTAATCTTGGATGAATAGCCGAGCTATCGATAGAATTTAGCAGAATTAAATCTGCACCAATCCCTTTCAATCCTTCCTTCTTTTCGTTTAAAAAAGTATATCCCAAGGCTCTCGCCATACCCAAACCAGCATCGTTGGTAGCACTTCCTCCTATACCAAGTATGATATGATTCACTCCTCTGTTCAGCGCGTCGTTAATCAGCTCGCCAGTTCCATAAGTACTCGTTAGCATAGGATTTGCCTCATCGCCTTTCAGCAAACGAATTCCCGAGGCTTCAGCCATCTCGATGTAAGCAGTCTTCTTCCCTTCAGAATACAAATAGGAGGCAGTAATTTTTCGATGTAAGGGATCGTGAACCTCAATGGATATCATCTCTCCTTCCAGGTAAAAGTTCAGAACTTCAATCGTTCCATCGCCACCATCAGCCAATGGAAGTTTGATGATCTCAATATCTGAAGTATGTTTTCTGATCCCTCTCTCAATGACATCGCAAAATTCCATACCGGTTAATGAACCTTTAAATTTATCCGGAGCAAGTATTATTTTCTTCATTCGTTTCTACTTAAAAAAGGTTTCTATTACGATGCTTTCTACCCAAACCAAATGAATCGCTAATAGCATCACAATAGAAACCTACATCTAACTAACTATTCTAACTTAAAGTGTTCTTACTCAACAACAATTACCAATTCGTAATTGAATCTATTTCTGATCCGGATCTTTAAATTTTTTGATATAGTCATAAACCCGTCTCTGAACCCGAGCCTCGTTTAATCCATATCCCAGTTCCGTAATTCTCTTTTCGTTGAATCGGTGCTGCGCCAAAATTGCCGACAATTGAGCTTCTAAAGCAGTTCTTCTCCACATTGGAAGATGCGACCTGTCCTTTAATGCTTCCGCTCTGTTCAACTCAGATTGAATCTCTTCTTGACTTACATAGCTCGCGTACTCAAAATTCTCGAATTCTTCGCGTTTGCGGTCATATTCATAAACCAAATCGCAATCATCACTCACCTGATTATCTTCACGAACAATTTGCAATCTTAGCGTAAATATCTTCTTCGCTTCCAAATCAAAAGAGACAGCGTTTCCGGCTACTTTCAATGCAGTATTTTGCTCCTCTAACAGATTTGACAAACCAGCTTTTTCGATCTTAAATAAACTTGAAACCTCAACTTTACTTGCCGATTCACCTGAATTGTATCCTCGAATCACAACCGATTTCCCATCTTCACTTCGCTTCAAAGCTGTTATCTTAACCAGATTCGAGCTATCGGAAACTGAAAAGTATGAATTTTCGCTTGCCAATTCTCCTTCGTGCTTATCGGTAGTAAAACACACAATTTCGGTATTGTACAAATTCGATAACTGACAAACCTCCGCTTCCTCGGTATTTCCCTGATGTGGATATACTGCGTACTCAAATTCCATTTCCCGTAAACACTGAGCATCCGGAGTAAAAATCTCTGGACCTGCATCACCAATTCTTGAATTAATTTCTTTGGCAATCCATCCCACCGATCTGAACAAGGTTAATGCAATGGTATCTTTATTGATGATCTGATATTCCGGCAATCCTTTCGAGAATACCGCTAATCCATCCTTATCATCTGTTAAATCGACAAACTCGCGATTCAGGAAAATTGTATTTGGCTTGGCCTCACGAGCACCAACAATCACCTTTTTCACGTCTTCAGGAATCGATGATTCATCGTAATCCTCAATCGTAATTACTCTTTTCACCACATCGAACGGACTGCCTGCATTGGCAAATTCGGTTTGAACACCAGAAGCAAACAATACTCTCATGATGTGATCCTTCACCGTGTTTCGCAATGCAGTTTTGCATTTTACGATTGGCGAATCTACTTCGATTGTAATGTAGCTAACCACTGGTAAGTCGCGCATAACCGTACTTCTGGTGGTATGCTTATCGGTATCCGATTCAGGCAAATTCATCACCATATTTGTTCGTACCACAACTTTGCCAGCCGATTGCTCAACCACTACAATATTTGCCTTGCAATTTTCACTGCTAATTATAACATCCTTATCGGGATAAGAGTAGTTGTACTCATCACCCGTATCCGCACGATCGTCGATGATTCCCTGATTGGCAAACAATTTTCCTGATTTCTTATACAGAATATTAAACGAACCATTCGAATTAAAGGCTACTTCAATTAAATCGTTACTCACCTTTAATCCATCTACCACCAACTTACCATCGGGAATATCGGAACCTTCAACTATTTTATATCCCAAAGCTGGAATATTTTTCACGTAATAAGCGCCATTTTCAAATGTAATGTTCTCCGATCTTTCCTGAAATGATGGATTAAATATCAACTTCACTTCCTTATCCTTGCATTTCGAAGTATCAATCAAACTGCAAAGCTCTTTCAGTTTTTGCTCCGTTAATGATTGAGTCAGCTGATTCACAACTCGTGATCTGTTCTCCATATCGGTATGAACATCATCGATACTTACACCGCAAATACTATCGTGAGGATGATTCTTGAGTAAGGTTTTCCAAGCCTCTTTTATTTGCGTTTTTTCGTATTCGCCACCCAGTGCCCAAACCAAAGTTGACAATGGTTCAACACGTTTTTCGAGTGCTTTTTGTTGCTGGTCGTTTTGTAATTTTAGATACATACGTGCCGACATCACTCCTGGGAATACTGAAATAAAACGTCCGCTATACAAAGCTCCGTTTAATGTATTCAACTTCGGATTTTCGCTCATTACATCACGAATGTATTTTTCAGGATTACTTTGAATCACCCTGAATTTATCGGTATCCATTTTGCAATTAGAAATATAGGGCTGAATATCATCCGGCACCATTTCCTGATCGTATCCGTTCATTAAAAGTACATGGCTTGTTGTAGCAAAAGGGGTTAATTTTTCAATTTCATCGTGAACCCTAGCCTGCATAATATCGTTGAATTCTGCCAATCGCATTACATTTCGGTAACTGTCGAGCAGATACATGGACGGAATTGAAGTTCCATCCGGCGAACGCCATAAAAACTCTGACTGCACATCATTAGGATCCATTTCGACACCACGCCAAACGTACAAACCTTCCAGTTTACACTGATCATGAATTTGAGAAGTCTGAGAAATTTGTCCAAAATTATCAAGCATCCAACCCACTTTCATGGCTCCGCCTAAATCTTTAGCCGCCATTATTCCGTACATCAGATTACGTACCAAGGATTCATCGCTCAGCAATTGCCAATCGGGTTGTAGGTAGTAAGGCCCAATAAAAAGCCTGTTCTGCTTCACATACTTGCGGATTTTTCTTTTGTGCTCATTTACATTGTAATTGTGCTTATCCAACTCCTCGAAATAATCTTCAACCATGGCCATTTGACCATCTAAAACGAAAATATATTCTGGCTCCTTCTCGAACATTTTAAACAAATTGTCGAAAAAAGGTATTAACCATTCGTTTGTGTATTTACTGTTTAAATACCACTCTCTATCCCAATGCGTATGCGATATAATATGCGCTGTCTTCTTTTTCATATCCTTACAATTAATTCATTAAACCGAATTAAAACTTCTAAGCTGTTTACTAATCTATTACTATTTCAACCACCTAAACTCATAGGCTTTAAGAATGGTATTACTTTTATTTCCTGAAATCACATCCGTTCTTCCAGCTGTTACCTCTCCTGCATTTTTCTCTTCGCCGCTAAAATTGTGCAGACAATAAAGAGTATCATCACCCCATGTTCTCTCAATAATAAAAACGCCATCAACATTTGAAAAATTAGCTTTCCCCATTGGATTAAACGCTTTTTCTGCCGATCGTATCTTTAGCAATTTGCTATAACAATCAAATATTTTAGCACTCAGCGATTCCGAATCTTCGAGTCTTTCCTTTAGCTCGGAATAATACAGTTTTTGACGATTTATTCTTCTGTTAATTCCTGATTCAATGGCTCCCTTCACATCATTCCCCGAACCAAAAACAGAATGGTAATAAACCCCGGGAACTCCCGGCATACATAACATCGCCGATTGTGTGAGCATGAATCTCTGCA
Source organism: Labilibaculum antarcticum (assembly GCF_002356295.1). Taxonomy (NCBI): domain Bacteria; kingdom Pseudomonadati; phylum Bacteroidota; class Bacteroidia; order Marinilabiliales; family Marinifilaceae; genus Labilibaculum; species Labilibaculum antarcticum. The sequence continues at coordinate 2,458,714 of NZ_AP018042.1, read as the reverse complement.
TCCTTATCTCATCCGATTCCTTCGGATTTGTAAGAAGATCCATATAGTTACAATTCAGCTCATAAGGTGATTTTGAACCATCCGGATTTGATTTATAGGATACAAATCCTCCGTGTTCTTCAGCCTTTTGAGCCAAGTCATTTATTTCATCTCCCTCAATAATTCCCTGCAAAGGTCGAACACCAATTCCGTCGTGACTAGCTGTAAAATTGAAAAAGCATGTCTTTTCGGATGGCAACTGAAGCGAATTTGCCCACTTGGTCAACACATCAATATTTTCCTTGTGCAAACTGTAAGCAAGCAATGGTGGCAAAGAGAAATTGTAAACCATATGTGCTTCATTAAACCCATCACCGAAGTAGGAAATGTTCTCTGCATGCGGCACATTGGTTTCACTAATAATTACTGTTTGTGGAGCTACCAAATCGATGATTTTTCGATAGGTCTGAATAATACGATGCGTTTCTTCCAAATGAATACAATCCGTACCCAGCGTTTTCCACATAAAAGCAATCGCATCCAATCGAATTAATTTTGCCCCTTGCGAAATGTAAAAAAACAATACATCCAGCACTCTCAGAAAAACTTCCGGGTTCTTATAATTCAAATCAACCTGATCCTCAGAAAAGGTAGTCCATACAAAAGCATCTTTCCAATTCTTGTTGTACTTATGCAGTAATGGCAGTGTTCTTGGACGCACAACCTTATGCAATTCCGGATTGTTAGGATCTTCCTCAATAAAGAAATTCTCAAATTTTGGATTCTCTCTTAAATATCCCTGAAACCAATCAGATGACTTTGATATGTGATTAATCACGGCATCAAACATCAAATAAAATGATTGGGACAAATCTCCAACATCAATCCAATCTCCAAATTCAGGATTCACTTCTTTGTAGTCAACCACAGAAAAGCCATCGTCCGAAGTAAATGGGTAGAATGGAAGAATATGTACGCTGTTAATACTTCCTTTCAGATATTTTGAACATACCTTATTTAAAGTTTCTAATCCTTTTTCCTTCTCATCCTTAAAGCTATCCGCGTAAGCTATCAATACAATGTCGTCTTCCTTTAATTCAAAATTACCTTTGGGGATAACTTTCCGATAGTGATTGACGATTTTATCAATCTCAGAAAGAATTACCTCCTTACGATTCGGATATAGGAATTTTATATTTTCTTTAATTTCTTTCATCACCCAACACTTTACTCAACATTTCCTGTAAACTATTTACTGATAACTTCTCCGATGCAATCTTATAATTAAAATTGACCTTCGCATTTCGATAATCCGAATCCAGCAAATAAGGGATCGCCTCATCGGCTGCACTCTTCACTATTTCCTCATGAACCTTCACCCATCCATCCTGTAAAACATGTTTACTCCCAAGTGATATAACATTGAAGTTAAAACTCTCGATATCAGTCAAATAAACTGGATACTTATAAACTACAACTGGCAATTTTGCCACTATTGCTTCCAAAAACTGATTTCCCCAACCTTCCAAAATGCTTGGATAGGTAATCATGTCGGCAATTGAGTATGCATCCCACAATGAATAAATCTTATTTCCCGATTTAAACGATCTTTTGTGACTAATATTTTCGCTACTATCAAGAACATTAACTCCCTTTTGTTCGGCATATTCCATGAGCCTCTCATAGTAATCCGGGGATTCATTTTTCCCGGCAAACACTAAATAAATCTCACTATTTGATTCAAATTTATGCCCACTATAAAGTATTTTATTTACTAAATTCTCTTTCTGATTCCCTATTTCACTAACAAAATCGATTGCTAATTCAATAGCTTTCCGTTCAACAAGCCTGGTTGCCTGCATAAAAACCAAATCGCCAGGATTTACTCCTAAGACTTTTCTCAGGTCTTTATTGTATTCATCAGCAACGATTACCTCCTCCTGAAAATCAAATACATTTGGAACCACATCGGCTTCGACACCGTATCGGGCTTTCAATTCTCCTTTTGCAATATGATTGATGCAAACATGCGAGATTCTCTCGTGAACAGGAGGAAAATATTCTTTCAGTAAATCAGCTGCAAAATCCACTTTTGGATTTGAATACAAATCTCGCTCCCAATGAAAATCGTGATGATGACAAAGAGCTCGTACCCCGGTTTTTTGAATGGCTTTTGTAAAAGCAATTCCTGCCGAAAGTCCCCATCCAAGGGATAGTATATTGTTTGGAACAATCAGATCAATATTATTTTTCTCAATCAAATTAATTAGATCACGCTCAATGGAGTCGGCCAAACTGAAAATCTCTTTTTTGAGGTCTTTTTCAGAACAATAGGACACCAAATTTTTGTATACATTCTCAACAATCCTATTATTTATAGGATGTTGGTAATGCAAATCAGGAATAATTTCAGCCTCACAATTCCCAGCACTTCCGGCAATATAAATCACCTTGTGACCGAGCTGTTCAAGTGCTGCTTTCCACTTGTCCATCTCCAAAGAAACACCATCGGTTTCCCCAACTCTAAAATGACAGAGAGCAATATTCATTATCCGAAAATTTGAGGGATGTATAAACTAAAAATCACGATTGCAATGAAGAAGGCAACAAGTATATAAGTTTCCTTAATCAGGATGTCCTCTTTTGTTATCTTGAATGTAACATCAGGAACCTTGTTGTTTGGATCTGGAATTAACAGACTAACGGAATAAGCCAATCCCGTACACATTGCGAATCCGGTAAAGTTCAGCCAAATCCAAAATATTTCTACTCCTGGATCAAAACCAATTATCCCTTGCATTGTTTTAGAAAAAATCAAATTAACCAGAACTGATATAATGATCCCTACATTCATTCCGTACTTATTAACTTTCTTGGAATAAATAGCCAATAGAAAGGTTGCTAAAACCGGACCATAGAAAACAGAACCAATGGCATTAATAATCTCGATTACAGAACTTTGACTGCCACCTAATAGAAATGCACAAGCGATACACACCACACCCCAAAAGACAACTGCCATTTTCGAAATCATCATGTACTTTTTTCCTGTCAATTTAAATTTCCCTCTGTTAAAGAAATCTTCAACAGTTACTGCGGATAATGAATTAACGGTAGAACTTAATGAAGACATTGCTGCAGACAAAATTCCTACCATTAAAATACCAATCAGACCATGTGGTAAATATTTTACAATAAATACCGGCACCATTAAATCAGGCTTTATACCATAATTTGCATATTCCTCAGGAAAATATTTTTGAGTTACCATAGCAATTTCTTCTAAGAAATCAGGAGCAACAAGTATGAAAGCACCCAAGACTAATCCCATGGTACAGTACACTAAAACAACTGGTAATCGAAGCATTCCATTGGCAAAAAGTAAGGTTCTTACGGTTTTTTCATCTTTAGCCGATAACAATCTTTGCGCCTGAGTTTGATCACATCCGTAGTAAGAAACATACAGAAAGAAACCACCAATTAACATTGGCCAGATACCGTATTCATTTCCTTCACCAAAGCCAAAGTTGCTTTGAATCACAACAAGTCTCTCTGGATCAACACTTGAAAGTGAACCACCATGCTGTATCATTAAATCGTAACCATACACCAAACAAATAAGCAGACCTGCAAACAGAATAAGCATCTGAATGGCATCGCCCCACACAACAGCTTTCATTCCACCTTGCCACGAATAAATAATGGTAACTACACAAATCAAAGGAATTGTATAGATAAAGCCAATATCCAAAACGGCTTGTAAAATAATGGCTATTGTATAAACCATTACTCCTGTTCCCAGGGCTCTGCTGATTTGGAAAACAATACTCAAAATCATTCTAGTCGATGTATCGAATCGTCTTTCTACAAACTCATAAATACTAACAACACCTGAACGAAATAGAGGCGGAATTACCACAATCATGATAAAAAACATTGCCAATGGTACAGCAAACTCAAAAGAGAGCCATTTCATTCCACCACCCACTTTTAAGGCAACAAACGCTGGTGCAGATACAAAACTAATGGCCGATAACTGAGTAGCCATAGTCGATAAGCTTAAAGGAAACCATCCCAAACTTTTTCCACCCAAAAAGTAATCTGTAGAATTCTTATTCTCTTTAAAGAAATATCCCATTCCTAAAAAGCCAACAAAATAGAAGAATATAATTAAGTAGTCGAGCCAATTCATCAAATACAGGTTTTTCGTTTAAATATGGAATCGTATTATTTTTTTGCCTACTGTGTTACCAATTGACACTTGCAATAAAGGAAGAGGTTACCCTCTTCCTTTTATTTATTATTTCAGCATTTCAATTTCACCAAGTGCATTTATCTGCATTCAATATTAATTTCAAATGTCTTTTAAATTAGAAACTAAATGTTGTTCTGAAAAATATTCTTCTAGGAAGAATAGGACGGCCAACAAAGTATTCTCCTGCATCAGCTTGCGTAGCATCTCTAGGATTACCCTCTGTAATTCCATTATCATCAAACACGTTGAATACCGCTACTCCAAAACGTAATGTTTCACCATCATCACCTAAATCCATTGTGTAACCAGCATCAAATCTAAAGATGTTGATTGCATCCAGTTCCACTGTATTGGCTATATTGGCAAACTTTTTACCTGTATAGCTCCATGAGAAACCAGCATCGAATGCGTCATTGTCATACTCTAATGCGGAATAAGACATTATATTTGGTTGTCTTTCTAACTCGTTACCAACAATTTCTGGATTGGCTTCACTTTTATTATACTCATGCTCCTGGTAAGTAATACTACCATTAAAATTAAGGTTGTCAGCTAAGTCATATCTCCATGTTGCTTCAATACCAATAGCTTTTGTACTTAATGTAGTAACAGTTTCGATAGTAGTACCCGGATTGTTTGGATCATCTCTAAGGTCAACATTTCGTCTGTCGTTCAAATCAACATAGTAACCAGCAAAAGTTCCTCTAAATCTTTCAGAACCATATTTAATACCTAGTTCACCCTGATAAATCTCTTCAGTTTCGTAGGAACCAACAGTACCATCCGCCGCTATCTGAATTCCTCGGGGTTGAGGGAAGAAATAACCTTTGGTAACATTACCGTATAAGTTAATTTTATCGTTTAGCTCGTAGTTAGCTGCAATAACTCCAGCCCAGTCAGAATCTTTTCCTTTTCCTGTCAGGTAAGCGTTATTACCCCATTTCACTGTTTGAAGATTAGAAGAAAGACTGGCATCGCCATCCATCAAATAACTTGCATTTCCTTCGCGGGAAACCGTTGCTTCAATCGTTTCGAAACGTAAACCAACATCAATTCTCCAACGATCCATTTTCATTTCATCTGTGAAATAGATCGCTTTTTTGTTCGCTGTAATAAAGTTGTTTGCGTAAGCAGCACCCGGGTTATACAAGCCATTTTTACTCAAAATCATTTGATTTCCCCCATTCATATAACTAATATCCAGCAAATGAGGTTTTGAAGCAAATTCTGTAATATATGTAGTTTGAACATTCTGATCGTCAGCTTCAGTTCTTGATAAGAAAATACCTGCTGTAATATTGTGCTCAACTGAAACTCCTTCCAGTTTCTTAGTCACATTAATTTCTGTTGCCATATCCGTCATTGGACGATTACGATCTAATAAAGTATTTTCATAAACCAAATCACTTCCACTTAAAGTACTGGAAAGTCCTGTTTTAGTAGCCACAATATCAGTAGCCGCTGCATCCATACCGGTAACAAAATTATTCAATGAAATAGGATTATTCGATCCAGCAAGAAACAAGTTAAATTGGTGAGCATATCTTGCATAACGCATTTTAGCGTCCATTTTCAAATTATTGTCGAATTTGTGCTTGTAATTGGCCATAAAATATCCACCTTTTGTAACAACACCATCTTTAATTGGAGTTCTATACACTCCATCCGGAGTTTGGTAAGATAGGTTTTGAGCATGCATGGTTTGAACTGTTTTCACATCCTTACCATCGTTTCCTTTGGCATAATCACGAGAATTTCCATCCAAAGGAAGAGGTAAGAAAAACTGCACACGGTCATCAATAAACTGACCTGATACGATTAATTCACCATTATCGAATTCTTGCTTGATATTACCGCGCAACTGCATACCTTGAGTTGGAAGACCTGTATCCAAAGGCCCTTCATCGTAACGGTAGAATCCGCTTAATGCATAATAAGTTCTTGAATCTTCGCCACCTAATTTTCCTCCAGAAAAGAAATCCGCTCTTACTCTGCCTTTGTCAGCAACTTCCATTTGAATGATATTCTCAGGTTTATCGGTACCTGTTTTTGAAATGTAATTGATTACACCCGCAACAGAACCTGCACCGTAAAGAATCGCAGCACCACCACGAGGAAAATCAAGAGACTTAATTCCCATATCGTTTCGAACGTAAACATCATGAGCTGATGAATTCAATCCAAACGTACTTATAACCGGCATTCCATCGTACTCAAGAGGATTAAATACATACTGACCACCAGAGGGAAGACCACGAACAAATACATTGGTAGCTACTTCACCACCACCACCTTCTGCAGTAATACCAGGAACTGATCTTAAAATATCAGCCTGACTACTTGCAGCTTTTTGCTGAATTTCTTCAGCCTTCATAGAACTCATAGACATTGCTGATTGTTTTTGAGAACGTATGGTTCTTGTACTTGTAACCATGATCTCATCTAAACCAACACCTTCCGACAAGATAATTGTAACTTGTTCTGCAGAAGTTATTACGGTTTCTTTTGTTGTAAACCCTACAAAACTTGTAACCAAAGTTACGGGGAGAGACTCTACTTTCAGTTCAAATATTCCGTCCATATTGGTTACAGTACCATTGGTCGTATTTTGAACGATAACACTCACACCGGGAATTGTAGCTCCGGCAGCATCCTGAACTAATCCTGTTACGGTTGTTTGCGCCTGACTTGTAAATGCGAAACATGCTAAAACCAACAAGATTAAAACTCTAAATTTTTTCATATTATCAATGGTTTAGAAATTAGATTTGAAACAAAGTAATGCCATTAATAAACACTATGCAAACGTTGAAGTGTTACGTAAACGTTTACGGTTAATAACTTTTTATACCTATATTAGCATTTTAGAAAGAATACAAATAAGATACTGATTATCAATGAAAAAAACAACCTTAAAAGATATCGCCAAAGCGTTAAACACCACTATTGCAACTGTTTCAAGAGCGTTACATGATAATTCTGAGATTAGTTCGGAAATGAAAAATAGGGTGCGGGAAGTTGCTAAACTGTACAATTACAAGCCGAATTCAACTGCACTTTCCCTTAAATTTCAGAAATCTTACACCTTTGGAGTAATCTTTCCAACATTGGCTCATTATTACCTTACACAGATACTAAGCGGCCTTTTACAAGAGGCTACAAAAAATGGATATAAGCTAATTATCGCTGAGAGTAACTATGATCCTAAAAAGGAACTGAACCTAATACAGGAATTCTACGAACAAAATGTTGACGGGGTAATTATACTCCCCAGTAGGAAGCTTAATATGATGAAAGAAAAGCTGGAGCAACAAATTCGAGATGATATTCCTTTTCTAGTAATGGATAGAATTCTCTACCTGAAAAATAGAAAGCTTCCTTGTATTTCATCCAATGATTATGTTGGAACAAAAGAAGGAATTAACCATCTAATTAAGCAAGGCTATCAAAAAATTGCTCACATAAAAGGTGTCGACACTTCATCCATATCAAATATAAGGCATGAAACCTATCTTGAAATACTAACAAAAAACAAGATGGAGATGAGAGATGAATGGATTGTATCGTGTCAGATTTTCACAAGGGAAGAAGGGGAGGATTTAGCTAAACAGCTGATGTCATTAGAGAATAAACCCGATGCTATTTTTTGCATCAACGATCACATAGCTGTTGGTGTTATTAGAGGTTTGCTAAAGTTAGGTTACAAAATCCCTGAAGAAGTGGGCGTATTGGGATTCAGTAATTCTGATATTTCTGAAGTATGTACACCACAACTATCTACAATTCATCAGCCAGGAATAGAGATTGGAAAAAAGGGAATTAAGCTCATTTTATCAAATATCAATCAGAAGAAAGATATATCGAACGTAAATATTGTACTAAAAACGAGGTTAATACAACGTGAATCAACTTTAAAAACCAGCTAAAAAAAACCGCCGTCAGTCATCTATTTCTTAGCTATTTTAATCTCGAAAAGTTTAGGCCATCTTTTCCCCGTAACGAACAAACGATTATTAGTGGAATCCCAAGCGATACCATTCAATACCTCGTCTCCCTCTATCAGTATTTTCTTGTCGGCTAATTTTAAAATCTTACCTAAGTTTAAATTTCCTTCAACTCTTCCCGTTTCCGGATTTATAATTACAATACGATCGGTAAGCCACACATTAGCGTATATTTTCCCATTTATGTATTCCAATTCGTTCAGATTGGTAACCTTTCCTGAATTATCGTACACTTCAACCATTCTCTTCCTACTGTAGTTGTCCGCATCAAGAACGGTAAGTACATTGGTTCCATCCGAAATAATCAACTCATTATTAGCAGCAGTAACACCCCAGCCTTGATTATTGGTTGTGTTTGGCTCAAAAGTATCCTCCTGATCAAAAGTTAAGGGATCTACTACAAAGGCTTTTTTTGAATTCCAGGTCAACTGAATAATTTTTCCCTTGGAATAAGCAATCCCTTCCCCAAAATATTCCTGTTCTAAATTCTTAACCGAAATAGCCTCTCCATTTTCAAGTTTTACTTTTCGCAAAGTAGACTCTCCTCTTTGCCCCGTTCCCTCATAAAGGAATCCTTCATGATAAAATAAGCCTTGTGTGTATGAGCCCCTGTCATGAGGAAACTCATTAATTATTTCATATGAATATTCAGTAGGAGGCAAATTTGTTTTTAGATTCACAAAGGTAGAAACCACTCCAATTGTCCCATCCTCATGATAAGCCATCACCTTCAGGTTTTGTTTGCCCATATTTTCATCCATAGGAATCCACGTCACAATCCATGGCTCATCGGCAAGCTTTCCAATTAAAGTCTCATTAGCCCAAAACTGAACAGAATCAATGTCGGCCGCCCTATTTCTCGGAGTCATTTCTATTTCAACATCTCCCCCCATGGTAAATAAATCGCCACGATGCGGTTGTTTTAAGCGCAAACTATTAACAAATACTGTCGTTTTTTCCGTTTGCGTTTTCACAGATTTACTGGAAACCTTATTACTGTTTACGCTACTCCCGTTACAGGAAATAAGCAGAAAAGCTAAAACAAGTGACAAAAAGGAATGAAATTTCATTTTGGTAATTTTGGATAACAACATCAATATATTTTAAGCTAAAACTTTAGTACAAGTCCTAAATTTAGACAAAAAATAAAAAACTGCCCTGATAAGTCAGGACAGTTTATATTATTTTAAGATTTCCCACTCATGACCATCTTTGGTGTCTTTTACAACAATTCCCAAATTGGTTAGTTCATCTCGTATTTTATCGGCAGTAGCCCACTCCTTATTCTTTTTAGCCTCATCGCGGGTTGAAAGCAACAAACGAACCACTTTATCGAGAATTTCGTTATTCTCTCCTGTTTCGCCTTCATCTTTCAAGCCCAATACATCATACACCAAAGTGTGATACATATCCTTTAAACTTGCAAGATCAGAACCAGTAATTGTTTCTTTTCCAACAGCTAATGAATTAATCATCTTCACCCCATCAAACAAGTGAGCAATTAATATCGGTGTATTTAAATCATCATTTAATGCCTCGTAACACTTGGCTTTCAATTTCTCAACAGAATTGGAAGAAGAATCTGATGCTTGTATTTTATCTATCGTTGCAATAGCCGTCATTAAACGTTTAAAACCTTTTTCTGCAGCCTTTAGTGCATCATTCGAAAAATCCAACGGACTGCGGTAATGTGCCTGAAGAATGAAGAATCGAATTGTCATCGGACTATAAGCTTGTTCCAAAACATCATTATCGCCAGCGAAAAGTTGATCAAGAGTAATAAAATTACCCAATGATTTTCCCATTTTCTGTCCGTTAATCGTAATCATGTTATTATGCATCCAGTAGCGAACTGCTTCGTGACCATGAGCACCTGTCGATTGTGCAATTTCGCATTCGTGGTGAGGGAATTGCAAATCCAATCCACCCCCGTGGATATCAAATTCAGCACCCAAGTATTTTTGACTCATAGCTGAACACTCAAGGTGCCATCCTGGAAAACCATCGCTCCATTTTGATGGCCATCGCATGATATGCTCAGGATTCGCTTTTTTCCAAAGTGCGAAATCGAAACTATTTTTCTTTTCGCTTTGTCCTTCCAAATCACGGGTGTTGGAAATTAGATCTTCAATTTTTCTGCCCGAAAGCTTGCCGTAATCATACTTTTTGCTGTAAGTTTCTACATCAAAATAAACAGAACCATTGCTTTCGTAAGCAAAACCATTCTCGAACAATTTATCGATTACTTCCATCTGCTCGATGATATGACCTGAAGCACGAGGTTCGATACTCGGTTTCAAAACATTAAGATCATCCATGTTTTTATGGTAACGATCCGTAAAATACTGAACCACTTCCATTGGCTCTAACTCTTCCAAACGAGCCTTTTGAGCAATTTTATCTTCTCCTTCATCAGCGTCATTCACAAGATGTCCAACATCTGTAATGTTGCGCACATAACGCACTTTATAACCTGAATGCTTTAAAAAACGGAATAATATATCAAAAGTAATTGCTGGACGGGAATGCCCTAAATGCGCATCACCATAAACCGTTGGACCACAAACATACAATCCAACATGGGGAGCACTAATGGGTACAAACAATTCTTTTTTACGACTTAGTGTATTATAAATGAACAACTTATTTTCCATAACTGTAATATAATCGAAATTCTATTGGGAGTGTAAAATTATAAAAAATTATTGCTCTCCATAAACTATATTGCGAATAACTTTCAAATTCTGATAGATAGCCTCAATTTCCTCACTATTTACAAGTTTTAAAAGCGAATGCAACACAATTAATACTATTGCTTCAAGTCAAAAATCTGAGAAATCATCATCATTATTAGAATAATTTACTCATAATCTCTTCTTTTTATTGTCTATTTAGATTCCTTCACTATCTTTGTGACATAAAATATTCTATCCAATATCCTTATTTGCGATTACCGTCATCAGCAATATTAGTAGAATACATTCACCTTCCTCTTTTGAATGTATAGGAAAATCAACAAAGGAAACAACAACAAAATTAACTGGAAATTGATCTGATTTGGATAAAATAGACAGAGAACATAGACAGATAAGGAAATCTTAAGAATGTATTAGTGATTGTAACATTCAAAATACATTTTTTATTCTTAATTTAATCTATGAACTCATACAGGATCAACCCAATAATAAAATTACAAAATTTAAGAAATGTCAAAAAAAAATAAAAAAGAACATAAAAAAGATCATCAAAAGGAAAGCCCAAAATATAACCGCCAAAATTTGGCAAAATTAATTGATGGGATATTTGCCCAGAATCCTACGAAAACGCTCAATTACAAACAAATTGCAAGCGAATTAGGAATTAAAGACATGGGGACGAAACAACTCGTAGTCGTAATTCTAAGCGATTTGGTTGATTTAGATGTTTTGAGTGAAATCTCAACAGGGAAATATAAATTAAAATCAAAAATTGGAAATATAACCGGTAAAGTGGACATGACTGCCCGTGGATCCGCATTTATTGTTTCCGATGAAATTGAAGAAGATGTTTTTGTATCACAAGCAAATCTGAATCGGTCTTTGCATGGCGACATCGTTAAAGTTGCTCTGTATGCACGTAAGAAAAGCAAGCAACCGGAAGGTGAAGTTGTTGAAATCGTTAAAAGGAAAAAAACCACATTCGTTGGAATCGTAGATGTTTCTAAAAACTACGCATTTCTGGTTTCCTCAGGCAGACAAATGCCATACGATATATTTATTCCTTTAGCCAAGTTAAATGGAGCTCAAAATGGGGATAAAGCAATTGCACAGATTATTGAATGGCCTAAAAAATCAAAAAATCCGGTTGGGCAAATCACTACCGTTTTAGGTAAACCTGGTGATAACAATACCGAGATGCATGCCATACTTGCTGAGTTTGATTTGCCACATATTTTCCCTGAAACTGTAAATGAAGCAGCAGAGGAAATATCAGATGGAATCACAAAAGAAGAAGTTGCGCTTCGCAGAGATTTCAGAAATGCTACCACCTTCACCATTGATCCGCACGATGCGAAAGATTTCGATGATGCGTTATCAATTAGTACTCTTGAAAATGGAAATTGGGAAATTGGAGTTCACATTGCAGATGTAACGCATTACGTTAGAAAAGGAAGTATCATTGAACAAGAAGCTTTCGATAGAGCAACTTCAGTTTATTTGGTAGACAGAGTAGTTCCAATGTTACCGGAACGTTTATCGAACGGAATTTGTTCATTGAGACCCAATGAAGATAAATTGACTTTTTCTGCTGTTTTCGAGATCGATGATAAAGCAGATGTTATCAATACCTGGATTGGTAAAACTATTATTAATTCGAACAGACGCTTCTCTTATGAAGAGGCTCAGGATATAATTGAAACTGGCGAAGGAGATTTTAATGAAGATGTTCTTACCCTTGATAAACTAGCTAAACTTCTTCGTAAAAGAAGATTTAAAAAAGGAGCTATTAATTTTGAACGTTCCGAAGTAAAATTCGAACTTGACGAAACAGGAAAACCTACACATGTGTATTTTAAAGATTCGAAAGATTCGAACAAGCTGATCGAGGAATTTATGCTTTTGGCAAACAGACGTGTTGCTGAAGTGGTTGGACGAGTAGCCAAAGGAAAATCTGCCAAAACCTTTATTTACAGAACTCATGACCAGCCAAATCCTGAGAAGCTGAATACCTTTAATCAATTTATTCAGAAGTTTGGATATAGTCTTAAAACGACGAATCCGGGAGCAATATCCTCTTCGTTAAATGCATTACTACACGATGTGAAAGGCGAAAACATTCAAAATTTGGTTGAAACATTGGCAATTCGCTCTATGTCGAAAGCTGAATATTCCACAGTAAATATTGGCCATTACGGATTACACTTCGATCATTACTCACACTTTACTTCACCAATTAGAAGGTATCCCGATATGATGGCTCACAGATTGTTGGAGAAATATTTCTCGGGTGCTAAATCGGTGAACAAAGATAAGTACGAAGAGTATTGCCGTCATTGTAGTGAGATGGAGCAAAAGGCAGCACAAGCTGAACGGGCATCTATAAAATACAAGCAGGTGGAGTTCATGCAAGAGCATCTTGGCCAAGAGTTTGTTGGAACTATATCGGGTGTTACCGAATGGGGTTTTTACGTAGAATTGGAAGAAAACAAATGCGAAGGAATGGTTTCTATTCGTGAATTGGAAGATGATTTCTACGAATTCGACGAAGACAACTATTGCATTGTTGGACGCAATCACCGCAAAATTTATCAACTGGGCGATAAGGTTGATGTTTTAGTTGCTAAAGCAAATTTGGTCGCTAAGCAACTTGATTTTGTATTAGCTGATTCAGAAAAAAAAATATAATTCATAGATTGTAAAGAAAAGCAAGGTCGGATTTCAGGTTTGAAACCCGACCTTTTTCTTCTGTTATTCAGCAAGATAGATCACATTCCTTAATAAATCATAAAATGAGAGAGATCATTTCATTCATACACTCTTTTTATGTAATTTTGATTGAAACCATTATACACTAACAAAGGTCAGGTTACGCATGAAGAAGATTTTAATAATTGATGATGATCCAACTATATGCATGATGCTGCAAGGTTTACTGAAACGTAAAAACTTTGATGCCGATACAGTGTTTTCTGCTGGAGAAGCCTTAAAAAGGCTAGAGAACAATCAATTTGATCTTGTTTTAAGTGATTTCCGCTTGCCTGATTTTGATGGATTAGAACTTCTTCAGAAAATCAAATCCATGCATCCCCAAGTTCCTGTTATCATCATGACATCTTATGCTGATATAAGAACTGCTGTGAATGCAATTAAAATGGGTGCTTTCGAATATGTAACCAAACCTCTTAATCCTGATGAGATTCTATTACTCATCAATTCGGCATTAGAAAAAGCGGAAGATTCGAAGAATTCAAAAAAAGCAAAAGAGAAAAAAAATAAAGAAGAGATTGAGTTTGTTCGTGGAAACAGTTCCAACTCATTACAAATTGACCAATACATTAAATTGGTAGCACCTACCGATATGTCTGTTATTATTGAAGGTGAGAGTGGAACAGGTAAAGAAATTGCGGCTCGAAGAATTCATTTTGACAGCAAGAGAAAAAAGAAGGCTTTTGTTGCTGTTGATTGTGGTGCCTTATCTACAGATTTGGCCGGAAGTGAACTGTTCGGACATATAAAAGGATCTTTTACAGGAGCAATAAACGATAAAGAAGGACAATTTGAATCCGCACAAGGAGGAACTTTGTTTTTGGATGAAATAGGAAATTTATCTTATGAAATTCAGATGAAGTTATTAAGAGCTTTGCAAGAACGTAAAGTTCGAAAAATTGGCAGCAATAAAGATGTTGATGTTGATGTTCGGATTTTAGTTGCGACCAATGAAGACTTAGCCGTTTCGGTAAATAAGGGAGACTTTAGAGAAGATCTTTATCATCGCTTAAACGAATTTAAAATTACTGTTCCTTCTTTGAGAAATCGTATTGAAGACATCGAAATATTTTCAAATTATTTTCTTGAGCTATCCAATAATGAGCTCAATAAAGATATCTCCGGATTTAGTTCTGAAGTTCTGGACAAATTCAAAACTTATTCTTGGCCAGGCAACTTACGAGAACTTCGAAATGTTATACGAAGATCAGTATTATTGAGTCCTGACAGTAAAGTGGAACTGGTTAGTTTACCCAATGAAATCTTAAATAACAATCCAAGTAACAATATAATTGTAGAAGGTTCTAATCTTAAATTGATTCAGGCAGCTAATGAGAAAGAATTGATTGTATCAACTCTTAAAAGGGTAAATTACAACAAATCAAAAGCAGCCAGATTGCTTAATATTGATAGAAAAACTCTATACAATAAGCTTAAGCAATATGGAATTGACATGTAGAGTTAGGCTAAAATATCATCCTGAATGGATGATATCACCAATTCCGAATTCGCACTAACTGCTACAATCAAATCACTTATCTCTTCGTGATTTATAACCATATTTTCCTGTTTATGCAGAATAGATTCTAATTGGCTTAAAATAGGAACCACATTAATTACTCGGAGCTGATTAAAAGAAGAAAGCATTTTATGTGCAATTTCGCCAATTTCCAAATAATTCTTATCTGCTAAGGCATTATTTAGTAAGCCAATATTTTCATTGGCCGAGGCAATAAACTGCTCCAAAATCTGATTAACCAATTCCTGATCGTCTGAAATAAATTGCTTAATTTGAGTTAAGTCGTAAAGAGCATCAGAATCAATTTGATCGGAAGTAATCAATTCTATACTTTTCTCTTCTCCTACTCCCCCAAATAAATCGCTAAGCATATTAATTAGAATGGCCTCATCGAATGGTTTCACAAGGCATTCTGTCATTCCGGAATCTATGTATTCCTTTAAATCTGATTCTCGCACATTTGCTGTTAATGCAACAATTGGAATTTCTGATTTTGCAATTTGCTCCAACTGTCGAACCTTCTTACACAACTCAATTCCTCCCATTATAGGCATATGAATATCCGTAAGAATCAGATCGTAATCGTTTTGTCTTATTAAATCATAGGCTTTAGATCCATCTTCAACAAAATCGGCATGTAGTCCCCAACCGCCAAAAATGGTTTTTAATAGTAATAAACTGTATGGATCATCATCAGCGATTAAATACCGTTTTTCCTTTAGACAGTCAGAAATTTGAATCTCTTGTATTCCCTTTAACTCAGCAGCCTCCTCTTTCGATTCCAATAGTGGTATTCGCATCGTAAAACAAGAACCTTCACCAAGCTTACTTTCCACATCTAAATCACCACCTAATAGTCTTGCTAATCTTCGACTAATTGCCAAACCAAGTCCAGTTCCTCCGTACTTCCGCGCGGAAAATGAATCTGCCTGACTAAAATCCTCAAATATGGTTTCCAATTTACTTTCATCAATTCCAATTCCGGTATCAATAACGCTTACTTCAAATACAAAATACTTATCAACCGGAATAACCGACGATTTAATATTCACAGATCCTGAAGAAGTAAATTTTATAGCATTACTTCCCATATTCAGCAAAATCTGCTTAATCCGAAATGGATCACTAACCAAATTTATTTGGGCATCTCCTTCGTATTCCCACGTAAAATCAATATCTGTATTCTCAGTATTAACCTTCAATACATCAAAAGCATCAAAAACAAGTGACTGCGGATGAAAAGGAATATTTTCAATGTGTAGTTTTCCTGCTTCGATTTTCGACAAATCAAGAATCTCATTGACCAAGCCCAATAAATGTTTCGATGAATTTTTAAGAACACGAACAAATCCTTGTTGCTGCTCCTCCAGTTTTGTTTTATTTAGCTGATTGGTAAAACCTATTATTGCATTAAGGGGAGTTCTTATTTCATGACTCATTATCGCTAAGAAATCCTCTTTTACTTTCGCCAATTTTTCAGCATTTCCTTTCGCTATAATTAATTCTCTTCGATAGAAATTACTCTTTGAGATATCCGTAAGGATGAAAATAATAAATAGGATACCCAACACAAATCCTACAATTATAATCGCCGAAATAATAAAGATTGAATTGCTGGCAGTCTCTTTTGCACTATCCGATTCCTGAGTTAATTGCTGCAACCTTTCTTTCTCTAATTGGTGTAATAAAATTTTAATTTTATCCCACATTACAGAGTTTTCCTCAACCAGCCGCAATTCTTCATTCGACACAATCTCTCTGTTCAATCGTTCTTTAGCTTGTGCAACAAGTAACATATTCTCCAGACTTCGTAACAAACTATCTGCCTGAGGCAAGTAGCTTGTATCAATCTGGATCTGCGTGCGTTTAATCACCGTTTCTATGGAATCTATTTTGGTCTCACTCTTTTTATTACTAAAAAGTCTTGCTACAAATCCTTTCTTTTTAGCCTTTTCCGTCACTTCTGCCGGACTTACAACAGTATCTAAAAAGGTGGTGGTAGTTGTGGTGGTTTTAATTTTTGTTTTTGCCGAATCAGAAACTACACTCAGCTTCTCCATTGCTTTTTGTGAAAGATTCTCCTTTTCTTTTGATCTTTTTAATTGAACGAACTTCTCTAATTTATCAGACCGTTCCTCCAACAAATAGTTCATTGAATCAATTAAAAAAAACGATTTACTCGTATCAACACTATAATATCGTAATGAATCTAAATCGTTTTGAATTTCAATTATATTTTCGGCGTAATTAGCCAGGTAGCGTTCCTTTTTTGTCAAAGAATAAATTCTGATTTTATTTTCAGCTTCCGATAAATTGGTCAGTATTCGGTTCATTCTCGCAATTTCAGCATCTGGTTTGGATAAGAACAATACAGAATCAAGAAGTTTGTTGTAAGATTGATAAGCAATTACCACAGAAGCAATAATAGCTACGAACACAAAAATATATCCTAATACAACCTTAGCCTTAATATTGCTTTTATTCTCAGATACCATGCAAATAGTTATTTTCAATTGAATGGAAGACTCTTACTCCATTGAGGTAAAGTTAGTAAGAATTTTTTTAGTCAGTTTTATATAGTCCACACACAATACTTAGACTGTAATTACGTTTTGTGGGGATTATATACCCAAAAAGTGTGGAGATATTCTACAAATTCAAAATACAGATATCATTCACCCTTAATTTCCACCAAATGCACCAAGCTCTATTTATCACTGATAACATGATAGTTACGAATTCGATTAAAACAATATCATTGATAAATTCATTTTGGCATGATATTCACATATGTAGTAGAAACAAGATAATGAAACCTAATCTCTAAAAATTTATTTATGAAACGTATTATAATAGCATTGCTGATTGTTCCTTTGTTTATCTCATGTAATCAAAAAGAACTAAAACAATTAAGAGAGCAAAATCAGCAACTTACTGTAATGGCTCAGGAAAAAGATTCTTCAATTAATCAATTCATTGGGTCATTAAATGAAATTGAAGAAAATCTTGAATTAATAAAACAAAAAGAAAATATCATTGCAGTTAACTCTGAGAATCCTAATCAGTCTCAAAAACAAAAAATTGCCTCTGATTTAATTTCAATCAATAATTTAGTAGAACAAAATAAATTAAAAATTGAAAATCTTGATAAAAAACTAAATAATAGCTGGTACCAGAACTCGAAGCTACGCAAATTAACTGATCGTTTAAAAACCGAATTAGACACTAAAGAAGGTGAAGTTATTGTTTTGAATGACAAAGTAGGAAAATTGAACATTGAGGTTGATAACTTGAATGGACAAGTAGGAGAGTTGAGCGGAACTGTGTTGGCTTTGAATACTGAAAACGAGATCAAAACTAAAGTAATCGAAAACACCACAACCGAATTGAATACTGCTTTCTATGCATTTGGAACCAGCAAAGAATTAGAAGAAAAAAATATAATTACCAAAGATGGTGGATTTATCGGAATTGGTAAAACTGAAATTCTTAATAAAGATTTTAACACAAGTGAATTTGAAAAAATTGATATCACCAAAGTTACCACTATTCCTGTCATCGGGAAGAAGATTAGTTTTGTAACAAATCATCCAAGTAGCTCTTATAAGGTTGAGGGAGTTGAAACAGTTGAGGGAATTACAATTCTAGATCCAGTTGAATTCTGGAAATCTTCAAAATATTTGGTAATCACGGTAAGATAATCAATACATGGTTGAGTTTTAAGGTTGTCCAAGAAAGGCTGTCAGGAGTGACGGCCTTTCTTATGCTTCTTTTACTACTAAGGAACACAAAATCATACACTTATTTCGTTTTTAAAAATTGAACTTGACACAGTATCAATTAGTAAATCTATTTTGAATGTTCATGAGTTTTTGTATTTTAGTATTTAAATTCAGTTTAAATAAAAATAGAGCTCATGAAAGAAGCATTTCAAATCAATAAAATTTATTCAATAATCCTTTTACTTGCCGGATTAATTGGATTTACTGCAAGATATCTTGAAGTTGGAGATTGGCAATTCACAGCCTTAATTCCAGCTTTTTTTGGTCTTATACTCTTCTTTTGCACTACAGGTATACAGAAAGAAAATGCGGCAATAGGACATGTTGCTGCACTTGTCACAAGTTTACTAATTGTGATGTCGGTTGTGATGTTAACGAAAGGTATTTTTGGAGATGCAGGATGGGGACGAAAACAATGGATATTCCTAATCATCATTGCTGGAGGAATATGGAGTTTACGAAGTCAGATATTGTATTTTAAAGCACAACGAAAAAGAAAAGCCAATCAGGCTAAGTCATAAAAAAAGCCCTAACGGGCTTTTTTTATTTGTGTTCTTTCATGAAATATTTTCGCTGAAACAAAAGGATAGAAATAACACCAATTGTTATGTATGAATCGGCAATATTAAAAACCGGGCGAAAGAAAACGTAATGTTCTCCGCCCCACATAGGCAACCAATCGGGGAATCTTCCATCCAACAAAGGGAAGTAAAGCATATCAACTACTTTGCCATGTAAAAAAGAGGCATAACCACCTGCTTCGGGCATAAAAGTTGAAACCTGATAGTAGCTATCATTAAAAATTAATCCGTAAAATGCACTATCGATAATATTTCCCATTGCACCTGAAAAAATCAAAGCAATTGAAATAACTAATCCCAAAGGAGCCTTCTTGGTCGAAATATCATGCAGATACCAACCAATACCGCAAACAGCAAAAATTCGAAACAAACTTAAAAGAATTTTACCCCATTCACCTTCCAATTCCATACCGAAAGCCATTCCATTGTTTTCGATAAAATGGATCAGGAACCAATCTCCGAATACCGAAAATTCTTCCCCAAGCATCATATGGGTCTTAATCCAAACTTTTAGTACCTGGTCCAAAATGAGTAGTACCACGATAAGTGCTGCCGATTTCTTAAATAAAGACATATTGATTGTTTAAACGTTAACTATTACTCTATATTCAGATTTCAAATAAATAAAATCTGATAATAGTAAACAAAAATGATTGGAAGATTATTCTTCCAATCATTTAATATATTCTATAAAAGATCTTACTGTTTGTTTTTAGCCTCGATACTTAATGTAGCATGAGGAACAGCACGAAGTCTTTCTTTAGCAATTAAAGAACCTGTTTCGCGGCAAATGCCATAAGTTTTATTTTGAATTCGAACTAAAGCTAATTCTAAATGAGAAATAAACTTTGCCTGACGCTCAGCTAAACGCCCAGCCTCTTCTTTAGACAATACGGATGCTCCCTCCTCTAACACTTTAAAAGTTGGCGAAGTATCTTGAGTATCATTTCCAGAACTATTCGAGATTACTTCTTTTAGAGTCACGTAATCTTTTTTGGCTTTCTCAAGTTTTGCTTTAATCAAATCTTTGAATTCCTGTAACTCCTCGTCTGTATATCGCTTCTTTTCTGTCATTGTTTCTATTTTTTTTAAAGATAACAAAAAATCAATTATTCACTAACTTTTTCAATCTTAATAAAGCTCTCTATCCCCTGCTCAATCTCTACTGCTTTGGCTTCATTCTTGGATAATTTCTTAACTAATTCTAAACTGACAGCTAAAGTCTGACTCCCAATGTATTCTTTATGAGCAAGTACCGCATCATTAATAGAATCGTGCATCATAATTTCGAGCTTGATTTTATCAGTTACTTCAAAATCACTTTCTTTTCTTAAATTTTGAATTCTATTGATAAACTCCCGTGCTATTCCTTCTTTACGTAATTCATCAGTTATGTTTACGTCCATTGCCACAGTAAGTTTCCCTTCATTAGCAACTAACCATCCTGGAATATCCTCCGAAGCAATTTCTACATCTTCCGGTGCTAATACAACAGTTACATCATTTACAATAATTGAATAGCTGCCGTCTTTCTCAAAAGCAATAATGTTTTCCTGATTCATTTTACCGATTTCAGCAGCAATTTGTTTCATTATCTTACCATGCTTTGGACCCAAGGTCTTAAAGTTAGGCTTGATGCTTTTAACTAAAACTCCTGATGTGTCAGTAATAAATTCCATTTCTTTCACATTAATTTCAGAAAGAACGATGTTTTTAATTGCCTCTAACTGAGGAACCATTGTTTCATCAAGAATTGGAATAATAATCTTTTGTAAAGGCTGACGAACACGGATTTTCACCTTACGACGCAATCCTAATGACATTGAAGAAATCTTCTGAGCCATATCCATTCTTTCTTCCAAAGCAGAATCAATTACTTCCGCATCATATTTAGGGAAATTAACCAAATGAACCGATTCTTCGCTAAAGCGACCACTAACTGAATTTAGATCTTTAAACAACTGATCCATGTAAAATGGAGCAATTGGTGAAGCCAATATCGAAATGGTCTCCAAACATTTGTAAAGAGTCTGGTAAGCCGAAATCTTATCGGTAGAATAGTCTCCACCCCAATATCTCTTACGACACAAGCGAACGTACCAGTTTGAAAGATTTTCATTTACAAAATTCTGTATTGCCCGACCCGCGCGAGTTGGCTCATAGGTTTCATAACACTCTTCAACTTCCTTAATTAAGGAATTCAAAAGAGAAAGAACCCAACGATCTATTTCAGGGCGGTTTTCCATTGGAACATCAGCTTCAGAATAATCAAATCCATCAACATTTGCATACAATTGGAAGAAACTATAAGTATTATAAAGAGTTCCGAAGAATTTACGACGAACTTCTTCAACACCACCCAAATCGAATTTTAAATTATCCCAAGGTTGCGCATTTGTAATCATGTACCAACGCAATGGGTCTGAACCATATTTCTCAATGGTTTCAAAAGGATCAACAGCATTTCCATGTCGTTTAGACATTTTATTGCCTTTTACATCCAATACCAAACCGTTAGAGATGATGTTTTCAAAAGCAACACTATCAAAACACATTGTTGCAATAGCATGTAAAGTAAAGAACCATCCACGTGTTTGATCCACACCCTCAGCAATAAACTGAGCTGGGAACAGCTTGTCGAAATTCTCTTTGTTTTCGAAAGGATAATGTTGCTGTGCATATGGCATAGCTCCTGAATCGAACCAAACATCAATCAAATCGAGCTCACGAAACAATTTCTGCCCCGTTTCACTCACCAAAATCAAACCATCAACGTATGGACGGTGTAGATCGAATTTCTCGTAATTCTCTTTGCTGTTATCTCCTTCGATGTAATCAGCAAGTATATTTTCGGTCATGAAACCGGCAGCCATCGACTTTTCAATCTCAGCTTTTAATTCGGCAACAGAACCAAGACATTTAATTTCTGTACGATCTTCACTCGCCCAAATTGGAAGTGGAGTTCCCCAATAACGGGAACGGGAAAGGTTCCAATCTTGTAAATTCTCCAACCATTTTCCGAAACGACCTTCACCAGTTGATTTAGGTTTCCAGTTAATGGTTTTATTGAGTTCGATCATACGATCGCGAACTTTTGTTGTTTGGATAAACCAAGAATCCAATGGATAGTAAAGAATTGGTTTATCTGTTCTCCAGCAATGTGGATAGTTGTGAACGTGTTTCTCAACTTTAAAAGCCAAACTCTCTTTCTTCAATGCAACAGCGATATCAATATCCAGAGTTGCATCCTTATCGGTTAAAGTTGGATCGTAAGCATTCTTTACAAAACGACCAGCATACTCGCCGTAAGCCTCAACATTCACAAATTCTTTTACAAACTCTTCGCTCAAATCTTCAATTTTGAAGAATTTACCGGTACGATCAACCATTGGTTGCATTTTACCTTCTTTATCGCGAAGAATTAATGGAGAGATACCAGCACTTTTAGCTACCCTGTCATCATCGGCACCAAAAGTTGGAGCGATATGAACGATACCTGTACCATCTTCTGTGGTGACAAAATCACCAAGAATAACACGGAAAGCATCACCTTCAGGTTTAACCAAAGGCATAATTTGCTCGTAACGAACACCTTCCAAATCTGCTCCTACATGTTCCGAAAGAGTCTTGAAAGTTAAACGCTTGTCGCCAACTTCATATTCCCCCAATTCAAGTCCTTCGTATTTTTTATCAAAGAAATTATAGAACAGTTTTTTTGCCAAAATAACCACACAAGGAATTCCTGTATATGGATTAAAAGTTCGAACACGAACGTATTCAATTTTTGATCCAACAGCCAAAGCTGTATTCGAAGGAAGTGTCCATGGCGTAGTTGTCCAGGCAATAAAATAAGCATCACAATCTAATCCTTCGTAAATGAATTCGCTTTTTTCATCGCGAGCCACCTTAAACATACCAACTGCTGTGGTATCTTTTACATCCTTATAACAGCCTGGCTGATTCAACTCATGAGTTGATAAACCAGTACCTGCCGCAGGAGAGAACGGTTGGATGGTATATCCTTTGTAAAGCAAATCTTTCTCGAACATTTGCTTTAACAACCACCAAAGTGTTTCTATGTAACGGTTATCGTAGGTAATATATGGCTCTTCCATGTTTACCCAGTATCCCATTTTAGAAGTCAGATCTTCCCACTCACGGGTATATTTCATAACATTGGTACGGCATGCCTGGTTGTAATCATCAACCGAGATTTTCTTTCCAATATCTTCTTTAGTAATTCCCAATTCTTTCTCAACAGCAAGTTCTACCGGCAAACCATGAGTATCCCAACCCGCTTTACGGTTCACCTGAAATCCTTTAAGAGTTTTGTATCTGCACACAATATCCTTAAGAGCACGTGCCATAACATGGTGAATACCCGGCATACCATTTGCAGATGGAGGTCCTTCATAAAAAACAAAAGTAGGATTGCCTTCACGAGTCTCCAAACTTTTCTCAAATGTGTTATTTTCTTTCCAATCTTTTAGAATATCCTTATTGACCTGTGATAGATCAAGTTTCTTGTACTCTGGGAATTTAGTGCTCATTTATTGTAATATTTATCTTGAATTCGCTAACACCGATTAGTATTTGCATTCATCATTATCTGTGCAAGCCCGATAGCTATCGGGGTGATACTGATTGACAAATGTTTCTCGGCATTATATCGACTTAAATTATCTTATTTTGTATTAAAAGTTTACAAATATAGAAAAAATACAAGAATTGATGGTCATAGTGATTGTAGAATCAAGGATCTAAGCTCTATTTAATCAGTCAATAAAAGTTGACTGATTTAGAGACATTGCAGATTGCTTATAATTTGAAATTAATAGAAGAATATATCTTCATATTTGAAAGCAATAAAAAAAGATACCTCAATGCAAAAATGCCTGAAGTATCTTTTTAGCAAGTATTTATTTACGTGGTTAGAATCTCAACCTGCAGAATTTTTCTTCTTATACGAAGACACAAATTTCTTGAAAAATGAAAACAGTAAAACTAACAGTAAGACCAATTAAAAAAATCCATAAATATCTTACATACTGAACTAAAAATCATTTCTGATGCAATTGAAAAAATATAAGAATAAACAAGAAATTAAACTTCTAATTCGATATATTCCAACTAGAGTAAATTTTATTATCTAACTCGTATGAAGATTTTACTATCTATTTTATAATCCTTAAATTCACAGAACCAAAATTGCTTACTACACTTCACTAAATAGATAAACAGCATGATAACTATCAAATCAAAATACCTTGGTGATTTAAGAACCGAGTGTGTTCATTTGCAATCGGGCAATAAAATTTTCACCGATGCACCAACTGATAATCAAGGAAAAGGAGAAGCATTTTCGCCAACCGATTTATTAGCGGCCTCACTTGGGACTTGCATTATGACCATTATGGGAATTGTTGCTCGAGATAACAATATTGATATTACTGGAACCGAGCTGGATATCACTAAAATTATGGCCAGCGATCCCCGAAGAGTTTCTGAAGTAATCGTTGAATTTAATTTTCCAAATAGGAATTACACGGCTGAAGAAAAGAAAATTATAGAAAGTGTTGCAGGAACCAGTCCGGTACCTTTAAGTGTACATACCCAAATGACACAAAGTATTAAATTAAATTGGGCTCAATAGCCCTCTTTTTTTTATATCAAATTTACAATCCCTTCTTTTTTTTAGGGATGATAATTAATTAACAGTTTATGATTTTAGTTACTGGAGGAACAGGTCTTGTTGGCTCGCATTTATTATTTGATTTACTTTCGAAAGGCAATAAAGTTCGTGCCTTGAAAAGGGAAAACAGCAATATCGAGTTCGTACGCACTACTTTTACTTACTACTCTAACAATGCCAACGAACTTTTTAAATCCATTGAATGGATAGATGGAGATATGATGGATCCTTTTTCGTTAGAGGATGCACTTAAAGACATTGAAGATGTATACCATTGTGCTGCGCTCGTTTCTTTCCAGAAGGAAAACCGCAAAAATATGCAGGACATAAATGTAGAAGGAACCCGCAATTTGATAAATGCCTGCCTGGAAGCCAACATCCGAAAATTTTGCATGATAAGTTCTGTTGCAGCTTTGGGTTCGCCTGAGGAAGGAGAAAATTCTGTTACTGAGAAAACACCTTGGAGCCCTGAAGAAAAAAGATCAGGTTATTCAGCCAGTAAATTCAGATCGGAATTGGAGGTATGGAGAGGAATAGAAGAAGGATTAAATGCAGTTATCGTGAATCCATCGATTATTCTTGGGCCCGGACAATGGGACAAAGGAAGTTCTCTTCTGTTTAAAACCGTTGCCAAAGGTTTAAAATACTACACCAAAGGAATTACGGGCTATGTTGATGTTCGTGACGTAAGCCGTTCGATGATTGAGTTGATGGAAAGTGATGTTGTAAATGAACGTTTTATACTGAATAGTGATAATTGCAGCTATGAAATTATTTTCAAAACCATTGCGAAATATTTGGGAATTGCCAGTCCACAAAAATATGCTGGTAGAAAATTGACCGAACTTGCTTGGCGATTAGCTTATTTGAAAACAATATTTCTATTTAAACCAGCAGTACTTACAAAAGAAACAGCCCGGGCATCTCACAATATAAAATACTACTCGAACCGGAAAATAAAAGAGGCTCTGAATTTTGAATTTATTCCTGTTGAGAAAAGTATTGAAGATACGTTGAAGCACTATCCTAAAAAGATTTAACTTCAAAAGCACCTAGGGCAGTCAGGAGGAATCATAAAATACAATTCAGTTTTGTGTTTCACCATCAAAGACAATGAGCACAAAAAAAAAGCCCGATTATAAGATCGGGCTTCAAAAATATTTTATCTTAAAAAAATCTACTGCAAAACTGCGTGTCCGAAACTTACTCTAAATTCGACACACCAAACAATCACGTATTTTAAGCTTTCCAACTCAGTGCCTTCAGGAATACTGTACTGATAATTTCCGTTGAGTCCTTTTAAGTCACCCAGAGAAACGTAGGTTTTAGCTGATAAATCGGTCGCTAAATAAAGCTCTAGCAAAGGCCCGTCGTCCGATTTAAAATTGCTTAAAGATAGTGTTAAGCCATCTTCACTAATACTTGCAGTTCCTGATGTTGGATGAGCATCGGAAACAAAATTTGCCGATGTTTCTTCTTCCTCCATCATTTCTTCTGATTTATTGGGAAGTTCATCCATTTCATCGATCATATCTCCGCTGCTAGAGCAGGCTGTAAACAGAAGTAGTGCTATGTATAAATACCAATTTTTCATTTTTAAAATTTAGAGTAAATACTATGCTTAGGCTGCTCTTTTTTAATAAAAGACCTTAGAGTCTTAATTTAGTGATTGTCGCCGGAATTTACAAGTATTACTCAAGTATTTTATTATTTACTGCTTCCCAATAGTTGAATTACTTCTCGAAGCATTTTATTTTCTTGTTGCAATTGATCCATTTGAGGATCGACAGGATTAGTAATGTTTATTTCATCAGCCAGAACTTTAAAGAAATTCAATTGCAGTGCTTCACAAACCTCCCAAAGACGATCAATTTGCATGCTTGGTCGTTTTAGAATATGATACATGGAGTTTAGACCAATGTTCATTTTTTGTGCAAGTTCAGGAGCGCTTAATCCTTGTCGTTTCATTTCGAACCTAATTAGTTCGTTAATAGCAACTGAATTTTTAACTTTTCGTCTCATAATGATTCATTTATGAATTAGCTTGACAACGCAATATTCTTATTGTAACAGGAATAAAGCTAACAATAATTAGCTGATATTGCTACATATTGGTATCAGATTATTATTTATTGGGAATAAAATAGGGTTTAATTTCGATAAAATATTATTTGAGAGTAGTACTATTTTAGTTGAGAGTGGTAATATTTTATTTGAAGATTACATATTATTATTTGACATCTGTGAATTGTTGCTATTTGGTAATAGTTTATTAATTTATTGTGACTTACTGCCATATGCTTAACAAAGCTTACTTTAAATGGGGAGGAAAAATGTTTGGTGCCATGTTGAAACTGGGTTTTGGGTTAGGGATTACAGTGGAAACCCCGCAACGAGGTACGAGTGAGGAGTTGGAACGGAAAGCCCGCCCCGCAGGGGGACCCCCCAAATAAATTTTACGCTTTAAATAATTGGCAATAAAAAAGCCATTCCAAATAAATGGAACGGCTTTGCATATATTGTATTTGTTGTTGTTTACAAATTGAAAGCTTCTTTTACTTTCTCGATATAATCTAATTTCTCCCAAGTGAATAATTCCACCTCAAGCTCTAATCCTTCAAAATAGGGAGATTCGAATTTTTTAACAACGGTACGAGGAGTTCGCCCCATGTGACCGTAGGCCGCTGTTTCTTCATATATTGGATTACGCAATTTCAATCGTTGCTCGATAGCAGCCGGACGTAAGTCGAAAAGCTCGGTAACTTTATCGGCAATTTGACCATCGGTAAGGCTTAGGTTCGATTTTCCGTAGGTATTTACATAAATTCCTACAGGCTCGGCAACTCCAATTGCATACGAAAGCTGAACCAACAACTCCTCTGCAACACCTGCAGCAACCAAATTCTTGGCAATATGACGGGCTGCATAGGCCGCAGAACGGTCAACTTTCGAAGGATCTTTTCCTGAAAATGCGCCACCACCGTGAGCCCCTTTTCCGCCGTAGGTATCCACAATAATTTTACGACCGGTTAAACCGGTATCGCCGTGAGGTCCTCCAATTACGAATTTTCCTGTTGGATTTACGTGCAAAATGAAATTTTCATCGAACATAGCCTGCATACGCGCTGGTAATTGTTTAATTACACGAGGTATTAATATGTTTCGAACGTCTTTTTTAATTTTTGCCAGCATCAATTCATCATTCGGGCCAAAATCATCGTGCTGAGTGGAAACCACAATAGTGTGCACTCTTTCGATGGTATCATCATCGGCATATTGAATGGTAACCTGCGATTTTGAATCAGGACGAAGGTATGTCATCTCTCTTCCTCCGCGACGAATAGCTGCTAATTCGATCAATAAGCGATGGGAAAGTTCAAGAGCCAAAGGCATATAATCATCAGTCTCTTTACAAGCGTAACCAAACATCATTCCTTGATCACCTGCTCCCTGTGCCATTGGATCTTCACGATCGACACCACGATTGATATCAGGCGATTGTTCGTGAATAGCTGATAAAACGCCACATGAATTGCCATCAAATTGATATTCGCTTTTTGTATAACCAATGCGGCTAATTACCTCACGAGCTACTTCCTGAGCATCGATATAGGTATTGGTTTTTACTTCACCAGCAAGAATAACCTGCCCGGTAGTAACCATTGTTTCACAAGCAACTTTCGAATTTGGATCGAAAGCTAAAAACTTATCTAATAAAGCATCTGAAATTTGATCCGCTACTTTATCTGGATGTCCTTCAGAAACAGATTCTGATGTGAATAAATATCCCATAATAATTTAATAATAATTAGTTGTGATGTCGACATCATGAATTGCATCCATTAAATCGACAGGCAATGTTGTTTAAGTCCGCTAAGTAAATAACGGAGTCACGATACGGGAAAGCAATGGTTGGTTGTCTATGCGCCGAAAAGCACATAGTTCACCATTTAGCATTTTTTTCCGTGGTTGCAAGCAGCCAAATCTTTCCACATAATTCGGGGCAAAGGAAAGTATTATTTCGGAAATAAACAAAACTAAACACTTGCTTTTACAACATTTAAACAAATGCTTGAACTGAAAAACAGGGACTTCCGAGCCAATAAAGAGTTGTAAGTCTTAATTATAGTGGGAATTTAGGATATCTTTTTTCACCCCTGAAGAACTTTAAAGCTAAATAATTTCAATATCATTTGAACAAACTTAATTTTTACCACAGAGAACAATGAGGGAAACAGAGGGCAAAACTGCCATGATTCATTTTTTTTCTAGGTGGTAAACATTATTTAACTCTACAGAACCAATTTTTTCACCACAGAGGGCACTGAGGTACACAGAGGATGAGCAAGACTTAGAAAAATTGGAAGTATGAGAATTAAACTGATTCATTTTTTCTAGGTGGTAAACATTCTTTAGCCCTACAGAAACAATTTACAACATGTTTTTTCTACCACAGAGGGCACTGAGGCACACAGAGGGTAAAAAAGCACAGAGATTCAAATATTTTATAAACGAAGACGGTATTAAAAGAAGAAAGTTTTTTTCTCTATGAAACTCCGTGGTCTCTGTGGTCGATTTTTTAAACTCGCAAAAAACTATTTTATTCTACCACAAAGAGCCCTCAGAAACATTAGTAACCATTAACAACTCTCTTGATACCGTACTTTAACTTTTCAACGTTGAAATTAATCATCAGTCCAAGCCTTCTATCTGCTAGTTTTAAATAGGTTAGTGTTTGTGCTAAATGAATATCCTTAAATGACTCAATTGATTTTAGCTCAACAATTATCTGATTCTCAACAAACAAATCGAGTCGATAACCGCAATCTAGTTTTACTCCGTCATAAATTATCGGAAGTGCTTTTCCTTTCTCTACTTTTAAACCAGCTTTTTGCAATTCATAAAACAGGCATTCATGATATGCTGATTCTAATAATCCTGGCCCAAGAGTAGTATGCACTTTCATTGCAGCCTTAATTATCTTTTCAGTAATCTCATTTTCCTTCATATTGTTTTTTTTGTAAACTTAAAGCTACATCAAAACAGATAAAATTACAAAGTGAGTTGGTGGAAAATATCCTCTAAATTTTCCGATCGGGTTTTCATCTCCAAAATCACCAGATTTTTCGATACAGCAAATTGAAATACTTCTTTACGGATATCCGTTTTGGAAACAAAACAATACCGGTTTTCACCAAGAGCGTCGATTTCAACCACTCCGTTAATTTCCTGTAATAAATCAGCAGAAACTTCCGAAGAAAATTCGACATCAATTCGTTGTGCTGATTTGTTAGCAGCCAGAAAATCAATACTTCTATCAGCAACCAGTTTTCCTTTATTTACAATTAAAACACGCTTGCAGCAAGCTTCTACTTCCTGCATGATATGCGTAGAAAGCATCACGGTTTTTTCTCTGCCGATATCCTGAATCAATTTTCGAATTTCCAAAAGTTGGTTCGGATCCAATCCGGTAGTTGGCTCATCTAATATCAATACTTTAGGATCATGAATTAATGCCTGAGCAATCCCGACTCTTTGGCGATATCCTTTCGAAAGAGATGCAATTTTTTTATTCTGTTCCACACCTAATCCGGTCAAATCGATCATCTCGGCAATTCGCTTTGCTTTGTTTTTACCCAATTTATAAATGGATGCCACATGATCGAGATATTCTTTTACATACATTTCCTGATACAATGGATTGTTCTCGGGCAGATATCCAATTTGCTTTCTTATTTCTAATGAGTCAGTACTCACATCAAGTCCATTCACCTCTACCAAACCTGAAGTTTGAGGAATATACCCGGCAATTATCTTCATCATTGTTGATTTCCCTGCACCATTTGGCCCTAAGAATCCAACAATCTCACCTTGATTAATTTCAAAACTCAAATTATCCAAAGCCTTTTGTTTACCGTATAGCTTGCTTACTTCCTGAACTTTTACTGACATAAAATCTATTTCATTTTTACTACAAATAACAACCAAGTACATCACAAAAGTTCACAAATAAAATTAGTGCATATCTTGCAAAGCTTCCTGTAAAGGTTCATCAAATTTATAAAATTTATCCCTTACCTTTGTACTTCAATATTAAAACCTAATAAATGAGTTTCTCGAAACATAAACTTTTTTGCAAAGATATATTTAACTACTCTCGTCGTTTATCATCAGAATCGAAAATAGGCGATACTCCGCTTGGTGCTAAAAATCCCATTCGAATTCAATCAATGACCAACACTGATACCAATAACATTGAAGCCAGTATTGAGCAATCCATCAGAATGATAGAATCGGGAGCAGAATATGTTCGATTAACTGCCCAAGGAACTAAGGAATCTGAAAACCTGAGGTTCATAAAAGAAGAACTGGTTAAAAGAGGATACAATACCCCTTTAGTTGCTGATATTCATTTTAATCCTGCAGCCGCATTAATTGCAGCAAAATATGTGGATAAAGTACGTATAAACCCAGGAAACTTTGTTGATAAAAGAGCCGATTTTAAGACTCCTGACTATGGAGAAGCTAAATATCAGGAGGGACTTGAAAAAATAAAAGATAAATTCATTCCCTTTCTTCGTGTTTGCAAAGAACACAACACTGCTATTCGAATAGGAACAAATCATGGGTCTTTATCAGACAGAATCATGAGCAGATATGGCGACACACCCAGAGGAATGATTGAAGCGACTTTGGAATTTCTGCGAATTTGCAAAGAACAAAATTTTGAAAATGTTACTATTTCCATTAAATCGAGCAACACGGTAATGATGGTGAAAACCATTCGTTTGCTAGTTAGCGAAATGGAAAATGAGAACATGCATTACCCTTTGCATTTAGGCGTAACCGAAGCTGGTGAAGGTGAAGACGGTAGAATTAAATCGGCCGTTGGAACAGGAGCACTTTTAAATGATGGAATTGGCGATACGGTTCGGATATCACTAACTGAAGATCCGGAAATAGAATCTCCGGTAGGAAAAAAACTAGTTGATTATATTTCGGAAAAAATTGGTCATGCTCCAATTTTGCCCATTGAAAATACAGACATTAATCTTTTTGATTTTTACAAAAGATCGACATTACTGCTTGGGAATATTGGCAGCGGTAAAGTACCTGTTGTGGTAACTGATGCAAGTCATGAAAAATACATTTCGTCAGAACTTCCCGAAAAAGCAGGTTTCATTCTGAATCAGGATACATTTGAATGGGAGAAAGGCAAACTTGCCAGCGATTATCTGTTTGTGAATGGTTTCGACCCTATTTTTGCCGATTACCCAAAAGAATTAGGAATAATTGTTGACCAGGTATGTTGGGAAATGGCAAATAATTTTGCGGAAAACACCTATCCTCTTTTTCAAGCTAAGGAGTTTTCGAACGCGAATTTAGCCTTCTTTCACACCGATATCCTTTTTGTTGAATGTGCCTATTCCGATTTATCTGATGAATTTATTAGGCAAATCA
Source organism: Labilibaculum antarcticum (assembly GCF_002356295.1). NCBI lineage: Bacteria > Pseudomonadati > Bacteroidota > Bacteroidia > Marinilabiliales > Marinifilaceae > Labilibaculum > Labilibaculum antarcticum. Next base: position 2,425,976 of record NZ_AP018042.1, on the reverse strand, counting down.
TCAAGAATCCAAAAGTCGTTTTGGTATGCTCTTCAAAGCATCAAAATGCATTTGCAGAACAAAGAGCTTTTGCTTTCCGGTTGGTTCAATCTAAATGCAAAACGCCGATAATTTTTAAGAGATCATTCGAAGAATCGAATCTGGAAGATATTCATTTAAAAGCATCAGCTGATTTAGGAAGTTTGTATTTTGATGGATTCGGGAATGGTATCTGGCTTGATAATAAAGGTAAACTCTCCCATGAAGAGATTAACTCAACCGCATTTGGAATTTTACAAGCCGCAAGGGTAAGAACAAGTAAAACAGAGTTTGTCTCCTGTCCGGGTTGCGGAAGAACCCTTTTCCAGCTTCAGGATGTTGTTGCAGAAGTAAAAAAACAGTTTTCACACTTAACTCACTTGAAAATTGGAGTAATGGGTTGCATTGTAAATGGTCCTGGCGAAATGGGTGACGTTGATTACGGATACGTAGGTGCCGGACCCGGAAAGGTATCTTTATACAAAGGTCGTGAATTAATTAAAAAAAACATCCCCAGTGAGAGTGCCATTCATGAGCTTACAGAGATCATTAAAGGTCACGGAGATTGGATTCATAAATAATCCATTTCAAACTTTTTTTTATCACTCTTTGTTTTAGTATCTTGCATCTAGACCAACATGATTTTACATAGTGAAGAACAAAGTCACACTACTCATTTTTCTTTTCATATTTAATTTTGCTAATGGAGAAAAACTCGAATTAAATGGGATTTTCCTTGGCAAAAATATCTATGTAATGAATCCATTTTCGGATTCGGGAGTGGGATTTTGTGTGTACGAGGTGACTGTTAATGGAATGACCTCAGCTGATGAAATTAACAGCAGTGCTTTTGAAATTGATTTATCTAAATTTAATTTTCCTATTGGAGAGAAAATAAACATTACTCTTCATTATAAAAATGGATGTTTGCCAAAAATCATTAATGCTGAATCCATTAAACCCGTTAGTTCGTTCAACCTGCAAAGCGCCGTTGTTGATAAAAAAGGATTCTTGAATTGGACTACCAAAGATGAACTAGGTTCATTACCATTTATCGTTCAACAATATCGTTGGAACAAATGGATCACGATAGGAGAAGTTGAAGGTGTTGGCCTCCCTCAAATAAATAAATATCAGTTAAATGTACGCCCACACTCAGGCGAAAACAAATTCAGAATTTATCAGTTAGATTATACAGAAACACCAAATTATTCTTCGGAAATAAAACATCAGTCTGCTTTACCAGCCATTACATTTGGTCCCGAAAAAGTAAAAGATGAGTTACTATTCACCAATGAAACTCTTTACGAGATTTACGATAACTACGGTAATATCGTTTTTAAAGGCTTTGGTGACAAAATTAAATTGGAAGGGCTTCAAAATGGATTGTATTACATCAATTATGACAATACAATGGGAAGTTTCCGTAAGAAATAACTTTCCTTTCCAATTTAAAACAAATCCAAAACAGTTTCTCCATTTTCCAGATCAAGAAAGTGAGCCTGCATTCCTACCGATTTTGCGGCTTGGTAGTTTGCATACATATCATCAATAAATAAAGTTTCCGAAGCAAGTAAGCCTTCATTTTTAAGAAGAGCTGTATAAATCTCAGGATCGGGTTTTCTCAGGCCCATATTGTGAGAATAATAATCTTTTTCGAAAAAGTCGGAAAGGCAAACACCATGAACTTTTTGAATCATTCCCATATAAGCTTCCCAGTGAATTATATTTGTATTACTCAAAAGGAATATTCGATGGCTCTTTTTAAGCTTTCCCAATAGCTCTAAACGTTCATAAGGCAGATCTAAAAGCATGGAATTCCACGCACAATCAATTTGCTCATCGCTAACTTCGGCCTTAATATACTCTCTTATTTCGAGGCGAAACTGATCAGCACTTATTGTACCTTTTTCCAAACGATCAAACAAACCATTGGTTTGATATTCTTTTTTCACCAAATCAGTATCAACTAAACCAATCTCTTTAAAACTCTTAACTGCCTGACTCGTATCAATATTAAGGAGCACACCTCCAAAGTCGAAAATTATATTTGGTATGGAATTGTATTTTTGCATAAAAAAATGGTTTCAAGTATTGAATAATTCAATACAAATATGTAACATTGCACTCGCAAAACAAAGGTAATGAAATACTTTTACCGTCTTGTTTTCATCGGGCCTATAGCTCAGCTGGTTAGAGCACCTGACTCATAATCAGGGGGTCCATGGTTCAAGCCCATGTGGGCCCACCCCCTAATAACAAAGCACTTATATCATTACGATGTAAGTGCTTTTTTTTGCTGTTGCACACAATTTGCACACAACTCGGATTAAGTAGAAAATTTTACTGCTAAAACAAATGATTAGGAACTTGTATGCGTAATCTATTTGTAGTAGCCTAAATAAAATGAATTTATAACTAGAATTGTTTGGATTATCCATAGAACTCGGGATATAAACTTATCAGCACAAAAAAACAGGCTAACAAAATGTTTTCTTTTAACGAAGAAGATTCGATAACTAAATTAATTTGTATTTTTGATGTTTAATTCACAGACTTTTAGATAGAAAAGCAATAGCATTTAACTGTTATATTCATAAAAACTATGTCATATAAGAAAGAGCCAATAATAAAATCAATTACTGACAATTTAGCGTTCTCTTCCAAAAGTACGACCTTAAACAATGTAATTGGATTATTTGATAGCAACAGGCTTGCACAAGATTTTTTCGCCTCATTGTTCAGTCTAATATTTGGCTATACAGATCTTAAGGATTTGGACAAATTGAATGATGTTGTTAATTATCCTGCCATTGATTTAGGGGATGAAACTGCAAGAATCGCATTCCAGATAACTACTCAGTCAGATAGCCCCAAGATAAAAGACACGATATCAAAATTTCTATCGCATAAGCTATACGTGAAATATGATCGTCTAGTCGTTTTTATAATCGGCAAGAAACAGTCGTACACAACAACTTTTGAGACAAAAGGGAAATTTAATTTTGATAAAGAAGCTGATATTTGGGATGACAATTCTTTGGAGAAAGAAATTGATAAACTGGATATTAAAGTTCTTGAAAAAATTCAGTGTTTTCTTGAAGAGAACCTAAAGGAATTTAAACTACCTGAAAGATTATTTGAGAATGACATTAAAAATTGTATTAGTATATTGAAACGAGACTTTGGCAGTAGTGAAAAAGTTTCTAGTATAGTTAACCGAAATGATAATGCTTTTATAGATAAGAAGAATGAACTAAATAATATCTCTTGGGTTTTCTTCAAGAGTAAGATTAGGGGACACTTGCAGTATAATGAAATGATTGGTAACTTTCTCAGAAACCCCATTAATTATGAATCTCAAAAGGCGTATTTTGGAGTAGCAAACGCAATTCAAGATTATTATATCAAAGAGAAGGTTAAATTTTCTACTTTTGAAGAAATGTTTAAGGAAGTATTCAATGCAATCAATACATATGATGATGAAATTCAGGGCATAAATGTAAAGATTAAGATTTTACTACATAACATGTATTTTAATTGTGATATTGGAAATAATCCCATAATTGATGATTAAACCAACAAAATATACAAATATTGATTTATCAATTCTTGGCTTAAGTTCAGAGATACTAAGACTTTTGATAGTTGATGGTTCGCTAAAGTACAACCAAATTCTTGGCAAGATTATTCACAAGAAAGGTGAAGAAGCAAAGGAAAATTTTCTTCTTGCGTTAAGTTTTTTGTTCCTACTTGGTAAAGTTGACTATTATCCAGAAGAAGATGTAATTATATTAACCTCCGTTAATAAATAAAATGAAACTATCCAAAATATATGCAAACGACTCAAAATTTAAACCAATTATTTTTAATGAGGAATTAAATGTAATATATGGAAATGTAGAGAGTCAAATTGACAATGGGACAGGAAGAGTTCAGGAACATAATTTAGGAAAGACGTCATTAGTGTATTTAATTGACTTCTTACTTTTAAAGAAAGTTTCTAAGACTAACTTTTTCGGAAAATATGGAGGTTATTTTTCGGATTGGGTTTTTTATTTAGAAATAATGCTAAATGATGGCAAATTTCTTACGATTAAAAGAGCAATTCATCCTAACACTAAAATCTCTTTTAAGGAACACTTTTCAAAAAATCAAGACTATACTAAAGAAACTTCGTGGGATTATGAGAATTTATTGCTAAACGCCAAAAGCAAGGATGATAATCCGAAATCTATTTTAGAAGATAAATATTTGAGGTTTAATGTAAGTCCCGAATTCGATTATCGCAGTTTTTTACCTTATCTGTTAAGAACTCAAAATGACTATAGTCAGGTATTCTTATTATCTGAATCTTATTCGCATAAATCAAGAAAACCTCTTTTGTTTGATCTATTAGGTTTTGAACCTTCACTTCTTAAGAGGAAATATGATCTTGATGACGAAGCGAAAGATGAATCCAAACAGATAACCAAACTAAAAAAAGAAGGTGCTTCGGATGAAGTATATAAAATTAAAGCCGCTATCGAGGTAAAAACGATTGAAAGAGATGAATTAAAGAAGAAGTTAGACGATTTCAATTTTTATCAAAAGGAACAAAAAATTAATTTTGACTTAGTAAAAAAAGTTGAAACAAAAATTTCCGAATTAAATAAAGAACAATATTCTCTTGATTATAGTATTGAACAGATACATAAATCACTGGACTCAAAGAATACGCCCACACTTCAAGTTTCTGATATTGAGCAGCTTTTTAAAGAGGTTAAAATATATTTCCCTGACAGTTTAGCTAAGGACTATAAAGAAGTTCTAAATTTCTCTTCCCAAATAACAAAAGAACGTAGCAAGTATTTAAAAGATGAGCTAGAAGAGTTGTTACGCCGAAAGAATAAAGTTAATAGGCGATTAGAGGAACTCAATGAAGTTCGTAGCCAATCTCTAGCTTTGTTACAGGAAAAGGATACCTTTTTGAAATATAAAAAATATCAAGAGGAATTAATTCAGTTAGAGAATGAGATTTTTCATTATAACAAATCTCTTGAAGGTGCTAAGACTATAGAAAATCTTGAATTTTCATTAAGTAATACCAAAGATAAGATAAAAGATCTCTCTGTTGACATTAAAAAGGAAATTGACGAAGACAGTTTAGAGTATAAGGCAATTCGTCAAATTTTTCAAAATATTTATAAAACCACATTTGAATACACCGCATTATTGATTGTTGAACCTAATACGGTAGGAAATGTAAATTTTGAAACCACTGTCTTAAATCAATCTCAAAATCTAACAGGTAAAGCCGATGGTTATACATCTACAAAAGTTTTGTGTGCTAGTTTTGTTTTATCGATTTTGATTCATTATTCATCCTCATCATTTTACAGATTTGCTTATCATGATGGAATTATGGAGAGTTGGGGTGATAACCACAAAGTTCATTTTATCAATCTCATGCGTGAATATTGTAAAAAAAACAATATTCAATATGTCTTTAGTTTAATTAAGAGTGATGTTCCAAGTGGATTTCAACTAAAGGCAAATGAAATTGTTAGAACCCTAAGTAAAGATGATTATTTATTCGGATTTGAATTTTAGCATTTATAAATACAAATGCTGAATATTAAACAATAAGCTTCACAATTAATATATGATTCATACTAAAAAAAACACCTAATCATTTGATTAGGTGTTTTTTTTCATACTGTAAATTGGTTTTATATTATTTTGCATTGTGCCTATAAATATCTAAATCTCTTTGTTTTGCCTCTAATTTATCCTTCAATTCTTCAATAATATCGACATAAGACTCTATATCCGTTTTTGCATCCTCTAAATTAAGCAATTCAATTTTAGCCTCCTTCAGTTCAAGATAAGTCAGAATAATATTATTATACATTCCAACATGCGAAGTACTGTCTCCTGCAATAAACTTGGTTCTCATTACGGCTAATTCTGTTGAAATTAACTGATCTGTAAATTCAATATTAGTTCCTTTGATCCCAATCGAATCAATCAAGCCTTTCACCTTATCCATTTTATCGGCAAAATTGTTAGTCTGAGTCTTTTCTATACTCAGATAATTAAGCCTATTATGCAGATATCTATTTTCCTTTTCGGGAACTTTCAAATTAAAGAACACAATAACAACAACTAGCGAAGAGGTTAGTAGAAACAATAAAAGGAAACTAATAAATGCCTTTCTGCGTTGTTTTACATTAAGTGATTTCATATGTTTATAATTTTATGTTTTTGCCATATGGTCCCGAAAGTTTTCGGGATTACCATGCTATGATAATCATCTCCCTGTGTGTCAAAATCACTTTGGCATGGACGTTTCATATTTTAATATGCTTTACTATTTTAAACTCAATTCCACTAAACATTATTCTCTCCCAAAGAAAAACGGTCTCTTTTTCTTTGCCGTGGTGCTACCTTCTATTTCTTCTTCCATCAGCGTTTCTTCCTTAACAAACAAGTCAGTATCTATCTTTTTACCGATATAATCTAATCCTGATAGAATGTGAAGCATTTGCTTTAACAAACTAAGTAGTTTTACGATCCTATCAACAGATAAATCTATTTTATTATGATCGTAACGATGCTTGACAACTTGACTTAACGCATCCTCAAATTCGCCTTCATTTACATTACACCAATCCGAAATGTAAGTCAAGAATTCATCCTTACCGCAACCTTGCCAACCATCTAATGTATTCTTTACAATACGAGCCAAATCCATCACCAATATGACCATCTCAACCGGAATACTGTAAGGCGTTGAAATTCTATATTTAGAAAGACTAACGCTCATTAAATCCAGGAGTTTGCAACAAATCTCATTCAAGGCTTTTGCTAGCGGATTATCTTGTTTTTTTAGGCGGATTTTATTAACAATTAAACCCGAATATTTCTCAATGGAACTCAAATAAATCTCAACCTGCTTATAAACATCAAACAAAACAGGATTGGAAGAAATTAATGTTGAGGCTACGATATATTCCGAATCGATGTTCCAAACGGTATCCTCCCTTGTTATCCGACCAATTACCAAATGGTTAAGACCCAATAAAATCTCCGACAATTCATCCTCTTCTGTTATAGAGATTTTGATTTCAGGAGTTACAAAAGGCTTTCTTATCGGACTTTCGGCGGCATCAGCCAATCCAAAGGGCTGCCGCGAGAATGGATCTACCGATAAAACGACATAATACACAGCATCACTTTCAGCCTTAGGTAAATCACACTTAAATTCCCTCTTAGAATCTTTTCCTTCAGTAATTTTATATTGAAACCCACTCGGCAAAATAATATCTACAGGCTTAAAATTTACCAATAGCTGAATATCGTTATCAATATCCATCCACAAAAAATCTCTCTCACTCTTAACGAGACCAAAACTTAGGGGAGATACAGACAAATTAGCCAAACCCATGCTGTTCTGTATGAACGAATTTTCCTGGGCAATAAAGTGTTTTTTATTAATATTCATGCCGTCCACCCAATTCACAGGTAAATGCATTTCTTTTTCGTTTATCATAGTAAATCGTTTATGAAACCCCTTTTTTTCTTGTATCGAATAATAACATTTACAATTCGGGTACTATCTCTTCGTTCTGTAGAAAATTCCTTTATAACAATGTTACTCCGCTCAACATCCTTTATTAATTTTTCAAAGGTTATTAGATCTCCATTGCATCTAGCCATCAGGTTTTTGTTATTTTCATTGAAATACGTCAAGAACTTCTCTTTATCACCACTGCCTTTTGCAATTTTCAGAAGCATAACTGTTAATTCTTTATCAGTAGGAAATGGTTTTTCTTTTACACTTTCCTTTTTAATATTGTTTAAAACGGTATAGACCTCTGGTGTTTCCGGGATATAAACCTCTTCCTTTTTAACCGTTGAATTATTGGTTGCTATAAATTTTTGTTTTTCAGATGGCTTAATGCGAACATATATTTTCTTTTGCACAGTAAACTCCCGGTTTCCATCAACAACCAAACTAATTGTTTTATAGCCTGGTTTCGAAAAGGTATATTTTACTGATTTCTTTTTTGAATACACCTGCCTTGATCCATTCACGCGCCATTCCCAGGAATTTCCGCCTTTTGTACTACAGGTAAATATGGCCGAAGCACCTACGAACATTTGTTTAGGACCTGCTATTCTTGGAATAATAATCATCGGCTTCTCATCTTTAAGTCGCTCTACGCTAATTAATTCGTGAAACTTATATTGACCATCAACTAACAATGTTATCGTATAATCACCAGCCTCACTATAAATATGAATTGGAGAATCATCCTGACTAATTTCGGTGCTGTCACCAAAATTCCATTCGTATGAATGATCACCCGCAGTATTGTTTCTAAATTTCAGCATTTCATTCTCCATGTGCTCATCACCCAATACATCAAAACTAACTTCTGGCGGAGCTTGCTGAGTATAAAATTTAAAGCCCAACAATGCGACTAGAGGGATCATAATAAATATGAAAAAATTAGAAATCATCGAATCAATCCTAAACTGACGAGGTTTAACAGTATTTTTTGCCATTATTGTTTGAATATTTGCATTCCATTAATAAATAAACAGTAAGGATAAATATTACTTCCTCTCTCTTCTAAAGCATGCAAAACTTCACGCCCTTCGAGCACTATTCCTTCATCTTCTACTATTTCCCGTTTAATACTTAATTTAATATCGATAGTTCTTACAAAACCGGTATTAGAATCCGGGCTCTCCAGTAATCCTTTTTCAATATCAATTTGCTCAACCATCTCCCCAAAAACATTACAGACCAAAGCTTTAACATCTTTTTTAGTTACAATTCGCCCTCCAGACAACATCATATACCTATTGTTATATAATTGTTCATCAGAGTTCAGAACATTTCGAGCCCCCGTCATAGCTGTAATAAAATAACCACCAGCTTGTTGGATAGATGCACCTTTGTATGGTAATATTGGAGTGTTCGGTTTTATTCCTTTTAAAAGCTTACCTGCTGTAGTATAATATTTTACAAAAATGGTATCTGCAATTTCCCTGTATTTTAAAAACATATACACCGGACTATGATATCTTTTCTTCTGATTTAATGATTGTTGCAAACGAGAAACGATTTGCCCAAGTACTTTTAAATCCTCTGCAAATTTGCCATTATCGAGCATGGCAAATGCAGCACTTTCATTCCTCAACTTTCCGATTAAAAAATTAATTGCCTCATTAGCATTCTCTGTTGACATACCAGCCACTCCATCGCGTCGCAATAGAAAAGTGCCATTTTCCCACTCACTTCCGTTTTGCACTCCGTATTCTTCATAAATAACACCATCATCCCCTTCAACCACTTCAAGAGCAAAAAAAGCTTCCTCGTCCTGTAAACTAATTACCGATAAATTTTCACTACTCTTAAAAACTTTCTCCCGTTCGGTAAGATTAACAACAGGTAAGGCATTCGCAAAACAATTAACCGCTGACAGTATGCTTGAATCAAACCCCTCTTTAAAGCAGATTCGTAACCAACAGATATTATCATCGTTCAAAGAACTGTTAGCATGAAAATCCTGTATTGACTCCGGATTTCTTTTTAGACTTAGAAATTGTCTCTCGTAGTAGGATAAAACTCTTTTTTTCATTCCGTAAAGCTCACTATTTGAACTTCCCCAATCTACAGTCAGCTCTTCGTCATCTTCAGAAAACAATCCAAAATCAACATCTAATTTTTCGTCGTCAAAATAAAATTTTGCATTTTTTAATTGTCGATAAAAGGAATCTCTAATCGCATCATTTCCTTTATAATCTAAAAACAGTTGAAAGCTGTTTAACCCATCCGTATTTACCGGGATTTCAATCCCTAATAGCACCTCGTTTTTTTCAACTGTAATATTCTTAAGCACATCAGATTCAATCCGCGACTTAAAACGATAATCAGTCATTTGATAATAGGCGGAATTTGAAAGTACATACTTAACACCTCCTTTAAACAGACTTGTTTCCTGCAGAGAAATAAATTGCAACTCCCGAAGTGCATCAAACTCATTCCGAACTCTGCTGAGAAATTTATAATTTGCCGGCAGACAAGTAACTGAATCGGTAGGATTTATAATAACAACAGAATGCCCTGGTTGCACACCTCCATGGATATGAGGAATCAACTGATTCATTAATTTTTTGGCAACACGATCCTGCACCTGATCCATTTCATGGTAGATCGATTCACTTTCCGCCGCAAGTGCCGAAATTAAAATTCGTACCAAGGGATCAAAAGAGGACTCGTCATACACTTCATCAATGGCCCACATTCGTGATGCCTGCCTCAACATTCTCTCTTTTATTAACTCTTTATGCTCCATTACTTATAATCAATTTAATAGTAGGACAATGGCCCCATGAAAAAGTACCCCGAGAATGCAAAGGGTTCATCTGTTTGTGCCAACGTTCCTGTTACCACCAAATCCAACTTCTTCTTCATACTTGTTACATTCTCTCCAACACCAACCAATGCTTGCGAAAAAGATATTTCCACCCCCAAATCATCCAATCTATTTTCATGATTTTTAATCGATGAATACAATCCATATTTAATTTGCTCCTTCAGTCTGCTGTCATTAATTTTATTATCAAAGTCACTATCCCAGATGGAACACCCGAAAGTTTCATCATACAAACAATCGCCTAAAGCCGTTGTTATAATTAAATATAAATGCTGAGATATAGACTCTTTTAACATGCAATGTTCAAGATCTTTTTTTTCGCATAATCGGCCAAACCTTAACGGTAATGTATAGTACGGTTTATTCAAAATTTTATTATTAACACAAAACTACAATTAAATTTTAATTACTGCTTACTTCTAGATTATCAAATAGTAAAGAAGATACGAATTTATCAAAAAAATTAGCTACTTCCATTATAATTTAACTAAAAAACATTTTCAATGAATAAATTAATAGAATATAATAATTATATTTGTTATTCTTAATAAAGAAATACTTATAATTTTATGATGTCTTAGGGCTTAATTAATAACCTCAATTATTTCATAATGTTAAACGACGTAATGTATCATGATAAAAATCGAAAATGGCTTACTAAAATTATCTGAAGAAATTAAAAACGCCATAATAGTAGCGCAATCTTACGCCAAAGAATATAGCAACCCATGCTTTTCTCCCGCTCACCTATTAAAAGGACTTCTGCACAAAGACAGCGGAATACGTGAAGAACTATTTGCAATGGATGTTGATGTTTATTACATGGAAGAATGGGCCGAAGTTCGCATGGAAGGCTGTCCTAAGGGCACAAAGTTGTCAAACCCAATTCCGGCCGATGATGGCGTAGAAAATATTTTTCAGGAAGCAGAGGAACTTAACTTGCTAACAGAGCAATTCGAACTCACTTCATTAAGCGTACTCACCGCATTAACAACACCGGGGGTAGGTTTCACTTTTGATCAACTAAAAACATTTCCTCTTCAGCGCAACCAGCTACTTGACAAATTATCTACAAAAAACATTACCAGCACAAGCGAAACAAATAAGAAGAAATCAAAAGACGAATTTGAATATCTGAGTGATCTCACGCTTTTGGCGAAGAACAATCAACTCCTGCCTGTTGTAGCAAGAGATCTGGAGCTATTAAACATTACCGAGACCATTGGTCGATTCACAAAACCTCATGTACTCATTACAGGGGAATCGGGTGTCGGTAAATCCGTTATGATAAACGGATTGGCGAGTATCATTTCACAAGGAAAAGCTCCGGAACTACTAACTCAATCAAAAGTATTTAAGCTTCAAATGGAAAATATTCTGGCTGGAGCAACCTACAAAGGTGAAATAGAAGACAGACTTCGTAAAGTTTTCAAACAACTGGAACCATTAAATCGGCCCATACTATTTCTAGATGATCTTCAAACATTAATAGATGACAAATCAGGTAATTCCGGCGTAACACATCTTTTAAAATCGGAACTAAACAAAGGATACTTTGTACTTATCGCAACCATTCCTAATGATTCATTTCGTAAATTAATTGATAGCGACAGTGCATTAAAAAGACTTTTCGAACACGTAAACATAGAAGAACCAGATAACACTCATGCTGTCGAAATGACCTTAAGCGCTGTCTCCCAACTTCAGGATCATCATAAATTAACAATTCATTTGGATCAAATAGCGGAGGCTGTTACTCTTGCCTCCCGGCACTTCAGCGAGAGAAAATTACCCGATTCCGCAATTGATCTTATTGACCGATCGATGGCCGGTACACGTGCTCAAATGGACACTTTGCCGGGAGAAATCGACCAATTGGAAAAACAATTAGATGCAACTGATTGTGAATTGTGCGATCTCAATGTTATTGATGCCGGACTTAGAAAATTCCTTACCTATATCGGTCAGCCCCAAGATGAATCAACTAATGATATCGATACAGCTACCAACTGTCGCAACATGATTTGTCTTTTACGCCAAGAAATCTCAAATCAATCCAACAAAATAAATTTTCACAACTTAGCTACAACTGTTGCCAGAGTAAGTGGGATTCCCGTAGGTAAGATCATGACTCGTGAACGAGACAGATTACTAGGCATGGAAGACACCTTGAAATCCTCAGTTGTAGGCCAAGATCAGGCAGTAACTGCGGTCTGTGAATCAATTCTTGAATCTCGCTCAGGACTTAACAGACCTGGTCAACCAATAGGTTCATTTTTCTTCTTAGGTCCAACAGGAACGGGGAAAACCGAACTTGGGAAACAACTTGCAAACTTTCTGTTTCAATCATCAGCTTCTTTAATTCGTTTCGACATGTCTGAATTTAAAGAAGAGCATTCGGCCGCTTTACTGTATGGAGCCCCTCCGGGATACGTTGGATACGAAGAAGGAGGTATGCTTGTAAATAAAATCAGACAAGAACCCTATTCCGTTGTTCTTTTTGATGAAATAGAAAAAGCACACCCTTCCGTATTCGATATCTTTCTTCAAATACTTGACGAAGGAACAATTCATGACCGTTTGGGAAAAACAGGAGACTTTTCAAATGCAGTTATCCTATTCACATCAAACATAGGAAGTCAATCAATAGTTGATCAATTTACCGAAAAACAAACATTACCTGCTTCGGATAAACTGATGGAAAACATGGCGAAATATTTTCGGCCTGAATTCCTTGGCCGACTAACCGGCATTGTTCCCTTCGCGCCAATAACTAAAGCAAACATCACAAAAATATTTAATCTGCAACTGCGCGAGTTAACCGAAGCACTATATCAGCAGGAAATTGAATTGGAAATCGACAACAAAACAAGAGAAAAACTCGCAGAGGAAGGATACTCTCCACAATACGGAGCTCGTCCCCTGAGAAACATTATACGCACCCGTCTTCGAACTCCCCTATCAAGAATGATCATTGGAAATGAACTTGGAGCAGGACAAAAAGTAACGGTATCATTCGACAAAAAAAATAAATTAAAACTAAAGGTTAAATAAAACAGATGGATTTTCATAGAGCAATGATTTAAAAGCTCGAAATCTGACAATTATATTTTACTATAGAAAACCTATTAATTAATAATTTAAAAAATACAGAGCATGAACGGAAATTTTGAGCTTGGTGGATCAGAAGTAAAATTAGATGCCGGTGAGGCTATCCAGGAAATTCCACAAAACAAAACTCTTCTAATTGAAAAGTTAACTTACGACGCACCTATTAAACCAGACATTGTAAAAGGACTTACTACGGTAGAAGCGGTATTTGAACACTACAAACCACAAATCGAAGTAAATTTTGAAACCTCTGATGGAACTTCACAAAAAGAAACACTTGGATTTAAAAACTTAGGTGATTTTGGTATAAAAGGCATAACTGCACAAAGTGAGTTTCTAAAAAATTTAACGACCGAAAAAGAACAGCACAATAAAATCATTAAACAGCTAAAAACGAATAAAATTCTGAAAACTGCACTTACCGATCCTGAAGCAAAAGCGGCTCTTTCGGCTGCTATCATTGGATTAATTGAGGAATTAAACGAATTGGAGAGATAATAAGATGATGCAAAATAAAGAACAATTGGCGAATTCGGTAGCAGCTAGCGAATTACCTTTAAAAGAAAATGTTGCCAAATTGGCAAAATATGGTGGATTTGATCTATTGGAAACTGCCATTGAAGGAATACAAAACATGAACCCTGAGCGTAAAGCCAGAAAGAAAATATTCCTCACAGAAAACACTAAAAAAGAGGAGCGCGATCAGCTAAAAAGAACTCTTGAAATATGGTCTAAAGCTATTAATAGCTCGAGCGATATTAATGAGATGATTGACAACAGCAAAGAAAAAGCTACAGAAACAACAAAAACTCTAAAGAAAAACCTTGGTGCGGTAATTGAACAATCCCGTGATCTAGAACGATCATACCGAAGCACTGCTCTGTTCTATAAAAATTCAGAACAAGATAAAGTTAAAAATATATCCATCATGAATGCTGAACCAGATCAAATTAAAGATTTGGACAACACAAGATTCATTGACGCTGTCTCATCTGAAATAAAAAACACTTACGATCGCCTTGACTTAAGTGACAACTACGGTTTATTAGTTTTGCCAGGCTACCTTGGATCCAATATGCTTATTGAAAAATGGGGTAAAATTGCTTACGACAACAAAGTAATGATGGTAACCGATTTTGAGCATTTGGACGAAGCTGATGATGTAATGGAAATGTTTAGTGCAGCCAACCTTACTGGCGGAGATATGTTTCGATCTAATGTGATGATGACCTGTAATTGGCTTGTTGGTCGTGGTAAATTCGATGAAGTAAACGAAGAAGATGATCTTTACGTGCCACCTGCAGGAGCATTGGCCGGCAAGGTATACCAAACACTTATGTCGCAGGTTACTGCTGGTAAAAAGTTTGGAGGAATCAACGAAGTACAGGGAGTTAAATTCGACCTTCGAAAAAGCGAAATATCCAGTCTTGAAAAAATGGGATTGATCCCAATGGTAAACGAATATGGAAAGGTTATGGCTTTCTCTGCCAAAACACTTTTTAATGGAGCTAATTTAGGCCTTCAAACTTATTCGGTAGTTCGAGTATTCGATTACGTAACCAAGGTGATGATGGATTTCCTTAACCGTCGGGCTTTCGAAAACTTCAATGCAAAAACACGTAAGGAGCTTCTTAAGCAAATCATTCAATTTTTAGATACCATCTCTGGTCCCGATAAATTGATTGAAAATTTCACGATTAAACGTTTCGAGCAAGATCCAATTCAAAAAGATCGTGTTCATCTTGATATTCATATGAAACCATACTTTCCTGCTAAAAACTTCTTGATAAAAATGGAAGGACAAAAAGGAGATGATGGAAATGAATGGGATAGCGAATACGAACAAAAATAACCCATATTACTAAATAAAATAAAACAGGCTTGCTAATTATCAGCAAGCCTGTTTTATTTTATTCTCATCAACGAAAAACCTAATCAGTTAGCCTGTGACACAAAATTACATTGTTTTCTTTTATACTGTTTCGATATACTGTTTGTTCTGTATTAACTTGCTTCCACCTTCCGATAAACCTAGGTCTTCGATAAAAAATCCAACTTTGTAATTTATCTTCATTGATACCATATTGAATTACTTCTTCGGGATGCTTCTGATTGTAATCGTTTATAAAATGATAAAAGAACATTCCAAAATCCATATTCTCGGGCGCTCTTACTCTAAATCGAGACACATACTCTGCATCTTTGGATTTCAAAAATTCCAAGGTTATAATATAAGGATTCTTTAAATCTTCATACTCTGGTCTCACATATTTTTTATTGACCGGATATTCCCACTTCCTGTAAATAGCTAAAGGAATATCCATTGCACTATTAAACAAATGAAGAAACAACCAGGGAAATATCACACCAATTGTAGCAGACAGGAAGAAATAATGCAGTCCGACAATTCCAAATCGACCGGCAATTTGAATAAAAACTATAAAACCGATTAAAATAGAAATAAGTATAAACAACAATTGTGCTAACCACTTATGCTTTTCTGGCCATTCAAAATACTTCTCCAAGGCCACAACCATGAGGTAACCAAATAACAAACTCATCACCATTATCGCAATGTAGTTTGATGATATTCCGTAAAACATCAGATTTTTAATTGTGAACAATGAGCAAATAGCATAAGCCAGTGCTGCAACAAGAAAATAAAGAATCATTTTCTTCCTGTCATGAGCGAATAGCTTTTTTAAACTCTTTGCAAAGGCAAAAATCAAAGCTCCAAAAAATATAAATAAAATAGAGACCGCATTAACATCCCCGGATAATAAACTTTTTAATATCATAATACAGATCTGTTTTTTTTAGGAATTTAATACGGATGAATAACCAAGTACACCAAAACCTATAGGCGTATAACTTCTATTCGTTTTGCAAATAACTTCTAACTCATATTCTGCAGGCAATAAATACTCAAGAAACTCCATTATAAATTTATGAATAGAACCACCTTTTAGGTAATCCTTAACCTCGGTATCCTTCACTCCTTCAACCTGAAATTGAATGGAAGGAAGTTCTTCTGTTGAACTACCAACTATAAAATTATGCCCTAAAATAATTTCCTTATTCTTGTCCAAAATATTACTTATGACACAAGAATACACTCTTTTATAAGAAACTGGTTTTGATAAAAACACCTGTAATATTTTACAAATTTTGACAATGTTTCCTTTTACTGAATATGCCAAAGGAGCAACTTTAAGAAGAAATTGCTTTTGACTTTCTGTTAAGTCTTGATTAATATCCCAAAATCGAATTAAAAAACTTTGAAATTGATGATCCTGATTTTTAAGCAAATCAGCTTCTTGCCGTTCAATTCTAACCAGAATCGCAAACAATTCATTTTCAAAAGGTTTAAAAAAAAGCCTTGCCTCTTTTTCTTCTCTTTTCTGTTTTTGATGAAGCTGAATTAATTGCTGAATATTTTCTTTCCCATTGCCTTGATTCCTTTCGTGAACAACTCCTTCAGGCAATAAATCGTAAATCCCATTTCGTGAGAGAAGCAAAGTCACCTGATCCCACTCATCATCTATACCCAATTGAGCTTTCTCAACATCTCTCCTAAACGGACGATTAAAAGAACTATTCATATGTATTGTCAGATTTTCTGAAGATACACCACGATCATACAACTGGCTAGCAATTATTTCAGCTTTTAAATTAAAGGGCATTACCTTTAAGTCATTTATGCGTTTACGTAATGTTTTCTCATTTAACATCCCTAACAATTTTAGCGTTTGAAATCACATGAAACTTTGTGATTGAATCTCGCAAATGATGAAAACACAAGTCACCCCCTGCATCGGCAGCAACAAAAATATTATTATCCAAATAAAAACCGACCTCCTTAACAGTTCTGTATTTCTCCTTAAAAAACACCAAATCTCCTTCCTCTAAGAAATGACAATCTTTAAAAAGATAGGTTTTACGAGCCTTGTAAAGCTCATCAATCCCCACCGGCAACTTAGTTTTAAGATTTAAATAGTACAAATATTGAATAAAACCAATATTTAAAGATCCCAGCGCAAGCATGTTGGAATCCCTAACAGTCAACCATTTATCAATATTTCGATAGAGCGCAATGTTTCTAATATCTTTATTCTCAACATGAAGAATCCCGGCATACTTTTCTTTTAATGCTACAACAGCAGGTGCATCATTATAAATGGTATTGTGAACTATTTTTTTAGAACCACAAGAAATAATACAGCAAAAACCAATAATCAGACAAAGCAAAACCATCGCTTTCTCATATCGAATTCGCTTAAAAATTGAACTATTAGTTGTCAGCATTAATTTAAAATAAAAGTTAATGTGTCTATTTCGAATTCAAAACACGTTAACAAAATTATGAAACATTCTAATTAAGAAAAAATATTAAACAGTAAATATTCATTAAAATGGAAAAATAAATCTAAACCCCCCATGTTCATTACAAAATTATGTATGCGTTACACCAAGCAGGAAAAATATGATTATTGATTTAAAACTCATTTAACCCGCACAAATAAAGAGGCGCATCATATTTTACGTTTAATTAATTAGCAATTTTAAGCATTAAATCAATAACTCACTGAGAAACACAATTAAACGAACTATTAAATTAATGTTATTTTTTTTAAAAAAAAATAAAGAGGTACATAAATCTCAAAAAGCTCAATAATACTAGGCATACAGATGTTAATTTATATGTTAATTCATCATGAACATTGTCTAAGTCACAACTTTTGGAATGAAAGTTTGTTGCATTTCTTAATTACTATTCATAATTTTACAATTGTATTATTATTATTATTAACATTAAATTTTATCATTATGTCGTTTAAAGCGAAATTAAATGTAGGTGGAAAAACAATGAATGTTCTTTCCTGTAATTACGATTTAACTCAAGAAGTTGATGCAACAGGACGTCCTTCTTCCATTACACGTGGAGGTCGTATCATGTTAACCGTAGAAAGTACTGGTGATACTGATATGTTCGAATGGATGTGTAACAACTTTGAGAGAAAAGATGGCACAGTAACTTTCTTAAAGCGAGATACCGACGCTAAACAGAAAGAATTGTCTTTTACAGAAGGTTACCTTGTGAAATATGAGGAGAAATTTAATGCCTTTGATAATATGGCAATGGCTGAATCGTTTACCATTTCTGCCCGTGAAATTAAAATGGGTAGTGGTGAGCACGTTAACGATTGGGTTTAATTTTGCTTAGGGAAGAGGGACGACATAGATATGTCGTCCTTCCCAACTAAAATCAGGATACCATCACGTATTCCGAATAAGGTAAAAGTACAAAATTACCTGAAAAAAGAATAAAAGAATCCTGATAAAGAAGCTATCGTTACTTGCGATAGCTTCACTATTTTTCAATTTACAAACTCCGTTTATCCGTTTATAGATACAATTGCGAATAAATAAACGGACATGCCTGTTTTTCAACCCTACTAAAACGTAATCCTTATGTCATTTTTGGCTGAATTTATTATCGACAACTCTGTTGCAAAAGTTATTAGTTGTCATTTTGGGATGGATCAATCCATCACGGTGAATGGACGAGCTTCTCAAAAGCCTGTTGGTGGAGGAATTATCGAACTTGAACTTGAATCTACTTCCAGTACGGAATTCTTCGACTGGATGGCCTCACCCGATCAACGCAAAAGTGGGAGTGTGACTTTTTACCGTCGTGATGCAATGTCTCGCTTAAAAAGACTCGATTTCACTGATGCTCTTTGTGTTTCCTACCATGAGTATTTTCATGCTGAAGGATCACACCCAATGATTACTAAAATGAAATTATCGGCTCGTGAAATAAGCCTTGAAGATGTTTCTGTAGTGAACGACTGGAATGCCGAAGCCTAGAAACAGAATTCATTCTATCGGAGAATTTAATAAAAACATTGAATTTATTTTAGAACTATGTCCCGAGTGAATATCGATTTAGGCTATTGCCAAAGAATTCTTATTCCTATAAAGAAATCAATCCCACCAAATTAAATACTAGTTAAAACTCAACCAGCATGGCACTGCAAACAAATACAATCATAAAAGTAAATGGTGTACAATATCCTAATTTTCTTGATTTACAGATCATTCAAGGGATAAATTCACATCACTATTTTGACATAAGCATTTTATGGGAGCAATTTACCGAAGAAGGCAATGCAATCATCGATAAAACACAATCATTTATTGGACAAAAATTAGAAATTCTAATTACTGATAATGTTGAGGGATCAACTATTCCGGAGGGAACATTTATTGGAATCATCACAGAAGCAGAAACTGTTAAATCAGAATTTTCATCGGTTGGCGATCACATTCGAATAAAAGGTTACAGTCCTACCATTTTATTGGACGATGGACCTCATTGCATTGGCTACGAAGAAAAAGACTTAGCCGAAATTGTTCGTTTGGTTACTGCTGCTTACCAAATCGAAACTCCCCCAATAATCAATCCAATTACACGAGATGTTTTTCCATACATCGTACAATACAATCAAAGTGCTTTTGGTTTTTTAAGTCAGTTGGCTTCGCGTTTTGGTGAATGGTTTTACTACGATGGACAAAAAATAATTTTCGGATCGGAAAGCACAGAACCTTTGCCTTTAAAATATGGCATCGATCTGATGGATTTTAACCTAAAAATGGTTACTCATCCAAAAACATTTAACTATGTAACAAGGGATTACTATACCAATGAGAAATTAGAAAGTTCGATTGCTGCCGGAACTGAACTTACCGGATATCATGCCTTTATGGCTGAAAAATCGGAAGCCATGTTTGGGCAGGAAACTATAGTTGATTTTCACCGACACACTGCTGACGGAGATTTAAATCAGGCTCTGGAAAATTCAACTGTAAAACAAGGTGAAGCAAATGTTTCGCGCATGGTTATTTTAACCGGAAGCACAATGAATCCAGGACTTAAAGTGGGTGGATTGATTTCCATTGCGCAAAGAACAGCCAATGGTGAAACGGCCTATGGTACGTACCTTGTTACCAAATTGTCGCATACCTGTCAAATGTCGGGCGATTACAAAAATAATTTCGAAGCAATTCCAGAAAACGTTGTTTATCCTCCATATACTAATGTAGCACTATTCCCTCAATGTCAAACTCAAACGGCAATGGTTGTAGCTAATGCCGATCCTCAGAGTATGGGAAGAATACGAGTTCAATTTAGCTGGCAGTTAACTGCTCCTTCCCCATGGATTCGAATGACTCAACCTCATGGTGGCGCTGATAAGGGATTCCATTTTATTCCTGAAATTGGAGAAGAAGTAATGGTTGGTTTTGAAGCTGGAAACGCCGAGAAACCATTCGTAATTGGAACCCTATACCATGGAGCAGCCAAACCGGAAAGCTTTGCAAGTGATACAAATGATGTAAAAGTCATTAGAACACGAAGCGGACATACCATTGAATTGAATGATTTGGAAGGCGAAGAAAAAATTAACATTTACGATAACGAAGGCAGTATCATCACTTTCGATACACAAGCAAAATCACTAACGATTAGCTCAGTCGAAACCATTGATATCAGCGCAAAAAACATCAATATATCTGCCGAAGAAAACATACAGATTGCTGCACAACAGAATATTGGAATCGCTGCTCAAGCCGATGCGAGTATGCAAGCTGAAGGAAATCTTGCGCTTCAATCGACGGGTGACACTACGGTAAATAGTAGTGCCGCTTTGACTCTTGCCGCAACTACCGATGCCGCTTTAAGTGGACAAAATGCAAGCATTTCGGGACAAGCAGAGGCTGGCTTATCGGGTATGCAAGTTAAAGTAGAAGGCCAGATCACAGCTGTACAGGGTGCTAGTGGGAAAATTGAAATCATGTAAACCAATAATCCTACATAAACAATGGGCTATATCTCAAAATATACCGATGAAATGGATATTCATATTGAAGAATATCGAAATACCATATTGGTACAGCAAAAATGGAAGTATAATTGGCTAAATGAGGAAGGAACCAGTCCATGGAGATATATTGAAAAGAACGAATTTCACAATCAGGCAGACAAATTGATTTGATCAATCTGGGGAAATCATTTCAAAATAAAAGTAAAAGGGAGCTCTGAATTTACTCAACGCAATAAGGACAAAGTGTTCCTGTAAATTTTGATATAAAATGGGGTCGTTGATGGAGAACATTGGGTAGTCGCAGCATGGAAATAGAATTGCAACAAAATATGATACAAAAAGATTAGGCTGCCAATTTGTAATAAGCTCTTAATTCAATTTCTTTCTCTAAAGGTGTTTTATATCCTAAACTTGAGTGTATTCTTTTAATATTATACCAATAAATGTAGCATGTCCATATAAGACTTATGAGGCGGTTAGAACTTTGATGCTACCAAAGGCTGAATCAGTATAGAACAAGGCTTAAAAATAGTTTAAAGGTATATAATCTGTAGTTTTTTGAGAATTACCACCATCGCTAAATAGACAGTTCCCTCATTTCTCATAAATAGATTATTACATTTATAGTATTACTAATGCACAAAAGCATTACTACCAGACTTTAGGGCACAAAAAAAGAGTCTTACTCCTAGTTGGAATAAGACTCTTTAAAAGTTGGCGTCGACCTACTCTCCCACCAGTCGGCAGTACCATCGGCGCAATCGGGCTTAACTTCTCTGTTCGGAATGGGAAGAGGTGGAACCCCGATGCAATAGACACCTAAAATCATTAATCTATATTGGACCATAGCCCTTACAGATAATATCATAGACATATCGAAAAATTAAAGCAAAAATAACATTGAAAAGATTCAATGATGAACCCCGCACTCAGAAGTATTAGGGTAATTAGTATTGCTCGGCTTTGGTGTCACCACCTTTACACCTGCAACCTATCAACGTCGTAGTCTCCAACGACCCTTAAAGGAAATCTCATCTTGAGGTAGGCTTCGTGCTTAGATGCTTTCAGCACTTATCCCTTCCGAACGTAGCTACTCTGCAATGCAGCTGGCGCCACAACAGATGCACTAGAGGTTCGTCCAACCCGGTCCTCTCGTACTAGAGTCAGATCCTCTCAAATTTCCAACGCCCACAACAGATAGGGACCGAACTGTCTCACGACGTTCTGAACCCAGCTCGCGTGCCACTTTAATGGGCGAACAGCCCAACCCTTGGGACCTTCTCCAGCCCCAGGATGTGACGAGCCGACATCGAGGTGCCAAACCGCTCCGTCGATATGAGCTCTTGGGAGCGATCAGCCTGTTATCCCCGGCGTACCTTTTATCCTTTGAGCGATGGCCCTTCCATACGGAACCACCGGATCACTATGCTCTACTTTCGTACCTGATCGACTTGTCTGTCTCACAGTCAAGCACCCTTGTGCCATTGCACTCTACACACGATTACCAAACGTGTTGAGGGTACCTTTAGAAGCCTCCGTTACTCTTTTGGAGGCGACCACCCCAGTCAAACTACCCACCACACACTGTCCGTCGTTAGACGTTAGACTCCAGATAAGCAAAGGGACGTATTTCAAGGTTGACTCCACAACCCCTAGCGAGGCCGCTTCGTAGTCTCCGTCCTATCCTACACATTACTTACCCAAAATCAATGTGAAGCTGCAGTAAAGGTGCACGGGGTCTTTCCGTCCCGTTGCGGGTAATCGGCATCTTCACCGATACTACAATTTCACCGAGCTCATGGCTGAGACAGTGCCCAGATCGTTACACCATTCGTGCAGGTCGGAACTTACCCGACAAGGAATTTCGCTACCTTAGGACCGTTATAGTTACGGCCGCCGTTTACTGGGGCTTCATTTCAATGCTTCGCCGAAACTAACATCTCCACTTAACC
Source organism: Labilibaculum antarcticum (assembly GCF_002356295.1). Lineage (NCBI taxonomy): Bacteria > Pseudomonadati > Bacteroidota > Bacteroidia > Marinilabiliales > Marinifilaceae > Labilibaculum > Labilibaculum antarcticum. Next base: position 2,402,576 of record NZ_AP018042.1, on the reverse strand, counting down.
TTCCAGCACCGGGCAGGTGTCAGGCCTTATACTTCAACTTTCGTTTTTGCAAAGCCATGTGTTTTTGATAAACAGTCGCCTGGGCCATTTCACTGCGGCTCTCATCGCTGAGAGCGTCCTTTCTCCCGAAGTTACAGGACTATTTTGCCGAGTTCCTTAGCCATGAATCACTCGAGCGCCTTAGTATACTCTACTTGACTACCTGTGTCGGTTTGAGGTACGAGCAGCACCAACCTGAAGCTTAGAGGTTTTTCTTGGAAGTAAAATTAGGCACACTATCTGCGCTGCCGTAGCATTGCAGTACTATCGACTTTCAGCTCAAGATGCGGATTTGCCTACATCTCTCATCACGTACGGTCTTCAACGAACTATTCCGTCAGTTCGCGGTGCTTTCATCTCTTCGTCACCCCATCGCAGTTGGCGCCGGTACAGGAATATTAACCTGTTGTCCATCGAGTTCGCCCTTCGGCTACCCCTTAGGTCCCGACTAACCCTGATCCGATTAGCGTTGATCAGGAAACCTTAGTCTATTGGCGTGCGGGTTTCTCACCCGCATTATCGTTACTTATGCCTACATTTGCTTTTCTAGAAGCTCCACAATGCATTACCACACTGCTTCTGCGCCGCTAGAATGCTCCCCTACCAGTTAGAATAAATTCTAAATCCATAGCTTCGGTAGTATGTTTTATGCCCGATTATCATCCATGCAAGATCGCTCGACTAGTGAGCTGTTACGCACTCTTTAAATGAATGGCTGCTTCCAAGCCAACATCCTAGCTGTCAATGCAATCTCACCTCGTTAGTTCAACTTAACATACATTTGGGGACCTTAGCTGATGGTCTGGGTTCTTTCCCTCTCGTCCATGGACCTTAGCACCCATGGGCTCACTGCCAGATATAAGTTATAGCATTCGGAGTTTGTCTGGATTTGATAGGCGGTGAAGCCCTCGCATCCAATCAGTAGCTCTACCTCTATAACTCTCGACTCTGACGCTGCACCTAAATGCATTTCGGGGAGTACGAGCTATTTCTCAGTTTGATTGGCCTTTCACCCCTACCCACAGTTCATCCCAAGACTTTTCAACGTCAACGGGTTGGGCCCTCCACTCTGGATTAACAGAGCTTCAGCCTGACCATGGGTAGATCACCAAGTTTCGCGTCTACCCCCACTAACTTTACGCCCTATTCAGACTCGCTTTCGCTTCGACTACGCACCTGAAGTGCTTAATCTCGCTAGTGAGGAGTAACTCGTAGGCTCATTATGCAAAAGGCACGCCGTCACTACACAAGGTAGCTCCGACCGCTTGTAAGCGTATGGTTTCAGGTACTATTTCACTCCTCTATTCGAGGTGCTTTTCACCTTTCCCTCACGGTACTTGTTCACTATCGGTCTCTCAGGAGTATTTAGCCTTACCGGATGGTCCCGGCAGATTCACACAGAATTTCTCGTGTTCCGCGCTACTCAGGATACTGCTAGATTCATTTTGCTTTCGTGTACGGGATTATCACCCTCTGTGATTTGTCTTTCCAAACAATTCCACTTCACGCCACTTCTCATATCGCAGTCCTACAACCCCTACATTGCCGAAACAATATAGGTTTGGGCTGATCCCCGTTCGATCGCCACTACTAGGGGAATCACTTTTGTTTTCTTCTCCTCCGGGTACTTAGATGTTTCAGTTCTCCGGGTTTGCTTCCCTTGCGGGATATCTATAAATAGATGGGTTGCCCCATTCGGAAATTCACGGGTCAAAGGTTATTTGCACCTCTCCATGACTTATCGCAGCTTATCACGTCCTTCATCGCCTCTGAGAGCCAAGGCATCCGCCATACGCTCTTAATTACTTCTTATTGTGTTAACAAAAATAAATCTCGTTACCGAAATTCATCTATGTCTCTTTACTTGTTACTTCTACTTTAATTTTGTTTCAATATGTCAAAGAACTTTAAATACACCATAGTATTTGTGTGGAGAATATCGGAGTCGAACCGATGACCTCCTGCGTGCAAGGCAGGCGCTCTAGCCAACTGAGCTAATCCCCCATATCGTTTCACTTCAATTAATAATGAATAATTAACAATTAATAATAAAATATTACCAATTATTAATTTATAATTACCAATTAAATAGTAGTCCTGCGCAGATTTGAACTGCGGACCCCTACATTATCAGTGTAGTGCTCTAACCAACTGAGCTACAGGACTAAATACCTATCAGCTTAGCGGTGAAAACACCCTAACGCTATGGGTTATGGTATAAATAAATTAATGAAAACAGTCAGTTAGGAAATACAGATAAAACCATTATCTGAATTACAATATCTATATACAATACTTCCAATCTCTAGAAAGGAGGTGTTCCAGCCACACCTTCCGGTACGGCTACCTTGTTACGACTTAGCCCCAGTTACCAATTTTACCCTAGGACGCTCCTTGCGGTTACGTACTTCAGGTCCCCTCGGCTTCCATGGCTTGACGGGCGGTGTGTACAAGGCCCGGGAACGTATTCACCGTAGCGTTGCTGATCTACGATTACTAGCGAATCCAACTTCACGGAGTCGAGTTGCAGACTCCGATCCGAACTGAGACCAGCTTTAGAGATTAGCATCCAGTCACCTGGTAGCAGCCCTTTGTACTGGCCATTGTAACACGTGTGTAGCCCTGGACGTAAGGGCCGTGCTGATTTGACGTCATCCCCACCTTCCTCTCACCTTACGGTGGCAGTCTCGCTAGAGTCCTCAGCTTAACCTGTTAGCAACTAACGATAGGGGTTGCGCTCGTTATGGGACTTAACCCGACACCTCACGGCACGAGCTGACGACAACCATGCAGCACCTTGTAAATTGCTCCGAAGAGAAGACCTATTTCTAAGCCGGTCAATCTACATTTAAGTCCAGGTAAGGTTCCTCGCGTATCATCGAATTAAACCACATGTTCCTCCGCTTGTGCGGGCCCCCGTCAATTCCTTTGAGTTTCATTCTTGCGAACGTACTCCCCAGGTGGATTACTTAATGCTTTCGCTCAGTCACGCACGGTGTATTGTGCACAACGAGTAATCATCGTTTACGGCGTGGACTACCAGGGTATCTAATCCTGTTCGCTCCCCACGCTTTCGTCCATCAGCGTCAATGTTAGTTTAGTGAGCTGCCTTCGCAATCGGTGTTCTACGTTATATCTATGCATTTCACCGCTACATAACGTATTCCGCCCACCTCAACTAAATTCAAGACTTTCAGTATCAATGGCAGTTCCAGAGTTGAGCTCTGGGATTTCACCACTGACTTAAAAGCCCGCCTACGGACCCTTTAAACCCAATAAATCCGGATAACGCTTGGATCCTCCGTATTACCGCGGCTGCTGGCACGGAGTTAGCCGATCCTTATTCTTACAGTACCTTCAGTTCACTACACGTAGCAAAGTTTATTCCTGTAAAAAAGCAGTTTACAACCCATAGGGCCGTCATCCTGCACGCGACATGGCTGGTTCAGGCTTGCGCCCATTGACCAATATTCCTCACTGCTGCCTCCCGTAGGAGTCTGGTCCGTGTCTCAGTACCAGTGTGGGGGACTATCCTCTCAGACCCCCTAAGCATCATAGTCTTGGTGAGCCGTTACCTCACCAACAAACTAATGCTACGCATGCCCATCTTTTACCTCCGAAGATTTAATATTTAAACCATGCGATTCAAATATATTATGCGGTATTAATCCAAATTTCTTTGGGCTATTCCCCAGTAAAAGGTAGGTTGCATACGCGTTACTCACCCGTGCGCCGGTCTCTAAGTAGCAAGCTACTTATACCCCTCGACTTGCATGTGTTAGGCCTGTCGCTAGCGTTCATCCTGAGCCAGGATCAAACTCTTCGTTGTAAAAAAACTTTTATTATAATTCTGCTCATGGATGTATTGAAGTTATCGTAATTTTTATTGACAAGGTTTTATTCTTGTATTTACCTAACTTGTTGTTTTCAATATTTTCAAAGAACTTGTGTCGAAAGTTTCAGCCGAAGCTGTCCGTCTCTGTTCTAAAATTTCATTTCTAAAAAGACAGTCGTTACTGTCTCTAAAAGCGAGTGCAAATATAAGGAATTAAATCCTACAACTGCAAATCTTTTTTCACTTTTATTTTCAAGCTAATTTCACTCTCAAACCCTTTGTTTCCTAGTGGCTCAGTGAGTTCGTTAACTCTTAAAGCGGGTGCAAAGATAATCGATTTAAATCAACATATCCTAATCCCAAAGCAAAAAAATTTCAAAAAAAATAAACTCCGGTTTTTGTGAGATAAAAATTACTCCTCAAATCACTCAAACCCTTGCACACCTTCCGTTGAAAGCGGTGCAAAGATAAACGATTATTTTCCCCACTTCCAAATGCTTTTTGAAACTATTTGGAAACATTCGCTTAACTATCTGGTAACCTGATGGCATATTTTGAAAATAAACTCAGAAAAGGAAACATTCACTAATGATAGCCAGGAAAACACTAGTGGCTAACAATACAAAACAGCATCCATTAGGGATAGAAGCGATATCCTTTTACCGAGGTACGAGATAAAAGATTTAGCGAATAGCCCGACCAATTACCTGTTTTTATAACTGGTAATTGGGAATGGACAGAATAAAATCAAACATCAACTTAATTAAAGAGACATCAATTAGGAATTATTTGTCCTTAATGGTCTACCTGGGAATGATAAAACAAGGAAAGGAAAGCGCGTGGGTACAAATACCTTTAAATCCTATTTGATCTTTAAAGCTATTGTAACGAACTATTTTCTATGGAAGATTGGGAAGGATAACTTACGGGTTTTATAATTGTAAAAGAGGATGCTAATAGAAATTGACTCCTTTTGTGTTTATTAGGTTGACACTCGAAGCAACACATGATCGTTAATGGCATGATTTTTCGGTTAAAAAAGAGAAGTGATCAAATAGTACCACAATAAAAATCCTATTTAGTTTGATCCAGGTCAAGTTTGAGTTGGTATCGATGTAATATTTTCGATTATCGAACGGAGTTTAACTCAAATAAAGTTTTTAAGAAGATTCTTTAAGAAGTTGTTAGACCAATTCTCTCATTCCAAATTTCTGAACATTACTATCAAAACAACATAACTTCCCAGATCTGAGAAATAATATTAAAAAACAGTCAGATTTCAATCCTAATTAACACATTCAAATCCTATCGTTTCGTATCAATATCGTCAACAAATCAAATTCGTTTTAATTTTAGTGCATAAAAAAAAGAGTCTTACTCCGCTTGGAATAAGACTCTTTAAAAGTTGGCGTCGACCTACTCTCCCACCAATCGGCAGTACCATCGGCGCAATCGGGCTTAACTTCTCTGTTCGGAATGGGAAGAGGTGGAACCCCGATGCAATAGACACCTAAAATCGTTTAATCCAATTTGACCTTAAGCCAGTATGGATTCAAATATTTTTGATTGTAAAAGAATAATCCTTCACAAGATAAAATCATAAAAAAAGAGTCTTACTCCTAGTTGGAATAAGACTCTTTAAAAGTTGGCGTCGACCTACTCTCCCACCAGTCGGCAGTACCATCGGCGCAATCGGGCTTAACTTCTCTGTTCGGAATGGGAAGAGGTGGAACCCCGATGCAATAGACACCTAAAATCGTTTAATCCAATTTGACCTTAAGCCAGTATGGATTCAAATATTTTTGATTGTAAAAGAATAATCCTTCACAAGATAAAATCATAAAAAAAAAGAGTCTTACTCCTAGTTGGAATAAGACTCTTTAAAAGTTGGCGTCGACCTACTCTCCCACCAGTCGGCAGTACCATCGGCGCAATCGGGCTTAACTTCTCTGTTCGGAATGGGAAGAGGTGGAACCCCGATGCAATAGACACCTAAAATCATTAATCTATATTGGACCATAGCCCTCAAGATAATATCATAGACATATCGAAAAATTAAAGCAAAAATAACATTGAAAAGATTCAATGATGAACCCCGCACTCAGAAGTATTAGGGTAATTAGTATTGCTCGGCTTTGGTGTCACCACCTTTACACCTGCAACCTATCAACGTCGTAGTCTCCAACGACCCTTAAAGGAAATCTCATCTTGAGGTAGGCTTCGTGCTTAGATGCTTTCAGCACTTATCCCTTCCGAACGTAGCTACTCTGCAATGCAGCTGGCGCCACAACAGATGCACTAGAGGTTCGTCCAACCCGGTCCTCTCGTACTAGAGTCAGATCCTCTCAAATTTCCAACGCCCACAACAGATAGGGACCGAACTGTCTCACGACGTTCTGAACCCAGCTCGCGTGCCACTTTAATGGGCGAACAGCCCAACCCTTGGGACCTTCTCCAGCCCCAGGATGTGACGAGCCGACATCGAGGTGCCAAACCGCTCCGTCGATATGAGCTCTTGGGAGCGATCAGCCTGTTATCCCCGGCGTACCTTTTATCCTTTGAGCGATGGCCCTTCCATACGGAACCACCGGATCACTATGCTCTACTTTCGTACCTGATCGACTTGTCTGTCTCACAGTCAAGCACCCTTGTGCCATTGCACTCTACACACGATTACCAAACGTGTTGAGGGTACCTTTAGAAGCCTCCGTTACTCTTTTGGAGGCGACCACCCCAGTCAAACTACCCACCACACACTGTCCGTCGTTAGACGTTAGACTCCAGATAAGCAAAGGGACGTATTTCAAGGTTGACTCCACAACCCCTAGCGAGGCCGCTTCGTAGTCTCCGTCCTATCCTACACATTACTTACCCAAAATCAATGTGAAGCTGCAGTAAAGGTGCACGGGGTCTTTCCGTCCCGTTGCGGGTAATCGGCATCTTCACCGATACTACAATTTCACCGAGCTCATGGCTGAGACAGTGCCCAGATCGTTACACCATTCGTGCAGGTCGGAACTTACCCGACAAGGAATTTCGCTACCTTAGGACCGTTATAGTTACGGCCGCCGTTTACTGGGGCTTCATTTCAATGCTTCGCCGAAACTAACATCTCCACTTAACCTTCCAGCACCGGGCAGGTGTCAGGCCTTATACTTCAACTTTCGTTTTTGCAAAGCCATGTGTTTTTGATAAACAGTCGCCTGGGCCATTTCACTGCGGCTCTCATCGCTGAGAGCGTCCTTTCTCCCGAAGTTACAGGACTATTTTGCCGAGTTCCTTAGCCATGAATCACTCGAGCGCCTTAGTATACTCTACTTGACTACCTGTGTCGGTTTGAGGTACGAGCAGCACCAACCTGAAGCTTAGAGGTTTTTCTTGGAAGTAAAATTAGGCACACTATCTGCGCTGCCGTAGCATTGCAGTACTATCGACTTTCAGCTCAAGATGCGGATTTGCCTACATCTCTCATCACGTACGGTCTTCAACGAACTATTCCGTCAGTTCGCGGTGCTTTCATCTCTTCGTCACCCCATCGCAGTTGGCGCCGGTACAGGAATATTAACCTGTTGTCCATCGAGTTCGCCCTTCGGCTACCCCTTAGGTCCCGACTAACCCTGATCCGATTAGCGTTGATCAGGAAACCTTAGTCTATTGGCGTGCGGGTTTCTCACCCGCATTATCGTTACTTATGCCTACATTTGCTTTTCTAGAAGCTCCACAATGCATTACCACACTGCTTCTGCGCCGCTAGAATGCTCCCCTACCAGTTAGAATAAATTCTAAATCCATAGCTTCGGTAGTATGTTTTATGCCCGATTATCATCCATGCAAGATCGCTCGACTAGTGAGCTGTTACGCACTCTTTAAATGAATGGCTGCTTCCAAGCCAACATCCTAGCTGTCAATGCAATCTCACCTCGTTAGTTCAACTTAACATACATTTGGGGACCTTAGCTGATGGTCTGGGTTCTTTCCCTCTCGTCCATGGACCTTAGCACCCATGGGCTCACTGCCAGATATAAGTTATAGCATTCGGAGTTTGTCTGGATTTGATAGGCGGTGAAGCCCTCGCATCCAATCAGTAGCTCTACCTCTATAACTCTCGACTCTGACGCTGCACCTAAATGCATTTCGGGGAGTACGAGCTATTTCTCAGTTTGATTGGCCTTTCACCCCTACCCACAGTTCATCCCAAGACTTTTCAACGTCAACGGGTTGGGCCCTCCACTCTGGATTAACAGAGCTTCAGCCTGACCATGGGTAGATCACCAAGTTTCGCGTCTACCCCCACTAACTTTACGCCCTATTCAGACTCGCTTTCGCTTCGACTACGCACCTGAAGTGCTTAATCTCGCTAGTGAGGAGTAACTCGTAGGCTCATTATGCAAAAGGCACGCCGTCACTACACAAGGTAGCTCCGACCGCTTGTAAGCGTATGGTTTCAGGTACTATTTCACTCCTCTATTCGAGGTGCTTTTCACCTTTCCCTCACGGTACTTGTTCACTATCGGTCTCTCAGGAGTATTTAGCCTTACCGGATGGTCCCGGCAGATTCACACAGAATTTCTCGTGTTCCGCGCTACTCAGGATACTGCTAGATTCATTTTGCTTTCGTGTACGGGATTATCACCCTCTGTGATTTGTCTTTCCAAACAATTCCACTTCACGCCACTTCTCATATCGCAGTCCTACAACCCCTACATTGCCGAAACAATATAGGTTTGGGCTGATCCCCGTTCGATCGCCACTACTAGGGGAATCACTTTTGTTTTCTTCTCCTCCGGGTACTTAGATGTTTCAGTTCTCCGGGTTTGCTTCCCTTGCGGGATATCTATAAATAGATGGGTTGCCCCATTCGGAAATTCACGGGTCAAAGGTTATTTGCACCTCTCCATGACTTATCGCAGCTTATCACGTCCTTCATCGCCTCTGAGAGCCAAGGCATCCGCCATACGCTCTTAATTACTTCTTATTGTGTTAACAAAAATAAATCTCGTTACCGAAATTCATCTATGTCTCTTTACTTGTTACTTCTACTTTAATTTTGTTTCAATATGTCAAAGAACTTTAAATACACCATAGTATTTGTGTGGAGAATATCGGAGTCGAACCGATGACCTCCTGCGTGCAAGGCAGGCGCTCTAGCCAACTGAGCTAATCCCCCATATCGTTTCACTTCAATTAATAATGAATAATTAACAATTAATAATAAAATATTACCAATTATTAATTTATAATTACCAATTAAATAGTAGTCCTGCGCAGATTTGAACTGCGGACCCCTACATTATCAGTGTAGTGCTCTAACCAACTGAGCTACAGGACTAAATACCTATCAGCTTAGCGGTGAAAACACCCTAACGCTATGGGTTATGGTATAAATAAATTAATGAAAACAGTCAGTTAGGAAATACAGATAAAACCATTATCTGAATTACAATATCTATATACAATACTTCCAATCTCTAGAAAGGAGGTGTTCCAGCCACACCTTCCGGTACGGCTACCTTGTTACGACTTAGCCCCAGTTACCAATTTTACCCTAGGACGCTCCTTGCGGTTACGTACTTCAGGTCCCCTCGGCTTCCATGGCTTGACGGGCGGTGTGTACAAGGCCCGGGAACGTATTCACCGTAGCGTTGCTGATCTACGATTACTAGCGAATCCAACTTCACGGAGTCGAGTTGCAGACTCCGATCCGAACTGAGACCAGCTTTAGAGATTAGCATCCAGTCACCTGGTAGCAGCCCTTTGTACTGGCCATTGTAACACGTGTGTAGCCCTGGACGTAAGGGCCGTGCTGATTTGACGTCATCCCCACCTTCCTCTCACCTTACGGTGGCAGTCTCGCTAGAGTCCTCAGCTTAACCTGTTAGCAACTAACGATAGGGGTTGCGCTCGTTATGGGACTTAACCCGACACCTCACGGCACGAGCTGACGACAACCATGCAGCACCTTGTAAATTGCTCCGAAGAGAAGACCTATTTCTAAGCCGGTCAATCTACATTTAAGTCCAGGTAAGGTTCCTCGCGTATCATCGAATTAAACCACATGTTCCTCCGCTTGTGCGGGCCCCCGTCAATTCCTTTGAGTTTCATTCTTGCGAACGTACTCCCCAGGTGGATTACTTAATGCTTTCGCTCAGTCACGCACGGTGTATTGTGCACAACGAGTAATCATCGTTTACGGCGTGGACTACCAGGGTATCTAATCCTGTTCGCTCCCCACGCTTTCGTCCATCAGCGTCAATGTTAGTTTAGTGAGCTGCCTTCGCAATCGGTGTTCTACGTTATATCTATGCATTTCACCGCTACATAACGTATTCCGCCCACCTCAACTAAATTCAAGACTTTCAGTATCAATGGCAGTTCCAGAGTTGAGCTCTGGGATTTCACCACTGACTTAAAAGCCCGCCTACGGACCCTTTAAACCCAATAAATCCGGATAACGCTTGGATCCTCCGTATTACCGCGGCTGCTGGCACGGAGTTAGCCGATCCTTATTCTTACAGTACCTTCAGTTCACTACACGTAGCAAAGTTTATTCCTGTAAAAAAGCAGTTTACAACCCATAGGGCCGTCATCCTGCACGCGACATGGCTGGTTCAGGCTTGCGCCCATTGACCAATATTCCTCACTGCTGCCTCCCGTAGGAGTCTGGTCCGTGTCTCAGTACCAGTGTGGGGGACTATCCTCTCAGACCCCCTAAGCATCATAGTCTTGGTGAGCCGTTACCTCACCAACAAACTAATGCTACGCATGCCCATCTTTTACCTCCGAAGATTTAATATTTAAACCATGCGATTCAAATATATTATGCGGTATTAATCCAAATTTCTTTGGGCTATTCCCCAGTAAAAGGTAGGTTGCATACGCGTTACTCACCCGTGCGCCGGTCTCTAAGTAGCAAGCTACTTATACCCCTCGACTTGCATGTGTTAGGCCTGTCGCTAGCGTTCATCCTGAGCCAGGATCAAACTCTTCGTTGTAAAAAAACTTTTATTATAATTCTGCTCATGGATGTATTGAAGTTATCGTAATTTTTATTGACAAGGTTTTATTCTTGTATTTACCTAACTTGTTGTTTTCAATATTTTCAAAGAACTTGGGTCGAAAGTTTTCAGCCGAAGCTGTCCCTCTCTGTTCTAAATAATCTTCTTGTAAAAGACAGTCGTTACTGTCTCTAAAAGCGAGTGCAAATATAAGGAATTAAATCCTACAACTGCAAATCTTTTTTCACTTTTATTTTCAAGCTAATTTCACTCTCAAACCCTTTGTTTCCTAGTGGCTCAGTGAGTTCGTTAACTCTTAAAGCGGGTGCAAAGATAATCGATTTAAATCAACATATCCTAATCCCAAAGCAAAAAAATTTCAAAAAAAATAAACTCCGGTTTTTGTGAGATAAAAATTACTCCTCAAATCACTCAAACCCTTGCACACCTTCCGTTGAAAGCGGTGCAAAGATAAACGATTATTTTCCCCACTTCCAAATGCTTTTTGAAACTATTTGGAAACATTAGCTTAACTATCTGGTAACCTGATTGCATATTTTTAATATAAACTCAGAGTGGAAAAACACCCTGGTATTTTCCTCTCAAAACAATGACTTTCTTCTCCTGGAAATGAAAACACTTTACTCTTTGAAATAAAGATAGAGCTTGTATTTGTAATGCCGTATGAAGTATTATTCCTAATAATTGAAACAACAAAACTTGAAATGTCGTGCGTTAAGGATTGAAGAGGATACCCCACAGCGCTGAATAAAATCATTTGATAGGCTGAAAGAGGAAGGTTAATTAATTTACCTGATACTATATATTAGTAGAGTAAAGCGAGGAGTAGGAACGGAAAGCCTGACCCGAATTTATGAGGGAAACGCCCTAAGCTAAAAAAAAAACCTTCCCGAGATGAGAAGGCTTGCTATATTATTGATCTTTTTGAGATTCTTTATTGTCTCGTTTCATTTGCCAGGGGAATTCGTTGCCATGTTCTGCTCCAAACTCTTTGGCGGTGAGTTCGTCAATTTTCATACGGTATACTTCTACATTACGAACGGCTGGAGTATTGTAGGTAAATTTGTGATCGGTATAATTGGCCATGGTAAGGTTTAAGGCATCTACCTTTTGATCCATATCGATGACAAATTCGATAGCACCGCGTGCAACCACACTTTTTGCCTTCATGCGATAGCTGCACGCCATGTGGGCATCCTGAAAGGCTAACTCAGGAGGTGTGCAAAAAGTAATACATGCTTCGGCATTCAATTTCAAACAATCAATCAGTTTTCCAAAGCCTGCTCCATGTAAATAAATGTAATTATCGTGAAAGCCAAAGTTCATTGGTATAACATATGGCTTATTTTCAGGATCAATTACTCCCAAAAAACAGGTATCGCATGAGTTAATGATTTCGTCGATTTGTACTTTGGATTCAATAAATATGGTCTTCATTTATATAATTTTAATAGATTCTATGATATGGTTCGATTTCCCAGTTCTTTTGAAATGGCATTTTTAATTTGATCCAACACCATTTTTTGCTTCATTAGCTCCATCATTCGATCGGAATTACCGGTGTCCTGAGCTTTCTGCATTTCCTGCATTACATCTTTCATTAAAAGACGAACCTTTTTTCCTTTGTATTCATTCACCAATTTAGGAACAATTAAAACCAACTTCTCTTCCTCGGTTTCAATAACGCTTTCCTTGCGAGTCCATAAACCACTTAGTTGATGGGGTTCACTTAGGATATCAGCAGCTAACTGGTTCACTTTTTCGTTGGAGTGATCGCGAAAGAATGTTTTTGCATTGAAAGTTTCCTTTTCCATGTTTTCACCATATTGATCGAATACCAATTGATACAATGGATTAATAGATTCCAATTCATCATTGGTCAACTCAGCGATAATATACTGTCCTACTAATAATTTCTCCTCATTTCCAGCTTCATCTTTTTGGCTAAACAGAATTTCAGAACCAAAATTAAGCAAGGTACGAACCAATGCCCGTTCTTCCCCATCGCATTCATTGGCCGAACGAAGAAATGCTGAATTATCTGGTAACTTCTCCCGCTCCTGATCTGAAGGTAAGTTAGATCTCTGTTCGTTCTTCCAGGAATCTGCTTTTACTTTATGAATTATTTTATTGATTTCGGTATACAATACTCTTTCATCAACGTTTAGAATATTACTACATTCTCTCACATAAACTGCCCGAATAATACCATCGGGAATTATTGCAATGGAATGAACGATTTCAATAATAAGATTGGCCCGCTTCACCGGATCGTCTTTTGCGTCTTTTAAAAGCAGATTGGTTTTGAATACAATAAAATCGCTTTCGTTTTTTTCGATGTATTCCATTAATTCACTAGCACCCATGGTTCGCGAAAAAGAATCAGGATCCTCGCCTTGTGGCAACAGCAGAACTTTTACATTTACTTCTTGTTCCAACACCAAATCGATTCCGCGAAGAGAGGCTTTAATACCTGCCGCATCGCCATCGTATATAATAGTAATGTTATTGGTGAATCTTTTAATCAGGCGAATTTGATCGGCAGTTAGTGCGGTTCCTGATGAAGCAACAACATTTTCGATTCCTGCCTGGTGGAATGAAAGTACATCGGTATATCCCTCTACCAAGAAACATTTTTCGTTTTGAACAATGGATTTCTTAGCCTGAAAAATACCGTACAATATTCGGCTTTTGGAATAGACTTCGGATTCTGGTGAATTCAGATACTTGGCGGACTTCTTATCGTTCTTAAGAATTCTTCCTCCAAATGCCTGAACCCGGCCTGCTATACCATGAATTGGAAAAATCACTCTGCCACGAAAGCGATCGAGTAATCGGTTTTCTTTTTCGATACTTAATCCGGTTGTTACCAGGTATTCTTTTTTGAAACCGCATTCTTGAGCATGATTCGAAAATGCATCCCATCCTTCCAAACAATAACCAACCTGAAATTTCTTAATTATTTCGTCACGAAATCCACGTTCCCGCATGTATCCCATCCCAATGGCGATACCTTGCGAATTCTCATGTAAATTCTCAGTGAATGATTTTTGTGCAAAAGAATTCACAATCATCATGCTCTCGCGATCGTTCTTTTTCTTTTCCTGTTCGGGCGAAAGTTCTTTTTCAACCACTTCGATGTGGTATTTATTTGCCAGATATTTTAATGCACCAACGTAATCGAGATGCTCGTGTTCCATAATAAAGTTCACAGGATTCCCACCTTTTCCGCAACCAAAGCACTTGTAAATGCCTTTGGCAGGAGAAACGGTAAAGGATGGTGACTTTTCGTTATGAAAAGGGCACAATCCCAAGAAATTAACGCCTCTTTTTTTAAGAGTCACGAAATCGGAAACTACTTCGGAAATTTCAGCAGAATCGAATATTCGTGCAACTGTTGACTGATCAATCATACCAACAAAAATAGGAAACAAGATTGATATAAATCGAAAGATTCGCAGATTTTAAAAATTCTAAATTATAACAAGACATAAAAACAGCTCATTATAAATATTTTGGGAGATCAGTACTATTAGAAACAACAAAACGTTCTATTTTTTGATGGACATAATTAAATTGATTAATTTCAATTAATAAATTTTCTTTTGACGCAAAAATAGAGAAATGCGAATCGTATTGTTGGAAAAAAAATTAAGACTATGAAAACGATAATTGTAACAATATTAATCTGTTTTGCAGGCTTCACTCTATATTCTCAGGCACATCTGCCAACTGCATCTGATTACACCAGATTTTATAAAACCAAAACCCTGGTAGTTTTGGAGGATAAGCTGTTTTCTGATTTTAATGACAAGATAAAAGAAGCGGTTAAACAAAACTGGACTCTTACCGAGTATGAATTTATTTCAAACGCAGAATTTCAAAAGCAACGATTCGATCCTAAGTATTCATTTTTAGTAACAAGCATTGTTACTTTTAATAAAGACAAAACCAAAGCCAAGTATAATTTCTTAAGTCTAGTTTTGGGTGGACAGGCAAAACAAATTGGAGATATGCCCGATCTTTGTTCCATTCCCTTATCGTATGTTCAGGTTGATGAAAAAAATTACATTTATAAACTAACGGCTTTGGTTCAATTTATGCAAAACCATATTGCATTGGTGAGTGCAAACCCACAAATTATTTCGGAAAATGTTCTTAGATATTACAATAAAAACAATGCGGAGACTAAAGACAAAACTATTTATGTACTAAAGAACGAGTTGGAATACGACATTAACTCTTTAGAAAAAATAAGAAACGTATATCCTGGGAAAGTAAAATTGGTAGAAGTTGAAGAAATAGAGAACGCAATTAAAAATAAGGACACTAATGTGATTTTTTTGCATAAGGTTGGTCCTGAGAACACAAAGAACAAAGCCCGATGCTTTAAAATACTAATTGGTGCAGGCGACGCAATGTTTTATTATTTCGATTACCATATGGTAAAAGGAAAGCAAACTGACAGTTTTTTACTGAGTGACTTTAGAAAATTAGCAAGGTAAATTTCGAATATAATCCCTCATTTTATATTTAAGCGTAAAAATACTAGAACTGATAATTTTGAACAGTCTAATTTTAGGATTAAATTGGGTCGAAAAGCGATATTTACGATATGAAAAAGTTGGTTGTTTTAAGTGGAGCTGGCATGAGTGCTGAAAGTGGTATCCTAACTTTTCGGGATATGGGCGGCTTTTGGAAGCAATACGATGTTATGGAAGTTGCGAGCCCTACTGCATGGGAAAAAAATCCTAATTTAGTGCACCAATTTTACAACGAACGCCGTAAACAGTTGTTTGATTGTTTACCGAACAAAGGTCATTTGCTTATTGCTGAACTGGAAAAATACTTTGAGCTTAAAATTGTAAGTCAAAATGTTGATGACTTGCACGAACGTGCGGGCAGTTCAAATGTATTGCATTTGCATGGTGAATTAAAAAAAGCACGTAGCACATGTGATCCTGAATTAATTTATGAATTGGATCATTGGGAACTCACATTAAATGATACCTGTGAAAAAGGTTCCCCATTAAGGCCTCACATTGTGTGGTTTGGTGAAAGTGTTCCAGCTATTAGCGAAGCTGCATCTATTGTATCTGAAGCCGATGTGTTCCTGATTATAGGTACATCATTAAATGTGTATCCGGCTGCCGGTTTAATCGATTATATTCCTGATGAAACTCCTGTTTATGTCATTGATCCTAATCAGCCAGCATTGCACTCAAGCAAAAATATTACTTATATTAGAGAAAAAGCAAGTGTTGGAATGGAAAAACTATTCGAACTTCTTACATTAAAAAACGTTGTGTTATGAAAAGACAGATGCTATTACTATTATTCGGACTATTAGTTTTGACTTCTTGTAATCATTATGAATCGAAAGTACCAATTTCCTCTTCGGACAATTCTGTTATCGAAAAGGCTTTATTAGGAGAGTGGATTTTAACTTCCGAAAATAAGAAAGATGACACATCGGGTTATCTTGAAGTGCTTCCTTTTAATGATACAGAATACCTTGTTCAATTAAAAGAAATTAAAGATTCTACTCAATATATCGAATCCATTATCAACATTCGTATGTTTTCGTCGGAGATAAATAAAGATATTTATTTGAATTTACAGTTTGTTGGTTCCGACAGCGAAAAAGACTTTATGATTTATCGCTTCAAATCTATTTCCGGGAATCGTTATAAGGTCTTCTTTCTATCAAAAGATCTATTTAGCAAGACTTTTACAAATTCATTAAGCTTCCAGAAATACATTGAAAACCACCCTAAAGAATTTGAAAAAGCTTTTGAAGTAGAAGGGGTTATCGAACGAAAAATAAAATAAAAGATCAGCGGGAAAGTAAAAGGGTATCCAATTTGGATACCCTTTTTATGATGTTGTATAAAGATCTGAATTTGCCTAGATGTCTTCATATGTCTCTTCACCGTTCATTGTGGTGAAATCTCGTGATGCCTTCAGAAGATTACCTGAGTAAAGCACAAGGTTCTTAGTTTCATTAATGATACCTAAATATAGAACAGAATTTCTGGTTCCTACTTTTTCAGCCTTAATTCTTCTAATTTGCTCTTTTCTATACTTGCGTAAAGATTTCAATAAATCTTCCTGTTTAGAGAATGCACGCTCGATTTGATCCAACTCATAGTTATTGTCCTTTAACAAGCGATTAATCGTCTTAAAGAAATCTTCCAGCTTAGCATGAATAGTATTTAACTCTTCAATTTGCTCGGGAACCAATGATTTGTGATTGTTATCCACATATTCGAAAACAGGTTCGGCTATAAAATTAATAGAGTGAGCAATTTCCCGAAGATAATCAATCAGCTGTACATAGAATGGACCCGTTGAGATACTGTCTTCGGTTAATTTTTGAACAACCAAAGGCACTTGATCCTTTAATGATTTAGCTTCTTTGTCGAGTTTTCTTACCTTTTTTAGAGATTCTTTTAGTGTATCCCGTTCTTCAAAGGCCAATCCGTTCACAATTTTAGCATATACTTTAGGTATTTTAATTGTCACAACGGCTACTGCATGAGTAAGTTGTTCTAGTAATTCACCTTTAATAATGATTGAAGCATCTTCATCATCAGCTTCCATCATTTTTTCCAGATTTTGAGATTTGCGATTATGAAATACGTGAGAACGTACAACAAAAATGATAGCCATAGTCAACAACCCAGCAATTGCATATCCTCCTAACCAGTTAATTAAACTAGCGAATACAAATGCTGCGGTAAAAGCACTAAAGGCTGTGAAAAACCAACCTCCAATTACGGTAAGTACTCCAGTAATACGATATACGGCTGAATCTCTATCCCAAGCTCTATCTGAAAGTGAGGATCCCATAGCTACCATGAAAGTTACATAAGTGGTTGACAATGGTAATTTTAATGAGGTTCCAATAGAAATTAAGATACTTGCTACCGTAAGATTTACCGAAGCACGAATCATATCGAAAGCAGGTACATCTTTTTTATCTATTCCAACAGGAGCAGGAGCCTTCTCAAATCGTTTCTGAATACCTTCTTGAAACTTAACAGGTAAAATATTTTTAAAGCTACTATTTGCAGACAAAGAACGTCGAACCAAAAGACGGGCAAAAAATGAAGATCCAAATTTTTCCACTCCTTCATTTTGACTACTCAATCCGATTTCTGTTTCGGTAACATTTCGGGCTTTTTTAGAAAACCACAACGTAATTGTCATTATTAAACCAGCAATGATCAGCAAGTAGGTTTCTGTTTTTACTTTGTCGCTTAGTATCTCCATCGTCATTCCATAAGGATCCGTTCCCGGAGTAGCTATAAATGCCTGGAAAGATTTAAATCCCGCCAAAGGAACACCAATAAAGTTTACTAAATCGTTACCCGCAAAAGCCATTGCCAAAGCAAAGGTTCCTACCAGAACAATTACTTTTAAAATGTTTAAACGAACAAACCACACCAAAGCTTGCAGAATTACAGTCCATCCTACAAAACAAACCAGAATAATGGTTAATGTATTGTCTTTGATCCAGCTAAGAGTTTCTTTCGAGATAAAAGAAGAACCTTTCGCTCCTTTAATTAAAATGAAATAGGTAATTGCAGTAATTGCAAATCCACCAAAAATGGCTCCGAAATACTTGAAAGTTTTATCAAACTTATAAGTGAAAATCAGGCGACTAATATACTGTACGAGAGATCCGGATAAGAATGCTATTACAACACTCAGCAGAATACCCGTAATAATCGCTAACGCCTTAGCAGAATTGATGTAACTTCCCAAATCAAGCATTGTTTGATCGGAAGAGTTCATGATTTTCACCATAGCCACAGCCACAGCAGCACCTAGTAATTCGAATACAATCGATACGGTTGTTGATGTTGGCAAACCAATGGTATTGTAGAAATCCAACAGAATAATATCTGTCAGCATAACTGCAATAAAAATAATCATGATTTCTGCAAAGTAGAATTGATCAGGGTGAAATATCCCTTTACGGGCTACTTCCATCATTCCACTAGAGAAGGTTGCTCCAACCAAAATTCCAAGACTGGCAATTGTCATAATCACCCAACGTGGGGCTGCCTTAGAACCAAATGCAGAGTTTAGGAAATTCACGGCATCATTACTAACCCCAACAATAAGGTCAGAAATAGCCAGCGCGAAAAGCACTACTACAATAATTAAATAAAAGTTCTCCATGATATTAAGTTCGTAAATTCTTCGCAAACATACTAACACATGGAGACCCTAATATTTCGGAAACATTATCTTTGTGTTAAGTTAATGTTAAAATTTTATTTCGTTTCGGATATGTTCAGCTTTACCAGATAATCCGCAGTAGCTTCATTTAGTGCCATTGGAACATTATTTATCACACATGTTCTTATTAAAGTTTGAATATCATGTTCATGACCGTGTGGTGTTTCAGCATCAATTAAAAAGATTACTTCGTCTACTTTTCCTTCCAATATTTGAGCAGCTAGAAGAATATCACCACCATTAGGACCATGACCAAAACCTTTAACTTCAAGATCTAAAACTGAATTAAGTAATTCTGATGTATTCGTAGTACCAATTAACTTGTGTTTTTTTAGCTCATCTCTATGTCTTTTAACCCAAGCAAGCATTACACTCTTCTTTTCATTGTGAGCAACCAAAGCGATTGTCTTCATAAATTTATTTTTTAATTGATTAGTAATTTAATATATTTCACAAAAGTATGACTTGATAATCTTTTTAAGATTCAATAGCTCATACTTTTCTTCGTGTTTCACTATAATATTTGTGTTATATTTAAACGATGTAAACCAATACTCAACTTGGATGAATCGATCCATCGCAATTGAAAGAACAAATAAACAAAGTATTATTGAAATCATTAATAAAATTGTAAATTTGTTACTATAATATTAATCCTAGCCTTATGAGAAGATATATTAAAATTGTATTTATTGTTTCACTTATTCTTTCGGTTGGAGTATCGTCGTGTAAAGATGAAGCAATAACTCCTGTAAAAAAAGAAGTAACTGAAAAAGTGAAACCCAAGAAAGAGACTGCAAAGCCTAAACCAAAGGCAGAAACTGTTGCAAAGAAGAAACTAGAACCAGTGGTTGAACAGGTACCCAACAAATATTTCTTAATTGTAGCTAGCTTTCAAAATATAGGCTATGCCGATCGCTTACAGCAGAAATTAACTAAAGAGGGTTATAACTCTGAAGTATTTGATGCCGCAAATGGGTTTCACAGAGTTTCTTACAAAGCTTTTTCAGATCGAAATAGTGCTTTTCAAGAACTAAAATCAGAAAGAGCATCTGAAAAGACTAAAGAACATTGGCTTTATATTAAACGATGATTTGAAACTCAAACTCGAAATGGTAAAATTTAACTTCTTTTTAATTCTTGTATTTCTTCTTTTTTCCGGATGTAAAGATAAAAAAACAGTAACTCCGGTTGAAAAGGGTAATATTGCTGAACAGACAGTAAAAAAATCGGTTCCAGAATTAACACCAGCACCGGAAAAACCAGAACCAAAACTGACAACCGAACAAATTGCAGAAAGTAGAAATTCATTTGATTATCACATTGTAGCCGCTAGTTACAATAATATAACTCAAGCGAACAATTTTAAGAATAGATTGTACAAGAAAGGATATCCAAGTCTTGTTCTGGAACAAAAAGGAAAGTTCCGGGTTGTAATGCAGTCATTCAATAAAAAAGAAACTGCACTAAAAGAATTGATTCGATTACGAAAATTGAATAAAACACCTGATTTATGGTTGTTGCATCAGTAAGTTAAATTTGCATCAGCAACAAACATGAACAAATTGTTACTAAACCCACAATAAAACCTGCGTAAACCTGAGATGGAGTATGCAGGTTTAATTTTAATCGGGAATAGCCAATTAAGCCAGCAAAAATAATTCCTATCATAAATACGAATTTTAAAGAACTGGAGTAAAGAATTGTAAATGCTATTAGCATTCCCAAAAAACCACCAATACCTGCCATGTGCAAACTAATTTTCCACTTTAGTGAGATAAGAGTAACAATAAATATGGAGATAATTGCTGCGAGTTGCAGGTGAGCAATTATTTTGGTAATTGGAAATTTAAGCAACATGTAATAGCCCAAAAAGTAGAATATAATTGTTAAAACCAAGGGAAGGAGTCTCTCCTGGCGTTTTTCCAATCCAATATCAGAAATTAGATTCTGGTTCTTCAGTAAAGGCAAAATACTAATGGGTAGTAATATGGTCGAAATTGCCACAATCATATAAATTACGCGTACCAACTGATGGGGTGTAAAGTCGAGGTAGGTTCCTGAGTGAAATATTACAAATACTGAAATTAGTGGCATTAGCATTGGATGCGCTACCCCTGATATTATTCGAGAAAAATTCATTTTATATTTTATGAGATTTGAGATTAAAGATTTCTGATGTTCTAAGTAAACTTTAAATACTTGTTCATTCACACCATTAATCTTCTCATCTGTTGGTAAAATAAAAGTGCAAAGATAATTCTCCTTGCACTACTGTTATCGTATTTTTACTACTCTGCATTATAATTCTTTTCTTAATCTGGCCACAGGAATATTAAGTTGTTCCCTGTACTTTGCCACAGTTCTTCGAGCAATCAAGTACGATTTTTCTTTCAAGATAACAGCTAACTTATCATCTGTCAGTGGTTTTTTCTTATCCTCCTTATCAATACACTCTTGTAATATCTTTTTAATTTCCCGTGTTGATACCTCTTCTCCCGAATCGGTTTGCAAACCTTCTGAAAAGAAATACTTCAAAGAAAATATACCAAAATGAGTCTGTATGTATTTTGAATTTGATACTCTTGAAATGGTCGAAATATCTAGATTGGTGATCTCAGCAATATCTTTCAGAATCATTGGGCGCAACTTACGCTCGTCCCCTTCGATGAAATATTCACGCTGATACTGAATAATTGCATTCATACTTTGCAGCAAAGTATTTTGTCTTTGTCTGATCGCATCAATAAACCATTTTGCCGAATCAAGCTTTTGCTTCACAAACATAACGGCATCCTTATTCTCTTTCGACTGATTTTTTTTATTGCCGGAATAATCCTCGATCATTTCAGAATATGATCTACTAATATGCAATTCGGGAACATTTCGGGAATTCAAACTCAATAGTAAATCACCGTCTTCTTCTTCCAGAATAAAATCCGGAATAATAGTAGGCGAAGCTTTATCTAAAGGGTTACTAAATGTGCTACCCGGCTTTGGATTTAATTTTAAAATCTCGTCAACAGCACATTTAAAATCTTCATCAGTAGCACCCACTCTTTTCTGAATTTTATCGTAATGCTTTTTGGTGAACTCTTCAAAATTCTTTTTCAGAATCAACTGAGCTAATTTAACATCCGGATTAAATTTTCCTTTGCGTTCAATTTGTAGCAGCAAACACTCTTGCAAATCACGAGCACCAACTCCTGCAGGATCAAAATCCTGGATCACGCGCAACAATTCCACTAATTCCTCATAGGAAGTCTCGACTCCCATAGAGAATGCCAAATCATCTACAATACTTTCAATTTCTCTTCGCAGATATCCATCTTCATCAATATTCCCAATCAAATACTCAGTTAAAGCATGCTTCTCCGGACTTAGAATACGTAAGCCTAATTGTGATATCAGTAATTCATGAAAAGTAGTTCCTCCCGAAAAAGGAATTTCTTCATGTTTATCGTCTGCGGAATAATTTTGTGCCGAAAGTTTATAAGATGGAGTGTCTTCATCATTCATATAATCTTCCAAGGAAAATTCATCTTTATCTTTGTCCTTTTCAGGAGTCTCATCCGAGTAATTTTCCTCTTGATATTCCTCTTCATTGCTTCCTTCTTCTAAAACAGGATTCTCTTCCAACTCCTTTTTAATTCGCTCTTCGAGTTGCAAAGTTGGAAGCTCCAACAATTTTATCACCTGTATTTGTTGCGGTGATAATTTTTGTAGTAATTTTTGCTGTAAACTCTGCTTTAGCATACTGTTTCCGTTCTTTTTTGAATGAAGCAAGATACATATTCTGTAGTGAACTTACAAGAAGATCAGTGCACAAGTAGCAATTTTCAAGCCATAATAGGTAAGTATCAAAATCTTAAGGATAAAAGGCTGGGGAAAAAGAATCAAAATAGTAAGCTTTCGCAGCTAATTTTTTTATAAATGACTCAACAAAATATCACTTAAATGATATGAAAGATTCACATAAATTGCGAAAGTCAAATCCAAAAAGAAAGTCCTGAAACAAAAAAAAACCGTACTACATGAAGTAATACGGTTTATATATCATTGGGTTTTAATTATTAAAACTCAGCATTTTTGGGTGATCTAGGGAAAGGAATTACGTCACGAATATTACCCATTCCGGTAACAAACAACAGCATTCTTTCAAATCCCAATCCAAAACCACTATGTGTGGCTGTTCCAAATCTTCTGGTATCTAAATACCAGTCCATTTCGTCAGTAGGCACTCCCATTTCTTTCATTCGAGTCACCAATTTATCGTAGTCTTCCTCACGCTGCGATCCGCCAATAATCTCACCAATTCCAGGGAATAGAATATCCATAGCAGCAACCGTTTTTCCATCCTCGTTTTGTTTCATGTAAAACGATTTAATTTCCTTTGGATAATCGGTAAGAATAACTGGTTTCATGAATTTCTTCTCTACCAAATATCTCTCATGCTCCGACTGCAGATCAGCTCCCCAACCATCAATCACATATTTAAATTTCTTCTTCTTATTTGGCTTAGAATTACGAAGAATTTCAATTGCTTCAGTATAAGTTAAACGAACAAAATCGTTTTCTAAAACAAATTTCAATTTCTCAATCAATTCCATTGATTGCTCATCAGCTTTCTTCCCTTTTTCCTCTTCTATCAATCTCTTGCTTAAGAATTCCAGATCTTCCATACAGTTTTCCAAAGCATACTTGATCATATACTTCAAAAACTCTTCAGCCAAATCCATGTTATCGGTGATATCATAGAATGCCATTTCCGGTTCAATCATCCAAAACTCGGCCAAGTGACGGGTTGTATTTGAATTTTCAGCTCGGAATGTAGGACCAAAAGTATAAATCTCGCCCAAGGCCATTGCACCAAGCTCGCCTTCTAACTGACCAGAAACTGTTAGATTAGTTTCTTTACCAAAAAAATCTTCTTTATAATTTATGCTTCCATCCTCGTTCAAAGGAGGGTTTTTAGGATCTAGAGTACTTACTCTAAACATTTCGCCAGCACCTTCAGCATCCGAACCGGTAATAAGTGGCGTATGCATATAGAAGAATCCTTTTTTATTAAAAAATTCGTGCACAGCAAAAGCCATTGCATGGCGAATACGAAAAATTGCACTAAATGTACTGGTACGGAAACGCAAATGTGCTTTTTCTCTTAAAAACTCCAAAGAGTGTTTTTTGGGTTGAAGCGGATATTTTTCGGGATCGGCAACACCTAAAACCTCAATTTCTTTTGCTGCAATTTCAACGTTTTGGCCGCTTCCTTGAGATGCTATAACTTCTCCAACAACAGAAATAGCTGCTCCGGTAGAAATTTTCTTTAGTAAATCCTCATTAAAATTTGGAACATCAACAACAATCTGAAGATTATTAATAGTAGAACCATCATTTAAAGCTACGAAATTAATTTGCTTATTCCCGCGCTTTGTTCTAACCCAACCTTTCACATTTACCTCACTACCAACTTCGTTCGAAGCCAATAGATCCTTGATCTTAATTCTTTTCTGTTCCATTTTTATTATATACTTAATGAGATAATAACTGTTGTTTGATCATCAGATCAGACAATAAGCTTACAAAAATATAAAAATGGATTCAATTATGGTCTTATTAAATAAATAATCACCTAAAATCGTAAGGTATACCAGGTGTTTTTCTTTTTAGAATCTGCAATAGCTATTTTTTTCAACATTAAAACTTCGATGCAAACGATTGATTTGATGACACTTATTTGTATCTGAAAGGAATTTAATAGGACTATGGTTATGATTTTTTAATAGGATTAGTATCTTTAGCCCCTGCAAATAATCTAGTAACTATATGAATCAGAATAAGTTAATACATTCAATTAGCAAAACTATAGATAAAAACTGGGAACAACCAGCTTTTACCAATTATCAAAAAGACACCATAACTTACCAGGAAGTTGCCCAAAGAATACAATGGATGCATCTCCTTTTTAAAGAGTTAGGAATTAAAAAAGGAGATAAAATTGCAGTTATTGGTCGTAATTTGAACAATTGGGCGGTTACTTATTTAGGAACCATTACCTATGGAGCTATTATTGTGCCTATTCTACCCGATTTTAATTCCAGTGATATTCACCATATCATAAATCATTCGGAATCGAAATTACTTTTTACGACTGAAAATATTTTCAATAAAATTGACGATTCAAAAATTGAAAAACTAAAAGGCATTATTTCATTGGATGACTTTGAAGTATTTTGTTCTTCCTGTGATAAATTGAAAAAAGCAGTTACAAAATCCAAGGAAGAATCACTTAAAAAAGAGCTAAATAAAGACAAACTGGATTATGCCAATCCGAAAAATGAAGATATTGCAGTTTTATCCTACACATCAGGAACATCTGGTTTTTCAAAAGGCGTAATGTTAGCTTACGAATCGCTGTATTCTAATGTACAAATAGGTTTCGATTATATTGATTTACGACCTGGAGACAAGGTGGTTTCTTTTTTACCCCTGGCGCATGTTTTTGGCTGTTTGTTCGAATTCTTAACTGAATTTTGTTGTGGTTGTCATGTTACATTCCTTTCAAGAGTCCCAACTCCTCAATTAATTACGAAGGCTTTTCAAGAAGTACAACCTCGGTTAATCTGTTTAGTTCCTCTTATTATGGAGAAGATCTATAAAAAAAGGATTTTGCCTGTATTGGAAAGCAGAAGAGTGAAACTGATGCTTAAGATCCCATTGTTGGAAAAGAAAATCTACAAAAAGATTAGAAATTCCCTAATAGAAACCTTTGGTGGAAATTTTATAGAAGTAATAATTGGAGGAGCTGCTCTCAATAAAGAAGTTGAAGATTTTCTCATGAAAATTGAATTTCCTTTTACTATTGGTTATGGAATGACAGAATGTGGTCCGCTAATTAGTTATAGTCCAAATACCAGTTTTCGCTCTCATTCTTGTGGCAAAATAGTTGACCGAATGCAAGTTAGAATCAAGTCTGACGATCCGTTCACTATTGTTGGTGAAATTCAGGTGAAAGGCTCCAACGTAATGAAAGGATACTATAAAAACCCAGAAGCAACAAAAGAAGTTCTTTCTAAAGATGCTTGGTTAGGTACGGGCGACTTAGGCATCATTGATAAGGACAACAATATTTACATAAAAGGACGGAGTAAAAATATGTTGCTTGGATCATCTGGGCAGAATATCTATCCCGAAGAAATTGAAGCAAGTTTAAACAACATGCCCTTTATTCAGGAATCAATTATTACCGATGATAAAGATCATAAGTTAATTGCACTGATTTATCCGGATTATGAAGCTTGCGATGCAGAAGGATTAACCAAAGATGAAATTACAGAAGCACTTAATAAAGACACGCAGATTTTGAATAAAAGCTTTCCAGCTTATATGAAGATATCCAGAGTAATTGTTTTTCCAGAGGAATTTAAGAAAACACCTAAAAGAAATATAAAACGATATTTATACACTAGTTTGTATCACGAATAATACCGATTGGATAAATAGTAAGCTATTTGTTACATATTAGACCGAGCTTTTTTCGTTCGATATGGCTCACTAATTATTTAAAATAGTATAATATAGAAAGTCATTCTTAACCGGAATGACTTTTTTATTTTTTAAACAAGCCATTCTGTAAGCGGGTTCGGTGATTCAATTTAAAAACAAAATCGATTACCGGCATGGCTAAAAGCTGAGTTCCGTAGTTGCTACTTAAATAGTACATTTTATAGCCGCCCGAAACGGAAAACTTACTATCACGGTGCCAATGAATTTTCCCTTGACTTTCTGCAGCCCACTCTCCATTAAAATCGATGGAATAATAATCTGCATTGATAGAAAAGTTAAAATTCTTATACGCGTTGCCATCCAACTCTACTCCCATAAAATAAAGCTTTTGGCTATTGTGATAGGATGCTGTTCTGTGATATAAAAAATGATAATCAAGAAGTGGAAACTGAGAGTCACCTGCGACTAGCGAAAAATCAAAACCAAGTCTTCCTGTCAGAACTAAATCCGGAACTTTAATAAAGCAATCTTTAGGCTGTGGATTAATTATATGGCTTACGATCAGTTCATTTCTAAAAGTGAAAATGTGAGGAACCTCTGATGATTCCGGAATTTGATCTTGAAAACCACTATTTTTTGCCCAATTAAGACCTAAAGTAGGATAATAGAAAGTATGCTGAGTAGAGACAATGGTATTTTCACCAAACCATTCATGTTTAACTCCAATATTTGGTGCAAATGGAAAAAGTAGTAACTGAGAATTAATTTCCGTTTTAGGATAATTCCCATATCTACTTACAGCTAATGCACTTAGATGAATCTCGCCATAAGGAACAACTTTTGCGGATCGTTCAGTCCATGAACTATAATAATCAACCTGGTTACCTCCAATCAAAGGTGCTTGTGCAAACATCTGGCATGGAATTACCAGCAAAAGAAGACAGAAAATATTTTTCATCGTATTTGGCTTTGCATTAATAACCACAAAAATAAAATTTTATTATTCAAAGATCAAAATTACACAAATCCCATCAGCAATCCATTTACCGATAAAATTGCAATAGTTACCTAATAAGATGAGTCAAAAAAGAACAAGATATTTACTTTTATTGTCATTAGATGGATATTAAAATTTAACTCGAAACGCGGAAACTTTTAATGCTAAAATAGTTTCCAAGGTTTTTTATTGATTTATATTTACATCATGAGTGAGCCAAAAGATAAAATTTTAGCAGTCAGTTGGGAAATGTTTTTCCAATTTGGTATCAAAAATGTAACAATGGACAGTATTGCTACTAAAATGGGAATTTCTAAAAAGACTCTTTACAAATACTTTGCAAATAAAACAGAATTGGTGTCTCAGGCGTGTGGATGGAAATTGAATCACCCTGAATTCTCTTTTAATGTTAATGAATTAAAGAATCTGAACGCATTGGATCAATATTTCAAATTTTTCAATTTTGTAAATGAAAGAATACAACGAAGTTGTGATTCTCTTGATTACGATTTTAAAAAATACTATCCTGAAATTTGGAGTAAATTCAAAAATACAAGAATAATAGCCTTTCAAAATCAATTAATAATAAATTTAAAGCAGGGTGTTGAAGAAGGTTTTTATCGACCAGAATTAAACATTAATTTTATAAGTAAAAACCTAGTGAACTTTTACTTAAATCTAAATTCAATCGAGTATCAAGTTTTCACTCCCGACGAAGTATTTAACAAAGACATGCACCGTGAATTAACTCTTTACCATCTTCACGGAATATGTACACAAAAAGGAATAGAATATTTTAAAAATAAATTTAAATAAAACAATGAAAAACATCCTATTCACATTGATGGTGATTTTTATTGGTCTCAGTAATCCCACAAAAGCACAAACTGAATCCAATTTAAAATTCACCTTGGCCGAAGCACAACAGTATGCATTGGAAAATTCATATGCAGTTAAGGGAACTGAATATGATGTACAAGTAGCCAGAAAAAAGGTTTGGGAAACAATTGCCGATGGTTTACCACAAATTGACGCCTCGGTTGATTACAACAATAATCTTAATTTATCAGTATCTCTGCTTCCTGCTGAATTTTTTGGAGGTACACCAGGAACTTATACTCCAATTAAATTTGGTCAACGATATACTAGTTCCGCATCCATTAGTGTGAGTCAGAAAATTTTCGACGGATCGTACATCGTGGGAACAATGGCCGCAAAAGTTTTTGTTCAACTTTCCAATGATCAAAAAAAGAAAACTGAAATTGACATCCTAAATTCAATCTCTCTGGCATATTTTACTGTATTGGTAGCCGAAGAAAATTACATAACCATTCAGGAAAATCTGAAAATTAATGAGAAACTCTTAACCGAAACCAATGCATATTATCAGAATGGTTTTAGAGAAGAGTTGGATGTAGATCAAATTCATTTGCTTCTAAATACAAGTAAAAATCAATTAGCAGATGCGAAAAGAGCAATTCAAACTTCCCGCATCATTTTAAAATTTGGCTTAGGAATAGAAATTGATGAAGGTCTTGAGTTGACAAATAGTTTGGATGAACTAGTTGATCCTGCAAGAACAGAATCACCGGTACTATCAAATTTCGACATCTCAAATCATATAGATTTTAGAATTGTTGAAACACAATTAAAAGCACAAGAGCTAATCATTAAAAATGAAAAGGCATCTTATTTACCAACTATTTCGGCCTTTTATAACTATGGAAAAAACACCAGTTCCGATTTCACCAATGTTTTCAAATCTGATGTTCCATGGTTTAAATCATCCGTACTTGGATTTCAATTGAAAATGCCGATTTTTTCGGCAGGCCAAAAACGCTCAAGAGTGCAGCAAGCGAAAATTAATTTTATGAAACTGGAAAATCAGCAGGAAATGACGGAACAGAATCTTAAAATGGATGCTACTCTTTCCTTTTCGAACTTGTTGAATGCACAGGAAAAATATGAAAATGATGTTGAAGGTTTAGAAATTGCCAAAAGAATTTTCGACAGAACCCGAATAAAATTCAAAGAAGGAATTTCTACAAGTACTGAATTATCTGAAAATGAAAAGCAATACTTGGATTCACATTCCGCATATATTAATTCAACACTCACACTTTTAAATTCGAAAATTGCGTTCGAAAAAGCTTTGGGTAAATTATAGTACTAACATCCTACAAAAACCATTATACAATGAAAAAGTTACTAATCGCCTGCATTATTCCATTACTTATTGCCTGTTCTGCTAAAGATGCAGAAAAAGATATGGACAAACCGGAGCAATTAAAACTCTATAAATCGGAACTTGCTGTATTAAAAACAAAAATTTCTGATCTAGAAACAGAAATTCGCAGTACCAATAAAGAGGAAGAAACAATAAATGTATCCATTGAGAAATTATCAACTTCTAAATTCGAACATTTTATACAAGTAACCGGTAATGTTCAAGCTGACAAAAACATAACAATTACCCCGGAAACAGCTGGAAATATTATTTCTATTGATGTTATCGAAGGTCGACATGTGAACAAAGGAGACATTTTAGGAAAACTGAATACTTCTCAGATACAAAGAAGTATTGATGAAGTAAAAACGAATCTTGCTTTAGTCACAACGATCTTCGAAAGACAAGAACGTTTATGGAATCAAAAAATTGGTTCTGAAATAGAGTACCTGCAGGCAAAAGCCAATAAAGAAGGACTGGAGCGTAACTTAGAAGGCTTAGAAGCTCAAAAGGATATGGCGATTATTACTGCTCCTTTTAGCGGTATTGTTGATGAAATCCATCAGAAAAGAGGAGAGTTAGCAAGTCCTTCCATCGCATTTGCTCAGTTGGTAAATATCGATAAGGTTTATGTAGAAGGCTATGTTTCAGAGAGCTTTTTAAATTATATAAAAACAGGTGAAGTTGTTGAATTGGATTTCCCAGCTATTAATTATCAGACCAAGGCTGTGATTAACCAAACATCAAATGTAATTGATCCGGGAAACCGAAGTTTTAAAATTAGGATTAATCTGAACAACCCAAAACACATGATCAAACCTAATTTAATTTCAGTAGTGAAAATTAAAGATTATGAAGTTAAAGAAGCCAGGGTTGTTCCTTCAATCATTATTAAAAAAGACTTTGAAGGAAACTACTTATATGTAGCTAAACAAGAAGGTAAACATCTTGTGGCGAGAAAAACCTATGTGAATGTATCTAAAACTTACAACAATATATCAATGATCGAATCTGGACTTTCACTTGGTGATCAGATCATTACAGAAGGATATTCTCAAGTTGTGAACGGATCGTTGATTAGCACCAAATAATTTTGAAAGAAATGGATAAAATTAAAGATACAAGCTCTGCCAACCACAATAAAAGGCAGTTTAAACCCACATTTGGAGCATTAAAGAATAAGAATTCCATTTATATTCTTACTGCGATTCTATGCATGTTTGGCTGGTTTTCGTACCAAAGTATGCCAAGAGAATACTTCCCCGAAGTTGTGATACCAAATATCATGATAACAACTCCCTACCCTGGGAATTCGCCAGTTGATATCGAGAATTTGGTGACAAGACCAATCGAAAAAGAATTAAAATCTCTGAAAGGAGTTAAGAAAATGTCTTCAGCCTCCTACGAGGATATGAGTGTAATTGTAGTGGAATTTAACACCGATGTAAACGTAAAACAAGCCCTGCAGGACACCAAAGACAAGGTAGATAAATCCTTAAGCGAATTGCCTGACGATTTGGATGTGGATCCAATAGTTGAAGACATTGATATAGCTGATTTTCCAATTTTAAATATCAATTTATCCGGTGATTTTGGTTTGGACGACTTAAAAGGATTTGCC
Source organism: Labilibaculum antarcticum (assembly GCF_002356295.1). Taxonomy (NCBI): domain Bacteria; kingdom Pseudomonadati; phylum Bacteroidota; class Bacteroidia; order Marinilabiliales; family Marinifilaceae; genus Labilibaculum; species Labilibaculum antarcticum. Next base: position 2,371,085 of record NZ_AP018042.1, on the reverse strand, counting down.
GAAGATCTTCAGGATAAATTTGAAGCCTTACCCGAAGTATCTGAGGCTGATATCAAAGGTATTGATGAAAGAGAAATAAGAATCAATGCCGATTTGCACAAGATGGAAGCAAATGGTGTTTCGTTTCATGATATTGAAATTGCAATTGAGGATGAAAATGTAACTGTAAGTGCCGGTACTTTAATAACTGATAACACAAGACGTAGTATCAGAACAAGTGCCGATTACACGAATATGGAACAAATCGAAAATACCATTGTAAAGGTTACAAACGGTAGAGTGGTTTATCTGAAAGACGTTGCCGAAGTTGAGGATGGATATGAAGAACTTTCATCCATTTCGAGATTGAATAACAATCCTGTTGTTTCCCTTTCCATTTCGAAAAAATCAGGTGAAAACCTATTGGCGGCAACCGATGAGATTTACAAAATTATCGCAAAAGAGAAAGAGTTAGGCAATTTGCCAAGTGGCCTGATCGTAATTGTTACCGATGATACATCAGAAGATGTTCGCGGTCAGGTGAGCGATCTTGAGAATTCCATTATTATGGGTATGCTATTGGTAATACTCATTCTTTATTTATTTATGGGATTACGCAATGCCCTCTTCTCTGGTTTGGCAATTCCAATGTCTATGTTCATCTCATTTATTGTACTAAATCAAATGGGATACACAGTCAATCAAATGATTCTGTTTTCGTTGATATTGGCTTTGGGAATGTTGGTAGATAATGCCATTGTGGTGGTTGAAAATGTATATCGACTGCACGAAGAGGGATTATCGAAATTAGAAGCAACCAAACAAGGAGTGAGTGAAATTGCAGGACCAATTATTTCATCAACAGCAACAACTCTGGCGGCTTTCTTCCCCTTGCTACTTTGGGGTGGAATCATGGGTGAGTTCATGAAATACTTACCCATTACATTAATTATTGTGTTATCATCCTCTTTGTTTGTTGCACTAATTTTAAATCCTGTATTTACAGCCACTTTTGTTAAAGTTGATGATATTTCAAAAAAGATTAATTCGAAAAAATTTCTAATTCTTTCAGGATCTTTCTTTGTTGCTTCAATTCCATTTTATGCATTTAAAGCATTTGGAATGGTAGATACCTTTGTAATGGCAAATCTGCTTTCGTGTATAGGTATGCTTATACTAGTAAATTTATTGGTGTTAAAGCCATTCGCACGTTGGTTCCAGTTAAAATTTTTAGTCGCACTTGAAAATTCTTATGAAAAAACACTTAGGTACGCCTTAAAAGGAATTCGACCTTTGCTTTTCTTCCTGGGAACATTTTTATTGATGATTTTTTCTATTCTGTTCTATTTCAAAATTGGCAGTGCGCCTAAGGTCGTTTTCTTTCCCGATAACGAGCCCAAGTCTGTTTATGTAACTATGGAACTTCCTTTGGGAACTGATATTCATAAATCAAACGAAATTTCTGTTGAGATCGAAAAAATTGTTAAAAAAACAATGGAACCATATAAGAATATCATTCGTTCCATTTCCACCAATGTTGGATCTGGAAAAGGGGGGATGTTTGAAGGTTCCCGTTCGGCAAATAAATCATTAACAAGTATTTCTTTCGTTGAATACAAACAAAGAGGCGGAGTTAGTACCTCAGAATTAATGAAGAAACTAACTGCTAATTTTAAAGGTTTTGTTGGCGCAAAGATTTTCGTTGAAAAAAATTCGGACGGACCTCCTGTTGGATATCCAATTAACCTTGAGGTTTCTGGTGATAATTTTGAACAATTATTGATTCAGGCAAATCGTGTGAAACAGAAATTAGATGACGAAAGAATTGCCGGAGTTGAGCAATTGAAACTCGATCTAGATCAGGGAAAACCCGAAATGCTTATTAATATCGATCGTGATAAAGTGAGACGATTTGGTTTATCAACTAACCAGGTGGCACGTGCTCTTCGTAATTCGTTGTATGGTTTAGAAGTTTCAAAATTTAAAGATGGCGAAGATGAGTATGATATCATGCTTCGGTTAGCTGATGAATATCGTTACGATGTTCCTTCTTTAATGAATCAGAAAATAAATGTGATGAGTCCGATTAGCAACCAAATGGTTCAAATTCCGATTTCGGCAGTTACAACTTACAGCTACGGTTCAACCTACGAACGAATCAATAGAATTGATAATACTCGTGTTGTTACCATATTTTCAAATGTAGAAGAAGGTTTTAATGCCAACGAAATAAATGCAAAAATAAGGGCGGTTTTAGCCGATTTTGAAATGCCAAAAGGCTACACTCATAAATTAACTGGTGAGCAGGAAGAACAGGAAGAAACGTCCGCTTTTTTAACGCAGGCTCTACTAATTGCCCTTGCATTAATCACTTTGATATTGGTATCACAATTTAATTCTGCAATTAAACCATTAATTATAATGATTACCGTACTATTTAGTACCATCGGTGTATTTCTTGGTTTAGGAATTTTTAACATGCCATTCGTAATTCTAATGACTGGAATTGGTATTATTTCTTTGGCTGGTATTGTTGTTAACAACGGAATTGTACTTATCGATTACATTGATTTGTTGCGGAAGCGGAAAATTGAAACAACAGATATGAGCAATCGTAAATACTTAACTTCTGCTGAAGAGATTGAATGTATTGCCAGCGCCGGTAAAACCAGATTGCGTCCGGTTATGCTTACTGCAATTACAACAGTTCTGGGATTGTTTCCTTTGGCACTGGGTATGAATTTCGATTTCTTCACTCTGTTTAGTGAATTCAATCCACATTTATCTTTTGGTAGTGATAGTACAGCATTCTGGGGCCCAATGTCATGGACAATAATCTTTGGACTAAGTTTTGCAACCTTTCTAACGCTAATTATTGCACCAGTAATGTTTCGACTATCTGTTCAAATAGAACATCGTTTCTATGCATTATTTTCTAAAAAATAGTTGCTATTATTAACCCAATTAAGACCGACCAAAGAGTCGGTCTTTTTTTTTTACTGAAAAACCGTATCTTGCAATATTTAATTCCAAGTCATCAACAGATCTATTCCAAGCTTAAAATTTAAATTGAATTTCGAAAAAAATAATAAAAATTCAAATAGACAAACATTATTCTTAATGATCTGATTCTATTGAATTTACTGAATTAGTTATTAAAACTTAAAATCAATTTTTAGTCCTGAAAAACAGTCTGTTTATCCAACAAAAACATGCATAAATAAAAACAGACATTCATGTTTTGTGTAAGAAAATTAGAATTTGTAAATTTCTAATTACAAAGTTGTTACAAGGGTTTCACTTTATTAACCATATTTATAAAATACGACACATGGAAATCGCTTCGATCATATTACAGATATTAAGCTTGGCGGCACTCGCTTTTGTAATTTCCTATTTAATTCAGGAAAAGAGAAATACCATAAGGGATTCTGGTGAAATTGAAATAAAAGATGAATCGAGCGAGTCCCATCCATCAAAAAGCAATTCAAACGAAAAACGTGAGGAGTTTCTCCGAATCAATGCGTTCTTCATGAAGATATTATGCGAAAAAAAGAGTAAAAGCAATTTTAAAAAGCTACAGAAAGAATTTTTAGAATTGGGAACCAGATTGTATTATTTAGCCTCAGAAAGAACCATTAAGAAATTTTTGGAGTTCAAATCCTTAAGTTCTTTTGTTGAAGGGACTGTTCACGAGCACAAAATAGCCTTGCTGTGGTTTGCCGAGTTCAATCTATTACTTAGAGACGACTTAGATCTTGAAACATCTCCCGGACTAATTAAGGACTACCTTAATATCATTCTTACTTATTGGGATGAAGAAGAAATGGAAAAAGAAGAATTGGATGACCTAAAATCTCAACTTGCCGATTCAATAGATAACTACTTTAGTGTATTTAATGTCGGTACTTCATTAAATTAAAAAAGTGCCCACAACCGGGGCACTTTTTTTATTCCTTTATTTTATAGCATCTGACCCAATCAATTTCGAGCGATGCATTCACACTTTGTTGTTCTTTGATAATCCCCATGCTAAAATTTAAATACATTGGATCGTGTGGAACTCCTTCGGTCTGTGTTTTCACGACCACATCATTTATCTTCCAAACCAACTCATTTTTATTCCAATCCAAACTGTAAATAAAGTGACCTTTCGAAATGTCAATTCCTTTTATTTTGAACTGCTTCGAATTTATTTGATTATCAGTTCCCCAATAGTTCCCCATTAGTAGTTTACCATCACCCGAAGTCTTTAAAACATCAATATGAGGCAAATTTTTATCAGCTACCATCCAAAATGAATGGCTCACTTGATTTGGGTTTGTAAGCTTAATTTTAGCTTCGAAACGACCATATTTTTGGCGAAACGATTTTCCAGTATTGATAATGGCCGATGTGTAATCAAATTCTTTAGGAACAAAACCCATTGCAGGATTCCATAACAACCCATTGTGTTTCTCCTTTCGTGCCTGCAATACAATTGAAGAATCAGAATAACCAATATTTTTACCATCGGTAAACGTATGTAAATCGGAATTTAAACTGTATCCTTTATTCAACAACTTATCACCCCAGAAATATTTATTAATCCACTTCTCTTCGTTTAAAGATTTAGAATCAAATTCATCGGAGAAGGTTAATTCCCATTTTTTCAATTCACCAAACGGATTTTTATTTTTAAGAGCAAAGTACTTTTTATACTTATCAGATTCTTTTAATCTAAAATATTCCTGATGTTTCTTAAAATCTTCCGTCTTTTCGAATCTTTTTTTATCCAGTAAGTCCAATTTTTCTTTCTGGAATTCGTCGGAACTAATCTTTTCTTCCAATTTTAAATAGTCTTCCAGTTCTTTTGAACCCTCAAGCTCTTTATAAATCTTATAAGACTTCGATTTTTCAAATTTAAAGAAGTCTTTAATGTGCTGATAATTTTTTATCAGCTTAAACTCCTTTAATTCCTCGGCTTGTTCCTTTTTATTGAAATTAACGGAGTGTACAAGAGCATCCAATTCCTTAAAACGCTCAATTTCCGGTGATACTTTCGTCAGTTCGAAAGTAGATAATTCACTCGATCCCTTCAATCGAAAATAGATTTTGAATTTCTTTGATCTTTGAAAACGTTTAAAATCTTTTTCGTCTTTAAAAAGCTCACTCTTTTTATAGCTCTTGCCTTCTATCAATTTTCTGTTCGATTTAAATTTTTCAGACAGAACATAAGCTTCAAGATCAAAATAATCCTTTAATTCTTCTGAAATTGAAAAAGCTTCAAATTCCTCGAAGTTCTTTCTAAGTGCATCTCTTTTGTTTTCAACACTTACAGTATCAGAAGCTTTACGAAGTTTGTATGCTAAAAAAAAGTTCATAGTGAAATTATTTTTTTTAATAAAAACGAGTTCCCAATTTAAATATTATTGCTTAATAATCAATAATATATTTTTATGCTACATCAAGACATTGATAGAATTCCATTTATTGCCTAACAAACTGATAGGTTATTTTACCAATTTGCTCCTCAGGACTACTAGGGCTTACGTTAAATCTGGTTTTTCGGGAAGCATTTAGTGCAGCCTCAAATAAACAATCATCCTGTACGCCCGACTCCTTTTCCAATATCTTAGACTGAATTACTCTACCTGCTTGACTAACCCATATCTGAACTACAATTAAGCCTTCTCCTTCACATTTAAAGACAGGAATTGGCAAATAAATTTTATGTCGACCTTCTAAACTATAATAAACACTGCTTGGTCCACTGTATTCAATACTCTCCAAGGCATCTAAAAGTTTTTGTTTTTCCTTCGCCTCAGCAGCTGTCAAACTATCCTTTTTAAATTCTTTTAAATCTTCGGAACCATTAGGCGCATCATCGGAACCATACTCATCCAAATCCTTCCGAATCTCCTCAATCATCTTCTCGACATTTTGTTTAGGATCGGGGTTCGATTTTGCAACGTTTTGGTTTACGGCAATTGATCGAAGAAGTTCGTCTACACTTTTAGATATTTCAGAATTTTTTTCTTCAATCGCTTCTTCCATCTTTTCCTTTTCTTCTTTCAAAAATTGTTCCGCCATTTCTGCTGGGATATCAAAAAATATTTCCGATTCCAAAAATTCTCTCTTCGTGTTTAATTTAAAGGACAAAAGGATAATAATCAAGAGCATGTGAAAAGAAATCGTTCCCATAACTCCATATTTATTCCTTCTTAAAAAGCCTATAAATTCTGATAAGAGCATGCTGAAAAACTGAACGAGCCAGTTTTTTACATTACGTACTATTTGATAAAAGGAATTCATTAAATATTATTCTGTTTTCGCATTACAATTACTATAGTAACGCTTCTTTTACAAAATTATTAACATTTTTCATGTATTCCTTACAATCAAATAGAATAAACAGAAAAAGCCGCTTAATTTATCATTAAGCGGCTTAAGAGAACTATTATTATTGAATTTACTAAAACTTACGTTCTTTTAGAAGGTTTCCATCTTCATCCCAAATATACCAGGTTCCAACTTTTTCACCCTCCTTGTATTCCATTTCATATCGTTTAACACCATTGTCGTCCCAGATATACCATTTACCATGTTTCTTATTCCGTTTGTAAGCTGCCTCCGCAATTTTCACAGAATTATCATTCCAGGTTATCCAGGTTCCGTCCATTAAACCACTATCATAAGAACGAACTTCTTGAATTTTTTCATTCTCAAAGAAAAGCGTAATCTTTCCATTTCGTTTTCCTTCAAACAAATTCATTTCTATCCGCTTATTACCGCTGTCGTAAAATTCGGTATATGTTCCGGTATACAGATCTCCCGAGGTATTGTAATACAATCCTTCAACTTCCTTAATCACCTGGGAAATAGAGTGATTTGTAATCAGACAAAATAAAATGCCTAAAACAATTGTTAACTTTCTACTCATCTATAAAAATTAATCCTGTTTAAGAACCAGGCGAATAACATTGTTTACACCATTCACATTCACATTTTTTAATTTATTGTCCTTATAAGAAATGTAACTTGATAAGATGTTGTAATTTCCTGGAACCACATTAGTAATTTTAAAATTTCCATCAAAATCTGTGTAAACTGTTTCGTTTGATCCTTCGAAACGGATAGCAACTCCTGTTAAAGCTTCGCCGGTTTCAGTATCCAAAACAACACCAGATAAACTTGTTGTTGTTATTGTTGCCATCTCAGCAACTTCCATTTCTTTATCGCCCACAGGCGTAACTACTTTTACAGCCTGACTTTCAAGTCCTAAAACAAGTAGAGTAACAAAAAGGAATACTAATTTTTTCATTTTTTTTTGATTTCAGTTTAAGAAGAACATTTAATCTTCAATATTTTTAATTAACTTAATTTTCTAATTTTAGAAGGTAATTAATAACAATCTTATTTACCATTCTCTTACACCAACAAATGTATGGCAGTATCATCTAAAAGAGATTAGACTAAGCTTATTAGACTATTAAGTATGAGTTAAATTTTTATTGAGAAAATATTACAAACCAAACTGTATGACTTTAAAAGACTCTATATCAATATGGTTTAATGACTTCGTTAATTTATTTTATCCCAGACTGTGCGAGGCTTGTGGCAATTACCTGTTTAAAAATGAAGAGACAATATGTACCAGGTGTTTGTTTCATTTGCCAAAAACTGATTTTCATCTAAATAAAAATAATCCTGTTTCAATACTATTCTGGGGCAGGGTAACTATTAATTATGCCGCTTCATATTATACTTTCAGCAAAGGGAGTCAATTTCAGAAATTGATTCATAAATTGAAATATCACAATAAACAAGACATTGGAATTGCATTGGGAAAACACTTTGGAGAAAGCTTGAAAAAGACAGATTTTTTTAAGGATATTGATGTTATTATTCCTGTTCCTCTTCATCCAAAGAAAGAAAAAATCAGAGGATACAATCAAGCCAAATTAGTAGCTGTCGGACTTGGCCAATCGATGCAGAAACCTATTGTTTCCGATAACTTAATTCGAAAGATTCATACCGAATCACAAACTAAAAAGAACAAATTAGAAAGATGGGAAAATGTAGATAATATATTTGAACTAGTGGAGCCATCGAGTCTAATTAACAAACACATTCTATTGGTAGATGATGTTGTAACCACGGGTTCCACCTTAGAATCGTGTGCTCATGCCTTATTAAAAGCCGAGGGGGCAAAAGTTAGTATCGCCACCCTGGCATATGCCTAGAAGGTGTTTAAAAATTTATTCTTTGGATTTTTGAACAACTTCTTAATCTACATCAACAAATTTATATCCTACCCCTTTTATGGTTTGGATAAAACGATCGCCGATTTTCTCTCGTAGTTTTCGAATGTGTACATCTATTGTGCGATCTCCCACAATAATTTTTTCGCCCCAAATAGCAGCATAAATATCATCACGGGTAAATACTTTTTCCGGGCGCGATACCAATAACAGTAACAATTCAAATTCTTTTCTTGGCAATGAAAACTCTTTTCCGTTTTGAATAACAAGATAACGTTCCCTATCAATTGATAAATTGCCAATCGTAATCAATCTGGTTGATGGATTAGAAGTATCATCGGAAATTCGTCCTGATCTCTTCAAAAGAGCATTTACCCTGCTAATAAATACCTTCGGCTTAATTGGTTTATTGATATAGTCATCAGCTCCTGCATCAAAACCCGCAATTTGTGAATAATCTTCTCCACGTGCAGTTAAGAAAGAAATCAATACATCCTGAAAATCTGGTATGGATCGAATTTTTTCACAAGTTTCAATTCCATCCATTTCTGGCATCATCACATCTAAAATAATTAAATGGGGATGAAATTTTTTCGCTTTTTCGATGGCTTCAACACCATTTCCTGCTGTGGCAACCTGAAAACCTTCTTTCTTTAGGTTATAACTCAAAAACTCAAGAATATCAGATTCATCGTCAACCAATAAAATCTTGTAATTGCTACTTTCCATTATACTTTTGGTTATTTAGTTTTGTTTATTTCGCTTTATCCAGTGTAAACGTAAAACTGGTTCCTTCCCCATATGTACTGCTCACATTTATACTTTGATTGTGAGCATCGATAATGTGTTTGACTATAGCTAGGCCCAATCCTGAACCTCCCATATTTCGGGATCGGCTTTTGTCTACTCTAAAAAAGCGTTCAAAAATTCGGGGAAGATTATCTGCTTCAATCCCGATACCGTTATCCCGAATTTCAACCAGAAACGTTTTATCCATACTCATTACTTCAATATGAGTAGTTCCTTTAGGTCGGCTATATTTAATCGAATTTACGAGTAAATTATTTAGTACCTGAAAAATTTCCTTTTTGTCTGCATAAACAAATTTAGAATTATCGTTTTGTTGTGCAAAAACAAGCTTGATATTATTCTTTTTGGCTCTCATTTCCTGCATTTCCAAAACTTCATTTATTAAATCAATAATATTGAACCGTTCAAAACACAATTTCAGTTCACCTGATTCAAGTTTTGAAATTACCTCAAGATCCTTCACAATTGTAATCATACGATTGATACTTTTCTCGGTTCGCTCCAAATAAGTCCTGTTAATTGATTCATCTTCCAAGCCACCATCTAATAAAGTAAGAACATAGCCTTGAATATTAAAGATTGGTGTCTTTAATTCATGAGAAACATTACCAATAAATTCTTTTCGGTATTTTTCTTGTTTCGTTAATTGTGAAACCAAGGATCCTCTGTTTTCGCTCCATTCCATGACTTCCATTTCCACTGCATGCAAAGCATCGGTGTTTTTAACTTTATCAGCCAATTCCTTATCGATTATCTGAGTATCATGAATCGTCTTATAAAGCATTCTAATTTTTGAATATAAAAATCGATTTACGAGATACTTACTAAAATAGTATACCAGGAATCCACTCACAATTGCAAACAGGAACAGATACAGAAAGTTAAAGGATAGAAAATAAGTGAGGCAATATATGACTACAATTAGTGCTACTACAAATAAGCTTAGATATATATTAACCTTGTTTGATTCAATCAATTTCATATGATTACAATTTGTTTTTTAGTTGCCATATGGAACTTACCATGCTATGATAATCATCTCCCTGTGTATCAAAATCACTTTGGCATGGACGTTTCATATTTACTTAAAATCTTGATGTTATTCTTATTCAATATATCGTTTAAAGTGAGTCGTCAAACTTATAAATACTGTACTAAATCAGTTTGATTGCGCACTTAAATTCCGATTGACAAATATTTAAATAAAAGTAGGATAATAATGGATATCTATGTTAAGTTTTCATTAATCTTATTATGAGTCAGGAGTTTAAATTTTAACGAAATCTTAATAATTAAGACATAAAATCATTTAAGACTTAAAATGTAAACTCATAAAAAAGAGGATGAATCCGAACTAATTTTGAACCATTTTTTATCAGAAAAAAAATAAAATTTGGAAAAAACCACTCCTGAAAATTATCGTAATATTTCCGCAAACTCATTGTAATAATACCGCAACAATAAAAAATACAACACTCGCCCATAGCCCCTTATAGTAAATTTACCCCATCGATTAAAATCACTACTTAACGGTCTCTTCATGTTTGATTTACATACGAACCAATCCCTAACCTAAAATTAACACGGGTAGCTGAATTTGATAATTTTTACTTAAAACGCACTTGTCGTTCTGATCATACTTCTTTCCTAACATCGCATTGTGATTTAGAAAGAAAAACGTATTGACTTATTTTTTTAAAAATGATTAAACAAGTATTCCTAGTTTTAGTACTAAGCATTTTATCAATTGGCGCGTTTGCGCAAAAGGGAAGTGCAACAGGAAATGTGAAAGATGGAAAAACCGGAGAAACATTAATTGGAGCCTCGGTATATGTAGACGGCACTACTATAGGAACCGTAACCGATTTTGATGGTAATTATACACTATCCAATATTCCGACAGGTATCGTAACTCTTACGTGTTCTTTTATCTCCTATGAAACCTTACCGAAAGAAAACATCACCATTAATGAGGGAAACTCGGTGAGTATCGATTTTGTATTGGGATCTTCTACAGTAGAATTAAACGATGTAAAAGTTTTCGCGAAAGCAAAACGGGAATCGGAAGTTATATTGCTGTTGGATCAGAAAAAATCTGCAGTAATTAAACAATCTATTGGAGCGCAGGAATTAGCCAACCAAGGTGTTTCCGATGCTGCAACAGCTGCCACAAAAATTACAGGAGTTACAAAGCAGGAAGGAAGCAAAGGTTTAAATGTTCGTGGATTGGGGGATCGTTACAACACAACAACATTAAACGGCTTGCCATTACCTTCCAATAATGCAGAATTTAAAAATATTGATTTGGAACTTTTTTCAACCGATATTATTGAGTTTGTAGATGTTCAGAAAGTGTCCTTGGCAAAGCTTTCTGGTGATTTTGCCGGAGCGAATATTAATATTGTTTCGAAAGTTCATAGCGGTGATTCATTTCTAAAAGCAGGAATTAAATCGGGATTCAACACTAGTATTTCTGATGCCGACAAGTTCTATTTAGGCGATGGTCCTGGAATGCTTGGTTTCGATGATTTTAGTTATTCTGATGATTTAAGCACTTACAATTTCGAAAGCAAGTGGAATCCAGAAGAAAAAACGCTTTACCCAGATCTGGAATTATCCTTATCGGGAGGTAAAACTTTCGAATTCGAAAATTCAAAATTGAATGCTTTCGCAACTCTTTCTTTCAAGAACGAATACAGTTACAGTGAATTATTGCAGCGAAAAGTAAATGGCAGTGATTATGTGCGTGTCAATTTGAATGGAGAACAATTCAAATACGAAACACAATCGACCGCAATGGTCAACTTAAATTACAAGTGGAAATCAAACAATATCTTCTTCAATTCTTTTCTATTAAATACCTCCGAACAATCATTAAAAAATTTACGGGGAAATATTATTGATTTGGCCGATGAAGGCGCCTACGTAAGAAGAGCAGGATACGAAAGAAATACGGTTCTTGTAAATCAATTGTTAGGAGTGCACAAAATCAACTCAAAAAAGGATTTAAATTGGGGAATTGCTTATAATAATGTTAAAAATATTGTGCCCGACCGAAGACACAATACCCTCGAGAACGGAACTGATACGGAGAAATTCTTTGCAACTAACGATGACGGGAACAACAATCGCTATTTCCACAAACTAACAGAAGATGAAATCGCTGCAAATTTTGACTTTACTTTGAAATTTGGCGAAGGTTTTGAAGACGAAGAATACAAAGGAAAGTTAACCGTTGGCTACAACGGCAAATACAAAACAAGAGCATTTGAATCCACTCAGTTTAATCATAAAATAATTGATAACCGATTAACAGATATCAGCGATATTGATTCTTATTTTAATAATGAAAATCAGCAGAATAATCTTTTTGATCTGCGTGTTCTATCCAACAATTTCGTAACGCTTTCAACCTACGATGGAGAACAAATTATTAATGCTGGTTTTGCCAGTTTGGAGTATAATTTTAGTCCAAAATTTCTTGCTCTTCTTGGTGTTCGTGTTGAGAATGTATTTCAAAAAATTAAATGGAATACTTCTTTAGGGAAAGACAAACAAGATTTTACAGAACTAAACGTTCTTCCAAATATTTCATTAAAATACTCTCTTACCAAGAGAGCTAATTTGAGATTTGCTAGTGGAATTACCTATACCCTTCCACAATTTAAGGAAACAGCTTATTTCCTTTTCGAAGGAATTACAGATGTTACAGTAGGAAATCCATATTTAACTCCATCAACCAATTACAACGGAGAATTAAAATGGGAATTTTTTCCAAAACCAAGTGAATTATTTTCAGTTGCTGCCTTCGGAAAATACATCGTTGACCCAATCAATAAATTTGTAAGAGCTTCAGCAGGTAACGAATTTACTTATGCCAATACGGGCGATTGGGCTTATCTGTATGGAATAGAATTCGAGGCTAAAAAAGATATTTTCAATCTGAGATCTGAGAATTCAAACAAAAAGCTATACGCTACAGCTAATGTTACCCTCATGAAAACTAAGCAAGAATTAAATACAGATAAAATTGTTGAGCAGACAGAGGGAAATTTCAATGCCAATTTCAACAAAAAAGAAGAAGAATTACAAGGAGCTGCTCCCTTTATCGCCAATGCAAATTTAAGCTATAAATACAGCTGGAAAGAAGGTCAAAACACAATTACATCAAGCTTGGTTTACGGATATGTATCCGACCGTTTAAATCTGATAGGTTATTCGAGTTTAGGAAATCAGGTCGACAAGGAGATCCATAATTTAGACTTTGTTATCAAATCCAAATTCAACAAATGGGGATTGAGTTTATCTGCTAAAAATCTTCTTGACAACAACATAGAAAGAATTCAGGAGAATGAAACCCAGGACTGGGTTGTAAAATCATACAAAAAAGGCATCAAACTAAGTGTAGGCTTATCCTACACGTTTTAAATAGAAACAAATTCCATTTTATAATTAAATTAAAAACAAAATGAAAAAATTATTGTTAGCGATGTTGGCAATCTCAGCGATTACCTTCTCAAGTTGTTCTAATGACGATGATGTAACACCAACTCCAAATCCAGAACCAACAGGAATGTTCGATTCTGAAGATTTTAAAGGTGAAATTAAAGATGGCGAAACCTATACAATGGATGCCACCAAAACCTACAAATTATCAGGTGCTTTTCTTGTTCAAACAGGTGGTACTTTAACAATTCCAGCTGGAACAAGAATTGAAGCTACTGCCACTACTGCAGCCGATGCTGATGTTCGTTACATTGCTGTTGCTCAAGGGGCAAAAATAAACGTGAATGGTACTGCTACTGCTCCGGTTGTAATGACCTGTGTAAAAAAGGAAAGTGAAGCTTGGGGTGGATTGGTTATTTGTGGTTATGCTCCAACTAACAAATCTGATGCAAGTGCTGGTGCTGAAGTTTCCGGTTTAACTTATGGTGGAGACAAACCAAACGATAACTCAGGTGTAGTTGAGTATTTACGTTTGGAATACACTGGCTATAAATATACGGATACAAAAGAATTCAACGGTCTTTCTCTGTTCGGTGTAGGTGCTGGAACTGTAATCGACTATGTTGTTTCTTTCAAAGGTGGTGATGATGGTATGGAGTTCTTTGGTGGAACTGTTAATGCTTCTCACCTGGTTTCTGTTGACAGTGAAGATGACGGTATCGATTTTGCTGACGGATGGTCAGGTACTGGTGAATACTGGGTGTCTATCAATTCTGCAAAATCAGGTATCGAAGGATCTAACAACGGTGATAACGGAGGTGCTACACCAATGACTGATGCTACTTTAAATAACCTTACTGTTTATGGAATGGGCGAAAAACCATTTTACATGAAAGAAGGTGCTGGTAAAATGAACATCAACAATATCGTAATTGGTGGTTTAATTGAGGATAAAGCTCAGGCTTTCTTTTATACTTCTTCGGATGACGCTGATGCTGCTGCAAGAATTAATGCTGGTGATATTGTAATTACCAACGCAAATTTTGTAGATATGAAAGCGGGTCAAAGCAAAGGTGTTGCAGGCTTAACCATTGGCGAAAATGTGGAAGCTAATGGTGCTGGTAATGGCGTAAACAAGCCAGACTGGATGCCAAATGCATTGAATACTGTTGATGCTACAACCACTGTTTTTGGTGATGCTGTAGTTGCAAATGTATCTTTCAAAGGTGATATCACAACCGATCTTGTATTGGATGCAAATAACATCTACATTTTAGATGGTGCTGTAATCGTTAAAAATGGTGCCAGCTTAACGATTCCTGCAGGAACAGTTATTATCGCTTCTGAAGTAACTCCAGAAAACACAGATGTACGTTACATTGCAGTTGAACAAGGTGCTAAAATTAATGTGAATGGTACTGCTGATGCTCCTGTTGTTATGACTTGTGCTAAGCAGGAAGCTGAAGCTTGGGGTGGATTGGTTATTTGTGGATATGCTCCTACCAACAAAGCTGATGCAAGTGCTGGTGCTGAGGTTTCCGGTTTAACTTATGGTGGCGATCTTGCTGATGACAATTCAGGAAGCCTTACTTACCTGCGTTTAGAATATACTGGCTATAAATATACCGATACCAAAGAATTCAACGGTCTTTCTCTTTTCGGTGTTGGATCTGGTACTACTATCGATTATGTAGTCTCTTTTAAAGGTGGTGATGACGGAATGGAATTCTTCGGTGGAACAGTAAATGCTTCTCACTTGGTATCTGTTGATAGCGAAGACGATGGAATCGATTTTGCTGACGGATGGAATGGAACCGGTGAGTACTGGATCTCTATCAATTCTACCAAATCAGGTATTGAAGGATCTAACAACGGTGATAACGGTGCTGCGACTCCAATGACTAATGCTACTTTAAACAACCTTACTGTTTATGGAATGGGCGAAAAACCATTTTATATGAAAGAAGGAGCTGGAAAGATGACAATCACCAACATTGTAATTGGTGGATTGGCTGCTGATAAAGGCCAAGCTTATTTTTACACTTCTTCAAGCGATGCTGACGCTGCTGCAAGAATTAATGCTGGTGATATTACAATTACCGATGTTAAATTTGTAGAGATGGGAACTGGTAACGATACTAAAGCTGTTGCTGGATTAAGCATTACAGAAAGTGCTAATGCAACAGGTGCAGGTGCTGGTACAGCAAAACCGACTTGGTTGTCAGATGCTTTAAACAAATCTTATAACGGGACTACTATTGTTGAATAGTTCACTATAAATACAGATAATCAGGAAAGGCAGATCTTTGGGGGATCTGCCTTTTACTTTTTAAACATCGGAAAAGCATTTGGAGTCGTTAAGAATTCATTTTGAGGCATTAAGAAGCTGTTTTATCTGACAAAGAGTCACTTATAACCATCAAGAATTCACTTTGGGGGTCCAAGAATCCGCTTTGTCTGACAAAGAGTCGCTTTTTAGCATTGGGAAGGCGATTTATACCTATAAGAAGGCCCTTTTTAGCATCGAGAAGTGTTTTTTAGCTATCTGGAAGGCACTTATTCCATTCCAAAGCCACTTTGCAACCAGGCGTCTAATCCTCCTTCCAGAGAACAAACAGAGATCTTATACTTTTCGTAGATTATTTTCCCCGCATCAATGCTTCTCTCCCCATACTTGCAATAAAGCAAGTACACTTTCGATGTCCCGAGAGAATCAATTAATCGATACAAGTCTTCCGAATTCTGAGCCAAACGAGCTCCTTTAATGTGTCCTTTTTTAAATTCCTTTTTACTGCTTACATCAATTAATTCCACATCAGGATTTAGCTGTAAAACCTGATTAAAATGATTGGGTGATAAAATCTGAACCGTATCGGTTTGTGAAAATACCGACGTGGTTCCAATTGTAAGAAAAAGAGCTATAAAAGTCAGTAATGATTTCATATAAAAAAGGATTGTTTATATTCTAGTAACGCATGTTTTACTATTCTATTATTCATCTTCTACCCAAAAAAAGTCCGACATAATATCGTTGGATACAAAAACGCCTTTATCATTTAAAATAATTCTGTTGTCTTCTTTTCGCATGTGATCTGATAAAAGATATTTTTCAGATTTTGATACGCAGTGTTGATAAAGCTTTTCTCCAAAATGATTACGTACCAATTCTAAATCCATTCCCCAATAAGTTCTGAGCGAAGTCAAGACAAACTCGTTATACCGATCGAATTCACTAAGTTCTTCCTTTTCAGAAAAACTCCCGCCTTCTTTTATTGCTTTTATGTATTTATAATTGTGAGCAATATTCCACTCTCTTTCTTCCAAATTGTATGAATGAGCCGATGGTCCAATTCCCAGGTATTTTTTCTGTTTCCAATAACTCGAATTGTGTTTGGAAATAAACCCTTCTTTCGAAAAATTGGAAATTTCATAATGAATAAAACCATGTTTTCGGGCTGCCTCAATCAAATAAGTAAACTGCGCAAAACTCTCTTCTTCATCCATCTCGACCAGCTGTCCTTTTTCCAGTTTTTTCGTAAAAATAGTATTCGGATCATACATTAAATGATAGGAGGATATGTGCTGAACATTCAAGTCAAAAACCAGATCTAAATTCTCCTTCCATTTCTCCATACTCAAGCCAGGAACACCATAAATTTGATCCACTGATATATTATCAAAACCGAAATCCTGTGCCCTGCGAATAGCATCAAATGCCTCTTTACCGGTATGTCTTCTGTTCATTAGAATCAAATCTTCATCATGAAATGATTGAATACCCACACTAAGTCTGTTTACCCCGGTTTTACACAGCTCCTTCAGATAGCTTTCGGTGAGATCATCAGGATTTGCTTCCAAGGTAATTTCCGCATCCAAATCAATGGTGAAATACTTCGCCACTTCATCAATTAACGATTCAATTTCCTTGGGTTGATACACTGAAGGTGTTCCTCCTCCAAAATAAATGGTATTTAAAGATGTATCTCCTAAATATCCTTTTCTAAGTTTTAATTCCTGCTTTAAGCATTCCAACATATCATCTTTTGCCTGCAATGAAATACTCTTGTGAAAAGCACAATAATGGCAAAGTTGTTTACAAAATGGAATGTGAAAATATACTCCCGACATATCAATCTATTTTTCTGCAAGGTAGATTCATTTCATAAAAATTCCTCTACGATGAGAAAATAATTAAAAAACTCACTAACTTTTGTTACTTAAAATTAAAGACCTATTTCACAGAAATGCAACACTTGCAATCCTAACACGTCTTTATAGTAACAAAGCTAAATTGAACCAATACCAAAAAATTATAATTATGAATCTAATTAAAAGAATAGTTTCTCCGGTATTAATTTTATTCATCGGTTTTTTAGCCATTCTACCTGCTCAGGCTGATGGAATAAAAGGCAATGGTAATGTTCAAACCGAGGAAAGAGAAGTTGGCAATTTCGAAACCATTAAAGTGAGTGGAGCTTTTACCATTTACCTTTCGCAGGATGATGATTACAGTTTAAAGGTTGTCGCAGATGAAAATCTTCTGGATATTATTAAATCCAAAGTAAAGGGTGATGTACTTTATATCTCTACAGAAAAAAGTATCTACAAATCGAAAGAAATGAAATTATACATCGGTTTTAAACATCTTAGCGGATTAAAAGCCAATGGTGCAATTTCCTTAAAAAGCGATCAAATGCTTCGTTTCGACGAGTTGGATATTGAAATAAACGGAGCATCTTCTGCCGATTTAGAACTTACAGCAAACCGATTAAGGATTGATAATAGTGGTGCTTCAAGTATTAAATTAGCTGGTAAATGCGACGAGGTTTCCATTGATATTTCGGGGGCAGGAAGTGTTAGTGCCTACGATTTAATTGTAAAACGAGGCAGTATTGATATTAGCGGAGTTGGAAGTGGTAAAGTTTGTGTTGAAGATGATCTTCGGGTAAGTATTTCAGGAATTGGCTCAGTTAAATACAAAGGAGAACCTAAAGTCACCAGTGATATTTCCTTTTTAGGAAGCTTAAAAAAGTACTAATTAGTAAACCACATACATATTAAAAAGAGATCAAAATGGTCTCTTTTTTTTATCTATCTTCTTCTACAATAATAGAAAGTATTCCATGTAAAAAATAAAAATCTAAAAAATGCGTATTACCTTTGGACTAAAATCTAAATAACATTATGAATACTAAATTATTTTGGAGAAATATTATCTGGGCAATGGTAATTTTCATTCTTTGCTCTATTCCTGGAAATGATCTTCCCAAAACCTCATTAATAGCAATACCTCACTTCGATAAAATTGTTCATTTCGGAATGTTCTTTGTGATGGGAATCTTTCTATTTGCCGAACTTAGTATTCAAACGAAATTAAAACGGATAACTATAACCGGAATCATTCTTCTATTAATAGCAATTTACGGAGGCCTTATCGAATTTCTTCAGCAATATTATTTTATAAATAGAAGTGGCGATTATTGGGATTTAACCGCTGATGTTTTAGGAGGAGTTTTTGCCACAATAATGTATTCTTGGTTAAAAAAACAAAAGGACTTACTGCTAAACAGTAAGCCCTTGAATAAAATATCTTTTTTAAAGAAAATATTATAAACTAATAAATTCTTCTGCTGTTCCCATTTCATCTATTAATTGACCAATAGTTTTACCGTTAAATAATTCATAAATGGTTTTCCGAATACTTCCAAACTGGTTATGAACCGGACAAGGGGATTGATTATTTGTAGGCGTTTTACAAGGTCTCATACCAATTAAACAATTCTCAAACATATCTAACCCATCAACAATTTCCACAATATTCATCAAAGTAATTTCAGATGGTTTTTTTCCCATTCCAAAACCACCATGTGGTCCTTTTGTCGAAGTAAGTAATTTTTGTTTGGCTAAACTTTGCAATATTTTACCCAAAAATGGGGTAGGAATTTCTAAATCTTCAGAAATCTTTTTGATTCCAATTTTTTTTCCTTCTGTGCCGTTCAGGGACAAATAAATTACTGAACGTATTGCATATTTACAGGTATTCGATAACATCTTTTCTCTTTAATTTTACTCTCACATTCATCTAATAATCAGCACAAATATAATCATATTTACTACTAATTAAGCATCTTTAATTCTTTAATTCCTTATTTAGATTTTGTTTATTAAAAAGTATAATGGGCTATTTTAAAGGGATTTTATCAATTCTATTTTGATGCCTACCACCCTCAAATTCAGTGGATAAAAATATTTTCGCAATTTTCTCAACCTCCTCATAGGAAATAAAACGAGCAGGAATTCCACACACATTTGCATTGTTATGCAATCTTGCCAATTCAGCTATTTCAGAATTCCAACACAAAGCAGCACGTATCTTTTGATGCTTGTTCGCAGTCATTGTAATGCCATTACCACTTCCACAAAGAGTAAATCCAAAATCAAATTCTTCTGCCGCAACAGCAGCAGCCAATGGATGCGCTGTATCAGGATAATCCATACTTGCCTCTGAATTGGTTCCAAAATCAGTTACCAAATAACCATTTTCTTTTAAAAATTCGCCCAGTTTATTCTTGAACTGATATCCCGCATGATCGGCAGCAATCGCAACTTTTATTTTTTTCATTTCTCTAAAATTTTCAAAAAAGCAGATTAATAAATTTTGAATTTTTAATCTATTCTTTATAATATGCTACAAATTATTCGTTATTTAAGGCTACAAAACTAAGTAAAATTACTCATTTGATACATAAATTCAGATTTTAAAATATTCTTAAAAAACCCCCTTTCAAAAAGACACAATCACTCTGATTGTCTAACACTTACACCAACTCATACTTGCTATTAACAATTTTGTTCACATTCAGTTAACATACTGTTGATTTTTCCTTACTAAATTTTACAATCTTTTCTTAGGATGATCCAATTTCATGATTGTATAGAAAAAAAAATAACTCATTCCAACTTTACTTTTCATTTACAGATTAACATCTCCCAACAGGTTATCAACAGACTGTTAATATAAATAACTTACTTTTTTATCAATACACAAGGTTATCAACAACATGTTAATAACCTTATTACTTCACTGGTAATCACACCTCATAAAATTAACAATAGCTGTTAATTTCCTGTTACTAGGATCATTTAATTAAAAAAATCAATAAAATAACGAAACTCTTACCAACAGTATTAACAGGATATTATAATCATCATATTCTTTTAAGAAATTTTAAAAAACAAATAATAATAATAGACTTGTTGATAAGCGTTAATTACTCTCTCTATTCAAGATTAAGAATTCAGTGAATAGTTTATCGAATTCTTATTTCTACAATGATTTTATTATCTTGCATACTATTGAAAAATGCATGAACAGAGTATGAGCTGGGAAAAAAAAAACTATTCCATTTTATTAGTTGAGGATAATAAGCTAAATCAAACCGTTGTTAAATTTACTTTAAGACGATATGGTTACTTGCTTGATGTGGCCAATAATGGAATTGAAGCTATCCAGAAGTTCAAAGAAGGCAAATATGACTTTATCTTGATGGATATCATGATGCCGGAAATGGATGGATTAGAAGCGACGAAAATCATACGTAGTTTGGTGAATGGACAAGACATTCCAATTATTGCCCTAACAGCAGATATCATGATTGCCAATGAAGAAAAGTGTCTTCAAAATGGCATGAATGGACACATCGCAAAACCTTTTGAAATTGATAATTTGTTTAAAATGCTCGAAAGTCTGAATCTTTAAATAAATTTGCAACTTCAATTTTATCTAAAAGGCTTTAATTCTGATTTAGATAAATTTCAAATGAAATTCGTAACTCTTTTTTGTATAAATCACTGCATCATTTAAAATGATGTAGTCAAATCTTGCTTCTAATGGAAGATCACCTGGATATCAGAGAAAATAATTTTTCAGAAAACGAAAAAGAATATGAAAAGAAGTTAAGACCTCTTGAATTTAATGACTTTCGTGGTCAAAAAAAGACGGTTGAAAACCTAAGTATATTTGTTAAAGCTGCAAAAATGCGTGAAGAGGCCTTGGATCATGTATTGCTTCATGGACCTCCTGGATTGGGAAAAACTACACTTTCAAATATTTTAGCGAATGAATTGGGAGTAGGATTAAAAATTACTTCGGGTCCGGTAATGGATAAACCAGGAGATCTTGCAGGGCTTTTAACCAATCTTGAAGTGAATGATGTGTTGTTTATTGACGAAATTCATCGTTTAAGTCCGATTGTAGAGGAGTATTTATACTCTGCTATGGAAGACTTCAAGATAGATATAATGATTGATAAGGGGCCCGCTGCGCGTTCCATCCAACTTGAATTAAATCCTTTTACTTTAATTGGTGCTACAACTCGTTCAGGTTTATTAACGGCACCTTTACGTGCACGTTTTGGAATTAATTGTCACTTAGAGTATTACGACCTTCCTGTTTTAACTAAAATTGTAGAGCGTTCTGCTAAAATACTAGATGTTGAAATTACTCAAGAAGCAGCTGGTGAAATTGCCTCAAGAAGCAGAGGAACTCCTAGAATTGTAAACGCACTTTTGCGAAGAGTTCGCGATTTTGCACAGGTAAAAGGAAATGGAAATATTGATTTAAGTATAACTCAATTTTCTTTGGAAGCATTGAGTATTGATAAACATGGTTTGGATGAGATGGATAATCGAATTCTAAATACGATGATTGACAAGTTTAATGGAGGTCCCGTAGGAATTTCAACTATTGCTACTGCTGTTGGAGAAGATAGCGGTACGATAGAGGAGGTTTACGAACCTTTTTTAATAAAAGAAGGGTTTATTAAACGTACTCCTCGCGGAAGAGAAGTTACTCCTTTGGCGTATTCACATTTGGGTAAAAGTAAATATAGTGATCCTGAACGTCTGTTTTAATATTGAAAATAAATGAATAAAATTTTACCAATTGTTTATACCGTTGCAACAATACTAATTATTGTTGGCGCATTATTTATACTGCAAGGGGAAGCTTATGGATTGGCTGTTTTAAGTCTGGGACTTCTTTTAAACGTAGTTTACCGATTTAGTACGCTAAATTATGCCAGTGTAAAAATTTTCAAGATAATGGATGTTCTGCGTTTGGCAAATATCTTGTTTATGATTGTGGCTTGTTTTGGATTTCTTACCGACTGGGATCAAAAATTTAATTTATTGATACTAACAATCGTATTGGATCTCCTACTTAATCTGAAAGAAATATCTTTTAAAACAAAATAAAAAAAGGAGCTTGTGACCAGCAAGCTCCTTTTATATTACCTAGTAATTTTTCTAAATAGCAATATTCTTTTTTATAGTAGATAAAGAATATATATCGTTAATATTAAGCTTTAAAATAGCTTCTATTTTTTCTTTAAGTAAAATGTTAGATTCCGAAAATTTAAGAGGAATTGTAAAGTAAAAAATGGAACCTTGCCCGAGATGCGAATCAATAAATAATTTGCCACCTAAAAGATTTACAATTTCTTTGCATAAACTTAAACCTAATCCGGCACCAGAATAAATTCGAGTGTAGGAATTATCCACCTGAGTGAATTTTTTAAATATTGTTTTTTGTTCTTCTACGCTAATCCCAGGACCAGTATCTTTTACATAGAAAAGAATATTATTTCTGTCCTGAATTGCACAACCAAAATCAATTTCTCCTTTATCAGTAAATTTAACTGCATTTTCGAGGAGGTATGTTAGAACCTTTGTTAATTTGTCAAGGTCTGTAAATATTTTAATTTCTTGAACATCTTCAGTAAAATTTAGGATTAAATTTTTCTGAGATTCGCTAATGTTTTGTCCGAATATAGAATACAATTGAATGAACAAAGAGTGAATAGAAAGTTCCGATTCATGGAAATTCATAGAGCCACTTTCCAATTGGGAGAGTTCAAGTATTCGGTTGAATAAATCTAATAATTCTTTACTGCTGGAATTAAGAATGCAGGTAAATTCATTGCGCTCAATTTTAGAAAGGGAATCATCACGCAATAATTCTGAAGCACCGATAATTGCATTCATGGGTGTTCGAATTTCGTGCGACATGTTTGCCAAAAAAGAATTTTTAAGCTCTTCTGCCTTGGCAGTTTTCGCTTTTTCTTCTGCAAGCAACTGTTCCAGTTCTTTATATGTAGGACGTTTCTCCATGCAAATGAATTTGGTCTTAATATTAGAGTCAATTAGTTTTATGTTTTTACACTACTAAAAACAAAACGTACTAATTTTATGAATAAAATATTTTATGGGAAATTTGGATTTGGTCAATAAGTTTATTTAAACGATGCAGTCATCAAGAGTACATGTATCTGTCATTTCGTTATAACCACCTTTGATATTTTTTAATTCTTCCTGAGATACTACTTCAAAATTTTTCATGTTATTTTGTCTTATTGGTCAATACTAGGTTTACTTGGGAAATTTGGATTTGGTCAATAAGTTTATTTAAACGATGCAGTCATCAAGAGTACATGTATCTGTCATTTCGTTATAACCACCTTTAATATTTTGTAATTCTTCCTGAGATACTACTTCAAAATTTTTCATTGCTATTTTGTCTTATTGGTCAATACTAGGTTTACTTGGGAAATTTGGATTTGGTCAATAAGTTTATTTAAACGATGCAGTCATCAAGAGTACATGTATCTGTCATTTCGTTATAACCACCTTTGATATTTTGTAATTCTTCCTGAGATACTACTTCAAAATTTTTCATGTTATTTTGTCTTATTGGTCAATACTAGGTTTACTTGGGAAATTTGGATTTGGTCAAAATAGGTTATTAAACGATGCAATCATCAAGAGTACATGTATCTGTCATTTCGTTATAACCACCTTTAATATTTTGTAATTCTTCCTGAGATACTACTTCAAAATTTTTCATGCTATTTTGTCTTATTGGTCAATACTAGGTTTACTTGGGAAATTTGGATTTGGTCAATAAGTTTATTTAAACGATGCAGTCATCAAGAGTACATGTATCTGTCATTTCGTTATAACCACCTTTGATATTTTGTAATTCTTCTTGGGATACTATTTCAAAGTTTTTCATTACTATCTGTTTTTGTTAGATTTGGATTGTTTAAGTTTTTTTGATTACACCCCTTTATTCCCCTTTTTTGAAAAAGGTAACCCTGAAAACAGAATTTTTTTAATAAAAAATAAAAAAAAGGTCTATATTTGGACTTCTGTAATCCTGTGTTTTCCTTGTAATTAATTGTTAATAAGAATATTATAAAACTCTACGCTAGCGTGAAAAATTTTCTAAAAAAAATTCTTATTTATCCTCTTTTTCCTCTTTTTCTTCTCTTTCTCTTTAGTGGGAGCACTAATTCTAAGTCTAATTCAGACTTAGAAAAGCATTTCCCAGTTGAAAAAGTGAACCCTGATTCATTACTGCAAGTGCAGTTTGATAGAGCGGTTGGATTTTTAAAGAAGGGTGAATTTGATTTTTCAATTCAATCTTTCGAGAATGCGATACTTACTATTAATAAGGGAGGTTTGTCTGATAAAAATTTGATTTATAGAACTTACGTAAACTTTGGTGTTTTACTGAATCGAGTTGGAGATAGAAAAAGGGCTATAGAGTTTTATAATGAAGCAGAGATTTTTACTATTGCTGAGTATAGTCAAAATTCAAATAAATTAATTCCAATTTACATTAACAAAGGAAATATTTATAATGATTATGAAGATTTAATTAAGGCGGAAAATTATTATAAGAAATCATTATCTCTGATTGATATAGTAAATGGTTCAAAATGGGAATCGCAATTATATCATAACCTAGGAGTAATATATTATAAAAAGAAACTCTATTCTGAAGCTCTGACGTATTTATTGAAAACATTAAATATAAAAACAAAGCAAAAAACAGGAAATACTTCAACTACAAGAAATATTATTGCTAATTGTTATAAAAAGTTAGGAAATTACGAAGAAGCTGATAGTTACTATCAAAAAAGTATTTCTGAAGTAAAAGAAATAAATGGGTTTCATTTCTATTTATTAGGCGATTATTATTTGAATTATGCTGTTTTTCAGGATCAAATTGGAAATAGTGATAAAGTTCTTTCTTATCTAAACCTTGCATATGATGTATATGTAAAAAACTTTGGAGGAAAGCATCCGGATACTGCCCATTGCTTGAAGAATTTTGGGGATTATTATTCTAAAAGAAATGATCATTTAAATGCTTTAAAGTATTATCAAAAGGCCTTAATTGCTGAAACGGATAATTTTAACAACAGCACTGTTTATATCAATCCTAGCATGGATGAATTGGATCCGCAGCTTTCCATTTTAGAAATTTTAAAACCCAAAGCAAATACTTTACAGGAATTATATAGCAAGACTAATAGTATTCCTGATTTGGATTACAGTTTACAGACCTATGATCTTTGTTTGGATATAATTGATAACATTCGAATTGCCTATCAGGACGAAGAGAGCAAATTTGCTTTGTCTAAAAACGAAAAAGATACGTATACCGAAGCTATCGAAATCGCTGTTGAATTGTATCAACTTACTAAAGATGTAAAGTACAAAGAAAAAGCTTTTCGATACGCTGAGCGATCAAAGTCGGCTAGTTTACTATCTTCCTTGAATGATGTAAATGCTAAAAATTTTGGGGGTATTTCTATCGAATTGCAGGAGCAGGAAAGAGATTTAAAACTGAATATTGCTAAATACCGTGAATTCGTTCATGATGAAAAAAGAAAGCAAACTCCAAATCGTGATTCAATTAGTGGATGGCAAAATGTACTTTTCAATTTAAATGAGGAATACAATCAAATGGTTTTGAATTTTGAGGAAGATTATCCGGAGTATTATTCCTTAAAGTATGATACCAAAACCATTACTATTGAGGACTTACAAAGTAGATTAGATGATAATGATGTGCTTATTGAATATTCCATATCCGATTCTGCCTTATTTTCGTTTATTATTTCCAAATCAAGTTTTGAATTAGAGCGACAAAAAATAGTAAAAGATACATTCGATTATCATCTTGAGGAAGTTCGTAATTGTTTAAAAACGAATGATTTTTCTAATAATAGTGCTGATTATTATAAAAGATATACAAGATCGGCTTATCAATTGTATCAGTATTTATTGAGTGGAAAAGATAGTCTGCTTTCAGGTAAAAATCTTCTTATAGTTCCTGATGATAAAATGGCTTACATTCCGTTTGGTGTTCTTTTAACTAAGGAAGCCGATTCTACAACAATGAATTATAGAAACCTGGAATATTTAATAAAAGAGAATACAATTACATATCACAATTCGGCTACTTTGGGTTTTAAAAATCATTCTACTAGTTATGGTGTTTTTTCTTCCAAATCGGTTTTGGCTTTTGCTCCTTCTTACGAAGGTGTGAATGATTCAATATTATTTACTGAAAGATCTTACCGCGATAAATTATATCCATTGCCTGGTGTTAAGGAAGAGGTTAATAATATTTCAAATGTGATTCATGGAGATTTGTTTGTTGATGATTTGGCCACCGAAGCTAATTTTAAAGCAAATGCAAGTAATTACGATGTATTACATCTGGCAATGCATACCATAATTGATGATGAAAATCCGATGTATTCCAAATTGGTTTTTACGCAAAATTCAGATACAATTGAAGACGGTCTTTTAAATACGCATGAAATTTATAACATGAATTTTAATGCAAGAATGGTTGTTTTGAGTGCATGTAACACGGGAGATGGTAAGTTGTTGAAAGGAGAAGGAGTAATGAGTTTGGCGCGAGGTTTCTTTTATGCCGGCTGTCCAAGTGTAATCATGACTTTGTGGACTGTAGAGGACAAGACAGGATCAAATTTAATGAGTAACTTCTATACTTTTTTATCTCAAGGCTTGCACAAAGATGATGCGCTCCGTCAAGCAAAATTGGAGTATTTAAAAACTGCCGATTCATTAAAATCCCATCCTTATTTTTGGTCGGGATATGTGACATTAGGTGATGTGGATCCATTATACGATGATAGCCTGGTAAATAAACTAATGTATTTTGCATTTGGATCTGTTGGAATCATTTTTCTACTACTATTCCGAAAGAAGTTAAGACGTAAATCAGTCGCCTAATATTATTAAACCCATTTTTTGTACGATAAAAAACATAAGCTTAGTGTATTTAAATTTATTAAGACTGCTTTTGTTTCTTATGTATCTTCAATTCTACTTCAGTATATAGAAGTTACGGAATATGAATAAACACTCTGTAAGGTCATACTTATCAGTTTGTGTTGTGATATTTTCTCGATCCTACTAGCTTTTTGCTAAGCTTTTAACATCATAAAAAATGCCACCCAATTTAATTGGATGGCTTACTTTATTTGGATGAATGATGAAGTGATCTATTCCAGTCTGTTGATTATTTCTAAAGCTTTCGTCTTATAGAAACTATTTCCCTGGGCAATTACATGGAATTGCTTAAGAGCTTTTTCTTTCTCATTGGTCATGAGGTAACAAAAACCAAGATACCATTCAGATTGCTCTATAAACAGGTTATTCTTATGCTTTAGCACTCTGGTGAAGTTCTTATTCGCTTTTGAATATTCATTAATTTCAATATTCGAGATACCTGAATAAAAATTACCGGTGATGTTCGTACTGTCTTTATCCAGTATTTTCTTGAATAAAGTTAATGCAGTTCGATAATCTTTAGTTTCATAACTTTTTAAAGCCGTTACCAATAGATTATCAATCATGACATCTGACGAACGAGTGTTGACAACAACATTGTAAGGCTTATAGTAATTGCTAAAAACTTTATCGTTTGAATAAGTAGATGGATTGTTTAGTATATACATTAAACTTCCCAAACCAATTACTAAGGCCAGAGATGCCGCTGTAATATTCCACTTAGTCAAAAATTTCAGCTTTCGCTTTTCAGCAGGATTGTGAGGGGTTTCAATCGCCTCTAATTTACTTCTAAGATCCATAACGTCTTGTTCTATTATGGCCTCATTAACCTCCGTGTGAAGGTCAAGCTCCATTTGAAGATCCAAGTCTTCGAGTAAGTCTTTCTCGAACTCCTTTAATTGGTTTTCTGTCAGATCACCGTCAAGAAAATCCTCGATACGGTCAAAATTCATGTCATCCATCATATACTTCT
Source organism: Labilibaculum antarcticum (assembly GCF_002356295.1). Lineage (NCBI taxonomy): Bacteria > Pseudomonadati > Bacteroidota > Bacteroidia > Marinilabiliales > Marinifilaceae > Labilibaculum > Labilibaculum antarcticum. The sequence goes on along the minus strand of NZ_AP018042.1, from coordinate 2,342,459 downwards.
TTAAATTCATTATCACTTTTAATGCTTTCTATCAATGTTTGTTTGCACTGATATTTTTTCTTTTTTGCATACTTCTCACTCTTATATCCCATAATTTCGGATATTTCCTTTAAGGAAACTTTTTCAAGAGTTAATTGAAGCAATTGCTTGCAATCAGGACCAAGAAGTTTGAAGTGTTTCTGATACAGCCTATACCTTTCGGTTTGATCATAGGTCTCTGTTGCTTCATCCAATCTATTGTCCAAAATAGCTTCTGAACTAATTTCATTGCTATTTTTTCTTTTTTCAAGTTGCTTCAACCATAAAAGTCTGCAAACAGAATAGATATAAGTTTTAAAATTACAATTCAGAACCAGCGGTTCTTTTTTCATTTTACGGTAGATTACGATAATGGCCTCTTGAAAAAGATCTCTTGCATCTTCTTCGTTGCCGTTATTGTTTTCTATATAATTTCGAATACTTGGGAAGAATTTGCTGTAGATGTAATTTAATACATCATTATTGCTCATGCTGATTCCCTCAAGTATCGCTTCCGTAGTGTAATCCATATTTCCTATCCCTTTATTCCCTTATTGACTAAAAGGTAACCCTCAAAAAGTAAAAAAAAGTAAAAAAAGTGCACTTTTCTGTGTAAGTGACTGATCAAGTGATTAATAAAATTAAAATAAAAATGATGATTTTAAATAAAAATGATGATTTTTTAACATAAATCGACGCAATATACAATTTTCTTAGAAACTTAAATGTTTCTAAAAGTTTGACTTTTTAATCAATTTGAATTTATATACGGTAGATGTCATAAAAAGATTTATGAATGGACAATTTATGGTAAAAAAAAAGATCAGATTTTCATTAGAAAATCTGATCTTTTCGTGGGCGATATAGGATTCGAACCTATGACCCCTTGGGTGTAAACCAAGTGCTCTGAACCAACTGAGCTAATCGCCCGAATATTGGGAATAGTTTGCTTTTTATAGTGGGCGATATAGGATTCGAACCTATGACCCCTTGGGTGTAAACCAAGTGCTCTGAACCAACTGAGCTAATCGCCCTTGCCCTTAAAAGCGATGCAAATATAGGATGGAATTATTTTATCTCCAAGTAGAATAATTAAAAATGTGAAAATATATTTTTTAGAGGTGCCATTATGAACAGAAATCTTTACTTTTAACACTCATAAAAAATTGATACTATGGATAATAATTTAGAAAGCGACTGGAACAAAATTTTATATAAAATTTCTGAAGATTTTAATGTGGATGCCGATTTAAATGGAACTTTACTACTTATTGGGATACAGGAGCGAGGAAAAGGCTTTCAGGAGAAGTATGAAAAGGACGAAAAGATGGATCATATCAATTTAGCAACTTGTACTTTGTTGATGAAGTGGAATTACTATCAAATTGATGGGTATGATGAAAATCAATGGCCGGTTTTCAAAAAGAATAAAATGGTTCCCCCTTTTTCCAAGGAAAAGGAAGAGTTATTACTTAAATCTTCGATTGTAGAATATTTCAAAGAGAACGATTATTTAGAAACTGAAAATAAACGCTAGATACAAACATTAAAAAAACTGATCATTACCTATGAAAAATCTCATTTACATCTTTATTGTTTTTCTTTTTATATCCTGCCAGAAAAAATTGGAGCTGGGTAAAAAAGATAGAGTTGTTGAAGTCGAAACGGAATATGGAAATCTGAAAATTCGTTTATATGATGAAACGCCTGTTCATCGAGATAATTTTGTAAAATTAACTCATGATAAATTCTTTGACGGTACTCTATTTCATCGGGTGATAGATGGATTCATGATTCAAGGTGGGGATCCTGATTCAAAAAGTGCAAAATCAGGTGAGCGATTGGGCGAAGGCGGTCCGGGCTATCAGATACCTGCAGAAATTAAAAACGGTTTATTTCACAAGCGGGGGGTTTTGGCTGCCGCACGAGAAGGTGATGATGTGAATCCGGAAAAGAAATCAGCGGGTTCCCAATTTTATATTGTACAAGGAAAGGTTTACACTGTTGGTGAATTGGATACTTTACAAACGAAGCTGAACGGAAAACTAAGGAGTTCTATTTTCAAGAAGGTGCAAATGGAAAAAGCTGAATTTCTTTCCAAATGTCAAATGGAAGGGGAGTTGGAGAAGTTGACAGAGGCAATTGATCACATTAAATTTGAAGTTGATTCAATGTTTAATTTGGAGAAAATTGTTTTAAGTAAACAGCAAATTGAAGCCTATACTACTGTTGGTGGAATTCCTCATTTGGATGGAAATTACACGGTTTTTGGTGAAGTTATCGAGGGAATGGATTTAATTGATTCCATAGCAAGAGTTGAGAAAGATGATTTCGATCGCCCATTGAAAGACATATCAATGAAAATTAAAATTTTAAAATAAACCTGCTGTTTTAATGATAGAAGAAAGAGCTTTGCAATGAATGCAAAGCTTTTTTTGGTTTCAATCGCATGATATTTATCTTAGTGCAAATTTTAAAAGAAGGAAATCAATGAATTTCAGTAAGAAAGTATTTTTAGCAATTGTAATTATTCTAATCACTAAGCTAACATTTGGGCAAGCTACGAATTCGATTATTTTGATTGAAACCAATATGGGGAATATCAAATTGATGCTTTACAAAGAAACCCCAAAGCATCGGCAGAATTTTCTTCAATTGATAGAAAACGGTCATTTCGATGGAACGCTGTTTTACCGGGTGATAAAGGGTTTTGTGGCTCAGGGTGGCTCGCAGGATTCCAGAAATGCACCGGCAGGAAAGATGATTGGTTATGGTAGTTCGAACAGAACCATTGAATCAGAGTTTAATAAAAAGTTTTTTCATAAAAAGGGAGCTATTGCTGCACCTCGAAAGCCCGATAATGTGAATATTTTTAAAGAATCGGATATTTCTCAATTTTATATTGCTCACGGCAGAGTTTTTTCTGATGAGGAATTGACACTGATGGAGAAAGAAGTGAATGTTCCTTTGCGAAAGCGAATCGTTAAACGGTATTTAACTTTAGATAAAAGGGCCGTTTTGGATTCTTTGAAAAAAGCTGATAAAGTTGACGAGTTTAGAGCCATTGCCAAGACGATTAAGGGGTCTATTGAATTTGCATACAATAGTTCCAATTTAAAACTGGAATTTTCGGAGGCACGTCGGAAAGCCTACACAACGATTGGCGGTGTTCCGCATCTTGATGGGAATTATACTGTTTTTGGGGAAGTAGTAGAAGGATTGGATGTTTTGGATAAGATTGTTGATTTGGAAACAGATGAAAATGACCGACCGTTTCAGGATGTAAAAATGAAAGTGAAAATTCTGGAATACTAAATAATTTAGGAATCTTCAGTCTAAAATAGAATCCTCAGTAACAAGGAGAAAAAACTTTTTGTAACTTTGCCGACTATCGGATTTCAAAAGATTAAAAATATGTTAGACAAAATAAAGAATTTATTGGAGGAGTTGAATGGATTTTCGGCAACTACACTAGAGGAAGTTGAACAATTTAGAATCAAGCACCTTAGTAAAAAAGGTAGTATTGCTGTTTTGTTTGCAGATTTTAAGGATGTTCCAAACGAGCAGAAAAAAGCTGTCGGACAGGCTCTTAACGAGTTGAAGACAACTGCTTTGGATATAGTAAATTCTCTTAAAGATAGTTTCACCAATCTTGATTTTGGAAAGTCAGGTTTGGATTTGACTTTATCGGGAGATGCGGTTAAGTTGGGTTCCCGCCATCCGCTTTCTTTGGTGAAAAATGAAATTACCGAAATATTTTCTCGCCTGGGATTCACCATTTCCGAAGGTCCGGAGATTGAAGATGATTGGCATAACTTTTCGGCATTAAATTTTCCTGATGAGCATCCTGCACGTGATATGCAAGATACTTTCTTCATCGAAAAAAATCCGGATGTAATTTTGCGTACACATACCTCTTCGGTTCAGGCGCATGATATGTCTGAAATGGAATTGCCAATTCGTTGCTTAACGCCAGGTCGTGTTTTTCGTAACGAAGCTATTTCGGCACGAGCACATTGTATCTTTCACCAAATTGAATGTTTGTATATCGACGAGAACGTATCATTTGCCGATTTGAAGCAAACATTGACTTATTTCGCGAAAGAATTTTTTGGAGAGAAAACAGAAATTAGATTGCGACCATCATACTTCCCGTTTACAGAGCCATCGGCCGAGGTTGATGTTACTTGTTCACTTTGTGGCGGAAAGGGCTGTAATGTGTGCAAAGGAACCGGTTGGTTAGAGATTTTGGGTTGCGGTATGGTTGATCCGAATGTTTTGGAATTAAATGGAATTGATAATAAAAAATATACAGGCTTTGCATTGGGAATGGGAATTGAAAGAATCACCATGCTGAAATACGGCATTAAAGATCTGCGTTTGTTCTTCGAGAACGACATTCGCTTCCTGGAACAATTTTCTGCCGCAGGATTCTAGAAAACGGATAGAGTTTTTAGACTTGAGATAATCTTACACGATAAAAATAAAAAGTGCCCTTCATTCGGAGAGGCACTTTTTTATTTTTTGGACTATTGGACTATTGGACTATTCGAGACTCTTTTGTCTAGATAATCCGGGCTAAAGCCACGGGCAAAGAATAAATGAGCTTTTCAATAGTATGCTGCGGACTGTTTGACCTTTTGACTGTTGGACTCTTCGACTTTTCAAGTTTTCTTTTTTTATTAATCCCCGGACTAAAGCCACGGAGCAAAGAATAAACGAGTTTTTCAATAGAATACTACGGACTGTCTGACCTTTAGATTGTTGAACTCTTCCACTTTTCAAGTTTTCCTTTTTTATTAATCCCCGGTCTAAAGCCAGGGGGAAAAGAATAAATGAGCTTTTCTTTTGCAATTACACCTTAATTAGAAAACTAAGGACTGTTTGACCTTTCGACTATTGGACGCTTCGACTTTCCCAGACCTTTCAAGATGTTTTTTACTCTTCATGATAAATAATCTCGGAAGTAACAGGAATTACCTGCTTGTACATTGCGCTTACGCCGCATTGCGATTCTTCGGAAATTTTAACGGCCCGCTCCAATTTTTTATGAGGTAGATCCTTGCCAAAGAATTCATAGGTAATGTGCATATTTTTATAGTAAGTGGGCTGACTTTCGGTTAACTCACCTTCTACCGATACTTTAATATCTGTAATATCCAGCCTCATTTTCTTTACAATTAACGCCGTATCGATGCCCGTACACCCTGCTAATGCGGTTAGCATCAGCTTTTTTGGCCGAAGACCTTTATCCTCACCGCCAAATTCAATTCCAGCGTCGGTAATCATTTTATGACCATCCATATTTGTTTCGAAGGCAAGGTTTCCCAGCCATGATAGTTCTACTTTGTGCTTCATAATTGCTGTATTTTTGTCCTTTTAACTGTGCTATATGTATAACTAAATTTGTATATTTGACCTTATTACAAATCGAAAACGATTTGTAATAAAAGTAGGAAAAAGCCTTCGAACCAAATAATTTTTTAAACATTTAGTTGTGTGTGGAAGTTCGAGAAAAGGAATTGTTATTGAATTAGTAGTATTGATTTCAGTTTTAATTTGAATTTAATGAAGCAGAATCCAATTCTTCCAAATTGCAATCAGTTAGCCGAGAAGTTCGGTGAAAGATTTCAAAATCTGAAGGTAGAAGATAAGAATCTATTGTTTTGGGATGAAGATGTTCATTTTTATAAAAGAGGTAGTATTATCTATTCGGAAGGTGATTCGGCCAAAGGATGTTATTTTCTTTTTTCGGGTGTTTTAAAAGTTTTTAAAACAGGTTTGGAAGGGAAGGAACAAATTATTCGGTTTGCAAAAGAATGCGATTTAATCGGTTTTCGTTCTGTGTTGAGTAAAGAGCGTGCTTGCACTTCAGCAAAAGTGATAGAAGATGCAGTGGTTTGTTTTATACCCGGAAATGTATTGACAAAGTTGATACGGGAAAATTCAGAGTTTGCGATGGAATTAATGCAAATCACTTGCAAAGAACTGGGTGAAGCAAACGACTATATTACTGATATTGCTCAAAAAACCGTACGCGAACGCTTAGCCGAGATTTTAATTCAATTGGAAGTAACCTTTGGATTAAGCGCGGAGGGTACGCTTAAAATAGCTCTAACCCGCGAAGAACTTGCCAATATGGTAGGAACGGCAACCGAATCGGTAATTCGTTTGTTGTCGGAGTTTAAATCCGACAAGTTAATTGAACTTAACGGGCGTAAAATTAAAATTATAAACAGTAAAGCACTTAAAAAAGTGGGCGGTATCGTTTAAGCTCTGTTTTTAAAAAATATTTCAACCCCATCTGGTTTCCTGGATGGGGTTTTTTGTATTGTTTTTTCCAAAGCAATTAGTAACTGATTTCGAGTTTACCAATTAATAACGAGTACGTTCGAAGAACCAGATCAATTGTATAGAGTCTTTAATTATCAAATAGGTACTATTCGAATTTAAAATATTATCTACGAATATTATTAACACTGATCTTTTTATTTCTGTTAACCCATAACACTGTGTTCAATTAACATTAATGTGCATTTTTAATTTGGGTGAATCTGGGAATATATTTACTTTCATGGGGCACTTTACCATTAGATAATTAAAATGAAAAAATTCCAAAACAAATACCGAATCCCCTCGGCTCGTGCTGTGTGGTGGAATTATTCCAACGAAGGCAGCTATTTCGTGACCATCTGTAGTCATAACAGGCAGTGGTTTTTTGGTTCTATTACTGATCAGAAAATGGAATTATCTGAAATTGGCAAGCTGGCCCATCAATTTTGGTTCGGGATTCCCAATCATTTCCCATTTGTAAAATTGCACGCCTTTGTAGTGATGCCTAATCATGTGCATGGCATTATCGAAATATCGAATATTGCAGAAGAGACGTTGCATGCAACGTCTGTGCTAGATGGATCGGATTCCAAAAATAAAAAAATTGCGGCCATATCCCCTAAAAAAGGATCATTGGCCAGCATCCTCCGATCCTATAAATCGGCCGTAACAAAAGAAGCGAGAAAAATAGATCCTGATTTTGAATGGCAGGAACGTTTTCACGATCACATCATTCGCGATGAGCCGGAATACCACCGAATCGAAAATTACATCAATAATAATCCCCGGAAATGGGACGATGATAAATTTAATGAATAATTGCAAAATGCGTGATAGAGACGTTGCATGCAACGTCTGTAAAGGATGGATCGGATTCCAAAAATAAAAAAATGGCGGCCATATCCCCTAAAAAAAGGATCATTGGCTAGCATCCTCCGATCCTATAAATCGGCCGTAAGAAAAGAGGCGCGAAAAATAGATTCTGATTTTGAATGGCCGGAACGATTTCACGATCACATCATTCGCGATGATCAGGAATACCTTCGAATCGCAAATTATATCAATAATAATCCCCGGAAACGGGGTGAGTATAAAAACAAATTTTTTGAATTTACATTTTAGTGACTAATATAAATTCACTGTTTAGTCCGTTCCAACATTTTTCCCTATTTTTAGCTTCACGATAATAAATTGACTAATTACCATTCTGCCTTGAAGAAAAAATTCCCCCATTTCCGCCAATTGGATGCCATGGATTGTGGCCCGACTTGCCTGCGTATGATTGCCGCTCACTTTGGTAAGAATTTCAGCCTTCAATCTTTACGCGATAAATCGCACATTACCCGCGAAGGAGTTTCGATGATGGGCATTGCCGATGCGGCGGAAAGCATTGGCCTGCGAACCATGGGGGTGCGCATCAGCTACGAGCAGCTCCAAAACGACGCTGCACTGCCAGCTATTTGCCATTGGGGACAAAATCACTTTGTGGTGGTTCACAAAATAGAGGTAAAAAAGAAAAAAACAACGGTTCATGTTGCCGATCCGGCTTCCGGATTGTTGAAATTTACCAAAGAGGAATTTATTAAGTCGTGGGCAAGTACACAAAGTCAGGGAGAGCTAAAAGGATTGTGTTTGTTGGTTGAAACCACACCCGATTTTTACGCTCAGGGCGACGAGGATCTTTCCCATAAAAAGAGTTTTACTTTTTTGCTTCAATATCTGAGACCTTACAAGAAATTTTTGGTGCAGTTGGTATTGGGAATGTTGTTTGGCAGTATGCTGCAATTAATTTTTCCATTCCTTACCCAATCCATTGTCGATGTAGGTATCAATACGCAGAACCTGAGTTTTATCTATTTGGTGCTGATTGCCCAATTGGTACTATTCATTTCGCGAATGTCTGTGGAATTCATTCGAAGCTGGATACTCTTACACATATCAACCCGAATTAATATTTCATTGATCTCCGATTTCCTAATCAAGTTAATGAAATTGCCAATTGGCTTTTTCGATATCAAGATGATTGGAGATTTGCTGCAGCGGATACAAGATCATACCCGAATCGAAAATTTCCTCACATCATCAACCTTAAGCATCCTGTTTTCGATGGTTAACTTGGTGATTTTTGGAATTGTTTTGGCCATTTACGACATGCAAATCTTTTTTGTTTTTGTAGTTGGATCGCTTTTGTATATCATTTGGGTGAATCTTTTTCTGCGAAAGCGCCGAGAATTGGATGGAAAACGATTTGCTCAACTTTCGAACAATCAGAATTCATTGGTGCAGTTAATCACCGGAATGCAGGAAATTAAGCTGAACAACTGCGAGAAACAAAAGCGTTGGGAGTGGGAGCAAATACAAGCTGAATTGTTTAAAGTGAGAACCAAAGGTCTGGCTTTGAATCAGTATCAGGTTTCAGGTTCCATTTTCTTCAACGAAACTAAGAATATCATCATCACCTTTTTAGCGGCCAAGTCGGTACTCGATGGCGGCATGACTTTGGGTATGATGTTGGCGGTGTCGTACATTTTGGGTCAATTGAATTCCCCGCTTGATAATTTGGTGCAGTTTATTCATTCGTGGCAGGATGCTAAAATATCGCTCGAGCGATTGGGTGAAATTCACGAGATGAAGGAGGAAGAAATGCCAAATGAGGATCGCTTAACAGAGATTCCCGAAGAAAAGGCCATTGACATCGAAAAGGTATTCTTCCAATACGAAGGTCCACATTCCGAAATGGTTCTCGATGATGTTAATTTGAAGATAGAAGATGGAAAAACCACTGCAATTGTTGGTGCATCGGGTAGCGGAAAAACTACTTTAATTAAGCTGATGTTGGGATTTTATCCAACTACAAAAGGAAGGATTTCCTTGGGTGGAGTCACTCTCGAAAATTACAGTTCATCGATGTGGCGGCAGAATTGCGGTGTGGTTATGCAGGATGGTTTTATCTTTTCGGATACCATCGCTAAAAACGTTGCCGTTGGAGTTGAGAATATTGATAAAAAGAGATTGTTGTATGCCGTTCAGGTTGCCTGTATCGATATGTTCATTGAAAGTCTGCCATTGCGGTACAACACAAGAATTGGTGCCAACGGTCATGGCTTAAGTCAGGGGCAAAAGCAACGGATTTTAATTGCCAGGGCAGTCTATAAAAACCCAAAATTTTTGTTCTTCGATGAAGCGACCAATGCCTTGGATGCAAACAACGAAAAGGCAATCATGAATAATTTGGATGAATTTAATAAAGGAAGAACCGTTGTTGTTGTTGCCCATCGATTGAGTACAGTTCGAAGTGCCGATAAAATTATCGTTTTGGATAAGGGAAAAATTGTTGAGGAGGGAACTCACGAGAATCTTACAAAATTAAAGGGAGCCTATTATCAATTGGTGAAGAATCAGCTTGAGCTGGGAAACTAGAAATTAATTAATAATTGGGAATTAATAATTAAAAATTTAATATGAAACCGAACCCTGTTAATGATAAATCTTATCAATTTAGTGTTCGTATTATTAATTTATATAAATTTTTAAAGAGTAATAAGCATGAATATGTTCTTTCAAAGCAAATTTTAAGATGTGGGACATCGGTTGGTGCAAATATTGAAGAAGCTTTAGGCGGAATATCTAAAAAAGATTTTATTGCCAAATTACATATCTCATTTAAGGAAGCACGAGAAACACATTATTGGTTAAGATTATTAAAAGATACCGAATATATTGACGATAAAATGTTTGAATCTTTAATTCTGGATTGCGAAGAGATTTTAAAGCTTTTGTCGAAAATTATAGAAACGAGTAAAAGTAATTTGAGTCAGGATAAATAGATGAGAGCTTGAGAGTTCTGTTTTAATTATTAATTACTCATTATTAATTATTAATTGATGGATAGTAACATAGAATTACGATCAGATGAAGTAAAAGAGATTTTGGAACGAATGCCCAATTGGATCATTCGCAGTGGAACAACTCTTTTCTTTGTCGTTATTTTTGCTTTGGTAATTGGGAGTTGGTTTTTCCGTTATCCGGATATTATACAGTCCAAATTGGTTCTTACAACCTTGAATCCACCTGCCGAATTGGTTGCCAGATCGTCGGGACAGATTCAAAACCTGTATGTTGCAGATAATCAGGAAGTGAAAAAAGGAGATCTTTTGGCTATTATTGAGAATCCGGCCGTTAATGATGATGTTTTTGTTTTGAAAACGAAAATGAGTGAATTTCATGAACATCTAACAGGTGTTGATGGCATTAAATCCAATTTATTGGAAGGTAATTTTCGTTTGGGTGAAATACAATCGTACTACAATGGTTTCTTAAAATCGTATGTTGACTACCAACGTTTTTTCGATTTGGATTATTACGATCGAAAAATTGCCTCTTACCGTGATCAAATTAGTAAATACAACCTTTACTACGATCGACAATACCAACAAAAAGTAATTTCTGAAAGTGAATTGGCAATTTCAAAAAAGCAGTTTACCCGGGATTCATCCTTATTTACGCGAGGTGTAATCTCGCAATCAGACCTTCAAAATGCCCGTAAAAAATACTTGGAACAGAGTTATGCTTTTCAGGGTACCCGTTCTTCATTGGCTTCTACTCAGATTAGTATTTCTGAAGTGGATCAACAAATTATAGATTTGGAATTGAATAAGGAAAATGAGCGAAAGGAATTGCAGAATTTGCTCATTCAATCCTTCGATAACCTAAAAGCTCAAATCAACATTTGGGAACAAAAGTATGTATTAATTACTCCCATTAATGGAAAGGTTAGTTTCAATCGTTTTTACAGCTCCAATCAAAATGTGAAGACAGGAGAGAGGGTTTTTACTGTATTGCCTTCAGACTCTACTAAAATTATTGCCAGAGTTGAATTGGGAGTGCAGGGAGCCGGCAAGGTCAAAATTGGACAGAGGGTGAATATAAAACTTGATAATTATCCTTATCTTGAATACGGGATGCTGGAAGGAACCATTCGCTCCATATCGAAAGTACCTGAAGATCAGAAATACAGTTTGGATGTTGATTTTCCAAACGGCCTAATGACCAATTATGGTATTGAGTTGGATTTTGCACAGCAAATTGAAGGTCAGGCCGAAATAATTACAGAAGACTATCGCTTGTTGCAACGTATTTTTAATCCAATTCGATCGTTGATTAAGGAACGTCTGTAGTTTTATTAAATCACTTTTTATGCAAAGACTTGCTGTTGGAATAGACATCGGAGGAACGAACACAGTTTTTGGTTTGGTTGATAAAAATGGAAGTATCCTTATCGAGGATTCTATTTTTACCAAGCGATACCAATTATTTGATGTGTTTATTGATGAGTTGTGCAACAGGATAAACGGACTTACCAATAAATTAAATTGCGAGTTGATTGGAATTGGAGTGGGAGCTCCGAATGCAAATTATTTTGACCAATGCATCCAAAATGCTCCCAACTTACCCTGGAAAGGTAAATTTGAATTGGGTAAACTTCTCAATCAAAAAATTAATGTCCCTGTTTTCGTTACAAATGATGCCAATGCATCGGCTATGGCCGAAATGATGTTTGGTGCTGCTGTAGGAATGAAAAATTTTATGGTTTTAACTTTAGGAACAGGATTAGGATCTGGAATAGTTGTAAATGGTGAATTAGTATATGGTCATACTGGTTTTGCCGGTGAGATGGGACATATGATTGTTCGTCCGGAAGGCAGGCATTGCGGATGTGGAAGATTGGGTTGTTTGGAAACTTATGTATCGGCTACCGGAATTAAAAGAACTGTAAGTAAGCTTTTTGCAAAATATTGTTGTGTAAGTGATTTGAGAAATATACCATTCAATAATTTGAGTGCTAGAAGATTGGCTGCCGCAGCTTATGCCGGGGATCAAATTGCATTGGAAGCTTTTGAGTTTACAGGTAAGATTTTGGGAATTGCATTGGCAAATGTTGTTGCATTAAATAATCCTGAAGCTATATTTCTGGCAGGAGGTTTATCGAGAGCAGGTGATTTAGTTTTAAAGCCAACACAATACCATATGGAAGAAAATCTACTCTCTGTCTTTCAGGGAAAAACACAATTAAAAATTTCTTCAGTAAAAGGAAATTCGGGTGTTATGGGAGCCGCGGCTTTGGTATGGAAAGTTGTGGAATAATTAATAGATTTGATACCTTTGATCAAATTAATCTGCCTAGAAACACACATGAGAAAGCCACAGGTACTTCTTTTTCTTGGATTTATATTACTCACTAATTACGCTCTTGGTCAGAAATTGGTGAAACCGTTTCAAACTCATAATCAAAGTCCTCTGGTTCATTTTTTTGGGATTCCAACCAATCCAGGAGGTTCAATTCTCGAGAAAAATGCATTCTGGTTCGGTAACTATTTTAGCATTGCTAATAATGCTACAAGTGCTCAAATAAATGAAGAAGCCATATACCTGGATGGAGAAATGTACAGAAATGAGCTATTTCTAAGTTACGGTCTGTTTTCGAAGTTGGAAATTGGTATAGCTATTCCAGTGGTTAAACATTCCAGTGGGGTTATGGATTCTTTTATTAGTAATTGGCACGATGCTTTTAATTTACCTGGGAAGTCAAGGGATTTGATGCCATATTATAGTTTAAATTACTTTTTTATGGAAGAAAAAGAGATCGTTTTCCAAATGAGTGAAAGTAAACTTAGTTTTGGAGATGTTAGTATTTCTTTGGGAACACCCATTGTACAAAATCCAAATCACGATGTTTCTTTTCGTTCTTTCTTGAAGTTGCCAACCGGAAATAAAACAAATTTAGTGGGTAGTGGAACCAGCGATTTTGGATTTCAGATTACAGGAATGATTAATTCAACTCCTGAAAGGAAAGAGTTTTCCTTTTACTATTCGGGAGGTTACTTACGAATTGGCACAGGAGCATTGCTAGCAAATAAAGTAACTCGTAACGTTGGTTTTGGAAGTATTGGTTTGGCTTTTAATGCGAACGATAATTGGTATTTAAAGTCACAACTCGATTTTCATACGAGTCTGTACGAAAAGTCATATACCAAACAATTAGGAAAGGCATCTGCACAATTGGTTCTCGGACTGGATTATTTTGTTGCAAAAGATTTAGCTATATCCTTTGCCTTTGTGGAGGACATCATTGTTAATACAGCACCTGATTTTGTTCTGCAGGTAGGAGTATCATATCAGTTTTAATATATATAAATAATATAGTTATGAGTTTAATTGGCAATATTATATGGATAATTTTTGGAGGAATATTCATTTTCTTAGAATATATTATCTGTGGTTTTTTAATGTGTTTAACTATCGTTGGTATTCCTTTCGGATTGAAAATCATTCAGCTGTCAGTACTTGGATTGGCTCCGTTTGGTCAAAAAGTTGAGTACAACGAACACGCAGGGGGATGCTTAAGTATCTTATTGAATGTGATATGGATTGTAATCGGAGGAATATGGATTGCGATAACCCATTTGTTATTTGCATTGGTATTTGCAATCACAATAATTGGGATTCCATTTGCAGTGCAGCATGTTAAGTTGGCGGGTTTCGCTTTAACACCTTTTGGTAAAAGTATCCGATAGTTGCTTTGGAAAACACAAACTTCTATAAAAAAAGAATCCTGACCCAAAGGCCAGGATTTTCACAAAATACTTAAACAACAAACACTAACATAAACGTTCCTTAACGCGTATGGCAACAAAAGTGAAAAAAATAATCGGTATAAAAAAGTGTTTGAGTCGGTTACAAGACTTTAATTATCAAACACAGCCACCGAAAACGTTTGTGTAGCCTTATTTAGTTTTGATATAAATACCGGTTGGTCTTTTTTTTGATCGAAAATTAAAAATTGCTCCACGTGGAACATCTATGTATTCATTTTCAGACACTTTCAAAAAATGGAAAATAAAATTATCATATATTTGCCAACCATTAACACAATAATTCGCTCGATTTGAATCCACTTAAAAAACTTGCCGGTGAAACCGTGATATATGGCGCCAGTTCTATAATCGGCCGATTACTAAATTGGTTATTGGTACCATTGTATACGAATCTGTTTATCCCGGAACAGTATGGTATTGTCACTAATTTAATGTCATATGTAGCAATACTGTTAGTTGTATTGACTTATGGTATGGAGACGGGCTATTTTCGATTTGCCAGCAAGGAGAAGGAGAGCGATCTGACTTTCTCGACAAGTTTTATTTCCTTAATAGTCACAAGTGTATTGTTTTTGATTGCAATTGCAAGCTTCTTAAATCCTCTGTCACTTTATTTGGATATTCCGGCAAACAAGAGTTATATTATTTTATTGGCATTAACCTTGGCTTTCGATGCCATCACATCTTTACCATTTGCAAAATTACGTCAGGAGAACCGGGCTGTTCGTTATGCCGGTTTAAAACTGATCAACATAGGAGTCAATTTGGGGATCAATCTGTTCTTCTTACTATTATGTCCGTGGATTTACAATAATTTTCCTGAATTCCCAATTACAAAAATATGGAATCCTGAATTTGGAATTGGATATATTTTTCTGGCAATATTTGTCTCAAGCTTCATTAATTTACTTTTATTACTTCCGGATATTTTAAAGGTTCAATTTAGGCTTGATCGTAAATTGCTTTTTAAGATACTTGGTTATTCTTCACCTATTTTAATCGTAAGTATCTGCGGCACTCTGAATATCAATTTGGATAAAATGATTATGCCTGAGTTAATTCCTGAAGCTCAAAATCCATTTTATCAGACCGGAATATATGGTGCAAATTACAAGCTTGCTGTTATTATGACACTGTTTATACAGGCTTTCCGATATTCTTTTGAGCCTTTTTTCTTCTCGCAGGCAAAAGAGAAAAATTCAAAACAGGTGTATGCAGATGTGTTAAAATATTTCGTAATATTTGGTTTAATTATTTTCCTTAGCGTAATGTTTTATCTGGATATTGTGAAAATTCTGATTGATTCCAGTTACCATGAGGGGCTTAAAATTGTTCCATATGTACTTCTGGCAAATTTATTTTTTGGGATATTCTTCTCTTTATCCTTATGGTACAAACTAACGGATAATACGCGTTTTGGTGCTTACATTGCAATTATTGGCACAATAATCACCGTTGTTTTAAATATTCTTCTGGTCCCCAAGTTTGGATATATGGGAGCTGCTTATTCTGTTCTCGCCTGTTTTTTCACAATAACTGTAATATCCTACCTTGCTGGGCAAAAGTATTATCCGGTACAGTACGATTTAAAGAGAATTCTGTTTTATTTATTTCTTGCTTTGGTCGTTTTTATCGCTAGCACTTATATAGGTATCGAAAATCAATGGCTAAAAATGGCCGCTAAAACCCCATTACTATTGCTGTTTGGTGTTGTGGTTATTCAAAAAGAGCGATTGTGGGGTTCTTTGGGAAAACTGATTGGAGTAAGCAAGAGTAGAAAATAATCAAGACCTTTTCTCAACCTTTTATAAGAGTTTTGAAAAATGTATCTTAGCCACTCGAAAAAAAGTGTAATATTCTTCAAGCAATTGTCATTCATATGAAACGTCCATGCCAAAGCGATTTTGACATAAAGGAGATGATTATCTCAGCATGGTAAGTTCCATATGGCAAAAACATACAATTATAAACATATGAAAGTGAAAATCGTTAATAAATCAAAACACGATCTGCCTAAATATAGCACAGAATTATCTGCAGGTATGGATCTTAGAGCAAATCTAAACGAACCGGTATTTTTAAAATCTTTGGAACGTAAATTAATTAAAACCGGATTATTTATAGAGTTACCGGCAGGATTCGAAGCTCAAATTCGTCCGCGTTCGGGCATGGCCCTAAAAGAAGGGGTGACAGTATTAAATACACCAGGCACCATTGATGCAGATTACCGTGGAGAAATTGGAGTGATTCTTGCTAATCTTTCAAATACCCTTGTAGAGATTAAAGATGGAGATAGAATTTGCCAAATGGTTGTTGCTGCTCATGAAACAGTAAGTTGGGAGCCGGTTGAAGACTTGGAAGCATCAGAAAGAGGCGCAGGAGGATTTGGACACACGGGAAAATCTTAATGCGTTAAAAATTATTAATTTGGATCAAAACAAATTGCAAAACTGTACATTTGATCTTGTTTTTAGTTATTTTACAATTCACTACTACAATATATTATAACAAATGAAAATAATTGTTCCAATGGCAGGAATGGGGAAACGCATGCGTCCTCACACTTTAACCGTACCAAAACCTTTAATTCCAATTGCAGGAAAACCTATTGTTCAGCGTCTTGTTGAGGAAATTGCAAAAGTTTCGGATGAAGCGATTGATGAAATCGCTTTTATTATTGGTGATTTTGGCAAGGATGTTGAAGATATATTACGTGGTATTGCTGAAAATATTGGGGCTAAAGCGAGCATTTATCATCAGGAAGAAGCATTGGGTACAGCTCATGCAATTTATTGCGCGGCACCATCTTTATCGGGTAAGGTAGTAGTTGCTTTCGCAGATACATTGTTTAAAGCCGATTTTGTTTTGGATGCTGAAGCGGATAGTGTGATTTGGGTGCAGAAAGTAGAAGATCCCTCGGCCTTTGGAGTTGTTAAAATTGATGGCAAAAACAACATCACTGACTTTATTGAAAAGCCAAAAGACTTTGTTTCTGATTTAGCAATTATAGGTATTTATTACTTTAAAGATGGTGATAACCTAAGAGATGAATTGAAATACCTGATGGATAATGAAGTGGTTGTAAATGGTGAATATCAGCTTACAGATGCCCTGGAGAACATGAAGAATAAAGGGCTTTCATTTAAACCGGGTCAAGTAATTGAATGGATGGATTGTGGAAATAAGGATGCAACTATTCATACAAATCAAAGAATATTGGAATACCACAAAGGTGATGAATTGGTTTGTTCCTCTTCAACAGCAGAAAATTCCATTATAATATCTCCATGTTACATCGGAGAAAATGTGAAAATTAAAAATTCGGTAATTGGGCCTCATGTTTCGGTTGGTGCCAATACGACAGTTAGTAATACTTTGGTTCGCAACTCTATTATTCAGCGAAATTCAAATCTTGAAAACTTGAATCTTGAAAACTCCATGATAGGTAATTATGTTGATATACAAGGTGAAGTTTCGGAGTGGAATGTTGGAGATTTTGCGACCTTCTCAAAATAAAGACGGATGAAGGTGGGATGTAAATTTTGGATAGCAATTCTTTTTGCTTGTATGGCAACAACTCCTGTGATAACAGAAGGAGCTGTTTTAGTGCCTAAAAAAGATAAAATACAGAAAGAAGTAAAGTTGACAGAAGCACAAAAATTAGAGTTTGATTTTGCTTTTACCGAGGCGACAAAGGCTATTTTGCTTCAAGAGTTGGATAAAGGACTTTCTTTGTATGCAACATGTCTTAAAATTGATCCAACCAGTGCTGTGGTTCGATACGAATTGGCAAATATCTATATGAGTCAGGACGATTTTAGCAGTGCATTGGAACTTTCAAGAGGAGCCGTTGCATTGCAACCATTAAATATTTGGTATCAGATTCAACTGGCAAATATTTATCAGAAAAAGGGCATGATGGATCAGGCTTGTGCTGTGTATGATGATTTAATAGAATTGCATCCGGAACGGAAGGACTTTTACTATTTGCAGGCGGCTATTTTTGCTTCAGTTGAAAAATTCGACAAAGCGATTGAGGTATATGATCGTTTGGAGAAAAAAGAAGGGATTCAAGAAGGAGTTTCTTTGGAAAAGCAACGCCTGTATCTGGCTGCTGGAAATAAAAAAATGGCTTATGCTGAGATTCAAAAACTGATAAAAAAACATCCATATCGTGCTGATTTTTATGGGATACTTGCAGATTTATACCTGGCCGATAAAGAAGAAGGTAAAGCATTTGACCAGTATGAAAAAATATTGAAAATTGATCCGGATAATGGGTTGGTTCACTTTTATTTGGCTGATTTCTACCGACGTAAAGGGGAAATAGAAAAGAGTAATGTTTCTCTTGCCAAAGCATTCGGAAATTCTGAAATAGAGGCTGATCAAAAAATCCAATTTCTCATTTCGATTCTTATGAATGGAGATCAGGAGAGTATGTCTGATGAATATTTAAAAGGATTACTGGATAAATTAGTTGAAATTCACCCAGGTCAGGTTAGAGTGCATGCTCTTTATGCTGATTTTCTTAGAAAGAGAAAAGACAATGAAGGTGCACGATATCACTTAAGGAAAGTTCTGGAAGAAGAAAAGACCAATTATGTGGTTTGGGAAGAATTACTTTTGATTGACAATGAATTGCTGGATTTTGAAAGCATGTTGAAAGAAAGTTCGGAAGCATTAAAATATTTTCCAGATCAGCCACTTCTTTATATTTTTAAAGGTGTTGCGGCAGCTCAAAAAGAAGATTATAAAACAGCAATTCAAACATTGGAAGAGGGTTTTTCCTATATTGGTGATAATGTAAAGTTACGAGTTCAGTTTCAAACTTATCTTGGAGATTCCTACTATCAAATGGGTGAGGCCAAAAAAGCATTCAAATCATATGATGAGGTATTGTCGTTTGAGCCACAAAATGTGATTGTATTGAATAACTACAGTTACTATTTATCAGTGAGAGGTGAAGAGCTTGAAAAAGCTAAAAAAATGAGCTCACTTTGTGTTGATCTGGAGGCCGAAAATTCAACATATCTTGATACTCATGGATGGGTATTGTATCGATTGGGAGAGTTTAAAGAAGCCAAGACAATATTGGAGAAAGCACTGGAGTTTGGTGGCGGAGAATCTGCTGTAATTGTTGAGCACTACGGAGATATTCTTTTTCGATTGGGTGATTCTGACAAGGCTCTTGAAGAGTGGAAAAAAGCAATTGAAATAGGAGAAGGCTCGGAGTATTTGGCTGAAAAAGTTAAAACAGGCATTATTCCTGATGAGATAGAACAAAATGAGCAATAGAATATATTTAAAAACTACTTTGAGGGTTCTGGTAATCATTATTGCCCTTTTTCAGTTTTCTTGTAAATCTTTTTATAAGTTAGGGGTTGAGAAGGCAAAGACAATGTCGGATAATAAACTTTATAGTGGATTAATAGATAGTAGCCTAAATTATCAAACTTTATACGTAAAGCGATTTGCTGCTAATTTTTCTGTAGATGGAATCTCAAAAAGTTTTAAAGGTTCCATTAAAATAGAAAAAGACAGTATCATTTGGATTGATATTTCGGCCACAGTTGGCATACCAGTAGCTCGCATACTGATTACCCCCGATTCGGTAAAAATGATTGATCGTCTTAAAAAGACCTATCTTATTGATGGTTTTGATTTCTTTTCGGAAAAGCTAAATTTGGATTTGGATTTTGATTCATTTCAGAGTATTCTTACCAATTCAATTTTTAAGCTTGATAATGAGGAGAAAGAGAAGGCTTTTATTAGATCTTTCAATGGGAAAATAATTGGGAATAAGTATGTTTTCATATCAGAAAAAGCGAGGAAAATTGATCGGAAATTAAAAAAGGATAAGCTGGATAAGCTAGATAAGTATAATTATCAAAGAATTGATATCGAGCCCTTACTAATGAGAATTACTGATATCTTTGTGAAAGAGTTCGATACTTCCAGAGAAATATCAATTAAGTATCGTGACTTTACCGTTTTTCAGAACAGGAAGTTTCCTCAACGATTGAATTTTGAAGTTAAGGATCCAAAACATTTATTATCTTGTAACATTAAATTTAATAAGATAACATTTGATGAAAAGCTGAGGTTTTCGTTTACAATTCCTGATAAATACGATCGAATTTATCCATAAAACCACTATGGGAATAAGCAAAATTACAAAGGGTAAAATATTTTATTTAGTGATTGGTCTTCTGTTTTTATTTTCAGTAGATGCCCTGTCTCAGAATAATATTTCTACACTCAAGAAAAGGAAAGAGCAGAATGCTAAAGATATTGCTTATACCAATACTCTTCTAACTAATACGTTAAAGAACAAAAATGTTAGTCTTGGGCAATTAAATCTTCTGAATCAAAGGATAAAGGCCCGTCAGGCTTTGATCCAATCCATAGAAAATGAAATTTCATATATGGGATCCCAAATCAGCAAAACTAATGCTGATGTAAAGGGCTTAGAGGAAGATTTGAAGAAACTAAAGCAACAATATGCGAAGGTAGTTCAGTATGCATACAAGCAAAGAAATTCACACGAAAAATTGATGTTTTTGCTGTCCTCAAAGGATTTCAATCAAGCATATAAACGCTACAAATACTTACAGCAATTCTCTGAATATACTAGGAAACAAGGGAAGATGATTGCTGTTAAAAAAGATACTCTGGATGCAACTTTATTGCATTTAAAAGCTGCCAAGAATGAAAAAGTTATTTTATTGTCAGAAAAAACAAAGGAGAATACGAGTTTAGCGCAAGAGAAGTCTCAGCAATCTGAGATTGTTTCAAAATTGAAACAGCGAGAGAGACAACTTCGAGATGACTTGAATAAACAACAGCGTTATACTAGGAAACTCGAAAATGAAATTCAGAAAATCATTGAAAATCAGGCAAAGTTAGCGTCGAAAAAGAATAATGGTGGAGGAAAATACGGTTTAACACCCGAAGAAAAAATTCTCTCTGATTCATTTGATAAAAATAAAGGCAAATTGCCTTGGCCTACAAAAACAGGTTTTATTTCAGAGAAGTTTGGACAACACAAGCATGCCGTACTTAAGCATGTTAATGTTCGAAACGATGGTGTTAATATTACCACCGATACAAAAGCGGAGTGTCGCTCTATTTTTAAAGGCGAAGTCACTCATATTCTATCGATGCCAGGACTAAACAATGTGATAATTATTCGCCATGGTGAGTTTTTCTCAGTCTATTCAAATCTCTCGACGGTAGCAGTTAAAAAAGGAGATACCGTTACTTCCAAAGAAAAAATTGGTGTGGTTTACACCGATCAGGCGCAAAGCCAAACAGTTCTTAAATTCCAACTATGGAAAGGGAGCACAAAATTAGATCCTTCCTTGTGGTTGTATCGTAATTAACTCTTTTACGTAGTAGTTGGTATGAATTCTAGTCAGGAAATTTTTATCGGGAAATTAGATCGATTTATTCGAAAATACTATCAAAATCAACTCCTAAGGGGCTCGATTTTAAGTATTGTTCTGATATTGACCTATTTTCTGATTGTTTCGTATACAGAATACCTGCTTTATTTTTCAGTTCCGGTTCGGACATTTTTAGCTGCCTTTTCCATCTTGGTTTTTTCAGTAATGCTGATAAAACTGATTATTTTACCAACCATTGGATTATTTCAGATTGGGAAAAGAATCAGCTACCGGCAAGCAATTGAAATTATTACTCGATACTTTCCGGATCTTCAGGATCGATTGGTAAATACGCTTGAACTTACAGAGCTTTCGGCTAAAAGTGAATCAACTAAGGATTCTCTTTTAATGGCTAGTATTAGTCAAAGAATGGAATCTATTCGATTAATTCCTTTTCGAAAAGCAATATCATTTAAATCAAACATTTCTTACTTAAAATACATGCTAATTGTTCTCACAGCAATTATCGGCACCTATATTTTCTTGCCGGATATGTATTCCAGCAGTGCGAATCGTTTGGTCCATTTTAGAAAGGAATTTATTGCACCAGCCGACTTTAAATTTGTTTTAGACCAACAACACATGAAAGTTGTTAGAGGCTCTAATTTTTTATTAAAAGTACATACAGAAGGTAAATATGTGCCTTCAGATGTCTACCTGGTTTCTGAAGGGAACGAGTTTCTTTTAAAAAAGGAAGGAAACAATGGCTTTAGTTATCTTTTCAGGAATGTAAATAACGATGTATCTTTCTATTTAAAAGCAGGAAAGGTTGTTTCGTTAACCTATCAATTGGAGCTCTTGCTAAAGCCTGGGATTAAGTCTTTTGAGCTTTCGGTTAACTCTCCGTCTTATACAAAAATAGCAGAAAGAAAGGAGCAAAATTTGGGTGATATTAGTGTTCCCGAAGGAGCATCTCTGCAATGGACAATTGAAGGTGAAGACACCAATGAAGTTCAACTTATTTTTAGTTATACACTCAATCATTTGGATACAAAAAAGGATGGTGATGCATTCTCTTTTTCCAAAAAATTTTTCAAAAAGAATGCCTACAAAATTCTCCTAAGCAATCAGCATTTTGATAAACAGCTTTTTGCCAATTACACAGTTGATGTTATTCCTGATCTTTATCCGCAAATTCAAGTTTCAAGCATACAAGATTCAGTATTGACTACTGGATACTATTTCAAAGGGATTTTGAAGGATGATTATGGCTTTTCAAAATTGCGTTTTTGTTACCTTATTAATGATCAGTTACCAATTTACATTCCAATTACGATTAGTCGTCAACTCAGTTCGCAAGAATTTTATTTTGCTTTCGATTTTGCAACAGTAGATATAAGTGAAGGAATTCAGGTTCAATATTATTTTGAAGTTTTTGATAACGATGAGGTAAATAAACCGAAGATGACTCGTTCCGAACATTTTTCATTATTAATACCAGATTCGAAACAATTATACGATTTAAATACAAACATTCAGGATAGTATTTCTAATCGAATTGAAAAAGGAATTGATTTGAGTCAATCCATTCAAGAAGATATAAAACGTCTTCAAAAAAACTTTTTGGATGGAACCGGAGACAAATGGCAGCAACAACAAATGTTTCAACAAATAGAATCTAAAAAGAAAGAATTAGATGAATTGCTGAATACCATCAAAAATGAAAATCTGAAGAAAAATCAATTGATGAATTCTTTAGGAGAGAAAGATGCTTTGCTACTCGAAAAGCAAAAACAAATTGAAAAGCTTCTTGAGAATGTAATGGATGATGAATTGCAGAAATTATTTGAAGAATTTAACAAATTAGCCGAAGATTTTAAATCTGATGATTTAAACAAGCTTGGGAACCAATTAAACATGTCGTTCGAAGATTTCCAGAAGCAAATGGATCGCAACCTGAGTTTGCTGGAACGTTATGATATTGAGACTCGTATGAGTAAAATAATTGAAAGGATCGATAAAATAGCCGACAATCAAGAGGATATTAGTACCCTAGGGCGCAAGCAGGATGAAAAAATGAATTCTCAGCAGCTTAAGGACACGCAAAAATGGAAGGATTTAGAAAAAGATCTTGAAAATCTTCTTGAGAAAAATTCGGGCATTAGTGATCCGTATCAATTTCAAAATCCATCGGAAGATCTTCAGGAGATTTCTGAGATGATGGAAGAATCCGAAAATTTATTAGAAGAAGGAAAAAATGCGAAGGCTTCAAAAAATATGAAAGCCACTTCGAAGAAACAAAAAGCACTTGCCCAAAAATTGAATAATAATTTGTCTCAAAGTGTAGGTGCTCAACTTACCGTTGATATTGATAATTTGATTCGCTTACTGAATAACTTGATGGAATTTTCATTTCAACAGGAAGCCTTACTAACTGATTACAAAACGGTAGATTATCGAAATCCGCTATTTGTTAAAGTGATTGAGGAACAGGGAGAACTAAAGGAAGAGTATCTTTTAATACAGGATTCCTTACTTTCTCTTTCAGCTCACTCACCTCAGGTTGCGGCATTAATTGGAAATAGAATTTTTGATATTAGTAATTATCTCGATCAGGTTCTTGAAGAAGCGAACAACCGTAGAAAAATTCAAGCCAACATTACACAACAAAAAGTCTTAACTGAAGTTAATGAATTGTCATTGTTTCTTTCCGAGGCATTGAAACAGCTAATGGAGCAAATGGCAAATGCCATGCCTGGAGATCAAATAGGCGATAAAAAAGGAGGCAAGCCATCCTTCTCAGGTATGCGATCAGAGCAGCAGTCATTAAAGAAGATGCTCGAGGAGATGATTAATGAAATGAAATCAGGAAATGGCAAAAAAAGTTCATCAGAGAAGCTCGGCAAATTCTTACAAAAGCAGGAAATGTTTAAACAAAGTTTAAGCGAAATGATGCAAAAAGGAGGTGTAGGAGATGAAACAGAGAATATATTACGTGAAATAATGAAAATGATTGATCAAACGGAATTGGATCTATCAAATTTTTCTATAAATTCGAATACCGTTAATAGACAGAATAGAATAATTTCACGTTTATTAGAAGCTGAAAACGCCCATAGAGAAAAAGATTTTGACAAAAAAAGGGAAAGTAATTCAGGAAATATTATCAAATTGAGTAACCCTATAGAAATATTTGAGTATAAAAGAGTACGAACAGATTTTGAGGGACTTTTTGATGACTCTTATGTAAAGATGCTCGATTACTATAATAAATTGTATTTGGATTACATGATCAAAATTAATAATGACTAAATCAGAAAAATTGCTAGTCTTTCCGTCCGAATTAGAAAATATAAGTAGAGTTGAAAAACTCATAGATGAAATTTCATCATCTCATAACCTTAGTTCTGAAATCTACGGGAAAATTTCGGTTGCCATTATCGAGGCAGTGAATAATGCAATCTTGCATGGCAACCAGTTAGATATTAATAAAAAGGTGAAAATTGAATACAATATCGATGATGAGTCGATAAGCTTTATTGTGGGGGATGAAGGAAAAGGATTTGACTTTTCGAATATACCTGATCCAACTCTACCTGAGAATTTGGAAAAAACACATGGAAGAGGAATCTTTTTAATGAATCATTTAGCGGATGATATTGAATTCGCTAAAAATGGTGCAATAGTAGAAATGAAATTTATTTTTGGATAAAAATGGTGATTACTTACGATTCGTGTGAAACTAATATTCCCGCGATTGATCAGGAGCGTTTAAGCGAATGGATCAATCGCGTTGTTGTTACTAATGGTTACGAAATAGGGGAGATAAATTACTATTTTTGCTCCGACAATTACTTGCTTGAAATGAATCGTGAACACCTGAATCACGATTATTTTACGGATATTATTACTTTTGATTATACCGTTTCTGATATTGTATCAGGAGATTTATTTATTAGTATAGATACAGTTCTGGATAACGCAAAAGAATATGGATGCGATTACTTTCAGGAATTGCATCGTGTAATGATTCATGGAATCCTTCATTTAATGGAAATTGACGATAAAACTGATGAGGATCAGGAAATAATGACTCAAAAGGAAGACGAATCATTAGCATTACTTTCCAATATTGATTAAATTTGTAAAATTTTTTGAGTTTATTAATCTGAATACTAGATTTTCAGCCAGGGTTTAATCTTTGTATGTTGCTGGTTATCAGCTGTGTAGGCGAATGATTATTTTCACGGAAGAATATTAAAGAATAACGAATACAAATATCTTATAATATATGTTGCCTAAGTACGATGTTATAGTGGTTGGTGCCGGTCATGCCGGATGTGAGGCGGCGGTAGCTGCGGCAAATCTGGGATCTTCGGTTCTTTTGATTACCATGGATATGAATAAAATTGCTCAAATGTCATGTAATCCAGCTATTGGAGGAATTGCAAAAGGGCAAATTGTTCGTGAATTAGATGCCTTGGGAGGGTTTACAGGAATAGTTGCCGACCGTTCGTCCATTCAATTCCGAATGCTAAATCGCTCCAAAGGGCCTGCTATGTGGAGCCCAAGATCACAATGCGATAGAATGATTTTTTCTTCAGAATGGAGAAAAATTGTTGAAAATACAGATAATCTTGACATGTGGCAGGATGCCGTTGTTGGGATACTTATTGAAGAGGGGAAAGCTGTTGGGGTGACAACCAAATTAGGAATTGATATTCCAGCCAAATCAGTAATTCTTACTAATGGAACCTTTCTTAATGGATTAATACATGTTGGCAGCAAGCAAGAAAAAGGGGGGCGAACTTCAGAACCAGCCTCAGTAGGTATTAGTGAACAATTGAAAAGTGTCGGTTTTGAGGTAGGCAGAATGAAAACAGGAACGCCGGCCCGTTTAGATGGTCGAAGTATCGATTTTTCTCTAATGAAGAGGCAAGATGGGGAAGAAGGATTTTATCAGTTTTCTTATTTAACCGACCATGTTGATAGAACTCTTACTCAGAGACCCTGTTATATTACGTATACAAATCCAAAAGTTCATGATGAATTACGCAAAGGATTTGAGGAATCACCAATGTACAATGGAACGATTCAGAGTACAGGACCAAGATATTGTCCGAGTATAGAGTCTAAACTGTCAACTTTTGCAGAGAAACAAGAGCATTTGCTTTTTTTGGAGCCTGAAGGAGAGTACACTCATGAGTATTATGTCAATGGATTTTCATCCAGTCTACCTTGGGATGTTCAGTTAAAAGCGCTTCAGCAAGTTCCGGGTTTGGAAAAGGTGAAAATGTATCGTCCGGGATATGCAATTGAATATGATTATTTCGATCCCACTCAACTTTATCATACACTGGAAACCAAATTAGTTTCTAATTTATTTTTTGCCGGCCAGATTAATGGAACAACCGGTTATGAGGAAGCTGCAGCTCAAGGAATGATGGCAGGTATAAATGCAGGCTTGTCGGTACAAGAAAAGGACGCTTTTACACTAAATAGAGATGAAGCTTACATTGGAGTTCTAATTGACGATTTGGTAACAAAAGGTGTTGATGAGCCTTACCGAATGTTTACCTCTCGAGCAGAATATCGTATTTTATTAAGACAGGATGATGCCGATTTACGACTAAGTCCGAAGGCTTTTGAGTTGGGATTGGTTGGAGAAAAACGAATGAATTTGCTAAAAGAGAAGATTGAGTTTAGAGATAAATTGGTTACCTTTTGTAAAGAGTTTAGTTGCAAACCAAAATTTTTAAACCCAGTACTCGCGAAATTAGGAACAGCTCCATTAAAGCAAGGGGTGAAATTATATGATATTATTCTAAGACCTCAAGTTCAAATTTTGGATTTAGTGGAAGATGTATTACCGTTAAAAGAATTGATAGATTCAATTCCAAGCAGGCGAGAAGAAGTTATTGAAGCGGCGGAGGTTCTTATAAAATATTCAGGCTATATCAACAGAGAAAAGTTGATAGCAGAAAAACTAACACGCTTGGAAAATATAAATATAAAAGGTCGTTTTGAATACACAAGTTTACAATCAATTTCGACTGAAGCCAGACAAAAATTGGATAAAATACAACCGCAAACCATCGGTCAGGCATCTCGTATATCGGGTGTTTCACCTAGCGACATAAACGTTCTTTTAGTGCTCATGGGACGATAACGTTCCACGTGGAACTAAGGAGTATTTTAAAATAGTTTACTCCTTAAAATGCCCGAAATCGGCTTTTCACACTTGAGAAGGCTTATTTCGGGCATTTTTGAAGGCAATATTGAGCTATTCTATGAATTTAATAAGATCATTAAAATTGATAATATACAAGACATGACAAGTAATACATTTTCAATATCAGGTAAAGTGATAGATGTAATTTCACGAGAAATAATCAAAGCTGAAGTTGTGGTTGAAGAGGGGCGAATTACTTCCGTTACGCAAAGAGATTCTGTTCCGGATCATTATATTTTACCAGGACTTGTTGATGCACATATGCACATTGAAAGTTCGCTCTTGATACCAAGTCGATTTGCAAATTTAGCAGTTCGACAGGGTACATTGGGATTGGTGACAGACCCACACGAAATAGCAAATGTGTTGGGCGAGATTGGTGTCGATTTCATGATTAATGATGCTAAAAAAGTTCCGTTGGAAATTCGCTTCGGTGTTCCTTCGTGTGTTCCTGCAACTCCTCACGAAACTTCAGGTTTTGTTTTGGACAGTAATATTGTGGAAAGTTTACTGAAGAGAGAAGAGGTGGTTTGTCTTGCAGAGGTTATGGATTTTGTAGGGGTAATAAACGATGATCTTGAGGTACTCAAAAAAATAGTTGCCTGTAAAAAACTTGGGAAAAAAATAGATGGTCATGCTCCTGGATTAAAAGGGCAGGATCTGAAAAAATATGTGGCATCAGGTATTTCTGCAGATCATGAATGTTCTACTTTAGAGGAAGCTCTTGAAAAAATTTCATTAGGGATGATGATTCAAATACGAGAGGGAAGCGCCGCTAAAGATTTTGATGCACTTTGTTCTTTATTAGAAACTCATCCAGAAAAAATCATGCTGTGTACTGACGATCTACACCCGGATGATTTAATTGAAAAAGGGCATATAAATTACCTGATTAAAAAAGGACTGAAAAAAGGACTTGATTTATTTTCATTACTTCGGGCAGCAAGTTACAATCCAATTCATCACTACGGTTTAGATTTGGGTTTGCTTCAAGTTGGTCATTCGGCAGATTTTATTGTGATTGATAATCCTGAATCATTTATTGTAGAGCAAGCATTTAGAAAAGGAGTTTGCATTTATAAAGACAATGAGGTTTTGTTTGATGTAAGCAATGAAATTATCTTGAATAATTTTAGTCGCAAACCAATTCAGTTATCCGATTTAATTGTAAAAGCGGAAAATGGTTCATTGCGTGCAATGGTGGTGAAGGATGGTGATCTAATAACGGATTCCGTTTTGTGCAAACCGAAGGTTGTGGATAAAAATGTTGTTTCGGATGTAGATAATGATTTGTTGAAAATGGTTGTGATGAGTCGATACGATAATGGTAATCCGGTAATGGGTTTTGCAAAAGGCTTTGGTTATAAAAAAGGAGCCATTGCAGAGAGTATTGCTCATGATAGTCACAATATTATTGCTGTTGGCACGAGCGATGAAGAATTGTTACATGCAATTAATACCTTAATTGAAATGAAGGGTGGGATTGTTGCTGTAAATAATGGGGAAAGTGAATCGGTTCGATTAGAGGTTGCTGGTTTGATGTCGAACAAGACCGGGGAAGACTTAGTTAGGGAGTATGCCAAATTAAATGATTTTGCTTCGGCTCTTGGTTCAAATTTTGAATCACCATTTATGACACTTGCATTTATGTCTTTACTCGTTATTCCAAAACTTAAATTATCGGATAAAGGTCTGTTTGATGTAAAAGAATTTAAGGTGATTAATCTTTTTAAAGAAGAGTAAGCTATATTAGAGGAAAATTAGAATAGGTGATAAAAAACAAAAATACAGATCATTTAAAATCCTTGGTTTCGGCATTGCCGGAAGAGCCGGGAGTGTATCAGTTCTTTGACGAGAGCAATACTATTATATATGTAGGAAAAGCTAAGCGACTCAAACGAAGAGTTGCTTCCTATTTTAATAAAGTTCACGATTCGGCAAAAACCAATATAATGGTTCGCAAGATTGTGGACATCCGACACATTGTGGTGGAGTCGGAAGCTGATGCTTTGTTATTGGAAAATAACTTAATTAAAAAATATCAGCCTCGTTACAACGTTCTCTTAAAAGACGATAAAACATTTCCTTGGATTTGCATTAAAAAAGAAGAATTTCCAAGAGTACTTGTCACCCGATACTTGCTAAAAGATGGAGCCGAATACTTTGGTCCATATACAAGTGTTAGAATGGTGAGAGTTCTAATGGACATGATTAGTTCTTTGTATCAATTGCGGACTTGTAATTTAAAATTGAGTGAGGAGGGTGTAAGGGATCAAAAGTTTAAGCTTTGTTTAGAATTTCATATGGGAAATTGTAAAGCACCATGTGAAGGGAAGGAAAATCAAGAAGAATACAATTTGAAAATTGCAGAAATACGAAATATTCTAAAAGGAAATATTGGTACGGTAACTTCACACTTGAAGGAAAAAATGCAGGAATTGTCTGTTGATTTTAAATTTGAGGAAGCTCATATCATTAAAGAAAAGCTTGATTTACTATCAAAATATCAAAGTAGATCTACTATTGTAAATCCATCAATTAATAATGTTGATGTTTATTCTATTGTCGATGATGAGAACTTTGCTTACGTAAATTTCATAAAGGTTGTTAATGGGGCAATTATTCAAGCCCATACCATTGAGATGAAGAAAAAGCTGGATGAGAGTAAAGAGGATTTACTTTTATTGGCTATTACCGACATTCGACAAAAGATTTTCAGTACAGCAAAGGAAATACTGGTACCTATCGAACTTGATTTGGTGATAGAAAATGTTCGGTTTATTGTTCCTCAGCGGGGAGACAAAAAGAAATTGCTGGATTTATCAGAACGTAACGTCAAATATTACCGTCTGGAGAAGTTAAAGAAGGGGGATAAGTCAATAAAACAATCTCATGCCGATCGAATTGTTGAAACAATGAGAACCGATTTGCGATTGAAAGATGCGCCGGTTCATATTGAATGTTTCGATAACTCGAACATACAAGGAACTATTCCCGTTGCTTCCTGTGTTGTATTTAGGAATGCAAGACCTTATAAAAAAGACTATCGTCATTTTAATATAAAAACGGTAGAAGGAGCAAATGACTTTGCTTCTATGGAAGAAATAATTTATAGACGTTACAGAAGATTGCTTGATGAAAACAAAAGTTTACCACAGCTAATTGTTATTGATGGAGGCAAAGGACAGTTGGGTGCAGCTTTGAATAGTTTGGATAAATTGGAATTGCGTGGAAAGATTTCAGTAATCGGAATCGCTAAAAAATTGGAAGAAATTTATTTTCCGGGTGATCCTTTCCCCTTGTATCTGGATAAGAATTCAGAGACTCTTAAAACCATTCAGCACTTGCGAAATGAATCGCATCGCTTTGCAATTACCTTTCATAGGCAGAAGCGATCAAAGGCATTTATTGTTTCTGAATTGGATAAAATTGAGGGAATCGGACCAAAATCAGTTCAAAAATTAATTCAAAAGTTCAAGTCTGTTGAAAATGTGAGGAAGGCCTCTGTTGCTGAACTGGAAACTGAACTGGGTAATGCAAAAGCTTTAACAGTCCATAAATATTTTAATTAGATGTTATTGATTGAGGTGTTCGTAGAAATTTTAATAGTGCTGTAATTTCAATTTTACTGAAATATGATTCTTAAAAAAGAGCTGATAGGAGTTCTTTATCAGTAATTTCATGAAAGAATAGATTTAAGTCAAGTTCTTTAAGTGTCTTTCTAATAGTGGTTTTATCATGATATTTACCAATTAATTTAGTTTTAAAATGGGAAATCTGATTTTCTACAAGACAATTGCCAAATAATTCAAGATTTTTAATGATTCCTTTCTCTACCTTCATGCTAAGTTCTAGAATGCCACCTCCAGGGAAATTACTAAGTTTTTCAAAAATGTAATTGGGAGAGTAGCCATAGTTCCATTCCCAGTTATTGTATTTTTCTGCCATTAACGCCTCTATCTTCTCAATATCAATTGCTGATAGTTCAAATTTTTTGGCATCCAGGAACTTCGTTTTTAAATCTTCTAAGATTAATTGACCAAACTTCTCTAAACTCATTGAATCGGAAAGGTATTCTGAGATGTTGGTAACCTTACTTCTAATGGATCTAATGCCTCGATCCTTAAACTTGAGAGGATTAACCTTTAGTAGTTGGTTTAGTTGCTTTAAATCGCTCGAAAACAGCATTGTGCCATGCTGCATGACCTTGTTTTTGTAGATGTGAGAAGCATTGCCTGAAAACTTCTTTCCATCAATGGTTAAATCACTTTTTCCTTCGAACTTTGCATCTACGTTTAGCGCCTGAAGAGTATCAACAATCGGCTGACTGTATTTCTGAAAGTCAACCAATTTGCCTTTTTCCCCATTCTTAATAAAGCAATAATTTAGATTTCCTTCATCGTGAAAAACAGTACCTCCTCCAGACATTCTTCTTACAACCGGAATGTTTTCCTGTTCGGCTTTTTCCAAATTTATCTCAGCCAAAGTATTCTGATGTTTCCCAACAATTAGGGCAGGAGTGTTGGTGTATAAAAAGAAGAAATCGTCCTCGTAGTTTTTTAGCAAATACTCTTCGGTGGCAATGTTAAAGGACGGATTAGTAGATGAACTGATAAAATACAGCATGTTTTGTTTGTTAATTTTTCGATCCTACAAATATGATTATTTATTGGGGAATATTTTAATTTAGACTTAATTTTAATAGTGAATTTGTAAGGAAAATCAGCTTTAGCTATTTCATTGCCCTTACTTTTGTTGTGTTATATTTGAAAAGGCTAATAAATTACAATCTTAATAAACATATTGATATGCGTATTGTGATTCAACGGGTTACGCAAGCTACGGTGAGTGTAGATTCTAAAATAATAGGACAAATTTCGAAAGGACTTATGGTTTTGGTAGGGATTGAGACTGCCGATACTGAAGAGGACTCGGAATGGTTAAGTAAAAAAATATGCAATCTTCGAATTTTCGATGATGAAGAGGGCGTAATGAATAAATCATTGATGGATGTTGATGGAAACATTCTGGCAATAAGTCAGTTTACCTTGCATGCTAAAACTAAAAAGGGGAATAGACCCTCTTATATTTTGGCTGCAAAACCGGATATTTCGGTTCCCTTGTATGAGAATTTTGTGGCTTGTCTGGAGAAAGAATCCGGAAAGAAAGTTGAAACAGGAGAATTCGGTGCCGAAATGCAAGTCTCATTGGTAAACGATGGTCCGGTTACCATTGTAATGGATACTAAAAACAAAGAATAGATCATGAATCAGATAGGAATTAAGGAAGCCCAGGAGAAAGTTGATTGGTGGATTAAAAAGTATGGAGTTCGCTATTTTAATGAATTGACCAATATGGCAATTTTGACCGAAGAGGTAGGAGAGGTAGCTCGAATTATCTCTCGGAAATATGGAGAGCAATCTTTTAAGGAAAGTGATAAAGCGGTTGATTTGGCAGATGAAATGGCCGATGTCTTATGGGTTCTGATGTGCTTGGCAAATCAGACAGGAGTCGATTTAAACGAAGCTTTCCAGAAGAATATTGCAAAAAAAACGGAGCGGGATAAGGATCGCCATAAAGGAAATGATAAATTGAAGTAGCTTGATTTGATTCTCCCAGTTGATGGGTGATTAATTAACCGGGCAGGAATAGGGGATGAGTAAAAAAATATCTTAATTTTGAGTTCTTAAAGACAATATCCTTACTTTTAGAAGTTTGGATAATTGATGGAAAAATCAGCGAATAAAGATTCGCAACTGGTTATTAATCACTTACATACATTATGAAGAAAGACATTTTAGAAATCTTAAGATCATACGATCTTAAGATTAGCGATGCAGAAGTTAAAGCAAATGTCAAATCAATTTTGGACAAAGACTTTGAAGCTTTGTACACAATTGAAAATTTAAAGAAGAATTTTTCTTTTATAGATTTAACGACACTGAACTCAACAGACACGCACGCAAAGGCTAAAAGTTTTGCTGACAATGTAAATAACTTCCAGAATGATTTTGACATGCCAAATGTGGCTGCTATTTGTGTATATCCATACCAAGTGCCTACATTGAATGAAAACTTAAAAGCTGAGGGCGTTAGAATTGCTTCCGTAGCAGGTGTTTTCCCATCTTCTCAATCATACGTTGAAGTTAAAGCATTGGAATGTAAAATGGCTGTTGAAAAGGGAGCTGACGATATTGATATTGTGATATCAATTGGCGCTTTTTTAGAAGGACATTATCAAACTGTATTCGATGAAATTGTTATTCAGAAAGAAGCTTGTGGTAAAGCACATTTAAAAGTTATTCTTGAAACGGGAGAACTTAAAACGTCAGAAAACATTCGTACGGCATCTATTATAGCCATGGAAGCTGGTGCTGATTTTATTAAGACATCAACCGGTAAGGTTCCTGTTAACGCAACTTTAGAAGCCGCTTATGTCATGACTCAGGCAATTAAAGAGTATTTTGACAGGACAGGAAAGATGATTGGCTTTAAGCCCGCAGGTGGAATTTCAACAGGTAAAGATGCAATTGAGTTTTTTGCAATTTCAAAAAGTAACCTAGATGAAAATTGGTTAACTAATAAATACCTAAGAATAGGAGCCTCCAGCCTGGCAAATAACCTATTGAAAGAAATCCATTTTATCGAAACGGGTGAGCAAAAAGAAATAAAGTATTTTTAAAATACTGCATTTAATAAATGAAAGTCGGATTATTTCCGACTTTTTTTATTTACTTGCGGTAAAAATATTTAACATCACCTTTAATTGTTTATTCCTTCATGTACAATGAATCCCATGATCCGTTGAAGAATAAAGTTCAAGAACTCGAAAATGAAATAAAAAGATTACGTAAGCTAATTCCTCAGGAGTATCTTACAGATGAATACTTTCAGTCTAAATCTTTAAATAGTAAAGATTCACTTTCGGTAATTGATACGAATTTCACTTTAATTGATGTAAATGCAAAACGGCTAATAGGAACAGGTTTAAAACGATCTGAATTAATTGGTGAAAAATGTCATAAGATTTTTTATGGTTTAGATAAACCTTGTGATGAATGTGTTGTTCCCCAGATTATAAAAAGCAAAGAAGCAAATAGTTTCCTAAAGTCAAACCTAGATAATAACAAGATTAGGTTTGAAGAAAAACATCTTTCCCCTGTTTTAAACAAGAAAGGAAATGTTGAAAGAATTATTGTCCAAAGCAAAGACATTTCCAGTTACTACCATCTGGTAGATCGAATAGGACAAAGAGAAGAATTCTACAAAAATATTTTTGAGTCAGCCGGAGATGCTTTTTTGGTTCATGATGAAACAGGAAGATTAATAGAATTCAGTTCCCGACTAAGTGATTTGTTGGAATACACCAAAGAGGAATTGAGTAACTTAAATGTTAGCGATATTGATGATCCTAGTTATTCTATGCATTTTGATCAACGTCAGAAGTATATAGAAACGGAAGGTTCGGCGCTATTTGAGACCAGTTTGATTAGTAAATCAGGAGAAAGAATTCCGGTTGAAGTAAGTGCTAATTTAATCAGCTTTTCAAATACAAATATTTCATTTGTTGCCATAAGGGATATCAGGAAAAGGAAACTAGCTGAAAAAAAATTGTTGGAAAGTGAAGAGCGATTCCGAACTTTAGTTGAAAATGCTCCGGATTTAATCATGCGATTTGATGTGGATTACAAACATCTTTTTGTGAATTCAGCTTCATTCAACATTCTAAAAATGCAGCCGGAGGAATTTATTGGGAAAACTCACTTCGAAATGGGCTTTCCAAAAGATAAGTGTGAGTTTTGGGAACGTGAAATTGATTTAGTTTTCCAATTGAAGAAGCCACATAGTGCCGATTTTAGTATTTCATTTGAGGGTGAAGTTCATCATTTTGAATGGCAATTAATCCCGGAATTAAATTTGGCTGGAGAATGCGAAACCATACTTGCGATTGCTCGTGATATCACCGTTCGAAAAAGAAGTGAAAATGCATTCAAAGAGGCTATCAAGACGAAAGATAAATTCTTTTCAATTATAGCCCATGATTTAAAAAATCCATTTAATGCTTTACTGCCAATAGCTAAAAATCTGTATCAAAACTGTAGGGAAATGTCAGAAGATCAAATCTTTGAGGCTTCCACGATTATTCATTCTGCGGCTAAACAAGAGTACAACTTACTGAAAAATTTACTGGAGTGGGGAAGGTCGCAAATGGGGAAAATTGTAAATGCACCCAAGCAGATTAATCTCTTAGAGCTGGTGGAGTCGAATATTCAGCTTCATAAGACCAAAGCAGATCGGAAAAATATCCACGTAAGAATAAGCAAGGGGGCAAATACCATGGCTTTTGCCGATGAATACATGCTGGATACAGTAATTCGGAATTTATATTCCAATGCAATAAAATTCACTAATCCAGGAGGGAATATCCAAATTAGGATAGGTAGAAGTGGTTCAAAATCAATAATCTCTGTTGAAGATGATGGATTAGGCATTAGTGAGGCAAATCAGAAAAGACTGTTTCGACTTGATACGAATTACACAAGAGTTGGAACCTGTGAAGAGTCCGGGACAGGTTTAGGTTTACTGCTTTGTTATGAATTTGTAATCCAAAATAATGGAACAATATCCTTGGAAAGTTCGTCTGGTAAAGGAAGTATTTTCACTGTAGAACTTCCTTCAAACTAGATAAACTATTTATTTCTGCTAATCGTGTAATCAACTATGTTGACTAAGGCTTCCTTCGCTTCAGAGGAAGGAAACGCATTTAAAACATCCAATGCTTTTTGCTTGTATTCGAGCATTTTATCTCTTGTGTATTCAATACCACCTTTTTCTTTAACGAAAGCGATTAATTCGTTCACTTTTTCAGAGTTTTTATTGTGTTTACGAACAATTTTAAGTGCCCATCGACGCTCTTTTTCAGAAACTTCCCTTAAAACGTAAATCAAAGGGAGGGTTAATTTTTTTTCTTTAATGTCATTGCCCGTTGGCTTTCCAATACTGCCTTGTTTTTCGTAATCAAATAAATCATCTTTCATTTGAAAAGCAATGCCAAGGTATTCTCCAAATTTCTTAAGCTTTTGCTGATCTTCGTAATTTGCTTTTGCCGAAATTGCTCCCAATTGAGTACAAGAAGCCATTAAACTTGCCGTTTTCTTATAAATGATATCAAAATAAACCTCTTCCGTAATGTTTAATTTTCTTGATTTTTCCAATTGAAGCAATTCGCCTTCACTCATCTCTCTAACTGCATTAGAAACAACTTTAAGCTGTTCAAATTCGTTATTATCAAGAGCAATAAGCAGACCTTTCGATAGCAGAAAATCTCCAACTAAAACGGCAGCTTTCGTTTTCCACAAAGCATTAATCGAAAAAAAGCCTCTTCTTTCATAGGCTTCATCAACAATATCATCATGTATTAAAGTGGCAGTATGCAGTAATTGGGTTAGGGCCGCCGCAGTATAGGTCGAATCATTAATTTCTCCGGTAAGCTTAGCACTTAAAAAAACAAGAATAGGTCTTATTTCTTTTCCTTTACGTTTTATAATGTAACGGTTAATGATGTCGAGTAAACGAATCTTTGACTTCATTGAATCCTTAAAAAAGGACTCGAATTGTTCCATTTCTTTCTTGACTGGGGATTTTATATCCTTGATTGTTATTTTTCTCAGATTCATAGCAATCAAAGTTAATAATTTATCCTTTCCATAAAACTAGATATAATGAAAATTAATGGATCTGAAGTTCTACTATTTTATTAAGATTTTAACTAAATTATATACAAATCGATAAATTTAACTGCTTCAATATGTTTTGTCTAGCCTATTTAAGAATATATTTATATATTTGCATTTGATATGTTACGTGAATAATATTTGTGTATGAAAATTAGAGAATTAGAACCTGAAAAGCTTGAGCAAGCAGCAAACATGCTTAAAGCGATTGCTCATCCAATGAGAATTGCAATTTTAGGATATCTGGAGGATGGAAAAAAGCTTACAGTAACTGAGATTCATGAATTATTAAAGATTGAGCAATCAACGACTTCTCATCATTTGGGAATTTTAAAGGATAAAGGAGTTCTTTCTTCAAAAAGAGAAGGTAAGAACACATATTATTATTTAAAACATTGTAGCCTAAGTAATATTGTGGATTGTATTAGCAATTGTACTCAAGGATAAGAAATTTAAGAACCAGTTTAGTGCTGGTTTTTTTTATAGGATGTAAACAAATGACGAAAGTAAGATTAACCAAAGAGTTCTGTTTTGAAATGGCTCATGCCTTGTGGAACTATGATGGACTTTGTAAGAATATTCATGGTCATTCCTATATTTTATTTGTAACTGTAATTGGTGAACCGATTACCGATGCAAATAATTCTAAATTGGGTATGGTAATGGATTTTGGAGATTTAAAAAAGATTGTTTCGGAAGAAGTTGTTGATAAGTTGGATCATTCACTTGTGCTGAGTAAGGCAACGCCTAATTTGGAAAAATTGAATATTGAGCAGATGTTCGATCGCTATTTTATTACTGATTATCAGCCAACTTGTGAAAATATGATTGTTGATTTTGCAGAAAAAATTGGCAGGCGTCTGCCTGTAGATGTGAAGCTTCATTCTTTAAAATTGCATGAAACAGCGACATCATTTGCGGAGTGGTATGCAGAAGACAATTAAAAAAAACAAAAAATATATTTGAAAAGTCTGGAAGTAATTTCAGGCTTTTTTGCGTTTATAAAAGTAAGGAGTAAATCGAGAATTAGATGGATTGAAAATTGTTCCAAAGCGATTATCTTGTACTTTTGTTTGAATTCAATTAATATTTGAAAACTTATGCACTCATCAAGTACCAACTCTGGTAAAAAACTTTTTTTACTCGATGCTTTTGCCCTGATATATAGATCTTACTACGCGTTTATTAAAAATCCAAGATTTACTTCTACAGGAATTAATTCATCTGCAATGCTCGGATTTACCAACACCTTGGTTGAGGTTCTGGAAAAAGAGAAACCATCGCACATCGCTGTAGTTTTCGATCCGGTAGGACCCACTTTTCGTCATGAGATGTTTAAGGAGTACAAAGCACAGCGTCCTCCAATGCCCGAAGATCTGCGTAAATCGATTCCTTATATCAAATCAATTATTCAAGGTTTTAATATTCCTGAATTTGATGTGGCAGGTTTTGAGGCTGATGATGTAATAGGTACACTGGCTAAAAAAGCGGAAAAGGAAGGCTTCACTGTTTATATGATGACTCCCGATAAGGATTATGCGCAGTTGGTTAGCGATAAAATATTTATGTATAAGCCGAAAAGTAACGGCAATGATGTTGAAATTTGGGGAGTTCCTGAAATCAAAGCGAAATTTGGAGTTGAACACCCAGATCAGATTGTTGATTATTTAGGTTTAATGGGTGATGTTTCAGATAACATCCCTGGCTGTCCGGGAGTTGGTCCTAAATCAGCACAAAAATTACTTGAGCTTTATAAAAGTATCGATGGCTTGTATGAAAATACTCATGAGCTAAAAGGAAAACAAAAGGAACGAATTATTGAATCGGAAGAACAAGTTCGTTTTTCGAAAGTGTTGGCAAAAATTTCTTTGGATGTTCCAATAGATTTTGATGAAGAGAATTTTAAATTGATCGATTATGATGAAGTTAAGTTGAGAGCCATTTTTAAGGAATTGGAGCTTTTCACCTTAGCCGAACGGGTTTTTAAAAATCAAGGGAATCTTTTTAGCGCTGAGAGTGGAGAATCTGCTGGCAAGGATACGGTTCCAGATAAAGACGTGATTCTAAGAGATTTAAAAGGCTTGGCTTGCGACTTCTTTGTGCTTGACAATCAGGCTTCAAGAGCTGATTTGAAAGCGGAATTATGTGTTCAGGAACAGTTCTCGTTTAGAACAATTATCTCCGATTCTGACCCAAATACATCAAATCTGCTTGGATTGGCTTTTTCGTACCAAAAAGACAAATCATTTTTTGTTCCTTTTCCTCAAAATTTCGAAGACGCAAAAAAAGTTGCTCAAGAATTCAAATTTATTTTTGAAGATGAAAATATTTTAAAAATCGCACACAATTGCAAACGCGACATTTTAATTTTACGTTGGCATGGAGTTGATGTGAAAGGGCCACTTTTTGATACCATGATTGCTCATTACTTAATTCAACCTGAATTTAAGCATGAATTTGCATTTGTTGCTCACACGATTCTAGATTATAAGGTAATTGAGACTGAAGATAAAACAAAAGGTAAAAAAGCTCAGTTGAGTTTGATGTTGGAGCCGGAAGTAGTTACGCACGATCCGTTTTGTGAAGAAACAGTATTGAATCTCGAGTTGAAAGAAGTGCTTGAGAGCCGTATGAAAGAAAATAACTTGCTTGATCTTTTCTATAATATTGAAATGCCATTGTTGAGCATTTTGGCTGATATGGAATTTACAGGCGTAAGTATAGATGTGCCTACTCTTAATGATTATGCTTTGGTGTTGAATGAAGAGGTAGATGGCATCGAAAAAGAAATAAAGGACTTGGCCGGGGTCGATTTTAATGTAGCTTCACCCAAACAGTTGGGCGAAGTGCTTTTTGAAAAAATGGAGCTCGACAGCAAGGCTAAAAAAACAAAATCGGGTCAGTTTTCAACCTCCGAGGCTGTTCTTTCTAAATTAAAAGGGAAGCACGAAATCATTCAAAAGATCTTGGATTTCAGGTCGCTTAAAAAACTGATTTCTACTTATGTAGAGGCACTTCCAACCTACGTAAATGAAAAATCGGGCAAGATACATACATCCTTTAATCAGGCGGAAGCCGCAACAGGGCGACTAAGTTCCACCAATCCTAACTTACAGAATATTCCTATTCGCACCGAGCAGGGAAGATACATCCGAAAAGCATTTGTGCCATCATCCGAAAATCACACTTTTTTGTCTGCCGATTATTCGCAGGTAGAATTAAGATTGATGGCTCACATGAGTCAGGATCAGAACATGATTGATGCCTTTATTAATTCGGAAGATTTCCACGCAGCCACCGCAGCAAAAATTTACAAACTACCCATAGAAGAAGTTAGCAAGGAAATGCGAAGCAGAGCTAAAACAGCAAATTTTGGAATTATTTATGGAATTTCGGCCTGGGGACTGGCGGAACGATTAGATATGAGCAGAACAGAGGGAAAAGAGTTGATTACAGGCTACTTTGAATCGTATCCGGGAGTTAAGTTGTTTATGGATCAATGTGTAGAGAAAGCTCGTGAGGATGAGTTTGTAACCACCTTACTTTCTCGCCGAAGATATTTAAAAGATATTAATTCGAGCAATGCGATAGTTCGAAGTGTTGCCGAACGAAATGCGATTAATGCCCCAATTCAGGGATCTGCTGCCGATGTAATTAAAATTGCGATGATTAACATTGCCAAAAGAATGAAGTTGGAAGGAATGCAATCTAAAATGATTATCCAGGTACATGATGAATTGAACTTCGATTGTTTGTTGTCTGAATTGGATCAAATGAAGGCGATTTTAAAAGAAGAAATGGAAAATGCCATTCAGCTTTCAGTTCCACTTACCGTGGATATGGGAGTAGGGGAGAACTGGTTACAGGCGCATTAATTCACAATAGATAGAAATTTAAAAAGCTCATTCTTGCTACAAGAATGAGCTTTTTTTGTTACAAAATTTACTGCTATTATAGGGTTCACTATAATGTGATTCTTTAATCTAACGAAGCCTGTAATAAATTGCAGACGCTCGCCTAAGCCTTTCGAGAAGCTATTATAAAATGATAATGGACGTTTTTTCATTTGGTGGAGCCATTAACAAATAATAATGGCTAGCCTAAGCCTTTAGTGGAGTCATTAACAAATAATAATGAACGTATTATCATTTAGTGGAGCCTTTAACAAATAATAATGCCTTGCCTAAGCCCTTGGTGGAGCCATTAACAAATAATAACGACCTCCCTTAATTTGGATATTTTTCTGTAAAATGCCTATTTCTGTTGGGTTTTAAGGGTTTTGTCGCGAAATTATTGTTAATAAGATGGCTGGTTTGAGAGAAGCGAAATGAATGCCTGTTGTGATTGTATATTTCATGGCAAATACCATCAGTTACCCCTAGCTAGGGTTTACTGAAAAAGGGAGTAAGTAAATTTTGTCCGTTTTTTACGGATTCATCGTTCCTTTATCATTAATAAAGAGATTTTATTACAATCAGGTTTAAGTAGATCATATCCAATTAAATATCGGACGAACTTATCGAAAACAAGTTAAAGACTCCTTGGGAGTACACTAAATATTTACTGTCATGCAAATAAAAAGCTCATTCTTGCAACAAGAATGAGCTTTTTTTGTTACAAAATCGCCTGCTTTTCTAGTTTTTTTTCAATTAAAATACTGGCAACAAACCACAATAGGATAGAGAGGAGGTAAATAATGATTCCATAAAATGTGGGGATCATTGAAACTTTTATTCCGCCATAAATCACACTTGGAGAAATATTGCCAGCTTGTTCTATTACCGAAAACGCATTGAATAATCCAAGCAGCTGTCCAAGTATGCCAATTATCAGGGCAAATAAACCGATTGATTTTCCATACCCTACTTTTCGAAGTGTTTGTTCCAATATTGTATTTTTGGAAAATAGAACACCAATAAAATGATAAGCAATCCACGATACCATAGCAATAAGAAGTAGGCTAAGGATACCCATAAAGATAGGACCACCCATAAAAAACATGTCTTTCATATTTTTACTTTTTAAGATTAATACTAATACCTCCAAAGTAAGGTGATCAGTAGTTTTCAGGCAAGGTCGAATAGGGTTCTATACCTGTCGTTTATCGACTTTGTTTAGATATCTTTATTTTCTATGCTAAATTAGTTGAAAATTTCTCGAGCAAGCAAGTTTTATCTTGCCCTAAGCGAAGCAGTACTTAGTTCTATAAACAATAATCAAGTATTTACAAATGATTAAAAAATCGTCAAATCCATACTATCATATTTTTTACTGGATTTTTGTTCTTCTTATTTTAACGCTGGTTTTTGGATTGTCATGGGGAAACAATGTAGCCGCATTTTTCTTCATAAGTATGTTGTTACCAATTGTCCTTGGCACCTCGTATTTCTTTAATTATTTTCTTGTTCCGCGATATTACATGCAAAAGAAATATGTGAGGTTTGGTTTGTATTCATTTTATACGGCGGTGGTATCTATGTATTTGGAGACTATCGTACTGATGTTTTCTTTTATATATTTGGGGAATTTTAACTTTGGAAATCTTGGGCCAAATGCCTCAAATACATTTCTCTTGGCCGCCCTACTTTATTTAATGGTATTTATTGGCTCCTTTCTCTTAATGAGTCGGCAGATTAGGGAAAAACAGCAAGTTATTCAAGAGTTTCTGTTTGAAAAAGAAAAATTGAAACAAGCCTACCTGGAGATTATATCCAATCGGAAAACAATTAAAATTAAGTTTTCAGATATCAAATATATTGAGAGTTTAGCCGACTATGTACATATTCATACCAGTACTGAGAAAATTAAAACGAAAGAAAAAATCAGTAGTTTGGAAGATATATTGCCTGATAGTTTTTTACGGATTCATCGTTCATTTATCATTAATAAAGATTGGCTTAAGAGTTTTTCTTACGATCATATTTTAGTGGATGATATCCAATTAAATATCGGACGAACCTACAGAAAACAAGTTAAAGAATCTTTGGTAGTACAATAAATATAAAATGTCATGCAAATAAAAAGCTCATTTCTTCATGCGAAGAAATGAGCTTTTCTAATATCAATTTAGTTGTGGATTTTAAGTGTATTGCTTTTACTTATTTAAAGCATGCAAGCCGATACTACCATCTAAAATACCTAAGTATTCCGTTTTATTTTCAAGAACTTCAATGGCTTTTAAAAGAGTTGGATCTTCTTGTAAACTGTATTCGATACCCCCTTTTTGGTAGTAATACCGTTTAATAATTTCGTGAGCTAATAAATCACTAATCTCGTCTTTAAAACGAGTTAAATCGCGATCCAAATCAGGTGTAAGCTTTAATGCAAGTGCCTCAAATTCATCCTCTGATATGTCAAAGTATTTTTCTTCTTTTGCTGCTTTTTTTAACGCATCAAGAATTTCGGTACTTTCCGATTCGTACTTAAATTTCTGTTCCTTAATGAATTTAGTAAACTTATCAAACTCTTGATCTGAGATTTTGAATTCCTTTGAACCAGATATGTTATCATTTGTATTTGCATACAGAGTAGCGTAATCGAAGACCATAAAATTACGAATCAAGTTGATCGTTAAGCTACTGTATCTTTCCGACTCAATTTTTAGATCGGGAAGAACTCCTCCGCCATCAAAAACCGAACGACCATTTTTTGTATGAAACTCGGTGATTAGAGAATCTGCAATTTTTCCAACGCTGCCATCTTCATTTCTGTTGCTGTAATCAAGAGCTTGAATACATCTTCCGCTAGGAATGTAATACTTCGCCGTAGTTACCTTTAATTTTGCGTTATAGGTAAGATTTCTGGTTGTTTGAACTAAGCCTTTACCAAAGGTTCTTTGTCCAATTACAACGCCTCTGTCGAGATCCTGAATTGCGCCCGAAACAATTTCCGATGCCGATGCCGACCCTCTGTTTACCAAAACAGCAATTGGAATTTGGGCATCAAAAGGTGTTTTAGTTGCTTTGTAAGACTTGTCCCATTGTGAAACTTTCCCTTTAGTATTTACAATAGCTTCACCTTTCTCTACAAAAAGGTTAACAATTTCAATTGCCTGATCTAATAATCCACCCGGATTACTTCTTAAATCCAATACAATCGACTTTGCATTTTGTTCTTTTAGATCTTTTAAAGCCACTTTAATTTCTCCGGCAGCTTTATCTGTAAACTGGTTTAAAAGAATGTAGCCAATAGAATCAGAAACCATTCCATAGTAAGGAACTGCTTTTAACTGAATGTTTTCGCGCACCAGTTTTTTCTCCATGGTTTTGTCAGTACCCGGTCGTTTTATTTTAATTGTAAGAGGAACATTAGGTTGTCCTTTTAGCAGACTACTTACATCATCAGTAGTCTTTTTCAATACCGATATACCATTAATTTCAAGTAATACATCTCCAGCTTTTAAACCAGCTTTAAATGCAGGAA
Organism: Labilibaculum antarcticum; assembly: GCF_002356295.1. NCBI lineage: Bacteria > Pseudomonadati > Bacteroidota > Bacteroidia > Marinilabiliales > Marinifilaceae > Labilibaculum > Labilibaculum antarcticum. The sequence continues at coordinate 2,297,680 of NZ_AP018042.1, read as the reverse complement.
ATCCCTCGTAAGGTTCAGCAATAATAACTTCGTCTTTGTGTTTGCTGATTAATGAACCAATACCGGCATATTCACCTGTTGTCATTAACTTGAAGTCTTCAATTTCAGCTTCGGAAATGTAAGTTGTGTAAGGATCAAGTGTAGTCAACATGGCATCCATGCTCTTTTTCACCAAGTCACCAGGATCAATTTCGTCTACATAAAATAGATTCAGCTCTCTAAATAAAGTATAGTAAATATTTAAGTTTTTGCTGATTTCAAAATTTCTTTCATCCCTGCTAAACCCCCAGAAAGCTGCACTACAAAAAAGTAAAACAGCAAGTAACCAGATGGCTCCCGATTTTTTTCGAAGCTTCATATGTTTTTGTTTAAAATGATATGTTAAATTAATTCTCCCCGCAGCCTAGCTTTTGCTATCCCCAACCCCACGAATTTACAAATTCAAAGAAGAAAAATAATATGTAGGTTGAAACAAATATAATTATTCCCTTTTTAAAACAATTGACTTTAACATTTGTTAACCCTACAGCACTCGAATTCAATGAGAAGAGGAAATAATAAATGTACGAATATGATTATACGGCAATTTATTAAGAATAGTTCTAAATACAAGAGGGGAATTGATTTTTTTATGAAAGCGTATCTATGGAACAGGATCGTGACCATGTCCACCCCAGGGATTGCATGAAAAGATTCTTTTAATCGCAAGGTAGCTTCCTTTAAAAGGACCGTGTTTTTTTAGAGCCTGAATGGCATATGAGGAGCAGGTGGGAGTGTACCTGCAGGCAGAAGGCGTTAAAGGTGAAATTACATATTGATAAAACCTAATTGGAAGTATCATGATGAACAGAATCGTCTTTTTCAGAAAGTTGAGAATGCTTTTCATATTCTTTCGGTAATCTTTTAAGGGCTTTAATCAACTTGTCTTCCATTTCGGAAGTTTTGAGTATCGTTTTTGGCAAATATACGATCATAAAAGCAAGTCTTACATTTATGATCTCTAATTCACTATAGAATTCTGTTTTGTTGAGTCGGTAAATCTCACGAATTCGTCTTTTTAACAAATTCCGGGTAACTGCTTTTTTAAAACTTCGTTTTGATACTGTTATGGCAACTTGTGCAGGATATTCGGAATTGAGATTCGCTTCTTTCCAGACAATTCGAAACGGGTAACAAATAAATCCTTTACCTTCTGAAAAAAGCTTTCCGATAAGGATTTTGTGAGTCAGTCTTTCCGCCTTTTTAAATGTGAAGCGATTCAATTCTTCCATAATTACAAAAATCGACAAAAAAAGGGGAATAATTTCCCCTTTCCTTGTTCTATTATATTTTCAAAGATATAATTTATTTATTCTCCTTGTTATATTTCTTAATGAACTGATCAAGAGCCATTGTCATAGACGGAGCTTGAGGCATTGGAGCTAGAATATCAAGTCGTAAGTTATTTAATGTAACAGCCTCTGATGTTGAAGGTCCAAATGCTGCAATTAGAGTATTGTTTTGTTTAAATTCAGGAAAATTCTGAAGCAAAGATGCAATTCCAGAAGGGCTGAAAAAAGCTAAAACATCATAATTAACATGAGCCAAATCAGACAAGTCGCTACTAACGGTACGATATAAAATTGCTTTTGAATATTTGATTTTATTCTTAGTAAGCAATTCAGGAATGGATTGTTTGTGAATGTCTGAAAGAGGAACCAAATACGTTTCTCCTTTGTGCTTCAATATTATTTCTATTAAATCTTCAAATCGTTTCTCGCCAAAGAAGATTTTTCTTTTACGATAAACAATGTATTTCTGAAGATAGAAAGCAGTTGATTCAGAGACACAAAAGTACTTCATGTCATCAGGTACGGTTATTCTTAGTTCTTGACAAATTCTAAAGAAATGATCAATTGCCGTACGATTTGTAAATATTACAGCAGTGTGATCCAGTACATTAATTCTTTCTTGTCTAAACTCCTTGGCTGAAATTCCTTCAACTTGAATAAATGGACGAAAATCAATTTTTAAATTATATTTTTCGGCCAAATCAAAATACGGGGACTTTTCAGTTTGTGGTTTTGGTTGTGAAACCAGGATCGTCTTGATTTTCAAAATAGTAGAGTTTAGTTCAACAATTTGTTAACCGACCTATACTAATAAATACAACAGTTTGTAAATCATTAGCAAGGGCAAAATTTCCAGAGCACAAAGGTACAAAATCATATAAAATATTGAAACATGTTGGCGAAATAATATTTTAACTCCTCTAATTAGTCGAAAAACATAAAAAATAAGAGTTAGAATTAAGCCGCCATTTAGTAACAAAGGTGTAGCGTGTTGCGCCATATATGGTACACTAAGCGTAATAGGTAACAGAATTACGCCCAGGTTTTTATTGTAGATAGAAACAGTGTGTAAATACTCTTTACTCTCCTTAATTCCGTTAAAAACGTACCCAATAAACCTAATAAAGATTAATTTACTGCTATACAAGGTCACTAAACCGGCAAAGCAGTATAGGAAAAACACAATATTGTTGTGAGTTTTGTTTAATGAGAGAATATAAACAAAATACTGAACAATAAACAAGGCTAAATTCACATAAAACAAGAGGTTGAGGAATATTGAACCTCGTAAATTTCTCATGTTTTTTTCTAAGAAAAGATTGGAAGAGGTTTGATAGTTGATCATTGAATCGAATACACGAAAAAGAAACTTGCTAAATGAGAATCTTAGCACCGCCAATAAAATTAATGCAAATAATAGCACGCCAGCCATCCAATCGCTATTATATGAGGCGATTTTTATTCCTTTTTCACCTCGGATAACTTGAACTGTGCTGTTTTTTATAGGTGCGGGTATAGAATCAGGAAACAAGATGCAATCAGACCAAGTGGGAATTAGTGGACTGATAAAGGCTCTAGTATCTTTATTTACTGTGATTTGCTTAGTGATTTGCAAAGTGCTGGAATCCTTAAATTCATTGCCTGATATTATCAATGAATCATGTAAAGGAGTCTTGTTCACAAGTGCATCGTGTGAATTAAATTGCGCCATGTATATCAGGAACTTGTTCGGTTGAATTTTTTACAAAGATAATTTTATTTTTCGTGGAGATATATCTCCTGCCAAAAAGAAATCCCGAAATTTTATCGGGATTTCATCTTATTTCAATTCTTCATATCCAATTAATTGTTTCTTACGTAGATTTTCTTTTTCAGAGGGATTTAATTTTTCATCACTTTTCATCACTTCTTTTTCCCATGAACCGTACATCGGATTGGGAAGTACAATAAAGCGCTCACCGAATTGTGCCTTCATCTGATCTACTTTTGAAAATCCAAAATCAGTAGACCGATCTTGCAAAAATTCATCAAAATCACCTAAGTTATCTCCCGCAAGAATCAAAATATCATGAGTTTCAAGAACTTTATTTCTGCGAATTGTTTTTATTCCTGTTTCCGATTTTAACAATACATGATTCTTATCAGCAAAGGGGAAGCCCAAATTTTTAAGGTTCTCGATTGTTTTAAGCAAAGCAGATGTGTCGCGATTGGATATATAAAAGGTTTCAACACCTTTGGATTCGGCATATTTCAAAAACTCCAGAGATCCAGGTGTTGGGGAGGCTTTTGCCATATCGGTCCATTCTTTCCAGGCCTTACTGGTAAGGCTTTTGCCAGTACGAATCGAGTTGGTTTCAAAAGGACTGTTGTCTAAAACGGTTTCGTCAATATCAACAACAACAGCTTTTGGTTTGGATTTATCACTATCGGCAGATAATTGTTTATCCAATGAAAGTTTAGCCATATTAAATGCCTGATAATACAATGCTCGGCACTCCGAAGCTCTTTGAAACCATAGCGTTGCCATCACCAAATGTTCATTCGGATTGTTTTTCTGTTTTTTTGAATCCAAATTTTGAGAACAGGACGAAATCAGGATAGAAAATGCGGACAAAGCAAAAAATATTTTTCTCATGTCAATTGATATTTTAATTTTAGTCATTTATTAAGAATAGGGTTTTGAGCTCTCCGGAGAAAAATATTACTTGTAGATGGACTTTAAATGGTTTCAAAATCGAAGATAATAAAAAAATGGCTGTAACTTTTATTTAGGGCTAAGCGTCTTAAATTTGATTGCTACTATATATGAACCTGAACGAATACAACATAAGCGTAGATCAGCATGCTGATGGGATGTTTCGTTTTATCCTCAAAAACATTAGAGATGAGGATAAAGCGAGGGATATTGTGCAGGATAGTTTCGAGAAATTGTGGCGAAATGTTGATAACGTAAATTTTATGAAAGTAAAATCTTATCTGTACACAACGGCTTATCATACTATGATAGATTTGATCAGACGAGAGAAACGAAAAGAAGATTTTGAGAATGTGGATGTTATGGATTATTCACATTCGGAGCATTATTCAGATTTAAGTGAAATTCTTGATGAGGCATTGAAAAGATTATCTGATGTACAACGATCGGTCATTTTATTGCGTGATTATGAAGGGTACTCTTATACGGAAATTGCAAAAATTACTGATTTAACTGAGTCGCAGGTGAAAGTTTACATTTATCGGGCTCGTAAGCATTTGAAAAATTACATTGGTAGTATTGAATCAATAATATAAAGGATTAGGAAATGAAGGAAATAACCCGACATAACTACGAGGAATTCTTCCTTGATTACTTGGAAGGGACATTAAGTTCCCTTCAAGGCATCGTTCTGGAAGATTTTCTGACCAAAAATCCAGATCTTAAAGCAGAGCTGGAGGAGATGGAATGTCCTGTTCTTTCGAAAGATACTATTTTAGCGGATTCCGAATCTCTAAAAGAAATCCCTTTTCGTGAAAGTTTTGATGATTTCTGCATTGCTCGTTTGGAAGGTGATTTACTCGTGGGTGATGAAAGTGCTTTTGATGCATTTCTGGATAAAAACGAATCCTTCAAAAAAGAGAGTGAAGTCTATAATAAAACCATATTACTTGCAGATACTAATCTTGTTTTTAGGGATAAAAACAAGTTGAAAAGAAGTTCTCGTAAAGTTGCTTTTTGGTGGTATTTTTCCAGAGTGGGAGTGGCGGCGTTAATTATTTTGGTTTTTTCTCTTTGGAGTATCTTGTATCAATTCAAAGGTGATTATTCCAATGAAGAGAAGATAACGGCTAAAGTTGAAACAGTAATTACGGAACGTAAAGAGATACCTGAAGGCAGCCTTCCTGTTGGAGTGCTTATAAAACCCGAACAGAAAGTTGTTCAAACAGAGGCGAAAACTTCATTGAAGGATGGGCAAAAAGAAATAATTGATACACCGGTGAATGAAGCTAAAATCCAAGATCTAGATGAAGTTGTAGAGCGAATTACGCCTTTAGACATTTCATTAAGTACTGAATTCGTTGCCATCGCTAATTCTGCTAATCCGGCAATGGAAATAGACATTCCAAAAGATAAGAAGACAGAGGTTAACCTACAAAATAATGGATTGGCACAGTTAGGAATGTCTTGGAAATCAAGTATCCCTGAAAAGAAAGCTCAAACATCAGTTTTATTTGCCATTGCCAAATATGGCGTGGATAAACTGAGTGAAATTGCAGGGAAAGATGTTCAATTTGAGCAGAAATACGATTCGAAAACAGAGAAAACACGTTTAGATTTTAATACCGCAGGTATTGGTTTTTCAAAAACAATTAAATAAGCCTGTAACTATTCCTCAATCACTTCGTCTTACCCTTAGAAATAAGATAAATATACAGTTATGAAAAAGATATTTTTACTATGCATGTCCATTGTGCTTGTATTCGGAGTTAACGCTCAGGAAGCTGTTGATACCCTAAAAACAGATAGCCTTAAAAAGAAAGTTTTGATTGAAGATTCTTGGTCGAACAAAAAAAAGAAATCAGAAACTAAAGATAAATTCAACACTAAATCATGGGAAACCCAAGCTGATACCACAAAGGTAAAGTTTATGAAAAAAGACTTAGTGAAGGTTGTTGAGGACGATAAAGGCATAAAAGCTAAAATAGGTAAGATTGGTAAAGTAGGTTTTGAAGAGGACAGAGACACTACGAAAATCCGATTGGGAGGCAAGCAAATCAATATAATTGATGGTTGGCATGGCACCCGAATTCGAATTCAGAAAGTACATCCTTGGGATGCAAATCAGGATAAATTTTTTATGGAAGAGGAGGGGGACTTTCGTGGGCATTGGGCTGGTTTCGAAATGGGTGTAAATGGTTTTGCCGATGAGGATTATAGTGGATATGCGGATCCGAACCAAGAGGGCTTTATGGATTTGGATATGGCCAAGTCACTTGCCGTTAACGTAAATTTTCTACAGTACGATATTAGTTTGCAAAAGGAAAGAAATACAATTGGTTTGGTAACTGGTATGGGATTGGAATGGAATAATTATCGTTTCGATCAAAATATAACATTAGGGAATGATGGCTCCGGAATGGTTCAACCAATTTCCTTCGATCCCCACTGGAGCATTAAAAAAAGCAAATTAACAAGTTTGTACCTTACCGTTCCCTTGCTGTTGGAATTTCAAATTCCAGTGAAATATAAATCAAGAAGGGTGCACATGTCTGCCGGAGTAGTGGGTGGATTACGTGTTGGTTCTCATACAAAAGTGAAGTATAGGTTGAATGGGAATACACACAAAGATAAAGATCACGATGATTTCAACTTGAAAACTCTTCGTTACGCAGCACATGCACGTATAGGTTATCGTTCTTTAAACTTTTTTGCGACCTATGGTTTAACTGATTTTTTCGAGAAAAATGACGGTCCGGAATTAGTTCCTTTTACAGTTGGAATTACTCTAGTGAGTTTTTGAACCTTACTAATCGATAAATATTATTATGCCGGATTTTAAAAGAGTCCGGTATTTTTATTGTCCATGCATTAGATATTTTGACGAAGATTGAATTATGTAGTATAAAGTATTATATTTATGGCATGAAAATAAAGTTCCAGCTATTAATTTATTTTTTTCCAATATTGATCAGCCTGCCTGCTTTTGCTGACTTTCAGACAAATCTGGATAGCTTAAATAATCGCTATACAAAAGTGTCTGGTCAGGAAAAATTGGAGACTTTACTGGAGTTGAGTCGGGCTTACTGGGATACCGAACCTGCAAAATCGATTGAGATGGGAGGTCGGGCTTTGGCAACAGCTCAAAGTCTCGAATACGATAAGGAGGTTGTTAAAGCAATGTATTATTTGGGGACGGCTTACTATGTTGATAATCAGTATGATAACTCCTTGGATTATTTATTGAAAGCATATCGCTTTGCAAAAAATCATGACTACGAAAAAGAGCTTGCTGATATAAGCCAAAAATTGGCTACCGTTTACTACCAATCCGGAAAAATTGGCAAAACATACGACTACACTCAGGAAGCCAATAAAATTTATGAGAAATTAAATGATAAAGTAGGCCTTGCCAGATGTTTCAATTCCTTTGGGGTTTACTATCAGGCGATCAGAAATTATGATAAAGCTATTGAGTATTTACAAAAAGGATTGGATCTTGGCAAAGAGATTTCGCACAGAGCTGTGGTTGGGGAACTTTTAAATGATATTGGAAGTTTATATACTGAAATGGGAGATACTCTAAAGGCAATTCGAACTTATCGTGAGGCAGTAGATTATTACAAAACGAATGGCCCAAATCATAAGACTGGGGTTTTTGAGCTGAATATGTGCGAATTATATCTTCATCATAATGATCTTACCAAAGCCAGGCATCATCTTGACAAAGGATACCTTATAGCTAAGCAGTTAAAATCGAAAAGGTTACTTCGGGATTATTACAAATATCTTTCTCTATACTATACAAAGCTTGGCGATTATAGAAGTTCAGTAAATGCTTATGAGAATCTTCAGGCATATCAGGATTCTATTTCCTCGGAACAATTGTCAAATAAAATTGATGATTTGGATTCAAGACATATTGAAGATATTAAAAATCAGGAAAATCAGATACTTCGTGCGGAAAATCAAACACAGCAGTTGGAAATAAACCGTCAATATACAATTGGTTTACTCATATTGCTTCTTTTACTGGTTGTGATATTTCTTCTCACGTTTCGATACCGAAATAATCTGAAAGACAATGAACTTTTATACCTAAGAAATCGTCTGGTAAGTCAGCACCAGGAAGAATTGATTGGAGCTATGAAAAGACTTAAGGTAAGTGAAGATAAGCTTAGAACCGCCAATGAAACTAAGGATAAAATGTTCTCCCTAATTGCTCATGATTTACGTGGTGCAATTGGAAACATCAGTAATGGATTGCGAATGATGCTTACCGATGAAGAATTGGATCTATCGGAAGAAGATAAGACCGAGTTTCTTCAATCTTTGTTTCATTCTGCTGATAATTCATTTGAATTGCTTGAAAATTTACTGTTTTGGGCGAAAAATCAAACATCTACCATATCTGCTAACTTGCAAATGGTTGATGCAAGCTCGATAATCAGCTCAAATATAAATTTATCAGCAGAGTTAGCCAAAATCAAATCCATTAGTCTAATAGCGACCGTCAATCCTTCAGTCGAAGTGTATATCGATTGGAACATGATCAATACTGTTGTTCGTAATCTGCTCTCAAATGCCATTAAATTTACCAATAAGGGAGGACTTATTGAAGTTAAATCGGAAATAGGAGAATACTTTGTTAAAATTTCTGTAATCGATAACGGTATTGGAATGATGCCAGAACAGATTGAGAATATTTACGAAGGTAAAACAACTGATGGCACTGCTAATGAGAAAGGTACAGGCTTGGGCATCACTTTGTGTAGAGATTTTTTAGTGAAAAATCATGGAGAAATGATGGTTGAAAGCGAAGTAGATAAAGGAAGTACGTTTTCTTTTATAATTCCTAGAAGGCCAATGAGTGATAAGAAATTTAGCGAATTTGTGAACAAAGAGACTTTAATTTCAGTGGTAAATAGCTAAATTTAGGTCAGATAATTCACATCTACTTAAACTAAATTCTACATAAATGAGATTATTATTGATTAGTAACTCCACAATGGCGGGAGAGGAATACTTAGACTATCCAAAAAATAACATTAAAGATTTTTTAGGCGATAAGCCGGTTAAAGCGTTATTCATTCCTTATGCAGGAGTAACTTTTTCTTTCGCCGATTACGAAGCCAAGGTAAAGGCTAAGTTGAATGAAGTGGGACATGATGTTGTTTCGATTCATCATTTTGAAGATCCGGTTAAAGCTGTTGAAGAAGCAGAAGCAATTATTGTGGGTGGTGGAAGTACTTGGAACCTGCTTCATTGGATTCATAAAAATAACCTCACTGAGGTAATCCGTAAGAAAGTGATTGGTGATAACACACCATTTATAGGGTGGAGTGCAGGCTCAAATTTGGCATGTCCAACAATTAAAACCACTAATGATATGCCAATTATCGATCCTCTGGGATTTGATGCGCTAAATTTAATTCCATTTCAGATTAATCCTCACTATTTGGATAAAAATCCCGATGGTCACGGAGGAGAGACTAGAGAAGATCGGATCAATGAATTTATGGTCGTTAATCCAGACTTGTATGTTGCTGGCTTACGCGAGGGAAGCATGTTCCTGGTCGAAAATGGAGAAATTGATTTGATTGGAAAACACAACTGTCGAATATTCAAAAATGGTGTTGAAGCATACGAATTGAGGCCAAACGATGATTTTAATTTCTTGTTGAAATAAATTTCAGAAAATATATTTAAAGCGGTTGAAATACTTTCAATCGCTTTTTTTAAATTTGAATTTTTACCTTTGTGCTCTTATAAATAAAAGCGCATTTTTCACAAAACCATTGTTAATGGATTTATTATCATCTAGTTATTTTGTTCTATTCCTAATTGTTGCAATTGGTTTTATTGTCGGAAATATTAAAATAAAAGGGATATCTCTTGATGTTTCTGCAGTCATTTTCGTTGCTCTGGTATTCGGGCATTACGGGATCACAATTCCAATTGATATCCAGAAAATAGGCTTAACAATATTTATTTTTACTATTGGAATTCAGGCTGGACCTGGTTTTTTTGAATCGTTTAAAAAGAATGGGAGAGAGTTGATTATACTTGCCTTAATTTTGGTGGGAAGTGCTTCGCTTATTACACTTCTGGTGGTTGTGTTTTTTCAAATTGATATGAATATTGCGATAGGTCTGCTTACTGGGTCATTAACCAGCACACCAGGTTTGGCTGCGGCAATTGAAAGTACTCAATCACCATTAGCTTCCATAGGCTATGGTATCGCTTATCCTTTTGGTGTAATTGCTGTGATTTTATTTGTACGATTGTATCCTAAGTTAGTTGGAGTTGATATTCAAAAAGAAGCCGCGAAATTGGAAGAAGAGGTTTTGCAACAACATCCCGAAATAGTGAATAAGAATCTGCTTGTTGAGAATGAAAATATTGTTGGGAAAAGCATCAAAGAGTTGAAGATTCGTTCAATGACTCAAGCCAATATTTCAAGAATAATGCACAATGGGGAAACCATCGTTCCTTTGCCTACAACAATTCTTGAGAAGGGAGATATTGTTAGAATAATAGGTGGTGAACAGGCGATTGAAAAGGCCAGGATTCTAATTGGGGAAGAAACAAGCGTGGAAATCCCGCTTAGCAGTGATTATGTGATTGAGTCCATTCTGGTTACCAACAAACAGGTGGTTAATAAAACACTAGGTCAATTAAATGTTTTAGCGAATTACAATGCGCGGGTTACTAGAATTAGAAGAGCTGGAATTAATATTGTCGCAAGCGACAAATCAGAAATTCGATTTGGAGATAAGTTAGTTGTGGCATGTGGAAAGGGAAATATTAATAATATTCGTCACCTGTTTGGTAACGATAGTAAAAAGTTGTCAGATACAGATTTCTTGCCCATTGCAGCAGGAATTGTACTTGGTGTTTTAGTGGGAAAATTAAAAATATCCTTTACGGATGATTTTACATTTAGCTTGGGATTAACTGGTGGTGTTTTAATCGTTGCTTTAGTTTTGAGTAGAATTGGCAAGACCGGTCCAATTTTATGGACCATGTCCGGATCATCCAATCAATTGTTACGTCAGTTAGGATTGCTGATGTTTCTTGCAGTTGTAGGAACAAGCGCAGGCTCACACTTAGTAGAAACATTCAAAGAGTCTGGATTTACATTATTTTCGCTGGGGATAGGAATCACATTATTGCCTATGATCATTACCACACTAATAGGGCATTTTGTTCTGAAAATGAATGTCCTGAATTTATTGGGAACGCTTACCGGAAGCATGACGAGTACACCCGGTTTGGCTGCTGTTGATGGTATGACTGATTCTGCAGCACCATCAATTGCATATGCAACCGTTTATCCTATTGCAATGGTGCTGTTAATGGTTTGTGTTCAGCTCTTAAGTATGTGGTAAAAAATAAAAATCCCGAAAAGGTAGTCTTCTCGGGATGCTTATATTTTTTCAGGATATTAAAAATCCACTTCAACAACAATAGGACAGTGGTCTGAGTGAATAACATCAGCAAGAATAGATCCTCCTTTTAATTGGTTTCTAAGCGGTTCACTCACCATGTGATAATCCAGCCTCCAACCTAAATTCTTTCCTCGGGAACCTGCTCTGTAGCTCCACCAACTGTATTTATCTGGTGACAGATCAAACTCTCTAAAACTGTCTATAAATCCACTCTCTATAAATTGACTTACCCATTCTCTTTCTTCAGGCAGAAAACCAGAAACCCCTTTTTTCTTTTCTGGCTTACTGATATCGATTTCTTTGTGGCAGATGTTGTAATCGCCACCAATAATTAAATTAGGTCTTTCTTTTTTTAACTCAGTAATGTATTCCTGAAAATAGGCCAGCCATTCCATTTTGTAATCTTGTCTTGGGCCACCTACGGTTCCCGATGGATGATATGTGCTAAAAACTGAAACATCGCCAAAATCGGCTCTAATCGATCTTCCTTCAACATCATATTTTGGATTGTCAACACCAATAACCACCTTGTCTGGTTTTTCTTTAGTCAGGATGCCAACTCCACTATATCCCTTTTTTTCTGCCGAAAACCAGTAACAATGATAGCCTAATTCCTCAAAAAGGTGGGTTTCTATCTGCTCCGGTTGTGCCTTAGTTTCCTGAATTAAAAGAATATCTGGATCTTCCTGCTTTAACCAGCCAATAAAATCTTTTCCTAAGGCAGCTCGAATTCCATTTACATTGTAACTTATAATTTTTCGCATAGCGTATATTTTTATTTGAAGAGAATAAAGATAAAGAAAGAAAAAAGCGGAAAGTGTAATTTTAGATAAGAGATTTGTTAAAAAATCAGAAAATGCAATTGCATTGCCTAAAATTGCCTGAAATCAACTACTTTTGTAATAAAAAGAAGAACATTGAAAGAAGGATTAATAATCAAGTCGACAGGAAGTTGGTATACCGTTAAATCCAACGATGGTGTAATTCATAATTGCCGTATAAAAGGGCGGTTTAGAATGGATGGAATTCGCACAACCAATCCAATATCAGTTGGGGATAAAGTGGATTTTCAAGAGGAAAATGAGGCGAATGTAATTGTGAAGATACATGATCGGAAGAATTACATCATCCGAAAATCATCCAACTTATCAAAACACAGTCAGATAATTGCTGCGAATATCGATCAGGCATTTTTGATTGTCACGGTTAATTATCCTTTAACAACTACAACTTTTATCGATCGTTTTTTAGCTGCAGCAGAGGCATATCGAATACCGGTCAATCTTATTTTTAATAAAATTGACAGATACCGCCCAAATGATCTGACGCGCTTGGGTGAATTGAAATTCACTTACGAAAAAATAGGCTACAAATGTTTCGAAATTTCGGCCAAACAGGGCACTCATTTGGATATCATCAGAGAAGCCTTAAAAGGTAAAATAAATTTACTGTCGGGACATTCAGGTGTTGGGAAATCGACTTTAATAAATGCGATACAGCCTGGTTTGGACTTAAAAACCGGCGAAATTTCTGAAGCTCACTCTCAAGGAAAACATACTACAACTTTCTCTGAAATGTTTGAATTGGATTTCGGTGGTTATATTATTGATACTCCAGGGATTAGAGGTTTTGGAACTATTGATATGGAAAAGGAAGAGATGTCACACTTTTTTCCTGAAATATTCAAGACTTCAGCGAATTGTCAATTCAATAATTGTACTCATGTGCATGAACCAAAATGTGCTGTAAAAGCCGCAGTTGAAATAGGAGAAATTTGCATCACCAGGTATGAAAGTTATTTGGGGATGATCATGGAGGATGAGAATAGCAAATACAGAATATAGCAACTTACAGATTCAGAATTTAAATGATGATTGCAGGGAGCTTAAGTTGTTTTTGTAACTTGCTTGGATGTTGGTAGTGTAGCTATTCATCTAAATAATTCTTAATTAATAACTCATCATTGAAAAAATGAAATCACACGAAATTGACTACAAGATATTCGGGGACGACATTCAATTAGTTGAAATTGAATTGGATTCCAACGAAACAGTTATTGCGGAGGCTGGAGCCATGTCTTACATGGAAGAAGGCATCACTTTTGAAACTAAAATGGGTGATGGTTCCGAACCAGAGAAGGGCATGTTCAGTAAGCTTGTGTCGGCAGGATCTCGCATGATAACTGGTGAATCTTTGTTTCTAACTCATTTTACCCATAAAGGATCAGGAAAGTCCAGAGTTGGATTTGCAGCACCATATCCAGGAACAATTATGCCTATCGATTTGAGTAAATCAGGAGGTTCATTAATTGTTCAGAAAGATGGGTTTTTATGTGCTGCTTTGGGAACGAAAGTGAGTATTGCCTTTAATAAAAAATTAGGAGCGGCACTATTTGGTGGCGAAGGATTCATTCTTCAGAAACTTCAAGGAGATGGTAAAGCCTTTGTTCATGCTGGAGGAACGGTTATTGAAAAAGTATTAGTTAATCAAACACTTCGCGTGGATACTGGTTGTGTTGTTGCATTTGAAGAGGGAATCGATTTTTCAGTTGAAAAGGCCGGAGGACTAAAATCAATGATCTTTGGCGGGGAAGGGATATTCTTAGCAACATTAAGAGGTACTGGGAAAGTTTGGTTACAATCTATGCCAATTCGTAAATTAGTGAAGGCAATTGCTCCCAGAGGCGATAATCGAAGAAAAGGTGCCAGCTCAATTCTTGGAGATTTTCTTGAAGGATAGTTGGACTAATAATTTAAACATACAAGCACGTAACTTACTACGTGCTATTTTTATTGATATAAAACGAAGAAATGGCTACAATACTTGATCCTAAAGAATTTCTTGAAATGGGTAAAACTTTACCCATGGTTGATGTTCGAACTGCTGCAGAATTTGATGCCGGACATATTCCCGGAGCTCGTAATCTTCCAATTTTCTCGAATGAGGAAAGAGTTGTTGTTGGAACTAAATACAAGAGGGCAGGCAAGGATTCAGCCGTTTTATTGGGCTTAGAATTGGTAGGGCCAAAATTGGCTCGATTTGTAGGAAAAGCAAAAAAAATTGCTCCAGAGAAAGAAATACTGATACATTGCTGGAGAGGCGGAATGCGAAGTGGAAGTATGGCTTGGCTGTTCGAGACTGCAGGATTCACCGTTTATCTGTTAAAAGGAGGATATAAGGCCTACAGGACATACAACCGGGAACGATTTGCCGATAAAGCGGAAATAATCATTTTGGGTGGAATGACCGGCAGTGGTAAAACGGAGGTTTTGCATGAAATGATGGGAATGGGACATCAGGTTCTTGATTTGGAAGGTGTTGCCAACCATAAAGGATCAGTATTTGGCGCTTTGGGACAAGCTAATCAGCCAACAAGTGAGAATTTTGAAAATGAATTAGCTCAAAAATGGTCTGAATTTGATTATTCTCGTCCCATTTGGATTGAAGATGAAAGCAACTCGGTTGGATCCGTGCGGATTAATGAGGTTTTGTTTCTTCGAATGAGAAATGCTGATGTGGTTAGTATGGATATTCCCAAAGAGGAGCGAATCAAGAGGTTGGTCAAAGAATATGCCTGTTTTGATATCGCTGTTTTAAAAGAACTGGTTTTAAAAATAGAGAAACGATTGGGTGGTTTGAATGTTAAGAATGCAATTGAAAGTCTTGATAATGGTGATTTTCACACTGTGGCAGATATTACATTAACCTACTACGACAAAGCGTATCTTCACGGTCAGCAAAAGCGAAAAGGGCAAACAATTTATTCGATAGCACTTGAAAAGGACGATCCTAAGGAAAATGCAAAAGCCATCCTTGAATTCTACTCAAACTTAAAGAAGTAATTTTATTTGGATAAGAAATCAAAAGATTTGTCGTTATCTTTATGTTGAAACCTTAGAACTCGAAAATCTTGGATATCTATCTAAAAAACCGTCATTGGAAATTATATTTTTTACTGATCGCCATAATAATTGTTTTATGCTCTATTCTGTACACCAATAATCTGGTGGGTAAGTTGGCTAACGAAGAGGGAAAAAAAATTGAATTGTGGGCTGAGGGAATGCGTAGTCTGCAATTAAATCCTGATCAGGATGTATCACTTATTAATCGTATTCTGGAACAAAATGAGACCATTCCGGTCATTCTTGTCGATGATAACGGAAACGTTGTTGATTACAGAAACATACCACTCCCTAAAAGGAATCAAGATGAGGTTTTAAAGGAAAAACTTCAAGATATGAAGGATGATAATCACTCAATAGAGATAGAGCTTGTAAATGGTAAAAACTACATCTATTTTGATGATTCGAATCTCTTAAAGCGATTGGCTTGGTATCCTTTTGTGCAATTAGGGGCAATTATCACTTTTATTTTGATAGCCTATTTGGCTTTTTCGTATTCAAAATCGGCCGAACAGAATCAGGTTTGGGTTGGAATGTCGAAAGAAACAGCTCATCAGTTAGGAACCCCAATTAGCTCTTTAATGGCTTGGATGGAGCTCATTAAATCTGGCGAAATTGATTCACAATTAGCTAAAGAAATGGCAAAAGACGTCGATCGGTTAGAAGTAATTGCCGAACGTTTTTCAAAAATTGGATCGAAACCTGTTTTAAAATTCACTAACATTTTTGATGTACTTGACAGTAGTGTCGGATACTTAAAAAAGAGAACTTCCGATAAAGTTGAATACAGTATAGAGCTTACAGATACTGACAATGGAATGGTTCCATTAAATAAAGAGTTGTTTTCGTGGGTAATTGAGAATTTGGCGAAGAATGCGGTTGATGCGATGGAAGGGAAGGGGAAATTAAATTTTTTGGTTTCAAGTAAAGCAAATCAATTGATTATTGATATCAGTGATACAGGAAAAGGGATAGCCAGAAATCAATTTAAAACCATTTTTAAGCCCGGATTTACCTCAAAAAAAAGAGGATGGGGGCTTGGATTATCTCTTTCTAAAAGGATTATTGAAAATTATCACCGCGGAAAAATATTTGTTGCTAGCTCAGAATTGGGTAGTGGTGCGGTTTTTAGGATTATTTTACCATTAAATTGAACCATTTGATTTTCAAATAGCTGTTTTTTTTTTGATACCATCAAAGAACTACCTATTTTTGCACCCCCGTTTTCAACGGAATTTCATCATTGAAACTGTAATTCAGTTTAATAATTGATTCAAATTGCAGAAAAAAGATGTTGAGATTTATGAAAACGTATGATTAATTTTTATACTTTTGCAAAGTTTTATTAGAATATAGTGGATTATCTAACAAAATATACGATTCCTTTCAAAGGATTGAATGATGGTAAACATGAATTTAATTTCACCATTGATCAGGAATTCTTTGAGCATTTTCAAAAAGAAGATGCATATCAAGTTGATGCTTCAGTGAAAGTAACGCTGGAGAAGAAAAGCTTGGTTATGACATTGATTATTGAATTGGATGGTAAAATGAAAGTGCCCTGTGATCGTTGTCTCGAGGAATTTAACATGAAGGTGAATGGAGAAAGTTCTGTTTACGTGAAATTTGGAGAGGAAAATGAGGAGTTGGCTGATGATGTTATTGTGATTTCAGGATCGGTAAATAAACTTGAAACAGCACAATACATCTATGAGTTGTTTGTACTGAGCTTACCTTTAAGCTTTGTTCATCCCGAAGATGAAGATGGAAACAGCACTTGTAATGAAGAAATGATTCAAAAATTGAATGACCATTCGGTGAAAGATGTACAAGACATTGATCCAAGATGGAATGATTTAAGAAAATTGATTGATAATAATTAGTTAAATAGGTTGAAAAATGGCACATCCAAAACACAGAACGTCGAAGCAGAGAAGAAATAAGAGAAGAACTCATATTAAAGCAACTCCAGCTACTTTAGCATCTTGCTCAAATTGTGGAGCAACTGTTAAATATCACACTGTTTGCCCTGAGTGCGGTTATTATAGAGGCAAATTGGCTATCGAAAAACAAGTTACAGCATAATCTGAGTTGAATTATTTAGATTAGACGCAATATGTGAATTTGCTCCTCAGGTGTTACTTGGGAGCAATTTTGCTTATTATACAGTTTTTTCACAAATTATGGAGCATCTAATTGTTTCAATCAACTTGTTGATTGGCGTTTAATTGTGTCTTTATTTCATTTGTTGTGAATTTATGTCTGTGTAAATGTAGAACGCCGGATCTATCTGATAAACACTAAGTAAGCTAGAAGAATGTCGAAAATTAATGCAGTAATAACTGGTGTTGGAGCTTATGTCCCAGACTATGTTCTTACCAATGAGGAATTGAGCACCATGGTTAATACAACCGATGAGTGGATCATGACTCGTATTGGTATTAAGGAAAGAAGAATTCTAAAAGGCGAAGGAAAAGGATCTTCAGATTTGGGAGCTAAAGCAGTTGAAGAGCTGTTGAAAAAAACCAATACTTCTCCTGAGGACGTTGATTTGTTGATTTGTGCAACAGTAACTCCTGACATGCAATTTCCTGCTACAGCTAATATTATTAGCGATAAAGTAGGAATTAATGACGCATTTAGTTTCGATTTAAATGCAGGTTGTTCAGGATTCTTATTCGCATTGGCTACTGGCTCAAAGTACATTCAATCAGGAATGTATAAGAAGGTTATAATTGTTGGTGCCGAGAAAATGTCATCAATTGTTGATTATACAGATCGTCAGACTTGTCCAATATTTGGTGATGGAGCAGCTGCAGTAATGCTGGAGC
The DNA here is from genome assembly GCF_002356295.1 of Labilibaculum antarcticum. Classification (NCBI taxonomy): domain Bacteria; kingdom Pseudomonadati; phylum Bacteroidota; class Bacteroidia; order Marinilabiliales; family Marinifilaceae; genus Labilibaculum; species Labilibaculum antarcticum. Next base: position 2,279,470 of record NZ_AP018042.1, on the reverse strand, counting down.
CTACCACAGAAAATTTTGGGATAATTGATGAGATGTTACATACTCAAGGTTTTGGTAGAAAACATTTGCATCAAAAAGCAGGTGGATCGTGCAAACCGGCAAGTTATGAAACAATTGATGCTGGTGAGCATTTCATCTACCAGGAAGGACAGCATGTATTTAAACACGCAGTTTCTAATATGGCAGATGTTTCCGTTGAAATGATGGAAAAACACAACATAACACCAGATGATTTAGCATGGTTGGTTCCACATCAGGCAAACAATCGTATTATCGAAGCCACAGCAAGAAGAATGGGCTTAGCAAAAGAGAAAGTAATGATCAATATTGAAAGATATGGTAATACGACTTCTGCTACAATTCCATTGTGTTTATGGGAGTGGGAAGACCAATTGCATAAAGGAGATAAGCTTATTCTTTCAGGATTTGGTGCTGGCTTTACCTGGGGTTCCATACTTTTGAAGTGGGGTTATGATCCAAAATAAAACAATAATTAAGTAATATATAATTAGGCCTCCAATTTGGAGGCCTTTTTTTGTTGGAATCGTTTTAAATGAATGGTTTTTATCATTCAAATTTTTATATTTGTATAGCCTGCAGAACACTATTGCAAGTTCTTTTCCTTGAATGGAAATACTATTTTTAATAAAAATGAGTTGTTTTAGTACTACTGACTGAATAGATCTTAAGAAAAATTTAAATGAATTAAATAATTTCTTGCTATTTTGTTGGTTGTAATAAAGGATTTTTAATTTCAACTAGAGTTTAACATGTTTCGTAAAAAAGATAAAATGAGCAAAAACAATGAAGTACAGCCAACTGCGGTAAATCTTATCTGCGATGGAACATCATTAACAGGTGATATTCAAGCAACTAGAGATATCCGAATTGATGGTTTTCTTAACGGTAAAATGGTAGTGAATGGAAAAGTTGTAGTTGGACATACGGGTAAAATTGAAGGAGATGTACAATGCAAAACAATTGATGTTTCGGGAAGAGTCGAAGGTAATATTGTTGCTTCCGAAATGGTTAATTTGAAAAATACGGCGGTTATTCATGGAAATATTACAACTGATAAAATTACTGTTGAGCCAGGAGCCAAATTTACAGGTTCATGTAAAATGGGCGATGTACCTCCTAAGGTCGATGTAGCACATAAAAAAGATGAAAAAAAGGAAAAAGGACCTCAGTAATTCCTTCGAAAAACGGAAAAAGCAAACCACTAGTATTGCAAAATATTCTGGTCTGGCATTTCAAATGATTGCAATTATTCTACTGGTATTATATGCTGGAATGAAGTTGGATGATTATCTGGAAAATGAATTTCCATTATTCACCATAATTGGAGCATTTGGAGGTGTTGTTTTATCCCTTTATTTTGCGTTAAAAGATTTGTTTAATAATAATTAAGCGCATTTAAATTCAGACATGGAAAAATCTATTAAAAAGTACATTCAAAATCTTGGAATGATTTCCTTATCGCTGTTGGTTATCTCTGTTCTATTATATTTGACTCTGTTAAAACCATGGTTTAATTATTTTTTTCCTTTTGTTATTTTGTATTTTTTCCTGCTTAGTTCCTTTCAGCACTATAGATTAGTTAAAACAGTTAAGGATAATCCGCGGGCTTTCAATACAAATTACATGGCTTGGTTTGGAATAAAACTATTCTTGCACCTTAGTTTCGTAATCATTTACGTTTTGCTGGATCGTCCACGGGCATTGAGTTTTGTCCTGTTTTTCGGGTTTTGCTATGTGGTATATACAGCTTACGATGTTGTAACTTTATCTAATACCTTAAGGTCTGGGAATGTTAAATGATATTAAAAAGCCTCAAGCGATTGTTTTTTTATTAAATTTGGATGTCAAAATTAAAAAAGGACAAGGTTTTAGTTGGGAAAGATAAATACTAAATGAATGAGGAATCATTCTTAAAAATACAGTTAATTCAAAAAGTTTTTGGATTGGCATTTTAACCAAACAGATTTGATGAATCCCAAATCAGTGAATATGGGGTTTTTTAAGCCAAATTAATTGGTATCTGTTATAAAGTAAGTTGTTTACGTATGAAAAATATTCATCGATTTCTGTTGATTTTCTTCTTAGTGGTAAGTGTTACACCGGTTTTTGCTTCCGGTGACGAGCATACAGAACATGCCTCTCAAGAGACACACTCCAAAGAAAAGTTTGATCCAGGAAGTTTTATAATGGGGCATATTGGTGATTCTTACGAATGGCATGTTTTTAGTTATGGTGATTTTCATGCAACATTACCTCTGCCGGTAATTGTATACTCGCAAAACTCAGGATTTAATATCTTTCTGTCTAATAATTTTCATGGGGATTCCGCTTACAAAGGGTTTTCAATTGCTAAGGAGGGTGAATACAGAGGGAAGGTGGTAGAAATGCTTAATGGACATGAAGTACGTCCATTTGATATCTCGATGACTAAAAATGTTGTATCGATGCTAATAAGTATGGCAATTCTGCTTTGGGTATTTATTTCTGTCGCAAAATCATATACGAACAGTAAAGGTAAAGCACCTAAAGGCATGCAATCACTGGTTGAACCTATCATTATATTCGTTCGTGATGAAGTTGCTAAACCTGCAATCGGAGAAAAAAAATATGAAAAATACCTGCCTTATCTGCTGTCTATTTTCTTTTTTATTTGGTTGAACAATCTAATGGGCATGGTTCCATTTTTCCCTGGGGGGGCAAATGTGACTGGAAATATTACCATAACATTGGTATTGGCACTGTTCACCTTTGTAATCACTACAATTAATGGAAACAAAGCATACTGGAAAGATATTTTCAACACACCAGGAGTACCATGGTGGTTGAAATTCCCGATACCATTGATGCCTTTGGTTGAGGTAATGGGAGTTTTTACAAAACCATTTGTTTTAATGGTTCGACTCTTTGCCAACATTACTGCAGGTCATATGATTGTTTTGGCTTTTGTGAGTCTTATTTTTATATTTGGACAAATAAGTCCGGGCTTAGGATACGGAACGTCAGTTGTTTCTGTCGCTTTTATTGTATTTATGAATATGCTTGAACTGTTGGTAGGATTGATTCAGGCCTATGTATTTACGCTTCTTTCTGCTCTTTATTTCGGTATGGCAACAGAAGAACATCACTAAAAATTTTCTACTCCCAGTTGGGAGCTTTAATAGTTTTTAATCAATTAATAAAAACGCTATGATTACATTATCAATTCTTCTTCAGGCTGCAGCTAGTTTGGGTATTGCCAAAATGGGTGCTGCTTTTGGAGCAGGTTTAGCTGCTATTGGTGCTGGTATAGGTATCGGTAAAATTGGGGGTAGTGCTCTTGAGAGTATTGCTCGTCAACCAGAAGCTTCTGGAGATATTCGTTCAAACATGATTGTTGCCGCTGCGCTTATTGAAGGTGCTGCTTTTTTCGCGATTATCATTTGTTTGTTGGCTATCGTATTGTAATAGAATTATCCGCAATTTGCCGTAAGAGATTGTCTGAGGCAAATTGTGGTATCTATTTGGATGTTAATATCACTTTAAGTGACTTAAAATAGAATAACATGGACTTGGTAACACCTGAATTAGGAACCTTTATATGGATGCTTTTATCATTTGGCATTGTTTTGCTTATCCTGGCAAAGTATGCCTGGAAACCAATTCTAAACGCCTTAAAGGAAAGAGAACAATCCATTAAGGATGCACTTAGTTCCGCTGAGCGTGCAAAAGAAGAAATGTCTGAATTACAGGCCGACAACGAAAGAATTCTTCAGGAAGCAAGAAAAGAGCGTGCGGCAATGCTAAAGGAAGCAAAAGAGATGGGCAGTAAACTGGTTAGTGAAGCCAAACAAAAAGCTACTCTCGAGGCTGATAAGGTAATAGAATCGGCTCGAATTAATATAGAAGGTGAGAAATCGGCTGCTTTGAACGAAATCAAGGCTCAGGTTGCAATTCTTTCTGTTGAAATTGCAGAGAAAATTCTTCGTCAGCAATTTGCTGATGATCAGCAACAAAAAGATTACTTCAAAAAGTTAATGGATGAAGTAAAGTTGAATTAGTAAATGGGTTAATGAGAGTACGAGAGTCTTGTTTGATCTCTTTTCTTATATCTCACATCTAATAATCTAAAAGAATATGAACGAAAGTAAAATCTCGGTTCGTTATGCCAAAGCTCTTTTCGAATTAGGAAAAGAGGAGAACTTAATAGAGTCCGTAATTAAAGATATTCAGCTGGTAGATGAGGTTTGTAAAACGATACCTGAATTTTGGCTTATGGTTGAAAGTCCGGTTGTTCAAACCTCTCACAAACGAGCTTCGGTTAAGCTTATATTTGCTGATAAAGTAAATCCGGTCAGTCTTAATTTTTTAGATTTAGTGGTACAAAATCGTCGTGAAATTTACCTAAAGGATATTTCCCGAAATTTTTTGGCATTATGTCGTAAAGACAAGGGGATTTTATCTGCAACGCTTACATCTGCATCTGCTATTGAGAAAGACGTCAATAGTCAATTGAGTGAGTTGCTTTCAAAATCTTTCAATGCAAAAATTGAATTACAGGAAGTGGTTGATAAAGAGATTATTGGTGGATTTGTGCTTCGGATTGAAGATCAGCAACTGGATGCTAGTGTTAGCAATCAGCTGAATCTAATTAAGCGTGAATTGCTTTCAAATCATATGAAATAGAATTTCAAAATCGGATTAAACTCTGACTAAATAAAAATTAAATATGGCTAGTATTAAACCTGCAGAAGTTTCGGCAATCCTAAAGCAGCAATTAAAAGGATTAAAAACCGAGGCAGAACTGGAAGAAGTCGGAACCGTATTGCAAGTTGGGGATGGTATCGCCCGCATTTACGGTTTATCGCATGTTGAATCCAATGAGTTGATCGAATTCCAAAATGGCGTTTTAGGTATTGTTTTGAACCTCGAAGAGGACAATGTCGGAGCTGTACTTTTAGGAGAATCTCAAGGTATTAAAGAAGGTGATGTTGTAAAACGCACCAAGCGTATTGCCTCCATCAATGTTGGTGAGGGAATGTTAGGACGTGTAATCAATACCATTGGTGAACCTCTTGATGGAAAAGGTGAAATAAAAGGTGTGACATACGAAATGCCATTGGAACGTAAAGCTCCTGGTGTACTTTATCGTCAGCCGGTAACTGAGCCTTTACAAACAGGATTGAAGTCGATTGATGCGATGATTCCGATTGGACGCGGACAGCGTGAGTTAATCATTGGTGACCGTCAGACTGGTAAAACAGCAATTGCTATTGACACCATCATCAATCAAAAAGAATTTTACGATAAAGGAGAGCCGGTTTACTGTATTTATGTAGCTATAGGACAGAAAGGTTCTACTGTAGCAAATATAGCCAGAACACTGGAGGAGCATGGAGCAATGGCTTATACCGTTATTGTGATGGCAACAGCAGCCGATCCGGCAGCATTGCAGTTTTACGCCCCTTTCGCAGGAGCTTCTATTGGTGAGTTCTTTCGCGATACCGGTCGTCCTGCATTGATTATTTTTGATGATTTATCGAAACAAGCGGTTTCGTACCGTGAGGTTTCTCTACTACTTCGTCGTCCACCAGGACGTGAAGCATATCCAGGTGATGTATTTTATCTGCACTCAAGATTATTAGAGCGTGCAGCTAAAATTATTAATTCTGATGACATTGCCCGTCAGATGAATGATTTACCTGAAAGTTTGAAAAATGCCAAGGATGAGAAAGGTGAATCAATTATTAGAGGCGGTGGTTCTTTAACTGCACTTCCAATTATTGAAACACAGGCTGGTGACGTATCGGCTTACATTCCAACCAATGTAATTTCTATTACCGATGGTCAGATTTTCTTGGAATCGGATCTTTTTAATGCTGGTTTTCGTCCTGCAATTAACGTGGGTATCTCGGTATCTCGTGTGGGTGGTAATGCTCAGATTAAATCGATGAAAAAAGTAGCTGGTACTTTGAAGCTGGATCAGGCTCAGTATCGTGAACTGGAGGCATTTTCCAAGTTTGGTTCTGATATGGATGCTGCAACCCGTGCCGTTTTGGATAAGGGTTCTAAAAATGTGGAAATTTTAAAACAAGGACAATATTCACCTTATACTGTTGATAAGCAGGTAGCTATTTTGTATTGCGGATCGCAAGGATTATTGCGTAATGTTCCCGTTGATAAGGTGAAAGAATTTGAAATTGATTTCCTTGATTTTATGGCAATGAAACACAAAGATGTTTTAGCTGATCTAGGAGCAGGAAAATATACTGATGAGGCACAGGCTACTTTGAAATCTGTTGCTGCTGAAGTGTCTGCTAAATATAAAAAGTAATTCAAAGGGACGAAGAAATTCGTCCCAACTCAATAAAAGAGTTGTAAATGGCTAATTTAAAAGAAATTCGTACCCGTATTTCGTCGGTTCAGAAAACCAAACAGGTTACTGCAGCGATGAAAATGGTTTCTGCTGCCAAATTAAAAAAGGCTCAGGATGCTATCGTGCAAATTCGTCCATTCGCCGATAAACTTCATGAGATTTTATCGAACTTAACTGGTAGTTTGACTGATTCTGATGATAATTTATATGGTGTAGAGAGAAAGCCTGAAAAGGTTTTATTGGTTGCGATAACTTCTAACAAGGGCTTGTGTGGTGGCTTTAATTCAAATGTAATTAAGCAGGTTGCTATTTTGGCTGGGACTACCTACGCCGAACAAAATCAGCGAGGTTCATTGCACATATTGGCAATTGGGAAACAAGGTTTTGGAATTCTTAGGAAGACTTACAATGTTGTTGGAGAATACAACGATGTGTACGATAATTTGAATTTTGAAAATGTTTCTGCTATTGCTTCTTTTGTTATGGAGGAGTTTGTAAAAGGGACATATGACAGAGTAGAATTAGTGTACAATCAGTTTAAAAATGCGGGGGTACAAATTTTAACAAGCGAACAATTTTTGCCTGTGATTCAACCAGAAGAGGAGATGAGTACTCAAACGGAGTATATTTTTGAACCAAATCAGGAAGAAATTTTGCAAGAGTTAGTGCCAAAATCTTTGAAAACGCAATTTTTTAAGGCTTTACTGGATTCTTTTGCATCGGAACACGGAGCGAGAATGACTGCAATGCATAAGGCAACGGATAATGCTACTGATTTAATTCAGGATCTTAACCTTACCTATAATAAAGCTCGTCAGAGTGCGATTACCAACGAAATTTTGGAGATTGTATCCGGAGCTAATGCTTTGGCTGACTAATGCCATTTTAAAGACCATATTTAAACGATTTATAATTGCTGCAAGCTCACCTTAGGGTGAGCTTTTTTTGTGCTGTAAAGTTTGTAAAAGGAATAATATTGGAAATTTAAAATTATTTCCTAAATTCGTATGTTCAAACATATGCACAAGATGGAATTAAAAATAGATCATAACAGTCCGCTTCCCTTACACGCACAGGTAGAGTCTCTTCTAAGGAAGATGATAGAACTGGAGGAATACAAAAATGGTGGTTTTTTACCTAAAGAGGTTGATTTGGCAAAACGTCTCGGAATTTCAAGGAATACCCTACGGCAAGCCACAAATAAATTGGAATACGAGGGGCTGCTGATCAGAAAAAAAGGAATAGGCACTAAGGTTGCTGAAAAAGGAATCACAACAAATCTGGATAATTGGCAAAGCTTCACTCAGGAAATGTCTGATAAAGGAGTCGATTTTGTAAACTTCTTAAGTGAGGCAAAATGGGTGAAGGCAGATAAAAAAATTGCTTCCTTTTTTAATATTCAAGAAGGAGATGAAATCCTTTGTTTATCAAGGCTAAGAGGGCATTTTGATGGTCCTTTTGTTTATTTTGAGAGTTATTTTCATCCAAGAATAGGTCTGACTGGTAATGAGGATTTCAAGAAGCCTTTGTATAGTATTTTGGAAAATGACTACAATGTTGTGCCGTCCATTTCTAAAGAAGAGATTAAGGCAAGGCTTGCTACCAAGATTACAGCCGATCGTTTACAAATTAAGCAAGGAGATCCAGTATTGGTAAGAGAACGTTACGTTTCTGATCCTGGCGATCGTCCGTTAGAATACAACATTGGTTTTTATATTGCCGAGAAATTCACCTATTCAATAACCATTACAAGATAGATTGAACATGAAAAAGCAAATTTCTATTGGAGTGGATGTTGGTGGCAGTCACATTAGTTGTGCGGCTTATGATCTGACAAATAAAAAGCTGATTACGGAAAGTATTTCACATACTACACTAAACAATCAGGGTAGTAAAGAGGAAATTGTTACTGCTTTTGGAAGGCTTTTACGTTTGTGCATTGCTAAAATTGAAGCTGAGAATTTGGTTGGAATTGGTATTGCCATGCCAGGACCTTTTGATTACGTAAATGGAATTGGATTGTTTACAGGATCGAATGCCAAATTTCAAAGCATAAACGAAGTGAATTTAAGATCTGAAATTCAAGAAAACCTCGGGTTGAAGAATATACCAATTCGTTTTATAAATGATGCTACTGCTTTTGCGATTGGAGAGTATTTTTTGGGTAAGCTACAAGGAGGGAAACAAACACTGGCAATCACTTTAGGAACGGGTCTAGGCTCTGCTTTCCTCTCTGGGGGAATTCCGGTTATTATGGGGGATACAGTTCCTGAAAACGGCTGTATTTGGCATTTGCCATTCGAAAATGGTATTGCTGATGATTATTTTTCTACCCGAGGACTGATCAATCGGTTTTTTGAGCGTTCAGGCAAAAGAGTGAATGGGGTAAAGGAGATTGCGGATCTGGCAAAGGAGAATATTGATGCGGAAGAATTATTTTATGATTTTGGTGAAAAAATGGCTCACTTTCTTAGCTCCTGGATTAAGAAATTTAAAGTTGAAACCATCGTTTTTGGAGGTAATATTTCAAAAGCATCTTATTTGTTTGATAATGCTATGAATGAGCAATTTAAAGAAGCGGGTTTACGTGTAAGAATTGAATATTCTGACTTACAGGAATCAGCGGCATTTATTGGAGGAGCTCAGTTGTTGAGTGAAGAATTTTGGGAATCCGTTAAGGAGCAATTAAAATACATGTAGAATATAAAATCCAATGGATATGAAATCGCAGAAATCAAAAATAGTATTACCCGTTTTACTGTCGTTCTTTGTTATCAGTTTTGTTGATTTGGTGGGTACCGGTGTCGATGAATTGAAACAAAATTCGAATACACCAGAATATCTTTTACAGCTAATTCCTTTTGTTGCCTTCATTTGGTTCTTTTTACTTTCTGTGCCAGCAGGAATATGGCAGGCCAAAATTGGAAAGAAAAGAGTATTAAATGTAGCCATATTAATCACTACAGTAGGTCTTTTTGTTCCGGTTCTTGGAAATACTTTACCCGTAATACTAGTGGCTTTTTCCTTATTAGGAATTGGAAATACCATTATGCAGGTTGCAGCCAATCCGTTGTTGGTGGATGTTGTTTCAGATAAAAAGGCATCTAGTTTTTTAAGTCTGTCGCAGTTCATTAAATCAGTAGGATCCATGATTGGTCCCTTTGTAGCTGCCGTTGTTGGTCCATTCTTGGCTAATTTATTTAATTATGAAGGAGCTGGAACCTGGCGTTTTGGTTTGTATCTTTTTGGGATTATATCACTTTCATCATTCTTTTGGTTATCAGTAACTAAAATTGAAGAAAAGGCTGTAAGTGAAGAAAAGGTTTCAATTTCATCCTGTTTCAAACTACTATCTAATCGGTATATCGCCTTAATGGTTTTGGGAATTTTTGCGGTTGTTGGTATTGATGTAGCTCTGAATTCCAATATTGGCACATTTCTTCATCTTAAACTTGGTGTTGGCGAAGAGATGGCTAAATATGGCAAATCAGTTTACTTTTTTGCAAAAATGGTAGGCACGTTTGCGGGAGCAATTATTTTAATGAAGTGGGACCCAAGAAAAATATTGCGCATATCCAGTATTGTTGCAATCCTTGCTGTTGTGGCTTTGGCCTTTACATCTAACGAAATATCAGCATGGATTTTTGTGGGAGTAATAAGTTTAGGAGTCTCAAATATTTTTCCTTTAATTTATTCTATCACTGTAGGTGATTATCCTCAACGTTCCAATGAAATATCAGGCTTGATGATGATGGCGATTTCAGGTGGTGCAATTTTTCCATTTTTAGTTGGTCTTTCAATGAATTATCATCTGAATGGTGGCCTTTGGCTGATCTCCGCCTTACTGATTTTCATCTTCTTCTTGGCCAGATTAAGTCCTAGTAAATAGTAATTTAAACTAAAAAGGATAAGAATAAATGTGCAAATCTGTATGTTCAAACATATCTACAAGTAAACAAATTGTTTTTCTTTTGTTGATTTTACTTTCAGCTTCATGTTCTAGTGAAAGTGATTTGATAAAATATGTGAATCCAAATATTGGAACAGTTCACAGCAGGTGGTTTTTTTACACACCTGCCGCTCTTCCTTTCGGGATGGCGAAACCAGCACCAACAACCAATGCACATTACGGAAATAAATGGGGTTGGGAGGCTGTTGGTTACGATGACAGACATGAATCTATTGAAGGATTTGCCAATGTTCATGAATTTCAACTAGGCGGTATTGTGTTAATGCCAACAAATGGGCGATTGATTACAACACCCGGAGAACTTGAAAATCCAGATTTAGGATACCGATCCGGATTTCAGAAAGAATCAGAAATAGCACAACCAGGATATTATAAAGTTGAATTGGCAGATTATGGAATAAAAGCTGAATTGACATCAACCAAAAGGCTTGCAATTCATCAATATACTTACCCTGCTAACCAAAAGGCGAATCTGATTTTTGATATTGGGAATCAGCAAGGAGAAAGCGGGATAGTCGTAAATGCCGAGGTAAAAAGAATTGATGGGTATACCGTTGAAGGTTGGGTGGAGACAGCTCCTGAATATGTAAAAAAGTATCAGAAAGGCGCTACTGTTTCGATGTATTTTGTTGCCAAAATTAACAAGGCAATAAAAGAGTTTGGAACCTTTCGAGGCGATACAATTTATGCAAATAAAGATCAAATTTCCGGTAAGGGAGCGGGATTGTATTTTTCATTTACTCCAACAAAGCAAGAAATTGTAGAAATTCAGGTGGCTTTGTCTTACACCTCGGTCGAAAATGCATACGAAAATTTGAAAGCAGAAAGTAAATCTTTTGCCAAAGCCAAAAAGGATGCTCAGCAGATTTGGAACACAGAATTGAATAAAATTCAGGTGAAAGGAGAGTCTGAAACAGATAAAACAAAATTCTACACGGGGCTTTACCATGCTTTATTGGGAAGAGGATTGGCGAATGATGTGAACGGAGCCTATCCTAAAAATGATGGAACAGTTGGACAACTCCCTTTGAATGAAGATGGAACGCCTCAATTTAATTTTTACAATACGGATGCATTTTGGGGAGCATTTTGGAACCTAACTCAACTTTGGACTTTGGTCTGGCCAGAATATTACAATGATTTTGTTCGAACCCATTTACAGATTTACAAGGATACAGGTTGGTTTTGTGATGGTTTAGCTAATAGCAGATATGTTTCTGGTGTGGGAACTAATTATGTAGGACTGATAATTGCCTCCGCCTACAATTGTGGAATTAGAAATTACGATACTGAATTGGCTTTTGAAGCTTGCTTGAAAAATGAATTGGGTTGGGAAGACAGACCACTTGGCTCAGGAAAAATGGACGTGAAAAGTTTTCTGGAGAAAGGATTTGTACCACATCAAGAGGAGTGGGGAGAAATTCCGGAGGCTAGTGCTTTTTCTGCATCGCACGTGTTGGAATATTCCTTTTCGGCACATGCTGTTGCGCAATTTGCAAAACAGATGAACAAGACAAGAGAGTACAATCAGTTGATGCAACTCTCAGGAAATTGGGAGAACATTTTCGATCCTTCAATTGGTTTTATTCGTCCTAAAACGTCGGATGGTGAGTTTGTTTCAAAGTTTGATCCCTTGGAGCCCTGGAGAGGTTTTCAGGAAGGAAATTCGTGGCAATACAGCTTTTATGTACCTCATGAGCCTCGAAGATTAGTAGAGAAGATTGGAAAAGAAAGTTTCAATCAACGATTGGATTCAATATTTCTAGAATCGCGGAAAAATGCTTTTGGTGGAGGAAAAGAAATTGATGCTTTTGCAGGAGTAAAAACCATTTACAATCATGGAAATCAGCCTAGTTTACACATTCCTTGGTTGTATAACTTCTCAGGGCAACCTGAAAAAACGCAATATTGGACAAGAACAATTTGTAATGAGTTTTACGGATCCGATCCTATTCATGGATATGGTTATGGACAGGATGAAGATCAGGGACAATTGGGATCTTGGTATGTGATGGCTTCCATTGGCTTGTTTGATGTAGCCGGATTAACTGGCGAAAATCCACACATGCAAATTGGTAGTCCTGCATTCGATGAGATAAAAATCAAGCTAAACCCAGATTACTATTCAGGCAAAGATATTGAGATTAAAGTCAATAATAATTCTCCTGAAAAATTGTTGGTGAAATCAGTAAAATTAAATGCAAAAAAACTGAATGAAATGGAAGTTTCTTTTCACGATTTGGTGAATGGCGCCAAGCTTGAATTTGAAAAGAAAGATACAAATGAATTGTACTAAATGATATAATATGAGAAGCTTACTAATTGTGTTTATGGCTGTATGCTTTTTTACAAGCTGTGATACTACTTCAGAAAAGAAAGAAGAATTCAAAAAATCAGTAGTGGAGAACACTGATTTTCAATTTGTAAAAAAGAAAGCTCTGGAAGTTGTAAAAACAGGCTTTAATGCTGGTGATGGATATGGCGAAGTATGGATTCGCGACTACAATACCTTCATTGAACTTTCTGCAGAAGTGTTTCCAACAGAAGTCTTGAAGGAAAATTTGAGAGTGTTTTTCCGTCTCCAAGGAAAGGATGGAAATATTATTGATGGATTTATTCCGAAAGAAAAAGCAGTAGATGTTGAAGGTGGATATACTTACATCTACAACGATTTGGAACCAACTTATTGCGGACATAAAAATACGGTTGAGACCGATCATGAGGCATCATTGGTACAAGCTGTTTACAAATACGTTCAAAAAACGGGAGACAAAGCTTTCCTAAATGAAATAATTGGAGAAAAAACAATTGCTGATCGAATGGAATGGGCCATGGATTTTCTGTTGAATCACCGTTGGAGTAAAGAACATGGTATGATTTGGGGAGCAACGACCTCCGACTGGGGAGATGTTCAGCATTGTCACCCTTGGGGCGTTTACATTACCGAGGATACGAAGTATTGTGTTGATATTTATGACAATGCCATGTTTTTAATTGCCATTGATAACTTATTGGAACTGGATCCTTCGAAAGAAGGAAAATGGAGAACCATTCGAAATGATCTTGCAAAAAATACGATGAAACATCTTTGGGATGAGAAGAATCAGAAGTTTATTCCTCATGTCTATTTAGACGGCTCACCTTTCCCAGATACCTTTATTGAAAATGAGATTTTCTATCATGGTGGAACTGCTGTGGCGATTGAAGCAGGTTTGTTGAGTAAAGAGCAAATAAAAGTATCACTTGATAAGATGATTGCCAATGTGAAAGCATCTGGAGCCGGCTCGATTGGACTGACGATGTATCCTCCATATCCGGAAGGATATTATGAGAACAAAGGAATGTATCCATACGGTTACCAAAACGGTGGCGATTGGACCTGGTTTGGAGCCAGAATGATTCAACAGTTGGTGAAATATGGTTTTGTTCAGGAAGCTTATGAACAGTTGCAACCAATGACAAATCGAGTGGTTGTGAACGATGGTTTTTACGAATGGTACACTGAAAAAAACGAACCAAAAGGATCGGGAACTTTCCGAGGTTCGGCAGGAGTGTTATACAAGGCAATTGAAATGTTAGAAGATGCAGTTGAAAAATAATAAGGTGATGGAGAATAGAAGAAAAACAGAACAATATTTACTTCCGCTACAAAGAAGTGAATCAGCAGTTGGCAAATATGACTTGTATCCGTCTTTGCAGATGGAAGATGGGAAGATTCATGTTGGAGTAGAGAAATTGGCGCAAGACTTAATCAATGAGAAAACCATTGTTATTGATGGTTATATAGGTGTTTTTTACGATCAGATCAAAGAAAAGATGAATACACAATTTACTGCCTTGGGAAAGAAGGTGAATTGGGTGAATGTTGCTTTAGCGATGAAAACGGAATTTGAAATTGATCAGATGATCGAACCATTTTTAGGTGGAGATGATCCAATTTTTGGATCAAAAGCGAGCATTGATCTTGTCGATTTCTTTGATCAGAAAAAGCTGGAAAGTTTACAACAAAATGCTGACGCAGATATTAATATCATTTATGGTTTGGGTGCTACCTTAGCCAATTGGGAAGGCAAATTAATTTACATTGATTTACCAAAAAATGAGCTGCAATTTAGAGCTCGAGCCGGAAGTATCACAAATTTGGGAGCAAGTAGCGCACTGGAAAGCAAACCAATGTACAAACGCTTCTATTTTGTCGATTGGATTGTTTTGAACAAGCACAAACAAGCGCTTCTTTCTAAAATTGATTTTGTTGCAGATGAACAACGTTTGGATGTAATTACCTGGATGAGGGGAGATGACTTGCGTGAAGGTCTGCGAAAAATGGCAAATAATATTTTCCGCGTTCGTCCTTGGTTCGAACCTGGAGCTTGGGGAGGACAATGGATAATGGATAAAATTGATGGTTTAAACAAAGAAGTTGTCAATTATGCATGGTCTTTTGAGTTGATTGTACCAGAAAACGGATTGTTGTTCGAGAGTAGCGGAAATTTATTGGAAGTATCTTTTGATTGCATCATGTTTCAGGAGGCAGAAGCCGTAATGGGAAGACATACAGTACAATATGGTTTTGAATTCCCTCTTAGGTTCGATTTTTTGGATACTTTCGATGGAGGAAATCTTTCCATTCAATGTCATCCACAGCCAGAATATATCAAAGAACATTTTGGCGAAAGCTTTACTCAGGAAGAGACTTATTACATTTTGGATGCTGGTAAAGATGCCAAATGCTATTTAGGATTTCAGGAAGATATTGATCCGAAGGCTTTTGAAGCTGATTTACAAGAGAGTTATCAGAACAAAAAGGAAATTGATATTACCAAACACGTGCAGATTCACAATTCGAATAAGCACGATTTGTTTTTGATTCCTCCAGGAACCATTCATGGGTCAGGAACTGAAAATTTGGTACTTGAAATTAGCACAACACCTTACATTTTCACGTTTAAGATGTACGATTGGTTGCGTGTCGATTTCGATGGTAAACCTCGTCCGATAAATGTGGAAAGAGGAATGGAAAATCTGGATTTTGATCGGAAAGGACAATATGTGAAAGACCAATTGATAGCTCATCCTTATTTGTTGAAGGAAGGAGCTGATTGGAAGCAATATCATTTGCCAACACACGAAAAACATACTTACGATGTACATCGTTACCATTTTACTACTGAAGTAGATATCGAAACAGAAAATCGATGCAACGTACTTTCCCTTGTGGAAGGAACAAGTATCATTGTTGAAACTCAGAATGGAATGAGACAGCGATTCAATTATGCTGAAACTTTTGTAATTCCGGCTGCAGCAGGATCTTATAAAATTATCAATGAATCGGAAGGTGAAATAATGCTTGTTAAAGCATTCATGAAGTAAATTATATAGACCTGACTGGTCCCTAATTCTTGCATAAAATGAAAAAAACTACACTTCTATTCTTTTTAACCCTCTTTGCAATCACTTCTTGCACACAGAAAAGTAAAGTGATCTGGGAAATTGGGCAGAATGACAATTCAGGATCAGAGTTTGCTTTGTCAGACAACGCTTATCAGGAATACATAGCGAATGATTTTGGCTGGGAGGACAAATATTTTCTGATTGGCACATCTGACGAAAAGAAAGATTGGCCATACATTATTCCAGGTATTAGTGATACTTGGGGAGGAACTTGGGGAACTGCAGGATGGCGCTCAAGTACATTAAACATACTTTTTGGTGTCGATGATTTGCCTCGTGCTGATGATTGGAAATTAACTGTTGATATTTCTGATTATAATTCCAAAGATTTGCCACTGTTTAAGCTAAGTGTAAATGGTAAATCGTGGAAATACAGACTTCCGGAAACCGAAAAGCTAAGTTCAATTGATTCCGTACCAAGTATTGCGTCTGAATATTTAATTGAGATTCCATTGCCTAATGATCTTATTGTAGAGGGCGGGAATAAAATAAGTCTGAGTACAATTGAAGGTTCCTGGTTGAAATTCGATCAGGTAAAACTGGAAGGGCCTGAAAGTGTTAATCTAGTTGAAAATGAGAAGCTTTATGTAAGAAGTGTAGAAGC
The DNA here is from genome assembly GCF_002356295.1 of Labilibaculum antarcticum. Lineage (NCBI taxonomy): Bacteria > Pseudomonadati > Bacteroidota > Bacteroidia > Marinilabiliales > Marinifilaceae > Labilibaculum > Labilibaculum antarcticum. The sequence continues at coordinate 2,263,072 of NZ_AP018042.1, read as the reverse complement.
ATCTGATTATGAATTGACGGAAGGACAGGCGCTTTTGGTGGATGTTGAGCATTTATCAGGGAAACCGAAATTAAAAGTGTTGCTTGATGGAGATGAGATATTTACCGCGACTGTTGAAAAAGGAAGATATCAGTTTGAAGCACCTATGCCAGCAGTGAATCATCGCAAATCAAGCAAATATGAAGTTTGGGTTGCAGACCGATTAATTCAATCTGGAAAAGTAAAACGAGAAGCCCAAAAAGTGATTACTCCTGCTGGATATGTAGATACTAAAATAGGAACCGGTCATTCCCGTTGGATGATTGCTCCCGGACCGTGGATGCCATTTAGTATGGTGAAACTAAGTCCTGATAATCAGAACCCGAGTTGGCAGGCTGGTTATGAGCCTAATTTTGAATCAATCGGATGTTTTAGCCATATTCATGAGTGGACGGTTTCCGGCTTGGGAATTATGCCAACAAATGGACCCTTAAAAACGATGGTGGGAGATGAGAAAGATCCGGATAGTGGTTATCGTTCAAGAATTGATAAGTCAACTGAAGAAGCACCATTGGGATATTACAGTGTTGATTTGACCGATTACAACATCAAAGCTGAGTTAACGTCAACTACACGATGTGGTTTTCAGAGGTATACGTTTCCAGATTCTACTGGGTCGAGAATACTGATTGACTTGCAGATTCCTTGTGAATATACTTATCAAAACAAGGAGATAGAGCTAGTCAAAGTAAATGATTTCCGAATTGAAGGTTACAGTCATCAATTGACAGAGAATACTTGGGCAGGAGGAATCGATCAGGAATACACCATCTATTTTGTTCTCGAATTTGACAACCCAATTAGTGGAGGTGGTATTTGGGTAAATGATGAAATTCGTAAGTTGACTCATATCAAGTATCGGGGAGCAGAAGACTTAGGATGTTTTGTTGAATTTGACACCGATGTTGGAAAAACAGTTCAAGTTCGTTCAGGAATTTCATATGTGAGTGTCGCAAATGCTGCCGAGAATCTGAAGAAGGAAATCAGTGATCCCTTCGATTGGAATTTTAATGCGATAAGAGCATATCATGTATCCGAATGGGACAAATTATTGGGACGAGTAAAAATATCCAGTAACAACAGGCTTGAAAAAGTACGTTTTTACAATAACATGTATCGCTCCTTATGTAGTCGAAATACTTTTAGTGATGTAAATGGAGAATGGAGAGATGCAGATGAAAAAATCCAGAAACTGGAAGATCCATCATCACCAGCATTAGGTTGTGATGCATTTTGGAACACCTTCTGGAATTTAAATCAATTTTGGAATTTAGTAACACCCGAGTGGAGCAATCGTTGGGTAAAATCTCAATTGGCTATGTATGATTGCAATGGTTGGTTGGCAAAAGGGCCTGCGGCCATGGAATATGTTCCGGTAATGGTTGCTGAACATGAAATACCATTGATTGTTGGGGCTTACCAGATGGGAATTCGCGATTACGATGTTGAAAAAGCTTATGAAGCTGTGCGAAAGATGCAAACAACACCTGCACAAAAAGTTGGTGGTGGATTTGCGGGTAATCGCGATTTGGTGACTTACTTAAAACATGGCTATGTGCCTTACGATGAAGGTCGTTTTTCAAATTCTTTGGAATATTCCTACGACGACTGGACAGTTTCTCAGTTTGCAAAAGCATTGGGTAAAGAATCGGATTATCAGAAATTTCTGAAACGAGGATATTACTGGAAAAATATCATTGATCCTGATATAGGGTATGCAAGAATGAAGGATTCAAAAGGAAAATGGTTTACTGATTTTGATCCGTATAAATCGGGTGCCAATCATCATTATGTAGAAGGAAATGCGTGGCAGTTGACCTATTTCGTACCGCAAGATGTTCCTGCTTTGGCTGAAATGATAGGGAAAGAACGTTTTATTGAACGTTTGGACTGGGGATTTGAAGAGAGCGATAAAACCCGTTTCAATGGAATGAATGACCAGTATTGGAATTATCCGGTTATTCAGGGAAATCAGCAATCGATGCATTTTTCATTTCTTTTTAATTGGGTAGGTCAGCCGTGGCTCACGCAAAAATGGAGTCGGGCAATAATGGATCGTTACTATGGCTGCGGAATCTCGAATGCCTATTTGGGCGATGAGGATCAAGGACAAATGAGTGCCTGGTTTATCATGGCATCAATAGGACTGTTTCAAACAGATGGCGGATGCAGAGTTGATCCGGTTTACGAGATTGGAAGTCCGTTGTACGAAAAGATAGAGATTGATTTAGGAAAACAATTTGGGAGAGGCGAAAAGTTCGTGATAGAAGCTAAAAATACGTCTCGATTGAATAAATATGTACAGTCCGCTAAGCTAAATGGCAAGCCACTAAATGACTTTAAATTTCCGGCAAGTGAATTACTCAAAGGAGGCAAGTTAGAGTTGGAAATGGGAGCAGAGCCTAATAAGAATTGGGGAATCACAGAAAACTAGAATGCAAAAAAACTATAAGATATGAAACTGATAAAAACTCTTGAAATATCCCTTATCGCGATATTATTAACAAGTTTAACAGGTTTTGCTCAACCAAAGATTAGTCCGGCAGACCCTGAGTATTATGCCATGGATCGAGAAGATATTCGCTTTGAAGATTCGCAGATTTTATTGGTGAATTATCGGGGATTTGTGTCTCCACGCCAATACAGCCTTACTCAGTTTACAAACGTTCAATTTGAGCCATTTGAGGCTCATAAATATAATTTCAACCTGAATTTCTACGATAAAGGAACCGAACGCTTAATTGAAGATGATGTACCAACTAAGTGGAAATCATGGATTGATGATGGGAAAAGTTACGATCCTTTAGGTTCTAATTTCCGTCCAAACTCACCTTCAATAATGGTAACTCAGGACGAAAAGTGGCAACCGAATCAGTATTCCCGTTCAGCCACCTTTCATAAAGAATATAATAATACTTGGGTGAGTTTTTCAGCAAAAAGCTGGACGAATGTGTCCTTTAACGATGATGAGGTTTTTATAAAACTGGTCTTAAACAACCGGAATTCAAAAAATCTGGAAATGACTATTATACCAAATCAAGTTGCCGAAAATATCTATTGTCAATTTAAAGAAGGCGATACGAAAGCGAAGCAAATTGACGCATTCACAATTGGAAGTGAAGTGGCGCATGCAAGGGTTTCTTCATCAATACAAGAAACAAGTGAAAAAGGCTTTGAAATAAACATTGCTCCGGGAAAAACGGCGACCTTCTATTTTGCCGTGAAATTTTATAAGCCTGAAAATGGAGCTCCTGAGATTGTACAAAGTGACATATCTGAGAGAATGCAAGCGGCAGATAAAAAGACAAGAGAAATGTTGGCTTGGGCTTACGATCAGCTTCCACAGTTCTCTAGTGAAAATATGCAATTAGAGGAGTATTATTATCGTTGCTTACTATCAGTTTTGATGTGTCGTTACGAAAATCCAAATTATATTTCGGATGTATTTTGGGCCGTTGGAACCTGGCCTTTTACAATTAGTTGGGATAATTCTTACTCTTCGGACGTAATTGCAATGCTAGACCCTGAAAGTTTGAAAGGTGCTTTATTAACTGATTTTGAAAATGTCAAGTTAAAGAGAACCTATGTGGGTTGGAATGGAGCCTATTGGGATAATTTGTACATTCAGGAACCTTTCGCCCTTCAGATAATGTTGGAAGCCTATTTGCGTCACACAAACGATTATACAATTTTTAAAGATAAAGCAGCCGAAGCAACTGTTTGGGAGTGGATGCAAGGTTGGGTAGATGAGCTTCAAACAAAATACACCAACGACTTAGGGCTGATTGATGTAGGTTCGAGCACTGAGAAAATCATTGAAATTCGCACTGACGGATATAGTCATGTTGTTCCGATTGTGAATACTTTGACTATTGATTTGCTTTATACCATGGCAGATTGGGCTGAAAAACTTGGAGAAAAGAAGATCCAAGAGCAGTATTTTGCTGATGCTGAAAAACTTAAACTGCTTGTGAATAAGCATCTTTGGAATGAAGAACTTGGGTGGTTTGATAACTTGTATCCAGATGGATCAAAAGAAACAATATGGACCTATCATTTGTTTGATCTTTTAGCAACAGATTATTTGCCAGACCATCAAATGTATCGCTTGGTAAGTCATTTGCAGGAAGGTGAATTTTTAGGAAAATTTGGTGTTTATTCTATTGCCCGAAGAGATTCTGTACACTGGGATTTAATTGACTCCGACTGGGGTGGCGGAGGCCAATATGCAGGAATGCCGGGTCGGATTTCGCGCAATCTTTATCAAAAAGGGTTTGCCGGAAAAGGTTGGGATGTGTTAAAACGTAACATCAGGTATGTAGATTATTTTCCATACCTACCGCAGAATCCACGAATTGATGCACCAGAACAAGATCTGTCTTCAATGCCAGTTCAGATAGCTGCGGGAGCAGGAATAGAAGCGATTGTTTTTGGAACCTTTGGAGTGCAAATAGAGAGTGATAAACTAACTATAAAGCCTTTTAATAATGAGGATATTGGGGAGGCTACACTTAAAAACATCAAGTTTAAAGGACGACGTTTTGGTATTCTGTTGAAGCAAAAAACATTCTCTGTGTATGAGGATGATCAGTTGATTGATTCAAAATTTTATGGAGAGTCGGTAGTAATTAAAAGGAATATAGGCTCTTTTAAAATAAAGAATTAATAAATCAGTGTTTGAAAATTCAAACATTAATAAAAATTCCATGAACAAAATTTATTTGATGCTATTGGTAGCACTATTGTTTTTCGGATGTAAGAAGAATGATACGATGCCTGCATACAAAAATGCAAAACTAGACATTGAAACGCGCGTTTCTGATTTAGTTTCGCGAATGACTCTAGAAGAAAAAGTGATGCAATTAGATATGTACTCAGCTGGTGATTTATGCTATAATGGCCGATTATCTGTTGATATAGCAGAGAAGGCTTTAAATGGGATGAGTGTTGGATCTGTTCATGATTATTATCCTGAAACAGCAGAGGCTGCAAATGAACTTCAAAAATATATCATCGAAAATACACGCTTAGGAATTCCTGCTTTATTTATTGAAGAAGCTTTGCATGGTTATCAAGGAAGTAAATCTACTGCATTTCCTGTTCCAATGGGAATGGGTAGTATGTGGGATGTTGAGTTGATGGAGAAGATTGGAAATGCTGTAGGAGCCGAAACGCGTTCGGTTGGTGTTCATATGGTATTATCACCTGTTCTAGGAATAGGTAGGGAACCTCGCTGGGGAAGAGTTCAGGAAACTTATGGTGAAGATGCCTATTTGGCCGCTCGAAATGGTGTGGCTTATATAAACGGTTTACAAGGTGATGATTTAACTCAAGATGACGCTGTTGCTGCAGAACCAAAGCATTTTGGGATTCATAGTATACCCGAAGGAGGAAAAAACACAGCTCCGGTTTATATCGGCGAACGCGAAGCACGAAGCAACTTTTTATATGTGTTCGAAAAGGCTTTTGTGGAAGCTGGAGCATTAGGAGCCATGGCTGCTTATCATGAGTGGGATGGAATTCCCGCAGTTGCAGATCATTGGTTGTTGACGGAGGTACTTCGTGATGAATGGGGTTTTAAAGGAATGGTTTTATCAGATTTGGGAGCTATTGCCAAACAGACTAATTCACACGGTACTGCGGAAACACCTAAGGAAGCTATTACCAATTCAATACATGCCGGTTTGGATATGCAATTCTACGATTACAAACATGAAGTCTTTCAGCAAGCTATCATTGATGCTGTTAGTGACAAAACCTTGCAAATTGAGGATGTTAACAGAGCTGTATCAAGTGTATTGTATGTGAAATTTCGCTTGGGACTATTTGAAAATCCATACACTAATGTGGATTTAAAGGCAAACAGATATCATTCTAAAGAGAATCAGGAATTAGCACTGGAAGCCGCTCATAAATCAATTACGCTGCTCTACAACAAGAATAATATTTTGCCTTTAGGAAAAGAGGTGAAAAAGATTGCTGTGATTGGAGAAATGGCAGGCGAAGTTCATTTAGGAGGTTACGCGCCTAAAAATGTCGAAGGAGTTTCTATTGTTGATGCTTTTAAAAACACCGATTATGATGTTGAGTTTGTAGATTTAAATGTTCCGGCATTTAATATGGAGGTGATAGGTGAAAAGTTTTTAAGGACAGAATCAGGAGAAAAAGGTTTGACAGCAGCCTATTTTAATAATACTAATTGTTCTGGAAAACCTGCATTTACTAAAGTTGAAACGAACTTAGTAAAGTATTGGCATAACCTTAGTCCTGAAGCCGGTATAACCGCTGATAATTTTTCTGTTAGTTATAGTGGTTATCTTATTCCTGAATTAACTGGTTCCTATAAATTTGGTTTAATAGCTGATGATGTTGCAAGACTAACAATTGATGGAGAAGTAATAATCGACAATTGGGACAGAAGCACTATAAATCAATGGGGGCATAAGAAGATACGTTTTGAAAAAGGAAAGAAATATGAGATTAAACTTGAGTTTGCAGAATTTGAAGACTACGCTGGTTTTCAGTTGAAATGGGAAATTGAAGCTGATGTAAATGATAAAAACAACATGTATGCAAAGGCTGTTAAGGCCGCAAAACAAGCTGATGTGACAATATTGGTTTTAGGTGAAACTGAAGATGATTGCGGAGAAGGAAAGGATAAACTAAAGCTGGAATTAAATGATAATAGTAAAAAGTTATTGAATGACGTGGCTGCTTCTGGAACTCCTATTATTCTTGTTCTTCAAAATGGTCGACCTTTGGTACTAACTGAAGAAATAGAAAAAGTTGACGCCATTTTAGAAACCTGGTATGCAGGAGAATTAGGAGGACAGGCTACTGTTGATATTTTAACGGGTAAGGTGAATCCTTCTGGTAAATTACCAATTACTTTTCCTCGTTATACCGAGCAATTGCCTATTTATTACAATCATAAAAAATCAGCTTCAAGTTCATATGTCGATGGAACCAATAAGCCATTATTTGCCTTTGGTCATGGTCTAAGTTACAGTCAGTTTGAGTATTCTAATTTAAGCATTGAAAAATCAGAAATAAGTAAAACGGAAGAACAAACGGTAAAAGTTAAGGTCAAGAATACTTCAAAAAGGAAAGGAACAGAAGTGGTTCAATTGTATATTACTGATACCTTTAGCTCTGTCGCAACTCCAGTAATGCAACTGAGAGGATTTAAACGAGTTGAACTTGTGCCTGGTGAAGAAAAAGAAGTCGTATTCATTTTACTACCAGATGATTTAGCACTATGGAACCGTGAAATGAAACGCGTTGTGGAAACAGGAGAAATTCAAGTGAAAGTTGGAGCCGCATCTGATGATATTCGACTTAATTCATCATTCAGAGTGAAATAGATTCGAATTGAACAGAAGTACATATTAAAAATAATGAAAGCTCACCTTCGGTTGGGCTTTTATCAATTAGGAATATACCTATCTTTGTTGTCAATCATATTCAATAGCAACAAATTGCATTTTATGAAAGAAATTGAAGAAAAAGCTGTCCATTCATTTTACAATGGGATGAATTGCGCCCAGTCAGTAGTAACGGCTTATGCAGATTATCTGAAATTCGATCCAGATATGGCTCTAGCTGTATCTAATGGTTTTGGTGGTGGAATGGGAAAAATGCAAAAGACTTGCGGAGCAGTTACTGGATCTTTTATGGTATTGGGAATTTATAATTCTAAGAAACATCCCGGAAATATTGATGCCCGAAACGCAACGAATGAAATGATACAAAAGTTTACTGCTAATTTTACTGCTTTGTATGATTCGCTGGACTGTAAGGCTCTTTTAAATTGTGATTTTACAACTCAGGAAGGAGAGAAGGAATTTCTAGACTTGGATCTGAAAAAGAATATTTGTTCGAAGTGTATTACTGATTCGATTAAGCTAATTGAAGTGTTAACAGAAGAGTAACTTTGCGAAATATTAGACCTGCACATCTCATCGTAAACACTGAGTTTTTGAGTCCCTTTTAGGGGATTTCGAGGTGTATTAATAGTACAAAAAAATCCTCACCCAATGGGTGAGGATTTTTTGTGTCTAAAAGCCAATGGCTTATTTATTCTTTTATTTCGTTAAGTGCTTCACTTACGTTGATACAGTAATCACCAATTTTTTCACATTCAGAGAACATATCATTGTAAATAATACCAGCTTGATATTTGTATTTATGTTCTTCCACATTGTTTAAATGTTCAGTTTTAAGAAGATTTCTGTAATCATTTATTTCACGCTCAGTTTCCCAAGCCTTTTTGATTTTCACTTCAGTAAATTCCATTTTGGTGTTATCATGCATAATTTCAAGAGCATCATCAACCAATTTGAACATATTGTTGATATTATCTCTCAAGTTCTGAGGGAACCACGCTTTTTGTTCACGTTTCCTCTTCATCGCTTTAGCAAGGTTAAGAATTGAATCACCAACACTTTCAATATCACTTACCATTTTAAAATAGGCACGGACTCTTTCCGAGTTTTCAGAACTCAGTCTGGTTTCAGATACTTTGGCCAGGAAATTAGCAATTTCCACTTCCATTTCATCACTCTCATCTTCTCTTTTGTCAATTTTTTCGAAAAGTTTATTGAAAGTTTTATCATTGGTTTCGTTAAATGCCTGCTTGGTATAGCTAAACATTTTTTTAGTGCTTTTTACGTAGGTACTTATTTCTTTTTTAGCCAAGAATAAGGATGCTTCAGGAGTTGAAAGAGTTCCTGTTTTAATGAACTGAAGTTTGAATTCCTCTTCTACATCCTCCCGAATAGGAACCAGTTTGGTAACTACTTTTACGATGAAATTGGCAAACCAGATTAGGAAAACAACATTCAGAATGTTGAATACGGTATGAAATAATGACAAAGAAATAGGCACGGCTGCTGTGCTTGTAAATGGATCGCCGCCACCAAGAAGAGTCATGTTAACCCAGGCAATTCCTTTTAAGAAATAAGGCAACGAAATCAGCACCCAAATAACACCAATGGTATTAAAGATCAGATGGGCTCTTGCAGCCCTTTTAGCAGAAGTGTTGGCAATCATTGCGGCAATATTCGCGGTAATGGTAGTCCCAATATTCTCTCCCAATACCATAGCTGCGGCCATTTCGAAACTAATCCATCCACTATTACACATTACTAAAGTAAGTGCCATGGTAGCCGACGATGATTGAATTAAAATAGTAAGAAGAGTTCCAATGGACAAAAACAGCAAGGTAGAAGCAAACCCCATGTCCGTATAACTGGTCAGGAAATTTAGAATCTCAGGATTGTTTTTGATATCAGGCATTGAAGTTTTAAGAAATTGCAAGCCAATAAAAAGCAAAGCAAATCCCATGATTAATTCACCCCAATTCTTTTTTGTACGATTTTTTGAAAACAGAAATGGAAGACCCAAACCAATTAAAGGCAAAGATATTGCGCTCATACTAACTTTAAACCCCAAAAGGGAGATTAACCAGGCAGTAACCGTAGTACCGATATTGGCACCCATAATCACTCCTATCGATTCTACAAGCGATAACAATCCAGCATTAACAAAGCTAACTACCATTACCGTTGTTGCGGATGAAGACTGAATGAGTGCTGTGATTAATACACCGGTCATTACGCCCTTCAATCGATTGGAAGTCATTGCCGCGAGAATGGTTCGCATCTTGTCTCCGGCAACTTGTTGAAGAGCTTCACTCATCAACTTCATTCCATATAGGAATAAACCTAAAGATCCTATAAGCGTTAAAATATCGGCCAATCCGTAATCCATAACTTGATTTATTTTATTTGTTTTTCAATAGATTAGTACAGGTTCAGTCGGCAAAAATAGAAGATATTTAGAGAATCTCTAATTTTTTAACGTGTTAATTTAGTATTAATAAATAGTAAAAATAAGCATAAGAAAATATTGTAAAATAATATCAAAGTAAATTTTTATATATTTTTAACTCTTACAGATTGGTTTGATAGTAAGTTGATTATATGGCTCATTGCGCCAGAAAAGTTGTGTTTAGTATTTTATTTTTAATGAAATGGGTGAATAATTGAGATATAATCATCTAAGATGTTCTTGTGTTTGGTAATTAATTTATTAAAAATCAGCTGTTTTCATTGAATTTGCGTAATTTTATTCCTTAATTTCGCCAAAATATATGTTTTCGGATTCTGTACAATCATCATCTTTTGAAAAAATGATTATATGTCGTATTTTCGCCGGAATCTAAAATAAATCAGAGATCTCTTTAGCAGGATAATAGTATGTGGAATAGAATTGCAGGAATAATTCTCAGGAATAGAATTTTACTTTTGGTGATAATTGGGCTAGTCACAATTTTTATGGGTTATAAAGCTCAATTTGTGGAGATGTCCTATGAGTATTCTATACTTTTGCCGGATGATGATCCCGCATCTGTTGAATACGAACGTTTTAAAAATACATTCGGACAAGAAGGAAATGTCATGTTCTTCGCCGTTCAGGATCCGGATTTTTATGAGTTTGAGAAGTTTAACGATTGGATTGCCTTAGGAGATAGCCTGAAAGCTTTGGATGGAATTGATGCTGTTGTCTCCATTGCACATACTTACAATATCAATAAAAACAATGAAGCGAAGAGATTCGAATTTCAAACAATTTTTCCGAAGAAACTAAGTTCGCAAGTAGAATTAGATAGTCTTGCGGCTATTGCTGAATCATTGCCATTTTATCAGGGTAGCCTAATTAATAAGGAGACCAATACGTTTTTAATGGGAATCACGGTAAACGCTAGAATTATTAATTCGAAAGAGCGTGAGCCAATGGTTGTTAAGGTTCGTGAAATTACCGACCGGTTTACGGCCAAGTACAAATTAGACATGAAATACTCGGGACTTCCTTACATTAGGGTAGTTACCGCGCAAATGATTAAAAAGGAGATGAATATGTTCATTTATCTTTCCCTTTTAGTAACTGCGATCATTTTATTCATGTTCTTCCGCTCGTTCAAGGTAGTGTTCTTTTGTATGTTGGTTGTTGTTTTGAGTGTCATATGGGCAGTTGGATCAATGGTATTGTTCGATTACAAAATAACCTTGCTTACTGCGATGTTACCGCCATTACTGGTGGTGATAGGGATTCCAAATTCCGTTTTTCTCATCAATAAATACCACGGAGAATACATTCGTCACAACAACAAGATAAAAGCCTTGCAACGTGTTGTTTCAAAAATTGGGAACGCAACCTTCTTAACCAATCTAACTACAGCATCAGGTTTTGCTACTTTTATTGTGACTTCAAGTCAGATATTGAAGGAGTTTGGTGTAATTGCCGCCTTAAATATTATGGTGGTTTTTGTTCTGTCTTTACTTTTAATTCCAATCATTTTCAGCTTTTTAAATCCTCCTGATCAAAAGGCGACACGTCATTTGGATAATAGGATGACAGTTTGGTTTATTGATAAATTAGAGAAGATTGTATTGAATCGTCGGACCATAGTTTATACAGTAAGCATTGCCTTGCTTGTCTTAGGAGTTATTGGGATCAGTAAAATGAAGAGTACTGGTTATATGGTTGATGATCTGCCACATGACAACGTTATTTTTCAGGATTTAAAATTCTTCGAGAAAAACATGGATGGAATTATGCCATTGGAAGTGATGGTTGAGACTAAGAAAAAGGCGGGGATTTTAAAACTATCAACCTTAAGACGATTAAATACTCTTAACGATACTTTAAAATCATATCCTGAAATTTCTTCCTCTGTTTCGATTGTTGAGGCGGCAAAATTTGCCAATCAGGCGTACTTCAATGGCAAAGAAAAATACTATAAATTGCCCAATAGTCAGACTCAAAATGTGATTATGTCTTATTTGGCTAAATCCGATACCGGTGACGATTCGAAGTTGTTCAGCACGTTCGTAGATTCTACTCAGTCAATTACCCGAATGAGTTTCAGAATTAAGGACATTGGAACTACCCGGATGGAAAAACTGGAGAAAAAAATCCTGACACATGTAAATAATATCTTTCCTGAGGATCAATACACGGTTCATGTAACAGGATCCAGTATCATCTTTTTTAAAGGGAATAAATATCTGGTCAAGAATCTATTCATAAGTCTTACTTTGGCAATTTTTCTGATTGCCTCATTTATGGCTTGGATGTTCTCTTCCAAAAGAATGGTGGTGGTTGCCTTATTGCCTAATCTGTTACCTTTGATAATTACAGCGGCTTTAATGGGTTTTTTCGGAATTCCGATAAAAGCATCAACAATTCTGGTATTTAGCATTGCATTTGGTATTTCTGTTGACGATACAATTCACTATTTGGCAAAATACCGTCAAGAGTTGAAAGCGACTAATTGGAGCATTCGTTCTTCAGTGGTGCTTGCACTTCGTGAATCTGGTCAGAGCATGATGTATACATCCATTATTTTATTTTTTGGATTTGGTATTTTTGTTTTATCTGATTTTGGAGGAACGGTTTCTTTGGGGATATTAGTGTCGGTAACTTTGCTTTCGGCAATGCTTTCCAACTTGATTTTATTGCCATCTTTATTACTTACTCTTGAGAAGTTTATCACCAATCGTTCATTCAAAGAACCATTGCTTCAAATTTTTGATGAAGAAGAGGATATTGAGTTGGGTGATCTTAGAATTGCACCGTTAGAAAACAAAGAGGAAAAAGAAAGCCTTGTGAATTGATTTTTTTATATTTTAGTAAGCTGTTTAAAATACGTATTAAAATAGTTTTTAAATGATGTATAGTTTTAATGAACTTCAGGGAATCATTGAAAAAGAGATAGATGGCTTGGAGCTTTCCGCTCCTCCAGAAGGACTTTTTGAACCAATGAAATATATTTTGGACATTGGAGGGAAGCGACTTCGTCCGATTCTGGTGCTTCTGGCTGCTAATTTGTACATAGACGATCTTTCAAAAGTTTGTTTGCCCGCTATTGGAATAGAAATATTTCACAATTTTACGCTCTTGCACGATGATGTAATGGACAATGCTCCAATTCGCAGAAGCATGAAAACTGTGCACGAAAAATGGAACAGTAATGTAGCCATCCTTTCCGGAGATGCTATGTCTATTAAGGCCTATCAATTCATTGGGTCTTGCGAAGATAAATACTTGCGCGATGTGCTTACCGTTTTTAATCAAACGGCATTAGAAGTTTGCGAAGGTCAGCAGTTCGACATGGAATTTGAAGATAGAAATGATGTTGAAATTGAAGAGTACCTGAATATGATTCGATTGAAAACAGCAGTTCTGTTAGGTGGAAGTCTTAAAATGGGTGCTGTCATGGGAAATGCTAGCTCAACAGATGCCCAATTACTATATCGTTTTGGTGTGAATCTTGGAATGGCATTTCAATTACAAGACGATTTGTTAGATGTTTTTGGCGATGAGGCTGTTTTTGGAAAGAAAATTGGTGGTGATATTCTATCCAATAAGAAAACCTTTCTTTTAATTAAAGCCTTGGAAACCGCTTCAGGAGAGGTTGAAAAAGAATTAAAATTCTGGATAACTGCAAAAGATTTTAATCCGGAAGAAAAAATAAAAGCTGTAAGAGATATTTATGAGCGATTAAATGTTCGTGAATATTCACAGAAAAAGATAGAGAACTATTTTGCTTTATGCTTGGAATACTTGGATAGAGTGGATGTTGAGGCTGAAAAGAAAAAAGAGCTCTATTTTTTAGTAAAGGGTTTAGTAAATCGTTCCGTTTAAGAATGTTAAAATTTCGGATTAGATTCTCCTTTATTGACAAAAAATTTTAAATTTGTTGTCACGCGAGATTAATGATCCAAAAAAAATAATGTAAATGTCACAAAATACAGGCAAAATTGTACAGGTTATTGGACCTGTTATCGATGTAAGTTTTGATAAAGAAGGAAGCAAGCTTCCTGAAATTTACGATTCTTTAGAGGTCGTGATTGAAAATGGTAAAAATTTGGTTCTTGAGTGTCAGCAACATATTGGTGAGAATACTGTTCGTACCATTGCAATGGATTCAACCGATGGATTACGTCGTGGAATGGATGTAATTGCAACCGGTTCGCCTATTATGATGCCTCCTGGAGATAAAATTAAAGGTAGATTGCTTAATGTGATTGGGGAAACCATTGATGGGATTGGACCTGTAAGTAAAGAAGGTGGTAATGCTATTCACAGAACTCCGCCGGCATTTGATGAGTTAAGTACTGAATCGGTAGTTTTCTTTACTGGAATTAAAGTAATTGACCTTATTGAGCCATATGCAAAAGGTGGTAAAATTGGTTTGTTTGGAGGTGCTGGTGTTGGTAAAACAGTATTGATTCAGGAATTAATAAATAACATTGCCATTGGTCAAGAAGGTTTATCTGTATTTGCTGGTGTTGGTGAGCGTACTCGTGAAGGAAATGATTTGCTTCGGGAAATGATCGAATCAAAGGTTATTCAGTATGGAGACGCATTTGAAAAAAATATGGAAAAGGGAGGATGGGACCTTTCTTTAGTAGATAAAGAAGCTCTCGATAAATCTCAGGTTTCACTTGTTTTTGGCCAGATGAATGAACCACCAGGGGCACGTGCCCGTGTTGCTCTTTCTGGATTAACTGTTGCGGAAAGTTTACGTGACGGTGATGAAAAAACAGGTGGACGTGATATTCTTTTCTTCGTAGATAATATTTTCCGATTTACTCAGGCTGGTTCTGAGGTTTCGGCATTGCTTGGGCGTATGCCTTCGGCAGTAGGTTACCAGCCAACACTATCATCAGAGATGGGTGTGATGCAGGAGAGAATTGCTTCGACAAAAAGAGGTTCGATTACATCGGTACAGGCGGTTTACGTTCCTGCGGATGACTTGACAGACCCGGCTCCGGCAACAACTTTTGCTCACTTGGATGCAACCACTGTATTGAATCGTAAGATTGCGGAGTTAGGTATTTATCCAGCGGTAGATCCTTTGGATTCTACTTCTCGTATTCTTACCGTAGACGTTGTTGGTGAGGCTCACTATAAGTGTGCGCAAGATGTAAAAGAAATGCTTCAGCGTTACAAAGAATTGCAGGATATCATTGCAATTTTGGGTATGGAAGAGCTTTCAGAAGAGGATAAATTGATTGTACATCGCGCTCGTCGTGTACAAAGATTTTTATCACAACCATTCTATGTTGCCGAGCAGTTTACTGGTTTAAAAGGATGTTTGGTTTCTATTGAGGATACCATTAAAGGCTTTAATATGATTATGGATGGAGAGGTTGATCAATATCCTGAATCAGCATTTAACCTTGTTGGTACAATTGAAGACGCTATCAAAAAAGGAGAAAAATTGTTAGCCCAAGCTGAAGAAGAATAAGCTTAAAAATGCTTTAAGTACTTGTAACTTAGAATTTTTAATTATGCATTTGGAAATTGTTACGCCCGAAAAGAGTCTGTATACCGGAGAAGTTGAATTGGTTCAGCTACCAGGAAAAGACGGATCTTTTGAAATATTGAAAAACCATGCTCCAATTGTTTCTTCTCTAGGGAAAGGAACGATTAAACTGAAACCAGTTGGAGGAGATGAAATTTTCTTTGAAGTCAACGGAGGTGTTGTTGAATGTAAGAAAAATGTAATTTCAGTATTGGCAGATAAGTAGAATATAATTGCTGGATATACATACCAGGAAATAGAATAATAAGAAGCTCGGAAATCATTCCTGGCTTTTTTTTTGCAGTCGTCAGAATCAAGATGTGAGGAACAAATTTTCATAGATTTGGAATCTTCAAAATAGAATTGCTTATTTTTGCCTGTTGTAATCTCAAATCAATTATCTCTCATCTCATATCCGAAATATAAAATGCCAAAAAAATTCCTGATTATTCGTTTTTCTTCCATAGGTGATATTATTCAATGCATGACAGCTGTTGATGGTATTTTAAACCATTATCCGGATGCTGAAATACATTGGATTGCAAGAAAGGATATGTCTTCTTTTTTGGCTATGGATCAGCGTATTTACAAAGTATGGGGATTTGACAGAGGACAGGGTTTTAAGGGTCTTTTAAGGCAGGCGCGAGAACTTAAAAAGGAAAAGTTTGACTTTGTTTACGATGCTCACAGCAATATCCGATCTATTGTTTTAAAAACAGTTTTGGTGCCCCGATGGAAAAGATGGTTTGGCATGGGAGCTAAGTATACCATGCGAAGCAAAGAGCGAATCAAAAGAATTTTGCTCTTTAAATTTGGTATTGATCGCTTTCCAATGCCTTTTAAAGGAATGCTTTCGTATCGAAAACCACTTGAGAAATGGGGTTTAACTGATTATTCAAAAGTGAATGCCAATTGGTATTTTCCTGAGGAATTAAAGCAGAAAATGGAAGCAAATGTCTTTTCAAATCTGAAGGGTGAACCCTCTAAATTGGTCACCTTGGTTCCTTCTGCAGCTTGGATAATGAAACGTTGGCCGGTCTCTCACTGGCAAAAATTAGTGCAACAACTGCCAGATTATCACTTTATGATTTTGGCTGGTCCTGATGATGTTTTTTGTAACGAAATTGAGGCTGTTGCAACAGGAAGAGTACTGAACCTCAGTGGAAAAACAAATTTGCTGGAGTCCTGTTATTTGGTGCAGAAATCGAACTTGGTCATTTCCGGTGACACAGGTTTTTTGCATGCAGCAGATAAATTCAGTATTCCTGCTTTATCCTTAATGGGACCAACAGCATTTGGATTTACAACGGGAGAGCACATTAAAACCCTCGAGGTGGATATGAAATGCCGACCTTGTACAAAAGATGGCTCTGGAAGATGTTCTCAAAGGGTTTACCAGCAATGCATGGTCGATATTACTCCTGAATGGGTTGCTCAAGAAGTGATTCAGCGAATGTCCTGAATTATTTTAATCAATTAACAGATATTTAACGAGCTTATTTAGATCAATTTAAAATAAAATTATATATTTGTATCGCACGCGATATAAAACGGAATGGATTTTTTCGAAATGCAAAACAAACACAAACAAAAAAAATCGGCGAAATGAAAAGAATTGCTTTACTACTAATATTTGCAGCAGGTCTGCTATCAACCCAGACTATGGCACAAACAGAAAAAAAGAAAGCTTGTAAGAAAGAATGTTGTTCAAAAGAGAAATGTATGAAAGAAAACTTATATGGCTATAAAGTAGCCTCTTTAACCGGTGATGAAGTTGATTTGGGTCAGTACAAGGGAAAAGTTGTTTTGATTGTTAATACGGCAAGTAAATGCGGTTTAACGCCACAATACAAAGGTTTGGAAGCAATGTACCAGAAATACAAAGATCAAGGATTAGTTATCTTAGGATTTCCAAGCAATCAGTTTATGGAACAAGAACCGGGAACATCGGAAGAAATTGCTGCTTTTTGTGAGAAAAACTACGGAGTGAGCTTTCCAATGTTCGCGAAAATTGAAGTTCGTGGGGAAAATGCTCATCCACTTTATAAAATGCTAACTGAGGAAAAACCGTTTTTAGGTTTTGATGATTCAGAATCAGGACAAAAATTCAATGGTTTTATCAGTGAAAAGTTTCCTGAAATTTATGCTGGGAATGGGATCAAATGGAATTTCACCAAATTCATTATCGATAGAAATGGAAAAGTGGTCAAACGAATTGAGCCGAATATCGCACCAGAAGCCTTTGAGGACGAAATTAAAGGAATGTTATAATCTCGGTACTAATCGAATAATATGAAACGTCCATGCCAAAGCGATTTTGACACACAGAGAGATGATTATCTCAGCATGCTAATCCCGAAAGCTTTCGGGACCATATGACAAAAATTTAAAATTATAATCATATAAAAAGAGGCTCCATTTTAGAGCCTCTTTTTTATGTTTTAATTCAGATATAGAATGGCTTTTACTTGTTATTGAACCAAGCAACAAAGCGTTCAATTCCTTCTTCGAATTTGACTTTTGGATTGTAACCAATAAGTGCTTTTGCTCGCGAAATATCAGCATAGGTTTGATCCACATCACCCGCTTGCATGGGCAAATGATTGATCTGCGGTTCGCATTTTGCTTTTTTTGCGATGATATCAATCATTTCGCTAAGGAGAATAGGATAACTATTGCCTAAATTGATGGTTTCAAAAACATTTTCGTGTTCGAAAAGATATTTGCAGCTTTTTACAACTCCTTCTACTGTATCGCTAACGTAGGTATAATCGCGAGCCATTGTACCATCTCCAAACATTGGAATTTCCTGATCGTTTTGCATGAGTTTCAGAAATTTATGAATGGCTAAATCGGGACGCTGACGGGGACCAAAAACAGTAAAAAATCTCATGTTAATGATGTCCAAATCATATAAATGATGGTAGCTGTGATTTAAAACTTCGCACGATTTTTTAGAAAAAGCATAAGGAGAAATGGCACGATCGACATTATGAGTCTCCGAGAAAGGAACTTCTTTGTTATTGCCATAAATGGATGAGGAGGAAGCAAATGCAAATTTTTTAATTCCTTTTTTCCGCATGAAATCCAATACATTGCGGGTTGCAGAAATATTGCTGTCGATGTATCCTTGTGGATCTTCAATCGAAGGTCGAACTCCTGCCTTACCGGCCAAATGCACTACCAAATCAATATGATCTTCGATACAGTCCAGACTCGAATCAATTCGTAAATCCAGTTCGTGAAATGTAAAAGAGGAATTATGAATAAAACCACTCAGATTTTCTTCTTTAGTTTTTTTTGGGTAAAATGGATCGAAATTATCGATTCCAATAACTTTATACCCTAATTGTAATAATTTTTCTGAAAGATGTGATCCAATAAATCCGGCACATCCAGTAACTACTATTGATCTCATTTGAAATTTCTTTTTTGATCGTTTTCTTAGCGTATTGTTCAGTATCTATTTTTACCGTTCGGAGGTATGAATAAATTTTTCTCTTACTTTAGAATAAGCAGTCAAAATTAACCGTTTTATTTGCATATAAAAAAAATGATTCACTTAAAACAATCCATATTTAAGTAGTTTCCTAACAACCAAACAGATCGTAAGGACTTCTACTGAAGCGACTCCAATTATCCACCAAACGCTTTTGTAACCGATACTTTTAAGATTTTGGCCTACTTCAGGGCCTGATAATTTGTATTTTGAAATCCCCCATTTTGTAAGATGATAAACACCATAACCTATCAATAGTCCTAATAGCATTCCACCCAATATGTCTCCTGGAAAATGAACACCTAAATATATGCGAGTATAGATGATAAGTAAAGACCAGGTGAAGATAAAAAAGGTGTAAAGTCTATTCTTAAACAAGAGTGAGGAAAATATTGCAAACCCAAAGGAATTTGTTGCGTGTGAAGATACAAAGCCATATTTGCCTCCTCGATAATCACCAACAAAATTAATCATCCCTTGCAAACTCGGATCATGACTTGGTCGAAAGCGTTCAAATACATTTTTGAATAGTTGCGTGGAAATCTGATCGCACAAAGTGACTAAAACGACCAAACCAATAATCCACCACAAAGCTTCTTTACCTCTGAATTTATAAATCTGGTAAAGTAATATCAAGTAAAATGGAATCCAGAATTCTTTCCTTGTAAAAATCATCATGATCACATCCCAGAAGGGGGTATGAAAGCTGTTTAACCACAGCAACAGTTCTTTATCAATTTGAATGAGAGTTTCCATATGTAAAAAATAATGTAATTTAAATTGATTTTTTGAATCGAAGTACTTCTAATTCTTGCTATAGAATAAAAGCTATTTACTTGCGGACAATTTGGTTTAACTCCACTTTTAAATAGTTATTCGAAGATTGATTCACTTGTTCATTGGACATTAACGGTTTCTGATTTAACTTTCTTAAGTTAAAAAAAGCTAGCTCACGCCTACACTTTTTAAGGGGCGATTTGCCCCCCTTAAGTTTGTCTAAATGACTTTCCCAATGAGTTAGACACCTGTTGCCTGAAACTGTTCTTATTTAGGACTGATGATCGAAACATATTTTTGAAAATAGGTCTTGTTCCGGTGCCTTCCTTTGCTGTATCGGTTGTAGTCATAAAAATCAAGAACTTCGATGTTTACCTTTTCTTGTAAGTTTTTAGGCAGAATTTCAATCGGCGGAGTAGTTGAGAACACAACAAATGGTTGATGTTCGGGTAAGCTTGGCGATTCGGTTAAATTCCACTCGTGAACTTCACGTCCCACTTCCCAAACCAATTCAATTCGGAAGCCTTCTTCACCAGCGCTGTATAAATTTAAATCCTTAATCGCTTCAATGCTTCTAACGCCACGAATATCTTTAAAATCAGGATTGTTGTTTAGTATCGATTGAGTATTTGGAATGATAAATATTTCGGCTAAAATCATTAGGAACACCATTCCTACAACTAGATTTAGGGCATTTCTGTTTTTCCAGGCTTGCAGTAAGAGCACAAGTACGCTTTCGGAAAGGATGCTAAACAGAATGAACACGGAAAGAGAAATCTGATTGTCCTGATAAAAAAAGAAGTATATGACAATGGGCAAAGCGAAAGCCACTAAGGCAATTAAACCCAGATTCACTCCAAATAAAATATGATCCCATTTTTGAGCGGTTTTCTTTTTAAAAACCTGATGCAAGTGCTGAATGAATTGACCCGCCAGCAGGGCACTTGGAAGCAGAACAGGAAGCAGATATCTGTCTTTTTTCTCAGGTATAAGAGATAAAAGAACGACCGCTGATAGCGTCCATATGAGAGCAAATTTGTATTCTTTTTTCGCTTCAAATTGTTTAAAAGCGTAAGGGAAAAGCAATGCTGTTGCAATTACAAGTGTCCATATTCCTGATTGTATTGGAAAATTCCAATAGTAGTAAAACGGACGAACGTGTCGGTTCATCCACGAACCCGATTCCAGTTTCGCAATGGCGGAAGCTGCATCGGCATGAGCCAAAGAGATAAAAATGGGCCACCAAAAGCTAATGAGAGCAAAAATAAATAGTGCCAAGACTAGCGGTTTCCACTTTTTCAGAATTACTTTGCCATCGTAGACCCAGGCATAGGCAATTAGAAATGGAATTAAAACGGCAAAAAATGCTACCGGTCCTTTGCTTAAAAACGATAGTCCCCACAATACACCAATGCCAGTAAAATATTTCCAGTTGTTAGATTCTGTTTGCCAGGCTTTGTACAAGAGCCATATGGCACCAAGCATAAAACTATGGCAGTAGATATCCCAGGTTCCATTTCGGCCCATGAAAAGCACATAGAAACTGGTAGCCAGAATCAAACTATTGGTTAGGGCTGAAATACGGTTCTTGCTTTGTTCAAGGGTGAATAAATACATGAATAGGACCATAACTGAGGCCATTATTGCTGATGGAAATCGAAGGATGCTAAGATTTTCCAGGCCAAACCAAGCTCCAAACATTGCTGTAATCCATGTTGGTAGTGGTGGTTTAGCGATTCGTAATTCGCCATTCATGGTTGGCACCAGCCAGTTTCCTTTTTCAATCATCTCACGGGCAGTCACAAAGTTTCGTGCTTCCATGATATTCACAAAAAAGCTACTGTTGGCAAAGAAAAATGCAAAGTAGCAAACCAGAAACAAGAAAATCAGGTGAACTGATGTTTTATTTTCAAATAGATGACGTTGAATCATTTGTGTTTGAGTTTAGTGATCTAACTTGTGAGATTGTTTTCGGATCAGAACGATGTTTCTGCTGTAAACCAACATACCAAAACCCTGACCAAAGAATAGTACGGGATCCTTTCTGTAAACGGCATAAGATAAGATCATGATGGATCCAATGATGCTAATGACCCAAAAACCCAAAGGAAGTATCGATTCTCCTTTGCGTTCGGAGTAGATCCATTGATATACAAATCGGAAAGTGAAGATAATTTGCCCAGCTACACCCCAAATTAGAAGGAGGGCAGGAATGTCTTCGTTTTTAAATAATTGCTGATAGTGGAACTCCCAGTTTTTCAGCATAAAAAGTAAAACAACAATTGGAGTTACTACAGCAATTAGTCTGGTTAGTATTGGAAGGGTTTTCCAATTGTTTTGAATGTGCAGATTTCTGATGTAAATAGAGTAAGCAATAACCTGTCCCATAATAATCGCAAAATCTTCGCGCAGCAATCCATAGATAAAAAGCATCCAGGAAGCCAAAATACTGAGTTGCCAAAACAATACCGGAGATAATGTTTTTCCGGCCTTTTCAGACTTTATCCACTGCACAATTAATCGGGCAGAGAATAAAGCTTGTGCAATAAATCCAATGGTGTAAATATAAAGGCTGTCCATTAGCTACGAGAAGTAATTTCGTAATTAATGTAGCGTTTTTTCATCCAGCGATAAGCGAAACAATCTTTAAATGGACCCGCCAAACGATTAAAAAGATGGTATTTGGCTTCGCCGGCAATTCGAGGAAAATGGCGAACCGGAACTTGCTTAATTTCTCCTTCCTGTAACATGATTAGAGCAGGAATAAAACGGTGCATTCCTGTAAAGAAAGGCATCTTTTTGGCGTACTCAGTTTTCATTATTTTCAACGGACAACCAGTATCTTCGGCAGTATCTTTGGTCATGTAACGACGAAAGCCATTTGCAATTTTAGAGCTCATGTTTTTCACAAAGGTATCTTTGCGGTTTTGGCGAACACCTGTCACCAAAGCAAACTCATTGCGATGTTCCATTAATAAATCAAAATCGAATGGAGTCGTTTGAAGATCAGAGTCGATGTAGCCAACAAAAGGAGTCGTTGTATTATCAAAACCAGCTTTAATAGCTGTGCTTAATCCATGATTTTTACTCAATTCCAGATAAGAAAACTGATCAGAACCCTTACAGATTTCCTCAATCATTTTTTGACTGCCATCAGAAGAACCATCGTTTACAAACAGAACTTTTGATTTGTATTTTGAGCTTGCAAAATAGGCTGTGAATTCCTCTTTTACACGCACCATATTGTCTTCCTCGTTAAAAACAGGAACAATGATTGTTAATTCGAATTCTATTGCTTGTTGGTTCATTAACTTAGCTTTACTAAATTTTTACAGTATATGGATCTGGTCAATTATATAACCTTACAACCAAAACACGATATCGTGCAAAGATATAAATTGAATGCAATTTTTTTGTTGGAAATATGTAAAAATATAACTCCTTTATGCTTATTCGCTGA
This sequence comes from Labilibaculum antarcticum, assembly GCF_002356295.1. NCBI lineage: Bacteria > Pseudomonadati > Bacteroidota > Bacteroidia > Marinilabiliales > Marinifilaceae > Labilibaculum > Labilibaculum antarcticum. The sequence goes on along the minus strand of NZ_AP018042.1, from coordinate 2,239,921 downwards.
TTACATTGCTAATCTATTGACTAATAATTTCAAAAGCTAGACATGGCATCCTGATCGTTAGCCGATTCGAAGTATTATTTCCTGTCTATTTTGTTATGTTTTTTTACTCACTAAAAGAATATTTTTCATGGTGAAAAAGATAACTGGCTGTTTGATAGTAAGTAATTGCATCTTTCAGTTCGTCTGAATTTATTGGTTCCGCATTCTGTTGTTCTCCGGATATTTTATATGATTCTGTCTGCTTTATAGGTAACTGAACCAGCAATTGATCATCTTGTAACAGACCAATTTTTTGATACGTACCAATTAATGCGCGGTTTGGGTTTTCAAAAAGAATATCCTTACCAAAGAACTTCGAAGTGTAATCCATATTCAAAAGTCCCATAATGGTTGGCGCAAAATCAATTTGTGAGGCCAGTGTATTGTTTTCGGATGGCTGAATAATATGTGGAGCATAAATAATTAATGGGATATGATACTTATTTACCGGAAGAGATGTTTTTCCTGCGCTTGAAGCACAATGGTCGGCAACAATCACAAAAATAGTGTTGTTGAACCATTCGTGATCTTTTGCCTCCCGAAGAAATTTAGCAATGGCAAAATCGGTATACTTAACAGCACCGTTTCTTCCTGTGTGTGATGGGATATCAATTTTTGAATCAGGATAGGTATAGGGACGGTGATTGGATGTTGTCATGATGAAGTTATGAAAAGGCTTTCCCTCTTTATAGCTGCTGTCGGCCACCTGACTGGCTTTTGCAAAGAGATCTTCATCGCAAACGCCCCAGGCATTTTCAAATGTCACTTCATTATCTGTGAAATCTTTCCGGTCCACAACATTGTATCCATTGTTTCCAAAGAAGTAGTTCATGTTATCAAAATAACCATATCCGGCATAAATAAAATTGGAATTGTAGCCTTTTGATTTTAAAACGCTGCCAAGGGTAAACAGGCCTTCGTTTTTAGGGCGCTTAACAATAGAGAATCCGGGTGTTGGTGGTAAGGAAAGGGTCATGGCTTCCATGCCGCGCACGGTACGGGTGCCTGTTGCATAAAAATTGGTGAATAGAAGCGATTTTTGAGCAATCGTGTCCATGTTGGGAGTGACATTGTCTTTACCGCCAAATTGTGTGAAGAATGATGCACTCAGACTTTCTACGGTAATCAACATTACATTGTACTTTTTATCGTTGCCCGGATAAGTAATTTTGCGGGTTACATCGAAAATATCATCGCTTGTAAATTCGCTGTTTGATGTTTTTATCAATTTTCGAAGATTGGTAAAAGCTTCCTTGTCATCTATTGACTGATAGAAGGATTTGTAATTTAATTCGTTGTTTCTAAAAGCAGAGAATATTTGATAAATTCCATTGTGAGCCAATTGATTGGAGTAAGAATTTCCGGTTATTTGCGCAGAACTTTTATTGATTGTATAAAATGCAAGAAGAGGAAACATGCATAAAATTAGGAAAGTAGTAAGACGCGAAACAAATCGGGATTTGGAAGTAAAGGTAGCATCAAACCGTTTTTTAATAAGAGCAAAAATTCCTGCCGAAACCAATAGCATTCCGGCAATGATTATTGGCATTGGATAGGATTCGCGAATGTTGGAAATAACTTCGTGGGTATAAACCAGATAATCAACAGCAATAAAATTGTAGCGCACGCTAAATTCTTCCCAGAAAAACCATTCTCCAATTCCCGAAAAAACAAGAATTCCAATGCTGAAAACGAAAAATGCGTAAGAAATCCACCGATGAATTCGGGAGTTAAATATTTTATCGGGAACGAGTAGTAAATAAAAGGTGAAAGGGATGATAAAGTAGGAGATGGTCACCAAATCGTAAAACAATCCTATGCTGTAAATCTCAATAAACCGAAGAAAGTTAAGATCTGTGTTTTGGAAATCGGTAATTAGCAGAACTGTTCGGATCAGAATCGAAAGAGCTATGAATATGAAACTAAATATGATAAGGCCACCAAAGCGACTTTGCAGAATGTTTTTGAACTTCATTTTTTATGAATTAAATGATAGTTCAAAACAACAACCTGATTCTAACAAAAAGCTAACAATTCTTTAAGTTGAATGTGAATAAATGTTTAAAATCCTTAAATGTGTATTCAATTTCAATTTTATAGTGATCGGCGATCTTTTTTACGATGGCCAAACCTATTCCTGTTGACCCAATGTTAGGGCTCTCCGTGTAAAAACGATTGAAGATCATACCGGGTTGGAGAATGGCAACTTCGCCCATGTTCGCGATCGTAAAATAATCTTTTGCAAGAAAAATAGATATTTGATCTCCATTCCTGCTGTGTTTTATCGAATTCACAAAAATATTCTGAATCAATAAATTGGCTAATCGTTTGTCTATTAGTATTTGGCAGTTATCTACAGCCGAAATACTAACATCAAGCTTTCTATCTTGAATCACATCTTGGAATGAATTCATCCAGTATTTGAAAATTTCATTCAAGGAGACCATTTCTTTTTCGTTGAATTGGCCATTGTCAATTTTGGCGAGTATAAGTAAAGCTTTGGTTATGCCGGAAAGTTTATCGGCAGAAAGATATATTTCCCGTATTGTTTCGATTGTTTTCTTGTTTAAATCTGAGTCTGAAAATAAGTTCTCGCATTTATTTCGGATAATAGCAAGAGGAGTTTGAAGTTCGTGGGCAGCATTCGCCGAGAATTCCTTTGTTGCCGTATAATCCTTTTCCAAGCGGCCCGACATCATCGAAAGAACCTCATTTAATTCATCAAACTCATTAATTCCTGTCTCAGCCAGATCTAATTTAGAAGGAGGAGTAAAAGAGTAGGTTTTTATTTTTTCGATGTTCGTGTTAAATGTTTTCCACAAGGAGATGTTTAATCGTCGCGTAAAAAGTAAAAGACCAACAAAAATCAGCAGTAAAACCAATGAAATAAGAGTTGTGTACAGAAGAAAAAGATCATCAAATTCCATTAGCATTTGCCGGGTTGTTATTTTGTAATGCTCCCCTTCAATGGATTTGTAGGTCGTCAATTCCCGGTAAGGCAACATTTCATCTTCATTTACATCATATAGTAAAGTGTCTTTTAGGATATCTTTTTTCACATCTAAATAGCCGATAGAAGAGACCATATCGGTTGGGTAAATGTTCCGGAAATCTCCATGTTTCTTTACTGTTTCTGTAATCCCCTTTGATTCCAAATACAATTGTTGATCAATTTCTTCTTTAATAATAAAATTGCTCATTGCAATAATTACAAAATCTGCAATTAGAAATACCAACAGGCCGTATTTAATATAGGATCTGTTTACTCTTGTAAGGAATTTCATTTTTTTACTGATTATCAAGTTTGTAACCAAAGCCATGAACGGTTTTAATGTAATTTTCCCCGGTATGGATTTTTATTTTTTTTCGTAAGCGATTGATATGGGTGTAAATAAAATCTGAATTATCCATAAATATGGAATTTTCGCCCCAAACATGCTCAAAAAGACTTTCTTTGGTGAGTACTTTGTTCTTATTTTCAATAAAATAGAGCAGAAGATCAAATTCTTTTCGGCTAAAATCTACTTGCTTGTCTCCAATATGAACTTGATTTAATTGAGGATCAATTTTAATTTCACCAAAAGTCAAAATTTGATCTTCAGATTGAGAATTTCTTCGCAGCAATGCATTTATCCGGGCATTTAATTCCGAGAGATGGAATGGTTTCACCAAATAATCGTCAGCTCCTAAGTTGAGACCATCAACCCGATCTTCCAGTTGATCGCGGGCCGAAATAATGATAACACCCGTTTGATCCCAGATTGATTTGATGAAAGAAATGCAATCCAGACCATCACCATCCGGAAGGCCCAGATCAAGCAATACAATGTGGAAAAATTTTTTCTCGAAGAGAGATTTCCCTGCTGCTATTGTTTGAACACAGGTAGATTGGAAATCATAATTTTTGAGGTACTCAGAAACAGTTTTTTGCAGTGTGAGGTCGTCTTCAATAATTAAGATTTCTTTTTTCATGACGATGAGGTAAGTGTTTAGCTGATCTTATTACAAACTTAAAAAAAAGGGGCGGGGAATTCTTAATTGATTTCGTTTATTTACTTTGTTGAACTCGTGAAAAGGCAAGATTTTGAAATTATTGGTAAATGTTTGTCTTTTACGTAAATTCGACCTTGTAAAACAGCTAAAAAACTGATCCATGAAGAGCCTTCGTAGTTATTTTGATATCATAATGAATTTTTTGAGTCGCGGGGTGTGGAACATGCGCTTAAAACAATTATCAGGATCTCGGTATTTTTTTATTCGGCAATTGCGGATTTACCTTTTAGCGATAAAAGGCTTTTACGAAGATAAATGTCAGTTAAGAGCTTCAGCCTTAACTTTTTATTCCATTCTATCAGTTGTGCCTGTTTTGGCAATGGGCTTTGGAATTGCCAAAGGTTTTGGTTTGGATAAGAGGTTGCAAACCGAGCTTATCGCCAACCTTTCAGGTCAGGAGGAAGTTCTGAATTGGCTGATTGAATTTGCAAATAAGATGCTGCTCAATACAAAAGGGACATTAATAGCCGGATTGGGATTTATTGTCTTGTTTTGGTCGGTATTAAAAGTTTTAGCCAATATCGAGGAATCGTTTAACGATGTTTGGCGAATAAAAAAAGGAAGAACATGGGGACGCAGGTTCAGTGATTATACTGCGATCATGATTTTTGCTCCAATTTTATTGATTGGTTCCAGCGGAGTAACCGTTTTCTTAAAGACCATGATCAAACAGGTAACTGCAGGCAATACCTTACTGGATGTAGTGGGTCCGTATTTATCCTTTCTGATTAATCTGGCTCCTTACTTTATGGTTTGGACTTTATTTACCATGTTGTACACCTTCATGCCGAATACGCATGTGAAATTCAGGTCGGGTTTGCTGGCAGGGATCATTGCAGGTAGTATTTATCAAATTTTTCAGGTGTTGTACATCGAATTTCAGGGTATGGTAACCACCTACAATGCGATTTACGGTAGTTTTGCTGCTTTGCCATTGTTTTTAATGTGGCTGCAAATGAGTTGGTTGGTTGTTTTATTTGGTGCCGAGATATCTTTTGCCGAACAGAATGTGGAAAATTACGAGTACGAAACAGAAACAACAGACATATCATACGATTACAAACGCTTGCTTAGCTTATACGTTTTGCATCTGATTATTCACAATTTTAAAAAGGATCAAATTGCCTTGCATTCACAAATTATTTCGCATCGATTGCAGATGCCTATTCGTTTGGTGCGTGAAATTCTTTTTGACCTTACAAATGCCGGATTGGTTGCCGAATTGGTGACTGACACCGATAAGCAAATGGCCTATCAACCAGCTTTCGATATTAATGCCATGTCGATAAACAAGGTAATTGATATTTTAGAGAATACGGGTTCTGATAAGATTCCCGTTTTACAAACCAAGACTTATATCGACCTAAAATCGATTTTGGAAGACTACCGGAAGTCGATTTCATCAGATCATAAAGAAACCCTTTTGAAGGATATTGATTTAGTTAAGGAGTTTACCACCATGTGAACTAAAGGATATCCCAGAGGACAAGAAGATAATACATGTGATTCATAACAAAAGTTTAACCACAAAGGAAAACTAAGGACATCACGAAGAACACAAAGAAAAACACGACTCCTGTTTCGTTTCTTGGTTTCTCCCTTGCTTTAGAAAGATGAGTTTATGCATGCCACGAAATTGTATTACAATTAGAGAAATAAATGTTTTTAGCATTTATCTCAAGCCGATGGGCTCAAACTTTTCTCCTTAGATGAGAAAAGTATGCAAAAGAATCAAGCCTCTCGGAAGCTGTGTGGTATTCCAATCAATCCAATTAGTCCGAATCGCGCCCGATCGGCAACTCCCGCTCTAAAAGACAAAACAATATCAAAACAAATGCTTTACCCGCAAAGCACACTAAGAACATCACGAAGAACACAAAGAAAAACACGACCACTATTTCCTTTCGGGATTTCACTTTTACGGGAGACGACTGAGCCTGAAGGGCTCGAACATCATAGCCTGGGGTAAAAGGAGCGGAGCGAATGTCGCCCCAGGTATTGGAATAAAATGTAATTGTCGCAGGTAAAAATTTGGATTAAGGATGAGTGTTAACATGCGACGAAATTGCAATGCGATTCGTAAAAAAGTTTAACCGCAAAGCACACCAAGGACATCACGAAGAACACAAAGGAAAAACAGGACTACCTATTTCCTTTCTGGAATTATCCCTGAGGCGACTGAGCCTGAAGGGCTCGAACATCATAGCCTGGGGTAAAATGAGCGAAGCGAATGTCGCCCCAGGTATTGGTCGTAAAGAGTAATTGTCGCACGTAAAAATCTGGATTAAGGATGAATGTTAACATGCGACGAAATTGCAATGCGTTTCATAAAAAAGTGTAACCACAAAGGAAAACCAAGGACATCACGAAGACACAAAGAAAAACAGGACTATGATTTCCTTTCGGGATTTCACTTTTACCGGAGACGACTGAGCCTGAAGGGCTCAAACATAAAAGCCTGGGGTAAAATGAGCGGAGCGAATGTCGCCCCAGGTATTGGAAGTAAAGTGTAATTGTCGCACGTAAAAATCTGGATTAAGGATGAATGTTAACATGCGAAGAAATTGCAATGCGATTCATAAAAAAGTTCAACCACAAAGGAAAACCAAGGACATCACGAAGAACACAAAGAAAAACAGGACTACGATTTCCTTTATGGATTTCTTCCTTGCTTTAGAATGCTGAGCCTGAAGGGCTCAAACATCATAGCCTGGGGTAAAATGAGCGAAGCGAATGTCGCCCCAGGTATTGGAAGTAAAGTGTAATTGTCGCACGTGAAAATCTGGATTAAGGATGAATGTTAATATGCGACGAAATTGCAATGCGATTCATAAAAAAGTTTAACCACAAAGTACACCAAGGACATCACGAAGAACACAAAGAAAAATACGACTGCTATTTCCTTTTGGGATTTCACTTTTACCGGAGACGACTGAGCCTGAAGGGCTCGAACATCATAGCCTGGGGTAAAATGAGCGGAGCGAATGTCGCCCCAGGTATTGGACGTAAGATGTAATTGTCGCACGTAAAAATCTGGATTAAGGATGAGTGTTAACATGCGACGAAATTGCAATGCGATTCATAAAAAAGTTCAACCACAAAGTACACGAAGTACATCACGAAGAACACAAAGAAAAACACGACTGCTATTTCCTTTCGGGATTTCACTTTTACTTTTATCGGAGACTCCCGAGCCTGAAGGGCTCAAACATCATAGCCTGGGGTAAAATGAGCGAAGCGAATGTCGCCCCAGGTATTGGTCGTAAAGTGTAATTGTCGCAGTTAAAAATTTTAATTAAGGATGAATGTTAACATGCGACGAAATCGCAATGCGATTCATAAAAAAGTTCAACCACAAAGGAAAACCAAGTACATCACGAAGAACACAAAGAAAAAAGACTCCTATTTAATTTCTTGCTTTCTCCCTTTTCGAGGGGATCCCAAAAGCTTTTGGAAGCGACAGGCAGAGGGCTATTTTAAAATTAGTTCTTCAACTTGCTGTATTGTTTGTATCAAATATTATCTTGCGACGATCACCCCAAGCGCCTAAGGGAGCTTAAATAAAAAAACAAATATATGATCTTCATTTTCGGAGCTAAAGATAAAGTAGTAGAACAGCAACAATGCCATAATCAGGAGCATTGTTACCATTGCAACAACACCACAAAATGGATATTGGAAAAGAATGCCACTTATGCCAGTTTGTTTTTTATATCTGTATTTCCAATGAAAACCCGATACATTCATTATTGTCCCATTTGCAAAAACGGAAATCAAATGAATGAAGATGAGTACAATTGGAAAAAAAATGGCCATTGATTTTTAGGCAGGGTATTCTTACATTTAACCACTAGAGTTTTACAAACTAAACTTAAAGTTGATGAAAAATATTCCTTTCTTATTGCTTGTATGTAGCTTCGTATTTGCATCATGCAATCTCACTACAAAAAAAGCAGAAACGTCTGTTTCTGAATCATCGGCACAAGCCGAATATCCTGAACTTGTTGAGTTTGAATCTCTCGATTCTGTAATGATTAGTGCTCACTTGTATCAGATTGATGATATATCACCCTTTATTTTACTTTGCCATCAGGCTCGGTTCAACAAATTTGAATATGCCGGTATTGCCGAACGATTAAACGAGATGGGTTTTAACTGTCTGGCAATTGATCAACGTTCGGGCGGACCCATTGGCAATACTCAGAACGCAACCCATTTAAGAGCTCTTAAAATGGGAAAGGGAGTCGATTATTTGGATGCCGAAATTGATGTACTTGCAGCCATCGACTATTTGACCGAAAGATACACTTCAAAAGTGATTTTGTGGGGATCATCCTATTCCTCAACACTGGCATTGTATATTGCTGTCGAACGAGAAGATGTGAGAGCGGTAATCTCTTTTAGTCCGGGTAATTATATGGCCGAAACCAAAGGATCATTAGTCGATAAATTAGAAAATTTCACAAAGCCCATGTTTCTAACCAGCTCAAACAGAGAGGCGAAAAATGTTAGTGAACTGCTCGCAAAGCATAAATTACTCGAAAAGCAAGTACAGTTTGTGCCCAAAGAAGCAGGACATCATGGTTCCCGTGCTTTGTGGATCAATCAGCAAGGAGGCGAAGAGTATTGGCTGGCCATTACTGATTTCTTAAATCAATTGAAATAGAAAATACTTACAATAGAATAATTGGGGAGTGCATTTGCGCTCCCTTTTTTTTATAGTTAATAAAAAGTGGAATTTATCCACACATAATTGGGTAGTCCCCAATTTAATGTCGGTCTGTTTAATAGCTGTTATTTTTACTTTCGGATTGTAGTTGTCAGGTATATAGTGTTTTGCGCTACTTTACGGAGTCGCATTTCATTTATGGCATAGTATTCTCATACTAGATTGTATAATTGTTTATTAATATTTCAAATAAAAAGTTATTAGTTATGAAAAGAATTTTGTTAGTATCAGCAGTAGCATTAATGTGTAGTATGAGTATTTCAAATTCAGTTTCGGCTGCAAATATAATTTCAGAGACAAGCCTTGTACAGGAAGATGTGAAATATGCAGAAGTAAAAGCCGAAGAACTTCCAACAGCAGTTCAGACTGCAATTGCAGAATCATATTCTGATTATGCATTGCTTAAATCATTTATCGGAAATGATGGATCGTACATGATTACCTTGTCAAATCCAGAGGGAAATATTGCTGTTTATTTTAATGCAGAAGGAGAATTCGTTAAACAAGAAGATCTTGCGGTTTAAATAATAAAGCCAATTAAGTAATTTACCCGGACATGTAATGCTTAAACCTCTATTGATATTGAAAAACAATATCGGTAGGGGTTATTTTTTTGGATAGTAAGTAACCGAGGAATTAAATTTCACACAACAAAAAAGTTCAACCACAAAGGAAAACCAAGGACATCACGAAAAACACAAAGGAAAACACGACTCCTGTTTCGTTTCTTGGTTTCTCCCTTGCTTGAGACTCCCGAGCCTGAAGGGCTCGAACATCATAGCCTGGGGTAAAATGAGCGAAGCGAATGTCGCCCCAGGTATTGGAAGTAAAGAGTAATTGTCGCAGGTAAAAATCTGGATTAAGGATGAGTTCATGCATGCGACGAAATTGCAATGCGATTCATAAAAAAGTGTAACCACAAAGGAAAACTAAGGACATCACGAAGAACACAAAGAAAAACACGATTCCTATTTCCTTTCTGGATTTCATTTTTACCGGAAACGACTGAGCCTGAAGGGCTCGAACATCATAGACTGGGGTAAAAGGAGCGGAGCGAGTGTCGCCCCAGGTATTGGACGTAAGATGTAATTGTCGCAGGTAAAAATTTGGATTAAGGATGAATTCATACATGCGACGAAATTGCAATGCGATTCATAAAAAAGTTTAACCACAAAGTAAACCAAAGGATATCACGAAGAACACAAAGAAAAACAGGATTCCTATTTCTTTTCGGGATTTCATTTTTACCGGAGACGACTGAGCCTGAAGGGCTCAAACATAAAAGCCTGGGGTAAAATGAGCGAAGCGATTGCCGCCCCAGGTATTGGACGTAAAGAGTAATTGTCGCACGTAAAAATCTGGATTAAGGATGAGTTCATACATGCGACGAAATTGCAATGCGATTCATAAAAAAGTGTAACCACAAAGTACACCAAGGACATCACGAAGAACACAAAGAAACAGGACTCCTATTTCCTTTCTGTATTTGACTCTTGCTTGAGACTCCCGAGCCTGAAGGGCTCAAACATCAGAGCCTGGGGTAAAATGAGCGGAGCGAATGTCGCCCCAGGTATTGGTCGTAAAGAGTAATTGTCGCACGTAAAAATCTGGATTAAGGATGTGTTCATACATGCGACGAAATTGCAATGCGATTCATAAAAAAGTTTAACCACAAAGTACACCAAAGGACATCACGAAGAACACAAAGAAAAATACGATTCCTATTTCCTTTCTGGAATTCTCCCTTGCTTGAGACTCCCGAGCCTGAAGGGCTCGAACATCATAGCCTGGGGTAAAATGAGCGGAGCGAGTGTCACCCCAGGTATTGGCCGATGAGGAAATGGCGCAGGCCGATTTGCGTAAGCAATACGAATTCAATTATTTGGATGCAGTAAAAATATTTGGAAAATCCTTTTCCGTTAGATTGTTTCCGAAGGCAATAAGCAAAAAAAAGGAAGTAATAGCAGAGGCTGTTCCCGAATAGTTCACGTAAAATTGGAGCAGTGCCCGCTCAAGGCATAAAAAGCAGACTGCTCTGCAAGGCAAACAAGAATTGATGAGTAAAAACCATTCTGCCCGCTGTGGCAGAGTGGTTTTTTTGCTTTGGAAGCACACTGCCCGGCGAAGCAGTGCTTGTTTGTGGCCTAAAAAGTGATCTGCTCTGCAGGGCAGTGCACTATTGTTGCCTTAAAAGCAGACTGCCGCACAGAGCAATGTAGTTCCGATGCCTTAGAAGTAAACTGCAATGCAGAGCAGTGAGGTTTTGAGCATTGGAAGCATACCGAACCCGATTTCACCAAGCTTGCAGCTCCTAAATGTGTAAGAAGATAGCTGTCATGCTCTATTTGAGTTTCGTGAAGCTTAGGCCAACAGGTTTTAAAACCGTGTAAGACTTCCGAGTAAATAATATATTGTACTATGCTCTTCGGGCTAAGGAATACCTAAGCTGCAAAATTAAGCTAACAGTAATAGCGTTTAACTTCAAGATATTATGATTCTCCTAGTGGCATGCTTTTAAATCCCTAATAAGTTCGGGCTTTCCGCCGGATTATTTTTTTATTGATTTTTTGTTTAGGATATGGTAAAATAGAGTGCGTAAATGTGTTTAACTGCTGTTTCTGTATCGATCAGGGAACCATTCCTCCAATGGGATGACTAAATTTACATGCGAAGCCTGTTTTTACACCAAATGATTTGTCTTCGAATTGAAGGCCGCCGAAGAGAAACGCTCAATTCTGCAGCAAAATGCCCAGCTCCGATCGGAAATCCGCCAATTTATATTTCACTTGCCCAATGCCGAAGAGGAATGGCTTATTTTAGCACTCAGCTGTACAACTCCGATGAATGCTAGTAGGTGTAAAACTATTTATGGTTGAATATCCAATGGCGGTCCGTTCAATTGGTAATACAAACTACTGCTACTGTTCTGAATTTTATAAATAGCACGCCATTAGTGATGATAATTTGCTAAGTTTAGCCTTGCAAATTGGTTACGGGTACACAACACACACTTATACCCTATGTTTCGTGCACCTTTCAATTCGATATAGTAAAAAGATGTGTAGCGGTGCACATATAAAAGAAGTTAGTGGCAATACAATGATATCATTCAGTAAAATTGAATTATGGAATTAACAAGTATCACCCAGATTAGAGAGTTAAAAAACACTCTTAAAGAGCAGATAGCTAAAATTGATAAATCGGTGCATAAAGATTCTATGTTTGGAAAAGAATCTGAGTATTCCTATCGTGGTTTACTGGGAGGTTTAGATTGCTTGTTGACAGATTTGACAACATTAACTAAAGCACCTAATCAATTTTTAAAATTATCTACCTATCAAGAACGACAAAACATACTAAGTTCTTTAAAAAATGTTCAGTCTTACATAAACTCTCCTACCCAATTTTGGCAGTATCTTGATAATTTGAAAGTTGCGATTAGACCTTTCCATGTAAGATATACGCAACAACGACTTTTGGATTTCGATGAAGAATTGTCTAAAGTTATTGTGCATAAACAGACATTGGAATCTGAGATTGAACAGTTCAAGGAAACTAAATCTAAAAATGAGGAACTTTTATCTAGTTTAACCGAGAAAAATGAAGAGCTATCTGTCTTGTTGGAAAACTTGAATGAAAAGATTATTGACACAGATGATAAGAACAGCGTAATCCTAGATCAAATATCGACTTTGAGTGCGAAGGTTAGTAAAGGGGATGAACTTATTGCTACTGCAACTCAAATTGTTGAGACTACAGAAGAACAATTGGAAGAAGCAAAAGGAAGTAGAGCAAAGATTCAAAAATTTGAAGATAGAGTCGAAAAAAGACAAGAACAATTAGATAGTATTTATGATAAGACTGAAGAATATAGACAACATATCAACGATTTTGAAAAAGAGCGAGAGGACTTAAATCAGAAAGCAAAAAACACAATAATTGAAGCTCAAAAGGCTTTGCAGTATAATACAGCTAGAGGTTTAAGTGCATCTTTTCAAGCACAACTTGATAAAATAGAGAAAAGCAAGTATGATCGGTGGTTATGGGGAGCAGCCATCTTCTTAGCGCTTACATTAGGTATTGGAGTATGGATTGTTCTTTCTGGTCACAATGATATAACAGCAACTATAGGTAGAGTTGTTTTAACTTCATTCACAATCACAGGCGCTATATTTTGTGCAAACCAATTTATTCGTCAAAAGAATGTTATAGAAGATTATTCGTATAAACTAGTACTTGCGAAATCAATTGTAGGATTCTCAGAACAATTAAATAATGGTCAAAGTAATTCAGATGAATATAAAGCTTACATTCAATTAGCATTATCTGAAATCCACCAAGATCCTCTTCGAAAAAGATCAAAGAATGAAAAAGATGTTGATGGAGGAGTTAAATCAGGAGTCGAAATGGTGTTAGATGTGACTCAAAAAATAATTGGATTAACTAAAAAATAATAAAATACAGGCGGTAAAAAAAGCTAAATTATCATGGGTGTTGATGAGCAGTTTGAAAGTTTAGAGCAACTAATAAAAATCAGCAAGCTTTGTAAATTTGACTTGCTCAAAAATATAAACAATTTTACTAGGCTTGCTTACTTAGCGCATTGATAAGGCAATTACTTTAAATCGCCCACGAAACAAAGCAAGACCGTTAGCGATAATTGGGTATGGTAAAGGGACATGGTTTACACTTTTTAAGTGGTAATTTGAAGGTTAACAAATTTACCGTTAGTCAGAATAAAAATAAACAAGAATGAAGAATCAATTCAAAGGGTACTATACACCAAATTCAGAAGAGCTAAATAGTGCTTGGAAGAGCAATGAAACAATTTTTGTATTTGATACAAATATATTTTTAAACTTGTATAGTTATGCTGAAAAAACAAGAGAAGACTTTTTTGAGGTTTTAGAAGAAATTCAAGACCAAATCTGGATACCATATCATGTAGGATTAGAGTATCAAAGAAGGAGGTTAGCTGTTATCCGTAACGAAAAAGCTGTTTTCAATAAGGTTGATGATAGCTTAACAAAAATTGAAAAAGTATTTAGTGGGGATATAAAGCAATTAAGCCTTGAAAGAAGGTTTCCAAAACTTAGTGAGAACACAGACAAACTTCAAAAAGACATATCTAAGTTAATAGCTAACTATAAAAAATCATTGAATCATTGGGATGACAAACAGCCTTGTGTTAGGTCTCATGATAATATCAGAGAAAAACTTAATGAATTATTTGAGAATAAAGTTGGTTTAAAACCTAAAGACCAAGAAGAAATTAACTTAATACAAAGTGAGGGAGAAGACAGGTACAAAAATGAAATTCCTCCTGGATATAAAGATTCAATTAAAGAAAAAGATGAGCAATCCTCGTTTACATACGATAACATTAAGTATGAAAGAAAATTTGGTGATCTAATATTATGGAAGCAGATAATAAAAAAAGCTAAGGAGGATACTATTAAGAATGTTATTTTTATTACTGATGATGCCAAAGAAGATTGGTGGTATATTATTAATTCTCGTGGAAAAAAACGAGTCGGTCCTCATGCAAATCTTCAATCAGAAATTTATAATACTTCAGATATAAATTTATTTCATATGTATAATACTTCGTCATTTTTAGAGGAGGGTAAACGAACTCTTGAATTAGTGATTAGTGACAGTTCAATTAATGAAATTGACAAACTTTATAAGTTCAAATTGTCTGAAAGATTACAGAATGAATTAATGAAGAGTGAAGCAGAGCAACTTGATAATTATAACGATATTATTTCTAAATTTAAATTAGGTAATAAAATCAAAACTGATGAAAAGGATCCGTTTTTATCATGGTATAAGAAAGAAGATAACTCTGTTGATTTAGATGAAAGAATTAAATTAAATAAATGGGATGATGAATTGTGGCAGAAATCTTATAAAAACATAGACAGTATAGAAGATAAAATATCAGAATCTGATCTTTTAAAGAAATTCTATGGTGCTAGTGATGAGGAATCAGATATAGAAAGATTTCGCAGGATAATGGAAATCATGAAAAAGAAAGGTAAATAGTTACTATCGGTAACACGCTAGTATAGATAATGTGGCGGTGACACTGTTACACGAGTTTCGTCAGTTTCGCAGCTCCGCCAAATCAGAGATTTGACTCTGTGAGGATCAGGAAGAGAAATTGATTTCTAATGCCACACTATCCATCTAGCAATTGTCAGCCCCTCTAAAAGTAACTTGATCTTACCAGACCAACTCCCTTAGCCCTACTTATCATGAGTAAAGAAGAAGATAAGACTAAAATTGAAAAACTATTGGAGACTCCATCCCATGGATATACTGACAATTTCTCGAAAAGAGAAATGTGGAAAGAGATTGCAAAAACCTACCATGGGGAGTTTAAAATAAAATCGGATTCCAGTCACGCACTTGAAATTCATAACATCACGATTCCTTATAAAAAGTGGCAAATCAACATTTCGGTTTCCGACTCGCGCCCCTTAAAATTCCGGGTCACTTTCGCTTCAAGAATGGACTTTGATTTGATGCTTAGCTGGGAGGATTTTATGGAAAGGATTCTAAAGAAGTTTGGCAAGCCCGAAATAGAGGTAGGCTCGGATGAATTCGACAAGCGCTACTTAATTAAAAGCAGCCAACCCAGGTTGGCAAGGCAGTTATTGGAGCCCAAATTCCAAAAATCCCTTTTAGAGTACAATGTCTATTCTCTCTCTTATGAAACGATAGTGGAATCGAAAAAAGCAGAATTGCTCACTGTAATTCAGCGAAGAGCGGGTAGCAAAGACTTTATTGTTGGATTAATCAACATGCATATATTTCTGATTGATAGCCTGGTGAATCTGAAGATCATTTCATAACAAATTCTGCCAAAAGAAAGCGGCACACATCCCTCTGCCATTTCAAAATATAAGGCTGATAACCACTTGCTTCAAGTGGATTTTCAAGTTCTGTTTTCCTGCGTATTTATTTTAGACTTCAAGTGTTGTGCGTACTTAAAACTGCTACATTTAATATCAATTTAATTTCAAAATGATCTTTACTTAAAATGGAATAGTTTTTAGCTAGATCAAGGCAAAAAAGTAAGAGATAGCCGCGTTACCTTGCATTTTTTTAACGAAGATATAGCTAAAAAGAAACATTTTAGAAGATTGGTTTTGATGTTAATTTGATACAATACTCAACTAAGCAGTTTACTAAGTTGTAGGCAAACTGCCATTGAAAACAATTTAAAAAAGAGAAGATGAATTTTACAATCAGACTTGAAAAAATAAAATCTGTTGAAAAGATTGAGGGATACTGGACAAAAGTAGATTACATCAATTTGCTCGAACTGTTCGATTATGCGGATGCAGAAAGCCTTCCGGAAGCGGACTTGTTGGAAATGCTGACCATGGCCATTTCAGATTTTGAGCCAAATGAAGCGGCTGAAATTCTTTTGAGATACAAGCTAAGCGACTTCTTAAAGGAAGGTCAAATTCAAAATCTATCGCATGAAATGCTGGAAGATAAGGTTTCGGAGGAATATTCTGATATTTCCCTGCATTATCCGCTATTCAGCATTAACCAATTTCTATACGAGACTTACAATGGCAAGTTCCCTAAAATACTTGCATCTGTTATCGACATCGAACTTATTTTTAAGAGCAAAATCGACATTACAAAAGAGATTGTTTTACGAACCATCAGTGATTTGTTATCAGAAAGAAGTTTGTTGAAACGATTGTTTGATGAGCAACTCGATTCGGAGAATGAATTGAAAGATGCCAACAGCATTATCTGGGAGTTAAAGCCCATGGGAGAGAATAGGTATCAGCTAATCACCTCTGATTATTGGCTCAACAAAGAAGACTTTGAAAATGATGAGTTCTCGGGTGTGCTAAGTGATGAGGAAATTACCCATTAGAATTGATCTGTTGAGCAGGGGACTGATTTTAATAGGCGAAGGGGAGCCCTTATGCAAAGGCAATCATAAAATTTGTATCTTTTGTTTACAAAATTGCTTGCCATGAGATACCTATTAGCCATTAGCCTATTGTTAGGAGCCCTTTCCTGCTCAAACACTACCGAAAGGGAACAATTGATCGATTCCGCGAAATTGACTCATCTAATCTCCCAAAAGGACAAAACCCTGGTGTACATTTGGACAACCTGGTGCAGTGGCTGTCGCAAGACTTTGGCTGAAACGCTTCCCCGCCTGCAGGAAAGTATCGATACCTCTGAATATCAGATACTCCTAATCGCAGCAAGTAAAAACAAAGCAGAAGTCGATTCTTTACTTTCCGCCGCTGCTTTGCAAGAGAATTCCTACCTACTCAATTTCACAGGTCCCGATAAAGGCGTGTTTCAAAATTTAGGCATTCAGTTCCTCTTGGAAAAAAGTTTTCCGAAGGATGAGATATTTACCCGGGCCATTCCGGTGTTCTTTTTGGTCGACAGAAATGGAACAGTTCTGAATAAAAAGCTTCCCCATTCTTACGATGAGGCTATTCGCCTGTTAAGTAAATAGTTGTGTTTGAATTAAAATGTTTACCCTTTCTTAAACTCATTATAAACAGTATAATTTAGGCCTGTTAAGCTATGCTTGCAGGATAAATTGTTTTACATTAGTCAATGTTTTATTAAATAAGGCCTGTTCGAAAGAGTAGGCTTTTAACTTTCACAAAATACAGACTAATGAAAATAAAATTACTCTTATTGGTGTGCCTTGTAGGGGCGCTCAATTTTTCCTGTTCGGATAGTGATGATACTATTGAACTGGTAGCTGGGAAGCTTAGTGTTACAGAAGCCAAAGCTGGCGATGAGCTTACTATTTCGGGTGTAGGATTTAGTACAGTAAAAGAAGAAAATCGGGTAAAGTTAAATGAACTGGTAATTCCTGTTGCAGAAGCTACGGCTTCTCAGCTTACGCTGATTCTTCCCAAAGAAGCAAAAACAGGAAATCTGACTGTTGCAGTCGATGAAAAAAGTATTGATTTTGGTGTTTTAAAGGTGTTGGAAGAGAAGATGTTTCTTATGAAATGCATTTATTATGATGGTGGTGATTTTATCGTGACTATTGATCCGGTAACGGGAGAAGAAACACCTTTTATGGAGTTACCTAAGATTGCAAATGATGTAGACATGATGTATAGTTCGTTATGTTATTTGAGCAAGACGAAAGAATTGTTGGTTGCAGTTCGTCCTGAATGGCCTGTGGATCAATACAAAATTCTTAAAATCAATGTTGAAACAAAGGAACTTATAGAATATGACTTTGGGGAAATTGATGAGCTTGAGAATCTGGATTTAATCTCGGATGGTATTAGTGAAGTTTATCTTGTGAAGAAATATGAATCCTCAATGGATTTAGGCTCATATTCAACGATTAATAAGCTGAATATGGATACAAAGGAACTGGAATTACTAGCTACGGTTGAAGGATATATGCTTTATGGTACTGCAATTTATGATGGTGGAAAGAAGATGCTGTTTCTAAATGGGGAAAGTTATGATGATGATTATAAATTGATGAGTTTGGATTTTTCAGAGAAAACGGTGAAAATGATTTCTTTAAACTATCCTAAACACTTTTGTCGTATTATTACTGCTGGTGATGATCAGGTTTTTGGTGTTAGTTCTGATAATAACAAGGAAAGTCTTTTGAAAATTGATCTTGAAAAAGGAACAGATGAATTATTTATTCAATTTGAGGATGGTGAAGAGTGGTATGCTAATGCTTGCTATTGTAAAACTGGAAATGAAATTGTTTTCTTTTTAGAATATGAAGGTGATGATATCGGTGGAACAGAAAGAATGTTCAAAGTAAATTTGAATAATAAGACTACAAGTGAAGTAATGTTCAAGGATAATCAGAATATCTGGTTAGGCTATCCATTTGCAATATACAATTGAAATCCAGATATGAGCTAAAGATATTTATGAAAGTATCTTTGGCTAATTGTTATTTACAGTGCGAATTTTTTCAAAAAATGAAAAAGACATTATTCTTATTATTGATTCTAGGATTTGGAGTAACAGCATTCTCACAAACTACAAATTGGAGAGCAAGTTATTACAGTAAAAATGAATTGGGAGTTGCTGCATTTACCAGCAGTAAATTTTATCCTGAAATAAGACTACAATCAAATGATGACTATTATAGTGTATCAGAGTATTCTTTATTTTTGCGAAATGATATTCCTTTTAGAGAGGATTTAAATATGAATTTATCGTGGGGAATAGGAGCTTCAATGTCTGATAGGGAATTTGCTTATTTTCGTTTGCCTGTATACTTGTGTAAAAACAATATTATAAGCGAAAATATAACTTTACTATTAGGGGTGGAGCTTAAAACAGATTTGGAGGATGACACAAAACTACTTCCTAAAATAGGTTTCAGTATCAACTTTTAGAAACAATAGATTGTAAAAAATGCCTTCTCAAGCGAGAAGGCATTTTAAATAGTTTCAAATCTAATATTTCTTATTCCTCGTACATGAATTTATCCGCGAAAGCGGGTTTCAAATCATCCAGCCAAAGTGCTTTTGGATCGTATTTGGCAAAGAATGGTTTTCCTACCCAGTCAGTATTTCTTGCCTGAATAAATTTCAAAACAAATATCTTTTCTCCGTTAATTTCGGTAATCCCCGAAATTTGTACTTTTCCCGGATCTGCCGACATGCTTGGTCCGCGAACTGTTCGGCAAACACCGCTTACCTGAATGTATGCCTCTCTGAAAATATGATAGGCATCTTCTAAACTCACGGCAAAATATTCCCGTGCTCCGGTATCCCGTGCAATAAACATGTAGTAAGGAATCATTCCCATATCCACTTGTTTTCTCCACATGCGTGCCCACATATCAGCATCATCATTCAAATGCTTCATTAGTGGCGATTGCGTGCGGATTACCGCTCCGGTTTTGCGTATATTTTTAACTGCTTCAGCCACAACATCGGTTTTCAGCTCGTTAATGTGATTGAAATGTGCCATAATAGATAGGTTCAAACCTCTATCGGTGATCTTTTCGAACACTTTTAACAGTTGTTGTGCATCTTCGTCAGTAGTATAACGATAGGGCCAATAACCTAAAGTTTTGGTTCCAATTCTAATGGTTCTTAAGTTTGGGATGTCTGCCTCAAAAATCGCATCGATGTATCGCTCAAATATTTTTGTTTTCATCACCATCGGATCACCACCTGTAAACAACAAATCAGTAATTTGAGGATTGGCTTTCAGGTATTCAATGACCAACTCAATCTGGTTCATTGCGAACTTCAATTCATTAATACCGGTGAATTGCGGCCATCTAAAACAGAAAGTACAATAAGCATGACAGGTTTGTCCCTGAGTTGGGAAAAACAACATGGTCTCGTTGTATTTGTGTTGAATTCCAACCAATTTCGTCCCGTTTAATTCAGGTACATTGTAAACCTGTCCTGCTGGGTTGGGGTTCAGTTCCATTCGGATCTGATTGGCTGCTATAGCGATATCTCTTTTTGGTGCTTCTTCTCTAATTAATTTTGCTATCCTGTTGTAATGCTCTTTCGAAAGCATATCTTTTTGTGGAAAAGTAAGGATGAAAATTGGATCTGTTTCAAAATGATCCCAATCAATTAATTCATTAACAACATAATTGTTTACTTTAAAGGGAAGGACCTCTCCAACCACTTCAATATCAAAAATTTGTTCTTCGCTTAATCTCTTTATTTGATGGATATTTTTAAAGGTTTTCAGCGTGTAAGCTCTATAGTTCATAGGCAAATCTATTTTTGATGTTTATTGCGACAAGCGCATAATGAGAACGATTGCTTTAATTGAGATTTCCTCAATTTAAAATTAGGCTATTGGATAAGGTAGCTACTAAATAGTTATAACTCAAAAAGAGAACTAGGCTACAAATGATATTTCTTATTTTAATTTAAGAAAAAAGGAATAATTCCCGTGTAAACTGTTAATTGTCAGCTGTAAAAGGAGACTATTTATTCCGGTGTTTCAAATAGCAGTGCGGCAAAAGTATAGTAATTAAACTTCTATAACAAGAAGCACTTTACGGATTACCTGTATTACGCTTAGTGATTTAACAATTTTGGCGCTTAATTTGTATTAATAGGATCGCTAATAAAAAAAAACTTTTGCTGATTATCAGAAAGAAGATGTTTTTGGCTAGAGATATCTGTTTAACAGGCAAAATTCAGTCTAAATAACAACTATTTTTATTTACACTGTTTTAGTACTGCATTTGAATGATTTCTTTTTGTAATTTAAAACAATTATGGAAAGTGAGTTTTGGGATTGTATTTTATTGTGATCCAAGGGTAAAGCGAAGGTTTTTCTGTGAGAAGAAGGGGTAAATTTGATTGGTAATTTGATAAAAAGATAGTTATGAAAATAAGCTTGTTGTCGTTGTTTATTTTGGGAATGTGTTTTCTGGAAGTAGGAGTGCAGGCACAGCCTGTTTCCAATCTTGAAATCAGCAAGATGATTGAAAATTTTAAGAAGGATCCCAAAGGCCCTTATCAGCAAATCATGTGGTTTTGTCCTGATGGATCGATGGTGCCGCCCAAACAGCGTTGTCCCGAACCCGGTGGCGTGCAACGTGCAAAATACAAGGATGCAGTCGTTCGTTTGGCCCAAACAAATCATGTGTTTTTAGGTCAGATTTTGTCGACTACCCCAAATGAGGATTTTTGGGATGCGTCGAATCATCAATCGCGTTTGAAACAATATTTGTTGGAGAAATATTTGCAGACTGCCGATGATGCCTGGGTGCTTCGCAGGGGGCAGTTTTACAGGGGAGCCATTCAGGCAGAAGATGAGAGTGCCTGGGGAATCAATTTTTTCAATTGGTTGCTGGCAGATAGCGAGGCTGTTAAAAGTCACTATTATTTAGTGCGGGAAGCTGTTCGAAGCATTCCTCACCTGCAGGAAACCAAAAGCCTTCAGAACATTCGCTCCTTGTCTTTACTAATTGCAGATACGGATGAAGAGTTTATGGATGCACGGATTAAAATTCATGGTCAGCCCGATCGCACGGATTTGGATCGTGTAAAAGGGTATAAAGAAAGAAAGTACAGCAAGTTGGATGCAGCTACAAAAGAGCAGGTTGACAAATTGATTCGCGAATTGGAATTGTATTATCAGCCGATAAATTTAAAAGATCTGGAGCAATATCTGGTAAAAGTGTCTGCGAACTCGAAGCTAAAGCAAAGTTTGCTCAATTTCACAAAGCAGCAGGCCAATACAAAAGGAGAGCTGCGGGTGAAAGCCACCAGTGATCTATTGTATCAAATTCGGGAAAACCTCTTGCAGGAAAGTCCATCGAATCGATTGGCCTTTCTGGATGTCTCGATTCAGTTGGAACACATTTTGTTTTATGAGCTAACCAGCTGGAAACCGCAAAGTTTGAAAGGGGTAATTGACCTGAATGAGATGCTTGCTAAGGCAGCAACTGCTTGCGGATACATCGAAATGTGGGAATGGCAGCAGGTGAAAAGTCAATTGCAGCTAACTGAAACTTCGGATATTTCGTTTGAAGCCCTGCAGAAAGTTCACGACACTGCGCGGGGAATTATCGAGTGGGGAACAGGCATGAACAGTGCTGTTTTTGAGGAGACCATCAAGCTGTTTGGCGGTTTTGAGCCTCTCACTTACCATTTTACCGACGATCGCATTCGTTCTTCGGTGCTGCTTCCCTTGGGGGCTTCGGTAAGCCGTTTGGGCGATTTTATGAATGTGATGTCCAATCAATCCAACGAGGTGATGGGCATCGCTAACCAGAGTCATTTCAGGGGTTTGAATCCGGGTTTTGCCAAGGGCGAATTGCTTGTTGTTGATGGGAATGTGGAAGATGTTGACGTATCGAAAGATAAAATATACTTGTTTAGCAAACCACCTGCTGATTTAAAACCCGTAGCGGGGATTGCAACAGTTTCGGAGGGAAATATGGTTTCGCACGTTCAACTTTTGGCCCGTAATCTGGGGATACCCAATGCGGTGCTTTCACAGCAAAACCTTTCCGATCTGAAAAAATATTCGGGGACATCCGTTTTTTACGTGGTTTCGCCCAAAGGAAAGGTGATCATTAAGCCTGAAAGCAAAATGAGTGATGAGGAGAAAAAATTATTCACAGCCAAAAAGAGAAGTGAGGAAAAAATCAGAATTCCGGTAGAACGGATAGACTTGAATCAAACCCGTTTGGTAAACCTTCGGAAGGTAAATGCCACCAAATCGGGAAAATTGTGCGGACCTAAGGCTGCTAATTTAGGACAGTTGAAGCAATTGTTCCCAGATCAGGTGGTGGAAGGTCTGGTGGTTCCTTTCGGGATATTCCGCAAGCATATGGATCAGCCAATGCCCGGAACCAGTGTTTCGTATTGGCAGTTTTTGAATCAAACCTTCCAAAATGCAAGAGAAAAACAAAATTCGGGAGTTTCAAAAACCGAATTGGATGAGTCCGTTTTGGCACACTTGGCTGCTCTTCGCGAAGCCATTAAAAATATGCCTTTGCTGCCTGATTTTAGGGAAGATCTGAAACAACAGTTTTTGGCTGTATTTGAGAAGCCGATGGGGAAAACTCCTGTCTTCCTGCGCAGCGATACCAATATGGAGGATTTGAAGGATTTTACCGGAGCAGGCCTTAACCTAACTCTTTTTAATGTGCTCGACAGTGAAAAAATTGTGCAGGGGATTAAAGATGTTTGGGCTTCACCCTATTCCGAAAGAAGTTACAAGTGGCGACAAAGCTATTTGCTGAATCCCGAGAATGTTTTCCCGTCCATACTGATTATTCCAAGCGTGGATGTTGATTATTCGGGGGTGTTAATCACAAAAGGAGTGCAGTCGGGTAATTCTGATGAGCTGACCATTGCTTTTAGCAGGGGCGCTGGGGGCGCGGTAGATGGACAAGCGGCTCAATCCTATGTTTTGGAAGCCAGTGGGACCAACAAATTGTTATCTCCGGCACGTGAACCGCAATACAACAGTTTACCCGAAACGGGAGGAACTTTAAAGGTAGGCTGTACCTTCGAAAAGTCGATTCTTTCGGAAGGCAATCTTCAGGAGATCCGTCTTTTTGCTAAAAAACTACAGGAAAAATTGAAAACAAGCGAAGGAGTCAACAGCAATGGTCCCTGGGATGTTGAGCTGGGCTTCAAAAATAACAAACTTTGGTTGTTTCAGGTGCGGCCTTTTGTAGAGAACAAACAAGCAAAAGCTTCTGATTACCTGCAATCCATTTCTCCTGAAATTCAATTAACAGAGTCCATTTCATTAACTACAATTATAAAATGATGAATCGTAAAAACTCAATGGTAATCCTTTTCCTTTTTTCATTCTTCATGGTATTTGCGGAAGGGAATGACAATCCGTATCCAATTGATGGATACAAAACGACAGGGATAAGACGTTTGGTTCGTCTGCAAAAAATTATTGATGGACAAATTAAGGATACAAAACCGATTCCCGGGGCACTAAAGTCCATAAATGATATCAAACTGAATCTGTTGGGAGAGCGGGGCGATAGTTTGGCTGAATTTCCTCAGTCCGATAAAAAGTTGCAGCAAAAGTTGAATGGCTTGTTTCCGAACCTTGATGAAAGTTATTCCGTGGCATTGCTCGATATCACAAATGGGAAAAAAATAAGATATGCATCTCGGCAGGATGCAAAGAGGTTTCAGCCGGGCAGTGTTGGTAAATTGGCAATCATAACCGGGCTGTTTAATGAGTTGGAGCGCCTTTATCCCAATTCGTATGAGGATAGAGTGAATTTACTCCGAACCCGTTCCGTTAGAGCCGGAACCTGGGGAAATTACGATGAGCATACCGTTCCCTTTTTTGATACCATCACCAATGTTCTTGTTAAGAGAACGGTTAAGGAATACGATGTTTTCTCGCTTTACGAGTGGGTTGATCACATGCTTTCGGTAAGTAATAATGGTGCGGCAAGCATCGTTTGGCGGGAGGCTTTGCTGATGCGTGCTTTTGGACAAGCTTATCCTGCTTTGACAGAAGAACAGGCTTCGGAGTATTTTAAAAGCACTCCCAAGTCTGTGATGCAAAAATTGGCTACGGCTGTGGTCAACGAGCCTTTGCAAAAAATCGGCATTAGTGAAGAGGAATGGCGATTGGGAAGTATGTTCACTCAGGGTGCAAAAAGAATTGTTCCGGGCGAGGGGGGAAGCATCGGAAGTCCGCGAGGCTTGATGAAATTTTTAATTGCTTTGGAGCGTGGCAAAATTGTTGATGTGCAGTCAAGTTTGGAGATCAAAAGGATGATGTACATGACGGATCGACGCATTCGCTATGGGTCATCCCCTCGATTGACCAATGCCGCTATCTATTTTAAATCGGGCAGTTTGTACCAATGCAAACCCGAGGAGGGTTTTACCTGCAAAAAATACATGGGGAATGTTCAAAATT
Source organism: Labilibaculum antarcticum (assembly GCF_002356295.1). Lineage (NCBI taxonomy): Bacteria > Pseudomonadati > Bacteroidota > Bacteroidia > Marinilabiliales > Marinifilaceae > Labilibaculum > Labilibaculum antarcticum. Next base: position 2,214,699 of record NZ_AP018042.1, on the reverse strand, counting down.
ACATGAACTCGGTTGTGATTGTGGAACAGCCAGATGGATCAACCTATATGGTGGTGCTGATGACAAATGTGCTGAAAAAGAATTCGAACCTGGATCACATGGGCTTGGCCAGCAGCATCGATGATTTGATTCGGAAGAAGTAAATCATCAATTAATCAGCCAACATAGCCTGCTGTGCTTTTTCAGCAAATGTGCGGATCTTTTTGTTTTCAGCATTCAGATAAGTCTGAACAAGTGGTAAAAACGTTTGATCACCAAGTTGTTCGAGCAAGTAGAATACGGCCAGTTTTAATTTTACATCAACCCCTTCGAGCAGAAGGCGGTAGCATTCAAATTCATCAGGCTCTTTTTCAGCAAATAAACCAGAAACGGGTTCAGCCATTGTATTTAAAATGGCTGTTTCCAGTACGGGAATCAGCATTTTTTTCAAACGGGCTTCCAGTAAATTATCCAAAAACTCAACGGCATTCATCCGCAAATCGTCCTTATCGCTTTGAATTCCTTTGTAAACGCTTAGTATATCTTCGGGTGGATATCGCAGCTCTAGCAAACGGAAAATTCGTTCCAGGCTTCCATCCAACCTGCGCCCCAATATATCAATTAAGCTTTTTCGGGCTTCGGAGATGGAGCTATTGGCCGGTTGATCTTCTATTCGACTTACAAATTTGGAATTTAAAACAATCAGACTGTTTTGGTAAAGAGTTGTTTCTTCAACAATACGGCTCATCACCAGCTTTTTATCAAAATACAGATGAGGAAAGCTTAGTTTGATGTTGTTTAGAGCTTTCAAGCTTTCCAAATGAACTAGATAGTCCTCATAATTGAGCAGGAAGAATAAAAACTCAATTGATTTTTGGCTGTTCACTTTTTGGGCAATTACTGGGAGTTTCCGAACCAATTCTATGGATATTTTTTCATCTCTGATTAGTTTGTAAAATACAGGAAAAACCTGACTGCTATAATTCGCCAAAGCGGTTTGTGCAGTGTTTAAAAATGCTCCCTTGTTTAAAAAACCCACCAAAACACTAATGAATTGAGGATGTCCGGCAATACCGGCAGCTTCAATGGCTTTGCTGACAATTTCCTCGTTTTTATTGGTAAACGCATTTTGCAAATAACTAAAGTAGCCTGTTGCACACGAAGCACCAATTACTTTAAGAATGTGCATGTGCAATTCCTTTTTCTTGTTCGGATCTTTTGTATCCGTCATTTGCTGAATTCGCTCCTGTAAACGATCTCCAAAAGAAAACCAGTTTTGAAGTTCCAGATTCCCCCGGGTTTCAATGGCCAGAGCGATCAGCGCTGATTCCCGAATTTTGCTGTCTTCATGTTCTAGGTAGGACTCTATCAATTTCACCCTATTTCCTGGGGCTAAAGCGATGAGGTATTCAAAAGCGTTGACCCGAACTTGTTGGTCATTATCATTCACTAAAAGAATCATATCGCCCGAAAGATTGTGATTCAAATAGTACCTAAGGCTGTTAATTGTCTCTGCTCTTACTTTTCCGGATTCATTGGAGAGTAGGTTTTTAAGCCGTAAATAAAACTCTTCTCTGGGGATCTCACGGGTTTTTTGAATAATGTATAGTAATTGACTTTCTTTTGTGCTTTCCAATTGCCTTTGCAGATTACTAATAACCGATTCGGCAGATTCGGTTTGTTTGCTTGCTTCCTTTCGGGTGATTTTATTACTTATTTTTAGTTTAAACGATTTCAGATATTCTTTTCTTACCTGCAAGGCAAAGTAGATCCAAACAGTAAGCAGACCAATAATCATTAAACTGATCCAATTGGTAGAAAGCTGCAATCCATTTACCAGAAAAAACAGCAACAAACCACCAATTCCAGAGGCTACACTATCTACTGTAACATCAATAAAGGATTTTGTTTTGCTTTTAATTTCGAGAGGAATGGGTAAAGCCAATAATTCGGTTGCTGATTTATTTAATGATTGCTTCAAGCTGCCATCACATAGTTTGATGAAAATAGCGGCTCCAAGTATTGGAAAAAACAGCATGCCTAAGGCCCCCAGAAAAATCGCTCCGGGAAGAATAAGTAAGGAGCTTCCTACACCAAAAACACCAACTATTCGTCGGGTAAGAAACAATTGAATGAAAAGTGATAAAAGATTGAAGTTGGAAAACCAGAACCCAAAGAATGCAGTCAATTGATCCGGATCAAGGATGGACATCGAGGCTATTGCACTAAATTGGTAGTCAACTAGTTTTGCGACAATTACACTAACGCCAATGATCCCGGCCATTAAGGTTAAATGCCGCGATTTTTTAATGAGTTGATAAGGATTTTCAGGCAGGATTTCTTCCTGTACCTTTTGCTGTTGCACACGTTGCTGCTCGCTATTTCTTTGGGCCCAAATCTTTTTGGTAAGCCAAATGGTAGGCAAGAGAACCATCATGCTTAAAAAAATTAGATTCTCACTTCCAATTATCGGAGCCATAATGGATGTGAGATAACCGCCAAAAATGCCTCCTGCAATTGCTCCGGCACCAATGAAACCAAAAACCCGTTTGGCTTCTCTCGCATTAAAAACAATATTGGCTAAGACCCAAAACTGTGATGATGATACTACGGCAAAGAGGGCTACCCACACATAAAACAGCAAAAGAACAAGCTGTACCAGAATGTTTAAACGAAGAAGGATACCAAATAGGAACAGGGTAATAACCGAAATCAGAAGAGTTCGGGTCATGATTTTATTGAATGGGTATTTGGATAACAGTCGGGAATACAACCATGAAATCGCTACAGCAAAAACTGATACGATGATGAAGGCAGTAGGTAGATAAGAATAGCCGAAAGTGGAAAGGAAGAGCGAATTTACAATTGGTTTAATGATCAAAAGAGTGGAAATGATCAGGAATATATTGATCTGCATTAAGATCACTCTTCGATATTCACCTACTCGAATATCGAATGATTTATTTAAAAAGTATTGAAAAGCTTCCTGAAAAACATTTCTGACTGAACTTTCAAAATTTTTCATTAGGTAGGTTTGGTGGTATAGATTGTTAGGTATAAAAGGTTTGGCTTTCTAATGTTTCTGTAATAGTATTTATTTAAGATAACAAAATTGAGAAAAAATGTTAAGTCCTTTCTCAATTTTATAAAAATTTTCAAGTGGCTGCAATTTAATTGCTCTTGTCCAGAACATTTTCAATTTCAAGTACTAATTGTCGCAGAATCCTTTCTCCATCGTCATCTTGCAGCAAACCCACCAAAATAAAGCGATCTTCTTTTCCCCAGACTAAAATGGAATCGGCATGATAATTTTTCCAGGTTCCTGATTTTCGAAATAATTTGGCATTTGGACGGACTTTTTCAATGGTATTTACAAATTTGTGATGAAGTTCCGGATCGACCATCATTTCCAGCATTTGACTTGAACGTTCAGGACTAACCAATTCACCATTAATGAGCATGTAATAAAAACGACATACCTGATTTGCAGTAGCAGCATGACTGATTCCTTTAAGAGGTTCGGGATATCGCGCCCCCGTTTTGGCATAACGTTTACCAACCCACAAACCACCACCCTGTTCTTCATCATAGAGTTTGTAGGCAGGATCCATCAGCACGTCCTTTATTTTTTCGTATCCCAACAAGTCAATTAGGCGTGTAGTTGCCTGGTTGTTCGATCGGCTCATCATCAATCTCATGTCGCTCATAATAGCTGGACTTTCGTCTAATTCCCCTTTTTCCAATGCATCTGATATTGCCAAAAGAACGGCAATCTTTGGCAAGCTGGCGGCATACATGATATTTTCTCCGTTCACGCTGGCAAAACGAATGTTGTTTAAATCGCGCAAATCGACCAAGCCAACTGCCATTTTTTTATTATCAATCAGCCGTTTCCATTTACTGTTCTTCTTAAGGCTAACTTCAAGGTTATCTTGTAATTGACTATTCTTTAATTCTACCAGGGGTACAAGTTTTTGGTCATCCGATTTTAAAGGTAAACTCACCCTTTCTTTTAAAACTTGTGCCGTAAGCGATTTGTTAGCACAAGCAAAACACAATACAAGCAATAGAACTGTTAGTACTCCCAAACGCGTTTTCATAGGTTTATAATTTTATATTTTTGCCATATGGAACTTACCATATAATCATCTTCCTGTGTGTCGAAAGCTTTATACATGGACGTTTCATATATTCAACTTTCCTTAGTAAACTGTAAATTTGTTAACGTTTCCCTAATAGTGCACTCTTGGCACTCTGGCATTATCGTATAATGCACTGTCTTACTATTATTTGTATTTTCGCCAGCTTTAAAATATGTTAGTGAGAGATACTCAAATGTACAAACATTTTTGACTTAATTTCATTTTTGATAAATAATTACAGAGAGTGTTAATGTTCAGTATTTCAGGTATTAACGGTGCTTTTTAACTTCACTTAACCTGAATTAACTCAAATTAACAGCTTCCTTTTCGTTTTTCAAATTCCGGTGTTTACTGATTTGTTCTTTTTTTACGAAAATGCTGACTTTGAAATGGACTTTTTAAGACCCTGATTTATTTTTTTACAAAAATATTAGTTTGGCTGATTATTTTGCAGGAATGGCTCATAAAGAGTACTTTTGCTGAGCATCAGAAAGAAAATGATTTTGTGTTGAAGTATCTATTCGACAGACTGATTACATTTTAAATAACGATTTTTTAAATGAATAGAAGTGAAATTGAATTAATGGCACCGGTTGGTTCGTATGAATCATTAATGGCAGCCATACAGGGAGGAGCCAATTCTATCTATTTTGGCATTGAGCAGTTGAATATGAGGTCAAGATCTTCGAATAATTTCACCATCGAAGATTTACACAATATTGCTTCTATTTGTAAGGAGAACAATATGAAATCTTACTTAACGGTGAATACTGTTTTGTTCGACCAGGATATTGAAGTAATGCACAAAATTGTTGATGCCGTTAAAGAGGGCGGTGTAACTGCAATTATTGCTGCCGATGTTTCTGCGATCATGTATGCCCGTTCAATCGACGTGGAAGTGCACATTTCTACACAGTGCAACATTACCAACATCGAGGCAGTGAAGTTCTATGCTACGTTCGCCGATGTGGTGGTTTTAGCCCGGGAATTAAACCTGAATCAGGTGGCTGCAATCTACAAGCAAATTGTTGATGAGGAGATTCGTGGTCCCAAAGGAGAGTTGATTCAAATTGAGATGTTTGCACACGGAGCCTTGTGCATGGCAGTATCAGGGAAATGCTATTTGAGTCTGCACGAGAAAAATTCATCGGCCAATCGGGGCGCGTGCATGCAAACTTGCCGAAAAGCGTATACGGTTACCGAAAAGGAATCGGGGAATCAGTTGGAGATTGATAATGAATACATCATGTCGCCAAAAGACTTGTGCACCATCGGTTTTCTGAATAAAATGCTGGATGCAGGAGTTCGTGTCTTGAAATTTGAAGGACGGGCCCGACCTGCCGAATATGTGAAAACGGTGGTTACAAACTACAGTCAAGCTGTTGATGCTTATTTGGAAGGCGCTTATACCCGCGATAAAATTGACCAATGGACGAGTAATCTGGCAACGGTTTTTAACCGTGGCTTTTGGGATGGTTATTACCTCGGTCAAAAGATAGGTGAGTGGAGTGAAGACTATGGTAACAGAGCAACCAAACGCAAGATGCTCATTGGAAAGGGAACCAATTATTTTGCCAAGATTAAAGTGGCCGAATTCTTATTGGAATCACAGGAATTAAAGGTTGGCGATGAGATTTTGATAACCGGACCAACAACGGGTGTGATTGAAACAACAGTAAAAGAGATTCGTGTTGATATGAAATCGGTTGAGAAAGCCGTAAAAGGAGATAGTTTCTCTATTTCAATGGATACAATGATTCGTCGATCGGATAAATTGTATAAAATTGTCGAGGTCACCAATGATCTAATTCAGTAGAAAATTAAGAGTCCAAAGGTCTAAAAGTCTAAAAGTTCAAAGTCAAAAGTCTAAGGTCGAAAAATATTGACGGGTCTGAAGACTCGAAATAATATCAAACATGAAAAATATAATACTTACTCTATTTGCCATTGTTGCCGCAACAACTCTTTTTGCGCAGGATCATGAAGGTTCTTTAGTGAAAAACGGTGATCAGGTACCCAATTTTGCTGTTCTTACTTTAGATGGAAAAGAATTTGTTACTAATGATTTAAAGGGCAAGGTAGTTCTGATTAACTTTTTTGCGACCTGGTGCGGTCCCTGCATGAAGGAATTGCCAGAGGTTGAAAGTCAGTTATGGCCTAAATTTAAGAATGAAAATTTTGCAATGGTTTCTATTGGGCGAGAGCACACAAAGGAACAATTAAGTGCATTCAACGAGAAAAAAGGCTTTACATTTCCAATTGCTCCCGATGCGAAACGTGAAGTGTATGCAAAATTTGCAAGTCAGTACATTCCTCGTAACTTTATTGTTGATAAAACAGGGAAAATTATATGGCAGGGAGTTGGCTTTAGTCAGAAGGAACTCGAGCATATGATGAAGGTGATTCAAGAGAATTTATAAATCGATAATTGAATGCAAAAGCAGGGGAATATCAGTAAAATGCGAACTGATCTTAAGGATGTAGTTGAGTATCAGTTACCAATAGGCGAAGAGATGGTTAATGTGAATCCTTTGGTGGGTAAAAAGTTAAGCTTTACCTATTTAGGACAAATTAATTGTATTCATTGTGGAAAGATAACCAAGACATCTTTTGCACAAGGATACTGCTATTCCTGTTTTACCACACTTCCGCAGACTGATGAAAGCATACTTCGTCCGGAATTGGATCTTTCCTATTTGGGGATTGCGCGTGACATGGAATGGGCAAAAAAGCACACACTTCAGCCTCATTTTGTATACTTGGCCTATTCGGGAAATCTGAAAGTTGGAGTTACACGCGAATCACAAGTGCCAACCCGATGGATGGACCAGGGAGCGAGCAAAGCAATAAAATTGGCGAAAACGCCTAACCGACATATCGCTGGAGTAATTGAAGTTGCTCTGAAAAAGCATTTTTCGGATAAAACCAATTGGCGGGCAATGTTGAAGTTGACCGATACTGAAGGTGTTGATTTGTTATCCGAAAAGAAAAAAGCTTCTCAATTATTACACCCTGAGTTACAACAATACATTTCCGATGAAGATCAGGTATTTGAGATGATCTATCCCATGAATTCGCAACCGGAAAAGGTTGTTAGTTTTGGATTTGAAAAGGAGAAAGAATACTCGGGAATTTTGAAAGGAATTAAAGGACAATATCTTATCTTTGAAGATGGAAAAGTTCTCAATATCCGAAAGCATAACGGCTACCTGGTTAGCTTGAACGTTGAGGAGTAAACGAATCATTGGCGACTGATCCCTAAAATAAACATAAACACAAACACAATACATATTCTTTACTAATCGTAAAATTCTTAATTAAAGATGGAAAAAATAGACTGGAAACAATTTGGTTTCGGTTATACTAAAACCGATTACAATGTTCGTTGTCACTTTCGTGATGGAAAATGGGGAGAATTAGAAACTTCTTCTTCAGATCAGGTAAATGTTCATATTGCAGCAACTGGATTGCATTACGGACAACAAGCATTTGAAGGTTTAAAGGCTTTTAGAGGTCCTGATGGAAAAGTTAGAGTATTTCGTATGAATGAAAATGCGAAACGCATGCAATCTTCGTCTCATGGAATTATGATGGCCGAAATGCCAATTGATTTGTTTGAGGAAGCTGTAATTAAAACGATTAAATTGAACGAGAGATGGATTCCACCATACGAATCGGGAGCCTCTTTATACATTCGTCCGGTACTTTTCGGAAATGGCCCACAAGTAGGTGTGAACCCAGCTCCTGAATATACTTTTGCCATATTCGTAATGCCAGTTGGACCTTACTTTAAAGAAGGATTTAAACCAACCGATTACGTAATCTATCGTGAATACGATCGTGCAGCTCCGCAAGGAACAGGAACGATTAAGGTAGGTGGTAACTATGCTTCTTCCTTAAGAGGGGGAACCCGTGCTCACAAGGAGGGATTTTCTGCCGTATTATTTTTGGATGCAAAAGAAAAAAAATACATCGACGAATGTGGCCCTGCTAACTTCTTCGGAATTAAGGACAATACTTACGTAACTCCAAAATCAAACTCAATTTTGCCATCAATCACCAACAAAAGTTTGTGTCAGATTGCTGAAGATATGGGAATGACAGTTGAGCGCAGGAAAGTGACCGTTGAAGAATTAGCTGATTTTACCGAGGCTGGTGCTTGTGGTACTGCAGCGGTAATTTCTCCAATTCGTAAAATTGTTGATGCCGATAACAAGGTGGACTATTTTTATGGCGATGAGGCAGGAAAGACCAGCTTCAAATTGTATGAAACACTTCGTGGAATTCAGTACGGAACTGTTGAAGACAAACACAACTGGAATACAATTATTGAATTTTAAGAATACGATTGGCTTTTAGCCCTTTGTTTAAATATATAAAGAGGAAATTCTATTTTGAATTTCCTCTTTTTTATTGAAGGATTTATCAGTTTGCTTAGTGCTTGTTTTCATACTAAAGAAGTTTTTCTACCACAGAGAACACAGAGGAGCACAGAGAATTTATTCTACAATTCGAAATAAGAACAAGAAGATTACAGTAGTCTGAATTGAAATTCAATAAACATCATTGTCGTTTTGTTTTCTCTGTGTGTCTCAGTGGTGTTTTTTTTTAATACACAGGATTAGTCATGATTTATCTGTTTTCATACTAAAGAAGTTTTTCTACCACAGAGAACACAGAGGAGCACAGAGAATTTATGCTACAATTTGAAATAAGAATCAGGAAGATTACAGTAGTCTTAGTTGAAATTCAATAAACATCATTGTCGTTTTGTTTCGTTTTCTCTGTGTGTCTCCGTGCACTCAGTGGTATTTTTTTAATATCACAGGACTAGTCATGATTTATCTGTTTTCATGCTAAAGAAGTTTTCCACCACAAATAATACAGAGGATTTATTCTACAATTTGAAATAGAAATCAAGAAGATTACAGTAGACTTCATTGAAATTCAATAAATATCCTTGTCGTTTTGTTTCGTTTTCTCTGTGTGTCTCCGTGCACTCAGTGGTATTTTTTTAATATCACAGGACTAGTCATGATTTATCTGTTTTCATGCTAAAGAAGTTTTCCACCACAAATAATACAGAGGATTTATTCTACAATTTGAAATAGAAATCAAGAAGATTACAGTAGGCTTACTTGAAATTCGATAAATATCCTTGTCGTTTTGTTTCGTTTTCACTGTGTGCCTTCGTGCACTCAGTGGTAATTCTTTTAAATATTTCAGGATTAGTCATGATTTATCAGTTTGCTTAGTGCCTGTTTTCATGCTAAAGAAGTTTTCCACCACAAATAATACAGAGGATTTATTCTACAATTTGAAATAGAAATCAAGAAGATTACAGTAGGCTTACTTGAAATTCAATAAACATCATTGTCATTTTGTTTTTCTCTGTGTACCTCCGTGCACTCAGTGGTATTTTTTTTAATATCACAGGACTAGTCATGATAAAAATACAAAGAGGGAGTTCTAATTTAGAACTCCCTCTTTTCTCATTGTAAGGTGAGAGTTAGGATTTATAACGAATATAAAAATATGTTTGATCCTTTTTAAGAGATCAAACGCTTACGCATTTACTTTGCGGTTCATCAGTATTTTAATAGATTCAGCCAAGCGCTGCACGCCTATTCTGTTCTGCTCTTCATCTACAAACGAGAAGTTAATTCTCATGGTGTTTTTTCCGCTTCCATCGCAGTGGAAAACCGATCCCAATACAAATGCAACATTCTTCTGAATTGCGATCTCAAAAAGATCTTCGGCATCCAAATCTTCCGGTAAGTTAAGAAAAAGAAACAAACCACCCTCAGGTTTTGTCCAGCTAACACCTTTAGGCATAAATTCTTCGAAAGAAGTAAGCATAACATCCCGCTTGTGGTGATACATCTTAATAATGCCTTTTAAATTCTTATCGAACAGACCTTTCTCCAAATATTTAGCGGCTATTTTCTGAACAAAGGGAGAAGTACATAAATCAGTTGATTGTTTTGCTTTCACAAATTTGTCGATAATGGCTTCATGAGCGATTACCCAGCCAAGTCTAAATCCGGGCACGAATATTTTAGAGAAAGTTCCGAGTGCAATTACCTGTCCCGAATTGTCGAGCTCGTACATCATTTTTTGGGCTTCTCCCTCGAATCGTAGCTCTCTATACGGACTATCTTCAATGAGCAGGATATTGTATTTTTTAGCAATCGCAATAATTTCAAGTCTTCGGAATTCAGGCATGGTGATGCCCGCAGGGTTTTGAAAGTCAGGAATTACATAAATGAACTTCGGTAGGTTTTTATCTTCAAGCATTCTTGCCAAAGTCTCTTCTAATAAATCAGAACGCATCCCATATTTATCAAATTTGATTCCTATCGGAATGCCTCCATAGCTTGAAAAAGCACCTAAACCACCCAAATAGCTAGGCAGTCCACAAATAAATTTATCCCCTCGGTTCAGAAATATTTTTCCCGCTAAATCAAGTCCTTGTTGCGATGAGGTTAGAATCACCAGATTTTCAGTAGAGATGTTTAATCCTTGCTTTTGGTATCTCTCCGTTAGAATTTCACGAAGTCTGGGATCTCCTTCGGTTGCTCCATACTGCAAGGCAGCACTTCCATCTTCCTCTAAAACTTCATTGCTGATTTGTTTTAATTCTTCAATAGGAAAAGTGTTGGGAGCAGGTAGCCCACCAGCAAAAGAGATTATTTCTGGTTTTTGCGTCAACTTTAGTAACTCTCTGATAACAGATCGTTTCATGCTTTTCGCACTATCAGAAAGAATGTTTTCTAGATTTGTAATCATTATTCCCCCTTTTTAATAAATGTTTTATTTTATGAAATACCAGTTGAGTACTTCACTTATAAATTTACATTATTTCAAGAGTAAAACCATGAAATTGAAAATGGAATTTGACTTTAGCTTTTAATTTAAATCAATATGAGCGAAAATATAATCAGGAACTTAAATTAATTCCCGAAGCTTATCAAGCTGTTTAATTTTGTTTACATCTCTCATATAACGAGCAGTTTCAGTAAAATATTGGTGATTTTCAATAAATTTTATCTGAAGACGGTTCCAATCATCAATACTCTTGATTTGTCCATGCTCTTTTAGTTCTCGGTATAAATTACCTGAAACAGGAATAAAGTCGGTACGACCCAGGTAATCCAAATCAGCGTCGCAAATGATCTTTTCCAGGTTTGTTAATGGCTTAGGTGGAAATTTAGTGTGCATGATCAGGTTGGAAATTTCAGCGATTTGTTGTTCCGAATAGAAATATTTGGGGAGTATGTGTTTCGCCATTTTCACACTGCACTCTTCGTGTTCGTTGTAGGAAAGAATAAAACCGCTATCATGAAATAAGGCTGCAGTTTTTATGATTAGCATTTCAGCATCCGAAATATCTTCCTTTCTACCGATGATTTCCACTTCGGTAATTACATCAATGGTGTGTTTTAGGTTGTGATAGTATAGGTTTTTAGGCAACTCATTCTCGAGTTTTGTTAGAATGGCTTCTTCCAGATCATCATAGCGGAGGGTTTGGAACTGCGTTAAGAAATGTTGATTGGGCACTAATCCTTTTAAATCGGTCGACATATTGGGTTTAAATCCCCGCACAAAGTACATGTCGATATTTCCTTTGTATTTTACGGGCATTCTGCCTCTGTATTCACAAATAAAGAAATCTTTAATCAGCATATAGGTCATGCCCGAAATATTAATTTCGCTAACCGATCCTGATGACTCCATTCTACTGGCCGTATTTACAGTATCGCCCCAAATATCGTAACTCACCTTTTTAGTGCCTACAACACCAGCAATTACAGGGCCTGTATGAACACCAATTCGCAATCCCCAAATGCCTTTTTTTCCCGCTTTCGAGTTTATTTTCATGCTTTTCATGTACTGCTGAATTTCCATAGCAGCAAGAATAACTTCAATTGGGTTTGTTCTGTTTTTGTTGGGAATACCGCCGGCACACATGTACGCATCACCAACAGTTTTAATTTTTTCGATATTGAATTTATCAACGATTGAATCGAAATGCATAAAAAACTTATCCAGCTCATCAATCAAATCTTCAGGATTCATCTGTTCCACAATTTTTGTAAATCCATGAATATCAGAAAATAAAACGGTGACCATGCGAAATCTTCTGGAGCTTACTTTTCCTGTAGATTGTAATTCTTCGGCTGTTTGTTGAGGTAAAAGATTGGAAAGAAGTTTTTCAGCTTTGTCCTTTTGCAGAATGATTTCTTGATTTTTATCGTAAAAATCACTTTCAATTTTTAGTTTCTCTCTTTTTAATTTCAATTTAAACCATAAATACATCAAGGCAACAAGAAATAATTGCATAATACCCAATACAATCATATTCTCAGAAATAAAACTTAATGCGTTTTCTCCTAGGGATATAAGCAATACTGATGTGTAATCAGCTGAGTATAATAACATTAATAGCTGAGAGTAATGAGTCATTAGTAACGTGTTAAAATTCAAGCTAAATAATGGTAATAAAAATAGCCAAGAATTTTTTAATAACAGTCTTAAGTTTAAAATAATACAGAATATTAACCGACTCAGCTAAAATTTGCTAGTCTAGCATAAAATGGCTAAATTGTAGCACGGTTATGTTAATACTATTAATAACTATCCTCTTTTTACTTTAAACTATGGAAAACACTAAGAGATCAATACTCGTTGCATGGGATTTTTCGACTGTTGCAGAGTACGCATTGGAACATGCTTTGATATTTGCTGAAAATGTAGATGCGAATGTTATTTTACTGCACATTGTCAAGAAAGGTTCACAACTTGATGAGGCAAAAGCTAAGATGGCTGAAGCTGTTGCAAAAGTCCAAAAAGAAACTGGGGTTCTCACCGAGGTGATTGTTCGTGAGGGTAGTATTTTTACATCTATTAATGATATTGCTAAAGAGATGAATTCTATGCTGGTGCTTATGGGTACTCATGGAATTAAAGGAATGCAAAAATTGACTGGCAGCTGGGCGCTGAAGGTGATCATCGGATCACGTGTCCCTTTTGTTGTAGTTCAGGCTCCTCCTGTTCAAAAGAAATATTCATCGGTAGTATTGCCTGTTGATTTTAAAAAGGAAAATAAAGAGAAATTGAGCTGGGCTGAATTTTTGGGCAAATTCTTTAAAGCAAAAATGAGAATTATTACGCCTAAAATCCCTGAAGGTCAGATGCTGCAAAGAACAAAAGCAAATCTTGTTTTTGCGAAGAAATATCTGGAAAACAGAGGCATCGATTATGAAATTGATACAGCTGACGGAGGGAATGATTTTGCCATGGAAACAGTTGATTTTGCTAAAAAGATTGAGGCAGACATTATCTTAATCATGACCACAAAGAATATTTCGTTTCAGGATTACATGTTGGGAGCACATGAGCAATTTGTGATTGCCAATTCAGCTCATATTCCTGTTATGTGTGTGAATCCACGAACAGATCTGGCTAAATATGGCAGTTTTTATTAAAGCATAAATTTGAAATTTATATATTTGAACAACGGTTGTATGGCCGTTGTTTTTTTTATATCCATAAATTGATAAAAAAGTAAATATGAAGCTTGTTTTTGCGACCAATAACCGAAATAAACTAAAGGAGTTACAAAACCTTTTAGGAGAAGAGATTGAACTGTTATGTCTGGCAGATATCAATTGTGAGGATGAGATTCCGGAAGATTACGAAACACTGGAAGAAAATGCAAGTCAAAAAGCTCAGTATATCTTCGATAAATTTAATGTCAATTGCTTTGCGGATGATACTGGATTGGAAATAGAAGCCTTGAATAATGAACCTGGTGTTTATTCTGCCAGATATGCCGGAGAAGAAAAGGATGCAAAAGCCAATATGAAAAAGGTTCTTGAGAATCTAAATGGTGTTGAAAACAGAAAATCAAGGTTTCGAACCGTAATCTCTTTAATCATTGATGGTAAGGAGAATCAGTTTGAAGGTATCGTTGAAGGAAATATCCTTGAAAAGGAGCGTGGGATTGATGGTTTTGGCTACGATCCAATTTTTGAACCAAAAGGATATGATATTTCATTTGCAGAAATGGATATGACTGAAAAAAACAAGATCAGCCACAGAGGTTTGGCCGTTCGGAAATTGGTAAATTATTTGCTAAGCCTTAAAGAATAAAGTCTGATATTTCAATTAAAAATACAAGAATACTTCCCTGCTAATATAGTATTGTATGAAGCTACAAATCCGATGCATTTTCACTTTTTTACTTCTAACATTTGCTTTGACTACTCAAAGTCAGATAAAGATTGGTGAATGGAGGGAGCATTTGCCATATCAGAAGGCAAATGCCTTGCTTGCTGGTGGCGAAAAATTGTATTGCTTAACTGAATCAGGCTTGTTTTCTTACTCGTTGAACGATAATGAAATAGTTGCTTTCAGTAAAACAAAGGGCTTGTCGGAATCGGAAATTTCCGCCATTGGCTGGGAAGAGGCTTCACGCAGTCTTTTGATTGGGTATGCAAGCGGGAATTTGGATGTTATATCTGATGGAGTAATTCAAAATATTCCGGACATCAAGAAATTCTCCCTGATCGAGAACAAGTCCATCAATTCCATTACTTGTACAAGTGAGTTTGCCTATTTGGGTACGGATTTTGGAATTGTGGTCATTAATTTGGATAAAATGGAAGTTGCTGACACCTATTTTATTGGCGCTGAGGGTGAGAAATTGGTAGTGAATGACATCAAAATAAGCTCAACTACAATTTGGGCCGCTACCAATCAGGGAATTTATTCAGCAGATTTATCTTCAAGTAATTTGGCGGATTATAATAACTGGGATCATCAGCTAAACATTCCTGTTTTTCAAAGAGAATGTGAACATTTGGAACTGATTGATGGTAATGTAATTGTAAGCCGGATTTTGTCTGAAACATCAAGCGAATTGTATCGGAACAGGAATGCCGTTTGGGCTAAATTCGCCGGAAATTTTTCAAGAATCTATTCCATTAGA
This sequence comes from Labilibaculum antarcticum, assembly GCF_002356295.1. Classification (NCBI taxonomy): domain Bacteria; kingdom Pseudomonadati; phylum Bacteroidota; class Bacteroidia; order Marinilabiliales; family Marinifilaceae; genus Labilibaculum; species Labilibaculum antarcticum. The sequence continues at coordinate 2,199,585 of NZ_AP018042.1, read as the reverse complement.
AACAGTGAAAATCAATTGTGGGTAGTGCAAACCGATAAAACTCAACTGTTTACTGCAACAGGAATTGAAGACTCAGTTTTGCAGTCTTCAGGAATTTCTGCAATGCGTGATGCTTTGGAAGTAGCTGGAAGAACATTTATTGCTGATTACCAGACATCCTTGCGGGAGATTAGTGGAAGTGGTACCGATCAAATTAAACCCGACGGACCTTTACGTAAAAATATATCAAATGTATTCTCAGTTGCGGATCAAACATGGGCTGTTGCTGGCGGTGTAACAGCTGCTTTTGAGGGAATGGGCGAAGATGCGGAATTGTTTTTGTTTGAAAATCAGCAATGGACCAACTATTCAAAAGAAAACACATCAGCTTTCGAGAATCAATTTGATTTGCTTTCGATCACAGGCAATAAAAGAGATCAATCCCTTGTTTATGCGGCTAGTTGGGGAGATGGACTATTTGTTTTTGAAAAGAATGAATTTACAACCAATTGGAATTTTGAAAATTCACCGCTTGGTACGAAAGGAATTAGTGGCATGGATTCGGATGAGGATGGAAATTTATGGATATTGGATGCGAATTCTTCTGCTCCGGTAAAAGTTCATTCTCTTGCCGGTGAATGGACTTCTTTAAGCTATTCAACCCTTGCAAACCGTGTAAATATGCAAAAGATTGTCTGCCTTCAAAATGGAGACAAATGGGTTTTAAATGCTCCGGGACAAGCTCTTTTTGCATTTAATGAAAATCAGACCCTTTCCAATCAGGATGATGATGCTGTCGCTTCTTTTTTAGTTCGTGATGAGAACAATTCAACAATCAGTTCGAATATTTACGATCTGATTGAAGATGACAATGGAGATGTATGGTGCGGAACATCAAGTGGAGTTGCGGTTTATTCCAACCCGGGAAATATTTTTAGGACAGGCAGCTTTTATGCCTATCAGCCTATAATTACTATCGAAGGTTCCACTCAGTATTTGCTGGGAACGGAAGTTGTAAATGCCATTGCTTTGAATGGAGCCAATCAAAAATGGCTGGGAACGGCAAATTCAGGTGTTTTCCTGATTTCTGAGAATGGTGATGAGCAATTGTCTCATTTTACAAGTGAAAACAGTCCTTTGCCTTCCAATACAGTTCAGAAAATATCAGTAAATCCGGAAAATGGGGAGGTGTTTTTTGTGACCGATAAAGGAATGGTTTCTTATAAAGGAGAGGTAACTGCAGGAACAGAATCTTATAATGATCTCTATGTGTATCCGAATCCCGTTCGGGAAACCTATCACGGTGATGTTGTTGTGAGTGGTTTAATGGCCAAATCGACTGTGAAAATCACTGATATTAGTGGTAATTTGGTGATGGAAGGAAAATCAGAGGGCGGCCAGTTTATCTGGGATGGGAAAAACTTCAACAGATCGAGAGTGCATACTGGTGTTTACCTGATATTTTGCTCCAATTCTGATGGTTCTAAATCGAAGGTGATTAAATTACTATTCATTCATTAATAAAGTTCTGATGATCCACAAGACCAAAGGAGTCGTTTTGAATCAGATTAAGTATGGTGACACCAGCTTGATTGTTCAGGTGTATACCGAAAAGTTTGGTCGTCAGTCGTACATGGTGAAAGGAGGAAGATCCAAGAAGTCAGCCATGAAGAGTAATTTGTTTCGGCCATTTTTTCTTCTTGAAATGGAAGTTTATCATCGGGAAGGAAAGAATATTCAGTCGATAAAAGAGGTTCGGCTTTGTGAGAATTTAAACAACTTAGTTTTTGATGTGTACAAAAGCACAATGGTTTTTTTTCTAACAGAAGTGTGTTCAAAAGTACTTCGCGAGGAAGAGCGAAACCAGGAACTATTTGTGTTTCTGTACAATAGCATCCGCTATCTCGATCTCACAGAAGAATCCATCGGACGATTTCATTTGTATTTTTTAAGCAAACTAGGCCGTTTTTTGGGTTTTTCCCCACAACTCAATTGGTCTGATACAAATGCTTTTTTCGATATGGACAATGGTTTTTTTGTAGACGAAGAAAGAACACATGCACATTGTCTGGAAAAGGGCGTAAGCGGAAGGCTTTATTCCTTATTTAATACTTCAATTGATCTTATCAACAGTTTAAAAATGAGCAATGAAGAGCGGGATTGTCTTTTGCGTGCCATTTTGAATTTTTATGCGCTGCAAATTGATGGTTTTACCAATTTAAAATCCTTATCGGTGCTTCACGAACTGTTTCAGGAAGAGGAATAGTCTTTCTTTTTTTTATTTATTTGAATCATTTCTGCATTTGTTTTGCTGATTAGCAAGATTTAGATATTTTTGCATGTCTTTTAGCCCCATAGTTCAAGGGATAGAACAAGCGTTTCCTAAACACTAGATACAGGTTCGAGTCCTGTTGGGGCTACTAATAATATCCGTAAAATGCTAATTTGATGCACTTTACGGATTTATTATTTGTGCTTGTCCCCATTGTATCCCCCAAAACAATCAATTTTTGTGATTTGACTACTTTTTATGACTTGTAAAAGGGGAAAGAAAAGTTGGGAAAAAGAAAGTCCTAGCTCAGTGGCAAAGAATAATGCTTTGTATACAAATGTTGTGACTCAGAATATTTTTGAGAACAGAATGAGAGTCGTTTCGGATTGCAAATTCTATTTTGATCATAAGTAAAAACTGGGAGCCTTGCATTTCGGAATCATTTTTCTTTTCTTGTAGTCTTACTAACCAAAGACTACAAAATGAACGAACAAATTCGTCAAATAGCGAAGCGTTTACAAGGCTTAAGAGAAGCGCTTGAGTTCACTCTCGATGAAGCTGCAGATGTTTGCCATACCACTGTCGATAATTATTTGAAGTATGAAAGTGGAGCTGTTGATATTCCAGTAGGTGTGCTTCATAATATTTCTAAGCATTATAACATAGAGCTTACTGCATTGATTGCCGGAGAGGAGCCTCACGTATTTGAATATTCCATTACCCGAAAAGGTAAGGGTGTTGGCGTTCATAGCCGAGGAGCTTATCAGTACGAGTCGCTCGGGTCTAGTTTTGTAGGAAGAAAAGCAGAACCTTTTATGGTTACTGTTGAGCCAAGTGAGAAAGAGCGGGAGCCTAGTGCGCATGTTGGGCAAGAATTCATTCTAGTGCTTGAAGGTGAAATGGAGCTTCGTTTAAATGATAAAAAGATTCTATTGCATCAAGGGGATACAATTTACTTTAACTCAGAACTCTCTCATAATATGAGGGCGGTTAATAATATAAGATGCAAGTTTCTTGCAGTTATTCTTAAATAAAAATAAACAATGCAGTTGTATAAAAAATACCTCGTTCAGTCGGAATTTAATTCGACGGACGATTTTGTGACAAATTTCAAGATCAAGGAACCTGAGAATTTTAATTTTGCCTACGATATTGTGGACGAATATGCGAAGTTGGAACCTAATAAAGTGGCTATTGTATGGACGAATGATGAGGGAATACACGTAGATGTTACCTATGCGGAGCTAAAAAGAAAAAGCGATGAGGCAGCCTCCTATTTGCAACAAACAGGGATTGGGCATGGAGATAAAGTGATGTTGATTTTGATGCGTCGCCTGGAGTTTTGGTATGCGATTATTGCACTGCATAAATTGGGTGCTGTGGCTATTCCTGCTACTCATTTGTTAACCAAGAAAGATATTGTTTACCGATGCTCAGCGGCAAGTATTAAAGCCATTGTGGCAGTCAACGAACAACAAGTGATCGATCATGTTGATGAGGCAAGAAACGATTGTGAAACGCTGGAGCATTGCATCGCAATTGGATCGGATGTGCCCCAAAATTGGAAGAGCTGGGAAAATGGAATCGCGAAAGCGCCTTTATTTGCCGGACCCCAAAAGGCAAGCGCAATTGAAGATACCTCTCTCTTGTATTTTACATCCGGAACCACGGGAGAACCTAAAATGGTGGCTCATAACTTTGCTTATCCGCTGGGGCATATCATCACCGCGTCGTTTTGGCACAATGTAAAAGAAGATGGTGTGCACCTTACTGTTGCTGACACAGGCTGGGGAAAAGCTGTCTGGGGAAAACTCTACGGACAAATGATGGCTGGTTGTTCGGTGTTTATCTACGATCATAAAAAATTCACGCCAAGTGATCTGTTGGCCGTGATTTCTAAATACAAAGTAACATCCTTTTGTGCGCCGCCAACGATTTATAGATTTTTGATCAAAGAAGACATAGCTGCCTATGATCTTTCGTCTTTGGAATATTGCACCACAGCTGGCGAAGCACTTAGCCCGAAGGTTTTCGATACCTTCAAAGAATTAACGGGCATCATGCTCATGGAGGCCTTCGGACAGACCGAAACAACGGTTCAAATTGGTAGTTATCCTTGGATGACACCAAAACCAGGATCCATGGGAATGCCATCGCCAATGTATAAAGTTGGGCTTCATAAATCCGACGGAACTTTTTGTGAGGTTGGTGAACAGGGCGAGATTGTGATTGATATCAAAGACGGAAAGCCCATTGGATTATTTACTGAATACTATCGTGATCCAGAAAAAACATCGGAAGTGCTTTACGGTGGTTTTTACCATACCGGAGACATTGCATGGTGCGACGAAGATGGTTACTATTGGTTCGTTGGGCGTGTTGACGATGTAATTAAAAGTTCAGGCTACAGAATTGGACCCTTCGAGGTAGAAAGTGCATTGATGACTCACCCATCAGTGGTTGAGTGCGCCATTACCGGTGTGCCGGATGATGTGCGGGGACAAGTAGTGAAGGCTACAATCGTACTGAGCAAAGAATACGCACCTGGAAGCGAGGAGTTAATTAAGGAGATTCAAAATCACATGAAAAAAGTAACCGCTCCTTACAAATATCCTCGTATCATAGAGTTTGTTGAGGCTCTTCCAAAAACCATCAGTGGTAAAATTAGAAGGGTAGAGTTAAGAAATAAAAAGGCGTAACTGATACTTGCAGAGAATCAACTAACATTAATTACGGGGACAAACAAAGGGATGTTAAAGTGTTTTTTTGTTTTGTAATTGTATGATGTTTAGAGAGTAATATCATGATATTTAGGTCCTGTTGGGGCTGCCGATAAAATCCTTGTAAGTTTATACTTACGAGGATTTTTTGTTTTTAGATCGTAACATATCTTCAGGATTTTGTCAGTTTATGGATCTCAATTGGAAAATGAAGCTTTATTATATCTGGAGTATTTCAGTATGAGGATTCATAAGTTCTTAGTCTAAATGGCAGGTACACACGTTTGAATTAGTAATTTGTGTTTGCCTTTCTGAAAGAAATAACTATATTTAGATGTCACCAACCACCACCTTTAGCGACACCTTAAAAATCGGATTGTAACATGATCATGTATTAATTAAGCAATTTGTATGTTTCAAATCGACTTCCCTACAATTTTTATTAGCTATTTAATAACGAATATCATAAGCTTAGCGGTAATTGTTCTGCTGTTTTTGCAAGTGAAAAAGAGATTTCCAGGTACAACTTTTATACTGCTTTGCTTTGTCTTTAATGCATTAGGAACCATTTTGATATTTATGAGGGGTGTTGTTCCTGACTGGATTTCGATGACGGTTGCAAATACCTTAATTTTTTCATCAGGAGTGGTGATGTTAACTGGACTTCAACAATTTTGCGGGAAAAAAGGACTTCAAAGTTATAACTACATTATAATTTTGGTCTATTTCATTGTTCATTTCTATTTTGCTTATTTCAATCCTTTGCTGTTTGCAAGAATCCTCCTTTCATCCTTTGCTTTATTCTATATTTTTTCCCAAACGGCATTGTTCATGCTAAAGAAGACTCCTGTTAATATGCGTCAGATGGTAAGGGGAGTTGGTCTGATTTTTCTCATCTATAGCTTGATCTATGTTTGGCGGATCATTTATCTTTTAGTTGGAGATCATTCAATAAGCTCCTATTTTAATTCAAATGACTCTGAGACATGGTTTATCATAGTCAATCAAATTACTTTTCTATTCCTTGCTTACAACCTCATATTGATGTTTAATAAGCGACTGCTAACTGAAATCTCAACACAGGAAGAATTGTTTAAAGGACTCATAAAAAATTCATTTGACATGATTACTCTTGTTGATTCAAATGGAATTCAACATTATGTGAGTGAATCATGTGAGAAAATACTGGGTTTCAAAACCGATGAACTGATAAATGTGCCAGTTATAGAAAGCATGATTCATCCGGAAGATCAGAAGTTAGCGGCAAAAGGCTTTCGTGATATGATTGAAAATAAAACAAGCGGAGGAACTCAATACCGACATCGTCATAAAAATGGGAACTGGGTCTATCTGGAAGCTTTTGGGAACAATCAATTAGATAATCCTGCAATTAAATCTGTTATTCTTAACGTTCGTGATATCACAGAACGAAAACAGACTGAGCAAAGTATTAAAATGAATGAAATCCGTCTGCGGGAGCTGAATGCTACCAAAGACCGTTTTTTCTCTATTATTGGGCACGACTTGAAGAGTCCCTTTAATAGTGTGATTGGCTTCAGTGATCTTATTTTAGATCGCATTCAAGAACGTGATTACGAAGGGGTTGCGCGATACGCAGCTATTATACAAGATTCCTCAGAACGAGCAATGAATCTGCTCAAAAACCTCTTAGATTGGTCACAAGCACAAACAGGAAAAATTAAATTTGATCCGCAATGTATTGAATTGGTCAGTGTAATTAATGAAGTGTTGGAATTATCCAATGATACAGCTCATCAAAAATCCATTGCAATTTTTAAAAAATCACCTCAACATATTCCTGTTGTAGCTGATAAGGCTATGATAACTACCGTTTTGAGAAATCTAGTTGCGAATGCGATAAAATTCACTAATTCGGGAGGCGAATTAACCATTAGCACGGAACAAATGGAGAAGCAATTGATTGTTTCTGTTGCTGATAATGGAGTTGGGATGACACAAGAATATATTGACAAATTGTTCCGGATCGATTATTGCCATTCAAAAGAGGGAACAAACAAGGAATCGGGAACTGGCCTGGGTTTGTTGCTTTGTAAGGAGTTTATCGAAATGCACAAGGGTGATATTTGGATAGAAAGTGAGATCGGGAAGGGCAGTACATTCAAATTTTCCATACCACATTGTTATTCAGATGAATAAACCGGTGCTAACATCTGGTACATAAATGATAGCTATCTTGTTGAGAGATCAAGACACGGCTGTTTTTATTCCGTAAGGTCTTAAAAAACAATGCTACAATCAATCTCTAATTGTTGATAATCCATTTTTATTTGATTGGCAGTTTGCCTAAAATATTCCCCTTACACGCTTATGGCCAGTAGGTATATAAAAGCCAATTTTGATGAATTGTTTTTAAAAGAAACAGTTAAATGATTGTGATTCAAGTAATGTTGGGAAACATTTTTGTAGTTTTAAGCATTGCAAGATATATCTTAAAATACCTATTAAATATTGCCTTATGACTAATTCAGTAAAAAATGCAGCCAGAAAACTTGCGTTAAAAACACAAAAAATTATTGAAAGTAATACAGGATTTAAAATTACATATAATAAGTTTAAAGATGATCTCAACCTATATGTTCAACAATATGGTGAAGACAGTGTAAAAAAAAGAGCCTTTTATAATATTTGTGCAGGTGGACATGGTGGGTTCGGAGGCTATTTTTATCATCCGTTTTGGACTAACATAGACGTAGAGGCTCCAATACTACTTGATGGGTGGGAAAGATACAATCCCGAAAAGGATATCATGCACGATTTGTTGGATAAAACGCCACTTCCACTTGAGAGTGATTCTGCTGAGATAATTCAATCGCAATACACAATAGAACATTTAGATGACGAAGCTGCAGCTTACTTCTTTAAAGAGGCATACCGCTCGCTTAAACCTGGAGGCGTTTTTAAAGTGGTTGCGCCAAATTCAGAATTAGATTATAATGCGTATTTAAATAATGATAAAACCTATTATTCATGGGTAGATATTCAGAGCTCCGATAGACACCATCCTGTATATGGATATAAAACACGCTTGAATCAAGCGTCTTTTGAACAGGTTGCCTTAGTTCATTTTGCAGCCAATGCTTCAACAATTCATTCCGAAGATAATCCCCAACAAATTCAGGACGAGGAGTTCAATCACATAATGAACACCATGAAAATGGAAGATGCCTTAGATTATTGCTCTTCTAGATGTTCTGTTGAGATACAAAGAAAGTACCGTTCCAATCACATCAACTGGTGGAATCATGATAAATTGATCAAGGCATTAAAAACAGCTGGATTCAGCAAAGTTCAGATCATGGCTCCAGGGCAAAGTTCAGCCCGTGTTCTTCGAAATCGAAAATACTTTGATAATTTGTGGAATTTCGTGGCATTATTTGTCGAAGCAGTTAAATAAAAGTAGAATTCAAAAATATATTGACCAACTATTCCGGATCGATTATTGCCATTCAAAAGAGGGAACAAACAAGGAATCAGGAACTGGCCTGGGTTTGCTACTTTGTAGGGAATTTATCGAAATGCACAAAGGTGAGATTTGGATAGAAAGTGAGATTGGGAAGGGCAGTACATTCAAATTTTCCATACCACATTGTTAATCTCACATGGGTAATCCGGTGCTAATAAATAAAACCCTGAGCGGTCTGTAAGACCTAGCGATGAGTTCTATTTGTTGTGAATAGTAATAATCTTTTGTGCAGAGACATTCTACTTCTGCCATCTTGTATCACAAAACGTTTTCTCACTTTACATTTCTTTCAAACTGGATCCTGATTGTATCTTTTGCACGGGATATGATTTGTCTTACTGTAAATATGATTTTTTTTCATCGGGTTCGAAAGAGTTCGTGTTATGACTAGTTATGCCTTAAAAATGACGCTTTGCGACAAAAAAACCATATTTATTTCCAACATTCACCCTGTTTATCTACTATTCAATACTGTAAATAGCATAAGCCTGCAACTGTATGATGGAAAGTAGTAACGATTGAATTTGGGCCAATAAGTAAAAGGAAAGCAGTGATTATTTCATTATTTAATGCCCATTTCAGCGGAATTTTTTTTACGATTGAATCAACTTTCTATCATTGAGTTAACCTGTATCTGTATTTTTAGGCAATAGATATCCAATAATAACGCTTTTAAATGTATAATATTGTAATGTTCATCTATGAATACAGCATTTTTGTCAAAATGAAAAAAAATTGCTTTCTGATCCGGAACGAAAAGCAAATCTTCAAGAAATCAATAATTAAAAAAAATAAAATGAAAAATTTAACTAAAGTTTTTGCTATTGCAATCATGATGTTTGGATTTGCAACCAGCTCTTTTGCACAAGCCGAAAGAAGTGCAGCAGCTACAGCTTCTGCAACTATTGTACAACCAATTAGCATTCTTCAAACAGACGATATGAATTTCGGTAATGTTGCTGTACAGTCTACCGCTGGAACTGTTATCTTATCACCGTCAGCTGTTCGCTCAACTACTGGAGGTGTAACAATACCTACAGTGGGTTCTGGAGCCGAACAAGCTGCTGCTTTTACTGTAACAGGGGAAGGCGCTTATACTTATGTAATTACTTTGCCAACTGCTGATTATACAATTTCTGATGGCGCGGAGAATAATATGACCGTAAATGCTTTTACATGTAATGGTGTTGATACTGAAGGTGTATGGACTGGTACATTGGCATCCGGTACATTTGCTTTGACAGTTGGTGCTACTTTGAATGTAGATGCATCACAGCTTGCTGGAGTTTATACAAATGAAACAGGTTTCGAAGTAACAGTGAATTATAACTAGTAATATAATCATTAGGGGGAAACGCAGTGTTTCCCCCTAATGATTTATTAAGTGTATCTCATCTTTATCAAAGTTTCTTTTTTTAGCCATAAAAACTGGCTTGTTTCCTCAATAATAAAATTATGAGAGTAGTCGGATTCTTACAGACACAAATCACCTTAAAAAAGGCAATGTTTTTTTCTTTTTTAGGTTGCATTGTATTGTCCCTTTTTTCTTCAGGACAAGCGATGGCGCAAGGAAACCTGCTCATTACCCCACGCAGGGTGGTTTTTGAGGGGAATAAAAGAATGCAGGAATTGAATCTGGCCAATACGGGAAAGGATACTGCCACTTACAATATTTCATTCAAAGAAATCAGGATGACGGAAGGTGGGGGTTTTGAGGAAATCACTCAGCCAGATCCGGGTCAGAATTTTGCCAGTGACAACCTGCGTTTTTTTCCACGCAGGGTGACTCTTGCTCCCAATGAAGCTCAGCTTGTGAAAATGCAGCTGAGCAAAACCAACCAGTTGGTCACAGGGGAATTCCGTTCTCATATCTATTTTCGAGCTGTACCTCAAAAAAAGGCGCTTGGCGAGAAAGAAGACAGCCATGTTGCTACAGGACTCTCTGTCAGTTTGAAGCCTGTTTTTGGCATTACCATTCCGGTGATTATCCGCAGGGGAGAATCTACGGCTCAGGTGAGTCTTTCGAATTTGGAACTTGTTAGGGACGAAGATCAGACTTTCAAGCTAAAATTAAAATTTGACCGTACCGGGAACATGTCGGTTTATGGGGATATTCGGGTTGATTATATTTCACCGGAAGGGAAGTTAATTCAGGTAGGGCTTGTAAAAGGATTAGCCGTTTATTCGCCGACTGCCTCCCGAACTTTTTCAATGAAACTTGACAATCAGGCCGGAATTGATTATACAAAAGGGAAATTACATTTGGTGTACAGCAGGCAAAAAGCTGATAAGGGAGCTATGCTTTGCGAAGCAGAACTGAACCTGCACTAATCATTCCACACAAGAAAATCTTCATGATACTTGCCTTCAAACGTAGTCGCTTACTTACATTTATTTGCGGAGGCTTACTTTTTCTATTGAGTCACTTGTCCTTAGTAGCTCAGGAGCCAGCTGTTCCGTTCTCTGTTGTAACCATTCAAGACATTAGTTTTGGAGCCTTCTTTCAGGGGAGTTCAGGAGGAACTGTCACAGTTTCACCAGATGGTACACGACTGCTTAGTGGCGACATGATAGTGGCCAATGTTTCAGGATTTTCGTATTATCCTGCTATTTACGAACTAGAGGCTGAGCCCGGAACGCTGGTATTTATCCTAAAAGGATCTGACACAGGCATGTCTCGCAGTAATGGTGGTTCTATAAGTCTTCAGGTAGGTGACTCTGAACCCGGTTTCCCGATTATCGTCCCCCCTTCAGGTCGGATACAGGTTCGTATGGGCGGCATTCTGACTATGGAAAATCCTCAAGCCAATTCTTCGGGAGATTACAGTGGCTCACTCGAAGTCACTTTTATACAGGAATAAACACCGGTTTAAGCAGATATAATTCCCATGACAGCTAAGATTTTTCAAGCTCATCTTATCGAACAAGAGGAAAATCCGGCTTTTGCTTTATGGAGGCTTATCTGCTGCTTCTTGCTGCTATTTCCGCTCACTTCTTTTGGTCAGGAAGAGGGAGGATACGACGAGATTTCGGTTTACTTTAGTGTGCAAGGCGTAGGTGGAGCTGAGATTCCTGCAGCTATTTACGGGCAACAAGCCTACCTGTCACTTCCTGATGTTTTCGATTTTCTTAAGATTAAAAACATTCCCGCACCTCGATTCGATTCGGTAGAAGGCTTTATCATTAAGGAAGAGGCAACTTACATTGTAGATGTAAAAAATTACCAGATTCGATATCAGGACAAACGCTTTGATCTGAAGCCCACAGATTTGATTCGGACTGCAGGCAATTTATACCTGAAACTCGACTATTTCGGGAAAGTATTTGGCTTGGACTGCAAATTTCATTTCCGAAGCCTCTCGGTAAAAATGAAAACCGAACTCGACCTGCCTTTAATTCGTCTGCTCCGTATGGAAGCCATGCGTAAAAACAGAGCTGGACTGAAAGGCGAAATTAGCCCGGATACAATTATTAAGCGGGATTGCCCCTTGTTTAAATTGGGCATGGCTGATTGGTCCATTGTTTCTAAACAGGAATTAGAGGGAGCGAGTAGTGAAAACTTACATCTGGCCCTTGGATCGATGATTGCGGGAGGAGAAGCAAATTTAAACCTCTCTTATACCCCAAATTCAAATTTCTCTTTGAGTAAGCAATATTACCAATGGCACTTTGTTAATAATAAGCTCAGGCTTATGAGGCAAGTGAGAGCCGGTAAAATATCTAGTCAATCAATTTCATCCATAAGCGCCTCTGTTGTGGGTGTGCAGTTGACCAATACACCTACAACGCAACGGCGGTCTTTTGGTTCCTACACCTTGAGTGATTTTACAGAGCCCAACTGGCTTGTTGAACTTTATGTGAATAATAGAATGGTTGATTATGCAAAAGCGGATGCTTCTGGTTTCTATTCTTTCGAAGTGCCCTTGCTGTATGGGAATACTGAATTAAATCTCCGTTTTTATGGTCCCTGGGGAGAAGAGCGTACCAAAGAGGAGACGATTAGTATTCCTTTAAATTTTCTGCCACAAAATGAATTTGAATATAGCCTGCAGGCTGGCGTGCTTCAGGATGGTGATCATAGCCGGTTTACAAGGGGTAAATTCAATTATGGTGTAAGTCGGTCTTTTACATTTGGTGGTGGGGTGGAATACCTGTCCTCTCCAACTTCAGCAGGAAGTATTCCTTTTGCGAATATGTCGCTTAGGTTTGGTTCGGGTTTATTGTTTTCGGGTGAATATAACCATGGGGTAAGTTCTGTGGGCAGACTGAGTTACCTGGGGACTTCTAATTTGAATTTGGTTTTGGATTATACGCGCTATGTAAAAGATCAGATTGCGATTAATACGAATACGCTCGAAGAGCGAAAATTGAGTCTGTCTTTCCCAATCCGAACTCCGAACTTCTCAGCCTACTCACGTCTCGCCTTAAACCAGATAATTCACCCCTCGGGTAAAAGTACCAGAGCTGAGATCATGTTTTCAGGATCTGTTTTTGGAGCCAATACGAATTTGAAAACCAATGCGATATTTACAGATGGTTCTCAAGTTGGTGTTTCCAGTAATCTTTCAATGACTTTCAGGTTGCCATCTGCTTATACTTTTTCACCCCGTTTGCAATACAATTATTCTCAGAATGAGTTGGTATCCGTGAGCGCTGCCCTTCGGAAAAAGGTATTTAAAAAGGCTTATCTCGATATTTCATACAATTACAATTTGTCAAGTGAGAGCAGTATGGCACAAATTGGCTTGCGTTATGATTTTTCTTTTGGGAGTGCGTCTGTTTCAGCCCGTCGTAGTAATAACAAAACCAGTTTTTCTCAATCGGCCCGGGGAAGCCTTATGTATGATCGTTCAACCAAGTATTTAGGGACAAATAACCGAAATATGGTTGGTAAGGGAGGTATCATCTTTCTGCCTTTTCTAGATTATAACTGCAATGGTCATCACGATAAGGGGGAGCCAAAGGCCTGGGGGTTAAAACTCAGGGTTAAGGGCTGTTCCAGGGTGAAAATGGATCGCGATAGCATTATTCGTGTCGTTAATATGGAACCCTATAGAAACTACACGGTTCAGATTGACCCCAATAGTTTCAATAATATTGGATGGAAAATTGAAAAGAAAATTCTTAAGATTGAAGTAACACCTAATCATTTTAAGCGGGTTGAAGTTCCTGTTTCTGTTGTTGGGGAAGTGGCAGGGACGGTCTATCATCGCGAAGGTGAAAGCCAGAAAGGGATTGGACGTATTATAGTCAATTTTTACAACAGCGGCTCTACGCGCATTGCCCGCACCCTTACCGAGGTTGATGGTTATTTTAGCTATCTGGGTTTGCCAGCCGGTTCTTATACTGCCCGAATCGACAGTGCTCAATTGCGAAAATTAGACATGATGGCAATGCCTGATATTTTGCCATTTACGATTAAGGGTACAGTATACGGCGATTATGTCGATGGGCTTGAGTTGGTGCTTCAAAACATTGATCGGGATACATCTGCAACTGTAATGGCAGTTAAAGAAGAAAAAATGCTTGCCTCCAAACATAAAGATGTCAAAGAAAAAGCGGCTTGTTTGATACAAGTTGCTGAATGTAAACTTAAGAGTAAGGCTATTGCTGTTAGGGATCACATACGAAGTAAGTTTGGTAGTTCCGTTGTGATTGTTCACGAAGGTCTGAATTTCAAGATTTTTATATCAGGATTTGAAGATTGTGAAGAATCACGATTATTCCTTCCAAAACTTGCTTTAGAGGGCTATTCTGATGCCTTGCTAGTTTCTGTTAAGGAGTATGTACAAGCAATTAATCCGGAATCTTTTCAAACATCCGGAGATGAACTTATTAATAGAGGATTGTTTGCAGTTCAAGTCGGTGCGTTTGGGAAGCGATCCAATGCTTTGGCCTTACAGGCTCATCTGGATGCAATTTATAATCAAACGACTGCTGTTGAGTTTGAAGATGGATTCTATAAAGTACGGTTCATCTATTTTAACGGGCGTAAAAATGCAAGGAATTTCTTGTATAACTTATTGGGTAAAGGTTTTACTGATATTTATATTGTGCCTGTTTTCCGTAAGCTTTCTTTTTAAGTTTTCCGAAATTACAATTCATAATCAGGAGCTGCAAGTCGTGAATTATGGGTTGCTGGAAGATAAAGGGAAGCATGGAAAATACTTGAAGCATCAGCATCTGCTATTTTAGCCATCTAAAATCAAGCAGGGACAAAAACTTGAAAGACCAGAAGTCACGGGTAGCCAACTCTCCGTGTATTTCTGTTTGGGTTCTGGCTGGGCTGCTAAAATAACTAAGGAATTGCAGTAGGTCCATGACATGAGTAAAAGAAAATCCTCCCAAACCACCGTTTGGGAGAATATTTTTAGCGCCATATTCATCAACAAGAATCTTTACCGATTAAATTAAAACTTCTTCCCGATATAGAATACGTAGCCATAGTACGCCTTGTACTTGCTGTATAATTGCTTTTCATGCCTCTGGTTAGCAATAAAAGCTTCAGCTGTTGCATTGCCGGCATACTTCTTCAAAAACGCCTCCTGTGCAGCCACCTGAGGTGCATAGAAATGTTCTGTCCAGCAGTTTTCGGGCAGAATAAAAGAAGCGATGGGTATGTATCCCGCGTTTTGCAATTGAGCAAGCTTATTGGGTATCGTATCTATTCCAGGGTAGGCATCCATCCAAAATTCTTCAATTTCAGCAGGCCGCTCTTCAGTAAACCACGATGCTTCCGAAACAGCTATAAAACCACCTGGTTTCAGAAAAGCTCGCCATTCTCTCAGTCCACGTTCAAAACCGATATTATAAATTGCTCCTTCCGACCAGATGAGGTTTAATTCTTCATTCTGAAAGGGGGGCTTATCCATCGAAGCAACAAGGCCTTTTAGTTTATCCTGAAGCCTAAGTTCCTTGGCTTTTGACTTGAACAGCTCGATAAAACCGGGAAACAAGTCGATACCCGTAATAGTTCCCTGGGAATGCTGTGCCAGCACTCTGGTTTGACCGCCTGTACCACAACCAATATCGGCAATACGCGATTCCTTGTTCAGATTATCGATAAAGCTTAGTGCTTTAATCGTTATTTCAGGACTACCGGGACCTTGTCGTTCCAGGCTTGAGAAATATTCGCAGATTAAATTAATGTCAAAATCGTGAATTGATGTATTTTCTTTGCTCATGATGTTAGAATTTTTGTGCTCGAAATCAGGGCATAAGTCAATTTAAATGCTTTTTGCCAAGTTTCAAACTTTTATTAACAGGTAGACATGAAAATAAGTCCAACAAGATTATGTCTGACTTATACTTAAGGATAAGCTTGGGTATAAAATCAAAGCTTGTTTACTTTACCAGATCATTCTTGCTTGATGACATCAATTGGTTTTAGATCATGAAATAATAAGATTTTTCTGTTTAATAATTTGCTTAAAACAATAAATAAGCCGATTTAATCGGCTTGCTTACTTGGCAGGTTGATAAGGCAATTTCTTAGCTCCCGATAGCTAAGAAACAAAGCAAGGTCCGTTAGACTTTTGTTGTAGCCGATGCCCCTGCAATGGGGAAAAGTTGAATTTTTTCATTAAATTTATGAGTATCCAGTAAAACACTAAACGATTGAATATCCATTGCAAAGATTTCCCTTTAGCCAGAATGCTAAAAAAGACTGCGATATATAAATAGTTAGAGTTTTAAAAGAAATATCGCATTGAAGAATTTTAAAAAAGCCAAATGAAAAATCTAAAATTCACTACCCGGCTACTAATAGGTTTCATCACAATTATCTTCTTTAGTTCAATAATTGTAGCTCTGGCATTTATACAAATTCACAAAATAAGTACTGATGTAAAAGAAATTTACGCTCATCCCTTTATTGTTAGTAATGCGGTAAAAGCAATTGAAATAAATGTTAATGCCATACATCGCAGCATGAAAGATGTTGTATTGTCAGAAAATACTGAAGAGATGAATAAATATATTGAGCTTGTAAATCATTGCGATAGCTTAATTCATCAGGCATTTAAATTAGTAGAAGAAAGATATCTTGGTAATAAAAATGATGTGATAGATGCACATATTACCTATACGGATTGGAGTAAAATAAGAAGTAAAGTGATTGAGCTGGAGATAGCTGGGAAAAATAGTGATGCAGTAAAAGTAACGAAAGGAGAAGGTGCCGTTCATGTTAAGCTTATTCTTGACAAGACAAAAGTACTGTTAGAATTCGCCCAAAATAAAGCGGACGAAATATATAGTGATCATTTAAAAGAAATACGAAAAGGCACTTTATTACTATTGGCAATTACTTTTTTTTTTATTACTACTAAGTATCCTTATCTCTATTTTTTTAGCTAAAAGCATTTCGAACCCCATACAAAAATTCATTAAAGATGTAGCACCAATATTTAAAAGTGAACAATCACTCGTTAATGAATTTCAAACAAAAAGTGATGAGGAAATATTATTATTTACAGCGAAAGGATTAACAGCTGCTTATCATGAATTAGAGAAAGTTAATGCAGAACTTACTTTAAATATTGAAGAAAAAGCAAAACGGACATCAGAGTTAGTTATTGCGAAATTTCAAAACGAAGAAAAAGCAAAACAGGTAGATGAATTATTAATTGCGAACCAGAAAAAGAAAGAGCGTGCAGATGAATTAGCCATGTTGAACAAAGAACTTTTACTAACAAATGCCACCAAAGACAAGTTTTTCTCCATCATTGCCCACGACCTGAAAAGCCCCTTTAATTCTATTTTAGGATTTAGCAATTTATTGATGGATCTTGCCAGCAGAAAAGACTATGATAACATTGAGGAATATGCAGGAATAATAATGCAATCATCAACCCGTGCAATGGATTTGCTGTTAAATTTAACGGAATGGTCACGTTCGCAAACCGGCAGAATGGAATTCAATCCCGAATATATCGAAATGAATAGTCTCATCAATGAAACAGCCCTTTTGTTTGATGATATTGCAGGTCAAAAAAAAATTACCATTGTCAGAAATTTACCTGCTAATGTACCTGTTTTTGCAGATAAAGCGATGATAAGCACCGTATTAAGAAACCTGATTTCGAATGGCGTAAAATTTACTCATCCCGGTGGAAAAATCATCATTTCAGTAGTGGAAAACCAAAGCGAGCTTAAAGTTTTGGTAAGTGATAACGGAGTTGGAATACCAAAAGACAAGGTCCAAAAAATCTTCCACATCAATCAAAACTATACAACATTAGGCACCAATAAAGAAAAAGGGACGGGTTTGGGTTTACTACTCTGTAAAGAATTTGTCGAAAAACATGAGGGGAATATTTGGGTTGAAAGTGAAGAAGGCAAAGGCTCAATATTTTATTTTACTTTGCCCAATAAGCTTGAAACGAAAGAAAATAAATGATATCGGAAAGATTTCTACAGAAGAATATATTTAAACTAAATCATTTTAGCTCCAGAAGCTAATGTAAAGCTAAAGGAGTAGACGGTTCGGTTGGTATTTAACCGATGGGATACGCCTCTCTCGTCACCAGATACTTTGCAGGTGGAGCATAAACCAAGCGCTCTCATGATCCATAGTGAATGATCTGCCTTACTTCCCGAATTTTGGGACTAATGCTTCCAGAAGTCATCTCAGTGAAGCACATAAGGGACTTACAGCCTCTAAACTTTCTTTTAATAAGAAAGTTTCACTAAATTTAAGACTTAAGGCACACACAATATGTAGAAGTAAAGGCAGGGAAATTGGCCAAAATTAACATCAGTGCTAAAGGGATCATAAAATGAAATCAACACTAAAGGACAGCGATAGAAATCAGAATAATTATGCCCGCAGTTTAATCGAAGCCAGTTTAGATCCACTGGTAACCATCAGTGCGGAAGGAAAGATAATGGATGTGAACGAGGCATCCGTAAAAGTTACCGGTATTCCGCGTAAAAAGCTCATAGATACCGACTTCTCCAATTATTTTACTGATCCCAAAAAAGCCCGGGAAGGATATCTTCAGGTTTTTGAAAAAGGCTTTGTGGCCGATTATCCCTTAAGCATAAAACACAAAGACGGGCACTTAACGGATGTGCTTTACAATGCTTCCGTTTACAAAGACGATAAAGGAAATGTGCTCGGTGTTTTTGCGGCTGCCCGTGATGTTACGCAACAAAAACAATCTTCACAATATGCCCGTAGTTTAATCGAAGCCAGTTTAGATCCACTGGTAACCATTAGTGCGGAAGGAAAGATAATGGATGTGAACGAGGCATCCGTAAAAGTTACCGGTATTCCGCGTAAAAAGCTTATAGATACCGACTTCTCGAATTATTTTACTGATCCGAAAAAAGCCAGGGAAGGATATCTTCAGGTTTTTGAAAAAGGTTTTGTGGCCGATTATCCCTTAAGCATAAAACACAAAGACGGGCACTTAACGGATGTGCTTTACAATGCTTCCGTTTACAAAGACGATAAAGGAAATGTGCTCGGTGTTTTTGCGGCTGCCCGTGATGTTACGCAACAAAAACAATCTTCACAATATGCCCGCAGTTTAATCGAAGCCAGTTTAGATCCACTGGTAACCATCAGTGCGGAAGGAAAAATCACGGATGTGAACGAGGCATCCGTAAAAGTTACCGGTATTCCGCGTAAAAAGCTTATAGATACCGACTTCTCGAATTATTTTACTGATCCGAAAAAAGCCAGGGAAGGATATCTTCAGGTTTTTGAAAAAGGTTTTGTAGCCGATTATCCCTTAAGCATAAAACACAAAGACGGGCATTTAACGGATGTGCTTTACAATGCTTCGGTTTACAAAGACGATAAAGGAAATGTGCTCGGTGTTTTTGCGGCGGCACGTGATGTTACGGAACAAAAATGGGCCATTGAGCTAAGAAATGTCAATAAAGAACTGGCCTTTCAAAACGAGGAGAAAGAAAAGCGCGCTGCAGAGCTCGCTGTTGCGAACAAGGAGCTTGCCTTTCAAAACCGTGAAAAAGAAAAACGGGCCGACGAGTTATTTATGGCGAATAAAGAACTTGCTTTTCAAAACAAAGAGAAAGAAAAAAGGGCTGCTGAATTAAGCATTGCCAATAAAGAACTTGCGTTTCAAAACAAAGAGAAAGAAAAAAGGGCCGGGGAATTATTCATCGCCAATCAAAAACTGGTCATTGAAAATAGGGAGAAAGAAAAACGGGCTGATGAATTATTCTTTGCAAACAAGGAACTTGTTTATCAAAATGAAGAGAAAGAAAAGCGTGCCGCTGAATTAAGCATTGCCAATAAGGAACTTGTATTTCAAAACAAAGAGAAAGAGAAAAGGGCGGCAGAATTGATCATTGCCGATAAAGAAGTTGTTTTTCAACACGAAGAGAAGGAAAAACGGGCGGCAGAGCTAGTTATTTCTCACAAAGAATTTACATTTCAACAAGAAGAGAGTGAAGTACGATTTAAAACTATTTTTAATGAGGCTCCTATTGGCATTGCGCTAATTGATTCTTTAAGCGGGAAACTTTATAATGTTAATCTTATGTTTGCTAAAATTGTAGGGCGGACAAATAAACAAATGGCTAATATCGACTGGATGAGCATTACTCATCCAGATGATCTTCAGTTAGACTTGGACAATATGGCTAAACTGCTTGCCGGGGAAATAAGTGGATTTGAGATGGAAAAACGTTATATTCTTCCTGATGGATCATTCGTTTGGGTTGATATGACTATATCACCTATTTTGCATGATGATAAATCACATCCCCTACATTTGTGTATGATTAATAATATAACCGAACTCAAGCGAAAAGCAGCAGACTTAAGCCTTGCCAACGAGGAGCGCCGGAAAGTCAACGAGTATTTGGAGAATTTGATCAACTCTGCAAGTGCCCCAATTATTGTCTGGGACAGGAATTATAAAATCACAAGTTTCAACAAAGCTTTCGAAAATATCACAGGAAGAATAGAAAAGGAAGTTATTGGTGAATCGCTGGAAATTCTCTTTCCACCTGCTTCTGTCGATAATTCGATGTATCTTATCAAGAAAACACTTGAGGGCGAGCAGATGGAGGTCGACGAAATGAATATCGCTCACATCGATGGCTCGGTAAGAATAATTCTTTGGAATTCGGCCAATATAATGTCATCGGACGGAAAAACACCGATTGCTACCATAGCTCAGGGCAATGATATCACGTTGAGAAAACAAGCAGAAGCAAAAATCACAAAAATGAATAAAAATTTAGAGCAGAGAGTCATCGAACGAACCTTTCAACTTGAATCTGCAAATAAAGAACTGGAGGCGTTCAGCTATTCTGTTTCTCACGATTTACGTGCTCCACTGAGGCATATTGGCGGTTTTGTTGATTTACTGATGAAAAACAATTCAGATCAGCTAAATGATAATGGGTTAAGGTATTTGAACATCATTTCAGAATCATCCAAAGAAATGGGAAATCTGATTGATGCCTTACTAAGCTTTTCAAGACTGGGAAGGTCTGAATTGAAAGGAACCAAACTGAACACAAAAACCATGGTCAAGCGTGTATTAAAAACTTTTACCAAGGAATTGGCAGGAAGAAATATTGAGATAAAAATAGCAGATCTTCCGGATTCGTGGGGCGACGAAAATTTACTCAATCAGGTATGGATGAATTTAATTTCAAACGCTCTTAAATATTCACGAAAGCTTGATAAAGCCGTCATTGAAATTGGTGGTAAAATGGAGGATGATAAAACAATATTTTACGTAAAAGACAATGGTGTAGGATTTGATATGAAGTATGCAGATAAACTATTTGGAGTTTTTCAGCGCCTGCATAAAGCCAAAGATTTTGAAGGAATTGGCATTGGCCTGGCCAATGTGAACAGAATTGTTCTAAAACATGGAGGAAAGTGCTGGGCAGAAAGTGAAATTGACAAAGGCGCCACATTTTTCTTCAGCAATCCAATAAATAATAGCTGATGAACAGGAATAATAAAACGGGTTCTGATGAATCAGAACTTCATACAATTACCGGATAATAAAAGTAAAATCAAAAATAGATGAAAACAGAAATAAAAAGAATCCTGATAGTTGACGATAGTCCCGAAGATGTTGAACTTACTATCGCAGCTCTTTCTGAAAATAATCTGGCCAACGAAATTATTGTTGCCGAAGACGGTGAAGAAGCTTTGGATTATCTGTATAAGCGCGGTAAATTCTTAAACGAGCCTGGCTATCCAGCAGTTATTCTTTTGGACATAAAAATGCCCAAAATGAATGGAATTGAAGTGCTTAAGCACATTCGTGATGATTCCCAATTTAAATTAATCCCTGTAATTATGGTAACTTCCTCGAAGGAAGAAAAAGATCTGGTTGAGAGTTATAAATTAGGGGCAAATTCGTATGTGGTAAAGCCCGTTGATTATACTCAGTTTATGGAAGCCATTAAAATTTTGGGGCAGTATTGGGCGATTGTGAATCAACCTCCACCAATTAATTTGTAATTCAATTTTTTTGCATAAAAATATTTATACTTCCAATATGGATCATAAAATAAAAATACTGCATCTTGAAGATTCAATAAATGATTCTGAATTAATACACTCCATTATTGAAAATAGTGGAATCGAAAAAGATTATTATTGGGTAGACAATGAAAATGATTTTATTCATTTTTTAAAGACGAAAAAGATCGATATTATCCTGTCTGATTACAGCATGCCCGGTTATCAGGGAAACGAAGCCTTGAAAATTGCAAGTCAAGATTACGGTCACATACCCTTCATTTTTGTTTCAGGAACGATAGGCGAAGATAAGGCCATTGAAGCAATGAAAAACGGGGCAACAGATTATGTTCTCAAAGACAAACTTGAACGCCTGGTTCCTGCAATTAAAAGAGCCGTACGCGAATATGAGCTTGAGACAAAGCGAAAAAATGATGAACTGGAACTAAAAGGAAAAACCGATCTCATCGAAACCCAAAACGAAGAGAAAGAAAAACGAGCCAATGAATTACTCATAGCCAACAAGGAACTCCTCTTCCAAAACGAAGAGAAAGAGAAGCGTGCGTCAGAATTAGTCTTGGCAAACAAGGAGCTTGCCTTTCAAAACGAAGAAAAGGAAAAACGTGCCTCAGAATTAGTCTTGGCGAACAAGGAGCTTGCCTTTCAAAATGAAGAAAAGGAGAAACGTGCCTCAGAATTAGCCATTGCAAACAAGGAACTCCTCTTCCAAAACGAAGAGAAAGAGAAGCGTGCGGCAGAATTAGTCTTGGCGAACAAAGAACTAGCCTTTCAAAATGAAGAGAAAGAAAAACGTGCGGCAGAGTTGGTTATTGCCAAAGATCACGCCGAAGAAAGCGACAGATTAAAATCTGCATTTTTAGCCAATATGAGTCACGAAATAAGGACTCCGATGAATGGCATTCTTGGCTTTGCCGAATTGTTGAAAGGTTCCGGTCTTAAAGACGAAAAGCAACAAGAATATGTGAAAATTATAAAGAACAGTGGTAATCGTTTGCTCAATATCATTAACGATATTCTTGATATTTCAAAAATAGAATCGGGTTTTATGACTGTTTCAATTTCAGAGGTAAACATTAACGAGCAAATGGAATACGTGTATAAGCTCTTTAAACATTTAGCGAAAGATAAAGGAATAAGTCTCTCTTGTAAAAACAGGTTTCCCAAAGAAAAAACCTTTATTAATTCAGACAAAGAAAAACTTTATGCGATTCTGACTAATCTTCTAAAGAATGCAATTAAATACACCGATAAAGGCACAGTACAATTTGGATATGAGAAAAAGGAAAATGACGTAGAGTTTTACGTAACAGACACCGGCATTGGAATTCCTACATCGAGGTGTGAAGCTATATTTCAACGATTTACACAGGCTGATATTTCTGACAAAGAAGCACGTCAGGGTGCGGGCTTGGGCCTAGCCATTGCGAAAGAATTTGTGGTAATGCTTGGCGGAAATATTTGGGTTGAAAGTGAAGAAGGGAAAGGTTCAACATTTTATTTTACCCTCCCTTGTAAAACTGAAATTGAAAAACATTCGCTGGAGGAAAATAATTTGACATTTGAAATGTCGCTTACTACAAAGAAAAAATTGAAAATATTAATTGCTGAAGACGATGAAGAATCGGAAAGACTTCTCTCGATACTAATCGAAGAATTAGGTGGTGAACTAATTGAAGCTAGAACAGGTTTGGAGGCAGTTGAAATGTTTCGTAATAACCCCGATATTGATTTAATTCTGATGGATATTAGAATGCCCGAAATGAACGGTTATGAAGCAACGCGCCAAATCCGGCTATTCAACAAAGAGGTTATTATTATAGCACAGACTGCATTTGGACTATTAGGCGACAGAGACAAAGCAATTGAAGCGGGTTGCAATGACTATATTTCAAAACCCATTGCCGTAAACAAATTGTTGTCGTTAATAAAAAAGTATTGTAATAAGATCAACTAAATTTTTAAGCAGCAATACATAAGGCATATGGCGCTTGCAATGCATATGGTTTGGTGAATTATAGTATGATATTGAACTTGATTACTGATAAACAGACCTAGGTGTTTATTGAACGATTTGTCTTTCAAAGTCAGCACAAATTACATTCAAACCGTTAAACCCTATTATCGATGAATATTTAATTGGGTTCAGTTAGGGCTGTTCTGGAAATCCGCGTAAGTGCATTTCTTGTTTTTTAGATCACAAGCTCTCTCTAGGCTTGTGTCATTGTAAAGATTAAAAACCGGTTTCGATTAAATCTTTTTCAGGATGTATTTATATCGAATTTGGAAAAGGGTAGAACAAACTAGCAAGCCCACAGGAAACCCGAACCAAATACCCACAGCTCCAAATCCCCATTTAAAAGCAGATAGGTAACTAAATGGAATGGATATAAGGAAATAGGAGATAAAGGTGATGAGGGCAGGGATTCTGGCATCGGCAAAACCTCTTAATGTTCCTGCAAGTATAATTTGTATTCCATCTAAAACTTGGAAGATACTGCAAACAATAAGCATTTGTGCTGCCAGATTTATTACTGTGATATCCCTGGTAAACAGGAGGGGCAGCAGATGACGACCGCCAATAAATAGAATAACAATTACAGCAGAATAGAGGTACATTAAATTCATGGCTGTTTTAGTAGCTCTACTAATTCCCTCCTTATTATCTGCCCCTTTATAATGGCTCACACGTATGGTTGTGCCTGCTCCTAAGCCTTGATATATCATGAATCCTAAAGTAGATAGGGTGATGGCTATTTGGTGAGCAGCCAGGTCGACTTCAGTAAGCCAGCCCATCATAATGGCACACAATCCAAATGCACTGGCTTCCATTACAATTTGCCCGCCCAAAGGGATTCCTAGTTTTACTATTTGCACAAATCTGTCCCAACAGAAAGCACTTTGCTGGTATAGTTTCACAAACAGCTTGTATTTCCGATTTTTATAGAAGAGAACTATAAAAGCGAGAGCCATAAATATTCTAGCCAATAAGGTTCCAATACCTGCGCCAGTCAATCCCATTTCGGGAGCCCCAAATTTGCCATACATAAACACATAGTTACCCAGCGTGTTTATTACATTCGCCCAAAGCATAATCTTCATGGCCGTTTTAGTATCGCCTACACCTTCGGCAAATTGTTTGTAGCCATAAAATACCATCATCGGAATAACCGAGGTGATAAGTATGGCCAAATAATTTCTCGACGAGTCAATTATAGATTCTGGTTGCCCCATATACGGAATAAGCACATACAGAATAAGCAATAGCAATGCTAATGCCACGCCCATAAAGGCATTGGCGAGTATTCCATTTTTAATCCAGGCCCCAATCGAATCATAATCTTTTTCGCCCCAACTTTTACCAATTAATGGAGTTAAAGCAAAAGAATAGCCCATCCCAAATATCAAAACCAGACTAAATAAGGTATTTGTAAAGGATGCTGCAGCAAAAGGGATTGTACCCAATTGGCCAATCATTATATTGTCGATTAGTACTACTGTAATTTGTCCTGCCTGTGCTATAATCACAGGAATACTCAGCGAAAGTGTTTTTTTGTATTCACCGGCCTCTTGCTTCCAAAATTTCATAATGAGTCTAAAATTGACATGCATATTCCAATAAAGAAGCTCAACCACCAGCAATATTTGTGCGCCGATAGTCTGATTTCTTAGTATTGAAATACAGATGTTGTTAATAAATGAAATGGGAATAAAACGAGACCTTTTCCTACTGCCTGCATCCTTTGTTTTGTACTCTTTTCGAAACTTTCGTTTCGGATTTCAAGGCGGGAAATGTGGCAAAACAAAAACCGGGTGCAAGTGAAGTCGTTATATTTCTATATTCTGATTTTCTGCCTGCAAATATATTTCAGTCTAATGGCATTTTGCTTTACATTTGTTAAGTCCGAATCAAAAAATATTTTTATGAGAAATGCATTGTCTGCCATCGATAGGTATTATAAGCTATCCAACCAAAGCAAAAATCTTATCATTGATGAGATGGAAGCATTCCGCATGAAGAAAGGAGAGGTTTTAATACAGGAACATAGCCCGTCGCCCTATTTGTTTTTTATTGAAAAAGGCGCTGTAAAGAATCATTATATCGACGAAAAAGGAAACAAACAGGTGGTCTGGTTTGGTTTCGAAGGTGATATCTGTTTTTCTTTAAATTCATATATCAATATGTCGTACATGCACGAAACCACCGAGTTGATTGAAGACAGTCTGTTTTACAGGGTGAAAATCAGCCATGTGAAAGCTTTGTATTCGGATTATTGCGATTGGGCAAACTGGGGTCGTTGCTTTATCGAGAATGTTTTTGTAAAAACCGTAAAGGAATTGGACGAATATAAGGCCCTAAGCGCTAAAGAAAAATACCTCAGCTTAATAGGGAATAACCTGAATGTGAAAAAAAGAGTCCCCTTAAAAGATATCGCATCCTACTTGGGCGTATCACCCGTTACCATCAGCCGACTAAGAAAAGAATTGGAAAATGAGGAGCCCATTTCCCATTAAGTCCGGCAATTAAGATTGTGCGATCGTGCAACTGCTGCTTGTTTATTCCCTAAAACAGGCAGCCCTTAAATTCACTATTCAGATTATCTCATTAGTAAGATATCGACCTTCTTAAAATGTATTTTACGTGCATAAAGTAAGTTGTAAGGTTTTTACTGCATGAATTTTAGTTTAGATTTAATACTTTAGTAAGAATAATACTGCCTCTTTATAGATGATACTTAAAATGATTATCATAATAGGTGCACATTACTGCCCCATATGGGCAGATAAAACTCTTTTAGGTTGAGTGCCATAGGTAATAAACAGACACACCTTTAATAGAATGGGAGATTTAACAGATTTTTTAGAGCATTTTAATTTTTCTCAATCAGATTTTGAATCAACTGGTTTGGATTGGGACAATCTTGTTAAGATTAAAGAAGATTATGAGTTATTTCAAAAAGAACTCTCACCACATGCGAATTCTTTAATTGAAGCATTTCATCATGTTAAAACAATTCATTCTGTAAGGTTTCGGATAAAAAACCCAACTCATTTAATTGAAAAAATAATTCGCAAGAAAATTGAAGAACCTGAACGTGTAATTGATATAAATAATTACAGAACAGAAATAACGGATTTAATTGGATTAAGAGCACTGCATTTATTTAAGGAAGACTGGGTAAACATCCATCACTTTATTACAGCCAACTGGAATTTACAAATAAAGCCTATTGCATATTATCGCAAGGGCGATTCTTCAGAACACATTGAAGTGTTTAAAAAGTTTGGCTGCGAAGTTAAAGAGCATCCATTTGGCTATCGATCGGTACATTACCTGGTTGAAACAAGTCCGGATAAAACAACATATATCTCTGAAGTTCAGGTAAGAACTATATTCGAAGAGGGCTGGAGTGAAATTGACCATAAAATCAGGTACCCTTACTACAAAGACAATCAGCTTTTAAGTCAATTTCTTGTAATGTTTAATAGACTATCAGGAAATGCAGATGAAATGGGTTCATATGTACAATATCTTAAAAAAGAACTTGATAGCAGAGATAAAGAGTCTAAAGAGGCTGTTGAAAAGCAGATTTTAATAATTAATGATTTAAAGGAGAAAATAAAGGAATTGGAATTAAAACCACAGATAGCTAAACAGTTGGAAACCAATCTTAATGAAATATTAAAACTTCCGACACATAACATCAGTAATTTTGAATTAAAACTTCCGGATTTTTCAAAAATGGAAATGCTTGACTATTCAAAAATTGACTTATCCGGTTTCTCAAAAACCCAACTTCCTGAAACAGAATCGAAAACAAAACCCGTTAATAAGAAGAAGGGTAAATAAAGGTACGATCTCAAACTGAACATGTCTGTTTATTTATTGAAATAGCGAAGAGTATTTAACATCCTCAATATTCTTGCAATAGTTAGTCTTTTCATCATTCTAACATTCACAGCTTTTGATGAGGGATTTGAAATAAATGAAATAAGGAAGGAATCATTCAATTTAGAAATGATTTTTACGACAGGGATACTGCAGTTAGCAAGGCTTTAAAAGCTGAAAAACAGTAGTAATTACCAGAAGTTATATTTCTAATCGAATAGCATTACTTTTACAGGTTTTAAACTTGGAAAATTAAAGAGCGAATATGATTTATTTTGAAGAATTGATGAAAAAGGCTGAGAATATAGAAAATCCATTACCAAAAGTCTTAGCCATAGGAGGAAGTCCAAGGAAAGGAGGCAACACCGATATCATAATAAAACAAATTGTAGCTGGTCTTACTGCAGAACAAATCGATTGTGAAAATATTAATCTAGGCAGTATCGATTTT
This sequence comes from Labilibaculum antarcticum, assembly GCF_002356295.1. Taxonomy (NCBI): domain Bacteria; kingdom Pseudomonadati; phylum Bacteroidota; class Bacteroidia; order Marinilabiliales; family Marinifilaceae; genus Labilibaculum; species Labilibaculum antarcticum. Next base: position 2,171,288 of record NZ_AP018042.1, on the reverse strand, counting down.
AAAGGTTGCATTGGCTGTGAAAAGTGCAGAAAGGATAAAGTGTGCACCATGATAAATGATGGAATGTCATTATTGTACCCTAGCATTTTGGAATCACAAGGATTGATTTTGGCATCTCCGGTTCACAATTACAACATAACCTCATGGATGAAAGCTTTTATAGATAGATTATACTGCTTTTATGAATTTGACAACAACACAAGACCACGTGATTGGAGTTCAAGACTTGCAAATCAAAAAAGGAAAGTAGTTATTGCTGCTATTTGTGAACAAAAGGATTTGGCAGATATGGGATTCGCTATAGAAGCAATGAGTAGACCTATAGAAGCTTTGGGCTTCGAAATTGTTGGAGTATTGCCTGTTTTTAAAGCCTTTGAAAAAGGAGCTGTAAAAAAACAAGAAGAGATAATGGATAAAGCATTCGACCTTGGTATAAAACTAGCACAAAGTTTAAAATAAAAACAACAATGCCACAATAGATGGCACAAGAAATGGCTGTAAGGTTTTGGAAACGAAGCCTTACAGCCATTTCACGTTTACTGTAATTTGAAAGCTTCATAAGTCAAAAGATTGCGGAATTATACCTTAACTGTTTTAAAATTTAAATGGTATAATATAAGAAGTTTGAATGATGTAAATTATTTAAAGAATTATGTAACACCTTCCGGTATAACTTGTGTAATTTTGGGGTGTAATTAATTAAATTTCAAGATATCATGAAATACTACATTGCAAAAACCACAGATTACACCTTCGACAAAGCAGTTGAAAAAGTAACAGAAGAACTTAAAAAAGAAGGGTTTGGTGTATTATCAGAAATTGACATCCACGAAAAATTAAAAGAAAAATTGAATGTTGATTTCAGAAAGTATAAAATACTTGGGGCATGCAATCCATTAAAAGCCTACGAAGCCCTTCAAGCCGAAGATAAAATTGGAACCATGCTTCCTTGCAATGTAATTGTTCAGGAACTGGAAAATGGGAAAGCCGAAGTCGCTGCGGTTAATCCAATTGCGTCGATGCAAGCTGTCGAAAATGACGCCTTAGCCGGCCTTGCCAAAGAAATCACCCAAAAACTGGAAAGAGTAATAAACGCATTGTAAAAGGCTGTTCCGCTTGTAGGGTCACATAGTGGCCTGTTACACCCCCTTTGTTATCCCTAATTTGTTGCCGATTGGTTATTCCCCCCGAAAAGATATTGTATTATCGGGGCGGAATACATGATTGGTTGACACTCACCTTGCTGCTTACCAAAGGCAAATAGCAAAAGAAGACATATAAAAAAGCCACGCGAAATGGTGTTTCCATTGGACAGAAAGTTAAATGATGGAGTAAGCTGAAAATCTTTTTGAGCAGGCTTACTATTTATTGGCTGCTTATATATAAAGGAGAGATTTTAGATTTCACCTTTGATTTTAATTTGTTTTTGTCCTCAATTCCAGCACTTTTTGCTATCCTTTTATCTGTCCTTTTTTTTTTTGCTTTTATTGTCAAGAAATAAGCAGAAATCTTGGTGAATGGTAAATTTGCAGAAATAGCAGATACCATCAAAAGTGAGATGATGTATTCTGAATGAAGCTGGTAAGCATCAAACAATAAAAAATGGAGGGAAAATTAGAGATATACAATCAATAATTTTAGATCAAAGTAATATCTTAAAATCACAAGCCTTTACGAATGAATTAAATGCAAATCAAATTTTTTTAACAAATGGAAAATATTTTTAATATAAACGAAATTGAATCACCTCTTTTGAAAAAAATGGTGAAGCACAGGAATATTATCGTCATTGTATTTATTTCATTGATGACTTTATTCAGTGCATTTTTTCAGGTTGAACCCGAAGAAGTAGGTGTCGTTACCCGCTTTGGTAAATATGTGAAAAAAGTTGAACCAGGGCTTAACATGAAAATACCTTTTATGGAACAGGTGTATAAAGTACCTGTTGAAAGACAACAAAAGCTGGAGTTTGGTTTCCGAACAGCACAGTCTGGTATTAATTCCCGATACAGCAGGTCTCGCGCCGCAGATGAGTCTTTAATGCTTACCGGCGATCTTAACCTTGCAGATGTGGAATGGGTTGTACAATACCGTATTAATGATGCTTACAATTATTTATTTAAGGTAAGGAATCCTCAAAATACATTGCGTGATGTTTCGGAAGCTGTACTCAGACAAATTGTTGGAGATCGAACTGTGAATGAAGTGCTTACTGTAGGGCGTACCGAAATAGCCACTAAAATGGTAGAGCTTGCCAACGTAATATGCAAGGACTATTCACTTGGAATTAAAATCGATCAGGTTGTACTGCAAGATGTTAATCCGCCCGAACCTGTAAAAGCCGCTTTTAATGCAGTAAACCAGGCACAGCAGGAAAGGGCGACCTTGATTAACCGGGCAAAATCGGAGTATAATAAGGTGATACCCAAAGCAAGTGGACAGGCAGAGGAAACAATACAACAAGCAGAGGGATTTGCTACCGAACGGGTGAATAATGCACTCGGCGAAGTGGCCCGTTTTAGTGCTATTTATACAGAATACATTAAAGCACCCGAAGTCACTAAAAGAAGAATTTATCTCGAAACAATGAGTTCTGTGTTACCAAAGTTGGGCAGTAAAATCATTATCGATGAAAAAGGAAACAATGTATTGCCTTTATTACAAATGAAATTAAACAAATAACACGTTGACATTATGAAGAAGAATAAATTTATATTTTTACTCGTCGCCTCGATAATAGTGCTCATAGCAGTATCCCAAAGTGTATATATTGTAAAAGAAACAGAACAGGTAGTCATTACCCAATTTGGAAAACCTGTGGGAGAAGCTCAGGTAGAACCGGGACTAAAGTTTAAAACACCCTTTATACAAAAAACCAATTATTTTGAAAAACGCTATATGGAGTGGGATGGGGAGCCAAACCAAGTGCCAACAAAAGATAAAAAATTTATATTTGTTGATACCTATGCACGTTGGCAGATCACAGATCCATTGCAGTTCTTTAAAAGGATGACCAATGAAAGGGGAGCACAATCCCGTTTGGATGATATTCTGGATGGTGAAACCAGGGATTACATCGCAGCCCATGACCTGGAAGAAGCTGTACGTTCTCACAACAGGGTTCCAGCTTCCTCAGGCGCAACAGGTGAAATGATATCAGATACGCTTGCCCAGATATCTGTCGGACGTCAGGAATTACAGCGTATGATTCTTTTATCTGCCAATGAGAAAGCCCAGGATCTTGGGATTGTTATACTCGACTTTCGTTTCAAACGAATTAATTATGTGCAGGAAGTTAGTGCGCAGGTTTACGAGCGTATGAAAAGTGAAAGGTTTCGCATAGCTGATAAATTCAGGTCTGAAGGTCAAGGTGAAGCTTCACGTATTAATGGAGAGAAAGAAAGAGAACTAAAAACAATTCAATCCGAAGCTTTCAGAAAAGCTGAAGAAATAAAGGGAAAGGCCGATGCCAAAGCTGCTGGAATATATGCTTCAGCATATAACCAATCAACTTCTTCCCGCGAATTATACGGTTTTTTAAAATCGATGGAAACTTTCGAAACAACATTCGACACAACTACAACTGTGATCTTATCTACTGACAACGAGCTCTTCAAATATTTAAAAAGTATGAAGTAAAGAATTATCGTGCCGCCATTTAAACTTGTATTACTACCAATTTTGAATGGCGGCACGAAATTAATTCGTGTTGTTATTTATGTCTGATATTATTGAGTTTTCAGCTTTGAACAATCAATAACTGCCACAACATTTATTATTTCCGTTGATGAATAAACCGGAAATAAGTGACCGCGTGTGATAGAAATAGTAAGGGAATTCAATGAAAAACTTAACAAGAGAGTAATATCTTTCAAAAATTAGTGAATGGATAGATCAAAAAATAAAATTGGATTATGGTCGGCAGTTGGATTAGGAGTTGGCTCAATGATTGGAGCCGGAATATTTGCACTTATGGGGCAAGCTGGTGCTATTGCAGGAAAAGCGGTTTATATCTCTTTTATTCTGGGCGGAATTGTTGCCGCAATTAGTGGATATTCTCTGGCTAAGTTAGGAGCACGTTTTCCTGCGGCCGGAGGTATAGTAGAATATTTAGTTCAGTCGTTTGGTGTTAACGTTTTTACCGGCGGGATGAGTGTCATGTTGTATCTGGTATCATTAATTTCCTTAGCTCTTCTTGGAAAAGCTTTTGGAAGTTATTCCGCTGCCTTATTAAATTTAAAAGGTTCGCTGATATACACTAATATATTTGCATTATCAATAATCGCGTTGCTTGGAATTGTCCAATATTTCGGCGTTAAAAAAGTCGTTAAATTTCAGAATGTAGCAGTCATAATAACCATTATTATACTAGTTACTTTTGCCATTGTGGGTTTAATCTATATAAAGCCTGAACTGATGGCACCTGCATTGTATCCTTCTTCCAATAAAATATTGTTTAGCATTGCTCTAACTTTCTTTTCATACGAAGGATTTAGAGTAATTACGAATACTGCTGAGGATATTGTTAATCCGGAAAAAAACTTGACTAAAGCCATTTTCATTTCAATTGGTATAACTATGGTTATTTATACTGCGCTGGCATTTGCTGTTTTTGGCAATCTCGAAATTGATCAAGTTCTTGAAGCTAAAGATTATGCACTTGCAGAAGCTGCCAGACCCGCGTTTGGAGTATTTGGTTTTACAATAATCTCGATAGCAGCCTTATTTGCCACTTCTTCTTCTATAAATGCCGTATTATTTGCTACCAATAATATTGCTTATCAAATGGCAAGAAATGGACAACTTCCAGATTTTTTCGCTAACCCGATTGGAAAAACCAGAGAAGGCCTTGTAATTAGTATCGTTTTAACTGTATTTTTAATATTATTTTTAGATCTACTCCAAATTGCGGCAATCGGATCCATTACTGTGTTATTTATTCATGCAATAACACATCTGGGTCATCTAAAGTTGCTAAATAAGACTAAAGCATCGAAGTTACTTGTTGTTTTAGCTCTAATAACTACACTAGGTGTTATTGTTTTATTTTTAATATATTCAATAAAGGATTCATACACTATTTTGATACTATCGGGGGGAGTATTAGCCCTGTCATTTTTAATAGAATTCTTAATAAGAGCAATTACTAAAAGGAAAGTGGATAAAACTAGTGAGGGGATTTTTGGTGAAATTTTTAGATAAAAATAAGATTCTTCAAATTGACATTTAACTCGAAATCTCGGGGACTTTCTGGAGATGTGAAAGATACCTTACAGGCGCTCTTGCCTCTGTTAGGAACGAAGGAAGATGCCACTTTTCTTGATCAGCAATTGTAATTTTATAAGGAAGTCAAAAATAAGTTACAGTTCGCCGTAAAGAATATCGGGAAACCCAATGAAATTCATATTGAATTTGTTATTTCTGTGATTAATGACCTGGCTGCCAAAGATGCTATTTTCACGGTAAATACAGGAATGTGTTGCGTATGGGCTACAGGCTATATTGATGGAACAGGCGAGTTAAAAATACTGGTTTCGTTCAATAATGGGTTCATGGTCAATGCAATGCCACAGGACATTGTTCAACAATGCATCGATTTTACAGCCTAGCGTTACATTTTATAAACTTAATGTTGGGTAAAACCATGAAACCCTCATGCGAGGGAGATAATTATTTTCAGTCGAGCTCGCACAAGAGGACATGCTTAAAACACAACCCCTTATCCAAATTATTGCGGGTTAAACAGATGTACACAAGAATATGGACTCAAGCATGAACAAAACATTCAATTAATCTAGCAAATAATATTCAAATGAATAACACCATATAAAATACCGAAAGTGCTCAAGAATTACCATGCCCAATAAATGTATAACATCCAAAGTGATACTTCTTATCAATGGAGATTAAATTCTAAGCCTATTATGGCAACAATTTAAAACTCACTCCTACAATCATATTCTAAGTTATCTAATTTACAGTCAAATACATTTGTATTATTTTAGAATGAGAATTGTGTAACTAACACACAAAATTATGTAATGGTTTCTTTTGTATTTAGCCTGACCTTTATGAGGTGATACTTTATTCATAATTGTATTTCCAGCAGCGGCAATAACATCTTAAATTCTGAACACAACTGAATTAAGAAGAAATTGGAATGAACAGAAAGTAAGCTCAAGAAGAAATTGACAACAGAGATATGAATTGGGTAAAGCTTTTGTAGTTGTAAATGATAAACAGACTAAAAAACAAATTATGGGAAATTTTCTTTATGTCATCGCAGTATTCTTGCTTATAGCATGGGCCATAGGCTTTCTTGCTTATAATTTAGGTGGTATTATTCACATTCTTCTAGTAATAGCACTCATTTCAGTTATTCTAAGGATTATTAGTGGTAGAAAAATCTTATAATCTTATAATCTTATAATCTTATAATTGATAAGAACATAGTGCAATTGAGCTCCTATAATCGTGTTGTGAAAAATCACATAAAATACTGAGTGTCACAATCGGCATTTTTTATAATTTTTTTAATGTGCTTTTTCAACATTAATCCACAGTGTTTTTTTTTATTTAAAACACTTTCGCAATATGAAACGTTCATGCCAAAGTGATTTTGACACATTAGGACGATGATTATTCCTGCATGGTAATCCCGAAAGTTTTCGGGACCATATGACAAAAACTTAAAATTATAAACATATGAAAACTCTTAAAATGGAAAAGGTTATGATCGCACTTGATTATGATCCAACAGCACAAAAAGTAGCTGAAATGGGTTTTGCTTTAGCAACTGCAATGAAAGCTGAAGTTATTCTGATGCATTCAATTACTGATATAAAATATTATTCATCAATGGCTTCTTCTCCAATTCTAGGATATTCCGGTGTGATGGCCATGAATCAAGTAAAAAAGGATACTGTTGATAATTTAATTACTGCTTCAAATCATTTCCTTGATAAAATGAAAGATCACTTGGGTGATAAGACTATAAAAACCATTGTTCAGGAGGGTGATTTTTCCGAATCAATAATAAATTCAGCAAAAAAGGAACATGCAGATATTATTGTAATGGGATCGCACAGCAAAAAAATGTTGGAAAATATACTAATGGGAAGTGTAGCTGAAAAAGTGTTGCAAGAAAGCGATATTCCTTTATTTATTGTTCCTACTAAAAAGCGGTAATAACCTATTTTGGCTTAAATAGAGAAATAAAATAAGTAACAAATTAATATTCAAAAATATGAAAAATTCAATTTTATTCGTGGCGGGCATCCTTTTACTGACTGTAACACTATTTTCCAGCTGCCAATCAACAGCAAAAAAAGTGAAAAATGCAGAAGAGGAAGTACAGGATGCCAAAATGGATTTGGCCGATTCGAAGAATGACTTATACGATATCAGGCTGGATACTATTAGTAACTATGAGCAATTCAAAATAGAAGCTGAAAAGATAATTATTGTTCAGGAGAATAATATTAAGGAAATTAAGGTCAGACTGGCAAGTGAAAAAAAGGAAATTAATACTGACTATAATAAATCGTTGGTTGAGTTGGAAAATAAAAACAACGAATTAAAAAATAAACTGGCAGGATATAAAGATGACGGACAGGAGAAATGGAATGATTTTAAAAATGAGTTTAACCATGATATGAATGAATTGGGTAAAGCTTTTAAAGATTTAACAGTTGAAAATATAGAATAAACATTCGATATTATTTAAATAATTCAAAGATCATGAAAAATCTACTTTATGTAATTGCTGGATTATTAATTATAATCTGGATAATTCTTTTTAAACCTTCATCAATTGTTCATTTATGGCTTGCATTTGCAGGCTTAATTGTTCTAATCAGAATAGTGTTCGATAAAAAATTATCAAATAAAAAATAAATTCAAATTATTTAATATGAAACGTCCATGCCAAAGTGATTTTGACACACAGGAGATGATTATTCCAGCATGGTAAGTTCCATATGACAAATAAAAAACGAATAAAAAACGAATAAAAAAACATATGAAAATCTCTAAGAAAAAACTGGGTGTTTGGATGGATCATACCATAGCTCACATAATAGAAATAAATAAAAATACAATTACATCAAAAACAATTGAATCCTTATCCTTACAAGGCGAAAATCAAAACTTTGGTAAGGATGAAAGTCTGAAGCATAATACTGAGAAAGGTGAGCTTTCAGAATTTTTTAAAAGGTTAAGAGAAGTTATAAAGGACTATTCAGAAGTAATATTATTTGGGCCGACCAATGCCAAAATAGAATTGCATAACTTATTAAAAGAAGATAGTCATTTTAATAATATTAAGATTGACACTGAAACAGCTGACAATTTAACGGAAAATCAGATGCATGCTTTCGTAAAAGAACATTTTGAAAATAATATTAATTGCATCTAATTTTTAGATACTTAATCAGTCGGTAAAAAAGAGCAACTGGAATTGCTCTGATTTTTGCTAGGGAGAAATGATTTTTACATTGGAAAAAAATGAATAGAAAGAAAATTAAATAATGGAGTAAGCCGAAAATCCTTTAGAGTAGGCTTTTTTTAATCACTTAAAAATTTGAATTATGAACAAAGAAGATTTCAAAAATAAAGCGAAAAAAAGCATTGATGATATTTACGCAAAGATCAACGAATTGGAAGCTAAACAAGACAAGGTGAAGGGAGATGTTAAAGCAGAGTATGAAGAACAACTTAACAACCTGAAGACTAAAAAAGAAGAACTTCAGGCTAAGCATGAAGCGCTTTTTAATGCTTCTGATGAAAAGTGGGACGAGGTAAAAAGTGCTTTTTCCTCTGCCGCAGATTCGTTTAAAGAGGGGTTTTCTAAAATTGCATCTCTGCTATAATGCAAGGGAAACCTTGAGGCCTAAATCCGCCGCGATTTAGTGCTAGATTCAAAATATGATGTGCTAATCGTCCGATACCAGCCCATCAAATAGATATTCAAGCAATAAAAAAACTTTTTGGTAGTTCAAGTAAGATTGATTTTCAAACAATAAAATAACAGCATGAGAAAAATTATTATTCTAATCCTTACTTTACTACCTCTTATCTCTTCAGCTCAAATTTCCTTTAACACAGGTAATCTACAGTTCGATTCAGATCTGAATACGATTAATGCCAATGCAAATTTAGATTTTGGAGCCTTTCAAACAGATTTAAGCATAGGCTATAACGTACCCGAAAAGGAAATAGAACACATGCGGGGCACTTTGAATATGGCTCCCGGCGAAATATACTTAGCACTCGAAATTTCTAAAGTTTCGAACCGCTCGGTCGATGATGTAATCTGTAATTATAGAAAGCATAAAAGTAGAGGATGGGGTTATATCGCTAAAGAATCAGGTGTAAGGCCAGGCTCCGCCAAGTTTCACCGATTAAAAAATCACTCTCATCATAAAAAGAATAAAGGCCATAAGCATTCTAAAAATCACGGAAAGCATAAGAAGAAGCATAAGAAGAGATAGTTTCTGAAATTGTTCTGCCATCAGACTTTGTTTCCTGTTTAAAGAACGGGCTGTAATACCGATTGGTGTTTCATAGGAGCCCTAAATTCGCAAGATCATCTACAGCTCAATTCTGTTGAGTTTGCATGAAAAATCCACGCAAGTACACACTTACGTGGATTTTTCGTTTTTACATCACAAGCTCTCTCCAGTCTCATCTTGCCTTGTAAAAACCTGATAATCTATCCCTTAAAAGGGATGATGTGTTCAGAAAGTAAACGGGACTATTTGACAGTATGAATTAGAAGTGGCATTCTACAGTTTACTTAACATTAAATATTTTCTTGATCCGGATATGTGAGATAAGGCCGGAAATTTTGAGAGCATCAATTTAGAGAAGGATGCATGCGTCGGTTGAAATGCATCAGAAAAACACTACTAATGTTGTTGTAATGATAACTTTTAGGGAGAGTAACAGTATAATAGAGTTTACAGAAATAAGATTCAGACATTTCAAAAAGAATCAGAGCTAATTCATCATCCTAAATCGACTATTATGAAAAAACTACTACTCATTGCTGTTACTTCTTTATTGTGTTTTGCCTGTGATAAAGATCCACAAGAGCTTCTTATTAAAACAACAGAAGTTTCCTTATATCCCGAGGATATAATACAGATTGATGCCATATCAGATTTCGATATTGCTTATCTCTCGACCAATACCTATTTAGCCGATGTATCAGCAATAGGACTGCTAACTGCCAATAAGGTTGGGAAAACCCTTGTCGAAGTATCAAGTAACGACTTTGTTATCGAAGTTCCTGTTGAAATTATGGGAAGGTACAATGTCTATCCCGATCCAATTCTCGACTGGGGCATATCACAAAGCGATCTAATCGAAATTGCGGGTGAGCCTGATAAATCTTATACGAGTTCTATTGAGTATAGTGACTATTCCGATCAAGCTCCTGCCATTGCCTATCTTTTTACTCCGGGCGATTCCTTAATGTGTGCAATGGTAATCGTGCTTGAAACTTCTTCAGACGATTTAACTGCATATATGGATGAACGCTTTGTATTCGATTCAGAGGAAGATGGACTATCCGTTTATCGCAATGCACATGAAGAAAAAGACGTAACATTGCTTATAGGTATTTTTAATGGCGGTGGAGGTTCCCCGATGGTTCTTTACATGGAATATGAATATTCTGAAACAAAGTCGAGACAGTCTGTTTCCATGGCTTTAAAAAATATACGAAAACAGCTTTAAGACCCTTGCCATTGCAGAACAAAAGTAAGTGCTCTAAGGGCAATGCTAAATAAGAGCTACATAAAAAATCCACGCAAGTACACACACTTTCGTGGATTTTTTAATTACATCACAAGCTCTCTCCGGTCTTGTTTTCCTTTAGCAAGATAGTCACCTCCTTAAAATATATTTTATGTGAAAAAAGGCAAGTTGGCAGGTTTGACAGTATGAATCTCAGTTAAAATTTAATATCTTCATAAGTCTCTTACTGTCATCTCATAGCTAACAGTTAAGATTATCACCATAAGATGTTTGTATTCGAGTATTTTGAATAGTTAAGCCGCCGTGGCGAGCAGTAAAAACTCAGTATTACCAACCTATATGGGTCGATAAATACACTTTTTTTTTAATTAATGGATAAAACTGATAGGTCGGAATACACCGAAAAAAGACGTAAAACAGAAGTAGGTATAACAATAAAATTCAATTAAGATGGTAAGAAGAATTGCAAGTTTATTTTTAGTCGGAGGGTTCCTGCTCTTATCAAGTTGTGCGAGTATTGTGAGTAAAAGTAGTTACCCAATCTCTATTAACAGTTCACCTTCAGAGGCGAGAATTGTAATAACCGACAAGAAAGGTGTTGAAGTCTACGCAGGAAATACACCTGCAACCATCAAATTAAGAGCAGGTTCAGGTTTTTTTGGGAAAGCACAGTATCAAGTAAAATTTACAAAAGATGGATATGATATCAAAACTGTTCCTGTAAATTTCAAATTAGATGGTTGGTATTTTGGGAATATACTTCTTGGTGGAGTTATTGGTATGTTAATTATTGACCCTGCAACAGGAGCAATGTATAAATTAGATACTGAATTCTTGAATGAAACTTTATCTAAATCAACTGCCAGTATAGATAAAACAGAATTAAAAGTTTATGGAATTAATGTAATTCCTTCTGCATGGACTAAACATTTGGTAATCGTTAGCAAATAAAAGCCCGTAATAAATAGAACTCTGAGCGGTTTGCAAAAGCCAGCGATGAGTACCTATCTACAATTAAGTACATTTCATGACCTTACGCCATATACGAACCGCAACACCCTATAATCGATGAATATTTAATTGGGTTCTATTAGCGCTACATAAAAAATCCACGCAAGTACACACTTTCGTGGATTTTTTATTTACATCACAAGCACTCTCCAGCCTTGTTTTCCCTATTAAAATACCGCCTACCTATTCTCTAAAATGTCTTATCACAATTACAAACCGCCGTCTGGGATCTACGACCGCAAGGGCTATCATCCCTCCAAGCCCGTCAGCGGTTTTTTTTACCCTGACGGCGCTTTTCTTGAATACAGTCAACTGCTTTCAATCCAAAACCACCCAAAAATCAGTGCGCGATTGCATCCTGTTTGTTAAGGTTTGGTCATGCCCCTACTTTATAAATAAGCTGCAAATTTTTTAAGCCCCTTCAGAGGTTTGGGGTATAAGGGAATTTCAAGGGGGATACAGAGCGGTGTTTTTTTAAAGTCTCCCTTTCAGGGGAGATATAGAGGGGTGTTTGTAAATAAACTGTCAGGCTATGACTAGATGCTTGGCACTCCTTTTTTTAAGCCCCTTCAGAGGTTTGGGGTTTAATGGGATTTTTTATTTACATCACAAGCACTCTCCAGCCTTTCTTTCCCTTAGCAAGATAGCCATCTCCTTAAAATATATTTTATGTGAATAAAGGCAAGTTGGCAGGTTTGACAGTATGCATCTTAGTTTAGATTTAATACTTTAGTAAGAATTTTAGTGTCGTTTTATAAACGGCGCTTAAGATTGTTATCATAACATATAATTGAAACTAATATTAACTAAAATGAAATCAAAGTTAATTTGTGTAGCATCATTAATATTTTTATTTGCTACATCATGTGATAAAGAAACTGTTAAACCGGAATCTATTACAATTACAGATTCAAAAATAGAATTAAATGTTGGTAAAAGTGACACGCTTGAATACATTGTAAATCCAACACAAGCAGAGGATTATTCAGTTAGTTGGACAAGTGAAGATGAAAATGTCGCAGAAGTGCTGCAAAATGGAATAATAGAAGCAAAAAAAATAGGAAGTACAAAAATTATTATAAGTACATCAAATAATAAAACGGCTTTCTGTATGGTTACTGTTGTTGCTACAACTATAAAAGAAGTTACGTTATCCGAAAGTAATATCAATTTAAAGCTTGGAGAGGCTTCAACCTTGAAATACAAAATTTCTCCCGAAGATGCTACTGATAAAAGTGTTTCATGGAAATCAAGTGATTTAAATATTGCGACTATTACAGACGGAGGAGTTGTAAAAGCTATTGCGCCTGGTAAAGCTACAATAACAGTAACAACGAATGATGGTTCCTTTACGGCTACATGTGAAGTTACCGTTGATCCTGTACTAGTTAGTTCTATTGAAATTTCACAGACTGATTTAATGATATTCATTGATGAGTCTACTGAGTTATCAGCAATAGTATATCCTGACAATGCTACTGATAAAAGTGTTTTATGGGAATCAAGTGATATAAATATTGCAACTATAACAGACGAAGGAGTTGTAAAAGCTCTTGGTATAGGTGAAGCAGAAATAAAGGTCACTTCAAATGATGGAGATTTTTCTGCTATTTGTAAAATTGAAGTTAAACCAATTCTTGTATCTGGTATTGTCGTTACATCAACTACACAACGATTTAATATTGGGGAGGAATTTGAATTAAAAGCCGTAGTATATCCTGAAAATGCAACTTATAGAAATATAGATTGGTCTTCAGATAATATTGATGTGGCAACAATATCTGATGCTGGTATTATTACCACTAAGGCACAGGGTAGTGCAACAATTAGCGCAATTAGTGACGATGGTCTTGTGAAAGAAGAATATTATATCGAAGTTGGTTATAAAATGATTGTAACTGTCGTAAATATTGATGGTGAAACTATTGGTGATTGTAACGTAGTAGCTTGGGATACAGATGTAGAAGTTAATATTAGCACAAGTCCCATTACAGGTGGGCGTTTTGAAATATTCTCAAACAAAGAAAGAATTGTGAACATATTGGTAGCTTCTGCTAGCTATAATGGTGTAATAATTTACGACACATCAATTAATGAAAATAAATTAGTTAATGTAAAATTGACAGACAATACACACAGTTCCATTATTAGCACTTCAGAAATATGTTATATACCGGGCCTCACAGGACGCCTTAATCCAGTATGTGACAATCTTGGGAGAACATATTTATATGCTGATAACATATCAATAAATGATGAAACATTACAACCTGTCGATTTTAATTCAACAGATAGCTTAAAACTTGAAGATGCATATGGTGTGATTATGTATGTATGGATTCCATTCATACATGATAGTGTATTCTTACTGAATTACAAAAAAAATGAATAGTAAAAAATTGCATCATAAAGTCTAGCCCCGCTCGTGCGCGATTGCATCCTGTTTGTTAAGGTTTGGTCATGCCCCTACTTTATAAATAAGCTGTAAATCTTTTTAATCCCCTTCAGGTTTGGTGATTGTTTTTTGAAACCCGACAGGTTTCTTACATCATGTAAATTAACCTGTTCGGTTTAATAAGAGTAGAGTATGACTTGATACTTGGCACTTCTTTTTTAAGCCCCTTCGGGAGTTTGGGCTTGTAACATATCGATTTATTTTACTTGCTGGATGATTGCGTAAGTGTGATAAATACCCCTCAAACTTCCGGTCTGATTCGTAATTGATGTATTGTGAAAACTAGTTATTTAATGGATATTGATTTGCTAGGCTCATGAATCAAATTAAAGTATATTCGCGATTCGGGAGATAAGTATTTTAGGGCATCCTTATAGCCTGTCCTTATTTTTTCGAAACAGCAACTATCAATATCGAACTAAATGAATAATTTCCTTCTAATACTAGTCACAATTGTCTGGGGTTCAACCTTTTTTATTATTAAAGATACGGTGGGTACCGTAAACGAATATTTCATCGTTTTTGGGAGAATGCTGCTGGCTGCAATCCCTATGCTGTTCTTTGTAATCCTTAAAAACAAAAAAAGTTTGCTAAACAAGCAAGCCATCATCAAAGGAAGCATTTTAGGCTTTTTGCTCACCGCTACCTATTTATCTCAAACTATTGGATTGAAATTTACCAGCAGCGGACACAGTGCCTTTGTTACTGGAGTAGCAGTTATTTTCGTCCCGATAATTTTGTTTGTTTTCTACAAAGCCAAATTTCATAAATCCGATCTTTTCTCCATTTTGATTGTTGTTGTTGGCCTGTTCTTATTGACCTACGATTTTGATACGAAATTTAATAAAGGCGATATCATTACTTTGATTACCGCTGTTGCTGCGGCTTTCCATATTGTTCTTTCGGGTAGGTTTGTGAAAAACACCGAAACATTATCATTAATTACCTATCAGTTTATTTCCGGCTCTGTGTTCAGTTTAATTGGATTGTTGGTAGTCGGTTTCGATATGGGGAGTCTTTCCTCCGAATCGCTTACCGCCATTGTCTATTTAGGAATTATTGGAACCTTGTTCTGTTACTTTGTGTCGGTTTGGGTTCAGAAATATGTCAGCTCTGTAAAAGTGGCACTCATTTTTTCTTTAGAACCTGTCTTTGGTGCTTTATTTGGTTATTGGGCTTTAAGCGAATTATTAAATGGCAAGGAAGCATTTGGAATGCTTTTAATCTTATTTGGGGTAGTTCTCTATCAAATTCTAGTAAGCAACAAGGAAAAAAAGGAACAGCTTTGTGTGCAGGAATAAATTCCATATCCATGCGAACATGCAACAAAAAGTGAGCCCCTCACAGTTCTACATCCTCATGCTCATACTTCTAAACTAAGCTGTAAATCTTTTTAAGCCCCTTTAGGGGTTTGGGGTTCCTCCTCCTGCTTATTGTAATTCATGTAGGAGAGCTGGCCGCTTACCTCTATCCTTGCAATACCCAATGATATATCAGAAGCGTTTTGTTATGATGAAATTAACGGTGATGTTGATAAAAAGAACGAGTAGGAACCTCATGTCAAAACAGAAGAAGAAAAGTAAAAAGGATGAAGAGAAAAAATCAAATAAAAATTCTGCTTTATATCGTTTTAATCTATTTGTAAAAAGTTGAGATTCATCGATTTTATGACAACACTATTAATTTTTTTACTAGGTTTGCTGCGCAACAAAAAATACCAGTAACAAACACTAAAAGGGGAAATTAATATGAGTAGTAAAATCATTAAAAATTCAAGAAACACGGAAAATGCACCCAAAAGCTCTGTGTCTACACAGACGGTAGCTTTTTCTCATTACAATAACATTTCAGCTCAATTACCTATCGATCCCAAAACGGGTAAAATTATAGGTAATGATGTAAAAGAGCAGGCAAAGCGGTGCTTAAACAACATTAAAGCAATTGTAGAAAGTATCGACCATGTTATGGACGATGTTGTTAAAATCACTGTATTTCTTAAGAATATCTCAGATCTAGAGGCTGTAAACGAAGTTTATACAACATTTTTCCAAGGCTCTCGTCCTACACAGACAATAGTCGCAGTTGCTGCACTACCTATGACTGACGCTTTGGTACAAATGGATGCACTTATTTCAAACGGTGAAGGTACAGCTCCACAAGCTCCTTGCGCTTTGGTAAAAGTTTCAAGAAACACGAAAAATGCACCCAAAAGTTCTGTATCTAAACAAACTGTAGCTTTTTCTCATTACAACAATCTTTCAGCTCAATTACCTATCGATCCAAAAACGGGAGAACTGGTAACTGGTGGTGTAAAAGAGCAGACAGAACAGTGTTTAAACAACATTAAAGCAATTTTAGAGAGTATTGATCATGTTATGAACGATGTGGTTAAAACAACTATTTTCCTTAAAAACATTTCGGATGTTGAAGCCGTAAACGAAGTTTGTGCAAAATTTTTCCCAAACTATGTTCCTGCTCGTACAGTAGTTAACGCTTTAGCTTTACCTATGGATGCTTTGGTACAAATTGATACTGCAGTGTCGCACGGAGATGGTACTCCTCCACAACTTCCTGAAGACACAAGTCTACTTGTGATAGAAGCAAACAATACGGAAAATGCACCAAAAGCATCCTACTCACACACTGTAGCTTTTTCTCATTACAATCATATTTCAGGTCAATTACCTATCGATCCAAAAACGGGTAAGATGGTAGCTGGTGGAGTAAAAGAGCAGGCTGAACAATGCTTAAAAAATATCAGGGCAATTGTGGAAAGTGTTGATCACGATATGGACGATACCGTTAAAATAAATATCGCCCTTAAAAATATCGAGGATATTGATGCTGTTAACGAAGTTTACACAACATTCTTTAAAGGCGATCTTCCTGCAAGAACAGTAGTTGGTGTTTCAGCTATTTCTATGGATGCTTTGGTACAAATTGATGCCGTTCTTTCGAACTGTGAAGGGACACCTCCTGCAAAGTAACAAGATTTTTTAGTTATTGATTTCATGTCTTAAAAGACAGCATCTCATAAACTGTGTAAGTACAAAAATAGCTCGGGTTCTGTCCAAGCTATTTTTTTGTATCATTTTTTAACACAGGAGAAGAATACGGCTGTAAAAATATCCGTAAAGAAACCCAGCTAAGTAGTTTGTTCCTGCTTATTGTAATTCATGCAGGATAGCAGGTCGCTCACCTCTATAGTTGCAATACCCGATGATATATCCGACATGGCATAAGGAATAATTAATTTATTCTTGTGCAGTAATCCTCCACACGAATAGATAACATTCGGTACATAACCTTCGCGTTCCTCTTCGTTGGGGGTGAGTAACGGCTCATCAAGTTGTGCAATTACTTTTGTCGGATCATCCAAATCGAGCAGAATAGCACCTATGGAATATTGACGCATAGGCCCCACGCCATGCGTAAGCACAAGCCAGCCTTCATTAATTTCTATGGGCGATCCGCAATTTCCTATTTGTATAAACTCCCATGGTTTTTGGGGTTCTTGAATAATTTTTGATTCATGCCAAAAATGCAGATGATCCGAAAACATGATGTGATTGTTTTCTCCGTCCTGGCGGGATAGCATTACATATTTGCCTTTTATTTTTCGTGGAAATAATGCCATGCCTTTGTTTTGCACAGCCTTACCGTTTAAAGTAATAACATTAAAACTGAGAAAATCCTTTGTCTCTATTAACTGCGGAAGAATACTAACCCCATTGTAAGCCGTGTAGGTGGCATAGTATATGCTTTCGTCATTTTCATTGTAAAACTTAACAAAGCGGGCATCCTCAATCCCTCTGTTTTCATTTTCCGAATAGGGAAATATCACCCGCTCCGAAACGGGGCAACTTTCATTAAACTGTATGTTGTAGTTCGAATTGGCCAGCCAAAATAAAGTAGTAATTACTTTATCGTTGCAGCTAAAGTCCGGATCCATGTGAAGTACACCGATACTCACTTTTAACTCCTGAAAAGTAAACCGGTCGGGTATTTGTTCCATTACCCGGAGGCTTGTTTCATCCCATGCATTCAAATCTTCTAATTTACGTCGAAACAGGTGACTGTCATAAAACGGGTTGTGGCGCATTTTCGACGTCTCAACAAACTCGCTTATCGCATCAAAATAAATTGAATCGTCTTTATTAATTACACCACTGCGAAAAACGATTGATGAAATATGTCCTTCGCCTGTTGCACGCAAACTCATTATAAAACGCAGACTGTCTTCGGGTAAATTACTTTGGTCTGGGTGAGGAATCATCGAAGGATTAAAAAGTGCAGCCGATTCAATGGAGTACTCCATGGTAAAATAGGCTCCAATGAGCACTTTTTTTATTTTACTGATGGTGATGTCGTGTGGTAAAAACTCCGAAACATTATCAAAGTGTTCTGTTATTTGCCGCTCAATATCTTTGTGTCTGTCATTAAATTTATCACAAATAGTATGCATTACTTTATCGGCTTCCTCTTCGCTAAGCTTCAAAACCCGGTCAATTACGTGATCGACACGCGATAAGCCACCACCTGGTATATGGGCACGGGTAATTACCCGCGACGAATCACGCATTAATAGTATTGATTTCCGACTAATAAATGTGCTGATATCTACTGCCTTTTTCATCTGAATATTGCCTTATTGGTTAGTGATTTTAATAAAATACGACTACCTCTCTAAAATTTTCCGATAAACATTTAAATAAGCCTCTATCATTTTTTCCTGAGTGAATTTCGATTCGGCCCATTCCCTGCAATACGCCCTGCTTACCCATTTAATCGAATCAACAGCAAGTACTGCTTCATCAACGGTATTCACCAAAAAGCCCGATTTACCGGTCTGTATTAATTCCGGCATCGATCCTCTGTTAAACGCGATTACCGGTGTTCCGCACAACATCGATTCTGCAACACTCAAGCCAAATGGTTCGTTAAAGCTTATCGGATGCAACAGAGCAAAAGCCTCACCCAAAAGTTTATCCCTTTCTTTGGGATTTGAATTGCCTACATACACAACAGCATCATCATCAATAAAAGGTTTTACCATCTTGTTAAAATAGTCCTGGTCTTGTATTAAACCCGATATAATCAGTTTCCTTCCCGCTTTCTTCGCTATTTCAATGCATTCAGAAGTCCCTTTTTCAGGATGAATCCGGCCAAAAAAAAGTAAATATTCCTTCGGATTTAGATTAAAAGTAAAGTCAGAAGATTTTATGCCGTTGTAAACAGTCGCGATGTAATCGAGCTCGCAGCTGCGGTCGGAATTACTAATAGAGACGTAAAAATTATTCTTGTTGTACTGTTTGTAGACAGGAATAATTTTCGGCGACGAAAACCCATGTATCGTTGTTAGCATGGGTGTTTTAATGAGTTTCGAGTAAGTAAGAGGCAAAAAATCATAGTTATTGTGTATCAGATCAAACCGATCGGCCTGCTCCATTAAATTACTAATGTGCAGGCATTCCCAAACTTTTGGTTCAATAGTACTGTTTTCGGCATAAGCAGTCTCCGATATAAATTCCAATTTCCCTTTTGTACTCGAATTTCCTGTTGCAAATAGCGTCACATCAATGCCTTTTTCAGCAAGCCCTTCGGCGATATTCGAAGCTACTTGTTCCCACGGGCCATATTTTGTTGGCGGCGTTCTCCATGCAATAGGCGATAAAACAGCTATCTTCATGAGCTTATAAGTTTATTGTGGATTGCGTAAACAACAAGCCACTGGTTCGTCTAAAACAGCGGTGCCTGCGCACATTACTTTGTCAGCACGCTCTCAATTAATTAAATTCTCTCACATTTTTTGTGGATGATCTTTTTTGTGCGAATAGTTCCCTGTTGAAATCTTTATGTGCCTGCAGAACAATTAGGTGTGAAATCACATAAGCCAGTGTACTTTCGGCCCCCTGATTGCGGTTAACACCATAACTTTCCAATCCATCGCAGCAACCATTTGTTTCAGAATCATACAAGCTTATTCGCAAATCATTCTCTCCATGAAACCACATGTACGATTTGAATAATTTATTCAGATATTCTATGTCTTTTTTTATTTTAAAAGCTTGCTTAAATAGTAATATCATTGCCATAGCATCAAGCGGTTGCTGAGCAAAAGTGGCTCGTTTCCCATCTTTTTCGTACCAGCCATCACTTCCAATTATCGATAAATATCCATTGCTAAAAGTTTTACTGATTAAAAATTCCATGGAACGGAAAGCCGTTTTGCGAATTCTATCGTCATTATGTATTTCGGTAGAATGCAAGAGCGCAAGCGGCAACATGGCATTGTCGTAGGTTAAGAAGGGTTCAAACCATCTCCAGTTATCCGAACTGTTTTCCTCATAACTTTCAACCAGTTTAACTGATAAACGGCTTAGCAGTTCAGTCATTGAATCGTCGGAAGGATTTCTTTGCAGATAGTAGCTGATTCCTATTATCGTATTGGCAATGCTTCTTACTGATTTTAGTTTTTCAAAAATAGGAACTGCTTTTAAAAACATCGATCGGCCCGATTCATAGTAGGACGCATTGGGGGAATTAGCAAGTAAGTACCCAAGAGCCCAAATGGTTCTTCCAAACGAATCTTCCGATCCTACTTCATCAAGAAAACTACGGTCGAAACTGAGGAAATTCCTAAATGTTCCGTTTTCGTTTTGCATGTATTGGATATAGCTCAAATAGATCGGGCAAAATTCGAGAGCCTTGTAATTATTTTTCACTTTAAAGGCCAGTAAAGCCATTAACAATGCTCTGGCGTTATCATCCAGGCAATAGCCATGTTTTAAATTAGGGATACCAAATTTCGCATGTTGCATAATTCCCGTATTATCAGTTAATCGGTTGATGTGCTTGAGCGAAAATGGGGGCATAACCAGAATGTCAAAGTATTGCCCTTTGTTTTCTATTTCATCTTGCAGTGTATTAAATACCTGTTTGTTATATTTAGCTCCTATTTCAGGCCATGTAAATTTTCTTCCATACTCATATGCTTTTTTCCGCATCGCATTTAAAGTCTCCGGCTCATCCAGCAGCTCAATCAAAATATCGCTTAGTTGGTTCGAGTTGTGGAAATCAAATAGTCGGCCCACTCCGTTGGCTAATAATTCGGTGGCGTGCCAGTATGGGGTCGAGATTACAGCACAACCTGCACCAACTGCATACGATAAGGTACCACTCGTAATCTGAGCTTCGTTATTGTAGGGTGTTATATAAATATCCGAAGCATATAAATATTTAAACAAATCTTCCTGAGGAACATACTCGTTTGGTATTATTACGTGATCCTCAAGGCTAAGACTTTTAACAAGTTGCCTTAGATATTGCAAATACTCATCACCCGAAGCGCGCATAACACTGGGATGAATTTTCCCTAGTACCAGGTAGATAACATTTGGATGCTTTTTAACGAGCTTCGGCATTGCTTTTATGGCTACCTCAATGCCTTTGTTTCTGCTCAAAAAGCCAAATGTTAGTATGACTTTTTTCTTCTCGAGTTTAAACTCTTTCTTTATTGTTTTCTGATCAAAATGGAAGTCTGGAACCCCATGTTCAATAAATGCAATTTTTTCTCTGGGAACATCATATATATCATTCAGAAAATCAATTGCTTTTAAATTCATCACAATAACCACATTAGCCATTTTGCATATGTCCTTTAAAATGGCTTTTTCGGTGTACGAAGGATTATTACTAATGGTATGAAGGGTAACTACCAAATGTATTTTTAGGCGGTGCAGCAAGGAGAGGATGTAAACACCACTTCGTCCGCCAAAAATCCCAAATTCATGCTGAAGAATACAAACATCCGCTCCGCTCTTGTTGATGTGTTTTGCTGCGGCTATATATTCATTTCTATTTTCTTGCTGAATAGTTAGTTTTACTTCTCTCGGATACAAATGTTTTTCATCCGAATTATTCATGGCAACAATAAATCCTTCGTTCTTATTCTGATTAATATCGCCCACCATGGAATGATACAGGTCACTTGTGAAGCTACCAATTCCACACTCCCGCGGGGGATATGTTCCGATGTAGGCAAATTTCATGATTCGTATGTTTAAATGGAATATAAAAACTGCTTTGTTAATTCACAATATCATCCTGTTTCTACAGGCGTTTATAAGAGTAGGTCACGATCCTATTAAAGATAGTGAAATATCATGAATGTTGAGGTGTTTTAGGTGGGTAAAAGAACATGTAACACGCACAGTTTAAGCTATATTAAACCCTCCATCCTCCAAATTAAACTTGAATCTAAATCGTCTAATAAAACAAAGAAAATAATATGTTGGTATCTTTTTTTTGCCTTGCTGCCACTTTGCATCTTTGCCTTGCAATTATGTCCTTAAATAGCATATAAGTTCTACACAACAAATATATGTGGAGCAGAACTTATTTACAGTTTTTTAAAATATATGTTTATTTAATTGTCTGGTGTATGCTTTTGCTAATGAGTGATATGTAATATTCAAAAGGATTGTTTTTGTTGTGGATATAAACACGTAATTGTCTTTTAATTTTATTTCAAGTACTTTTGTTGTGTAGAAACAATATTTGTATCTTACAACGTTTTTATCTGATTAAAATAATTTTTTGGTAAAATACAACATCGTTAATGTTGGTGTAAATATTTGTTTTTTAGTAGTATATATGCATTTAAAGTAAATAAAAGGAATATGGTAAATTATAAAACGTACACTTCAATTGAAAAACCTGATAGTATAGAAATGGAAGCTATCGTGAGCTTTTTGCATAAGCATTTAGATGAGTATGGCGATGACAAGGCAGATATTAAAAAGGCAATTATTTATGCCATGAAGGATGAACCAGTAGGGGGCGGTTTTGTTTTGGTTGCTAAGGACAATGATGAAATAGTTGGTTCTGTAGTAATCAACCGAACCGGAATGGAAGGTTATATTCCTGAGAATATTTTGGTGTACATAGCTGTACATGAATCTCAAAGGGGAAAAGGCCTTGGTAAAGGCTTAATGAACGAAGTGATTAAAATTA
Organism: Labilibaculum antarcticum; assembly: GCF_002356295.1. Lineage (NCBI taxonomy): Bacteria > Pseudomonadati > Bacteroidota > Bacteroidia > Marinilabiliales > Marinifilaceae > Labilibaculum > Labilibaculum antarcticum. The sequence continues at coordinate 2,148,046 of NZ_AP018042.1, read as the reverse complement.
GCAAAGGAGATATTGCTTTGCATGTTGAACCAGAAAATCCTGCCCGATTTTTATACGAAAAAGTAGGCTTTAGCAGCAAGTATGTAGAAATGCGATTGAAAAAGTAAAGCAAGCCTTTTCAGGCGATTGATCTTTTTTAATTGAACAGCATTCTATAATATCTGCGTACATGAACGAGAAAATTATTGCACTTCGAAGAGAATTACATAGATATCCTGAAGTTTCAAATTGTGAGTATAAGACTACTGACCGTATCATAAACTTCATCGATGAGTACAAACCCGATGAGGTGATCAGACTTGGAGATAAAGGCGTATTATTTGTTTTCAAAGGAGCTGAACAGGGGGAAACCATGATGTTTAGATGCGAGTTGGATGCTCTTCCCATCAAAGAAATTTCAGGACTCGAATATGCTTCTGTGAATGAGGGAGTGTCTCATGTATGCGGACACGATGGGCACATGGCTATCGTAGCTGGCTTGGCTCAGAAAATATCAACTGATCGTCCAACTAAAGGAAAAGTAATTCTACTTTTTCAGCCAGCCGAAGAGGTGGAGCAGGGTGCATGTGATGTTATGGAAAATGTGAATTTCAAAAACAATGAGCCTGATTATCTGTTTGCGCTGCACAATATACCTGGACTTACTAAAAATAGAATAGTTCTCAAAAATGGAAGTTTTGCTTCCGGATCAAAAGGCATGACGGTTCAGCTTACCGGAAAAACATCTCATGCGGCCGAACCTCAGGATGGAATCAGTCCTGCTGATGCCATCTCTCAAATAATCAGCAAACTTCATGTTCTAAGGACAGATAAAACGCTGTTCAGTGATTTTATTTTACTAACCATCATCCACATTCAATTGGGAGAAATATCTTTTGGGACTTCTCCAGGTTATGCCGAAATAAGAATTACTCTGCGTGCTTTTGAAAATGAAGATTTAACATTGCTTACTTCTTTGTGTGAGAAAATAGTAAAGGAAGTTGCGAACCAGGAAAAATTGGCTTGTGAAATAAGCTATACCGAAGTGTTTCCAGCAACAATGAATAATAATGCTTGTGTTGGCATAGTAGAACAAGCTGCAAAACAGAATGGTTTGGATGTTGAGTACATTAAAACTCCCTATAAGTGGTCGGAAGACTTTGGCTACTATACGGAAAAGTTCAATGCTTGTTATTTTGGATTAGGTTCAGGATACGAGCAGCCTCAACTTCATAATCCCGATTTCGATTTTCCTGATGATATCATTGAAACTGGAATAAATCTATTCTATACCATTTACAAAAGTACTTTGCAGTCATGATTGACAATACAATAATATCACTAAGTGAAAAATCAATCCAAAATAACATCTCTTTTCTAAGATCTAAACTTGGTGATCAAGTAAAAATATCAGCTGTTGTGAAAGCCAATGCCTATGGACATGGAATCGAACAAATTGTTCCCGTATTTCAGAAATATGGCATTGAACATTATTCGGTGTTCTATTACAGCGAAGCCATTCGTGTTTACAATAGCCTTCCCAAACCAGCTTCTATAATGGTTATGGGCTGGTTGAACGAAAAGGATATCAAAGATGCAATCGAAAAAAATATTGAATTCTTTGTATTTAATATTGAGCGTCTGGAATCGGCTGTGAAATTTGCCACTGAATTGGGTTTAAAAGCCAAAATTCATCTCGAAATTGAAACAGGAATGAATCGTTCAGGATTAAATGGGCCTGAATTGAATGCTGCCATTGCTATTATCAAAGAGAACATCGAGCATCTCGAGCTAACAGGCTTCTGTACGCATCTGGCTGGAGCCGAAAGTGTTTCCAATCATTTCAGAATACAGAATCAGTTGCAAAAATATCAGGAAATGGCAACTGAATTGGAAGCAAATGATTTGAAACCAAAGTACAAACATGTCGCTAATTCTGCCGCAAGCATTGTTTATCCTGAAACAAGAATGGATATGGTAAGAGTTGGAATTATGCTTTATGGTTTTTGGTCGAGTACCGAAGTGTTCGTTCAATACATTAACAGTCAGGATGACATGGTCGATCCATTAAAAAGAATACTTGGATGGCAAAGTCAGGTAATGGCTGTCAAAGAAATTAAACGTGGAGAATTCATTGGATATGGAATTTCATATCTCGCTCAATCCAACATTAAAACGGCATTGGTTCCTGTTGGATATTCTTTTGGTTATAGTCGTTCATTGAGTAATAAAGGTCGTGTTATTATTCGTGGTCATCAATGCAGTGTGATTGGTGTTGTAAACATGAATATGATAATAATTGATGTGACTCATCTTAAAACTGTGGAAGTAGGAGATAAAGTTGTTTTGATTGGCAAACAGGGCAAATCAGAAATAAAGGTGAGCGCTTTTAGTGAAATCAGTGATGAACTAAATTATGAAATATTGGCGCATTTATCAGAAAGTATAACCCGTAAAATAATCAAATAAAACTTAGAAATTATGGCTTTTGTAACTTTAGATACTAAGAAGTTAAAATCAAATTTTGATTATCTCGATTCTCTTTTTAAAGAAAATGATATTGAATGGTCAATAGTGTCAAAAATGTTGTGCGGGAATAAGGAATTTTTAACCGAATTATTAAAATTTGATTTTAATCAGATTTGTGATTCTAGGGTTTCCAACTTAAAAGTGATCAAATCGATCAATCCTAAAATAGAAACCATTTATATAAAGCCTCCGGCAAAACGCTCTCTTTCGAGTGTGGTTAAGTATGCTGATATTAGTGTGAATACAGAGTTTGAGACCATTAAACTTTTATCAGAAGAAGCTAAAAAGCAGAAAAAAACTCACAAAATCATAATAATGATTGAGTTGGGCGAACTTCGCGAAGGAGTTTTGGGTGAAGATTTCATCGATTTTTATGAAAGCGTTTTTAGATTGGATAATATTCAGGTAATCGGAATTGGAGCGAATCTGTCTTGTTTGTACGGGGTTTTACCAAATCACGATAAATTAATTCAGTTGAGCTTATATGAACAGTTGATTGAAGCAAAATTCGATAAGCAAATCCCTTATGTTTCCGGAGGTTCTTCGGTGACAATACCTCTTATTTTCCAAAATTTATTGCCGAAAGGAATCAATCATTTTAGGGTTGGAGAAACATTATTTTTGGGAACAGATGTTTACAACAATACAAAATTAGAAAAAATGAATTCTGATGTATTTCGGCTTTACTCAGAAATAATCGAATTGATTGAAAAGCGCACCGTACCCATGGGTGAGTTTGGAACAAACTTAGAGGGTGACAGTTATGAAATTGATAAATCGAGTATTGGAGAAACTTCGTATCGGGCAATAGTTGATTTGGGATTGCTTGACGTTGATGTGAATCATCTTGAATTGATTGATACAAATTTAAAAGTGTCAGGAGCAAGTTCCGATATGATTGTAATTGATTTGCACGATAACAAAGACAACTACAAAGTGGGCGATTTAATTGAGTTTGAAATGGATTATATGGGAATACTTAGGATTCTAAACTCAAGATATATTGAAAAAAGAGTGAAGCCGCTTGACAGCAAAAAGGGCTGGGTACTCTAAGGTCTTGGCAAGGCCTAATTCGTTATCTGATGAGCTTAAAGTGTTGCTGCATTATTTTGGAGATGCTGGATACGTTAGGCTTACATTAAATTCAAATTAATTATTATTGCATCGAAAATGAGTTCTGTTGATTAGATTTACAATGAATGGATTATAAGGATATTATTGTTAAAATTAGACGGATTATTCGATCTATTAACATAGAGTCAAAGAAAACCCAGAAGGATTATGGGGTAAGTATTCCGCAAATACTATGTTTGGAGTGTCTTAAGAATTCGCCTAATTATCAGGCGACTCAGAAATCCATTAGAGATCAGTTGAATCTTAATTCCAGTACTATAACAGGTATTATAGGTCGATTGGAAAAGAAAGGAATGCTGGCACGCCTGCCTAAAATCGGAGACCGAAGAACTACATTGATTGCCTTGACCTCTTTGGGTGATAATCTTTTACAGGCAACTCCTGATTTACTGCAACAAAGGCTGGCATTGAAACTGAAGAAAATATCAGATGAAGAACTGGAAGTGATAGGCAAGTCTTTGGATATATTGGTTACTATGCTCGAAATAGAAGATTTAGAAGCTTCTCCTTTGCTTATGTCAGAGGATGATATTCAGGAAGAAATTAAATCGGATGATTCTGAAAAATTGATTTAGGAATCAGAATCGAAAGTGAATGCTAAGTAGCTTTCTCATAGGATTGTGAGATTGCTGTTTTGTGAGAAGCCGAAGAATTCACATTGCGCCTTTGCCTTCGGTAATCTTGCTTCTTTTTCAACATCAAATCCCGAAAGGGTTTCGTAATGGGAAATTTGTTTCTTATAAGGAATTTGAAGAACCTTATGATGTAGATGTTGGTTATTCTTAAAAACAGATGAATCCTTTACTGCTTTTTTAGATGTTCGTTAAACACAGCAACCAAAGGAAGATATGGCTCAAATAATAGATTCTCTTTCGAAACAAGAAGCAAGAACACTTGTTTTGCTATCGCAGAAGCTGCCACCGGCAAAACAGAGTGGGAGAGCTCTCGACGATACACTATCAGTTATTGAACAGCTTGGTTATGTTCAGATAGATACTATTTCAGTGATTCAGCGTGCGCATCATCATACCTTATGGACACGGAATCCTTCTTACCAAAAATCGCATCTTGATCAACTGGTTGCTGAGAAAAAGGTTTTTGAATACTGGTCGCATGCTGCATCTTACTTGCCAATGTGTGATTACCGATACAGTTTAGTGCGAAAAAATGCGATTGCAAGTGGAGAGCAAAGCCATTGGTACGAGCGCGATGAAAAGATGATTAAATCGGTGTACGATAGAATAAAGGAAGAAGGTCCGTTAATGGCAAAAGACTTTGAATACACCGGAAATAAAACAATGGATTGGGCAAGTAAACCAGCAAAGCGAGCTCTGGAATATCTGTTTATGCAAGGTGATTTGATGATTCCATACAGGAACAGTTTTCACAAAGTTTATGATCTTACAAAACGAGTTTTACCAGGAGATATTGATACTTCATTGCCAAGTAAAGAGGAATATGCACGTTTTTTAATCACAAAATATCTGGATGCAAACGGACTTGGACAGGCTTCCGAAATTGCTTATTTACTAAAAAACACCAAAGCTCTGGTTTCTGCAAATCTGCAGGAAATGCTTTCAACGGGAGAACTCCTTCAGTTCAAACTTGGTGAGAAAATCTATCTTGCTTTACCCGATTCTTTAGATTTATTGAATAAGCCATTGTCTCGCAGTAAATTGAAAATACTTTCGCCCTTTGATAATTTGTTGATTCAACGAAAAAGAATGAAGGCAATTTTTGATTTTGATTATCAGATTGAATGCTATGTGCCTGAAGCAAAACGGAAATTTGGCTATTTTTCCTTGCCCATTTTATGGGATGGGAAGCTAGTCGCACGAATGGATTGTAAAGCCGATAGAAATAAATCGGTCTTACATATTAATCATCTCGCATTAGAACCAGAGCTTCGGGAAACGGATGCTTTCTTTTTGGCTTTAAGCAAAGAATTAGCTCCTTTTATGCAGTTTAATGAATGTACGACTATTGAAGTGCATAAAACGACTCCAAGGGATGTAAGGCAGGAGCTAGTTACAATAATAAAGAGTCTGGTAACTAATGATTAAAGCGATAAAGCAAAGCATTACTACTTGTTGGAATTCCAATTTGCAGTGATATATATTCATGATAAGCTTAGATGCTCTCAAGCTTGACAATTGAATCTTTGTATTCCTTCATTTTCTGCAACATCAAATCCCGGAAGGGTTCCAAATCTTCTTTTCGCTTGTGCAGATAGGAAAATCGGAAAGGAGCATATTTTTCCATTTTCAGGATAAAATCGCTGCTGAAGTCTTCCTGGTTTTCGAATATTGAGACCAGGAACAGCAAGCCAAAACTCTTTTGAATCAATCCCTGAAAAGAGATCTCGTTTGGATACAAATCTTTTAAGTTTTGATGAAATGCTTTGCCCATAAAATAAGTTTTGCAAAGTAATTTGTCCAAATTTCGGTAAGGTAATTTTCTCGAAAAACAGGTCCTGATTCCATCCAGATAATCTTGTCGGGCATCTTGCAAGTCGTCTAGAATCTGAAGGTAGGCGCCATATTCATACAAAAAATGAAATTGGGTTTCGTCTAAATTCCCCATCACCAAATAGCCATCAGCGATTACAGATGTTGCTCCTTTTTCGATGCAAATCTCGAAGGTTTCAGCTTCCGAAAGCAGAGCTTTGCTGCTAAGTAAAGCAATACTTTTTGTTTGCGCATCGTGAATTGCAAGCAGACTATGGTACACTTCCGGGTAAATTTCCCGATCGAACTCCGATTCTATCATTGCCACCAAATCGTAAATTCGGGATTCCGATCTGGATTTTGATTCTATGGGTTTCCCCGCCAATCGCAAAGCAAATCTGGTGCAGAAATTGATCTTTTCTTCCTTCCCGATGGATGCATTATCAATTAAATTATCCGTGTAAGGATACAAAAGGCTGTATGCTAAAAGCGATGGTGTAATTGCAATTTCTTTCCCGAAAAATGATTGCAAACCAAGCATGATCCATACATTTCGCAAAGCCTGAAAAATTTCATCATTTGCCAATTCCGGGTCGAACTGCCATGCTTTTTTTATGAAATCTTTTGTGGCCGTAATCATTTCATCAGAAAAAATGAGTTCAGTTTGGTCGGAGGTGTAGGACAAAGCTTCTTCGAAAAACAATTTAGATTGCCTTAGTATTTCTGCTTTGTTGGGCTGTTCAAGATTCGATTCAGTTTGAACGAACTGAATAAATCGATCGAATTTTGCTTCCCATATTCGTTTTTCAAGATAGGAAAACCGTTTTTTATCAAGGGGTAAATACTCAGGACAATTCGCCCAAGTTGTAATAAATTGTTTTTGAATTTTATGATAAAGTACTGAGTGATTGATCATGATAGAATTCAAATGATTGTTTATTATACCTACAAGTTCAAAAAAATACCTGAGATTGTAAATTAAAATCGTTTAATCGAACTTTTCGCTCGTTGTAACATACTTTTGCATTGATGTTGTAGAATACTTGCTAATGCATTGATAATGATACGCGATTTTTTTACTTTGCTTGTCTAAAATAATATTGACACTAAAAATAATTACATGAAATTTTCTATACTGGAACCAATTGGGATAACAGCTTGTAAATATGAACAGTTAAAACAGGAATTTGAAGCCTTGGGGCATGAGTTGATCTTTTTCACGGATAGAAATGAGGATGAACAGGAATTGATTAAGCGCGCCGAAGGAGCTGATGTTGTTGTTGTCAGCAACATTCCAATTACAAAGAATTTTTTAGATGCTTGTCCTAAACTTTCAATGATTTCTGTGGCATTTACCGGAGTCGATCATATCGATATGGAAACATGCCGGGAGAGAAAGATTTTGGTGAGTAATGCAGCAGGATTTTCAACAGAATCGGTGGCCGAATTGACCATTGGAATGATTTTATCGGTTTACCGAAAGATTGTTTCCGGAGATTCGATCACTCGCTTTGGAGGCGATAGAGCTGGTTTTTTAGGATCGGAACTGAATGGCAAGACAATCGGCATTGTAGGTGCTGGCGCAATAGGCCTTAGGGTGGCCGAGATTGCAAGAGTATTCAATTGTAGGGTAATTGCCTTCAATCGAAGTGAAAAGAGCGTAGAAGGCGTTGAATTTGTTTCTATGGATGTTTTATTGAAGGAAGCCGATGTTGTTTCGCTTCACGTTCCTTTAACAGCAGATACCAAAGGCCTTTTTGGTGGGGAAGAATTTAAAAAAATGAAGCCTTCGGCTATTTTAATAAATACGGCACGCGGACCGGTTGTGGATAACGCAGCTCTTTGTGAAGCATTGCAAAATGGTGAAATTGCAGGTGCTGCGGTTGATGTTTACGAAAAGGAGCCACCTTTAGAAAAAGAACACATCTTGTTTACTGCTCCAAATCTAATCATGTTACCTCATTTGGCTTTTGCCACCCAGGAATCGTTCAACAAACGAGTTGATATTGTGATGGAAAACATCCGTTTGTGGTTATCTGGAAAGCCCAGAAATATGATGAATTAGTATCAAGTATCCAGTAAAAAAGGAGAAAGTGAAAAGTATCAAGTGAAAAATAAAAAGGAGAAAGTGCCAAGTTGTTTGGATGCTTTCTCCTTTTGCCTTTTTATCGGTTTACCGAAGAATTTTTATCAATTCGGTTGTACTATTTAGTTTTCCTTTTTTGTCGAAGGATTCACTGCGAATGGTTCCAATGTCCTCAACGATCCAAGCAATATTGTGCAATTGTACATTTACAAAGCCTATTTTGCTTTGCACATCTTCAGCTATTTTGTAACATTTAAATGTACCTGCAGGCGTTGTGATGTTCTCGTGAGCTTCCACTTTTCGATTCACAATATTGGTGGTCATGTTCATATTCATCATTCCTGCTCCAATTTCCAGGCTAATAGAGCCATCGTTTAATTCTAGCCCAGGATACAATTTGGGAGGATAAATCAGATCTTCTGTAGTAATTTTAACCTCCATGTCTTTAAAGCCTTCCATCTGCTTCTGATTCAGGTATTTTTCCATATCGATGTAAAAAACATTGTCTTTACAGCGGAAACTAATTGTGTCTTGAAGAATTATTTTGTTCGAATTTTTAGGATCCATATGGATTTGCAACAATTCAAATGTTGTTTCTCCTCCGCTTTCCTTTACGGATATCATTTTTTGAGTGTAAATACCTGTCGTTTTTCCTTTGGCATTTTTCATCTCGTAATGGAGCTCGGCGCCAATATTACTGGGGATATAGAGGGTGCAATCTTGTGAGAAGGCCATGATACATGATGCACATATCAGTAATGCCAGGCTAAATAACTTTTTCATGAAATAATTATTTTGGCTATTGAAGTGGCTTAATAGCCATGTTTTAAAGTGAATAAGCAGAAATTGCCTGTTGGCAATTAAATAGAGAGCTGTGTTTCACATGAATATTGCTACTTGTTTCGTGACAATAGTTCAATTATCCTCAATTTTTAAAAGCAATGACTAAAGTATAGTCAATTTAATAATTATAGAAGGAATGAAAAAATTAAATTTTCTGGAGAAAGACAGAAGTACGGTTATTTTAAGCCCAATTTATGAATTAGAATCATTTAATTTCTCGATGCTGTGATGTTTTAATTTTCGATCTTTAACAATTAAGGGAGTAACAGGCGCTTTCGATTTTGCATTAAAAATCATATCATGCCCCAGGCATAATCCCATCATGATGTTCAGTTCGGTGTCTCTTTCTTCCAGATATTTTGCTTGTCCTGCCGGATTGCAAGTAATTCCTTTGTAATCGGGTATTAAATTGGAGAAAGGAAGCTTACCTAGTTTGCAATTTACATGTTCTATGGTGAACCCTTCAAATTCAAGTATGTTTTTGAGTTTACTGGCCTGTTTGTTAAGCGAAGTACAATATGCAATCCCAATTGTTTTGATATTGGATTTCTTAGCGTATTCTATAATTTCCTGAATCCGATCATTGTTGCGATTCAACGAATCTTCAGCATTTTTCATGATCGCAATATCTTCAGCAGTATATAAATCTTTAAAATCCATTTTTCTTATTTTATTGGGATTGCACATTTTAATTTTACCAGATAAACCTTAATCCTTTTTAGTCCATCGTTAAAATAAAGTGTATTTTAAATTGATAAAACGCATCATATTCCCAATTTTTTTCGGCTGTCTTCCTTTGAAATTCTCTTTGAATATGTAGCATGTCAGTATTTTATAGTTAGATGCGGAGCAACTTGAAAGGAATAAGAGTCTAATCTGAATAGTTGCACCGGCAAAATTTGTATTAATAAATATTAGTTGCCAGCAATACCAAAGTGCAGGATTCATCTGCAATTATTCCCTTTGATTCCAATTGCTTTGCAAAAACTAAGTTTTCCGTTCCGGGATTAAAGATTACCCTGCGTGGTTTCAATGAGAGGATATACTCGTAATAGCTTGTTTGATTTTTTGCTGATACATACATTGTAACTGTATCAACATCGGTGAAAGGAGTTTGATCTTTCACTATTTCATGATTGAATAGCGTTCCGGTTTTGTTCCCAATCATATAAATTTGATGACTGTTAGCTAATAATTTTTCAGCAGCTTTGTAAGAGTAACGTTCGGCATTGATACTAGCTCCAATGATTAATGTTTTATTTTTCATTTTGTTATTTTATTTGTTTAAGCTCAAAATTGCATTTATTTAATTGAGCTTTTTAAGACTCCGGTATTTATTGAGAAAAGTCTAAATTCAGGAGGATTAATCTCTAATTCGTCGATGATCCATTTCATGTTTTTTAACAAAATTTTAAAAATTTCTTCCGTATTGGGATCGTGAATGGCAACAGGGATAAAATGCTTATTAATCATTTTAATATTTTGTCCAAATTGAAGAGATACCAATACCTGAACTTTATGATCTGTTAAGAGTTTAACGATTGAATTGCCTTTCTCTATAGATTCATTAAGCTGTTTTTCATCCAAGTCTTTAGATGTATTTGTTTGATGAGATAACAGATTAAAGGATTCGTTGCAGTATTCATAGATTAAATATTTATCTACATCCCCAAAATGTTTAGCTTCAAATTTATTTGAGTCGCTGACAGCAAATGCGAATATTATTTTAGGATGATTCATAATTATGAAGGAATTGTTATTTTTGTTTATTCTAGATAAAAATACTGTTGCAAAAATATTCAGAGCCTGATACGAAGACAAGAAAAGTGGAATGTAGTTTTCTGTAGTTTTAACTGAAATTTGATAAGCTTTTTATGACGAGATGATAATTTGCGTTTTATTAAGAATGTTTTTTTACAAAACGATAAGTACATTAGTAGATGTTATACACTAAAAATTAATGATTTTGACTTTAATGGATAACAATAAAGGAGATACCGAAATAAACATGAACTGTTTTCAAAATCTTGGAATTGCCGATTTGGAAATTATTAATGAAAAGAAGAAACAGGTAACTTTTTTTAAAGATGAAACTGTATTTAAGCAAGGAGCATTTGCTCCGCACGTTTTGTTTGTAAATCAGGGATTAGTTAGAGTATATATCCAAACCAATAAAAACAAGCAGATCAATATTCGTTTAGCTAAAAAGGGGGATTTAATAGCTTTTTCTTCAATTTTCGGGAAAGATACTTATCTCTATTCTGCTATTGCCTTAAAAGACTCAGAAATATGTATGATTGACAAGGAGGCTTTAAAAGAGTTGTTGTGGAGGAATCCTGATTTTGCAATGCAAATATATTCTAAGAATTGTCACAACGAAAATAGATATATCGATATTATTCGAAATATCTCATACAAACAAATGAGAGGAAAATTAGCTTCTGCTCTATTGTATTTGTCTTCAGAGAAATTTACCGATGAAAATGTTTATGAGTGTCTAGCTCGTCAAAATATTGCTGATTTTGCTTCAATTAGTGTTGAAAGTGCGGTTAAATTTATCAAAGAGTTTGAGAAAGAAGGTATTATTTCATTGGATGGCAAAAAGATCTTGATTCAGGATAAGAAATCATTGGATGAAATTAATTTGAGAGGTTAATTTTACGAATGAGCATAAATGAATGCATTGATTTGAAATAAGACTTACTTGTCTTTTTTTATTGTGCTTATATCGAATGATTACCTATTTTTCTTTACTTTTATAAGTGTAAACTAGTACAGGAACTAATATGGAATTGACTATTAAAGAATATCCTTTTGGAGAAAGACCTGAGGTAACCCGACCAAACAGAGATTTTTTAAAGCATTTGGGAGAGAGTGGAATACGGAAATTGGTTGATGATCATTATGAATTGTTGAGAGAAAGTAAGTTTAATCCTTTATTTCCTCAGGACAAGGCTGAGTTCGAGGCGGCAAAACTTCGTTCATCAGATTTCTTTATTCAAGCTTTAGGTGGGCCTGAGTATTATAATCAGAACAGAGGAGCACCCATGTTGGTTAAACGACATGCAAATTTTAAAATTACACGAGAAGCACGTCAGGTTTGGATGCAATGTTACCAAAAACTCTTACCTGAGTTAAAAATACCCGAAGACTTGATTGTTTCTTATTGGAATTATCTGGATGTATTTTCAAGCTGGATGGTGAATTCGGAGGACTAAGGATTAACAACCAAGAAAAAAGTTTTAATCTGCATCTTAATGGTTCGTTTAGGCATATAAAAAAAGCTGTTGAAATTGAATTCAACAGCTTTTTTTGGATATATATTTTGATCTTATATTATCAGCATTGCATCACCATAGGTGCCAAAACGATATTTTTCTTTGATTGCTTCCTGATAAGCCGCCATTACTCTGTCGTATCCACCAAATGCACAAGCCATCATCAGTAAAGTAGAAAGTGGTAAATGGAAATTGGTAACCATACTAGTAGGAACACTGAATTCGAATGGAGGGAAAATAAATTTATTAGTCCATCCTTCAAATGGTTTTAATGTTCCCAAGGTAGAAACAGAGGTTTCTAAAGTACGAACAACAGTTGTGCCAACAGCACAAATCTGCTTCTTCTTTTTCTTACCACTATTTACTTGCTCAACTGCCAATTCGTTAATTTCGATTTGTTCAGAATCCATTTTGTGCTTGGTCAAATCTTCAACATCTACACTTCTGAAATTACCCAAACCAACATGCAAAGTAACCTCAGCAAAATCAATTCCTTTAATTTCTAAACGCTTCATTAGCTCACGGCTAAAGTGCATACCTGCAGTAGGTGCAGCAACAGCTCCTTCGTGTTTTGCGAAAATTGTTTGGTAACGCTCAGCATCTTCAGGCTCTACAGGACGTTCTATGAATTTAGGAAGAGGAGTTTCTCCTAATCCGTAAAGTGTCTTTTTAAAATCTTCGTAAGAACCATCGAATAAGAAACGAAGAGTTCTTCCTCTTGAAGTCGTGTTGTCGATTACTTCAGCAACCAATAAATCATCATCGCCAAAATACAATTTGTTACCGATTCTAATTTTACGGGCAGGATCAACTAACACATCCCACAATCTTTGCTCACGATTTAATTCTCTAAGCAAGAATACTTCGATTTCAGCACCGGTTTTTTCTTTGTTCCCATACAAACGAGCAGGGAAAACCTTGGTGTTGTTGAAAACCATAACGTCTTCATTATCAAAATAATCAATTAGATCTTTGAAAATTTTGTGTTCGATTTTACCTGTATCTTTGTGAAGCACCAATAAGCGAGATTCATCTCTATTGTAGGCTGGATGTAAAGCAATAAGTTCGCTTGGTAATTTGTACTTAAACTTTGATAACTTCATAATGCTGAATGACTTTATATGTTGGATTTTTGTTGATAGGCTAAGGCAAAGCTTTCGTTTGTACGAAAAGTTCGCAAGATAGTTATAAATTTTCTAAGAATTTTATAAAATCTTCAATTTCAAGGGCATCGTTGATATGAAAATCGCCGATTCTAGTTCTTCGCAGGGCCGTTAAATGAGCACCACTATTGAGTTTTCTACCAATATCTCGGGCAAGTGCTCGTATGTATGTTCCCTTGCTGCAAACAATTCTTAGCTTTAAGATGTTCTTTTCAAATTCCAGAACTTCTATTTCGTCTATAACAAGAGTTTTCATTTTAATTTCAACTTCCTGTCCTTTTCGAGCATATTCGTAAGCTCTTTTGCCCTTTATCTTTACTGCCGAATAGTTGGGCGGTCGTTGTTGTATTTCACCGATAAAACCTTTTAATGTTTCATCAATTAATTCTTTAGTGATGTGTTCGGTAGGGTGTGTTTCATCAATTTCAGTCTCCAAATCAAAAGAAGGAGTGGTTGCTCCTAGCTGTATTGCAGCAATGTATTCCTTAACCTGCGATTGGTAGCTGTCTATTTTTTTTGTGTATTTCCCAACGCAAACAATTAGTAAGCCTGTGGCTAAAGGATCAAGTGTTCCGGCATGTCCTACCTTTACTTTCTCGTAATGAAATTGATGCTTGATTTTATGCTTTATCTTGTTTACTAAATCAAACGAAGTCCATTCGTATGGTTTATTCAACAGAAGTAAAGCTCCTTCCTTAAAATCATTATCGGTTTCGAATTGAATCATTTAGAACAGATTAAACGGGAAAACCCTTTTTTATAATTAGGCTGCAAAAATAGCAATAAGTCCGATAATCAAGCAATAAATTGCAAAATAGATGAGTTTGCCCTTCTTCACCAACTTAATCATCCAGCTGCAAGCCAGTAATCCAGATAGGAAGGCGCCAATAAAACCAACTAGTAATGGCATTAACTCAACGGATCCTTGTGAGGTGTATGTTCCTTCAAAAGAACTTAAAATATTTTCACCAATTATCGGAACTAAAACCATTAGAAACGAGAATTTAGCAACTTCCGATTTTTTGTTTTTTAACAATAGTCCGGTTGCAATGGTTGCTCCCGATCTTGAAATTCCAGGAAGAATAGCAACTGTTTGAGCCATTCCTATGATAAAGGCATCCTTAAATGAGATTTCTTTCTCTTTTTGTTTTGCGTAGTAAGTAAATGCAAGAAATGTTGCTGTTATCAAGAGCATAAAACCTACTAGGAGCAATATTTTATCGGTATTGAAAAGTTCTTCTACTTGATCTTTAAAAAACACACCAACAATTGCGATGGGAATCATGGAAAGAGCAATTTTAGCGATGTATTGAGTCGATTCGTTCCATTGAAAGCTGAAAAGACCTTTTAAAAGTTCCAAAATATCTTTTCGAAATACAATTATGGTACTTAAAACAGTAGCACCATGCACAACTACTGTAAATGTTAAATTATTTTCGGCATTAATCCCTAATAAGGCTTTACCAATTTCTAAATGACCACTGCTACTTACTGGCAAAAATTCGGTTAATCCTTGCAGTAAGCCTAAAAGTAGGGCTTCAATCCAGTTCATATTGTAAATAGAAAAATCTCCGGTTAGTAAACCGGAAAGTAAATAAAAAGGAGATAATTATTATTCTTTAGGTTTCTTCATAATGGCATATATTTCAAAAGCGAATCCAAACAACACCACCATTGGAGCTAAAGTAATTCTTCTAAAACTAAATATGCTTTCGTCAAACACATTTGGATCATCCGATCCGCCACCCATCATTAGTAGGAATCCCACTATAATGATAACAAATCCGATAAGGATAAGTTTGTAGTTTTCTTTTGAAAGAGCAAAATCCAGTTTTTTATCTTGTTTGTTCATGTTCTCAAATTTTGTCGGTTTTGACAATTAGATGCCAAATTTACAATAAAATAGTATTTATGAGTGTACTAAGATGTTAAAAGTGCCTAAAGTACTTGAAGTTTATTATGCGTTTATGTTTTAAAGATAAAAGCTTATAACATGTAAGGGATTATTCCTTGAATGTATTTTATATATTTTTTCTCTAATACAAAGAACGGGATTCAAGTCGTAAATATTTGTTCACAGCAAATAAAGTCGATATCCAGGTAATGAAAAGCCCAATTAATAGGATCAGCAAAAACAAGACACCTATCATTTCAACATTGCTGAAATTAATTACCTGGCTCAATTCTCTTTGGGATAGATAAATAACTCCTGACAACATGACGTTTGCAATTAGCGCACCTATAATTCCTTGCATTAATGTTTTAGCCATAAATGGTCGGCGAATAAATCCTCTGGTAGCACCAACCAATTGCATGGTATTAATAATAAATCGCTGGGAGTAAATGGACAATCGAATGGTGTTATTAATCAAGGTAAACGAAATTGTGAATAGTAAAATACTAAAAGCCAGAATTATTAAACTGATTCTTTTAACATTCTTATTCACCAAATGCACCAATGATTTTTGGTAATCGACTTCCTGAACCTGAGATTGTTTTAACAAATTCTTTTCAATTACTGCAATACTATCGGGATTGGCGTATTGGGCATATAGTTTAACATCTATCGAGGCACGAAGTGGATTGTATCCCAAAAAGGAAATAAAATCTTCGCCGAGTTCTTTTTCAAATTCTTTGGCGGCAGTTTCTTTATCCACATATTCCGTTGCTTTCACATAATCACTAGCATCCAGTATTTTTTGTAGTCGACGAATTTCCACTTCTTTAATATTGTCTTTTAAGATCACCGAAACGCCAATGTTTTCTTTCACATAGTTGGAAATTTGCTTCGCATTTAAAATTAGCAAACCCATTAAGCCTAGCATGAAAAGAACCAATGAAATACTAATTACAGAAGTTATATAAGAGGAACGAAGTCTACGTTTTGTACCTTTTTCTTTGTATGCCATTTGAAACGAAATTAAAGAATTGAGCCTGATAAAATAATCAGGGGGTAACCAATTTTTGTTTGGTTTTATGCGAAAATACAATTTTTCATTCAAAGTATATCAACTACTTGTTCAAATTTGAAAGAGCTTCTACTTTTGAATTGTTTTCACAAGAGATCAATTTTGTTAAATTTGTGTACAAATCAAAACCTAACACATAATAACAGCGTGGGAATCATTCGTCAGCAAACCATTAAAGGAACTGTAGTTTCTTATATCGGAGCCATTTTAGGATTTATAAATACGGGGATTTTGTTTCCTCATATTTTGGGTGAAGACCAAATCGGATTGTTGAATTGGTTGGTGGCGATTGCAACCATTGCATCTCAGTTTTCTTCTTTCGGATTTAATAATGTTACAGCCAGATTATTCCCCTATTTCCGAAACGAAAATCGAAATCATAACGGGTATTTGTTCATTCTGTTTTGGGTAGGGATGATCGGTTTTGTTCTTTCTTTGATTGCTTATTTTCTATTGCAGCCTGTTGCTGTCAGTTTATATTCTAACGAATCTCCGCTTTATTTAAATTATCTGATTTATCTGATTCCTCTTGTGTTTTTCACAGTCTTTTTTAATTTATTCGAAGGATACAATAGGGTGATGTACGATGCCGTTTCGGGAACCATTTATCGGGATATCGTATTTAAGCTGATCAGTTTATGTGTTATTCTCCTTTTCTGGAAAGAGGTATTGGACTTTTCGCAGTTCGTATTCCTATATGTTGTAGCTTTTTGTTTACCAACGGTTTTACTATTTCTGCTTCTTTTAAAGCGAGGCCAAATTTCTTTCGCAGCTAATTTGAAGTTCGTTACTCCCAAGCTTCGAAAATCAATGGTTAATGTTTCCTTGTTTGGAATTTTGAATGGTTTAAACGATAAGTTAACGGCTAATATCGATAGAATAATGATCGTAAGTTTTATTGGTTTAGGAGCAAACGGTATTTATGCGACAATGGCGAATTTTGGTATGCTAATCTCAATGCCGTCACGTACATTAAAAAAGATTGCAAGCACTGTAATTGCTGAATCTTGGAAGCGGAATGATCTCGCAACCATTGGAAAAGTTTATTCGCAAAGTGGCTTGCATCAATTTATGTTGGGTGCTTTGATGTTTATTGGTGTATGGGTGAATGCCGATAATGTATTTGAGATAGTTCCTGATAAATACATTGCAGGAAAATTTGTAATGTTTTTTATTGGTATTTCACACGTTATTCAGATGTTATCGGGGATTAGTGGAGTCGTGATTCAATCTTCGCCCAAATACCGAATGCAAACATTCTTTATGGTTATTTATGGCGTTTTGGTAATTCTCACCAATTTTATTATGATCCCGATCTGGGGAATTGTTGGTGCGGCAATAGCATCGCTAACCGCTAGTTTTATCTTTAACTTGATGAAATACATCTTTCTTTGGAAAGCCTATGGATTTCAGCCAATCAACAGGAAATATGTGTATGTTTTAGGGATAGCTCTAGTTTCTTTCTATTTGGGATATTTATTGCCAAAAATGGATTGGTTTGTATTTGATATAATTGTACGAAGCACTCTGGTTGGAGGTATTTATTTGTTGCTCACCTTTTTCTTGAAAATATCGGATGATTTTAATGAATTTGTTCGTGAAAAATTAGGCTTGCATTAAGCGTTTTCTTTTAATATCAGCTGGTAAAAATTAAGCTACTCTTTTATGATCTCAATAATCTCTGTGGTAGAGATGGAAGGAGTTCTTTTCAGATAAACGACCTCGCAAATTGATTTAAATTCGTCAAAACGGCCTTCCCAGTCGTTTCCCATGACTAAAACGTCGGCGTTGTGCTGTTTGATGTAATCCCCTTTTAGTTCGAGAGATTCTTCGTAGAAAACTTCATCAACGACCTTTAGAGATTGAATAATTCGCATGCGGTCTTTTTCTGAATAGATCGGATTTTTCTGCTTTTTAGAATAGTTTAAAGCATCGGTTGAAATACCTACAATTAGATAATCACCTTCAGCTTTGGCACGTTCCAATATATTTAAATGTCCGATGTGAAATAGGTCGAATGTTCCAAAGGTGATAATTCTCTTCATAGTTTTTCGTTATTGATGCCTGCGAAGATAATGTTCCTGAATGAAATTAAAAATTCTTTGGGAGCTGTTATCATCAGTATTCAGATATGATTTCCTGATAATTTGGGTTCTAGCCTCCACAAAATCATCATTTTTAGTAAATGTATAGAGTAAATCTCTCTCTAATTTCTCCTGATCTTTAGAAACAGGTCCAATAATAAAATCGTTAAAGAAAGTGTGCAATTCACGATCTTTGGTTTCATATTTTTCACGATCATATAGTAAGAAAAAAACAGGTCTGTTCAGTAAAATATAGTCCATGTAAATGGAAGAGTAATCACTTACCATGCCATCAATTTCGGGAAGAAGAGGATATACATCTTTCACGTTATCGTACCAAATAATCCGTTCGAATTCGTTGCTGATAGATTTGTATTGTGGCAACGGATGTAGCTTGAAAACAAATACAAAATCATTAGTGAGTGCAAATTCATTCAATTGTTGCAGGTGCAGAATGCCATCAGAAATTCCATCTCCGCCAGTATCTCTGAAAGTTGGGGCATACAAAATTGATTTGATTCCTTTTTTACGCAATTCAATTACTTTTTGAATAGTTTTTTCATCTGAGTTGATTAAAGCATTTTTATACTTCGTTGGATTTACAATAATGTCGTTACGCGGATATCCTGTACCAATAAAGTGGTCTGAAATAAAAGCAGGCTTAAAAAATTGCTCGGTAAAGAATTCTCCTGTAGATATAAGAGCATTATAAACAGGTAGTTTGCCTACGAAATTCAATATGAATCTGCGATAAATTGAGCTGGTTTCCTGAATAAAGAATTTATTGTTGCGCTGAATCTTTTTAAAACCAATACCATGCCATATTTGAACAATTTTCGCCCGCCAGAACAATTGAAATCGGCAATTATCCATCCACGAAAAATTATCAACTACAAAAACCTTAGTCCTAAGAATTATCCAGTATGCTTTTACCGAAGGGTAATACAATATGTTGGAGTATTCAGATTTAAGAGTTTCGTAAGTCTCTTTGTTGGCAGTTAATAGATAGAATTCCTGATTTTCTTCCTTTTCCGATAAGTAAAGAAAAAAGAATTTCACATTATCGATAAAAAAACCATCTTTTGCTCCCATAAGTACCATCAGGTTCTTCTTTTTGGGAATAAGGTAAGTGATGGGAACTATAAAGATCCAACCTAAAAGGGTCGTAAGGAATATAACGGGTTTAGAATGTTTGTTTAAATTCATTTTTCAGCCTTAAACTCATGATTTATATGCGCAAATCTCATTCCGAATTCTTTCGGATAATATATTAATTCAATTTTCTAATTTCCTGAAAAACCCTCTCGCAGCTGTTTGCATCCTGATGAGTGTGATACATGTCGCGAATTTTCTTGCGGTACTTGGCATGAGTTTCAGGTTGTTCAAAATATCGTTTTAAATGCGTTATAAATTCCGTTTGCGTGTTTGATTTTGCTCCCGGAGTATTCTCCTCGAAATTGATAAAAAAGCCTTTGTATTGGCTGTATTCCTCTAAATCATAAGGTAGATATAAAATTGGACGGTCTAAAAGTAAATAATCAATCCATAGCGAGGAATAATCGGTTACCAAAATATCAACGAAAGGCAATAACTCATACACATCGGGGAATCGATCCTGATCGGCTTTTATTACTCTGTCAATTGAAAAGAAATCATGAGTTTTTTCAACAGTCTTTCGTTTAATATCCTCTTTATGACCACGAACCAAGATGTAGGCATCTTCTTTTTCCAGAAAATTAGAAAGTCGTTTTGCATCAAAATCATCAAAAGGGAAAAAGTGTGTTTTATGACCTTCTTCGCGCCATGTTGGAGCGTATAAAATTATTTTTCGGTCGAGAATCGGGTTCGCAACTAAAAGCTTGGAATTTAGGTTTGTGTCTTGAAGCAAATAATCATTTCGAGGCAAACCACTCACCCAAACATTGTTCATGTCAATATTAAATCCGGCAGCATGTATTATTTGTTCGAGAGGAGAACTGCCCGCCATATATGAATATTTCTGTAATTGGCGTTCTTTTCCATATTTTCGCCACACAGGAGTTTGTAAACCCATCTTTTTCATTGGCGTACCATGTCCTAAATAGATGATGTTTTTGCATTTTTCGTGCAGGTAGTATGGTTTAAAAGCCGCAGCACTAATTCCATAGGAAAGAATGACATGCTTCGTTCTTAGAAAGAGAAAAAAGCCTTTTAAGGACCAGGAAAAAACTACTTCTCCAGGAAACTTAGCATTTAATTCACGATACAAAGATTTGTAAGGTGTGAACAGAATGCTGTTGAAATCATTTTTTTCGCGCATGTGCTCAAACAAGTACTTCGAATTGTCGAAATACACCTTCTCGGTCAGAAAGAAAAGAGCGATCCGCTTGTCTTTGGATACCAATTTTTCCAGTAAATAGTAAAAATGGCGCATAAAAAACAGGACAATATGCAGAAAAACAATTTTTTGCATGAAGTTGACAAACTGCTGTGTTCGTGTGTACTGGCTGCTCATTTTAAATCTTTTCTTTTCGGATGTTTTTGAGACTAAAAATAACTCCACCAATCAAAAGCAGGAAGAATATAATCATGCTGGCTAAGGATATTTTTTCTCCTATGAAATAGCCCTTTGGCTCGAATTTAAATTCAATTTGGTGATTTCCTTCCGGTAATCGCATTCCTCTCAATACATAGTTAGCTCTGAAGTGTTTGGCTTCTTTTCCATCAATATAGGCATTCCAGCCAGGTTGATAATACATTTCAGAGAACACCGCTAATTGTTCCGATTTTGCATTGTAATTGTAAGTAATTGCATTTGGCGAATATTCCTGCATTTGAATGCCGGCAGTTGAATCTGAAACAATACTTAATCCTTGCAGTTGATCTTCAAAACGTTTATCAACAAGTACTTCTTTTGATGGATCGAAGGCATGTAATGCCATGATTTCCTCATTTGAATTGGCAACAATTTTGTATGAATCAACCAACCATGCAGCTCCTAGGGCATCGGGATTGTATACTGCCTGCGCACCTTTTTCTCCTTGGGTGATAAAGTAACGGGTGTTAAGCATATTCAATACTTTCGCATTGCCTTTTTCAATATGATAATCGTATAATTCCTGAATACGGCGCAGTTTGGCTCCATGGTAACCTCCAATTGATTTGTGGAAGTACGAAGTGCGCGCACTTTGGAAAGGAGATCCTGATTTTTCAAAAACCCGATAATCTGTTTGGTAAGTAACCGCCCAAAGTTGAGCGGCAACTTTTTCGTAATCACTTGCTTTTCGGTGCTTTTGTGTGTATTCACTTAATGCTTGTTTGGCAATATCCTGCAGTTCCGGCTTGTTTTTTAATTCAGCCTGAAGAATCTGGTAATCGGCCATTGTTGGCATAAATGCCAGATTTAAGTCTTTCTTCTCAACAAAATTATCATTGCTTGTGAATCGTTTGTTTATAGGATACAAATCAATTACAATAAGAATAATAAGAGCGGCAATAAATATTTCTGCTTTAATGTATTTTTTGAAGAAAACATACAACGCGATTAAAAGAAGACCGATGAAAATAATAGTTCGCAGGGCATCGGCTCTAAAAATAGCAATTCGTGCATCTGCCAAATCGTTTTGGATTTGGCTAATTAATCCCATGGCATTGGGATTGGCCTGACTGATTTGTTGGAAATAGCCTTGCTCGAATTTACTTAGGAAATCAAGGCCTAAGTTGGGAAGTAAATACAATAGTAAAGCAACACCTCCTGTTAGGACCGCAGGAATAACAATTACATTAAATTTAAGCGAGGAGATGGATACTTTACTTTTAAGAATTTCCGGTTTTTCCAAGATTTTTTTAACAGCCAGTATTGCCAATAAAGGAACACAAAGCTCTACAATAACCAGAATTGAGGAAACAGCCCTAAATTTGTTGTATAAAGGGACATAATCGTAGAAGATGCTTGTTAGGCTTTGGAAATTGTGCCCCCACGATAACATGATCGCCAGAATAACAGCAGTTAATAAGCCCCATTTTAATCGACCGGCTACAATGAGTAGTCCTAAAATAAATAGGAAAAGCATAATGGCTCCCAGGTAAACAGGTCCGGCTGTAAAAGGCTGATTTCCCCAGTAATGATGGTTGTCAACTTGTTCCAAAGCATAATAATCGGCAACACTTTCCATTTGGCCGCTGTTGATGTAATTCAACACTTGCATCCCTTCTTGCGGTGCCCCGGCACCGCCTTTAACATTCGGTATCAGCAAACTTAATGTTTCTTGAATGCCGTAACTCCATTGAGTGCCATAGTCTCTATCAAGGCCGGAAGTTTTATTATCCTTATCACCTAATGTAAGTTCTGATTTGCCTCGTATGGTAGATTTTGTGTAGTCGTATGAGTTGTACAGGTTGGTGAAATTAACCCCCATAGCAATAATAGAGGCGATGGACAGAACACCAATAGCCTTGAAAAAATGGCTTAGGTTTTTTTGTTTCAATTGATAATAGAATTCAAAAATCAGGATACAAATAACCATGATCACAAAGTAGTAGGTCATCTGAATGTGATTGGAATACAATTCCATGATCAGAAAGAATGCGGCCAGTAATCCACCCCAAAGATATCTGCCTCGGAATACCATCAATATCCCGGCAAGGGCAGGAGGGATAAACGCCAGTGCGTTTACTTTCCACAAATGACCTGCTCCAATAATAATGACCAAATAGGTTGAAAAGGCGTACGCAATTGCTCCGGCAATGGAAAGCCACGGATTGACCTTAAGACTTATAAGAAGAATGTAAAACCCAAGCATGTAGAGGATGAGGTACTTCACTGGATCCGGAGTATTCAGTTCCATCATTTGCTTAAAAACAGACATGTCTTTTGCTCGATAATCCACATTAATATGGAAGGAAGGCATTCCGCCAAACATGGAGTTGGTCCACAAGGCATTTTCCCCGGTTTGATTGCGGTAATCAATGATCTCCTTCTTTGCTCCCCAAGCATTTATTGAGTCCCCTTTTTTTAATACTTTCCCTTCCAATACGGGTTGGAAAAAAATAAAACTAATGAGTAGGAAAATGATGATGGCTGATAAATGGGGAATAAGGGACTTGATGATCGACTTACTGTTCATTTTATTGTGTTTTTCGAATGAGCGCTTCAATAATGATATTCTAACTAATATATTTCGGCCTCTAAAATACAAAAAGCACAGAACAATTATGCCTGTGCTTCACTTAATATTTTGCAATTCACAATGCAATTGTATTTTATGTGGTTTTAGTTTTCCAGTATTTTATAGCTGTTGTATGTGTAATCGTCCAGCCATTTATAATATTCTTCAATTTGTTTTGTAGTTGGTTGATTTTTACGCCATTTACTTAATGTTGCTGATGTGTTTTGGAAAATTTTAATTTCTGCCTTTTCCAGTTGTTGAATGATTCCTGTTTTGTCGGAGTTAATTAATTCAGAGACATTCAGGTACTTATAACCTGCCGATCGGCTGATTGGATAGCATTTGTTTTTCAGGTTTAATGCCATTTTATTCAGAGAACAATTTTCAGATCCTGCGGCTGTTAAAATAGCAGGTAAGTGTTCTCCACCTTTAACCCAAACAGGCAAAGCGATTGATGTATTTGGAAAACCAATCTGTGTCCAGATTGTACTCATGTCAACACATTCACCTTTTTTAATTCCTTCAACTAATATCATCGATGATGAACCGTGACGAGTGATTAAATCACCTGAGTTCACAAAGTTTTCTCCGTAGGGAAGATCTTCAAATTCTTTTCGGTAGTCTTTTTTCAGGACAGGATGTTTTAAACACCTCGAGAAATCCTGAATAATGGTTTGAGCATTTAACTTGCCACAAGCATCGGCTTGATAAAAGATATCCTGAGCCGTTTGAAAACGGATAAAACCATAGCCAATGTCTTTTTTTCCGGTAAAGGAGAAATTGGTTCTTAAAATATATCCATTGGGAGCCTGAGCCGGATCATTGGCATCAAACTTGGTGAAGCTTTGATTGTTAACTTCGTAAAAAGCCACGTTGCCGTCTGCATCCAAAACACCAAAATGAGCCGCCAAACCCATTGGTTTTGCTCTGTTTGTCAGCAATTGTTCAAACTCTTCCAAATTTGCACAAGTTTGCAAGGCAAGCTTCATAAAATAACCTTCCTGATCTTTAAAGGAAGTCGTATCTGTCAGGTTCACGTTGAACGATGCGCTGTTCATGATGGCGAATCCAACGGAATTGGAACCACCCCAAACTTGTTCGCCCTTTTCATCATTGGAATTGATCATTCCGATATATGGATATTTGCCATCAGTGAAATAGTTCAGTTTGTTTTCGAAACTTTCGGTGTCGCGAAGTTTCCAAATCATTGGACGGCCATCTTTCGTGTATTTGCCAGAAATTACGGCTGTTGTACATGCAATGCTTTGATAGCCGAATACGACTAAAATGAGTAGTAAGCTCAGTAAGTTTTTCATTGGTTAGTGTGTGATTTAGTGTTTAAGTGGCACTAAAATAATATTTAATTATGAGTTATGAATGAGAAACTAACAATTAGAATTTCCTACTGATGAATATTGAATTCCTAGGGGATTACATCAACTTATAATTCTGAATTCATCATTAATAATTGTTTTTCCTGTCCTCCCTAAATCGATATTCTTCACGTACTTTTTGAATTAAATCTGTATCAATTTCACCGGTAATCACCTCTTCTTTATTGGTGAGAATTGTAGGCGAGGTGCTGTAATCAATCCAAGGCGGACAAAACATGGAGTTGCCGTATTCTTCACCAGCCCGATTTAGACTAAGCAGATAAATTTGATTCTCAAGCGCTCTGGTGATTATAAAATGAGGCCAGCTGGGAAAACTGTTGTCTTTCGAAAAAGCAACCGGGTGAAGTAAGAAATCGATCTTGTGCTCAAGAGCCATTTCTCGTGTTAGTTCTGGAAAACGCATGTCGTAGCAAATCATGATACCGATCTTGATCCCTTTTATTTCGAAGCTGACCGTTTCATCACCACGCTCGAAGAAATCTTTTTCCATCGAGTTTCCGAACTGAGCCATATGCTGTTTGGAATAAATGACTTCCACTTTTCCTCTAGGATTGATTACGGCTTGTGAAATGTAATATTTGCCATTCTTTTTATCAGGAAAACCAAAACAGATGTGGCAATTTCTTTCCATTGCCAGTTTGGAAAAAATCACAAAACTCTTTCCTTTTTCATCTTCTGCCAAGTCTTTCAGATTCTCAAATGTTTCTCGGGAATAGCCGCAAGTAAAAAGTTCAGGCAATACAATTAAATCAACGGGTTCGAGCTCATTGATTAATTTAACAGCATGATTCAGGTTGCTGTCTTTGTCTTGTGTATTTTTTGCATCAATAGTATTGATTTGTATGCCTGCGAATTTGAGTTTTGCCATGGTTTTGGGTATTTGATGTTTAAAGATAATACAAATCAGAATACCTCATTTCTTAATAGGGTATTTGAAAAGTTCAATCTTATTTTCATTCTTAGCTGGTCGAAGAATCTGTTTCATTAAATTATAGATGTTTCGTCCTGAATGCTATCGGGACTAACATCTTATCGATCTATCTCAAAAGCCAAAATAATTTTAGCATGCTAACTTTGGAATCGGGACTTGTTAGTTTTCATCTTTTTATTTTTTTTCTCGTTAAAAATGAAAAGAAGGAATTCAGAATGATTACAAAAACAATAAAAAATACAAAGTTTATTAGTACATCATAAATGAAGTGATCAAATTTTAAATATTCATCAACGATCTCTTTATTAAAGTGATAGGAGGCTGTTAGTCCCGTGGCAATTGTTATCAGTTTTACAATGTTTGTTTTCAAATCGGATTGTTTGAATGTTAAATAAAAGGGGTTTAACTTCAGTCAATACAAATGAAAGCTAATTACATGTATAATGCAATTATTAATTAATAATATGTTGTTTACTGTTAGTATTTTAAATGCGGATAGAATAATTAATTAGGATCTATTCACAGTTTGATGATCAACAATATTAAAATAGTTAGGGGTGTCGTTGGTTAATAATAAGTGTGATAAGGCATTATCGTTTCAGCTATTCAGAAGTTTAAAATTAAAAGCTAAAAAATAGCTAATTTAAATCTCAGACTCAACTTTTGTAACTGATCCGTTATTGATTGTTAGGCTTTACTACAAAAAAATGGCCATCCTTATTAAAGAATGGCCATCGTATATCTGTAAGAAAATCCTATTTCAATTTCTTGAATAATTTTTTCATGCTTACTTCTGCTTCAATGATATCATACAATTTAGAGATCTCAACACGCTCTTGTGCCATGCTGTCGCGATGACGAATGGTAACCGTATTGTCTTCTAAAGATTGATGATCAACAGTTACACAGAAAGGAGTACCAATTGCATCCTGACGACGGTAACGCTTACCAATTGAGTCTTTCTCATCGTACTGACAATTGAAATCGAATTTCAGGTTGTTGAGGATTGTACGGGCTTTATCAGGTAGACCGTCTTTTTTCAACAATGGCATCACACAAAGCTTAACCGGAGCCAAAGCAAGAGGCAATCTAAGAACAATACGCTCGTCAACTTTACCATCTTCTTTTTCAATTTTTTCTTCCTGGTAGGCTTCCGACATGATCTGCAAAAACATACGATCTAATCCAATCGAAGTCTCAACTACATAAGGAACATAGCTCTTGTTCAATTCAGGATCGAAATATTGAATTTTCTTACCCGAAAATTCCTGATGCTGACTTAAATCAAAATCGGTACGGGAGTGAATTCCTTCTACCTCTTTAAATCCGAATGGAAATTTAAATTCAATATCGGTAGCCGCATTGGCATAATGAGCCAATTTATCATGATCGTGAAAACGGTATTTTTCTTTGCCAAAACCAAGGGACTTGTGCCAGCTCATGCGGGTTTTTTTCCAAGCATCGAACCATTTCATTTCATCACCTGGACGAACAAAGAACTGAAGCTCCATTTGTTCAAATTCACGCATGCGGAAAATAAACTGACGGGCAACAATCTCGTTACGGAAGGCTTTTCCGATTTGAGCAATTCCGAAAGGAATCTTCATGCGACCCGTTTTCTGAACGTTCAGGTAATTAACGAAAATACCTTGTGCAGTTTCCGGACGAAGATAAATTTTATTGCTTCCTTCGGCAGTAGAACCCATATCGGTTGAGAACATTAAGTTAAACTGACGAACATCAGTCCAATTTTTAGATCCCGAAACAGGACAGGCAATTTCATTATCAACAATGATTTGCTTCAATTCAGCCAAATCATTTTTATCTAAAGCAGCTACAAAACGAGCATGTACTGCATCCATTTTCTCTTTGTTGGCCAACACACGGGTATTGGTTGCACGAAACTGATCTTCGTCGAAATTATCTCCAAATTTCTTCTTCGCCTTCTCAACTTCCTTGTCCATTTTACCTTCGAACTTGGCCATCAAATCCTCAATTAAAACATCAGCTCTGTAGCGTTTTTTCGAATCTTTGTTATCAATCAACGGATCGTTAAAAGCATCAACGTGGCCCGAAGCTTTCCAAATGGTAGGATGCATAAAAATAGCAGAATCAATCCCCACTACATTTTCGTGTAGTTTTACCATTGAATCCCACCAGTATTTTTTAATGTTGTTTTTCAATTCAACTCCCAACTGTGCATAATCATATACGGCACTCAATCCATCGTAAATCTCCGATGATTGAAACACGAATCCGTATTCTTTACAATGAGCTACCAGTTTTTTGAAAACATCTTCCTGAGCCATAAAACTTATATTTTGAGGTTTGTTAAAAATTTTGGTTTTTGATATCCTGAGTGTTTCTCGTTAAAATCAAGAAGCACAAATGATAAGCAGGATGCAAAAGTACAAAAAAAAGCCAATTAACAGTTGAGCCAATTGGGTTTTTAACGATCAAGTAATTCAACCAATTTAGTCATCCACTTCTTCGTAATCAACATAGTCGCCCACATCTTTTTTGTGCGGATCACCTGTTTTTCCCGATGGTTTCTCGATGGTTACTTCACCTTCTTTTTTGCTTTGTTGCCCCTGTTGTTGATTCGCTTTTTCCTGCATTTTGTCGAAGGTTTTCTTCACCAAAAATGGAAAAATTGCTCTAATGGTCCACTTTAGTAGATAGTAGATCCCAACAGCTATGATTATAAATTTTATAAATGCCATATTCTTTTCTTTTGAAAGGCAAATATAAGCATTTCATTTTTTTTTTTACTGTTCTACGGCATTTGCTTTTTGGGCGTTCCCTTTGGGCGGGCTTTTCGTTGCAACTCCTCGCTCATTCTTCGCTGTGGGGTTTCCCCTGCAATCCCTAACGCAAGCTGCGGTTTTGTTAACTAAAATTTAGTTATTGTGCATCTTTATAATCTAATTGATAAATATTTTGTTTGTTGGTTGTGTTTTTCATAAATTTGGAACTATTAAATAGTTTTTGCTTAAGATATTAGATGAGTAGATAGTTTAGTGTAACATTTTATAACTAATGGATAACAAACTTCACAATACCATACAAGAGCTTGGCCGGAGCATACAGTCTGCTCAGGAAGCTGCCAAAAGGCAATGTACAAGCCCAAATGTAAACCCGCGAAACTTGTTTCAATCGGAGCTCAATTACAAAATGCAGCAGTATGTTCACCACATGCATTCCTATCTAAATATCGATCGGGTGCTGGGTTTTCCCATTCAACCAACCAATTACAGTAGCGAAACCAATGTTTCCGATCGGGGTGTAAGCGTACGAGTTGCCATTCACCATTATCCACCGGTAAAACCGATGATAATAGAAGCACCCGAAATGATTTTGGAATTACGGGCAACAGTAGATTCAAATGGCCGAATGGAATACCAATTTTCCAATTACTTTGCCAATCCGACAGACTTAGAGGCACTTGCTAAACATTTGCCGGAAGGTGCTTGTCTAATTTTATTGGAAGATGGTTCGTTAAGTGTTGAGGCTGAAGAGCCAAGTATTGGATTTCCAGAAGGGTTTTCTGATTCAAATTATTCTAGGACAGGAGAGGAAACCGATCTGAATGTAGATCCTTCTATTTTAGCAAATATAGCTATTGGTAGCGGTATGGTTAGCGGATTAGGGCAAAGTTATGAATACGGTGACCATATCGTTAAATATGGACAGAGGGTAAATGGAAAAGTACGAAGTGCAAAGGTACTGACGCGTGTAAGTCAGATGAATGCTACCAAAATGGCTACAGGTTTAAAAGTAGTTGGTAGGGGGATTACGGTACTTAGTGTTGCAACTGCAGGATATCAGTTTGCTAATAGTGATATGTCGGGTAATGATTATGCAAGATTAGCAGGTTCTGCTGTAATAACAGGTACTGCTTTTATACCATTTGTAGGGCCTCTTATTTCAATAGGTCTTGGTGTTGCAGATAGCTATGGAGTTTTTGATGATGTTTACAATTATTTTGATTAATAATGGATTATATTTTTATATTGGTGGGATTAAGTATTGCCTGGCTATTTATGTATAAAATTAAATGGTTATTTGGTTTTGGGGTTTCGTTTTTGGCTATACTTATTTATAGTATTTTGTTGTTTGGTCTTTCCTTTTTACTGATAGGAGTAAACTGCGGGAACCCTAAAATGCTTGTATTTTTAAGAATGCCTATTGTTTCTTTTGTTATTTTTAGGGTATTCTATCTTCTCTTCAAAAAAATTTATAAAAGAGACCCTGAAAACACAGCTTGGGTATTTGAGAAAAGGTCAATACAAGATGTGATATTTTCAATATTATTTTGGTTGCTAGGTGTAGCTTTACCATTTTTCTTAGTAATATAATTATCCGATGATACTAGCAAGAGCTTGGCCGGAGCATACAATCTGCTCAGGAAGCTACCAAAAGGTAGTGTACAAGACCTACTGTAAACCCGCGAAACTTGTTTCAATCGGAGCTCAATTACAAAATGCAGCAGTATGTTCACCATATGCATACCTATCTAAATATCGATCGGGTAATGGGTTTTCCTGTTCAGCCAATAAGTTACAGCAGCGAAACCAATGTTTCCGATCGAGGTGTAAGCGTACGAGTTGCCATTCACCATTATCCGCCGGTAAAACCGATGATAATAGAAGCACCCGAAATGATTTTGGAATTACGGGCAACTGTAGATTTTAATGGCAGAATGGAGTACCAACTTTCTAATTACTTTGCCAATCCTACAGATTTAAAAGCACTTGCTAAACATTTACCGGAAGGTTCCTGTCTTATTTTACAAGAGGATAGCTCTCTAACCGTGGAGTCTTTGGATGAACCAGGAATGGAATCTTCAGAGGAAAAGTCTTATAATACTTCTTCAACGATTGGTGCTGATGACCAAATGGTTGGGGGTGGTATTGGAACTTCAGATGTTGCAACAGGGCTTTCATTTATTACCGGAGGAGCTGAAATACAATTGAATCGTAAATTGAAAACATTTAGGCCAATTCGATATAATGACGCTAGTTTGATGCGTGAAGGTTCAATTGCAAAGAATTTGAGAAGTGGCTCGTTAATGAAAGGTAGTAAGTATCTTCAATCAGCAAGAGGTATCCTTTATTGGACTGGTTTTACTAGTGGCATTTTTAGTTTGGGCTTATCCACGTATAATTATATGAATGGAGATATTAGTGGAGCTAAATATGGTTCCGATATGTTTTTTGGTGTTGTTGGATTTATGGGAGCTCCAGGTCTTCTGGTTTCTGGAGTTTATTCCATTGTTACTAGTCCTGAGTTTGAGCAAGCTGTTAAGGATTATGAAATTCAAAAAAATAAAGATTTTGGATCAGGTGGTGATTGGGAACATGTAAATAGTGATTTCTTTTATCGAGGAGGACTTTGTTTTGCTGAAGGAACAAAGGTAACTATGGGAAATGATTCATTAAAAGCTATTGAATTAATTTCTGTTGGAGATATTGTTCTTTCATATGATTTTTTAAATGAGAAGGTTATTAAAGTGGAGGTTTTAAAAGTTGATGCACCAATGCATGATAATTTGATACAGATCACATTTTCAAATAAAACAAGAAATACCAACACACAAGATCACCCTTATTTTGTTAAAGATAAAGGATGGTGTTCTTTTAATCCGATACAGTCAAATAAGAGGTATGGCTTATCAACAGCAAAACTTGAAATTGGAGATGAATGTTTGGTTTATAAAAAAGGTAAGATTAATCGAGTTAAAATAATTTCTATTTTGCAACAAAAAGGAGTTGTTAAAACTTACAATTTAACAAGTTTGAAAGATGGGGATAGCTACTTTGTAAATGGAATTTTGGTTAATAATGAGAATCCAAAAGAGAACAAAGATTCGGAAAAAATAATTGAGGAAAATAAATAAAAACAAATAACCAATGTCAATTTATCGTTATATATACTTTACAATTTTATCAGTTTATAAAAGGTTTAGTAGAGACCCGCAGATTAATATTTTTGCGGTTGGATTTTTCTCCTTAATTATAATTTTCTTTATTCTATCCCTTGTTGGAACTTATCAATATTATATCTCTCACATATATAGGTTTAATCCTGTATTTATGATTGTTTTAGGAGGGACTATCATTTTATTTAACACCTTTTATTTTCTTTTTGGTAGTAAAAGACAGGAAAAATATTATGAAATATATTGTAGTCAAAAGAATAAAATGGCTTCAATACTAGTAGGTGTTTTTATAGTATTCGTATTTCTATTTATGGCTTGGGTAGCAACAAAAAGCCGTGAGAAGAATCTGTTAGAGAAGCAGAATAAAATAGAGCAGAGAATGAAGTAGTTGAAATTTTCCGAAAACAGAACAGAAAATGACGTTTTGAATGAAGCCTAAGCTATAGAAAATGATTTGGTACTATTATTTGAATTATAGAATTTATAAATTTCATGAAAGAAAAGGAGACAGCATGCCTTCTTTATTTTCTTTTTGGGATCGGTGGTATTGTTGTCTCTAAATATATTTTCAATTCTAGTGGTAGTTGATTTTTCCTATCCTTTTTTGCTTTTAGGAAACAAATACTACGTTCTCGTTTTAATGGGAATATTAGCAATTTTGAACTATCTAGTTTTATATAGAGGAGGATATTATAAAGAAGTATTTGAAGATTTCGATAGGGCAGGTGATAGCTATCAGCATTGGAATAAATATGTTTCTATTTATATTATAAGTTCAATTTTTCTGTTTTTGGTAGTTTTATTAATAGCAGATTATCGATTTGATGGGCATTTATAGATGCTTTTAGTTTTTGATATCCATTTTTATTATAAAAATGGAATCCCAATTATCGAA
The DNA here is from genome assembly GCF_002356295.1 of Labilibaculum antarcticum. Lineage (NCBI taxonomy): Bacteria > Pseudomonadati > Bacteroidota > Bacteroidia > Marinilabiliales > Marinifilaceae > Labilibaculum > Labilibaculum antarcticum. Next base: position 2,115,226 of record NZ_AP018042.1, on the reverse strand, counting down.
CAATTTCATCAATCCTACAGATTTAAAAGCACTTGCTAATCATTTACCAAAAGGGACTTTTTTTTTGCTGTCCTTCTGTATTTGCTTTTTGGGGCTTTGTATTGGTAGCTGGCTTTTTTCCCTTGCAGGTCCATTTTTTCTGGCAAAAACGGACTGATCCATCGCCAGAGTGCAGTGATCCATGGCAGAAACGGACTGATCTACGTCGCGAGTGCAGTGATCCATGGCAGAAACGGACTGATCCACGCCGCGAGTGCCTTGTTCTACAGCAGAAACGGACTGATCCACGTCGTGAGTGCAGTGATCCATTTCAGAATCGGACTTTTCCATGCCGTGAGTGCCTTGCTCTACATCAAAAACGGACTGATCCATTGCAGAAACGAACTGATCCACCGCCAGAGTGCATTGATCCACGCTACAAACACACCAATCCATCATGCAAGTGGATCAAGATCAAAAAAAAAGACCGCCCCGCAAGGCAGTCTCGAATTCAAATTGATGTAAACTCTCCGTTATGGAGCTAAAAAATCGTTTTTATTACTTGTACAATGGCTTCTTCTTGTTATTAACTTGATCCACGAAAGAGCAAGAGTCTTTTTTCTTCGTTTTATCCTTACAACCAAACAAAAAGTTTATTCCGAAACGAATATTTGCTAGGTGAGCAGTGTTTGGTTTAATGGCCGCCATTACATTGTCGCTAACCACATAAAATTGGGTGGGTCCCAATTTGGTTGCCAAACCAAAGCCAATGTTGTTGTACGAATTGTTTACCACCGAGTAACTTAATGTAGTGCTTAGATTTTTGAAAAAACGGGCGTTGGCCGAAAAGGTTAATGAGGATTGAACTTTACCATTAAAAATTTCGGTACGGCTTAACGCTCCTACATTTACTCTTTTGTTAAGATCGTGTGTTCCTCCGAAATAAATTTTGGTAGGCAAAGCCACTTTGTAGGAACCTATTCTATTTTCTACACGAAATTCGTCAACAATTGAGTCTGTTAAATCTTCAAATACATCTTCAATTTCTCTGTAGTTTGGGTCATTTGAATTTCCCGATTGTGACCAATCAGCACCTGTCCAGGTAAATGAACCTTTTTGAGAAAATTCATGACCATCTGTTTTCCAGTTAATCGATCCAATATCCAATATACTGGCGTATAAGCGGGTTTTATCATCCATTTGATATGTCATACCTAAATCGACAGCAAAACCTTTGTTATCGGTATTAGCGAAGAAATCGGCATTGTAAGCATCACCATCCATGTTAATGTCATTAACATATCCATCAGAATCTAAACCAACCTGATCAATTGGCATGGAAACACGAAGGTGGTGTTCCGAATTTAAAACAATTTCGTTACCCGAAGCCGAAGTAAAAACAGACATATCGGAATCTTCCATGTGCATATTGGCAATACCGAAAAGCATTTTTCCTTTGATACCTACCGTCCATTTGTCGTTTATTTTTTTCGATACGCCCAAGGCTACTTCATGATAGTAACTGGCATCCAATCCTAGCCCGCCCCAATTCGCAGTTCTGCCTCTAAAAGGGTAGTTACCGTCTTTTAAAAATGTAACCATTTCCTGATCGAAACTGAATCGGGAATCTTCTTTTTCAATCACATCAAGAGTGAAAAAGTAATCTTTTGCACGTATTCCCAATGCGAAAAGAGTCAGTTCGAATTGCTGCGATACAAAATTGGTTGTTTGCAATGCATCGTGAAAGCTGTTGATGTTAACAACCAAAGAATCTTTTCTGATTCCTGTGCCATCTGTAATAATATCATTGTAGCCAAAGCTGCTGTTGCTGTAGTTCAGGTAAATAGAACTCAGCGCCGGAAAACCCACGAAAACTTTGCATTCGGGCTGAATAGCAGGATTCAACTGATTTGACTGAGGAACATTTTGCATTAAATACAAGGTGTTGTTCATTTTTTGGGCTGAAACCGAAAGAGATAGAAACAGGAATACCAATCCTGCCATAAATGTTTTGTATATCAATTTAATCATAGTGAAGTGTCTGATGGTGCTTAGTTATTAAGATCGATTTGAGCCTGAACAGAAATAGTGAATTTGAGTTCGTAATCACCCTTTAGTTTTACCGCAACGCCGCCATTTTCTGTACTCACGCCAGCATTTATAATTAGGTTTTTGGTCAGGTTTAAATTTTCAATCTGACTTTGCGTTAGTTGTATTTGATGCTCGACCTCTGTTACCAAGGCAGGATCAACTTCGCCCATTTGATCGCCGGAGGTAAACACTTCTGCCGCATCAATTACTTGATTGTCCGAAATGGAATCAATTACATTGTAAGCTGCATCAGTAAAGTAAATTTTATTAATGCTTACGTTAAGGGGATATCCATTTTCAGTAACGATAACAACGGCTGCATTCATAATTTTATCAGCATCGCTAATGTCAATATCGTTCACTGTATCTCTCAGCACCAGATTTGTAGCTGTAAAATCCAAAGGCACATCAATTTCAATATCTACATTAATAGCAGAACTGTTGCTGATGATATTTGGTGCTGTTGGGGTTGGAGCAATGGCTCCTACCGGATTTAAGGCTATGCTTCCAAAATATTCCAATCTGTCGGATGGTGGCAAAGCCATTAAGGCAACAATATCGGAGTTGTTTTTGTCGTAGGTAAGTGTGTCCTTAACTCCAATGTTTACTTCGGAAATGGTTGATGGTGGATTTTGGAATTGTGCCTCAGGTATAGGGTTTAAAGATGCCATAGTTCCATCTGTTGCATAACCGGTTATATCAGCATTAATTTGAAAGGGAATACCCACCGAGTTTTCCATGTAAAGATTAATACGCGGGTCAGCAAACAGGTAATCACCTTCAATATCATCCCAAAAGTCGACATTCATGTCAAAGTTTCCAGCATCCAAAGTAATGTTTTGATTCCCAAAATCGCCTTGAGCCAATAGGAAATCTATGTTTTGAAAGGTTAGCTCTATTCCCAAATCACCAGTACTGGTGATGAGACCTCCATTATCTAAAATGTTAACATCAAAAGTGATGTCCAGATCATTATTGGTGGTGTGTGGTGTATTGAAAAGTAAATTTAGATTTGCAAGATTTAAGGTTTCAACGTGATTTGTTTCATTGGCCGTTAGCGTAAACTTCTCACTAACAGGTGTTCCTCCTGCTGTTCCGTTAGGAATCGAAACAAAAAGTTCTACAGTTGTGTTTAGCGGATTCGATAAAACAAATCTGATGTCGGTATTTAGGTCTAGTTCGTAAAGCAGTACACCCGAATTGCCGGTGATGATTTGAATCTGATCTGTTTGTGGGTTTGTTTCAGGCAGCGAACCATGGGGAACACCAACACTAATGTTTGGAAGAGAATAAGATAGATCTATTGCGGATTGATCTGGAAAGTTTAGAACTTCATCAACATTGTAAGAAAAAATATCTTCTTCCATGTATTTGATGTGCAACATGCCTTCAGCATCCAAAACCAACGTCTGATCGGCAGGATTTGCCTCATGTTGATTCAGTAAATACCACAAAGAATAGGTTCCGTAACCAACCGGAACAATCATATTGGGTGTCCAATCAACCTTCTCCGAAAGTTTATCAAAATCGTAGTCGTCACCATCAAAACAGGATTGAGTAGAAATAACAAGAACGCATGAAAGGAATAAGGGAATAAGGGATTTTAATTTAAGCATCATATTTGAATTATTTAATAGACATTATTATACCGCTTGTACCGAAAAAAGCAGGTAAAACCCTACTGTTACAATGCTCTTTTATTTAAAATTAAAAAACAAATAGTTTTCGCAAGCTATTTGTCTTGGTACATAAACAAGCTTTTATTATAGGCCAAAGTGCTTATTGTACGGAATAGTTGAGCAGGAAGTTTCGGTTATCTCCAACGTAAAGATTAAATGACTTATCGCCGGTTTTGGAGAAACCAATTGAGAACTCCGTATTTCCTTTTAGTGGAAATCCTTCATGCTTATTGCCTTCTTTATCAATCAGGAAGATCTTATTCTCATCTTCAAGACAAATTCCAATTTCAATATCCCTTCGCGAGAAGCTGTAAATATTAGGGGGGAAGCTAATGTTGGAATCGAATTTTTTATCGAGGGTTTGTTGTCCCGAGGCATCAAAAACTCTAAGAATATTGTAATCCGCAAACAGATATTCATTTTTACCATCGCTATCAATATCCGCAGCTACAAAGAAGTGCTTATCGGAAAGTTCTGTAAATGTTTTCTTTTCAACTTTTCCGTCGAAATAGCAGTAGTAGATGATTCCGTTTACATCGGTGGTAACCAGTCTGGCTTCGGTGTTGCCAACAGCGTTTTCCAAATAGAAAGTATTGTTTGTCGATTTTGAAAACTGGTCTTTTAACCTGACTCTTTCTTCGCCACGACGGTTTAAGATATAAACCCGGTATTTATCTGCATAAACAAGATAGTCTCTGTTTTTTACCCTAAAATGCTGAATTTCACAGTTAATTTCGTTTTCAGATTTCGCAGGATTCCAACCCGTAAGTGTCTTGCCTTCTTTGGTGTAGGCATAAATATTTTTATCCTTGCAAGGAATAAAAAACCGATAATCTTTGTTGTTGTCGTAATCGAATATCGAAACTCCTTGTATGGCTTCGGCTTTTAATTTGATTGGATAATTCCCTACCTTATCACCATTCCTGTCAACCAAATGGAGTTTGTTTTTAGTGGCAAAAAGATATTGAAGCTTCCCGTTTCCATAAATATCAACCTGGTGAACTTTGCCAACAATTTGCGATTCCATAGGCTTTTTCCATAAAACACGTCCTGATGGATTCAAAAGATGCAGCTCATTGTTGATATCCTGAACCAAAATTTCATTCTCTTTTGTGTAATGATTTACAACCAGATATGGCTTGTGAGCAAAGCAGGTATCCAATCGTGATTCCCACTCTGTTCTGGGAGCCAGCTCTAATACCGGATCGTATTCGATAAACAAGTTGTTGTAAATCAGATTCCTATTTGCACTTAGCTGTAAACCCACTGCCTGAAATTTGTTTACACTTTGCTTGTGATCTTTAATTTGCTTTCGCAAATCAGAATTTAAAAATCCTGAAATAAAGGAATTTGCTCTTGGTGTTGATGCATAAAAATAAAAGTTCGCCTTGTTGGACAGGAATTCTTTATTTTCCATATAGGATTGATTCGTGTTTAGGGTTTTGCCTAAAACCGATTCTTCAATAAACTCGGACAGTGAGCTGATATCGGGGCCCAGAATCATGTAGTTGTCGATAAAAGTAAGATAAGCCGATGAGGCGCCGGCAAAGAAAGATCCAAAAAGCTTTTCCGGAAGTTGATCTTCAGGCATTTTGAAAATATCGAAGCTGGTTTCTTTATCGAGTTGATAAGTGTATGTGTAGTAGGAAAGGGTTCGTTGTTCTTTTTTTGCATTGCCAGTAATCATTTCCAGCATTTTTTCTTTGGCAATACTCGCACTTTTAGTACGTATTATCGTGAAACGTTTGCTTCTTAGGTCTTCGGTAAAAGCCAAGCCAACTTCGTTATGGATAATGGAATAGATTGCGTCTTCATAATTTACGCCAGTCTTTCTTTTTACCTCGCTAATGTTTTTAAGATATTCGGATAACAGCCCCATTTGATCGAGATACTTGCGGTATTTTCCTTTGTGCAAAAGGGCGTCATCAATACCAAGTATGGTTAAAATGCTGGTGCTCGATGGAATCATCGATTCCATTTCCATTTTTACTGGCTCTTGCTGAAGAAACAGGTTCAGCAGATTGCCTTGCTGCGGATCGCTGTAAGTAAATCCGTTTAGCAATACGATTCTATTCCTAAAACTAAGATCTAGCTCAGTCCAGTTTGCAAAATTTGTAAAGTTTCTAATAAATTTGCTGTGATCTTGATTCAGGTTTAGGGAAACCTGTTTGGGAAAGGTTTTTAGATTTAAGAAGATATTTGCATCAACATTTTTTCCTATGGTTCTGCGAATCTGTTCAAAACCCTTTGTTTTGGTAATGGAATTTTCGGTGCTCAGCTGAAGTAAGGAGTTTTCTACAAGCAGCATCGATCTGCTGGCAATAAACAGTCCATCTGAAAATACAAAATGAATTCCTTTTCCCTTCGGATTTTTAGGAGGAATGCTATAGAGTGTTGAGTTCTGGTATTCCCGTTCCGAAACTTCCGAGTCAAGCTCCACCCAATTAAAAATCGCATTTTTAATTTTCTTTTCTTCCAGATAATCAGTGATGGGAAGGATGTATAAATATTCAATTTCATTTTTACCTTGCAGGTGACTCGCCATGGTAAATGATCGATCCAAAGAAAAAGTGCCTTCAGAATCGAAATTACTGATCAGGCTATCTAAAAATTGAAGGTTTTTGTTGATGCTTGCAATTCCATCGAACTTACTTAGCTCTTTCCAGGCACCGGTATTGTTTTCCAATTTGGTGATTAAATCTTCTAAGCTCTCAAATTGTATAATCATTTCCGAATTAACCGGTACTGCTGAGAACGGATCAATTTCTTTGTATTCTTGCTGTTTTTGAAGAAACAGATAGCCTAAAACGATAATGGTCAGGAGCAAAAGAATTAGCAGAGAGGTTAATATTTTTTTCAGCATGGTCAGGAAATTGCGTGGAATTGTAATTGACCAAAAATAGCAATTTATCGATTGTTTAAAAAATTATGTGTTGGATATCTTTGCAACAATATTTAGGCCTTAATTGATCAAAAAAATACCCCAACTATTGTTGAGGTATTTACTTTGAAATAATTGTAAGTGTTTGGTGTGTTGTGTCTAAAATTCGAACTTAATTCCTTGTGCTAAAGGCAAGTCTACGCCATAGTTTATGGTGTTCGTTTGTCTTCTCATATATGTTTTCCATGAATCAGAACCCGATTCACGTCCGCCACCTGTTTCTTTTTCGCCACCAAAAGCACCGCCAATTTCGGCACCTGATGTTCCAATGTTAACATTGGCAATTCCACAATCGCTTCCAATTGCAGAAATAAAGGTTTGAGCCTCGCGCATGTTCATCGTAAAAATGGATGAGGATAAACCTTGCGGCACATCATTGTGCAAATGAATAGCTTCGTCGAGGGTTTTGTATTTCATGATATAAAGAACCGGAACAAAAGATTCGTCCTGAACAATTTGCCATTGATTTTCAACCTCGCAGAAGGTAGGAACCACAAAATTGCCATCCAGCACTTTATCGCCGTAAACAATTTTACCGCCTGCCTTTTTCACTTCAGCAATGGCATGTTTGTAAACCTCTACAGCACCGCTGTCAATAACAGGTCCAACCAAGGTTTTTTCATCCAGCGGATTCCCAATTTTTCCTTCCACCTGTTTGTAGGCATTCAGCAAACGGGTTTTAACATCCTCGTAAACACTTTCGTGGATAATCAAACGTCGGGTAGAGGTACATCTCTGTCCGGCAGTTCCTACTGATCCAAATACAATACCCGGAATGGCTATGTCCAATTCAGCAGAAGGAGCTATGACTATTGCGTTGTTTCCGCCCAATTCGGCAATTGTTCTGCCCAAGCGGGCACCCACCTTTTCGGCAACCCGTTTGCCTATGGCTGTCGATCCGGTAACCGAAATTAAAGGAACACGTTTGTCTTCTATAAAATTATCACCCATTACCGATGATTTTGCAACTACCAAGTTGAAAACACCTTCGGGCACATCGTTATCTTTTAGTACTTTTTTAATGATATTGTGACAAGCAACAGCACACAATGGCACTTTCGAGCTTGGTTTCCAGATAATCACATCGCCGCAAACCGCCGCCAGCATCGCATTCCATGCCCAAACAGCAACCGGAAAGTTGAAAGCAGAAATGACCCCTACAATTCCCAGCGGATGGTACTGATCCATCATTTTATGATCCGGACGTTCCGAATGCATGGTAAATCCGTAAAGCATTCTTGACTGGCCAACTGCAAAATCGCAGATGTCAATCATTTCCTGAACTTCGCCTAATCCTTCCTGATAAATTTTTCCCATTTCGAGGCTAACTAGCTTTCCCAAATCATCTTTGGCATCGCGAAGAGCATTCCCAATCTGACGAACAATTTCGCCTCGTTTGGGAGCAGGCATTTTCCGCCACACTTTAAAGGCTTCCTGTGCAGTTTCCAAAACTTTTTCGTAATCGGCTGTATCGGCATTTTTCACCTTTGCAATTACAGATCCATCTATGGGAGAAATCGATTCGGTTAGCGCACCATTGCAGTTAAGCCAATTGGTACCCGTCGAAACTCCTTGATTAATTGGTTCAATGCCTAAGCGTTTAAGTGTTTCCTTAACTCCAAAATCTTTCATGTCTTTCGTATGATTTGTCTTTTGGAGGAAGAGTAAATATCCACCAAAAAGGGGTTAGCATTCTCGTGTTTTTAGTACGAAACTACAATATAACACTTGTAAGTATTTATCCCTATGATTTATATCATATGTTTTTTCTAAATAAGGGCAAAAATAAACCCGAATCTGTTACGATTCGGGTTCTGATGATATTGATAATTGAAAATTTGAGACTTTTTAAATTGGCATTACATCACGAAGTTCCTGAAGTGTTTCATGAACTGAACTCTTTCGAAGGCGGCTGGGTCGTTCGATTTAGATTGACTCATTTTTCCTTTAAAATCGCTAATTTTATTGAAATCATGCTCTTCCATCCAGGCAAATATTTCTTTCGATAGAACGTCGATGTATTCAGGTCCGTTTTTGTACAATACCGAGGCCAATTGAACTGCATCGGCACCAGCAAGCAGGTGTTTAATGATGCTTTCGGATGTGTGAATTCCGGTTGTGCCGGCAATGGAGCATTTCACTCGTTCCGACATAATTCCGGTCCATCGCAACGAGTTTTTGTAATCGTCGGGACCTGATAATATTTGTCCGCTGGTTACGGTCAAATTATTGATGTCGAAATCGGGACTGTAAAAGCGATTGAACATCACAATTCCATCTACATGTATATCATCCAATCGTTTAATTAAATTCGACAAATTGGAATGATACGGACTTATTTTTAATGCGATAGGAATATCAATTTGTTCTTTTACTGCTTTCAATACATCGTAGTAAATCTGCTCGTTTTCAGCACTTGTTCTGTTCATATCTGTAGGAAGAACAAAAAGATTAATTTCCAGTGCATCGGCACCTGCTTTTTCAACCTCCTTCGCAAAATAGGTCCATTTTTGAGCGCTTACACAGTTAATACTGGCAATAATTGGAATTGAAACGGCGGCTTTGGCTTCCTGAATCAATCTTAGGTATTTGCGAACGGTATCTTCCTGAGGCTCTTCATCCATATAGTCGAAAGTTTCAGGATATACAAAGGGACGGCTGGTCATGGCGTGAATTTTCTCATCCATTTCCATGATGATTTCTTCCTCGAAAAGAGATTTGAGTACAATTGCCCCCGCACCGTGTACTTCCAATTCAATTAATTTTTCAATAGAATCGGTAAGTCCCGAACTGGCTGCTATAATTGGACTGTTTAATTCCAATCCAAGGTAATTGGTAGATAAGTTTGGCATGTTAGAAAAGTTTAGTTTATGTTTTGTGTTGATTTTGTCTACCCAAATGTAGTTTTGTAAGCAGATTATAACAAATCAATAATCTTGATGCTAATATAGAGAATCCTGATGTGAATTGCTAAGTTGTTTTTAGACGGAAAGGGAGGGGGAAGTTCGCTTTTTGATTGTTAAAGATGTTTTTGTGTCTGAAATGTGTCAATGGGCGAGGCTGTAATCGGTCAAGCTTTAAGTGAGATAATTAAATGAAGCTCAGTACATCCGATGTTTGTTGGCTTTGGTGTCGAGGCTTAGCATGAATATTTTTTCAAAAAAATATTGCTTTTGCTTTGCTGGATTGAAACAAACATCTATATTTGCATCGCATTCAAAAGCAATGCCCAGGTGGCGGAATTGGTAGACGCGCTGGTCTCAAACACCAGTGGGGCAACCCGTGCCGGTTCGATCCCGGCTCTGGGTACTTTAACATAATGTTAGAAAGAGCAAATAGCGCTTAAAACACTGGTTTTGAGCGCTATTGTTGTTTTTGGATGTCAATAATGATTAAATAAAACCAATTAAAAAGGGGCAAAAACGAGAACAACCGAGAACAAACCGAGAACAGATTTTGATGATTTTTCCGTTTTGAGTGTTTGTTTCAGTTGATTTTTTTCTGTTTCTGTATCTTTTTTTCATTTTGATTTGATGAAAAAGCAGTTGACTGCTTCCCAATTTTGACCTCGAAATTCCCTCCATTTCTAAATTCAGCACTATTTGTTGCTATTTGATGCAATTTGACACGAAAATAGTGTTGTTCAATTTGTTGAAATTCAGTAACTTAAACAAGTGTTGTTCAATTAAATTTAGGATTGATTCATTTAAAAATAGGAGTTATTGGTATGAGATTAAAAATTGGTTATCAGCTAAAGAAATCCCGTTCAAAAGGGGGGAAATGCCCGATTTATCTGCGTTTCACGTATAATTACAAACGTGTTGAACTCTCTACAGGGATATTTGTTCCTGCTGACTTGTGGGATGAAAAAACAATTTCGTGCACAGGACAAAGCTCGTTTGCTGAAAGTGTAAACAATCAGCTTACTAAGACTCAAACAAATTTACGGGATACATACAATCGTCTGGTGTCTTTGGGAGAGGATTTTGATGTGATTGACCTTAAAAACATTCTTCTGGGAAAGGATAAGAAACGAGGAGGCGTGCTGGAAATCTTTGACTACTATCTGGAGACAATAGAAAATAATATTGGAAAAGGCTACGCAAAAAGAACCTTAAAACATTACAAGGTCAGCCGAAAAAAGCTTATGCTGTATATTAAAAGTACTAAAAGGAATGATTATCCGATGGATAAGGTGAAATATGAGTTTCTGAATGGCTTTGATATGTTTTTAAAGGCAAATTACAATGTCCATCAAAACACTGCCTGGAATTATCACAAACATTTGAGAAGGGTGATGAACCTGGCCGTAGCCATGGAATACATAGATAAAAATCCTTATGCACGTTATCAGGTGAAGCTGGAACAGACCAGTCGTGAATTCATTAGTATGCATGAATTGAAAACTATTGAATCCAAAGAAATTAAGAAGAAGAGTTTGGATATTGTTCGTGATGCTTTTGTGTTTGCCTGTTACACCGGACTTTCCTATGCAGATATTTATAAATTAAGTGCAAAACATTTAGAGCTTGATGATTCCGGAAAGGAATGGATCATTATTCATCGGTCTAAAAACAGCAATCGCTGCATGATTCCATTGTTTCCAAATGCGAAAGCAATCCTTCAGAAATATTCAGATTTTCCTGAAGACCTGTTGAGAGGGAGATTATTACCCATTCTTTGCAATCAAAAAATGAATCAGTATCTAAAGGATCTGGCCAAGTTTTGTGGAATTGAAAAAAATATAACCATGCATGTGGCCCGGCATACTTTTGCTACAAGCGTAACTCTGTCCAATGGTGTGCCTATTGAAACTGTCTCTAAAATTTTGGGACATACCTCTTTGAAAACAACACAGATTTACGCCAAAGTATTGGCACATAAAATTTCTGCTGATATGGATGTTTTACAGAAAAAATTAAATCTGGAATAATTCAATATTCTAATCCTCTGCCAAGCCAATTGCAATAATGGTGTAAAACCGAATCGAATTGTAAGATACAGACCTTACTACATGCGTTAGCAAAGTTGGAATCGGTCGTGGATTGACAAAAGCGTTCGGCATAAACGCGCCCAATCATTTCAAAGCGTTTTTTTTCTTACGCACAGGCCAGGCCGCAAAGAACTTTGTATTTGCATTCTGCAAAATACAAAGCCCATTGCCAAGCCTGTTTAAAACACATTGAAATGATTTTCACAGCCGGCGCACAGGCCATTTATTCCGTTTCCTTTTGGCCATTCATGACCTGAAATTAAAAAGGGATGCTTACGCAAGTATGAAGGCCTCCTTGTATGAAAATAAGATGGTTGATTTACAAGTTAAGTTATCACTTTGAAGATGTACTAAGCAAGTTTATGTTTTGGTGCGACCCAAACCTTAATTACATCCCGTTGGTCTCAAATTTAAAGCTTAATTCAATGGCAAATTTCAATAAAGGAGGACGTCCCAGAAAAAGTACTGCTCAGAAAAAACGGTATAAAGTAGATGTTAAAATGGCTACCGAAGAGTACTACGTCCTAAAATCAAAAGCCCAAAAAGCAAACCTGACCATCAGTGAGTACATGAGACAGTGTATTGCCGGTAGTTCGGTAAGAGAGAGAATCACTCCCGAAGTTCAAATTTATATCCGGAAATTGTGTGGCATGGCCAATAATCTGAATCAGATTGCCAGGAAAGCAAATGCACAAGGATATACAAATGTACGTAAGGAATACATTCACCTGGCTGATCAAATTGATCAGTTGATAGATCGCTTGTGAAATGATAGCAAAGATTGTGAAAGGGCAGGATTTCAGGGGTGTCGTGAATTATATTTTCGATATCAAAAAGGGGACGGAATTGTTGGCCAGTGATGGTTTGCGGACCAAAAATAAGGAGACGATTATTCAAAGTTTTGTTGGACAAGCAGAATTGAATCCAAGACTTGGTAAATCGGTGTATCATATCTCTCTTTCGTTCTCGGCAAAAGACAAGGAACTTTTATCGAATGAATTGATGGCAGAGGTAGCCAAAGAATACTTGGGGAAAATGAATATCTGTGAAACACAGTTTTTGGTTGCCCGTCATTTTGACAAGGAACATCCACACCTGCACATGATCATCAACAGGGTAGATTATCATGGGAAAACCATATCGGATCGGAACGACAGACACAGAAGTGAAAAAATCTGTAAGGAGATTACACGAAAGTATGGTTTCTATTTTGCCAAAGGGAAGGAGCAGGTTAAAGTGGAGCGACTTCACGAACCCGATAAGACCAAATATGAAATCTACAATGCTTTGAAAAAATACATCCCTGAAAGCGGCGATTGGGCTGAATTAGCTATGAATTTGAAAGAGCAGGAGATCAGCATCGATTTTAAAACAAAAGGAACAACGACGGAGGTTCAAGGGGTTCGATTTATAAAAAATGGTTTGAGTTTTAATGGTTCGAAAATAGACCGGCAGTTCAGTTTTTCGAAGATTGATGCTCGATTAAAACAAAATGTACAGGAGCAAATATTTTCAGCTCGAAAAGGAGATAGTCTATCTACAGGATTCCTTCGGGAATTGCTTGTGCAATCTCAAAAGCAAAATTATAAGGATGAATTGCATTCCAAACAAAAACAAAAACTGCGAAAAAGATCTAAGAATAAAGGTCTAAGACGGTCATGAAAATTAGAAAGCATATGAAAAGGAATGATTTTGTACCAGCAATGTTCGAGGAAATTAAAGAAACAATGGCGGCTATCAATAAAAAGCTGCAACAAGAAAAGCCAGACGAAAAAGAGCCTCAAAAAGAGATCTCCAGACAGCTACTGGAATTTATTTACCAGTCAATTCATAAATCTGTTCGTGAGAATATCTCCGTTTCGGAGCAGTCTACAAGAAAACAGCTAAACCAATTGACTCAAGATACGAAGGATCTGGAACAAAGAATTACCGAAATGACCGGACAGTATAAAAAGCGCAGGTTGATATTTCGTAAGCTGGTGGTTTGGCAATCGGTTGCTGCAGTTTTGTTTTTGCTGGGAATTGGACTATTTGTAAATAATCGTCAGTTGAGGGACAATGATTTGAAATTTAAATTTATTCAGGCTCAAGGAGGCATTAATTCTAATGGGCTTTCTTACTTAGATACAGTTTTTCATGTGAACAGGAATGAACTGGTAATTGAAAAGATAAAGAAGAAGGTTGAGGTAGGAGAAAAGGAATCATTAAAAAAGGCTGATGATATTTCTTGTTTTCTCTTGGATTGATCAATTTAGTTTTTTTTTAATATTTTTTGTTGCATATATAATTTGATCCTCTCGAGTTTGATCTTAAATGGAAAATTCTATTTCCGAATAATTTAAATTGCACATAATAACTAATAGATTTGATTTTAATAGTATAAAGTAAGTGTTTGCAAACGATCAGCACGATTATTTTATTTTTTAAATTTTGGGCTAATGTTTTGAAAGTTCGCTATTCCTTTATACTATTGTTTGCCCTTTATTTAATCTAAATGCAGAATATCGAACAATCATATTATAAGAGACTAAAAGGTGGAGATAAATATGTAATTGATGAAATTTACAATAGGTTTCATTTTAAAATTTTTCGTTTTTCGTTTGCTTTTTTGAAAAATGAAGAGGATGCTTACGATATTGTCCAAGAAGTGTTTATTAAATTTTGGGAGAAGCGTTCTTCCTTAAAGGACGATACTAATCTCGAAGCATTTCTTTTTACTATTGCAAAAAACACAGTGCTGTCTGTATTTCGAAAACGAAGCACAGAGCAGAAATATTTAGACTATTTACAGAATACGGTTAATAGTAATAGTTCTGGAACAAAAGAGCAAGTTGATTATGTCTTTTTAAAGGGACAGTATGATAAGCTAGTGCCAGAACTGCCTCCCAAAAGAAGAGCAATTTTTTTATTGAGTCGTGAGAAAGGTCTTTCAAATAAAGAAATTGCTGAACTAAAAGGAATATCTGAAAAAACTGTTGAAGATCATATTACAAAATCTCTTGCTTTTCTTCGAAAACACATCTTGCTTTTCGGTATATGGGGAGAGTTATTTTATTTTGTTTTTGTCGATTGAAAATTTTGCAATCTGTTAAAGTTGCTACCTAAATATATTTATTGACATCCTTTTCTCTTATATAATTTGATATTTCACTACTTATTTTCGAAATACAGTATCTGATTTTAGCAAGTTCCTTCTGGGTGCTCTGCCATAATTTATTCCAGATGTTAAGATTGTGACTTGTAAATTTTGGAGGTAAGTTGTCTTTTTCTAATTCAATATCTATTTATGCAATCTTCAAACGAATATATCTATAAAGTTCGTTAGGTATTTTAATAGCTAAATCGTTTTCTTTTTTGAAACTTAACCGATTTTTTTTTGATTTCTATCCCTGTTCAAGCCGAAATAATTGATGGCGTTGATAATAATAAATCAGGATGGAAGAAGGGTTTATACGTTGAATTTATAACAGAATAATATATGTAAAAATGGGATTGTTGTGTAATTGTAGTACTGAATGTATCTATTTTAAATAAAAAAATAAAAATAAGCAGGGGGTAAGGTCAACTTGTGCGTTGTATATATAAGAGCGAAAGAAATGAAAGAAGAGATTGAAAAATATATTGAAGGAAATTATTCTAATAAGGAGTTGGAAGATGCTATTTCTATACTTAATGATAGATCAGCTCAACCAAAATTGGAAAAGGTTATGAATGGATTTTGGAGGAAATGTAGTAATGATACTGTTGGGAATCCTCAATTCTTTGATCAGATACTTAGTAATGTACACCACGAAATAAATTTGACACATAGGGATATATCTATTAGTCGAAAAGTGTATTTCATATTTTCGAAAGTCGCTGCAATTGTAATTGTCCCTTTGTTGATTGCTTTGATTTATTTTGCTAATGATAGCCTAAAGAGCAGTTATGTTGCTCAAAATACAATTACAGTCCCACTGGGTGCTGTCAGCCAATTTAAATTACCTGATGGCACCAAGGTTTGGCTTAATTCAGGAAGTAAATTTACTTATCCATCATCCTTTCAAGAAGCCAACCTGCGTTTAGTTCATCTTGAAGGAGAAGCATATTTTGATGTCCAAAAAAATCTGGATTTACCATTTGTTATCGATATGAAAAACCTTGATGTTAAAGTAACAGGAACTGCTTTTAATATTCGATCGTATGACGATGAAAATCAAATGACAGTAGCTTTAGTAGAGGGGTCTGTTAATTTAGGCCAATTAAATGAATTAGACGGAACATTTTCGAATGTAAACAGTTTGGTTCCTAATGAGGTTGCCACATTAAATAAGGTGAAGAATAAAATGGATATCCAAAAGTTAAAGGATATAAATAAATATATTTCATGGAAAGAAGGCAGAACTGTTTTTGACAATGATCCAATTGATGCAGTTATTGCACGTTTTGAGAAGATGTATAATGTTGATATTATTGTTGATAGTGATGAACTTAAACAGTATCGTTTTACGCTTACATTTATAAATGAAACTATGGAGAGAGCATTAAGAATTTTAGAATTATCGTCACCACTATCATACGAAATTGTCGAATGTAAGGGGAGTGAAGCAGGAGTTTTTGGAAAAAGAACAATTATTTTAAAAAAGGCAAAAATATAAGAATTTAGTGTTTGTTTAAAAAATAATAAATCTATGAAGGAAAATATACGAGTACCACCTTAGAATTGACTAGTGAATTAAATTAAAAGTTACTAAGTATCTAATCTAATAGTCAAACCAAATAAAAAAGGAGAGTGCTAGAACACCCTCCTAAACGATTTTCACCTGCTGAAAACAGGTAAAAGTATTATTAAAAAACGTCTAAATATATGAAAAAAATATTGAATTTTTGGAAAGGGAATTGTTTGCCTTTTTCAATACAATCCAGACGCGTTATGAGGATTACATTTATATTAATATTCGCAACAGTTTTTAGCTTACAAGCTTCTGATATATATTCCCAAAATGCACGTATTTCTATTAAGGAAAAAAGTTCATCTGTTCGTGATGTATTGAAAGCAATTGAAGATAAATCCGAATTTTATTTTGCTTATAACAATGAACTTGTGGATGTTGAACGACAAGTTGATGTTAAAGTGGAAGATGAGAAAATAAGCTCTGTTTTAGATCAAATATTTCAAGGAACAGATATTTCATATACTATACTTGACAGACAAATTATTCTTTCTTCGGCAGAAGCAATGGATGGTTTGAATAAAGAAGTTCAAGACAAATATACTGTTACGGGTAAAATAGTAGACATAAATGGACAGTCCTTACCAGGAGTATCGATAGTAGTCAAGGGAAGTATGCTAGGAACAATAACAGATATTGATGGGAATTTTGTATTTAAGGATGTTCTTAAGAATGGAACACTGGTATTTTCATTTATAGGTATGAAAACAAAAGAGATTGTCTTGGCGGGGGAATCAAAGTTGGATGTTATACTGGTTGAGGAAGCTTTTGGTTTGAGCGAAGTTGTTGCTATTGGGTATGGATCGGCTAAAAAATCAGATTTATCATCATCCATAGCAACCGTGACAGGTTTAGATAAAATCAATAGTCGTGCAATTACAAGTCCTTCGGACTTTTTACAAGGAAACACTGCAGGAGTAACAGTTATTCAACAAGGTGGTGATCCAACAAAAACAGCAAAAGTAGTAATACGTGGAGTTGGTTCAGTAAATGATGAATCGCCACTTTGGGTTGTTGATGGGATGCCATATTATGGTGGTGCGCTTAACCCGAATGACATTGAAAGCATGGTAATCTTAAAAGATGCCGCTTCTGCATCAATATATGGAGCTCAGGCTGCATCAGGAGTTATTGTGATTACTACAAAAAGCGGTAAATCAGGTAAACCGAAAATTAGTTTTGACTTTTTTACTGGAGTACAGCAAGCAATGAACAAACCAACACCGTTAAATGCCGAACAGCAAAGCTGGGCATATAATACTGCTACAGATAATGTTGGGGCGTCACGTTTGCCCGCTCATGATGCTGTTCAGAATCCATTTGGTGCTGTGACACGTACAAATTGGATCGATGCTATTTTTAGAAAAGCATACGTTAAAAATGCTAATTTTTCAATATCCGGTGGTGGTGAAAAAGTAAGATATATGTCTTCTTTTAATTATCAGGATAAGGATGGACTTTTGATAGGAACAAACTCAAAACGGTTTGCTTTTAGAATGAAGACCGAATATGATATTACTGATAATATTAAAATTGGAGAGAATATTTTTTTAGCAAGAACCGAAGCGGTTGGAGCTAATACTTCGTCTAGTTATTCTGGTGCTATTATTAATGCGATGTATATGCCATCGTCAGCTCCTGTATATGATGCAGAAGGTAATTATCATGGAGTGGCTCCTGCAGAATCTAAATTTGCTGGTGCTTATGGAGATGTATTTAATCCTGTAGCGATGTTGAATAGACCAACAGTAACTAATCCTATTACGAATTTAAATGCAAACGTTTACCTTGATTATAAAATTATTCAAGGGTTGAAATTTCGTTCTTCATTTTCTGTTGATTTAAGAGATGATGATTATAAAAAGTTCACCCCAAAAATACCAGAGTCTGGTCGTCGTACTGATATGAATTATTTGGATCAATCATGGTCTAATAGGAATAAATGGATTTGGGACAATCAGATTAATTATGAGAAGTCTTATGGAAAGCATAACTTAAATCTTACTGCGGTTTACTCAGCTCAGCATACAGATTATGAGTATAATGATGTTAATGCTCAGGATTTTTCACGTGAAGAAGACTGGTATCAATATTTAAAAAATGCAGGAGAGATTATTGAATGGGATAGTGATGTTTACGAAGATGCATTAACATCAGCCATTGGTCGGTTTCGTTATAATTTTGATAATCGTTACTTCTTTTCAGCAAGTATAAGGAATGATCGTTCTTCTCGTTTAGCAAAAGAAAATAATGATGATATGTTTTCTTCATTCTCTGCAGCTTGGAGATTGTCTGAAGAAGGTTTTATGAAAGATATAGATTGGATAACTTCTTTGAAGCTAAGAGGATCTTGGGGACAAATTGGTAATATTCAATCAGTTAATTATTATGCATATAATGTTCCAATGAGTTCTCATAGACCTTATCTTGGTGAGTCTCCATCTTACCTTCCAGGATACTATGTAGCTCAGCAGTCGAATCGTAATTTAAAGTGGGAGAAGTCAGAAACTTATGATTTTGGTATAGATGCTACTTTATTTAATGGACGTTTGGACTTGGTTGCCGATTATTTTGAGAAGACTACGAAAGACATGATTCTCACCAATGCTGCCAATCCACATACTGGTGTTGGCGATGGTCCAACTTCAAATGTTGGAAGTGTGAAGAATTGGGGATATGAAATGTCTGTAAACTATAGAAATAACGATAAGAAATTAAAATATTCTATAGGAGCTAATTTTTCAACCATAAAAAATGAACTATTGGATTTGGATGGATACACTAGCGATTATATTTATCATGATGATAATGTTCGTTCTTCTTTGTTTCCATATCGTTCGGAAGCAGGACAGCCATTATATTCATATCATTTAGTGCAGTGTGAAGGTCTTTTTAAAACACAAGCCGAAATCGATGCACATCAATCAAATGGGAATCTAATTCAACCCAATGCAAAACCTGGGGATCTGAAATTTAAAGATGCAAACAATGATGGAAAAATTTCTGATGATGATAGAGTTTTTCATGGTAATGCATTCCCTACATTTACTTATGCTATTAATCTTAATTTAGAGTATAAAGGGTTTGACTTATCGTGTATTCTGCAGGGAGTTGAAGGTGGAAAGGTGTTTAATGCATATAAGTATTCAACCTATAATATGTCAGAACAAACTTATAATCGTGATAATCGCATCCTAGGAGCTTGGTCCGTTGATAATCCGAATTCAAATATTCCTAGACTTCAGACGACAGATGATAATAGAAATTTTGCTACAAATTCTACGTGGTATTTGGAAGATGCATCATATCTACGTATGAAGAATATAACATTGGGATATTCATTTCCACATAAAATAATTGATAAAGTAGTTAAAGGTTCTTCTTTAAGAATTTATTTTACTGCTGAAAATTTATTCACCATAACGGATTATTCAGGAATGGATCCTGAAGTTGGTGGAATTGGACTTGATGTAGGATCATATCCTGTTGCACGTACAATATCTACAGGCTTATCATTTGCTTTTTAATTTATATTGGACATCAATACGTGAATGATTATTTTAAGAAGTCTAAAAAAAGGAAACAATTATGAAAAATATAAGATTAACGAATTTTGTTGTTGCAGCATTTATAGTTTTTATTGTCTGGGGATGTTCTGAGAGTTTTACCGATTTAACCCCAAAAGGAAGTGCAACGGAAGGAAATTATTGGCAAACAGAAGATGATGCTTTGGCAGGAGCAAATGCCATGTATTATTATATGAAAGACGAAGACATGTTTACTCGTGGCTTTATGTGGTATATTAATGCTTCGGATGATATGATAACAGGCCGTTCGAATGCAAAGGCTGATGCAGCGGTAAATTTTACTTTAAGTGGAGATGAGGGATATTTTAGTTGGATGTATCCACAGTCATATAAAATTGTCCGTCGAGCAAATGATGTAATATCTCATGTTCCAGATATTGAGATGGATGCTTCCTTAAGTAAGCGAGTTTTAGGAGAAGCTTATTTTATGCGTGCATTTCATTATTTTTGGTTAGCACATACTTATGGTGATAATGGTGAAAATGGTGGAGTTCCGATTGTTACGGAGGAAAACATGTTTGATGATCATTTCACACGTCCTGTAAGTGTTATTAACAACTATGAGCAAATAATTAGTGATTTAGAAAAGGCTGTTGATTTATTACCACTTTTCACAACTTACGCTTCTGCTGATTTAGGAAGAGCTCATAAAGATGCAGCATTAGCATATATTGCTAAGACTTATATGTATTGGGCTCAATATGATAATTCAAAATGGGATAATGTAATTGAGTACTGTGATAAGATTACAAATTCTGGTTCTGGCAGAAAACTTCTAAATTCGAATAACCCAGGAACAGATTATCATGATATTTTCACATATCAACAAAATTTTGGTTCCGAATATATTTGGTCAGTAATTTCAGGAGTAGATGCGGGAAGTAAATTACCTGGTGTTATGCTTGAGAATAAAGGCTGGGGTGATTACAATGGTTGGGGATATTATCAACCAACACTTGAATTGTATAATAGTTTTGAAGTTGGTGATGTAAGACGAAAAGAAACTATTTTAGAGTTTGGGCAAGAGTTTAAATGGTTTGGTGAGACCAGAAGGTATACTTCTCAAAATTCTCAATCAGGATTTCAGTTTAATAAATATATGGACGCTTATGGGTATGAAAACCCTGTTGGAACAACAATTAATGCAAATGGAGATGATCCAACTACAATTGCGAATGTTCCTCTTATTCGTTATACTGAAATTGTTTTAATGAAGGCCGAAGCTCTACTTATGAAAGGTCAAAATGCTGACAAGGAATTGAATGCAGTTCGTAGCCGAGCAGGATTAGCTTCTATAACCAATGCCACATTAAGTGATTTAAAACATGAACGCCGTGTTGAATTTGCTGGTGAATTTACAAATCGACATTTTGATTTAGTACGCTGGCATGATGCCGATTTGGCCTATAATAAAACATTACATGGTAGAGATTATTCTGATAAAACAAATCCAGATTCACCTTTTACCATAAAAGAGGTACGTGCTGCACGACCTCAATTTGACCCAAATATTCATCATGTTTGGATTATTCCTAATGATGATGTAGCTATCTCAGGTATTCGACAAAATAAAGGTTGGAATTAAAAAGTGTAGTAGAGAAAGCCTGTATTTTCAGGCTATCTCTACTCTTTTTTGTTTGAAAGAGTAGATTGTAGAATTTCTCTTTGAGAAATTGCTGTGCAATTTTTAAATTCGCCAAATCGAAAATTATGATAATAAAACATTTGAGGAATGGAGTAATTTTATTAATTACATTTTGTTTATTTGGGTGTAGTTCAAGAAATAGTACAGAAACCTCTATAATTCCGGTTCATTCACACAATGATTATAGCCACACAAATCCACTGTTTGATGCTTTGAAATATGGTTGTAAGAGCATCGAAGCTGATGTTTTTCCTATTGGAGATTCATTGTTCGTAGCACATGATCGAAACCAGATCAAATCAGGTAATACTCTGCGTAGGCTTTATCTTGATCCTATTTATCAAAAAGTTATTGAAAACAAAGGTTCTGTTTATGGAAATGAAGAAGAACTCTTTCTTTTCGTTGATATAAAGATTAATGGACTCAGCACTTATAAGTTACTCGAGGATATTTTAAAAGAATATAAACAAATACTTTCTGTGTATAATGACGGGATTGACCGGAGAGGGGCAGTAAGAATAATTGTTTCTGGGGAAAGGCCATTTGAATATATGGTTGGTCAAAGTAATCGTTTGGCATATTTTGATGGGCGATTAACTGATTTAAATAAAGGAATCTCAAATAAATTAATGCCGATAATTAGTGATGACTGGGGTGATTACTTTAATTGGGACGGAAATGGTGAGATTCCCGTTCTAGAAAAAAATAAACTACAAGATATCACTTCTGCCGTAAAGAAAAAAGGCTTCCTTATTCGCTTTTGGGGTACACCTAATACAACTGAAAAACAAAGAAGAGCAATCAGTACTGAATTGTTGAATGCACAAGTTGATCTTATTGGGACTGATGATTTGAATGAAATCAAATATATGTTCAATTAATACCTCCTTGAATATCCTACATTCAATTTTTATCACATTATCTAACTTAATCTAAATAGCAGATAACGAGAAGTTTATACTTGTATTTTGCTTCCCAGGCTTGTTCTGTCTATAAGATAATATATAAAATTAAATAATTATGAAACAATTAGCATTCCTATATATAAGTGTTTTTTTACTGATAATCAGTCAAATAATGCCCGTATGTGCTCAGGAGCAAAATGAGCTAAAGTTCAGAAAAAATCATTCATTTAAAATTGCGCAGTTTACTGATTTGCATTGGAATAATACTTCTGATAATTGCATAAAAACCATTGAGAATATGGAAACAGTTTTGAAAGCAGAAAATCCAGACTTGGTGGTTTTAACAGGCGATATTGTTACTTCCGATCCTGCTAAAGAAGGATGGTTAGCAATAGCAAAAATTTTTATTGATGCAAAAATACCCTGGGCTGTTACACTAGGAAATCATGATGCAGAACCAGATATAAATCGTAAAGAAATATTTAAGATTCTTCAGGACTTACCATATTTTGTGGGAACGGAGGGAAATGTGCATGGAGCTGGTAATTATGCATTACCTGTTGAAACTTCTAATGGGGATAAAACTGCAGCGGTTATATATTGTTTTGATTCTAATGATTATGCCAGTAATCCGAAGATTAGTGATTATGATTGGATTCGATTTGATCAAATTGAATGGTATCGTAATGAGAGCGATAAATTTACTGCTGAGAATAATCAATTGCCACTTCCTTCGTTGGCATTTTTTCATATTCCACTTCCAGAATTTAGAGAAATTGTAGGAGCATCAACCACCTTAGGTGATCAATTCGACGAGGGGGTAAGTTCATCCGATATAAATTCAGGAATATTTGCGTCAATGGTCGATAAAAACGATGTTATTGGGGTTTTTGTAGGACACGATCATGATAACAATTATGTGGGAATTCATCATGGAATTGGACTTGGTTATGGTCAAAAGACAGGTTATGAAGCCTATGGGCAACTTGAACCAGGTGCACGAATAATTGTTATGCAGGAAGGATATTTTAGTTATGATACATGGATTAGAACAGAAAATGGTGTGAAGTATAAGTATTATTTCCCTTCAGGTCTTTCAGATGCAGATGAGAATATCAAATTTTTGCCATCAAAAAAAGTAACTAAAGCACAATCAGGAATAAAGTATAAATATTTTGAAGGAGATTTTGATTCAACAGATGACTTATCTACTCAACCTATAAAAAAAACAGGTCTAATTCCGAATATATCTTTATCAGAGGCTGATTTAACAGATTACTTTGGTTTCGAATTTAATACTTTGATTAAAATTCCCAATAAAGGACTTTATCAGTTTTATACAAACTCCGATGATGGATCTAAATTACTAATTGATGGTATCACTGTTGTCGATAATAATGGTTCGCATAGCGCAAAATATGAAAAAGGAGTAATTGCATTGGACGAAGGGTATCATGAGTTTAAGTTACTGTATTTTGAAAGTTATATGGGCGATAATTTAGAAGTTGGCTTTTCAAGCAGAAAAATAAGGGAGTGTATCATTCCAGATTCATTTTTCTTTATCGAAGAATAGTTCATTTAAATAATGGCTTAATAATTATAATTTACCATTGAGTAATTAGTGTTCGCAATCATCTTAATTCTAGTGAGTTGTTTGAAAAGAGATTGTTTAAATTATTAGTGTAAATCAATTTATATGTCAACTAATAGAAGAAATTTCATTAAAGGTGGAGCACTTGCGAGTGCTTCACTCCTTTGTCTGCCTGCAATGGGTGTTACGGATAATAAAAAGCATATTTATAAGCTTCCATATAAAAACACCTACGTTAAAAATAGTTTCGTAGCCGAGAACGAGTACCGGAGGTTGCCATCGAACCAACTGGAGCCACCATCTTTCGCTGATGCTAAAAATATTCTTCCTTCGCCATTCTGGAAAGGAAACGATGTCGCCATTGAAATGTATTGGAAGGCCTGGGAAATAGGAATTGGTAATGTGCTAAAACCACAACCTGATTCAGGTTTTGTGGCTAGTTATCTGGATACCGCATACAATGGCAATATTTTTATGTGGGACTCTGCTTTTATTACTCTTTTTGCCAGGTATGGCGATAGGCTGTTTCCATTTCAGAAAACATTGGATAATTTTTATGCGCTTCAGCATCTCGATGGTTTTATCTGTCGCGAGATAAAGGCTTCGGGAGATGATTGTTTCCACCGTTACGATCCGGTAAGTACCGGGCCTAATATTATTCCGTGGAGCGAACTTGAATATTATAATCAATTTGGCGACAGGGAAAGGATTAACATGATATTTCCTGCTTTAGCAGCATATAGCCGTTGGTTAAGACTGAATAGAACTTGGCGTGATGGTTCTTATTGGTCCAGTGGTTGGGGAACAGGCATGGATAACCAACCTCGTGTTCCAAAAGGGTATAGCATGATTTACAGTCATGGGCATATGGTATGGTTAGATGCCTGCTTGCAGCAGCTTATGGTAGATAAAATTCTATTAAAATTTGGGTTTATTCTGGAGCGCTGGCAAGAGATAGAGGATATTGAGGATGAAATTAGTGTGTTGGAGAACTATATTAAGGAAAAGCTGTGGGACGACAAATCGGGCTTTTTATACGACCGGTTTGCAGACGGTAGTTTGAGTGATTTGAAAAGTATCGGTGCATACTGGGCACTTTTGGCTGATGTGCTGGATAAGGATCAATTAAATAAATTAGTTGCTCACCTTAGTGATGTGGATACATTCAACCGCAAATATCCCGTTCCTTCCCTTTCTGCCGATCACGAAAAATATCAAGAGGATGGTCGTTATTGGCAAGGCGGTATATGGGCGCCGGCCAACTATATGCTGATAAAAGGACTGCAGAAAAATAATTATAACGATCTGGCTTTTGATATTGCGAAAAGACATCACCAACAAATTCTTGAAGTATATAAAAATACGAATACATTTTGGGAATACTATGCACCTGAGTCTGCAAATCCGGGATTAATGGCACGTCCTGATTTTGTGGGATGGACCGGATTGGTTCCTATAGCTGTCCTTATCGAATCGATCTTTGGTATCCAAGCCGATTTTCAAAATAAATCTATTCATTGGAATATTAATTTAACGGAGGAACACGGTATCGACAAATATCCTTATGGGGTGAATGGATCCATTTCGTTTAAATGTGTCCAAAGGGATTCGCCTGTAAGCGAACCCAATATTGAGGTTACATCCAATGTGGCGTTTAAATTAAATGTGAGTTGGAGCGGAGGAAATAAGGAAGTTGAAATACAAAAAGGGACGACTAAAATATAATACGATGCAGCGCAGAAAATTTATTACCCGAACAATACTTGGTGCCGGAGCCGTAACATTGATGCCAAGCGTACTTATGGCCGGTTCAAAAGAAAAAGCAACATTGAGGCCTCCAATGTCTAAACGATTGTTTGTAAGCAAAGCTGTTGAAGAAGAGTTGAAAAAAGTAAAAAAGGATATTGCTGATCCCGAAATAGCTTGGCTTTTTGAGAATTGTTACCCCAATACTTTAGATACCACGGTTTATTACAATGAAGAAAACGGTACGCCCGATTCATTTATTATAACAGGCGATATTGATGCCATGTGGCTACGTGATTCAACCGCTCAGATATGGCCTTATCTTCCATTGGTAGGCACGGACCCAAAACTGGAAAATCTTTTTCTTGGATTGATCAATCGTCAAATGCGTTGCATACTTATTGACCCTTATGCCAATGCTTTTAACAAAAACAAGGAGGGCAGTTATTGGAAAACGGATTTAACTGATATGAAGCCCGAACTACACGAACGCAAATGGGAAATTGATTCGTTATGTTATCCTATTCGTCTTTCGTATCATTATTGGAAAAAGACAAATGACACAAAAGCTTTCGATGTTCAGTGGTTTAAAGCGGCCAAGGCCATTGTAAAAACTTTTAAAGATCAGCAACGCAAACTAAATAGGGGAGCTTATACCTTCCAACGAATATCTGAAAAACCAACGGATACAATGGCCGGTGGTGGCTATGGAAACCCCGTTAATCCGGTGGGTTTAATATGCTCCGCTTTTCGTCCGTCTGATGATGCCACTACGTTATTGTTTTTGGTGCCTTCTAATTTGTTTGCGGTAACCAGCTTACGCCAAATAGCTCAAATATCGGAGCAAGTTTATGGTGATAAGGAATTTGCAAGTGAATGTAATTCCTTAGCCCTTGAAGTGGAACAGGCGATACAAAAATATGCCATTTTTAACCACCCAAAACATGGCAATATATATGCATTCGAAGTCGACGGTTATGGTAACAGATTGTATATGGATGATTCAAATATTCCGAGTCTGTTGAGTTTGCCTTACCTGGGGGGTGTGGATAGAACAGATGAAGTTTATTGTAACACCAGAGATTTTGTGCTCAGCGACGATAATCCCTGGTTTTTTAGGGGAAAGGCCGCCGAAGGGATAGGAGGGCCTCATGTGGGGGTTGAAATGATTTGGCCGATGAGCATTATCATGCGTGCCCTGACATCCAACAACGACGAGGAGATTGTTCAGTGCTTGCTTTGGCTAAAGAACACTCATGCAGGAACGGGTTTCATGCACGAGACATTTCATATGGACGATCCGAAGAACTTTACCAGAAGTTGGTTTGCATGGGTAAATACCCTTTTTGGAGAGTTAGTAATTAAAATTCATAGTGAAAGGAAGTATTTATTGAAACAAGTTTTTTAAATTAAAAAATATCATGATAAATAAATTGTCATTATTAATTTTCATATTTTTAATAAATTGGAGTTGTAGTGAAAAACAACTCATCGAAAATGTTAATCCATTTATAGGAACAGATTTTCATGGACACACTTACCCTGGAGCTACAGTTCCTTTTGGTGCAGTACAGCTCAGCCCCGACACACGTAGGGGAAATTGGGATGCTTGTTCGGGTTATCATTACAGCGATTCAACTATTATCGGTTTTTCGCATACTCATTTGAGCGGCACAGGTTGTATCGATTTGGGCGATGTGTTGTTTCATCCCACAACGGATGAAATTATTTTTGGGAAGGACGGGTACATTTTCAAGCCCTTGTCTTTTTCGCATAAAAATGAACATGCCGAGCCTGGCTATTATCGGGTCAAGTCCGATGATGATATCCTGGTCGAACTCACAGCCACTTCACGTGTAGGTGTCCACAGGTATCACTTTCCTAAAAAAGAGGGTAAAATCGTTATCGACATGGCTCATCTGCTCGACAATGAAATGATTTATAAAGCCGAGCTTAATGTGAGCAATACCACTGAAATTACCGGAATGCGCTCTACGAAAGGATGGGTTGACAATCAGCATGTATATTTTGTTGCACAGTTCTCTCAACCCTTCGATCGTACCGAACTCATTTCTTCGGGTTCGGTAGTGCCCGATAGCAAAAGCATCAGTGGCGATAGTTTGCAGTCTGTGGCGTATTTTTCTGATACCAAAGGTAAATCCGTAGTTATCAAGGTTGGGATTTCGTCGGTTAGTATCGACAATGCACGCCTTAATTTAGAGAGCGAAACTGCCGACCTTTCTTTTGAACAGATAAAAGATAGGGCACAAAAAGAATGGAACAATGCGTTATCTACCTATAAAATTGAAGGTGGATCTGATGCTGAAAGAAGCATTTTTTATTCCTCGGTTTACCACACTATGGTGGCGCCTAACTTGATTAGCGATGTAAATGGTGATTATAGAGGAGCTGATTTAAAAATTTACAACAGTAAAGATAAACCGGTTTATTCCACTTTTTCGTTATGGGACACCTATAGGGCATGGAATCCTTTGATGACGATTACGGATACTGCGTTGGTAAATGATATGATTAATTCGATGCTTAATTTCTACGATCAAACGGGCGAATTGCCTATATGGCCGTTGGCATCGGGCGAAACGGGAACCATGATCGGTTACCATTCGGTATCGGTTATATGGGATGCCTATAACAACAATATCCGTGGTTATGATGCGCAAAAGGCATTGCAGGCAATGGTGGTGTCCGCAAATAAAAACAAAAAAGGGACCAGTGAATATCTCGACTTGGGCTTTATTCCTTCCGATTCCAAAAAGGAATCAGTATCACGTCTGTTAGAGAATGCATATGACGATTGGTGTATCGCACAAATGGCAAAAGCACTTGGGAATGTTGCTGTTTACGATGAGTTTTCGCAACGAGCTTTGCTGTATAAAAATGTTTTTGATGGTGACAGCTGTTTTTTTAGGCCTCGCCGAATGGATGGTTCATGGGAGCCGAACTTTAATACCTACGAGGTGGGCAGGGCTTATACCGAGGCCACGGCTTGGCAATATCGTTTTGCTGTTCCTCATGATATAAATGGATTGATTAATCTATTTGGAGGAGTGGATGAATTTGCTCAAGGACTTGATTCATTATTTCATACAAGTATTAAAACCGAAGGAGAACTTTCTGATATTACGGGTTTACATGGTCAATATGCTCATGGAAACGAACCTAGCCATCATATTGCTTATTTGTATACTTATGCAAATCAAGCATGGAAAACGCAACAAATGGTAAGAAAGTTGTTGAACAAAATGTATACTTCTTCTCCTGATGGGATTATAGGGAATGAGGATTGTGGGCAAATGTCAGCATGGTATATTATGAGTAGTTTAGGATTTTATCCTGTTTGTCCCGGGAGTGCCCAGTTCGTTTTAACGAGTCCCTTATTCCCGAAAGCTACCATAAGCTTGGCCAATGGCAATAAATTGGAGATTACGGCCAACAATCCTTCCGAAAATATATATATCAAGGATGTGCGTTTAAACGGTGAGTCTCTCGGTCAAAATTTTATTACATACAATCAAGTGATGGGCGGCGGGAAACTTGAATTTCTTTTAGGTTCAGATAAGGAGGTGGTTTGTGAAACTAATGTTTCTCCATTCTCCACGAGTACAATAAGGGAGGTGTCCATCCCGTATGTTTCGAGTGAGATATCATTTTTCGAAAACGAATTAGACATTGAGTGTAGAAGCGCCACACTGGGAGCCGAAATCAGATATACTTTGGATGGCAGTGAACCTACCGAAGCTTCCAATTTATATACAAATCCGTTTAAGATCGATAAGACAACAGATATTAAGCTAAGGGCTTTTAAAGTTGGACATGAGGCTAGTCCTATCTCAAAATATAGAGCTACAAAAGCTATTCCTCAGAATGCCAAATCGGTATACCCCCGAAAAAAAGGGGTGGCCTATACTTATTATGAGGGTTGTTTTTCGGAAACTGCAGATATGCTTAAAACAGGAATTATAAAAAAGACAGGTTTATGTGCTGAACCTACGCTTTCAATTGCTGAAATACCCGATCATTTTGGGCTTGTTTTTTCGGGTTTTATCAAAGTGGCACACGATGGCGTGTATTCGTTTTCTACAACAAGTGATGATGGAAGTAAACTTCTTATCAATGATCATTTAGTGGTCGATAACGACATGTCGCACGGTGCAATTACCGCCACCGGACGTGTAGCGCTAAAAAAGGGCTTTCACACCTACAGGTTGTCGTACTTTGAGGATTATGAAGGCGAGTCCTTAGCATGGAGTTGGATGCTTCCAGGCAGTGAAGTATATGAAAACATAAACCCTGAATTCCTTTTTGTTAAATAAAAACTGCAAGAAAACGCTACAATTCCCTTTGTATTTACTCTGATTCTCCCGAATTTAATTCAGGAGGTTAGGAGTAGTTGCGAAGAGGTAGTTAAGAAAAGGAGCGTTTTTTGGCAAGGACTAACTAACAGCTAACAACTAATAAAATTATATCATGAAACATATCTCTAAGTACCTTCTATTTATTTGTTTGTTTTTCACTATTGAATCGTTTGCCCAGAGCGTAAAAACAGAAAATGGTTTAAGGTCAAGCTATACGGGCAATTCCGATTATAAAATAGTTCAGGTAGATCCGGGAAAGGGCAAAAAAGTCAAGAATGTGATTTTGATGATTGCTGATGGTATGGGGTTAACTCATCTTTCAGCAGCTTGGGTTGCTAATAATGGAAAAATGAATATTCTTGATAATTGTATGCATACAGGATTGTCAAAGACTTATTGTGCTAATAAATTAATTACTGATTCAGGAGCCGCTGGCACAGCTATGGCAACTGGGCATAAAACAAATTACCATTGTATTGGAGTTAATCCAGAGGGAAATGTATTGCAGTCACTTACCGATTTGGCTAATAACAAGGGACTTTCTACAGGTATCGTTGTAACCTGTGGGTTAACGGATGCTACTCCAGCTACATTTTGCACCAACAATATTGATAGGGACAGGGAAGAAGAGATTGCACTCGACTATTTAAGTTGCAATGTCGATTTTATTTTTGGCGGAGGTAGAAACAAGTTCAATATGCGCAGTGACAACCGCGATCTGATGCAAGAGATGAAGGAGAGAGGATATCAGGTTTGCTATTCTTGGCAGGAGACTCAACTTGCCCAAGAGGGGAAAGTATTTGCGGTGCTCGAAGATGGACAACTCCCCCTTGCCGATGAAAGAGGCGATCTTTTTAACAGGGCCACTCAAAAAGCTCTTAAAAATTTAGCAGTAAACAAAAAGGGATTTTTTACCATGTTTGAGGGTTCACGTATTGATGATTGTGGACACGAAAATGATTTATTTAAGTTAATTCCTGAGATTTGGGATTTTGATAAAACTGTTGGGGAGGTATTGAAATGGGCCGAGAAGGACGGTAAAACCTTGGTGGTAATATTAGCCGATCACGAAACGGGAGCTTTAACACTTACCGACGGCAGCTTGCAAAAAGGTGAAGTGACCGTAAATTTTGCTAATAAGGGGCATTCAGGCATAATGGTTCCTGTTTATTCCTACGGCCCTCAATCTAATCTGTTTTCTGGTGTAATGGATAATACAGATGTTTTTAATAAAATAAAGTCGATTTTGAAACTTTAATCCGATGAAAACAAAACAAGCAATAAGCCTTGACCTTGGCGGAACAGCTATAAAATATGCCCTCGTGAACGAGGCGTTTGAATTAAGTAATTTTAATAGGATTCCTTCTCTGGCCAATCAGTCGGCGAAAAGTGTCATCAACCAGATAGTAATTGCCATTGAAGATTGTTATGTAAATGCGCAAAATATGGGGGCGGAGATAGTTGGAATTGGAATTGGAACCCCCGGTATAGTCGATGATAAATATCGGACAATTTTAGGTGGAGCGGACAATATTGTCGGGTGGAAAAATATTCCGCTTGCTGATATCGTCGAAAAAAAATACAATGTTCCAGTTGTTGTTGAAAACGATGCCAATATGATGGCATTAGGAGAGTTGGCTTCTGGTGCAGGAATTAATTGCAATAATGTTGTGTTTATAACAGTCGGAACGGGCATAGGTGGTGCTTTATTTATCAATGGATCTCTTTTTAGTGGACATGAGAATAGGGGGACAGAATTAGGACATATTCCTCTTTTTGTTGATGGAGAGGATTGCTCATGTGGATCAGTAGGTTGTTTGGAACATTACGCTTCCACATCTGCATTAATCAGGCGATTTACCCAAAGATGCAAAGATGCAAATCTTCAATTTGAATGCGATATTAGTGGAGAATTAATTATTGAGTTATTTAATCAAGAAAATTCGCTTGCAATCCAATGCATCGAAGAACATTGTTATTTTTTGGGGAGGGGGGTTGCCGCATTCATTAATATTTTTAGTCCACAAAAAGTAATAATAGGAGGCGGAATATCAGAAGTTGGAAACTTTTACATTTCTAAAATAACTCAAACGGCTCATCAATTTGCTATGCCGGATTGTTTAAAGAATACTTTAATAGAGAGCGCAATATTAGGGAATAAAGCGGCATGTATTGGTGCCGCCTCTTTAATTTTTAATTCAAAACATTAATCTTGAATACAATGAAAAAAAATAATTTAGTTGTTCTACTAATTCTATTCGTATTTTTCGTCATTTCGTTTCTTACAAATATACTCGGACCGATTATTCCTGATATCATTAAGGATTTTAAAGTAAGTTTATCAATGGCTGCACTATTGCCATTTTCTTTTTTTATTGCATATGGTGTATTCTCGATTCCTGCTGGAATGGCCGTTGAAAGAATAGGAGAGAAAAAAGTCATGGGAATGGCTTTTGTTGTTTCATTTATAGGTGCAATTTTATTTTCTGTATTTCCGTCATTTCCTGTAGCACTAGTGTCATTATTTTTTATAGGATCGGGTATGGCAATGCTTCAGGTAGCTATAAATCCTTTATTAAGGGCTGCAGGTGGAGAAGAACACTTTGCATTTAATTCTGTGGCTGGGCAATTAGCGTTCGGATTAGCATCTTTTATTAGTCCGCATTTGTTTTCTTATCTAGTAGTAAACCTTGAAAATTATTCAAAATTACAAGAGCCAAACATTGTACTTAATCTATTTCATCGACTTACCCCATTGGATCTACCTTGGGTTTCCTTGTATTGGATTTTTGCGATTATTTCTGCTCTTATGGTTGTGTTGATGTTGGTTGTTAAACTGCCAAAAGTTGAACTACAGGAAGAGGAAAAAGCGGGTTCTTGGGTTACTCATATCAGTCTATTTAAAAATAAAACAGTTATACTTTACTTCTTGGCCATATTTGCTTATGTGGGTACTGAACAGGGAATTGCTAATTGGGTTTCAAAGTTTTTAGCAGATTACCATGGATTAGACCCAAGATTAGAAGGAGCAAATACGATATCAATGTTTTGGGGTTTATTAACGGTTGGGTGCTTACTTGGCCTGGTTTTATTAAAGTTTTTAGATAGTAAACTTGTTTTGAAGTTATTCACAGGAGCGGCTATAATTTGTCTAATCCTAGGACTGTTTGGATCAGTCAGTATTGCATTGTATGCTTTTCCCATGGTAGGCTTTTTTGCATCAGTAATGTACTCAGTTATTTTTTCACTAGCCTTAAACTCATTAAAGCAAAATCATGGCGCTTTTTCCGGAATAATGTGTTCGGGAATTATTGGAGGTGCATGTGTTCCGTTGATTATTGGGATTATTGGAGATGTAATTGGGTTGAAAGGCGGGATGATGTTTTTATTTATACCATTAGGTTTCATATTTAGTATTGGTTTTTGGGCTAAACCATTAGTTAGTAATAAACTTATAAACTTTAATAAAGAATAAGAAGTGAAGTTGTTTTTATATACAACAAGTTTATAGAATTAAATTAGTGTTGAGAGCTTGTAAGTAATTTATTATAGTCTCTAGAGATTATTTTGTAGAGAATAACAGAATTTGAAATGAAAAAAATAAAATTTATTCCATTACTATTACTCTTATTATTAATGCAATGTAAAAGTGTTAATGATAACAGTAAATTGGAGAGTCATTCAATTGCTCCCACTGTGAGTGTAAACAAGAGTAACACACATAATATAGCAAAGGCATATAGAATTGCTTTGGGAGATATATTTGGTAATATTCAATTACATAAATCGGGAATGTTGCAAGAGGAGAAATCTTGTTTGTATGCAGGGCTTTCTTACCAAAAACCATGGACCAGAGATGCGGCAATAAACATATGGAATGGTTTCGGATTACTTTTTCCATCAGAAGCAAAAAATACATTACTTGCTCAGATAGATAAGAATAATGAAGGAAAGTTTGTTATTATTGGGCAATACTGGGATAAGGTTATATGGTCTATTGGGGCATGGAATTATTATTTATATACAGGAGATAAGGAGTTCTTGGACCTTTCTTATAGAGCCACTGTAAATACTATTAAGGATTTGGAACAAGAGGAATTCTCTCCTGAATTAAACCTATTCAGAGGTGCTGCTGTATATGGTGATGGAGTATCTGCTTACCCAAAAATTTACACAAAGGATCAAAATAAGACTGAAAATGAATCCTATTCTGGTATTTATGAGTGGCCAAATAGGAATCCAGATCTTAAGGTTAAAATAGGGTTTGGATTACCAATGCATGCCCTTTCAACAAATTGTGTGTATTATAAAGTATATAATGTACTGCACGATATGGAAAAAGAGCTTACTGATAAGATGGATGCCCAGTGGGAAGAAAAAGCTGAAAAACTAAAGGAATCGATTAATAAAAATTTCTGGGATAAAGACAGGAATACTTATAGATATTTGGTTGATCCATTTGGAAATTGTGAATCACAGGAAGGTTTAGGTTTATCTTATGCCGTATTGTTTGGTGTCGCTAATGCTGAACAAGCTAAATCTATTTTCGAAAATACTCATATAGAACCATCAGGAATACCTTGCCTCTATCCATCTTTTAAGAGATATGTTAATAAGAATCTAGATAGTTATGGAAGACATAGCGGAACGGTTTGGCCTCATGTGCAGGGTTTTTGGGCTGATGCTGCAATGAAGTATAATCAAGAAGAAATTTTCCTTTCT
This sequence comes from Labilibaculum antarcticum, assembly GCF_002356295.1. NCBI lineage: Bacteria > Pseudomonadati > Bacteroidota > Bacteroidia > Marinilabiliales > Marinifilaceae > Labilibaculum > Labilibaculum antarcticum. The sequence goes on along the minus strand of NZ_AP018042.1, from coordinate 2,080,259 downwards.
GAATTTAAAAATCTAACGGAGCATGCATTAAGAGATAAGCAGTTTGTGGAAATTTATCATCCTAAAACTGGTATGGCATACGGTGGAATTCAAGAACCTATTCACAAAAACTGGGAAGAATGGTTCTGTGCAGACAGGCAGAGTTGGAGTGCTACAGCATATATTAGAATGCTACTATTGGATATTATTGGAATGGAATTTAGTAAAGATGGTATTGGTTTTAAACCATACATGTCTGAAGATATTAATGATTTTCGTCTAATTAATCTTAAGTACAGAAACGTTACTTTAAATATAATACTAAAGGGGACAGGAAGTAATATTGTGAGTTGTAAAATAAATGGTAAGGAAGGTAAGCCCTTTATTCAGAGTAGCCTATTTGGAGTACAGCAGATCGAAATAGAATTGTCTGATAAATAGGCATTGTATTAATTCAAGCCTATCTATCATACTACGTTTCATTATAAACAGGCTATTAAAGAAAAAATAAAAAGACTTATGCAAGTTATCATTTTACCCGATTATAATACCATTTCTAAATGGACTGCAAATTATATTGTTCGCAGAATTGACCTGTTTAATCCCACAGCTGACCGACCTTTTGTTTTAGGTTTACCTACAGGTTCATCACCACTGGGAACATATAGGGAACTAATTAAATTACATGATGAAGGGAAAGTATCTTTCAAAAATGTAGTAACCTTTAATATGGATGAATACATGGGACTTACAGAAAATCATCCAGAGAGCTATAAAAGTTTTATGTGGAATAATTTCTTTTCATCAGTAGATATTCCAGAAGAGAATGTGAATATACTTAATGGAAATGTTTCAGATGCAAAAAAAGAATGCATACGGTATGAGGAAAAGATAAAAGCAATGGGAGGAATTGATCTCTTTTTGGGTGGAATTGGTTTTGACGGACATATTGCCTTTAATGAACCTGGATCATCTTTGGATTCTCGAACTCGAGTAAAGACACTAACTTATGATACACGAATAGCCAATTCTAGGTTTTTTGGAAACGATATTAATGCAGTGCCGAAATATGCATTAACAGTTGGGGTTCGTACAGTAATGGATGCCCGAGAGGTGATAATTATTGTGAATGGACACAACAAATCAAGAGCCTTGAAAAAAGCAATAGAAGATGGCGTAAATCATATGTGGACTATTAGTGCCTTGCAATTGCATGCTAATGGGAAAATTATTTGTGATGAAGATGCTACGCTCGATTTAAAAGTTAGCACCTACAAGTATTTTAAAAGTATAGGAAAGGAATATTCTGATCCAAGTTGTCTTTGGGGTTCTCATTTTGATCTATTATCGAATGTGTAGGGTATTGACCTGATACATTTGTTGGTACAATGGTTATGCTCGAAATTCTTATGCCATAAATTATGGCAAAACATTCTGAAACAGATTTTAAGTTGATTAGTAAAAATATTATTATGAATAGGAAAAGTTATATTTTAATTGTTGTCTTTTTATTTTTGACAACTTTCTTGTTTGGGAAATTGTGTTGTGCCCAAAATTCGAAGTTCGATGTTTCTTTCATTGTTACATCTGATCTGCACTTTGATGAGCCTCCTGAAGATCATGAGTTTTTGCATGTACAAGCAATAAATAGAGTGGATGGATATTTTAAATATCCTGATATGTTAGATGGAAAGGAAACCAATTTTGAAGGTGTCGATGATTTGATTTCAAATATACGGGGAGTGATTATTTCTGGTGATATTACCAATAAGGCACATCCCTTGGCATTAGATTTTTTTAAGATGCGTTATGAAAAAGGAAAGGGTAAAAAACAAATAAATTACGATTGCTATATCGGACTTGGTAATCATGATCTTCATCCATTGAATCCATTAATTGATGGAGAAGATCTAAAACGTCGTAATATGATGCTTCAATATGTGGATGCTCGACATAAAGGGAAAAAGGCCCCCGCTCCCGTAACTAATTATGATGAATTATCACGCAACTATTCATGGGACTGGGATGGGGTGCATTTGATTCAAGGTCAGCTCTATCCTGGAAATACCACCTTTGGACAGCATTCCAGTCTTCAGTGGTTGGAAAAAGATCTGGCTACTTATGCCTCTGATGGAAGACCTGTGGTTATTTTTCAGCATTATGGTTTTATCGAATCTGGTATTGAGGAATTTGATGGGAAGCAACTGGAGAAATATTATAATATCATCTCAAAATACAATATCGTTGGCATATTTGCTGGTCATCATCATGTGGCCGCAAATATTAAATGGAGAGGTATTGATGTCTTTCATGTTAATAATGTATGGCATGACTCGGATGGAGAGGCCTCTTTTGCCGTGGTGCGAATAACCAATAAGTTTGTGGATGTGGTTACTTGTAAACGAACAAAAGAAGATCGCAAATTATTTCTTACAGGGCCATTCTTTTCTAAAAAATTGTAGTTTGATGGAGTTGTAACTTTGGATTAGTTTTTAAAGAGGAAGAGCTAAAATAGCTAGATGATTAATTAGTCCATATTTTCCTAAAGGCTCTTCTTTTGAGGAAATAACAACTGATAAAGTCAAACGGGTGCAAGATAAATTAAAGAACAGATCTAGAAAACATCTACATTATCTTACGCCAAATGAAATGTATAATATTATTGTTAACAATTAAAAAGTTGCTTTGGTGGCTTGAATTCAGCTAAATTAAGTAATATGAAAAAAAATATTTTATGGATGATCTTTCTATGTTTGATGATCCAAATTGTAGGTTGTACAGTTGAAAAAAATGAGTACAATATTATTCCTTATCCTCAGGATTTAATTGAATTGGATGGGCAATTTATAATTAATAATACATGTAAAGTATTGTATTCCGGAAGTCAGAGTAGTTCATTTGTAGCACAGTCTTTTTGTGATTTTATTCAACCTGCAACGGGGATATCGATCGATCCTCAAGAAGTTGTAGGTGGAGACATACCTGAAGGGACTATTTGTTTTTATGAAGATTCAACAATAAAAGGAATTGAAGGTAGCTATCAATTAGAAATAACTCCTGAAAAGATTCTTGTTAAATCAAACAACTCTGTTGGCTTGTATTACGGTTTTCAGACGATTAGGCAATTATTGCCAGTGGTTGTCGAGAGTAATGAAAAGTGTAATAATATAGATTGGACAGTACCATGCGCTACAATCAATGATGCACCAGAATTATCATATAGAGGTTTGCATTTGGATGTTGGCCGTCATTTTTACCCTGTTGATTTTATTAAGAAGTACATAGATTTATTGGCTCTTCATAAAATGAATGTATTTCACTGGCATCTAACTGAAGATCAGGGATGGAGAATTGAGATTAAGAAATATCCGAAACTTGCGGAAATTGCAGCTTTTAGAGATGAAACTCTTATTGGTGATGGAGGAACTAGTAATCCGAAATATGATGGTAAGAGATATGGGGGATTTTATACTCAAGAGCAGGCACGTGAAATTGTAAAATATGCTGCAGATCGTTTTATTACAGTTATTCCAGAGATAGAATTGCCTGGACATGCTCAAGCAGCATTAGCAGCATATCCGGAATTCGGATGTGTTGGTGGTTCTTATGAGGTTGCAAAACGTTGGGGAGTTTCTAAGGAAGTTTATTGCGCAGGAAATGAAAAGAGTTTCGAGTTTTTGGAAGATGTACTTTTGGAAGTAATGGATATTTTTCCTTCCAAATATATACATATTGGAGGAGATGAATGTCCGAAAGATCGTTGGAATGAGTGCCCAAAGTGTAAAAATAGAATGTATGAGGAGAATTTCAAAGATGCTCATGAACTACAAAGCTATTTTATTGGAAGAATAGAGAAGTTTTTAAATAAACATGGCCGAAATATTATTGGTTGGGATGAGATTTTAGAGGGTGGATTAGCTCCCAATGCTACAGTGATGTCATGGAGAGGAATTAAAGGAGGAATTGAAGCGGCCAAACAAAAGCATAATGTTATAATGACCCCTAATTCTCATTTTTATTTGGATCATTATCAGAATAATCCTGAAAAGGAACCATTGGCAATAGGTGGTTTTCTTACTTTACAAAAAGTATACTCTTATAATCCATTTTCGGAAGAACTAACGAAAGATGAGATGAAATATATTATTGGAGTACAAGGAAATTTATGGACGGAATATATGCCAACTAGTGATCATGTTGAGTACATGGCATATCCTCGTGCTTGTGCTATTTCAGAGGTTGGATGGCTCCCTTTTGAGAAGCGTAATTTTGAGAAATTTTCAATAAGAATGAAAAGGCATTTTAAGAGATTGGATTTACTTGGAGTGAATTATTTTAATAAAGTATTAATGCCCAAAGCTTCAGTTTCAAAAGTAGAGTTTATTGAAAGTGAAACGCTTGAATTTTCTAATGTTTCATTCAATGCTAATTTATACTATACGCTTGATGGAACAATTCCAGATCAGACATCAAAACTATATAAGGAACCAATTGTGATTGATAAAGAGGGCGTCGTTAAAGCGATTGCTATTAATGAAGAGGGAGAAGAGAGTGAAGTTTTAGTGATTAAAGCAGTGAAGCTACAATTTATTGAAGGAAAATCTGCAGTTGGAAATTCTAAAGGCTTGAACAGCAAATTATGCCTAGGGAAATTTAGTTCATGTGATGAAGTCGATGTTGCTGAAGGAGATTATTATCCAGTATTAAATATTCAGATTCCAAATAATGCACCTCAATACAATTTTGGAATTGTATTGGAAGGGAAATTGAAGATTCATCAAAATGGTCTGTATAAGTTTCGCTTAGGTTCTGATGATGGATCTATGTTCTATTTAAACAATAATTTGGTAATTGATAATGATGGTGATCATGGCATGGAGTATAAGAATGCTAGACTGGCTCTCAACAAAGGGGTGTATCCTGTTAAGTTTGTTTATTTTCAGGGAACCGGAGGTGAAGGTCTAAAGTTTGAAGTTGAAACTCCAGATGGTAGCAAAATTGATGAATTTACTGAGTTCTTGAGTCATTAACAACAGATAAAGATTCGTCATATTGTGTAATATAGGACGAATCTATTATTTATTTATGATCAATAAGTATTTCTAAAATTGTATAGATAATTATAAGTAGACGAAATTATTGTTCAAAAATCATGAAATTAACTAATCATCTTAAAAGTAAGATACCAGTAATAATCTTACTGTTACTCTCATGTGCAAGCCTACTAGTCATGTCAGAGAAAAGTAGAGGAAAAGACCTAATGTCATCATTTACAATGAGTGATGATTATGCCTATCAAGCCATTAGTGCATATGGAAATATTGGAAAGAATAATTGAAGTAAGTCAACGACTTGAAAAAACTGAAAGGAATATAAAGCCAAACACAGAATGCAACTTAGCAGTCAAGTCGGTGATAAAGTAATATTATTGGAATATGCTTATTGCAGTATACGTGTTTAGCTTTCGGGATATTTTATTAAATAAAACAAGGGGTGTTGTTGGCATGCAAGATTATGTTCATTTTAATATTATTACCGTTAAGTAATTTAAAGACAGGCGTTTATGTGTTTTTTTGTTAATGCAAAAGAATTTGTTTTGAATTTTGCTGAAAATAGTGTATCTTATTGTAAGTCTGAAGGTTAATAAAATAAGTTGGAGGGACTAAATCGAGAACAAAGTTTTTTTGAGCGCGTAAATATCTGACTGTAAGATCATTGAGTAGAAACAAGGGAGTCCGGCTCTGGGTACACAAAAAAAGATCCTTTCGATTTTATCGGAAGGATCTTTTTTTATGGGGTAAATTTAGGGCAGGTTTGAAAGTGTTGAAATTTCAGTACTGATTTGCTGGGTAAGCTCAAAAGTGTGTTTTTTGATCCTTTTTTAATAACAGGCGTTAAATAAAAAGTCGGAACTCCAATTATTTTCGCAAATACTTTTAGTATAAGGCTTACTAATGCACTAATGTCGCCATTGCGGCTACTCGTTGAATTTTTTAGAATCAATGCCATTGGTCACATTTTGTAAAGGTTCGTATTTATTGATTATTCAAAATATCATTTTTTGCTTTACCTATTTAGGTATTGATCAAAAAACCATTTTTTCAAGCTTTACCTATTTAGGTATTGAGCAAAAAATCAGAATAGTAAACTTCTTTTATAGAATAAAACTCATAATGCTTCAACGGGGAGTATCGATATTGCAATTCCCTAATTTTATATCATTATCTTTAATTGCTCAGTTCGATTGCATATCTGTTATTGATTTCGCAAGTGCGATCAGTAAATAAAGCTCTCGAGCTACTTTTAAAATCAGACTCAACCCGATGAATTGAGAAGTTTTGAAAGGATCGAGAAAATTTAAAAATTAAAAAAAATGCCAAAAACATTCTTGTCAAATCATAAAACAAAAATAGTCGCAACCATTGGCCCGGCTTCCGACGCGCCTGAAATGCTCGAACGTTTAATGCGAGCCGGTATGAATATCGCCCGACTTAATTTTTCTCATGGTGATTTTTCAGATCATGCCGAACGAATAGCACGTATCCGGGCAGCTCAAGAAGCAACCGGCCGCAGGGTGGCCATCATGGCTGATTTACCGGGTCCAAAGATGCGCCTGGGTACGATAGCTGAGGAACCTATTCAATTGGCATCCGGCGATAGCTTTACACTAACCAGCGAAGACATTATTGGCAATCAACAGCGTGTTTCGGTAAGTTTTGAGCGCTTGCCTAAGGTTGTTAAGATTGGTGACAGGCTCTTCTTAAACGATGGATTGGTGCAACTCATTGTAGAAAATATTACTGATATCGATGTTCACTGCAAAGTGTCTGTGGGTGGTGAGTTGCGCTCCCGAAAAGGCCTCAATTTGCCGGGTATAAATCTTGGATTAAGTGCGTTTACTGATCATGACTATGCATGTCTTAAATTTGCCTTAGAAAATGGGGTGGATGCGGTCAGTCAATCGTTCGTAGAAACAGCTGCTGACATTGAAAATGTACGAAAAGCAGCTCGTAGTCTTGGCAAAGACCCATTTATTATCGCAAAAATAGAACGTGCTGATGCTCTGGATAATTTTGACGAAATACTCAAGGCTTCAGATGGCATCATGGTGGCCCGGGGTGATTTGGGTGTGGAGGTTCCGATTCAGAAAATGGCCATCATACAAAAAGAGCTGATTAATAAATGCAGGATGGCTGGTAAACCGGTTATTACTGCTACTCAAATGTTAGAATCGATGACCGTTAGCCGCTTACCGACTCGTGCTGAATCAACGGATGTCGCAAATGCTATTCTGGATGGAACAGATTGCATCATGCTTTCGGGGGAATCAGCAATGGGCAAATATCCCGAAGAGTCGGTTAAAATGCTGGCGGATATTGCTAATTACACAGAGGAACACCGCCTTGCACATAGACCAATTGACTTGAATGTTGTTTTCGATCCGCAAAATCCTACTGGAGCCGCAGCTCTTTCAAGCATGGTGGAGAATGCATTGCGAACTGTGCCTTGTGCAGGTGTATTTACACCTACCCGAACTGGTAAAACTGCCAGGATGATTTCGCGATTTGCTCCCGAAGTTTGGATTGTAGCTGTAAGCCAACATGTGAATGTTTGTCAAGGGCTCACCTTCTCGTACGGAGTGCATCCTGTTCTGCTTAGCCAAGACCCTGAAAACTGGAATGAATTTGCCCGAATATGGCTGCATGAACGAGAAATTAAGGGTGGAATTGCCATGTTAGTGGCAGGCCCATCCTCTCTTAATCCAAACGCCAATCCCCGAATGGAGTTTTTACGTATCTCGCAAAAATAAGAAGTAATAGAAACAAATCAAAAAACTGACGAAGACAATGGTTGAGCCTTTGCTCTCAGGAGAGGAATAAGTAATGAAAAGGGTAATGATAGGTGTTCATTGCCTCGGAAATAAGCCTTTGCGGAGAGTGAAGCCTGCAAATAGAGTTGTTGTAAGGGGGATTTAAGGGGTTTTTATCTGGATCTAATCTAAGTATTTCATCCCGATCGTCACTCGATCGCTTATCCGTTTAGGAGGGTGTGAAAAAAAAGCCAATTTATATTATAGTGGCTCAGGTCTTAATTGCCCTAGGTCAAAAATATCAGTTGGCTCGATTACAAACTGTAAAATACAGCAATCTAAAACACCCTTGCTTGGGTAATTTTTTTTCATCATTTCATTCATCTTAGTATTTTACAAAAAGGCTTTCAGCCGGAAACATATCTTCCGTTTAACTTAAGGACATTGTAGGCGCATACTGTTACTTTGTTGTTGCTTACGCCTATTTTTTGTTATATTACTGCCTACAAAAGTTATTGTTTTTTTATCCCAAAGATGATAGGTTTTTTTTTGTTTTAGATTTGAATTGTTAGAAATAAATTAGATGGATATGCATAATAAAGAAGACTTACCATTCCATTATTATTCAGAAACTTATAAAAAAGTTAATTTAATGGATGGTCATCCCATTCTTTCCATTGATCCGAATCTTCCATTTACAATGACTCAAATTGGAATAATGAATGATGATGCTCAAGCTGAATTTCCTCATCGGCATGATTATTATACAATCCTATTTATAGAAGATGGTTCGGGAAAACATATAATCGACTACGAAGCGTACGAAATAAAGCCACCTGCTTTTTATTTTATTTCGAAAGGGCAAATCCATTTTTGGAAGCTAAAAAAAGCATTAACCGGAAAGGTTATTCTTTTTCCAAGAGAATTTCTTATTCCTCCTGCAACCGGTTTTAACGATGAAGATGATTTGGTAATTTTTAATGGTTTAAGTAAAGCTCCAGACGTTTGCATTAATGATGATAATTTACCTAAAATACAGGAATTACTTGGTGCTCTTAGCGAAGAGTACGCGAGAGAATCAGAATGTTCTCTTTCAATATTTAGGGCTTATACTCATGTTTTACTAGTGAATCTGCTTCGTATTTATGCCAAGGAACAGCCAACGAATATTTTGGATACCACGAATACAATGGTTCGTAAATTCAGACAACTGGTTTCGGAAAATTATCTCACTGTTCGTTCTGTACAGGAATACGCTGATTTGATAGGAATAAGTGCAACTCATCTTAGAGATACCGTTAAAGACATTACCGGTTATTCGCCTGGGCAATTGATTCGACAAGAAATAATTTTTGAAGCAAAAAGAAGATTAGCCAATACGGAATCAACAACAGCGCAAATTGCTTACGCGCTTAATTTTGAAGACGCTTCCTATTTTAGCCGGTTTTTCAAACGTGAAACGGGGAAAAGTTCATCAAAGTACAGAGAAGAAATCAGAAAAAAATACCACATTAAACTCTAGTAATATTCTTTGGTTCGACACTACTATTTTTAATCGTTATCAGGTTAATTGTCACATCATCGAAAAGTACCACATTATCAGCAGTTAGTCTCTTGCCAATCATGAATTTAACGAATAATTTTGTTTCGTAAAAGTTGCAGTTTTTTAAAAGTTAGATTTAGAGAGAATTAAAATGATAAGAAAAATAGTTTCTACCACATTGCTTGTTTCGTTACTAGCCATAGCATCATCTGGAATAATGATGATACTTATAGACAGTTTCGAATTTCAATTAAGGATGCATCCTGTGCATAAAATATTCGGAATTGTTATGACAATAGCCGGAATCCTCCATGTTTATTACAATTTTAAATCAATAAAAAAATATTTAGACAGTAAAACTGTATTGGTGTTTGGGATTGTAATGATAGCAATTATGATGTTGCTATATGTTGTTGGATTTAATAAGCCACTAGACAAAAGCATTATAAAAGAAATTGAAATCAGCACTTCGATGCTTAAAGATTAATAAGATATAAAAGTGTAATTCAATGAGATATAAAATAACGGTAGAGGAAATTGTTGATGAAAACAAATTCTCTGATGAAAAATTAGAATTTGAAGCTGAAAGCCATGAAAATATTTTGGCAATTGTTGAGAAGTTGAAACAGCATCCCGATTTTGATAATAATGAGGCAGCTATATTGGGAGTTGGGTTGAAATTATTTACAGCTGTTATGCTAAAGCAAAAGGACAATTCACTATTTGAAAATTTGATGCCTCATTTTAAAGATTTTATGAAGAGATTAAAAAGTTCCGGGAAAGGAAAATAATATTATTTATACAATGAGATTAGCACTTGATATTTAAAGGGTATTATTTATGAATGCAGTTGATCCCGAATAGCTTTGCTATTCGGGTTCTTTGGATTATATTGGCTGCACAGAGCTTGTGAACTTAATTTCCCACCCTACAGGGCAAGATAAAAAGTAATAGCGTGGATACCCAACTACATGGGATGTGGAGCTTCACTCTAAAACTACATATTTTAAGTTCCCAGAGTATCTTTTCGAAAAATGAACATGAATATTTGTTATTGCTAATCAATCCCTTGTTTATTTTTGCTGGATAATCGAGAAATCTCCGAACCACATTAAGAGTTTCTAGTACTCAAAATGCAGATACAAATTAGTAGAGACTGACATTAAAAAGGACCATTACAAACGTTTTCGTTGAAAAGTACCATGAAATCCGCATTTAGTCTCTCATCATCACTAGCCTAATCTTTTATATTTGCCTAGAATACATTCAACAGAGAAATTAGGTGTCGAATATAAACTGAGTTCAAAATGGGAAAGTCAAAGGAAAAATGCCAGTCAACAGTAGGTCGAAGAGATTTTATGAAAAAAATAGGAGTAGGAGCTGGAGCTGTGGGATTAGGTTTCGTAGGATTCGGTGCTTCTGGATTGGGTGTTGATGGATCTAAAAATCTGGATGAAATGATGATTTCCCCTTTAGCTGAACGGAAATTACCGTTCTGGGTTAAAGAGGTGGATGAGCCTACAGTAGAAATTGATTGGGAGAATCTGGAAATATTCCATGGTCCCGAGAATACATTATTTAATCCTGCTTCCTGGGAAAATCCAAAAGAATACTTTGATATATACAATAAGAACATTGAATCTACCAAGAAAAATGTTCAAGATAATGTTCCTGGGCTGTCGCTAAAAGACAGAGCTTTAGCGGACGCTAACTGTTGGGGTTGGGGAGGACGTTCTGGTGCTGATTTAGCTGCGCCATGGGCAGGTGCTGACGTTAAGTCGAATCCTAAGTGGGAGCATCCTACTATGTATTATACTCCAGAAGATTATGGCGTAGAAAAACATCAAGGTACACCAGAGGAAAACTCCAAAATGTTAAGAACAGCTGGAAGAATTATAGGGGCTGCTGATATGGGCTTTGTAAAGCTTGACGAAAAAACAAAGAAATTACTTTGGGGTAAGATTCAATTTGAAGAGGTTGAGAGAGGATATGCAGAGCCAGAAAACAACAAATTTGTTCTACCAAATAAAGAGTTGTGGGCAATATGTTCTCTTGTACCTCAGTCGTTATGGATGCAGCAATACTCAGAGAGAATGAGCTGGGCTTCTAGTAATACAATGAGTTATTCTAGAGCTAATATTTTCGGAAATAGATTGAGTGTATTCTTAAGAGGTTTAGGATATCAAGCCTATGGAGGAGATACTGAATCTATGGGACGTTCGGTAGGTTTTGGAGTGATGGCGGGACTTGGAGAATATGGTAGAGCAGGAATACTGGTTAGTCCAAAATATGGAACCGATATAAGAACTGTAATGATAACAATTACAGACATGCCGTTGGCAGTAACAAAACCGATAGATGCCGGTATTACCAAATTTTGTGAGACCTGTAAGAAATGTGGCGAAATGTGTCCTTCTGGTGCCATTAGCATGGAAGATAAACCATTCTGGGGTGGTGATGCTGCCTGTCAAGCAAAAGGTATTAAAGGATGGTATATGGATGCCAAAAAGTGTTATACCTATATGTTGGGAGGCGAACCAGATTGTAGTCGCTGTCAAACTGTTTGTCCGTTTACAAAATTTGATGACGCCGTAATACATGACCTAATTAAATTATCAATCGGAACTACGCCTATGTTGAATTCAGCAATTCGAAAAATGGATGATGTGTTTGGCTATGGAGAAGAAGGGGATCTTACTGAAACACCATGGGATCTTGATCCAATGGATATTCCTCTATACGGTTTAGATAAATCACGTTCATAATAATATAAAGGGAAACCCCATGAAACGAGTCCCGACTATTCGGGATGAGTTCCATAGGGCAAATAAAATAAAATTATAATTATATGAAATTAATTAGTTGGATTTGGTTCTGGTATGTTTTGGTCGGTTTTTTAATGGGTGGAGGAGCTGTTATGATATGGCACATTCTAAAAAATGCTAATTTAAAATTAGTTTGGTACGAGTGGATTTTAGTGATTCTGAGCTTTGTTACTTTTATGTTTATGAGTCAAACCTTTATTGCATCTTTTCAAGAGTTTGAACCCCAGGCAGCATGGCTTTCTGTTGTGTTTATGGGAATGCCTATTCTAATAATGGCTGTCGTTGTATTCAGATCCTTAACGAAGAGAGCTGCTAAAAATAAAAAAATTAATTTATGATCTATATAATGATAAGTAGATCTATTTATTTGTAATTGATTTGTATGAGGAATAAGACTATAAACATTATATGTTTATAGTCTTACTTATTTAAGAGAATCCATATAGATTTGTGATTATATCGATTATAAATCAAAACATGTTAAACACTCAGGCTATCCAGAAACAAAAAAAGGTGGATAGTCGATATTCTAATGCAGTACAATGGCTAGTAGTAAAATAAATAGTAAGAAAATAGAATCATGGTTGGCTATTATTGCCATGCTGGTAGTAATAATAGCTTGGTTCGTTGGAAGGCAATTGGAGGGTGCAGATATCCTTTCCTCGGTTAAGGCAAAAATGCCTGAGATCGTCAAATTGGAAAAAATTGACGAAGCGACTTACAAAATTTACAATTCGGAAGAAGAACAGTTAGGGTATCTGACCATGGAATCATCAATGGGTTATGGTGGTCCACTACTAATGGCTGTTGCTGTTGATCAAAAAGGGAAAGTGTTTGATTTAGCAGTAGTTAACTCAAAAGAAACCCCTTCCTATCTAAAAAAAGTTCTCGATGCTAAGTTTTTAGATCGAATTATTGGCAAATCGTATCAAGAAGACTATTCACTGGGCAAAGAGGTAGATGGTATTTCAAGTGCTACTTATTCGTCTCGAGCTATATTGGAAGCCTCAAAAAAAGGGAACCGGTTTATTGCAGCCAATGTGCTTGGTTTTGATGTTCCGAAAGAAGAATCACCCACCATACAGTTTGGTACTGCTGAAATGGTTTTGCTCTTACTTTTTGCAGTGGGATATTTCGCTCATAAAAAAACCTTTAAACACACAAAAATAGCTAGGTGGGGAACCATGCTCGTCGGCCTATTTGTAATCGGATTTTATTACAATCAACCTTTTACACTTTCCATGATAAACCAGTTGCTTTTGGGGTATTTTCCTCCCTTACATTCGCATTTGTATTGGTATCTGCTTTTGGGGGGTATTTTTCTTGTACTTACCGTAGATAATAAAAACCCGTATTGTCAATGGTTTTGCCCATTTGGAGCCGCTCAAGAGTGCATGGGATTGGTGGGAGGAGCAAAACCAAGATCGGCTGGGAAATTTAAGATGGTGTTTAAGTGGACCTTACGAATAATAACTCTGTTTGCCATTGTTGTAGCATTATTAGTAAGAAATCCCGGTGTAACGAGCTACGAAATATTTGGGACTTTGTTTAAACTAACGGGAAGTAATTTCCAATTTGCGATATTGGGAATCATTTTAGTCTCATCAATGTTTGTTAAAAGACCGTGGTGTACTTATCTATGTCCGATAGGTGCTGTGGCAGATCATTTTACTCATGTAAGAAGATTGATAATGAACAAATGGAAAGCAAAAAGAGCAAACCCTTAACAAAAATGATTGTGACTAGTTGTCATCATTTACATTATGAGTTTTTAGCCATTCTTCCCCTTTTTTATCTAAAAAGAAATCCATCCAAACATAATACATAATTTCGTTTTTTTCAACGGAAACAGAATGACTTGAAGCTAATGGGATGTGAAGTACAGAATATTGCGAAAAATCTACTTTAGCATCATCAGCATAAACAACACAATTATTTTTTGATAAACCTAAAAATAATTGTTCTAACATTGGATGTTCATGAGCACCAACTTTATCGGGACCTTTTGTTTGAACTGTTCCCATCGCAATTCTAGGAATGTATTTGTTAGGGAGTATTGTACGACTTATTGTATTTGGACTTTTAATTGGTTCGGTATATGATTGGCAATCTGTGAATTTCGAATAATATACATTTTGAGTGTTGCTAGCTGGAAATTCTTTTAAATCTTTAAGGTCTTGATCACTTAATTTACTTGTTATTTTTAGGTAGTGCAGGGTATCGTTTTTTGCTGTTTTAATCGTGATATTTTTAACGATATTGGGTAATAAGATCGTTTCCGGAATAATCTCATAACTTGTATTCGCGGCAATTACATTTCCCTTACCTTTTACAAACAAGTATATTGTTTTGTAACCTTCTTTAGAATAATCTATTATTGGATTTTCGCCTGTAAGAGCTATGTGCGCAACATGAATACCTTTAATTTCATTTTCTAGAATTGATTTGGAATATTGTTGCGTATTTTCATGTAATTGTGTCTTTAGATTTTCAATTGGAATTTCTTGACTGTACAAGCTTACCACAAATGATAATAGAAATAGGATAGTTGTTATATGCTTTTTCATTTTAATAATTTAGATAAGATGTTTTTTAAATACGCTTAAATATAGGGCTGTTATTTTAAAAAATTTGCTTTTCGACTTTTTTTTCGCGTTTGGCTATTCGAATTTATTCCTTTGTTCTTGTATCAAACAATGAAGTCCATTCTTTTAAATCGTCGCTAACTAACCAATCATGGTACTTATCTTTAGTATTTTAGTTCCGTCTCTTTTTTATTCAGTATAGATTTTTCACCTCATGATGTTCGTCTAAAATAGTTGAGTTTCTTACTAATGAGTAGTAAGTCGAATCACAGGCCATAAAATAGAAGGTGTGTTCCATAGTCTCAAAATTAAAGATTTTCATGTAATGGTGAATGCAGTAATCAAATAAATACTTCGATTGTCAGTATTTATTTTTAGTACACTAGTATCGATGTGTTTACTATAGTTTCAATTCTGTATAGTATGTTCCCATTGTCTCCAATTAAAAGCTATTACACACATAAATGGAAGTATAGGTAACCTTTGGGAGTATGAAATGGTCGTTCTTTGTTGTAGAAAAAGAATAGAACTATGGATATCGCAAAGAGATTTGAGCAGAACCCCTTGCTCGCACCAAAAGACATCATGCCAAGTATGGTAGGGATGGAGATTGAATGTTTGTTAAACCCTGGTGTGTTTCGCTATAATAATAAAACTTGGTTATTGCTTCGGGTGGCAGAACGCCCTAAACAAGAGGAGGGGAAAGTTAGCTTTCCTGTATATAATAAGGATGGAGTAATTGAAATTTTAAGTTTCGACGAAAACGATGCCGATTTAGATTTATCCGATCCAAGGATTGTTATTTATAAAGGAGATTATTACCTAACCACTCTTTCTCATCTTCGATTGGTTTGCAGCGATGATAATATTGCTTTCGCAGAGCCTGATGGTTACGCTCCAATTATGGGAGTCGGTTCTCAGGAAACTTTCGGAATAGAAGATTGTCGGGTTGCAACAATGAATGATGGATATCATTTGACCTATACAAAGGTTTCTGCCCATGGGGTTGGAGTTGGTTATATCCAGACTAAAGATTGGAAACAGTTTGATCGTCGCGGAATGATTTTCCCACCACACAATAAGGATTGTGCCATTTTCGAAGAAAAGATTAACGGTAAATATTATGCACTTCATCGTCCGAGTAGTCCCGAATTAGGAGGGAATTACATTTGGATTGCTGAATCGCCCGATTGTATTCATTGGGGAAACCATCAATTGCTGGCAAAAACACGAGCCGGAAAATGGGATAGTGCTAGACTTGGTGCCGGTTCAGCGCCCATTAGAACCGAAAAGGGCTGGCTGGAAATTTACCACGGAGCAACAAAAGAAAACAGATATTGTTTGGGTGCTTTACTATTGGATTTAAATGATCCTTCGATAGTGCTTGCCCGCAGCGAGGAACCCATTATGGAACCCATTATGGAATATGAGAAAACCGGATTTTTCGGCAATGTGGTTTTTACCAATGGACATATCGTTACAGGCGATACGATTACAATTTACTACGGAGCTTCAGATGAAGTGATTTGTGGGGCTGAATTCTCTATAAGTGAAATTTTACAATCGTTAAACTATTAATTTATGGCTGCTATTTCTAAATTATTGAAAAAAATGCTCTCAGAGTATTATTTTTTTCTCAGCAACCCTCGCGATATGAGGGTTCTGTTGATTACCAATATGATTTATGCTTTTGTGCTTCCTGTGGTCGATATATTTGTGAGTGCCTATATCATGCGTTTCACCAATAACGATTTTACAATGGTAGCCTATTATCAGCTGGCTATTTATACCGGAATACCGCTTACATTCTTTATCAATGGTTTTCTCTTGAAAAAAATCAAAATCGCCAATTTATACAGTTTTGGAATGCTGTTAAGTGGTATATCCATGTTGTTTATGATGACGCTTGATCATCTTAATTTTGTAGGAGTTGTTTTTTCTGGATTAATAATGGGAGCATCTTTTGGTTTTTTCTGGGCCAACCGGGATTTTCTGGCTCTGGATACCACAAACGATAAGAATCGAAATTACTATTACGGACTGGAAACCTTTTTCTTTACGATTACATCCATTATCATCCCTTTATTTGTTGGGTGGTTTATCATATCTTCAAAAACAATGGGATGGTTTGGTGAGCATCGGGCTTATCAGTTCATTACGCTTGGTGTATTCATTCTAACAATTATTTCATCCATTGTAATCCATAAGGAAAAATTTAAAAATCCGAAACAAAAGAAATTTCTGCATTTCCACTTTGACAGATTATGGCACAAAATGCTGTTCCTGGCCGGATTAAAAGGACTTGCACAGGGATATTTGGTGACAGCACCGGCTATTCTAATTATGTATTTAATTGGTGACGAAGGATCCTTGGGAACCATTCAGGCTATAAGCGGAATCGTAACGGCAATTGTACTGTATTTGCTGGGACGATTTTCTAAACCGGAACATCGCATCTACATATTTACAGTGGGTTTACTCATTTTTGTTGCAGGTACAATGGCCAATGCAATCATGTTCTCGGCAACAGGTGCAATGGTGTTTATGTTGGCGATGGTTTTATTCAGACCCTTGCACGATATTGCCTATTTTCCGATTCAGATGAGAGTTATTGATGTGCTATCTAGAAAGGAGAAACGAAACGAATTTGCTTACATCTTTAATCATGAATTTGGACTTTTTGTAGGACGGGTATTCGGATTAGTGATGTTTTTGTTACTAACGCACTATGTTTCGGAAGTGTTCGCTCTTAAGTATTCTTTACTGATAATTGCACTACTGCAATTAATCTCTATTCCTGTAGCCAAGATGATTATCAGACATACGGATAAAGAGGAATTTAAATCAAATGACTTGAATGTAAAATTGGAAGATGTAAGTGATACATCTGCAGTAAAACCTGCAGTTTAATTGCTTTACAAGCTTTGAAATAAAAAAATAATTTAAGGTCAATTCTGAAAATATAAAAAACCTAAATCTATCAAGAGATGAATCGTAAATATTTATTTTGGTTACTATGTTGTTTCGTTCTTGCCTCGTGTACGACACAAACACATACAGCTGTAAAAGAGCTCAAGATTAGTCGTGTGGAAAGCATGCCTAATCAGCCACAGCCATATAAGATGCTCGACTGGCATGAAAAGGCCGTTAATTTCGATGAAGCAATATTCGATTTTGATGCCACAGGTGAATTCCGACCTTTTATTTGGTTGGATAGTGCAAAGAGAAACCTTCCACAGACAACATTTGGTTTGTACACTGTTATTGGTGATGTGAGACAAGGTCCTGATAAAAATAATGGGGAATTTCACGAAGCAATCAATTCATTGGGAGCTTTGATGAGTGCCGGATTAGTGGGAATCGATAAGCGCGATCAGAAGGGATTCAATTTTGTTAAAATGGTTCAGAATTATTTCAATACCGAAAATGGTTGGAATATCATGATGAACAATACTTGTCCGGAAGTTGCGCTTTTGGGTGGAGGATATGGCCGCGACTGGTGGTATGATGTTTTTCCAAATGTTCTGTATTATGCCGTTTCGGAGTTACAGCCAAATGTAGAAGGA
This sequence comes from Labilibaculum antarcticum, assembly GCF_002356295.1. Classification (NCBI taxonomy): domain Bacteria; kingdom Pseudomonadati; phylum Bacteroidota; class Bacteroidia; order Marinilabiliales; family Marinifilaceae; genus Labilibaculum; species Labilibaculum antarcticum. The sequence goes on along the minus strand of NZ_AP018042.1, from coordinate 2,061,951 downwards.
GCAGAAGCGATTCAAAAAACCATTGCCGAGCAATTCTTTAAGGCCGATTCAACCTTGAACGGAAATTACGATTATTCCTATTTCGACTATGCCGAGATGAAAGGGAAACGAAATCAGATTCCTTACCAGCAAGATGCTGCGGCAGGACATGCTTATGTGCTTTACTCGGCTTATCAGAAATTTGGCGATCCTCGCTATCTGGAAGGTGCTAAATCGGCAACCGAGGCTTTGTTGAGCCAGAAAGAAAGTCGGTTTTACGAGGTACTAATGCCTTTTGGAGCCTATGTGGCAGCTCGTTTAAATGCCGAGCATGGAACCAACTACGACGTTTCAAAAATACTTGATTGGACTTTCGACGGGTGTACTGCAAAAAATGGTCGCACTGGCTGGGGAATTATTTCAGATCACTGGGGAGATTATGATGTTTCCGGTATACAGGGAAGCCTGACTCAGGATGGAGGATATGGTTTTTTAATGAACACCTTCGACATGGCTTGGCCTCTGGTACCAATGGTTCGTTACGAGCCAAAATATGCCCGCTCCATCGGGAAATGGATGCTAAATGCAGCAAATACCTCTCGTTTATTCTATCCTTACGAAATCCCGGATGGCAATCAGTATTTGCCTGAAAATAAAAGTATTACCCGTAATGTAATAGCCTATGAGGGATTAAAGAAAGTTGATGCATACGACACAGAGAAGTTTAAAGGAGTTACTCCGGTAGCATTGGGCGATGGCCCGAATTGGGTTGTTAGTCAACCTAAATTATCTATGTTTAGTATCTACGGATCGGCACATTCAGGAATCTTTGGTTCTATTATCAAGAAAACAAATGTGGAGAAGATTCTGCAACTGGACTGTCTTGCGACTGATTTTTATAAGAATGATTCCTATCCTACTTATTTATATTTCAACCCTTACGATGAGGATAAGAAAATCGATTATTCATCGGAAAGTTTAGTTGACCTATATGATATTGTCTCTGGCAAGATTGTGGCTGGAAAAATTGATGGCACAGGCAGTTTTTTAATTGAGGGCAACCAAGCAATGGTAGTGGTTGAAATTCCTGCCGGGTCAAAAATAGAACGAACAAAAGAGAAAGTGACGGCAAATGGAATTGTCATCTCCTTTTATTGAGGGCACATTTTTTGAAAATAAAAAGGTCTATTAATAAAAGAATAAAATGAACTATCTGGTTTTGGTGTGAGCATTTAAACTGGAAATAGTAAGATACTCTTAAGTAATTACGATATAAAATTCATCATTTAAGCGATTACGAAAACGATGGCAATTTCTTCACAGAACCTTCGGAATGAATTGTTACATATTAATAATTGCGCTTTTAATTCACTATTGTTAATTAAAATAAAACCTATGAAAACTATTTTTTCAAATTTCAAAAGAGGAATACTGGGCTTTGTATTTATCTTTTTGACAAGTGCTGTCTTTGGGCAGGTTCTTGTGTCAGGGAAAGTTACTGATGCAAGTGGGGAATCACTACCAGGTGTTAGTGTTTTTGTAAAAGGGACAAGCATTGGTTCTATTACAGATATTGACGGAGATTACAGTTTAGAAGTACCGAACGATACACAATTCTTGGTTTTTTCTTTTATTGGAATGAAAAATCAGGAAGTTGAAATCGCCGGACAAACAAGTATTGATGTCATTTTGCAAGAAGATGTAACTGGTTTAGATGAGGTTATTATTGTTGGTTATACGTCAAGAAAAAAATCTACTATTACTGGTGCTGTATCGGTTGTAAATCTCGCAGATATGGAGAAAACACGGGTGCCGAATGTTTCTCAGGCCCTGCAAGGTCAAATTGCCGGGGTATTGGTGACATCAAGTACAGGAGCGCCAGGTGATCCTATTGAAATACGTATTCGTGGAGAAGGAACGATTGGAAATAATAACCCATTATATGTAGTCGATGGTATTCCTTCACGTGATATTACCTTTTTAAATCAGGCTGACGTTAAAACAATGACTGTTTTGAAAGATGCGGCAGCTGCAGCAATTTATGGTTCCAGAGCTTCTGGTGGTGTGGTATTAATTACCACTAAAGGTGGATCGATAGGGAAAACAAGTTTTGATGTAAGCTATTTTACAGGACTTCATAAGGTAGCCAATCTTCCTGATATGTTAAATACTGATCAGTATATAAATACCCTTGAAAAAGCTTGGGATAATTCAGATAGAGCAGGAGAAAATCCTTATACGGCTGATAGAGGTAGGTCTGATTTTTCAGATACTGACTGGCTTGATGAATTGTTTGAAACAGGAAAATCACAAAATTTGCAAGTATCAGCTAGCGGAGGAACTGAAAAGATGCAATATTTAATGTCTTTAGCTTATTATGGACAAGATGGAATTGTTGTATTTGATAATGATAAATACCAAAGATTAAATTACAGAACCAATCTTAATATTGATGTATCGGATCGCATAAAAATTGGGACAAATCTACAGTTGTCGTATTCAACACAAGATAAAACAGCATCAAAAGGAGAAAGTCTAATTCGATACGCTTTATTAAGAGCTCCTGTTTTAGGAGTTCGTAAAGATGTTAATGATCCTACTTATTCTGAAGAAGATCCATTTACAGATATGCCATTTTTTACACCAACAGGATATGATCAGGGATTACAAAGATCGATGTATGAAATGGTGGGTAATCCAGTTGCCAAGGCTTATTTTACAGATGATCAGCGAAAGATTTATAAAACATTTGGAAATGTTTATGGTGAATTTGCCTTCTTGAGGAACAAAGAGCTGAAATTTAGAACAAATATTGGGATAGATTTATCATTATTTCACAACAAAGCTTTTAATGAGAATTATGGTGATGATGATGGTAGTGGAGCTGAAATTGATCAAGGATTGGGTAGACAGAACAAACCAAATAATTTGAGCGAGGAGAGAGGTGAAGCACGCACAATAACGTTTAATAATACATTAAGCTACGCGAAAATATTTAACGAAAAGCATGATTTTAGTGCAATGGTAGGTACCGAATATATTGACAACTATGAATCATCAATAGGAGCCAGCAGAGCTCGTTTCCCTTTTACAACTAATGAATATAGATATTTAGATTACGGTGGGTCTGATTTGGATGTTTGGAATAGCGGAACTGCTTCAGAGTGGGCACTATTCTCTTTATTTGGATCAACATCTTATGCGTATGATGATAAATATATGGTGACTGCTAATTTGAGAGCAGATGCATCATCAAGGTTTTCTGAAAGCAATCGTTGGGGATATTTCCCTTCTGTTTCAGCAGGATGGACAATTTCCAAGGAAGATTTTATGAAGGATGTCGACTGGTTGTCTAATTTAAAATTAAGAGCAAGTTGGGGAAAATTAGGAAATCAGGAGATTGATAATTATGCGTATTTAACACTGGTTAGTCAAGTAGATGGTATTGTTAAAACTAACCGTTTTGGTAATTCTGATTTGAAGTGGGAGAGTTCTACTCAATCAAATATTGGTGTTGATGTTGGTTTGTTGAATAGTAAATTGGTACTAACAGCAGAATATTTTGAAAAGAATACTACAGACATTTTATTGCCAATTGGATTACCATCTGTTGTTGGCGATGTATCTCCTACTATTGTAAATGCAGGTGAAGTGAGTAATAAAGGATTTGAATTTTCTGTAGATTATAGAAAATCAGACAAGGAATTCAAATACAATATAAACGCGAACATTGCGACATTAACTAATAATGTTGAAAAGCTGCATCCAAATGTACCTAATATCGTAACGGATGTAACAAAAACTGAAGTAGGTCAACCACTAAATTCCTATTATGGATATAAAATGGTCGGAATTTATCAAAATCAGGCTGAAATAGATAGCCATCTGTTTACTGAAGGAAATGCAAAACCAGGAGACATTAAATTCAAGGATGTAAATGGTGATGGTAAAATTAGTGCAGATAATGACAGAGAATTTATTGGGAGTCCAATTCCAGAATTTACTTACGGTTTTTCTTTTTCATCTAACTATAAAGGATTCGATTTTTCTATGCTTTTCCAAGGAGTAGAAGGAGTTGACAGATACAATCAAGGGAAACAAATCGTAGACTATGATACACGTCCATTTAATTATACCACAGCTATATTAGGCGCTTGGGATGGGGAAGGAAGTAGTAATAGTATACCAAGAGTTGCTTTCGAAGATAATGGAAGCAGTAAGGTATCCAGTATTTTTGTTGAAGATGCTTCTTATTTCCGTCTTAAGAATATTGAAATTGGCTACACCGTACATGAAATAAAAGGAGTGGATAATATTCGGTTTTATGTATCTGCGCAAAATTTATTTACAATAACTGACTATACTGGTTTAGATCCGGAATCTACCGATCTAATGGACTTAGGAACCTATCCTCAATCAACATCAGTTTTATTTGGCGTAAATGTAAAGTTTTAATCGTAAAAAGTATAAATTATGAAATACATACATAGTATAATCATTATTTTCTTCTTTGCAGGTCTTACGAGTTGTACAGATGAATTAAGCAATGACCCAATTGGCCTTCTAACCATAGATCAGGTTGATTCAGATCCTACAATTACTACAATTGAGTCCTCAGTGAGCTCATCGTACTTACCTCTTAAAAACACATTAAATGGTATTATTCCAGATTGGAGATGGGATCTGGGAACGGTATTTAGAAATGATATCGTTTTGCAGGATATTGCAGCTAATGATATGAATAAGAAATGGAATCCTGATGGAGATCAACCTTGGATGGATGAACTGGCAAGTTTTACTTTTACGCCGGAAAATCAGGCTTTTAATGGAATTTGGGTGTACGATTATGAAGGTATTAGTAGAGTAAATCTGGCCATTGATTTTTTAATCGATCCTGAGATTGCTCAGAAAACGGGATTAACTGATTCCCGTAAAAATCAATTATTAGCAGAAGCTTATTTTTTAAGAGCTTTCTACTATTTTGATTTAGTAAATAATTTTGGTGATGTGCCATTGGTCCTTAAATCTCCGGATTCATTTGAAGAAGCTTTTGCTGTTTCAGTTCGGGCTACTGCAGATGAAGTTAGAACACAGATAAATTTAGATTTAACAGCAGCGAAAGCAATAGCACCAGACGTAAAACATTCAGATATTGCTGAACCATGGAGAGCTTCAAAAGGAGCTGTTATTGCATTGCAGGCTAAAGCAGCCTTGTATGGCGGAGATTGGACTAAAGTACTTAGTTTAATTACAGAATTGGACGCTCTTGGCTTTTACAGTTTGAATGCTAATTATTTTGATAGTTTCGATGCAAGTAAGGAATTTAATGAAGATGAAGTGATTTTTGCGTACGATCATCGTTCAGGTGAAACTCCTAATAATACGAATGGCCTTGGCGATGTAATTGGGTGGGGATTCTTTTCTCCTACTGATGATTTTATTAATGCTTTTGAAGCCAATGATCCTAGATTGTTGTATACCATTGATGTTCCCAACAAGCGTGCATCAAAAATAGTGGGATCAACAACTGAGCTAATTGATTATGGCAATAAAGTATATATACGTTATGCTGATGTATTGCTTTGGAAGGCAGAAGCTCTTAACGAAACAGGAGACTATTCTGGCGCTGTTGCAATCATTAACCAAATAAGAACCAGAGCGAGAACCAGTCCTACGGCTGATGGCTCTGTAATACCTGTTGGAACTCTCGAAAATAGAGGAAGTTCAACAAATCCAGCTGAAATAAAGGCTTGGCTAATGTCTGAAAGAAGAGTTGAATTGGGTTTTGAATCACAAAGATTTAATGACTTGAAAAGATGGGGGACAGCTAAAACTGTATTAACAGCTCTTGGAAGAAATTACCAGGATCACAATGCTCTTTATCCAATTCCTCAAAGAGATATTGATAAGTCTGGTGGATCAATTACACAAAATCCAGGCTATTAAAAAGACTTTTTTTTAATGGGAATATTGTAAAATTGATTGATATTTAAAGAGAAGTAGCTGGTAATAAGACGCTACTTCTCTTTATTTTTTAAAGAAATGTTTAAGGCACTTCAACCTATGTTAAATATAAATGCCTTTCGTGCAATTCATTAAACAAACAAGAAATGTTGGGTAAAAATATAAAATTTACAATTTTCCTTTTGTTTTTTTTCATTGGAACAATTGGGTTCAGTCAAAATATCAATCTAAAAGTTGTTGGAAATACAGAACAAGGTTTTAGTGTAGATATCTACAATAACAATCAGTTGTTGGTTCATAATTCAGAAGAATTTTCATTAAAAGTAGCAAATCTGGATTTGAGTGAAACAAGCGAAATTGCTGCATGGAAAGGAACTGAATGGACAGGTAATGAAAGTCTAATAAAATTATCAAAAGAGACCTATTTGTCAGATTTTGATTTGAACTTATTAATCACAGTTACCTATGAAGTTATAAATCAACATGTGGTTAAAAAAACGGTTGATTTATTTCAATCAGGGATTCCAACCTTATATTTTACAATTGAAGAAACTTCAAAACCAGCAGAAGAACCTTCAAAATATGTAACTTTTGAGCACGATGATTTCCCCGGAGGTTTCTCCCATGAAATGAATCCATCAGCAGGTTTTGTAACTCCAAATAATATATTGGTAGGGTTTTTAATGGATGCCGGTTATAAAAATCATTATACGAGAACAACCAGGCGTCGTTTTAACGGTCACGGTGGTGGATTTGTTGGAATGAGAAGACTTCCAGATCCAGCGTTGGTGGAAGTAGCAACATTGTTAGACAGAGAAAAGAAACAGCATTTTATCAAACAAACATTTGGTGAAATGTACAATTTAGATGCCGGGAAAAAAACAGTTTTAAAACTTGAGGATACTTATAAAAAACTTGGTGATGTTACTATTAATAAAACCCACGATTTATTTACTCTTAGTGGGGAATCTTCTAATCGTTCCGGAATTGAATTAATAACACCCTTAAGAGACCAAAAAATATACACAATTTCTTTTTTGGCTAAAGGAAATTCTCCAATAGCCGTAAAACTTTTTAGGAATAAGAATGGTATAAAAACAGTGGAATTGGAACATGGTATTAAATACATTGACCAATTTCCAATACAAGAAAATGACTGGACGCTTTTTAAAGGAAGTATAATGGTCCCTTATATTCAGCATGATAGTGTTTCTATGTTTATTGGATCTCAATCTGGAGCAAAATATTCCATTCAAATTAAAGACTTGCAGATTGTAGAACATCAACCTTTAATACAACCCTACAATAAAATGAATATGGGAGAAAAGGTAACTAAAACCACCTATGTTTTTGTTGAGCCTTGGGTAAATCATCACGATTTTGTAATTTCTTCACAATCTCGTTTCGCAGAAGGGAAAGGATTTAAAGGAACTCTGATAGAGAAGATGTTGTACTCAAATTTCAACATGCTAACATGGATTACTTCTATAAATGATTTTACACCTTTGAATGTGCCTAATATGAATTATGCACCCGACATGTACAATAGAGATTCATTTTTTTCAATAGTTTCAAGTTATAATAAAGAATTGAATCTTGAAATATGGGAACAATGGGCAAAAACTCAAAACGAAAAAGGAGCCATAGCCACCATTATAACGCCTTATATGGGTACTGTTGAGTTTAAAGATAACGAAGCAACTATTCAATTCTTAATTTGGGCAATGATGAATAAAAGACGTTTTGGAGTAAGCCTTCCTAAAGAGAAAATTGATAAAGCGGTTTCTTATGTGTTAAATGAGTTTGATGAGAATAGAGATGGGATATGCGCTTCTCATTTTACATTAAGCCAAATTGATATTAATGAATACAATCCAAAAACAAGTGATTTAGCAGTAAATCAAGGAATGCTCGCTATTGCGCTTCGCACTATTAAAGAGTTGGGGTATGATATTTCAGATTCATATTTGGAAAAAGCTGAAAAAGCATATTTGGACTTTTATGATACAACAAGAAAGCATATGGTATTTGATAAAGAATATCCAGATATCATTACTTTCACCGACTTAGAACCAGAATTTTTTTCTTTGTGGTTGTTTAATAGACCCATGTTAACTGATGAGATGGTAATTAATCATCTTGAACAAACACCAATTCTTAATAAAGTTTCAAATTCACCTTATCCAGAATATGGAACAACAGCTCCGGTTTGTATTAGATTAACGGATGATGAAAAGGGGTATGCTTATTTAACTTCAGACTATCAGCCATTTAGAGAGTTTGGAGTGTCTAATTATAAAAATGGAGCTAGAGATGGGATGTATTACAACGGTGGAAGTTGGATGCGTGCGGAATATTGTGGATATGTTGTAGGTTTAAGGCACGGATGGAAAAAAGCAGAAGCACTTATGGAAAACAGAGCTTGGGCAGAAATCAATCTCAATCCGGAATGGCCTTATTCCAAAGAATTTATTCCGACAAAATGGGAGACAACAGATACTTGGTGGCCATCAACCCGAGGATTATGCTGGAACGTTTTTATTCTTATGGCTAATGAGGTTGCTGGACTTAGAACTCCAGAAATGGATCCTGATTTTAAAAAATAGAGAATCGTTATTAATAATTATTTAAACGAAATGTCCTCAATATCAAATGTGATATTGAGGACATCTTTTTGATACTATTGCCGATGGTCTTCAGGTGTTTTCCTTATTGGTATCGTTGAGGATATTTTTCTTGTAATCGGTAGGCGATTCACCATAAAGTTCTTTAAAACATCTGTAAAAATAGGTTCGGTTATTAAATCCTGTTTCATAGATTATCTCCGAGACAGTGTAAGAAGATTCCAGGAGAAGAGATGCCGCTTTCTTTAATCGGAAATTACGAATGAATCCATGAGGAGTGAATCCTGTAACAGCTTTAATCTTGCGGTATAATTGGGTTTTACTCATGGCAAGTTGATCAGCCAATAGGTCGGCGTTTAATTCGGTTTTATCAAGGTTATCGTCCACAAATTTTTGCAAATTATCCACAAATTTCACATCTCGTTTGTATAGTCCCGAAACATCTTTTACCGAAACAGTTTGAACCGATTGAAAAGCATCTCGAACCTGATTTCGCATTTCAATTAATTTTCGAATCCGAACCTTAAGATGGCGGGGATCAAATGGTTTTGGAATATAACTGTCCGCACCCGATTCTATTCCTTGAATTCGATGTTCCAGTTCTCCTTTTGCAGTCAATAAAATAACCGGAATATGACAGGTATTAATGTCCTCTTTAATCGTGTTGCATAATTCCAGTCCATCCATTTCCGGCATAATAATGTCACTAACAATAACCGAAACATCATTGGAATTTATTTTATCAAGTGCTTCAATGCCATTTTTTGCCAGTAAAACAGAATAGTCCTGATGCAAAATGTCGTAGATTAAATTTCGAAGCTGTTCATTATCATCTACAACCAGAATATTGTGTTTCTTGCTTTCGTCCGCAGAAGTTTCAGTTGCTTTGTTTGAAAATGAGACCACTTCCAACCCCATTATCTCTTCAATCGCTCTATCTTTTATTCTACTCTCATCAATTACAATTTCAGTTTGTTTTTCGCTGTCTGAGTATTGACTTTTCGAGATGGGAATTGAAATTGTAAAGCAACTGCCAATATTGGGCTTGCTCTCCAATTGAATACTTCCTTTGTGAAGTTCAATCAGGCTTTTGGTTAATGACAATCCAACTCCGGCACTTTCTGAAAATCTTTTTTCTTTAGGTAAAGAGTTTGCATTTTGAAAGAACCGGTCAAATATTTTATCCTGATATTTTGTTGGGATTCCAATTCCGTTATCTGTTATTTTTATGATTGCATTTTTTTGTTGATGTATTAATTCGATACTAACACTTCCTTTTTGTGGTGTATATTTTAATGCGTTTGAAATAAGGTTCAGTAATATCTTTTCCAGAATATTATTATCGAACCAGCCAATGATATCTTTTGAGTTGTCGATCAATTTTAACTGAATTTCTTTTTCGAGAGCATATTGAGTAAATGCCTCAGTAATTGTTCTTGTGAAATCAGTAAGGTCGTAATTTTGAACTCGCAATTTAAAATGGCCGGTTTCCACTTTCCTAAAATCGATCAATTCACGAATAAGATGCAATAAACGAGTTGAGTTGTTGTAAATGGATTTTACGTAAGGAGAAATTTCTTTGTCGTTTGGGTGCAGATCCATAAGTTGAGCTGCAGGTGCCATAATTAAGGTAAGGGGAGTTCTAAATTCATGAGCAATATTAGTAAAGAATTGAAATTTGTAATTGTTTATTTCTTTGGTTTTTTGAATTTCCAACCTCTCAATTGCTAATTTATTCCTCATTTTTGTTCTGCGAAGAAGAAAAAAGATGAATAAAAATATAGCCATAAATGTAATGATGACATAGGAAAAATAGGCCCATGTTGTTTTCCAGAAAGGAGGATGAATTGTCAGTTTTATTTCACGGGTCTCTGGGTTCCAAATAGCATCTTCATTTGTACATTTAACTTTGAATATATAATCTCCAGGTGGAACATTGGTGTAAGTTGCTTCACCTTCTTTTTTAATTAAGGTATAATCATTATTGAAATTTTCCAGCTTAAAGGCATACATGCACTTTTGTTTGTTATGGAAGTTTAGTGTGGTAAATTCAAATTTAAAAAAGTTTTGGTTGTAGTTTAAGTGTAATGAATCCGACATGTCGATGTAGAAGGGAATAGGATTCTTCTCTTTCTGCGTTTCATTAAATACAGAAAACCTTGTAATGGCGAGCCTTGGGAAATATTCTGTATCCGTAACTTTATTCGGATCAAAATAAGTAAGGCCGTTTACACCACCAAAATATAATTTCCCTGTTAATGTGCCAAAACACGATGCCCCATCAGTAAATTCATTGCTTTGCAATCCATCTGAATAAAAATAGCTGCGTATTTGATTGCCCTTGTAGTCTAGTTTTGTCAATCCATTATTTGTGCTTACCCAAATATTATCGTTTTGATCTGTTTGAATCGCGTGGATTGTATTGTTTGGCAATCCATTTTGTTCTGTGTAGTGAGTAAACTGATAAGGAAAAGTGGATAGGTTTAATCTGTCAAGTCCTCCGCTGGTGCCAATCCACAGGGTCTCATTATTCGATTTGCACAGGCTTAAAACATCGTCGTTTATTAAGGATTTAAGATTATTTGAGCTGCTTCTGAAAGCCTCGAATTTTTCTGAAATTGTATTTAAGCGGTAAAGGCCACCACCACGAGTACCAATCCAAAGGATATTGGGTTCTCCCTCTACTATGGAATAGATTATATTGCTGTTTAGTCCGTTTTTATTGAGAGGATTACTTTTATAGTGACTAAAATTGGATACTTGGTATTTTCCATCCTTTTTTCGTTCAATATTCAAACGAAACAAACCATAACCACTCGTGCCTATCCATAAATCGTTAAAGGTATCCAGGCAAATGGAATAAACAGATCCTAATTTAATGCCTGACGTATTTTTAAAATCATCTGGAAAGTGTAAAATCTTTCCAGTTTTGGATTCAAACATGTCAATTCCTTCACCATCAACACCAATCCAGATATTTTTGTAAGAATCATTGCCTAAGGACAACACGGCATTGTTCGAAAGTCCGTTTTGGGTATCGAAAACTTTTGTAGGAGCTTCAGTTACTGGAATAAAATTTAATCCATTTCCCCGGGTTCCAACCCATAAATTTCCGCTTTCATCTTCATGTGTAGCTCTAACAATACTATGGTTTAATTTACCTTCCGAAAGGTTCCCTTTTTTTATCGATTCAAAGAAATTTCCCTCTGTGATATATTTGTGAACTCCATCTCCGTCGGTACCAATCCACAATAGATCTGGTTTCGTTTGAGTAATCGACCAAATCTTAACTTTTTTGTTTTCAGATATTTCCAATGGTGATATATGGCTTTGTTCGGCCAGATCCAATTTGAATACTTTGCCTTCATCGGTACCACCCCATAAAAATTCACCACTTAAGCTTGTCGATAGAGAGGTGACAGCAAAGGGAGTGAGATGTGACTTAATTTCTTGAATTGTTCCGTCTTCTAGATTAATAGATAGAAGTCCTCCGTTGTTTAAGCTCACAAAAAGAAAGAGTTTGTTGTGGTAGCTGTAAAACCAGTTTTTATCAGAATCGAATTGGTATTTACTGCTTAAATGAATTGTTTTTGTGATTTCCCATGTGTCTCTGTGTTCCAATTCATAGGCATTTCCTTCTTCTGATAAGCACCATAGTTGTTCATTGGATGTAAATGCAAAACCAACTGTTTTTTTGGTAATATCTTCCTGATTAGAAATTTGAATGGGGGCAGAGAATTGTTTCTTCTCGTAGTCAAATTTACAGATGCCATAATTGTATTTACTGCACCAAATCACCGAGTCGGCATCGAGACTGGCCCGATAGCTTTCTTCCCGATATTCTATACAATCAATATTATCAAGATAGGAAGTAAACGTATTTTGCACGTAATCATAGGTGTTGAGGCCGGCTTCAGTAACGATCCATAAATTATTGAATCGATCTTCGAGAATACTTCTGATGATATTGTTGTTGATTGTATTTTTGCGAAAGGTATTGGGTTTGAATACTTTTATATTGCTTCCATCGAATCGATTTAATCCATCCCATGTTCCAAACCACATGTATCCTTTCGAATCCAGATAAGATGAAGTTACGGCACTATTGGATAGTCCTTCAATACTTCCTATTTGATTGTGCCTCCAGTTGCTGGCTTTAAAACCAGTAAGAAATAGAATCAGTATTAATCCCCAAGTAAAAACCCTTAGCATGTTTTTTTAGGAAAAGTAATAAATTACCGATAGGCTGACAAGGTGAAGTCATTCTATTTTAGAGGTTATACTCTTTTTCACTAAATTAGGGAGTAAAGTATACAGATATGGTAGTAGTGTATACTTGCGAGTGAGCTATTAGGATTTTATTTGTAGGACAATAAATATGGATTGAGCCATTAAAAAAGATAGACTTATGGAAATTTGCAAGAGGAATTTACACATTATTGACTGGGAAACGGAAGTTGATTTAAACAAACCCGTTTCCAGATATCCTGGCAACCCAATTATTAGCTGTGACGATGTTAATCGTGTTTGGAAAGATCCAAAATACCAGGTTATCACGGTACACAATGCAGGCATTACATTCTATAACGATGAGGTGATTATGTTGTTTCGATCACACCTTCGAAATGGAATTTCGGTGATTGGTACTGCTCGCAGTCGCAATGGAATAAACAATTGGGCGATTGATCCTGAACCAAGTATAAAACCCTGTAACGATAAGGATGTATTTGCTGAAGGAACAAATAAGAATAACTTGATTGAAAATGAAGGCGGAGGAGCAGAGGATCCAAGGATTTCTTGTATCGGAGACACTTATTTTATTACGTATAGCGCCTATCACGCAATGGAAAAAGATAAGGTTCGGGTTTCGTTGATTACAACTCAGGATTTTAAATCATTTGTAAGGCATGGTCCGTTAATGGATGTGGATATGCGGAATGTCGTAATTTTTCCTGAGAAAATTAATGACCAGTATTATGCTCTTTTTCGTCCGAATGATCATACTGAAGATCATACTGGCGGTGTTTTTAAAGAGATTCAAATTGGGTGCAATAAAGATCTGTTCAGTAATAATTGGATTCTAACAAAGGAGCCAATAATGAGACAGGCTGGAGGGCCAAGTACATTTGGGAGCAAAATAGGACCGGGTGCAACTCCCATTAAAACAAAATATGGATGGATTAATATTTTTCATGGGGTGCGAGGTACCATGGATGGTAATCCCTATACTTTGGGTGTTGCTCTTCATGATCTGAAAAATCCGGAAAAAGTTCAGGTGTCCAATATTCCGATTCTTTTCCCCACTAAAGCTGACTGTAAAACGAAAGAAGAAGAGTATGTACATGTTCCTAATGTCGTATTTTGTTGTGGTGCCCATCGTAATGAGGATGGTACAATATTTATTTATTATGGCGGAAATGACACGGTAATGAACGTTGGTGTAACACATGAAGATGTGTTAGTTGAACTTTGTCTGAAATACCCTCAAAATCCTTTAGATGGAGTTCCTATGTATCCATTTTAGAATTATAAAGGTGAATAGGTGATCCATCTTTTTTTTACGGATTTTACTTTTAGTATTCTTTAACACTTGTTCCAATCTGTTAACTTCATTTTGAATTATATTTGTTTGTAGAGAGTAAAGATTAAATTTTCATAGATTAGTAGATTAGATTTAGGATTTTAGATAAATCGATACCCGGCCGAACACCGGGTTTCTTTTTTTTTACCCACCGTTCGTCTTACCAGACAAATTGCGCAAGAGCTTTTTAAGCTTCTTTAACTTCTTTTTCAAGCTCTTAACACTTCTTTTTTTTATCTTTAAAGAGAATAAAGCTAGTAAGTAGTTTTTTCATAGATTAAAGATTTAGGTTAGTAATTAGTGGTTAGTGAAAAAGTCTGGTGTGATGCCCAGACTTTTTTCATTTTAAATAGTGTGTTATAGTTTTTGTGTACCTATTTAATTTGATGGCATTTGGCATTTTGATACTAAACAGATTAAGTTTTATTAATCTGTTATTATGGGAATAGTATACATATTTAGTAGATTTGTAAGTAAATTTCATCAAATTAAATTTGAAAAATTAGACCATGAAGAAATCTATTTTTATATTTTTTGTCTTGTTTGGCTTTGCTTTAAGCGCTCAGAATACCAAAGTTGAAGTGCTAAAAGAATTTCTAAAAGGAACCATTCAATTGGATACTGGTGATGTTGATGTAAGGCAACCAATTTTCTCAATTAATAAGCTGGCTTCTAAGAAGGCTGATAAGGCAATTGATCTAACTAAGGAGAATGTTGCTGAAGTTCTGGCTGAGGCTAAAAATTATTCAACATGCATTATCACTGTAGGTGTTCATACACTTGTTAAGGTTACCGATTTTGAGGATTGTAGTCCGAGTGGAGCATGGGGAGTATGTATGCCAATGGGAAAAGGATACATACAGAAAGGCGGAAATTTAAATGAGGCTCATGATTATCTTAAAAATATCATAGGACGACCAGGTTCTCAGGAAATAAAAGTGTTTCTCTTCAAGTAGAAATTTTCAATACAATATATAAGAAAGCCCTGTTGATGTAAAATAACAGGGCTTTTATTGTGGTGTAAAGTATCGTGTTATTGATAATTGAATATTTCAAAAGAAACTCTTCGGTTATTTGCACGACTCTTGCTGTCGGTATTTGCCACAATTGGTAAACTTTCACCATGAGGAACCACGATTATTTGATTGTCGGGAATACCGTTTAGTACCAAATAGTTCTTGACTGTTAAAAGGCGTTTGTAGGCCAATTCTACATTTGATCTATTGGAACCAATATCATCGGTATGTCCATGCATTTTAAGTGTGTAGTGCTTGTTCTTTTGCAGGATGGTAATTAGTACAGCAAGTTTTTTTCTTGAATATTGGGTAATTGTAAAATTACTAAAGGAGAAATATATATTTTCCAAATGTGTCTCCATTTCAATTTTCTCCTCTTTTTGTTCCGGGCATCCTTTGTTTTCAAAACTTCCTGGTATTTCCGGACAAAGATCTTCACTGTCCACGATTCCATCTTCGTCAGAATCTACTGGGCAACCAGTTTCATCAACAATGTAGTAGGAAGGAGTATTAGGACATTGATCAATATCGTCAGCCACTCCATCTCTGTCTTGGTCTAACTGTTTGTCCCTCTTTTCCATTTCTTCCAATGCCTTTCTTAAATAATCAATCTTTCTGTATTTCTCGGCCAGTAAGGTTTTTAATATATTGCTATCATTGTTTAGAATCCGATTGGGTTTTTTGTCTGAAGATAAGGGCAGGTTGTATCCAAGTAAGAATTCATGATTGTTGGATGAGTATCTGCCAGAATTTTGAATGCCAATATCATAAGAATATCCAATCGTGAAATTTTTAAGAACTCTTACGCCCAAGTTAAGACCTACCGAGAATTCATCACGATAGTTGACAGCAAACCAGCCTTTATTTTTTAAATCAGCAATAACATTAACATCGTATTGAATTGGCGTGTTATTGGCGTATCTAAGCAGCAGGAATGGAGATATGCTAAGGTTTTTAACCGCTTTAAGCGGGAATTTATATCCGCCTGTTATCAGTAACTGTCTGTTTAATTTGTACGAGCTTTGTTTTTCGTCTGTTGATTCTGATATGGAATTGTTGAGTAGTTGAGGAACAGTGATTCCAAGTAGTAGTTTATTGTAGCTGTAGTAAACACCCAAATTAGCAATAAACTTGGTGCTTTTAATGTTGTTGTTTAGTAAGTAAGGGTCATTCGAATTTGCTACAATTCCAGACATATCCATTCGGAAATCTGAAACTCCGGCAGAGATACCAAATCGGAGATTGTGATTGTCTGCAAATTTTAAGCGATATGCATAGCTGAGTAAAGCTTGGGTATTATTAAAAATCCCCACACCATCGCTGGTGAGATTAAGGCCTACGCCATATTTACCATCCTTTAATGCTGCATCAGCTGTAAATACATGGGTTACCTGACCACCGTCAAAGCCCATGAATTTTTGATTTCGAATAAGGTAGGAATTGAACAATCCATTTGCTCCTGAAGCTGCAGGATTGTACACAACAGGATTGATGTAGTACTGATCAAGTAAAGGCACTTGTTGAGCTTTTGCAGAAAAATCAGCAATGGCTAGTAGGATAATAATTAGTGTTATAAGCTTTACTTGGGTTCTCATAAACAGTTTTCTTTTTACAAGGATATATTCGTTTACTAATTGCCAAGAATTGATAATGTACCTCTAATTGGTTTTATTGCTTCCGATTCAAAATCAATTAAATAGTAGTAGGCACCATTGGCCAAAACCGATCCATTATAACTTCCTTTCCAATTGTTTTGGTAAGATTTAGAATGATAAATTTCTTGTCCGTAAATGTTGAAAATAAATACTTCGGGTGCCGTTAAATCAGGCTCGAATTGAATAAGCCATTCGTCATTTATCCCATCTCCGTTAGGTGTAAGTGCATTACCTACAATGACTTTTTTGCCATCTTCCAGATGTATTTCTACCAGTTGACCAGCATCCGATGACCGGCAATAATTTCCATCAACAAGAAGTATTTGGTAAGTCCCAATCGCTAAATTATTTAATTCCAATAACTCAGCTTCGGTTGAATAGGTTTCTCCGGGATCAATAATGTATTTGTAAGGAGCTGTTCCATCGGAAGTGCTAATTGTGAGCTGTCCATCATTCCCGTATCGTGCATCTTTGCTAAGAATTTGTAATTTTGGATTTCTATGAACCACAATTTCTGGTTTTGAGCCAATAAATTCATCTACACAATTGCCAATTGTTATTTTGTAACTGGATTGTTCGCTGGGCAGAATTTTCTCAAAAACAACAGCTTTTCCCGAACTTGTTATGCTGCCAATCTCTTCATTTCCATCATGTAAAATATATTCAATTCCTGTAATTGAAGTTGGAAGTTCAATATCCACAAGTTCTCCTAAGCAAATTTCTGATGGGGTAACGAAATTTTCTAGTGATAAAGGTTGAATATCAAATATGTCTATTTGTTGACTGTTGTTTAAGCTTATTTTATCTATGCAAACAGTTTCATGTGCATAAACCTGATATTGTGAACGTTTTAATGGAGCAATGGATGGGAAATCAATCGTGTTTCCATTGCCAATGATGTTTGGTTCCAGAAAATTACTTCCATCATGTAGTTGATAAAAAATGCCATTTTCACTATTTTTAATAGACAGGATTGCTTCTTCTCCAATGCAAATTTTCTCACGATCGACAAGAAGTTCACGATTCGTTTGAGGAGGATTGTGTACATCAATATTTACCGTATATCTAATATCTACCGGGTTTAAACATTTGTTCCCCAGAGCCTCAATTCTGTAGGTTGTTGATGCTATGGGAGTGGTTGGTTCAAAATTCAAGTCTTCACTATTACCATATAAAGGTGCACCAATAGGAGTGTCTCCATCATATAGTTGGTAGCTAACCGTTGGATCCGTAGGTGTTAACGAAATTACAACCTCCTCGTTTTTACAAATAGTGTGCTTATCGATGGTTGGGTGTAAATGATCTTCTGGTGAGAGACCAACTAAAACCATGGCAGTTTGGTTAAGTGTGGAGGTCGAAGCGCAAATGTTATTGGTTGCAACGATGTGATAAGGTACAGAGCGAAAAGGAGAGAATTCAGGAAAAGAAATGGCGGAATTGGTTCCTTGAATGCAATCTCCTTGCATAGATGTTTTGTCGTACAACTGGTAGCTAACACCCGTTTCGCTTGTGCTTAAAGAAATAGTAGTATTTTCCCCAATGCAAATTTGCTTTTCGGATATGCTAACCGCGATGTCATTGATGGGTGCGCTTATCACTTCAATACTTGTAGTTTGCGATAAAGTAGTGCTTTCTAAAGTTGAATCATCGGTGGCAACTATTTGATAGTTGGTTGATTTGCTTGGCGTAATGGTAAAGTGGATCTCAGAACCATTTCCAGCTTGAGGAATTCCAATAGTTGTTTCTTCTGATTGGAGTTGGTAGTTTACCCCAATTTCAGTTGGTGTTACATGAATTTGAGTAAGTTCTCCCTCGCAAATTATCTCTTTATCGATGGTAACTGTTTGCGAATTGTTGGGAATAGCTGTTAATACATTTTGATTGCTGATGAGTTCTGAATATCCCGACATGGGAGTGATGATCAGTAAGACGCAGATTATAAGTAATATATATCTATGTTGTTCGTAAATCTGGCTCATTTATTTGTGTGGATTACAGTATTCCTCTGTTGTATTTGTAGTTTTGTTCGTTTTGAAATTGGGTGATGCAAAATATGTTCTTTTAATAAATATTAACAATTCAATTGTTCGCTTTTTGATATCTTGATAAAATGAATAGAAATACTTGGTTTTCAGTACGTATCTTTATCTGACTGAAAATCTATAGGAAATGCATGTAATTCTATATATTGTTGATGTTTTAAAATTGTTAACAGCTCTTGATTAGGTGTTAGTGTACTGGTTTAGTGGACTTTGGGAGCTAGTTCTGGGTGTATGTGTGGATTTTGACCAACGGCTTCTATTTGGCCATGAAAGCTTGTATTTTCAATGTCAGGGGAGTGTTGCCAAATTTACTTGATTCTGTGCTGAGCAAGAGGAGTTCTCCCAATATATTTTTATACATTTGTTTGAACCATTTTAAATAAGAGAGTTTGTATGCAAAATGCGAAACCGTTGGACTTAGACCTAAAGCAAGATAAATTAGATAGACGATATGTAAGAATGGCGTTGATTTGGGCTGAAAATTCTTACTGTGTAAGAAGGCAGGTTGGTGCATTAATTGTGAAAAATCAGATGATCATTTCGGATGGCTACAACGGAACACCTTCTGGCTTCGAGAATGTTTGTGAGGATGAAAACTTCAAAACGAAACCTTACGTGCTACATGCAGAGGCCAATGCAATTACCAAAGTTGCAAAATCAAGCAATAGCAGTGAAAATGCCACGCTCTATGTAACGGCTACACCTTGTATCGAGTGCGCAAAACTAATTATTCAGGCGGGTATCGTTCGGGTTGTTTATTCGGAAGAGTATCATAGTACTGAAGGGAAGGAATTGTTGGAAAGAGCAGGGATTGAAGTGAAGTATGTAAATATAATAGAATAGATATAAAATATTTTCCATGGGAATTAAGAATAGTAAAAATACAGTATTATTTCCAATACTTTTGGCTTGTGCCGTGGTGTTGGGGATGATGTTGAACTCGGTTTTTCAAAAAGGAACAGGTGTTGATCCTGGAATTTTTCAATTGCAGAATTCAGGTAATAAATTGGATATCGTATTGGATATGATTGAGGAAGATTATGTAGATACAGTATCTTCCGTGGACCTGGTTGAAAAGGCCATTCCGGCTATATTGAAAGATTTGGATCCGCATACCGTATATATTCCAGCCAAAGATCTACAACGTGTAAACGAAGATTTGAAAGGGAATTTTGGAGGAATTGGAGTTCAATTTATTAGGTATCAGGACACTGTTGCAATTGTAAAAGTTATTCCTGGTGGGCCATCAGAAATTGCCGGTATAAAGGCGGGTGATAGAATCGTTATGGTTGATGATTCACTTGTTGCCGGGGTAAAAATGACTGATAGCGATATTATTGATCGTTTAAAAGGGCCCAAAGGAACTCCGGTGAAAATTGGAATTTATCGCAGAGGCGAAAAGGCGATCATAGATAAGGAGCTGCTAAGAGGATCTATTCCTGTGGCTAGTGTTGATGTTGCCTATATGATTTCCGATACAACAGGATACATTAAGGTAAGTCGATTTGCGGCAACAACTTATTTCGAATTTTCCGAAGGTCTTCAAAAATTATCGGACTTAGGGATGAAGCAATTAATTGTGGATTTAAGAGGTAATACTGGCGGATATCTTTCCGAGGCTACAAATATGATCAATGAATTTTTGCATGAAGGTAAAATGATTGTTTACACGCATGGGAAATCTCAGCCTAAAACGGATTACATGTCAAATGGAAAAGGACAGTTTAAGGATCTTCCGATAATGGTTTTAATTGATGAGGCTTCTGCTTCGGCTAGTGAAATTTTTGCTGGTGCGATTCAAGATAACGACAGAGGTAAAATTGTTGGTCGCAGATCATTTGGTAAAGGATTGGTGCAGGAGCAGAGACGTCTTCCTGATGGATCGGCACTGAGATTAACTGTTGCCAGATATTACACTCCAACAGGCAGATGTATTCAGAAATCATACGCGAATGGGAAAGAAGATTATTACAATGATCTGAATCATCGTTTTTTGAATGGGGAATTTGAAAAGAGAGACTCAATTCATTTTAATGATTCCTTAAAATATGTAACACCTGGGGGCAATATTGTTTATGGTGGTGGTGGAATTATGCCCGATGTGTTTATTCCCGTTGATACTTCAGGTTATTCAGATTATTATAGAGAATTAAGAGGTAAAGGTGTCATCTATCAGTATGCCTTCTCTTTTGTTGATGATCATCGCAAAGAAATGCTGGAATTGAAAGATTACAAGTCGGTGCTTGCATTTATTAATCATCAGCCTATTGTAAAAGAATTGGTTGCTTATGCCAAAGATAAAGGAGTAAAGCCTGACTCTCATGGTTTGGCTCAGTCTTTAAATGTAATTGAAATTCAGTTGAAGGCATATATTGCAAGAGACGCGATTGACGATGAAGGGTTTTACCCAATCATTAAAGATCTGGACAGAACATTACTGGAAGCAGAAGGATTGTTTAAGTAATTTCAGCTTAAAATATTTTAGGAAAAGACTCGCATTTGGCGGGTCTTTTTCTATTTGTGAAAATATGAATTAAACCTTTTTAAAAAGATGAAGTCTAAAATCCGTAATCGATTTACAAAAAGTACCGAAGAGAATGTAATGTTCTTATAAATGAATTAGAACTACAAAATTAAAAAACATGAAAAATATAAAGACAAAGGTCGCAGTAATTGGAGTTGCAGGTTTAATGATTTGTATGGGAGCTCCAGATTTGCAGGCACAAAGAAATATGCGTTCTAAAAAGGATTGTCCAAAAGGGATCGAGTTTAGCGATCAGCAAAAAGAGCAAATAAAAGAATCTAAAATTGAATTTGCCAAAGCAACCAAGGATTTGAAAAATGAATTGAACGAGTTACGTGCTCACCAAAAGACATTGATGTCGGCCGAGAAGCCCGATCTCAAGGCTATTTATTCTAATATTGACAAAGCATCGGCTTTAAAAAGTCAACTAAGAAAAGAACAGATTGCCATGAAATTGGATGTAAAATCAGTTCTTACTGATGATCAGAAAGTGATGATGGCAAATCGCCCAGCGAGAAACAAGGGAATGAGACAGGGTGGAAAAGACCGGATGACAAAAGGACAAGGTCGAATGAATAGAGATGCTGTGTGCGATAAAGGTGGTATGGCACAAGGGCAAAGATTTGGAAATGGAAATGGGAACGGAAAAGGTTCCGGTGCCAAGGGAATGAAGCAAGGCCGACAAAATAACAATTGGATGAATTTTTCGGATGAACAGAAGGGACAAATGAAAGAATTTCGCACTGCTCATATGAAAGAGTCAAAAAGTTTAAGAGATGAGGCGGAAGAATTGCAGCTAAAGCAAGAACACCTGATGACTTCTGAAAACATTGATAAGAAGTTGATCATGGAAAATGTTGATCGCTTATCTGGAATTCAGAATAAATTGGACAAAATGAAAGTTGATCAAAAAATGGAGATGCGTAAGATACTTACAGAAGATCAATTAACTCTTTTTTTAAGTCATTCGGGAATGGGACGTGGTTTCGGCAATGGAAAAGGACACAGGCATTTTAACAATTAGTTTTTATACATTAGTGATAGGGCTTCCAAATAATTTGGAGCCCTTTTTTTTTGTGAAATAGATTTTTAAGTATATCCGTATTTATTTTAGTAGTATCTTATCAGCCCTTTAAAAAAAGAAAGATGAAAAGAAATTATATATATATACTTTGTGTTGCAGTAATTGTAATCTGCTCGTGTGCAGTTCCGAAGGCAGATCATGTTACACTAAAAGTCTTTGGGACCTCGGATGTTCACGGGGCACTGTTTCAGTATGATTTGGTTGAAGAAAGAGAAACTTCTTCTTCTTTGGCACAGGTTTATTCTTACGTTGATCAGGAGCGGAAAAAAGGGGATGCTGAAGTTGTTTTGCTTGATAATGGTGATATTCTTCAGGGAGATCCTTTGGTTTACTATTCGAATTTTGAAAAACCCGAGACAAAACATATATGTGCCGAAATAATGAATTTTATGCAGTACGATGCTGCAACGGTTGGGAATCATGATATTGAACCCGGTCATGAGGTGTACGATAAATTGGTTACAGAATTTCAATTTCCCTGGATGGCTGCAAATGCAGTTCGTAACTCCGATGGAAAGCCTTACTTTCAGCCTTATTCGGTAATTGAGAAAAAAGGTGTTAAGATTGTTGTTTTAGGTCTGATTACTCCAGCCATTCCGAAATGGTTGCCTGAAAAAATATGGTCGGGAATGCATTTTGAACCTATGATTGAATCGGCTCAGAAATGGATGAAGATTATTCAAGAGAAGGAGAACCCAGATTTTGTGATTGGTTTGTTGCATTCCGGAGCAGGTGAAGAGCATGAAAAAACGGAAGTAAATCCTGAAAATGCGTCTTTGCTTGTGGCAGAAAAAGTTTCGGGTATTGATATGGTGATCTGCGGACACGATCATCAGGAGAATATTATTTGGGTGGAAAATCCGGATAAGGAGAAAGTCTTGGTGATAAATCCTCAAAGCAGAGCTCATTTTTTAGCAGAAGTGACTGTCGATTTCACATGGGATCAGGCAACTAAAAGATATACGAAAATTCTTGAGCCTAAATTGATTGAAGTTAAGAATTTGCAACCATCAAAGGAATATATTGAACATTTTCAGCCTTTGTTTGATGAGGTGAGCAGTTATGTTTCGCGTCCGGTTGGGACTTTTAAAAGAAGTATTTCGACAAAAGATGCCATGTTTGGCGATTCTCCTTTTATCGATTTAATACATAACATACAATTGGATTTAGCTGATGCCGATATTTCTTTTGCCTCACCACTCTCTTTTAATGCGATTATTGATTCGGGAGAACTTCAGGTGCGCGATTTGTTTAAATTGTATCGATTTGAGAATTTATTATACACGATGAGTTTAACAGGAAAAGAGATTCATGGATATTTGGAATTCAGTTATAACGACTGGTTTCAGCAGATGGGAAAATCAAGTGACCCGATGCTGTTTATTAAGACAACAGAAAAGGGCAGTAGGCTAAGTACGATGTTCTTTAATTACAGCTCAGCCGAAGGAATCGATTATACAGTAGATTTGAGAAAGCCTTATGGGGAAAGAGTAAGTATCTTAAAGATGACAAATGGTGATGCATTCGATGAGGCAAAAATGTATCGCGTTGCACTTAATTCCTATAGGGGAAATGGCGGGGGAAATCACCTAACCGAAGGTGCTGGGCTAACTAAAAAAGAATTGTCAACTCGTATCATAAACTCAACCACCAAAGATTTACGTTACTATTTAATGAAGTGGATTGAAGAAGAAGGAATTGTTGATATTCAGAGCAATAACAACTGGACAGTGATACCGGAAGAATGGCATGCAGAAGCTACAAAAAGAGAATATGAGTTGCTTTATGGGGAAAAATAAATTTAAACCACAAAGTAAACTCAAAGGATAACACAAAGTCTCACAAAGGAATTTTCGATTCAATTGTGAGATTTTTACTTTTTGTAATAAGGGTATGTTGGTTAGTGATACATGCCAATTTACTTTCAAAAGCATCTTCAATAAGGGCAGACATAATCCCTGATATTGGTTCGCCGTTGGAGGAATCTGTTCGATTCCCCTTTATTAATGCTTTACTACCACACTTGACTATTTCCTGACCCAAAGGGAGTTCTGGATTTCTGTCCGGGAAGATCTGAGGTCTGTCCCTGAAGCCTTACTTCCTGTCCGGGAAAGACTCACCCCTTGTCCGGGAAACCCTGGTTTGTGTCCGTGAAGCTCTTTTTCTTGTCCGGGAGATACTCACCCTTGTCCGGGAATAACCTCCTGTTGTCCGGGGTGCTATCATTCAGGATGTTACTGTCTTATCCTGAAATAGTTTGACAGATTATTACTTAATTTTAAAGACCAAATGATTGAGTCAACTTAAACTTAAGATACTTTGTGTTCTTCGTGAAAATACTTTGTGTATCCTTTGTGGTTAAATTTTTATGGATCAAGTTTAACCATATCTTTCAGTGCAATCACCGTCAATTCCTAGCACTCATAAATAATCCGAAACACCTCCCGCAAACATTCCTGTCGTTGTTCAATAAAGCCCATGTGGCCAGATGTTTGCAGTACAAAAGGTGTCAACCCATTTTCCCTGGCAATTTCTCCGGCGACTTTCAAAGGAATAAAATTATCTTCCTTGCCCATAATGCTTACTTTGGGCATGTCCAGAGCCTTTAATATATGATTCCGGTCTGGTCGGTTTATCATGGCTTCCAATGCGGCAATCATTCCATGATCGGAAGTTTTACATGCAATTTCAGTTATCCGCTCAATTTCATGGGCAAATTTATCCAGGTTCTTATTCGAAAACGTATTTGGGATGCTGGCCTTACAAATACGTTCTTTTTTGCCTTTTATTACAAGCTCAATTTCTTTTTTTCGATTAGTCTTTTTTTCTTCCGTATCCGCATTTGGCGAGGAATGAAACAGGCAGAAACTTTCAAGCTGATCTTTAAATTTATCGGCGAAAGCCAAAGCCACGTAGCCACCCATCGAGTGACCAATGATATTGATCTTTTTGAGTTGCAGATGCAGAGCTAAGTTATTCACAGCTTCAGCCATCTCTTCCACGCTGCACGATTTCACTTTTAAGTCGGATAATCCGTGGCCAGGTAAATCAAGAGTAATTACACGCGCTAATCTGGAAAGGTCAGTAGCAAAGGATTGGAATGTTTCCAGAGACTCTAAATATCCATGCAATAATAGAACGGTATTTCCTTTTCCCTGATCTCTGTATCGTAAGTTGTAGTTTTTAAATTGTAAAAATTGATCCATGTTTTTTGAAAGTATATTTTAAATTCTTTTGTTTAAGTCCACTTTAGGGGTTTGGGGTTCCAAACAGAAATTTCAGTTCGGTTTTTAGCCATACTGTAAATATAAGTGTGTTTTACAGCTAAAATTTAAGCTTCGATACAATTTGTTGATTCTAAATTAAAACAATATCTCAAAACCTTGTTCTATAACATACAAATATTTGATAACTTGCGGACTTTAGGGGAAAGTAAATAAGGAATTTATTCTGTAATTGATTTTAAATTAGAATTATACCTAGATTTAAATTGGTAAATATCCAGTAAGATTAAGAACTTGATTCGGTGTAGAATCAGTCTAAATAATTTATACATGTTCCTAAATATCGTTTCGTCAATAAGGAGCATTTACATTTGCGAATTAATATAGTAAAGTTTATAAAAAACAGTCTAATTAAATCTTTAAACTTATGAGCAGTTTTTTAAGTTCATCTATTGGGAAGAAGTTGATAATGAGTTTATCAGGGCTTTTTCTTGTACTATTTATTTTAGTACATCTGATATTGAACTCCTTTTTGATGTTTGACAGCACAGGTGAGCTGTTTAATGCCGGAGCACATTTCATGTCTATCCCGGTTATTCGTTTTGGTTTACAGCCTGTATTGGCTGGTGGTTTTATTATCCATATTATTTATGCGATAATTTTAACCATTCAAAACATGAAAGCCCGTCCACAGAAGTATGCTTCTCAAAATTTGGGAGAAAGCAGTACCTGGTCGTCTCGAAACATGTTTGTTTTGGGTGGTCTTGTTTTGGTTTTCATCGCAATGCACTTACTGCATTTCTTTATTCCTATTCAGATCGAAGGAAATGTTCATGATGATTATCAGTTGGTGAAAAATCTATTTACGAATGGCTCTTTGGGACTGGTTTATACCGGACTTTATATTGTAGGTGCTATTTTGTTAGGACTGCACTTGGCTCATGGATTTTGGTCAGCTTTTCAGTCAGTTGGTTTAAGTAATAAGTTATGGAGATCAAGATTGGAAAAAGTTGGTTACATCTATGCAATTTTTGTTGCTGCCGGATTCACAATCATTCCTTTGTATTTACACTTTTTTGCTTAATTGCTACTAATAAAAAACGGTTATGACAGTATTAAATTCAAAAATTCCAGCCGGACCAATAGCTGAAAAGTGGTCAAGCCATAAAGCTGCCATTAAGGTGGTTAGTCCTGCGAATAAGAGAAAATTAGATATTATCGTTGTAGGAACCGGATTGGCCGGTGGATCTGCTGCCGCTTCTATGGCAGAGATGGGGTACAACGTAAAAGCATTTTGCTATCAGGATTCAGGTCGTAGAGCTCACTCTATTGCTGCTCAGGGGGGTATTAACGCTGCAAAAAATTATCAGAACGATAACGATTCAGTTCATCGTTTATTTTACGATACAGTTAAAGGTGGTGATTACCGCGCACGTGAAGCTAACGTTCATCGTTTGTCTGAGGTAAGTGGAGAGATCATTGACCAATGTGTTGCTCAAGGTGTCCCTTTTGCACGTGAGTATGGCGGAACATTATCTAACCGTTCATTCGGTGGTGTGTTGGTAAGTCGTACTTTCTATGCTCGTGGTCAAACCGGACAGCAGTTGTTGTTAGGTTGTTACGCTTCTATGAATCGTATGATCGGACAAGGAAAAATTGAAATGCACGAACGTAGCGAGTTATTGGATATCGTAATTATCGAAGGAAAAGCTCGTGGTATCATTACTCGTAACTTGGTTACTGGTGAGATCGAACGTCACAGTGCTCATGCTGTAGTACTTGCAACTGGTGGATACAGTAATGTATTCTTCTTGTCGACAAATGCTATGGGATGTAACGCTGGAGCTGCTTGGCAAGCCTACAAAAACGGTGCTTGTTTCGCGAATCCTTGCTACGTGCAAATTCACCCAACCTGTATTCCAATTCATGGCGAACAACAATCGAAACTGACTTTAATGTCGGAATCATTGCGTAATGATGGTCGTGTTTGGACTCCAAAGAAAAAAGAAGATGCAGTTAAATTGCAAAAAGGTCAAATCACAGCGAATGATATTGCTGAAGAAGATCGTGATTTCTACTTGGAAAGAAGATACCCATCATATGGTAACTTGGTTCCTCGTGACGTTGCATCTCGTGCAGCAAAAGAAAGATGTGATGAAGGTTTCGGTGTAAACGAAACAGGTAAAGCAGTTTATCTTGATTTTAAATATTCTATCGAAAGATTGGGTAAGGATGTTATTGAAGCTCGTTATGGTAACTTGTTTCAGATGTATGAGAAAATTACAGCAGCAAATCCTTATGAATTACCAATGCAAATTTACCCTGCTATTCACTATACAATGGGTGGTATTTGGGTTGATTATAACTTGATGACTAACGTTCCTGGTTTATACGCAATTGGTGAAGCTAACTTTTCTGATCACGGAGCGAACCGTTTAGGTGCTTCTGCTTTGATGCAAGGTTTGGCTGATGGATATTTCGTATTGCCTTATACAATTGGTGATTATCTTGCTGATGAGATACAGGTTCCACGTATCGATGTAAATCATCAGGAGTTTGTGAAGAAAGAAAAGGCAGTTACCGATCGTATGACTCGTTTATACAATATAAAAGGGACTAAGACCGTAGATTCTTTTCACAAGCGTTTGGGTAATGTGATGTGGGAAAACATTGGAATGGCTCGTAATGAAGAGGGGCTAAAACTAGCGATCAAAGAGATTCAAGCAATTCGTAAAGATTTCTATAAAGATCTTCGTATTCCTGGTGATTACGATGCAATGAATATTGAATTGGAAAAAGCGGGTCGTGTTGAAGATTTCCTTGATTTAGGTGAATTAATGGCTTACGATGCTTTGGATCGTAAAGAATCTTGTGGTGGTCACTATCGTGAGGAATCAACTACTGAAGATGGTGAAGCTAAACGTGATGATGAGAACTTTGCATATGTTTCGGCTTGGGAATACCAGGGCGAAGGTAAGGCTCCTAAATTAAACAAGGAAGAATTAGTATTCGAGAATGTGAAATTAACTCAACGTTCATACAAGTAAGCTATGGCAGATAAAATTTTAAAGGAACTAACGATAAAGGTTTGGCGTCAGAAGAACGCTAAAGCCCAAGGTAAGTTCGAGACTTACAAAATCAATAATATATCAACAGGAACTTCATTTTTAGAGATGCTTGACATCTTGAATGAGGAGTTGATTAACGGAGGTACAGAACCAATTGCATTCGATCATGACTGTAGAGAAGGTATCTGTGGAATGTGTAGCTTGTTCATCAACGGACGTGCTCATGGACCAGATGATGATATCACTACTTGTCAGTTGCACATGCGTATGTTCTCCGAAGGAGAAACTATTACTATTGAGCCTTGGAGAGCTGGAGCATTTCCAGTAATCAAAGATTTAATTGTAGATCGTACTGCATTTGAGAAAATTCTTCAGGCAGGTGGATACATCTCGGTAAACACTGGTGGTGTACCTGATGGTAATGCAATCCTAATTTCTCAGGATGATGCTGAGGAAGCAATGGATGCTGCAGCTTGTATTGGTTGTGGTGCTTGTGTTGCAACTTGTAAAAACTCATCGGCAATGTTGTTCGTTTCAGCTAAGGTGTCTCACCTTGCAAAACTTCCTCAAGGGAAAGTTGAAGCTGCTCGTCGTGCAAAAAGCATGGTTGCAAAAATGGACGAAATGGGATTTGGTAACTGTACCAATACCGGAGCTTGTGAAGTAGAATGTCCTAAGGGAATTTCTATTGGAAACATTGCTCGTTTGAACCGTGAGTTCTTAGTAGCAAAAATTAAGGATTAATTTAGACTGTAATCCAAATATAGAGAGCGTTACCTAAGGGTGACGCTCTTTTTTTCTTCTCATTTTGCGAGTGGTTTTTTTGTCTTTTTTATAAACTTTAACAGAAACAGAAAATACTCCTTTATTAAGATTGCCAATTTTTTTTGCTGCCGATTTTGAAAGATCGATGATTCGCCCCCTGGTAAATGGCCCACGATCATTAATACGAACGATTACAGACTTCTTATTGTCCAGATTAACCACTTTAACCCAAGTGCCAAAAGGAAGGCTCTTATGCGATGCGGTTAAGTTTCTGTGATGATATATTTCACCACTTGCAGTTTGTTTTCCTTCAAACCTATCGGCATAGAAGCTGGCTTTCCCTTTTTCGATGCTTGCTTGCTTTTTTTGAGCCTGCAAATTGAATTGTAATAGGGTGAAGAAAATTAGTATAGACAATCTAAACATCATATTTGAAAATTTATTGAGTTGAGACAAAAAAATCCGGTCGTTAGACCGGATTCAAATATTGTTTAAACAGATATTAGCTTCCTGCCTGATTCATGTAATGTGCTTCGTGAGCAACTTTATTAACTACATGATTTACAAAATACATGTCGTACATCGAGCTGAATATTTCGGCCATTTTGTCAAGAGTATCTTGTCCTAATAGTTCCGAAAGAACAACTACAGATTCATCAGCAAAAGTGATTTTTAAATCGAGTCCTTTTCTACAAAATGCAAAATCAGCTTCGGTAGAAGATCCGTTATTATTGATTACCTCAATAACAGCACCTTCTTCCATTGTACCATCGCGGTACACCACATAAGAATCACTATTTGAATTCTTAACAATCTCGATAACTCCAACAGCCAATTTATATTCGTAAGAAGCTTGATTTACACTATCGCCTTTAGCGAATTCCATCTCTTCTTTAAAAAGAACATCTTCACCATTTTTTAGGTTGTAAGCATACTGAATGTTATCGCCCATTTTAAACTCAACACCAACAGAATAATCATCGGGAAATGAAAACTTCGATTCGTAATTGAAATTCTGGTTTGCAGTAATATTCCAATTCATGTATAGTTCTCCAGCATCTTCACCTTCAACAGTAATGGCTGAATTTACCAAGTTGTTAAACTGGAAATCTTCATCCATAGAGAAAGAGTAGTTGTACTCGGTTGTAGTAATTACAAAATCATTTACCAATGTGCTGTCAGTATCTTCAGTCATGTACAATTTCCAAGGATTACCGGCTTTTTCTTTAGGCAATTTAACAATGAATTCTTCGCTTTCTCCTGTTTTTGAAAACATATTCATCATCCAGTAGCCCACTTTTGTTTCGGTAGTTGCAGCAGGTATAGCAGGACTGTATTCATAAACACCTTTTACATCATCAAGAGTGATACTGGCTGAGAATCGAGTATCGTCTTCTCCTTCAACACCAGTTTTGGTAGTTGGATCGTTCATAGTAACGATCTCAAATCCTTTAGAACTTGTAATTTCATTCACAGCAGTACTTAAACTTGCGGTCTTCTCTTTCAACGATTGTTCTAAAGAAAGATCTTTCTCTGGATTATTGTCTGAACTTTCTGAACAGCTAAAAAGAACAGCAGAAAAAAATAACAATACGCCAACGGCAACAATGTTTCGTTTCATATCAAAAAAATTAAATTATAAAGTTTCAAAATTAGATTGCAGCTTATTTACCTCGGCTGCAAAATATTGTTTTAAAATTAACTTTAGTTATTCTTGCAAATAGGATACCAATCGACTTTATTAGGCATGTGAATTTAATCACAGGTAATGTAAATCGCTGTAAAAGAGGGCTTAATAAATCATGTGGCTAGCGGAGTGAAACTATTCGCAAGAAAAAAAGGACTTCTTTTTGTGGAGCATTGTGGACCGTTGTGTAGAATAAGTCTACACAAGGAGTAGGGGAAAACAAAAAAATACGCTCCGAAAAAATGATTTTAGGCACATTTCCAGAGAAATGAGTCCCGTTTAATTCTATTAGCTGAGCTTCCTTGCAAAAAAAAAACAGATCTATTTAAGTTTCAAGTCAGTAGTAGATAAGGACCTCTTTTGCGGATTAAAAATCCTTTTACTCCATAAGCCCTGATTTCAGATCAAGGCTGGCTTGCGTGTTTTATGTAGCTCTGGAATTTGACAGCTTAGCGTAAATTAAAATTAACCGGAACAATTGAGTAAACTTTCACAGGTTTGCCAGCCTTAAAGGCAGGAGTCCAGTCTTTACAGCTTTTAACTGCAGTTGCAGCAGCTAGATTAAGGTATTGATCTTCACCTTTCAGAATCTGAATTTCAGATGGAGATCCATTCTCATCAACGGCAAATAAAACCAAAACACGGCCGGTTATTCCATTTTCCTGACTTATTCGGGGATACTCAAGACTTCTGGCAAGATCTTTCGAATATCCTTCCTCGCCATCTTTGTAAATCGCCAGACTGTCGGCATTCGCATAGGTGTTGGTTGGTAAGTGTTTGTCATCAGCAATAATGTATGATTTTGTCATTGTTTCTTCCTTGTAAACGCTAATGCCAACAACTTTATCATCATGCAAATTTTGCCATTGTCCAACCCGATGCAGTGGAAACATGCTGCGGCTTAAACCTTTGTGTATTAGTTTGCCTTCGTGGTTAAATTCCTGTACCTCATAACCATCTTTTATTTTTTTATAAGACCATTCGTAATGAGAGGTGCTGTTACTTATTTTATAGCGACCGTCTTTTTTCAACTTAATGATTTCCGTTTTATCTACTTTCCATTTATTATCATTCCACGAACAAGACATCATAACAGATGATTTCTTGTTTTTTTGTTGAATTACGATTTGTTGATCGGCTGCTTCCGATGCCGCAATTGGGGAGTGCTTTTTGTAATATACAATCGTATCTCTTTGCGAAAATGAAAATTGAACACTAAGCAATACTAGTAGAAATGTAAGTGGGGTTTTTATGAGTTTGTGTTTAGTATAATAAACGATTAGGAAGATAGTATTAATTTACATATGTCAAATTATTTGAGGAAAGTAGCTCCTCTATAAATGAACGTTGGTATCAGTTAAATAGGATTTGGTAAAAAACAACTTCTCCAATGTGCGAATGCCGTTTTTCGATTTCTTATTTTTTGTATCTTCGCATTAACCACAGCTACATTATTTGTTATATATAGATTAGATGCCATACAGAAGACTTCCAAATACGGATTTAGCACGCGTTCGTGCTTTAAAATCGGCTCTTGATATTAGCTACAGAACAAATCGTTTTAAATTGGCATTTTCATTTGTTCTTTTGCAGAAAGTAGAGACATTTTTACCTCATTACGAATTGGCAATTCGTAATCATCGTCAGGCACTTAGTCAGCAATCCATCAAAAGCAAACAGTACAATGAGAAGTTGCGTAAGGCGCGTTTGTATGTCTCTCACTTTATTCAGGTGCTAAATTTCACAATAATAAGAGGTGAAATGAAACCTGAAATCCGGGAATTTTATGGATTGAAAACCAGCTCGAAAGCGGCACCGTCCTTATTGCAGGATGCAAAAGTTATTGAGTGGGGAGAGAAATTGATGAAAGGAGAACAGGAGCGAATGAGAACGGGAGGGAATCCAATTTACAGTCCTTCGATTGCTTTGGTAAGGGTGAATTGTGAGAATTTTAAGGAGGCATTTAACGATCAGAAAATATTGCAAAACAATACACATCGATTTTCGGAAAAGGTGGCTGAGTATCGTGCTGAGGCAGATAGTTTAATTCTTACCCTTTGGAACGAAGTAGAGGCAAAATTTGCCGATTTGTCGGATGAGGAGAAAAGAGGGAAAGCTTCGGATTATGGAATTGTTTACGTTTGGCGCAAGGGTGAAAAGGAGAAGTTAGAGCAAGTAAAACAAGCTGAAGAAGACTCACTCATTTTGCCTTTCTCGCGATCCGTAAAGGCTGAATAGCAGAATTGAAAGAAGTATCATTGAGATAAATCCACTAATCCATACGCTTGTATTATCACCACCAAAATTTTCAATGTCTTCGGGCAACTTGCCTTTATAGATGAAATAGGACATGCAAACTGCCATTCCGTTATTAATCAAATGCGCTAAAATTGGAACCCACAAGCTTTTTGTCCAAACGAGTAAATATCCAAAAAGAATACCCATTGCCATTCTTGGCAAAAGACCAAAAAATTGCATGTGAAGAGCTGCAAAAAGAAAGGCGGTGATAATGATTCCCCAATGCACATTTTTTGTCATGTTCGAGAAGATGCGCTGAATAACTCCCCGAAACAAAAGTTCTTCTCCCAATGCAGGAATCACAGCAATCAGAATCAAATTCACCAGTAGATCGAAAGGTGTTTCCATCACCAAAAATTTCTTTGTGATGATTTCGGCCTGATCTTCGCTGTTTCTCATCCATTCTTCTACTCCCGAAAGAAATTCAGGCAGTTGCAAATGAGAGTTGATATCAGCAAGCAGATTAATCGCCGGTAAGGCAACAACAATGATAAGAATTGCAAATATGTATTGCGAAGCAGAAGATTTTTTGTCTAAAAACAGATAGCTTAAAATTTTATTATGCACAAAATAGGCGATAATAAAAGGTGGAATGATAAACATTCCGGTAGAGTAGATGACTTGATAAAATTTTAGAACAGAAAGGTTTACTGAATCTCCATTTATATCCAGACTTGTTGCGTCGGTGAAGATATTAACATCAAAAATAAGATAAGCTAAAACACTGCCGGCAAACATGCACAACATAAAAGAACCAACCACAACAAGTAAACTCATCATTAATTGTGATAGTGGGGAGTAATGACTCAACGATCCTTTTAGCATATACCTTTTGTTTTTATTTGAAGAACAAAAATAGTAAATAGTATTAAGATTCAAGTATAAAGGATCAAGTACAAAGTGTCAAGTTTAAAGGAACAAGTGTAAAGGATGAAGTATCAAGTGTTAAGGATTGCTTACAAATAGGGAAAGAGCCAACAGATTGCATTTTAAGAATTCATTATTTAAGCTTTTTGCTGTATGTGAAACTATTTGGCTTTTCGACTTTTTACTTTTCAAAACTATTAAGACTTTCTATTATCTTTGCAATCTGATAAAAAAAGAAAGAAAGTGAAGATAGGAAATCTGGATTTAGGAGAACGGCCGGTATTGTTGGCGCCAATGGAGGATGTTACCAATCCGCCATTTAGAGTTTTGTGCAAGCGCTATGGAGCGGATTTGATGTTTACCGAATTTATTTCGGCTGATGCATTGGTGCGATCGGTTAATAGGACAATGAAAAAGTTGACCATATTAGACGAGGAACGTCCTGTTGCCATTCAAATTTATGGAAAGGAAGTTGATCCAATGGCTGAGGCTGCTAAAATTGTTGAGGCAGCTAATCCTGAATTCATAGATTTAAACTTTGGTTGTCCGGTTCGTAAGGTGGCCACTAAAGGAGCGGGTTCTGGAATGATGAGAAATGTACCGCAAATGCTCAAGATTACCGAAGCTGTTGTTAAGGCAGTGAATATCCCGGTAACGGTAAAAACCCGTTTGGGCTGGGATGAAGATTCAAAAATAATTGTTGAGTTGGCAGAACAACTGCAGGATGTAGGAATTCAAGGATTAACCATTCATGGGCGAACACGATGCCAGATGTACAAAGGCGAAGCCGATTGGACCTTGATTGGAGAAGTCAAAAATAATCAGCGCATGCACATTCCGATTATTGGTAACGGGGATATCACAAATCCTGTAAAAGCAAAGGAAGCTTTCGATAGGTATGGAGTTGATGCAATCATGATTGGTCGTGCAGCAGTTGGAAAACCCTGGATTTTTAGAGATGTAAAACACTACTTAACCACAGGAGAGTTGTTACCGCCGGCGACCGTTGCACAGCAAGTTGAGATGTTAAAAGAGCAAATTGACGCAGCTATTCTGTGGATTGATGAGCCACGTGGAATTTTGCACATGAGAAGACATATGGCAGGTATGTTTAAAGGGTTGGTGAATTTTAAGCACACCAGAATTGAAATGCTTAGAGCCAATCATTATGCCGATTTAATGCCAATATTAGATAGAATAGCTATGGAATGGGGCAATCTCCATATAGACAATGATTAATTGAAAGACGCTGATTAGCGTCTTTTTTTATGCCAATTTGTTTCTGAAAGGTGAAAATTGAACTTTACGCACCCTATTTATGACAAAATAACCCTCCTGATTATCAATAGAAAGTAATATTTTTAGATATCCTTTTGAAGTACATGAAAAAGTGCTTACTCAAAATGGATTCAGAAAGTAAATTTTTCGAATATGTGGAAGAACAAAATAGGAATACTAGTTGCTTGCTTACTTCTTGTAAGCTGCAAAATGGCAAAAGAACCTGTTCAGGAAAAGCCGAATGTTTTATTCATATTGGCAGATGATTTTGGTTATCACGATATGAGTTGCATGGGAAGTAAGTTTTATGAGACTCCTAATATTGATGGAATCGCCAAAGAAGGAATGGTTTTCTCAAATGGATATGCGGCATGTCAGGTTTGCAGTCCATCGCGTGCAAGTATCATGTCGGGTAAATTTCCGGCACGCCATGGTATTACCGACTGGATTGGAGCTCCAAGTGGAGAAAAATGGCGGGATCATGGCAGACATAGCAAATTACTGCCTGCCGAATACCGCCACAAGTTGCCTTTGGAATATGTTACTTTGCCCGAAGCCTTAAAAGAGGAAGGCTATAAAACCTTTTTCGCCGGAAAATGGCATTTGGGAGAGAAAGGTTCATGGCCCGAAGATCATGGTTTTGATATCAATAAAGGTGGATGGGATGCAGGCGGTCCAAGAGGCGGTTATTTTTCACCCTATCAAAACCCAAAGCTTACCGATGGAAAAGATGGAGAGAATCTGTCGATGCGATTGGCTCAGGAAACAGTTAATTTTTTAAACGAGAACAACCCAAAAAAATCAGGACAACCGGTATTTGCCTACTTGTCGTTTTATGCAGTTCATGGTGCTATTGAAACAAGTCAGGAGAAATGGGGAAAATACCGAGATAAAGCAGAAGCCAATGGGATTGGGGAATCTGGATATAAAATGGGTCATTTTTTACCCATTCGTCAGGTTCAAGATAATCCGGTTTATGCCGGATTGGTAGAACAAATGGATGATGCAGTTGGCTTGGTGTTAAATTCGCTGAAAGAACTGGGATTAGATGAGAATACCATCGTCATATTTACTTCAGATAATGGAGGTGTTTCTGCAGGGGACTCATTTTCAACCTCGAATCTTCCTTTGCGGGGAGGAAAAGGCTATCAGTTCGAAGGAGGAATTCGCGAGCCGTATTTTATCAAAGTTCCTGGTTTGACCAAAGGGGGCGAAACTTGCGATGTTCCGGTTTCCGGCACCGATTTTTATCCAACCATACTCGATTTGGTTGGCGCAAAACTAAGGCCTGAGGAGCATTCGGATGGTATAAGCTTACTTCCATTACTAAACGGGAAAACTTGCGGGGAGCGTGCTTTAATTTGGCATTATCCGCATTACGGGAATCAGGGTGGAGATCCATCGTCGGTGATTCGCAGAGGAAATTGGAAATTGATTCATTACTATGAAGATAATCACGAAGAGTTATACAATTTGGATAGCGATTTGGAAGAACAGAATGATTTGGCAAGTTTGCAAACGGAGAAAGTAAAAGAACTTCATACCGAGCTATTCAATTATTTAGATGGTGTTGGGGCCAAATATCCTGAGAAAGATCCAATTTATAAGGAAGAGATAGAGCGAGAATATCTAAAGAGTGTTGAGCAGAAGAAATTGCCAGGATTGGAAAGGCAACGAAAAGAATTTTTAAAGAAAGATTTCGATCCGAAAAATAACTGGTGGGGAAGTATGACTACCGTTGATTAAAATCGGAATAGAATAATAGTAAAAAAGACGCTTTCAAAGCGTCTTTTTTGTTATTCGATTATTTTAGCTAGTTCTTTCACGAAATAGTCGGGGTTGAAAACCGCATAGCTTTCTGTTCGTCTGCTCCAGTACATTTCCATTTTTTGCAGATATGTATTTTGCAATTTTCGGATTTGATCTTCATTCAATTCAAGTTCGGCCGTAAAGATTGTGAATTTGTATTTTGGATATTCTTTAGGTGCAAAATCGGTTGCATAATGAAGTTCAATGTTCTCTCCATTTGAAAGGGTGAACACCATTTTTGATTTCTTGGTAATGTATCCGAAAAAGCGAAATCCTTCGGCATCCATAATTTTCCAATTGGTTTTTAGAATTACTTTTCCATCTTTGGAAATAAGCTGAAATTCCGATTTAACCTGATTATTTGTTGCAGAGAATTTATTTAATTTTTCGCTGATGCCTTTAATTACGGTTTTTGATTCCAATTCAGCATCAATAATTACTATTGGCTTGGCAATTTCTTTTGCTGATATGATTTTTACAACAGGTTCTTCTGCCTTCTTAATTTCCTCGTATTTCCAGCTTCCATTATCAAATAACAGAACCACTTTTCCTTCAGGAGTAATTAGTTTTAATTGCGCATTTAACTGGCTGATTGTACCTAAAAGCAGAAGAGTCAGAATCAATATATTTTTCATGCGATCGAATTATTCTGTAATTTGAGGAATTGTTTTAATAAAATAGGAAGGATCAACAACCTGATACTCTTCAGCTCTTCGGCTCCAGTTCATGGTGGCTTTCAATACGATCTTGTTTTGAAGCAATTCAAGCTGATCTTCGGTTAATTCGAGTTCGGCAGAATAGGTGGAAAATCCATATTTTTTAAATTCCTTTGGCTCAAATTCATTGTTGTAAGCCAAATCAACAGTTTCCCCTCCAAGTAATTCCAAGCTTAGTTTAGCTTCCTTTTTAATATAGCCAAAGTACGAATAGGCTTCCCCGTTCATAATTTTCCATTCGGTTGTAATCGTTGCTTTTCCCTCTTTTGAGCTAAGAGTAAAATCGCATCGAACAATATTTTTATCCTTGAAATATTTTTGAAGTTTTTCGCTTGCACCTTCAATAAAAGTGATTTTTTCAACTTCAGCATCTTTAAGTACAAGTGGTTCATTTGAAATCGCAGTTTCCTGAATTGCAGTTAGTACGGTGTTTTCGGTTTGCTGAGCTTGGGTTTCCCCTGAAACACTTACGTCAGCATACTTCCAGGTGCCGTTTTCATAAAGAATCACAACTTTTCCTTTCGAAGTAAGAGCCGTTTCCTGAGCGTTGCCAAATAGGCAAAATCCAAATGCAAAAAAGCAAATAACAATAATCTTTCTCATTTTAATTGAATTTAATAAGTTCTTATTGAAATGGACAATTTGTCCACTCAGAAATTTAAACGGGATAGTAGATAGTTTGGTATCCTTAACAATTCAAATTAATTGAATTGCAGAAAACGTTTGGTGATGTAGCGAACCGGATAGCGCGATGCAGCATATCCAATCGATACAACAGTTGTAAAGATGATAAAAATATCGGTAAAATGAACATCCACAGGATAGGAATCCATAATGAAAGCTCCGTTCCCCGAAAGGGTAATAAGGCCATATTTTATTTGTAGAAAGCAGATTGTAAGGCCCAAGCCAACACCTATTGTTGCACCTAGCAGGGAGATAAGCCAACCTTCCAGTAAAAATATTTTCTGAATTGTTTTTTCTTCAGCACCCATGCTTCGTAAAGTTGCAATATCCTTTTTTTTATCCAAAATAAGCATGGTTAGCGAACCAATCACATTGAACGAGGCGATGACTAGTATAAAAGCTAGAATAAAGAAAATCGCCATTTTTTCCGATTGCATCATTTTAAATAAAACATCGTGGAGTTCGAATCGGGTTTTAACCTGAAAATCAGCTCCTAAAAGAGTTTGGATTTGTTCCTTTACATTTTCTACTTCATCCTGATTAATAATGGAGAGCTCAATACCACTCACCTCATTGGTGTAGGAGAATAATTTTCTGGCAAAATCGAGGGGAACCAATACGTATTGAGAATCGAAATCCTGCTGAATGGTAAAATACCCCGAAGGATATAGATATTCGGTAGTGAAAGCATCCATTGGGTTGAGGCCCAATTTTGCATTTCTTTTTGGCACGTAAAATTTAATGTAATCCGTAAAGGTAAGTCCAACGCCAAGATCCAAAGCAACACCATAGCCAAGTACTGCGAATTGATGTTTTCCACTATTTAGCAGAAATTTACCCTCAACCATCATGGTATCGATACCAGTCATTAAGGTAAACTCTTCGTCAACACCTTTTATAATTGCGGGTCGTTGTCTGTTTCCATATTTAAGCAGTGCATTTTCCTCCAGTACCTCGGAGTAGAAAACCACATTTTCCATTTTCCTGATCTGTTCAAAAGTAGAATCGGGAACAAAAGTTTTGCCGGTGCTTGGGAGAATTGTTAAATCAGGATCGAAGCTTCCAAACAGGTCACGAATCAATCCATCAAAACCATTAAATACCGAAAGAACAATTACCAGAGCCATCGTTCCAATTGCAACACCAATAACCGATATCATCGAGATGACATTGATTACGTTCTGTTTCTTTTTCGAAAACAGATATCGTTTTGCAATATGGAAGGGAAGGTTCAAGTATGCTTACAATAATGTATGAGAAGTAATATTTGCAGTGCGCAAATTGATATTTAAGAAAGCAAATTGCTGATGTTTTCGATATAATCTAACGAATCATCCACAAAAAATGCCAATTCAGGAACAATTCTAAGTTGTTTCCCAACCTTATTACCAAGAATTCTACGAATATTTTTCGTGTTTATCTTAATTGTCTTAAGAGTCTCTTCTGTTGCATTCGAAGGAAAAATACTAAGGTATACTTTGGCAAGTGCTAAATCAGGACTAATTCGAACAGTTGTAACCGAAATCATTTTACCACCAAAAAGGTTTCTCGATTCCATTTGAAATATTTCACTTAAATCCTTTAGCAACAATCTTGAAACTTTGCTTTGTCTTGTAGTTTCCATATATAATCTTCTATTTTTTTTACAAAGATATAATAAAAGTCTGGAAGAGTGGGAAAGTGGTTTGAGTCTTGAAAAGTAAAATGGAAATAAATTCAGATTTTGCTTTGTACCTTTCCCTTTCTCCTTTAAACTTGAATCTTTTTTTATCTTTGTGCCCTATGGCAGATTTGTTTGAATATGGATATTGGGGATTGTTTTTTGCAAGCTTTTTAGCTGCCACAATATTGCCATTTAGCTCCGAAGCGATCCTAAGTCTTTTTGTATATTCGGGTTACGATATTTCAGTAACAGTAGCAATTGCAAGTCTGGGAAACTGGTTGGGAGGCATGCTAACCTACTATTTAGGGTATTTGGGCAAGTGGACGTGGATCGAGAAATTTCTTCGCATAAATCAGGCGAAGGCCGAAAAAACAAAACTATTTCTTCAGAACAAAGGAAGTGCACTGGCCTTTTTTGCTTTTTTGCCTGTTGTTGGAGATATTATTCCTTTGGGATTGGGTTTATTGAGGAGCAAGCCTATTTGGGTAGCCCTTTTTATGGCTGCAGGAAAATTGTGCAGGTATATTGTTTGGGCATGGATTACACTGCAAATAATTAATGCCTAAGCAAGACAAATAAGAACAAATCTTTTTAATATTAGCAGATTACCGCTATTTCGGGCCCTCAATATTTTTTTTGTTCGATTCGTTTCATAATTTTGCGAGATAATTTTTTAAGAAGCTGTTTAAAACAGTTTTTAAGTATAAACGGCTCAATACTTGAGCTATTAATAAAATCAGATCATGGATACAGTAGTTAGTGGAATTCGATCTACAGGAAATTTACACCTGGGGAACTATTTCGGAGCGATAAAGAATTTTGTTCAAATGCAGAACGATAACAATTGCTTTTTCTTTATAGCTGACTGGCATTCCTTGACTACACATCCGACTCCTGCTGATCTTCACGCAAATGTGAGAAGTGTTTTGGCCGAATATTTAGCATGCGGTATCGATCCTGAAAAGGCATCGATTTATGTGCAAAGTGATGTTCCTGAAATTCCTGAATTGTATTTGTTGATGAACATGAATGCTTATTTGGGAGAGTTGGAGCGAACTACTTCTTTTAAAGATAAAGCACGTAAAAGTCCCGAGAATGTGAATGCCGGTTTGTTAACCTATCCGGTTTTAATGGCTGTAGATATTTTAATTCACAAAGCACAAAGAGTCCCGGTAGGGAAAGATCAGGAGCAGAATTTAGAGATGGCTCGGAAATTTGCAAAACGATTTAACAACACATACGGCGAAGAAACCTTCCCGATTCCTCAGCCATACTCATTCACCGGCGAATTTGTAAAAATACCTGGTTTGGATGGTTCTGGGAAAATGGGAAAATCGGAAGGTAATGCAATCGGCTTGGTCGAAGATCCAAAAGAGATTCGTAAAAAGGTAATGAAAGCAGTTTCGGATAGTGGTCCAACTCAAATGAACCAGGAAAAGCCCGAAGCCATACAAAACTTATTTACCTTAATGGATGTGGTTTCGACCAAAGATACTTATGATTTCTTTAGTGGTAAATACAACAATTGCGAAGTACGCTATGGCGATTTAAAAAAGCAGTTGGCCGAAGATATCATCAACTTTACAGCACCAATCAGAGAGCGTTTTCTTGATATCTCTAAGGATGATGCTTACCTAAGAAAAGTAACTCAGGATGGAGCAGAGAAAGCTCGTGAGAGTGCCGCTAAAACTCTTGAGGAAGTTCGTCGATTAATTGGTTTCCGTAAATTCTAAGAATTACAATTTTGTAAGTATAAAAAATGCCATCCGATTGAGATGGCATTTTCTTTTCAGGGCGTTTCCCTTCGGGGCGGGCTTTCCGTTTTTACTCCTCGCTAATTTTATTGCTTCGTAAACAAAAAGCTGTGGGGTAATCACTTCTATCCCTAACGCAATTGCATATACATCCGCATCCTAGTTTTTGCCACCTCCAAAATGGAATCCAAGTTTAACAGATGTGTGGTTGAAATCGTTAAAACGTTCGTTCTGGTCAAAAATCATATTGTACTGCAGAGTCAAATCCAAATGTCCAATACTGACACCAACCTTTGGTGCAATCCCGAACTTCGACCCCAACTCTATTTCTACGGTATTGTTCATTATTGTGTTGCTAATGGATCCAAGTTCATAAATTCCAATGTCTACACCCGCAAAAGGCCGTAAATTATTAGTACTTACGTAGTAATCTATTGTCGATGCGTAACAAACAATTTTTGATACATCCAAAAAATCATCATTGGCAGCACCAATTGCTGTCGTTTCATATTTTACACCTAAAAGCAGATTGTCATTCATGTGGAATTTTGGATTCACATAAAACCCGATACCAGCATCCAGTTCGTCGCCACTCGGATTTGCATAACTTGCTCCCATATCAATACGAAAAGATCTAAAAGAGCCATAGCTATATTGAGCCTGGGCTATTCCAATAAACAGGGTGCAAATGGTTATAAAGCTTAGTATTTTTTTTATCATGAATAAGTTAATTAGTTATTTTTTTATTTTTAATAAGCCTAATATTTGTTCGTGTTCATTAAAATTAATATGTCGTTTATTATTGTTTCAACATATCATTTAAATCTCCTGTTACGGGCTTTGTTGAATTATGTTTTAAATAAGGCCTGGTTTTTATGTGCACTATCCATATGTGTAATTTCAAAATCTGGCACAAGTGTAAATTAATATGATGATTAGGTTATTGTTTATCGGACTAAGTGCTTGTTATGCGTTTGTGCATGCCTTAAATTTTACAGCCTCCATTCGCCTTTCAAATACGCACATCATGGTAAATTGTAGACTTTTGGAAATTTTGATTCATAAGAGCAGAATCGTAAATGTAAATAATAGGTGTATTGCCCAACCGAAATAGGACTGGAAGTTAACTGGTTAAGAACTTATATTTCTTTAAAAATGTGGGAAATAACTTAGAATTTAATACTGTTTTAGTGAATCATGATAATAAATCTTAATTTTGATTCATTAAACAATAGGGCGAATCAATTAATCCATGCAATTTGCCCTGATAATGCAAATAATTACAATCAAACTACGGTTCAAAATGAATGTTTTACTATTTCCAATCCGATTCTTATACAAGCTCTACTTCTTCCTTTATTTCGTTTTAAGCTTGATGTTGTTCTATCCAATACTTAAATTCTTTTTAGCAAAGAAGGAGCGATTTCCAATGGCTTTTAAGGTGACTAAAGTATATGCGAAGGTATGGCTTTATGGTTCAGGAATATTTCTACGTGTTAAGGGAAGAGAGAATATACTTACTGATCAACCCTTCTTAATTTGCTCAAATCACAGCTCCTTTATCGATCCGGCA
The DNA here is from genome assembly GCF_002356295.1 of Labilibaculum antarcticum. NCBI lineage: Bacteria > Pseudomonadati > Bacteroidota > Bacteroidia > Marinilabiliales > Marinifilaceae > Labilibaculum > Labilibaculum antarcticum. Next base: position 2,018,096 of record NZ_AP018042.1, on the reverse strand, counting down.
ACTCTGTATATCATTTTCGATCAATATTTTGTTTTTACAGGCAAACAAGAAATTGAAAAATGGCCTTTGTTCCACATTTTTTATACTTCAGGAATGAATATTTTGGTGGATAGATACAATCGAATTGGAGCATTAAAAAGTTTCAAGAAAATGATGGAGGTAATTTCTGAAGGAAAACCTCTCGTGATTCTTCCTGAGGGAACGATTCCTCAAAATGCCCCGAATTTGGGAGAGTTTAAGCCAGGTGCGGTAGCCATTGCCATTCAAATGGGAATTCCTATATTGCCAATAACACAAACAACCAATTGGAAAAGATTACAAAGGGGAACCATGTTTAAAGGCAATGCAAGTCCAGGTATTGCAGAGGTAATCATTCATCCACTTATTCCTACTACAGGACTTACAAAAAAGGATGCCGAAGCTCTGTCAGCACAACTTAAGGATGTTATCAATCAGCCTTTGAAAGAAAAATATGGAATTTAGCTTTTAATTGGAAGGGTAAAAAAGAATTTAGAACCAATACCTTCTTCCGATTCCATCCATATTTTACCTCCGAGTAATTCCACATAAGATTTGGTAATTGATAAGCCAAGTCCCGAACCTTCGATGGCTTTCGTATTTTCCTGGTCGACTCGTGTGAATCGATCAAATATGTTGTGCTGTACGTTTTTAGGGATTCCAATTCCTGTATCTTTTACAAAAAATTCCAGCAAATCGTTTCTTTTTGTGCAGCCAAATACGATAGAGCCGGAATTTGTATATTTTATGGCATTATTAATCAGGTTGGTGAAAATGGAATTTAACAATGTTAAATCTGTTGAGAAAATGAATTTTTTATCTGTTAATGGTTTGCAATAAAGGGTAATATCTTTTTTATTTGCCTCTGGAGTAAAAAAGGCATGTTGATTTTGGATAAGTTCGGCAAGGTTAATTTCAGTTATGAATGGAACTATTTGTTTGGTTTCTATTTTTGAAATTTCAATAATAGCATTGATTGTAGTAAGCATTCTCTCACCACTTTGTAAAATTATTCGAATGTATTTTTCACGCTTTTCAGAACTAAGTTCTGGTGTTTGCAATAGGTCTGCAAAACCCATAATTCCATTCATAGGAGTTCTTATTTCGTGACTCATATTGGCCAAAAATGCAGTCTTCAATTTCTCATTTTCTTCCGCTTTTTCTTTTGCTGTTATTAATTCCTGTTCAATTTTTTTCTGAGCCGTTAAATCTACCAGCATCGATAAAAAATCATCACCAAGAGTAATTCCTGACACTAATATTTGCTTAACACTTCCATCTTTACATGATATATTATATATTTCAGGAATTATATCTGTTTTGTTTTTTGTTGCTACTTCTACAGCTTTCCCCCAATTTTCAATTACAAATTTCCGATACTCAGGATCTGGATATGCAAGTTGCCACCATTTCTCCATGGTAGAAACATCATCATGAGTATATCCAAATACATCTAAAAATCGCTTATTGATATATTTCACCTCTCCTGTTATATTGCTTACATGACTAAGTGGGAGTGGAGCTTGTTGAATAAATATTTTAAATTGATCTTGACTTTTTATTAATGCCTTTCGTGCTTCTTTCTGATCGGTAATGTCTGTGTGAACTACAACAATGTGAGTGACTGCATCAAGTTCGTCTTTTATGGGATACACACGTGTTCTTAACCAACGACTCCGGGCTTCGTAATTTGAATCAGCCTCAATTTCTGATTTATATAAATGGTCTGGTAAATCTAAGGATTCACCTGCGTATGCACGCTTTAGATAATCTATAAATCCATTTACGTGGACTTGAGGACTTTTGAGTATGTTGAACTTGAAAATAGTAAGTTCTTTTGGGATTTGCCAAAGTTCTTCGTAAGCTTTGTTAACTGATATTTGTACGCCATCTAAATCATATACCTCAACAACAAAAGGAGATTGTTCCATCAATAATCTATACTTCTCTTCACTTTCCTTTAGTTTGTCTTCGGCTTTCTTTTTTGCTGTAATGTCTTGAAATACACAATAGGTTTGTTTAAAAGTGCCATCGGGATGGCAACCAGTACAACCCTGAAGCGAGATGTATTTGTAATGCCCTTTTTGGTGTCTAATCTTAAAATGAACGTCATTTACATAGCCCAGAGTCTTAAATTTCTGAAAATTTGTATCAAAAACCTGTTGCCAATCAGGATGAAGGAAATCACCGTAATTCTTGCCAAGTACGTCCTCTTTATTGTAGCCAAGAAAACTTAGCCATGTATTATTGACATCAATTATATCGCCATCTCTATTTAAAGAGTGATAGGACAGAGGAGCATTGTCGAAAAGAGTTTTGTATTTTTTCTCACTTTGCTTTAAGTTGTGATAAGTTATTAATTGTTTAATTGCATTACCTAATCGTCTACTAATCTCAATAAATAATTTTTCCTCAAGTTTAGTCCATTCCCGTAATTTGAAACATTGATGAACTCCTAATAAAAAATTTGTGTTATTTACGTTAGGTATCGCAACTATCATTTCCGATTTAATAAGAAGCTCTTTTGCAAAGGATTCATTTTTTTCTGATTGTGAAAAATTTGATGTGAAAACTTCATTGTCGTCACACTTTCTTTTCTCGAAGAGTTCTTTCTGATAAGTGTGTGCTATTTCGCTTTTGTCAAGTATCGAGATGCATGATACACCGGATTTAATAAGTTCAACAGGGGGAAATTGAAAACGATCTTTTGTATTGGGAGCTGAAAGAAGAAAAGTTCGATCTGTTTTAAAGACTTCCTGTACAACATTCAGTACATCCCAAATCATTTTCTCTACATCATTAGAGTTCTGAATTATTGGGTTTATTTTTTCTAAAGTATCTATGTACGAGAATAGATTTTGTTTAGCCTCAACATGATCAGTAATGTCACGGGAAATGCCAAGTATGAGTTTACTGCCATTTTCATTTAGTAACGAGACACTAATTTCAACAGGGAATATTGAACCATCTTTTCGTTTGTGATGTGTGGTTATCTTACAATATTTCTCATGTTCCAGAATAGTGAAAAAATTACCAATCTGTTCTTCGGTCTTATATTCGTTGTCAATATCAGAAAGTGAAAGAGAAAGAAGCTCCTCTCTTGAGTATCCCAAATTAGCACAAGCCTGTTTGTTGACTTCTATTAATTTCCCGTTAAAATTTGATAAATACATCGCATCTCCTGAATTAAGGACTAATGATTTGTATAAATCGGTGTGCTTTTGGTTTGGGGTGGTCATTGCACAAAAAAAGTTAGTTGAGTGAATTCTTACTAAGTTAATAAAATTAACCTGCGATACCGTGCAGTTTTTAGCTATTTCTTTGCATTTTACCTAATATTTGTTATCAAGATGTCCGTTTGTGAGTAAAGAAATTAAATAAGTTAAAGGGATATCCTTACTTAATATTCCAAAGCCATCTCTTTTCCATCGATCACCCGAAACGCACCTTCGGCAAGCGCTTCCATCTCGTTTTCACCCGGATATACAAAGAAGTTTGTCAGTTTTTCAACATAGGTTTTTAAATCAGAAATGAAGCGCTCCGAATAGGCTATGCCACCAGTTATGATGATTCCATTCGCCTTGCATTTAAGGGCAACATGATAAGCTCCAATTTCCTTCGCGATTTGATAGACAAATGCATCGTAAATGAGTTGTGCCTTTTCATTGCCTGAGTCGATTAATTTGAAAACATCCCGAAGATCATCTACACCCAGATAAGCTTTTAAACCACTGTTTTTACTGAGTAGTGCTTCAACTTCATTTCTTGGCATGGAGTAACACAAATCCATTACTCCTCGGCTTGGCAAAGCGCCGGCTCGGTTGGGAGAGAATGGTCCCATTCCCATTAGTGCATCGTTTACATCAACAATTTTGCCACCATCAACCGAAGCAATCGAAATTCCACCACCCAAATGTGCAATCACGTATTTTGCTTCTTCGAAAGTAATGTTTTGTTGTTTGGCAGTTTTACGGGCAGTCATTTTCATGTTTAAAGGATGCCCTCTTCGGTTTCGTTCGATTCCTGGTACGCCCGAAATACGTGCTTTTTCCCAAATATTGCCGGCAGATACTGGATCTACGGTAAAACTTTCATCCAAATTAAAGTGTTTGGCTAGCTTATTAGCCAGCATACTGCCTAAATTAGACGCATGATCACCGTATTTTCCCGTTTTGGCATCTTCAAGAAAACTGTTGTTAATTCTGTAAGTTCCTCCTTCAAGAGGTTTTACAATTCCTCCGCGTCCAACGATACCGACTACATGCAGATCCTCTTTTGATAGCATTTCATCCAATCCATCTTCTACCATTTGGTATCGGTATTCGAATTGATCGGTAACTTTTTGAAATTGATCAAGATCAACTTGCGAATGACGAACAATAAGTTCATTAATTAGTTCCGTTCTGTTGTATAAGGCGATTTTAGTAGATGTTGATCCTGGGTTGATAACAATGACAATTTCGTTCGAATTCATAAAAATGATTGTTGTGTTTAAGATGTAATTTGAGAAGATAGCTTGATGGTAAGACGTATTATACATTTGAATTAGATGCGCTTTTTTACTTTTTCCCAATCTTCAGTAGTTAAAAAACTGTCGTCCATGTTTTGAATCATTTGTTCAAATTTTTTCATCGGAATGGCATAGCTCAATGTATTTTCTGGAACATAGGGTCTTGCCGAAACATCAAACATCCCTAAAATAGCTCTAGGGTTTTCCTTTTTGCATTCCTGAAAAGGGTAGGAGATTATTGATCCACAACCCGATGAAAAAGGCGCAATGTTGGTAAAAGGATCAGTCTGGTCGAAATTGGCAAGGGTAAACAAGCCGGAAAGAACATCGGGAGTAGCAAAGAAAATGACAACCTCGGGTTCGTCAGTTTCGTTCAGCTGATCCCAAGTTTTAAAAGTAATGTATTTTGCAGGACTAGTAAACACAGGAAACAGATCGATGGCTTTTTGTGCTATTTCTGGGGTCTTTAAATATTTCTCCTTACCTGTGGACAGAAACATGTTTAGTCCGGCAGGACGGCCTGCAAAACCAGAATAACATTTGCCTTCCATGCATCCAATTGAATCGGCTGAAAAGCTGGCTGAAAATCCTTTGCGAATTTTATGCAACAAACCAATGATGCAGTTCCACGATTTGGCTACAATTTCCTGATCCTGAACTCTATCATTACCATACCAGAAACAAATAGGTAATTCGGTATCCTTTCCGAAATATTTCCCCCACTTTGCTATAAATTCTTGTTGAAGTTCTTTTTTCATCGCTTTAGCAGATTGGTACCTATACAAATATCAGATATGTTTGATTGAATGCCAACTTAGAAACTGTTTAAAATTTATCCTTTCGTTTTTTTATAGGTAGCAATAAAGCCTAACTGTATTAAATTCCATTTAAATAGAACCACTATTCGTATAAGATTTGCCTTGTCATTCTTCATTTTTACCGATAATTAATACTAAAAACAAATTTAAATAGTTTCTGAAATCATCTGAACTTATTGGGTGCTTATTACTTTCAGTGAGATATACGATAAAAGTCGACGAACTCGCATATTTACAAAGCTTTCATGCAATTGTAAAGTCCTCGAAGATCGTTATCTTATAAAAAAAGATATCTTTGTACGGTATTAATCCGATAAGATGATTTAGTTATGGACAGAGAATCTTTAATAGAAAAATATAATGTGCCGGTACCTCGGTACACAAGTTACCCAACCGTTCCTTTTTGGGGGAATGAACGGCCAGAAGTGGAAGATTGGTTGAAGGTGGTGAAACGCACTTTTGATGAATCGAATGTTTCGAATGGAATTAGTGTTTATGTGCACTTGCCTTACTGCGAAAAGCTTTGTACTTACTGTGCATGCACAAAAGTGATTACCCGTAATCATGGCGTAGAAGATCAATATATTGATGCTTTGTTGAAGGAATGGCAAATTTATTTGGATACTTTTCAAGAAAAGCCAATTATTCGTGAGCTTCATTTAGGAGGTGGAACACCAACTTTTTTCAAGCCTGAAAATCTGCAAAGATTAATCAATGGCTTGAAGCAGAATTCAAAATTGCATCCTGAACATGAATTTAGTTTCGAAGGACATCCGAATAATACCACTCGTGAGCATTTACAAGCATTGTACGACGTAGGATTTCGCAGAGTGAGCTATGGAGTTCAGGATTTCGATCCGGAGGTACAAAGAGTAATTAACCGCCCGCAAAGTTTCGAAACCGTTAAGGAAGTAACTTTAGCTGCTCGTGAGATTGGATATCATTCGGTAAACTTCGATTTAATTTACGGACTGCCAAAACAGCAATTGAGTTCTGTTAGTGATACTTTCGATAAAGTTTCGGAGTTAATGCCAGACCGAATTGCTTACTATTCATACGCTCATGTACCTTGGAAAACCAAAGGTCAGCGGATATTTACCGATGCTGATATTCCTGATAGTGCCGGGAAACGTGCTTTGTACGACTTGGGAAACGAAAAACTGGCAGAACTTGGCTACAGCGATGTGGGAATGGATCATTTTTCCTTGCCTCACGACGAATTGTATATTGCCCGCGAGGCGAAGCGACTGCACCGTAATTTCATGGGATACAACACTTCGCACACCGAATTGTTAGTCGGTTTGGGAGCATCTTCTATTTCTGATGCAAAGTATGCCTACGCACAAAATATTAAGCTGATTAAGGCTTACGAAGAGGCTTCGATGAACGATAAGCTTAATTTGGAGAAAGGCTACTTCTTAAGCGATGAGGATGTGATTGTGAAACGAGCGATACTGGATATTACCTGTCGTCGCGAATTGAGTTTTACAGACGATTTAAAGGCTTATTTGCCGGCAACAATCAAGGAAGAACTGCAGGTATTGGCTGATGAGAAAATTATTACTGTTGACAATGAAAAATTGATCGTAACCGATTTGGGTATGATCTTCCTGAGAAATATAGCCAAGTTATTCGATAACAAACTTCGATACGCAAAAAGCGGGGAAGACAATATGTTCTCGAAGTCGATTTAAGGCAAGAATAAAATCAAAAAATCCGGTAGTCAGAAATGACTACCGGATTTTTTATGCGTTTTATTTTGAACAAACCAATTCTAGTAGCTCGCTGGTGTTTGTTAAAGTTGTGAGAGAGCTTATCCGCTAGGCTAATAACCTAGTGGCAGCCTATTACACTATACACCATTCAATATCACTCTTTTTAAAAAGAGCATTGAGAAAATCAAAATTTGCTTTTAGTTTTTTTCTAAGTTTACATATCAAGTTGTGTATACAGAATTAAACAACACATAATCGGTTGTTAAATCGGTTCCCCATCCTTTCGATTTGGCTTTTCCATCGTGAAGATCCAGCAAAATTTTAAGATGTGATTCCCTCAATAATTTTTTAATATAGTTATAGTCGAATTCTAAAGGAGTGCCCTTTTCAAGAACCTTTTCCAATTTTTTATCCGAACCAATAAAAAGATCCATTTTTTCATAATCAAAAGGAAGACCTGCATTCCCTGCAGCACTGATAATTCTACCCCAATTTGGATCGCGGCCATACATGGCTGTTTTAACAAGGGCAGAATCTGAAATTTTTCGAATCATTGTTCTTGCATAATCCTCCGATGGTGCATTCACTATTTCATATTCGATAAACTTTGAGGCTCCTTCCCCATCTGAAACGATAAGCTGAGCCAAATGGATCATCATTTCTTCAAGATGTTTTTTGAAAATGGCGTAATCTTTGTCTTTTGTTGATTTGATCATCTCATTTTGAGCCAAACCATTAGCCAATACAATAACCATATCATTGGTTGAAGTATCGCCATCCACCGTAATCATATTAAATGATTTATCAACCGTCTCCTTTACTGCAGTTTTTAAAAGTTTAGGTTCAATGGCGATATCCGTAACAATAAACGCCAACATCGTGGCCATATTGGGATGAATCATTCCAGAGCCTTTCGCAATTCCGCCCATATTAATTTCACGTCCATCAACTTCATACTCCATGAAGCCTTCTTTGGCAAATGTATCGGTGGTTAAAATCGCATTTGCAACAAATGATCCTGCGTTGGATCTGTTGGTTATATTTTTTGCATTTTCCCGAATACCTTCAACAATTTCTGTAGTTGGAAATTTTACGCCTATAATACCAGTAGATGCTACTAATACTAAATTCTCGTCAATACCCAACTCTTCAGCCAATGCATTTGTCATTGCTTTTGCGCCTTCCATTCCTTGTTTTCCTGTGGCTGCATTGGCATTTCCTGCATTTATTACAATTGCCTGCGCTTTACCATCAGCAATATTATTTCTCGATACGGTAACTGGTGCCGCCACTACCTGGTTCTGCGTAAATACCGCAGCGGCACTTGCCGGAACACTCGAATAAATGATGGCTAAATCCCTACGCATAGATTTGACACCTGTATGTGCTCCCCAGCAGGATATTCCTCTTACGTTTGTTATATTTTTAATCATATCCATAAATATTGTAGATGTTTATTTTTTTTAATTAAAAAATTAAGGGTTTAGTGGAATTAGATTTAATCCTTTGGTTTCTTCCAGACCAAACATGATATTCATATTTTGAACTGCTTGTCCTGCAGCTCCTTTAATAAGGTTGTCAATAACACTAATAATAATCACCATATTAGTGCGCTCATCATACGTTACATATAAATCACAATAATTGGTTCCCCTCACATCTTTAATAGCTGGTTCCTGCTTTCTCAATCTGACAAAAGGCGCATTTGCGTAAAAGTCAGCATAAAGTTCTTTTAGTTTGATTTCATCCAGTTTTTCAGTTGGGCGCACATAAATTGATGTCAGGATTCCCCTGTCAACCGGCAATAAATGCGGTGTAAATTGAATGCAGGTATTTTTTCCTGAAACTTTATCCAACACTCCTTGTATTTCAATCGTATGGCGATGATTTTTTAATCCGTATGCCTTAAAATTATCATTTACGTTCGAATAAAGGTTTACTGTTTTAGCTTTTATTCCTGCTCCTGTAACACCCGTTTTTGAATCCACAATAATTCGATCTGTTTCAATCAGGTTGGCTTTTAGTAGAGGCGCCAGACCTAAAATTGCACTTGTGGGAAAACAGCCTGGATTCGCAATTAAATGTGCTTGTTTAATTTCATCAAAATACAATTCAGGACTCCCGAAAACAGCTTTTTCAATGCCTTTTGGATAGATATGCGGAATTTTATACCATTCTTCATAAACCTCTTGTGTACTCAAACGGAAATCCCCGGAAAGATCAATAATTTTAAAAGATTTGTCTTTAAAACGTTTCACAAAATCCATGGAAACGCCGTGTGGCAAAGCAAGAAAAACAAGATCAAGTTCGTATTCATCTATTTGATTAACCGATACCAATTTTTGATCCGCAATTCCCTGTAAAAAAGGATGCACATCAGAAAATAATTCTCCTGTCCGGCTTTCAGAAGTAATCATGCTAATCTCAACATCGGGGTGATTGGTAAGAATACGCACCAGTTCTGATCCGGTATAACCAGTTGCGCCGATAATTCCTATTTTCTTTTTAGTCATTGCCTTTTATTTCTTTTAATGATTTTTTTAATACGTCCATTGCCTTTCCCAAATCTTCATAACTTATATTTAAAGGCGGTACCAAGCGTAAAACAGTATCGGAAGTAGAATTTGCCAACACGCCATTTTCAAGCATTTTCTGTACTAAAGGCTTTGTTTCAAAATTAAATTCTATGCCAATCATCAATCCTAGTCCTCGGATTTTTTTGATATCCGGATTTTCCATTGCTGCAATTTCCGATTTTAACCAATTGCCTTTTTCCTCCGACTGTTTCAATAATTTTTCTGTTTCAATAACTTCTAATGTTGCCAATGAAGCTGCGCACACCAAAGGGTTTCCTCCGAAGGTAGTTCCATGATCACCAAAATCAATCGCTGCACTTATTTTTTGATTCGAAAGAATGGCGCCAATTGGAACACCTCCGCCCAATGCTTTGGCTAAAGTCATAATATCAGGTTGTACCCCAAAATGTTCTTTGGCAAACATTTTTCCTGTCCGTCCAATACCACACTGAATTTCATCGAAAATCAACACAATATCCTGTTCATCACAAAAAGTTCTCAATTGATTTAAGAAAGTTTTATTGGCAACATTTACACCTCCTTCTCCCTGAATAGGCTCTATAATGATGGCTGCAGTATTCTTATCGACTGCTTTTTTTATGGCTTCAATATTATTAAAAGGCACTTGAGAAAATCCTTGTGGAATAGGATCAAATCCTTTTTGATATGCCTTTTTACCAGTTGCAATAGTTGCCAATGTGCGTCCGTGAAATGAGTTTTCAAAAGAAATAACATTTCCTCCCCGTCCAATACTATGTGCATATTTACGTGCTATTTTAATAGCTCCTTCAACAGATTCGGCTCCGCTATTCGCAAAAAACACCCGATCTAAACCTGATAATTCCACTAGCTTTTTAGAAAGCATCACCTGTGGCTCACTCAAATAAAAGTTTGAAATGTGAATTAGTTTGGCTGCCTGATTCTGAATTGCTTTTACCACTTTTGGATGACTATGTCCAACACTATTAACAGCGATACCTCCCAACATATCAATGTATTCGTTGCCTTCCACATCCCAGATATGGGAGCCTTTCCCATGATCGAAAGTTAAAGGGTAACGTTTAAAAGTTTGTAAATAATACTTTTTATCAAGATCATCGTATGTTCTATTCAATTTCTGTATCATTATTTTTGTTTTAAAATTTGGTACTGATTGCTGTTCCAACTTCTTTATTTTCAAAAAGACTTGCAATTTGTTCTGGAACTGTTCCATTGATGATTCTTGCAAGTTTAGCTCCTTTTTCCAAGGCAATTTTACAAGAATCTATTTTTGGGATCATCCCTCCTTGGATACATTCTATTTCTTTAAGTCGATCTATTTCAGTTACCTTAAGTTCATGGATAATGGAAGCTGGATCGTTCTTCTCGAGCCTTAATCCGTCAACATCTGTTAAAATAACATATTGTTCTGCTGAAAGTGCACCAGCTAAATGACCTGCAAACAAATCGCCGTTAATATTATAATCAAGTCCCTTTTTATCAGAAGCAATGCAAGTGATTACAGGAATGAAATTATTTTCTAATAACAATTCGATTAAGGAAGTGTCAACGCTTGCGACATCTCCCACCTGTCCTAAATCAACAAGTTCAACTTTTCCGTTTGTTTTGTGCTCATGCATATGTTTTTTAGCAAGAACGCTTTGTCCATCTTTACCCGACAAGCCAACAGCTTTATGGCCCATTTCATTTATTATTGAAACCAGACTTCCATTGACCTTTCCTTTCAATGCCATTTCGACATATTCCATTGCTTCAGGTGTTGTTTTTCGTAATCCATCAACGAATTCTGATTCGATATTGGCAATTTTAAGTGTTTCTTTAATAAAAGGGCCACCACCGTGAACAATCACAACTTGATATCCTTTGTCTTTCAAAGAGCAAATATTTGCTAATATCTTCGATTTAAGATTTTGATTCGTCATGGCATTGCCGCCATATTTAAATAATATTATATTTTCTATCATTATTCGTTTTATAGATTATAAAAGTTATGATTATTTATATTACTATTCTTTTAATGGACTCTGATAAATGAACCAACACTTCATAATTAAGTTGATCACTAAAATAGCCAAAATCTTCCGATCCTTTAAAGGCGTTTTCAAGTGCTCGACTTGCAAACCTATTTGTTCTGCTTATTGTTCAATTACATCAACACATTTATAATTTGAGAAATGGCATAAGCAGGACCGATTCCATTTTGATGTTCGGCGACATGGGCTATTTTTCCTCTAAGCTTATTTGGCATCCCTTTTGATCCAAACGCAAAACTTTCTTTTTAAAGGATTATTTTATTAAAGTTGATGATCCGCCCTGAAGGATTCAACTCATTATTGGAAAGTTCGGGATATTTTTGCAATTCCCTCATATGCAAAGTTAAGAACATTTTTATAAATGTTCTCTCTTAGGGGATATTTGGATAAAGACAAAAACAAAGCATGAAAATAAAATGCCAAATAAATTAGCATGTAAGCCCAAAGGCAATGCCATTTTGATTGAAATTATTTATGAATAAACCCGATTGGTTTGTACCTGATTTTCGAGGTATCTGTTGGTGTGAGCGGTTTTCGGCAAGGCTAATAGCCTAGTGGGAGCCTACTTCTTTAGCTGGTTCGATTAATCCTGTTTTTTTAATATAGTGATTGGGGTTTCTTTAATTCCCGCGTAAAAAACAATTATCTCCACAGGCTTATTGCTATCATTTCGCCCAAAATGCCATGTGTTTACTAATTCTACGATTGGTTCACCCGCTTTAAGATAAAGTGTATCATTCGTTTCACTAATTACAGTTAATTCACCCTTTAGTACAAGGCCAGCGTTAATTTCCGGATGTTTATGTAATTCCAATTTTGTTTTTGGAGGAATAATTATTTTCAAAATGGTTATTTCGGGATTACCATCAAGATATTTTGGAAGTGGTGTGCCATTCCAACTTTTAGTCGTCTTGACTAGTGTGATCACTTCTGTATTCGTTATTTTATTTGATTTGCATCCAAGCAAACAAATTTGAGCCACACAAAATAAGATAAATATTTTCTTCATATTAAATAAGTAGTAATTTAAGTTGGTTGCGATTTATTTGTTGAATAGCCAATAAGGGCAGTCTCTCTAAGAACTTATTAAACGGCTCAATTAAGTTTTAAATATAGCGGTTTTAAGGATACATAGAAATAGAATTAAGGTTCTTATTTGTGTATGATCTTCCTGAGAAATATAGCCAAGCTCTTCGATAACAAACTTTGATACGCAAAAAACGGGGAAGAGCAAATGTTCTCGAAGCGATTTGACGCAAAAATAAAAGCAAAAAATCCGATAGTCAGAGATGATTCATGGATATTTTATGCGTTGCATTTAAATGGTTTATTGTGCAACGAACAAATGGGAGCCATTTTTTACTCGATTGGGCGGTCGTATTTTTTATTAGCAATCAATTTCTATTGATTGTCCCTTTTTTAGTTCAATTTCTTTTTGTTTACTTCTACTAATTAGCTTCGTTTCAACACATTTTGCAGCAATCAATACACCCAAAACCTTAAAAGATGAATTTAAATTCGACCAAATAATTACAAGTGTGATTCACGTTAAAAGCAAGTAATAATCCAACCAATTTCTACAACAATAAATGATTACATTTACCTCCAAATCAGTAAACATCTACTTATGTGCACCAAAACGGGACTAACTTTTAAGTCTTAAACTGTAATTGTATTTTAACGTGGCAAAGTTACTGATAAGGATATGTGGTAAGCAAAGGCATTTTGTATGCAATAGCCTCAACTACAATGAGAAGAAAATTTTATGAGCTCTCAGCAAAGGCTCGGCAAAATGCTCTAAAACAATGACTATGAATTATGAAAATTATGCAAAGAACGTTCTCCTTTTTGGTCTATTCCTATTTATCTGTACCCAGTTCCAAAAAGTGAACGCACAAGAACTGACGAAAGAGACATTCAAGGATTCGATTGGTAAAATGCCCTATTTTTCCATTTATAAGGATAATTATTTTATTTCGGGCGTTCCCACCAATGGGAGCATCAACAGAAATTCGGCCAACGCAAAATACCAGATCAGTTTTAAGCAGATGATCTCAAGACGTATCATGCCTTGGGACACTTATCTTTTTATGACCTACAGTCAAACGGCTTTTTGGGATATTTATGCGGAATCGTTACCTTTTAAAGCGATAGATTTTAACCCTACGATAAGCATAGGCAGGGCTTTTTTTGATAAAAACCATAACCTGAATGGCTTGGGTGTTTTGAGCTTAGAGCACGAATCAAATGGAAGAGACAGTACCTTTTCCAGAAGTTGGAATAGAATTAGTGCGGAATACACAACCAAATTCAGTCGTACGATTTTGGGAAAGATAAAAGTTTGGATGCCATTTGGCTATAAATCAGGTAATCCGGACATTCTGGATTATCGGGGGCTCGGGGAACTATCGCTTTCCTACGAGGCCGTTCCGAAACAGCTTTACTTTGAAATTATGATGAGAAAAGGATTGAAATGGGAGTGGACCGGTACTCTTCGCCCCCGAATTTATTACAATCCTTTCAAGAACAGGTCAAACCAGTATTTGATGCTGGAATGGTATGTTGGACAAGGAGAAGGTCTGGGTAATTACCAGGAATCTATTAGTATGCTTCGATTAGGCTATGTAATAAAGAGCAGCGAACTGAATTTTTTGAAACGGAAAAGGTCGAAATAACTGATCGTCAAAAGACAGCTTCGTTCCAATTTTTACAGGATCTTGAAGGCTTAGTTGTTCAGCAAGGCAAGCCTATGCATGGTCTTGTTCATGCAATGAGGAACGAATTCCCCTGAAAATATGTGTTTTATGAATCATGGGCTCCGGTGAAGCCCATCTGGATTCCTTATCGCAAAAAATATTTATGAATAAATCCGCTTGGTTTGCGTTGAGCTTGCGAAGTTTATGGTGGCATGAGATGTTTACCGCGAGACTAATAGTCTGGTGGTAGCTTACTTATATGTTTGCCGTGAGTTTTTTTCATATTCAATATATTGCCAGTCAACAGTATTAAATAATCAAGAGTAATTAATTGTGTTTTAGTTCATTCCTGTGCGGATATACATCCAGATATTCTTCTTTTGTTATGTTGTTTTGCCATTTGCCTGATAATATAGCGATAAAGGTGATGCTTAGAAAGATGACAATAACTGATATTGCAACCCATTTTTTTGAAATTGTTTTATTGGAAGCTACTGGTTTAATCGTTAGTGTGTTTTTAACAGGGCAAATATCCAGACACTTCATGCACGATGAGCATTCATCTGAAACAACAGTTTTAAGGGTGGCAACTTTTATGAACGAAGGACAAACCTGCGAACACTTATTGCAATTGATACACGATTCACTATTTCTTCTTATTTTATTAGGACTTAAAAGACCCATTATATTCATAATAGCTCCGAAAGGACATAAATATCTACACCAAAAGCCTCTGAAAACAACTGATAGAAGGATTAAAATAGAAAAAATCACAATAGACAAACTGCTAATATCAGCAAAGAAATCGTACATCCTAATGTCGCAGATCATATTAAAATCTCCATCGAGAAAATTCTTTAATACTGGTGTTGTCATTCCTAAAAAGGCAACAGCCATAAATAGTAACAATAGATATTTTAGAGATCTAAGAATTATGTCCATAATTTTGGGCATTTCTATTTTTCTTCCAAAAACGAATTCGCCAAAATCAGCCAGTTTTTCAGATAGGGTTCCAAACACACATATCCAACTACAAAATGACTTGGGAAAAACAAAAGACATTAGTAAGAAGCTGATTAAGAGGATTAAGCCTGCAGGGTGAGCCAAATGAATAAGGCCGGTTTTTAAAAAAAAGATCAAGCTTAACAATGAACTAATAGGCAGAAAGGCATCCACACCTGGAGGCCGGCTATGAAAGGCAGTCAAACCATCTGTTGCCAGATATTGGTTGAAAAAATAAAAATCAAGCCCAATCCATACACATAGAAGCACAAAAATTACTTGTATCAAAAGCCGCCATTTTTGTAAGGCTCCCTTTTTTTTAATCAATGCTATCATCTGTTGTGTAATTTAAGCTTAATTGGTTTTCTAATTTTAGACTATTCTTTTCTAAAATAAAATTTGTACTTCGGCTATATACTCAAGTTATTTTAGGGTGAAAACCAAAAAAAAGTATGTGTCTCAACAAAGTTGGCAACATCATATTTTTGGGTTCAAAATAAGCACATCCGATAATTTTATAAAATAGGATACCATCTTCACATCCTCTTATATACTTATTAGTGGGAATAACTTTTGGTGCAAAAATAAAGAAGAATAGAGTAGGGATGTTAGAACAAAAAGGGGGGATGACAGGACAAATCAATCATTCATTGAAAGTGGAGAAATATTTTATCAGTGCAGAGTATAAATGTAAAATTTCTTACTCATTAGCGATAAATCTAGACTTACTTCTATACTCAACTGGTGATATGCCTTCATGTTTTTTGAAAAAACGACTAAAATACGATGAATCATCAAAACCCAACTTATCTGCTATATCAGCAATGGTGAGTTCAGCCATAAACAACAAGTACTTTGCTTCGGTTAGCTTAATTTTGCTAAGTAGAGAGCTTGTTGATTCTCCTGTTACAAGCTTAATAGATTTGTTAAGGTGGTTAGGTGTTACCGAAAGATGTTTTGCATATTCAGAAATAGGTAAATTAATCTCCAGTCGATTATAGACTTCTTTTTTAAACCTATGTGTGAGATCTATTGCAGCACTATTGAATTTTGATAGATTTTTACTGATTCCATTTAACTCAAGTATCAACGTGATAGCGTATGCGTTTACCAGCATAAGGTTGTTTATTCCGCCACAATACTCCAGATATATTCTTTCAAATATATTTTCAATAAAATGGGACAATTTCTTGTCAATACTATATTTGGATCGGCTCCATGTTTCTAAAATATCGAGATTGAATATTAGAGAGTGACTTCCCATGGTGCCAATCATTCCATCTGCCGTAATTTGCAAGATAATTCCTTTTGCATTGGAAGATTCTTTTTCGATTGAGTATGGTTTGAAGGGCTGGATGATAAGTAACTCACTTTGACATATGGTATAATCACTATATCCAACCTTAATATTTAAAACTCCTTCTGTAATATAGATTAGCGAAACACTATTTTCTTTTATTGGGGGAACAGGTATCTTTAGATTTGGAAGAAATTCCTCTACTCGAATGCAGGAATAATCTCTAACGCCTCTATTAAAATGGTCAATTCTTTTTTTTGTAGAATATTTCGAATTAGCTTCATTTTTAATCATGCTATCTTTTTTTAGTAAGCCATACATCGAAAATATGCTTCTAATTAATCTGAAGCCAAAGATATGTTATTCATTCTACAAAAAAATAAAGATCGTCCTATATGACCCTATTTCATTTACTAAAAGCACATGATTTGTATTTCGTTAGTACAAATAATTATTGATTTATTTCAATGGGGTGTAACGAGTGTATGAGTTGCTCGTTGTTTTATTTATTAGAACGACAGTCATAATCGTTTGCCGGATTTTTTTTATGTGGTTTATTTTAATTTTGGGGGAATGGGGGAATGGGGGAAGATAACAAGAGTTGAAACGGTGTGCACCTGTCTTTGCAACCAGCCAATGTGTTTGCATGAGAAGGGGTGACAATTTATCATGTCTAAGCCTGATTCAATCATGAATCAAACAACCTGTAAGTAACTCCTTTACAGCATCTCTATTGCTTTTAATTCTTTATCAATAAGAGTTTCGTTGTCAAAAGAATTTTTTATTACCGTGGCATTACTATGCTGTTCTTAATTTAAGTCTTCTTTTTTTTAGCAAAGCTTTGCTGTATCAACGACATTAATTTATTTTTATTAATTGGTTTTGAAAGATATTCATCACATCCAGCTTCTATTGCTTTTTTTCTGTCATAAGTAAGACCTTGAGATGTTTGAGCAATTATAATTACATCTTTATTAAATTGTCGTATTTGCTGGGTCGTTTCATATCCGTTCATTGCCGGCATTTTAATATCCATCAATATCAAATCCAAATCAGGATTATGACGACAAAGTTCAACGGCTTCAAGTCCGTTTTTTGCATGAATGAGTTCTCTACTTATTTCTGAGAGCATAATACTAATGAGCAAATCCGATGTTTCGTCGTCTTCAGCAATTAGTATTTTCAGGTTTTCATTTCGAACGCTCTTCTCTTTGTTGTTATTACGAGTTGTCATTTCCACTGTTTTCTGCGGTGTAATGGTGTAGGGAATCGTAAAGTAAAAGGTTGAGCCTTTTCCCTTTTCGCTTTTCACCCACAATTTACCCCCAAGCATTTCCACGTAAGCATTGGAAATCGTCAAACCCAAGCCTGCGCCCTGTAGTGCCTGCAAGTCATTAATGTCAGCTTGAACAAATCGTTCAAAAATTGCTGTTTGCCGATCTTCTGGAATCCCAATTCCGTTGTCTGTTACATAAAATTCAAGGAAATCTCCTTTTTTTAAATAGCCAAATTCTATTTCGCCTTTTTTGCTGTACTTAATGGCATTTTTAACAAGGTTAGTGAGAATTGCGTAAATTTTTTCAGGGTCTGTATTAATAGTGGATTGTTCTTTGGGCAGGTGATTTTTGAAAGACAGCAACATTCCCTGAGCTTCCACTTCAGGCTTGAAAAAGGTATAAATGTATTCGATTTGTTCGTTTATAATTGATTCCTTAATTTCAAGTCCCATCAGACCAGCTTCAATTTTCGAAATGTCAATAATATCATTGATGATATTAAGCATACGAGCTCCACTTTTTTCAATGATTCGAATATACTTAAGTTGCTTGTCGTATGTCAGTTCCGGGTTATCCAACAGGTGAGCAAAGCCTAAAATACCATTCATCGGAGTTCTGATCTCGTGGCTCATGTTGGCCAGAAAAGCGGATTTCAGAAGGTCGTTTTTTTCAGCTTCTTCCTTAGCTTTTATTAGTTCCTGATGTTTTTGAATTTTTTCAGTTATATCTGTTGTTATCCCGGCACTCCTGATAATTACGCCATTATTATCCATTACAGGAAAAATCTTTGCATTTATCCAGCGGGTTTCTTTATCTTCTCTTATAATTCGGTAGTTGTAGTCAAGAAATCCATTTTTTATAAAATCATTCGACTGAAGAAATTCCATAACCACAGGCTTGTCTTCAGGATGAGCTGTCTTGGTAAATAACTGAGGATCGTCGTATAAAGATTGGCAAGGTAATCCCCATATTTTTTCAAATCCAGGACTTACATATAACATTTTACTGTCATCACGAAGCCAAAAACACTCATCTATATTTGCAGCAAGTTGTTGAAATCTATTTTCGCTTTCTTCAATTTTTATAGTGGATTCCAATAAATCTATTTCAGCCAGTTTTCTCTTTGTAATATCTACCAATGTTAAAAAACAAAAGTTGCCGCAGGGACTGATCGTGCCGTTAAGTATCACATAAATTGGCGAATTTTCTCCGATTGAAATGATTACTTCACAGGTCTGTTTTTCCTTGCTTGTATATACTTCCCTGAAAAAATGATTAAAAGTCGTTAGCGTATTAGAAGATATAAAAAGACCAAATCGATTATCTATTAAGCGTGAACGTTCTTTGCCAAGCATGCGGGCGGCAGCAAAATTAAGTTCTGTAATTTCGCCTATTTCCGAAAGAGTAAGATAACCTGAAGGTGCGAAATCATACAATTCGGAATATCGTTTTTCTGCAAGTTCCGATTTCTTCTTTGCAATCAAAAGTTCTTCGTTTTGCATTTCCAATTCAATCTGATGCACTTGTAATTCATGCAAAAGTTTTAAGATATCGGCATCAGATGCAGTCAATTTTGTTTTTTTCGATTGCTCTACCAGCTGCTTTTCCGCCTTTTGCCGAAGAATTTCAGCATCGGCTAAATTTTCTTTTCGTTTTTTCATGACTTCCTTAGCTTATGTTCATGAATTATGGCTTTGGCTTTGCTTAATTCATCCTCCATTTTTTTTGTTTCGGTGACATCAATAAATGTGATCACAATCCCGTCGATGCGGTCGTCTAAAGTTCGATAGGGCATAATACGTACAGTGAACCATTTTTGTCCTTTTGCAGGGATGGCAATTTCTTTATATATAAGGGTTCGCAGAACTTCATTGGCGTCATTAGTCATTTCAGGATATTCCAAATCAGTCACCATGTCGGTAAATGGCCGGCCAATATCAATTGGCCTTAATTTGAAAAGTTTTGTTAATTTATCGGTGAAGCGGCGAATATTTAAATCTCTGTCGAGAAACAGTGTTGCAATATTGGTGCTGTTTAAAAGATTTTTCATATCGCTATTTACCAAAATCAAATCGCTTACCTTATTTTGCAACTCAACGTTAACCGTTTGCAGTTCTTCATTCAGACTTTGCATTTCTTCTTTCGATGTGGTAAGTTCTTCGTTGGTTGATTGTAATTCTTCGTTGGTTGATTGTATTTCTTCGTTGGTAGATTTTAACTCTTCCTGGGTTGTTTGCATCTCTTCACGAGTACTTTGAAGCTCGTCACTTTTGCGCAGCAGTTCATTTTCTAATTCCTGTTCCCTAATTGTTGAATTTGGATTTTCTTTTTTTGATTTTCTGATTATTGGTTTTGGATTGTCGGCAACATCGTCAAAAACAATCATGATTGTCCCTTTAATTGTTTCGGGTTTTTCAATCTGTTGAAGTGTGATATCTACAATTTGAGTTCCACCATTTGTCCCAACTTTAACTTTACGCAATCTTATCTTAGAGTAATTTTGCTTTGCCTTTCGAATAGCACTGGGAAGTTCGTTCTGTAATCCTTCGCGTGCCATGGCGAAGATATTCCAGTTTGCTTTTCCTGCTGCCGGTTCTAAATATTTACCAGTACGCCCTGTAATATACAATACATCGCCATCCTGATTTACCAACACACTGGAAGGTGCAAATTGTTGCAGTAAAATTTGGTCGGCAAGTACCTGAATGTTTTCGCTAACTTTCACGCTTTTAATTTCGTTTGATACTTGTTCTATTTTAGATGAAAAAGAAGCCGGGAAATCCAGTGGCGCTGTGTATGTGGTTTTTACAGCGTGTGCGTATATTTTCAATTTGGCATCTAGCGGTACAAATTGCATGTTTTGAGAATTGTCATTCTCAGCGCTGCCAAGTACCATTATACCGTTTTTATTCAGACTGTAATGGAACACATTCATTAGTTTCTTTTGCAATTCGGGTTCCATATAAATTAATAAATTCCGGCATAAAAGAAGTTCTAATTTAGTGAATGGCGGGTCCTTAGTTACATTATGCGGTGCAAAAACCACCATTTCGCGAATGGAACTGTTCACTCGAAAATAGTCTCCTTCTTTTATGAAAAAGCGGTTGATTCGCTCTGGCGAAACATCGCTTACAATATTATGAGTATAGATACCTTTTCGGGCCTTCTCAATGGCATTGGTATCAATATCAGTAGCAAATATCTGAAGTGTAAAATTTTTGTCCGGTTTAATTTTTTCATAGGCTTCCCTAAATATAATTGCCAGGGAATATGCCTCTTCTCCAGTGGATACACCTGTAATCCATGCCCGCAGCGAATAACCGTTTGGCAATTCATTAAATAAGCGCGGCAATACACTTTCTTTTAGTTTATCCCATACCATGGCATCACGGAAAAAACTGGTCACACCAATTAACAATTCCTTGAAAAGGATATCCAGCTCAGTTGGATTTTCCTGTATAAAATGGATGTAATTGGCAATCTTATCAATTTGGTGAACGCTCATTCTCCTTTCGATACGTCGGTATAACGTGTTTTTTTTGTATAATGAAAAGTCGTGTCCGGTTTGCGTTCTAAGCAGAATAATGATTTTCTCGAGATTACTTTTGTTTTTGTCGTTAATTTCGGGTTTCGGCATAATGGCCGGACTCGTTTTAAGAAATTCAATCAATTTAGCCGGAAGTTCATTGGCTGAATCTAGAATGTCAACATTCACGGCATCGACAGCACTTTGTGGCATACTGTCAAATTTTGCAGTCAAGGGGTCTTGCACCACAACAATTCCGCCCTTTTCTTTTATCGCTTTCACACCTGAACTACCATCCGATCCCATCCCCGAAAGAATAACACCAATACTTTTATCTTCTCGATCATCGGCTAATGAACGTAAAAAGAAATCGATGGGTAGCTTCAAACCACGCAATTCAACAGGCTTAAACAAATGCAAATATCCGTTTAAAAGTGAAGTGCTTTTATTTGGAGGAATTATATATATATGATTTGGCAACACCTTTATATGGTCAGTTATCTGAATAACTTTCATTGGGGTTGTTCTTTGCAAAATTTCCGGCATCATGCCTACATGGTTTGGGTCGAGATGTTGAATTACCACAAATGCAAAACCACAATTTTTCGGAACATTGCCAAAAAATTGCTCCAGGGCTTCCAATCCTCCCGCCGATGCTCCAATACCAACAATTGGGAAACCAATTTGATTGGAAATCTTCGGTTCTGTTGGTTTTGCAGATGGATTTTCTTTTTTGGTCTTTTCAGTTTTCATTTTTAGTAAAAGTTAGTAATTTATTTACTACCCTCAAAAGGCAGTTTGTTCTCTTTGCATGGGTTATTCCGTATGTAATCCTCGCTGGATTATGATATTTACCGTATGTGTTTCGTTGATTTATTACGACAAAATGAGTTCTTTGTTTGCAAAAACCATAATATAATGCCTCCTAAATTTACCAAATAATCGTAAACATCTTAGCCCGAGCCTTTGATATTTTTGTTCTAATTACCTGTTTTACTATTCATTCTATTTTGCAGGCAGAATAATAGTTGAAATGGATACACCTGGCGATTGATCGTTTATCCTTTGACTATCAATATTTAGTTTTGATTGTTTTTTTGCAGTTCTCATTTGCGTTGGTGCTGTATTAGTTCAGTGCTGTTAGTAATTGTCTGAAAAGCAGTCAAATCGAATTGCAAATTTTTCTGTTTGTCTGAATTGTTTATTGCAACATTCTTTACAAGCACATTTTAAATTATCTAATTAACAGTCAAAAATATTTCCATTACGCAAAAGTGGGAATAATGTAACTCATCCCCAAAGTTATGTAATGGTTTGTTGGGTGTTTAGCCTGACCTTTATAGGGTGAAACTTTATTCACAACTGTATCTCCATTTGCGTCAATAAAATCTGAACTAAAAAAAATGGATGAATACAAAGAAGAGGAAAAAATCAGTGGATATCGTTTAAGATTGGATAAAAATTTATAGTTATAAATGATAAACAGATTAAAAATTAAATTATGGGAAATTTTCTTTATGTCATCGCAGTATTCTTGCTTATAGCATGGGCCATAGGCTTTATTGGTTATAATTTAGGTGGTATTATTCACATACTTTTGGTAATAGCACTTGTCTCTGTTATTCTGAGGATTATTAGAGGGAAAAAAATATTTTAATCATTAATTTAAAAGAACATAATGCAGTTGAACTCTTTTAATTGCATTGTAAAAAATCACCTGAAATTCGAAGTGTCACCATCGGCATTTTTAACTTTAATACACAATAATTAAATTTTATTTAAAACTCTTTTGTAACATGCAAACACTTAAAATGGAAAAGGTTATGATCGCACTTGATTATGATCCAACAGCACAAAAAGTAGCTGAAATTGGTTTTGCTTTAGCAGCAGCAATGAAAGCCGAAGTTATTCTGGTGCATGTAATTACTGATATAAAATATTATTCATCATTGGCCTATTCTCCAATTGTAGGATATACCGGTATGATGGCCTTGAATCAAGTAAAAAAGGACAGTATTGGAAGTTTAATTCATGCTTCAAATCATTTTCTTGATACAATGAAAGATCACTTGGGTGATAAGGCTATAAAAACCATTGTTCTGGAGGGCGATTTTGCCGAATCAATAATAAATACGGCAAAAAAACAAAATGCAGATATTATTGTAATGGGATCGCACAGCAAAAAAATGTTGGAAAATATACTATTGGGAAGTGTAACTGAAAAAGTGTTGCACGAAAGCGATATTCCCTTATTTATTGTTCCTACTAAAAAGCAATAATAAGCTCTCTTGGGGTAAACAGAGAAATAAAATAAGTAACAAATTAATATTCAAAAATATGAAAAATTCAATTTTAGTCCTAATGAGTATCCTTTTACTAAGTGCAACATTACTTTCCAGTTGCCAATCATCAGCAAAAAAAGAGAAAAAGGCGGAAGAGAAAGTACAGGATGCTAAAATGGATTTGGCCGATATCAGGCTGGATACTATTAGTAAGTATGAGCAATTCAAAATAGAAGCTGAAAAGGTAATTATTGCTCAGGAGAATAACATCAAGGAACTTAAGGATAAAATGGCAAGTGAAAAAAAGGAAATCAATGGCGACTATAGTAAAAAGTTGGTTGAGTTGGAAAGTAAGAACAACGAATTAAAAAAGAAATTGGCAGACTTTAAAAATGATGGACAAGACAAATGGGATAGCTTTAAAAATGAGTTTAACCACGACATGAATAAATTGGGTAAGGCTTTTAAAGACTTAACCGTTGAAAATAAAAAATAAATATTTGTTGTTTTAAAGTCAATTCAAAAATGATGAAAAACTTATATCTGCCAGTTTCAGGCTTCAGCCTGAAACTGTTATGTATGGGTCGAAGTAAGAATCTTTTGCAGGACAGAAAACAGGAAAAAGATTTTAATAATTTTGTTTAAGGGCAGATGGATAAAAAAATCAAGTAATAATCTGTCATGCTATTTTAAGGTAAGATAACTCCCCTTGCTCGATTTAGGACTTCGGTAGGCCCGAAGATGCTCCTTTGCAAAACAAGTGAACAGATATAGTGTGTTCAGTAATTTTCACTGGTGTGCACTCTCAATTTTTACGATTTAAATGGGTTGAATTTGTATTTCTTACTGCAATTAAAATT
This sequence comes from Labilibaculum antarcticum, assembly GCF_002356295.1. NCBI lineage: Bacteria > Pseudomonadati > Bacteroidota > Bacteroidia > Marinilabiliales > Marinifilaceae > Labilibaculum > Labilibaculum antarcticum. The sequence goes on along the minus strand of NZ_AP018042.1, from coordinate 1,993,486 downwards.
ACCGTACCGTTACATGAATGCATTTTGTTTGCCCTTCCAAAAGAACGTAACATCTACCTTCATCCTGCATTTTAATTAATTCACGCACTAATAAATTTCGAAGGCGGTACGTATAAACAGGTTTGCTATTACCTCTCTCAAAAAAACGTGTCTGCGAAATATCAAAGGTTCGTCCATAATAATGCGATGATTTATTTGGCGTAGCGTTAACATTTTTCTTGCGCAGCGATTTTTGATCTTCGAGGGTTCGTAATACTGAAGTAACTGAAAACCGATATTTTGTCATGCCTAATTCTTCGAGTCGATCGCAAAATTTTTCGCCAAGCAGGTCTAAAAATTCTACTGCTGGTTCTTGCAGGTAAGGCAGAGAATTCGTTAAATGGGGTATTTCATAGTACTTGTTATCGGTTATTTTGTCAAGCTGATAACGGGAAGCAAACTCTTTGGCGTTTGCTTTATATTCGTCTTTTGAAAGCAAAGGCTTTTGCAAGCCTTTTTTTCGGGCTACTTTAAGATGATAATTATTGTTATAGCGGCGCAGCGCTCTACTTTCATCTTTTGTTAGTACCGAAACGGAGACCTGATCTACAGTTTTGCCTTTTGGTGTTAGGGTTTTAAAAATAAATAGTAAAAATAGAATACCAGCGAATAGTGCCGCTGCAATTAGAAATTTACGAACCTTAGGTTTTAATTTTCTTTTAGTCATGTCAATCTTTTAGGAACGCAAAGGTAAAAAAAACCAAATTTGAATCATTTACACCCTTTCCTTTATTTTGTTGGATGAATACTATAAGTTGGCTATTCTTTCAAATGATGGTTTATACAACAGGTTGTGTTTTCGAAGTAGATATAGATATTGAATTCTGATAAAATAGAAAATACCGGTAATTGTAAATGATTACCGGTATTTTATCTTCTATTTCAGACTATTTTTTTCTCTAAAAGAGTTACAGTTATTTCAACTGGCCTGATAAATTGGCTAAAGCTAAATCGTAGTTGGGCTCTTCAGTCGTTTCTGCTACTTGTTCAGTATAAATAATTTTACCTTCAGTATTAATTACTACAATACATCTTGAATTTAAACCTGCTAAAGGACCATCTATAATCTCTAAGCCATAGTCTTTCCCAAATTTTCCACTATTAAAATCAGATAACATTACCACGTTTTCAATTCCTTCAGCACCACAGAATCTAGCTTGTGCAAAAGGTAAATCTCTAGAAATACACAAAACACTTGTATTTGTATAATTTGCTGCAGCTTTGTTAAAATTGCGAACAGATGCCGCACACGTTCCTGTATCGATACTTGGAAAAATATTTAACACTAAATTCTTTCCACTAAAGTTATTCAGTGTTTTGATAGATAAATCGGTAGCAGTCAAACTGAAGTCCTTTGCCAGATTTCCAATTTTTGGTAATTCGCCACTTGTATTAATTTCGTTTCCTTTTAATGTAATTTTTGCCATTTTTATTTTTTTATTTAATTTCCTAAAAGCCGTTTTGGATTCATCCCAGGCCATTATTACTTATACATATTACTAATTGCTGCTTTCTTTTGCTAACTATTCAAAAACAGTTACCAGATCTTCCTTACTTTTTCGAACTTTAGTAAGATTGACTAACCAGTCATTTTCTGTGTCTCTGTAACCCAGAGGTAGAATCACACAGCTTCGAAGTCCTTTTTCTCTTAGATTTAAAATTTCGTCCAATGCATCGGCGTCAAAACCTTCCATAGGAGTACTGTCTACTTCCTCAAAGGCTGCAGCAGCTATAGCTTGCGAAAATGCGATATAAGCTTGTCTTGCTGCATGATTAAAATTCACTTCAGCATCTCGTTGTGGATAAGAGCTCAATAACATTTGACGATAGTTTTCCCATCCTTCATTTTTAAAACCCCGAATCGTATTGGTCAGGTCAAACATTTTATTGATTCGCTCAGGAGTGTATGTATCCCAGGCTGCGAATACCAATAAATGAGAACAATCTGTAATTACTGATTGATCCCAACCAATAGCTCTTATTTTTTCTTTTAACTCTTGATTGGTGATCACCATAATTTCAAAAGGTTGTAAGCCACTTGATGTTGGAGCCATTGAAGCGGCTTCAATAATTGTATCTATTTTATTTTGTGCCACTTTTGTGCCATTCATGGCCTTGGTTGCATAACGCCAATTTAATTTTTCTAATAATACCATTTTCTCTATTTTAATATGTGTTAAGCTCTAATTATCAATTTTCATTGATTAGAAATCCGCATTCCGTTTATGCTTTATCTGATGATCCACTCTTATTGGTGAGCAAAAAAATCAATTTACTAAGTATATCTTTCAATTTCAACATCTCCTCAATTTTTATATTGTCTGATAGCAATTCCATTACTAATTTCTCAGGAATAGGAAGTGCCTTCATTTTTAATTGCTTTCCTTTTTCGGTTAATTGAACGATAACACTTCTTTCATCTTCATGGGAGCGATTGCGTTCCAAAAGTTCCATTTTCCCCATGCGTTTAAGCAAAGGTGAAAGGGTATTTGTGTTCAGGAGCAACTTTTCTGAAATTTGATTTACAGTTAATTCATCGTTTTCCCACAATACCAGAAGTACCAAATATTGAGGATAAGTAAGACCTATTTCGTCTAAGTAAGGCTTGTAAGCTTTCGTAATAAGGCGAGAAGCGGAATAGATAGGGAAGCAAATCTGACTACTTAATCGCAATTGTTTATCATCCATTAGTCCTTCGTTTTATTGGTTCTCCATGCTTTCCACGAGCCTGTAGACCATAAGGCCCAAATGATGAGTACAGGTTGAAAAAATAGACGTATTAAACGTGCTCCATCTGAATTTAAAACACCAAAGGCATCTTTGCTATCAAGGTATTGCGCAATGTTGCCCGGAAAGATCAAGACAAAAAATAAGGCCAATGCCCAACCAAATCTTGCGCGTTTATTTTTCCAAAAAGCCACACCAAGGCCTAGTCCTATTTCAACGATACCTGATAATATTACAATTAAGTCTTTGCTTAAGGGAATCCAATCAGGAACTTGTGCCTGAAATTCTATTCGGTTAAAAGTAAGGTGGCTAAATCCGGCATAGACCATAAAAAGGGCCAATAGAATTCTAAAAATATTTTGTATCAATGTCGTTTTAACTTGTTTTTGCATATCTCTTTATTTTAATCGTGTACGTTTATGTCGTGTGCGATATAAATATAGGTAATTTTTATTATTATCTGAACTTTTTAGTTAACTATTAATTTCGTTGGAATAAAAATATGAATTGGAATAGTCGCACAATCACTATTCGACTTATCTGTTTGCTTTATGCTCGTCTTTTGAAACCAAAGGTTTTTTGCAATCCTTTTTTTCTTTTATTCAGGTCGATATTTTAGCAACACAAATGAAAAAAAAACAATTTCCATTGTTCGCATTGGTATTCCTGTTGTCCATTTTTAACGCCTGTAGGATAAAGTATGACTTCCGTAGCCAAAAATGAACGCCTGTAGCATAAATTAGGGCTCCTGTAGCTAAAATGGAACGCCTGTAGCATAAATTAGGCTTCTGTAGCCAAAAACACCCTCCTGTAGCAAAACGAGTCAACAGATATAGGCTGTTCAGTCATTATTGCTCGCGGGTAAGTGAAGATTTATGACTCAAATTGGTCGAATTTGCAATCCTTACTGTAATTAATAATGCCTTACAGGTAAATGGATATTGCTTACAATTGATTTGATCCCCTTACAGCTAAATACAGATACCTTACATGTTTTGGTATTCCTTACAAAAACATGCTCTTTAGAGGTAAGAGGTTGCCCTACACGTGGCTTCCATGTGGTTTTCCAGTTTTTAATTTTGTTTTTTTTATCTGAAAAAAGTTCCTGTTTCTGTATCGGGAGCATTTCTTCGGTCGGCAGCTTTTTTAATGACAGCTTCTTTTTCGGGATTGGTATAAAGCGACCAGTTTCCAATTTCTTCAGTTGTTCTTCGGCATCCAAAACAAACGCCGTTGCTATCTTGTCGGCAAATGCTAATGCATGGTGATTGTATATCTTCCATAATAGTTTTGTGTTATTTAAATTGAATACAAATAAAGAAAAAAGAATCTGAAATTACAAGGAGATTATACATGCTTTTACCAATTAGCAGGAGCAGTAGATATTTTAAATAGAAAAATCCCAGACTGCGAAGTCTGGGATTTTCTCTAACCTAAATCTAACCTATGAAAATATTTTCTTGTCTTTGTACCTTCCAAATGTAGTGCATTGAAGTGCTAAAAGGATTGAATTAAAGTTAAGGAAACTTAAAAGATCATCAGATGAACTCATCTATGTGATGAAGTTCGTATTGGTATTATTTTGGATCACCGGTAAAAGTTGGGCCTGAGATTTGAATTAGCTATAATTTTAAGTTCATGAATATGCAAAATCGCAATCTTTCGAGGATGTAGATTCGACATTGAGTCCGGAGATCGGGACCCGTTTAGTGAAGAGAGCGTTAAGAACAAAAAGTTGTTTGAGCGTAGCGAGTTCTTTTTGTTTAGCAATCGAACTAGTAACGGGTGATTGAGGACGTTGTCAATGATTTTTTGTTTCGTTTTTTATCCTAGAAAAAATGAAAAGCCCGTCCGGCTAAAGGACAAGCAAGAAATAATGAGGTTCACTCCTTTTATTGAAAATTGGTAACATTCAAAACCATCCTAAAATCAAGCTTTGACTCACGAATTATCGGAACTGTCCTAAGGTCTAGATTCCAACTTTTCAAGCTTTGAGAATAAGTTTTTTGCTATTCCGACGCAAATGTGAATTGCTTTCCAAATGTTTTTTTTCCTTGCGTCTGGACTTACTATCACATTAATATCCCAGGGTGGCATTCGCTGTGCTCATTTACCCTGGGCTATTATATATGAGCCCTTCAGGCTCGAGAAAAAATGATAACAAAAGGATGAATGTAAAATACTTCCCTTTTCGCTTGACTGCAATTTATGCCTGATTAGTAAGGAGACCCAAAATTATCTCCTGATCCATTATTTTATATTCGCATTTTTCAGATAAACCTGAATAAATCTTATTTTAGAGTAGGAGGGATCAGAATCAAGTTGAATAGAATATACATAAAATGATTTCCAATAAATAGAAAAATCCCAGACTGTGAAGCCTGGGATTTTCTCTAACCTAAATTACTAACCTAAATCTAATCTATGAAAAAACGCTACCGTTTCTACCTTACAAATGTAGTGCATAGTAGTGCTAAAAGGATTGAATTAAAGTTAAGGAAACTTAAAAGTTCATTGGCTTTTGTAGAAATAGGTTGTTGTTTAAATTGAACGAATAGCATAATTGCTTAAAGCTTGAAAACTATCTGGTTAATTGGGTTGATTCAAGATTGAACTAAGATATTTTCTTGTTTGATTTCCAAGGTTTAAATACGGATAAGAAAATGGTGAAAATTAGTGTGCCATTCATGCAGATTCCCATTACTGTTTGCCATTTGTCATACCATTGGTATTCGGTATTGCTAAGTGCAGCCATGCCCAGTTCACCTGATATTTTAACCATTTCGGCTATCCAGGGTCCTGAATATATGGAACCAAGTATAATTATCAGTAAAGTAATGATCCATTTAAATGTGATCCAGCCATGTTGAAAGTATCCCCATTTTGTAAATTGCGAATAAATCCATCCGGTGAGTAAGCTTACTACTGCTGATGGAACCAGGATTTTCATATCAATAAAATGGATGATTTTATTTAGCAGATGCAATTGATCTCCAGTTTGTACTTCGTTGTGCATAAAGTGCAAAAGGAACATGATTAAGCCTGTTGTTATCCATATTCCAGCGGCTAAAAGATGGATTGATTTAAGCCATTTCTTTTGGGTGATCGACAGTTGTTTCATGTATTTTATTTTAGAAATGTTTCGGTGTTGACAATGACTTGTTTAAGACTTTTAAGCAGTATTTCTTTGCTTGCTTCATCAGTTCCTTCTAAAGCAATATTTGTTGATTCGAAAGCACATTGCTGAACTTGTTCATTTATCTCTTTGCCTTTGGGGCTAATAAATAATTTGAATATTCTTTTGTCAGTTTCATCTCTTTTTTTTTCTATAAAACCGGCAATTTCAAGCTTTTGAGTCATTCTACTCATGTTTGCAAAATCTTTGTAGGTAAGTCCGCTTAATTCACCTATTGTCATGCCATCCGATTCTGTTAAGTGATATAAAACATTCCATTGCTCGGGTGTAATGTTGAGTTTGTTTCTGCTTAATATTTTAAAGAAGACTCGTTTTATCATGATTGCACTTATTGCAATATGGTGGTTTACTGATGTTTCTAAGTTTACTTTGTTCATACTGTAAGTATTTGTCATGACAAATATATGGTTTTAATTGTCATGACAAGTATTTTGCATGTGATTTTGTGGCATTTTAAATTTTAGAATGGAGGGAATCGAGTAGGGGGAATCAAAAAATCCCGAGCTGTGAAGCCCGGGATTTTCTCTAAACCTAATTACTAACCTAAATCTAATCTATGAAAAATCTATCTCTTTTTGTCTGATATAAATATAGTGCATTGGAGTGCTAAAAGGATTGAATTAAAGTTAAGGAAACTTAAAAGATCATCAACTGAACCCATTTATGTGATGAAGCGAGTATTGGTATTATTTTGTATTTGCATTTTTCAGATAAGCCTGAACAAAACTTATTTTAGAGTAGGAGGGATCAGAACTAGGTTGAATAGAATATACATAAAATGATTTCCAATAAATAGAAAAATCCCAGACTGTGAAGCCTGGGATTTTCTCTAACCTAAATTACTAACCTAAATCTAATCTATGAAAAAACTATCTCTTATTGTCTGATATAAATCTAGTGTATTGGAGTGCTAAATTGATTGAATTAAAGTTAAGGAAACTTAAAAGATCATCAGCTGAACCCATTTATGTTTTGACGTTCGTATTGGTATTGTTTTATATTCTAATTTTTCAGATAAGCCTGAACAAAACTTATTTTAGAGTAGGAGGGATCAGAACTAGGTTGAATAGAATACACATAAAATGATTTCCAATAAATAGAAAAATCCCAGACTGTGAAGCCTGGGATTTTCTCTAATCCTAATTACTAACCTAAACCTAATCTATGAAAAAACTCTACAGTTTCTACCTTCCAAATGTAGTGCATTGGAGTGCTAAAAGGATTGAATTAAAGTTAAGGAAACTTAAAATATCATGTTTTTCTCTACGATTTTGCATTTTTCAAAAAAGCCTGAACATATCTAATTTCAGAGTAGGAGTAATCAGAACCAAGTTCTTTTTTGCACTCATTTAGGCTTTCAATGCCTTCTTTTTCAAGCTGCTTTTTAATTTTTTTGATCTTCTTTTTTTCTACAAATTTATCGAGAGACAGCATGCCCAAGCCAACGTAATGGGCTAAATGTTTTTCGATGGTAGCCACAGTAAGATCCCGAAAGGCCGCAATCTCCCTTACATTTCTTCCATCCTGATACATTTCCAAACTCACCTCTTTCGTATCTTGTTTGGTGGCTGGTTTTTTTGTTGGTGTTTTTGCCGCAGATGGTGCTGCAGCCGTAAAATTCAACAAACCCAAATTTTGTCCCTGGCGATATTCCGAAACCATTCGGATCACATCAGCCCCGTATCGCTCAATTTTTTTCTTTCCAAAGCCTTTCACATCTTTCAGCTGTTCGGCAGTGTAGGGCAGATTGTTGGCAATATCAACCAGACTTTGCTGCGAAGCAATGTAATAAACCGGCGCATTTATTTTATCGGCCAGATTCTTTCTCCATTTCTTTAGTATTCGAAATAAATTCGGATGTTTTACATTCTCATCAACGACATCTTTGGGGCTCTTTAAATGGAAAGCTTGCTTCTCGAAATGAGCTTTGGCCCGCACAGTTTGATAAGCCGCAGTATCGAATTTTTTCAAACACGATTTTAAACTAACAAGCTTAACACTTAGCTTTTCATTCAACTGTTTCAAATGACCCTCAATTACTTTTTTTATACCCTGATTATCGCTGTCGAAACTAAAATCTTTTAGAACTGATTGCAGATGTTCCTCTAGTTTACCCACAAAGTAGGCCGATGCTTTACTGATTCTTTCCTGCGCCTCTTTGTGTTCATGAATGCCCTCACTATCGGTACAATACCGTTTTAAGGATGGAATAAATTTTTCTCCCATCACCAAAATTTCCGGTCCCAGAAATGGAAAGGCCGCATTCATCTTATCGGGCAAATTTCCCTGAATACTGTTCCTGTTTTCCTGTAAATGCTTGTTGCAATAGTTGCAGATTCGGTAGATATCATGAAAAGAAAACAGTTCTTCGAGAAGCTGAAACTGATACTTGCGAATGGAATTATCCAGATTTGCTTCCCCCGGAGGATTTGCTTCAATATTTTGTGTGAATTTTGATACGGCAGTATCGCAAATAATGCCCGATTTACTTAAGGTTGATTTAAGAACCAATCCTTCCAGTGATTTACAGCGACTCAAGGCCACGTAAACTTGTCCGTGGGCAAAGGCTGCATTGGCATCGATCACTGCTCTTTCGAAAGTCAATCCCTGACTTTTATGAATGGTAATTGCCCAGGCCAGCTTTAATGGGAACTGTGAAAAACCGCCCGAAATTGTTTCTTCAATTTCTTTACTTGCCTCGTTGATACTGTATTTAACGTTGTGCCAATCCTCCGGATACACATCAATTTCGAAATTATCGGTTTCACATTTCACATGAATTACGTCATCGCCAAAACTGCTAACCGTTCCTATTTTGCCGTTAAAGAATAGTTTTTCAGGCGAACTGTCATTTTTCACGAACATTACCTGTGCACCTACTTTAAGTTGCAATTGCTCTTCGGTGGGAAAGGAGTATTCGGGAAATATTCCTGTAATATTAGCTTTAAACTGTTGCGACTTTCCCTTTATTTGCTTCAGTTTTTCTTCATTTATTTTTTGAGCTCTGGCATTGTGTGTTGTTAGGGTAATGTAGCCATCCTTATCGGTCGGATTAAAATTGGGTAAATATCTCTTTTCCAATTCCTGATAAGATGCTTGGGAGAGCTTATTGTTTCGTATTTCGTTCAGAATATTAATAAACTTCTCATCGTTTTGACGATATACATGTTGCAGTTCGATACTGATGTGTTGTGATTGCAGAAATGCACGACTGCTAAAAAAGAAAGGGGTTTCGTAATGATTCCGAAGCAAACTCCATTCTTCATTTTTCACTACCGGAGGCAATTGTTGTAAATCGCCAATCATCAAAATCTGAACACCACCAAAAGGCAGGTTTCTGTTTTTAAATTTGCGCAGAACTTCGTCAATTCCATCCAGCAAATCGGCCCTAACCATACTAATTTCATCAATAATCAGAAGGTCGAGAGATTTTATAATATCGATTTTTTCTTTTCGGTATTTCCGGATTGGTGAATTGGATTCCTTTTTGGGGTTTTTCTCCTCATTAAGAATTTGTCCCGGTAATATGGGGCCAAAAGGCAACTGGAAAAAGGAATGAATAGTTACACCACCTGCATTAATGGCCGCCACACCAGTTGGTGCAACAACAACCATTCGCTTGGGCAGTTCCCCTTTTAACTGACGTAAAAAGGTAGTTTTTCCGGTACCGGCCTTACCCGTTAAGAAAATTGTGGTGTTTGTGAATCGTACAAACTTGTGAGCCAGATCCAGTTGTAAATTACTTTCCATTTTATAAACATCAGTTTTTGAAAAACTAAAAATACAAAATGTTAATGGGATTCAAATGGAAATTTATGTAAGATTAATTGAATTTGATTTAAAAAAGAACAGATCAGAATTTCTGAGAACCCTGATCTGTTTGTACTTGATTATTTTTGTTTTACTGCTCTTGCAGCTGAAGTTTGGTATGGACTTTTTTTACAGGCCACTTATAAAAAAATACGTTTGTATATTTGAAGCTTAATTTTCGTGATGACTAAAATATAGTCTGCAAGTTAGTCAATTTCAATAATCTTATTTTTCACTGCATACATAACCAGGGAGGTTGAGTTTTTACAAGCGGTTTTGCTCAGTAAATTGGAGCGGTGACGGTCAACTGTTCTTTGGCTGATAAACAATTCCTCTGCAATTTCAGCATTACTGTATCCATCACAAATCAGCCTTAAAACTTCCAATTCCCTTTGCGACAATTTTACGGTTTCGGTTCTAAATTTATGCAGTCTTTTTTGATCGAGAATATTAACCAAAAGTTCCTGTGAGAAGTAGCTTTTTCCTGCCATAACAGCTTCCAAAGCCGATATTAATTCATCCGCATCGGAGTTTTTAAGCAGAAAACCTTTAACGCCCGCATCCAACATCTGATCATAGTATTCCTCTTCTCCATGCATGGATAGAACAATCACTTTCAGGTCTGGATATTTCTCAAGAGCTAGTCGTGTGGCTTCAATTCCATTCATTTCGGGCATGTTAATGTCCATCAGAACAATATCCATCTGAATATTTTCAGCTATTTCCAGAAATTCTTTACCATTCGAAGCTTCCCCAACTATTTCAATTGTGGGAACATTATTCAAAAGAAAGCGCAATCCACTTCTAAACATTTTGTGGTCATCCACAATCATTACCCTGCATTCACTCATGCTCTTTATTTTTACAGATTAATCTCAACTACTGCCATCATTCCGCCACGTTTTGGGTGACTTTTAATTTTGTGCGATCCATTTAACGACCGAATTCGGCTAAATACATTATACAATCCCATCCCTGTTGATGTTCCGGCATTAATTGCTTTTGCATCAAAACCAATTCCGTTGTCAATATAAATAAGAGAAACTAAATTACCTTCTCTCGAGAGGTTTATTTCAATATTTGTGGCTTGTGCATGCTTAATTGTATTGTTAATTAATTCACTTACAACCCTAAATATCACAACTTCAACCTGCTGGTTAATCCGCTCCTCCATGTTTTCGGCGTAAAAGCTAATACTGATGGTTTGCGATAGATTAATTTTATTGGTGAAGGAACGAATGGCTTTATCCAGTCCAAAATCATTTAAAATGTGCGGACTCAGATTATTCGAAATTTCTTTAATACTCACCAAAGCCTCATTTACTGCATCAACCGAAGCTTTAATAATGTTCCCTTTCTCTTCTTCCGAATCAAATTTGTCTAATGAGGACAGGTACAGGTTGATGCTCGAAAGTAAAGGGCCAATAGAATCATGCAAATCGGTTGCGAATCGCTTGCGTTCACTCTCTTCAGTATTAATTACAGCATTCAATATTTTACGCTCAGTTTCCTGGCGCAGGCTGATATCATTCACCAAAGATAGAATTAGTTTGCTATCCTGCAGTTCAATTAAGCTCAAATGAATTTCTACAGGGAAACTGCTTCCGTTTTTTCTTTTTTGTACCGATTCAAAGGTAAGAGAAGGATTGGATGCATTTAATTTTCGCCAATAATTATGCAATTCCGAACTGCTGTGTCTCGAGTCTATTTCGCTGTAATTAAGTGAAAGAATTTCATCGGTTGAATAGCCCAGCCAATTGCATGCCGCTGAATTGGCATCCAGAATATTCCCATCGGTATTGTAAATTAATATTCCATCGGATGCTTGTTCAATTAAAGAGCGCCATCTTTTTTCTGAGACTCTCAATTTTTGTTCTTCACTTCGAATCTTTTTTTCGGCTTCTTTTCGCTGTGTAATATTGGTTAGTGTGCCAACAATGTTTAATGGTTTATCACTTGCATCATAATCAAGAATTAGGCCTTTGGCTTTAAACCACATCCAGTCCTTGTTTTTTGTGAATATTCTAAATTCTACAATAAATAATGCGCTGTAACCCAGTTTGTTTTGTCGGTGTTTTTGTTTGATGATAATTAAATCTTCAGGATGAATCAATTTGCAGAGAAGATCTTTTGTGTTGGAAATGGTTACAGATTCATAGCCCAATTTATCCCAGATGATTTTACTAATGTAGGTTTGATCGTTGGCAAAATTATGCTCCCAAACTCCGTCTGAATTTGCATCAAGCATTCGTAGAAGCCTGTTTCTGCTGCTTTTCAGTTCCAGATTTGCCTCTTCCAAATTTTCAGTCCGAATCTTAACAAGTTCCAGCAGATTGTATCTATGATCTTCCAGTTCCTTATTTTGTTTGATGATTTGTTCCGTCTGCAGTTCCAGCTTTTCGTTGGCGAATACAACTTCTTTTGTCCTGTTGGCTACTCTTCGGTCTAATTCTTCATTCTCCTGAATCAGTTTTTCCTCATTCTGCTCCCTTTTCAATTTTGAGTATCGTAAAATGATTGCAATGATTAAACCAAATATGATTATTACGAATAATGACGTTTGGTATTGGGGAACAATTGGAGGTGGCTGATTTCTTATGATGCTACCCTTTGGAAGTTGTTTGGGGAGAATTCCAAAACGTTTCATTTGTTCGAAATCGAATTTGAAACTGTTGTATCCCGATCGAACAATAGGAATTTCGTTAATTTCTTTTCCATTTAGCACTTGAAGAGCAATTTTCGCCGCAAGTTCTCCCTCTTTGTAACCACTAGTGAGCATTCCTCCAACAATACCTTCGTTAAAATAGAATTCCCAGCTACTATATATTGGTAATTTGGTCGCTTTCCTGATAATTTCAATGTTTTCCTTGTAAGAGATAAAATTACCTTCTTTATCACGACTAAAATTGATGAGGTAGATAATGCTGTTGGGATCAAGATTTTTAACCTGATCAACTAATTCATCAATGAGTAAATTCTCTATAAAAACAAGTTCAACATCAGTTTTTAAATTAGGCCAAAAAGATTTAATGTTATTTCTATTTAATATTGCCGATTGAGTTTGATTGTCATTGATAACAACCAATTTTGTTGCTTTCGGGTGCAAGCCTAAGGCTACTTCTATGGTTTTTTGGGAGTCTATTTCTTCGGTAACACCCGAAACATGCGCAATTCCTTCTATTAAATTATCAGAAAATTTATCGATCGAACAAAAAATTATTGGAGTTGCTTTAAAGAATTCGGAGTAATATTTTCTTACGAAATCCAAGGCATTGTTATCGGAGACAATAATGGCTTCAAATTTATTTTTTAAGTGTTTGAGACCATAAAGCTTAGCGAATTCTTGTAAATATTCAGGATTTGAGTTTCGCTTGGTATCCATGTACTCAAACATCAGCTCAACATTGTCTTCACTTCCTAAAACCGATTGAATACCCGCACTCACATTATCTGTCCAATTCAATCCCTGATGGTAGGAATGCAGAACGAGTACTCTTTGTTTCCGGGCAGAAGCCTGGAATCCAAAAAGGAAAATGAAAAAAAGCAGGATGCTGGTTTTCCAAAAAATGTGATTAATATTACTCATACGTAATTTATACTTTGCCATCGTAAAATAGGTTCACCGGATCGATTCTGATGGATGGGTAAGATACAAAGGCTAACCATGATATGCTATGCTGTAAAATACCCATTTTTCTCAGCTTCGCTTAATTTAGTTTGTACTTTTTTCTGTGGGTTTTTTTCCGGGCAGAATTACATTGAATTAACTTTTTTCTATCGATCCAAGCATTACTTCAAAAGCGTACAAAACGCACAAATAATTGTTATAGTAAAGATTCAGATTTCATGGCTACTAACAGCAATACTACGGATATGATTGATAGTAGGTTACTGTGGATTATATTATTTCACCAAAGAGGAGGTCGTAAACTTTTAACTCGCGTAATTCCTTCAATAGTTCCTGAGATAAAAGCCAAAGCCAAAGGAAAAGTGTGATCATAAATCCTGTAACAAGCTTTAATTGATCTGTATGAAATTCAGGAAATAGCCCAATAATTTCTAAAAGGAAATGAACAAATGCAATAAAACATTGCGAGATGTAAATCCAGGTTTAGGATGAATAAACGATTTGGTGATCCTTTTTCACGATTGGCTTTAAGACTTTATTGAGTACTCCACAGGCCTGACAAAATCCGTTTAATTTATCTTTTTTCATTACATATCCGCAAGGACGACAGCGTACGAGTTCTTCCAGGGGCGTTTTGTTATTTTAAACTGATGTATAAATGTCCTGCGTTAATTGTGTGCTGTTTATATATTACTTCTGAGTTTCGAACATTGATGATGTGAAAGCCCTTTTTCTTAAGCTTCAAAAAAAAAGTAAGGATAATGGTTCTAAATTAAAAAAAGGCGATACCTTTGTTCGTAAATTAACGAACGATAATTACAGCCATGACAATCAAAAAAATCATGACAGAAGAACAGCAAAAAGTTGCGCGCTATGCTAAAGCAATGGGGCATCCCGTGAGAATGTATGTTTTGGAATTGCTTTCAAAACAAAGCTGCTGTTACAGTGGAGATTTAAGTGATGAGCTTCCGATAGCAAAATCTACTTTGTCTCAGCATCTTAAAGAGTTGAAAGATGCAGGATTGATTCAGGGTGAGATTGAATCGCCACGAATTAAGTATTGTATCAATAAAGAAAACTGGAAAGAAGCACAACAGCTTTTTAAACAATTTTTAGGACTTTAAAAAATTTATCAAAATCATTCGTTGTTTTGCGAATAGCGAACAATTTTTGAATCAGTAAAATTTAAAAAAATGAAAAATATAATCGTAGAAATTCCCGAATGGGCTTATGAATTTCATGGACATAAATGTCCGGCAATGCCAATAGGATATCGCGCAGGTTTAACGGCAATGGCAAAACTTGGAGTTGAAAAGGCGAGTAATAAAGAACTTTATTTAATTTGTGAAAATGGACCAGCACATGCTGCGGCTTGCTTTCTAGATGGTGTAATGTCATCTACCGGATGTACTTACGGAAAGGGCAATGTTGAAAAGCTAAACTATGGTAAAAATGCAATTACTTTAGTTGATTTAAAAACTAAAAAGGCGGTTAGGGTTTCCATGAGGCCTGAGTTTTTCGAAAAAGCACTAAACTCGGAATTTGTGCAGTTGCGCAAACAAAATGTGCATCCAAATGATATTAAACCAGAGATACTTACTCCACTCATTGAAAATGTAAAAAAAGCAGATGAAAATATGATTTTTACAGTGAGTGAAATTTTCGAAAATAATGTACAATTACCAAAAGGGACTTTTGATTGGCACAATTGTTCTAAGTGTAACGAAATTGTGTTCGACAATGCCTCTAAAATTATTGATGGTAAAGTGATGTGTCAGCCTTGTGCGGCAAAAATAATTTAATAGACATTATGGATTATCTGTTGTTTGGGATTTCTTTTGTTGCGGCATTTATTTTTGCTTTGGGTGGTGTTGGAGCGGCTATTATATTAATTCCGGCGATGGTATCGCTTGGAATTCCTATATCAGCAGCAAAACCAATCGGATTGTTTTATAATACGGTTAGTCTAACAGGGGCAAGTATTTCGAATATAAAAAATAAACGTTTAGATTTTAGATTGGGGATACCTCTGATCATTTTCTCATTCATTTTTGCTGCGGTTGGTGCTTATGCAAGCAAGTTTATTCCAAATCGTCAAATCGTAATATTATTTATCTGTTTCCTGATATTTTCGGGTCTTATGTTTTTGTTCTTCAAATCAAAAGGCTTGGGTAATTATAGGGAAGACAGACCAATAATTAAGCTTTCGTTAATAGGAGCTATTGCTGGTTTGCTGTCTGGGGTATTGGGTATTGGCGGAGGAGGCATTATTTCTCCATTAATGCTCATGCTTGGTTTTAACCCGAAAAAAACAGCGGCCATAACAGCATTTGTAGTTCCTTTTTCTGCCTTTTCTGCTTTTTTAACTTATTGGTCAATGGGTGCAATAAACTGGTCAATACTTGCTGTTGTATCTGTTGGAGGAATAGGAGGAGCAACTTTGGGAACCATTTTTATGCAAAAGAAATTAAATCCTAGTTTGGTAAAAAAGATTCTTGCAGTTATTCTGTTATTAATGGCTGCTAAAATGTCTTTGAAATTATTCTAAAATCATTAGGATAGGTTCTTTGAGATTTTCTTTTTTATTGAAGACGGAAGGATTATCTCGTAAGTCGGCGAACAAATTAGTCGGCCTACTGTCAACTTATTACAGGACGAGACAGAACAAATAAAAAGGTCGCAAAGCTTATTAGCTTGTGACCTTTTTTTATTTTAAACAGATATATAACTGTTCTTAATTAACTTTCTGTGTTAAAACTGCTTCTCCATTAAGAATCTTTTTTGCCAGAGTTTGAATTGTTTTTTCTTTAACAAGAGCCGCGTAATTATTTCTTAGCTCCGAAAAATCATCGTGTAACGGACATTTATTATTCTCATCACAACTTTTCAAACCAAAACTGCATCGTGTAAACGATTTTTCACCATCAATTGCAACAATAATTCGATGCAATTGTAATTCCTCGCTATCCTGATCGAAGAAAAATCCGCCATTTCTACCTTTAAAACTTTTAATAAGTTCGAAACGCGTTAGTATCTGCAGTATTTTAGCCGTAAAGTGTTCTGGAGATTCAATATTTTTAGCTATTTCTTTAAAGCCTGGACGTTTTCCTTCCCAGTTTTGCAATTGGATGTAAACCAATGCACGAATAGCATATTCAGCAGTTTTTGAGAGCATATCTGTATCTTGAAATGCTAAATTAATTATTTTTCCTGATATCCTGTTCTAATATAATTGCCTTTGGAAATAGGATGTTATTTTCCAAATGAACATGTCTGTGCAAATCTTTTTCAAAAGCCTGCAAGTTTTGGTAAGCCGCACGAAATGTATTACAGGCTCCTTGTGGCGGTTGATAGCCAAGTGTTAATCGCGAAATTTCTTCGAATCGATCTCCTTCCTTCTCATGCTCCTGTATTAATGAATAAATTGTTTCTTCTGCACTAATCTCTACTGATAAGGAATCAAAAAGCTCGCCTGATGTTAATTTCACTAATTTTTCAATGAATGGAAATAGTTCAGTTTCCTCTTTATCCATGTGCACGCTTAATTGTTTCGCTGATTCTTTAAAATGCAAATTTATCATTTCAATTTCAGGGTGTTTACTTCCGTGAACTTCTTCAATTTTGTTCAGAAATTTAGAAATCATTGGTATTTGTTCGCGAACATAGGAATGATGATTCTCTTTAATGTATTGAATCAACTCTCCAAGTGGCATTTTATCGAATTCGGGTGCATCTGCTGGGCTTTTAATTGCTGCTTCCAGCTTTTCAATTACTTCATTTGGATCAAGAGATTGTTTCTCACATGCCTCACGTACACTCTGTTTTCCCCCGCAGCAAAAATCGATCTGATGATCATCAAATATCTTAACTGTTTGAAAATGACTTCTCACAATATCTCCAACATGTGTTTCCTGACTAATCATGGTATAATTCTTTATTTGTAAATAACTGACTCCTCTAAAAGAAGATAAAAGGATCTTCTGATCGTCAAAAGTAGAATTTTATTTCTACATTTGCAACAAAATAATAAAAGAGTAGAATATCCATTAAATTGAAAATGTATGAAAACCAAGAGATTATGGTACGGATTTATTGCGGTGATGGTTTTATCATTTGCAGTTCTTCTTTATTTTGGACGGGAGATTTATCGTGAAAAGCCTCCAATTCCAGATCAAATTGTTACTTCTTCGGGA
Organism: Labilibaculum antarcticum; assembly: GCF_002356295.1. NCBI lineage: Bacteria > Pseudomonadati > Bacteroidota > Bacteroidia > Marinilabiliales > Marinifilaceae > Labilibaculum > Labilibaculum antarcticum. Next base: position 1,975,893 of record NZ_AP018042.1, on the reverse strand, counting down.
GAAGTGATTGTAAGTGGTCAGGATATTAGGGATGGACAAAATGTTTGGCAATCCATAGGAGGGCAGGAAGTCGGCTCTATCTGGGGACACGGAGCTTACCAAGCTCCCGATTGGACAGCCGACTGGTTGCATCGTGAAGCAATGTTTTTGTTGGACTTCTGGGGAAATGCTGATTTTGGCACTAACTACGAAGGTTTAAATAACGAACAGAAAGCAGCCTTAGAGGCTCGTGTGCAGAAAGAAATGCGTACGAATACTTATGATGTTACGTCAAGGAATCTGGTGATTTCAGACTTAAGAGCAAAAGGAATTAAAGCCATTGGCGATCATTTCACCGGCGTTTTTATGGATGGCGAAGCGCAGGCAAAATTGCGTGATGCTTATGCTATTCCTGCAAATACCGTTAAAGATCTGGCGCGAATGGAAAAGATGAATGCTTTTTTCTTTTGGGCAACATGGGCTACGGTTACTGAGAGGCCCGGACAGGAAATTACCTATACGAATAACTGGCCACCCGAAAAATTGGTTGGCAACAGACCTACCAGTGCATTACTACTCTGGACAGGCTTTAGTATCATTATACTTTTGGCAGGAATTGGCTGGATGGGCTGGTTTTATGCAACAAATAGAGATAAAGAGGAACACATTGATATGCCGCTGGAAAATCCAATAATGGGCACAAAGATGTTTCCATCGATGAAAGCAACTTTAAAATATTTTTGGGTTGTGACTTTACTGATGCTGGTGCAAATAACGGCCGGGGTAATAACGGCACACTACGGAGTAGAGGGCAGTGCTTTTTACGGAATTCCTCTGGATCAATGGTTACCTTATTCCGTAACCCGAACCTGGCATGTACAAATTGGAATTTTCTGGATTGCGACATCGTGGTTGGCAACAGGTTTATTCTTTGCCCCGGCAATTGCAGGTAAAGACCCTAAATATCAGAAACTGGGAGTGAATATTCTTTTTATCTCCTTATTGGTTATTGTTGTTGGTTCCCTTGCCGGACAGTGGATGGGAATTATGCAAAAATTAGGTTATACTGAAAACTTTTGGTTCGGGCACCAAGGATATGAATACGTTGATTTGGGTCGTTTCTGGCAAATATTCCTTTTTGCAGGATTATTTATCTGGCTTGGCTTAATGGCTAGAGCTTTACTTCCAGCACTAAGACAACGTACTGAAAACAGAAATCTTCTAATCATGTTTTTGATCGCCTCATTGGCAATCGCTTCTTTTTACGGAGCTGGATTAATGTGGGGACAACAAACTCACCTAGCTATTGCAGAATACTGGAGATGGTGGGTTGTTCACCTATGGGTTGAGGGCTTTTTTGAGGTATTTGCGACTGTAATTATTGCATTCTTATTTGTTCGAATGAAGTTAATTGGTGCTAAAGTTGCAACCACAACGGTGTTATTCACGACCATTATATTTTTAAGTGGAGGTATTCTTGGAACTTTCCATCATTTATACTTCTCGGGAACACCGGTAGCTGTTTTGGCATTAGGAGCCAGTTTTAGTGCTCTTGAAGTTGTACCTCTTGTTTTCATGGGTTTTGAGGCTTACCATAACATCAAGCTTACTCGTTCAGGGAATTGGATAGATGCTTACAAATGGCCAATCTATTGTTTCGTGGCAGTAGCCTTTTGGAATTTTCTGGGAGCAGGAATCTTTGGATTCTTAATTAATCCTCCCGTTGCATTGTACTACATGCAAGGATTGAACACAACTGCGGTTCACGGTCACACAGCTCTCTTTGGAGTTTATGGATTTCTGGGAATTGGTTTGATGTTGTTCGTATTGCGTGACATGGATTTGACTGTGAAATGGAAAGAAGGGCCAATTAAATTTGCCTTCTGGGCGATTAATATTGGTCTCCTGCTAATGGTTTTGATTAGTGTGTTACCAATAGGATTGGCACAAACATGGGCAAGTGTAGAAGTCGGTTTGTGGTATGCACGTTCGGCAGAATTCATGCAACAAGATTATATGTCTACACTAAAATGGATGCGGGTTTTTGGTGATACCATATTTGCCGCGGGTATGTTTGCTTTGGCTTATCATATCTTTGGATTAAAATTTGGTTGGACAATAGAAAAGAAAAAATAATAAATAGTTTACTAATAAGGATTAATACACCTTAAATCGCCTCTTCGGGGGCGATTTTTTTTACTCAATTCAAAAATGAAACGTTTTAGTTTAGGTCTGGTGAAAAGCAAAAGAGGCTGAATCAAAATCGATTCAGCCTCCCTTTTTTATTTTTGCAGCTGTAAAAAGTCTCACGATCAATTACTCACCACTTATACTTTATTTTTACAATCCTAAAACTGTAACTCCTTGCTTGTAAACGATATCTTTAGGGATACCAGCATTGTTTACACGATCCAAATCTTTTTGAAGATCTTCACGAATAAAACCTCTGTCAGCAATCATTTGCTTCGCAGCTTCGTAGTTACCATCACCTTGGATAATTAGGATTTGTTTTCCCAATTCGTTCATCGCTGCTTTCATTTTTTCGAAATTTACTTTGTAAGTTCCGGTTTCAGCATTTCGGGTAAAAGCACCTTGCTCTTCGAAGAAATAGAAACGAATCATATTCGCTTTTCCGTGAGCACTGGAAGCTCCGAAACGTACAGAACGGAAAATTCCGGCCATGAAGGTCACATAATTGTCCATCAACTTGTCGGCATCCAATTCGCCCCATTCAGCCATTTGAGTAATCATATATAAACCAAGAATGTCAGCTTTCCCTTCTTCAATAGAGGTGTAAGTATCTTTCAATACTTTACGAACACTTTCCTGATCTTTCAATGTGTATTTAATTCCCAAACCGTGAGCCACTTCATGAAACATTACATTCTCGAAGAAAGCATCAAAAGTTATGTTTTTACGTTGGCTCTCATCCATCAGTAAATCAGAAATAGGAACTAAGATCTTATCGAATTTAGCCTTCATTACATTTTTCAATTGCAATTTTCTTGACCCTTTTTGTGCGTGAACACGAGGATCGTTAGGAAGGTTAATCGCAATATTCTTGCTACCCGCATTACAGTCACCTGCAGAATAAATTTCATCGTAAACATTCATGTCCGCATTAGCGTTCGCTTTTTCGGCTTTGTACTCGGCAGGAACAGGAAGACCTTCCTGAAGACGAGGTAGTAAAGAAGCAAATTTTGATAGTTTTTCACTCCAAACTTTATCTTTTACTAAAATCTGACCTGAATGTGAAGCTTTGTATCCGTAAAGAGCGTCTTCGTAAGTTTCGATAGGACCAACAACAAAATCGATTGTGTTGTTTTTCATGTCCATCCAAGCTAAATCAGAAGCAAGGTAATTATCAGTAAGAAGGGCGTCAGCACGCAATTCCAGATAATTTTTTAAACCGGCATCTTCAGCTAATTCAGAAGCTTGTATTAATAATTTGGAAGCTTTTTTAAGTTGTTCCTGGTAAGCTACATGGTAAGGAACTACTTTTAGTTCCCCATTTTCATCGCGCTGAATTTTGGTGTACCAATCGGTTTTCATCTCGTTATCAATTGCATCAAACTCCTCTTGAGTCATGTCGGCAGGATAAAAGTTAGCACCTTTAGGTTTTGCCTCAAATCCGGAAAGGAAAGCTTCGTTATTATTCAAACGATCCCAAGGACCATAGTTTATTTTTGAATATTCAATTGCAGCAGGATCGGTAAGCTTAGCCAAAAAATCAGCTTTATTGCCAACTGCATCCATCCAGAATAATTCTTCCATGATATCAGCAACGTCCATTAGAATAGGAAGCATCTGCTTTTCATTTTCGCTTAGTATACTTATGTCAGTTGTTAATTCAACTTCGGCATATTGATTCACTAATTTTTGTGTTGGGGTAACCTCAGCTTGTTTGGCTGGTTTTTCATTACATGCTACAAAGCCTAAAGTCATGGCCAGCAATAATGCAATAGATGCGGTTTTTTTCATTTGAGTATGAAATTTAAGTTAGAATATGTTGTTGGTTCTTATTGTTTCATCGATTAAATTGTAGAATTGTTTTTTACATTGCATGATCTTCTGTCAGTAATCAAAAATACAGCAAAGAATTGTTTTATCAAGATTTACCTGGCAATAATTAACTTAAACAACCTAACAATTATAAAATGAAGAACAGATTTTTAATTGCAATCATCCTTGTTTTTGCACTATTACAAACATCTTCGGCCCAAAAAAAGAAAGATGTAAAGAAAAGCTATCAATTTACTATCGACAAACAATTGAAGGCAACGCCTGTTAAAAATCAGAACCGTTCGGGAACTTGCTGGTCTTATGCAACAATTTCATTTCTGGAATCGGAAATCATTCGTTTGGGAAAAGAGGAGATGGATCTTTCGGAGATGTTTATCGTGAACCGGAACTATCATTTACGCGCAACAGATTATGTCCGTTTTCACGGGATGAAAAGTTTTTCTGCCGGAGCAGAAGGCTGGGATGTTCTGAATGTGGTAAAGGATTTTGGTTTGATACCGCAGTCGGCTTATTCAGGAAATACTTTCGATGAAACAATGCCTGTGCATGGTGAGATGGATGAGGTTTTGAAAGCCTATGTTGATGCTGTTGTAAAAAATAAGAACAAGAAGATTACTCCGGTTTGGATGAAAGGATTTGATGGCATTCTGGACGCTTATTTAGGAGAGATTCCTGAGACTTTCACTGTTGAAGGAAAAGAATATACGCCTAAATCGTTTCGCGATAACCTGGGCTTGAATATGGACGATTACATTACAATTACCTCTTATACTCACCATCCGTTTTACGAAAGCTTTATTTTCGAAGGACCGGACAACTGGTCGTTAGGAGAGGTTTACAACTTGCCGATGGACGAAATGATGCAGGTTGTTGATAACGCCATCGAGAATGGATACAGTCTTGCCTGGGGAAGTGATGTGAGCGAAAAAGGATTCTCTCATCGAAAAGGTGTTGCTGTAGTTCCCGAAACCGAAACCAAGAGCATGGATGACGCTGAAATTTCGAAATGGGAGACCATGAGCAAAGATGAAAAATCGGCTTACGGCTTGGATTTTCCTGTCGAGGAAAAAGTGATTACTCAGGCAATGCGCCAAAAGGCTTTCGACAACTACGAATCAACCGAGGATCATTTGATGCACATGGTAGGAACTGCGAAAGATCAAAACGGCAGTAAGTACTACTTAATTAAGAACTCGTGGGGAACAGATAACAATTCTCACGGAGGGTATTTTTATGCATCGAAAGCATTTGTGCAGTACAAAACTATAGGCTTGTTGCTTCATAAAGATGCTATTCCTGCTGAGATCGCCAAGAAATTGGGGTTGAAATAAAATTTAAATAAGTAGGAAATGGGCTTGGATGAAAATTCAAGCCCATTTTTTAGGTCTGAATTAATGATTTCCCCATGAATAGCAAATGAATTATGGAGTCGTGGTGTTACATAGAAACTTCAGGCTTGATGAGCTAACAAAAATAACATAGCCAGTTTATAATTTTAGTGTAATTGGATTCAGTAAGCTTTACTTACAAAACAGGAAGTTTGGCCTTAGTTTATATGGCTCGAGTAGAAACAAAAACACCTCCTCCCGCGTGGGAAGGAGGTGAAAAAAAGCAATGGAAACGAATTTCCATCACAGATATCTTTAGAGCTTAGCCAATTTTAGCTTTATCGGTAACAACATAGTATCTAGGATCATCTATATCTCGTAAGATCACAGTTTTGAAATGATCATCAGCACGTTGCAGTAAGATAATACAGTCATGACTTAAGTGTTTCAATTTAATAGTTTTTCCTGCACTTTCATACTTTTGAACCAAATTACTAATTGCTTCTATTCCCGAATGGTCAGCCACACGCGATTCTATAAAATCAATTTCGACAGACTCTGGATCGTTTTCCACATCAAATTTGTTATTGAAAGTAGTGATGGATCCGAAGAACAAAGGACCCCAGATTTCATACACTTTAGTTCCATTTTCTCGAATCGATTTTCTTGCACGAATTTTACGGGCATTGTCCCATGAAAAGGCAAGTGCGCTAACAATAACACCAACCAATACAGCAATAGCAAGGTCGAAGACAACGGTTAAGCCAGTTACCAAAATCAGTACAAAGGCATCGGCTTTTGGTATTTTTCCCAGTACGTTAAAGGTAGCCCAGGCAAATGTTCCGATTACAACCATAAACATTACACCTACAAGTGCTGCGATTGGCACCATTTCGATATAAGGAGAGGCAAAAAGAATAAATATTAATAAGGTCGAGGCAGCAACAATACCCGATAATCTTCCTCGTCCACCTGATTTTACATTAATCAGCGATTGACCAATCATGGCACATCCACCCATACCACCGAAAAATCCGGTTACTATATTCGCAGCACCTTGAGCCATACATTCGCGGTTTCCATTTCCACGAGTGTTGGTAATTTCATCTAGTAAATTCAAGGTCATTAAAGATTCAATTAATCCAATTGCGGCCAGAATTGCGGCATAAGGCAATATAAATGTAATCGTGGTCCAGTTTAAAGGTACCATAGCAAATAACTGACTTTGGAAAGTTGGCAAACCACCTTTTAGACCAGTACCGCCTCCATCTCTAATAAATGATCCAACAGTACTAACATCTAATCCACCAAATATAGCAATGGCTGAAACGCTTAATATAGCAATTAGAGCTGCAGGTATTTTAGTTGTGATTTTTGGAAGAAAATACATGATACCCATGGTTAAGACAACCAAACCAATCATAGTATACAGATCTATGCCTTGTAACCAAGTTGGTTCTCCGCCCGAAACATCTTTAAACATGCCTAGTTGTGACATGAAAATTACGATTGCCAAACCATTCACAAATCCCATCATAACAGGGTGGGGAATGAGTCTGACGAATTTACCAAACTTAAAAGTACCCGCTAAAAACTGAAGAACACCAGCCAGTACAACCGTAGCAAACAAGTAGTTCAATCCCATATCTTGAATTGGGTTAGCCATTGCCATTCCCATATCGTTTCCTTCTTTTACAAGGCTTACTAAAACAACTGCCATGGCTCCTGTAGCACCGGAAATCATTCCTGGACGACCACCAAAAACGGAAGTAATTAAACCAACCATAAAGGCTGCGTATAGTCCAACCAAAGGATCTACTCCCGCAACAAAAGAAAAGGCAACCGCTTCTGGCACCAGTGCAAGAGCTACAGTTAATCCCGATAAAATATCATCTTTTGAATTTGCTGCTTTCTTTCTAAAAAAATCTACCATCTTTTCACATCAAAATTTTGATTAAGGCGGCAAAACTAGGCTTTTAATTTTTAGCAACACTTACATTGTATTAAAGAATTATTTTTTATTTGACCGGAAACGATATATATGCTGCGTAACATGTTTCGGAGAGTGGGTTACAGGGCAAATCATTATTCTATTTAATGATTTGCGCGTATTTAAATAGTGGCTAATTGTCAAGAATATTTTTTTTCATACTCTCAAATTCCTTAAATTGAGAGTAGTAAACGAAGATAAGTGATCTTGTATTGAAACTCTTATTTACCCTGATTCGTTTCCGGGAGTGCGAAAAAGATTGATAGAAGTTATTAATCAGTGAGTGATGAAAAGAGTAATTAAGGACTACAAAAGTATTGGGCCGGAGTTAATTCAACGTTTAATAAGAACCTTCCCCGATGGTATTTATGAAGATGATTTAATTAGTGTTACCAAACCAAATGGCGATAAAATTAATGTCGTTGAGTTGCGTACTGAAGATACTGTTTATCTGATTAAGATGAATCAAGAGTTACAAGCTAGAATAGACTCTTTTACAGGAGACTTTGAAGACCTTGATCCGTATTCTGATGGATATAGAGAGAGCCCTTAGCCTTCGGTTTTAGCTAAAATCTCAGTTACCGTTTCAGTAATTCCTAATTTGTCGTATCCACACTCACGGTATAATTCCTGCTGTGTGCCTTGTTCAACCCATTTATCAGGTACTCCCAAACGTGTTACCTTAGCTCGATAATTATTGTCATTTACGAACTCGATTACTGCAGAACCTAATCCACCAATAATACAAGCATCTTCAACAGTGATAATTTGATTGTGTTTTCCAAACACTTCATGCAGTATGTCGGTATCTATGGGTTTCAAATATCTCATGTCGTAATGGGCTACAGAATAACCGTCCTTTTCTAATTCTTCAATGGCATCCATGGCTTCTACTCCTATTGGTCCTATTGAAAGAATCGCAAGATCATTACCATCCTTTAGTTTTTGACCTTTTCCAACTGGAAGAATTTTGAAAGGTTTATGCCAGTCTATAATTCGTCCTTTTCCTCTTGGATAACGGATAGAGAAAGGTCCCATGTTTTCTTGCTGAGCAGTAAACATCAAATTCCTCAGTTCGATGGCGTCTAGCGGAGAAGCAATGGTCATGTTCGGAACACATCGCATAAAGGCAAGGTCGTAAACACCATGATGAGTTGCACCATCGGCACCAACCACACCACCACGATCCAAGCAAAAAACAACATTTACATTTTGTATAGCCACATCATGAATCATCTGATCGTAAGCGCGTTGCATGAATGAAGAGTAGATGGCACAGAAAGGCAATTTTCCTTTTGCAGCCAATCCACCCGAGAAAGTAACTGCATGTTGTTCGGCAATACCCACATCAAATGCACGATCGGGCATTTTTTCCATCATGATATTTAATGAACTGCCTGTTGGCATTGCTGGTGTAATTCCAACAATTTTGTCATTCATTTCAGCTAGCTCAACCAAAGTGTTGCCAAAAACATCTTGAAATTTAGGAGCTTGCGGACTTGTAGATTTTGTTTGTAAAATCTCACCGGTTACTTTGTCAAAGATCCCAGGAGCATGCCAGTAGGTCTGATCCTGTTCAGCCAGTTTAAAACCTTTTCCTTTTTGTGTAATAACATGCAGCAGTTTTGGTCCGGGGATTTTTTGTAAATCACTTAAAATCTTTACCATGTGATTCACATCATGACCATCAACAGGTCCAAAATATCTGAAGTTAAAAGCTTCGAAAATATTACTTTGTTTCAGCAGAATGGTTTTTATTCCTTGTTCTACCTTTTGAAAAATCTTTTGAGTATTTGGATTCAGCCGGTTCAATTTACCAAGAAATCTCCAAACATCATTTCTTACCTTGTTATAGGTTTGAGAAGTAGTGATATCCAGCAAGTAGTTATTTAAGCCACCTACATTTGGGTCAATAGCCATATTGTTGTCATTCAGAATCACCAATAAATCTGCATTGTTATTCGCAGCATTGTTTAATCCTTCAAATGCCAATCCGGCAGTCATCGATCCATCACCTATTACAGCAACCGTTTTTCGATCTATTTCATTATTTAAATGTGCTGCGGTAGCCATTCCTAGTGCCGCAGAAATAGAAGTAGAGGAGTGTCCAACAGTAAAAGCATCGTATTCGCTTTCGCTTCTGTTTGGAAAACCACTTATTCCTTTGTATTTTCTATTGGTATGAAAAATATCTTTTCTTCCGGTAAGGATTTTATGTCCGTAGGCCTGATGACCCACATCCCAAATAAGATTATCGTAAGGAGTATTTAGCACATAATGAAGAGCAACAGTAAGTTCTACTACACCCAAACTGGCACCAAAATGTCCGGGATTACAGGAAACCTCTTCAATAATTTCTTGGCGCAACTCTTCACAAACCTGAATAAGATCGTCTTCAGACACCTTTTTCAGATCAGATGGAAAATTGATTTTATCTAAAAATTGTTTTTTAGACTTAGCCATGTACGAAATCCCCCTTTTAGTCGTTTAACAGAATAAGAATTTGTTTGTCAGTCATCCATTTTACTGATCGTATTAGAGCAGATTATTCTGGAAGAAAAATAATGCACGAAGATAATAATAAAAACCAAAGTATTCTTGCATTCATTGATGGCGATACCATGTCAGATTCTTATATTTGCCTGTAGAAGTACATGTTTTATTACTAACGAAAGTACAATTTAAAATGTTTAAAAAAGCGAGTGTCCTGGTATTTATCTTAGCATCTATTTTTCTATGCTTTTCTTGTGTGCCTACAAGACAATTTCAAGAACTTCAAAGTAAGCAACAAAACTGTCAGGATGAATTGGAGATGGAAAAGGAAAAAACCCTTAACCTAAGTGAGTTGAATAACGAATTGAGTGGGAAATTGGAGGTTTTAGATGAGAAATATAAAAGTATTCTTGCTGATACTATGCAAATTTCAAGAAGACTTCAGTCAGCACGAGAACGATTAAACAGAATTGAAAAGAGCAATCAGAATTTACTGAATCAGTTGGCTGGAATGCAAGCCGGAAATGCGAAAGAAACAAAAGTATTGTTAGAGCAGATTAAAAAAGCTCAAAATGAATTGAGATTACGTGAAGATGAAGTTTTTGCTTTGGAAAAAGAGATGGATGCCCGCAAACGAACTCTGGATACCTTACAAGCAGAATTGAATAAGAGGGATCAACGTTTGCAGGAGTTGGAATCAGCCTTGAATCGGAAAGATGAGGCTGTTCGGGCTTTAAAACAAAAGGTAATGAATGCCCTTACAGGATTTGACGGAAATGGTTTGTCTATCGCCACAAAAAATGGAAAGGTTTATGTTTCCATGGATGAGAAACTTCTTTTCAAGTCAGGAAGTTATCAAGTTGATCAAAGAGGAGTGGAGGCGTTAGGTCAATTAGCCGGCGTATTAGCTCAAAGCAAAGATATTAATGTGATGATAGAAGGACATACGGATAATGTTCCCTACAACGGTAGTGGTGAGTTAAAAGACAATTGGGATTTAAGTGTGAAGAGAGCCACATCGATTGTTCGAATATTGATATTAAATACTGGAATTAATGCCGAAAGATTGACTGTTGCTGGTCGCAGTAAATATGTGCCAATTGGTACTAACGCCACAGCAGATGGTCGTAGTAAGAATCGTAGAACCGAAATAATTCTAACTCCAAAATTGGATGAATTGTTTAAAATACTGGAATCAAATTAATACAAGGCTTCAAGGGGTAAGCTACAAGTCACAAGTATTTCCAATTAGAACTAGAATTTAGCGTGATGAAAAATTTCAAAAAGCTTACCGTTTGGCAGAAAAGTATGGTGTTGGTGAAAGACCTTTATATAATTGCAAAGCAATTACCTGTCGAAGAAAGATACGGTTTGCGAAGTCAGGTTACTAGAGCTGCAATTTCGATTCCTAGTAATATAGCTGAAGGGTGTAGTAGACATTCAGAGAAAGATTTCAGGAGGTTTTTAGAGATTGCATTAGGTTCTTCTTTTGAATTAGAAACCCAATTATTGATAATGCAAAAGTTGAAGCTAGTTGAAAGTGAGCTTGAAATGATTATTGATCAAACTTGTGAAATTCAGAAAATGTTACAAGGATTGATGAATAAATTGATATAATGATTATAAAAATTGAGTTTCATTCTATCGGCGGAATTCTTGATGCTTGTGACTTGAAGCTTGTAGCTTAATGATATGATGAACTTAAACAAATCAATAATAGGAATGGTGCATGTTCAGGCATTGCCAGGAACACCGAGAAACAAATTTTCCATCGCTGAGATTTGTGAGATTGCTGCTCAAGAAGCCAAGCAATATGAATCTGCCGGATTGGATGGCATCATAATTGAGAATATGCATGATGTTCCATACCTAAAAGGTTCCGTTGGTCCTGAAATTACAGCAGCTATGGCAGTTGTTGCAAAAGCAGTGCGAGATGCTGTGAAATTACCATTAGGAATACAAATACTTGCTGGAGCCAATAAAGAAGCCTTGGCAGTCGCAAAAGCAGCAAATTTTCAATTTATTCGTGCCGAAGGGTTTGTTTTTGGACACGTTGCCGATGAAGGATATTTTGATGCCTGTGCAGGAGAATTAATGCGCTACCGAAAATCAATTGGAGCTGAGGATATTCTCGTTTTCACGGATATAAAAAAGAAGCATAGCTCGCATGCAATTACTTCGGATGTTGATATTGCCGAAACGGCTCACGCGGCTGAGTTCTTTCTAAGCGATGGTGTTATTGTTACAGGCTCTTCTACAGGGAAAGCAGTTTATTTGCACGAGCTTAAGAGTTTGAAAGATATTGTTCATGGTCCAGTTTTAATTGGATCGGGTATCACTGCTGAGAATCTTTCGGAGTACTGGGATTATTCTTCTGCCTTTATTGTTGGTTCGCACTTCAAGGAAGATGGATATTGGGAGAATCCGGTTTCAGAAGAACGTTTGAGGAGATTTATGGAAACCGTTGCTCAGTTACGAAACTGATACAAACAAAAAAAGCTGCCAATCGGCAGCTTTTTTCAATTATTATATGGTCATTATAGTTTTCTCTTTCTCAGCAAATAAGTCATCCACTTTTTTACCGTGAATATCAGTAAGTTTTTGAACTTCTGCTTCAGCATCTTTTTCAAGATCTTCAGACAGACCTTCTTTCACCAATTTCTTTAACTCAACATTGGTGTCTCTTCTTACGTTTCGAATGCTCACTTTTGCATGTTCACATTCACTTTTAGCTTGTTTTACCAATTCGCTTCTACGCTCTTCAGTTAAAGCTGGGATGTTGATACGGATATATTCTCCATTGTTATCAGGGTTAAATCCTAAATTTGAATTCATAATTGCCTTTTCAATAGGGGCAATCATTGCTCTTTCCCAAGGCTGAATTGCAATAGTTCTAGGGTCGGGCACACTAAGATTGGCAATCTGAGATAGTGCAGTCATGCTACCATAATAATCTACCATTATACCATTCAACATGCTTGGATTTGCTTTTCCAGCACGAATTTTCAATAATTCGTTTTCAAGATGGTCAACAGCAGCTTCCATCTTTTCCTTTGTATCCTCAAGATACATTTGAACTTCTTCAGTCATCGGAGAAAGATTTTAATATGTTTTTATTGATCAATGTATAGTACTTGTAAAAATAACAAAAATCTACAATGAAATAAAGATACTTCTTTTTTATTTAAACAAAAATGTGACGGCAGTAAAGAGCTGATGGCTGTTAATTGTGAACCAATGTTCCAATATTTTCACCTTCAATTACTTGCTTTAAATTTCCTTTAGTATCCATATCAAAAACAATTATAGGTAAATTGTTTTCTTTACACATTGTAGTAGCTGTTAAATCCATAACTCTCAAATCTTTGTGATAGATTTCATCGAAAGTAATCGTTTCAAATTTTGTAGCACTACTATCTTTTTCCGGATCAGCTGTATATATTCCGTCAACGCGAGTTCCTTTGAGCATTACATCAGCTTCAATTTCGATTCCACGAAGGGAAGAACCTGTGTCTGTTGTAAAATAAGGATTTCCTGTTCCTGCCGAGAAAATAGTAACATGTCCATTTTCAAGGTAGTCTACCGCTTTTTGCTTGGAGTAGAATTCACCAATTGGCTCCATTCTAATAGCTGTTAAAACACGTGATTTGCATTGAATAGCTTCTAAAGCTGAGTTAAGTGCTAAGCTATTAATTACTGTTGCAAGCATTCCCATCGAATCTCCTTTAACGCGATCGAAACCTTTAGCAGCACCGCTTAATCCACGGAAAATATTACCGCCACCAATTACAATTCCGACCTGCACGCCAAGATCAGTTATTTCCTTTATTTGTTCGGCATAGTCACTTAATCGTTGTGAATCAATTCCATATTGTTGATCACCCATTAACGATTCACCACTTAATTTTAGCAGTACGCGTTTGTATTTAACCATTCTTTCAGATTTTGTACCTAAAGTTGAGAAAATTATACGAAAAGATAAAAAAAAAGAGTTCCTTTTGGGAACTCTTTTTAATATATAATAGTAATTGTATTAAGCATTTAATGTGAAACGCATCATTTTTGTAACCGTTAAATCTTTGTTAGCTTCAGCAAGGTACTGTTTTATAGTTTGCTTGTTGTTCTTCACAAAGTCCTGATTCAATAATGTTGATTCCTTAAAGAATTTAGCCAATCGGCCTGCTGCTATTTTGTCAAGCATAGCTTCAGGTTTTCCTTCAATACGAGCTTTTTCTTTTGCAATTTCAAGTTCTTTTGCAACTACATCAGCTTCAACATCATCCTTGTCGATACTAATAGGAGCCATAGCTGCAGCTTGCATTGCTACGTCTCTAGCCATTTGCTCTTCAAGAGTATTGTTGAAACCGATCATGGTAGATAATTTGTTCCCCGCGTGGATATAGGCAACAGCATATTCTGCTTCCATTTTACCAAAGAAACTTAAATCGATTTTTTCACCGATAATACCGGTTTGCTCTGTAACGTGCTCTTCAACTTTTCTTCCTTCAAGATCTAAAGCTTTCAAAGCTTCAAGGTCAGCAGGCATGTTAGTCAAAGCCAAATCAAGAATTTTGGTGGCAAATTCTACGAAACTATCATTCTTCGCAACGAAGTCAGTTTCACAGTTTAAAGTAATCATTGCACCACTTTTCTTATCTTCAGAAACTTTAGCTAGTACTACACCTTCAGTTGCACTTCTGTCAGCACGTTTGTTAGCAATCGACATTCCTTTTTTACGAATAATCGTTACTGCTGCGTCAAAATCACCTTCAGCCTCAACAAGAGCATTTTTACAATCCATCATTCCTGCGCCAGTTGCTTTACGCAATTTGGCTACGTCTGCTGCTTTAATAGACATGATATATCAAATTTTTTGTTAGTTAATTATTCCTTATCATTCTTTTCGTCCTCAGTAGCTGGAGCTTCTGGAGCAATTTCTGCAACTGGAGAATCCTCTACAACAGGAGCAGCTTCTACAACAGGAGCTTCTTCTACAGCAGGAGCTGCTTCTACAGCAGGCTCAGCTTTAGCTGGAGCTTCTTCTTTTTTAGCCTTTTTAGGCTTAGCAACTTTTTTATCAGATGCTTCAGTTTCTTTTTCTACTTTTCTTTCTGATAAACCTTCCTTAACGGCAGCGGTTACAATATCAAGAATAGTAGTAACCGAGCTAGATGCATCATCATTACAAGGAATTACGAAATCAATACCTTCTGGGTTTGAGTTAGTATCAACCATTGCAAAAACTGGAATATCCAAACGGTTCGCTTCTTTAACAGCGATATATTCTTTCATTACATCAACTACAAATAGAGCTGCCGGTAATCTGGTCAGATCAGCAATACTACCTAAGTTTTTTTCCATCTTAGCTCTTTGACGAGATACTTGTAGTCTTTCTCTTTTAGATAGGTGATTAAGAGTTCCGTCAGCTTCCATTTTATCAATGGTAGACATTTTCTTAATAGCCTTTCTGATAGTAGGGAAGTTAGTTAACATTCCACCTGGCCAACGCTCAGTTACATATGGCATGTTTACTGCTGCTACTTTTTCAGCAACAATTAATTTTGCTTGCTTTTTAGTAGCAACAAAAAGAATTTTTCTTCCTGATTTAGCGATTTGTTTCATTGCTGCGGCAGCAACATCTAGTTTTACGGCAGTTTTATGCAAGTCAATAATGTGAATTCCATTACGTTCCATAAAAATATACGGAGCCATTTTTGGATTCCATTTTCTGGTCAAGTGACCAAAGTGACAACCTGCCTCTAATAATTCTTCAAATGTTGTATTTGACATTTTTGTTTTTTTAATCGTTTACATTCGTTTTATGGCAATTGCTAAGTAGTCCGAAAATCGAAGTCTTACCAATTTAGATACTAAACCTGCCACAAAAATTTTAACGCTTGCTAAATTGAAATTTCTTACGTGCTTTAGGCTGACCTGGTTTCTTACGTTCAACTTCACGTGGATCACGGGTCATGAAACCTGCAGTTCTTAGCGCTGGTTTTGCTTCCGCATCAATTTTTACAAGTGCTCTGGATATTGCCAAACGAAGAGCTTCCGCTTGACCTGTAACTCCACCACCATCAAGATTTACTTTGATGTCGTACTTTTCAGCTACCTCTAAAAGGTTTAAAGGTTGTCTTACGATATACTGAAGAGTTCCGGTAGTAAAGTACTCGTTAAGCTCTTTTTTGTTGATGGTAATCTGACCCTTACCTTCGCTAACGTATATGCGAGCAACAGCTGCTTTTCTACGTCCAATAGCATTAATCACTTCCATACCTACTTATTTAATTGTGTTTAAATCTAATTTCTTTGGCTTTTGAGCTTCGTGCTTGTGCTCTGGTCCTACATTTACATATAGGTTTGTGAAAAGAGTTCTTCCTAAGCGATTCTTTGGAAGCATACCTCTAACAGCGTGCTCAATTAATCTTTCTGGATATTTCTCCATAAGATCAGCTGGAGTTTTAACTTTTTGTCCACCTGGGTGTCCAGTGTAAGAAAAATACTTTCTGTCTGTCATTTTATTTCCAGTCATACGTATTTTCTCTGCATTGATAATGATCACGTTGTCTCCACAGTCAACATGAGGAGTGAAATTAGGCTTATATTTACCTCTAATTAGCTTTGCTACTTTAGAGCTAAGTCTACCTAACACTTGGTCTGCTGCATCAATAACAATCCACTCTTTTTGAGCAGTTGCGTTGTTTGCAGAAACTGTTTTGTAACTTAATGTATCCACGTTAAAACTTTTTAATAATTATTACTTTTTAATACAATTATTCCAATTTGGCTTGCAAAAGTACAAGAATCCTATAAATACACCAACCTTTTTAATGATTTATTGATGAATAACTTAACCTGATGTGGATAATCGGGGTAATGTGGAGTAGTTAAGTCTGTCAAAAAATCAAATTGATACATTTCCCAATGTTGAATTCCGTACTTGCTAAGGGTAGTAGAATCAAGTTGTTGGGGTTGGGAGTCTTCACTAATAAGCCCATCGTCACAATTTCTCTGCAAAAGTATGAAATAAATTTATTTTTGGACTTACTTTTTGCTATTTTTTTAGAAAGAATTGCAATTGGAGGATTTGATATGCAGGAACTAAGGATTTTTTTTGATTAATAATCGTAAATATATGAAAGCAATGAATGAACGATTGAAAAATGATTTTTACATAAGAGATATTACTATTGTAGCCGAACAACTACTGGGGAAAATCATTGTAAGAAAGTATGAAACGGGGATCGAAAAGCGATTTCGAATAACAGAGATTGAAATGTATGTGGGAGAAGAGGATTTGGCGTGTCATGCGGCAAAAGGTCGAACCAAAAGAACAGAGGTGATGTATTCTAAGGGTGGTAGTGTCTATATTTATCTGATTTATGGGGTTTATTGGCTGCTAAATATTGTAACTGGGAAAAAGGACGATCCTCAGGCTATATTAATTCGAAGCTTAGACGGGATTGAGGGTCCAGGTAAAGTCGGAAAGAAGTTGAGGTTGGATAAGAGTTTTTATGGAGAGGATCTAGGAAGTTCAACCCGTTTATGGATTGAAGATGAGGGGCAATTATATAATTACACTGCTCATCCAAGAATTAATATTGAATATTCAGGTGAAATCTGGAGAAATAAATTGTATCGATATAAAATTGAAAAAGCTTTGTTCTAATTCCAGTTCACTTTTTTCAGAAAGAAATCTCCATTGATTCTAAGGTAAATTGCTGTGGCATGACTCGCATTTGAATTTACTAGATCATAATAAAGATCTACTTTTCCTCCTAAATGGATGCCTTTACTTATCTTTTTCTCATAAAAATACTTAAACGTAACAAGTTCTCTTCTGTTTTGATAAGAATTGGGTATGCTATAGGATATTGATTGAAATAATTCAGACCCCCTTGAGGCTATGAAATGATATGCATTCCAATATCCTACTTTAAATTGAGAATGTTTTGTATTAACTCCAATTTGTGGGTAAAAAGCATGTCCTTTAGTAAAGAAGAATTCGCTAGTAGAGGAGTTGTCGCTTACGTAATAAGCTAAAGCTTGGATATTCCAGGAGGTAATACCTGAATTCTCAACTTTTCGCGAAAAATTAAGTCCTGAAGAAAAGTTGCCAATGGTTTGGACCGATCCGTCAGAAGAGTCGATTTCACCTCCCCTATGTGTGAAAAGGATTTGAACTGGTATGGATAGGTTGTTTTGAGAGCTTGGATTATTTAATTGATACTTGTTCGAAATTCCAAAAGTAAATTTTTCCTGAAACGGGTCTCCTTTTAATATGAATTGTTCCCAATTAATCCATGTGTCAAGGTTTAATCGCTTTGTGCGATACAAAAATTGAATTCCACTTTCTGCTTTATCGGTAAAGAACTTTTCTGGTTCGAACATGGGTTCCGAAAGCATATGGTTGTTGTTTTGGTTCAAGCTTCCTAAAATTAAATTCGCGTTACTCGAGGCTTGATAGTTTGCCGAGAATACGGCTTGTGTCTTAGTGTAGCTGGTCCGTCCCGAATATTGATGTAAGCGCACTCCAGCTTCAATTCGAATTTTAGAAGAAGGGTAATACACCAGTTTTGGTGTTGCAACATAACCAATCCACGTTGTTCCATTAGAGAAATCGCCAGAATACTCGTTGTTTTTTACAAAATTGAAATTTTCAAATCGTAAAAATAATTTATTACTGTCAGCCTTTTGGAATTCTTTGTAGTGCAAAAATGGAGTATTGGAATCTTGTGCCAATATAGGATACTCGCTTGTAAACAGGAATAATAATATAATGAGTAATTGTACTGATGATCTTTTCATATTTTGTTTTTACGCTTGCCAATGTACAATTATCTTAAGAAATATCTTAATTGGTATTGGTTAAATTTTAATTTTTCAACCAAAAAAAAAGGTTTCTCTAATGGAAGAGAAACCCTAATCTGATGAATGCTTTAGTTGTATATTAATGAAAAAGACTAAATACCTTTAGAACCAAATTTGGGGTAAAAATAGCATTCAAATCAGACTGTTTTATATTTGTATTATACTGTTTCGTATGGAGAGTCCGGCAAAACCAGTGCTAATATAAAGTAGGCAAGAAGCATTAGCGGATTAAATAACGTAAGTATCAGCCATGCGGCTCTTACGATTATGGGGTCGAGTTCAGGATTGATGTATTGAGAAATACCTCCGCAAACCCCTGCTATTTTTTTCTCCTTCGATCTAATTAAACGTTTCATATTTTAAAATTTTAGAGGTTATTGATATTGCTCTTCGTCTTCATCATCAAAAGTGAAATGCGATAATGTTTTTAACTCCTCAACTTCAAAATCACCAAAAAAGGAAACCAATGAGGTTCTGTTTTCATTGTGGTGCAGAACATGAAATTCGCTGAATCTTTTTCCTTTTCCTTTAGCGAAGAAATGAACTTCGTCAGAATCTTTATCATCTCTATCTGTTAACACTTCTTTGTAGGCATCTCCTTTCGAAAGTTCCGAAGAAACGATCTTCATAAATTTAGTTTCATTCCCGGTTTCGTGTTTGAAAGTAAGAAATTTGATGTTTTTACAATCTCCGGTAATGTTTTTTTCCAATTCGTCTTCGTCAACATCAAAATCAAGGTTTTTCAAGAAACTTCCAGCAAAACTAAAGCTGCTAAATCCATCTAAATTGGAATACTTAGCATGTAGTTTCTCGCCTTTTGTTTGTGCTTGTGCAAGTATCGGAAATACGATAGCTGCAATTATTATTACAAATTTTTTCATGTCGTTATTTTTTATGTTTTACCATCTTTGCACCGGCAAAGTGTGTGTTGAAAAGGAACCGGTGCAAAACATGGATTTAATTACAACTATTTTTCTAGTTTGCTTAAACCTTCTTTTTGCATGATCCACATCTCATCAAGCATGTCATAGTCCCATGTATTGCTTATGTTGTCAATATCATGAATAATTTTTTTCATTGACTTGTCAAGATAGATAACCTTTCCTTCTGGAACTTTTACTGTGATGTGTAGTTTTTGGTTCCTCCATTTGCTGCTTGCAGGCAGAGAGAAGTATTGGTTGAAGGTGATCACCGAATCAGTTTGCGTCCATTTGTATTCAATGTTTTCCGCATTTTCACTGGCTTGTTCATTGGATCTTCCCCGGGATTTCTTTTTTAGTTTAATTTCAAATTTACCGGTATTGCTTTTCTCGATATCAAGAGTGGGTTCTCCAATTATAATTTCCTTGTCATCTTTAACAATGATTTTAATATTGTCTAAGCCGATGTGTCCGTCATGCCAGTCAAAATCGATATTGTCAGTTGTTTTCAAATAAAGAGTGTCTGTTTGAGTAGCTTGTAATTCGATATTTTCCGAGTAACGGGTACTGCTTTGCATGTATCCTTTTATTTGAGAGAAGCTTAAACTTACCAAAAGAATAATCCCAAGTATCCATAAAGCAAGAGCTGAAAATCCAATTATTTTATTGTTGGTTTTAAAGTTGAAAAGGAGTTTTAGACCTGCGAAAATCAAAAGTAGCAAAGGAATGCCTATCACTACAATCACTCCAATTGTGAATAGGGTGATGCTGCTTCCGTCAAGAAACATGTGTGGTAATACTGTACCAGGGAAGTGAAAGTCTGAAAATGGACCAAAGAAACTATTGACGAAAATCATTGAGCCAATAAAGCTAATTAGGGTAACGAAACCTGCAAATACGAATCCGATTCCAAGTAGAATGATAAAAACTTTAAGGATGAGACGAAGTGCGGTGCCAAGAAAATCAATTACACTGTCGAAACCGTCACGAACTTGCGGTCCGCTTTTGTCTCTAATATTCTCGAAACTTTCTTTAACCTCTTTGTATTCATCTTTAATTGTTTCTTCGATATTCGAAATATTGACTTTCTTTCCCTTCATTTCCAATTTTTGAGTTGTAGTAACCGCTTTGGGTACTGCAATCCATAAAATCACGTAAAGTAGAAATGAAAATCCATATCCGAGGAAGAAGAATAATGCAAATAGGAGGCGAATTACAACTACGTCAATTCCGAAATATGCAGCTAATCCACTTGCAACACCGCCAAGAACTCTGTGGTCGGGGTCGCGGAATAATCTTCTTTTCTTCTTTCCATTAGTGTCTTTTGTGTCGCTTTCTTGATTCGACTCGTCCTCAATACTGTCTTCGTCGATAGCAAATATCTCTTCAGGTTTTCCCATGATGGATATGGTTTCTTCTATCATATCAACATTTACCACCTGATCTTTAGTGCTCAGTTTTTCCTGAAAAATTTCCGAAATTCTGGCTTCAATATCAGCTATTATTTCGCGACCTTCTTCGCTAGATCCATAATGAGCATTGATAGTCCGCAGATAAGCCTGTAGTTTTTCAAAAGCATCCTCATCGATATGGAATATGCTTCCACTGATATTAATTGTTAATGTCTTTTTCATTTGTATATCGGTTTATGGGTCTTACTTTTTAATTGTATTTACTGCAGTAACTAAATCTTGCCACGATTGATCTAATTCTTTAAGGAAATTACTTCCCAATTCAGCAATCGTATAATATTTACGGGGTGGACCTTGAGTTGATTCCTCCCAGCGGTAGCTAAGTAATCCGTCGTTTTTCAAACGAGTTAGTAGTGGATATAACGTTCCTTCTACAACAATCATTTTTGCCTCTTTTAGCTCTTTAATAATATCTGAAGCGTAAGCATCATTTCTTGATAAAATGGATAGGATACAATATTCCAGCACTCCTTTTCGCATTTGGGCTTTAGTATTCTCGATCTTCATGGTTGGAATAAATTAAATTCTTGATTTCGTGTTTCCCGGGTTATTCCAGATGCTTTTGTGCTTTTTTTTCTCAACTACTTCAGTGTCCTTCTTCGTTAGCACAGAATCTTTTTTAATAATAATTTGTTCTTGTGGTTGCAATGAATTATTTGTTGCACCAATGCTGTCTTTATTGCCGGTTAAAATATCTTTACATACTTGTACGTTTTCTTCAAAAAAGAATAGGCTTGAGTTTAAATAGCTTTTTTCTATATCTACCTCTTGTTCCATATTTGGAATTTTCGACTCACCTCCTAAAATAATATCAGATACAATTTTTACAATTGGCGATAGTATTTTTGATTGTTTCGCAAGCGTAGAAGCAAACTGAGCATTTGACTCTGTTGTCCAGGAAAATAGAACAATTATAATCAGGCATATTTTCCAGAGTGAATTGTTTCTTTTGTTCATGGCATTTGAATTTATATCGTATAGTACTGTTTGAAGCATGCAAGCTGGTTATACAAATATACGTATAAAAGAAGGTAGTATGCAAGACCTAGTACTAAAATAATTTAGTTAAAAAGCATAACAGGCCAATAATGAGCTATATGCAGATGAAAAAAAATATGCTATTTTTTGTTTTCTTAATGAAAATCCGGAAGGGAAATGAAAATAATCACCTTGAGATGGCGAAAATTTAGCATTTTAGGGATAAGTGTATCGGATTTGCTATTGTAGTGAATTTGCGCCTGAATTTTCGAAAATGACAGATGCGATTTGATTGGTTCATTCAGTCGGAACAAGTGTTATCAATTAGTAATCTTCGATGATAAGATTTATTGAAATCAGAGAGCTGCTACTATTTGTCCGGGTAAATGTATACGTATTGAAGTATAGTAGATGGGGTGTCTTTTGTATTTCTTTTGAAAAATCCACTTGATGTTTAAATAAAAAAAGCGACTTCCAATTAGGAAATCGCTCATTTAAATATATTTATTTTTTATATCTCTATTGAAATTTAAAAAATTATTTGCCAGATCTTTTACGATCAGTTTCTTTAAGGAATATTTTTCTTAAACGGATAGAGTTTGGTGTAACTTCAACATACTCGTCACCTTGAATGTATTCCAGAGCCTCTTCAAGAGAGTGAAGAATTGGAGGTGATAATCTCACCTTTTCATCAGTACCTGAAGTACGCATATTGGTTAGTTTCTTCGTTTTGGTAACATTTATAACTAAGTCACCAGCACGATTATTCTCTCCAATTACCTGGCCTTCATAAATCTCAACCGTTGGGGCAACGAAAAATGTGCCTCGGTCTTGTAGTTTATTTAAAGCATAAGCAAAAGTTAATCCTGTTTCCATCGCAATTAAGGATCCGTTAATACGGCCTGGGATATTCCCTTTGTGTGGTTGGTATTCAAGAAAGCGATGAGAAATTACTGCTTCTCCGGCAGTAGCAGTCAACAGCTGATTTCTTAAACCAATAATACCTCTTGATGGAATATGGAATTCAAGGTGAATACGATCAGCCTTACGTTCCATAGTTAACATTTCTCCTTTACGTTGAGTTACGATCTCTATTGCTCTTCCTGAAACATCTTCCGGAAGATCAATAAACAAGAATTCGACTGGCTCACATTTTTCACCACCAATTTGTTTGATGATAACTTGTGGCTGACCAACTTGGATTTCGTATCCTTCACGACGCATTGTTTCAATAAGTACAGATAAGTGAAGAACACCACGTCCGTATACAATATATGAATCTGCCGAATCAGTTTTCTCAACTCTAAGAGCTAAGTTCTTTTCAAGTTCTTTATATAGTCGGTCCATCAAGTGACGGGAAGTAACGAATTTACCATCTTTTCCATAAAATGGAGAGTTGTTGATGGTGAATAACATACTCATTGTAGGCTCATCAATAGCAATTGGAGCAAGAGGTTCCGGGTCTTCGACACTACAAATAGAATCTCCAATATCGAATCCTTCAATACCAACTAAAGCACAAATTTCTCCTGACGAAACAGATTTAACTCTTTCTTTACCTAATCCAGTGAATATATGTAATTCTTTAACACGTTGTTTTTTGATGCTGCCATCAGGCTTAACCAAACTAACATCCGTTCCTTCACGAATCTCTCCTCGGTGAACACGTCCAATGGCAATTCGTCCTACGTAAGATGAGAAGTCAAGAGATGTAATAAGCATCTGTGTTGTGCCATCAATAATTTTTGGCGCTGGAATGTGCTCAATTACCGCATCAAGAATTGCAGTAATGTCAGTTGTTGGTTTTAGCCAGTCTTTTGACATCCAGCCTTGCTTAGCCGAACCGTAAATGGTTGGGAAGTCTAACTGGTCTTCTGTAGCATCCAGATTAAACATCAGCTCAAAAACTTGTTCTTGAACTTCTTCTGGTCTGCAGTTTGGTTTGTCAACTTTATTAACAACTACAATTGGCTTAAGACCCAAAGCTAAAGCTTTCTGCAATACAAAACGAGTTTGAGGCATAGTTCCTTCAAAGGCATCTACCAGTAGTAGAACCCCATCAGCCATATTCAAAACACGTTCAACTTCTCCACCAAAATCCGAGTGACCAGGAGTATCAATAATATTGATCTTTACCCCGTTGTACTCAAGGGAAACGTTCTTCGATAAGATGGTGATTCCCCTCTCTCTTTCCAGGTCGTTGTTATCAAGAATTAAATCACCTGGGTTCTCATTTTTTCTAAAAATATTGCTGTGCATTATCATTTTGTCAACCAAAGTGGTCTTACCATGATCAACGTGGGCGATAATCGCAATGTTTCTCAATTTCCTCATCTTGTATTTTATTAATTTGAGAATAAATATCCGCTGTAAGCTAGTGAAATGGGATACTACATCCTCTTTCTTTGTATTGTATTAGTCGAGTTGAACATTTCAATTGATCGTCACATTCATTGAAAATGTTGTGACTGAATCGATTGGGCTACTCAAAATGCGGGTGCAAAAGTACGCTTTTTTTTCGTTAAATGTTCTTTTACTGCAGAATTAATTCGTTTTAGCAGTAAGTTTAATTCTTTCCTTTTTTTTAATGTTAAATTAACAGTTGGTTCTTACTGGAATCGTTTCTTTGTCCTGTCAATGAAATTTTAGTGATTATCTAATTTAGATTAAAAATAAGTAAGAGGCTTGGTGTTTAAAATTAAACTTGAGATTCCTTGTCTATTCTAATATTTGATTAATTACTCTTTTATCGTGATGTTAAAATGAGTTGAGAACTAAGTTCTTGGTTGATTTAGTGATTATGGATTTCGAAAGAAAAATATTACCTTCCATACCCATTTTTAAATTACTCATTTAATTTAGAGGATACGTTCTTTGTATTTACGTTGAAAATGAAAAATTGTCCCAATTACAAGTTTGAAATTTATTTTTTCGATGAATCGCTAAATAAAAGCGATGAACATTGAAAATTAATTTGCTTAATTTTTGTTAAAAAGTTAAAAAGCAACCATTTTTGTGATCCTTTTCTTCGCGAAAAGCTAAGATGATTTTGTGGCAACAATGCCACACAATTTACTAACCTAACAAATTGTTTTATGAAAAATGCTATGAGAAGTATTTTGACAATGGTAGCAATCATGATGTTGTCCATTGCAGCTATTGCTCAAACCACCGTAAAAGGTGTAGTCGTAGATGGTAGTACCAACGAGAGTTTGCCGGGTGCATCTATCGTTGTAGCTGGAACAACCTCCGGTACAGTTTCAGGTTTTGATGGTTCTTTTACTTTTGAGTTATCTCAGGGAGCCACCAAAGTTATTGTAAGTTTCGTTGGATTTCTTGACAAAGAAGTTGTCTTAAAGGGATCGCAAGATTTAGGCGTTATTAAATTAGAATCTGACGCTATTGGCTTGAATGAAATTAATGTTATGGCTTCTGTTGCTATTCAACGCCAGACTCCAGTTGCCGTTTCTACCATTTCTCAATCTTTAATAGCTGAGAAATTGGGTACTCAGGAATTCCCTGAAATGTTGAAATCAACACCAGGTGTTTATGCAACCAAAGCAGGTGGAGGATATGGTGATTCTCGTATTAATTTACGTGGATTTGATTCCAGTAACATTGGGGTAATGATTAATGGAGTTCCGGTTAATGGAATGGAGAATGGTAAAGTTTACTGGTCTAACTGGGCCGGTCTTTCTGACGTGACTCGTAGCCAGCAAGTGCAGCGTGGTTTAGGTGCGTCTAAAGTTGCGACACCTGCTGTGGGTGGGACCATTAATATCATAACTAAATCAACTGATGCTGAAAAAGGAGGTTCTTTTGCTTATGGTATCGGAAATAGTGGAATGGAGAAACAAATGTTGACTTTATCAACAGGCTTAATGGATAACGGTTGGGCTGTTACTTTTTCTGGATCTCATACAAAGGGTGATGGATGGGTTAAAAGTACAGATTATAACGGTTGGTCTTATTTTCTTTCAGTTGCAAAGCAAATTAATGATGATCACCGATTAACTTTTACTGTATTTGGTGCACCACAAAAGCATAATCAAAGATACACAAGAGGTACTATTGAGGATTATAAAAATCATCAAGACGGTACCAGACGTAATCTTGATTATGGATTTAAAAATGGAGAGCGTTATAATACTGCTTATAATTTTTATCATAAGCCTCAGGCTTCTTTGAATCACTATTGGCAAATTAACGAAAAATCAACATTGTCAACTTCTGTTTATGCTTCTATTTCAGAAGGTGGAGGACGAGGAACAGATGGTGCCGATAAATATTGGTTACGTTACGATAATAATGGGAAAGTAGGTTCTAGTACGAGAGTAACTGCTGATGGATATATTGACTATGATTCTGTAATTGCTGATAATGCATCTTCATTATCTGGTTCGAGAGCTATTATTACTAACTCTGTAAATTCTCATGAGTGGTACGGAGTATTGTCTAATTATACCAGAGACTTAAATGATAATTTAAAATTGTCGGGTGGTGTTGATGCTAGATATTATATCGGTCAGCACAGCTCTAAAATCGATGATTTATTAGGAGGTGATTATTTTGTTGATGTTGATAATAATGGGATTAGTAAAAATATCAATAGAGAAGGTAATAAGAAATTGAAAAAAGGAGATAAAATATACTACGATAATCCAGGTGAGATCATGTGGGGAGGATTATTTTCTCAATTGGAGTATCAAAAGGACGCTTTAAGCGCATTTGTTTCTGCTTCTGTTACTGAAAGTAGATATCGTCGTACAGATAATTTTCAATATCTTCCAGGCAATCAGAAAACTGCTTGGCAAAATTTCCTAGGTTATAGCGCTAAAGCTGGTGCTAACTACAATCTTAACGAACAGCATAATGTTTTTGTTAATGCAGGTTACTTCGAGAAAGCACCATTCTTCAATAGTGTGTTTTTGAATTATGCCAATGATATAAATCCTGATGCTGAAAATGAAAAAGTGTATTCTGCTGAAATCGGATACGGATTTCGTTCTAACAAGTTATCAGTAAATGTGAATGGTTACTATACCAAATGGATGGATAAATCTATTGCAACTACAACAACAATACGAAATGAAGATTGGCGTTTTAACGTACTTGGTTTAGATGCTCTTCATATGGGTGTTGAAATGGATATGAAATACCAAGTTACTGATGATCTTACATTAACAGGTATGGCTTCAGTTGGAGATTGGCAGTGGGTAAGCAATGGTACTGCAAATGGTGTAAACATGGATAATAAAGATGATAAGACTTTAGAGACCATGACCATTTATAGCGATGGATTAAAAGTTGGTGATGCAGCTCAAACTACTGCGGCTTTGGGTCTTGATTATCAAATTTTCGATGATTTAAAAGTGGGTATGAATTATAATTACTATGGTAATTTGTATGCCTATTTTAATGTTGCTGATAGGGATAATGCAAATGATTCTGCTCAAGCATGGGAAATGCCTGATTATGGTTTGTTTGATCTAAATGTGAAATACAACTTTATGCTTGGTAATTTAAATGCTACACTGTATGGAAATGTACAAAATGTATTCGATACTGAGTATTTTTCTGATGCGACTGATGGTGGTGATCATGACTGGAAAACATCTTATGGTTTCTATGGTTTTGGTCGTACAGCTTCTATGCGTTTAAAAATTAAGTTTTAATCAATAGTCTTTAAACTATTAAATTAATTAAAATGAAAAAAATATTATATATAGTATCACTATTTGCGTTGGTATTTGCAGGTTGTGATCCGATGGAAGATATTTACAAGGATGTTGATGCGTTGGGTATTGATAATAATGTTCGAAGCTTGGATTATGCATTAACTGATGACGATTATAGCGATATTGGTGGAGATCCAGAAAAATATGGAAGTTTTAGCATTTATGATGCGGCGGCTAACTATTTACCTGATTTTTTAGCTAAAAAGTATCCAACCTTAGATTTGACTTCTTCTGTTAGAGTTACCTATGCTTTCTATCAGGGAGGACTTAATTACATAGGTGATTACCTTGATTATTTAGAAAACGTAGCCGCTATTTCTTACGAACTAGAACCTTCGGATTACGCGTTGTTAGGGTATGGGGAACATGATAACTTCGATTATAAAACTCCAATTGCAACAGTTCTGGCTGATTTTTTATTAGGCAAGTATCCTGATGCTGTAGATGGCGATGAGAAAGCGATAATTTATGCGTATTATGATTATGGTGTCACATCTAATATTACTGAATTTTGGGTATTTGATGGTTCTGTTTGGGCTGAGTCAAATAAAGTTGCACCAGCAATTCCAGATGATGTTCAATTGTATGAATTAACTTCAGCTGATTATGGATCTATGGGAGCTCCAGGAAATTACAATAACTTTTCAGAATCTGACGCTCCTGAAAGCTATTTGTCAACTTTCTTAGCTGTTAAGTTCCCTTATTCTGTTGATGGTGATAAGTATATTGTGGTGTATAAATATTATGCAGATCGTGTTACTGAAACTAAAGCAAAAGAATACACTTTAACTGATGGTGTTTGGCTAGAGTACTCTTCAACTGTTGCTAAAACAGATCAGTATCTTAAAACTGCAAATGGTTGGTTGTTTGATCCTACAATATTGTATACTATGGTAGCGGATGATTATCAAATGATTGTTGACTATGTAGGTGCTAATGTAGGTGCTGACTATCTTGATACTTATGGTACGGCTGAAGCATATTTTGGAGCTAATTCATACTATGTTGAGTTTAATATTGCTGCTGGAAATTACGATGCAAGTTTTGCTACTTGGCAGGATGCTGTTAAAGCAGGTGTTAATGCTTACCTTCCTTTAAAGTTTCCAAATGCGGTTGCACAGGTTGATGGAGTAGATGTGAATTATGTTGTAACTTTTGCTGGATATGCATCGGGAATGGTTGATTACACAATTACCTTTAAGTGCACCAAATCTGGACCAAGTCCTGAATTTGAGTATGTTGAAGGACCGACTCAAAAGTAAATATTGAATTTAAATATTAAATTTAAAGCCCGAATCCAATGGATTCGGGCTTTTTTTGTTTTAACAAGTTTGACTTGCAGGAATATGAGGGATGCTTATTTACTTGCGTAGTGCTTTACTTCTGTGGGGAATTGATGGCTGAGGCAGTATTTATGCTGATTAGAGATGATTATGAGGTATAAACGAAGATTATGACTTAGTTATAAGAAGAAGTTGTTCAAATCTTTCCGGGTTTTGATTTTGTCGGACTTTTCTCACTGTAAAGTAAGCTTGTTAAGGTGTGCTTTGTTGATTTGAAAGGGAGATAATATAATATTGAAAAAAATGGCTGAATTCCATTTGGAATCAGCCATTTTTATTTGTTTACATGAAGTTTTAGCGCTTCATTAGTTTTTTTGTTATTCTACTTCCGTCTGCTGAGATAAAGGTTACAAAATACATCCCTTTTGGTAATTTACTAATGGATATTCTTGTATCAGGCGATTTTATTTCCATGATATTTCGCCCGGTTAAGTTCGAGATGTACATCGATTCTACATCCTTCATATTTTTCAGTTGAATTTCATTCACAGCCGGGTTAGGATAGAAATATGGAATTCCATCAGTATATAAGTCTTCAATTCCTGTTGGGATTTCTGTTGTGAAATTCCACTTGGCGTCTGAATCAATTCCAGCAAAAGCTGAACCGTTTGCACTTACAAATGCATTGTTATCAATAGTAATGTAATATTCGGTGCCCGATTCCAAATCATTTGGAATATCAATGATAATTTGTGTTCCATTATAGGTTATCAAAGCATTAGAAGCAAACATTTCCTCTACTACTGTACCACTAGTTTTAATGTATATTTTACCATTTCCAGCTTGAACATTTTTGTCAAAAGTAATTTCCAAATCAGTATCCATCGATACATTTTCACTATTATCTTCTGGAGAAACGTCAACTATTAAAGGAGGTGTATATCCAGAAGTGAAATACCATTCATCTTTACTGCTAATTCCGTCAAAAGTATTAAAGGAAGCATCTGTGAGTACTCCACTTGCAATGCTCACGTAATATTTAATCCCTTCTTCAAACTGTTTTTCTGGATTAATTAGAATTGTATTGTTTGTAATAGTAACTCTAGGGTTGTCTATAACGTTTAGACTTTCAAATTCACTTTCATCGAAGTATCTCTTAATAAGAATATTTCCTGTTCCTTCAGAAATCTCTTCATTAAATGTTAAAATAAGATTGGCTGTAAGAGAAATAGCTTCAGTTCCATTTTCTGGAGAATAATTAGTAACGGAAGGACTATTGCTATCGGTGTCAACCCATATAGTGTTTACCCACTCGGGATAATCAATAAATGGATTTCTGTTTCCTTGAATTGCATAAACCTTTTCGTTTCTTGCTTTTTCGGTATCATCAACCGGATCTTGTGTATTCCATTCAATTAAAGTGGAGAGTTTTCCAAAATAAGGAGCCGAATAATTAACCGTACTATAACTCATATCGTCGGTCATCTCTAAATCGGGATCACCGTTTTCGCCTTCGTAACAAACGGCCATGTACAATATCATTCTTGCAATATCTCCTTTCACCGAATCTCGGGGTTCCCAGGAATCATCATCATAGAAACATTCGGTAGCTTCGGAATTAGCGACTCCTCCATTATCAAAGAATAAATTGTAGCGGTCAGAATTCACACTCGCATCGCAAGGACGAAGATGATGTATATCTGTTCCTGCTCCAGGATCTGTTCCAAAATCACCATGTGATTTGGCCCAGATGTGTTCTCTGTTCCATAAATCACCTCCTGAACCATCGTCTTGATTGGCTTTTGCTTCACTTCTTCCCGTATAGATTAGGAGTACGTTGTCTGGATTATTTGGATCTTCATCTGTTTCTTTAAGCGCATCCCAAACATCATATTCACCCGAAGTATAGGGCAGTTCTATGTGCTCATGAATGATGAAATGCAATGCAGTCTTCAATTCACCACCCGTTTTTCCGGTCGTGTTTTGGTAGTATTCTTCAATGGAAGTTTGAGCCATTGCCGATAGTGCAAAAGCAACAAAAACAGAGAGGAAAAATAAAATTTTTACGTGTAGAGTTTTTATCATATAATATGCCTTAACATGTTATTAATTGGGTTGAGTAGCATAAAAATGGTCGAGTGGTTTCTTTAGTACGAGTAAATCAGTAAAAGGTGACCTTTATATTGATTTATTTCGTGTGCAAATTATGAAATATAATGCAGAAGACCTTGATAATCTATCTTGTTTTGATGAAAATAACAAAAAAATCCCACCGGAGTGGGATTAGAAGTTGTGTGATAAGTCTTATGGAGACCATAATTTCTAGTGTATTATGCTTTTTTATTTAGTAAGAGCCTATCGTAAAAATAAAGAGCTACAACTGAAAAAAGGCCAATCGCTAAAATAATATACCATATTTTCGATGGGTTATATGAAGTCCACAGATAATTTGTCAATTCCATTGGATTCATGTTCATTGATTCTGCAGCTTTATTGAAATATTCGTTTTGCGAAAGGTTTTCGGAAATTTCGAGGCCTCTTTTAGCGACTTCTTGTTTCACGAATAAGGTTTTGTCTGACATATTCTGATAAACGTTACCTGAAATAAAACCAGCAAATACATTTCCAAGGAATACGGGAATGAATGAATAGCCCATGTAAAGAGCTTTTTTATCAGCAGGAGCAATTCTTCCAATGTATTCGGTGATTTTTGGCGATCCGGCCATTTCTCCAATTGCAAAAATGTAGATAGCAGCAAAGGTAAAAAGTACATTTTGTGTAAAAAGAGTAAGCGACATTCCTATTGCACAAACCAGAAATCCTGTCATCATGGTACGTAGAGGTTTCCATTTCATGACAAGGGTAGAAACAATGATTTGGAAGATAATAATGAATAGTGCATCGAAATTAGTAATAAACTCCGCCTCCATTTGTCCGTTATGGGTACTGTAATTTTCACTAAAGAATGGCAGGTAGTGGTTAAAAAAGTCATAAACAATCGATGTGTCAACCCACTGCGCAATAAATACTGGAAGAGTAAAAAATAATTGATTGTACATGGTCCAGAAACCAGCAATAATCAGTAAAAAAATCATGAATTTAAAATCGACAACTACCAAACCGATATTTTTAAAAACATTAGAGATTGAAGTCCCTAAAGAGTCATTGTTAGGTTTACGATCGGGTTCTTTATAGAATAATAGTAGTATAAAGTTGATTGATACAATACCTGCGGATATGTAAAAAACCAAGTCGTATGAAGAATTTTTGAATAGTAGCGTAACCATTGGCCCAAAGAAAGCTCCAATATTTACCATCATATAAAAAATACCAAATCCAATAGATGCAGTATCGTCTGTTGTTGTTTTGGCGATTGTTGCAGATATAACTGGCTTAAATAAGGCGGCTCCTACCGCAAGGTATAGATACATGATAAATACTCCTGTAAATGTATCGAACATTGGAAGGAGGATGAAAGCCGAGGCGTATATGATAAATGCAATGAATAGAACTTTTTTGTATCCATATCTATCTGCAATCGATCCGGTAATCACAGGAAGAAAATAGAGAATTCCTGTTCCAATTCCCATCAGCATACCCTTTTGTGCTTGGGTAAATTCAAGTCCTCCTGCATCAGAAGATCCGGTAAGGTAATTTGCAAAAAGCATGAAAAAGCCATACCATGCCCATCGCTCGAATAATTCGATGGTGTTTGCAACCCAAAAGGTTTTTGGGAATTTTTTAAAGACACTTGTTAAGCTCATGATATTGGTTTTGGGTTGTAGTTAGGTTGTTTAAAATTTTATGATGATTCCGTTTCCATCGAAAATGACAGATTGGTTTTTTCTTTTGTGAAAATAAAGACCTGCAAAATAGCCAATTCCTCCTCCTAAAACAACATCAGAAAACCAATGTCGGTTTTTATACATTCGGGCAAAGCTCACGGATGCTGGAATAACGTATATCCATTTGCTGTATTCTTCGGCGAAGGGAGTAAATACTGCCCATGATACAAAAGCATGACCTGAAGGGAATGATTTTGTATCGTTGTTTTTACCACCAAAGGCATCAAAATGCATATTTCCTCTATTCATGTCGGGCCGTGAACGACCAGCTATGATTTTTGTGCCTTCAGTTAAGATTGCGGCAGTGATTAGAGCTTTACCTGAGTTGAGTGCAGTCGTTGACAGTCTTTCATCCTTAATGGCTGTGCCGATCACCCAGGCTGCGAAGGTGGCGGGGGCAATGTATTTTTTCTCACCAAATTCATTAAATATATTGGTGTAGGAATCCAAAAAGGAATTTTGATTTAATTTTAAGCGCTTGTTCGACCATTCGTCGAGTAGAAAAGAAGTTCCTAATAATCCACCAAACACCAGAAGATTTTCTTTAGTAAAAACTTTTTTTCCTAAGCCGGGGTTTAGTCTTTCCTTTTGAAATGTGGCAGTTGTGTCGATTTTAACCTGAGAATATCCAGAAATAGGGATAATCAGAAATGCGATTAGATAAAGAAATAAAGATATTGAGTAGTGTTTCACGGCTTATAATTTTTCAATTGCAACAAAAATAGAAGAAAATTTTGGATAGGAGGGGCTTTACAATAAAAAAAGACTTCCGCAATGGATGGCTTTTAGCTCCCTCTCTTGGGCTTGAACCAATCCTTATTCGTCGGGACTGATTAACAGTCAATATTTATTGTATTTAGAAGATCACAAAAGGTTTATTCGCCTTTTAGAGGATCCAATAATTGTTCCAGATATTTTCGACTTTTCATTTTCTTTATTTTCCGTTCCACTTTTAAAGTAAGCGTTTTTTTGTCGCTAACTTTAAATGCTCTTTTGAGAATCCAGGGTCTGTGTTTTGAAGTGTAGCTAGATCGTATTGGATTATTGTGCATGAAAATTCGTTTAGAAACATCTTCAGTATATCCTATATAGTATTTGTCTGATGATGGAGAGTATAAAATATATATGAAAAACATATATCTAAATTAGGGAAATATTGGAACTGGAAGTTTTTTTGCAGAAAAGAAAAATTCAGTGCACAAAAAAAGCCATCCGCAATGGATGGCTTTCAGCTCCCTCTCTTGGACTCGAGCCATCCCGACTCGTCGGGACTGATTAACAGTCAGTATTTATTGTATTTAGAAGATCATAAGTATCTAAATTAGGGGAGTGATTCGTGAACCGTTTTGAACCTGTAAGTCAATATTGTATGAAAGAAAAATTCAGTGCACAAAAAAAGCCATCCGCAATGAATGGCTTTTAGCTCCCTCTCTTGGACTCGAACCAAGGACCCTCTGATTAACAGTCAGATGCTCTAACCAGCTGAGCTAAGAAGGAATGCTGTCCTAAATTATTTTGAAAGCAAATAGGCTGCTTTTGTTGCTCCCTCTCTTGGACTCGAACCAAGGACCCTCTGATTAACAGTCAGATGCTCTAACCAGCTGAGCTAAGAAGGAATGCTGTCCTAAATTATTTTGAAAGCAATTAGGCTGCTTTTTGTTGCTCCCTCTCTTGGACTCGAACCAAGGACCCTCTGATTAACAGTCAGATGCTCTAACCAACTGAGCTAAGAAGGAATGTTACTCTTAATTTTCTTCTGTGTGGTACGATTGACGTACATTCTGGATGAAAATTGCGATGCAAAACTAATAGGATTTGTTCAATAATACAACATCTTACAAGAATTTTTTTCAAAAAAGCATTTTTTTAATGAGAAGTGGAAGCGGGACAATCCATGATTGGCTTCTATCTAATTGTATTCCAAGCTTCGAGTTTTGAATCGTAAAGGTGAAGTGTGTTAGAAGAAATGATAAAATTTAATCCGTGATTTTATTATTACACGAACAAGGAGTGTCAAAAAACAGTTTAGGAAGTCTTTTCAAGAGAAATTTTATTGTAATTTTGGCTTAAAATTTAGAAAAATCTCAAACAACTAACACATATAAACAACAAACACTCATGTACGGAAAATTTAAAGATTATTTGGCAGAGGAAATTCAGTCCATAAAAGATGCCGGCTTGTATAAAAACGAACGAATTATAACAACTCCTCAAGGTGCAGAAATTAAAGTTAATACTGGGGAAACAGTTCTGAATTTTTGTGCGAATAACTATTTAGGCTTGTCTTCAAATCCTCGTGTTATGGAGGGCGCTTCGAAAGCGTTAAAATCACATGGGTATGGTATGTCATCTGTTCGTTTTATTTGTGGAACAACGGATATTCATAAAGAGTTAGAAGAAAAGATTGCAAGCTTTTTTGGAACCGAAGACACCATATTGTACGCTGCTGCTTTTGATGCAAATGGTGGCGTTTTTGAGCCATTATTCGACAAGGGTGATGCAATTATTTCTGATGAATTGAATCATGCATCAATTATTGATGGTGTTCGTTTGTGTAAAGCGGCCAGATATCGTTACAAGCATGCTGATATGGCTGATTTGGAAGAGCAATTAAAAATATCGCAGGCACAACGTTTTCGTATTATCGTAACAGATGGTGTGTTTTCTATGGATGGTGATATTGCCAGATTGAATGAAATTTGTGATTTGGCTGATAAGTACAATGCTTTGGTAATGGTTGATGACAGTCATGCTTCTGGTTTTATTGGTAATACTGGTCGTGGAACTCACGAATACCATAACTGTATGGATCGTGTTGATATTATTACAAGTACATTGGGAAAAGCATTAGGTGGTGCTTTGGGTGGATTTACAACCGGTAAAGCTGAAGTAATCGAAATGTTGCGTCAAAGATCACGTCCTTATTTGTTTTCAAACTCACTTTCTCCGGTAATTGTTGGAGCTTCTTTGGCTGTGTTCGAAATGCTGACTGAATCGACTGAATTGCGTGATAAGGTAATTTCAAATTCAAAATATTTCAAAGAAAGATTATTGGCTGCAGGATTTGATGTGAAGCCTTCGGATTCGGCGATTAATGCTTTGATGTTGTATGATGCAGTTTTATCGCAACAATTTGCAGCTAAATTGCTTGAAGAAGGTATTTATGTAATTGGATTTTATTATCCTGTAGTAGCAAAAGGACAAGCACGAATCAGAATTCAACTTTCTGCAGCACATACAAAAGAGCATTTGGATAAAGCTCTTGCAGCTTTCATCAAGGTTGGAAAAGAATTAAAAGTAATTGAATAAATTTATTCAAGCTATATATGAAATGGGAGCCGGTTCGGTTTCCATTTTTTTGTATTTTAGTAATTGATAAATTCAAAAAGAGAATTGATGAAGTTTAAATCTGTTATATTTTTGCTGATCGCAATGTATTTCTGTTCTGTAGGGAATGCTCAATATCATAAGGATAAAAATTTATTAGTTGGGGCTTCTGTGGGATATCAGTATCCTATGGGTGATTTGGGCGATCAGGCAAAAGCAGGACCTTCTATTCGGTTGACTGGGCAAAAAATGCTGAATAAGAAATTAAGTGTTGGAGCAGAACTGTCGTATAGTTTATTAGGGCAGAATAAGTTTTGGGATGGTGATAATCGTGGCAGTTACGATGTGGATTACAATATTGGTTCTGCACTGTTGCGAGCTTCTTACTATTTTGATGCTTGGGACAGGGATTTTCATCCATATGTTTCATTGGCTTTTGGGTACTTTTATTACCGAAACAAGGTTAACTTTATAGCAACCTCAGGAGGAGTCGACGATTTTAAATATACGATGTCTGAAAATAAAGTCGGATTAGCTCCTAATATTGGTTTTTTGTACGATCTTTCCGAGGATTGGAGTTTTGATATGAATTTACGATATATCTATATTCCAAATCTTTCAGATTCAACTACAGCATATTCTGGTTTTGATAAGATTTCTCTGCCAGAATTATCAATAGGATTATTTTTTCGCTTTTAAAACAATCCGTGAATTTGAGCCTCTACTTTATCAACAATACCATTTAAGTCTTCAGGATTATCAAGGAAATTGAGATTGTCGGCATCAATAATCAGCAATTTACCACGATTGTAATTTTGAATCCAACTTTCGTATCGGGTATTCAAATTTTTCAAATAATCCAAACGAATGGTTTCTTCGTAATTGCGACCTCTTTTCTGAATATTATTCACTAATGTAGGAACGGATGAACGCAAATAAATTAACAAATCAGGAGCTTGAACCATCGATCCCATTAATTCGAACAGGTTGTTATAGTTTTTAAAATCGCGTTGCGACATCAGTTTCATATCAAATAAGTTCGGGGCAAAAATCATGGCATCTTCATAAATCGTACGATCCTGAATTACATTTTTTCCGGCTTTACGGATTTCCATAATTTGGTTGAATCTACTTTTTAGAAAATATATTTGAAGATTGAACGACCATCGTTTCATATCATCGTAAAAATCATTTAAATATGGGTTTTCGTCAACATCTTCATAATGAGCTTCCCAGTCATATTGTTTTGCAAGTAGTTCGGTAAGAGTGGTTTTACCAGAGCCAATGTTTCCAGCGATTGCGATATGCATAATTTGAAAGAATTATCAGTTTTGAATTATAAATTCGAATTTGTAATTATCAGTTAGGTAGCTTTAACTCATAATTAAAAAATCACAGCTCATTTTTAGAAGAGTCCGTTTAGTTGAGCATCAATTTTGTTGATTACTTCACTCAAGTCTTTAGGGTTTTTCAGAAAATTAATGTTGTCCACATCAATAATCAGTAATTTCCCATTTTTATAGCCCGAAATCCACGCTTCATATCGCTCGTTTAAACGCTTTAGGTAATCCAAACGAATGGTTTCTTCGTAATCACGACCACGTTCCTGTATATGATCTACTAGTGTTGGAACCGAGGCTCTTAAATAGATTAAAAGATCAGGTGGCTGAACTAAAGCACTCATTATATTGAAAAGGGACAGATAGTTGTCAAAATCTCTTCGTGGCATTAAATTCATCGACTCCAAATTCGGCGCAAAAATGTAAGCATCCTCGTATATAGTCCTATCCTGAATGATGTCTTTTTTGGATTTGCGCAATGACAAAACCTGATTGAAACGACTATTCAAAAAATGAATTTGTAAGGCGAATGACCAACGTTTCATGTCATCGTAAAAGTCATTCAAATATGGATTTTCATCAACATCTTCGAAATGGGCTTCCCATCCGTAGTGTTTTGCTAATAATCCCGCTAGTGTAGTTTTACCAGCTCCAATATTTCCTGCAACTGCAATGTGCATATTTATGTTTACTTTGTGTAAAAAAGGCAACTAAAATTAAGAATATTTTTGAGGAATTCAATTGGGTAAATCGTCCATAAACTGCAGGTTGTTTTTAATCAAAGAGTTAGTGTTTTTATTGATATTGATTTTTTATTGGAAATGTACAAATTGTTGTTTTGAATGATGTATTCTCCCTCAAGTAAATTCTTTGATTTATAGATTAGTTTGTCTTCTTGTTCAAAAGATTGTAACAAGAAAACACCGGTATCAATAGTATAATAAAGATTGTTTTTAGATATCTGAAAATCTTTAATGCCAGTTACAGTAGTTTTTTTCTTGAATTGACCGTTGCGATCTAAATTCAGAATCCCCAAATCAGGATAAAGAAGGTATAAATTATTGTTGTATTCTAAAATTTTAGATGGAATTCGGTCTTCGTAGAAAGAGTTCAGCAAAATGCTCTCATTTATTTTCTTGCCATATTCAGAAATGTGAATTGCTTGATTGCTATTGCGGTTATAAATCCAAAATCCGCCATTGGGCGAAACGCAAACTAATTCAGTTTCGTTATCCGAGAATTCATATAAATCAATTTCATTTCCGATTTCAGCAAGATTACGGTCAAGGAATAAAATCTGATTGAAATCATTATAAAATACAAGAACTTGAAGAGGGTTTGTTACATCAATATAAGATATAGTACCCAGCATAGAATTTGAAAAAACAGTTAGCTTTTCCCCTTGAGAATTGAATTTGATAAGTTCAGAATTATTCACGACAAATATATTCCCCAGATTATCAATCGAAATAAAATCATGAATCTGATTGATCTGAACAATATTTTGAGGTGGAAACAAAAGAAAGAGCCAAAGAAGGAATTGCAGCATAAACGATTAGTTGTTTTTTTGAAGTAATTCCTCAATTAGATTGCGATTATTTGATAGGCGAGGCACTTTGTTTTGTCCGCCTAATTTCCCTTTTTCTTTCAGCCATTGGTAAAATAAACCTGGTTTTGCAATGGTAATATGTGGTTTTTCAAGTGTAATGTTCTTGTATCTTTTCGCCTCATAATCAGAGTTTACACTCATCAAGGCATTGTCAAGAACAAAATTGAACTCATCCATATTATCAGGCATTTTTTCGAATTCGATCAGCCATTGGTGAGTCCCTTTCTGATTTGAAGCCATAAATATCGGAGCTGCAGTATACTCTTTAATGATAGAATTAGTTTTTTCGCAGGCTATTTGCATTGCTTTTTCGGCATTATCAATAATTAATTCTTCTCCAAAGGCATTAATAAATAGTTTTGTTCTGCCCGATATTTTAAATTTAAAGGGTTCTTTTGATGTAAACTGAATGGTATCACCAATTTGGTAACGCCATAAGCCACCGTTAGTTGTAATAATTATTGCGTAGTTTGTGTGAAGGTTAACATCTTCCAAGCTAATGGCTTTTGGATGATCATCATCTAAATTTTCAACTGGAATAAATTCATAATAAATACCATAATCCAGCATTAAAAGCATCGAATCATCAAAAGGATCATCCTGAATTCCAAAAAATCCTTCAGAAGCATTGTAGGTCTCCAGATAGTTCATGTTAGTTGAAGGAAGTATTTCCTTAAACTGTTCGCGATAGGGATTGAAGCTAACACCTCCATGAACAAATAGTTCCAGATTGGGCCAAATTTCGTGGATGTTATTTTTTCCCGAAACGCTTAAAATATGTTTTAACAGAACCAGAAACCAGGAGGGAACACCAGATAAGCTGGTCACATTCTCGTTTAATGTGGCTTCTGTCATTCTGTTCAGTTTTTCTTCCCACTCATCCATTAGCACAATAGAGGTATCGGGTGTTCTTATAAAATCAGCCCAAAAAGGAAGATTTTGAATGAGAATTGCTGACAAATCACCGTAGTAAGAGTCATTGTTGATGTTATTAATCTGATGACTTCCTCCAAGCGTTAATCCTTTTCCTTTAAAGATTCCCGTTTCGGGGAAACGCGAAGTGTAAATGGCTAAAATATCTTTACCGCCTCTAAAGTGACAATCCTCTAGAGCTTCTTTGCTTACAGGAATAAATTTACTTTTCGAATTGGTTGTGCCCGATGATTTAGCGAACCATTTTATTTCAGATGGCCAGAAAATATTTTGTTCACCGTTCCTAAGTCGATTGATATAAGGTTCAATATCTTCATAGGTCTGCACCGGAAGTCTTTCTTTGAATTCAGAAAGAGTGTGAATACTTTTAAAATCATACTTTTTTCCCCATTCAGTATTCGTAGCCTGTTCAAGTAATTGCGTGAGGGTTTCTTTCTGAGTTTCAATCGGATGATTTTTAAAAAAATCGATCTGAGAGAGTCTTTTCATATTCAACCAGCTAACAAGAGAATTTATTAAAGCCATATTTTAAAAGTTTAACTTATTTAAATATAAATAAATTTTAGGTTAGGTTTTCTTTCTTATCCATTTATTATACTTCAGTTATGTTGGTTTTTCGTTATATTTGGTGATCATTGTTAAACATAGAAACGCATCACAAATGAGTATAATTGATATATTAATAGGTATTCCGTTGCTTTGGGCAATGGTTAAGGGGTTTAAGAATGGTTTTATCTTTGAAGTAGCCACTCTGATCGCTTTAATTTTAGGTATTTATGGAGCGATCCATTTTTCCGATTTTACGGCTCAATTCATAAGGGATCGTTTTAACTACAATTCTGAATACATGGGCTACATCTCATTTGGAGTCACTTTTGTTGTCATCGTAATTATTGTGAATATTATTGGCAAGCTACTTAATTCTTTTATTGAAGCAATTGCTTTAGGAATGTTTAATCGAATTTTAGGCCTGGTATTTGGCCTGATTAAGGGGATTCTAATCATTGGTATTGTTGTTTATTTTGTTGATTACGTAGATAAAAAATTCAAATTCATTTCAGATGAAAAAAAGGAGGATAGCTACCTGTACAAACCAATGACAACTGTTTCTGAGACTATGTTTGATTTATTTAATTCAGATTTTAGTGAAACCAAAGATAAGATTAGAGAAAAAGTGAAAAAAGAACTTCCGCTTGAAGTGTAATGAAGGAAACCATTAAGAAATACATCCAACGACTTCCCAAGCGGAAAGTTGTTCATTTCGAAGGCTTTTGTGCTAATTGCCAACATCCTGTAAGTGGAAGTTACTGCTCAAATTGTGGTCAATCAGTTAAAGATTTTCACCGTCCTTTTTTTAGTGTTCTTTCCGATTCGTTGGGAGATGCTTTATCTATTGATAGTAAATTTCTGCATACTCTTTTGCCTTTATTTATCCGGCCAGGATACCTAACTAAAGAGTTTATGAAGGGGAAAAGGGCCAGATATACTCCGCCCTTTCGTTTGTATTTATTTCTTACTTTTTTTGCTTTTTTATTGCTTTCACACAACCATAAGCCGGAAACCGATTCAGAAAAAAACTTAACATTTAAGAATGATAAAGGAAAGGAAGTTCAATTCTTGTCTTATTTTGATAAGATATTAGATAAGGACTTAATTGAAGGTGATAGTTTGGGCATGGATAGTCTGACCAAAGACTTAGATCAGGAAAACAAGATTACTATATTTAATACAGATATTGATTCAGTTTCTGAAGTAGA
Organism: Labilibaculum antarcticum; assembly: GCF_002356295.1. Lineage (NCBI taxonomy): Bacteria > Pseudomonadati > Bacteroidota > Bacteroidia > Marinilabiliales > Marinifilaceae > Labilibaculum > Labilibaculum antarcticum. Next base: position 1,934,004 of record NZ_AP018042.1, on the reverse strand, counting down.
TACAATACCTTCACCAATATACGTAAAGAGTGGAGGCAAAATTATAAATAAAGAACTGAAGAATCTGATTAATATGTGGCGTTTGAATCCAGCAATGATGCTGGATAATGTTTTCAAGAAACTTTCGCAAACGCTGCTAATTGTATTTCCTGTATTTGCCTTGTTTTTGGCTCTTTTTTACATCCGCAGGAAACATTATTTATTGGAACATTTACTGATATCACTAAATCTCCATTCTTTTATTTTTGTGATTGTAATACTTAGCGAGTTGTTGATAATGACCAATATCGAGTTTGTACAACCCATGGCTTTTTATGTCTATTTATTGATTCCCTTACAACTGTTTTTGGCCTTGAAATTTTATTATCAGCAATCCTGGATAAAAACGATTGTGAAATTTTTCATGCTTTCGTTTATTTATAATATTTTATTGATCTCAGGGATTTTATATAGTTTGATTTCATTAGCTCTTGAATAGAAAAAAATAGAGCAGTAATAAAATGGTAAAATTCTTATCTTTGCCATTCAAATAGAAAATTGATAATTAGATTCCTATTTAGGAAATTAAATACAGAACAAATGAATTTTATTGAGGAACTCCAGTGGCGGGGCATGATTCACGATATGATGCCTGGAATAGAAGAACAACTTGCAAAAGAATTAACGTCAGCTTACGTAGGTATTGATCCAACGGCAGATTCTCTGCACATTGGACACCTTGTTGGTGTGATGATGTTAAAACATTTTCAGGTAGCAGGACACAAGCCGATTGTTTTGGTAGGTGGTGCAACGGGTATGATCGGAGATCCTTCGGGAAAATCGCAGGAAAGAAATTTGTTGGATGAAAAAACTCTTCGTCACAATCAGGATTGCCTGCGTGCGCAACTTTCAAAGTTCATGGATTTTGATTCAGATGCTGTAAATGCCGCCGAAATGGTAAACAATTACGATTGGATGAAGGATTTTACCTTTCTTGATTTTATTCGTGATATTGGAAAGCATCTTACCGTAAATTACATGATGAGTAAGGATTCTGTAAAGAAAAGATTAAGTGCAGATTCTAAATCGGGAATGTCTTTTACTGAATTTACCTACCAATTGGTACAAGGAACCGATTTTTTAGAGTTGTACCGAACTAAGAATTGCAAATTGCAAATGGGTGGTTCCGATCAGTGGGGAAACATTACCACAGGAACGGAATTGATTAGAAGGAAAGAAAGTGGAACAGCCTTTGCAATCACTTGTCCGTTAATTACAAAAGCAGACGGAGGAAAGTTTGGGAAAACAGAATCAGGCAATATTTGGTTGGATCCTAAACGTACTTCTCCTTATAAATTCTATCAGTTTTGGTTGAATACTTCCGATGAGGATGCCGCTAAATATTTGAAGATATTCACCTTGCTACCTAAAGATGAGGTCTTTGCTTTGATTGAAGAGCATCAGGAAGCTCCTCATATGAGAAAATTGCAACAGCGACTTGCTAAAGAGGTAACAATAATGATTCACTCTGAAGAAGATTACAATACAGCTGTTGAAGCATCTCAAATTTTATTTGGAAAAGCGACTGCTGATGTATTGAGAAAATTGGATGAGGAGACCTTCTTATCTGTTTTTGAAGGAGTGCCTCAATTTTCTGTTAGTAAGTCTGAATTTGACAATGGTATTGATGTTTTGGAACTTTTGGCAGTAAAAACGGATGTTTTCCCATCGAAAGGTGAATTAAGAAGACTTTTTCAGGGAAATGCGATCAGTATTAATAAAGAAAAAGTGCAGAATTCTGAAATGATAATCACAAAAGAACATCTGATTGCAGATAAATATTTTCTGGTTCAAAAAGGTAAAAAGAATTATTTCCTTGTAGTTGCTTGCTAGTTTGCTATCTATCAACTATTTTTAGTACATAAAACTAAATCACGAATTTAAATTAAATTATATGAAATTCTTAAAGTATGCTCTTATCGTTCTGTTCTCAGTTGGAATAATGAGTTGTGGTAGTAGTGGTGGCGATGATGAAGAAAAGGAAGATACGGTTGCTCCTACACTTACAATTACTAGTCCTACAACAAGTACAAAAGTTGCTGCTGGTGCAAATTTAAGTGTCAACTTTACAGCAGCAGATAATGTGGCATTGGCATCTTATACTGTTACAGTATCATATACCGGTGCTAAATCAGTAAAAACAGTTCAAGAGTTTAGTTTCAACAGTATTTCGGATACTGACGCAGCTGGTAATGCTCTGCCTTCAATTTCTGGAGCTTCCAAAATAATAAGCTTTAATATTGCAGTTACTGATATTGCTAAGCCTGGAGCCTATAAATTATCTGTTACAGTTAAAGATACTGCAGGTAAGTCAACTACAAAAGATATATCGTTTGAAATAGAATAATAAGAACTTATTCAAATTTGAAAAGGATCGGCATTAGCCGATCCTTTTTACATTTGTGGAGATTTAAATTCTATGCCGAATAGCGATATGTCATCAATTACGGCTTTGTTCTTTTTCCCAATATCAATATGATGTTTCAAATCGGTAAAGGTATCCTCGATACTTTTTTGTGTGGCAAACATATTTGTTAAGAACTGAACACCGACTTCCATTTGATCATTTCGTTCCAATTCTATTAATCCATCGGTATAACAAAGTAATTTTGAATGCTCATTTATGGTGATTTCGCCAACTGATATGGCTGGAATTTCATCAAGCATCCCCAAACCAATACATCCTATTTTTAAAAGTGTAGTTTCCCCTTTTTCAAAATTGTAAAGAAGTGGTGGGTGATGGCTGGCATTCACATATTTTAATTTTCTGGTGGTGTAATTGTAAATCCCAATAAAAAAGGTTAGGAATTTTTCACTGCTGGAATTGTCACACACTTTTTGATTCAATTGAACCATGAGTTCGTCGAGTGGAGTTTCAGGACGGAAAAGAGCTCTCAATGTAGCCTGGAAATTAGACATGATTAGAGCCGCAGGAATTCCTTTTCCCGAAACGTCACCAATGCAAAAGCCCAATTCCTGATCGTTAAAGTTGATGAAATCGTAATAATCACCACCAATTTCAAAATGTGGCTGATAATATCCGCAAGTAGAAACATATTGATTTTGTGGCAGAGAACTTTGATTTGGAATTAGTAGGCTCTGAATTTTTGAAGCCAATTCCATTTCCTTCTTAAAAGCCTCTTGAATCAGTAATTTTTTGTAGAGGCGTTTGTTCTCCATTGCCACAATAATAATGTTAGAAATGGTTTGAATGAAGCTAAGGTGACGAATTGCAGGACTCATTCCCTCCATTTCTTCATCAATATCACCAATTAGAATGTAAGCAAGTACAGAATTCTTATGGAATACCGGAATAATAAAATCAAAAGACCAAAACACTTCTGGCAATTCCCTTGATATATAAGTTATCTCAGAAAAGTTACTGAGATGTTTCTCAATCTTGATTTTATCAATACATTCTTTGCTTATTCCTGATACGAGTAATTTTTCCCAGCGCCTATTAAATTTATAAACAGCAATTTTCCCAATCTTTAGTTCATTAAACAGAATATTCTTGTACTGCTCTAAAAGTTCATCAATCGATAAGTTCTCATTAATCGCTTGAGTTATTTTGAGAATAAGGTTGAGCTTAAATTTACTATTTACAGATTGTTGCTTAATCACGATATAGGATTTATGTTCTATGCTAATTTAGGAATTATCAAATCACCAGCCAATGAGAAAACTAAAAAAAAAAAAGGATTCCATAAAGAATCCTTTTTTGATGATGAGTTTATGAAAAACTATGCTTTTACGCGTTCAGAATAAGAACGGTCACGTGTGTCAATTTTAATTAAATCGCCAGTGTTAATAAATAATGGAACCATAATAGTAGCACCAGTTTCAACAGTTGCAGGTTTCAAAGAAGAAGTCGATGAACTATCTCCGCGCAAGCCTGGTTCTGTATAAGTAACTTCCATTACTACATGAGCAGGAAGATCAACATACAATGGTGTTTCCGTATCTGCATGAAAAACAGCTTCAACAGTATCACCTTCTTTTAAAAGATCAGGTGAATTAAACAATTCTTCAGCTAAAGCAATTTGCTCATATGTTTCTGTATGCATTAAATTGTACCCCATGTCATCTTTGTAAAGAAATTGATGAGGGCGTCTTTCAATACGAGCGATGTCAATTTTCACACCAGAGTTAAACGTATTATCAATAACCTTACCTGTTTTAACATTTTTCAGTTTTGTTCTAACGAAGGCAGGACCTTTACCTGGTTTTACATGTTGGAATTGTGTAATGGTATATAAATCTCCTTTGTACTGAATACACATTCCATTTTTAAAATCTGTGGTAGATGCCATGATATAATATTAATTTTTAAAAATCATTTTTAACGAAAGAAAAAGTTTTCCCTATTGAGATTTGCAAAAATAGGCTAAACAATTAATATACTGAAATATTACGAGGCTTTGTTTGAAATAGATACCGCAAAAGCAGAAGTAAATTAGTCGTTATCGATGATTGAATCATACGAGAAATCCGAAAAGTTTGTCAAGTCGCAACGCAAAGAGCCAATGAAAAGATCGAATTGTACACGAACAGGAATTCGGTTTGCATCGGCTGATACCCAAATCGTCATGTCATCTTCGTCTTTAAATGCTCTGCCTGTTGCCACAATCGGAATAAACTTGTAGCATTTTATGTCTCCAATTTTACTGTTAATTGTTTCGTATCCCATAAATCGAAACTGAAGAAGAAATAATTCATCTGAAAAGTGAGTTTGAATTTTTACAACTTGACCAACTTTTAAATTTGAATTGAAATGATTGGCTCTGGCAAAGTAAAAAGCTGATAATATATCATGTATTCCTTCCGGGACTTTATGAATTCCAGAACGTGTAGAGTTTACCTCGTTCTTTTCCCTATCAAATACGATCTCGGTATATCTTTTGTAATTGCCTTCCCGGATATCCCGAATGGCTTTTACAGGAAGCAAGGTTTCAGGAGAAATAAAGCTCTCGTATGTGTCTTTGACCTTATAAAGCGTATTAAATAGTCCTACAGTTTTACCCGTTAGAGTAGCATGATACAGATCTTGACCATCTATGTTTTCAATTCTTACTTTTAAGCTCGCCTTTCCGCCTCGAATAATTCCATAATGTATAATATATCTTAAATTTTCTCCTTTTTCGCTATCCTTAATAGGAAAATCGGCCAACGAAATTGTGTGGCTTACAAAAATCAGAAGAATACTAAGAGAGAATTTATACATATTTATTATTGTTAGTTCTTATTTAAAGATATTCTTTTTAGAAGTAGTAGCTACAAAATCTTTCAAATAAAAAGGCTCAAAATAGGCTACATCTTCAAATTCCTTATTTTGAAATTTTATTTCAGCCAGCTTTATCATTCCTATCGCTGATGTTGTTATACTATCAATAAAGATGCCATTTTTACTTTTGATCACTTCTTTACATTTGGATGAACCATCTCCGAAGAAAACAATTTCCCGTTCAGAAAGTTCATTCGAATAGGAATTTTCATCAATGATATCAGCAGAAATATCTCTAATTAATTCATTTTTGTTATTGAAAAATGCAGTGTAAACTTCCATTCTTCGCGCATCAATCATAGGACAGTAATAAGCCTTTTCGGGATTGTTTATTTGAGCAAGCACATCAGTATTGTCAAGCAATGGTTTTGTCATTGCCTGCAAGGTGTTAATTGCGATAAGAGGCAGGTTTGCACCGTAACAAATTCCTTTGGCTGTTGAAACGCCAATTCGTAAGCCTGTATAAGAGCCGGGTCCCATGCTAATAGCAACTCCGTCTAAATCGGCTGGTGTAAAATTATTTTCCTTTAAAATGTTTCCAATAAAAACGGTGAGGTGACTTGCGTGTTTCATTCCTTCTTTGGTCTCCTTAAGAGCCAATAAATCACCATCTTTTCCTAATGCAACAGAACAAACTGCTGTTGATGTCTCGATATGTAAGAGTAATGCCATTTGATATATTTTTAAATCAATGCAAAATAAAGGATAAAATAGGAATTGTGAACGATAACAATTGAAATATATGCAATTGCAGGCTTCAAATTAATTAAAATTGAATAATACCATCCTATTTCTAAGACAATTAACTAATAGGGAACACGTACGGTGTAAAAAAAGCCCCCAACCATTAATTGGTTGAGAGCTTTCTCGAATTTGAAACTTGACTATAAATTTATTTCGATACCATTATAGAAATCTAGAATTTTGGTTCGGAATATGTATTCGTATTTCGCTTGCAGTAAATCTGATTTTGATTTAAAAAGATTGTTTTTTTCCTGATTGTAATCTACAGAATTAACCAAGCCTAAGTTGAATTTTTCTTCGGTATAACGGAAGGCTTCTTCGGTTGAAGAAACTGCTGTTTCACTAGAGAAAAACTTTTTCATAGCAGCCTTTGCATTAGCATGTGCCTGTTGAATATCTTTTCGAAGAGTGTTTTTAGAGTTCTCCATATACAATTTGGAACGATCGATGTTTATCTTTGCATTGCTAATGTTTCGATTTACAATACCACCATTAAAAATGGGAATACTCAAGTTGAAACCAAAGCTTTTTGATTCAAATAATTTAAGTTGATCGTTAAGCTTCATTTCTTTTCGGATAATCAGTGGACTTCCGTCTAAAGCAATGCCATATTCAGGTTGGTTTCTTCGATAGCCTGAATTCCATGATCCATACATAGATAAAGTTGGAGTACGTTGACCTTTTGCAATAATCAAACCTTTCTCAGAACTTTCCAAACGGTATTGTGCGGCTTTCATCTCAGGTCGGAAAGTTAAAGCATTAACGAAAACAGATTCGGGGTCAGCCATCGATCTGGTTGCATTTAAAACCGGAAGTTCAGGAGTTGCAATATCAAACGCTTGAGTGTCTTTTAAATCTAATAGCTGTGCAAGGTCAAGTAAAGCAATATCAAGCCCATTTTGTGCATTCACAACCGCAAGGTCTTCCCGTGCAGCCTGTGCTTTCTGTTCCATTAAAGTGCCTTTAGGTAAGGTTCCTGCTTCTACCAATACTTCTGTTCTGTTAATTTGAAGCTCAGTAACCTTTAGTTGCTCATGTGCAACCTGAAGAAGCTCTTTTTTGAATAAGATATCCAAAAAGTAGGATGTGATATTCAGGGCTAAATCTTCTTTTGCCTTTTCAACATCTTGTAAATTGGCTTTAAGATCCAATTCGTTTTGCTTTACTGAATTCCACTTTTGAAAGCCACTAAATAGAGTAACATTCGATGAAATTCCAAGAGAACCGGTTTGACTGTTTGCGTTCTCATAAGTATTGTCAGCTCTTAATGACCGTCCATAGTTAAAGTTGTAGCTTGTGCTACCATTTAAAATTGGTAACAAATCAAGTTTGGATTGTTTGGTATTGTTTGCCTGAACATCAGCATCCAGTTTTTGCAACTTAAGATTGATGTTGTGTTCCTTTGCATGAGTAATGCATTTTTCCAAATTCCATAATTCCTGCGCATAAATGCCGGAAAAGGAAAAGGCAAAAACAAGGACAAGTAATAATATCTTTTTCATGTGTCTATTTATTTTTTGATCCGATAGAACTAGTTTTTCGTCATTAAACTAATAATGAAAGCTTGAAGATGGCCAAATTGCTTTTGTAATGTAAAGCCAATCAAAAGAAACTTTATTTTACTCTTCTTTTTTCTCTTCTTTTATTTTGTCAATTTTTTTCTTTTTGGCTCCTTTAAGCTTATCGTCTTTGGTGATACCGTCTAAAACTTCAATGTTGATACCATCCGAAAGACCCGTTTTAATAAATCTCTTTTCGAATATTTGTTCAGAAGTTTCTACTTCAACAAAAGTTGAATCATTTTTAAACTCCAAAAGACTTTCGTTCACAGTCAATACTTTTTCTCTTTTATCCAAAACAATTTCGGCATTTGCGCTGTATCCCGAACGGATAAAGAAATCTTTACGAAGCTTAACCGAGGCTTTGATTTCGAATTGAATGGCACCATTCTCTTCCACACCTTTTGGTGAAATATATTCCAAATGAGCATCAAATTTCATATCTTCAATAGCTCCAATGGTTAATTTAAGGTTCATTCCCTGAACAATTTTTCCAACTTCAGTCTCGTCAACTTTACCTTGAAAAATCATTTCGCCCATATCAGCAACAATAGCAACCGTGGTACCATCATTAAAAGTATTACTCTGAATAACCGAATTACCTTCTTTTACAGGAATATCCAGTATCATTCCTTCAATTGTTGAACGAATGATTGTATTTGTTTCTTTGGTGGAACTTTGGGTTACACCTTTCTTAATTAATTGAAGATTATCTTTAGCTGATTGTAATTCTTCTTTAGAATTCCGGAAAGACAATTGAGTTTTTTGGAAATCAGATTCTGAAATAACTTTTTTATCAAACAAAGCTTTGTCACGCTGATAATTAATCTCTTTGTCCTCGTAATTAATTTGGGCCACTTTAACTCTGGACTCAGCACTATTTAAATTAATCATATCAGGAATGATCTTTATTTTCGCAATAGGATCACCTTTTTTAATCATGTCCCCAGCCTCTACATACAAGGTTTCAATAATTCCGGAAACTCCCTGAGGTTTAATTGCGATTTCTTTTCTTGGAACAACAGATCCGGTTGCAACGGTCTTTTTAATAATATCTGTTATCTCAGGTGATTTTGTGTTGTAAATCACAGGCTTATCTTGCGACTTTTGGTATAGGAATACAATGGTTCCTACAAAAAGAAGGATAAAAAACACAACCAATACAATTCTAAAAACTTTTTTCATGACTAGTATTATTTTCGGATTATGAACTATTTTTTTTATTCGTATCTCAATGCATCAACGGGTTTAATTCTGATGGCTTTTAGTGCTGGTAATAAACCGGCTAATACGCCAAAGAAAGCTAAAACACCAAGTGCTATAAATGCAACATTAATATCAACATAAGGGTTTAATATCGGAATGTCTGAAACCCCTTCGGTCATTTTACCAATACCTTCAACGATAAGAACACCCAAAACCAGTCCCCAGAATCCCGCAAAAGAGGTTAGGAAAACCGCTTCATTTATGATTTGACCAACAACTTCAACGGGACGTGCACCAAGGGCGCGTTTAATCCCAAGTTCTCGGGTACGTTCTTTTACTACCACGTGCATAATATTGCTAACTCCAATTATGCCTGTTAGTAAAACACCAAAGCCAATTACCCAAAACAGGAATCCAATGCTGTCAAAAAGGCCGAATATTTTGTTGAACATCTTGGCAATATTAAAATTACCAATGGCTTGCCTGTCATCAGGATCAATGCTGTGTCGCCGAGCTAATATTGAAAAAATACTATTTTGAAGCTCATCAACCGACTCACCAACTTTAGCTGTTGCTATAAAAGAGTAAAATTTATCTCCTCTGTTGTACAGGCGTTGAAGTGTTGTAAATGGCATTTGAATAAAATCATCTTGATTACCCATACTTTGGCTTAATGGTTTAACCGTTCCAACAATTTTTAAATAGATGCCGTTTACTTTTAGATATTGACCAATTGGTTCTTCATCTTTTTCGAACATTAATTCTTGAACTCTTGGACCAATGGTGATTACCTTTCGGTATTCTTTCAAATCATTTTCATTGATAAAGCGACCCGCTGTAACATCAACAGGATTTACCATATTCATCTCTGGAGAGGTTCCTCTGATTCTAAAGTTTCCTTTTTTGTCTGTTCTAAACGTATTATTTGTAGCATTGCCACTCCATCCTTCAATTTGTGGTGCAATATTTTTTAATTCAGGAACATCTCTTTTAATTGCGACTATATCTGTATTTGTAAACTGATAAAATCGATTTCGGGGCAATCCTTTATAGGCTTTTGTTGTTCGTTGCACCCAAAAAACAGTTGAATTGGTTGCGAAATTTCCTAAAGAAGATTGAATATTATTTTGAAAACCTCTACCAATTCCTAGTAGTGTTACGAGAATTAAAATCCCGAACATTACTCCCAAACTGGTAAGTATGGTTCTTAGTTTATTTTTTTTAAGTGCGGCGGTAATCTCCTGCCATTTATCCAAATCGAACATTTGCTGATCGTTTTATTAGTCTGGTTAATTATTCGTCTCTTAATGCTTCTATTGGTCTAATTCTAGCCGCTTTTCTGGCCGGGAAAAATCCTGCCAAAGCACCGGTTATAACCAATACAATGGTTGCTCCAACTGCGACCCCCAAATCTACTTGTGGATTTATGAAATAGATTGCTGCAGGAGGATATATTTTGTAAATAAGATCAAATTTGGTGATCATTTCAAGCAGTCCAACACCAGCAATTAATCCGATATAGCCAGAGGCCGCTGTTATAAATATTGCCTCCATTAATATTAGCCCAACTACTGATTTTGGGGATGCCCCAATTGCTTTTCTTACTCCAATTTCTTTGGTTCTTTCTTTCACAACAATCATCATAATGTTGAATACTCCGATTGCTCCGAGTACAATGGTGAAAGTTCCAATAATCCATACAAACATTTCTATAGCTGTAAAAATGGACGCAAAGGATTGAGAGCCTTCAATGTTATTTCGAATCCATAAAGCACTTTTGTCCTCTTTGCTAAATCCGTGTTTGGCAGCCATTTGGTAGGTGACTTGTTGTACCACATTTTTGCTTTCTTCTACGGAAATATCGTTTAAAGTGAAGGAGATTCTTTGAAGATGATCGTTGTTATTGAAAACCTTTTGAGCAACCGTTATAGGAATGTAAATTTCTCTTGAATTATCATCAAAGCTAGGCTGATGAAAAACACCAACGACTTTAAATTTAATGCCGTTAATTGTGATCAATTTGCTGATTGCTGTTTCCTTTGGGAAAAGTACTTCCTTAACAACATCTTGAATTGCAACAACTTTTCTATTTTCTTTAATGTCTTTCTGGTTTAAAAAACGACCTTTCAGAATATCAAAGTTTTTAATTTCTTTATAGGTATCGTGAACAGGAGAAACATTAAAGTTTCCGAAATTGCTTTTATAGGATATGGTTTCGGCACCCGGAATGTAAGACATGGCCGAAATAACATCTAGTTTTTCGATAGATTTTTTTATGTTCAGATAGTCGTCATTCACCATCTGAATTCTTTTCCCTTCAGGAGTACCTTTGTATGCTTTAGTTGTTCTTCCACCATAAATTTGCATACTGTTGGTCGCATCTTGAGCAAAAATATCAGTCATTCCATTTCTAAGACCTCTTCCGGCACCCAAAAGAAAAATCAACATGAAAATACCTGTTGCCACCGAAAATCCGGTCAGAACAGTTCTGGTTTTATTTTTACTAATGGTACTAAATATTTCTTGCCATTTATCTCTGTCGAACATAGCTTTATTCTAGGCGTTTAGGTTTAGGTTGTATTATTGCTGAGGAACTTTTATAGACTCCATACTATTGATTTTTTTATTCTCAATAATTGATTCAATTCTACCATCTTTTAGATTAATAATCCGATCGGTCATATGGGCAATGTCATTTTCGTGTGTAACAATAATAACGGTGATTCCCGATTGATTAATTTCTTTTAAAAGATCCATCACTTCAATTGATGTTTTTGAATCTAAGGCACCGGTAGGTTCATCGGCTAAAATAATCTTTGGTTGGGTGATCATCGAACGGGCAATGGCAACTCTTTGCTTTTGACCACCAGAAAGTTCATTTGGCATGTGTTCCGCCCAATCTTTCAGTCCCATTTTATCCAGATACTCCAAGGCTATTTTATTTCTCTTTTTTCTTGCAACTTTTTGGTAATACAATGGGAGGGCAACATTTTCCATTGCATTTTTAAAAGAGATCAGGTTAAAAGATTGAAACACAAATCCGAGGAGATTATTTCGAAGCTTAGCAGCTTTGGTTTCACTCATTGATTTTATTTCCTGCTGATTTAAAATATACACTCCTTCATCATGATTATCTAAAAGACCAAGTATATTAAGAAGCGTAGATTTTCCAGACCCGGATGAACCCATGATAGAAACTAATTCGCCTTCCTTTATATGCAAATCAATCCCCTTTAAAACATGTAGTTTATTAGTACCGGTAATATACGATTTGTGAATGTTTTGTAATCGAATCATAATAGTCAGTCGTGTTAAAAATAAATCTCTATACAATATTAATATTAAATTATGTTACTGCAAACAAAATTAGATAAACGTGTTTATTAATCGACAAACCAGCAATTATTACTGATAATGTCGTATTGTAAACGATAAAATAAATAAAGATAATATTCACCTCAAATTAGTGCTATTTAATCAATTGGTATGCCATAGAGTTAATCACTCTGATAATTAAAGCGTTGCGATTTTAATGATTTGTGCGGAATGCTTGATTGTGTCCACTTATATTACATTAAGTGTACGATAATGTACGGTTATTCATGTACTGAATGGATGATTACGGGTCTATAATCTTAATAAATGTGAATAAATACTAAGGGATTAGAGCAAAGTGAAAATTTAATGTAATTTTAGATTCTTTAAATGGAAAAAATGAAGTGGAATAGTTTACTCTCAGCAAAACGCTTTGGTCAGGAAGACCAATTTTCTTCTGTTCAGCAGAAAGATATTAGATCTCAATTTCAACGCGATTACGATCGATTGATATTTTCATCTCCTTTTCGACGCTTGCAAAATAAAACACAAGTATTTCCTTTGCCCGGGAGTATTTTTGTGCACAATAGATTAACGCATAGTCTTGAGGTTTCCAGTGTTGGGCGGTCTTTAGGGAATGCACTTGCGGATAGGCTTATTCAATTAAATTTAGTTGATGATACTCTTTTAATTAAAGAAATTGGGAGCATTGTTGCAGGAGCCTGTTTGGCTCACGATTTGGGTAATCCTCCATTTGGTCATTCGGGAGAGAAGGCGTTATCTCATTTTTTCTCTGATGGGAAAGGAAAAGAATTGCAAGACAGATTTACTTCGGATGAGTGGTGTGATTTGACCAATTTTGAAGGAAATGCGAATGCTTTGCGATTGTTAACTCATGCATTTAACGGCAGAAGAAAAGGTGGCTTTGCCTTAACCTATTCGAGCATTGCTTCTGTTGTGAAATATCCTTGGGAAAGCAATAAAATAGAGATTGTTAAGAAACGAAAGTATGGCTTCTTCCAGGCAGAAAAGGCCGACTATATTAAAATTGCTGAGGAGCTGGGAATTCCTGAATTGTCATCGGGAATATTTGCACGTTTCCCATTGGTTTATTTAGTTGAGGCCGCAGATGATATTTGTTATCAGATTATGGATATTGAGGATGCTCACAAACTAAAAATACTAAGTACCGATGAAACGATGGAATTACTTCGGAGTTTTTATCATCCCCATAAGGATAAAGATATTCTGAACCGAATTGAAGAAACTTGCCTGGAGGTTACTGACATTAATGAGCAAATCGCATACATGCGAGCAGGAGTTATTGGAAAACTAATTTCGGAATGTGTAAATGTATTTGTTGATAATTATGACTTGATTATGGAGGGGAAATTTCAATCAAGCTTAATTAAAGAGATCGATGAAATTTCTTTATCGGCTTATAAAAGATGTACGAAAGTTGCTGTTTCGCGAATCTATCGTCATCGATCGGTTGTTGAAATAGAATTAGCTGGGTATAAAATATTGGGCACTCTTTTGGATGAGTTCGTTACTGCGGTTTTGGAACCTGAAAATTTTTATTCTAAGAATCTGCTTTTCCTAATTCCTGAGCAGTATCGAGTAAATGGAGAATCTGAATATGAGAAAATCATGTCGATACTAGATTTTGTTTCTGGAATGACCGATGTTTTTGCTTTGGATTTGTATCGAACCATAAAGGGGATAGAATTACCTGGAATCAATTAATTTTTTTTGTAAAAGGGTATTCTAAAATTGACTTTAAATGTATAAAATGAGAAAAATATTTACTTTATTAGTCTTGCTTATTTTTGTTTCACCAGTTGCATTCGCGCAAAGCGATTGGGTGAAATCCGGATCTGTAAAATCGAAGATTAGCTTCGAATGTCCTGAAAATCCAATTGTTCAGAATAAGGAGTTGAATGGAATAAAAATTGAGGTTTTTAGTTATAAAGATGCGGCAACTGTGTATGGTGTTGTTGCTTCAGATTTTTCGGGTGTTGGTTTGGATTTTACTTATTCCGATCCGACCGAATATTATCAGGAAATGAAGGAGGGGAGTCTTCTAACAGGGAATGCTGTTTTAATTTCAGAAACCTCGGTTGCTTATCAGAAAATGTTAGGGAAGGAAATTGTTTACACCGTGTTGGTTGGAGAGCACGAGTATACCTACTACAAACGATTCTTCTTTCGGGGGAAATTCATTTATCAGATTGCTATTGGTGGTCCATCGAGGATGAAACAATTTTTAAATGATAAAAGGAACTTGTTTTTTAATGCTGTAGAGTTCACAGATTAGTAATAATCACCTCAATTATTCATTAACATTACGTGAATGTAAACTGAAAATACGCTTTTAAAAACCCATATTACGTAATTATTAAATCGTACCCAAACCCCTTGATTTTATCCATTAATCCTCTTAAATTTATGTTGTTATAAAAACAATAAAACAATAAGGGCATGAAGATTTTAAAAATGATTAAAGCGATGTTCTCCTTTTCGAGAGATGAGGATTTTGTGGTGGTTGATTTAACTACAAAAATGATTCAGTCGATGAATTCCAAGGACTGGGGTAGATTATCGGATAAAAAGAATTTTATGGTGATAAAATAAGCATTGTTCCGCATTGACTTATTTTAAATTGCGACCAATCGAATATTAATTTCTTTTGGTTTTATTATGCGTGCTTTAGCTTTTCCTTTTTTTTTATAATTTCGGTTGCAACCGAATTTTTTTTTGCCCAATAAATTCTATCTAGAGAATTTTCAAATCGGTCTTAATTTTCATTCCACAGTCGATCAATACTTCTTGAGTATAACAACTTTGTGATTTTAGTATTTTCAGAAATTATATTTTAAGACCTCCTTTTTTCTTTATCTACAGGGAACCTTTTATCTTGCTTATCGTCTTTAAAGGGAGGATGAAACTCTTGTTTTATTCAAATCAGGTAAGCAGGATTTTTACAAATGGGGTGTTTTTTTATTTCATAGTGCATTCTTTTTGAAACAAATAGTAGCCTGCAACATTAGGATTATTAAGGTGTTGGAGGATTTCGAACCTTCTTTGGAAGATTTTAAACGTCGGACTAAGGTGCTGGAGTTAAACTTGTAGAAGAAGAAAAATCGCTTGCTACGCAAAGGTTTGAAATTATTGTTCTGGCCAGATCATTAAAACAAATCTAAGTAAAAGGTATTTCTTCTGCTTTCACTAGTTGATGTTGAAATGATTTCAATAATCCTATTCTAATCTAATTACTAAAAGATGAAAAGAAAACTTAATTTATTACTCTTAATGCTTGTTCTGAGCATTACTGCTTATTCACAGCAGATGGTAGTATCGGGTAAAGTAGTAGTCAAAGAATCCCGGGAGCCTCTACCAGGTGTTACAGTTATTGAGAAAGGGACTACAAATGGTACAACTACCGATATGGATGGTAATTATTCCATTAACGTATCAGGAAATGGTGTTTTACTTTATTCGTTCATTGGTTTCGAAACCGTAAGCCAAGAGGTTAAAGGACAATCTTTAATTAATATTGATCTTAGCGAATCTTCAATTGGATTGAATGAAGTTGTAGCAGTTGGTTATGGTGTAATGAAGAAGAGTGACGTTACTGGTTCGGTTGTTTCCATTAAAGGAGAAACAATGGAGGACCAGCCATTTGCTGGTATCGATCAGGCTCTTCAAGGTCGTGTTTCTGGAGTAACAGTTACCCAAAACTCCGGTGCTCCAGGTGGAGGTGTTTCTTTGCGTGTGCGTGGTATTACTTCATTAACCGGAAACAATGAACCATTGTATGTTATTGATGGGGTGCCTTTACAAGGTAATTCAAATAATACTTCTTATTCATTCTCTTCTTTAGGAGGGGGTAGTGGACAGACAAAAGTAAGTGCTTTGTCTAGTATTAACCCTTCAGATATTGAATCGATTGAAGTATTGAAAGATGCTTCGGCTTCGGCAATTTACGGATCTCGTGGTGCTAATGGAGTTGTTTTGATTACAACCAAGAGTGGTAAGAAAGGAAAATCAAAAATATCATATGAAGGTTATTACGGTGTTCAGCAAGTTGGAAAATATGTTGACGTAATGAATTTAAAAGAATACGCTGAATACTATGCGGATGTATTAACAACACAAGGTAAAGATGTTCCTTATGAATTTCAAAATCCTGAGTTGTTGGGAGAAGGAACTGATTGGCAAAAAGAAATTTTTCGTGCGGCTCCAATTCAAAACCATCAGGTTTCTGTTTCAGGAGGAAGTGAGAAAACTAAATTTTATACTTCATTAAGTTATTTTGATCAGCAAGGTATTGTAATCAATTCAGATTTTCGCAGGTTTTCAACTCGCTTGAATTTAGATCATCAGGTGAACGATTGGATTAAAGTTGGAAACAATGTTTCGATGAGTAATTCTAAAGAACACATTACTTTGAATGATGATGAAGCTGGTGTAATTAGTTCTGCATTAAGACAATCTCCAAATATTCCGGTTACTTATTCTGACGGAAGCTGGGGTGGACCAACCGATGGAATTGGTGTTGGAAATGGTAGAAATCCGGTAGCTTGGTCGGCGATCAGAAATAGTGAATTAGAGCGTTATAAAATTAATGGAAACTTTTTTCTTGATTTAACTTTAGCCGAAGGCTTAACATTAAGAAGTGAAATCGGTTACGACTTCAATTTAAATAAGACAAGTGTATTCAATCCTACTTACGAAATTGGTAGAGAAACCAATGAAATCAGTACTTCTTCAAAATCCAGCAGTGATAGTTTCTTTTGGGTGTTGAAGAACTATTTAAACTACCTAAAATCTTTTGGTGATCATTCAATCAATGCAATGGTTGGTCATGAGTCTCAAAAGTCAACTTGGGAGAATTTAAGTGGTGCAAGAACAGGATTTCTAACCAATGATATCACAGCATTAAATGCGGGTGATGCCTTAACAGCAACCAATGGGAACTCAATGGGAACTCATAGTATCGAATCTTATTTTGGTCGTTTTAACTATGGTTTCAACGGAAAATACTTAATGACAGCAACACTTCGTGCTGATGCGTCATCAAATTTTGGATCAAATAATAAATGGGGATATTTCCCATCATTTTCCGGAGCTTGGGTCCTTAGTAAGGAGTCTTTTATGGATAATGCTTCTGATGTGTTGAACTATGCAAAGTTACGTGTAGGTTACGGTGAAGTAGGAAATCAGGACATTGGAGGATATGCTTATGGCGCAAGTCTAAGAAGTATCACTACTGTTTACGGTACTGGTTTCTCACAAGCTAACATTGCAAATCCTGATGTGAAATGGGAGTCAACAAGATCAACCAATATTGGTATAGAACTTGGATTCTTGAATAACAAAATCAAATTGGATCTTGATGTTTACAAAAAGACTTCGAAAGATTTCTTGTTTCCTCAGCCACTTCCAAGTTATTTAGGAGCAATGAATTCAGCTTCTTATATGGGACTAACACCTCCAATGGTGAATTTGGGTGAAATGGAAAATAAAGGAATAGATATTTCTTTAACAACCAGAAACATAACTAAACCTAACTTTACCTGGTCATCAACATTTGTTTTCTCTACTTATAAAAATGAGTTGATTAGCATGAACAGTGACGAAGGAGCAATATTTCAAACTTTTGAATTCAATAACACATTGACTAAAACAGCAGAAGGAGAAGCTGTTGGCCAGTTTTACGGATATCAGGTTGATGGAATTTTTAAAGATGAGGCTGACGTAAATTCAAGTCCGTCACAAGGCGATATAGGCGAAGTAAATGGTGTTTGGGTTGGAGATATCAAATTTAAAGATATCAACGAAGATGGTAAAATTGATGATGCCGATCGTACTTTTATCGGTAATCCTCACCCAGATTTTACGTACAGTATCTCGAATGAAATGTCATACAAAAACTTCGATTTCTCCTTCACATTACAAGGATCTGAAGGAAATGATATTTACAACTGGACTCGTAAGTTAACCGAAGGAATGAAAGAGGTTACCGGTAATCAGGCTCAAACGGTAGCTAATCGCTTTGTTGCAGGAGTAAATGAAGATACCAACATTCCTCGTTTCGCATTTGGCGATCCTAATAACAACAGTAGAGTTTCTGATCGTTTTGTTGAGGATGGTTCATTCTTGAAAATTCAGAACGTAACACTAGCTTATTCTTTTAACAAGAAACAATTGGCAAGATTCTCTTATATCAACAAGTTAAGAATTTACGCTACTGTTCAGAACCTATACACATTCACTAACTACTCGGGTTACGATCCTGAAATTGGTGCTTACAACCAAAACTCACTGTTAATGGGAGTTGATAATGGTCGTTATCCTGTTCCACGTACATTTATGATGGGTGTTAATGTTGAATTCTAAATCTACTTGTTTACGTCAAAAAATTACAATCATGAAAAATAAAATAATTATAATATTTCTCCTTTTTCTTTCGGCGTCATGTTCAGAAAGCTTTCTGGACAATGCACCTGAAGATTCATTGGTAGTTGATAATTACTACAATACCAATGAGCAGGTAATGAGTGCGGGATCACCCCTATACGGATATCCTTGGTTTTACTTTAACGAGAAATTCTTGATTTGCGTTGGAGATAATTACAGCGGAAATTCAACAGGAACCTATTCTGACATTGCTCAGTTTACTTTGTTCTCTGTAAATCAGGGAAATCAATTTGCAACCGAAGGATGGGATGCTCTTTACAATGTAATTGGAACAGCTAACACATTACTTCACAATTTGGATACTAAAGTTTCGGCTGATGTTGATGAAGAGGTAATTGAAGCCGTTCGTGGTGAAGCTTATTTTATGAGAGCAACAGCCTATTTCTACTTGGTAAGAACTTGGGGTGCTGTGCCTATTATTCACGATATGAGTCAGTATAACGCCGAAGCAGATGTGTACAGAAACACTGTTGAGGATATCTATACTTTTATCTTGAACGATTACAACAATGCAGTAAGCAGAGTTCCTGTACAAAGAGCAGATAGCGATGCTGGTAGAGTGATTCAGTCGGCATGTAATGCTATGATGGCTAAGGTGTATTTGACTTTAAAAGATTATACCAATGCAAAAGCAAAAGCCGAATTGGTAATTAATTCTGGAATTCATGGTTTGTTGGATAATTATGGTGATGTTTTTCATCCTCGTAACAATAACAGCCGTGAGTCTATTTTCGCTTTACAGTGGGTTGCTAACCAAGGTTGGGGAACTCAAAATGTAAGTCAAGCCTATTTAGCCGCTTCGCCAAAATTAACCAATGCCGGTGACGGTTGGGGAACTTTTCAGCCAAGTATCGATTTTCAAAATGCATACGAAGCTGGTGACTTAAGAAGACACGAAACCATTATGGAACCAGGCGATTTCTATCCTGATTTGGTAACTTCTGAAGGTGGATATACAGTTCCTTCTGCTGGAATGACAAGTACTATTGCCGGTTGGAGAAAATATGTTGTTGGATCTAAAGATGAGTGGGCAGATGTTGGTTTCATGTCAACAAACTTGAACACTAATATCATGCGATATGCAGAAGTATTGTTAATTCATGCTGAAGCGATTTTGGGAAGCAGTGCTTCAACTACCGATTCAAAAGCATTAGAATCATTCAATGCAGTGAGAAAAAGAGCAGGTTTAGCAAATAAAGCTTCTTTGACATTCGATGATATTCTTCAGGAAAGAAGAATGGAATTAGCTGTTGAAGGTAAGTATTGGTACGATTTAGCTCGTATGGATAGAACAAAAGCTTTGGCTATCCTTTCAAATCAGGAAAGAGGAGATTATAATGATGGAGATTACAATGACATCATTACTCGAAAAGTGACTCCTTCTGCAGGTGATTTCTTATTGCCAATTCCAGGTTCCGAAGCAGATTTGAACCCACTATTGTTAGAAGAACCAGTTCCTTTTGATTTTAACAACTAAAAGTCTCCAATTATGAAATTTAAATATAAAATGAACAATATCATTAGCGCGGTAGTCGTGCTAATGGTAAGTGTCTTGAGTTATTCTTGTGATGATGACTCAAGCTTAAGTCCTGTTGTTGATGTGATGGTTTCGGAGGATACCGATTTAAATATAAATTCGGGTTTGCCAAACGATTTGATCATTGCTGAAGGAAACGATCTTCAAAATGTGAAAACGGTTACATTTAAGGCGCTTAGTGCGCCCGAAGAAAGCATTGTTGATGTAGTATTCAATCCAGTATTGAATTCAAATTTAGCGATCATGTTCAAGGTTCCTTTTGACGAAACGAAAGGTTCTGAGTTTGGAACACAGCTAGTTACTATTACCAACAAGGATGGTGCTGTAATTACTCATGATTTTACAATTATTCAACCGGAACCAACAATTGGTGTTTTCTCACCAGAGCGACCTAAAGCTAACGAAACGGTAAGTATTTCAGGAGAGTGGTTTCAGAATGTAGTTTCTGTATCATTCGCAGGAAGTCAGGTAGAATTTACAATGGTTTCTTCAACTGAGATTTCGATGGTAGTGCCTGATGGAACAGTTCTGGGAGCTGACGTGACTATCGTGACTGCTGCGGGTGAAGTTTCTGCTTTTCTTGATGTAGACATAGGATACAATGTGTATTTGGTTGCCGATTTTGATGGAGGCGGATTGCGTCCAAGTAACAATTGGGTTGCCTACGGTGATGCAGGTTCTTTAGATTATATCACTGGAGGTCCAACAGGAACATTCGCTGAATTTAAGTGGTTAGGCGATACTTCTAATGGATACAATGGTTGTCAGTCGGATGCTGCTGAAACAATGGTGGTAGAGTCCAATCCTGAAACAGTTAGATTTCTAATCGATGTTAACTGTAATGGTGCGATTGGAACAGTAGCTGAATTTCTACTTGTTGACCGCGATGGTGGCAACTGGGCATTCCGTCACACATTTACAGAGGATGGATGGCAAACAGTAGAAACTCCGGTTTCAGCATTCGGTGCAAGTTACGATCCGGATAACCAGAGTAGTGGTGATGTAGATCCAACACAAATTAATCAAGTTAAAGTTACTATAGCAGAATGGGGAGCCAATCCTTCAACTGTACAGTTTGATAATATTCGTTTTCACGGATACTATTAGAGATTAGTTTTTCAGGCTTGCGTCATGGGTTGCAAGCCTGATTTTCTTTTTATTAATTTTTTAAAGATCATGAAAATGAAAACAGCCTGGTTTGGTTTTAAGGAGACTTTTGCCAAAGTGGGAAAGCAAGGATCTTAAGAAGAATCAGCTATTAAAACCAAAAAAATAATACGAAAACAGTATGAACAATTCCAGACTTAGATACTTGTCAATTTTACTTGGAGTTTTGATTTTTGCCACTAGCTGTTCCAGCGGTGGAGGATCTGAACCGGAAATTGAATTGGGTGCTCCAATTGCCAATCAGGCGGCAAATGTTACTTCTTCAAGTTTTAAAGCCAGTTGGTCGAGGGTATATCGTGCAGATAGTTATCTGTTAGATGTGTCTGAGGATTCAGGTTTTGCTTCATCTCTAACAGGATACAATGAGAAATCATTGATTGCTTTGAACGAAGAAATTACAAATTTGGAAAGCAAGAAGGTTTATTATTACAGACTTAGAGCTGTGAATGGAACTGTTGTTTCCAGCTACTCGAATACAGTAGAGGTTACGACAACATTTGTTCCGGATCCCAATCTAAGCTTGAAAAAGGCGGCTGATACATTCTTAGTTGGAGTCTCAGTTCAATCGGGAAAATTGAATGGACAGTACGATGAAATTTACCGAAGAGAATTTAGCAGTATTACAGCCGAATGGGAAATGAAGATGAATGTGATGCATCCATCTGCTGGTACTTATGATTTTGGACCTGCCGATGCGATTGTTAAATATGGTGAGGATAATGGAATTAATGTTCATGGTCATTCTCTGATTTGGCACAATTCAACTCCTGATTGGGTGAAGAATTTTGCAGGAACAGATCAGGAGTTCGAAGACATGATTGAAGATTATATCACGACAGTGGTTACCCGATATAAAGGAAAAGTTACTTCGTGGGATGTGGTGAATGAAGGGCTGGAAGATGGTTCAGGAAATTTAAGGAACACAATTTACCGCCAAAAAATGGGCGACGATTACATTGCTAAATGTTACCAGTTTGTTCGTGCTGCCGACGCTGATGTATTGATTTTTTATAACGATTATAACATGATAACCGACCAAACAAAACAGGATGCTGTTTTTACTATGGTTGATGATTTTATTGCACGGGGAATTCCAATTGATGGAGTAGGATTTCAAATGCACATTTCTCACGATTATCCTGCCAAAGCAGATATTCAGAAAGCTACCGACCGAATTGTTGAAAGAGATCTATTGGTACATTTCTCTGAATTGGATGTAAGAGCAAATCCGAATAAGGATTTAACAAGTTTATCACCAGAACGATCGTTGTCGCAGAAAGCAAAAGTGAAAGAGGTTGTACAGGTATTCAACGGAATTCCGAACGGAAATAAGTATGCTTTAACCGTTTGGGGATTGAAAGATTCAGAAACCTGGTTGTTGGATTTTTATGGACATGTTGATTGGCCATTGCTTTTTGATGGAAATTACAATAAAAAGGATGCTTACTACGGATTTTTAGAAGGCTTGCAGTAAAAAGTAGAGTACTGAATTTTAATTACCGATTACTATGATTTTGAATAAGATATTTCCACTTTGTATTTTTCTCACCCTCTTATCCTGTTCCCAGGATGGGAAAAAAAATGAAAATATGAATTTGTCAATGGAAAAGCGTGCTGAATCTTTGGTTTCGCAAATGACTTTGGATGAAAAGGTTTCTCAAATGAGTTACGAATCTCCTGCAATAGAACATTTGGGAATTCCGGCTCATAATTGGTGGAATGAGTGTTTACATGGAGTTGCACGTGCCGGTTTGGCTACGGTTTTCCCTCAGGCAATTGGAATGGCCGCCATGTGGGACCGCGATCAGATGTTCGAAGTGGCAAATGCCATTTCCGATGAGGCAAGAGCGAAACATCATCAGTTTGCAAAAAATGGCAAGCGTGGAATTTATCAGGGATTAACTTTTTGGACACCCAATGTAAATATTTTTAGAGATCCGAGGTGGGGAAGAGGAATGGAGACTTATGGTGAGGATCCATACCTTACCGGAGAGCTTGGTGTTCAGTTTATAAAAGGCTTACAGGGCGACGATGAGAATTATTACAAAGTAATTGCAACAGCAAAACACTTTGTCGTTCACAGCGGACCAGAAGCAGAAAGACATAGTTTTAATGCAACTCCCAGTCAATACGACATGTTGAATACGTACAGTCCTCAATTCAAAAAAGTGATTCAGGAAGGTGGAGTGTATTCCGTAATGTGTGCCTATAATAGTTACAACGGACTGCCATGTTGTGGAAATAAGTCTTTAAGCAATCTTTTGCGCGAAGAGTGGGGATTCAAAGGATATATTGTGTCCGATTGTTGGGCCATTAACGATTTCTTTATGCCTGAAGCGCATGCAGTTACTACTTCGAAACAAGAGGCAGCGGCTATGGCGGTAAAAGCGGGAACAGATTTGAATTGTGGTGATTCCTACGTTGCTTTGGTTGAGGCTGTAAAAAATGGTTTAATTTCTGAAGCTGAATTGGATGTATCCGTTCAAAGATTATTGCTTGCCCGTTTAAAGTTGGGATTACTTGCACCTGAAGGAGTTGTGAAATATGAAAAGATACCCTATGATGTAGTTGATTCTGAAATGCATCGTTTACTGGCATTGCAAACAGCTCGAAAATCAATAGTCCTATTAAAGAATGAAGGCAAACTACTGCCTCTTGATAAATCGATTCAAAAAATTGCGGTTATTGGTTCAAATGCCAATGATTTGGAAGTTTTGTTGGGGAATTACAATGGCTATCCATCTTCACCGGTAACTCCACTCGAAGGAATTAAGCAAAAATTGCCAAATGCTGAAGTAAAATATGCGATTGGGTGCAAATTGGCTGAAGGTTTGCCAATTTTTGAAGCCATTCCTGCATCTGTTTTGTTTACCGATAAAACTTGCGCAACAAACGGATTAAGTGCTGAATATTTCAACAACAGCAAGTGTGAAGGCACTCCAATACATTCCCGTATCGATTTAAATGTTGATTTTGTGTGGCACACCAAGGCTCCTTATGAAGACTTGGCCTACGATAGTTTTTCTGTGAGATGGAATGGTGTCCTTAAAGTTCAGGAATCTGGAGAATACGCATTAGGTGGCGAGGGTTTCTTAGGTATGAAATTATTCTTTGAAGATTCTCTGCTGGTGGAAAGAAGCAATGTTCACCATCCACGAAAAGAATATGAATATGTGCATTTGGAGGCCAACAAGCCTTATCCAATTAAATTGGAATACATTCAAGATAATGTGGAGCATGCAATGATGCGCTTGTTATGGGAAAAGCCAAATAAGAATTTAGCTGAAGAGGCGATCGCAATTGCAAAAGAATCTGATGTTGTCATTTTCTGCATGGGAATTAGTCCGTTGTTGGAAGGAGAGGAGATGAAAGTGAAAGTGGAAGGGTTTGCTCATGGTGATCGATTGGATATCAAGCTGCCAAAAACACAAACAGCCTTAATGAAGGAAATCAAAAAGTTGGGGAAACCGATGGTTTTGGTTTTGCTGAATGGAAGTGCTTTGGCAATTAATTGGGAAAATGAAAACATACCTGCAATAGTGGAAGCATGGTATCCTGGTCAGGCAGGAGGAACTGCAATTGCGGATGTTTTATTCGGAGATTACAATCCGGCAGGACGTTTGCCATTAACTTTTTACAAAAGTGTTGATGATATTCCAGCCTACAGCGATTATGACATGCGAGGCAAAACTTACCGCTATTTTAATGGCGAAGCATTATATGATTTTGGATTTGGATTGTCTTATTCCGATTTCACTTACTCAAAACTTACAATTGTGGATCAAATTGCTCCGGGCGATTGTCTTGAAGTTTCTGTTTTGCTAACTAACAACAGTGATGTTGATGGAGAAGAAGTTGTTCAATGTTATGCGTCGAATCCTCAGGCAGGTGGTGTAAATCCGAATCGGTCATTGGTCGAATTTCAACGGGTAATGCTAAAAGCCGGAGAAAGCAAAACCATCAATTTCAGCATTGATGCAGATCAATTAACCGTAGTTGATGAGCAATTCAGAGAAATTGTGATGGCCGGAGAATTAAAAATATCTGTAGGAGGTGCACAAGCATCCGCCGAACGAATTAAGGAAAGAAAAGTACTAACGAAAACCATACATGTAGAAGGTGCTGCCTGCGTAATGGACAAATAAATAACCAAGCTTTTTAGTCGTAAAAAAATAGAACATTCAGGCTTTTAAAAAGAGTGTTACGGCCAATTTCATGTCCTTTTTTTTAAGAGGAGGAATGGTACTTCACAAATTCGAATTAACAAAAACAAACTATGAGTAAGTCCAATAAAATATCGATAAAAGAAAAGATTGGTTACAGTTTGGGAGATTTGGCTGCCAACCTAATTTTTCAAACCTTAATGACTTTCTTGGCATTCTTTTATACCGATGTGTATAAAATTCCGCCAGCGACAGCCTCTGCAATTATATTCGCAGGAGGAATGATTGGCGCATTTTTCAATCCAATAATGGGTGTAATAGCCGATAGAACCAAGACCAGATGGGGAAAGTTTCGCCCTTGGATTTTATGGACTGCTGTACCCTTTGGGGGAATGGCTATGCTAGCTTTTAGCACACCTGATTTTGGACCATCAGGTAAAGTTATTTATGCTTTGGGAACCTACATTTTACTGGTATTGGTATATTCAGCTAGTAACTTGCCTTATTCGGCTCTAAGTGGGGTGATTACAGGCGATATGAAAGAGAGAAATAGTATCTCATCTTATCGTTTTGTTGCCGTAATGATTGCTCAATTTATTGTACAGGCCTTGCTTTTACCATTGGTTTTAATTCTTGGCGATGGCGATAAAACAGTTGGATTTGAAAATACAATTGGAATATTTGCAGTAGTAGGAGTTGTATTTCTTTTAATCACTTTTCTCACAACCAAAGAACGTATAACACCTAATTCCGATCAAAATACTAGTGTAAAACAAGATTTTGCTGATTTATTTAAAAACAGACCTTGGATTGCAATGTTGGTTTTAACCATCTTTATTTTTATCACATTGTCCTTAAAAGGAGGAATGTATGTGTACTATTTCGAAAACTATATAGATGAACAGGCTTTGGCCGCGTTCTTAAATAATATTGGTTTTAATAGTTTCATCGATGGATTGAATAATCTTCTTACCAATATGGGATTGGTTGGTTTTCATTGGCCCGAAGATGTTTCTACATCTGGTTTTAGTTTGTTCAATGCCAGTGGAATTATTTGCATGATTATTGGAATTGGATTTTCTAAATTCTTTGCGGATAAATTTGGAAAGCGTGACGCTTTTGGAACAAGTTTATTTCTATCTGCATTATGCCTGCTAGCCTTTTACTTTTATTCACCACAATCCATCGCATTGGTATTCATAACTCAAATGGTTCATGGTTTATTCTACGGAGTATCTACACCACTGCTTTGGGCGATGATTGCTGATGTTGCTGATTATTCCGAATGGAAAAATAATCG
The DNA here is from genome assembly GCF_002356295.1 of Labilibaculum antarcticum. Taxonomy (NCBI): domain Bacteria; kingdom Pseudomonadati; phylum Bacteroidota; class Bacteroidia; order Marinilabiliales; family Marinifilaceae; genus Labilibaculum; species Labilibaculum antarcticum. The sequence goes on along the minus strand of NZ_AP018042.1, from coordinate 1,907,207 downwards.
TAGAGCTACAGCTATTATTTTCTCTGCAATGATCTTCGGATTAAAAGCCGGATTAAGTATTGGTGGCGCTTTGGTTGCTGGAATTTTGGCCATGTATGGATATAACGAACAATTGCTGACTCAATCACCAGAAACAATTGGTGGAATTAAAATGGCAATGAGTGTTTTGCCTACTCTTACCTTTTGTGTGAGTGTGGCCTGCTTGTTCTTTTACGATATCGATAAGAAAAAGGAAATACTGATTGAAAAAGAATTAACACTACGCAGACAAAATTCATAACCCTTTAAATAAACAAATTATGAAACTAAGAAATTATACGAAAGGACTTTTATTGATTTGCGCAACGACTGCAATCATGAGTGCTTGTTCAGAAAATAAATGCACATCCGAAGAGGGGATGAAAGATGCGATGAAAGATGCTTATTTAATAGGAACGGCACTAAATACACCGCAAATTCTGGGTGAAGATAGTTTAGCGCTTCAAGTGGTAACAAAGCATTTTAACGCTGTTGTTGCCGAAAATTGCATGAAAAGCGAGGTAATACAACCTGAAGAAGGAAAGTTTGATTTTAACTTATCGGATAAATTTGTTGAATTCGGTGAAAAAAACAACATGTTCATCACTGGTCATACCTTAATTTGGCATTCACAAGCTCCGGCTTGGTTCTTTGTCGATAGTTTAGGAAACGATGTTAGTCGCGACGTGATGATCGAGCGCATGAGAACACACATTTCAACAGTAGTAGGTCGTTACAAAGGTCGCGTAAAAGGTTGGGATGTTGTGAACGAAACCATTATGGAAGATGGAACCTTTCGCGATAGCAAGTTGGTTCAGATTATTGGAGAAGACTTCGTAAAGTTGGCTTTTCAATTTGCACACGAAGCCGATCCTGAAGCTGAATTGTATTACAACGATTACTCCATGTCTATTCCTGAAAAACGCGATGGCGTTATTCGCATGGTCAAAAAAATGCAGGAAGCCGGAGTACGAATTGATGGAATTGGAATGCAAGCGCATAGCTCAATTACTCTTCCAGATATGAATGAGTTTGAAAAGAGCATTGAAGCCTTTGCAAGTTTAGGCGTGAAGGTGATGATTACCGAATTGGATATTACGGTATTGCCTTTTCCCGATTTAAATGTTGGAGCAGATGTGGCAAAGAGTTACGAATTTAAACCTGAATTAAATCCATACCCAACGGAACTTACTGATTCAGTTTCTGTTCAGTTGAATAACAGATATGTTGAATTTTTCGAATTGTTCAACAAACATCAGGATAAAATTAGTAGGGTTACTTTTTGGGGAGTTAACGATTCACAAACTTGGCGTAACAATTGGCCCGTAGCCGGAAGAACTGATTATCCTTTGCTTTTTGATCGAAACAACAAGGCAAAAGGTGCAGTTCAAGCAATCATTAATTTGAAAAAAGAATCATAGCATAATTCAATAAATTGGGATTGTAAATCAGATTTTCGATACCATTCACGTGCTTAAAAAGGCTTGGCTGGCCAAAGCCGTGATTGGTTTCAAGAATAATTCAGATTGATTTTAGATTAACATAATTAGAATGAAAGAACCAAAGTACTTAGTAGAAGATTTGTATACTGCCGATCCAGCAGCACATGTATTTAATGGAAAATTGTACATCTATCCATCTCACGATATTGTAACAGGTATGCCAGAGAATGATAATGGCGATCATTTTGCGATGAGAGATTACCATGTTTATTCTATGGAGGAGATTGATGGAAAAGTAACTGATCATGGTGTAATTCTGGATGTAGATGATGTGCCTTGGTCGGGAAGACAAATGTGGGCTCCTGCAGCGGCAAGTAAAGATGGAAAATACTATTTCTACTTTCCTTTGAAGGATAAAAACGATATTTTTAGAATTGGTGCAGCGGTAAGCGATAAACCTGAAGGACCATTTATTGCAGAGAAAAACCCGATTATGGGTTCTTACAGCATCGATCCTGGAATGTTTGAGGACGAAGATGGCGAGCACTACATGTATTTTGGAGGTATTTGGGGTGGTCAACTACAGCGTTACCGCGATAACAAGGCAATTGAGCTAGGTGCAGAACCTGCCGATGAAGATCCTGCATTGTGTGCTAAAGTGGTAAGAATGTCTGACGATATGCTTGAGTTTGCCGAAGAACCAAAAGATGTAGTGATTGTGGATGAGGACGGCAATCCTCTGAAATCAGGCGATCATGATCGTAGATTTTTCGAGGCCGCAAAAATGCACAAGTACAAAGGGAAATATTACTTCTCTTACTCTACGGGCAACACGCATTTATTGTGTTATGCCATTGGAGATAACCCATACGGACCATTTAAATACATGGGAGAGATTTTATCACCAGTAGTTGGCTGGACTACTCATCATTCCATCTGTGAGTTTAAGGGCAAATGGTATCTTTTTTATCATGACTGTAAACCATCAGGGGGCAAGACCTGGTTGCGAAGCGTAAAGTTTGTAGAATTGGAGTACAATGAAGATGGTACTATTAAACCCATGGATGGAATGGCTTAATGAGCTTTATTTTTTCATAGAAGGTTAGTGAAGGTGTGTTGGGGAAATTCTTCAATACACCTTTCTTATTTTTAGAAGTTTGGTGCAATAAGTGAAGACCTTATTTAATATGAAACGACCATGTAAAAAGTATTACACACAGGAGAATTAGTGTAATTGGGGAATTCCATATGGCAAAAACTTAAAATTATAATCATATGAAATGTATGAACATGAAAAAGAAAATAATGAATAAATGGAAACAGGTAGTTGTATGTGTGATTCTATTAAATATGCAATCAGTGAATGTAATTGCACAGAATTCGTATTCTATTTCCGAACAACAAGATCGTTTATACCAGTATGCCGGAAATTGGGTAAGTACTATAAATGCAGATACAGATAGCATAGCAAAATTTCCAAATTTGAGAATGATTAATACCGCTAAGCTTGGGAAACAATCATTACAGGTAGAGGTGCAGCAGTATCGAAATGGGGAATATCATCCTATACTTGTTGAATTAATTGGTTACGATCATAAAACAGACAGAATTTTTGCTGCTGGTCATAACGAAAGTGGAGCATTTTTTACCGGTACAGGTGCATTCTCGTCTGAAAATACCTGGCTTATGCAGGATTCAGATTTGAATGGAAAGAAAACCATGAGCGTTGCATTTGAGTTTTTGAATTGCACTGAAGTAATTGTTGAAGGTTTCGATAATGCCAACAAGAGCTTATGGAAAACCAGGTATGTTAAAGCCAATTCGAAAGAGAAGAATATTGGTGTTCAACTGGTATCGGTGCACGATGAAATGTTGAAAGATCCAATTGGTACGTTGAAACTTCTTGGAAGAATGGGATACGCTTTTGTAGAGACTTTTGTATACGATAATGGTTTGTTTTATGGCATGAGTCCGACTCTGTTTAAAGAAGAAGTGGAAAAGGCAGGAATGAAGTTCCTTGGGTCGATGACCTTTCATAATCTTCCGGTAAAAGGAAAGTGGGATGAGTCATTGAAATGGTGGGGAAAATGCATAAACGATCATAAAAGAGCGGGAGTTGCTTACCTATCCACTTCTAACAATCAAATTAAGGGAATAAAAACGATGGCTGATTTGCAAAACTTCTGCGATTATTACAATGCCATTGGGAAACTTTGTGCTGATAATGGGCTGCAATTTGTATTTCATAACCATGCTGATGAGTTTTTATTTGTTGACGGAGTTTGTGTTTACGATTATTTTTTACAAAACACAGATCCTGATCTTGTTTTCTTTCAAACAGATTTTTACTGGATGAATAGAGCAGGAGTAAATCCTGTAGATTACTTTAAGAAATATCCCAAACGATTTATAAGTTGGCATGTGAAAGATGATCAGGAATTAGGCGAAAGTGGTAAGATCGATTTTGCTGAAATATTTGAATATCAAAATAAAATAGCACTTAAATATATTCTTACAGAAGTGGAGGATTATAATTTTCCACCTTTATATAGCGTGAGTTTAGCATGGGACTATATTAATACTTACTATCAAAAACAATAAATAAATGTTGCGAAATTTAGTTACTATTTGTACTCTTCTTTTTTTAGTTTTTGTGCTTTTAGCAGGCACACCTGGTGGAGATATTCAAAACAAAGTTCGATTTTATTCTTTTTCTTATCAGGGAAAAGATTCCTTTTATACGGATAATCCATTGGATTCAAATGAATTTTACAATCCTATTTTGCCTGGTTTTTATCCCGATCCATCCATCTGTAAAAAGGGAGATGATTTCTATTTGGTGAATTCCAGTTTTTCCTTTTTTCCAGGCATTCCGGTTTTTCACAGCACCGATTTAAGCAATTGGGAACAGTTGGGCCATGTGTTGGATCGACCAAGTCAGCTGAATTTGGATGGTTTGGCGATTTCGGAGGGTGTTTTTGCTCCTGCGATTACCTACAACAAGTTTAACGACACCTTTTATGTAATTGGAACAATTGTGCAGGGAAGTTGGAATTTTATTGTAAAAGCAAAAGATCCTGCTGGACCTTGGAGTGAACCAATTTTTTTGCCTCAAATTGAGCAAATTGATCCTTCCTTGTTTATTGATGAGGATGGAAAGGCTTATATCGTTCATAACTCCGAACCCGATGGGGAGGCGCTTTACGATGGACACAGAACCATTCGAATGTGGCAGTACGATTTGGCTACCGATAAGGTAATTGGGGAAGGTAAAGTGATTGTAAATGGCGGTACTGATATCAGTAAAAAACCGATTTGGATTGAAGGGCCACACCTTTATAAAATAAAAGGATATTACTATTTGATGTGTGCCCAAGGAGGAACCGCTGAAGATCATTCCGAAGTAATTTTCCGAAGCGAAAACGTGAATGGTCCTTATATTTCCTACGAATACAATCCCATTTTATCGCAGCGTCAGTTGAGTTCCGATAGAGAATATCCGGTGACTTGTACTGGTCATGCCGATATTATTCAGGATAATAATAACAATTGGAGGGGCGTGTTTTTAGGCTGTAGGCCTTACGGCGATAATTATTTTAATACCGGACGAGAGACTTTTTTATTGCCTGTTAGTTGGAAAGATGGATGGCCGGTGTTTTTAGAATCAGATAAAGCTGTTGGTTTGATTCAAGAAAAAACTGGATTAGTTTCGACAATCGAAGAAGCTAATATTGTATCAAATGGGAATTTTACAAAAACAGATCATTTCGATTCGGACACTCTTGGTTTGGAGTGGAATTTTATTCGCACACCTCACACGAAATGGTATCGAATCAATCCCCAAGAAAAATTTTTAGAAATCGATTTGATCGAAACCAACATTTATGGAAAAGGCAATCCTGCTTTCATCGGTCGCAGACAGCAACATGCTAATTTCGAGGTGCAGGTTGAAATGGAATTTCATCCTGTTAAAGATAAAGAAGCTGCTGGTTTGGTTTGTTTTCAGAACGAATCACATCATTTTTTCTTTGGAAAGGTACAGGAAAAGGGCAAAACCTATCTTCATTTAGAAAAGGCCATTTCTGGAGGCAAAACCCCAGGCGAGCTGTTGATTAATCAATTGGAGTTGATTGATAATTCGAAAGTATCGCTAAAAATTGAGGGGAAAGGCAAATACTACAATTTTTACTATTCGTTTGATGCTGAAACCTGGATTTTATTTTCAGGAAATATTGACGCAAGTCTGTTGAGCACAAAAAACGCAGGCGGTTTTGTAGGTACTTATATCGGAATGTATGCTTCCTCAAATCATTAAGTAAGAGCTTAGGCCGTCAGCGGTTTTTTTACCCTGACGGTGCTTTTTTAATATTTATTCCGATGATTCGACATGGAGTCCAGAGATCGGGATCTGTGCGGATAAGGATGCGTAATTCGAATAAATAATCACCTTATTTTTCTACTTCATTTAATAACTAATTATAAAAAAATGAAAAACCACTTATTACTATTCTCTTTGGCTTTTTTACTTTTTGTCTCGTGTAAAAAACAGGGAGATAAAACGACTGTTAGTATTGTGAACGCTGAGTTTTACATGAATGGGAAACCCACTTTCGAAGGGAAGGTATGGCGAAATAATTCATTGCAGGGTTTGTTGCCCAATGTGAGAATGGTGCAAGGAATTTACGATGATTTAAACCCGGAAACAGTAAATCGTTGGGCCTATCCGGACACTAAAACTTGGGATGCTGACAGAAACACAAAAGAGTTTATTGAAGCAATGCCTTTGTGGAAGGAGAATGGTTTGTTGGCTTTCACCATTAATTTGCAAGGTGGGAGTCCCGAAGGATATTCGGAAACGCAGCCTTGGCACAACTCGGCAATTACCGAAAAAGGAGAATTACGCCCCGATTATATGAAACGCCTGAAGCTGATTTTAAACGAAGCCGATCATTTGGGAATGGTTGCTATTGTTGGGGTGTATTATTTTGGGCAGGAGAGAAGAATGGAAAGTGAAGAAGCCATAAAAACGGGTTTGATTAATGCTGTTGACTGGATTTTAGAAAACGATTTTCGAAATGTCTTGCTTGAAGTCTGCAACGAGAGTTCATTTCTATATTCTCATCCCATTCTTCAAGAAGAGCGGGTGCATGAGTTGATTCATTTGGCCAAATCGCGTCAAGTAAATGAAAGAAGATTATTGGTGGGAACCAGTTTTCTGGGAAATTATATTCCCACAGATAAAGTTGCTGCTGTTTCTGATTTTATTTTAATTCATGGCAATGCAGTAGAGAAATGGGAAGGTATTGTGGAGCAAATTGATAAAACCAAAGCTTTAAAAGGCTATAAAGGGCAACCAATTGTCTATAACGAAGATGATCATGAAGATTTTGATCAGCCAATGAATAATTTTGTAGCAGCTACAAGTCAGAAAGCATCCTGGGGCTATTTCGATTATCGCCGAAAAGGGGAATCATTTGAATGTGGATATCAGAATCCACCTGTTGATTGGGGAATCAATTCAGAACGTAAAAAGGCGTTTTTTAAAATATTAAGTGAGTGGAAATAAAAATTGAGCCCGTCAGTGGTTTTTTTATCCCTGACGGTGCTTCTTAAATTCCTAATCTAATGTTTCGGGTGAAAATATTACGGAGCTCTGCACCTCTGCTTTATTGTGATTTTGTGTTCTACAAATATCGTGGTGCTCTGCACCATTCCTCCATGGCGTGCTGTAAATTAAAGCAGCAGACTTGCGAAGCATTTGTAGTTTAGATAGATACAGAATAAACAAAAGGTGCAGCGCACCGAGGTAATGATTGATGAAAAGTTCATTCCTTAATTTAGGAAGAAAGAGGTGCAGAGCACCAATATATTTGTAGAATAGATAGTACGATCACGAATAAAAGGTGCGGCGCACCGTAATATGTATTGCACTATTTATCACTGATTACTGTTCCCTGTTCACTGTTTATCGAAATACTTACTCGGAGTCTTCCCATACAACTTCTTAAAGCAAGTACTAAAATACTTCGGATCATCAAATCCCGATAAGGTAGCCACTTCGTTGATGTTGTATTTGCCTTGCTGCAGCAATTCTACAGCACGCTTTAAACGAATCACCTTCACAAAGTCATTTGGTGTTTGTCCAATTAGAGCTTTCAATTTTTCGTAGAGCAAACTCTTGCTCACACCCATTTCCTGAGCAAAATCGGTAACGGCAAATTTGGGATTGTCCATTTGATTTCCGACCAATTGCATTGCTTTTTCGATGAACAATTTATCTTGTTCGTTGGCGTAAGTCGTATCTATTGCAATTGATTCGCTGGCATTCAGAAAGCGCTCTTTTGCGCGCATCCGGTTACGAATCAGATTATCGATTTTGGTTCGCAGAATCAGGATGTCAAAAGGTTTGGTGATGTAATCATCAACCCCGGTTTGCAGACCTTTCATGATATCTTCCTTCTCGTTCAATGCCGATAGTAAAATCACGGGTATGTGCGAAGTCTCAAAATTGGTTCTCACCTTATTACTCAATGTAATACCATCCATTTCAGGCATTTTTACATCCGAAATAAGTATGTCTGGTTTTACTTTTGTGATTTCGTCTAAAGCCACTTTCCCATTCTCGGCTACAAAAACTTTGTAGTGTTCGCTCAAACTGGTATACAGATAATTGCGTAACTCATCATTGTCTTCGACGATTAGAATTTTGGACATCGTTTTATGTTCTGAGTCGGGTTTCTGAACCGGATCAGTATCAATATCCATGTGCTCAACTTTAATCTCCTTAAGAGCTTTTGTTTCGATATAGCTAACCCCTTTCCCAAAATGAGTTTTGCCATGTTTCAAGACTATTTTGAATTCAGAGCCTTTGTCTTCTTCACTCTCGAATTGAATTTTTCCTTTGTGCAGAGCCACATAGTTTTTTACCAAAAGCAATCCTATTCCCGTTCCTGGTACCTTTGAATTAATTGCATTTTCGCCACGATAATATTCTTGAAATAAATTCCGTTGTGCCTTTTTCGAAATCCCAATACCCGAGTCTTTTACTGCAATCGACCATGTTTTTTTATCCGCGAGAAGCGAAACCTGTATTGTTCCGTTGTTGGGTGTATATTTTATTGCGTTGGAAAGAAGGTTTTCAATTACCTTATCCATTTTTGAGCTATCGATCCATTCTTCCAGTTTTTTTGTGTCAGAATAAAAACTTAGAGCAATATTTTTTCGTTCGGCAAGGGTTTTAAAGTTCAATACCTTTCGGTTCAGTAAATCAACCATTTCCACTTTGCTCAAAACCAACTGACTTTTATCCAAGTCTGATTTTTGAAAGTCGAGTAACTGACATACCAGAGCGTTTAGCTTGTCGAGGTTGTTTACCGATAAATTAAGGTAATATTTTCCTTTTTCCGACAAACCTTTTTCCATTTTTAGCTCATTAAGCGGTGCACTAACAAGCGTTAGCGGAGTTCTGATATCGTGTGCCGTATTGGTGAAGAAATTGATTTTATCTTCGGAATTTTTCTTTTTAATTCGAATTTGCAAATAAATAAAGATCCAGCGAGCAAGTAAGATCACTAAAAGGACATACAGTAATTTTGCCCAAATTGTATTATAGAAAGGAGGTTGTACAGTAATCTCAATAATTTTCTCATCCAAAACATCGTCGGTAGAGTAATTCAAAGCTTTTAAGTGAAGCGTATAATCTCCTGGTGATAGGTTCGTGTAGTTTATTGATTTTCCGAAAGAGGGGGAACTCCAGTTTTCATCCAGTCCGTTCAGCTTCCAGGTGTATTTTATTTCATCAGAATTAAAAAAACTGATGGATGTGTAGGCAATAAAAAAGGAGTGTTGGTAATGTTTTAACTCCATTTTTTTTGTGTTGTTTATCGATTTTATTAGAGGAGAACCTTCCTCGTTTGGAAAAACTACTTTGTTGAACAAGCCAAATTCTTCGAGATAGATACTGGCTTTTTTCTCGTGTGTTCTGATATCTGAAGGATAAAATCGGGTCACCCCATGATAGGATCCAAAAAGAATTTCGCCTGATTTACTTTTGAATCCTGCAGATTGATTAAAGGTTTTATCTGAAAGACCGTCTTCCGTCGAAAAATTTTTGAAACTTTCATTCTTGGTGTCAAAACGGGAGATTCCATTCTCGGTACTGAGCCACAAGTACTTCCCATCAGGAATGATAGAATAAATTTGATTTGAAGGCAATCCATTGTCGACCGTAAAACCTTTCGATTCTTTGGTATTTCTGCTGTATCGGAAAAACCCAGAACCTCGTGTTCCGTAGTATATATATTCCGTTTTGTCCGGATAAACACTGTAGATTTTATACCGTCGGGAAATTAGATTGAGCAGGTTCGTGTTTTTGTCGAATACGTAAAGTCCCTGAGTGCCACCAATGCATAATTCTTGCTTGTTGATTTCTTCAATCGAATTAATATTCAGTTTGTTGTATTGTATAAAAGATTTTGTTTCGTAATTGAACTGACAAAGTTTTCCATCCCGTCCGCCAATCCAAATATTCTTATCGGAGTCTAAAGTAATCTCGAAAATATAATTTGTACCAAGAGATTGATTATCGTCGGTATCGTGAGTGTAATGCTTACTGATTTTGAAATCGGGACTAATGACATAAGCCCCTATTGAATAGGAACCAGCCCAAATGTTACCATCTGCATCTTCGCAAAGGTCCAAAAACACGTTGGTTTGATTACTCGAACTCTTAAAAAAGTGTTGCCACTTCTTATTTCTTTTTTCCAACAAGCTTACTCCGTTGTTGGTTCCAAACCATAGATTTCCCTTTCGGTCTTCAATCACACTGTTCACAATGCTGTTGCCAAGCGATTGTTCATTGTTAATTTGATGACTGATAATTTTAAAATTTAAAGCCGAAGGATCAAGAATGTTTATACCTCCGGTATAGGTGCAAATCCATATTCGATTCTCTTTGTCTTTGTAAATATCGTATACACCATTGCCGTTCAGTGTGAACTGAGTATCTTCATCTTCCTGATAAACTTCCTTTATCTTGTGGCTTTTCTGATCGACCAGATAAACACCCATTCCATCGGAACCAATCAATATTTCGTCTGCATTTAGCAATTCAAATTTTCGAATGGGAACTTTAGGAAAGTTGGGGTTGATCTTTTTCAGATCCACAATCTCTTTGCTATCCATATGGTAGCAGTAAACACCATCGGAAAAAGTTCCGATCCATATTGTTTTCGTTTGATTGTTGAAGTATAAGCTGTTTATTCTTTGGTTGTCACCCAAATTGATGTCCAGATCCTGCATTACATTTTGCTCCGTATTGTACAGGAAAATTTTGTCGAAAGTAGAGCATAGTAAACTATCCTTACTAATGCTGTAAAGCGAAGTAATAAAGGCCTGTTTTAAAGGATATTTTGAGAATTGCTCGAGCTTTTTATTTTTTAAAAAGAAAAGACCATTATCTGTTCCTACCCAAAAAGTATTTTGAGAATCGAAGCAGGAAGCGTTGATCCACAACTCGGAATGATACTTGTTGCGGTGAAAATTATAAAATACTTCGAATTGGTCGTTCTGATAATTGAATCGATAAATCTGTCCGATGTCGCTATAGGCCCAAATTAATGAGTCTTTATCCAGCTTTAAATAGAAATTTTCAGGCGCATTATCACGTGGGGTAATTGGAAGCGTATAGTTTTTTATGGTTTTTCCATCGAAGCGGTCGACACCTGTCCTTGTCGAGATCCAAATAAATTCTTTTTTGTCCTGCAATACATTTACCGTTTGCCTACTGCTTAAACCTTGTTCCACATTAATGTGTCGAAACTGTTGAGCATTCAGAAAGTTGATTCCTGCAAAAAGGAAGATAAATAGTAGTGAGGTATGTAAAGTTTTGATTATCATTCCGCTAATTAAAGTGTTGCAAACAGAAATTCAGTATACGAATTTCCATTCTACAGAGTTTGGCAAAATGTTGGGGGTATCACAATTTTAGCTAAAAAATACGGGAATCACAAGGATAATAAGGAAGTGTGAGAGGCGAATTAATATTTTTATCAATTCTATTTATTAGGTTTTATTTTATTTATTCCCTTAATAACTACATTGCCGGTTCCGTATTTGTTACAAGGGTATTGAAATGCTCTTTTGCTCTTTTTTTTATCAGAAATGATATCGTAAAATTCATCTAAATATTTTAGCGTGCTTTTTATGTAGTCTTCTTCTAGCAGATGGCTGTTCTTGTATAAGTTGTAAATGTCTTCTTTAGCATCCTTGAAAACGGCAAAAGTAGATTCAAAATCCTCCATGTTTCGAAGACAATAGCCACGATATCTTCTTTGTCGAACCGAACGCATTTGCAACTCCTCGGCAGGTAAAGCATAAGGTGTATCTACAATACCCGAATGATCGAAATCGTAGGGAACAGGAATAAGTGCGGCGTTCTGCACACCACTAATTAACTTGATGTTGTGCAGATATTGGATGGACCAATCGGTATTTCCGATTAAAAATTGAAAGACTGCCATTTTTAAAAACATTTCGCGATCTGTTTTCTTAGGATTGAGATTAAGTCGTTTAACCAATCGGGATTGATTGCGTTCAGCCATGCAATTCTGATCTTCCAACAGAATTCCATACTTGGGATCGGTTGTTTTTCCTTTTTCGCTATCCTCAAAACAAATTGTAACCAATCTTACGCAGAAACTTTTCTCGCTAACTAGCTGGTAGATTTTATAAGCCAGGTATTCACGCAATACATATTTTTCATTTTGGCAGGCGGTTACCAGTTTTAGTTTATTTTGTTGGTAGAATAGTTTTCCCCCTGAATTGGGGAGGCTATCAAAATTGAGAAGAAGAGGAGGAATTCTGCAATTTTCCCTTAATTTACGAAAGTTCCCACGGGTTTTTACTCTGATATCTACCGATTGTGAAATCCCTTCGATGCCAAATGTAAATTGAAAAGGATGATACACCGCATTATCACCTCTGTCTTTAAATAATTTGCGAATATCGCCTTTCAGGCAAATTTCAAGAAGCTCATCACTTTCGAACAATGTATATTCATTGCAGGAGAGAGATGGAATAGAATCTTTTATTTGCCCTGCGCTTATCGTGCCAATAAAAATTGCAAGGAAGCATAAAATAGAGAATCGCATTTTATTAGTATTCTGCGGTTAAAAAGACATTGTGCAATGGGATTTATTCCCGAAGAGTGTATTCATCAATCAGCTCAAGAGTATCCGGATTTTTCACACGAACATGAATTTTAGCTCCATCAACATCAAATAAAACCAAAGCATTTTGAGTCGAAAAATTTCTTACATTGGCCGACCAAGGTGTTTTTTCCTGGGCGTAGTAAGGTGCACCTGCCGCTCCATTGTTTATTTGATAAAAGGTTCTTGATAGTTCCAATTTTTGGTGAGGGTAGTTGTCAGGATAACGCTTCATTTCATTATTGATGGTAAGCAGGTTGTAATTGTGCTCATCGCCGCTTAAAATGGCCACTGTTTTTTTGCTTTTGTTCACAATCAAATCCAATAATTCGTCTCTTCTTTCAATAATTCCCTTTTGGTAGGTAGTACCATTAACGACCGCCCGCCATCTGTTATCTCCATTGTACCACATATCATCTGCAACGTGGCCGCCATTGGGAAAAAACGGGGTGTGAATGGTCAGAAAAACATGATCGATATTCTTATTTTTTTCCAGTTGTTTTACTATTTTCTGCAGCCATTTCAGTTGATTATCCATAATGAAGGCATGCAGGTTGCCGCTGGTAATATTTAATCCGCTTGGCGAATAGAAATAATCAGAATTCAATGCCACCACAGCAACATTGCCGTAGGAATACCAATAAACAGATTCTTTGTAGGATGGAAAATCAATTTGGTCTGGATTTGGATCGTAGGCAGACTTATCCTCGCTTCGCGGACCGTTTTCAGGCAAAACAAAGTTATCCTGAAAAAGAGATTCTCCCGAGCTGTCCTCAAAAGGAAAGTGATCGATGAGGTACGAATTTCCAGTTACGGAATCGTTAAAAACATAGTTGTAGGCCTCATGATTTCCAAAACCAACAACAAAAGGAATGTGATGCCAGAAAGGTTCAACAGCGTGTTTCCAGTTGGCATATTGTAAATTCATTCGCTCACGGCTGGTATCGTATCCATTAATTAAATCGCCTGTAAACTGTACAAATTTTGCCTTTTCGGATTTTGCCAGAGCGGCAATTTTCTTCATGATATAAGCATTGGTGCCGAAAACATCGCGTTCGCCTCCGCCATTTCCGGCCCTGGAATCACTTCCATAGGCAAATGTAAAAGCTTTGCGACTACCTGGTTCAGGTGCCGTTTCGAAACCAAACTCATATTCAAAATCATTTACCAGTAAGGTGTATCGGTATTGAGTATTGGCTTTTAAATCATCAATTTTAATTTCATGATTTTCTACTGGTTTATTGTCTTTATAGATATTGTTCTGAATACGAATACTTGCCGCTACCGCACTAGATGTGGTGAACGAAATGGTGGCTCCTTTGGGAGTTAGTTTGTTAATAAACGGACCTTCAATTACCGTAGGCTCCGCTTTAAACAAATTATCTTTGTAGGTGAAGGCCACTTTCCCATCGTATAAAATACTTCCCTGATCACTAACAATTCTATAGCCCAAAATTCCTTTTCCGGTTTTCTCCCAAGCAATCATGTCGTATTTGCCCGATAGATAGCTTTTAATTGGGATACTGGTAATGCCAACTTTAATAGGAGAACTTTCCCGAAAATAGACCGGCTGAGGATAGCTGCCATCCTGGTAATTAATAAATCCATAGTACAAAGTTCCGGTAAGCTCAGGGAATTTAAAATTGAAACTTAAACCTACTCGAGTACCAATGGCTGCGGTATATAAATCCTTAAATAGAAACTGATCATTAGCTTCTGCTGCATAAATATTTTTGTTTTCTATTTGTAGGAACACTCCCTTTTCGTCGGAACCAATATTGCTGTAAACCGATGGAACTTCTTGAGAAAAGGCTACTGAGAGTAAGGCTGCCAGAAGAACCAGAGTAGTAAATATTTTCATGTTTTTTTTCTTTATTTAAAATCATTCTAATAAAGATACAACATGAATTGCACAGGCGCAGATATTTTTTGCTTTTTTAAAGATTTTTTCTCTGGTTTTTATTTTTAATAAAGTAGAATTCCATTGGGCTTTAAGACAAAACTATTGGTATTGACTTCTAGAACAATTTGTGACAGATTACCACACAGGCTTTGCTCCTTTGCAATGACAGATTAAATAAAGATTTGTGAAGAATTTTGAAACTCTATTTTCCAGGCTCATTAAAGGAAATACGGAAAGTCTGAAGTAATTTATTGTGATGTGCTTAAAAAATAAAATGCGCCCATATAATTATTAATGAAACAACGTTAATGGACGTATTTTAATGATTGCTACTGTAGTTTTTCAGCTCCCGAATATATTTCTTCGGCTGTTATAACTGCTGCTCCATGGCCGGGTAATTGTTTTGGATTCCATTCTTTCATATTCTCAAAAGCCTCTCCTTCTGTCATATATTCAATACTTCCTTTTATTTGATAGGCTTTAGGCTTCTCATCTTTTGTAATAAAAAGAATTGAGCCTTTGCTGCCCGATAAAATATTTTTCATTGTTTTATCAAAAAAGTTATTTGCAACGATAATTTTATTGCCATCAAAAAGGGAAGTGCAAGTTGCATAAATCGAATTGGAGATTGAATCTTCAGACACAGTAGTAAAAACTACTTCAGCTTTTTTGTTTTCCCATGCCGATTTTACGATTTCAGGTAATTTTTTATTCATTTTCATTGGTTTTAATTGAAATAGCATTTTAAGCACTTTCGAATTATCAATACATCAGTAAACTTTAGATAATAATTATCAAACCTATATGCATAATGGAGAGCAAATAATTTTTTATATATAAACAGTTTGAATTCAATGCTAATAGAAATTACTAAATCTGAAATTTTACAATGTGAGAACTGTAAGGACTTGTAAATCGATTTTGTACTTATAAAATATTTCGTAATGAGAATATTCTCAAAACAAATGTAGTGGGAATATTCTTATTATTCCATAACACTTCAATAATCTCATCTTTTTTTTACTATTCCATACATTTTGTAAGGGAAGTGAATGCGTTCAATTTACGGCATTTGCAGTTCCTTCTCATTTAGGAGAAAGCTTGGGTGGGGTTAGGCACAAAGGCACCAATGGGAACGAGGAGAATGCAGTTTTGAGTTGAGGGGGAATATTTGATGAATAGTACTTACGGACACAGCATGCTGATTTCACACGAATGGGGAAAATGAAAAGTCCCAACTCTAGGGGAGTTGGGATTGGTTCAATTGATATAGTTTAATAGTTTTCTATATCTGAATAATGAATTTTATTAAGATCAAGAATGTATTTATCATCTCCGAAATATGTTCGAGCTCCAAAGTATAATTCATTATTTTCTACGAAAGATATAAAATTAGAATGACCTCCTGTTGGAGGAAAAAGCTTTCTCCATATGTTTTCGTTTGGTGAGTACTCCCAAAATGTTCTATCATCTTGATAACCTCTTGCGAATAAATAAAATTTGTCGTTATAATATGATACTGTGGATTCTTCATATATTTTAGCAGGTATCTCTGCTAGCTGACTCCAGCTGTTGTTTAGAGAGTCATAAACCCAAAATTCATTATGCTCTGTGTAGCTAGAATTGCCTTGCATGTAGGTGTGAAAAGCCAAATAAGCTTTGCTTCCTATGGTGAAAACAATTGGGCTTTTAACATTATATTGTGTTGTTGGTAACTTAGTTTTTGATTCCCATAATTTAGTATTAAGATTATAGCACTCCATTTTTTTTGTATTCCCTACATAGAGCTTGTTGCTTATTATAAAAGAGAATTCTGGTACACCAATAGAAATCGTATCTGTTACTGATTCAGTCTTTGTTGATAGAGAGAAAGATTTCAGATGATATCCATGATTGCTATTATAGGTTGGAAAGTATAATGTGTTATTATACTGAAGCATATTATATGTCCAACTGTCTATAGTAATAGGTGCAATAACTTTCCAGTTGTTATTTCCCGAGTGTTGTTGAATGTATTTTTGACTGGTATTATCGCCTTTTGTAATGATTATTTCTCCATTGGGATGACTGGCATGAAGTCCATTATCTAGAGTTAAATCTGAACTTGGTATTATGTCCCAAGGTTCTATTAATTGTAATGGTTGATCAAATTGGACTTTTTGCCCTCCAATGCTTACTGAAACTAAAGGGTTTGGCTTAATTTTTCTTTCATAAGAAATTCTACCAGTAATAACATTCGAGGAACCTTTTGTTATACTACATCCACTATTGCCAACAGATAACGATACGATACCATTTAAATTTGCATTTTCAACAGTAACAGTAATTGCATCTCCTCTTTTAATTATTCTTGGTTGTACATCAAGTATTTTTATTTGTGGGATGGAAATGCTTGCTTCGGATTTAATTGTAGGATCAATTACTTTTGATGAGTATTTATATTTAAATGATGGATTGTACGTGCCAGAAGGAATTTCAGGGATGTAAACTTGAAGTTTGTTTTTACTTATGTAATAAGTTGTGGCCTTTGTTTCACCAAAATATACATCTAATCCATAGACAAAATGATCCCCATATAAATATACCATTTCGTTGTTTTTGGCATTGTCTACGCTGAAACTTGTACCTGAAGGTTGTTTCCAGATTATGCTATCAGCAGATTCAATTTGATTACCATTATAATATCCTCTAACTTTTCTAGAGGTAGGAACTTCATTAATTTTTAGAGTGGCTAGAGTGTCGGTTAGTGTTATTGGGTGATTGCCAGATATTAATCCAAGATAATTTATTTTTTTTAGGTGAGTACCTCTTACTGTAACTATACTATCTAGCCACAATTTCTTTGGGGTGAATGAATCTATTGTTGGTAAGATTGAAATAAAGGTATTTGGATAAGTTATAGAATCATTGAGAAATTTAAAGGAAATAGGAATCTTTCCAGCTGGTATGTATCCAGGAATTCTAAATGAGATAATAGAATCGACAGAATTTGACCTCCATGAAAATTCTTGAGCTACTCTATTCCCGACTAGAACTTCTGTTATTCCAGTAAAAAATTTACCATGGACACTGATGAAATCACCAGAAAGTATTTCTATACGGGAAATAGAATCAATTAACGGTGCTGCTATCGTTATACTATCTGAACTATATGTAGTTTTATCTCCTACAGTAATATTAATTGGACACCTTCTTTTACTGAGACCTATTGGAAAAATAACTTTCAAAATACTGTCATTATTAGAAATAATTGTCGCTTTCACTTCATTAAAATTCACATTATTGAAATGAGATTGAAAACTGAAATTATCTCCGGTTATTGTTACAGTTTCTCCATATCCAACAGTGTCAGGATAGAATGATTTAATAACAGGATGGCTTCCGCCCATGCTTTCAAATTCAATAGATTCACCGTATGTGGTGATCCCATTGCTAAAAACATAGGCTTTGGCTGTATAAGTTGTATCCTTTATCAGATTTCTAGTTAAGGTGGTTTCAAAAATTCCATCACCATTTTTACTGCCCAATGATTCTTTCTCAAAATAACTTTCAAAATGGGTATTCTCATCTGAATTTTCAGGCAGTGATGAAGATTTTATATTATATACAAAACCATGGTCTTCAATATTTAGCTTAGAAGCGTCGTAAATTTCTGCTGAAATGGCAACGCCATTTGCATTAATATTTTGAACTCCAAGTGTTCTGATTCGGGCATATGGTCTATCTGCTTCGTCTTTATCGCAGGCAAATAGGCTAATAAGAATAGAAAGGCTAATTAATATGTATTTTTTCATTTTCGGGCAGGTTAAAATTTCATAGCTAAACCAATAGTAATTGCAGAATTGTTTAACACAACCTCAGGTATTTCAGTTGAGCTGGCTCCACTTTCCATATAGTGTTCGTATTGAAGAGAAAGACTGAATTGTTGTTTGCCAAATTTCTTATCAATTAGAAAACCGGCAATAGGTGCTAAACCATCTTTTTTTGCAAGCTGCAGTTCTTGTTGTTCTGGCCGAACAATATTCTCTATTTTGTATTCTGTATTTAGAGTTCCGTTATCACCAATATTGAAATATATTTTAGCACCAGCTTTAGCATATATGTCGAAGTTGTTTAACGATGCAATTTTCATGTTAAAAGATAATGGAATAGCCACTTGAAGGAATTTCATCTCTGATTCATAATAATTATCACTATTGGCAAAACGTTTATGAATGTCTTCTTCCATACTGTATTTTAGTATACTAATGCCAATGCCAGCAAATGAGTTTTCCATAACTCGTGGTAAATAAATCCGACAGTTTGCAAATAAACGTGGTGAAATAATATTCACTCTAAATTGTTCAGTGTTTGATTTGTTAATATTTGCTTTAGAGACATTCAGGCCAATTCCAACTTCAACTTCAATTTTCATACTTGATTGACGTTTGTTGAAATAACTCCTGTACTTAATCTTTTCCTGCTTGTGGTATTCTTTTAATATCGTTTTGACTTTTTTAAATGGAAGTGATTTTGACTCTTTTAGAGCTTGTCCCCATCGTTTTTTAAGCTGATCGGGAAGTTGGAGAGATTCTAAATTTTGAGATTTACTAATATCCATTACCTGATTGTTAGTCTCTAGATAGTAATTATTATATCTCAAATACAGTTTTATTAATTCACTTTCAAAATGCAGTTGGGCCCAAACTTTTTCATTTGATTCTTCAACTTTTATTGAAGTATAAATAAGGTCATCCGAGAATACTGCTCGTCTATAATCAGAGGCGTATAGCTTGGTGGGCTGGCCATAACGATAAAATAAAATGGACTCGTAATTGCTTTTTTTGTATGGGTCGAGAAGATATACTTTTTTGCTGGCACCATCATTATCAATTAATTGACCCTTGAATTCTTGGGCTGTTAATGTAAGATAGGAAAGAGTTAGAAGAAGGATTAGGATGTGTTTAATCATACTAGGTTAAATTTATTTACGTTAAATATCAGATTTTTTTTAATCAGATAAACGATTTAACCTTTATTTATAATATGTAAAAATAACTTTCTTCTAAGAATGCTAATTGTGTTTCTACAATCCCCTCATCCACTCAAGTCTTAGCTGTGCGTTTTCCGGATCATCCAAAACACTATTAATGCGATTCAGCATTTCTTGCTTGTCTCGAGGAAAGTTACCTCGTAAAATTAAGTAATTGGAAGCATGGTCGCTTCTGAAAATAGACTGAGTCAATTCCAGGTTCTCGATAAAGACTTTCATTTCGGCGATTAATTCTATTGTATTGAGAGGAATAAACTCGCCATTGAATTTTTTAATAAAATGATCTTCACCATAAGGATAGCTAAGAACAAGCGTTGAAAGAAATTCGGGTTGTATTTTGTTGACTATTTTGGCTGAGTTAATGGCGTGTTGTTGGGAGAAGTTTTTGCCACCCAGGCCATTTAGTATCATCACCGAAAGTTTAATGCCTGCTTTTCGGGCACGTTGCAAGGCGTGGCTTGTGCTTTCAAAATTTTCTCCTTTGTCAATCGCCTTTAAAAGCTCATCATCTCCCGATTCTATGCCTACATAGAGTAGTTTCAGGCCTTTTTCAGCCAAAGTCCGTAGTTCCGTATCAGTTTTGGCTTCAATGTCTTTAGATATTGCGTAGGCCGAAACTCGAGTTAGTCGTGGAAAAGTTGCATTTAGTTGATCCAATATCCGTGAAAGCTTATCGAAAGAAAGTACCATGGCGTTTCCATCTGCCAAAAATACCTTGCGATACTGATTTGAATAGGGAGACATACTCTCGATATCAGCAAAAATATCTTCCTCTTTACGAGCTTGGAATTTTTTGCTGCTATACATTTCACAAAAAGCACACTTGTTCCATGCACAGCCTAATGTTGCCTGAATAATTAAGGAATGAGCCTCGCTAGGGGGGCGAAATAATGGTTCGTGATAATTGATCATGAGGCAAAAGTATCAAGATTCAGGGAAAAAGGAACAAGGATGCAAGGAGAAAGTAACAAGGTTCAAGGATAAAGTAAAAATCTCGAGCAAGATTTAAAACTTTTGATATGTAATTCTCCCTTTTTACTTAAGATGATAGGCAGAGATGTGTTTTAATTATTAATTTATAACTCTTAATTCATCATTTTAAAATTCTATCTTGTGAGGAAAATGCAACAATATGGACGGAAAATCGGTAAGTATACAAGTGTCGGGTAAGGTACAGAATGTAGGATATCGGTATCAAGCTAAAGAAGCAGCAGATCGTTTTGGTGTAAGAGGTTTTGTGAGGAATCAGCCGGATGGTACAGTTTATGTCGAAGCGGTTGGAACAAATTTAGCGGTTGAATTGTTTTGTGAGTGGTGCAGAAAAGGCCCGGATAGGGTTAAAGTGAAGGATATTTATATTTGTAATTTACCCGATCAGGATTTTGTTGGTTTTGTAATAAAATAAAAAAGCTTCTGATAAAATCAGAAGCTTGTGTTGTCCCACAAGGACTCGAACCTTGAATGCCTGTACCAAAAACAGGTGTGTTACCATTACACCATGGGACAATTACTTGTCTGTCATTTTTTGACTAAGACGTTGCAAATATAGTAGAAATATTTATTAGTCAAAACCAAAAAATGCAAAAAAATTGCAAGCTTTGCATTGTTGTTGTTGTAGTGTAATTGTAATTATTCTGATAGTCAATTTGAAAGGAAAAAAAAATGGAACAAAAAAAAATAGAATCATTAACAGGAAAGTGGATTTACGAGGAAGATTACGGCTATGGAAGTGCTAAAGGGGAGCTTTTATTGACTCAGAATGGAAAAAAATTGAGTGGAAAGATCATTTTTTCGGAAAATGTCGAGGATGATGAACCTTTTATGATTCAGGAAAAACTGGAAGGAGAGATAAATCTAAATAGAATTCAATTAAAGGCAATTGAGTATGATGTTATTCATTCCGATTTTGATATTCGTTACGAATTGGATTCCTGGGATGGGATGTTGATTAATGAAACTACAATAGAAGGAGATAGTTTGGATGATCAGGGAGTATCGGGCAGCTTTAAGTTTGAGAGAGTTGTCGAGAAATAAACATAAAGGATAGAATGAAAAAAAGCTTCGAAATATTTCGAAGCTTTTTTCTTGTTGTCCCATAAGGACTCGAACCTTAAATGCCTGTACCAAAAACAGGTGTGTTACCATTACACCATGGGACAATTATAATCGTTCTTTTTTCTAAGAACAGTGCAAATATAATACTTTTTTTATCTGCTCAAACAAAAAATGTAAAATTTTCAAATAGAATTCGGGGGAACTATTTAAATTGACTATTTTCGTTCCAAATATTATCCTACGTATCGAATATAATAAACAAAAATACACACAAGATGAAATCTAATTACAATGTGGTTAACAATGTGTTAGGCTGGGTAGCCTTTGCCATTGCCGCACTTACCTACTTGTTTACCATGGAACCTACAGCCAGTTTGTGGGATTGTGGCGAATTTATTACTACAGCATACGGATTAGAGGTTGGACACCCTCCAGGAGCACCTTTATTCATGATTATAGCGCGTTTTTTCTCTCTTTTTGCCCCAAGTCCGGCTCAGGTGGCTTTGATGGTAAATGCAATGTCGGCATTAGCATCTGCTTTTACGATCATGTTTTTGTTTTGGACAATTACACATCTTGCCAAAAAATTGGTTGCTGTAAAGGGGGAAATCTCAAAAGGAAATTTAATCGCGGTAATGGGCGCCGGAATGGTAGGAGCACTTGCTTATACTTTCTCAGACACTTTTTGGTTTTCGGCTGTTGAAGGAGAGGTGTATGCTTTGTCATCCTTGTTTACAGCAGTTGTTTTTTGGGCAATTCTGAAATGGGAAAATGTGGCAAATGAAAAGTATGCAAATCGTTGGATCATTCTAATTGCTTACTTAATGGGACTGTCAATTGGTGTTCACTTGCTGAATCTTTTGGCTATTCCTGCTATAATATTTGTTTACTATTTTAAAAAATACAAGCCTACCCGCAACGGAATAATAGCAGCATTTTCACTTTCGGTTCTTATTTTGGGAGTGATTATGTATGGTGTCATTCCAGGAGTAATTTCCATCGCATCATGGTTCGAGTTGTTGTTCGTAAATGAATTTGGTTTGCCTTATAACACTGGCGTGATGTTTTATGCGGCAGCACTTATCGCACTTGTAGTTTGGTTGATTAATTTCTCCATTAAGCGCGGAATGGTTGTTTTAAATACGATAGTAACCGCCTTTGTGGTGATCATGATTGGTTATTCTTCTTTTTCCATGATTGTGATTCGTTCTTCGGCAAATCCACCTATGGATGAAAATAATCCGGATAACGTATTTGCTTTACTTTCCTATCTGAATCGAGAGCAATATGGTGATCGTCCTTTGGTATATGGTGAGTATTACAATGCTCCTGCAGTTGATCTGGTGGAAACCAAGCCCGTTTATATTCAGAAAAAGGATAAAAATAATAAGGACAGGTATGTTGTTGCTTCTCACAAACAGCAATATAAATTTGATTCAAGATTTAATACCATATTTCCTCGAATGTACAGTTCCCGAGCAAATCATGTTCATGAATACGAATACTGGGGAGATGTAAAAAAGAACAATCCAATTCAGGTTGGCGATGGTGAAACGGTTTATAAACCAAGTTTTGGGTCAAACATCAAGTTCTTCCTATCCTATCAGGTGAACCATATGTACTGGCGTTATTTTATGTGGAATTTTGTGGGTCGGCAGAATGATATTCAGGGACATGGAGATATTTTGCATGGAAACTGGATTTCGGGTATTCCTTTTATCGATGAAATGAAAGTTGGAAATCAGGACAAATTGTATCCTGAAATGGCAAATAAGAAATCAAGAAATACTTACTTCTTCTTGCCTTTCTTATTGGGTCTGATCGGCTTACTCTATCATTATAAATCGAGTAAGGAAGGGAAACAAGACTTCTTTGTGGTGTTATTGCTTTTTATTTTTACAGGATTGGCAATTGTTGTTTACTTAAACCAGGCACCTTATCAACCCCGCGAACGTGATTATGCGTATGCAGGTTCGTTCTATGCATTTGCAATTTGGATTGGATTTGGGGTAATGGGCTTGTATCAATGGCTCAGTAAAAAAGGACCATCTGTTCTTACCGCAGGAGCAGTAACTGCTGTCTGTTTAGTTGCCGTTCCAGGTTTATTGGCTCAGCAAAATTCCGATGATCACGATCGATCAGGTAGATATGCTACTTTGGCTTACGCGACAAATTATTTGAATTCGTGTGACCCCGATGCTATTTTGTTTACCTATGGCGATAACGATACCTTCCCGCTTTGGTATGCGCAGGAGGTAGAAGGAATCCGAAGAGATATAAGGATCGTTAACTTGAGTTTGTTGGCTGGCGATTGGTACATCAATCAGATGAGGACCAAGGCTTACGATTCCGATCTAATTCCGATGTCGCTTACCGCGGATAAGGTAGAGCCAGGTATTCGCGATCAGGTTCCTATTGTGGAACGATTAAAAGGGCAAGAGCTTTTGAGTGAGATGATAAAATTCGTGGGAAGTGATAATGATGCTACAATGGTAGAAACCCAATCGGGTAAAAAGCTGAATTATTTCCCTGGTAGAGATGTTTATGTTCCTGTTGATTCGCTTAAAGTGCTTGCCAATGGAACGGTTCAGCCCGAAGATGCTGATTTAATTGTTGACAAGTTAGAGTGGAAGATCAAGAGAAGTTACCTGTATAAAAATGACATCATGGTTTACGATATCATTGCAAATAACAATTGGGATCGTCCTATTTACTTCTCGGTTGGAATGGGTGTTGATAGTTTCCTTGGTTTGGAGAAATATTTCCAGTTGGAAGGAGCCGCTTATCGTTTGGTACCTATTGAAACGAAACCCGAGCGAAATGAATATGGTCATATAAACACAGAGTTACTGTATGATAACTACATGAATAAATTCACTTTCGGTGGAATAAAAGATCCTGATGTGTATGTCGATCAATTTCATATTTTGACGGTGAATATCATGTCGTTTAGATCAAATTACTGTCGTTTGGCCAGTGCTTTAAACGATCAAGGAAAAAGAGAAAAAGCCATTGATATTCTGGATAGATGCATGGAAGAACTGCCAACCAATAAAATACCATTCGATAATACACTAATCGGATTTATTCAGGAATATTACCGTGCAAATGCAACTGATAAAGCAAATGCCTTGTTGTCGGATATGGCACAGCAATCTTACGATAAAATGAATTACTTCTTAAGTTTGGATGCTCAACGTGCAAACGCATTTAAATCTGAGCAGGAACGTGAAGTACGAGTTGTACAGATGCTTTTGGGCTTAGCTGATATGGGTGAACAAACTAAGCTGAGGGAAGATTTGCAATTAAAATTTGAATTGCTTTTTACGGCTGCTTCTGGGGAGTAAAAGATTTAAAATACAATTAGGATGGCTGTCTTTGTGTAAAGGCAGTCATTTTTTTTGTGCTGTTTTCCGTATTGATAAATCAAACTAATATTGGTTTCCACAAACTATTGCAATGCATTCGTCTGTAAAAAAAGAATATTGCTTCTCTTAATTAGTCGCAGGACTGATTGTTTGTTAAGTTTTTTTCACATAATACAAATCAATTCTTTTTGGCAAAAGTGGTAACTTCGCTGTCTGTACCAAAAAAAGCTAACCTTATATTTTGATAACAAATGAGTAAGTACCAAAAAACAAATATTATTGTCGGATGGATAGCCTTTGCAATAGCTGCTGTTGTCTATTTTTTAACCCTTGAACCTACTGTTAGTTTTTGGGATTGTGGAGAATTTATTACTTCCGCATATAAATTAGAAATTGGACACGCTCCGGGAGCACCGTTTTTTATGCTAATGGCCCGTTTTTTCTC
This sequence comes from Labilibaculum antarcticum, assembly GCF_002356295.1. Classification (NCBI taxonomy): domain Bacteria; kingdom Pseudomonadati; phylum Bacteroidota; class Bacteroidia; order Marinilabiliales; family Marinifilaceae; genus Labilibaculum; species Labilibaculum antarcticum. The sequence goes on along the minus strand of NZ_AP018042.1, from coordinate 1,881,737 downwards.
CCTGTTTGCTTCAGGAACCGAAAATGTTGCTTTACTAGTAAATTCCATGTCTGGATTAGCCAGTGCTTTTACAATTCTGTTTTTATTTTGGACAATCACCCATTTGGCTAAGAAACTTGTTGTTACTGGTGAAGAAATATCTGGATCTCAGATATGGACAATTGTAGGAACCGGATTTATTGGAGCCATGGCTTACGCTTTTTCTGATACGTTTTGGTTTTCAGCCGTTGAAGGAGAAGTTTATGCTACATCTTCGCTGTTTACAGCAGTTGTTTTCTGGTGCATCTTAAAATGGGAAAACGAAGAAGGCAAGGCTTATGCAAACAGATGGTTAATTCTGATTGCTTACTTAATGGGCTTGTCAATTGGAGTTCACCTTCTAAATTTGTTGGCAATTCCGGCCATTGTAATGGTATACTATTTTAAGAAGCACGAACCAAGCAGGATTGGAGTTTTAAAGGCATTGGGCGTTGCTTTACTTCTTTTGGGTGGTGCAATGTATATTATCATTCCAGGTGTGGTAAAAGTGGCTTTTGCTTTCGATTTATTCTTCGTGAATGTAATGGGTCTGCCTTTTAATTCAGGGGCCTATATTTTTATTCTTTTACTGATTTCGGCTCTTGTTTGGGGCATTCGATATACTATTTCGCATGGCAAAGTAGTCCTGAATACTTTACTTACTGCACTAACAGTTGTCCTAATTGGATATTCGTCCTATTCATTAATAATGATTCGATCGGCAGCTAATCCTGGTTTAGATCAGAACAATCCCGAGGATCTATATTCTTTACTTTACTATCTGAACAGAGAACAGTATGGCGATAATCCTTTGGTGTATGGGGAATATTTTAATGCTCCGTATGATGAAAAAGAGAATTACGTAGACGGCAAAGATGTTTACATTAAAAAGGACGGGAAATATGTAGTTTCTTACACGCCAAGGAAACCAAACTATAGTAGTTCCCACAAAACGGTGTTCCCAAGAATGTACACCAAGGGGATGACGGGTAAAAATCCCGAAGAGTATGCCAAATGGACTGGTCTAAAGGCTGATCAGAAAACAAAACCAAGCTTTGCACAGAATCTGGATTTCTTTTTTAGCTATCAGGTCAATTACATGTACCTCCGCTATTTTATGTGGAATTTTGCGGGCCGTCAGTCCGATCGACAATCCTATAGCGGCGTTATTGAAGGCAACTGGATTTCAGGAATTCCATTCATAGATAATTATCGATTAGGTGATCAGAGCCTTAGGCCTGAGCACATGACTAAAAATAAAGGAAACAATACATACTACTTTTTACCGCTTTTGTTGGGCTTGGCCGGATTACTTTATCAGTACAAAAAAAGTACGAACGGGAAGAAGGATTTTTTCGTGGTTTTTTTGCTGTTTATATTAACAGGATTAGCCATTGTAGTGTACCTAAATCAGCCTCCCTTGCAGCCACGCGAGCGTGATTATGCTTACGCAGGATCATTTTACGCTTTTACTATTTGGATCGGCTTAGGATTCCTTGCAGTGGTTCAGATTTCTAAAAAAGTACTTCGGAAGGATACACTTGCCATTCCTGTCGCATTCACTCTTTGCTTTTTGGCAGTTCCAGCATTGTTTGCACAACAAAATTGGGACGATCATGACCGATCGGATCGATATGTAGCAAGAGATTTAGCCTACGATTATCTGAATTCCTGTGAGCCAAATGCAATCCTATTTACCATGGGCGATAATGATACTTTCCCCTTATGGTATCTGCAAGAGGTGGAAGGAGTCAGAACAGATGTTCGTGTTTGTAATCTAAGTTATCTTTCTACCGATTGGTACATTGACCAGATGAAGCGAAAGAATTACGATTCAGATCCTTTGCCGATATCTCTTGGTCAGGATAAATACCTGATGGGAAACCGCGATGTGGTTTATGTTCTTGATGATCCTCGCTTAAAGGCCTATGTTGAAAAAAATGGAGGATTGGATTTGAAAGATGCGGTTGAATATGTTGCGAGCGACAAGGAAAGTACAAAAAAAATATACGGATACGACGAGCGAATTGATCATTTCCCGGCAAATAAATTTCGCCTTCTAATTGATAAGGAGCAAGTCCTAAAGACCAATACTCTTTTAGAAAAGGATTCTGTTAAAATTGTGAATCAAATGGAATGGGAAGTGAAAACAAACTACATCGATAAAGGCGGTTTGATTCTTTACGATATGTTGGTTCAGAACAATTGGAAACGACCTGTCTATTTTTCCATAACTGTGCCTTCGAGCGGATATTACGGCTTAGAAGATTATTTTAGGTTGGAGGGTTTTGCCTATCGACTGGTACCGATCAAATATGAAAATGAAGAGATGCAGATAGGTGGTGTAAATACAGATGTAATGTATACCAATCTGATGAATAAATTCAGATGGGGAAATATGAACCATCCGGATGTGTATATCGATGAAACCACTTCCCGTTTGTGTACCAATATGAGAAATAATTTTCTGCGACTAGCAGAAAGCTTATTGGATGAGGGGAAAAGAGATTCTGCGGTGCTGGTTATAGATAAATGTGTTGAATTGGTGCCTAATGAGAAAGTGCCTTTCGATTATTTGTCCATTCTTTTGGCTCAGTCCTACTATCGTGCTGCGGAGTATGAGAAGGGCAATCAGATGATTCAAACCATATCGCAGCGATTAGTACAGGAATTGGATTATTACATGACTCTAACTCCGGTTTCTACTTCCCAATTCCCTCGGTTAAAGAGTAGGAATTTGGCTTTATTGCAGGAGTTGTATCGCATTACAGACAGATACGATCAGAAGGAATTGAATAAAAAGATTGAATTGGAATTTAAGAGATTATTAGAAAGCTATAAAGGATGATGAAGTTGAGATGGATGAGAGCTCCGGGGATATTCAAAATCTTATTTCCGGACTTTATATGGCGATACAATTCTGGAGCAAAAAAGGTATATCTGACATTTGATGATGGACCCATTCCAGAATCTACTTTGTGGACATTGAATCTGCTTAAGGAGAAGAATGTAAAAGCTACTTTCTTTTGCGTAGGCGAGAATGTGCATAAATATCCAGAATTATTTCAAAAAATTCTGGATGCTGGTCATGCCGTAGGTAACCATACTTATAATCATTTAAAAGGCTGGTCTGTTAATACACAACGTTATATCGAGAATGTAATTATGGCCTCAGATGTAATAGATTCCAAATTATTTCGGCCACCTTACGGGCAAATAAAAAGATCTCAGGCAAAACACTTACTTTCAGAGTATAAGATTATTATGTGGGATGTTTTGAGTGGCGATTACCGGAAAGATATTACTCCTGAAGAGTGTTTGAAGGATGTTCTTAAAACGGTTCGTCCCGGATCCATTATATCATTCCACAATCATCAGAAAACGGAGGTGAATATGCGTTTTGCAGTACCTCGCTTGATTGATGAATTGAAGCTTCAGGGTTATGAGTTTGACGTTTGTAAATAAGAAATCAGAAAAACATTTCTTTTCCATCAGGTAAACTGCATTTGAATACGTAAATTTGCTCTCGATCAAACTATTAATACCATTTTATAACCAAAACCATTTGAAAATTCTCGTTTTGCTTACTTCTTTACAGCAAAGTGGGATTGGTTGCTAATTAATACTATTAGATGAAAGTACTTCTTTTGGGTTCCGGAGGCCGTGAACATGCTTTTGCATGGAAATTTGTTCAAAGTGAAAAATTGGAAAAATTATATGTTGCTCCGGGAAATGCCGGAACTGCTGCAATTGCAGAAAACATAGATATTAATCCTAACGATTTTGCAAAAATAAAAGATTTTGTTCTTGAAAAAGGAATTAATATGGTCGTTGTTGGCCCGGAAGATCCGTTGGTAAATGGAATTCATGATTTTTTTCTTGCCGATGAGGCTATCAAAAGTATTCCCGTAATTGGTCCTGAAAAATTAGGTGCTCAATTAGAGGGAAGTAAAGACTTTTCGAAGGAATTTATGTTCCGACATGATATTCCTACCGCAAAATATAAAAGTATCACATCTGAAAATTTAGAGGAGGGTTTTACTTTTCTGGAAAGCCTAAAAGCTCCTTATGTGTTAAAAGCAGACGGTCTTGCAGCAGGTAAAGGTGTTCTAATCATTTCTGATTTAAACGAGGCGAAACAATCCCTTAAAGAGATGATCGAAGGAATGTTTGGCGATGCAAGCAGTACTGTTGTGATTGAAGAGTTTTTGGCAGGTATCGAGTTGTCGGTGTTTGTATTAACTGATGGTAAAAACTACAAGACGCTCGCCGAGGCAAAGGATTATAAACGAATTGGCCTAGGAGATACTGGTTTGAACACCGGTGGTATGGGAGCAATTTCACCGGTTCCTTTTGCAACTGCTGATTTCATGCAAAAAGTAGAAGATCGTGTAATCGTTCCAACAATTGAAGGTCTTCAGAAAGATAATATTCCTTACAAAGGTTTTATTTTTATTGGTTTGATGAACATTGGCGGAGATCCTTATGTGATCGAATACAATGTGCGAATGGGCGATCCGGAAACGGAGGTAATCATTCCAAGAATCAAATCAGATTTACTGGAATTGATGGAAGCTGTTTCGAAACAAGAATTGGATAAAGTACATTTCGAAATGGATGACAGAACGGTAACTACAGTGATGTTGGTTGCAGGAGGTTATCCCGAAGCATACGAAAAAGGCAAAGCCATTACCAAATTAGATGAGGTGGAAGGTAGTATTGTATTTCATGCAGGAACAAGCTTCTCGGGTGATGATATTGTAACTAATGGAGGTCGTGTTATTTCTGTAAGTTCATATGGCGATACCATGCAGTCTGCTTTGGATAAATCTTTTAAAAATGCTGAGTTGATAAACTTCGAAGGAAAATATTACAGAAAAGATATTGGATTCGATTTAAAATAATTGTTTGTATACTAACTATCACTTCATTTTATTTGAAATTTGAGTGGTAGTTATTACTTTGTTTAGCAATATGCTAAAAGATAAAATCCATGCTCTTAAAAACACTTAAAGGCCGCCATTCTGTTCTACTGATACTAGTCCCGATTATTATTGTATCGCTATGGATGGGTGCGTTTCTTCACCCTGAATCCTTAACGGCAGGACAAGATCAAATGCCATTGTATGAATTGTTGAGATTCCTTACAGCGGGTAATGATTTCATTTTAAATCTCATTGCTTGTCTTCTTCTTGTATTGATGGCTTATGGAATGGTTCGGTTGAATGAACAGTATATTTTTATACGGCAGCGAACCGATTTGCCAGCCTTTGTATTTGCTTTTATTGCCACAGGAACAATTGCCTTGGGAGGAATGCATCCGTCATTATTTGCTGCTTTTGTACTGTTTCTTTCCGTTGATAGAGTATTTAAAATTTACCAAGGTACAGCAACCCTTTCCAACTCTTTTGACGTTGGTTTCTTAATTGGATTGGCAAGTCTGTTTTATTTGTTTGCAGGTGTATATATTCTATGGTTTTTGATGACACTTGCAGTATTCGGTTATTTCCGGAGTAAGGAAATTCTGGCTGGTTTAATGGGTTTTATTGTTCCAATATTTTTGATGTTTGCCTGGTGTTTTTGGAATGAAAACCTTCCGGAATTCTTACATACAATCAGTAAGCTTTTCTCATTTCATAACCATTTAGGGGCTGTGTCTGTATTCCAATATTCCTACTGGGGAATTCTTGGATTTCTGGTTGTTCTGTCTTCTTTGTATATGTTGAATGTTTACGAGGAGAAAAAGATTAGTTCACGTAAATACTTTATTGTTTTGTTGACTTTTTTCCTCGTTTCAGCTCTTAGTTTTCTGTTTTTTAAAGGGGCAGGTGTTGAGCAATACTTTATCAGTATTATTCCGGTTACCTATATTACCAGTCACTATTTCGTATTACAAAAACATTCTTGGATTGGTGAGGTTCTGTTTTACATTCTTGTGATCTCAAGTATTCTTATCCGCTTTATTGGATAAAAAAAAGTGCCATTTCCTAAGAAATGGCACTCCATATAGAAAGTTTAATTTTATTTTTCCACAATATTTGTTAGGTCAAAAGCTGTTGCTACATTAGCATCATCCTCGTTATCATTCACTGTGAAAATAATGTCGTTAAAATCTTTGTCACCAGAAGGTAACTGAACATCTTCGAAACACAATACGATATCCAAGCAGTTTTTTTCTTTGAACATTACATGTTGTTGTTCTCCATTGTTCCATGCAATATTGGTGTAATGACGATAAATACCTTCAACAGTAGCACCATTTTTCCATCCGTTTACGATTAAGCAAAATCCGATTACTGTGTTTTGTGCAAAAGGAGCATCACCTAACTGAACACGATCTCCAGCTTTAAGGCCTCCTCCTGATTCTTCTTTGGAAGCATTAGGGAAAAGCATGTGAAGCTCTATTTCGTCAGCACTTGCAGGAGGATTCTCTGCATCGTAAGTGTAGTATGCCAATGAATTTTTGTAGCCTGCATTCTCCTCAATGAAAGTTAAATATACAGGAGATTCTTTGATTAATTTCAGAATTAATTTATTGTCATCAGAAAATAAATCATCGTTAGCACTACGATTATCTTTTCTTTCAGGAAACATTTCAATAATGTTATCTACTAAAGTTTCACAAGGTTTAGTTGGAATTACAATTTCTGGCTCACCTTCGTCCAGTTCGATGGTAAGAATTTTTAATCCACCAGTACCGGCAGCAACAAAAATATAGTTTCCTCTTGACTCAACAAAGTTTACCGATGTACCAAAATCCATACTTCCTAACAGACTAACATTATTCTCATTCTCAGGAATCATGGCACCAACATAAACACCAGCACCACCATTACCAATTAGTAATAATTCTTCATTTAAGCATACCGAGTTGGTTACATAGTTCTCGTCAAGACCATTTGTAGGCGTTGCCGGACGATTGAAATGCTCTTTTAGACTTCCATCTAAATTACGAATATCTAATCCTGATACATTTAAAGCAGCAAGAATATATTCATCAGTTACATCAATTTCAGTTTTTGAATCGATTGTTACTGAGCCTGTAACTTGAATATCAGTTAATGGTGTAAAATCAGTTTTCGTAAATGTACGAATTTGTTGAGGAGCACTTAAAGTATAAATGTTATCAGCATTACTACTTAAAGATCTGGCGTCGTTAATATCAATGTCTTTTACCAAAGAATAATCACTACGCTTAAGAATAGTAAGTTTTCCATCCGATCCACTAGTTGCATAAATGTAATTTTCGTCGATTTCAACATCGGTACCAACATAAGAAGGTAGATCAACTAATGCAGTAGTAGATATGATCTTTTTAGAATTGCTTAATTCCAAAGCCAATAATATTGCTGGTGATTCAAGAGTATAACCTTCACTTTTTTCATCCAAAGCACCAACAAGGTAAATTACACCATCGTAATAATCAACTGCACTAACGTCAATATCTGAAAGTAAGACTTGAGCTTGTAATATGGGATTGTCTTCATCCGAAATATCAAATAGATCAACACCGCCGCTATATTCAATTCCTTTAGTATTATAGGAAACAAATGCCATGTCGTCAATAATTTTAACATGAGTGGCTTGAACTGCTTTACCTTTTACTTTAGGAGCTTCAACTTCGGCTTTTAATTTAAAAGCGTAGTTTTTGGTATAATCAATTTCAATTCCTTCATTCCCAGATTTAGTTCCTGTTGGAAGATTGTTGATTTGAACCAATTTATTCATAGTAGACACTCTGCTGGAAAGATCCGCAGGATCGTTGTTGATTGAAATGCCTTCTTCAATTGTTTTCTTTTGATCGATTTGTTGATTGTTATCATTATCCTCCGAACAAGAAGAAACAATTATGAAAAGACCAATCATTAATAGTAGATATTTCCTCATAACTATTTGTTGTTATTAATTTAATCTGATTTTTGTGTTATAAGCTGCAAGTTACATTGTTTGTGTTAAATGTAAAGTCTTATTATGGTTAAACACTTAAAAGTTTTGATGAAACTATCTTTTTTACTGACGAATACTCGCTAAGACTTGTTGGTAACTCTGCTAAAAGTATTGACTACTACATCTTTAAAAGCGTTCTTTTAATGTCTAGAATAGTCTCTCACCTTCATAAATCATTGGTATTTCACCTGTTTTATTGAAACGATAGTGCATTGTATACGTGAGTGGATAGTATATTGTTATGTGAGCTTTTAAATATTTGTTTATTGATTGAGATATTGCAAAATAATTGCTGAAGAGTTAGTTTGAGTTTATTTTCTAAAATGTTTCTTGATCCATTTAGGAAGGATAAAGACTCCAATTAAGAGATAAGGGTAGTATGAAATGAGTCGCCAAATTAATGCCATAGTTGCTGCAACTCCTGCGGATGGAAGAAAATCGCCCAAATATTTTGTAAAAACCCATTCCGAAAATCCACTTCCTCCAGGGGTCGGACTAACCAGCATCATGATCCACATTACCAGTTGTCTTGCAAATATCATAACATGTTCTGTAATACTATATCCTTGAAATATGAAAGCAAGAAGAATTACATTTACAACCCAGTATCTGGCAGTCCACGACCAAAAAGTTGCCATGAATGCTTTCAGCCAGAACCAAAAAGGTTTTCTCCGCAGTTCTTTCGAACTTTCTATGATGTCGGTGCCTGCTTGGTTTGCTCCCTGTTTCCACTTTCTAAGAATCGGGAGTTTAAATATCCAAAGTAAAAGCCACTTCAATCCTCTTGGATTCCAAAATAAGCCATAGGTTAAAACAATAAAATAACCTGCTTTTACAAGATACCCGATAAGAGCAAAATATAAAAGAGATTCCAGCCATAAAGAATGTCCTGGAGCATCTGTCATGAATAGTTGGTTGACATCTAAAAACAATATCAGTAAAGGAAACATGAGGATGAAATACAGCTCATCTAGAAATGAAGTAGACATTACGATGGCCGAACTTTTACCTACTTTTAAGCCCTCTTTGTTAAGGTATAGTATTGCTACTGATGTTCCACCAATTGCCGAAGGGGTTATTGCTGATGTGAATTCCCAAAGCATGATTATCCGAAAGGATTTGCTCCATGTGAATGTTCCATCTGTTAAAATACGTAATCGAGCCATATAGCCTAAATCACGAATTACCATCATGATTAGTGCTACACAAATCCAAAAAAGTGAATGCCATGAAAACTCAATAAGAGAAAGAGTTGTGCCATCAACCTCTTTTACCAACATATAAACAACAACAGCGATTCCAATAAGAATAGGATATACAATTCTACTTGGACGAACACCGTTAAGCAGTTTATTTTGACTAGCTGGTTGGTTTATGCTCATTTTTTAATCTTTATGGATACCAAACTTACGGAATTTAAGAGTTTGGATTACAAATTGTTAATGAAGTAAATGTTAAAATACTCTAAAATAGAGGATGCTATTATTTATAAGGATAATTAAATTTAAAGAACCTTCTCTTAAAATAATCAAAACTATTTTCGGTGATAATTTTTCTAAGCAACCAAATTAGTTTAGCATGTGTGGGTACGATGTATCTGATTCGTGGATTTCTTGATTCGCTTGCATTCACAATCACTTCTGCAACTTTCTCTGTTTTTACTTGAATTTTCCTTGATTTTAGAAGAAGGTTCTCAAGCCGTTCAGTCATGGTTCCATAAGCGGTGTTCTTTGAATATTCAATTGCTTTGGATAAGGCAATATCTGCCCATTCAGATTCGATTGCACCAGGATTAATTAGAATTACTTTCACTCCAAATGATCTAAGCTCTTGTCGGAGGCAATCCGAAATTCCTTCCAATGCATATTTTGATGCGTGATACCATCCACCCATGGGAAGTGTCATTCTTCCAAGTATAGAGCTGATATTAATAATTCTTCCGTTACAATTCACTCTCATTTTGGGTAGAATCATTTGAGTAAGTTGCATTAAACCAAAAAGGTTGACCTCGAATTGCTGTCGTGCATCAGCCATAGGAACATCTTCAATTGCGCCGTATAGGCCAAAGCCTGCATTGTTTACTAAGATGTCTACGCGTTCTGATTTTTTATAAATATGATTTACAACTTGCCTGCAATTTTCAGCATTAGTGATATCTAGTTGCAGAATTCGTGCACCTTTAGCCTCCAGATCCATCATTGCATTGGTCGATGGAGCTGTTGCATATACGGTGTATCCTTTTTTTAGAAAAAGCAGAGCTGAGGCTTTGCCAATTCCAGAGGAAGCTCCCGTGATTAAAACAATTTTTTCTTTCATGTAATAGTGAATCGTAAGCCTATTGCAGATTTTAATGCATTCTTCATTTTCAATAAATTATCAGAAGATACACAGAATATGAGTTTATTTCAACCGCATTGTGGTGATAATTTTTAAGACCTTCGTGTTATTTCGTAGATCAGTCAATTGTACACATTATTAATGGTGAATTTTTGTTATTTTTAATAAACAAATTTTCACACTTAAAGTCTATGCCCACAAATTCTTCTTCTCACAAATTTGGAACTGCTCCGGTCTTTTTTACGGCTATTTCGACCATATTAGGTGCGATTTTATTTCTTCGTTTTGGATTTGCCGTTGGAACTCTTGGTTTTTGGGGCGTAATCTTAGTTGTTCTTCTTGGTCATTTGGTAACAATTCCAACGGCTCTGGCTATTTCGGAGCTGGCAACAAATAAACGCGTTGAAGGAGGTGGAGAATATTTTATAATTTCCCGTTCGTTTGGTCTAAATATTGGTGCGACAATAGGAATCGCCTTGTTTTTTTCGCAGGCAATAAGTGTTGCTTTTTATGTAATTGCTTTCACAGAAGCTTTTGAACCTGTATTTAACTGGGCTTTTAACACATTCGGGTATGCATTGCCACGACAGGTGATAAGTGTTCCCGCCATGTTTTTCTTGTCGATACTAATTCTGAAAAAAGGAGCCAATCTAGGTGTGAAAGCTTTGTATTTTGTGATTGCCATATTAATGGTTTCACTCTTGCTATTTTTCTTGGGAACAACAGATCATGCTTCTGTTTCCGAATTTAATTTGATGAATGCGGACTTTAGGAATACGGATAGCTTTTTTGTTGTATTTGCGATTATATTTCCCGCATTTACAGGGATGACTGCCGGAGTTGGTTTATCAGGAGATTTGAAAAATCCATCCAAATCAATTCCTTTGGGAACAACCTCGGCTACTTTAATTGGAATGGTTATTTACTTTTTTGTGGTGTATAAGTTGGCATTTTCTGTTAGTAGTGCCGATTTAATAGGAGAGCAGTTGATAATGGCAAAAATTGCCATAGGCGGAAGTTTGGTAATTCCATTAGGTTTGGCCGCATCAACAATATCATCAGCATTAGGCTCAGTAATGGTTGCACCACGCACACTTCAAGCACTATCAATCGATCGTTCTTTTCCTTCTAAACCATTGAATAAATGGTTGGCAAAAGGTAGAGAATCAGATAATGAACCCATAAATGCATCATTAATTACCTGCGTAATTGCAATGGTATTTGTGGTTTTAGGCGATGTGAATGCAGTTGCTCAAATTATTTCTATGTTTTTTATGGTGACTTATGGTTCCTTGTGTTTAATATCTGTTTTAAATCATTTTGGATCATCGCCAAGTTACCGACCTTCTTTTAAATCGAAGTGGGTGTTGTCTTTGATCGGCTTTATAACATCAGTATGGGTGATGTTCAAGATTAACTTTTTGTATGCATTAGCAGCGGTATCAGTAATGATATTACTTTATTTGTTTATTAATCGATATCATAAAAATAGAAATGGACTGGAATCAATATTTTTAAATTCTCTTTATCAGCTAAATAGAAATATGCAGGTTTTTTTACAGAAAACAAGAAAGAGAAAAACCCGGGAATGGAGACCAAGTGCTATTTGTATATCGAAAGAATCTTTTGAGAGGGACACAGCCTTTGAGCTTCTCAATTGGATATCGTACAAATATGGGTTTGGAACTTATTTGCATCGAATTGAGGGATATTACTCGAAAGCTACCTATCGGCAGTCGCAGCAAGAATTGGATCGATTAATTAAAAGTTTCGATAAAATAGAGAATCATGTTTACGTCGATACCATTATTTCGCCATCTTATACTTCAGCGATAGCGCAAGCAATTCAGCTTCCTGGTGTGGCGGGAATGGAAAATAATATGGTGATTTTCGAGTTTAATAAAGAAAATCCTGATCGCTTGAATTTAATCATTGATAATTATTCATTAGCCCGTGCAGGTAATTTTGATTTCTGTATTCTGGGCAGTTCTTCACGGAGGATTAATTTTAAAAACAATATCCATGTCTGGATTAAATCTTCGGATACCGACAATGCGAATCTGATGATTCTACTTAGTTTTATTATTGCGGGTCATTCTGATTGGAAAAAGGCGGACATTAAGATATTCAATATCTGCAAAAAGGAACAGGCCAATGAAACCAGAAAGCAATTGGATGAACTGGTCGTTTCGGGCCGACTGCCTATAACAACTTCGAATATCGAAATTATTCATGAACAGGAAAATGTTGCGGCCAAAGAGGTAATCAATAAGCGTTCGGCTGATGCCGGATTAACGATTGTTGGATTTAGAGGTGAAGCGCTGAAGCATGAAAAAGAGGAACTTTTTAAAGGATATGATTCTTTAGGCAATGTATTGTTTATCAATGCGAATAGCCAGAAAACAATAGAGTAGGTTGGCTTTTGTCGTAAGCCTTGGATAGCTGTAAATGAAAAAGTCCGGGAACCACCCCGGACTTCAATCTAACCCATTTTAATCTATGAAAACCTAATCCTCTCGGAAAGGATGATACAAATTTATGAAAACTATCTGGATTGAAAGCACTAAAAAATGTTAATTAAGGTTAAACAGAGTGTGATGTGATTGTTAACTCCTGAGAATCTCTTATCGGTAAGATTATTTGTAGGGACAATTAATTAAATTCCTGAGTAACTCTCCTAATCAAGTTCTACTGACTGGCGGAGATTCATGTTCGGATACCATATTTGAGATGGTATTTATACCCGAAAGGGCATTGTAGAGTACCGAAGCTTCTTTTTATATCCGGTAAGGTATAAAATTGAATGAAAAATAGAAATAAATGAATTGCAATTTGAAGTCACGAAAGAGTCGTATTCTTACGTATTCGTGATTTTTTTGAGTCTTTCCCATAGTGTTTCTTTTTGTGTAACGTCATAGTAGGACAAAACAGTGCAAAAAAAAAGCGCCAAGGGTGGAAGCCCCTAAACGCCTTATCTTTAATGTGGAGAATATCGGAATCGAACCGATGACCTTTTGACTGCCAGTCAAACGCTCTAGCCAACTGAGCTAATCCCCCAACTTTGATTAAAAAGAGAATGTTTAATGCTCTTGGCTCCCGATAGGTATCGGGATGAGCTAAATCTCAATTCGATTGCAAATATAGATGAAAATTACACATCTCAAAACATATGTAAGATGATTTTTTCCAAAAGTCAAACATTTTTAAATTGTATACGTAAAGATAAAAGAGTGAAGAATCTATTTTAGTTCGAAAATTGTTTGTCAATAGACAATTGATTGGTAGCAATGTATAGTGTGTGTATAGGTAGGATGAGTCCGAACACAATAGATTCTTCACTCTACTTTTTTGATATTTATAATTTAGATTGGCTATAAAGAAAAAACCGACTAAGTTTATAGTTCATTTATACACAGAGGTTTTATCCTACTTTAAATTACTGCAAACTTCCTATCTTAAATGTGATTTCTCAATCGTTTACTGACTGAGAATCAAATTTATTGCTTCGGAAAATCGGTTTGCTTTTATTTTTTATATCTTTATGGCTCGAAATCGTTTTCTAATTGAAAAGGATTTTGATTATAAAATTGAATTACCTAGTTTTAAGCGCTGAAATTAAAAGAAAATAAAAAGAAGATTATGGAAGTTAAGAAGTCACCAAAAGCAGATCTTGAAAATAAGAGAGGTCTTTTTCTTGAGATTGGTCTGGCTCTTACTCTTGCCTTTGTACTTCTTGCATTTGAATGGACTGTAGATTCTAGCGAAGCTACTGGCCTGCAAGATCAACAAGAGATGGAGGCAGAGGAGGAAATGATTCCTGTTACTAGACAAGAACCTGTTAAGCCACCACCACCACCACCACCAGCTCCTAAAATTGCTGATGTTTTGAACATCGTTGACAATGAAGAGGAGATTGAGGATGAACTAGAGATTGAAGATTCTGACGCTGACATGGATACTGAAGTTGAAATTCAGGTTGTAGCCGAAGAAGAAGAAGAAGATGAAGCTCAGGTTTTTGTGATTGTAGAAGATATGCCTGAATTTCCAGGAGGAACTTTGGAATTACAGAAATGGATTGCTAAATCTGTTAAATATCCTGTAATTGCACAGGAAAATGGTATTACCGGTCGTGTTTTTGTTACTTTCGTTGTAAACAAAGTTGGGCAGGTTGAGCAGATTCGTGTAGTACGTGGAGTTGATCCATCATTGGACAAGGAAGCTATTCGCGTAATTGGTGAAATGCCTAAATGGAAGCCAGGTAAGCAGCGAGGTAAAGCGGTAAAAGTATCTTATACTGTACCTATTAACTTCCAATTGCAATAAACTGAATCTATCGTTATTCTAGATATTTGAGGCTCTGATTTTTCAGAGCCTCTTTTTTTATGCCTTAATCGCAGATGCTTTGTTGAATATTGTTTATTTTTGCCCAATAATTTCCGTACTTTGTTAATTGTATTTGTTTTTAGATAGGCTTTGCTGTCTGTCTTTAAATTAGGAAAGAGTTTTATGCAAAGGCAATTAAGCCTTTGTTTTTTGCAAATTGATTAAATGGGAGAGAAGCTGATATTAGATAAAGAAGTAGAAAAAGCGATTTTGATTGGTGTTATTGACAAATCAAAAAATATGACAGAAGGTTTGGTTAAGGAGTATCTTGACGAACTGGATTTCCTAGCCTTAACTGCTGGGGCAGAAACGGTTAAGCGTTTCACTCAAAAAATGGATTATCCTCATCCAAAAACATTTGTTGGAACGGGTAAACTTGAGGAAATTCTTGATTATCTGGAAAAGAATAAGGACATTAAATTGGTAATATTCGATGATGAACTTTCACCGTCACAGCTAAGGAATATCGAGCGCGCATTGGAACGTAAAATTTTGGACAGAACAAATTTGATTCTCGATATATTTGCCAGTCGTGCTCAAACAGCAAATGCTAAGACTCAAGTGGAGTTGGCTCAGTATCAATATTTACTTCCACGATTAACAAGAATGTGGACTCACCTTGAGCGTCAGCGTGGGGGAATAGGTATGCGTGGTCCTGGAGAAACACAGATTGAGACTGACCGAAGAATAATTCTTGATAAAATATCCAAGCTTAAGGAAGATTTAATAAAAATTGATAAGCAAAAAGCAACTCAGCGTAAAAATCGCGGGAAAATGGTTCGTGTTGCTTTGGTTGGTTACACCAACGTGGGCAAGTCGACTTTAATGAACATGATTAGTAAATCTGAAGTGTTTGCTGAGAATAAGCTTTTTGCAACATTAGATACTACTGTTCGTAAAGTAGTTATTCAGAATGTGCCATTTTTATTGGCCGATACTGTTGGATTCATAAGAAAATTGCCTCATAATTTGGTCGAATCATTTAAATCAACCTTGGATGAGGTTCGTGAAGCAGATGTAATTTTACATGTCGTTGATATTTCTCACCCTAATTTCGAAGATCAAATTAAGGTTGTTAATGAAACAATGCTCGAAATAGATAAGCGTGAAAAACCAACATTCTTAGTTTTTAATAAAATTGATGCTTTCACTTACGTGAAAAAAGATGAGGACGATCTTTTACCGAAAACCAAAGAGAATTATAGTTTAGAGGAATTAAAGCAGATGTGGATTGCAAAAGGAGATACTCCTTGTTTGTTCATTTCGGCAATTCATAAGCAAAATATTGAGGAATTTCGCGAGGTAGTTTATGATGTAGTAAAGGAAATTCATTCAGCTCGATTTCCGTATAATAGTTTTTTATATCAGGATTATTCTAATTTGATGGATTAATCCTTAGGGAATATAACTAGTTTTTAGTTAGTGTACGAATGGGTTTCGTACGTGTGAAGTTAGTGCTATTCGCAAATAATACAAAGGCCAATGAAATTGTTTTCATTGGCCTTATTTATAGTGTTATACAAGATTGTTTTTCCCAAGGAACTCTGCGATTTGAACCGCATTTGTAGCTGCTCCTTTTCTAAGATTGTCTGAGACAATCCAGAGGTTTAAAGTGTTTGGATTTGAGAAATCTCTACGAATTCTGCCAACAAAAACTTCATCTTTTCCATGTGCGTATTTTGCCATTGGATATTCGTTATTGTCCAAATTATCTTGAACAATTACGCCATCGGTTTCCGAAAGAATTTTTCGGACTTCATCCAAATCAAAATCATTTGCAAATTCGATATTTACCGATTCAGAATGTCCGCCAACTACAGGTACTCGTACCGCAGTAGCAGTTACTCTGATGCTATCATCTTTTAAGATTTTCTTGGTTTCATTAGCCAGTTTCATCTCTTCTTTGGTGTAGCCATTTTCAGTGAATACATCACAATGAGGAATACAATTCTTGTCGATTTCGTATGGATATGCCATTTCGCCTTGAATACCATTTCTCTCATTTTCAAACTGCGTAACGGCTTTAACACCAGTTCCGGTAATTGATTGATAAGTTGAGATAACTAAGCGTTCCATTTTGTATCGCTTATGCAAAGGTGCAAGAGCAACAACCAACTGTATGGTTGAGCAATTTGGATTTGCAATAATTTTGTCTTCTGTGGTTAAATCGACAGCATTGATTTCCGGAACAACTAATTTTTTATTCTTATCCATTCGCCATGCCGACGAGTTATCAACAACAGTCGTACCTACTTTTGCGAATTCAGGAGCCCATTTTAAAGAGGTGTCCCCACCAGCTGAAAAGATTGCAATTTGTGGTTTTAATTCAATTGCACTTGCCATACTGATTACTTTGTATTTTTTTCCATTAAATACAACTTCCTTTCCTACAGATTTTTCACTGGCTACAGGATATAATTCACTAATCTGAAAATTTCTTTCTTCCAGAACTTCCAGTATTTTCTGACCAACCAGACCTGTGGCGCCAACAACTGCAATTCTCATAACATAATTCGATTTAAATAATTGATTATAAATTTGATTATAGTTAAATTAGCTTCTAATTCAAAAAGCAACTCAAATTTAAAAGGAATTTTCCATGAAAAAAACTCTTTGCCTTAAATTGTTTTCATTGCTGTTTCTATTGAACAGTAATTGTTTGTACGCTGATGATATCTGGGAAATAAATTTTGCCAATGATATTGGAAAAGGTTATTGGAGTAGTTCTTCAGATATAGTAGGAATTACTGATTGGTCTTTGGATGTTTCTAACTGCACTCTCTCTGATGACGACGATTACGTGATGGTTGTAGGAACGGGTGGTGGGAGGTTTGAAGCCAAGGATTGTGATGGAGAAGCGGTTTGGAGGAGTAAGTTGGTTGACATTTCTGGCTACACAGAGATTTCAATTTCTATGTTATTAGCAGAAACGGGAAGTTCTACAAATTCAAGTAAATATGCAAAAGCATACTATGTAATTGATGGCTCAGAGGAGATTATTTTTGAATTGAATGGTCAGAATATTGGTAATTGGGGGAGTGTAAATGCAACTCAATCTGGTTTAAACGGATCCAGTTTGGAAATAATTGTCCGGTTGAATAATCCAAATGCAGGCGATTTGGTCTATTTTGATAATGTTGTAGTAAACGGAACTGCAATTGTACCAGAAAGTGATAATCTAACTCAAATTCTGGCTTCTGATAATTTCGTTGAATCGGTTCAGTTCAACACAAATAATAATACTTATAAAGAACTGGCTTTGCCGTGTTTCCGATTTATTATTGATGAAACAGTGGAAGCAACAGATGGCTTACCAACTAAACTTGCGAAAATGACTTTCTATAATTCTATTCCTGACAATGGAATGAATTGGAAAGATTGTTTTGGGGGCTTGTCTTTATATTCAAATGATGAAGAAATAATTCCGGAAAGCATTTTTATTGAAGAGGATTCTATTGTCATGGATTTTGCAGAAAATCAAATTACCATTCCAGATACAGAAAAGATCGAATTTGAATTGCGTTGTTATTTAAATTCCGATCATCCTTTAACAGATGGGGAAACATTTCAATTTCATTGTAAAGAATCAGCCCGAGGATTTATCACTTATAGCTCGGGATCTGGTTTTAATTTAGCAAATGAAATGCTTTCTTCTGCAACTCATCGAATTGATGTTGAGGCTACGCGAATGATATTCTCTGAGTGTCCCGATTCTCTTATTCGGAATCAGTATTTTTCTGTTTTGATTAATGCCGTGGATGACTTTAATAATAAGGATTTAGATGCAAATCAATCGGTTAGTTTGTTGTTGGAAGATGGATCGGCCGAGTTGGAGTCAGTTAACGGATTTCAGGATTTATTTGAAAAGGGGGAAACTCGCTTTGATTCATTGAAATATTCTATTCCGGGGTTCATTAAATTGGCCGTAACTAACGATGTGTTGCCCAAAACGGTTTCTAGCAATATATTGATTGAGAATACACATGAATCATCTGTAAATGTTGATGATTCATATTTCTCTGATTCAATCATATCTTCTCTTTTGATTAAGGAAACAGATGCTTTTGAAGTCTTTAGATTTTCGGTGACGGATTCGGGGAATGATGATTCTTCAACGCTCTTGGAACAGATTAAATTGGTTGGTTCGAAGAAAAATCAAGTGAATTGGGAAAAAACCATTGAAAAGTTCATATTAAAAGTTGATGGAAAGGTAATAGATATTGAGACTTCCATTGATGATGATCAATTGGATATTCAATTCTTTGAATCTGAGCTTAACAGAGAAATTCCGGATGAAGGTACTGTTGTGTATTCTGTTCTGGCTTTTTTAAAAGAGGGAAAGACTATTGATGAAGAATTATTTCAAATGGAAATAGACTCTTTGCATCCAAGCTGGTTAATTTCCGAAAGCGGCAGTGGTTTGAGTTCTAAATTTACTGGTAATTTGACAGGTCCAGAGTTTATTCTGGAAGTAAAGGCAAAGGAAATGCTATTTCAAACTATTCCTGAATCAGTAAATTATCAGGAACAATTCACAATCGTTGTTCAGCTTGCTGATAGTTTGGGAAACATTGATACAAACTCTGAGTTTGACATAGAACTTTCTCTGGCTTCTGGGAATGGTGAACTTTCATCAGAAAATTTAAAACTTACAAGTGCGGATGGATATTTTCGATGGGAGGATTTAATTTATAGTGAAGCGGAAAATTTCACAATTCAGGCCGAATGCGATCATTTCCCAACGATATTGAGTGATTATATATCCGGTGTTGATAAAACCTCTGTAATCGGCTTGGATAGTCCTGTATTAGCGAAACCTCTTAGTTCTTTGGCAATAACTCAAGATGAAGCCATATCTATTCTTAATTTTAAAATATCAGATGTTGCAACTCACGATCAGTTGCCAACAACGATTTCAAATTTGAAATTTTATAATGCATATCCTGAGCATTCATTTTCATGGTCAAAACATATTTCAGGGGCAGTCTTACTTTTAAATGCTGAAGTTATAGCTACAACATCTGATATTAGTGACGGCGAAATTGAGTTTAATTCATCTAAAGGAGTATTGGAGCTTTCTAACAATTCAGAAATAAGCTTATCTCTGGCTATCTTTTTTCGGAAAGGTCAGCTTCCGGATAATGCAAATATTCAGGTTGAAATACCAAAGTATCATCAGTGGAAATGTTTGGAAAGTGGTTCCAATATAGAGGAGTTGTTATCTGAAGATATTCGATCCAATATTCATTTCATTAATACAGAAGCAAGTAAACTCTCTTTTTCTTCGTACCCTTTTGGGATTAATGATTCAAATGAGAAATTCTCTTTGAAAATTACTGCATGTGATAATTTTGATAACGTCGATAAAGACGTAATTGGAGCAGTTCAACTCAGTTTGCTTGAAGGGGATGGGGAATTAATTGTTGCAGGAAATAATCTCCAATTTAAAAATGGAGGCGTTGATTTTGATTCTATTCAATACAATGGAACAGAAGATTTTGGTTTGAAGGTTGAATCGAATCTTAAATCTGATTCAATCAATATTCTTTTGGGAAAAGATGAATTAGATATTGATGAAAATTTCGAATCAAAAAGTCTTGAAAAATGGATAAATAGTGGAGACTGGATTGCTTCTTCATACCTTCCAATTGCTGGTGGATATTCATTGAAACACAACTTATCAGCTGAGTTTGGAGAAAGTTATATTTCTAAAGATTTATTGGGATTCGATCCAAAATCGAGTGCAATTAATTGGAGTTTTATAATTAGAAATGGCGATTGGGATCCATCTTCGGGAAATAAATTTGTCTTTCATTTATTAATGGATAATTCTGATCCGAATGTGGCGGTTACCAAATATTCTGTTGGAGTAAATCAAAGTGGATCAAGTGATATTTTGAGTTTGTGGAGTTTGGATAAAGATCAGAATTTGAATGTTTTATTGGAATCAGGATTCAACTGGAATGAAAATGAAGCGGTAGCAATTCAATTAACTTATAATCCGAATGGCGTGTGGGAAATGGAATATAACCGATTGGGAAATAAAGAGAATTGGATTACTGCAGGAGCGATTGAGTCTGAAGTGAGTTTAGATGCAGAGGAATGGTTTTCTGGTTTGGAGTTTACTTTCGAAACAGCTTCAAGAGCCGGAAATCTTTGGTTTGATAATTTAGAAATAGAATCCATTAACACGGCTCCATTTTTAAAATCTTATGAGATTGTTGGACAAGACTCGTTGCTTTTGGAATATTCCGAAGATTTGGATCTTTTGGCATCTTCCAAAATTGAAAACTTTAAATTGGGAATAGAGGGAGGAGAGTCTTGTGAATTTGATGTGTTAGCTGGCAATGCAGATAGTAATTTATTATTGGTATTGAATAATGATCTTAAAACGGGTGATTATCAACTTGAGATTTCAAATATAACTGATTCTAAAGGAGCGACGCGGAAATATGAAACAATTAAATTTGGATATTTTGCTCCTGCACAGGTTTCCGATATCGTGATAAACGAAATCATGGCAGATGAAATTCCTTCTGTTGGGCTGCCGGAATATGAATTTATTGAACTGTATAATGCCAGTGAATATCCTATATCCATTGATAATTGGATTGTAAAGGTAGGAGAGAAAGAGACTATTTTAGGTGAGTTTTGCATTGCATCAAATGCTTATTTGATACTCTGTTCTACAATTGCTGTGGATCAATTTTTAGAATTTGGAGATGTGTTAGGAGTTAGCGCTTTTCCTGGATTAACAAATTCAGGAAAAACAATTGAAATTCAATCTGCTGAGAAGGTTGTTATTGATCAGGTTTCCTATTCGGATTCATGGTACCGGTCTGATGAAAAATCGGACGGAGGCTGGTCTTTGGAGCGAATCGATCCTTTGAATACTTGCAGTACGATGAGCAATTGGTCCGGGTCAAAGAGAGAAACTGGAGGAACACCTGGAAAAGAAAATTCCATTCATGGGAATAATATCGACAATTTTCCTCCAGTAGTTTCTCATTTAAGGGTTTTGTCTAAAAATCACCTTTCAGTGGAGTTGAGTGAACAAATCGACACATTATCCTTGCTTAGTCTCCAGAATTATTTGTTGAATAATAATCCTGCGTCAACAATTACAGTGGAAACGCCGATGACTGTTCGCCTTGAGTTTGACAATTCTTTTGAAGATGGTCAGGAGCAACAACTAACTATTTCCGGCTTGCAGGATGAGTGTGGTAATGTGCTGGATACAGTTTTGAATTTTATTTGGCATGAGGTTCATTCCAACGATATTGTAATAAACGAAATCATGGCAGATGAAACTCCTCCTGTTGGGCTACCTGAATATGAATTTATTGAATTGTACAATACCAGTGAACATCCTATATCCATCAACAATTGGGTTTTAAAAGTAGGAGAGAAAGAGACTGTTTTAGGTGAGTTTCGCATTGCATCAAATGCTTATTTGATACTCTGTGCTACAATTGCTGCGGATCAATTTTTAGAATTTGGAGATGTGTTAGGAGTTAGCGCTTTTCCTGGATTAACAAATTCAGGAAAAACAATTGAAATTCAATCCGAAGAGAAGGTTGTTATTGATAAGGTTTCCTATTCGGATTCATGGTACCGGTCTGATGAAAAATCGGACGGAGGCTGGTCTTTGGAGCGAATCGATCCTTTGAATACTTGCAGTACGATGAGCAATTGGTCCGGGTCAAAGAGAGAAACTGGAGGAACACCTGGAAAAGAAAATTCCATTCATGGGAATAATATCGACAATTTTGCTCCAGTAGTTTCTCATTTAAGAGTATTGTCTAAAACCCATTTATCTATAGAGTTGAGTGAACAAATAGACAAATTATCCTTGCTTAGTCTCCAGAATTATTCGTTGAATAATAATCCTGCGTCAACAATTACAGTGGTAACGCCAATGACTGTTCACCTTGAGTTTGCCAATTCTTTTGAAGATGGTCAGGAGCAACAACTAACTATTTCCAGCTTGCAGGATGAGTGTGGAAATGTACTGGATACAGTTTTGAATTTTATTTGGCATGAGGTTCATTCCAACGATATCGTGATAAACGAAATCATGGCAGATGAAACTCCTTCTGCCGGGCTGCCGGAATACGAATTTATTGAATTGTACAATGCCAGTGAATATCCCATATCCATTGAGAATTGGATTTTAAAAGTTGGTGAGAAGGAAACACTTTTAGATTTGGATACAATTGCAGCCAAAGCTTATTTGGTTTTGTGTTCAAAATCTGCGGCAGAAGAATTTAGTTCGTTTGCAGATGTCCTGGGAGTAAGTAGTTTCCCCGGATTAACAAATTCAGGAGGAGCAATTGAAATTTTATCCGCCGAGAATTTAATTATTGATCAGATATATTATTCAGATTCATGGTATCAGTCGGATGAAAAATCGGACGGAGGCTGGTCTTTGGAACGACTTGATCCTAAAAATACGTCATGGCAGGAAAATAATTGGAAGGCTTCGGTAAATGAATTGGGAGGAACTCCAGGCAAGTTAAATTCAATTTATGCTGAAAATCAGGATTTTATTGCACCAAGTCTTGAATATTGCCACTCTGTTTCTGGTAATTGTTTACAACTTGTTTTTAGTGAGCCAATTGATAGTTCCGGAGTATTTAAATTGTCAAATTTCACACTATCATCTGAGGTAATTCATCCAAATGAAGTAATTCAATCGGATATCATAGGTAAAGAATTCCAGTTGTATTTTCAGGATGATTTTGTAAAAAACAGTCAATATCAACTTGTATTATCAAACAATATTAAGGATTTAGCTGGGAATTCGATTCTTACTAAAGAATATGAGTTTTGGATACCGGGAATCATTTCAGAAGGTGATTTGGTGATAAATGAAGTTTTATTTAATCCTTATCCCGATGGATCGGATTATGTAGAGATTGTGAATGTATCCGATAAAGTAATTGATTTAGCACAAGTGGAATTGGCTGGCAGAACGGACAATTTTGAATTGTTTGGGGAAGTTTCAATTTCAGATAAATACCTTCATCCCAAAGAATATATATTGGTGACTAAGGATACTCTCAATGTTCAGCAAAATTATTTTACATCTAATCCTGATGTTTTCTGTCGAATAAAATCTTTACCCTCTTTTTCTGACGATGCCGGAAGGGTTGTTATTACTTCTAATAATATAATCATTGATGATTTTGCATACAATGAGGATATGCATTTCGGATTATTGGCTTCGGTAGAAGGAGTTTCTTTAGAAAGAATAAATCCAATCGAAGAGACAAATCGTGAATCTAATTGGCAATCGGCAGCTCAGAATATTGGATTTGGAACTCCGGGTCTTCAAAATTCAGTTTATAGTGATGTCGATCTTGCTGAGTCTGAAATAAGTTTATCCTCTCAGGTATTCACCCCCGATAATGATGGTATTGATGATCGTCTTTTGATTAACTTCAAAATGGAAGAGGATGGTTTTTTGACTTCAATTCGTATTTATAATTCAATGGGAATTGAAATTAGAAAATTGGCAAGTAATGTGAACTTGGCAAATGAGGATTCTGTGTTTTGGGATGGACTAACTTCAAAAAGGGAGAGAGCGTCAATTGGTATTTATCTGGTATACATCGAATTGTTCAGTCCAAATGGTGAAGTTCGAACCTATAAGAAAACCTGTGTTTTGGGAGGTAAATTCAATTAAATGGCATTTTTTTTTGAGGTAATTGAGTTTTTAAATAAAAAGAAAATTAACTATTGATTATTTGTAGTAGTTTTTGTAACTTGATGATGCTTAGGGTATTTGGGTTGAATTGTCGTAAACCGGAATGTCTCTCAAACCGCTTTAAGCAATAGCTGTTAATTAATGTAGTGGTTAATTTAATGGTAGAGTAAAGGGGAGTCAATTCGATTTCCCTTTCATTTTTATATTGAATCGGTTTTGATGTTGTGCAGATTGCTTGAGCGTTTATTTTTGCTTACATAGTTCATAATCTGAACGTCAAACTTTGATTTATCCTCATTTAAAAATTTTATCCGTAAAGGAATGTAGAATAAATGCTCTTTAATCGATTCTTGATTAATTTCCATATCGAAAAACCGTGTGGCATCTTTTTCTGTGGTAACGATAATTTTATTTTCGCCTTCTAATTTTTCAAATTTTGATTGGATGAGATTAAGATCCTTTATTTGAAATGAGTAATGATCGGAGAATTGGACTTCTTCAACAACATCAGAAAAGTTTTCAAGATATTCCTTAAGAGGTTTAGGATTGGCGATACCTGTCACTAAAAGAATAGAAAAATTCTCTTTTGCCCAATCTTCATTAATTATATTGATCGCATCATTTTTAAAAACAGGTTCCAAATTTCCGTAATCAAGCGTAGTAAAATATAAAGATTGAAACGGGAGAAGATCTAATTCTTTGACAATTATTCTACGATCAATAGGTGTCATATTTCTCGGCGATTTGCTTACAATAATAATGTTAGCACGGTCTTTTTCGCTTGCGCTCTCTCTAAGCCTGCCATAGGGCATAATATAATCTCGGGTAATGGGTCGGTTGTAATCTATTAATAGAATTGATAAACCGGCTTTTATTGATCTGTGTTGGAAGGCATCGTCAAGCAATACTGCATCCAAATCATTACCATGTTCCGATTTTAGCAGATTCTTTACTCCATTTACTCTTTTATTATCAACAGAAACTAAAATATCAGGGAACTTTCTTTTGATTTGCATTGGCTCATCACCAATCTGATTTGATGTTGATGTTTCATCGGCAAGTAAATAACCTTTTGATTTTCTCTTATATCCTCTACTTAGCGTAGCTATTTTGTAATCATCATTAAGTAAGGTGATAAGGTATTCGATATGAGGCGTTTTTCCAGTTCCGCCAACAGTAATGTTACCAACAGATATGATTGGGATTTTAAATTCGGTGATGGGTAAAATATTAAAATCGAAGAGGATATTACGTACAGATACAACCATCCCATATAGTAAACTAAAAGGAAAAAGCAGACTTTTCAGTATGGGGGATAGTTTTTTCATTCGATCATAGATTTGAAAAAGGAATTGATTCTTTTTCCAAAGTTGTTCATCTTTGGTTCGTGTTATATACTGTCTAAAATTACAGAAATAATTCACAGGGTAATAATTTTCTTGCTTCTGAAAATGAAAAACATTCTTACTACAAGTTTAATATAGGTAATCAACGAACTAATTAATAATTTAATGCGATGTTTTTCTGAAATATATCGATTTGTAGATTAAAAAAAAGATCCTCAAAATAATGAGGATCTTCAATTTTCAGTAGAGTATTTTCTAATGTAGGTCAATCTCATAAGGAATACGAGCTTGTATTCCTCCAAGTTGAATTAGATCTTGTGTTTTTTCGTAGGTGTTGTAGAAGCTTCCCAATTCATTTTTCAGAATTTTTGCGGTAGTTTTTCCTGTAAAATCTTCTATTAATGCTTCTATAGGATCTTTTAGTTTTGGAAGAGAAACAATTCTATAATCTTCAATCCCAGCTTTTTCTTTAGCTATTTGAATTGCTGTTTCCAATCCTCCTAAAACGTCAACCAAACCATTTTTTTGTGCATCCATTGCATTCCAAACTCTGCCTTGAGCAACTTCATTCACCTGCTCAACAGTCATGTGTCGTCCTTCGGCAACTCTACTTAAGAAGGTGTCGTAGCCGTTGTTGATAATGTTTTGAACAATTTCTTTTTCTGTTGGGGTGAATTTTCTGGTTGAAATAGGTAATAGTAGAGGAAAACTACCTCCAAAAGCAGCATGTTCATTAGTTCCATAAGAATCTGTAGTCAAGCCAAATTTTTCTTTTATTAACTCTTCACCCGAAAAGAACAAACCATAAATTCCAATCGAACCAGTAATTGTATTCTTATCTGCAACAATAGTATCAGCAGGACAGGCAATGTAATATCCGCCCGAAGCAGCAACATTTCCCATTGATGCAATTACAGGTTTTGCATCGGATGCTAATTTCACTTCTCTCCAGATAAAATCAGATACATTTGCATATCCTCCTGGAGAGTTAACTCTTAATACAATTGCTTTAATTGTGGAGTCAAGACGAGCCTTACGAATAGTTTGAACTAATTCTGGACCAATAGAACTTTCATTTTGTTCTAATCCTATGGCGCCACTAGCATAAATAACAGCAATTTTATTTTTAGAAAATTTAAGATCTACTCCTGGTGCATTTTCATAATCCGATGTACTTACCAATCTTAGTTTTTTATTTTCTTTAATGTCAGATAGTTTTCTAAGTATATCTTGCATTTCATCTTCGTAAATAACTCCATCAATTAAACCATACTTTTCTGCATCGGCAGCTTTTCGAATTGCTACTTCATCAATTAGTTTGTTTAATTTTTCAATTGAAATATTCCTTTCTTCTGATATTCCTTCAAGAAGCTGATTCCACATGGCTCCAACATAAGACATGGTTTGTTCGCGACTTTCGTCACTCATATCATCACGAAAGTATTGTTCGGTTGCCGATTTGTATTTCCCAACTCTAATTACCTGAGCTTCAACTCCAATTTTCTCTAGGAATTTTCTGTAGAAGGTTCTTTCACCACCCATTCCTAAAAGAAATAAACCTGCTTCAGGGTTAAGGTATATACTGTCAGAAATGGAAGTTAAGTAATATGCCTTTTGAGAATGCCCAAAATTATTGTAGCTAACGATGAATTTTCCTGTAGTTTTGAATTCCTTTAGTTTATTTCTGATTTCTTCAATAGACGCCAGACCTCCAAAATTGGCAGGTATATCGGTTATATTAAGGTAAATTCCTTTTATTTTTTCATCTGTTTTTGCTTTCTCAATATTTTCAAGAATTGTATTTAATCCAATATTGGAATTAGGACTCATTGATAAAAAATCGAAGTCGGCTAATGGATTGTCTGAACCGCGATCCACCAACTGCTTATTTAATTTTATCTCTAGAATACTTTTGTCTTTAACGGTAGTGGGTTGATCGCCACTTGCTACGATTCCTGCAATAATCATTATTCCGAGAACCAGCAATATAAAACCGCCAATAATAACTCCTAAGATAGAAGCAAAGGTAAATTTGAAAAAACTCTTCATGTTCTATATGTTTTATGGATAATCATTTAATTACGAATAATTCTAAATTTATGTAAATTTAGATACAAACAAATATATTTAATTTAGTCGAGATAGGTTTAGTGTAGCATGGTATTTTCGATATACATTTTGATATAGGGGTTTTCTTTGTTTATTTTACCGATAAAAAGAGCATTTTACATGGCGAGAGTATATTTTTTATTGGGAGGCAACCTGGATAATAGAGAAAGAATCCTTTCTGAAGCAATTTTAAAGATGAAATTGGAAATAGGTGAGTTGATTAGTACTTCTTCTTTGTATGAAACAGAACCTTGGGGTTTTGAGCACGAACAGAATTTTCTGAATCAAGTTGTCGTGTTTGAGTCGGAATTATCAGCAATTGAAATATTGGATAGTACGCAACAAATTGAAAAAGATTTGGGGCGGGTTCGTAAGAAAAATCAGTACAGCGAAAGAACTATTGATATTGATATTCTTTTTTATGAGGATCAAATTATCTCCACCGATCGTTTGGTTGTACCGCATCCTAGAATTCAGGAAAGATTATTTGCTTTGGTACCACTCCTCGATGTCGCTCCAGAATTAATTCATCCAATTGAATTGAAAAGTGTAAAGGAATTGCACGCCAAGTGTCCGGATAAATTGGAAGTAAAAAAGTTTAAGCAATAAAAAAGGGTTGCTTCTAAAAGCAACCCTTTCCTGATAAATATTTTATTTATCCAAGTTTAGCACCATATGCAAGATCACCTGCATCGCCACATCCCGGAACAATATATGATTTCGAATTTAGATCTTTATCAACAGCACCCATCCAAATAGTAATGTTTTCATTCGGTAGTTTATTCTTAATATATTCAACGCCTTCTTCACTACCAATAACAGCAACAATGTGAACGTGTTTAGGAGTTCCTTTTGTTAGCATTGCATTGTATGCCAATTCCATTGAAGAACCTGTCGCTAGCATTGGATCAGCAAGAATAACAACCTTACCATCTACAGATGGAGATGAAATGTATTCAAAATTGATTTTGAACTCACCATCATCTGAATATTTTCGATAAGCAGAAATAAAGGCATTTTCTGATCTGTCGAAGTAATTTAAAAGACCAGTGTGCAGAGGTAAACCTGCTCTAAGAATTGAAGCTACTACTATCTCGCAAGAAGGGAGGTTTGTAAGTGATTCTCCAAGAGGAGTTTGTATTGAGCTTTCACTGAAATCTAATTCCTTACTAATTTCGTAAGCAAAAATTTCTCCGACTCTCTCCAGATTTCTTCTAAAGCGAAGAGGATCTTTTTGAATATTTATATCTCTAATTTCAGCTATGAATTGATTAAAAAGAGAGTTTTTATCTCCTAAAGTATTGACCACCATGTTTATTTATTTAAAATTTAGCTGAGCGCAAATATAGCTATATTTCAAAAATATTAAACAAAGAATTGCATTAAAAAATGCTAAGTCTAATTCATTCTAAATTAGGCCTTCGTCAGCAAAGCTAAAGAATTGATTATCTGCTATTATTAGGTGATCCACTACTGAAATACTCATTAATTTGCCCGCTTCTCTGGCTTTTGAGGTTACATCTTTATCAGCATTGGACGGTTGTAGGTTGCCTGATGGATGGTTGTGACAGAGAATTAAGTTGGTTGCTTCCAAAAGAAGTGCATCTTTAAATACCAATCTTACATCAAAAACAGTTCCCGTGATGCCGCCGGATGAAACGTTTTTGATTTCGACGATTTTATTGGCTTGATTAAGAAATATGACCCAAAACTCTTCATGCCCTAAATTTTCCACATACGGAGATATGATTTCAAAAGCATCCTGACTGCAGGTTATTTTCTGCTTTTGCTTAGAGGGGAAGGCTTTTTGTCGCCGACCTAATTCTAAAGCCGAAATGATTCCAATGGCCTTTGCTTCGCCAATTCCTGGAATTTTAATTAAATCTTGAATGTTTTTTTTTGCGAGCAGATTGAGATCATTGTCGCATTGAGAAAGAATCGATTTTGATAATTCGACTGCAGATTGCCTGCGATTACCACTTCCAATAATAATTGCCAACAGTTCGGCGGAAGATAAACTTTTCACGCCTTTATACATTAATTTTTCTCTTGGGCGATCTTCAACCGCCCAGTCTTTAATGCTTAATTTTTTGTATTCATCCATTTTGTCACATATTACAACTTAATTAAAGTTATGAAAATATGTGAGATTATCAAAATGAGAATTCACTCAACAACAAAAAGGGTCCTCAATGAGAACCCTCTATTATAGAGTTGTAATTTTTTACTTACAGTTGTTAACGTGCAAAGCTAATTTAGATTTTAAGTTAGCCGCTTTGTTTTTATGAATTACATTGATTTTTGCAAGTTTATCTAACATTGCAGTAACCGTTGGCAATAATTCGTTAGCAGCTTCTTTATCAGTAGTAGCACGTAACTTTCTTACAGCATTTCTTGTAGTCTTAGCGTAAAACTTATTGTGTCCGCGTTTTGCTTCAGACTGTCTTATTCTTTTAATTGCAGATTGATGATTTGCCATCTCTTAAAATTATCTAAATTTATTTATCTTGGTAGTCCGTAGGGGAATCGAACCCCTGTTACCAGGATGAAAACCTGGCGTCCTAACCCCTAGACGAACGGACCATTATCTTTATTTTGCGTAGCAAAGGTAAGTTAAAATAAACTTGCTACAAACTTCTGTAGTCCGTAGGGGAATCGAACCCCTGTTACCAGGATGAAAACCTGGCGTCCTAACCCCTAGACGAACGGACCGTTTATTTTAAAGAGATGCAAAGATAAATCAAAAATTCAATTTTGCAAATACATTTCTGTATTTTTTCTTTTTAAAAGTTAAAGAAGAAATAGCAATAATGGTGACCACTATTTTTTTCTTTAGCGATGCAAAGAAAGAGATAATTCTTTAAACTGACAATACTTTTTTTGAAAAAAAGAATACTTTTTTTGTTGGGATTTACTAACTGCTTCTTTTTTAGAATAAAGAGTGATTAACGCCACTCAACAATTGTTCCTCTATTACTATTTAAAAGGTCTTTTGGGATGATGTTTTGAATGCTTTTAGCCAGTAGATCGAGTAATTTATTTTTTGAGTAATGACGAGAATAAACTAAACTGACCTCTCTTAAGGGATGTAAATTTGTGAATCTTTTAACTTGATTCAATTTTTCTTTTGGTAAATATTGGGTGGCTAATTCAGGAATCAAAGTAAATCCACCTTCTTTATCCACAATTTTCATCAAAGTTTCTAAAGAATTACTCTCAAATTCGAAAGGCAATTCCTGATGTTGCAAATCGTGCATTTCACAAAGATTGATTACCTGATTTCGAAAACAGTGTCCATCACTAAGCATCCATATTTCCGGAGTGGCAATATCTTTCACCTCAATGATCTTCTTTTTAAGAAGATCATGATCTTTGTGTGCATAAATCATCATCTCTTCGTAAAACAGAGGGATTTCCTTTATTTTATCTTCTTTCGATGGAGTCACAAATATGCCAACATCTATTTTATCCTTTTTTAAACTCTTTATTATCTCTTCCGATACCATTTCTTCAACGTCTACTTTAATTCCAGGATAGTTGCGAATGTAGTCCCCTATGAACATTGGCAGCAGGAAAGGAGCTAGGGTTGGTATGATGCCTATTTTTAAACTACCTTCTATTGTGTTTTTGTGATCTTTGATGATATCGTCTATCTTCTTGGTATTCCCTAAAATAATTCTTGCCTGCTCGATTATTGTAGTGCCAACATCAGTTGGGATAATTGGTTGTTTGCTGCGATCAAATATGGTGATGTCTAAAAATTCTTCTAGCTTTTTAATCTGCATACTAAGCGTAGGCTGTGTAATAAAGCACTTATCTGCCGCTGTGGCAAAATGGCGGTAAGTATCTACAGCTACGATATATTCCAACTGGGTTATTGTAATCATGAATATTGATTTTTGATTTAAGGCCAAATATAAAAAATATCTATCACATTATAAACATTATTGATTTGATAGATGATGAAAAGTGTGCTACATTTGATGAAGTAATATAAGATTAACGATTATTTTTTATTTCGATGGAGGTTATAATAAGCTAAAGTAGCATACTTGACGAAATAATAGGGTTACAAAAAAAATAATAGTTTGATAGTTTTTGTTATTTAAGTTTTATTAGATGTTTGGGTTTTGTAGCCGGGGATTTTTTCCCGGCTTCTTTTGTGGTGTAATTTATCGAATAACGCTTTTTATTAGGGAATAGACTGCAAGTGTAAATGATATTTTAAATACCATTTAGGAGGTTCTGAAATATCCTGGATTATTTAAAAATATGGAAATCGCAAAAGCTTAGTTATGAACTCGTAATGCGGATATGTTTTGTAGCAGTCATGCTGAATAGCAGTAATTGAAGCCAAAAAATATACTACTTTAGTCGGCGATTTAGAAAATATTTAAAACCATATAAAAACCGAATAAAAAGATGCACAAAGAGATCAAAATAGTTTCTTTTGAGGAAGCGGCGAAGGTGATTAAATCAGGTGACAGAGTGCACCTACACTCAGTTGCACTAGCGCCACACAAGTTCATTAAAGCAATGTGTGACCGAGGTCGTAATGGTGAAATTTACGATGTAGCAATACAACATCTTCATACAGAAGGACCAGCTCCTTATGCTGACACTGAATTTGAAGGTATTTTTAATTTAGAATCCCTATTTGTGGGTGCTAATGTTAGAAAACAAACACAAGCAGGTTATGCAGATTATATTCCTGTATTTTTGAGTGAAACTCAAAAAATGATTCGTCAAGGTGTTCTTGACGTTAATGTAGCTGTTGTACAAGTAAGTCCTCCAGACAAGCATGGTTATGTATCTTTAGGAACGTCAATAGATTGTTCTCTTGCTGCTGTTGAAACTGCTGATACAGTTGTAGCAATCATCAATACAAACGTACCTCGTTCTTTTGGTGATGCAATGATACCAATGAGTATGTGTGATGTGTTCTGTGAAGATAATTCTCCACTTGTTGAACATCACAATGCTCCTCTTTGTGATATCGAAATTGCTATTGGTAAGAATGTAGCAAACATTATTCCTGATGGAGCTTGTCTTCAAATGGGTATTGGTGGTATTCCTAATGCTGTATTAGCTCAGCTTGGTAACCACAAGAATCTTGGTATTCATACTGAGATGTTTGCGGACGGTCTTCTTCCTTTGGTTTATAGCGGTGTTGTAAATGGAATGAACAAGAAACTTGATCAAGGTAAAATTGTTGCTAGTTTCTTAATGGGAACTAAAACACTTTACGATTTTGTTGATGATAATCCAGGAGTACTCATGATGGATGTTGGTTACACTAATGGTGTAGAAATTATCAGACAAAATCCAAAAGTGTGTGCTATTAACTCTGCTTTATCAATTGATATTACCGGTCAGGTTTGTGCTGATTCAATCGGAACAAGACATTATTCTGGGGTAGGTGGACAGATTGACTTTACTCGTGGTGCTGCTGCATCAGAAGGTGGTGTGCCAGTTATCGCTATGCCTTCAGTAACTGGGAAAGGTGTTTCTAAAATTGCACCAACTCTATTACAAGGATCTGGTGTTGTAACAACTCGTAATAACATGCATTGGTTTGCTACTGAATATGGATGTGTTAATCTTTACGGTAAAACATTACAGCAAAGAGCTAAGGCAATTATTTCTGTTGCTCATCCTAATTTCAGAGAAGAATTAGATCAGGCTGCTTTCGAAAGATTCGGTAGTCACTATCATTTTGTTGCTAAAAAATACTAATATAGTTCAGAAATTCTGATCAAAAAAAAAGAGGCCGATGAGGCCTCTTTTTTTATGTCTGATAATATTGTTTTTACTAACTTTCTATTTTTGGAACAGAGCCCATTAATTTATCCGATTTAGGAATTGTAATATAAAAACTACTTCCTTTTCCTTCTTCACTATCGGCCCAAATTTTACCGCCATTTTTCTCAACATATTCTTTGCAAAGAAGCAGGCCAATTCCAGCGCCTTTTTCCTGTGCTGTACCTAATGCAAGGTAATCATTATCCAAACGGAATATTTTGTGGAGATTTGTTTTACTCATTCCCACCCCTTCGTCAGAAATTTCCAATTCAATCCAATACTTCTTTTCTCTGGCAGATATGGTAATTTTCCCTTCAGGGTAAGAGAATTTTATTGCATTGGATAATAGATTTTTAAATACTTCACAGGTTGCTGATGTATCAGAATAAGCTTTTGAAGTGCGATCTAAATTAAAAACTATTTTAACATTTTTCTCAACAAGCTGTTCCGAAAGTTTGGTTAAACTATGATCTAAAAGCTCTTTGACATTAAAAAAGCGTGGTGAAAATTTCGTTTTTCCAGATTGCGAAGCAGACCAGAGTAATATGTTTTCAACAAGGTTGTAAGTATGAAAAGACAAGTCTCTGATATTTTTGGATAAATCCTTTTGGACTTCAATTTCAGCTTGGTCAAAACTCTCCAGTAACTCCGAGCTCATTATCTTCATATCAATAAAAGGGGTTCGTAAATCGTTCGAAATAATATTAAATATTTTATCCTTGGTTAGATTTAAATCTCGAAGTGTCATTTCCGTTTCTTTTAATCTGGAGTTGATTTCTTCCAATTGATTATTCTTTTCTGTTAAGGCTTGGGTAGCTTCCTTTCTTATTTTAATGTTCTTCCTAGCGATATAACCGATTATCCCGGCAAGTATTATTATGGCTATAAAAAGGTATATTGCAATGGATTGTTGGCGAGTGTAAGCTTTCAGACTTTTAATTTCATCGTTATTTTTTGAAATCTGATAATTGGCCTCAAATTCTGTAATTTTATCTTTCCCTATCTGATCTATGATGCTATCGTATTGGGTGCTTGAGTATTCACGATAATATTCAAGAGCTTTTTTATAATCTCCCAGATTCGAGAAATACTCAAATAAATTTTCAGATGCAATTTTTTGCAAGCCTCTATCTTTGCATTGATTAGCATGATCGAATGCTGATAGCAAGTAATCCTTAGCTTTCTCGTTCTGGTAATATTTCATTAAGATTTCGCCTATGCTGTTCGAAGAATAAGCGACACCTTTTATGTTACCGATTTTGTTATGAAGATTAAGAGCGATTTTGTGATATTCGAGACTTTTGTCGAAGTTGTTGTAGCTTTCGTAAAGCTTACCAATTAAAGAAAAAACATTCGCCTGTTCCTTCTGATCATTAATTTCATCATAAATCTTTAAAGCATCATTGTAGTTTTTTAACGAATAATCCAGTTCGTTTAAATCCTTATAAACGGTTCCGATATTTTTTAGTGTTGCAGCAATGTATAGTTTATTACCAATTTCTTTTCTTATTTTGAGTGATTGATTGTAATAAGATAGTGACTCATTGAAATTATTTAATCTCCAGTATATTCCTCCAATATCATTTAACGAAAATGCAATTAGATTTTTATCACCAATTTCTTCTCTAATTTGAAGAGCTTTAGAATAATAGTCGAGAGCTTTGTTTGGTTTGTTTAGGTTTTTGTACACATTCCCAAGATTATTTAGAGAAGATGATATGTCCGTTTTGTCACCTAGATTTGACCTTATTTCCAAAGATTTAAGATAGAATCCTAATGAATTGGCATAATCTTTTTTAAGCCAATAAACACTTCCAATATTGTTTAAGGTATAGGCAACTTCTTTTTGAGTCCCGTTTTTTTCTCTAATTTCTAACGATCGATTAAGGTGAGCTAAGGCTTCGTCATATTTATTAAGAATTTTATAGATCTCGCCAATGTTATTTAAAGAACTGGCAATTCCTTTTAAATCATTTATCGTTTCTCGTATTTTAAGGGCCTGATTTTGACAGTCGAGAGCTAGTCTGTAATTATTTACCCGGCGATATAGGTTGCCTAAATGGTATAATGAAGCCGATTTTTCAATAGGATTTTCAGAGCTTAGAATGACAATTTCTTTTGCGTAGTTAATGCTTTTTTCAGGATCTTTATCAACATTTAAGCGGGAAAGTTCTTTAAGCAATGCGATTCTTTCACCTCCTTTAGTATCTTTTAATAATTCTTCTGCCTTCTGGATTTGATCCTGAGTTTCTCCAAATACAGTAGTAATTGGAGAAAGAAGAAGAATTATTAAAATACATGTGAACTTATAAAGCATAATACTCCTGAGTTTAGGGTTCTGTATGCCATGAAAGTAGTGTTAATTTAATTTATGGCAATACAAATATAATTGAAATACTGTAACTTAGATCATTTAGTGTTTACTATAATGTTTTGGGCTAATTGGGGGAGGTTTACACCCGTAAAATTCCCCGAACTCATAAGTAAAACATTTGTGTTGTTAAAGTTCATTGAAAGCAGATCTGATATTAGTAGATCTGAATCGGTGTATACCTTAAGGTTACTTCCTCCAAAAGCCTCCGCAACCTGCTTGCTTGTAATTGGTTCCAGTTTCTTGTGTTCAATCGTTTTAGGATCAAAATAAACAAAAGCGTGATCTGCCATACACATCGTGTTTTCATAATGTGGAAGGAACTCTTTTTTTAAACTACTGAATGTATGGAGTTCCATGCAGGCAATTAGTTTTCGATTCTGATATTGTTTTTTAACCGCTTCGGTTGTTGCTTTTAATTTGGATGGGGAATGAGCAAAATCTTGAAAAACACTGCAGTTTTCACTTTCTGCAAGTTTTTGAAGACGACGAGCGGCACCAGAGAAGTTTTGTATCGATTTATAAAAATCAAGATCTTTTACTCCAATGCTTTTACAGATGTGATAAGCACCCATTAAGTTTTGTAGGTTGTGCTCTCCAAATATCTCAAGAGCAAATTCGTCCTTGTCTGTAGTTAAAATTGTTTGGTTATTTTCTAATCTGAATGGATGCGTATTGTATGGAATGTAGCTGACATCTTTTCTCCTATTACTTAGGATTTTTTGAATGTGTTCGTCTTCCTCAAAATAAATTAAGCTTCCATTGGGCTGAATTAGATTTGTGAAAATATCGAATTGCTCCACATAGTTTTCAAATGTTGGAAAAACATTGATGTGATCCCAGGCTATACCAGTTAGCAATGCAATATGCGGATGATAAAGATGAAATTTGGGTCTTCTATCAATAGGAGAGGATAAATATTCATCGCCTTCGAAAATTGCTATTTTGGCCTCTTTCGTCAACCTAACCATAGTTTCGAATCCTTCAATTTGAGCACCAACCATGTAGTCGAAATCAATATTATTATCTTTCAGTACATGCATTACCATGGAGGTTGTTGTGGTTTTGCCATGACTGCCTCCAATTACGATTCTTGTTTTATCCTTTGTCTGCTCGTAAATGTACTCAGGGTAAGAGAAAATTTTTAATCCTAATTCTTGCGCTCTTAACAATTCAGGATTGTCAATTCGAGCATGCATTCCTAAAATAATGGCGTCAAGACCAGTATCTATTTTTTCAGGAAACCAACCCCATTCTTCGGGCAGGATATTGTGTTTTTCCAAACGGGATCTTGATGGATTAAAAATTTCATCATCGGAACCCGAAACAGTAAAACCTTTTAAATGCAAGGCTATTGCAAGATTGTGCATGGCACTACCGCCAATTGCTATAAAATGTACTCTCATTGATAATCGTTTTAAAAAATTGTATTTTTGACCTGAATCAAATGATTAGGTCTGTAAAGCCGTGTTTACAGTATTATTTGAAATTAAAGATAACATATTTAAGTTAAAATAATGGAAATATATAATATAGAAACGGGCAATTTTAAATGCGATGGTGGAGCTATGTTCAGTGTGGTTCCAAAACTTCTTTGGAGTCGGAAATATCCTAGCGATGAAGATAATTTATGCAATTGTGCGATGAGAAGTATGCTTGTTGTTGATGGGGAGCGAAAGATATTAATTGATAATGGTAGCGGAGATAAGCAGGATGTAGAGTTTTTCAAACATCATCATTTAAATGGTAATGCCACATTGCTGTCTTCTCTTTCAAATATTGGTTTTCAACCAACTGATATTACCGATGTCGTTTTTACTCATTTGCACTTCGACCATTGCGGTGGAGCTGTAAAGAATAATGAAAAAGGAGAAGGTTTTGATTTGGTTTTCCCAAACGCAACTCATTGGGTGAGCAAAACACAATGGGAAAATTTCAACAATCCAAATATTCGTGAAGCGGACGCCTATTTTCAGGAAAACATTGTTCCAATAAAGGAGGTTGGTCAATTAAAACTTGTTGACAGGGAGGGAGAGTTGTTTCCTAATTTTGAAATTCGATTTGTAAATGGACATACTCCGGGTTTGATGGTTGCTATTATCAAAAATGAAAATGACACCATTGTATTTGCCGGAGATTTTATTCCTACAACAGCAAATGTACCTGTAAAATGGCTGGCTAGTTATGACCTTAATCCAAAAGAATCATTGCATGAGAAAGAAGCTTTTTTAAAAGAGGCAGTGGAAAATAACTATATTTTATTTTTTCAGCACGATATACTGCATGAGTGTTGCAGTCTGGTGCAAACACCCAGAGGTGTAAAAGTTGATAAATGTTTTTCGCTCACAGAAATTAAATAACACTTAATTTGTTCTGGTAGCCATATTCTGCCAGAACATTCTCTATTGTTATTAGTCTCTGAATAACTGTTTTTTTTGTGCCAAAATCCTTGTAAGATGAATTAAGAGAGTGCAAATAGTACTCTAATACTCGAAGTTGAGTCGTAATAGTGGATTTTTCAAATTTCTTTTCCAGATCAAGATGTTTAATACCATGTTGATCCATTAATTCCTGCACAAAAAATCCTGCTCGAATAATCCTTTTGGATAAATTGAGTTCATTGTAGATATTTAAAACCATGAGGCTGGTCAAAAGTGCGAGAAAAACAATTACAAGTAGTACCAACATATCGCAAGAGTTAGTTTGTTAATATTAACTTGCTCAGTTTACGATGGTTTCTTGAAAAAGTTTTATAGTGAATACTATTAATGGTCTGAATGCTAGATAAAAGCCAATTATCGTCAGAGTAGCATCCATGAAAATATATGGTTTCATCCATAAAAATCGCTCTTTAATCAACATAAAAGATAAGCTCCTAAAAATTAGTTGAATAGCGAAAAATAGAAATATATGTAAACCAAGAGGATTGTATGTTTTCGCCAGTTGAAGATCACCTTGAACAATAGCTGAGAAACTACGGGATAATCCCGTAGATGGACTATTTTCGTTTGTTATTTGAGTGTAAAATGATGGGATTGGGTGTTTGCTTTCTTCTGCAGAAAAAAGACCTGAGTAAATAAAAATACATAGAATAATTCCGGCGAAAGAGAGGTTGATTACTTTGTAGTTTTGTTTAGTTTGATGAGAATTACTCATTATTAATTTTGATTTCAAGATTGATGCTATCTGTTTTGATATGAATTGAATCAACAGATACTTCATCAAGTTGATCTTCTAGTTCTTCTAGAACATCTTGCAAGTCAGGATTTTGTACGGATTCATCAATAGCTTCTTCGATTACATCTTCGACAAAATTTTGAATTTCATCTTCGTTGAGGTTAGCAATTCCAACGACAAAAATCAGCCATAGGGAAGCGACTAAAACGCCAATAATTGAGACAATTAATGCTCCGATATTAATCCCGCGTGCACCATTTCCCCGATTGGCTTGGCTTAGTCCAACTGCGCTTAAAATAATTGCAATTACTCCAGGAATAATTGCAATAACTCCAACGCAAGGAATAAATCCAATCATGAAAGTTATAATACCTAGTATTAATCCAATAATTCCTAATGTTTGTCCGGCATTTGTTTGCTCTTGCTCCATGATTGCGTTAGTTGGTCTAAAAGATAAAGATACTAATTTTTTGAAAGTATTTTTAAAAGATCTTTTTCCAAAGATAATTTTGGGCTTTCGATGATGCGACCTATTTCAACTCTATTTCGAGAAATAATCGCGGTTGGAACATTAGTGACATTGTTCGCTTTTGCATCAAAATCCGGTGAGGTTTTGTCGGTGTCCAATGCGTACATTTGAAGTCTGTCAAACGGATAGTTTATTTCTTCTAGTATTTTGATGAAACGAGGCACTTCCCGATGACTATCATGACACCATGAACCAAGAATAAGACTGATTGAGATATTCTCAAAATTTTGTTCTGTGAGCTTTTTTAGAATAGTTGTATCTGCCAAATAAGAGTCATGCTCGGGAGTGTACCAAGGGGAGCATAAATCCATATTAAAAGCATCTAAAGTGAATTGTCCGTATAGAACGGTCTCATTAATTCTGGAATCTTCTTTGGTGTTATTTTGAGCCGAGAGATTCAAAACGATGGCTAAAAAAATAAGAAGCGATGCAAGCCTTTTCATAGAAGTTGATATTATAATTTAAAATTTAGCAAAAAAAAGACAGGAACATTGTTCCTGTCTTTAAATATAGTGTAATAAAAAGAACTAGTCTTTGTATTGCTCAATTAGGATATCCAACATTTGGATGGCACATCTTGATACTTTGGTACCAGGACCAAATACACCAACAACACCAGCTTCGTATAAGAAATCGTAATCCTGAGCTGGTATAACACCACCTGCAGTAACCATGATATCTTCACGACCTAATTTTTTCAATTCCGCGATAACTGCAGGAACCAAAGTTTTGTGACCAGCAGCCAATGAAGAAACACCAAGGATGTGTACATCATTTTCTACAGCTTGCTTAGCAGATTCTTCCGGAGTTTGGAACAAGGGTCCCATGTCAACGTCAAATCCTATATCAGCAAAACCTGTAGCAACAACTTTACCACCACGGTCATGACCATCTTGTCCCATTTTTGCAACCATGATACGAGGACGACGTCCTGTCATTTCTGCAAATTTGTCTGCTAATAATTTTGCTTTTGCAAAATCAGCATCTTGTTTTGATTCTGATGAATACACTCCTGACACAGTTCTAATTACAGCTTTATATCTTCCACAAACTTCTTCGCAAGCGTCAGAAATCTCACCTAAAGAAGCACGAAGTTGTGCAGCTTTTACAGCAAGATCCAACAGGTTACCTTCACCACCGTTTGCACAGGCAGTAATAGCTTTAAGAGCAGCCTGAACAGCTTTTTCGTCGCGGTTAGCACGAAGCTTAGCCAAACGTTCAAGTTGTGCAGTACGTACAGCAGTGTTATCTACTTCTAAAATATCTATTGGATCTTCTTTCTCCAAACGATATTTATTAATACCTACAATAGTTTGAGTGTTCGCATCAATTTTAGCTTGAGTACGAGCAGCAGCTTCTTCGATACGAAGTTTTGGAATGCCAGACTCGATAGCCTTAGCCATTCCACCTAATTTCTCAACTTCTTCGATGTGAGCCCAAGCTTTGTCTACTAATTCTTGAGTTAATGACTCAACGTAGTAAGAACCTGCCCATGGATCAACTGATTTACAGATTGTAGTTTCATCCTGAATATAAATCTGAGTGTTACGGGCAATACGTGCTGAGAAGTCAGTTGGCAATGCAATCGCTTCATCCAATGCATTGGTGTGAAGAGATTGAGTGTGACCCAAAGCTGCAGCCATTGCTTCGATACAAGTACGTCCAATATTATTGAAAGGATCTTGCTCGGTTAATGACCAACCTGAAGTTTGCGAGTGAGTACGCAATGCCATTGACTTAGGATTCTTAGGATCGAATTGTTTTACAATCTTAGACCATAGTAAACGACCTGCTCTCATTTTAGCAATC
Source organism: Labilibaculum antarcticum (assembly GCF_002356295.1). NCBI lineage: Bacteria > Pseudomonadati > Bacteroidota > Bacteroidia > Marinilabiliales > Marinifilaceae > Labilibaculum > Labilibaculum antarcticum. The sequence continues at coordinate 1,840,200 of NZ_AP018042.1, read as the reverse complement.
TCCATGAAGTGATTCATTCCGATAGCCCAGAAGAAAGACAAACGAGGAGCGAATGTATCAACATCCATTCCTGCAGCTACACCTTTTTTCAAGTACTCTAAACCATCAGCAAGAGTATAAGCTAACTCGATATCTGCAGTAGCACCTGCTTCTTGCATGTGGTATCCTGAGATAGAAATAGAGTTGAACTTAGGCATGAAATTCGAAGTAAATTCGAAAATATCAGCAATAATTTTCATTGAGAAATCTGGTGGGTAGATGTAAGTGTTACGCACCATGAATTCTTTTAGGATATCATTCTGGATTGTTCCAGAAAGTTGATCCAATCGAGCACCTTGCTCTAAACCTGCAACAATGTAGAAAGCCAATACTGGAAGTACTGCACCATTCATTGTCATAGATACTGACATCTCATCCAAAGGAATTTGATCGAAAAGGATCTCCATATCCAGGATAGAGTCGATAGCAACACCTGCTTTACCAACATCACCAATTACACGAGGATGATCTGAATCATACCCACGGTGAGTAGCCAAATCGAATGCTACAGAAAGTCCTTTCTGACCAGCAGCAAGGTTACGACGGTAGAATGCATTTGATTCTTCAGCAGTAGAGAAACCTGCGTACTGACGAATTGTCCAAGGACGCAAAGGAAACATAGCTGAATAAGGTCCACGTAGGAATGGTGGTAAACCTGAAACATAGTTCAAGTGCTCCATTCCTTCTAAATCTTCCTTGTTAAAGGCTGTTTTAACAGGAATTTGTTCTGGTGTCATCCAAGATTTTTCAATGCCGTTTTCTTTTTCCCATTTCTGAGATGTTGTCGCAGCTCTTTGAGATGACTTGATATTTATATCTTTAAAATTTGGCTTCATTTCTTTTTATTTTTGTTAACGCAAAGGCGCTAAGACGCAATTTACTTTTAGAAATAATATTGATTGACTTTTCGTTTAATACCTTGTTTAATTAATGGAACATTAAAATTGATTAAAAAACCTAGCTTTTTATCTGCAAGTTTTAGATAGGTTACCAATTGAACTTCATGTACTGGTAATAGAATTTCCAATGCTTTTAGTTCAATTATCACCTCATCTTCAACTAATAAATCAATTATAAAATCTTTCCCTAAAGTTTTTCCTTTAAAAACTACAGGTATTCTAACTTGTCTTTCAACTCTTAATTTAAGTCTTTTAATTTCTTCTTCGAGACAAACTTCATAAACAGATTCAAGTAAACCTGGCCCAAGTTCTTTATGCACCTCATAAGATGCTTGAACTATTATCTGACCTATTTCCTCGTATCGTATTTTAGAAATCATCTTGGCGTCTTTGTGTCTTAGCGTTGAATTAAATTCCTAACTCGGCTTGGTATGCTTTTAAAGTTTCAAGAACGTTAGACTTCACGTTAATAAAGTTTTCAACACCCTTAGCTTTTAATTCGTCAGTACATGCCGGAGCACCTGCAACAACAAGAGTAGCTTTTCCTTTAAGTGCTTTTAAAAGCTCAGGAGCGATAGTTACGTACTCATCATCAGAGCTACAAATAACAACAATCTTAGCATTCTTCTCGGTAACGAATTTTGCACCTTCTTCTACAGAAGTAAAACCGTTGTGATCTTCAACATCGAAACCTGCACAAGCGAAAAAGTTACAAGCAAACTGAGCGCGAGCCTTACGCATATTCAAGTTTCCGATAGGGAACATCATCACTTTAGGACGTGCATTTGTTTTGCTGTAAATATCAGTCTTGTTACGAAGAGCTTCGAAAGCCTGAGCACCACGGTATGGTTTAAGAGTTTCACAAACTGCATCAGCTGCAGTTTTATCAGTAGGAACAAGAACTGCTTCAGGAAGAGTTTCCAATACTTCACCGAAGTTAGGGTACTGGTTGGTTCCTAAGAAATTCTCTTTACGGGTAGCAATCTGAAAATCTCTTTTTTGAGCAGTTGCCGTAATAGTAGACTGTACAAATCCTGCTTTGAAAGCAGCAAGGTATCCACCTTTGTCTTCAACAGTTAAGAATAATTTCCAAGCTTCATCAGCAATCGACTCGGTCAATGACTCAATATAGTATGAACCAGCAGCAGGGTCAGCAATTTTACCGAAGTGCGATTCTTCTTTTAGTAGTAATTGTTGGTTACGGGCAATTCTGTCCGAGAATACTGATGTCTCAGCAAATGCAGAATCGAAAGGTTTCACAGTAAATGAATCAAGACCACCTAAAACGGCAGACATTGTTTCAGTTTGAGAACGCAACATGTTTACATATGGATCATAAACTGTTTTGTTCCACTCTGAAGTTTCACCGTGAACAAACATTTTGCAAACTTCGTCGTTCGAAGCGCCAAATGCTTTAACGATGTTGGCCCATAGCATACGTCCAGCTCTTAGTTTTGCAATCTCCATGAAATACTTAGAGCTTGTTGCAAAGTTGAAACGGATTTTTGGAGCAACCTCGTCAACAGAAAGACCAGCAGCAACCATTTTGCCAAGATATTCAGCACCTGAAGCTAAAGAGAAACCTAATTCTTCAACAATTGAAGAACCTGAGTTATTGAATAAGCTTCCACCTACAGCAATAACCTTAAAGTTAGGAAGCGCTTTTGAAGCTTCGATAGCTTCTTTTAAATAGTTGAATGAGCTTTCTTCTGATTGACAGAAGTTACCAACAGTACTGAATCCTGAAAGAAGATCGATTGAAACCCCGCCATTTAATTTATCAAGAGCGATGCTTTTTTCAGTTGCAATTGCCTGTAGGTTTTTGATTAATTCAACTGTACCGTGAGATTTTTCAAAGTTGATTTCTACACAATCCAAGAAAATACCATTCAACAAAGTAGCTAATTCGTCTTTACTTAGGTCTTTCCAATTCAATACGAATCCAATTGAGTCAACACCTTTGTTCAAGATATCAAGAGCTTGTTCGTTAGCTGCTTTCACATCTTCAACAATAATATCTTGACGAACTAACCAATCGTTATTGTCTTTTTTATTACCACGAACATAAGGAAAATCTCCAGGATAGGTATTCATGAAGGCTTTGTCATCCATGTTTTCCAGTCTATAGAAAGGTTGTACATTGAATCCTTCATTAGTTCTCCAAACCAACTTTCTATCAAAGTCAGCACCTTTAAGATCTTTAGCGATTCTGTCAACCCACTCTTGAGTAGATTGAGGAGCAAAGTCACTAAAAAGTTTATTATCTGCCATAACTGTAACTGTTTAAAAATTAGAGCCTAAAAATAAGGCCTTTTTATCATTAATCGAAGGTTTTAAAAATGTTCTTAATCATACTTTTAAAACATCTGCTATTAGGAATTATTAATTGACATTTTGAATCAAATGGAATATTTGATAAATTTAATGCTTACTGTTAGGAGTTAATTAATAGGATAAATTATTGTGAGTCAGCTGTAAATAACTTTCGATTCACAATTCATAAGTAACAACAATTGGAGCATGATCCGACACTTGCATCCATTGTTGAAGAGTATTTCCACTGGTCGGGATAAAACATCCATTGGTAAATAGGTAATCGACCTTGCGATTCCAGTACCCGTTTTTATCCGTCGTATGTGAAAAATGTTTCGAATTGTTCTCTTTAAAATTTTCTAAAGGAATTGCGGCCTGGTAGTTTTCGTAAAAAGGCATCATCCAATTGGTTTCGGCACTGTAATTATCAGCTTCAAAATCACCATCGGTGCACGCAGAATCATCAAAATTACTTGTTTGCACACTAAAGGGCGGGAGAGAGTTAAAATCACCAGCTAAAATAAATTTTTGTCCTTTTTGATTTAAAGAATCGACGTAAGTCTTCAAAATACCCAACTGTATTTTCTTGGTATCATCTTTGGCGTAAGCCGATAAGTGAGTTGTTAGTAGCTTAATCGATTCCCCTTTATTTTCCAGATTTGCTTCCAGAATATTTCGTTTGAGATAAAAATAACGCACAATAAAATTTTGCGATTGAATTAGAGGCAGAGGAGTTCGCTTAGCATCGGTAAATTTCCATTTGGATAAAATAGCGTTGCCCGAATCCATTTTTCCGATTCCATTGCTGGGAATGTGTTTGGCTTTCCATTGTGAGGCATAAGCCGCATAATTTAAATCGCTATTGTCAAGCAGATATTGAACCTGATCTACGTAAGCACTCCGTTTCGCGTTCACATCGGCTTCCTGAATAAAAAGGATATCAGGATTTACTTCACGGATTTTTTCTGATAGAAGAGCCATGTTGTCAATTACTTCCGATTCCTCCATGATGACCCGGTCGCCATGACAATCAAAAAAGAAATCGATTCTTCCGCCACCAAATTTAATATTCCAGGTCATTACTTTTAAGGTATCCGGAAAGGTGCATTCCTGTATCGTTATGCTTTCGTATAAGGATACCTTTGGTCCTATTTTAGTTGCAAAAGGATCACAAGCAACTAATAGTAATGATAAAAGAAGGATATATATAGTGCCAAATTTTTTCATGTTCTTATTAATTTCTCTTTGTGAAATTTTGTAGAGACAAATTTATAAATGCCTGTCAATAACTATGGGAATTCGAGATGAATGAATTAGAAAATTTCATCCATTTTTTCAGCCGGCACAGCAAATATTCCTTTGTGGTCTTTAATAACAATAGGGCGTTGAATTAGGTTTGGAAACTCAATTAAGATTTTGATCCATTCATCAGTATTGAAATTTTTCCCTTTGAAATTGGTTTTGTAGATTTTTTCCTGAGTTCGGATAATCTCCCATGGCTGTTTCGCCATTCTCATTAAAACATCAGCAAGTTCTTCTTTGGTAAATTCCTCCTTAAGGTACAAGCGAATTTCAGGTTCTAATCCTTTGTCCTGTAAATATTTTAAGCCTGCTCTACTTTTTGAACAACGTGGATTGTGGTATATTTTCAACATTTTTATTTCTGATTTACTGTTTAAAGTGATCACAAATATACGGCTTTCAGTTCTATCAGAAGAAATAGAATTTGACTTTTTCGAATTAAAATGTAATCGTGGTATTGTGTGCCAATGCCAACCATATAAATTATAATATTTATTCTATAATTAACAAAATTTGTCTTGATCAGGACAATACAATTCGATATTCTTTGCTATGTTTGAGTTATATAAACATGTATATAATTGCAGGATGATAAAAAAGCTAATAAATAATAGAAAATTTGAAATAGTTGGAGGCTTAGTGGGGCTTTTAGGAGGATTCCTTTACTGGAAATATGTTGGTTGTGTTTCAGGAACCTGCCCAATTCAGGCCAATTGGTACACAATGGTACCTTATGGAGTTTTGTTTGGAGTATTGATAGGAGGGATGTTTAAGCCCAAAAAAACAAAAGAATAGAGACCTTGCATGCAAGGTCCCTAGGGTATTTATTTTTTTTCATCATTACTAAATTCCATTAGGAATGCTTTAATGAACCCATCCAAATCACCATCTAAAACGGCTTGAACGTTGGACGTTTCGTGGCCTGTTCTTACATCCTTTACTAATTTGTAAGGTTGCATTACATAGGAACGAATTTGCGAACCCCATTCAATTTTCTTTTTCGAACCTTCAATTTTATCCGTCTCTTCCTGACGTTTTCTTAGTTCCAATTCGTACAATTGCGATTTCAACAATCGAAGTGCATTTTCACGGTTTCCATGTTGGGAGCGGGTTTCTGTATTCTCAATGACAATGCCGGTAGGAGCATGTCGAAGACGAACGCCCGTTTCCACTTTATTCACATTTTGTCCGCCGGCACCGCCCGAACGGAAAGTATCCCAACTGATATCAGCAGGATTTATTTCTATTTCGATGGTGTCATCAATAGCAGGATATACATAGACTGATGCAAAAGTGGTCATTCGTTTGTTGGCCGCATTAAACGGAGAAAGTCGAACCAAACGATGTACACCATTTTCCGATTTAAGATATCCGTAAGCAAAATCACCTTCAATTTCAATAGTTGCCGATTTGATTCCAGCTTCGTCACCTTCCTGATATTCCAATGACGTTACCTTATAGCCATGAGCTTCTCCGTAACGCATATACATTCGGTAAAGCATTTCGCACCAATCGCAACTTTCAGTTCCACCGGCACCTGAATTTATTTTGAGAATAGCACCCAGCTTATCCTCCTCTTTCCCGAGCATGTTTTTAAGCTCCAGAGCTTCAATTAGGTTTTGGGTCGACGCAAATTGTTCATCTACTTCTTCGGATGATGCCTCGCCTTCTTTTGCGAAATCAAACAAAATCAGAAGATCATCAATTGCTTCTGTAATTTCTTTATATGAATTTGTCCAGGAACTAAGTTCACGAATTTTTTTCATTTGAATCTCGGCTTCTTTTGGGTTATCCCAAAATTCCGGAGCCTGAGTTCTTAACTCTTCTTCTTGAATCTGAATTATTTTAGCATCAATGTCAAAGATACCTCCTTAGCGCTGCCGTGCGCTCCGCTAAATCTTTTAGCTGGTCTGTTGTAGTCATCTGTATGTATTAAATTATAGAGGAGTAAAGGTAGTTAAAACAACGAATAATATTGCTAGATTTTAAGGGCGATCAGTCATTGTTGATTACTATTGATTTGGAAGTTTTTGCAGGAAATTCTGAATTATTTTGGCATCAAGGTCAAAGATACCTCAGACTACTTTTTTGGCGCTGCCGTGCGCTCCGCTAAATCTTTTAGCTGGTCTGTTGTAGTCATTCGTAAATATTAAATTATAGAGGAGTAAAGGGAATTAAAACGACGAATAATATTGCTAGATTTTAAGGGCGATCAGTAATAGTTTATTACTATTGATTTGGAAGTTTCTGAAGGGAATCTTAATTATTTTGGCATCAATGTCAAAGATACCTCAGGCTACTTTTTTGGCGCTTCCGTGCGCTTTGTTGGAAAAAAAGAATTCAGAGAATTAAAAAGTAGTATTGTCGGCTAATCAATTTTAGAGGATGTGAACTTGTTTGTTTTGTGTGAGATAACAGTTACACACATAGATGATTGTGGGTGAATTAAATTTGGTCACTCTTTTATAAACGATTAAATTTAGTACTGGCTTCGATAATCGGAGCAGTTGTTTTTTAACCTAAAATTTAAACTATGAAAAAGAGAATTTTATTTGCGATTGCCATCGTAGCAATGTTATTTGTAGGACAGAAGGCCAGTGCTCAAATGAAATTGGGAGGTAACCTAGTTCTTGGAACTAAGCTTTCTATTGATGATGACGGAAGTGAGACAGCGGCATTTGGTATTGGAGTTAAAGGATTGTATGAGTTGAATGAATTATTTTCAATTGCTCCTGGATTCACTTATTTTTTTCCTAGTGCTCCCGATGGTTTAGATTTGAATGTATATGTGTTGGATGTGGATGCACACTATAATTTTGTAACGGAAGAGACTTTAAAAGTATACGCCATAGGAGGATTAAATTATTCTTATTTTGATGCTTCAGTTGATTTTGGAGGTGGTAGTATTTCCGATTCAAAAGTTGGTTTGAATTTAGGTATTGGTGCAAGAACTGGAGGAGATATGCAGTTTTTTGGCGATCTTAAATACAACACGGCTTTTGAGAATATTAATTTAGCTGTTGGAGTGCTTTTTAATTTATAGCCGACCAATTATTAAAAATAAAAAGACCATTTCTTTATTAGAAATGGTCTTTTATTATTTGTGTTTTATCTTTAGAATCCTCTTTGTTGAACTTCTAATTTTTGCATTTCTGCATTAAAAGTTTCTTTGTATTTTTCGTAGTCGTAATCAACTTTAAGCTTATCGTCTTGCGATAGTTTTTGGTTGATAGCTTCTTCCAAGTCTTTTGCACTCATTTCAAGAGCAATGTATGTTTTGTATTTGTTTTCACCAGTTCTGGTTTGCTTTTCGCAAATTACTTTGATGTTGTTCAATTGTTGGTTAATCACCTCACGGGTTAAACCTTCAAAACGTTCTTCAACTTGTTCAACATTATTTAATTCAGTTGAATTCACGTAGTTGTCGATGGTTCCTTTAATTGTAGACTGAATTAGAGTAGCCAATTCGGCACGAGCATTGGTTCCGGCTTTCTTTTTAGAAACCATTTGGTCTAAGCTTTCGCCAATAGCTGAAGCTCTAAAGTAGTTTTTGTCACTTTGGTAATCAGGACCAGTGCAGTAAACTTCAATTAATTCTTCGCCTTGTGCTTTTGTCGTAACCGCTTTTTCAGCCGATCCGCAAGAACTCATTCCTGCAACTAATAACATTCCTAATCCAAGGAATAAGCTTTGATGTAATTTTCTTGTTTTCATGTGTGTATAAATTATCGTTATTTTTTGTTTTGGAATATGATGATTTTATAAATCAAGTTGATTCAATTTAGGAACGATTGTGTTATTTATTTCAGATACGGCCTGATCGTAAGCCTCTCTCACAGCGTAATCGTAACTGATTGGTTTCATGCCTTTCACCTCGTATATGGCATCATTGAAAATCTCCATGCCAGTTTTAACATCAGTTAGCGAGAAAAAACAATCCAGATACACAATATAAACCGTGTAGTTGCGACCTTCCTTAATTTCACCTTTTGTTACATTGGTATTGATATCAAGAATAACTTTAGCCTGATCTTTATCGTTTGTAAATGAGAAGAAATTTTCAGATAATTCTTTCTTTAAATTGTTCTCCAAAATTCCTCGTTTAGAATCTTCTCCAAATATTTTTTCACTAAAATTCATGTAGGCCTTTAATCGTTCTACATTTAATAATATTTTACTTTTCGGTGCCGATTCGGGAGTGAAGAAAAGTTTGTTCAGTTCGTAATTTTCGTTGTTATCATCCAAAATTGATGAAAGATCAAGAGAAACGGTAATTTCTTGAAGCTTTTGTTTTGAGGTTACTTTTGACAATTGTGACGTAGCATAACCAAATTGATCCGTAGAAACCTTACGATTCAAAATGCCTTCTCCTTTTGTGAAATCAATATGTAGTGGTAATTGAGAAATTGTTTTTTCTCCTTCATCAGCCCGCCAAACTGCTTTTACTCGGATTGGTTCTTTTTGAGAAGTTGAGATTTGAATTTGAATGGCTTTTTTCTCGGGAGTTAATTCGGTTCGGTTAAAAATATTTTGAATGGAATTGTAAATATCTGTTCCTAAATTGATAGTTCCATCCAGGGTCATTACGGAAAGATCTTCATCCAAATAATTTTTAATGGCATCCAGTGATTTTGCATAGTAATTTAATGCCTGAAAAAGGTCGAGTTGGTTCTCGTATTGTTTTCCCTCTTCAAAATAGCTTTGCGACAGCTTTTTTGCTTTGTTTAATTTTATTCTTTTCAGAAGAGCATACTGATTTTTTGACAATCGGTAGTAAACCCAATATTCTCCTTCTTTTTTATTGTCCCAGGATGATACCATTTCGTATCCTTCCAAATCTTGTGCTAGCGATGTTCGAATATCAGCTTCAAATTCTTCCTTAAAACTGGTGTTGTTTTCGAATTGATGCAAAACCGAATTCGATGAAATGGAAATAGAAATTTCAGAAGATAAATCCTGTAAAGCCTGATTCTTTGCCAATTGCATATAACTTGTTTCGTTGGCATCTTTTTTCACCACAGCGATACCAATGTAATATTCCGATGAAACAGGACGTTCTTTAACCCATTGCGGTGGTCTTCGTTTGGCCGATGCAGTATTTGGCGAACAGCTCACCATAAATACAAGTATAAAAGAAAGGTGTAGTAAATTGCGTAAAGGTTGAATCATTTTTATGATTTAGTTTTCTTTGATTTTTAAAGATAAAGATTTGTTAACAATAAGGATGCCAAAGGAAAATAAAAATTTAGTCCATTGCTGAAATTAATTTATCTATTATCTGAAGTGACAGTTGCGATTCGAAACCTCTCCCTTGTGCAAATCGGTATAATTTGGCTTTAAGCTGATAAGGATCTTCCTCTCGAATAGTTTTTATTTTACTGGTTAATAAATCTGATAGCATATTAGAATACTCAACTTCATCTAATTGTTCAATGGCATCGGAAATAAGATATTCGGGAATTTGCTTTTGCTTTAAGTGATGAGTGATTTTTATTCGTCCCCATCGGTTAAAACGGAATTTATCGCGGACGTAAAAATTTGTATATCGTTCCTCATTAATAAATTTCTCATCAATCAATGTTTGAATAATTTGATCCTGATCATCGGAAGAAATTTCCCAGTCGCGAAGTTTTTTGCGAATATCGAAACAACATTTCTCCATTCTGCTGCAAATAAACATGGCTTTCGATAAAGCAGACTCAGCGCTCACCTCTCTTTTTTTCTTTTCGTATTCCATTAATGCGATTTTATTGCTGATACCATTCTATTTTTCCCATTAATATCTTGTAAAAGGCGAATTTTTGCAAATCCTTTTTGCTCCAAAAGCTCTACCATTTCACGTCCTAAACTTTCGTTGATTTCAAAATAAAGCTTCCCCTCTTTTTTCAAATATTGCAGAGCAAACTCGGCAATGGTTCTGTAAAAAATAAGTGGATCGTGATCTGATACAAATAATGCTGTGTGTGGTTCATGATCCAAAACGTTTTTATCCATTTTGCATTTTTCAGCTTCGGTTACGTAGGGTGGGTTGCTCACAATAATATCAAAATTATCCCAATCAAATTTCTTCCAGTTCAGAATGTCGCGATGAAAGAAATTAATATCAACTTGATTAAGCAAAGCGTTTTCTTTTGCTTTTTCAATTGCTTCAGCAGAAATGTCAGCTGAGGAAACGTGAGCATTTTGTATATTTTTCGCAAGAGAAATTGGAATGCAACCACTGCCGGTTCCAATATCCAAAATGTGCAAAGCTTTTTGTTGGTTTTCTTTGATAATGGCATGAACCAGTTCCTCTGTTTCCTGACGAGGAATTAAAGTATGTTCGTTCACCTTAAAAGTAAGATCGTAAAATTCCGTTTCGCCTAAAATGTACTGTATTGGCTTGCTGGTTTTAAGTTCCTGTGTATAAGTATCAATTTGTTTAAAATGATCTTCGCCTATGTTTTCAGTTCTATTCAGCTGAATTTGATTTTTTGAATAGTTCAGAACGTACTCAAGAAGAATGTATGCCATACTTTCTGTTTCTCTTGCATGATATAGCTCAGCTAGTTCTTTTTTTATGTAATTTATCGTAGATTGTATTGTGTTTGCAGGAGTCATGTGAATTAAGAATATGTTCTAACTTGAATCTAATAAATATAGAGGATTTGAAAATTAGTAAATGCTTACTTTAAAACAGTAAATCATTGTCTCGTTACTCACATCTAATATCTCATAGCTATTAAAATAACAAAGATACAAATCTTCTGAAGTAGTCGGATATATGCTGTTAATAATTAATTGGTCGGAATTTTGGTTGCATTTTTTTCAAGTGTTGGCGGTTTTATATGTCATCACCATTATCTCTACGGTAATAATTGTAATACTCGAAAATCGCAGTCCTTTAAAAACCATTTCCTGGATTCTCGTTTTAGTCTCTCTACCTGTTTTTGGTTTGATTTCATATTTGGTTTTCGGTCAAAGTTTTCGAAAACGAAAAATGTTCAGCATGAAAGAGTTGGGCGATATGAAGTGGTTGCAGGTAATGAGTCAGGATCAAAAGCTCGATTTGGATAAAAGCCGGTGGTTGAAGGATGAACGAATTCACGAAAAAAAGAATTTGATGACTTTGCTTTTGAACAATTCAAAGGCCTTGCTTACCGGTTACAATCGAGTGAAAATTTTAAACGATGGAAAAGAGACATTCCCTTCTATTTTTAAGGCTCTTCGGAAAGCACAAGATCACATTCATTTGGAGTATTACATTATTGAAGATGGAGAGTTAGCATCAGAATTGCTTGAGATATTGACACAAAAAGCCAGAGAAGGTGTTGAGGTTCGTGTAATTTACGATGATGTTGGGAGTTGGAAATTGAGCAAGGAATTTATTGAGGTGTTGAAGGAATCAGGTGCTCAAATTTATGCTTTTTTACCCGTTCGGTTTCCCATTCTAACCAGCCGGGTGAATTATCGAAACCACCGGAAAATTATAGTGATAGATGGTAAAACAGCTTTTGTTGGCGGGTTGAATTTTGCAGATCGATACCTACATGGAATGCCCGAAATAGGTTCTTGGCGGGATACTCACCTAAAAATTGTGGGTGAAGCTGCTTCCAGTTTGCAAATTGTCTTCTTAATCGATTGGTATTTTGTTCGCCAGGAAGTTTTGCTCAACGAAAAATATCTTCCTTACAAGAAAGTGAAGGAAAAATGTTTGTTGCAGATAACCGCTTCCGGGGCAGATTCCGATTGGGCGAGTATCATGCAGGCGTATTTCTCAGCCATTACTTCGGCAAGGGGGAATGTGTATATTTCTTCACCCTATTTTATGCCGAATGGCAGTATTTTGATGGCGCTAAAAACTTCTGCAATGAGTGGTGTTGATGTTCGCGTGTTACTTCCTCAAAAGTCAGATTCATTCATGACCTATTGGGGAACACTATCTTACATCGAAGAATTATTGGAAGCTAGTGTGCGTATCTTTTTTTACAAAGGAGGATTTAATCACAGTAAAATAATGATGGTAGATGGAATAATGGCAACTGTAGGTACAGCGAATATGGATGTGCGGAGTTTTGAACAAAATTTTGAAGTGAATGCACTTATTTACGATGAGCAAACTACTTTAGAGCTGCGAACCCGCTTTTTGACTGATTTGGAGGATAGCGAAGAATTGCATTTGCACGAATGGCAAAATCGATCCAAAAGGCAAAGAGCAAAAGAGTCAATGGCTCGAATATTTACTCCTCTGTTATAGATTCTTCCTTATATTTATTGAACCAAAACAGGATTTGTTTCATAACGAAATATTCAGAAGAATTAGGTGTCACTTTAATATGAGAGCCAGCATATTCCATAAATTTCACCAATTCATCACCTTCTAAACCTGTTGCATCAGCAATAATGTCAGCATTGAATTTCGAACTTATCTTTTTTGCTTTGCTCTCGTTTCGTATTATTTTGGATATTTTCCTTTTCGATTTTTCGGATTTACTCAATTTGCTGTACAAAAAATCGGTAGGTGCAAAAATTGCACTTAAAACCCCCATTTTCCCCTCTCGGTTAGCACGATATTGCGGAGGTACAATATTTGGTTTCTTTGTATTGTAGGGAGCTAATTGTTTGGTAATGCTTTTATTGATTGGATTTTTTTCTATCAATTCCGATTTAATAAAATCTTCCTTAAACTCATCCCAGGTTCCCAATGCGTAAATATCTACTTCATCCAATAGGTACGAGATGTCTTCCAATTTAATTTGAAAGAAGGGTGGCGAATCAGGGTTAAAAACGAAAGGAACTTCCCAATCAATATTTTTGTAACCCAATGCACTTATTCGAAGAATATCGTATTGCTTAATTTGTAGGTGAAAAATACCAAGGCTGTCGCAAATAATTCCTTTACGTGTTCTTTTAATTGTTATGGTTGCCAAAGGGATAGGTGTCAGACTTTCCGAATGAAGAACTTGCCCTGAAATGCTGATGATGGAATCTGTCTCAATATTACTAGATTGTGCGGTATTGAGAGCAAGAAGAAATAATATTGAGACTATGAAGGCTTTCATATTTTACAAATCAGGAAATAATTAGAATGGCTTTAAATGATTAGGGATTTTTCTGAGGGTATCTATTCTAAATTGATAAAAGTTGGTACTGTCAATGCTGTTTTTATATTTCTCGTAAAGCTCTACTACTTTAGTCTGTATTGTAATTTCGTTTGTTTCATAAGTAAAGTTAGTATTTCTGTTGATAAACGCTCTTAATTTTTCAAGTTCATCGCCCTCTTGGTTTGTTCGCTGTTTTATTATTTCATTGTTGTATTTTTCAGCTAAAATCTGATCATGTAACTCTTGAATTTCTTTGGAAAATACAACTTCCGGAATTTTCTTTTTTTCGAATAGTTTAATGCCATAATAAATTAAAGCCCCAGCAAAATCAAAGCTTTGATTATTATTAACTGCAATTGCATCTTTAATATTTTTCATATCCACCTCTGACATTTTCAAGTTTATTTCAAGCTCATCTTCTTTAGGGGCTTTTGTGCGAATAAACTCCTCTTTAAAATCGGTCCAGTTTTTCCAAGAAGAAACTGTAACTTCTTTAAGTAGGTAGGATATTTTGTCTAGTTTGATTGTGAAAATTGGATTGTTACTATTGTTTTTAGCAGGCAACATCCATTCTTTTGGTTTGTACCCTAAAGCACTTATTCGAAGCGTGTCGTTCTGTTGAATTTGCAAATGAAAAATACCAAGGCTATCGCAAATGACTCCTTTGCGCGTTCTTTTAATTGTAATGGTTGCGAAAGAAATAGGAGTCAAGCTTTTCGAATGAAGAACTTGCCCTGAAATACTTATTATTGAATCAATTTTGGAGTCTTCAGAAAATGAGTAATAGGTGGAGCTCAGAAGTAGAATTAATGAAATGTAAAATACCCTCTTTAAATTCATGAGAAGAGTTTAATTCATCGTATTAAGGGCGAAGATGGTTCCTTACCGTTCCTAAGGAATCTATAAAGCTTAAATTGTTCACATCCTCAGGCTTTTCCTGTATAAAATCATTGTAAAGTTGTTTAATTCTCACTCCGATATACATTTCACTGGTTTGATAAGTGAATTTTTGATTTGTATTGATGTACTCCATTAATAGTTCTAACCTAAAACCTGACTCATGAGTTAATTCACCAACTACCTCTTTGTTGTATTTTTTCTGAAGAATTCGAAGTTGCCAATCAGTCATTGGTACGATTCTTTTTCCATCTCTTCTTTTTTTACCAATAGATCTTATTGCATTAATACCATCAAGAACATTGAATCCAAAACCTTGTCTGTTTAAAGAATTGGCTTCGGCCTGGGCTAGGTTTAAGTTCCCAAAATCAAAAGTTGATGCAATGTTTTCGTCTGGAGGTAAATCTGTTTTGATGAATTTTTCTTTAAACTGACTCCAGGTTCCTAATGAGTAGATGCTTACCTCATCTAAAAGAATGCTGCTTTTTTCCATGAATATTTCCATGAAAATTTCTTCTTCCTCAACTTTTGGTGGGGTAATATTCACAATCTGTTCTTGAAATCCTAAAGCAGATATTCGTAATTTTTGATCGGGATGTACTCGTAAGTGAAAAAAACCAGCACTATCGCAAACAATTCCCCAATAGGTTTGGTAAAGGTGGATGTTGGCAAAAGAAACGCCTTCCATGCTCTCGGAATTAATAATTTTTCCGGAGACAATAAAGCTATCATCATGTTGTTCTTCTTGGGAAAAGGCTCCGAATAAAAAGAATAATGAGAGAAATATAGTAAGTAGACTTGTTTTCAAATTGGTTAATTTTCTTGTTTTAATTGTAAAGATAATTTTCTTTGTGAGTGAATGCTGAATTTGTTACATTTTTTAACAGTCTTTAACCCAATTTAATTATGCTTATATCGATCTATTTACCAGTCCAGTTAATGAGTTTGCAGGTTTTTTCAAATGGATTTATTTGACCATACAGAATGTCATTTTCACGCGGATAGCAAATCATTGGGTGTGTGGTTTCTATTTTGTTTGAAATTGATATGTCTTTAACTACTTGATGGGCATTGTTACCCCATAGAAACCAAGTTATTTCAGGTTTTGCTGTGGCAATATATTTAAGTAGTTTTTGAGTGAATGGCGCCCATAGTTTACTGTGTGAGTTTGGCTTACCAATTTCGCAAGTAAAGGCTGTGTTTAGAAGCAATACATTTTCGTGTTCCGACCAATATCTAAAAAGTTGGTTTGGGGGCAATATTTTAAAATCCTCATCCATTTCTAGGCGGTCACCTTCGTTAAGGCGACCCATAATTTCAGAATATTTTAGCTCTTTATTTGTTTCAGCCTTGTAAATGCAACGTAGAATATTTTTTAACGAGACATTCCGAAACTTATCATGCCAGGAGTTTAATCCATTCACTTCAAAAGCTCTTCCGGTAGCTACTCCCTCTTGAGGATAAGGATCCTGACCTAAAATCACAACCGGAATCTGAGTTATATCCATTTCTAAAAAGCGTAGCGTAAGATTTGACGTTGGCGTGGATTTTTCAATGTCAATTGATTTTTCAATATCACTAATCAAAGAAATAATTTCATCAGAAAGAAAAGGATTCCAACTTTCGTGAATGGATATTTGAGAAAGGAAGCAAGAATGACTCATGTAGGCTGCTGGTTTTTTTTGTAAGCTCAAAATTAAGATAATTGACTGATTAATTGAGAATAGACTTGTAATAATTTAAGTTTTTACGACATATTGCAACTTTTTGACCTTTAGTCCTTTTGTCCTTACGACTTTACTACTTTTTTAAGTAGTTTTGTTACCTAATTAACCAAAATAGATAAGATACAACTGATTATGTACCAAAAATTGAGAGAAAGCATTGAAGCTGCATGGGATGACCGGTCACTTTTGAGTACTCCTAAAGTACAAAAAAACATAGAAGAAATAATTGAGCTGTTAGACAAAGGAATTCTTCGCACTGCAGAACCACTAGCAGACGGATGGCAAGTAAATGAATGGGTGAAAAAAGCTGTAATTCTTTATTTCCCAATTCGAAAAATGGAGACTATTGAAGTCGGTCCATTTGAATTCCACGATAAAATGGCATTGAAAAGTAACTATGCCGAATTGGGAGTTCGAGTAGTACCTCACGCAATTGCACGATACGGTGCTTTTATTGCAAAAGGGGTAATCATGATGCCTTCGTATATAAATATTGGAGCTTTTGTGGATGAAGGAACAATGGTTGACACATGGGCAACAGTAGGATCTTGTGCGCAGATAGGCAAACATGTTCACCTTAGTGGTGGTGTTGGTATTGGTGGCGTGTTAGAGCCAATTCAAGCTGCTCCGGTAATCATCGAAGACAATTGTTTTATTGGTTCCCGCTGCATTGTTGTAGAAGGCGTTCATTTGGAAAAAGAAGTTGTACTGGGTGCTAATGTAGTACTTACCGGATCGACAAGAATAATAGATGTGACTGGAGAAAAACCTGTTGAACACAGTGGATTTATTCCAGCTCGTTCAGTAGTGATTCCAGGAACAAGAACCAAAAAATTTCCAGCAGGAGAATATCAGGTTCCTTGTGCTTTAATCATCGGAAAAAGAAAAGCATCTACCGATTTAAAGACCTCGTTGAATGATGCATTGCGCGAATACAATGTAGCAGTCTAAATAAATTAATAAAGAATAATTAACAATGAGTAATTGAAGTAATTCAATTACTCATTTGCTTGCTAAATATTATCGACACACATTTCCTTACGATCATGCACAACGACATTAAAAAAGCTTTGGAAGTTCTTCATTCCGGAGGCGTTATTTTATACCCTACTGATACTATTTGGGGTATAGGTTGCGATGCAACAAATCCTGAAGCTGTAAAAAAGGTCTACGAAATTAAGAAAAGGGAAGATTCGAAAGCCATGTTGGTATTAATGGAAAATGCCAATCGTCTGAATTCATATGTTGATGAGGTTCCTGAAATTGCCTGGGATTTAATAGATACAAATGATCAGCCAATGACTTTGATTTATCCGGGAGCTAAAAATCTGGCGCCAAATTTGATCAATTCAGATGGAACCATTGGTATTCGAATTACCCGCGAAGAGTTTACTCAAAACTTGATTCAGCGATTCAAAAAACCAATTGTTTCCACTTCTGCAAATCAAAGTGGAGATGTTGCACCTGCCAACTTTTACGAAATCAGTGATGAAATAAAAGAAGCAGTAGATTATATCGTAGAATACCGACAAGAGGATATGGAAAAATGCACCCCTTCCAGTATCATCAAGATTGGCTTAGGCGGAGAGTTTCAAATTATAAGACCGTAGGGACACATCAGAGTGTGTCCTCACGGATATATTCTTACATTCCAATTGATTTTATTGAGCCAGAACCTGCTGATTTTGAGTCGATAGACTCAGGTTTGCCTCGGTAGTAAATATCACCGCTGCCGGCTACTCTCGCGTTCAGGTTTTTTGTTGCGTATACCTTGCAATCTCCCGATCCTGATACGCGAACACTTACGTTTTCAGATTTAAGATGGCCGGCATTAACATTACCCGATCCACTAATATGTATTTCAAGTTCTTGTAATCCATCTCCCTCCAGGTTAATGTCTCCCGATCCGGAAATGTGGCACTCAATGTTTTCAGCCGATAAATCTTCAATAAAGATATTACCACTTCCACTTATTGCATACTTGGCATTGTCCGTTTTAATACTGCTTTTGGCTACAATATTACCCGAACCAGAAATGCTTAGATTCTTTATCTGCGATGAAGAAATATACACCTCAATATTTTTAAAGGAACTGTTCCATCCCCAACTTTTATTTTTTTTACGCTTAATTTTTAAAGTTCCATCTTCCACTTCAGTAATAATTTCATCCAAATCATCGGCATCACCTTTAATTTTAACAGAGGTTGAGTTGTCTTGTGTTACAAAGACTTTTGCATGAATCGACAAACTGATCGAGTTAAAATCTCGCACCTCACGAGTCTCCGTTTTCTGTGCAAAAACCATACTACCGCTCAATATAAAAGCGAATAAGGCAAATATGGCAACAATTTTTTTTGTCTTCATCTGTATTATAATTTTAGTGAAAAAATAAGATACTTATATAAAGACGAACAAGTCGATGAAAAGTTGCACCTTAAAAAATCATAAAAATTGGCGGGCAATTTATTCTTTTCACTATTTGTATCTACATTCGCTTAAAATTTTCACAATGGAGTTCAAGCATACAAAGAAAATACAAATTCGTTTTGGCGATATCGATCTAATGGGACACGCCAATAATGGTGTACAGTTGAGTTATTTAGACTTGGCTCGAATGGAATATTTCAAAAAAGTTTATGGGGAGGTAATTGACTGGAACGATGCAGGTTTAATCGTAGCTCATCTGGAAATTGATTATTTGTCGCCTATACTGCTAAACGACAAAATAGAAGTACATACAAAAATCTATAAAATTGGAACTAAAAGTGTCTCACTACACCAAAATATAGTCGATTTACTAACAGGCGAAATTAAAACCAGAACATCGCAGGTAATGGTTGCCTACAGTCGAAAGTTAGGTGAAAGCATAAAAGTGCCTGAAACACTAAAAATTAGAATACGCGAGTTCGAAGGAGAAGTATCAATTTGATTTTTTGAGATAACAAACGACTACTTCCAAACCGTTGGAACTCTATCAGCATCAAGAATGCAGGCAGTACAGCATGCATATCAGTAACCCACTTCACAAATAAACAACTCCACTCTGTAAGTAGATACGTCCACTTCATAAATAAAGAACGGCACACTGTATGTAGATACGCCCACTTCACCAATGAATACATCCACATCCTAAAGTGTCTGGTTAACTTGTAGTGGAGACATTAATTAGTGAAGTGCATGTCTCAAAACTTGATGTGCTAGTATTGTTGGTTGAAGTGGAGAAAGGTATATTAGAAGTGGAAGAGTTAAAGTTAGTGGTGGGAGGATGTGTGTGTCAAGTGGATCAATTGATAATGTCAATTGAATTTCTTAAATAACTCGAAATAAAATGTAGCCGAGTTCCCTTATGTGCTTTTGGAGTAATCACGCCAAAAAGGAACAATATAAATATCCGTAAAGAATTCTGAATGTTTCGTAATAGCTTGGAAGAATTGTAAGTAATCTAAACGTTGAAGTTTATTCCTCTTCTAAATACATGTCGATAAGACCTTCGGAGGTCTGCATGGTAATGGTTTTATTTTCTTCATCTATTTCAATGAAGTTTTCTTCTGCAAAAGGAATCAGAACTTCCTGATCGTTAACCGAAATAACCAGAACAATATTACCTGAGTAATCTTGAATATCTTCAATTTCACCCAATTTCCCTTTTTCCTCATCAATGTAAATGAAACCGATCAACACATTTGGATCAAGATCATCCCCTTCTGCTACATATTCAGGAACATCTTTCATGGGAATGTAAATATCGCAACCAATAAATCGCTTTGCTTTCGCTTCCGTGTCCAAATCTTCTATACCAATACGCACAGAAGAATGATTTCGCAGAGTAATACCGTTTTTAGGAATAAAAAAAGGAACCAGTCCTCCGTCGATATCGACAAGAACTGATCCCAATTTATTTTTTTCAAGAAGGTTGCTGTTTTTATTGGCAACTAATTCGCCTTTAACTCCATGAGTTTTAGTAAATGTTCCGGCCAAGTAGCAATCTTCTATTTTAAGCATATACCAATATTAAGCTTTAGTTTCATCAGAACCTTCAGAACCTTCAGCAGGAGCAGCAGGAGCAGCGGCTTCAGCAGCAGCAGCTTTTGCAGCAGCTAATTTAGCTTCTTTCTCAGCTTCTTTTGCAGCTTCTTTTGCAGCTTTCTCAGCTTCTTTTTCTGCTTTTTCTGCTTCTTTTGCAGCTTCTTTTTCTGCTTTTTCAGCTCTTGCAGCAGCTTCTTCAGCTTTCACAATAGCTTCAGCATCAGAAACTCTCTTAGCGATAATTTCTGCTCTGTCAGTGTTAATCTTAGTTTCAGCTTCTAAACGAGCTTTAGCTGCGTCATCAGCGTTTTTCGAAAGACCATCTTTCTTAGCGTTGATTTTAGCATCTTTTTCTTTCTTCCATGCTTCGTATTTTACTTCAGCAGTTGCTTCATCAAAAGCACCTTTTTTCACACCGTCTAACAAGTGCTTTTTCATCATTACACCTTCGTAAGATAAAATTGCTCTTGCAGTGTCAGTAGGCTGAGCACCGTTACCAAGCCAGTTGATAGCTTTGTCAAAATCCAAGTTAATTGTAGCAGGATTGGTGTTTGGATTATAAGATCCAATACGCTCAATGTATTTACCATCACGTGGTGATCTGCTGTCTGCTACCACAATGTGGTAGAATGCGTTTCTTTTGCGACCGTGTCTAGCGAGTCTAATTTTTACTGGCATAACTTTATTTTTATAAATGAATAAGTTGTGGTATACATACCACGATTTATAAGCGCGACAAAGATACTATTTTATTTCTGATTAGAAACACCTGTTTTAAATATATTTCAAGTTTATAACAGGCCTCTTAATAGCGCATTACATGCATCGCACCTTCAATCTCACATCTATTATTTTAGATCGCTCTTTTGGGGCGTGCCCTCCTAAAGTCGGTCGGGCTTTTCGTTTCTACTCCTCACTCGCCAGCTCGTTGCGGGGTATCCACTTCTATCCCTCACGCACTCAGATTTTAACAAATCTTATTGAATTCGAAGGCATTTCTTATTCGATATTTACTAATTTTACCCAACTTTAAGGACAGGCAGAAAAACGCCTGTAAAACAGATAGAATATACATTACCAGATAGATATAAATGACCGCATTCACGCATTTACACGTTCATTCACAATATTCCATTCTCGATGGAGCTGCCAGTGTACAAGGACTGGTTACTAAAGCCAAAGAAGATGGTATGACCGCCTTGGCGATTACCGATCATGGCAACATGTTTGGCGCAAAACAGTTTCACGATATCGCAACTAAAAATGGAGTGAAACCAATATTAGGAATCGAGGCTTATGTAGCCAGAAGAGATCGAAATCAAAAAAGTGAAAGAGAAGACCGTTCAGGATATCATTTAATTATTCTGGCCAAAAACTTGGAGGGATACCATAATTTAATGCGATTGGCATCTTTTGGATATACCGAAGGATTCTACTACAAACCAAGAATCGATCGCGAATTACTCGAGAAATACGGGGAAGGATTAATTATTAGTTCTGCTTGTTTGGGAGGAGAAATTCCTCAGAAAATTATGGCCGGTAATTTAGATGGAGCAAAAGATACCATCCGGTGGTATAAAAATTTATTTGGAGCCGATTTCTATTTGGAAATCATGCGTCATAAAACCGACGATCCTCAGGTGAATGCGAACATCTACGATAATCAGCAGTTGTGTAATGTAAAAATACTGGAATTAGGGAAAGAATTCGATGTTAAAGTAATTGCGACAAACGATTCTCATTTCTTAAATGCCGAAGATGCAGATGCTCATGATTTATTAATTTGTTTAAATACGGGTAAGGATCTTGACGATCCTAAACGAATGCGATATACGAAGCAGGAATTTTTCAAGACAAGCAATGAAATGCTCGAATTGTTTTCTGATGTTCCCGAGGCAATTACCAATACAGCAGAAATAGCCGAAAAGGTTGAAGAGTATGTGTTGGATTTGGCTCCGTTTATGCCCGATTTTCCTATTCCAGAAGGTTTCGAGGATGCCGATGCTTTTCTTCGACACTTAGCTTTCGAAGGAGCACATGAACGTTGGGGGGAGGACTTAGAGCCAAATGTTGTAGAGCGTTTGGATTTCGAGCTGGATACCATCAAGAAAATGGGATTCCCTGGTTATTTCCTGATTACATGGGATTTTATCAAGGCAGCACGGGATATGGGTGTGATTGTTGGTCCTGGTCGTGGTTCTGCTGCAGGTTCAGCTGTTGCTTATAGTATTAAAATTACCAATATCGACCCGATTAAATATGATTTACTGTTCGAGCGTTTTCTGAATCCCGATCGTATCTCCATGCCCGATGTGGATATCGATTTTGATGATGATGGTCGCCAAATGGTATTGGATTGGGTTACCGAAAAATACGGACACGATAAGGTGTCGCATATTGTTACTTTTGGAACTATGGCCGCCAAAATGGCCATTCGTGATGTTGCAAGAGTTTTAAAATTGCCACTTCCCGAAGCCGATCGACTGGCAAAAATGATTCCAGACGGGCCAAAAGTGAGCCTTAAAAAGGCATTTGCCGAGGAACCGGAATTCGCCAAAGAAAAAGATTCTGATAATCCTTTAATATCCAGAACCTTGAAGTTCGCAGAAACTTTGGAGGGTTCCATACGACAAACGGGAGTTCATGCTTGTGGTGTGATCATAGGTCGAGATCCATTAATCGAGCACATTCCTGTAATGAAGGTGAAGGATTACAATCTATTGGTAACACAGTATGATGGGCGATTTGTTGAGCCAGTTGGGATGTTGAAGATGGATTTCTTGGGTTTGAAAACGCTATCCATTATTAAAGATACATTGGCCAATATCAAATTGTCTAGAGGAATTGACATTGATGTTGATAAAATTTCTTTGACCGACGAGAAGGCGTTCGAGATGTTTGCCAAGGGTGAAACTACAGGTATATTCCAGTTTGAGTCACCAGGAATGAAAAAACATCTTCGTGCTTTAAAACCTAACCGGTTTGAAGATTTGGTTGCCATGAATGCCTTGTATCGTCCGGGACCGATGGAATACATTCCACAGTTTATTCGCCGAAAGCATGGCGAAGAAGAGATTCAGTACGATCATCCAATTATGGAAAAATATTTGGATGACACTTACGGAATTACGGTGTATCAGGAGCAAGTTATGCTTCAGTCACGAGCTTTGGCTGGATTTACCCGAGGCATGTCCGATTCATTGCGTAAAGCGATGGGTAAGAAGCAGATTAAAATGATGGATGAACTGAAGGTGAAGTTCATCAATGGATGTCACGATAATCCCGAATTTATGGAGGGGGTTAATGGTGATAATGTTAAAGCAGATAAAACAATTGAAAAGATTTGGTCCGATTGGGAGGCCTTTGCCAAATATGCATTTAATAAATCGCACTCGGTTTGTTATGCCTATATCGCTTATCAAACCGGATTTCTGAAAGCACACTATCCTGCTGAATTTATGGCTGCAGTATTAAGCCGGAATTTATCTGATATCACCAAAGTTACCATTTTTATGGATGAGTGTAAACGCATGGGAATGCCTGTATTGGGACCTGATGTGAATGAATCTTATTCTCGTTTCATGGTAAACAAAGAAGGTGACATTCGTTTTGGAATGGCTGCAATAAAAGGCGTTGGAGAACAGGCTGTTATAGATATTATTAATGAAAGAGAGAATGGGAATTTTAAATCCATTTTTGATTTTATCGAGCGGGTTAATCTTCGAACGGTTAATAAGCGAACCATGGAGAATCTGGCCATGTCTGGTGGGTTTGATAGTTTTGGCTTAAAACGAGGTCAATATTTTCATGCAGATGAATTTGATTCCACTTTCATGGAAAATTTAGTGAAATATGGAAATAAACTGCAGGCAGAAAACAACAGTATGCAACAAACCTTATTCGGGGATGTTGATGATTATGTAGTAATACCGCCAAAAATTCCGCAGTGTGCCGATTGGCATAAGTTGGAACGTTTAAATAAGGAGAAAGCTTTAATTGGCATCTACCTTTCAGCTCATCCTTTGGATGATTTTCGCTTGGAAATTGAGTCGTTCTGTAATGCGACCTTCTCTAAATTAAGCTCATCGATGGAGTTTTATAAGGATAAGGAAGTTAGTGTTGCAGGTATGGTAACTGCGGTGAGAAGAGGAACCACCAAAACGGGAAATCCTTTCGCAATTGTTACTATAGAAGACTTTACGGATTCCTATGAATTTGCGTTTTTCTCGAAAGATTTTGTTGAATATGGCAATTACTTTATCGAAGGGATTTCCATATTTATAAATGGAAGGGTGCAAACCCGAAGTTGGCCGCGCGATTCAACAGAATTGGAGTTTAAGGTGAAGGGCATTAGTTTGCTTTCCGAGGTAAGAGAAAAAAGAGTAAAAGAGATTACTGTTGAGATTCCGCTAATGAGCCTTACTAATGAGTTAATCACAGAGATGGCAAGTTGTATGGAGGAGAGTAAAGGGAATTTAAAGGTTAATTTTGTTATATTCGACAATCGAAATGTGAGAATGAAAATGTTTTCAAGATCTTGTAGGGTAAACCTTTCCAATGAATTGATTGAATATTTTAAGAATAATCCTGATATTGAATTCAAAATTAATTAACTTGCACGGGTAAATATAAAATTCAAAACAATTAAAAATAGATTACCATGACAATTGCAGTAAACGATGCTAATTTCGAAGAGGTTGTGTTGAAATCAGATAAGCCTGTATTGGTTGACTTTTGGGCAGAATGGTGTGGACCTTGCAGAATGGTTGGCCCAATTGTAGACGAGCTTTCTAAAGATTATGACGGTAAAATTGTAGTCACAAAAATGGATGTTGATAGTAGCCCTGCTACTTCTGCAAAATTCGGAATTCGTAACATTCCTACTATCCTTTTCTTTAAAGGTGGTGAAATTGTAGATAAACAGGTTGGAGCTGTACCAAAATCTAGTCTTGCTGAAAAAATTGATGCTTTATTGTAAGTATTCATTGCAAAATATTTGGGCATAGAGAGATTCTTTCTATGCCTTTTTTTTTCTTTTTTCACATTCAAAATAGTTTTTTTTGAAGCAACTTTCTGATCTAATACAATTTGAAGAATTCGATAATCTCGAGCTTTTGGCCAAGCAGATTGTTGAAGGGTTTTTAATTGGTTTGCATCGAAGTCCGTATCATGGATTTTCAGTTGAATTTGCGGAGCATCGCCTCTACAATAAAGGGGAATCAACCAAACATATCGATTGGAAATTATATGCCCGCAGCGATAAGTTATTTGTGAAACAATTTGAGGAGGAAACGAACCTAAGGGCTCATATTGTTATAGATACCTCTTCTTCAATGCTGTTTCCTTATCAGCAAAAGCACCAAACTAAACTGGGATTTTCGGTACTGTGCGCCGCAGCCTTGGTTCACTTACTAAGAAAACAAAGAGACGCAGTAGGTTTGTGTACTTTTTCCGACAAAATAGACCTGCTTATCCCGGCAAAACTTTCAAATACGCACGCTCATTTGTTGTATGCTCATTTGGGTAAATTATACAATAAAGAAGGAATTGAGAAAAACAGGGAGACCAAAATTTCAGATACATTACACAAGCTTGCCGAAGCATTGCATAAACGCTCTCTTGTAATTGTTTTTTCTGATTTTATGGGAGACGAAACTCCAAAAGAACTATTAGAATCATTGCAGCATTTGCGTTTTAATAAACATGAGGTTTTGCTGTTTTCCGTTCGGGATATCGAATTCGAAAACGAGTTTAATTTCGTGAATCGCCCCAGTCAATTTATCGATTTAGAAACAGGAGAAAACATTAAGCTTAATCCATCGGATATTAGAGAAATATACAGTAAAAAGCAAAAAGATTTTTTTAACGAGTTGGAGCTTTTGTGCGGACAGTTTGCAATCGATTATGCTGAAGCTGATATTCGAAAAGAATTTCATTCCGTTCTGCAAGCTTATTTGCTGAAAAGAAAAAAAATGAAATAAATTCATCGCTTTAGTAGCTGATAAATCGATTAATTATACTCCTCCCTCTTAATTACTAATTATTTAGTGGATGAATAATTTTCATCTTCCATGCCTTTGCATTATTTTTATGGAACACTCAATAATTTTTAACAAGTAGAGAACCCCTAAATGAAAAATTGGATTTGCCTATTCGTATTGATTTTGCTATTTGCTTGCCAGCAAAAGAGCAGTCGGTCGGTGACTTCTGATGAATCTCATGTGGAAAATGGTGTCGTTAAACAATATGATGATGCAAAAAGACTAGCAGCAGAAATCACTTTTAAGAATGGTGTTCGTCATGGTGTTACTCGGATTTATTATTCTTCTGGCGAGTTGAGTGATGAAATCATGTATGTTGATGACGAGAAGAGTGGGTTTGCTAAGAAATTCCATAAAAATGGCAAATTATATAGTCTTACTCCCTATTACAAAGATGAAAAGAATGGTATTCAGAAGAAATTCTATTCGAATGGGAATATTTGGGCTGAAACTCCATATATGAGAGGACAACCTGGTATTGGTCTTAAAGAATACAGACACGATGGTCGTTTGCGTACTAATTTTCCAAGTATCGAAATTCAGAAATTTGTGAAGGATGAAGTTGTTGTATTAACTTTGTCTTTAAGCAATTACTCCAAGAACGTTATTTTTTATGTTACTGATTTGATGGAAGGTAAATACATACCTTTTGCAGCCAAACCTATTTATGCGAAAGGTGGGTCAGCACGATTCGAAATTCCCTATACTCCTGGAATGCCCCTTGATACCTCTTTGAATATTGTCGCAAAATATCAAACGCAGGACTATAATATCGATGTTTCTCAGCGAAAATTTCAAGTAACTATTAAATAGATAACTTATTCTTTAACAAACGAGAGTTTGGAAAGGATGG
Source organism: Labilibaculum antarcticum (assembly GCF_002356295.1). NCBI lineage: Bacteria > Pseudomonadati > Bacteroidota > Bacteroidia > Marinilabiliales > Marinifilaceae > Labilibaculum > Labilibaculum antarcticum. The sequence goes on along the minus strand of NZ_AP018042.1, from coordinate 1,813,020 downwards.
GGAAATGATCAGAATATTGTTTTTTGATTCTCTGATACCCGTTACAAAGTGTATGCTCATCATGAAGAATGTAATCAATTCTAAATGAAGGGAAATCACCAACATAAGTTGTGCTGATTCCGAATCCTTTATCTCTAAAACAGTCACTAAAATCATCACCTAAGGTTTTATAGGTAAATGATTGTGGCGTGTCGTTAAAATCGCCGCAAACAATTGTCGGATGAGGTGAGCTATCCATATGTGCCCGAATAATCTTAGCTTGTTTAGCTCTTCGAACAAATGCATAACGCAATCGGAAAGAAATGTCTTTGATCTCATTTAATTCCTGTTCATCGGCTTTAAATTCTTTTTTGTTGATGAACTCGTAATTTTTACCAATAAAACGGTTCGACTGTAAATGAAGATTATAAACTCGAAGTGTTTTTTTTCCAATTTGAACATCAGCAAAAACAGCACTGCACAAATTTCCTTTCTTAAAATTGATCTCTCCTTGATTAATAATTGGATATCGTGAGAAAATTGCCACGCCGGTGCCATGCTTACTCCGAATCGAATTTTTTGCGCCAAATTCTTTTTTCAAATTGGAGATCGAAAGCAAACCTGATTCGGTTGTTCTGAATTCTTGAAAACAAATGATTCCTGCCTTAAGATCTTTGGTGAGCTGAATGATCTTGTTAGGTGTTTTTGGATCTTTGGTCCATTCGTAAATATCAAAGGAGCGAACATTATAGCTCAGTACATTAATTGAATTTTCACTAATCTCAGATTTATCAGAGACGTTAAATTGAATGAAATTGGCAAAAGACTGATAGCCAATAAGAATTGCAATAAGAGGAATCAGAAAGCTCCAACGTCTTCTCATCATCCAGTAAATAACAAATAAGATATTAATAACCAACAAGTAAGGATAAGCCAGTCCCCAAAAGGCAGGGGGCCAGAAACTATCAGGATTAATATGTGCCGCCAGATAGGAAATCAAAAGCGAGCCAGAAAATATCAGGCTGAAAATTACAAGTGATTTGTGTAGAAAGTTCTTCAAATTATTACTTCTGGTTGCTTGATTTAAAAAGTATTTCTTTTTCTTCTTTGCTTAAGCTATCGTATCCCGATTTTGCAATTTTCTCTAGAATTCCATCCAAGTGTTCCTGGTTTTGTTTTTTTGACTTGTTGTATTCTTTATCGTCCATTTTCTGGGTGTTCTTATAGCTCACTTTCATTTTACGGCGTTTAAAAAGACCAAAAAACGAATCCATTAATGAGTTAAAACCAGTCGAAATATCTTTCCCTTTCCGCAGCTGACTAATGAATAGCCAACCATAAAATGCGCCACCTAAATGCGCAAGATGACCGCCGGCATTCCCGATAGGAATACTTAAAATATCAGTAGCAATAAAGAATAAGGCAATGTGTTTTATTTTAACCGATCCAATAAACATTAGACGGACAACGTGGTTCGGCGCGTAAATTACTGTTGCCAAAACCACAGCCATAACCGAAGCGGAAGCTCCGAGTGCATACGATCCGAATCGTACGCTTTCAAAAACAGGGAATAAATTATAAGCAAAAATATATGTTGCTGCACCCGTTAAGCCACCAATCAAATAAACACTTACCAGCTTTTTCTGATCCAAATAGCTTAGGAAAATCCGGCCAAACCAGAATAACCATAGCATGTTCATTAGTATGTGCAAAAATCCTTCATGTAAAAACATGTAGGTAAACACTGTCCAAGGTCTGCTCAATAATTCATTTGTTTGTGCAGGCACCGATAACCAGTGAACAAGGAAGGGAACTTGTGAGGTTTCAAGATTAAAAAGAAAAGTTAAGACACCCACGATTTTAACAATCAGAAAAACACCAAAGTTGATGTAAATTAGTCTTGTTAAATTACTTCCTTCTTTAAATGAGTCTTTAATTCCATCCCAAATGTTTTGCTGGGAATAAGACTGATATGGATTGTTGAAATTCATGCTCATGAAATATCAATCATTAAATTATTAATAAAATCGGTTTGAATTTTTTTGCCAATATTTTATCAGGATAAAACCAAAAAGCATTCCTCCTAAATGGGCAAAATGGGCAATGTTATCGCCACTCTGTTGCTGAACTCCCATAAATAATTCAATAGCACCGTAACCAATTACGAAGTACTTTGCTTTAATAGGAATAGGAGGGAATAAAAGCATTAATTCTGTGTTTGGGAATAGCATACCAAAAGCCAACAGAATTCCAAATACGGCTCCAGAAGCTCCAATGGTTGGAACATTTATGTTTTCCGTGATCATTTGGTTTACCATTGCAATTGCCTTTTGTCTATCGAAGGCATTGCTTGGATTTTCGGCCCAGTTGTTTACAAAATCGGTTACCCAAGGTTTAACTGGCCCCATGTGGTCACGAATAAATTGCAGCATTAAATCGGGAGATGGAGTATTTGCAAAAGCATTGGCTGCATCTTTCATTGAGGAATAGTCAAGCCATCCTACAAAAGTGTGAAGCGCAGCAGCTCCAAGTCCAGTTATCATATAGTAAAGCAGGAATCTTTTTGGTCCCCATACCTCTTCCAGTACACGGCCAAACATGAACAGGGCAAACATATTAAAAAATAGATGACCTATTCCACCATGCATAAACATATGCGTAATGAACTGGTGCGGTCTGAAATATTCTGATGCAGGTTGGTGCAGAGCAAAAAGGTTATCCATGCTAAAGCCAAATCGGTCGCCAATTACCATGGTTGCGAGTAGGACTAAAACATTTATAATGATCAGGTTTTTTACAACCGGAGGGAGATTTAGGAGAGAAGATCTAAATTGACTCATTCGAATTTATTTTAATATTTTGTTTTAGCTAACAATAGTTAGACCAATTTATGATTTGTGCCTTCGATTAACAAATCTAAGACAGATTGTCACTTTATTTAAACCTGCTTTCGAGTTCCTGAGATTCAAGAACCGAAATGATTGCTTTTCCATCGGGTGTGAAATTGGGCGTAGCGCAAGCAAAAAGCTGATCGATTATGGAGCTCATTTCCTCATTAGATAGAGTTTTTCCATAGTTTAATGCAGAGGCTTTTGCCAGTGATTTGGCCAAATTCTCACGAATTTTTAGTTTCACATCCATTTGGTTCGACTTGTAATTCGCCAAAAGATTCTCAACCAGTTCCTTTGGTTCACAATTAATAATGTCGGCTGGTGTGCCGTTAATAACAAAGGTCTTTTTCCCAAATTCACGAATATCAAATCCCAAGGCTCTCACATCTTCAATTATCACCTGCAAAAGAGTATAATCCGAAGCGTTAAGTTCTATGGTTTGGGGGAATAATGTTTGTTGAGCAATTCCCTGATGATTTTCCAGCGAATTGATAAATTTTTCAAATAAAATTCGTTCATGCGCCTTACGCTGATCAATGATCATGAGGCCAGAGCGAATTGGTGTAAGTATGTATTTGTTTTTCAGCTGAAAAAAGTTCTTCGCTTTCTGAATTTGTTCCTGAGGTTGTAATTTCTTTTGAATAAATTCTTCCGATGGCTTTTGTGGCTGAAAATAATCTGGAATATTTTCCCGATCGATTGCCGCTTGGCTCAATTTCGCTTCAGATTCTCTTTTTGAGGGTTCTTCATATAAAGTTTCCCATTTTTCAGGGACTGCCTTTTTGGGACTTACACTTTGTGGAGGTGGTGTCTTCGCCTTAAATTCCTGATAGAATTGATTCGATTCAAAAGATCTGCGCTCCTCGTCGAACGGATTGTAGCTCTTCTCCCCATCAAAAGGGTTGTAGTTCAAATCTGCTTCGAAAGGGTTGAATTCAGGATTCACTTTGATCATTGGAGCTGCAATCTCAGCATTATCAGCATTACTGCCTGCCACTGGAATCTCTAAGCTGTTGTCTTCATCAAAATCGATGGAAGGCACAATATTAAATTTCCCCAAAGCCTCGCGAATGGATGCTTGAATGATTTGGTAGATCGCTCTTTCGTCCTCAAACTTAATTTCAGTTTTGGTCGGATGAATATTAATATCGATAATTTGAGGATCGACCTCAAAAAAGATAAAATAAGGTGGTATGGTTTCAGGCGGCAATATTTTATCGTAAGCCTGCATAATTGCTTTGTGAAAATAAGGGTGTCGCATATAGCGGTTGTTCACAAAAAAGAATTGTTCCCCTAAATTTCTTTTCGCATTTTTTGGCTTGCCGATAAAACCAGTCAGGTTTACAATGCTGGTGCCTGTATTTATGCTGATCAACCTTTGGTTCATGCCTTTGCCAAACACATTAATGATTCGTTGGCGAATATGACTTGCCGAGAGGTTGTAAATTTCGACATCGTTATGAAGAAGTTGAAAGGTAATTGCAGGATGAGAAAGTACGATTCGATGAAATTCGGTAATGATATTACGAAGCTCAGTAGAATTGGCTTTTAAGAATTTGCGACGAGCAGGAACATTATAAAAAAGATTTTTGACAATGAAATTACTTCCATCGCTGCAAGCCGATACTTCCTGAGAAACTTCTTCGGAACCACTAATAACAATATGAGTTCCTAATTCGTCTTCGGTTCGTTTCGTTTTCAATTCAACATTTGCAATGGCCGCAATAGAGGCGAGTGCTTCGCCACGAAAACCCATGGTTCGAATTGCAAACAGATCTTTTGCTTTTCGAATTTTCGAAGTTGCATGTCGCTCAAAAGCCAGTCGCGCATCGGTAGCGGACATACCACATCCGTTATCAATAACCTGAATTAGAGTTCTTCCGGCATCTTTCAAGTTGATTTTTATAGAGCTACCTCCAGCATCAATGGCATTCTCCACAAGCTCTTTCACAACTGAAGCTGGTCTCTGAACTACCTCACCTGCAGCAATTTGATTGGCTACATTATCAGGTAGAATCTGTATCAAATCCGACATATAAATTTCTACTTCTAAAGTTTAACTTTCTAGTAATATCGATTATTAATTTGTCTGAGCCATTTTTCGCTTCTAATAGCTAACAAATTATATATCGGCATTATACCGTTCTATTCGCTGAGCTATAAACAGCCCAAACTATTTACAAATGGTATAACGTGTTTTGTAAAATTTAAATTGTCTGATTTCAGAAATTCCGAAAAAAGACAATAATAAATATAGACAAGGAGAAATTTAAATGACTCCATCCCATCCATAAATGTATAAGTATGCTGCAATTGCAAGCAAGACAAAGATAATTAACAATCGAATGTTCGATTTGTTTCTGACGCCGCTAGAGTCTGAGTGACCATGACGTAGCTGAGTTTTCATTCGTCCTTTTATGTTGGGTATGTAGGTTTCATTTTCATCCCTTAAACCCATTTCACCGCGAATCCTTTTTTCTCGATCATCTCTTTCTTCTTTATTAGGATCCCAATATCTGGGTTGAATATTAAATTTTTTGTGTTCAGGTTTATTAAAAAAACTTGTAAATCCCATGATAAAATGTTTTATACCAGTTATAAGTGTAATGTTGTAGGTATAATTCAGATGCTTTTGCGAATCAAATTAAAAAATCTATTGTCAGAATGCAAAAGAATCAGTACAAGCAATACTTTTTGTCTAAAAAAGACTCACAAATATACCCATTTTTTCTGGATTCTTTCTTCTGTAAACTTGATTACTACTAGTTAAAATATCCTAAAAAAAGATTTGCTTCTAAGGACTTAAGTGTGTTTTTTTTTATTGTTGTTAGTACTGATGTTAGTTTAGTTTTTTGCCACACTTGTTGCAGAATAAGGCCTCTTCGACATGATCGTCGGCCAAACAATATGGACAAACCTGAGTGGATGTGGTTTTTGTAGATTGTTTGGTGAGTTCGGCAGTAACAATTCCTGTTGGAACCGCTATAATGGCATAACCGATAATCATCACAAAGCTGGCAAAAAACTGGCCAAGGGATGTTGTTGGGGAAATATCTCCGTAACCTACGGTTGTAAGGGTGACAACTGCCCAATAAATTCCACGGGGAATGCTGGTGAATCCATTTTCGCCGCCTTCTATTAAATACATTATGGTTCCAATAATGATTACCAAGGTAAGAACAGCAAAAAGAAAGACAGATATTTTAATTCTGCTTTGACGAAGGGCGCGAACAATAATGGCTCCCTCTTTGACATATCTATTAAGTTTTAAAATTCGGAAAATCCGAAGTAGGCGTAAAGCTCTAATAACCATGAAACCGTGTGATCCAGCCAAAAATAAACCTAAATAGGTTGGGAGAACCGAGAGTAAATCGATAATGCCATAAAAGCTGAAAATATAGGATTTGGGTTTTTGAATGATCCAAATTCGAAAAATGTATTCGAGAGAGAAGATACCCGTAATTAGCCATTCCGAAATCTTTAGGAAATAGTGATAATCTCTTTCGATGGAAGGCACACTTTCGAGCACAACTAAAAGGATGCTAAGAAGGATGACAACAAGCAGAGAAACATCAAATATTTTTCCAGCTTTGGTATCAGCCTCAAATATTATTTCGTAAAGACGATCTTTTGTGGTACCCATGAGTGAAAGAGATTAGGATTTTATAAGATAAACTTACTAAAAAAGTAGGGAAGAGTTTTGGATGGGGTTTAAAAAGTCTAAAAGTCGAATGGTCAAAAAGCCTGTGGTATCTTAAAATAATATAAAACTTGAGCCTTGAGTGAATCTCAAATCTGATATCGTAAATCTCATTGCTCTTTTTTTTATACTTTTGAATAAAATTTGAATAAGATGATTATAAACGATATAAAAGAAAGTTTTTTGGATGCACAAAAAGTTTTGAATGAATTTATTTCAAACGAAGCTAATTTTTCTGCTATTGAAAATGCCGGAGATGCAATGGTAAAAGCATTGCAAAACGGAGGAAAGATTATTTCTTGCGGTAATGGTGGTTCTATGTGCGATGCAATGCATTTTGCCGAGGAATTAACGGGTCGTTTTCGAGATGACAGACCTTCGATGCCTGCCGTAGCCATTTCAGATCCGAGTCATATTACCTGCGTGGCAAACGATTATGGTTTCGATTATATTTTTTCGAGATATGTGGAAGGAATGGGTCAAAAGGGAGATGTTTTTTTGGGAATTAGTACCTCAGGAAATTCGGCAAATATTATAAATGCAGTAAAGGCAGCCAAAGAAAAAGGACTAATTGTTGTTGGTTTAACTGGGAAGTCGGGTGGAGAAATGGCCGCTCTTTGCGATGTTGAAATTCGGGTGCCTTGGGAAAAATATTCTGATCGGGTGCAGGAAATTCATATAAAAGTGATTCATTGTCTGATTCAATACATCGAAGCAAAAATGAAATAGCTCTGTAGGAATTTAATTCAACGCTAAGTCACAAAGACGCCAAGATGATTTCTAAAATACGATACGAGGAAATAGGTCAGATAATAGTTGAAGCATTTTATGAGGTGCATAAGACGTGAGGCCTTAGATTTGAGATTGGCTTTGCCTCAGTTTTAAACAAATAAAACCGATTGGTATTTGAAAGAATCCTATCTGCGCAATCCCAGTAGCTGCCGGGATGATATTGATTGTCAAACATCTATCGGCATTGTATTAAAATGGTATAATAAGATGCTTAAACAAAGCATATAAAAGGGTGTCGAAATGGCATCCTTTTTTTTTGTGCTCCTATTAGGATAGGGGAGTGATTGCATAATCTGAATTATGTTATTGCTGTTTGTGATATTATTGTTACATTCATGAATCGTTTTTGTTATTTAGTAAAATCTCATAAATATGCTTGTTAAAACCTACGGAAGTGCGGTGTATGGTATTCATGCCACTACAATTACAATAGAGGTGAATGTTTTTCCCGGGGTTCGCTTTTCTCTGGTCGGATTGCCCGATAATGCCGTAAAGGAAAGTCAGCAGCGAATCGATTCAGCCTTGCGCGAGGTTGGTTACAAGATTCCCGGTAAAAAGATCATCATTAATATGGCTCCTGCCGATATTCGAAAAGAAGGATCGGCTTACGATTTGCCTTTGGCGATAGGAATACTGACAGCAACCGAGCAAATAAATTGTGAGGTGCTCGGTAATTACATTATTATGGGCGAACTCTCGCTCGATGGCAGTTTGGTTCCCATAAAAGGCGTTTTGCCCATGGCTATTCAGGCGAGAGAAGAAGGTTTTGAAGGATTAATTTTACCCAAAGCGAATGCACGGGAAGCGGCTGTCGTTGACAAGTTAAAAGTGATTGGAGCCGACAATATTAAAGAGGTAATCGAATTTTTGAAAGGCGATTTGGTAATTCCGCCAACCGAAGTGGATACGCGAGCTGAGTTTTATGCGCACTTAAATAATTTTCCTCACGATTTTGCCGATGTAAAGGGGCAGGAGAATGTGAAACGGGCTTTGGAGATTGCTGCAGCTGGCGGACACAATATTATTATGATTGGACCTCCCGGAGCTGGAAAAACCATGCTGGCCAAACGAATATCAGGCATTTTGCCTCCGCTAACACTGCAGGAAGCATTGGAAACAACAAAAATACACTCGGTGGCCGGCACCTTGGAAAAGAACAGTGCCCTGATGACGCAAAGGCCGTTTCGAAGTCCCCATCATACAATTTCGGACGTCGCTTTAGTCGGTGGAGGAACATTTCCGATGCCTGGTGAAATATCTTTAGCGCACAATGGAGTGCTGTTTTTAGATGAGTTGCCCGAATTCAGACGAACCGTGCTGGAGGTAATGCGTCAACCTTTGGAGGACAGAACAATCACCATATCGAGAGCTAAATGTACCATTGAATACCCTGCCAGCACCATGCTGATTGCTTCCATGAATCCTTGTCCGTGCGGCTACTACAACCACCCCGATAAAGATTGCCTGTGTGGCCCGGGAATGGTGCAAAAATACCTGAGTAAAATTAGCGGTCCGCTTTTGGATCGCATTGACATTCACATTGAGGTAGTTCCCGTTTCTTTCGATAAAATATCGGATCAGCGCTTGTCGGAAAAGAGCGAATTGGTTAGGCTGCGGGTTGAAAAAGCCCGACAAGTTCAAGAGAAGCGATTTGAGGAACACGATGGCGTTCATTGCAATGCGCAGATGAGTTCGAAATTGTTGCGAAAACATTGTCTGCCAAACGAGGAAGGCAACCAACTGCTAAAAACCGCCATGGAAAAGGTTGGTCTTTCGGCTCGTGCTTACGATAGAATTTTAAAAGTTTCGCGCACCATTGCCGACTTGGAAGGCTCTGAAAACATCGAAACCGACCACCTGGCCGAAGCCATTCAATACCGCAGTTTAGATCGCGATGGTTGGGGAGGGTGAGAGGTAATTAGAAATTAAGAATTAATAATATTTGTAGGGTCATGCCATGGCGTGACCTTTTCATGTATTAACCCCTAAATCCCCTAAAGGGGACTTTTTGGTACTACTTATTAAATGAAGGTGAACTATTCAGACCTATAAACTTGAATGGAAAAACTATTAAATATTTAAAAACATGGCTAGTTACTATGTGAATAAAAATGCCCAAGCAAACGGAGATCATGAAGTGCATGAGTCTGGATGCTCTTATCTTCCTAATCCTGAAAACAGGAAGGATTTAGGTTATTTCACTAATTGTAAAGATGCAGTTACTGAAGCAAAGAAAACCTACAACCAAGCGAACGGTTGTTACTATTGCTCTAAAGCTTGTCACACGAGTTAATGTGTTGATCAGTTGACTCTAAATTAAAAGCCACAGTTTTCGTGGCTTTAGTTTTGTGTTACGAACAGTTGCCAGAATTTTTATTTGTTTAGTAGATATATTGTTATATTTGGAATTGCAAAATCAAAAAAAAAACTGGCTATGGTTAAAGAACTTTTTGTTTCCTTTAAAGATAATATCAATTCTAAAATAACAAATCCGTTTTTTGGAACCCTCATTATTGTTTGGTTATTCCATAATTATAAATTTATTTATACGGTTTTTACTTTTGAGAAAACTAAATTACCTGGTGCAAGGCTTAATTTTATTGGTACTCTTTTGGAGCCTTGGCCTTTTATTATAAATCTTTTATGGTGTATACTATGGGCAATTGGAGTACTACTTTTCACCTATATTTTAATAAATTTGACTCGTTTAATTGTTTTAGCATCAGATGATATACTTAAACCATGGGGGACAAGACTGGTTGCTCCTTATAAGATTGTTCAAAAAGAAAAATTTGATAACCAAGTAAAAGCAACAGAGAGTATTCAGAAAAGGTATGATGATGAGCTAGAAGCAAAATTACATAATCAGAATAAAGTTGATGACCTAGATAATAAACTTAAAGATAAACAGAAAATAATAGATGACTTACAAGAGAAGTTAAACAATGCTTTGATAAATAATTCGCTTCATGAGAGTGATTTATCTGCTATTGGGATAGCTGATTTACAAAAGAAAGCTGATGAAGTAATAGAAAAAGGTAATTCATCAAGTTTACCGGATAATTTAGATAAAGATCAAGATAATTTTCAAGGGAAATATGCTAAAAGAATAAAGAAAATACTTAGAGACAAAGATCTTATCAATTTATTTAATGATTTTAGTATTGAAATTTTGAAGAAAGGAGTACGAGAATTAGATAAGGATTCAGACGAGCTACTGTTAGCAGATTTAATTACTATAGAAAAGGAATTTGATGATGGCAGTAATCGTTTTACTTTTACAGAATTTGGAAAAGAGTTAAGAGAGTATTTATTGAACAATTCTTTATTTGATAATACTTCTTCAGAGACATTTTCAGGAGAATACTATGTGAATATTAATGCACAATCAAATGGGGATCATGAAGTTCATAAATCTAGTTGTTCTTATCTTCCCAGTTCTGAAAATAGGAAATATTTGGGACATTTCAATAATTGTCGTGATGCAATGAAAGAAGCTAAAAAATCCTATAACCAAGTGAATGGTTGTAACTATTGCAATAGTGCTTGTCACACGAGTTAAATATCCGGATTTCCTATCTATTTAATAAAATAGGGATCACAGATCCCCAGCTCGAAACCTGCGGCTTGCAAATCAGCAGGAGCTGCTATTCTTTGCCTCTGGCTTAAGGCAGAGGATTTTTATTAGCTTGGGTTAAAACCCGAGGCAATTTGTAAATTCTCGTAAGCTAATTATTAATTATATGTTTTTGTATTTAAGAAAGAGTCTCATTGTTAGTGGTGATTATTTGGCTAATTGCGAGAGATTGAACAATTCTGTGATTGGGTACTTGGATAGGATGAATGTCCGTTCAGAAATACATGCTAATAAAATTTGTTTCAAAAATATCAGAAAAAATTCCACTGATTTAGGTGAGAATAAAAGCGATGCCATGAAATTGTTACGGGAGGGAGAAATTTATTTCTCAGAAAAGTCTTCTAATGAAATTAAAATTTCGTGGAAAATAAATTTGGAGTACCTCCTATTTATGTCAGTTTTGTTTGGAGTTGTGGTTGGATTTATTGCGTGGTTTTATTTTGGGTATTCATTGGTTTTTGGTTTGTTGCTATTAAGTTCTCTAAGTGTGTTAGTATATATTATAGGGTGTTTTTTGATTAAGGAAAAGATGAATTCTTTGATTGATAGGATTCTTAAGGATAATGATCTTTTAATTTGAATCCTTCGGATTCATATGTCTATAGCAGGAGAATCAGCCTGCATGATTCGACTCCGAAGGAGTCGTACGATTTCCTCACCATCATTTCCTATAAACATATAATCCCTACGGGATATTTTGCATTCAATTATTGATTGTAGGGTAATGCCATATCGTGTGCGTTTTTTGTTTGATGTTTTGGAATTTGATGATATGAATTCGGATACGACATGTCGTATCCCTACGGTGTTACTAAATAGATTGGTAATTGTATTGAATCAATTTGTTTTGATTGAATATTTGTAGGGTCATGCCATGGCTTGTGCGTTTTTTGTGGTTTGTAATTTCGGATTGCGTTGAATGTGATGATCTGAATTGTGGATACGTTATGTCGTATCCCTAAGGCGTTACCAAATAGATTGGTAATTGCATTGAACCAATGTGTTTTGATTGAATATTTGTAGGGTCATGCCATGGCGTGACTTTTTTTGTTGGTTAGAAATTGCGTGAATGTGATCATGTGAAATGCGGATACGACATGTCGTATCCCTACGGCATTACCAAATAGATTGGTAATTGTATTGAATCAATTTGTTTTGATTGAATATTTGTAGGGTCATGCCATGGCTTGTGCGTTTTTTGTTGGTTAGAAATTGCGTGAATGCGATGATCGGAATTGTGGATACGACATGTCGTATCCCTACAGCATTACCGAATGAGATTGGAAATTGTTTTGAACGAATGTGTTTTGATTGAATTGCGTAGGGTCATGTCATGGTGTGTGCATTTTTTGTGGTTTGTAATTTCGGATTCTGTTGAATGCGATGATCTGAATTGCGGATACGACATGTCGTATCCCTACGGCGTTACCAAATAGATTGGTAATTGCATTGAACGAATGTGTTTTGATTGAATTGCGTAGGGTCATGCCATGGCGTGACTTTTTTTGTTGGTTAGAAATTGCGTGAATGTGATGATATGAATTGTGGATAGGACATGTCGTATCCCTACGGCGTTACCAAATAGATTGGTAATTGCATTGAACCAATGTGTTTTGAGTGAATGTTTGTAGGGTCATTCCGTGGCTTGTGCTTTTTTTGTGGTTTGTAATTTCGGATTGCCTTGAATGCGATGAGCTGAATTGTGGATAGGACATGTCGTATGTCTGCGGCATTGACGAATGAGATTGGAAATTGTTTTGAACGAATGTGTTTTGATTGAATTGCGTAATGTCATGCCATGGCGTGACCTTTTTTTGTGGTTTGTAATTTCGGATTCTGTTGAATGCGATGATTGGAATTGTGGATACGACATGTCGTATCCCTACAGCATTACCGAATGAGATTGGAAATTGTTTTGAACGAATGTGTTTTGATTGAATTGCGTAGGGTCATGCCATGGTGTGTGCATTTTTTGTGGTTTGTAATTTTGGATTGCGTTGAATGCGAAGATCTGAATTGCGGATAGGACATGTCGTATGCCTGCGGCATTGACGAATAGATTGGTAATTGTGTTGAATAAATTGCAGACATGCTATGTTTCTAGATGTGCAAATAAAAAAAAGTGTATTTTACCGCATAATTAATCTAAAAAACAGATTGTTTATCATATGTATTGTTTTATATTTATTGATCCGATCCTAAAAAAGGATGTAAAGCGATTGATTGAGTGGTGAATGGAGTGTTGCAGAAGGAGTATTTCCTGAAGGTGGAGAGCTGAGATCGGCTATTTTAAATGGATTGAATAATTATCAATTAAATTGTAATAAAATAACCTTTAAGTATTTAAATTATGGCAACATTATTACGGGACAAGATGTCCTCCGAATCGCACATTAGTTATAGTGAAAGACATGTACGTTTGTGCCAGCAAACTAAGGGAGCCAAAAGTTTGGCTCGAAACATCGAACCAAAAATTGAAGACCTGCAAATTAAAGTCAATTATCGTTTTGAAAAAGTAAAGTTGCGCTATTCTGCCTACGATGGTATTGTACTGCACGATGGTATTTTAGATGATAGCATTAAAAATTTGGCTGATAGTGCAAAACAATACGATAGAAGTAATCCGGGTCGATCGGTATTTGAGATGTTATTTCCCGATGGGCCACCATCGAGTATCACCGATGCTTCTTTTAGTAAGGAGGTAGATAAGGCCGATCAGTTATTGGTTCGTCTGCAATCTTTAGGCGAGGAACACGCTTTGCTTAGTCATGTTAAAATTTTACGCACTGCAATTGATGCATCGCGGCAGGCGATAGCATCACACCAAGAGGCTGTTTCGGATGAGAATACTGCTTTTGCCCAGGAGCAGTTGGCTCAGGCTGCTTTGCGTGAGCAGTACGAATTTAATTATTTGGATGCCGTGAAATTATTTGGAAAGAACCATGCCAATCGTCTGTTTCCAAAGCCATCGGGTGGAAGGAGAAAAATAATTGAAGAGGTTATTAGTGAAGCGGAAGCTTTGTAGAAAGGGCAAATTAAGTTTTCACTGACAGAAATGCATTGCCTGCAGCAGGAGCGTAGTTTGAATGATTCAAACTACGCTCCTTTTTTTGGGAACAGGCTCGGAAGCCTTCGAAGCAGCTTCCCGCAAGAGGGCCGTCTGTCGGGAAGCCTCCAGACCGTGTTCCCGAAGTTGGGAATCGGCCTTGGAGCATTTGGTAGTGGGTTCCCGAATTTGGGAAGGCAGTTTAGCTGATTCGGAGCACATTGCCTTCACGCGGGAATGCATGTTGAAGTGTTCAAACCAGTCTCCTGCAAATGGGAATGGACTTTTAGGGAATTGACCTGAATTTAGTAGGGATGGGAGAATATAATCTGGTGAAATGGGATCGCAGATCCCCAACTCGAAACCTGCTGATTGCAAATCAGCAGGAGCTGCGATTTTTTGTTTTTGGCTTTAGGCAGAGGATTTGTTTTTGTTGGGCCGTGTTAAAATCGGAGGTAATTGATACCTCTAAATGTCCTAAAGGATACGACATGTCCTAAAGGATACGACATGTCGTATCCCTACGGTGTTACCAAATAGATTGGTAATTGCATTGAACCAATCTGTTTTGATTGATTATTTGTAGGGTCATGCCATGGCGTGTGCGTTTTTGTTTGATGATATAAATTGTGGATGCCATAAAAACAATTGAAATGGAAATTTGGGGCAGGGATGGGTTAGGGATTGAAGAGGAAAGCCCGCAGGCATATTTGGCAGGTGGGGGGGATGGCGAGGACTTGGAACGAAAAGCCCGGCCGACTAAAAGGAGGAAACCCCCACATTAGTATGGCGATAAACACTCATTTCTCAGATTTAAGGGAAAAGAAAAAGACGAATAGGTTGTTTTTTATATTGTTTTCTTACATTTGCTTTACCTAAATATTAAGATCGTTGTGCTAAAAAACGTAGCTTAAAAAGAAAAACCTACTATGGGAAACAAATTGAATGATCCTATCGCAAGATTATTGGGATTGCGTTACAAGTCGCATCCATGGCATGGAATAGATGTTGGAGACAATGCGCCGAATTCGGTAATGGCTTTTATTGAAATGGTTCCTACTGATACGGTTAAGTATGAAGTGGACAAAACGAGTGGTTATTTAAAGATTGATCGTCCTCAGAAATATTCGAATGTAGTTCCTGCTTTGTATGGATTTTTACCACAAACTTATTGTGGAAAATCGGTTGGAGAATTCTGCAGCGAAAAATCGGGTAAGGAAAATGTTCAGGGTGATTTGGATCCTTTGGATATTTGTATTTTGACTGAAAAAGTGATATCGCACGGTGATATTATTGCGGAGGTTCGCCCGATTGGTGGTTTTCGAATGATTGACGGAAAAGAGGCCGATGATAAGATTATTGCTGTTTTGATGAATGATGCTACTTATGGTTCATATCAGGATATTTCGGATTGTTCGGATGTGGTTGTAGGTCGTTTAAAACATTATTTCTTGACCTATAAGGATATGCCAGGTTTGGAAAGCGAAGCTGAAATTACACATGTTTATGGTGTTGAAGAAGCTCACGAAGTAATTATCCGGTCGATGAATGATTACAAAACCAAATTTGAGAATTTGGAAGATATTCTAAGACATGTTTAATAAATTACTAATTACGAAATAGTAATTACAAATTAGAAAGCGATATGAAGCGATGGTTCGAAAGAACTGTCGCTTTTTTTGTTTTCTAACCACTAAGTGCTCGAAGTGGTGGCTTTAAATTTCAGAAAGTTTTATTTTCAAACATCGAATAATTCAAGGGGCAGATATCCTAGGTTGAGTGTGGAATATGAATTGAAACTTACTTAAATGTTATAATTTAGTCTAAATAAGAATTTTAAGTGAAAAAAATTTGCACATTTGATGGATATGTGCGAGATTAAAAATATTGATTTTTTGTAATGTACAAAGGAGAGCTAAGAATGAAAATATTGATTGAAACAGAAAGATTATATCTACGGGAAATATTGCCAACCGATGCCGAAAGCATGTTTGAAATGGATTCCGATGCTGAGGTTTATAAATTTTTAGGACGTAAGCCAATTCGTAATATTGAGCAAAGTAAAAAGATGATTGAATCGATTCAGGAACAGTACAAAAAAAATGGCATTGGTCGTTGGGCAATTATTGAAAAGGAATCGGGGAATTTTATTGGCTGGACTGGTTTTAAATTTGAAAAGGAAAACCAGAATGGTCATAGTAATTTTTATAATCTGAAATTTAGATTGTTGCGCAAGTATTGGGGAAAAGGATACATCACCGAAGCTACGAAGGCGGCTATTGAATATGCTTTTACCGAAGTGAAAATTCCCGAAATTTACAGCATGACCTTGCTTAGCAATCTGAAATCGCAACGTGTATTGGACAAGTTAGGTTTGCAGTTGGTGGAAAAATTCAATTATCAGGGTGATGATATTACCTGGTATAAACTAAGTAGAAATGAATAATTAAAAATTAGTAATGAATATTGGATTCAGTCTTTAGAGCTTTTGATGATCGTATAAAGGATTTTCAAAAGCTCTTTTTTTTATTTACTGACATGGTTTTCCAAATTACATATAGTAATATCCATTGCCTCGGGTTTTAACCCGGGGATTTTTAATGTGATTGCCCCAGCTAAAGCAGGGGACAAATGATATTGTTCATAGCAATGATTATTCATCCATTGCCTTTGGCTTTAGCCAGAGGATTTGTAAGTAAGTATTTGATCATTTATTTTGTTTAGGGATTTTGAGCTGTTCAATTGCCCCAGCTAAAGCAGAGGGCAAAGTGATTTGTGAGGTTTTTATTATTTTTTTGTTTTTAATACGAAAGTTTATCTGTCACATTTGGAAATATTCTTTGCCTCGGGTTTTAACCCGGGGATTTTTAATAGTATTTACTCATAACGAAGCGATTCCACCGGATTTCTTGTTGCCACTCTCCACGACTGAAAAGAAACCGTTAGTAGAGTAATTCCTATGGCGATAATCCCTGCCAAGGCAAAAATCCACCATGAAAGTTCTGTTTTGTAGGCAAAGTTTTCGAGCCATTTGTTCATAACGTAAAAGGCTATGGGGCATGCAATAAGAAATGCGATGACTATCCATTTTGCAAATTCTTTGTTTAGCATGCTTATTATTTCGTAGGTTTTAGCTCCGTTCACTTTTCGGATACCGATTTCTTTTGTTTTTATGGAGATGGTGTTAAGTACCATTCCTAATAATCCCATTACCGAAAGCACAATTGCAAGCAGGGAGAAGGCACTGATTAGTTTTGCCTGTTGTTGTTCTGTTTGGTAGAATTCTGTAATCTGATCCGAAAGAGAATAGACTCTTACCATTTTATCTGGAGAAATCTCTTTAAATATTTTTTGAACAGACTCTGTAATTGTCTTATCATTTTTGCCTGTTGTTTTGATGGCAAACAGACTCATTTTTTTAGGGTCTTGTTGAAGAATAACCATGGGTTGAATCATTCGTCTCAAAGAGTGAGCATTAAAATCTTTTACGATTCCTTTTACATAGCATCCATTAAATATTTCACCTGCTTTCAGATTATATTTCTTGGCTGCCGACTCATTAAAAATCATTTCCGTTTGATCGGTGCGGAAGTTTCCAAAACTTTCTCCTTCCATAATAGTAAGCTCTAGAAGTTCGATCATGCCCTCACCCATAATCAATCCGTCAAATTGAATTCTTTCATTTTCGTATTGCAAATTTACAGGAAGAAAGTTATTAAAGGGGGGAATAAAAGAAGACCCGGCAGAATTCATAACCCCGGGGATTTTGCCCACTTCGGTTTGTATTACATTAAACTGATTGCTTAATTCAGGAGAGTTTAATTCGCAGATAATTATATTTTCGGGATTAATGTTTTGGGACCCGGTTTGAGCATAATGAAGCTGTTTTTTTACGGTAATAACACCAATAATCAAAACAATAAATATGGTAAAATGCAAACTCAGAAAGGAGTTGTTCCATGATTTTATTTTTGGTGTTTGTGAAACTTTACCTAAAAGCAGCAGCACGGTTGAAACTTTGGAAACATGAATACCAATGGCCATTCCTGCAACAGAACCGGTAAGCAAAATAATGATAATCAACAAGGACCATACCTGCCACATCGAAAATAATTCGAAACTCAAACTTCGGTCAAGAGTTGCATTCAAAAAAGGAATACCAAGAGCAAGAATGAAAAAAGCGGGAACAAGGCTAATGAAGGAAATTAGATTTGACTCGAGTAAGATTTGTTTTTTGATGGAAACACTTGAGGCTCCCAATGCTTTTTGGGTTCCCAACTCTTTTAATCGCACACCAATTTTTGCTTTGGTAAGAAAAATGTAATTGACAATTGCGATGAGTAAAATAAACAAGGCAATGGCCAAAAAATAGATTAACTGCTTCGAATTTCCTGCAGGCGTAAATGTATCTCCGTTAACCTCAGCTGATTTTAAGTAGATATCGGTAATTGGCTGCAAACTAAAATCCATCGTTTTACGCTGCTCGTGATTGGTACGTTCTTTATAGTTTTGGATATTGTGAACAATCGCTTCTGGATTTGCTTTTGGATTCAGGAGCAGGTAGCTATGAAACGGAAAGTGATTCCAATCTTTAAACTCTTCGTTCTCTTGTCCGTAATGCCCGTACATTTTCTGATTGTGACTGAGCACTTCTTGTGTTAAATCAATGTCGGCAATGAAATTGGCATTAAAAGTAGAATTGGCTGGGAAATTTTTGAAAATACCCGTAATCCGTAAGGATATAAATTGATTGTTTAGCTTAATTTTTAGAAACTGATTGCAGACTTCGGTGCTGTTAAAGTATTTTTTTGCGATTGCTTGAGAGATACAAACATCTGATTTTGTTTGGGCCGGTTTTCCCTGTATAAACTGAATACCAAGACAATCAAAAATGCTGGCATCCGCAAAAGCAAACCGATGATCTTGTTGAATTTCATTGCGGGAATCTTTTAGTTCAATATCGGCGGTTTGATAATATCTAAAATAATTATCAACCAAAGGAATTTCATCTTTAATTGTATTTGCCAATGGGAATGACGTACGACAATCGTTGCCTTGCAACACTCTGTAGATTAATTGCTCGTTTGGTATGGAGCCATTGAATGAGTTTTCATGGATGTAAAGCAGCATCAAAAGAAAGACACAGCCTACACCAATGCCCAATCCTAAAATACTTATTATCGATTGTGTCTTCTTCTTGAAGATATTTCGGATTGCTAACGTCAGGTTTAGAGGAAGATCCATATTCTTTTTTTTTAATAGTTTCGTTAATTTTGTTATTGCATTTCACTTTTAAGTCTTGCTACATTCAGTTTATTCATACCTCAAACTCTCCACAGGATTTCTCGTAGCGGCCCGCCACGATTGAATGGTGACTGTGCCTACTGCGATTAAAATTGCAAAAAGTCCTGCGATGGCGAAAATCCACCATGATAATTCGGTGCGGTAAGCGAAATTAGTTAGCCATCTGTTCATTATTAAGTAGGCTGTTGGACAGGCTAATATAAATGAAATAATGACCCATTTTAAAAAATCTTTGTTAATCATTAGCAGAACCTCAGCTGTTTTGGCTCCATTTACTTTTCGGACACCAATTTCTTTAATTCGCAGGCTATTATCATAAATTGCTAAACTCCACAAGCCAAGTAAGGCGACTATAATTGAAAGTATGGCAAAGCAAATTAGGATACTCAGGAATTTTTTTTCCGGTCGATACTGTTTTGCGTAAAATTCATCTAAAAAGAAGCTGTCAAAAGTGCTTTCCGGAAAGTGTTTGTTCCAAATTGAATTAATTTTGTTTGTTAGGAGTGAAATGTTATTCTTTCCAAATTTGATACTAATGGAACTTAAAGGAATCCAATTAATTTGTTGATGTTGAAAAATTACGATTGGAGGAAATGCTTTTTTTAGCGATTGCTGATGGAAATTTTTAACGACCCCAATGATTTCGTAAGGAGTATTTTGTCCTTCCAGCAAAATTTTTGATCCAACAGCATTTTCTATTGTTTGAAAACCAAAAGTTTTAGCTCCCTGCTTGTTCACAAGTATATTGAATGCTTCGGCTTTTGAGTCCCTAATGTAGTCCCTGCCTGCAATTACATCAATATTGTAGGTTGAGATAAATTCGTCATCGGAAGCAATCATTTCATAGGTCTGTGTTCCGTTGGGATCTTCAACTCGTCTGTTGGCAAAAAAGTATCCTGCTTCAACTCCAGGAACCGAACTGGATACAGTTACATTTTCTATTCCTGGAATCTTCTTTATTTCCTTACTAAAGTTTTCGACCTTAGTGTTTCTGTCTTCGGTCATGCCGGGATACTCAATTACAAGTTTGCTGTTGATATCGATACCCAATTCCTGATTGGTCATGTATACGATTTGTTTCGAGATTCCAATTACCCCAATAATAATTGTAATTGTAAGCATGAATTGGATTACAACTAGCGATTTTCTGATTGATACAGATGCTTTTGAGTGAGATAACTTACCTCTTAAAGCACTTGTAGGATTAAAAGATGAAAGGAGTAAGGATGGATATATTCCGGAAATGATAATGCCAATAATGAACGCAAAAAGTAGTTTCAACCAAAACGATGGGAGTAGAAATAAATTTAGATCGATATTTTTATCGAAAAAGGCGATGAACATATTTTTAGTTCCCAATAGGATGAGTAAACTTAAGAGTATGGCGATTGAGTTTACGATAAAAGTTTCCATCATAAATTGGGCAATCAGGTGTTTTTTATACCCACCAAAAACCTTACGGAGACTTACTTCTTTTGCTCTTTTTAAAGCACTTGCAGTTGTAATGTTTATTAGATTAATAATTGCAATTAATAGAATGGCTATTCCGATTAGAAATAGCGAATTTAAAGAGGTTTTATTTGCTTTGTCTTCTTTTTCGTATAGTTTTTGCGGGCTAAGGTGAATGTTTTCAAGTGGCTTAAGATCAATGCCCCATATTTTGTTTTGCAAAGCTTTTTTTGACTTGTATTTATCGGACATTTTTGGGAATGCTGCTTCCAAATCATTTGGATTTGTACCAGGAGCCAATTGCAGATAAGAATACGCCTCGTGCAAATACCAGGTTTCTTGTGCCCACTTTGGTAAGGTGAGATAAGACACAAGGAAATCAATTTTGATATGCGAGTTGTTTGGGAAGTTTTGAATAGCACCACTTACGATACATTCGAACTCCCGTCTCGGACATCGAAATTTTAACAGCTTGCCAACAGGATTTTCTTTACCGAAGTATTTTTCTGCTATTTCTTCAGTAATGACAACCTTTCCTCTTTCGCTGAGTGCTGTGGCAGGGTTTCCCTTTAAAAGTTTAAATGAAAACAGTTCAAAAAAGGAAGATTCACAGTAAGTAATTTTGGTTTCGCGAAAGAGAATGTCGGTATTCACATAGTTTACAACCCCCTTCTGTTCATAGATGCCAATTCTTGTAAAGTTCTCTATTCCTGGCATGTTTTCCTTCATGGCGGAGGCGTAACCAAAGGAACTTGTTCCCCATTGCGCAGTAAGTTCATCTCCTTCGTAAAAGTTACTTTCAACCCGATAAATATTTTCAGAATTCTCATGAAACTGATCAAAGCTTCGTTCAAAATAAACGTAGCTAAAAATGAGTAAAGAGACTGCAAGACTTATTGTTAGACCAAAAATCTTAATGAAAAGAATTTTTTTATCCGTAAAAATAAACTTTAAAGCACTTTTAAACAGATAGGCAAAAAAGGATAGATTCATGTTGTTTTATATTTTTGATAGGTGATCTGTAATTATTTTTTATTCGTACCTCAAACTCTCCACAGGATTCCTTGTAGCCGCTCTCCACGATTGAAACGAAACCGTCAGCAATGCAATTCCCATGGCTATTAATCCTGCCAAGGCAAATATCCACCAGCTGAGTTCTGTTTTGTAGGCAAAATTCTCGAGCCACAGGCTAACAGCATACCAGGATACGGGGCATGCAATTATGAAGGCTATTGCAATCCAAGTCAAGAAATTGACATTCAACAGATGGATTACTTCAAATGTTTTGGCTCCGTTTACTTTTCGGATACCAATTTCTTTGGTCCGTAAATTAATTTCGTGAGATATATATCCTACAAGACTTATTATTGCAAGAATGATAGCAAGTAAACTAAATAGGGAAATTGATTTTCGCAATTCCCTCTCCGTTTCATATCGATGTGCTAAACGAATATCATAAAAGGATAGATTTAGTGGATAATCTGGGGATATAACAGTCAGCAAATTCTTTAGATCATCTAATTGTTGTGATGTCGTATTTTTATTGAGATTAATTGTAATATAATTAGCATGTTGAGGTATGTACTGCTCTGGTAGTTTGTAAAAAACACACGGCATGTTTTCCACATGTGCCGAAGCCATTACAAAATCACATGTTACTCCTACAACTCTAAACTCTTTATCATTATTATCAATAATTGTTTTGCCTACAGGATTATCCCAATTCATCTGCTCAGCCAACTTTTGGTTGATAACAACAATTTGTTGATCATTCTCTGAAAATGAGGAGAAGTCCATGCCTTTTGCCATTTTCATTTCTAGAGCCTTGAAAAAGTATCGATCGACATGAAGAAAACGGCTGATATGATACTTATCTCTTTCACTTGGTATCGTATAACTATTGCCACTCAACCAATTTAAAAGAAGATCGGTTGAAGCACTAACATCATTTACAAAAGACTGCTTTCTTAACTCATCCAAAAGTTTCGTACAATTCTTTCTAGCTTCATCGCCAGTCATCTCAATGTAAGCCAACCCTTTTGTTCGATATCCCATATCGATATGCTCGATATGTTGTAACTGACGAAAAACAAACAAAAGCATAATAAGCAAAGTAATTACACCTGTCATTTGTGCAGTTAGTAGTATTTTTTTTCCCTTTGATTCGATGCTGCTATCCGTCTTAGTATTCATTAATTGAAACTTAAGTCTATATAGCTTTAATATGGGCAAGCCAACAGAAAGCAAAAGTCCCAGACAAATAATAACACTCACAAAGAATATAGAATAGCTGTTAAAATCAATTGGGTTGGTCCAGTTCAAGTAATGACTCGTGAATTTTGATAAGGGAGCTAATAAGACAATAGAAGTCAGCACCGCAAAAGCCACAAAGCCGATATGCTCTGCAGCCACAGTGCTTATAATTTGTTTTTTAGATGCTCCAAAACACTGTTGAACACCGAGCTTAGATAAATTCTTTTGAAAAGACGATAAAGAAAGTAAAACATAGTTCAAAACTGAGATGATAATAATAATACCACCTACTGCGGTCAAAATCATCAAGATATTCTTCTTGTAGATATCATATCGAATGTTAACGTCCTTCAACTCTTGAAAATAGAAAGTTTCAGTTTGATTGCTGGTTTCATCCTTACTTGTGTCAAGATATTTACCAATAACTTTGGGTATTTTTGATTCGATATCAGCAATCTTTGCATTAGGAATTGTTTTGATGTAGCCAGTGAAACTATCGCCACCATCCCAACCCGTGTAGTACTTTTTTTCTGCACGTATTGTTTCAAATGAAATTGCAATATCAAACTGTAGATGACTGTTTGATGGAATATTTGCAAAAACACCCTCCACCTGATAAGCTTTATTATTAGAATCATAGATTAGCTGTCCCACGGCTTCTTTATCTCCAAAAAATCTCTTCGAAACACTTTCTGAAATCATCACAGTGTGTGCGCCTCTCAATTCATATTTTGTTGATTTCTTAATTATCGGAAAACTAAAAAAGTTAAAGAAAGTTGAATCTGCGTAGATACAGGTTTCGGAAAAATGATTTTCAATAGTTGAGAAACTCATTTTGCCACAATTCTTTATCAAGGCATAGTTTTCTATTTCAGGAATATTGTCCTTTAAAGCTGTTGCCAAAGGAGCAATGATGATAGGCGAATCATCTACCATTCCATCATTGTTCCACAAACAACCAATACGATAAATTTGATCACCATCTGCATGAAAATCATCATAGGTAAATTGATAGGCTATATGTGTAAAAATGAGAAACGAAACCGTAAACCCAATCACTAAAGAAAGGAGTTTAAAGAAACTTATATTACGGCTACGTAACAGTTGGCGTATAATCAGTTTAATACTTAACATGTAACTGTCTGTGTTATAAATACTCTATTTTTAAGATCTTCTTTTATTCAGGGATTATAGTTATTATTCGTACCTCAAACTCTCCACAGGATTCCTTGTTGCCGCTCTCCAGGATTGAAACGAAACCGTAAGCAGTGCAATTCCCATGGCTATTAATCCTGCCAAGGCAAATATCCACCAGCTGAGTTCTGTTTTGTAGGCAAAATTTTCGAGCCATTTGTGCATGGCATACCAGGCAATGGGGCAGGCCAAAACGAAGGCAATAGCGACCCATTTTGCAAATCCTTTGTTTAGCATTGTTATGATTTCGCGAGTTTTAGCGCCATTTGCCTTACGGATGCCTATTTCTTTGGTTCGTTGTTCGGAGGTAAAATAGGAGAGTGCACTAATTCCGAGTATTCCGATGATAATGCCAAGGATAGAGAAACTCATTAAAATTCGTTTAAGAATGTTCTCCGATTTGTATTGCTGTGCAATTTTATCATCCATAAAGAAGTAGTCCATTTTTTGGTTGGGATAGTGTTTTTGCCACTCTTCCTGAATACTGCTCATTGCTGTTCTTATATTCCCTAGAGATACTCTAACATGAATAAATCTGCCTCTGCTTCGGGATTCATCAATAATGAAAATATAGTCGCCAATTTGATCGTGTGCAGAACTATAATTGAAATCTGCCACAACTCCTATGATATCAACTCTTCTCTGATCAGCCTCCAAAGGTATTCCTGATCGGTATGAATTCATATCCTCAAGAGTTTGGTGTTTTTCCATCAATCTTTTGTACAGGTGTTCGTTGATCACCATTCCTTCGATAGTATCTTTTGAAATATTGATGTAGTTATGAATAAATGGAATGTTCATGGTTTTCAAAAAATCATAATTAGCCATCGACATTTCAGCGGTTCCTTCAATCCCAAAACCTTCCAGTGAAATGGTTTGTGTGGGATATCCAAAATGTTGCATAGTGAACCCAACTGACTCGATGAGTGATTTTTTTCTTAGCTCATTGGCAAATACATTGGGGTCTTTCGAAAAATCGGTCAGCTTAAGAACAACAATATTGTTTTTTGCAAAGCCAAGAGGTTTATCGAGCAGGTATGAGATTTGTTTGTTGACCAAAATTGCAGATGAAATGAGCACAATTACGATCATGATTTGAAAAATCATTAATGGTTGTAAAATGTGCCTGCCACTTAAAGATGTGTGGCCTTTAATAATATCACTGGTTGAATTATTGTTTAAAATAAAAAAGCGCACAAAAAGAATACTTAAAATCCCACTAAATAGTAGAACAGCCAATGCTGCCGTATAAATTATCGGTTCGGAATAGAAAACATCGAATTGAATTTCATAGAAATTATTAATGTAAGGTGTTATTATTTCAATCAGAAATAAGGAGATGATGACTGATAAGAAACAAAGAAGAAGTACTTCAATAAGAACCTGAGTCAATAAGTGTTTTCTGTGAGCTCCGATTGATGATTTCAGTCCAAATTCTTTTGACCTTTTGAAGAGGTTTACTGTGATTAAGCTAACAAAATTGATTAGTGAAATTAGTAATATAACCAGGGCAACTATTGTGAATAAATTGATGTTTATTTTTGTGTTGCTTTCTTTTAATTCAAATCTGAAATTGGATTTTAAGTGAATATCGGTAAGCTTTACAAGCTTGAATTTGTAATCTTTAGGTCCTCGGGTTTGTCTAAAGCTTGAATTATTGAATGTATTGAGGATTTTTTCTTCAACAATGGAAGGCGAAACTCCTTTTTTCAATTTTAGGTAGTTGTAAACCCATTGAGTTTTTCTTTCTGTTAAAGAGGTATAACGTTCTTCAAGGGAGCCTTTTTGAGAAAGTAGAATTTCGCAATTAAAATGAGTTTTGATGGGTGTGTTTTTAACGATACCAATAATTTCATATTTCCCAAAGTCTCTACCGTATTGCAAGCGCTCAACATCAATGTATTGTCCGATTGGGTTTTTATTTTCAAAATATTTTTTTGCAAATCGTTCTGAAATAAAGGCAACATTGGGTTTTGTAATTTCAGATAGGTTACCAATAAGGCTTTCAATACCAAATAGGTTCATGAAATTGGTATCGACCGATAAAATATCCTTTTGTGATACGATTTGTTCATGTATTTTAATGGTTCCTACTGGACAATGTGAAAATTGTGTTGCGTCTTCTACTTCCGGAAAATTGGAAGAGGCTTCCTTTATAAATCCTAAACTTCTAGCCCATGGATCATCTATGTGCGATGGGGTAGAAATTACCCTGTAAATATTCTGATGATCGTTGATATGCTTATCGTAGCTTTTTTCGTTTTGCACATGAATGAACAAGACAAAAAAGGAAGCAATTCCAATGCTGAGACCCAGTATGTTGGTTGCAGAAAAAGCTCTATTCTTAAGCAGGCGTAAAACGGATAATTTTAAATGATACCAAAGCATAATTTTCTTTTTTATTTATTCGTACCTCAAACTCTCCACAGGATTCCTTGTAGCCGCTCTCCACGATTGAAACGAAACGGTAAGCAGTGTAATTCCTATTGCAATGATTCCTGCCAAGGCAAATATCCACCAGCTGAGTTCTGTTTTGCACGTAAAATTTGGGGCTATAAAGAATGCTCACCCACCAAACTCTCTTCCATAACAACTTTTCCATCAAATAGATTAATGATTCGGTGGGCATAGCCGGCATCTTGAATGGAGTGAGTCACCATGATGATTGTTGTTCCTTCGCGGTTCAGTTCGGTAAGCAGTTCCATTACTTCCTGACCGTTTTTTGAGTCCAGATTACCTGTTGGCTCATCGGCAAGGATTAATCCTGGGTTGGAAACCACTGCACGGGCAATGGCCACACGTTGCTGCTGTCCACCTGATAGTTGCTGAGGATAATGTTTTGCACGGTGACTCATGTTCATGCGTTCCAACACTTTATTCACCATTTCTTTGCGGGTTTTGCTGCTGATGCGCTGATAAACCAAGGGCATTTCCACATTTTCGAATACATTCAACTCATCAATCAGGTTAAAACTTTGAAATACAAAACCAATGTTTCCTTTTCGTAAATCGGTTCGCTGACCTTCTTTTAAACCTGCCACTTCGGTGTTGTCGAAAGTGTATTGTCCTTCCGAAGGATTATCGAGCAAACCCAGAATGTTCATAAGGGTAGATTTCCCGCAACCCGATGGGCCCATAATGGCAACAAATTCGCCTTTGTTGATTTTCAGATTTACACTGTTAAGAGCCAAAGTTTCAATTTCATCGGTTCTAAATACTTTGCTTAGGTTTACTGTGTTAATCATAGCTATCTAATTTTTGAATTTATTTTTATGTGTAATTTACGCATTCGTTTTTTTAAGTTCAATACAGGAGCATTATTTAAAATCAATCCGCTCATTGTCTCCGAAAGTATCGTAGCTCGAAGTAATTACTTTCTCACCTGCCTGAAGACCTTCCAACACTTCGAAATATTGAGAATTTTGTCTGCCGATTTTAATGTTTCGCCTGGTGGCAAAGCGCCCCGATTCATCCAAAACAAATACCCATTGCCCGCCAGTGCTTTGGAAAAATCCTCCGTGTGTTAGGAGCAAGGCATCAGTCGGTTGTCCCAATTCCAGCTTGATGTGATAGGTTTGTCCGGTGCGTAATTTCTCCGGAGATTTTCCATCGAAAATCAGATCTACCTTAAAACGACCATCCCGAACCTCCGGATATACTTTTTTAGCTTTCAGAATAAACTCCTGATCGTGCCGCAGCAATGAAGCAGCTAAATTGCGGCGAACCCGGTCAATATAATGTTCGTCGACTTCGGCAGCCACCTTAAAATTGTTCAGAATATGAAGCTGTCCGATTCTCTCGCCCCGATCAATTGATTGACCGATTTCGATATCCAAACTTCCCAGCTGACCATCAGCCGGAGCTTTTATATTCAAATTCTCCAGTCGGTCCCGAACCATTTCAAGGTTCTGTTTCATATTATTTAGACTGCTGTTCATTTGTATTTTCTGATTCTCCCGAAAGATTGAATCCTGAATCATGCGCTGATATCGTAACTGACGATCTTGTAGGAGTAAGTCATAATCTTCCTTCGATCTTAGGTAGATTTCTTTCGAAACAAATCCTTTGTCGAAAAAGAGCAGGTTCTGTTCGTAATTCCTTTTTTGTCTGATGATATCGGTGTCGATGCTAAGTATTTGTTGTTTGTTGCTGATTTTCTGCTGTTCCATATTAATCAGCGTATTTCGCAACTCATTGGCCTGATAGGCAAGTGACGATTCGGTATTGAGAATTTGCAGTTTAAGATCGTTGTTGATCAGCCTAAGAATTACATCGCCTTTTTTCACCAATTCACCTTCGTCAATTAGTTTCTCAACAACTTTTCCACCTTCTTCAACATCCATGTAAATGGTCGTTTTAGGTTCAACGGTTCCAATAATCGAAATGTAATCCTTAAACTCAGCCTGCGATACTTCTGCGATGGTAAGTTTATCGAGCTCGGCACGATAGGTAGAGGTGGAACTGCTCAATAGCAACCACACTAAAAAACCAAGAAAGATGATCCCAATCAGGATATAAATATGTTTGGTTTTAAAACCTTTCTTCACTTCTATTTTACGATCCATTGACATTTTTAAGCGATTCTTTAAATTTATCAGAATAATAATATCTGTTATTTATTCATTCTATATCCAAACCTGTGCCAAGGCTTGTAAATGACATATTAATAGATGTTTGTGTTGTGGTGATGAAATTGGAGTGTAAAAAAAATGGACAATCGTTGTCTAATTTTTTGAAAAGCTTTCTACTTTAGATCTGAAAAGTAAATGAGTGAACTTGGATTGAGTAAATGAGTTTCTCATTTTAGATCTACTATCATTCCGGAAAAGTTTGGGGTATTTAAAGTTGAAAAGTGTAATCGGCTATAATACAACTAAATAATCGGTATGATTTCTAAATACTTTGTACTAATAACTAGTTACTCAAAAAAATATGAAAGAAGCCAAAATTTTAATTGTCGATGATAATAAAAGCATTCTGAGTGCTTTGGATTTGTTGTTGAATGGAAGCTGTAAAAAAGTGAAATGCTTATCGAGCCCAAATGCTTTGCTATCGGAGTTGAAAGAAGACAATTACGATGTTGTGCTTTTGGATATGAATTTTAAAGCAGGAATCAATACCGGAAATGAAGGAATTTATTGGTTGAATCAAATTTTGGAATACAATTCGGGAATGAGTGTTGTGATGATTACCGCTTACGGAGATGTTGAGTTGGCTGTAAAAGCAGTTCGCTCGGGAGCTGTCGATTTTGTATTGAAACCATGGGAGAACGAAAAAATGCTGACCACTATCGAGATGGCTTGGAAGCTAAGTCGTTCCCGAAAAGAGGTGAAGAATCTTCGTTTAAAGGAAAGTGAACTCATTGCTGAGATAAACCGAAACAAAAACCACATAATTGGCACATCATCAGCTTGGGAAAAAGTAATGGATATGGTTCGGAAAGTTGCCGTAACCAATGCGAATATCCTGATTACCGGAGAAAATGGAACCGGAAAGGAATTGGTTGCCAGGGAGATTCATCGCCTTTCAAACCGAAGCCAAAATGTGATGGTTACCGTCGATATGGGATCTATTGCTGAAAATTTGTTCGAGAGTGAATTGTTCGGTCACAAAAAAGGAGCATTCACCGATGCAGGAACAGATCGGATGGGAAAAATTGAAGCCGCAAATGAAGGCACACTCTTTCTTGACGAAATTGGAAATTTATCCATGCCAATGCAGGCGAAATTATTATCGGTCTTGGAGAACAGGGCACTAACCCGATTGGGTGAAAACTTGCCTGTTGATATTGATTTGAGATTGGTTTGTGCGACCAATTGCAATTTGGCAAAAATGATAGGAGAAGGCCGTTTCAGGGAGGATTTACTGTACCGGATAAATACCATTCAAATTGAATTACCACCCTTGCGCGATCGTATCGCTGATATTCCTGAACTGGTTGAGTTTTTTGTAAATCTGTATGTGGAAAAATACAATAAAAAGGGTTTAAGCATTTCGTCAGATGCAATTGCAAAACTACAAGCGTACCGGTGGCCCGGAAATGTACGTGAATTGCAGCATGCGATAGAAAAGGCTGTAATTCTTAGTGATACTCATCTGATTGGGACAAGAGATTTTGTTTTTAAAATGGATGAGTTTTCGGCTGTGGATGCTTATGGAGGAACACTGGAAGATATGGAGAAACAGGTGATTCTGGGGGCAATCGAAAAGCAAATGGGTAATTTGTCTGCTGTATCGGCTCAGTTAGGAGTAACACGTCAAACTTTATACAATAAAATTAAGAAGTATGGCTTATAGACATTACAATTCAGCTTTGTTTCTACGTCTTGGTTTTGTGATTTTTTTCGCAGTGCTAATTGGCTATTTTCTTTCACAGGCATCCTATTATATGGCTTTGCCAATTCTCTTGACCGAAATTGTTTTGGTATTCCAATTTGTGCGTTTTCTGAATAAAACGCACAGGCAGATGAACTATTTTGTTCAGGCCATAAAAAATGAAGACACCACCTTACGTTTTCCAATTAAAACAGGTAATGCGATTATTAACGAATTGCATCAAAGTTTGAATGAGCTCAATGGAATTTTGCAGGAGGTGCAGGTGAAAAGCAAAATTAAGGAGAAATATTTTGGAGAGATCCTTCAAAACATTGCAACCGGAGTTGTGGTACTTACCGGAGAGGGTTATGTTACCGATGTGAATTCGGCTGCTTTGGAATTGCTCGGATTAAAAACTTTTACTCATATTAAGCAGCTCAATCAAGTCGATTCAAAATTCACTTTAGGTCTTTCTGAGCTAAAAAACCGCCAGAAAAAAGTATTGGATTTGATCTTGAAAAAGGAAAGGATACAGGTAATTTCGAGATGTTCGGTAATTCGTCTGGAGAATGAAGATGTGAAGCTAATTACCTTACAGGATATCCGGGGAGAACTGGAACGAAAAGAAATTGATGCCTGGGTAAAATTGATTAGAGTACTGAGTCACGAAATAATGAATTCATTGGCTCCGGTTACTTCTATTTCTCAATCCTTACAAAGAATTTGGGAACAGAAATTGGGAGCCATATCTGATGTGTCGGAGGATATTCATGTAGAAAAAACCATTAACGGATTGGGTGTGATTACCGAAATGAGTGAAGCATTGATTCGATTTGTACAATCATATCGGGTATTGTCCAAAGCGCCGGACCCCAAGTTGGATACCATTGATGCACATTCTTTTTTCGACCGTTTGAATATTCTGTTATCACCCATAAGAGAGAGCTTTACCGGGAATCTGAAACTAATACCTCCAGCTAAAAATTATTCTTTTATTGCTGATGAACAAATGATGGTTCAGGTAATTATTAATCTGGTGAAAAATGCAGCTGAAGCTTTCAACGGACAAGCCTCTGATCTCAATGGCAACGCAAATATATCTGTGACCTCAATTAAAAAGGGTGAAATTACCGAAATCAGGGTAAGCGACAATGGCCATGGTATTGATGATGAAATTGCAGATGAAATCTTTATTCCCTTTTTTACCACAAAAGAAAATGGATCGGGTATTGGCTTGAGTTATTCCCGTCAAATAATGCGTGCCCATGGAGGAAGCCTGCTTTGCCGTTCGAAAGTGGGAGAGACCGTGTTTACGGTGAGGTGGTAGAAGAATGAAGAATTAGCTCAACCTATTGCCTTTGGCTTTAGCCAGAGGATTTGTAAGTAAGTATTTGATCATTTATTTTGTTTGAGAATTTTTGAGATGTTCAATTTCCCCAGTTAAAGCAGGAGACAAATGATGTTGTTTAAAGCGATGATTATTCATCCATTGCCTTTGGCTTTAGCCAGAGGATTTGTAGGAGTTTCATTATTTATTTTGTTTAAGGATTTTGAGATGTTCAATTGCCCCAGCTGAAGCAGGGGACAAATGATGTTGTTTAAAGCGATGATTATTCATTCATTGCCTTTAGCCATAGGATTTGTAAGCATTTGATCATTTATTTTGTTTACGGATTTTGAGCTGTTCAATTGCCCCAGCTAAAGCAGGGGACAAATGATGTTGTTCATAGCAATGATTATTCATCCATTGTCTTTGGCTTTAGCTAGAGGATTTGGAAGTAAGTATTTCATCATTTATTTTGTTTAAAGATTTTGAGCTGTTCAATTACCACAGCTGAAGCAGGGGACAAATGATGTTGTTTAAGCGATGATTATTCATCCATTGTCTTTGGCTTTAGTCAGAGGATTTGGAAGTAAGTATTTAATCATTTATTTTGTTTAAAGATTTTGAGATGTTCAATTGCCCCAGCTGAAGCAGGGGACAAATGATATTATTTAAAGCAATATTTTAATTATTAATTATCTCTGCTTTTAGGTAGAGTTTATTTAGAAAAAAGATGATCACACTAAAACCACTTACCCCCGAAAACCTCCCTCCATTTTACAAATGGATAAGAGATGAGGAAGCAATAATTTATTCCTTATCAATATTTCAGGGAATGAAAACCGATCAACAGATTAAAGATTGGTATCTGCAAGCAATAAGTGATAGCAGGAATAGTAATCATGGAATTTTTGTGGATGGTGTATTTGTGGGTTACGCAGGAATTTCAGGAATGTCGAAGATCAACAAATCGGGAGAATATTTCATTTTTATTGGTGATAAAAACTATTGGGGAAAGGGAATTGGTACCCAAGTAACCCAAATGATTGTGAAAATGGGTTTTGAAGAATTGGGATTGAACCGAATCATGCTGAGTGTTTCGGTACCCAATACTGCTGGCGTAAAAGCATACGAGCGGGCAGGTTTTGTTATGGAAGGTCGATATAGGGAAGCAGCGCTTCGCAATGGTGAGTATCATGACAAGTTTGTGATGTCGATACTGAAATCGGAATGGGAATCGTAGGGACATGCCATGGCGTGTCCGCAATTATATTGTCAATGTAATTATCATAGCAGATGAAACCAAAACAGTTAGTCGAAAATGGGTCGAATAAATAGCAGAATTCTATGATGAAGATGCTGTCAACCATCAGGTAACACAAGATCCGGTTGAAGGTAAGGAGGCCATTCGAGAAATGTTTGCCAGAGAATTTGCGCTTGCAGACATGACCTGTGTTGTTGAAAATATTTTTGAAGATGGGCAGTGGGCTATTTTAGAATGGAAAGATCCGCTGGGTTTGCGCGGTTGCAGTTTCTTTCATGTTATCGATGGGAAAATAAAATTTCAGCGTAGTTACTGGGATAAACTCACATTCCTTCGAATGCACAACTTATCAATCCATTAAAAACTCCATCGCAACCTTCCAAAGGCTACTTGACCAATATCCCCAAATTCACTTCCATCCTTGCCAAAAAATAATTGAGTTGTCAGCATTAGCTCTATGTTCTCGCTAAGAGAATAGCTAAACGTAGGATTGAGGTAATAGGAATGATCCGATGGATTGATAATCGTTGAAAAGCTGGCTGAAAAAAGAGGAGTTACCGGCAATGCGGCCTGCCCGAAAATAGAATACTTCGCTCTGGAAAGCATTTTTGCTGACAAGTTTTGGTCAAAAATAACATTTGAACCTAGCGCATCTTTTGTGCTTCCCTTGCTGTTGAACAGACCTTCAATCGAAAGGCTAAGGCTATTTTGCAGGGTGTAGTCGTAAGATAATGATGCTGCCGTTGCTTCTTTGGAGTTATTATGGGTTGAACGCGGGCTGAAGTAAGATATTTCACCACGAAATCCGCCACCCATTATATCTCCGGACCATCCGCCACCAAGCATGTAATCGTCGCCAACCCAGCCGGATAATAATTGGAAATCATAATTCCATTTCGAGAACCGGTACATTGCAGCCAAAGCCATTTCACTGGAATTGTCTGCCATTTTAAATACCAGTTCCATCGAAGACGTAACGCCCAAATAATGTCTGATATTGATAGCATCGCTGCCGGGACGTTCTTCGTAGTCAAAATCGAAATAAGAAAAGCTATTGAAAACATCATTGGGATTCCAAACCTTGCTGATTCCCCAATTGATTCTCTGACGCCCAATTCGAAACTGCCAATCGCCTTCGGTATAATCCATATAAGCCCTGTCGACTATCGAATGCAAAAACCATTTGTCAGAATAAGCACTTATCCACGATAAATCAGCATAGCCTTTATCCGTATCAACAGTTGATCTGTAATTGGGAATATCACTCACGATGTTCCCCATAATCAGCCGATTTCTCATGCCTGCGGTAAAGTTTATTTTATCGGTGGCAAACCAATTAAAATTTAACCGGTTGTGAATGGTATTTGAGTGAAAATTTGGAAGCTTTGGCCCTATTGGTGCCTGTTCGGGGTGATAAAACATATACA
Organism: Labilibaculum antarcticum; assembly: GCF_002356295.1. Classification (NCBI taxonomy): domain Bacteria; kingdom Pseudomonadati; phylum Bacteroidota; class Bacteroidia; order Marinilabiliales; family Marinifilaceae; genus Labilibaculum; species Labilibaculum antarcticum. The sequence goes on along the minus strand of NZ_AP018042.1, from coordinate 1,778,445 downwards.
GATCTTTCACATAACCATCCAGATTCCACTTGCGTTCTTGCGAATAGGAAAGAATTGGAAGAAAAAAGAGAAGGATAAGGGCGCTTTTTTTCATGTTAAGGGGTACTATTTTATTGAATCAGACTCTTTTTATTTTTTACGTTCATCACTAATTATTTTTCCATCTTCAATTGTAATTATCCTGTGTGCCTTGTTCACAACTCTTTGATCGTGGGTTGAAAAGATAAATGTGATGTGCTCTTTTTTGTTCAGGTCTTCCATGATTTCCAAGAGATTCTCGGTCGATTTTGAATCCAGATTCGCAGTTGGTTCATCAGCCAAAACAAATTTTGGTTTCGATGCCAAGGCTCTTGCCACTGCCACACGCTGTTGCTGTCCGCCGGAAAGCTTATTCGGACGACTGTTTTCGCGCCCTTCTAAACCAACGGCACTTAATAACTCCATGGTTCTTTCTTCGCGTTCCATCTTTGGGCGATTTTGCAAATGCATGATGAATTCCACATTCTCCTTAGCCGTTAAAACCGGAATCAGGTTGTAAGACTGAAATACAAAACCAATGTTCTGCATTCTGAATTTAATCAAATCAGAAGATTTTAACTCACTTAAATCAGTATTGTCGATCAGTATTTTACCCTCGGTAGGTTCATCGAGACCACCAAGCATGTTTAGTAAAGTGGATTTCCCCGAGCCGGAAGGTCCAACAATAGCCGCAAATTCACCTTCTTCAAAACTAAGGCTAACATCGTTTACGGCATGTACTTTTACTTCAGAGTCGTTGTATATTTTATGCAGGTTGGTAATTTCTATGATATTCATTTCACGTTCTTTTAAAGTGTATATTAACCCAATTACTCAGTTCTTATCGCTTCAGCAGGATTGTATTTTAAAGCTTTTCTTGCTGGATATATAGAGGCAACAATTCCGGTAATTAGTACCAGAATGGCAATGGTAACCAGCGTTTCCAATTCAATTACCGGATAGATATGTGAACTGTATCCCATATCTTCGAGACCTGCTGCATAACTCGACAGGTCAATTCCTTTTTCCATTGTGGCGTACGAGGCAGCCAGGCCAATAAGAATACCTGTAAATCCTCCTGTGAAAGTAAGCAGAACGGTTTCCAGCATTAACATGCCAAATATTCGGGCCTTACTCATTCCTATTGCCATTAGCATCCCCAGTTCTTTTATGCGTTCAAGAATTACCATGAGCATGGTGTTAACAATTCCAAATCCCAAAGCCAACAGGATGATGATGACAAAAATATAGATATACAGATTCCCAATTTCATTGATATAACCCAATTCGGGCATGGATTCTTTCCAGGTCTGAACCAATAAATTTTTATGCTTGTTCTTTAGCAGCAGGCTTTGCTGATCGATCAGTTCCGTATCATCCAAATGCACCAGTATTTCGTGCGACACACTACTCTCAAGATCCAAGAGTCGGGCCAAATCAGTTTTGCGTACAAAAACATTTGTTTCTTCGAACATACCACTGGTAATATCGAATATGCCACATACTCTAAACGCTCCTCCTGTAATATTTCCCGATGCATCCTGAACGGTAATTACGACCTTCGACCTCATTTTCACCTTCAGTTTTTTAGCCAATTTGGCTCCAATTAGGATCGGATTTCTCTTCACTCCTTCGAAGTATTTTCCTTCGGATAATTTAGAGTGCAGATTGGTAACGGTTTTTTCCTTTTCCGGATCGATTCCAATAATTTTAACACCCGTTCCTGTTTCGGCTGAGGCAACCATCGATTGAATCACAATTCGCGGACTGATTCCGTTAACGTGATCCAATTTAGAAATCTCATTCACTACCAATTCGCTGTTCGGAATGGACTCTTTCAAATCGTAATTCTCTCCAAATTTGGGCTGTTGAATTCGTATGTGCGAAGCCTCGGTCTCAACCCCTGCTTCGAGTCGCTGATTCATCCACCCTTTGGTAAAAGCTGTGGTAAAAACACCTGCCGACATGCCAACACTTATTGCAGCAATAATGATTCCTGAACGAAGCGGACTGCGCCATATATTTCTCCATGCTACTGATCTGATCATATCTTTCTGGTCCTTGTTAATTAGTTCCTATTTATCAACTAACGTATTAATTATCATTTATTACTTTCGACCGTTCGACCGTTCGACCGTTCGACTGTTTCACTGTTTGACTTTCCGACCGTTTGACCGTTCGACTGTTTTCCCTGTCCTAAGCTTTCAAGGCATCTATTACTTTAAATCGGAATATCGAAATTACCGGATAAATGGCAATTATCAGGGTAATGACAGATACACTAATGGCTTGCTGGCTAAATACGTGCCACGAGGTTGAGAAGAACATGTAGGGTTCAAAACCGAATTCTTCCATCAGTTGAGCTGCTTGTCCGGTAAGAGGTATCGGATTGGCACTTTGCAGCAGCAATAAAGGATAGCTGACCAGCAAACCGGAAAGTATGCCTAATAGACCAATAAAAAGAGTCTCGAAAAAAATGACACTTGCCAATTTGCCTTTTCGCATCCCAATGGCAACCATAACACCAAATTCGCGTCTTCTTTCCATGATCATCATCATGATGGTACCTAAAATTCCAAATGCAATAACGATGTACAGTATTGCTTTCATGATTACACCGCCGGCACGATCACTTTCAATTTGTTGTACTACCTCAGGCTGCATTTCTTCCCAACTCATAATAGAGTAGGGCGCTTTTATTTTCTTTTTCAGATCATGAAAAGCACGTTTCATTACATCATTGTTGGCCACATTAATTACCAGGGAACTCAGGCGATCTTCAGCGCTAAAAAAATCCTGACATTTCGCCAGACTCATGTACACAATTGTTTTATTCAGCTCGGGCGATACATGTTTAATAATGCCACGGATTGGGAATTTTTCTGCCGCACTCACTCCGTGGTATCCCTGACTGATGATCACCAAAGTGTCGTTTACACTTAGCTGTAAATACTTCGCCAGGCCATCACCCATCAATACTCCCTCATCTTTTGCTTCCAAATATTTTCCTGACCTGACTTTATCGGCAATTTTGGTTAGCTGATTTTCGCCCAATGGATCGATGCCAAAAATCAGGGCCCCTTTTGTCAGTTCTTTTGATGAGGCCAGACCAAAAGATTCCAATCTTGGAAAAACAAATTCAACATCTTTGTTGGCGAGCAGCTCGTCTACCAATTCCTGATTGTATTCGAAGGTGTTGTTAATGCTTTTGTTTTCCCAATAATCCTCATGATGCACCTGCATGTATCCCGAGTAAAATTTCACCACAATATCAACCATTTTCGTATACGAACCCTCTTGCATCGAGGTCATATAGGCCGATAGCATAACCCCAAAAAAGATAGAGGCTACAGTAATTAAGGTTCTCCTTCTGTTTCGCCAAAGATTTCGCCAGGCCAGTTTTAAATTTGTTCTCATATTTCGATTGATCAAGCCTTCTGAACTATCTAATTCGTTTCATGTTTTGAATAGAGAAAAACGATTCCTTCAGTGGAATATCAAATTCGGTTTCGCCATAAATCAGAATTGTTTTCTGATTCTCCTCATCCGCAGGAATCATCTCCAAACGGGTAGGCATTTCTCTGTCGTCAACCATTTTTATATCCGACAAGACTTCATATTTCACTAATGTTTCATCTTCATCGTAATATTCAGCCCGCAGCCAGTGTTTTTCTTTTTTGCTGATCCACATGTAAATTTTACTCCAAACAACCGGAGCATCTTCAGTAGGAATCAATTCAATCTTATAACAATCAAAACCTTGTTGTTGTTCTTCAGCAAGCAGTTTGTGAGTATAGTCTTTTGCCAGCGACGATTCTTTTACCAAATCATCATTGGTGAAATCCGATCCCATCCATGATTGCATCATCATCGAAGGCGGAATTTTCACCATCCGCTCAATGCTGGGAATCCAGTTCCACATTTCATTAGCACGTTTCAGAAAAACCTGTCCTTTTTCCTTGGCCGGAGATACGATGTACATTAGAGAATAGTCATTGCCAATGCTCCAGGCCTTCATTTCGATGGTTCGCGACCACGATTTTCTTTGAATGGTCATGCTGAAATTAGACTTGCTCGACGTACCTCTCATTTTTTCATCGGCTTCCTGCACCCATTTTTTCACATCCAGTTCCTGGGTAAATCCCGATAAGGAGAACAAAGCAAGAAGGATTGATATTACTATTTTATTCATGCCTGTTGATTTGTATTTAAAATTAGATTGAAAACCTGATAATTGATTGAATACTTGACTAATAAACCTAAGGAGAAATACGATAAAATCAAAAAAAAATATTCTATTTTCCAATGGTTTAGTGTTGGTATGATGTGCCTTACAGGAATTGGGAGGGATGGGACGTAGATGTGTGTTAGCCCCAGCTAAAGCAGGGGACAATAGATGAATTTGGATCATCTGTAAATTCATCCATTGCCTCTGGCTTTAGCCAGAGGATTTTGAAGCATTTTTAGATATTTGTTTGCTTGCCCCAGCTGAAGCAGGGGACAAAAAATCATGAGAATCATTGTATCCATATTTTGTGATGATTCTTTGATGTTTCTAAGCATTGCCTCATTCTTTGCCTCTGGCTTTAGGCAGAGGATTTTTAAATTTCATCATCTATTTTCATCCAGAGGATATTGAATTCTATTGATTGTCCAATTTTGAATATTTTTGGATGCCCCAGCTAAAGCAGGGGACAATAGATGAATCCAGATCATTTGTAAATTCATTCTTTGCCTATGGTTTCAACCTGAGTATTTGAAAAATAAGAATGCATTGCCTGAAGGGCATATACAAAACAGCCCAGGGCAACGCCCTGGGATTGATTCGTTAATGGGAATCCGTCGCGTTAGATTGGTTGATAGGAGGAGGAATGTTATTCCGCGACGAAAAATATCAGATTCAATTTGCGAAAATTAAAGGATTTAAAAGATGCACTGAATGCATTGCCCCAGCTGAATCAGGGGACAAATGATGAATCCAGATCATTTGTAAGTTCATCCATTGCCTCTGGCTTTAGCCAGAGGATTTTAAATTTTATTGATTGTCTAATTTTGAGATATTTGTTTGCTTGCCCCAGCTAAAGCAGGGGACAAAAAATCATGAGAATCATTGTATCCATATTTTGTGATGATTCTTTGATGTTTCTAAGCATTGCCTCATTCTTTGCCTCTGGCTTTAGGCAGAGGATTTTTAAATTTCATCATCTGTTTTTATCCAGAGGATTTTAAATTTTATTGATTGTTTAATTTTTAGATATTTGTTTGCTTGCCCCAGCTAAAGCAGGGGACAATTGATGAATCCAGATCATTTGTAAATTCATCCTTTGCCTTTGGCTTTAGCCAGAGGATTTGTAAGAAGCCCATCATTTGTTTTCATTCAGAGGATTTTTAAATTTCATCATCTGTTTTTATCCAGAGGATATTGAATTCTATTGATTGTCCAATTTTGAGATATTTGTTCGATTGCCCCAGCTAAAGCAGGGGACAATAGATGAATTTGGATCATTTGTAAATTCATTCTTTGCCTCTGGCTTTAGGCAGAGGATTTCGAAGCCCATTATTCGGAGGATTAAAAAAAACTTGTTTTGTTTATTAAAAAGATGTAATTTTTTTATTGACCAAAACAGCAAGCATATGCCACATGTTAAAGTGTATATCCATTTTGTATGGAGCACAAAATATCGAGAGCCATTTCTAAAATCAAGTTTGATAAGAAAAAAAGTGTGGAAACACATTAAGGAAAATGCTGCAGAAAAAGGCATTGATATGGATTTTATAAATGGATATTACGATCATTGTCATTGTTTGGTAAGGCTTCAGCCAGATCAGACCATAAGTGAGTTGATGCAACTGATTAAAGGGGAATCTTCCTTCTGGATCAATAAAAATAAGCTGTATAAAGATAATTTCGAGTGGCAGAACGATTATTATGCCGTGTCGGTTGGTGAATCAGCTTTGCAACGAGTCCGCACTTACATCAAAAATCAAGAATTTCACCACCAATTTCAATCATTTGAGCAAGAGGAAGAGGTGATGATTGAGAAATATGGATTTATAAAAATAGTTCCCCCTTTAAAAACAGAGGGCAAATGATATTTGATTGCCGCAGCTAAAGCAGGGGACAATTGATGAATCCAGATCATTTGTAAATTCATTCTTTGCCTCTGGCTTCAGCCAGAGGATTTTAAATTCCATCATTTATTTTCATCTAGAGGATATTGAATTCTATTGATTGTCCAATTTTGAATATTTTTGGATGCCCCAGCTAAAGCAGGGGACAAATGATGAACCTAGATCATCTGTAAATTCATCCATTGCCTTTGGTTTCAACCAAAGGATTTTAGAGAAATATTTTGATGTCAGCATTTATTATTCAAAGGTGCAGATTCTTCGTCCCGATGACAATCGGGATCAGAATGACAATAGAATTTTATGGGACTCATAAAGCAGGGGATAAATGATTAGGATCATATGCAATGATTATTCATTCATTGCCTTTGGTTTCAACCAAAGGATTCTGAAATTTTGATTGTCCAATTTTGAATGCCCCGGCTAAAGCAGGGGACAATGGATGGCGTCCTATACAATGATTATTCATGCTTTGCCTCGGGTTTCAACCCGAGGATGTAAAGAGAAATATTGAACAAATCTTACAAATCGTATCCAATTTTATCCGAAGAAGAAATCACGAAGGTGCTGTTGAATCGGGTAATGTATTCTAAAGTAGAAAGTTTCTCCTGAAGAAAGAATTGAAAAGCATGCATGTCTTTCACCATTATTTTCATCATGGCATCGAAACTTCCGGAGGTAATGTAAAATTCCATAACCTCTGGCAGTGCGAGAGCATCATTTCGCAGTTGTTCTACTACATCGCGTGTGTGTTTAGTTATTGAAACAGAGATAAAAACCACCATGCTTTTATCGATTTTTTCGGGGTCGAGTACCGCCACATAGTTTTTAATAATTCCGTTACGTTCCAGTTTTTTAACCCTTTCGTACACAGGCGTGTTGCTTAGGTATAGTTTCTCCGAAAGTTCCTTAATGGTAATGCGGCAATCCTGCTGCAGCAGTTGTAAAATTTTACGATCGGTTTGGTCCAGTTTATCCATGAGAAGAAAATTTATCTGCCATTGTCATCTATATGGCTGTTGCAAAGATATAAATTCTTTCGAAATGCCGTTTGGTAGATCAGTTTACTGTATTTATTCTCTTTACTAGTAAAATTTTACTGCAATATGTATATTTACAGGGTATTTTAACAGGAATTTTAAATACGGATTTTCACAAAAATCACAACATACAACAACAAACACAAAATGGCTCCGATTCGCGTCGGGGCCATTAAGCAAAACAACAACAAACAAAATTTAGATAGATGAAAGAAATCAGATGGCATGGAAGAGGAGGACAAGGTGGTTTTACCGCTTCTCGTTTGCTGGGCATTGCTGCCAGTGTTCACGGAAGCAAACATGCTTTGGCGTTCCCATCTTTCGGTCCTGAAAGAAGAGGTGCTCCGGTTTTGGCTTTCACCAAAATAGACGACACCAAAATTCACGATCGCAGCGAAGTTCAGAACAGCGACTACGTGGTGGTAATGGATGAGACTTTAATCACTCCCGGTTTCGAAAAAGGAATCAGACCTGGTGCTACCATTTTAGTAAACACCGAAAAGGTAGAAGTGTACCAAAAAGCATTACCCGCTTTCAAACTAATTGGCATTGATGCTTCGACCTTAGCCATGGAATTATTGGGACGGCCAATTACCAACACAGCCATGTACGGAGCATTAGCTGCCGCATCGGGATTGGTAAGCTTAGAGGCAGCCGTTGCCAGCATCCGAACCGAAATGAAGCCAAAACTGGCCGAATTGAATGTGAAGATTGTAGAAAGAGCCTTTGAATTAATTAACAATTAGTAATTATTAATTAATAATTGAAAAAAATGAACCGTCCAAAAAAACAGGAATTTAAATTTCCTACACACATAGATGAATATCCTACCGGCCCGCAGTACAAGGCTGGTTTTCTGCCGGAGATCAATGCAGGATGGAGATCAGTCCGTCCGGTTATCGATCACGAAGCATGTGTTTTCTGTCTTCGTTGCTACCTGCTTTGTCCGGATGGCACCATCTTAAAAGAAAACGGCAAAATCGAATTCGACATGGATTATTGCAAAGGCTGTGGTGTTTGTGCACACGAATGCCCAACGGATGCAATTAAAATGGTAAAAGAGTAGGGACACGCCATGGCGTGTCCAACGAAAGGGATTTACAAAAACATCCCCCTGAATCCCCCTTGAAAGGGGGACTTTTAGCGGCTTGCCAAATTCCCTCCCGATAACTATCGAGGATTGAGAGGGGACAAAGTATTAAGAAGAACTTTCAAGCACAACTCTTTTAAAGGCTAACAACTAATACCTAATAGCTTTTAGCTTGTTCAATTAATGTAAACAGTTAATGAACTGAAACAGAAAATTAGAAAAATGACTACAAATAATAAGATTTTCATATCAGGTGATGAGGCAGTGGCTCAGGGCGTAAAGTTATGCCGTCCGCATGTAATTGCTGCTTATCCAATCACCCCGCAAACCATCACCGTTGAGCGACTATCTGAAATGGTAGAAGCAGGCGAGATGGAAGGTATATACATGCACGTTGAATCGGAGCATTCTGCTATTTCAGCAGCTATGGGAGCCTGCGCAGTAGGTGCCAGAACATTTACAGCATCATCATCCCAGGGTTTGTTATACATGGCCGAAGGATTGCACTACTGTAGTGGTGGTCGTTGGCCGGTGGTAATGATGAATGCCAACCGTTCGGTGGCTTTGCCTTGGAGTATCTACGGCGATCAGCGCGATTCATTGTCATTACTGGATTGCGGATGGATTCAGGTTTATGTTGAAGATGCACAGGAGGCTTTGGACATGATTATTCAGGCTTACAAAATTGCTGAGCACAAAGATGTATTGACCCCAATGATGGTGAATTTGGATGGTTTCATCCTGACTCATACTTACGAGTTGGTGGCTATTCCAGAGCAAAAAATGGTAGATGAATTTCTTCCGGTTTTCGAGACTCCAAACAAAATGTCTTTCGAAGAGCCTAAAAATTTAGGATTCAGCTCTAAGCCCGATGACAATACCGAATTCAAATATCAGCAAAACGAAGCCATGTTTAATGCTATTGATGTAATTCGCGATGTGGATCAGGAATTTGCAGAAAAATTTGGTCGTAAGTACTACGATATGGTGGAAGAGTACCAGTGCGAAGATGCCGAAGTGGTATTGGTGGCCTTGGGAAGTGTTTGCGGAACCATTCGTGTGGTGGTCGATAAGATGCGTGCCGAAGGCAAGAAAGTTGGATTGCTTAAGATTCGTTACATGCGTCCCTTCCCCGAAGCAGAAGTGAAAAATTTGGCCCGTCGTGTAAATGCGATCGGAGTTATCGATAAAGATATTTCTTTCGGATACGAGGGAACTGTTTATACCAATGTGAATTCAGCAATTTCGAAAATTGACAAGTACGTTTACAAGAGCAATTTTGTAGGTGGCCTTGGCGGACGGGATATCACCAAAGCTGAGATTGAAGAGATGTTCGATAAGCTGTTTTTCGGAGTGGCAAATAAGAGTGAAGAGAAAGTAGAATTTTTTAGCCTAAACGTAGAAACCAATGACTAATCTAGTAGATATCCCAAAAGTGAATGCGAAAAACATGACCGAGAAGGAATTTTTCTATGGTCATAAGGCTTGCGCCGGATGTGGTGGAAGTGTTGCTGTTCGTTTGGCACTAAAAGTTTTGGGTGAGCGCACCTATACAGCATTACCAGCCGGATGCATGTCGGCGGTAGGATTTATTTTTCCTCAAATGGCATTCAATACCAATGCCTTGATCACCACATTTCCGGGCGCTGCTAGTATGGCATCAGGAATTGCTGCCGGAGCCAAAGCTTTGGGGCAAAAAGATGTGAAAACAGTTGTGTTTGCCGGCGACGGTGGAACTGCTGATATTGGATTTCAGGCTCTTTCAGGAATGATTGATCGTAACGATGATGTTTTGTATATCTGCTACGACAACGAAGCTTATATGAACACCGGTATTCAGAAAAGTGGACTGACTCCTTACGGAACAAAAACTACAACTACGCCTGCTGGTGAGAACCTGCCGGGAAGCATTACTCACAAAAAGAATATGTTTGAGATTATTGCTGCGCATGATATTGCTTACGCTGCAACGGCTAGTATTGGCTATCCTCAGGATTATTTGAATAAGGTGAACAAAGCCAAGCACATTAAAGGCGCCACCTTTATTCACGTGTATGCATCCTGTCCAACAGGCTGGGGAACCCCAACCGAAACATCTATCGAAATTGCAAAAGAAGCTGTAGACTGTGGTCTGATTTTCTTGGCAGAATATGAGGATGGCGAGTACAAATTGAACCGCAACCCGAAAGAATTTGCTTCGGTAAAAGATTATCTGAAAAAGCAGGGCCGGTTCAAGCACCTGAATGATGAGAATATTCAATGCATAACAGAGCATCGCGACAAAAAATGGTTACGCATGCGCAAAAATTGGTTATAAAATACTGTAGGGACACGCCATGGCATGTCCTGATCTGAATACAATATTTGTCCCATTTTAATTTAAAATCACCCATTCGCCTGTCGGCACTACCCCTTAAAAGGTGGAAGATTCCAAAATTGGAATAGGATGATGAATTTAAGTTTCTCCCTTCTTGAGGGGAGATGTCCGGAGGACAGAGGGGTGTCTTTATATCACCCGGTTTTAATAAAAGGGATTTACAAAACATCCCCCTCAGTCCCCCTTCAAAGGGGGAGTTTAGGACAGTATTTCAAATTCCCTCCCGATCACCATCGGGATTGAGAGGGGATTAAGGGGAGTGTTCTAAATTTATAGAAAAGGCTTAAACAAAAACAACAAACAGAACTAAAATAAACAATCATGATCAGCGATTTAAAAGGAACCTTTTCTCAAATCAGCAATAATAACAAACGATCAGCCATTCGTGAAATTTTGAAATTGACTCAAAATCCGGAAATCATCTCTTTTGCAGGCGGATTGCCGGCACCAGAATCTTTTCCCGTAGATGCGTTGGACAGCATTGTTTCGAAAATGTTGCGTGAAGAGGGAGCAGCCGTATTACAGTACGATGCAACCGAAGGGGTTACTGAGCTAAGAGAATTGCTTTTGAAAAAGTATCAGGATGAAGGCATTCAATGTTCCTTGGATAACATGATTATTACAACTGGATCGCAGCAAGGATTGGATTTGGTAGGCAAAGTTTTTGTAAACCAAGGTGATGTTGTGATATGTGGTCTGCCATCTTACTTAGGAGGTATTGGCGCATTTCAGGCTTACGGTGCAAAAATGGCAGGTGTACCAATGGATGAGAACGGCATGAGTGCTGAACTTTTGGAAGCCAAGCTGGAGGAACTAAAGCAGCAGGGCATTAAAGCAAAGTTTATTTATGTGATTCCTGATTTTCAAAATCCAACAGGAATTACCATGCCTGAATCGCGCCGTATGGAAATTATCGCATTGGCTCATAAGTACGATGTATTAATTGTTGAAGATTGTCCGTATCGTGAAGTTCGTTTCGAAGGAAAACCTCAGCGTTTGATGTATGAGTTGGACAATGACGATCATGTACTCACTTTAGGTACTTTCTCGAAGATTTTTGCACCAGGATTCCGTATTGGATGGGTTTTGGGACCCAAAGATGTTAATGAGAAAATTGTTGTTGCCAAGCAATCGGCTGATTTGTGTACACCAACATTCGTACAGAAAATTGCCATTGGCTATATGAAATCGGGTTTGTTCGAAACCAACCTTCAAAAAACTATCGATCTGTATCATCAGCGCAGAGATGTGATGCTGGCAGAATTGGAAAAGCACATGCCCGAGGGTGTGACATGGACTCATCCAGAAGGTGGCATGTTCCTATTTATTACTTTGCCGGAGCATATGAATGCTTTGGATTTGTTCCACAAAGCGATCGAAAAAAAGGTAGCCTTCGTTAGCGGAAATGTTTTCTATTGCGATGGCAGCGGAACAAACACGATACGATTGAACTTCTCATATGTGAACAACGAAAAGGCAATTGAAGGTGTAAAACGTTTGTGCGAGATTGTTACAGCAGAAATTCTTGTTGAGGCTTGATAAAAACCCCAGCTAAAGCAGGGGGTATAGGACATGAGAATCATTGTATCCATATTTTGTGATGATTCTTTGATGTTTCTAGGTATTGCCTCATGCATTGCCTCTGGCTTTAGGCAGAGGATTTTAAAAATGGATTGCCCCAGCTAAAGCAGAGGACAAAGGACATGAGAATCATTGTGTCCTTTTTTGATGATGATTCTTTGATGTTTCTATGCATTGCCTCATGCATTGCCTCTGGCTTTAGGCAGAGGATTTTAAAATGTGAATACATTGCCTGAAGGGCATATACAATACAGCCCAGGGCAACGCCCTGGGTTTGATTCGGTAACGGGAATCCGTCGCGTTAGATTGATTAATTGGAGGAGGAATGTTATTCCGCGACGAAAAATATTTCATTTTGTTTATGTATTGCCTCTGGTTTTAGGCAGAGGGTTATTAGATGTCCTTGATCTAAGGTTTTCATCAATTTTTTGAGTAATTTTTCGCCAAATTTAATGATCCATTCTCATGAAGTTAATATCCTCTGCTTGTCCGCGAAATTGCTACAGTACATGTAGTATAAAAGTTCGGGTAGAAAACAATAGGGTTACCGGTATTGAACCCCATGCTGAAAATCGGGCAACACCCGAAGGTCCTTGTATTAAAGGCCTTGCTTATGTCGAGCGGGCAAATTCCAAATCTAGAATTTTATATCCGCAAAAGCGAGTGGCAGAAGGAAAATATGAACGAATTTCCTGGGATGAGGCTTTGGATACCATTGCTGAAAAACTAACTCATTGCAAAGAAAATTTCGGTCCTCATTCTATCTTGTATTTTGCATCAAGCGGCATGTCGGGATTGTTGAATGGGATTAGTACAAACTTCTGGAAACTATTCGGAGGAGCTACAACCACTTATGGCAATCTTTGCTGGCCTGCCGGATTGGAAGCTGCCCGATTGACAATGGGAGCTAACAAACACAATGCGCCCTGGGATTTGGAACACGCTAAGCTGATTGTTTTATGGGGGAAAAATCCTGCCGAGACGAACATTCAGGAGATGATTCCTGTCGAAAAGGCACAGGCGAATGGAGCGCAATTAGTAGTTGTTGATCCAAGAAGAACACCATCTACCGAACGGGCAAACTCTTTGTTTCAGGTAAAATCGGGAACTGATGCCGCATTGGCATTGGGATTGGCACGGGAAATCATCAAAAATGATTGGATCGATCATGAGTTTATAGAGAAGAACGTATTGGGTTTCGAGCCGTTCAAAGAGCGGGTAGAAGCCTACACCATAGAAAATGTATCGCAGATTTGCCGGATTTCTGAAGAGGCCATTCGCAACTTAGCCAAGCAGATTGGAACCATTAAACCCATGACTTTGATTCCAGGTTACGGACTGCAACGATACGAAAATGGCGGTCAGACAACCAGATGTCTTTTGGCCCTTTCGGTGATAACAGGAAATATTGGTAAGAAAGGTGCATGTTGGCATTATGCCAATCTTCAAAGCTATGTTTTCGATGATTTAAAAGAGCCGGAATCTTACTTTCCAGGTTGTGAGCATCCTAGTTTCCGTAGAAAAATATCCGTAGCCAAATTGGGCGAAGATTTACTAAACATCAAAGATCCGGAAGTGAAATTCATTTGGGTGGAGAGAGGAAATCCTCTTTCGCAAAATCCGGATACCAATTCCATTCGCAAGGCATTTCGCAAAGCGGATTTTCGTGTGGTGGTAGAACAATTCATGACCGATACGGCTTACGAGGCAGACATTGTTTTGCCAGCCAAAAACATGTTCGAGCAATCGGATATCATTGGTTCGTATTGGAATCCGTATGTGCAGTTGAAACAAAAGGTTTTGGAACCTGCCGGAGAAGTAAAGCCTGAATCAGAAATATATTATCTGTTGGCCAAACGTTTGGGTATGGATGAGGCTGAAATCAGTAAAAATATTCCGGAACCAACGGATGAAGCAATTGAAGAATATCTGAATGGATTCCTGAAAGAATTTCCAGAATTGAGTTTGGAAGCTTTGAAAAAGGGACCGCAATTGGCGAATTCTTTCGAGGAGATTCCATTCGCAGATCATCAGTTCTCGACTCCATCGGGTAAAATAGAATTGTATAGTAAACAAGCCAAGGAGTTGTGGGGAATTGATGCCTTGCCGGAATATGTGCCATTGCCTTTTCAAAAGGAGTTTCCTTTGCAGTTGATTTCACCCAATTCAAAAAACAGAATTCATTCTCAGTTTGGAAATTTGGAGGTCATCAAACAATTCGAACCGGAAGCCTATTTGTACGTTCATCCATTGGATGCCGAAGCAAAAGGAATATTGAATTTGGAAATGGTTGAGATTTATAATCACCAGGGCAAATCGGAAGTAAGAGTACAATTCGATTTGGGCTTGCGACAAGGAAATGTAGTTCTCACCAACGGTCATTGGGCTATAAATGGTGCCGCACCAAACCTATTCACCACAGGGAAAGAAACAGACATTGGGCACGGAACGGCCTTTCACAATACATGGGTTGAGATAAGAAAAATTAAGAATTAGTAATTAAGAATTAAGAATAAAGAAAAGCATCGCTTAATCCGGCTAGAGGATAATGATAAATTATAAGTTTGACTTGTGAGTCAACTTTAAGAACTAATTTTAAAGGATTGTGGAAAAAAATGCATTCATATTTAACACGAATAAATGTGTTGGCTGTATGGCTTGTGTTGCCGGTTGTAGTATTGAGAACGGCACCGATTTAGAGGTGAATTGGCGCGAGGTAAACTGCCACAACAATTTAAAGCATCCCAGCTTGCCGGTCTTTCATTTTTCTTTGGCCTGCAATCATTGCGAAGATGCCCCGTGCATGAAAAATTGTCCGGCGCTGGCTTATACCCGCGATGAAAAGACCGGAGCCATCATTCATCATGCCGAAGCTTGTATTGGCTGTAAATATTGCACTTGGGCTTGTCCGTACGATGCCCCAAAATTTAATGAGAACACCAAGATTGTTGAGAAATGCAATTTTTGTGTCGATAGAATTTCTGAGGGGAAACGTCCGGCTTGCGTTGAGGCTTGTCCTGTTGGCGCCTTGGAATTCGGACAGAAAGAAATTACAGAAGAAGATCTTATTACGCCGGGTTTTGTCAATATCGGCATTAAACCATCCATTCAGCTGATTCCATTGCGCGAAGAGCATACAACACCAGCAATCGAAAATTTAGATGCGGTGGAAATTAGTATCGAAAAACTGGAAAGCTATCTGCCAAAAGCGGAATCGAAAGTGTCTCTTGATAAAGAATGGACCTTGGTACTCTTTACTTTGGCTGTTGCCGGATTGGTGAGTTGGCAGGCATCATTCCTGTTTGGCTTTCTGGAAATGAAATTGATGCCTTTTGCGATTGTTTCAGTATTGGCAATTGCGCTAACATCCCTTCACATTGGTAAGAAATTACGCATGTGGCGATTCATTTTGAATCTGAAAGGATCGTGGCTGAGTCGTGAAATTTTCTCCTTTTCAGCATTTCTTGGAGTAACGGGTCTGCAAATTATCACCGACAATCAGATGATTGGCTTTGTTGCTATGGCTTTTGGCATATTCAGTCTGATATCGGTAGATAGGGTCTACAAATTCCTCAAAAGAAAGGATGGATTAGTATTGCATTCGGGAATGGTAAGTTTAACAGGAATTCTGTTTTTTGCCTGTTTGGCCGATTTCCCTATCCTGATTGGTTTGCTAATTCTGCTGAAAGGAAGTTTGTACATTGGGAGAAAAATAATCTTCCTAAAAAAAGGAATTGGCTATTTCTTACTCCTTTCCGGTATCAGAATTCTTTGTCTGTTTTTGCCTTTCTTTTTTTACAATTTGTCGGGAGAATTGGCCGCCACAATTTCATTCCTGATTATTTTTACAGGAGAAATTATCGACAGGGCTGAATTCTATTCCGAATCGGATGTGATCACACCAGAGAAAGAATTGAATGAATTGCCCTTAATTAAGCCGTGATTTTACCCCAAACCCCTAAAGGGGCTTAAAAAGAATTACTGCTAAATTGGCTGTATGTACTGAAAAGTCCTCTTCAGGGGATTTAGGGGTGTTTGCAGGAGTCGATGATAGAATAAAAAAATGCAAGTTGAATTCTCCATTTTTAAGGGGAGATCCTGACAGGGAGAGGGTGTCTTAAAAATTTAAAACTAAGATTCAAATGCAAAAGATTTACAAAACATCCCCCTCAATCCCCCTTCAAAGGGGGAGTTTAGGACAGCATTTCAAATTCCCCTCTTGAGAGGGGATTAAGGGGAGTGTTAAAAAATTAAATAAAGAGATTAACCATACATAAGGATACGACCATGAAAAAAATCAATGCATCGCACACGCCGCTTTACCGCGAAGCAGGCTTTAACCTACAAAATTCGAAACGAGCGAAAGCAGCTTTTACTGCCGAAGCGGAAAACAATCACGAACCAGATGATTATATCTATTCCAGATATCGTAACCCAACTGTTGTAGCGGTCGAGAAGCAGATTATGGAATTGGAAGGATGCAATTGGGCATTGTTGGTGGAAACAGGAATGGCGGCGATTGATGTTGCTGTATCAGTTTTTCAGAAAGGAGCAGAAACCCGCCCTTGGCTATTCTTTAATGAGATTTACGGAGGAACGAATTCATTTATAGATACGGTGTTGATCAAGCGCCGTAATTTGGATGTGCACCGCTTTTATGCGAAAGAGGGTTTGTACGATTTTGAGGAATTGGAGCGCATGCTCAAAGAAATTCAACCTGAATTTTTGTATTTCGAAGCCGTTTCGAATCCAATGTTGATTGTTGCTGATGTAAAACGCATCATGGAATTGGCCAAGCAATACAAGACTAAAATAATTGTCGACAATACTTTTGGAACGCCTTACTTGTGGAAACCACTCTTAGATGGTGCCGATTTGGTGATTCATTCGGTAACCAAATATTTGAGCGGACATGGAAACATTACCGCAGGAGTTGTTTGTGGAAACGATAAGGAACTACTGAAAGAGGCACTCGAATACCGAAAATGGGCGGGTCATTTCTTAAGTCCTGATGATGCCTACCGATTGGGAACACAGCTGAAAAGTTTCGAATTGCGGTTTCAGAAGCATTGCGATAATGCAACGGAATTGGCTGAATACATGGAGAATCATCCAGAAATAGAGGAGGTTTTATATCCTGGACTGGAATCTCATCCAACTCGAAAAGAAGCAGTGGCTTTGTTTGGCGATAAGGGTTTCGGTGGGATGATCACCTTCGATATCAAAGGAAACTCCGATGAGGACAAAAGAGAGAAATGCAATCGCTTTATCGCAGTTTTAGAAGAAACAATTCCATTGGTTCCTACTTTGGGAGAAGTAGATACTATTTTATTACCTGTGGAACCTGTTTGGGGCGCAAAATATCCATTGCCAGGGGTCATTCGATTATCTGTGGGTATTGAAAATATCAATAAGCTAAAAGGCTTGATTGGCGAGGCCTTGGCGAATATGTAATTTGTAGGGACACGCCATGGTGTGTCCTTCTTTAAATATTATTGCAAAAAAAGGGTCACGACATGTCGTGACCCTTTTTTAACGGACACAGCTTGTTGTGTCCCTACGTTTTGAAATATTATTCTACAATTGCTTCCGTATCGTTCATTTTGTCGATTAAAGTTTGCGGCAATCTCTTTTTCACCTTGGCACCCAATTCGCGGATATTCTCAGCGCGTCGAACCATGTTTCCGCTGCCATCGTACAGTTTTTTCATGGCATCCTGATAGCTGCTTTTCGAGGTGTCCATTTGTTTGCCCAGCTTAATCATATCCTCAACAAATCCAACAAACTTGTCATATAGCAAACCACCTTGTTTGGCAATTTCCTTTACATTGTGGTTTTGTTGCTCCTGTTTCCAGATGGAAGCAATGGTGCGCAATGTGGCCAATAAGGTAGAAGGGCTCACAATTACTATTTTGTTATCCCAAGCGAAGTTAAACAGTTCCTGATCGTACTGAACAGCCATGGCAAAGGATGATTCTATTGGCATAAACATTAATACAAAATCCGGAGAGTTCAAAGAACTCGAACTTTGGTAATGTTTATCAGCTAATTCTTTTACGTGCGCTTTCATGGAAACAATATGTTCCTTTTGAAATTTCTCCGCATCAACATCACCAATTGAATTTACATATCGCTCGTATGCAACCAGTGATACTTTGGAATCTACTATGACATGTTTTTCTTCCGGTAAACGAATAATTACATCAGGACGAATGGTTTGTCCTTCGCTGTTTTTCATCACTACCTCACGGTCGTATTCCTGACCTTTGGTCAAACCAGATCGCTCCAATATTCTTTCTAATACTACTTCGCCCCAATTTCCTTGCTTCTTCACATCACCTTTTAAAGCTTTGGTAAGGTTGTTGGCTTCATCACTAATTTTTGAATTCAGTTCGTAAAGCTTTTTCACCTCTTCCTTCAGGCTGATTTTATCGCGAAGTTCACGATCGTATGTTTCCTCTACCTTTTTTTCAAACGACATCAATTTTTCTTTGATAGGCGCCATGATATCACTCATGTTCTTTTGATTCGAGCTGGTAAATTCTTTGGTGTTATCCTTTAGTATTTTGATGGCAATATTTTCGAATTCGCTTGTGAATTTCTTTTGAAGATCTGCCAACTCTTGCTTTTGATTTGTTAAGCGTTCTTCCAAGTTTTTTCGCTCGGTGGCGGATATAGAAACAGAGCGCGTCAAATTCTCATTCTTCATACGCTCCGCACTCACAGCTTCATTTATATATGTTTTCTCTTGTAGCAGATTAGTAGTTCGTTCTTCCAGCACGGAAAGCTTGTGCGAAAGTTCACTCTTTTCGTTGATAAAAGAATTTTCCTGTTTCAACAATTCTTCACGATGCAGAGCTGACTGTTGACCCGATTTTCTGCGGTAGATAAACCAGGCTATAATTAATCCTTTAGCTATTCCAATTGCGATATATAATATTTCCATGTTTTATATTCTATCTTGTAGTAACGTCGTGTGCTACGTTTTTACATTGGTTTCTATGGTGAAGAGGAGAGTGTCTTTTTTTAAACCTTTTTTTTTGTTATCCATAAAGGGAGAAGTATTTCTTTGTGTTACTTCGTGAAAACCCTTTGTGTCCTCAGTGGTTACTCTTTAGTTTTTTTGTTCCTTCTTTTCCACAAAGGATGATGTGTCCTTAGTGGTTAACTTTTTGTTTTCCTTAGCAGCCAATCGTTGGTTTTTCGTATTCTTTAACTTCCATATTTTCTCCATCGAATACTGCGTAGGTAAAATGAGTTACCCAATCACCGGTATTGATATATCGACTTTTTCCATTCAAATCCACATTACAAGGCATGTGCCGGTGTCCAAATACAAAATAATCGTAATGTTCCTTCTTCAGTTCATCTTGTGCGAAAAGCACCAACCATTCTTTGTCGTCACCACGGTAATCGTCAGCTTCCACTTTTCCATCTCTTAATCTGCTGTGTCCCGACCATTTATGGGCCAGCCAAATGGATAAATTAGGATGGATACGAGCAAATGACCATTGTAAAAAGGAGCTTGTGAAAATTTTCTTTAATATTTTGTAATTCCTGTCGAATGGTCCCAGTCCATCTCCATGACCTAAGAAAAACTTTTTCCCTTTAATCTCAGTTTTTACGATGTCCCGATGAACAATTACTCCAATCTCAGTGGGTAAATAATCGAACACCCAAATGTCGTGGTTTCCAGTAAAGAAATGTACGGGAATACCAGAGTCTGTAATTTCAGCAATCTTGCCTAAAACACGTGTAAATCCTCTCGGAACAGCACGTTTGTATTCAAACCAGAAATCAAAAATATCCCCCATTAAATAAATGCATTCCGCATCATCTTTAACCTGATCAAGCCACTTTACAAACAATTTCTCGCGTTCGCGATTATTCTGTAAGGCAGGGGCACCAAGATGTACGTCTGATGCAAAGTATATATTTTTTTTCTCGATCATTACTGTCTGAGACAAGTTTGTAAATGTCATTTTCCCTTCCCTTTAGGAGAAGAGTTTGGGTCATGAGGTCTTGTGCAGGTCTACTTAACGTATTGTGCTATTTTCTCTTCAAGTGCCAAACCAAAAAGATTTTTTCCAACAATATCACCTTTCTGATCCAACAAATAGTTTGATGGTACAGATTGAATGTTGTAAAGTCTTGTAGCATTTACGCTTCCGGTTTTTGTATCGCACACATTAGTCCAGTTTAATTGATCATCCTGAATGGCTTTAGTCCATAATTTCTCATCCTGATCAATAGAAACCTGATAAATTTCCAATCCTTTTTTATTGAATTTTTCGTAAATCCTCTTTAAATCTCTGTTTTGTTTGCGAGAGTTTACATCTTGAGAAGCCCAGAAACTTAAAATAATAAACTTTCCTTTTAATGAGGTAAGACTAATTTCTTTTCCCTTTTGGTTGGGAAGCTTGATATCAGGGAAATTGGTTCCTTTATCTGCAATTAATTTGGCAACCTTAGCATTATTGTACTTCTTTTGTAAAACTTTCAAATTACCCAAAATAGCTTTGGTGTAATCATGCTCAGGATACAAGGCTTTCATCGAGGAAGCAACGATTTTAACATACTTAATGTCTTCGTTCTCGTTCAAAGTATAGGTGTTGTCGTCTAATTTTTGATACAAAGCCATATAGCTTGATAATGAAGTTGCATTTTTCATGATAAAATCAATCGAAAACTCTCTTTGATTTTGAAGTGCTTTCACGTAATCAGCTAATAGGTTTTGCGAAATATTGGAATAGTTGGGATCACTTTTCTTCGATTCTAAATCTTTACGAATAGTAGCAAGGTGATCTTTGGTTTCGTTAAGTTTGTCGTTCAATTCTTTCACTAACTTAGAGCCTTTAGAACCTTCAACGGTATAATCTTTCCCCATATCTACTCCCTTAATAGAAACGATAAGACTTTCATTTGCTTCAGCTAATAAGGTAATTAATTGACCGTTAGAAAGGCGTAATAAATAAAATTCAGGTTTGGTGTTTTTCACCTTAAATTCAAATCGACCGTCTTCCTCAATTGTGACAGAGTCTATTACTTCTGCACCTGTTGTATTTAATCTGTCAAAGTACAATACTTTGCCTTTAGCATTATCAATTTTACCTTCAACATTAACAAGGTCTTTCTGACTACAAGCCCACAATAAAAGGATTGGAAGGGCTAATAATAATTTTTTCATATGAATAGTTTTCTTTGTTTGCGTTCAATAGTTTTTAGTTTGTTCTCCGGATACATTAAAGCAGTCACATTAGCATATGATTCTCATTCTATTACTATACAAAAACGAAAAGAAATTTATTATTTTTCGTTTATATTCGGAAACTAAGCGTGAAATTTACTAATAATTTCCTGTATAATCATTATTATTTCTTTTCCGGATTTAATTTGTGCTGTGTAAATGGAATGTCATTTACCTGCCTCTTGAGCTGATCGTTTTTTTTCATCATTCGCCATAAATTTACTTCGTTTGGTTTAAGTCGGAGTTTGTTCCTGAAATTTTCATATTTTTGCATCAGTAAATCAAGATGTATTCTCAATTGATTGGATAGAATGGCTGCAGTGAGATGGGAATAAAAAGGGAACCATTTTGATAGAATAATTTAGGTTGGCACATGAAAATATATACGGATTTAAAAGATTTTTCCGCAATTAATCCAGTTGTAACCATCGGTACTTTTGATGGCGTGCATCTTGGGCACCGCAAAGTGATTCGTCGTTTACAGGAATTGGCTCAAAAAGTGAAGGGTGAAACAGTGATATTTACTTTTTATCCTCACCCAAGACTGGTTTTAAATCCCGAGGACAATGGCTTGCGTTTAATCAATACATTGGAAGAAAAAAAGGTGCTGCTCGAGGCTGCCGGAATTGATCATTTAGTTGTTTACCCGTTTACAAAAGAATTTTCGAAATTGACCTACGTCGAATTCGTTGAGCAGATTTTGGTGAAGCAGTTGGGCATGAAATATCTGGTGGTTGGTTACGATCATCGTTTTGGACACAATCGTGAAGGCAAATATGAGGATTTAAAGATGTTTGCCGATAAGTTAAACTTCAAAATCGAACGTCAGGATGTTCTAAATATGGATGCTATTAATGTGAGCTCTACGAAAGTTCGCACTGCGATCTCAGAAGGTGATATCCAAATGGCAAATAAATATTTGGGCTATCGTTTTTTTATTAAAGGAGATGTTATCGATGGAAAAAAACTGGGGCACACCATAGGATTTCCTACTGCTAACATCGATCCTCAGGAGAGCTATAAATTGGTTCCCAAAGATGGAGTGTATGCCGTAAAGGTTGATGTGGATGATAAAATATACTTGGGAATGCTGAATATTGGTGTTCGACCAACCGTAAATAATCAACTCGACAATCGTTCCATCGAGGTTCATATACTGGATTTTAATCAAGATATCTACTACAAAAATATCACGATTCATTTTTATCAACGCATTCGAAACGAGCAATTTTTCGCCTCTCTCGATGAGTTGAAAGCGCAGTTGGCGAAAGATCGATTGAAAGTTTTAAGCCTGTTGGGATAAAATATTCATCATGGCAAAAAAGAACCCCGAAGAAATTCTCCGGGGTTTTGTATTTTAATGAAATAACTATTTTCTCGTTTTGCCAGCTACATTCACTTTTAGTGGATCTTGATGATTACTTCCCATTTGTGTTTCCTCATGTATGATCTGAGGATTGGGCGTTTTTACTTCCTTTGCCGGAATTCTCATTCCGTAGAAAGAACGGTATACGAAGTACAATCCAACTGCTAAGAAAACAACTCCAATGTAAGGGGCGTAATTCATTTCTCCGGTTCTATCCGACTGAACGATTAATTCAATAGCAATTTCGGCTGCCAATAATCCAAATAAAGTAGAGAATTTAATAATTGGATTTAAGGCTACCGATGAAGTGTCCTTGTATGGATCACCAACAGTATCACCAATAATTGTTGCATCGTGTAAAGGAGTGTTTTTCTCTTTTAAATCAACTTCAACTACTTTTTTTGCATTGTCCCATGCACCACCGGCATTGGCCATATACATAGCCTGAAACAAACCGAAAATGGCAATGGAAATTAGGTAAGCAACAAAGAAGTTCGGACTAAAAAACGCAAATGCCAATGTCAGACAAAGAATTACAGCAAAAATATTCCACATTCCTGTTTGTGCATATTGAGTACAAATCTTCACAACATTTTTAGAGTCTTCAAGATCAGCTTCCGTTTTGTCCAAATCGATGTTCTCTTTAATATATTCAACCGCACGATAAGCACCTGTTGTAACAGCTTGCATCGATGCGCCCGAGAACCAGAATATCACGGCACCACCGGTAATTAAACCCAGAATAACCGATGGATCGGTTAATTGAATTTGCAGTAATGATTCACCATTCAAGAGAATCGTTTTCTTAAGCAGGAGAATAATCGCAAATATCATTGTAGTTGCTCCAATAACTGCAGTACCAATTAATACTGGTTTTGCTGTGGCTTTAAAAGTATTTCCTGCAGAATCATTCTCTTCCAAATTGTGTTTCCCAGTTACAAAATTCGGTTCAAATCCAAAATCCCTAAGAATCTCTTCCTTAATATTCGGAATTTTTTCGATCTGAGATAGTTCGAAAACCGATTGAGCATTATCGGTTACTGGGCCATAACTATCAACTGCGATAGTAACAGGTCCCATACCTAAGAAACCAAATGCTACTAATCCAAAGGCAAAAATTCCTGGGTAATCGCCAAAAATCGCAATGTCCTGAACGGTGTAAAATGCGGTTGCCATCAACGCCATCATCACCATACCTTTCCAAAAAGCTGAGAAATTACCGGCTACCATCCCCGAAAGAATAGTTAAAGATGCACCGCCTTCACGTGAAGCAATTACAATTTCTTGCACATGGCGGGAGCTTGAACTGGTAAACGCTTTGGTCAATTCCGGAATCACTGCTGCCGCTAAAGTTCCACAGGAGATTATTGTTGAGAGTTTCCACCATAATTCTTCAGGAAGATCCTTAATAAGGATATAGCTTAAAGCATAAGTCACAATAATGGAAATAATAGATGTAATCCATACTAAAGAAGTTAGAGGAGACTCGAAATTGAAACGATCAACCTGACTATATCTGGCTTTAGCAATGGCTTGATTAATTAGGTAAGCAAATACCGAAGTGAAAATCATCAGTACACGCATAGCAAAAATCCAAACAATAAGTGTCGATGCAAAACCGACATTAGGCATTAAACCTGTTTCGCCAAACATTAAAATGATAAAGGTTATTAATGCAACTCCCGTAACACCGTAAGTTTCAAACCCATCGGCAGTAGGACCTACACTATCCCCTGCATTATCACCCGTACAATCGGCAATAACTCCAGGGTTTCTTGGATCATCTTCACCAATTTTGAAAACAAGTTTCATTAAATCGGCACCAATATCTGCAATCTTGGTAAAGATACCACCAGCAATTCGTAAGGCTGCAGCACCCAATGATTCACCAATTGCAAATCCTACAAAACAAGCTCCGGCACTTTCGCCAGGTATAAAAAGCAAAATTGAGATCATCATTATTAATTCAACGCAAATCAAAAGAAGTCCTACGCTCATTCCTGCTCGTAAAGGAATCGACATTACATCGAAAGGCTTTTGCTTAAGAGCAGCAAAAGAGGTACGACTGTTTGCATAGGTATTTATCCTGATTCCAAACCAGGCTACACCATACGATCCTAATATCCCCAGTACAGTCCAAAGAAGAATAAGCATGGTTTTCGGAATGGAAACATGTGCCAAACCAATAAAATAGTAGGAAATAGCAGTACCAATTATAAGAAAGAGAATAATTAGAAATTTACCTTGTTGCAACAGGTATATTTTGCAGGTTTCGTAAATAATATTGGAAACTTTTGCCATTGAATGATGCACTGGCAGTTTTTTAATTCTCTTAAACTGAATCATTCCGAATAACAGACCCAGAACAATAACTATAATGCCATAAAATAACAAGTCCCAACCATTAATGCCACCCAGTCCGTCAAAAACACTCTGTCTTAAATCCGGAACAACTAAGTCTGCTTCACTGGCAAAACTTGCGAAAGGAGTGAGAAATACCCCGAACACTAGTAGTAATAATGCTTTTTTCATAGGATAGAAATTAATTTAATTAGGTGAATTCCTCATTAAATTATGCATTATCGTAAAGTGAAACAAGACTTTAAATGATTAAAATTTTTAAAAGTAAACTTTATTGTATTTTGATTGTATGCTTATTTTCTTATTTTTAACCTGTGAAGATTAGTTCCTTAGGTAGGTGAGTAGTTTTTTCGTGATTAATTTAATTGCGAACTTTTAGCGTATTGGTACTAGAGGAGTAAGTGTTGCTGTATTCTTTTAATTTGTGAATAGCAACAGATCCGTTAAAGGGGTAACCATCGCCCAGAATATTAAATTTACTTTCGCAAACAGGACATTCTACAAAAACACCATCAAGTTCGACATGTTCTTCAGAATCTTTATCATTCGTACAACTTGCGTCAAATACGTCAAATTCATAAGTGCCGGTTCGAACTACAATAAATCCATGCCCATTATATCCAACAGATGCTCCTATTTCATCGAAATACAGTGCGTTCCCCGGGGAATTTAACTCACTGTAAAAATCAAGATATATAGTTCCCTTAACATAGGTATATGGGATTATTTCATCCACATTAGTATCCTTACTGCACGAACAAAAAGTAATGTTTATCAGGAGGAAAAGGAAAAAATATTGTAAATTTAATTTATTGTGACTCATCATAGTTTATTTAACGCTTTAAATAATGTAATTGTTGCATGTATTTGGTGTAAAACGAAACAAAATTAAGCTTTTAAATCAATTTCAGGAGTGTTTTTTTAACCAATATCTAAACCTCCAAATGCATTCGAATCACTTTTTGACACCTTGTTGGGCAATGAAATATCTAAATCTCACGTTAACTTATTGAAGATCTAAGTCCGGAGTGATAGGAATCAATTATAGAGGGCGTAAAATTATAAAAATTAAAAGCCGAGGCTCACTCAAAGAAAAAGGATATTGTGTTTTCGGACTTTAGTCAATAATTAAGAGATGATGAACTGATTGAGGCGGAAAAGGAAGAGTTTAGAAGAAAATGATTTGCGACAGGCAATTATTTGCAAGTAATTTTGGACAGGAAGTGCAATTAACGCAAAAAAAGCCTACTTTTATTAGTTCCTGTTAATCTGAGCAGGAAAGGGTGTTTTTACATGAAATTTGTATCTTTACATCCGGAAGAGTTTCGAATTATCGAAATTCTTTTTGTTTTTTAGATCGTTCTCGATCAAATAGATTAGAAATTATAAGAATTAAAATAGGAGGGATTATGTCTGGTTATGCGTATGTTACAGCCGAAGGACTAAAAAAATTAAGAGCAGAAGTCGAACAACTGGAACGGATTGAACGTCCAAGTATTTCCAGACAAATCGGTGAAGCAATCGACAAAGGTGATTTGTCGGAAAATGCTGAATACGATGCTGCCAAAGAAGCACAAGGTTTATTGGAGGCTAAAATTTCACGATTACGAGGGATTCTTGCTAATAGTCGAATAATTGATGAGACTAAAATTGATACCTCTAAAGTGCAGATGATGAATAAGGTTACCATTAAGAATCAAAAGAATGGTGCTGTAATGACTTATACTTTGGTATCGGAAACTGAAGCTGATTTTAAGCAAGGAAAATTATCAATTAACACTCCAATAGCTAAAGGCTTAATGGGTAAGCTTGTTGGTGATGTTGTTGAAATTCAGGTTCCTAATGGGTTAATTCCATTCGAAATTGTTGATATTTCATTGTAATTTCAGGAGTATAAAATTAGAAAACATGAATAAATGGCTTCAATTTTCACAAAAATAATAAATAGCGAAATTCCTTGCCACAAAATAGCTGAAGATGATAATTATTTTGCCTTTTTGGATATAAGTCCTTTGGCATTAGGTCATACTTTAGTGATTCCAAAGCAGGAGGTCGATTATATTTTTGATTTGGACGATGATGTTTTAAGTGGATTACATCTTTTCGCTAAGCGTGTGGCTAAGGCCATCGAGAAGACAATTGTGTGCAAGCGAATTGGTATTGCTGTCATTGGCATAGAGGTTCCTCATACTCACATTCATTTGGTGCCATTGAATAATATTGGCGATTTAAATTTTGCGAATCCAAAAGTAGAGGTAACGACTGAGCAATTGGCCGAAATAGCAACTAATATTAGAGGAAATTTTAAATAGAATATTTTTATTCCAAAAGATATGAAAGCCACTTAAATAAGTGGCTTTTTTTATTGAGAAATCTTATGCCATTTTAGAGGCTAATCGGTTTTACTTAACTCGGTCTGGATTCTTTTTTACAAAATCAGCCCATGATTTTGGTTTGCTTTTGGTGGCAATTGCATTTCCTTGAAAAAAATGACACATCGCAATTGCAATTGCATCCGTCTCATCCATATTTTGAGGAAATTCTTTCAGATTAAAGAAACGCTGAAGAATGGTTGCCAATTGTTCTTTCGAGGCTAATCCAGTGCCGGAAATCGCAAGTTTAATTTTTTTAGGTGCATATTCAAAAATAGGAATGTTTCGATGCAAAGCGGCTGATATTGCTACGCCTTGCGCTCGTCCTAATTTCAGCATCGACTGAACATTTTTGCCGAAAAACTGCGATTCAATGGCTAGTTCATCAGGTTTGTATTCATCGATTACCTGCAGAGTACGTTGAAAAATTTTCTGGAGTTTAATGTAGGGATCCGTAATTTTTTTGAGATCTAAGACACCCGAAACCAAGATTTGTGGTTTTTTGTCTACAATTCTGATTAGTCCGTAGCCCATTAAGTTGGTGCCAGGATCGATTCCCATAATTATTCTGTCGTTACTCAATTGAATTGGATTTTTTAATAAATTTTTGCAATACGATTCCTAAAATAATAAGAACCAGACCTGCAAGAGTACTAAGATAGATAGATTCTCCGATTATAAGATGTACGAATAGCAGGGAAATAAAGGGGCTCAAAAAAACCAGATTACTTATTTTATCCGTCGAACTTGTAATTTTTAATGCTTTTAACCAGAAAACATAGGCAATTCCACATTCTACGATTCCAATATATATTGCAGCCAATATACTTTTGTTATCAGGCATTCTAAAGTCTGAAAACAGCAATATGGATATCAGAATATATAAAAACCCGAATACAAAGTTAAGAAATAGCTTTTGCTTTTCTTCCCTGGCATCGCGAACATTGAATAGCCAAAAAAGAGCCCAGAACAACGAGCTGGACAGAGCTAATACAACACCATATGTATTTGGAGTTTCAATAGATGTAAAGGAACCTTTGTTTGCGATAATCAGTACACCCGAAAAACTAACCAATATGCACAAGAGACTCTTCCATCCAATCTTTTGTTTTAACAGTGGAATAGAGAGTAGAACCAAAGTTATTGGCCAGATATAGTTCAAACTCAATGCAAATTGTGCCGGTAGTATCGAATAGGCTTTTAAAAGCACTAAATAATAAAGAAATGGATTTAAAAATCCCAATCCTGCTGATCGGATATAATCCATTTTATTCCCGGTAAAAGCCTTTTGTAGTTGAGAAGTAAACAAAAGCAAACTTCCCAAAAAAAGCATTGCAACTCCTGATGAGATCAGCAGAAGGTGAAGAAAATTCATCCCATTTAATGCAATCTTAAATGCAGTAGCCACTGTCGACCAGCAAAGAATTGCGGATAGGGCGAAAATGTATGCTTTCTTTTGAGTATTCAATTTTTATGAGTTAAGCTTCTTCTAATAAGGTTGAAAAAGTCATTACGTCAGTTTTGTATTTTGCTTGAAAAACAGCCTTTGTTCTTGGCTCGAAACTGCAGAGGTATTTTGTGAACAGATCTTTGTTTTTAAACAGAAGCTGAAGGGAATACGTCAATCCATCATCTTCGGTTGCAACCATTACTTTGCAAAAATAACTGGACGAGAAAGTTCCGGTTTCTTTTAGTAAAGGAATAAATTTTGCTTTCATCCATTCACAAAAATCTTTCTCCATCGAATTTTCGATCAAATAGCTGGTATTGTAAATAATCATTGCTTGTTTCTTTAGTTTTAGAAAAGGTATTTAAATTTTACTTTCTTAGCTCACTTAGTTTTTTACGGGCTTCAATAGAGTAAATGCTATCGGGATATTCAGTCACCAGAATTTTGTAATTCTCCATCGCCTGTTCGGCCTTGTTTCCTTTTTCGAATAATTCACCTTGTGTGAATAAAGCCTTTGCAGCCAATATTTCGTAAGGATGTTCTTCAATAATTTTGGACAATGAAAGAATTGCCTGCTCGGTTTTATTCGCCTCACTGTAAATTTTAAATTTCAAGAAATAAACTTCATCTGTAAGTGAATGTCCTGGATGGTTTTTAAGCAATTCATCCAATTTAAGAATCGCTAACGAATCCTTTCTTTGATACACTAGAAATTCTGCTTCAGCAAAAGTTCTCATTGCCGTGTAACTTGTGTCTAGGGTAGAATTGTCACTTATTAATTGAGACAGATAAATTGCATCGTTAGCAATTAATTTTGATGTGCTGCCTTTTAGCGCATCAAGTTGAGCTTTTGCCCATTTTAATTCGCCCATAAAGTAGGATACTTTGGCTTTCCTAAATTTGGCTTCGAAGCCGATAGAATTGTTTTTTTCTGATTTTTCTATTTGTGAATACAATAAAATTGCATCCCATTTTTCGTCTGCAAATAGCTTTATATCTGCTAGCTCAAGTTTTAGTTTCGACTTGTTTTGTGGATTTATTCCCGAGCTTCCTAATGCTTTTTCTAAAAGCTCAATTGATTTTGCTGAATTATTCAATTCAAAAGAATTGATGTGAGCGTATTGAATTATCGCATTGCTGGTTACAACTGGGTTATTCTCTTCAGCAAAGAATTTTTGATATTGTTCTGAAAGTTCTATCCATTCCAATTTGGAGGCCGGCTTATGTTTTTGGAGCATCAAATATTGAGTTTCCAAGTCTCCCATACGGGCATTTATATAATTAGGCGATGCCGATCCTTTATTTATAACTAGTTGATAGCATTTAAGAGCTGTTTCGAAATCATCATTAGTACTTGATGCAATAGCCAATGAGAGCAATCGAAATCCATCCTCTTTGCCAATTAAATCTATTGATCTTGCCTGAGTGAATGCTGCGTTGAATTGCTTTTTCTGCATAAAATACCATTGCAACAATTCCTTGAATTGTAAATTTTCGGTTTCTGTTTGTATTTTATGTAATAATTGATTCTTTAGAATGGGATCTAAACTTGAATTGATATCTTGAAAGAGAGCAGACTGCAAATGATTTTGCACCAATTTTAATTGTGTTGGATCAATGGTGAGTGCTAATAAATATTCCGATACCATCTTTTCAAAATCTCTCTGTGATAGAAAAATATTTGCCATTTCCAGGTGGAAGAGATGCTCTTGATTAATCAGTACTCGACCCTTTTCGTAAGTTTTAATCGCAAAATCATATTCTCGTTTGCTCATGAAAGCATTTGCGATGTTGGTAATTTCACTTTTAACAGGAATTAGTTGATCTAAGACGTTATTGTACTCGTCCAAACTTTTTTCACTTTCTCCTGCGGTTTTGTAAACATATCCCAGATCAATCAAAAAACTTCTGTCGTCAGGATTTTTCTTTATTTCCTTTTTAATCGCTTTTTCTGCTTCCTGAAAATTTTCCAGCTGAATTAAACAGTCAATATAGTAGTTGAAGTAGGTTCTTGAGCGCGTAATCTTATGTAGATTATAGAATAGTGAAGATGCTGGTCTATATTCTTTATCACGAAAGTAGTTAAAAGCCAACTGACTGTCAGTTTGGATACTTTGTTGGGAATAGGCATATTCAGACCCTAAGAAGGATATCAGAATAAGTATGCTTACGATAATTTTTTTCAAAATAGGCAGTTTAAAAATGAGACTCCACTCAAAAATATAAAAAAAGCCCGGTTGTTTAGAACCAGGCCATCAATATTAAGTAAATATCTTTTAGTCGATTAGCTCGAAGCCTGTGTAAGGAACTAAAGCTTTCGGAATTCTAATTCCTTCAGGAGTCTGATTGTTTTCCAATAAAGCAGCAACAATTCTAGGCAATGCCAATGCACTTCCATTCAAAGTATGCGCTAATTCAGGTTTTTTCATGTCCTTACCTTTGTATCTTAATTTTAAACGATTCGATTGGTAGGCCTCAAAATTAGAAACCGAACTTACTTCCAGCCATTTGTCTTGAGCTGCAGAAAATACTTCGAAATCGAAGGTAAGTGCCGCAGTAAAACTAGTGTCACCACCACATAAGCGAAGCAAGCGGTAAGGAAGTTCCAATTTCTTAATAAGACCTTCTACATGAGCTACCATTCCTTCAAGAGCCTCGTATGATTTCTCAGGATGTTGTAGCTGAACAATTTCAACTTTATCGAATTGATGTAAACGATTCAATCCACGCACATCTTTTCCGTATGATCCGGCTTCTCTTCTGAAACAAGCAGAGTAAGCAGTATTTTTTACAGGGAAATCTTCTTCTTTCAAAATAACATCGCGGTAAATGTTCGTTACCGGAACTTCAGCGGTAGGAATTAAATACAGATTATCTTCAGTTACATGATACATCTGACCTTCTTTGTCAGGCAATTGTCCTGTTCCGTATGCCGAAGCTTCATTAACAACCAAAGGCGGAATAACTTCTTCGTATCCAGCTTTGCGGTTTTCATCCAAAAAGAAATTGATTAAAGCTCTCTGGAGAATTGCACCTTTCCCTCTGTACAAAGGAAAACCAGCTCCAGTAATTTTATTGCCTAACTCAAAATCTATAATATTATATTTTTTTGCTAATTCCCAGTGTGGAATTGCTTGGTCGTGAAGCTTTGGAATAGTTCCACAAGTTTTTTCAATAACGTTTTCTTCTTCACCTTTACCTGCAGGAACAGATGGGTGTGGAATGTTCGGAATTTGAAGTAGTAATTCGGTTAATTGCTGAACTGTACTGTTTTGAATTGCAGTTAATTCGGCAATAGAATCTTTCAGTTCGCCTGTTTTTTCTTTAGCAGCATTTGCCTCATCAGCTTTCCCACTTTTAAAAAGCATTCCGATTTCTTTCGATAAACCGTTCATCTCAGCCAAATTAGCATCTAATTTTACTTGGCTTGCTTTTCTTTTTTCGTCAAGAACAATAATGTTTCCGATGATTTCTGTTGCATCGAAATTCTTTATTTTTAAGGCCTTAATGGCTTCATCCTTGTTTTCCTGTATGTATTTGAGGCTTAGCATCCGTATCTTTTATAAATAATTATATCTGTCTAAAACTTTCCGGCTACAAAAATAAAAAAATCTCCTGTCTTTATACGAAATAAAGCAGGAGATTGTAATATTTTAAGGCTAAATAATTTATTCAGCTACTAAAGGTGCAATAGAAACATAAGATCTATCATCTCTTTTCTTTTTGAAAACTACAGTTCCAGGAATAAGTGCAAAAAGAGTATGATCTTTACCCATACCTACATTTTCTCCAGGATTATGTCTTGTACCTCTTTGACGAATAAGGATACTTCCAGCTTTAGCAAATTGCCCACCGTAAATCTTAACTCCTAATCGCTTACTTTCTGACTCTCTACCGTTTCTAGAACTACCGGCTCCTTTTTTATGTGCCATTTTATTATATTTTTAAGGATTAAGCTACAATTTCTTCAATTTGAATCTGTGTAAGGTCCTGACGGTGTCCGTTCAGTTTTCGGTATCCTTTTCTTCTTTTCTTCTTGAATACCAATACCTTATCACCTCTTAGGTGAGATAACACTTTTGCCGTTACCTTAGCTCCTTCAACTGTTGGAGCTCCAACTACGATTTCACCATCGTTATCCACTAAAAGTACTTTAGGGAATTCAACTTGTCCGCCTTCTTCTGCAGATAGTCTGTGAACGAAAATCTTTTGGTCTTTTTCAACTTTGAATTGCTGACCAGCGATTTCTACAATTACGTACATTATTTCTAATTTTACGGTTTGTTCCAGGGGGTGGGCCATTTTAATCTTTAAATTTACCTCTTGGTGAACCCCCGAAGAATTTTATTTCGGAATGCAAAAATAAAAAAGATTAATCTATAAACAAAGTTTTCTTCCTATAAATGAATCATTTCCCATCTTTTTTTTTAATTTTCAAATATGTTCTGCTCGATTTGATTGGAAAATTACTGAAGTGATAAAGTTTCCATCCTTACGCTTGGATTTCTTTGGCTATAATATGTATCTTCATAGGAAAGATCAGAATGACAACAATTAGTATTGTTGAAAATGAATTAAAATTAACAAATCGAGTGGTTTATTGAAGATTTTGTTTTCTAGGCTGAAGTAATTTTGTGGGTATTATCAATTTGGAGAATGGCTCAGTTTATTGTTGATTGTCTATTAAAAACAATTCTTATATTTGTTAGTTAATAGCTGAAAAAAAAGAGAAGTTTCTATGGGGAAGATAAAACTTAATGTTTTAGGATTGTCGTACAGTCAGACACAAACAGGAGCTTATGCTCTCGTCTTGTCTGAAGAGGGTGGAGATCGAAGGATTCCTATAATAATAGGTGGTGTAGAGGCCCAGTCGATTGCAATTCAATTGGAGGAGTTGGAACCTCCGCGACCATTAACCCATGATCTTTTTAAGAGTTTTGCTGAAGCATTTGCAGTGAATGTTGTAGAGGTAAATATTTACCGATTGGAGGAGGGCATTTTTTATTCTGAATTAATCTGTGAAAAGGGGCTGGATCGCATTCGGATTGATTCCCGAACATCAGATGCTGTTGCTATCGCATTACGTTTTAGATGTCCTATTTTTACAACCGAGGATATCATTGAAAAGGCAGGTATTGTACTAAGTCTTGAGAGAGACCATGAAGAACCTTTAAGCTCCGGTCAGCAAGAAGTGGAGAGTTCTGTGCCCGAAAAAAGAAATCAGTTTACAGATTATTCATTAACTCAACTTAAAGGCATGCTTGATGATGCAGTTCGTGATGAGGATTACGAACGGGCTTCGCTAATTCGTGATGAAATTGGTCGAAGAGAAGAATCCAGTTAATTTTATATCACAAAGTGATTTATAGATATAAAAAAATGGCAAGTTTCCACTTGCCATTTTTTGTGTTTTATAAATTTGATTTAATGATTAAAACCAGCCAATTCTTTCGGGTCATGTTTGTGCTTAAACAGGAATGCAAAGAATACTGTAATCACCAATGAATAGATCGCAAATGAATTCCAAATGTTCATCCATTCGAAGCCACCTTGGGAATCTGTGAAGAATGTTCCAATGATAATACCACTAAGCCAAGAACCTAGAATAGCACCAAAACCATTGGTCATCATCATAAATAATCCTTGAGCACTGGCTCGCATGCTTGAATCGCACTGGGTTTCAACAAATAATGAACCCGAAATATTGAAAAAATCGAATGCCATTCCGTAAACAATACACGAAAGAATAATCATCCATAGTCCACCTTCTGGATCACCATATGCGAACAGTGCAAATCGTAATACCCAAGCGATCATCGAAATAAGCATTACTTGCTTGATGCCAAATCGCTTAAGAAAGAATGGGATTGCTAGAATAAACAAGGTTTCTGATATCTGAGAAATCGACATAATTATGGTTGAATATCGAACTACAAATGAATCTGCATATTCCGGAATTCTCTCGAATTCAGAAAGGAAACGATCGCCATACATGTTTGTTAATTGCAAAGCTGCGCCCAAAAACATTGAAAAGACAAAGAACAATGCCATTTTGTAGTTCTTAAATAATTTGAAGGCATTTAAGCCAAGAGTTTCTGTAAGAGAACCGCTTTTCTGTCCTTGATTTTGTGGTTTGCATTGTGGCAGGGTAAATGCATAAATTGCTAACAATACAGAAACAAACGCGGCTATATAGAATTGATTTGCAGAAGCCTTGAATCCTGTTAAATTGACAATCCACATCGCAGCAATAAAACCGATTGTACCCCAAACACGAATAGGAGGGAATACCTTTATTACATCGTAATTGTTGTTTTTAAGAATGGTATACGAGATCGAATTCATTAAAGCAATTGTCGGCATATAACAAATCATGGCAACCAATATTACTGAAATGAAAATCGTTGGATCATCAACTTGAGGTAAGTAAGCTAGCGCACCAGCTCCTAATAAATGAAGAATACCATATAGTTTTTCAGCATTGATCCACCTATCAGCAATAATTCCTGTAAGAGTTGGCATGAAGAGTGACGCGATACCTAGGGTTGAAAATACTGCACCAAACTCTTCAGGAGACCAATGTTTTGTTCCAAACCAGTAATTTGCGATTGTTATCAACCAAGAACCCCAAATAAAGAATTGTAAAAAATTCAGTATGGTCAAACGATTTTTTATACCCATAACGATGTTTTAAAAAAATAGATTAGTGAATACTATGTTTTACTAGTTACTGGTTGTTTGAGTAGTATTAATTCGAAATTCATTCGATGATTTGATAATAAACATCAAAATCAGTGCGCTTGTAAATATCAAAGGCCTCAAAACTAACTAAAAAAATAGATTCTTAAAACATCGGCATTGTCTTTTTATGACAATTAAAAGTGATATAAAAACATTCTGCATAAAGAAGCTCCTGTTTTAATGAAGTGAAATTTGATTGAAAAAAGTATTTTTGCATTTCATTCAGTTCGATTAAAATGATAACGGGAAATTCTATAAAGACAAAAAATCAATCTGTCAAGTCAAAATTGATCGATGCAGTTCGAGAATCTATACCAAAAGCCTATTCTGCATCAAAATGGTTGTTGAGTATAATGATTCCTGTGTCATTTGGCGTTTTGTTACTGAACTATACTGGGATTCTGGGGCAAGTTTCGTCTTATTTGGCTCCATTATTCGAATATTTAGGACTTCCAGGTGAATCCGCATTTGTATTGTTGACGAGTATTTTCACCAATATTTATACGGCCATTGCCGTAATTACCAGCCTTGAATTGGAAGGCAGGGTAGTTACAATTTTGGCTGCGATGTGTTTGGTGGCTCATGGTTTTATAATTGAAACTGCAGTCTTGAAAAAAACAGGGTCTTCAATGCTTCGAATGATTTTGCTGCGATTAACAGGTAGTTTTGTACTTGGGCTCTTTTTAAATTGGGCTTTGCCTGCAGATTCATTTCAGGCTCAGGCAGGAGTCATTGTTCAACAAGAGAGTTTTGGTATCCTATTTATGGCTTGGCTGGGAGCTACGCTTTCTTTAAGTTTTAAAGTTGTGATATTAATAACCTTATTAATGATATTGCAACGAATTCTTGAAGTTTTTGGTGTTATCAAATGGTTATCCAAAATACTGGCTCCATTACAAACCATTATGGGATTGCCTGCTTCTACTTCATTTTCATGGATTGTTGCGAATACTTTAGGCTTGGCCTACGGATCAGCCATCATGATAGAACAGGTGGAAAATGGACAGATGAGCAAATCGGAAGCTGATTTATTAAATCATCATATCGCTGTATCGCATTCACAATTAGAAGATCCACTCTTATTTGCTGCCATTGGTGTGCCATTGGTGTGGCTGATAATACCTCGCTTACTATTAGGAATTATTGTGGTCTGGTTATATCGGCTTGAATTATTGATGAGGAAATCGTTAAATAGTTTTATCTTTAAAAATTAAAATTTGACAATTAGTTATGCAACAATATCTTCACTTATTAGAAAGAGTTCTCGAAGAAGGGAATAACAAAGAGGACAGAACAGGAACAGGAACAGTAAGCCTTTTTGGTCATCAAATGCGTTTTGATTTATCCAAAGGTTTTCCTCTGTTAACGACGAAGAAACTTCACCTAAAATCAATAATTCACGAATTATTGTGGTTTTTAGATGGTGATACCAACGTAAAATATCTTCAGGATAATGGCGTTCGAATCTGGAACGAGTGGGCTGATAAAAATGGAGAGTTGGGACATGTGTATGGATACCAGTGGAGATCCTGGCCAAAAAGCAATGGTGAATCATTGGATCAGATTAAGCAGGTTGTTCACGATATAAAAAATAATCCTAATTCGCGAAGATTAATTGTGAGTGCATGGAATGCCGGAGATATTGAAAATATGGCTTTGCCACCCTGTCATGCCTTGTTTCAGTTTTATGTAGCAAATGGTAAGCTTTCCTGTCAGTTGTATCAGCGAAGTGCTGATATTTTTCTTGGAGTACCATTTAATATCGCTTCCTATGCTATTTTAACAATGATGATGGCTCAGGTTTGTGATTTGGAACCGGGAGAATTTGTCCATACATTAGGTGATGCTCATATTTACATGAACCATATGGATCAGGTAAAATTACAATTGTCAAGAGTACCGAAAGAGCTTCCTGTGTTAAAGATAAATCCGGAAGTCACAAGTATATTCGATTTTAAATTTGAAGATTTTAGTTTGGAAAACTACGATCCACATCCTCATATTAAAGGAGCAATTTCCATTTAAAACTAAACATTATGAATGTATCAATTATTGTTGCCGTTTCCCGAAATCTGGTAATCGGAAAAGATAATCAATTAATATGGAAGCTTTCTGCCGATTTAAAAAGGTTTAAAGCCCTAACAACTGGCCATACTGTTATTATGGGAAGAAAAACTTTTGATTCCATTGGTAAGCCATTACCTAATCGAACATCAATCGTTGTTACCCGCCAAAAAGATTATGAAATAGAAGGATGCATTGTTGTTAATTCTTTGGAAGAGGCTTTTGAGAAAGCAGCAGATCAGGAGGAAGTTTTCGTTATTGGAGGAGGTGCAATTTACGAAGAGGCGCTAGCTAAGGCTAATAAAGTTTATTATACAAAGGTTCATAAGAATTTTGAAGGAGATACTTTTTTCCCAGTTCTTGATTTAAAAGAGTGGGAGTCTGTTAAAAGAGAGGATTGTTATCCTGATGAAAAAAATGAAGTGCCTTATTCATTTATCGAGTACAAAAGAAAATAACAATACATATGAGTCGTAGCATTTCAGGTCTTATACTTTTTATTTGCATTCTATTTACTGGGAATTCATGCTCTACAGGAGCAGATCCTGAAGGAGTTATTTTAGATGCATTTTATGTCCCAGCTGAGGTCGCATTGCAAATTACTAATATATTCAACGATTTAGCCATGGATGTGAATGGCATCGCCATGCATAATTTGGATTTTGAAGAGGATACGATCACTAAAAATGTAGCATCTTGTATTGAACCTGTGGTCTATCAAAACTCAACAACCTTATTACTGGATTCAATCGTATTGAATTATGGAACTACAAACTGTACTTCAAATGGTGCCAGTTTTAAAGGAAAAGTAATTGTTAGTCCGAAAGATGAAAATCTAAAATTATTTGATATTCAATTAAAAGAATTTTCTTCACAGGGATTTGATATAACAGGTACGATAGAGTTTCAGATTACAGGAGATACCGATGGTAATGATTTTTTGATTAGCATGGAAAATGCGGAATTTTTAATTGCAGGAACAGATGAAACGGTTTATACATTTTTAGTATCTACTATTAACAGTTCTTATACTTTTAGTAAGAATGAGGATGGCAGTTCTACTTATATAGATGATGTTTTTGAATTCACAACGAGTATTTCCGGAGAAACTCCTGATGGAGCTTTGTTTACTTTAGAAAGTGTTAGTGA
This sequence comes from Labilibaculum antarcticum, assembly GCF_002356295.1. NCBI lineage: Bacteria > Pseudomonadati > Bacteroidota > Bacteroidia > Marinilabiliales > Marinifilaceae > Labilibaculum > Labilibaculum antarcticum. Next base: position 1,739,460 of record NZ_AP018042.1, on the reverse strand, counting down.
CTTAACGTACGCTTATTCTTGTAAGAATATCATTGGAGGTAGAGCTGATTTTACTCTAACTGATGTTGGAGATGGAGAAGTCAATTTTGGCGGAGGAGATCCGGATGAAGATTGTGATGCTCAGGTAATTCTTAGTACATCAGGAGCAGATGTTACAATAACACTATAAAGAAAAAAGCCGGATATTATCCGGCTTTTTCTATGCGACTTTTAAACGCTTGAGGTTTATTTTTTCAAGTTTCTCACTTGCGTATTTTCTGTTAATATCAATTTTCTTCTGATCGCTTGTTGGTAATTCAAACATGGCATCAATCATGATGGCTTCGCAAATGGATCTTAATCCACGGGCTCCAAGTTTAAATTCCAATGCTTTATCTACAACATATTCCAAGGCATCGTCTTCAAATGTCAATTCTATGTCGTCAATTTTAAATAGCTTGGTGTATTGTTTTAAAATTGCATTTTTTGGCTCTGTCAGAATGCTTCTCAATGCTTTTCTGTCCAAAGGTTCCAAGTAAGTAAGAACAGGTAAACGACCAATAATCTCAGGAATTAAACCAAAAGATTTTAAATCCTGTGGAGCGATGTATTGCAATAAGTTATCCTGATCAATTTGTTCTTTCTCTTTATTGGCATTGAATCCAACAATTTGAGTATTTAATCGTTGTGCAATTTTTCTTTGAATACCATCAAATGCACCACCACAAATAAATAGAACGTTTTTGGTATTTACCGGTATCATTTTCTGATCAGGATGTTTTCTTCCTCCTTGTGGTGGAACATTAACAACTGATCCTTCCAGTAGTTTAAGCAATCCTTGCTGAACACCTTCACCCGAAACTCGGGTAATAGAAGGATTGTCGCTTTTTCTGGCAATCTTATCTATTTCATCAATAAATACAATTCCTTTTTCAGCGGCAGCAACATCATAATCCGATGCCTGCAGTAGCCTTGTTAAGATCGATTCGATATCTTCACCAACATAACCAGCTTCGGTTAGCACCGTGGCATCCACAATTGTGAATGGCACATGAAGCATTTTGGCAATAGTTCTAGCCAATAAGGTTTTACCTGTTCCAGTTTCACCAACAAGAATAATATTTGATTTTTCAATCTCGATATCCTCATCATCTTTTTCCTGAAGTAATCTTTTGTAATGGTTATAAACAGCAACCGCAAGATATTTTTTCGCATCATCTTGTCCAATAACATATTGGTCAAGAAATGTCTTAATTTCTGTTGGTTTTAATAATTGAATCTCTTTTAGGTTGAGATCAGTACGATTCTTTAATTCCTCCTGTACAATAGCATAGGCTTGTTCGATACAGCTGTCGCAAATATGACCGCTGATTCCAGCAATTAGAAGATTCGTGTCTTTCTTTTCTCTCCCACAAAACGAGCATTTATCCATGATTCTTAATTTGTTATACTAAAAATGCAAAGTTAAGAATTTTACGCTTAACTCTGCATTTTGTGATTCTGATTTCTATTTGATTATCTTATTGCTCACGCATAAGTACTTCGTCAATCATTCCATACTCCTTTGCTTCCGCAGCTGTCATCCAATAATCACGATCTGAGTTTTGTTCAACTTTTTCGAAAGTATTTCCAGAATGATCAGCAATAATAGTGTACAGTTCTTTTTTTAATTTCATAATTTCACGAGCCGTAATTTCGATATCCGATGCTTGTCCTTGAGCACCACCCATTGGCTGGTGAATCATTACACGTGAATGTTTAAGTGCTGAACGTTTTCCTTTTGTTCCTGCAGTTAACAAAACTGCTCCCATTGATGCAGCCATTCCGGTGCAAATGGTCGCAATATCACACTTAATGTATTGCATTGTGTCGTATATCCCTAAACCTGCATGCACTGAACCTCCAGGAGTGTTAAAATAAATCTGGATATCCTTCGATGGATCAGTTGATTCTAAAAACAACAATTGTGCCATGATAATATTGGCTACATAATCATCAATCGGAATACCCAGGAAGATGATTCGGTCCATCATAAGACGAGAAAACACATCCATTGAGGCAACATTTAATTGTCTCTCCTCAATAATAGTAGGAGAGATGTAGCTGTTATGAATTGAAGTATATTTATCTAGATTTAGGCTGCTTATGCCCATGTGCTTTGTAGCAAATTTATTGAATTCATCTTTTGGTACCATAATGATATGATTTTAAATTTCGTAGACCTAAATTAGTTAAATTTTCTCCATTTGAAAAGAATGGCTTAACAAATTCTGAACTTTAAGACAAAAAGAAAACCACGTTTTTTTAAAGCGTGGTTTTAATGGTTTATTGAGTTGCCTACTTATTCAAACATTTTGTTGAATTCTTCAGTAGTAAGCTCTTTTTCTTCTAGTTTAATTTTTTCTTTTAAGAATTCAACTACTTTTTCATCAGCCTTACGCTCATAAATTTTTCTTTGCTCATCTTGATTTTGCATCATTTGTTGAGCGTAGTTGTTTAAGTACTCTTCAGGTACATCCATCATTCCGTATTGTTGGAATTGCATCAAGGCTTGTTTCTTAGCGAATTCTAAAACTTCTTCCTGACTAACTGATAAGTCATTCTCTTGAATCAATCTGTTTTTGATTAACTGCCATTTGAATTCATCAGAATAGTTTGCAAAATCAGTTTCAACTTGCTCAACAGTCATGTCTTTGTTTGTTGCAACAATCCAGCGCTTCAAGAATGCTTCAGGAAGTTCAATTTTTGCCTTTTTCACCAATTTAGCTTTGGCATCTATCAAGAATTTATAGTCGCTATCGTTAATCAATTGCTTTTCGATATCTTCTTTAATTTTATTCTTGAATTCTTCTTCAGAAGAAACAGTTCCTTCGCCAAATACTTTATCGAATAATTCTTGATTCAATTCAGCATTAATAAATTTGGTTATTTCTGTAATTGTAAATTGGAAATCAGCATCTATTGTTTCAGCTTCCTCTTTCGAGATGTTCAGCATAGAAGCGATATCAGATTTGTTTGTAAAAGCTTTCGCAGGATTGAAAACAACAACATCATCTTTCTTTGCTCCAACGAATTTTTTCTTAGAGTCTTCATCTTTCATGTACTCTAAAGACAACGCAACATTTTCGCTGACAATTCCTTCTTCAACTAACTTACCATCTGGGTCAACTTGAGCAAAGTTACCTTTTAAAAGTTCTTTGTCTTCAATTACATCAGCAGGATCGTTTGAACCGAAGCGACGAGCGTGCATGTCAACACCGTTGGCAATCATTTTCTCGTCAACTATAATTTTATAGAATTCGATTTTATCTTTTTTGCTTAGGTTAAGCGTATATTCAGGGCTTAGGGCAATGTCGAAAATGAATTCGAATTCAGTGTCTTTTTCCCAGTCGATTACTTTTTGATCAGCTTCGTTTGGAAGAGGCTCACCCATGATGTTTAATTCGCTTTCACGAATATATTTTGTTAGCTCTTCGCTAAGAATTTTGTTGATTTCTTCAGCTAAAACAGGAGTCCCATACATTTTCTTGATTACGCCCATAGGTACTTTACCTGCACGAAAACCATTTATATTTGCTTTTTTACGATAGTCCTTCAACAAATTGTTTACTCGGGTCTCATAATCTTCTTTAACGATCTGTAATTTGATTACAGCGTTTAAATCATCAATGTTGGTTTTTGTAATGTTCATTTTTCAGCTATTAGAGATAAAACCTTTTTAATTGAAAAAAAACCGCCTCACCATCGATACATGTATGTATCGTAAAGTACGGGCGGTTTAAGATTATTCTTTTTATTGTGCGGATGAAGGGACTCGAACCCCCACGCCTCTCGGCACTAGATCCTAAGTCTAGCGCGGCTACCAATTACGCCACATCCGCGGGTTAATTGCGGTGCAAATATATGGCTGTTTTTTATAATTTGCAATACCTTTTCAAAAATAAATGAAGTTTTTTTTAATAATAAATTATGGCTGATTTTTATTCTAATTTTTAAATTGTTCAATTGGTCTAACACTCAGCTATTTTACTGGTTTTCGAAGCTCAAAATTCTTGCCTAAATAAACTCTTCGCACGTCTTCATCAGCAGCAAGTTCTTGGGCAGTTCCCGATTTTAGAATATTACCTTCAAACAAAAGATAAGCTCTTTCGGTAATGGAAAGCGTTTCTTGTACGTTATGGTCGGTAATTAAAATGCCAATATTTTTATCTTTTAAATGGCGAACAATGTTTTGAATGTCTTCCACTGCAATTGGATCAACTCCAGCGAATGGTTCATCCAAAAGAATAAATTTAGGTTTGATCGACAAAGCTCTGGCAATTTCAGTTCGTCTTCTTTCGCCACCAGATAGTTGTATCCCAAGGCTTTTTCGGATTTTCTGTAAGCTAAATTCATTCAACATTTCTTCCAATCGTTCTTTTTGGTATTCTTTTGAGAAGTCAGACATTTCAAGAATAGCCTTGATATTATCTTCTACACTAAGTTTCCTGAAAACGGAGGCTTCCTGAGCCAGGTAGCCAACTCCTAATTGGGCTCTTTTGTAAACCGGCTCATGTGTAATTTCTCTATCATCTAAAAAGATTTTCCCTCCGTTTGGCTGAATCAATCCAACAATCATGTAAAATGAAGTCGTTTTTCCTGCACCGTTTGGTCCAAGTAAACCTACAATTTCACCTTGTCTAACTTCAACAGAAACACCTTTAACTACAGTTCGGGTTTTGTATCTTTTTATTAAATTTTCAGCTCTTAAAATCATCGTGATTCAATATGTTTAACGATCGGAATGATGCAAATATAGAAAAGATCTGTGAGAATTAAACTCTGCACAGAAGTTCACTATGGATGTGTAATTTGATCTGATTATTAAAAAGTAAATTGGAACATGGCTCGTATTCCGAAATTTTCAAAATCCTGATATGGATTATCCTCCAAATGGTTCAATCGCCACATGGCATCAATTCGAATAAATTTAAATATGTTTTCAATTCCTACACTTGCTTCAAAATATGGTTTACTCACATCTGATAGTCCATCAGGGAAAATCATTTTTGCTTGTGTGTTAGGCAAAGAACCATTGTTTTTGTCGCTTAAACTTCCAATTAATCCTTTCCCGGAAACAACGGTTCTCCAGTTTAATTTTCTGAATAATGGAATTCTATTAAGAATGAGCCCGTTAAAATGATGCTCAACAAATAAACTAACGTACTGATCGCTTGTGAATTCGTAATAGTTCATCATGTTAAATGCGTAAGGGTCGAAAGCATAGGTTTCATTTCCCTCGTGCAGATGAAGAAGAGGATATGGAACTTTGCCAAATAATTTTCCCGCACTAAGCAGAAAGTATAAATTACCCAAAGGAGGTAGTTCAACTGTGTGTTCGATGCTTAAATCTATTTTTTGATATTCATGATTAGAACCGAATACATTTTTCATGCCCATGGTAAGATAAAGGTTGAATATAGGGAATGGTCCACCCAGATGGACTCTTTCAAATTCACCCATTATTACCCTTTCGTTTCTTGTGAATCTTGTCCTTAGCTCAATTTCGGAAGATGTTATTCCTGAAACAGGTATGCCTTCGCTTACATCAGGAGCTTTAAATGGAACATATTCGGTTGGAGTAATATCACGATATCGAAATTTCAGAGTGTTGGAAAATCCTTGAGACCATTCTTTTTCGTAATGAGTTTCTAGTTGATTTACCATGGTCAACTTATTGTTTGGGTTTCGTTTTAAAAGAGAGGATAGAATATTCCCTTCGGTAAATGCATTTGGACTTTTTCCTAATTGTTGGATGTCATGCTTGTATTGCACTCCGAAAGTTTCTCTCGGTAGCTTATTAATCATGTAAAGAAAGCCCAATCCATATTTGAGCTTATTGTCTTTATCACCGTAAGCTAAATGCCCGTTAAACATTATCTTGGTGCTGAATTCGTTTGAAGTTCTTCCTCCAAACATGAATCTGTTTCCCTCAATTTCGTTAAAGCTATAAAGTTTGTAATAGGGCCCGTATTCAAATTTTCCTTTCACGTAATAGCCTGTGACAAATGTTTGGATGACATCAATTATATTTCTGTATAAGGGCACGTTTTGGATGGAGTCAACCATAGAGTATATGTTTGATTCCCGTTCTGATAATGTAAAGGGACGTGCGTTATCCCAATAGGTTTTAGATTGTGTGAGGGCCGTTTCTTCAACAATAACATTATTGTCAAGCTTAATAACTTCTTCTTTTAAAGGTTGGTTTAGTATTACATTTTTGTAAGAAATCGTTTTTCTTCCAAAAAAGCCCATTTGTTTGGTCGAATCTTTTTCGCTGATCATGAAATCAACAAAAAGGTTTTGTTTTTTTAAGAACCAGGTGCTATCGTTTAGCTTTTGATATTCGTTATTGCTAACCAAATCTTTTACCCAGTTTAAATTAACGTCTTTTGCAATACGCATTTGCATGTTCTGAATGGCAAAAGTCGTATCGGCCACCCAAAAATCGCCAACGAAAGTTGGTTCCTGTTTTCTTTTCGGCTTATATGACATATGATAGCACCAATTACCATCCCTGTATGCACTGTCGGTTAGGTAGTACTTGTAATATCGAAGGCCTCCATCTGCAATAGGACTTACAAAACCCATATTGAAAAGATCAATAAAATTGTCGTAAATATTCACGTTTTGATGAAGTTTTCCTGTAAACTGTGCCAAGCTTGCATTGTCTTTTATCCCCGACATTTGGGAGGCTTTTATTACTTCCCTTTCCATTTTTGGCTTTTTCTGAAAATAGTAATCAGAAAGGGATTCTGTGATGAAAACAGGAAGGTAAGCTTTTCCGGTTATCACCGAAGTGTCCATGTAGTTAAAGACGAATTGAAATGGACGCATGATTTTTTTATTTTTAAAATCATCTTTGATGTTGTTCAAATCCATTTCCATTTTTGTGTAAGATTCATATTGGTACGAATCAAAACGAGATGGATTGTTGTCCTCCTTTTTAGCGATAATTTTTCGAAGAAGGATGTGAGCTGGATTTTCACCAGGAGTAACAATAATTTCTTCCAAGTCAAAAGCTTCAGGTTTTAATTCCACATTTAAGGTTTGAAAGCTTTCTTTTTGAATGATAAATGCTTGCTCCTTATATCCAACAAAAGAGATGTGTAGTGAATCTGATGGAGTCCTGGTTTCTAAAAAATACTGACCATCAAAATCTGATGTTGTTCCTATTGTGGTTCCTTTAAAGGCAATATTTACAAATGGCAGGGGTTCTTTCGTTTCCGAATCAGTTATCCTGCCTCTTATCTTGGTAACTTGTGCCAAGCTAGAGTAACCAAAACCTGAAAACACAAGAATGGCAAGCAATAAATATCCCTTTTTTAAATTCGGTATCATAAGTATACAATCGTGATAGCTCGGATTAATTGATCAGAACTTGAGCTGAGTGATAATAAAAATAAACTGCGTAATTGTTTACTCCAAATTAGCCAGTTGGTTTTTTTGAACTCGCTTTGAGATTTTAATTCCAATTTCGTAAAGCAACAGCAGTGGTAGACAAACCAATACCTGACTGAAAATATCAGGTGGGGTGATTATTGCAGAAAGAATAAGAATTAAAACCACTGAATGTTTCCTGTGTTTTTTTAAAAACTCAGGGGAAACCAATCCTATTTTGCTTAAAAAGAAAATAAGAACTGGTAGCTCAAAAATGACTCCTCCTGCCAAAACAATTGAAGTGATAGATGAAATGTAGGATGTTAGGTTAATTTGATTCAAAACCTGATCGCTTACACTGTAAGATCCCAAGAAATGAACGGATAGTGGGGTTATTATATAGTAGCCAAATAGAATTCCAAGTGCAAACAAAAATGAGGTGTAAAAAATTGATCCTCTTGCGTGTTTCTTTTCGTTATCGTACAATGCTGGTTTTAAAAAACTCCAGAATTCATAAAAGATATATGGGAAGCTGGCAATTATTCCAATTACTAATGAAACACTAATGTGTGTTGCAAATTGCCCGGCCATGTTAATATTTATAATCTGAAATGGATGTCTGTTAATTTTCAGAGACTCAACTCCTGTGTATTCAGATAAGATGAAAAACATTTTATTGGTGAAGAATTCGGGGTTTTTAGGTGCCAGAATTAGAACATTGAAAATAAAATCATAAAAGATAAAAGCACCTATAGCAAAAACCATTACAGCAATAACGGATCGCATTAAATGCCATCTTAGTTCTTCTAAATGTTCCAGAAAACTCATTTGGTTTTCTTCTTTCGTTGCTTCTTTATCTGAATCTGACATAGTTATAATTTTCTAATTTTGCCAAGTTAGACAATTCCTTCTTTTAAGATGTCATGTAGATGAATCATACCCACATATTTTTTGTTTTGAATAACAGCAAGCTGAGTGATGTTGTTGTCTTCCATTAGATGAAATGCATTAATGGCAAGTGAGTCAGGATCGATTGTCTTTGGCTTTAAAGACATAATGTCACGAGCAATTAATTTACTCACATCCTCATTTTGTTCCAGCATTCTACGAAGGTCACCATCTGTGATTATTCCAACAAGTTCATCATCTTTATTTACTACAGCAGTAGCTCCCATTCTTTTAGAAGATATTTCAAGAATGATTGGACGAATACTTTCTTCTTCGGATACTTTTGGAGGGAGCTCCTTTCCGTAAAGGTCATTTACTCTTAAATATAGTTTTTTGCCAAGTGCTCCACCCGGGTGATATTTCGCAAAATCCTGACTGGTAAATTGTCTGCATTCTAATAATGAAACAGCCAAAGCATCGCCAAGGACTAATTGTGCAGTTGTTGAATTTGTTGGTGCCAGATTATTTGGGTCGGCTTCTTTTTCAACAACAGCTTTCAAAACATAGTCGGCTTCTTTTGCAAGGAAAGAATCCAATCCCGACACCATTGCAATTAGGGTATTCCCCATGTTTTTGATGAGTGGTACTAAAACTTTGATTTCAGGAGTGCTTCCGCTTTTTGATATGCAGATGATGATGTCATCTGGTAGAATCATCCCTAAATCCCCATGAATAGCATCAGCAGCATGCATGAATAAAGCAGGTGTGCCTGTTGAGTTTAATGTTGCTACTATTTTATTTGCAATGTTTGCACTCTTGCCAATCCCTGTAATTATAACTCTTCCTTTGCTTTTTAGGATTAGTTCAACGGCATTAACGAAATCTCCATCAATATAGTTTTTTAGCTGACCAATGGTTTTTTCCTCTTCAGAAATCGTATTTATTGCAATTTGTTTAATATCGTATGTAGGCTTCAAATCTTGTGTTTTTTATTGAATGAGCAAAGCTAGTTAAACTCAGATAAATGAATCTGTACTATTCAGTTAAAATCTGTTAAATGCTGATTTCGTTTTGAAATGTACAAGTGTTTAACTAAATTTAAAGTACAAAAGTATAGAAATTTGTAATACGGGAATGAATGGTGATGTGAAAATTGCCATTTAAAAATTTTTAGGTTGTTAGGTAAAATGTTAATTTAGCAAACCGCATATATTTTTGGGGAAAAGCATATCAATTAAAGACATGGGAAAGAACTTTGAATTATCAACTAATTTAAAGAAGTATTTTGGATTCGAGAATTTTAAGGGAAATCAAGAACCAGTAATTCAAAATATTTTAAGTGGTAACGACACGTTTGTGTTAATGCCCACAGGTGGAGGAAAGTCGTTGTGTTATCAATTGCCTTCACTAATGCTGGGGGGTACAGCAATTGTAATATCCCCATTGATCGCTCTGATGAAGAATCAGGTAGATGCAATGAGGAATTTTTGTGAGGATGATGGTGTAGCTCATTTTTTGAATTCGTCTCTGTCCAAATCAGCTACTTTAAAAGTGAAAGAAGATGTTCTGGAAGGTACAACTAAACTTTTATATGTAGCTCCGGAATCGTTAACAAAGGAAAGTAATATAGAGTTTCTAAAACAGGTTAAAATTTCGTTTTATGCTGTTGATGAGGCTCATTGTATTTCTGAGTGGGGGCATGATTTTAGACCTGAGTATAGGAAGATTCGTTCAATTGTTAATGAAATTGGAGCGGGCCCGATAATTGCGCTTACAGCTACGGCAACTCCTAAGGTACAGCACGATATCCAAAAGAATTTAGGAATGTTGGATGCATTGGTTTTTAAATCATCATTTAACCGTCCAAACTTATACTACGAGGTACGTCCGAAAGTAAATGCCACAAGGGATATTATAAAGTTTATTCGCGGAAATGCTGGTAAATCAGGAATTATATACTGTTTAAGTCGTAAAAAGGTTGAGGAATTAACCGAGACTTTGCAGGTGAATGGGATAAAAGCAGTCGGTTATCATGCAGGAATGGATTCTTCGACTCGTTCTGGAAATCAGGATAAGTTTTTGATGGAGGATGTGGATGTTGTGGTTGCTACGATTGCTTTTGGAATGGGGATTGATAAGCCTGATGTACGATTTGTAATTCATTACGATATACCAAAGAGTTTGGAGGGATATTACCAAGAAACAGGAAGAGCTGGTCGTGATGGTGGCGAAGGAAGATGTCTGACTTTTTATAGTTACAAGGATATTCAGAAGCTTGAAAAGTTTATGCAAGGCAAGCCTGTTGCAGAGCAAGAAATAGGACGACAACTTTTGTTAGAAACTGTTTCGTTCGCAGAATCGGCAATTTGTCGTCGAACAATTTTACTTCAATACTTTGGCGAAAAGGTTGAGGATGGGAATTGTGGCTGTTGTGATAATTGCCTGCATCCAAAGAAAGAATTTCAGGGAGAAGAATTTGTTATCAAAGCTTTGAAATTAGTAAAACTCGTTAAAGAACGTTTTAAGATCGATCATTTGGTTAATGTACTTACCGGTGAATCGAACTCCTCAATTAAATCATATAAACATGATGAATTGGAAATGTATGGTTGTGGTAGTGACCGTGATCAACATTTTTGGAATATGGTTTATCGTAGGGCGTTGGTTCATTCTTTAATTGAAAAGGATATTGAGCAGTATGGTGTGATCAAACTTAAACCGCAAGGATATGAGTTTCTCGAAAATCCTGTGCCGTTTATGCTTACTGATGATCATGATTTTGATCTGGTAGATATGGAGGCAACGAAAGCCGCCGGCACTGCAGTTGTTGATACGGCTTTATTATCCATGTTAAAAGATTTAAGAAGACAGGTAGCTAAGAAAAAAGAAGTCCCTCCATATGTTGTATTTCAAGATCCATCATTGGAGGAAATGGCAATTCATTATCCTGTTGATATTGAGGAATTGTCTCATGTTCAAGGGGTAGGTGCTGGTAAAGCAAAGCGATTTGGAAAGGAGTTTGTAAGCCTTATAAGTAACCATGTTGAGGAGAATGGTATAGAAAGACCGCAAGATATGGTGGTTCGTTCGGTAGTTGATAAATCAAAATTCAAGGTTTATATTATTCAAAGTGTTGACCGTAAAATGGATTTAGAGGATATCGCTGAAGCCAAAGGAATGGAGTTTCCTGATTTGCTTAGAGAGATGGAGGCTATTGTATATTCCGGAACTAAATTGAGTCTGAATTATTATGTGGATGAGAAGATTGATGAAGACCGACAGGAAGAAATATTAGAATATTTTGATGAAGCTGAGACGGATAGTATAGAGGAAGCTCTTGAAGAATTAGGAGAAGAGGATTATTCGGAAGGCGATGTTCGTTTAATGCGAATAGTATATCATTCAGAAAATGGATTGTAACACATTCTGTAAAAATATTGAAATGGCTACTCAAATTGAGTAGCCATTTTATTTTATTATTACCGAGCGTTTAAATTCTTTGGTTTCATCAAATAATATTCGGTAAGTGTAATGAGTTTTGTAAATTTTAGCACCAGTATATTCCATTAAATGACTCATTCTTGGGTTGAAATCACCAATCCAATTCAATTCTAAATGTAGAAATGGAAATTTGGAGTCAAATCCTGATCTGGAGAATTCGTAAATCATTGCGGCTTCGATGCCACGCTTTTGAAATTCAGGAACCACCCCAAATATTAAGCCAATAGCATTCTTGTTTTTTTGTATGTGCTTATAGTAAAGGAATCGGACTTTTGCGTAAAGATTCATTTTACCATTTAGATGTTGAAGAAGCTCATTTAGGTCTGGAACCATTATCCAGAATCCGATAGGCTCTTCTTTGTAATAGGCAAACCACATTAGCTTTTCGTGCATAATTGGTTTTAAAGCTTCAAATAGGTCTTTGGCTTGATGTTCTGAAATGCCTTCAATGCCTGGTATTTCTTTTATCCAGGCTTTATTATAGATGTGTACAAAATCCTTTATCAGTTTGTCTGACTTGTTATTATCGAAATGAACTACTTGGTAATCAATATTGTTGAGAAGTCTGGTAGCTTTCCATTTTATGATTTCACTTAAGCTTTCGAGTTCGAATTTCGCACGATAAGTATATTGTTTAAAGTAAACTTGAAATCCGTAGGATTCGAAAAAGTTCTGATAGTATTCAAGGTGGTAAGGCATGCAATAAACAGGCTTGTGATCTCCATCAACATGAAGTCCCCACCATTGATGTCTTTCGCCAAAATTAATTGGTCCATCCATGGCTTCTATTTGCCTTTCTATTAACCAGTTTTTGCAAATATCGAATAGTGCGAAGGCAACATCTTTATTGTCGATGCATTCAAAAAAACCCAAGCCTCCTGTTGGTTGCTCATGTGTGCCTTTTGTCTTGTGGTCGATAAAAGCAGCAACCCTGCCAATGGTTTTCTTATTTCGATCCTGAAGAATCCAGCGAGTACATTCTCCGTGAGTAAACATTTTGTTTCTTTCCGGATCAAAGACTTTTTCAATGTCTGAATCCAGCGGACGAACCCAGTTTTTTTTGTTCCGGTAAAGTCTTACCGGAAGTTCAATAAATTCTTTTATTGAATGAGGGTCGCTAACTTCAATTATTGTAAATTCAATACTCATCTCAAATTTTAGACTTTATTAGTTTTTTTTGCTTTCTGTTCGCTATTGGTAAGGCAATTACCGATAATGAACCAAGAATAATGATCATGGCTGTTTGAGCGCCATGTACAACAAGAGCAAAGCTTTTCGACATGGTTTCAATATTGGCAACTCCGGGAAGGTAAACTAAAAGAGTCCCAATAACCATAAAGTGCCATGCGCCAATTCCACCTTGTACGGGTGCAATCATTCCGAAACTTCCCATTACCAAAACGGTTAATCCGGCAATAGCGGGAAGGTGAGATGTGAAGCCAAAACTAAAGAAACAGATATATGTCATCAAATAGTACATGATCCAAATGAAGATGGTGTGAAAAACAAAATACCATTTGTTATCAAGTTCTTTGATGGCACGAAAACCGGCCATGAAATTGGAAAAGGTTAGGTCTAATTTTTTAAATAAGTTTGTGTTTTTGAATTTTTTTCGAAGAATCCAGATTATCAAAGATATTGCTCCTATAACATACAATGTGGTCGCTGAAGCAAATACGTTGGATAGTTTTGAGCTAACTTCCGGATTGTTAGAGAAGAAATGTGATATCACAGAAAACTGTGTTGATAATGCAATTAATAGAAAGATGAATAGCATGATTATATCCAGTACTCTTTCTAGAACCACAGTTCCAACTAATTTCGAAAAAGAAATGTTTTCATACTTACTAACTAACCCGCATCTCGAAATTTCCCCCATTCTTGGAAGTGCAAGATTGGCAAAATAACCAACCATAACAGCTAAGAAAGTATTTATAGTTCGTGGTTTTTTCCCTAAAGATTCGATTAGCATATTCCATCGTATGGTTCTGCTAATGTGGCTTAAAAGTCCGAAAAATAAGGAAAGAAGAATCCAATAGTAATTAACCTCATTTTTTAAGGTAAAAAGAAGTTCGTTTATATTTTGTCCGCGATATACGTACCAGAATAAAAAGGAACTAATCGAAAAAAAGACTAGGAATTTTATGATATTTATGATGTTTTTCTTCAATTTTAATGGTTTTAGAGTACGTGTATTTGTATAAATACAAACTTAGGTTAAATTTTTCGGCAAGGAAAAGCAATGATTCAAGTATTAAGTCCTAAATTTGCCGAGCAGTAAATTAAGCTACAAAAATAAGTAAATGTTTGAAATCTCCTTTGAAAAGCGTCTATTTTTAATTTTTGTTAATTTGAGATGCTAATATAAAAGGGATTAATTGGAAGGATATGGGATACGTTCGGGCGAAAAAGAATTTAGGACAGCATTTTTTAAAAGATCTAAATATAGCCAAAAAAATTGTGGCAAGTATGACGGCCGAAGGTGTTTCGAAAGTACTCGAGATTGGCCCAGGCATGGGTGTTTTAACACAATATTTGCTTAAAGAAGAGGCGTATGAAACTCACGTTGTGGAAATTGACAGAGAGTCTGTTGCTTATTTAAATGAGAAATTTCCTGAATTATCTGAACGGATAATTAGATATGATTTTCTGAAATATGATTTGTCGAAATTATTTTCAGAACCTTTTGCAATTATTGGGAATTTCCCATATAATATCTCTTCTCAAATTTTCTTTAAGGTGTTGGAAAATCGAGATCAAATTCCTGAGGTTGTAGGTATGATTCAGAAAGAAGTAGCTGAAAGAATGGCTGCTGTTCCAGGAAATAAAACATACGGTATATTAAGCGTGCTTATGCAGGCTTTTTACGATATAGAATATTTATTTACTGTTAGTGAAACAGTTTTCGATCCACCTCCAAGAGTTAAATCTGCGGTCATCCGTATGGTTAGAAATACGACTGATAGGTTGGCATGTGATGAAAGACTATTTTTCCGAGTCGTCAAATCCGGGTTCAATCAACGCCGGAAAACTTTACGGAATTCTTTAAAATCAGTTTTGGGAGATCTTAAACTGGATGATGATATTATGGCTCAAAGGCCAGAACAATTATCTGTTGAACAGTTTGTGTATCTTACCAATAAAATTGAAGAATTAATAAACACGGAATTAATAGAATAAATCACAATTAAAACATTTTGTTATGCAATTTGAATTGACCCGTGAATATATCGATAAACTAAAGAAAATTATCGACGAGAAGAATGAAGCGGAGGCAATTAGCTTAATGGGTGAATTGCATCCTGCTGATATTGCTGAAATTTACGATGAGCTTAACACCGAAGAAGCAAAGTTTCTTTACTTGCTTTTGGATGGGGATACTGCGGCAGGTGTTTTAGCGGAATTGGAAGAGGACGACCGAGAGCGTTTTTTGAAAGTTCTTCCCATTGAAGTAATTGCAAGACAATTTATGGGTAAGATGGATTCTGATGATGCTGCCGATATTATTGGTGGAATGTCTGATGAATGGCAAGAGGAGATTCTTTCCCACATAGCTGATATTGAACAAGCTGGCGATATTGTCGATTTGCTTCATTATGATGATGATACAGCAGGTGGATTGATGGCAAAAGAGATGGTGATTGTAAACGAGAACTGGACTGTTCTAACATGTTTACGAGAGCTGAGTCGCCAAGCGGAGGATATTGATGAAATTTACTACGTATATGTTGTTGACGATGATGGGATCTTGAGAGGTACTATTTCTCTGAAAATAATGATATTAAGTCCTACTTCTGCAAAAATCAGTAATATATATCAACCTGATGTCATGTCCGTTCATACCGATGAACCAGACGAGGAAGTTGCTCGAATCATGGAGAAGTATGACCTTGTTGCTATACCCGTAATTGATAGTATTGGACGATTGATGGGGCGGATTACCATCGATGATGTTGTGGATGTAATTCGTGATGAGGCTGAGAAAGATTATCAAATGGCATCTGGTCTTACCGAAGATGTTGAGTCGAATGACTCAGTTTGGATTCAGACACGAGCACGTCTTCCGTGGTTGTTAATCGGTTTAGCTGGCGGACTCGTTAGTGCTTTTGTAATATCAACACACGAAAAAAGCTTAAATATTGATCCTGCTGTTGCTTTTTTTATTCCTCTGATTACCGCAATGGGAGGAAATGTTGGTGTTCAGTCGGCTGCGATTATTGTGCAGGGATTAGCAAGTAATTCATTGGGCTTTGAAAGTGTATTTAGTCGATTGTTGCGCGAATTAACAGGTGCATTCGTAAATGGTGTGATCTGCTCGGGCTTGGTTTTTCTTGTAAATTCATTTATTGGTCGATCTTACGATTTAACTATTAGCGTATCTATTGCATTATTCTCAGTTATTATTTTTGCTTCTATTTTTGGTACCTTAATACCATTAACCTTGCATAAAATGAAAATCGATCCAGCCTTGGCCACTGGTCCTTTTGTAACGACCTTAAATGATATGGTCGGACTTTTTATTTACCTGTCAATTGGAGCATATTTTTTAGGACTTGTATAGTTCTTATTTTTTGGGATCTGCTCGCATTTGAGCAGAATTTAGAATAGAAAACAATTTGTTTTTATATTAAATAATTGGAGCCATTATGATTCAACGAAAAAGTTTGATAAAAATCTTTTTCATTCGGCGGATTTTTTTAGGTTTTTCTTAACTTTGTAGGAAGATTTTTGAATCCACGTAAGTCGCTGTGGTTGAAACGTTTGCGAAAAGCATCACTATTGCGACTTGTTCAGAGGAAATTAAATCAGACCATTTTATAAAAATTACCACAAAAAGAGAATCATGAAGAGAGCGCTTATCAGTGTATTTGATAAAACAAATGTTGTTGAATTTGCCAGAGAATTAACAAACTTAGGATGGGAAATCATCT
The DNA here is from genome assembly GCF_002356295.1 of Labilibaculum antarcticum. Classification (NCBI taxonomy): domain Bacteria; kingdom Pseudomonadati; phylum Bacteroidota; class Bacteroidia; order Marinilabiliales; family Marinifilaceae; genus Labilibaculum; species Labilibaculum antarcticum. The sequence goes on along the minus strand of NZ_AP018042.1, from coordinate 1,722,742 downwards.
CAACGGGAGGAACATCTGCAAAGTTTAAGGCAGAAGGGATTCCTGTTATGGATATTTCTGATTTAACTAAATTCCCAGAATGTTTTGATGGACGAGTAAAAACCTTGCATCCAAATGTTGAAGGTGGAATTTTAGCGATACGCGATAACCAAAGCCATATCGCTCAAATGAAAGAGTTAGGAATTGAACCGATCGATATCGTTGTTTGTAATTTGTATCCTTTCAAAGAAACAATATTAAATCCTGAGGCTGGTCATGAAGAAATTATTGAAAATATAGACATAGGAGGTCCAACGATGTTGAGAGCTGCTGCTAAAAATTACAAGTTTGTTAATGTAATAACTGACCCTGAAGATTATTCAAAAGTAATTGAAGAATTAAAATCAGGCAAAGAGACTAGTTTAGAAACAAAAGAATATTTAGCGGCTAAAGTATTTGAGCATACAGCTCATTACGATGCATTGATTTCTGGATATTTTAATAAGAAATTAGGGATTACATCACCAAAAACATTAACTCTTACATACGAAAAGAAACAAGATCTTCGTTACGGAGAGAACCCTCATCAGAATGCGGCTTTTTATAGTCAAATTCAAGAAACGGAAGGAACTTTAACTGCGGCTAAGAAAATCCATGGTAAAGAACTATCTTACAACAATATTGGGGATACCGATGGAGCATTGGAGGCCTTGAAAGAGTTCGAGGAACCAACAATTGTTGCAACTAAGCATGCAAATCCTTGCGGAATTGGTAGTGCTGAAACAATTGCTGAAGCTTTTAAAAAGGCTTACGACGCTGATCCTGTTTCTATTTTTGGAGGTATTGTTGCTGCAAATAGAGAAATTGATAAGGCTACAGCCGAAATAATGAGTGGTATTTTTCTTGAAGTAATTGTTGCACCATCTTTTAGTAAAGAAGCTTTAGAGGTACTGACAAAAAAGAAAAATTTAAGATTATTGGAATTACCTGAAATCTTGAAATCAGATTATTCCTCGTTTAAAGGGAAAACTGTTTTAGGTGGTTTCTTGATTCAGGAATTGGATAAGGAATTAATTGGTGAAAAATTGGAGGTTGTTACTGAAAGACAACCATCAGAAAAAGAAATGGAAGATTTGATGTTTGCTTGGAAAACAGTTAAGCATACAAAATCAAATGGAATTGCCATAGCAAAAGATAAAACTACAAGTGGTGTTGGTCCAGGACAAGTTAGTCGTATTTGGGCTTTAGAGAATGCCATTCGTCAGGGAGCAGATAGAATTGCAGGAAGTGTTTTGGCTTCGGATGCATTTTTCCCGTTTTCTGATTGTGTAGAAGCGGCTCATGCAGCTGGAATTACTGCTATTATTCAGCCAGGTGGCTCAATAAGAGATAAGGATTCTATTGAAGCAGCTAATAAATTTGGAATTGCTATGGTATTCACCGGAATGAGACATTTTAAGCATTAGAATATAACAGAGAAATTATAGCTACCATATGGGATTTTTTTCATTTTTAACTCAGGAGATTGCGATTGACTTGGGGACAGCAAATACAATTATTATCTGCAATGATAAAATTGTTGTTGACGAACCTTCAATTGTAGCTATCGATCGTCGCACCGAAAAAATGGTTGCGATTGGCGAAAAAGCTCGCCAAATGCAGGGTAAGACGCACGGCAACCTGAAAACAATTCGTCCACTTAGAGATGGTGTAATTGCCGACTTTAATGCGGCGGAGCAAATGATTCGCGGGATGATCAAAATGATCAACAAAAAACCTCGCTTGTTTCCACCATCATTACGAATGGTAATCTGCATTCCATCTGGAAGTACGGAAGTTGAAATGAGAGCGGTTCGTGACTCTTCTGAGCATGCAGGAGGACGTGATGTTTACATGATTTACGAACCTATGGCTGCGGCAATTGGAATTGGAATTGATGTAGAAGCTCCTGAAGGAAATATGGTAGTAGATATTGGAGGTGGAACGACAGAAATTGCAGTTATTTCTTTGGGTGGAATTGTAACTAATAAATCAATACGTATCGCTGGCGATGACTTGACTTCTGATATTCAGGAGTATATGCGTCATCAGCACAATATCAAAATTGGTGAACGAACTGCTGAGGAAATAAAAATTCATGTTGGATCTGCGTTGTCAGAATTGGAAGAGCCACCAAATGATTTCCGTGTTCAAGGACCTAATCAGATGACTGCGCTTCCTATTGAAGTTCCTGTATCTTACCAAGAAATTGCTCATTGTCTTGAAAAATCGATATCAAAAATTGAAATCGCAATTTTGAGTGCATTGGAACAAACACCTCCAGAGCTATATGCCGATATTGTAAATAGAGGTATTTATCTTGCTGGTGGAGGAGCATTGCTCCGTGGTTTGGATAAGCGATTGACAGATAAAATAAATATTCCGTTTCACATTGCAGAGGATCCATTAAGGGCAGTTGCACGTGGTACTGGAATTGCATTAAAAAATGTAGATAAGTTTTCGTTCCTGATGAGATAATCAGGAATGAAACTTATTTTGGTTTAACCGGGATTTGATTTTTTGAATGAAGAATTTGTTGCATTTTATCGTAAGGTTTCATTTTACGATCCTATTTGTTATAATCGAAATTTTTTGCATGTTATTGTTAGTCAGTTACAATAATTATCAAAAAAGTGAATTCCTGAATTCCAGCAATGCTGTTGCCGGAAATCTTTACAAGAAAGTATCATCTACAACCGATTATTTGGCTTTAGCTGAAATCAACGAACAATTAAATAGGGAAAATGTCCGCTTAAAAAATATTTTGGCGGATTCTTACAAGATGTCAGTTGATTCATCTATCCTGTATAATGATTCTATTTATCAGCAACAATACATATACCGAACCGCCAAAATCATCAATAATTCAATAAATAAGCAGCTGAATTATATTACTCTGGATAAGGGTAGAATACATGGTGTTAAACCAGAAATGGCTGTTGTAACTGACAATGGTGTTGTTGGTATTGTGAAAAGTGTGTCAAAAAATTTTTCAACTGTAATTTCTTTATTGAATGGTCGAATAAGTGTTTCCGCTAAAATTAAGAAAAACGATTATTTTGGTTCATTAACTTGGGATGGGAAAAATTATAAAACAGCGCGTTTGCTCGAAATTCCTATTCATGTATCGATTCAACCCGGTGATACAGTCGTTACCAGTGGGTTTTCATCTATTTTTCCGGAAGGCTTGTTACTGGGCACAATACAGGAAGTTCTACCAAGTTCTGGGGGTAATTTTCATGAAGTGATTATTGCCCTTACCAATGATTTTAAAAGCTTATCGTATGTTAAAGTTATTGGTGATTTGATGAAGACTGAACGAATAGAACTTGAGAAGGAGGAATTATAATGAATCGACTTGTAAAAAATATTGTGAAATTCGTGGTTCTTGTATTTATTCAAGTTGCCATTTTAAATAATATACAGATAAGTGGTTTTTTAAACCCCTATATGTACATCTTATTTATATTACTACTTCCATTTGAGACTCCAAACTGGATTTTGCTGGTCTTGTCCTTTTTTCTTGGTTTAAGTGTTGATGTTTTTTCCAATACTCTTGGTATGCATGCTTCGGCATGCGTTTTTATGGCTTATTTACGACCATATATTTTGAATTATTTATCGGTTAGAGATGGTTATGAACAAGGAACAACACCAAGTATTAAGCATTATGGTTTTGCTTGGTTTTTTAAGTATTGCATGATTCTGGTAATAGCGCATCATGGGTTTTTGTTTTTTATAGAAGTGTTTTCATTTACCAATCTAAGTGAAACCCTTATTAGAATCATTTTTAGTACCTTTTTTACCTTAACTTTACTGATCACATCTCAATACGTATTATTTAAAAAATAGATTATTTAATAAAACAAAATGAATAATTTCTCAAACCGAAAATACGTTATTGGCGGAATATTCATTCTCGTTGTTGTTATTTTTATTTTGCGTCTGTTTAATCTTCAAATAGTGGATGACACCTATAAACAATCCGCTGAGAATAACTCCCAACGGCAGGTAACTCAATATCCAGCAAGAGGATTAATATATGACAGAAATGGAAAATTGTTGGTTTACAATCAGGCCGCTTATGATTTGATGGTGATTCCTAGGCAGTTATCGGTGTTTGACACAGCAGATTTTTGTCATTTATTAGGAATTGAAAAGTTTCAATTAATTGAGGGAATTAGTAAAGCAAAAAATTATTCGTATCGGAAGGCATCCATTTTTTTAAAGCAATTATCATCGGAAAGATATGCCGTTTTGCAGGAGAAGCTCTATAAATTTCCCGGCTTCTTTGTTCAGACCAGAACATTGCGGAAATATCCATTTAAAAGCGCTGCTCACGCATTAGGATACCTTCGAGAAGTAACCAACCAGGAAATTAATAGTGATCCATATTACCGACAAGGAGATTATATTGGGAAAAGTGGAATAGAACGGACATATGAAAAAGAACTTCGTGGAGAAAAAGGAGTAAATATCTATTGGGTAGATGTTTTTAATAGATTAAAAGGATCGTTTAGAGATGGAAAGGCTGATAAACAGGCTGTGTCGGGTAAGAATATAAAAACGAGTTTAAATATAGATTTGCAGCAATACGGTGAGTTATTGATGCAAAATAAAAAAGGAGGAATAGTTGCAATTGATCCTCAGACGGGAGGGATTTTGGCGAAAATATCAAGTCCTGGCTATGATCCTGAAATGTTCGTTGGACGTGCTATGAATAAAAATTACCAAATGATGGTTCAAAATGACTCATTAAAACCTTTGTTTGATCGTACCATGTTGGCACTTTATCCTCCCGGATCAATATTTAAATTGGTAAATGCATTGGTTGCACTACAGGAAAATGTAATTAGTCCAGCTACGCGATTTGAATGTCAAAATGGTTATCATGCTGGGAATTTTACCATGAGATGTCATTCTCATGCCTCTCCTTTGGATTTACGACATGGTATTCAGCAATCATGCAATGCCTATTTTGCAAATGTATTTCGTTACATTTTAGAAAGTCCTAAGTTTGGTTCTGTTCAAAATGGATATGTTGCATGGAGAAAAGATGTTACATCATTTGGTTTTGGAAGTGAGCTAGGTATTGATTTGCCAAATGAAAAAAGTGGTTCGATTCCAACAAACGAATATTATCAAAATAAATATCGAGAAAATTGGAGGGCTTTAAATGTAATTTCGCTTGCTATTGGGCAAGGAGAATTGCAGATAACGCCAATGCAAATGGCGAATATGGTGGCTGCTATTGCTAATAGAGGATATTACTATGTTCCTCATATCGTGAAATCTTTAGGAGATGATGAATCAATTGATAAAAAGTATTTGGAGAAACATTATACGAGCATTGATTCCTCTTATTTTACACCTGTGATTGATGGTATGGAAATGGTTATAACTGGAGGTGAGGGAAGTACAGGGACTTTAGCCGCAGTGCAAGATGTTCGCGTATGCGGGAAAACGGGCACAGTTCAGAATTATGATGAGGCAGATCATTCTGTTTTTGTGGCATTTGCACCAAGAGACAATCCGAAGATTGCTATCGTAGTATATGTTGAAAACGGAGTGTGGGGAGGGCGATATGGAGCACCCATCTCAGGATTGATGATAGAGAAATATTTAAAAGGAGAAATATCAGAAAATAAAAAATGGTTAGAGAAAAGAATGATTGAAGCTGATTTGATTCATCAAGTTAAGCCTATAAGTACTGGAGTTATTGAGTAAATTATTGAGTTGGAATGATACGAAAAATAAGTTTGATAAAGAATCTGGATTGGTGGACTGTATTCATGTATGTTCTGCTTATTTTTCTTGGATGGATAAATATTTATGCTGCTGTTTATAACGAGGAGCATCATAGTATTTTTGATATAACTCAGAGTTATGGAAAACAATTGATGTGGATTGGAGCTGCATTTTTTCTTGCTATTGTAATTCTGATTATCGAAGGTAAATTTTTCTCGGCTTTTGCGTATCCCACTTATTTGTTCATGATTTTTCTACTTATTGCGGTCCTTATATTTGGTAGGGAAGTTAATGGTGCCAGATCATGGTTTCAGTTAGGTGCAATTCGTTTTCAGCCTGCAGAATTTGCAAAATTTGCTACTTGTCTGGCTATTTCCCGATACATAAGTCAGTTCAATTTTAAAATACACAAATTTAAGTCGCTTGTAGTTTCTGGAGTAATCTTGTTTACACCGGCAGTTCTAATTATTTTGCAGCGAGATGCGGGATCGGCTCTGGTTTATACTGTATTCTTATTGGTTTTATACAGAGAAGGTTTGTCTGGGGTTGTTTTATTTATTGGTTTTTTATCTGCGGTACTGTTCATTATAACTCTACTTTTTGCCAAACTGTATGTGCTTTTAACTATTATAGGGTTTTCTTTTGTTTGCCTAAAATTTATGGGCATTCGATTTAAACAAATATTAATAGGGTTATCATTTATTTTTATTGGGTTTGCTCTGGTTTGGGGTATTGGTAAGCTATTGCAAGTGGAGGTGTCTGTTTACGCGATATTATTAATATCAATTGGTTTAAATATTTTACCATTCCTATACTACATTTATAGGGAGCGATTGAAAAATGCAATATGGGTACTTCTTATTGCTGTTGGTAGTTTGTTCTTTACATTTTCGGTGAGTTATTTATTCGAGAATGTTTTGGAATCACATCAGCAAGAGCGAATTAATGATTTGTTAGGAATTGAATCCGATCCTTCTGGGGCTGGTTACAATGTAGCTCAATCTAAAATTGCAATTGGTTCTGGCGGATTTGCAGGAAAGGGATTTTTGAATGGAACGCAAACAAAATTTAATTTTGTACCCGAGCAAAGTACCGATTTTATTTTCTGTACGGTTGGCGAAGAGTGGGGCTTTATTGGTTCAACTGTTGTTTTATTCCTTCTTCTCACACTAATCCTCCGACTGCTATTTCTTGCCGAACGGCAACGATCTCCATTCAGTAGAATTTACGGATATGGTGTAGCTTGCATCTTGTTTTTCCACTTGGCTGTAAATGTAGGAATGACAATCGGATTGGCTCCGGTTATTGGAATACCTTTGCCTTTTTTTAGTTATGGAGGATCATCTTTATGGGCATTTACAATTTTGTTATTTGTTTTCCTTCGTTTAGATGCCAATCGTTTGGAGTTGCTACGGTAATTTCATGCTTTTTGCGAACATATGTAATGAGGTCATTCAAAAAATTGTCAAATTCATTCTCAAAACCATCATATTCGTTCAAAAGCGTTCTAATTGCATAATCTGTTTGATCAGGTAAGCTAGTTCGTCGCGACATGATTTCCAAGGTAGCTTGTAAACCTTCTATGGTAGAATAACTTTCTAATCTACGGCTTTGAATAATAAAGGGAAGAAACAGCTTTACTTTATACGGAAGAATTAAATAATTTCTTACTAATATTTCATGAGTGTTAGCAACAAATTTAGAAAGGGTTTGAGTATGATATTCGTTCCATTTTTTAGCAAGGAAATGATCATATATCACATCAATCACAACACCGGAATATCTTTTATATCCTTCTTTAAGTCTGTTTGAGCTCTGCAAAAAAGCAGGGTGGTGATCTGTGAAGTAATCTATGTTTCGATGGAGGAGAATGCCTTTCTGAACTTCAGCATGATAATCCTGGTATTTCTTACCTTTAATGTAATCACCAATAAAGTTTCCAATTTTGACTTTTTCCGACTCTCCTGAAAGATATTGATGTGCTAAAAAATTCATACTTCACAAATCTGGTTTGTCGAAAGTAAGGAATTAATAACAATCCTGATTCGATTAATGTAATTTTTATCTGATTTATTCCAGCGATTTTGTATCACGTTTACCGTATAGTTTATCTGATAAAGGTAAAACTATATAAGTTATGACAGTTTTATGACAAAGTCAACTTTTCACTTCGTGTTAAGCAACAGACTCATAATCCGCAACTTAAAGTCTGAAAAATTAGTAGATTTCTTTTAAAATTTTTATTTTAAGTATTCATACCTAATACTAATTTTAACTAAAGAACAAGAAGTTATGGCTAAAAAGAATGTCATTATTATTGGTGCTGCAGGTCGTGATTTTCACAATTTCAACACCTACTTCAGAGACAATTCAGAGTACAATGTGGTTGCATTTACTGCAGCTCAAATTCCTGATATTGATGGACGGAAATATCCCGCTGAGTTGGCTGGATCTTTATATCCGGAAGGAATTCCTATTTATGTAGAGGCAGATCTGGTTAAATTAATTAAAGAACATTGCGTAGATGATTGTGTTTTTTCTTATTCAGACGTTCCGTATCAGAAAGTAATGAACGTTAGTGCGATTGTTAATGCTGCGGGTTCTAACTTTAAACTGTTGGGCCCTGGTGATACGATGATAAAAAGTCATAAGCCGACTATTGCGGTAGTTGCTACAAGAACCGGTTGTGGAAAATCACAAACGTCGAGAAAAGTGATTGAAGAATTAATGGATAAAGGTTTAAAGGTAATTGCCATACGTCATCCTATGCCATATGGTGATTTGGTTGCTCAAAAAGTACAGCGTTTTGCTACTATTGAAGATTTAAAAAAGCACAATTGTACTGTTGAGGAAATGGAAGAATATGAGCCTCATGTAATTCGGGGCAACATTATTTATTCAGGAGTTGATTATGAGGCTATTGTTCGTGCTGCAGAGGAAGATCCTGATGGATGTGATGTTATTTTGTGGGATGGCGGTAATAATGATTTCTCTTTTTACAAGCCCGATTTAACAATTACGGTGGCAGATCCTCATCGTCCGGGAGCCGAGATGAATTATTATCCAGGGGAAGTTAATCTTCGAATGGCCGATGTAGTCGTTATTAACAAGATGGATTCAGCATCGCCGGAAGGAATTCAAACTGTTCGAGAGAATATTGCATTGGCAAATCCAAATGCTATCGTTATTGATGCAGCTTCACCAATAAGTGTTGATCATCCTGAATTGATTCGTGGTAAACGAGTATTGATTGTAGAGGATGGACCTACTTTAACTCATGGTGAAATGAAAATTGGGGCCGGCACAATTGCTGCCCGGAAATTTGGAGCTATTGAAGCTATTGATGCTCGACCATACCTTGTTGGTAAGTTGAAGGAAACCTATGAAATTTACCCAAACATTGGTAATATTTTACCAGCAATGGGGTATTCGGATCAACAGCTTACCGATTTGGAAACAACCATAAATAACAGTGATTGTGATACCGTTATTATTGGGACTCCAATCGATTTGAATCGAATAATCAAAATTAAAAAACCAACAACACGTGTTTATTATGATTTAGAGGAAATAGGTTATCCTAAGTTGTCGCAGGTAATCAACCAATTTGTTAAAAAACATCATCTCAATAAGGAAATGGCTTAAACTGTTAATTGATTTATTTTAATTGTAAAAGAGTAGATTTTGTCTACTCTTTTTTTTGCTTTCAACCGTAAGCAATAGTAAGGTTTTTTGCACTAAAAGTTAAGGTGAAAACATAACTTTATTTACAAAATGATGTATACAATGTTTGTTATCAAGACGTAAGTAATTACTGTGTTGATTAAAACTTCTACTTCATTATCTATGAATAATTCCATATTTTTAAGTCTGATTCAGAATACTGCAATATTGCTGACATTTAGTATGTTATATGATTACTTGTGGGTGAAACGAACAGGCTTGAAATCTATCTGGGATCAATTGTTGGCAGGAGGAACGGTGGGTGCTATTGGTATTGTTCTTATGCTTTCGTCATGGGAAATGGCTCCGGGAGTCGTTTTTGATACGCGTTCAGTTATCCTTTCCGTTTCAGGCTTATTTTTTGGCGCAATTCCTACTATTGTTGCTATTTTAGTTACAGGTACCTATCGTTTCATTATAGGTGGAGAGGGAATGCTTATGGGAATTGCCGTTATAATCAGTTCTGGTGTAATAGGTATTTTTTGGCGACCGTTATGGTCTAAAATCAGCGGGAAATCTAATTGGCTTAAATATTTGCTCTTAGGAGTAGTCGTTCATTTGGCGATGATCAGCAGCACTGTGTTTTTACCTTCAGAGAAAGTCGTGCCAACTTTATTGAATATTTCATGGCCTTTATTAACGATTTATCCATTTGCCAATATGTTGTTGGGATTATTCATGAAACGACAGTTGCAAAATAGAGATAATAAAATAGCATTAAGTAGAACAGAAGAAAAATATTCACGCTTGTACGAAAGCATGAACGATGCATTTGTGGTTTTGGATATGGATGCGAATGTTATCGAATTTAATACAGCATATAAAGAAATGCTTGGCTACTCTGCGGATGAACTTTTGTGTATGAATTGTCATGAATTAACTCCTGAAAAGTGGCTTGATGTTGAACAGAAAATTATGGAGGAGGAAGTTCTGGTTACTGGAAGTTCACGTGTTTATGAGAAGGAGTGTACACGAAAGGATGGAAGCTTAATTCCTGTAGAACTCCGTATTTACTTATTGAAGGATGAGAATGGTATTCCAACTGGATTTTGGGCTATGGTACGTGATATTTCGTTGCGGAAGAAGGCCGTGGCGCTCGTTGAAAATGAACGAAGTCATTTGAAAATATTGATAGAAACTGTGCCCGATATGATTTGGCTTAAGGATCCGAAGGGAATTTATATATCCTGTAACCGGAATTTTGAAAAGTTTAATGGTTTAGATGAAAATGTTCTTCTAGGTAAGTCTGACTATGATTTTTATCCAAAAGAGGTTGCTGATTTTTACTGGGGAAAAGATTTGGAGGTTTTAAATAGTGCGAAGAGTGTTCGGTTTACCGATTGGGCCGTTTCTGCAACCAATGGAAAACGAATACTAACAGAGACAATTAAAACTCCAATGCATGATGCAGAGGGTAATCTTCTTGGAGTTTTAGGTGTTTCCAGAGATATTACAGATATAAAAATGGCCGAAAAAGAACTTTTAAAGGCTAAGGAAAAGGCGGAGGAAAGTGATAAGTTGAAATCAATATTTTTGGCCAATATGAGTCATGAAATACGTACTCCTATGAATGCAATTATGGGGTTTTCTGAATTGCTTATTGATTCAGAACTTGATGATTCGGAAAAATCTCAATACGTAAATATTATTCAAAATTCGGGAAATAGATTATTGCAGATTATCGATGATATTGTCGATATCTCTAAACTGGAATTGGATCAGGTTGCGGTAAATAAAACCGAAAGCAATTTGCATGAATTATTAGAGAGTAGTATTGAGGTGATTAGAAGAGGGGCTTTATTGGAACAAAAAACCAATATTGATTTAGTCTTGAACCTGCCCAAACAATATAAAAGACTTTCTGTATTCACAGATTCTAATCGTTTTCACCAAATTCTAGATAATTTACTTAATAATGCAATAAAATTTTCAGTAACGGGTAAAGTGGAAGTTGGTTATGATTTTAAAGAACATTTTTCTCAGACAGTAGTCGAAGTATATGTGAAAGATGAAGGTTGTGGGATTCCACAAAACAGGTATGATATTATTTTTGAGCGTTTCAGACAAGGAGATGAAGAGAGTTTTACTGATGGAACTGGATTAGGTTTAAGTATTTCGAAAGGTCTTGTTGTCCTTCTTGGAGGTGAAATTTGGTTCGAATCGGAAGTTGGCAAAGGGAGTACTTTTTATTTTACACTTCCTTATTCTCAAACGGAGAAGCGAGATTCTAAATTTTCGGAGTTCCCTAAACAGAAGCCTTCTCTTGATCGGAAATCTATCTTGATTGCTGAAGATGATTATAATTCTTTTCTCTATTTGCAAAAGTTATTTGATGGGGAAAATGTTTCGATTTCTCACGCGCAAAATGGACTTGAATTGATGAATATGCTGGGTGTTGTAGAACCGGATTTAGTGATATTAGACATGAAAATTAGAGGAAAAGCTTCGATGGATTGTTTGCTTGAATTACAAAATAGAAATACGAAAGTAATTGCTCAGGCAGCATTCAAAATAATTGGAGAAGAAGAAAAATGTTTAAAAGCCGGTTATAACGGTTATATTTCGATGCCTGTGGGCAAAGAGGATCTGTTGTGTGAGGTTCGAAGAGTGCTTAATTAGGTTTGTTTGTTGGTAATATCTGCAATGGAGATTATTACTATTCCTACAATGGTAAATATACCTCCCCAAAGCTGATATTCAGTTGGGAATATATTCATAAATATAAATGCTCCCAAAACAATAAAAAGACTTCTCGAGGTTCCTATTAACGTGGTTACTGAGGCATCTACATATTTTAATGAGCCAAAGGTAAGTGTAATCCCCAGAAATGGACCTAGAATAGATCCTATCCCAGTGTATATTATTGAATTAGTAGAATAGTATGGAATTTCCCATATTATAAGGTTGTAAAAAACAAAACCTAGAAATAAAAATAGCGTACGACAAATGGTTATCATCAATAATGGAATTGTTTTCACTGCTGATCGGGTTAAAACCAGACTTAATGCATAGAAAAAAGCAAAGATCAATGTTGCTACGCTCGAAGGAGTAAGAAACTGATTCCAGCTAAACCGAGAATCGCTGTAGTTTATTAAAAAAACACCAGCAAGAGTTACGATTATTCCAATTATAGCAAGAAGATTATATCTGGTTTTTAAGAATATAAAGCTTATAAATATTACGAAGATTGGGCTTGTGTTGGCTAAAAAGGAAACGATAGCCGGATTTTCTGATAAGCTGATGGCAAGAAAAAAAGCAGATACTGAAATAAGTTCGGATATTCCTATGAGAAATAAAATCCCTTTAGATTTAGGCGAAAGTTGATTAGGTTGTGTTCTTTCAGAAAAAAAGTAATAGTACAATGAATTGTAAAATAATGCAAAGCCGAACCAAAGAATACCAAATGATGCCAGGCTAATGTCTTGCAGTGCCATCTTGCTAAAAATATATACATTCGAATAGCTGATGGTTGCAAATAGAGCTAATAAGCTTCCTTTCAGTTTAGAGGAGTACTGCATCGATTATGGCTTTTGTTATCGTGACAAATGTATATAAATTAGTTAGGTTATATTAAAGAGGTTACACTCCGTTTTATTAGATATTATTAATATATTCGCCTACATGGAAATTAATTTACTATTTGCTGCTCTCTCAACTTTTGTTTTGAATGTACCATTTGGATTTATTAGGCACGGGTTTAAAAAATTCTCCGTAATGTGGTTTGTCTGCATTCATGTGCCAATTCCATTTGTTATTTTATTTCGACATTTGTTTGGGTTGGGTTTTCAGTTATACACATATCCAATAATGGTGAGTGCTTTCTTTTTGGGACAGTTTGCCGGGAAAAAAATACGAATTAGACGAGAGGCAAAAAAAATACTTGCACAAGAACTGCACGCAAAAGACATAAAAAAAGACCAACTCTAAAGTTGGTCTTTCATTTATCGTATTGAAATTTAGACTATAATTTCTCTTTAATCTTTTTAGTTTCCTCTTCGAAACCTGGTTTCTCAAGCAATGCAAACATGTTGCTTTTGTATGCTTCAACACCTGGCTGGTCAAATGGATTTACATCCAAAATATAACCACTAACACCACAGGCAATTTCAAAGAAGTATATTAATTCTCCCAAGTAGAATTCGTTCAGCTGAGGCATTTCAATTCTTAAATTTGGAACGCCACCATCAACGTGAGCCAGTTGGGTTCCTAATTCTGCCATTTTATTCACCGCATCAATGCGTCTTCCAGCCAAAAAGTTCAAACCATCAAGGTTGTCTTTATCTTTAGGAATAGTTACGGTATGGTTCGGTTTTGCTATTGAAATAACAGTTTCGAAAATAGTACGCTGTCCTTCCTGAATGTATTGTCCCATTGAGTGTAAATCACTCGTGAAATCAACACTGGCAGGAAAAATGCCTTTGTTTTCTTTTCCTTCACTTTCTCCGTAAAGTTGCTTCCACCATTCTGCTACATAGTGCAATTTTGGGTTGTAATTGGCCAAAATTTCAATTCCTTTGCCTTTTGCATAAAGAGCATTCCTAGTGGCTGCATATAATAATGCCGGATTTTCTTCAAAAGCTGTTGCTGATGAATATTCCTGCATCGATTTAGCCCCTTTTACCAATTCCTTGATATCGTGACCTGCTACCGCAATAGGAAGCAATCCAACTGGAGTTAAAACAGAGAATCGACCGCCTACATCATCAGGAATTACAAAAGTTTTGTATCCTTCCTGAACTGCAAGAGTTCTAAGAGCACCTTTAGATGCATCAGTAATAGCGATAATTCTTTCGCGAGCTTCCTCTTTCCCAACATTTTCTTCCAATAATTCTTTTAACAGACGGAAGGAAATAGCAGGTTCTGTAGTCGTTCCCGATTTAGAAATAACACAGATTCCAAAATCGAGGTCTTTTAAAATATCCAACAATTCGAATAGATAATCCTCGCTAATGTTTTGGCCAGCATACAATACAAGTGGATTTTCATCACCAGTATTTAGTTGATCAAAACTATGAGCCAAAGCATCATTAACAGCTTTTGCACCCAAGTACGATCCACCAATACCAATAACTACTAGTACTTCTACTTTTTCCTTAAGAGATAAAGCAGTTGCTTCGATGTCATTTAGCTCTTCTTCAGTAATCTGAGAAGGTAAATCTACCCAACCAACATAATCATTTCCCTTACCGGTTCCTTTTTGAAGAGCAGTTAAATGTTTTTGACTCTCTTCTTTAAATTTGAAAATCTCTTCCTTGCTTACGAAGTTTAAAGTCTTTTCAAAGCTCAACTTGATGTGTTCCATTATTTTCAAATTAAGATGTAAAATCCAGATCTGTCAGAACCGATACCCCCTCAGAGCGAAAGACAGAAATGGTTTTTAATGTGTATAATTAATAAATGTATTTCAAACTAAAATTAATGATGAATGCTTAAAAGTCATTATTGTTCATTCAAACAATGAGTTACTTTCGCTTTGTGAAATTGAAAGATTTTTCAAAAGACAAATTTACAACTGAAATATAACTTTAACGTAAATCTTCTGTTAATAATTTAATTTCCATAGCAGGAGATATTTTTTCGTATAGGATATTATAAACGGCCATTGTAATTGGCATGTGAACCTTGTATGTATCATTAATTTCCTTGATACAACTAACGGCATAATATCCTTCGGCAATCATGTGCATCTCTAATTGAGCAAATTTTACAGAATATCCTTTTCCAATCATGGTTCCAAATGTTCTGTTTCTACTAAACTGAGAATAGCAGGTAACCAACAAATCACCTAAATAAGCTGAGCTTTTAATATCTCGGGTGATGGGATGAACCGTATCTACAAATCGTTTAATTTCCTGTATTGCATTAGAGATCAGTACGGCTTGGAAATTATCACCATAACGAAGGCCATGACAAATACCCGATGCAATCGCAATTACATTTTTTAGAACAGCAGCATATTCTGTTCCGTAAATATCATCCGAAATGGTTGTTTTAATATACGCACACTCCAGTTTTAGCGCCAAAGCTCTTGCCTTTTTTGTCTCCTGACATGAAATCGTTAAATATGACAGTCGTTCCAATGCAACTTCTTCTGCATGACAGGGGCCGGAAATTACCCCAATGTTGTTAATTGGCACGTTGTATTTTTCGATAAAGAATTCACCAATAATCATGTTTTCATCGGGAACAATACCTTTAATTGCTGAGACAACAAATTTATTTTTGATGCTTACAGTAAGATTTTTAAGTGCATTTTTTAAGAATGCGGATGGTATTGCAAAAATGATGATGTCTGAATTTGTAACGACTTCGTCAATATTATCAGAAAAATTTATTTTATCGATGTCAAATTCGGCACTTGTAATGTAGCGTGGGTTATGGCCTAATTCTTTGAATTGTTCTATCGTATCCGGATTACGCATGTACCAGTTAATTTCTGCTACATTTTCCATAAGGATTTTTGCAATGGCTGTTGCCCAGCTACCACCTCCAATTATGGCAATTTTTGACGATTTGTTCATGGATTTGTTGATAAGTCTGCGTGATTAGAGAAATATTTCTGTAACTGTCAGATCTCTAATTTACTAAATATCGGAGGAAGGGAGAAATTCCCGACCTCCGATATGTAAATATTTTTAAGAGCTGGTTACGATAACCATGCTGCAACTTCTTCCTGACTTGGGTTTTTCAATCCCATTTTTAGTTTTTTATTCCAGCCACAAATATCTTGGTGAATTTTTGTTGACTTCTCTTCTTTTAGAGATCCTACAGTTAGAAATCCTGCTTTACGAATAATTGGCATCCATTCCGGAGCAATTCCAAGAGCAATGAATTTTTCATCGCTGTCAATAGCAACCTTTTTCTCTGGTCTCATTTGAGGGAAAAATAATACATCCTGAATAGAGTGAGAGTTAGTCATCAACATCGTTAGACGATCGATTCCAATTCCCATACCCGATGTAGGAGGCATACCATATTCAAGAGCACGAACAAAGTCCATATCAATAAACATGGCTTCATCATCACCCTTTTCACTTAATTTATTCTGATCCTGGAAACGCTCTAACTGATCAATTGGATCATTTAACTCTGAATAGGCGTTACAAAGCTCTTTTCCATTCACCATCAACTCGAAACGTTCGGTTAATTCAGGATTGTCTCTGTGTTTCTTACAAAGAGGAGACATTTCAACAGGATAATCAGTAATGAAAGTTGGCTGAATGTAATTTCCTTCACATTTCTCACCAAAGATTTCATCGATTAATTTTCCTTTACCCATGGTTTCATCCGTTTCGATATTCAGTTTTTTACAAACTTCTCGAAGTCGAACATCATCCATTCCATTGATATCAATTCCTGTAAACTCAAGAATCGAATCCATCATTGAAATACGTTTATACGGACGTTTGAAATCAATCTCCTTATCACCAACCGGAAGTTTGGTTTTTCCGTGAAGATCCATTGCAACCTTTTCAATCATTTCTTCAGTAAAGTCCATCATCCAGTTGTAATCCTTATAGGCAACATAGATTTCCATTACTGTAAACTCAGGATTGTGAGTACGATCCATTCCCTCGTTACGGAAATCTTTCGCAAACTCGTATACACCATCGAATCCACCAACGATTAATCTTTTCAGATACAGTTCATTCGCAACACGCATATACAATGGGATATCCAATGCATTGTGATGTGTTTCAAACGGACGAGCAGATGCTCCGCCAGGAATTGCCTGTAAGATTGGTGTTTCCACCTCTAAATAATCCTTGCTGTTGAAAAGCTCGCGCATCGAATTAATGACCTTCGATCTTTTCAAGAAAACATCCTTAACAGATGGATTTACAACCAGATCAACATATCGTTGACGGTAACGCATTTCCGGATCGCTAAAGGCATCGTAAATTTTCCCATCTTTTTCCTTCACGATAGGCAAGGGACGAATAGATTTTGAAAGCACAGTCATTTCGGTTGCATGAACCGAAGTTTCACCAACCTGAGTAACAAATACGTATCCCTTAATCCCAATAAAATCACCTATATCCGTCAGTTTCTTGAATACTGTGTTGTATAGAGTTTTATCTTCACTCGGGCAAATATCATCTCTGGTAATATATACCTGGATTCTTCCTTTTGAATCTTGAATTTCAAGAAAAGAAGCTTTACCCATAATTCTTCTACTCATGATTCTACCTGCAATACAAACCTCTTGAAGGTTTTTCTTTTCAGGATCGAAATCTTTCAGTATATCTGAAGAGAAGTTGTTTACATGATATTGTGCTGCAGGGAATGGATTGATACCCAAAGACTGCATTTCTTTAAGGGAATTCCTTCTAATGATTTCTTGTTCACTAAGTTCTAACGCATTCATCCTAATCTCAATAAAGTTTATTCGGATGCAAAGATAATATAATCTGTACAAATAATTAATTTCAGCAGCTTTACTTATTGGTTTTGATGTCAATCGAACAAGTAAATTACAAGATAATTCGCTGTATGTAGTTATTCGAAGCAAGTAGAATATTTTAAAAAAAGCAATTCATCTTTTCTGATCGATCAAGCTGTAATTTTCAAGTTGAAAAAAGTGTATCAACTGATGCCATTGTAAAGCGAAATATATTTGTTAACATTGCAAGATGTTAATCGTATTTAGATTAAATAAAAATAAGCAAGTACTCAAGTAAGAACCAAAAATATGAGGTATTTCATGAGAAATTAAATTGTTTCGAATACCTTTGCACTGTTTCTTATTTATTGGGAAATTTAATTTTATTGTAGTGTTTTATTGTTGGAAATCAGTTAGTTCGACGCTGTTTTTTGTTGGTTGAAAATCATCCGGAAAAAACTAAAGGGGTAAGGACATTGAATCATCAGGAAAAATTAAGGAAAAGTTAGATGAAGACAAGAAGAAAGCCAGATTGGTTGAAAATACAGTTGCCTAAGGGTGACGATTATGCATATATTAATGGAATTGTAAAGGAGAATGGCTTGCATACCATTTGTTCAAGTGGGAAATGTCCGAATGTTGGAGAATGTTGGGGAAACGGTACCGCTACATTTATGATTTTAGGAAATATTTGTACACGAGCCTGCAAATTTTGTAATGTTCCTACAGGAAAGCCTCTTGAGGCCGATTGGAAAGAACCCAAAAGATTGGCTCGTTCTATTAAGTTGATGAGCCTAAAACATGCCGTAATAACTTCTGTTGATCGGGATGATTTGGAAGATGGCGGATCGGGAATTTGGGCAGAAACCATTAAGTCTATTAAAGAAACGACTCCGGAAATCACACTTGAAGTTTTAATTCCTGATTTTAATGGAAAAGAGGAAGATATTCAACGAGTGATTGATATGAATCCGGAAGTGATTTCTCATAATTTGGAAACAGTGCGTCGATTATCACATGAAGTTCGAAGCAAAGCAAAATATGATTTGAGTCTTGAAGTCTTAAAACAAATTGCTGATTCAGGGATTGTTGCTAAATCAGGAATTATGCTTGGTTTGGGTGAAAAAGAAGAAGAGATCTATCAGGTAATGGACGACTTGATTAAGGTTGGAGTTAGAGTGATGACAATTGGTCAGTATTTGCAACCAACAAAAAATCATTTGGAAGTTCAGGAATATATAACTCCCGAGGTATTCAAAAAATATGAAACTGTTGGTTTGGAAAAAGGTTTTGCATTTATAGAAAGTTCTCCTTTGGTGCGTTCTTCCTATCATGCCGAACGCCATGTAAATGCGATAAACTTAAAACAGAGTTTAAAAGATGATTAAGACTATATTTCGCGATCTGCGATCAATTGATTATAAGGAAGCATGGGATTATCAGGAGGAATTGTTTAATGAGGTTTTAGCTTCCAAACAGGCTAATGCTGATCTTCCTACTGAGCAAAAGAATTTATCGAATAACTACCTGTTGTTTTGCGAACATCCTCATGTTTATACGCTTGGGAAAAGTGGGAAAGAACAAAATATGCTTCTGGATTTGCTCCAGTTGCAAGCAAAAGAGGCAACCTTTCATAAAATTAATCGTGGCGGTGATATAACCTATCATGGTCCGGGACAGATTGTGGGTTATCCAATCTTAAATTTGGAAACTTACGATATGGGAATAAAAAAATACATCGAAACATTGGAGCAGGCTGTAATTGACTGTATTGCCGATTACGGAATTGTAGGAACCCGATTGGATGGAGCAACCGGGGTTTGGCTAGATGTTGGAAAACCTACAGTTCGTAAGATTTGTGCTATTGGTGTTCGAATTAGCAGATGGGTAAGTATGCATGGTTTTGCATTCAATGTAAATACCGATCTTAAATATTTTGAATACATTAATCCATGTGGATTTGTTGATAAAGGAGTGACATCATTAAAAAAAGAATTGGGCAAAGAGCTTGATATTGAAGAAGTAAAACATAATTTAAAGGGCCATATCAGCAAATTGTTTGATATGACGCTTGAAATTGACTAATTTAGCTAGCCAAATTCTAGGATATGGAAAAGAGATGGGTAATCAATAAGCCGGGAGATGAAGAGACGGTGACAACACTTATGGAGTCACTTGGGGTTGACCGTTTAGTCGCTGACTTACTGGTACAACGAGGGATTACTACATTCGGTATGGCGAAGAAATTTTTTCGGCCTAGTCTTGATGATCTGCACGATCCTTTTCTAATGAAGGACATGGATAAGGCTGTTGAAAGAATTGAGACAGCAATTCAGAAGCAGGAAAGAGTCATGATTTATGGTGATTATGATGTGGATGGAACGACCTCTGTTTCTCTTGTTTATACCTATCTGAAAAAAC
Source organism: Labilibaculum antarcticum (assembly GCF_002356295.1). Classification (NCBI taxonomy): domain Bacteria; kingdom Pseudomonadati; phylum Bacteroidota; class Bacteroidia; order Marinilabiliales; family Marinifilaceae; genus Labilibaculum; species Labilibaculum antarcticum. The sequence goes on along the minus strand of NZ_AP018042.1, from coordinate 1,702,449 downwards.
ATTTCGATTTTATAGATTATTATATTCCTGATCGTTATTCCGAAGGATATGGAGTTTCGAAAGCAGGTATCGATTATGCTGCTGACAACAAATTTAGCTTGATTATTGCCTTGGATTGTGGTATTAAAGCTGTCGATAAAATAGCTTATGCCAAAGAAAAAAATATTGATTTCATAGTATGTGATCATCACACGCCGGGTGATACTTTGCCCGAGGCTGTTGCGGTTCTGGATCCTAAAAGATTGGATTGTGATTATCCTTGTGATGCCTTATCGGGTTGTGGTGTTGGCTTTAAGTTAATGCAAGGAATGGCTCAGAAAAAGGAATGGCCATTTGAGGAGTTGATCCCATTACTGGATTTAGTGGCCGTTAGTATAGCTTCGGATATTGTTCCTATTACTGATGAAAATAGAGTGCTTGCTCATTTTGGTTTGATACAATTGAATAATTCTCCACGCTTGGGTTTAAAAACAATTTTAAATTTAGCTGGTGTTGATAAAGACTTAACTATAAACGATATCGTTTTTAAAGTTGGGCCAAGAATTAATGCTGCAGGAAGAATTCAATCCGGTAATAGAGCTGTCCAATTATTGATTGCTGACACCGAGGAATCGGCAATATTAATTGGTGATACCATTAATGTGATGAACGAAGACCGCAAGGAATTGGATCACAACATTACTGATGAAGCACTGGAAAGAGTAGCAAAAAGTAGTGTGTTGCTTGCCAAAAAAAGTACTGTTCTTTACGATCGCAACTGGCACAAAGGAGTAATAGGAATTGTTGCTTCACGAATGATTGAGAACTATTATAAGCCAACGGTAATTTTAACCGAATCGAATGGTTTTGCTACAGGTAGTGCTCGTTCTGTTGACGGATTTGATTTATACAATGCTATTTCGGAATGTAGTGATTTGCTTGAAAATTTTGGAGGTCACAAATACGCAGCAGGTTTAACCATGAAGATTGAGAACGTTGGTGAATTTCAAAAACGTTTCGAGGATTATGTGGTGAATAATATTTCGGAAGATATGTTAGTGCCTCAGGTTAAGATTGATGCAAATATAAAATTGTCTGATATTACACCTAAATTTTATCGGTTAATTAAGCAGTTTGAACCTTTTGGTCCAAAAAATATGACTCCGGTATTTGTGAGCGAACAAGTTTTGGATTACGGTTACAGTCGTCCCGTAGGAAGAAATAAAGAGCATCTCAAGCTTTCTGTTGTTGATGATATTCGCGAAGGAGACGTTAAAGCGGGTATCGCTTTTTCAATGGGTGATTTATACCCTAAAATTTCAAGTGGAGTCCCTTTTGATGTTTGTTACTCGCTTCAGGAGAATGACTATATGGGGAAAGTAGAGACCCAGTTAATGGTTCGGGATATCAAATTCTAAAAAATATATTTAATCCTGAATTTGAGTTTCTATTTGTAAGAAATGACTTCTGTTTATTCACTCTCAATAATTTTTTCCATTTCAATAAAGTTTTTTATTCGGATATCTTGAGTGTTTGACATGCTTAGGGTTATCACCTATTGTATTTGATTATAATGAGGGAGCTATCTCTCATTATCACTATTCGAATTTGTTCTTAGGGTCATCCTGATTATATTTGCGCCAATTTGTAAAAAATCTAAACCTATTTTATGATCCTATCTCAAAAAACAAGCGCACCGAACTTTGACAATCCCGCGAAAAGAATTATTATCGGGATTCAGTTCTTATTTGTTGCATTTGGCGCAACAGTACTTGTCCCGTTATTAGTTGGTATTGACCCATCAGTCGCATTATTTACAGCAGGAATCGGAACCTTGATTTTTCATTTAATCACAAAAGGTAAAGTTCCTGTTTTTTTAGGCAGTAGTTTTGCATTTATTGCCCCAATTGTAGCAGCTACAGAATTGTATGGATTACCAGGAGCTCTTTCTGGTTTGATCGCAGTAGGTGTGGTATATGGCGTTGTCTCTGCTGTTATTAAAGTATGGGGATTACGTGTTATCGAGAAAATTTTCCCTGCTATCGTCGTTGGGCCGGTAATCATGATTATTGGACTTTCATTGGCACCAGTAGCTGTGGACATGGCAAAAACAAACTGGATAATTTCCTCTGTCGCTTTATTAACGGCTGTTGTTATCGTTGTTTATAGCAAAGGAGTGATTAAGCTTATCCCAATTTTTGTGGGGATAATCGTGGGTTATATCCTTTCTGTCGTTATGGGTAAAGTTGATTTTGCTCCAATTCAAGATGCGGCATGGTTTGCACTTCCGGAATTTGTTCGTCCGGAATTAAACTGGGGTGCTGTGTTGTATATGCTTCCTGTGGCTTTTGCACCAATTATCGAACATGTAGGAGATATGTACGCAATTGGGGGAGTAGCAGGTAAGAAATTTGTAAAAGATCCTGGTTTGCACAGAACGCTTCTTGGTGATGGTGTTGCAACAGCTTTCGCTGGATTTTTTGGTGGACCGCCTAATACAACTTACTCTGAAGTAACTGGAGCTATCGCTTTAACTAAAGTAACTGATCCCAGAGTATTGAGAATTGCAGCAATTACTGCGGTTGTATTTTCTCTTATCGGAAAAGTAAGTGCATTCCTTAAAACAATCCCTCAGGCTGTTTTAGGTGGAATTATGCTATTACTATTTGGTATGATTGCCAGTATTGGAATCAAAACATTGATTGATGCCAAGACAGATTTTACCAAAACTAGAAATCAGGTGATTATTTCTATTATATTAACTGTAGGAATTGGAGGAGCACAAATTTCATATGGAACTTTCTCTTTGGCAGGAATTGGTCTTGCTTCTATGGTTGGAGTTATCTTGAACTTGATTTTGCCAGATACTTCTAAGCCGATTAAAGGAAGTAAGGAAAAATAGTGATGAATCTCATTATCATATAGATAAAAATAAAAAGCCCCAATTTGGGGCTTTCTTTTTGTCTAATACTAACTAATGCATCAAGAAACTGATTGGGTTATTTTTTTGTCTGAAAGAATATCTTCCAAATTCGAAATTGCTTATCTCGTTATTGCGAGTATAAAATCCTTTATTGTCGCACATTCCATCGCCAAAATTATAGAATACGGTTTCATCTTCAACTTGAAATTCGATTTCACCGGATAAAATGAACTCGCAAGAGCGACTTATTAACAAGGGTGTTGATATCTTTGAATTGTATTCTCTATTTTCAGAATTGATTCCATGAAATTCACCGGAAATTAAAAATTGATCATCCCAAGGGTTTTCGGGTGTAGAAAATCCTTCTACCCAGTCTTTGGTTTTTGTACCTGAAATACTGTATTCTAAACCATTTTCAGAAGTGAAAATAATACTGTCGTATGAAATAGTAAAGCTTAGCTGATCAAACTCGTTGAAGCCATTCGAAATAATTTCAATGCTACCCTCTATCTTCATATCATTAATACAAAATTCCTGAAATTGAATGAATTGGCGAGCCTGACTCGTAGTAAACTTCCCTGAAATTTCGTTGCGAATTTGTCCGCGTTTTAATCTGCCTAAATGATCGGTATGATTGCTCGATCCATAATCGATACTTATGATTTTTGTGGATGTTTGAGATTCTTCGTCAACACTTACTTCTATAGCTGGAATTGAATCTTGTTTAGTGTTATCCTTACTATTTGCGCCATAATCGGCTGCGATTACATTTTTCTCTACCTCGCAAAGTAGGTCTTCTAAAATGCAATTGACCATGGCATTTTCTTCAATATTCACCGCGTTGGTAATTTGAATATCCATATTTATTTCATCTTCAGATGTTGAACATGACAATGTGCCTAGTAAAATAAGAAATCCCCAACCTATTAATCTCTTCGCTCTCATATCTATCTTCTTACTTGTTTCAATACATATTCTTAAACGAATAAAAAACAATAAAGTTTGGATGAAGTGACTATTAACGACTGCTAACGGCCTAAAAACGATGACAAACTGGTATCTGGAATTGACCTCGCCTCTCTGTGGTATAGGTCTGGATGGCAAAAAAAATCCCTCATACATTGTATGAGGGATGGGGAATATTTTGTGAATAGATTATTTACTCGCCGATATTGTAAACGTACTTCAATACAAATATAAAGGCAATGCAAACCATCGCAACATTTAGTTCTTTGTAACGACCTGTTAGTACTTTTAAGATTACATATGAAAGCATACCGAATGCAATACCTTCCGCGATGCTGTATGTAAGTGGCATCATGATCATGGTAAGGAAAGCTGGAATGAATTCTGAGTAATCATCAAAGTTGATTTTGGTGATTGGGCTCATCATGAAAACACCTATGATTACAAGAACTGATGAACTTGCAGCAGCAGGAATCATAGTGAATAGAGGTGTGAAGAATAAGGCCAGGAAGAACATGAATGCTACAACCAATGAGGTCATACCTGTTTTTCCACCTTCAGCCACACCAGCAGCACTTTCAACGTAAGTTGTTACAGTTGATGTTCCTAAAACAGCACCAGCAGTGGTACCAATTGCATCAGCAAAAAGAGCTTGCTTAACGCGGGGAACTCTTCCTTCTGCATCCAAAAGATCTGCTTTTGAAGCTACCCCTACAAGAGTTCCAACTGTGTCGAACATATCAACAAAAAGGAAAACAAATAGGATAGAAACAAACTTCAAGGAAAGAATTTCGTCGAATCCAACAAATTTGAAAAATATAGGCTCTAATGATGGAGGAAGACTTACAAGACCACCTTCTTTTGGAAGACTTGTAACATCTAATCCAGGAATTAATCCAACAACAGTTACAGCAAGAAGGCCAATCAGAATTGCTCCTTTTACATTACGTATTAAAAGAACACCAATTATGATGATCCCTAAAATACAAAGCAATGCACCTGGAGAATGAAGGTTACCCAAGTGTACTGGAATTCCTTGTCCTGGAACGATGATTGCAACATCTTTATGAGCCAAGCCGATAAAAGCAATAAACAAACCAATACCTACAGAAATAGCGTGCTTAATGTTGGTTGGAATTGAATTAATAATGGCTTCGCGTACATTAAAGAAAGTAAGCAAAAGGAAAATGATACCTTCAGCAAATACTGCTGTAAGTGCCAATTGCCAGCTGCATCCCATTACACCGCATACAGTGAATGCGAAAAATGCATTTAATCCCATTCCTGGAGCTAAAGCAAAAGGAAGCTTAGCAATCAAGGCCATAACTAGGGTTGCAATAACTGCTGATAATGCAGTTGCTGTCATTACTGCACCGTAATCCATACCTGCAACAGATAGGAAATATGGGTTTACAGCAAGAATATATGCCATTGTAGCAAATGTGGTTAAACCAGCGATAATCTCTGTCTTTATGGTTGAACCTTGCCCTGTGATATTAAAAAACTTATCTAACATGATTGTTTGTTTGTTTTTAATTCGGTTTGAATTAGAAATTCCATTTTAGAGCTAAAGTAGGACGAATTTTAAAGTCGTCACCAGCAAAATTGTTTGAGATCTCTACCTCGCTACCGATTGATAGGTTTTCTGTTGCGTTGTACCAGATTTGAGGCTCTGTTAAGAAAACCAGTTCGTCAGAAACACTACCAGCAGCAATAGCTTCATCGTCTCCATTTTCCGACCAAAGGTCAGCAAATCCAGAGAAAGTCATTTTTCCATCGAAGAAGTTTACATACCAAGTACCTGTGATTTGGAAGTTAGCTTCACCAGCATCTTTAATTGCTTTGTAACCTGCATAAGTTGAGAATCCAGATTTAGCACCACCTTTAGCGTAGTTAAGACCGAAAATCCAAGCATTATTAATTGTGTAACCGAAATCGCCAAAATCAGTTTCTGCGTTTCCAACACCACCATTGTACTCAACGTGAATACCAATTGGCATTTTTTCCGTCTTCAATACACGTGCAATCTCGAAATAACCTTGGTTGATTCCATTTTCCGCATCATAATCAAAATCTACGAAAGTAAAAGTGTTACCCCATTTGTCCATTTTAAACATTTCGAAAGTAGAAGTAAATTGATCTCTGTCGAAATCGCGGTGCAACTGGAAATTTTGTGCATTCACTGCGAAAGAAGCTAGAACAGCGAAGATTACAAGTAATTTTTTCATCTTAAAATGATTGTTTAGGTTTAAAAATAGTAGTTACTGAAAAATAAAAATGGTTGTTTAATTCTTTATAATATCGTTAAGATGATTGACCACAATGGGGCAACCTGTCTGTTTTAATTTTGTAATAGATTGATGTCCTGCCGCAATTAATATGCAATAACAGCCTAATTCCTGAGCAACCTCGTAATCGTGGGTTGTGTCACCTAAAAGACAAACATCTTTGGGTGCTAGCTGATTATTTTTAATCATTTGTATTCCATTCTCAATTTTCGAGCTGGCATATATGTTATCAATTCCGGAAATTTCAGAGAAAAAATTGCCTATGTTTTCAGTTTTAACCGAATGAGTTAGCATATTTTGCTCCATCGCCGATAAGATAAATTGCCTTTTACCTAAAGATGAAAAGTGAGAGAGAAGCTGTATGGCTTCAGGAAATATATTTGATTTTGGCAATAGTGATGAGTACAGAGAAATAAATTCTTTAGCGACCACATCCCATTCTTCTTTTGCAAAATCGAAGCCAATAGATTCGTAATAGTTCTTTACCGGGAAAGTAAAAACCTCTCTGTAGCTTTCCTTACTAAGTAATGGAAGCTTTCTTTTCGATAGCATTTCATTAATGCTCTGAAGACCTATTGACAGGTCGTCCAAAAGAGTTCCGTTGTAATCCCAAATTATAGCTTTGCTGTCTATCATGCTGTTTGGGATTTAAGGGTAGATATTACTCCGGTTGTTGCACCAGATACTTTAAGTAAATCTTGTGGACTTAGTTTAAGTTGTTTGCCTCTGATACCGGCGCTAATCAGGATGTTTTCGAGCTTAAGTGCACTCATATCCATAAAGATAAGGTAATCTTTTTTCATTCCTAATGGAGAACATCCACCACGAATATAGCCAGTGAGTTCCTGAATGTTTTTCATGGGAACCATAGCACATTTTTTATTGCCACTAAGAGTTGCGAATGCTTTAAGATCAAGTTCGGAGGCTCCGGGAATGCAAGCGACAATGGTGCCTGTTTTATCTCCGGTAAGGACAAGAGTTTTAAAGATAGATTGAATGTGTTGACCTGTTTTTTCGGCTACGCGTTCGGCACCCAATTCTATTGGATCCACATCATAATCGATAATCTCATATTCAATTTTCGCCCGATCTAAAATGCGGGCTGCATTTGTCTTCTTCATCCTTTTGTTTTTTGGCCGGTTCAAGAGAACAATTGTTTTTCTTGACCGGAAACTACCAGTTTCCCAGATGATACTTTACTAATAAGTCGCAAAAGTAGTAAAATTTTTAAATTTCAAGATTTTAAGTTTCTTTGTCTGCATATTGAAAAACTGATATTTGTCAGGAACAAAGGTTTGCAGGAGAGGGTAATGTTATTGTTTTAATTCAGTAAGAATTAAAATTAGATGCTGAAATGAAAGGAAATCAAATCTTTGACGTGTTTTGTTACAAAATAATGACATTTTTTTCTTGAGAATAGAAATGAATCGAATACGGTCCTGAATTTTGTTTTACCTTACATGTATAGAAACTCAAACTAAAGTATTGTGAAAGTAATTGAATCGCATATTGTTCCAGAAGGCATAGGAGAGATTCGTCTGCAGGATTATGCTCCGTCCATTTTTATTTCTATTTCATCTCATCAGGGAATGAAAAAAGCAATAAAGAAGAAAGCGGTTCTTGTTGATGGTGTTTCGGCATCAACTGGATTGTGGGTAAAACAAGGACAGCGAATTGAATTGTGTGATTTAGAGTTGCCTCCGGCAAAGGTGTATGAATTACAACTCGAAATTGTTTATGAAGATGAGCACATTGCGGTGATTAATAAACCTGCAGGGATTTCAGTAAGTGGAAATTTATTTCGTACCATACAGAGTGCTTTGCCATTTAGTTTGAAGCAATCACAACGTATTGATGCATTGCCTGTTTTTCGACCGGTTCATCGTCTGGATAATCCTACTTGTGGCTTGTTGTTGATTGCGAAAACATCTCAGGCAATTGGAGCCTTGGGAGCACAGTTTGAGAATAGGATTATCAGTAAACGCTATACCGCTGTGGTTATAGGTAGTTTGCCTGATAAAGGAAAAATTGATATGCCTGTTGATGATAAGGAAGCCGTGAGTTCATTCGCGGTAATTCGTCGAAATAATTCAATTCGTAATCAAAGCTTGAGTATGGTACACTTGTTTCCCGAGACAGGCAGAACTCACCAGTTAAGGATTCATATGGCAGGAATGGGAACTCCTATTTTAGGGGATAAATTGTATGGAAGTGAAGGTGAGATTTTGCGTAAGAAAGGAATGTTTTTATGCGCAACAGGCTTGCAGTTTACTCATCCATTTACAAACGAAAAGATGGATCTGTCGATAGATCCACCCTATAAATTCGGACGTTTTATGGAAATGGAAGAAATGCGTTGGGAGAAATACAAAGATGACATGAATCTTGTGTAATTACTCATAGAATGCTTCTATTCCTGGATACCCAAATCTTTTCTTGGCCATTTCGGTTGGGAATATCATGTATTGCACCTCGGCTTCAGAGCAAATTTTGCCGTCTTCGTCTAGTATTTCAGCATGAATGTTGGCAAATTTCTTTTCTTTAGAAATCAAGTGTGCCCGCACTGTCAGTAATCCTTTGTCAGTAAATGCAGCACCTCTGAATTTAGCATTTAAGGCAGTTGTTACACCACTGGTTTCACATTTTACAAATACCACCCAGCAGGCAATTTCATCTAGAATTGTGGTTTGAATTCCTCCGTGCAACACATTTTTAAATCCAGATAAATGAGCTTTAGGATTCCATTTTGAGATGATGAAATCACCATCTTCCATGAATTCCATTTGCAGGCCTTGTTCGTTCTTTGGAGAGCAACCGAAGCAATTTCCGTTTTCGGTCTCGATGTAAGGGTTGAGTATTTTTTTCATAATTCTTGATTTTCGGATTCGAATGTAAGAAAGGATTCTTGAATTCCGAAATTATCTTAACATTTAAAAACGAAATTTGAGCAGTAATTTAATCTCTGATTTTGAATCGCCATTGATTTCTGAGTTGCTGGAACCTATACTTGTTTGGTTTGAATATTTTGTTTGAGCGTATTTTACGTATAATTTTAAATTCCTGTTTACTTTCCAGTTGAAGTTCAAATAAAAACGATTTCCTTTTAGATAGTAAGCAGGAACTGAGTAGCCATAAAGAATATCATTTTCGTATGCGTATATTCTCGAATTATAGGATTCGGTGTCGAATAAAGCGTAACGAAGATTTATGGATATTGGTTGCTTGGTAAAATGATAGATTAAATCCTGATAAATCAGATAACCATTCTCATTTGTATTTTCTTTTTGGAAATGCGAGACTTCAATTCTGTTTCTTATTTCCCAATTCTCATTTATTTTTGCAGATAAATGCAGACGATATTGATTTTTCTTCTGAATTTCAAGACCTTTTATGATGTCGGAGCTATTGTTTACAGGTTTGTTTTCCTGTTTATATCTGAAATAAACAGAAACTAAATTGCTGGGTGTAAATTCGAGTTGAGAGAAATACTCATGTCCTTCGCTTGGCGAATTGGCGGAATATCTTAGCCAAGGGAATTTAAACTGATCGTAGTAAGCTTTTACTGTCCATTTTGGATATGGATGAAATTCAACGCCCATATAGAAACCTTCTTCATTTTGAGTTTTGCTTTGTTCTGAAAATGAATTCGAAAAAAGGGCGTGATAATCTGGGTCGTATTTTCGATAAATCAGTTCAAAATTTAATTGTGGATGAGCCTGTATGTTTGCGCCCTGCAATATTGCTCTGCCGCCAGATTTGCTTTGCGCGATTTCTCCGTATAAGTGTATTGATCGATACTGGCTTTCGTAGTAGAAACTAAGGTTTTGGTTTTTATTCCCTTTGTAATTGTAATAATTGTAGGGTGCATCTGTTCCTCTTATTTCTGGAGAGTATTTAGTTTGCAGGAATGATATTCCCATCTCAATTTTATTCAAATTGACTGATAGATAGGATCCCAATACCATTTCTTTCAAATTGTGTTTTTGATTAAACTCATTACTGTTCCGATGAAATCCTGTATTTACAATGCTGGAAATAAAGGGTGTGATTGAATCCGAATCAAGACTGCCATCTTTCTTTTTGTAGGAAGAAAATAGTGCAAGGTTCACATTTTTAAGTGGCTCTAGCAGTACTGATATCCCACGATAGAATTGATTCTCATCAGTAGATTTATAGCTTTTTATTCCTTGAGATTTGTACGCATTATGGGTTGTTAGGGAGGATTTACCACCACCTAATCCTGCCCAAAGACTTAATCCTTGTCCAAATTTCACCTGATAATCACCAAGGTTTACTTGTTTTAAAATGCTTTTGGAATTGTATTGAACGAAAGCTGTGTAGAAATCGAAACCGTTTTTGTTTTCTCCCTCAAAAAATGGTTCTCCTTTGTCTTTCTCTGATGTAAAACCAAAGGAAATTTTATTTTGAGCTGAAGTATATTGGTAGCGTGAGTAGTATTTCCATGGACTCCCAAGATATCTTGAGTTTGTGTTCTCGGTACTATAGCCTTTCTCTTTTTCAATTGTTTTTTCTGATTTTAGAAGCAGAATATGTTTTGCCTTTTTTCTTGTGTTGAGAGTATCTCGTGATATCTGTTTTAGGTTAACAAAAGGAGCGATATTTCTTATAACCGCAGACGAAAACCCGGGTATTAACTGTAATTCGTAAAGACTAAATATTTGCCCTGTGCTTTCTCTGTATTTAATGAAATTAGTGATTTGATTTTTATTGAGAATAAATAGTTTGTCCAGATCACTTTCGTTCGCATTATTTAAATTGATAGGATCAATTAAAAGCTTGTTCAATTCGTCCAATAGATTGGAATAGTCTAATTCTTCCTCGCTTTGTTCTGCAATCTCTTCAATTAAATTTTCAATTAAATCGTTTTGCGATGCAGTGTTCTGCGATGTGGATATCAGCGTAAGGCTGAGTAAACTCAAGAGAAGAATGACTTTTTTTGAGAGAATCATAAGAACAAATTAAAATGATATATTGATATCAGCAGAAGGAGAATAGCCCAATACCGGATGTCGGGAAAATGAAATGTTTGATTTTACCAATTTGTAGGAAAATCCCATTCCCATGCTAATGGAATTAGGATGATTACTCACGCCAGCTCGTAAGGATATCATTTCGCTTATTCCGTATTCGATACCAAATTTGGTTCTTATGTCGTGATCCAAATCTTTTTCAACCTCAGAAGTGATTATGGTTTGATCAGATAATTTCCACGAAAGACCAAGTCTTGCAATGCAAGGAATTTCATCTTCGTAATCTAAAGTTGTGAAATTTGTCTGGCTTGGATTGAAGATATGAAATCCCAAATGGATATCGGGGAATATTTCTGCGAGAATTCCTGCTTCAAAAGTGTATTTACTTTGAGAGCCATAAGATTGATTCAATTCTTTTCGAATTTGATCAAATTGCAATCCGGCCCAAAAGTGTTTGCCTAAAGCACGGGAATATGCAATACCAATTTTAGATTCTTTATAAAGATTGAAACCAAATTGCTTGTAAGTCATGCTAAATGTTCCAAGCTTGGTAGGATAGTTAAAGTGAAAAGCTTTGGTACTTAATTCTTTTATTTCGAACCGATTTTCGTAGTAGGCCCCAAAAGATATTTGATCCAATTTGGCCAATATTGCCTGATTGTGAAAGCCTGCCCAATTATCTAATAATGCAACACTGGAATTTCCCATGGCATGAGAACGAGCACCTGCTAAATGATTTTCATTTGTTGCGAATAAATGAATTGGGAATAATAGAAAAATTAGGAAGTAAGTTTTTTTCATTCGGTTTTTATTGATTTGGTCACATAGTTAAGGTGCGTTAGTTGTGTGTGTTGAGATGAAGCTGCAATTAGGTAGAGTAAACAAAATCATTCCAGTGTTAAATGTAATAAAAAAACCACAAAACATTATTATGTTTTGTGGTTTTTTGAAGTAAAATATTCTATCGTATTGTTAGTTGGTCTTGAAGTCGTATTTAATTGAAGCTAATTCTTCGTTAGCTTTCACCATTTTTTCTTTAAGGCTCTCTTTAAAGGCGATAACCACTTTTTGTAATTCACTATCACCAATAGCAAGTATTTGTCCGGCAAGAATACCTGCATTCATGGCTCCATTAATACCAACTGTTGCAACAGGAATTCCAGGAGGCATTTGTGCAATACTCAAAAGTGCATCCATTCCATCTAAAGATGCATTAATTGGCACTCCAATTACAGGAATAGGTGTCATAGCAGCAATTACACCAGGTAAGTGAGCTGCCATTCCTGCACCGGCAATAATCGCTTTTATTCCTCGGTCGAATGCACCTTTTGCGAATTTTTCAACTTCTTCAGGTGTTCTGTGAGCAGATAGTGCGTGAATCTCAAAAGGGATTCTGAAGTCGTTTAAGACTTTGGCGGCTTTTTCCATAACCGGAAGATCGGATGTGCTTCCCATTATGATACTTACTTTTGCTTTCATATGGTTTTATTCGTGGATTTAATAAATAGAATGACAAAAAATCGTACTTTTGCAGCAAAATTGACGGAATGGTTTTAATTCCAATATTGCTTACAACAGTTATTGTTTTTCAAGTGTAAATTTGAAAAAAAAAAATGTATGTAACACTGTGGAGTTGAAACATTTTTTATTTCTATATTTTTAGAGAGATACATATTTTATTAAGGATACTTTAGGGCATTGCCTTAAACGCCCGATATTTCAAGGGTTTCCTTGTTGGGGGAGATCGGACAACTAAGACAAAAATTGAATCAATGAAAACTGTAAAACTTCTGGATCGAGAATTTAGAGTGTCTATTCCTGCTGAGGAAATTGACAATGTAATTGCTCAAATGGCTGAAAAAATGAATAAGGATCTTGCGGGAACGAATCCTTTATTTATTTGTATTTTAAACGGATCTTTCATGTTCGCTTCGGATTTAATGAAGCAAATAACTGTTGAAAATTCTCAAATCACATTTATGAGATTGTCTTCCTACGATGGTATGGGAACAACAGGTAAGGTGAAAAAATTAATGGGTTTTACTGAGGATTTAAAAGACAGAACAGTTGTTTTGTTGGAAGATATCGTTGATACTGGAATTACCATTACAAATACATTGGATCAAATAAAGGATTACGAAGCCAAAGAAGTTTTAATCGCTACAATGTTGTTTAAGCCTGATGCTTTAATACGTGAGGTGAAGTTGAACTATGTTGGTATGGAAATACCAAATGATTTTATTGTTGGAAGAGGATTGGATTATGACGGAATGGGTAGAAACCTTCCTGATGTATATACTGTAATCGAAAAGTAAATGTTGAATATTGTTTTATTTGGACCTCCAGGTTCTGGAAAAGGAACGCAGTCCAAATTGCTTCAGGAAAAATATGGGTTGATTCATCTTTCTACGGGTGATGTGTGCCGAGAAGAGATTAAATTGGCAACACCAGAAGGATTGGAAGCAAAAAGATTGATTGATGGAGGTAATTTTTTCCCGGATAAATTGGCATATCGAATTGTTGAGAAGTTTTTAGACAGCAATATTGATGCTAAAGGCTTTGTGTACGATGGAATGCCGAGGCACGAAGGACAAATTGATGTGTTTGATGGAATGCTTGCCAAACGAAATAGTGTTGTTGATGTTGTTATTGAATTAAAAGTGGAAGAAGAAGAATTAATTCAACGACTTTTGAAAAGAGGCGAATCATCTGGGCGACCAGATGATGGAGGAAGAGAAGTGATTGAAAAGCGCCTTGGAATTTATGAAGATGTTACTGCTCCAATTGCAAAGAGATATAAAGGAAAGGGTGTTTATCACTCAATTGATGCAATCGGAACATTAGATAATGTACTTGAACGAATAAGTGTCTTGCTTGAGAAATGTATGGCAGAGAAATTGGTTTCGGTTGAAAGACAATAGAAAGAAAAATATAATATTATGGCTGGGTCTAATTTTGTTGATTACGTAAAAATATTTTGTCGTTCGGGTGGCGGAGGAACTGGGTCTACTCACCTTTTCAGAGATAAGTTGACCATGACCGGTGGTCCTGATGGTGGAAATGGTGGTCGTGGAGGACATGTTATTATACGTGCAAACAAACAGCTTTGGACTTTGGTGCATTTGAAGTTTAGTCGTCACGTTTTCTCGGGTGATGGTGGTGATGGTGGCGCAAGCCGAAGTACGGGTAAAGAAGGAGCGGATAAGGTGATTGAAGTACCATTGGGTACAATTGCCAGGGATGCTGAAACTGGTGAAGTTATTTTTGATGTAACAGATCATGGTGAAGAGAAAATATTGGTGAAAGGTGGTCGTGGAGGTTTGGGAAACTGGAATTTCCGATCTTCAACAAATCAAACACCACGTTATGCTCAAACTGGAGAAGATCGAGTTGAACGCCCTGTGATATTAGAATTAAAAGTTCTTGCTGATGTTGGTTTAGTTGGTTTTCCAAGTGTGGGTAAATCTACTTTGCTTTCTGTTGTTTCTGCAGCCAAGCCTAAAATTGCCGATTATCCTTTTACCACATTGGTTCCAAATTTAGGTATTGTGTCTTATCGTGATAATCAGTCATTTGTAATGGCCGATATTCCTGGAATTATTGAAGGTGCGCATGAAGGTCGTGGACTTGGATTGCGATTTTTGCGACACATTGAGCGAAATTCTGTACTTCTTTTTATGGTGGCTGCCGATAGTGAAGATATCCACAATGAATACAAGATTTTGTTGAACGAATTAAAGGAATTCAACCCAGAACTTCTTGACAAACAGCGTTTGTTGGCGATAACTAAGTCGGATATGCTGGATCAGGAATTGATTGATGAAATGAAGCAGGATTTACCTAAAATACCACATGTGTTTATTTCTTCAGTAGCTCAAAAAGGTCTTATGGAACTAAAAGATATGCTTTGGAAAGCGATCAATCAGTAAGAATTTTGATGGAGTACTTCCATTGAGAGAATATTTGCTTATCACACAAGCGATATTTATATAGAGCCTGCTAAATTAAAGTATTAATGTTAAGCATGATTAATTTTTTTTAATCATGCTTAATTTGTGTTTATTCTGAATTACTCCTATTTCCATTGTCTTTTCTCATTGATTTTTAATGCAATAGGAATTGTATTGGCTCTTGAATTATTCTTTAAATAAGGAGTATATCAACAGGCTGTTGATAAACTCCTTCCAAATGAATCGTTCTTTTAGCTATATTTGTAAAAACGCGATTTTTCATGACTGCAAAATATTCTGAAGACTCAATCCGTACATTAGATTGGAAAGAACACATTCGCAAACGCCCGGGTATGTATATCGGGAAGCTTGGCGATGGATCTTCTCATGATGACGGTATATACATTTTAGTGAAAGAAGTATTAGATAACTCTGTTGATGAGTTTGCTATGGGAATTGGCAAATCAATCGAAGTTAGCATTACTGATAGAATGGTGACTGTTCGTGATTACGGACGAGGTATTCCATTGGGTAAAGTGGTAGATGTTACCTCGAAAATGAATACCGGAGCAAAATACGATTCTGAAGTATTTAAAAAATCAGTAGGCCTTAATGGAGTTGGAATTAAAGCAGTAAATGCTTTGTCTGATCAATTCATTATTGAATCATTTCGCGAAGGAGAGGTGAAAAAATCTGTTTTCTCGCGAGGTGTTTTGGTTGAGGACAATGAAATTCAAGCCAGTGAGGAAAAAAACGGTGTCAAAATCGTATTTCATCCTGATGAAGAGCTGTTTTCAAACTATCGATTTATTTCAGAATACATCGATTCGCTTCTTAAAAACTACGTTTACTTAAATACAGGTCTTTCCATTTACTTTAATGGACAAAGATTCTTTTCAAAAAATGGATTGCTTGATCTTCTGAATGAAAATATGAGCACCGAAGGTTTGTATGATATTATTCATTTGAAAGGTGAGGATATTGAAGTAGCGATGACTCATGGCCGACAATATGGAGAAGAGTATTATTCTTTTGTAAATGGACAGCACACAACACAAGGAGGCACACACCTTGTAGCTTTTAGAGAAGCATTGGTTAAAGCAATTCGTGACTTTTTCAAGAAAGATTTCGATATCTCGGATATTCGAACTTCAATTATTGCGGCAATAAGTATTAAAGTTCAAGAGCCGGTTTTTGAATCTCAAACAAAAACAAAACTAGGTTCTAAAGATATTGGCCCGGAAGGACCATCAGTTCGAAATTTTATAATGGATTTCGTGACTTCAAATCTGGATAATTATCTGCATAAAAATCCAATTGTTGCAGAATCTATTTACCAGAAAATTATTGAATCGGAAAAAGAAAGAAAGGCTATTTCCGGTATTAAAAAAATGGCTAAAGATCGTGCTAAGAAAGCGAATTTGCACAATAAAAAACTTCGCGATTGTCGGGTTCACTTTAACTCAACGCACGAACAAAAGTCTGAAGCCTCAATATTTATTACCGAGGGAGATTCTGCAAGTGGATCAATAACAAAATCGAGAAGTGTAAATACACAGGCTGTTTTTAGTCTGAAAGGAAAACCATTAAATACTTATGGTCTTACTAAAAAGATCGTGTATGAAAACGAAGAATTCAATCTTTTACAGGCAGCTTTAAATATTGAGGATGGCTTAGAAGGCTTACGATACAATAATGTGATTATTGCAACGGATGCCGATGTAGATGGAATGCACATTCGTTTACTCTTAATCACCTTCTTTTTGCAATTTTTTCCTGATGTAGTTCGAAGCGGACATTTGTATATATTGCAAACCCCTTTGTTTAGGGTTCGAAACAAAAAGAAAACGATATATTGTTATTCTGAAGACGAAAGAGAAAAAGCAATGAAGAGTGTAGGTGTTAATCCTGAAATTACCCGATTTAAAGGTTTGGGTGAGATTTCTCCGGATGAATTCAAAAATTTTATTGGTAAAGAAATCCGCCTTGATCCTGTTGTGATGAAAAAGGATGATTCTGTACCCAAGATGTTGGAATTTTATATGGGAAAGAATACACCTAACCGACAAGAATTTATCATCAGTAATCTTCATATTGAAAGAGATGAAGTATAAGTTGATGCTATCTAACTCAAATTAAGAATAAAATAAACCGAAATACCTCTATGAGTAACGACGAGACAAACGGTATGGAAATCCCGGAGGAAATGGAAGATAAAGTGAATGGAGTTCCTTCTGAAACTTTGAGGAATGTAGTCTACCTTTCCGGGATGTATCAAAATTGGTTTCTGGATTATGCATCCTATGTGATTTTAGAGCGAGCTGTACCTTACTTGAATGATGGGTTGAAACCTGTTCAGCGTAGGATATTACACGCCATGAAGCAGTTGGACGACGGACGATACAATAAGGTTGCCAATATTATTGGTAATACTATGCAGTATCATCCTCATGGAGATGCATCTATTGGAGATGCTCTTGTTCAGCTCGGACAAAAAGAGCTGTTGATAGATATGCAGGGAAACTGGGGAAATATCTTAACTGGTGATTCCTCTGCAGCGCCTCGTTATATTGAGGCCAGACTATCAAAATTTGCTTTGGAGGTTCTTTTCAATCCAAAAACAACGAATTGGAAACAATCTTACGATGGTCGAAATAAGGAACCAATCACTCTTCCTGTAAAGTTTCCTCTTTTATTAGCTCAGGGAGTTGAGGGTATTGCTGTTGGATTGGCATCAAAAATACTACCGCATAATTTCAATGAATTAATTGATGCTTGTGTAGCTTATTTACAAGGAGAAGAATTTCAACTTTATCCGGATTTCCCTACTGCAGGTATGGTAGAGGTTAGCCGTTACAACGACGGCTTACGGGGTGGAACTGTTAAAGTAAGAGCAAGAATTGAGAAGTTTGATAACCGAACCTTAAAGATTACTGAAATTCCTTTTGGGAAAACAACATCAACTTTAATAGAGTCCATTATCAAGGCAAATGATAAAGGGAAAATTAAGATTAAAAAGATTGATGACAATACCGCTGCTGATGTTGAAATATTGATTCATTTAGCGAGTGGTATTTCTTCAGATAAAACCATAGATGCTCTTTATGCATTCACCGATTGTGAAACATCTATTTCACCGAATGCCTGTATTGTTGAAAACGACAAGCCAAAATTCATTGGTGTTGCTGAAATTCTGCGTCGTGCTGCCGATAATACGGTTGGATTGCTGAAATTGGAGCTTGAAATTCGAAAAAAAGAACTTGAAGAGGCGTGGCATTATGCATCCTTGGAGCGAATCTTTATCGAAAATCGAATTTATCGTGATATTGAGGAGTGTGAAACCTGGGAGGCCGTTGTTAGTACTATCGATGAGGGATTAAAGCCTTACACTGAGAATTTGATGCGTGCTGTTACCCGAGATGATGTTGTTCGATTAACAGAAATTAAAATAAAGAGAATTTCTAAATTTGATATTGACAAAGCCAAAGATTTTATTCAGGCGATAGAGGATGAAATTGCAGAAATTATAGTGCATCTTGCGAATATCATTCCATTTACAATCAGGTACTTTAAGGCCATAAAGAAAAAGTATGGCAAAGGTCGTGAGAGAAAAACAGAGATTAGAAATTTTGAAAATATTGTAGCAACTAAGGTGGTTGTTGCGAATGAGAAGCTATATGTAAATCGGGAAGAAGGTTTCATTGGTACCGCCCTGAGAAAAGATGAGTATTTGTGCGATTGTTCCGATATCGATGATGTTATTATTATCAGAAAAGATGGAACATATTTGGTGACGAAAGTTGCCGATAAATCTTTTGTGGGTAAGAACTTACTTCATATTGCAGTGTTCCGTAAAAACGATAAACGAACTATTTACAATGTTGCTTACCGTGATGGGAAATCAGGAAGTAATTACGTAAAACGTTTTTCAGTTACAAGTATTACAAGAGATAAGGAATACAATATTACGAAAGAAACAGGTGGCTCCCGAATATTGTATTTTAGTGCCAATCCGAATGGAGAGGCTGAAGTGATTCGAGTTGTTTTAAAGCCAAAAGCACGTTTGAAGAAAACTGTTTTTGAATTCAATTTTGCGGAATTAGCAGTAAAAGGCCGTGCTTCCATGGGTAATATTCTTACTCGTAACGATGTGCACAAGATCACGCTGAAGCAGGAAGGTGTTTCTACTCTAGGAGGTCGTAAAATTTGGTTTGATACAGATGTATTGCGTTTGAATACAGATCACAGAGGTGATTTTATTGGCGAATTTTCTGGTGATGATCGAATACTTGTAGTTTCAAGACCTGCATCGTTTCATTTCACCAGTTTTGATTTAAGCAATCATTATTCCAATAGCATAAGTGTTATTGAGAAGTATGATATGGATAAGATCTGGTCGGCAGTATTTTTTGATGCAGATCAGAAATTCTATTATATGAAGCGTTTTATCATGGAAGGAAATGGCAAAGAAGTGAACTTTTTGGGTGAGAATCCGGAAAATAAACTGATTTGTTTGACCGACGAGCAATACCCAAGATTTGAAATTGCTTACGGTGGTAAAAACGAAGATAGGCCAAATGAAATTGTGGATGGAGAAGAATTTATCGCTGTAAAATCATATAAGGCGAGAGGGAAAAGATTATCCATCTATGACATTTCAAAAGTAAAAGAAATTGAAGCGCTGCCACGTGAACAAGATGCTGATATGGATGGTCAGGATGTTATAGACGATGATTTGGCAGAGGATACTGAAAATAGTCAAGAATAATTTTCTTTCGTATTTTAAAGTTTAACAATGAAGATTTTTCTGATTGGATATATGGGATGTGGGAAATCACTCTGGGGTAAGATTGTTGCTGAGCATTATGGCTTTCGGTTTATCGATCTGGATACCCTTATTGAAGAAAGGGAGAAGTTAAGTGTTCCTGAAATTTTTGCGAAATACGATGAATTGGGTTTTCGCGAACGGGAGCATGAGGCATTGCAATCAATTTCTGATGCGGGAAATTTTATCGTAGCAACTGGTGGTGGAGCTCCCTGTTTCAATAAGAATATGGAGGAAATGAACCGACGGGGAACTACATTATTCATAGAATGTAGTCCGCAATTGCTTCGCGACCGAATTACTGAGTCAGATACGGAGCGTCCTTTAGTGAAGAATTTTTCTCAGGAGGAACTATTGAATTACATTGTTAGTCACCTGCAGCACAGAATCCCTTTTTACGAGCAATCACATTATAAATTGGTGTCTGGGAATTTAGAATTGGATGATTTTACCGCAATTCTAGATCCTGTTATAAATTCGTGAATTGAACAATTTCAAAATCGTTTAAGCTATCCAGAACCTTATTCGAAATTATAAATTTGTTCCGGTTAAAAGCATTTTTTTCAGGTACTGCGATGCATTTCATTCCGGCAGCAAGGGCTGATATTACGCCATTTAAAGAGTCCTCAAAAACAACACATTCCGAAGGGTGGATACCAAGCATATCAGCAGTGCTAATAAAAACTTGCGGATGAGGTTTTCCATATTTTTCAAATTCGGCAGAATGAATAACTTCAAAATACTCGCGTAGTTGTAATTTATCCAATACCGCAGAAATAATCTTCATTCTCGAAGATGAGGCAAGTCCGATTTTAAAAGATGCTTTTTTAAGATCCTTTAAAGTTTTAGTTACACCGGCTAAACACTCACCTTGTTCCAATACTAATCGAATAACATTTTCAACAATATCTTCCGCAACCTTTTCCTTCGAAACATGATTCCAGGGTGTCATTTTATACATGCCTTCAACGACCTCATCTATTCTCTTACCCATGAACTGTTCAAACATTTTTTTGTTTACATCAAGTCCAAGGGAATTGAACACCTTTGCTTCGCTCTCTTGCCAGAATGGTTCGGAATTTATCAAAAGACCATCCATATCAAAAATTACTGCTTTAATCATAGTTCTGTTGTGACTTTAAGGCATAAAAGTACCTATTTTCATTAAAATGATAAGGGATTCACAAAATAGCATAAGACTATTAACTGTTAATAATTGTTAAATCATGGATAGGTCAGTTAGATAGGTAAGCTTTTTTCTAAATTTGCTAGAAAGCAAACAGATTTTCTCGTATATGGATATTGTAGTGGAACATTTAACCAAAAGATATGGTCCTCAAAAGGCTGTAGACAATGTGTCTTTTCGTGTAAAAGCTGGCGAGGTACTAGGTTTTCTTGGTCCTAACGGAGCTGGGAAAACGACTACAATGAAGGCAATTGCTTGTTTTATTAAACCTGAAGAAGGAGATATATTGGTTGGAGGTTACTCTATTCACGAGCACCCCGAAATCATTAAGAAAAATATTGGATACCTGGCTGAAAATAATCCATTGTATCAGGAAATGAATATTATTGATTTTTTGGAGTTTATTGCTAAAATTCACGGGATACCAAAATATTTAATTCCTGAACGGATTTTGGATATGATACGAACGTGTGGATTGGAGGGAGAAAAACACAAATTGATAGGGGAGCTTTCCAAAGGTTATCAACAAAGAGTTGGATTGGCTCAGGCTTTAATCCATGATCCGGATATTTTAATTCTCGATGAACCAACAACAGGACTTGACCCAAATCAAATTGTGGAGATTCGGGAACTAATAAAACGAATTGGCAAGGAGAAAACAGTTATCTTAAGTTCACATATATTGGCAGAGGTGGAGGCTACCTGCGATCGGATTTTGATCATTAACAATGGTCGGATTGTGGTAGATGGAACAGCTGCTGAATTAAGAAAACAGGCTCAAGGAAATGAAATATTGAAATTAGGTGTGCAAGGAGGCTCTGTAGATGATATTTTTGAGCATCTATTCGAGATTGAAACAATTGATTCTATTGATTTGCTTGATGTTGAGAAACAATTGTTCGAGATTCAATCTTTACCCGACACCTCCTCTGTTAAAGCAATATTTGATTCTTGTGTTCGAAATAATTATTACATCACCGAGTTGACTCCAACAGAAACAAAATTGGAGGATATATTCAGGGATTTAACCCTTCATTAGATCTTTATGAAGCAAATTATACACATTGCCAGCCGAGAGCTAAGTACCTTTTTTGATTCACTAACAGCCTATGTACTGATTGTGATTTTTTTAGGCTTTAGTGGGTTCTTTACATGGGTTTATGGGGCCGACATCTTTTTTGTCGGACAAGCTAACCTGAATACATTTTTCATGGTGGCTTATTGGAGTTTATTCATTTTTATTCCTGCACTTACGATGAAGTCGATTGCCGGAGAATTAAAAGCAGGAACCCTTGAGCTCCTTCTTACAAAACCTGTGAGCGATTGGCAGTTAATTCTGGGAAAGTTTCTGTCCACTTTGCTTTTAATTGTGATTGCCCTGGCTCCAACAGTTATTTATTATTTTACATTGTGGGCAATTGGTCCGGTTGATCATTCTGCAATTTTATTGGGATATGTGGGTTTATTGTTGATGAGTATGGTTTATATTAGCATTGGATTACTTACATCTTGTATTGCTTCAAATCCGATCATAGCATCATTAACAGCATTGTCAATTGGTATTTTCTTTCATATAATTTTTGATGTTCTGGCAGCAAATTTTGTGGGATTCTTAGGGAGTTTTTTCAGTTACATGAGCCTTTCAACTCATTTTGAATCAATATCCAGAGGCGTTGTGGATACAAAAGATCTGATTTATTTCTTATCAATTGTGTTTTTCTGCCTTTTTACGTCAAAAATGATACTGTCAAATCGCAACCTATAAATCCTGATTCATGGCTAAAAGAAAGAATTTAATATATACTAGTATAGTTGTCGCAGGGATTTTAATAATCTTGAATTTTATTTCTTCCATTTTTTTCTTCCGAGCAGATTTTACTGAAGATAAGAGATATACATTGGATCGTTCAACTAAACGTATTCTGCGTGAGGTTGAATTGCCAATTATTATGACTTTGTATGTGTCTGAGAATTTGCCTCCTGATGTTAATAGAACTGTTCAAGACCTAAAAAATCTTCTTACAGAATATAATAATTACAGTAAGAGAAAAATTGATTTTGAGTTTGTAAATCCAAATGCGAATGAAGAATTTGAGCAGGAAGCAATTGAAGCAGGAATCAATCCCGTTCCTCTCGAAGTGCGGGAAAAAGATCAAATTAAAGTGCAAAGAGTATTTCTGGGCATGTCTATCCAAGTAGGAGATAAATCTGAAATTATACCTTTAATTAAGCCTGGTATTGTGATGGAATATACACTATCAACTTTAATTAAGAGACTTACTATTAAAGATAAGCCTAAAATTGGTTACATAACAGGACACGGTGAACCTTCACTGGATAAGTTGGGGCAGGCCATGACAGAATTGTCTGTTTTATACGATGTAGAGCCAATTCATTTGCTAGCTGAACCTAATCTGTCTGATTATAAATCTTTGCTTCTTATTGGCCCTATGGCGACTATTTCTGGCTCACAATTAAGACGCTTGGATGCATACTTGGCTGAAGGAGGTAACTTGTTTATTGCCATTGAACGTGTGAATGGAATGTTGAATGATGGTATTGGAGTGACGGTGAATACTGGTTTAGAGGTTTGGCTTCAAACAAAAGGCTTGTATGTCGACGACTCCTTTATTGTGGATAAGAAATGTGGAACAGTAACTGTACAGCAACAAGGATATTTTTCCTATCCTCAGCAAATTAATTTCCCTTTTCTGCCCGTTGTGTCAAAATTTGCAGACCATACCATTACTGATGGAATTGAAACGGTTGTATTTCAATTTGCAAGTCCAATAAGTTTTACGGGTGATAGTACCTTAAATTATCAGCCACTTGCTTTCACGTCTGATATTTCGGGTAAATTATCAGCACCCATTAGTTTTAATATTGGCCGAGTTTGGCGGGCACAAGATTTTCTTCACCCAAATTTAACTGTCGCAGCTGCGATTAGTGGAAATATGGGAGGAGAGAAGGAAGCTCGTATTTGTATTGTGGGTGATGGGAATTTTATTGTAAATGGTTACGGGGCAAGTAAAATCGCTATCCAGAGGGATAATATTAATTTTTTAGCAAACGCGGTGGATTGGCTTAGCGATGATACTGGATTGATGTCCTTGAGAACAAAGGGCGTTTCGTCACGTCCTTTAAGCGAAATTACCGATGGCAGGGTATTTTTCTTGAAATACCTTAATTTTTTACTTCCATTAGTGTCGGTAATTGCCTACGGTTTATTTCGATTTGAACGCAGAAGAAGTAAACGAACTAAAAGAATGAAGCCTGGTTTTATTAAGTAGGAATTGTGAAAGAGAGAGGTTTTATCCCGGCTTCTGGCAATTCCGGGAAAGAATTAACCAGAAGCTTATTAGCATATCAATAAATCGGGATAAATAAATCAAGTCAAGCTTGATGTTATTTATTGAAAGCAATTTAATTATATATTTCTTACTGATCAAAATTATTTGATTAACAAAAGGTTATTTGTTGTCTTGAATTAGTCGTCCGTCAGTAAAATCAGGATGTACAACACATTTCGCTACTGTTATTTAAATAGAATAAAAATAAAATAATTTTAAATTGTTAATAAAATTGAATCGATTGGTCATAAAAGCACAAAAAAAAACGAGGCAATTGCCCCGTTTTTTTTATCTGCTTATGTGATTTTTTAGCTTTTGGGTTTAATTCTTAATTTTTGTCCTACTTTCAAGCTTCCATCATCTTTAATATTATTGATTTTCATGATGTCGGAGTTCGAAATTCCAGGAAATTTTTTAGCAATAGTCCAAAAATTGTCACCTCTTTTAACCGTGTAGTACAAGTAAGATCCATTACTGGCAGTTGTCGGAGTTGATTTCGTACTTGACTGGGTTGGTGTAACTGTTTTCCCTACTGTTGCTTGTTTCTGGGTGTAATTCATTGTGTTGAAACTATCATAGTAGGAGTCTTTTCCTTTAGGAACATATATTACTAGTTTCTGACCGACCTTAATCAAGTTTCTTCTTACATTATTCCAGTATCGAAGTTCTGATGTTCTCACGTGAAACCATGAAGCAATAAGACCAATAGCATCACCCGATCTTACTTTGTAGTAGACCTTAGCTTTATTTTTAGGTGTAACATGAGCAAACTTTTGGTAGCGATCATGCGGATTTACCACCTTGTCTTTCATGCTAAAATAATACTCCTTTTTGTACGCAAAAATAGAGTCTTGATTGTCAATAAATCTAGCCGTATACTCTATGGGAATTTTTAATGCATAGCCATCTTTATTTGTAGGAATAATATCTACTCTGTATTGAGGATTTAATTCTCGTAATTGTTCTTTCGGAATGTTAATTACATTTGCAACCTGATCAAAGTGAAGTTGTTCACTAATTAGCAGTGTGTCGCAGGCAACAGGCAAATTAGATGGTTGTGGAAATAGCTGATGCTCTTCGTGATAATTAAAAGTGTAAAGAGCTGCTATAAATGCTGGTACATATCCTCTTGTTTCTCTAGGTAGGTGATAGTAAATGTCCCAGTAATTTTTCTTGCCACCACTTCGTCTAATTGCTTTATTTACATTCCCAGGTCCACAGTTGTAGGCGGCAATTACCAGTTGCCAATTCCCGTAAACCCGGTACATGTCCTTCAAGTATTTTACGGCAGCATAACTGGCTTTTACAGGATCTCTTCGTTCATCTACGAAAGTGTTAACGTCTAACTTATACATTTTGCCTGTAGGATACATGAATTGCCATAAACCACTTGCTCCAGCTCTTGACAGAGCTTTTGGATTTAATGCAGATTCGATAATTGGCAAGTATTTTAATTCTTGAGGCAGTCCTTCTCTATCAAGAATTTCTTCGAAAATAGGGAAGTAGTATTCCGACAGACCCATCATCATTTCTACCTGATTTCTTCTTCTTTTTGAGTATAGTTCAATGTAGTTTCGAACAATTTTATTATACGATAAATCGATTAAAGAAGGGATTTGTTCCAATCGTTTAATGTAAATCGAATCAGGAATTCTTTCTGTTTGAACCTGAATTGGGGCCTGATTGTATGTTCTTGTTTTAACGGTGTGTTTTGCATACCAAGAGTAAACTAAACTATCCAGATTATCCGAGAATGTTTTGTTGATATCATCATCTAAATCGTATCGAACATCAACTTCATTTACTTTTAAAAAAGCCAAAGAGTCTTTTTCAACTTCCACAATTGCATTATTATCTGCTACTGCGACTGTGTCAATTGCCGAAAGAGTAACTTGTTCAATTACCGTTTCCGGATTTGAAATTTGTTCTGAATTGGTCTGCTTGGTTGTACTGCAAGCGAATGTTGTCCCCAGAAAAATAAGGGGTAAAATATATTTGTTTTTTTTCATGCTTGTTTAGTTAAAAGGTTATTTGGCATCTAAGGCCGAGAGAGTTGCCTGAAAAGGCCGAATAGCTAACTGCTGGTTCTACCCGAATAGTCAGGTCATCGTTCACATTAAAATTGGAAAAATGTGCATCCACAGCAGCGTCAACTATATTTAGTACGTAAACTCCGACCAAAATGATATAGGTAAGATCACGATCGTGCTTATAGGAGTCTTTTCCATTTTGAAAAACGGTCTCGTAATAAGTATCATCAGATTGGCTTGTGGTCTCAAAATCTACAGTTTTAAAGAGGTCCTCATAACTCTTAGAAGTTGGTTCTTCAAGTGTAGATCCTTCTGGTCGATATTTCCAATCAGTGTACAAAGAGAGATCCTGATATGCAGACTTATATTTTTTATAATTCTTCGTATTCCAGTTAATTGCGTAAACATCCAGAGCGATTCCTAAATATAAGATAGGAATCTTCCAATACTTTTTGTTGTAAGCCTGACCTAAACCAGGAAACATTAAAGAGTACATGCTTGCTTTATGTGCAGAGCGAACTTTAACATTCGATTCAACAGATACTGTATCAGCTACTATTCGCTGAGAGAGTGCATTTTTACTTCCTCCAAGCAAAATAAGAGAGATCAGCCCAAGGAAAATAACCAGGCGCAAATTATTCAATGTTTAATTTTTTTAAAGTTTCAGCTAACTTATGATTTCATTTGATCCAATACCGCAAGGATACGTTCTAAATCATCATCAGATTTAAACGGAATAATGATTTTTCCTTTGCCGTTTTTGGTGCGTTTAAGATCAACTTTTGCACTAAAATGATCGGCTAAGTGATCTTTTAAAGATTCGTACTCTTTAGGAAGCGATACAGCTTTTTCGGGAGCCGGTTTTTCTTCCGTTTTTTTGTTGAAATTACGAACCAATTCTTCCACTTTTCGAACTGAAAAATCATTTTCAACGGTTACTTGAAAAATTTCAAGTTGAGTTCTTGGATCGTCAACATTGACCAATGCCCTCGCATGGCCCATAAGTAGTTTCTTCTCGCGAATTCCTTTTTGGATTTCAGCAGGTAGTCTAAGTAGTCGTAAATAGTTGGAGATGGTAGAGCGTTTTTTACCAACACGGTCAGACAAACTTTCCTGTGTTAGCTTGCACTCATCAATTAATCTTTGGTAACTAATGGCAACCTCGATGGAATCAAGATCCTCGCGTTGGATGTTTTCAACCAATGCAAGTTCCAGCATTTTATCATCTTCAGCCATTCGAACGTAAGCAGGAATCCTGGTTAGTCCGGCAATTTTTGCTGCACGTAAACGTCTTTCCCCGGCGATTAGCTGGTAGGAGTTACTATGAATTTTCCGAACCGTGATCGGCTGAACAATTCCTAATTCTTTAATAGATTGGGCCAATTCATTTAACGATTCCTCATCAAATTTCGTTCTTGGTTGATAGGGATTTGATTCAATTTTGGTGATCTCGATTTCGTTACTCAAATCTTTTTCAGGTCTCACCTGAACCTCATCTATATCATTAATTAGGGCTCCTAATCCTCTTCCTAATGCGCTTTTCTTTGCCATCTTACCGTATCAATATTAATCGCTAGTGAGTTTTGCTTTGACACCTGATTTTGTCAGGTTATTATTTTTCAATAATTCACGAGCCATGTTTAAGTAATTAATTGCTCCAGCTGAATCTGCATCGTAAAGAATTGCAGGTTTTCCATAACTTGGAGCTTCACCTAATTTCGTATTGCGTTGAATTATTGTTTCGAAAACCATATCCTGAAAGTGCTTTTTAACTTCACTAACAACCTGATTTGATAATCGCAAACGGCTATCGTACATTGTTAAAAGAAATCCTTCAATTTCCAATTCAGGATTTAAACGATTCTGAATGATTTTAATTGTGTTCAGAAGTTTACCTAAACCTTCTAGTGCAAAATATTCACACTGAACAGGAATAATAATTGAATCGGCTGCCGTTAATGCATTCACAGTAATTAAACCGAGTGAAGGCGAACAATCAATTAGAATAAAATCATAATCAGGACTCAATTGCTCAAGAACTTTCTTTAAGATTTGTTCACGATTTGAAAGATTCAACATCTCAATCTCAGCACCTACCAAGTCTATATGGGAAGGAAGAATATCAAATCCTTCAATCTCACTATGTAGAATCGCTTCTTTGGGTTCTATTCCATCAACAATACATTCGTAAATGCTTTTTTCGATGTTTCGAACATCAAAGCCTATGCCTGAGGTGGAATTTGCTTGAGGATCTGCATCAACAATCAAAACCTTATACTCCAAAACAGCAAGACTTGAAGCAAGATTTATTGCTGAAGTGGTTTTCCCAACCCCTCCTTTTTGGTTTGCCAGAGCAATTATTTTAGCCATAAATAGTTCTAGTTACAAGGTTTTATTTTTTTATAATGATCTTGTTCCAAAGATACTATTTTAAAGCACATTTAAAATTTTGAGGCTATCTAAAATAGTAACAAAGACAAGTGAATTATCAACATATTTATTGTTGATAAGATAAATCCCGAGGAAATTAAAACTCCCTAAGGATAAGGGTTTTTCATAATTAGTAGATCGCTTGATCAATATTTAAAGCTTGTCGACGATCTTACTGCTTTCGGCTAAAAGTTGATCCTTGTCGATTGGAACAACTACCGGAATTTCGCAAACAATTCCTCCGGCCAGATTCGATATCGCCGCAATTCCTCGTGCATTCATACCAGCCGCCAAACACAAAGTTGCAACACTAATTACAGTGTCCCCAGCTCCTGAAACATCAGCAATTTGTCTAACTACGGCAGGAATATGTTCATATGTTTTTTCGTTGCTGATAAAAACGCCCAACTCAGATAAGGTGATGAAGAGTTTTTTAATGCCCATTTCGTTCTGAAACTTTTTGGCTTCAACAAATAATCCCTGAATATCTCCTTTTTCAAGAAGAAGATTGGAACCTTCTACAAATTCTTTGAAATTCGGCTTGAAGAGACTTACGTTTTTATAGTCGCTGTAATGACGTTTTTTAGGATCGACAGCTACGGGAATTTCTCTTTTATTAGCAAGATTGGTGATCTCCTCAATCAGATTTTTGGTGATTACACCTTTGTCGTAATCTTCAAAAATAATCGCATGAATCTCATGTTTATCAATTACACTTTTAATGTGATTGATGAACTCAGTCTCTATTTCATCCGCCAATTCATGTGTGTCTTCTTCATCAACTCGAATAAGATGTTGATTATCGCTAATAAAACGGGTTTTTACGGTTGTTCTGCGTTTGTTGCTAACAACGATACCATAGTGTTCCTCTTGTATCTCTGTTAGGAGATTTAGGAATTCTTTGCCTTTGTCATCGTCTCCAATTACGGAACAAAGAATCGGTTTTGCACCTAATGATTTGATATTTAAAGCCACATTTGCCGCTCCGCCTAATCTGCTTTCGCGCCTAACGCAAGAAACTATTGGTACCGGTGCTTCTGGTGATATTCGATCTACTTTACCCCAAACATAAGCGTCGACCATAACGTCGCCGATAATCAATACATTTAATTTGGAGAAGGATTCAAAGATTTGTTCTAATTCAATTATATTCACTATTTCTTGATTTTTGAATTATGAAAGCAAAGATAAACAAATTCGTGTGTTCGCGAATTTTTAGTACATCCCTTATGTATTTTTAACACTTTTAAAAAACGTACGAGCCCTGTGAAATTGGTTGAGAAGCCAGATGTTCCTATCATTCGGGAAATAGGGCCGGTAGTGAAGTGAAAGATTTGGTTCATGATGCAATTTGTGACGGCTTTGGAGTAAAACGCTTTGTGTTTGCATGAAAAAGCGTATGTTTCGGTGTATTTTACATCGCTAGTGCAGTAAAAAGCTACGTTAAGTCACCAGATAGCATTTTATGCGTAGCTAATAGCATCGAAGTGGTAGTAAAAAGAATCTCGTTCGTAGCTAATAGCATTGAGTAGGTATCAAAGAGAATCGGAAAGGAAGTATAAAGCATCTTATGCGTAGCTTTTAGCATCGATCAAGTAGCAAAAAGTTCTGTTATTGGTGCTTTTAAAATTGAGGAAGAAGTTTTTTACATCGGATCAACATCAAAATTCACTTGAATAGATTTAAATTGATCCATACTTTTTAAATGATTCGCGTGTTGATTTAAAATCCATTTGGCTTTTGATGGCGAACTTTTCTTCTCTATTTTCAAAAGTATATTAACGATGTGGTAGTTTTGAATTCGGTTTATAACAGGCGATTGCGGGCCAAAAACGCGAATGCCAAAAACTTTATGCAAGGATTTTGCAAGGATCGCAGCAGCCTGATTCACCAATGTCTGGTTTTTGTGTTTCAAACAGATATTGATTAATCTGTAGTAGGGTGGATAAATGTATTCTTTTCTTTCTGCCAGTTGACCATTATACATAGATACGTAATCATTTTCGATCACATTTTTAATGATTGGGTGTTCTGGTGTATAAGTTTGAATCAACACTTTTCCTCTTTTCTTTTTTCGTCCGGCACGACCGGAAACCTGAGCCATCATTTGAAAGCTGCGCTCATAGGCACGGTAATCCGGATAATTCAGCATCGAGTCAGCATTCAATACCCCAACTAAACTAACATTATCAAAATCGAGACCCTTTGAAACCATTTGCGTCCCTACTAAAATATCGAGTTCATTGTTTTCGAATTTGTAAATGAGTTTTTCGTAAGCCATCTTTTTTCGAGTGGTATCCAAATCCATTCGTGCAATTCGTGCATCAGGAAATAAGCCCGTCAATTCTTCTTCAATTTTTTCGGTTCCAAATCCCCGGTCTTCAATTTCGGTTGAACCGCAATGCTCACAACTCGTTGGCGGATGAATACTGTGTGCACAGTAATGGCAAACCAGCTGATTGTTGTATCGGTGATACGTTAAGCTAACCGAACAGTTTGGACAATGAGGAACCCATCCACAACTTTTACATTCCAGGTAGGGAGAATATCCTCTTCTGTTCTGAAATAAAATAATCTGTTCCTTATTCTCCAGGCAAGTCTCCATCATTTGCATCAGTTGAGGAGAGAACATTGATTTCATTTGTTTCTTTCGCGTTGCTTCTTTTACATCAGCAATAATTATTTCGGGCATTTCCAGATTTTGGTGTCGCTGAAACAATTCTACCAAACCATACTTGCCCGTTTTGGCATTGTAGTAGGTTTCTATTGCTGGAGTTGCAGTACCCAATAAGGTTTTTGCTTTGTGCAGATGAGCCAGATAAAGAGAAGCATCGCGGGCGTGATACCGGGGAGCCGGATCAAACTGTTTGTAAGTGTTTTCATGCTCTTCATCGACAATAACCAAACCTAAGTTTTTGAAAGGCAGGAATATCGATGATCGAACCCCTAAAATAACCTGATAGGCATTTTCAGGATCATTTTGATTGATGTTGTTGTAGATTTCTACGCGCTCGGCATCGTTAAATTTGGAATGATAGATTCCTACCTTATTTCCAAATACGGTTCGTAAGCGGTTAATAATCTGAGTTGTTAAAGCAATTTCTGGGAGAAGGTAAAGAACCTGTTTACCTTGCTGTAATTGCTCTTGAATCAAATGAATGTATATCTCGGTTTTACCGCTTGAAGTTACTCCGTGAAGCAACACACAATTCTTTTCCTCGAATTGCTTACGGGTCTCAATAATTGCTTTCTGCTGATGTTCATTCAACTCTTTTAGTCCCGAAGTTTCCGTTTCCGAAAGATCAATCCGATCCAGTTTTTCATGGTAAATTTCAAGAATGTTTTTTTCGACTAAACTTTTTAAAATTCCTTTCGAGGCATCAATAGACTTTAGAAGTTCTGTCACCGAAACTTTAAGGGCATTTTCTTCAAAATAGTGTTTGGAAAGATTGAGGTAGGAGTGAAGAATCTCCTGCTGTTTTTTAGCTCTTTTTAAGCCATCAATTACAGCCGCTATATCTGATTCGTTAAAATTAGATGCCAGTCGAACAAATTCTTTCTTTTTCTCTTTATAGGTGTTAATGATTTGTTCCTCAATAGAAACAGCTCCTTTTTCAAGCAAAGATTTTACCTGTGGTAGGGTGTTTTTTAGACCAGTTGCCTGATTTAAAGTCGAAATATTTACATCTTTTGAATGCTTTAGTACATTCAGAATTTGTTCCTCGGTTTTGCTAAGAACTTCCTGAGCCTGAAAATTTTCATTTACAGTTATCTTGGTCTGACTTTCCAACTTTAATCCGGAAGGAAGAGCTGCCTTAAAAACGTCACCTATTGTACACTGATAGTATTGTGAAATCCACTCCCAAAAACTGAATTGAAATGAATTGATAATTGGAGATTCATCCAGACAAGTGATAATCTCTTTGGTGGAATAATCTGTTGGAGGAGTATTGTGAATGCTTTTTACAATTCCGGTGTAGAACTTTTTACTGCCGAAAGGAACAACTACCCTTTTTCCAATGGCAACATCAGCTTTTAATTCCTCTGGAATAGAGTAGGTAAAAAGCTGAGCCAATGGAAGTGGTAGTATGATATCTGCAAAATCGGTAGTCTTGTTCATTAAAGTGTTCATTTTCCTCAAAGTTATGAGTTCTGATTAGAATCTCATCATTCCGATGTTATTTCCTAAAAGGGAAAACTATGCATGAACAAAAACCACCGCGTTTGATAATTTAGATCGAAAGAATATCGTTAAGAATCAGTAATGAATCTTTTACTTTCTTTTTGTTTTTAATTGCTTTGTTGAATGAAACATGTGAAACTTCACCGTGCACCAATCCTACCATGATGCTCTTCTGATCATCAAGTAATGCATCAACAGCAGCAACACCTAAAGTAGATGCAGTTACGCGGTCGAAAGCTGATGGAGAACCACCTCTTTGCATGTGACCCAATATCGAAACACGGATATCGTATTCAGGATGATCTTTCCCAATTTCCTGAGCAATTGTATAGGCACCACCCGATTTATCACCTTCGGCTACAATTACAATACCACTCGTTTTGTGTTCTTTGTATTCTTTTTCAAGGTATGTTTGCAACTCTTGAGTGTGAGTTTCTCTTTCAGGGATCAAAATTGCTTCTGCTCCCGTAGCAATACCGCTGCGTAAAGCAATAAAACCAGCATCACGTCCCATTACTTCAATAAAGAATAAACGGTTGTGAGCACTCGCAGTATCTCGTATCTTATCAACAGCTTCAGTTACAGTATTGATAGCTGTATCGTAACCAATGGTATAATCGGTACCGAACAAATCATTATCAATAGTACCCGGAATTCCAACTACAGGGATATCATATTCCTGAGTAAAAACACGGGCTCCTGAAAAAGTTCCATCTCCGCCAATAACAACAAGAGCATCAATTTTGTTGGCAATCATTTGCTCATGTGCCTTTTTCCTTCCTTCTACGGTTCTAAATTCTTCACTTCTGGCCGAACAAAGAATGGTTCCTCCTCGTTGAATAATGTTGCTTACATCATGAGATTTCATTTTTTTGATTTCTCCATTAATTAAGCCTTCGTATCCTTGCATTATACCTACAACCTCAAGTTTGTTGTAGATCGCAGCACGTACAACAGCTCTGATGGCTGCATTCATTCCTGGAGCATCTCCTCCTGAAGTTAGAACTCCAATTTTCTTAATTTTAGACATGCTTAAATCGCTTTTGTTTTCAAGTTTTATTTTTTCCATTGTTTCATTCATCAGCCAGTTGGGAGTGGATGTTGCACCGCTTACACCAACTGATTGCGCATTCACAAACCAATCCATATTCAGTTCATCAGGGCAAGTGATAAAGTGACTGTTTTGATTCGTTTTTTTACAGACATCGAACAGTAATTTTCCGTTCGAGCTTTTTTTTCCGCTCACAAAAATGATCACATCGTGTTGGTTTGCAAATTCTTCCAATAGAGGAACACGATTTGATACTTTTCTGCAAATGGTGTCGTTGATAATCAGACTGCTTTTGCATTTTTTTTCCAGATGTTCTGAAATTTCAGCAAAGCCGCTAATGGTTTTTGTTGTCTGTGAAAACAACACGACAGGCAAGCTGAAATTCACCAATTTCAGATCTTCTGTGTTTTCAACAACAATTGCCTTGCCTTCGGTTTGACCTACCAGACCATTTACCTCTGCATGACCTTTTTTACCGTATATAATTATTTGTCCTTTGGATTTCTGAATCTCCAGGTACGCTTTTTTTATTTTCTTTTGTAAGTTCAAAACTACAGGACAAGAAGCATCAATAATTTCGATGTTTTGTTTTTTTGCAGTTTCATAAGAGGTAGGAGGCTCTCCATGTGCTCTAAATAAAACTTTTTCTCCTGATAATTTTGAAAACTGAACATGACTGATCGATTTTAATCCTTGAGCAGTAAGACGATCAACTTCAATATTGTTGTGAACGATATCACCAATACAATAAAGTTGATTTTCTTCTTTTAGTATTCCTTCTGCTTTATTTATGGCATTTACTACGCCAAAGCAGAATCCAGCATTGGAATCAATTTCAATCTTCATTCTCTATTCCTATTCCGTTGATTACTTAATCTCATTCATGCGATCAACAATCCAATCCAATTGTTCTTCAGGAGTCAAATGGCTGTTGTTAAGGATGATTGCATCATCAGCTTTTCGGAGCGGACTTTCGTCACGATTTTCATCAATAAAATCTCTTTTTGAAACGTTCTCTCTGATTTCATTCAAAGAAATATCTTCTCCTTTGTTTTTAAGTTCTTTATAGCGGCGAATGGCTCTTATTTCCACATCAGCAGTCATAAATATCTTTAAATCGGCATTTGGAAAAACAACTGTTCCAATATCGCGACCATCCATGATCACACCACCTTCTTTGCTCAATTCACGTTGGAAAGCCACCATCTTTTCGCGAACAAATTTAATTTTTGCGATCAGGCTAACCTTGTTCGAAACATCCATTTTTCGAATCTCATCTTCAACCAATTCGGCATTTAAATAAGTTTCGTGACGCTGTTTCTCAGTGTTGTACTGAAAAGAGATATTTACCTGACTGATTAAATGAGCCAACTTGTTTTCATCTACTTTGTCACCGGAAATTAAGTTGTTTCGCATTGCAAAAAGAGTAATCACTCTATACATTGCACCACTATCGATATAAGTATATCCAATTTTTTTTGCCAAATCTTTGGCTACAGTACTTTTTCCGCACGACGAATGTCCGTCAATTGCTATAATTAGTTTCTTTTCAGGTATATCCATTCTTTTTATTGCTCGATTTTTTTGTGCAATTGGATACAAAAGTATAAAGAAAATCCATCAAATTGTGAGAAATCCCACTAAAAAAGGGGGTGTAAAACCATATGGCTTCCTGTAAACGATTGAAATGCGCTTTTTCGATAAAAATCATCTGAAATTGAAGTCGCTTAAGCGGGTACTTATGGAAAAATGATTGCTCGTGCCAGCTAAATGATACTTCGCAGAAGCAAAATTTATGTGGAAACGGGACACTTTTACTCCGAATCCCCAAGTGAATCCAACGGTAGAGGTTTTTTCATCTACTTTAAGTTCTGCTCTTCGCTGAAAGTTGTAACCTAATCGAATGCTGAAGTTTTTCGATGGCAAAAATTCGATGCCTAAAATAAGGTGTTTCAGAGCTTTGTCGGAGAAACTGTTTTTGTTTGATTTTGAAAAGGAATTGTCTTCACTGTTTAATTCTGATTCGTAGCTCGTATCGAATTCTTCCAAATGGCGATAGGTGAGCGCAAAACGAAAGGGTGCATATTGCAGTTTGGTGCTCATTCCAATCAAAATTTCATTAGGAAGATCTTCCCGATGCGATCCGTAGTAGGCTTTTATTTGATAGCCAAAATTCCGGGCAACAATAGAAGTTCTGAATAGTTTGTTGGAGCTGTCGTAGATCAGAGCCAAATCGGCGGCCAAGCCAAAAGAACTGTATTTCTCTAAAGACGAATAGATTGGTTTCACGGAAGCACCTACCCGAAAATTTGTATTCAATTGACGGCCATAGCTAATAATTAAGGCGTAATCGGAAGCCTTGAAATTACCGGTTCGTTCTCCAAACTCATTTGCTTCGGTAAATTTTCCATAGTTCACGTAATGCATGGCCAACGAAAAGGTGCCAATCTTCTTGTAATATTTGGTGTAGGAAGCGTATCCGTAATTGATATCTGTGAGGTAATTTACGTAATTCAATGCCACTTTCTGATCTAAATCGGGATGTAGGGCAGCAGGATTGTAAAAGGAATAATCAGCATCAACATCGTCCAATGCAATTTGATCTCCTCCCATGGCTGCAACTCTGGCCGAACTCCCCAAATTAAGGAATTCGTAGATGTTCTCACCACCGCTTTGGGCTTTCGCCGAAAGAGTAACAAGAAGATAAATGAAGATTAGAATTACTGTTCGGTTCATGTAATTGATTGCTTAGGCGGCTTAAAGATAGAAATCGAATTGAAAAGATTCTTGCTTAGACTTGTTCTTTTTTCTTTTAAGGCAATCGACTACTTGATAAACTCCGAAGGTTTCCCTCTAAACTATTTTGTCAGGGGGCAATATCCTTGGCGATAACAATCGGACTAATACTCCTGCAACAATTAGCGCATTTCAAACGATCCAAATCTTCAAATATAGTTTGTGAAGCGCGTGAACAATAGAATTCAATTGTTTTGGTTTTTTCTTTTTTAGTTTGGCGTAATATTGTCCCAATTGAGATTTCCGCCCATTATTTCATCCTGGTTTTTGGGAAATTCAGCTTTACTTGCGAGAAATAATAAAATTCAACTTCAGGAATTTGAATGGAATTATGGATATTATTTGAGGAAAGAATGTATTAGCATGAGAAGTCTAATTTCTAGGCGTTAATTGTTGTATGTCAATATGAAATTATTGAAAAGCGATAATAAATAGTTGTAAAACGAGTATTTATGCTAAATTCGTGTAATCATATATCTAATATATTATTGCTATGAAAAGTAACAAAATAGTTTTAAGGCAGTTAGCATCATCTTTTTATTTGTTCTATATAGTCAGCCTTTTAGGCCTAGTTGGTGTTATATTGTCATTTTTTATGGATTTAATTTTTGAGTGGGATGGAGCGGTAGAAATGAGATTTAAGTTAATTTCAAGTTTCGTAGAGCTTCCGACTAGTTTTACAATGCTTGATGGTAGTAAGTTTGATGGTGTTGGTGAGTTCTATATTTTGCCACGTGTTCTTGAAATAAATAATCTATTTTATTGGATTCTCAGTTGGTTAGATCAGTTTGTATTGTTTGGTGTTGTGGTGTTTATAACAAGGCAATTAAAGGAGGTTTTTGGATCAATATCATTAGCTTCAAAGAGTAATCTGTTCTTCGTTCGCGAAAATTACATTCGAATTAAGAGGGTTGGTCTTATTTCAATCATTTTTTGTATTTATGTGTTTATTGAATCTACTATTTATTCATATCTTTTTTTGAAAGATTTACATGTTATGGATATAGCAATCCATGTTAATCCTGACTTTAGTGTATTGTTTGGGATTTTTCCAGCTTTGATAATTCTTGCAATTGCTCAAGTGTACAAAGCAGGAATTGATATGAAAGAGGAGAGCGAATTAACAATTTAACGGAGAGATTGATTTTATGCCTATTATAACAAATTTAGATGTGATGTTGGCCAAGCGAAAGATGAGTTCGAAAGTACTTGCAGATCGAATTGGGATTACTGTAGCCAATTTATCCATCTTGAAAAGTGGTAAAGCGAAAGCCATTCGTTTTTCTACACTTGAGGCGATATGCAAAGAATTGGATTGTAAACCTGCCGATATTTTGGATTACGTGCCCGATGAAGATAATTCTGATAATTAGTATTGGTTGAAATTATTTGGGATGGAATTTTTAGTGAGCTGAAAAATAAGTTTTGCGGACTACTTCGAGAAATATTACTTACACACTTTGCCGGATAGTGTCTTAAAAAAATAACGCATAAAAATTACCTGTTGGAGGCAAGTTTCATGCGTTTCGTTTTTATTTGTAGTTAGTTGTTATTCTGTTATTTCAAGTTGAGCTCTTGCTAAAATATTATTTGAAGCTGCTCCAACTAGTATTTCAAACTGACCGGGTTCTACTTTCCAATCTTCTGATTCTGCATCCCAAAAGGCAAAATCTCTATTGGTTAACGTAAAATATAGAGTTTGTTTATCACCTGCAGCCAACTGCACTTTTTGAAAATCTTTCAGTTCTTTCAATGGTCGTGCTACCGATGATTCAACATCGCGTACATATACCTGAACAATTTCTTTGCCATCAACCGATCCGGTATTTTTAATATCAATTTTGAAGTTAAGCTTTGCTCCGGCTTTTATCGATGCGTTTTCTAATAGTAAGTTGCTGTATTCATATGTTGTGTAGGATAAGCCATACCCAAATGCGTAAAGAGGTTCAATTGCTTTGCTTTCGTACCAACGGTAACCAACAAATACACCTTCGTCATACTTCACATCGTTTATTGGGTCTATAATTCTGTGATCCTGATCCCAACCGGTATACAATTCTTGACCTTCTGGTAGGTACCCATATCCTGGTGAATCTTCAAATTTTTTCTCAATGGTAATAGGCAATTTGGCCGATGGATTAGTGATACCGGCAATTATCTCGGCAAAAGCCGTAAAGCCTATTTGACCCGGATACCAACTGTAAATTAAACCGGCAACATCATCATTCCATTCTGTCATGTTCATCCCGCCACCAGCGTTTACAGCAACAATCGTGTTCTTGTTTAAGGAAGCAATTTGTTTGATTTCTTTGTTAAGTGCTTCTGGGAAATCAAAGGATTTGTCCCATCCTTCAGAATCAAATGTACCAGTGCTATAAATCACATAATCAGCAGCTTTTATCGCTTCGTTATCCGGATTTTCAATATAAGTAAGCTTATTGCCATACACCTCTTTAAGAGCTGTTAGCATTGTTACAGGGTCGTATCCAACAACCTCTGCAGCACCTCCTCCATGGGGTATTTTATCTGAATATTCGCCAGTAAGTAAAATCGAGATTTCACCTGTCTTATCAATAGGTAAAATATTGTCATTTTTAAGAAGTACAATACTTTCTCTTCCGGTTTGCAAGGCTACTTCTACGTGTTGGTCGAAGTTCTTAAAATAAGTAGAGTCTTTTATCGGGCGCTCAAGCAGTCCCATTGCGATTTCTGTCGTAAGAATGTTGGTAACCATTCTGTTGATATCTTCTTCTTTTACTTTTCCTTCTTCGAGAAGCGATTTTGCAGAATAACGTAAAAAGAATTCATCTTTCTTCATGTAATCAGGATATTCAGCTCTTGGCTCCCCAGGCATATCTAGGTCAAGTCCCGATTTTATTACTTTTTCGGCATCATATACCGACCACCAATCACTCATGACCAACCATTTAAAACCTAAATCCTCACGTAAAAGACCTGTTATTACATCTTTGTTTTGTCCGGAATATTCTCCGTTTACTAAATTATAAGATGTCATAACAGCCATAGCGCCTGCATCAACACCAGCTTCGAATGCTGGTAAATAAATTTCGTGTAAGGTCCTTTTATCTACTACTGAATTCG
Source organism: Labilibaculum antarcticum (assembly GCF_002356295.1). Classification (NCBI taxonomy): domain Bacteria; kingdom Pseudomonadati; phylum Bacteroidota; class Bacteroidia; order Marinilabiliales; family Marinifilaceae; genus Labilibaculum; species Labilibaculum antarcticum. Next base: position 1,662,399 of record NZ_AP018042.1, on the reverse strand, counting down.
ATGTTCTTCTTTTGTAGTCCGTATTATTGGCCACAAAGTGTTTTAAAGTAGCCATAGTACCCGTTCCTTGTATTCCAACCACATAATTCTCTATCATTCGAGCAGCTAGGTATGGATCTTCTCCAAAGTACTCGAAGTTTCTGCCATTTTGTGAGATACGGTAAATGTTCATTCCAGGTCCAAGTAGCACTGCAATTTCACCAGCTCTACACTCTTCACCAATAGATTTTGCATAATTACCTGCCAACTCCTTATTCCAAGTACTTGCTAAGGCTATCGGGCTTGGGAAAGCAACCGATTTTTCAAGCTGATCATCCAGATGAGAACGTATGTTAACTCCTTGAGTTGCATCAGAGAGATACATGGCTGGCACATTAAACTTTTCAAATCCTTTTGTGAAAAATACGTTATGACCGCCTATCATTGATATCTTTTCGTCAATGGTCATCTGATCAAGAATTTTTACTGCTTGTTCTTTTGCATTGTCGTATGCAATGGGTGGTTTAAAAGGTGTAAACATTGTTTCAGCTTTAAATTCATTATTTGCCTTTTCTGTACATGCACTCATGAGAATGCAAATCAGGATGATGGGCACAAGTTTTTTCATAATAAATAACTCTTAATTTTAGTTAGTTGGTTAGGCGCAATAGTAAATATATAATTGTAGTTCTAAATTCAATTACGAGTCCTAAATGTATAAAAAAGAGAGAAAGAATCTAAGTATCTCAAAGGATCTTTTAGTTGTGCGCAAAAACAATAACTGATCATTTGTAGATGTATTAAAGTAGACTCCTGTTTTATTTTGGTAGAGGTGTTAGGCGAGATGTAAAGTGTTGGGGTTTCATCTTTTTTCGTGAGGGGAATTCCCTATAAATAAAAAAAGCAACAGGAATGCTGTTATCCACTCTATGGGAAACTATTTATTTGATCTTGCTGTAAAATGTATGCATCATAGGGCTTTTGAGTATGTTGTGAAAACCGAAACCGCTTTTAGATACCTGAAAAAAAAATATTACATCCATTTTTTCGCTGCAAAATAAAGGAAAAGGAGTCGAGCTTTATAAATGGAGTGGATGTAAGCGCAATTTCAACGCTTTAACAGAGCAAGAGGTTCAATTTATTCGCTAATTCATACTCTTTCCTATAACTACCATAAACGGAAGATAGAAAATACTCAGCTTGAGAGTCGAGTGATGGAAATGGGTAAATTAGAAGCAACAGAGCAAACATATATACAATCACAACACGTGCTGATTTGATGAATGTCATTCTGAGCGTGAATGTTATAACTTAAAACTATAATTATACAACAACAACCGGACTCAATGCATCTACATTTGCAGTGTGAGATTAGTTCACAAAAATGAATAGCGAAACTTATGAATATTAAAAAATTTTTACCGACGCTTGCTATGGCAGTTGTTGCGTTAACCGTAGGTTGTGACGATGATGAATCGACCAACACCAACACTGATAATCCAATAATAATTCCGGTTCAAACAACAGTACAAACTGCTGTTAATCTTAGATCAGCCGGCGATTATGTTATTTTAGCTGGTTCCGGTATCTCAAATGTACCGACCTCAGAAATTACAGGGAATATAGGGTTAAGCCCAGCTGCCGGATCTTTCCTAACAGGGTTTTCAGAAACACTTCCAGCTGGGGGAGCTTCTTCAGCAGCCGATCAAGTGACTGGAGATTTGTTCGCATCCAATTATGCGGTTCCAACTCCTTCTAACTTAACAACAGCTAAAGGTGATCTAACTACTGCATACAACGATGCTGCAGGAAGAACAAGTACTGACATGGTGCTTTTAGCAGGAAATATTGGTGGACTAACACTAGCACCAGGTCTTTACAAATCAAATGGTGCTCTTGAAATATCATCAGGTAACCTTACTTTTGATGCAAAGGGAGATGCTAGTGCAGTATTTATTATTCAGATAGCATCTACACTAAATACAACATCCGGACGTGAGGTTATTCTTAGCGGAGGAGCCTTAGCTTCAAACATCTTTTGGCAGGTGGGTACTTCAGCTACTATTGGAACCACTTCAATATTTAAGGGAATTATTATGGCTGATCAATCAATTTCATTAAATACAGGAGCAACTGTTAATGGTAGATTGTTGGCAAGAATAGGTGAAATAACCTTAGAAGGAAACACAGTTAGTGAATAACATTAATTTGATTAATTAAAGAGGCGCTGCATACTATGCAGCGCTTTTTTTATTTGACTGATGATTCAATCACTGCGCTGATTATTTTGTGACGAAAGCTATCATAGAAGCTCTTTACAATCCCAAATTTTCATCAAAGCAATGTTGGTAAAAGTATCTTTTGAAATTTGAAAAGCGTCAAGAGAGACTGACATGCTCTCTTAAATTAGTTGGCTATGATGATAATAAATAACAGAATTAAAAAGGCAACTACTGATGCCCTAATTGCGATTTCTCGTTGCTAACTTTACAAATTCTTTTGTTGCCTCAAGATATACAGCAACCGAACCTATTGGATCGTTTAACGCAAAGGAAAAAGAATATTGCAGTTGAATACTCCCGTAGTTTTACTTGATTCGCTTGGCTAGTGTTGTGAATGAGAGCCCTTGTTGACCCATTGTTGAATTCATAACTGCCTCAAATAAAGGTTCTGGACAGTTCTTTGGAATTTTCCATTCAATTATAAAATTTGAGCCAGTTCCCCCCTCAGTATCAGCTTCGTCTATTATTATCTCCGTAGTTTCCATTGGCGCTAAATAGATTGGCTTACTGAAATATGTTCGGATAGATTTCCCGTGAGTATCATAATATTCTGCTTTTAGCAAGAAGATTGTGTCGGAATCACTTGTGTTTCGCATACTTGCCGTTGCGGTCAGGTTATGAGTTTTATGTTCGGAGTTGCTGTAAATTTGTGAATAGATAGAAAGATATGATTTCCCATATTCCAAAGAATCTTTCTTGCTGATGTCAATGGCTCTTTTGGCCCAGTTTTCTGGATTTATCGAGCTTATTTCTCTTTCGTGAGTGCATCCGAGAGTTAGTGCAATGATCAGTAAGGATAGGATGTGTTTTTTCATTTTACAGAGCTTTTGTTGTGTAAGATATTGTTTTATCCAATCATCTCCAAGCTACTGATTTTCCGATAATGTGCAGCTTTTATAAAAACTGCTGTTCTGAGAGAATTTAATAGACTTTGGTCTGTTGATTTTGTCGTGCTTTTAATAAAAGCAAAAGTTCTGATTTTATTTTAGCAAATTATTTTCAAGACAGTTGTGTAAGCTAGGAGGTAATTGTTTTTTTACGTTGCTGCAATTTGTGTAACTTCAAACCTTGTTGGCTTTAGGGAATGGTGGGGACTGGTGATGGTATCAATACGGAATTATCCATAAAAACAAAAAACGCAAACAACAGATGAACTGTTATTTGCGTTTTATTTAGGGTGAAAGACCGGTCTCGAACCGGCGACCTCTGGTACCACAAACCAGCGTTCTAACCAACTGAACTACATTCACCATTTTTGCTGTAGTGCGGTGCAAATATAGAGAATTCTTTAATTATTATCCAAGTGTTTTGGTAAAAAAATATAAAAAAATATCCCGAAAGGATTATAAACTCTACCTTTGCAGGCAGTTAACTAATATGAGTAAAATGGATTTTTTTATCGATAGTAATGAAACTGAGGATTTGTTTCAGGAAATTTTCAAGAAAATACAAATTCTTCGCAATGGTGAGACCCACCATGAAATGAAAAAATTTGGATTAAACTACCCAAAAGCATTAGGCGCAACAATTGTAAATTTGCGCGAAATTGGGAATGCTTATGAGCAGAATCATCTTTTAGCACATAAATTGTGGACGAAAGGATTTAGAGAGTCGAAAATAGTGGCGACACTTCTCGAAGAACCTGCAAAAGTGACCGAAGAGCAGTTGGATAGATGGTTTGCCGAGATGGATTCGAATGAACTGCTGGAACAGGCAAGTATGAATTTGTTTCAGTATCTTCCTGCTATAAACGAGTTGATCGAAACTTGGATGAAAAGTGGCATTCGTGCCAAACAAGTTTGTGCAGTTATGGTTGCAGGCCGTTTGGCATTGGATAAGAAAGAGGAGAATGAGCAACTGTTTCTGAATTTTATCAACTTGCTTCCTAGGCATTTTGAGGATGCTTACTTTTTGAGTCAGGTGAAAAGAGCACTAGGGAAGATTGCAAGAAGAGGTGAAGTTGTTGTGGCTAAAGTTGTTGCTTTGGTTTCTGAATTAAAGGCAGAGGATGAGGATTGGAAAGAGATTTGGGATGATCTTCAGTATGAACTTAACTTGTAGGTATATTTTAAGAAACTTTAAGGCTTGATATGGCATGCATATCTAGGAAAATAAAATTAAACAAAGTAAATTTGAACCATATTTTAGTTGAATAGTAAAAATAGATAGTAACGAGTAAAAGTTAATACATATGGGATATACAAAAAGTTCAAATCCTGTTCTAAGCGAAAAAATTTTTAGCGCTTCAAGAAGTGGATCGTACAGCGAAGCAATGACGGTAAGCGGAACCGTTAACAAAGTTGCTTTGTTATTGTTTTTTCTGGTAGCTGCAGCAAGTTACACTTGGGGATTATACAATGATTCGATGGATTCATCAGTGGTGATGCCATGGTTAATAGGTGGAGCCATTGTGGGCTTAATTCTTGCGGTGGTTACTGCTTTTAAACCGGTTTGGTCGCCTTATACAGCTCCTTTTTATGCTTTAGCAGAAGGGTTAATGTTGGGCGGTTTTTCGGCAATGATGAATGCTAGTTATCCAGGTATTGTGGTACAGGCAGTTGGCTTAACATTCGCAACTTTGTTTGCAATGCTTTTTGCCTATAAATCAGGATTAATTAAGGCAACCGAGAAATTTAAGTCTGGTGTTATTGCTGCTACAGGTGGTATTTTTGTATTCTACATGCTAAACTGGATTTTGGGAATGTTTGGCATTGGCTTAAACATCGCAAATGGTTCGGGTTTACTAAGTATTGGAATTAGCCTGTTTATAGTTGTTATAGCTGCACTTAATTTAGTTCTGGATTTCGATTTTATTGAAAAAGGAGCTGAATCCGGAGCTCCAAAATACATGGAGTGGTATGGTGCATTTGGGCTAATGGTAACATTAGTTTGGTTGTATGTTGAGTTGTTGAGATTGCTATCGAAATTGGCAAGACGATAAATTTGCATTGGAAGCCTAAATTACAAAACCTAAATAAAACGAATCGAGTGAGGATAGTTGAAGTTTTAGATCAGAAACATAGAAAAGATTTTTTAGATATTGCCAGAATCATTTATAAGAATGACTCTAATTATGCCTGTCCATTTGATGCAGAGATTGAAGGAGTCTTTGATCCGAAAGAAAATTCTTTTTTTAAACACGGAGAGGCGACTCGTTGGATTTTAATAAATGGGGAAGGAAAATTAATTGGAAGGATTGCTGCATTTATTAATACGAATAAAGCTTTTTCGTTTGATCAGCCTACGGGCGGGTGTGGTTTTTTCGAATGCATAAATGACAAAAAGGCAGCATTTCTTTTGTTTGATACAGCCAAGCAGTGGTTAACAGTCCGTGGTATGGAGGCCATGGATGGTCCTGTGAATTTTGGCGAAAATGATAATCACTGGGGGCTTTTGGTTGAAGGTTTTATTCCTCAGGGATATGGAATGCCCTACCATCAGAAATATTACAAAGCGTTTTTTGAGGACTATGGTTTTAAAGTGTTTTTTGAGCAGTATAGCTATCACCTTGACAGAACCAAGCCTTTTCCTGAGAGATTTTGGAAAATTGCTGAATGGATAGCAAAAAAACCGGGATTTACCTTTGAGCACTTTACGTTTGAAAATTCTGAAAAATACATTCAGGATTTAATTGCGATATACGATGAAGCATGGCAATTTCATGATAATTTTTCGCCGATTGATCCTGATGATATTCGTAAAATGGCTCGTGATGGAAAAGGAGTAATCGACGAAGAATTCATTTGGTTCGCCTATCACGAAGGAAAACCAATCGCATTTTTTGTGATGATGCCGGATGTCAATCAGATATTAGTAAAGATGGATGGGAAATTTAATTTCTGGAACAAGCTGAAATTTTTATACCATTTAAAAACGAAAACAATAACCCGTGCCCGGATTACAATTATGGGTGTGGTTCCTAAATATCAGCGCTTTGGTGTTGAATCGGCTATTTTTTGGCATATGGAAAAGGTGTTAGAGCATAAAACTCATTATAAAGAAGTTGAACTTTCGTGGGTAGGAGACTTTAATCCGAAGATGATTTCGATTTACGAGTCGGTTGGAGGAGTGAAAATGAAGACGCATTTTACCTATCGTCTGCTTTTTGACCCTACAAAACCTTTTAAACGGACACCGATAATCCCTCTGGAAAACAGAGGGAGTAAGGCGAAGGAGAAAAAAGTAAAGGAAAGAGGATAATAATTTATTTATTCGTTTGCAAAACAAAGAACAATATTTATCTTTGCAGTCTATTGGAAGTAGATTATAAGAAACTAAAGGATATTAAAATGAAACAAGGAATACATCCGGAAAATTACCGTCTTGTAGCTTTTAAAGACATGTCAAATGACACAGTCTTTCTTGCAAAGTCGACAGCAAATTCTAAAGAAACTATTGAGTTTGAAGGTGTTGAGTACCCAGTGCTTAAATTAGAGATCTCTAACACATCTCACCCTTTCTATACAGGTAAGATGACATTAGTAGATACTGCTGGTCGTGTTGATAAGTTTATGACTCGTTACAAGAAACACATGGACGGTAACAAAAAGTAAGATTAAAAAATTTACTATATTAAAGAAAGCCTCGATTATTCGAGGCTTTTTTTTATTTTTGATAGTACATAAAATCCTTCGGATTTAAATCACTACTACAATGAACTATATTTTTTTTGATGATGGAGCATGGAATGATCTACGTCCGCTCACATTTACTCGTCCTGTATGCGAAATTCGAATTGGTATTTTAACCATTCGCGAAAAGTGGGAAAAATACCTGTCTGCAAGCTTTAGTTATTATACTCAGGATTACTTATCTGTAAAATATCCAAAGCTGATTCAGGAACAAAATATACTAATTAATGGTTCTGTTCTTCCTAATAAGGAGTTGAAAGAAGCAGTTTTGAATTTAAAAGAGGGTGAATATCTTTCAAAAGAGGGAGTGGTTCTAGCTGCTAATTTTTTGGCCAAAGATATTGATTTAGTCAATAGTGAAGAGATTGTTGGAAAAACGAAGATTGAGTTTGGGCAGGATGTTGTTCGAATTGCGAAGCCGTACGATATATTCGAAAGTAATGATCAGGCGCTACGTGCGGATTTTGAATTGCTGACCAAAGGGAAAAAGTCGCAGGCAATTAGCGATACGGTAAATGTTCTGGGTCGGGAAAATATTTTTCTTGAAGAAGGCGTAAAAATAGAATTTGCAACACTGAATGCCACTGATGGTCCAATTTATATTGGAAAAGATGCTGTTATTATGGAAGGATGTCTTGTTCGCGGTCCATTAGCGATGTGTGAGCATGCAGAGCTTAAAATGGGTGCTAAAGTTTATGGCGCAACTACATTGGGGCCATATTGCAAATGTGGTGGAGAATTGAATAATGTTGTTCTGTTTGGATATTCAAGTAAGGCGCATGATGGGTTTTTAGGAAATGCAGTTTTGGGTGAATGGTGTAATATTGGCGCAGATACGAATAATTCCAACCTTAAAAATAATTATTCAGAAGTGAAATTGTGGAGTTACTCAAGTGAAAGCTTTGAAAAAACAGGCTTGCAGTTTTGTGGTACCATTATGGGAGATCATTCTAAATTAGGGATTAATACCATGTTGAATACAGGTACTGTTATTGGTGTTAGTTCGAATGTGTTTGGGGCTGGATTTCCTCGCAATTTTATTCCGTCTTTTGCTATGGGAGGTAACCATGGTTTTAAAGAATACCGTTTAAATGTCACTTTCGAAGTTGCTGCCTTGGTAATGCAACGAAGAGCTTTGAAATTTGATGAGGTAGAAAAGGATATTTTAACAAAAGTATTTGAAATGACGAAAGAGTATCGAAAGTCATTTTAAAATAAACCTTATTATAGTAACATGAGTTCTTTCTTTTAAATGACAGAGCTCATTTTTTATTTTGGCATAGCTATTGCCTAGTAAGTAGTGACCAATTTATTTTGGTAGAGACAGACATTTTGTCATTTAAGCTATGATAAAAGTTTGTTTTCTTCATAGTGAGTAGTTAGAACATGACAAGCAAAATAATGAGTAGAAAGATAGAAATCAATATAAGTGATATGGCCTTAACGAATATGATGGACGAGGATTCAGATTTTATTCCAATTATAACTGATGAGGATGAAAGTGCGTTGGATGAACTGGTTGTACCTGATAGTTTGCCGATTTTGCCTCTTCGAAATACTGTACTTTTTCCTGGAGTCGTGATTCCAATTTCGGTTGGAAGAGAAAAGTCGTTGAAATTAGTTCGTGAGGTATATAGTAACAAAGGAATGCTTGGTGCGGCCACTCAAATGGATTTGAGTGTTGAAGACCCAAGCTTTGAAGACATACATAAAATTGGAACTGTTGCACAAATCATTAAAATCCTTGAAATGCCTGATGGTTCTACCACAGTTATTTTACAGGGCAAGAAGAGGTTTGAGTTGCAGGAAATGATTTCAGAGGAACCTTATCACATTGCTAAAATAAAGACTTTAAAAGATATTCGTCCTGAGAATGAAGATAATGAGTTTAAGGCTCTTATTTCTTCAGTGAAGGATATGGCTGTTAAAGTGATTAAACTGTCTCCACACATTCCTAATGAGGCTAGTTTTGCCATTAAGAATATTGAAGGATCTTCATTTTTAGTCAATTTTATTTCAAGTAATTCTGAGATCAAACACAATCAAAAGCAAAAATTGCTCGAGATTGATGAGATTGGTGGAAGAGCAATGAAACTTTTGGAATTATTGGTTCGTGAAGTTCAGGTGCTGGAGTTAAAGGATGATATTCAGACGAAGGTGAAAACTGATATGGATCAGCAGCAAAGAGAATATTTGTTGCACCAGCAAATGAAAACCATTCAGGATGAACTGGGCGGTGGTCAAAATGATCAGGATGCAGAGGAGTTGGAAGAAAAGGCACAAACTAAAAAATGGACCGACGAAGTTGCTGCAGTTTTTGAAAAGGAATTGAATAAACTTCAACGTTTGAATCCTGCCTCGGCAGAATATTCGGTGCAGTTAAACTATTTAGAGGAACTGCTGGATTTACCTTGGAGCGAATACACCAAAGATAATTTTGATCTGAAAAGAGCTCAAAAAGTTCTGGATGAGGATCACTTTGGATTAGAAATAGTAAAAGACAGAATTATTGAGCATTTGGCTGTATTAAAACTGAAAGGGGATTTAAAATCACCGATTTTGTGTTTGTATGGACCTCCGGGGGTTGGTAAAACATCTTTGGGGAAATCAATTGCGAGAGCTTTGGATCGGAAATATGTCAGAATGTCCTTAGGTGGTTTGCACGATGAGTCAGAGATTCGGGGTCACAGAAAGACATATATTGGTGCAATGCCGGGAAGAATTATTCAGGGAATGAAAAAGGCTGGTTCTTCTAATCCTGTTTTTATTTTGGATGAGATTGATAAAGTAAGTAATGATTTTAGAGGAGATCCATCTTCTGCATTGCTTGAGGTTCTGGATCCTGAACAGAATAGTGCGTTTCATGATAACTTTTTGGATGTAGATTACGATTTGTCGAATGTGATGTTTGTTGCAACGGCTAATAATGTGGGTGCAATTTCAGCTCCCCTTCGCGATCGTATGGAAATGATTGACGTTAGCGGTTACATTCAGGAGGAGAAAGTTCAGATTGCCAAGAGTCATTTGGTTCCGAAGCAAATGGAGAATCATGGAATTACAGCGAAGAACATTAAACTTTCGAAGGAAGTAATTGCTGAAATTATCGATAAGTATACTCGTGAGTCGGGTGTGAGAGCATTGGATCAACGAATTGCTAAGGTGATGAGACGTGTTGCGCGTAAGGTGGCAATGGAAGATGAGTACGATATTAATATTAAGCCTGAGGATTTGAAAGAGCTTTTAGGCTCACCAATATTTAATCGGGATAAATATCAAGGGAACGAATATGCAGGTGTCGTTACGGGCTTAGCCTGGACTTCAGTGGGTGGAGAAATTTTATTCATCGAATCAAGTTTATCTGCCGGCAAAGGGAAATTGACTCTTACTGGTAACTTGGGTGATGTAATGAAAGAATCAGCCTTATTAGCACAGGAATATTTAAGAGCTCATTGCGATAAATTAAATATCAAAAAGGAATCTTTTGAGGAATGGAATCTTCACGTACACGTTCCTGAAGGCGCGATTCCTAAAGATGGTCCTTCGGCTGGTGTGACGATGGTTACTGCAATGGCATCCATTTTTACTCAACGTAAAGTGAAGAAAAATTTAGCCATGACTGGTGAAATTACGCTTCGAGGAAAAGTATTGCCGGTAGGTGGTATCAAAGAAAAGATCCTTGCGGCTAAACGAGCCGGAATTAAAGAGATTATTCTTTGTAATCAGAATAGAAAAGACATTGAAGAGATTAAGGATATTTATTTAAAAGGCCTGAAATTTCACTATGTTAATGAAATTATGGAAGTTTTGGATATTGCCTTGATGAAACAAAAGGTAGACAACCCAATAAAAATATAATTAGTGCTAGATTATGAAAAGGCTTTCGAAAGAAAGCCTTTTTTTATTTATCCTTGATACCATAAAAATACTTACTTTTAAAGTGTAATATTGATTTGTATTTAGATACAAAACCGACAAAAATTATCATCTACCTATGAATGGAAAAGGAAAATATTTTATTGTTGCTCTTGGATTAATCTTATTGGGCTTACTATTTTGGTATTTCAGTAATATTGTAGCCTACGTTTTAGTTTCTGTTGTTCTTTCTTTTGTTGGACGTCCGGTTGTCGATTTTATGAACGGATTGAAAATTAAGAATTGGCAAGTACCTTCTGCTCTTTCGGCCGGGATAACTCTTGTTTTATTGTGGTTTGTTATGGTTATGTTCTTTCGAACATTTATTCCGATGATTGCCGCACAAGCACAAGATTTATCAAATATCGACGTGAATGCAGCTATGCGAAGTCTCGAAGAGCCAATTCAAAAATTGGAGGCCTTGGTTACTAAATATTCCGCTGATAATGAATCCTTTGATTTAAAAGCCGTATTGGTCGACAATATTACCTCATTTGTGAAGATTTCAGATGTTTCTGATATTTTTGGTTCGCTCGTTGGTACTTTAGGGAATGCTTTTATTGCCTTATTTTCGATTTCATTTATTACCTTTTTCTTCTTGAAAGACAGCAGCTTGTTTAGTGAGGGAGTAGTGCTTCTGGTTCCGGCTCGCAACGAAGACGGCGTTCGTCATGTTTTGGATTCTATAAAAAATCTGCTGATGCGATATTTTGTTGGATTATTTTTCGAAGTGATATTGGTTGGTTTTATGGTGACGATCGGCTTAACCATTGTTGGTTTACCATTTGGGACTGCCGTTGTTATTGGTTTGTTTGCCGGAATGATGAACGTAATTCCTTATATTGGGCCAATTATAGGAGCTTGTTTTGGCATGATTATCGGTATTGCAACCAATTTAAATGTTGATTTTTACACCGAAATCCTTCCACTTTTAGGATACATGGCAATTGTTTTCGCGACAGTTCAGGTCATCGATAATATTTTATTTCAGCCGCTTATTTATTCCAATAGTGTAAATGCACATCCGCTTGAAATATTTATTGTGATTATTATGGCCGGAAGTATGGCAGGTATTTTAGGAATGGTTTTAGCTATTCCGACTTACACCTTAATACGTGTAATTGCCAAAGAATTCTTCAACAATTATAGGTTTGTGAAGAAATTGACCGAGAAGATTTAATGAAAAGGAATTATGAATTATCAATTCTAAATTAAGAATGAAATATTACCACATATTATTAAAAAATATTTTACTGATAACATTTGCTCTGCTTTTTACGAATTGCGATACTGAAGGCATGAGAAAAGTATCGGATGATAAGTTTGTTGGTGTTTGGGAATTGAAAGGACGTTCGATGTTAGATGGAATTAAAGTATCTATTGAGCGTACCGAAAATGGTAATTTTGTAGGTAAGGTTCTAGAGATTAACTCAAATAAATACGTTGACTTATTTTTGGAAGCTGGGAATGTTCTCGTAAGTAATATTCAAAGGTCTTCAAACTTTCAGTTTCGATTGACTGAAAAGAAGATTGGAGCCGGGTTATTTTCGACTTATGGATTGGATTCGAGCAAGGAATTTATGATTGAGTTTATTGATGACAATACAATAGGATTAGGTTCTGAAACTTTAGATCCTTTAAAATCTACAGTTTTCTACAAAAGAATTAAATGATGATCTGTATTGGCAGAATAAAAAAAGCTTGATTCAATATTGAATCAAGCTTTTTTTATTTGGTGAATAACCAATCTATTTTATACTATTTTTAATAATTAGTGATTCATGGCGAGCGAAAAAAAATCGGTATTAAATGCTCGAGGCCTCGAAATGCTCTTTCAGGATTTTCAATTCTTCTTCGAAAGCTAATTTCTCTCCTTTATACAATTTCATAATTCGCTCATCGCGAGCTACCAATTGCTGTGGAAGCTCAAGATGTTGGTTGGTGAAAATCATTTCCATGTCAGGATTTTGTTTTTGCATCACCTCAACTATATCCATGATTGATTTGTTGTATTCCGCCAAATTATAAACACCTGAATCTAATTTTCCACCCAAAAGATTAGCCAGTATACTGCTGGTTTTTTCCAAAGAAATAAACGGGCGTTTTTGGTTTCCACTTCCGTGGATAGAAATACGTCCCACAAAATGAGAATCGAAAACTAAACTGTTCAGAATTCCTGTCATGTTCATACTTACACCATAACCAAAAACATTTCCCAAACGAATAATTTGAGTGTTTACTTTAGACATGATTCGTTCAACATGTTGTTCGCCTCTTAAAATAGAACTTCCTAATGATGTAGTTGGTTCAGGAATTGAGTAAACATCAAATTCATTATCAGAATAACCGTAAATAGCCGTTGAACTAACGTAAATCAATTGTTTTACATTACTTTCTTCAATGGCATAAACCAACTCAGCAGTTCCCCAGTTATTAACTTGTTCGTGAAGATGATGAAGCTTATCGTTGTCTGAAACTTCAGATGCAAGATGATAAACCACATCTACATTTTTCAGTATTTTATCGAGAGTTCTTGAATCCAAAAGTTCACCTTTAACAAAGGTTAGTTTGCCCGGTTTTATTTGGGAGTGTAAAAACAGATTGAAATTGGCCTGATGCAAATTATCCAATACAATAATCTCTTTTACCTCAGGATTCTGATTCAATTTTATGCATAATTCGGTACCAATATAACCGGCACCACCTGTAATTAGGACTCTCATTTTATCTGTTTTTAATTTCGAGTTATTAGCTGCAATTATTATTTATCTTTTTTAATCACCAGATCGGTATTTAAACCACATTCGGTTTTTTTCATTCCAAACCATCGTGCCGATCTGTCGTCTCCCAGAGTCATTTTGCGTGTACAAGGCTCACAGCCAATGCTGTCGTAACCTTTTGCTTCCAGCGGATGACGAGGAAGATTGTGCTCTTTAATGTATTTGTAAATTTCCGGTTTGCTCCAATCCAGCATTGGGTGAAAACGAATTACGTCGTGTGGCGCAGGCTGTTCAATTTCCATAGCTTTACGCACGGCTGATTGATCGGCTCTAACACCATTAATCCATACGTCATGATCTGCTAAAACACCGTCTAGTGGTTGTACCTTATTTAGAAAACAACAGTAATCAGGATCTGAGGTGAAAAGAAAATTTCCTTTTGCATCTTTTTGTTGTGCCTTTGGAATAGAAGATTTGGCATCGATAATGTTCAATCCAAATTCTTTAGCTATTTGATCTTTAAATTGAATGGTCTCAGGAAATAAAAATCCAGTATTGATTGAATATACTGGTATTGTATTGTCTATTCGGCTAATAATATGAAGAAGAACAAGACTGTGCGATTGAAAAGAGGACGTAGTAAACATCTTCTTTCCTTCCGCTTTATATTGTTCTAGTTTCTTTTTAATGTTCTCAAAATCCATTGTAAAATCCTTTTGTCCTGCCAAATAATCAGCGGGTAAATGTTATTAGTAAAGGGTGGTAAAGATACGAATAATTATTTCATTTTAGATGGATTCATTATGGGATAGTCGCTTAGGTTTACCTAAAATTGATGGTACTAAATGATGGATAATATTCATTTTAAATGGGTCTAAATTTGGTCCGGCTTCTTCAATCACGAGTTCCGTGTCATTGTTGTTGTTTAATCGTCACTTCTGGTTATCTTGATTTTCTTTATCGCACAAATAACATTGTTTTGTTAACTTGTTTAAATTTGCATGAATGCATAGTTTGTTTTAATTTCGCTTATAAACAATATTTTATAGTGTTGGTGAAAGAATATCGCCACTGCTAAATATTTGATTTAATTTTATTGTAGTTTAAAATGTCTGCTGGTTTAAGCCACACCTATAATTTCTGATATGATAAAACAACTCATTATTTTATTATTGTTCTCGTTCCATATTAGTGGTGTGTACGCTGAGGATGATTATAAAAAAAACAGATTTAATGATTTGGATAGTTTGAAAGCGGCCATAAATGAGCTCGTGATGGTTGAGGGGAAAATGGAAAATTCCGATAGTGCTATTCGTCTTGTTTCCTTCAACCGGAAACTATTAAAGGAGGAATATCCATCTTATTTACATTTGCTTTTGAATAAAATTAAAACAGATGAAGATACGACTGGTCTGGCCGAAATATATTATCGGATAGGAGTAAATCACCGATATACACATGGCTACGATTCTGCTAAATATTACTATTTTAAGTCTTTGCCCTTTGCTCATAAAATAAAGGATCACTATAAATTAGGTCGTATTTATAATGAATTAGGAGTGGTTTGTCGAAAAACGGATCGGAATGAAGAGGCGCTCAATTATTTTGTTTCGTCAATTAATACAACAAAATTCACGAATAATTTTTATGGAAAGGCAATCGCCGAAAATGGAATAGGAAATATATATTTGGTACAAAAAGAGTATGATAAGGCTCTGTCTTATTTTCGAGAGTCTTTAAAATATGGCTTAAGTAGCGACAATAAATATCATTTAGAGATTAGTTATGGGAATGTTGGAGAGGCTTATCTCTATTTGCAAGAAGCCGATTCGGCAAATTTATATATTAATAAATCGTTGGAGCTGGCTAAGCTACGTGGTAACCCGATTGGGGAAGGAATTTGCTATCAACTATTGGGGCAAGTACAAATGTTTCAAAATGAGTATGAAAAAGCATATGTGTTTTTTGAGAAAGCACTTGATTTACAACGAACAAAAGAGGATGAACGTTATTTAAGTACAATTCTAATTCAACATGGTAATGTTTGTTCGAAGTTAAAACGATACAAGGAAGCGGAGAAGGATTTACTGGAAGGAAGGTTGATTTCAAAAGAAATTCATTCCATAGACAATTTGATGTTTGCGAATCAGGTTTTGTATGAAATCTATTATGCGACCGGCAGATATCAAGAGGCAAGTGATGCTCTCTTATTACATAAAAATTATACCGATTCGTTATACAACAGTGAATCAGATCGTGTAATGAATGATTTGGAATTTAAATACCAATCGGAAAATAAAACACATCAGATAGAGTTGTTAAATGCAAGAAATCAGCTGATTGGAGAGTCTAAAAAAATGCAAAGAAATCAGTTTGGCGTGTTACTATTGCTCTTTGGAGGATTGGCCGCATTTTTCTATTATCTATACAAGAACAAACAAAAGGTTTCGAGTGAGTTACAGAGTATTAATCAGATGAAATCGAAATTCTTCAGTAGTATTTCCCATGAATTTAGAACACCATTAACATTAATAAAAGGCCCTGTAGAAAAGCATTTAACTAGAAGCCATAGTAAAGAGGAGCAGGAAGAGATGAAACTAATTTTGCGTAATTCGGAACGATTACTTTCATTGGTTGATCAATTATTGGATCTCTCTAAAATTGATGCAGGGCATTTTGCTATAAATGCGCAACAAGGCGATTTAGCCACCTTACTAAAAGGGATTGCAAATTCGTTTACTTATCAAGCTACCGAAAAGAAAATTAATTATAAGCTGGAGATAAATGAATCAAGTGTTGTTTGGTTCGATACGAATATTGTTGAAATAATAATTACCAATTTACTATCCAATGCATTTAAATTTGTGCCTGGAAATGGGAACGTGGAAATGAAGCTCGATGGATTCGAGGATCATATAAAAATAACGGTAAGTAATTCTGGATGTACTTTAACAAAGGAAGAATTATCTCATATTTTTGATCGTTTTTATCGTGCCGGAGAAAATGAAACGCAAGGAACAGGAATTGGTCTTTCATTAGTGAAAGAACTCTGTACTTTGTACCGCGCACCTATAAAAATTAGTTGTTCAAACAGTCAAGTTATTCAATTTGAGCTACAGCTACCAACATCTAAAGATCATTTTAGGGCAAACGAGATATCCCTTTTGCCTATTCAAATAAAGGAAACACAGCTTGATGAAGCAAATTTAGATATAAATGGAGATTTGGAAAATGAGGATAAATTTGCTGAATTACCAGTATTGTTAATTGTTGAGGACAACTTTGACATGAGGAAATACATTAAGACTTACTTTGTTCATCAGTACAAAATTTTAGAAGCGGAAGATGGTGAGATGGGAATTAAGATGGCTATTGATCACATTCCTGATTTGATTATTTCTGATGTGATGATGCCAAAAGTAGGAGGCGTTGAGCTTTGTGCCTGTTTAAAAGCAGATGTGAAAACCAATCATATACCAATTATCTTATTGACTGCTAAAGTTGGTGATGTGAATGAACTGGAGGGACTTCAGTCTGGGGCAGATGATTACATTGTGAAGCCATTTAATGCACAAGCATTAATTGTTAAGGTTGAAAGACTAATTGCCACGCGAAGAGAAATGCAAAAGAAGTTTCAAAAGGAACTTGTTATTAATCCGTTAGGCATAGTATTTCAGTCGGAAGAAGAAAAGTTTGCCAAAATTTTACAGGAAGTTTTGGAGAAACATTTGCCTGATCCCGATTTTACGGTCGATCAGTTTTGTGAAGTAAGTTTAATGAGCCGAACACAGCTTCATCGTAAATTAAAAGCATTAACAGGTTTATCTGCAACAGCATTCATTAGAACACAAAGAATAAAAATGGCATCAGAATTTTTATTAAAGCCAAATGTAACGATTAGCGATGTTTGTTTCTCAACAGGCTTTAATGATACTTCGTATTTCTCCAAATGTTTTAAAGAGATTCAAGGTTGTACGCCATCGGAATATATGAAAGAGCATTCCAACTAAGATTTAATTCTAATTAGATAAGCACCAATATATTATCAATTGATAATATATTGGTGCTTTTTTTTGATTTAGGATCTGGATAATTACTGATTGAAGACTACCTGGTTTTCTTCAAAATGACTCAATCTCAAAAACTCAAATCCCAAAAATGATGTTATTGCAAAACTCAAGGCAATAATTTTTTATAATGTATGTCTGGGTATTCTATTTTATTCGTACTGCAATTTTCTGATAATCAAGCATTAATGCATGTGTGGAACATTTGTAATAGCCAGTGGAACATTTGTAATACTCAAGTTGTTTTTTTTCCTCCTCACTATCAAAAATACATCTGTGTCTGTTGAAGGTAAGAAGACGTGGTATTCTTCTGTAAAGCACATAACTAGTAGGTTTTTAAAGATTGAATTGATTAATATTAATTAAATCCTTGTGTTTAATTATGATGTTTCACGTCTTGGAATAAAAATCGTGTTATGTATGTAACTTTTTGCGATAATATTAAATTAAAATAGGTTAATGATCATGTAATCAAGGTTTAGAACATGTGTTTAGGTTTTTGGAACATGACTCCTATTTGGAGATTGATTCCTGCCATACATTTACATTGTATTCGAAACTAAAAAAACGGGACACATGAAAAAGCTTATATTCATAACATTATTAATGTCACTGTGCATCACCCTAGTAGATGCTCAAGTAGTGGAGCCAGAAAAAGTAGTAAAGAAACAAGGAACTCGTCGAGCTAATAATAAAATAGAGCAAGGTGTTGATAAAGGCTTCGATAAAATAGAAGAGGGACTAGGTAGCTTGTTTGGGAAGAAGAAAAAGAAAAAGAAGCAAGAATCGAGTAAGGAAGTTAGCAATTCGGAAGAGAACAATAAGCAAGAGAATCAGAATAATAGTAATGAGCAGGGAGAAGTTGAAGAACAAGTTGCTCATACGCCAAATGTAGTTTGGAATAAATTCGATTTTGTTCCTGGCGATGTTGTGATTTTTGAAGATGGTCCTGCAGTAACAGAGGAAAATGGTGAGTTTCCAAGTCGTTGGGATTTATATCAAGGAGGTGCTGAAATTGCAGAAGTAGATGGGAAACCTGTAATAACATTCATTACCGATATCGGAAACATGCACAGTAAAGGTATTGTTCCTTATTTAAAAAATGCCAAAGAAGACTATTTACCTGAGGTTTTTACTATAGAGTTTGATGCCTTTTTTAATCCAAACGAATATAACGAAAGGTACTACTTTACATTTCATGATCGGAAAAACCAAAGTCGATCTAATATTTCTCAGATAGTAACGTATGTTAATACAATTAAAATGGGAACTATCGAAGGCTCTTTAAAAGATAAGGAAAGATCTAATTACGATAAAATAGCTGGTTGGCGTCATATCTCAATTGCTTATACCAAAGGAAAATTAAAAGTTTATTTAGAGGATCAGCGTTTAATAAACATCCCTCATTTAGAAGGTCAACCAATGGGAATTACATTAGCTGCTGGATCTGGAAATATGTTTCTAAAAAATATTCGCATTGCAAAAGGAGGAGTAAAGTATTACGATAGAGTTCTACAAGATGGAAAGATTATTTGCAACGGTATTCGCTTCGATGTAAACAAGGCTAGTCTTAAGCCTGAGTCGATGGGACCAATCAATAAAATATATCAACTATTACAAAAACAGCCAAGCCTAAACTTTAGTGTCGAAGGTCATACCGATAGCGATGGCGATGATGCATCAAACAAAAGAGTGTCTGAGGCTAGAGCAAAAGTTGTTATGGAGAAATTGATTCAAATGGGCATCTCATCGAACCGATTAAGCTATGCAGGTTATGGTGAAAGTAAGCCATTGGATAATAACAGTACTCCAGAAGGAAAAGCAAATAACCGTAGAGTAGAGTTTGTGAAAACAGAAGGCAAAACAGCTTCCTCTCATTCAAATTCATCCAACAAATCAATGTTTACTTCTTTGGATCGAAAAACAATTGATACTAAAATGAACAGCTTACAAAGTGGAAATATTGAAGTAGCGAATCAATCAGGAGTTGTTTTGCAAAATGGAACTACAATAATTTATGGTACGTCTGACGGGTATCTTGGTAAAATGGAAGTTCTAGATGTTGATCAGAATGACAATTATAAGCTTACCGTTAGATATGTTACCTACGATGATAATGGTTCGGTACATAGTAAATCGGATCATTTGGAAATAGGTGGAACCTATACCTGCGATTTAGATAAAGGAAAAACTGAAGATTTGATCAGTTCAGAAGAAGATTTTTGGTTGAACCGATCGGATGATAAATCCACAACAATTGTTCAAAGTGAAAATACAGGTTTCTATGTAGTTCCAAACTAACAAAAAGAATTTAAAACACATTATAATAAATAAAAAACAGAAGCATGAAAAACACACTAAAGTACCTAAGCATATTATTTTTTGTTGCTGCATTTGTTGCTTGCGATAAAGATGATGATTTAACAAGTAAAGACATTAAAAGATACAATGTAGAAAGCGGAATGATTCATTACGTACACACAATTTCGGGTCCGTATGTGAATGGATCGGGTACCAGTGATTTGTATTTTAAAAAATGGGGAGCTCTTGAAATTCGTTTTGAGGATAAATCGGAAACGCTTACCATCATTAATGCAGAAGGAATAGAGGAATCAACAACCACCAATGCACGTAGTGCTGCCAAAATTGACAATGAGAAGATTTATGTGGTTGATTATGCTGCGGGTATAATTTATACCAAAGAGGATCCTTTAATTGACTACATGCGTCAGAATGATTTAGATGCATTGGAAGCAGGAAGAGAGACGATGATAAGCTTGGGTGGAGTACAATTGGACAATGAAGAAGTTTTTGGTTACGACTGTGAAGTTTGGGAACTTCTTGGGGTGAAGCAATGGATATACAAGGGATTAACTTTAAAATCGGTTAGTAGTCTAGCTGGAATTACCATTATTGAAGAAGCTACAAGCATTAAATTTGATGTTTCTGTTGCCGACAGTTACTTTGAGCTTCCAGATTTTCCTCACCAAGACCTTTATAGCTTGTAAGCTACTTATGGTTATAAATACACGGGTATTTTATTCAACATTTGAAAAAATAAAGGTATGAAACAAGTTTTAGTCATAATGATTTGCCTTTTCACGAGTAGTATTTTATCCGCCCAAATTGAGGAGAAGAAAGACGAAGGGGATAAAATCCAGGAAGCTTACCTAAAGGCAAATAAAAAATCGATTGATACCGCCAAGCCAATGATTGATTTTTTTCTAAAGTATGATGAAAAGGATAGTTTGAAGGATCCCAATCAAGTCGATTTTGATCAGATGTTGAATGAAATGGGAGTTATGGATGAGGTGAAGAATGATAAAAGTGGTTTGACCAAAGAGGATGCTTTTCAATTTATTAATGCATACATCAATGCAGACAATGCCATTGGACAAGAAGGTGGAAAACCAAACAAGCCAGAGCAGGAAAGTCAATTGGATAAGGAACTGAAAAAAGCTGAAAAGCAATTTGATGAAGCCAAACCCGAATTGGAAAGAATGCTGAAAGAAGCCGAAAAGGAATTTGGAAAACTTCATAACGAATCAAATTTCATGTCTTACGAGGATTTCAGAAAACAAGCAAAAGCTAAAAAGCCAGATGCTAGCGAGAGTGAAATTCAAGATGCTTACAATGAAATAATGAAAGTATTAGGTAACCCATTTAAACCCAATCAAAAATGAAAAAAGCAACAATTATTCTTATCGTAATGCTGTCGCTGATAAAAGTGACAAATGCTCAGGATTCAAAAATAAGTGGAAGTTGGTTAGTTACCAAAATAGTAGTGGGAGATAAGGTCGATGAACCTTTAATCATTATTGATTATAATACCGATGGATCTATAATAACGCAGGGAATTAATGTAGGCTCATGGTCGCATAATCAAAAAGAAGAGAAAATGATTATGAGCTCGAATATGGATAAAGATTTTGGTGGCGACTGTATGATTACAAGTCTTAATCAGAAGCAATTCAATTTTACCAAAGGGGATCAGAAATGGTTTTTGTCACGATTAAATATGGCTGAAATTGCAGCGAATAATTTGGAATCGGGGCTTGTCGGAACGTGGAAATTTACTGATGATGCAAATGCTGATGTGACGAGAGTATTGAATTTTGAAGCTCCGGATAGTTTTACATTGATTGAGAAACAGCCCGGAATGGAAAGTAGAACAGGTGGAATGTGGATTTATAATCAAAAAGAGAAAAGCTTGTTGTTGGTTGGCCGAATTGATAAAATTGGTGGCAAAAACAGAGTTTTTAAACTGAGTGATAAAGAATTTCTTTTAGAAAATGCAGGAGTAGAAGTAGTCCTGAATAAATCAGAGGCTAATTCTCAAAAAATTGAAAGATTGAATTTCACGGAAGCCGAATTCTTCGATGAGAATGGAGATTACAAGTATGATGGGGAAGAGGGAAAATTGCCTTGGACTGATCCTTTTGATATGCTGATGTCTTTAGTAAATACGAAGCAGCTAGAATATAATTTCTCAACATTAGTTGAGGGTACAGAAGTTTTTGAGACTAAGAAACTGACTGCCGATGTAACTGCCGATAAAGACGAGCAGAGTTTAAGTATCGATTTTATTTTTTACGGATATGACAGGTACAACTTACCTGATGATGCGGAATTACCTCCTAACAGGTTGGATTTCAATTATTATAATCGTCTGTATCCATTAGGAGACAATTCATTTCGAGTAGTTGGAGAAGAGAAGCTCACAACACCATCAGGAGTTTTCGATTGCATGGTAATAGAGTCGCTAGGGACTTCCGAAGAAAAATATAAACTATGGATGATTAACGATAAGCCCGGAATTTATGCCAAAATAATTGAAGACAAAGAGGGCCGGTTTGGTCATTACTATATCTATGAATTAAATAACATAATTGAAAATAATTAAGCTATGAAAAAAACACTATTTATTCTATTCGCTATGGTGGTTGGATTCACTTCTTGCGATAAAGTAAACGATTTAAAGACAAAAGATTTTTACGATATCGAATTGTCGAAGAATACATTGGTAACTGTAAATACTGTAGAATCAGCCAGTTTAAAGATAGCCGAAACATATCCTTTCTCAGAAACCATTAATCTTGGATTTGCAGATATCGAAGAGATTAAAGATTATTTGAACAAGCTGGAAGCTGTTGATGTAACATCGGTAAACTGTAAAATTACGAACCTTACTAGTGGTGAAATAGAATCTTTAACTATTAGTGTGCCTGATCTAAATTTCGATTTTGACATCCCTACTGTCTCATTGAATCAATCTCTGTTTGTGAATTTCTCTACAGAACAATTGGATGCAATCGCAAATACATTGTTACTGAATAAAAACCTGGAAATTTTAATCACGGGTACGGTTACCGAGCAACCAGTAAGTTTCAATATTGAAATTACAGCCTTGGTAGATGTCGAAGTGGAAGTTCTATAACCTTAATTAAATTTTTTAATAACTAGTAAAAAGTAATCAAATGAAAAACAAGTTAATTTTAGTATTCGCTACCGTGCTTTCAGTATTGTTTAGCCTGACAACTCAAGCACAAGACTCAAAAATTTTGGCCGGAGCTGGTCTTAAGTATGCAACCGAAATCAGTACTATGGGTATTGAAGCTAAGGGTGTTTATTTAGCAAGTGATACTTGGGAAATTGCTCCTGCATTCACTTATTATTTTAAGAAAAATAATGTAAACTGGTCAACCTTAGATTTTGATGCACATTATGTTTTTTCTGCAGATTCTAAAAATACATTTTATGCCATTGGAGGTTTAAATGTTACTTTCTGGAAATTTAAAATGGATGGAGGAAGTGAGCTTGATGACTATTTTGGAGGCTTCGATTTAGATGCTTCGGGTAGCGATGTTGGTGTAAACATTGGTGTGGGAAGTCGTTTTGCTATTTCTGATAAAATGTATTTCAATGCAGATTTAAAGTATACCATTGGTAATGCCAATTATTTGTCAGCAGGAGTAGGTGTATTATACCATTTCTAGAAAACTATTTGACTACATACATTTAGTTAGAACTTCCTGTTTGGGCAACTCAACCAATTCACTTTACAACCAAACAACCTTAATAATTAAAGTCCCAAACAGGAAGTTTTTCTAATCAAATCTTTCTCAATCATTCTTTCTTAAAGCTTACAAATAAGCCAGAACATTTAATTCAAATCCTTTAACTGATGAAACAATTAATTCTGATAGTAACCTGTTTGCTAATGACTCATGTTGCTATTTCTCAACAAAAGAGTCAAATATATGCCATCAAATCGGGGCATGTTGAGTATCAGCTCAGCGGAAATACTACTGGCACCAAATCTGTTTGGTGGGACAACTATGGGAATTCATCTTTTACCGAAACCAAGTCGCTTAGTGTGACTAAGATGTTTGGATTTAAAAGTGAAACAAAGACACATGATATCTCTATTATAAAAGGAGGAAAATTTTGGTCTGCTAACTTAATTGAAAATACAGGGCAAAAAGGAACAATTCCTTTTCAGGATATTACTGATAATATGACCGATGCAGAAAAAAAGAAGATGGGAAAAGACCTTTTGGAATCTTTTGGTGGTGAGATTGTTGGTACTGAATATGTTTTAGGGAATCAATGTGAAGTAGTGAAGTTAATGGGAGCTACCTGTTGGATTTATGATGGTGTAACATTAAAATCAGAAGCAAAAATCTTAGGCATTGAAGCGATCGAAACGGCGACTAAATTCGACAAAAATAGTTCTGTGTCAAGTTCAAAATTCACACCTCCCTCTGGTATCGATTATGAAGATCAGGATAAATACCAGCAAGAAATGTTTGGAGGAATGAGTGATGCTTTTAACGATGATGCTTATGATGATGGCGATGATGAAGCTATGGATTTAGTGCCTGTAAAGTATCCTTACGAGAAATTCCAGAAAATAGCGAACGGATTTAGCTATGATAATTATCGAAAATTGATGGTGATGAATTCTGAAGGGGCGTATAGTGCCATGTTCATGAAAGGAATGAATGGCAATTTGGCAGTCTCCGCAACTTCCCGTCAAAATGGGAATCCAGACCACGAAGGAAATTTTGAAACCTTTACTCATAGTGGGAAAAAGTGTATGTATGGTAAAATGAAAGATGATGAGGATGATGAAGTCAATTCTTTAATTGTCGAACTTTCAAATTACGATACCTATATTATTCTGATATCTAATTCTGTTCAAACTAAAGCAGAGATGCTTCAGCTAATGGATGAATTTAATTTTTAAATAAATAGACATCATGGAAAACAAGCAAAGTTCACCGATCGCATTATTTATTTTTGCAATCGCATTTATTGTTGGAGGTTGGTTTTTTTATAAAAACATAAGTCAAACCATAATTGCCGAGGCTGAAGCTTCTAAGTCATGGCCTACTGTTGAGGGCATTGTTACTTCCGCTGATATCAATACGCACATAAGCGACGGTACAAAAATGTATGCTTCTGATATCAATTATACTTATACCGTAGAGGGGAAAATATATTTTGGAAATAGAATTTCTACTGTCGATGGAAGCAGTAGCAGTGCGTCGGACGCAAAAAAGGATATGCAAAAATATTCGGAGGGAAGTATGGTTATGGTCTATTATGACCCGGAATTGCCTGATGCTTCCTTGCTCGAACCTGGTTCCAGTTTTTTTACTTATATGATTACCTATGGCCCCTTACTTTTTTGTTTTATTGGAGTCTTGATGTTATGGCAATTTGTTAAAAAGATTGGATTGTTTGTTTTGGCCTTGATTATAGGCTCAAGGGGCTGAAATAATTAATAGTCACAAATTTAAAATTCAGAAGTCATGAAATCACACGAAATAGATTATAAAATTATAGGGCACGATATTCAGTTAGTAGAGATTGAATTGGATCCAAATGAAACAGTTATAGCTGAGGCTGGAGCGATGTTATACATGAAAGAAGGGATTGATTTTATAGCCAAAATGGGAGATGGTTCGGAACCAGACAAAGGACTTTTTGGCAAATTACTCTCGGCAGCATCCAGAAAAATTACTGGTGAGTCAATATTTATTACCCATTTCACACATCGTGGATCGGGAAAAAGTCAGGTAGCTTTTGCTGCACCATATCCGGGAACAATTGTTCCACTTGATTTAGAGCAATTAGGCGGTTCTGTAATTGTACAGCGCGATGCGTTTTTATGTGCTGCTTTGGGAACTAAGATAAGTATGCATTTTAACAAGAAATTGGGTGCAGGTTTCTTTGGAGGCGAAGGTTTTATTCTTCAAAAATTGCAAGGAGACGGAAATGCTTTTATTCACGCAGGAGGCACATTAATTGAACATGAGTTGAATGGCGAAACATTGCGGGTTGATACCGGATGCGTGGTTGGTTTTCAAGAAGGAATTGATTTTAGTATTCAACAGGCGGGAAATTTAAAATCGATGGTTTTTGGTGGCGAAGGTTTATTCTTGGCTACGCTGCAAGGAACAGGAAAAGTATGGTTGCAGTCCATGCCAATTCGCAAGCTAATTAGTCAATTATCAACAGGAGGTTCAAATAGTAAAAAGGAAAGTAGTGGAGGCATTTTACAAAGTCTGTTAGAGTCGTAATTAAAATCTCGAAATCATGATAAATATTGAATTTTTAATTGACAGAGTAAAGCTGGTTCTTATTAGTCCTAAGGGAGCATGGGTGAAAATTAGTAGTGAACCAATAGATCGTAAAGATTTTTTGCTGTCCTATGTGCTTCCATTGGTTTTGATTCCTACCATAGCATCATTCATTGGTTATGGGTTAATAGGCTTGGGCAGTTATTTTAAAGTCACTTCTCTTAGTTGGGGACTTCATCAAGCAATACTTGCTTTTGTAGGAGCATTCTTAGGCGTTTTTGTTAGTGCTTTCTGCATTCATAAGTTAGCAGCGACTTTCGATACCCAGGTAAGTCTGAATAATGCAATTAAATTGGTTGCCTACTCTTATACACCAGTTTGGCTAGCAGGAGTTTTTTACATTCTCCCAAGTCTTTCCATTCTTGGTCTAATTGCAGGAATATATGGCCTGTATATTTTATATATCGGTTTTGTTCCAATAACAATGGTGAGTGAGGAAAAAAAGACAAACTACTTTATTCTTAGCTTGATTTTAGTAATTGGAGTGTCTTTTTTAGTTTCACTTCTGATTGGTGCGGTCTTGCTTTCAGCAGGCCTAAATACATATTAAAAAAAAATCCGGAGGTTACAGCCTCCGGAAGTATACAATTAACAGGAATTAAACATCATGTAAGATCTTTTTAATTCCAAATTATTAATCATTTCAAATTTACAAAAAAAATGAAAACGAGTAAACTTTATTTTTTCGCAGTCGCTTTTCTAGCGCTAAGTATTTCGATGGTATCATGCAGTGGTGACGATGGTGAAGCTGGATTATTAGGTCCTAAAGGTGATAAAGGAGAACAAGGTGTAGCAGGAGCAGTTGGAGCTGCAGGAACCGATGGTAGTATTATTTTCAGTGGTGAAGGTGAGCCTGTAGCTACAGTTGGTGCAGTTAGTGATTACTATCTTGATGTTGCAACAGGAATGTTGTATGGGCCAAAAGTAAATGCTGATAATTGGACCGATACAGATGGATTTTCTTTAAAGGGTACAAATGGAACAAACGGTACCAATGGGGAAGACGGAGCAGATGGAACTGATGGCGCTACAACTTTATCTGGTGATGGCATACCAACAGCTGAAGACGGTGAGCATGGTGATTTTTACCTTGATAAGGAAACAGCTATTCTTTATGGACCTAAAAACAACAGAGGTTTAGTAATTGGAGCCACAGGATGGGGAGCTGGTTTAGAGTTGAAAGGTGCTGATGGAAATGCCAATGTAAAATCATATGTGTTCAGTATTTATGAGAATGTTTGGATTTTGACAGATGCAAAAGATAAATTATACATTTACGATGAACGCATTTCTTTATATGATAAGATTACTGATGATATTCTGGATAGTGGTGTTGTTTTGGTTTATAGGATTGATGCAAACGATCATGCAATTTTATTACCAAGTTCAAGCAAGACATCGTTGGGTAATCTCTTAACAGAGTCTTTTACGATTGGTGGGCAAGAAAAAATTTATATGCAAAGAGAGTTATTTACTTTTGCGAATGTAGAAGAAGAATTAGCAAAAGCGGATTATGATTATAGAGCAGTTATTATTACTGGTGAATTAGCTAGTGAAGTAATGTCCAAAGCTAATGATCAAATAGGGTTTGAAGTTGCTGCAGTAGAGATGGGAATTATAGAATAGTTTCCACGCAAAATAACCAAGGGCATTCTTCTAGGAGAATGCCTTTTTTGGTTTAAAGCGTAGTTCTGAGCTTCACTTTCTCATTTGTTTCTGAATTACACCTTTTCGGTATTTTTTTTTAATCAGCTATCCTTAGAAAACATTAATAAAAGAAATGGAAGTTCGGATCTATTGTTGATTGTATTTGCATTTCATTAAGTGAAAGGATATGAAATATTCGTTTAAATTATTATATTTGGTAGAGAGCGAGTAAGTTACGAAAAAGTGTGCTCGGCTGCCTTTTAAAGAAAAGAGAGAGAATAGTAAGATTTGGTGTAGAGAAAGGTTTCGTATTTTGATTTGTATTTTCAATATTGGCTATTATATAAGCTTAATCTGTACCAAATACCTGTTCTATGAGTAAACCCTACGGATTTTTTAATGCCCTGATTATACTTTTTTTGTTTTTTAGTCCACCCGCCCTTTTTGCGATTGAGGCAGATAGTACGCATGTTGCTAAAACAGTAGATCATCATTTTAACTACTTCTTGAATTCTGAGAAACGGGGTGAGCGACTTTTTAAAGGCTTAACCAGAATAAAAACAGATGTAACATCTTGTGTTTCCTGTCACAATATCGATTATATCGATACGCTGAACTGGAATCCTTCCGCAACAGATATTTCAAAAACATTTGCCGATAAATCAATTGCAGAATTTAAAGCTGTATTGATGAGTCCATTGGGTAAAAAGATGGAGGCGTCTCATGTCGGATATACCTATTCGGATGAGGAACTTGGATATATTAAAACATATTTGTCCCAGTTAAAGGAGGATACCCTCTTTGAAACAAAACCAAAGGTCAATAATATATTGGTATTTGTCTTTTTGGGTGCATTAATCACCATGGCTTTAATCGATTTGATCTTCACCAAGAAAATCAAGTACAAGTTAATACCGATATTAATTTTTGTATTCGCCTTTGGATATCAAATAAATATGCTTGCTGATGGAGCAATGGCCTTAGGTCGCAAACAAAATTACCAACCAGCACAGCCAATTAAGTTTTCTCATAAAGTGCATGTTACTGGTAATAAAATTGATTGCAGATATTGCCATACAACAGTCGACGAAAGCAAATCTGCTGGTATTCCTCATGTAAATCTTTGTATGAACTGCCACGTGATTGTGCGCGAAGGAACCAATTCGGGAAAATTCGAAATCAATAAAATACACGCAGCCATAGAAAATAATACTTCGGTAGAATGGGTTCGAATTCATCAGTTACCCGATCATGTATTTTTCAGTCATGCTCAGCATGCTAATGTCGGTAAAAGAGAATGTCAGGAATGCCATGGTTTTGTAGAAGAAATGGATGTTATTCGACAGGTAGAGGATTTATCAATGGGTTGGTGTTTGGATTGTCACGATAAAACTGCCGTTGATTTTCAGGCCAATGGATACTATTCCAATGGATTTAAAGAGTTACACGAAGAATTGGCGACTGGTGTAAGAGACTCTGTTAGAGTTACGGATATTGGAGGAAGGGAATGTGCCCGATGCCATTATTAGAATTGTAAAAGCCGATTGTTGCCCTATTGCATTTTACCTATTGATAATCGTTTATCTATGAAGAAACATTGGAAAAGTCTTGCCGAACGTAAAAATGGATCAGATACTCCCGAAAAGCTAAGTTTGCCTAAGGGGAATCTGGAACAAATACTCGATATATTTGATAATGGAAATGAGAAGTCGCAATCGAACCGACGTGATTTTTTAAAGCTTTGCGGATACAGTCTTGCGATAAGTACCGTATTGGCCAGCTGCGAAAATTCGGTTCAAAAGGCCATTCCATATCTGATTAAACCTGAAGAAATCACTCCGGGGAAAGCGAATTACTATGCCTCATCCTATGTAAATGGAAGTGAATATTGTAGCATCCTTATAAAAACCAGAGAAGGCCGTCCAATAAAAATTGAAGGCAACGATTTGTCTTCGGTTACTTACGGAGGGACAAGTGCAAGGGTTCAGGCTTCAATTTTAGGATTATACGATACAAGTCGATATAAAAATCCGCTGAAAGGCGATACCAAAATTTCCTGGGACGAGCTGGATCAAGACATTATTCAGCAATTAAATCAATTAGAAGGAAATAAAGAAAGCGCAGTTCTTTTGACTCCGACAATATACAGTCCATCTACAAAGGCTGTCATAGAGATGTTTTTAAAATCTTACCCAAATGTGAAATGGGTACAGTATGATAATCGATCTGCATCAGCATTGATAAAGTCCAATGAAATGTGTTTTGGGAAAGCAGGAATTTGCGATTACCGGTTCGATTATGCAGATGTGATTGTGAGTTTTGATGCAGATTTTTTAGGGAATTGGCTGATGCCTGTTGAACACATTCGTCAGTACACCAAAAAGCGCAAGCTTAGCGATGGAAATACAAATATGTCACGACACATTCAGTTTGAATCGCGTTTATCCCTAACAGGAAGTAATGCCGATTATCGGATTCCGGTAAAACCTTCCGAGCAAGCCATGCTGATTGCTCAATTGTACAATGAGATTTTGAAACTAAAAGGATTAGATTCCTATTCCATAAGTGATGCCACTGATGATATTCAAGAATTGGCAAAAGAACTATGGGCAAATAAAGGGAAATCATTGGTTGTTGCAGGTGAAAATGATTTGAACATTCAGGTTTTGATCAATGCGATTAATTACGAATTGGAAAATTACGGAACAACTCTGCGAATTGACAAGCAAATATTGACCAAGCAAGCGATTGATTCGGATATGGAACAATTACTTTCTGATCTGAATTCGGGCAGGATAAAAGCTTTGTTCTCTTACGATGTTAATCCGGTATACGATTATTTTAAAGGAGAGGAATTTGGAAAAGCAATAGAGAAAGTTCCATTTTCGGTATCCTTAAATGCTGCTCCAAGCGAAACAAGTGGTTATTTTAAATATGTAGCGCCCGATAATCATTTTATCGAAAGCTGGAACGATCTCGAACCTAAAACGAGTCGCTATAGTTTAATGCAACCAGGTATTCGTCCATTATTCAATACCCGACAGTTTCAATCTACACTGCTTGCATGGTCGGGTCAGGAAACCGACTATTTAAAATTCATAAAAAATTACTGGGAAGAGAAATTATATCCGCTTCAAACAACTTATCCAAATTTCATCAGTTTTTGGAACAATAGCCTGCAAAAAGGAGTCTTTGAACCTCAAACGAAATCAGTTTTCGACACCAGATTTTCGATGGCTGGAATTGGGGAATTGATGGCTGAAATTGCAAGTACACCAAAATCTTCAGGTTTTGAACTTCAGGTATATGAAAGCTCGGCCATGGGCGATGGGAAAATGGCAAACAATCCTTGGATTCAGGAGCTTCCTGATCCGGTAACGAAAATTTGTTGGGACAATTACCTAACCATATCGCCAAAACAAGCGGAAGAAATGCTTTTAGAGACAGGTGATGTTGTAGAGTTGAATTCAGGAATGAAATTGCCGGTATATATTTTACCAGGACAAGCATACAATACGTTGGCTGTTGCCTTAGGCTATGGCAGAACAGAATGTGGTGTGGTTGGTAAAAATGTAGGAGTTAATGTTTCGAAGTTATCTCAGTTTAAAAATGATTCCCGTATTGATTTTTCAATTGGTGTTGAAATCAGGTTAACAGAAGAGAAGTACGAATTGGCAATGACTCAAACTCATCATTCGATGGAAGGAAGAGCAATTGTTCGTGAAGCTTCCTTGGGAGAATATTTAAAAGATCCGGCGGCCGGAAATGAGTCGCATCATAAATATGAAAACGCAGGTATTTACAAGAAACCAAATTTCCCAAATCATCATTGGGGACTTGTAGTTGATTTAAATTCTTGTGTTGGTTGCGGTGCCTGTTCTATTGCCTGCCAGGCGGAAAATAATGTGCCTGTAGTTGGTAAAAATGAAGTGATTCGGGCGCACGAAATGTCTTGGATTCGTATTGACAGGTATTTTTCAGGCAGCGATTTTAATCCGGATGTTTCCTATCAGCCAGTAATGTGTCAGCATTGCGATAATGCACCTTGCGAGAATGTTTGTCCGGTAGCGGCAACCACTCATAGTAGCGAAGGCCTGAACCAAATGGCTTATAACCGTTGTATTGGGACTCGTTATTGCGGAAATAACTGTCCGTATAAAGTGCGTCGTTTCAATTGGTTCAATTTCACGAATGCGGATTCTATTCCAAATAATTTGCACGATGTTGCTGAAATGACGATCGATTTAAAGCGAATGGTTTTGAATCCGGATGTTACGGTTCGGGCAAAAGGAGTTATTGAGAAATGCTCCATGTGCGTGCAGCGAATTCAGGAAGGAAAATTGAATGCGAAAATTGAGGGTCGAAAAGTTAATGATGGAGAAATTAAGACAGCTTGTCAGCAAGCCTGTCCATCTGGAGCAATCATTTTCGGAGATTTAAATGATAATGACAGCCAGATAGTCAAAGAAACTTCGAGTCAACGAAATTATCATTTGTTAGAGGAGATTCATACGCTTCCTTCGGTGAGCTATTTGACTAAGATTAGAAATAAAAAAACGAACGAATTATAAAACCACGCTTATGTATGTGTCGCCAATTCGTGAACCATTAATCACGGGGAAAAAAACGTATAAACAGATTACTGATGAGATTTCTGCTCCAATAGAAGGAAAAGCGGGGAAAGCTTGGTACGTTGGAATAACAATCACGATATCAGCATTGTTTTTTGGCTTAGCCATGATGGGATGGACCATTTGGCAAGGAATTGGAACCTGGGGATTGAATAAAACCATTGGATGGGGTTGGGGAATAACCAACTTTGTGTGGTGGGTAGGAATCGGTCATGCCGGTACGTTTATTTCGGCCATATTATTACTGTTTCGTCAGAAATGGAGAACCAGTATCAATCGATCTGCCGAGGCAATGACCCTTTTCGCAGTAATGTGCGCCGGTTTGTTTCCTCTAATTCATATGGGACGTCCACTACTTGCTTTCTTTGTGTTTCCTTATCCAAATACGCGTGGTCTTTGGGTAAATTTCAACTCACCACTGCTGTGGGATGTGTTTGCCATCAGTACTTATTTTAGTGTTTCTCTTCTATTTTGGTATGTTGGTTTAATACCAGATATAGGAACCATTCGCGACAAGGTGAAATCAAAATTTAAAAAAGCGATTTACGGATTTTTGAGTTTTGGTTGGACAGGATCTGCCAGACACTGGAGCAGACATGAAACCATGAGTTTAATATTGGCCGGATTGGCCGCACCGCTTGTACTCTCGGTCCACAGTATTGTAAGTTCCGATTTCGCAACTTCGGTAATTCCGGGATGGCACACGACAATTTTCCCGCCTTATTTTGTTTCCGGAGCTATCTTTTCTGGCTTTGCAATGGTGTTGACCCTTTTAATAATAACTAGAAAAGTATTAAATCTGGAAAGCTATATTACCGTTGGTCATGTTGAATCGATGAATAAAATTATTATCGCAACAGGATCGATTGTTGGTATTGCATACATCACCGAATTGTTTATTGCCTGGTATTCGGGCGTTGAATATGAGCAATATGCATTTCTGAATCGGGCAACCGGACCTTATTGGTGGGCCTATGCAATCATGATGACCTGTAATGTGATTTCTCCGCAACTGCTTTGGTTCAAAAAACTGAGACGAAATCTCGCATTTACCTTCGTTCT
Organism: Labilibaculum antarcticum; assembly: GCF_002356295.1. Classification (NCBI taxonomy): domain Bacteria; kingdom Pseudomonadati; phylum Bacteroidota; class Bacteroidia; order Marinilabiliales; family Marinifilaceae; genus Labilibaculum; species Labilibaculum antarcticum. The sequence goes on along the minus strand of NZ_AP018042.1, from coordinate 1,628,820 downwards.
ATCCATTTTCATCAACATTGGAATGTGGTTCGAACGATTTGTAATCATCGTAACCTCTTTGCACCGCGATTATCTGCCTTCAAGTTGGTCGATGTATAGTCCAACTGTTGTTGAAGTCGGAATATTTATTGGAACCTTAGGTTTATTTTTCACCTGTTTCCTTTTATTTATTCGGGTATTCCCGGTAATTGCAATTGCTGAGGTGAAGACCGTAATGAAAAGCTCTGGGGAAAATTTTACAAATAAGGATAAAAACGAATAATCATGAGAAGATATATTTCAGCCTATTTTGAAGATGAGGAGAATCTTCTTCGTGCTACCAAGGAATTGAGAGCTCAGGATGTGTCCATTCAGGATGTTTTGACTCCTTTTCCAGTTCATGGATTGGATACTGCTTTGGGGTACAAACGATCAAATTTGCCAACTGTAGCATTTATTTGTGGAGGCATTGGTTTGGCCGTAGCTTTTGGCTTTCAAACCTGGGCATTTACGGTCGATTATCCATTGTTTATTGGAGGAAAACCTCATTTTGCGATTCCTTCATTCATTCCTATCACTTTTGAATTGACGGTTTTATTCGCTGCTTTTGGAATGGCAATCGCATTTTTTATTCGCTCGAAACTCGGACCAGGAGCTAACAATGTCATTCACGACGAACGAAGTACCAACGATCGTTTTGTGATTATAGTAGATCTGGATGAGGCTGGAAGTCAGGATGCTATTGTGCAAGGCATTTTGGAGAAAGAAGACGCTATGAATATGCAGATTAAGGAGATTGAATCGTAAACCACATAAACCACTTGGTTATGGACAAGAATTATACATTTTCCCGAAAAACCCAAATTACACTACTCGCAGTAGGGGGATTCGGAATTCTATTGCTTTTGCTTGGGTACTTCATTGAAGCTCCCAGCAGTCAGAGGTTTTGGACAAATTATTTAATTAACAACCTGTTTTTCCTATTCATAGCTCTGTTCGGAGGTGTGTTTCAGGCATTGCACAAAATAGCCTATTCGGGTTGGCATATCGCCTTGCAAAGAATTCCCGAAGCCTTAGCTTCATTTTTGCCGATTTCAGCAATTATGATGTTCCTCCTATACTTTGGGATGCATGATATCTATCATTGGTCGCATGAGGGATTGCACGATCCAATTTTAGAGGCGAAAGCCGCTTACCTTAATATTCCTTTCTTCTTTATTCGAATGGCTGTCTATTTTGGGGTTTGGATTTGGTTGACCCGATTACTGCGTAAAAATTCTTTGCAACAAGATTTGTCAAATGATATCAAATACTATAAAAAGGGAAAGTTACTGGCCGCATTATTCATGGTTTTCTTTGCCATTTCAAGTTCTACCATGAGCTGGGATTGGCTGATGTCAATTGATGCACACTGGTACAGTACCCTTTACGGATGGTTTGTTTTTATTGGGCTTTTTGAGATTGGTATTGCTTCTATTATTCTTTTTATTAGCTTTTTGAAATGGAAGGGACACTTGGAATTCATCAACAAAGAACACATTCATGACATGGGGAAATACCTTTTTGCATTCAGTATTTTTTGGATGTATTTGTGGTTTTCTCAGTATCTGTTGATCTGGTACAGTCATATTCCTGAAGAAACAGCCTATTTTGCCCCAAGATTAAATGATCATACTGTACTTTTTTTCACAATTCTGGTTCTTAATTTTTTGATTCCTTTGCTTGGATTAATGACACGAAATTCAAAACGAAATTTGAAGTGGTTATCGCTTATGGCAGTCGTTGTTTTGGTTGGTCAATGGTTGAATATCTATTTATTGGTAATTCCCGGAACAATTGGCAAAACTGCTCAAATTGGATTCACTGAAATAGGATTTGTGTGCTTATATCTTGGTGGTTTCTTGTTTGTCGTATTTGCCTCTTTGGCTAAAGCACCACTATTAAGTAAAAATGATCCTTTGCTCAAAGAAAGTTTTCATTACGAAACTTAATTCATTACCAAAAAAAGAAATTGTTATGCAAAAATTCGTTTCATATTGTAGTGCTTTATTGGTAGTTGTGGTTTTGTTCGCGTCTTGTGATAAAGACCGGAACCATCCAGGGTATTCTTATTTTCCGGATATGGTTCAATCGCGTGCTTTTGAACCTTATTCTACGAATCCTAATTTCGAAGATGGATTGAGTTTGCGATTACCGGCAGAGGGAACTATTCCCAGAGAAATGATTCCTTATCATTTTGAAAAAACACCGGAAGAAAGGATTTGGGCAGGCGAAAATATTATTAATCCCAACGAAATGACCGCTGATGATGTGCAAAGAGGAAAGAAACTCTTTGAGACATATTGTATTTATTGTCACGGAGAGAATGGCGACGGAAAAGGATTCCTATTTACAAGTGGAAAATATCCTTATCCTCCCAAAAGCCTAGTTACTGATGTAATGAAGGCAACTCCCCGAGGTGAGATTTTCCATGTAATAACCGTTGGTTTTGGAGTTATGGGTGCTCATGGTGCTCAAATTAAACAAGCCGACAGATGGAAAATTATTGAGTACATAAAAGTTGAACTGCAGGAACAAAAGTAGGGCGTGCCCTTATGGATTATCGTGAAATTATTTTGTAAATAAACCCGCTTGGTTTATGCTGAGCTTGCTAAGCATCTGGTGGTGTGAGAGGCACAGTGGCGGTCAATAGAGCATTAGCTATCTACCCCATTAGCAACTGGTTTTATGATTGACTTTTAGATAAGTTCATCAAAACTTTAATTGCTTTGTCCGAGTCTTTTTTATCAACGAAAATATGGTCGTGATAATATCCAGCGATTACATTGCAACTAATATTATTTTTTGCCAATTCCGACGAAAATATTGCGGTTAAACCAACAGCATCAAGAGATGAATGAATCATGAGGGTAATCCAAGAGGCAATATATTCATAACTCAAGTTTAGTTCATCTGCTTTCTCTTTTTCAATAACAATAGTTGTTCCTTCCCTTTCTTTGAATTCACAAATAGTGTCTTTTCGGTCAATCTTACTTACATCTTTTATTGTTGTAAAGACATATTCTCCATCGTTTAGTTTTGGAGTCATTCCTTTAATTAATTCAGACAAATTTGTTTCTCCAGCCATTTGCTATTTTTTTTAATTTTTAATCATTGACACAAAATTTAAAACCGTATTATGAGCTTTCTGCTTGATGGTACTTTTTCCCCTCGGCAATTTGGCTCATTTAATTCCTTTTTAAGCCTTCAAGCCTTTATTTTTCCTGTTATCAGTTGCCTGGAAACAGGAGCAATAAACAGTCTGATTTTCTAATTGCATTAGTTAATGCTTTGTGGTTTTTATCTATTGCAGTTTGGCTTTAGCCAACTAAAATTAAAATATTTATAATGTTTTGCTTTAGCATCATCTTACTCCTTCAATAATTTAAAAAATCTAGATTTTTAACCTGAAAAATGAAGCTTTTAAAGCTTGCTAATTAGCAAACTTTTAAAGCTTACATCTTATTTTTTAGAAATACTATTTGGTTGTGCAACGGTTACTTTTGTTATAGCCAGTTTTTATTTTATATTTCTGTCTACAATATATGATAAATAAATTGTCATTTCTCATTATTAGAATAATTATCAAGTCACTTTTTCAAACTTGAAATTACACCATCCAAGGTCTTATAATTGTCATGAGCAATAAACCGAACTGTAATATCGGAAATAATTTCAACTTTTTTATCATTAAGAGATATACCTATCATTTAGTTAATGCTGTAATTACAATAATTGTAATAAAACAAGAAATTCCTGTCAGTATTGGGATGATATAACCAAAGTAGGTTAGTTTCATTCTTAACTTAATACTCTTCTCATTTTCATTTAGCATTATCTTTCTGAACTTTCTAAGGTTTGAAGATTTGAATAGGAAAATTGAAGCGTCATATCCTTTTTTCTGTAATGTCTGAACAATACTAATTTGAAAAGGCACTGAAATAATTACCATTAATATCATTAAAATTGCAAGTTTCGTTATAATTCCCATATTATTAAATTTAGTCTGTAAAAATAAAAATGTGTTATGACCAAGTGGCTAAGATGCGATGCGTCTTATATCACTTTTGTCATTTTGACATTGGGTCAAAAATCAATTTTTCAAGCCTTGTCATATTCACATTGAGTGAAAAACTAATTTTTCAGGCTTTAACGATATATTCATTGATCAAAAAACAATATCCTTAGGATTTTCGCCTATTGGTATTGATCAAAAGGCTCTTGTTTGCTATTGTCATGTTCCTTACTATAACTCACTTATCTTTATTTTTTGCAAGATGCCTAACAAATGTAGCATTTTTTTTAGTTGAACAATACATATTACTATTTAAAATTACTCAATCATTTCTCCCGGTAAATAGGGATCATAATTGAGGATTGGTTTCGATAGGAATTTGCGTGAGGGTTCCGATAGCTATCGGCAGCAACGGAAAGCCCGACCCGAAGTATTGAGGGGCACGCCCTGAGCTATTAATTATTAGTCTAAATAGGGATAGATCGGGGCGATTTTCAATGTAAATACTTATCGGTATCATTTTGCATCGGGTGCAAATTCGCAGCTAAAGTATGGCTTTGGGCTAATTGTGGAAAGGAAAAAGAGGGTGTGCAAAAAGTATCGTTCTATTGTCATTCTGAGCTAGTCGAAGAATCTTTCACTTTGAAAAACAGATGTTTCGACTTCGCTCAACATGACAATCTGGTGCGAAATATTCCTTTTTGGACATCCTCTTTGCAATGTAGCTTCGCAGTATCTGATTTTACTTTTCTACGTGATAACCAATGGTCTCAATTTGCTGTTCAATTTCTTCACGCTTAAGCTTATCTTTTTCCACCTTCACGTTTACTTTACCACTTGTATGGGAAGCCTCCACTTCAAGAACACCATCAATTTGTTGTAAGCCATTTTTAATTGTGTTTTCGCAGCCAGTGCAAGTCATTCCTGTTACAGTCAATTCCATTGTTTCAGATTCTACCACCTGAGTAGTTTCTGCTTTTGAATCGTCACTCACTTTTTTAGTATTCGACTGACAAGCGGCCAGGAAGCCAATTGCAAATACTACTAATAAAATCTTTTTCATCTGAATTTGGTTTAGTTGAAGTCTAAATATAAAAAGGATTGGTGTAAATGTCTAGTCTCTGATAACAATAAAGTTACACTACTAAAAGTAAAGTTTGTCGATACTAATTAGGATCATGATGATGAGGAAGTATAGATTCAGTTGTAAAAATAATTTACGAACGGTTGTTCGGTCGTAATTTTTTAAAAGGACAAAACTGCTCGGGATGATGAATAAAGACATCGCCAGTAAAGACCAAATGAGCACTTTTGACGAGAGAACATCAAAGATGGGGAGCAGCAAAGCGACCATGATTGTTGCCAATATCCATATTAAGGTGATGTTGTGAATTTGTTTCACGCTAAACACATCTATCAGTACTTTAAAGCCACCTTTTTTATAATCTTCGCCATAGAGTAGTAGTAAGAGCCAAAAATGGGGTATTTGCCCGATAAAGAAGAAAAAAGACAGAGCCAAAATTGGCCAATCCAAAAAATTACCACCTGCCGCTACGTAACCAATCATTGGAGGGAATGCACCGCTTAACGCTCCTGGAACAACGGCAAATGCTGAAACTTGCTTTAATGGAGTATAAACCAGATTGTACCAAAAGATTGAAAAAATGGCTAGCCATAAACTTCCGGTAGTGCCTCCTAAAGCCAAAAGGCCACAGCCTGAAAGCAGGAAGAAAACACTCCATTTAACGGCTTCGGAAATGCTGATTTTGCCGGATGGGATGGGACGGAACTTGGTGCGATCCATTAAGGCATCTTTTTTATGCTCCTGAATGTGGTTTAAAGCAGAAGCTCCTGCAACAATCAGAAAAATACCAAACACGACATAAGCCATATCCAGAGAGAATTCCGAAGCATATAGTAAATACCCAGTGAAACAGGAAATGGCTATTGGGATAGCGATTTTAATTTTCCCCAATTCAGAGAGCGTGGATATTTTAGTGCTTGTATGCATATGCTGACTGTAATTTGATATTTAGTCGTTAAGAGTTTTCATGAATTCAATGATCTCATCAATATCACTTTCTTGTAATTCGTTTTTATAGGAAAGCATTAATCCTTTACTAAAGCCTTTTACGATATCATCGTTTGGATTGTATATCGAGTTAATTATATAGGCTCTGTCAATGGTTTGTTCTCTTGTTTCACCCTTACTGACAACAGTTTCGGTTTTGCCATATAAGTTTTTCCAGCTAGGACCAACCAATTTAGATCCATCCAAAGAATGACAAGCCAAACATCCATTTTTCTTTACGATAGTTAGACCTAAGGCTCCTGGTCTATCCGATATAAGTGTAACCGTTTTGGTAGTATCGATGTACCAGCTATCAAATTTATCTTGTGGCATCACAATAACAGAAGTTTGCATGGAGGAATGTTGCAAGCCACAATATTCGGTACAAAACACATCATATTCACCTTCACGTCCGGGTATGAACCACATCATTTGTTCTTTTCCGGGAACAATATCCTGTTTTAATCTAAAGGAAGGAATGTATAAACTGTGTATCACATCCAGCGCAACCAAGTCTAATTTTACAGCACGATCCAAAGGAACATATAGAGTATCTGTTTTTTTTCCATTTTCATATTCAAACTGCCAATTCCACATTCTTCCAACGCTCTTTATCACAAAAGCATCATCAGGAACCTCTTTCATTGGCTTGTATCCCATCCATCCGTAATAGAACATGACCATCACCAATATGGTTGGGATAACTGTCCACAGTATTTCAAGGGGAACACTTCCGTGGATTTGAGTGGCTACCGGATTCCTTTCTTTTCGATAGCGAAATACGAAGTAAATCATGGTAGCTGTAATGGCGATGAGGAAAAAGAAAATAATTCCTAATATTACCTCGAAAGAGGTATCTACACCTTTTACAAAATTAGAAGCATCGGGTATTGCTTTGGAAGTCATAATCTATCGGTATAAGTAGTCTAAGAATGTAATGAAAATAACACAGGCAAATAGTAGTAACACTCCGCCTACCATAAGGGAATAGAACTTTTTATCGAACTTAAGGTGCATGAAAATCAGTAAAACGAGTATTGATTTGATACTTGCCAGTAGTAAGGCTGCAGAAACTGTGTAAGGGCCTAAATTGATACTTGTTATGGCAACCGAAGCGAATGTCATAAAAAGCAAAGCAATTAGAACGAATACATAGGTTTTGTATTTTACAATGTGGGTATGTTCTTTTTCCATGGTCGTACAATTAAGTGATTAGGTAGAATAAGGGGAAAAGGAAAATCCAAATAAGATCGACCAAATGCCAATACAATCCGCTATTTTCAAGAATGACAAAATTGTCGTGTTGAATCTCATCTTTTGCAACCAATACCATTACGTAGGCAATAAAAGCGACTCCAATAATAATATGGATAGCGTGAAGACCTGTCATGGCGTAATACAAGCCAAAAAACAAGATTTCTCCCTGACTGGCTTCCATCAGTGTTGGACTACCAGGGTATATGCCATGTGATATTTTCCCGCTCCATTCAAAATATTTATTCACCATAAATACAGCCGCTAATAAAATGGTAACACTCATTAATATCAGTGTGAGCTTCTTATTTTTGTACTGTATGGCACTTATCGACATCGCAATAGTCATACTGCTGACCAGAAGAATTACGGTATTTACTGTGCCAATAAAAGTATCTAGCTCCTCGGCAGCCAAATGAAAAGCGGCCGGGTTTAAGTATCGGTATACCGAATAGACGATAAACAATCCGCCAAAAAGGATTAATTCAGTAAATATGAAGATCCACATTCCTGTTTTCGCACCTTCATCGTCTCGGTGTTCATCAATGTGTGCAGGCTTATTCATAGTCGTATGGTCGTTTGGTTACTACTGGAATTTCAGCGAAATTTTCTAAAGGTGGAGGACTAGCAACTGTCCATTCCAAGGTTTTACTTTTCCATGGATCGGCTTCTGCAATTTCTCCTTTACGTGCCGATCGAACCAAATTGGTGATGATAATTACCAAGCCGGAAATCATGAGCATGGCTCCAAATGAGGATACGATATTGGGGCCGTGAAATTCTTCAACATAGTCGTAATACCTGCGAGGCATTCCAATCATTCCTAAATAGAACATCGGAAGATATAGCGTGTTAAAGCCTGTGAAGAAGATAGCCAAACCAATATTCGCCCAGCCTTTGTCGTACATTCTACCGAACATTTTAGGATACCAATAATGCAAAGCTCCAAAAAATGCATATCCGGTACCCCCAAAAACAATGAAATGGAAGTGAGCAACTACAAATGCGGTATCGTGTAAATGAACGTTAGCCGATAAAGCACCCAATACCATCCCTGATAATCCACCAATCATGAATACAAAAAGAAAGCAAAGTGCCCATAAAAAAGGCGTTTGAATATCGATGGATGCTTTGTGAAGAGTAGCCACCCAGTTAAATATTTTAATAGCACTTGGAATAGCAACCAAAAATGTTAGAATCGAGAAAGTGTACAAAGCTGTTCCACTCATTCCTGATGTAAACATGTGGTGTCCCCATACAAAGTAGCCTACAAATGCGATGGCAAGGGTTGATATTACGATTGCTTTGTATCCAAAAATGGTTTTTCGGGCGAATGTGGGTATAATTTCAGAAATCACACCCATAGCAGGTAATATCATGATGTAAACGGCAGGGTGGGAGTAAATCCAGAATAAATGCTGATATAAAATTGGGTCGCCACCCAAAGCAGGATCGAAAAAACCGATTTGCATGGTACGTTCCAATACAATCATTAATAAGGTAACACCAACAATTGGAGTTGCGAGTACTTGAATCCAGCTGGTTCCGTATAAAGCCCAAGGGAAAAGAGGCATTTTCATCCAGTCCATTCCCGGTGCTCTCATTCGGTGCATGGTTACTATAAAGTTGATTCCTGTTGCAATAGATGAGAAACCCAATATAAAGGCACCGGTTACAGCAGGCAACATATTGGTGCCGGTTCTAAAACTGTAGGGCGCATAAAATGTCCATCCGGTATCAGGAGGACCATCACCAAAGAACTGAGCCGAAAGAGCAATCGCAGCTCCTAAAATATAGATCCACCAGGATAAAAGGTTGAGCTTAGGGAAAGCTACATCTTTTGCCCCAATCATCAGAGGCAGAAAGAAATTGCCAAACACAGCCGGCAAGCCAGGAACTACAATTAAAAAAATCATGGTTATCCCGTGAAGGGTAAAAAAGCTGTTGTAGGTTTGGGCATCCATAATGGTTCTGCCAGGGGCAATTAACTCTATTTTCATTAGTAGCCCCAGAATAGCTGCTATACTAAAAAGCACCAGCATACTGTATAAATACAACAAGCCAATTCGTTTATGGTCTGTTGAGAAAATCCATGCAAATATACCTTTGTATCGTCCCTTATATTCAAGGTAATTGGGCTCATGGTTTTGAATTACGGTATCAGACATATGTATAGTTTTATCTTATTTTACAATCACCGATTTCACAGATTCTTGCAGATAATAGTTGTGTTAATCTGAGGAATTTGTGGCTTACTGATGCTGTTTCTTTCTAGGTTTTTTAAATACTAACAACAGAAAAACGATTAGTCCCATAACTAAGATAATGGTTCCTGTTACTTTGGTGACATTTAAAACGTAGGCTTGTCCTACAGGATCGTAGGAGTAACAATATTGAAGTATTTTGTTAATGGTTGGTCCTGTTTGGCCTTTGGAAGCTTCCATTATGGCTAGCTTAAATTCAAAGGGTAAAAAATAGGTTCCATTTAAATAGCGGGTAATTTTTGCTTCGGGACTGGTAATAATAACCGTAGCGGCATGAGTGAATTCATTGCCGACTCTTTTATATCTAAAGCCCAGTGCTTTTGTAGCTTTGGCGATATTAAGACTATCGCCTGTATAAAACTTCCAACCCTCTTGTGTGTTTTTTCCTTTAATTAAGGATTTGTAGTTGTTCTTCTTTTTAACTGCAAGATCATAGGTTTCTGTTGGATCGAAACTTATTGTGATGACTTGATAATCTTCAGCGATATTCAAATCACTTTTTTGGATGACATCTGCCAAACCATCCATAAGTGGACTGCAAATTCCAGGACATCTGAAGTAGACAAATACAATTGCAGTTGGTTTGTCAATTTGATCCTTTAGAAAGACCAATTCGCCTGCTTCGTTGGTTAACTGTATGTTTTGTGGAATGGTGTCATCAAGATGCTCTATGACACCAACTTCCATGTCGTAATACAAATCTTTGGCATCTTGGCTAAATGATGAAGTTGTCTTTAGTATTAATAAAAGACAAACAATAATTTTAAGTTTCATAAGTAATCCTCCATAGTTTTAAGGGTAAGGAATGAAATGGGGCAATTATTGTGATAATCATTATTCTGATCTATATAAATATATAAAAATATTTGATGGGTTCTTATGGTTAAACGGCTTTTTTTGCGGTAGTTAGCTATTTAGATGGTAGAATAATTTTGATTGTTTGGTGTGTGTTTACTATTTTTACTGGATCTAAAAAAGAATAAGGACTATGAATAAGCAGAACGTAATATTTTTAACAATTGCATTTTTTTTAATCTCTTGTGGAGGATCGGAAAAGAAAACGGCGAAGAATGAAGTCGTGGAGTCCGAAATATCGACAAATGAACTAGAAAAAGGGGAGCAATTGTACCGGGCCAAGTGCATGAATTGTCATATGATTAAAGGGGGTGGAATTGAAAAGGTTTTTCCTCCTCTGGCTAATTCGGATTACCTGAAAAAAAACAGGGAAGATGCCATTAAAATGGTAAAATTCGGAAGTAATAAACCCATTAAAGTGAACGGCGTAAAGTACAACAGTTTAATGCCTGCATCAGGTTTAACCGATAAGGAATTGGTTGCCGTTTTTAATTATATTCTGAATTCATGGGGGAATGATTACGGACAGGTTTCTCTGGAAGAGGTTGAGGCTGTAAAGCGATAAATAAGCTTTTGGCTATGATATACTTTTCCATAAGCCAAAAGCTTGCTGTATTTTAATGCACATTCGATTTTACACGATAATATTCTTTACGGAGTCGTTTTACACTTAGAACTTTAATCTGTTCTTCTGCGCTTGTTTCACTAATTTTTTTAACTGCAACCTTACCTTTCTTCTGATGATCGGGGTAATGACAAACTTTGTATTTTTTACCGCTATTGCAGAAGCATTTGTCATTTCGTTCAATTCTTACATAGTAAAAGGTGTCTTCTTCTGTGTTGTTGAAAAAAGTCAACAAGTTGTTAAGGATTTTTCTCATAGTGTTAGAATATCAAAAGGTTAAACTTTAAGTTCCTTTAATTTACGAGATATCCTGGTTGGAAACAATAAAAATAAATTCTCGTGTGAATTATTTGGAGAAATATGAAAATGATTATTTTCAAAATTTTATTTATGAGGGTAAATAATTGATTGGTGTTGTGAATACATTATGATGTGGGAGCGTGATGTTAAGTTATGTGTTTTGATATGTAAATAATAAGTTAAATTATAGTGTTTGTTGATAGGCTGATTATTTCTGTAAGATTTTGGTGATGATGAGATTAATTTTGATTTTGGCACTAGCCTTAGCCGTTGTAGCACCTTCTCAAGCACAAAAACTAGGTGAATTTGGTAGTTTAACCGAAAAGAAAATGGGACCTAAAACTATTAAAGTACCTTACACAGATGTTGTTTCGTATTTGGGATACGCAGCTAAAGACACCGAAGATGAGGTGATTGATGGCAAGAAATTTTACTTTATTTATTTGTGGGTTCCAGCAGTGGCTCCTGAATTAGGTGTTCGAATGATGTCTCCAGTTGGTAAAACCAAGGTAAAAGATGCAATAGTTTCGGATGTTTATACCGCTAATGCTGAATCGGAAGACTATTTTGATACTTATATCACTTTGGAACGTTCTGATATTGTTACAGCTGAAAGTATTTCTGCTGAAAAAGTAAAAGGTGCGAAATGGTTTTCATTGGCTAAAAATGATGATAGCAGTGAAATGCCAAAAACTCCAAGAGGAACAAAATACAATTCATTGCTAAGATATAAGAGTGTTGTCGGTAATCCTTTGAAAGCATTAACTGTAGGATTGTACAGAATTGGTTTTACAACTTTTAAAAAAGGGGAAGTAAAAGGTACTTTTATAGCAGAAGTTGGAGCTCCGGTAGAAATTCCTGGAATTGTAATGGCTAAAACAGTTGAAGAGTTAAAAGCTCTAATCAAATAAAGTTTATTGAAAATTTATTTTCGATTTTTCTCAAAACTTGCGAAGAGGCTATATACTAAATGGATGTAGCCTCTTTTTATTTTCTTAATGACAACAATCCGGTTTTGGTTTCGTCACATCCACTTGTTCAGTAGGCACTGTCATTGCTTTCTCCGGAGGACTTAAAAAAGGAATTCCTAAACTCAATCCGCGAAGAACGAATAGAACACCAATAAAAACAATTGCATAAGGAATCAAACGAGTTATTTTTTTTCTCAGTTCAAGAGTTATTAAATTACCAATAAGCGAAATCGCTAACATCATCGGAAGAGTTCCCAAGCCAAAAATAAACATGAAAAGCCCACCGCCAGCAGCCGATCCTGTTGCGATTGCCGCTGCGATAGCAACGTAAACCAATCCGCAAGGAAGTAATCCATTTAGCAATCCAATCAAAAAAAGCGATCCATAACTTCGTTGAGTAAATAACTTTCCTAATGAGAGTTTTACTTTGCCAACAAAGGAGAACAAACCTTTTTCAGCGTTAAAGCGATTCTTATAAATGGAAGGGGTAATAACCGAAAGAATCATGATAGCGCCCATGATAACAGATACCCATTGTTGAAATCCACTCATCACCAAACCTCGCCCCAAAAGACCAAAAATAGCTCCCATAAAGGCATAGGTAAGGGCACGGCCAATGTTGTAAATTACACCACCTGAAATTCTTGCCAGCCATGAAGTTGTTTTCAAAGGAATTGCCAATGCAATAGGACCACACATTCCCACACAGTGAAAACTGCCCATAAGTCCCAATATTAATGCTGATAGATATATCATTATTTTATTTTTTGTACGTGTATGCCTCACCCTTAATCCCTCTCCTCAAGGAGAGGGAAACTTTAATGTATTGTTCTCTCTTCTCCACAAGGAGAAGGCGATAGGGGATGAGGTATTTTATTTATTGAGATAAATAGCCTCTTCTTTATAATATCCAATGCCATCGTGTTCCCAATCTATTTTAATCTTATACATTCCCTTTAATAACTGATCGGTATTTAATTCCTGGAAACCGGTTTCATCAATTTCAATAGCACATTTAATATCTGATTGATAATTCGAAGGCCGATAAAAAATGATTTCACCTTTTACCTGATTGTGCATTTTAGCTGGGAATTGAATTTGAAGCTTACCATTTTCCTGGATAATTTGAACATCTTCTTTCAGTTGCTTTGCATTCTTAATCTTATCAATTTGTTTCTGATATTCTACCTCTTTAGGATAGTAATCTTTAGAAACCAGGTTGATCTGCTGTGTTGTACTAAAGCCAACAAATGCAAGAATTCCGATAACATATATCGAAGCTCCTATTCCAAGCTTTGTGCCCCAACTCATTTTTTTCATTTTTATCCTTTTTAATATTTGATGCTCCTGTCGATTTGTAATCTACAGGTTTTGAGTTTCAGGATTTGTAATTCCGTTTTAAGGAATTGAAAATTCCGAATATTCACTGTTCACTGCTAATTGTTCTTCTTAGTTCGGTCCAACGAAAGTCAGCTTAACTTCTTCTATTAATCGTTCCCCGGAATATACGCCAATGGTAATTGGAATGTTGTCGCTTGTAATTTCTTTAGGAGGAAGAATGGCAAAGAACACACCTTCTTTTATCGAACTGGCTACAGCATTCATTTCTTTCCCAATAATCAGGATATCTCCTTCGTGATTCATGATTTTAAAATGAATAGGAATATCAACAGAAGTTTTATTAACGACTTTGAAGTTGTACATATTACTAATTTTGCCATTATCCTGATCTTGATACATCAAACCAGGAGCTCGTAATATGATTGCTTCTAAATCACTTCGGGAAGCAAAAAGTGCTGCAACAATTCCCAATAAAATGCAAAGAACGACTGTGTATGCAATCTTACGGGCCGGCCATTTTTGTTTTTTGCCTTCGGCTATATTTTTTTCAGAATCGAATCGAATTAAGCCTTTCGGTTTTCCGACCCATTCCATAACAGAATTGCATTCATCTATGCAGGCAGTACAGTTGATGCATTCCAATTGAGTGCCATCACGAACATCAATCCCCGTAGGACAAACATTAACACATTGATAACAGTCAATACAATCTCCTTTGCCATCTTCTTTTCGATCTTCACCAGCCTCAAGGGGAGCTCTTTCTTCCCCTCGTTTGTAGTCGTAAGCAACAACAATCGAATTGGAATCTAATAGTACACCTTGCAGTCGTCCGTAAGGGCAAATCATCGAGCATACTTGCTCGCGCAATTTGGTGAAAACAAAGAACATAACGACTGAAAATAAAACCGACACAGTAAATCCAACACTGTGTTCAGAGATCGGAGCTTTCATTATTTCCAATAGCTGATCAATGCCAATGATATAAGATAAAAAGGCATTGGTAATTAAAAAGCATATTGTGTAAAACAGAATTAGTTTTAGACTTTTCTTCCAAAACTTTTCGAAATTCATTGATTGGGAATTTAACTTACGTTGTTGGCTTGGATTTCCTTCAATTAAGTACTCAATTCTTCTGAAAATAAATTCTAAAAACACAGTTTGCGGACAAGTCCAACCACACCATATTCGCCCATAGCTAACAGTAAACAGTACCACAAATACAAAAAGTGTAATCATGGAATACAGAAAGAGATGAAAATCCTGAGGCCAAAATTGAACCCCAAACAAAATAAATTTACGCTCCAGAATATTCAATAATAAAAATGGCTCACCATTTAGCTTTACAAACGGAATTGCAAAGAGCAGAAACAGCAGGGTATAGCTAACGAGATTCCGATAGTTGTATAATTTTCCTTTTGGTTTTTGTGCGTATACCCATCTGCGATTTCCCGACTCACTTAGAGTAGCAAGTTGGTCGCGATAGCCAGTATATGGATTTTTTGGCGCCATTATTGTTTTATTTATGAATTGGTTATAAGCTCCAAGTTGAATTACTCGAAGCTTGTAACTAATAGCTTGAAGCTTACATATTATTCTGCCAATTCACCTTGAGCCTCTTTTCCGTTTGCCGGATTTGTTCCTTGCAAGCTCAAAGTATAGCTGGTAACTTGAAGCATCTGTTCAGGCGATAATTGGTTTTGCCAGGCTAACATACCCTTCATAGGTTTTCCTATTTTAATGATTTGGTAAACATCTTTAAGACTGCCACCATTCAACCAATATTTGTCGGTAAGGTTTGGTCCAATTGCATTTCCTTCACCTACAGTTCCATGGCAGGCAATGCAGTTTTTGTCGTAAATGGCTTTTCCTTTTCCAAGATTTCCTGCATCTGTCATTAGAACAAGTGCGTTTTCATCAAAGGAAGCCTTCGGTTTATTAGCTTCGGCAAGAGCCATTTCTTTATTGTATTCATCTATTTGTAAATCGTCACCAAACACATGATAACGAAACATGTATACTGCTGAAAAAATGATTGTGATATAGAATAAGTAACGCCACCATGTTGGCATTGGGTTGTTTAATTCTCTAATTCCATCATAATCATGATCGCTCATTAGATGCTCGTTTTCTTCTAAGAATTTATCTTTTTTCTCCATTTTATCTCGATTTTGGGCCAATTTATTCTTTTGCTTCCGATGATGGATTTACACCATCCTCGTCAAGGGCATAACTTTCCATTTTTGTAAAGAATTCTTTGTTGCTTTTTCTAAAAACCCACCAAAGCATTCCTATAAAAAACAGGAAGAAAATCAGTAAAGAGATGCTTGGGAAAAATCCTACATCTGCAATTCCCTGTAAATAATGACTAACTATTTTCATCTGTTTATATTTTTTATTTTATGGTCAGATAGCCTGTCCCGATTTATCGGGAGAACTTTCTATGAGTAAATAATCATTCTCGTATGTGAGTTAATAATTATTTAATCATTGACGTTCCATATTTATTCGTTTTAGATGAGAGATATGAGAAGTGAGATAAAATAATTATAAGAGTATTTTTCTCAATTCTCATATTTTAAATCTCATATCTAGTTTCCAACTGAAATATCCCGACCCAAACGTTGCAAATAGGCAATTATAGCGAGTATTTCTTTGTCACTTGCTACTTCAACACCTGAATTTTTAAGATCGGCAGCAATTTCCTCTGCTTGTTTTTGTAAATCATCATTTGCAAGCTGATCGTAACCTGGCGCATAAGGAACACCTAAGGTAGTCATCGCTCGAATTTTTGCAGGAGTCGATGAAATATCCAACTTATCTTTTATCAGCCAAGGATATTTTGGCATGATGGATTGAGCATTCATTTTTTGTGGATCCAACATGTGGTTATAGTGCCAAACATTAGTCTTGTACATTTTTCCACCAGGAACCCCCTCGCGAGCCAAATCGGGTCCGGTACGTTTCGATCCCCACAAGTGTGGATGATTGTAAACTGATTCCCCAGCTTTGGAATACTCACCATATCGTTCTGTTTCCGAACGGAATGGTCGAACCATTTGAGAGTGACAAGTGTTACAGCCTTCGCGGATATAGATGTCCCGCCCCTGTAACTCCAGAGGAGTGTATGGTTTTACGCTCTCGATTGTCGGAATATTTGATTTGATTAAATAAGTAGGAATAATTTCGAATGCACCACCAATTAAGATCGCAACAGTAGCTAAAATCATAAATTGAATAGGCTTTCTTTCTAACCAACGGTGTAAACCTTCGCTTTGACCACGTTTTGTGTCGGTAACAATCGCAGGAGCCGAAGCTTCTTCATTATCTACACATTTACCTGATGCTGCAGTTTTCAATAGATTGTAAACCATTAAGAATAATCCGGAGAAATAAAGAAGTCCGCCAAACACCCTTGCATGATACATAGGTAAAATCTGTGTGAGAGTCTCTAAGAAATTAGGATAAGCCAGTAATCCATCGGGAGTAAATTCTTTCCACATTAAGGTTTGAACAATAGCTCCCCAGTATAAAGGAAGAGCATAAAAAATCATTCCTAATGTGCCAATCCAGAAGTGTGCATTGGCTAATTTTTCTGAATACAATTTTGTATTCCACATTTTTGGGAATAGGTAGTACAACATTCCGAATGTTAGGAATCCATTCCAGCCCATTGCGCCAATGTGAACGTGAGCAATTGTCCAGTCGGTATAGTGAGTTAATGAGTTTACCCATTTAAGAGCCATCATTGGTCCCTCGAAAGTGGACATACCGTAACAGGTTACTGCTACAACCATAAATTTTAAGGTTGCGCTATCGCGAACTTTATCCCAGGCGCCACGAAGTGTTAGCAACCCGTTAAACATACCTCCCCACGATGGAGCAAGAAGCATAATTGAGAAAACAACACCCAATGATTGTGCCCAATCTGGTAAAGCAGTATAAAGTAAGTGATGAGGACCAGCCCAGATATATAGGAATATTAATGCCCAGAAGTGAATGATCGATAAGCGATACGAATATATGGGACGATTAGCAGCTTTAGGTAAGAAATAGTACATCAATCCTAAATATGGAGTGGTCAGAAAGAAGGCAACCGCATTGTGTCCGTACCACCATTGTACCAAGGCATCCTGAACACCTGCGTAAACCGGATAAGATTGAATCCAACTATATGGCAAGGCAATAGAATTACCAATATGAAGAACGGCAACGGTAACAAAAGTGGCTATATAGAACCAAATGGCCACATACAAGTGATCGGCTCTTCTTCTTAAAATGGTACCAAACATGTTCCAACCAAAAACAACCCAAATTATAGTCAGAGCAATATCGATTGGCCATTCCAGCTCAGCGTATTCTTTACTTGTTGTGATCCCTAAAACAAAGGTTACTGCAGCCGAAACGATAATGGCTTGCCAACCCCAAAAATGGATCCAACTCAGTCTGTCATTAAACATTCTGGCTTTAAGCAAGCGCTGAAGAGAATAATATACTGCGGTAAATATTCCATTCCCTACAAATGCGAAAATTACCGCATTGGTATGAACTGGACGAATTCTACCAAAAGAAGTGTAGGCGAAGTTGAAATTGAAAATCGGGAATGCCAATTGTAAGGCTGCCAAAAGCCCTACCGACATTCCAACTACTCCCCAAATAATGGTTGCGTAGGCGAAAAATTTCACGATTTTGTTATCGTACGAAAAATGTTGTGTTTCCATTAAATTAAGATTTATGGTTTTTCTTAGTTGTTTCCTTTTCTATTTGTTGTTCTTTTTCTTTTTTTTGTGCTTCTTTTTCCTGATCGTCGAATAAAATCCGAACAGATGGAGAATAAGTATCATCATATTGTCCTTTTTTCACAGCCCAAAGAAATGCGATCAGAAATCCTCCGGCCACGAGCATGCTAGCACCAATTAAAACGAACAATACACTCATTTTCTATTTAATTTAGTTGAACCGGTTTTCTCGATGAAGAGATTGTTTTAGCAAACTCTACTACTGATTCGTTATTTGATTTATTGTTAGTCTCTTTTGATCTTGCAATATAATTGGTTGTAAAAGTTGCAAATGCCACTACCGAAATGGAACTAATTGGCATCAACAATGCTGCAACAATTGGAGATAATACACCTTGTACTGCGAAATACAAGCCAAATAAATTGTAAAGAAAAGAGAGTACAAAACTTAGTTTTACGACTAAAACACTTTTCCTTGATATTTTTAGGAAGTACTTTAATTGTTGAAATTTTGAAGCTTCCAGAATGGCATCGCAAGCAGGTGAAAAATGGTAAATGTCATCTGCTATTGAAATTCCTACATCACTTGTTTTTAAAGCGCCGGCATCATTTAATCCATCACCAATCATCAGAACACGCTTATTTTCTTTCTTTAAATTATTGATGTATTCTAATTTATCGTTTGGCGACTGATTGAAGCGAATAATTGATTTGCTAGGAAATATCTGCTTCAAGTTTTCCATCTCCGAATCATTGTCTCCCGAAAGAACGTGCAAATCATACTTGAGTGCTAATCCATTTATGAGTTCCGATAAACCAGATCTGTATTGATTACTCAACGCGAAATGTCCTTTGATTTTTCCATCTACCGAAAGGTAAACTTCTGTATTTAGCGAACTGGTTTCGGTATTCCCCTCATGAATAAATTTAGCGGAGCCCAGTTTGATTTTTCGGCCATTAATTGTGCCTGAAATTCCCATTGAAGGCAATTCTTTATAGTCTACAACGGTTTCAGGTGGAATGCTTTTGTAATACTCATACAAGGTGGAACTTAGCGTATGTGTAGAATGTCTTGTTAACGATTTTACTGCGATTTTATCAGTATCACTTAATGCATCTCCATGAAAATTAACTTTTACTTCGTCGGCTTGTGTTATCGTTCCGGTTTTGTCAAACACAATGCTTGTAATTGAATTCAATTTTTCAACTACGTCGGAGCTTTTTAGATAGATGCCCATTCTTCCCATTAATCGCATGGTATTTCCTAAAGCGAACGGAGCTGAAAGAGCCAAAGCGCAAGGGCAGGCAACAATTAAAACTGATGTGAAAGCAAAAAGTGCTTTTGTAGAATCATTCAACAACCAATAAATACCAGCAAACATTCCAATGGCAATAATCGCTATGGTGAAATATTTACTAATTTGATCAATTAATGAGTTAAGCTTGGTGCTTGAAGATTCTGTCCCTTCAAATTGATTCCACAATTGAGTCAATCGACTTTGAATTACATCTTTTTCAATTGTTAATTCAATGGCACTTCCCATTTGCTTACCACCAGCAAAGATATGATCTCCGCTTTCTTTAAATACTGGTTTCGATTCACCGGTTACAAAGCTGTAATCAATTTGGGCTTCTCCCTTAATTAATACACTATCAGCAGGAATCAATTCCTGATTTCGGATTAATATGATATCGCCTTTTTGTAACTTTTCGATTGGAGTGCTTACCTCAATGCCTTTATTCAATTTACTAACCGCAACCGGAAAATAGGAACGGTAATCCCGTTCGAATGAAAGAGCTTGATAGGTTCTGTTCTGATACCATTTTCCAATTAAAAGGAAAAAGATTAATCCGGTAAGGGAATCCATGTAGCCCGAACCAGTTTGTGTAAAAATCTCTATGCTACTTTGAATAAATAGCATCAATATTCCCATTGAAATAGGAACATCAATATTAATGAATTTGTGTTTTATTGCTTTACCGGCAGATAATAGATAATCACTTCCGCTGTAAAAGAAAACAGGTAAAACGAGAAAGAAATTCATCATGCCAAAGAATTCTTTGAAATGAGCTTCCAAATACTCGTGGCCTGGTACATATTCAGGCAGGCTCAAAAGCATGATGTTTCCAAAACAAAATCCAGCAATACCAATTTTATATAGAAGCTTTTTGTTTACACCTTCATTTTGTTTTTCCTGCAGTTTATCCAATGTGATTTCAGGAATATAATGAATTGAAGATAGCAGTTCAGCCAATTCCCGAATGGAAATCTCATCGGAATTGAAAGTAATGGATACTTCCTTTTTAACGAAATTAACCATCGATTTAATAACTCCCTGATTCAAAATACTAAGATGTTCGAGCAACCAAATACAGGAACTACAATGTATGCTTGGGATATAAAAGCTTAGTTTACGGATATTTCCTTCAGAGAATTCATAAAGTTGATCAGCAATTTCATCATCGTCTAAAAAAGCAAATTTCTCCTTGTATTTTCCTGATTCAATCTTAATTCCTGGGTTGGATTCAAAATCGTAATAGGTACAAAGTTCATTTTCGTGCAGAATTTGATATACAGTAGAACAGCCATTGCAACAAAATGGCTTCTCATCCCAAATAACGGGATGTGAACCACAGTCATCGCCGCAGTGCACACAAATGTGTTTTTTTGTTTCTTCCTGTATTTTAGCCATCTTGCAGACCTCTCAGTCTTAAATTATTAGATATGAATAACGATTCAACTCTTATTTACATTGTTGCTGGAATTACAGCTTTACACTTTTTAGTGGGAATGGGATACCTGCTATATAAGTTAGGGCGTTCACCAAAATCAAAGAAAGATGAGGGTGCCAAGTAAACTTTACTCCTCGGTTTTTGCCAACTTAGGTAATTTCATCAGTTGAAAAAGTACAAGGAATATAACACCCCAAATGCTGATTACTCCACCCACATAGCTTAAAACAATCCAAATAGGAGCATTCGCTCTGGTTCCCCACATAGCTCTTTCGTCTAACGGATTTACCGGGTCGGTTGGTAATCCCAGACTAGCAATCCTGTCAACATTCACTTCTCCGTAATAGGCATCATCGGTAACTTTAACTAAAAGATCTACATGTCCTTCACGATCGCCTGGTAAATCTTCTGGAAATTGAACATTAACTTCACCTTTTTCGTTGGTGTATGCATCGTCGCCCGAGATATCTAAATATCCAAAGCTTCTTTTAACTTTTATGCTTAGTTCAATGCCCTGCAAGGCTACGCGATCTCCTTTTTTCGTAAGTCCCGAGAGGTTTGCGATAATTCGTTTATCCTCTTTATTAATGTCCAAAAGAATTCTAACATCGTTTACTTCAGGGTTTATTACTTCAGCAATTTTCTTACTTGCCTTTTTGTTTTGGTCGAAAGATCGCAGATAGGTAATTACCATCCATTTGTCCTCGTCGCTTAAGGTTTTTTCGAAAGTTGGCATTGCTCCATTGCCTTTGTTTACCTTGTAATATATTTCTCCATCAGTCTGTATTAAAAAAGCTTGCGATCCTAAATCGGAAGGAGCAACTGGTTGAAGAGGCAACATGTTTCCTAGGGTAGCATCACCATGACAGGACTTGCAATTAATATTGTAAATCTTTTTACCTGAGCTTATATTTTTAGTGCTGGCCTCGTATGGGTTTTGCTTCTTTTTTGCAGATGCCGGAACCGACCATTCTTCGGCCTTTACAACAGCAGTTGTGAAGGTGAAAACTAGAAATAGGCAGGCAATTATTTTGATAGCATTTTTCATTGTCTTTGTCTTTTAAGCATCAATTTTGTAATCAATTCCATTATTGTCGGCAGTTTCGCAAATTGGTACAATCGGGAAAATTTTAGATAAAACTGTGATAATCAAGAGTGCCAAGGCAAAACTTAAAACAGTTACCGAAATTTCTATTGCGGAAGGATAGTAGTGTACAAAATTATCGGGTACATTCTGAATGGGTAAATGTGGATGAAGTAATGTTGGAATAACAATTACATATCTTTTAATCCAGGCTCCAGCCAAAATGAAAAGTGAAATAATCATTAGCGGTAATGGCTTCCTGAATTTTTTTGTAACCAATAGCATAACTGGAATGATATTTCCTAATAATTGTGAAGACCAGAACATTATGGCCCAATGACCTGTAAACAATTCTTTTAGGTGAATGTCATCTCCGGTTTTCATCTTATAACCCGGAACTAAAAATTCATTCAGGTTAAAGTACAAGTACACCAAACAAACAGCTACCATTAGCTTGCCCATTTTATCAAATTGTAAATCAGTAATATAATCCTGAAGCTTATAACTAACCCGGAAAAAATACATGGCAACGACTAAGGCTGCAGAACCAGCTACAAATGCACCTGCAACGAAATAAGGTCCAAAAATTGTTGTATCCCAGCCGTTACGCAAAGTTGCCGCAAACAGCCAGGAAGTTACTGTGTGAATTGCCAAACCTACCGGAACAATTATTACCATTAATGTTCTAATCATTTTGTGTAAATGCTTGTGCTGACTAGGTGTGTTAATGTAACCAAATGATAGAATATTGTACAGCTTTTTCAGAACAGGAGAAGTTTTCTTCAACTCATTCTTACAGATCGCCAAATCGGGAATCATGGGTAGAATCAGTAGTAAGACACTTATTACCAAGTATGTTGTTACTACGGTTATATCCCAAAGAATTGGAGATTGGAAGCGACCATGGATGAGTACGTTAACGACTCTGTCGGGGCGTCCCATATCCATTATAATTACTAAACCAGCAACTGCAACAAAAGCTACGGCTATTATTTCAGCAATTCTTGATATCGGCGTGATCCATTCTATTCGGAGCAAACCCAGAATCGACGAAATAAGCATTCCAACCAAACTTACGGCAACAAAAAACACAAAGTTGGCAATGTAAAGTCCCCAGGATACGTAATCACGCATACCGGTAACTCCCAATCCATCGCGTAATTGTACGTAGTACGCCCAGGCGCAGACACTAATTACTGTTATTAGGAACGCAATCCAAAGTTCTAATCCTTTGTGGTTTTGCATTGGACGTAGAATGTCTTCTTTGATCTTTTCAAACGAAAGAGTTGTTTCTTTCTGTTTTGGTAAGTCATTCATAAGATTAAATTATTTAGGGCAAATAAAATCTGTTTATTAGTTGTTTTTTGAAAGTGAAATCAATGTTTTCAATGAAGATTTTCTTCATTTAGAAGATCACCATTAAACTCAAAAGCTCTGTTTTTAGGAGGCAGGTAGTAAACGCGAGGTTTCGTTCCTAACTCCGGCAACAGCGTATATCCTGCATTTTCTTCTATCAATTGAGAAAAACGAACGGTTTCGTGAGTCGTTCCGTTTGTAACAGCATCTTCATTTTGATCACCAAAATAGTAAACGCCATTCGGACAGGAAGATACGCAAGAAGGAAGTTTGTTTTCGCGAAGTCTGTCGGCGCTAAACAAACACTTGCTTATGGTACCTTTCTTTTGAGGAACGTTAGCTTCGATATTGTAGGTGAGGTCTTTATATTTTTCAGCATCCTTAGGTTCTGTCCATTGGAAAATACGCGCTGAGTATGGGCAAGCTGCAATACAGAATCTGCAACCAATACATCTTTCATTATCGATCAAAACAATTCCATCCTGACGTTTAAAAGTTGCATCAACAGGGCAAACTTTGGTACAAGGAGGATTATCGCAATGTTGACAAGGTTTTGGCATGAAATAAGGAGCAGTGTGTTCTGCATCCTGCATTTGAAGAACATTAATATGGTGTTGATCGGGTCTTAGCTGGTGATGATTTTGACATGCATCCATACATTTTCTTGCATTTCGACATTTACTAAGATCAATTACCATTACAAAAGATTTTCCAGCAATGCCTTCACGGCCTCTTTTTTGCAATTCAGTAAGAGGTTCGCTTACTGTTGGGCGCAATTGATTTTTATCAACTTGAACAAGTTGTCCATCTTGTGTTAACAGATTTACAGTTTCTCCTGGTTCTTGTGCTACAGCCTTTGCTGCGCCAAGAAGAGAAAATCCACTAACAACACCGGCAGCACCAACGGTAAGTCCAACACTTTTTAGGAACTTTCGTCTGCTGTTGTTTGATGTTTCTTCTTTCATTATGCAATTAGGTTAGTTTTCTGTTTTAGTATATCCATTTTACCGAACGGAAAGAAATTAAAATGAGAATAAAAACACTCTTTTAAATGATTCTAAATAAGCATTTAAGATCATCGGGTTCAGGCCATTTAACCTGTGATTGTTTAATCCTTTTATGTTTCACATACGATTGCGTGGTAACTCAAATATAAATAAATAATTCCATTTTACAGGTCTCTCAAAATGGGCCGGTAATTGACTGATTTTAATGTGTTTCTACTATTGTTAGGAGTAGGTAGTGTTAATGCATTGATTAAGTGGATCTTAATTAATGTAAAGTGGTGGTGGCTGGTGATTTTAGATATTACGTGAAATAAAACACATGAATTAGCAATAAGCAGCTGCATATTATTGGAGACCTTTAAAATCAATGAGTTTGAAGATTATTTGTTTTCTTATTGGTGCATCAACTGGTTGTGAATTAAATATTTATTGATTTTCTATATGACTGTATAAAATATATCTATAGGGATGATGTTTTTCTTATTGCAATTTTTTCACCTATGTTATCTGGAAGATTTTGTCAAACAATTCATTTTAATTCTAAGCTGATGAATTATAGCTGTTTAGTGTAAAATAAATATCTTTAAGTAAATATTGAATGACCCTTGACATGAAAAAAACTTTACTTCTTCTTTTATTAGGTTTTATAAACCTTTTTAGCATTTCAGCTCAGGATAAGTGGATCAATTTGGATTATGCAACAACTAACACTGGGGACAATGGTTTGATTGGTTCTTGGGTTCAAGTTATTTTTGAGGATAGTAAAAATAACTTATGGATAGGAACAGAGTCAGGGATTAGTATAAAGAAAGGTGGAGAATGGAGTTCCTTGACGGAAAAGGACGGACTAGTCGTTAATGAAGTAGGAGATATAGAAGAAGATAGAAATGGATTAATCTGGCTTGCTACAAATGAAAGTATTCTTAAATATGATGGAGTGGATTTTATAAGCTGGATTTTTTCACTTTAATAAGTCACAGATGTTAATTCTCTTTTGTGCATTTCCCGATGTCATTTAAAAGTGTATTTTTGTGGTGATTACTATCAGCTTTGATATTAATCAGCCTTAAAATGAAGATATGAGTGGATTGGAGAATTGTAAACCAATGAATACTTGGTTTAAAAAATTGGATACAAGACCAATAGTGATAAGTGGTCCCTCGATTGTCGAGTCAGAAGAACAATTATTGAATACTGCCAGAGAACTTAAAAAAGTAGATCAGGTTAAAATATTTCGAGCGGGTGTATGGAAGCCGCAAACCGCAACTAAAACTTATGGAGATAGAGGTTTAGATATTTTACAATGGTTGAATCAAGTAAAGCAGGAAACAGGTTTGCTTACAATGGTTGAGGTGGCATCACCAAAGCATGTTGAAATGTGTTTAAGGCATAATGTTGATATTTTATGGATTGGCGCAAGAACGAGCTCCAACCCTTTCTCTGTTCAGGAACTGGCTAGTGCTATGCAGGGAATGAGTGTTCCGGTAATGGTAAAGAATCCAATAAATCCTGATATTAATTTATGGATTGAGGCTTTGGAAACAATTAATAAAGCAGGTATTTCCAGATTAGCTGCTATTCACAGAGGATTTTATCCATTCGAAAAAACAAGACTTCGTAACATTCCTAAATGGGAAATTCCTATCGAATTAAAATCACGATTTCATAATCTTCCTATTATCTGTGATCCCAGTCATATTGCTGGAGCAAACAAATATGTTCAGGAAATGGCGCAAAAGGCAATGGACTTGAATATGGATGGTTTGATGATTGATAGCCATTTTAACACTGCTGATGTGATAAGGGATCAAGACCAATTAACACCTGCGGATTTAGATCTGATAGTAAGGAGTTTGGTTTGCCGACTGCCTTCTGTTGATGATATTACAGAAAACCGACTTGAAAAGTATCGCGACCAAATAGATTCTGTGGATTCTCAGTTGATAGAATTACTTGCACAACGGATGAATATTGTTGAGGGAATTGGCGAATATAAGGCTGAGAAGAATATGACAATTCTTCAACTTCAACGATGGGAAAAGGTACGTGAAAAGGGAGTTGAATTGGGAAAATCCTTAGGGCTGTCAGAACCGTTCCTGACGCAATTATTGCGAATGATTCATAAGGAAGCCATCTTGAAACAAAATGAAGTAATGAATCGAAAATAATTAATCTATTGAAATTATACAATGGATAGGAAAGAGTATAACGAAGGTTGTTCCCTTTTTTTGCGCAGTCAAACCAAATCTCACCTTTGTTTTTTCTTTAAAGCATGCAGAAATAGCCAGGAATAAATAAAACAAAACAATATTTTTAATTATGGTTTATTCTATTAGAGGTTTTTCGCAGTACTGGGCTAATCAGTAAAAACGATTAGTCATATGCCGTTTATTACGCATTGATTCATGGAAAGTTCTTGATTTAATTTGTTCTGAATTGTTATGTTCTGTGGTTTTTGTAATTTTTAATAATTCTATATTACTGATATTGAGTAGATTTTGAGAAGAAAGAGGATTAGATAGGTGAGAAGTATAAATATTCTGTTTATTTTGAATCCTCTAAATCATTTCTTATGAAAACTATTTTAAGATTAGTATTACTCTTGATTTTTTCACAGCTTACTATCTGTACGTTAAATGCACAAAAAATTAGATATGGTAAAATATCTAAAGATGAATTTGCCTTAGAAGAGTGTTCTTATGAAAAAGATGCTTCTGCGGTTATTCTCAGTAGAACTTGTACCGTTGATTTGAGTTACACAGCAATCCGTTATTTTTATCATGTGCGAATAAAAATATTAAAGGAGGAAGGATTTGATCAGGCGAATATTAAATTGTCCTACTATCGAAAAGATCAATTGGAAAATATTTCTGGAGTAAAAGGACAAACAATTAATTTGAGTGATCGGGGTAAATCTGAAGTTAGTGAGATTTCGAAAAAATCAATATTCGATGTAGATGTAAATGAGAATTATGGAGAAGTGAGATTTACAATGCCTAATGTGAAAGTGGGATCCATAATTGAATACCAATACAAAACGAGCTCTCATTTCTATTCTTATTTAGACACGTGGTATTTTCAAGATGAAATACCGACCTTTTATAGCTCTTTGAAAGTAAATATGCCTGAGACATTTCGATATAATTTGGTAATGTTTGGGAGTAGAATTCAGGGGAAATATCCCGATTCCAAAGAAAATGAATGGATTTTGACTAATTTGTTGTCGATAAAGGAAGAGGCTTATGTGAATGGTTATCATGATTTTGTTGAGCAGATACGTTTTCAGTTGGCAGGTTATTATACACGAGAAGAAAGTATCAGAGGTGGTTCTCCAAAATTTGTAAACTCGATGATGACATATGAAAACTTGGCCAAAGAATATATCGAAAGGATTCAGTTTTTAGGAAGAAAGGGTTTTGCAAAAAAACAATTGGAAACTATTTTGGATGGAAATGAGAACAATTGGGAGAAAATTGAAAAGATCTATGATTTTGTTCGCACTAAGGTAAAATGGAATGGTGAGTATCGAATTTATCCTGTAAAATCAGCACCCAATATATTGGAAGAGAAGGAAGGGACTAATTCTGAAATTAATTTTTTACTTGTACTGCTCTTGCGTGAAGCAGGATTGGAGTGTAATCCTGCCTTGGCCAGAACCAATACCCGTGGATTAATTCAAAAAGATTATCCGTTGTTAAGTCAGTTCGATCAGGTTTTTGCGTGCGTAGAGCTATATGGCAAACAACATTTTCTGAATGCTACATCTTCATATCGCCCTTATGGATTGCTTGCAGAAGAAGACTTAAATTTTCATGCTTTTGTATTGCGGAAAGAAAAACCATATTGGGCTAAAATTGTTCCCAATGATAAGAATCATGAGGATATAATTATAACCTATGATTATTCTGATTTATTGAAACCTACTTGTAGTTTAAAATTACGGGAAACAGGTTATTTTGCGGCAAATAGCCGAAAAGAATTGGCTGAATCTGGTTCTGAAACATGGATGTCTGATTTGTTTGATCTTGAAAAGTTTGACTTTCAAGTAGATTCGCTTCAATTTAAAAATGAAGAGAACGTGAATCTCTCATTGCAAATGGAGTGTAATTTAAAATTGGAGGATGGTTTGGATGAAGATACTGAGTTTAAATATATCAGTCTGTTTAAAAATAAGGATTTAAAAAACCCATTCTTAAAAGAAACAAGGCAATACCGAATCGATTACAATTATCCTAGAACCAAAACTTATATGGTGAAGTTTATTCTTCCAGATGGATATCAGTTTGAGGATTATCCAAAAGGCAAGAGTATTGCTTTACCGGAAGATTCAGGAAGTTTTAAGCTTAGCTCTCAATTATTGGGTAAGGAACTAACGGTACGAACGTCATTCTCCATAAATGTGGTGGCGTTTACGAAAGAGTATTACGAGGTTTTAAGAGAATTTTACAGTAAAATGATTGATACAATGGGCGCTCAGGTTATAATCAGAAAAAGTGATAATATATCAGAAAAATGAATGGAATTATAAAAGAAACTAAAGTTGAAGAAGTACAGTTTGAAGCAGAAATGGCTTATCCAACAATTAAACAGGGATGGGGGATTCTTGGATTATTTTTAGCAATTACCTTTGCTTACTTTATTCCATTAACAATGATTAGCCTTTTCGGCATTGATATTCAGCACGGTCCTTTTTTGGTGTTAAATTATGCCGTACCTGTTATTATTCTAATTTTTATCACAGGAAGATGGTGGAAAAAGAATCCTCGGAATACTGAGGTTCTCAAGCTTCAATCTTTTCCGTCGGTCCTTTTGCCTGTCGTAATTGTTATGACATTGGCAATCGTCATTATCGATTCTGAAATTGGCAGTTGGATACCCATGCCCGATATTCTGATGGAGATGTTTAAAGAAATGCTACAGCCAAATATCTGGGGATTTTTGACCGTTGTGGTAGCTGCTCCCATTTTGGAAGAACTCTTGATGCGCGGCATAGTGCTAGATGGCTTATTGCGCAACTATTCGCCATGGAAAGCCATTATTTGGTCTTCAGTATTTTTTGGTGTGATACACTTAAATCCATGGCAATTTATTACCGCCATGATTGCGGGAATTGCAATTGGCTACCTCTATTGGAAAACTAAATCGTTGTTTTTATGCATGTTCATTCACTCTTTGAACAATGGCATTGCCTTTTATTTAATGGTTCGTTATAGCGATACGTTCGATCTTGTTGAGCTTTTTGACATAGGAATCCTTGAACGAATAGGATTGTTTGTTGTTGCTTCGGCAATTCTTTGGGGTTCGTACCGCTACTTCGAGAATTTTTTTAGTAAAAGCAAACAGGTGGAATAGGCAAAGAAAAAAGACTAAAATGAAATCATCATTTTAGTCTTCTTTTTATCTTGTATCTGCAAAAAGCTTTGTTTATTTTTTACTGATCATGTTGTTAATCAATGAGAAGATAATGTAAACGAATAAGATCATCGGAATCACTAACCATTTTAAAAGTATTGCTAAAATTAGCAAGCTGATTAGAAACAAGTATTGTATTTTATTTTCTTTCCAGGCAAGGTTTTTTACTTTAAGTGCAAACATTGGAATTTCAGCAACCAATAAGTAAGATGTTATTAGTACAGCTCCAATTATAATGAACTCATTAGATAATAATTCTTTAATTAATGGATAATCTCCATAGAACATTACCAGTGGGAGAGAAGCCCAAAACATAGCATTTGCTGGAGTTGGGACGCCAACAAAAGAGGAGGTTTGTCTGGTGTCTACATTAAATTTAGCCAATCGTAAGGCTGAAAATATTGGGATAATAAATGCGGATAATAAGATTACTATTTGCAAAGAACTTAAATCAGCGGGAATAAAATCTGCTGAAACACTGCCAAGAACAGCACCTTTTAGGTAAGCCAAGGCAATAACTCCAGGAGCAAAACCAAAGCTAACCATGTCAGCGAGTGAGTCGAGCTCTTTTCCCATAGGAGAATACGCTTTTAGTGTGCGAGCAGCTAAGCCGTCAAAAAAATCGAATACTGCCGCTAAAAGAATTAGAAAAGACGCATAAATCAGATAGCCTTCCATAGCCATAAGGCTTGCTGTACATCCTGATAGTAAGTTCAAACAAGTAATTGAGTTTGGAATGTGTTTGATAATCCCTTTTGCTTCTGACATGAAATAGAATTTTGTAAAGTACCGCACAAAAATAATGGATTTTTTTCGAAACTCATGATTTTTTTCATCTCTATGCATGAGTTAAAAAAAAGCATAGTATTTTTACCTGTCAATGAAATTAAATATATGTTCAGAATAATTGCATTTTTTGTTTGCTTATGTGTTGCTGGTTCAGTGTATAGTCAGACTTCAGCTCCTACATATAGTAATGAATTCCTGTCAATTGGAGTTGGTGCAAGGTCTTTTGGAATGGGAAATGCGACAGTCGCTTCTCAAAAAGGTATTGAATCGTCTTATTGGAATCCTGCTAATTTAGTAGATTTAAGAACAAAATTCGATGTTTCGGCAATGCATGCGGAGTATTTTGGGGGATTGTCGGCATATGATTATTTGGGATTTGGCATGAAAATCAATGAGAAAAGTGCGGTCGGATTAAGTCTGATTCGTTACGGTGTTGATGATATTCCGAATACTTTGGAATTGATTGATAAAGATGGAAACATTCGATACGATTTAGTGACAACCTTCTCGGCCGCTGATTATGCATTCCTTTTTTCCTATTCGCGAAAAACTCGGGTTGAAGGATTAAGCATAGGGGGAAATGTGAAATTGATTTATCGACATACTGGTGATTTTGCTTCGGCCTACGGTTTTGGGTTTGATATTGCAGGAACTTATCGAAAAGGAAAATGGCGAGCAGGAGCAGTTCTGAGAGATGCAACGAGTACCTTTAATGCCTGGGTATTTAAAACTGGTAATTTAGAAGAGGTGTTTGAGTTAACGGGCAACGAAATACCTGAGAATTCAACTGAAATTACCCTGCCAAGATTGATTCTTGCCCTAAGTAGAGAATTTTCTATTTCAGATAAATTCTCATTACTGGCCGAGCTCGATATGGATATGACTTTTGATGGACAAAGAAATGTGTTGATTCAAGGAGATCCAATCAGTATAGATCCTCACATTGGAATGGAAGCTTCCTACAAACAATTCATATTTCTTCGCGCCGGAATAAGTAATTTTCAGGAAGAAACAGATTTTGATCAAACTAATTCGTGGACTTTTCAACCAAATTTGGGATTAGGCATTCGGTATAAAAATTTCCAACTCGATTATGCTTTAACAGATATAGGAGATCGATCCATAGCAAAATATTCTAATGTGTTTTCAGTGTCCTACGCTTTCGAATAAGTATTTAAACGAAATAGTTTCTTATTTATTCGCCGCTTATTTCGGCCGCACAGGTAATCATCCAGTCAGGAAAGGAAGAGTCATGTTCCTTAATTCGAGCTACTAGTTCCTGCTTAAAATTTGTTTCAATTAAAGTGTATCGCGATGGCCAAAGCTTGAATACGATTCTGATGATTTCTTTTTTATTATTGGTTTTTATTGGTTCCAGAATACTAGTTTTACCAATAAAGTAGGAAGGGTATTGTTCTTCAAAATCCCCAACCATCTCAACTATTATTTGAGATGTAATGGCTTTCTTATTTTGCTCTTGAGGCAAGCGAACATCTACATAGTAATTAATTTTGCCGTATGAATAGTTAGTCACATTGCTTATGGTTCTATTGGGAATATAAATAGTTGCCTTATGGGCATTTTTTATGGTGATAAATCTCATTGTAATATTTTCTACATAGCCAGTTTGTCCGCCTATCTCCACCAAATCCCCTATATCAAGAAGATCTGAAAAAACCAGTGTCATGCCAGTTACCACATCCTGAACTACACCTTGCGAGCCAAATGCAACGGCCAAACCAATTACCGATGCGCTTGCAAAGTAAGTGGTTAGAGAGACATCAAATTCTTTTAAAATCTGACCAAAAGCAATAAAATAAATCGTGAAAACAAGAATGCTCAGGCCCAAGCTGGTGAAGCTAAGCCATTTAGTTTTCTTGCGGTTGTGAGATTTTTTAATGACTTTGCGATGGATAAATTTCACTAAAAGAGCAATTGCATGGCCACAAATGGCTATAACTAGAATGAAAAGAATTTTTTTTAATTCAAATGTAAGATCCATATAGTGAATTTTTAAAATTTTAATTCTTATAAAAATAGAAAATTAAATATCTAAATGATAAACAATTCTTATTTTCACCATGGATTTAAGGAATTGTATGAAAAATGTGAACGATATAATTATAGCTCATCGGGGTGAATCTTTTGATGCTCCGGAAAATACTTTAGCGGCAATCAATTTAGCATGGGAACGTGGAGCATCTGCGGTTGAAATTGATGTTCATATGACCAAAGATAAGCAGATTGTAGTGATTCACGATGAGGATACGGCTAGGGTTTCCAATAGGAAGATGATTATAAAAAAATCCTTTTTCAAAGAACTTAAAGAACTGGATACTGGTTCTTTTAAGAATGAGAAATGGAAGGGTGAGCACATTTCTTCATTACAGGAAGTCTTAAAAACGGTTCCCGGTTATGGAAGATTGATTATAGAAATCAAAAGTAATTCAGATTTATTGGATCGCTTAAAGATTGAATTGGCTAAGTCGAAGCTTAAAAATTCACAGATAGAAATCATCGCTTTTGACAGTAGTACCTTAGCTAAAGCGAAAAGAATAATGCCGGAATATAGAATGCTATGGTTGCTGGATCTTGATTACTATTTGCCATGGTGGCTTATTTGGAAGTCTAAAAATAGTCTCATCAAAAAGGCGAAACAATTAAATTTTGATGGCGTAGATGTGTGGGCAGGAAAACTGCTGACTAAAGATTTTATTACAGCGTTTAAAAATTCTGATTTGTTGGTTTACACCTGGACTGTTAATAGTCCGCAAAAATCAGAATTACTAATTAGGCAAGGGATTGATGGGATTACAACCGATCGGGCCGCATGGATTACTGAGCAAAT
Organism: Labilibaculum antarcticum; assembly: GCF_002356295.1. NCBI lineage: Bacteria > Pseudomonadati > Bacteroidota > Bacteroidia > Marinilabiliales > Marinifilaceae > Labilibaculum > Labilibaculum antarcticum. The sequence continues at coordinate 1,595,141 of NZ_AP018042.1, read as the reverse complement.
AAACAAGAATTTATAAACAGAATAGGATAGTTCGTAATGGCAAATGTTATCATTCAAATTCATGGTTTAGGGAATAAACCACCAAAAGACTTATTGGAACGTTGGTGGGAACGAGCCATGATTGAAGGCTTAAAAAAATATAATTATAAAACGGATTTACCGAAACATGAAATGGTTTATTGGGCTGACATTTTGCACGATAAACCATTAAATCAGTTCGAAAAGGATAAAGAAAGTCCTTATTATTTGGATGAAATTTATGAAAAACCAAGTAAAGAACACTTGCCGGAGAATCATGATACAAGAAAAAAGATCATTGGTTTTTTAAACCGACAACTAAAACGAATTTTTCTAAATGAAGATTTTACTTTAAACTATTCTTTTATAACTGATAGTATTTTAAGCAATTACTTTAAGGATTTGGAGACCTACTACAAAGTAGAAAGCATTGTTGAGACAGGATCTACCACCAAAATAAAAGATCTGATAAGAGAGAGATTATTAACGGTGCTCGAAAAGTATAAGAATGATAATATCATGTTAATCGCTCATTCAATGGGATCGATTATTGCCTTTGATGTATTGACATTTTTAAACGATCACATCAATATTCATACCTTGTTAACAATAGGTTCTCCTCTGGGATTACCAATAGTTGTCAGTAAAATTGCAGCAGAGCAAAGGCGAAAGTTAAATGGACAAAGTTTTATGATTACGCCTAGTGGAGTGAAGAATAATTGGTACAATTTTTCAGATATTCTAGATAAAGTGGCTTTAAACTATGAATTAGCTGATGATTTTTCTGAGAATGAATTTGGTGTAAAACCTGTCGATTTTTTAGTTGTAAACAACTACGAAATTAATGGAATTCCCAATCCTCATAAATCCTATGGCTACTTACGAACCGCTGAATTCGCTAAAATCTTAAATGAGTTTAATATTTCGGAACGATTAACATTCCAAGAAAAAATGACTCGAAGAACTGATAAATACTTCAAAATAACAAAATTGAAACTTTCCATTCAAAAAAGAAAAGTGCAAACATGGTTGCGCCGAAAGAGATAAGATACATTTTAATAGGTCAATATTGCTGGCGCTGATAAATTTGCTGACTTCATGGTATATCCGGATTATACCAGATTTAGCACTTCGCAAATACTATCAAATTCAGGAATAAGTAATAATTTCAGTTCTTGGGAATGTGATTATTGGTTTTGGGTGTGAAAATGCAACTCAAAACACTCCAAATGCAGCTTCTGGAAATCTGTCTGTAGTGCAAGTTTGTGCGAATGTAGCTAAAGGGAATTCGTATGTAGGTTGAGGGACTGGAAATGTAATTGTAGAGATTTTGTATGAGTTTGTAAAGTTTACCGCACATTGGTTAAATTATTGCAGCAGAAAAAGGGGCTCGTAAAATTTTCCGTAGAGGATAAATACATCAATTTATTTGGAATTTTGTTTTATTCTAAACTAAACAGATATGATCATGGTTAGAAGCATTATAAATGCATATAAGGATTAAATTGATTAAATTCATGTAGTAATAGTAAATTACTGAGCGTCATGAAAAATTTAATCGTAAACATTCTGTTTCTGATTAGCAGTCTTTCTGCTTTTGCCCAAAAACAAGTTATAATTCTTCATCCCGTTGTGGGAGATACTATCGATTTAGCTGAGAAACAAACTTATTTGTTGTTTGCTAATGTTGAGGATTCCTCTTTTGAGTTTGCTCAAATTATGAAAGAGGGAGACAACTATTTTTTGAATGTGCATTCTCAATCTGGTAATCAACTAATGGAAGTAGATCAGTCGAAATTGCAGGAATATCATACCAACATCCAAAAATTATTGGCTTACTATTCTTATTTGGAGAATCCCGACAAATTAAAAGTGGCACCGCTTGTAGTTTTAAATCAGAAAGATACCTGTGCCTTAGAAATGGATATTGAGTATCTAAGTCCGAAAATGCGAAAGAAACTAAAATATGATTCTTACCAATATCAAACTAAAAAATCTACAGCTGAGGAAATGGAGTTTTGGTTTACCGATAAAAGCAATTATATCCACACTTCCGGCTATTTTGAAATTTTAGAATCCAAAAACAAATAGTTTTATTAAGATGATGAATATGAAACAGATACTATTACTTGTTTTCACCATTCTTTGTGTGACTTCCTGTGATTTGGGAAGTACAGATTCTCTTAGGATGGAGATGGCAGAAGAAGAAATGACTCCGATGACAAGGCAGGCAGTGAATGCTTCTTTACTGCCATTGCCCGAACTTAAAAATGTAGAAATTAGCAAAAAGAAAATCATCAAAGATGGTCGTATTGTTGTTGATGTTGCTAACCTGAAAGAAGCAAAACATCAGGTGGATAGCTTACTAAAGATTTATGATGCATATTATGCAAATGAAAGTTACAACGATGGTTATAAAGAATTGTCGTACGAATTAACAATTAGGGTTCCTTTTGTAAATTTTGAAAGTTTGATTGCTAATATTGAAATGGGAAGCGGCAAGCTAACCAGTAAAGAAATTGAAGCTCGAGACGTTACAGATCAGTTTATTGATTTGGAAAGTCGATTGGTAAACAAATTGAAGTACTTGGAGAGATACCGTGATCTTTTAAAATCAGCTAAAACAGTAACTGATATTATTGAAATCGAGGAGAAGATACGAGTTATTGAAGAAGAAATAGATAGTACCGAAGGACGTTTGAAATACTTGAGTGATTTAGTAGGTTACAGTACTCTTCGTTTGCGTTTAAATAAAGAAAAGACGATTCAATTAAGAACTAAGAAACAAGCCAAATTTGCTTTACGATTTAAGCATGCAATATCTAATGGATGGTTTGGGTTTGTTGATTTTTTTATAGGGATAATTCACTTGTGGCCTTTTGCTATTGTAATTGGGATATTGTACCCTTTGCTAAGATGGTTTAGAAAAAGAAGGAAAGGAAATAAATAGTTAATAAAACAAACTCCCAAAGAATTAATTTCTTTGGGAGTTTGTTTTATCCGTGTATACCTAATATTTGCCCGCCATCAACGCTAATTGTTTGGCCAGTGATGTAGCCGGAGGAAGGGGAGAGAAGCCATGTTGCTAATTGTCCCAAATCCTCAGGGTTTCCCATTCGTTTCATTCTGATGCCCGAGGCAATTTTATTTTTTGCTTCCTGAGAAGTAATATTTTCCTGTTCAGCTTTTTTGTCTAATAAACGATTGATTGCCGGGGTTTCATGATATCCAGGCCCAATAATATTTAGTGTTACTCCCGATTCTGCAATTTCCTGCGAAAGAGTTTTTACAAAACCGACAACCGAAAGGCGCAGGGAAGTACTTAAAACCAAATTATCAATGGGTTGTTTTACCGAAGAGCTTTCCAAAAAAACCATTCTGCCGTAACTCTCTTTTATCATCAAAGGAACAAGAGTCTGGGTCAATTCTACTTTCCATCGTAATAGCTGATGATAGGCATTGTCCCAATCTGCTAGTTTTGTCTCCATAGTCTTCATCGCAGGCGGACCACTAGCGTTCACAAAAGCACCAGAGAGCTTTCTCTTGCCAATTTTCTCCATCAACAAGCAAATGGTCTCCGATTGAGTGATGTCGCCACAAAAGGCTTCTATTTGATCTGTATTCGATTTTTGCAATTCATCCAGTTTTTCCTGTCCGCGAGCAATTGCAATCACTTTAGCACCATCGGTAAGTAAATTTTTCAGCACGGCATTCCCAAATCCCGAAGTGGCACCGCAAACTACAAATAGCTGATCTTTAATATGTAAATCCATAAATTTATAATTTCAATTGATAGGCAATTACCCGATTGTTGTGAAATGTAGGAACTAAAATAATTTTTTGTTCGGGAATAAAGCCCAGATCGGCTGCATTTATTTGCTGTTCGGCTGAACTAAGCAGTAGTTTAATTTCTCCGTGGTCAATCATTTGGATGTTACCAACCCAATCGGAAGTAATCCAGCTATTGTCACCAATACTCAGCAAACCATCAATGCTTTTTGTGTTATTAACAAGAGTGTTGATAAGTTTCGTGTCAGTCTCAATTTTGAGAATTTTGTTGAGAACACCTGCATAAAGAAAATCATCTTTAAAGGTTAATCCATTTACATGATCCAGTTGATCGTCTTTTAACCAGACTGAAAAATTTCCATTTTTAAGACGGTGAATACTTCCTGTCATATTATCGGAAACATAAACAGTACCAGTTTTCGGATTAATTGTTACATCATTTAGGAAGATGGCTGTTGGGGCAGGATATTTCTTTACGATTTCACCTTTCGCAATATCAACCACCACTAAATCGTTAATATCGCTAACAAAAAGGAAATTGCCGTATTTGGCCATTCCTTTCGGAGCATCAAGTCCGGTAACCCATTTGTGACTGGTAATTTCTCCTTTTAGATTGAGCTTTGAAATATAGCCATTTGCATCCTGATTGCTAGGAGTGCCTTTAATATTGGAAACATATATACAGGCATTATCAGCATCGTAAAATACCGATTCAGGAATTTCAAGAGATTTTTCGCTCTCCCAAACAAATTCAAGTTTTGTGCAAAGATATGCAGGAACGTCTGTTTGTTGTCCGAAACTTGCAAAGGATGATATGCAAATTAAGATAATCGCAATAAATCGAATAATTTTTGTCATGATATTGATCATTAAAAGTTCGCAGTTTTGAAGTTACGACTTTTTACAGATCAGACCTGAAAAATTATTACCAATAAAGAAATACTTATTGCAAGTTAATCGGAAAAACGACCAATTATGGTTTGAGAACCAGTTACTTTCTGTCTTAATTTTACATCAATTTTTGTTCCTAAGGGAAGATACAAGTCAACTCTTGAACCAAATTTAATGAAACCTTCCTGCTTGCTCTGATCTACTTTTTCTCCCTCTACCGAGTAAGAAACAATTCTGCGGGCAAGCGCACCGGCAATTTGTCTCATTAAAACAGTAATCTTTTCATCTTTCTCAATCACGATTGTTGTTCTTTCGTTTTCTGTAGATGATTTTGGCAACCAGGCTTTTAAAAATAAACCGCTATGGTGTTTGACATATTTTACCAATCCTTGCACAGGATACCAGTTGATATGTACGTTTAGCGGGGACATAAAAATAGAAACCTGAAGTCTTCTGTCTTTAAAATATTCCAATTCTTCAGTTTCTTCAATAACAACCACTGTTCCATCTGCCGGAGCAATAATCAAATTATCTCCAACTACAGGAATACGTTTTGGAACCCTGAAAAAGGAAACAATTAATAAGAAAAATACGATAGTTACAACTAAAAAGCTATTGAGTAAAAGACCGGAACCAGCGGTAAAATAAATTAGTGCATCAATTGCAGCCAGTATTAAAAAAAACACTGTAATGATTCCGTATCCTTCCTTATGAATTGTCATGTTTTGATTTTAATTTTTGCAAATTTACTAAAAAAATTCTTTTATTGCTTGTAAGAATACAAAAACCATTGGAGATACTAATAAAATGGCATCAAAACGGTCCAGAATTCCACCGTGCCCCGGAAGAATATTTCCCGAGTCTTTAATGTTAATACTTCGTTTGAAAAGGGATTCAACTAAATCCCCAATTGATCCAAACACAAAAATGATAACAGCAACAATAAGCCATTGTATTAGCGTTAAATCGCTAAGGTAAGTGGAACAAAGCCAGGCAATTCCTATCGTTGTAATCGCTCCGCCAATACTTCCTTCCCATGATTTTTTAGGGGAAATTCGTTCAAATAATCTGTGTTTTCCAAAATTAACACCAACTAAATAAGCTCCCGTGTCATTAGCCCAGATCATCACAAAAACACCTAGAAGAATTTCATAGTGAAATTGTTGATCATTAAATGGGAAAACCATGTAATTTAATAAAGAGAAAGGAAGTGCGACGTATAGTAAGCCTAAAAATGTAAAGGCAATATTTGCAAATGGATTCTCTTTTTTTCGATACAATTCTATTATTGGGATCATCACAAGCGTTACTGAGAACACTAGAAAAACACTTGAGCTATTTAAATAGGTGTTTGCAAAACAGGCTAAAAATAAAATTCCCGCAGCAATCATACCAGTAATACATTGTGGTGAGCTGTTTGCTTTTTTAGCCAACTTATAAAATTCAAAGGTTCCCATTAGGGTAATTCCAAGAAAGACAGCTAAAAAGCCAATTGGATGCAGGGTAATTCCCGCTAGTAAAACAATTGCAAAAATGGCAGCTGATAATGTTCTCTTGATAAAGTTCCCCACTTGATATATTTTAATAATTGAAATTGATCCTAACCTGCAAATTTTGCTTCTTTTAATAAGCGATTCCAAAAATAGTGTTTTTTCAGCACTTATAAGAATCGAATCGCCCGAGCCGCTAATTTGGGATGAATCAAGAAAAAAGGATTAAAAAAAAGCTAAATTACTGAGCAGTTCCCAGTAATTTAGCTTTTTGATTTATTAGGATGAAAGCTACTTAAACAGCTTTACTCTCATTTTCTTCACTTGTTTTTTCTGCTTCAGGTGTTGGAGTTATTTTTTTTCCTTCAAAATCTTCAGGCTGACCAAATTTTCGTTTACCAAAGATTTCTTCTAAATCTTCACTGAAAATAACTTCACGTTCCAACAGTAATTCTGCAAGTTTACAGTGTTTTTTACTGTTATCTTTAAGAACTTGTTTGGCTCTCTTGTAGCTGGTTTCAATTAATATTTTCACTTCGGCATCGATTAATTCTGCAGTTTTTTCACTGTAGGGTTTTGAAAAACCATAATCCGATTGTCCAGAAGAATCGTAATAACTTACATTTCCAACTTTTTCACTCATGCCGAAAATTGAAACCATCGCCATTGCTTGCTTGGTAACCTTTTCCAAATCGTTTTGAGCACCAGTTGAAATTTTAGCAAAAGTTATTTCTTCAGCAGCACGTCCTCCCAATGCAGAACACATTTCGTCCAACATTTGTTCTTTGGTTGTAATGCTTCTTTCTTCAGGTAAATACCAAGCTGCACCTAATGCTTTTCCACGTGGTACAATGGTCACCTTTACTAATGGATGAGCATGTTCCAGCATCCACGAAATAGTGGCGTGTCCAGCTTCATGATAAGCAATGGTTTTCTTTTCCTGAAGAGATATAATTTTATTTTTCTTTTCCAATCCTCCAATAATACGGTCAATTGCATCTAAGAAATCTTGTTTCTCAATAACTTCTTTCTTCTTTCTTGCTGCAATCAGCGCCGATTCATTACACACATTTGCAATATCAGCACCCGAAAATCCTGGAGTTTGCTTAGCCAGAAATTCTTTATCAAGATTTGGATCTAATTTTAGAGGACGTAAGTGAACATCAAAAATTTCTCTACGCTCATTTAAATCAGGTAACTCAACATGAATCTGACGATCGAAACGACCGGCACGCATTAAGGCGCGGTCCAAAATATCAGCACGGTTTGTTGCCGCTAAAATAATTACTCCCGAGTTGGTGTCGAAACCATCCATCTCAGTTAGTAACTGATTCAATGTATTCTCACGCTCGTCGTTCGAGCCCATGTTAGGGTTCTTGCCACGTGCTCTACCAATTGCATCAATCTCATCGATAAATACAATACATGGAGCTTTTTCTTTAGCCTGCTTAAACAAATCTCGAACACGACTTGCTCCAACACCAACAAACATCTCAACAAAATCGGAACCCGACATGCTAAAGAAAGGAACGTTTGCTTCACCGGCAACTGCTTTTGCCAATAATGTTTTACCCGTTCCAGGAGGTCCTACAAGTAATGCACCTTTAGGAATTTTACCTCCCAATTTAGTATATCTTAGTGGATGTTTAAGAAATTCTACAATTTCCTCAACTTCCTGTTTTGCCTCTGCTAAGCCAGCAACGTCTTTAAAGTTAGTATTGACATTCGATTCTTTATCGAATACTTTGGCTTTTGATTTACCAACGTTAAAAATGTTTCCTCCACCGCCGCCTCCGCCGGAACCTTTACTCATTCTTCGGAATACATAAAACCAAATACCAATAATTAAGGCGAATGGAAGTATCCAGCCAATAAAATCACCGAAATAATTTTCTTCAGTAGTGTACTCAGGTTCAATTCGGTCAAGATCAGAGACATTCTCCTGAGCTTCGCTTAATTGCTCTGCAAATTGTTCGATGGTTCCAATTGGGAAAGTGTAATGAGGACCTGCTTTTGAAGGGGAATCAAAACTGCTTTCGAAAAGAGATGGATATTTGTCAAGGCTTTCCGATTTGAGGAAAACATTTACTTCAAGAAGATTACGAACGACCACAATTCTGTCAACATCCGAGTTGTGAAGCATTTCATTTTTCACCTTTTGCCAGGAGGTATCCTGTGGTTTTTGCCCAATGTTTAGAAGATTAAGAGCAATGAATGCTACGGCAATTAATCCGTAAACCCAATATGCGTTAAATTTTGGTGGCTTAAGCATGCTATTGCCATTCTTTCCTTTTTGGTAAGGAGATTTATTTTGATTATTATTCTCTGTCATTCTTTTTAGTTAACGGTTATAGTATTGGCTATGCGTTCTTAATTTTTGTAACAGTAGCATCTGCCCATAAACTTTCTAGTCGATAAAATTCTCTGTATTCTTTCTGGAAAATATGTACAACAACATCAGCATAATCTAATAAAATCCATTGCGAATTCTGTTGCCCTTCTATTCTCCACATCCTTTCATTAATTTTTTCTCTCACATACTCTTCTGCCGATACGGCTATTCCGTTAACATGAGTTGATGATGTTCCATGGCAAATAAGGAAATACTTGCAAACAGAACTTTCAATTTTTCTTAAGTCAATCTTAACTATATCTACTGCTTTATTTTCATGCAATCCTTCAATTAAGGTCTTAACGAGTTCTTCTGTTGTGTTCCCCTTTTTATCTGTCATACTTATATTTTAATTACAAAGATAATTTTTTTTCAAACGAATAAAATTTCTTTTTAAAATAGATTTGAATTAGATCTAAATTTTATTGCATTTAGAAGTAATTCATTAGAAGTCAACTTTTTGATCTTATTCTTGTTTCTCGTTGAATTTAACTTTCTCGTTAGAAACCCCTTTTTAAGCTTTATTGCTTGATAACTTCTTAAAAAGTTGAACGAAATCTAAATTTCATATTTAAGGTTCATAATGCAAGGTAATGATTAATTTTACCAAAGTTTCCAATTCAACATTTGTTAACAGAATACCTAATCTATTTGAAATTAATAATTTTTATTCATGAATCGATGTTTATTTTATCCCAATCTATTGATACGCAAAAGCGAATTGCATTCAACCAATGATTTTGCATTAGGCTTAATTAAAACGCAAAAGCCGTCAGGCGGGACTGTCGTTTTGACATTAAGTCAGACAAAAGGCCGCGGACAACGCACAAATGTTTGGGAAAGTGAAAGTGGCAAAAACCTTACCATAAGTATCATCCTTACTCCTGAATTTCTTCCAATACCACATCAATTTCAAATTTCTTGTGTGATTTCCTTGGGAGTATACGATTATTTGAGTGAATATTTAGAGGATGTCTCAATTAAATGGCCAAATGATATTTATGTTGGAAATGAGAAGATTGCAGGGATTTTAATCGAGCATTCAATAATGGGATCTACCTTAAGTCATAGTATTTGTGGTTTGGGTTTAAATATAAATCAGATCAAATTTATCTCTGATGCTCCTAATCCAACCTCATTGGCAATTAAAACCCATAAGGAGTATGATTTGGACAAAGAACTGACAAAATTGTTGAGATGCATAGAAAACCGATATTTTCAATTGGAGGATGAGAAATCAGAAGAACAAGAGAGGGATTATTTGAAAGCGATGTATTGGATGAACGAGACACATCTGTTTTCGGATGAACTTGGAGAGTTTGAGGGTGAAATTGTAGGTATTACTGAATACGGACAATTGCGGGTTAGGGCCAATAAAGGAGAGCGCATTTATAATTTCAAAGAGGTGAGCTTTATTCGTTAGCCCACCTCTTTGTTGCCTGTTTAGAATTTTACAGAAAATTTAATACTAACGTTTCTTCCTGGATTGTAGTAATTTAAGGGCTTCAAACTCGATAAATGATCGATATATGTCTCATTGAAAAGGTTATTTGCACTAAGGACTAAACTCGTTTGATACTTCGCTAATTGAAAATCTGTTCCTGTCTGAATTGCAATTAAGTCGTAAGCAGATGTTTCACTTTTAAATTGTGAAGGATGATTCTGTTTAAATGCATGTTTCCAGCTTAAGCTGATGAAAGGAGATGTAAATGTTTGATTTCCTTTAGCAAATAATCGAACAGAAGTATTTAGCTTGTGCTGAGGAATAAAAGGCAAATGGCCATTATCATTTTGTTTTGCAATCACCATGGCGTAGTCCGAATGTAATTTTAAAAAAGATGTTGGTGCTACATTAATAGACAGTTCACCACCATACAATTTGGCATCTTGTTGTTGGTATGAATATACAAAACCGCTTCCTTCAGGCGCAAGTTCATTGGTTAGTGCCATATAAATGTAATCGTATACCTTGTTGTAAAAAAGCGAAAAATCGATATTGTGACTATTGGTATGATAGTGAACTCCCAAATCGGATTCCAAACTTTTTTGAGGATACAGCTCAGGATTCCCTTCTTCAAATCGATTTCCGTGTAAACCATGCTGCGTTAATTCTGCCAAATTTGGTGCACGATAACCTGTTGCTAAATTGGCGCGCATAAGCAAATCATTTGTAATCTGAAATGTAGCTCCTAGTGATGCATTTAAGTTGTCGAAATTTCGATTGATATGAACGACCTCTTCTTCATGTTCACCATTCACTACCGCTTCATCGTGAGAATGTCCTGCGGCAACTTGTTCGGGTACATATAATGCCCGATGGTCATATCTTAGTCCTAATTGAAGATTTACAATATTTATTTCTTTCTTTAAAAGGGAAAAAACGGAGAAATCATCTGTTTGAGCATTTGGAATAATATGGTTTGGAGCTTCATGATTTGTGTTGGATTGATGCATTCCCTGAATTCCTATTAGATATTCGCTCGATTCAGAGCTTGGGAAATACAATTTACCATCGTATGTAAAAGTATTTAAATCCATATCTACTAACCTGAAAATAGCGTTTTCAGGATTACCGTTTAATCTTCTTTGATTGAACTGGTAAGCTGCATTTAATTCAAGTTTATAGTTACCGATAAATAGCCGGTTTCTCGACGAAATTAAATGTTGAGTCAAATTTTGATACCAATAATAATTTTTCCGATTGCCAGGATTTACCACTTCTATTGATTCCTCATTGGTCATGCCAAGTTTGGGTTGAATGTAGTCGTAGTAAATTTTAAAACTCCCAAAATTATTTTGTAGGCCTAAACCCAATTGCACTCCATTTGAATTAAAACGGGTATTGGGAACGTAATCACCTTTTCCATCTTTATAGTCTTTGTGTGATTGTTGATTCATACGCAACATCCAAAACCAGTTTTTTTGAGAAGATTTCACCCCTATGTTGGTCGAATATCCATGAGTTGCACTGTGGTATTCGCTTGAGATATCTGCTTTTAAAGTGTTGGCAGGTGCTGGTTTCTCGCGCACGATATTTATCACACCTCCCATGGCATCCGATCCATAAAGCAGAGATGCCGGACCTTTAATTACTTCGATATGATCAGCTCCCTCTTCGTTAATCAAAAATGGATGATCAGTCGAAAACTGAAAATTCTCCAAACGCACACCGTTATTTAAGAATAGGATATTGTTCAAGGAAAGCCCGCGAATTACCGGAGTGCTAACGCCAGGACTTCGGGAGATTACATCAACCCCTGGTATACTTGCTAATTTTTCACCCAAAGATGGTGTTGACAGCATTTCCAATTCTTTGTTGGAAAGCACTGAAATTTTAACGGTGTTTTCGTGTTGTGATGAAGGAAAACCGCCCGAAACAACAACGTCTTGTGTAGTAACCGAAGTGAAAGGCAAGCTAATGTTCAATTCCGTATTTTCTTTTGCTATCGAGACCGTATTAATAGAACTTTCGTAACCAATGGAGGAAAACTGAACGGTGATTTTGCCATTGGGCAAATTTTCAAGTTGGTAGGAACCATTAGTATCACTAACTGTTCCTTTTTGCAGTTCGGGAATAAATATACTAACCCCTGGAAGTCCTATTCCATTATCTTGATCAGTGATTTTTCCATTCAGTTTATTGTTTTTTAGTTCACCCAAACCATAGGTGAATTGAGGCAATAGAATAAATATTGCCAAGATATATCGTATCATGATATCGTAGAGTTATATTGATTTTTATAGTGAAATTTAAAACACATAGATTTACTAGATGAGCTTTTGAAAAACTCATCCACAGTATATCTTCTGATATTTTTCAATCAGATCAATAAATTTAACCTACGATAATCGGTGGAGCTCTTAAACTATAGGGAAGCTTTGATGCGTAATACGGTTTTTGGGTTGATTCGACTCTTGGATTTTCGAATTTTAAAACTACAGAGACAGGAATAATTGCAATATCTGCCGGTGTAAAGAAGAAATAATCGAACGCTAGAATCTCACAAATATCCTCAATCGCAGTCGTGTTGTTTGAACACGAATGAAAGTGATGTTCGTGATTTGGGAACAGTACATGTTGGGTTTTTATCAGTATTGGCAATGCAAAAGCCAATGATAAAAACCAAGCCAAAATTCGATGTCTTCTATTTAGAATCATTTAAAACAAAGCTATCTAAAAAAATGAAATGCACAAAAAAGCTGTTGAGATTTTCAACAGCTTTAGAAAGAGATTTCTTACGATTCAATATTTTGAAGCATATTGTACGGTATTCGTGTAAGACCTTCAACCAATTGATCAATTCCTTTTTCCAGTTTCTTTTTTAGCATCATTTTCATCATGGCATTCAACTCCGCATGAACGGTCAGTTTGATTCTGGTATCGTAAGCATCTTTTTCAACCAATTGAATCCAAATATAGAATTCGAAAGGACTTCTGCCATATCCAGTCATTTTCAGCATTTTGTTTTCTTCCTTCTCAACAAATTCCAGTCCGGCCTCACCAAAACCTTTAATCACGAAAGTGCAGTTGTTTTCAGTAGCTTCCCAATGCTCAATGTATTCTTTGAAATCTACCTTTTTCTTTGCCTGAGTTTCGATTTGTTCCTGAACCTGAGGGTTGTTGGCAGCCAGTTCGAATATATTGGCAATTTTTCTGAAATCAGAAAAGAAACCGTATACATCAGTTACTGTATGTGGAATCTTTTTTACTTCACTAATTATTTTTGTTGTCGACATTTATCTTTTTCTCCTTTAGAGTGCAAAAGAGGGTATTCGCGAAGAAATACTCTCTTTTAGCTATTGTTTTTTATAAAAAATGGGCGCCTATTTTCTCCAGTTTGCCGGATCTTTTCTCCATTCTTTTAACTGATCTACATCTTCTGCTTTAATGTATCCTATTTCCTGAGCACGATCGATCATCACGTTGTAATTACTCAATGTGTCTAATTTACAGTTTGCTGCGGTGAAATTATCCGTTGCGGTTTTAAAACCGTAAGTGAAAATAGCTAGCATCCCCAACACTTCGCAATTTGCTTCGCGCAATGCTTCCACAGCTTTTAAACTGCTGCCGCCGGTCGAAATTAAATCCTCAATAACTACAACTTTTTGTCCTGCCTTAATTTCACCTTCAATTAGGTTGGTCATTCCGTGGGCTTTCGCGGATGAACGAATGTAAACCATTGGTAGATTCATTTCTTCAGCCACCAAAGCACCTAGTGCAATTGCTCCTGTTGCAACACCTGCAATAACTTCCACGTCAGGATATTTTGCCAATACTGCTTCTGCAAAAGCTTTTTTAATGTAGGTTCTAACTTCAGGATACGAAAGTGTTTTACGGTTATCGCAATAAATTGGCGACTTCCATCCCGAAGCCCATGTAAAAGGGTTTGTCGGTTCTAGTTTAATTGCTTTTATTTGCAGCAAATATTCAGCGACTTGTTTGGCAGTGTCTTGCATTCTTTCAATGGATTTATGGATTGTTAAACGAATTCAAAAAGCGGAAATTCAGTTGATTGTGTTTTTCTGCGTTTTTTAAAAATCTACCGCAAATGTATAAAGTATTTTTTAAAGATCGAATCATTTTTTTAGGAGATAAAAGTGAGAGTGTAAATTTCGAGGGAATGGTTTATGCCTGGATCGAAGACCAGTCTTTGGAAGGTCTCATTCTTGAGTTTGATGAAGATGAAAGTAAGGAAGCCATTTTTATTGTTGCTGAAGATTTGGATCTTCTTTTTCAGCACTTTGTATCCTGTTTTAAATACATCGAAGCCGCCGGTGGAAAAGTGTTCAATCCTAATCAGCAAATTCTTGCAATTTACCGACTCGAAAAATGGGATTTACCCAAAGGGAAGGTAGAAAAAGGCGAGTCGGTTCGCGAGGCCGCAGTGCGCGAAGTAGAGGAGGAGTGTGGTGTTACTGATTTGAAAATTGAAAAGGAACTAAATTCCACCTATCATACTTATTGGATGAAGGATAAACACATTCTGAAACGCACCTATTGGTACCAAATGAGCTACTCAGGTTCAGAAACTCCGGTTCCTCAAACCGAAGAGGACATACAGGAAGTAAAATGGCTTTCGCCGGATAAATTGGACGAATTCAAAGCAAATACCTATGCCTCTATTTTAGAGGTTGTGAATGAGAAATAGGAAGTTCACTTCACCGGGATTATCCATTTTTGATAATCAATTTTAAATTTTCGGGGTTTAGAATTTTGATGTGTTTGTCTTTTATTTCGATAATTAAATCAGTGTGAAATTTAGCAAGAGTGTTTATTGTGCTTTCTTTTGAGCAGCCTGCCAATGAGGCAAGACCAATTCTGGTGACTGGTAAGGTAAATTCGGCACTGTGATAAATTTCACTTAATTCGAGCAATATTAACGCAAGAGAACCCTCAACATTCTTGTTGTACAACCGACTCGTACGATGAACCATACTATTTGTGTTTGAAGACATGTGCCGAATTAGTTTAAGTGCAAATTCGCCATTCTCTTTTATCAGACTTAAAAACACATCCATATTTATCATTTTTATGCTTGTGTCCTCAAGTGCTACAGCCGAAAAATCAAGACTTTTACAGGCAAAACTGCAAACAATCCCAATAAATGAATCATCACCCAATAGTTTTAGTGTCGAAATTTTAGAATCATTAGTGACATCGAGTTTTACCAAACCTTTTTCGAGATACAAAATGTGAGATGCCACAAAACCTTGCTTAATGATTGTTTCTCCTTTTGTAAATTGAAGTAGAGTGGTGGAGTTTTCCACCATTATTTTTTGATCAGGAGTTAAGGCCTTGAAACAATCGTGCGCACTAATTAACTCTTGGTCTGTGTGATACCTTTCGGCTTGATATTCAAAATTCATTAATAGAAATTAATTTGTTTCAAAAAGTATTCGGAAATGATGCTAAATTCCACCAAATATAGTGATTCTATACTTCGTCTAATAGTTTTATCCTTACTGAAGTTGTGGCATTTTTAAAGTGATTAATAGGTTTGAATAATAAAATTATAAAGAAATGTCTGATTTAAAATTTAGAGTACAAGCGCATAGCGAAAACCCAACCAAAACAGTTGTTAAAGCAAGAGGGTTTGAAATTATTATTGATGAGCCCGCAGACTTGGGAGGTACAAATGAAGGAGCTAGTCCTGTTGAATATATTCTTGCTGCTTTTTGTGGTTGTATTAATGTGATGGCTCATGTAATTGCCAAGGAAATGGATATAGAATTACGATCGGTTAAAATAAAGATGGCCGGAGATCTAAACCCTAACCGTCTTTTTGGAACTTCATTCGATGAGAGAGCAGGTTATAAGGGAATTGAAGTAGCTATTGAGCCTGATTGTGATGCCAGTAAAGAGCAACTAACTAAATGGTTAGAGGCAATTGAGGATAGATGTCCTGTGTCCGACAATTTAAAAAATATTACGCCTGTGAATTTAAAACTGAAATTTAAAAAAGTAGCAATTTCTCAGGTGGAGTAAAGCCGTTTTTCACCACAATTTAATGGATCTCGGAACTCCCGACCATTATTTTTTGTAAGCCTTTCTAACTGCATCTCTGGCAATCTTGATGAATTCCAATTGAATATTTTCCTTTGGACCTTGAGCAGGAGCTTTCATTATTTTGCCTTCAGGATTGATAAGAATGTAAGTCGGAAAGGCTTTCACATTGTACTCTTCAAGCAAATGTTGTTGATCTCCAATATGAATAATTGGCCAGTCAAGATTCTTTTTTGATTCAAAATCAAGATACTTGATTACATCCCAATCGCAGGCAATACTTAAAAATTCGATGTGCTCACCAAATTGTTTTTTCAGTTTTGTTATTTCTTTAAAATCCTGTAAACAAGGATAACTTTCAGTGTTGCAGAAATTCAGATACAGATATTTCCCTTTGTAATTTTCCAGTTTGTATTCCCCAATCGAGAAATCAGGAGCAGGGTAATTTATTTGCAGATGAGTGATTTTTCTGATGTAGTTTTCGCACAAATCATGATTGTATTGGTTCGTACTATGCTCCTTTATTTGAGATAGAATTTCGATAGTTTTGTTTCGTCCATAAAATTTTCGGGTATATGCATCAAATACAGATGTTGCAATAATTAATTCTCTAAATTGTGTGTTTTTATAAGCGGGATAGTTCCGCATTAGTTCATAAATATCCCGATAAGTATTTTCTGATTTTAACGCATTGGATAGTTCTGAACTTTCCAATTGACTAAAATATCCAGTAAGAAAATTACCATATTGCTTTTTGTACAAACTAGTATAGGCCGAATTGTTTAGTTTCACCTCTTGATTTTCAAAATACTTTTCTTCAATTTTAACAAACGAACTTGGATAGGCAAGGTATTCTATAAATCCCAAACGATATCTTAGATAATCTTCAAAAAAGCTGTTCTTTACATCCTTGTATTCCGATTTTAGTTCTTCTGTGAAAGCAATACCTACAGAATTCTCTTTTTTTCTGTAAATCTTGTTAAAGTTCTGATTAATAAAAGAATCTATTTTGTCATCCAGTTCACGAATTAGGATGTTAATGTCTTTTGAGTCGGTATTCGCAACACCAATGAGAAGCTCTTCCTGTTCAAAAAAAGGATTTAGTTTTTGAACGGGGGATAAATCTTTTTTAGGAGGTAATTTGATTTCGTACTCCTTGCCTGGCTCTAAATATAGATATCCTTTGTAAACACCTAGAGGTAGAAATACTAAGGTAACTTCGTTCAAATCGAAATTAATCGAAAAGCTTCCATCAGCCTGAACTTCAAATTCTGCAACTATTTTTTCTGAGTAGGTAAATACATCAGCATGATACTTAATCTCAATTTTTGATCCTGCATAACTTGTATTTGTACCATATATTCGCACATTATCTGCCAAAGAGACAGAAATTAAGCTGAGCGACAAAAACAATAGTAGAAGTGTTCTCATTTAGGCAAATGATTTGTGATGTATTTACTTGATTATCTTCAGTGCGATGTCTATATATTTGGGAATATCCAAAGTGATCTGTCCTTGTTTAATTTTGTCTTTTTGTTTTCCTAAACGAACAACAACTGCATTTTTTTCAGCAATACTATAAATGTACTGACCGCGATGTCCTCTCATGTATGGAATATTCATTCTCGAATAAGGAAGAACCCAATATTGAAAGCCATAAAAATTTAAAGCTTCGGTTTTATCTTCATTTAAAAGATAAGATGCAGGTTTTGTTGCTTCCTGAATATAAGCCTCCGAAACTAACTGTACTCCATTCCAGCTTCCCTTGTTTAAGATCAGTTGTCCAAAACGAGCCACATCTCTGGCATTGGAGTTGAAGCAACAAAACGCTTTTTCATCTCCATCTTTTTTATCCACACTCCAAAGTGCTGCTTGAGTTGCTTGCATTGGCTTCCAAAGCATCCGTTCGGCATATTTGGAAATGGTTTCACCTGTTGCTTCTTCAACAATAAAAGCTAAAAGTTGGGTGTTGCCACTTTGGTATCTAAACCGAACTCCAGGTTTTTCAACTAATTGCTGATCGGTTGAAACTTCTCTTAGATTTTTACCATAATAGGCTTTAGTTGTGATTGATGTTGGGCTGCTGTATGCTTCATCCCAGTCTAAACCAGAGCTCATGGTAAGCAAATTTTTAATTGTTATATCACCTCGTTTATCTCCTGAAAATTCGTTAAGATATTTGCCGATGGGATCATTTATCGAATTAATTTTTCCTTGATCAATAGCAATACCAATTAGTAAACTAACGATACTTTTTGTAGCTGAAAAAATATTCGAAAGTGATTCTGTACCGTATTCATCCCAATATTCTTCATATAATACTTTGCCATCCTGAATTACCAAATAGGCTACCGTTTCGTGATCTTCAAGATAAGCCCGATCAACAGAGTCAAGCTTATACTCGTTATAGGCTGAATCTTCCGGCCAGTCTTCACCATTTTCGACTGATACTTCTTTATTTTCAAAAATGGTGTAATCATCAATATTGGCATACCAGTAAATCAGACTTGTTCTAAGGTAATTTGGAGCAATAAGCATCCAAGCACCAGCTAAAATAGAAATAATGACGAGTATCTTGATGAATTTAGACATAAGGCTATTATTTTATTTGGTAGGCTTCAGGATCTTTCACTTTGGGTAAAAACTGCAAGGCATCTCCACCATGGCGGATGATATCCCTTACAATGGTTGAAGTAATAGGAGTATGCTCAGAAGTGGTTAACAGAAATATGGATTCCAATTCGTGAACCATTTTTTTATTGATTTGAGCAATGGCTCTTTCGTATTCAAAATCGGCAGCAGTTCTAAGTCCGCGCAGTATAAATTTTGCATTTTTAGATTGGCAATATTCGACCGTTAATCCGCAAAATGATTCTACCTCAATCTTTGGATTGTTCCCAAATGCCTCTTTTATCCACTGAATTCGCTTTTCAATAGGGAAAAACTGTTCCTTTTCTGAATTGTATCCGATGCATATGATGATTTTATCAAATAAAGGCAATGCTCTGGTTACAATTGATTCGTGGCCTATGGTAAAAGGGTCAAATGAACCCGGGAATATGGCAATGTGTTTCATTAAATAGATTTTAAGTACTAGGCAAAAATAGTAAGAATTATTGTAATGAGTTTTGCTTTGACTAAGAGTTTATTTTTTGATTTAAATCATTAAAATACGTTCCTGCTTTAAGTAGATGAGATTCAAACCAGGAGAACATTTCCCCATCAACCAGTTCAATTTTGGTGTTTGGTAACAAGTTTTGAATATCTTGTATATGTTTCTTAGTAAAAGGAAATGGCTCTGATGATAAAAAGATCAGGTCAGGATTAAGATCAATAATTTCTTCCTTACTTAGTTTTGGATATCTTGAATCAATATCTTCAATGGCATTTCTAAATCCACATTTTTCAATCATCGAATTAATGAATGTGTCTTTCCCAACTGCCATATATGGGTCTTTCCACACCAAGTAAAGTACAGAACATGAATTCGAATTGATCGGTAATTGGTTAAACCTGGCATGAATTTTATTGGCTATTTCATGTGATTTTGGCTCAGCGCCAACTATTTTACCTGTATTCAATATATTTTGAAGAGCTTCATCGTAATTGCGAACTTTGCATACATAAACTGGAAATTCTTTAGCTAACTCTTCTATTTGAATCCTGCTGTTTTCCTCCTCGTTGGCCAATATTAAGTCGGGATCGAGTAACCTGATTTTATCAAAGTATAAGTCTTTAGGGCCACCAATATTAGGAAGTTTAGCTATTTTATCTGCTGGGTATTTGCAAAATTTGGTTCTGGAAATGACTCTGTCGCCTATGCCTAAATCAAACAAAAATTCGGTTGTTGATGGCACTGTAGATATTATTCTTTTAGGAGGGAAAGGAATATTTATTTCACGCCCTAAATCATCTGTTGCTTTTAAAAAATCAGCCATTATTTAATATTTTTTTCCTTATATGAACTTACAAAGAGAATATTTCCCATGTCTTCGAAGCCAGTGAATAATTCGGCTCCTTCTTTTTCAACATCTTCATGATTAAATCCAAGAATACTTAAATCAGCATCCATCGAATGTTTCATAATTACTTGTTTCTTATTCGCATCGTTGGCATTAATTAGCTCAACGTTGCTTGGCGAAATCGGTAATCGTCCAGATTTGATTAATCCCAGCAATATTTCCTTCTGAGTATCTAGTTGATCTTCGGGGTATATTGCAAAAATCTTGATTGTTCCTTTTTTCCAATCGGGATGTCCCTGAATGATGTAAGCGAGTAATATCATCAAATTTGCATTTTCAAGATCTTCGGCTCCAATCCAAACATGAACTTCCTTGTGATAACCAAATCCTTTGTATGATGTATTTAGAATGCAAACATCAAAATCGGTAGATTTAAGCAGATTGTAATTGTCTATTACATAGTTTAATCGCTGAGCTTTAGTTCTCGAAAATTCAAATAAGATGGTGTTGTATCCTGTGCCCGAAATTCCAGATAATTGCATAACCTGTGCAATAGCTGATGTCATCGAAGGACTGATGATTGTGTCGAGGTAAACTTTGTTTTTGCTTCCCGACGCCAGATTAATCAGTCGATTCATTACTTTTTTCGATTCAAGATTGGTTTCTTCGTTTAAGTAGCCTTCCAAATAATGAATGTAGGTTCCAAATCCGTATTTGTAAGATATCCATCGAAGCAAATCGAAGGCTGAACGACGTTTAAAGGAGTCTTCGGAGATGCAGATGGCGAAAGGTCGCCAACTTAATTCTCTATCACCTCTCTCTGCCCTTTGAGCAAATATTTGCAGATATCTGCTCAACTGAAAAACAACGCCTCTAAATAGTTTGGCAAGTCCTCTTTGACCTTTCGATGTAACGTTAAATCCGTAATAGATACCTCCCATTATCAATAATGATAAAATAGCATAGCCCATGTTCATTTGAAACATGATCCAAAAGGACAGAATTGCACCCAATAAAGATAAGTACCATTTTGATCGGAATGTTGGACGATAAGAAGGATCTGCAGCAAAATGCTCTAAAAAAGAGATCAAGCAAATGGCGCCATAGGTAACCATGAAGAACATCGATATAATTTGAGCAACAAAATTCACATCACCAATAAAAACAAACACAAAGGCAATAATTATTGATATTACAGATGCATTAATTGGTTCATTGTTCTTTCTGTTTTCGGATTTTAACCATTTATTCAAACCTTGTTGAGGGAAGATATCATCCATGCCAATTGCTTGTAAGGTTCGGGGGGCTACTATTATAGAACCTAATGCAGAGGAGATTGAAGCCGCAGCCAAACCTATTGGGATAATTGGTCCCCAGATGGCAATTCTACGCATAATAAGCTGGTCGCTTACCAAATCTTCCGGACTGGCAGATACCGTAAATTTATAGGCGGCAAACAGATAAATAACAAGCCCGGCAACGGTTGCCCAGATGGTTCCTTGAGGTATCGATTTTCGTGGGTTCTTTAAATCTCCTGAGAGCCCTAATCCTGCTGCTAAGCCTGTAAATGCTGGGAAAATAATGGTAAATACATAGAAGAAACTTTTGGGATTATCAATGGTTGCATCCATGACCATTTCCTTTGGAGCAGCATCTGGTGATCCAAGAAAAAATAGGGCTAAGGCCACTCCTAAGATTCCCACAACCACATACAATGCTTTCATCCCCAAATTCGCACCTCGGCTAAGAAATAGTCCGGATAAGAGCGCCATGGTTGGAATACTAATTGCTCTTTTATCGTAGATTAACCAACCGTAATTATCAGCAATCCATTGAATAAGCGGGTCGAATGCCTCTGCGAATGCGATCACATAAAAGGCAACAGATATGGCTTGTGAAAGGTAAAGTGTTATACCAATGGCGGCGCCAATATTCAAACCAAAAGATCGCGAAATAATATAGTAAGCTCCACCTCCTAATACTTTCTGATTGGTTGCAATTTCGGCTACAGCCATTGCAGTAGGGATGGTAACCAAATGTCCCAAAATAATAATTCCAATCATGCCAATAAAGCCTACATTTCCCACAGCCCAGCCGAAACGAAGGAATAAAATAGCACCTAAAATAGTTGATATTGCAGTTAAGAAAACAGGAAAAGTACCAAAATTAGCCTTGGCTTTAAGTAGTTTATTGGGCATAGATGGTTAGTGTTTATTTCTGGTATCAATCTTATAAATATAGTTAATCAGAACTAAAATATAATCTTTAAGGCATTGAAACAAACTTCGCAAGTTCAGATATCAGTAAATTGGTATCAAAAGTAGTTTGATGATAAAGGATTTTACCTTCGGAATTTACTATGAATGCATGAAAATTACGATCCAGATATTTAATAAGATCAACACTGTTGTCTATGCTTTCTATTTCGATATATTCATGCGATGGATCAAGCGTTGGTCGCCATTGTTTCCACTTTTTGGCCCCCTCTGCAGGAATCATGTTGTAAGATGAATTCCGAATCAGACTAACCAATTCAATACCAGTTGTCTTACAGTTAATCTGCAATTGATTCAAAGCCTGATAATGCGATTTGTTCTTATCAGGTGTCCAGGCTCTCCAGATATAAAACAAGTGATATTTTGCTTTTCGATCTGCAAAATTAAATTCTTTTCCTTTAAGCGTAATTGAACGAAGATCAGGGAATTCATTTTTCATGAAAATTTGTTCTATTGTTTCAACACGTTTATTTAAATTTTTTACATACATGCCGTTTGGGTTGGCTATGTTAAGAGTTTTGAGGTACTCCTTTACGTCATCTAGACTACACTTGGCCCCAAAATATTCCTGGAAAATTAAATAAGAAACAACCGGTGAAGATGCGTAATTGTGAAAATATTCTTTCTTGAATTTGTTCAGTCTTTTGTACTTCGCAAGTAAGGTGTTTTTTTTAATTGAATCGGAATAAACTTCGCGCAGTTCAAGATCATTGGCTATTTTTAATTTTTCATGATTGTTTGTTTGCAGTTTAAATTCATAATCTTCGTATCTGTTTTGAGTTTCAGAACCAGTAAGTTTTTTGCTTAAAAAATCATCTTTTAATTCATCTTTATGAACTAAAAGATTCATTTTTGATGGGGATAAGAAAATCTTAGCCCGCCTGCTTTTAGCCAATCCGATTTGAGCAACAAAAGGGTGTTCCATTTTTCCTGAAAATTGAAATTCACCGTTTTTAGTCATTACAGAATCAAGCAATATTACGTTTTCTCCGGTTTCCTGATAAAGAAATAATGTTTCATCCTGAATGCCACCTATCATTCCTGATAGAACAAATTCTTTTTCTTGTGAATTAGCCTTGAAAATACTGATTGAGATGAAAAGAGATACTAAAAATAAATTTTTCATGTTCTTATTGTTTGGGCTTTCGGTTTGTCTTTTTATCTAGAATACTGCTAAAGATAGTCTGTATTTGATTCCCTTGTTTTGGCAAAAGGAGCAACTGCACGATTGTAAATTCCCTGAACGTAAGCAATTGCCATTCCGTAATTTGTCACGGGTATTCCTGCATCAATGGCAGGTTGAAGTCGGTTACCCAACTGTTTTGGTGTAATCATGCATCCGCCACATTGAATCAAAAGAGCGTAATCTGATATTTCTCCCGGAATTTCATCAAGTCCGGCAGTTACAACAAACTCTAGTTTCTTGCCAGTGAAGTTCGAAATCCAGCGAGGGATTTTTACCCTGCCAATATCATCACAAGAGCTGTGATGAGTGCAACTTTCTAACAATAAAACCTTATCACCATCAACCAGTTCCGATATTTTTGGTGTTCCTTTTAAATAGGCATTAAAGTTTCCTTTAAAGTGTGCCAGCATGATACTGAAACTTGTTAAAGCAATATCCGATGGAATCGAAGCTCCCGCTTTTAAAAATACCTGACTATCGGTAACGACCAGTTTTGGTTTAATTCCTGTTTTTCGTAAAAAAGCATCAACTTCCCGCTCTTTTAAAACAATGCATACTGCATCATTATCCAGTATGTCTCTTATTGCCTGAACCTGTGGCAGAATTAATCTTCCTTCAGGAGCTTCAATATCAATGGGCGTAATTAAAAGAACAATATCACCGTAGGATATCAAATCGCCCAAGAGGGAAGGAGTGGTATATGCGGATTCAGGAATCGTTGTTTTTATACTTTTTACAATGGGTTCTATGTTGGCTCTGGAATTGGAAAAATGAAGAATGTCTTTCGTGCCATTCTGTTTCAACAAATTAGTTGTTTGCTGATTTAATAGTTCAAGATCTTCTTTGTTGTGTACCGCTATGAATGGAACATCTTGTTTATTGAACTTCTCGATAAGACCCAATTCAAAATCGCCAAAGGTATTTTGAGCGATAACCAGAATAGCGAGATCTATAATTTTTATGGTTTGATTGGTTTTTGTAATTCGTTTCTCACCCAACTCACCTGTATCATCAATTCCTGCGGTATCAATCAAAATAACAGGGCCGAATCCTGTGATTTCGAAAGATTTTTTAACAGGATCGGTAGTTGTTCCGGCAACATCCGAAACAATGGCAATATCTTGTCCTGCAAGAAAATTAATTAAAGTACTTTTCCCGTTGTTTCTTCTTCCAAAAATTCCAATATGAGGACGTCTTTCTCTTCCCATGTTTTTCAGTTAACAGTTATCAATGAGGAGTAATCAGTTATTTGTTCAAAATTTCCCCAATTCGAAATCCCATTTTCAGTAATTCTTCTGGTTGAATTAGTTTGCTCAGTAATTCTTCCGTAACTAAATTTAGTTTGGCATTGGCTTCACGTATAGAGAATTGATTCATTTTCATTTCTTTGGCAAGCTTGGCTGCCTGATGATATCCAATATATGGCGATAATGCAGTTGCTACAGAAGGATTTTTTAAAATACCTTCCTCAATTGGCTTGGATATTATTTCCAATTTGTGAAATAAATTTTCAGCAAGACTATTGTTGGCCGCAATTAGTAATTTAATGCTGTCGAGCAAAGCATGGCCAATAGAAGGTAAATAAGCATTTAGTTCCAAACATCCTTGTCCGCAAAGGCTGCTAATCATCACATCATTGGCGTAAACCTTATGAGCAACACTAATTACAAACTCAGGAATTACCGGATTTATTTTTCCAGGCATTATAGAACTACCGACCTGTTTTTGTGGTAAATGCACTTCGCGGTTCACAAATAAATCAGATCCTAGTAAACGAAGATCAGCAACCATTTTTTCCAAATTTACAGCGTGTGCTTTTAAAGTTGCGTGAACCTCAACAAAAGAATCCTGATTTGCAGTTGCATCAGATAGGTTTTCTGATCGGGTTATGGGTAGTCCTGTTAATTTTTGAAGGTTTGGAACGACTTCCATGATAAAAAATCGAGGAATTGATAATCCCGTTCCGATTGCACCACCACCTAAATTAACTTCTTTAATTCGTTCGAAACACTTTGATACTCTCCACCAATCTCTCGAAAGAGCATTGTTGTAGGTACTGAATAATTTATCGTAAGAGGAAGGAACAGCCGCTTGCATTTGAGTATAGCCTTGTCGCAATACATTTCGGTATTTGCTTTCAGTCTTTTCCACCTCCATGCGAAGACTGTTGATCGACTCTTCCAGTTCTTGTAACAGACGGATAGCCGCGACCTTTAAGGACGTTGGAATAACATCGTTGGTAGACTGAAATACATTTGCATGCTCGAAAGGATCAATATCTTGATATGAACCGGCAGGTTTCCCAAGTTTTTGAAGTGTGCGATTGGAAATTATCTCGTTTACATTCATGTTGATGCTTGTGCCGGCACCACCTTGAATTGCCGGTACAATAAAATGTTCGAAATGTTTTCCTTCATTAATTTCAATAGAGACCTTTTCCAATTCTTCAATTAAATTGGATTCGATCAATTTAAAAGGAAATTTTTCATTCGGAAATTTGTCTTGAATCGCCTTTAGAAAACTGGAATAAGTTTGGTAACAGGCCTGCTTTACGATACCAATTGCCATAAACCACTCTTTATGAAAGGCAGTTTGGTCTGGAAAATTTTCTTTAGCCCGAAGAGAATGAATTCCCCAAAGAGCATCCTTTGGAATTTCCCTTTGTCCTATAAAATCAGATTCGGTTCTCATAATCAGCTTGAAGATTTGGTATAGGATTTTACATCCTGTACCGAAATACTTTCTTGGCCCAGAATGATCAATCGTTCAATAATATTTCTGAATTCACGTATATTTCCAGTATAATTGATTTTTTGCAATTCGCTTATTGCTTCTTCATCAATACTTTTTTGTGGTACTCCCATTTCTCCGCAAATCGTTTCAATAAAATGATTTGCTAACATAGGAATATCTTCTGTTCTCTCGTTTAATGTAGGAACAGAAATTAAGATTACACTTAATCGATGATATAAATCTTCACGGAAATTATTGTTTTCAATTTCTTCTGCCAGATTTTTATTGGTAGCCGCAATAACTCTAACGTTTACCTTTATTTCTTTGTCTCCTCCAACACGGGTAATTGTATTTTCCTGCAAGGCTCGTAAAACTTTTGCCTGTGCAGATAAACTCATGTCTCCAATTTCATCCAAAAAAAGAGTTCCTCCATCAGCAAGTTCAAATTTTCCTTTACGCTGCTTTATTGCCGAGGTAAAAGATCCTTTTTCATGACCGAAAAGTTCACTTTCTATTAATTCC
Organism: Labilibaculum antarcticum; assembly: GCF_002356295.1. NCBI lineage: Bacteria > Pseudomonadati > Bacteroidota > Bacteroidia > Marinilabiliales > Marinifilaceae > Labilibaculum > Labilibaculum antarcticum. The sequence goes on along the minus strand of NZ_AP018042.1, from coordinate 1,568,378 downwards.
GAAGGAATGGCAGCACAGTTAACTTCAATAAACGGACATTTAGAACGGTTACTTTGCTCGTGAATGCGATGAGCAACCAGTTCTTTCCCAGTTCCGTTAGGACCTGTAATTAGAACTCTTGCATCAGTAGGAGCAACTTTGTCAATCATTTGATTAACCGATTCCAATACACCCGAAGAGCCAATCATTTCATATTTCTTACTAACCTTTCGTTTCAGAACTTTGGTTTCTGTGATTAGCTTCGATTTATCCATGGCATTTCGGATCGTAATCAAAATACGATTCAAATCCAGAGGTTTCTCAAGAAAATCAAAGGCTCCTTTTTTTATGGCATCAACGGCAGTGTCAATATTTCCATGTCCCGAAATCATGATAACAGGAGTATCTAATTGAAGTTCTTGGGTTTTTTCAAGAACTTCGATTCCATCCATTTGTGGCATTTTTATGTCGCACAAAATAACATCAAACTCATCTGTTTTCGCTAATTCTATGCCTTCAAGACCGTTCTCGGCAAGACTTACTTCATAATCTTCGTAACTCAATATTTCTTTAAGGGTATTACGAATACTTTTTTCGTCGTCGATGATTAGAATTTTGGACATGCTTACTTTTTTGTTTCAACAGATAGATTTTTATCTGTTGGATGGGTACTTTTTTCAATAAATTCAAAAAGAGCTCCCTCTTTAAGAGAAAAAGAAGATTGGAATAATTTACTAAATCCGGCTTCTTTAAACAGATAATTAATGAAAATACTGGCAATAACTATTAATTCAACACGAACAGGATCCATTCCTGGCATTTGTTTCCTTTCTTCAAGACTTGAAGCCAAAAATACCTGATGTAATTTGAAAAAATCTTTTAGTTTAATTTCAAAATGGCTTGTTGGAAAACCATTTATTCCTGGAGTGTTAGCTACCAATACTTGTTTGAATGTGTCGAATGAACCCGAGGATCCAATTAATGTTTTAACAGAGTGAATGTCTAAAGCTTCAAATAAATCGGACATTTCTTCTTTTAGAAACAGTTCAATATCCTTCACCATATTTTTATTAATAGGATCAGTAGGATTGAATTTCTCCAATAAACGAGTCATTCCCAAAGGATAACTGTTTTTCCAAAATACCTTTTCGTTATTTGCTATGATTATCTCGTTACTACCGCCACCAATATCAAGTATTGCAACAACTTCATGATTTAATTCAATGGCCTTTTTTGTTCCGGTAAAAATCAAATCGGCTTCTCTGTCTCCCGAAATAATTTCAATATCGATATGGTATTTTTCTTCTATCATTTCCACAAAAGCGGCCCCATTCTCTGCTGATCTTATAGCCGAAGTTGCGAATGCAATTGTTTTAGATACCTCAAATTGATTTGATATTTCTGTTATCGTATCAAAGGCATTTTGCGCTCTTATGATGGCTTCATCGGTGATGATGTTGTTGTTGATTCCGCCTTGCCCTATTTTTGTTGCATATTTTGAACGGTTCAGAATTTTTGGGATTCCTGTTTCATCCCACTCGGCAACAAGCAAATTAAATGTATTCGTTCCTAAATCTATTACAGAAATTCGCATGAATTACTATTTGAGTTGAGTTAATTGTCTGATTGATTTGTGTTTCTTGAAAAAGCTATTTAACTTTAACAAGTGTCAATGCAAAACCGAAGATACTAAAAACTTTGTTCTCGATTTATAATTTTTGACCAGGATATTCCGATGATAGTATTTTTTAACTTTTAAAGTTCTCTTAAAAATTATTTCAGATCGTAATTTGTGAAAAATGCCTCATAAAATGAGGCATTTACAATGTTTATGCTGTTTATTTTTAATTGTGATAACGCAACCACTTCCAAATTTCTTTGTAAGAAACTTTTTTACCATACATCAAAATTCCGGTTCGGTATATTTTGGCAGCGATCCAGGTAATTAGTAAGAATGTACCAATTAGTATAGTCATTGATAACAATAATTCCCAAATTGGAACTCCAAAAGGAATTCTTACCAACATTACAATTGGCGAGGTAAAAGGAATCATTGATCCCCAAAAAGCCAAGCTGCTTTCTGGATTTCGGGCGACTGCAAAACCAATGTACAAAGCCAACACCAGAGGTATGGTTATTGGTATCATAAATTGCTGTGTTTCTGTTTCATTATCAACAGCACTGCCAACAGCGGCAAAAAGAGCTGCGTATAATAAATAGCCACCAAGGAAAAAGAAGACAAAAGCACCAAGAATTCCTGCAATATATCCGAGATCAAAAGTACCTAGTATTTCTTGAGCCATCTTAAATTGATTGGCATCTAAAGAAGTTGAGCCTTGAGGTAATTCGGAAAGAGTTTTAGCTTGTTGTAAAGAATCCATATCAATGCCGGGAAGTACTAGTGCAGAACCCACCGTGATGATTACGCCTGATAGGATTATCCACATAATAAACTGTGTTAATCCAACCATAGCAACACCAACTATTTTTCCCATCATTAATTGAAATGGTTTCACCGATGAGATGATAACTTCTACAATGCGATTAGTCTTTTCTTCGATTACACCACGCATTACTTGAACTCCATACAAGAAAATGAACATGTAAATTATAAAGCTGGCTACAAAACCAATTCCCATTGCAATCTCTGTGGAACTTTGTTTCACCTCTCCATCTTCACCAAATTTGATGGTTTTCATGGAAATTGGAGTTTCTGTTGCGGCAAGCTTCTCTTCCAAATCGGGCATTCCGGCTTGAGCGATTATTTTAGATCGTTTTATTTTCTCAATATGATTTCTAATTTGCGAGCCAGCCTCCGATTTCACTTCTATTGTTACCTGTTTGTCCGAGAATAATTCGGCCATTTTACTATCCAGAATATTCTCAGGAATTACAAGAATGGCATAGTAATCCATTTCTTCCATTTGTGATTTCGCATCTTCAAAACTGGTGTCGTTTAAGTATTTGAAAGTCGTGAAATCCGCGCTTTTAACAGGCTCTACCAATTGCGACTCATTAATAACAGCAATGGTTCTTTTCTCGGTATCGTCTTTAAGCATCATCCAAATCATGAATGCATAAATACCAGCGATTAAAACAGGAGTTAAAAAAGTTAATATTAGGAATGATCTTTTTTTAACTCGAGAGAGATATTCTCTTTTTATAATGATGAAAATTTTGTTCATTTTAAATGGTGTTTCGGGTTAAATCTTTTTGTTTTCATTCACAACTCGAATGAATATATCATTCATGCTTGGAATGATTTCACTATAGGAAATTATATTTAAATAGGGAAGTAGTTGCTCCAATAATTCATTGGATGTAGCACCATTATTCAATCTTATTTTAAGAGTATTGTATTCAAGACTTTTGTTTTTCTCAATAATCTCAAAATCTGAGTTAAGAATTTTTTCCAGCTTGTCGAATTCGCCGGTATAGGTTACCTGATAGGTATTCGTTCTGTATTTTTTCTTTATTTGATCAACCGGCCCGTCAAGAATTTTTTCTGATTTGTTGATCAAAGCAATGTGATCGCAAATCTCTTCAACCGATCCCATATTGTGAGTTGAGAAAATAATCGTTGCTCCTTTGTCTCTAAGTTCAAGGATTTCCTTTTTTAACAGGTTTGCATTGATAGGATCAAAACCACTAAATGGTTCATCGAAAATCAGCAATTCCGGTTCGTGCAGAACGGTAACAATAAATTGTATTTTTTGCTGCATTCCTTTCGAAAGCTCTTCTACTTTGTTATCCCACCATTGAAGAATGTCAAACTTATCGAACCAAACTTTTAATTTTTTAGTCGCTTCCTTTTGTCCCATCCCTTTCAGCTGAGCCAGGTAAACAGCCTGTTCTCCAATCTTCATTTTTTTATACAAACCTCTTTCTTCTGGAAGATATCCAATGCGGGCAGTATCGTTTGGAATTAATGGTTTTCCATCAAAGAAAATTTCACCAGAATCAGGACCAGTTATTTGGTTTATTATTCTGATTAGGGTGGTTTTACCTGCCCCATTTGGGCCAAGGAGACCAAATATACTTCCTTTGGGAACAGAGATACTCACTTTATTTAAAGCTTTGTGTCCTGCGTATTGTTTAACTATGTCTTTTGCTTCGAAAAATGCCATGTATAATTTTGTTTGGTGACACTAAAATTTCAACTAAAAACTAAAGTAATCAATTTTAAGAATCTCAACATAAAAAATCGATGTAAAGTAGATTGAACCTGTTTTTAATTTGGTTTCGTACGATGTAAATTTATAATCGATTTCTTTAAACAGAGCACATGAATATTTCGATGAATCAGAATCATTTGTATTTAACTCATAGGTTTCCTTCTGTGGATAGGAAATTCCCTGTTTATTAAGGATCATCCTCGCTTTTTAAGGGATACGTGCCTCTTTAATACAGCAGCTTGCCTATGGCGAAGGGAATATCCCCTGGCCGAGTGGGAATCATGCTTCTGATTCGGAGAAACTTGCCTGTTTGGACCGGAAACTTGCTGTTATTTCGGGTAAATTTCCTGCATGGGTAAGGAAGTTTGCCTTACAGGATAGAAAGAATGCTTTAACATGTTGAATGCTTGCTTTGGCAAGAGGGGCATCGCACTCTCAAAACAGGATGCCCGCAACTTGAAGTGGGTAATTTGCTGTTTTGTTCAGGAATTTGGTCTCCTGATTGGCTGTTTAGACAGATGCAAAAAGAGATCACCCGGTATGGATGATCTCTTTCTGTATAGATTCTATAATCTTGTCTTCTTAGTCGAAGAAGTTCTTCACTTTTTTGAAGAAGCTTTTTTCCTGAGCTGTAGGATTAGGTGTAAAGCTTTCAGATGTCTGTAATTTCTCTAAGATTTTCTTTTCATCTTTCGATACATTGTTTGGCACCCAAATATTAATTTTCACCAGTAAATCTCCTCTGCCATATCCGTTAATATCAGGTAAACCTTTTCCTCTTAAACGAAGAATTTTTCCAGATTGAGTTCCTGCATCAATTTTCACTTTTACCTTATTTTGGATGGTAGGAATTTCAACAGCAGTACCTAAAATTGAATCAGGAATGCTAACGAATAAATTGTATAAAAGATCATTTTCATCACGAATTAATTCCGGATGTTCTTCCTCATGAACAAGAATCAATAAATCACCATTTACTCCACCGCGACGGGCAGCATTACCTCTTCCGCTAACCGACAGTTGCATTCCTTCGGCTACTCCGGCAGGTATATTAATGGTAATTACCTCTTCGTCCTGAACAGTTCCTTCTCCCGAACAACTGGTACATTTATTTGTGATAATTTTCCCTTCGCCACCGCAGGAAGGACAGGTGGAAGCTGTTTGCATCTGACCCAGAATCGTATTCTGAATACGGGTTATCTGACCAGAACCATGACAAGTTGAGCAAGAGGAGAAAGATGATCCGTCTTTTGCTCCTGATCCATTACAGGATTTACACTCAATATGCTTTTTTACCTTTATTTTCTTTTCAACGCCTTCCGAAATTTCTTGCAATGTTAGCTTAACCTTAACTCTAAGGTTGCTGCCGCGATTTACTCTTCTCGAGCTACGTCCGCCGCCACCGCCAAAACCGCCGCCAAAACCACCACCACCAAAGATGTCACCAAAATGAGAAAAGATATCCTCCATGTTCATTCCGCCACCACTGTAACCACCTCCTGCAGAGCCGCTCATTCCAGCATGACCATATTGATCGAATCGCTGACGTTTTTCTGGGTTACTCAATACTTCGTATGCCTCTGCTGCTTCTTTAAAGTTCTCTTCAGCTTGCTTGTCATCCGGATTTTTATCAGGGTGATACTGTATTGCTTTTTTACGGTATGCTTTTTTTATTTCGGTCTCCGAGGCTGACTTGGCAACTCCCAACACTTCATAATAATCTCTTTTCGACATCTTTTTTTCAGCTTAGATTTTGAATTCTTTATTCTCCAACAACAACTTTGGCAAAACGAATTACCTTGTCGTGAAGGAAATAACCTTTCTCAACACAGTCAACAACTTTACCTTTCATCTTCTTGGTTGGAGCAGGTATTTTTGTTATCGCTTCGTGGATGTCAGTATCAAAAGCTTGATTCACAGCTTCAATTTCTTTCACTCCATTTTGAGTAATAAATTCTTTGAAATTGCCATAAATCAAATGGACACCTTCTTTAATTGCGTCAACATCTTTTGTTGCATCAATTGATTGTAAAGCGCGTTCGAAGTTATCCATCACAGGAAGAACGTTAATGAGAATTTTTTCTCCAGCTGATTTTGTCAACTCCATTTTTTCCTTTAGAGTTCTTTTGCGATAGTTGTCAAATTCAGCTGACAAACGTACATACTTGTCATTCATTTCCTGAAGTTTGATTCCTAATTCTTCCAATTCATCAACCTCTTTTTCCTCTGGAGATTTCTGGTTTTGTTCACTGTCGGCAGTTTCGTTAGCCTCTGGTTCTTCCTTTTTACAAGTTTCTTCTACTGTTTGGTTTTCAGTAGTTTCAATATCTTTTTCTTCCAATTTTTCTTTTTTTGATTTGTTCTTATCTTTTGTCATTTTTCAATGATTTTTTAGCGTTCGCTTTTTATAACAGGGTACTAATTTACAAATAGTCTGCCAATGTACTGTCTCCCGACAAATTGGCACAAAGATAGAAGTTGTAATGGTAAGTTTTTCAGTTTTATCTTTTTTTGGAAAATGAGGATGCCCTATTAATGATGTATTTATTTATAGACAAGCCTTTGTCGTAAGCTTCGATTGCTATACCTTGAAATGTGGCATGATTCAAATAAATTGTTGGATATTCTTCTGTAAATCTTATATTTAGTTTTAATCTTGTTGAACAAGTATGCTATTATAACCTAAAATTTACGGGGATGAAAATTGCAATTGATAATGATGATTTTTCCATTCGAGTATACTCTAATGTAGCGTATCTTAAAGTTGTTGGAATGCAAAATGAGGAGGCGGCTAATTTTTTCTCTGATGCGATTGATCAAATGTTAGAAGAGTATTCGTACAAAGATTTGGCGTCTATCTGCGATCTGAGCGATTTAATTATATCGTCACCTGCAATTGCTCGAATAATAAATAATGCAATTCGAAAACTCACCTATCAATTAAAGTTTAAATATAATGCGGTTATCGTTAACCCCAAGTTTGGGCAAATTGTAAAAGCGTATCTCTTTGCTTTTTATTTAAGGGATACAAATTTAAGTACACATGTATTTAGTCGGGATGATAAAGCTATTGAATGGATTGAAAGTAAAGGCTTCTGTGTAGAAGAGATTAAGCAGTTTTTAAAGAATTATCAGGATTGAGAAAACCACTCCCAATCAGGAGTGGTTTAAATACATATTTCGAACAATTACTTTTTTTCGTAGTGCTGAAGAATTAATTCTAATTTCTCACCTCTAAGGTTTTTAGCTAAAATAATTCCATTGCCATCAATTAAGAAATTGGATGGGATAGAACTGATGCCAAATTTATTCGAAGTTGGAGATTTCCATCCCTTTAATTCACTTACGTGATAATCCCAATTGAGTTTATCTTTAGCAATTGCTGCTTTCCAGTTTGCTTGTTTGGTGTCGAGTGAAAAACTATAAATGGTAAACCCTTTTCCATTTTTAAAATTTACGTTTTTAAATTTATTGTAGGCATTTACTATTCTTGGGTTTTCTGCACGACAAGGAGGACACCACGAAGCCCAAAAATCAACTAAAACCAATTTGCCTTCCAATGAGCTTAACTTAATATCGTTTCCTGCAATCGACTTTGCCTTAATATCTGGCAGTCTGTCTCCTATTTCATAACCTTCTTTCACGTCTTTTCCATCAGCAGGATTTGAAGCTCCTGCAAAAAAGGATAATGAAAAAAGAAAAGAGAATAATATCAAGCTTAATTTTATATTTTTCATATTACAAAAATTTAACTATTACTAAGAATTTCTATTTGTCTAAAGTAATTAGATATCCTTACTTAAAATGTTAATAAATAGTTAATTACTGATTCTTTTGATGTTAGCGCCAATTGCATTCAAGCGAAGGTCAATGTTTTCGTACCCTCGGTCGATTTGATCTATGTTGTGAATTATACTTTTCCCATCCGCAGAAAGTGCTGCTATTAAAAGTGCAACACCGGCTCTAATATCCGGAGAAACCATTGTGGTTGGCCGTAAACCCTGCTCTTGATTTAAACCAATAACTGTAGCTCTATGTGGATCACAAAGAATAATTTGAGCTCCCATATCAATTAGTTTATCCGTAAAGAACAAACGACTTTCAAACATTTTTTGATGGATAAGCACACTTCCTTTAGCTTGAGTTGCTAATACAAGAAAAACACTGAGTAAATCAGGAGTTAGTCCTGGCCAGGGAGCATCTGCAACGGTTAGAATAGATCCGTCGATGAAGGTTTCAATTTGATAATTTTCTTGCTTTGGAATATAAATATCATCACCTCTTAATTCCATTTTTACACCCATACGTTTAAATGCATCGGGAATCATACCCAATTCATGGTAGGCGACATCTTTTATGGTAATTTCTGATTTAGTCATTACTGCAAGCCCAATAAAACTTCCTATTTCAATCATGTCTGGAAGAACTCGGTGCTCACATCCCGATAGGGATTTAACTCCTTCAATCGATAATAGATTAGAGCCAATACCACTTATTTTTGCACCCATCGATATCAACATCCTACACAATTGTTGTATGTAAGGTTCGCAGGCTGCATTGTAGAGTGTTGTTGTTCCTTTGGCCATAACTGCGGCCATAATAATGTTCGCAGTTCCTGTAACCGATGCTTCATCAAGTAACATATAGCATCCTTTTAGCTCACTGGCCTCAACACGGTAAAAATTTTCACCAGGATTAAAATTGAACTTTGCGCCCAGTTTTTGAAATCCTAAAAAGTGAGTATCCAAACGTCTTCTTCCAATTTTATCTCCTCCCGGGCGAGGAATATATCCTTTGCCAAATCGAGCTAGCAAGGGGCCGATAATCATTATTGAACCTCTTAACGATGATCCTTTACTTGCGAATTCAGGGGAATTTAGATAGTCAAGATTAATGTTTTTTGCTTCGAAAGAATAAGTGTTTTTTGATTCTTGGCAAACGCTGACTCCAAGCTCAGACAGTAATTCAATTAATTTATTAACATCAAGTATGTTCGGGATATTATGAATTGTTACCTTTTCTTCAGTTAAAAGAGTGGCACATAAAATCTGAAGGGCTTCATTTTTTGCCCCTTGTGGAGTTAATTCTCCCTTTAACGATTTGCCCCCAATAATTTCGAAAGTGCTCATTAGCTAATTATTTTTGGTGTGTATCAGATTTTAAAGATAATTATAAAAAGCGTTCGAGAAAGTGAAATTTGGATTGGTTTTGACACAAAAAAAACCGGTTTGGAACCGGTTTTTGTTTTATATTCTTGGTTTATTGAACTTTCGATGATCGTTTTTGTTGTCGTTGCGATTATCAGTTCTGGGATTTTTTTTCTTTTTAATTTTCTGAACGTATTCCCTTTCTTTCACCTCGGCTAATTTTAAATTCTCCGGAATTTCAAGTTTACCTTTCGATAATGCAGTTATATCTTTAAATATTTTTTCGTCAGGCACACTATCTTTATTCCAAGTAAGGAATGACTTTTTCATGTGATTGGCAATCATTAAAATGAGTGCATCTTTTTCCTTCGGATCTTCAATTTCAATGGCTTTTCCAATTAAAGCTTCTACTGTGCGACCATAATGACGATACTTAATTCTTTCATTATGGTAGGGTAATTTATCAGGCTTTTCAGCTAGCTTTTCCCTGGTAGGAGCTTCGTAAGGTGAGTCTATGTCTAATTGAAAATCAGACATAATAGTAATATGATCCCAAAGTTTGTGTCTGAAATCACTTACATCCCTAAGGTGAGGATACATATTCCCCATAATTGCAATAATACTTTTTACTACACGGTTTCTTTCGTCCTTATCCTCAACAGTTAGGGCGAAATCTACCATTTTGTGAACATTTCGTCCATATTCAGGAAGAATAAGATGTTTCCTGCTTGAATTATAATCCATTTATTTTATTGTTGTTTTTATCTGGTAATAACAATTTTTTATGCGATAGGCAATTTAGCGAACTTGTAAGAATGTAACGCAATAGCACTAAAAAATTGAAGATAGTTATTAATATAATTGGGTGATCTAAGATTTCATCGGTTTTACTAAACGAAGTAGAAAAGAAGCTTTTATGAATTGTTTTAATGATTCAAACAGTTACAGAAAATCTTAGAACTAATCACAAATGTAACAGATTTCTTCTTTCAATACAAATAGTTATGGTATTTATCCTACAATTTTAAGTTTTGCGAATTTTAATAATAGTTGTTTTTGTCCAACATTTTGAAAAAACACAGTTGCTTTAATATTTGGTTTGTTGCCTTCCATTTGCAAAACCTTACCTTTCCCGAAGCGTTGGTGTTCCACAATCATACCCGATTGTATAAGTTCTGGGTTCGTAGGAATAAAATTAGGATCGTTATCCTGATTATTACTATTTCGGTTACGAGTAATCGGTTGATTTAGTTTTGGTTTGGAGGAAAAACTTTGTTTTGTTTCAAATTTTTTCGGTTGGTTAACTACTTCAGAGTCGCTCCTGCTTAGTTGGTTAGCATCTCTGAAACCTGAAAAATCTGGTTCTGTATCAAATTGTAGGTCAACAAATTTTTCGTCTATTTCACTAATGAATCGACTTGGACGAGGATAACTCACGTTTCCCCATTTATATCTCGATTTTGCGAATGATAAGGTAACCTTAGTTTCTGCTCTGGTTAAGGCAACATAGAATAATCTTCGCTCTTCTTCTAAATCCTGTGGTGTAGTCGTTGCCATTTGGGAAGGGAACAGATCTTCCTCTAATCCTACAATATGTAAGTGCGGAAATTCCAGTCCTTTTGCCGAATGAATTGTCATTAAGGTAATTTTATTTCGATCTTCATCTTTATCCTTGTCCTGATCGGTTAAAAGAGCTACGTCTTCTAAGTAATTTGCCAACTGTAATTCTTTGCCTTCCTCTAATGAGTTTTGGGTAAATTCCTGAATACCATTTAAAAGCTCCTGAATATTTTCATGTCTGGATACCCCTTCCGGTGATCTGTCGTTATAAAGTTCTTGTACAATACCTGCTGTTTTTGCCACATGGTTTGCCAGATCTATAGCTGAATCGATGTCTTGTCTTTTTTGAAAGTCAGTAATTAAAGTCGCAAATCTCATCAATTTTGAAATTGTTCCGGAATTGATTCCGTAGGGTCTTTGATTTAGTCCGCAAATCACATCCCACATGCTGCATTCATTCTGTGTGGCAGCATCCTGAAGTTTTGTTATCGTTGTGGCACCAATTCCTCTTTTGGGGTAATTAATTACTCTTTTTATTGCTTCTTCATCATTTGGGTTTACCGTAAGGCGAAAATAGGAAAGGAGGTCTTTAATCTCTTTTCTCTGATAAAAGGATAAACCACCATATATTTTGTAAGGTAGGTTTAGTTTACGCAGCGACTCCTCAAAAATTCTCGATTGAGCATTGGTTCGATAAAGAATTGCGAAATCTTGATATTGAAGATGCTCACGCATTCTTTCCTCGAAAATTGCATTGGCAACAATATATCCTTCTTCGTGATCGGTGATAGCTTTTACAACTTTTATTTTTGCACCTTCTTCGTTTTCAGAAAAAGATTCTTTCTTTATTTGTTCGCGATTTTTGAGAATTACACTATTGGCTGCATTAACAATGTTTTGTGTTGACCTATAGTTTTGCTCTAATTTATATAGTTTGTAATTTGGATAGTCGTTTTTGAAATTAAGGATGTTTTCAATTTTAGCACCGCGGAAAGAATAAATACTCTGAGCATCATCACCAACAACACAAACATTTTTATGATTTTCGGCAAGTTTTTTTACAATTAAATATTGAGAGTAGTTTGTATCCTGGTACTCATCAACCAATAGGTACCTAAATTTATCCTGATATTTCGATAGAATTTCCGGCTTGGTTTTAAAAAGGATATTGGTTTGCAATAACAAATCATCAAAATCCATAGCGTTGGCTTGTCGGCACCTCTGACTGTATTTTTTATAAATTTCAAATATAAGTGGGCGTCGGTTGCTTGCATCAATCTTTTGAATATTGGAATTTTGAGCATAAGCATTAGCCGTGACCAAATTGTTTTTTGCTGATGAAATTCGATTCAATACTTCGTTTGCCTTATAAACTTTGTCGTCAAGTTGCATCTCTCTGATGATGGCGCGAAGTAAATTTCTTGAATCCTGAGTATCGTAAATTGTGAAATTTGAATCAAAACCCAAATGTTCAGACTCGTATCGTAATATTTTCGAAAATATGGAGTGAAAAGTCCCCATCCATAACGATTGAGATTGTTGTTGATCAACCAGCTTACCAATCCTCTCTTTCATTTCTCGAGCTGCTTTATTGGTAAAGGTTAAAGCTAAAATGGAGTAGGCTGGAATATTTTGATTTAGAAGATGAGCAATTCTATAAGTTAAAACTCGTGTTTTACCCGATCCGGCACCGGCAATAACCAGTGAGGCTCCATTTATATTCTCAACGGCTTCTCGCTGTACCTGATTTAATTCGTTTAAATATTCCATTCTATGCTTTCCAATTATTTTGAACCCCAAAATTAGTATTTGAACTGAAATTCTCATCAGTTTTTTGAATATTACTCCAGAATTAAATTAGTTTGTAGTGTTCACGAGGGGTATATTTAGTATTGTTTGAACGCTCTGTTTGTCTAATTAGTATAGCTTGTCGAAGATTCTTTTAAGCTTGTAATATGTATTTAGCAAATAAAGATAATCGTTTAATAGTAGAAAAAACGACTTAATTTTTTTAATATTGTAAATCAAGTTATATCATAAAATTATTCACCCAACAATATGAAAATTAAGTCCGGCTTACTAAATTCGATGGCATTTTATCGCTTTTCACTTCTTGTGATATTTGTAGTTTTGTCAAACCCAATTTTCTCTCAGATTACCGCTGCAAGCGCCAGCCATAAATCATTAACTCAATATTCAAGCTCGCCTCAAGATTCTGTCTATGTCTTTTGTGATATTATAGGGTCTGATGTTGGGGTATTAAAAGCTACACCGAATGATGGAACATCTGGATGGGTTTTCACTTGGACAAAATGGGATGCTTTAACTTCTGATTTTACAAATCCCGTAACATCAGTTGATACTCCCACAGAATCAATATTGACTAGTTTACCTGATGGATTATATAAGGTTGAAGCGACTAATGGTGTTGATTCTTTTAATGATCAGGCTTGGGTTTTGAACAATTCCAATACTAATCCAAGTTTAACTCTTAGTTTGATGGATTGTGTTGGGTTACATTTTCTAACATCATTTTTGCCAGCTGATTTAAGGTATAATGATATTCGATCTGGAAATACAAGTGATATGATAAGTGTTTTAGATGAAACAACGGATCGGGTTGTGAAATTTTCTATGGCAAGAAATTCTGAAGTGATTTTAAGTGCGACACAAAACTTAGGAGTGTTGCCTACTGTACAAATAGACAAACGTTTTATTGATCAGGAAGCCTTTCAGGGTGAATTAACTTATGTGGTAACTGTATTAGATCAATATAATTGTGAGTTTGTATCAGATCCTATTTCATCATCAACATATGTTGCGAAAGCTGAATTTTCTGTTGATCCAATGATTGGTGAAGCTCCTTTGGAGGTAGCTTTTAATAACGAATCTGTGAATGCTGATGATTTTGAATGGTTTATATATCAAGATTTTGATAGAATTGAAATTGGAGCAACTACTGTTGAGGACAGTCTCTTGGTTGATGGGATAATTACTGACGAGGATCCTCTTGCTTATACATATTTACATCCAGGCAATTACTTCGTGAAGTTGATAGCTTCTTCTGATAAGGGCCCTGAGACATGTTCTGATGAGTTTTATTTAAAGACCGAGGGAAAGCCAATTGTAGTGGATACCTCATTGGTGCAGGTTCCTAATGTTTTTACTCCAAATGGAGATGGTCGAAATGATGTGTTTAGAGTGAAATCTCAGTCGCTTAAAAGTTTTAGTGCAACGATTATTAATCGATGGGGAAGAGTTGTTTATTCCTGGAAAAATCCGGACGAAGGCTGGAATGGAAAAGTTAATGGAAAATGGGCTACTCCGGGAACCTATTTTTATGTGATTACTGCAACAGGTAGAGAGGAGCCAAAAAAGAAATATACCAAGAAAGGATCCTTTATGCTGATCAGAAAATAAACCTACAGTATTTTAAATGAAAAATATAAAAAAAAAGGCCTCACATTGAGGCCTTTTTTTTGTTATACTTCAGCAGTTTCTTCTTGGTAAGCTGCTAAAAGTTCCGATTGAACTTCGTTCGGAACTTTTTCGTAGGTGTCAAACTTCATCGTAAATTGAGCACGGCCTCTGGTTAATGAACTCAATGTAGTTGAGTATTTATTCATTTCCTTTAAAGGTACTTTTGCAAGTATTTTTTGGAATCCTTTTTCTACTTCCATGCCCATAATCATTGCTCGGCGAGTTTGCAAATCACTCATTACATCACCCATTCGATCTTCCGGAACCAATATTTCTATATTATACATTGGCTCAAGAATTTTTGGACCCGCATTCTTAAAGGCTGCGCTAAATGCATGTCTGCCCGCAAGCCTAAAGGAAATTTCATTTGAATCTACAGCGTGCATCTTTCCATCGTAAACAACCACTCGAATATCTCTGGCGTATGAGCCTGTAAGTGGCCCTTCATCCATTTTTTCCATGATGCCTTTTTGAATAGCAGGAAGGAAGCGTGTATCTATAGCGCCACCAACAATACAATTACAGAAAACTAATTTTCCGCCCCAACTGAGTTCGGTAACATCAGTCCCCCTAAGGTTTACCTTCATATCTTTACCTTCCAGTTTATACATTACCGGATCAGGCATTCCTTCTGTGTACGGCTCAATAATCATGTGAACTTCTCCAAATTGACCAGAACCTCCAGATTGCTTTTTGTGACGATAGTCACCCTGAGCAAGTTTGGTAATGGTTTCGCGATATGGGATTTTTGGAGTTAAAAAATCAATTTCAATATGGTCGTTATGACTCAATCTCCATTTAAGAGTATTCATATGAAATTCACCTTGTCCGTGTAGTATAATTTGTTTTAGCTCTTTCGAATATTCAATTAGTATTGTAGGATCCTCTTCGTGCATTCTATGTAATAATTCACCAAGTTTTTCATCATCAGAATCATCATGAGCTTTTACAGCTGTTCTATATTTTGGTGCCGGAAATTTTATATCCTTGTATACAAAATCACAATCCTTACAATTTAAAGTGTGATTGTTTTTTGTGTTTTTTAATTTTACAGTTGCTCCAATATCACCGGCAACAAGTTCACTAACTCTTTCTCTGTTTCGACCTGCAATAACATACAATTGAGATACTCTCTCTTTTATACTATTATTGATATTGGTTAAATCATCACCTTCTTTTATTTTGCCTGATATAACTTTAAAATAGCTTACCTCTCCAATATGTGGTTCTATTGATGTTTTAAATACGAAAACAGAAGTTGGTGCGTTAGGATCACATTTTGCTTCTCTGCCACTTATTGTTGGTATCGCTGGCATTTCTGTTACATTGGGAACGATATTTCCAATAAATTCCATTAATCGACGCACGCCCATATCTTTCTTCGCTGAAACACAGAAAACAGGAAAGAAATCACATGCGATCATTCCTTTTTTCATTCCCTCCCTCATTTCATCTTCTGTTAAGGTCCCCTTGTCGAAATACAATTCCATTAGGGCTTCATCATTTTCGGCTGCCGATTCCACAAGTTCGTTGTGGAATTCATTTGCTTTATCAATTTCAGAATCTGGTATGTCAAGTATTTCAGGTTCTCCTCCATCTGCTCCCCATTGATACATTTTCATTTTAAGAACATCAACCACTGCGTTAAAATTTACGCCAACGTTTACGGGATATTGTACAATTGAAACTTTACTTCCAAAATTAGTCTTGGCTGATTCAATGCATTGCTCAAAATTTGCCTTGTCGTGATCTAATTGATTAACTACAAAAATCAAAGGCTTATTTAATTCTGCTGCTCTTCGTCCTATAATTTCGGTACCCACCTCTATGCCATTTTGTGCATTAATTAGCATCAAGCCTGTGTCAACAACGTTAAGAGCCGAAATTACTCCTCCCGAAAAATCATCTGCCCCGGGAGTATCTATAAAATTAATTTTCTTTCCTAGCCATTCAGTGTAAAGAACCGTTGAGAAAACTGAGTTCTTATATTCGTGTTCTACAGGGTTGTAATCAGAAACGGTGTTATTATCTTCCACGTTTCCGCGTCTTGTAATAACACCGCCTTCAAATAGCATTGCTTCAGCAAGGGTAGTTTTACCCGAGCCGGCATTGCCAATGAGGGCGATGTTTTTAATTTCATTTGATTGATACACTTTCATAATGGTATTTTTTTGGGTTTTAAAAAATATATTAACTAATTGTGAAGTTGAAACACTCTATTTGGGTTGTATGGTTTTCTAAATTAATTAACTTTTTAGTTAGATGCAATATACATTAAGTATTAGCTGGGGATAAAAATTCACATAGACGAAATTTGATTGTGTTTTTACAATTGGCTCTTGTTTTTGCTGAGAGACGTGACTCTTATTGAAATAAACACGAATAGCTTATTTTTTTGATAGCGAATAACTTGTCTTTTTAAAAGGCTTTCTCTACCTTTGTGCGCTGGTTTTAAGGCGTTTTTATGAAATCAAGCATGCAAATGGCTGTTTTTAAAAAATAAATTATACCTTTGCAAACCAATTTGTTAAAAATATTTAATTAAAAAAGTAATTGTTAATATGCCTACAATTCAACAGTTAGTTAGAAAAGGAAGAACCAAGCTTATCGATAAAAGCAAGGCTCCGGCATTGGATTCTTGTCCACAAAGGAGAGGGGTTTGTGTTCGTGTGTATACAACTACACCTAAGAAGCCTAACTCGGCTATGCGTAAAGTAGCTCGTGTTAGATTAACTAACGGAAAAGAAGTGAATGCTTACATTCCAGGAGAAGGACACAACTTGCAGGAGCACTCGATCGTTTTGATCAGAGGTGGTCGTGTAAAAGACCTTCCAGGTGTAAGATATCACCTTGTCCGTGGTGCACTAGATGCTTCAGGAGTAGAAGGTCGTATGCAACGTCGTTCTAAGTATGGTACTAAGAGACCAAAAGCTAAAAAGTAATTAATTCTAGTTTTTAAAACTGTGAGTTAATGTTTATGTGTTGTTCTCTATTAAGTTGAGTAAATGATCGTGAGATTTTTGAAGACTGAACCGGGCAGCTACAACGGATAACTCGTAAACTAAGAGAAAATGAGAAAGTCAAGACCAAAAAAGAGGGTTTTATTACCAGATCCTAAGTTCAATGATATTCTGGTAACAAGATTCGTAAATGACTTAATGGTTGATGGAAAGAAAAATCTTTCTTTTAAAGTATTCTATGATGCTTTAGATATCGTTAAGGAAAAGACAGAGAAAATTGAGAAATCTCCACTTGAGATTTGGAAAAAATCTTTGGAAAACATCACTCCAGCTGTTGAGGTTAAGAGCCGACGCGTAGGTGGAGCAACCTTCCAGGTTCCTACAGAAATTCGTGCAGAAAGAAAAGTATCAATCGGTATTAAAAGTATGATACTTTATGCACGTAAAAGATCTGGTAAATCTATGGCTGAAAAATTGTCTGCGGAAATTCTTGGTGGCTACAATGAAGAAGGTGGAGCTTACAAGAAGAAAGAAGACACACATAGAATGGCTGAAGCTAACCGTGCTTTTGCTCACTTTAGATTTTAATAATTGTTAAGCGATTCTTAAAGAAATGGCAAAAAGAGATTTAAAATACACCAGAAATATTGGTATCATGGCGCACATCGACGCCGGTAAAACAACTACAACAGAACGTATTTTGTATTATACCGGAGTTTCTCACAAAATTGGTGAGGTGCATGATGGTGCGGCTACTATGGACTGGATGGAGCAAGAGCAAGAGCGAGGTATTACAATTACTTCTGCTGCAACTACCTGTTTCTGGGATTACGATAGCCAAAAATATCAAGTAAATATTATTGATACTCCAGGTCACGTTGACTTTACTGTTGAAGTAGAGCGTTCATTGCGTGTGTTGGACGGTGCTGTTGCATGTTTCTGTGCAGTTGGTGGTGTTGAGGCACAATCAGAAACAGTTTGGAGACAAGCTAATAAATATAAAGTACCACGTATGGGCTTTGTGAATAAGATGGACCGTTCTGGTGCTGACTTTTTCAAAGCTGTTCGTGAAGTAAGAGAAAAATTAGGAGCTAATCCAATTCCTGTTCAAATTCCTATCGGATCAGAAGAGAGCTTTAAAGGTGTGGTTGATTTAATCTCAATGAAAGCTGTTATTTGGTATGATGATGAGAATGGAACTAACTATATACTTGAGGAAATTCCTGATTATTTAGTTGCAGAAGCTAATGAGTGGAGAGAAACACTTGTTGAGGCTGTTGCAATACATGATGAGGACATGATGGAGCGTTTCTTTGAGGATTCAGATTCAATTACTGAAGAGGAACTTATTGCGGTTATTCGTAAGGCTACTATTGCTATGGATATTGTCCCAATGCTATGTGGATCAGCATTTAAAAATAAAGGTGTTCAGCGTTTGTTGGATGCAATTATTACTTATATGCCATCTCCTCTGGATGTAGAAGCTATTGTTGGTAAGGTTCCTGGAACAGACGAAGTGATTTCAAGACAACCTTCTGTTGATGAGCCGTTAGCTGCTTTAGCATTTAAAATTGCTACAGATCCATTTGTAGGTCGTTTGGCATTTACACGTTTGTATTCTGGTTCTATTGATGCAGGTTCTTACGTATACAATGTTAGAACAGGTAATAAAGAACGTATTTCACGTTTGTATCAAATGCACTCAAACAAGCAAAACGCTATTGACCGTGTTGAAGCTGGTGATATTTGTGCATGTGTTGGTTTTAAAGATATCCGTACTGGTGATACATTGTGTCATAAGGAATCACAAATCGAACTTGAGTCGATGGATTTCCCAGAGCCGGTAATTGGTATTGCAATTGAGCCTTTAACACAGAAAGATTTGGATAGAATGGGGATGGCTTTGGCTAAATTAGCTGAAGAAGATCCAACATTCCATGTTAAGACTGACGAGGAATCAGGACAAACAGTTATTAGTGGTATGGGTGAACTTCACTTGGATATCATTGTTGATCGTTTGAAGCGTGAATTCAAGGTAGAGTGTAATCAAGGTGCACCTCAGGTTGCTTATAAGGAAGCTATTAAAGGATCTGTTAGTCACCGTCAGGTGTTCAAAAAACAGTCTGGTGGTCGCGGTAAATTTGCTGATATCGTTTTCGAATTATCTCCTGTAGATGCAGATTTCGAAGGTGAAGGATTACAGTTTGTTGACAAGATTAAAGGTGGTAATATTCCTAAGGAATTTGTTCCTTCTGTGCAGAAAGGTTTCAAAGAAGCAATGAAAAATGGTGTTTTGGCAGGTTATTCTGTTGATACATTAAAAGTTGTATTGCTTGACGGATCTTTCCATCCGGTTGATTCTGATCAGCTTTCTTTCGAGTTGGCTGCTAAGCAGGGTTACCGTGAAGCTTGTGCAAAAGCGAATCCAATACTTCTTGAGCCTATCATGAAAATTGAAGTTATTACTCCTGAGGAATACATGGGAGATATTATTGGTGACTTGAATAAGCGTAGAGGTCAGATTGAAGGAATGGAATCTAAGCATGGAGCACGTGTTGTTAATGCTACAGTACCATTGTCAGAACAATTTGGATACGTTACTGTTTTAAGAACCTTATCTTCTGGTCGAGCAAATTCTTCTATGGAATTTGATCACTTTGCTGAAGTGCCAAAAGGTATTGCAAAGGAAGTGGTTGAGAAGGCCAAAGGTAAAGTAGAATTATTATAGTTTATATCGTATAATATTAAATAATATGAGCCAAAAGATTAGAATTAAACTGAAATCTTACGATCACAACTTGGTTGATAACTCAGCTGAGAAAATCGTAAAGACAGTTAAGGCTACAGGAGCAGTAGTAAGTGGTCCTATTCCACTTCCTACTCACAAAAGAATTTTTACCGTTCTTCGTTCAACTTTCGTGAACAAGAAATCAAGAGAGCAGTTTCAACTTTCTTCTTTCAAACGTCTAATTGATATTTACAGTTCTACTGCAAGTACAATTGATGCTCTGATGAAACTAGAGTTGCCTAGTGGAGTAGAAGTAGAGATTAAAGTTTGATAAACTGTTAGATTTATTTTAAAAAATAAAGAAAAATGCCAGGATTAATTGGAAAAAAAATCGGAATGACTTCCGTTTACAGTGCCGAGGGAAAACATATTCCATGCACTGTTATTGAGGCAGGTCCATGTGTTGTAACCCAGGTCAAAACTATTGAGACTGATGGTTACGAAGCACTTCAGTTGGCTTTCGAAGAAAAGAAAGAAAAGCGAACAACGAAGGCGCTAGATGGGCACTTTAAGAAAGCAAATACGACCCCTAAGAGAAAGCTTGTTGAATTCAGCGATTTCGAAGCTGAGTACAAATTAGGTGATGTAATTACTATTGATCTTATCAAAGAGTCTACTTTTGTAGATATTACAGGTATATCAAAGGGTAAAGGATTTCAAGGGGTAGTGAAACGCCACGGTTTTGCCGGCGTTGGAGGACAAACACACGGTCAACATAACCGTTTGCGTGCTCCAGGTTCTATTGGTGCGGCATCGTATCCTGCTCGAGTATTTAAGGGCATGAGAATGGCCGGACGTATGGGTGGAGACACAGTGAAGGTTCAAAACCTTCAGGTTCTTAAGGTGATTCCTGAGAACAATTTGTTATTAGTTAAAGGATCTCTTCCAGGGTCTAAGGGTTCATACGTAATTATCGAAAAATAATGGAATTAACTATATTAAGTACATCTGGAGAAGATACAGGCAGAAAAATTGAGTTAAATAACTTAGTTTTTGGAATTGAACCAAACGAACACGCAATCTACTTAGACGTTAAGCAGTATTTAGCTAACCAACGTCAGGGAACTCACAAATCGAAAGAAAGAGCTGAGATCTCAGGTAGTACTAGAAAGATTAAGAAACAAAAAGGTACGGGTACAGCTCGTGCTGGTAGTATCAAATCTGGAGTGTTTAGAGGCGGAGGACGTATTTTTGGTCCACGTCCAAGAAATTACAGTTTCAAATTGAATAAGAAATTGAAGCAACTAGCTCGTCGTTCAGCTTTAACATTAAAAGCTCAGAATAACTCATTGTTAGTAGTGGAAGATTTCAATTTTGAAGCTGTAAAGACAAAAAGTTTTGTTGAACTTCAAAATAACTTGAAAGTATCTGATAAAAAAGTGCTTTTAGTGTTAGCTGAAGACAATAAAAACATATATTTGTCTTCTCGTAATTTGAAGAATGTTGAAGTTGTACGTGTTTCTGATCTTGCAACTTATGACATCATGAAAGCTTCAACTTTGTTATTTGTAGAGAGCTCAGTAAAGGGGCTCGATGAAATGTTTAAACTAAATTAAGTTTAAAAGATGGAAATTTTAATCAAGCCGATCGTTACTGAAAAAATGACAGCCCAAGGCGAAAAATTAAATCGCTTTGGATTTGTTGTGGATCGTAGAGCAAAGAAGATCGAAATTAAAAAGGCAATTGAGTCAATGTACAACGTTAAAGTAGCGGCTGTCAATACCATGAATTATCAGGGTAAGCAAAAGAGTCGGTTTACAAAAGCGGGTGCAATTGAAGGAAGAACTGCTTCTTTTAAGAAAGCGATCGTGACTTTAGTTGAGGGTGAAAAAATAGATTTTTATAGCAATATTTAATTAGAAAATGGCTGTACGTAAATTAAGACCTGTAACACCTGGTCAAAGGCATAAGATTCAGAATACCTTTGAGCAGGTTACTACAGATAAACCTGAAAAATCATTGTTAAGACCAATGAAAAAGACCGGAGGTAGAAATAACTCTGGTAAGATGACAATGAGATATATAGGTGGTGGTCACAAAAGAAGATATCGAGTTATTGATTTCAAAAGAGACAAAGATGGCGTTCCAGCCAAAGTGGTTTCGATTGAGTACGATCCAAACCGTACTGCACGCATAGCTTTGCTAGTGTATGCTGACGGTGAGAAACGTTACATAGTCGCACCAAACGGACTGGAAGTTGGTCAATCTTTACTTTCTGGCGATAAAATTTCTCCTGAAATCGGAAATTCAATGCCATTATCTGATATCCCATTAGGTACTATAATTCATAATATTGAATTAAGACCCTCTCAAGGAGCAGTAATGGCTCGTAGCGCTGGTGCATATGCTCAACTCGTAGCACGAGCTGGCAAGTATGCATCCATCAAATTACCGTCTAGTGAAGTTAGAATGATTCTTGTGACCTGTAAGGCAACTATCGGAACTGTTTCAAATACCGACCATGGGTTGGAAAGAAGTGGTAAAGCTGGTCGTTCTCGTTGGTTGGGTAGAAGACCAAGAGTACGTGGTGTGGTAATGAATCCAGTAGATCACCCAATGGGTGGTGGTGAAGGTAAATCTTCAGGTGGACATCCACGCTCTAGAACAGGTGTTTTAGCGAAAGGTTTCAAAACCAGAGCTAAAAAGAATGTTTCTAATAAGTACATTGTTGAAAGAAGGAAAAAATAATTTGATAATTAGATTGTTATGAGTCGTTCATTAAAAAAAGGACCTTTTATCGATTTCAAACTGGAAAGACGAGTATTGGGACAAAACGAATCAGGTAAAAAGACAGTTGTCAAAACCTGGTCAAGACGTTCAATGATCTCTCCGGATTTCGTAGGTCATACGATTGCCGTGCACAACGGAAACAAATTCATTCCTGTTTATGTTACTGAAAACATGGTAGGACATAAATTAGGTGAATTTGCGCCAACTCGTACTTTTAGAGGACATGCTGACAAGAGAAAACGATAAGCATGTTATTGGTTTTAATTAACATTTTGAATTTGTAAAAAATGGGTGCAAGAAAAAGAATAAAAGCAAACCAGATAAAGGAGGAAAACAAGAGCAAAGCATTTGCTAGCTTGAGAAATGTTCCTACTTCACCTCGCAAAATGAGACTTGTTACCGATATGGTAAGAGGTATGGAGGTGAATCGAGCTTTAGATGTACTTCGTTTCAGTCCGAAAGAAGCGTCTAATCGCGTTGAAAAACTATTGCTTTCTGCTATTGCCAACTGGCAAGCTAAGAATGAAGGGCAAAGAATTGAGGAGAGTGCATTATACGTTAAAGAAATTAGCGTTGATTCTGCAAGAATCCTTAAACGTCTAAGACCTGCCCCTCAGGGAAGAGCACATAGAATTAAGAAGAGATCTAATCATGTAACTATATTGTTGGGTAGCAAGACTGCTGAAACCGATAGTACTAAAGAATAGTTAGAATGGGACAAAAAATAAATCCAATTGCGAATAGATTAGGAATCATCCGAGGATGGGATTCTAACTGGTTTGGTGGGAAAAACTACGGTGAAAAGCTTGTTGAAGATACCAAAATTAGAAAGTATCTGAATGCTCGTTTAGCTAAAGCAAGTATTTCTAAGATCATTATCGAAAGAACTCTAAAATTAATTACTATCACTGTTAACACTGCTCGTCCTGGTATTATTATCGGGAAAGGTGGTCAAGAGGTTGATAAATTGAAAGAAGAGTTGAAGAAGATTACTGACAAAGAAGTACAAATTAACATCTTTGAAATTAAGCGTCCGGAAATGGATGCAGTAATCGTTGCTAATAATATCGCACGTCAAATTGAAGGTCGTATCGCCTATCGTCGTGCAATTAAGATGGCAGTTGCTTCTACTATGAGAATGGGTGCAGAGGGAATAAAAATACAAATTTCTGGTCGTTTGAATGGTGCTGAGATGGCCCGTTCTGAAATGCACAAGGAAGGACGTACCCCGCTACACACCTTTAGAGCTGATATCGATTATTGTTTAGCCGAAGCATTAACAACTTACGGTTTACTAGGTATCAAAGTTTGGATCTGTAAAGGTGAGGTTTACGGCAAACGTGACCTAACTCCTAACGCAGGAATGCGTGATGGAAGAGCTCCAAAAGGAAAAGGTGGTTTTAATAGAAGAAAAAAGAAGTAGTCTTTAAATTTTAAAGAATTAGTACGATGTTACAACCAAAAAGAACAAAATTTAGGAGACAACAAAAGGGACGAATCAAAGGGAATGCCGGTCGTGGTACAGAACTAGCATTTGGATCTTTTGGGATCAAATCACTTGAAACTAAGTGGATCACTGGTCGTCAAATTGAAGCTGCTCGTGTGGCAGTAACCCGATATATGCAAAGACAAGGTCAAATCTGGATCAGAATTTTTCCAGACAAGCCAATCACTAAGAAGCCTGCAGAGGTTCGTATGGGTAAAGGTAAAGGTGCACCGGAAGGATTCGTTGCTCCTGTTTCACCAGGAAGAATGTTATTCGAATGTGAAGGAGTACCTTTTTTAGTAGCAAAAGAAGCTTTACGCTTAGCTGCTCAAAAATTACCTGTAACTACCAGATTTGTCGTAAGACGTGATTATGTAGAAAATTCAAATGATTAATCATGAAGAATTCAGAAATTAAAGAGTTAACAACAACGGAAATAGTAGAAAAGGTAGATTTTGAAAAATCTACATTAACTCGATTCAAACTAAATCACGCTATTTCACCTTTGGAAAATCCTTTGCAAATAAAGGTAACCCGACGTAACATTGCTAGACTTGTAACTGAGTTGCGTCACAGGCAATTAACTGATAAGTAAAAGTGATGGAAAGAAATCTTAGAAAAGAACGTATCGGGGTTGTGTTGAGCAATAAAATGGAAAAATCCATTACGATTGTTGTGCATACCAAGGAAAAGCACCCAATTTACGGAAAGTTTGTGACCAAGTCGAAGAAATTCACTGCTCACGACGAGGAAAACACCTGCAATGAAGGTGATACCGTAAAAATCATGGAAACCCGACCTATTAGTAAAAATAAGAGTTGGAGATTAGTTGAAATTATTGAAAGAGCTAAGTAAACATGATACAAACAGAAAGTAGACTAATAGTTGCTGATAACAGCGGAGCCAAAGAAGTTCTTTGTATTCGTGTGTTGGGCGGTACTAAAAAGCGCTATGCTTCGATTGGTGACAAAATTGTTGTTACCGTAAAGAATTCTATAGCCGGTTCCGAAATGAAAAAAGGAACAGTAACAAAAGCGGTTGTTGTTCGCACCAAAAAGGAGATTAGAAGACCAGACGGATCCTATATTCGCTTCGATGATAACGCATGTGTATTATTGAATACAACTGGTGAAATGAGAGGAACCCGTATTTTTGGACCTGTTGCAAGAGAATTACGCGATACTGATATGAAGATCGTTTCTCTGGCACCAGAAGTTTTATAATCTTTGTAAACCTAGAACAATGCGAAAAAAATTACATATTAAAAAAGGTGATACCGTTATTGTAAATTCGGGGGAATCAAAAGGTATGGAAGGTAAGGTATTAGAAGTTTTAGTTGACAAGCAACGAGCAATTGTTGAAGGAGCTAATATGATTTCTAAGCATACTAAACCTAATGCTGAAAATCCTCAGGGCGGTATTGTTAAAAAAGAAGCTGGAATTCACATTTCGAATTTAAATGTGAAAGATGCTTCTACCGGAAAAGCTACCCGTGTTGGTAGACGTATCGGTGATGACAATAAATTAGTTAGATATTCTAAAAAGTCAGGGGAGGAGATTAAGTAATGAGCTATATACCGACTCTTAAAAAACAATATACAGAAGAAGTAATTCCTACTTTAATGAAGGAATTTTCTTACAAGTCTGTAATGCAAGCACCTCAATTAACGAAGATAGTAATTAATCAAGGTGTTGGCTCGGCAATTGCTGATAAGAAAATCTTAGAATTTTCGGTTAACGAAATGACTTCGATCACTGGTCAAAAAGCAGTTCAAACTCTTTCTTCGAAAGATATCTCGAACTTTAAACTTCGTAAAGGTATGCCAGTTGGTACAACTGTTACTTTACGTCGTGAGCGCATGTATGAATTCCTTGAGAAATTAGTTCGTGTTGCCTTGCCACGTATCCGTGACTTTAAAGGTATCAATGCTAAATTTGATGGTAGAGGAAACTATACTTTAGGTATCGAAGAACAAATTATTTTTCCTGAGATTGTTTTGGATGAAATAAACAAGATCATGGGTATGAATATTACCTTCGTTACAACTGCAAATACCGATGAAGAAGCACTTGCTTTATTAAAGGAATTTGGGTTACCATTTAAAAATCTAAAAAAATAAGACGATGGCTAAAGAATCAATGAAAGCTCGCGAAGTTAAGCGTCAAAAGCTTGTTGAAAAATACGCAGCAAAAAGAGCTCAACTAAAAGAGGAAGGCGATTACATCGGACTTAGTCGTTTGCCAAAAAATTCTTCACCTGTTAGATTGCATAACAGATGTAAAATTACTGGCCGTCCTAAAGGATACATGAGACAATTCGGTATTAGTCGTATCACTTTTCGTGAAATGGCTTCTTACGGATTAATCCCAGGTGTTAAGAAGGCGAGTTGGTAAACAGTTTAGTTTGTAAAAACAAATTTTGTTGAATATTGTCCCGAGCGATCGGGATCAATTTAATTTTTTTTAAAAATGACAGATCCAATAGCAGATTTTCTTACACGTTTAAGAAATGGGATTATGGCAAACCACAAAGTGGTTGATATTCCTGCTTCTAACGTAAAAAAAGAAATGACAAAAATTCTTAAGGATAAAGGTTATATCCTTAATTACAAGTTTGTTGATGATGGGGTTCAAGGCACTATTAAAATTGCTTTGAAATACAATCCGGAGACAAAAATCTCGGCAATCAAAAATCTTAAAAGGGTAAGTAAGCCTGGTTTGAGAAAATATTGTGGAGCAACTGAATTACCTCGTGTACTAAACGGTTTGGGAATTGCGATTCTCTCTACTTCTCAGGGAGTAATGACTGACAAGGAAGCTCGTCAGAAAAACGTTGGTGGCGAAATATTGTGTTACGTTTATTAATAAAGGAGGATAGAAATGTCACGAATTGGAAAATTACCTATCAATTTGCCTGCAGGAGTAAGCGTCACGGTGAATAAAGATAATTCAGTAACAGTTAAAGGCCCTAAGGGTGAATTAACACAACAAATTGATGTTGACATCAAGGTATCTGTTGAAGAAAATACAGTTGTATTGGAACGTCCATCAGAGCAAAAAAGACACAAAGCTATGCATGGTTTGTATCGCTCGTTGATGAACAACATGGTAACTGGTGTTACTGAAGGTTACAAATTACAGCAAGAACTTGTTGGTGTGGGATTCCGTGCTACTTCAAAGGGTCAACTTTTGGAACTAGCTTTAGGTTATTCTCACCTTATTCACCTGGAAATTGCTCCAGAGGTACAGGTAACTGCAGTAACTGAAAAGCGTGCTAACCCGATCATTACATTAGAGAGTTGTGATAAACAACTTGTTGGTCAGGTAGCGGCTAAAATCAGAGCATTCAGAAAACCAGAGCCGTATAAAGGTAAAGGTGTTAAATTTGTTGGTGAACAGCTAAGAAGAAAAGCTGGTAAATCTGCGGGTAAATAATTTCTTAAAACAGTAAATTATGGCTTTAACTAAGCAAGATAGAAGACTTAGAATTAAAAGAAGAATTCGTAAGTCAATTGCTGGAACTGCTGATAGACCTAGAATGTCAGTTTTTCGCTCTAACAAGCAGATTTCAGTACAAATTATTGATGATTTATCAGGACAAACTATAGTTGCATCTTCCTCTCTGATTAAGGAAATCTCGGAGAAGACGACAACTAAGCTTGAACAAGCTGAACTAGTAGGTAAAGCAATTGCTGAAAAAGCGGTTGCTGCCGGAATTACTAGTGTTGTATTCGATAGAAATGGTTATCTATACCATGGTAGAATTAAATCTTTAGCGGACGCTGCTCGTAATAGTGGCCTTAAATTTTAATAATTATGGCAGATAATAAGAATATTAAAACTAGCGATGCAGATCTAAAAGATAGGCTTGTTGCTATTAACCGTGTTACTAAAGTAACTAAGGGAGGTAGAACTTTCAGCTTTTCTGCAATTGTTGTTGTAGGAAATGAAAAAGGATTAGTAGGTTGGGGACTTGGTAAAGCAAACGAAGTAACCACAGCTATTTCAAAAGGTGTTGATGCAGCTAAGAAAAATTTGATTAAAGTACCTGTTTATAAAGGAACTATTCCTCATGTACAATATTCAAGATTTGGCGGAGCAGAGGTTTTCATTAAACCTGCTTCTCATGGTACCGGAGTGAAAGCTGGTGGTGCTATGCGTGCTGTATTGGAGAGTGTTGGAGTGACAGATGTACTTGCTAAATCAAAAGGTTCATCAAACCCACATAACCTTGTAAAAGCTACTATAGGTGCATTGGCTGAATTGAGAGATGCACATACAGTTGCTGAACACAGAGGGGTATCATTAGATAAAGTGTTTAACGGTTAAGAAATAAGGAAATGGCTAAGATTAAAATTACTCAGGTAAAGAGCAAAATTGGAAGCACTGATCGCCAAAAGAAAACCTTGGAAGCATTGGGATTAAATAAGATCAATGCGACTGTTGAACATGAAGCCACACCTCAGATTAAAGGTATGGTGGCGAAAGTACAACACCTTGTTTCCGTTGTAGAATAATTATTGTTAATATTTAGTATTAAATAGATATGGACTTAAGTAACTTAAAACCCGCAGAAGGATCAACTAAGACTTGTAAAAGAATTGGTCGCGGACAAGGATCTGGACGAGGAGGAACCTCAACCAGAGGACATAAGGGTGCAAAGTCAAGATCTGGATACTCTAAAAAAGTTGGTTTCGAAGGTGGTCAAATGCCTTTACAACGAAGAGTTCCTAAGTTTGGATTTAAAAACATTAATAGAAAAGAATATAAAGCTATTAATGTTGATGTTTTACAAGCCTTGGCAGAAAAAAATAGCATTACTATAATCGATAGAGACGTTTTAATGGCAGCAGGTATGGCGTCAAAGAACGACAATATTAAGATTTTAGGACATGGTATTATTACTGCGAAGCTTGAAGTTAAAGCTCACGCATTCTCGAAATCGGCTATAGCAGCGATTGAAGCAGTCGAAGGAACAGTTGTTAAATTGTAAGTTTAGATATGAAAGGTTTAATAGAAACATTGAAGAACATCTGGAAGATTGAAGATTTAAGATCTAGAATCTTAACTACTCTCGGTCTTGTGTTAGTGTATCGTTTAGGTACCATGGTTGTGTTGCCAGGGGTTGACCCTGCGCAGTTAGGTGCGTTAAAAGCGCAAACTCAAGACGGAGTTTTGGGATTATTAGATATGTTTTCCGGAGGAGCGTTTTCGAATGCATCAATCTTCGCATTGGGAATCATGCCTTATATTTCAGCTTCGATTGTAATTCAGTTAATGGGAATTGCGGTTCCTTATTTTCAGAAATTGCAACGTGAGGGTGAAAGCGGTACTCGAAAAATCAATCAGATCACAAGGTATCTAACTGTTATTATACTTGTACTTCAAGCACCTGGATATCTATTAAACTTACATTCACAATTGCCTGAGACAGCCTTTATTCTTAAAGGCTCATTATTTACAGTGTCTTCTGTGATGATTCTTGCAGCAGGATCGATGTTTATTATGTGGTTAGGAGAGAAAATTACTGATAAAGGAATTGGTAACGGAATCTCTATCATTATCATGATCGGTATTATTGCACGATTACCATTTTCATTCTTTGCAGAATTACTTTCAAAAATTGAAGGTCAAGGAGGAGGTTTAATTTTACTTGTATTAGAAATAGTAATTTTATTCCTTGTTTTTGCAGCAACAATATTGTTAGTTCAAGGAACACGGAAGATACCTGTTCAGTATGCAAAACGAATCGTAGGAAACAAACAATATGGTGGGGTTCGCCAGTACATTCCTTTAAAAGTGAATGCTGCTGGTGTAATGCCAATCATCTTTGCGCAAGCAATTATGTTTTTACCTATGGCGTTTGTAAACTATGCTAGTTCGGATGCTTTAACTGGAGTAGCTGCAGCATTATCTGATTTTACTGGATTTTACTACAACGCTTTATTCTTTGTAATGATTGTATTATTTACTTATTTCTATACTGCTATTACAGTAAATCCAACGCAAATGGCTGAGGATATGAAAAAGAATGGTGGATTTATACCAGGTATTAAGCCGGGTAAAAAAACTATCGATTTTTTAGATACTGTAATGTCTCGCATAACTTTACCGGGATCTATCTTTTTAGGTTTGGTTGCTATTATGCCAGCTTTTGCAATGATAGGTGGAGTGAATAACCAATTTGCACAATTTTATGGCGGTACTTCTTTATTGATTTTAGTCGGTGTTGTATTGGATACTTTACAGCAAATAGAGAGTCATCTTTTGATGCGTCACTACGATGGATTAATGAAGTCTGGTAGAATAAAAGGTAAATCTCCAGGAGGAGCTGCGGCTTTTTAAAATATTTTTGCTTTCTTTGCAATGATTTTTTACAAAACAGAAGAAGAAATAGAGTTGCTCAGTATGAGCAATTTGCTGGTGGCGAAAACTTTGGGTGTAATATCGAAAGAAATAGCTCCTGGAATATCAACTTTGAAGTTGGATAAAATTGCAGAGGAGTACATAAGAGACAATGGCGGTAAACCAGGGTTTCTTGGTTACGATGGATTCCCGAATACTTTATGTGTTTCTATAAACAGTGAAGTTGTTCATGGAATTCCATCTAACTATGAGTTGAAGGAAGGAGATATTGTTTCCTGTGATTGTGGTGTTTTGCTAAATAGTTTTTATGGCGATTCAGCTTATACATTTACTGTAGGTATAGTAGCTCCTAATGTTCGGCAACTGTTGAAGGTCACTAAAGAGGCTCTTTACAAAGGCGTAGAGCAAGCTGTCGAAGGTAATCATTTGGGCGACATAGGTTTTGCCATTCAAAGGCATGCAGAACAGAATTCATTTTCTGTAGTTCGAGAAATGGTAGGACACGGAATTGGGAAAAATCTTCATGAAGATCCGCAAGTTCCGAATTATGGAAAAAAAGGACGCGGATTGAAATTGAGAGAAGGACTGGTTTTGGCAATTGAACCAATGTTTAATCTTGGGAGAAGAGATATTTACCAAGATAGTAATGGATGGGCAATTGTTACTGCTGATGGGAAACCTTCAGCGCATTTCGAACATACAGTGGTAGTTCGGAAAGGAAAAGCTAAGATCTTATCCAGTTTTGAATTTATTGAAGATATACACTAATATAATTTAATGAGCTTATGGCTAAACAGCCTTCAATAGAACAAGATGGTACAATTACCGAAGCATTGTCTAATGCTATGTTTCGTGTAGAACTTGAAAATGGACATGTGATAACAGCTCACATTTCCGGTAAGATGAGAATGCACTACATTAAGATCTTGCCAGGTGATAAGGTAAAGGTAGAAATGTCACCTTATGATCTTACTAAAGGCCGCATTACTTTTAGATACAAAAATTAAATTCAATAATAATGAAGGTAAGAGCATCTGTAAAGAAACGTTCTGAAGATTGTAAGATCGTTAGAAGAAAAGGACGTTTGTATGTGATTAATAAGAAAAATCCTAAGTTCAAGCAACGTCAAGGATAATTTAGTAAACTATTGTAATAGATAAATATTTTAATTTATGGCTAGAATTGTTGGAGTTGATTTGCCTCAAAATAAAAGAGGGATAATTAGCTTGACCTATATCTACGGTATCGGTAGAAGTGCAGCTCGTCAGATTTTGGACGAAGCAGAAGTTCCTCACGATAAGCAAGTAAAAGATTGGACTGATGAAGAGTCTAATCGTATTCGTCAAGCTATTAATGCTAATTTGAAGGTTGAAGGAGAATTACGTTCTTTAAATCAACTAAATATTAAGCGTTTGATGGATATTGGTTGTTATCGTGGTATTCGCCACCGTATTGGTTTACCAGTGCGTGGTCAGAGAACCAAAAACAACTCACGTACTAGAAAAGGTAAGAGAAAAACAGTTGCGAACAAAAAGAAAGCGACTAAATAATTGTTAAGTTATGGCAAAAAAGTCAGTATCAGTTAAAAAGAGGGTAGTAAAAATTGAACCTGTTGGACAGGCGCATATCCATTCATCTTTTAACAATATTATCATTTCCTTAACCAATAGCACGGGACAAGTTATTTCTTGGTCTTCAGCAGGTAAAATGGGTTTTAGAGGTTCTAAAAAGAATACTCCTTATGCTGCCCAGCAAGCTGCAACAGATTGTGGAAAAGTTGCTCACGACCTAGGGTTGAGAAAAGTGAAAGTATATGTAAAAGGTCCTGGAAATGGTCGTGAATCGGCTATTCGTGCGATCAATTCATGTGGAATCGACATTGCGGAAATCGTAGATGTTACTCCATTACCACACAACGGATGTCGTCCTCCTAAGAGACGTAGAGTTTAATAAAAAATGCTATACAAGATTTTGAATTAGTTTTATTGATATCCTCTCTAAAAAACGCGGCACTTTTATAATTCAAAACTTATGGCAAAGTTTCTATTGTTAGAAAAATTTAAATTTAAGAAGTAATGGCTAGATATATTGGACCAAAGAGTAGAATTGCTCGTAAATTTGGTGAAGCAATTTTCGGACCTGACAAGGCATTTGAAAACAAAAACTACCCTCCTGGGCAGCACGGTAATAGCCGTAGAAGAAAGAAAATGTCTGAGTATGGCGTTCAGCTAAAAGAAAAACAAAAAGCAAAATACACTTACGGTGTATTGGAGAAACAATTCTCAAACTTATTTGAAAAGGCCGCGAGAAGTAAAGGTATTACTGGTGAAGTTTTATTACAACTTTTAGAATGTCGTTTAGACAACGTAATTTTCAGATTAGGTGTAGCTCCAACAAGATCAGCTGCTCGTCAGTTGGTTAGCCATAAGCACGTAACTGTAAACGGACAGGTTTGTAACATTCCTTCATTGTCAGTAAAATCTGGGGATATCATTGGAATTCGTGAAAAATCGAAGTCTTTAGAAGTTATTACCGATTCTTTATCTACTGCTAGATATAACCAATCATCTTGGTTGGAATGGGATCAAACCTCTCTTAGTGGTAAGTTCCTTAATACACCAGAAAGAACGGAAATTCCTGAAAACATCAAGGAACAGTTAATCGTTGAATTGTATTCTAAGTAATAATAGTTAATCAGTAATTTATGGCAATTTTAGCTTTCCAGAAACCGGACAAAGTTATCATGCTCGACGCAGACAATAAATTCGGTAAATTCGAATTTCGTCCATTAGAGCCTGGGTATGGTATAACAATTGGTAATGCCTTAAGAAGAATACTACTTTCTTCACTAGAGGGATTTGCGATTACGACTATCAAAATACAGGGTGTTGATCATGAATTTTCTACTATACCAGGAGTAATCCAAGATGTTACTGAGATAATCCTGAACCTGAAGCAAGTTCGGTTTAAACAAAAAGTTGAAGAAGTAGACAGTGAATTGGTAACAATTACTATCTCTGATCAGGATACTTTTACAGCTGGCGATATTAACAAGTTTCTAACAGGTTTCGAAGTGTTGAATCCAGAGCTTGTAATTTGCAAGATGGACAGCTCTGCTAAGTTACAAATGGATTTAGCTATTAACAAAGGTCGTGGTTACGTACCTTCTGTTGAGAACAAACCAGTTGATGTAGAATTCGGAGTGATTCCGATTGATTCGATTTTTACACCAATCAAGAATGTTAAATATGCTGTTGAGAATTATCGTGTAGAGCAAAAAACTGACTATGAAAAATTGGTTTTTGATATTACAACAGATGGTTCAATTCACCCTAAGGATGCTTTAAAAGAAGCTGCAAAAATTCTTATCTATCACTTTATGCTATTCTCAGATGAAAAGATCACTCTTGACTCTGACGAGAAATTTGCAAACGAAGAGTTTGATGAAGAAGTATTGCATATGCGTCAACTATTGAAAACTAAACTGGTAGATATGGATCTTTCAGTTCGTGCTTTGAATTGTTTGAAAGCTGCTGATGTTGACACTTTAGGTGATTTGGTACAGTTCAACAGAAATGATCTTCTGAAATTTAGAAATTTTGGTAAGAAATCCTTAACCGAGCTGGATGATCTATTGGTATCCTTGAATCTTACTTTCGGTATGGATATTTCTAAGTATAAATTAGATAAGGAATAAGGGAAAATGAGACATAGAAAGAAATTTAATCATTTAGGAAGAAAGACAGCGCATAGAAAAGCTATGCTTGCAAATATGGCTTCTTCCTTGATATTGCATAAAAGAATCTCGACCACTACTGCTAAGGCTAAAGCTTTAAAAATGTATGTTGAGCCTCTAATTTCAAAAAGTAAAGTTGATTCTACTCACTCAAGACGTATTGTTTTTGGTTATTTGAAGCAAAAAGAAGCGGTTACTGAGTTGTTTAGAGAAGTTTCACCAAAAATCACTAACCGTAACGGAGGTTATACCAGAATTTTAAAAACTGGTAACCGTTTAGGTGATAACGCAGAAATGTGTATGGTTGAATTGGTTGACTTTAATGAGACTTACTTAACTGAAAAGAAAGCTGTAGCTAAAAAATCAACTCGTAGAAAACGTGGTGGTTCTAAAGCTTCAGAAGAAGTAGCAACTGAGGTATCAGAAGTAAAAGCTGAAGAGGTTAAGGCCGATAAAGCACCTGAGGCTTCAACGGAAGCAACTAAAGAGGAAGAAAAGTAAACTTCCTTTTAATATATAAAAGGGATAAAGTCTAACTTTATCCCTTTTTTAATGCCCTAAAGATTTTTCTAACGTTTGCGTAATTACAACATATGGATTCGGTATTTGTTATTGAAAAATATTACTTAAATTGGTAGTCTTTAGAGCTTAAATTTAGAATATAGTCTAATATAAATAACAATAAAACATTTAGTTATGTCAGAAATTGTAAAAGTTCATGGTCGTGAGATTCTTGATTCACGTGGAAATCCAACTATCGAAGTTGAAGTAACACTTGCAAGTGGTTATATGGGACGCGCTGGTGTCCCTTCCGGAGCTTCTACAGGTGAAAACGAAGCCTTAGAGCTACGTGATGGTGATAAATTACGTTACTTAGGAAAAGGTGTGTTAAAAGCTGTCGAAAATGTTAATAACGTAATTGCTCCAGTTATAATGGGTATGGATGCTACTAACCAAGTAGCTATCGACAAAGCAATGATTGCTCTTGACGGTACTAAAACAAAATCTAAATTAGGTGCTAACGCAATGTTAGGTGTTTCTTTGGCTGTTGCTAAAGCTGCTGCTGAATATTCGGAATTACCATTATACCGTTATATTGGTGGTGCTAACGCTAATGTTCTTCCTGTTCCAATGATGAATATTATCAATGGTGGTTCTCACTCTGATGCAACAATCGCATTCCAAGAGTTTATGATTCGTCCTATTGGTGCTCCTTCATTTCGCGAAGCCTTAAGAATGGGTGCAGAGGTATTTCATGCTCTTGCAAAAGTTCTTAAAGGTAAAGGTCTTTCTACTGCAGTTGGTGACGAAGGTGGTTTCGCTCCAATGTTAGGTGGTACTGAAGAGGCTATTGAGTGTATCCTAACTGCTATTAAAAACGCTGGTTACAAAGCGGGTCGTAAAGAAGATGGTGGTGATGTTTCAATTGCTATGGACTGTGCTGCTTCTGAATTCTTTAAAGAAGGTGTATATGACTATAGTCTTTTTGAGCCAAACGGAGCTAAGAGAAACTCTGATGAGCAAGCTGCTTATTTAGCTGAGTTGATTTCTAAATACCCAATCGATTCTATCGAAGATGGTATGGACGAAGGTGACTGGGATGGATGGGTTGCTTTAAATGCTCTTATTGGAGATAAGTGTCAGATTGTAGGTGATGATTTATTCGTAACTAACGTTGACTACTTGGCTAAAGGTATCAAGCTTAAGGCTGCTAATTCTATCTTGATTAAGGTAAACCAAATTGGTACTTTAACTGAGACTTTAAATGCTATTGAAATGGCTCACCGTGCAGGTTATACTTCAGTAACTTCTCACCGTTCAGGTGAAACTGAAGACGCTACCATCGCTGATATTGCGGTTGCTACTAATTCAGGACAGATCAAAACTGGTTCTTTGAGCCGTTCTGACCGTATGGCTAAGTACAATCAATTACTTCGTATTGAAGAAGAATTGGGTGAAAATGCAATTTTTGGTTGCTAAGCCAAATTAAAATATATTAAAAAAAGGGATCTGTTAAGATCCCTTTTTTTTATATCTGTTATCCGTTATTTCTAAATGTATTCTTGCATTAAACCAAATAGTGTTTTGCATTGAAATGGTTTTGAAAGATAAGCATCCATCCCTACTTCAATTGATACTTCTTTATCATCTGAATAGAAATTGGCAGTAAATGCAATAATAGGAATAGAGAATTCACGCTCTTCTTCTATTTTCCGCATGCGTAATGAGGCTTCAATTCCTCCCATGATTGGCATTTGCAGATCCATAAGAACAATATCATATTGTTCTTTTTCAAAAAGTTCAACTGCTTGCTTCCCGTTTTCAGCAATATCAACACTGCCAACTTTTTGCTTTAGATAAACTTCAATTGTTTTTCTATTGCTCGGTTGATCTTCTACCAGAAGAATTTTCGCGTCTTTTATGGGAACATTTCTCTTGTTCGGATGAGTTTTTACAACAACGGAAGAATCAATTGTTTCTTCCCAATATATTTTCTTCTTTGTTTCGATGCCTATTTGCTCCAGTAACTCCGAAAGTTTTTTATTTGCTGTTCTCTCCATAATAACCCTAGTATTTAATCCTTAAAAATACATTATTTTAACTATAATAAAAAAACAAATGTTCAATTTTAGATTATAAAATGAGAATATTGGTTTTGTCATGCTGAAAATTAAGAATTCTAAAGAAAATGTAATTGATAAATTTTCAATGCAATTTTTCTATTTTTACAGATCAGGATTTGAATGAAATAAATAAAAACGAAATAATGGCTGACGATAAAAAAATTATTTTTTCGATGGATAGGGTCAGTAAGACCTTTTCATCACAAAAAAAAGTATTGAATAACATTAACTTGTCTTTTTTCTATGGAGCTAAGATTGGAATTATTGGACTTAATGGTTCAGGGAAATCTACTCTTCTAAAGATAATTGCAGGCTTAGAAAGTTCATTCGACGGACATGTTGTTTGGTCGAAGGAGCATAATATTGGCTACTTGGCTCAGGAACCAATATTAGATGATAGCAAAACGGTTAAAGAAATTGTTGAAGAGGGAGTTCAGGAAATCGTTGATACTTTGAATGCATACGAAGCGGTTAATCTGAAGTTTGGTGATCCGGAAGTTCTTGAAAATGCTGATAAGATGCAGGCCGTAATGGATGAACAAGCTGATCTTCAGGAAAAGATTGATCATTTTGATGCTTGGAATCTGGATACTAAATTGGAACGAGCTATGGATGCATTGCGTTGTCCGGAGGGAGATGAGTTAATTAAAAATTGTTCTGGTGGAGAAAGAAGACGTGTAGCTCTTTGTCGATTACTATTGCAGGAACCAGATATTTTATTGCTGGATGAGCCTACCAACCACCTTGATGCTGAATCGGTGGAGTGGTTGGAACAACATTTATCACAATACAAAGGGACAGTAATAAGTATTACTCACGATAGATATTTCCTTGATAACGTAGCAGGATGGATTCTTGAGTTGGATAGAGGAGAGGGAATTCCCTGGAAGGGTAATTACAGTGCTTGGTTGGATCAGAAAACCCAACGCATGGCAATGGAAGAGAAGACTGCTAGTAAGCGCCGCAAAACCCTTGAACGGGAATTGGAGTGGGTTCGAATGGCTCCTAAAGCTCGTCAGGCAAAAAGTAAAGCTCGTTTGAGTGCTTACGATAGCATGATGAATGAGGATTTAAAAGATAAAGAAGAAAAACTGGAAATATTTATTCCTAACGGTCCTCGTTTGGGAAATAAGGTGATTCAAGCACAAGCTGTTTCAAAAGCATTTGGGAGTAAATTGTTATATGATGATTTGGAGTTTGAATTACCACCAGCAGGAATTGTTGGAGTAATTGGTCCTAATGGTGCTGGTAAAACGACACTTTTCAGGATGATTATGGATCTTGAGAAACCGGACAAAGGAACTTTTGAAGTGGGAGACACAGTTAAAGTTGGTTACGTTGATCAGCAGCATGCTGATATAGATCCTGAGAAATCGGTGTATGAAGTAATTTCAGGAGGTGGTGATTTAATAAATGTAGGTGGTAGAACTGTAAATGCCAGAGCTTATGTTGGGCGTTTTAACTTTAATGGTGCCGATCAGGAAAAAAAATGCGGAGTATTATCAGGAGGAGAGCGTAACCGCTTGCATTTGGCGTTAACTTTAAAAGAAGAAGCGAACGTATTACTTCTCGATGAGCCAACCAATGATATTGATGTAAACACACTTCGGGCTTTGGAGGAAGGATTGGAGAATTTTGCGGGTTGTGCCGTTGTAATTTCCCATGATCGATGGTTCCTGGACCGTATTGCAACACATATTTTAGCTTTTGAAGGCAATTCACATGTGCAGTTTTTTGAAGGTGGATATTCTGATTATGAGATAAACCGGAAGAAACGCATGGGCGATGAAGGTCCTAAGCGAATAAGATATAAAAAGCTGCTTGCTGATTAAAGCATAAAAGGTGAAAGCTCTGTTTTGAAGCTTTCACCTTTTTTAATTTTATGATTTGCTACCGCCGATTTGCAATTGGCCGGTTGAGAGTGGTGGGTTTTTAATCCATAGGAGTGAAAATAGATGTATCTGGAATCGGATTAAAAATCCGAAACACCTTACTACAGACTGCAAAATCCGCAGAAGCACGGGCCGTTAACATATTATAATGGCTTGCCTAAGCCTTTCGTGGAGTCATTAACAAATTATAATGGACGTTTTATCATTTAGTGAAGCCATTAACAAATTATAATGGCTCGCCTAAGCCTTTCGTGGAGTCGTTAACAAATTATAATGGACGTTTTATCATTTAGTGGAGCCATTAACAAATTATAACGACCTTCCTTATTTTTGATATTTTTTTATAGAATGCCTGTTAATTAAGCTTCCTGTGGGGTTTCGTGGTAAATTATTGTTAATAAGCCAGCAGGTTTGAGGGAGCTAAATATATGATTGGTTGATTGTATGTTTTGAGAAATAGTAACAATTGTTGTTATTTTCATGTTGGTAATTATTACAAGCGGACACATGGATATTTTGTCACCAGATCAGGTCTATCGACTATAATTTAGAGGATTTGTTAGAAAAAGACAGAAAGCTCCGGCCTTTTAATACTGGTGAAATTCAGATTTTTAATCCACAGGAGTGAAACGGAGAGAGCCTTATTTAGAAAATCCTAAGTGCTTAATCTGGGGATAAAAATGAAAGAAAGCAGATTGGTTTTCTTCCCTTTGTTTTTGTAATTTTGATTTACAAATTAACACTCAATCCCATGAATCAATTTGCAACACCTACTGATGAGAAAAATTGGGCAATGTTTTGTCATCTATCATCTTTTGCAGGAGTTATAATACCTTTTGGAAATGTAGTAGGTCCACTTATTTTATGGTCGATGAAAAAGGATTATTCCGAACTGGTTGATCGGGAAGGGAAAAAGTCTATTAATTTTCAGATTTCGATGTCTATATACATTTTTGTATCAGCAATATTGGTATTTGTAGGGATAGGTATTTTATTGCTGATAGGGCTTGCCTTGGTAAATTTGATTTTTGTTGTTATGGCAATTGTAAAAACCTTAAATGGGGAAGATTATGAATATCCTCTGAGTATTAAATTTCTAAATTGAAAAAATGAAATCTTTTTCTGTTTATAAGACAATCTACTATATTGGGGTTGTCTTTATTGTTTTCGGAGGTATCCTATTAATAAAGCATTTATCGTATGGTGAAGTGTTTTTCTCAATGGGTATTCTATTGTATTCTTGGATACAAATAAAATTTTTGTTCTTTAAAAGTTTGAGGGATTGGTTGACTATTGATTATTTAAAATTATCAGTGAATGTTTTTTTTCTTATTTCAATATTTCTTCTACTTGTGCTTGAGATGAAACTTTGGTATTATCCATTTGTTTTAGGTATCCTTATCGATTTTTTCACCAACATTCTTCGTAGAATAAAAAGAATATAGAATAACACCGATTGGATAAATTAGTGAGCTACATTTTCACGAATACTCACGAAGGTATTTTCTTTACTCGGAACAGGCTATGAGCTCGTTTGATTCGGTACGCCATGTTCAACAGAGCTTCCTGTTTATTTCATCGGCATTAGACCGAGTTTATTTCGTTCGCCATGGCTCCTGAATTATTCATAAGGGTGTAAGTAGTTGTTCTATTTTTGTAAGTCAATTAGAGATCTCAAGAGAATACTGTGGTATCTGTCAAATAATTTGATAATTTTGTAGCTCTAATAAAATAACCAAAATAAAAATTTAAAATGGCTCAAAAACCGTCTATTCCTAAAGGGACAAGAGATTTCTCTCCTGTTGAAATGGTAAAGAGAAACTATATTTTTGATACCATAAAAGAGGTGTTTCAGTTATATGGTTTTATGCCAATAGAAACACCATCAATGGAAAATCTTTCTACTCTAATGGGAAAATATGGAGAAGAAGGCGATAAACTATTGTTTAAAGTGCTGAATTCTGGTGATTATCTATCAAAAATCAATGAAGATCAAATTCGGGAAAAAAATTCTGTAAAATTAGCCACAAAAATAAGTGAAAAAGGACTTCGGTACGATCTGACTGTTCCTTTCGCACGTTACGTTGTTCAGCATCGTAATGAAATTGATTTTCCATTTAAGCGTTATCAGATACAGCCAGTATGGAGAGCCGACAGACCTCAGAAAGGGCGCTATCGTGAATTTTTTCAATGTGATGTTGATGTGATTGGCAGCAACTCTCTTTTAAACGAGGTTGAGCTTATTCAAATTGTTGATCAAGTATATAAAAGACTTCAGTTGAATGTTGTGGTGAAGTTGAATAATAGAAAGATTTTAGCTGGAATTGCCGAGATCATTGGCGAGGCTGAGAAGATCGTTGATATTACCGTTGCAATTGATAAGCTGGATAAAATCGGCTTGGAAAATGTGAATAAGGAATTGGTTGATAAAGGAATTCCGCAAGAAGCAATCGATAAACTTCAACCAATAATATTGTTATCAGGTTCAAATTCGGAGAAACTTGCCAAATTAAGAGAACTTCTTTCTTCTTCGGAAGTTGGAATGAGTGGGATTGAAGAGCTGGAAACAGTTTTTACTTATCTATCGCAGATTGATGTAAAAACAGAAGTTGAATTGGATTTAACTTTGGCCAGAGGATTGAATTACTATACCGGAGCCATTTTTGAAGTGAAATCGAAGGATATGGAATTTGGAAGCATCACCGGCGGTGGACGATATGATGATTTAACCGGCATTTTTGGATTGAAGGATGTTTCGGGAGTTGGTATTTCTTTTGGTGCCGATCGTATTTACGATGTGCTGGAGCAAATGGATAAATTTCCGACTAATACGGGTATAACAACGAAAGTGTTGTTCATCAATTTTGGCAAAAAAGAGGAGGCATTTTGTTTGCCAATTCTGGCGAAGTTAAGGTCAAATGGAATTAATGCTGAAATATTCCCCGATTCTGCTAAAATGAAAAAGCAGATGACTTATGCCAATAATAAAAATATTCCTTTTGTGATTTTGGTAGGAGAATCTGAAGTAGAGGAAGGTGTTATTAGTTTAAAGAATATGGAAAGTGGAGATCAGGAAAAGCTGACTCCGGATCAACTAATTGATAGATTGGTTTTGTCTTAAAAATATTCCAAATAAATATAAAAAGGGCTGTCGATTTCAAACTGACAGCCCTTTTTCTTTTAATTTTATTTTTCGTGTTGATGCTTTCCCCGTTCTTTTATTTGCCTTAACAGCATGCTTTGAAATTGTCTTTCGGAATGATAAAGCGTAAGAATTTTTTTAGCTGAAAGTATCTTTTTATATTTTAGATGGTATTCTTTTTGAAGG
Source organism: Labilibaculum antarcticum (assembly GCF_002356295.1). Classification (NCBI taxonomy): domain Bacteria; kingdom Pseudomonadati; phylum Bacteroidota; class Bacteroidia; order Marinilabiliales; family Marinifilaceae; genus Labilibaculum; species Labilibaculum antarcticum. Next base: position 1,526,127 of record NZ_AP018042.1, on the reverse strand, counting down.
TGGGCTTCCTGCAATTTAAGCTCAATCAACTCGTCACTTATATCACCTAACTCTTTATCTGATAATTCTTCAGAGTTGTTTCGTAGTTTTCTGAAAAGAGTTTTAGCTTGTTCCCTGTTTTCTTTCTTCTTTTTTCCCAATTCATTGTAAAGAGGCCAAAACAATTGAGCTTCATCAGGTGTCAATTCTAATTTTTGAGTAATGAAAGAGATTTTTTGAGCTTCGAATCGTTCACTCATCTGATGATGCATACCATGTTCTTTTTCCTGAGCAATACCTGATGTACTAAAAGTAAGCACAAGTGTTAATATGATTAAAGTTCGGTTCATGTCTTGTTTGTTATAAGTTTGCTAATAAAGATTCTGAATCGATATCAAAATCAGAAAGATATTCAATTATTTCATCAGATGTAGCCTCAGTAGTTTCATCAGAGAACCAATCCAGCTCATTCAAACCAGTACTCGTCTTTTGAGTATCAATAGCTGTACTTTCTGTTTGAGAAATCTGTTGGATTTTATAATCGTTAGAAACAGAGGTCGTCAGCACAATTTTGGCAATAAAAACGATGCCAATTATACTTGCAGCCATCCAGAAGTATGGTTTTAATACTTGTAAAAGTCTTTTATTTGGATTTTCTTCTGTTGTAATTCTTTCCTGAACCCGATCACTTAGGTTTTCAAAGTAATCCTCAGGAACCTTAAATGGTTGATCGTTTTTCATGTTCGACAGATTATTCATGTTTATTGTAGTATTTAGACTGTCAGAAGTGTAATAGGTTTAATTTACACTTCGTTTAGGCTCAAGAAAGATTCGATTTTTTTAACGGCATGATGATAGGAAGCTTTTAAGGCACCGACTGAAGTTTCTAATATTTCAGACATTTCAGTATATTTTAAATCATCGAAATATTTCATATTAAATACCAAACGTTGCTTTTCCGGTAACTTCAGTATGGCTTTTTGTAACTCCAACTGAGCTTTGTTTGCATCAAAATAAGGATCTGCTTCTAAATTTGCTAAAAGCATATCTTCCACTTCGCTATTAGCGTATCCCAAATGTTTTTTCTGTTTGTCCTTAAGAAATGTTAAAGCTTCGTTAGTTGCAATTCGAAATATCCAGGTAAACAATTGGGAATCGGATCTGAAATTTTGTAAGCCCTTCCATATTTTCACGAAAGTATTTTGCAAAACATCATCCGTGTCGTCGTGCAAAAGAACTATTTTTCTGATTTGCCAATATAATCTTTCCTGGTATTTCTTCACTAAGAAGGAAAATGCCTGACTTTGCGTATTTTTATCGCGAAAAAGTTCCAGTATTTCTTCGTCAGATTTGTTGTTCATCAATTAGCATTCAAGTAATGGATTTTAAAAATAGCTATTTCACATTTGTTATGCGTTAGGTAAGACTATTTTCTTTGCAAAAGGTTTAATATAGGGCCAAAAAAAATCCGGAATCGAAATGATCCCGGATTTTTTTATTTGCAATGTATATTATTTTTGAAGTAAAGCTTCTACTTCTTTAGCAACATTTTCAGCAGTGTAACCAAATTTTTCATCTAATACGCTAGCTGGAGCTGAATAACCAAAATGATCCAATCCAATTGATTTGCCAAGAGGGCCAACCAAGCCAAGAAGAGTTACAGGTAAACCTGCAGTTAATCCAAGAACGGGAATTCCAGCAGGAATGACTTCGTTTTGATATTCTGCAGATTGAGTTCTGAATAATCCTTCTGAAGGAACAGATACAATTTGTACGTTCAATCCTTTTTCAGCACGTAATATTTTAGCACCTTCAACTAAAGTTGCTACTTCAGATCCACTTGCTAAAAGAACAACATCAGGAGTAGTCTCAGGTTTCTCAACAATGTAAGCACCCTTTTGAGCTTGAAGAGCTTCCTGATAACGATTTCCTTTTGATGGAAGTTTTGTTATGTTCTGACGCGAAAAAATCAAAGCAGTAGGAGTTTTTGTGTTCTCCATTGCCATTTTCCAAGCTACAGTTGCTTCGTCAGCATCAGCAGGACGAAGAGCCATTAAACTCATTTGCCCGGAGTGATTTTTCAATTGTTCCAGTAAACGAATTTGAGCTTCTTGTTCAATTGGCTGATGAGTTGGTCCGTCTTCTCCAACACGGAATGCATCGTGAGTCCAGATGTATTTTACAGGAACTTGCATTAAAGCCGCTAAACGAACTGCAGGTTTCATGTAATCAGAGAATACAAAGAAAGTTCCACAAGCTGCAATAACACCACCGTGCAGAGCAATACCATTACAGATAGAAGCCATTGTTAATTCTGCAACACCTGCTTGAAGAAATGCTCCGGAGAAATCACCTTTAGCAAGAGCTTTGGTGTTTTTCAAGAAACCATCAGTTTTATCAGAGTTACTTAAATCAGCTGAAGACACAATCATGTTATCAACATTTTTAGCAAGCTCACCCAAAACTACCGATGATGCTGAACGAGTTGCATCGCCTGATTTTTGAACAATTGCTTCGTAGTCAAGTTCTGGAGCTTCGTTGCTAAAGAATTTCTCTAATTTAGCTGCTAATTCAGGATTCGCTTTTGTCCATTCAGCTTGTTCAGCTTTTTTAGCATCAGCAAATGCCTGTTTTTTCTTTAAAACTTCGGCATAATATTCTTGAACTTCAGGGAAAATCTGGAATGGATTTTCAGGATTTCCACCAAGGTTTTCAATTGTTTTTCCGATTGATGCACCTGCTGCTCCTATAGGTTGTCCGTGAGTCGAAACCATATTTTCGAAACTTGTACCATCTGCAGTTACTGCACCTTTACCCATAAGAGTTTTTCCTATAATAAGGGTTGGTCTTTCAGTTTCTTTGTTCGCTGCAGCTAAGGCTTCACGAATTGCTGTTGCATCGTTTCCTTTAATAGTAATAACATTCCAGTTCCAAGCTTCGTACTTTTTAGCAGTATCTTCAGTAGTAACTTCTTCAACTTTAGTTGAAAGTTGAATGTTATTTGAATCGTAGAACATGATTAGATTGCTTAGACCTAATGTTCCTGCAATTCGACCTGCTCCCTGAGAAATTTCTTCCTGGATTCCACCATCAGAAATGAAAGTGTAAATTTTGTGCGACATCCAGTCACCAAAACGAGCTGCTAGAAAACGCTCTGCAATTGCAGCACCAACAGCCATTGTATGACCTTGTCCTAAAGGACCGGAAGTGTTTTCAACACCTCTTGCAACTTCAACCTCAGGATGACCTGGAGTTGGACTTCCCCATTGTCTGAAATTTGCAAGCTCTTCCATTGTATAATTTCCGGTTAAGGAAAGAATGGAATACAACATTGGTGACATGTGACCTGGGTCAAGGAAAAATCGATCACGATTAATCCAATTCATGTCAGTTGGGTCAAAGTTTAAAAATTCAGAATAAAGAACGTTGATAAAATCAGCACCGCCCATAGCACCACCTGGATGTCCGGATTTAGCTTTTTCTACCATTGCAGCTGAAAGGATACGAACATTATTCGCAGCCATGTCAGTTGCTGTCAGATCCACTCGGTTTTTCTTTTCTTTTAGATCCATTTTTGAAAATGAGATTTTAGATTATAAAAACTTGGTAAGGTTTTATTAATGCCTGCAAAGATATACAAAAATGCCTTTTAGCATCATGTAAACAATTATAAATAGCTTTTGAAATGTGGTTTTTTTTAATATTTAGAATATTGTAAATCAATAAGATTACAAGCGTACTGGTATTGATTTACCTGAAGTAATCACGAAACTTGTTTTTCTGGAGCTTTGTGACAGATAGGCATTTTTGTTTCTGAAAATTAAATGATACGTTCCAGGTTGAAGTGTCAAAGTTTCTCTCAATGTTTTTTCCGGGATATTATGAATCCATTCTAATTTACTTCCTTTTTGAACAAACAAACTACATGGACCAGATGTTGGTTTAAAAATAGTAACTAAACCCGGTTGAGGAATTTTGATAGATGTCGTTTTACTTTGATTAATTTCAACATCAGGAATTGAAATTCTAGGCAGACTTAAAACTTCTAAATCGTATTTGCCAGTCAGGTATTTTGTTACTTCATTAGGTATTTGAATATTAATAATCTCTTTGTTTTTTCTGATAAGAATTTTTAAATCTTTGTATAAGGTTGTTCTGGCAGAAGCAATTTTCAACATCCCCTGAGGAGCATCAAATCCAATCGCAGTGTGCTTACCTGCAACAATACTTATGCTGTCGCGATGCAATTCAGGGATCGTGTGAATTGTAATATCGTAAGTAAGTAACGGATCAAGAAATAAAGTGTCCGGATTTCCTTTTGCATTCAGGGTATGCATAAATTGATATCTTACTTTACCCGAAACAGAGTTATAGAACGTCATGGGAACATCAGTTTCCGTTGGAGAACCATTGGCATCAATTAAATTTATTTGTACCGAAGTTTTGTTCAAAACCTGAGAGATAACATACTCCAACGTTCCTCCGAAGCGTTCTTCTTTCTTTACTTCAATAAAATTTCCAATGCATTCGAAACTACTTTTAAAATCAACATCTAAACCTATTCCAATAATGAATGGTTTTAAAAAGATTCCTTTTTTTTGCAGTTCTAATGATACTGCACATGGATCGCCATCACAAGCCTCTACACCATCGGTAATAAGAATAATTACATTACGGGTCAAGGAATTTACTTCAGGAAAATCATTCGCTGCAAGTTCTAAAGAATGAGCAATCGGGGTTGTTCCTTTCGGGGTGATATATCGTAACGTTTGTCTTATTTCACCCGCATTTCCAGGTTTAAAGGGCACCTCTAATTTGGTGTCGTTGCAATCCTGTGGTGGGACAACACTTTGATGACCATATACTCTTAAAGCCAGTTCGACATTGTCTTCATATTCCAAACTGTCAATCATTTGAATCAAAAATCTACGGGCTATATTAATCTTTTTTGATTCTTCCCAGTAACCATTCATGCTTTGAGAAGCATCGAAAATAAATAATATTCGCGTTTTCTCATTTTTTTCGTGCGAAACTTGAGAAAACGCCAATTTTGAACACAATAGTATCAACAAAAAGATTGAGAAATATTTAAGATATGATTTCAATAGATGGGAGTTATTTATTTGGTAAGTAAAGATAGTTATTGTGCTAAAGAATTAAAATTGATTGTTCTTATAATTTTAGTTTAATTTACAGATGTTACTATTTTGATAACCTTATTAAGACTTTTATTTATCAAGAATTCGATGAATAAGGACCATACCATACTTTTTCTTTACTGATTCTATTTTTGATATTCCAGAAGCTTATAATAAGCTTGCGCTAAAAGAAGTTTTTAAATAGCTTATTTTAAATATCTGATCTGTTTTTTTGCGGAAATAATTAATCTATCAATATTATCAATATCGGCTTTAACTTGCAAAAGCATAATTTGCGAGGAGATGTCGGAAGAGGATTTAAATAGATCAATTGCTAATTGCATTTTTCCCCGAGCTTTTATTAATCTAGAATAGTTTCGAGGATCTATTTCTCCATCAAAATTCTTCATGTTTCTAGCATATCTGTAATACTCGATGGCAAGATTGAATTTATTATTTGGGTTTGTTCTGTATATTTCATGAGCCGTTTTTAACCTTTTATTGGCTCCAGACATCCGGTTGAATTGAATTAAAGTATCGGTATAATTGTAATTGGCAGGAGCACTATTCATATATTTTTTGATGGGCTCTTCCCCGGCATTAAATATTTGTATTGAAATTGGGGTGTTTAAAAATTGCCACATCGGTATAATTGGTAAATGGCTTACAATGAATTCTTCAGGAGAAACCATATAAAACTCATTTGTTTTACTCTTAATTCCCGAATGATGAAGAATTGCATTGGCCCAACTTAAATCAAAAAAGCGCCATTCATCATTTATTTTCACAACATTCCAGGAATGGGTTGCTCGATCTTGTAAGGCGCCATTCTTTGAGATATACCCTCCGATGGTATAGGATTCTAAACCTGAATAAGTACAAAAAAACTGAAACAATTTTGAAAACCCTTCACACACTGCTTTCCCTTTCTTTAAAACACAAACGGGCGATGAGCAGTTATTTGATCCCATATAAAAAAGCAGGTTCGAATCATACATTAATTCTACTTGATCTTCATATTTTATATTCGTAATGATCCACATGTAAAAGGCTCGGATTTTATCTTCATTACTTTCTGCAGGAGCTACTAAATAATTGTGCAGTAAAACAATATTCTGGGATAGGCTATCGGGTGTTCTTTTTACATATCGGTCGATATTTCCATATTTACCGAATGTTGGTTCCTGAGCTTGCACCAACTCAAGAGACGCTAATGCTAAAATAATAATGATTGTTAACTTTTGATACATACTGCTTTGCCTATGTTTAAAGCTAACGAAAATATGAATAAACCTTAAGATGATTCTTATTATTTAACATTTATTTAGGAGTTAAAACCTTAAAATTGGCACAACGAAAATTAAAATGTACTTTTGCACAGATTTTTAAAAATAGAATAGTAGCAAATCATATAATATATAAATAGCCATGGCTTTACAGTGTGGAATTGTAGGATTACCAAATGTTGGAAAATCCACCTTATTTAATTGTTTGTCGAATGCAAAAGCACAATCGGCAAATTTCCCCTTTTGTACGATAGAACCTAACGTTGGAGTTATTAGCATTCCTGATGATCGTTTAATTAGATTAACTGAATTGGTAAAGCCGCAAAGAATTCAGCCATCTGTAATGGAAATTGTTGATATTGCTGGTTTGGTAAAAGGAGCAAGCAAAGGCGAAGGTTTAGGAAATAAATTCCTTTCAAATATTCGTGAGACTAGTGCTATCATACATGTTTTGCGTTGTTTTGAGGATGATAATATTGTTCACGTTGATGGTTCTGTAAATCCAATTCGAGATAAAGAGACTATCGATATCGAATTGCAATTGAAGGATTTGGAAAATGTTGAAGCAAGATTGCAAAAGGCAGCTAAATTGGCGAAAATTGGTAAAAATCCTGACGCGGTTCGTTTAACTGACGTATTAGGAAGATATAAGGAAGTTTTAGAGCAAGGCAAGTCTGCTCGTGTGGTTGAATTGAGTGAGGCTGATGAGAAGGTAGCCGCGGATCTTCATTTACTAACTACAAAACCTATTTTATACGTTTGTAATGTTGATGAAGCTTCTGTTGTGAATGGAAATGTTCATGTTGATGCAGTTCGAGAAGCGGTTAAAAATGAAAATGCTGAAGTAATTGTTGTTGGTGCTGGTATTGAAGCAGATATTGCAGAGCTGGAAACCTACGAAGAAAAGCAAATGTTTTTGGAAGATTTAGGTCTAAAGGAACCAGGTGTTAATAAATTGATTAAAGCTGCATTTCGATTACTTGAACTTGAAACTTATTTTACCGCAGGCGTTAAAGAAGTGAGATCATGGACTTATCCTAAAGGAGCTAAAGCACCACAGGCAGCTGGTGTTATACATACCGATTTCGAAAAAGGTTTTATTCGTGCAGAAGTAATTAAGTACGAAGATTTTTCAAATTTAGGTTCTGAAGCTGCTTGTAAGGAAGCTGGCAAGATGAATGTTGAAGGAAAAGAATATGTAGTTCAGGATGGAGATATCATGCATTTCCGATTTAATGTGTAATCGAATTCTTTAAAAATATATAGATGGCTGTTCAATTTGAACAGCCATTTTTTTTGAACCTATTTTGTAAACCAAGATTTGTATCTTTAGCATTGGTAACGACTTTAGATTGTTCATTACTAAATTATACATTATTACTTATATCGTATGCTTCGTACAGTTTTATTGGTAGGATTAGGAGGTTTTTTGGGGAGTATTTCTCGTTTTTTGGCTGAACAAGGTCTTCATCGTTATTTTGATACTGTTTTTCCGATTGGAACCATGACAGTAAATATTGTGGGCAGCTTTATTATTGGAATCGTTTATGCAGTGGCAGAACGGGATAATTTGGTGAGCCCCGAAATGAGAATGTTTTTAGCGGTTGGCTTTTGTGGAGGCTTTACAACTTTCTCTTCGTTCGCTTTTGATAATCTCAATCTTTTAAAAGACAGTGGTTTTTTGTATCTTTCATTATATGTGACCGGGAGTGTATTTCTTGGATTGCTTGCAGTCTACTTCGGCACACAAGTTCATAAACTATTCTAAAACTATATCCATATGAAGCTGAAAGGCAAAGCCAAATTACTTCGGGTATTTGTTGGTGAAGCCGATAGGGTTTATCAGAGGCCACTTTATGAAGCAATTGTTTATGGCGCGAAAAGATATGGTTTAGCTGGAGCAACTGTTCACAGGGGAATCATGTCTTACGGTGCAAACTCACGAATTCACTCTTCAAAAATATTTGCTTTATCAGATGATTTGCCAATTATCATTGAGCTGGTAGATTCAGAAGAAAAAGTTAATGGTTTTCTTCACATTATAGAACTGTTAATTGAAAAATCGGGTGGTGGTGGAATGATTACTATGGAACAAGTCGATGTAATTCGATATCAGCCACAGAATAAATAGCTGTTTGAATACTGGTTTAAGCGTCAAATGTTAAAGATCCAATAATATCAAATTCAATTTCTTTTTTATCAAATCGAATCGGTTATATTTGTGGCGAATAGTTAATAACCACAACGAGAATGATAATGAGTAAAAGATTTGTAAGCCTGTTATTTGCAATATTAGTATTTACTATACAATTTTCAATTGCACAAAACGCACGAAAAATCCCATCAGAAAAGCCAAAGCTTGTTGTAGGTATTGTTGTAGATCATTTACGTGCCGATTACTTTTTTCGTTATTCAAATTTGCTGGGAGATGGGGGGTTCAAGCGATTAATGAATCAGGGAACCTATTGTAAAAACGCTAAATTTAGTTACTTGTATTCTCAAACAGGACCCGATCATGCTTCTATATTTACAGGTACACCTCCAGCTTTTCATGGTATTATTTCTAATGGATGGTACAATCGTTTATCAGGTAAACTGGAATTTGCCAAGGATGATTCTGATACCAGACTTGTGGGAATTGAATCAAAAGAGAAGGGGAGTTCTCCGAAAAAATTACTGGCAGCAACATTAGGTGATGAGATTAAGCTGTTCAACTCACACTCGAGAGTGGTAGGGGTTGCTTTAAATTGCGAGTCATCCATGTTTTCTGCTGGTCATGCTGCCGATGGAGCTTATTGGATGGATGATCTTTCAGGGAAATTTATAACATCATCTTATTATCAGGATACTTTATACAATTGGGTTAAAGAATTTAATGAAAAAAAGTTTGCTGATTTTTATTTAAATCGTGTTTGGACACCTTTTAATGGTGGTAATAAGGCAAGTGTATCTAATAAATTACTAGGGAAAGTTGGTTTGAATAATGAGTTTTTCTATGATTTAAATAAGGAAAAGAGAGAGCACGGATATAAGGCGATTAAAACGACACCTTTTGGGAATATGTTGGTAAAGGATTTTGCCATATCTGCAATTATTAACGAGAACTTAGGTAAGGATGATGACTCCGATTTTTTATCTGTAACTTTTTCTTGCTTAGGAGAAAAGAATCGGGATTTATCTCCTTTTGCGCCCGAAATGCTTGATAACTTTATTCGATTAGATCAGGAGCTGGAACATTTCCTTTCATTTTTAGATGAGCAGATTGGAATGGAAAATGTGTTGGTCTTTCTAACTGCAGATGAATCGGCAAACTATACTCCAGAGAATCTTGCGGAACAAAACATACCCAATGGTTACTTTAGTAGCTACAATGCAATTGCCTTGTTAAAATCTTATTTCAATATTATATATGGGAATGGAAAATGGATTTTAGGATATGATTCGCAACAGGTTTATTTGAATCATCAGTTGATTGAGGATTCGAAGCTGTCGATTACTGTTTTGCAGGAGAAGGCCGTTGATTTCTTGATTCAATTTTCGGGAGTGGCTACAACTACCTCTGCAAACAGTTTGGTGAAATCGAATTATACACATGGAATATTGCAAAAAGTACAGCGCTCATTTAGTCAAAAACGATCGGGTGATATAATGCTTACTCTGGAGCCAGGGTGGATGCATAAGATTAAAGATGAGCGCGATGAGATAGCACAATACTCTTATACCAATCAGGTTCCGTTATTTTGGTATGGGTGGAAGATTAAAAGATCAGTAATTTCTCGATCAATCTATATTGAAGATATTGTTCCTACAATTTCAAGTTTTTTGAATATTTCTATTCCTTCCGGTTGTGATGGAAATCCGATTGAAGAGTTGGTGAACTAGAAAAAGATTCACTTTAAAAATATATAACGCCAGTGGTAATGGATTAATCTATTGCTGTTGGCGTTTCTTTGCAGGAATAAACAAGCAAATGATTATCGAACTGCAGATAATGAAAGGTGTAGTTTTCTGAAAAATCGGTTCTGCAAACTTGACCAAGGAAATGAGAATCGCTTGAGGAAAAGGGAGCGATTTTTAATTCATCAATTAAATGAACATCTTTTTTGCCGTACATTTTAATCAGACATTCTTTGGCGCACCAATGTTGGTATAGGTGTAGAATTTTATTTTCATCTTCAATATTATTAAGCTCTGATTTTGAGAGAAATCGGCTGGCAATTCGATTAACGCGATCCGATAAGTACTCCATGTCGAGAGCAACAGAATATTTGTCTCCAATTAGAATTCCAACGTACGATTTTGTGTGAGAGACACTAATATTTAAGTTAGAATTGATTAAATGAGGTTTTCCATGTTCATCATTTTCAATTAGAACCTCTTGACCAAGGCTAAATTGTACAAGACAACGTGTTGCAACAAATTCAATTTTGCGGGATTCACTGCCAAATGAGTTGAGTCGTGCTAATTCACTCGCGGTTAAATGCACATTTTGAAGAAGTTCCTTTAAGGGTTCGGTGGTATTCCAAACGATTAATCTGCAGGAATCATTTATTTGTATTTGTTTGCAAATTGGCATGAATTACAATATTAGCTTATTTCCATTTCAGGCTTTCCATCAGTCTAACGATGTCTTTATCGATGAATTGAATTACCGGTGCTAAAGAATCCTGATTAGGATGTTCCCGAAAATACAATGCCCCTCTTAAAAAATGTTTGGTGCTATCTGTTGCCACAAATTGAACGGATGATGCCGCGTTGCCTCTTATTCGGTAAATCATTCCATAAACCTTTTCTTCACTATTAATGTAAACCTGCTCGGCAATGGCATCCGCTACAATAGAATGCTTGTATGCCATTTTTCTCGAATCTTCAAGATATTCTCCTAAGTTGTTGTCTACATTTTTATAGCTAAGATAAATGGTTGCACGGTATTCTGGATATTGAATGTTGGCCCAATATTTTTCAGCTCCTTTAGTCGCATCTTTTTCAATTTTAGTCATCGATAAACGATCAAAACTGTAAGGAAAATCTGTATCCCAGTTCTGATATTCCTTTTTCGGGAAATCGATTCTATAATATGCTTTCGGTTTTGGAGTATATTTCTTTTTGCATGAATTAGAACCTAAAGAAATAAGAATAAAAAGAAAAACTGAAAGAATGCGATACAATTTCATAAATTAAAGATGTAGATGCAAATGACGCCTAGGAATATTTGCTGATTGATGATTTTGAATTATTTTTTTGTCGAGATTTTAGGCAGTATAAAACGAATTTTTTTGATTCGTCGATTATCTACAGCTTCCACAATAAAGCGATAATTTTTAAATTTGAATTCTTCTTTTTTCCGCGGAATTTCACCTTTTATCTCAAGAAGCAAACCCGCTAAGGTTTCAGCATCACCTTTTATCTTATCAAAACTATCCGTATTAAGTTCTGTAATTTTAAAAAAATCGTTGAGCGAAGTCTGTCCTTCAAAAAGGTAGGAGCCATCTTCCTCTAGTGTAAAAGTAGCTTTATTGTCATCCGATTCATCGGTAATATCGCCAATAATTTCTTCAAGAATATCTTCCATTGTTATAATCCCTGAAGTTCCTCCATATTCATCAACAACAACGGCCATATGATTTTTTTGAATTTGAAATTCCTCCAGTAAATCATTTATTTTTTTGGTTTCAGGGACATAATAAGGGGGGCGAATTACAGATTGCCAGCGAAAGGTATTTGGTTTGTTATGGTGAGGAAGCAAATCTTTTACATATAGAATTCCTTTGATGTTGTCAAAGCTTTCATCAAAAACAGGAATTCGTGAAAACCCGGATTCAATAATTATCGATTTTAATTTACTGAAGCTAGTGTTTATATCTACGGCTATCGCGTTTACTCTGGATATCATGATTTCTTCAACATTAATATTCCCAAAGTTGACAATTCCTTCCAGAATTTCCATTTCTTCAGATATTTCGTCAGCAGTTAGTTCCAATGCTTGCGAAAGATCCACCATCGAAATATTCTGCTTTTTAGAAATTCGATTGTTAACGATCGAGGTCGATTTAATAAGTAAGGTTGAAAAAGGGCGGAATAATATCTCTAAATAAAAAATTGGGTAGGCAACGAACTTAGAAAACTTCAAAGTGGTTTGAGTCGCATATACTTTGGGGATAATTTCACCAAAAAGCAATAGTATAAATGTGATGGCGATAACCTGAACCACAAATCCCAGAGTAGGAGCGTTCGAAAAATCGACTAATGAGTTTGTGATGTAACTCGATAAAATAACAATTCCAATGTTCACAAAGTTATTTGCGATTAGTATAGTGGCAAGTAATTTTTCAGGTTTTCGAAGAAGTTTTAAAAGTTTTTTGTTTTTAGAACTGTCTTCGCTTTCAAGATCGTTTATGTCTTGGGGTGAAAGGGAGAAAAGGGCTACTTCTGACCCCGAAATCACGGCAGAACAAAATAAAAGAAGTACCATTATAAGTAAATTTATAATGGTACTTATATTTAAAGCATGAAAAGCAATGTCGGTATTGCTTAAAAAAAGTTTTGTGAATTCTTCTGTTTCCAATTTTGAGTGAAATTAGTTTCCAATAGAATGCCTAGAAAGGAAGGTCATCCGTTTCATCTGCCACCGGTGATTCCGAAGCTGCTGGCTGTGGCGCTGCATTACTTGTTTTTGATTCAGATACATTTTCAGCTTTACGACCTAACATTTGCATGGTAGTACCAAAAATCTCCGTCGTATATCTTTTTATACCATCTTTGTCTTCCCAATTACGTGTTCTAATTTGTCCTTCAACATAGATTTGCATTCCTTTTTTAACGTAACTTTCTGCAATTTCTGCGAGTTTACGCCACAATACAATGTTGTGCCATTCTGTTTGTGTAACTTTTTCACCGTTTTTATTGTTGTAGGTTTCGCTTGTAGCAAGAGAAAAGTTACAAACAGCAACACCATTGTCAAGGTATTTTACTTCTGGGTCTTTCCCAACATTTCCAACAAGAATTACTTTGTTTACTGACATATTTTGATTTTTAAAATTTAACAATAGTTTAAAGATACAACTTAATTCGACATCATAATGTAATTATGTGTTATTTTTCACAATCATATTAAGGTGATCTTCAATCAGTTTAGGGAATGGGTAATTCGGGATCTCTGAATAGTTTATGATTTTATAGTCAGTGTTTTTTTTCAATTTTTTAATATCCATTTCAATGTGAATGAAAGTGGTGTGTAAATTTTGATGACTTAATTTATGCAACACATTTCCAGATACCGAGTGAATAAGCATGTTCTTATTCCCAAATAATTCTTTCCATTCCAAAGTTTGTAACAATTCATCCGTTGGAATTGGTTTATTGTATTCAATTAGAGGGTATTGGAACAAGTTCTCCCAAATGTCTTTTTTCTCTCTTTTTTCGATTAAAAATTGACTTTTACAAGATAGAAACAAATAGTAAAAATATCGGTTTTTAGTTTTAATTTGTTTCGATTTAATTGGTAATTGATCAACTTGGGCATTATTATATGCAAAGCAATTTGCAAAAAGCGGACAAATATCACATTTCGGATTACGAGGAATACATTGTAGAGCGCCAAATTCAATAATTGCTTGGTTGAAGATTTCTGGACGGGCATTCCCCATCGTTTCACTTGCAATACTCTGAAAATATTTTTTCCCCTCAGTGCTGTCAATTGCTTTATCGATACCATATATTCGTGATAATACGCGGTAAACATTCCCGTCAACAGCAGCATGTGGCAAGTTGAAGGCAAATGAGGCAATTGCCGCTGCGGTGTACGACCCAATTCCTTTTAATTTAAGAATTTCTTCATAGGAGTCCGGAAAAATACCGTTATATTGCGATTGAATAATTTTTGCTGTCGCATGTAAGTTTCTTGCACGGGAATAGTAGCCTAATCCTTGCCAAAGTTTTAGAACTTCTTGTTCTTTTGCTTTAGCTAAATCCGAAATTGTTGGGAATTGTTCTATAAAGCGATTAAAATAATCAATTGCAGTAGCAACTCTAGTCTGCTGAAGCATGATTTCTGATATCCATATTTGATAAGGATCTTTTGTTTCTCGCCATGGTAATTCGCGTTTATTCTGCAAATACCAGTTTATGATTTGGTTACTAAGCATCTCGAAATTATTTGTCTTGAACAATTTTTTTCAAATTTGGGAAAAATTAATGGTATTCGATTTCATTAATCGCTAGAAATCATATATATTTGCATTCTGATTTGAGAAAATGATGATGTAAATAATTGATAATTAAAGATTTTTTAAGAGATGACTAAAGCAGATATTGTTAACGAGATTTCTAAAAACACAGGAATTGAGAAAATTACAGTACAAAAAACTGTTGAAGCTTTCATGGATACTATCAAAGTTTCTTTGGTAAAAGGCAAAAATGTGTATTTGAGAGGTTTCGGGAGTTTTATCGTTAAGAAAAGAGCAGAGAAAACTGCAAGAAACATTTCTAAAAACACAACAATTATTATTGCTGAGCACTTTATCCCAGCTTTTAAACCAGCTAAGACATTCGTTAGTAAGGTTAAGACTAACGTAAAGTAGACTTAGATTGTAATTAATTAAAAATATTGAAGATATGCCAAGCGGAAAAAAAAGAAAAAGACATAAGATGGCTACGCACAAGCGTAAGAAAAGATTAAGAAAAAACCGTCATAAGAAAAAGAAATAAATTCTTTTGAATTGATTGTTTGTAGAAACAAAATAAATAAACCTAAAGAACTTTTTAGTACTTTAGGTTTATCTATTTGTAAGAACTGATTATCTTTAATAAAAAATAAGAGAAGAAAGTAGTGAGTAACGAGCTTGTAATTGATGTAACCCCTAATGAAATTGTAATTGCTTTATTAAGCAATAAACAATTAATTGAGTTATCCAGAGAAAAGAATAACCTTCAGTTTGCTGTTGGCGATATCTATCTGGGAAAAGTGAAGAAGATAATGCCTGGATTAAATGCTGCATTTATTGATGTAGGATATGAAAAAGATGCTTTTTTACATTATTTAGATTTAGGCCATCAATTTAGATCCCTTAGTAAGTTCTTACAACAAGCTTTAGCAAAAAATGGTCGTAATCTTTCCATTTCTAAAATGAAACTGGAGCCGGATATTGACAAGAATGGGAAAATGTCTGAGACCCTAAAGTCCGGGCAACATATACTTGTTCAGGTTGCTAAAGAACCTATCTCCACAAAAGGTCCCAGATTGTGTTCCGAAATTTCTATTGCCGGAAGAAATCTGGTTTTAATGCCTTTCTCTGACAAAGTTTCAATTTCTCAAAAGATTAGTTCTACGGAGGAAAAGCTGCGACTAAAGCAACTTCTTCAAAGTATTAAGCCTAAAAACTATGGAGTAATTGTTCGTACGGTTGCCGAAGGAAAAAGGGTGGCTGAGCTTGATAAGGAATTAAGATCTCTTGTTGAAAAATGGGAGGAAAGTTTTGAGCACATACGAGATTTAAATCCTCCTAAGTTGGTGTTGGGTGAAATGGATAGAACATCTGCTATTTTGCGTGATATCTTGAATTCTTCATTCGAGAATATCTATATTAATGATGCCAATGCAGCAAAGGATATTACAAACTACATTACGAGTATTGCTCCTGAGAAATCAAAAATTGTAAAGTATATTACGGGTGATGTGCCTATTTTTGATCAGTTAGGTATTGATAAACAAATTAAATCTTCTTTTGGAAAGACAGTTTCCTTTAAGAATGGTGCTTACTTAATTATTGAACATACTGAAGCTTTTCATGTTGTTGATGTAAATAGTGGGAATCGTTCGAAAGCAGGAAACGACCAGGAATCAAGCGCTTTAGAGGTAAATTTAGCTGCTGCCGGGGAGATTGCCCGCCAACTTCGCTTGCGCGATATGGGTGGAATCATTGTAGTTGATTTTATTGATATGCACTCTGCCGAAAACCGACAGAAAGTTTTCGATAAGATGAAAGAAGTAATGGGATTAGACCGTACGAAGCATAACATTTTACCATTAAGTAAATTTGGTTTAATGCAGATTACTCGTCAACGCGTACGTCCCGAAATGAATGTTGAGATTCAAGAAACATGTCCAACATGTTTAGGATCTGGAAAAATAACTCCTTCTGTATTGCTTACCGACCAGATTGAGCAAAATCTTAAGCGGGTAGTTGCTCAGCAAAGTGATAGAAAACTTACTTTAAAAGCACACCCTTTTGTAGCTGCATATATCAACAAAGGAATATGGAAAACGCTGCGTAGAGAATGGCAGTCGGAATTGGGAATTAAACTTTCAGTTCGTGAAATTCCTTCCTACGATATGTTGGAGTATAAATTCTTTGATAAAAATAACCAGGAAATTGAATTGATTTAATTGAGTTGAGAAAATTCCAAATCTGAGAATTTTCGAAACTTTGTTATCGTTTTGTTAAAGGCTTTGTTAAGGTGCTTTATAATACTAATTTTATGTGTTAAAGCAACTAAATTAAAGCACATGAAACAGAAACTTCTTATTTTATTAATTGGAGTTTTCCTTTGCAGTATAATCTCAGTTCAGGCTCAAATTCGCAAAACGGTATCCTGGGATTTTTCAACAGAACAAGTCAGTAGTAACGAAGTTAATTTGGTTTTCACAGCCAAAATTGACAATGAATGGCATCTGTATTCCCAACATTTTCCTGATGGAGGACCAATTCGGTTCAGTGCAACTTTCACCGATTCAGACAATTACGAATTAATTGGGGATTTGGAAGAGATCACTAAGCCAAAATCAGAATACGATGACATTTTCGAAATGGACATTCAGTATTTTGTGGGTGGGGCAGTTTTGAAACAAAAAGTCAAATTGCTATCCAAATCAGCATTTTCTGTTGAAGGGGAAATGGAATATCAAACTTGTCGTGAAGGTGAGTGTGTGATGTATACCCCTGATTTCGAATTTAAACTAAACGTTGGAAAAAAAGCCGCTTCTATTGAGTCAAGTGCGCAAGTAAAAGAGAAAATAAATCCGATGAAGAATCCTCGAAAGGAATATACTTCATTGTGGTCTTTGTTCTTTATTTCTTTTTCTTTCGGATTAATAGCCCTTCTTACACCTTGTGTGTTTCCAATGATTCCAATGACGGTTTCTTTTTTTATGCACAGCTCAGAAAACAGACGAAAAGCAATTTTTAATGCCATTGTTTATGGTGTTTCAATTATTGGTATCTATACCATTATTGGAACCATTGTTGCTGTAACTTTAGGACCAAGTTTTGCCAATTGGCTAAGTACTCATTGGATTCCGAATATTCTATTCTTTATAATATTCTTGTTTTTTGCGTTTTCATTTTTCGGAATGTTCGAGATTACCATGCCTAGTTGGATTGTAAATAAGTCGGTATCGAATGAAGATAAAGGAGGAATTGCAGGTTCATTTTTTATGGCTTTCACCTTGGTGTTGGTTTCATTTTCTTGTACCGGACCTATTGTAGGATCTATACTTGTTCAATCGGCAGGAGGCGAGGTTTTGGAACCAATTGTAGGAATGTTCGGTTTCTCTCTTGCCTTTGCATTGCCATTTACGCTGTTTGCTATATTCCCGTCGTGGTTGAATAACTTGCCAAAGTCGGGTGGTTGGTTGAATTCAGTAAAAGTGATTTTAGGATTTTTAGAACTTGCATTGGGATTAAAATTCTTAAGTATTGCCGATCAAACTTATGGATGGGGACTATTGGATAGAGAAATTTACTTAGGAATATGGATCGTTATTTTTACATTGATGGGATTCTATCTATTGGGTAAATTAAAGTTTAGCCACGATAGTGATGTTAAGTTTGTATCTGTACCTCGTTTAATGCTGGCGATTGCCTCGTTTTCATTTGTAGTTTTTATGATTCCGGGAATGTTTGGAGCTCCTCTAAAAG
Organism: Labilibaculum antarcticum; assembly: GCF_002356295.1. Classification (NCBI taxonomy): domain Bacteria; kingdom Pseudomonadati; phylum Bacteroidota; class Bacteroidia; order Marinilabiliales; family Marinifilaceae; genus Labilibaculum; species Labilibaculum antarcticum. The sequence continues at coordinate 1,507,809 of NZ_AP018042.1, read as the reverse complement.
CAATATCCGGTTATTTACCGCCACAAACAACTCAGGATTTTGATATTTCTGCCATTGTGCGTAATCAGTCTGGAGCAGTTAGCGAGAATGAACTTTGTGAAGCACCAAAGTATGCTGAAAGGCTCCATTTGCCGCATGGTTTAAAAGGATATTTCGATTTTGAGCAAGGAATAGCTTGCGCAAAAGAACAGAATAAACCAGTCTTTATTGACTTTACAGGTCACGGGTGTGTGAATTGCCGTGAAATGGAAGCAAATGTTTGGTCTGATCCTCGTGTTCAAAAAATATTAAGAGAAGATTATGTGATTATTGCATTATATGTGGATGATAAGCAAACATTGCCTGAGTCGGATTGGATAACATCAAGTTACGATGGGAAAGTGAAAAAGACTTTAGGTAGGAAGTACGCCGATTTTCAGATTACCCGTTTTGGGGTAAATGCACAACCTTATTACGTGCTTCTGGATAAAGAGGAAGATACTTTGGTTGACCCTCGAGCGTATGATTTAAATGCTGAAGCATTTGTTGAATTTCTTGAAAACGGGAAAAGGGAATTTAAAAATCGATAAAATATTTAGACACAGGTTAAAGAGGTCGGGATGAGTAATCATTCCGGCCTTTTTATTGTCGGTGTAATTTCAATTTAGAATTCGTAATATTTATAATCATTATAGAGAGTTACATGTAATTTGAATGAAAAGAATGCCTATTTTTAGAGGTTTGCCTGTTCGAAAATTGAAATTAGGTGAGCCGCATTAATCTAAAGGAAATTAAATAAAACGTATGAAGAAATACGATGTGATTATTGTCGGAGCCGGTCCTGCCGGTATCTTTTGTGCTTATGAATTAGTAAAGAACAGAGATGATTTAAACATTTTAATCCTTGAAAAAGGGAGAGGAATGGATAAACGAAAATGTCCAAAACATACTAATGGAGGAAAATGTGTGCATTGTAAGCCTTGCAGTATTACAACAGGATGGGCTGGAGCAGGTGCCTTTTCTGATGGGAAACTTTCATTATCACCCGAAGTCGGAGGAACTTTACCCGAATATTTAGGAGTTGAGGAAACAATCAAATTAATTAAATATACCGATGAGGTGTATATAGAATTTGGTGCAGCTTCCGATATTCATGGCGAAACACTAACGCTGGAAATGGAAAAGATCCGGAAAAAAGCTATCGAGGCAAATTTAAAATTGGTGCATTGTCCTGTACGTCATTTAGGAACTGAGAAAGCGCAGGAATTGTACCGTAAATTATACGACTATGTTACCAAGAAAGGAGTTGAGGTCCACTTTAATTGTGCCGTTGAGAACTTGATTTTAGATGGTGATAAAATCAAAGGGGTAAAGAATGGTAAGGGAGATTATTTCGCCGATTTAGTATTGGTATCTGTTGGCCGCGATGGAGCCGATTGGCTGATGAAGGAGTGTAGTAAAGAGAGCATATTAACGGAAGTTGGTGTTGTTGATATTGGGGTTCGGTTGGAATGTAGGAATGAGGTGATGAAGGAAATTAACGATAATTTTTACGAAGCTAAACTAGTTCATTACACAAAGACTTTTGATGATAAAGTAAGAACGTTTTGTTCAAACCCAGGTGGTTTTGTATCATCGGAATATTACGATGATAACTTGGCGGTGGTGAATGGACATAGCTTCAAAGATTTTAAAAGCGACAATACGAACTTTGCTTTATTGGTATCGCAGAAGTTTACAGAACCTTTTAAAGCGCCTATTGAATATGGTAAACACATTGCCCGTTTGGCTAATATGCTTACAAATAATCAAATACTGGTACAACGATTTGGAGACTTGCTAAGAGGTCGTAGAACTACCTCAAGCCGATTGCTTCGAAATAACATTATACCAACCTTAAAAGATGCGGTACCAGGAGATTTAAGCTTAGTTCTGCCACACAGAATAATGAAAGATATTGAAGAAATGATTTTGGCATTAGACAAAGTAACGCCTGGATTAGCATCTGATGAAACTTTATTATATGGCGTTGAGGTCAAGTTTTATAGTAACATCACTAAAGTGGATAATGGTTTTCAGTCAACATCCGTTGAAAATCTTTATTTGGGTGGTGATGGAGCAGGAATTACACGAGGTTTGATGCAAGCTTCGATAAATGGAGTTGTAATAGCCAGAGAATTCCTGAAAAAGTTATAATTAAAGTGGTTTTATTGGTTGCTGATGCATTTGTTATTAGCAATCAATAAAATATATTTTAGAGTAAATTATCCTGAGAGTGAGGTAGGTAAAAACTAAAAATACTCCCTTTGTTTGGGGTACTTTCAACTTTAACCCAGCCGTCGAGTTTTTTAATAATTCGCTGCACGATTGATAATCCTAAGCCATGGCCTTTCACCAGTCCATCTCCTAATTTATGTGGATCGACAAAAATGATATCGCATTGTCTTTCATCAAGTCCTATTCCGTTGTCTTTCACCCAGAATTTTTTGTAACCATCTTCAGCTATTGAGCTTCCAATTTCAATATTGGGAGGAGTTCCACCATACTTAATCGCATTTCGAATGTAGTTGTACCAAACTTCTTCTATCCATGGTCCATAGCCAATCGAAGGCTCAAATTCCTTAGCGATAAATATTTTTGCTGTTCCTTTTTCAGATTCTGAAATTCGGTTAACAGCCTCTTCAACAATGTCCTTCATTGAGAGATGGGTTTTTACTATTTCGTCTTTTTTCAGATTTGAGAAAAGAAGCATTTCCGTAATAATACTGCTCATTTTGAAGCCACTGGAAACAATAATCTCTAAAAAGGAATTGCGTTTCTCTTCGCTCATTTCCTTATCAGTAAGAATCAGCTGACTAAACCCGATGATACTATTTAATTGGGAATGCAATTCATGAGCAATCGTATGACCAAATGCGTCTAATTCAATGTTTCGTATTTTAAGTTCATTCTCAGCCTTTACTCGTGCCGAGATATCAGTAATAAAAGCAATACCTATTAGTTCCTTGTCCGTATTGATAAAGCTTAAACTAATTTCAAGAGAAAAAAGAGTTCCATCTTTTTTTATTCCGGATAGTTTTGAGTTGGCATGTCCCATAGGACGTGCTTTGGGAGCTGAAAAATAAGTAAGTAGATGGGTTTTGTGCTGTTCTTTATGTCTGTTTGGAATTAATTTTTCGATTGATTGACCAATTAGTTCATTGGTTTCATATCCAAATAACTCGTTAGTTGTTTTATTTACCAACAATATTTCACTTCTCTTATTAATAAAAATGACGCCCTCGGCCATGGACTCAATCAGTGATTGAACAGAAATGCTATTTTTGAAAATATCTGAAAAATCCATCATCATTGTTCCATTAAATTCATATTTTCCTTGTTAGGCAAGAAACTCAGAGCTTTAAAAAGCCAAGTTTATTTTTAAGATTTACCTAAAATACCGAATAATTACGGATAATCAAATCTTTTATTATTACATGTGGAAGTTTAGAGAGCTATTTTTGCGTAGAATCTCTTATAATTAATCTACTTGACAGATTTATTGTTTTGGGTTCTAATATATTTTTTTCATGAATTCTTTGAAAAAGTCTTTCTGTTGCAATTTCCCCAATTTCCAGTCCCATAGGATCAATAGTGGTAAGTGATGGGTTATACATTTTACTGAATGTGTTTTCACAAAATCCAATTACTCCAAGATCTGCAGGTACTTTAATTTTTTTCGAATAAACCACTTTCATGATACCTGACATGCTAAGATCACTAATTGCTAAAATAGCATCAGGTTTTTCTTTCAAATTAAAAAGTTTATGAGCTTATGTCTCTGTTTCTTTTGTTGATTAGAGATTACAAGATTTGGATAAAAGTGAATATCAGGTTGAAGTAAATTAAAGCTTCATATTATTAATATTGCTTTGGGATAAGCATTTGAGAAGAATAGCTTGTTGATGATTCGGCAACCTATTTATTTTGAAGTGTTCCTTCTGATAGTAGTGTGAATTCTCTTCCTTGTTCGTAGTTTACCAGTTTAAAGAAACTACAATTGATGCAGTTCAGTAGTTTATCTTCCAAGTCACCTTGAACTTGATCATTACAGATAGTAGCTTTAACTGTCCAACAATACCTGCCAGAGTTTGATCCTCCGTTAATTCCATGGTTATATTTAAGCGTACTTGCCGGACAAGTACCTAATTCGGTACTATTTATTCCACCTGCTTCCCGACCACACTTGTAATATTCCCAACAGTTTAATCCTTCCATATCTTCAAAATATTGACTAAAGGTAGGGTGTAAACTCCTGATAGTCGAATTTTATCGTGTTATAGCTGTTCCTATTTGGTAAACGAATTGTAATCGGAGGTAAACATTGAATTTTCTTATTCGTAAGCGCAAGATTATTTTGTGTTGTCACCTGATATACTAGTAATTACGATCAGTGATTTAGCTTATGTTCCAGTGTTGTAGTATTTCAGTGTCAGTAATGCCTTCCATGTCTAATAATTGTTGATATGGATCACCATCTAATTTTAATAATTTGGCAAATGCAGGTTCTGTTTTTAGACCTTCTTTTTTTAACTGAATTACTTTTTGTTTAAAATCCTCGCCCAGTAATTGCAGAATACGATGCTCAATCAGCATATGACGATATGAGTTTTGATCTGTGCCTGGGAAGAGTGAGCCAAATATTTCAAATGGAAAATCCTGGTAGGTAAAACTTGCCACGACCACCCAGTATCCGTTTTTTTCTTTTTGTTGTATTTTGAATTCTTTTTGTTCTCCAAACAGGCTTTTCATTTTCTTCTCGAAATTGTCCGCATCCATATATCTGCAGGTAATATCTAAATCACTTGATTCTATTGAAATGCCGATGGGAATAGTGCCGGTCAAAATTGGAGAATACTCTGCGAGAAGATTATAAATCTGAAGTTTCATTATACTTTTATATGCTCTTCTCTGAATTGCCGAACCCGAATTTAGGTAGGAGATATCTTGCCAGTTCATCTATTTGGTTTTAAGTTGTGTCTTCAATATTTCTTTTGCTTTCGATATGTTGGAGTATTCAAAACATTGTAATTCGGAACACCCGCGAATCATTGCCGAGGTAGATTTGCCATTTATGGTTCTGTACAAACAAATAATTGGCTTCTTCATGTCAATAGCCCGGCCAATTTCGTAGCCTACGCCAAGCGAAGGAACAGTTACTTCAGCAATCACAACATCCGATTCTTTTACCCACATCACATCCCGATCGTGTATTTCCTGATCGGTCATTGTGGTATCGATCGTTTTTGATCCAATGTGCTCGGTTAAAACGGTTCCGTATTGCTTTAATTCTTGAATCAATTCTGCATACAAATCCGTGTCTTGCTGGCCACCTCGTATCGATCCTGAAAAATAAATCTTCATATTGTATTCTTGTTTAGCCGTGTATCCTGTAAAAGGCACTTTACTGTACTATTTCAGGGCTTAATTCAACTGCTCTTGTACTTTGGCTGGAATCAATCTTTTTAATCCTTTGGCCTGTGGCGAATTCACATCAATGTACTTCCAATCATCCGATTTCTTATCGGCAACAGCTACCATCGATCGGTGAGCCTGAATGGTAAACGAATTTGATGTTTCGTTATATTTCACATTCTCTTTGCCAAATTCTTGTTCGAACTGAGGTTGCATTAACGAACTTCCTTGCGACATCATTCCGGTAAGTCTCACTTTGATTACTCCGTAGTATTGAATTTTGCAATATTTCTCTTTTCCATAATCTACTACTTCTGAAATATTGTCAATTGATTTAAAATCGGTTGACATTTTAACGCCCAGATTATCCATTTGCTCCAAAACAAGTAACATGTTATCCTTGCTCATCATCTCAAACATGGGCGGATACATCATTTCCGTAACCGTGTTCCACTGTTTGTTATTAAAAGCTGTTGTATAATTTCGTAGATCTTTTTCGAAATGTTGTTTCAGTTGTGTTTGACTAAATCCTGTCGTTATTGCAAAACTTAGTACAAGCAGTATGGCTATTCTCTTCATGTTGTTCATTTATTAAATTCTGAGGAAGATAAGAAAAAGCTTTTAGCAATTGGAATTAAAAATTGTTAAAACAAGAATTTTCCTGTATTATTTAATCAACTTATTGCTTCTGTTTGGTAGAATTGCTGCGAATAAGTAAGTGAAATTATTGACGATGAATCCAATCAAATTCGAGCGTGATACTTCCTTTTTATTCGGAACTATTTCGGCTAATGAACCAATCGTTTTCCTGATAAGTAAATGAGTTTCTACCCAAATTGATGATCTTTTTACCTTGCAAATGGGGACTTCTATTTAAGTAGATGGTCTTTTATTCCACAAGAAATGAACTAATACTCAAGTGGATGATTTCTTTTTCCTTGCAAAATGGACTTCTATTCAAGTAGATGGTCTCTTTTTTACTAGAAAAGGGACTCTTACTCAAGTATATGGTCTCTTCTTCCTTAATAAATGGACTTCTATTCAAGTATATGGTCCCTTTTTCCTCAAGAAATGACCATCTATTCAAGTATCTACTCTCTTTTTTACCAGCAAATATTCTCCTGGTATTTTGCATGTTAGGCACCTGATAATAATTTATTGACGGCTCTTTTTTGGGTGGTATAACTGTACGCTAATAAATCTGAAGTTTAACTTGGCTGCCTCATAAAAGAGAATTAATTTAGATAAACGAAAGGAAACATCTACTGTGCCCCTTACTATGGAGAAAGATCTTTTATATCCTGTGATCACAGGAAAGAAAAACAAAGAAACACCTCCTGTGGATGATACAATTTACAAAGGGACCATCACTTTAAGTTATCGAAGAAAAAAACTGCAGAGAACCGATCGATCATGAGAAAGAATAAGAGTTTTATCTGTGGCCAAATTAAATGTATACTTCTTAAGATATTGTAGCTTTTAAAATACAGACGATTAGAAAATTAAAATGACAGAACAAACGGATAATTATTTAGACAATCATTACATACATAGAAGTAATTGGTTAAGGGCAGCAGTTCTTGGTGCTAATGATGGAATTTTATCAACTGCGAGTCTTGCAATTGGTATTGCGGCGGCAACTGATATCAGAGAGCCTATTGTGCTGGCAACTGTAGCGGCATTAGTTGCAGGGGCATTGTCTATGGCAGCAGGAGAGTACGTTTCGGTAAGTTCTCAAACCGACGTGGAAAAAGCGGATATTGAAAGAGAAAAACAAGAGTTGGAAGAAATGCCGGAAATTGAATTGCTGCGATTGGCTGAAATTTATGAAAAAAGAGGATTGAAAAAACAAACGGCATTAACTGTTGCAAAAGAATTGTCGGAGCACGATGTATTAGCTGCGCACGTTAGAGACGAATTGGGAATAAATGAAATGAGTCAAGCCAAACCAATACAAGCTGCTTTTGCCTCAGGTGCAGCATTTAGTGTAGGAGGAGTGTTACCACTTGTGGTGACTATCTTTTTGCCTTTAAAAAACATGGAGTATTCTCTTTACTTTTTTGCGATCTGCTTTCTGATCATTTTAGGTGCATTAGCGGCTAAAACTGGTGGTTCAAGCGTAAGTAAGGCAATTATTCGAATTACATTTTGGGGAACCATTGCGATGGGATTGACGGCGGTTGTTGGTTATTTATTTGGAGTTGTTGTTTAATTAAATCTTAAAATAGAAACGATGAACGGAGCACATTGGCATTTAGCCATTAATCATTTACCGATTATCATACCAATAATTGGTTTGCTTATTATGCTGGGCGGTCTCTTCCTAAAATCAGAAATATTAAAGAGAGCTGCATATTGTATTTTCATACTAGGAGCAATTACTGTTATTGCTGCTTTTGCAACAGGCGAAGGTGCCGAGGAAGTGGTGGAAGGAATACAAGGCGTAGATAAACACTTTATTAAAGTGCACGAAGAAACAGCCGAAGTTTTTTCAATATTACTCTATGTTTTGGGTGGTTTTTCCCTATTGGGATTATGGGCAAATTGGAAAAAGAAATCCTTTTCGGTACTAATGCCTTTTTTAACAATTGCGTTATCAGTAGTTACTCTTTTGTATGCAAAACAAACGGGAACTACGGGAGGAGAAATAAGGCATACCGAAATAAGAACTGCTGACAAGTTCAATAACACAATAACGAACCAAAACAGTGTGCAAAAAGAAGATCTTAAATAGAATTCAATATAGACTCCAAATTTTAAGATGGGCGAGGCGTCAAAGCATTTTAGACACCTCCTTTTTTGCTGAGAAGCACTGTAAAGCATTTTATAGTGCTCTTTTTTTGCACAGAAGCATTCCAAAGTATTTTATAGACCTTCTTTTTTGCTCAGGAGCAGCATAAAATGATTTAAGAATGTGTTCTAGGACGGTTTAGATACAGTTTCGTGAACAGTTTTAATATATCCAATATATCCTCGTAGGAGAGAGCTTTCGGAATACCGATTAATCTTTCGTTGTAAATTATAAATTTGCAAGCTCATCTGCGACCCAACTCAAGATACATTGGTCTGATAGCTTTTGGCTTTATAGCCAAGACCAAAGTCGATTTGGTTTAATCCTACTATTTATGGCGTAGCAAACTAAAGAACAAAAGACCAACTCCGCGCGGAATTGGTCTTTTGTTTTTATGTCTTTTTATGTCAGAGGTAAAATTCTTACTGCAATCTGATCTTGCAATTGTTGGCTCTGATGTTGAGTTTCGAGAATGCTTTTTTATCGCCAACACGCCCTTTGGCTACAAATGTCTTTTTATCGGCAGTTGCTTTGTTTGTTAAGGTGAAGTCTTTTGAGTTATCGAATTTTACCGATTTGTGATTAATTTCATAATCGATTTGTGCGCCTGCCATAAAACTAAGGCCAACATCGCCATATTTCGAATCTATTTTTACAAACGAAAACATGTTGTTAATATTGAAAATATTGATGTGTCCGAATTTTTGATCGTAATCAACTTCGCCACCCATTTGGCTAATTTCAACTTTGCTAAAGTTCGACGATCCGTAAAGATATTCCAGTTCTTTAATATCGAATTTATCGCGGGCCGAGGTCATGCTAATGTTATCAGCAACGCCAATAGTAAATTCAGAATCGCGACTCTCTCCAGTTAACTTGTTTGCATTTTCGATAGTCACTTTCGAGTTGGCAACATTTAACTTAGAATCACTAAGTTTTTGGGCTTTAAAAGTACATCCTGTAATGGTAAGGCTGTTTTCGCCGTTTAAGCTTTGAGCCGTAAAATTCCCGTTTGTTAAATCAAGAGTCAAATTGCCATCATGACTATCCAAAAAAACATCTCCATCTTTCTGAATGATGTCTAAATTCACATTTGGAGGCAACTGAACGGTATATTGTATTTTTATTTCTCCCTTGTTAAAAAGAGAATTGGTGAGTTTTTTAAGTGAGAAAAAATCGCCCATAACTGTTTCTGCAGTTAATTGAGATTCCCCTTCAGTAAAATTGATATTAATATTATCGGTTATTTTTTTTGTTTTCTCGTCATTCGAACCTTCAACACTAATCAGTACCTCAAATTTAATCTCAGTTTTGTCCCAGTGTTTAATTTGAATTTTACTGAATTTCGATTCAATTTTAAGATTTTCGACAGACTCAAAAGTCTTCTCAATTTTTTTGTGTTTAGTGATCGCATTTGCTGATCCAACAAAAAAACAAATTCCAAGAAGTGCAAACAGTAATCGTCTCATAGTATTTATATTTTTAGAATTATTTATAAGGGAATCTTAATCCAATAGTAAATGTAAAACTTTTAACTCCTTTTAGTGACATTAGATTGTGTTGTCACACGAATTTTAACAAAGATTAATAAAAGAGTGGCGATAAACAGACAAACCCGGCCAATGTAATCTCCATGTTCCGAGTAAAATGTTTTTTCTTTTATCAGTTTTAACTCGCCTGTCAGTACTGATTTTTCCCACCACATGGTTTTCGCAACAATCGTGCCTTTAGAGTTGATGTAAGCCGAAATGCCATTGTTGGCCACCCGAATGTAGTCTCTGCGGGTTTCAATGGCTCTTAATCTGCTAAAATTGAAATGATGCTTATATCCAGGAGTTGTTTTCCACCATCCGTCGTTGGTAATCATACAAAGAAAGCCAGGCATTTCCGGAACTCTTTGTGCGCAGTAATCTCCAAAAATTGATTCGAAGCAAACAACAGGCACCAATGCTATGGAATCCGACAGAAAATAGTCAATGTAGTTTTTACTGCTGTATGTTCCTTGGTATCCTCCAATTTCAAGCGAATAATCCTTTAAAAAGCTTAGGTATTTATCGAATGGAACTCTCTCAAATAAGGGTACAAGTTTTGTTTTGTGGTAAAATTCGGGAGCTATTGTATCAGTTAAAAATAATGCTGAATTGAATGATGCTGATTCGATATTGCTGTGCGTTCCAATTAGTATTTTTGTTTTAGGATATTTCTTTTTTAAATCGAGTAAGCGCGAATAGTAGGAGGATTGCATAGGCTGATTTTCATCGATAGATGTTAAAATAACGGTTTCGGGTGCAAACAAGAAATCGGGATGGTGACTACTGCAAACAGAGTCTGCTGTAGTCATAAAATCTGCAAAGTGTTTTCCTTCGTATTCGGGAATAAATTTTTCGGTGTACGGATCCAAATTTGGCTGGATGAGAGCAAAGCTCTTAAAGCCGGTTACATTCTCCTTTTGGTGATACAAAAAAACAGAGTAGAGGAGAGGAATACCTATCAAAAGGATCATTCTAACTGAGTTTAATGCAATTCTATTTTTCGGGTTTTTTATTATTGAATACAACCCAATATTTATGAGAATCACCCACAAGCTGCCGCCACGTGTTCCTGTAAATTCATACCATTGCACCCATTTGGGAGCTGAGGCAAAAGCATTTCCAAGATTCAACCAAGGCCAGGCCAAATCCCACCAGGTATCGAAATATTCAAAGCCCAGCCAAATAAGCAGGAAAGGGAAGAGAATCTGAATTTTCAAGTGCTTTCTTGATCTGCTGATCATCCAAAAAATCAGCGCAAGCAAAAGAGAATTAATAAGTATGATGAGGATTACACCCGTGATTTGAGCTTTGCCAACCCACCAATATGCCAGAATGTTCCAAACTAAAAAACTGAGAAAAGAATAGTTGAAAAGTAAGTAGGGGTTGTGATGATTTATCGTTTTTTCTTCCAGCCACAAAAGGGGGATCCAGGCAAAAAAGATGAGGGGGAAAAGTTGTGGAACACAAAAGGGCATGCCCAATAAAAGACCAGAGGCAATAGCAAGAAGAATATTTTTATTCACGTTATCGATTCGTTAAATGAACTCCAGCTAAGATAATAATTATTGATGCGGTTTGAGCAATGGAAATATGATCGCCACCAATTGCAATGCCCCAAAATATGGCTACAATGGGAATAATGTAGGCGATGGATGCCGCAAAAACATACGATGATTTCTTGATTAGCTGATTGTACATGATAACTCCGGCGAAAGTTAAGATCGCGAGTAAGCCAAGCATGATTGCACTTTTTGTTAACGTTTCAGATGCCAAAGGAGCACTTAAATCGGTGAAAGCCAGAAAGATTCCAGCCGCGGGACCCACAAAAAGAAATGCTAAGGAAGCAATTTCGGTTCCGGTAAGCTTTGGCAACGAAAAACTAACAATATTTATGCTGATGGCTACCGATAAAATGGCCATAAACACATAAAAAACGCCCCAGAAATAAGACGATCCAAAAGAATCTCCTGAAAAGCTAAGGATAAGCGTCCCTGCAAATCCCAGTAGAATTCCACCCATTACTTTTTTGTTTGTGCTGGATTTAAAGAAAAGGATGGCAATTAGTAAGGTAAGCATGGGTAACATGGCATTTAGCATACCGGCAACCGAAGAGCTGATTTGAGTTTGTGCTTTGGCGAAAAAATAGGCGGGACCTATGTTTCCTGTTATTCCAGAGAGTAGAAGTGGTAATATATTCTCTTTCGAAAGTTTTCTGATGTTTTTAGCAATCAGAGGAATAAAAAGTAAAAATGAGAAGAATACCTGAAAAGCAGCCACCTGATTGTGGCTGAAGCTTTCCAGAGCAATTTCTCTTAAGATATAAGGACTTCCCCAAATGAAAGAAACTAAAATAAGTAATATCCAATTGGTGTATTTGCTTGGCAGAGTCATTGGTATTGGGGAGTTGTGGATTTATTCTTTATCTTCTTCGAAAGTCTTGTATTTTACCGTTAATTCAGAAATCATTTGGCTGAAAGTGGTAATTGCCGCAAGTGTATCTTTCGAGATTTTTTTTTCCTGAAGTTTTAGCATCAAAATTCCATACAAAGCAGTAAGGCAGACTTCAATATCATTATTTTCCTGAGTAGCATTTGATCTTTCGCGAAACTCAGAAATATTACCAAGTGCCTGCTGGTAATGACTGTTGTATGCTGAATCTTTACCCTTTGTTAAAAGAAATACATGATAGTCATACAATTCGTTAACATTGTTTTTAAGGATTTGAAGATGTCCCATTTTTTCAATCTTCTCGATCTTCATCATTTCAATCAGATTTTCATACCAAGCCTTGATTTCGTTTCGTTTATCTTCTGGCTGATTGAATTGTTTGATGATATTTTCGTCAATTTTATCAATGTTGAACTCATAAGCTCTAATGATATCCTCAACTTGCCACATGTAAAGTATGTATTCGGCTAAATTGGTCTGCTTTTTTTCTTGTGCTATTATCATATTTTTTCTTGTCGGTTCCGATGTGTTTATTCCTGTTTAAGCTTATCAATTAATCTTCGATCCAATTTTGTTGGTCTTCCAGTTCCTCTGTCTCGAGATTCAAAGCCTCGTGTTTTAGTCGCATCCAATAAATCCAATTGATCCTGAGCTGTTACGTCTTTCACAAAATCGACAGCTAATTTAGCACCCATCCGGTTGCCGGATATGGCTGTAACTAAATAACTTCTGGTTATGGGAGGCACTCTTATATCTATTTGTTCGTTTAGTCTTATTTCGCGTGAAGGTTTAATGTGAACGCCACCAATGGAAACTTTCCCTTTTTTACACGCTTCTGATGCCATACTTCTGGTTTTGAAAATCCGAACAGCCCATAGCCATTTGTCTACTCTAACTTTTTCATTCATGGCCTTATTTTTAATTGGAATATCGCCTTACTCGTTTATTTCCTTGCTGATTTTCTTTGTATTATATGCTGTCATGGTTCTTTGAACACCAATGGTGCTCATGCCTTTAATCATGTTAATACAGATTTTGTATAGCTCAGGTAGTTTCTCCAGTTCCTCAGGCGACCATTCACCCAAAACGTAGTCAATCTGCTGTCCTTTGCTAAAATCGGCACCAATACCAAAACGCAGGCGGTTGTAATTTTGGTGACCAAGTATCTCGTTAATATGTTTTAATCCATTATGGCCGGCAGCACTTCCTCCCGGACGCAATCGTAAGGTTTCAAACGGCAATGCAATATCATCAACCAAAACCATCATGTTTTCAACAGGTATTTTTTCTTTCTGAAGCCAATAGTTAACCGATTTCCCACTTAGGTTCATGTAAGTGTTTGGCTTTACAAGTACAAAGATACGTCCCTTAAACTTGTATTCAGCAACGGCTCCATATCTGGCATCCTTAAATTCTATATTAGCTGCTTCGGCAAGAGCATCCAAAATACGAAACCCGATGTTGTGTCTTGTGTTCGCATATTCAGCACCAATGTTGCCAAGGCCGACAATCAGATATTTCATCTCAATATTATTTTCTTGTGGCAGATGTTTAGTCTGCCCAAATAGTTTTTTTAGAAATTGTATCATAACAAATCCAAAGTTAGAATATTCGGAGCATTTTCCATGAAAACTTAGCACCCATTCTATCCTTCATTTTTGGATTGAGGGATATTAAAAAAACCTCCCATTGTTCAATAAATGGGAGGTTATATTTTTTTGCTTCATTATGCTGAGCAAAATAGTGTTGAAATCTATTTTGCAGCCATTGCAGCAGCACGAGCAGCTCTTGTAAGCTTAACTTGTACAACAACAGTGTTTTTAGAATTCAATAGTTCAATGTTCTTATAGGTAAGATCTCCAACCTGAATAGTTTTACCAAGACCAAGATCGGCAACTTTAATAACAAGGTTTTCTGGAAGATCAGCCATTGCACCTCTAACTTTTAATTTTCTTGAAATAACAGCTAGTTTACCACCAGCCGCAATTCCTTTTGCAAGACCCTCAACTAGAATTGGTAATTCTACTTCGAATGCTTTGTCTTCAAATACCTGATAGAAATCAGCGTGTAAAGCTCTATCATTAACCGGGTGGTACTGAACTTCGCTTAATACACAAGAGAATTTTTTTCCTTCAATATCTGCATTGATGACATATACTTCTTGTGTGAAAAGTAATTTTTCCAATATCTTTTTGTCAACAGCAAAGTGAATGTTATCACCACCACCATATACTTCACATGGTACCATTTCTGCTTTTCGAAGAGCTTTGGTTGCTTTTTTTCCTAAATCTGTTCTTAAAGAACCTTTTAATTCAAAAACTTTCATTTTCTTGAAATTATGTGCTACTCAAAATAAACTTCATCACCTGGTAAAAAAAAGTTCAGTTTATTTCCCATTACACGTTTATAAAACTTTTACCGAAAAAATCTGCGCAAAGATATAAATTATAATATAAAATTGGAACTAATTGATTCGCAATTGTAAACATTAAGAATTGTTTTTGCGAAAATGTTAGCAATTGTTAACTCTTTGATTTTAGAGCCTTCCTTTTTTAAAGGAATAGAATCAGTAAAAACAACCTCTTCTAAAGCAGATTCTTCAATTCGTTCGTAAGCAGGACCCGATAAAACAGCATGTGTTGCAACTGCGCGAACACTAAGAGCTCCTTTTTCCTTTAGCATATTTGCAGCTTTGGTAATTGTGCCAGCCGTATCAATCATGTCATCAATAATTACAACATGTCTGCCTTCAACATCACCAATTGCAGTCATTTCACCAACAACATTCGCTTTTTCACGAGATTTGTGACAAATAGCCAGACCTGCATTTAAATATTTTGCATAAGTATTGGCTCTTTTGCTACCACCCATATCAGGAGAGGCTACAACCAGATTATCCAATTTTAAGTTCACAACGTAAGGAAGAAGTACAGATGAACCGTATAGGTGATCGACAGGAATGTCAAAAAATCCTTGAATTTGATCAGCGTGAAGATCCATTGTCATCACACGATCAACTCCTGCTGCCATAAGTAAATTGGCAACCAGTTTGGCTCCAATTGCAACTCTGGGACGATCTTTTCTATCCTGACGAGCGAATCCAAAATATGGAATTACTGCAATAACTTTGTACGCAGATGCTCTTTTTGCTGCATCAATCATTAGTAATAGCTCCATCAAATTATCAGCTGGGGGATAAGTTGATTGAATAATGAATACTTGAGCTCCTCTTACTGTTTCTTCATAACAGACTTCAAATTCACCATCACTAAATCTAGTAATACTTGATTTTCCTAATTCCAATCCTGCGGCTGCTGCAATTTGACCTGCTAAATACTCACTGTTCGAACCAGAAAAGATTTTAATTGGGGCTTTCATTAAAATATTATTTGTTTATAAATCAGATAACTATTGTACTGTGCAAATTTATGAATTATTGCGTCAAAAAACTGATTTTAGTCAAGTTGTCGCAATTTATTTTATCCATTTAAAAGGATAATCTTTTTTATCTAAAATAAAAAAGAAGATGTCTTTACGAGATCTTCCTTATTTCTATTTTCTTTTTTGAAGTAAAACCGTTTTGTTGGTTTCATCAATAGAATTTAATATTTCTTCTTTCCCCAGACCACTCGATGCCGAGCTAATAAAAAAAGGAGGCATTTCTTCCCACGAATTCAACAATTCCTTTTCGTAGGCTTTAACGTTTTCAGATAATTTTTGCTTGCTAAGCTTATCTGCCTTCGTGAAAATGATAGAGAAAGGGATTCCGTTAACACCTAACCATTCCATAAAATCAACATCCTTAGTTTGTGGTTCGTGCCTACAATCGACGAGTACAAATAAATTGATGAGATTGGGACGGCTTTCGATAAAACTGAAAATTAATTTTGAAAACCGCTGTTTGGTATTCTTTGCAACCTTAGCAAAACCATAACCAGGCAAATCCACCAAATACCATTGATCATTAATTAAGAAATGATTAACCAATTGAGTCTTACCAGGCTTGGTAGAAATTTTCGCCAAACCTTTATGATTGGTCAGCATATTTATAAGTGATGATTTTCCCACATTCGAACGTCCAATAAAAGCATATTCTGCCTTATTGTCGATAGGACATTTTTTTATATCCGAGTTGGACATCACAAATTTTGCACTAGTAATATTCATGGAGTATTTTTTTTACGCTGCAAAGTTATACAGATTCTTATCTTTTCCGAAAAATGCTTCAACTTTATTGACCGATCATGTTATTTGGATGGGGAATAAAAAAATCCTCTTTTCAAATGTATGAAAAGAGGATAGGTTCATTTTTCAAAAGCCTATTTTATATAGATTTCAAGAATTTTTGTTTTTGATTTCGGAGTAAGAGTCAAATTGTTAATAATTGCAGGAATCAAAACACTTTCTCCCTTTGCAACACTTAATGAATCTTCTCCATAGGTTATTTCCAAATCACCTTCTAAACACATATAGATTACAAAAGAATCTAATTCCAAATAATCTTTTTCTACTGGTTGATCAAATTCGAGAATATTGGTGGTGAAATACGGACAACGAACCAATTCCGAAGCTTTATTTATTTCGGTCTCGTAAGTAGTTTCATATTTTTTCTCGTAACTGTAGTCAATTGCATCAACAGCAAGTTCGGTATGCAGTTCTCTAGGGTTACCGGCATCATCAGTTCTGTTGAAATCGTACATCCGATAAGTAACATCTGATGTTTGTTGAATTTCCGCCAAAAGAATTCCTTTTCCAATTGCATGAACACGGCCAGCAGGAATAAAGAAACAACTTCCTTCTTTTACAGGTGCATTGTTTAAAATATCTTCCAACTTGCCCTCTTCCAACTTCGCTAAATATTCTTCTTTGCTGATGTCCTGATTAAAACCAACAATCAATTCAGATCCTTTGTCGGCTTCAATAACATACCACATTTCGGTTTTGCCATAAGCATTGTGCCTTTCTTTCGAAAGTTCATCATCAGGATGCACCTGAATGGAGAGTACATCATTGGCATCAATAAATTTGATCAACAATGGAAATTCAATCCCGAAATTTTCATAAACCTTATCTCCAACAAGGTCGCCCATGTAAATTTCAATGAGTTCTTCCAGATCATTTCCTGCTAAAAAGCCATTACTAACAACTGAAATATCTCCCTCTACACCTGAAATCTCCCAACTCTCACCGGCATTAGGCAGCGGCGAAAAATCTTTATTCAATACTGTTTTTAATTTGCTTCCACCCCAAATTTTATCTTTAAGGATGGGCGTAAATTTTAATGGATACAAACTCATTTTGTACAATTTTTTAATTTGATTGCTAATTATGGCTTTTGGATAATTTTAAAATTCGTAGTCGATTACTTTACGTTCTGCTACCATTTCTTTTACAATAGAGACTGCTTTTAAATGCTCAGGATGGTTCGCGTATAACGGCAAAGCGTCCATGTTTTCGATGTCAACATTCACAATAAAATCAAATGAAGCATCGGAATGCAGTTGGTCAAAACCAATTTGTAAAAATTTGATTTCAGGAATTTTTTCTTCCAGTCCATCAAAGGCATTTTGTAATCTATTGTGATATTTTTCTTTTTCTTCAGCCGAATCGAAAGCTTTAAACTTAAACATTGCAATGTGCTTGATCATTTTAATTCTTTTTTAAATTATTAGTAACTTTCCCGCCGAAGTTAATGCAAAATTAGCATTTTTGAATCAAACATCTAAATATCATACAACATGTTGATTATTGGAATTGCTGGCGGAACAGGCTCCGGCAAAACTACAGTGGTTAGGAAAATCATTGAAAGATTGAATCAAGGGGAGGTTGCCGTTTTACCACAAGATTCTTATTACAGAGATAATGTCGAGCTCACATTAGAAGAACGTCAGGAAATAAATTTTGATCATCCAAGATCAATAGAATTTGAATTGTTAATTGAACATGTAAAGAGCTTAAAGCAAGGCGAGGCAATAAATCAACCCATCTATTCCTATATTACCTGTCTGCGTTCCGACGAAACGATTAAAGTTGAACCTAAGGGGGTCGTTATTGTGGAAGGACTTTTAATCCTTACAGATCCGGTTCTTAGGGACTTAATGGATTTAAAAGTATTTGTTGATTGCGATGCAGATGATCGATTAAATCGTGTAATTAAAAGAGATATTATAGAGCGGGGCAGGTCGGTTGAAAGGGTATTGGATCGTTACGAAAAAACAGTAAAACCAATGCATCTTCAGTTTATTGAACCAAGCAAGCGTTATGCAGATATTATTGTACCTCAGGGTGGTGATAATATTGTAGCCATAGATATTTTGACTCATTTTATTCAGAAAAACCTGATAATTAGTTAGTAAGATGTTATCTTTTGTTTCTGATTTAGAAAAATAAAAATGGAGACTTTGTTACTGTCTCCTTTTTTTATAACTTTTCGTTTTATTTATGATAAGTCTTTTGTTATGTTGAATCAAATTAAAGTCGAAAATTTACTTTTTGTAGATATTGAGACTGTATCCGGGAATGCTACTTTCGAGGAGATGTCACCCAAATTACAGGAGCTGTGGGAGAAAAAATCTAATTATTTTCGAAAGGAAGAGGAATCACCATCCGAAGTGTATGGAAGAGCTGGTATTTATGCCGAGTTTGGTAAAATCGTGTGCATTTCAACGGGCTTGGTCACAAAAAAGAATGGAGTTAAAAAATTTGTTGCGAAATCGTACTATGGCGATGATGAAAAACAATTGCTAGAGGAATTTGCTTTGATGCTGAATCGTTTTTGCAGCAAGCCAAACCGTAATTTGTGCGCACACAACGGAAAAGAATTTGACTTCCCATATATCGCCCGAAGAATGCTGATAAACGGAGTTGTGTTGCCTCCTGTTTTAGATATTGCAGGTAAAAAACCTTGGGAAGTACAGTTTATCGATACCATGGAGCTATGGAAATTCGGCGATTACAAGCACTATACTTCTTTGGCCCTGCTTTGTGAGATTTTTGGAATCCCTACACCCAAAGATGATATTGACGGATCGATGGTTGGCAAAGTGTATTGGCAGGATAATGATTTGGAACGAATTGCCATATATTGCGAGAAAGATATCCTGGCCACAGCGCAAGTGTTTTTGCGTTACCAAGGTGAGGAATTAATTCCTGAAGCTAATTTTGAGCGTGTATTGTTATAATTGTCTTGCTAATGTACAATAGTTTCGCTTTTTTCGTGTTTATGTATCGGGATGTGAATCCTAATTTGATTAAGAATTATTTTAAAAACTAAAAAATAGAAAATTGATGAATACTTCATTTTATAATAAATTATCCTTTGCGATAATGATTGTTGGAAGCCTATTTTTAACCTCCTGCGGAAGTAGTAGTAATGGAGGAGGAGATGAGGAAGAATTTGAATTTAACTCTTCCGATCTAACCAATAAGTATTGGTATGCGAATCCGTATTTATCTTCTGATTATAATCGTAATGATGCTTTGATTGTGTATCGATTCGAAGGAGGAGGAGTTCTGAAAAAACAAGAATTTAGCGGGAGAAGAGATGAGGTTGTAGGAGATTGGAGTTTGGTTGATAATCAGTTGGTGATTCAAGATGAATCTATATCGGCTAATGACAGACAGGAGTGGTTCGTTCAGACAAGCTCAACCAGTTCTTATTTGAAGCTTAATAGTTCGACGGGAACCAGAGAGTTTTATACCAATATTGATGAAGTAAATGATGTTACTGCTGATGCTTATGTGGTAAATGATTTGCGTCTGGTAAATAATACATATGTATCATCTTATAAAATGGAATATGCGGTATATGGTAATAAGTTAAGTCAGGTTCACGCACTTACCAATGCCTCTACTAGTTTCGAATTGGAAGATTTTACCGATTTTCAAGGAGAGAAAGTGTATTATTTAAAGGAATCTGACCGTGCTAATTATTTTGATATTTTTGATGGTGCTAGCCTTGTGAAATTTTATCTGAAATTTGATGGCGGAGAAAACTATAAGCTTGAAGAGCAGGTTTATGGATCTGATATTGCTGCGTTGGATAATTTTTCAACCACAGCTACTCACGCTAGTGGTGCTGGAAGCGTAACTATAAAATGGAATGCAATTGATGAGGATGATATTTATTACTTCGTTGAAATTTTGGACAAAAACGCTAACGAGTATTTACCAAAATTTAGAAGTACTCGTCAATCTGCTGATGCAGGTGAGGCTAAAGAGTTGGAAATTGATAATTTAACCGCGAGTGAATTTGAAGCATTGGATGAATTGGCCATTGGAGAAGATTATTACGTGAAAATATCAGGATTTAAATACGAAGAGGGTATCGATCCGGATAACAGTTCAAATAAAGAAATAAATATTCAGGCAGTAACCCGCTATATTTTTAAAGCTGGGGCATGGTAGCATGAAAATAAGAGAATTTCAAACCCGAGACAGATTTCTGTTTCGGGTTTTTTATTTAATCCAAAACGAAATACTCTACTGTTTTTATCAAAAGGCTTGGTTGTTCTGCGTGCACCCAGTGTCCGGCATTAGGAATAGTCGTGATTTCCGCCTTAGGGAATATGGTTCGTATTAAATTGTGGTCGTTATCGGAAATGTAATTCGATTTTTCGCCGCGAATAAACAGAACCGGAAATGCTGTAATTCCTTTTCCCTCAGCAAAACGATCACCATCAATACCGTCCATTATTTCGGGCAAGTAATCGTGAATAGTTTTAATATTTAGTTTCCAGATAAATTGTTTGTTCTCGTCTCTTTTTAAGTTTTTAAGAAGAAATTGACGAACCCGTTTACTGGTTATACTATCTGATAATTTTTTATCAATCTCAGTTCTGTTTTTGAAAACCGATAAATCCAAATTAAGCATGGCTTTCACTATGCCAGAATGATCGATTGTTTGTGGGGTGTAATCAGAAATTTTGCTGTAGTTTTTAGGAGCAATATCAACAACAAGTAAACTGCTGACTCTTTCCGGATAATCAGCAGCAAAAAACATCACCGTTTTTCCTCCCATCGAGTGCCCAAGCAGAATTGCTTTTTCAATTTTGTGATCGTCCATAAATTCCAGTAGATCTTCTTTTAAATCCTGATAGGTATGTGAATCGGCATGAGGAGAGTCTCCGTGGTTTCTTTGATCGATAATATAAACTTCGAAGTTCTCTGAAAGCTCTTTGGCAATGCTTAGCCAATTGTCCGACGCACCATAAAGGCCATGAAGAATTAGTAATGGATGACCTTCACCAAGTTTTTTGTAATTGAGTTTCATTTATCGGGAATTGATTTAAAAAATAAAGATAAGAACCAAATCGATAAGGTGATTGGCTAAATTTAGTTTTTTAAGAAGATTCATAAATAGCAAAGGATGCTTTGTGAGCATCCTTTAAGTAATGTAATTCGTTTCGAATTATTTCAAACATCTTAAATACATCTGAATGGTGTTTTCCAAACCATAGTACAATGCATCAGAAATAAGAGCATGACCGATTGATACTTCGGTTAAATTCGGAATGTTATCGTTAAAATATTTAAGATTTTCCAAGCTTAGATCATGTCCGGCATTAATTTCCAGACCTAATTCGTGAGCCTTTTTTGCTGCTATTACAAAAGGGCGAATTGCTTCTTCTTTATTCTTTGGAAAATCAGTAGCGTAAGGCTCAGTATATAATTCAATGCGATCTGTTCCTGTTGCAACAGCACCTTCAACATTAGCCAGGTTTGTGTCAACAAAAATAGAGGTTCTGATTCCGGCAGCTTTAAATTCCTTGATTATTTCGATCAAAACATCGCGGTTTTTAACCGTATCCCATCCTGCGTTAGAGGTTAAAGCCTCTGGCGGATCTGGAACAAGAGTCACCTGTGCCGGCTTTGCTTTTAGTACCAAATCGATGAAATCTCTGGTTGGATATCCTTCAATATTAAATTCGGTCGTAACTAAAGATTCTAAATCCCGAACATCCTGATAACGAATGTGTCTTTCATCAGGACGAGGGTGTACGGTAATGCCTTCCGCTCCAAATCTTTCACAATCTAAAGCAACCTTGCAAACATTAGGAGTATTCTCTCCACGGGCATTTCTTAATGTTGCAATTTTGTTTATATTTACACTAAGTCTGGTCATTTTGTATAACTTTATTGGTAGAATGATTGGTGAAATTAATTACAAACTTCCTGTCTGTAATTGTGTTCTCCTTAAGACAAAATTAAAAGTAATTCCTAGAAAACAGGTATGTATGATAGCAAAAGATTTAATTTCTGATGTTGTTCCAGTATTAAGGGAAACCGATACAGGAATTCAAGCTCTTAATTGGATGGAAATTTTTAGGGTTTCTCATTTGCCAATTGTGAAGGGGGATGAATTTCTTGGGCTAATTTCAGACAATGATATTTACGATTTAAATAAGGCAGAAGAGCCTATTGGGGACCAAAAATTGTCCTTGTTTAGTCCGTACGTAAACGAAAACTATCACATTTATGATGTAATAGAGATAATTTCGAGGTTAAAGTTGACTGTTATTCCTGTTTTGGCGGATGAAAAAACATATGTTGGTCTTATTACTTTAAATGATTTGATGCAATACATTGAAAAAATATTTTCGGTTCGCGAACCTGGTGGAGTTATTGTCTTAGAACTTAATTCAGTTGATTATTCTTTAAGCGAAATATCAAGAATTGTGGAGAGTAACGATGGGAAAATACTCAGTTTGTACGTGAGATCATCTGCGGATTCAAGAAAAATTGAATTGACAATTAAAATAAATAGAACCAATATCACGTCCATTATACAAACTTTTTTACGTTACGATTATACCATAAAAACCACCTATGTACGTGAAGATGATATGAAGGATTTTATGGAGGATCGTTACAATTCGTTCATGAGGTTTTTGAATATTTAAAAATATCATTTCAAGTTTTCTTTTCCTGTGTAAAATTCTTGCCACTAAACAGATTAATCTATATTTGTGCTAAACATTACTTGCTCATTGCACTTGTTCTTAAATGATGCAGGTTTAATCGATTTTTAATGTTTTAAGAAATGGAATATTTCTGAGCTATTCAGTTCTGAAATAAACAAAACGCAAATTTGTGAAGTATGAAAATTGCACTTTTTGGTAGATCATTTAATGAAAGTTTTACAGAGAGCTTTGTTTTAATGTTTGAGGTTTTTACCAAGCACAATATTGAGGTGGTAATTTACGAGCCTTTTTATGATTTTCTGATTAGGGAAATTAATTTTAAACCACCAGTTAATGGTTGTTTCCATAATCATGAAGATTTAAATAAAGAGGTGGATTTTTTCTTCTCTGTAGGTGGGGATGGGACCTTCTTGGATGCCGTAACCTTCGTTCGTGATTCGGGAATTCCTTTGGTTGGCATTAATAGTGGGCGTTTAGGTTTTATGGCTGATATCGCTCAGGAGGAAATACCTCAAGCTTTGGCCGATATTCTGGCAGGAGAATATAGTTTTGAGGAACGAAGCCTGCTGCAATTAGAAACATCTCGAAATGGCTTGTTTGAAGAATTTAATTATGCTTTAAACGAATTTACGGTTCATAAAACCGATTCGGCATCCATGATTACCATTCATACTTATTTAAACAATGAATATTTGAATTCATATTGGGCCGATGGTTTAATTATAGCCACACCAACCGGTTCCACTGCATATTCATTAAGTGTTGGGGGACCAATTTTAATTCCTAACACTCAAAATTTTGTTATATCACCAATCTCTCCTCACAACCTTACCGTTCGACCAATTGTTGTGCCAAATCATCATGAAATAACTCTTCGGGTAGAAGGGAGAAGTGATAGCTATTTGGCTTCTCTTGATTCTCGATCAACAACCTTTGAATCATCCATTGAGCTTAAAATTAAGCGGGCAGATTTCCAGATTAAGGTCTTGAAATTAAAAACTCATAATTTTTACGGAACCTTGAGAAACAAGCTGATGTGGGGCGTTGATAAACGTAATTAAGAGTTCGTTTTTTCTCGTTTTTGATTTTAACAAAATTTAACTGCGGGTTGGCGTTATTTTTTTTCATTGATATGGTTTTTTAAGATTATATGTTACTTTTGTAGCTTGCGAATAAATTCAGGGGGCTTGCACGCTCATTAAACCAACGGGTTTAGGAGTTTAAGCGTAGGTTTTTATTTGTTTGCAACATAAAAAACACAAACTTGATTTCATGTATAAACTGATATTAGGAATACTGTTTTTTGCGATTGGAAATTCAGCCTTTTCGCAGACCAAAGCAGAGTTAGGCTTCTTTGGTGGAGTCTCCTATTATTTGGGGGATATTAATCCACAAAAGCAGTTTTATTCAAATTCGGTTGCGTTGGGAGGAATTTACCGGTATAATTTCAATTCACGGTATGCCTTACGGGCTAGCATGTTGTTTTCAGGTTTGGAAGGAGAGGATAAGGATTTTAATAATTCCTATCAAAAAGCAAGAGGCGCATCATTCAAAACAGATTTAGTTGATCTATCCTTGCAGGTAGAATTTAATTTCCAATCTTTTTGGTCACCTAAAAAAGCGAAGAGTAAAAATCTTGTTCCTTATATCACAGGAGGAATTGGATATATTGCTCCAAGTAGTACAAGTTCTTCATTCACTATTCCGATGGGGGTTGGTGTAAAAACAAACTTAACAGGCAGGTGGACTGCTGCTTTGGAATGGAGTTTTAGAAAAACGTTTACCGATGATCTGGATCATCTCGATGACCCAAATAATCTTAATACGAGTACATTAATGCACAATAACGATTGGGCCTCATTTTTTGGAGTAATGATAAGTTATAAGTTATTTCCTGATAATGCAGAATGTCATTCATACGATCGATTTGTAAAATAAAATATGTCAATTAAAAATAAAATAATAAAAGAAAAGCTACCTACTCATCTTGCCATAATAATGGACGGGAATGGGCGTTGGGCAAAAATGCGGGGAGAACATCGCATTGTTGGTCATCAGCACGGAGTGGAGGCAGTCAGACAAACTGTTGAAGCTGCAGGAGAGCTTGGAATTTCTTATTTAACCCTTTATGCTTTTTCCACAGAAAACTGGAATAGACCTAAAGATGAGGTTCTCGGACTGATGTCTTTATTGGTTGAAGCGATAGAAAGTGAAACTCCTACTTTGATGAAGAACAATGTTCGCCTACAAGCAATAGGCGATCTGGATAGTTTACCATTAGAAGTAAGAGAGAAATTAGAAGGTACAATTTCTACAACATCTAATAATTCGGGCTTGACTTTGGTTTTGGCACTAAGCTATAGTTCCAGGTGGGAAATTGTAACTGCAGTTAAAAATATTGCAAGTCAGGTTCAAAACGGAGATATTTCTCTTGACGAAATTGATTCAGACTTGTTCTCTAGTCAGCTTACCACAAAAGGAATTCCCGATCCGGAACTTTTGATTAGGACGAGTGGAGAAAACAGAATTAGCAATTTTCTTTTATGGCAAATAGCGTACTCTGAGTTGTATTTTACTGAATTGTTCTGGCCTGATTTTAATAAAGAGGAGCTTTATAAGGCACTTCTTGATTATCAGAACCGAGAACGTCGATTTGGTAAGATAAGTGAACAAATAAACGATAAATAAGCATTAACCATTATAATTCAAGTAATGATTAAACCATTAATTTTCTTTTTAACTCTTTTCTTAAGTTTTAGTGCATTAGCACAAGAAACTGATACTATTTACAATCCAAAGGTTTACTATTCCGCTCCAAAGTCCTACGAGTTAGGTGGGGTTACCA
Organism: Labilibaculum antarcticum; assembly: GCF_002356295.1. NCBI lineage: Bacteria > Pseudomonadati > Bacteroidota > Bacteroidia > Marinilabiliales > Marinifilaceae > Labilibaculum > Labilibaculum antarcticum. The sequence goes on along the minus strand of NZ_AP018042.1, from coordinate 1,481,838 downwards.
TTACAGGAGTAAAACATTTGGAAAATAATGTTCTGGTGCAGATTTCTGGTCTCCGCGTAGGTTCTACGATTGAAGTCCCTGGTGAAAAGGTTACTCAGGCAATCGACAAATTGTACAAACAAGGTCTCTTTTCGGATATTCAAATATCAGCCACTAAGGTGATGGATAAAAAGATTTATCTGAATATTCAACTTCAGGAGCGCCCTCGATTGTCTCTTGTAAATTACAATGGAACATCAAAGAGTGAAACTACGAAGCTAAAAGAACGGCTGAAGCTTATGAAAGGTACTCAGGTTACTGATTATCTAATCACAAACGCGACAACCATTGTTGAATCATATTTTAAGGAGAAAGGTTTTTACAATACGACTGTATCTATTATTCAAAGGGACGATATTTCTGAAGAAAATAGCGTGATTCTTGATGTAAATATTGATAGAAATAATAAAATCAAGATTAAGCATATACTTATTGAGGGAAACACGGCTTTTTCAGATAAAAAGGTGAAAAAGGCGATTAAGGATTCAAAAGAGAAAACGTTAATGAATTTCTTGAAATCTTCGAAATATATTGAAGAGAAATGGAATGATGATAAATTAGCTTTGATCGAGAAATACAATGAAAAAGGTTATCGCGATGCGGTTATTGTATCTGATAGTGTTGAGCCCGTTTCAGCAGATAGAGTAAATATTCACGTGAAGTTGAAGGAAGGGAAACAGTATTTTTTCAATAATATCGATTGGATTGGGAATACGGTCTATCCAGGTGCTTGGTTGCAACGGGTTTTGCAAATTAAAAAAGGGGATGTCTACAATCAAACCTTGCTTGACGAAAGATTAACCAGCGACGATGATGCCGTTAGTAACCAATATCTTGATAAAGGGTATTTATTCTTTAATGTTAACCCGGTAGAGACGGTGATTGGTATGGATTCGATTAATTTGGAAATGAGAATCGTTGAAGGTAAACAAGCAACAATAGATAGAGTAAATATTATAGGAAATACTAAGACTCATGAACATGTTGCTCGTCGAGAGCTATATACATACCCAGGGTCATTATTTAGTAAATCTGATATTATTCGAAGTGTTCGAGAACTTGCTCAGTTAGGTCATTTTGATCCAGAGGCTATTAGTCCTGATGTTAAGCCTCACCCTGAAAGTGGGACAGTAGATATTAATTATAGTTTAGAAGAAAAAGCCAATGATCAAATTGAGCTTTCTGGAGGATGGGGTGCAGGTATGATTATCGGTACTGTTGGTTTGAAATTCTCTAATTTCTCAATTAGGAATATGTTTAATAAAGAAGCTTGGAGTCCGCTTCCAACCGGAGATGGTCAAACCTTGAGTATTCGAGCTCAAACCAATGGTTCGTACTATAATTCTTACAGCATGTCATTCACTGAACCATGGCTGGGAGGTAAAAAACCAACATCCTTAAGTACATCAATTTATTATTCGCAGCAAACAGGTTATAGCCGCTCTTATAGTAATAGCTATAGCAATTATGGTGGAAGTGGGAGCAATTCAGATCAAAGTCAGAAAGTATTTGGAGCAAGTGTTGGTTTGGCTCGTCGTTTAAAGTGGCCTGATAATTACTTCTCTTTGTATAACGAGGTTAGTTATCAAAACTATAAATTGAAAGATTGGCAGTATTATTTAATTTCTGATGGAACATCTAACAACTTTAGTTTTACAACTACATTATCAAGAAGTTCTATAGATAATCCATTATATACCAGAAGAGGATCGTCATTTTCTCTAAGTGTTAAGATTACGCCTCCTTTCTCAATTTTTGATAATATTGATTACGGAAGTGATAATGTTAGTGATCAGGAAAGATATAAATGGATTGAATATCACAAATGGGTATTTAAGGGGAAGATGTACTCTTCGTTGTTGAATAGTACCGATAAGTTGGTTTTGTATACTGGAACTGAGTTTGGATATTTAGGCTTTTATAATGAAAATAAAAGATCACCTTTCGAAGGATTTGAAGTTGGTGGTGACGGTATGTCTGGATACAGCATGTATGGAAGTGATAATATTGGTTTAAGAGGATACGAAAATGGTTCTTTAACACCAGTAGATGAAAATGGCAGACGTTTGGGTGGAAATATTTATTCAAAATTTACAGCAGAGGTTCGTTACCCGTTATCACTAAGTCAATCGGCTACAATTTATGCTCTTGCATTTGCTGAAGCTGGTAACGCTTGGTATGATTTTGAAGATTTTCAACCATTCAATTTAAAGCGTTCTGCGGGTGTAGGACTTAGAATTTTCCTACCTATGTTTGGATTGCTTGGAATTGATTATGGATATGGCTTTGATGAAGCTAATCAGGCTGGGCAAAATGGGGGACAGTTCCATTTTGTAATTGGACAACAATTTTAACATATTTTAAGGTAGAGGTGTTGGGAGCTATTATAATTTAAGTTATTTTAGATCTTTATTACGAAATAATAATCGAATGAAGCGTTTAGTATTAATAATTGGATGTATATGTGTATTGATTGGGAATTTGTATTCTCAACAACGATATGGATTCGTTGATACAGAATATATTCTCAGTAAAATGCCGGATTATAAAAATGCTCAGGAACAACTTGATCAGATATCAAATAATTGGCAAATCGAAATTGAGAAAGTAGCTTCGGAAATAAAAGAATTGCAAACAAAGTTTAGGGCTGATGAGGTTTTTTTATCCTCAGAAATGAGAGAGAAACGTGAAAAAGAAATTTTCAACAAGGAAATTTCTGCACAAAAACTTCAGCAGAAATATTTCGGAATAAATGGAGATCTTTATAAAAAACGTCAGGAATTAATTAAACCAATTCAAGATGATATTTATGAGGCCATAAAAGAAATTGCAAAAGACGGGACTTATGGTATGATTATTGATCGTGCTAATGGACCAACAATAATATACAGCAATCAAAAGTTTGATTTAAGCGATAAAGTGCTGTATAAGTTAGGTATTAGAACTAATTAAAATTTAAAATAAAAACTAACTGAGTATATTATGAGACATTTTGTTAAAGTAACTTTATTAGCCATTATCCTATCCGCAGGTTCAAGTACATTTGCTCAAACCTTAAAATTTGGCCATATCGACTCAAATAAATTATTGTCGATTATGCCTGAGAAAGACGAGGCGCAAATCAAAATTAAGGCTATTGCTACTGAGTATGATGCTCAACTGAAATCGATGAACGTTGAATATCAATCACTTGTTGCCGCATATGTGGAGAAAAGAGAGGCTCTTTCAGAGGTGGATAGAGCTGACAAGGAAAAAGAAATTCAAGGTTTACAGAAGCGTATGCAGGAATATGATGGCTTTGCTCAGCAAGATATTCAAAACAAGCAAAATGAATTGTTGAAACCTATTTTCGATAAGGCTTCTACAGCAATTAAAGCAGTAGGTGCAGAAAATGGATTTATTTATGTTTTTGATATCAGTACCGGCGTAATTTTATTCAACTCAAATAATAGTGTTGATATTATGCCATTGGTAAAAGCAAAATTAGGAATTCAGTAATTAGTTTGCAAGATATTGTGAAAAGGTGGTATTTTTAATACCACCTTTTCTTATTTTTACTAGAATGATAAAAAATAGTCAGCCAATTGGTGTTTTTGATTCAGGATACGGTGGTTTAACCGTATTAAACGAGTTGCTTAAAGCGCTTCCTGAGTACGATTTTGTTTATTTAGGAGATAATGCCAGAAGTCCGTATGGTACACGATCCTATGATGTCGTATATGACTACACATTAGAGGCCGTAGAGCAGCTTTTCTCAATGGGTTGTGAGTTAGTAATACTTGCGTGTAATACTGCTTCTGCAAAAGCATTACGAACGATTCAACAATGCGATTTACCTAAAATTAATTCCAATAGAAGGGTGTTGGGAGTCATTCGGCCTAGTGTTGAAGAGGTTTCTAAAATCACCAAGACACATCATATCGGCATAATGGGAACCGTTGGTACAATTCGATCGAATTCGTATCCGCTGGAGATTGCTAAATTATTTCCTGATGTGGTGGTGTTACAGGAGGCCTGCCCAATGTGGGTTCCTTTGGTTGAAAATAACGAGATTGACACGAACGGTGGAAGATATTTTATTAAAAAGAACATCGATAGTTTATTGGCGAAAGACCCTCTTATTGACTCAATAATTTTAGGGTGTACACATTATCCTTTAATGCAAACCGAGATTAGGAAAATCCTACCAGATCACATTCAGTTGATTTCTCAGGGGGAGATTGTTGCACGAAGTTTAAAAGATTATCTTTTCCGACATCCAGAAATGGATGAGAGGTGCTCCAAAAACTCAAATTGTGAATTCTTTACGACTGAATTTGTAGATAGTTTTGAGGAGAAAGCGAGTCGTTTTCTGAATATAAGTTTAAAAGCTCAGCATATTAGCTATTAAATATTGCAGTCGATTTAGTATAAAAGCAGAGCCTTTCAATAAAATTAATTGAAAGGCTCTGTTCTTGATTGAGCTTAGCTTACTCATTCAAAGTTTGTTCATCTTCTTTGTACCAACTGGCATACATCGCATAGCTGTTGGCAATGCGATTAATTTCTCCTTCTAACAGTTCCGGACTCAATTCCTTTATTTTTTTTGCAGGAGCACCTGCATATACACTACCTGATTCCACATGTGTACCTTTCGTAACAACTGATCCTGCAGCAATAATAGCGTTGCTTTCAATAATAGCATCATCCAAAATAACCGCAGCCATACCAATAAGAACGTTGTCTTTTATCGTACAGCCATGAACCACCGCATTGTGGGCAATAGAAACGTTATTTCCGATGGTTGTTGGCGATTTTTTATAAGTCGCATGTATAGTCGCATTGTCTTGTACATTTACATTGTTCCCAAGACGGATAGAGTGAACATCTCCACGTAAAACAGCACTGTACCAAATACTGCAATCATTACCCATTTCAACATCACCAATTATTACTGCAGTCTCAGCTAAAAAGCAATTACCTCCAAATATCGGAGTTTTTCCATTTAAGTCTCTTATAAAAGCCATTCTTATTTAGTTTAATTATAAATACAAAGATAATTAAAAAAATATTTGAGTGATCTTTTAAAAATATGTTATAAAAAAAGTTATGCAAACGTTAACGTGAATGAAATTGAAAATGAGTATGTTAACTAGGAGAGCAATTGTAAGTAAATTTGCTATTTATCTTTTGAATTGCAATCTAGTTCGTGTTCTTTTATTTGAGTTTTAAAGGTTTTTGTGAAAAAATGTTTGAAAATTTAACTTTTTTTCACACTTTTATATACTATAAAGTAATTATGGTACTTAAAATCTATCATTTTTAACAGAATTTAACTGATAGGAAGAATATGATTTTTAGTCGAAACAATTCAAAAGCGTGCATTTTGTTGCTTTTATTTCTTTAATTTAAGAGATAAATGGATTTATATATAAATGTGTATTAATGTTACTTAACCACTAACTTAAAGTTTATGAAAAAAAGTTTATTTTCGATGTTAATCCTATTTGCTATAGGATTACAGAGCGTTCTAGCTCAGAGTCGAGAAGTTTCAGGGATGGTTACATCAGCCGATGATGGGCTGTCTATCCCTGGAGTTTCCGTAATTGTAAAAGGTACAACCTTAGGAACTACTACTGACTTAGAAGGTAATTACTCCTTAAATGTTCCTGCGGATGGGAAGGTTTTGGTTTTTTCTTTTGTTGGAATGACTATGCAGGAAAAAAAAATTACTTCTTCTACGATTAATGTTGTAATGGCATCCGAGTCCATTGGTATGGATGAAGTGATTGTAGTGGCTTATGGTACTTCTACAAAGGGTTCTTTTACTGGTTCTGCTGCAGTGGTCGGTGCTGAAACACTTGAGAAACGTCAGGTTTCTAATGTTTCGCAAGCCTTATCAGGTTCAGTAGCTGGTGTGCAAGTTCTTAGTAATAATGGACAGCCAGGTGCTGATGCAACTGTTCGCGTACGTGGGGTTGGTTCTATCAATGCGGGTACGAATCCTTTATATGTAGTAGATGGTATTCCTTTTGATGGTGATTTGAATACTATCAGTTCTACCGATATTGAATCGATGACTGTATTGAAAGATGCTGCTTCTACAGCACTTTATGGTGCTCGTGGAGCCAATGGTATTATCATGATTACAACTAAAAAAGCTAAGGCTGGTAAGACAAGAGTTAATTTTGACATGAAAGTCGGAGTAAACTCTCGTTCTGTTAAAAATTATGATGTGTTAACAAGTAAGGAAGAATACTTAGGGGATACATATTCAGCAATATACAATGCTGGTATCTATAATTTGGGTTATACTCCAGAAGATGCACATGCTTATGCAAATAGTAAGATTTTAACTAACACTGAAGGTGGTACTGGTTACCAAGTTTATACTTTTCCTGACGGTGAAGGATTGATGGGAACTGATGGTAAGCTTAATCCGAATGCAACTTTAGGTTATAGCGACGGCGATTATTATTATACACCAGACGATTGGGAAGATGAAATGTTCCAAAATAATACAAGACAAGATTACAATTTGTCTATTTCAGGTGGTAATGATAAAAGTACTTATTACCTATCTTTAGGTTATCTTGATGATAAAGGTGTTGTTTCTGGATCCGGTTTTGAGAGAATTTCTGGACGTTTTAAGGGAGATCACCAAGTTAAAGATTGGTTAAAAGTTGGAGCAAATGTAAATATTAATAATATTACAAGTGCTGATCCAGATGAGCAAACAGAGGTCTCTTCTAGTGGTAATGCTTTCTTTATCGCAAATTACATTGCACCAATATATCCAATGTATGTACGTGGACTTGACGAAAATATTCTTCTTAATAAAGGACGTAAGGTATATGACTATGGAGATGGTCAGAGTACAAACATGAACCGTTCATTTATGTCGATTGCTAATCCAGCAGGGGATTTAACGTATAACGATGAAAAGTATAGAAGTGATGTTATTAATTCTACATGGTACGCTGAAATTGCCCCAATAGATGGATTAACGGTGAATCTTCGTTATGGATTAAATGTTAACAATAAACGTAATGGTAGCCTAGGTAATGCTTACCAGGGACAAAGTGCTTCTTATGGGGGAACTGCTGGTCAGGAGCAAACAAGAACAGTTGGTTTTAATCAGCAATATGTAGCAAATTATCAGTTTGCTGCAGGTTTTGATGGTCAATTTGATATTACTGCAGGTTATGATGGTTATAAATACGAAACTGAAAACGTTTATGCTAATGGGCAAAATCTATATAACCCTGAATCGTATTATGTAGATAATGCTATTGATCAGATTCAAGGTGGTGGTTCAAAAGACACTTACTCAACTGAAGGTATGTTTACTCGTATCAACTATTCTCTTAAAGATACCTATTTCTTTAATGTAGCTTATCGTCGTGATGCATCATCACGTTTTAGTCCAGACAATCGTTGGGGAGATTTTTGGTCAACTAGTGCCGCATGGATTCTTAGTAATGAGTCATTCATGGAATCGACTTCTTGGGTTAATATGTTGAAATTAAAAGCTTCTTTTGGTGAGCAAGGTAATGATGATATAGGTAATTACTATGCTTATCTTGACCAGTATACGGTTTCTGGAGCAGATGGTGTTTTCTCTGATGGTACTTTATCTTATAAAGGAAATCCAGATATTTCTTGGGAAACTTCGGTATCATATAATGTAGGTGTTGACTTTGCATTGTTAGATAATAAATTAATGGGTACATTAGAGTATTTCGGACGTAAGTCTTCAGATATGTTATACTACAAGCCAGTTGCTGCTAGTTTAGGATATACTTCTCTTCCAATGAATATTGGGTCAATGACCAATTCTGGTGTAGAGGTTGATTTATCGTATACTATCCTAAAAAGCGACAATTTTGATTGGACATTTACTGGTAATGCTACATTCATTAAGAATGAAATTAATGAGTTGGCTGCTGAATTGGAAGGCGAATTAATTGATGGCACTAGAATATATTCTGAAGGTGAATCGATGTATCGTATGTACTTAGTTGACTATGCTGGTGTAGATGCTGCTACTGGAATGGCTTTATATTGGGCTGAAGATGAAGCAGGCGAACGTTATAAAACAGAAGAGTATTCTATTGCTTCAGAATACAAAGTAGCGACTGATAACCTAATGCCAGTTGTTTATGGTGGTTTTGGTACTTCTTTTAAAGCTTATGGTTTTGATGCATCAGTGCAGTGTGCTTATCAATTGGGTGGTAAAATTTATGACTCAGGATACCAGCGTTTAATGCATGGTGGTAATGCAAGTAATGCAGGACGAAACTATCATACAGATATTAGGAACGCTTGGACTCCAGATAATACTGATACTAATGTTCCTCGTTTGGATGCTAATGATAAGTATGCTAATTCGACTTCAACACGTTTTATAACAAGTTCAGATTATTTAAGTCTTAATAATGTGACAATTGGTTATTCTTTCTCTGATGAATTTGTTCAGAGATTACACATTGAAAAACTTCGTATTTATTTCGCAGCAGATAATGTGGCATTGTGGACAAAAAGAAAAGGTTTAGATCCTCGTCAAAGTTATACATCAGCTACAACTGCTCGTTATACACCAATACGAACAATTTCTGCTGGTATTAATTTGTCGTTTTAATAATTTTAAATGATTGATATGAAAAATAAATATATATATGCTTTGTTAGTACCCGTTTTACTAACATTCTTTGGGTGTGAAGATCTAGATACAGCGCCTTTAGGAGAAGATATTACAACAGAGCAAAAAGCAGAAGTTGTAGAAAACGATCCTTCAAAAGCTGCAGCTGGGGTTAATGGTATTTTTGCTCAGTTTTCTCAATATGCACCTAATGAAGATGCTCTAGGTCGAGTTAATCATTTTGATATTGGCTATGGATCTGTAATGATGTTCTCTGATGCTAATGGTTGTGACGTAGTACAAGAGGATAATGGTTATAACTGGATGTCAGGTTCTCTTGAGTATTCAGATCGTGATTATACATCAAGAGAGACACAGATTATTTGGAATGATATGTACGCGATTATTAGTAATTCTAATAATGTAATTGGTTCTATTGATCCAGCAACAGAAGAGCCTGTGACTCAGTTTTATCTAGGTCAAGGTTTGGCAGCACGAGCTTTTAGCTATTGGGTTTTGGCTCAATTGTATCAGTTCAATTATGTTGGTCATGAATCAGCTCTATGTGTTCCAATAATTACTGCTGAAAACGCAATTGAAACGTCTTTGGCTGGTGGTGCACCACGTGCTACAGTTGAAGAGGTTTATACTTTAATGTTAAGTGATCTTAACACTGCTATTACATTATTAAAATCAGCAGAAGAAGGTGGTTCTGTGCGTTCAGATAAACGTTACGTTAGTTTGGCTGTTGCTTATGGACTTCGTGCACGTGTAAATCTAACGATGCATAAGTACGCTGAAGCTGCAGCAGATGCAACTAGTGCAATTGCTGCCAGTGACGCTACGCCAGCGAGTATCGATGAAGTAAGTGATCCTTATTTTTCGAATATCGAAGACTCTAACTGGATGTGGGGCGTTTTTGTTGCTGAAACGGATGATGTGGTTGCCTCTGGTATTATCAACTGGATTTCTCATATGGGTTCTTTTAATTATGGGTACTGTTGGTATAGTGGTGGTAGACAAATTAATAAGGCGCTTTATAATAGTATCTCAAGTACTGATATTCGTAAAGGATGGTGGACTGATGAAAATTCATATTCAGCTAATTTAACTGATATAGAAAATGCATTCATGGTGGATTATCAATACAGACCTTACACTCAAGTGAAATTTGCACCTTATAAGGGTGAGATTGAAACTTCTACAAATGCAAATGATATTCCTTTAATGAGAATTGAAGAAATGTATTTGATTAAAGCAGAGGCTGAAGCTATGAGTGGTGCTGATGGTATAAGTACACTTGTGGACTTTGTTACTACTTATCGTGATGCTTCTTATTCATTTGCAGGTGATGTTCAGGAAGAAGTGTTCCGTCAACGTAGAATTGAATTATGGGGTGAAGGTATGAACTGGTTCGATATTATGCGTTTAAACAAAGGTATTGACCGTCGTGGAGGAGGATATCCAAATGCTACCATGATATTCAACATTCCAGCAGGAAGTGACATTTTATTGTGGAGAGTACCTGAAGCTGAGATTCAGGCTAACCCTGTAATAAGTAATGGTGATAATAACCCTGCAGCAGTAGCACCATCCCCAGTTTCTGAATAAATTTATTATTGATTCAGGTTTTATTTTAAATTATATGAAAATTAGTATCGTTAGAATATTTGAATTACCTGCGTTTTATAAGTAATTCGAAACCTGTATTTTATAGTAAGGCCCTGAAGTTAACTTCAGGGCCTTTTTTTGGTGTGCCGTGTATGGCGAATAACTTTAAGATAAAATTCTGTTTGGGGTGTTTGTAGTTTCCAAACATTGGTCAAGAGAAAAGATATGTTTAGTGAGGTTAAATATGACGGACGTTGGCAGTAAATTTTCGGTTCGGAGTAAACGAATATCATATGGTAAATATAGTCATGAACATCAGCACGCAAGACAGCTCTGTGCCAATTACTGAAGATTTTCCATCTAAATACAAAAGTAAAAGTCATTCTTATTTAGTTTGATTTTAAATAAAAGAAGAATTAAAATAATATTCGAGTTATCTTTTCTAAATATGTTTGAAAAAAGTAACGCAAACGTTAACGTGAATAAAATTGAAAATGAGAATGATAGCCTTGTGTTAATTTGAAAGTAAATAGTGTTTCATACTAGTAATTTGTTAGTTCCAAAGTCCACTTTAACTTAAATTTAAAAGGTTTACGATAAAAAAGGTTTGAAAATTTAAGTTTTTTTCACACTTTTGAGTCCGCAGATATAAATAGGGGTATTTTGAAATCTGCGATTTAAGAGGTTGTATTTAGTGATTCAACTAAAATCTCTTCTTGAAGACCATTCTAAAGGGTGCATTTTATTGCTTTCATCTCATTTTAATGGGGTGAATGAATTTATATATAAATGTGTATTAATGTTAATTAACCACTAACTAAAGGTTTATGAAAAAAAGTTTAGTTTCGATGTTAATTCTATGTATTATAGGATTACAGAGCGTTTTAGCTCAGAGTCGAGAAGTTTCAGGGGTGGTTACTTCAGCCGATGATGGGCTGTCTATCCCAGGAGTTTCCGTAATTGTTAAAGGTACAACCATCGGTACCACTACAGATTTCGATGGTAACTTCTCCTTAAATGTTCCTGAAGACGGAAAGATCTTGGTCTTTTCTTTTGTTGGAATGAAAATGCAGGAGCATGAAATTACTTCTTCTACTATTAATGTTGTAATGGAATCCGAGTCTATTGGTATGGACGAGGTTATTGTAACTGCAATGGGTGTAACTCGTGAAAAGAAAGCATTAGGATATGCTGCAACTTCTATAGGGGGAGATGAGATTGGAAAATCTCAGGTAGTTAATCCAATGAATGCTTTACAAGGTAAAGTTGCTGGTGTTGACATTTCAACAGCTCCAGGACCAGGTGCTACTCAGAATGTAATGATTCGTGGTGCTTCCTCTTTTGGAAATAGCCAGCCTCTTTATATTGTTGACGGAGTACCTATTACCAATGTACAAAACCAATCTGGTAATGCTCTAAATTCACAAGTTGATTTTGGTTCTGGTATCAATGCAATTAATCCTGATGATATTGCAGATATGACAGTATTAAAAGGTGCTGCGGCAACTGCATTATATGGTTCTCGTGCTGCGAATGGTGTTATCATGATTACTACTAAGTCAGGTAAAAATACTGATGGAAAGATGCGCGTTTCTTATAGTGGTTCAACTACTTTCTCTAGAGTTGGTCGTCTTCCTGATGTTCAGAAGCAATTCGGTCAAGGATGGAGCGGTGAAAGAGCTTTGGATGAGAATGGCAACTGGGGTCCTGCTTACGATGGGAAAGATAGAGTATGGGGAAATATTGTTGACAATAGCCAGCAAGTTAAGCCTTATGTATTCTTAGAAGATAGAGTGCGTGATTTTTATGAAGTTGGTAAGAATCTTAAAAACTCAGTTTCTTTGAGTGGTGGTAATGAAACTACAACCTTCCTATTGTCTTTGTCTCAAAACTCGGTTGATGGTGTAATGCCAACTGATAGTGATTCTTACGATAGATATACAATCGCAACTAAAGGATCTCATAAAGCTGGAAAATTAACCATAAGCGCTAATGTGAATTTCAGTACAGAGAAAACAAAAGCAGTTGCTTCTGGTCAAGGTACTTCTGTATTTAGATCTCTTTACGAAAGTCCCAATGATGTCTCTATCGTTGATCAGAAGGATTATAATAATAAATTCAATAATCTGGATAATTATCTTACTCCTTATGGTGTAAATCCTTACTATGTATTGAATGAGAATGCTGCCGAGCAAAATAAGAAAAAACTTTTCGGTAAATTTCAATTAGACTATGACTTTACTGATGATTTGAGATTGAGTTATCGTTTTGGTGGTGATTATGAAGTTGCTTTAGGCGAAACACACACTGCGATTATTGGTTTTACTCCAGGTTCTCCTAACGATGGATCAAGTGTTGCTAATCCGGGTAACTTTACTGAATCAAGAACTGAAAGAATTCAGATCAATCACGATGTGATGATGACCTATAAGAAAAACCTGAATGAGGATTTTACATTAAATGCTATTGCAGGTATGAATGTTAACGAAAGAAGCATGACTTACTTAGATGGAAGTATTAATTCTATCGATATTCCTGATTTTTATAATTTAGCGAATAGTTTCTCTCCTTCTGTTTCTACTCATGAAAGTTCAAAACGTCGTTTAATTGGTGTTTATGCTAATGTTGACTTTAGCTACAGAAACTATGCTTACTTGACATTAACTGCACGTAATGACTGGTCATCGACTTTACCACTTGAGCAAAATGACTATTTTTACCCAGGTATTACAGGAAGTTTCCTAATTACTGATTTCTTAAAGTACAATGATATCGATACTGGTATCTTAAACTTTGCGAAAGTTAGAGCTGCTTACGGTATGACTGGTAATGACGCTGAGGCTTATGCAGTTTATGATCGTTACGTATCAGCTTTTTCAAATAATCCAGGTTATCCAAATATTGATGATTTGACCTTCCCTATTGGTGGCGTTAATTCATATTCTGCTTCGAACCGTTTAGGAAATCCTGATTTGAAGAATGAGTTAACTAAAGAATTTGAACTTGGTTTCGAGGCTCAATTTTTCAATAGCCGTTTAGGTTTCGATGTGTCTTACTATAATCGTTTAACTGAAGGATTGATAGCTAATCTTCCTAAAGATCCATCATCGGGTTATACTACTCAGGTAGCCAATTTAGGTGATGTTCGTAATGAAGGACTTGAAATAGCTGTTAATTTCACTCCTGTTAGGACTGCGAATTTTTCATGGGATGTAGCATATAATGTTTCATTAAATGAAAATACAATTGAGTCTTTAGACGTTGAGGAGGTATATCTTGATGGTTTTGGTGGTGCATCGATTGTTGCTGTAGAAGGAAAATCTATGGGACAGTTTAAAATTGCCTCGGTTAAAAAGGTTGATATTGATGGAGTAATGCATACTGTCGTTGATGGTAGTGGTAATCCACAACCAACCACTGAAACTGAATTCATCGGAAAAGATGTTGATGCTGATTTCAGAATGGGGTTAACCAACACCTTTACTTATAAAGGATTTAGCTTAGGCACAACTCTGGATCTTAGTTATGGTGGATATATGTATTCATATACTAAGGATTATTTACATTGGACAGGTTCTTCTCCTGAATCTGTATTGAATGATAGAAAAACTTTCTTGGTTCCTAATTCTGTTGTTTCTGACGGACAAGGAGGCTGGGTTGAAAATACAACGGCTGTAGATCCTACTGGCTTGCATAAATTTTATGGTGATGGCGGTGGATTCGATGGTGATGAAGATGCTATTATCGACCGTTCTTACTTGAAACTAAGAAATGTAAATTTATCTTATGCGTTACCTAAAAGTTTCTGCAGTAAATTACATGTTAGTTCTTTGAGCTTATCATTAAGCGCTAGCAATATTCTATTGTGGACCCCAAATGAAAATGCTTATATCGATCCTGAAACAACTACTTTTGGTAATGATATAGGTGCTAAATTCGGTGAGTATGGTGCAGGTCCAAGTAACGAATTTTATACTTTTGGTTTAAATTTCACTTTGTAATAAAAAAAAAATATGAAATATAAAATTATAGCATTTTCACTTGCCTGTTTGTCTGTATTTGGCTGGGGCTGTGATAATTATTTAGATATAAATGAGGATCCAAACGTATTACGAGATATTCCGGAAGCAAAGGTAGTTTTGCCTGCTGCTGAATTAAATTTGGCTAATCAAATGATGGGTTGGGATTTTGGTTTTGGAGCCGGTTTTTGGTCTGAATACTGGACTCAAGCTTATGATGCATCTCAATTCAAATTTTTATGCGAATATGAGCCAACTGATTTTGGTACAGCATATAATGATTTAACTGCTGGTGTTCTTTTAGATTGTAAAAGAATGAAAACTGTTGCAACGGAAAATAATAATACGGGTGTATATTATGCTGCCGAAGCTCTGTCAATATTCACATGGCAAATTACGACCGATGTGTGGGGAGATATTCCTTATTTTGAAGCTCTAAAAGGAGATGAAGGAATTGTATCACCAAAATTTGACGAAGGGAGTGCTATTTATGCAGATTTACTTGCAAGAGTTGATGCATTGCTAGCTGTGGATATTTCTGAAGCTTCTTTGCCTGCGTCTTATGATTTTTATTTTGGTGGTGATTTAGATCAGTGGAAACTTTTTGCAAACTCGCTTAAGTTGAAATTGATGATTCGTCTTTCTGAAACTTCAACTTATAATAATGCTGCTCTTGTTTCTTTTATCGAATCAGCTGAGTTTATTAAGAACAATGCTGGAATCAGCGGTTCTACATGGTCTGATAAAGTAGAAGGTAAACGTCACCCTATGAGAGAGTTTGAAGAAGGTGAAGCTGGTTATTTAAGTGGGAACGTGATTGCCTCTAAAAACTTTTTGGATTATCTTGAAATGAATACTGATCCTCGTCTTGATGTTCTTTTCGAAATGACTGGTGGTTATCATCTGGGTGCCTTTTTTGGTGATTTTGCCTCTAAAGAAGATTCTGATGGGAATGGTGATCTTGATGAAGATGAAGATTACAGTCAAGCTGTATTCTCTCAAAATCAAAGTCTTGTAATCATGTCTGTCTGGGAAGTTAATTTCTATATCGCTGAAGTTTATGCTCGTGCTGGTAACAATGCTAAGGCTAAAGAGTATTATGATCTTGGGGTTCAGGCTTCTATGAAAATGCACATTAATGATATAGATGTAGATTTAGATAAGGATTTAGCTTTGGCTTTAGCTGCTACTTTAACTGATGATATCATTACGACAGGTTATGCAACTTGGGTTGATGGTACAATAGAAGAAGGAATTAAGCAAATTGCAATGCAGAAATGGGTTGCGAATGCGAACTATCAGCATATTGAGTCATTTTTAGAGAGAAACAGAACCAAGTATCCAGCTGTTAACACGATCGATATTCGTAAAGACCGTGCTGATGCTTATGCTAATTTTCCTCTGGGAGATTTAACTATTGCCATTGAAGGTAGAGGTAGAACAAATGCAAAATTGCCTGCTTCTCCTATTTATCCTGATGCCATAATGACTCGTAATGAAAATGCTCCTGCACAAAAGGAGGATCTTTTAGAGAAAGTTTGGTGGAATCTGAAATCTGGATTGTAATTTAAATTTTAAGTAAAATAAAATAACATGAGGAAAAATATAATGTTATGGGCTATAATTTCGTCTCTATGCTTTTTTACAGCTTGTGATGAAGTTGATACTGAGGGTATCTCGGTAGAGTATAGTTTTGATTTGACAGATGGAGCGGATTTAATAGTTCAGTTAGGTGATGCTTATACTGATCCTGGATATAAGGCAACTTATGATGGAGCTAACGTAACTGATAAAGTTGTAGTAGAAGGAATTGTTGATCCTAATATAGTGGGATTTTATAAAGTTAAGTACACTTATACACCTCCGAATGGAGCAGGTATTCCGCGTGAGCGCCAAGTTATTGTTTCTGATAAGTCGATAACGACTGATATTTCTGGAAAATATACAACTCAGGATGGTACTCATAGAATCCGTGACGGTGCTCGAACAGATTATAGTGGAATTGAAGTTGAAATTGAACAAATTGCACCTGGGTTTTTTAGTGTTTCCAATTTAATTGGGGGATATTATTCTGACTATGTTGGTTATGGTGCTAGATATGCTGCGGCTGGTTATGTTCAGTTAAAAGCGGATAATTCAATATCTGTACTTTCTAGTTCGGTTTTAGGATGGGGTGACTCATTAGATTTTTTGAATAATGCTGCATATACTCCTGCTGATAATACGATTTATTGGGAAGCTGGATATGCTGGTATGGTTTTTTATGTAAATATTAAAATTAAGGAGGAATAATATGAAGACATTATTATATATACTCGCAGTGGGTTTTATTGGATTGACTGCTTGCGATGATACAGAGCTTGAAGATTGGGATAGTGCAGTGCTAGATTATTCCGGGACTTACCTTTATCAAGTCTCAGATCTTGATGGCAATCTTCTTGTTGATTATGACAATGAGGATAAATTGGAATTTTACAATACATCCGCTGATGTTGCCAATGAACTTTGGATTGACGATCATGATAAAGTTTTCGAATTGAGAAGTAAATTCTTTTTTGATGGTGATGCAAGTAGTTTTGCATCTAAATCTATTGCTTTTGCTGATTTAACGAATAATGAAAAAGCAATTGTAGTTCCAGAGGATAAACCTCTTAAATTGGATACTATAACAGTTGTGGCACGTGATTATATTAGAGCTGCAATTGTTGAGGGAAAGATTGTCAAAAATGGAGCCACTACAATTGGTGAGAATATTACTGACAGTTTGTATGTTAGTATTGTATTGTATAGTGGAACCGTTTCTTTTAAAAGTGAAGCAGTTCCTGTAGAGTACAGATCTAATCCTGACAAAGAGGAATTTCAATGGGTTCTTGATGATGTAGTTTATGATGCTACAAAGGACGATTCTTATCTTATTTCAGGTCACCGTTATACAGGTTTCACTGAAGATGATTATTAGTAAATAATCACATTCTAAATATAGTAAAGGTGTCTCATTAATTTGAGACACCTTTTTTTTGACTTAAATTAGTCCCTGCTGCGATGTCTTTTGCACAAAGCTTAAATCTGTCGGTAGAATGCCGGCAGATATTTGACAATCAGTATCAAGCTTTCGTAGATAGGGATTATTTTAAATACTAATCGGTATTACCTGCTTTGGCCTAGAATTTGGCATCCTCCCTTTTATCTTAAGTTGGCCCCTCCCAATTTATGGGCATCCCCCTTTCACCTAAAGTTAACAGCTCAAAATTTATAAACATCTCCCTTTCTGCTAAAAGCAAGAGGCTGAAAATTCTCATGGCTTATTCTTTAGTTCACATTAGCAGTTAAAAATTTTTGGGGATCATTGGGTGAGCTGTTCCGATATTGTTTAAGAATTGGCTGGTGAGGATCTGAGTTCAGCTTATTAGCTTCATTTTTGTTGGGGACATTCTGTTAACGTACATAATGATGTTTTCCTTTTTACTTGCCTTCAAATAGCTGCAGTTTTGTTATTGTAAGTAAAGCCCACTTAAGTAAATCGCTGTTGTTTACAGACAATACTTTTAGTTCTAAATGCTGTGAGCATTCTATTTTACTTGTAGCTTAGTTAATTGGCATAGTAGTAAAGCAAGTTAGCTATCTAAATTAGATTGATATTTGTTTAAATTTTCATTGACATTGATCTCAGAAGATATTAATTTAGCTATCATATTATTTTTAATAACTAATAGAATGTAAAATGCTAGAAAGAATTAATTATGCCCGATTAACTAATAATGAGTTATACACGCTTATTAAAACCATTCTCTCAATTCTAACCGGAGTCGATCAGGAAGCACTAAATTTAAAAGGCTGGTTTGATAAATTACTAATTCCATTCAAAAAGCTTGAGTTGTCGGTAGGAATGGATAGAGGCAGTCAGTTCACCCTACTTATTGCACAAGACGATGATTTGCGCGATAAATGTTTTAAAGCCTTTAAAACCTATGTAGAGGCTTGTTTGCTTCGGGATAATGATGATTGGAATGCTGCAGGAGAATTACTTTGGCGGATTATAAATAGTCATGGTTTGTATCTCCACACTGAGAGCTATTCGAAAGAAAGTGCTTTACTGGATAAGCTTATTCTTGAACTGGAAACGAATGCTAAAGCCCGGGAAGCTATTGTACTGATAAAGGGAGAGGAATGGTTCTTTGAAATGAAAAACGGTAGAGACAGGTATAAAGCGCATTGGAACGAAAGACGCGAAGAGCAAGCCAATAAGCCTGCCAGTGAGAGCGAAGAAGCCAGAAAGGACATCCGAATCAGCAGCCAAAACTTATTTCAGTTTATCGATCTAATGTTTATCTCCGAGGGAGGAGAAACCTGGTTGACTCTAATTCATAATATCAACGAAGAGATTATTAAATCGAATACCATTGTAAAGGCTAGAACTACCCGTCGCGAAAATAGTAAAGAAGAAATTATTGAGAAACAATAGCAGCCCTTATAAATATCGGTCAAAGTATAATCCGAAAAGCATAGACTTGTTTTTCGGATTTTTTATTGGGAGTAGCGAGGTGTTTACAACAGTTGCCTAAAATCACCATTCCCCTTCCTTTTTTTCCTCTTATCAAGACTTAATCAACTCTTAATCAACTCCGTTTTTAACTTTAAGTGAGCTGTAACTTTTTAAGATACAAACGTTTGCAAATAGTCTGTAAATTTTTCAGTCTTTGCTTGTCTAAAAACTGGGAAACGCTACCTTTACCATGCTATGTAACATGATTTTAGCACAATCTTGTATCATCAAAATTTAAAATCAACTAACTAAATAAAGGAATTAATACCAAGCTTAATTCAAAACAGTTATGACTCAAAAGATAAAAATCATTGAAAGAGAAGAAGTTGTAATTCGATTTTCCGGAGATTCGGGGGATGGCATGCAACTCACAGGAACGCAATTTTCGGATACGTCCGCATTGTTCGGGAATGATGTTGCTACTTTTCCTGATTATCCAGCTGAGATTAGAGCTCCTCAAGGAACAGTTGGTGGGGTATCCGGTTTTCAATTGCATTTCGGGCACATGGAGGTGAATACTCCTGGTGATTTTGCCGATGTGTTGGTGGCAATGAACCCAGCAGCATTAAAAGCAAATTTAAAATGGGTGAAAGCTAGTGGAACCATCATTGTAAATGAGGATAGTTTTACTGCAAAAGGCATTGAAAAGGCAGGTTATGATTCTAATCCGTTAGAAGATGAAAAGTTGGCAGATTACAATCTGATTAAAGCACGGGTAACTTCACTAACTAAAGAGTGCTTAAAAGATTCTGGATTGGATCAGAAAAGTATTCTTCGCAGCAAGAACATGTTTACTTTGGGTATGGTTTATTGGATGTTTGATCGTCCGTTGGATCATACGGAAGAATTTCTTGAAAATAAATTCAAAAAATATCCATTAGTTGTTGAAGGAAACAAGATGGTGTTGCGGGCAGGATATAATTTTGCAAAAACCATTGAAGCTTTGCCTTATAATTTTAGTGTGGCACCAGCTAAGATCAAGAAAGGAACCTATCGCAATATCACGGGAAATAAAGCAACAGCATGGGGATTAATTGCCGCAGCTGAAAAAGCTGGTTTGGAGTTGTTCTGCGGATCGTATCCAATTACTCCGGCCACCGAGATTTTTCAGGAATTGGCAGCTCGCAAGGATTTAGGAGTGAAAACATTTCAGGCTGAAGATGAAATAGCAGGTATCTGCACATCAATTGGTGCAAGTTTCGCGGGTTGCTTTGCGGTTACCACAACCTCTGGGCCGGGATTGGCTCTTAAGACAGAAGCTGCAGGTTTAGCCGTTATGACTGAATTGCCTTTGGTAATTGTGAATGTTCAGCGTGGTGGTCCGTCAACAGGTTTGCCTACAAAAACAGAGCAATCAGATTTAATGCAGGCAATTCATGGTCGCAGTGGAGAATGTCCAATGCCGGTAATTGCAGCTAGTACGCCATCAAATTGCTTTGAGTATGCTTTTAGAGCCGGTAAAATCGCTTTGGAGCACATGACCCCGGTTATCCTATTAACCGACGGATTTATTGCGAATGGTGCCGAGCCATGGAGAATACCAAAAATGTCCGATCTATCTCCTATTAATGTGCCATTGGCCAAAGAGGGAGACGATTATCAACCATACGCAAGAGATGCTGAAAAACTGAATCGGAGATGGGCTGTGCCTGGCACAAAAGGCTTGGAACATCGTATTGGTGGTTTGGAGAAGATGGATGTAACAGGAGAGGTTTCATATGTACCGGAGAATCACCAGGTGATGACCGACATTCGATCTGAAAGAATTCGACGAGTAGCTAATTATATCCCAGATCTTCCTGTAAAGGGCAATGAGGAAGCTGATGTTTTAGTAGTAGGATGGGGTGGGACATATGGTCACTTAACCACGGCTGTACGAGAACTTCAGAAAGAAGGTAAGGATATTGCATTAGCACATTTTCATTATATTTTTCCACTGCCTAAGAATACTGAAGAGGTTTTAAAGCGTTATAAAAAAGTTATTATTTGTGAATTGAATGAAGGACAATTTGCCGAGTATTTAAGAGCAAGTTTTCAGGATATCAAATTCAAACAGTATAATAAATTACAAGGATTACCTTTTACGGTGATAGAATTAAAAGAGAGGTTTAACCAATTATTGGAGGAGAAATAATCATGACAGATACAATTCTTAAATCATTTAGGCCTGAGAAATTGACTCCAAAAGATTTTAAAAGTGATCAGGAAGTAAAATGGTGTCCCGGATGTGGTGACCATGGAGTGTTAAATTCGGTGCAAAAAGCAATGGCTGCCATGGATGTTCCGAAAGAAAAGTTTGCGGTTATTTCGGGTATCGGGTGTTCATCTCGTTTTCCATATTATATGAATACTTACGGTTTTCATACAATTCATGGTAGAGCTGCAGCTATTGCTTCAGGTGTAAAATCGGCTAATCCCGATCTTGAAATATTACAAATATCAGGAGATGGTGATGCGTTAGCAATTGGAGGTAATCATTTTATCCATGCTATTCGTCGTAATATCGACATGACAATCATTCTTTTTAATAATGAGATTTATGGTCTGACAAAAGGTCAATATTCACCAACATCAAAACAAGGAATGGTAACTAAAACGTCTCCATTCGGAACAATCGAACAACCATTTCATCCTGCTGAATTGGCTTTGGGAGCTCAGTCTAAATTTTATTCAAGAACAATTGATACAAATATTAAGTTGACTACTGAATTAATTTTAGCTGGATCGAAACACAAAGGAACATCTATAATTGAAGTTCTTCAAAATTGTGTAATCTATAATGATGGTGCACATACATTAATCACAGACAAGGAAACGAAGGACGATTTTCAATTGCTTCTGCATCATGGCGAGAGAATGATTTTTGGAAAGCAGAGGAATAAAGGATTGGTTTTAGGTGGTAACGGAAAGCTAATTGTAGTTACGATTGGTGAATTTGGGATTGCTGAACAGGATGTTCTTATTCACGATGCACACAATCCAGACCCTCATATGGCTTGGTTATTATCTAATATGTCGGCACCGGAGTATCCTGTGGCACTAGGTGTAATTAGAGATGTTTCAGCACTTTCTTATGAGGAGAAATTGGTTCAGCAAATTAAAGATGTTCAAGCAACAGCAACAATCAAGTGCATGGATGATTTGCTGAATAGCGGTGATACCTGGGACGTTAAATAACACAAAGTGAAATTTTAATTTATCATTAATAAAAAGAGGAAACCATGAGTTTCCTCTTTGTTTTTTATTCGTATTTTTTACTATTTGCGATATCATTTAAAAGGAAAAAGGAAATACTGAAAAATGATTTTCCTTTTCAGTATTTGATTTTGAATGAAATCAGGACTCGTTATAAAAAGGTTGATATCAAACCGGATATTTATCTTATTTTGTATTTTTAAATAAAGACAACAAAAAACATTTATACCAATTGACATGGAAGAAGTTTCAATTTCCAAAATATACAAACGGAAAAAGAATGATAGGGATATTTTTCAGGAATTGATGCCTTTTAAAGTGAAGGAAATTCTTTTGATCGCAACCTATTATGATGCTTATACAATTGTTCGGGAAGGACAATTCTCAGATAAAATTGTAGGAGAGTATTTGCAATTAAATTTATATGCAGCTCCGCGATTTACGAGTGTCTCCACCAACGATGAAGCATTGGAAGCCTTAAAAAACAGGACTTACGATGTGGTCATCTTAATGGCAGGCTTGGATAAGGAATCTCCGCTGAAATTAAGTCAGGAAATTAAATTGGATCATCCCGAAATTCCTGTTTTGGTTTTGGTGAACAACAATAGCGATTTGGCTTATTTTGACAGAGCTGCTGACAAGATAAAGAACAATATTGACAGAGTTTTTGTCTGGAATGGCTCAACCAAGATTTTTATGGCCATGACCAAGTATGTTGAGGATCGAATGAATTTGGAAACCGATACCAAAAGTGGAGATGTAAGAGTCATTTTGTTGGTTGAGGATTCGGTAAAATATTATTCCAGATATCTGCCATTGTTGTATACATCAGTAATGACCCAAACCCAAAAAGTAATATCGGATGAAGGTGATATTGATGAAATGCATAAGATTTTGAAAATGCGGGCCAGACCAAAAGTTATTTTGGTGAGCACGTATGAGGATGCAGTTGAAGTTATAGATAATTACTTGGAAAACCTGTTGTGTGTAATTTCTGATGTTCGTTTTTCAAAAGATGGCAAATTAGATGATGATTCGGGGGTAGATCTGATTAAATATGTGCAGGAAAAAAACATGAAGATTCCATGTTTAATGCAATCGCATGATACAGATAATGCGATTCGTGCCATGCAGGTTGATGCTGATTTTATTAATAAAAACAGTGACACACTGGCTTTAGATATCTACAATTTTATTTATACAAAACTCGGTTTTGGTGATTTTGTTTTTCGAAACCAAAGTGGAACTAAGGTTGCTATGGCAAAGTCCATGGAAGAATTTGAAGAAAAACTTAAATACGTTCCTGATGAATCACTACTTTTTCATTCAAAAAGAAATGGAATTTCGACCTGGTTAATGGCACGTGGAGAAATTAATATTGCCAAAAAGCTAAGAAGATATCAGATTGAGGATTTTAAATCAGTAAAAGAATTACGTAAATTTTGTTTGGATGTATTTGAATCTTCACGCATAAAACAGTTACGTGGGCGTATTATTAAATTCAGACCCAATATTGTAAATTCGAACCACTACATTGTGCGTTTGGGACAAGGCTCTTTAGGAGGAAAAGGTCGTGGATTAGCTTTCTTGTGTAATTTTATAGAGAACATTTACTTCACTAAATTAATCAAGGATATTAATATCTCGATTCCTAAAACAGCAATTATAGGTGTTGATGAATACGATAATTTTATTGAGAAAAATAACCTTTACGATAAGATTTACATAGATAAAAATTACAAAAAAGTTAGAAATTTATTTGCGAAAGGCGAACTGTCAGATAAATTAAGACGAAGACTTCGACAATACCTAGAGGAAATGACTTGTCCAATAGCTGTACGATCATCAGGATTGTTTGAAGATTCATTGATGCAGCCATTTGCAGGTGTTTATGCAACTTATTTGCTGCCAAATAATCATCCGGATATTGAGGAGAGATTTCGTCAGTTGGTAACCGCGGTTAAACTTATTTACGCTTCTATTTTTACGCCTGAGGCTCAATCTTATTTTAGTGCGGTAGACTATAAAATTGAAGAAGAAAAAATGGCTGTCATTATTCAGGAGGTCGTTGGGCAAGAAACCAATGGAAGGTATTATCCAAATATCAGTGGTGTTGCGCAATCCTATAATTACTATCCTTTTTCTTATATGAAGCCTGAGGATGGTTTTGCTGTTATTGCCATAGGTCTTGGAAAGTATGTTGTTGGTGGTGAGAAAACGCATCGTTTTTGTCCCGAACATCCAAAATTGCAATTGGCTTCAATTGAAGATCAGATGAAAGATTCGCAAAAGTATTTTTATGGAATCGACATGCATAAAGATGTTTTTGATCTGGTAAAGGATGGGGAAGATGCCATAACCACTAAGTATCAACTTGCAGATGCCGAAAAAGATGGAAATTTATTGCATTGCGCATCTGTTTACGATTATCAGAATGATAGATTGGAGCCAGATTTGAATTTACGCGGACCAAGAGTGGTGAATTTCGCAAATATTCTGAAATACAATCAAGTTCCGGTTGCTCATGCCCTAAGTGTACTTTTAAATATTTTTAAGCAAGCGATGGGTGCTCCTATTGAAATAGAGTTTGCTGTTGATCTTTCAAAAGGAAAAAATAACTTCCCAACTTTCCAGCTGTTGCAGATTAAACCGCTTATTCGTCAGGAAATGAGTATTGATATTGATATGAGCAAGGTTGATAAGAATAAACTTGTTTTACTGGCAAGTAAAGGTATGGGGAATGGAAAGGTTGATCATGTGCGGGATATCGTTTATATGGATATTGATAAATTTGACCGGACTAAAACCGAAGAGATGGCTCTGGAAATTGAAAAATTGAACCAGAAGATGAAAGAACAAGATCGTCAATATGTACTAATTGGTCCTGGACGATGGGGAACAAAAGATAAGTTTACTGGAATTCCTGTATTGTGGTCTCAAATATCCAATGCAAAAGTGATTGTGGAACAAGGTTTAGAGGATTTTCCGTTAGATGCTTCCTTAGGTTCTCATTTCTTTCACAATGTGACTTCGATGAATGTGGGGTATTTTTCGGTGAGAAACAATACCGAACAGAGTTTCGTGAACCTTGATATTCTTAGTAAACAGAAGGTCGTAGAACAAATTCATTACTTTAAACACGTTCGATTTAAAGAACCATTGGAGATTTTAATGGATGGTAAAAAACAAAAAAGTGTAATAAGCTTTAAATAGCAAAAAGCCGTTTCAATAAGTATTGAAACGGCTTTTTTTATGAATTGTATTTTTATCCTTGAAATGAATCTACACCTGCAGTTTCCATTTTACGGTCAACTTTTTTTACCAATCCTTGAATAACTTTTCCCGGACCTACTTCTGTGAATAAGGTCGCACCATCAGCAATCATATTAACCATGGTTTGAGTAAATTGAACCGGAGCAGTCAATTGAGAAACCAAATTTTTCTTGATTTCATCAGGATCTGAAACAGGCATTGCATTTACATTCTGATATACCGGACAGATTGGAGTTGAGAAAGTCGTATTCTCAATAGCTTCCTCCAATTCTACACGCGCAGGCTCCATTAAAGGAGAATGAAATGCACCACCTACTTTTAAAGGAATAGCTCTTTTAGCACCAGCCTCAAGTAGTTTTTCGCAAGCAATCTCAATGCCTTTCATGCTACCGGAAATAACCAATTGTCCAGGACAGTTGAAATTAGCAGGGACTACAATTTCGTTAATTTCTCCACATATTTTTATTACAGTTTCATCATCCAATCCGATTATTGCGGCCATGGTTGATGGTTCAATTTTGCAGGCTTTTTGCATTGCTACAGCACGCTGAGAAACCAATTTAAGACCATCTTCGAAAGATAAGGCTCCATTAGCAACCAAAGCAGAAAATTCACCTAATGAGTGCCCAGCTACCATTTCTGGTTTGAAATTCACACCAAGAGTTTCAGCTAAAATTACAGAATGCAAAAAAATCGCAGGCTGAGTAACATTAGTTTGACGTAAATCTTCATCAGTTCCTTCAAACATCAGGTCGGTAATTTTAAAACCTAAAATATCGTTGGCTTGTTCAAAAAGATCTTTGGCAAGGTCTGAATTTTCGTACAGGTCTTTTCCCATACCAACAAATTGGGCTCCTTGCCCTGGAAATACATATGCTTTCATATTCTTCTTCAATTAATAATTCCCAATTCATCAATAAATTTAAGGTAATGAATTGATTATCACGGTAAGATTTAAAATATCCCAGGCACAAAGATATCTATTCAATTTACAATGTGCAATTTTAATAAGAACAATGTAAATTGGTAAATCTTTGATTCTTAGGAATACTCAACTTAATTAGTAGTTAGATTTAGTAGAAATCAAACGAATAAACTCTTCTCTTGTAGCAACCTTTTCAAAGGCGCCGGTAAAATCAGATGTCGTTGTAATTGCATTTTGTTTTTGAACTCCACGCATGGACATACACATGTGCTGAGCTTCAATAACTACAGCAACCCCTAATGGATTTAGAGTGTTTTGAATGCAGTCTTTAATCTGCGTGGTTAAACGCTCTTGTACCTGTAATCTTCGAGCAAAAGCATCAACAACCCGGGCAATTTTACTCAATCCGGTAATGGTGCCGTTTGGAATGTATGCAACATGTGCTCTACCCACAAAAGGCAACATATGATGCTCACACATAGAATAAACCTCAATATCTTTCACAATTACCATTTGGCGGTAATCTTCCTTAAATATAGCCGATTTTAAAATATCTTCTGGGTTGTTATGGTATCCTTGTGTTAAGAACTGCATTGCTTTAGCAACTCGTAACGGGGTTTTTAAAAGACCTTCGCGTTCGGCATCTTCGCCTAACAATTCAAGAACTTTTTTATAGTGAAACATTAGCTGTTCTGTAGTATCTTGATTGTATTTTTCTATTTTTGTGAAACCGTTATGACTGTCTCCGTTGGTTGAAAATTCCATCTGTATTTAGTGTTTTAATTCAAGTCGTAATATTGACTTTCAAAAGTAAGTATAAATTTCACCTATATAACAAACTTTTCGAAAGTTTTGTTCTGGCTAAGTTATTGCATCAATGGAGATATTAATAATAGCAGGCGCTTTTTCAGCCATGCAAAACTTTATTAGTCAACTGGTTTTAGTTGAAAATTTAGGGAAGAACTATGCACGTTTTAGCTATCAGGAAACGGAGCTGGATATTCTTATCTCTGGAACTGGTGGAAGTGTTACATCCTATTCTTTGACCAAATCGCTGAATAATAAAAAGTATGATGTTGTTATTCATTTGGGAAGATGTTTTTCATTAAAGGATCAACAGGAATCGGGAATTGTAATCAATTTAATTGATGATTATTTTGGCGATTTAGGTTTTGAAACTGAAGACGCATTTTCCTCTGTATTTGATTTGGGGATACGGAATAAAAATGAATTCCCATTCGCAAATGAAATTCTTGAAAACAATTTACGCTTGCCTGAATTTCAAACACCACATATTAAGGCAAGTGGAATTAGTTGTAATTGCATTCCTTCCAATTTGTTCGGGATTGCTAGCATGTATCAAAAAAATCAGCCCGATGTAATTAGTCGGGATGGTGCCAGTGTATTGTATGTTTGTTTGGAAGAGAACGTGAAATTAATTCAGCTTTTTTATGTGGTCGATCGACTTGAAAATGCGAGTGAAAACTATAATATTGAGGAAGAAGAAGTTTTAAAATTAACGGAAGCTTTGCAACTCACACTAGCTGGGGTTCTGAATCTGAATTAATTGAATTTTAAAAGTATTGCCTTTTTGTAATATATAGTTTGAAATACTCCGCGAGCCAGCATGAATCCAAGCATGGCCATCCATAATCCATGATTTTGAAAGCTGTTACTCAGAAAATAGTAACTGGGTATAAAAACAAATAAAGTTGCTGCGATCATTGTTTTCCTCATATAGACCGAAGCGGTTGCACCGATAAAAATTCCATCCAGTAAAAAAGAGCTGAAACTTAGAATTGGCAATAATACAATCCATTTTATATAGGCTTGTGCTTCTAATATCGTCGATTCACTATTTGTTAATGCTGCTAAAATCCAATTACTGCTTGTCGCATAAAAAATAGTGAAGGCGAGGCTTATTCCAATTCCCCAAATAAAAAGCAGACGAATTACACTTCTCAATCCAGTTTGGTTTTTAGCTCCAATAAATTTCCCCACTAAAGCCTCGGCCGCAAATGCAAAGCCATCCATAAAGTAAGAGAAGATGAATAAAAATTGCAGGAGTAGTGAATTTACGGCCAGAATGGTTTTGTTTGTGTTAGCCGATTCTGTTGTGAAAAATGTGAACACGAATATGATGCAGAGCGTTCGAATGAAAATATCCTTATTAATTGCAATGAAGTTCTTCAATTCTTTAATTTGCATCATCCCTTTTCTACTCCAGTAGTGAAACAATCGACGGTAAAATCGAAGGATGAAAAACAGAGCCATAAATAATCCGCAATACTGGGCAATTACAGTTCCTAAGGCAACACCACGAGCATCTAAATTCATTCCATAAACAAAGTAGGTGGACAACGCAATGTTGATAATATTACTCACAACGGCAATTATCATTGGGATCTTCGAGTTTTGCATACCAATAAACCATCCCGTTAAGGCATACAAACCAATTGTTGCAGGTGCCGCCCAAACTCTAATGTAATAGTACGATTTAGCTATTTTCTCCACCGATGCTTCACAGTCAAACACATAGAAACTTAAATCAGCAATTGGTTTTTGTAGTAATAATATAACAATACTTCCAAGTAGTGCAACTAAAAGTGCTCTAGACAAGGACAGAATTGTTTCGCTCAGATTTCTTGCTCCATAGGCTTGGGCAGTTATTCCTGTTGTACCCATGCGCAAAAAGGCAAATCCCCAATAAAGAAAATTAAAAATGGTTCCTCCCAAGGCTATGGCACCAATAAAATCAACTTTTCCCAAATGTCCCATCAAAGCCAGATCGACAATACCTAAAAGGGGAATGGTAATATTACTGACAATATTTGGAAGCGCTATTTTGAGAATTCGTTTGTTCACTGGTTGATATTAAGAATATTTTAAGGCACGAAAGTAGCTAAAAATCTTTTAGCTAACAGGCTTTTGGAAGTGTTGAAAATAAAAGACAAAAAAGTCTTTAATTTAATTGGATTTAGTCCAGATAAAAATTAGCTTTGTTTTAGTGTTACGAAAATAGATAATAATTACAATTAAAATAGATACAAGATATGGCATTTGAATTACCAAAATTACAATATGCTTACGATGCTCTCGAGCCACATATTGATGCAAGAACAATGGAAATCCATCATTCAAAACATCACGCAGGATATACAAATAACTTGAATGTTGCTATTGCGGGAACAGATATTGAAGGACAAAGCATAGAAAATATATTAGCAAACATTTCGAAGCAATCAGTTGCTGTGCGAAATAATGGAGGTGGATTTTTCAACCACGATTTATTTTGGAACGTAATGTCTCCAAATGGAGGAGGAAATCCTTCAGGTTCATTATTAGCTGCAATTGAAAAAGATTTTGGATCGTTTGAATCATTTAAAGAAGAATTTTCCAAAGCTGCTGCTACTCGTTTTGGTTCAGGTTGGGCTTGGTTGGTGAAACAATCAAATGGCAAACTTGTTGTGAGTTCAACTCCAAATCAAGATAATCCACTAATGGATTTAGCAGACGTAAAAGGAACACCAATTTTAGGATTGGATGTTTGGGAACACGCATATTATCTGAAATTTCAGAATAAACGACCAGATTACATTTCAGAATTCTGGAATGTAGTAAATTGGGAGGAAGTGGCTAAACGCTTTCAGGATTAGTTTTGTTTATTGTTTTTTTGATTTTGGGACCGGCTTTCTTTTGAAAGCCGGTCTTTTAGTTTTGTCAATTATTGAATATGTGGAAAATTATGTTGAAATTGTATCGTAAATCAAAAAAAACAAAGATATGATACACGAACTACCGCAATTACCTTATGCTTTAAATGAGCTTGAACCATCAATTAGCCAAAGAACATTAGAGTTTCATTATGGAAAGCATCATCAGGCCTACGTTACCAATTTGAATAATTTAATTAAAGGAACTGCCTTTGAGAAAGCTAGCTTAGACGAAATTGTTCGTCATTCCGAAGGTGGAATTTTCAATAATGGGGCGCAGGTTTACAATCACACTTTTTATTTTATGGCTTTAAGTCCAAATGGAGGAGGAGAACCTAAAGGGAAATTAGCTGATGCATTAACCGAAACATTTGGATCATTAGCTGCATTTAAAGAAGAATTTTCGAAAGCTGGTGCAACATTATTTGGATCGGGTTGGGTATGGCTGGTAGCCGATTCTCATAACAAATTAAGAATTGTGAAGAAAAATAATGCCGGTAATCCACTTACTGACGGCATGACACCAATATTAACTATGGATGTTTGGGAACATGCCTATTATTTGGATACACAAAATGCACGTCCGAAATACATTGAGAACTTCTGGAATTTGGTGAATTGGGATGTGATTGAAAAACGATTCGAGGAATAATTTTTTTTTAAAAAATTCTAACCTGTCATCCCTAAATAATCTTAGCGATGACAGGTTTTTTTTGCCTGTAAATTCTGTATTATATATTTCTAAATATTTTAAGATTAATTCAGGTTGTGTTTCATAATAATAAAATCATTCTTGTCCTCTATTTTTAGGAAGTTTAATTTCTCATACAAATGAATGGCGCCGGTACTCTTTTTACAAACCTCTAAACTAATTTCCTTGATTTGGTTTTCAAAAGAATATTTAATACAAGCTGACATTAACTCTAAAGCAACCCCTTTTCCAGTATAATCCTTGGTGACACTTACATTGGTTATGAATCCGGAATGATTTTCTGAATAATTAAAATAAGCAGCAACACATCCAATAAGTCTGTTCTCAACCCAAGCTTCGAATGTGATCGCTTGATTATATATTTTTCTCGAATAGTCCTGAAGGCAGACTGTTTTGTCGAGCGGAGGAATGAAACGATCTTTACACTCAATTAAATGATTGTGAATGTCTTGCTCATTTGCACTTTTTATTTTGTAGCTTATCTTCATCTTGTTACAAGTTTTCTAGAACAGCAAGTCCAAAGCCATAACGTCCAAATTTATTTCCATTATATAAAAGATATATTTTCCCATCGCAATGGAACATGTGCGGGTAGCATTGCATTTCCGAGTCCCAGCCATCCATAGAGACATCAATACCAACTTGGTCATCCTTGCGAATCCAGTTTTTCATGTCCTCAGAGAAAGCATATCCAATCCGATAAGCTCTTTGGCTGTTATTCCTAAAATTAGTTGCTTCCCGGTAACAAAATACCATGTGGTATTTGTTATTGTATTTGATGACACTTGGCAGTGCCTGACATTCATTGGTATTTAGTTTGTTGGTGATTAGCTGTTTGTTGTGCTTTTGCCATGAAATTCCATTATCAGATGTGGCATATCCAATTTTATAAACCCGTTGAGGTTCATCTGTACCTTCGGGCTGAACCCATTTGGTTCCGTATATATACCACATATGATAAATGTCGTCGAAAATGGCAACGAAAGGATCTCCAACCAGGTAAGGCTCGTGTAAAGATGAAGTTAAAACAGGTCCATCTCCAATTCTTTTAAAAGTTAGACCGTTATCAAAACTTTCAGATAAGCCTATGGAGGTTTCAACTGATACTGATACTCTTCTGGTCCATCCTCCAATATAGCCTAGGATTTTATCCTCGTCTCTCACTACATTTAAAGGAAATATCCCATGCTCGTCGTAACATCCTAGTTTGCCTAAGCTGATAACAGGTTTTGATGAGATCTGGATGATTTTTTTCAAGCTTTTATCAAAATCGGCAAAAGCAATATGGCTTAAAAATTTTCCGTTTTTATCTATTTGCCTTGTTGAAAAGTATATCCGAACAAAGTCATCAAAAACAATGGCTTGAGGAGATTGGGCAAACTCAAGGCAAGCATTGGGGAGCTCATGTTCTGTTGGATCAAAAATTTTTCCTAGTTTTTTCCATTTCATAATACGATTCAATTATTCCGATTTATATTGCTCAAGTTCTGCCAGACCAAATCCATATCTTCCAACCTGATTTCCAAGATAAAACATATAGATTTTATCATCCAATTCAAAAACATGAGGGTAAGCAATCATTTCTGAATCCCAACCTTCATCTGAGATGTCGATTCCCACTTTACGATCATCCCGAACCCATGTGATTAAATCATCCGAAGAAGCATATCCTATTCTGTATCCACCTTCTTTGCCTCTAAAATTTAAACTGTATCTATAGCAAAAAAACATATGGTATTTGTTTTTGTAGAAAAACACATCGGGACTGGCCTGTGCTTCATTTTCTTCAAGCTTGTTTTTTATTAAATCCTGATCTTGTTTTATCCAGTGGATACCGTCGGAAGAACTTGCCATTCTGATTTTATAAACTGGTTCGGGTTTCCCATTGTTTTTGATCCATTTGCTACCTGCTATATACCACAAGTACCATTGGTTGTTAAAGCGTCTGATTTTTGGACCACTTAGAATAAATGGCTCATTTATGCTGTAGGAAAGAATAGGACCACTTCCCATTTTTGTAAAAGTTTCTCCATTGTTATTGCTCACTGCCATACCTATCGCTACATTAAATGGAACCGATTCGCATCTTGTCCAGCCAGCATAATAGGCGAGAACCTGGTTTTCATTTCTGATGACAGAAGTTGGATATATGCCAAATTCATCAAAAGTTCCTTTTTCACCTAAAGATAAAATGGGTTCTTTTGCGATATTCAGAACCTCAAATAAATTGAACCGATTCAAATCAACATAGCCTGTATAGCTTACATATTGTCCATTTTCATCAGGTTTTGGTCTGCAGGAAAAATAGACACGTATAAATTTATCAAAAATAAGAACAGAAGGAGCTTGAGCAAATTCATTCAACCAACTTACGTTCTCTACATCCTGAGGATTAAAAACCCTTCCTAGTTTTTTCCATTTAAACATCATGAATAAATTTTATGGCTTTTCTCTGTAACAAGAGAAAATCTATTTTTTATAACATCAATTACATCAGCTTTAGAATTAAACATCATAACGTCCAGTATCGATAGCCATGGTACAAATTCGTTCTTAAATTGTTCGTAAGTAAAGGGATTGGATTTTAAAAAAAATATTTCAATATTATTTTTATTAAATTCCATTGTAGAATACAAATTGATGCCTCCTATGGGATTGATATAGATAGATGAATTTAACTGCTTACAAATAGCGATCACTTTATCACTTTTTTTTAAATCATGATTAATATTGATGTCTGCAGATTTTATGATTTTAGTTTTTATATCTAAGTGATTACAGGTTAGATTGACTGAATTGAGAATATAATTGAAAAGATTATTGCTCTCGAAGCCTACTATTTCTTCCAGTAGAGGGAAAGTATGTTTAAAATGAGGCGCTTTTCTATAAGCGTTGGTAATTTGACTTAGAAGTTTTTTCTTGTCAAAATTATTAGAAATAGATTTTTCCTTGATGGATAAATAATTTGAGCTTCTATTGATTGGAATAGTAAAATATGAATCCTTGCCATTTAACATATACCTGTTTCGATTGATCCATCCTTTTTTTGTGTATTGTATGTTGTCATAAATCACAAAAATATCAACCAAGTTTATAAGCTGAAAATACCCAATATAGGGTAAGAAATAGGGTTGCATGATGGCGGTTTTCATAGGTTAAGTGGTTTTAAGCTTAGTATTAGCAAAGGGAAATATAAACCTTAGCTCCCAGGTGGTGGAGTTATATGGGGCAAACTTTATGAAAAAGAAGAGTTTTGTTTTTGCATAGATCTTCGGATTATAAAAAATAACATACAAAATAAAATAGGTCTATTAATAAATTTATGGAAAATCTACAGAGCGCACAAATTTTTTAACAGAGTGATATTCTTATTGCATAATCTGCAATTGATTTTTAAAAAGATACAATGAATTATAGTGTAATAAAATAGTTGAAAAGCTGTGATCTTACTAATTGAGATTACTGCTTTTTTTATCGGGTTAATTTATTTCTGCATGTAGAGTGTCGGTCAGCATCAATTAGATAATTATTCCTTGATTTTAGTTCAGGAAATCTGATTCCTGTTCATTATTAGATACTTGCTCAGCATATTAGTTTTGTTTCAATAATTGTGTAATTTCAACTTTAGATTAAATCGTAAAAGGATTGTCAAATTTCTTGACAGATAAGGAAAATTCCCTTAATTTAATGAATATTCTAGCTTTTGATTTGGATAAATTCATCTACTAAATTCTTATTATTATCAAATGTTAAAAGAACTTGTTTTAAAAAACAGAAGTTACCGAAGATTCTACGGAGAAGAGCAAATTTCTCTTGAAAATATTCGACAATGGATTGATTTGGCACGAATGGGTGCATCAGGGCGTAATGGTCAAACTATTAAATATCAAATCGTTTTAAGTGAGAAGAAACGAGAAGAAGTATTTGAGACTTTGGCATGGGCCGGTTATTTATCAGATTGGGATGGACCTGTAGAAGGTGAAAGACCAACAGCTTATGTCATCATGCTTAATGATGAAGACTTAGGGAAGAACTATTTTAGTGATGATGGAATTGCTGTTCAGAACCTTTTGCTTGGAGCTGTGGAAAGTGGATATGGCGGATGTATTATTCGCGCTTTTAAGGAAAAACAAGTAAGGGAAGTGTTGCAAATTCCGTTGAATTATAAAATAATACAAGTTGTGGCGTTAGGAAAACCAAAGGAAGAGGTTGTGATTGATGAAATGAAGAATGGTGATATAAAATATTGGCGGGATGAAAATCAGATTCATCATGTTCCAAAGCGGAATTTGGATGATTTGATTATAGGAGACTTATAGAGAGAAAAATTTTGAGATATGAAAAAAAACGTATTTAGTTGTTTGGTTGTACTTCTGTTTCTTCTTATAATAGAAGATGTAAGTGCACAAAAAATTAGAAATGATTCCATCTTTTTTACTGGTGCAGTAATGGATCAAAAGGAATTATCTCCTTTGCCTTATTCTCATTTTCGGGTAAATGAAAAAAGAGCAGGTACCACAAATTCTTTCGGAAGATTTTCATTTTGGGTAAACTCTGGTGACACCATACATTATACTTATGTCGGATATCATGATGTAAAAATAATAGTGAGTGATAGCCTAAAACAGAATGCTTATTTGTTTGGGGTATTTATGGCAAAGGATACGATAGCTTTGCAGGAAGTACTTATTTTGCCTCGTTTTGGTGATTTTAGGGAAGCTTTTATCAATGCAAAAGTGAATACTCCGGAATATGTTAGAGCTAAAAACAATATCAATTCGGCCACTTACGAAGCTCTTACCAAGGCTCCTGAAAAAATGGATGCTAAGGCAAATACCGATTTGTTGATTAAGAATCATGTGGTGATGAATGAGCATCATGTAATGGTGCCCCCTGATATGATGGTAGGAGTCAGCATGTCTCGAACTTTACCTGAGATTAGCAGGATGAAGAGGAAGCGAGATTTGAAAATTCCTGATAATTTGGTGACCGATAAGGAGATTACTACTTTAAAGCAAATGTATAAGTATAGTACAAAGAAAAAAGAATAAAAAAAGCGGTGATATTTCACCGCTTTTTTGTTGCCAAAACTCAGAGAATTTTCACCCTCTTCTAAATAAAGCCTTTATAATCAGCATAGCCATTTTAGGATTTTCCTTCAACCTTCTGGTTGAATATCCAAACCAGTCTTTTCCAAAAGGAACGTAAACCCTCATGGTATGTCCTTTGTCAATTATCATTTTTCTAAGTTCAGGAGTTACTCCATAAAGCATTTGAAATTCATACTTATCCTTAGGGACATTGTATTTTTCGATTAATTCGAATGCAGGTTCAACTATATTCCTATCGTGAGTTGCAATTCCCGGGTACACGTTATTTTTTAACATGAATTCCAATCCTTTTATGAAGTTTTCATTAATCTTATCGTACTTTTTGTAAGCAAGCTCATCTGGTTCAACATAAATACCTTTACAAAGGCGATAGTTTAATTTGGAGATACCGTTTTGCATGTCCATCATATTGTCCAAATCATTTAATGTTCTTTTTAAATAAGCTTGAACAACTAAGCCTACATTATGAGGGAATTCTGCTTTTAATTTTCTAAAAAGTTTAATTTCTTTGTCTACACATGGAGAATCTTCCATATCAACACGAATAAAGTTGTTGTACTCTGCGGCTTTCGCTACAACAGTGCGGATATTTTGATAACAAACGTCTTCATCAATTAATAAACCAAAAAAGGTAGGCTTAATCGAATAGTTTCCATCAATTTTATTTTCCTGAAACGCTTCAATGATTTCAATATAAGCCTCTTTGTTTTCAGTAGCCTGACTTAAATCTTTAATAAATTCACCCAAAAGATCAACGGTAACTTTAATACCTTGGCTGTTGAGTTCTTTTGAAGCCGCAATTGCGTCATCAATGGTTTCACCGGCAATGTATCTTTTCGAGAAGATCCAAACTAGCTTTTTGGGCATATATGGCAGGGTAGCCGCTATTAATTTATTAAACATAGGGTTAGGTTTTAAATTGTTATTTGGGTTTCTTTATGAGTTCAATGTATATAGTATTCCAAAATAAAAGAATGACGTTTATCAGTAATTAATTTTTCCTACACTTTAAGTGGATAAAGGAATCCTGAATAATAAATATGATGACGCAGTATTTTTTTAGTTTCCTTTTTAAGCTTATATTTGTTAGGCAAAATCAAAAAAAATAAATCCAACCCGTAATGAGTATGATGTTCGAAAAGGGATGAAGTTTTATTCTGACTCAACATTTTCAACAGATCGGGAAATAATCTTGAAAAATTAATTTTATAAATACCTATGAAAAATTTATCTATTGTTTTAAATGCAGTACTAATTGTAGCAGTTGGAATTCTGTACGTACTTCATTTTTCTAATTCATCAGCAGATTCGAAAAATTTAAAATCGGTAGCAGGTGAAGGTGCTGTTGTATATATTAATACAGATTCGTTATTAACCAGCTATAATTTTTCTCGTGATTTGAATGAGAAATTTTTGAAGAAGCAAGAAGATTCAAGAACTGATTTTAACTTTAAAGCTCAGAAGTTAGAGAAAGAAGCAGGTGAATTTCAATATAAAGCTCAAAATGGAGGTTTCTTAAGTCGTGAGAGAGCAGAAGAAGCTCAACGTAAATTAATGGCCAAGCAACAGAATTTACAACAGTTGGATCGTGAGTTGTCAAACAAATTAATGGGCGAACAACAAGCAAATAGCAAAAGATTGTTCGATAGTGTTACTAACTATTTAAAAGAATACAATGCGGCTCATAATTATAGTTTAATTTTAAGCACAACCAAAGGTGGAAATGTTCTTCTTTCTCAGGATGGA
Source organism: Labilibaculum antarcticum (assembly GCF_002356295.1). Taxonomy (NCBI): domain Bacteria; kingdom Pseudomonadati; phylum Bacteroidota; class Bacteroidia; order Marinilabiliales; family Marinifilaceae; genus Labilibaculum; species Labilibaculum antarcticum. The sequence goes on along the minus strand of NZ_AP018042.1, from coordinate 1,444,331 downwards.
CTGGATATTACCCAAGACGTTATTGTTGGTTTGAATAGCAGATATACTGCAAAACCTGAATAAATAATAAAATATCATATTTGAAGGGCAGATTAGCTATGCAAGCTATCTGCCCTTTTTTATATCTTTGCGTTTACAACAGATTTGAGATATCGGATGTGAGAAGTTCGATTACGGAAGCGATGAATAAGCTCCAATCTACTTTTTCTCTTAAAGTTAAGGATGAAAATGTATAGCAATCTCTCATTTCTCAAATCTCTTATCTCACATCTAAATTAATAAAATGGCTTTCGCTGATAAATACCTGAAGAAACAACGTCTATATCCTGACTATATTACTGATACAGTTTCCGATCAATTGAATATCATTGTAACTATTCCCTGTTTTAACGAGCCTGACTTAATTCCAAGTTTGGAAGCTTTGTGGAATTGCGAACGTGCGAATTGCCTTGCAGAGGTAATTGTAATTGTGAATTCAGGAGAGTTGGCAAGCCAAGACGTTTTAGCCCAAAATGAGAAGACCATAGCAGATGTTACTGTGTGGATGGATTCACATCAGGATGAGAAGTTGAAGTTTTATTTGATTCATCAGCCCAATTTGCCAAAGAAATTTGCAGGTGTTGGTTTGGCGCGAAAAATTGCCATGGATGAGGCGGTAAGTCGTTTCAATAAAATTGATAAGCCAAATGGGATCATAACTGGTTTCGATGCCGATTCGGGTTGTGATACCAGTTATTTTATTGAAATTGAAAAATTGTTCAACAAATATCCGAAAGCCAATGGTGCCAATATTTTTTATGAGCATCCATTGGAGGGAACAGAATTCGAGCAGCCAATTTATAATGCCATTGCGCAGTACGAGCTGTATTTACGATACTATATGTTGGCCATGCGTTTTGCCGGGCATCCACATGCATATCATACGGTAGGGTCCAGTTTTGCTGTTTCGGCAAATGCCTACATCAAGCAAGGTGGTATGAATCGCCGCCAGGCAGGTGAGGATTTCTATTTTCTTCAGAAAATAATTGCCTTAGGGAAGTTTTATGAACTTAACACCACTCGGGTAATTCCATCTCCCCGAGAATCGGATCGGGTTCCTTTTGGAACAGGCAAAGCCATTTCCACTTTCATGGATGAAGGAATTATCGATTACAAAACTTACAATTACTCTGCCTTTAAGGATCTGAAAAAATTCTTCGATCGTGTCGATGACTTTTTTGGTGTCGATTACGATACTTATTTAAATAAATTGATTGTTGGTCTTCCTGGACCCGTGCGTTCTTATTTAAAAGAGGATAATTTCTTTGAAGTTTTGGATGAAATCAATCGGAACTGTTCCAGTATCGAGTCATTCCGAAAGAAATTTTTTGGAGCTTTTAATGCCTTTAAAGTATTGAAATATATGAACAATGTTCACGAAGAATTTATTGATGAGGAGAGCATTGTGGTTTGCGCCAAACAACTGTTAGTCGATTTGGGCATCGAAACAAAAGGGATTTATTCTGCGAAAGAGTTGTTAGAGATTTATCGGGAATACGAAAAAAAATAGGAGAGCCATTGCATACAACGGCCCTTCTTATTATTCTTTAATCATTATAAATATATCTTCGTTATCCTTCTTCATCAGGTATTGTTCACGAGCGAATTTTTCGAGATTTTCCCGATTGGTTTTCAGCTCGTCAATCCGATTCTTGTCAGTTTCAATCTTTTCAATGAAGTAAGCCTTTTCTTTTTCCAGAGATTCAATTTTATTTTCATGTTCCATTCGTTCCCAAACGGAGCGTTGGTCAAAAAAGAACAGCCAAAAATAAAAGCCCACGAAGGTGATTACGTATTTGTTACGTATGATTTTTAGAAGTGTATTTTGAACGTTTTTCTGATCCATTTTGTTACTATTAAAGTGCTAAATTACAAAGAATATATCAAAATCTGAAAATCGAACGCTCGAAAAGACAAATGACCAAAGACTCAATAATAGAGGACATAAAAAACGACCGAAGAGAACTCCGGTCGTTGTATTCAAAATATGCATGTAATAATTGAAGACTGGCAGAACCAGTATATCTTCTTTTTTTTGTTTTATTATCAGAAATCTTGGTTCGAATTGGAATTAATTTTCTCAAGTCTCACTGCTTAAATCTGATCTCTTACTGGGATTAATCCTCTAAAAAGTTAGGATACATATAATCTGTAGCTGGTATAAATGTTTCTTTGATTGTGCGAGGAGAAACCCAACGCAATAGGTTAATCATAGAACCTGCTTTATCGTTAGTTCCAGAACCTCTACCACCACCAAATGGCTGCTGTCCAACAACAGCACCAGTAGGCTTATCGTTAATATAGAAGTTACCTGCTGTGTGAGTTAAACGCTTCACTAATTTTTCAATAGCATAACGATCATCAGCAAATATAGCACCTGTTAAAGCATACATTGAACCTTTATCCAAAATATCAAGTGTCTCATCTACTTTATTGTCATCATATACAAAAATGGTCATAACAGGACCGAATAGTTCTTCTCTGATACTAATGTAATCAGACTTAAGAGCTCTGATAATAGTTGGAGCAATAAAGTAACCAACAGACTTGTCGTATGTTCCACCTGCTACAATTTCAGCATCTGGTGAAGCCTTAGCCGCATCGATAGCTGAAGCTAACTTATCGAAAGAAGCCTCGTCGATTACGGCATTCACGAAATTTGTGAAATCTTCAGTTCCACCCATCTTAATCTTGCTTAAATCTTCCTTAACATATGCCATCACCTCGTCGTATTTGCTTGCTGGAATGAAAGCACGAGAAGCAGCAGAACATTTTTGTCCTTGATATTCAAAAGAACCACGGGTAATTGCTGTAGCTACATCTTTAGTAGGAGCAGTAGGATGCATAAAGATATAATCCTTACCTCCTGTTTCACCTACAATGCGTGGATACGATTTGAATTTATGAATGTTGTCGCCAATATTTTTCCAAATGTTTTGGAAAACGGCTGTTGATCCTGTAAAGTGAATACCTGCGAAATCAGGAGAACTGAATAGTACTTCTGAAGCAGCAGGACCCGATACGTAAACCAAATTGATAACTCCGGCAGGAACACCTGCTTTCATGAAAATTTCCATTAAAACCTGAGCTGAATAAACCGCAGTTTTTGATGGTTTCCAAACAATACAGTTACCCATCATAGCAGGAGCTGTAGGCAGGTTACCAGCAATTGCAGTAAAGTTGAAAGGAGTTAGTGCAAACACAAATCCTTCCAACGGACGATGTTCAACTCGATTCCAAATTCCTTTTGAGGATACAGGCTGTTGTTTGTAAATATCAGTCATATATTGAACGTTGAAACGCAAGAAATCAGCAATTTCACAAGCAGAATCGATCTCAGCTTGAAATGCATTTTTCGACTGTCCCAACATGGTCGCAGCATTTAATTTCTGACGGTAAGGACCGGAAATTAATTCTGCAGCCTTCAAGAAAATTGAAGCACGGTGCTCCCAAGCCATTGCTTCCCAAGCTGGTTTCGCAGCTAAAGCAGCATCAATAGCCATTTGTATATGTTTTTTCTCACCTTGGTGATAATGACCCAATACATGCTTATGATCGTGAGGAGGAGTCATTGCAAATAAATTGCCTGTACGAACCTCTTTGCCACCAATATACATCGGCACATCGATTTCTTCAGAACGCATTTTTTTAATTGTTGCTTGCAATTCTGCTCTTTCAGGAGAACCTGGAGCATAAGATAAAATTGGCTCGTTAGTTACGGCTGGAACGTTGTATACACCTTTTGACATATCGTTGTGGTTTAAAGGGTTATTTTATAATATTCTTTCACTCTGAGCAAATGTAGAAAAAATAATAATACATCATTTATGAGTATTATCATACTTTCAAAAAAGCGTAAAAATCCCGCAGGTTAAGAATTTCACAAGTATTGAACGAATCGCTTATTTTTATACTTATGATGATTTAACGACTGTATCGGATGTTCTCCTGATTTTAATATTCAGATAAGCCATTGCTATGGTCATAATAGGGCTGATGATGTTGAAAAAACAAAAAGGGGCGAAGGCCATAGTTGCCACACCTAAAGCTCCAGCCTGAGCAGCTCCACAAGTATTCCACGGAACCAGTACCGATGTAACAGTTCCTCCATCTTCAAGAGTTCGGCTTAACACTTCAGGTTTTAAATTCCGATCTTTGTACGATTCCGAAAACATTCTTCCGGTAACTACAATAGAAATGTATTGATCGGAAGCAGTTAGGTTCAAAAATCCACAACTGAAAACTGTCGTTGTTACCAATGATCCGGTCGAGCTAACCGCTTTCATCATGGTTCCTGTAATTTTGTGCAGAATACCTGCTGTTTCCAGGATACCGCTAAAAACCATTGCCGTTAAAATCAGCCAAATCGTATTTAGCATTCCGGCCATTCCTCCGGTCGATAATAAATCTTGTATATTTTCATTTCGAACAGGAATACTAATATCCGTAAAGATGGATTGCATTACCGTATGATAGCAAGCTTGTATGTAGGAATCACTTCCTGAAATTTGTTGAATGATTTGTGGCTGAAAAATAATGGCAAATACTCCTCCGATTAAGGTACCCGCAAAAATGGCAGGCAGGGCAGGAACTTTTTTGCTAATAATCACAAAAAGTAATATTGGGACTAAAAACAGCCAAGGTGTAATGGTAAAGGTTTCTTTGATTGCAAGCTGAACTTCATGAATGCTCTCCGGATTAATTTCTCCTTGCTTATTAAAACCAATTGCCAGAAAAATAAGCAGAGTAATAATGATGGAAGGTATCGTTGTGTACATCATATAACGAATGTGTACAAATAAGTCGACCTCTGCCATTGCGGAAGCCAGGTTGGTTGTATCGGATAAAGGAGAAATTTTATCGCCAAAATAAGCGCCGGATATAATTGCACCTGCCACAATTGCATTATTGTATTCCATTGCGTTGCCAACACCCAATAAAGCAACTCCGATGGTTGCAATGGTAGACCATGAGCTCCCTGAAACGACCGAGACAATTGCACATATCACCACCGAGAGCATTAAAAACAACTTCGGATTTAAGAATTCTAATCCATAGTAAATCATTGCAGGCACCACACCGCTGATCATCCATGTTCCCGCTAAAGAACCAATTAACAGCAATATCAGCATCGATGGCATTGCAGTGCCAATACTTTCTACAATGCCCTTTTGTAGCTCATCCCATTTTTTTCCGTGGCGGAGAGCAATTAATCCACCAATTGCAGCTGCAATTAAAAGTGAAAACTGGTTGGCGCCTTCAATGGCTTCATCGCCAAAAACAATGGCATTAATACTAAGGAGTGCAATTAATAGAACAATAGGAATAAGAGATTCCCCAAGAGAGAGGGATTTAGTTTGTGGCTTCATGTTTGATCTAATGGGCTTGGTTAATTAAGGACTGAAATTACGTAAAAAAGGTTGGGAAAAGGAATTGTCTGTTTTAATTATTGGTTTTTACCAATAGCGTCCTAATAAAATAAGGATTCGTTTCTCATATTTATCAGGAAGATTTTTTAAAAAGGATGTAAAATAAATGCCAGCCAGTATAGAATATAGATTTTTTAGTCCGGAGTACAGAAAAATATCAAGAAGCGAAGGAAGATGGTACACGAGTTCGGGAAAATTAATCAAGAGGAGAGAAAAGTAGTGAAAAACGCAGGGAAATTGCTCAGGAGTGAAATAAATTGATGGAAAGCTGGGGAAACTGCTGGAATATGACAGAAAGTCGCTAAAAAGCAAAATAAATTGATTAAAAGCTGGGGGAACTGCTCCAAAGTGACGGAAAGTCAGAAAAAGCAAATAAAAAAATAGGGACATGCTGTAAGCATATCCCTTCTAAATATAATATGTTGGTATATTTCTATTCCTCCAAAGTAGTCAACTCCTGATAACGGGTTGGAACAATTCCAAGCGTATTAAGTAAGTGCTGATCTTCGTTCACAGTCATGTTTTTTACGGTAAGCAATTTATCTCCAAAAAAGATAGAGTTTGCTCCGGCAAGGAAACAAAGTGCTTGTCCTTCCTGACTGTAATGCGTACGTCCGGCAGCAAAAGCAATAACTGCTTTTGGCATTAGAATACGGGCAGTTGCAACGGCACGCACCATATCAAAAATACCAATGGTTTCTTTACCAAAAAATGGAGTTCCCTCAACAGGTACTAATGAATTCAACGGAACATTGTAAGGGTGTTTTTCCTGATTGGATAGCGTACGAAGCATTTCGATTCGATCTTCGTTGGTTTCGCCCATTCCTAAAATACCGCCCGAGCAGTAAGAAATTCCAGCTTCCTGAAGGTTAGCTAATGTTTCTAAACGTTCCGCATAAGTTCTAGTCGTTGTAATGCTTGGATAGTAGCGCTCCGAAGTGTCCAGATTGTGATTAACTGCAGTAATTCCCAAACCAGCCAATTTCTTTGCTTTTTCTTTGTTGATCATTCCCATGGTACAACAAACTTCGAGTCCAAGCTTTTTTACTTCCGTAATCATTTCAGCCATTTCGTCGAAACGATCATCACGGTTGCCATCTCTTCCCGAAGAACTTAAGCATACACGTTTCACACCGTTTTCTTTGGCTATTTTGGCTTCTGCTAAAACGTCCTCTAAACTTAGTTTCTTTGGTTTTACATGGGTGTCGTAACGAGCCGATTGAGCACAATATTTACAATCCTGAGAACACGCTCCGGTGCGAGCCGAAATCAGGGTGTTCATATTCATTTTTGTAGAATCGTGGTGTTTGCGGTGGAGGTTGGCTGCTTTGTTCACCAAATCCAGTAATGGAAGGTCGTAAATTGCTTTAACTTCTTCGTGTGTCCAGTTGTTTCTGATATCACTCATAACTTAGGTTCTTTTTTTTAGTTTCTAAAATTGCGGGAATAAGAATTAGTAGAAAGAACCTTTATTACTTCACGATGAGGTTCAATCTGACTGGTTTTGGTAGTGCTCTGATTTTGCAACACCATCACTTGCATGAGTTCGAAGCGCAAGGCTTCCAATTCATCAGTCTCATTCTTATCCCTGCTGTTTAAGGGTACATAGCAAAATCCGGAAAAGCCGCATTCGGTAGATGGAACCAGCAAATTATAACTGGTATTGATACAGGAAATTTTAATTTCCTTGTTCATGCTGGCAAAAGCAGCATAGCCTTTTCGGCTCCATCGTCTGAATACCTGCGAGTCCGATTTGTATCGACCTTTGTTTGTAACAGGGTTCATATTTATATTTTTTGTTTATTTAAAGAGAACCAAGATAGTGATTCTCCCTAATTCGGAGTCAAAAGTATTCTTTTTTTTTGACTTGAATGTGATTCTATAACATGTTGGATGCAGACGCAGATATTTATGATTCTTACGATTTAGGCAGATGAAAATGGGAAGCTTAAAGGGAAAAATCAATATGAAAAAACAGATCAACTCAAGAGATTTTGGACCTTTATAAATCCTGATTATCATACGTGATCTTGCTTGTCGGTATCTAAAATTTCGCTGTAGAGTTAAGGGTTTTGTAACCAATAAGCATGTCGTAGTTCAAGGCAATATCATGGTAATAAACGTAAATCACATAGTCGTTTTCTGTTTCCCAATGAGAGCCTTCAATATAAGTTAGATCTGGAGTTTTCTTCCCATTTTCAAGTAAGGCGAATTGGTAATTGTAGTATCCCTGCTTCAAAAATATAGTCTTGCGATAGCTGCCGGTATCAAAATCGTATTCCATTTTATTTTTATCCGAACAAGTCCAGTTACAGAAATCACCGTACACATAAAGGTTGCCGTGTTTTATCTCATTATCGAACGGAAGCCAAAAAGTAATGTAACAATAATCCGCTTCGGTTGAAGGTTCGTCTCTTTCCTGAACATCAATTAAAAACCGGCCATTTAAATCCTGTTCGTAGATGTATTGCTTAAAATGGCGGTTGTTTCCAGCAGTAAGCAGAATATGTGTTTGCTCCTTCTCTTTATAAATTTCTTTGATATATCGGGTTTGGTACCTTAAGCTTTTTAAATCGAAATTTCGAAATTCATTTCCTCCGGGGAAAACATTTTCCGTTTCGTAATCAAAAACCAGTTCATCTTTACGGATAAAAATAGGCTTCAGATTTTTTTCGCTTCCATCCAATCTGTTATTTTGGGTCAGCACAACTTGTAAATCCGAATGAGGATTGTCAATAGTAAAGTTAGGATGAAGAATGCTAAAATCGACCTCCTGATGTGTTTCTCTTAAATCAATTGCAATTGGATGTTTCACCTCTCCTATAACTTCTACTTTCGAATCTAAAAGCATGAATCGTTGGCGAATAACAACTTTATCAGGATCAAAATCTTCAAATATTTCAAGGATATAATTGCCCGATAATTTCAGTTGTATCTCATTATTGGGGATTTTTAATGAATAATGAACATAACCTACATTGGTAGTAAAGGAATGTTCGTAGTCTTGAATCTGGTTTTCGGTAAAACCATCAATAAAATCGAACTCACTAAGGTAGGAATTTTGCCAATTTGCTGTGCAATGGATGATTTTGTAGGAGTAATCCTGAATATTTTCCGTAATGTCGTCAAAAGAAAAAAGGAGTTGATTATCTCCATTAAGTTCTATAATGGGTTCGGTTAGTTCCCAATCCGCCGGATGCATTTGAACAGTGTGGATGCTTTTTTTCTTTATTTCATTGAAATAAACAGTTTTAGAATCGGAATTGTAAGCAAACAATATCTCTGGAATGATAATGAATACAATACTTATGGAAATAACGAAATTTTTAGGCATGTGAATATGTATATGTACTGGTTAAAAATAGACCAAAGCATTTCAAAAATACAAAAATGCTTTATATATTTGTGTTCGAATTTTTTACAGCCTCTTAAATCGATAACTATAGCGTTATGAAACATGTAGTGTATCGGAACAAAGATTGTGAATTAGAGATTAAATTAGTTATTTTTGATGCAAATTAATAAATTCAAATAGTTTAACATGTCTGAAGTTAAAAAGATCAAAAAAGGCTTAGATATTAAGCTGGCAGGAAAGGCTGAGAAAGTACTTGAGAAAGCTGATCGTTCTGAGACATACGCAATTAAGCCAACCAACTTCCCCGGATTAACACCTAAATTAAAAGTTAAGGTAGATGCTGAAGTAAAAGCAGGAGATTCCCTGTTTTTCGATAAGTATTGCCCTGAAATTAATTTTTCTTCTCCGGTTAGTGGTAAGGTTATTGCCGTAAATCGTGGAGAACGAAGAAAGATTCTGGAAGTAGTGATTCAAGCAGATGCTAAGATTCAATACCAGGAGTTTAAAAAGGCTGATCCTAACGGACTTTCGAGAGAAGAGATTAAGGAAGAGTTGTTGAAAAGTGGCCTTTGGTCATTTGTTCGTCAACGCCCTTATGATGTGATTGCAAAACCTAAAGATACTCCAAAAGCAATTTTTATTTCAGCTTTCGATACTGCACCATTGGCTGCAGATATTGATTTCCTTCTAGAAGGAGAGTCGGAAGCATTTCAGGCAGGTTTAGATGCATTAGCAAAACTGACTGATGGAAAGGTATATTTAAATACCAACCCAAATTTCAATCAAAACAAAATTTCTTCTGAAGCTAAAAATGTAGAGGTTCGCCAATTTTCAGGTGCTCACCCCGCAGGAAATGTTGGTATTCAAATTCACCACATTAGCCCAATGAATAAAGATGAAGTTGCTTGGGTAATTCGTCCGCAGGAAGTTGTTTTTATCGGAAGATTATTCACAAAAGGCATTTATGATGTAAGTCGTAAAATTGCACTTTGCGGATCTGAAGTGAAAAATCCATGTTACTTTGAAACAATTCAAGGAGCATCTGTGCGAACCTTATTAAAGGGTAAGTTGAAAGATGATGAGAAGATTCGTGTTATCTCAGGTAACGTTTTAACAGGAGAACAAATCTCTGAAGATGGATTTATTAGTTTCTACGATTCCCAAATTACAGTTATTCCAGAAGGAGATAAATTCGAATTTTTAGGTTGGGCATTGCCTGGCTTACAGAAATTCTCAATGTCGAAAACATTCTTCTCTTGGTTAACTCCAAATAAAGAATTCCGTTTAGATGCCAATCTTCATGGGGAGCATCGTGCTTTCGTTATGACTGGTGAGTACGACAAGGTATTGCCAATGGATGTGCTTCCACAACAATTGATTAAATCCATTATGATTGAGGATGTTGATCAAATGGAGCAGTTAGGGATATATGAAGTTGCTCCGGAAGATCTTGCCTTATGCGAATTTGTTTGTACATCGAAAATTAATGTACAGGATTTGGTTCGTAAAGGAATTGATCTGATGATTAAAGAAATGAGCTAAGAAAAAACGGATAATATTATAAAATGAAAGCACTAAGAAAATTTCTTGATAAAAAGAAGCCCTTATTTTTAAAGGGTGGGAAGTTTGCAAAGTTGCAATCGTCTTTCGAGGCTTTTGAATCTTTTCTATTCGTTCCCGATATTACATCTCATAATGGAACTCACATTAAGGATGCTATCGACTTGAAGAGAACCATGTCTATTGTTGTCATGGCTTTAATTCCAGCATTGTTATTTGGGATTTACAATACAGGATATCAGCATTTCCTTTCACTAGATCTAATCAATACGACTAGTTTTATGGATATCTGCATTTATGGTTTGATCGAAATTCTACCTATCATCATCGTTTCATACGTAGTTGGTTTGGGTATTGAATTTGCTTTTGCACAAATGCGCGGTCATCAGGTAAATGAGGGTTTCCTTGTTTCAGGTATGTTAATACCTTTAATAATGCCAGTTGGCGCACCTCTTTGGATGGTTGCAGTTTCAACTGCATTTGCTGTAGTTATTGGTAAAGAGGTATTTGGTGGAACAGGAATGAATATTTGGAATCCGGCATTAATTGCCCGTGCATTCTTCTTCTTCGCTTACCCATCAAAAATGTCTGGTGAAGCAGTATGGATCGCTGAAAAAGCAGATAGCTTTTCGGGAGCAACACCATTGGCTCATGCAGCCAATTTGGTTGATGCGACTAGTACTGAAGCTGCTAATATTTATCAAACACACCTTTCAGATGTTTGGAATATGTTTGTTGGTTTAATTCCGGGATCAATAGGAGAAACATCTACTATAGCTATTCTAATTGGGGCAGTAGTTTTAATTGCAACAGGAGTTGGTAGCTGGAAAATTATCGTTTCGGTATTTGCCGGAGGATATGTAATGGGAATGCTTTTCAACCTAATTGGTGGTAATGCTTATATGGAGTTGATTCCAGCATGGCAACATTTAATTATGGGTGGTTTTGCGTTTGGTGCTGTATTTATGGCTACTGATCCGGTATCGGGAGCTCAAACTGCTCGCGGAAAAATAATTTATGGTTTCCTTATCGGTTTCCTTGCTGTTTTGATTCGTGTATTGAATGCAGGTTTCCCGGAGGCGATGATGTTAGCAATCCTTTTCATGAATACTTTTGCTCCACTTATCGATCATTATGTGGTTCAAGGTAATATCAAAAGAAGATTGAAACGAGTTAAGGTGAGTGCTTAAACAAATAATCAACTAGAAAATGAATACTCAAAGCAATACATATACATTTCTTTATGCCTCCGTTATGGTGGTGATAGTTGCGGCGGTTCTTTCTTTTGCTGCTTTGCAACTTAAGCCACGCCAAACGAGAAATATAGAAATAGAGAAAAAGCAAGACATTTTAAAAGCTGTGAATGTTGCTTCTACTCCAGAAAACGCTGAGGAGCTTTACAGTAAATACATTGTGAAAGCTTTAATTGTAAACTCAGAAGGAACTGTCACTTCAGACGACAAGAATAAAACTTTTGGCGTTAATTTGAAAATTGAGAACAGTAAAAAAAATGTGGTAGAAAGGAAACTACCTGTTTTTGTGTTCGAAAAAGAAGGAGTAGGGGAGAAAATGATTATTCCAATTTTGGGTAAAGGAATGTGGGGACCTATTTGGGGCTTTATTTCTTTGGAACCTGATGGGAAAACCATTTACGGTGCTACATTTGGGAATAAGGGTGAAACTCCTGGTTTAGGTGCTGAAATTTCAAAATCTGAATTTCAGGAACCATTTACTGGGAAACAGATTTTTGATGAGGCAGGAAAGTTTACCTCTTTAGCTATGGTTAAAGGAGGAGCAGCAGACGGCAACCCACATGAATTTGATGCAGTATCTGGTGGTACTGTTACCTCAAAAGGTTTGGAAGCAATGCTTCAAGATAACCTAAGCAGTTATGAAAAGTTTTTAAAATCTTCTAAATAAGCACGATATGAGCGATAAAGAACCTTTATTCTCCGCTAAAAATCGGAAATTGCTGAAAAATCCATTGGGAAGCGACAACCCGATTACCGTTCAGGTATTAGGAATTTGTTCAGCTTTAGCGGTTACAGCAAAATTGGAACCGGCAGTGGTGATGAGCCTCTCGGTTATGGCCGTATTGGCACTTGCTAACGTAATTATTTCATTAATTCGAAATACTATCCCTTCACGTATTCGTATCATTGTTCAGCTTGTAATTGTTGCTGCTTTGGTAATTGTTGTGGATCAAATATTAAAAGCTTTTGCTTACGAGGTAAGTAAACAACTATCAGTATTTGTTGGTCTTATTATTACAAACTGTATTATCATGGGACGTTTGGAAGCATTTGCTCTTGGAAATCGTCCATGGCCAGCTTTCCTTGACGGAATTGGTAATGCTGCAGGGTATGGTTTGATCCTGATTATCATTGCATTCTTCCGTGAATTGTTAGGATCCGGATCAATATATGGTTTCAAGGTTATTCCTCAAGCATTTTATGACATGGGATACCAAAATAACGGTTTAATGATTCTTCCTCCAATGGCATTGATTACTGTAGGAATTATTATTTGGGTTCAAAGATCCAGAGATAAATCTTTAATTGAGTCGAATTAATTGTAAAGAAAAATCGAAACATGGAAAATCTGATTAATATATTTATCAAGTCGATTTTTATCGACAACATGGTGTTCGCATTCTTCTTAGGAATGTGTTCGTATCTGGCTGTTTCAAAAACAGTAAAAACTTCAGTTGGTCTTGGTATCGCTGTAATTTTTGTTTTGGGAATAACCGTTCCTTTAAATTACTTGCTAAACAAATACATTTTAGTTAGTGGAGCTCTTACTTGGGTAGATCCTTCATTTGCGGATGTTGATTTAAGCTTTTTAAGTTTTATCATGTTTATTGCAGTAATTGCTTCTCTGGTACAGTTGGTTGAAATGATTGTAGAAAAATTTGCTCCGACACTATATTCTTCTTTGGGTATTTTTCTTCCCTTAATTGCTGTTAATTGTGCAATTTTAGGAGGTTCTCTTTTCATGCAGGAAAGAGACTACGGAACTTTAGCAGAGGCAACTTCATTTGGTCTTGGATCAGGTCTTGGTTGGTTTCTTGCTATTATTGGTATCGCTGCAATTCGTGAAAAAATTCGTTACTCAAATATTCCTGCTCCATTACGTGGACTTGGAATTACATTTATTGTAACAGGATTAATGGGAATTGCTTTTATGAGCTTTATGGGGATCAAACTCTAAGCTGAAAGAAGAATAAAGTAAAATTGAATTTTCAAAAAATTTAATCGGAATAGAGATGATATTATTAACAACACAGGGAACAGTTATTGCCACAAGTATTGTGATCTTCCTACTTGTGATCCTGGTACTGGTTTCTATCCTTTTGTATGCAAAACAGAAGCTTACTCCATCGGGAGAGGTGACTATTGATATTAATGAAGGAAAACTAAAATTGGTTGTAGACCCGGGTAATACCCTTTTGGGAGCTTTAGGTGCTGAAAAAATCTTTTTACCATCAGCTTGTGGTGGTGGAGGTACTTGTGGAATGTGTAAATGCCAGGTTCATTCAGGGGCAGGAACTATTCTACCAACAGAGACAGGATTTTTCACTAGAAGAGAAGCTTTAACTGATTGGCGTTTGGCTTGTCAGGTAAAAGTAAAAGAAGACATGAGCATGGCGATTCCTCAGGAAATTATGGGAATTAAGAAATGGGAGTGTGAAGTGGTTTCAAATGGAAACGTTGCTACATTTATTAAGGAATTTGTAGTAAGGTTGCCTAAAGGTGAAATTATTGACTTTAAATCGGGAGGATACATTCAGATTGATGTCCCTAAAATCGAGGTTGATTTTAAGAGCATGGATATCGACGAAGAGTATCTCGAAGATTGGAAGAAGTTTAAGATGTTTGATCTTACAATGAAAAACCCTGAGCCTACCTATCGTGCCTACTCAATGGCTAACCATCCTGCCGAAGGAAATATTGTAATGTTGAACATTCGTATTGCAACTCCTCCATTCGATCGTGTAAACGGTGGTTGGATGAAAGTGAATCCTGGAATCTGTTCTTCGTTTATTTTCTCACGTAAACCAGGCGATAAAGTTACTATTTCCGGACCTTACGGTGAGTTCTTTATTAAAGAGACCAATAACGAGATGATGTTTATTGGTGGTGGTGCTGGTATGGCTCCAATGCGATCTCACATCTTTCACTTGTTCCACACCGTAAAAACTGGTCGAAAGGCTACTTTCTGGTACGGAGCCCGTTCATTAAAAGAAGTGTTCTACGCAGATCAGTTCGATGCTATCGCTGCTGATTTCCCTAACTTCGAATGGCACTTAGCTCTTTCTGAGCCTCAGCCAGAGGATAATTGGGAAGGACCAACTGGATTTATTCACCAGGTAATTTATGACAACTACTTGATCAATCATGAAGAGCCGGAAGATGTTGAATATTACCTTTGTGGACCTCCAATGATGAATTCAGCGACTACAAACATGCTGTATGAATTAGGAGTACCAGACGAAATGGTTGAATTTGACGATTTTGGATCGTAATATAATTAAACAAGCCTCGAATTTTCGAGGCTTGTTTGTTTTTACAAGCTTAGTTACATTTGTTGCATTAATTATCCATTATCAATAGTAGTAAGTCATGAAAAAATCACTGAATTTAATTGTTCTTTTTTGCGTTCTGATCTTTACTTCTTGTCAGGAAAACGGTAAAAAGTATTATTTCGATGAAGGCCCAATTTTCGGAACCTTTTATCACATCGTTTATGAGTACAAAGGTGATGATAATCTTCAGGAGGATATAATGGCTAAACTAACTGAATTCGACCTTTCCTTGTCTACCTATAAGCCTCAATCGGTAATCTCGAGGGTGAACAATAACGATACAAGCGTAGTGCTTGATCACTATTTTCTAACAACCTTTAAAAGAGGAGAAGAGATTTCCCGGATTACTGAGGGTGCATTTGATATGACTGTTGCTCCTTTAGTGAATGCATGGGGTTTTGGATTCAAAAATAAGCTTGATCCTGAATTGATTCCTGTTGATAGTCTACTTCAAGTTGTAGGATATACCAAAGTTCGTTTAGAAGACGGAAAAGTGGTGAAAGACGATCCTAGAATCATGTTTGATGCAAGTGCTATTGCAAAGGGATATGGTGTTGATGTTGTAGCCGATCTTTTGGAACTAAATGGGGTCGTTAATTATATGGTTGAAATTGGTGGTGAAATTCGTGCTAAAGGTAAAAATGACAAGGGCAGAATTTGGAGAGTGGGTATTGATAAACCAATTGATGATCCTTCAACGATGTCAAGAGAGATACAAGATGTAATTCAGATGGAAAATGGAGCACTCGCTACTTCCGGAAATTACCGACAGTTCTACATTAAGGATGGTAAAAAGTATGCCCACACCATCGATCCTCGTTTGGGATATCCAGTTCAACACAGCTTACTTTCGGCTTCGGTATTTGCTCCTGATTGTATGTCGGCAGATGCCTATGCAACCAGTTTTATGGTGTTGGGATTGGAAAAAAGCATAGAGTTAGTCGGAAAAGACTCCCTTCTGAAAGCCTATTTTATTTATAGCGATTCACTTGGCAATTATAAAACCTATATAAGCGAAAGGTTAAAGGAATCAATTATAGAATAACTTGAATTTATTGGAAAGAGTTGTAAAAAGTTATCGGTTCTTAGATTTCCGCAGCTCGGAAAATAAGTAGTTGTTATGAAATAATACAAACAACAGAGACCAAAAAACCGATAACCTATTTCATTTATTTGGTTTCACAATTTTCTTCATCCGGATTGGTGCAAGCACAAGAGCCACAGCTACCACCAGTGAACTTCGCATTTTTATCGAATAATAGCTTAATGCCCATTCCTAAAAAGGCCAGTAGCAATAAAAAGAGTGATAAAAGTAATATCTTGAAAAACATCGCCATTTTTATTTAGATTTAATAAAGTAACTCAAAGTAAATACGATTCTAAGATTAGATTGTTATATATCTAATGTTAAAATTTAAATTTATTTTGAGTTAGAGCGAGTTTACTTCTTTATCTAAAAGCGTAAGTTGCTTAAATTGATGCGATCTTTTGGCTTTAGCTTGCTCCATTTTATCTTGAGAGGTGGCACATCCAATCCCTCTTTTTTTCAAATCTTCATTTTTTCCAAGATGAAGTTCAGGAAACTTACCATTTTTTTTAATCAATATTGTAATTGCAAAACCAGCAAAGCTAATTGCCAGAAGAATAATTGTTATAAGTAAGACTGTAATCATTTGAATATATCTTGTACTATTTATAAAAAGCTTGAGCTACGAAAAGCGTCGAAATTATTTTGTTGTATTCCTAATTTATTATTTGTTGGCAACAACAAGTGTATTACATTAGTGATACAAACAAAATAAGAATCGCTATTAATAATTTACTAGCAAAGATATCATTTCGATATTGTTCTTCCAAACAAAAGAAGATCTTAAGGTCTGTAAATACTTGGATGAATTATTCTTATTTAGAATTATTCTTACTAAATTTGATGTAAGTTTAATTAGAGAATATTCTGTTAAATAAACGCACTAACACATATTAGTTTCCAAAGCAAGGGGGAAAATTGTTTTGTTGACTAAAAACGCAAAATTATATGTCAGAAATGGTAAAAGAAAATAAGGATACAAATAAAGAGAATTTGTCATTCAATGATTTTACATCTGAAGTTCTTGAGGATTATCGAATTGCCAATGTCAGTCGTCAACTAAGTATTTGGGGTCGAAAAGAAGTTTTAACCGGGAAAGCCAAGTTTGGAATATTTGGTGACGGAAAGGAAATTGCTCAAATTGCAATGGCTAAATATTATAAAAATGGTGACTGGCGCTCAGGTTATTATCGTGATCAAACCTTTATGCTTGCCTCTGGAATGTTATCAAGCGAGGAATTTTTTGCTCAATTATTTGGGGATACTAAGCTCGACAAAAATCCAGCCAACGGAGGTCGTTTAATGAATAACCATTATGCTTCCAGAAGTTTAAATGAAGATGGGAGTTGGAAAAACTTAACCAATCAGAAGAATTCTTCCGCGGATATTTCGCCTACAGCAGGTCAGATGCCTAGATTACTTGGCTTGGCTTATGCATCCAAAATTTTCAGACAGAACAAAGAATTGCATAATTTCCCTGAGTTTTCAGACAAGGGAAACGAAGTGGCTTTTGGTACAATTGGCGATTCCAGTACTTCCGAAGGTCATTTTTGGGAAACCATAAATGCGGCAGGTGTTCTGCAAGTACCAATGGCCATTAGCGTTTGGGATGATGGCTGGGGAATTTCTGTTCCCAACAAATATCAAACCACAAAATCGAATATCTCCGAAGTTCTTAAAGGATTTGAACAAGATGAAAAGGGGGATGGCTACCTAATTTATAAGGCTAAAGGTTGGGATTATCCTTCGCTTTGTAAAATGTATATGGAAGGTGTCGAACTTTGCAGGAAGAATCATGTTCCTGTTCTATTTCACGTTTCGGAAATGACTCAACCTTTAGGTCATTCCACTTCTGGTTCACATGAGCGATATAAAACCAAAGAACGTTTGGATTGGGAAACGGAATACGATCCAATCAAAAAAATGAAAGAGTGGATTCTTTCTATGGAATTAGCGAAAGAAGAAACTCTGGATGAAATTGAAAATATTGCTTTGCAAGAAGTAAAGGAAGCAAGAAAAGCTGCTTGGAAATCTTTCATCGATCCGATTATTGAAGAAAGAGATGCCCTGATTGAATTGGTAAAGAATGCAGGTTGTGATTGTAAGAAAACGGAACGAATCGACAAAATAGTAAGTGATCTGAAAAAGATTATTCATCCGATTCGAAAGGATAATTTTACGGCAGCAAAGAAAATACTACGATTTATTTGCAGCTCATGCGATAGCTTCAAACCTTTAAAATCGCAACTACAGTTGTGGCTCAAAAATTCTCTTGCAGAGAATCATGAACGATACAGTAGTCATTTGTATAGTGAGACTGATTTAAAAGTGCAAAATATCAAGTCCTGTAAACCGGTCTATTCTGAGCAATCTAAAATGGTAAACGGGCGAGAAATATTACGGGATAATTTTGATAAACTTTTCAGCAAATATCCTTTGCTGTTAACTTTTGGAGAAGATACCGGATTTATTGGCGGTGTAAACCAGAGTTTGGAAGGAATGCAGAAAAAATACGGTGAGCTGAGGGTTACCGATACTGGAATTCGTGAGGCTACAATTATAGGACAAGGAATTGGTTTGGCAGTTAGAGGATTGCGTCCAATAGCCGAAATACAATATTTCGATTACCTGCTATATGCCTTGCAAACCATGAGTGATGATTTAGCTACGCTGCACTACAGAACAAAAGGGGGTCAAAAGGCTCCGGTAATTATTCGTACTCGTGGTCATCGACTGGAAGGAATTTGGCATTCAGGATCTCCTCTAAGCATGGTCATCAACTCTATACGAGGAATTCATGTTTGTGTGCCAAGAGATATGACCAAAGCGGCAGGCTTTTATAATACGCTTTTAGAATCGGATGAGCCGGCATTAGTAATTGAACCACTTAATGGTTACAGACTGAAGGAAAAATTACCTGATAATTTAGGCGAGTTTAATACACCATTAGGTATACCTGAAGTTTTGGAGGAAGGAACCGATATTACATTGGTAACTTATGGGTCATGTGTGCGAATTGCTGAAGATGCAGTAAAGCAGTTGAAAGATTTTAATATTTCTGTTGAGTTAATTGATGTTCAGACTTTATTGCCATTTGATATTAATAGTCGAATTCTTGAATCAGTAAAGAAAACCAATCGAATTGTATTTTTCGATGAGGATGTTCCTGGAGGAGCTACAGCTTTTATGATGCAGAAAGTTTTAGAGGAGCAGAATGCTTATTTCCATTTGGATTCAGAACCAAGAACAATAACTGCTAAAGATCACCGTCCAGCATATGGTACCGATGGAGATTATTTTTCAAATCCCAATGCCGAAGATGTATTTGAGATTATTTACGATATCATGAGAGAATCAAATCCTCAAAAGTTTACTGCTATTTATACCAATTAAGAACGAATTTTCTTTCTTTAAATATGAGAAGAGGCTGATTTTGAAAAAAATCAGTCTCTTTTTTTGTTACTAAAAGTTAAACATGAGATTATTCTCATATTGTTGTCACCCTTTTCTCGGATTAACCTGTTATAGTATTGTTCGAGAGGATCTATAGGGGAGAATCTTGAATATTTTTAGTTAATAATTGTTGGATGCATGTGGTAATTTGACTGACAATTCAATTTTTAAGGGCTTCAAGATATCTTGAGGAACCAGCCATCTCGTAAGGGATGGTTTCTCTTTTTTTGTATCTTTAAAGTGATCTGAAAATCTAACTAATATGATAAGAAGTGTATTCTCTTCAGATGCTGTGGAAATTTGTGAAATCTACAATCACTACGTAAAAAGCTCCGCGATTACTTTTGAGGAGATTGAAGTTTCTCGGGAAGATATGAGATTAAGAATTGCAGGAGTTACGGCAGAATTGCCATGGATTGTTTTTTATGAAAATGAAAGGATACTTGGGTATGCCTATGCAAGTGAATGGAAATTAAGATGCGCTTATAAATTTTCTGTTGAAACTACAGTTTATTCATTTGGATGCAACAGGCAAAGGAATTGGCACAAAATTGTATCAAGAATTGATAGAAAGGCTAACTAAATTAGATTTACATGTTGCAATTGGGGGGATTTCTTTGCCCAATGACGAAAGTATCGCATTACATGAAAAATTCGGTTTCGAAAAAGTTGCACACTTTAAGGAGGTTGGATATAAATTTAATAAATGGGTAGATGTTGGATATTGGGAATTGATCTTAAATTAGTGGTGTTAAAAAAAGTTAAAACAACAGGAGGCTTGTCACCTTTTATTGAATAAAGCTGTCTATAGAGTATAGAACTTTTAGTTAGTGTTGATTTGATGCATTGTGGTTAGTGGTATAATTGTCAAATTTGATAATTGCAAATCAGCATAGGATTTATTCCCGACATATTTGGTACCAACCATTATATGTCGGGTTTGTTATTCCGTTTTCTTTCCTGCATATTTCACAATTAAATAAAGAAGAGTAAAACCAACTGGAATTAAAATCCATGAAGGAACTCCATAGGCAGCGGGAAGCAGTCCTGCAAAAATAGATACAAACCCAACAGTTAAAGCATAAGGTAATTGCGTTCGCACATGTTCTATGTGATTACAAGAGCTTGCCAGAGAACTAAGGATGGTCGTATCGGAAATAGGAGAACAATGATCGCCCAATACAGAACCTGCTAATATCGCCGATACGGTAATATAGAAAATGTTCATGCTTTCAAGATCATTCATTCCGGCAGAATGACACAAAGCCCATGATGCGGGCAAGATTAAAGGATATAGAATTGCCATAGTTCCCCATGAAGAGCCTGTTGAAAATGCAATTAAAGCTGACAGGATGAATGTAAAGGATGGCAAGAGAAATGGTGAAACATTACTTGCAATTAGAGTATTCGAAATGAAATCTGCAGTATGCATATCTTTGGTGATGTCGGCCAGAGCCCATGCAAGTACTAAAATAAGAATTGCAGTCAGCATAGTTTTAAAGCCACTTACTAAAGCATCAATAGCCTTACCCAGACTAAGTATTCTTTGACTAAGAGTAAGCGCCATGGCGACTAAAACGGCCGAAAGCGACGACCACAAAAGAGCAAGGTAAGAATCTGATGCTCCAATAATGTGGGATAGTTTTTTGCCGAAGGCAAGATTTGTATCATTCCAAATGTTTGCATCCCATCCAGTATAAACCAATCCTGCGAATGTTCCTAAAATTACAATTAAAACAGGTATGCCTGCATTGTACCAACGGGTTGGAGTATCTTTATCAATCTCAATTTCTTTCAATTCAGATGAAACCATTACGGGTTCCGAAGAATCTGAAGAATTTGATTCTTTTCTGCATTTCTGTTCTGCTTTTAACATGGGACCAAAATCTTTCTTCAATATTATTAGCATCAAAATAAAGAATAGGGTAAAGAAAGGATAGAAGCGCGTAGGTAAAGAATTCAGGAAAATACTGTAAGGACTTTCTGTTATATTGATTTGAACTGTTGCAGATTGAATGTAGCTTAATTCAATACCAATCCAGGTTGTGATCATGGCAATAGATGCTACAGGAGCGGCAGTGGAATCAACAATGTAGGCAAGTTTCTCTCTTGATATTTTTAATCTGTCGGTAACAGGACGCATTGTATTTCCAACGATCAATGTATTGGCATAATCATCGAAGAAGATAAGAACACCTAAAAACCAAGTTACGAACTGACCAGACCTCGGACTGCTAGCAAATTTGGAAAGTTTGTTAACAATTCCTTGCATGCCACCATTTTTGGTAATTAAATTCACCATTGCGCCAATCAACATCGAAAATAGAATAATGGAAATATGTCCGGTGTCGGCTAAAGATTGCAGAATGTAAGTATCTGATATGGCGAATATAGATTTAAAAAATGCGGTAAAAATCGAAGCTTCCTGATAGGAATAGATTAGCAAGGTTCCGGAAAAGAGACCTACGAATAATGCAGAAAAGACTTCTTTAAAAAAAAGGGCCATAAGAATGGCTATAAGTGGTGGTAGTATTGATAACCATAAAGGAATTGGATTAATTACCCTGCTGTAATTTTTGTTTTGAAAACTGATTTGAAGTACCCTTTTTTTCTTGAAAATATGATGAAATACAACTTGCCTATTTTCAACTTTAGCCAAGATGTTTTGTGTGTTTACACGAACCCAGATGCTATCATTCTCATTGATACTACTTTTCTCTTTATCTATTGAAATTTTAATTTTTGTCGGAATATCAGCCACTATGATCTTTGGAAGTTCAACTCTTAGTTCTTCTAAGGCTTCATTATATGCCTGATTTGATGCCTGAGTTAAAAAAGGAAGTAAGCTGAAGAGGAATAGGAGTAAGGTAGAATTTATTCGTTTGTGCATGGAACAAGTTTTAGGGCAGCTCTAATATAATAAATTTGTAATATTTATGCTAATTGAATTGATTCCGTAAAGCACAAGGCTAATTCCTGAATTTCTTTTTTTAATCAGTAAAATTGGTTAATTTGGAATTATAAATAAGTAAGAATTATGGTGGACGAGACATCAGATTTTTTTGGAAGAGGAAAGAATAACATCAATCCGAAAAAGGGAAAAGTACTAATTGCTGAGCCTTTTTTGGAAGGTCGTTATTTTAAACGATCGCTCGTTTTATTGGCAGAATGTAACGAGGATGGTGCTATTGGTTTTGTCCTTAACAAGCCAATTAACCTAACTATTGATGAAGTGCTAATTAATATTGCACATTTTGAAGGGGACGTTTTTGTTGGAGGTCCAGTAGATATAAATCGGATCTATTTCATTCACACAATACCTAATTTAATTCCGAACAGCATTCATATATTCGATAATTTGTATTGGGCAGGCGATTTTATGGTGTTAAAAGAATTGATTGAGCAAAAGGTGGTTCGACCAGAGCAAGTGCGTTTTTTTGCCGGGTACTCGGGCTGGAGCATTGGCCAGCTTAGCGAAGAAATCAATGAAAATTCTTGGTTGGTAAGTCAACTTGATGTTTCGGAAATCATGAATTGTAATAATGAAAAATTATGGGAACAATCTTTGCGGCGAATGGGCGGACGATACAAAATGTGGTCTAATTTTCCGGAAAATCCGGGTATGAATTAGCTTCGGTGTTTACCTGTTAGTCAAAGGCCTTTCGGTTCAATTCTTCAATTAAAAGTTTAGCTGTTTTGTTAAAATATCTTCTTTCCTGATAAGCAACAACCCATTGAATACCACAAATTGCATTGGTGAGGAAAATTTCATCCGCATTTAAAATATTTTCATGATTGATATTGCAATCATCAAAAACAGTAAGGTTCAAGTTAGTAGCAATTTCAATTATTTGCTCTCTCATAATTCCTGAAACGCCACCATTTTCAATCGAGGGAGTCAGCAAAACACCATCTTTTACAAGGAACAGATTCGAACTTATACTTTCAGCAATATTTCCTCTCTCGTTTAGCAAAAGGCAATCATCCCAATTCATTTTTTTACGGTAGTTGGCAGCAAGAATAAAAGGAAGTGAGTTGCCTGTTTTGTATCTCGATACAATGCTGTACGATTTTCTCATTTCCTCGTAAATCCCAATTTTTAGTCCTTTTCGATTTAGCAAATAGTGAGCATTTTCAAGAACCGATGTTTCAATTACATAGGAAATGGAATTATCGGTTGGAGTGTACAATCCACCTTCTTTTCGAAAAATGCTTAGACGAATTCGAGTGCCTGCAAACGCTTTGTTTTTATTGATTAAAAAAATAATATTTGTTTTAATCTTTTCACGAAATCCAGAAGGAATAATCATGCCTAAACAATCCATTCCTTTCGTTAATCGATTAAGATGTTCAGGAAGAAATTGAATTTCAGTACCGTTTGTGTGAATGGTCTCAAATAGCGAATCACCATAACGAAATGCTCGGTTTCCTGCACCAAAAAGCAGTGTGTCTTTTGGGTATAATTTACCGTCTAAACATATTTTTTCAACTGTATCCATTACTAAATTTCTCCTTTTACTATTTGATCACAATAAACACTAATGTTTTCGTTGGATTGAATTTTGATTCCTTTTATCCCTGCAGCTTCTGCCGCTTGAATATCTCTCGGACTATCACCAATCATATACGATTTAGTTGAGTCGATATTGTAATCGATAATGGCTTTTTTTATGAAATAAGGATTTGGCTTGCGGCAATCACACGCTGCCACACTTTCGTGATGAGGGCAGAAGTAGATTTGTTCGATGTGGATGTTTTCCTTCTCTAATATCGAAAGTAAATGATCATGAACCATCTCTACATCCGATTCGGAATAGATTCCTTTGGCAATTCCTCCTTGGTTTGTTACAATAAATAAGAGATATCCTGCCTCTGTAATTTTTTTTAAGGAAGGAATGATGCCTTCATTGATTTTAAAATCTTCAATTTTATAAATATAATAATGTCCTTCGTCAGAGTTTATTACACCATCACGATCAAGGAATAAAGCTTTTTGCATGTTCTAGAAATTGAGAATCTGCTTCAAAAATAAGGAGAATAATTGGGGTTTAATAAGGATAGGAAATAGAAATCCGAAAAGAGCTCCATAGAAATGAGCGCTATGACCAATATTATCCAAGTTCTTTTTGCTCATGTAATAGGAATAATACAGATAGCCTATTGCAAAAACGATTCCTGGTATTGGAATAAAAAACATGAAATAAATCTTCTCTAAGGGAGCAAAGAAAATAGCAGCAAAAACAACCGCCGAAGTGGCACCCGAAGCACCAACAGCATTGTAATGATAATGCTCACGATGTTTCCTTAAATCGTAAAGAGTAGAAAATACAAGAGCCCCAACATACAAAAGAATAAAATAGAGAACAGCAGAAGCTCCAAAATAGTAGTTGAAATAGGTTTCAAGCACTCTACCAAAGAAGAAAAGCACCACCATATTCACCAATAAATGATCCCAATTGGCATGAAGAAACCCATAAGTAAATATCCTATACCATTGGTTTCTTTTGACTATTTGGTAAGCATTAAACTGGTATTTGTACAATAACTCAACCTTCTTAAAGGCTGCTATTGATATTAGAGCAGTAATGGCAATTATAATAATGGTCATATTTTTAATTTAGAATGCCTCAGATAATTTTACAACTAGAGCTGACCTGCCAGAATCGTATCCGGCTGATTTGTATTGAACACGATTTGGAGTTATGCCTTTGGATATAATATATTCTGTGGCAATTTTAGCTCTTTTTTCGCAAAGTAACCTATTTTCTTTTTTCCCTTTATCCTGAGTAGTAAAGCCATTTATTTCAACCGAAATATGAGGATTTACTTTTAATAAACCAGCAAGGTTATTTAGTTCTGCAATTGTGTTTTCCTTTAATTCCCATGAACCTGCATCGTATTCAACTCCATAAAGTTCCATGTATTGATTTCCAGAGTATTTTTGAAGTTCTATTTGTTCAAATTTATTAGCTTGAAACTTGTAATTGTTAATCACTTTAGTGAAATAACCTTCTTTCTGGATAATAATATTGTAGGTTTTTGAAGGATCAATATCCTCTGTAAAGTCACCATATTCATCACTAAAACATAGAGAATTACTTTTGTAGGTTTGATTAATTATCTGAATTGAAGCTTCTTCAACAGGACGAGCAGAAAATTGATCAATAATATTACCCTTGAATTGAACCCAATGAGTTGTATCCATCGCAATATTTAATTGTTTTGGGGCTGTTTGTTCACTAGATGGGAAATAGAGAATTCGTTTTGTTTTGTAACCAGGTTTGCGAACAATTAAACTGTAATTTTTGCCTTTGAAAATATCAAAAGAAAAAAGTCCGTTTTTGTCCGATTTAGTTGAATTCTCCTTCGATAAATTATCCATAAGAATAAGCTCAACATCTTTCAAGGCTTCTTTGTTGGTACTAGCAATTAATCTTCCTTTTAGATTTTGTATTTTATCTGGATTTTGATGAAATTCAAAAATATCATCACTGCCATTTCTGTTTGAAGAGAAATAGCCTATGTCTTTATTTTTTCTGATTAGGTATCCAAAATCATCTTTTGATGAATTGAAAGGAGGTCCTAAATTTACTGGATAGGTCCATTCGTTTTGCTCAAAAATTGATTTGAAAATATCCAATCCACCAAATCCGATATGGCCGTCGGAAGCAAAATAGAGATAACCATCTTCGGCAATAAATGGAAACATTTCGTTGCCATCGGTATTTATTGAAGACCCGCAGTTAATTGGACGACTCCAGGCAAAACCAATTTTTTGACAAACATAAATATCCGTACCTCCATAGCCTCCATCCATATTTGAAATAAAATAAAGGTGTCTTCCGTCCTTAGAGATGCTGGGATGTCCCATGGAATAGCTCTGACCCGAGAATTGGAATAGTTCTGCTTTGTCCCAGTTATTCTCATTGTGCCTTGCAGTATAAAGGTTTAATTCCGATTTACCTTGCAGGTTTAGAGTTCCTTTATTTCTGGTGAAGAAAATAAATTTTTCATTGGAGCTAAAACAGGCTGGGCCTTCGTGATATTTCGTGTTAAAATCTTCAGAAAAAGGAGTAGGAGGTAGAAAATGATCTCCCGACTTTTCTGAATAGTACATATCCAGGTAATATTCTCCACTTCTTCCATCAACTTGTCTTGATGTCCGGTTTTTACGCCCGGAAACAAATACAAGTCCGTTTTTATAAAATGCTGAGGCAAAATCAGATTGTGGTGAATTAACACTTATTGGTTTTATTGTATACAATTGATTATCCTGCAGTTCATTTATTAAATTACAGGAAAGAATCAGTTTTGCTATGTTTTGATCTTCGGGTTTTAATTCGGCATACTTTTTAAAAAAGACCTTGGCTTTTTCATAGTTACGTATTCTCTTTAGAAGATTTGCATATTGTAAATAGTCGTCAGCATTTGCTTCAGGACTTGCAACAATATTCTCTAATAAATAGTTCGCCTCTGTATCTTTTTGAATTTTAAGGTAACAATCAGCAAGCTTTCTTTTTACCTCTATATCTTCAGATTTTTCAAGCTGTTTTTCGTAGTAGCTGGTTGCTGCCGCATACTCTTTGTTTTCGTATAAGCGGTCGCCTTTTACAATTAGATGAGCTTGCGCTAATGATGAAGAAACACCAGTAAGAGCAAATACAATAACCAACAGAAAATATATGATTCGACTTCTATTCATATTACTAGAAATATCTTGGTGATGTAATTTGACTTTTACGTAATGATAAATTGTAATTTAGTATTATTTCATGATTTGTATAGCCTTTTGTGGGATATTTTCCAAAAGATTTTTCATAAGAGTATGAAAATCTTAGTTTTTGAGTGAGCTGATAACCAAGTAAAGCCGCCCAGGTTCGATCACTTCTGTAACCTGCTCCAACCGATACACCACTATCGTGAATAAAATCGAGATTTACATTTATTAAATTCGATGTTTTATGTGACCCCACGAATAAAACGGAAGGAGAGAAGTCTATTTCGCGATTTAAAGGCAGTGTTACACCAGCACCTAAATAGTAGAAGAGAGATTTGGAATCAAAACTTACATTATTAGATATTCCTTCGGTGGATGGTTGGTTATTGGAAAGTAATCGTGGAATTGATGCGCTAAAATAATAATCGGGTGTGTAGTAGTAAAATCCGACACCAAAATTAGGCACCCAGGTCGAGATGTTCTTATCTGGAACGATGTTGTCGCTTTCTTGAAGATTACTGCTGATATTAGGATCGTAAAAGTTAAGTTCAGCCCAGTTTATTTGTTTGTTGATAAAACCAGCCTGCAGTCCCATTGATAATTTACCTTCGTAACTGATTTGAATTTGGTAGGCGTAATTTAAAAAAATGGCAACGTCCGATTGAATTCCAAACTGATTGCGATATGCAACAGCTCCTACACCTGAATTGGTGTAATTAATTGGTGCCTGGAATGAAACTAATGCTGTTTCCGGTGATCCTTCAATACCCACCCATTGGTTCCTGTAGGCAA
Organism: Labilibaculum antarcticum; assembly: GCF_002356295.1. Lineage (NCBI taxonomy): Bacteria > Pseudomonadati > Bacteroidota > Bacteroidia > Marinilabiliales > Marinifilaceae > Labilibaculum > Labilibaculum antarcticum. The sequence goes on along the minus strand of NZ_AP018042.1, from coordinate 1,416,314 downwards.
GTACAGCTTCCATAAAACCACTACTCCCAGCGTAAGCCGGATTGTAAAATAGTCGATTGTATTTATGATTTGAAAAGCGGATTTCTTCCTGTGCCTGTATCTTTAAAGAACACAGAAGGATACATACAAAAAGAAGAAAAGGGGTGTATTTATGACTCATTATCAGTACTTAATAACAATATATCCACTTTTCACATACTGTTTGTCGCTAATAATCAACTTAAAGAAATACGTTCCTTTGGGTAGTTTATCTCCAGGGCCTAATTTTGCCCCGGCTTTATTATATCCACCATCCCAAGCGTCATCATTAGTATAATTCTTTTTTTCAAATACCTTGGTTCCCCATCTGGAGAATACAATGAATTGATTCTCAGGATAATTTTCAATTCCATTGATGTAGAACTTCTCATTAGCTCCGTCATTATTCGGGGTAAAGGAGCTTGGAATTAAAAGTTCAACCTGATTTGGATCAATAACCTTTACAACTACAAATGCCTTACTACACTTATTGGCTTCATCGCAAATCTGATAATGAATTGTATCTGTACCAAATGAATTTTCATAAGGATAGAAAATCATTAACCTGTTGTTTTCGATCAAATGCATTTTTCCATATTGATCGGATTGCCTTAAGATTGAGATCTTGAGTTCATCAACATCAGAAAATTTATCATTTTCTAAAAAATCAACTTCTATATATACCACCTCGTTTGCTACACTGTTATTGGTTATTGAAACCGTATCGTTTTGTGCAACAGGAGTAATCTGTCCAAAACTTTCTGAGAAGTTTAGACAAAAAAGTATGGAAAGCAGTAAAACGGGTAGATAAAATCTCATAGTTGGGATTTATGTACAACTTAATATTTTTTTTTAAATAAAATGCTAATGAAGAATTTTAAAGATCAATTCTTTTAATAAATCTCCATGCTTCGTACTTGCATCTCCAATTCCTTTCGATTTAAGATCATATTCCCGCAGCAATGCAATTATAGATACCAGTTTTTTAGGATTATAATTTTTTGCTGCTTGTTTATAGTCTTTTACAAAATATGGATTAACGTGTAAGCTTGTTGCAACCAATTTATCGTTGGTTTTATTCTTGATAAAATAATACTTTAAAACTTTTGAGAAATACGAGTGTAATAAGGCAATGGTTACAACCATCGGATTATTTTTTTCATTCGTAGCAAAATAGTTTATGATTTGATTGGCTTTAAAAACCTCTTTTTTGCCGAGAGCATTTTGTAATTCAAAGTTATTGAAATCTTTAGAGATTCCGATATTTTTTTCAATGTCACTTGGCGTGATGGTACTATTTCCTGTAATATTTATGGTTAATTTGTCAAGAGCATTTGTAATTTTGCCCAGATCGTTACCTAAAAATTCGGCGAGTAGAAAGCACGCTTTTGAATCTATTTGATAACCTTGTTTACTTGTATAATTTTTAATCCAATCGGGAACTTGATTTTCATATATTTTTTTTGAATCGAACAAGATTCCATTTTTGGCAACCTCTTTCGTAAAGTTTTTTCGCTTGTCTAAGGATTTATATTTGTAGTTAATGACAAGAATTGTAGAATGCAAAGGATTTTGAACATAGGATTGAAGTTGTTCTATGTTTTTAATATTTTGGGCTTCTTTGACTACAACCAGCTGTTTCTCGGCCATCATTGGAAACCTTCTGGCTGTTGTTACTATGGTCCCGATATCAGTATCTTTTCCATACAATATTATTTGATTAAAATCTTTGTCAGATTCATTCAAAGCATTTGCAATAATGTAATCGGTAATTTGATCGATAAAAAAACTTTCTTCTCCCATTAAAAAATAAATCGGAGCATATTCTTTCTTTTTTAAGCCTTTAAGGATATCCTCAAATGTCATATGTTTTGTTTTAGAAGCGCAAGTGTTTAACCGACTGCTTATTATGCATTATTTCTTTTAAGGATTCAATTCCTATTTTTATGTGTTCCTCAACAAAATTAAGTGTTACACTGGCATCACTTTCATCTGTTTTTATTCCATCCGAAATCATAGGTTGATCGGAAACCAAAAGCAAAGCACCTGTTGATATTCCATTATAGAAGCCAACAGTAAAAATTGTTGCCGTTTCCATATCTATGGCCATGGCTCTGGTCTTGGATAAATATTTCTTGAAACGTTCGTCGTATTCCCAAACCCGCTTATTGGTAGTGAAAACTGTTCCTGTGTAATATTCTCTATTTCTGTCAGAAATTACCTGAGAAACGGCTCTTTGAAGGCTAAAGGCTGGCAATGCTGGAACTTCCGGAGGAAGATAGTCATTAGAGGTTCCTTCGCTGCGAATTGCTGCTATGGGTAATATCAGGTCGCCGAGTTTGTTTTTGCGCTTTAAACCTCCGCATTTGCCTAAAAAAAGCACTCCTTTGGGTTTGATTGCACTTAGTAAATCTAAAATGGTTGCGGCATTCGGACTTCCCATCCCAAAATTAATGATGGTAATATTATCAGCAGAAGCATTTGGCATTGCTTTATCTTCTCCAATAATTTCAACATTATGCCATTTCGCGAAAAGCTCAACATAGTAACTAAAATTAGTTAGAAGTATATATGGGCTAAAATCAGAGAGTTCTCTGCCAGTATATCTTGTTAACCAGTTTCTAACAATTTCCTCTTTTGTTTTCATGTGGATTTAGGAATTAAATATCAGGAATAATCTTCTACCTTTGTAGACTATTATAGCAATTTTCATGGAAAACTTAAATTTACCAACTTATTCCTTTAAAATAAAATTGGAACTGCAAAGAAAACTAATTTTTGACAGTATTCGAAAGAAGTATGTGGTATTGACTCCGGAAGAGTGGGTCAGGCAAAATTTCATTCAATATTTGGTTGATGAAAAAGGTTATCCGGGATCTTTAATTGCAATTGAAAAGAAAGTTGATGTTAATCTTCTTCCTCAACGAAGTGATATTGTTTTGTACAATAATAATGCACAGGCTGTTATGATTGTTGAATGTAAATCGGTAAAGGTGAAACTAACCCAGGATGTTTTCAATCAAATTGCACGTTACAATATGAAACTAAGAGTTCCTTTTTTAGTTGTTACCAATGGCCTGCAACATTATTGCTGTCAAATGGATTATGAGAAAAAGAGTTTTAAATTTATTCCTGAAATTCCTTTGTATGCAAGTCTTAAAAACTTTCAGGATTAATTTTCTGCAGGCTGTATTCATCTATCCATCCATTTTTGGAGCGAATCCAATCTTTTTTATTCCCAATAATTTCAAATCCTAGTTTTGTAAAAAGGCGAAGACTAATTTCGTTGTTGGCAGTAATGTTACAATACAACTGGTGCACTTGCAAAGTACTGAATGCATAATTGCAAAAAATCTCCAAAGCCTCGGAAGCAAATCCTTTATTTTTATTTTCGGCACTATTTATTAAGATTCCAACTCCTGCTCTTTGGTGGAATGGATCAAAATCGAAAAGATCTATTAATCCTATGGCTGTATTTGTATCAATTAATTCAATGACTAAACGGAGTTGTTTGGTCTCAAAAATATCCAAATGTGATGATTCCAGATATTGTTTTAAGATAAAAATTGAAAATGGTTTTAAGGTATGACTCACCTCCCAAACAGTAGAATCGTTCTCCCATTTGTAGAGTAGTTTTAAATCAGTTGGTTCGAGAGCTCGTAAACGAATATTTTTGCCTTCCAGGATCTGCATTTTAGTGTTTATTGTACCATTTAATTTCCCTTGTGAAAGCATCATAATAGCCTTTTTTCGCTACTGAAGAAAGTCTGCTTTTTGCTTTTTCGAATGATGAATACTTTTGAAAAGCATATCTTGATAAACCATCATTCCCCTTATAGATTCGAAGGTTATCTGTACCTAAATTTTTGAAGTAGGAAAGAGTTTTCGCATTGCGAAGAGCCATTACCTGAATAGTGTAGAAGTTATCTGTTTCATCGGTGTTAAAATTCAAAACATGTTCTCCTTTTAGTGATTTTCTTACGAATGCATCCCAGTATCCTCTTTTAAGAACAAATCCTAATTTCGAAATAGCTTCTCCTTTATTTTGATATGTTCCAAAGGTATAGCGATACAAGCCATCTAAATCTGAGAATACTTTTACATTGCCTAAATCGGCAAAGTAAGATAGAGGTTTCGGAAATCGAAGTGCCATTACCTGGATGGTGTAAACGTAATTTTCGGAATATTTCATTCCAGAATAAAGCAACTGGTCACCGATTACTGTTCGAACAAATGCATCCCAATACCCCATTCGTATCAAACGGTTCATTTCTGTAATGGCTTCCTGATAGGATGTGTATTTTTTATAGGTATATCTCGTAAAACCATCCCCACCAGGAAAAGCTTTTACATTATCCAGATTATCAAAGAATTCAGCTTCAACAGAAGATTTAAGCGCCATTATTTGAATCGTGTAATAGGTTTCCCCACCTTTTCGTTCCTTGGTTAGATTATCGTTCGATAAAATTCTAATTTTTGAACTGGTAAATCCTTTTGATTCAATATCTTTTTGTGCTTTAACAGCTTTCTTGTAATCTTTAAATTTGCCGTATGTGTAATGGTATTTTTTATCGGAACCTATTGTCTCTTTAACACCTGCAAGCTCTTCAAAAAGTTCAGGTTTCGGAGAATTAAAATTCCCTAAATCTAATGTGAAAGCTAAGTCGCCAGAATCCAATGTCTCAATTTGGGAGTCTTTGGAATCAGGTATTGATTTCTTAATCAGTTCAGATTGTTCCCCGATTGCAACATCTTCGGTTTTTGGAGTTGGTGCATTTTTCTTAGCTTCTGGAATTATAAGTGGATATTTTATTGCATCCACCTTCTCTTCAGAAATAATTGTTTCAGTATCACTCTCCGTTTTAGGGCTAATAATAGCCTTTTTAGTTTCTGCCGGTACATCAGAGTCTATTGTAGTTTCTGCTGGTACAACAGAGTCTATTTTAATTTCCTCTCGGGCACTTATTGTATCATTTATAACTTCAGGAGTAATAAACTTTTTATCCTCTGGAATAGTATCCTTAGTAGTAGGCAGTTGTCCAGTTTCACTTAGTTTACTTTTTTGATGATCTATTAATTCCAAGGTGTTTGGATAGTCTGGTTCATCTTTGGTTCTTAAGGTTAATGGAAGCAGGGTAATCACACTGTGATTTTCCTTGTTGGCAAATTCAGGTGGAATATTTAAAACGGTACGAAGAGTTCTGTATCCTTCAGCAACAATTTCGATATCGTATTTTTTACCGGCATCAACAATAAATAAGAATTTACCAGTTGCTGCATTTGGTGTATATATTCCGATTACATTTCCATCTTGACTCACTGTGATTTTAGAATTTATAACCACGTCGCCACTTGAATTAATAATCTTCCCTTTTAAAACAAATAATCCCACAACATCTTCGTCAGGAGTTTTGATTAAAAAGATGTCCGTTCTTCCAAAACTTCCTTTTCTGTACGAAGCAAAATACGCTCTTTTACCATCGGGTGTTGGAGTGTAATAAATATCATCATCTGTTGAATTAATTGGATAACCAACATTAACTGGTGAAGTCCAGCGACCGTTGATGTTACTACTTTTGAAAACATCTAATCCTCCCATTGTTTTATGGCCCGCCGAACTGAAATATAGGGTTTTACCATCCGGATGAATGAATGGCGAATCTTCGTCGTATTCGGTATTGATTGCAGGACCTAAATTTCTTGCCCGTCCCCATTTGCCGTTTGGAAGTTTGGTAACGGTATAAACATCCATGCCACCAAATCCTCCTGGGCGATTACTGGAAAAGAATAACGTTCTGTTATCTGCAGAAATTGAAATATGACTTTCCTTACTTGATGAGTTAATAACAGGGGCCAGTTTTTCAGGTTGGCTCCACTCCTTACCATTTAATTTACTCCTGTAAATATCTCCACCTTCCGATTCCCGACTGTTAATAAATCCAGCTTTGTAAATATAAAGTTCCTGTCCGTCGGCTGAAATGGAGATGGAGGCATCGTGGTCTATTGTATTCAGCTTTGCAATACCAATGGGATCCGACCAAATTCCATTTACTCGATGTGAGATATAGATATCTTCAAAATATTGACCATCAGAATCTATTTTGCTTCCGGTACCGTTTCTGCGGGATGTGAAAACCATGGTGCTTTCATCAGCAGTAACTCCAGGACTATGCTCCGAGTATTCTGTGTTTATTTTATTTCCTAAATTGATAATTGAGATATTCACTGGATTCTTCATCAACTCAATACCATTTTTACACATCTCGACATTTCGCTGAATGTCATTCCTAAAGGAAATATTTCTAGGTGAAATAATCTGTAATAAATCTTTGTATACTTTTAGTGCTTCGTTAAATTGGTAGTTGGCATGATATGCCTTGGCCAAATTGAAGTATACATCCATCGAAACATTGTTCTTGGAACTCGTGTATTGAATTGCTTTCTCCAATAAGGCAACAGACTTTTCTTTTTCAGAAACAATGTTCAAATAACACAATCCCAATTTAAAATTCAAATCCGCATTTCGTGATGACTCATCAAGTAACTCCTTGTAAATGAGAGCTGCTTTTGCGTAGTTTCGATTGTTCAGGAATTTTTCGGCAATTTGATATTGTCTTTTCGATGTGATTTTTTGTTTTCGAGGAGAAGCGAAAAGAGAGTGAGAGCTTATTATCCCTATAAAAATAGAGATAAGTACCATAAAACAAACCTTTAACGCAAAAGGTGTTTCTTTGTTCAGTTTATGGGCTGTTGAACAGGTTATATGGTTTAAATTAATTAACAATAACTAAATATAGTAGATAAGGGTTAAACTCCAAAAACAAATGTAATAAAAAAGCAGAATTGTTAATAAAAACTTATTCTTTTCTCTTTTTTATTTAATTCCTGCTAAAGTAGTGAAGAATAAGCATTTTTACTGTACAGAATAAATAATTTTGTTTGGTGTTTTGAGTAATAGTCAAGAAATTGATGCAAAAAAGCCATTGAAGAAGATTCAATGGCTTTTATTCATTGTTTTTTGAGCTTATATTGTTCTTTTCGTATCGAAGTTTTCGAGATTTTCAGCAATTCTTTTTAGAAACATTCCTCCAAGACCTCCATCAACTACTCGATGATCATAAGAAAGTGATAAAACCATAATGTGTCTAATTCCGATTGTATCTCCGTGAGGGGTTTCTATAACCGCGGGCTTCTTTTTAATGGCACCAACGGCAAGAATTGCTACCTCTGGTTGGTTAATGATTGGCGTTCCTGTCGTACTGCCAAAAGCTCCAAGGTTTGTAATGGTAAACGTGCTGCCTTTTATTTCGTCGGGCTGAAGTTTATTCTTCCGTGCCCGATCTGCCAGATCATTTACTTTTGTAGTAATCCCAATAAGATTTAATTCATCAGCTGCTTTAATAACCGGCACAATTAAATTACCACTCGGAAGAGCCGTTGCCATTCCGATATTGATATATTTTTTGCGAATAATCCGATCACCATCAACAGAAATATTAACCATCGGATAGTCTTTCAAAGCACCGGTAACGGCCTCAACAAAAATAGGAGTGAAGGTTAGTTTTTGATTTTCCTTTTTAAGAAATTCATCTTTCACTTTGTTTCTCCACTGTACCAAACCGGTAACATCTACATCAATAAAAGAAGTGACGTGAGGAGAGATCTGCTTGGAATTGACCATGTATTGCGCAATTAGTTTACGCATGCGATCCATTTCAATGATTTCAACATTTTCGCCATCGTAGCTTTTGTGAGCAGGCACTGCCGCAGAAGGTCCGGAGCTAATTGGTGCGACTATTGGCTCTGCAGGAATGATTTTGGCAGGTTGTGATTTTTTATTTTTCAGATATTCAAGAATATCTTTTTTCGTGATTCTGCCAGCTTCTCCTGAACCTGGAATTTGATTTAATTCATCAGTTCCAATATTTTCAGTCTGAGCAATTGTTCTCACCAATGGAGAAATAAAATTACCATCTTCAGTTTTATTGCTGATTTGAGGAGCTATTGTTTCTAAAAGAACAGGTGCTGCAATGTCTACAGTTATTGGTTCCTGTTTTTCCGGTTTTGGGCTTACTTCAATTTCTTCAGTATCCGTTTCTTCTCCTTCAGTAGCAATAATGGCAACTACATCTCCCACTTGAGGAGTGTCGCCTTCGTTAAAAAGAAATTTAATGATTTTACCTGCTTGAGGAGTTGGAATCTCAGAATCAACTTTATCCGTTGCAATTTCCATGATGGAATCTTCTTCCTCAACAAAATCGCCAACTTTCTTAAGAAATTGAGTAATTGTTGCTTCAGTAATTCCTTCACCCATTGCGGGAATCAGGATTTCTATTTTAGCCATGTTAGTGTTGTGTTTTTGTTGTTGTGTTTATTTAGTCTAAATACTACACGAAATTAATAAAATAACAGAAAAGGACAAATACATCCGAAAAGGGATAAGTTTCAAGTATCAAGTATCAAGCAACAAGTAACAAGTAACAAGGAAAAAGTAACAAGTGTCAAGTAACAAGGAAAAAAGTAACAAGTTTCAAGGAAAAAGTATCAAGGTACAAGATTCATGTAACAAGTAACAAGGAAAAAAGTAACAAGTTTAAAGTAAAAAAGGATCAGAAAATCTTTTCCTTTTAGTACGGATCTCCGAAGTTTGCCTAACTGCTAACTGCTAACTGCTAACTGCTCACTGCTTATTGTAAATTATGATTAAATGGAGTTCGGTGTAATATCGATCTTCCCAGTGTGATTTCATCGGTATATTCCAATTCATCTCCAATGGAAACTCCTCTTGCAATTGTTGTTATTGGAACTTCAAATTTGTTCAGTTTTTTGAAGAGGTAAAAATTGGTTGTATCTCCTTCCATGGTAGTGCTCAAGGCTAAAATAATTTCCTTTGCTTTGCCTTCGCTTACTTTCTGAATTAATGGCTCAATTTTCAGATCGCTGGGACCAATTCCATCCATAGGGGAGATAATTCCACCCAAAACATGGTAAATACCATTAAATTGCTGTGTTCTTTCAATTGACATCACATCGCGGATGCTTTCTACCACACAAATGGTTTCATGATCGCGCTTTGGGTTGGCGCAAATGTCGCACAAAGCAGTGTCGGAGATGTTGAAGCAGGAATTGCAATGCTTAATTTCATTGCGCAGTTGTATAATTGAAGAACCAAATAGATTGACATCCTCTTTGGGTTGGTTCAGTAAATGCAAAACAAGACGCAATGCTGTTTTTCTTCCTATACCAGGAAGTTTTGAAAACTCAGCAACAGCATTCTCAAGAAGCTTGGAAGGGAAATTGGTGTAACTCATTTTACGATCGATTCTTTAGTCTACTTCAAAAGTAGCAAAATCCGAGGAAAAAAGACTTGGAATTCTCTTTTCAGCAACAAATGTTGTGGGCAATATGGAATGCTTTCTCTATTTTTGATCTACATTTTAAAATTTAGCCTGTGTCGCCAGTTTCTATTCTGCTTGTTGTAGTTGGGTATTTCTGCCTTTTACTACTCATTTCTTATTTTACGGGTCGAAAGGCCGATAACAAAGGATTCTTTGTTGGCAACAAACAATCGCCATGGTATGTGGTGTCGTTTGGTATGGTAGGAGCTTCGCTTTCCGGCGTTACTTTCATCTCGGTTCCGGGTTGGGTAAAGTCTATCGATTTCACCTATATGCAGATGGTTTTTGGCTACATGCTGGGTTATATTGTTGTGGCAAATATTCTGTTGCCACTTTACTACAAGCTAAATCTTACCTCAATCTATTCCTATTTGGATGGCCGGTTTGGTAAGACTTCGTATAAAACAGGAGCCTCTTTCTTTTTATTATCCCGAACCATTGGTGCTTCTTTTCGATTGTTTCTGATGGCAAATGTTCTGCAAATTACAGTTTTTGATGCTTGGGATGTGCCGTTTTTTGTAACTGTTTTAATTACCATATTGCTGATATGGCTGTACACGTTTAGGGGCGGAATTAAAACAATTGTTTGGACCGATACACTTCAAACTCTCTTCATGCTTTTGGCGGTTGGAGTTAGTATTTACCTGATAATGGATAAGCTAAATATGGATATCTCTGGTTTAGCCAATACCATCAGCAAAAGCGATTATTCAAGAGTTTTTGAGTTTGGAGATTGGAAAAGCACCCAAAACTTCTTTAAACAATTTTTCACAGGAGCTTTTATTACCATCGTAATGACAGGTTTGGATCAGGACATGATGCAGAAAAACCTAAGTTGCAAAAATCTGCGCGAAGCCAAAAAGAACATGTATTGGTATGGCTTTGCTTTTATTCCTGCCAACTTTTTATTTCTGATTTTAGGTGCTTTGTTACTGATTTTTGCTCAGCACGAAGGCATTGCAATTCCTGAAAGAGGAGACGATCTATTTCCAATATTGGCAACACAACATTTAGGACCAGTGGTTAGCTTGTTCTTTTTAATTGGACTGATGGCTGCCGCATATTCAAGTGCCGATTCCGCATTAACATCACTAACAACTTCTTTTACTGTTGATATTTTAGGTGCAGATGAAAATGATGAGGTTCAGACCCGAAAATTAAGATTCCGATCGCACATTTTGTTTTCATTGTTACTGCTCGTAGTTATATTAATCTTCAGAGCCATTAACGACGATTCCGTAATATCTGCTATTTTCACCATTGCTGGATATACTTATGGTCCATTGCTGGGATTATATGCCTTTGGCCTGTTCACCAAACTGCAGGTGAAAGACAAACTAGTGCCTTTTATAGCAATATTAGCTCCAGTTATTTGCTACGCGATTAAAGATATTGCAATGACAAAATTTGGTGTTCCTATTGGATTCGAATTGTTGATGATAAACGGACTCTTAACCTTCGTTGGCTTGTGGTTGATTCGTAAGAAATAATGCCGGCATCTTCCCTTATATAAGGAAGGATTCATTTATTGAGCTGTTTCTCCCTTTTTTAAGGGGAGATGTCCGAAGGACAGAGGGGTGTGGTTTTTGTTTGCCCCAACAAAAGCAGTAAACAATTCTGTTAATTGTAATTTTCACACTGCACCCTTTCGCCTGCCGGCACCTTCCCTTAAAAAGGAAGGATTTATTTGTTGAGGTGTTTCTCCCTTTTTTAAGGGGAGATGTCCGAAGGACAGAGGGGTGTTTTTTTTGTTTGCCCCAACAAAAGCAGGCGACAAATGATTTGATTACTTCCTTATTAATTAAGGCCTTCAGACACAGTTTCGTGAACAATCTAAAATATTTCCTTGCACTTGCAGCCCGCGAGAGCTCCAAAATCTAATTTTCTGGCACTTGCAGCCCGCAAGTGCTTCAAAACCGAATTTCCTTGAACAATGCAGGCCGCGAGAAGCTCAAAATCTAATTTCCTGGCACTTACAGTCCGCAAGTGCTTCAAAACCGGATTTCCTCGCACAATGCAGGTCGCGAGAGCTCCGAAATCCAATTTCTTGGCACTTAGCCCGCAAGTGCTTCAAAATCTAATTTTCTGGTGTAATGCAGTCTGATGTTGAGTTTGTCGAAACATCTTATTTTAATGAATAGATTCTTCGTCCCGATAGTTATCGGGATCAGAATGACAATCGTTTGGTCTTTTCCTTTGTCCCCTGCTTCAGCTGGGGCATTAAAAACACATCTCTTATAAAACCTGACAGGTCTATTTGCATCATGTATATAGACCTGTCAGGTTTCTGTATTAGAAGAGCTGGAGTAAGAAATTTCTAATTTCTTTTGTTTCAAATCGGATTGTAAATCCTAAGCACCTTAGCTGTAAATTGCAAATTTACAGGAGCGAATTGAGGTGAATTGTCTAGCTACCTCATCCTATCCTTCTCCTGAAGGAGAAGAGAAAACAGCTTTGGTTTTTAAACTCCCTCTCCTTCAGGAGAGGGCCGGGGTGAGGTTTAAGAACAAATGATTCGGTCTTATTTCCTTTTGTCCCCTGCTTTAGCTGGGGCATTAAAAACACATCTCTTATAAACCAGACAGGTCTATTTACATCATGTAAATAGACCTGTCTGGTTTGTATTGCACTCAAATTAAAACCTCTTAATCAAATTCAAATATAGCCTTGAGTAATTCTGCGACGATTGAAATGTGCCTTCGTAATTGGCCGAGAAGGAGAGCTTTTTATCGATTCGCCACGATATATTTGCTTCACCAATGTGCTGAATCAATTCGCTATCGTTGAATTTGTATTGATAATTAACATAGCTGTAGTTGATGCCTCCAAATAGTTTGCCCGGAATAATATCTCGGGAAAGTCTTAGTTTGTATATCTGTCCATCTAAATAATGAGTCTGCAAAATGGAGCTTGATAAAGTAGCATTGCTGTTAATTCCCGGAATGTTGCGATAAGAAACAAAGGCATATAAGTTTTTAGAATCTTCCACTTCGCTTTTTCGGGAACGATGACCGATATTTGCCCCCAGCGAAATACGATTCGTTGGGCGGTAGTTTACCCGAAAGCGAATTCCCTGACGTGTTTCATTTTCCAATATCTGAAAAGCCAGACTTTTAAAGGTTTCGTAGTAAACCACGTTCTTGCGCCTATCGAGTGAACCCGAAAGCGATAACTGTTTCGTTACCCGATATCGCAAAGAAAGATACATGCTGGTTAAATCGAAAGTGTTTTTCGAAACTTCTTCTTCCAATTTGTACAGGTCAACTTCAAAAGAGGCAAACAGGAACAAATTCTTCAAAAGAGAATTGCTGTGCTGATAGTAGGCAAATCGTCTGTCGGTATTCGATTTGTATTTTTGTTCGAAGAAGGATACTGTGTTTTGCATGCTTCCCACTTTTGTTTTGATGCTATGCTCCAGATATCCTCCAAACTGCATCAAATCAAAATTGAAAGAATAGTCTTGGTAATCAGGCCTCGAGCCTGCAATAAGTCCCAGCGAGAAATTGCCAAATTTCTTTTCTGCCTGCACACCATCAACGGCGCCAATGTTAGAAACTTTCCGATTAATTTTTCGCCCCAGCCAAATGCTGGTGCTCTCGTTGGCATCGTAACGTATGGCCAGATTGTAAATTTTTAGCGCATTAAAAATATCCGACTTTACTTCATCCCACTCGCCTGAATTGTGCGAAAAGCGAATGTAGGTTTCGGCAGAAATTTTAGAATTGTCGATGTTTTTAGCATTCATCGATAAACTATATCTCATACGGTGATTACTGCCACCCGATGAACTGGACAAGTTGGAGTAGGATGAGGCTGAAATTTTACCCTTGATTTGTTCCTCCCGGTTCAATTCTTGTTTGGTTCTGGGTGCTGGTGTTGTTTTTTCAACAACCTCAATATTATATTCGGAATCTTCAGTCAGAATAATATCTTTTTCGGGTGTTTTTTCATCTGCCGTAAAGGCAATGATTATATCGCCTTTGGCAAGCTTGATGCTTCCAATTGCAATTCCAATTACCGATATGGATGATTTATTATTGACCAGCAACACGGGAACGAAATCAGAATCCTTTTTAATATATAGCGTATCGCCAATGGAAAGTGCTTCGGTATTTGAAAATTTCACATAGGTATTTTGCGAGCTTTGGTAGGAGACTTCACCTTCCAAAAACTTTTCCTGTGCCCTAAGCGAGGGGCTTAGGCAAAGCAAAATAATCACGAGAATTGCTGGTAAAGTTTTCATTTCTATCTCCGTTTAACTCTATTAATTTTCTCTCTCTTATATTCTGATAATCAATTTTATCCTCTTGAATCACTTTTAGTCACTGTCTCCGTTCGGATGACAGGATAAGCAAGAGGTGCTTTGGTACACGTAGTCGTTCACTTCGTTGTGATCATCATCGGTGTCAGCCTGATTGTGTTCATGACAAGTAATGCACGAGAATATGGCGTAATTGCTTGCGTTGGTGTGACAATCGACACATGAATTCCATTCGTTTTGATGCTTTCCGCTGTAAATCGGGAAGTACTGTCCATCGTGATCGAAAGTGGAAGGTTCCCATGCATTTTCGTTATGGCATTCAGTGCATTCCGTTGGAAAATTAGCTGCTTGATGAGCCGGATCGGTTGTTTGATTGTAATCATCGGAATGACAACCGAAACAAGTGTTTGGAGTATCAATATAGCTTCCCTGATGACAGGCAAAACAATCCGTTGCAATGCTGGTATGTGCACCTTGTATCACATAATAATCGTTGTGATTTAAAGCCGCAGGTTCCCAGGCGTCCTGAGAATGACAGGTTTCACAATCGGTAGAGAAACCAGATGTAATGTGTGCCGGATCTGTGGTCTGATTAAAATCTGCCTGATGGCATCCAACGCAGGAATTTGGCGTGTTGGAGTAGGAGCCTTCATGGCAGGCAAAACAATCGCTGGCAATCCTATTGTGCGCTCCCTGTATCACATAGTAATCGTTGTGAGTGTCGAAACTGGCGGGTTTCCAACCCACTTTTGTACTGTGGCACAATTCACAATTTTGTGGCAATCCGGATGAAACATGGTTCGGACTTGTGCTCGAATTGTAATCTGTTTGGTGACATGAAAAACAATCGGTGGAGAGCGATGAGAAATTATTATTTGTGTGACATTGGAAACAATCGCTAATGGCATGACCTTCCGTTAAAGGGAAAAAATCGTGGTTGAAACCGCCGGATGACCATTGGAAAGCACCCATTTCGTGACAATCTTCACAGTTGGTAGAGTAATTTCCTGCAACATGATTGGGTTCGGTTGCCGCCGCATAATCTTGTCGGTGGCAATTGATGCACTCCACCTGCAAAGGCTCGAATTGCGCAAAGTTATTGGAAGTATGGCAATCGAAACAATCGGCTAAGGCATGAGCACCAAAAAGGGGGAAGCTGGTTTGCTGATGAATTTCGGTAATATTGGTCACCAACCACGATTGTGAAGTATGACACTGCGCACAATCGGAACCCAGCGTACTGCTGTGAACATCGGTATGACATTGCATGCATTCATTTTGTGCTTCGGAAAATACCAAATTAGTATGGCACGATTTACAATCAGTTACCTGATGTTGACCTTCGAGCAGGAAGTTTGTTTTCCGATGATCGAAAGTAAAAGTCTTTGGGTTAACCTCCCAGCCTTCCTGAGTATGGCAGGTTTCACAATCCATTTTCATGTTTTCCCCGTGTGGTGATTGGGAAAATACATTGAGCGAAAATGATAAAATCAAGATTATTGATGACAAGTAGCGCATGAGAAATCTTTAAATTTATATTGCGTGTAAAAGCTTTGATTCATTTCCAGAGGCTTATGACATGCCGAACAAGCAGCAGTGGCATGTTTTCCTTCCAGTTTAAAGTCGGTCTTATCATGATTAAAATTGGCGATCTTCCAATCCTCATGATGGTGGCAGTTTAGGCAATCGGTTTTGCCTTCTTTTTCGAATTGCTTCTGATGTTCATCCTTATGGCAACTCAAACATTGATTATTAAATCCACTAAATTTTTGTGTGGCTTCGCCCTGATTGTTCTTGCTGAAATGACAGGCGCGACAGTCTTTTTTACTGTGAGCTCCTTTCAATTTAAAGGCGGTTAAGTTGTGATCAAATTCGATCTCAGTCCATGCATCTTCCTGATGACAAACTGTGCAGTTTTGATTGGGATAAAAACCATCACTAATCAAGTTTTTGTGAATGTTGGTGTGACAATCGACACAGGTTTTACCGATGTTTCGGAATTGCCATTTTTCATTTTGTTGATGACAGGCAAAACATGGAGTGGCCAAATGTGCTCCCCGCAAAGGAAACTCACTTTTGTTGTGCTGATTGATGGTATAACTTGAACCAACAAATCCATTTACGCTATGGCAATCCCTGCAATCTGGCGATGCACCTTTATTGGCGAACTGCCCTTTGTGATAATCCTGATGGCAGTTGGAACAACGGTTGTGTGCAATTGGTGCAGTGTAAGAAGCTTTGTGACAGCTTTTGCAATCTACATTTTGATGTTTGCCGGTTAGTTTGAAATCGGCAATGTTGTGATCGAAATTGCTTAGTGCTGTTACCGTTCTGAATGAGTTAACGGTATGGCAATCGGTACAGTTTGGCCCGAATTTGTTATTGTGAACATCGGTATGGCAGGAAGTGCAGGAATTGAATTTAATGCCTGCGAACTGCTGAAATTTCTTCTTGTTTTTTGTATCCACCTGATGGCATTTTTCGCAGGATACATTTTCATGTTTGCCCAACAAAGGGAATTGGGTGCTTTTATGATTGAATTTTGAAGCAGGCGCAAACTGATTCTGATCATGACAATCATTGCAATTATTCGAAAGCGTTTGCTGATGAACATCTGTGTGGCAAGTCGCACATTTGGGCTCCAATCCCATGTATGTATAATCTTTTTCGGCAATCTTCTTTTCAGCGATGAACTTGCTTTGATGGCATTCTTTACAATTTAGTTTCAGATGCGCTCCCTGCAATTCGTAACCTGTTAAGTCATGCTTAAAGGTGTTTTTGTCGAAGCGAATCATTTCAAATTTTCGCCCGTGATGATCGCTGTGACATTCAACGCATTCTTTCCCCTTAATATCGCTCGATGCATGATAACCTTTATTCGAAACAATTCTTTCTTTGAGTAAAGTATGACAATCCAAACACCTGCTGTTATTTACCTTTTCGCCCAAAATATGACACTTGGTGCAATTCGAAAGTCCTTCTAAGTTGGCATGAGGCTTTGCTAAATCACCCGGCGACAATTGAGCAAGAACAACTTGTGAAACAAGCAAGAGTAATATGAAGAGGGTATGTTTTATCATTTATTCGACTGTTTGACTGTTTCGATTGTTCGACTGTTCGGCTGTTTTGACTGTTCGACCGTTCGACTGTTCGACTGTTTTGACTGTTTCGACTGTTCGACCGTTCGACTGTTTTGACTCTTCGACTGTTCGACTCTTCGACTCTTCGACTGTTTTGACTGTTCGACCGTTCGACTGTTTTGACTCTTCGACTCTTCGACTGTTTTGACTGTTTGACTGTTTCGACTGTTCGACTGTTTTGACTGTTTGACTGTTTCGACTGTTCGACTGTTCGACTGTTTTGACTCTTCGACTGTTCGACTGTTTGACTGTTCGACCGTTTTCGACTCTTCAAGACTCTTCCAGACTTTCCTTCAATGTTTCAACATCGCATCGCCAAATTTCTTGGTGATTTGTATGCCCGAGTTTTTCAGGAATTGAGAGGGTAATTCGCCACCGGCAAAAATGTAAACCAAATCGTTATCAATGGCAATTTTATCTTCCGAATCAGTAATCGAAAGCGTAAGAGAATTTTCCTTTATCAGATCAATATTAGAATTGTAGATTACATCGATACTGCCTTTTGAAATTGCAGTTTTAATTTGCTCACTGTTTTTAGGCTTTAGCCTGTTAAAGGATTCTTTTCGGTACGATAAGCTCACTTTGTTTTGATCTGCTAAAAGCAGAGCCGATTCAATGGCCGAATCGCCACCACCCACCACCAAAATATTCTTGTTGGAGATATTTTCAGGCTCAAGCAATCGGTACGCAACCTTTTCCAGATGTTCCCCGTTTACATTCAGCTTGCGCGGACTACCACGCCGGCCAATGCTAATTAGTACTGTTTGGGAGGTATATTCTTCCCCATTTTTTGTGCGAATACTAAAAAAATCGTGCTTCTTTTCAATTGCATCAACCTTTGTGTTTTCGCTTACGCTGATTTCGTTTTTACCAAGTACATCTTCCCATAATTCGAGCAATTCTGTTTTGCTTGTTTCGTACAACTTTACTTTTCCGTAAAGGGGAAGATCCATAGGGGAGGTCATTACAATTTTCGATCGCGGGAAAGAAAAAACGGTTCCACCAAGGCTATCTTGCTCCAAAGTGATGAACTTCAGTTTGTTTTTCTTTGCCATTAAGGATGCTGATATTCCCGCTGGTCCTGCTCCAACAATAAGTACATCGTATTCGGCTTTGCTATTTTTTTTGATGCTCTTGGTCAGATTCTCGATGGCTTGTCTGCCTTGCTCAACTGCATTTCTTATTAGGCCCATGCCACCCAATTCGCCGGCAATAAAAATGCCTGGTACATTGGTTTCAAAATTCTGATCGACATGAGGCAATTCGAAGCCACGTTTTTCGGTACCAATACACAAACTAATGGCTTGGGTAGGGCAGGCATGAAAACACGCACCATGACCAATGCATTGAGACGCATTAATTACGGTAGCCTTCCCATTTCGGATTCCCAGAATATCTTTCTCCGGACAAACCGTTATGCAAGCACCGCTCTTTATACAGGAATGCTGATCAACTACCGGATGAAGTGATACCGGTTCATACAATCCATCAGCTTTGGCTTGCGTAATTTTTTGCTCAACAATGTTCGATTCTCTTTTTTGCTTTCGGATGTAAATGAACACAACCAACAAACAAAGCAAGAATACGGAGCCGTAAATTATTATTTCCTCAAGTAATAAATTCATTTTTTAAGCTTCTGTTTTAGGACGAGGTATTTATTCTATAATCTGAGGAGCAAATTGCAATCAGAGATGAGATTGTTTATTTTTAATTACTAATTACTTCTAATAATCAGAATATCCACTTGTATCCGAAAATGATTGTAACTGCTACATGAATGAGTAAAATAACCAGCATAACCAGTGCAAATGGCAGATGGGCAACATGCCAGTACTTGAAAAGTTTCTGCATGTAGTTTAATCGATCAATTTTTCGATTTAGTACAATTTCATTAATCACTAAACGCTTAATTTTCTTTCGTTCGGTGCCAGAGAGTTTGTTTCGTTTCAGTTCTGAATCTATTTTTTTATAGGTTTTTCGATCATGATTCATTTTTTTGATCAATCGAAATAGGAGTAATCCCGATGTGTTATTTGAATTTCCAGCCACCGATGC
Organism: Labilibaculum antarcticum; assembly: GCF_002356295.1. Classification (NCBI taxonomy): domain Bacteria; kingdom Pseudomonadati; phylum Bacteroidota; class Bacteroidia; order Marinilabiliales; family Marinifilaceae; genus Labilibaculum; species Labilibaculum antarcticum. Next base: position 1,397,442 of record NZ_AP018042.1, on the reverse strand, counting down.
TACAATAATTTGATGGCTTTCCTCATTCAAATTGTACTCTTTCTTCAGCAGTTCTCCTACGTCGGTTTTAGTATCTCTTACTTCTAATAAACTCAATTCCCGACCTTCTATTGTTCTGGGAATTTGAATATATATGAATCGCCCAATAATTCCGCTGATTACAACTGCCACCATACTCCAGAACGAAATGGAGACAATGCCTCCAAATTTAAAGGCTGTATGGAAGAGGATCAGAACAGGTCCTAGCGAGCACAAAAAAATATGAAATTCGAGCCAGTATTTTAGTACGCCAATTCTCGAAAACCGGGCAATTCTCTTGCGAACCATATACAGAAACACACCTGTAATAATCAGTAACGAACCAATAATTCCCAATCCATGCCCGAGCACTCCGCTTGGTCTCAGCAGCTGATGATCGGAATGATAGAATCGTTCTTCAATGTTCAGATGATAGTACGTGAATCCATAATAACTTAGAACTACAATTGCTGCTACTACAATAAGTACAAACAAGACTAAGGACAGAACGTGTATAGATCTCGACATAAGTGCGGTTTTAGATGAATTTACGGCAAATCGTTTGGATTGTTGTCCTTCACCGATAATTTAAAAAGTGTCTACATATAAATAAGGGTGAAGGTGTAGTGGTAAAAAAGAGGTGTGAAACAGTAAGGACATGCCATGGTGTTTCCTAAAAATTGCAATCTTACAAGCACAATTTTGAGATTAGTAAGCAGCATTCCCACTTTTTACTATATTTGTTTTTCTTACTAAAATAGATAGATATGAAGTATAGCTTATTAGCCCTGTGTTTTGCCTTTTTAGTTTCTTGCGATCTCAGCAGCAATATTGATAATAGTGAACCACAAGAGGAGATTGATTACACAGAACAAAACGAGGCAGATATAGCCGCCTATGTTATTGCCAACAATTTAGATGCAAGCCGAAGCGAGTCTGGTTTGTATTACGTTATTGATGAACTGGGAACGGGAGAACAGCCAAACGGAACTTCTAATGTAACAGTGGCCTATAAAGGTTATTATTTGAATGGAACAGTTTTCGATGAAAGTGGCACAAATGGTGTTTCTTTTGGTTTGGATCGGGTAATCGAAGGTTGGACTGAAGGTATCGCCTTTTTTAAAGAAGGTGGTAATGGAATACTTTTAGTTCCAGCTCATTTGGGCTACGGTAATTACGACTATTCAACGATACCTGGTGGTTCTGTTCTTATTTTTGATATTAATTTGATCTCGATTAATGAGTAGTTCTTATTTGAAAAAGTAGATCTTACCATAAATATTAAATAAAATGAAGTATAGCTTATTAGCCATCGTATTTGCCTTTTTGGTTTCATGTTCGAGTTCGGATGATGAAAAAGATTATAGGGTAGAGAATGAAGCAGAGATTGTTGCTTATGTGGCGGAACATGGTTTAAATGCAACAAGAAGTAATTCTGGTTTGTATTATGTAATCGAAGAAGAAGGTGCTGGAGCACAAGTAACAAGTACATCTGATGTTGCCGTTACCTACAAAGGGACTTATACCAACGGTACAGTTTTAGATGATAGCAAAGGAGAATTGGTTTCGTTTAATTTGCAGGGAGTAATTGCAGGCTGGTCAGAAGGACTTAGTTATTTTAAAGAAGGAGGAAAAGGAACGTTGTTAATTCCTTCTTATTTAGGATATGGTAGCAAAGATAGCAATGGAGTTCCTGGTGGATCTGTTCTTGTTTTTGAGATTACTGTGTTTTCTGATGAGATGATTGCAGATAGAAACCAAGCAGAAATTGCAACTTATTTAGAAGATAAAGATTTGACTGCAGCAAGAACGGATTCTGGTTTGTATTACATTATTGAGGAGGAAGGAACTGGAGAATTTCCAACAGAAACATCTACTGTTACTGTTTCTTACATAGGTTCATTTCTTGATGATACCGTTTTTACTGAAAGCAGTGTTAGTGGTCGTCAATATGATCTTGCAGAGGTAATAAAAGGTTGGACCGAGGGAATTCCTTATTTTAAAGCAGGCGGTGAAGGGAAATTAATTATACCAGCTCATTTGGCTTATGGGAGTTATAGTGATATTTACTATGGTATTCCAAGTGGTTCAGTTCTTATTTATGAAGTGAAGCTAATTTCAATTGATGAATAGGTTTTCAATATTACGCTAAGCCATAAATTAAATTTTAGAAAAAATGAAGTATAGCTTATTAGCCATCGCATTTGCCTTTTTGGTTTCATGCTCAAGTGGTCCTGAGAAAGATTTTTCGCTTATAAACGAGAAGCAGATTACGGATTATATAAAGGCAAATAAACTGGAAGCAACAAAGTGTGAGTCTGGTTTATATTATGCGATTGATGAGGCCGGAGAAGGAGTAAAACCTACCAGTGCATCAACTGTTCAGGTTGCCTATAAAGGATATTATTTAGATGGGGAAGTTTTTGACGAGAGTAGTGAGAGAGGTATTTCATTTCCATTGAAGGGAGTTATAAAAGGATGGACCGAAGGAATCACTTATTTTAAAGAAGGTGGAAAAGGAACGCTTTTGGTTCCTGCCCATTTAGGATATGGAAATTATGATACCAGAGGCATTCCTGGAGGTTCTGTTTTAATTTTCGATATTCATTTGATTTCTGTAAACTGACAGCGGTCGTAAACTCCATTAGATAGTATGATGATGAAAGACGCAAATAAAGTCTTGGAAGCCGATGAGGTAATTGATATTGTATCGAAGTACATCGATCTTTCGGTAATACCATTTGGTCAGGATAAAAGATCAGTTGTACGAGTAGATCCTCGTCAGCCAATGTATGGCGGTGAGGGGATCGTTTACCTCTTGCAAATGTTCGATGCAGGTGAGTTGATCAATAACAGGATTGGTTGCTTCATGGTTTTTTTGAACAAGCACGATCAGGCCGGATTTCACGATCATGGCCCAAGAGGAGAAGAAGAGGTTTATGTGGTGATGCATGGTGAAGGTAATTATTCCGATAAGGCTGGTGTTGATGGAGAAATAAGAACGACCAAAATCACGAAAGGAAATATCACGGCAGTGAGCAAGGAGGGATTTCATTCGTTGCAAAATACCACCGACGAGCCACTCATCATTTTTGTGATTACAACGAATAAAGCATAAATACAAGCTTGAAAAAGACAAAGCGGGAATCTGAAAAGATTCCCGCTTTTTTTTTGTTTTCTACACCTTTTAAGGGGTGATGTCCACAGGACAGAGGGGTGAGTAGCTTATTTTACGGATATATATTGATTATTGTCTCAGGTATTAATCCCTAGGAAATGGCATAAAAAAAGAGCCTCACGCAAGTGAAGCTCTTTAAACTTTGATATGTGTTTTTCTTATGCCTCCACCTCTTCAGGTTCAGGCTCAGGATTGTGCTTTTTATAGTTGTAGTAAGCAGTGAAGCTAAGTGCCAGAACAATTGCAACCGAGTAATACACCCAGGTTGGAACCGGAACAGGATCTCCTTTTGCGTATGAATGCATACCAGCCAAATAGTAGTTTACACCAAAATAGGTCATTAAGATTGAGCTGTAGCCCCAAATTGAAGCAATATTAAAGGAGTAAACCGATTTTAAGCCGGGAATAAAACGCATGTGCAGTATAAAGCTATATACCAAAACGCTTACCAGTGCCCAAGTCTCTTTTGGATCCCAACCCCAATAACGTCCCCACGATTCGTTGGCCCAAATACCACCCAGAAAAGTTCCGATGGTAAGGAAATACAAACCAATGGTCATGGTCATTTCACTAATACGAGTAAGATCTGTGACAGTGCTCTTAATTCTATCGATGTTATTCTTGTTTTGTAAATTGAATAGAAAGAGGTTAATCATTCCTAAAATCGCCGCCAGGGCAAGAAATCCGTAGCTGGCAGTAATAATGGCCACGTGAATGGTTAGCCAGTACGATTTAAGCACCGGAACCAAGTTGGTAACCTCTGGACTCATCCAGCTTAAGTGTGCTACAAAAAGAGTTAAACCTGCAAGAACAGATGTTGCCGCTAAGGCAAAATCCGATTTCTTTACAAATATGAATCCTGAAAGCAAACAAGCCCAGGCTACATAGGTCATCGATTCAAATCCATTACTCCAGGGTGCATGACCGGAAATGTACCATCTGGCAGCTAATCCGGAGGTATGCAGAATAAAGCCAATTCCTAATATCAGCATGGCTGCACGCATAATCCACTTCACCGAGAATTTAGGATTGATAATCTGGATGACCAGAAACACGATTAAAAAGAAACCAATTAGTAAATAGTATGGGAATAACCTTTTAAAAATGTTGGTGTTGTTGTATAGAATCTCAACTTTTTGCTTGGTTGGAGATGGAATCACATTTTGTCCAAATCGGTTTTGATAAGTCTTAATTCCCGAAATGTAACTATCTGCATTTGCAAAATCGCCGTTGTTTAATGCTTGTCCTAGCAAGAGGATTGACTTTTTTACAAACAAAGAATCATCGCCGGTAATAGCTAGTTCCGCAGTTGGATTGTACCAGGCATGCATGTCGTCGTTCGGATCAGGGAATATTTTTAAAAATTCACCTGTAAACACCATATAGCTAATGTTAACCCTTTCGTCAACCGAAATTATTTCCTTGTCGTAACCTGTACGTTGTGATGGTTTTCTTGAGTAAGCATCCTGTACTTTCTTTGAAAGCTTGTATTGACCTTGTGCGTCTAAAAAGTGTCTAAACGATCCATACTTACCTGAAATACCAAGTTCTTTCGCCAATTCAGAATTTCCAACCTTAATCATATCAACAGTTTGCCACTGCTGAGGATTTACAATCATGCTTAGAAAAACTTGATCGGCAGGATATCCTTGAAATTTATTCTTCTTGGTGATTTTTCGAATCACTTCGCTTGACATGGTGTTTATGGGTTCGAAACGACCTCCATTATCCTGCACCAACAGTTTCCCAAAATCTTGCGATTGCTTTAGGGGTACAATTGGCAGCACCTGATTTTGTGCCGAAGCGGGTAGTAAACTTCCAAGAATAAGGAAAGCTGAAAGTACTACTGTTTTCAAACTTTTCGATTTATTCCCTAGTGCTTTAAAGCGGGTAGCCGGACTAATCAGTGACCATGCCATTCCCAGCATCAAAACAAAATAACCAAAGTAGGTAATCAGCATTCCCCAAAGGTCATGATTTACCGAAAGAACGGTTCCTTTTTCATCGGTATCGTATGATGCCTGGAAGAATCTGAAGCCTTCGTGTTTTAGTATGTTATTCATGTAGATGCGGTGATCTTGTTCAATGCCTTTTTCATTATCCACAAGAGTTACTTCACTTGCAAATGATGATGGACTGTTTGAACCAGGATATCGATCTAAGATGAATTTATTTAGTTTTAAAGAAAAAGGGAGTTCCATGGTTTTGGGACCGTAAGCTACGGTAACATTAATGCCATTAATCATCAAATTGCTTGGCGTACCAACATAATTACTGGCCCCTTTTACAATCAGATCTTTTTGCTCATTTCCGCTTTTCACATCAAATACCAATACCGTAGGAGCATTTTTATCTTCACCTTGTATGTATTTGTATTTCGCAGCAGGGAAAAAGTTTTTGATTACAATTTTAGATCCTTTTAAATCGTATAGTTTTTTCGGGGATACAACATGCCATTTGTTGGCCGTCATAGGAATTGGATCTCCACCCATCATGTTCACTTCTGAAAATTCAAATGGGCTGATCATTCTCAAACTATCCGAGTAATCGAAAACAATAGAATTTGCATTGGGATTACCTCCAAATGCTAAAAGATTACCACCTATGTTTTTTTGCTCATTATAGCCTAGAGTAAAATCCTGAATTCCCGCCATACCGGCATTACCAACTGAAACCATCTCCATAATCGGCGCACCGTTCATGTCTTGTGAAATGGTTGACTGAGCATTGGGAATCATTGTTTTAAGTGTTACCTCAACATTTTTATTGTTGATATTCAAATCATCACTATACTTGGTTGTTTTTACTGATGATACAGTGATTTTCTCACTGGTTTGGCTGATCTTGCCATTCGCTTGCGCCTGAACATCGATGTAAGAACTCGATGTGGTAATCTGATTGGTCGTTTGTCCTTCACGAATGTGCATATTGCCTTCATAACCAATATATCGTGTTACACCAGCACCAACAAAAATGATAATAAACGCTGCGTGAAACAGTAATATTGACCACTTATCTCTTTTGTAGAGCTTGTATCGGAAAATATTCACAACCAAATTAATGGTTAGTAAAAGCAACATTAACTCAAACCACCAGGCATCATAAACCAAGGCATGGGCGGCAGGAGTTCCAAAATCATTTTCGATAAAGGTTGCTGTTCCAATTGAAAAAGCAAATAAAATGATGAGAACTCCCATCATTTGCATAGAGAATAGGAAATTCAGAAACTTATTCATTGTTGTGATATTTTATTTCGGTTAAGGAATTTAAGTGCTATTCGGAATAAAGCCTTATGTTTCGTCAGTTTCCGAATATGGGAGTTCAAGATACGCTTTTCTTTATAAATTCAAAACACTGCAATTTGGCTTGTTAAGCACATTTTATGAGGCTTTTTCATGTGAATCATGTAACTTGTTGTGAGTAAGATGATCTCTTTACGAGATTCTGATATTTGTCTGCATTATAGAAGATAAATGTCTGTAATACTTGTCAGTTAATTCTTTGGATGTTTCCATGTGTGCCTTATGTTTATTAAGATTAAAAATAAATTACTTTCATGCTATACTTGTCCTTATGGATATGAATAGCTTGAATATCAAGAATATTAAAAGATAAAAAGATATTAAAATTTAAATATAATAAATTTAAATAGTCTTTTCATATTGAAATAAAGCTTTAATCTACTTAGTATTGCATTCTAATCTATATAATTACTGTGGTGAAACACAGTTGTTTGAATTCCTAATCTAACCTAAACTATGAAAAAACCATTTCGCTTATTCTTAATCCTGTTTCTGGGATTAGTGCCTATGATTTCAATGGCACAGTTGACTTTCAAAGGAGAACTTCGTCCACGTACTGAGTATCGTCACGGCTTAAAGACATTATTTAATTCTACTGATGATGCTGCTTTATTTACCTCTCAGCGTACGCGTCTTAATTTAAACTACGATGATGCGAAATTTCGTGTTGGATTGTCGGTGCAGGATGTGAGAGTTTGGGGAGATGTTGCACAGTTGAACATGTCTGATGAAAATCAATTGATGCTTCACGAAGCTTGGGGAGAGATCTTATTCAATGAGAGTTTGTCTTTAAAAGTAGGTCGTCAGGAATTGGTTTATGATGACTCAAGAATTTTAGGCAATGTAGGTTGGGCGCAACAGGCCAGAAGTCACGATTTGGCTTTGTTAAAGTTGAAAACAGATGAAAATGGTCAGTTCCATGTTGGTTTGGCTGTTAATAACGATTCAGAAGATCTTAAAAGAACATTATATACTAGAAATTATAAGAACATGCAGTTTGCATGGTACAACCGTAAAAGTGATCAGTTCGATTTCAGCTTGTTGTTTATGAATGTTGGTATGCAAACAGATGTAAGTACTACCGAGCTTGATTTGGAGACAAGATATAACCAAACTTTCGGTACAATCATGAATTATCGTCCGGGTAAAATTTCTTTCACAGGTTCAGTGTATGCCCAAACAGGAGAACATGTTTCTGGTAAGGATTTAAGTGCTCACATGTTTAACTTGGGAATGAATTTCCCTATTGGTGCTGGTTGGAAAGGGAATGTTGGCGTTGAAGTTCTTTCGGGAACAGATTCTGATGAAACTGATGATTATAACTCATTTACTCCATTATTCGGAACCAATCATAAATTCAACGGTCACATGGATTATTTCTATGTTGGAAACCATGTTGGGAATGTTGGACTTCAGGATATTTATGGTGGTGTAAACTATGGAAAAGACAAGTTCTCTTTTGCTACTGCTGTTCACTTATTCTCTTCACAGGCTGATTTGTATAGTGGATCTGAGAAGCAAGATAAGTATTTAGGTACTGAGGTTGATCTTTCTGTTGGTTACAAATATTCAGATAATGTAGTATTTAAAGCAGGTTACTCTCATCTGTTTGCTGCCGATTCAATGCAGGCATTAAAAGGGGGCGACAAAGATGAAACTCAGAACTGGGGATGGGTAATGATTGTTTTTACTCCTGATTTCTTAAAAAAATAATGCCAAAAGCAAACCCAATATTTCTAAACTTTTGCTAATGAGAAAACTATTCAAATTTCTAACACCGCCTCCACAATGGAAACTACCGGTTTTGGTGTCTCTGGGAATATTTGTCGGACTTGGCTTTTATGTGCTCTACCTTTCAAAGGCAGCATCATACTTGTCCGACAAGCCTGAGACTTGCGTGAATTGCCATGTTATGGCTCCGCAATTTGCCACATACCAGCACAGTTCCCATCGCGAAGTTGCTACTTGTAACGATTGTCATGTTCCGCATAACAATGTATTTAACAAGTACTTTTTTAAGGCAAAAGATGGCTTGCGTCATGCAAGTATGTTTGCCCTGCGAATGGAACCGGAAGTAATTTTTATTTTGGAGGAAGGCAAGAAGGTGGTTCATAAGAATTGCATTCGTTGCCACAGTCAAACGCTTACTGATCCCAAACTAGCCGCACTGGTGCCAAATCATGGCCACAACACACAAGATCGTGTCTGTTGGGAATGTCACCGAGAGGTTCCTCACGGTCGGGTAAATAGTCTGTCTAGTGTTCCAAATGCTAGAGTGCCACTGCCTCAAAGTCCGGTGCCGGATTGGTTGCAAGAATATATGAAAGAATCAAAATTAAAAAACAAATAAAACCTAAAACCTAAAGCATATGAAACCAATACAAGAATCTATAGGCAAAAAACCAATGTTGGGATGGGCGATCTTCCTGGTTACATTGGTGGTTGTATTCCTGCTTGGATTGCTAGCTTCATCAATAATGGAACGTAGAGCAGAATCAGTATTTGCTTATACTCCACAAGTAAAGCACGATCAGTGGGAGCCACGTAACGAAGTTTGGGGACAAAATTTCCCAAGAGAATTCGAAACCTATTACGAAACAGCAGATACTACTTTCCGCAGTAAATATAATGGTAGTGCAATGATTGATATGTTAGATGTTGATCCTAGATTAGTGGTTCTTTGGGCTGGTTACGGCTTTTCAAAAGAATACAATCAAGGGCGTGGTCACTACTATGCAATTGATGATGTGAGAAATATTTTACGCACCGGCGGACCTACAGATGAAAATGATGGTCCTATGCCAGCAACTTGTTGGACTTGTAAAGGTCCGGATGTACCACGTTTGATGAACGAAATTGGTGTTGCCGAATTCTACAAAGGAAAATGGGCAGGAAAAGGATCCGAAATTGTAAATCCTATTGGATGTGCAGATTGTCACGATGCAGAAACTATGAATCTAAGAATTTCCCGTCCAGCTTTAATCGAAGCTTTTGAGCGTCAGGGAAAAGATATTAGCAAAGCAACTCATCAGGAAATGCGTTCTTTAGTATGTGCTCAGTGTCATGTTGAGTATTACTTCGATAAGAAACGTGTTGAAGGAGCTAATTATCTAACTTTACCTTGGGATAAAGGTACTAGTGTAGAGGCAATGGAAGAGTATTACGATGAGATCGAGTTTAGTGATTGGACTCATAAATTGAGTAAAGCGCCTATGTTGAAAGCTCAGCATCCGGGCTATGAAATTTATTCGAAAGGGATTCACGCCGATCGTGGTGTTTCTTGTGCTGATTGTCACATGCCGTACAAATCAGAAGGTGGACAGAAATTTACTGATCACCACATTCAATCTCCATTGAATAACGTATCTAATTCTTGTCAGGTTTGTCACCGCGAGGAGACTGATAAATTGATTCAGAACGTATATACCCGTCAGGATCAGATTATCGGAAATCGCGATAAATTAGAAGAATTACTAGTGCGTGCTCACGTTGAAGCTGCAAAAGCCTGGGATTTGGGTGCTACTGAAGCGGAAATGAAGTCTGTACTGATGGATATTCGTCATGGACAATGGCGTTGGGATTATGCTGCGGCTTCTCATGGTGGATCTTTCCATGCACCAACAGAAATCGGACGTGTAATTTCTACTGGTATCGTTCGTGCTCAAGAGGCAAGAATTTCATTGGCAAGAATTTTCGCCAAATACGGATTTAACGAAGAGGTTTCTTACCCGGATATTGCTACTAAAGCAAAAGCTCAGAAATTTATTGGTCTTGATATTGATAAATTAAACAAGGAGAAAGCAGAATTTAAGAAAAATCTTATTCCTGAGTGGGAGAAAAAAGCGAAAGAACGCGAAAGTACCTATGAAGTAAAAATGTAGACTCAATTTTTGAGTATAAATAGATTTTTTATTGAATGTGCCGTCCTGTATGGGCGGCATATTTTTTTATATTTAAACTGTCGATGTGCTTTTATCGGATTCAAATTCCTAAGACTTCACACTATTTACTAAATCATCTTAAATCAATATGACTAAAAATACAAAAACCTTATGGCAATCACCTTGGGGATATTCCGAGAGTTTTTTGTTGGCTTTTGGCTTGCTCCTTATCGGATTTGCTCTGGAATTTACTGTTGGCAGTGCTTCTTTTGGTTCACTCGTATTTCCTCAAAATTTGATTCTTGGAAGTGTTTATATTTTATTGATTGCGATGGTGTATGTACTGATCAGGAAGAAAGCAATATTCAAATTCCTTTCGGGGATTCCTGCTTCCATAGGTGCCATAGCTGCTCTAAGCTTTTTGGTTGTTATCATGGGTGTAACCTCTCAAACGCCAATGGAAAACAGAGAATTAGTGAGCAGACTTGGCTTGAATCGATTGACAAGTTCGATACCGTTTTTGATCATTAATTTTTATCTGCTCTTTGTTTTGGGAATGGTGGTCATTCAAAAACTATTTCCTTTGAAATTGAAAAACTGGGGGTTTATATGCAGTCATTTGGGATTGTGGATTACCGTTTTTGCTGCAGGATTAGGCTCGGGAGATCTTCAGAGGCTTCGAATGGATTTGAATGAAAATCAAATTGAAGGAAGAGCTTACGATGATAAAGGAAACTACATGGACTTGCCATTGGCTATAAAACTGAACGATTTTAAAATTGAAGAATTTCACCCCAAATTAGCTGTGATTGACAACACAACGGGATCACTTTACGAAGCGAGTAAACCATCTCTGATCATGATCGAGGATGGTTTAAAATGTAAGCTTCACGATTGGGAAATTATTGTTGATGAGTTTTTTGTGACATCGGGGCGGGCAGGAGACAGGTACTATTTTCTGGTTGATTTGGGAGCTGCACCAGCTGCAAAGGTGAGAGTGATTACCCCAGCTAAAGATACCATTTCAGGATGGATCAGTTGCGGTAGCTTTAATCGACCTCATGAATCTTTAAAAATTGATGAACGATTTTCAGTGCTGATGACTGTACCCGAACCTAAAAAGTTTTCATCAGAGGTCAGCATTTATACGCCCGATGGACAAAAGCAAGAACAAACTTTGGAAGTGAATAAACCTTTCACTGTTAACGGCTGGAAAATATATCAATTAAGCTACGATGAGAAGATGGGGATTTACTCTACCAAAAGCATTGTGGAAGTGGTAAAAGATCCATGGCAAATATTTGTCTACATCGGTGTTTTTATGATGATGATTGGTTCGGTATATATGTTTTGGCGGGGCAATAAAGTGAAAAATGAGGAAACGCTTACCGGTGTTTCAAATTAAAATGAGCAGGTTTTTTAATTGTTGTATTTAAAGTTTTGACCCATGATATGGAATCATTTTTTATTGGCGGCAGGAGTTAGCGCAAGTACTTGGTTGCTGGCTGCTTTTATTCCCAAACGCGAACTAATTAGAAACGGATTGGTGCTGTTGGGAATTGCAAGCATTGCCATTTTTATTGGCTTTTTATGGATTAGTTTGGAGCGGCCTCCAATGCGAACATTAGGCGAAACCCGTTTGTGGTATGCATTTTTTTTGCCAGTAATTGGCTTTATAACCTATTGGCGCTGGCGTTACAACTGGATGTTGTATTACAGTCTGGCTTTATCATTGCTCTTTCTTTTTATCAACTACATACATCCCGAAAATTTCTCTAAAACCTTAATGCCTGCATTGCAGAGTCCGTGGTTTGTGCCACATGTAGTAGTCTATATTTTTGCCTATGCATTTTTGGCTGCATCTTCCTTGGTAGCCATGCGGGGCTTGTATCAGGAATACAAAGGACAGCTGCAGCCTAAAATTATGCTGATGGCAGATAATCTGGTATATCTAGGCTTTGCTTTTCTAACGCTGGGATTGCTTTTCGGAGCTTTGTGGGCAAAAGAAGCTTGGGGACACTATTGGACATGGGATCCGAAAGAAACGTGGGCATTCATCACCTGGCTGGGTTATTTGGTCTACATTCATCGTCGACTCCATATGCCATCAAAATTTAAATCTTCTTTATGGATTCTTGCTTTGGCTTTCGTACTGTTATTGATCTGCTGGTTTGGAGTTAACTACCTTCCATCAGCACAATTCAGTGTTCATACTTACAGTCAGCAAGCTTAATTGGGTCGGCAATTTGTGAATTGTCTCGGATCCGCAGATCTCATTGGGAAATAGAACTGACCGCTTTTCCTTATTCAAGCCTGAATACATTCATAGATGCTTACACTCTTCGGCATTGTGCCTTTCAGTACCAATGCGAGTACTTCCTCTTCGGCAATGATCGATTTGATGGCAAATTTGGGTGTTTCTGATGTGAAATGGGCGATTTGAAGATAAATGTGATCAAATTCTCTTCGGCATTGTGCATTTGAATATCAATGCGAGTAATTTCTCTTCGGCAATGATCGATTTGATGTCAAATTTGGGTGTTTCTGATGTGAAATGGGCGATTTGAAGATAAATGTGATCAAATTCTCTTCGGCATTGTGCATTTGAATATCAATGTGAGTAATTCCTCTTCGGCAATGATTGATTTGATGGTAAATTTGCGCGTTTCTGATATGAAATGGGCGATTTGAAGATAAATGTGATCAAATTCTCTTCGGCATTGTGCATTTGAATATCAATGTGATCAATTTCTCTTCGGCAATGATCGATTTGATGTCAAATTTGGGTGTTTCTGATGTGAAATGGGCGATTTGAAGATAAATGTGATCAAATTTTCTTCGGCATTGTGCATTTGAATATCAATGCGAGTAATTTCTCTTCGGCGGCATGCAATTCACTGCAAAATCGACTGTTTATTGATAATAAAAGGGGTAGTAGCATGCTAATACGTCCGTTTTTTGTTCCGAATTGCTAATATGAGTTCATTTGAAGATAATCAATCAATAATTTTCAATTTACAGACAGGCTTAGGGCATCAATGCCGATTTTGTTTTTTCCCATATTTTAATCTGTAAAAATAGGATGAGTGAACAGAGCAAAACAAAAGCGACCCCCTTTCGGCAGTCGCTTTCTATATCTCTAAAATTGAGCGCTTAATTTATCCTTCAATCTTATGAAGAACCATTTTTTTGGCAACTTCAATGGCTTTTTCTAATCCTTTAGGATCTTTACCACCAGCTGAAGCAAAGAAAGGCTGTCCGCCACCACCACCTTTAATTTCTTTGGCAGCTTCACGAATAATTGCTCCGGCATTTAAATCGTACTCTTTTACCAAATTATCCGAGAACATGATGGTGATATTTGCTTTTCCATTTAAATCGGCACCGGAAATAAACACAAGATTGTCTACTTCTCCTTTTAGTTGAAAGGCGATATCCTTAATGTCTCCTGCGCTGCCAACAGTAATTGACTCAGCAATAATGTTCACATCTTTTAGTATTGAAATATTCCCTTTCAAATCATTCTTAACGATCTTCAGGCGATCTTTTACAAAACCGTCCAAATCCTTTTTCAAACCTGAATTCTCATTCATCAAATCAGTAATGTTTTTAATCAGATTCTGATTTGATTTAAAGATGCATTCAATCTCCTTTAAAGTATTCAACTTATCGTTGATAAATTGTTCTGCTTTTACAGATGTAATCGCTTCAATTCTTCTAACACCAGCGGCAATAGCACTTTCCGATGTGATTTTGAAATATCCAATCTGACCAGTGGCTTTCACGTGAGTACCACCACAAAGCTCTATCGAATCATTAAATTTGATAACACGAACCAAATCGCCATATTTCTCACCAAACAAAGCCATTGCACCAAGGTTAACCGCCTCGGCCATTGGGATGTTGTTCTTTACTTCGATAGAAATATTCTCGCGAATTTTAGTATTCACGATTTGTTCTACTTTGGCAATTTCTTCTTCGGTTAGCTTTTGGAAGTGTGAAAAGTCGAAACGCAAATGATCAGGATTTACTAATGATCCTTTTTGCTCCACATGCTCACCCAATACTTCACGAAGTGCGTGGTGCATTAAGTGAGTTGCCGTATGATTGTTTGCAATTTGAGTTCTTTTGCTTTCGCTGACTACTGCTTTAAATACTACAGTCGGATCTTCTGGTAATTCTTTTGTGAAATGAACAATTAAACCGTTTTCTTTTTTTGTTTCAACAATAGAGATTTTTTCTCCATTTGCTTCTATATATCCAGTATCTCCAACTTGTCCGCCACTTTCACCATAGAAAGGAGTGATGTTGAAAACCAATTGAAATTGATCTTTATCTTTCGAAGATATTTTACGGTAACGAGTAATTCTTACATCAGTAGTCAGGTAATCGTATCCAACAAATTCTTCTACATCATCTTTCAAAATCTCAACCCAATCGCCGGTATCAACAGATGTTGCTGAACGGGAACGATTTTTCTGAGCTTCCATTTCATCGTTAAACTCTCTGCGATTAATAACCAAACCGGTTTCTTTCAAAATCAATTCAGTCAAATCTAAAGGGAAACCATAGGTGTCGTACAATTCAAAAGCCACCTTACCTGAGACAACTTTGTAATCTTCCGATTTAGTTTTATCAATAATTTGATCCAAAAGGCGAATTCCGTTTTCAAGAGTCCGTAAGAAAGAGTTTTCCTCTTCCATCACTACCTTTTCAATTAAGTTTTGTTGTTTCACCAGTTCAGGGAAATGATTTCCCATCACCTTAATTAGTACCGGAATTAAACGATACATAAATGGCTCTTTAAAGCCAAGGAAAGTATAGCCGTAACGAACAGCTCTTCTTAAAATTCTTCGTATTACATATCCCGCTTTATTATTCGATGGTAATTGTCCATCGGTAATGGCGAAAGCAATGGTTCTAATGTGATCAGAGATTACTCTAAGAGCAATGTCAATTACCTCATCTTCTCCATATTTCTTAGCGCTCATTTTTGCAATTGTCTGAATAATTGGCTGGAACACATCGGTATCGTAGTTTGATGTTTTCCCTTGCATAGCCATGCACAAACGTTCAAATCCCATACCTGTATCAACATGCTGATGAGGCAAAGGTTCCAAAGAGCTGTCAGCTTTACGATTGTATTGCATGAATACAAGATTCCAGATTTCAATTACCTGAGGATGATCTTGATTTATCAAATCACGACCGGCAACCAACTTACGTTCTTCATCGCTGCGTAAGTCAACATGAATTTCGGAACAAGGACCACAAGGACCGGTTTCACCCATTTCCCAGAAGTTGTCCTTCTTGTTTCCATTTATAATTTGTGAGGTAGGTAAGAATTTGCTCCATAATTCTGCAGCTTCATCATCACGACCCAACTTATCATCATCACTTCCTTCGAAAACAGAGGCGTACAATCTATCTTGAGGCAGTTTAAATACCTCGGTAAGAAGTTCCCAGGCCCAATTAATTGCATCTTCTTTAAAGTAATCACCAAATGACCAGTTACCCAACATTTCAAACATTGTGTGATGGTAAGTGTCATGACCAACTTCTTCTAAATCGTTGTGTTTCCCCGAAACGCGCAGACATTTTTGAGAGTTGGCAATTCGTTTGTACTTAATTGGTGTATTACCCAGGAATATATCTTTAAACTGATTCATTCCAGCATTTGTAAACATTAAAGTCGGATCATCTTTAATTACCATTGGTGCCGAAGAAACAGTTTTATGTTGTTTGGAGGCAAAGAAATCCAAAAATGCCTGTCTGATTTCGTTAGAATTCATTTGCATAATATTTTGAGTCAATGTGATTTGTATCCTAAGCTTGCAAAGTTAGATTATTTCCTTAATTTTGTTACCTGTGTAGAAAGAAAAGTTTAGGCTTTTTTCTATAAACTCAATCTAAAAATATTACATGGCGAAGACTAAGTATCAGTTTAACCCTGAGTCTATTAGTTACGAAAAAGTAGAAGTCAATTTTAAGACGAAGATAATTAACGTCCTTAAACACATGGCTTCAAGTTCAGTACTCGCAATTGTTATGGTTGTTGTGTTGTTCTATTTTTTCGGTTCACCAAAAGAGAGATCTCTAATTCGTGAAAATCAACAATTAGTTACTCAATATACTCGACTTAATTCAGAATTGGCAAAACTTCAAAACGTTTTAACTGATCTTGAGCAAAGGGATGATAATATTTACCGAGTAATTTTTGAGGCAGAACCCATTCATTCAAACATCCGAAAAGCGGGTTATGGTGGTGTAAACCGATACTCTAACCTGGAGAATCTGGAAAATTCCGAATTGGTTATTTCTACCAACAAAAAGATCGATCGTCTCGCAAAATCAATGTATGTTCAAACTAAATCATACGATGATGTTGAGGTTATGGTGAAAAACAAGTTTAAAATGCTTGCTTCCATTCCAGCGATTATGCCAATTGCGATAAAAGATTTTGGAAGAATTTCATCTGGTTACGGTTGGAGGATTCATCCAATTTATAAAACCCGTAAATTCCACGATGGGATGGATTTTAATGGGACAATTGGAACGCCTATCTATGCTACCGGTGATGGAGTAATTGTTCATTGTAGTTCTGAAAGAGGATATGGTAAAAAAGTAGTTCTCGATCATGGTTATGGATATAAAACGGTTTATGCCCACCTTAGCGATTACAACGTTAAAAGGGGACAAAAAGTTAGACGTGGTGAGGTTATTGCATTCCTTGGGAATACAGGCTCCTCAACCGGACCGCACATACACTATGAAGTAAGAAAAAACAATAGGACAATTAATCCAATTAACTATTATTTTAATGATTTAACAGCCGATGAATACGACAGTATGGTTGCTTATGCAGCGAACACTGGTCAAACAATGGATTAGTTCTATCTAAATAAAATAGGAAAACATAAAAAAGTGGCACGGGAATTATTATTTCGTGCCATTTTATTTGTTACTTTAGTTGATAAATAAATCTAATTTATTCATTTCCATACAGTTTATCTGGTTTGTGAAATCTAAATCTTAACATCGGTGCCTTACAAAGAAAAAAAAATCGAAAAACTATATTACGCCATTGGCGAAGTAGCTGATATGTTTCAGGTAAACACATCTTTGATTCGATTCTGGGAAAAGGAATTTGATATTATAAAACCGAAAAAGAATAAGAAAGGAAATCGATTTTTTACCCAAGTAGATATTGATAATTTTCATTTGATATTTCATTTGGTAAAAGAAAGGGGAATGACTCTTAAGGGAGCTCAGCTTAAGCTGAAAGAAAATAAGGAGGATACAGAGAATAATTTTGCTGTTGTTACCCGCTTGCAAGAAATAAAAAACCTTCTTTTGGAGATTAAAGAAGAATTATAAAAACTAAATTTAATTGAAATTGAAAGTAAGAGATATTGTTTCATCTATTGAGGAAATGGCTCCTTTGACTTATCAGGAATCGTACGATAATGCAGGTTTGCTTATTGGAAGTTATGATTCGGATGTTGCAGGTGTCCTTATTTGTTTGGATGTAGTGGAAAGTGTTGTTGAGGAGGCTGTAAAAAAAGGAGCGAATTTAATTATTGCTCACCATCCAATTGTTTTTAAAGGATTAAAACGTTTTAACGGGAATAACTATGTGGAAAGAACAGTAATTCTTGCCATTCAAAATAATATTGCCATTTATGCCGCACACACTAATTTAGATTCTGTAAAAGGCGGTGTTAGTGATCGTATTTGTGATTTAATAGGACTTCAAAACAGAAGAATCCTATCGCCTGTTAGCGAAGATCTTTATAAGTTGGTTACCTTTGTTCCAAATAATTATGCTCAGAAAGTTAGAGATGCTTTATTTGTAGCAGGAGCTGGAAGCATTGGGAATTACGATTCGTGCAGTTATACTAGCGAAGGGATAGGAAGCTTTCGAGCTGGAGAAGGGACAGACCCGTTTTTAGGCGAAAAAGGAAAACTGCATCTTGAACCGGAAGTTCGTGTAGAAACTGTTTTTCCTAAACATCTAAAGAATAAAATAACTTCTGCATTGCTCAAAAGTCATCCATACGAAGAGGTCGCTTATGATCTTTATCAACTTGAAAATGACAACAATCAAGTCGGATTAGGCATGATTGGGGAACTTTCAGTGTCAGAAGAGCCTCTGTTATTCTTAAAAAGAATAAAGGAGATTTTCGGGTGCGCTTGCATAAGGCATACCGAAATATGTAAAAAGGAAATAAAAACTGTTGCCGTATGTGGAGGGAGTGGAAGCTCCTTATTAAGCAAGGCTATCAGCCAAAAGGCTGATGTTTATGTGTCGGGAGATTTTAAATATCATGAGTTTTTTGATGCCGAAGGAAGGATAATAATTGCCGATATCGGACATTACGAAAGTGAACAATTTACGAGAGATATTTTTTATGAGATAGTTAAGAAAAAATTCCCTAACTTTGCGGTCTATATTTCAGAAATAAATTCGAATCCAATAAATTATTTGTAAAACATATGACTACACAAAATCCAAAGGCTTCAGATTTTAAGGATATTTCAGTAGAAGAAAAATTACGCACAATGTACGAGATGCAGTGTGTCGATTCTGAAATAGACCAAATTAGAACGCTAAGAGGAGAACTTCCATTGGAAGTTCAGGATTTGGAAGATGAAATCGCTGGTCTTGATACTAGGATTGCCAATCTAAACAATGAAGTAAAAGATTTGGTTGAAACTATTGCGAAGAAAAAACAAGAAATTAAAGAAGCTGGATTACTGATTAAAAAGTATGAAGCTCAACAAATGAATGTTCGCAATAATCGTGAGTTTGATTCTATTTCAAAAGAAATTGAATTTCAAAATTTAGAAATTGAATTGTGCGAAAAGAGAATTCGAGAGTTTACTTCAGAATTAGCCACCAAAAAAGCTGTAATTGAAAACTCAGATAAAGTTTTTTCTGATAGAAAGGTTGATTTGGAAGGCAAAAAAAATGAGTTAGATGCAATTGTATCAGAAACTCAAATTGAAGAAGAAAAACTAGTTGAACAGTCTGTTTCTTTTAGAAAAAAAATAGAAGCGCGTTTATTAACAGCTTATGCTCGGATTCGTTCAAATGCAAGAAATGGTCTTGCCGTTGTAACTGTTGAGCGTGATGCATGTGGAGGTTGTTTTAAAAAAATTCCACCACAGCGTCAAATGGATATTCGTTCTCGTAAAAAAATTATCGTTTGTGAATACTGTGGACGTATTTTAGTAGATCGTTTTATTGTTGATTACGACAATAGTTTAGAGGAAGCTGAAAAGGCTGAACAAGCTGAAAAGCCAAAAAGAAGAACTCGTAAAAAAGAATAATACTATTCTTAATAAGATATAAAGAAAGCTGTTTCATTTTTTGAAACAGCTTTTTTTATGAGTTGGATTTTTCCTGCTATTTTTGAGTCACACTTGTCTTTATTAGTATATTTATTTCTGTTTTAAAGGAAATTAGCCTTATGAATTTATCATTGTCCGAATTGGAAGTATTGAAAGAGAAGAGGGAATCTTTTTACATCTATTTTTCCGCACCTTCTTGTGGTGTGTGTCAGATATTGTCACCCAAAATAAGTGGTATGATGCAGGAAGAGTTTCCTGAATTGAAAGCTTTCCATATCGATACTGCGCAGCATCCGGAAGTTGCGGCACAATTAGGTTTGTACACTAATCCTAGTTTATTGGTTTATCTGGATGGTAAAGAATTATTACGGAGAAGTCGGGCAATTAGTGTCGGGCAAGTTGAAGAGGAGATTAGACGAACGTATAACCTCCTCTTTGATTAAAACACGCTGATTGCGGTGTCTCTCTTCTGTTAGTCGACTAATAAACTCCGGTACGAAGCATTACCAAAGGACATGCTTCTTCTGTTTCTATGCCTAAAGCATTTGCTTTTCGATAGAAAACTGGATTTTCTGTTCCCGGAGGAAATAAGATTCTTTCCGGTTTCAAACCTATTATGTAATCGATATACGATTCTTGATTTTTTGGAGATAGGTAAACAGCAACAGTTTCAACTTTGTCTGCAAAAGGCTGGCCTACAATTATTTTAACATCTGCAATTTCACCTTCTTGGTTTCCAACAGCAATGGTTTCGATATCATTTTCCCGCAGCAAACGCACACATTGATTTGAATATCTTTCCTCGTTTAAGCTGGCACCAATAACAACTGTCTTTCTCATTTTGGAGCGAATTAAGTATTTATATATCTATATACAACAAATATAGCAAAATGGGGAAATTATCAAATAGCAATTGGCGATAATGCTAATTTATTTTTCACAAAAAAAACCTTCCTGAAATTACTTCATGGAAGGTTTTTAACTAATTAAAATTACTGAGTATTATAATTTTTGGATTAAAACGGTAGCATAAGCGGCAATGCCATCTTCGGTGCCAACAAAACCAAGTTTTTCCGTTGTTGTTGCTTTTATCGCCAAATCTTCTAAATCAATCTCCATTACATCCGAAAGCACCTTTTGCATTTCAGGAATTAAAGGCTTTATTTTAGGTTGCTGCAAGGCTATTGTTGCATCAATATTTCCAATTGAAAATCCTTTGTCGGTGATTAGTTTAACCGTTTTCTTCAAAAGGATTTTACTGTCGATGTTCTTAAAGTCACTTGATGTATCAGGGAAATGAAAACCAATGTCACGCAAGTTGGAGGCGCCGAGCAGTGCGTCGCAAATAGCATGAATTAAAACATCACCATCTGAATGGGCAACGCAACCTTTACTGTGCGTTAATTGGATGCCTCCGAGCCAAAACTCTTCACCTTCGGCTAATTGATGAACATCGTAACCAAATCCTACTCTAATCTTCATCTTATTTTACAATTTTATCAATATTTGCGGTAATTGTGAAGCGCAAAGTATTCTTTAGAGGATTATTTTGAGTTGAAGGAATCAAGTACGAAAAATCCAAATCAAACATGTTTAGTTTCACTCCTAAACCGGCAGTATAATATTTTCTATTTCCTTTTTCTTCGTTCTCATAATAGTAACCTGCGCGTAAAGCAAATTGATTTTGATACCAATATTCAAATCCCAGTGACCAGGTCATTTCTTTAAATTCCTCACTCATTCCGCCTGGAGCATCAGAAAATGAACCGAAAATGCCACTCATAACAGATTTATTGGAAGTTTGACCGCCAACAATAACAGTTCCGTCATCCTCACCATTCTGAAGAGAACCATTTGCTGGGGTTGGAACTAATAATTTATTGAAATCGGCAGCAATTGTAAGTGAATTATATTGATCCAGTTCAAATTTAAGGGCAGAACCAAATCTAAGATTTGTAGGAATAAATTCTTTCTCATCATCGGTGGTATAGCTGATTTTAGAACCGATGTTTGAGATATTAAGGCCCCATGACCATACCATATCTTTTCGATTCCTTGTAAATTCTTTTTGATAGTAAACGGAAATATCAGCTGCGAATGCATTACCAGCCTGCGTTTCAACTCCTGCAACATATTGAGCTTGGGTAAGATCCGAGCGTATGTACCTAAATGCTATAGCTCCTGATATATTATCGGTTAATCTTCTTGAATAGGCAATATCAAAAGCCCACTCGTTTGGGTTTCTTGATATAGGTGTTGCGTCCTGGCTTTCTAAAAAGATTATTTCACCCAAAGTAAAATATCGAAGAGAAGAAGCAATTACCTGATTCTTATCCAAACGATAGTATCCGGTTAAATAGGCAAGGCTCATGTCTTCAACCAAGTCTCTTAACCAAGGAGTATAGGATGCTGCCACTCCATAGTTGCCATCAATCATGGCAAATTTTGCCGGATTCCAATGCATCGAATTAGCATCAGGCGATGTCGCAACACCAACATCACCCATCGCACCTGCGCGTGAATCCGGTGTAATTGTTAGGAAAGGAACGGCCGTCGAAATGTAATTGGCCCCTGATGTTGAGCTTTGTGCCCAGCTAGTTTCCATGTTTGTAAATAACAAAATGGCTAGCAGGCTTGTGATTAGAGTTAGCTTTTGATTCATAATAGTATATGTAATGGTCTGCAAATATATTCAATAAACTGTCAAACTTGGCTTTTATTATTTTAGGATCACTAATTTTTGAAATTTATTCACCACTTTTCCATCATCGGCCCTAACCTTTACACGATAGAAGTAAACTCCACGACCAATGGAATTGCCAAAATCATCTTTCCCGTCCCATTGAATTGGTCCAACACGATTTCCCGCCGAATTTACAGTGGTTTCAATAGTCTTAATTAATTTTCCTGATACGGTGAGTATTTGAATCAAAACATCTAGTTCTCTGGAGGCTTGATTGTGTTCAAAATAGAAACCCGTGTTGGTTGTAAATGGGTTTGGATAGTTTAGTACATGTTTCAGAATAAGATCGGCATTATCTGCGACAATAAATTCGAGCACATTTTCCGATGAATTATTTACATTGTCCCAAACTTTGATTTGAATTTCATGTTCGCCTGTTTCTAAATCCGAAAGGCGGTAGCTAATTTTTCCTTTTTGATAATTATCTAATTCGGATTCATAGGAATCGTTTAATTCATACGGCTGATCTGTTTTTTGATCCAAAACGGCAATAATATCATGCCCAATGGAATTACCAACGGTATTTATGCCACTGGAGTCCTGTACAATAGCTAACAACAGGGGAGACGAGCTAGTCATTCCTCCTGGAGTGAATTGCTCATCGTCCATGTAAAGTTCAATTTCAGGACCAATTTTATCATTATCTGCATTCGGATTTGTTCCTCCAACCACAATACTATTGGTGTATCCGAATGCATCTGAGTTCATGCTGTTGGCATAATAGGAAATTTTACCATTTCCATATTGATAATTGATGTCTTTTGGAACAAAAAAGCTAAAATTAAAATCACCATTGGTAACACTGGCTTTTCCTTTGAAAAGGATACTGTTTTGGACTGTATACTCAAATGGATTCTCATCATTTCCCCGAGTGGATTTAGTTGTTGCTTTGTCATATACTGTTGAGAAAACCGTTCCTGAAAAATCATTCAGTTTCTCACCTGTGTTTGCAATTATCTGACCAGAAATTTGAACCTTACTCAATGCTTTTAAAGTGTCTGTTGGCTGGCTGATATCTACATTGTTAATCTGTATTGTTTTGGCCGAATGAGTTGGGTAATTCAGTCGAAGAGCCGGATCTCCTAAAAGAGTAAAATTCCTTTTGTTGATTCCCGATCCGGTTTCATTTTTCGTTTTTCTCATGATGTCTCCTAGGCAAAGATGCTTTCCTTCAGAGTCGAGATCAAATACATGATGATAAAAATTTTGGTTCAAACTGAAATTGGGTGAGGAGAAAACCAAACGAGTTGTGGTGAATAGACCTATGCCACCGCCGTTATCACGAAGAAGAATCATTTCTCCAGATGATAGTTTTTTGTAATTATCGAAACGACTGAATTCGCAAGTAGCAGTCATGAATAAAGGAAGCTTAGTAGGATTTTTCCAGCTTAAAATATCGTCGAGCATTAATATTTGCTCATGTGCCAGCCCGTTCTCATTACCATGGCCAGTGTAATTCATAATCAGGCTTCCTTTGTTTACGCTTGCGCTGATTTCCAGATTTACATCAGGATATTCCTGTCCGGCAGAACTGGTAATTTGTTCATAGTCATCGAGAAAGATGCGTTTGATTTTATATTCTGGATAATCTGTTTCCACCTGCACCGCTAATTTGTTGGCATCTCTCATATGTGTGCTATTGTCTTCGTCATCGCCAATAAAACAGACCATGCTTCGCCAGTCTCCCCATTCTGAATTGTTGTAGTTTAAAATTTTATTTGTGACAATTTGCGCTTCCTCGGTGGTGTTCACAGGAAAGCGGCCAATTCCAAGATCTACCATTCCCGAAGCTTCTCCTTCATCATCATCAAGCAGGCCGAAGAAATCATCCGTAACAAAAGACTGGGTGGGAATTAAAGAATTTTCAGACTGATAGGTGAGAATTTGCTTGGTGTTGTTTTCCCGATCGGATTTGTTGTCAAAGGAACCATCACCAAAAAGTAAAAGATATTTAGGCATATCGGATTCGTCTGTTGATCGATCGTAAAACATTTTCACGAAATTACGAATAGCACTAACATCAGGAGAACCTGAGGAAAATTCGTTGTAGATATCTTCAGGATTAACAACAGTTACTTTTAAATTATCCTTGGATTTATGAAAATCTGCAATTTGACTAGCTTGTGATAGAAATTTTGAAGGGCTAATTATCAACATATCCGTTTGGTCCAAAGCATGCAGGTTTTGATTTTGAACCGAACCGATCACGCTAGGAGTTGGGAAATTACCTTTTGGGTCACAGGCAATATATTCTCTCAAAATACTGGCGTCTACTATAAATGAACTTGTGTTGTTACTGAAATCAGCAGATAATGATTTAATAGATTGAGGATTCGTAATATCCCAGATTAGAGTCTGGTTATTCGTGTTTTGGAGGTCGAATTGTGCCTTGTTGGCAGCACCTATAGTTTTAGAATCTCTAAATGCCATTTGATCGCCCGTGAAAAGTAAATTTCGTCTGGCGTTTACACGAATAAAATTCAGCCATCCTTTTGATGAAGCAGAACTTTTCTCATAGTCCAGACTTAATTCAAAATTAGACGAGGAAGGTGTGAAATTATTGAATACTTGTTCGATATTGGAAGCATAACTTGCTGTATAGCTTCCCGTATTAACCGCCGGAATTTCTATTTCGCCAATTGAACTTGTTCCGGAAAGCAGTGTGAATTTTGTTGCGGATGATGATCTGGCCACCAAATTAGTGCTCACTAAAACAGGTTCCCCAGTTTTTAGATTAGGGAAAGAAAAATTGAACGAATAATTTGTTGTAACATCGAAAGTACTGCCAAGCCAAAGTCTGCCACTCTCCAAAAGATTGGTGTCGTCCTGATCAAATACAGCATAATCATCAAATCCGGAAACGGTAATATTGGAAGAAGGCAAAGAGCTTACCGATTGAATGAGAGTTGGACTTCCCATATCAGAAGTAAGAAAATAGTGAGAGAAATCAGAGTAGAGATGATTTTCGTGAACAAATTCATTGGAGATTTCATCAAATTTCCATGATCTTGGTCCTTTGGCATAAAAAAGTATGAAATCACCAGAATTAAAAATACCGTCAGTTCCCTTATCCATGTAAATGGAATTGTTTGGTAAATCATCGATGCTGTTTTCCGAGTTCATCTTTGGAAGCATTCCACCACCCGAACCATAAACCCGGATGTTTTCCGGATTGGAAATTCCCATATCAATTAATTGGGAGTAGGTAATTTTATGCACTGCTGATGTGTTAACTGCAATTTTCACCCATTTTCCTGATTGAAGAACAGAGCTGGTGAGGTAAGATTTTGATTGTTTTACAGATTTAGGCTGGCTTTTTCTCTGAAACTTCAGAGAGAATCGAATGAGTTTTTCATATTGTCCCGTTAATGAATTCTTGCGAATGGGAATGAATTTAACTTGCAGGTAGTTTTGTTTTCGAATACTAACCGATTGAACTGAGGGGTTTATGCTATTAGAAATTGTTTTATTTCGTAAAACTTGCCTTTCAGTGGAACTTAACAATTCAAATTCCGTATCAAATAACTCAACGGTGAATATTTGGTTGGTTGAACCTGTTAATTGAAGGTATGAATATTCTGGTAGCCAAGAGTTATGCTCATCTAATGAAGCTCCTGTAAAAGTTAGGGTGTTAATTTTTTCTCCATTGGGATAGACAATTAAATTTTCTGTCCAATTCAAATTAACTGGAGTTGTAGTTTGTGAAAATAAACTAACGCTAATAAGGGAGAATAACAATATTACCAGATAACGCATAGATAATTACAGGTATTTTACGTTTAAATTAAACCAATTGGCAATTTGCGAGAATTGCAAGTATGCAAAATAAGCAAAACTTAAGACAAAGTCGAGAAAATAGATTAAGATAAAGGGAAGACTTTTCTTAGGGTTTAAAGCTTATGCTTTTTTAAAGTTTGTTTTGTATCAGACAGTTAGAGTTATAGAGTTGTTTGGGAGGTCGTGCAACATGCGATCAATGATTTTTTTGGAACTGAATTATTCACTGTAAATGTTAAATATTTTTGTAAAAAAGTAAAATTAAATACAATAAACTCTGTACTCTTTTAGTTATATTTGTTGAGTTAAGTATTTTTGAGATAAACTACATTCAATCTATTATGAAATTAAAATCGAGCATTATTCTCTTTGTTTTTGCAATTTCACTGATGATTTTACCATCTTGTTCGAAAGTGAAAAGTCTTGTAGGAAAGGGAGAAAAATCGAAAACCACAGGTTGGGCTTATAACGAGCCTGAGAATGGAGGTTTTGAATATCATAGCGGTTTTCAGCAAGAAACTGGTCCTGGTCTGAAATTTATTCAGGGAGGTACATTTACTATGGGAAGAACACAACAGGATGTGATGTATGATTGGAATAATGTTCCAAGAAGAGTTACGGTTCCTTCTTTTTATATTGATGAGTCAGAGGTTCGTAATGTTGATTATTTAGAATACTTACATTGGATTAAGAGGGTATTTGTTTCTTACCCTGAGGTTTATAGAAAAGCACTGCCTGATACTTTAGTTTGGCGCGATGAACTGGCTTACAACGAGCCTTACGTAAACAATTACCTTCGTCATCCTGCTTATGGAGAATATCCTGTAGTTGGTGTAAGTTGGGAACAAGCAGTAGACTTTTGCGAATGGCGTACCGATCGTGTAAACGAAAGAATCCTTATCGATAGAGGAATCTTGAATGAAGATCCTACTCAGCGTGATGAAAATAATTTCAATACAGAATCATATTTAGCGGGACAGTATGAAGGTGCTGTTAATAAAAATCTTACAGATTTAAATCCTGATAATGAGGAAAGATCGGTTCGTTGGAGTGATGGTATGTTGCTTCCTAAATATCGTCTTCCTTCTGAAGCAGAGTGGGAATATGCCGCAACTGCTTTAATTGGAAATTCACAAGATGAAAGAATTACAGATCGTAAGATTTTTCCTTGGAATGGACATTGGGTTAGAAATGATGACAAAAAATCTCGTGGTAAGATGATGGCTAACTTTGTTCGGGGACGTGGTGATTATATGGGAACTGCTGGTGCTTTAAATGATGCTGGAGATATTACGGTTCCGGTAAATTCATTCTGGCCTAACGATTTTGGTTTGTATTGTATGGCAGGTAATGTTAGTGAATGGGTTGCTGATGTTTATCGTCCTATGTCTTCAGAAGATATTTCGGACTTTAATCCTTACAGAGGTAATGTTTTTAAAACTGCTGTTCGCGATGAAGAAGGAAATATTGCTGAGAAAGATAGTTTAGGTAGACTTCGTTATAGAAATCAGAAAGATGAAGAATTAGTAGGTCGTGAAAACTACAAAACTGCTGATAATAGAAATTATCGCGATGGTGATGTTGAATCAAGTATTGTTTCGGATTATACCTGGAACAATCCAGAACATCAAGCGGCAGGTTCAAGTCGTATGTATGTTCAAGGCAGAGGTCAGGGCGGAAGTGATTTCAGTTCAATGGTAACCGATGATTCCCGCGTTTACAAGGGAGGTTCATGGAAAGATCGTGCTTTCTGGATGTCTCCTAGTGCTCGTCGATTCTTAAATCAGAAAGAAGCTCGTGATGATATAGGATTTAGATGTGCAATGACACATGTAGGACATCCTGCAAATCAAAAGTAGTTACTTTAAAATATTTTGAAACCCCATCTCTAAAGGATGGGGTTTTTTGTTGGAAATTACTAATTTTGTTCGTTGAACAAAATCAGAAAAACACACAATGCAATTGTCTAATATTTATCTTCTATTTAAGGAACATCCAATTGTGGTAACAGATACCAGGAAGATTGTTCCGAATTCAATTTTCTTTGCTTTAAAAGGGGATAATTTTAATGGGAATAAATTTGCTTTGGCCGCAATAGAAAAGGGCTGTAAGTATGCCATTGTCGATGAAGAAGAATATGCAATAGATGATCGCTTTATTTTGGTTGAGGATGTTTTGTTGACACTTCAAAAGTTAGCCCGAGAACACCGAAGACACCTAAATATTCCCATTATTGCCATTACGGGAACTAATGGGAAAACCACCACAAAAGAATTGGTTCATGAAGTTTTGAAACGGAAATTTCGAACAGTAGCTACAATTGGAAATTTAAATAATCATATTGGAGTTCCCTTAACGCTGCTTTCGATGAGCGATGATACCGAATTTGGGATTGTGGAAATGGGAGCGAATCATCCTGAAGAGATTCAGCAGTTATGCGAAATTGTTGAGCCAAATTATGGAATAATAACGAATGTTGGGAAAGCGCACTTAGAGGGGTTTGGATCTTTTGAAGGTGTTGTAAAAACAAAAAAAGAACTGTATGATTTTCTTTATCGGAACGAAGGAAAGGTATTTATAAATGCAGATAATGATTATTTGGTTGGAATGTTGAATGATCAGGAAACGATTAGCTATGGAAATTCGGAAAAAGCATTTTCTAAGGCAAAATTTCTACAGGCTGAACCATATCTGGTTATAGAAATTAGATCGTCAGTTGGGAAATTATACATTAAAACTAAGTTGATAGGTGCATATAATTTCGAAAATGCATTGGCTGCCGTCACTGTGGGAAGATATTTTAAAATTGATGAAATAGAAATAAAGCAAGCATTGGAGGAGTATGTGCCAAGCAATAACCGATCGCAATTGAAGAAAACTGAGAAAAACGTTTTGTTTTTGGATGCATATAATGCGAATCCGACCAGCATGAAGGCTGCAATTGAAAATTTTGCAGGAATGTCTCGAAAAAATAAAGTCATTATTTTGGGTGACATGTTGGAGTTGGGCTCTGATTCTCGTAAAGAACATTTGGATTTACTGCAATTGATTCAAGATCGAAATCTGCAAAATGTATTTTTGGTTGGAGATATGTTCACGGAAGTGAATTCGAACAAACAGTTTAAAACATTTAAGAGCACTTCCGACTTGATTACAGAGCTTGAGAAGGCTGAACTACTTAATCAGTATATTCTGATTAAAGGATCAAGAGGAATTCGTTTGGAACAGGTAATTGAAAAATTGTAACTATGGCTATTGCGTGGATTTATTTGATTATTGCGGGATTATTTGAAGCCGTTTGGGCTGTTGGACTAAAATATGCAGAAGGCTTTACTAAGCTTTGGCCTAGTTTAGTGACGATTGTTGCCATGGCAATAAGTCTATATTTTCTTGCTCTGGCGATAAAAACCTTGCCTTTAGGCACTGCTTATGCTGTGTGGACAGGAATAGGAGCATTTTCGACTGCTATTTTAGGAATCGTTTTATTCAGTGAGCCTATTCACTTCTCAAGAATATTCTTTTTAATTCTTTTACTTGTGTCAATTATAGGTCTTAAATTTACCGCAGTTAGTTAATTTGAAATTTTCTTTTTAGAAAGTAATATCTGAGAATTCTTTTTTCTTTTTCAAATAGAAATCAAACATAATACTACTTTTGTACATTTCTTTGTGCTCCTTTTTAATTACAAGAGGAACTAAATGTTTTCGTTTTTGTCTCATTTTTGGTAACATGGAGTAGTAGGAGAGATGAGCTTTAAATACTGCTCTAAAATTTAAAAATTCGCCACTTAAAAGAAATTTAATTGCCGCGATGCCATCCAATATCATTCTTTGTAAGAGAATAGAGTAGAATTTATTGCCAGGTAAATTTTTATGCAACATGAATAGATTGTTGCGGAAATTTAAAAATAATTTATTTGGACTGTTATATGGTAAAGTGGCTCCACCAACATGATAGACTGTAGATTTGGGTTCTACAATAATTCTGTAACCTTGGTTTTTGATTCTCCAGCACAAATCAATTTCTTCCATGTGTGCAAAAAAATCACCGTCTAATCCACCCGTTTTTTTATAAATATCAGCACGAATAAAGAGGGAAGCGCCACTTGCCCAAAAAATATCTGTTGCTGATTTGTATTGACTTGTATCTGTTTCGATCTGATCTAGTATTCTACCTCTGCAAAATGGGTAGCCCAAATAATCTATGAAACCGCCAGAGGCTCCTGCATGTTCAAACTTTGTTTTGTTGTGAAATGCTTTAATTTGTGGTTGAGCCGCAGCAATGCTTAGGTCTTTTTCGAATTGATGGTAAATGGGATCTAGCCAATTTTGGGTAACCTCAACATCTGAATTTAAAAGAACGAAATAAGTATGTGAAAGTTGGTTCAATGCTCTATTGTAACCCTCTGCAAATCCATAATTTTTATCCAGTTGGATAACTTGAAGATCTGGATATTCTTCTGCTAAAAATGCGATGGAATCGTCAGTTGAAGCATTATCTGCAACAATAACATCAGCCCATTCTCGCTCTGAGTGAGCAACAACTGATGGCAGAAATTGTTCTAGTAATTTTTTTCCGTTCCAGTTTAGTATTACGATTCCAATTCTATTCATTTTATTCTTACCGATGTTTTTTACTTGTATTTTATTTATCTGAATCTTCTTTTTTGTGCTTCCATCTTCTATGTGACCATAGCCAGTAAGCAGGATCTTCCTGAATAATTTTCTCTAAAACACGAGTGTGTTTTTCAGTGATTTCAAATTCAGCTGTTTCTTTAGGATTTTCAAAAAGAGGAATAATGTTTACTTCATAATATCCTCTCTTCACTTTCTTCATGTGAATAAACACAACGACCTGATCCAACTTTTTAGCAATGCGCTCGGTTCCTAACAAAACAGGAGTATCCTGATTAAGAAATTTTGTCCAATAGTTAAGGTTTGCTTTGTTTGGTGTTTGGTCACCAATAAAAACAGTAGCCGTATATTTATTTTGATTACGGTAAGAAATCATCGTGCGTAAAGTATCATCTTTAGCAACAGGCTTGGCTCCAAATCGAGCTCTAATACGCAAGAACATTTTGTCAAAAACCTTGTTGTGCAGAGGTTTGTAAATTGGCAGATAGTAGGCATCTTTCCATACAGCAAATGATGTTAGCCACTCCCAATTCCCATAATGTCCCAATACGGTCATAATGCTTTTACCAGAGGCTTTGTAGGCGTCAAAAATATCTGGATTTAGGAACTTGCATCGTTTTCTCATTTCTTCTTCACTTATCGTCCAAAGTTTAATGGTCTCGATAAATGTATCACAGAAATGACTGTAAAATTCTTTTCGTATTGTCTGAATTTCTTTTTCGGATTTCTCTGGGAAAGAATTTTTAAGATTACTTGTAACAATCTTTCTTCGATATCTGAGTATGTAATAAACAAATAGATAAATAATGTCGGAAAAAATGTATAGAATGGTGAATGGTAAGTAGCTAATCAGCCTTACAAGACCATATACAATATAGGAAAGAAGCTTTATCATTTAGATGAGATATATTTTTTATTATCTGCAGAAAGCAAGGATGAAATAATCGGCTTACTTACTCATGTATTTATTAACAATGGTTTTAAATTCATTGTGAACCAGGTTATTACTGGCAATTATTTCTTTTCCATAAATGAATTTGTTACCTCCTTTAAAATCACAAACCTTACCTCCTGCTTGCGTAACTAGAAATGAACCAGCTGCAACATCCCAAGGATGAAGATTATATTCGTAAAAGGCTTCGAATCTGCCACAAGCAACATATGCCAAATCGGTAGCAGCAGAACCAAGTCGACGAACACCATGGGAATTAATAATGAAGTACTCCAATGATGCCATGAATTTTTTTAATTGATCGTAATCGCAGTATGGAAATCCTGTAGCAATTAAACTTGCATCGACAGACTTGGCTTTCGAAACAGAAATTGTTTTTCCATTTAGGTAGGCTTCAGGTGCTCCTTTCCAAGAATAAAAGCATTCGTCAAGGCTAATTTCATAAACCACGCCCAATACAATTTCATCGTATTCTTGCAAAGCAATGCTAACTGCAAATGGCGATAATCCGTGAATATAATTGGTTGTGCCGTCTAGCGGATCAATAATCCAGTTATATCTCTCTGCTCGATGAGTCTCTGTTCCTTCTTCGGCTATAAATCCAGCATCAGAAAGAATCAGTTTCAATTCGGCTACAATCTGTTTTTCCGCTGTCTTGTCAACATAGGTTACGAAATCGTGTATTCCTTTAACTTCTATAACATCAGATTTGATTCTGCTTTGTTGTTCTTTTATGAATGTGCCAACTTTTCTGGCTATGTCATTAGTTTTAAAACAAAGTTCTTTAAGATCGATCATGTGTTTGTAATTTATTGCAGAATAGGTTTAAGTTTGAATCGGATTTTATCAATTACAGCACCTAAAATATTACCATTCGAATTTACCTCTTGCAAGTTAACAAACGTAAGCTTGTTGCGAAGGTTTTGATTGTATGGAATTTCAACTTTCAGGTAATTTTTCGTGAATCCATACATTTTACCATGATCATTATACGATTCGAATAGAACTTCTTCTGATTTGCCTAAATTTTCCTGATAAAAAGCGTTCAGTTTTTTATCTGAAAGGATATGCAATATTTTAGCTCTTCTTTTTCTTTCCGGTATGGTAACTACTTCTTTTATTTCCAACGCTTTTGTTCCTTGTCTTTCAGAGTATGGGAATACGTGAAGTTGACTAATTGGTAAATCTTTGATGAAAAGGTAGGCATCTTCAAAATCCTGCTCGCTTTCTCCTCGACTTCCGGCAATTACATCAACGCCAATAAAGGCATCAGGTAGTAGGGTTTTAATTTTCTCAATACGTTGAGCGAATAATTCTCTGTCGTATCTTCTCTTCATCAGTTTCAATACTTTGTTGGAACCTGCTTGAAGAGGAAGGTGAAAATGGTTTACAAATTTTTCAGATTGAGCAACAAATTCAATAATCTCATTGCTTAGAAGGTTTGGTTCGATTGAAGAAATACGAATACGGCTAATTCCTTTTACCTTTTCTAGTTCTTTAATTAAATCCAGAAAGGTTTCGTTCGTGCTTTTTCCAAAATCACCAATATTAACTCCTGTTAAGATGATTTCCTTAGCTCCTTGTTCTGCCACTTTTTCAGCTTGCTGAACTGTTTCTTTTATGCTCATGTTGCGGCTGTTGCCGCGAGCAAATGGAATTGTGCAATAAGTGCAATAATAATCGCAACCATCTTGAATTTTAAGAAAACAACGTGTTCTATCGCCCATAGAATAAGAAAAGTGGAAGTCTTTTATGGAGGCAATCTCGCAGGGATGAAGTTCTCCCGTACCTTTTTTCTCCAGATGATCAATGTACTTAAGGATATTGAATTTTTCATTAGCACCTAAAACAAGATCAACACCGGGAATCCCAAGAATTTCATCTGGTTTTAATTGGGCGTAACATCCAATTACAGCAATAAATGCATTTGGATTGGTTTTTATGGCCTTTTTGATTGCTTGTCTGCATTTTTTATCTGCATGATCCGTAACTGAACATGTATTCAGAACATAAATATCAGCTTTCTCGGTATGTTTTACCGTTTCGAAGCCCATTTCTTTAAATGAACGACCAATTGTAGATGTTTCCGAAAAATTAAGTTTACATCCTAATGTGTAGAATGCGACTTTTTTACCTTGCAACATAGTTTCTTTCCTTACTGATGGTTAGCTAGATGCTGATATTCAGTATTTAGCCAAAATAAATGAACTATCTCAAATCAAATTTGAAATAGTTCAAAATATAAAAATTATTTACTGCGCAAATTTAGGAAAAAGAATTGCTTTTTAATCAATTAAAAGACTGCTTGAGCTATATTCCTTGTATAATTGATGAATAATACCATCGGTAACACCAATTTTAGGAACATGTATCTTTTCGGCCTTTGCCCATTCCATTATACTCAAGAAAATTGTTGCTGCAGGAATGATAACATCGGCTCGGTCAGGATTCATGTCATAATTAATCATTAATTCTTTGTAGCTGTATTTTTTAAGCTCATAATAAATACTTTTAAATTCTTGGTATGCTATGAATTTTTCCTTTTTAGGCGCCGCAAGTTTTACTAATCTGTTAATATTACCTCCTGAGCCTATGATTTCAATGTTTTCACAATTCGGACAGATGTCCAATAAGCATTCCTTAATTCGGATAAATTCACCCATTGGCACACAATCCCGAAGAATTTTAATTGTTCCTACATTAAAAGATGCAGAAAAACGGCAAATTCCTTTTGAAAAAAGAGTCAATTCTGTACTTCCACCACCAACATCAACATATAAGTAATCTTTAGAAGGATCAAGTGTATCTGCAATTTTATTATCAAAAATAATGCTTGCTTCTTCCTTTCCATCGATAACATCAATCTTAATGCCTGATTCCTTTTCAATTCGTTGAATGATCTCAGCACCATTTGTAGCCTCCCTCATTGCCGAAGTTGCACAAGCTCGATAATTCACAATCTCATGAACCTGCATCAGATTACTGAACGCTTTCATTGATTTAATTAATTTCTCAGCCTTTTCATGAGAGATGAATTTATCAATGAAAGTATCTGTTCCTAAACGAATGGGAACTCTTATTAATGATGATTTTTTAAAGTATGTATTACTGCCATCCTCAAGCACATTCATAAACAACAATCGGATTGCATTTGATCCGATATCTATGGCAGCAAATTTCATTATTTTCATAAGAGTATGTTTAGATTTTCAGTGAGAGTAAGTAAGTCATATTACCTATTTGATTTGAATAATATAAGCCCTTTACGATAATCTGAAGTGCGTTTCTAAGTATTTGATTTATTTAATTTAAATGAAATTTTTCAGTATTGCAATAAATAGATTTATAGAAGATTACTTGCCAGTTCGGCAAGATGACTTCTTTCTCCTTTTATTAGGTTAACATGTGCGAATATGTCTTGTCCTTGCATTCTGTCCGACAGGTATGCTAATCCATTTGATTTCTTATCTAAGTAGGGAGAATCTATTTGTTCAAGATCTCCGGTAAAGATCATTTTTGTTCCTTCGCCAGCACGTGTAATTATCGTTTTAATTTCGTGAGGAGTTAAGTTTTGTGCTTCATCAACAATGAAGAAAGTATTGGAAAGACTTCTGCCTCTGATGTAAGCCAAAGGAGTAATTTGTAATCTATCATCTTTCAATAACTCATCGATTTTAAGGTACTCTTTACTGTGAATATTAAATTTGTGTTTGATTACACTCAAGTTATCGAATAGCGGCTGCATGTATGGCCCAATTTTTTCTTTTGCATCGCCTGGCAGATACCCAAGATCCTTATTTGCTAACGCAACAATAGGTCGTGCAAGAAAAATTTGATCGTACATATCAATTTGTTGCAGTGCAGTTGCCAATGCTAATAATGTTTTTCCGGTCCCGGCTCGACCGGTTAATGCTACTAATGAAATTTTGGGATCCAAAAGAGCATGCATCGAAAATGTTTGCTCGGCATTTCGAGGAAATATTCCATATGAATTCGGTTTTTCAACCCGTGATATTGTTTTTGTTATTGGGTCGAAATGTGCAAGAACGCTGGATGAATTGCTTTTAAGAATAAAATACTCATGACCAGTAATCGTTTTATCGAATCCAAACTCTTCTTCTGTAATCCCTTCGTTAGAATTATACAGGGAGGAGATCTTTTCGTCATCAAAATTTTCTAAAGTTGTAATTCCTAGGCGAATCACATCATCAAGATCTTGAACTTGATCATTTTTATAATCTTCGGCAGGAATGCCTAACGATTTGGCTTTCATTCTAAGGTTAATGTCCTTAGAAATTAGAATCACCTTTTTTTTGTCTTTTTTATTATGTAAGTATTCTGCAATAGCTAGTATTCGGTGATCTGGAATATTATCTTGGAAAGACCTTTTCATTTGAGGAGAAAATTCTTTTCCCGTTTCAATAGATAGTTTTCCTAAATTTTTACCCAACGGCACACCTGAAGTAAAGAGTGAATCTCCTGAAATCCGATCTAATTCTCTATTGAATTCACGTGCATGGTAATTAATTTGGTCATTTCCTTTTTTAAACTTATCAAGTTCTTCAAGAACTGTTATTGGAATAACAACATCATTTTCTTCAAAATTATAAATGGAATTAAAATCGTGAAGAATAACATTTGTGTCGAGAACGAAAATCTTTTTGAGTTTAGCCATAATGAATGGTGTTAGAGGTTAATTTAGACAAGCATAAAATATCGACGTTTCTTTTAATTATAAACTGCTTGTGTTTAATTTGTTATATGTTTAAAAGTCTTTAAAAATCGTTGTGTTTTATGAAACCGACTTGATGTTTTAAATTAAACGGTGGTATTTAATAGTTTTAATTTAGCAATTTTTGTAGGAAGTTCAACCTGGTAACACAAAATTTAAGAAATTTTATTCTTCCTTTGCAAAATCATCAGATTTACTAGCGTGTTGAAAATGAATTATAAAGAAACTTTAGATTATATGTTTACTAAACTTCCCATGTATCAGCGTACAGGGAAGGCTGCTTATAAAGCTAATTTGGATACAACTTTAGCTTTGGATGAATATTTTAATCATCCACATAAAAAGTTTAAATCGATTCATGTTGCCGGAACAAACGGCAAGGGGTCCGTTTCACATACTGTTGCTTCAGTATTACAGTCGGCAGGTTATAAAGTTGGTTTGTATACCTCACCTCACTTGCGTGATTTTCGAGAGAGAATAAAGGTAAACGGAGAGCTTGTTGTGGAAGATTACGTGGTTGATTTTGTAAGAAAGCATCAATGCAAGTTTGAAGAATTATGTCCTTCTTTTTTTGAGATGACTGTTGCAATGGCTTTTGATTATTTCGCTGAGCAAGAGGTTGATGTTGCTGTAGTAGAGGTTGGTCTTGGAGGCAGATTAGATTCCACCAATATTATTACACCATTACTTTCTGTGATCACTAATATCAGTAAAGATCATACAGGTCTTTTGGGCTCCGAACTTTCCCAAATAGCTGGAGAAAAGGCTGGGATTATAAAGGAAGGTATTCCTGTGATTATTGGTGAGAAACAGAAAGAATTGATTGATGTTTTTAAGGGGATTGCTTCCGATAAGAATTCTGATTTGTTATTTTCTGAAGATCAGTATGAGATACAATCGTATGAATTCGTTGATGGCAAACGTAATCTAATTTATAAAACATGTACTAATAATTCAAGTGTAAATTTGTTATGTGATTTGTTAGGGAGTTATCAGATTAAGAATATCAGAACGGCTCTGTGTGTATTTGATGAGCTGAATAGACAATCCTGGAATATTTCAGAAGAGTCGGTTAAACAAGGCATTGCAGAAGTCGTAAATAAAACTGGTTTGTTGGGACGTTGGCAAACAATTGGTAGTAACCCAAATGTAATTTGTGACACCGGTCATAACATTGCTGGTATTAAAGAAATATTAGGGCAAATTGAATCGATGGATTACAGAAATTTGCATATTGTTTTTGGTATGGTTGATGATAAGGATATTGATGAGATTCTTGAACTAATGCCAAAGAATGCAAGCTATTACTTTTGTTGCGCTGATATTCCCCGGGCATTAGATCAAAATATTCTAGCTGCAAAGGCAAAATCCTATAGTTTAGTGGGGAATTCATACTCATCTGTGAAAACAGCATTAGAGGCCGCAAAGGCAAATGCACACGAGAATGATCTTGTTTTTGTTGGAGGAAGCACCTTTGTTGTCGCTGAAATCGTGTAAACAAAACTACTGTTTTTATTGCTGTGTAATTTTTTCTGTTTATATTTGCACCCGTTGAGGGCGATTAGCTCAGTTGGTTCAGAGCACTTGGTTTACACCCAAGGGGTCATAGGTTCGAATCCTATATCGCCCACGTTTACAAAGAATTAAGATGTTATTCTTTGCAATGTCCCCAGCGCCATTTATTTAAGAATTAGATTTGTATAACAAAAAATCATTAAGGAATTATTTCTTTAATGATAGCTTGGTTATTTTTGTTTTCATTTAAGGTGTAAGTTAAGAAATTATGGTTCAAAGTTCTAAGAAAATTCAGGGGGTTCCTGAGCCAACTATTAGGCGGATGCCGTCATACCTGGCATATGCTGAAGGCTTATTAAGAAAAGGGCAACAGTTTGTTTCATCTACTCAGATTGCAAACTACATGAATATTGACCCCACACAGGTTACAAAAGATTTATCCTATACCGCCATTGTTGGGAAAACCAGGGTGGGTTATGAAGTTAAAGCATTGGTTGATGTGTTGTCTGATTTTCTAGGATTTACCATTATGGATAATGCTTTTCTTGTTGGAGCCGGGTCTTTAGGATCTGCATTGCTGCATGATAGCGGATTATCACATTTTGGTTTAAATATTGTTGCTGCTTTTGATGTTAATTCTTCAACCATTGGTAAAAAAATTAACGACATTGAAGTATTCCACATTGATCAGTTCCGGGATTTGTCGCAAGAAATGAATGTGATAATGGGGATTATTACTGTACCTGCTGAAAATGCACAAACAGTTGCCGATTTGATGGTAGCTTGGGGAATTAAAGCAATTTGGAATTTCACTCCGGCAAGAATTAAAGTCCCTGAGGATATTATTGTTCAGAATACTACGCTTTATTCCAATCTGGCAATTATTTTTAATAAATTGCATAGTGAAAGAAAAGAAGCTCTTTAAGATAAGATAGGAAATAACAAAGAAGGGCTGTTGAAATTATTCAACAGCCCTTCTTTTATTTTTGGTGCATTAATTAATAAGGATTTTCCAGCATTGTAATCGCATGTTCTAGAATAGTTGTATCATCGAGTTCAACAATGCCTCCATAAGGTCCTTGTTCAACATGCATTCCTGTACTTTGACCTTCATCAAAATTGGTACCTCCAAAATAATTTCTAACGGTTTCTACTTCTAATTCTAAATCTTTCGCAATCCTTTGCATACTTCCTTCCGGCAAACGATCTTTAATTTCTCTTAACTCATTGAATGTGATTGTCTTAGTCATACGCTATTAAGTTTTAATTAAAGGTTAGAGATTGATCTGCTCTATAAATTTAACGAAAGTAATTGTTAATTTAAAATTATTGGCGTGTTAAAACATGTTAAAATGTGAGAGTGAAACTTGTTTTTTCGTTTGGAATTGATTGTGCCGTAATGGTTCCTCCATGTAATCGCAATATTTGTTTTGAAAGACTAAGCCCAATTCCAGAGCCTTTTGGCTTTGTTGTGAAAAATGGAATAAAAACCTTATCTAGTACCTCTTTTATAATACCTTGTCCGTTATCACTTATTTGAATTGATATTCGGCCTCTTTTGTTCATAAAGGCTTTTAGTTCAATTTTAGGATTCGCTGTGTGTTCCAGCGCGTGAATCGAGTTTTTAATTAAATTGATTAGAACTTGTTCAAGAAGCTGTTCGTCGGCCGAAAGTTCAAGACTTTCTGGATTGATACTAATCTCACATTCTATGCCTTTTCTCTTAATTTCTTCCTGCATTAAACGATGGATATTGTCGAAAAGCTTTCGTACCTGAAAAATACCAAAATTTGGCTTTGGAATTTTGGTGAGATTGCGATAAGTGTCAACGAAATGCAAAAGGCCGGAACTTCTTTTATGGATTGTTTCAAGTGCCAGTTTAACCTCGTTTAGAGTCTCCAGATCTTCATCTTGAAACTTGTTGGTGTTGTTCTCGCCAAAATCATCCAGAATTGTTGTGAGGGTGGTTGAAAGGGAAGAGATAGGCGTGATTGAATTCATGATCTCATGAGTCAATACTCTTATTAGTTTTTGCCATGATTCAATTTCCTGTTCTTCTAATTCGTACTGAATATTTTTTATAGAAACGAGTATGACTTGCCTGTTGTTAATTTTAAACTCGGTAGCATAAATTGCAAGCTTTAAAATGTCTTCATTATCTACAACTTTAACAAGTGTGTTTTCTCCATGCTTAAGACTTAGTAGGCAGTTCACCAGTTCCTCGCTAAAACCGCTTAAATCCTGAATCATTTTCAGGTTACTAACCTGAAAAAGCTTTTTGGATGCATTGTTAATCATTTCCACTTTTCCATCCCTATGAAAAGCAATTAAACTAATTCCAATGTGTTGAATTACAGTTTGCAGGTAGAAATAATGTTCTTCCTTTTCAGCTCTTATTTTTTGAAAATCAGTAATTACGGCATTAAAAGATTCTTGCAGTTTGTCGAAAGAACTCCCAAGACCTTGTACTTGGAAATTTCGTGTAAAATCAGAATACCGTATGGATTCCAGAAAATTCTTAAGCAAGCGGTTGGTTTTTTCCACGTACTTAATAATTTCATAAATCTGATAGATAATTGCAATAAAAGTAAGGCTTGCTGTGAAGTAGAGGCTCTTTTTTGCAACTAAGTAAAATAGTAAGAATATCGTTGCCGAGAGGACGATAATTCTTATTATAAAATTAATCCGGAAGCTTTTATAAACCATATTTTTCTAGTCTTCGATAAAGAGATGTGCGCGTAAGACCTAATTCACCGGCCGCTTTGGAAATATTTCCTTTATTTGTTTTTAAAACTTTCTGAATGATATTTTTTTCAACTTCTTCAAGGTTATACGAATCAAACTCAACATCTTCTTGGCCATTTCTTTCAACGCTAACTTGGAAATCGGATGGATCCAGATTTCGATCATCGGCCATAATTATTGCTCGTTCCATTAAATGTTGCAGCTCTCTTACGTTTCCAGGCCAACTGTAATCATATAATTTATTCAGACAGGCTTTTGATAGTGGATTGATCGCTTTCTTATATTTTTTAGAATAGATATCCAGAAAATGATTTGCCAGAAGTGGTATGTCCTCATATCGTTCCCGTAAAGCAGGAAGACTAATTTCAACTGTATTAATTCTGTACAAAAGATCTTGGCGATATCTGTCTTCAGATGCCATCTGTTTCAGTTGCATGTTGGTTGCGCATATTAAGCGAATATCGATTGGGATTGTCTTATTCGATCCAACACGAATCACTTCTCGTCGCTCTAAAACCGTTAACAGTTTTGCTTGCATAGGCAAACTTAGATTTCCAATTTCATCTAAGAAAAGTGTTCCTCCAGAGGCAATTTCGAATCGACCGGGACGATCGGCTCGAGCATCTGTAAATGCACCTTTTACATGTCCAAACAGCTCGCTTTCAAATAGATTCTCATTTATTGAGCCAAGGTCAACACTGATGAAAACTTCATCTTTTCTGGGAGAGTTTCGGTGTAAGGCTCTGGCAACTAATTCTTTTCCTGTTCCGTTTTCTCCAAGAATCAATACGTTGGCATCTGTTACCGCTACTTTTGTGATGGTTGAGAAAACCTGTTGCATTTCAGGAGATGTGCCAATAAAATCGTTAAATGGCTGATCGAGAACTGCATTTAATTCTTTTTGTTTTGTCTTTAACTCGCTTACTTCATCTTTCGATCTGCGAAGTTTTATTGCAGACGAGATTGTGGCAAGAAGTTTTTCGTTCTGCCATGGTTTTAATATGAAGTCGGTAGCTCCAGCTTTAATTGCTTTTACCGATTTTTCGATATCACCATATGCCGTAATAAATAAAACTACTGCCTGAGGATCAATTTCAAGTATTTTATTTAGCCAATGATATCCTTCCTGACCACTAATTGCATCTTTGGTGAAATTCATGTCAAGTAATATAACATCGTAATGATCCTGTTTCATGAGTTTTGGAATCAATTCCGGATCAGATTCGGTGTTTATTAATTCAACATGTTGTTTAAGAAGCAGTTTTAGGGAAAACAGGATATCTTCATTATCATCAATAGCTAATATCTTTCCGTTTTTTTGATTTGCCATAATATGAATTAATTTGTCGTTTCAGGTTTCAATGCTCAATAGGGAATCAAGTTATCACTAAAATTTTAAAATTAAAAGGAAAATGTTCGAATACGTACAGTGTTTGTATTGTTTTCGTTCACAGATGTATGTAGATCAAGGAGTTTGTGTTTTTTAAAAAGTTGTTAATCAATGTTAAAAGTGTTTTGGCATGAAAGTGGTTATATTGCGGATGTGTTTGAGAAAGGATTAAAAAAGTCAAATTATAATGGATAGAATTATTGAAAAGAAACCCTGGTATTTACTAAGGAAGAATTGGTATTTAGCCGGAACTGTTCTGGGTGTTATTATTTTATATACCGCATTTTTGGGGGAGTCAGGATCTCGTTTACGCGTTGATGTAGAGAAAATTTCAATCGGAGAAGTAAAAACTGATTATTTTCAGGAATACATTGCGAGAACAGGAACAGTAAATCCAATTACTACTGTTTATTTGGATGCTGTAGAAGGAGGACGCGTAGAAGAGGTGTTGCTGGAAGAAGGAAGTATGGTTAAAAAGGGCGATGTAATTCTTCGTTTGAGTAATTCAGAATTGAATTTACAAATTTTAAATTCTGAAGCTGGTTTCACTGAGCAAGTAAATCGATTACGGGATACTCGTTTGAGTATGCAACAAGATCGTTTGAATGTAAGAAGAAGTCTGTTGGATATAGATTTAAGTTTATCAAAGAGTAAAAGAGCTTATCTGAGAAATAAGATTTTTTTTGAGAAGGATTTAATTTCCCGTGAAGAATTTGAAGAGTCGAATGATAATTATAATTACTATCGAAAAACAAGAGAGTTGCTTTTAGAGAGACAGAAAACAGATTCTTTATCGCGTACAATTCAAATTCAACGATTGGATGCTAATTTGATAAACATGGAAAACAATTTGGAACTGGTTCGCGCAAAGCTCCAGAATCTGAATGTAAAAGCACCTGTTGATGGTCAATTAGGATCGTTAAATGTTGAATTGGGAGAGTCTAAGTCGAGAGGTGAGCGTTTAGGACAGGTTAACGTATTGGATAATTATAAAATTAATGCACTTGTTGACGAGCTTTATATTGCACGATTAACTAGAGGGTTAAATGCTAAGTTTAGTTTTAGTGGAATTGATTATAATTTAGTAGTTTATAAAGTTTATCCAGAGGTAAGAGGTGGACAATTCGAAATAGATATGAAATTTGTGGGTGATCTTCCTCCAGGAATTAGAACAGGCCAAACATTTAGAACAAAAATTGAATTGGGAGAACCACGTGAAGCAGTTTTGATTCAAAGAGGCGGCTTTTTTCAAAGTACAGGAGGACAATGGATATTTGTTGTTGATCCTAGTGGTGATTTTGCCACAAAACGAGCTATTAAGTTGGGGAATCAGAATCCGATGTATTATGAGGTTCTTGAAGGATTAAAACCAGGAGAGAAAGTTGTAACGAATAGTTATGAAGCTTATGGTGATGTTGACAAATTAGTCTTAAAGTAAGTGGATGTTAAAAATTTTATTGAATACCGTTTTACGAAGTTTATATCGGCAAAAGTCCTATTCCTTAATGAATATTTTTGGATTAGCGACTGGTGTAACATGCACTTTACTCATTTTGATATGGGTAGAATATGAAACGGGATTTGATAAATTTCATGAAGATATAGGGCAGGTTTACAGTGTGTTTGAAAATCAGAATTATGCTGATGGAGATGTTTTTTCAGTATATTCTACACCTGGACCATTGGCGAAATCAATAAAGAAAACGTTTCCTGAAATTAAGTATTCTACAAGAATGGTTACAACCTGGGGGCAATTGACTCTTTCGGTAAATGGTAAAAGTTTTGTTGAAGACGGAGGTAAAATCGTTGATGAAGATTTCTTTAAAATATTCAGTTTCCCAATCGTAGATGGAGATGAGGATAATCCATTTAATGGGGTAAATTCAGTTGTTCTCACGGAAAGACTTGCTCGGAAAATGTTTGGCGATTCTGATCCCATTGGAAGAGTGATTGAGATTAATTCAAAGTTTAATTATCAGGTTTCGGCTGTGATTCAGAATCCACCGAAAAATTCTTCAATAACATTCGACTTTATTCTTCCATTTCAATTTTTTGAGAAGTTGTGGGAATATGATTTAAATGATTGGGAGGCAAATACTTTTCATACATTTATTAAAGTAGAAGATGGAATTGTATCGAATCAATTGTCGGATCAACTAAAAACATATATAAAAGACCGGACTAAGAATTTAAATGTTGAGTTGGATCTTCAGGCTTTTGCCAGATATCACCTTTATGCTATTGATTCGAATAAAATGGGGCCAATTTGGTATGTGAGAGTAT
Source organism: Labilibaculum antarcticum (assembly GCF_002356295.1). Classification (NCBI taxonomy): domain Bacteria; kingdom Pseudomonadati; phylum Bacteroidota; class Bacteroidia; order Marinilabiliales; family Marinifilaceae; genus Labilibaculum; species Labilibaculum antarcticum. The sequence goes on along the minus strand of NZ_AP018042.1, from coordinate 1,352,938 downwards.
TTCTGTTGGTAGCTGTATTGATTCTTTTAATTGCCTGTTTTAATTACATGAATCTGGCCACAGCCAGATCAGAAAGAAGAGCCAAAGAGGTTGCCATTCGAAAAGTAGTTGGAGCTCAGCGAAATGGGTTGATTGGGTTGTTTCTTGGCGAATCGATATTTTTCACACTAATAGCCTTAGGAATAGCTGTTGTTTTGGTTGAGTTGTTATTGCCCGGGTTTAGTGATTTAACAGATCGGGATTTATCCTTGGGGATAAATAATATAAATTTCTTGTTTAGTGTTTCTGGAGTGGTGCTCATAACTGGTATCATATCTGGAAGTTACCCTGCATTATTTTTGTCTTCCTTTATACCAATTCAGGTGATTAGAGGAGTGTCGAGAAAAGATTCAGCTCTACTAAGAAAAGTGTTAGTGGTTATCCAGTTTTCTATGTCGATAGCCTTGTTTATTTGTTCAGGCATCATTTATCAGCAATTGGAATTTTTGAAAAAATCGGATGTTGGTTACAATAAGAACGATCTGGTTTACATTGAAATGGGAAATGATTTTAATTCAATTTATCCTAAATTAAAGAGTGAGTTGATTAAAATACCAGGAGTTTATTGGGTAACTGCGGCAAATCAAATGCCTGTTAATTTTACTAATTCTACATGGGATGTTGATTGGCAGGGAAAAACGAAAGATTCTGAAGATGTGCTGTTTCAATTGTCTTTTGTGGATTATGATTTTATTGAAACATTTGAAATGGATGTAATTCAGGGAAGAGGATTTTCCAAAATGTTCGGAGAAGATAGTTTGAAATTTATTATTAATGAATCGGCTGCCGAAAAGCTGAATATGGTTCAAACAATAGGTGAGCCATTGTCTATTTGGGGTTATTCCGGCGAGGTGATTGGCATTGTTAAGGATTTTAATTTTAATAGTCTTCAGGTTGGAGTTGAACCTCTAATTATGATGAGAAATCCGATTGCATTTAAATACATTGGAATTCGAATTGGGGAAGATGTCGACCTCATTCTAAATAAGATAAGAAAGGTTTGGGATTCAACAGTTCCCGATGTTCCATTTACCTACCGTTTTCTAGAAGACGATTTTAAGTATTTCTATAGGGCTGAATCGCGAATGAGTAAAATATTTGCATCGTTTACGCTGATCGCTTTTATTATTTCATGTTTAGGTTTGTTTGGACTCGTTTCCTTTATTACTGAACGGAAATCTCGTGAGATGGCTCTTCGGAAAGTTTTCGGGGCGGATATGGATATTGTCTTTCAGCTGTTGTTGAAAGAATTTTTTAAGTGGGTAATGCTTTCCAATGCCATTGCTTGGGTAATTTCGTTTTTTGCGATGGAGTGGTGGTTGAAAGGATTTGCATATCGAATTGATATTGGAATAGGGATTTTTATTCTGTCGGGATTTGTATCTCTATTGATAACCTTTATTACAGTTTATCAGCAAATATGGAGGTTGGCATTAAAAGCACCGGCACGAGTACTAAAATATGAATAAGTGAATGTTTAAATAGATATGGCTATGATCAACACTAAAAATTTAATTAAGGTTTTCAGAACCGATGAGGTGGAAACTACGGCATTAAATAATGTCAATCTGGATATTAATAAGGGCGAGTTTGTTGCAATTATGGGTCCTTCAGGATGTGGGAAGTCTACCTTGCTCAATATTATTGGATTGCTTGATAATCCAACTGAAGGTGAGCTTCATTTTAATGGATTTCAGGTAGAGAATTACACCGAAAGACAAAGAACAAACTTGAGAAAGGAGAACATTGGTTTTGTTTTTCAAAGTTTTAATTTGATTGATGAATTAACTGTTTTTGAGAACGTAGAGTTGCCTCTTTTGTATATGAAAGTATCTGGTTCGGAGAGAAAAAGAAGAGTAAATGAGGCTTTGGAAAGAATGAGTATTGCTCATAGAGCTAAGCATTTCCCTCAGCAATTGTCAGGTGGCCAGCAACAAAGAGTCGCTATTGCAAGAGCAGTGATCTCAAAACCGAAACTGATTTTGGCGGATGAGCCTACGGGTAATTTAGATTCGGCTAATGGAGAAGAGGTAATGAATCTATTAACTCAACTAAACGAGGAAGGAACCACGATTGTCATGGTAACTCACTCACCATCAGATGCTGATCGGAGTCATCGTATTATTCAGCTTTTCGATGGTCACATTGTAACCGAGAATATGAGGCAAAAGCTCTAGAAAAGTAGAATTCTTTTGCAGTTATGATTCAATTTTTTGGTTACTCTTCTGAAAATTGATTTCGTATTAATTTAATTGAACAAACATGTTTAAGAATTTTTTCATTACCCTTTTTCGAAACTTTTCTAGAAACAAGTTCTACACAACAATAAATATTGTTGGCTTGTCGCTTGGGTTAATGTGTACAATTCTGATTCTGCTATTTGTTCAGGATGAATTATCATACGATAAATACAATGTAAATCATGAACGGATCATTCGTTTGGGATCGGATTTTACATTGAGTGGAAAGAGAGACCGTGTTGCGACATCACCTTTGCCATTTGGACCAACCTTTGCCGAGGAATTTCCTGAGGTAGAGCAATTTGTTCGTTTTCAGGGCTCAGGAAGGCAGCAGTTTAAATATGATGATAAAGAGTTTTATGAAGAGCGTATCGCTTTTGTTGATTCTTCGGTATTTACCATTTTTAGCTTTCCATTGCTAAAAGGAGATCCCGATAAAGCTCTTACTCAGCCTTACTCAATAGTCTTAAATGAAACTCTGGCTGATAAGTATTTTAACGGCGAAGATCCTATAGGAAAGTTGTTGCTTGTTGGTGAAAATGTAGCCTATACTGTTAGCGGAGTAATGAAAGATCTTCCTTCGAATAGCCATTTTAAATACAATGCTTTTTATTCCATGAAAACATTGGAAAGCATTCGGGGAGCAGAGCAATTTAACAGTCAGCAACCAATCTCATTTTGGTCATTTAACAATTATACTTTTCTGCTTTTAAAAGAAAACTCAGAGTCTGATGCCATCTTGGAAAAATTTCCGGCTTACTACGAGAAATACATGAAGGAGCTTGGCGATCAGTTGGGTGTTAAGTACAAATTAATTATACAACACCTTGGTGATATTCATTTAAGATCGCAGTTGCAATGGGATGCCCCAACCGGAAATATAAAATACATTTATATCCTTACAGCAATAGCCATTTTCATATTGTCCATAGCCAGTATAAACTATATGAATATGGCAACTGCACGATCAACGAAACGGGCAAAAGAGGTTAGTATTAGAAAGGTTGTAGGTGCGCAGCGCGAAAATATTATTCGTCAGTTTATGTTGGAGAGTGTATCGCTAACTGTATTCGCTCTTATTGTTGCTCTTATATGTGTTGAGTTAGTATTACCTCTGTTTAATCAATTAGTAAATAAGGATTTAATTTTAAGTGTTGTGGATACCCCGGAGGTAATCCTGTTTAATGTGATTCTTGCGGTTCTAGTAGGTCTTTTCTCAGGAAGTTACCCTGCTCTTTATTTGTCCTCCTTTCAGCCGGTATTTATTCTAAAGGGAAGGAATGGTAAAAGTGGCGCAAATGGATTTCTTCGGAAAATACTTGTGATTTCACAGTTTACGATTTCAGCCATAATGATCAGCGGAACTATAATTGTTGCATCTCAGTTTCTATATATGAATAATATGGATTTGGGATTTAATAAAAAAGATGTTCTTGTTGCTTCAATTCGAGATACTGTATTTCGTACCAGAATGGATGCTTTTAAAATGGAGTTGAAGAAAAATCCAAATATTAAAGGTGTCACAACTTCAAGTTCTCTAATTGGTTTTGGAGGTTCGAAAACTGTTCATTTGTTCGAGAGTGATGAAGGAATGGCACAGTATGCATTAAATTTTAATGTCGTTGATTTCGATTATATCGATGTGATGGAAATGGATGTACTGAAAGGGCGGAAATTTAATAGGGAGATTCCATCGGATACGGCGAATTCATTTATTGTTAATCAGGCTGCTGCGGTTAAATTTAATTGGGGTGATAATTCCTTAGGGAAAAAACTTCAGTTAGGATTGAAGATTGAAGGCGTTGAAGATGGTGGAGAGGTTCAATTGGGAGAAGTGATTGGAGTGATAAGAGACTTTAATTATCAGCCGCTTAAAAATTTAATTGAACCAATGAATCTTGTTGTTTCGGAGAATCCTGATTATCGAAGAAATTTACACGTGAAAATAAATTCTAAAAATAGAAAAGAAACCATAACATATATAGAGAAAGTTTGGAATCAATTCTGTCCAAATATGTCTTTTGGATACTTCTTTTTAGATGATCGGATGAAAGAAAATTACGAGCCGGAAGAAAGATTAACCTGGATTTTTTCAATTTTTTCTTTGATAAGTATCTTGATTGCATCTATGGGACTTTTTGGATTGTCTTCTTTTATGGCTGAACAACGTAACAAGGAGTTGGGGATTCGAAAAGTGTTGGGTGCGCCGGTAGTTAAATTGGTGTATCTGCTAACGGGTGAATTTATAAGATTAATTCTGTTTGCTAATTTAATAGCAGTACCGATTTCCTATTGGGCGTTAAGTGCTTGGTTAAACGATTTTCCATATCGTATATCAATAGGCATTTGGGTGTTTGTCGCGACTCTTATTATTTCCTTGGTTATTGGTTTGTTTACAGTTGCGTGGCAATCGTTTAGGGCAGCAAATGCAGATCCAATCAAAGCAATTAAATACGAATAAACTCAATATTGTAAAACGTTCTAAAATCTTTTACTCATGAGAGAAATATGTGTGCCAATACCATTAGGTGATGATAATGAAGTTGCAGAAGTGGAAGTGAAACTGGTGAATAAGAAATTGTCTGTGTTCTTTAGATTGGAATCATTTTCATGGGATGTATCCAAAGAGTTGGACGAAAAATCTGATACTATTACGGAGAAATTACTCAAAATTTATAATCTGAAAAAGGTGATTGCGGAGTACGATTCGGATTGGGAGTTGATACAAATTTTTACTCCAACAGAATCATCAAAGAACATTCAGGTACTGTTTCGTAAAAAATAGCTGAATAAATTATTTGCTTCTTGTGTAACTTTTGTTGTGTCTGTTCGTCATACGAGCGGAAAGTACCAATAAATTAAATCAGGAAGTATGGATTATTTAGCAAAAAATCTCTTGTTCTTTTTTCTTCTAGCTCAACTATTCCTAGGCTCATTTTCAGCTTCAGGCCAAACATATCCTTGTTATTTATACGGTAGCATTACCACTGTTGATGGTGATGTGTATCAGGGTGCCATTCGTTGGAATGATGAGGAGGTGTTTTTATCTGATGTGTTTAATGCTGAAAAAGAAGAAAATCCTTATCTGAAATACCTACCGGAATCCAAAGAAAGAATTAATTACGAGAGAAATAGCAAGAAAAGATATTGGGATCGTTTCGAAGTCACAATCAATGATGAAAGACGAAACACAACAAGTATATACGATCGGAAATTTCAATGTCGCTTTGGCGATATAAAATCAATCTCTGTAACCGGAAGCGAATCGGTAAGTTTGGAGCTTAAAGATGGGAAGTATATCAATCTTTCTGGAGGTTCGAATGATGTAGGAACCAAAGTTTGGATTATTGATCAGGAATTAGGTTTGTTGAAAATAGATTGGGAGCGTATTAAAATTGTGAATTTTGAAACGCCGGCTACAAATAAAGTGGAAACTTTCGGTGAGCCGATATATGGGAAATTATCAACAACAAAAGGTGAGTTTACCGGTTTTATTCAGTGGGATCATGACGAGCGGCTGGCTGGTGATATATTGGATGGAAGAGGTCGTGATGGTGACTTGGCAATTCCTTTCAATAAAATTAAAACAATTGAAAAAACGGAAAGAGGTAGTCTTATTACTTTGAGCTCCGATCGACAGTTCGAATTGACTGGTGAAAATGATGTAAATAAATACAACAGAGGAATTGTTGTGAGTATCCCGGATGTTGGACGCATTGATTTCCCTTGGAGTCACTTTCTTTCTTTGGAGATTCTTCCTCGTTCAAAAAGCAATAATGATTGTTTATCAGAATATAGGGTATCTGAAAGGTTGTTCGGTACATTAGTTACAAAGGGAGGTGAATCGTATAAAGGTGTTATTGTTTACGATTTAGATGAGGCGATGGATTCTGAAATTTTGAATGGCTTAAATGATGAACTGGAATTTTTTGTTCCATTTCGAAATATCAGAAGTATTGAACCTGTGGCTTATAATTACTGCCTTGTTGAACTTAAAAACGGTATGAAACTATATTTGGGCGATCAAACTGATGTTTCGAATAAAAATGCTGGAGTAATCGTTTTTGTGAACGAAGGTGAATACCAAAACTTTAAGTGGGAAGATATTAAACGAATCGATTTTATGTGAAAATATCATATTTAGAATTGATATCCCATTTTGACTTTTCAAAAATGGGGTATTTTTTTGTAATTAACTGATATGGTTATGCTTACTGTTGTTTAAATTAATTTAAATGGAACTCTCACGCATATAATGTGTTAAAATAAAGCTTTTGTTGTACGAAATATCAAGGAATGATAAATAATATGTTGAAATTTTTCGCCAAATTTGAAACTTATTTATTTTTCTCTCGTCAAAACAAAAGATTCTTTAATGCACAGAATATATGTTTCTGCCTAAGTCTTTTAAAGATGTCGATCTATAGGAAAACCAATTGTTATGAAAAGAAATGGAGTAAGTCTACTATTAATTATTTTTTTACAGCTATTATATTTATCCGCCGAGGCTAAGGATTTTTATTGGATTAGCGGTTCTGGTAATTTCAATGACATACAACATTGGAGCGATCAGCCGGGCGGTAAGATTAATCCAGGAGCCTTGTTGCCAGATAAAGATGATAACGTCTATTTTGATGAATTTTCTTTTCCTGATGCAGGAGCAGAGGTTGTAATCACTAGTGTTGCACGTTGTCTGAATATGCATTGGGGCAATGTACAAAACACACCTACTCTGAAAACGGATAATAATATTGCTCATTATTTGGTGATTTACGGAGGTGTGAAATTCAACACTCAGATGATTATCGACCTTGATCGTCCTCTTTATTTTAGAGCAAATACCTTAGGAAATGTAATTGATTTTGGGGGGAATTCATTTAATGGTGATTTCTTTTTTGAAAACAATGGTGGTTGGAGAGTTACCAGTGATCTGTATTTATTTGATAATACAGTCTATTTTAATCAGGGAACTTTAAGTATTGAAGCAGAATTGACTTGTGGAAGTCTTGTTTCTGAGAATCCTGTTTCTAGAGAACTGTATTTAAATTCTGCGACTATTAATCTAGATGGGAGCGGAACAGTTTTATCTATCCAAACAGATAATTTAAATCTGTATCCTGGGGATTCAAAAATAATTGTTAGTGCTACGAATTCAACGATTGAAATAACCGGAACTAAACGAGTAGATTTTTACGATGTCCTATTTACAGGAAACAATGGTGTGATTGAAAGTTCTAATATCCTGACGTCTTTCCATGATGTAAATTTTGATTTAGACGGTAGTCTGCAAGGAGAAAATGATTTTAATGATTTAACCTTGACTGCAGGACAGACCTATTCTATTAATAATGGGACACAGAATATAAACGGAATATTTACAGCACTTGGTGAGTGTTATGCATATATTAATTTGATTGGGGATGCTGCAGGAGGAAATATTTCGGCTACAGCAGTAAACCTTAATCATCTAAAAGTTCAAAATATCAACGCAAGTGGAGATGCAATTCCTTTTGTGGCGAACAATTCATATAATTTAGGTGGAAACAATAATGTCAATTGGACTTTTAATGCTCCTCCTTCGGATGATTACATATGGTTAGGAACCGCTGGTGATGGCAAGTGGGGAACACATTCTAATTGGGATAGTAATTGCGTACCATCCAGAAATAATAATGCAATAATAGGGGCAGGTTATACGGTAGAAATTGATGTTCCTGCCGAATGTAAAAGCCTTAGTATTGATGATGCTGCAATTTTACAAGGATCTAATAATTTAGGAATTTTCGGATCTCTTGCTGCAGGGAATTGTACTTGGGTTTTTGATGGCGAAATACAGTTTGATGGAGATAACACAACAAATAGAATAGCAATAAACTCGGTTTTTATTGGACCAGTTTCTTTTATTGGTGCTGGAGAGTGGACTGTTGATACGGACATTACTGTTACAAATAATTTAGAGTTATTTAAAGGGAAATTGCATGTCAATGGAAATAGATTAACTGTTGGGCAATTTATTTCAACAAGTACTTATAATCGAGAGTTAGATTTGACTAATTCGAATATGGATATTAATGATGGTGTTTCCAAAGCATGGAATATTGCAGGTAGTAATTTTGCACTAACGAGTAGTAATTCTGAAATTAAATTATTATCGGATGGGGCTGAATTTTATAACAATACCTCAGATTATCTTACGTATGGAAGTGTCGTTTTTAATTATCCTGATGGTCAGGTGTTTTTAACCAATGAAGGTGAAGATCCAGTTTTCAAAAAATTGAATTTTAACGGAAGTGCAAAACTATCCGGGGATCATCAATTTGAACAATTGGTTTTAAATCAGGGAAAAGAATATTTGTTTCAGTCGGGAAGTACACAGAAAATTTTAAATGCAGATGGATTGCGTGCACATGGTACTTGTTATGAGTATATTACATTAAAAGGTGATGGTGGTATTGCTTTCTTCGATTGTGATGTGTCGTCAAGCGATTTGATTCGTTTAAGAATTGAAGATGTAAATGTTAAGGGTGGGTATATTACTTCTGGCAATTTATTGGAAGCAAAAGAATCAATTGGTATTTCAGGATACGATGGATGGTTTTTTCCTAATGATTTAACCGGAACAACAATAAAATGGACAGGAAATGTAGATAGTGACTGGTTTACAGCTGGTAACTGGGAGGGTGGTTGTTTACCAAACCGATTGGATGATGTTGTTTTCGACGATGCAAATATCTTAAATAGCTATGAAGTAAATATTTCAAAAAAAGCATCTTTAGCAGAATGTCATAATATGACTTGGACGAATGCTAATTCAATGAGTTTTACTGGAGACCAACCAATATCTATTTTTGGAAGTCTTGATTTTTCAGAAATGCTTAATGCCAACTACGACTATTCTGGAGATTTTTATATGAAATCAGAAAATCCTGCAACTATTGATGCGGGAGCAGTGGAATTAATTAGCGATCTGCTTTTTGAAGGAACACAACAAGATGATGATACTTGGCTTGCTGGAACATGGACATTAACAAGTGCATTGAAAACATCTGGTTTAATTCGGTTGGAGTATGGAGGTATCGTTTCAAACGATCAGGAGATGGAAGCGGCTAGTTTTTTATCCCCTTCTGATAATGCAAGATCATTGACATTAGGATCGTCAATTTTTAAATTAGAACGATTTGAAATTTCTCCTGATGGCTTTACTTTCGATGCAGGTACGTCAGAAATAATATTTACAACAGAAGGAAATTTAATTATATCAAAAGGTGCAGTTCCTGTTGCATTCAATAATGTAACTTTTGAAGATGCAGATGGGAATTCTCATCTGAAAAATTATTCTGATGATGTTTCATTTAATAATTTGGCTTTTAATGGCAACACCTATTTTGAACAAGCAAATGATTCAAAAATTAATTTTTCGGCTGAAAGTATCGAACTTGCAATCGGAAAAACTTATGTGTTCGAGAGTGGTCAGACCTATATATTTGGAGATGTAATTGCAAATGGAGCTTGCGAAGGAACTATTGATATTACAGCTTCTCGTGCTGATCAGGCAATATTTCAGGCAAAAACAGGTGTTACTAATATCACAGTAAATTCAGTTAATATCTTAAATGTAAAAGCAGAACCTACTGATGTTTTTGTAGCAAAAGCTTCTATTAATTTAGGAGGAGCCGATGGATGGAAATTTGAAGATGAACCAGCAGGAATAGATTTATTTTGGATTTTAGGAACTGGAAATTGGGATGATCCTGGCCACTGGGCTACCACATCAGGAGCTCTTATTGCTGATGGTTGCGTGCCAACAGCAAAAGATAATGTATTCTTCGATAATGGTTCATTTACCGATACAGAACAAACCGTATATACAGGGGCTAGTGATATTCGATGCAGAACAATGGATTGGACTGGTTCTGAGGCTGCAAGGCCATATTTTGAAATGGGTACAACCGATATTACAGGTGTTTATATTTATGGATCTCTTATTTTTAATTCCGCAGTAGAAATTGATCTTTCACCTATGGTTGATTTCTACTTCAGAGCGACCGAACTTCAGGAAATCAATTCTTTTGGTTATGTGTTTCCAAATATTGTTGAATTTGATGGTAAAGGGGGAGAGTGGAAATTGCTGGATGATATGATCATGGAAGGTGATTGTTTTATTCGTTACGGTAAGTTGATCACAGATGGAAATGTCTTGGAGTGTAAAAGTATAACATCTACAGATCCGCCAGAGGGAATTAATTCCAGAAGCTTAGACATTCAAAACTCGAATGTAACAATTAATGGGAAAGATGATGTTTTTGGGTTTTCATTAAATTTGAATCTAGCTGATTTTAACTATGATCAGGGATTTGAATTTTTATCAGATAATAGTACAATTACTTTTACAAATGATGCAAAAGTATCAATTTTAGGTACTGCGACTCATAGCATTAACTTTAATAATGTTGTTTTTGAAAAAGAGGGTGTTTTATCAGCAAATAGTGTTACTGGATTTTTACCTTATGTAGAGTATCTTAATTTTAAGAATAATGGTAACGTTAGTGGGAATTATAAATTTGGGACAGTTGAATTAGGACGAGGGTTCGAATTTAAATTCCAAAATGGGAAAATATACGAAATGGGTTACCTTCTTGCTGATGGTAGTTGTTTTGCACCAATTTCACTGCATTCTGATAAAGACACAAAACAAACTACAATACTTGCTGCTAATGATGTTACAGGTAATTTTCTCGAATTAAAAGATATTGTAGGTGATGCTTCTAAAGGAGCAAGCTATACCGCAACGAATTCATTTGATCTTGGTAACGTTACTGGCTGGATTATTGACGGTGCTATTGATCCGATAGCTTTGTATTGGACCGGAAATGGTATTGACGATAGTTGGGACAATCACGAAAACTGGAGTAGAACTGAAGATGGTAGTGAAGAGGGTTGTAAACCTACCTTAAACGATGATGTTTTCTTTACTTCGAATTCATTTTTAGGAAGCAAATTGGTCGAATTGACTGCAGATGGTCAATGTCACAATATGACATGGTATGATGATGTGGATCCCGGTGCCAACTTTACTGTTGACGCAAGTCTTCAAATTGGTGGATTCATGGATTTGACAGCGACTATGTCGTTGAGTATGCGAGGTGCTTTTGACTTTATTGGTGACGGCTTAGCAGGAGATAAAATTGTTGATTTTGCGAATAAATCGATGGATGGAGATGTGATCTTTAATGGAGATGCACAATCGTGGATTTGGAATTCAAGCCTGATCACTTCCGGGGATCTGTATTTGGAAAGTGGTTCTGTTAACACGGGAGGGAACAAATTTACTGTGGGTAGATTTAGCTCTCTTTCTAGTGCTGTTCGTCAGTTTGATATGAGCGATTCTCAAGTGACTGTAACCTCTGATGAGCCTACTGGCTGGAACATGATAATGAATACCGCTGGCGGATTGGATTTTATAGCAACAGATACTAAAATTACATTTGCCAATGGTGGAGGTATTTATTGCAAGACCGATAATGAAGTGACTTTTGGTTTTATTGATTTTATGAATAATGGGATTATAAAAATCATAGGTCTAGGAAAAGGATCTTTTGGTTCCGTATCATTTTTCGAACAAGGTCAAATTTATGGAGACAATACGTTTACCAATTTGGAATTCACGCTTGGATATGAAAATAATATTATTGAATCAGGGAAAACAATTACTGTAATCAATGATTTAAAAATGGAAGGTGTGCGTTGTTCCTATGTATTCTTGAAAGCAAGTACTCCTGGTAGTAAAGCATTTATAAATAAGCCATCAGGATTGTATAGTAAAATTTTTAATACTTCATTTACTGATATTGCCGGATCATCAGGTTCTGGTGGAGATCATCCTGTTCGCTATAAATATGATGATAATAGTGGAAGTAGTACCGGTTTTTATGAATTGACTGAAGATGCAGATGGGGATGGTATTGATGAGGAAAATCCACGTTCTTTTGAATCAAGTTTTGAGAAACAAGAATGGTGCAGCAATGTTGCAATTATAGATAATGTAACGGGTTTCCCTATTAATAGTAGCACGACTTTTCAATGGCTTTATAGTATTGATGGGTCTTCTTATGTTGTAATAGATGGAGAAACCAATGCTGTAATTGAAGTGACCGAAAGTGGTTTCTACAAAGTTAAAGTTATGTATTCTTTAAGTAATGAAGCTTCGAATTGTGAAATTGAGTCTATTGCAGAAGTATTACTTGGAACGGTTTCAAATGTATCCCTTGAAATTACGGCCAATAACGTGAAGTGTTATGGAGAAGGAAACGGGTATATTATTGCAAAAGTAAAAGAAGGAGCCGATGGGAATTATCCGGATTATACATTTTTATGGAAAGATGAAGCAGGAAATGACCTTATAGATTCTCCTGATGAAATTAATTGGACAAGTACAGTGACAAACTTAACACCTGGCAAGTACAATATTACGGTTGCTGATAGTAAAAATTGTGATTTTGATACTATCGTAAATATTTTTGATGCTTACGAATTGATAGTTGATGATATCACTCCAAAATACTTGACTTGTTTTACCATTCCTACAGGAGAGATTTTGGTTACGGCATCCGGTGGTACTGGAAACTTATCTTACTTCTTAGATAATGTGGTACAGTCAAGTGAAAATATTACCGGATTATATTCCGGTGATTACAAAGTGCATGTTTCAGATGCAAACTTGTGTTTGACTCCTGATCAGGATATTACTTTGAATTCAAATCCTGAGATTGTAATGGATTTGAATGGTTCCGATTTACTTTGTTATAATGATAGCAATGGAGAATTTGTTCCTATTATAACAGGTGGAGTTCCAGATTACACTTATGCATGGACTGGTCCTGCGGGATACACAGCTACAACAGCTAATATTTCTGGTTTGGCAGGAGGAACATATGAATTAACTCTTACCGATGCAGTTAACTGTCCTTCAGCATTGAGTCATCTGTTAGTTGAGCCGCAGGAATTAATCACAAAAGAGTTAACAATTGAGGCTGCAAATTGTAATGGTGAAAAATCAGGTGAAATATTTGTTGAAGCAACTCAAGGAACTCCAGGCTATGAATATTCTTTAAATAGAGATGAAGATACAACAGATAAATACGAAAATACAACTGGTATTTTCTCAGATTTGGCACCGAAAGATTATACACTTCGTATAGTCGATGCAAAAAAATGTGAATTCGAATCAATTGTCACTATTGCAGAACCAGGAGAAATAGGTTTCTTAGTTGAAGATATTGTATTGCCAACCTGTAAGAAAACTGCCGATGGAATTATACTAATTACTCCTTACGGTGGAAATAGCGGTTACAAATACAGTTGGTCAGGCCCTAGCGACTACCGATCTTATTCTCAGAATATTGAAAATATAGAATCTGGTGATTACAGTTTGCTGATTACCGATAAAAACAATTGTTTTTCAGAAGGTAAAGTTGATTTGAATTTAGGATTAACAATTCAATTAGGTTTGGTTGTAGAACAACATATTAAAGTTGCAGGAATCAAAAGTGGTATTCTTTCTATTGAAACTTTGGAAGGAACAATTCCTTATAGTTTTACTGTAACTGGTCCTGGTGGCTATTCATCCGTTAGCCCGGATAATTACGACGACAACAGTTTCTTGATTGAGAATTTAGCTGCAGGTGTATATACTGTTGTTGCAACAGATGCTTCGGGATGTTCAACTGTTGAAAAATCAATAATCATTAAAGAACCTGGAGCTGCTTTTACTTATATTGAGGAAAAACAAGCGGTTGGTTGTGTAGGATCTCCAGTGGGAGAACTAAGAGCACATGCTACTGGTGGTGATGATATTTTTACTTACAATTGGTCTGGTCCTGGAGCTTACACAGGTACAGGAGAAACAGTTTCAGGTTTAGCCGAAGGTGTTTATACAGTTACGGCAACATCGGCAGGTCAATCGGCGACTAATACTTATGAATTATTAGCTCCGTATCCAATAAATGCAAGTCTTGCAAGTGTTAAAAATGTAAGCTGTAATAATACTGCTGATGGGGAGATTGAACTGGATGTTGATTTTGGTTCTGCAGATTATACCATAGCTTGGACTAATGGAGCTGGGTTTTTATCCTCAGCAAAACACATACTTGATTTGGAACCAGGAACCTATGATTATACCATAACTTCAGAATATGCTTGTTCTGTTTCTGGAAGTGCAACAATTACGGAACCAACACAGCTTGCTTTAACAGTAACACCTTTTGATATTTCAGCAGAAGGAGAGCGTGATGGAGAACTTTCGGCAACGGTTACAGGTGGTACTCCACCATATATTTTCATCGTTTCCGGACCAAATGGATATTCTTATTCTGAATCGGCAAATGCATCGGGAAATATCTCGGTTAATGGTTTGGAGATGGGAGTTTACGAAGTGGTTGTTTTGGATGCAAATGAGTGTAGAATTGAAGATTCAAAAAGGGTTCACGAACCTGCAAAATTACTGCTGTTTGTGACTTCAAAGACAGATGTTACTTGTCCTGATGGCGATGATGGTGCAGTCACTGTTGATTATTTAGGCGAAAGTGATCCTGCAAATTTATCTTTTTCATGGACTGGAGATCATTATTTTAGAAGTACGGATAAAGATGTTAAAGATATGAAGGCTGGTACTTATATCGTAACGGTATACGATTCATTAGGTGATCCTGGTTATGAACGTCAGAGTCTTCAGGTAATAGTTGATGAACCCGAAAAGCTGGTGCCGGAATTCTGGAAGAAAGATATCTCTTGTTTTGGACTGATTGATGGTTACATCAATTTGCACCCCAAAGGAGGAACGCCGGGTTATACTTATTTATGGGGTGGCCCTGGTGTTGTTGGAGTAAATGAAGATCAACAAGGACTTTCGGCAGGAACTTATTCAGTTCAGATAACAGATTTCAATAATTGTAAATCGGAAATTGCAACAATCGAAATTGTAGAGCCAAAGGAAGTTCTGGTTACAGTAGCTGGTTTTTCGGAACCAACCTGTTATGGCTTGGAAGATGGCTGGATTCAACTTGATATCTCGGAAGGAACAGAGCCGTATTTGGTAAATTGGGATAATTATGGTAGTATCACTAAAGATATATTTGACATAGAATCTGGTGATTATTCGTTTGTAGTTGTTGATAACAATGGTTGCGAGACAGTGGGATCTAAGCCATTGAGTCAGCCAGATACCTTGATTGCAGAAATTATAGATTTTGAAGGTCCAAATTGTCATGGGGAAAATTCTGGTAGTGCATTAGTTGATATTTCAGGCGGAACGCCAAATTATTTAATTGAATGGTCGGATGGTCAGGAAACAGATATTGCTTCTGATTTAAGGGTAGGCACTTATGATGTAAAGGTTATCGATGAGCACGGTTGTTTTGATGTGTCCAGTGTCGAACTGATACAGCCAGAGGAATTGATTGTAGAAGTTGAAGCGAGTCGTCCAACAACAATGGATGCTAATGATGGTTCCATTCGAATTGATGTTAGCGGAGGAGTTCTTGATTATTCTATTGACTGGGTTGATCAGGATTTGAATCCTTACTATGGAACAAGCATTGAGGATTTAGGAAGAGGAAGATATGACTTAACTATAATAGATCAGAATGGTTGTCTGCGAGATTCAACAATTGTACTTGAATATTTATATGAAAACAGAATAAAAATACCAAAGGCATTTACGCCAAATAATGATAGTTATAATGACTTTTGGGATATTGAAAGAATTGAGTTCGTGCAAAAACTTAAGATTGTAATTTACGATCGATGGGGGAAAGCAGTCTATATATTTAGTGGAACAGGTAATCAGTATCGCGGTGATCCTTGGACAGGTGCCGATGGAAATACAAATTTACCGATTGGTTCATACTATTATGCAGTAGAACTTGATGATGAAAAGCCAATGATGGGAACTGTTACAATTCTCCGTTAAACGATATTATTAAACCTGACCCCTATATTCTAATGAGAATAACTATAATTCTGGGAGTGTTGCTCTTCGCATTCACTCAAGGAAAAGCACAACAACTACCACTGTATAGCCAGTACGTGGAAAATGGATTTCTACTCAATCCTGCTATGGCGGGAAGCCGGATGTATTCACCTCTGCGTTTAAGTTTACGTCAGCAGTGGTCGGGAGTAGAAGGGGCTCCTGAAACACAGGCCTTGAGTTTTAATAAAAATATGAGTAATAATTGTACTACTTGTAATGTTAAAGGAAACCCATTATCACGACGAAATAAGACCAGTGGTGTTGGTTTGGGGGCATATTTTTTTAATGATAAAGCAGGAGAGGTAGCAAGAACAGGTATTGAGTTTTCATATGCCTATCATTTGCAATTATCAAAAAGCACACTTGGACAATCAGGAACAAAGCTTTCTTTTGGTCTTGGAGGTGTGTTTTATCAGTTTAAATTTGATAAGAGATACATTCCTGTCAATGACCCTAAATATGGTCCGGATATCGTTTCGTATGTACCAGATGCAAATTTTGGGGTTTACTTATATAACGATGATTATTTTGTGGGTGCATCGGCTGCACACTTATTTGAGTCTTCAGTAAAATTAGGTGATGATGGAGTTCAGGGAAATATAATGTCACGACATTTTTATGCTACAGCGGGTTATACTTTTCACTTAAAAGACCTTGTTGATCTGGAACCTTCTGTAATTGTTCGAAAAACCATGAATTCTGATATTTATTACGATTTGTCCGCTAAATTATATATTCATCATTTTTGGATGGCTGCATCCTACAGAACAAACGATCAGATTGTAGGTATGGTAGGTGTCAATTACAATCAATATTACATCGGATATTCATATGATCATTACACAAATAATTTAATTGCTGATAGTAGTGATGGAACTCATGAAATTACATTGGGAATCAATTTCGACATTCCGAATAAGATGAAAAGGGAAAATCGATTGAGAGAAAGAAGAGCGGCCGATCGAAATTTCAGTAAAACAAAAACCTCACGTCACAAGAGGAACAGCAAAAGTTATATCTTCTTCTAGAAAATATTTTTCGAATGATGCATCTGCTTGCTGATTAGTATCTCTGTTATCATTTTTAAATAGTAAATCGAAATAATTGATTTCCATTGTGTTTTGTGTCATGGTGTATTTCTTTATAATTAAGAACGTAAGGATTGCACAATTCTCTTAAGATATGAATAATAGGATTTTAGTATTGTTTATACTGTTTGTAAGTATAAGCTCATTTACCTGTTCTGGAAGCAACGCAAACATATATATTGATAAGAATCTGAAATCAAAAGAATGTTTAAGTAATCTACCAAGTACTCCGGAATCATTTCAATTGTTTAGCCATGGCCGGGCAGGCGAATTGCTAATTGATGGCGAATGGCTTACTGCACCTCAAATAGCCACATGGTTGAAAAAAAGCAAACTGCTAAAAGGAATCACACACATAAATATATATGCCTGTGAATTTGGCAAAGGTGTAAAAGGCCAAAATGCAGTAGCATACCTCGAAAAATTACTAAACATTACACTTGCCGCCTCCGATGATATTACCGGGGCAAATGGCGACTGGAATTTAGAAGTAGGAACACGAAAAGATGTTCTGGAATTCCCCAACTATCCATATTCCCTGCAAAACGAATTCATAACTACATGGGAAGTTAGTGCGGGAGATTTAGAGATAAGTATTCCTGTTTGTGGGTGGGGCTTTACTTATAATTATGTGGTTGATTGGGGTGATGGAATGCCAAATAGTACAAATCAAACAGGAGATGCAAAGCACACTTATGCTAAAACTGGTGTTTACACAGTAAAAATTTCAGGAACATTCCCCGCAATCTACTTTAATGATAGAGGAGACAAGGATAAAATTAAAACCATAGAGCAATGGGGAGATCTTATTTGGGAGTCTATGAATTATTCTTTTTCTGGCTGTTCCAATCTTACGATAAGGGATGGTATTGAACCCCCGAATCTGAGTTTAGTTAAAGATATGTCATGGATGTTTAGAGACGCAACTAGATTGGATGCTGATGTTAATGAATGGGATGTAAGCTCTGTTACGAACATGAGTTATATGTTTGTAGGAGCAACTTCATTTACTGGTAAGGGAATTGATAAATGGGATGTCGGTAATGTGAATAAGATGTATGAAATGTTTGGTAGTGCAAAGAAATTCGATGCAGATTTAAGTGGATGGAATCCCATTTCGGTTACCGACATGGGATATATGTTTTTTTTCGCTGAATCATTTCAGGGTGTAGGACTCAATAATTGGAATGTCAGTACGGTTTCTAATATGAAATATATGTTCAGTGCTGCGAATTCTTTTATTGGAGACATCAGCAATTGGAATGTTTCCAATGTAACTCAAATGGACAATATGTTTCAGTTTGTAACTTTATCTCCTACTATTTATACTTCTTTATTAAATTCATGGGCTAAATTACTAGTGAAGAATAACGTGAGATTTAGTGGGGGAAATAGTAAATATTGTGACGATTCGGGTAAAAATATTTTAGTTAGCAAAGGCTGGATAATTAAAGATGGTGGTAAAATAGCATCTGTAACAGTTGATTTAGGTACAGATCAAATCAATTGCAAAGGGAATACAATCATTTTAGATGCAGGAAATCCAGGAGCGACTTATTTATGGAATACAGGAGAAACCAGCCAAACAATATCGGTAAATACCATGGAAACTTTTAATGTGGAAGTGAGTTTTTCAAATGGATGTTCTGCAAGTGATACGATAAAATTTATTAGTGATATAAAGATTGATCTTGGAGCAGATCGGAATATTTGCGAGGGTGGAACTCCTGCTGATCTTACAATTACGCCTGAGGCTGGTTGGGGACCCAATCTTTATTACGAGTGGAGTACTTCTGTAACAAATGTAATAATTCCTGTTCCGGCATACGGGCAAACAATTTTAACAACCGATAAAACAGGCGATTATACATTAACGGTTACCGATCAGAATGAATGTAAAAGTACAGATGAAATACATCTGGAAGTGTATCCCAAACCGATTGTCGATATTAATATTTCTGATAAAAGTTCACCCATGTGTTTGGGGACAACTTTCGAATTGGATGCTGGAAATTCAAGAGCGGCGTATGTTTGGGGAGGGAAAGCAACAGGAAAAACAAGTCAAAAGATTACTCATATATTAAAAGATCCTGCAGGAGCAAACTTTGATGTAGAGGTAACAAACGAATTTGGTTGTATAGCCAGTGATAATATTCATGTTATAGCAAAGGTTGATCATATTGTACCAACCATTACTTTTCCGGCACTGTCTGATGATAAAATAACGGCTTATACCGATCCCGGACGAAATGTTTCCAGTACTGTTAGTTGGGGCACGCTTGACGTTACAGATAATTGTCATATTAAATCAATTACCAATAATGCACCTGTGACAATGGAATTTCCAGTTGGGGAAACTAAAGTACTTTGGCAAGCAGAGGACTTTTCTGGGAATATAGAGGATCATACAATTACTGTTATTGTAGTAGATATTGAATCTCCTGTCGCACCAGTCTCAGCCGATCTCACCGGAGAGTGCAGCATCACAGCAGTTTCGCCAACAACAATGGATAATTGTTCGGGAACAATCACAGGCACAACCACCGATCCATTAAGCTATACTATGCAAGGAACCTATGTCATTCAATGGATATTCGACGATGGCAACGGGAACAGTATCACAGTCCCTCAAAATGTAATTGTTGATGATGTAACAGCTCCGGTGATCCCAAACCTGCCTGATCTCACCGAAGAGTGCAGCATCACAGTCGTTTCGCCTACAACGACAGATAATTGTTCGGGAAAAATCACAGGAACCACTACCGATCCGTTAAGCTATACTACTCAGGGCATTCATGTCATTAATTGGACGTTTGACGATGGCAACGGGAACAGTATCACAGTCCCTCAAAATGTAATTGTTGACGATGTAATAGCTCCCGTAATCCCAAATTTGCCTGATCTCACCGAAGAGTGCAGCATCACAGCAGTTTCGCCAACAACAATAGATAATTGTTCAGGAACAATTACAGGCACAACCACCGATCCGTTAAGCTATACTACTCAGGGAATTCATGTCATTAATTGGACGTTTGACGATGGCAATGGGAACAGCATCACGGTTCCTCAAAATGTAATTTTAGATGATGTAACTGTCCCCATCGCCCCGGTTTTGGATGATGTAAGTGGCATGTGTACCATTAGTCTTATAGAGCCAATGGCAAGCGACAATTGTGCAGGAGAGATACAGGGAACTACATTAGATCCATTGACCTATAACACCGAAGGCAGCTATGTCATCAACTGGACATTTGACGATGGCAATGGCAACATCAGCAATACTGCACAAAATGTAGATGTGTTCACCATTGTGGAAGAAGTAGAATTAAATTCTTCAGCAACAGAATTAACCTGCGATGTAAAGAATATTGATTTGACAGCGAGAGCGAAAGTACAGGGGGAAGCTCATTACAAATGGTTTAAAGATAATGACTTAATCCTCGGGGAAACGGCTTCCGTTTTAGAGATAGAAAATGGAGAAGAAGGGGAGTATTCAGTAGAAGTTTCGGATAAAAATCTCCAATGCAATGTGCTTTCTGATCCAGTACTTATTACAGAAGATGTAGTTGTTCCGATGGTTTCACTTTCTCCGCTTTCAGGAAGTTTATCCTCTGCTGAAAGTATAATAATCAGAGCCACAGTACTTACAAAGGGTGAGGCAGCTTATGTTTGGTCTACAGGGGAAATCACTTCAAGTATAGAGGTTAAATATCCGGGCGAATACAGTGTTGAAGTAACAGATAATGCCAACGGGTGCAGTGTTAATTCTGCTGATATAGGGCAGGAAGCAATAATAATGAATTATTGGGAAGAAAACCTTCTTAGAGCTTTTACTCCTAATGCCGATGGGTATAATGATAGCTGGCGCATTGAACGGGTTGAATTGGTGCAAAAATTGAAAATTGCGATATACAATCGATGGGGTAAAGCAATTTATAAGTTTAGTGGCTCGGGAAATGAATACAAGGGAACACCATGGAAAGGAACCGATGGGAATGGTAATTTACCGATTGGCTCGTATTATTATGTTATTAAAATTGATGATGAAAAACCGATGAAAGGAACAGTTACAATTTTGAGATAAAACAGTTACAATTCAATTTATACATTCCAAATAAAATGAAACGCGAAAATCGATTGATATCGATTGTTGTTTAGTTTGAATCATAAATTCGCAAGCTCATCTACGACCTAACTCAAAATACATCGGTACTATATCATTCTTACTTAAATGTACTTAACAGTCGTAAGTAGGTAGAGAACCCAATTCGACAGGTGTAAAAAAGAACCACTCTACATAATATGGATTGAAATATTACGGACAGGATGGTGCATTGTTGAAAATTACCTGTACATAATCCATTTTTAACGCTGGTGTGACCATTCTGAGTGCCCTGAGTCCATTCCAACACCCGTTTAATCGATTTTGAGTCCAAATACGTCCATTTCAACATCAATTTCTTTCATTTTATTGCTCCTGAGTGCATTCTGAGTGTCAGGAAGCCAATTCGAAAACCCAATATATCCATTCTAAGTCTACAGAATACATTCTTACCCTTACAACCGATTTTGACCGTCCAGAGCTCATTCTAACTCTTGTCAGTAAAACAAAAATCTCAGGTTATAAGAGGAATAGTGAAAAGGGTGTTTTTTTAATGCCAATTTCTCATCCGAAATTTCCTGCCTTTATAATTGCATCTATAGGACTAATAGATTCTTTTCTTGTTTCTCCGGGGGAGTAGGAGTATTTTTATATCAATTTTAGTGTAATGCATAATGAATAAACTTGAATCCAGTATTTTTTATATCTTCAAGTTTGATTTAAAAATTAGTACAGCATGCAATTATCTCGTTTTCTATTTATTATTCTACTTTCATTTGTCGTTATTTCCTGTGACGAAGATGAGCATTTTACAACCGATCCTAATTTTAGATTGACATTTTCATCGGATACAATAGCATTTGATACTTTATTCACTGGTTTTGCTTCAACAACCAAGCAATTAAAGGTGAAAAACACTTCTGCTGATGCGATTAGTATCTCGCACTTATACCTTCAAAATTCAGAATCACCATATCGATTGAATGTGAATGGAATTCAGTCGAATGATTTGATGGATGTTGTACTGGATGCCAAAGACAGCCTTTTTATTTTTATTGAAGTGGGGCTTGACCCAAGAGATGAGGACGCTCCCAGACTTTTGGCAGATCAGTTAAAATTTGAATTGAACGGGCAATCGCAAGAAGTCATTTTAGAGACATTTGCGCAAGATGTACATGTGATCGATGCGGATATTTCAGAAAACACCATTTGGACAGGAGACCGCCCTTATTTACTTACTAAGTCTGTTTTTCTTGCTGATGGTGTTGACCTAATCGTAAACGAAGGAGCAAGGGTTTATTTTAAGAAGAATACGGCACTGCATATAAAAGGGAATCTTGAAGTTCATGGAAGTTTTCAAAGACCTGTTTATTTCGGGAGTTCACGATTGGAAGAATTGTACGATAATGTTCCCGGTCAATGGGATGGAATCTATTTCTACGATGAAAGTACAACTACATTTCTCAGTCACTTTACTGTGGAAAATGGTATAAATGGTTTAAACTTTACCAAAACGATATTGAATAATAATCCAATAACAATTGAGTATGGAATAATTCAAAATTTCACCAGGAAGGGATTGTTTGCCTCAAATTCGTCTATTGTCGCACATGATTTGTTGATTACTAATTGTGGCGAGGAGTGTGTTCGAATAGAAGAAGGTTCTTGTGCGATTTCACACTCTACTTTGTATAACTCATGGTTTTTTACGCCACGATCCAGTGCTCTTATTTCTTATCAAGGAGTTGGTGAAAATACTTTTACGATTAATAATAGCATTGTATACGGAACTCGAACAGATGAGCTTGAATTGGAGTCGCTGCTGAATGTTTCTATTGACAATTCACTATTGAAAATTGGAAGTTCAGCCCAGACTAATTATTCTTCGGTGTTCACTAACTGTCTGTTTAATGAGGATCCTGATTTTCTTGATTTGGAGGAGTTTAATTTTGCATTAAATGCAGAATCTCCTGCTGTAAATAATGGCAATATTGAATTCGTATCCACTTATCTTTTTGATTTGGCAGGCAATCGAAGAGACTCTGATGCAGCTCCGGATATGGGCTGTTTCGAATTTTCAGAAACAGAATAATATGAAGCGCTCTATTCTTTTACTCTTCTTTTGTGCATGCTTTAGAATCTGTCAGGCTCAATCCGTGTTAGATGGATCGGAGGAAGGGAAGAGAGGTGATTTCAGACTGATGTTTTACAATGTTGAGAATCTCTTTGATTGTTTTGATGATACCCTTACCCTGGATAATGAATTTCTTCCAATGGGAGTACGAAATTGGACGTGGGAAAAATATAAAAAGAAATCACAAAAAGTGGCTAAGGTAATTTTAGCTGCAGGAGGTTGGGAGTTTCCCGATTTAATTGGTCTTTGCGAGATCGAGAATCGATTTGTTTTGGATGGAATATTTAAGATCGGATATCTTAACAATACAGGGTACGAAATCATTCATCGCGAATCTCCTGATAGAAGAGGGATCGATGTTGCTTTAGTTTATCAACCGGAAACTTTTCATCCAATTGACACTTCATTTTTGAGATTGATTTACGAAGGAGATTCCATCTCAACTACTCGTGAAATTCTCTATGTAAAAGGAAAAACACATACCGAAGATACCTTGCATATTTTTGTAAATCATTGGCCTTCGCGCTGGGGAGGACAGCTGGAATCTGAAAACAGAAGGATATCTGCAGCGAAATTATTGAAAGAGAAAGTATCCGAAATACTTGCTGATAATAGCAATGCTTTGATCGTTATTATGGGAGATTTTAATGATTATCCGGATAATAAATCCTTACACAACGAATTGAATGCCATGTCACCCGAAAAAGAGATTTGCAACAATAAATTATACAATTTGGCTCATCCTTTTTTGAATAAAACGGGAATCGGCAGTCATAAATATCATGGGATATGGGGAATGCTCGATCAATTTATAGTATCCGGAGCATTACTAAATAAATCGGGGGTTTTGTATTGCGAACCAAATAATATGAGTCTGTTTAAACCAGCATTTTTATTAGAAACGGATCATACCTATTTCGGTCAAAAGCCTTTTAGAAGTTTTGTCGGCTATAAATTCAATGATGGTTTTAGTGACCATCTTCCCATTGTTCTTGATTTGTGGAGAAAATAAAATGGCTATCAATATCTTTTGATAGCCATTTTTCTATTTTATTTATTCAGTTATAATAATATCTGAAAGGTTCTTCTCGTAGACTTTACTACCGGTTTTCGGATCGAAATTTGAACTAGGTCCAGAAATACAACCACCTTCACAAGCCATAACTTCAATAAAATTACCACTGGTTTTACCTGTTTTAGCAAATGCTTTAAGCATATTAATCTTCTTTTTATCAAGACCATTCACAATAACAGGTTTAATGTTAACGTAAGGCTTAAGTTCAAGTACCGATTGAGCTACACCACCACTTGCGGCATAAGCTCTTCCATGGTTCAAAATACTTTTATCAAGATTAACTGCATTCTCTATTTCTATTTCAACTTTCCATCCTTTGAAAAGAGCCGACAATTCTTCAAATGTCATTACGTAATCAACGTTCGGATCATTCATTCCTTCGCGACGTTTTGCAATACAGGGTCCAATAAATACAATTTTCGCCTTTGGATATTTTGCACGGGCAATTTCGGCAGTATAATACATTGGGCTCTTGGTGTGCGAAATGTATTTTTTCATTTCAGGAATGTGTTTGTCTACTGCAGATACATAAGCCGGACAACAAGAGGTTGTCATAAATGGAGCTTTTGCTTCTAATCGTTCCAGTAATTCGTCAGCCTCATTTGCGGTAGTAATATTTGCACCTTTAGCAACTTCAATCACTTCAGAGAAACCCAGCTTTTTGATCGCTCCTAATACATTCTCAATTTTAGAGCGGAATTGTCCAATAACAGCAGGAGCAACAATGGCAACGATTTCTTCGTCTTCCTTCTTGATGGATTTCATCACATCCATTATCTGAGAATTCTCCATAATTGAACCAAAAGGACAAGCAGTAATACATTTACCACAATCAATGCATTTCTCTTCATTTATTCGTTCAATACCGTACTCATCTTTCGAGATGGCTCCAACCGGACATGCATTTTCGCAAGGAACAGGCATATATATAATAGAATGATAAGGGCATACACTCATGCAAATTCCACAATTGATGCAGGTTTTAGGATCAATTTGAGCTTGACCATTTGCATTCCAACTTATGGATTCTTTGGGACAGTTCATCATGCATGGATGCGCAACACAACCTTTGCAAAGATTGGTTACGATATAACTGTTCTTTACACAAGAAGTACATGCTTCATCAACAACCGTCAATATTTTATTGATTGGATTTTTTCTTTTAAGAGCATCTTCAGCATACGAAGCAAGAGTTTTCAGCTCGTCGGTATATTCATCTAAATCGAAGCCTAATAGAGGAATTAATTTTTCTTTAATGATTACACGTTCTCTGTAAATACAGCAGCGATCAGATTTAGCACTTCTGCGTGGAGCCATCTCAAGAGGAATTCTATCAACTTCGGCAATTAATTTCCCTTCGTTAAAAAGATCTGCCATTCTGGCCAAAAGATCTCTTCTGATGATCATTGTATTATCAACGTATGCCATTACTAAAGACTTTATTTGTGGTTAGTATACTCGTTTTTTTCAGCGTGCAAAGTTAGATAATATTGTTTGATTTCATAATGCTAATTATTATGCAAAGGTTATAGGAACAAAAAAAAAACCTTTGGACTAATCCAAAGGTTCTTTTTTGTTGGTTTTACGGATGGGCTCAAGACCCAATTCTTTTCCTTTTTCAAGCATAAATTGATAGGCCGCATCATGTTCATTGGGGATCAGTCCATCAAGAATGGCTTCTTTTATGGCGATTTTAATATCACCAATCATTTTGCAGGGTGATAAATTAAAAATATCAATAATCTCTTGTCCATCAATGGGTGGCTGAAAGTTACGCACAGAGTCTTTTTCTTCCACTTCTTTTAATTTCCTTCTCACCAATTGAAAGTTCGCAAGGAATTTTTTTACTTTTTCTTCATTTTTCGAGGTGATATCGGCCTCGCATAATTTCATTAATTCATCCACATCATCACCAGCATCAAATAACAACCTGCGAATAGCCGAATCGGTTACTACCTCTTGTGCTAATACTATTGGACGCATATGAAGCAGCACCATTTTTTGAACAAATTTCATTTTTTCGTTCAGTGGTAATTTCATATTCTTAAAAATACGAGGAATCATTTTTTCACCAATAAAATTGTGAGCATGGAAGGTCCAGCCAATTCCATCAATAAATTTTTTGGTGTTGGGTTTGGCAATATCATGCAGTAATGCTGACCATCGCAGCCAAAGATTATCCGAATGGGGAGTTAATTGATCCAATACTTCAAGAGTATGGTAGAAATTATCTTTATGACTGATACCATTCCTTGTTTCTTTTCCTTTTAGCTTTACGAATTCAGGGAATATTAATTTTAGCAATCCTGTTTCTTCCAGTAATTTAAATCCAATAGATGGCTTGTCAGAAAGAATGATTTTATTTAATTCTTCAATAATTCGTTCTTTTGTGATAATCTCAATGCGATCTTTATTGGTACGGATTGCCTCAAGAGTTTCTTCTGATATGGTAAATTTAAGCTGAGTCGCAAAACGAATTGCTCTCATCATTCGCAACGGATCATCAGAGAATGTTATCAATGGTTCCATGGGTGTTTTAATGATCTTTTGATTTAGATCAACAACTCCATTAAATGGATCCAATAATTCCCCGAAGTTATCTTTGTGTAGACTTAGAGCCAGAGCATTCATTGTAAAATCTCTTCTTTTCTGATCATCTTCAAGGGTTCCATCTTCAACGATAGGGTTTCGTGAACCTCTGTCGTAAGATTCTTTTCTGGCACCAACAAACTCTATCTCCAGATCTTTATACTTAAGCATTGCTGTTCCAAAGTTCTTAAAAACAGAAACTTTTGATACACGGGCTTCTTTTGCTACTTTTTTGGCAAGTTCAATTCCACTGCCAACAACAACAATATCAATGTCTTTTGATCCTCGTTGTAAAAATAAATCTCTTACAAAACCACCAATTACATAACACTCAAGATTTTCTTGAGTAACAATTTTGGAGATTATAGAAAATATAGGGTGTTTTAAATGTTCTTTCACTGTTCTTTTTTTCAAATAGTTTTTGCTAATCCTGCTTCTTAGGATTATTCATTCTCAAATTCTGAGATTTTTCACTGACAAAATTACAATTATTTAGATGGAATCTATAAAAACAAGAATATTTTGAATTTGGCATATAAATTGCAGGGATAAATGTATATATTTGTATATATTAATGATTGTATTATTTTAATATTGAAAGTTATGGTAGAACATTTAACGGTAGCGACATTTAAAGCTAAGGTATTTGATTTCGAACAAAATAAAGATTGGAAATTTGCAGGTGAACGACCATGTGTGGTTGATTTTTATGCCGATTGGTGCGGTCCATGTAAAACTGTCGCTCCTATTTTGGAGGAATTAAAAGAAGAGTATGGCGACAATATAGATATTTATAAGATTGATACTGAAAAAGAACGGGAATTGGCTTCAATGTTTGGAATTCAAAGTATTCCATCATTGTTATTTATTCCTAAAGACGGTCAACCACAAATGTCACAAGGTGCGATGTCGAAGGAATCATTTAAGCAGGCATTTTCTGAGGTACTTGGAGTAAACAAATAATTCAAATTCTACTTGCTATTTATTTGAATGCTTAAAGTTTTGTTAAAGCTCAGGGGAAATAATGATGCTTTAAAAAAAAAGATCATTTTTGTAAATAGTAATAATGAAAAGGAAGTTGAACGAGGGGTTTTTTCTTAATAGTATGCCTCTATAAAGAAATGAAGATGAAAAAGATATTTTTTGTGCTGTTTGTAACAATGCTGAGTCTAAGTGGATTTTCCCAAGCTACAAATGAAGTCATTCACTTGGATGATAATAGTTTTAAAGAAAAAGTGTTTGATTTTGAAAATGGTAAGGAATGGGCTTTTAAAGGTGATAAACCTGTAATCGTAGATTTTTATGCAACATGGTGTGGACCTTGTAAACGAGTTGCTCCGGTATTGGAGGAACTTCAAAAAGAATATGGAGATGACATTCAGATTTATAAAGTTGATACAGATAAATCTCCATTAGTTTCAGGTGCATTTGGCATTAAAAGTATTCCAAGTTTTCTTTTTATCCCTGCAAAAGGAAAGCCAACAATGGCAAAAGGAGCTTTACCAAAAGAAACTTTTGTGAAGGCGATAAAAGATGTTTTAGGTGTTAATGCACCTGAATCAATTAAATAGGATTAGAAAAGTGAAAGTTTAGGTTTAGTTTAAAGTCGGCATTTTGCCGACTTTTTTGCTTTTGAACAATTTCAGATTATCTTTGACCCAAAATCACAGTGGGGTGCCTTAAATTACAGGCTGAGATCATACCCTTTAACCTGATCCGGATAATGCCGGCGTAGGGAAAAATTGCGAATTAACTTTTCGCCCCTGATCTTATTACAACCTCATTGCAATATTTTATTAACGTTTTAACTTATAAACAATGTTTACAAGAAAGATGAACTGTGTTTTGCGCAGATCAACACTGTTAATTGTATTGCAATTTGTATGTTTTATCGGATTTTCTCAATTGGCCGTAAATGGCACAATTACCGATAAAGCTGGAAAAGCACTTCCGGGTGCTACAATTGCAGTGAAAGGAACTTATTTAGGTACTGTTGCCAATTCGAATGGCAATTACAAGTTTCAGAATTTAAAGGAAGGAAATTACAGTTTAGTGGTTTCATTTTTGGGGTATCAAACAAATCAAAAAGAAGTGAAATTGGTAAAGTCGAAAAAGATTGACTTTAGCTTGGAGGCATCTGCCATTATGGCTGATGAAGTACTGGTTGCGGCAACACGTGCCGATAGAAAAACCCCAGTGGCATTAACTAATGTAAAAAAAGAAGATATTGTTGCGCGTAATTTAGGACAGGATATTCCTATGATTTTGTCGTCTACGCCTTCATTTGTAACTACTTCCGATGCAGGTTCTGGTGTTGGTTATACTGGATTTAGAGTAAGAGGAACCGATGCGAATCGAATTAATGTTACCATTGATGGTATTCCTTTGAATGATTCCGAATCTCATGGTGTCTATTGGGTGAATATGCCCGATTTTGCTTCTTCGGTAGAAGATATTCAAATTCAGCGGGGAGTTGGAACATCTACCAACGGAGCTGCAGCTTTTGGAGCAACAATAAATCTTCAAACTTCAAAAGTAGCTACTGAAGCATACGCTGAAATCGCGAGCTCAGCAGGATCATTCAACACTTTTAAAAACACTGTTAAAGTGGGAACCGGACTTGGAAAGAATGGATTTTCCTTCGATGCTCGTTTGTCTAAAATCACCTCTGATGGCTACATTGACAGAGCAACATCTGATTTGCAGTCTATTTTCCTATCAGGAGGATACTATGGTGAAAAAACAAGTATTAAAGCCAATTTTTTTACGGGGAAAGAGCAAACTTATCAGGCCTGGAATGGTGTTCCTAGTGTGAGATTAAATAATGATGAGGCTGGAATGCAGGAATATGCCGATAACTGGCTGATAAGTCAGGAAGCTGTTGATTTTATGAAAGCTTCGGATAGCAGAACCTACAATCTGTATACCTACAAGAATGAAACCGATAACTACTGGCAAAAACATTCGCAATTATTCTTAACTCATTTGTTATCAGAAAATACGAAACTGAATATTGGTTTGCACTACACCCATGGCGAAGGATACTATGAACAATTTAAACCAAACGATAAATTGAGCAAATATGGTTTGGATCCGATCGTAATTGGAAGTGAGAGCATCACCAAAACAGATGTGATCAGAAGAAAATGGTTGAATAATGATTTTTACGGAGCTGTTTTTTCTTTGAGTCATTCGTTCTCCAATGTTGATTTGGTTTGGGGGGGTGCCTTAAACAAATATGAAGGGGATCATTACGGAAGAATTCGTTGGATGAAAAATGCCGGTGATGCTTTTCTTGATCAGGAGTATTATGCAAGTACAGGAACCAAAACAGATTACAATACTTATTTAAAAGCCAACATTGCAATTTCTGAACAATTTAATCTTTACGCCGATATGCAGGTACGAGGTATAGATTACAAAATTGAAGGGATTGATGATGACTTTCGTGATTTGACCCAGCAACATGATTTTGTGTTTTTTAATCCGAAATTGGGCTTAAATCTCCAGTTGAATAATAATAACAGATTCTTTGCTTCTCTTGCAATTGCAAACAGAGAGCCAAACAGAAGTAATTATACTGATGCTGAGCAAGGTAAGACACCAACAAGTGAACGGTTATTCGATTATGAAATGGGTTACAAATTTACTAGCTCAAAAGCCTTTTTCGAGACAAACCTTTACTTCATGGACTATAAGGACCAATTGGTACTTACCGGACAAATTAATGATGTTGGAAGTGCTATAATGGTGAATGTTGCTGATAGTTACAGAATGGGAGCCGAACTTAGTGGAGGGGTTAAAATTTCTAAAGAGTTTGACTGGAGTGGAAATATCACTTTAAGTAAAAATGAGATTAAGAATTTTACAGAATATGTTGATGATTGGGATAATGGAGGTCAGATTGCAACAGATTTAGGAACTACAAATCTGGCTTTTTCTCCTGAAGTGACAGCAAATTCGATGTTTACTTATCAAAAATCAGGTTTCACTGCCCAGTTATCTTCTCAGTTTGTTGATGAGCAGTTCATTGATAACTCTTCGAGCAATGACAGAAAATTGGATTCTTATTTTGTGTCAAATCTGAATTTATCGTACGATATAAAGAGTAATTTATTTAAGAGTATGAGAGTGCATCTTCAGGTAAATAACTTATTTGATGAAGAGTATGAGTCGAATGCATGGGTCTATAGTTACAATACCGGAGGGACACGTTATAAAATGGACGGGTATTTTCCACAAGCAGGAATTAATTTCCTAGCTGGCGTAACTGTAAGATTTTAAATAAATTTGTAGGGATACAGGAAGTTGTGTCCCTACAAAATACATCTCAATAATATGAATTGGATACTTGATAATATCGTCGAAATAATTGGAACCATTGCCGGTTTAATCTTTTTGTACTTGGAGATTAAACAGAACAAGTGGTTGTGGCCAGTGGGTTTAATCACCTCTGTAATGTACATTTATGTGTTTTTCATTGCTAAGTTGTATGCAGATATGTCTCTTCAATTCTACTATGTTTTCATTAGTATTTACGGATGGATTGTATGGTCGAAAGGAGAGAGTAAAAAAGAACTTCCGGTAACCAGATTATCCAAGGAATTGTTCTTAATTCTCTTTGGAATGAGCATGTTTATTTATGCGATTATCTCCTATATATTGGTGATTTATACCGATGGTTCTATTCCATATTGGGATGCTTTTACAACAGCTTTGAGTATTGTTGCTACTTGGATGCTGGCAAGGAAAATATTGGAACAATGGCTGGTTTGGGCGATTGTAAATGCAGTTTCTTTGGGCTTATATATCTACAAAGGATTGTATCCAACCTCTGTTCTGTTCCTTTTTTATACTGTTTTGGCGGTAGTTGGCTATGTTCAATGGAAAAAAGATATGCTACTTTCTAAAGCAGTTTCAAGCAATTAGTTACTTTTGCGGGAGTAATTAAACAAGTTCTGAAAGTTTAGATCAATAAACATGCAAAAGAAAGCGGTAATTCTGGCAAATGGCTCGTTCCCAACGCACGAAATTCCTTTAAACGAATTAAAATCCTCAAAATACATTGTATGTTGCGATGGTGCAATCAATAAATTAGACGATGCTGGCTTTGAACCCTATTCAATTGTTGGAGATCTGGATTCTTTAAATCCGGAAATGAAATGGAAATATCGTGATATTATTCACCATTTTGCCAATCAGGATACCAACGATTTAACCAAGGCTATTAATTGGTGTTTGGAAAACAACTTTTCGGAAGTTGTTATTGTTGGAGCAACCGGACAGCGCGACGATCATATGATTGGAAATGTGTTCTTATTA
Source organism: Labilibaculum antarcticum (assembly GCF_002356295.1). Taxonomy (NCBI): domain Bacteria; kingdom Pseudomonadati; phylum Bacteroidota; class Bacteroidia; order Marinilabiliales; family Marinifilaceae; genus Labilibaculum; species Labilibaculum antarcticum. The sequence goes on along the minus strand of NZ_AP018042.1, from coordinate 1,320,323 downwards.
CCTGGATTTGCTAAAAAAATAAAGGTGAAAATGCTTACCAGTTATGGTTGTTTCACACCTATTCTTCGATCAAAGAATTTCGACAGTTATACTCGTCAGCAAGTCTCAATATTTTCCCCAAACTCGGAGACTTTAATTTCTACTGCCAACTTACGATATGCATTAACAGAACAAAAGCTGGAAATGATGTATCAGGGAACCTTAAATGAATCGATGGGAGACAGCTTTCGAATTGAATTTGACGGAGGCCCATTAATTATCTATCAGGAGTATTAACATTTTTTTTGTGTGTAGTAGTGGATTCTTCTCGTAGTTGTGTTTTTTTTGTTCGGGTAAGACAAGTTGTAAAGCTGTTTTATAATATCCTTAAAAATTAATATTCCTGTTTATCTTTGAGGCGCAAAAAACTAATACTATCTATGAAACAAATTAACTACCTACTATTGTTAGCACTCTTCTGTGTTGGCATACCAAATCTGAATGCGCAAGAGAAGAAAGATGAAATTAAAGTGAAATTTGGAGGCTATGTGCACTCTTTATTTACTTATGATACTCGTCAAACAGTTAGTGCCCGCGAAGGATTCATCTTACTATATCCAAAAGACGAACTTTTAGATGGAAGTGGAAAGGACATGAATAAAGGGGCTGTTTACAATATGGCTGTTATTCAGTCGCGTGTAAATGCAAAAATTACCGGACCTGAAATTTTGGGAGCAAAGACCAATGGATTATTGGAAGCAGAGTTTATCGGTAATGCCGAATCGGATGTGAATGGATTGCGTTTGCGTCATGCTTTTGTGAATTTAGATTGGGGAACAACATCCTTGTTGATTGGACAAACATGGTCGCCTTTATTTAATGCTGAAATCTTTCCATGCACAGTTGGCGCCAATGCCGGATTGCCATTCAAAGCTTTTGCGCGAAATCCTCAGTTACGTTTAACACACAAAACAGGGAATTGGAAATTTTTAGCCGCGATTGCTTCCGAACGCGATTACACAAGCACCGGACCTGATGGAGCAAGCAATAAATATTTAAGAAATTCAGGATTACCTATTCTTCAGGGACTGGTTCATTATTATGCAGGAAAACATGTATTTGGACTAAGTGGAGAGTTTAAAAACATCAAACCATCTTTAACAAGTACAACCGGATCTGCAGAAGATGGGGATTTAACGAGCTGGAAGAATGATGAAACACTTTCATCGTGGGCCGTGGTTGCCTCTTATAAGTTGAATTTAAAGCCAATTACTTTCAAGACCCAAACTACTTATGGTACCAACTTAACCGATGTTCTAATGTTGGGCGGTTATGCTGCTAAAAGCGTAAACCCAATGACCAACGAGGCAAGTTATACAGGAATTAAGGTTTTAGGCACTTGGGCTGATATTTCATATAAAAAGAACAATTTTGAACTGGCATTATTGGCAGCTTACTCAAAAAATATGGGTGCTGAAGATAAAGTAATATCAGGAATGATTTACAGCAGAGGGAAAAATATTGGCGAGTTGTATCGCATTGCACCAAGGGTTTCGAAACGTTTCGAAAATTTTAAAATGGAATTAGAGGTAGAATATACTGCCGCTGCTTATGGTGATGTAACCGAAATGGCCGAAGTGGAGAATACGCACTGGGTTGGAAATACAAGAATTTCTGCAGGTTTTTATTACTTCTTTTAAAAAGAAATTGATCCAAAATACAGAAGGCGAACAGTAATGTTCGCCTTTATTTTTTCACACGAGTTCGATATAAAATTTATTGATTGCAGGTAAATGGCATTTTGCTTAGTAAACAATTACCTTTTGGTTCTTAAGGTTTAGTTTTTGAAGATCGTTCGGAGAAAAAGGCTTTAAGATAAAGGCTAACAGCTTGTTCGAGCAATAGCATAAGCTCAAATTACTTGTTTATGTTGCCTTAGACCGAACTCAGCTTATTAGAAAGGTATGGTGAAATAAAAAGTGGTTCCCTCACCAGGTTTCGATGTAAACCATATTTCTCCACCTAGCAATTCTACCAGGCTTTTACTGATTGCTAAACCCAAACCAGTACCGCCATATTTCCTTGTGTCTACATTTAAATCGGCTTGACGGAAACGGTCGAAAATTATCTTTCGTTTGTCTTCGGCAATACCAATTCCCGTATCTTTTACAAAAAAACGAAGGAAATCTCCTTTAATATCATAGCCAATTTCAATTGTCCCTAAGGCCGTAAATTTGATTGAATTTTCTATCAAATTATTGAAAACCTGAAGCAGTCGCATCGTGTCGGTATTGAATTCGGTGATGCTTCTATCATCGGGTAGCGTAGTTGTGAATGAAAGTTTTTTGTTGTCATGCAATTCCAGTATTGCTTCGTATATTTCGTTCAGATTTACGAACAAATCATCCAGCACGCATTTACTTTTTACAATCTTTAATTGATTGGTTTCAATTTTAGATATATCTAATATGTCGCTAATTAAGCGAAGCAAGTGTTTTGTGTTTCTTTGGATGATTGAGATAAATCGATTCCGCTTTTCGATTTCGATATTTTTTCCTGCCAAAAGATCCGTAAAGCCTAAAATAGCATTCATTGGAGTGCGTATTTCGTGAGACATATTGGCTAAAAAGGCCGATTTTAATCTGCTTGATTCTTCCGCAGCCTCCTTGGCAATCATCAAACTTTCATGATTGGCTTGAATCTCCAACAGATGAGTCTTCTCTTTTTGAGCACGAACTTTTCGTAAATGAATATTAATGGTCATTACAATAATAATAATTGTAAGGAGAATCAGCACTGTAAGGGTCAGAACAACAATTTCTTTATTTTCGCGAACAAAGCTGTAGGGTTCATTAATAATGTAAGAATCTTTTGGAAGTTTAGATCTGTCTATATTAAAATGAGTTAGTTGTTTGTAGTCAAAACAGTATTCATATTCAGCCAGTTTTGGTGGCAGATCGTTAATGTTGGCTCCGGCAAGAACTTTCTTTGCCATTTCCGAAACCAGTTTGCCCTGATTTCTTCCCGTAATTAAAGCACCACCAACAGCACCTCGGTTCATATAAAAATCCCAAACGCAATAAATTGGTACAGAGCAATAGGGTTTAGCTTCTTTAAAGCTATCCTCGTAGGTTACATAATTCCCCTTAGAGTCACGATTGTAAACCAAATAAAAAACGATACTGCCTTTCGAAAGAGAGCTTAACTGAATTTGTAAATCATTTATGTTATCTGGTTGAATGAACCGATACCGGAATGCTTTTTTCATGTGCTCAAAATCATTTTTTAGAGCATTAGCAGCAGTTTCCCCGGTCGTACTATGATCACTCACAACAACAATTTCTTTGTAATCTGGATGATTGTTTTCAATAAGATGAATAGTAGAACAATAGTTCGTGTTTTCAAAAACCCCGCTGTATCCTTTCGGAACATCAATAATTGAGTTCAGACCACAAAATAAAACAGGTACATCACCAAAAATTTTCTCTTTATATTCAAGCAAGAAATCGTAGGCATTGTTATCTGTTGATATAATTAAATCGAATTTTTTATTCTGATATTTATCCTGATAAAAGCGGGCAAGAATATTCAGATATTCCTTTGTGAAATTCCTTTTCGTATCCATATCCTCTATGTGAAGAGAATAAGATAATTCTGATGAGAATTCTCTTTTAATGCTGGTTACAATCGAGTCGGTCCAACTTAAGCCATTGTGATAGGAATTTAAGACTAAAATATCTTTCTGATTAGACGAAAAACCTTTTACACAGAAAAGTAAAAGAAGGAGTAGAATAGGTAAGGATTGCTTTATAATTTTCATAGAATCTTATATTGGAATCAGCAAACAGATGCAATTTGAAGTTAAGAATTATAAAGTTTATTTAAAAGAGTTAAAAGTTTATTATTTATAGTAGAGGATGAGCAGAAATAATTATTAATTAAAATAGTTACTGCATATTCTTTTCCTGATTTTGTCTGTAGATAGCCGCAATAAGTTCTTACGCCAGTCATCGATCCTGTTTTGGACTTCCAATTCCCACGTAAATCACTATTCTTTCCAAAAGATTTTAAAGTTCCTGATATCCCGGCAACGGGCAATGACGAAATAAATTCATTGGCATACTCGCTATGGTACATGACTCTTAAAACCTGATCGAAGAAATCTGCAGGAACAGCATTGAAGTGGGAGAGTCCGCTTCCATCGTATAGTGAGATGTATTTTGTGGCAAGGCCTTTTTGCTCCCAGAAATTATTCACCGCCTCGATTCCATTTTCCCAGCTTGCTTTCCCAAATTCTTTATTGCCAATTTCAAAGAGTAGATGGTCAGCAAACAGATTAATACTTTTTTGATTGGTAAGCTTTACGATCTCTTTTAGTTTCGGAGAATTAAGACTAATAAGCAGTTGCATGCCTTCACCTGAAAATGTCTTATTCTCCAGCTTGATTCCGGCATGCCGAAAAGATTGATTCAGAGTTTCAGCCAAACTGTTTTTAGGATGTAAAAGAGCTCCTTTAACCCTAAAATGGGCTCTGTTTTGCGGAATACTGCCTTCAATTCGCCTTTTATTACTGGTGTTTCCGCCAAAAATGTAGGCTAAATCGCGGTTTATGCTTGAACTTACAACGTGATTGTCGAAAAGCAATCCGGTATTTTGTGGTTCTGTCTTTACTAATCGGCTTGTACTTCCAGCCTTTCCCGATGAAAAGAACAGCGTGTATAGGTTGTCATGAAAGCTAAGTCCATTGGGAATTGCACCGTAGTAATTGGCAATATCTTCCCAGATCCAGGTCGAGGGAATTTTTGGATTTATATAGGAATCATCAGTGATGATTTTCCCTTTAATCTTATTGATGCCAAGTGCTTTAATTTTCTCAGCAATTAAAAGCCCTACAGATTCGTTATCGGTAAAATATTTTGAGCCCAATGTTGGGTCACCAAAGCCTTTTACAATCAGATTACCTGTAAGAGTCCCATTCGCAAGAAGCTCTCCGTCGGTTTTGATTTGCGTTTTAAATTGGTAGTTACTGCCCAAAATTTCTAAAGCCGCGGCCGTAGTAATTAATTTTTGAGTAGATGCGGGAGTCAAAGCCAAATGAGCTTGATTGGCTGCTAAATTTTCACCTGTTTTCACATTCGAGATTACAATTCCCAGACCTGCTGATTGAAAACAGCTATCCAAAGCAAATTCATCTACATAAGCCTGTAATTTATTCGTCTCAGTTTTCTGAGCCTCGCAAGAAATCCCCAGTAGGGAAATAATGAAAACAAGCAGCAATTTATTCATCCATTTCATTTAAAATTTTCTCAACTTCTTTTTCCGTATTGTGAAGCTTCTCTTTGCAAATTACAAGAAGTTCAGAAACCCTTTTTACCTTTTCAGATAATTCATCCACATCCAATTCATCATTTTCAATGGAAGCAATGGTTTCCTCTATTTCGGTAATTGCATCGCGATAGCTTGTTTTCTTTTTAGCCATTGGTATTTAATTTAGTATTTCGATTTTCCTTTTTTTTATTGATTTTCTGAACCTGACTCTCAACGCTTCCGTTTGCAAATCGGGTTTCGATAATATCCTGGGGCAATAGCTGATCAATATTTTTTATTATTTTCCCTGCCTTCAAACTTAAAGTATACCCTTTTTTCAGAACGTTTTCTGGATTGAGGTATTTTACTGAATGCTCAAATAGGGAAATGTTGTGTTTTTGTTGCTCTAATCGCCTTTTAATTTTCGTTCGCAGGTCAATGGTAGTCTGATCAAGCCGAGTCTTTCGGTTTTCAATTCTTCTCTTGGTTGAATACTGAAACTGTGAATTTAGCTTTTGCTGATAATGTTCCTGATCGGCCAGTAAATTTTTGCCTGCAGTTTTTAATCTCTGCTTGGCTAAGCTCAAGCGACTCGATTTCCGTTCCAGTATTTGACCCACCATGGGCGAGAATTTGTTCGTTAAAAATACGAGTCGTTCCGATGAGGATAATAGAATTTCATTCACCTCTTCTAAAAATTGTTCTCTTAAATTATTCTGATATTCTTGGCACTTGTCGAAACAATCAATTAAGAATTCCGCAGCAGCCGTTGGTGTCTTTACTTTAGTGTGTGCTACCAAATCAACAATTGTTTCATCTCTTTCGTGTCCAATACCCGAAATTACCGGTAGCGGAAACTGAGCAATATTAAAAGCCAGCCAATAGCTGTCGAAGCAATTTAAATCGGACTGCGAGCCACCACCGCGAATAATTGCAACAACATCAAAAATAGCTTCGTTCTCGTTAATTTTATCGAGTGCTGCAATAATCGATTCTTCGGCATTGTTTCCCTGCATAATAGCAGGAAATAATTTGTAATGGAATTTATAAGCGAAGGGATTGTTCTCGAGCTGATTCGTGAAGTCGTCTAATCCTGCTGCCGTGGGCGACGAGATAATGGCGATGCATTTTGGAACCTCAGGAAATGCCAATTCCTTATTCATTTCCAACACACCTTCTTCATCCAATCGGGATATGATTTCTTTTCTTCGCCTGGCCATATCACCTAAAGTATAGGTGGGGTCAATGTCTTTGATATTTATAGAGAATCCATAAATTTCATGAAACTCAACACTAACATTTACCAATACTTTTATTCCCGATGAAAAAGGCTGACCTGTTGTTGTTTCGAAGTAAGGCTTAAGCATTCGAAAGGTATACGACCAAATGGTTGCTTTTGCTTTCGCAATAATCTGATCGCTGCTTTCATCTTTTTCGACTAGTTCCAGGTAGCAATGTCCATTCTGATTGTAGCGCAGTTCACTAATTTCCGCCACAATCCAAATGCCCGAAGTAAATGTTTCGGAAAGGATATTTTTTATTTGCTGATTCAGCTGAAAAAGGCTGATTCCTTTTTGGCTCATACGGGCTAACTTAGTGATTTTGTACGTTTAGAATACTTATTTATTGTAGGTTCTAAGATAAGAATCAGGATCGTTAACAAATTTTTCAGGATCAGTTAAATGTGAGTTATTCTTCTCCAGATCCTTCAATTTATCTTGCTGAATTTTATCCAATTCATCCTGATTGTCGGCAACACCATTTTTGTAATCAATGCTGAATTGTAGTTCACCTTTGTTGGAATAAAAATCCCATTTGCCTTCACGTTTGTTATTTTTGTAGGCACCACTGTATTCAATTACGCCATTAGAGAAATACGACTGAGTAATGCCATCTAACTTTCCTGAACTATAATTTGCTTCCAAATAGGATTTCCCATTTTCGAAAAAGCGTTTCCACTCACCATTTCGTTCACCATTTAGGAAGTTAAGCGTTTCGGCTGGTTTTCCGTTTTTAAAATAGTAAACACTTTCACCACTCTTACTACCCTTATCGAATGTTTCGCTTGCGCGGATGTTTTTATTTTTATCGAAATATACCCAAACGCTATCCTTTTTCGATTGAATAAAATTTCCTCGTGCAATTAATTGTGCCGATTCATTATAAAGCTTCGCTTTGGCTTTTTGTCCATTATCACTAAAGAATAATTCTGCTTTTAAATTGCCGTTTTCGTGATATCGATTCATTTCCCCAATCGGATAATTGTCTTTAAAAGTTCCGGAATAGTTAAGCTTGCCATTGGCGTGCGATTTTTCCCATACACCCTGTTTGTTCCCGTGCTCGTCGGTTCTATTAATTTGCTGGGCAAAGTTTAACAGTGGTAAAAGAATAAAGGCAAGTAATAGTATTTTTTTCGTCATCTTATTTTTATCGGGTCTATACAAAACTAGTAAAAGATTGGTTGATGCTAAAAAAAACAGACAGCTTTTCCTATTAAAATCAAGACCCTTCAATGAGCTGTTCTGAAAACATGTTGTACATCATTTTCAATATTTTTCCGATCGTACTGATTTTTCGTATTTTATGAGTCTGAAATGATATTGATTCGTGTAATTATGTAATGAATTAACGAAGTATTATTTCTGAATTATTCAGTGCTGTTTCAAAAGATTCTGTAGGTGGTGAGATAGAATACAGTAAAGAATGAGAGTATTTAAAATGTAAGCATAAACTAACAAAATTGGTGACATGGAAACAATAGATTTTCCTTTTAGTTTTGATGAAATGCCGGTGGCGGCAAAATTCCTATTGGAGTCTTACTCAAGAGATATGGATGATTTCAATAGAATGTATCCGGTATTCGATGAGACTTTTAAGAATCGTGTAAGCGAGCAAATTCAGCGGGCAAAAGAATACGTGTGTTGTGGTCCCGAGGGAATGCAAATTCAAAGCCTGCGATTTGGTATTTATAAGCGAATAGAAAATCTGAACAACATGATACTTGAAGTTCAGGATAACTTTCCAGTATCTCGAATTAAGGAATTTGAGAAGATTATAGAGATCATTGAAAAGAAGGATTTGAAAGCCATTCTAACAGTGATTCCAAAATTTGTAGTGCAATTGGAGGCGAATATTCCCAGGGAAAATGCAGAAGTTACCCAAACGATAATCGATCGGATATTGACTCTTTTTCAGGTTCTTAAATTAAATAAAATAGAACTCAATCGATTGCTTAACTCGAGAGGTTTACTTAAAGAAGAAGTGTTTCGTTGCTTAAATCATTTGTGGGCAACTATGCAGGATATCATGGAAATAGGACAGGTTTTGTATAAAAAATCAGATCCAATGAAATGTGTGGAGTATGAATCGAACTATTTAAAAATGAAAGTAAACAGTTTTTTTATGCATGCCAATGAGGATTTGGTAAGCATATAAATCCAATTCAGTGCCTACTTATTTCAATAAAATACAAAGCCCATTTTGATTTTCAAAATGGGCTTTGTGCTGTCAAGTAATATCTGTTTGGCACTCAAATTATCTCCTGACGATTTGTAATACCGATTAGAATCTATGATTACGCACTAATTTCTTCCCATCAATTGGAATTATTAGTGAGCTTTAAATAACTATCGGTAGGATACCAGTAGGCAAATTTATGTGTGAAATGATAGTCAGTGTAGCTCCAAATTAAACGGTTTTAAATTTTCTTATTTAACAGACATTTTTCCTATCCAGAGGGGGAAATTCCTATCCAGAGAGAGAAACATGCTATCGGGAGAGGGAAAGTTCCTGTTCTGAGAGGGAAGCTTGCTATTCGGAGAGGGAAGTTCCCTATCACAAGAGGGATGATTGCCCAAAAAACAGGCAATTGTGTCCTGCAAAGAGGCCTGAATCCCTATCAAACAGGCATGCTTCCTGCTTTTTACTCCAATCCTGCTTCTTTTATAGGGAAGTTGGTAGCACAAATAGGGAATGTTCCTGTTCCGAGAGGGAAGTTTGCTCTTACCAATAGGCAATTGTGCCCTGCAAAGAGGCATGAATCTCTTTGAAACAGGTGTACTTCCTGCTTTTTACTCCAATCGGGTCTCTTTTATAGGGAAGGTGGTACCACAAAAAGGGAATGTTTCTATAAATGCAAGCAATTGTGTCCTGCAAAGAGACATGATTCCTTCACGAACAGGCATCTTTAATTGCCTAAGTGGCTTGTAGTAATCTTGCTAATTTAGATCGTGAATTTTCCAATTGATTAACTATAAAATAGGTGCATGTTTACTTTGTTGCACTCATATTGTTTTGTAGATTTGAAACGGTAAATCCAAAAAGGTGCACAATACACGCCATATGGGTATGTATTGTGCACCTTTTTATTTGATATAGTAGAAATAAGTGCACCAGTGCACATATAAAGAAGTTGTGCTCAATGCTGAATTCTAGTAAGATTAATTCCTGCTAGCAAGGAAATATGTAAGCTAAAGTCCTAAATATTAAAATTTAATAATTTCCACCTATGTCTAATGTAAAAAACTCTTCCAGCAAAAACAATTGGAAAAAAATATACAGCTCCCTTACTTTTATTTTAATCCTATTTTCACATTTCACGGTGTACTCTCAATCTTCTGATTTTATCTATGGGAAATTAATTGACTCAGATAGCGGTGAAGGAATCCCTTTTGCAACAATTACGGTTAAAGATTTGGGGAAAGGTGTAATCTCTAATGCTCAAGGAGATTTTTCAATTCCTAAAACAATTCAAAATATGAATGATACTCTTATCATATCCTGCCTCGGTTATACATCAAAGTATGTTAATTTAAAAAACTTGAAAAAACAAGAATTGAATACGATTGCCCTCAAGGTCGCTATCATATCGTTGGATGAAGTTATGATAAAAGCGAAAAAAGTAAAATCTTTGTCTCCTAAAAAAATAGTAAAAAGATCCATCGAACAAATACCAAAGAATTATTCCCAAAGTCCTTTTTCTTATGTTGCATATTATCGTGACTATCAGACGAAATCAGATAATTATATCAATCTCAATGAATCATTAATTGAAGTTTTTGATGATGGTTTCAATACCTGTGACCGTATGGATACTAAAATCCGTCTTTTGGAATACAAAGTTAACCATGAATTTGAACGAGACTCAACACTTGAAATCAACTATGACAATTTTGACAGTAAATTCATACCAAATGCTCGTATTGACCCTAGTGGAGGGAATGAACTGACAATGCTGATGATTCATGATGCCATAAGAAATTACGAACAACCTGCATACTCTTTCATGTACATAATGAAAGAGGATTTTCTAAAAAATCATAAATTCAAGCTAGCCAAGATTATTAAAATGGAAGGTGGCTCTTTTTATGTTATTGACTTCAAATTATCAAATCCTCTATCTGTTGATAATTATCAAGTCTTTGGTCAATTGTTCATTAATAGGGACACTTATGCCATTCACAAATTATTCTATTCTCTATTCAATACTCAAAAAAAAGAAAAGCAGCTCATCTTCAATGCACAAGTTGAATACGCAAAGCATCAAGACCTTATGTATCTCAATTACATTTCCTTTAGCAACGTGTTCGAAATGCCAAACCCCAAAGATTTTGCTATTACAGAAATACTGTACGACTCGAAGAAAAACTTACTGTTTGTTACATTCAACAACCCTTATTCACCTGACGTAGTATCGAAACTATCTAATTATAAGGTCAAGGTTGATAATAAAAAAGTGGACGTGAAAGAGGTCGTTAAAGATTCTTTAAACAACAAAAAAATCAGCCTTATGCTAGATGATGTCTCTGACTTTCCTAAAATTACAAATGATGATTCAAACAGGTTAAAGATTTATATTAAAAATTTAAATGACACAGAAGGTCGCATATTGGGCGAGCGAACATATTTGAATTATAAACAATATCGAGAAATGTTTGTGCAACAAGTACATATAAGCTGGAAGGAAAAACCGATATTTATTATTGACAAGTTTTTGCCTTTGAAGGACAACAAAATCTCTAAATCTACAGAAACTCAGGAATATTGGATGAACACACCATTAATGAAATAGATTATTCAACAAATGATTATTATGAAGCCGTTCTCAAAGAGACAATACCATAATTAATGAACTATTAAAAAGATAATAAAAAACAAAAACACTGAGCACAACACTTTGCATATTCCATAAGGGGTTCAGTGGTATGCGAGCAGCGGGTGTCCGCTCAATCTCTCGTCCGTACCCGGACAGAGATTCACACGCAAACCCTTACGTAACATGCAATTTTCCGTTATGCACAATATATAGGAAACTCAAATATAAAATTGAATGGACAATAATGAAAAGTTAAGTTCTCACGATCTTAACACAAACCGTTTAAAGGAAATTGCGGAAAGAGAGAAAGAATTGAAACGGGAAAAATCGATGCTTTTGAGGGATAAACCTTGGTACACTAAAGCTTCAAATTGGATTGCAATTTTTGCAATAATTATATCAGCAACTCTTTCAATTTACACCTTAAATAGGACAGATAAGAAAAAGCAACTTACAGTTTCCTATTCAAAAACTAGCTCTCTTTTTACTAATATCTCTAGAAACGAATATAGTTTTCAATTGCTTTATGATAGTCTCACTATTGAGAATTTATCAAAGCTTTCTGTCCGCATGACTAACACTGGCGAGAAATCAATCTCATCTGATGATTTTAAGGATGGTCCTATTAGAGTCATTTTCTCAAATGATGATATTGACAAAAATGAAACAATTCCAACAATAATAGATATAGTTACAAAGCAGAGGGCAAATCAAACAAACGATAAGATTATCTACGATAATAAATTGAATTCGTCTTTTGAATATTTACCAAGTTTATTGAATAAAGGAGAATCTATCGAGCTAGAAATTTATTTATCCTGCACTTCCACTTCTGTTTCAAATATTATTGGTAAAATAACAGACGGAGAATTAATAAATACGGGATTAAGCAGTAATGAAAAGAATCAAAATGAGAATTTGTCTTTTAATACAATCTTTAAAAGTTTTTCGAATGCAGTTGGAAGTAAAACCTTATCAGTAATCATACTGATAATTCTATCAATTACAGCTATAATATATCTCGTTTTAGAACTTCCATTAGTAGGTTTTGATGACAAAGAAGATACAGTTATAAGTATTTCTGCTATGACAATTGGTCTTTTCCCGATACTATTATTGTTTCTTCAATTAATTTATGGATAATTTGGAAAAAATAAAGTGCATAACAAAAGCTATATGTAATGCGGGGGTCAGCGGGTAAATCAACCGCAGTTCTTCGTTGCAACACCGCCAAATCTTTGATTTGACGATGGATTTAATTTATGGAAAATAAAAGATTTGGCTAATTGCGGATTTGAAAGTAAAGTGCTTCGAAATCCCGCAAAACACATAGCAAGCCCGTTGTATGCCATTAGAAAATGAGATTTGAATTAGAACCACATATTGGAGCAGGAAAAATAAAACTTGGAATGACGAGAGATGAAACTCGAAAAATTCTTGGTAAGCCTGAATACTCATCAGAAAAATCAGTAATGAACTATGGAGATTTTTCAATGCCTGTTCCAACAAAAGATGGCTACTTCAAAAATGAACTACAGATAACATTTGATGATAACAACAAAGCTGATTTTATTGAGTTCTCAGGTAAGGATTCTGAATTTACTGAAGTATATCTAAGTGAAATTGAAATTTTTAAGACTCCTGCTCCACAATTAATAAAGGAGATATCTGTTTCGACAAATTCTGATTTTGATAATGAAGAAGAGGAAATCCCATATTCATATGTTTTCCCCTCTATAGACTTAGCAGTTTGGAGACAAGTAATTCCCGAAATGGATGAGCAAACGGAAGAAATCCCAGAATCTGATGAAGGAAAATACTTCTGGACAATTGGAATAGGAATAAAAGGGTATTATGAAAATGAATAAGTCACTAAAAATAGCGGTTGAAAAAGAGAGTGAAGAAGACTTGATTAATTGTCTAGATTTCAGAAAAATAAAAGACATTGATTCGAGTCAATATGACTTGTTTGAAAAAGCTCTTACTGGAAGGTGGCATAGTCAACACGAAGACCTAGTGAATACCATTTATCTAGAAAATCTCACGGATGACCGATTCGTAGAACCAATTCTCGATATCGCCTTGGATAAAGAAATTTTTAGACCGTACGATGATGAATTAGAATCGACTTTAAGAAAATGTGTACACGCATTAAAAACGATTGACTCTGAGAAATCAACTGCTGCGCTGAAAAGATTGAAAGAACTTAATAACGACAATGTGGAAAACGCATTGGAAATGTATAAATAAAAAAAACGGCATACAACACGCGTAACCCTTGCACAACCAAATAATATTTCTAAAAAATAAGATGGGAGCTTTTAAAACTTCTTTTATTGGCTTAATAATCCCGAAACTTAAAATTAGTGAAGGCATAAAAAGGAATTAAATGCGCCAAATTGGTTCATTACAATAGAAAAATAGCTAATGGCCTGATTTACCATTATCTCAGTCTTTTGTAAGCAATCCAACTAGATAATTGTAAAAAAAAAGGAGGTGCCCATTTAGCCCCTCCTTTCCTGATTCCATTAATAATTATCAGATGTTACAATTTAATAATTTTAGTCCTTCTGTTATCTACAATAATAAAGTATATTCCTGCATTCCAGTTGGCTACAGAAATACTCATTTTACTACCATAGTCACTATTTGAATAAATAATTTGACCTGAATTATTATAAATAGAGATCTTATGCTCTTTACTATAGTCTGCATTATCGAAATCTATAGTAAGAATATCTCTAACAGGATTTGGATACACACTATATTCTGTATTGGTATTTATTTCTATGCCTGTAGTTATATCATATTGGGCAGTAACGGTAATATTATCTGTTATATCATCAAAGATTACATCCCAAGCTGTAAAAGTATATCCGGTACGAATAGGGTTTGAAGGAGCCGAAGCAGCATTACCATATTCTACATTTTCTGATGCTAATTGAGTACCGTCCCAATCTTCAAAAGTTACCGTGTAGGTATTAATGGTGTATTGTGCTGTTACGGTACTGTCTTCTGTAATATTACTATAATCACTATTCCAATCAGTAAAAGTATATCCGATACGAATAGGGTTTGAAGGAGCCGAAGCAGCATTACCATATTCTACATTTTCTGATGCTAATTGAGTACCGTCCCAATCTTCAAAAGTTACCGTGTAGGTATTAATGGTGTATTGTGCTGTTACGGTACTGTCTTCTGTAATATTACTATAATCACTATTCCAATCAGTAAAAGTATATCCGATACGAATAGGGTTTGAAGGAGCCGAAGCAGCATTACCATATTCTACATTTTCTGATGCTAATTGAGTACCGTCCCAATCTTCAAAAGTTACCGTGTAGGTATTAATGGTGTATTGTGCTGTTATCGTCATATTTGCTGTTACATTACTGAAATCGCTATCCCAACCGGTAAAGGTATATTCGGTACGGGTGGGGTCTGAAGGAGCAAAAGCTGCACTACCATATTCCACACTTTCTGATGCTAATTGAGTAGCATCCCAATCTTTAAAAGTTACCGTGTAAGTAGTAGTGATGGTGTATTGAGCCGTAATAGTAATATCTTCTGTAATATTATTATAATCGCTATCCCAACCCGTAAAAGTATATCCGCTGCGGGTAGGATCTGAAGGAGCCGAAGCGTCACTTCCATAATTTACGCTAACTGATGTTAGTTCTGTTCCGTCCCAATCTTCAAAAGTTACCGTGTAGGTATTAATGGTGTATTGTGCTGTTACCGTCATATTTGCTGTTACATTACTGTAATCGCTATCCCAACCGGTAAAGGTATATTCGGTACGGGTGGGGTCTGAAGGAGCAAAAGCTGCACTACCATATTCCACACTTTCTGATGTAAGCAATGTACCGTCGTAATCTTCAAAGCTTACTGTGTATGTATTAATTAGATACTCTGCAGTAACGGTAATATTATCTGTTATATTATCAAAGGTTACATCCCATCTGGTAAAGGTATAACCTGTACGTGTTGGGTTTGACGGCGCAATAGCAGCTGCATTATAGTTAATGATTTGTGATTCAAGCAATGTGCCATCATAATTCTCGAACCTTACTGTGTATGTATTAATAACAAGCTCTGCTGTAACAATAGTATTAGCTGTTATATTATCAAAGGCTACATCCCAACCAGTAAATGTATAAGCTGTACGTGTTGGGTTTGAAGGAGCCGTGGCAGCTGAACCATATTCAACACTTTCGGACTTCAGCAATGTGCCATCATAATTCTCGAACCTTACTGTGTATGTATTAATAACAAGCTCTGCTGTAACAATAGTATTAGCTGTTATATTATCAAAGGCTACATCCCAACCAGTAAAGGTATAACCTGTACGTGTTGGATTTGATGGTGCCGTTGCGGCTGAACCATATTCAACACTTTCGGACTTCAGCAATGTGCCGTCGTAATCCTCGAACCATACGGTATATGTATTGATTGAATACTTTGCAGTAACGGTAATATCCTCTGAGATATTTTCAAAGTCTACATCCCAACCAGTAAAGGTATAAGCTGTACGTGTTGGGTTTGAAGGTGCAATAGCATCCGAACTGTAGTTAACACTTTGAGATTTAAGCAATGTACCGTCGTAATCCTCGAACCATACGGTATATGAATTAATTGTAAACTCTGCTGTAACTGTAGTATTAGCAGTAATATTATCAAAGGCTACATTCCATCCGGTTAAGGTATAACCTGTGTGCGTTGAATTTGATGGAGCTGTGGCAGCTGAACCATAATCAACAATTTCCGATTTAAGTAATGTACCGTCGTAATCTTCAAACCTTACGGTATAAGTATTGATTGAATACTCTGCAGTAACCGTAATGTTTGCTGTAATATCATTAAAGGCTACATCCCAAGCTGTAAAGGTATAACCAGTACGTGTTGGGTTTGATGGTGCTGTGGCCGCTGTACCATAATCAACAATTTCCGACTTAAGCGTACCATCGTAGTCTTCAAAGCTTACTGTGTATGTACTAATTATATACTCTGCTTTAACCGTAGTATTTGCTGTTATATTATCAAAGGCTACATCCCAGCCCGAAAAAGTATAACCTGTACGTGTTGGGTTTGAAGGAGCAGTGGCTGAACCTTCAGGTACCACTATTTGAGTTTTTAAAACAGTAGCATCATAATCTACAAAATTTGCAGTATATACTAAGTGGTGGTAGTAGTAAGATGAACTCGATTCTATTTTTGTAATCTCAGTACCTGGTGTATAGTAATAAGACTTATTCCAAATACCTGTGTCTGGCAAATCAATACCTTCATCAGGAACACTGTTAGAAAAAGCACTTTTACCAATCGTAAGAAGTCCAGTGCTCAATACAACACTTTCCATATTGTTATTGCTTCTGAAAGCTTCTGCTTCAATTTTGGTAATGCTATTCGCCATTTCTACAGAAAATAGTTTATTACTGTAGAAAGCTTTTTCACCGATAATTTTAACAACTACTTGTTCGCCGTCTATAGCAAAACTTTCAGGAATAATAATATCGGAAGCTTCTCCAATATAATCAGTTATGGTACCAGTAGTTTCATCAAAAACAATGTCATCGAGCGTTACCGTTTTTTTGTAGCGAGCAAAGCAACCTTCCTCATCATTTAAAAATCCACTACCTGCAATATATACAGTACCATTGTTATCGTAGTAATTAATAAAACCAGTTATGCTACTTGTTGGTAATACGATAGGATCATTTAGGCCATCGTTATAATAAAAAGCAACTTCCCCAATAAATTGAATATTAGATTCACTCTCGAATGTAACAGATGTTAAATCGCCAAAACTAAAAGCATAGCTTCCAATGTATTCAATACTTGCAGGGAAAGTAATCGTTTTTAAATCATTATAAGTAAAAGCAGACCTACCAATATATTTCAAAGTATTAGGAAAAGAAACTTCGTCAACATATGTTGAACTAAAAGCATTAGAATAAATATGTGTTAACGAAGCAGGTAAGTCTATAGAGGATAATCTATGATTACTAAATGCAGAAGAGTCAATTACAGTAATGCTATTAGACAGAAAGTCTATCACACTTTCGGGACCACCATAGGATGTAAGTTTGGTATTGTCCTTTGTACCATCTTCATTTAAGCCATAAAATACACCATCAGAAGCTACACCGTTTACGGATGTAATTTTATTATCTGCAAATGCCCCTCCACGTAATTCCAAACTTTCATTAAGATTTACCTCCGTTATCTGATTACGAGAGAATGCCGCTCGATTCACTAAAACAACGGAATTTGGTATGCTTAGTTTACTGATTTTATTATAGTAAAAAGCACCAAGTCCTATGTCTTCTAGTCCCTCGTTTAAAGTAAGTGTTGTGATATCATTGTATGCAAAAGCCATTGAACCGATTGTTTTAACCGAAGCAGGAATGTTTAGTTCGATAATATCGTTATACGAAAAACATGTAGAAGGTATTTCTGTTATACCTGCAGGGATGGTAATGGTTTTAAGTTTATTTCTACCAAAACATTGTTCACCTAATTCACAACCTTCAGGTATACTAATTTGCGATAGACTATTCCCGTAAAATGCCTTTTCACCCATTTTTTGTATGGTTTCTGGCAATACAACAGAACTAATACTTGAACCGGTAAATATAGAACTTTCAAAGGTGTTGTCTGCAATTTCGGTAATAGCATATATGCTACCATCAACAGTAAAGCTTTCAGGAATAACGATATCAGTAGCTGTACCAATATAATTACTAATACTTCCGGTTGTGCTATTAAAGGTTACATCATCAATCGTTAATGTGGCTACTATTTTAGCACGATAAGCTATTGTAAAATCAGTAATATTTTCTCCTACTAGGTACTCAACTCCATTTTCATCGGCATATGAATTACATTGAGCATTAGCATGCGTTGGCATTTTAATGGCAGTTAATAAAGCATTATTGCTAAATGCATTTGCACTTATAGATTCAAGATGACTATTTGCTTCAAATGTAACAGAGCTGAGTTCATTACTTGAAAATGCGGTAGGTTGAATAGATGTTACACTTGCTGGTATGGTAAGTGTAACTAGTTTATTGTTTTGAAAGGCATAATACCCGATTTCTTCTAAACCTTCATTTAATGTTAATGAGGAGATTTCATTATTTTGAAATGACCCCAATGAAATAGTTTTTAAACTATTAGGTAGTGTAACTGAAGTTAATAGGTTGCCCTTAAATGCATCATTTTTAATGCTTGTCACTCCTTCAGGTATGTCAATTGACGTCAGTAGATTATTTTCAAAAGCATAATACCCAATGCTTGTTAGGTTTTCAGAAAGCGTTACCGATGTTAGTTTATTGTCTGAAAACACGCGACTGTGAAATGTCGTAACACTATTGGGTAAAACAAGCGTTGTTAATTCGTTTCCCTGAAATGCACCATCGTGTAATTCTACAACGCCGTCGGGTATTTCTACCGAGGTGAGCCCACAATTGGCAAAGGCATAGGATTGAATAACAGTAACGGTACTAGGAATAAAGTCAATTTCCGTGGCTGTTCCTCCAAAACATACGAGTTGGGTATTATCTTCGGTTCCATCCGCATTTAATCCTAAGAAAATACCATTAGAAGCTTTTCCATTAATTTCGGTAATGCTATTATCGGAAAAAGCACCTTTCCCTAATTCTGTCAAGTTGGGTGGCAGAGTAACCGATGTAAGCAAGTTATCGGCAAAAGATAGAAACTTTATTGATGTAAGTGTATTGGGGAAACTAACGCTAGTCAGTCCCTTATTTCTAAAAGTATAATATTGTATGCTCTTTACTGTTACCACTGTACTATTTACCGTAAAGCTTTCGGGTATAATAATGTCAGTAGCGGTGCCGCTATAGCTGGTGATTTCACCATTTACAGCATCAAAGCTAATATCATCAATAGTAATGGTTGTTTGAGCGTAAGTTGTGCCACTTAATGTAAGCAGCAAAACAAAAATAAATTGTGATAAGAGTATACGTTTATTCATATTTTTAAATTGTGTGGTTAATATTACCTATGGAAGATACCCATGTGAATAGTTTATATTTAGTTTATTTTTCACCTCAAAAATCAATGTAAGCCATAATTATTTTTATTCTAATTGATGATTGTGATAATGTATTATATGCTGATAACTAGAATGATTCAATATTCTAAGAGATTATTTTTAATGGCCATTTTTATTAAGCCTGCTACATTTTTTACATTCAATTTTGAGAACATATTTTTACGATGTGATTCAACAGTATTCTGACTTATAAAAAGGTGGTCTGCAATTTCTTTTGTTGTGTATTCATCTCCTATTAATTTAAGAACTTCTTTTTCTCGCTTACTTAGTTCTGGAATGGAAGAATAATCACTCTTACATGAACCTTCATTGTATATGTCACTTACCTCTTTAGAGAAATAGTTTTCTCCGCCAACAATAGTTTTTACTGCTATTAATAGCTCTTCTTTTTCTGCATTTTTTAATAGATAACCATTTATATTTTGCTTTATTAACTTCGAAATTATTTGTGCATCACTATGCATACTTAAAACCAGCGTATATATGCTTGGATACATTTTCTGTATGCTTGCAACTAAGCTACTTCCATCAATATCAGGCATACTTAGGTCGGTTATTACAATATCTGGTTGTTTGGTATTAATAATATCTAAAGCTATTTTGGCATTAGAAGCTGCTCCAACAACCTCTATGTTTTTTTCATTTGCAAACAGCGATTGTAAACCCTCCAAAAACATCAAATGATCATCAACAAGTAATACTTTAATTCTATTCATTTTTTCTATCATAAAGATCTAATTAAGAGGAATTTCAATATTTACCAGGGTCCAGTTTCCTAGGGATGATTCTATTCTGCAAATACCATTTAAGGCTGCAATTCTAGAGCGGATGTTTTTTAAGCCTATTCCATTAGTAGCTTTAGTAGTATCAAAGCCCAAACCGTTGTCTTCGAGCATTACATTCAGATATTTATCGGCTCGGAGTATTTGTATATCAACAACATCGGCTTTTGAATATTTAATCACATTACTCACTAACTCTTGAATTATTCGATATAATTCAATTTTAAGCTCATTAGGCAATTTGTCTAGCTCTGCTTCGGGATAAAGATTTAGGTTAAGCTTTACCATTTTGCCCACTAATATTTCATTCAAAAACTTTTTCACCAAATAAGAAAACGAATGATTTTGTATTTTAACCGAGATGAGATTATGAGAAATATCCCTAATCTCTTTGCACGTATCATCAATGTTGCGCATAACAGCTTTCAATTTTTCATCGGAATTACCACCAATTATATTGGCTAAATTCAGTTTAATACTAGCTAGGTTTCCTCCTATACCATCGTGTAACTCTTGAGCTATTCGTTTGCGCTCATTAGCCCGCCCTTCAATCTCTGATTTAATTGCATTCACTTCCTGTTCTTGTAGTAATGAATAAATTTTCTGCTTATTTATTTCTTCAATTTTATGCGCTAACAGCTGTTTACTATTCAGCTTCTGTCTGTAAAATAGGACTAAAACAAACACTGCTATAACACTTAATATTGACACAATTATGGTTGCATTTCGTATAGTTATATTGTTTTTAAGATCACGTTCATTAACCTGTAATTCTTTTTCTTGTAGTTCTCTCTCTTTTTTCAACAATAATATTTCGTTCTCTTTTCTTCCTGCTTCAAATTCAGCCAATAAATTTTCATTGTATTTTACTTTATCAATAGTGAACAGACTATCTTTTAGGGAAGTGTATTTTTGATGGTACTGCAGTGCCTTCTTATAATATTCTTTTTTTGTATAAATATCACTTAGGCAAGAGTATGCTAATAAAAGCTGATCGTTTGTTTCTGTTTCAATTGAAAAAACAATGGATTTATTGAAGAAGTGTATTGCCTCATCATAATTTGGCATTGCTTTGTAAGCAGAAGCAATACTCAAATAGGTGTGTGCTAAATCCCGTTTGTTATTTTCGCCCTCTTCAAATTCGGCGATCTCAAATAAATATTTCAAGCCTTTTTTATAGTCCAAATTATCTATCAGTTCGTTTGCGATATTTTGCAATACATCATTTCTATAGTAATCGGCTAAATTATTATCGTCACATACTTTTAAGGCCTTCTGATAATAGATCATCGCTAAACTATCCTGATCCTTGTCTTTATAGGTGCCTCCAATATTAAGCAGTATAACTTGTTTTCCAATGGTGTCATTTTCTAGTTCATAGCTCTTAAACAAATATTGTAATGCTTGGTCATACTTCTTCATATTTGAAACTACAACAGCTAAGTTTGAATATACATCAGCTAAACGAGTTGATTCGATTCTTTCCGCTATTTCAATTCCTTGCGTATAGATCTCAATCGACTTTTCATATTGACTAAGATTTTTATAGACTATCCCTAATTCGTTTAGTACGAGTACCTGTCTGTCTTCATTTTCTAATTCATTGTAAAAAGACAAAGCCTTATCATGATATTTAATAGCCGTTCTATTTTCTCCTTTAATTCTGCTGTAAAATCCCAAACAGTAATTACCAAAAGCGGATACCTTAAGACTATTCTCTTGATTTAGTAAAAGTGCTTGTTCTACATTTAATTTTGCTTGCTCTGCACTATCTGTAATTAAATAGGGGAAAGTACTAACCAATGAGTCCACTATAGATATCGATAAAGTATCTTTGGCTTCTTCTGCATGAACTGTCTTGATACCAATACTTACTAACAGAAGTGCCATTATAATGGGTCTATTAGTAAGCAATAGAAAAGCCACTACTTTGTTCAAAATGGTTTTAGAAAATAACATGACGCAAAAGTATCTTTTTATATGACTATTCTTGTCACGGTTTTCCGTGATTTAAGCCTAACAAAATTCACTTTTAAAATAAAATGATTTTCATTTTTATGTATGCTTAAAACCGCTAAATTTAAAACTTAATTGAGCCGTTTAATAAGTTTTTAGACAGACTGTAGTTACCAGTCATTGCACTCAATAAATATATTAAAAACACGTCATGGAAAAGAGAGTGAAATTATTAGCCATAATACCTGCCATTTGGGCAAGTCTTTTTGATATAGTGATAACGACTATTTACCAGCCAACAGAATATTGGAATGGAAATTTGAATCTTGCTAACGAAGCTAATCCTATTGGGGCTTTTGTCATGAAAAATCATGTCTCGGGATTATTTGTTATCTCTGTTTTATGGTTGATTTTGATTGCAATCTTGGGATATTATCTGCCTAAAAAGATATCGAGAGTTTTTCTGTTATTCATTTTGATTGTTCATAGCTGGGCTGGTTCGACTTGGATAAGTGGGCACTTTGGATTTTGGTTTGTGATGATCTTTCTTCTATTTAATTCAATCTTATATCTTAAAATTGACGATATGATTAACCTTTATAAAAAACGAATAATACCAGTAGTTGTGAAGAGTTGATGAAAGTAGAGAAGAGCGTAACACTTAAAAAGGTTTGTTTGAATGATTTGAAATGTTAGATGGTATGAGCAACGAAATGGTAATAAAAGCTAAATTATCATGGGCGTTGACCCCGATGTGTTTCTAAATCGCCACCTTTGGGTAGCTGCAAACCGCTGTATGCAAGGCCGACCAAATACACAGAAGTAATCTGACTGGAAATTTGAAAAAAGGATAGATTATATTGATTCATTTATTGAAGGTTGGTGCAAGAAAAAAATAGTTTTGCCAGCTCGCTTCTGTCCTTTGGGACAGCTAAGAAAACCTAAGCATATTTCACATATTTGCAAATCGTATTGACTGACACACAGATCAATACTTCCTCCTCAAATTATAATTTGACATTTGTTTTTTTTGATCTAAAATGACAAAATAGCAAATGTAAGATGTCTTGAAAAACGTAAAAATGACATGATGACACATGTAAATTCAGTGCCTGTCATAATAACATCTTTTTTCAAATCTGCTGCTGTTTCAATTTACGTATATCATTCAGTAATTCAGTATTTTACGTAATCTATTCCATGTGGTTCTATTCCATTTTGGCATGTCATTTGAAAAATAGTTAATGTAAATGTATTGTTTAACTAAAAGTATGGAGGATAAAATTATGTCTCTAGTAAGATTTTCAAACCAAATGCCTGGTTTGTTCGACCGCTTTTTAGAAAATGATTTATTTGATTGGTCGAACCGCAATTATTCAAACACTAACACTACGCTTCCTGCTGTAAATATCAAGGAAGATGAAAATGGTTTCGAAGTTGAAATGTCAGCACCAGGTTTGGACAAAAAAGATTTTAAAATCGAATTAAACAACAGTGTGTTGACCATTTCTTCAGCAAAAAAGGCAGAAAACGAAACCAAAGAAGGTGAAAAGTTTTCGCGCAGAGAGTTTAGCTATCAATCGTTTAGTCGTTCATTCACCCTTCCTGAAACAGCTGAAGGGGACAAAGTTGGGGCTAAATATGAAAATGGAATCTTAAGAGTAAGCATTCCCAAAAAAGAAGAAGCTAAACCAAAGCCTGTAAAACAAATTGAGATTAAGTAATTAAACTAAATTCAGCCAGCTAATATTTGGCTGGCTGAATCAATGCAAGTAATTATTAATCACTTAGAATTGTACAGCCATGAAACTATTTAAATGGAATATTTCAGATATAAAGCCCAAATTCCCGAATGTAATTGAAAAGTTTTTGGGTAAAAAAATCACCAACGAAGCTGCAAATAACGAATACGTATCTGTAGTTCCTTCGGTAAATATTGCTGATGTTGATAAAGCTTTTGAAGTAAGCCTTGCATTACCTGGTTTAGATAAAAAAGATGTAAAAATTGAAATTCAGAATGATAGTTTAATTGTATCGTCAGAAAAACAGTACGAAAAGGAAGATAAAAACAAAAACTGGATGCGCAGGGAATATGCTTATGCCTCGTTCCAGCGAAAGTTTCAACTTCCGGAAAGTGCTGATCAGGATAAAATACAGGCAGAGATGAAAAATGGAGTTCTATTGATAAAGCTTGCAAAAAAATCGGATTATATCGAAAACAAAAAGCAAATTGTCATCGAATAACAAATTGTGTAACCCTATAAAATGTAAGATTATGAAACGTATATGGTTATTACTCATTGCAGGTACATTAATTACAAGTGCTTGCAATGGACAGGAAAAACAATCAAAAGATAAGAAAGTAAGCGATGTGAAAAATGCACCGAAAGAAGACATCACAGTAAACAAGGAATATGATAAGCATGGCAACCTGATAAAGTACGACTCAACCTATACCTACTTTTATTCAAATATTGAAAACGACACGATTGCAGAAGACAGTATTTTCACAAATTTCAAGAAAATGTTTGAGTTACAGTATCCTTTCTCTAACAAACCATCTTTTGATAACTTTTTCTTCAGGGACAGTTTAATGAAATATGATTTTTACAAGGAAGACTTTTTTATTAAAAGATTTAGGCAAAACATGGAACAAACTGAAAAAATGTTTCAGGAAATGGATTCCCTAAAGAATAATTTTTTCATGGAGCAATTTCATAAAAAATAATTTTGGTATGAATAGGTGTTGTCATGATAACACTAAATATTTATTAGCACTTCAGACAATAGGAATTATTGCCGGATGTAAGAATAAAAACGAAAAGCCCGAAACCACTCAGGCTGGTGAGAAAGTACGCATGGAAAAGCCAGGCAAGCTGGGCATGTCGCAAGATTCTCTATATGGGAAGGTCAACGAAGAAGCAATCAATTCACTTGAGTCAGAAAAATCTGAATTAGTTGAAGAAGCGGTTTCTTCTTAGGAAAATGTAAATAATGTATTGTCTGCGATCGAACTTGGCGAGAGGATATTGAAATAGCTTGTTTGTTAAAGGGGATTGTTTTAATAAAACACAGTCCCTTTTTTAGCAACCTTTAAATTAGTAAATTTATTATAGCCTCTCAAATAGAAATAATTACTCGGCATTATAAAAATTGTTCACAATGTAGGAAGAAAAAGGAGTTGTTAATTGTTGCTCAACTATCAAATAATTGCACCAGAAATTATGGAATACAAAGATTACTACCAAATACTTGGAGTAAATAAAAAAGCCTCTCAGCAAGAGATTAAAAAGGCTTACCGTAAGCTTGCAATAAAGTATCATCCTGACAAAAACAAGGGGGACAAGGCGGGGGAGGAAAAGTTTAAAGAGCTTGGCGAGGCGAAGGAGGTATTGAGTGACCCGGAGAAACGCAAATTGTATGACGAATTAGGTTCAAATTGGAAACAATATCAACAAGCTGGTTATAATCCGAGTGCAGGTAGGAGGTATCAACAACAGGGTAGTCAGTACCATACTTTTGAAGGAGACCCTTCCGGATTTTTTGGCGGAGGCTCTGGTTTTTCCGATTTCTTTGAATCATTCTTTGGAAGCGGTTCTGATAGAGCTAGCGGATTTAGAGGCTCACATGGTTTTGGCGGTGTTAATGCCAATATTCCGGGCAGCGATTTATCAGGTGAAATAAGAATTTCGATTCAGGAAGCTTTTTCAGGTACCGAACGGATTTTGGATACAGGAACAGGAAAATTAAAAGTTAAAATTAAGCCCGGTGCTTATGATGGATTAAAACTACGGGTAAAAGGGAAAGGCGAAAAGGGAAAAGGTGGACAGGACGGAAACCTCTACCTGACCATTAAAGTTCAGACCAATAGTATTTACGAGCGCAAAGGCAACGATTTGTATATGGAAGTTCCGATCGACCTTTGTATAGCCCTTTTGGGAGGTAAGCAGGAAGTTCAAACCCTTTCGGGAAAAGTGAGTGTGAGCGTAAAAGAGGGTACACAAAACGGAAAGCAATTACGGCTTAAAGGAAAAGGGATGCCTGCTTATGGCAAAAACATACAAGGAGATTTATATGTGAAACTATTTGTGAAATTACCCGAAAAATTAAATGCGAAACAAAAAGAACTGGTAAAACAATTAAGAGATAGCTTTTAGTAACAAAGTGCATAGCGTTCAAAACATTAAACAATGAAAGAGAATTTTCAAAATATTATTAACAGCAGCCAGCAGACACTGGTGGATTTTTATGCCGATTGGTGTGGACCTTGCAAAAGTCAGACTCCTATACTGAAAGAGCTCGCTGCCACAATTAAGGGAAAAGCACGCATCATAAAAATTAATGTCGATAATAACCAGGCCCTGGCAGCAAAATTCCAGGTGCGTGGAGTGCCCACACTCATTTTATTTAAAAATGGTCAGGTGGTTTGGAGGCAATCGGGTGTAGCCACAAAACAACAGCTATCTGATTTAATAAACCAAAATTTATAAAATACAGAATTTCATGAAACTGAAAAATTAATGGAAATTCAAGTTGATCATATCATGCAGAATAAAAACGAATTTATTGACAGATAAAATAAAGCTAGAATCGCTAAGAATGTTTAATTCATATGGGTTTAAGAGGTTTTTGAGTCTTATCACCCGCATTAATTTTGGGTGGTAATTCGGAAGCTGAAAATTTACCGTTGGTCAGAATAAGATTAACAATTCAAAACCAAAATATGGGCATTAGAAATTACATAGGCATTAAATCATTAACTGCGGAAAGAAAGAAACCTTTGATTTTTGCAGTTATATTCTTCATTGTTTTCTTCTGTGCGCTTATTCTTGGCTCGGAAATACAGAAGACATTGAATTTGGATTTAAAGATGGGATGGGGCCAGGATATTGTAAGTGCCGCAGCAGTAATTCTTTTAGCCTTCTTTTTCAAAGCACCTAAACAACTATTGGCATTAGAAAAACCTAAACATAAAAATTGGTTGAAATACACGATTATTATTGGTGTTGCAATTGCCTTATGGAATTTTGGTAATCAAATTTTATCAGACGATCCAAATTTCAACCGTGGGCTTGAGTATTACCTATTTGAGCTAACAATGCCAAGCATTGCAGAAGAAATTGGTCTAAGAGGTGCGGTACTTGGTTTTTTATTGTACTATGCTAAGCAATCCTGTTTTTCAAATGCTAAAATATGGCTAATTATAGTCATAATGGCGATACTTTTTGGAATTGCTCATCTATTAGGTGCGGAAAGTTTTATAGAAGGATTAAAAGCATTTCTTATGACATTTTCTGCCGGACTCGGATTAAGTTGGTTGAGAATTAAGACAGGTTCAATATTTCCCGGAATAATTGCACATAGTATAATGAATGTTTTTGATAATATGTTGGGGTATTTATTGTGGTAATGAAAATGACTATCTGCTAACTATTAAGCGTTTGTGTGTTAAGAACTTCCCAGTAGGGACGATGGGTTGACTTAATCATGTTTTTCTATCTCAAGAACGACTTTATGGAGTTAAATTAAAGAAAAATTAAATTTTAAGCACTTTAAAGAATTTCCAATAGCAATTAGCGTGTGGTTTATCTCATTTAGTAACTCAGCAAGCCAAATAGGCTAAACACCTTCATTATTTATATCCTTTCTTTATTTAACAACACAAGCTTTCGATAATAAAATAATATGTAAATTTATTGGGCTTGATTTCTTGCGCTTTGACATGGCCTCTTTTTGAATTCGCCCAAGAAATTTAGCAAGGCCGTCAGACTGTTTAAAAAGTAAAACTAATTCGTAATTTATTAAGGTAGTGGTCTGTGAAAATAAAGAAATGCAACAAGTAAAAATGCAATTCTAAGGCAGAATAAGGTAATTTAACTTGAAAATACGCCCAATGTAACGAAGGAACATAAAAGTAATGTTAGCAGTACAATTAACCACGGAATTAGAAGATTGTCGGTAGGAGATAAGCAATTTTAAAACGAATAATCATTAGTTAATAAACATCGTATGGATCTAATCATTAATGGCAAACGGGTTGATAAATCTCAACTATTATATTTTTTGGAAAATCAGCAAAAGCTGGTTGCGGTAAAATTCATTAAAGATCGAACAAATATCGGTTTGCAAGAATGTAAAGAAATTGTCGATAATTTAGAATTAAATCCAGACTATTATAATGGGGTAGAAGGGATTATAAAAATAAACCGCAATTTCCATGAGTACGAAACGTCTGATTTGAAACCGAATTCTATCCAAGATTTGAAAGAGCCAGAAGTGACAAAAACTCGCAAAGGGAATTACCTAAAGGATAAGGCTGATACAAAATACGATGCTTACATTATTTTATTTATCGTGTTTGTTGTGATTGTTACAGCTTACATTTATTACAATAAATAAAAGCTTTTTGACTAAAATAAGATTATTAAAAAAACAGAGAGTGTTTTTGCAGGAGTATCCGTTTTAGCGAAGGTCACAAAAGGAACCATTGTACTTTAGGGCAATATTTAATAAAAAATGGCGGTCAAATTAATTGACCGCCATTTTGATTTTATTTGAAGTTGAATTACTTAACTTCTTCAAAACTAACGGACGCTAGTTATCAGTCTCTTATGGTATTGTCGTACAAATTTGGTACAAATGAGCACTTTTTCATTATTACCGTGAAACTGTTGTTACCATACAAATTTATACAAAATATAGATTCAAATTAGCTTCACCACTATGAAATAAGCAAACTACAAAAAAATAAAAATGGAATACAAAACTATGAACCGAAAAGAGCTTGTCATGGAATTAGATATTTCCACTTCAACTCTTTGCAAAAAAATGAAAAAACTTGATCCTGTCTTTTTGGAACACATCAAAGGACATAATCTCTTACTTGAAAACAAAGTCAAATTCATTCAAAAAAATGTGGAATGGAGAGTCAAATGGGAAATTGGCATACTCGATAAAAAACACACCAGTAATAAAACACATCAAAATAACGATCGATATTAAACTCACTTATCCAAGAATATGTCGTTCTAATCCAATATTTCACTTGATGTATTACTGTGTGTAATGCTTTGAAGTTGATTCCGCCAGCACTTTCTATTTGTGTGATATCGTAATCTTTAAACAAAGGACGATAGCCTTTCCATAAATCTGTTGTTACTCTTGCTTGTTTGTCTATGTGTTTCGTGAATATTTTTTCTAGTTCTTTAGACGAATAATTATCAATCTTTTGAGCGTACATTCGTTTGATTTTCCCCCTGCCTGTAAGCTGTACTGCACAAACAACTTTCTTTTGCTATTATAGTTTCTTCCGACTTTACCTTTTTCCTTACCTCCAACAACAAACTCATCGACATTTATTTCACCATTCATAGGGTAATTCCCACTTGATTTCATTGCAACACGCACTTTATGCATAAACAAGCGTGCTGTTTTTTTCTGTAACACCATAGCGAACACCCATATAGCTTGCAGATAAACTTTTTGTACTGGTTGGCATTTGACAAATTACCTTGTAATCATGCATGGGTTTTAAAAATCGAGAGGTAGGTTCTTCTATGAAGTTATGTCGTTCTAGAAATTCAGTTTCTACATTTCCTCTGTGAGTATTGATAAATAGAAATAATGATTCAAAGGAGAAAGTAGTATTTTTAACAATGAGTTTTAAAATACATTTCGAGTTCCGTTAAAGTTTGTTCTAAATTCAGAAGGAGTACAATCCTGTCTTTTTTTGAATATCCGGTTAAAGTTAGAAATGTTGTTAAAGCCACAATCGAAACAGACTTCAGCTATACTCTTATCGGTTTCAATTAATAGTTGAGTTGCCATACCGAGGCGAATTTCAATTACGAAATCAACAAATGATTTTCCAGTCCTTTGTTTAATCAGTCTACTAAAAGAAATTACAGTCATGTTTGTCAATTTTGCAGCATCTTCAAGTTTTAATTTTTTGTGATAGTTTTCCTGTACGTATTTATAAATACGTTCAATGCGTTCGCTATTGTGAAAATCACTTTGTCTTTGGAAAGACATATTGGTAAGTGTCTGTTGATCACGAGAAATGGCAAGATCATATAGTAGTGACTGAAATTCCAGATAGCTGTCGAAGCCTCTTTTTTGGCTTAGTGCTAATAGTTTAGGTTCGACCATCTTAATGGTTTCATCAGAAAATAAAACTCCTCTGCTAGCATCGTTTAATAATTCCCTGATTGGTTTAAGCATGTTTCTCTTAAGTATGTTTTCGTCAAAAAGCTCTTTTGGGAACTGAATTGTTATTTCGTGAAGCAATTCTTTGCCTGTGTTTTTATAATTATCCCATCCATGATAAAGGTTCGGGCCAACAATGACTAATTCCTTCTCTCTAATTTCTCCAATGTGATCACCTATAATGCGTTTGCCTCCTTTGGCATTTTGAATATAGGTAATTTCAAATTCCGGATGGAAGTGAATTGGAAATGTGAAAGCATTTCTTTCCCGATCGAATATCAAAAAACAATCACTCCCCTGAAGTGGTGTTATTTCCCTGTGAATCTGGCTTTTCATTTGTCTTGTTTTATAAAATATTACACAAAATGATAAGATAGTATAATAGATGATGCATTAGAAGTATTATAATTGGGTGTAAAATAGTATTTAATTTAGATTTTAACCGATTTTATTGGGTGTTTATTCTTGGGATTGAGATTGGGATTTGTCTCTCGTCAGAGTAATAGTTTGATTATGAAGGTGTTGGAAGTTGATTATTCTGTTGTTAATAATAGTTTAATTAAATGATAATAAAGTATCATGTTTAGATGTAATACTATTTAAGTTGGATTGATTTCACCTTTATATTTGTAATATAATTTGTTTACGAAACTTTATAGGTGTAATTATTTAAGTAATATTCAAGTAAAAAAGATGTTTTATGAAAAGGAATTTGCGATTACTCTTAGTGTTGTTTTTGTTATTCATCTCGTGGGTAACAAATGCGCAACAAAGAACTATTAGTGGTACGGTTTACGACTCAGAGAATGAGACGTTACCGGGTGTTTCCATTGTAGTTGAAGGAATAACCAATGGAACTACAACCGATATTGATGGGAGATTCCAGTTAACGGTTTCTCCTAGTGAAAATGTACTTATTTTTTCATTTGTTGGTTTTGAAACCCAAAAAATCAGCATCCTTGGAAAAGATAATGTTACTGTACGTCTGGTTTCATCAACTCAAGGGTTAGATGAAGTTGTTATTGTAGGTTATGGTTCTGTTAAGAAAAGTGACCTGACGGGTTCTGTTTCGTCTGTAAAGGCTGCAGATATCGCAGCTGTACCAGTAAGTTCAATAGGTCAAGCTCTTCAAGGTAGAGCGAGTGGTGTAAGTGTAACCCAAAACAGTGGTATTCCTGGTGCACCTACTACCATTCGTATTCGAGGAACAAACTCAATCATAGGAGGGAATAAGCCTTTGGTAATTGTTGATGGCTTCCCAGTAGTTGGAGGATTAGAAAATATAAATCCTGCAGATGTTGAAAATATTGAAATATTAAAAGACGCATCTTCTACAGCTATTTATGGCGCCAGAGGTAGTAACGGTGTTATTATTGTAAGCACTAAAAAAGGTAAAGCGGGTAAATTTACTGTTGATATTGATTCTTACTATGGTATCCAAGAACAGTCAAAGAAAATAGACTTATTAAATGCGCAACAGTTTGTTCAAATCGCTAACGAAAGAGCAGTTAATGATGGTTCAGCAGGCTTGTACTTTCCGAACCCGTCAGATGTTACCACCAATACCGATTGGATAGATGAATTATTTGATGCGTCTCCTGTGCAGAGTCATACCATAACTATTACAGCAGGAAACGAGCGTATCAAAACATCGCAATCATTTAATTATTTTAACCAAGATGGTATTCTTAAAAATAGTGGTTTTGAAAGAGCAACCCTTCGTAACAATACGGAAGCAAAAATGAGTGATTGGCTTACTGTAGGCAATAGCTTAATTTTGTCTCGTTCTGATAGACAGTTTAGTGGAGATGGAGGAAATAGAGCCGTTATTGAGGCGCACATAGCCTCTCCAACCGAGTCTGTATATGATGCGGATGGAAATTATAACGATATTACTCTTAATGATTACTCTAGTCTTAGTTATGCGCCTACTGCCTTAGATAACCCAATGAAATGGATAAATGAATATAGTGATGAAATACTTACGACTAAGATTTTTGATAATTTTTATGGCTTGTTTACATTGACTCCTAACTTAACGTTTAAATCTTCAATAGGTGTTGATTATTCTACAGCTCGAAGTAATAGATATTTGTCAAGATTACTTTTAGATGGCACGCCAGGAGGCAAGGCTTATAGAGGTTCATCAGAGAGTTATTCTATCTTAAATGAGAATATACTTAATTACAAAAATGAATTTGGAGATCATAGTGTAAATGCCATTTTAGGGTATAATACACAGACGTTTAAAAGTACATTTATTTCAACTTCATCTTCTGATTTTGTAACTGATTTACTTGGAGCAGAGGTATTACAAGATGGTTCTCTTCCTGGAGTACCAAGATCTGGGAGTTCAGAATGGGGATTGGCATCATTATTAGGTAGGGTTAATTACTCCTATCAAAATAAATATTTGGTGACACTAACAATGCGTTCAGATTGGTCTTCTCGTTTTGTTAAAGGAAAACAAAGAGCTACATTTCCTTCTGCAGCATTTGCTTGGAAAGTGTCTAACGAAGATTTCATGAATGATATCGACTGGATGTCTAACTTAAAGCTTAGAGCTAGTTGGGGTATTACAGGAAATCAAGCGGTTAGTCCATTCCAGACATGGTCAAGTGTTGTATCTGCACCTGTTGTGTTAGGAGGTTCATTAGGTGTTGGTTTTGTGCCAGGAGCACCTGCTAATCCTGATCTAAAGTGGGAGACTACAGATCAATATGATTTTGGAGTAGATTTTGGTATTTTAAATAATAGTGTTCGATTTACTTTTGATTATTATTACAAGAAAACCTCTGATTTATTAGCACAAGTAAATCTACCATCTTCTGTTGGATTTAGCGAAATCACTCAAAATATTGGGGAGATGGAAAATAAAGGAATGGAGTTTAGTATCGATGCTCATATTGTGAAAAGTAAAGATTTAAACTGGAATACATCCTTCCAATTATCAAGAAATAGGAATAAAGTTTTAAAGCTTAGCAAAGGAGCTGATGTATTTCCTGGTCCGGTTAACAATTTAATTTCAGAGTTTCATATTATTAGAGAAGGATTGCCAATGTCATCTTTCTATGGTTATGTGAATGATGGATATGATAGTGAAGGGAATAATCAATATGAAGATGACCCAAGAGTAATTGGGAATCCACATCCAGATTTCACTTTTGGATTTGGTAACACATTGAAGTATAAAAATTTATCATTGAATGTATTTATTGAAGGAGCACAAGGTTTCGATATCGTGTGGGGATCTAAATTTTTGTTAAGAAACTCATTTTCTAGAGGTGCTAATCAGTTAGCAGAGGCGATGAATCACTGGACACCTTCAAATACTGCAGGCGCAACGAGTCCTAAAATACAGAGTAGTGGCGAGTTTAGAGGTTCTACAGAGTTTATTGAAGATGGTTCTTACATTAAAATAAGAACAATAAACTTAGCTTATGATATTCCAACAAATAAAGTGTCTTGGCTAAATAGTGCACAAGTATATATTAATGCTCAAAACTTCTTCACGTTTACTAAGTATTCGGGTTATGATCCAGAAGTTCAGGCTTATGGAGACGGAGATTTACGTTTAGGAGTAGATAACAATGTATACCCGAGTACTAAGACCATATCAATGGGAGTAAGAGTAGGGTTTTAATTAAAAAAGTACAGATATGAAAACAAAGTTTATTTTAATAATTCTTATTGGATTGTCTTTGGCATATACATCTTGTGAAGATGTTTATACAGAAGAACCAAGTTCATTTTTAGCTCCTGAAGAATTGAACTCTGAAGGAGGAGCCTTAGCCTTACTAAAAGGAGCTTATGGAGGTTTACAATTACGTAGCTACTATCAACAAGATTTTTTAATGCAAGCCGAAGTGCGTGGCGAGTATATGTTAGGTACGGGAAGCTGGGCCGATGTTGGTCGATTTGAGCTTATTGCAAGAAGTGTAAGTAGAATCAATGATGCTTGGGATGCGATGTATAATGCCGTAAATAGAGCAAATACAGTTATTGCCTCTGTGCCAACTTTAGATATTGATGAAGCTCTTAAAACACAATATGTGGCAGAGGCAAAAGCTCTGAGAGGATTGCACTATTTTAATATCGTACGTTCTTGGGGAGAGGTGCCTTTACGTCTTGAACCATTAACTAGTTTAAATGGTATTGGATTGGCTAAATCTAGCGTGAGTGATATTTACACTCAGGTTGTTAAAGATTTAACTGATGCTATAAATTCCAATGCATTGCCTGCAAAATTTACAGGTAGTAATCAAGGTAGGTTAGGTTTACATGCTGCGAAGGCAATTTTGGCTCATGTATATTTAACACTTGGGCAATATGCTGAAAGTGCAGCAATCTCTAAGTCTATTATAGATTCTGGTGATTTCCAGTTAGAGCCTGATTTGGCTACTATATTTTCTCCAGAAGATAATGCGACACATTCTGGTGAACTATTATCGATTATTTGGGTTCGAGAAGGCAATAGTGGGATGAGGTTACCTAGCTTCATGCATAGTTCGGCAACGGGGTATTCTTCTGCTGGATGGAGAACATTTACAGGGAATATAAATAGTCCGATGGTTACAAGCTTATGGGATGAAGCCGATTTAAGAAAAAACTTCAACCTATATAATACACCCGAAGAAGTTGCAGTATTAACAGCGGATAGACCCATCTTATTTAAAAAATATATTGATGAAAATGGAGCGGGACAAAACGCCCATGGAAATAATCAATCAATATACAGATATGCGGATGTGTTAACGATGTATGCTTGGGCAGATGCTATGGTAAATGCAAGCCCTAGTACTGATGCATATGAAGCATTAAATCAAGTTCGCCGCAGGGGTTATGGGGTAGATATTACAACACCAAATGCTTCTATTGATTACTCTGGATTAAACCAAGATGAGTTTATGAATGCAGTATGGAACGAAAGGACTTGGGAGTTTATTTTGGAAGGAAAGCGTTGGTACGACTTAAAACTTATGCCTACGGAAAAAGCAATAGGTATTATAACTGATGCTCAGTTGAATGGGTCTTTTACAGATACAGATTGGTTATATCCTATACCACAGCAAGAGATTGATAACAACGATGCATTAACAGAAGCAGATCAAAATCCAGGATATTAGCATTAGTTAAATATGATTAGTTAGAGGTTAGTGATTAACTCCAAAGTATCCAGAATGTATTTTTTAAAGAATGGAGACTGGGTCTTTGGAGTTTTTTATGGAAATTGTCAACTGTTAAATTGGTGATAATGTGAGAGGGCATAAAAAATAATATAATGAGAGCTGTGATGAAAAGGTATAATTTATTTATGTTTTTGATCTTGAGTATTTGCTTGTTTGCTTGCGCTACAATAGGAGGTAAAAAAGTAACAACTAAAAATGTTATTTCTTCAAGTGAAGCATATAAGGGATTGGAAGGAGTTGTGTGTGCCTGGGATTTTAAAGGGGATGAACCTTTAAAATCAAAAGTAGGCGAACCCTATTCGTTGACCTTAGCCAATGAATTAATTAACGTTAGTGCAATAGAAGGTGAAACATGTTTGAGTATTAAAGAAGGTGGTTATGCAGTAATTCCAAGGGCAGATTGTCCCGCCTTAAATTTTAGCGGTAAACATTCCACGTTTTCTATTTTGGCACGTATTAATCGTAAAGATAAGGCTTACAAGCAATGTGAAACCATTGCTGGAATGTGGAACGAAACGGGTAAAAAACGGCAATATTGTATGTTTATCAATTTATTGCAAAAGAATAGTGCAAATCAGGTTTGTGGTCATGTTTCTGATGTGGGAGGTCCTACTCCTGGTCATAAATGGGCTAGAGATGCTTCTATAGGAAGTACGCCTGTTGAATTCGATAAGTGGACAAGTATTGCGATTACATTTAATGGTGAAAGTGTAAAATCCTATTTTAACGGCAAGCTTGATTACCGTGAAGGCTTAAATCCTTATGCCTATTCTCATGAGTTATATGATGGTGGCGAAATTGGATCTGACTTTACGATCGCAGCAGTAGATCGTTTGGAGGAAATGGGCAATTTCTTTGTGGGTGGCATTTCACATTTAGTTGTATTCAACAGGGCTTTGAGTGATGAGGAAATTGCGACTTTTAACTTTTAGTAAAATATTATGGGTTATATAATTACTAATATAATGCAAAAAACTTTATCAGTTTTTCTTCTATCCTTTTTTATCTATTCCTGTGCTGAAAAGAAAGAGGAAAGACCAAACATTATTTTAATAATGGGAGATGATATTGGGATTTCAGATATTGGTTCTTACGGTGGTGAAATTGAGACTCCAAATATTGATCGCTTGGCTAATGAAGGCTTACGGTTTACAACATTTTACAATATGGCCAAATGTAATCCTACTAGGTCATCACTACTTACTGGTTTGTATACAGGTGGAAATGGAGCTGTACACCTTGCTAATTTGACAAAGAAGGCAGGCTATTTTAATATCATGAGTGGAAAGGAGCATTTTGATTCCTGGGTACCTGAATATTGTAAGGCAGAAAATGTATTTGATCATTCGTTTTATTTTTGGGCAACAACAGAATATTTTTTACCTCCATCAGGTGAGTTTGAACGACCTTTTTTTCTTGAGGGAAGGGAATTAAATGCTGCTGAAATTGAGTTCGAAAAATCACCTATGTACAAGACGGATTTCATTACGGATTATGCCTTGAAATGGTTAGACGAAGCATTTCAAAAAAAGGATCCCTTCTTTCTCTATCTACCTTATCATGCGGCTCACTACCCACTTCAGGCCAGGCCGGAAGATATTAAAAAATACAGAGGGAAATATTTAAAAGGGTGGGATAAAATCCGTCAGGAACGTTTTGCGAAAATGCAAAAGTTAGGAGTGCTTCTAAAAGCTGCAAAGCTAAGTCCAGCTGAAAATAACTTGAATAAACTTCGAGGGCCGCTCATACCTGACTATACAGACTATTATCCATGGGATAGTTTATCTGAATCTCAAAAAGATTCTTTGGATCTTGAAATGGCAGTGTATGCTGCAATAATTGACCGAATGGATCAAAATATTGGACGTGTTTTAAAAAAGTTAGAGAAAGATGGTCAGCTAGAAAATACATTGATCATGTTTTTAAATGATAACGGATCATGTCCATTTTACTCAAATAAGATTACAGATGTTCAACCAGGTCCTGCCAACTCCTATTGGAGCTTACGTACCGCCTGGGCAAACTTGGGAAATACGCCATACCGACAGCACAAACAATGTGGTCATGAAGGAGGAAGTCATACCCCTTTTGTAGCCTATTGGCCAAACAAAATAGCACCAAATACAATTAGCCATCAACCAGGGCATGTCGTAGATATTGCCCCCACTTTTTTGGATGTATTAGGAATACAATATCCAGATTCAATAAAAGGTCATACTACTTTGCCGCTTCATGGTAGTTCGTTATTGCCTGTTTTTATGGGAGAAAAACGTAAAGAACCAGATTATTTCGTTTCAGGATTGGAAAATTTCAGGATGTTTAGAAGTGGTGATTACAAAATTGTCAGATTAAATGGCGGAGAGTGGGAATTATACAATATTATTGAAGATCCCACTGAACTTGTAAATTTAGCTGTTTCATTACCAGGAAAAGTTATTGAATTAGCAAATTATTATGAAAGCACCCCAATTGGATCAAAATTAAATATTTCCAACAAAAGATAAAATGCATTCTATCAATAGAGAATTTGAAGAATGATTGGAAAGAAGCTGCATACAGTGTTTCCCAAAGTGGATTCCTAATGTAGGTAGAGTGCTCGGAGTATCAATGGTAACAGAGCGTTATTGATTAGTGAAGTGGCAGGCGCCTGATAATCCGATTGTTGAGTATGAGCTTTACGAGCACGAGGTTGATCCTCAAGAGAATTTTAATTTAATAAATGAGCCACATTATAAAAGGATAGCAGAGAAACTTAAAGTTGAACTGAATAGCGGGAAAAGAAATGTGTTAATTGATAACAGCCTGATAAGTACAACGAAATAGGAAGAATATTGAAATGAGAAAAGAACGGTTAGAACTATTGAAAGAAGAACATCAGTCACTATTGGTAAAGGTGAATAATACGCAACCTAATTCCAATGGTATTTATGATAGATATTTAAATCCTGTGTTAACACCTGCGCACATTCCTCTTGAATGGCGTTATGACTTGAATTTAGATACAAATCCTAATATGTTGCAACGTATAGGAGTGAATGCTGTGTTTAATTCTGGAGCAATCAAATGGAATGGAAAGTATATCCTAGTTGCTAGGGTTGAAGGATGGGACCGTAAATCTTTTTTTGCAGTCGCTGAAAGCCCAAATGGACTTGATAATTTTAAATTCTGGGATAGGCCAATAAGTTTACCTCAAACTGAAGAGCCAGATGTTAATGTATATGATATGCGTTTAACGGCTCATGAGGATGGTTGGATCTATGGTATCTTTTGTACAGAAAGGAAAGATTCAAGCGCTCCTGCTAATGACACAAGTTCAGCTACTGCTGGTGCAGGAATTGTTCGAACTAAGGATTTAGTAAAATGGGAACGTCTTCCTGATTTAGTCTCAAATGCTGGGCAACAAAGAAACGTCGTATTACATCCTGAATATATAAAGGGAAAATATGCACTTTACACCCGTCCTCAAGATGGATTTATTGAAGTTGGTGGTGGCGGTGGTATCGGAATAGGTTTTATTGATAATATGGAAAATCCGATAGTTCAAGAAGAAAGAATTTTCCAGAATAAAGCGTATCACACTATTTATGAACTTAAAAATGGTCAGGGACCAGCTCCAATAAAAACAAAAGAGGGATGGTTGCATATGGCTCATGGTGTTCGAAATACCGCTGCAGGCTTGCGTTATACTTTGTACGTTTTCATGACTAGCCTAGATGATATTACTAAAATTACGCATCAACCAGGAGGTTATTTTATGGCACCTGAAGAGAGTGAACGTATTGGTGATGTATCGAATGTTTTGTTTTCAAATGGTTGGATTTGTGATGAAGATGGTAAGGTTTTTATTTATTACGCATCATCAGATACGCGAATGCACGTGGCAGTGTCCAGTGTCGATCAATTAGTTGATTATGCTCAGAATACGCCTGAAGATGGCTTGAGATCTGAGAAGTCAGTTCAAAAAATTAATGAATTAATTACGAGTAACCTTAATTTAGGATGATGGATTTTAATCTAAAAACGCTTCAAGGTGAATTGGGAATTGTGCTTCAAGAAAATATTTTGGACTATTGGGAAAAATATAGTGTAGATGATTTAAGTGGCGGATTTATTGGTCAAGTAAATGCTGATAATACTAAAAGTTTTGAAGCAAATAAAGGCCTAATTTTAAATGCACGTATTCTTTGGACATTCTCAATTTCTGCCGTTGAAATGAGATCTGATGACTATCAAAAATTAGCAGATAGAGCTTACACTTATATTCAAAAATATTTTCGTGATCCAATTTATGGAGGAGTCTATTGGGAACTTGATTATTTGGGTATTCCAACTCAACGAAAAAAGCAGATTTATGGGCAAGCCTTTACAATATATGCTTTAAGTGAGTATTATTGTTTAACGGGTATTCAAGAAGTTCTTGATTGGGCTATTGAAATATACAAGTTGATGGAACAACACAGTTATGATGATAAATATGTTGGGTATATTGAAGCTTTTGGCGAAGATTGGTCATCGCTTAGTGATGTACGTCTAAGTGAAAAAGATGCGAATTACGAGAAGACAATGAATACGCACTTGCATGTTTTAGAGGCGTATACATGTTTGTTGCAAATATGGCCCAATGATCAATTAAAATTAAAGTTAACGGCTTTAATTAATGTGTTTCTTGAACGGTTTATTAAAAGCGATGGTCATTTGAGCTTATTTTTTACCCGAGATTGGGTATTAAGTGGAAATACAATTTCTTATGGTCATGATATTGAGTGTGCTTGGTTACTAACTGAAGCTGTTCAAGAAATAGATGATGAAGATCTTATTGAAAAAGTAAGACTTGTTGCGGTGAAAATTGCAAACGGGTTTATTGAAGAGGGGATTGACTATGATGGAGGAGTGATTAATGAACGAGAAGGTTCTAATGGTAAGTTTGATTACGATAAACATTGGTGGCCACAAGCTGAAGCATTGGTAGGCTTAATGAATGCCTATACTATAACTAAGGATCCTAAATATGTTGATGCACTGTTAAAGGTTTGGTCATTTGCTAGAAAATACCATATCGATCATGAAAATGGGGAATGGCACTGGTTGGTCAATAGAGAAGGGAAACCGGATTTAAGTAAAGAAAAAGTCGGATTTTGGAAATGTCCATATCACAATGCCCGCGCTTGTTTTGAGATGATCAATAGAATAAAGCATGTAAAAAAGTAAATATTCAAAAAAAATATAAATAGTATGAGGGTCTTAAGCAGAATAATTGTCCTGTTGATGTGTATATTACCATTGCTATCAGTAGGTCAGGAGAATATAGAGAATTTTATTTCTGTAAAAGGAAATAAATTAATGAATGGCGATAAGGAATTTAGATTTGTTTCAT
Source organism: Labilibaculum antarcticum (assembly GCF_002356295.1). Lineage (NCBI taxonomy): Bacteria > Pseudomonadati > Bacteroidota > Bacteroidia > Marinilabiliales > Marinifilaceae > Labilibaculum > Labilibaculum antarcticum. Next base: position 1,279,357 of record NZ_AP018042.1, on the reverse strand, counting down.
TTAATATTCCAACACTAAATTACAACGAGGATGTCTTTGAATTTGATCGCCTACATCCTTACAGTTTACCTGATGAGTTCGAAATCAGAGATGTAATGGAAACGGTGAAACAAGTTGGAGGTCAGGTAATAAGAATGTACACACTTCCTGTTCGTATAGAAAATGAATCTAACACCGCCCCTACTTATATTGAAGGACCTGGTCAATTTGTGGAAGAGTCATTTAAAACCATGGATTTGGTATTGGCACTTGCTAATGAATACAACATTCGAATTGTTTTTTCAACATTGAATAACTTCCGTTGGATGGGTGGCGTTCCTCAATATTGCGGTTTCAGGGGCAAAGATAGAGGCGTTTTTTATACCGATCCAGAGATTATTGCTGATTATAAAGCAACATTAAACTTCGTAATTAATAGAAAGAATTCTATAACTGGCGAATTTTACAAAGATGATAAAGCCATTTTATGCTGGGAAACAGGTAATGAACTTTATTCAACACCTGAATGGACGAATGAGATTTGTGGATATATAAAAAGTTTAGATAAGAATCACCTTACTATGGATGGTTTCTTTGCTTTCGATGATCGTCCTGTAATGGAAAGTTCAATAGGCAATCCAAATGTTGATATCATTTGTTCGCACCATTATGAGCTTAATCCAGCGGAATTTGTGAGAAACGTTAAAAGAAATATTGAGCTTATTGATGGTAAGAAACCATACTTAATCGGAGAATGTGGTTTTGTAAGTACTACTGCTTTGGAAATGTGTATCGACTATGTCATTAATTCTGACATAACAGGTCTTCTCGTTTGGGGAATACGTGGTCATCGTTCTGAAGGTGGATTTTATTGGCATTCAGAACCTTTAGGTTATGGACGTTACAAAGCTTACCATTGGCCAGGTTTCGAGAGTGGGAGTACATACGATGAAAAGAATCTTTTTGCAATGATGCGCAAACAAGCTTCTAAAATTAGTGGCAATAAAATGCCAGAACTTTCAGCTCCAAGTATTCCTGAATTATTACCAATTGCACATGTTTCAACAATCTCTTGGAAAGGTTCAACGGGCGCTTTGGGCTATGATATATATCGTTCTGAAAAGAAGAAAGGACCATATAAGTTGGTTGGTTATAATATTTCTGATGCAGTAAATCAGTATGTTCCATTGTTTGAAGACAACACAGCAAAAAAAGGGAAGTCATACTATTATAGAATAAAAGCAAAAAACGAATATGGTAGCTCTGATTATTCTAACACTGTTGGTCCAGTAAAAGTGGAAACCTTAGGACTGATTGATAACATGAATAATTTCGGGAAAGTGTATTTCTCTACTGAAAATGTTAGTTTGGAAACTGATAGAGATCGTGTCTTTAAAGAAGATATGTACCGCTTTAAAGCAGGTCCTGAAGAAAAAATGATTTACTACGTTCCAGGTAACATCAAAAGAATAAGAATTTATAGTTTTTGTCAGCAAGCCGTTAGCAATTTAAGGTTATTAACCTCTAAGGATAACGACAACTATAAGAGTGTTGACGTACAGCCGAACATTTATGATAATGGAAAAGGTGATTATGGCTACTGGGTACCAATTGTACATGATGTAGAGGTAAATCAAGAATCTTCATATTTAAAAATTGAATTCAATCTAGAATCTCAGATTAGTAGAGTTGAGTTATATTATGAGTAGCTGAAAACTATCGTACTGCCTATAATCTAGGCAGTGCGATAATTTTTTATAAGTAGAAATTGTATTTCGGTTTTATCCGATAAAAAAAGCTTTATGTGCGATCAGAAAATTAAACTAAAAGAGAAAATTGGGTACGGGTTTGGAGATTTTGCTTCTTCAATGTTTTGGAAGTTATTTTCCATGTTCCTGATGATTTTTTATACAGATGTATATGGAATATCACCAGAGTCAGTGGCTACTATGTTTCTTCTTGTCCGACTATGGGATAGTATTAACGATCCATTAATGGGCGTTTTATGCGATCGTACAAATACAAAGCAGGGTAAATTTCGCCCTTACCTGCTTTGGGCAGCAGTTCCATTTGCATTAATAGGTATTTCAACTTTTATGACCCCTGATTTAGGAACAACAGGTAAGTTAATTTATGCCTATGTAACATATACTTTAATGATGATGGTATACACAGCGGTAAATGTGCCGTACTCATCTCTAATGGGTGTCATGTCGTCAAGTCCTGCAGAACGTACTTCATTAGCCTCATTCCGTTTTATTGGTGCTTTCTCTGGAGGGATCTTTGTAACAGCAACAGCAGCTTGGTTTATTGGTATGTTTGAGGAAAGTGGTGTTTCTGAAGCACAAGGGTATCAGTATACGGTTTCAATTTATGCGGTGTTAGCAGCTTTGTTTTTTATGCTGACTTACAAATTCACTAAAGAACGCGTAAAACCAGCAAAAAAAGAGAAGTCGTCTATCAGAAATGACTTCAAAGATTTGATGAAGAATATACCATGGTTCATTATGGTGGCAGCTGGTATTGCTTCTCTTATCTTTAATTCCTTACGTGATGGTTCCATGATGTACTATTTTAAATATTTCGTTAGAGATCAAGAAGTAGGAGGATTTGGATTAGTCAACTGGGAGGCTTTAGCTTCAGCTTATATGACTTTATGGCTTATCTCTAATATTATTGGTGTTCTTTTGGCTAAACCTGTGTCAGCAATTATCGGTAAGAAAAAAACATTTTTGTATGCCATGATAATTGCGGGAATTACCAGTTTGACACTTTTCTGGATTCAGGCAGATCAAATCTATTTGATGTTCGGAATTAATGTCATCATTGGAATTTCGGCAGGTATTGTATTTCCTCTTATTTGGGCAATGTATGCAGATATTGCTGATTTTTCTGAATGGAAAACAGGACGTCGTGCCACAGGTCTTATCTTTTCGTCCTCTTCTATGTCTCAAAAAATGGGATGGACAATTGGTGGCGCTATAACGGGGTGGATATTGGCTGCTTATGGATTTGAAGCGAATGTTGAGCAAACAGTCGAGTCCACTAAAGGTATTAGGTTGATGCTGAGTCTTTTTCCAGCAATTGGTGCCTTCTTAGCGGCTGTTTTCATCTATTTTTATTCTCTAAACGAAGTGTTTATGAAGAAGATAGAAGAAGAACTTATTACCAGAAGAAATGGGTAAGAAATAATATTATTTGTTGGAGAGTTATCACTCTTCAACAGATAATTTATTGAATAAGAAAAAAATAAATACGATTGATTTTTTGTTGTATAATTATTTAGATTTCTCATGAAAAATTATAAAATCTTTAAGAGAACAAAAAGAGTATTTTTGTGTGTTATTTTTACATCGATATTTATTTCTTCATGTAAGAGTAAATATGAAAATATACCCTACCATGATCAATTACCTCATGATTGGGAAAATCCTGCTATTTCTCAAATAAATAAAGAAGTGCCACGTGCTTCTTTTATACCTTACGCTACTTATGATGAATTACAGTCTGAAGATCAATGGTCATCATCTTTAATGCAATCCCTAAACGGCATTTGGGATTTTCATTTGGCTAAAAATCCTTCCACAAGACCAGCCTGGTTTTTTAAAAATAATTTTGACATTAGTGATTGGGGTACAGTTAGAGTACCTGGTAACTGGGAAACTCAAGGCTACGACTATCCAATTTACACCAATGCAAAATATCCGCATGCCAAAACACCTCCTACTATTCAAGCCAATTATAATCCTGTAGGTTCCTATAAACGAAGCTTTAAATTGCCCGAAGAGTGGAATGAAAAAGAAATAATTCTGCATTTTGGAGCGGTAAGTTCGGCTATGTATGTTTGGGTAAATGAACAAAAAGTAGGCTACAGTGAAGATAGTAAACTACCTGCTGAATTTAATATTACAAAATATTTAAAGAAGGGAAAAAATACATTGGCCGTTGAAGTATATCGATGGAGTGATGGCGCTTATCTCGAAGATCAGGATTTTTGGCGAATGAGTGGTTTGACACGAGATGTGTTTTTAATGGCAAGAGAGAAACAGCATATTCGTGATTACAGATTAACTTCTAGTTTGGATGAAAACTATAAGGATGGCGTTTTTTTATTGAATATTGTATTGGCAAATATTGCTGGAAAAGCAAAAAAGATAACGCTTGAAGCTCAACTATCAGATGGTAACTCTTTATTAAAGAAATTCACAAAAACTATTGAGTTGGATAGTGTTGAGAATGAAATCTCTTTTGAGGCGAATTTTAAGAATGTAAAAAAATGGTCGGCAGAGCAACCTAAGCTCTATGATCTAACTCTTATCTTAAAAAATGAGAAGAATGAAATTCTGGAGCTTATAAAACAGGATGTAGGTTTTAGAACTGTTGAAATTAAGGATGGAGTGCTTCTCGTGAATGGAAAATACATTTATCTGAAAGGGGTGAACATGCATGAACATCATCCTGTTACGGGCCATTATGTTGATCGTGAAACGATGCTAAAGGATATTACATTAATGAAGCTACACAACATTAATGCTGTACGAACCTCACATTATCCGCAACCTGAATATTGGTATGAGTTGTGCAATAAATATGGTATTTATTTGGTTGATGAGGCAAATATAGAATCGCATGGGATGGGTTATGGCGAAGAATCTCTTGCTAAGGATTCAACATGGATGGATGCGCATCTATATCGTACAAGAAATATGTATGAAAGAGATAAAAATCAACCATCTGTGGTTATTTGGTCATTAGGGAATGAAGCTGGAAATGGCGTAAATTTCTTTGCGACCTATGATTATTTAAAAAGCGTTGAAAAAACTCGACCTGTTCAGCACGAACGTGCCATGAACATTGATTATAATACAGATATTTATTGTGCTATGTATATGTCTGCCGAGCGCATGATTAAGTATGCAGAAGCACCTTATAACAAACCACTAATACAATGTGAGTTTGCACATGCTATGGGAAATAGCCTTGGCAATTTTCAGGATTATTGGACAATAATTGAAAAATATAGAGCCTTACAGGGCGGTTTTATTTGGGATTGGGTAGATCAGGGTCTATTAACTAAAAATGAGCAAGGAGAAGATTTTTGGGCTTATGGCGGTGATTTTGGACCTGATACAGTTCCCTCTAATGGTAATTTCTGTAACAATGGCTTAGTAAATCCGGATCGTGCTATTAAACCGCACCTTTTGGAAGCAAAAAAGGTTCATCAATGTATTGGTTTTAACCCAATTGATTTGGAATCGGGAAAAATTGAAATTCACAATAAGTATGTTTTTACCAATTTGTCTGAATTTGATTTTTCGTGGGTTGTCGAAGGGAATGGGCGAGTTGTAGAGCATGGAAAACTAGATGATTTGAATGTAGATTCTGGTGAAAAACTAACAATAAAATTGGAGTACGGCGTTCAACCAAAATCAGGTGTTGAGTATTTCTTAAATATATCAGCTAGGCAAAAGAAAACGAAAGGATTGATTCATAGAGGATATGAAATAGCAAGAGAACAGTTTAAATTACCATTTTCTGAGAAAGAAATTAAGCCTCGAATTAAAGAATTATCGCCTATCTCTTATGTGAAAAATATTAATAAGCTTGTTATTAAAGGCGCTCCTTTTGACCTTGTTTTCGATTTAGAGAATGGGAATATTACTAGTTTTTGCAGTGAAGGAGTCAACTACTTGAAATCAGGTTTGACACCTAATTTTTGGCGAGCTCCTATCGATAATGATTTTGGTAATAATTTGCATAAGCGATCAAAAATATGGCGAAAAGCTTGGGATAATAAAGTACTTAATAATACGACTATTGAGCAAAAATCAGAAAATGAAGTATTCATTAAATTCCAGTTTAGTTTAATGAGTGATACCATTGGAGAAATTGCTCAATGCACAACAAAATATACGGTTTCCTCTTTAGGCGAAATAGAGGTGGAAAACGCTTTCAAAATGGCAAATATTGATCTTCCAGAAATTCCTCGTATGGGAATGAATCTCGTTATGCCAAGAGAGTTTGATCAAATGACATGGTTTGGGCGTGGTCCTCATGAATCCTATTGGGATAGGAAAACAAGCGCATTTGTAGGCTTGTATTCCGGAAGTGTAGCCGATCAATACTGGGTTTACTTACGACCACAGGAAAATGGAAACAAAACCGATGTGCGCTGGGTGAGTATTACAGATAGTATTGGAAATGGATTAAAGTTTATTGGTAAACCTTTATTGTCGGTAAGTGCACACCATAACATTATGGAAGACTTCGAATCGCTTGAAAGGACAGATGGTAGGGCAGGAGTCATTCCTAATAATCGACATACTACCGATGTGAAAGCTCGAAACCTTACTTCAGTAAATATTGATTACAAGCAGATGGGCGTTGGAGGCGATGATAGTTGGGGGAAATTTACACACCCTGAATATCGTTTGACCGAAAAGAATTATCGATACTCTTTTGTTATAAAACTAGTATCGAATACTTCGAATTTGGATGATAATAATGACTAAATACATATATTATGAAATTATCAATTAGTTTGCTATTTCTTGTACTATTAGCTTCTTGTTCTGTTAAAACAACTAATAAGCCTAATATTCTTTGGATTACAAGTGAAGATAATAGCCCGTTGCTGGGATGTTATGATGATGCATTTGCAACGACGCCTAACCTTGATAAGCTGGCTTCGGAAGGCTTTTTATATACCCATGCTTATGCTAATGCACCAGTGTGTGCTCCAGCACGTAATACGATTATTTCAGGTGTTTATGCCAATTCTGCGGGTAATCAGCATATGCGTAGTTACAACAATAAGTCTGATTCTGTGCGTCTTTATCCTGATTATTTGCGCGAAGCAGGTTACTATTGTACAAATAATAGAAAAACAGATTACAATATAAATAAGCAACAAACCAGTGAGCTTTGGGATGAGACGAGTGATAAGGCACATTATAAAAATAGAAAACCTGGGCAACCATTTTTTGCCATTTTTAATATTGGAGTTTCTCACGAAGTAACCATTCATCGTTCTCGACCTTCGAGCGAGCTACGCCATAGTCCTGATAGTGTTCCATTACCTCCATACCATCCAGCAACTGAAGAAATGAAACATGATTGGGCGCAATACTACGACCAAGTGGAAAATATGGATACTAAGGTTGGACAGTTTTTGGCTGAATTAGAGGCCTCAGGTGAAGCTGATAATACCATTGTCTTTTATTATAGTGATCATGGTGGAGTGTTGGCACGAAGCAAACGCTATGTTTATGAAACGGGAACTCATGTTCCATTTATTGTTCGAATACCTGAGAAATTCAAACATCTTTTTCCTGAATCAAATACTGGAAGTAAAGTCGATCGTATAATTAGTTTTGTCGATCTGGCACCAACCTTATTGAGTATTCTTAATATTCCTATTCCTGATTTTATGCAAGGAAATGCATTTATGGGCGAACAAAAAACGGAAGATCCTCAGTATGCGTATATGTTTCGTGGGAGAATGGATGAGCGTTACGACATGTGCCGTGCAGTTCGTGATCAAAAATACCGTTACATCCGTAATTACATGCCATACCGATCACATGGACAGCATTTAACTTATTTATGGAATGCACCTTCGGCACGCTCTTGGGAACGAGCATATAAAGCAGGAGAATGTAATGAAATACAAAGTGCTTTTTGGAAAGAAAAACCTTTTGAGGAGTTGTATGATACTGAGAATGATCCTTGGGAAATAAATAATTTAGCAAACAATTCAGAATATAGCGAAACACTGATACGCATGAGAGCTGCGGTAAAAGACTGGTCGCACAATATACACGATGCAGGTTTTATTCCTGAAGGAGAAATGTTATCGCTTACCAAGCAATCAGCGCCTTACGATTTAGTAAGATCCGCTAATATGCCACTAGATACTATTATTAATGTTGCGGATATTGTTACTCAAGGTTTAGTTAAAAACAGAGACTTGTGTATAGCATATCTTAAAAATGAAAATAGTGTGATCCGATACTGGGGAGCAACTGGCCTATTAATTCTTAAAAATGAAGCAGCCATAGCAATTCCAGAATTAAAACTAGTATTAAATGATGATTCGCCAAATGTTGCAATTGTTGCGGCTGAAACACTTTATAATTTAGGCGAAAAAGAATTAGCACTAAAATCGTTAAATACATTAGTAAACCATAATGTCCCTGAGATACGTTGTCAGGCTTTAAATACTGTCGATTGTTTGGGTGTAGATGATGAAACAATTAAAGCGAGTACTTTGCAGCTTATTGCTAACAGTCCTAAGAAAGAGAAAAAAAGCGAAGATCTTAGAATGGCCGAATGGTTAGTTCAAAAATGGGAATTGTAAAATACAATATTAGAATAAAGTTGATTAAATAAATAGGACAGGAATGGGACAAAGATCTTTAATTGCATGTGGCATTATAATGCTTTTGGGAATAGCCGATGGGTTTTCGCAAAAGTTGTTTATTCATGGGAAAAAGGAAAAAACATTATATCATGATGGTTGGATAGATTTCAATAAAAACAATAAAAAAGATGTTTATGAAGAGGCTTCGGTTGATTTGGATAAAAGGATCGATGATCTTTTATCGCAAATGACGCTTGAAGAAAAAACCTGTCAGATGGTAACCCTTTACGGTTATGGACGAGTTGCCAAAGATGAACTTCCTACCGAAGAATGGAAGAGTGCATTTTGGAAAGATGGACTTGGGAATATTGATGAGCATCTAAATGGGGTTGCACGCCACAAGGAGGCCGAAACTCAGTATTCGTGGCCACCATCGAAACATGCCAGAGCTATTAATGAAGTACAGCGGTTTTTTGTTGAAGACACACGACTTGGTATTCCGGTTGATTTTACCAATGAAGGAATCCGTGGGTTGTGTCATTCTGGAGCTACCGGATTTCCGGCACAAATAGGGATTGGTAGTACCTGGAATAAAGATCTCGTATCAAAAATTGGACACATAACAGGTAAGGAAGCCAAGGTAACAGGCTATACCAATGTATACTCTCCTGTTTTGGATTTGGCACGTGATCCGCGATGGGGACGTGTTGTGGAATGCTATGGTGAAGATCCATACCTGGTTTCGGAATATGGCAAACGAATGGTAACCGGCATACAATCTCAAGGTGTTTCTTCAACTGTGAAACATTTTGCTCTTTATAGTATTCCCAAAGGAGGTAGAGATGGTGATACACGTACAGACCCTCATGTTTCGATACGTGACATGCACCAACTTTATTTAGCTCCATTTAAAAGTGCGATTAAGGAAGGTAAGGCTTTGGGTGTAATGAGTTCATATAATGATTATGATGGTATTCCTATTTCAGGGAGTCATTATTTCCTTCAAGATTTACTAAAAGATCAATGGGGATTTAAAGGTTACATTGTTTCTGATAGTTGGGCTGTAGGTGGATTAAAAGGTCGTCACTACATTTCTGAAAATTATAAAGAAAGTGTATATATATCTGTAATGGCAGGACTCAATGTTCGTACCAATTTCAATGCTCCTGAGAATTTTGTTTTGCCTCTTCGCGAACTAGTGAATGAAGGTCGAATTCCAATGGAGGTTATTGATAGTCGAGTTCGAGACGTACTACGTGTGAAGTTCATGCTTGGATTATTTGATCAACCTTATGTGGAGAAACCAGATTTGGCTGATAAAGAATACTCTAATTCAGAAAATGATTCTATTGCTTTACAAGCTTCACGTGAGTCTTTAGTATTATTGAAGAATGACAATTTTCTTCCTTTAGATAAAGAGAATATTAAATCGATATTAGTAACAGGACCTAATGCCGAAGCTGTTGATCATTCAATAAGTCGTTATGGTCCTTCTGAAATTGATGTGATTTCGGTTCTAAAAGGAATTGAAAATTTTGTTGGAGAAAATGCAAAAGTAGAATATGCTTTAGGTTGTGATTTCTCAGATGAAAATTGGCCTGAAAATGAATTGTATACGATCGCTCCTTCAGTAGACCAGCAGGCTTTGATTGATGAAGCAGTAAGAAAGGCAAAAGATGTAGATGTAATTGTTGTTGCTATTGGCGATGATGACCGTACCGTAGGAGAATCTAGATCACGAACTTCATTAAACTTACCAGGCAATCAATTGGATTTAGTTAAGGCACTTCAAAAAACGGGTAAGCCTGTTATTGCTGTACTTATAAATGGTCGTCCGTTATCGGTTAATTGGATGAATAAAAACGTACCTGCGATTATTGAAGCATGGTTTCCTGGTGTTTATGGTGGGCAAGCAATAGCAGAATCTATTTTCGGAGATTATAACCCCGGAGGTAAATTACCTGTAACATTTCCTAAAACAGTTGGTCAGGTATTACTTAATTTCCCTTGCAAGAAAAGTTCACAAGGCGGACAACCTGCTCGAGGACCTAATGGCACAGGACATACTCGTGTGCTAGGTGAGCTTTATCCTTTTGGTTACGGTTTGAGTTACACAACATTTGAGTATAGTGATATACAGTTGTCGTCAGATACATTGAGAAAAGGAGAGGAAATAGAAATCTCATTTAAGCTGACCAACACTGGCAAATATAAAGGAGATGAAGTCCCTCAATTATACATTGAAGATGTGTACAGTAGCATCGTAACCTACGAGAAGATTTTGCGTGGTTTTGAACGTATCACTTTAAATCCTGGGGAAACACAAACAGTTATGTTTACAATTAAACCGAAAGATCTAACAATCTTGAATAAAGAGATGAGAGAAGTAACTGAAGCAGGTGTTTTCAATGTTTTCGTTGGCAGTTCATCAAAGGATACTCGCTTAGAGAGTCAATTTTCAGTTGGTCAGGATATCAAATTCGATTTGATAAAGTAAGTTATAGATTAAGCCTTTATAGTGAATCTATAGAATGTTGCGGGCAGAAGGGCTGATCTTGATGGAAAATATTTAAAAAATATAATATGATATCGTTTTTTGTTGCCTTAGGGGTATTGATATTTGGTTACCTATTTTATGGTAAGTTTATTGCAAATACAATATTCAAATTAGAACCTCAAAGAGAGACCCCGGCTGTTACAATGTCTGATGGTGTTGACTATATGATGATGCCATGGTGGAAGGTCTTTTTGATTCAGTTTCTGAATATTGCAGGACTAGGACCTATTTTTGGAGCCGTCGCTGGTGCCATGTGGGGACCGGTTGCATTCATCTGGATTGCTTTGGGATCAGTCTTTGCTGGTGCCGTTCATGACTTTTTCTCAGGTATGCTTTCCGTTCGCCATAAAGGCTTGAGTATTTCCGAAATTGTTGGAATTTATTTGGGAAAGACTGCTAAAATAGGCATGCGCTTTTTCACTGTGCTTTTAATGGTGATAGTGGGTGCGGTATTCATTATGGGACCAGCTAAGATATTATCTGGTCTTATGCCAGACTTTGGTTCGATGAATCTGTGGATCTGGATTGTATTTATTTACTATATACTAGCAACAATTCTCCCTGTCGATAAAATTATTGGTCGCATCTATCCAATTTTTGGTTTTGCATTAATATTTATGGCAGTAGGTTTATTTTTGGCTTTGCTTTTTGGTGACTTCACAATTCCTGAAATTAGTTTTGAGAATCTACATTCGAGCCCTTCAAAATTCCCGATTTTCCCAATGTTATTTATCACCATTGCTTGTGGTGCCATATCTGGTTTTCATGCTACTCAATCGCCACTTATGGCTCGATGTATTAGCAATGAGAAATATGGTAGACCCGTATTTTATGGTGCTATGATTTCCGAAGGTGTTGTGGCTTTAATTTGGGCTGCTATCAGTATGAGTTTCTTCGGTGGTGTTGGCGAGTTAAATGGCATTATGTCTGAGCATGGTGGAAATGCTGCTTGGGTGGTAAACGAAGTCTCTAACTCTTTGCTTGGAACTTTTGGAGGTATTCTTGCCTTACTTGGAGTTGTTGCAGCACCTATTACATCTGGCGATACTGCATTTAGAAGTGCTCGCCTAATCGTTGCTGATTTTCTAAACTTCAATCAAGCATCTAATAAAAACAGATTAATAGTAAGTATCCCTCTATTTATTGTGGGTTTCCTTCTTACTCAGATCGATTTTGCAATTGTATGGCGATATTTTGCCTGGTCAAATCAGACTTTGGCAACCATTGTGTTATGGGCAATAACCGTCTTTTTGGTGCAGAGCAATAGGAATTATTGGGTAACCTTAATTCCATCTGTATTTATGACTTCGGTAATTACAACTTATTTATTGTTTGCTCCTGAAGGATTTGGATTACCTTATCAATTATCCGTTTACGGAGGCATTTTATTTGCTGTTTTCACCATAGTGCTGTTTATGCGATGGTATCGTTCTAGAAAAGTTTCCACCAATTGCTTGGAGACAGAAAAAGTGTATGTGACTAATAAATAATAAAGCGGAATAATGAATATCAGAAAAAATACAACCTGGTTTTTGAGCTTACTAATTTTACCATTATTCATACAGTGTTCTCAAACTAAGGAAGAGCAAAAGCCCAATATTCTATTTATAATGGCCGACGATCATACGTCGCAGGCTATTTCGGCATATGGAACCATATTTGGTGATTTATTCACAACACCTAATATTGATAAATTAGCAGATCAAGGTATGTTGTTTACCAATGTTTTTGCAACCAATGCTATTTGTGGACCAAGTCGTGCCGCTATTTTAACAGGTAAATACGCTCATGTTAATGGCTATTGTAAAAATGAAAAAGGAGGAAAGTTTAATGCCTCTCAATGGACATTTATTAGCGAGTTTAAAAAGCAAGGATATCAAACTGCATTATTTGGAAAATGGCATTTAGGGTCTGAGCCTGAAGATTTTGATTATTATAAATTTCATGTAGGAAATGGACAGCAAGGAAATTATATTGATCCCGTTTATAACGATAATGGAAAACATATAAAGGAAACAGGCTATGCGACAAATTTAACTAGCGATTTCTTTCTTGATTGGATGAAAGGTTTGCGTAAAAAGGATAAACCCTTTGCAGCCTTGTTACATTTTAAAGCTCCCCACAGACCTTGGATTCGTGATGAAAAATATAAAGATTTGTTTGATGGGGTTGAGATGCCGTATCCAAGCAATTTTAACGATGACTATAAAGGAAGAGAAAAAACAGCAGGAGATACTTGGATGACTATGGACTTTCTGAATCATAGAGATAGTAAAGTTACTCCTCCAGAAGGATTAGAAGGGAAAGCCCTGTCAGACTGGACGTATTATGGGAATAAACCTAATCAGGCGTGGATGCCAGAAGGATGTACAACTTTAGAAGAGGCTAGGAAGTGGAAATATCAGCAATACATTAAGGACTATTTGTCGTGCATTAAAAGTGTAGATGACAATGTTGGAAGGGTATTAGATTATTTAGAGGAGAATGGATTAGCCGAAAATACGATTGTGGTTTATACGGGCGATCAAGGTTTTTATTTAGGCGAGCATGGCTGGTTTGATAAGCGTTTCATGTACGATACATCATCAAAAATGCCATTTATAGTTCGATATCCTAAAGAGGTAAACAAGAAATCAAGAAACAAGGATATTATAACAAATGTCGATTTTGCGCCGACTTTATTAGATTTAGCAAATATTGAAATACCTGCAGATGTACAGGGGCACAGTTTTGCTCAAAATCTAAAAGGGAATACGCCTAATGATTGGAAACAATGTATGTATTATCAATACTATGAATATCCAAAATGGCATCATGTGCAACCTCATTATGGTATAAGAAACCAAAGGTATAAGCTGATTCATTTTTACTATAATATAGATGTTTGGGAATTTTACGATTTGGAAAAAGATCCTCAGGAAATGAATAACGCGATTAATATGCCAGAATACCAGAATATTATTACGGAAATGAAGGCAGAAATTGTTGTACAACAAAAAGATTTGGGTATTAATGGTTCGTTGGAAGCTATGCGAGCCATTACCGATGCTGATATGGGAGAAGTGGAATAATTGAATTAGGTGTAGAGCTAATCTATACTAGATTGCAATTGATGAGATGAATAGAAAGTTTTTTAAAAATATAATATGAAGAAGTACATTTTAATTATCCTTACTGGAATACTATTATTTTCGTGTAAGCCCGAGGTGAAAATTGATTTAACTGATAGAGTAGAAGATAAAATTGATTCCTTAATAAACCTAATGACTTTAGAAGAGAAAGTAGCTCTTTGTCATGGTAATACAAATTTCACTTTGCCTGGAGTTCCTCGTTTGGGAATACCTGAACTGACCATGGGAGATGGTCCACACAGTATTAAGTTCGATTTTAAAAAAGATTCATGGGAGCATGCCGATAGTAAGGACTCATCAACTTATTTGCCATGTGGAGTGGCATTGGGAGCAACATGGAATCCTGAATTAGCGTATGAGTTTGGAAGTGTTTTGGGGCGTGAAGCTCGATTTAGAGACAAGGATGTGCATTTGGCTCCAGGCATTAATATCATTAGAAGACCACTATGTGGACGTAATTTTGAGTATTTAAGTGAAGATCCGTTGGTATCCGAAAAATTGGGTGTTGAATACATTAAAGGGGTGCAAAAATATGACGTAGCATCTTGTGTGAAGCATTTTATTGCTTATAACGATAAAAGGCATCCTAATGTATGGATGAGCGAAAGAACACTGAATGAAATCTATCTGCCAGCTTTTATTGGAGCTATTGACGAGGCAAATGCTATGTTGGTAATGGGATCGTACAACAAGTATAAGGGTGAGTACATGAGTGAAAATTCATATATGCTTCAACATGTATTGAAAGATAAACTCAAATTTAAAGGAGCTGTAATAAGTGATTGGAGTGCTGTTCACAACACGCACGAAGCTGTTTATAATGGTTTGGATATTGAAATGGGTACAGAAGGCGTAGGTGGTTTCGACAATTACTATATGGCCGATGCATTTCTTAAACTGGCAAAAGAAGGTCATGTCGCAGAAAATTTAATTGATGATAAAGTGCGACGTGTCTTACGTATCTATTTTAAAACTCGATTAAAGGAAAACAGACCTAAGGGAGAGTTTATTACTCAAAGGCATTTTGATTTTGCCCTTAAGGCTGCCGAAGAAGGCATTGTATTGCTTAAAAATGATAAAAACTTATTACCTATCGACTTCACAAAAGTTACTTCAATAGCGGTGATTGGAGATAATGCGACGGCCGTTCACGCCGAAGGAGGAGGAAGTTCAGGAACAAAAGCCTATTATGAAATTACACCTTTAGACGGAATAAAGAATTTGCTTAAGGGAAGTTCTGCAAAAGTGTCTTTTGCTAAAGGTTATAAAACAAAGGATGGCGAAAACGAAGCGAAACTTATGGCTGAGGCTTTGAAATTGGCTTCAGAATCAGATGTGGTTATTTATGTTGGAGGTCTGAATCATGAGTTCGATGCCGAGCGTCAGGATAAGATAGATATGATACTACCCTATAATCAGGATAGACTTATTAATAGCCTTGCTGAGGCTAATAAAAACATGGCTGTAGTCATGTTATCTGGTTCATCATTCGAAATGCATAAATGGCTCGGCAATGTATCAAACCTTGTGTTAATGGCCTATTCGGGCATGGAAGGTGGAAATGCCTTGGCTAATGTGCTAAGCGGTAAAGTAAACCCTTCAGGTAAACTTTCATACACATTACCATTACATTTTGAAGATGCGCCTGAGTATGCATTTGAGTGTTACGATGAGAAACGTAAAACAGATTATTACAAAGAAGGTGTGTTTGTAGGATATCGATATTATGACACTTATGGCGTAAACACTCAATTTGATTTCGGTTATGGATTATCATACACCTCTTTCGATATTAAAAATGTGCAGTTGAGTCAAACTAAAATGACAAGTACTGAGGTCATGAAATTAGCTGTAGAAGTTGAGAATACAGGAAAGTTGGAAGGAATGGAAGTCGTTCAGGTTTATATTGGTGATGTTGAATCTTCGGTAAAAAGACCACTAAAAGAGCTAATGGCTTTCGAGAAAGTGAAACTAAAGTCTGGAGAAAAGAAAACTATTGAATTCGCTATTGAACTTAAGGATCTTCAGTTTTTTGATGAGCTATCTAAATCATGGATTAGTGAGCCGGGTAAATTTAAAATATATGTAGGTAACTCCGTAGAGAATATTCTTGTGGAGAAGGAAATTGAACTGCTATAAGAAATTTTAATATCTGTTTTTTTCCCTTTCACATTTTTAGTTTGGTCGACCATTAGCTTTTGCTTCCTATGTCAATTCCTGTTGCATTGGGATTGACAACTTTTAAACTCATTCGCTTTTTCTCCATATCTTAAATGTTTAAAAGGTGAAAAAATTTCAGGGAATGTAACTTTAAAACTTTGAAAATATTCTGATCGGGATCCTGTCAACTAACAGATCACTATTAAACTCTAACCTAGGTCAGTAAAAAAAATCACTGACTTTTCACATTATAAGCTTGATTGCGCTCGGATTTATTAAACACCATTGCTTAAACCGGGCTTAACTCGGAGTTTAATACAAAGATAGTACGTTAGCATAAAAACTCAACTGTTTTTATGACCAGTAGGAGGATTGTGGTGAACAAAGTGGGTTCTGAAATTTGTTCACATGAGAGTACCCCTTCCTATTACCTTTATTTATAATAGAATGAATTGTGAGAAAACAGAAAAGACTGTAAATTAGTAGATTTACAGTCTTAGGATTAGGGTGATTCCTAAATTGCGGAGAGAGAGTAGAACCAATAGGTTAGTATGGAGTTGGAGTTGCTATATTTACAAGGACAGTGAGTTAAGGTATAATTATTCTAATAATTTATATCTTAGGAAATGGAAAAAGGAAGATGCAAATTTAGCAGAGAGTTTAAATTTAATGCTGTTGAGTTATGTTGCTCAAGAGCCAACATAAGACAGCTCGCACATGAATTGGATTATACGTCCAAAACTAATTTGTCGCTGGCGTAGTGAGTTTGAAAACTATCAGGGAACAAGTTTCCCTGGCAGTGGTAAAGCTAAGCTCACAAAAGAAGAATCTGAAGTATCTAGCTTGAAGAAAGAACTTGCTGAGGCAAGAATGGAACGAGATATATTAAAAAAGCAGTTCACATCTTTTCCAAGAGCGTTGGGAGATTTACCAGTTCATAAGAAATCACATAAATATGTTTCCTATTGAAATGATGTGTCGGGTTCTAGCTGTTAGCCTTAGTGGTATTACATGTGGCTTAAATTAGAACCGAGTCAAAGAGCTAGAAGAACGATTTCGCATCAGCAAGTCAGCTGAAGAAAAGAGTATCACAGAGATTAATGCTAACTTAGTGGGCTATATGAACATCTATGGTAAAGGTAAAGCCTGCTAGCTGCGAGGCTCGTGGCAAAACGATTGCCGAGTTGATAGATAGGAAAAATGAATTGGTAAAATGGCGTAGCAAAATAGACGAGGTAAATACCGAATTAGTATAACACAAACATAGGAGTAAAACTCTGCTAGGATATGACTGTGTAAAACAAGGGAGACATGTACGTAAGTGTCTATTTTAAGATCGATAAAAGAAATATAAATACACATTCACAATCATTGTAGCTCATATAAAAAGATTTGCATATGATAAAAGTACTAGGAGATATTCACTTACCAAAAATTCTATATAAATATCGTGATTGGAATTCTAAATTTCATGGCGTTGCCCCGAAGTCTTGTGGCAGACTTTGAAAGTTTAGTGCGATTAATAAACGCCAGTAAGCCCTTTTTTTAATCACGAATACCTTTGAAATAATTATTAGTGAGTAACTAAATGTGCTAGCTTAAGGTATAAATTTATGTGGCTTGCTTATTTAGCGGTTTACTCACTTCGTTTCGTGATCTCCCTTTGGTCGGTAGAGAAGGCAACTCTTTGAAATCGCTCACGAAACAAAGCAAGATCGTTACCAAGCATGAGATTGAACAGGCTTGCGATTTTCCTGAAAATATTACCATTCTTTACCGCACATTCGGAATTCATCGGATTATCATTTAATAAACGAATCCAACAAAACATTTACCAATAATGGACATAAAAAACAATAATAATAATAATAACGAGTCTATTGATAAACCGAAGCAATCAGATGAACTTTTGAATGCAGAGTTTAAAGCAAAGACGAATGAAGAGCTTAATGAAAAGAAACCTGCTAGGCAAACCAGGAGACAAGCTACCGAAGAAGAATTAAGTAATCCCTTACATGGAGTGAAGCTGGTTCAGATCTTAGAACGTTTGGTAGTGTATTATGGTTGGGCGTATCTTGGAGATCGTGTCAATATTCGTTGTTTCATGTATAATCCTACAATGAAATCGAGCCTCGGATTTTTAAGAAGAACGCCTTGGGCCCGAGAGCATGTTGAGGACATCTATTTGGATATGTTGGAAGAAAAAAAGATCGAACATGTTTTTTTAATGAAGGATAAAGTTGATAATAACTTGAAGGCTGATTGATTTAAGTATTTATTGGCTTCGTTTGAAACATTTTTTATACTCTGAACATCTCCCTGTATTCCCCTTCAAAAGTGGGACTTTGAAAATTCCCCTGTGGACTACGTCGATTACTTCGTAATTGAAAGGGGATAAAGGGGAGTGTTTTAGTTTGATACAAAAAAAAAGGTATTTCAAAATCTGAAATACCCCTTTTTACTAATCGTAAATTACTTATCGTTTTCGTCACTAAGCAGCATCAGATAATGTGCGGCTGACCAAGAAAAGTGATTTGCATTTAAACCTTCGCCACTGATCGGGTGGTAATTCTCTCTAATAGGTGAATCCCCAAGTAGACCTTCGGCGTTTTGTATAAGCTTCTTACTTAATGCGTCAGCTTCCTTATTGTAGCCATATCTTTCTAAAGCTTTAATGCCAAAGTAAGCTTGATCTAACCAAACTGGACCTCTCCAGTATCCCTTAAGGGGATTGAACTTTTTATGATCTGCAATTAAAGTTGGAAAGGGAACTTTAGTGGCAAATTTCGTCGAATCCATCAGAATCGAAACCACTCTTTTAGCTTGCTCTTTTGTTGCAATGCCAGTGTAAAGAGGAATCCAGCCTTCAGGTCCTTGTTGTACAGTTAATAGTTTACCTGTTACAATTTCTCTATCGTAGAAAAAGCCTGTTGCTTCGTCCCAAAAGTCAGAAGAAATCCTTTTACTTAAAGATGAAGCTTCCTGCTTATATGTTATAGCTTCTTCAGTTAAATTTAGAATTTTGGCTAGTTCTGCTAATTGTTCTTTTTCAGCTTGTAGGTAAGCATTTAGGTCTACCGATTCCTGATTCATCGACCATCCATGCTCATTGTTTTTTAACATTTTAGAATCATCGAAACGAACAGCATTATCCATGCCTGATTCCCATTTGGCAGCAATGAGTGTGCCATCAGTTGATCCATATTCACATAAACCATTTTGATCGTTATCGCGATACTGATACCACCAGTTGTGATATTTCACCAACTTAGGATACATTTCTTTCACAAACTCAATATCAGAAGTTGCTTTGTATATTTCTAATACCGCCCAACTAGCCAATGGAGCTTTGGTATCGCGCCAGTTGTTTTCTTTCGGATCGAAATAAACACAGTCGGCAACCATTCCCATATCGTCCTGATATTGGAACATGGAGTAAATGTTACTTTTGGCTAATTCTGGATTGAATCGAACAAGTGCAACAGCTTGCTTCCAACTATCCCACGACCAAAAGCCATAAAAACCTTGATAAGCAGCCGAAGGGAATACGCCATCGAACTTTAAATCGCCGGCAGGTGAACGCCAGTTAGTAGTAAGCGTTTCCACACATTTTATAGCTAATGCACAATTTTCTTTTTTATTCAGTAGGGCATTATTACTTGTTAATGCTTTTGTCAAATAGCCATTCCAACGCTCATTATTGGCTTTGAAAACAGCCTGTGGATTTTGCAGCCATTCTGCCAGTATATCAGCTTCTACATTTGCTTCCTGCTGATTAAAATAATGGGAGTGAAGCAGGTTTACACTTACCGATTCACCAGCGGGGACTTCAATCTGATCTTTTAAAATCATTCGGTACGATAAAGAATCAGGTGATATCATTACATCTCTCGCTTTATCGGTATGAATCAGAAATTGTTCTGTGTCATCCTTAAAATCTACACTTATGCCGTTGGTCGATTCGCTTAAGCGCAATCCTTTTTCGAAAAGAGAACCTTTCCAACCAACAAAAATGTTAGCAGTGTGTTCCTTCTTATTGCTGATTTTGGTTTCGATTAAACTGCTGCGATTGCTTACAAATATCAGGCGAATATCAATTGTCCAATCTTCTAATTCGAGTACCTGAGTTAACATGCCGGGCTTGTAAATCATTTCAGCTTTTGCTTTGCTCAAGTCAATGGCTTTCATTGTTGCGGCATCGGTCAATTCCAGCTGACTCAGGTTTTTCCCCAGCCATTGTCCCCACATTTTCATGCTCAATGGTCCTGAAAATCCGCCGTAGTAAGCAGTGCTGTCCTGATGCGGCAAAGCATATCCGTGCCATGCACCTAAATCGGAAAATCCGAAGGGTTCCAGTTCAAATTGCCCTTGCGGGATTCCCTGAATGTTCAGGACGTTTGTATAAAGGTTTTGAAGATCTGTTTCTGAATCGATATTTTCTTTATCGGCGCATGATGCAAGAGAAAGAAGAACGGTTAGCAACAGGTAGATATTTATTTTTAGTTGTTTCATGATTTTTATTTAATTCTAGTCTTACTTAATTCATTCAAGTTTTTTTCTGCATTGATTGGTCGTAATATAAAACTGTAAGTATATTCCTCAGCCGGAAGTGAGTATTCTGCATGCACCGGAGCACCCCAAGAGTTGTCGCCACCTACACCCATTTGCTTGTAATCAATTTGAAAGCTGATGATCTCTCCTTTTTTGATTTCATTTCCATGTTTGTTGGGCTTTCCCTTTCCGGGATGATACAATTCCTGGTAATCGAATGCCAAAGCCGATGAGGAAAGTAAAGGAGCACCAATGGCCATCAATCCTTTGCCATCATTATTTGTTAACGCGATCCACCGAACATCGGTTTTGTTGCCCGTTTCCTGCGGACGAACATAAGGGTGATATTGTTCCCAAACTGTTCCTTTGTAATGATCCACCAACGCTCCCGATTTACGATCCCACATGCTTTCCTGCGGTCCCCGACCAAACCACTCAATATTTGAGAAGCTCCCCGGCAATTGCATTTGCATTCCCAAACGGGGTATCATTGACAAGTCGTTCGATTCTGGAGTAAAATGATTTTCGACTTCAATATCACCATTTCCCGAAATCAGGTAACGGGTTTTGTATTTGCTCGAAGCACTTGCCAGATTTAGTTGAACCACAAGTTCAATTTGTTGTGGACTAATTTGAGTGCTGGTAAAGGAAATTAACTCTTTCTCTTCTCCGGCATTTTTCCAAAGCTTGCATTTGGCAGGCGTTCCATTTCCTAAGTCATTATCTGTAACTGCCCGCCAAAAGAAGGGTATTAAAGCTTTTGTAATCATTTCTGTTCCTGCAATCTGATACGATTTTAAACTTCCCTCAGTCTTTGAGAAGATCATTTTGAAGTTTTGACCTTCAATTTTTAGCTCGCAGTCCGTTTCTTGCATTTTTAAAGACGGTAGAGATGTTGATTCAATTGCAATTGGTTCCTTAGCCATGGGTAATTGAAATTGTTCCCAAGCAATAGTATGTCCCTTAGGAATCATGGCTTGCTCAATGGTACTTTTGGCTTCGAATAGCAGGAAGTATTCTTTGCCTGCTTTTACTTCAAAATCAGGAATGTTGATGCCGAATTCTTTACTCTGATGTGCTGCACATTCTGAGGCATCTACTTCTCCATTTGCAATGATAGTCGCATCTTCTTTCAGATTCCAGCTAATTTTAACATTATCAAGATTCACAAAATCATATCGATTCAATATTCTAAAGCCATTGGTGGTATGATCAATTTTTTCGAAGGCAATAGGTTGATACACCTTTTTTACTTCCCAGATGTGCGGGTGAAGTTTGCGATCGGCAGAAACTAGTCCATTGGCGCAAAAGTTGGAATCGTTTGGCACTTTGTACACTCCCATATCGCCGCCATAGGCAAAAATAGTATCGCCTTGTTCTGTTACTTTCCTGAATGTTTGATCGACCCAATCCCAAATGAATCCACCTTGCAGCTGACGATGTTTGTAGATTAGATCCCAGTAATCCTGTAAATTCCCAAGGCTGTTGCCCATTGCATGTGCATATTCGCATTGAATTAAAGGGCGTTTCTGCACGTGCTCAACATATTTTACCATTTCCCACATGCGATCGTACATGGGGCAGAAAATATCAGTATTAAATTCCTGTCCCGAGTCTTCCGATTGAACCGGACGGCTTTTGTCTCTTTCTTTGATCCAACGATAAGTTGCTTCGAAGTTTTGACCACGACCAGTTTCATTTCCCAATGACCAAATGATGATGGATGCATGGTTTTTATCACGTTCTACCATAGAAATGGTTCGATCCATGAACGCTTTTTTCCAGTTTTCTTTGTTGGCCAAAGTTTTCTCCTTGTTGTAAGGTTCAGCACCATGAGCTTCAATATTGGCTTCATCAACCAGATATAAACCATACTCATCGCACAGCTCATACCAGCGTTCTCGGTTAGGGTAGTGTGAATTTCTCACCGCGTTGATATTGAATTGCTTCATGAGTTGAATATCCTGAATCATGGATTCTTCGGTAATTACTCGGCCATTTTCCATATCGTGCTCGTGGCGGTTTACTCCACGAATTGTTACCGGTACCCCATTTATTTGCAGCAAGCCGTTTTTGATTTCGCTGGTGCGGAAACCAATTTTTCGGCGAATAACTTCTGTGGTTTTATTTCCTGATTTTAATTCAATTTGCAGTGTGTATAAATTTGGTGTTTCTGCAGACCATTTTTTCACATCAGGTAAATTTGATGAAAAAGTTATGGAGTTACTTCCTTTTTCAAGTATTGTTTCTTTGTTAAGGGTACACACCTGTTTATCTCCATCCAGAATTTGAATTTCAAGCTTTCTTTTAGTTGCTTTATCAAAAGGATGATTAATCATCGTATTTAATGAGAAAACACCAGTATCATATTCTTTATCAAGATTCGCAGTCACAAAGAAATCTTCAATATGTGTTTTCGGACGTGCGTATAAGTACACATCCCGTTCGAAACCACTCACTTTCCAGTAATCCTGATCTTCCAAATAACTACCATCGCTAAAGCGGTAAATTTCTACTGCCAATTGGTTTTTGCCAGGTTTTACATATTTAGTAAGATTAAACTCTGCGGGTGTTTTACTTCCTTGACTATAACCTACTTTTTCACCATTTACCCACAAATACATAGCAGAACGTACACCACCAAAATGAATGTAAATTTCTTCACCCTTCCAGTCTGCTGAAATTTTAAATTCTCTTTTATAGGAACCAACAGGATTGTAATCGTGTGGAATATAGGGTTCGTTGTTAGGAAAAGGATAGGAAACATCAGTATAAATAGGAACACCGTAACCTTCCAGTTCCCAATGAGCGGGAACTTTTATATCCTTCCAACAGGAAACATCGTAATCGGTTTTGTAGAAATTCATGGGGCGGTCGTCAGGTTTCACCACCCAATTAAATTTCCAAATACCATTTAGGTTCATGAAATAGGGAGAATTTGTTTTTTGATTTTGAACGGCATTTTCCTGATTTCTGTAAGCGAAAAAGGAAGCCCGGGCTTTCTCCTTGTTGATCCCCACAACCTGTGGATTCTCCCAATCATTATTTATTTCAGGTGTTTGAGCTGAAAGTACAGTCGAAACCAATGCCAGAAATATTGCAATACTAAGCTTTCTCATTTGTATTATTATCTGTTAAAATTGTTGAGAAAGAAGATTCCGGAAAAGATATCCGGAAATCTCCTTCTCTAGTGTTAAGGAACTTAACTGTTAATTAAGATCCTTGCTTGTTGTTTGTGTATTTAGTAATTAATAGATCCCTAATCTTTGTAAACAAATCAACCACAGATTGCATGTTTTCATTGCTTTTTTGGGTTAGGAATTCTTTTGCCTTTTTAGGACTTATATCGTAAAGTTCTTTCGCTTTTTTGTCGGTAGCTTCCATATTGTCGAACAAAGTTTGCTGGAAAGGATCACGGTATTCCTGCATGTCCTTAACAGCATCCTGCCAGCGTAAATACATTAGATTATCTACAAAATCGATAGCCCATCGGGCCGAAGCCGGATTGTAATGTTCGGGGTCATAGTTCTTATACGACTCATGAATTTCTTGTGTTCCGGCATAAATAGGAACATAAGGAGAGGTAAATTGATTGTCCTGAAATACCCAGTATACACCGCCAATGGCATCAGGCAACCATGACCGCAATTGACAAATCATACCATAATTGCCTTTCGAAACATTTCTTCGGTTGGTAATGTCGAGTAATTCGCGCATTGCAGTTGTAGGAAAAGGTGTAGTTAGCGGACTCTTTACCAATTTGCCTTCTTTATTTGGAACGTACCAGTCGGGGTCAGAGGTTTTATCGTAAATGGTTCCCTCAAATGTTGATCGCTGAAAAGCCATAATATCCTGAACGGATATTTTTTTCTCAGGCTTTACCGAGAAAGGGTAGATGGAAACATCTTCCACATACTGATGGTATGCATCCTGACCTTTGAACGGATCGCTCAATTTTCTATCAGGCCATTGCTTTAAATTTGGGGCAAACTGAGAATAAAACAACCAGAATCGGCCACTGGCCCATTCCCGAAAACAGGGACTGTAAGCTTCCTGCCAGATAAATGGTTTGCCTGAGTCTGGATTGTACCAACCATGATCGATAGCAACCTGCTGGTAATTTTCAGATGCCATGAACCATTCAGGTTTACTTAAATCTATCTCTTTAATGATACTCCAGTTGGGCACGATGGCTATGTGATCGTCGGGAACACGTTGCGCTGCCCAGATGGCTCCTGATTTTCCTGATTCTGGAGTCCAGTTTTTACCAACAGCAACAATTTCCAGTACCCAGACTTCATTCGGATCGGCAATGCAAAGAGCTTCCGATTCGGGACCGCAGGAAGGCAGAAAACCATATTGATCCATTAGGGATGTTATTAATTGAATGGCTCCGCGTGCTGTTCTGCAACGCTGCAAGGCAAATATTTGAGCCTGCTCCACAGTCATAATTTGCTTACCGGTTTCACGATCAACCTGTAATTCGTCTTTTTGACTTAAGGTACTTTCTGCAATCGCCAATTGAAATTCGTTCGTATGGGAATAAGCAGAGTGGAAATAGGTGTAGGTTTGTTCCACTTGAGGAATTTCGCCAATTACCTCACCATAATTATTCAGTGAACCATTAATTTCTTGCAGTCCATAATAAACAGGAGTCATACTCCCCAAAGGGAATTTTTGACCATGAACAACACGTATTCGGGTATCGTTTCCTCCGTAGGTGTGCGATGTAATCACCGAACCATCAACCGTTGCTTTTTTACCGGCAACAATGTCGGTGCAGGCAGAGGCGTGCTGCCAAATTGCTGTGCACACCAGTAATGGAATTAATAGTAGTTTTTTCATGAACACAAAGTTTTCTGTTATCAATTGTTGGGAGTAATAGCTGATCAGTAGATGAAATTATTTCTGTAATAAAGATTCCTCATTAATTTCTATTTCTAGCCAAGCTTCCAGCGTCTGTACAATTTTAGCTTGTTTTTCCGGACTGAAATTTCTTATTCTTGTACCGTGAGAACCTTCAGGACGAATGAATTTTCGGCATTTTAAATTGTCTTTTAGATGAACTTGAGTTGCCGACCAGGTATCATATTCCCCATAAATAAAAAGTATTTTGTCTGCATCTGTTTGCAACCATTTATTCACAGCCAGCATACTTTTTTGGTTAAATGTTCCATCAACACCTTCGGGAAGAGTGAAGTCGAAAGTCAGGTCTTTATCGTAATTAACGTATTTTTTAAAAGGAGCTACTTCGTAGCTGTACATCCCAATTTCAGTTAATGCCTGATAGAAAAAAGGCTGTTGCTGTATAATTCCTGCACTATCGAAAAAATTAAATGGAGACGTTTTGATTAAGTGTGAGAATAAGTCGTTTGCTCCCGCATTTGAGTCTGGGATTTCATCACAATTCGTATTTCCCCACTGCCAAAAAGCGAAGGAGTATTCCAGAATGTTTAAATCCAATGCTTTTTCAAATCCCATGGGAAATTGATATTTGTTTTTTTCCGCATGCTCTTTTAAAAGTGGCAATAGTTCTTTTCGATTTTCGAAACAAGCCACCTGAAAATCTTTTACTTTGATACGTGATTCTTCACTTCCGACTTTTGCTAAATGCTCGTGTATTCTTTTGTCTTCACGTTCCAGATTCAATGGTGCAACATAGGCAATACTTACATCAACATCATTTGGATAAAAATATCTGTGATAGATTGTTGTTTGTCCGCCTTTGCTTATTCCTGTTGATATCCATTTGTTCTTGTAAATGGTTTTTAAGGCTTGAATTACAGCATGCTGATCGGCAGCAGCTTGTTTTATATTCAGGTATTTCCAGTCCAGACTATCAGGACGTGAATTGTTAAAGTAGCGATGCTCGATGGTAAGCTGGTTGGCATCCAGTAATTTACTTAATTCTCCAGCCTTTTCAGTCCAGATATTATAACCTTGAATTTCAACAAGCATAGGTCGGTCAAGAGCATGATGACCTAATAAGACTCTTTGTTTAAAAGTACCCAATCCAGGATTTTCATGATCTATTGGTTGTGTAAACCACATTTCGTAGTAGGCTGCGAAAGTTGTATCTCCTTGTATCTTTTCTAAAGCAACACAAGGCAATTCTTTTAACCTGCTTTCAAGATCTTTTGTTTGTATGCAAGATACGCTGCCTACCAAAAGAAATGCAAGCAATAGGTTTGTGATGTATTTTATTTTCATTGATGAGTCGTTTTCAGGCATATAAATGTTAGTTATTATTGATAAAGTGTGTTAAACAACTTTAAATTCGTTCTCTTTCCACATCAGCAATGTTTTTAGGAATTGGTTTTCCTAGTAAGCGTGCACCATCAGCAGTAATCAAGAAGTCTTCTTCGTTTCGGCAACCACCAAAATCTTTGTATTGCTCAACTTTATCGTAGTTGATGAATTGATTGAATCGTTTTTCCGCTTTCCATAGGTCTATCAGTTCAGGAATAAAATAGATTCCCGGTTCAATCGTCAACACAAATCCCGGTTCAAGTTCCCTGCCCAATCGCAAGGATTTTAATCCAAATTGAGTGCTTTTGGCTTCGCCATTGTACCCAACACAAACCTCACCTAAATTTTCCATGTCATGAACATCCATTCCCATCATATGACCAGTTCCGCATTGGAAAAATAAAGCATGAGCACCTTGTCGGATTGCATCGTCAAGGTCACCTTTCATGAAACCCATTTCTTTCATTCCTTCGGCAACAGTTCGACAAGCAGTAAGATGTACATCTTTGAATTTCACACCAGGTTTCAACTGATCAATTGCCGCATTATGAGCATTTAAAGCAATTTGGTAAATTTCTTTTTGGCGGGTTGTAAAAGTTTTATCTACCGGGAAAGTGCTCGACATATCTCCGGCATAATGCATCTCATTTTCGGCACCACAATCGAGTAAAAGCATATCTCCACTTTTTAATGTGTTTCCGTGGTAATGGTTGTGAAGAGTTTGTCCGTTAATTGTTGCGATTACTGGAAATGATAATTGCCCGCCCGAAGCAATTGCAACTTGTTGCACTGCTGCAGCAATTTCCGATTCCTTCATTCCCGGGCGAGCCATTCGCATGGCTGCAAGGTGCATTTCTCCGGTGATGTTTACAGCTTGTTCTAATTGAATAATTTCTTCATCAGACTTGTAGTTTCTTTGATTTACGACGGCCTGAATAAATGGTAATGATGCGTTTTCCGATGCAAGATTTGGATGTATCTGTAATAAATCGAGTAGTTTAATTTGATGTTCTGGTCGGTAAGGTGGCAGATGATGAATGGTTCTTGCTTTTACTGCGGCTTTATCGAGGTAGGTTTTTAAATCGGATATTGGCGCTGTTTCTCTAATTCCAACAGCTTCACTTTTTTCCTTAATTGTTGGCTGCGAACCCATCCAAACAATATGGTCGATTGTTAATTCATCGCCGAAAATAATTTCACGATTTTCATCGATATCAATAATGGCATTTAGTCCGGCATAATCCGAACCAAAGAAATATAGAAAGGTGCTATCCTGACGATAATGATAGGTATTGTCGGCATAATTCATTCCACATTCATCGTTACCAAGAAAAAGGAGGATTCCTGATTGAACTTCTGCTTTAAGCTTATTTCTTCTGTTAATGTAAGTTTCTTTTGAGAACATCTTAAGGAGTTTTGGGTTTATTGATGTTATGGCGTAAGAAGTTATTTTATGCGCAAATTAATAATCACAAAAAGGATGTGGCTCATTTGTTCAACGAGTAAATTTTAAAATTATATCTACGAGGATACACTAATCCCATTAAAGAATATAATCTATCTAAAATTTAGAGAACAAAATAAGTTGTGAAAGGGGATACTGGGGAAATTTAACAAATCCAACATTCGTACAAACCTTTGTACGAACAATTGTATAGAAGTATGAATTTGTTATAGTATAACATTCTAAATGTATAGTTAGTTGTGAAGTAAAAGTATGAAAAAATGGGTAATGTATTTTGCTTATCTACTTTAAAATGAGTTTAAACTGTTTATTATTGACGATTTGGATCAATGGTCGTTTATTTTTTGTTAGCATGTCGTTCTTCTTCAAATTTGAAATACATTTTAGCTGCAACTTTTAGTGGATCATCATAAGCTTTAATTTTTGATAAACCTGGAGTTGTTATCCAGTTCTCTTCCCATTCTCTCATATTTTGCTTTCTTCTATCAGAATTATCTTTATAATATTCTTGCCATCTAGGTACATAGTAATCTCGAATTAATCCGCTCCATACTCTACCAGAGTAATCATTAACAGGATCGCCTCCCCATGTTGTAACAATTCTTTTTGCGTCGGATTCGTAATAGTTTTTTTCTTGAGATGTATCTCCCCACTTACGTGAAAAATTTAACCAGTTTTCTAATTTGTAATTTGGATGAGTAGCGAGTAACTTATCAATAACTAAAAGAGTTTTCATAATCTCATCGAGTTCAGAAGAATATTTTTGTTCTCCTGATTCTAGGAACTTCATTAAACGTTGGTCCACTTCTAAGCCTAAATATTGAACAACAATTTCTATTGCGTCAAATGTATATAGATTACTATCTTTTAGTTCGTTTGAACAACAGATAAAGGCTCCAACAGCTTCTCTGAATTCTTCAGAGATATGAACTGTTGCATGATTTTCGACGCCTTCAGGTTTTTTATAAGGTCTAAATTGGTAGCGGTGCATAGGATGATCAGTAAAACTACCATAAGCTGATTTATTCAATAAATCGTATGCTTTCTTCATGTTCGAAGGATAAGCTCCGTAACGTTGCTTACAGTAGTTTTCGATCCAATTATCTAAACTGAATTTTTTCTTTTTCCATGCAACATCTGATAAGAGTTCATAAATAATTTCATTATTCTCAATACCTTCAGGAGCAAATCCAAATCCTACTAAATTCTTTTTATTCTCATAATTTAAAGCGTCAAAAGGAATAGAAGCATATACATCTAGTTTACCATTTAAAGGGATTTTGCCTCCCATGTTTGGTATAAAAGAATAGATCCATTTTTTTCCGAAAAAGCCGTTATACATTTTCCATGATGGATCGATCTTCCAAAACACATGATTGTATTCATTAGCCAAATCTAGAATTAGGAGTTTATCATCAGGGACTTCTTGCACTAAAGCACCTAATCTTTCTGGTGTCCAAAATAGTTTTCCATTTTCATCTTTGTGGTATGGGAATGTCCACCCTTGCATAACCCAAGTTGCATCGGGATTTGCTTCTTTAATCGATTGATAAACTGAAGCTCCATATCCTGCTAGTTCTTTTAATGCTTTTGTTGAATCTTTTGAAAGAGGAGCATCCATTTCATTAAAACTATCTGCTAGATAATATTCCCCTTTTCCAAACTCTTTTTCCCATTCTTGAATGTATAGAGTGCCAATTTCTTTAAAAAGTGGACTAGTGGGCGAAAGTATAAAACCATTGTTTTTCAGAGGTAAACCGCCTCCCCAGGCAAGTTCACGGATTTCTTCATTGGGATATAATCTCTTAAGTCCTTTTGGAACAAAACCTGCAAAGGCATGCACTATAGGAGACATACCCAAGGTTTCCATTCGGGTTAACATTTGGTGTGTTAATGTAATTTGTTTTTGAAAATAGGATTTAGGCAAAGGACCATCCCATCCATTTAGATTACCCATTCTGTTCCATGGGAAATATGCTGGTCCAGAAAAGTATTGATTCATTTCTGATTTTGATAATCCTAATTTTTGAAAAACTCTTGCCAAAATAGCTTCATGTGCGCCACCAATTAAAGGCATATTAATTCCATGAACAGCCATCCAATCTATTTCCTTTTCCCATCGATTCCAATCCCAGTAAGGGGTTGTATAACCATGCGTTACTACATTAAAGTAATATCGGAATTGGTAAGGGCTTTCTACTGTTCTATCAACTTCTGGTAAATGTTCTGGAATAGATATTTTAGATCCTGACCAGCTAATTATACTATTGCATTCATTTTTCAGATAATCGTACACACCTCTACAAAGAGCTATTTGTGAATTACCTTTTACGATAATTTTATTTTCCTTTTTTTGTAAATTAAACCAATCAGGAGTTTTGTCATCAGGTTCTAATTGAAGCTCAAAATTGGTAAGGTTTTCCTCACCAATACTCCTAGATAACACGTCAATTGACGCTTGTTTTTCATCATTACTCTGATTATCACAGGATAATATACATATTGATATTAAAAATAATACTAAAACAAATCTCATAATTTTCATTTTTTGTAAATGCATGTTAATTGTCATGATAAAGAACCGTTTTAATCTTTTTTATTTCTTATTATCGATTTTACTTATACTAGAATTTCACATTCTGAAATTTGATTATTTCGAATGATAATGTCATCTGCTCCAGAAATGTATATTCCATATTTAGCGCTATTGGTCTATATTTATTCTTATATTCCAAATGATTAATACTAATAACTAGTTATTAATATTTAATCACACCAAGTTTTGTATTTCTTTTTATTTCTCCAGATTCAAATATACAATGGGGTAGAGTCCTTTCCTTTTTAAGAGCATTTGTTTCAAGCTTAATTGTTTCGAATTTATTCTGTTCTATACTCATTGACCAAATATTTATCGTTCCATTCCAATCTGTTTTCATATCAAGGTCTATATGATTTTTACTAGAACCAAGTTCTATTGTGTACCATCCTGATGTAAGTCTTGGCATTTTGAAATTTTCATCAACAAGCTTCCCATTAAAATTTGATTTTATTTCTTTATTATTCTTCTTAAAATCTATTAAAGGTAATTTCAACTTCTTATCAGTTTCCGAAATTAACAGAAAGCCTAACTTTATATCACACTGATTGCTATTTATGTCAATATCCACAGTTAGTTTTGTTCCTTTTCTTTTACTAGAAAAACGACTTACTACTGGAGTGTGTTCTTCGAAAGAAGTAGGAAGTTGATTTGAATCTAATTCTTTTGTTCCGAGGCTAATTTTTTTAATACTAGCTTTGTTTAATAGTTTTGGAGCTATCGATGTAGCTTGATAGTTGATAGTCCAACTCCCATCATCATTTAAGTTTGAATTAAAGATCGCTCCAGCAATTAAAGGTTCATTGCATTCTTGGAGTGGATAAATTTCATATATCGCTGTTTCGTAAGCATCAATAGGCAAGCTTATTTTATCACCATGTTTATATAAATCGGGATATACAAAGCGGTATGGATAAACTTTTTCAATCACTAAATCTTTGGCTGTAGTATCGATCCCATTTGCCACCGAAATTTCCACTTCTAAATTTTGTTTCTTAATGAAGGGGTTTCGTGCAGCAATAACCCCTTTGTTTCCTTTCAAGTGTAAATAAGCATAGGCCTCTTTCTTTTCGGGGTTTCCGCCTATCATCTCGGTGTTCATAAGAACATCGAAGTTTTTGGTTGCCCATTTATATGATTTGGCAATAATTTTCCATTCAGCTTCTGACATAATATCGGGACTGGTGTACAGTTCGAACATAGAAATACCACGAGCAAAATATAATATAGCATTGTCAGAAAATTTGTCTAATGGCTCTTCTACGTGCAAATTTTCTAACTTCCCTTTAATAATACCATGGGTCATCATGTTACTTACTGGAAACCAGAAATTATTCGATTTAAGATCCTTATATAAAATCAAATCACGGTAGGTTATGGCTGCATCTCTTGAATTATAAGAGGGCACATCAGCATATCCGTAATCTTCACCTTGCATCCATATTTGATTGGCATATTTTAACCACCAAGGACTTAGCCAGGTTCCAGATGTTACACTATGGTAAACATTAGAATTTAATTTTCGGGTATTTTCAAGTGTCGAGATCAAAGTATCTAAAATAGCAACTTGTGAATATAATCCAATTGGATGACCATGATCAGGTTCACTACAAGAAAATTGGATTCCATCTAATTTAAAATATGAGATTCCTTTCTCAGCAAAATCGCTGGTACGTTTTTTAAAAACAGAACTGTAGTTTTTACCTGCAAGACATAATTGAGCTCCTCCCCATTTTTTTTCTGTGCCAACTACTTCATATCCATTCTTACGATACCAATTTATTCTCTTCATACGTGCAGAATATCCTCCTGTGGGACCAAACCAAATACCTAAATCAATATTATTCTGATGGAATTTCTTAATAATTGGTGATAAGCCATTGGGAAACTCCTTCTTGTTTAATTCCCACGCACTTTCATATACATCCCAGCCATCATCTAATACAAATGCATCTAATTGGATATCATATTTTTTGGTGAAATTCTCTTGAAAAGCATCATATAAACGTAAAACATTTTTTTCATTCATATAATCTATAGCTTGTAGTTCTTTCACATAACTACCTACAGGGTAATGGTCTCCTCTCAAATCATACCATGAATTATATAATAAATATGGTCTATCAATAGCCACTTTAATATCATTAATATAATTCATGAAGTGTTTTTTTACATAAATATCGGGGCTAAGACCAAATATAACCCAATCACTTTCAAGCCAATTGTTTGTTATTTTTTTACCTGAATATTTGGCACAGTTGAAATGATATTTATTTTTTCCTTTTTGTTCAAATGTATTTCTAGATATTGGTGATTCTAAACCATAAAAAAGTCCATTCTTAGAAAACTGCAAAGCAACAGGTTGACCAAAACCTCCTTTATTTAGAATTTTAACTGAATCTGTTATGGTAACTTCAGAATGAAAAGCATTTATTTTGTGCAATAAATGTTTTTTGTACAATGTATCTCTTATGGCAATTTTCCGTTTGTAATAATGTTTGTCGGGTTCTATCAAATAGGTGATTATCAATTGTAAATGTTGGTTTTTTCCTTTGTAATATGTTTCAAGTTGATGAAGACCATTTGTTATATTTGATTTCTTTGAATGTGTAAATTCGAAATCGTTCTTTGTAAGAATTGCTGGGTTTTCAGCATTATTACTCATTCCTGGAGCTAACCAATCAGTCCAAACAATCTCAAATGAAAAATTACCATCAAAATTAATTGTGCCATTAGATGTGTCATTTTTTATGCTAAAATTTTCTGAATACAATTGTTTGTTTTGTAGTTGAATCTCTACTTGAACTTGATTATTTTCGATAAGTAGATTTCGATTTTGTTGTGCTAAACTAATATGACTTATTACTAATAGAAGAAATAAGATGTTAATATCTTTCATTTTATGTTTTTTATTATTCTTGATAAATATGAAACACAACAGCTGTTTTTATCTGAATTATAGAGACTGTTTTATAAGAATTGAAGGATTAGAGGAACTATAATTGGAACTAAAATTGTTAAGACAATACCACTAAAAACGGCAATAATTGCATATTCTTTACCGGAATATTGCACAATAATTGGCATGGTTGTATCCATAGCTGTAGCACCACCTGATGCAATACCAGCAAGTTTACCAAAATATCGAACAAATAGAGGCGTTGCAAGAAGTGTTAATACTTCTCGGATGATATTTGAGAGTAAGGCGATCACGCCTAATGTTTCGCTATGAAATTCAGTAATTATAACTGATGATAGACTGTAATAACCAAAGCCCGCACCAACAGCCATTGCCTCACCAAAGTTGATGTCTGATAATAGAACAGATACGGCTGATACGCCAATTAGAGACCCTACTATTACTGATAATGGAACAAGTACAATTTTAATATTGACTTCTCTAATAACTTTCCAAGAATCACGGTCGGTTCCAATACCAATTCCGACTAAGAACATGAGTAGGTAGAGTGCATATATACTAAAGTCTCCTTTTAATAGCGAGCTAGGTAAAAATTGTGCTAGTCCAAGAATTAGCCCAAGAACAAAAAAACTGAGAATGATTAAACTGCCTTTCATAGAATAAATGATGTGTGGTTGCGGAAATTAGATTTAGATATCTATCAGGTATTGAGTTTATTCTGATTTCTTTGTTTGAAAGAAAAATTTGTATGTAGCCCAAGCGCAAATTAAAGATCCCAGAACTGCTCCAAGAGTAAGGACTAATGCTTGTATTCCGATCGTATGTAGATTACTGATTATTTTCTCATTGGTACCAACACCTATTCCAAGAAGGAAGAGTAGAAGGAAGATAGAGAATGATGTTAAAGCACCTACTATTTTTATTATTTTAGGTCTATTTCCAATAAATAGGCCAATGCCTATTCCTAAAATCATAATAGCTAGTACGATGATGATATCTTGTAGCATGTTTATTATGAATTATTATCGATTAATAATTAACAATTTATCCTGCAGATTGTATTTTGAAATTCCATCATAAAGAAAATAACAATTCTGATAACTATTAGAGTATAAAATATTTCTTCTTATATATATTGAGCGAAGCTAATTATAACTCCGCTCAATAATCTAACGGCTCACTTATGAAAACTAATTTCTAATCAATAGCGTTATTTGAGTTGATTTCACTTTCAGGAATAGGGAAGAAGTGGCTTGTATCACTAACTCCTATTCTACCATGATCAGTCATTGTTGAGTTTAATTTACCCCAACGTCTTAAGTCATGAAAACGTGAACCTTCCATAGCCAACTCACATACTCTTTCGTGCTCTATTTGATTGGTTACATCTGTTTTTGACGAACCAGTCATTGCAGGCATACCTGCACGTGCTCTTACAGCATTAATATAAGGGATTGCAGCAGAAGTCTCATTCAGCTCATTAAGGGTTTCTGCATACATCAATAGAACATCAGCATATCTAAGCAATGGAATATTATTACCTATGCTATTTGTATTTAGTTCTTCTAAAGTTTCAGGTAGATATTTTCTAAATCCTGTTTTATTCCGAGGAGTACCAGATTCATCCCACCAAGAATTAAAAGTTTTACCGTAAATACGAGGATTTGCAATATCGTTGAAATAGTCATCTTCGAAGAATAATGTTTCGTATAAGCGGTGATCGAATCGACCATCTGTTGCCGTTTTACCTTCTTTTTTAAACTCTTGCAATAGAAAATCACTACCAGCAATTTCATCCCATCCACCCATGCCTGCCGGTTTTAACCAACGGTGATAAGGGAATTTGAAAAATGCGCCATTATCTGTATTTGATGTTAATTGTAATTCGAATAATACTTCATCAGAATTCTGATTTATACCATTGAACATTGAAATAAATGATGATTCTAAGCTGTAGTTACCACTTGTAATTACTGATGTAAAAGCTGTTTTTGCTGCTGTGTACTTTGTAGCATCAGCATTTTCACTAGCATAGTAAAGATTAGCTTTTCCAAGATATCCTAGTGCAGTCCATTTCGTAGCACGACCAATATTATCAGTAGAATTACTTTCTGATAATTTTGTAGCAGCAGCTTCGAAATCTGCAATAATGAAATCCCAACATTCAGATCTTTCACTTACGCCTTTATCAATACTTGATAGGCCTTTAGGATAATCATCTCGAAGAATAATTTTCTCCCAGTTTAGAAGCAGCTTAAGATGATAATATGCTCTTAAGAAGCGAGCCTCTGCAATAATTTTGTCTTTAGCAACTGTACTGATTTGCTCTTCACTCATATCACCTACTTTTTCAATCACTTGATTGGCATAGTTGATACCTTTATAGTGAATGTTCCAATATTGTGTCGTTTGTGTATTACCGGCAGTAGAGTTAAAGTTGAAAATAGAGAACCAGTCTTCATAGTTTAAGGCATCATTACCTAGTTTAATCAAATCTGAAGGGAATAATTCTACCGTGAATTTAATTTCGGCAAAGCCCCAATAGCTGGTCGCACATTCAAGTTGAGAATAAGCGGCTGCAAGTCCTCCTTCAGCATCACTTTCGTTTCTCCAAAAATTTTCTCCAGTTAGTTGATCAGGAGACTTTACTTCTAGATGGCTTTCATCGCAAGCAGTGAAACTCAATCCAATGCAAATGAAGAATAAGTATATATATTTGTTCATTTTTTTCATGTGTTTGTTAGAATGATAATTGTACGCCTGCAAAGAATGATTTATTGATAGGGTATAAGCTTCTATCAATTCCTGTATTTAGAACATTGCTACGTCCTACTTCAGGATCGATACCTGAGTAGTCGGTAATTGTAAATACATTCTGTGCGTTTATGTAGATTCTACATTTGCTAATTCCTAAACGATTGATCATTGATTTAGGTAGTGTATAACCTAGTTCGATATTTTTCAAACGAAGGAAAGAGCCATCTTCAAGGTAACGATTAGATTCGCGAGTGTTTGTATTGGCATCACCTATTACGGCTCTTGGCGTATTGGTGTTTGTGTTCGTTTCAGTCCAAGCATGTATTGACGAAGCCAAGAAGTTCTGTCCAGCTGACATGTTCTCTAAATAATAGCGATTACCGTTATAAAGCTCGTTGCCTTCAACGCCGTAGAACATCATAGAAAAATCAAAATCTTTGTATGAAGCATTAAAGTTGATTGAGTAAGTGAAATCAGGAATACCTGATCCTGAATACACCTTATCTTTTTCATTTAATTCATCATCACCATTTGTATTTTTAAAGCGAATATCACCTGGTTTGGCATTTGGTTGAAGTAAATCTCCTTTTTCATTTTTATGTGCATTTACTTCATCCATTGATTGGAATAAGCCATCAGTTTGATATAAGAAGAATGCACCTATTTCATAACCAGCTTTAGTTTGAGTTGGAAAATGCGAGTCTCCATACTTTAAACCTTCTCCAAATAAAGTTTGATCTTTACTTGCTAAAGCAACAACCTCATTTTTAGTTGTTGTGAAAGTTGTATTGATACTATATTTGAAATCACCATCTTGTTTGTAATAGCCTAATTCAAACTCAAGTCCCTTATTATTGATTTCACCAACATTCAATACCGGGCTGTCAAGGCCAGCAGAACCTGGTAGTTGACGATAAATTAACATATCTTCAGTTGTTGTATTGTAGTAGTTGATTGTACCATTGAACTTGTTTCCAAGGAAAGTGAAATCCAATCCTAAGTTTTTCGAGATTGTTGTTTCCCATTGAAGTTCCCTATTTTCAAGCCCTGTAGCAATAGATCCTGTCCATGGATTTGCTCCAGAACCGCGAACTGCTCCTAGTGCATAGTCATTCCCTGTACTAATTAAAGCTTGGTGGTCATAGTATCCAAGTGTAACTTCATTTCCTAGTTTACCCCAACTAGCTCTTAATTTTAAATTATCGATAAAGTCATAATCAGACATGAAATCTTCTTGAGTAATTCTCCATCCAAGTGCAACTGAAGGGAAAGTTCCATAACGTGACTTAGAACCAAACTTTGAAGAGCCATCTCGACGAGCCGTAATTTGTAGTAAGTATTTGCTGTCGAATGAATAGTTTACACGACCTAAAATTGAAGTTCTGGTGTACTCATTTTTACTTCCTGAAACGTTATAAGTACCACCTTTACCTGCATTTAAAGTTTTCCAGCTTGGATCAAGGAATCCTGCAGCCTCGTCTTTTGTGATTACAGTATCATCTTCAGCAGAATAGACCGTGGTTTTACCCGTAACGTTTGCTTCCATCCAATTGTTAGTAGATTTTGAAGCGGTATATCCAATTACTGATGATATCGAGTGTTTACCAAATTCTTTTTGAAAGTTTAATAAATGCTCCATTATTTGGTTACGGTAGTTTTTTCTGCTTTCTCCATAGTAGATCCAGTCTTCACCACCTTTTGCCGATTTGTCATATTTTGGATGGTAGTTCCACATATATGTATTGCTATTTATTAGACCAAGGTTAACCTGATAAGATAACCAATCTGTAATTTTTAGGCGACCAGTAATATTTGCAGAAAAATATTGGAGATCAGTTTCGCCTTTTTGGTTTATGTGATTAGCATATGGATTTTCATGTGATGGCATATCACCATATGTCAATTTCACATTTCCATTTTCATCAAAAGGAGAAATAAGAGGTGTTAGCTTATAGGTGTCTGATAAGGAGAATTTCATATCTTGATTGGTGGTTTCAGCATAGGAAATGTTGGCATCAACGTTTAGGCGACCTTTCTTCATTCCTAATTTGGCACGAAGAGTTTTCTTAAGGTATTCACTACCAATTAGAGTTCCTTCTTCGTCGTTCCAACTACCCGAAATACCATAGTATCCTAAGTCGTTACCACCATTAATACTTAGGCTATAGTTTTGTTGAAGTGCAACACGAGATACCTCATCTTGCCAATCAGTGCTAGCTGTAATAGGAGCAGTTACGTAATCTGGTAAAGCTTGTTTGTCAGAATCTGCGGCATATTGGTTGTAGTTATCGTACATCATTTTATGCACTTTCACATAGCCTTCAGAGTCCAAAAGATTAAGCTGATCAATTGCTTTTGTTTGTCCCATATACATGTTGAAATCAACACTTATTTTACCCTTGTTACCTTTCTTTGTTGTGATTAGAACCACACCATTGGCAGCACGTGAACCATAGATGGCAGCGGCTGCACCATCCTTAAGGATTTCGAAAGATGCAATATCATCAGGGTTAAGTAATGACATTGATCCGGGTAAACCATCGATAATGTAAAGAGGTTCGTTGTTACCAACAGTTCCAATACCACGAATAGTAATACTAGATCCTGCTCCTGGAGCTCCACCATACTTAGTAATGGTTACACCAGCAACTCTACCTTGTAAAGCATTTACTGGGTTTGATGATGGTGTTTTTGCTAAATCTTTTCCTTTTACTGAGGAAACAGCACCTGTAAGGTCACTCTTTTTTTGAGTTCCATAACCAACAACAACAATCTCATCAAGGCCTAAGTTTTCTGATTCAAGTACGATGTTTAAAGTGTTGCCAGTAACAACAACTTCTTGTGCAGTCATCCCTACAAAAGTGAAAACAAGCGTTTCTCCTTTTTCAACAGGTAAGGAAAATTTACCATCGAAATCGGTACTCGTACCATTTGATGTTCCCTTCACTACAATTGAAACCCCGGGAACAGAAAGTCCATCGTCAGCAGATGTGACAATACCTGTTACGATGTTTTGTTCTTGAACTTGTACTGGAACGACTATTACTGGTTTTTCAACTTTAGGTTGAATAATAATGACTTTATCATGAATTTCATAAGTAGAACTAGTGCCTTCTAAGCATTTATCTAGAATTTCCATAACTGTAGCCTCTTCAAAATCATATTCTAAATTGCTAACATCTTTTACATCCGAAGAATTATACAAAACTGTGAATTCAGTTTGCTTTCTTATTTTTTGTAAAACATTTTTTAAACTAGAATTATTTAATTCCATTGACAACTTAGTCTGCTGAGAATAAGATCCTGTAGCAAATAAATTCATGGAAGAGACTAGCATTAAAATGATCAAATTCTTCATAAAGAATAGGGTTTTCCTTTTGAACCAATAAGAATCATGGTTCTCTAGCATTTTTTTCATAAATTTGTTTTTTTAGGTTAACATTTTGTTCAGATAATAGGATGTAACTTAAACAGGGGGAATGTTAGAGCATTTCCCCTATCTTATTTTTCATAATACATCCCTAGGATTTATATATAATAGTTACTCATACTTTTTAACAAGAATAGCATCCTCCTTAACTAAGAACTTAACCGACTTGGTTAGCTCAAAAAGTTCAAGTAATTGATTTAGATTTTCGTAACGCTCTAATCCTCCCGTAAATTGAACCTTTTTTAAAT
Source organism: Labilibaculum antarcticum (assembly GCF_002356295.1). Classification (NCBI taxonomy): domain Bacteria; kingdom Pseudomonadati; phylum Bacteroidota; class Bacteroidia; order Marinilabiliales; family Marinifilaceae; genus Labilibaculum; species Labilibaculum antarcticum. The sequence goes on along the minus strand of NZ_AP018042.1, from coordinate 1,238,952 downwards.
CAGATGATTCATAAAAGATCTTCAAATCGTACCAATGACTTAATTCATCAAGAATATCACTTAACTTTTCATCTTCGAAATTGAACATACCCTTACGCCAAGCAATTTCTTGATCCACATCTATTATTTTCACTCTTAACTTAGGTGATGTTCCTGAAATCGCTTGCTCATTGGGTTTTATCACTACATGATCTCCAAGACCATTATCAATAAGAACTTTTCCTTCAACTAGAGTGGTAAATATTTCATCTTGCGATTTATAAGCTTTAACATTAAACACTGTACCCAGAACTTGAATTTTAGTAAGACCTGTTTCAACAATAAATGGTTTTTCCTTATTATGTGCCACTTTAAAATGAGCTTCGCCAGAAATTTTTACTTTACGAACATTAGTAGTAAATTGTACAGGGTAAGTAATACTCGATTCAGCATTTAACCACACCACTGTACTATCCGATAAAATTACTTTGAAGTTTGTACCTCGAGGTACATTTATGGTATTGTAACCCTCATGTTTTTTCTTCTCCTGATTAAATGCTAAGTAATCAACAGTATTTTCCTCTTTTTTAATATTAACTTGACTTTCGTTGATCAATCTTTCACCTTCCTTTTTTATAAATACCTTTTCACCCGTAGAAAGTTGAAGTTCAACTTGACCAGCTTTAGCTTTTATAGGTGCAGTCTTTGCAAGACTATGAAAATCAGGGACAGGATTTAAAACAAAATATCCAATAATTGAAGTGGTCAGCACGAGAGCAATGGTAGCTGCTACTTGCAATTGTCTCATTCTAAAATGAGATTTTACTTTTGTTTGTTTCACAAAAGCATTAAAAGCAGGTAAATGATCTATAGCTTCTGGAGTACCAGCGTGTTTTTGTTTTTCATGGAATTTTTTTGCCTTCACAAAATAATTTTGATTTTCAATGGCATCTACCAACCACGCATCAAACTCAAACTGATCTGATTCGTTAAGCTTTTGATCTACCGCTTTACGGAAGATTCTCCAATTGATTTCGATGTGTTTTTTTATCTTCATTTACCTATTAGTAAACTATAGGCAAAAATAGGGTGACAGGAAAGTAAATTATTTTTTAAAATAACTGATGCCTAGAGAAATTTATTTAGAGCATGCCAAACCAATACAGAAGTTAACATCTCTTTAGACAACTCCATTTTTAGGCGTTTGTATGCACGTTTCATATAAGTTTTTACTGTATTTGCGGAAATATTAAGTTCTTCTGCAATTTCTTTGTATTTCAAGCCACTGAAAGAATGAAGTTCAACAACTTTACGCATCTGCGGAGAAAATTCTTCAAAAATGCTATGGAACTTTTCTTTCAACTCATCCTCTGGTAAAGATGAATAGTCCATAGCATACAAGATCGCTTCTTTGACCTGATCTTGGTGTTTATCTATAAGCTTGAGTTTTTTAATTCGATTAAAGGTTTTATACTTGACACAGGAATACAGATAGGTCTTTATGCTACTGTTAATCAATATGTTTTTATCCTTATTCCAAAGATCAAGAAATACTTCTTGAACAATATCTCGAGCCTCTTCCTCATCAAACAAAATACCTTCTGCAAAACGAACCAAAATCTCATAGTAATCCCTGTATAGCATTTCGTAAAAGCCAGTATCCTTAGGTATTAGCATTTGTTCTTGAGGGTTTTTTAGGGTCATTTAGGCTTGTTTTTCAAGCTAAAATTAGAATTAAAATTTAAGAATACAAGTTTAAGGGATCAATTCGAAAAGTTGGTGGAGCAAAAGGAATAATTTATTTTTGTTGTCTTAAATTTAGACTATGGATTCAACAAAAGGTCACTACAAACTCTTACTTCAAGCTATTTTACCAGAAGAGATTTGAGATCACTCAAGTTATTATCGATGAAAAGCGATTGGATGTTCATCTAGATGAATTACATCAATTCCCAGAAGAATTTTCATCTGAAAAGCTAACTTCAAAAGGCTTTCAGTCAGCAGTGGTGATTCAAGATTACCCTATTCGAGAACGAATGGTTTATTTGCATGTTCGCAAAAGAAAGTGGCTCATATGTTCTACGGGTCAGATTGTAAGTAGAGATTGGGATTTAATTGCAAAGGGAGCTCGATATACAAAAGGGTTCGCTTCTTTTTTAAAAGAATTATTTGGACAAATACCCGATCAGCAGTAAAAGCCTTAAAAAGCATTACCATATCGATGGGAATCAATTTTCCGAGCAATACAAGGAACACTTAAGTGATTTTAATCAGTGGGATCAGAAATCTCATGCTCACAAGTGGATGATTTTTCCTGAAAATATTGGTCCTAACCTAAGTATTGATGAATCAGCCTTAACTAATGGAGAGCTTTATACAATAATTACCAATAAAGTAGCTAAAGGTCGAAAAGGAGCACTAGTTGCCATGATTCAAGGTACTCGATCTGAAGATATTATATCAATCTTAAAGAAGATTTCTGGGAGTATTAGAGGTTTTGTCGAAGAAGTAACTCTGGATATGGCAGGAAGCATGAATAAAATCGCACAAAGAAGCTTTCCCAAAGCAAGCAGGGTTATTGATCGTTTTCATGTCCAGAAATTAGCTTATGACGGTTTACAGGAAATGCGAATAGCTCATCGTTGGGATGCTTTAAATGAGGAATCTAAAGCAATAAGAAAAGCAAATTACAGGGAAGAAAAATATCAGTCAGTCGTATTTGATAATGGGGATTCTAAAAAGCAACTTTTAGCAAGAAGTAGGTATTTACTTTTTAAATCTGCAAACAATTGGACGAGAAGTCAGAAAAAACGTGCAGAAATTTTATTTGCTCAATATCCTGATATATAAGAAGCATACATGTTAACACATAACCTGAGGTTAATATTCACACAAACCAAAGAAAAAGGTATTGCTTACACAAAATTAGCTCATTGGTTTAGAAAGGTTGAAGAGGCTGGATTCAAGGCCTTCACAAGTATTAAAAATACTATCCATGATCATTATCAAGGTATTTTAAACTACTTCGAAAATCGAAGTACAAATGCTTCTGCTGAATCTTTCAATGCAAAAAACTCTAAAATCTTGCTTTCGCCCTTTGCAATCAATTCTGGTATTCTCATTTTACTTTTTCCTTAATGCCCAAAACAACTTATCCACTACTTTTATTCTAAAAGCAGGTACCGTTTCTCAAACTGATTTAGATAGTTCACTTTTGGCAACCTTTATCTCAGAATCTTCCCATTCGAGGTTATTTTGTTTTTGTATAAGTTTTTCTATTTTATCTTGAATACAAATTTAGAATTATAATATGATACTTCTTTATTAAATAAAATATTAAGAAGAGTGTCTAATGAAAACCATAAATAATGGCATTTTTTTGGAATGATTATGAACTGTATTTTTTCAATTATCCAGTTGGATGAAATAATTTATTAATTCCCAAATCTTAAACACCCCAAACTTAATTTCATTCAAATTACAAAAGGAATCGGAATAAATGGAGTAGGAGAGTTGGAGGCAAATTAATGTTCAAGTGTTTTTACCGCTTATTTGCAATGAATTTGCTTTTCGAAGAATGAGAAAGGTATATTCATTGCAAAAAGGAAAGCTTTTTCAAGAAACTCTTGAATATTGATTTGTAGCGTTTATGCCGAAGTCTTTTGTAACCGCAGGCTTGTTTGGATTAAATTGAACTTCTTTGTTTGCGATTTGGGATTAACTTTAAACTAAATGCATTATTAATGTTAATTCTATTCCTGAAGAACTTATTGTTCGGGATTGCGACTAGTTTCCTTAGATACCAATTCCTCTTTAGCTTTTAATTCATATTCTTCTACATCTTTGCGCATGCTTTTTATTAATTCCTTGTTTCTGCTGATATGAAATATCGTTTCGATATTTTGTAAGTCAGTTGAATTTACACCACGATTTGAGTGAATGTATCTGAATTTTAAATCGCTGTCTGAAAGCCTATAATTCTCTACTTTTAATACGATAACACAAAATAGTAGCAACATGAAAACGATTATCGAGCCGATTTTCCAAAGTTTAAAATTGTTTATTTCGGTGTTTTTTTTATTCTTGTTAGGGTAACACTTTAAATTCTTCAAATCAATATGTAAATCATTAATGCCCTCCAAAAGCTCTTTTTTGGAGTTTTGGATTAGGGGAATAGCTTGTTGAAATTCTTTTTTAGTAGAATAAATTATAGCTTTTTGTATCAAGCTTAAAAGTTCCTCTGTAGTAATTGTCTTAGATTTTTCTTCTTTTTTAGCAGAAAGCTCTGCTTGGGTTCGAGGGGTGTCATCTTTTTCTAATTCTTTCGCGATAACAGAAATCTGACTTTTGATTTCTTCAAATAGGGCAGTAATAAAATTATCGTTATTCATCTTATTATTTTATTTTATGATAAAAGATAGAATTTGTCTCAGTTTATAGGGATTTGTTTTATTTTTAATGCTTTAATTATCGTCTCAAACCTTTTTTCTTTTTCTTTCGTGCTTTCTGTTTTAAATGTTCTGCATAATCTTGATTGTTGGAGGTCGATGAATTCAGTGAATTGAGCAAACCTCTTATAGAAGCATGTCCTCTTGTAATACTCAGCTTGTTCTTAAGGCCTGGTTCTGATTGAATCTTCGTGGACAATTCATTTTGTTGCAGGCGGTAAGTAATTTTGGAATAGCTAAATGCGCGGTCAACTTTAGAACCGTTGAGTTCATATTCGTTTTTGCCAAAGCGAACTCCTTGAATTTTGTCAGTATTCCCATTTTTTCGTAATTCAATGGTAATACCCGATTTTTGAAGTGCAGCTTTAAGCTCTTGCCAATTCACGCATTTAGGAATAGCTGATTGAAGTGTCTGGTAAATTTCATATTTGGTTTTATCGGGTTCTCTTAGCCGATGTTCTTTTACATTTTCCTTCCCCGAAGCAATATATAAACCGTAACTTTTTGTCAGTTCTAGGCAAACTTTTGTGTTCCGTAACTTTTCTTTTTTATCGGAGATTCTGTTTCCATTGTTATCAATACGATTAATTATGAGGTGTAGGTGGGGATGCTCAGTGTCAAAGTGACGAACAATAATGTATTGTGTATTTTCATACCCCATTTTTCCCAGGTATTTATTAGCAACATCAATCATGAATTGATCCGTTATTCGGCTTTTGTCTTGTGCTGAAAAATCAAGCGAGATGTGTGCCACTGGTTTTGAAATTTTTGGTCTCATTTTACTTTGGGTAATAAAACTTTGAATGATTGATGTTTTATCTTTTAATCGTACTCCTTCCCCATAAAGTAAGCGAGCATCTTTTTTATCCAGAACATAGTTCACTGCTCCCCGAAATCCCCTTCCCTGAACTATTTTAGCAATCATTTTCAATGCGTATAATTAATTGATCTAATTGTTCATTCATAACAAGGCATCTATTGTGTACATCTGAATATCCGGAAGTATTGGCAGTGCGAGCAATCTGATTTACATTGTTTGCCATACCGCAAAGCTGACGAATATACCCCATTAGTTCGGGCGTAAGTCGCTGTTTTACCAAACTGGAGCGAATACACCGACGAATAAATTCACTACGGTTAATTCCTGCAAAACTAGCTTTGGCTTTCAGGGTATAAAATTCTTCCGTAGCCATTTTAACAGTTACTTTATACCCCTTCTTTTCCGAAGGTCTTTTGACTGGTCGGCCATTTGTATTTCTGTTTTTTATTGTTTTCATATTTATTAGCTAATTGAGACCGGCGGGATATTTATGTCTCGTAGAGCAAGGTTTTGGTCAGACCAAAACACAAACTTGCTCCCCTAGAAATTTACACGCCTGAAGTTCTAAGTTCTCCTGCTTTCACCTTCCAAAGTGATGAAGTTGAACATCATTTTCAGACGGTCGCCAATCATTTTACCATAAAATTCATCAGTTGAAAGTGTATTCAGAGTAAAATTTGAAGTTGCATGTGTAAGAGCTCCCATATCGCTTCTCAAACTCAGTAATTCAGATATTGGGCGAATAACATTTCCATAATCCTGAATTGTTTTTGATTCACGTCCAAACTCATCTATAATCATTGGACGGCGTACAAAATTATTCGCCGATAGCTTTTGGATTTTCTCTTGCAATTCCACAGCTTTGATAAACAAAAGCAGAGGATGATTCAGATCAAATTTTGTTACAATATGGTTATGAAGCAATGAGTAGGTTTCAAGGAGTATGGTTTTTCCACATCCATATTTGCCTTGCAATAATATCCCTTTGGTCAAATTGCCCGTAAAAGCGGAATTATTGGTTGAGTAATAGTGAAGTTGCTGTATAACAGGTTCATTGTTTTCATCGATAACAAAGTTTTTGTTCTGGTGTCGTTTGTGTAAACAAGCAGTACCGAACATGATAAACAAGCTTCTAAATTCGGAATACTTGAATGGCAAAAGAAAACGCCGTTGCCGAATCTTATTCTTTTCAACAATAATAATTTCTTTAGCATCATTTTGCAATGCTTTAATAGCATTTTGTCTAATCAAAATCACTTCCTGTATGGACAAATCCTTTTTTCTTTCCATTTGAATTCATCTTTAAGTTTTTGTTTTTAGTATTAATATAGTAAGGTGAGTGTTTAAGTTTGGGTTTAGGTGTCAGAATCTGATACTTAGTTTTAACCCTATAACCGCCCCCAGGAATATAGTTTAACAGTTCAGCTTCTTTCAGTCTTTCTCTGGCAGATTTCAATACTTGTAGGGATATATTGGCATTGGCCACCATACGTTTGTCTGCAAATTCAATCCACTCTGCCCAAAACGAGCGATTTGCTAAATGAATTAGAAAAAAATACAAACGGGTTTCATTTCCGGTAAAATTCTTTTGTTCATCTACTCGCCAAAAATTGGCCAATAATTCAAATAAATTCATCTTCGGATACCTTTAGAACGTTTTTTGAATTCTATTTCTGCCTCGTTTTCAATCTCTTTCAAAGTTTTCTTTTTGCCGCTGGTGATCCAATTTAGTAGTTCATCTTCAAAAAAATAGAGCTTCTTGCCATTTTTGTAACAGGGGAGCATGCGTTTTTGGACAAGTGCATAAATCGTAGGTTTGGCTTTTCCAATGACTCGACAGGCCTCTTCAATGCCTATTGGGATACGTTTTTGAGGTAAAGTAGGTGCTTGACCTTTTTCAACAAGAAGTTTCAGCTTTTCCACTTCATTTACCAAATGAGCAACTGCTTTTGGTAAATTTTCAAAAGAAATCTCATTTACATTCATAACTATCGTTTTTAATGGTTATGGTGTAAATAAATGATGTGTTTCTGCTGTGTTTTACTACACTGGAAAAAACACAATAAAAACACAGGAAATAATGATTATTATTTGTCGTTATTGTTCTGAAATGCTTTTTCGAATTTTAATGATGCCTTTCAGTTCATCATCTTTTAAGTGGCTTTTTATGGTATCGGTTTCAACATCTTTCAGGTAATTCGCAAATACGCTTTTGAGAAAAAAAGAAACATCTTCTTGTTTGCTCACTCTAAAATGTTTCCAGATATTCCATCCAAAATGATAAAAATCAAGATTCGATAAACCATTAGTAATTATGGGTTTTATGCTCTGTAGAGATTTCGTTTCTGCATAAAATATTACATATTGACAAAGCAAATCCAAGTCTTGTTCTGAGCAATAAGCAGCAAACTCATTTTGAATGTACTTAATGGCAATATCTTTTTTATCCTGCTCATTTTTATCTTTCAACAGTTGCTGCACGGTTCTAATCTCTTCAAACTTTTCTGAAATATTAGATTTTTTATTAGACAGGCTTGAGTGCTTCTTTTTTCGAAAAAATGTCCGGACAATTGAAGAAAAAAGGCCATCAATTAAAAACGCAAGAATGGCGTAAATTAGTACACCAAATAAAGTAACTACGCAAAATACAATTCCAGCGGTGAACTCATCTATTCCAATATTAATTACAAACATTCTTGCAACAGTACCCAACAATATACACGCTAACAGAACAGACAAATAGATTATGATATATTCAAAATGTTTGGGATGCATCTTTTGTTTTATTTAAATGGGTCTTTGTTTGTAATAGTTTTAATAACTGCTTATAAGTCCGTGTATTTTATATTATCCAATTTTATGGTTTGTGCTGCTTTATTTTTCTTCTCGTCTATCACTTTGGCATAAATTTGTGTGGTTTTCACATTTGTATGTCCAAGCATCTTGCTAACTGTATAAATATCAGTGCCATTTGATATTTGCAAGGTAGCAAATGTATGGCGAAAGCAATGAAAAGTAATTTCCTTTTTAATTCTTGCTGTCTTAATCCAGTGTTTAAGTGGTCGGGAAATCCAAGAAGGATTGGCCAAATCTTCAAATACTAATTGCTCGGGCTGATCAGGTTCTCCACAAAGCTGCAAAGCTTGTTCCGAAATGGGCATATACTCAACACCTTTTGTTTTTTGTTGAGTAAAATGAATTCTTGCCTGATTACCGTTTATTTTAATTTCACTCCATTTAAGATTCTGAATATCGACATGTCTCAATCCTGTGAGGGCAGAGAAAAGTGCCGCTCTTTTAAGAACATCACTCTCGCAAGGTGTAGCTACAAGCGTATTCAATTCGTCAATTGTCAAATATTCACGACGTGACTCTTTCTCCTGAATTCCTTTAATTTTAGCAGATAAATCACCTTCTAGATATCCATCAATAAAGGCTTGTTTGAGGGCCGCTTTAAAAATTGAATAATAGGTTGCAGCGGTATTTTGAGAAATAATACCGCTTTTATTACCTCCCTTAGGTGCTGATAGAAGGAAAAGCTTAAAATCTTCAGCTATTGCAACATCTAATTGAGAAAATAAAAGTGTATCTCCTGCAAACTGCTTTAATAATTCATTTGAACGTTGCCAATTAAATTGAATAGATTTCGAGCTATTAGTGTGGCGTTTAAAAGTTACTTTTTCAAAATATTCAATGAAATTATGTTGTAACCGTTCCTTTCGTTCAACTTGAGCATTTTCTGTATTATTGTACAAATCTGCATGATCATATTCACGTTGGCGAAGCTTCCGAATACCATCTGCGTATAACATACTTTCACTATCAATTTCACTCCGGCATATAATTATGCCATTATCATTACGTTTGGGTTTGTAAGTTTTCTTACCATTTGGATTGGTGCGGGCAGTCCGGTTCTTATTCAATTCAATAGTGGTTACACTTCTGTTCAGATATTCCCTAATGCGTTGAGGAGTAGTTTTGCCTGGAACAAATACCGGGTAACTTTCCAAATAAATAGACCATTCTTTTCGGTCTTCTATTTTACGAAGCCTAACGGTTACTTTTGTTTTTGAAAGTTGTTTCATGGGATGTTAGCTTAGTTTGTTGAAAATAATTTGTCAATTTGCTCCTTCGGCACATACACAAACTTTCCAACTTGTCGTCTTGGGATGCCGTACCGACGAATTGTGTTGTTTACTGTAGAAGGAGATATTCCAAATTTTTCGGATATTTCACCAATCTTATAACATTCGTTTGTTTCATAGTGCATTCTTACTGGTTCTTCTTTGGGCTCTTCTGGCAAATCTACAGCGGTAAACATAGCTTCCATATGCAAACGACTAATCCTAGTTAATCGCTGCCCTAGGTTAAAAGCTGGAATTTTACCGGCAATAATAAGGCGACGAATTGTATCTTTTGATATCCCAAAAAGAATAGTCGCTTCTGTAATAGAAATATAAGGACGGGTTTGAATATCTGCAATTTTATCAATAGACTTTTCCAGTAATGTTTGTTTTTGTTCTGCTTTCTTTGCTTGTTTTTTTTTCTCTTTTCCTGATTTATTTGCACAGTAAGGACTACAAAAGCGAGTGGCTACAGTTTTGGCTTCGAAAGGCTTTCTGCATTGCTCACAAAGCTTGGGTATTTTCAGATTACTTTTCGCCATAGATTTTCACTTATTTGTCACGTCATTTTAATTAAGGTGTGATAAGACCTTTTAACGCGCACATAATCACCTAATAGCGCGCGGTACTAATATGGTACAAATGTAGTGCAAAAATCAATAGAAAACCATTAATTTTTACATTTGAATAAAAAAGAAAACCCCAGTAAAGTGTTGCTTTACTGGGGTTTAGTTGTTTTTATCTATCGTTTGTGATAGTGCTTTACTTAACTTCTTCGAAGTCTACATCAGTAACTTCGTCATTTTGTTTTGCATCAGCATGAGCTTCTTCACCATCTTGTCCGGCTTTAGGATCTTTTGCCTGAGCATCATACATCTCTTGAGAAGCTGCCTGAAATACAGTGTTCAACTCTTCAACTGATGTATTACATGCATCAACATCCTGAGCTGCGTGAGCTGCTTTCAATTTGGCTAAAGCATCTTCGATAGGTTGCTTTTTGTCAGCAGGAAGTTTATCGCCGATTTCTTTCAATTGCTTTTCAGTCTGGAAAATCATACTGTCAGCTTTATTCAAAGCATCAACTTTTTCTTTAGCTTCATTATCAGCAGTCTCGTTTTCTTTTGCTTCCTGTCTCATTCTTTCGATTTCTGCATCAGATAATCCCGATGAAGCTTCGATACGAATACTTTGCTCTTTTCCTGTTCCTTTGTCTTTTGCAGAAACATGAAGAATACCATTCGCGTCAATATCAAAAGTTACTTCAACTTGAGGAACTCCACGAGGTGCTGGTGGAATGCTGTCTAAATGGAAACGACCAATTGTTTTGTTACCATTCGCCATTGGACGCTCACCTTGAAGAATATGAATTTCTACAGAAGGCTGATTATCAGCAGCAGTTGTAAAAGTTTCAGTTTTCTTAGTAGGAATAGTTGTGTTCGACTCAATTAAACGTGTCATTACACTTCCCATTGTTTCAATACCTAAAGAAAGAGGAGTAACATCTAAAAGAAGTACATCAGTAACATCACCAGAAAGAACACCACCTTGAATTGCTGCACCAACTGCAACAACCTCATCAGGATTAACTCCTTTTGAAGGAACTTTTTTGAAGAAATCTTCAACAAGTTTCTGAATAGCAGGAATACGAGTTGATCCACCAACTAAAATTACTTCGTCAATTTCTGAAGTTGAAATACCAGCATCTTTAAGAGCCAATTTACATGGCGCAAGAACAGCTTGAATCAATTTGTCAGACAAATTTTCGAACTGTGCACGAGATAATGTTTTAACAAGGTGCTTAGGAATACCATCTACTGGCATAATATATGGCAAGTTGATTTCAGTACTAGTAGAACTAGAAAGCTCAACTTTAGCTTTTTCAGCAGCTTCTTTCAAACGCTGAAGAGCCATTGGATCTTTACGTAAGTCAATATTCTCGTCAGCAATAAATGCTTCAGCCAACCAGTCAATAATCACCTGATCGAAATCATCACCACCAAGGTGAGTATCACCGTTAGTTGATTTTACTTCGAATACACCGTCACCTAATTCAAGAACAGAAATATCGAAAGTACCACCACCAAGGTCAAAAACAGCAATTTTCATATCCTGATCTTTTTTATCAAGACCATATGCCAATGCTGCTGCTGTTGGCTCGTTAATAATACGTTTTACTACAAGACCAGCAATTTCTCCAGCCTCTTTTGTAGCCTGACGTTGTGCATCGTTGAAATAAGCAGGAACAGTAATTACTGCTTCAGTTACTTCTTGTCCTAAATAGTCTTCAGCAGTTTTCTTCATTTTTTGAAGAACCATAGCTGAGATTTCTTGTGCAGAATATTTACGATCGTCGATAAGAACACGAGGTGTGTTGTTATCACCTTTGATTACTTTATAAGGAACGCGACTAATTTCTTTCGTCACTTTATCGAATCCTTCTCCCATGAATCTCTTGATAGAAGAAATCGTTTTAGTAGGATTGGTAATAGCCTGACGTTTTGCAGGATCTCCAACTTTTCTTTCACCGTTTTCTATAAAAGCAACAATTGATGGTGTTGTTCTTTTACCTTCGCTATTAGGAATAACAACAGGCTCGTTACCTTCCATTACAGAAACACAAGAGTTAGTAGTTCCTAAGTCAATTCCAATTATTTTACCCATTTCAATATTTATTTAATGTTCTAAATTCTATTAATTGTTTGGGATGTTTGTTTCATCCGTTAGCATTTAATCAAAGCTTGTGCCATAATTCATTTTGCCAAAAGAAGTGTAATTCTGACATCGGAAGACAAATATTTACCCATTCGCATGACATGTTTTCTGCCAAAAAGACAGAATAGGCTAGTTTGGGATTAAGAATTATAAATTACAAATTCAGTTCTGTCGCGAAAAGGATTTTAAGTTTCTCTCTTAGTTTTAAAACATTTACCTTTCTTCTTTTATCTTGTTGCTTTTACCTTATTTTATAACTTTGTAATTCGAAATTTGCCAAACTAATATCAAAATTTTAAAAAATGTCAATCCATAAAGAATCCGCAAAGAGAGTAACCACACATGTACTTGCGGAAATGAAATTGAAGGGAGAGAAAATTTCTATGCTCACTTCTTACGACTATTCTATGGCAACTATTGTTGATAGAGCAGGAATAGATGTAATTCTGGTTGGAGATTCGGCCTCGAACGTAATGGCTGGTCACGAAACAACTTTGCCAATTACTTTGGATCAAATGATTTATCATGGAGCATCCGTAGTAAAAGCAGTTCAGAGAGCTCTTGTGGTTGTCGATTTGCCTTTCGGAACTTATCAGGGGAACTCAAAAGAAGCATTAAATTCGTCCATTCGAATTATGAAAGAGGCCAGTGCTGATGCTGTGAAATTAGAAGGTGGACGTGAAGTTTTGGAATCGGTAAATCGAATTCTTTCTGCAGGAATTCCTGTAATGGGGCATTTGGGATTAACTCCACAGTCTATTCATAAATTTGGAACTTACGCAGTTCGTGCCAAGGAGGATGAAGAAGCTGAGAAATTAATTGAAGACGCTAAAATGCTTGAGGAAGCAGGCTGTTTTGCAATTGTGTTGGAGAAAATACCAGCGATATTGGCTACGAAAGTTGCCCAGAGTGTTACCATTCCGATTATTGGAATTGGTGCCGGTGGCGGTGTTGATGGTCAGGTTTTGGTAATTCATGATATGTTGGGAATTACTCAGGAGTTTTCACCTCGTTTCTTAAGAAGATATCACAATTTGTTCGATGAAATAAAAGGAGCTGTGGAAAATTATATCAGTGATGTGAAATCAAAAGATTTTCCGAACGAAAAGGAGCAGTATTAAGACGTATAAAAGGAGGGCTAAAGTTAAAGGCATCAAGTATTATCCGGATGATAAGTATCAACCTTTTTTTCTTATCTTTGCGCGCTTTCATTTGAAAATTAAATAAATAAGGACTACCAATGGCGAAAGAACAATTGGATATATTATTCGAAGACAATCATATAATTGCGATCAATAAGAGGTGTGGTGATATTGTACAGGGTGACAAAACGGGGGATGAACCTTTAAGTGAAAAGGTCAAAGCCTATATAAAGGAGAAGTACAACAAACCTGGAGATGTTTTTTTAGGTGTACCGCATCGTATCGACAGACCTGTTAGTGGTGTTATTATATTTGCTAAAACGAGCAAGGCTTTAACTCGCTTAAGCCTGATGTTTCAGCAAAAAGACAAGGAAATCAGTAAAATATACTGGGCGATTGTTCAAAACTGTCCAAGATTGGAAGAGGAAACATTAACTCATTTTTTGTTGAAAAACGAGGAGAAGAACAAATCCAATGTGTACGACAAATTAAAACATGGAGCTAAAGAAGCAAGTTTGGAATATAAGTTAATGACTCGGACTCAGAATTATTTTTTGCTCGAAGTTAAACTGCACACTGGACGTCATCATCAGATTCGTGCTCAGCTGGCCAAAATTGGAGTTCCAATTCGTGGCGATTTAAAGTACGGAGCACCTCGCTCAAAAAATGGCGGAGGAATTGGTTTACATGCTCGTGAAATATCTTTTATTCATCCTGTAAAGCAAGAACTTATTCGAATTGTTGCTCCAGTTCCTCAGAATGATAATCTTTGGAGAGAATTGGCGAATCAGTTATAGGTAAAGACCTCTTAAAAAGAATATAAAATGGCTAAATCATCAGCAAGCGCTTACGATTTAGCCATTTTTAATATTATTCATCCAGCATTTCTTTTTCAAAATACAAGGGAAGCATTTCTTTTATCGTTTTAACGATTTTGATTTTTTTCTCACCAAACAATATCAACTTAATTGGCTGATTAAATCTTTCTTCTGTTTCCAATAATACCTGTCGGCATGAGCCACATGGTGGAATTGGGTTTTCTGAAAATTGACCATTAGTTCGAGCAGTAATTGCAATCGTCTTTACAGGTACATCAGGATATTTTGAATTGGCGTAAAACATGGCAACACGCTCGGCACACAATCCTGACGGATAAGCCGAATTCTCCTGATTATTCCCTTGAATAATATCCTTGTTCTCGAGCAGAATGGCTGCGCCAACGCTAAATTTTGAATAAGGTGAATAGGAACGAAGAGCTGCTTCTTTGGCATTTCTCACCAATTCTTGTTCTTCCAGAGATAATTCATCTATTGAATTGTATTCGAATACAGTTGTAATTATTTGGGTTTTCTTCATTGTTATTCTGTTTGCTCAGATTGTTTACGGATTATTGTTATTCCCGGTGTAAGAAATGAAAGCTTGTATCCATCTCAAATGGCAATTAAATTAATACTTTCTGAAATTTAAACATTTTTTTAATAATTGTAATAAACAAGCAAGAATAGGCGTTTCAATACATCAGAAACAAATTGTTAATTAAATTAATTGTTTAAAGTAACGGAGGATAACAGGATTGTTATATTTTTATGGTTGTTTTGGAAATCACGACTAATATATACATAAATAGAATGATTTCCCATTTTTACACGATTCAAAAAATCTAAACCGAATGAAGAGAGTTTTAATATATATAGTACTTAGTTTTATTTTGGGTTCATCTGTGTTTGCAAAAGGCTTAACCAGAAAAGAGTACATCGAAAAATATAAGGAACTAGCTGTTCGTGAAATGCAGCGAACAGGGATTCCTGCCAGTATTACCTTGGCTCAAGGGTTACTTGAATCCGGGAACGGAAATTCATTACTGGCTACAAAAGGGAATAATCATTTCGGAATTAAGTGTCACGATTGGACGGGTCCGAGCATGAAAATGGATGATGATCATAGAAGAGAGTGCTTTCGAAAGTATGATCATCCGTATGATTCTTATAAGGATCATTCTCAATTTTTAACCTCACGATCGCGTTACGCGTTTTTGTTTAAATACAATTCAGATGATTACAAGCATTGGGCTCATGGATTGAAAAAAGCAGGATATGCTACCGATCCTCAGTATGCTCATCGGTTAATAAAAATAATTGATGAGGAACATTTACACAAGCTTGATATAAAAGGGAAAGGTGATGATTTCATTATTGAAAGACCTACGGGAACCGATCTGGCAGATATTGATTCTGGTTATGAAATTGATCCATTTGGAGCACGATTGGAAATAGCGAACGGAGTACATTATATAGTTACTAAAAAAGGCGATACATTCTATAGTATTGAGAAAAGCCTAGACGTAAACCGGAGGAAACTGTTGAGGTATAATGATCTTCCTAAGAATTACATTTTGCAACTCGATCAGCGATTGTATTTGCATAAAAAGCGCAGGAAAGCAGCCAGAGGTTACAATTTTCATAGGGTGAAAGAAGGCGAAAGCTTGTATGGTATTGCACAAGAATATGGAGTTCGATTGAAGAGGATCCGAAAAATTAATGATGTAGATAAGAATTATAAGCCCGTGCTTGGAGAACGAATATGGCTAAGACATAAAAAGAGATAAATAATTAAATCCGGTTCGAAAGAATCGGATTTTTTTATTGTTGTACCATATTGGAATTTATTTTTATTTTGGGCGTTCCCCTTCGGGTCGGGTCATCCGCTTTTACTCCTCGCTCGTACCTCACTGCGGGGTAACCGCTTCTACCCCTAACGCAAAGTCATAGATGAAAGCAATTAGTTTTAAATATAAAACAATTCCGATAGCTCCAGTGAATTTATAGGTCTAGAGTATTTTGATTTGTAACATTGATAAAATTGAATATTACGGTGCTCTGCACCTTATCTTATGTGGTTACATTACTTTCTACAAATATATTGCACACCTCTGGTGCTTAAGGAAACTGAATGCTTTGTTAAGGTGCAGAGCACCGTAGTCTTTGTAGCAATTGTGGACATTGGAAATCAAAGGTGCAGAGCACCGTAATATATCAGTAATTATACCTTTTAGATTTTGCAATCACTTACAAAGTCAACGAAATAATGAGCATTCTTTTTATCGAATTGAAAATTTAAAAACTGCAGAATTGATATCTGGATGAATAGGATATAAGTAATAATAGAGTTCTGATCTAGGAATTTTAATTGGAATCCCGTAAATTCAACAGACGATATAAAACACACTTAAACAAGTCTGATAGTGAATGGTTTACTTGCTTTGTCAGTTCTTGTTACACCTTAAACTATAACTCATGAATATCTTAACACATGGCTTGAAACGATCAGGCTTTTTCCTATTGCTCGCAGGGATGTTAATTCAGCCCGGATTTCTGCAGGCAAAAAAGAAAACAACCGAACCGGTTGTCGATTCATTACTTAACTCGAAACTGGTAAACGGTTTAAAATTCAGAAATATAGGACCTGCCACAACCTCGGGTCGTATTGCTGATTTTGCCGTAAATCCAAACAATCACAGCGAATACTACGTGGGAATTGCCAGTGGTAATATTTTTAAAACCATCAACAATGGAACCACCTGGCAACCAGTTTTTGATAAATATGGTTCGTATTCCATTGGAGTCGTTACTATGGATCCGAATAACAGTAATGTGGTTTGGGCAGGAACTGGAGAGAACAATCATCAAAGAGCTTTGGCTTATGGCGATGGAGTATATAAAACCATGGATGGCGGTAAAAGCTGGAAGAATATGGGTTTGAAAGAGTCTCGTCACATTGGTGGAATTGTTGTTGATCCGCGAAATTCAAATATCGTATTTGTTGCCGCAGAAGGTTCCGTTTGGGGACCAGGAGGCGATCGTGGTTTATACAAAACTACTGATGGAGGCGAAAGCTGGAATAAGGTGTTGGAAATAAGCGAAAATACGGGTGTTAATAATGTGATCATCGATCCCGTTGAGCCAAATATCATGTATGCCACATCAGAACAACGTCGCCGTCATGTGTATGCAAAAATTAATGGAGGACCCGAATCTGCAATTTATAAGTCCACTGATGGAGGAGAGAATTGGAGAAAACTAAAATCAGGATTGCCTGAAGTTGATATGGGAGGAATGGGAATTGCCGTTTCGCCGGTGAATCACAATTACGTGTATGCTATTATTGAGGCTGCTGAAGACAAAAGTGGATTTTTCCGCTCAACCGACAGAGGTGAATCGTGGACGAAAATGAGTGATTATGCAAGCAGCGGACAATACTATAATGAGATTTATTGCGATCCTCTTGATATAAATAAAGTATATTCGGTTGAAACCCGCTCTCAATTCACCGAAGATGGTGGAAAGACCTGGACTCGAATGGGATTAAAAGATCGCCATGTTGACGATCATGCACTTTGGATTGACCCGAGTGATACCAATCACTTCATGATTGGTGGTGACGGAGGAATCTACGAAAGTTTCGATGCGGGTGATACCTATCTTTTCAAATGCAACCTTTCTGTAACACAGTTTTACCGGGTTCAGGTTGACAATGCCTTGCCATTTTACAATGTTTATGGTGGAACTCAGGATAATAACACGCTTGGCGGGCCATCTCAAAATATCAGTAAAAAAGGAGTAACCAATGCCGATTGGGAACCAATTTTGGGTGGAGACGGATTTTGGGCACAGATCGATCCAACCGATCCAAACATTGTTTATTGCGAATATCAGTATGGTAATTTGTATCGTTACGATAAAAAAAGTGGTGAGAAAATTGAGATTAAAGCCCGCGAGCCAAAAGGCGAACCTGCTTACAAATGGAATTGGAACGCTCCGGTTATTCTCAGTCATCATTTAAATACCCGATTGTATGCCGCAGCTAATAAACTGTTGCAAAGCGACGATCGTGGAAACACCTGGAAAGTGATCAGTGGTGATTTAACAACGGGTAAAGATCGTGATTCATTTAAGGTAATGGGACAATATTGGTCGGCCGATGCAGTGAAAAAGCATGTATCAACCTCTCAGTTCGGAACGATAATTTCATTGGCAGAATCTCCACTAAAAGAGAACTTTCTGTATGTGGGAACTGATGATGGATTAATTCAGGTTAGTGAGAATGGCGGAGAGCAGTGGGTGAAGTATTCTTCATTCCCGGGAATACCTCAATACACATATGTGAGCGACTTATTGCCTTCGAAACACAACGAAAATGTGATTTATGCTTCGTTTGATAACCGCAAACGCGATGATTTTAAACCATACATTTTAAAGAGTTCTGATAAAGGAAAAACATGGACGAACATAGCCGGAAATCTTCCTGAAAATGGAACGGTACATACCATCGAACAAGATTTTATCGATCCTGAATTGTTATTTGTAGGAACAGAGTTTGGTGTGTTTTTCACCAAAGATGAAGGTGAGAATTGGATTCAGTTAAAATCTGGGATTCCAACCATTGCTGTTCGCGATCTTACTATCCAGAAACGCGAAGGCGATTTGGTAGCTGCTAGTTTTGGTCGCGGTTTCTTCATTCTGGATGATTATTCACCTTTGCGAAGTGTAACATCTCAAATGATTGAACAAGAAGCGCAGCTTTTCCCTGTAAAGGATGCCTTAATGTACATTCAAAAAGGAGGAAAAGGAAGCATGGGATCAACCTATTTTACTGCTCCGAATCCTGAGTTTGGTGCTGTTTTCACCTACTATCTTAAGGAAGTACCAAAAACAGCCAAACAAATCCGTCAGGAGAAAGAGAAAGAGCTTACCAAGGCAGGTTCTTACATTCCACAGCCAAGTTGGAAAGAGATGGAAGATGAGGCTAAGGAAGTGGCTCCATACCTTGTTTTTGTTGTGAAAGATATGGATGGGAATGAGGTAAGAAGAGTGGCTGATAAAGCTCAGAAGGGAATTAATCGTACCCATTGGGATCTTCGCTTCCAGTCTTTGAATCCTATAAAAGACAACGAATTCAAGCCAACCAAAGAAGCAAAATCGGGCATGTTGGCAATGCCGGGAGCTTATCAGGTTGAAATGGGAATGGTGAGGAATGGAGAATACAAATTGTTGACCGATGCCGTCTCTTTTAAAGCCGTAACCTTAAACAACACAAGTTTACCAGCCGAAAATCGTGCTGAATTGGTGGCTTTCCAGCAAAAAGTGGCAAATATGTCGAGAGCCATTCAGGGAAGCATGCAACTTAGCAATTCGTATAAAAGCAAAATTAATGCAATTAAAATGGCTCTGTTGCAAACACCGGGTGCCGGTGCAAATTTAAGTGCAAAAGTTAAAGACCTGCAGCAGGAAGTAGATGCAATTGATTTCCTGTTTAATGGAGTAGAAGCTCGTGCCAGTGGCGAAGAAATTCCACCTGCACAAATTCCAATATCAAACAGAATTGATAATATTATTGGAGCACATTGGGCCAGCACATCGGGTGTTACTCAAACGCAAAAAGAACAATTCAAAATTTTAAAAGAGGAATTTCCACTTGCATTACAACGACTTCATGCTGTTGCAAAAGAAATGAAGATGATTGAAGCAGAATTGGAAAAAGTGGGTGCTCCCTGGACACCAGATCGTCTTCCGGTTTACGAGGTAGAATAACAGAACGACCTGACGGCGGTTTTTTCAGCTCCGTAAGAGTCTTTTTTCAAGTACAAAATGGGGCAATCCAATAGCGGATTGCCCCATTTCATTTATTATCTCATTCCATCCTTCTCCGTTAGAAAAAGCGGCAGGGAAATGAGGTTCTTTAGTAAATTAAAAATTATTTGTCTGTATTTGCTTATGGTGTTCCGACTCCAAGTCGAGGTATCAATAATAAGGATGGGTTAAAATGAGATATTTGGAATCCAAACTAAAGTAGGAAACCCAAGAGTGAATAATAAAACCGTTTTATAAAATTGAATATAACGGTGCTCTGCACCTTATCTTTTGTGGTTACATTATTTTCTACAAATATTAGCACCTCTGGTGCTTAACGAAATTGAATATTTTGTTGAGGTGCAGAGCACCGTCATCTTTGTAGCAATTGAGCACATCGGGAATTAAAGGTGCAGAGCACCGTAATATTGCTAATTTATTTATCTGCACTTCACCTTTAGGAGAAGGGGCTGGGGATGAGGTTCTTCTAATCTATTGATCCAATTGATCTTTAGTGCGACTTAGCAGAAATGTGTCGGCTACCTGAATCGAAAGAATGCACAGCACACCAAACAGAATCGGATATTTGTAGGTGAAAACCAAATCCAGAATCAAATCTACTTTCGCCGATTTTAAATAGTAAAGCAGGCCAAAAGCGATTCCGGGAATTCCAATATAGCCCAAAGTCATCATTAGCATACGCAACAATGCCTCACGAACCGATTTGCGTTTTTCCACTTTCTCAGTCACTAAATCCGCAAAATCAGTAGGTATTGAAACCAATAAATCTTGCTCAAGACTCTCCTTAAGCAGCTCATCAATCAGCTTCAATTCATCTAAATTCCATTTTTCTTCTGTATTTTCGAAATTCATATTCATACTATTTCTTCCTCTCCTATTTGCGATTTAAACATCTTGGGTCAATTCGCTTTTCTCCAACATTTCTTTCAGCATTTTCCTGGCTCTAAAAATATAGTTTTTCACAGTTCCCTCGGGCAATCCTGTAATTTCAACAATCTCATTGTATCCATATTCCTCCAAATGATACAAACTCAAAACCGTTTTGTACTTAGCCGGCAGTTTGTCAACCATTTGTTTAACCATCTCTTTCAACTCTTTTTTCTGCGTCAACTGCTCTGGGTTTTCATCCGAAACTCTGCTGTGTTGAAGCAGTTCATATTGCGATTCGCCAATATCTACATCGGGCTTTCGCTTTCTTAAATGATTCACCGATACCCGGTAAGCGATGGTTGCAATCCAGGTCGAAAGTTTCGAATCACCTCTAAATCCGGGCAGTTTCTGATGCACCTTTATGAAAACCTCCTGCGCCACATCCTCCAAATCTTCCTGTTGATTCAACAATCTTCCGGCTACATGAAACACCAATCGCTCATATTGCTTCACCAAATATCGGAAAGCTTGAGGATTGCCATTACATATCTGTTGTATCAGCTCGGTTTCGTTCATCTTTGAAAGAGTAGACAAGTACTCTCATTTATTTGTTGCACGATATCGGAATTAATTTTCATTTTATTTTGGGCGTTTCCCTTCGGGTCGGGTCATCCGCTCATACTCCTCGCTCGTACCTCACTGCGGGGTAAGCGCTTCTACCCCTAACGCAAGGGCATACGCGAAAGCAATTAGTTATAAATATAAAACAATTCCAATAGCTCCAGTGAATTTATAGGTCTAGAGTATTTTGATTTGTAATCCCATTGATAAAATTGAATATTACGCACCTCTGGTGCTTAACGATATTGAATATTTGGTTGAGGTGCAGAGCACCGTAATATTTATAAAAGAATGACCTGTCAGAGTTCGCAGTAACTGACAGAGTCAACAAAATGATCTGCAATAGACAATTCTCCGAATTAAAAATTCTCAACTCTAAAAACCCAGATTACAAATCTGGGTCAGCAAAAAAAATAAGACTTTTTGCAACATTCTGCAAAGCACTTTGGTCTAATAGGCAAAATAGATTCAGAAACTTAAAACTTAAAATATGAAATTAGATGAATTATTAATGGTTGCCGTGGTGTTCTTTAGTATCATCACCTTTGTGAAAATCTTATCTGCACATTTTTTAAAAAGAAAACTGATTAAAGCAGGCCATTTCGAAAAGGCAGGTATTTTGGAGCAGGATGCAGAAATTGAAGTAAAGAAACAGGTAAAATACGATCAGTATCCAGCTTTAAAATGGGGTCTGGTAGCATTTTTTGGTGGACTTGGATTCATTGTTATGGAATTGTTGGCGGCTTCAAATCCAATGTTTAAGCAGTATGATAGCGCAATGCCTTACGGAATCTTTTTTGTTTCTATTTCAATTGGTTTTCTGCTGTATTACCGAATTATGAGCAGAAAAGTAAAAGAGTAAACTTCTTTAAGAGATCATAGTCAATGTAAAACCTCCGGTTGCTAATAATTTGCAACAGGAGGTTTCTTTGTTGACATGCTAATGTCTAAATTTTTAATTAATGCAAGCTTTCGCTTTCGAACTATGGTATTTTTATCACCCAAAAGGGACCATCTACTTCGATGGATGACTATTTTTTCAGTAAAAAGGGACCATCTACTTCGACGGATGACTGTTTTTTTAATAAAAAAAGGTCTTCTACTTCGGCAGATGAATGCTTCTTCACCAAAAAAGAGGGCTTCA
The DNA here is from genome assembly GCF_002356295.1 of Labilibaculum antarcticum. Lineage (NCBI taxonomy): Bacteria > Pseudomonadati > Bacteroidota > Bacteroidia > Marinilabiliales > Marinifilaceae > Labilibaculum > Labilibaculum antarcticum. The sequence goes on along the minus strand of NZ_AP018042.1, from coordinate 1,216,445 downwards.
TTTGTATCAAATCTCATTACTGGTTAGAAACAATACTTGTTCTCGTCAATCAATTTTTCCGCTATTAACCGGCGCTTAGCTTTACTGTTGAGGCCAGAGTGTTTGGTGAATCGTTTCAAACCTAAAAGCATCATTCTTAATTCGTCGCCCTGCGCAATTGCATTTGTAGCATCTTTCGCATTTTTATGAATCCTATCTGCCGCATCATAAAAGAAAACTTCACACATGGCTATTTGTTCTGTGCATGCTTCTTCTCCTTTCAAGCTAATCAGCTTTTTTACCCGCAATAAAAGTGATTCTGCCTGATAGCAATCAATAATGATATCAGAAATATTCATTAAAATTTCCTGCTCATCGCTTAGCTTTTGCATGGACTTTTGAGCTGCGGCACCTGCTATTAACAGGGCACTTTTCTTAAAGCCGACTATTAATTTGCTTTCCCGGGCCAAGAGTGATGTATCTTCCTCTCCAAATTCAGGAATTGCCATTAATTCTTTAACAACATCTTGGGCAGCCGAGAGCAGAGGCAATTCATTTTTGAAAGCTTTGCGCAACAAGAAGTCTACAATCAGCATTCGATTAATCTCATTGGTTCCTTCAAAAATCCGATTGATACGGGAATCGCGGTAAGCCCGTTCCATAGGTGCTTCGGAAGAATAGCCCATTCCTCCATAAATCTGAACGCCTTCATCGGTTACATAGTCTAAAACTTCGGATGCGGCCACTTTTAGAATGGCTGCTTCGGCTGCAAATTCTTTTTGAGCCTGAATAACAGCTTTTTCTTTCGGCATTCCTTCTTCGATTAAGTGAAGCATTGCATTTTGTATGTCGTTGCTGCAACGGTAAATGGCCGATTCAACCGCATAGGTTCGAATTGCCTGTTCTGCAATTTTGTATTGTATGGCACCAAAATTACCAATGGTTTTTCCGAATTGTATTCGCTCATTGGCATAAGTAATTGAATGGGTAATTACCTTTTTGCCAGCTCCTAAAACAGCGGCGGCCAATTTTATTCGGCCATTGTTTAAAATATTTAACGCGATTTTAAATCCTTCGCCCCGTTCGCCAAGCAGATTTTCTGCCGGAATCTTACAATCTTCGAAAAACATCATACAGGTCGATGAGCCTTTAATGCCCATCTTTTTTTCTTCCAGTCCGAGTTTTATGCCATTAAACGTTTTTTCAACAATAAATGCACTTAGGTTTTTATCATCATCGATCTTGGCAAAAACGGTGTAGATATCTGCAAAGCCAGCATTGGTGATCCACATTTTTTGACCGTTTAAAACATAGTGAGATCCGTCAGCCGAGAGAATTGCTTTGCTCTTACCTGAGTTGGCATCTGAGCCGGCTCCGGGTTCAGTTAAGCAATAGGCTCCTTTGTATTCTCCGCTTGCCAGCATTGGTAAATATTTTCCCTTTTGTTCCTGCGTTCCGTAATACAAAATTGGAAGGGTGCCAATTCCCACATGAGCTGCGTAAGCAACAGCAAAAGAGCTGTAAGTTCCCATTATTTCGGTACTCAGCATCGATGTATTCAAATCCTGGCCGAAACCACCATATTCTTCCGGAACGGCAATTCCCAGTAAACCCAACTCGCCCGCTTTATCCATTAAAGAGGTCATTAATCCTTCTTTCTGACTGTCGATTTCGTCCAACAGAGGAAGAATTTCCTTTTCCTGAAAATCATGGCAAGTTTCCATGATCATTTTTTGCTCCTCTGAAATTTCTTCAGGGATGAAAATATCTTGAGGACTGGTTTCTTTCACCAAAAATTGTCCGCCTTTTACTGTTTTTATCTTTTCCATATTATTTCAATTATCAGTAAACAGTTATCAGTAAATAGTAAAATATATTGTGGTGCTACTTGTTGATTGAGACTTGTTCCTTGGGACTTTACATCATCTCGAAAATTCCTGCAGCTCCTTGTCCGGAACCAACACACATGGTAACCATGCCGTATTTTTGCTTTCGTTTTCTCATCTCGTGAAGCAGTTGAACTGTTAATTTTGTTCCGGTACAGCCAAGGGGATGTCCCAGAGCAACGGCACCACCATTTACATTGGTGATTTCAGGATTTAGACCCAACTCTTTTATCACGGCAAGTGCTTGTACTGCAAAAGCTTCGTTCAACTCAATCTGTTCTATTTGATTCATTGCTAAACCAGAGCGTTTCAAAACCTTTGGAATGGCCTCTACCGGCCCAATTCCCATGTGTTTGGGTTCTACACCAGCTACCGAGTAAGAAACGAAGCGGGCTATCGGCTCTACATTCAGTTGTTTCAACATCTTTTCAGATACCACCAAAACAAATGCAGCACCATCAGAGGTTTGTGATGAGTTACCGGCGGTAACACTTCCGCCCTGTGCAAAAACAGGTCTTAATTTGCTCAAAGCCTCTTCTGTCGTTCCCAATCTAGGGCCTTCATCCAAAGTAATTATGTGCTCTCTGCTTTGAGCTTTGTCGTCTCCATTAACAAAAGTCTCTATCACTTTAATGGGAACTATTTCATTCGCAAAGCGATTTTGAGCCAATGCTGCCAGGGCTTTTCGGTGAGAATGGAAAGCGAAGGCATCTTGTTCTTTGCGAGATATATTGTACTTCACTTGCAGGGCTTCGGCAGTAATTCCCATGTTCCAGTACCAATCGGGATGAGATTTTGCAATTCCCAGATTAGGCACCAAGCGCCATCCTCCCATCGGCATTAGTGACATCATTTCAACACCTCCGGCAAAGATACAATCGGCCATACCAGCCTCAATTTTTGAGGCAGCAATGGCGATGCTCTCCAATCCCGATGAGCAATACCGGTTTACGGTCATACCCGGAACCTGAACATTGTCTAATCCCATTAGCGCAATCATTCGACCAACGTTTAAGCCTTGTTCCGCTTCAGGTGTTGCATTTCCTACAATCACATCATCTACCATTGCAGGATCTAAATTTGGAAACTCTTTCATGATGTGTTGAACCACCTGGGCTGCCAGATCATCGGGACGAATGAATCTTAGGTTTCCTTTTTTTGCTTTGCCTACAGGGCTTCGATAGGCGGCTACTATATATGCGTTCATCTTTTTGCTTTTAGTTGTTAGTACCGGGTATTTAGTTTCGAAGAATTTTACCTTTTTGCAGCAGACTTTGCATTCGCTCTAAGGTTTTCTTTTGCTGACATAGTTTCACAAAAGCAATACGTTCCAGATTCAAAAGGTAGTTCTCGGTAACTTCTGCCGGTTCGCTCAGTTCTCCGCCGCTCAATACTTTTCCAAGTTCTATGGATAGATATTTATCGTACTCCGAAATGTAATTGCCAACTTCCATTCCATCTGCTCCGGAATAAACCAAAGCAAGTCCTTCGGCACCTAGCACGCGAATATCTTTGGTTGGCTGAGGAGGAGTGTAGCCTTTTTCGCACATCAAAAGAGCCGCTTTTTTTGCATATGACAATTGATGCTTTCTGCTTACAATTACTTCATCTACGTCTTTTCGCAGGTATCCCAATTCAAAGGCTTCATATCCTGATGTTGATACTTTTGCTTGTCCGATAGTCAAGAACTTATCCCGGAAACGGTTGGTTCTAATGTCATCTGCAGCCATTTCTTTCGACAGGCGATAGGCAAATTCTTTGGTACCACCACCAGCCGGAATTACGCCAACACCCAATTCAACCAATCCCATATAAGTTTCGGCATGAGCAATCACCTTATCCGAGTGCATGCAAACTTCGCATCCACCACCCAAAGTCATTCCATGCGGAGCGGCAATAACCGGAACCGATGCATATTTTAGTTTCAGCATGGTATTTTGGAAGGTTCGAACAACCATGTCCAGTTCCTCGAATTCTTGTTCAATGGCAAGCATAAATACCAAGCCGATATTTGCCCCAGCCGAGAAGTTTTCTCCTTCGTTGGAAATGATGAGGGCTTTGTATTCTGTTTCGGCTAACTCAACAGCTTTGTTGATTCCCTGAATAATTTCACTTCCAATGGTATTCATTTTGGTGTGGAATTCCAGATTTATTACTCCATCACCCAAGTCAACAATACTGCATCCTTCGTTACTCCATATACTATGTGTTGGACGAATATTGTTGAGCAATATTAATTCTTCAGTTCCTGGAATTGTGAGATAATTTTGACTTTTGACATCATAGAATTGCTTATTGCCATCTTTTAATTGATAGAACTTTAAGTCTTTCTCGGCCATTTTATAAATCCATTCTGCCGGTTTAAATCCCAACTCTTCCATCATTGGAATGGTTTTTTTCAATCCTATGGCATCCCATATTTCGAAGGGGCCCATTTCCCAGGCAAACCCGGTGCATATAGCTTCATCAATTTTGTAAATTTCATTTGAAATTTCAGGAATTCGGTTCGATACATAGGCAAACAATCCCAAAAATAATTTGCGATAGAATTGACTGACTTTCCCTTCTCCTTTTAACAGCAATTTAAATCGGTCGTTCAGATGAGGAATGGCTTTGGCTGCTTCAAATTCAGCAAATTTAATTCTCTGTTTGGCCTGATATTCAAAACTGGATAAGTTCAGGCTAAGGATCTCACTGATTCCTTCTTCATTTTTAATCTTTTTATAAAAGCCTTGTCCGGTTTTTGACCCCAGCCATTGGTTTTCCATTAATTTCTGAATGAAATCAGGAATCTCAAAAACATCTTTGGATTCATCGTGCGAAAGTGCTTTTTTTAGGTTTTGAGCCACAAGCACTAAAGTGTCCAATCCAACCACATCGCAGGTTCGGAATGTCGCAGATTTTGGTCTCCCAATAATTTGGCCCGTTAACTTATCTATTTCTTCCACCGAAAAATCAAATTCTTTCTGAAGATGAAATACTGACATCATGGAATACACTCCAATTCTATTCGCGATAAAGGCAGGTGTATCCTTACAATTCACTATAGATTTGCCCAAATGTCTTTCTCCAAATTCAGTGAGGAAATTGATTACTTCCTGAGAAGTGTGTTTAGAAGGAATGATCTCTAGAAGTTTTAAATATCTTGGAGGGTTGAAAAAATGCGTACCGCAGAACGATTGTTTAAAATCATCCGATCTGCCTTCCAATAACATTCCAATCGGTATTCCTGATGTATTGCTTGTAATTAAGGAACCTGGTTTTCTAAACTCCTCGATACGGGTATATAATTTTTGTTTGATCCCTAAATTTTCAATAATGACCTCTATGACCCAATCACAATCTTGAATTCGAGAAAGATCATCTTCAAAATTTCCTGTTAAAATTCGCTCCGCAAAACTTTTCAGATACAAAGGGTCTGGGTGCATTTTCACTGTCCTTGCAAGCAGTTGATTTACAATTCTATTTCTCACTTTAGCATGTGCAAGAGAGAAGCCTGCTTTTTCTTCATCAGCGTTTAATTCTTTTGGAGGGATATCCAGTAAAAGAACTTCCATTCCAATATTTGCAAAATGACAGGCGATTTGGGCACCCATAACACCGGCTCCCAAAACGGCAACTTTCCTTATTTTACGATGCATATATCTTATTTTTTAAGTGTGTGTTAGGAATAAATTTCATCAACAAGCAGTTGATATTTATTTTTTAAAACTTTTCTTTTTAATTTTAGGGTAGGAGAGAGTTCACCACTTTCAGGAGTCCATACATCGGCAACCAAGCGAAAGCTTTTAATTTTTTTAGGTCGATCTAAATTGAGATTCGTTTTCTCAATTTCTTTCCAGATACGATCCCGTATTTTTTCTTCTCTTATGACCTGTGCCGTATCGGTAAATGGAATTTTCTTTCGCTTGCAGTATTCTTTTAAAAATTCAAAATTTGGAGATATCAGTACTGAAGGGAAACGTTTTGATTCCCCACAAACAATACTTTGATCAATAAATGGTGATTCCTTAAGCTTGTTTTCAATTTCCTGCGGCGAAATATATATTCCTCCGGATGTTTTAAACATTTCTTTTTTACGATCGGTAATTTTTAAAAAGCGTTCATCTTCCCAGCAGCCAATATCTCCAGTGTGAAACCAACCATCTTCGTCAAGTACTTCCTTTGTTAATTCCAGATTTTTGTAGTAGCCAAGCATCACGTTTGGTCCTCGGGCCAGAATTTCACCATCTTCTGCAATTTTAACCTCTACACCTTTTAAGACTGGTCCCACAGTACCAAATCTTACGTTGGGATAAGAATTTTGATTTGCCGAAATAATTGGTGATGTCTCAGTTAATCCATATCCCTCTTGAACAGGAATGCCTGCAGCCCAAAATAGTCGCTCCAGACGAACTTGCAATGGGGCACCACCCGAGCACATGAACTTGATGTTGCCACCTAATGCCTCCTGCCATTTTCTGAAAACTAGTTTGCGGGCAATTTTTAATTTGAATTCATACCATCCGCCATTAGCACTGTTCAATTCATATCTTTGACCAAGCTTAACAGCCCAAAGGAAAATTGCTTTTTTCAAAAAGGGTAAACTTTTCCCTTTTGCCATTATTTTATCATATACTTTCTCGAGCAAGCGGGGAACTGTTGCAAAACCATGAGGTTTTAGTTCCCGTAAATTATCTCCAATGGTATCCATACTTTCGGCGTAGTAAATACTAATTCCTTTATATTGATATTGGTAATTTACCATTCGTTCGTAAACATGATTAATTGGGAGGAAACTCAATGTTTTGTGAGATGAATCTAAATTTAAGCTGGTAGCAGACGCCAAAACATTGCTCATAAAATTGTTGTGCGAAAGCATAACACCTTTAGGATTCCCTGTTGTTCCCGAAGTATAAATAATAGTTGCTAGATCATCTGGTTGAATACTGTCTTTTATCGCCAACAGCGTTGTTTTCAGTTTGCTTTCAGCTTCTTTGCCAATTTCAAGTAAGCGACTCCAGTGGGCAACTGATTTTATTTTCTCAAAGGAATACACAAACTTTACCGATGGATGATTTTTTAGCAGAGGTGCAATTTTTTCGTATAATACAAGATCGGACACAAAAATAGCAACTGGCTTGCAGTGGAGGATAATGAAATCGTAACTTTTAGCATTTATTGTTGGATACAAGGGAACATGCACAGCGCCAATTTGCGCTAAGCCCATATCAACAAAATTCCATTCAGGTCTATTATTGGTTATTGTAATAATACAATCATTCTTTTTAATCCCATTTTCCAGCAAAGCATAACTTATATAATCAGAATAAGTAAGGTATTGTTCCGTTGAAAATGGTATCCATTCATCTTTTCCTTTTTTTGCAAAGGCATCTCTTTTGTCCGGAAAATTTTTTCTGTAATTGTTTAATAAGTCAAAAATGCGCGTTACCATAAATTATAAATTTAGGTAGGTAAGATATTATAGCATATCAAAATGTAGAATTGGCACATGATGAGGCGCAAAAGAATATAGTCTCTATAGGGAAGAGGTGAGAGGATGAGGTTATAATTCTGGTAGCTGTGTGTATATAATCTAATTGGTAATTTAACTTGTTGAAACCAAATTAGATCTATATAGAATTTACGAAAAGGTTTTCGAAAATAAAAGAATAATTGGTGAGTATCCTTTTTTATTTGGTGAGCGTAAAAAAAGGAAGCTGTTAATAGCTTCCTTGTGTTTTATAAATGATAATTCTTTATTTGTTGAAATCCCCTGAGGAAATCTTCAACCTTCATTCGTTTTTTGCCTGCTTGCTGGAGCATTTTGATTAAAATGAAACCTCCTTTTACAGCTATCTTCAAATAAGTTTTGCCATCGGTAATAATACTGCCAATTGCTTCATCGTGATTTGTTTTTTCTTTTTCGCTTGTGAAAATTTTAAGACCAATGGCTTTTCCTGCTTCATTGGGAACTAGTTCGGTCCAGGAAGCAGGGTAAGGGCTTAATCCACGAATAAGATTATGGATTGAGTTTAGGTCCTTAGTCCAATCTATTTTGCAATCTTCTTTGAAAATTTTTGGGGCTGATTTTAATTCAAGTTCTTTACCAGATAGATTATCTTGAGGGATTTGAGGATATTCACCTGCCTCGATTGCCTGAACCGTTTTAACAACCAATTCAGAACCAATGGTCATCAGTTTATCATGAATAACTTCTACGTTGTCATTCTCACCAATGGAAACTTTTTCCTGGAATAGAATGTTCCCGGTATCAATTTCGTGCTGAAGCAGGAAAGTAGATACACCAGTTTCTCGATCCCCATTTATAATCGCCCAATTGATTGGAGCTGCACCTCTGTATTGAGGAAGAAGTGAGGCGTGAAGATTTAAAGTTCCATATTTGGGCATGTTCCAAACTATTTCGGGAAGCATTTTAAATGCCACAACCACCTGTAGGTCGGCTTTTAATGATCTAAGTTCTTCCAGAAATTCTTCATTTCTGAATTTTTCAGGCTGAAGAATTTTCAGGCCTTTTGCTACGGCAAATTTTTTCACTGCAGCTTCCTGAATTTGTTGTCCTCTGCCGGCTGGTTTGTCAGGATTGGTAATAACACCAACAACATCACAACCTGCATTTAGTAAGGCTTCAAGAGGAGCGACAGCAAAATCGGGCGTACCCATGTATACAATTCGAAAATTATTCATATTTCCTTACTCTTTTAATGTTCTGTTTCCTTTGTTGTGTTTTGGGAAATAGGGACAGTTTTTGCATCCGTTTCCACAGCAATATCCTCTTTCGGTCAAATACTTTTTTGTAAGTATTCGATATCCATCCGGACTCATTGTATAATCTATATCTGGTTGTAAGTCGTCAAACATGCTATTCTTGATTGATTAGTAAAAATTCGGTCACCTTTTCATTCTTGATAGTGACAGAAAGATGATAGTGAGAAATTTTAAGTTCTCCATTTTCAATAGTAATAACACCAGATCCGCGGCAAACTCCCATCCATGTATTGAGTAATTCATCAAACCAGATGGTTTTGTTATCATCCGAGAAATGTATTTGTCTGTCGAAAGGTTTGAAATTCCAGGTTTTTCCTTTTAGAAAGTGAGGCTCGCAAAATGCATAAAATTCCTTTTTAGTCCAACGTTCACTTGCATCGGTGCCAATGTAAATGGCATTTTCACTCATCACATCAAAATACTCTTCAAGTTTTGATTCTGCAGCAGCAATATGCCATTTGTTGATAAATTCTTCAACATCTTTATTTTGCGGAGGTGCTGAATTACTGCACGAACCAGATATAAGGATGAGAAAAAATCCAAAAATGAGCTTTAGTTTATGCATCCTTTTTCTTAAAAAGATTCAATGGATTAATTTTCTTAAAGAAGTCAATATAGTTTTCGATATTGAAAACAGAGGAATCGGTTGTTGCTTTATACGTAAGAATTATTCCTAAAGGCAGAACGACAAGTGAAGACATCCACATGCCCCAAACTGGTTCAATTACTAATTCTTTTGAAAATCGTTCTGCAGTCATTGAAATAATGTAATAAATAATAAAGAACAAAATTGAAACAATTACCGGCATGCCCAATCCTCCTTTACGGATAATGGCTCCCAGAGGTGCTCCTATAAAGAAAAAGATAAAGCAAGCAAAAGGTAGTGTGAATTTACGATGCCATTCGTTGGTGAATTTTCTTTGCCATTTAACTTGTGCAGACAGTTCGTTGTTTTTTCTGGAAATCGTCTCTCTGGTTTTTCTTCCTTTATCCAGAGCATAACTAATTGTTGTTTGTCTTTTTAATAAAGAAAGGTTACTAAATAATGAATCGGCATCAAGAATTTTTTGTTTAACCAAAACCGATTTAACCGAATCCTGTAATAAATTTCTTGGTTCTTTTTGAAAGTACTTTGAGGACAATGATTTAGCGAAAATATGTTTGTCCTCGTCTAGTTTAAATTTGAGTGTATCTTCCTGTTGGTCTAATTGCTTCAAATTCAGCATTCTATAGCTGTTTTTGTATCTGTTTTCATCGGATCGCTTTAAATCCGTTCCGGGTAATGAAATGTTTTGTTTGAATACCTGAAATTTTATTCTTCTCGATGGATGATTTTTATTTCTATTACGTGGCTTTTGTTTCACCTCTTGATAGATGTTTCCGCTATATAGTGTAAGATTCAAGGTTAACTTGTCTTTCGAAGTTACCATTGTTCCCGAATCAGCAATAGTTACATCTGTATTTCCAAGATTTTCACGATGATCATAGATCAAAAGATTATACATCATTCCCGTGTTCTTATCTATTTCACCAACCTTAACACTAAACTTAGGTAAGTCGTTTGTGAATATACCTTCTTTTAGTATTAATTCAGGGTTTTGCTTTTTTATATCGATAAGTAATGTGGTTGTTTTAAGTGAAGCAACGGGCATTATATAGTTTGAAAAATAAAATGCACCTAAACTAATGAGGATTATCAGAATGATAAGAGGTTTCATGATTCTTTGCAAGGATATTCCCGCAGCTTTCATGGCTGTAAGTTCATAATTCTCCCCCATATTCCCGAAGGTCATTATAGAAGCTAATAATATGGCTAGAGGCAAAGCCATTGGAACTAAAGTTGCAGAAACATAAAAAAGGAACTCGGCAATAATTGTCCATTCCAAGCCTTTTCCTACCAATTCATCTATGTATCTCCATAAGAATTGCATAAGCAAAACAAACATGCAAATAAAAAAAGTAAACGCTAGCGGCCCTAAAAAGCTTTTTAAAATAAATGAATGTAATCTTTTCATTCCTTGCCATTTTGGTTGATAAATGGAATTTAAAGTATTTTTCAACCAGATTAGTAAATCATATTTGTTGAAACTTCACGATTTGTTCCATACAAAACAAGACCAATAACACGATGAGACTGGCCTTGAGAAATACAAAAATAAGGTATTTTAATTAGGTTTGGTAAATGTAGAGTGTTAAAAAACTATATTCCTAAAACTTGTTTTAGGCTTGAAATCTGTGAATCCCATAATTCAATACCTTCATCTACTTCATCTTCTTCGGCATAATCAGTAATTATTAAAGATAAATCGTTCGTAAGAGCATCAATTTCAATTTTGAATTCGAAGAAACTTTCATCGTCTTCACTGTCTAACCAATGAAAACGAACTTGGCGATTATCTTTTTTTAACAGCAATTCTGCTTGTTGTTCTGAGCCTTCCCAAATGAAAGAAAATATTTTGCCTTTTTGATTAACATCATCAGCAAACCATTCTGCTAATCCACTTGCACTGCTTAGTCTATCGTAAATTACTTTCTGTGAGGCATGGAGCACATATTCGAGTTCAAATTGTTGCATTGGACGGGCTTTGATTTAATAAAAAAAAATAGATAAAATATGTAAAAACCATTGATACAGGTTGATAGTTTTTGCATTTAACCCAAAATAGAGGTTCTTTTTTAACTAAAAACATGAATTGTAAGTTGCTACTGAAATTTTGCGCAAGATACTTAAGAATATGGAATTAAAAAAAAACGAGCTCGAAACTTAGCATGTTTTCATATTGTTCAATATTATTTGTTCTTTCAATAGTTTAATTGTAGTAATATAGGGAAAATTTAAAGAAAAAAATAGGCGGGGATTTTTTTTAAATGAAAAAGGATTTTATATTTGCACTTCGTTAGAAAAAACGGCGAGGTAGCTCAGTTGGTTAGAGCGCGTGATTCATAATCACGAGGTCGGCGGTTCAAACCCGCCTCTCGCTACAAAAAGGGAATGACTGAAAAGTTATTCCCTTTGTTTTTACTACAGATTTTTGCAAATGGCGAAAATTGGATTTGATACGGAAGTATTTGAGGATTTGAAATACTTATCGGTTTTGGTTTATTCTGATATTTATTGGCAAGATTGATGGTTTCTTATTCAAATATGGAACATATATACCTGTCTTTTGCTACTAAAATGAACTTTATTTGTTCTGATTATTGTGAAATTTTGAAGTAAGAATTGCTTTTTCGAAAAAAAAATAAAGAATTTTTGAATGCAATATTTCTGTAATAGAGATAGTTTGCGATATTAGACTCGAACTGAATGTGGTTTTTCAATAAAAAGATTTTTTTTAGAACTAAAATGCATCTATATTTGCACCGCAATCCAGCAAAAATGGCGAGGTAGCTCAGCTGGTTAGAGCGCGTGATTCATAATCACGAGGTCGGCGGTTCGAGCCCGCCTCTCGCTACAAAAAGGATGTCCTAACAGACATCCTTTTTTTTGTATAGAACAATTTAAAATATAAAATGCAGTTTTAGAGGAGGGCGCTGTTTACGCATGTCTTCGGCACGTGTCTATGTTTCCCATAACTGGAGGAGAAATGAGAAAGAATTTTTCCTTTTTTTATTTTAAATCTAATCATGATTACTCCTTGGTTAGTTTATCTTTGTTAACCTTTAAAAAAAATAAAAGAATATGATGACAAATAATTGGTTTGAGTGCAAAGTAAAATATGTGAAAATTGATGAGGTATCTGGAAAAGAAAGAAAGGTGTCTGAAACATACTTGGTTGATGCTGTATCTTTTACAGAAGCAGAAGCAAGAATTCACAAAGAATTGGAACAAATGATTGGTGGTGAATTTAATGTAACAAACATTAGTAAATCAAACGTAACGGAATTGTATCCAAATGAGAATGGAGATCGTTGGTTTAAGGCTAAGGTTTCCTTTGTAGATGTTGATGAAGCTTCAGGAAAAGAGAAAAAAGCGACTCAGTATATGCTTACTCAAGCTAATAATGTAAAGCAGGCATATGAGTTTTTGGAAGAGAGTTTAAGTACAATGATTGTGCCTTATGAAATTCCAGCAATTTCAGAAAGTGCATTAATGGATGTATTCCCATACTTTAGTGATGATGTTAATGAAGAGATTCCTGAACATTTAAAACCCGTTGTTGAAATGGAAGCAAATAGTGACGATTTTGAATAGATCAGAATTCTTAAATAAATTTTGAAATTCACAATTTATTTAACTTGAAAACTATAACTCCTAGTAAGAGTTAAAAACAATAGAGAGGTTGCTTCGTTTATCGAGGTCAACCTCTTTTATTTTGGTGAGAATTGTTAATTTTAATATTTACTTTAAAATTGCAAGAATGACCAAAATTAAATTTGAAACCATAGGTCTTATAAAGACCTCATATAAAACTCTTGAAAATATGCCAATACAGCCAATGGGAGCGAAAGGAGTAAAGGCTAGTATTGTTTTAAAGCCTGAATTTGTTGATGGATTAATGGATTTGGAGGAGTTTTCGCATGTAACACTTATTTATCACCTGCATAAAGTAACTGATTACAAATTAAAAGTAACTCCATTTATGGATACCGAAGAGCATGGTGTTTTTGCGACCCGTTCGCCGCGCAGACCAAATGCAATTGGTCTTTCAACGGTGAAATTGATAGGTATAGAAGGAAAAGTTCTTCATATAGAGGATGCTGATGTTTTAGATGGAACACCGTTGCTGGATATTAAACCATTTTTTGGAAGGTTTGATAATCGCGAAAAGGTAAAATCTGGTTGGTTAGATAGAAATTGGGATGAGAATCATAAAACATTGAAATCTGATGAGCGTTTTAAGACATCAATAGAATAGATGAAGATTTTATAATCAGAAAAAAACCACCAGACTTCCATTTTACCGGAAGCCTGGCAGCAACCTAATTTACCACATATTACCACTGAATTGACTTTTGTATGTCTGTCTTCTGATTCGGTATTTTTGTGTTGAAATTAATTCGTGTAGCAAAATAAGTTATTGTATAATTGTTGTAATTCATTACTATTTAGTTCTGATTTTTTTTTGGCTGAGAGCTTTTTTACAGCGTCTATAAATAATTGGCTTTGCTTATCGTTTAATTGAATTCCCATTTCTTTTAATGCATCTTTTAGAACAGCCAACCCAGTGTGTTTGCCTATAATAAATTGGCTTTTTTTGCCGATTATCTGCGGATCAAAAGCATGATAACTCATTGGATCTTTAATAAGACTGTTGCAATGAATTCCGGATTCATGGCTGTAAACCTTCGTCCCGGAAATGGGTTTTGAATCCGAGTTTTTTCGACCTGATGCCTTTTCAACGAATTCGCAAAGCTGTATGCATTTCTTTAGGTTGATACTACTGGCATCTGAAAGTGAAAAAGCCATGGCTGCCACTACTTCTTCCAAGGCGGCATTACCTGCTCGTTCTCCCAGACCATTTACGGTTACCGAGGCTGCATTGGCTCCTGCATTTAAAGCGGCAATAGTATTTGCTGTAGCCATACCCAAATCATTGTGAGCATGAAATTCCAATTCTGTTCCGTCTAAACAATGTTGATATCTTTCAAACATATTTTGCACTGACATGGGATTCATGATGCCTACCGTGTCGGCCAATCGAATGCGGTTCACGTTTAGGTTTCGAGCTGCAAAAACAAATTCATCAAGAAGATCAGTTTGACAACGCGAAGCATCTTGTGCGCCTACCGAAACGAATGCAAACATATTTTGTGCTTGTTTAACTATTGTTGATAAACTGCTGAGCATCCAAGTCCGATCTTTCCCAATCGAAGCCAAGTGAATTGCCGAAACCGGGAAGGAGATGTTGATTCGAGAAACACCTGTTCGGGCAGCGGCTTGCAAATCACTAATACAAGCGCGCGCCCAACAGGTGGCATTGAAACGAAATCCTTGATCAGCAATGATCCTGATGTCTTTTTCATCTGCCAAGGAAATGGCAGGTGTTCCAATTTCCAATTCTTTTACACCAGCCTCATCCAGTAAAGCTGCTATTTTCAGCTTTTCTACCAGAGAGAACACGACTCCCGGTGCCTGTTCTCCATCGCGAAGAGTGGTATCGATGATGTGCATGGTGTTTTTTTTAATTAAAGCGTTATTCTTAATTTTTACTCGGCAATTAAATATTCGGTTACGGCTTCGCCTTCTTCCAAAGCATCGAGAATTTCATCAATTCGATCGGTTGTTATACCACCATACCATAAGTTGTTTGGATGAATCACCATTACCGGACCTTGTGAGCAAACATTAAGGCAACCAGTGGTGGATACTGTTGCATCAAGTCCTCTGTCGGCACACTCTTCAGTAAGGTATTGGACCATTTCTACAGATCCGTTTTTATTACAATATCCTTGTGCTTCACCTGCTATTCTGAATGAATTGCAGACTAAAATGTGAAATTCAGGTTTTTTCATGATGATAAATATTTTAAGTGTTTTTAATTTATTTTGCTCTGTTATCAACCACATCCGTTAGCAGCACCTGTACATCCAGTTCCACATTTAGTCATGTCTGTTTTGCAAAGTGAACGAAGTTCGGTGCCTTTGTAAACAGAATCCAGTCCTTGGTCGATTAAACCGCTCATTTCTACGATTTTGATACCGCTTCGGCCTAGGATTCCTGCAGGTTTTTTGCCGATTCCACCAACTAAAATTGCGCGGCAGTCAGCCAATGTTTCCGCTAGTTTTTCCCAGCGGGAATCGCCTTGATTTGTGTCGGGTGTTGCCCTAACATTTACTAGTTTGTATCCTTTGGGTGTTTCGCGAAAAACGTGGATTCGTGCTGCCTCACCCAAATGCTGATTTACTAATATTCCTTCCATTGAAGCAACAGCAACACAGGGTCTTTCTTCTCCTTTTTCTACGGTTAGAAGGGCTGTTTCAGAAAGTAGTTTGGCTGCTTCGGCTGAATCTTTTCCGAGTAATCCTGCGGCATCGGCTCTGCATCGTGCACAATGCGTCATGGGAGGAAGAAATGCTTCTACTTTTTTACGCAGCGATTTCATGAAATCCGGAGTCGGTTCCTCCATGTTTTCCATTAGCGTATCTTTTACTGGAAACAAAGGAATTGTGTTCATCAAATCCACTCCTAGGGAGGCAATTTTTTCAGCAATTTCAGCAATTTCATGATCGTTAATTCCTGGCATTATAATGGTATTTACCTTTACGGTAATTCCTGCTTTTTTTAGTTTGACGATTGCTTCTAATTGTTTTTTAAGTAGATATTCTCCAGCTTGTGCTCCAAAATATCCTCTTTTGTCGTGTCGTAACCAACTGTACACTTTCGCTAAAGTTTCGGGACGTAAACTGTTCAATGTGATTGTAACATGCGATACGTCCAGTTCTTTTAATTCATCGATATAAGGTGCTACATTTAAACCATTTGTTGATAAACAAAGCAGCATATCTGGAAAGTTATCCCGAACCAAATGAAGGGTTTTCATGGTTTGGATAGGATTGGCAAATGGATCGCCTGGTCCTGCAATTCCCACAACTTTAAGTTCCGGCATAATTTTCACCAATTTAATAAGATAGCTTAATGCTTGATCTGGTGATAAAATGCTGCTGGTAACTCCTGGGCGACTTTCGTTCACGCAGTCGAATTTCCGATTGCAATAATTGCATTTTACGTTACACGATGGGGCTACGGGCAAATGCACCCGAGCATATTTATGATGTGCGTCTTTGTTGAAACAAGGATGAGTTGATAAATCTTTCATGATGCGACTTTTATGTGAGATTTCTTACCTTTTATTTTATTAATTATAAATGAGGCTAGTTATTAGCCTCTTTTACATGTATTTATATCCGATAGGAGAATTATTTTGTTTGTATTCAATCATTGCGTTGACCACTTTATCAAACAATTTCTGTGTACCCTGATATCCAAGAAGAGTAATTCGTTGGCCTCCAATTCTATCGTGGATAGGGAAGCCTACTCTTATGAGCGGAATGTTAAAATTGGTAGCGATGTAATTTCCTTTGCTATTTCCGATTAGAAAGTCTGGTTTAATTGTATTGCAAGCTTCGTTGATTTGTTCAAAGTCGGAATCACTTATTACTTGGATGGTTTTTCCATGTTCAGGACAATGCTTGATGATTTTCTTTTGAAGTTTTCCGCTATTGGCTCCCGATGCAGCTAAAACGACTTCAACTCCTATTTCATCAAGAAAGGAACACAAGCCCAGTACTAAATCTTCTTCGCCGTAAATCACGGCCTTTTTTCCAAAAATATACTTGTGTCCATCGGCATAAGAATCCAACAAACGACCTCGTTGCATTTGATATTTTACAGGAATGTCTTTTCCACTGACTTTACTTAAAATATCAAATAAAGCATCATTGCCGTTCATGCCAATGGGTAAAATGCATTGGTGATTTTTCACACTGTGTTCACTTTCCAACCACGATGCTCCGCTGATTTCTTTCCCTCCATTTTGCCCGCCTTGTTTTACAGATGTAAAAACACCCAATTCAATAGATGCATAAGCTTCGGCCATTTTTTCAAGCTCGGATATTGGTGTGCCTCCTTTTGGTACACGATAATATTGATCCCAAACAGGGTTGTCCAAGGTATCCGAGTAATCGGGTAGAATAGTAGTTTTAAGATCAAAGTCAGCTACTATTTCTTTGATATGTCGAATATCTGAAGGTGAAACAAATCCAGGAAAAAAATTGATTTTATCTGCAGATGGCAATTTTTTTGCAAAGTTTTTGACAAGAGCCAATACCGTAGCATGAAATCCATCCAAGTGAGTGCCCTGATAACTGGGAGTTGAAACGGTGAACAAACTTGGCAAATTGGAATTTGTGCTGTCGTTTCTTATGTGACTTAGTTGGGATGCAACGTCTTCTCCAATGGTTTCACTCAGGCAGGTTGTAGCAACGCCAATTGCCTTAGGCTGATATTGATTGGTAACATTTGTAAGTGCAATTTTTAAATTTGCTTCTCCTCCAAAAATAGTAGTCTCTTCGCTAAAATTAGAAGAGGCAATATCAACAGGTTCTTTGTAATGACTAATTAGGTAACGACGAATGTAAGTGGCACAGCCTTGAGAACCGTGAATTACCGGAACGCAACCTTCAATGCCCTTTATAGCAATACAGGCTCCCAAGGGTGAGCACAGTTTACACGCATTTCGTGTTGATACAAAGGGTCGGATATATGATAATGTTGGGATTTTTTCCATGTGTGTTAGCGTTTAAAGAATTTCCAAACAGGACTGGTAACCGAGGCGTAAACCTCGTTTGCAAAGTTTAGCATGCCTTCGAAACCAGCTAATGCTTCTTTTCTTTCGTGATTGTGATCGCAGAATCCTATTCCTAATTTGTAGGCAATCGGGCGTTCTTTTACGCCACCAATGAAGAGGTCTACTCCTTTTTCTTTTACAAATTCGGAGAGTTCGTTTGGATTCGAGTCGTCAACGATAATGGTTTCTTTATCGCACAATTTTTGAAGCAAATTGTAATCGTCTTTATTTCCGGTTTGCGAACCGACCATCACGGTTTTCATTCCAATCAATCGAAGTGCTTTTACCAAACTGATTGCCTTAAAGGCTCCACCAACATATATCGCGGCCTTTTTTCCTTGCAACTTCTCTTTGAATGGTTCCAAAGCGGGCAGTAAAGTCTTAATTTCTTCTGAAACTAACTCTTTTGCTTTTTGAAGCATTTCCTCATTCTTAAAAAAGCCAGCCACTTCGTAAAGAGCATCAGCCATATCTTCAATACCGAAATAGGATACTTTTATGAATGGAATGTCGTATTTTTCTTCCATCTCTTTGGCCAGATGCATCATGGAACCTGAACATTGAACCACATTTATGGAGGCTTTGTGTGCTTGACGGATTTCATCTATTCTTCCATCGCCGGTAAGGCAAGTAATAATGTTTACGCCGATTTTTTCGTAATATTCTTTTAGCATCCATAGTTCTCCGGCCAAATTAAAATCGCCTAAAATGTTTATGCTGAAAGGAGGTGCCTGAAAATTATTATCGGTGCCAACAAGTTTGGATAGAGCATCGCAGGCAGCTTTGTATCCATCTTTTTTTGTCCCTTTAAAACCTTCTGCCATAACTGGCAATACATCAATTTTTTGTTCTGCTGCTACTTTTCTGCAAACCGCTTCTACATCATCACCAATAACTCCAACAATACAGGTCGAGTAGACGAATGCAGCTTTGGGCTTGTAGGCTTCAATTAATTCGGTAAGTGCAGTATAGAGTTTTGGTTCTCCACCAAAAACTACATCTCGTTCGCGTAAATCGGTCGAAAAGCTTAATCGATGCAATTGTGGACCCGATGATAATGCTCCGCGAATATCCCAGGTGTAAGCAGCACAGCCAATTGGACCATGGATTAGGTGCAGGGCGTCGGCAATGGGATAGAGTACAACCCGCGAGCCGCAAAACACACAGGCGCGTTGGCTAACACTTCCTGCTAAGCTTTTCTTTTCACAATCTAAATCGTGAGCTGATGTACCTATTGTGTGTACCTGAGTGGATCGTTCTTTGATTATTCTCTCCATTGTCGTTAATTATAGTTGTGCAATGCACAGGTTTATATTGAGAGTGAAGAAATTTTTTCTTCGTTTGAATTCTTATTTGATAGGAGTGATAAAAATGAAGGAGGCGAGAGACACTTTATCCTAGCTATGAGAAAAGGGTATGATTTGCAAATTAGCTAGTTACCTCCTTCATTTCATCGCATCACTACATCACTAGTTCGAATGATTCTTCGGGACAAGTAGCATCTTGCTTATCCATAAGTGCCGAAAGAATTTTCTCTAAAATTCTCAGTCCTCCCATATAGCCTAATGTTGGAAAATAACTGTGTCCAATACGATCGATAATAGGGAAGCCCATTCTTACAAACGGAATGTTTTCATCTCTAGAAATGTATTTTCCATAGGTATTACCAATCAGTAGATCCACTGGGTTTTCTTTGATCCATTGGTGCATTAATAGCATATCTGCATTAGCTCCGTTTTTGTATTTGGCTTCAGGTACACTTTCACCAAGAATCTCTTCCATTCTTTTATTGAAGTTTTTACCAGGAGTTCCAGAAACAATATAAACAGGTTTCATATCCATGTCTACCAGAAACTCAGCCAATGGAATCAATTGATCGGGATCGCCCCACAATGCGACCCGCTTACCATATAGGTATTGGTGCATATCAGTAATCACATCAACCAAACGACCACGTTCATCGTTAATGGATTCGGGAACAGAAACAGAACCTGCTTTCGCTATTGCTTGAATAAAACGGTCAGTAGCCTGAATACCAATTGGCAGATCTGTCATACTGAATTTTACTTTACACTGATTATCGAGAGTGATGGCTGCTTTTTCGGTAGCCCATTCACCTAAGGCAATAGTATGTAAGCTATCGCCCATGCTTACCATTTCAGGAATTGTGGTTCCTCCTTTTGGATACATTTCGAATTTTCCCGTCATGGGTGAATCCAAAACATCAGAGGTGTCAGGAAGCAAAACATTTTTCACTTTCATCAGTTTTAACATCCTTTTTAATTCTCTCATATCAGAAGGTTCTACCCAACCCGAGAGAATATTTAACTGATTTTTAAGCTCATCGCTTTTTTTAGCAAAATATTTTACGATACCTTCCACCATATTGGCATAGCCTGTAACGTGACTTCCAACGTAGCTAGGGGTTGGAGCCTGAATAACATGCTTTCCTTCTGGTATTTGTCCTTCGGAAGCTGCTTTACCTACAATTTGACTTAAGTCATCGCCAATGGTTTCCGACAAGCAAGTGGAATGCACTGCAATTATATCTGGCTCGTATATTGTAAAAATATTCGTGATTGCCTGCAGTAAGTTTGACTGTCCGCCAAAAACGCATGCACCTTCAGTAAAAGAACTGGTTGCAGCCATTACAGGTTCTTTGTAATGACGGGTTAAAGTGCTTCTATGGTAAGAACAGCACCCTTGTGAGCCATGACTGTGAGGCAAACATCCGTGTATTCCTAATGCCGCATACATTGCACCAATAGGCTGACAGGTCTTCGCTGGATTTACCGTTAAAGCCTTTCTTTCTACTATTTTACTTGTTGTATGATTTAATAACATGTATTTGTCCTCCTTTATTCGTTAATGGCAAAACTTCCAACAATTTCAGGGTCGGTTTTCCAAGGTGTAGTCACCATTTTCCAGATTCTGGTACAGAGCATGCGCTCCATTTCCAAATAGAAATTAATGGCGCCTTCATAGCCGGCATAGGGTCCACCGTAATCGTAACTGTGTAATTGTTTTAATGGAACTCCTGATTTTTGCACTACATATTTTTCCTTAATGCCTGCACAAAAAAGATCAGGTTTATAGTATTCAATTAGTTTTTCAGTTTCCCAGTGGTTGATATCATCAATAACCAATGAGTTCTTTTTCATTTCAGGCATCATACCGTCATAGTTGCTGAATTCGTAACCACTTTTAAGTAGTTTTTCTTTTTTTACAGCTAAATCTTCACGATATAATTCAATGTCTTTTTCAACAGTTAAATCTTCAATGTTTCGGGTGTCGGCATCAATTTTAATGCTTGGAATAACATCTCTACCTTCATAATCGTCACGGTGAGCAAATTCATATCCCGCCGATACTGTGGTTACACCGATCTCTTTAAATAAATCCTGATAATGGTGAGCTCTAGAACCTCCAACGAACATCATGGCTAATTTGCCTTCTGTTTTTGCTTTCACAGCTTTTCTAACTACTTCCACTTTCTTCATCTCCCGCTCAATAATCTCTTCTACTTTCGCACTTAGCTTAGCATCATCAAAATATTCAGCGACTTTTCGAAGAGCTTTAGTGGTTCCTTCTGCTCCAATAAAACTAACTTTCACCCAAGGAATGCCATATTTTTCTTCCATCATCTCAGCAATGTAATTGATGGATCGGTGACACATAATTAGGTTCAGATCGGCCGTGTGGGAGTACTCCATGCTTTCGATAGTCGAGTTTCCACTAAAAGTGGATAACAAAGTGATTCCTGCTTCATCAAATAATCTTTCCAGCTCAAAAGCATCACCGCCAATATTGTATTCACCCAGCAGATTGATTTGGAATTTTCCGATTCGATCTTTGTTGTTGTTACCTATTACATTTTTGAAGATTCCATTGTTTGCAATGTGGTGACCGGCCGACTGAGATACTCCACGATAACCTTCGCAACTGAAACCAAAAATATTAATTCCCAATTCCTCTTTCATTTCACGGGATACGGCATGCACGTCATCTCCAATCAGACCAACAGGACAGGTCGAGAAAATACCAATTGCTTTGGGTTTAAATATTTCGAATGCTTCACGAACTGCATCTTTTAGTTTTGCTTCACCACCAAATACAATGTTTGAATCTTGTATGTCAGTAGAAAAACTGTAGGTAATGAAGTTATCTTCTCCTTCAGCAGGTCTGGTTTGGTTTCTTCTTGTCAGCCACGCGTAAAAACTGCAACCAATAGGCCCGTGAACCAGATTGATCACATCTCTGGTTGGGCCTAAAATCACCCCTTTACATCCAGCGTAAGTACATCCTCTTTGAGTAATAATTCCAGGAATGGTTCTTACGTTCGCTTGAATTTCTTTTCCTTCACCAGGTTCGTTAATTACCAATGATTTTTGGCGTTTTCTGGCAATTTTTGTAGGGTATTTTGCCAATATTTCATCCATCACTTTCGAAGGATCAGGCAAGCCCTGTGTTATATCTAATTTTTTTACCATAGCTTTTCGTTTAATTATCCAGAACTTGATCACCGCTTTCTGCAGTTCTTACACGTATCGCTTCATTTACAGGCAAAACGAAAATTTTACCATCTCCTGGGGTTTTTGATTGGTTTGCTTCAATTATTGTTTCAATACATTCTGATACTTTATGGTCTGGAACAACAACTTGAAGTACGCGTTGAGGGCGAAGTCTTGGTTCTTTTCCTAAAAGCTCTAATGCTTCCGGTTGATCATTCTTCACACCTTCTAAAACTTTAGCATCCCAAAGACCTTTGCCACGTCCGAAAACACTACCTGTTGCAGTCATCGAAGAAAATCCGGCATCACGTAAAGCCCTTTTGGTTTTGTTCATTTTATTAATTTTGATAATGGACATTATACACTTCATACCTTCGAGTTTTTAGATTTATAATTCTTTGGTGCCTCTACTTATTGTGTAAGCTTCATCAACTGGGGATACAAATATTTTCCCATCACCAAAGGCTCCTTTGGGTGATGATTTGGCAGCATCCAGAATGGTACTGATGGCGAAGTCTTTGTCTTCATCTTTTATAACCATTATTAGCATTTCCTTAGGTAGTTCATCGTAAGTAACATCACCGATTTTTATTCCTCGTTGCTTACCGCGACCAACCACTGGCATTTTTGTTACAGCGATGTATCCTGATTCGAATAGAGCTTTTAAGACTTTATTGGTTTTTTCAGGACGAATTATTGCTTTTATCATTAACATAGTCTGTATTGTTTTAAATGTTTTGGATTATGTGTTTTGTTAATTTGAGTAGGATTTATTAGGCGTCAATACCAAAATCGATTAGAAGTTTTTCAAGTTCTTCCATTTCCAGAGGTGTCGGAATTATAAACATTTCATTAGAATCTATGGCATTGGATAATTTACGATATTGATCTGCCTGACCATGTTCTGGCTCATATTCAATCACTGTTTTACGATGAATTTCAGCTCTTTGAACAACATTGTCACGAGGAACAAAGTGAATCATTTGTGTACCTAATTTTCGAGCTAATTCTTCAATCATTTCACTTTCGTGATCAACATTACGCGAGTTGCAAATTAAACCTCCCAAACGAACAGCTCCATTCTGTGCATATTTTTGAATTCCTTTACAGATGTTGTTTGCAGCATACATGGCCATCATCTCACCCGAAACAACAATGTAAATTTCTTCCGCTTTTCCTTCTCGAATCGGCATTGCGAAACCACCGCAAACCACATCACCAAGAACATCGTAGAATGTGTAGTCTATTTCGTATTTTTCATCCCAGGCACCTAGTTGTTCCAGCATGTTAATCGAGGTAATAATTCCACGACCAGCACAACCAACGCCTGGCTCAGGTCCACCTGATTCTACACATCTTACTCCACCGTAACCTGGAATAACAATATCATCCAAATCAACATCTTCTCCTTCTTCACGCAGTGTGTCCAGAACTGTTTTTTGAGCCAATCCTCCAAGCAATAGTCGAGTAGAGTCGGCTTTTGGATCGCATCCAACAACCATGATATTTTTTCCAGCTTCAACTAAACCTGCAACTGTATTTTGTGTGGTTGTTGATTTTCCAATTCCACCTTTTCCGTAAATGGCAATTTTTCTCATATCAATTATATTATTTGTTAATAGTTGACAAACCGTATTCATAAAGCGTACCATTTGCTTTTTGGAGTTGGCTAATCCTGGTGCTTTGTAGTCTGTAATATAGTGTATGCGAAATAGTTATGTGGGTTTACTGGAGTTTGGTGTTCATTAATCGCGCGTCGAAATCCTACAGAATTGTAAGAAATTTAGTTTTTAAGTACATATTTGAATCTTAGTGTATTATTGTTGATTCAGTAAGGGATTGCTATCTATTTTATTATTTTTTTCATACAAAAATGTATTTATACAAAATTTGAAGTGAGGACTCGGAACTCTATTAAAAGCGGTTCTTATGTATTAGGGGTTGTTTTAGTGGGGCGCTTGTTGTAAAAGGCATATCATTAACGCCTGACAACCCCCTAAGGAAAGGGTTGGTATTTAAAATAAGCATAAATAAGCGAAGTGGGGTGTGTTTTGGATAAGTGGGTCTTATTTTTTATGTAATTTTGCAAGAGTATCCCCTTAAATATTCGAATATGAGTTTAAAATGTAATAAAGCTGGCGACGAATGTTATGGTTTTAGTGAGATGTCTCTTCTTTTCGATATAAGCCAACGACTTTTAAACAGTAATGAATTAAAAAAGGATTTGTCACCAATCTTATCCTGTTTGGTGAAACACTTGAATGCCGAAAGAAGTTTTATCACCATTTTCAATCGGCACACAAACCGAATGATGATTGAGGCAGCATATGGTTTAAGTGTGTCGCAGCAAGCAAGAGGAAAGTATGATTTGGGTGAAGGGATTATTGGTAAGGTTGTTGAATTGGCCAGACCAGTTGTAATTTCAGAAATATCAAAATCGAAACTTTTTATCAACAAGATTAAAACGGAGCTTACTAAAGATGGACAGGAATTAACATTTATTTGTGTGCCACTTTTGCTCGATAATGTGGTTACTGGAGCTTTAAGTGTGGTAAGAATTTACAATTCCAACATTTCGGTTAATGAGGATATTCAACTATTAAGTATTGTTGGATCGATGATTGCAAAAACGGCTCGTTATAAGCAAGGTAAAGTTGAAGAATTAGAAGCATTACGAGAGCACAATAGAGAATTACAAAGTCAGCTCGATAGCCGTAAGCCGCATAACATTATTGGAAACTCGGGTAAGATGTGTGATTTGTACGCTTTGGTAAATCGGGTGGCTCAAACAAATAGTACGGTTTTATTACGCGGTGAAAGTGGGATTGGAAAAGAGCTGTTTGCAGAGGAAATACATAATAAAAGCAAACAAAAGGATCATAAGCTTATTAAAGTGAATTGTTCGGCATTGCCAGAAAGCTTAATCGAGAGTGAGCTTTTTGGACATGAAAAAGGGGCCTATACTGGAGCTGATCAAATGCGAAAAGGAAGATTTGAATTGGCTGATGGCGGTACATTATTTCTCGACGAAATAGGTGACTTGCCTTTATCTACGCAAGTGAAATTGTTACGGGTTTTACAGGAAAGGGAATTTGAACGAGTGGGTGGTTCTAAAACCATTAAAGTGAATGTGCGAATAGTAGCTGCAACAAATCGTAATTTGGAGGAGCTAATCGAGAAGGGTGATTTTAGAGAGGATTTTTATTATAGGATAAATGTTTTCCCAATATTCATACCTCCTTTACGACATAGAAGAGATGATATTCCCATTTTGGTGGATCATTTTATCGATAAATTTAATCGGAAGAATAATTTTCAAATTAAAAGAATAACAACATCTGCATTAAATATGTTGATGGTTCATCGTTGGCCTGGTAACATTAGGGAACTTGAAAATGTAATTGAACGATCGTGCATTATGGCCAAGGATAATGTAGTTCATAGCTATGATCTGCCTCCAACTCTTCAAACGGCAGATTCAACAAACAGTACAATGGAAGGTGGTATGATGGTTGTGGTTGAACAACTTGAAAAACAATTGATTCGTGACGCACTTACTACAACGTCGGGGAATGTGACGAAAGCGGCTGAATTACTTTGTGTTACAGAAAGAATGTTGGGAACAAGAGTGAAAAAATATGAGATTGAGACCTGGCGTTTTAAAGTGTAAATTTTAAAATTAGTACCGAAACGATAAAGACTTTTACAAACTGAAAATATGACCACACTTTCTTATTCCTTTGTAGAGTTGAATCTTGATGATCAAAATCATCAGACTGCATTGTTCAATTTAATGAATACGTATATGTTGGATCGGATGGGTTGTGAAAAACCCTTGCATGTTGATTCCTTTCAAGATTTAGTAAAAGGTTTAAAAAATCAGGCCAATTATATTGGTGTGTTAGTGAAAATTGATGGGGGATATATTGCTTTGGCCAATTGTTTTGTGAATTTTTCTACCTTTCAAATGTCTTCCCTTATTAATATTCATGATCTCATTGTCTTGCCAGATTATCGTGGAAAAGGAGTGGGGAGGTTCTTAATGCAGTCTGTTAAGGCCATTGCCAGAAACAGAGATTGTTGCAAAATAACTTTAGAAGTTCGCAACGACAATCAAACAGCTCAAAATCTTTACCTTTCGGAAGGCTTTAAGGAGTGCAGTCCGTCCATGTATTTTTGGGAGTTTTCGCCGATTTAGATAAAATTATTTTAAATAATCTGAGACTGATTTAAGCTGTTTTTAAGTATCGTGATTATGCTTTTAAAACCAAATCCTTTAAGGTGGCAATCCATTTCGGATGATCGTTTAGACTTTCAACCAAAACTAATTTCTCTCCACCATTTTTTTCGAAAATTTCTCTATATTCAATCCCAATTTCAACTGTTGTTTCCAAGCAATCAGCAACAAACGCAGGACTGAAAACAAGAATCTTTTTAGCTCCTTTTTTGGCTTTTTCTTCCACAATCTTATCAGAGAAAGGTTCCAACCAGTTTTTGTTCAATCGGGATTGAAAAGAAACCGTGTATTTTTCTTTAGGAATAGATAATTTCTCAGCCAATAAGCGACTGGTCTCGAAGCAGGTCGAGCGATAGCAATAGTAATCTGTTTCCGGAATGAACTTTTTGTGACAATCGCATTTAAAACAATTCCGGTTAGGATGAACTTTGTTTATTTGGCGAATTGGTAAACCGTGGTAGGAGAATATAAAATGATCAAAATCGTTTAAATCATTCTTTTGTGCATTTTCAACAATAGTTTCCAGATATCCTTCATGGTCGAAGAATTGATTAATAAATCTGACATCAGGAATAACTTCCCATGATTTGATAATTTCCATTGCCTTCTGAAAAGTTGAGCCTGTTGATGAGGAAGCGTATTGCGGATACATTGGCAGAATAATTAGCCGCTGTGGCATATCCTTTTGTATTTTATCCAGAACGCTCTTCATTGATGGTTGTTCATAGCGCATGGCCAATTCAACAGTAAAATTGGAATCCAGTTCCTTTTGAAGCAAATCTTTTACTTTCTCGCCATAAATTAGTAATGGTGATCCATCTTTTGTCCATACTTGTTTATAGATTTTTGATGAACCTTTGGCTCGAAAAGGAACAATAATAAGGTTCACTAATATTTTGCGCAATAACCATGGAATGTCAATTACTCTCGGATCATTTAGAAATTCAAAAAGATATTTACGAACATCAGATACGTTAGGACTTTTTGGTGTTCCTAAATTAAGGAGTAAAACAGTAGTTTTTTTTGACATGATAATCGCGTTAATTATTGAGACAAAAGGGAAATGTTATGCTATTTCCCAGCTTAAAGTAATAAAATTTTTCTTCCACTACTAAACAAATCAAACTGCGATTTGTTTTTTGATTTGAGAAATAATAGTGATTGCACTTATTCCACCCAATTAATTCCTTTTTTTAGAAGAGAAAGTGTTAGTTCTTCTTTGGAATCGCTTTCAATTGTGTATTGGTAGGTCCATTTCACTTCAGGAGGCATGCTGATCAAAATCGATTCTGTTCTTCCATTGGTGTCTAATCCAAATTTGGTTCCCTTGTCAAGCACCAGATTAAATTCTACATATCTTCCTCGTCGGTGCAATTGCCAGTCTTTTTCTTTTTCCGAATAGCTTTCCTCTTTGTTCTGGCTCATTATTCCGCAATATAGAGGTGCGAATAAATTACCTACATCCATTATGAAATTAAAAATCTCCACTTTACTTAAACCATCTGTTCCATTTAGTTGATCAAAGAAAATACCTCCGGCACCGCGTGTTTCATCCCGAAAGGGTAAATAAAAATAATCATCGGCCCAGTTTTTAAATTTAGAATAATATTCAGGATGATAACGATCGCATACTTCTTTCAGTTTCCGGTGAAAATATTTGGCTTGATCTACATTTATATAAATAGGAGTAAGATCAATACCACCACCAAACCAATAGTTGCCATCCTCTAATTCGAAGTAACGAACATTCATGTGAATAATTGGTACATGTGGGTTTTCGGGATGCATGATTAGTGATACCCCTGTAGCAAAGAAATTTGAATCGGAAAGTTTAAGTTTGGTTTTTATTTTCTCTGGTAATTCGCCGTGAACAGCAGAGAATTGAACTCCGCCTTTTTCAATAATTTCCCCATTCTTAATTACCCGACTCCTGCCGCCACCACCTCCTTCGCGGTCCCAATTATCTTGAATAAAAATAGCTTTCCCATCGGTTGTTTCAATGGCTTTGCATATTCTATCTTGTAATTGGCGAAATTTTTCGGCGATTATTTCTTTATTCATATGAGTGTGATTGTGTTCTGGTTCAGTATCGTTTTTCTAGGATAGCGGTTGTTCTTTCTTTTTCGGAATAAAACGGCTCAGCATTTTCTTCTCGAATTTCCAAAAAAAGCGGAATTGACCTAACAGACTGCCAACAATTAGTAAGAATACCTGATAGGTTGGGGTAATGATTAAAATACTCATGAAAACTTTAATCAGGAGGTTGGTATCTGGTCCAATGGACATGTACTCAAAAACGGGCTTGCGAACCATAACAGAAAGACTTCCGGTAACCGAAAAGGTGATAAGAATAAGAATTAATTGGATGTTAGAGGTGATCTCCCAACGTTTTTTAAGTTTTTCAAACATGTGTTTTATATGATTTTAAAATTAAATATCTATCGGTATTATTTAGAATAGTTTTGAATAGGGACAAATATAATATAAAATACCTTTATGTCTGAAATAGGATGAAAGAATTCTATTTGATTTTATTGATTGGTGTATAGAATATTTGATTGGAGAGTTGCAGGCATAAAAAAAACCGCCCCAATGTGAGGCGGTTTTAGATATATTTCTGATTAGTTTATTTAGAAACTCTTTCTAACCATTTTACCATAAAAATAATTGTAAACATCGAGATTGCTGTAGCGATAACGAAAATACTCCAAGTCATCCAAACTGGGATAGTCTGATATAATACTGCGCCGATCCATAATAATCCATTTCCTAGTGCAGTAGCACCTAACCATCCACCTTGCATCAGCCCTTGGTACTGAGGAGGGGCAACTTTAGAAACAAAAGAAATACCCATTGGGCTGATAAAAAGTTCAGCAACAGTTAAAATGAAATAAGTTCCTAGTAATAGGTAAGGAGCAACACGCTGAGAATCCATAAGTGGAGTACCACCTGCAGATGGAGTAATAGTTTCCCATAATGGTAAACCGAATGAGCCTAACATCATAACAACAAAAGCCAAACAAGCGATCCCCATACCTATAGCGATTTTCTTTGGAGTTGAAGGTTCCATACCTCTAGCTCGTAACCAACCGAAGATACCTACTAAAATAGGAGTTAATCCTACTACAAAGATTGGATTCATTGATTGGAAAATTTCTACTGAAAAATCCCAGCTTCCTATTTGAAGTAAGGTGTAATCCTTAGCAAATAATGTTAATGTTAATCCATTTTGGTGGAAAGAGAACCAAAAGAAAATAACAACAGAGAACACAGCTAATAAAGCATACATACGTTGTTTAATTTCCTTAGCTTCCATCTTTACTTCCTCTTTAGTATAACCGGAACCTTTTGCAGCTTCCTCTGATCCTTTTGGATTTGGAAATTGTTTTTTGTTTTTGATGAATACTAAAATTGAGATAACCATCGCAAAAATTGCCGTTCCAAAAGCATAATGGAAACCAGTGTTAAATACATTTAAGTACCTATTTGCAAATTCAGCTAAATCAGCAACAGGTGCTCCACTTGCTTTATCAGCAAACTCTTGAAATGTAGCCATTGAAGCATCAGAAATATTACCATTAATGAAACTATGGCAATATTCAGGTAAACTTGCATCATATTGTAATTGATTTTTACCTAACCACCAGTTTCTCATCACAATAGCCGCAATTGGAGCAAAAATACCACCAACATTGATAAACATATAGAATAATGAGAACCCAGAATCTCTCAGTTTTTCATACTCAGGAGAATCATACATTTGGCCAACTAAAGCTTGAAGGTTTCCCTTAAAAAGGCCATTACCAAAAGCAATTACAAATAATCCAATTAATGTAATAGTTAGGTAAAATGGAACACTGGCTACTGGTGTAGGTGTAGGTATTGCTAGAATAACATAACCAGCAGCCATCATAACTAAACCAGTTAGAATGGTACCTTTGAAGTTGTTAATTTTATCAGCGATAACACCTCCGACTAATGCTAAGATGTAAATCGAAAAATAGAAAATAGAGTAAATAATACCAGCATTAGCTCCATCTAAATTAAATTTTGCTTGTAAAAATAATACCAAAATAGCCATCATGGTGTAGAAGCCAAATCGTTCTCCCATGTTTGCTAAAGCGGCAGGAATAAGTCCTTTAGGATGTCCTTTAAACATAAATGTTAGTTTTTAATTATAAAAGTAAGTTTCGGTTTTAAGATTGACAAATATATAGAAAAAAACAGAAGAGAGTAACGATTTGTTACCAAAATGAATCTATTTAAAACGTTTTCGTAAGCATATTCAATTATTGAAAGTTTAGTATCTTTGATAGTTGTACCCAAACCTTAATGAATTGAAACGAATATGCTGTAGTGAAAGCAAGCTTAAATTTAATGCTTGAAGTATTTAATTCATGTCAGATTTTACATCTCTGTTTATTAACTTAGGAATAGTGTATCATTTTACAATTAAAAACTTGATAACAATGAAAATATTTACTGCCAAACAGGTTGCCGAAATTGATGCTTACACCATTATAAATGAACCAATTTCTTCTATTGATTTAATGGAAAGAGCTGCTGGTGAAATTTACAAATGGATTACTGATCGTTTTCCTGCTCCGCAAAATTGCAAAATCTTTGTCGGTCCTGGGAATAATGGTGGTGATGGATTGGCCTTGGCGCGCATGTTGGCAGGTGGAAATTACTCAGTTGAAGTATTTGTACTTCAAATTAGTGATAAAATATCGGCTGATGCGGAAGCTAATTTGGAATGCATACGGATTTTAAATACTTTGGATTTGTATGAAATGACATCTATTGATTCAATGCCTTGGCTTTTTAAAGACGATATTGTTATTGACGCAATTTTTGGATCGGGATTATCGAGACCAATAGAGGGATTCGCTTTGGATGTTGTAAATGCAATTAATGCAAGTGATGCAAATGTTGTTGCAATTGATATTCCATCGGGCTTGATGGCAGAGGATAATTCAAAAAATAATTTGAGAGGTATTGTTCGTGCTGATTTTACTTTAAGCTTTCAGTTTCCAAAATTGGCTTTTCTTTTTCCTGAAAATGAAATTTATGTAGGAGAGTGGGAAATAATATCAATTGGTTTGCATCCTGACATTATCAGTTCAAAAACAACTGCTTACAAAGTCTTGAGTAAAGAGTTTGTGAAATCTTTACTGATGCCAAGAAAGAAATTCGATCATAAGGGAACCTACGGTCACGGATTGCTGATAAGTGGCAGCTATGGAAAAATGGGGGCAGCTATATTGGCCTCCCGAGCTAGTTTACGGTCAGGAATTGGTTTGTTAACATCGCACATTCCGCGTTTGGGTTATCAGATAATGCAGACAGCCGTTCCCGAAGCCATGGTTAGTATCGATCGATCGGATATTATTTTTACAGAGTATCCGGAGTTAAGCCAGTTTAAAGCGGTAGCCATTGGTCCAGGAATCGATAAAAAGCAAAATTCTTTTCGGGCAATAGTTAATTTGTTGAAAGAGGTAAAAGTACCGCTGGTAATAGATGCGGATGCTATAAATATTATTAGCGAACATCCAGAATTAAAAAAAGAATTGCCAATGGGTAGTATTTTCACGCCTCATGTTAGGGAGTTTGAACGCTTGGTAGGTAAAAGTGGTGATAGTTATACCCGTAATTGCATGCAACGTGAATTTGCAAAGGCGCACGGACTAACCTTGATGTTAAAAGGTGCATACACGGCTATTTGTTGCCCCGAAGGAAGTTGTTATTTTAATCCTACAGGGAATCCGGGTATGGCAACTGCTGGTAGTGGTGATGTGTTAACTGGAATAATATTATCTTTACTTTCGCAGGGATATTCATCTCACATTGCAGCCATAATCGGTGCTTATTTGCATGGTTTAGCGGGCGATTTGGCTTCCGTTGATGTTGGAGTGGAGGCATTAACTGCCAGCGATATTATCGATTATTTGCCAAAAGCATGGTTGTATTTAAAAAAATGATAATCTCTGCATATTAGTTATTCAAAAATCAACGTTAGTTTTTATTAGTTAGTTGTAAACAAAAAAAATATAGATTGTGATGAACCGAATGATTCTTAGACCTTTATTGGTATTGCTTGTTGTAATTTTTTGTCAGTGGAACACCAGTGCGCAAAAAAGAAGAACATTGGAAACTCCAAGTACAGTAGTGTATGCATTGCCTCAAACAGTGGTGAAACTTAATGTTACGGCAGAAAAAATAGTTTTAAAAAGAGGTCCTTTTGCCGATTACGCAAAGAAATACCTGAATATTTCGGATGTTGTTACTGCCGATGGAGTAGAGTGGGAACTAAAATCGATTGATGTTTCTACTCATGGAGAAGTAGATCCGGAACAATATCATAAAATCACCACTTCCGTGGATTATGAACCAAGTTTAATTTCTTTAACTCCTGCTGGATTAATAAGAGGTTTTAATTTGGATAAAAAAATGATGTTGAAAGAAGAAAAAGAATTGGTTTTCATTACTGATGATAAGATTAATATAGAATACGGAGAATTCTCAATTGACCCAGTAATAAAATATAAAGAGGATACTGTTTTTAAAGTGTTGGAAACTGATACCGCTTTTGTAAAAGTTCCGGTACTGGAAAAGCAAGCCTTGGCAAAAACAATCGAGGAAAAAGCAGAAGAAGCCGCTCATCAGATATTTAAGTTAAGAAAAAGAAGGTTCAAAATATTAACTGCAAATTATGAGGTATTACCTCCGGACGGAATGGCTTATGAGATAATTATTAAAGAATTGGAAAAATTAGAAAATGATTACGTGTCTCTATTCATTGGTAAGAAAGTTGGCTTTTTAGAGAGTTTTCAGTTTTTATATACTCCTAAAAATGGTGAAAATGGTGGCGTGATTTTCCGAATGTCTCCGCAAGATGGTCCGGTAGGAGTCAATGACTTGGGAGGAAGACCAATTCGTGTCGATTTTAAAAATTTGGAAGTAACAAGAGAGTTGGTAATTATCCCAAATGTTGAGCTTATTCCTCAAAAGCAAATATTTTACCGAATTCCAGGAATGGCAGATGTATCTATTTTAAATGGAAAAGAAATTTTATTTAAGAATAGAATGTCGATTGCACAGTTTGGAAAAATAGTTAGCATGCCTGCAGAAGTATTGCTAAACGAAAATTACGGCATCGAATTTTATCCGGATTTAGGATCAATTAAGAGTGTGAGTAAATAAAGAAATGAAAAAGGATATAAAAAAAACCTGTTTGATAGTTCAAACAGGTTTTTTTGTGAGTCTTATTAGACTCTATTCTTGTGCTTAATTAATCAAGCATTCTTTCAATAGTTTGAGCTCTGTTTGGACCAACAGAAACAATTTTCACAGGTACACCTGTTTCTTTTTCAATAAAATCAATATAAGAATTGAATTCTTCTGGAAATTCATTTTCATGAGCAACAGCAGTCATATCTGTTTTCCAGCCCTTAAACTCTGTGTAAACAGGTTTAATTTCCGCTGTCATTTCATAAGGAATGTGCTCAACTTCTTCACCATTTACAATATACGAAGTACAAATTTTAATGGTATCAAAATCGTCCATTACATCCGATTTCATCATAGTCAATTCGGTAACACCGTTAATCATGATTGAATATTTCAAGGCAACTAAATCCAACCAACCGCATCTTCTGGGACGTCCTGTTGTTGATCCAAATTCATTTCCTTTAGCTCTTAGTAAATCTCCATCTGCATCGAAAAGTTCCGTTGGGAATGGTCCCATACCGACTCTTGTACAATAAGCTTTAAAAATACCAATTACTCTACCAATTTTATTTGGAGGAACACCTAAACCAGTACAAGCTCCGGCACAAATAGTATTCGATGAAGTTACAAATGGATATGAACCAAAATCAACATCTAACAAAGTTCCTTGAGCACCTTCAGCAAGGATTGATTTTCCTTCTTTAAGAGCATCATTAAGAAATTGCTCGCTATCTATTAATTGAAATTCAGCTAAAACTTTAATTCCTTCGAACCACTCAGCTTCATACTCAGAAAGATCGTAATCGAACTCGTAAAGTTTGTCGAGCATTAAACGATGCTTGCCAACTAAAGAATCGTATTTTTCCTTGAAGTTTAAGTTGATGTCTCCTACACGTAAACCGTTTCTACCGGTTTTATCCATATAGGTTGGTCCAATTCCTTTAAGGGTTGAGCCAATTTTCGATTTTCCTTTTGCTGCTTCTGATGCTGCGTCAAGAATTCGGTGAGAAGGTAATATTAAATGAGCCTTCTTCGAAATAAATAAGGTTTTGGATAGATCGATTCCAAGTTTTTTTATTCCTTCAATTTCTTTTTTAAAAATTACTGGATCGATTACAACACCGTTTCCAATAACATTAATCTTATCATCACGGAAGATACCGGAAGGGATAGTATGCAGAACATGCTTTATTTTATTAAATTCTAAAGTGTGTCCGGCGTTGGGTCCACCCTGAAAACGGGTGATAAAATCGTACTTTGGGGTCAGTACGTCCACAACTTTTCCTTTACCTTCATCTCCCCATTGGAGGCCTAAAAGTACATCAACTTTCATCTGTCTAATAATTTGATAGTAAATCTTAACAAGTAAATATCCAAACCAATATTATTTTGAATTTATAAAACGGCTCGTGTAATTATGTTAAAGCTTGAAGAATGGTTACAAGTTTTAACAGTCAAAGGTAATAATTATTTTCATTTTGCCGTTGGGAAATGACTGTTGTTAATAAGTCAATCACAGGCATAAAAAAACCTCTTGTTTAAAGAGGTTTTTGAAAGATATTAATTGTTGATAAACTTAGTCGTTTTCTAGTTTTCTACATTCTTGGCAAATTCCGTAGATATATAAGGAGTGATGTGAAACTTTAAAGTCCATATCATCGGAAACATTCTTACGAACATCTTCCAAACGAGTATCACAAAACTCAAGAACTTTACCACAACGAGTACAAATTAAATGATCGTGCTTGTTGCTGTCATATGCTTTTTCGAATTGAGCAATGTTTTTACCAAATTGGTGTTTAACAACCAATTTACAATCCAAAAGAAGATCTATAGTGTTGTATAGCGTCGCTCGACTAACACGATAGTTTTTGTTTTTCATAAAGATATAAAGAGATTCAATATCGAAGTGTCCTTCCCGTGAATATATCTCATCAAGTATGGCATATCTTTCGGGGGTCTTTCGATGTCCCTTTTTTTGAAGATATTCTGTAAACATCTTCTTAACAATTTCTTTAGTGTCTTCGTTGCTCATATCAAAAATAACCTATTTGTTATCTAATCTAATTTAAAATAATGGGTCTAAAATACTGATTTTTTTTAGAACTAAAAGCTTATTTAGAATAAATTTTAATTTAGCTGTATTCTTCAATATTTTCGATACGTTTCACATTATCAAGACCTTTTACCTTAATTAGTTTCAAAATTAAATTGTTAAGATCTTCAGTATTGTGAACATAGAGATGGATTAAGCCCTCAAACACACCATCATGACTTTCAAAGTGCAATGATCGCATATTTACATCATGATCTTTTGAAATAACATTTGTAACTTCATTCACAATGCCAATTTTATCGATTCCTGTTAATTCGATAATGGCCAAAAAAGACATTAATCTATGACTGGTCCAGTCTGCGGCAAGAATCCGATCACCTTGGCTCGACATTAATTTTAATGCATTGGGACATTTCCTTTTATGGATGGTCACATTATTGGCCATGTCCAGATAGCCAAGAACTTCGTCGCCAGGTATTGGCTTGCAACAAGTTGCTATTTTATAACTCTCGTTAGTTGCTAATTCTGTAAGCATAAGAGTTTTCTTTTTATCAAGTTCTGGTTTTGTGTCAGGAATTTCAAGAACTTCTTTTTCATTATTCCCCTTCGAGTCACCAAAAAACTGAAGTTTCCAATACTTAATGAATTTACTTTTCGATTTTTTTCGAACTACGCCATCAATTTCATTAATATCTATTTTTCCTAATCCAACCTTGTAAAACAATTCTTCTTTATTCGAGAGTTTGTAATATTCCAGCATTTTGCGAAATGCATTCGCATTTAATTTAAGACCACTATCCAGCAATTGATCTTCAATCATTCGAACCCCTTTAAAGGTGTATTCTTTTCTCTCTCTTTTAAAGGCTGATTTAATTTTCGACTTTGCTCGGGCGGTGATTACAAATTCGATCCATTCGTATTTTGGCACCTGTTTTTCAGAGGTTAAAATTTCAACCTGATCACCACTTTTTAATTCATGGCTCAATGGTACCAGTCTATGATTTACTTTCGCACCAATACAGTGATTTCCAATATCGGTATGAATGTCGTAGGCAAAGTCAAGTATTGTAGCTTTTTTCGGTAATGTGCGAATGTGACCTTTGGGTGTAAAAACCTGAATTTCCTTTGAAAATAAATTCAATTTAAATTCGTCCAGAAAAGCCATAGCATCAGCTTCGGGATTATCTAAAATTTCACGAACATCGGTAAGCCATTTGTCTAATTCTGATTCGCCAGAGCCACTTGTATTGTATTTCGAATGAACAGCAAAGCCTTTTTCTGCAATATCATCCATCTTCTCTGTTCGGATTTGAAATTCGATCCAATCTCCTTGAGGCCCCATTGCTGTTACGTGCAATGCTTGATAACCGTTGGCTTTAGGCGTACTAACCCAATCTCTGATACGTTCAGGTTTAGGTTTGTAAATATCAGTAATGAGTGAATAGATATTCCAGCATTGATTTTTCTCCGAGATATTTGGATCAGGTTTGAAAACAACTCGAACAGAAATAAGATCGTAAATTTCTTCAATACTCTTGTTCTGAGTTTCAATCTTATTCCAAATTGAGAAAATTGATCTGGGTCTGTTCTTAATGGTGCATTTAATATCTGCTTCTTTAAGTTTCGCCTTAATAGGAGCTATTATCTTTCGAATTATTTTTAGTTGTCTTTCTTCTTGCTCTACTATTTTTTTCGAAATATTTTCAAAATCATCAGGATGTTCATATTTCAGACTTAAATCTTCCAATTCCGATTTAATAGCATATAAGCCCATTCGATGTGCCAAAGGAGCAAAAAGGAATAGAGTTTCTCCGGCAATTTTCATTTGTTTGCGCAAAGGCATGGAGTTCAGAGTACGCATATTATGCAATCTGTCCGCCATTTTTATCAGAATAACCCTTAGATCGTCCGATAGTGTTAAAAGCATTTTTCTGAAATTCTCTGCCTGCATCGAAGTTTGTTGATCAAATACGTCTGATATTTTGGTAAGACCATCAACAATTTGAGCTATTTTTTCGCCAAAGTGATTTTGAATATCATCGAGAGTGTATTCTGTATCTTCAACAACATCATGCAACAACGCTGCTACAATGGATTTGGTTCCCAGGCTCATTTCTTTAGCCACAATTTGAGCGACCGAAATAGGGTGTAAAATATAAGGTTCTCCAGATTTACGGCGCACACCTTTATGAGCTTCCCATGCAAAATGAAAAGCCTTATCTATTATCTGCTTACTTTCAGCTTCGCGACTTCTTTTGCAATGCTTTAAAAGTTCCTCGTAAGCATCAAGTATTAGTTGTTTATCTTTTTCGGTCTCACCACTCATAAAAACCTATTTATTTCGCGTTGTTTATTGCTTTGCTTAAATGTACCGAAATCTAATAATTTTCTAACATTAAATAAAGGACTTGTTTGCCTTTTTTTAATATTATAATCTCAGATATATGAAGTTTTACAACAATTTATTAGATGTTAAATCAATAAATAATCTTGTTGGTAAAAAAAGGATTACTTGGGAAATACAATTGCTTCTTCACATTCCTTTGGTCCACTTACTATCAGGTATAAATCTTCAGGTTTTAAATATTCATTTGCCAAATCAAGTAATTTTTTAGCTGTAACTGCCTTTAGATCTTTAATAAACTTCTGGAAATAGCTGTTGTCAAAGCCAAATGGTAAGTTTCCTCTTAAACCATCTGATAAGGCAAAAGGGCTGTCTAAATTCCTAAGCATTTCGCCGGAAATATAGTTTTTCACTAAAGTTAGTTCTTCTTCTGAGACGATTTCTTCCCTTAGTCGTTCAATTTCAATGAATATCTCTTGAACTGCAGCTTTACAAACTTCGGCACCAACTTCAGTAACAATCGTAAAATGGCCATCTTTTAAATGTGAGATTATAATGGAGTTGATTCCATAGGTATAACCTTTGTCTTCTCGGATATTTTGCATTAAACGCGATCCGAAATAGCCTCCTAATATTAAATTCAGGAGTTGCATTCCTGTATAGTCCGGATGAGTTTTTGTAAATAGTTTTCGACCAATTCGAATCGTAGATTGAACAGCATCATTCTTGCACACGAAGGCTGATTTTTCTTTTGATTCTATGATTTCATGCTTACAATCAGCAGATTTACTTTGATCTGTCCATTTACCTTCACCAAATAAATAATCAACCTGAGCCAATACATTATCATCCACCTTACCAGCTATTATTATGAGGCAATTGCTAGGTGTGTAATGTTTTTTGTAGAAATCAATTATATCTTGTCTTTTGCAATTATCAAATTCACTAATGTCATAGGTATTTGAGTAAGGATGATTTCCTCCATAAATCATCTGTGTAAACTTCTCTTTAGCTAAAACATTTGTTTTCTGATGTTCAATTTGATATTGCTGTTTCTTATTGGTTAGAATTGTACTGAACTCTTTCTCTGGAAAAATGGAATCTTTAATCAGATCTGCGGTTAAAGTAAGAGTCTCCGAAAAATGTTTTTTTAAACTGTATAGCGTAACATTTGCATCATGTTTGCTGGCTGAAAACCCGACGTGAGCTCCTAAAAAATCAAATTTTTCTGCAATTTCAGATGCCGTCATCGAATTGGTTCCTTCGTTAAGCATTGTGCTTGTTAAAGTGGCAATTAACGGCTTTTTCTGATGCCAAATTCCAGCATTAAAAATGAATTCTATTTTTACAACATCCTGACTACCACCGCTGATAATGTGAACGGGAATATTATTGCTCAACGAATGTTTTTGTGATGGTAGAATTTCGATGCTGTCTACCGTTTTGAATTTCGGAGCTGTATTTCTATGTAAATTTTCCATTCCTATTTTTTTGAGTAGTAGTAGAGTGTAGAACAATTTTCTTTTCTGAAAAGTTTGGCTGAACTATTTAAAATATCATCAACACTTACTTTCTGATATTTATCTACTTCTTTATTAATATCATCGGCTTCGCCAAGTAATTCATGTGTAGCTAAAGTCATAGCCTTGTTCAAGTAGCTGATTTCTGAAAACACCAAAGTCGATTCCACCTTGTTTTTTACTTTCTGAAGTTCGTACGCATCAACTTTTGTCGTAGCTATTCTATTCAATTCTTCCCAAATGGCTGCTTCTGCATTTTCCATGGTAACTCCTTCAACAAGTTTCCCTGTTACCAAAAATAATCCTGGCTCAAATTCACCAGTGATGTATGCATCAATCGAGGAGAATAAATTCTTCTCTTTTACTAAGGATTGGAAAATTCTGGAAGATTGTCCGTTGGATAATACATCGGAAACCAAGTCAACAATATAGAAATCTTCATCCATTCTTTTTCCCATATGGAAAGCCATATAAATGGCATCGAAAGGAACATTACTGTCGATTCGTTTACTACGAAATTCATTTTGAACCGGTTCTACAGGAAGATTTCTTTCAGGAACCTCTCTTCGTTCAATTGGAGCAAACCATTTTTCAGATAGTTCTTTTACTTGTTGAGTATCTACATTTCCTGCAACAACCATTATTGCATTGTTAGGTGCGTAATGGTGAAAAAAGAAATCCTTAACTTCCTCTAAAGTAACTTTTTCAATATGATCGATAGATTTTCCTATTGTTGGCCATTGATAAGGATGCTCTTTATAAGCCAGAGGGCGAAGATGCAACCAAACATCACCGTAAGGCTGGTTGAAATATCGTTGTTTAAATTCTTCGATAACAACACTGCGCTGTACTTCAAGACTTTTTTCGCTAAAAGCAAGACTAAGCATTCTGTCGGATTCCAACCAAAAAGCCGTTTCTAAATTTGCCTTGGGAACAGTCAGGTAGTAGTTTGTAATGTCATTGTTAGTCCACGCATTATTATCACCGCCAACCAACTGTAAGGGTTCATCGTAGTTGGGAATGTTAACCGATCCTCCAAACATTAAGTGTTCAAAAAGGTGAGCAAATCCGGTTCGTTCAGGATTTTCATCTTTCGCTCCAATATTGTATAATATATTTACGGCAGCCATTGGGGTGGTTTCGTCGCGATGCACAATTACCCGCAAGCCATTCTTAAGTGTAAATTTATCAAATTCGATCATATTTTTTCTTTTGTGATTTAAGAATGGATACGTCTTAAAATGTATATTTATCTGATTGCAATTGAGCCAGACTTTCTTGATACTCTTGTTTTATTTGATCTATAATTTCAGAAACCGGTTGTATTTTATTGATTAGGGCTGAAACCTGTCCAATCTCCAATTCGCCTTCCTCTAAATTTCCTTCAAACATGCCACTTTTAGCACGGCCTTTTCCTAATATTTCCTTCATCTCTTCCGGGGATGCACCTCTGCATTCCGCTTCATTCACTTGATTGAAAAAATGATTTTTAACCAAACGAGTAGGAGCTAACTTTTTTAGAGCCAGTTTTGTTCCGCCTTCACTTAGTTCCAGTACCGATTTTTTAAAATTTTCGTGAGCCGACGATTCTTCAGATATTGCAAAACGGGTTCCTATTTGCACACCATCAGCCCCTAACACCATCGCCGATAACATGCTCTCTCCAGATCCTATTCCGCCTGCTGCAATCAATGGCAATTGAATCGCTTTTCTAACCGAAGGAATTAATGTTATTGTAGTTGTTTCCTCTCTTCCGTTATGACCTCCTGCCTCAAAACCTTCGGCAACAACTGCATCAACACCAGCATCTTCACATTTTTTAGCGAAAAATGCACTTGATACTACGTGCACTACTGTAATTCCATGTTTCTTTAAAAAAGGAGTCCATTTTTTAGGACTTCCAGCTGATGTAAATACAATTTTAACACCTTCCTTTACGATGATATCCATTATCTGGTCTATTTCAGGATATAGCAGAGGAACATTAACACCAAATGGTTTGTTGGTTGCAGCTTTGGCTTTCCGGATATGTTCCTGAAATATATCTGGGTGCATCGATCCGGCACCAATTAATCCAAGTCCTCCAGCATTACTAACTGCTGTTGCCAGTTTCCAACCTGAACACCAAACCATTCCACCTTGAATAATTGGCAATTCGATATTAAAAAGAGATGTTATTCTATTTGTCATTATCTATAAAATCTAAGGTGATTCAATTAAAAAAAGACACAAGAACAAAGATTGTATGCTTGTGTCTATTGATAGGAATAAAGTGTGATGCAAATTTAGAAAAATTCTCGATAAGAATAAGACTTCGAAGTATGATTTTAAGCATACACTATAAGTTGTTGTTAATTGAGGCATACTAATGAAAATAGGATGGATGTTCTTTAGATCTATTATATATTTCAAAATAGAAGGTATTATTATTCCTTTTTGGGAGTTGCTTCTTGTATCTTGAGCGAGATATTCCTTATTTTAAGCATCATTAAGGTGAAAGTGACTAACATTTGTCAATTAAATAAGTTCATATTTTAAATTGACATTATTATCTTGTAAGAGTGAAGAAAAAATCATTATTGGGTCGTTTTTTAGTTTGGCGTTTAAAGCACATTAGTATCCGCCAGTTTATTATGATGTTAGCCGTGCTTATTGGTATAACCTCTGGAATTGCAGCTGTTATAATTAAACATTTGGTTCATTTTATTAGTTCTCTACTTCAGAATAATTCTTCTCCTGAATATAAAAATATATTATACGTCGTTTATCCCACTATTGGAATTTTGATGGCCGTTTTATTTATAAAATATGTAATAAGACGTCCGGTGCGGCATGGTATTCCTAATGTATTGTATGGCATCTCTAAAACAAATGCTCATATTAGCCGTCACAATATGTTCTCGTCAATTGTAACATCTGCTTTTACTGTAGGATTTGGTGGTTCTGTTGGTTTGGAGGGACCGTCTGTAGCGACCGGAGCAGCTTTGGGATCAAATATTGGTCGCTTATTTCATTTAAATTACAAACATGTTACATTACTTTTAGGTTGTGCTTGTGCGGGAGCAATGGCGGCTATTTTTAAAGCTCCAATTGCGGCAATAGTATTTGCATTGGAGGTGATCATGCTTGATTTGACCATGTGGTCTTTGGTTCCTCTTTTGCTGGCATCAGCTTCTGCTGTAATTACTTCTTACTTCTTTTTAGGAATGGATGTTTTGTATCCTTTTAAAGTAGAGAATGTATTTGATATGTCGGATATCCCATACTATATTGCTTTGGGGATTTTCACAGGTTTGATAGCAACTTATTTTACGAAATGTTACATGTTTATACATGGTATTTTCGAGAAAATTGAATCAACTTATAAAAAGTTAATTTTTGGAGGTTTATCTCTTGGACTTATTATCTTCTTTTTTCCGGCTTTATTTGGTGAGGGATACGAAGCTATAAACTCATCACTTTCAGGTGATTATTCATATTTATTCAATAATTCATTCTTTTATCCTTTTAAGGATGAATTTTGGATGGTTGTTGTTTTGTTGATTCTGGTAATCTTTTTTAAAGTAATTGCTTCTTCGATAACTTTTGGAGCGGGTGGAGTAGGTGGAATTTTTGCACCAACACTTTTTATGGGTGTCAATGCGGGAGTTTTGTTTGCCAAAATTGTGCAGTCCTTAGGGTTAAGAAATCTAGAGGTTAATAATTTCGCTCTTATTGGAATGGCCGGAATGATTGCGGGAGTATTACACGCACCCTTAACAGGATTGTTTTTAATTGCAGATATATCAGGTGGTTATCAATTATTTGTTCCCTTAATGATCACGGCTACTATCTCCTACGCAACAGTAAAAACTTTTGAAACTCATTCTGTGTATACTATTCAATTGGCAAGGCGTAAAGAATTAATGACTCATGATAAAGATCAAAATGTATTGTCGTTAATGCGGGTTACTAAGTTAATTGAGAAAGATTTTAATACTGTAAATTCAGATGCAACTTTAGGAGATTTGGTAAAGGTAATTGCCATAGCACATCGAAATATTTTTATTGTAATTGATGAAGAGAACAATTTCCAAGGCATCGTTAAGTTGGATGATATTCGTGAAATCATGTTTCAGCCTGAAAAGTACGATAAAGTTTTTGTGCGGGATTTAATGATCATTCCTGAGGTTGTAATCCAGCACGACGAGTCGATGGCGGATGTGGCTAGTAAATATCAATATTCCGATAAATTTAATCTGGTTGTTCTTAATGAAGGTAAGTATTGTGGATGTGTGTCTCGCGCGCAAATTTTTTCGACTTACCGACGCATGTTAAAACATTTTTCCGAAGATTAATAAAATCGAAATTCAAGCTTGTTTCTGAGCCTTCATTCATAACAAACGTTTGCTTTGTTTGCTCTATATATCAATGCATTAGTGGTGTTGATGAAAAGTTTTTAAAATTTACTCTCAAAAGGTTTTCTCCTTATTAATTATCCATTACTTTTGCACTCCATTTGAAGAGCTGTTATGTAGGTGTTTTGTCTAATAAGCTCAGATAATCAATGGGATACATAAGATTAATATGATCGCTGGATTTTTTTATGTAATTCTCTATTGGGTCGCCTGACTTCTTCAGCCATTCGACCTATACGTATTAATAATGTCGTTAGACGTAAA
The DNA here is from genome assembly GCF_002356295.1 of Labilibaculum antarcticum. Taxonomy (NCBI): domain Bacteria; kingdom Pseudomonadati; phylum Bacteroidota; class Bacteroidia; order Marinilabiliales; family Marinifilaceae; genus Labilibaculum; species Labilibaculum antarcticum. Next base: position 1,171,963 of record NZ_AP018042.1, on the reverse strand, counting down.
CGTTTATTTTTTTTGAAATGAAGAATAAAAGCTTGCTTTCCCGGTTTTTAATTTGGAGAGTGAAGAACATCAAGGAGCGACAATTCGTTCTGTTATTAAGTTTTTTAGTTGGTCTTTTAAGTGGCATAGCAGCACTTGTATTAAAGAACACCATTCATTTTACACACCACTTTTTAACTCACCGATTGCATGTAGATTCTGCTAACCTTTTGTATTTGGCTTATCCGGCAATAGGAATATTATTGACCGTATTGTTTGTGAAATTTTTCGTGAAGGATAATATTGGACATGGAGTTTCTCGTATTTTGTATGCTATTTCGAAGAAAAATTCTCATATAAAATCACATAATAATTATTCATCCATTATTGCCAGTACTTTAACTATCGCTTTTGGAGGATCGGTTGGATCGGAGGCACCAGTAGTGTTAACGGGAGCATCTATTGGTTCCAATTTGGGACGTATGTTTCACATGAACCAAAAAATTATTACACTAATGGTTGGATGTGGTGCCGCAGGAGCAATTGGAGGTATCTTTAATGCGCCAATTGCAGGTATGGTTTTTACCTTAGAAGTCTTAATGTTAGATCTAACAATGGCTTCTCTAATACCTTTGCTGATATCATCGATTAGTGCAGCCAGTGTATCCTATTTCTTTATGGGAAAAGTGTTTTTGCTATCTTATGCTGTAAAAGAGCCTTTTGTAATTAATAACATTCCATATTATATTATTTTGGGAGTTTTTGCAGGTATGGTTTCTCTATATTTTACACGTTTCTCAATGTATTTGGAAACGATTTTTGATAAGATAACCAATTGTTATCGTAAAATGTTGGTAGGAGGCATTCTACTTGGGGTTATGATCTTTTTATTTCCTTCTCTTTATGGGGAAGGTTATAATACCATTCAAGCTCTTCTTAATGGCAATTATACTGAATTAGTAAATAATAGTATTTTCTATTTTTTAAAAGATCATTACTGGTTGTTACTTGGTTATGCTGTTTTAATTATTGTTTTTAAGGTTATCGCCTCAACAGTTACCACGAGTAGTGGTGGGGTTGGAGGTATTTTTGCCCCATCTTTGTTTTTGGGTGGTATTTCTGGTTTTTTTCTAGCGAGAGTAATCAACGGATTCAATTTAGTTAAGTTATCGGAAAGTAATTTTACTTTGATTGGTATGGCAGGTGTTATGGCAGGTGTGTTGCATGCTCCGTTAACAGCTATATTTCTTATTGTTGAAATCACAGGGGGGTATGCTTTGTTTATTCCCATCATGATAACAGCAACAATAGCTTACCTTACTATCATGTATTTTGAGCCTCACTCAATTTATACCAAGCGATTAGCAAAACGAGGTGAATTGATTACTCATAATAAGGACAAAGCGGTTCTGACACTGATGAAAATGGGTAAGGTGATAGAGACGGATTTAAAACGAGTGGATCCGAATGCTACTTTGGGAGAATTGGTAAAGATTATTTCCCATTCTCATCGAAATATCTTCCCTGTTGTTGATGAGGATGAAAAATTGTTAGGAATCGTACTTTTAGATGATATCAGAGACATCATGTTTAGTCCGGAGATGTACGATAATACATTCGTGTGGGGCTTGATGATAATGCCACCTGCCATCTTGGATGTTGATGCTCCAATGGATAAGGTAATGCGTAAATTTGAAGAAACAGGAGCCTGGAACCTACCGGTTGTACAGGATGAAAAATATTTGGGCTTTGTATCAAAAGCGAAAATCTTTAATGTTTATAGAAGGGTTTTGGTACATTTTTCAGATGAATAGTAATTTAGGATTAGTTATTAGATTTTTAAAACCCATTTTGCAATTGTAAAATGGGTTTTTATTTGGTGATAATTGATGCCGAAATTGAATGATTTCAATAATACAGCTTTCCTTTTAACATTCAATTGATTAAATTAGGAGTTAAACCATATAAATTTCATGATCGGAAACACGCGTTGGCGTCGATTTCTAATATGGAGACTTCGTCATATCAACAACCAAAGCTTTATTTTAATTCTGAGCGTACTTATTGGTATTGCTTCAGGAATGACAGCGCTTGTTTTGAAGACAGCAGTTTATCGTGGAAGGGAATTTTTATTGGAAGGAATCAATTGGAGTTATCAGAATTATCTATTTTTTCTGTATCCGATGATCGGTGTTGGTCTTACCTTAGTATTTAAAAAGTACATCATTCGTGATCTTGCGAAACACAATGTTACATCGCTGTTACATGCAATATCAAAGAGAAGTAGTATTGTGAAATTTCACAAAACCTATTCGTCTATTATTGGTTCGATTATCACTGCAGGATTTGGGGGTAGTATTGGTTTGGAGTCTCCTATTATTTCTTCGGGAGCAGCGATTGGGTCTAATATGGGTCGTAATTTTCATTTAAATTATAAGGAGATTACTTTGATGTTGGCTTGTGGTGCATCTGGAGCCATTGCAGCTATTTTTAATACTCCAATTGCTGCAATTGTTTTTGCACTGGAAGTATTACTGATTGATTTATCCAGATTCTCATTGATTCCCTTATTAATGGCTTCGGTAAGTGGCGCAATTACCACGAAGCTATTTTTAGATGAGAATATATTGATTGAGTTTACGATTATTCACCCTTTTGAGATAAGCGATATTCCATTCTTTATTTTATTGGGTATTTTGTCTGGATTAGTTTCTGTTTACTTCAGCCGAACATTTCTTTGGATCGAAAGCCGATTCGAACAGATTAAATTTCTAAGAAACAGAATGCTGATTGGAGGAATCTCTTTAGGAATACTTATTTTTTATTTCCCCGCTTTGTATGGTGAAGGTTATAATATAGTAAAGGCTTTAATGGGAGGTGACCTGCAAGAGGTGTTTCAATCGAGTTTGTTAGAAAATTATACTCATGTTTGGTATGTCGTGATTCTATTTATTGGAGCTTTGGTTATTTTTAAAGTAATTGCTGCATCAATAACTTTGGGAGCAGGTGGAATTGGGGGAATATTTGCACCTGCTGTATTTACCGGAGCAATGTTAGGTTTCCTGTTCGTATTTGTTTACAACCATTTTCAATGGGGAGAACCTCTTTCCGAAAGCAATTTTACACTGGTTGGTATGGCCAGTGTTTTAGGGGGAGTATTGCATGCACCATTAACCGGAATTTTTCTGATTGCAGAAATTACCAGAGGATACGAGTTAATTGTTCCATTGATGCTCTCAACTACTATTTCTTTTATTACAGCGAAGAGTTTTCAAAAGGAATCAATTATCACAGCGCAATTGGCAAAAAGAGGAGAGTTGATTACTCACAATAAGGATCTTGCCGTTTTACGATTTATGCAGCTTTCAAAAGTGATAGAAACGGATTTATTAACCATTTTAGAAGATAAGAATTTAGGAGAATTAGTGAAAGTGATATCTAAATCGAAAAGAAATATATTTCCAGTACTTACCGAGGAAGGTTATTTAATTGGAATCATTCTGCTCGATCAGGTTCGTGAAATCATGTTCAACGATGAAATGTACTCGACACCAATAAGCAGCTTCATGATTATGCCTCCCGCCTCAATTTCCTTAACCGATTCTATGGAGAGGGTATTAAGCAAATTTACGGAGACAGGAGCATGGAATCTACCTGTTTTGGATAAAGGTAAGTATGTAGGATTCGTGTCAAAATCCAAATTGTTTTCTGCTTACCGGCAGCATTTGGTTGAGATCACTGCCGATTAGTATCTGGATACTAAAGGAATTTTACTTGTATTCGTGTTTACAAATTGATGGATTTGCCTTTTTTTATTCCGAGTTAAAAGATTTTAAAAAGTATCAAAAAAGCCACCCGAATGGAGTGGCTTATTTATTTTTATCTAAATGGATTTACTATTCCATGTGTTTTAGATTTAAAGCATAAAGAATAATAAATAGGACTGTAAATCCACCTCCAATCATGGTTAAGAACATTGTTGCATCAAAATCAATTAGAGCTAAAGGCACTAGTAAAGCAAATAGATTAGCTACTAAATAAAGATAAAAACCATTTCTCTTTAGTTTGAACATCAGGAAAACGCCGATTAAACTTAGTAATGCAAAAAAACAAGTAGCACCTGTAATTGTTCCAAGATCTTGTGATTTTTTTTCTAAAATAATAAGATTGTTTTCAGTAAATTCATACATAAAACCGGAATCCATTCCTGCATCACTCATATTTTCTAAACCAGTAGACATTTGTTCATAGGTTGTTTGATATGTACTTTCAAATGTCGCATATTCATAAATAGGGGCTAATAATCCAAAACCTCCACTACCTATAAAAGATAGGATACAAAGAACTGTTAAGAAAGTTGGTCTTTTTTTAGGAGCTTCGATAGTTGTTACATTTTCTTCCATAATTAGTTTGGTTTTTTAGGGATTTAGAAATATTAATTAATTCATTTTTTTAAGGTTGATAGCATAAAGGGCAATAAACAAGATGGTAAATACACTTCCGAACATCATTCCGATATTCACAAATAGGTTAAATCCGATAAATGCGGGAGTTACAAAAAGGAGTAATACCTGAGCTGCTGTGTAAATGTAAAACCCGTTTTTCTTTAATTGGAACATCAGAATGGCACCAGTTAGGCTGGCCGCATACAATATGAATTGAGTCAGGGAAATTTCAAAAATATGCTCGATCCCTTTCTGAGCTATTTCAAAAGCTTGTTCAACAAACTTCCTGGCAAACTCATCATCGACATTGTCCAATGCAGTTTCGAAGAACTCAGGATTAAGAAAGTTCTTTATTGGGGACATAATCATTCCAAAGATGTTGTTTAAAACACCAAATCCACTTCCTATAAAAGTAAGAATGCACAAGGCTGTTAATAGTCCGGGTCTTTCTTTTGGGTTTGTTTCTATAATTTCCATTTGTTAGCTTTTTGGGTTATTCTCAATGTTAAATTTACAATAAATGATTTACCTAGTAAAATGAATATGTAGAATTTAGATTTTATGTCTTAATTGAAAGGTGAGTTGTGATTTTTACAGGATGATTATTGCTTTTTTTGTCTCATCAACTTTCTAAGTTTGGTATAAGCTTAGGTATTTGGAAAGATCTTCTTTCTATATGCTTTATAAATATTCATTTAAGGATGAATAATCCAACAAATAATTTTTTTAATATGCCGATTTGTCTAATTTTGGATTTGCACTTTTTAGGAGTATATAATTATTATTTTTTAGAGGTGCATCATCTTTTCAAGGGGGAATAAATACTTTATCAATAGGGAATTATATTCCTTTTAAACACTAACAACTCATTAATTCATTTCGAGTAATTTCGGAAAAAGACAAACAACAATGGAAAGAGATATTCAAATTTTCGACCTTATTGATCAGGAATACCTACGTCAAAAGAATGGTATTGAATTAATTGCTTCTGAGAACTTCGTGAGTCAGCAAGTAATGGACGCAATGGGCTCATGCCTAACAAATAAATATGCTGAAGGATATCCAGGTAAGAGATACTATGGTGGATGTCAGATTGTAGATCAGACAGAACAATTGGCTATTGACAGAGCGTGTGAATTATTTGGTGCAGAATATGCTAATGTGCAACCTCATTCGGGAGCTCAGGCAAATGCAGCTGTTTTTTATGCTTGTTTGCAACCAGGTGATACTTTCTTAGGATTGGATTTGTCGCACGGTGGTCACTTATCACACGGATCACCTGTAAACCTTTCTGGTACTTTGTATAATCCTGTTGCATATCATGTAAAAGAGGAAACAGGAACAGTAGATTACGATGAGTTAGAGCAATTGGCTATAGAAAACAAGCCTAAGATGATTGTTGCTGGAGCGTCTGCTTACTCCCGCGATTGGGATTTTGTTCGTTTGCGCGAAATCGCCGACAAGGTAGGCTGTTTGCTTATGGCTGATATTGCTCACCCTGCAGGATTAATCGCAAAGGGATTGTTGAGTAATCCGGTTCCTTACTGTCATATTGTTACTACTACCACTCATAAAACGCTTCGCGGACCACGTGGAGGTTTGATCATTATGGGAAAAGATTTTGAGAACCCATGGGGACAAACAACACCAAAAGGTGAAATTAAAATGATGTCTCAGGTTATAAATTTTGCTGTTTTCCCAGGACAACAAGGAGGACCACTTGAGCATATTATTGCTGCTAAAGCGGTTGCTTTTGGAGAAGCTTTAACAGATTCATTCAAGCAGTATGCGGTTCAAATGCAAAAAAATGCAAAGGTAATGGCGGCTGAATTTATGCGTTTGGGATATAAAGTTATTTCTGATGGAACTGATAACCATTCAATGTTGGTTGATCTTCGTTCTAAATTTCCTGAAATTTCGGGTAAGAAAGTAGAGAATGTATTAGTGAAGGCAGATATTACCATTAATAAAAATATGGTTCCATTTGATACCCGTTCGCCATTTGCTACATCTGGTTTACGTGTTGGAACTCCGGCAATCACAACTCGTGGTTTAAAGGAGGAGCATATGCCGGTTATCGTTCAAATGATTGATGAGGTAATTAGTAATATTGAAAACGAGGAAGTAATTGCTTCTGTTCGCGAGCGTGTAAACGAAATGATGTGTGAACGTCCTATGTTTGCTTACTAAACCAATTTATAAAATACGAGTTGAAAGAGGAGGAATTATTTCTCCTCTTTTTTTGTTCTATAATAAGTAAGGTGCTTTACTTTTATTGATTTTGTAATGCCTGTACAACATGTTGTTTGAATTCAATTCCCAGAAATCTTTTGTTTTTAAACATATTTCGATTCAATTTTTATCTTTAGTTTACGCATCTAAAAAAAGATGAAATTATGGAATGGTATTATTATGTTTTGGTTGTATTAGTAGGCGTTTTTGCTGGGTTTCTAAATACGCTGGCAGGTAGTGGATCAATAATTAGCTTGTCTCTGTTGATGTTTATGGGACTTCCTGCAAATGTCGCAAATGGAACCAATAGAATTGCTATATTATTGCAGAATATGGTTGGAGTTAGCAGCTTTAAAAAGCAAAAGGTATTTTCCTTTAAAGAAGGGATATGGCTTGCACTTCCAGCTATTGTCGGATCTGTAATTGGAGCAAGCCTGGCCGTGGAAATCAATGAGGCTATGATGGAGAAAACGATTGGAGCTTTGCTCATATTCTTGTTTTTCATTGTGCTTTACAAACCAGATGCTTGGGTGAAAGGACAAGCTGGTTTAATCCGATCTAAACCAAGTATAGTACAAGTTATAATTTTCTTTTTTATTGGATTGTATGGCGGTTTTATACAAGCTGGAGTCGGGTTCTTTCTTCTTTCAGGTTTGGTGCTTGGTGCTGGTTTTGATCTTGTAAAAGCGAATGCAATTAAAGCGTTTATTATCCTTCTTTATACTATATTTGCCTTAGGCATTTTTATTATGAACGATCAGATCGATTATAAGATTGGTTTTATTCTTGCTGCAGGAAATATGATTGGAGCTTATATTGCCGCTAATTTTGCTGTTAGTTTAGGAGCTAAATTTGTACGTTATATTCTTCTGGCGGTAATTATTTTTGCCTCTCTCAAGTTTCTTGGAGTCTACGAAATGCTTGGATTGATTTAAATCAATCCAATTGAAAATGATAGGTGATTGAACCCTGTTGAAACGCAGAAGCTTTTGGGTCAGAATTGAAAATGGCTTTCATTGCGGCCTTTCTGGCGGCCTCAAATAGGGTAGAGTTACTGGTTGTAGAACCCGGCATTCCTGGTCTTGCATTTACTACTTTACCATTTCGGTCAACAGTTATTTCCACCACAACTTTTCCGCTTTCTTGTAAGTTGTATTGTGGCTTAGGTATAGATATCGAGTTTCGGCCTTGTAAATCGTAGGAAACGCCTTTATTTCCTAATCCTGAACCATTGTAATTATCAGAGTCGGGAGATCCGTTTGGAGAACCTTGATTGCCCGATGGAAATGTTTTGCCCTGAGATGAATTTGTAGAAGTTCCCTGACCAAAAACATTTTTTGCTTTGTTGTTGATGTTGGTAATTTTCGCCTGCCTTTCTGCTTCTTCTTTTCTAAGTTTTTCAATTTCAGCCAAACGTTGTCTTTCAGCTTCTGCCTCTTGTTGCTGCTTTATTTCTTCCTGACGCTTCTTCTCAATTTGAATTTTCTTCAGGCGGTCCTGTTCAGCTTTTATTTTTTTATTTTTCTCAATTTCAGCCTTTTTTTTAGCGATCTCCTCTGCTGATGGAATCGCAGGAGCATCTTCGCTATCCTGTGTAAGAATTTTTTCGTTGGCTGAGCTAGTTGTTTTTTCAGGTTCCGATTGAGTTATTTGTGGTTTTGGTTTTTCTGCAGGCTTAGAAACAGCAGTAACTGCTGTGTTCGATTTGGAAGGAGCAGGATCTTCTTTTCCTAATCCTTGATCTGTATTCCCAAAATTAACTAAAATGCCTTCTTCTTCAGGCAATGGAAGTGGCGTATGAAAGCCTAAATAAAATAGTAAGGCAAGTAATCCAACATGGAAAAATATTGTCCCCACAAATCCAATTCGCTTACCTTTTGAATTGCTCATTTAATAAAATTATTTAGCTCTTGTAGCCAATATTAACTTGTACTTATTGTTTTTAGCGATATTCATTACTTTAACCACTTGTTCCATAGGTACGGATTTGTCAACGTGCAAGGAGATAGTTGGATCTTCCTCTCTGGCCAAACGTTTTTGCAGACGATTTTCCAATTGTGAAAACGGAACAGGTATCATTTCAATAAAAAAGTTGAATTTTTTATCGATAGAAACTGTAGTTATCGGTTTTGCCGCCGTTTGATTCTTACTTTTAGGCAGAAGTAATTTTAGTGCATTGGGAGCGATAAGAGTTGATGTTACCATAAAAAATATGAGCAACAAGAACACAATATCTGTCATCGATGACATACTAAAATTAGGATTTACCTTATTTCTGGATTTTAATGCCATTTGATAATTACTTAATTGGTTCGTTCAATAAATCCATAAATTCGGTAGTGGTTGCTTCCATCGTGAAAACGACTTTTTCAACTTTTGCCACCAAAATATTATACGCAAAATAAGCGATTATCCCTACAATAAGACCTGCAACTGTTGTTACCATTGCTGTATATATACCGTGCGATAGGAGAGAAACATCAATGTTGTTACCTGCAGTCGACATATCGTAAAAAGCCTGAATCATACCCATAACTGTTCCAAGGAATCCAATCATTGGAGCCGCACCAGCAACAGTTGCAAGTGTAGGGAGGTTTTTTTCAAGCTTAGAGACCTCTAGATTACCAATGTTTTCAATAGCGGCATTAACATCATTTAATGGTCGTCCGATCCGCTTAATTCCTTTCGAAATCATTTTTGATACAGGAGTATCATTCGACTCACAAAGAGCTAATGCGGAATCCATTTTCCCTTCATGAATGTAATCGCTTATTCTATTCATAAAATTTGAATCTACCTTTGTGGCTTTTCGAATTGCGTAGAATCTTTCGAAAAAGATGTACATGGCAATAGCCGATAGTGCGATAATGGGAACCATAATCCATCCTCCTTTAAAGGCTAGATCAATAAAATTAAGAGAAATTTCGGTGGCTTCCGCTCCTTGTCCTTCAAGTAAGGCTTCATTTTGTGCCGCCGTTTGAATCCCAGCTAAAATCAAAAGATAATTCATATTTACTATTTTCAAGTTAAATCTTACACATAAAAAAACGAGATATAATACAGAATATTATATCTCGCTAAATTAATATTATTGTTTTTGATATATCATACAAAAACAGGAAATTCTAAATTTAATGCAATAAGACTGCTTCAAGATAGTAAACTCCAGCACCAGCAAGGTATCCGGCTAAAGCAAGAAGTGAAATATTTTTCATATACCAGATGAAATCAATTTTTTCCATACCCATTGCAGCAACACCGGCAGCAGATCCAATAATCAAGATACTTCCTCCTGTACCAGCACAATATGCTAAGAACTCCCAGAATAAACCATCTTGTACAAAATTGGCTGCGTAACCAACAGCTCCAGCGGCTTCGATAGAATACATTCCCATAGCACCTGCTACTAAAGGTACATTGTCTACAATCGATGAAAGTACTCCAATAATTAGATTAATGATGTAGATGTTATGAATGTTTTCATCCATATATCTGGCTAGAATATCCAAATGCCCTGCCGATTGTAAACTGGATACGGCTGACAATATACCTAAAAAGAAAAGTACGGTTGGCACATCAACTTTTTTCAAAATACCAGTTACCATTAAACGTCTTTTGGACTCATCTCCCTTGTTCCTGTGCATAAGTTCTGTAACAACCCATATTACTCCCAAACCAAATAGCATTCCAAGGTAAGGAGGAAGATGAGTAACTGTTTTAAATACAGGAACAAATAATAAGGCTGACACACCTAGACAAAGAATGAAAATTTGTTCCTTATGGGTAGTGTATTCTTTTTCATCTCCATTTGTAGTGGTAGGACGCGTAATGTTTCCTTTCATCCAGAAGGAAACGATACCTAATGGAACAAGCATTGTAAACAAAGAAGGTAGGAATACTCCGGTGATGATTTTTAAAGTTGTTACTTGTCCGCCAATCCAAAGCATAATTGTGGTAACATCACCAATTGGCGACCATGCCCCTCCAGCATTAGCAGCTAATACAACCATAGAGGCAAAAAACCATCGATCTTCCTTTGCATCAATTAATTTTCGGATCAAAGCTACCATTACGATAGTCGTAGTAAGATTATCCAGAGCCGCAGACATGAAAAAGGTTAAAATGCTGAGTATCCAAAGAAGTTTTATCTTATTGGTTGTTTTGATCTTATCTGTGATAATTTTAAACCCTTGGTGTTGATCAACAATTTCAACAATAGTCATTGCTCCTAAAAGGAAGAATAGAATTGTAGAAATCTCAGATAAGTGATGTAAAACCTCGTGATGGGTTATGAAATCAAGCATTCCCTCATGAGAATCTGCACTTGGGTTTAATGCAACATATTCGTTCCAAGCTCTACTAACACCTGATGAAAGAATATCAACTCCTCCAAATACGTAAAGAGTCCAGGTTAAAACTCCGATTAATAGAGCAGGAGCTGCTTTGTCAATTTTTAGTGGATGTTCCAGTGCGATAGCCGCATAACCGAGAACAAAGACCACAACCATTAATGTAAACATAGTAATAGATTATTTTTGAATGAATTAATTTTTATTAGAAGGATACTAATATAACAATATTTGCTAACCAATATCCTTGGCAATTAAAGAAAAAAACCTCTAATTAATTCTGCTTAAAAACATCGAATGTGGTATTTTAGAATACTTCTTTTACTGATAACGGCTAGTTATTTTTTTTTATCTTTATTTGATTTGAGGAAATTGAGGTATCTTTTCATTAATCCCGAAAAGGTGTTGAAGTCTTCTTTGTAAAAAATACCGATTCCTTGGGTATTTCTCGTCTCCTCGTACACTAAATATTCATTTGAACGAGTGAAAGCTTTGAGTTGTAACTTTCCTTTCTTGTCCAATCTAAAGTTTACATCAACATCACCAATAATATCATTATTGCTGGTCTGACTATTTCCAGTACCTATATTTCCATTGATAGTTATTCTGTCGTCAAAAACCTGTGTGGAAAGAGCCAGGTCAATTTCATCGCTGGTCAGGTTGTCACCTGGTCGGTAGCTTACACCAATATCAAAATCGTTACTGATTTTACTAAGCCAGTTTGATAATTGATTGGAAAGCATTTCGCTTGCAGTGACTCCAACGGCATAACTTGAATTTTTATTCTCAAAATCAGGATCTGTTGATCGAAGGTACTCGGGAGTAAAAAATCGGTTTAAAACAAGTAAGGATAGAATTTGTTTATTCATCTCATCTTCAGTCGAAAATAGTCCTTCCAGAATGCTTTGTGTTTGCTGATCTAAAGTAGGAAAATTAATATCAAATCGAATAAGTGGATTTTCAAGATTTTGACTTAGGTTCATATTGCATTCAACGGGTACCTTCTTGGTATTATCTATGTATGGAGTATTTAAAAGAAGATCGTATAAGGTTGTTTTAACACTGTAAACGGCATTAATATTAATGGTTGCGTTGTATGGATCACCATTCCATTTAATGTTTCCTCCGTTTGATAAATCAAACTTTTTATTAATAACATTCTGCAAGGTGAAAAGATAACTTCCTGTTTTAATTGTATAATCTCCAAATATTTTAAAATCACCTTTGGTATCGATTTGTAATTTTAAATTTCCTTCTCCTTTGGCTTTTAGTACATCCCCAATTTTTGAGTCGAAAATAATTTGAACCTCAGTTTCCGGAGTAATCTCCAAATCGCAATTTAGTCGGATACCGGATAGATCAATTTTGTATTCTTCTTCCTCTAAATTCGCATCGTCGTTATGATTTGAATGAACAAAAGTGATGAAATTACTTTCTTCAATATCTCCACTGTTGTTAAGAGGAACATATAATCTGGTGTTTTTATCTGTTTTTGCCCTAACCTCAATATCCAAATCATTCACCGGACCAAAGAGTGTTGTAATTCCGGTAACGTAGGCTTGACCGTAAAAAAGTTCGTTATCAGTTATTTTCGTATTTAGAATATTAAAAGAAAGAGCATTTACAGCAAGGTCTAAATTAAAGTTTTTGAATTGATTGTGAGAAATCACGCCATAAATACTCGCGGAGTTATTATCTGAATCGATTAGTTTAAATTGGTTAAACTGTAATTCTGAGGGTGTTATTTTAATGCTGTCATTACAGGAATAGGTTGTTTGGAGCTCGTTTATTTTGAAACTTGCATTTTCTAATTTAAGAAAACCTGTTGATTTTGGTTTACTGGATGAACCTTCTATATGTACATGACCAGAGGCATTACCTGTTATGTTGGAAATATTTTCTTGCAAGTAAGGATTTAATAGTCCCAGACGCATTTTATCAATGTTTATATCCATGTTTAAGGAATCCAACCCAGGGTAATAACTTCCTTGTAAATCCAGCTCTTTGCGAGAGTTGTAGTCAGTGTAGGATGAGAATGAGAGTTTTTTGTCGAATTTATCCCAATTACTAAGCAGGTAGAAGTTGCCTAAAGTATCATTATTTAGAACAAGGTTTTCCAGCATTAGGTCAGAGTTGGATAATCGATCACCATAAAAGTCAGAAACTTGAACGTAGCCCCGAACTATCCCATCAATTCCAATGTTCTGTTCTCGGGTTAAATCATTTAAATTCTTTAAGCTAATGTTCTGAATTTGAAAATTAATGCTGTCGCTTGGATTGGATGAAATCTTACCATCTAAACCAAAGTATTGATTCTCTCTACTGATTCTAAAATTATCAATAGCAAAACTTGTGCTGTCAATAACCAGTTTGGATTGCTGAATAGACCAAATACTATCAGCCATGATTAAACTACTCGGGAGTAGATTAATATCCCAAACAGGATTGTTTGATTCTTTCGACTTTTTTACACTCGCCTTGGCGGTAATAAAACCACTATAGGTAACCGGATCCCAGTTATTCCAGAGCAGGTCTAAACTAATATTATTATTACAGGCAGTAATTTTTTCCGATAGATTGTATAATCTAAAATTATCCGAAAAGCTAAATTTATTTGTACGTCCTTTTATAACAAGCTCTTTATCATCGGTAGTAAGATCTAATTTGAGTTCTTCAAATGATTTGTCCTGTATACTTAGAAGTGGTGAATTAAAATGCATTTCGATTAATTGCTCTTTTGCATTTAAATTTCCTGTTAAGCTAGTATTTGGAGCCAATTTAATATCTGGATACAGGAGCTTTGTAATGGGTTCTGTTTCTTTTAAATTTATTGAGAAATTAAAATTATTTGTACTGTCGGTATTCACAAATTCTTTTTCTGGTGCGTAGGCTGGGAAATAAACATAGGCCATATTCGCAACCGATGAAATTAATTGGGCAACTTCATAATTCCCTTCTATTTTAGCATCAGAAATATCAGAGTTTACTGTTAGTCTTTTAAAAGCAGGAGAGGAAAATGAGTTGATGGTAAATTTGTTGAGTGTAAATTCCCCTAAACTATTTTTATATTCTGTATTTGTAATTTCAATGATACCATTTGCATTATCAAATCCTTTTCCTTCAAAATTAGCATCAATAGATAAACTAAGTTCTGATTTAGGCTCTTTTGTGTTTAAGTGCAGCGGGTAGAGTTTTGCATTACGAAGATGAGAACTAAATTTCATGCTTGGCATTTCTTTTGAAAAGTCAATGTTTCCGGTAAAATCAAATCCTATATTAGGATCTTCAATAGAAATTTGTCCATCAAATCGTGAATTAGCAAAGAATCCATCTAGTGCAAGGTTTTTATATTCGTAATCGTAAAAATCTACTTTACTAATATTACCTTTCATTACACCTTGGGTAGAATTAGTTTCGGTAGATCCGTTTACTTTAACATTTAAGGATACATTACCGACCTTTTCCTGATCAATAAAGCCTCCTAAATCAAAATTATCTGCTTTAAGGTCTCCTTTAAAGTCTAATTTGCTGGTTCCAGGAATAGGCTTAAAGAGAATATCTGTTTCTAATTTTCCTAATTCGGTTTCAAAATCACCATAAAAAACGAAGTCATTAATAAATCCATTAAATTGTCCATTATAATGTATCAAACCTAAGTTGTTGAAGTAATCAGGCAAGTTAAAGTATTCCTTTTCATAACCCGGGATATAAACTTTTTCGACATCAGCAATCGTTGTTGTGAGTTCCTCAAAATCCGCCTCTAGATAAGCATCTTTTATGTAGGGGAGTCCATTCATGTAAAATTTCCCTTTAAGCACTGTGTTGGCCCCATAAATAATGTCAATATCACGACCTCTTAAATCAACAATAGTACCATAAATATGGCCGGAAATAAATCCTGTCTCCCTAAATCCCTCAAGTACATCATTAAAATAGGCAACATCTAAAAAACTTATGCGAGAGGATGTAATTTGAAAATCCAATTTCATTTTTTTAGTGAAATTCTGCCAGTATTGTTTGCCCGATTCGTAGTCGAAGTACAGATGTTCAGCCTCTAATTTACTGTTCGGGGCTGTAATATTGACATCTTTTAATCCCCATTGATGATTCGTGATCCATGTTCTGGCTTTAAAATCAATAATTTGAAAGCCAGATTTTTCAATACAACTCATGTGTTGAACCTGAAAATCAACAGAATCACCAACTATTTGGATGTCTCGGGCTTGAAGGTTAAGTTTTGAAACATAAATGTGGTTATAATTCATGCCAAATTCTTGTGGAATCGTATCAGGTGCGCTATATCCAAATTGGGAATTAATGAGATCAATATTAGCCACTGAAATTCCCCACGGTTTTTGAACTGTGCCAGTTCTTGTCTTCTTGGCACCCCTATTTGATAGTGAATCTAAAAAAACATCATAGTTAAACAATCTGTTTTCATCTTCATTAAGATTTACATAAGCTCTTTCTAAAGTAAGTTTGTTGATATAAATCTTTTGACGTTTTAAGCTGAAGGAATCAATTTTTGCTGTTAAGTTTCCAACATAAACAAGAGTGTCTTTTTGATAATCTTCAATATATAAACCTTTTAGTATAATGCTCTTGAAGGGGGATATGTTTACGCCTTTAATAGTAATTGGAGTGTTGGTTAATTCAGACAGATATTTTGCAACTTTTTGGCTCGCGTAGGTTTGAACCCGGCTATTCAAAAATACCAAATAGGTCAATATGGGTATCATAATGATAACCACTAGTGTCCAAATTGATATTTTGAGAAATTTTTTGATAATTTTGCTTTTTTATGAGTTGCACAAAATTAGCTAAAAAGTAGAAGAATATTACACCTATTATTGTGTTTGCAGTGTTTTTTGATTTTTTTAACTTTTTTGGTGTGTAAAGGCATTTTTATTCTGATTTAAATTAAAATTAATGAGTATAACCATATTAGGAATTGAGTCATCTTGCGATGATACTTCAGCGTCAGTATTAAGGGATGGAGTAATTTATTCAAATATCACAGCTAACCAAGATGTGCATATGGATTATGGCGGAGTTGTTCCAGAGTTAGCTTCCAGAGCTCATCAACAAAATATAATTCCTGTTGTGCATCAAGCAATGCTTAAAGCTGGAGTTACAGCAGATGAAATTGACGCCGTTGCTTTTACTCGGGGGCCGGGTTTAATGGGATCATTGATGGTTGGAACTTCTTTTGCTAAAGGTTTTGCCCTTTCTAAAAATATTCCATTAATTGAAGTGAATCATCTACAGGCACATATACTTGCCCATTTTATTGATGATCTGAACAGCAAGTATGATCATCCTGGTTTTCCGTTTTTGGCTTTATTGGTATCCGGAGGTAATTCTCAGATAATTGTGGTTAAAGATCATTTAGAGATGGAAGTAATTGGTGAAACCATTGATGATGCGGCGGGTGAGGCTTTTGATAAATGTGCAAAAGTGATGGGCTTGCCGTATCCTGGAGGCCCAATAATTGATCGAAATGCAAAATTGGGTAATCCGCTTGCTTTTGAATTTAGCCGTCCCAGAATTCAGGGATTAAACTATAGTTTCAGTGGCCTTAAAACGTCATTTTTATATTTTGTTCGTGACAGGATAAAAGAAAATCCGAATTTTATTGAAGAAAACATGAATGATTTGTGCGCCTCGTTGCAATACACCATTGTTGATGTTTTAATGAACAAAGTTAAAAAAGCAGCAAAAGAAACCGGGATTAAGCAAGTTGCAATTGCCGGGGGAGTCTCGGCCAACTCTGGCTTGCAAAATGCATTGAAAGAAGCTGCTGATAAGTTTAGATGGAAAGTTTTCATTCCTCAATTGGGATATTCTCTCGATAATGCCGCAATGATTGCCATTACGGGATATTTTAAATATCTGAAAAATGAATTTATTGAACAAGATGCGGCTCCTTTTGCAAGGATGACCATTAAATAATAAACAGAAAACGGAAGAAATAAAAGTCTTCCGCTTTTTATACATTCAAATAGTTTTTCAATATCGTGATTGCATTCTCGCTAAAACAACAGAGATTGACAGGTATGATTTCTTTACTTTTTAGTACAATTATTAGTTTGTGATCTGTAATTGTAAAATCTTTTATATCCTTTAAATAGATTTTTATTTTTTTCTTTCCCCAACCTGTTTTATAGGTTAATTTTCTTGCGTTAATAGTTAAATATTCTTTAGGATATAGGAATTTACAACCTAAGAGTAACCCAATAAAATAAAGTGAGCCGATTATAAAAACAAATAGAAGATATTCACTAAAAGGAAAGAAGTCTAGATAGTTGATGAAAACATAAAACAAAGCGGCGCAAATCAAAAAAGAAATTCCTAAGGCAAGTTGGATTCCTTTCGATTCGTTATTGTTAATTTTATGGTCTCGTATATCAAATTCAAACTGCAGCATCAATACCTAGCTTTAATTTTCTATTTTAAAGTTAGTGAATAGTTAGAATATATATGTAAAAAAACACTCCTGATTCCAGATTATTTATTCATCAACCAAAATCTGACTAAAGAGGTTATTTCGTTGCAACAGATCAGAGTACGATTCTGAAATTAAATCTTTTGCGTTGATTTCTAGTTCTTTAATGTATTGATTGCATTGTTTATGCAGTTTTTCAATAGAAATACAATTAGCACTGTCCATAGCTTTAACTTCAACAAAATCGCCCAATCCATCAACTGTATCAATGTGGAAAATTACATTATCAAGAAAGTAATTTTCTCTCGTTTTAACGACTACACATGCTTTGCCTACGGTCTTTTCAAGAATTTCTTTTAAGGTAGAATTGAGTGTTGTGGGATAGATGTTAACCTTACTTTCTTTAGCGCCTTTTTTGTCTTCTCTAATGTAATGAATAAGATTATTCTCATTGTTTTCTTCTCTAAACATGAGTATGCCTGATTTAGAATGAAAATAAGTGTCTGTTTGTTGATAGTTACCATTGCTTTTGGCACCAATTGATAGGAGTATTTTTCTGATTTTCTCCTTGTTCTTACAGTATGCTTTAAGCTCGATGTTAGTTAGCATTTTCTTTAAAATTAGTAGGGGCGAAAGTTCGGAAAAAATATTGATTTTTATCCTGAATCAGTAAAATCTGCTCTATTAATAACATATTAATGAAAGAAGAGCATGATAGATTTTATGAATAACTTAATCTGATTCGCTTAGCTCACTTATTTTTCGGAAAATCTGATCCAAATTTAAAATGTAGTCTGGTTGCATAATTTCGATTGCCGAAGCAGGCATAATTGTAGCGATAGCTGTTTCGGGATTTTCGACTATAGTAATTCCGCCATATTTTTGGATTTCTTTTATTCCTAAAGCTCCATCATGATTTAGGCCTGTTAAAAGAATTCCAATCAATTGATTTTTATAATGCCAGGCTGCTGATTCAAACAAGACGTCAATTGACGGTCGGGAGTGGTGAATTTTAGGATCTGCAGATAGGGCAATGGTTGAATCGTTTTCAACAAGTAAATGATAGTTTGGTGGTGCAAAATAGACTGTTCCGGCTTTTATTTCCTCCTTTTCTTCGGCTTCTTTTACAGGTATTTTACTCTTTTTATTTAAGTAATTAATGAAAGAGTCATTATTGTGATCACCAATATGAAGTACAATTAAAACTGCCAAAGAGAAGTCTTTTGGTAAATGAGTGATAATGGCCTTTAAAGCTTCTAACCCACCAAATGATGTACCTATTACAATGGCTTTAAGCATTAATTGATTCTCTTTTTATAAATTTTCTGTGAGGAATCGATGTTCGCGAAATCGCTTTCTAGTTGTGTAAACCGAAGACTCTCTTTTGTGCCTAAACACAAAAATCCGCTGGATGATAAACTTTGGTAGAATAAGTTGATCACCTTGTTTTGCAAATCTTTATTAAAGTAAATTAATACATTTCTGCACAGTATTAAATTAACTTCAGCAAAAACAGTATCGGTAACTAAATTGTGATCGGCAAAAACAATTTTTTTTGATAGGGATTGATCCAATTTAAGGGAACCATATTTGAGTGTGTAATAGTCAGAAAGACTGTTCTTGCCTCCAGATTCAATATAGTTGCGATTGAATTTTTCAAGGCCCTGAGTTGGATAAATTCCCAATTTAGCAATATCCAAAACTCTTCGGTTAAAATCTGTTGCATAAATCTGACATCTGTCTAAAAGATTTTCCTCTTTTAAAAGAATTGCAAGTGAGTAAACTTCTTCTCCCGTTGCACATCCGGCGTGCCATATTTTAATAAACGGATAGGTTCTTAGATTTGGCACAACTTGTTCACGAAAAGAAGAGTAAAATTCCGGATCCCGGAACATTTCAGTAACATTAATGGACAAATCTTCAAGCAAGCTGATAAAAAAACTTTTGTCTCGCAGAACTTTATTTTGTAATAGGGATATGGAATCAAATTTGCCAATTGCCATACGGTGCATTAAACGTCTTTTGATATGCGCTTTTGAATAATCTCTAAAATCGTAACCATATTTCTGAAATATAGCTTCCAACAACAAAGGAATTTCAATATCGATATTTTCAAGATCTTCAAGTTGGTTTGGATCCATTTTAATGCTCTATAATGCTAAGCTTTTTGATGCTTCATTTAATATTTTTCGAAGTCCATCTTCTTTGAATGGTTTACTAAGGAAATCGTTCATGCCAGCTTCGAGACATCTTTGTTTGTCTTCGATAAAAGCATTGGCCGTAAGCGCAACAATATATGTTGGTTCTTCAATCGTCTCAGATTTCTCGAAGCTTCTTATTTTCTCAGTGGCGCTAATCCCGTCAAGTACAGGCATTTGCATGTCCATAAGAATGACTTGATGACGATCTTTCTTATACATTTCGAGTGCTTCTACACCATTTTTTGCAATATCACAAGTCAATCCCATCATTCGAAGAGTAAGCATAACAACTTTTTGGTTGATAGGATTGTCTTCTGCTACTAATATAGATAAATTGTAAGGAGGTTTAATATCCTGATCCTCAATCATATTTATTTGTTTTTCTTTGTGTCCAAATCTCAATTCAAACATGAATTCTGAGCCAATTCCAAGTTCGCTTTCGACTATAATTTTGCCTCCCATTAATTGGGTGAGGTTTTTTGAAATGGCAAGGCCTAAACCTGTCCCTCCATATTCTCGGGTAATCGATTTGTCTGATTGAGTAAATTCCCTAAAGAGCTTTGTTTGTGCATCCTTCGATATCCCAATTCCCGAATCTTTAACAGAAAAGAATAAAGATACTTGTTCTTTTGTCTTTTCAATGCATTTTACTGATAATGTAACATAACCATTTTGCGTGAATTTTAGCGCATTGTTTGCTAAATTCATTAGTATTTGATTTAAACGAAACGAATCTCCAATTAAATTTTCAGGAATTATCTCATCTACTTCGATTTTAAAATCCACATCTCTTTCAATGGCTTTGTAATTTAAAAGGTGGAAAATTGTGTCGGTTACTTTTCGGATATCAAAATCAATATTTTCAATTTCAATTTGTCCTGCTTCAATTTTCGAATAATCTAAAATGTCATTAATGATTTGAATTAAATTTTCGCCTGATCTAGCCATAACATCGAGCATGTCTTTTTGTTCTGAATCGAGATTTGACTGTTGTAAAAGTTTGGAAAGTCCCAAAATCCCATTCATCGGAGAGCGAATTTCATGCGACATATTAGCCAGAAACAATGATTTTGATTTGGTTGCTTCCTCTGCTTTATTCCTTTCAATAATTAATTCTTCATTCTTTTTTTCTAAATAAACCAAAAGGAGATCCAATTCTTTACGTTGACGATATAAATCAAGAAATACACTTACTTTACCTTTTAAAACTTCAGGAATAATAGGCTTAGGAATAAAGTCGACAGCTCCGGTTTCTATGCCCTTTATAATGTGTAAATCACTCTGATGAATTGCAGAAACGAAGATCACCGGTAAAAGTTTGGTCTTCTTCCTTTGTCTCATTAACTCCAGGGTTTCATAGCCATCCATACCAGGCATTTGCACGTCAAGTATAGCCATTGCAAATTCGTCTTTCAGTGTGTGTTTTAGTGCATCCTCACCAGATGATGCACGAACAAATTCGACATGAAAATCGCTAAGAATTCTTTCAAGGCTAATTAAATTCTCTTCCTTGTCATCAACGATTAATATTTTGTCTCTTTTCATTTTCCCTTATTGATTGTAGTCGGTTAGCTATGTTGTTTGTGTTTTCGGTTTTAGTTGAATTAATTTAAAAAATCAAATCAATTGTAAAGCCAGATCTTCAACATTGGAAATAATTTATTTTCATCAATTGGCTTGGATAAATAATCATTAGCGCCCGAGGATATAGCTTTTTCATAATCTTCTTTCATTGCTTTGGCTGTAAGGCAAATTATCGGAATGTTACAGATTTCAGGAGTTTTCCTTATGATGGTCATTGCTTCATATCCATCCATCTCCGGCATCATTATATCCATAATCACCAGGTCTACGTTTTTGTTTTCTTTTAAAACATCAACTGCAATTTTACCATTTTCAGCCTCAAGAACTTCAATTTCCTTGTCTTCAAGCATCTTACCCAAAGCAAAAACATTTCTGATTTCATCATCAACGACCAGCACCTTTTTCCCTTTAAAAATAGAATCGTCTATTTCGGTTTTCTGTGCTTTAGGATTATCCGGAATTGTTGTAGCTACATGATGAAGAAATAACGTGACTTCGTCCATTAACCGCTCATCAGACTTTAATCCTTTTAAAATAATCGAATTGGTGTATTTGCTTAGTTTACGGTGTTCTTCCCGAGATAATTCCTTGCCTGTATAAATGATTGTATTTGGTATTTTTATATTGGCTTCGGAGAGTTTTGTTAGTAGTTCATTGCCTGTGAAATCGGGCAGTCCCAAATCTAAAATAACACAATCGTAACTGTTTTGTTTAATCAACTTAAAGGCTTCAATAGCTGTTGAAACTTCCTCTATTTCAGCATTCGTTGATTTTAAAAGAGATCGGATTATTTTTCTTGTAACTTCATCATCTTCAACGATTAGTATTTTTTTATATTCTGAAAATAATTCTTTTTGTATTTTTTTAATGGCACTTGTTAAATCTGTAGCATTAACTCTTGGCAGTTCTTTTATTTCTCTTTCTCTAATTCCCTCAACCGGATTTACAATATGAATCGGCAAATTGGATGCATATGGGTGTGACCGCAGGATATCTAACTGTGCTTCCCCATTTTTCATTAGAAGTTCAATCCCTATTATTATTGCAGAAGGTTGATGCGCTTCAATTAGGAGAATTGCATCTTCAACATTTGATGCTACCAAAGCATGAAAACTACTTTCTTGAATTTGATAGTATAACAAAGTAGCTTCTTTTTGATCAGGATGAATTATTATTACAGTAGAACCCGTATGTGGAATGTCTCTATCATCATCAATGAAAATAGGCAGAACAACTGGTTTTTCTTCAAATGTCAACTCCTTGTTTTTTGATGAAGGATTTTGGGCTTTTGCCGATTTGCTTGCTTGTTTTACAGGTACAATTAGAGTAAAAGAAGACCCTTTTCCAGATTCACTTTCTAAATGGATTTCACCACCAAGCATTCTTGCCAGTTCTTTAGAAATTGATAATCCTAATCCAGTTCCTCCATATCTTCTTGAAGTGCTTCCGTCAGCTTGCTGAAATGCTTCAAAAATAGCTTCCTTCTTTTCATCTGGTATTCCAACGCCAGTGTCAGTAACTACAAAGGCACATGTTTCAGCATCATTTAAATCAGCGCGTCGCAGAATGTTCTTGTCTGTAACCATTTTCATAGACACAGAAATGGAACCTTTCGAGGTAAACTTAAAGGCATTGGAAAGAAGATTTTTTAAAATTTGCGACAAACGCAACTGATCTGTTTCGATATTTTTCGGAAAGTTTTTGTCAATATCGATCATGAAATTGATTTTTTTCTTCACCGCTTGATGCTTAAAGTTCATCAAAATTTCTTGAGCGATACTGTCGGAACCTAGGTTTTCAAAATGGACAGTCATTTTACCAGCCTCAATTTTCGAAAGATCAAGAATCTCATTGATAAGCTGAAGCAGATCTTTACCACTTCTATTAATGATTTCAACTGATTCAATATCTTCTTCATCTAAATTGCCTTTTTTATTTTTAACGAGAAGACTTGATAGAATCAATAAGCTATTTAAAGGAGTACGCAACTCATGAGACATATTTGCGAGGAAATCTGTTTTATATTGACTTGTCTGCTCCAATTCACGTGCTTTTGTTTCTAATTTTCCGTGAGCTTGAGATATGTTAATGTTCTTGTTTTGAATTTCTTCTTTTTGAATTTCTAATTGTTTGGTGTGTTCTTCCAATTCTTCATTGGCCACTCTTAGTTCTTCTTGTTGAACCTGAAGCTTTTTCTCATTTTCAATTAGTACTTTTGTTTGTTCGGCTAATTCTTCGTTCGCTACTCTAAGTTCTTCTTGTTGAACTTGAAGCTCGCTCGCTTGTTTCTGAGTTGTATCCAATAAAGTTTCAAGTCTGATACGTGCTAATGTTGAGGCAATTTTAACTGTAATGCTTTCACGAACAGCTTTTATAAAATCAATTTCCGATTCCTTAATTTTTTTAATAGAAGCTAATTCCAGTACTCCCCAAAGAGTATCGTTAAAAATTAAGGGTACTATAACCAGATTGGTTGGCTTTATTTCTCCCGTTCCTGAGAAAATTGTAAAATAATCTTCAGGAACATCTTTAAGATGTTTTAGTTTTTTAGTTTGAGCCGCCTGACCAATTAAACCATGGCCTAAACGAATGGTTTTGTATTGGTTCTTATCGGGTATTCCAATAGAGGCCTTTAGCAATAAGGTTTTATTTTCCTCCTGATAAATGTAAATTGCACCAAGCTCAGCTCCTAAAAATTCAGTCATAAACAGTAGAGAGTGATCAGATACTTTATTTAAATTTTGATCACCTTGAAGGACCTCATTTAATTGATTCACACCAGATCTGAACCACAATGTTTCATCATTTATAGCTTTTGAATCCTTAAGTGTCTTTACCATTTGATTTAAGGACGTGGATAATTTATCTTCTATGGATTTGGGCGTAAGACTAATACTTAAATCACCTTGTGCAACTTTTTGTGTATAGTTAACAACATTCTGGAAATCTTGTTGGATAATATTGAAGGAATTAGCTAAAGCACCAATTTCATCTGTGGAATTAATATTTAGAGGCGTTTGAAAGTTTCCTTTGGCAATTAATTTAAAATTGTTTACCATTTGCTCAACAGGAACAGAAATCGATTTTGAAATATATCTCGATAACAAGAGAATGGTTACGGCTATCATCAATGCAATTCCAAGCATCGTCCAATTTAAGGCAGAATTGGTTTTTTCCGCCAAAGCATTAACTTCCGAACTGATTTTTGCATAGTGTTGTTGAATTTCCGATAGTTGCCTATTGGTTGAGTCAATGTTTATATTTTCTCGTTTTGAAAGTAATTCTTTTTTTATCTTTTCAACAAGATCAAGGGTTTTACTCGCATGATTTCTTGTGTCTTTAATATTACTATTATTTACTTTCTTAAGGGTTCTTAATCGATTAACTAATAATCTTGCATTACCAATCTCATTATTATAGATCTCAGGGAAATCTTTGAACAAATTATTGGCAATTTCATCATTGTTTTTTGATGAAAAATCATTTTCAATTTGTATAAACTCTTCTGCTAATAAATTTGCCCGGGTTAAATATTCGGCAGATTTATCAAGATGTTCAACTTCTTTAAAAAACTTGAAGTTGTAAAGTTCCTCTGTTGCATTTTGGAGTAGAGTTTGATGAACACGTACTCCATTAATTATTATGCTGAGAGTTTTATTGGTATTGAAAAAATAACTGGAAATAAGACTTAAAAAAACGATACTGGTAATGGTGAGAAATGTTAGCAGTAAAAGCTTGCTTTTTATCTTCCAATCTTTAAATTTTTTTAATATCCTATGCATAATGTTTTGGCCGTGTTTAAGTACTTTATGAACAATTTTGCTAGTATTTTTTTTTGATCCCTAAGTGTACGGTATTACCTGCGAATGGTTACTAAAGTAATGTGAATGTTTCTTTTATTTACATCAATTTCAAATTTAGTGCCTTTTTTGCTTTTTAGCATCTAAACCATCATATATATTATTTTTATTTTGTATTTATTATGGAAATAAATCTTGTTAATGAATTGTTATTTTGTTAGGATTTATATCTTGGTACTCATAAGTTTGTAGGAATCAAAACAAACAATAAATAGTCCTAAAAAGAAACATAATGAAATACGTAAGCATCATTGCACTTTGTTTTTTGTGTATGTCTTGTAATTTGAAACAAAAGGATACAAAAAAAGATAATGTTGAAGAAAATCAGTTGGTCCAAAGCGAAAAATCAGTTGTTACAATTGATCAGTTAATGGTAAATGCGGAGCAGTTGGTTGGAAAAGAAGTTCATTTTAAAGGTTTAGTAAACCATGTTTGCGCACATTCTGGTAAGCGTTGTATTTTAAAAAACACAACAGGAAACCTATCTATTCGTGTTGAAGCGACTGGAGGTTTGGACGGTTTTGACAAGGAAATAGCTGGTAACGATATTAAAGTATCAGGAATTCTTCGTGAAAAACGACTTGATGAAGCATCAATTGATGAATGGGAGACAGAGTTAAAGGCTAAACATGCTTCGGAAGAAGGCGGAAAGCATTGTAGTTCGGAAATGGCAAATATTAAAGAAATGCGTGACTGGATGAAGGATAAAAACAAGAATTATTATGCAATTTATTATGTAGATGGAGATAGTTATGAAGTTGTGGAATAATGTAAAGCTTAGAAAATGGCTCCGTTTTATACATCGTGATTTGGGCTATTTTTTTGTAGGAATCACCATAATTTATTCTGTTTCCGGGATCATTTTAAATCATAAAAAAAATGGAGAAGATCCGGCCTATCGAACCGAATACAAAACGATACAATTGGCTTCGAGCTTAACACCTGATCAGTTAAAGACTTATTGGCAAAAAAACCTTACGGATTATCCTCTAAATCGAATCCTTCCTGATGATAGCAAATACAATGTTTATCTAAAAGGAGGATTGGGAAATTACGACCCAGTAAATGGACGTTTGTCGTTTGAGATGTATGAAAAAAAAGAATGGGTTTATTTTATCAATAAACTTCATTATAATAGCCGAAAAGGCTGGACACTTATGGCGGATATATTTGCTGTAGTGATGATTGTTTTTGCTTTATCGGGTATGTTTATGGTTCCAGGTAAAAAAGGAATAACAGGAAGAGGAAAATGGTTGGTGCTTATTGGTATTATCATTCCATTTTTATTTTTTTTATAAAAAAACAGATAGAGTTCGGAAGAGTTCATTATTCGGATTTAGGGTCCAATTAATGATTTTTTTTCGTTATTCATTTCTAATGAGTTTTGGAATGGTAATTGACTAAACAATCTTGTTATTTTAAATAGTCATTTTGTTAATCAATTTATTCCTGTAAATTGCCCATTCTAAAATTGAATTAAGCCATGAATAGAATACTTGTTACCTTATTACTGATCCTTTTTCATTTAAGTTCGATGAGTCAAAATAAGGAATTGAAAAAATTATTTTCGAAGGGAAAGTATGATCAGGTAATTGATAAAGCACAGGTTTTGTTGCAAGGAAATGCAACTGATCCTGATTTGAATTCAATTTTAGGTCGTGCCTTTACGGATTCGAAACAATTCACAAAAGCAATTCCTTATTTGGAAAAGTCGATTGCCTCAGATATAGGATCTAATGAAATAAAAGCTGTGAGTAAGGCTTATTTGGCAAAGTGCTATTTTATAAATAGTGAAGAGCAAAGAGCTGTTGCCATGTTAAAAGAGTGTCTGAATGACAGTGAATCAAAAGAAGCCACAAAATATGCTCATAAATATTTGGGTTTGTTTCAGACTGGGATTTATTACAAAGCCTGGGAATTGATCGAAACAGATAATATTCGATTTCATTTTCAGGATAAAACGAAATTGAAGAATGCCGAAGAATACATGGATAGAATCAATCTTAACTTTAAAAGAATTACTAAAACGTTAAATGTTGAACCAACTAAAAAGGTGGATTTCTTTGTGTGGAGTGATAGAAAGGAGGCATTTCGAAAATTTGATCGTCCGCTTGGATTTCCAAATTCGGATTTGTGTATTGTAAATGTATGGCAAAATCAAACGCGAGACTATGAACTTTGCCACATGCTTAGCCAGTTAGCATTGCAGTCTAAGTTTAAGACGATGTTGATTAGTGAAGGATTGGGAGTGTACTTTGATCAGATGGATCAAAATTTATTGAAGCTTGCAAGACTTGAGGTGCCAAAGGATAAATTTTCATTATTGAAGTTGTGGGAAGACCCCACCAAATATGAAAGGGATTTGAGTTATCCTGTAGGAGCGGCTTTTATAGAATTTTTAATTAATAAAGGTGGAAGGGAAAACTTGAAGGAGTTTTTATCAATGCAAACCATAAAACATGCAAGGGAAGTTTATCCGGATTTTCAGAAATGGGTGAACTCATTTGAAGCCATGTTGATGCAATAGAATTCCATAAAAAGGAATAGTGAAAACCGCCTCCCGATTTGTTCGAAAGGCGGTTTTTTGTGTTTTTGAGAATTTAGTTAGGTATTTAATGAGACTTCATGCAGGTACGATATCTTTTAAATTGCTACCGAATAAACAAACTCTGTTTAGATTACAATTTTAAATAATCGTTAATAATCTATAAAGTGTATCGTGTGAGTATATTTTTTACATACATTTGCACTCAAAATACCAAAAGCGTTCACTTATGGCAAAATCAGATAGGGTTGAGATTCAGGAGAGAGTTACTAAGGTAGCTATGGAAATGCTGCTAAAATTTGGACTTAAAGGTTTAAATATGGTTGAGTTAGCTCGGGAGTGTGGGCTGGCGAAAGCAACCTTGTATAAAATTATTGGTACAAAAGAGGATTTGATAAGAGAAATTGCTTTTGGAATATTCAATGTGAATATTATTAAAATTCTAGAGCCGTATAAAACTATTGATGATCCGGCAGAAGCAACACAGGAATTTTTAGATAATTATTTGAGTTATGCCATTGCAGGACAGAAGATACTTATACAGCAAATTTATAAAGAGTATCCTTTAATACAGAAGGATGTTGATGATAAATTCGAGGATGAAATGAGCAGTGTTTATAAGAAATATATGGAATGGCAAGAACAAGGCCTAATTCGTCAGGATATTAATGTTGAGTATTGTCTTGATGCGCTACAAAGTTTGAATGATGTTTATGTTACAGGACATTATTCGGAAAAAGAAACGATTGATAGATTACGAACAGCTTTTCGTTGTTTAATAAGGGGAATGGGAATTCTTTTAAAATAAAGATTTACGAAGACTTTTAAAGTCTATTTTGAAATATAAGAGAGTGTGTGAAACTGTTGAGGTAGGAGTACCTCTATATTTTTTTGGTTAAAATGAACTTAATGAACGGTTATAGTTCAAAAGCAACAGTATGAAAATGATGAAACTAATGAAAATTGTAATTCTTACGGTAATATTATCAGTAGGGATTTTTGCATGTAAGGAAAAGGCAGAGCCCAAAACGGAAATTATTCAGCCAGTTAAGGTGTTTGAGGTTGGGACTGGTACCAATGATGCTTCTGTTAAAGTATTTACAGGCTTGGTAAAAGAATCACGAGAAGTGAAATTGGCTTTTCAAATTCCGGGACCTTTGGTGAGTTTGAATGTAAACGAGGGACAGTTTGTTAAAAAGGGTGAATTGGTGGCTGCTTTAAATGAACGTGACTATCTGGTACAATTAGAATCGGCTAATGCCAATTTTGAGAATGCAAAACTTCAGGCTGAGAGATATACTTCTCTGTACGAGAAAAAAAGTACCTCGAAAAGTGTCTATGATCAAATTCAGGTGGCTTATAAATTGGCAAAAGCTCAAAAAGAAGCTGCCGAAAATGCTCTGAATGACACTAAAATTTACGCTCCTTTTTCGGGATATGTGCAAGCCATGTATGCTGAAAATTTTGAGAAAGTTGGAGCTGGTCAACCTATTGTTTCTCTTTTAGATTTAACTAATTTGGAAGTTGCAGTAGCTTTAAGCGAAAATGATTTTTTTCAATATAAATCATTCATGGGTTTCAATGCTAAATTCGAAAATTTCCCAAATATTGATTTCAATTTAAAATTAATTGAGATAGAGAAAAAGCCAAACGGTGATAATTTTTTCAGAATGAGATTGAAAATTGATACTCAGGATAAACAAATTGTTCCTGGAATGGTGGCAAGTATTACCACGAAATTGAAATCAACAGATGCATTAGGATGTAAAATCCCAGTTGAGTCTGTTTTTAGCAAAGAAGGAAAATCATATGTGTGGGCTTACAATCTTAGCTCAAATTGTGTGAAAAGTAAAGAGGTGCAAATGAAAGGTTTTGACTCTATGGGTATGATCAACATTAGTAAAGGTCTTTCAAAGGGAGATTTGATTGTTTCTGCTGGTGTGCATAGTCTTCGAGAAGATCAGGAAGTAAAGCAACTACAGAGTAAGTCAAACTCTAATATTGGAGGTCAATTATGAGTTTTACAGGTGCTGTGCTAAATCAGCGGAAAGTATTACTTTTTGTATTGATTGCGATTGTATTTGGAGGAGTTGTATCCTTCCTAAAAATGTCAAAGCTTGAAGATGCTGAAATTAGCATAAAATCAGCTTTAGTTATTACTCAATATCCGGGGGCTTCTCCACATGAAGTAGAATTGCGTGTTACTGATGTTTTGGAAACTGCAATTCAATCTATGGATAATGTTGATTTTATTGAGTCCAGATCGATGGCTGGATATTCTGAAATTACTGTTCATATTGAATCTTCGGTAGTTACAAGTTTGTTACCTCAAGTTTGGGATATTTTGAGAAGAAAAGTAACTGATGCAAGCGTTTATTTACCAACAGGGGGATCACATCCAATGGTATTTGATGATTTTGGAGATGTTTACGGTATTTTTCTTGCTATAAGCGGTGATGGTTTTTCGAATGAGGAATTGAAGGATTATTCACAATACATGAAAAGAGAACTTCTTTTGGTGCCGGGAGTGAAACGAATTACCTTATTTGGAGAACAACAATCATGCGTTAATATTGAGGTATCGCAGGAGAAAATGGCTTTTTTGGGTATTCATCCCTATAAAATAGCTCAAATTCTGGATAGTCAGAATAAAATTGTTGATCCGGGAACTTTTAAGGTCGGGAGTAGTCGGGTAAGAATTGCATCTGATGGTAGTTTTCATGAGCTTGATGATTTAAAGAATTTGTTGATTTCCGGGAAAGGTAAGAATGCTGTTCACCTTAAAGATATTGCAAGTGTAACGAAAGATTACTATACGCCCTACACCAATAAAATGAAATACAATCAAGCTCCTGCCATTGGTTTGGCAATGGCTATGGAAAAGGGAGGGAATGTAATTGAATTGGGCGAGCAGGTTCAATCCAAAATTGATGCGTTAATGGTAAATGTACCTGTAGGTATCAATGTGAATAAAGTCTTTTATCAGCCTGAACGTGTTAGTGTTGCTATTGAGCAATTTATGATAAATTTAATTGAATCCGTTTTAATCGTGGTGATTGTATTGCTGCTGGCAATGGGATTTAGAACGGGTTTATTGATTGGTAGTGGCTTAATATTTACGATTCTTGGTACGTTTATTTTAATGCTAAGTTTTGATATTGCATTGCAACGAGTAAGTTTGGCCGCTATTATTATTGCGATGGGAATGTTAGTGGACAATGCCATTGTTATTGCCGATGGTATTTTAGTAGATCTGAAAAAGGGAGTCAGGCGTGCTGATGCTATGACAAGAACAGCTAAGCAAACTGCTATGCCATTGCTTGGTGCTACACTGGTTGCTATTCTTGCATTTTTGCCAATTTATTTATCACCGGATAGCACTGGAGAATTTTGTGCAAGTTTGTTTCAGGTAATCGCAATTTCATTGTCGATAAGTTGGTTGTTAGCCTTAACGCAAACACCATATTTTTGTGATTTGTTCCTTAAGGGGAAAAAATATGCCAAAAACGATGAGGATGTTGATCCTTACGGAGGTAAAGTTTACCAGCACTTTCGTCATTTCGTAAAATATTCCTTACGACATAAAACGGCAATAATTGTATTCATGGTATTGGTATTTGTTTCCTCAATTTTTGCTTTTAAAAACGTGGAGCAACTGTTCATGCCAAATCTTGCATACAATCAGTTTATTGTCGAGTATTTTTTACCTGTAGGTTCGGATATTGAAAATGTTGAAAAAGATTTATCAAACATTGAAGCATATTTGCAAAAACAGGAAGATGTTTTAAATGTAACAACCAGTTTAGGTGCAACTCCTGCCAGATATACACTGGTTCGTCCTTTTACACTTACTAATTCTAATTACGGTGAATTAATAATTGATACGAAGGATTATGAAACAACAAAGAGATTTGGAAAAGAGCTGCAGGAATATTTGAATGCCAATTATTACTGGGCGAGAGCCAGAGTAAAATATTATTCTCCAATATTTGCAGAGTACATGATTGAGGCGAAGTTTTCCGGACCCGACCCAAAAGTATTACGGGAACTGTCTGATCAGGCGGAAAAAATGATGGAGTCGGAGCCAACAGCAATAAAGGTGACTAACAATTGGAAAAATCCTGTGAAGGTTTGGAATCCAGATTTCTCACAAGCACAATCAATGGTTACTAATATTTCCCGACTAGATGTATCGAATGCTTTGGCATGTGCAACGAATGGTCTGCCAATTGGACGTTTTTACCAAGGGGATGATATGATGCCGATCATTTTGAAAACAAAGGCTAAGGAAGAGAACTATATCGAAGCTTTGGAAAACACGCCTGTTTGGGGTAATGCTGCGCACAGTATTCCTCTTCGTCAGGTAGTTTCTGATATTAATATTGGTTTTGAAAATCCGATGATTAAGCGTTACAACCGGCGAAGAGCAATTAAGGCTCAATGCGATCCGGCACCAGGCTATAATGCACCAGATACATTTAAGAATCTTCGGGCAAAAATTGAAGCGATTCCATTACCTGAAGGTTATGATTTTGAATGGCTGGGAGAGCATAAATCGAGTACTGATGCAAATGATAATATCAATAAATTTTTGCCACTTGCATTCCTGCTAATTGTAATTATTATTGTGATGTTGTTTAATAATTTCAGACAACCGATTATTATTCTGTCGATTCTTCCGCTTGCATTTATTGGTGTAAGTTATGGATTGTTACTAACGGGTAAACCTTTCGGCTTTATGCCGGTATTAGGAACGTTGGGTTTAATGGGAATGATGATTAAAAATGGTGTTGTCTTACTCGATCAGATCAATATGGATATAAAAGAAGGAAAGGATATGCTTGTTGCAATTATCGATTCAGCAGTTTCAAGAATGCGACCGGTTCTTATGGCATCTTTTACAACCATACTGGGTATGATTCCATTAATCAGTGATGAATTATTTGGAGGAATGGCAGTAGCCATCATGTTTGGATTATTGATTGGTTCCCTTATTACTTTGATTGTTATACCTGTTTTGTTTGCGATTTTTTACAGGGTTTCAACAAAAAACGTAATGGATTTATAAGTTTTAGCAGATATGAAAAATAAAATACTTAGTTTTTTGATCTTTTCCCTGATTGCTTTTCAGGGATTAGCTCAAAAATTGACATTGGACGAGAGTCGTTCTTTGGCATTAGAATACAATCAGAAAATAAAAATTGCCGATCAGATGATTGCAGAAAATGAGTCGAATGTTCGATTTGTATTCACTCAGTTTTTGCCAAATTTAAAAGCAAGTGGGTCTTACAATTATTATCATGATATAGATGATATTAGTTTGGCGGGTTCGTTTTTGCCAACAGCCAATAGCTTGGCTGAAGCACAGCAGGGAACTTTTAGCGGAACAAGCGATGTTTATTTTCCCGGATTTAATGTGGAAATGGGGAATATTGATTTCGTTTCGGCTAGTTTAACTCTCTCTCAACCAATCTATTTAGGGGGTAAAATCAGAAGTTCCTATCAAATGACCAAGATGGGAAAAGAGATTGCTGTTTATAACAGAGCTTTGCAGTCGTCAGATGTTTTGTTAGAAACTGATCAGGCGTATTGGAATCTTGTTTCAATAAATGAAAAAGAGAATTTAGCGGGTAAGTATGTCAAGTTACTTTCAGCTTTGGTTCGGGATCTGCAAAATGCATTCGATTTAGAAATCACAACAAAAAATGAGTTGCTAAAAGCTCAGGTTCAGTTGAATAAAGCAAAATTGGATTTATTTAAAGTTCATAACTTTCAGGTTTTATCAAAAATGTCTTTATGTCAGGTTATTGGGAAGGATTTGAGAAGTGAGATTGTTGCTACTGATACAACAATTGCAATTTCGCAGATTGCAATTGGTGCTGATTATATGCAAAAAGCTTTGCAACAACGGCCAGAACTTTTAATGTTGGGAAAACAAGTTGAAATTTCTCAAGAGCAGGTGAAACATACTCAAGCAGATTATTTGCCTCAACTGGGAGTTGGTGCATCATATAGCAGCATAAGTAGTATTGGGGATTTAGTGGGATCCATGAATTTTTTGGCGGTACAAGCTAACTTGTCCGTTCCTATTTTTCATTGGCAGGAACGTAAGCATAAAGTGGCGTCTGCACGATTTAGAAGCAAACAAAAGGAATTGGAAATGGAACGTACCAGAGATTTAATTAGTCTGGATGTACAGCAGTCCTATTTTAAATTGCAGGAGGCATATCAACAAATCCAACTGGCAAAAGTTTCAATGGATCAAGCCAATGAAAATTTGGATATTACCCAGAATAGTTTTCACGAAGGTTTAGCAAACACGACAGAACTATTGGATGCTCAAGCTTTTTGGCAAGGTGCACATAGTGAGCTTATTGATTCCGAAATTAATTATAAGCTTAAGGAAATTAGCTTCTTAAAATCGATAGGAGAATTAGCAATTTAATAGTGGGTCGGAAGTGACCGGGTTAACCAGTAGGATGGGGCAGATGATACTTCATTGGTCTTTAATGCGGTCACTCTTTTTATATAGCTTATGATAGTATTAAATACGAAACAAGATCGTGAGACATTGTTTCAATTCGGGATTGCCAAATTAGGCATTGCATCAAAGGAAAATATTAAAGTATTAGAGAATCATTTGTTCCGATTAAAGGTGAATGAGGAGTTCGTAATTAATTCCTATAATGAAGTGGAGGAGTTGGTACAATATCTTAATGATAATGAATAATAGTACTTTAAAAAGGAAAACTCGGTCTGTTGGTATTTATTTTCTGACAATAATACCAGTTTGGGTACTTGCACTCTTTTTCTTAATGATTTTCCAAGTAGATGAATCAAGTCATTGGTCTGTTTACAAGATGCAAAATATTACAAATGTATTGTGGTCTGGTATTATTGCAGGAATAATTTGGGGCGTGATATTTAAATTGGCAAAATCTATTCGCAATCAAATAACTACTTATTTTCTTTCAATAACAGTTAGTTTATTGGTAAATGTTAGCAGTGCCTATTTGCTGATTTATTGTATGTATCATATGGGGGAATTATTTCCAATAGATGATTTTCCGGCAACCTTTCCTCAATTATTGTCTTTGTATCACTCCCAGTTATTTTACGCCATATTGGTCTACTTTTTTATAGTAGGTAGCTTAATTGAAATTTTCCACGAAATAGATCGGAAATTGGGTAAAGGAGTTCTATTGAAATTCTTGTTGGGAAGATACTACAAGCCAAAAGAAGAGAAGCGAATTTTTCTGTTTATGGATCTTAAATCTTCTACTTATTACGCCGAAAAGTTAGGACATTTTAAATACAGTAGACTCATTCAGGACTGTTTTAAGGATATTTCGGATGCTGTTCGAGATAATCAAGCTCAGATATATCAGTATGTTGGTGATGAGGTTGTGTTAACGTGGAAAATAAATGATGGAGTAAAAAAAATGAGATGTCTGCAGGTTTTTTATGACTTTTTGGATATTCTGGAGAAGAAAAAGAAATATTATCAAAAGACTTATGGAATGGTGCCGATTTTTAAGGCCGGAGTGCATTCAGGTAAAGTTATGGTAGCAGAAGTTGGAGAGTTAAAATCCGAAATTGCTTATCATGGCGATGCCATAAACACTGCTTCAAGAATACAAGGTCTATGTAATTCTTACGAATCACGGCTACTAATTTCCGGAGATCTGCTGATAGAATTAAATAAGAAGAACGCGAAGGTTGATGGATATACTTATTTGGGGGCAGTATTATTAACTGGAAAAAAAATACCTACTGAATTATACTCTTGTTTGGTGAATTAGCGCTTACTTTCGTCCCATTTATAAGGTATTTATTAATTGTAGCCAGCAATTTATTTTCATCAAATGGCTTTGCGATAAAATCATCACATCCTGCCGCAATACTCTTATCTCGATCTTCTCTAAAAGCATTTGCTGTTTGAGCAATTATTGGAAGATTATCTCTCATCTTTTTTATGGATTGAGTTGCTTCCAAGCCATTTATATCCGGCAATATTAAATCCATTAACACCAGATTAATCGTTGGGTTCCGCAGACTTAATTCAATAGCCTTATTGCCTGATATCGTATGTAATATTTTAACTTTTGTGGGCTTTAGAGCTGCCTCTATGCACTTGAAGTTGGTTACATCATCTTCTACAACCAGAATTAGTTTATCATCCCATTTGTAGCCTTTTTTTTTCGTCTTTTTTACTGTTGCTACACTTGTACCTACAGGCTTGTAGGGTATCGTGAAGTAAAAGGTCGTTCCATTGTCTTCAGCGGTTTCCATTCTTATTTGTCCGCCCATTAATTCAACAAAGCCTTTCGAAATTGCTAAGCCCAGTCCTGTGCCACCATATTTACGGGAAAAAGTTTCTTCAACTTGTCGGAAACGCTCAAATATAATTTCTTGCTTTTCTTTAGGGATTCCAATCCCGGTATCCTTAACATAGAATTCTAAGAAATTATTTTCAATTAAATGATATCCATATTCGATAGAGCCGGCAGAAGTAAATTTAAATGCGTTATTAAGTAGGTTAGAAAGTATTTGTCGTAATTTTCTCTCTTCCGTAAGCACAAGTGTTTCTTCATTTGAAAGCGTCTTGTTAACTATGAATTCAATTCCATCGTATGAACTGTTATCTCTGGTGAATTGTGAGTGCAGTTCATCTAGGATAACATTCAAAAAGCATTTTGATTCCTTCATAAAGGTTTGACCGGAATCCAGTTTCGAAATATCAAGAATATCATTTATAATTTTGAGAAGTTGATTCGAGCTTTTGTAAATAATATTAATGTAAGTATCGCTTTGAGCTGGTGTTCTATCGGGTCTGCGAAGCATATCAGCAAATCCAATAATACCATTCATTGGAGTTCTAATTTCGTGCGACATATTGGCAAGAAAGGCAGACTTCAGATGATCACTTTCTTCCGCTTTTTCTTTGGCTTTCACCAATTCTTTTTGTGTGGATATAATTTTAGAAATATCATTGATAATAATCATTGAAGAAGTGTCGAATGGCACCATAAAGAATTCACAATGACGGGTTTCGCCATTTTTTATCGTCATGTGAAATTCCTGTTTTGCTATGTCGGTATTTTCCAGTTTAGCCTTAGCTATAGCTTCCTTCCAGGTTTGTTTTACTTCATCGCGATAATTTCGCTCAGGAAAACAGGATTTATACCAATCATCTGCAGTTATGATATCATCTAAAGTGTATTCAAATAACTCAATAAACTTATCGTTAAAGTATTCAATATTTTGTTTTACATCGGTAATAACAATTGGAAGGGGAGACTGATGAATCATTTTTTTCAGCCTTCGCTCACTCTCCACAACTGCCTGTTGTGCATGTTTACGTTCCGTAATATCTCTTGATGTTGATAAGATTACATGTTTTCCCTGAAGTGTAACAAGCTGACAAACAGTTTCCATTGGGGTTTGTTTCCCATACTTCGAAATAAAGATTTGTTCGTGAGTAAATTGTTTTTCCCGAGTTAGTCTTTTTATTGAATCAACTATATAATTATCCGGAAGATCTTCAATATAATTAGCAGGCGAAAGTTTAAAAAGTTCATCTCTGGTGTAACCAAGCACCACGCAAGACGTATCATTCGCCTCTATTAATTTTGAGGTGCCATCGCCAAGATATTCATTGACTAAAATAATGTCGTTGCTTCCATTAATTAGGTTACGGTATTTTTCTTCACTTACGGCTAAAGCTGTTGTTCGTTCAATTACCCGCTCTTCCAATTTTTCATTAAAGAGTCTTAGTTTTTCCGAATAATCGTGAATTTCCTGGTACTGCACCCGAATAGTATCCTCTCCGCGCTCTCGCTCCTTAATTTCACTCTGAAGTTTTGCATAGGTTTGCGTCAATTCTGTCACGGAATGATCCAATAGTTGTTCTTCACTAATGCGTCGTGAATCATTTCCTTGTCCTTGATAGATAGCCTGTGCCTTATAAATGAATTTTCTAATTGGTCTGGAAATACTTTCCGAAACTACATAGGTGATTAACACACTGGCAAGTACGATTAAAATTGATATAATGGTAAACAGATATAGTTTTCTCGTGTGAGTTGCAGTTGCTTCTTTATATATTGAATTAGCCTGATTCTCGGCAAAATCAGTCATCACCTTTGTTTTTTCTTTTAATTTATTGAGGTGTTCGGCAGCAATTCCATCAACCATTTTTTTGGCACTAATTTCTTTGCCACTAACTTTTAAATCGATTATCTGATTACGAAGTTCTTCCCATTCTATAAAAGTATGGTAGGCAATTCCAACATCGCGTTTATCGCCCAAAAAACGATTAAAAACGGTGTCGAATTGGGTCATTGCTTTTATGTGATATAAATTAATTGTATCAATGGCCTGATCGAACTGTTGTTGTGTTTTGGCTAGAAGTACATCCTTCATGGCACTTTCCATGGTTTGGATATATGTATTTATATCACGAACAGAGTTGCTTACCGTATAAGTGTGAGTATAAATGAATTCTGATTCGTTGCGAAGATCTTTTACCTGGAGAATAGAGAGGATAACAAATGATACCGTAAACAGTAGTATTAAACCGAATCCGGCAAGCACTCTAGTGCGGAATTTCATTTTATTTAGCATGAAATTTCAACGGGTTTTAAGGTGTAACTTAGTGGTTGATTTTGATCCTCATTGATTGCATTCGACTTCAAGTTAATTATTATTACGGATTTTCACAATAATTTTGATAAAAGGTAAATATTAATGCGTGTAGAGCTGATATAGTGCAATAAAAAAAGCAACTCTTTACGAGTTGCTTTTTAAATATAATGAATTGTGTTTTGATTATACAATACCTGTAAATCCCATAAAAGCCATTGCTAAGAGTCCTGCAACAATTAAGGCTGCGGGAGTTCCTTTTATGCCTTTTGGCAAATCAACAAGATCAAGGTGTTCGCGAAGGCCTGCGAATATAACCAAAGCAAGACCGAAACCGATAGCCGTAGATCCTGAGAAAACAACCGCTTCTAGTAGATCATAGTCTTTCTGAATTGTTAAAATAGCAACACCCAGGATTGCACAGTTGGTTGTAATTAATGGAAGAAAAACACCCAATGCCTGGTACATTGCCGGACTAACCTTTTTAAGGATGATCTCAACCAACTGCACCAAAGCTGCAATAATCAGGATAAAGGTGATGGTTTGCATAAAACCAATACCGAAAGGGTCCAATATATATTTTTGAAGCAGATAAGTTACAATAGTAGCCAGAATCATTACAAAAGTAACGGCACTTGACATACCTACTGCTGTTGATACTTTCTTCGATACTCCTAGAAATGGACAAATTCCTAGGAATTGAGCCAAAACAACGTTGTTTACGAATATGGCAGATATAATAATTATAATATAATTCATGATGATTTCTCTTTAGGCTTTTTTAATGCGGTTAATAATAGCAATAAGATATCCTAATGCAATGAAAGCGCCAGGGGCTAATACAAAAATTAGCATGCCGTAAGTATCACTAAATATAGAAATACCAAAAACTTTTCCACTTCCTAATAGTTCACGAACAGATCCTAAAAGTGTTAAGGCCATTGAAAATCCTAATCCCATTCCAGCTCCGTCCAATATTGAAGGCAATATTTTGTTTTTAGAAGCAAATGCTTCGGCACGCCCCAATACAATACAGTTTACAACGATAAGGGGAATAAATACGCCCAATTGTGCATGCAATGCTGGAGTGTATGCCTCCATTAGAAAACTAATAATAGTAACAAATGCAGCAATGATAACAATGAAAGAAGGTATTTTTACTTTCTCAGGAATCTGAGAACTTACCATTGAAATTACCATGTTGGACATGATCAAAACAAAAGATGTAGCCAAGCCCATTCCCAGCCCATTGATCGCCGAAGAGGTTACTCCAAGTGTTGGACACATACCCAGCAATAAAACGAATACGGCATTCTCCTTAAAGAATCCTTTGGTGAAATTTTGCATGTTATTCATTACTATTTCCTCCTTCTTTTTGATTTTTCATGTACTCTTTATAGGCTGTTTGAACAGCATCTAAAAAAGCTCTGGAGCTGATGGTCGCAGCAGTAATGGCATCAATATCGCCACCATCTTTACTGACTGTAAAGTTTGTTGCTCCTGGGTTTTTATCAAGAACACTTGCTTTTGCTTTGGCAGGATCGGTAGGTTTAAACCAATTTGTCATTTTTGAGCCCAAACCAGGTGTTTCCTTGTGTTCCAATACCGAATAGTTGTGAATGGTCCCGTCTGGTTCAAATCCAACCATAAGCCATATATATCCTGAAAAGCCATTCGTAGTAAAAGTTTTAACAGCAGTACCTACTAATTTTCCATCCTTTTTAGCAGGATAAAATTCCAGAGTATCTTTGTCGTTTACACCAACTTTGTACATCTCATCACTGGGATTGTTCGTAAAGTCAGGAACAACTTCTTTTATGGCATTCAGTTTTTTCTCCAATTTTGCTTTAGCAATTGGTTCTTTGGTAATTTCGTATACCGCACCCAAAGCAGCAGAGGCTATTAGTGTTATTATAAACAACACCAACACCATATTTATAAATGTAGATTCTTTTTTCGCAGCCATAATTATTTCCTTTTTTCGCCGAAACGTTTAGGTTTAACATACACATTAATGAGTGGTACAAATGCATTCATAATAAGAATTGCAAATGAAACTCCTTCTGGATAAGCTCCGAATACACGGATGATTACAGTTAGAAAGCCGATTCCAATACCATATATTAACATTCCTTTGTTCGACATAGGAGAGGTAACATAGTCGGTTGCCATAAAAATAGCACCTAGTAATAAACCTCCTGTAAGAAGATGAAATAACGGACCAGCATATGCTTCAGGATTAGCCATGTGAAGAATACCGCTAAAAACAGCTACTGTTCCAAGTACAGCAACAGGAATGTGCCAGGTAATGATCTTTTTGAATAGCATGTAAGCCAAACCAAGAAGTAAAGCAGCACCGGCAACTTCCCCCATAGATCCACCCATGTTTCCCATTAGTAAATCCAGATTACTGGGTACGTCGTGCATTAATTGAGACAATGGTTCCCCGTTTTTTAATCCTTCTTTAATAATAGCCAATGGCGTAGCACCGGTTTCTGCATCTAAATAGGATGTGTTGAAGCCTAAAGCTTTTGGCCAGCTGGTCATTTGAACCGGGAAGGAAATCAATAGAAATACACGACCTACTAAAGCCGGGTTAAATACATTGTTTCCTAAACCTCCGAATGTCATTTTGCCAATACCAATAGCAACCAAAGCTCCAATCAGAATAATCCAGATAGGTAGGTTGGCTGGCACGTTAAAGGCCAACAGAATACCTGTGATTAATGCAGAACCATCGGTAATGGTTGGAACTTTTTTAAGCAGGTATTTCGTAATTAAAAATTCGAAAAGATAACAAGATGCTACGGCAGTTAGGGTGACAATAATTGCACCCATGCCAAAGTAAACGAACGAAAAAATAAGTGCCGGAAGCATCGCAAATACCACTCCATACATGTTCTTTTGTATGGAATCTCCACTATGAACGTGTGGAGACGGGGCGATTAGTACTTTGGTGTTCATATCTATTTGTAAATTTGTTTATTAGTAATAGGATGAATGAGTATGCAAATGAATGTGTAATCCGTCATTCTTAACCCATAATTCCTAATTGATTTTATTTTCTTGATCTCATGATTTGTCCAACTTTACCTTTTCCTAATCGGATGTAATCCAATAATGGACGGTTTGCAGGACAAGTAAAACTACAAGAGCCACACTCAATACAATCCATAACAGCATCGCTTTCCAAACGCTCGTATTCTTTTTTGTCGGCCAAAACCATTAGTAAGAATGGTTCAAGTCCCATAGGACAAACAGAAACACATTTGCCACAACGAATACAAGGCTTAGCTTCTTTACGGGCAGCTTCTTCGCGAGGTATAAGTAATAAGCCTGAGCTTCCTTTGGTTAAAGGAACATCAATTGTTGTTAATGCTTTTCCCATCATCGGACCACCGCCTATTATTTTACCTGTATCTTCAGGTAATCCTCCGGCAGCATCAACCAAATCTTTAACAGGAGTTCCTATTCGGAATAGCCAGTTTGAAGGATTTTTTAATGATTTCCCGGTAATGGTTGCTACCCGTTCGAAAAGAGGTTTGTTTTTCTGAACAGCTTCGTAAACAGCAAGTGCTGTTCCAACGTTTTGAACCACTGCACCTACTTCAATAGGAAGAGCTCCCGATGGAATTTCACGTTTTATTGTAGCCGAAATTAATTGTTTCTCACCACCTTGAGGGTATTGTGTTTTTAACGGGCA
The DNA here is from genome assembly GCF_002356295.1 of Labilibaculum antarcticum. NCBI lineage: Bacteria > Pseudomonadati > Bacteroidota > Bacteroidia > Marinilabiliales > Marinifilaceae > Labilibaculum > Labilibaculum antarcticum. Next base: position 1,129,976 of record NZ_AP018042.1, on the reverse strand, counting down.
AATTTCAATTCCCTGATAATTTGCAGCAAGTTTTGTCAAATGAGCTATTGCATCAGGTTTGTTGTTTTCAATGCCAATAATGGCTTTATCAACACCTAAGGCTTTCATTAAAACCTGGGTTCCAACCAATACTTCATCCCCTTTTTCGAGCATAACCCGGTGGTCAGAGGTAAGGTAAGGTTCGCATTCCACTGCGTTAATGATTAAAACGTCGGCAGTTTTTCCCGGAGGAACCGATAGTTTTACATGAGCAGGGAAGGTTGCTCCACCTAAACCAACAATTCCAGCTTCGGCTATTTTTTTTACAATTTCTTCCTTGCTTGCGCTGATTTCTTTTACCAAATCTTTGCTGCGATCAATTGTTTCCATCCATTCATCGCCATCAACTTTAATGATGACACATGTTCTGCGGAAACTACTTGCATCAATAATCTCATCTACTTTAAACACAGTTCCTGAAACGGAAGAGTGGATGTTTGCAGATACAAATCCTGATGATTTAGCGATTAATTGTCCTACTTTAACTTCGTCGCCCTTTTTAACGATCGGAGTAGCCGGAGCACCAATATGTTGAGAAATTGGAATACTTACTATTTCGGGTATTGGCAATACCTGGATTGCGCTGTTTGCCGACAATTTGTTTTCGGCAGGATGAATACCTCCTAATGAGAATGTTTTTAACACTGATGATCCTCCTATTTATTTGTTCTCAGTTGTTTCGTCATTTGCAGTTGGCTCTACTTTCGGAGCCTCTTCTGTCTTAGCCTCAGCTTTTGGTGCTGCAGCAGGTTTTACCGTTGCGGCAATCGGCTTTTCGGCAGGCTTTTCTTTACGAGGTGGAAAATTCAACTCGTGAATAGCATGCGTTGGGCAAACAAGTACACACTTTCGGCAAAGTTTACATTTGCTGTAGTCGATGTAAGCAAGGTTGTTTTCCAAAGTGATGGCATCAAAAGGACATTCCTTAACACACTTGCCACAACCAATACAGGCAACGCTACAAGCTTTTTTAGCTACACCACCTTTGTCCTTATTTACACAAGACACAAAGATTCGTCGACTTTTTGGCCCTTTGTTACGAAGCTCAATAATGTCTTTAGGACAAGCTGCAACACATGCACCACAAGAAACACATTTGTCTTCGATAATAACAGGAAGACCTGTTTCCTTATCCATATACATGGCATCGAAATTACAGGCATCAACACACTCACCTAAGCCTAAACAACCATACTGGCATCCTGTTTCACCGCTGTAAAGAGAAGCTGCAATTGTACAAGACGCTGCACCATCATACTGATTGGTTTTAGGTCTGTTTTCGCAAGTTCCGTTACAACGAACAACTGCAACAGTAGGTTCGGCTGCTTTTATTTCATGTCCAAGAATAGATCCAACTTGCGACATCACAGAATTCCCACCCACCGGGCAGTTCATTTTTGAAATGTCGTCAGCTTTTACCAATGCTTCGGCAAATGCCCTACATCCAGGATAACCACAACCGCCACAATTCGCGGCAGGTAATGCTTCTTCTACCTCGTCGATGCGAGGATCTTCATACACTTTGAATTTTTGCGCTACAAAAAACAGAATAATTGCTGCTGTTACTCCAATAGCACACAAAGCCAGAATAGTGATAACTATAATGTTCATAGCTTAAATGTTTACGATTTTTTCGATTGTAAATGAAAAAGTTTTCTTAAAATGTCTCTTGAAAAAGGACAGAACTATATAGTAAGGTAGTAATATGGCTAATGCCGATATTCCACTTATTAATTCATTGCTTGTAATTGTTGTTGCAAGGATAAGGGCAAGTACTACTAATACAAATGGCAGCACATAAGCAAGGAACATAGCCAACCATCCTAAGGATTCCCGATAGCTTAGGTTTACCTTTTCTCCAACTTTAAATTTGTTACTGTAATCAATAACATCAATCGATTTGTCTTTCATATCAGACATGGAGCAAGCACCTTTGGCATGACAAGCAGAACAGGCAGAGACATTTACAATGCCTACCGTAATCTTACCCTCCTCTATTTCAAGGATAGTCCCTTCGTGATCAATTTTATTGGGATCTTGCATTTACTTTTCCCTTTTTTGTCGTTTATACTCGAAAACTCCTGCCTAAGCAGATGAGATTTATACATGTAACATTCACCTAGTCATGTTGGTAGTAAATGGATGTTATTTAACACAGCGCAACAAAAATAGTACTTTAGATTGCATTCGATTCGGGTAAAAGTCAATTTATAGTGTGTTTAAATAGAGGGAGTTCCCTACTTTTGTAAAGTAGAGATTACAATTTTTCTTGTATCTCTATTGAATACAGATAGTTTGGGCTATTATTGAAAAAAATCGGTAATATGAGTCTGTTTTGCAAACGTATTAATTTAGATTCATTATGAATAAAATGGGTAGGGAAAGACTTTGGTCAAGAAATTTTGACTTTTTCTCAAATACAGCGGATAATCAAATTTAAGTTCGCCTCAAATAAAACAAATCAGATGAATGCAATTGTTCGAATTTCGATATCCTCGAGCTGATTTTTTAGCGATTGTTGTTTTGAAATAATCGGCCCGTGTCTCATTTCAATTGCTTTATTTTTGTGTCATTCGATGATTCGGATTTTCAGATGGGAGCCTTGCAAAAAATGTTGTTTTTACAATTCGTTTTTATCTCATTATCCTTAGAAATGAGATAAAAACGATTCTGTTTTGTTGCCTTTTTCAAAAAATGTTGTTAAAACGATTCTGTTTTGTTGTTTTTTTTAAAAAATGCTGTTAAAATGATTCTGTTTTGTTGTCTTTTTTTTAAAATGCTGTTAAAACGATTCTATTTTGTTTCCTTTTCAAAAAAATGTTGTTAAAATGATTCCTTAGGTGAAGATGCTTTTGTAGATATGTCTCAATATTTATTAGAATTGAAATCTTAGAGCCATATACGGCATTACAGAATTGTCAGCTTTAAACGATCCATCTGCTTGTTCGCTCCAGCTCCAGCGATAATCAACGCCAGTTACTAAAATTGGAGTTATTTTGTAGGCAAACCTCATTAAAGCAAGTGAGTTTGAATCAAATTTAAAGGTGTCACCTATTTTTGTCAGATTTCCTTTGGTGTAGTAACCTTCAATAATGATTTTATCAAACAAATCCTGAGTTCTTAAATTTAATTGCAGTGTAGCTGGAGATTCAGCACTTACATTGTCAGGTAGCAGCAAATTACCGCCAAGCATTATTTTATCGAATACCGAAGCTGTTAACGATCCATAAATTCCTTGTTGACTCTTAACATTACCCAAAGCTGCAATTTTAGCATCTTTATTTACTTCATACATCGCATCGAAAAATTGTGGTATGTAGTTGTCGCTATACCAAAGCCGCTCAATTCTTGAATTCAAACGGAACAAATTTCCAATTACATTCATATTTGCATTAAAACCAATTCCTGTTCCTTTTCCAGCATCATATCCTTGTGTTGGTGGTATTAGTTGGTGGTATGCCATAAGAGAATCCGATTTTACTTTGCCTAGTCTGCTATAGTGTGCATATCCGGTAAGGTTAATAAAACCAGAGTTTATGATGAGGATTCCCATATCTAACCCGTAGGCTTTTATTCCATCAGATAGAAATTCATTAACACCAGTGTTCTTACCAAATCGATTGGTCTGATCATTGTCGGTGATGTAACTAAATCCAAAATCAAGTGTTTTAACAACAGGAATTCCACTGGCACCAAAAGGACGAACATATGGCCGAACGGCAAATAAATTACAGGATTGCGTGTTGAAATCGCTGTACATTCCTTCTACACCATAAATCTTTTTAATACGGATATCATAACTTAAGCCGACTTTTCTTTTCTCGAAGCTGGGAGAGTTGCTGTAGTTATTCAATAAACTACCATATCCTAACGATTCGCCTTGCAGTTGACCTAGTTTTAAATAAACCGGATCTTTCTTTTTTCTTCCGTAACGCAAGTAGCTAATCAATCGAAGAACTCCGGTTCCGCTTTTGAATTCATCGGTGTAAAAATCACCATTGTCCAAGTTAAAATAAACAGGAACATCCATACCTATGCCTACTTTTCCAAAGCTTAAATCGGGTTGGAACCGAACACCTGCATAATTTTCACCACCAATTTGCGCAAAGGCAAATGCTCCGGTAAACATGCTTATTGAATCTGGATTGCTGAGGTTCGTAAAGGAATTATCGAAACCAAAAGAAGGATAATTATCCTGAGCTTTACTTGTACCGATTAAAAGAAACAACATAAGCGTTACTAAGGCGGGTAGTTTTAGCGTTTTTTTCATAATAGATTTATAAATAGTTACTATTAGATAGTACCGCAAAGAGGCGGTTTCCCCCTATGTTGCACTTTAAATTGTTTGGATTCAGAAATTCATTGCCTTTAAATTAAGAATTAATTATAAGTATGGGTAATTTATTAACTGATAACACTCCAATTTATTTTTGTTTTGCTAAGTCGTTTTACCTGTTTTGCGAGCGTAAAGTTTTCTTCCTTATCCAGTAATGGATCATTGTCGAGTATTTCCTGAGCAATATCTCTTGCATATTGAAGTATTTGACCATCCTTGCCAAGATTGGCAATTTTCAGGTCGTAAGAGATTCCGCTTTGCTGAGTTCCCTCAATATCTCCGGGGCCACGAAGTTTAAGATCTACTTCAGCAATTTCAAAGCCATCGTTCGTGCGCACCATTGTTTCAATACGCTTTCGCGATTCGTTTGAGATTTTGTAGGAAGACATAAGAATGCAGTAGGATTGTTCGGCTCCACGTCCTACGCGACCTCTCAATTGGTGTAGCTGAGATAATCCAAAACGTTCGGTGCTTTCAATAATCATTACAGAAGCATTGGGAATATTAACGCCAACTTCAATAACTGTAGTCGCTACCATTATTTGTGTTTCTCCTTTGGCAAATCGTTGCATTTCCGCTTCTTTTTCGGCCGGTTTCATTTTTCCATGAACCTTGCTGATGCTATATTTTTCAGAGGGGAAGTATTCGGAAACACTTTCGTATCCTTCTTCCAGATTTTTGAAATCCATTTTTTCAGATTCTTTAATCATTGGATAAACCAAATAGATTTGTCTCCCCAAATCAATCTGCTTTTTCATGAAGTCGTACACTTGTTTTCTCCTTTTTTCAAAGTAATGAACCGTTTGTATCGGCTTTCGTCCGGGAGGGAGCTCATCAATTACAGAAACGTCCAAATCACCATAAAGAGTCATGGCAAGTGTTCTTGGAATAGGCGTTGCAGTCATCACTAAAATGTGAGGAGGGACGTTGTTTTTTTTCCACAAGCGCGCACGCTGAGCAACACCAAATCGATGTTGTTCATCGATAATTACTAAACCCAGGTTGTTGAATTGAACAATGTCTTCTAACAGCGCATGAGTTCCAATCAAGATATGCAACTCTCCATTTAGTAGTTGTTCATGAATAATTTTGCGGTCTTTCTGTTTTGTTGATCCGGTAAGCAAAGCCACTTTTATATCAAGACCTTCTAAATATTCACTAATGGATTCCATGTGTTGAGTTGCTAAAATCTCAGTGGGAGCCATCAAACAAGACTGACAACCATTGTCAAGTCCTATAAGCATACACATCAATCCAACCATTGTTTTGCCACTGCCCACATCTCCCTGTAAAAGGCGATTCATTTGTTTTCCGCTACCCACATCTTTTCGAATTTCTTTGATAACCCTTTTTTGAGCATTGGTAAGTTCGAAGGGAAGTTTGGTTTGAAAAAACTGATTGAAATTCGCACCTATTTTAGTGAACTGATGACCGCGATAAAGCACCTTGCGCTTCATCTTCATTTTAAGAATGTTTAGCTGAATGTAAAACAGTTCTTCAAATTTTAAACGGTAGGTGGCCTTTTTTAATACTTCCGTATCACTCGGAAAATGAATCTGTGTAAGCGCTTCGTGAAGATTTATTAATCCTATCTTTTTTGTTAGGCTTGCAGGTAGGGTTTCCGGTATTTTTCCATTCAAGGATTGCAAAGCATTTTCCTGAAGTTTGTGAATGGCTTTCGAATTGATAAAACTACTTTTCATCCTTTCGGTAGTCAGATAAAAAGATTGCAACGAAGCATTCAATTTTCCATTTTTCGCCTCACTCTCTTCAAGTTCAGGGTGAACAACATTTATTTTTCGATTGAATTCGGAAGGTTTACCAAAAACAATATATTCTGTGTTGGGTTTAAGACTTGGCTTAATGTATTTAATTCCCTTGAACCAGACTAGTTCCAATACGCCTTTCCCATCGGTAAAATGTGCCACCAACCGTTGCTGGCGCTTTTCGCCAATTACTTCGATACTGGTAATTTCACCTCTTACTTGAATATATGGCAGTTTTGAATGAATTTCACTGATTTCGTAAAATTTAGTTCTGTCGATATATTTATAGGGGAAGTGGTACAGTAAATCTTCGTAACTGTAAATGGATAATTCCTTATTGAGAATAGCAGCCCTTTTGGGGCCAACACCTGCTAAAAATTTAATATCGAGTCCCGCTAATTCTGACATTCTAACTATTCTAATCTATTTTAAAAGGAAAGGAATTTTTTTCCCTTTTGTGTAAAACTCTTCAAAAACCTAAAAGTACAAACAAAAGTAAATTGAAAAACTTAAATTTTAAAGAAATGAAAGCTTAATCTTTTGCTATATTATAACTAATATTATTACGATTATCAGTGCAACAGGCGATATCTTGCTTGAAGAATTTGAAGAATTCAAATTTACGATTAAATTCGCCAATTCTATTTACTAGTCATCATGGGTCGAATCCACTACAAATTAAAAAAACGTTTTTACCGATTAAAAGCTTTTCGCCGAAAAGGGTTTGGAGTTCATTCTCCCTTTACTTTTCATTTGATTGTTAATGTAATTGAGGCAAAACTGTCTTACTATGCATTTGGTCAGTTGTTTCCTTATCGAAAGATTATTGTGAATGCATTAAAATCAAAAATTGAAGTTGGAAATATTGACAAGGATTTGGTAAAGAAGTACAAAGAGGAAATTCAAATCATAAAGTCAAGTGAGGCACATGATAGATTGCTGTTTCGCTTAATGAATTTTGCGCGGCCAAAAAAATCTGCTTATTTTGGTGATGGAGTCGGTTTATCCATAGCCTACATGGCAAAACTTGATTCACGGAATGAAGTTTCGTGCTTGGGCCAAGGAGATGTATTTAGAGACTATTCCGACGATATTTTTCAGAATTACATGGGAATTAAAAATTATAAGAGTGTTGACTACAGCAGCATTCTTGAGGGAAAACCAGAATTCGATTTCCTCGTGTTTTCTGAAAATACAAGTGAAGAAATTCTATCTGATTTTGTTTTCAATAGTGAGCGGATACTTGCAAAAAATGGTATGATTGTTATTCAACATCCACACAGAAATGATTCTATACATCGCTTCTGGAATCAGATGAAGAAAGCCGAGCGTATTTCTGTGAGTCTGGATTTATTTCACATGGGAATACTGATTTTGAGGGAAGGAATGCAAAAGCAAGATTATGTAAGGAAGTATAGATTTTAACTATTGCATACTTTCAGCGAAATTTTATCTTTGTAGTAGCACAACTATTTGAGATAAAAATATCAGTTTAATAGAGGATCAAAAGAAACAAACACAATGGATAAATTTAAAGTGTATACAAAAACAGGCGACTCAGGTACCACTGGTTTGATTGGTGGCACAAGAGTTCCAAAGCATCATTTTCGATTGGAAGCTTATGGCACTGTTGATGAATTAAATTCTTATATCGGATTGATTCGTTCGCATGATATTGAAGCTAAATCAAAAGAAATTTTACTGCAAATTCAAAATAAACTTTTCCTGATTGGTTCAAGATTGGCAACCGATGATGAAAAATCTGACATGAAAGAGAAATTGCCAATTGTGGAAGCCGATATTCTTTTATTGGAAAATGAGATGGATCGGATGGATAAAGAGTTAGCTGAACTTAATAATTTCGTGTTGCCCGGCGGTAGTTTGGCCAATGGATTTTGTCATGTTGCAAGAACAGTTTGCCGAAGAGCGGAACGCCGGGCCATTCAGTTATCAAAGGATGTTGATGTAAATCCACTCTTGTTGAAGTATTTAAATCGTCTATCTGATTATTTATTTGTTCTCTCACGTAAGGTTTTACTTGATGTTGGAGTAGATGAAATTAAATGGAAGCTTGACTTGTAAATTCAAAAAAAAAAATTATATTCGCAGAATATAAAAAGGATATAAAAAAACAAAAAAAACATTGAATATATGTACTGGACACTAGAATTAGCCACTAAATTAGAAGATGCACCTTGGCCTGCATCTAAAGACGAGTTAATTGATTATGGAATTCGTTCTGGAGCTCCGTTAGAAGTGATTGAAAACTTACAGGAAATAGAAGAAGAAGGTGAAATTTTTGAAAGTATTGAAGATATTTGGCCTGATTATCCAAGCAAAGGAGATTTTCTATTTAACGAAGATGAATATTAAAAAAAGGGACTTTTTATAAAGTCCCTTTTTTTATTGGCTTTTTTATTAGTTTTTTTGGCGAAGCATTTAATTCTCTAATTGGGATGTATTCTTTCCAAATAAATATTTCTTCCTTTGATTTAGGTTGATATTCTTCCAACCATTGAAAGTCTTTAAGGAATTTCATTTTTTCATCTATTTTAAATAATGGATGCATATTGCCATCAGGCTTTTTTAGAAAGATGATTTTATCGATTTTATTATTCTCGATAAGAATACTGATGTTGCTGCTTTTAGCAATATTCATCCCCATAATTATCCCTTTGTCTTCAGGATAGTATAGAGTCTCTCCATTTCCTTTGATATCAAGCTTGTATAGCTTATTGTCTTTAACATGTCCTAGCATGTTTTTACCTTTAATCTGATTGTAAAAGGTCGTATCTTCTTTTGCTGTTAAAAAGGACGAACCTCTAAAATGCAGGTAACGAATTGCTTCATTTTGAGTTTCAATACCAATTGTATCAGCCACCATTTGATTTCCTTGTGCCCAAATAACAGGATCGTTGAATAATCTGATGGTAGAATCCTGCATGGTATAAACCAAGGAATCACAAATCCCCTGCATGTCTGTGCGATAAAATTTTACATGATGAAAAGCCTTGATACGTTCAAAGTGAGCTGTGTCTTTATCAATTTTAAGAGTGTCGGAATGAAGAAAGAGAGAATCGCCTTCGGTATACTGAATAAAGACTGCTGAATCAGTCATAAGCGCTTCTTCGTTGTTCTTAAAAGTTTCAAGAAAATTGCCCTTTAATATCAAATTGTTTGCGGTGTCGCGCAATTCTACATTATCAAAGATACGTGCCAGTTCATTGTTCCTGTCCAAATAAATACTATCACCTTTTATTTGATACGATTTAGTGTCGAGCCTTGTATTTTTAAAAAACTGGGAGATATTTGATTCTGTATTGTACCATCCATCTTCTGAATACAGGGTTTCCTTTTCTCCAACAATTTTAGTTGGACCCAAAATAAAGGCAACCTTGCTTACCGTGTTGTATTTTAGTGTATCCGAATATAAAGTATAATCAGTAGTTACAGCTTTAACGCTATCCTTGAAAAAAAGCATTTCTTGCTTCGTGTAGTACCTTCCGACAACACTGGTTAAGATATTATCAGCATCGACAATTTTACCACCGTTAAAATAATATCCAACACTTTCGGTCATGTCAAAATCAAGAAATTGTGTAGTAACAGTAACCGATTTGTTTTTCAGTTTCACGTTATTTCTTAATTCAGCATATTTTGTATTTCCATAATATTTTAGGTAATCTCCATATATATGAACGGTGTCGGCGTTAATAATATGAACCTTACCAAACGCTTCCAGCGTGTTTGTTTTATCATATTGATAGGCACTATCGCAATACATTTTAATATCACCATGTACAATAAAAACATTGCCTAGGAATTTATTCAAAGTCGGATCCGAGTTTCTGACAAACTGAACCACGTCTGAGTTTTTGATATCTACTTTTGATTTTTTTTGAGCAGATGCCGAAAGGTTATACAAGCAAATAATGCTTGTGAGTAGTATAGATATGTATCGGTTAGCAGTGCTAATCATTTCGTTTTACTTTAATAATTCTTGTATAATATCTTCGATGCTGATTCCTTCAGCCTCAGCTTTGTAATTCTTTATGATTCTGTGTCGAAGAATTGACACAGCAACTTCCTTAACATCCTCAATATCCGGAGAATATTTCCCGGATAGCAAGGCATTGGTTTTAGCGCCTATCACTAAATATTGCGATGCTCTTGGTCCAGCTCCCCAGTTTACGTACTCATTCGCCATTTTATGAGAATGCTCTGTGTTTGGTCTTGTTTTGGCGGCTAAATGTACTGCATATTCCAATACGTTTCTATTAATTGGAACTTTCTGAATCAATTTCTGATAATACAGTATCTGATCTGCCGACATTATTTTATCAAGTACAATTTCTTTGCCAGAAGTCGTATTTTCTACAATTGCCAGTTCGTCTTCAATTTTTGGATAATCAAGATAGATGCTAAACATGAATCGATCCAGTTGAGCTTCAGGAAGTGGATAGGTTCCTTCCTGTTCGATTGGATTTTGGGTCGCAAGCACGAAAAACGGTTTTTTAATCTGATAAGATTTTCCGTTTACCGTCACCATTTGTTCCTGCATAGCTTCCAAAAGTGCTGATTGAGTCTTAGGAGGAGTCCTGTTAATTTCATCAGCAAGAAGGATGTTTGCAAACAAAGGGCCTTTAATGAAAGTGAATTTTCTTTCGTTATTCAATATTTCAGTTCCAATTATATCCGAAGGCATTAAATCGGGAGTGAACTGAATTCTTTGATAATTTAAATCCAGCACCTGAGATATTGTGTTCACCAGCAAGGTTTTGGCTAAGCCAGGGACGCCAACAAGTAAGCAATGTCCATTGCTGAAAATGGATATTAATACTTTTTTGATAATTTCATCCTGACCATATATTTTTTTTCTGATTTCAGCAGTTAGTTTTTGGTAATCTGCTTGCAGGGCATTTGCGGCTTCTACTTCAGTGGTAAAATTCATAGGATTCATTATTTAATATTGCCGTTAATAAATCAGACACAGCATAGGCTGTGTCTGAGAATAATATTGGTATTTTATTTACTTTATCCAGCCTTTGAATCGGAATTTAGCATTTTTAAAGGAGTCGTCAACGTGAACGTAGGTCTTGTCTTGTTTCTCCACGATCCATTTGTTTAGGATTTCTTGTTGCTTTTGACTTGTCAGCATATTTTCAAATATACTCCAATCATCAGTTAAATTGGCCTTATGCGCTTTTGTCTCCGATTTAATTTTAATCACTTTGTAAGCATCTTTGCCTCCTGTAACATCGAGAAAAGCGGAAGATATTTCATTTAATTTTAGATCGTTTGTTACTTTAGCTACAGCAGGAGGAAGATTATCTCTTTCGAATTTTGAAGTGCCGGTATAAGGGTTTACAAGTAATCCTCCATTATTTCTAGTGTCTTCATCATCAGAGAAAAAATAGGCAGCCTGAGTAAAATCCATTTTATCTTCACGAATTAAATCGGCAATACTATCCAATTTAGTTATTGATGCAGTTCTTTTTTCAGTTTCAATTTGAGGTTTTAGAAGAATATGTCGAACATTAATGCGTTCCCCTTTTCTATCTATTAGCTGAATAATATGAAATCCAAATTCGGTTTCAACAATTTTCGAAACTTTGTCGGTTTTTAAATTAAAAGCAACATTTGCAAATTCAGGAACTAAATTAGCTCTAGGCATATAACCTAGTTCTCCTCCTTTTTGCGCACTTCCTGGATCTTCGGAATATAGTACAGCTAAAGTAGCAAAGCTATCTCCACTTAAGACTCTTTCACGGTATTCTCTTAACTTGTTTCTGATTCTGTCTTTCTCATTCTCAGATATTTTCGGGTATTTTACAATTTGTTGAATTTGAAGTTCTCCTGGAATCGTTGGTAAGCTATCCTGAGGAATCGTCTTGTGAAATGCTCTGATTTCAGCAGGAGTAATGTGAATGTTTTTTGTGATTTCAGCCTGCATTTTTTCTTTAATACGTTCATCGCGGGTATCATCACGAAGATCGTTTTTCATATCAATAATGCTTTTATTGAAATATTGTTCTAGTTTTTCCTTGGATCCAATACGTTGAATATACATATCCATCTTACGTTCCAGTTGATCTTCAACTTCCTGTTCTGTTACCTCGATACTATCAACTTGTGCTTGGGCAATCATTAGTTGTTGAATCAAAAGGTCTTCAAATATTTCAGTCTTTAAATCAACGCTGCCCGATGTGTATCCCTGAGCCTGGAAGCTTAAAAATCTGTTTTCAACATCCGATTTTAGAACCACTTGATTCCCAACGACAGCAATTACCTTATCTACCATATTGTCCTGAGCATTGGCTGAAAAAACACCAATTAAAATCAAGGCTAAAAGAGTATTGAATTTTTTGAAAATGTTATGCATATTTTATGGTTTAATAAATTTTGAATTTGTTCTTGGATTCTGCATCTCTATATATGTTTTCTTCCAAATTTTTAATGAACTGAATTTTACGTTTGTTTAATAATATTTTTTTAATGTCTTCCCGAACAAAAGGTAAGGGAGCAAGATTGTTTTTAAATTCTACTTCATCAATCTTTATAAAGTAATGATGTGTGGAGTCACTTGTTTCATAATGCTTTGTATATCTCAGAAATCTGTCTTCATTGCTTATGTTGCCCGGAAGTTTATTCAGTATTTCCTGAGCGTAAATCCAATGATCGCTAAAATTATCAAATTTTGTGGCATTCTGAAAACAGTAATCCTCTAATTCATTCCAATCGTCTTCTTTTTCTGATTTATAAAGCTTTTGGAGCTTCTTTAGGTTGGGAACAGGTATTGGTACTTTAATATATAAAGCCTTAATAATATTTCTGTTTAAAATAAAATTGGCAGAGTAATCTTTGTAATAGTTCTCAATTTCGAATTGACTGATAAGAGTGTCAATTTTTTGCTCGATTAACTGTTGCTGGTATTTGTGAATAATAAGCGATGATCTGTAATCTTCTACCATTCTGCTAACATCCTTGTCTTCTTCGGTTAAATTAAGTTCCGCTTTTGAAATAATTAGTTGTTTCTTGATCCACTGACGCGTATAATTTTCAGCAATAAGAAGACTGTCCTCTTTCTTTGTGCCATTTTGTATAAAGTCTCTAACGGTACTCAAATATAGAATCTTGTCGTTTACTTTTGCAACAGGTTTGTCATCCTTTGCTTTATTCTGATTACAGGAATAAAAAAACACAAGAAGTAGTAATAGTAAGGAATATTTAGTCATTTTAATGTTGAACAATTTTGTTTAATGTCGATTGTGAAATTTCAATTTTATAATTTTTACGCAATTGATTTTCCCAGGTCTCTTTTAAATACTTTTTATAATCAGAAGCTACTTGCTTTTTAATGCTTTCGAAATTACTATTCTCATTATATCTATTTCTTTGATTCTGAAAGAATTCAAATAAGCTTGTACTGTCGTTTTTTGCAGGTAACAAAATATTTTGTTTTGTAATGTAAGAAACGAAGATCCTGTTTTCATAATTCCGAATCAAATTTACGAGATCATTATTGGTCTCGAGCAACTTTTTTTTGTAGAAGGCTAAGATACTATTGTTTGAGAAATTATCGTAAATTCGGTTGATGTATTCTATAAAATTCTCATAAATATCTTTTGACGCTTGCTGTCCAAGATAATCGGCAAAATCTTCCTGAGTATATTTCTCTCCATCTATTGTAAATAACGGATCCCACAAATCAGCATAGGCATAATCTAAAATGGAATGAAAATTAGAAAGAAGTTCTTTGTTTTCTTTAAACTGATAGTCTTTTTTTATTTTAGATATAAGTTGAGCGGTACTTATTTTTGACCGATTATCTCTCGCGATTAGCTGTTGAATTTCTTTTCTGCAATGATCTAATGAAGAGTAGTCTTTTTTGTCGATTAATTGTAAGATATGATAGCCGAATTCAGTTTCAATTGGTTTTGAAATTTCGTTGATTTCCTTTAGCTGAAAAGCTATTTTCTCAATTTTAGGATGTGTTTCAAAAAGGCCAAACCACGGAAGAATTCCACCTGATTGAGCCGATCTTTTATCTGTAGAGTGCTTTCTAGCTAATTGGGCAAAATCAGCACCCTTTATAAGCAATGAGTAAAGGGAATCAATTTTATGTTTTGGTCTCGATTTATTTCCAGCTTGATACTCGAGAAGGATGTATCTGATTTTTATTTTTCCCGGATTTGGTATTTTTTCTAGAATTTGAATAATGTGGTATCCAAACTGTGTTCTTATGGGGGGTGAAAATTCTCCAATCTTTAATTTGTAAGCTGCTGATTCAAATTTGTAATCCATGTCGAAAGCGGTAAAATATCCTAATTCTCCATGGTTTGCTTTTACAGACTGATCATCAGATTGATGGCGCGCTATCTTTTCAAACGATTTTCCTTTTAAAAGATCTTGGTAAATATCCTGAGCCTCCTTAAAGGCAGCAAGTGTGTCCTGAGGGGTGGACCGTTTATTTGTTTTTACTAAAATATGTCTGGCTTTTAGAAAATATTGGATCCGTTTGAAAGCTTCCTGAATTTTTTCTTCGGTGACTATTGTTGGGTAAAGGAATGCGTTAAGAGCAATATCCTTGTTAATTTGCAATTCATTTTTTACTTCCGGTAGTGTATCTATCCTTGTTCTTTTTGCTTCTCTTAATTTCAGATGGAAAAGAATGTAAAGATCCAAAGCCTCTTCTATTGAAAGATTATTTCGCCTTGCAAGTATGTTATCCTGATAAAGTTTACTGAACTCTTGAGAAGAGTACGCTGTATTATTTATTGTGAAAAGAGTATCCGTTGGACTTGATTGTCCAAAGCTTGCCAATTGGCAAAATAACATTATTGATAGATATAATAGAACTCTTTTCATTTAGCAGATTAAATGTGATCACTGAATCTCAAAAAAAATAGTAAGTTGTTCAAAACAGGCTACTATGAAATATCAGCTCGTAGTCCTCCAACTAATTGACAGATTACTTCATAAAACGTTCTTTTAGCTCTAACTAATACTTCCGAGTATGCAGGAACTCAAAGTACATCATCCAAAGTAAGGCCTTCTGAAATAATTTTACCAGATACAAATGACATTCTGCAATAGTTTTAGATCTTAATTGCATGCAAAATTACAAAAAAAATAGTGGAACAGGATTGTTCTAAATTCTAAAAAGTGTTAATTAGTTGATTCAAATTAGAAGTTACTATTTTAAATTTGTTTTTTGTCTTGTGTAATCATGTTTTTTTAATTCAAATTAGTTGTAATTCAGTTCAATGGATCGTTTTAAAGAGATTCTGAAAAAATATTGGGGATATGCAGAGTTCCGACCATTGCAGGATGATATTATTAAATCTGTTGCTGATGGAAAGGATACTCTTGGATTGATGCCGACAGGAGGAGGAAAGTCTCTAACTTTTCAGATTCCTGCTTTGGCAATGGAAGGGATATGCATTGTTGTCTCTCCTTTGGTTGCCTTGATGAAAGACCAGGTACAAAATCTAAAGGCTAAAGGCATTAAGGCCGAACTTCTTTATTCTGGTTTATCGAGTAAGGAAATTGAAATTATTCTTGATAAATGTTTATTCGCTAATATAAAGTTTCTGTATATCTCGCCAGAGCGAATTCGTTCGGATCTGTTTCAGATGAAATTACAGCAAATGAATGTTTGTTTGATAGCAGTTGATGAATCGCATTGTATATCGCAGTGGGGGTATGACTTTCGACCTGCTTATCTGAAAATTACAAACTTGCGGGAGTTACTTCCGGGCGTGCCAATACTTGCTTTAACTGCCACCGCAACTCCCGAGGTGGTTGATGATATTCAGGAAAGGCTGGAATTTAAGGAGAAGAATGTTTTTCGCAAAAGTTTCGAGCGAAAGAATTTAATTTATCTGGTTCGTGAAGTCGAAGATAAAAAGAGGTATCTGTTAAAAATATTTAGCAAGCAAGGTGGCAGTTCTGTTGTGTATGTTCGAAGTAGAAAGAAATGCAAGGAGTTGGCCGAGTTTCTAAAAACAAATAATATTAGAGCGGAATTCTATCATGCCGGTTTACAAAATGAGGTGAAGGATTTTCGTCAGAACAGATGGAAAAGTGGTGTTGTGCAGGTGATGGTTGCAACCAATGCTTTCGGAATGGGAATTGATAAAGCGGATGTGCGAACTGTGGTGCATATGGATTTGCCCGATTCTTTGGAAGCCTATTTTCAAGAGGCTGGTCGCGCAGGCAGAGATGGGGAAAAGGCTTTTGCTGTTTTGCTTTATTCAAAGCCTGATAGAGTCCAATTGTTGAAGCGGATTTCAACATCCTTTCCCGAAAAAGACACCGTAACAAAAGTGTATCAATCGCTGGGTAACTTTTTGCAAGTTGCCGAGGGCGCAGGAAAAGATGCGGTTTTTGATTTCGATCTGGGCTTGTTTTGTCACAACTTCAAATTTAATGTATTACAAGCTTTTAATAGTTTGAAAATTCTTCAAAGAGCCGGTTATATCGAAATAACGGATGATTTGGAACACGAATCAAGAATTCATTTCCGAATTCAAAGAGATGAATTGTATAAATTTCAAGTCTCGAATAAAGATTTCGATGTGTTTATTAAGATTCTTCTCAGATCTTTTACTGGTTTATTTACCGATTTTGTGCCTGTAAACATCGATTTGTTAGCCAAACGGACCAAAATATCGAAGGAAGTAATTAGTAAGTATTTGAAAGAACTATCTAAATACAAAGTGATTCAGTACATTCCCAGAAAAAAGACTCCATTCATTATTTATACTCAGGAACGATTGCCTCTTAGTTTTATAAAATTATCTAAGGAAGTTTATCAGGACAGAAAAGAAAATTTAACTCAAAAAATTAATTCGGTAATTAATTACGCCGAAACGAGTACAATATGCCGGTCGAAATTTTTGTTGGAATATTTTGGACAAGGACATGCTCCGGTATGCGGGCAATGTGATATTTGCAAAGAGGCCGAAAAGATGGGGCTAAGCAAGGCGGAGTTTGATGAGATTCACACAGAAATCACCAGTGTTTTAGGCAAAGAGGATGTAAGTGTGGATGAGATTATTAAAAAGTCGAAACATTCCGAAGAAAATGTGCTGGAGGTAATTCGTTTTTTAAAAGACAATGAGGAGATGGAGTCTTTAGATGGGAATAGGGTTCGTTGGATATCCTTATAATACCTTCTTTTATTCTTTTGTAAGCAGTAGTATCTTGCTATTCTGCCATTATATTCGTAAAATCTTGTTATTTTTGCATTCTTATCGTATTAAATAGAAAATGAAAGATCAGTTTGACCATATTGTTTATTCAAAAAATGTTATTGAGTTTGTAACAATTGCAAATGAGTTTTGTTCGATGTTGGAAACCTGTGCTAAGGTATCAAAGATTGAATTTATTGAAAAATCTCAGAAATTATTGCCACTCCTTTATCTAAAGGCATGTTTGTTACCTAAAAATGAAACAGACTTAGAGGAAGAAATTGAGAAATTTGTTTCTGAATCAGATTGGGCGTTTATTCATTCTTCTGTTCAGAGTAAAATGGGAGCTCACGATCAGTATCTTGAAGTTTTTGAAGACGATATGGAGTATAGCGAAACTCCTGTTATTATTTCGGTTTCAGAAAATTTTGCCGATATTTATCAGGATTTAAAGGATTTCCTTACCTCGTATCGAATTGGTACAATGGATGTGATGAACGAAGCATTGTGGGATTTAAACAATAGTTTTTATCAACACTGGGGACAAAACTTGGTAAATTCATTGCGATTTATCCATAGTTTAGTGGCCAAAAACGAAAATCTCGATGAAGAGATAGACGATTCTAATGACTCAAAATCAGAGAATATCGATTTAAGTAACTCAATTTTTTCGCAGAGGAAAAGAGAGTGGGGAGAAGACGATCAGTAGATCAGGAAAATAAATTCATGTTTTCCATAGAAAAGGAGTACTAAATGTTACCATTTCAGAAATCAATTACAAGCGAAGAAGTAAACGAATTGCCATTACAGGCTTTTGATGGGGAAATTGTTTTGGTCGATCAAGACATGGAACTGGACGAAGCGGTTCATTATTTGAAAAAATTTCCAATTTTGGGATTCGATACAGAAACACGTCCTTCGTTTAAAAAGGGAAGAGTGAATGATGTTGCCTTGCTACAATTAGCGGCAAATTCTAAAACTTTCCTTTTCAGGATCAATAAAATCGGATTGCCGGTTCAATTAATGGATCTTCTTGCTGATCCGCAAATCATAAAGGTGGGTGCAGCTATCAAAGATGACATCAGAGGTTTGCAAAAATTAAATGATTTTGACGCCAATGGCTTTCTTGAATTGCAAGAGTATGTCTTGAAATTTGGGATCGAGAGTTTTTCATTGAAAAAGCTTTCTGCTATTGTTCTTAATTTCAGAATTTCGAAGCGTCAGCAAGTTTCCAACTGGGAAGCAGAAGAGTTGAGTGTCGGACAGTTGAAATACGCAGCTACTGATGCATGGGTGTCGTTGAAAATATTTGAAAAGCTAAAAACTTCAATTAAGTAAGAAGTAACGTTTTAGTGAACGAATTATACCGCAGTACGCTTTTAAAGTCGTTGAATTTGAGTAATTAAAGTTAAGGGGCTGGTCGATAGGGAAACTTTTCCCGATCAGATTTGTCTCCATTCAATCAGAAAAAGAAATTTCCAAAATGATAAATTACCCAAAAGTGATCCTTAAGCAAGGGAGAGAATATTCTATTAAACGATTTCATCCCTGGATATTTTCAGGAGCCGTAAGTAGAGTAGACGAAGGCTTGGAAGAAGGTGATTTGGTTGCTGTTTATTCGGCAAATGAAGAGTTTTTAGGGATCGGGCATATTGCCATCGGATCTATCGTGGTGAGAATTATTTCCTTTGAGGAAACCGAAATCAATCTTGATTTTTGGGTGAGTAAATTCGAATCGGCCTGTAAAGTGCGAAAAGCGATTGGCTTGTATGGAACTGCCAACAATAATGTTTTTCGTTTGGTTCATGGCGAAGGAGATGGATTATCAGGACTGATTATTGACTTTTATGCAGGAACTGCTGTCATTCAATGTCATTCGGTAGGTATGTATTTGCATCGCGAAGATATTACCAACGCATTATTAGCCGTTCTAGGTGATGATTTAAAAGCTGTTTACGATAAATCGGAAGGAACAATCCCTTTTAAATCAGGAATTGAACCTAAAAATGAATATTTGTATGGAGAGGTAGATTCGTTTGTTGCTTTAGAAAATGGATTGAAATTTAATGTTGATTGGTTAAAAGGACAAAAAACAGGCTTTTTTATCGATCAGCGTGAGAACAGAAATCTTTTCGAGCAATATGCAAAGGGACGTTCGGTACTAAATATGTTTTGCTATACCGGTGGATTTTCGTTTTATGCCATGCGTGGTGGCGCCGATTTAGTGCATTCGGTAGATAGTTCGGCACGAGCCATTGAGATCACAAAAGAAAATGTTGAATTAAATTTCCCGGGAGATACCCGACATGAAGCTTTTTCAGAAGATGCATTTAAATATCTTGATAAATCAGGAGGGAAATATGACTTGATCGTTTTGGATCCACCAGCTTTTGCGAAACACAAAAAGGTGTTAGCGAATGCTTTGAAGGGATACCGACGATTAAATACAATAGGATTTGAAAAGATCAAAAGTGGTGGTATCATGTTTACTTTCTCTTGTTCGCAGGCGGTTAGTAGAGAAGATTTTCGCAAAGCCATTTTTGAGGCGGCTGCCACTGCAGGAAGAACCGTACGCATTCTTCACCAGTTAACACAACCGGCTGATCATCCTGTTAATATTTACCATCCCGAGGGAGAATACCTGAAAGGATTGGTATTATATGTAGAGTAGCATAGATATTTTTACACGGGAATTGGTGAAGAGATTTCACTTTTTTGTATCTTCCCTGTCGCTTGATATATAGTTGGTTTTCAGTGTAGAGAACCCAGTCACGAATAAGTAAATCGAAAAAAATTGAAATTTTCTGAATTTAACTTTACGCCTGAATTAATGGATGGACTTGATTCCATGGGGTTTGAAACTCCTTCTCCAGTTCAGGAACTTGCTATACCGCAAATCATCGCCAATAAGGATTTAATTTGTTGTGCACAAACAGGCACCGGGAAAACCGCAGCCTATTTGTTGCCAATAATGGATAAAATACAAAAAAATAAAATTGATGGTTTCAGTACTTTAATTTTAGTGCCGACCCGTGAACTGGCCATGCAAATTGATCAGCAAATGGAGGGTTTTGGCTATTTTGTATCGATCACATCACTTTCTGTTTATGGAGGCGGAGATTCCTCGGTTTGGGATCAGCAGAAACGGGGATTAATGGAAGGTGCAGATATCGTAATTGCCACTCCCGGACGAATGATCTCTCATTTGAGTTTGGGGTATGTAAACACAACGAAATTAAAGCATTTAATTTTAGATGAGGCGGATAGAATGCTGGATATGGGATTCTTTGACGATTTAATGCAAATCATAAATTATTTGCCAAAAGAACGCCAGAATCTAATGTTTTCGGCTACCATGCCATCCAAAATTCGCGAGCTTGCGAATACCATGATGAATGAGCCTGAAAGTATCAATATTGCCATGTCGAAGCCGGCAGCAGGTGTTTTGCAGGCGGCATATATGCTTTATCCTGAGCAAAAAATTCCTTTGATAAATCATTTGTTGAAAGGCAAAGACATCAAAAGTGTTATTATTTTCTCTGCCACCAAGCTGAATGTAAAAGCAATTACCAAAGAGCTAATAAGGAATAAATTTAAAGCGGCAGGAATTCAATCCGATTTGGAACAAAAAGAGCGTGAAGATGTTCTTCGGGATTTCAAAAACCGCAAGTATCAGATTTTGGTGGCTACCGATATTATTGCCCGGGGAATTGATATCGATTCAATCGACTTGGTGATTAATTTTGATGTACCCCACGATGCTGAGGATTATGTGCATAGAGTTGGACGAACAGCCAGAGCGGAAACCGAAGGTGTTGCGATTACCTTAATAACTCCGAAAGATCAGAGTGATTTTAAGAAAATTGAAGAACTTATAGAGTCTGAAGTTTATAAAATTCCCGTACCCGAAGAGTTGGGAGAGGCTCCGGTTTACAATCCAAAGACTTATAGCGGTGGAGGAAAGAAGAGATCTTTCAAAAAGAAATAAAGCCAAACTAACCCAAACAAACCCAAATCATGACCCACACTAAAGTATACGACATGATTGTGGTAGGCGCCGGCATTAGCGGACTAAGCCTCGCCTATCAAGTTGCCCAAAAAGGGAAACAAGTACTGGTATTAGAAGGTGATAATCGAATTGGCGGTTGTTTAAATACCCATTATCATGATAAAAATGATTTTTGGGTTGAAATGGGAGCACATACCTTTTACGCTTCTTACACAAACCTGATTGGTCTGATTCAGTCTTCAGGTTTGGAGCCAAGCATTGAGCCAAGAGCCAAGGTGGGCATGAAAGTTTTCACCGATAAACATGAGAAAATCATGTCGCGGGTTAGTAAATGGGAATTGCTGACATCAGGGCCAAAGCTGTTTTTCTCGAAGCGTGACGGAAAAACGGTAAAAGAATACTTTGGGAATATTGTTGGCAAAAAGAATTACGACAAGGTTTTTAGCCGCATGTTTAGTGCCGTAATAGTTCAAAATGCAGATGCCTTTTCTGCAGAATTCTTTCTGAAACGAAGAAAAACAAAAAGCAAGGAGCATCCTAAAAGCTTTATCCTGAAAAAGGGAATGCAAAGTTTTATGAATGCATTGACCGAAACTGAAAATATAACTGTTCTTACAGGGCAGAAAGTTGTTGACGTTCAAAAAGAGAATCAAGTGAGCGTTACAACAGAATCAGGAGAAAAATTTACCGCCAAAGATATTGCCTTTGCAGTCACTCCATCGGTTGCCGGAAATTTATTGGCCGGCATCAACTCCGAATTGTCTTCGAAGCTGAAAGAATATACCACCAAAAATATTTTATCAAGAACCGTTGTTCTGCCAAAGGAAAAATTGGCGTTCGATCCGGTTTCCTTTATTATTCCTTTGCAAGGCACATGCCTTTCGATGGTAACAAGGGATGTGATGGAGCATGATGAATCGAGAGGATTTGCATTCCATTTCGAAGAAAACAATATCCCGAAAAGGGAGCAGGAAGCTTTAATGGCTAAAATGCTAAGTGTTGATGAATCTGATTTGGGCGAAACAATTGTCGCCAATCATCGATTGCCTGTGCTCGACTTGGGACACGGGAAAAGAATTCAGGACATCCAAAGCCTGATTGAAGAAACTGGAATTTATTTGACTGGCAATTATTTTAACGGACTTTCGTTAGAAGATTGTGTTGAGCGTTCGGTGAATGAATGTGAGCGATACATGAAAAATAACAGCTAAAAAGTACAGTCTTATTATCAAAATAACATGACACGAAAATACGTAGATCACATTAAGAAAAGCTTGCAGTTGCAGGCTTTTCAGGTCGAAAACACCTTGCAACTTCTAAGCGAAGGGGCTACTCTGCCATTTATTTCCCGATACAGAAAGGAGATGACCGGCAGTTTGGATGAAGTTCAAATCGGCGATATTAAAGATGAAATTGGCCGCCTAACGGAGCTGGATAAGCGTCGCGACAGCATACTTGATTCCATTGAGAAACAGGACAAGCTGACCGATGAATTGAAGCAACGCATTATGGGTTGTGGAGAGCTAAATAAGTTGGAAGATATCTATTTGCCCTACAAGCTAAAGCGGAAAACCAAAGCCGTAAAAGCCAGGGATAAAGGACTTGAGCCATTGGCGAAAATCCTGATGAAGCAGGAGGAACGTGATGTTGAAGCTCGTGCTGCAGAGTTTTTGTCTGATGAAGTGCCAAACACCTCGGAAGCACTGCAAGGCGCGCGCGATATTATTGCCGAATGGGTGAATGAGAATGAAGTGGCCCGAAATTCGGTCCGCAGTATATTTCAGCGTCAGGCGGTAATCCGCTCCAAAGTGGTAAAAGGAAAAGAGGAGCAAGGCGAGAAATTCAAAGACTATTTTGAGTCGGAAGAGCCTTTGAAACGTGCTGCTTCTCATAGAATACTGGCATTGCGAAGAGGCGAGGGCGAAGGCGTTTTGCGTGTGAGCATTGCCCCCGATGAGGAGGAAGTATTGGATCGTCTGGATCGTATTTTTGTGAAAGGAAATACTGCCGCTTCACAACAAGTTGAACTTGCGGTAAAAGATGCCTATAAAAGATTGTTGGGATCGTCACTGGAAACTGAATTTGCGAACAGTTCCAAAGAAGCGGCTGATAAGGAAGCCATTCGGGTGTTTTCAGAAAACCTGAGACAGTTGCTTCTGTCATCTCCGCTGGGCCAAAAACGGGTTTTGGCTTTAGATCCGGGATACCGAAGTGGTTGCAAACTGGTTTGTTTGGATGCTCAGGGGAATATGCTGCACAACGAAACTATTTATCCGCATCCGCCGCAAAATCAGGGCAGTATGGCGGCTAAAAAGCTGACTCATTTGGTGGAGGCTTATAACATTCAGGCCATTGCCATCGGAAACGGAACTGCGAGCAGAGAGACTGAGAAGTTTGTGACCAACCTTCATTACGATCGCAAGCTGCAGGTTTTTGTGGTAAGTGAGGCGGGAGCTTCCATTTACTCAGCGTCGAAAGTGGCCCGCGAAGAGTTTCCCGAATATGATGTTACCGTACGCGGTGCGATTTCCATTGGCCGCCGCTTAATGGATCCCTTGGCCGAGTTGGTGAAAATTGAAGCCAAATCCATAGGTGTTGGGCAGTATCAGCACGATGTCGATCAGAATTTACTGCAACAAAGCCTCGATCAGGTCGTCGAATCTTGTGTAAACAAGGTGGGTGTTAATTTGAATACTGCGAGCAAACACTTGCTGAATTATGTTTCGGGGTTGGGGCCACAGTTGGCTCAGAATATTGTCGATTATCGTGCCGAAAACGGCCCTTTCAATACTCGTAAAGAGATCTCCAAAGTGAAACGAATGGGCGCAAAGGCATTCGAGCAATGTGCCGGTTTCCTTCGAATTCCCAATTCCGATAATCCGCTGGATAACTCAGCCGTGCATCCCGAATCTTATGGCATTGTCAAGCAAATGGCGAAAGACCTAAAATGTTCGGTGGCCGATTTAATTGCCGATAAGGAATTGCGTAAGCAAATCGATCTGAATAAATATGTGAGCGATGAGGTAGGATTGCCTACCCTTAAAGATATTATTGATGAACTGGAAAAGCCGGGCCGCGATCCGCGAACCATCATCAAAGTGTTCCAGTTTAAGGAAGGAATTTACAAGGTAGAGCAGCTGGAAGTGGGCATGGAATTGCCCGGTATTGTGACCAATATCACCAATTTTGGCGCCTTTGTAGATGTTGGTGTGAAGCAGGATGGTTTGGTTCATATCTCTCAACTGGCCAATCGATTTGTGTCCAACCCGGCCGATGTGGTTCAGTTGCATCAGCACGTAAACGTGAAGGTAACCGAGGTCGATGTGGCCCGAAAACGCATTCAACTATCCATGAAAGATTGCGAGCAGTAATGCCGATTTAAAATAAAAATGACTTGTCCCTCGAATGAATAATTCGGGGGATTTTTATTGCAGATAATTATTTGGGGGTTCCCCTTCGGGTCAGGCTTTCCATTCCAACTCCTCTCTCGTTCCTCGCTGTGGGGTTTCCATTTCAATCCTTAACCCACCGATGCGGGCCTTGTGCAACTAATACCAACCAATATTCTTTCCTCGGGGCCATGCTCCAAGTTCCGATGTGTCAGGCCTTCAGCCTGATTGAAATTATGATTTGGGAAAGTTTCAGCCGAAAATAAATGACCTTTCCCGTATTGGGTAAAACTTCAGCCAGAAAAAAAAGGGCTTTCCCGTGTTGGGGAAAGCTTGAAATCAAAAAAAGAGACCCTTCCCGAACAGGGGAAAGTTTGAAATCAGAAAAAGAGACCCTTCCCGAACAGGGGAAAGTTTGAAATCAGAAAAAGAGACCCTTCCCGAACAGGGGAAGGTCTGAAATCAAAAAAAGACACCCTTCCCGAACAGGGGAAGGGCTGAAATCAAAAAAAGACACCCTTCCCGAAGAGGGGAAGGGCTGAAATCAAAAAAAGACACCCTTCCCGAAGAGGGGAAAGCTTGAAATCAAAAAAAGACAGCTTTCCCGAACAGGGGAAGGTCTGAAATCAATGAAAGCAGAGCATCCCGTTATGGGGGAGGCTTTGAACTAGATAAAAGAAGAAGCTCCCGGACTTTTTGCATGCTGAAACGGGATTTTTTTCACCTATTGGATAGGAGGAATATTCCAATTTTTCCAATACTTTTGTCAAGCAAGACTTAAAATTAAGAAAGTATGGAATTTAACGATCATGAAGTAATAGTTGATTGTCCGCATTGCAAGTGCGAAATCATTGTAAATATATTAGAGATCACCAATCACAAGACAGTAAGTTGTCCAAAGTGTTTGGGTAAAGTTGATTTGATGGCGAACGATCCTTCAGCAAAATTGGGTGTTCCTAAAACTCACATGCCTTTTGAAGGATTGGGTGACTATCTGAAACAGGTTGAAGAGAAGAAAAATAAGAAATAATACGAAAGGAAATTTAAACCACGGATGCAATTACCTCTGTGCACCTCTGTGCTCTCTGTGGTAGAAAGAAAACGATTTCCTATCTCAATAAGTCCTAAGAATTAAAAGAGGCATTCCTTTTCGGGAATGCCTCTTTGTAGCTCTAACGACGATTAACATCTCCACCGCTTGAGTCACTTACGTTTACTTTTGTAGGATTGCCATAGTAGCTAACATCTCCACCAGAACTGGCGTGAGCCTCAATTTCTTCTTCAGCATAAACAGTAACGTCACCGCCACTGGAAGCTTTCGCTTTACAGATTTTTGCGATTAGTTGTTTTGCTCTTAAATCGCTGCCACTGCTTGCTTTTCCAGCAAAATAATCAGCTTTTCCACTAAGGGTCGCATTAGCACCAGAGCTGACAGTGCAACTTAATTCTTTTGCGTTTAATTCCATTTTGGCATCAGCACCACTGCTTACCGAAATATCTAATTTATCTGCGTTTATCATGTCTCTGGTTTCGAAATCGGCACCGCTTGAAACGTGAATTTCAGTAACATTTACCAGGGTTACATAAACATCCATTTTAGTGGCCTTGCGAATAGTACCATCTACCTTAAGAACCAGCTCGTTTCCTTTTACTTTGGTAACAATGTATTCCATCAGGTTTTCGTCTGCTTCAACACTTACCGATTCCTTATCGCCCTGAAGTACATATACATTAAGACCCATACTTGCAGATATTGCAGTGAAAGCTCCAATTTCACGATCTTGTGTTTGAACATTACCATTCCCTTTTTCGCCCCAGAATTGAGCATTTGTATTTCCTGCCAACAGGAAAGTAAGACCTACAATTAGAAGGGAGGCCTTTTGAATAAATTTTTTCATTTGTATTGTGTTTTAAGTGAAAATGTTAATCAGTATATAAGACGCTGTGAGTAATAATTAAGTTACAGCTTAAATAAAAAAAGCAGAAATCCATATGGTTTTCTGCTTTTTCTGTTTCGGAATAAAGACGATGAAATTGATTGTAGCGTTGCATAGATTTTATTCGTGAAGCCTAAATGTTTTCAACGGATCAATTAAAACAGGTTCAAAAATGCCTGTCTTGCAAAACTTTTAATTCTTGTTGAGATGGCCACTTTTCCTTTTTCACTTGATTCGGATTTTCTCGGAATTTGGGTATGGTTTCCCAATACAATTACCGCTGGTGAAGCCGGCAGTTCGTGGTTCTTTATTTTACTGAAAAACTTTGTGTTCCCGCTTATCACATCGCTGTCTTTATAGCTCACCTTCGAGATTACATTGATGTTGGTTTCTTTAGACAATCTTCGATGAAGTTCGTCAGCCATCCCCTTTAAATGCTCCAGCCCCATATAGATTACAACGGTATCGTCGTTCTCAATTTCGCGAATAATTTCGTTTAGAGCACTTTTTTTACCACCCACTTTTACGGCCGAATGAAAATGTATTCCTGATGATTTGCCTCGTTCGGTAAGCGGAATCCAAAACTCGTTGGAAGCAGCCATAGCAGCACTAATTCCGGGGATTAATTCGAATTCCAAACCGGTTTCCAACAAGAAACGAATCTCCTCAACACCTCTGCCATAAACCATCGGGTCGCCCGATTTCAATCTCACTACCTCACTGCCTAGTAAGTAATACATCAGCATTTGGTCGTGAATATATTCTTGTCTGGTTACCGGATTTTTACCATCGCCCGAACGTTTTCCTACATCAATAAGAATTGCTTTGTTGGGAAACAGAGCACGCACTTCATCGGTAATTAAGGCATCGTATAAAATTACATCCGCATTCTGAATGCTTCGTAAGGCTTTTATTGTGAGCAGATCGGCAGCACCAGGTCCGGCACCAACAATCCATATTTTTCCGTTTTTCATATACTTATATTTTTTAACCACAAAGGACTCGAAGCACAGCACAAAGGATCACTAAGATTTATGGCTCTCCTTTTTGTTTCTTTGTGAATAACCCGGCTGTTGTGACGATTAAATTGTTCTCTATTTTGACTTTTCTTACCCCTATCCCGAAAGCCTTCGGGACCCCTGAAGGGGATTTTTAGTCATTGCATAAATTAAAGAGAGTACCATTAAATTGTTGAAATAAAGAGATGTGTCTAAATTAATAGACTAAAACCAAGAGCTGTAAATCAAAGTCCCCTTTAGGGGTCCCGAAGGCTTTCGGGATAGGGGTTTCAAGACTTTTCGACTTTTTGACTTTCGACTTTCGACCTTCAAGACCTTCTTAATGCTTAAAATCCTTAGGATTCACTATTTCAGCAACGTATTGTTTACGGATCACGAAATCGCCAAATTCTTCTCCTTTGGTTCTGTTTTCAGAATAATCTTTCAAAATGGGTCGAAGATCTTTCAGAATCTCTTGCTCGTCCACATTTTCGCGATAGAGGTTATTCAAACGTGTTCCTTTAAAATCACCACCCAGATAGAAATTATATCTTCCCGGAGCTTTTCCGATGAATGCGATTTCTGCTACGTAAGGTCTTCCACATCCATTGGCACACCCAGTCATTCTAATTACAATTTCATCTTTAAACAAACCAAACTCTTGCAAGCCTTCTTCAATTTTATCGATTAATGAGGGAAGGTATCTTTCTGCTTCGGCAAAAGCCAAACTACATGTGTTTAGCGCAACACAGGCAATCGAGTTGGCTCTTATTCCCGAAATAGCCTGAGGTAAAAGGTGGTGCTTTTTCAGAATCTGATTGATTTTAGCCTTGTTCTCTTCCTCAATCTTCCCCAGAATCAGGTTTTGATTTCCTGTCAGGCGAAAATCAGAAATGTTTAGGCTTGCAATTTCCTGCAGGGCCGATTTTATTTTTACCTGATCAACATCTTTTACTCGTCCGCCTTCAATGAATAAGCCCAGATACCAAAGGCCATCTTTGGCTTTTTGCCATCCGAATTTATCGCCGTTGCGTACTAATGCATAGCTTCTTTCCGGCTCTAATGAATAACCAAGCTTCTCATTCAGGAGTTCCTTAAATGCATCAACTCCAATTCTGTCGATGGTGTATTTTAAACGGGCATTCTTTCTCACTTTTCGATTCCCCAGCTCCTTTTGCAAGAGCACCACTTTTTCCGCAACATCTACAGTGTTCTCAACCGAGATAAAACCCAGAACATTGCCTAAACGGGGATAAGTTTCAGCATCGCCAAAAGTGGTTCCCATTCCACCGCCTACCGCAATATTGAATCCTTCCAGCACACCATTGTTTTCAATGGCAATAAATCCCAAATCCTGAGTGAAAATATCCGTATCGTTAAAAGGGGGAGTGGTAAATCCAATTTTGAACTTTCGAGGCAAATAAACCGGTCCGTACAAAGGTTCTACTTCGCCGGCACTTCCTGCCGCCACCTTCTTTTGGTCGAGCCAGATTTCGTAATATGCCGGAGTTCTTGGCGTTAAATGATCGCTCACTTTACCCGCTAATTCCTGAACCTGATCGAAAACTTCCGATGCATACGGATGAGGACTGGCCATCACATTTCTGTTTACATCACCACAAGCGGCAATGGTATCGAGCAATGCCTTGTTTATGGATTGAATACTTGGCTTCAGGTCTCCCTTCAACACACCGTGAAACTGGAATGCCTGTTTGGTGGTTAATTTGATGGTACCATTGGCATATTCATCTGAAATTTGATCGATTTGCAGCCATTGCTTCGCGTTCACAACTCCACCTGGCACTCGCACCCGAATCAAAAAGGAATAATCGGGTTCCAGTTTGGTTTTTCTTCTTTCCCGTTCATTATCCCGATCGAATTGTTGGTAAATGCCATGAAACTTAGAGACCTGACGATCATCGAGGGCAATGGCTCCTGTAATTGGGTCAGCAAGACTGGCCTCCAATGTTCCGCGCAAATAGTTGCTCTCGCTTTTTATTTTTTCGACTTCGGACAATTCTGCCCAGTTGATATTATCTGACATAGTTGGTTTTGTTTAAAACCTGACAGCGTCGTAAGACCTGTCAGCGTTTGGATGATTTTTTAGTAGACATCAAGCAGGAACCGCTTTTCTCTTTTCAGATTCTTTAGATATTCCTCCGCTTTTTCAGGAGTTATTCCACCTTCGTTCTGAATGATTTCCAGCAAGCTTGTTTGCACATCTTTGGCCATGTGTTTTTTGTCTCCGCAGATGTAAAAATGAGCACCGTTTTCGAGCCATTGAAATACTTCTTTCCCATTTTCCTTCAGTCGATGCTGCACGTAGGTTTTTTCTTCCTGATCTCTTGAAAAGGCAACATCTAATTTCTGCAGAGTTCCTTTCTTGAGGAATCTTTGCCATTCAAGCTGATATAAAAAGTCTTTTTTGAGTCGTTGATTTCCAAAGAACAACCAGTTTTTCCCTTTTGCGCTATTTTGTTCCCGTTCTTGCAAAAAGCTTCGGTAAGGAGCCACTCCGGTTCCTGCACCCACCATTATTAGTGGTTTGCTTTCGTCATCCGGTAAACGGAAAGATTCATTTTTATCGATGTAAATGGGCAAATGGTCGCCTGCATTAATTTCATCGGTGATGTAAGAGGAACAAGCTCCGTTTCTGTCACGTTTTTTGCGATTGTATCGAACCGAGGCAATGGTAATGTGAACTTCTTCGGGGTTTGAACTCGGACCCGAGGAGATCGAGTAGAGGCGTGCATATAAAACCCGAAGAATAGATATAAATTGATCGCTGGTAATTTCTCCCGGGTAATCTTCCAATAAGTCATAGGCATCAGCTCCGTAAAGATATGCTTCCAATTCATCTTCATTATTCAGCAGCAATTCAAGATCCTTATTTTGAGTTATGGCCTTGTACTTTTCAAGAACTTCGCGGTTCAAAACGGTTAACTCCAGCTTGTTTTGTAAAGCCCGAAATAAACTGATTTCTTTCTCTCCAAGGGTAACAATTCGTTCCGGATCGTCTTCCAACTTGTCAATGAGCAAGTCTACCAAATCGATAGGATTGTTGGGAAGAATACCAATGCTGTCGCCCGCTTTATATTCTATGCCCGAATCTTCCAATGAGATTTCAACATGGTAGATTTCCTTTTCAGAATCGGAGGTGGTAATTCTCACTTTTTCCAATACTTCAGCATAGTATGGGTTTGATCGATTGAATTTCTTCTTTGTAATCGCAGTGCTGGCAGATAGGGTTGAAGCAGTAAGTTCGGGTACTAAGTTCTTCAATTCACCAATCACTTTTTCGATCCATTGTTCAGCGACTTCTTCGTAGGCAACATCACTGGTTTGAACAGGGATAATCGCTTTAGCTCCTAATTTGCTGAAAGTCTGGTCGAAATCAATGCCTGTCTGGCAATAATTCTTGTAGGTTTTGTCACCCAAAGCAAGTACAGCATATTTGGTGTCTGGCAGTTTTGGAGCTCTTGTGCCATGCACATACTCGTATAATTCTTCTGCCTGAATCGGAGCTTCACCTTCACCATGTGTACTTACGATCAGGAAAAGGTATTTTTCCTTTTTCAAATCATTTTTCTGGTAAAAGTCAAGGCCTTGTATCTTAGCATCGAAGCCCAGTGCCAAAATTTTATCGTGAAGATCCATGGCTATCTCCTTGCTATGTCCGCTATGTGTGCCAAATAAAATAGTGATGCTTTCAGAAGATTTTTGACTCGAAATTACCGGAACATCAACAGCATTCGGTTTTCCATTGATAATCCCTGATAGGTATCCATTTACCCAAACCAATTGCTCGGCAGATAAATTTTGAATCAGCTGATTTAGCTGAGATAATTGTTCTTGATTGATTTTAAATTCTTTTCCCATGTTCTTTCAGTTATAGAAAATATTAAGCCTTTGTTAGTTAGCAATTAGTTGTTTTTGAAGCTGGTAATTTTCGAAGTAATCTTTCAGTTGATTCCGAACACGAATCGATTCGTAAACATCTTCACCATTTGAACTTACAGCAACGCTAATGTTCGATTGTTTGTAAATAGCCGGAGAAACAAATTCACAAAAATCTGGTTGATCGTGAACATTTAGTAATACGCCGGCTTCTTTAGCATCTCTTATTAATTGTCTTACAAAAGCAGGGTCTTCAACACAGCTGTATATCAGGAAATAATCTTTTAGCACTTCCTTGCTGTATTGTTTCTCGTGATAAATCACACCTGCATTTTTAATCCAGTTAATGATTTTTGGAGCGATTACCTCGATTAAATTTGTGCTCCGTTGTAATATTTTAAGCTTTTTATAAGCATCTTCATCGCCTCCAATAATTAGTATTTTTTTATTGGTGATATCTAAGGCTATCGGTAAAAATTGTTTTTTCTGTTTCGACATGGTTGCTCTTTTTAAATGTGATAATCAATGGGATGTTTTTTCTCTCTTCCTAATTCGATCTTATTCCATGTTCGTTCATGAATAAAATAGAGGCCCATTTTTGTAAACAACTCAACTCCACCAATCGACATGGCCCATTTCATATCTCCAATCACTAAATAGGAGATTAAGATGGTATCAATTGTTCCAATCGTTCTCCACGAAATGGTTTTTAGTACACTTCGGTATGTTTTTTCCTTCATTTTAATCGACTTACAAGAATAAAAAAAGTCCTTCTGCGTTGCAGAAAGACTCGATATGTAATGTTCATTTAGGTACATAACGAATTCTGCTAGGGTGGATTCCATAACATACACATACAACAACATATTGCTACATTGATTCTGTTCTTTGTATGATTTGAATTTATTTTCATCCTTGTGCGAAAAAAATATTCTTGATATGATTAAGTCTGTCGTTGAGATCATTTTGTCGAATAAAAAAAAAGCCTTTTTGCTGTTGCAAAAAGGCTCTTGAGAATATTCTAATATCTAATTCATCAATTTAAGCTCATCCTTTTTGCATAACAAAACTGTCCATACACATACAACATGTTGTACACATACACAAAGACATTTTGTTATTTTGAAGAAATTTGCTCATTGCTAAATAAGGATATAATGATCTGTTTATCGATGACAAGTTTAGGCAGATATTT
Organism: Labilibaculum antarcticum; assembly: GCF_002356295.1. Classification (NCBI taxonomy): domain Bacteria; kingdom Pseudomonadati; phylum Bacteroidota; class Bacteroidia; order Marinilabiliales; family Marinifilaceae; genus Labilibaculum; species Labilibaculum antarcticum. Next base: position 1,097,215 of record NZ_AP018042.1, on the reverse strand, counting down.
TGACTAATCCAACAAATAGAGAATAAAAAAGACTCGCGTGTCTTTTTCTTATTTAGAATAAACGTTTGCGAGGGGGATTGATAAATGAGCGTAAGTGTTTTTTTATGAGTGTATTGTGTTTTTGTTTTGGGCGAGTGTTATTTTAATGTTGTTTTTTGACAAGAATATATTTTAAAGATTCAAAGGAAAACTTACTGTAATTTTAAGGATAGCTTAATAAGCAAAGCACAGTTTTGTTTTAAACTTGACGTATCAAATTATTCGATTATGGCAAAGAAAAACAGAATTGTTAGTTTTAATAAAATGGAACCAGAGCTATTGAATCTGGTTCGAAAAACATTCCCTCTTGGGTACGAAGAGATGGTTAAATTATTCAATTTAGGAGTTGGAAGGAGTTTTTACGCTTTCGATTTGATAACAGAAGAGTGTAATTATCTAATTAAAGTAGATGTGGATGTTGATTTCCCAGTGATTGGGAATGATGATGAAGCAACTAAGGATTAGGATTCTGATTGATAGTAAGCTTGCTTAAAAAGTGGAAAAATAGTAATCGTAAATAGTTAAGTCTATTTTGTTGCTTGGAACTCAATCTCTTCCTATATTTGCACTGTAATTTAAAATTAAAGTTATGCTCCCAAAGTTTTTATTAGCAGACAATTCACAAGAGTTACCTGATACTCTTTTTATCATCCACACACGTTCTCCAAAGTGTATTGTAGAATGTGATGTTGAGGATTTCAACTCAAATCAAACTATTCATTGGTTAGAAAAAACGCCTGAAGATCAAAATCTGATCGAAGATTTGATGGATGAGGCTGAAACCTTCTTTAATGATGAGTTAGAAAATCAGGAAGATCTTTACGACGAAGAGTTTGACGATTAATTTTGAATAATTATTTTGCCGTGTAAAATTTAAGCGAAGTGAGCTTAGATTGAATTGTAACAATAAAAAGCACCTTATGACAAAGAGAATGAAACGATCATCAGATAAGATGATTGCAGGCGTATGTGCAGGTATTGCCGAGTATTTTGGATGGGACGTTAGTCTTGTTCGGATTGCTTTTGTACTACTCTCACTATTTAGTGTCGTATTTCCAGGTCTGGTGGTTTATGTTATTCTTTGGTTCATAATGCCTGATAATAATTAGAAAGTTTATTGATAGTATATATTTAGGGGAAGAGCAATAGCTTTTCCCTTTTTTTATGGTGTAAATCCATGCCATTTATTGAGGATTACCGCAGGTAATTTACAGTGTTTCATAACAGTCGGTAAAGAAGATGTTTATCATGATTTGCGCTTTCTTTTCTTCTGTTTTTGCAACAGGAGTGAGACTAAAGATGAGGATAAAAGGATTTTTATAATGGTCTTTTTTTACTGATTCTCGACAATTATAAAAGAATTGGTGATATTTACACTTTCAAGCCGATTTAATGAAAAATTGAATAAATAGAGTATGACAGCATTAGAAAAGGTGAATGAATTTCACAAAGCATTTGGGGTAAATATTGAAAAAGCACCAACCATTCCTGCAAAAGAAAGATGTGAATTAAGGCAAAATATTATTCAGGAAGAAGTGGATGAGTTGAAGGCTGCGTGGGAATCGGGTAATTTAGTTGAGGTTGCTGATGCTTTGGCAGATATTCATTATGTAATTATGGGAACTGTATTGGAATTTGGTTTGCAAGATAAATACCCTGAGATTTTTAGCGAAGTTCATCGAAGTAATATGAGCAAGCTGGATGAGCATGGGAAACCGATTTATCGGGAAGATGGAAAGGTGATTAAATCGGATTTATACAGCAAGCCAGAGATTGAGAAGATCATCAATCACTAAAAATGGCCCTACAGATTTGAAAAGAACCAAAGGTTTTCGTGCAGGAGAACTGGATATGGAACCAACAAGTAAAAAGAAGAAGAAAGATGCCAAAAGTATATATAGAGGATCAGGTTTTTGAAAAGAAGGATTATTCAAAGGAGAATTTGCCAAAGGGAGAATATGAGAATTGTCGTTTTGTGAATTGCTCATTTGCGAATAGTGATTTGTCGGAGGATCTATTTTTAGAATGTGAATTTGAACAATGCGATTTAAGTCTGGCCAAATTAAATTACACAGCTCTCCGCGATGTGGTTTTTAAAAGCTGTAAAATGGTAGGGGTTGGTTTTCAGGATTGCAATCAATTATTGTTATCAGTTCAGTTTGAAGATTGCCAGTTGAAATTGGCTTCTTTTTACAAATTAAAACTAAAAGCGACTCAATTTGTCAACTGCAATTTACAAGAGGTAGATTTTACAGAAGCTGATCTTAGAGGATCGACAATGGATAATTGCGATTTGAGCAGAGCTGTTTTTGAGTATACAAATATTGAAAAATCAGACTTACGAAGTTCCTTTAATTACTTGATCAATCCTGAAGTCAATAAAATTAAAAAGGCAAAATTTTCATTGCATGGTGTGGCTGGTTTATTAACTCAGTTCGATATTGAGATAGAATAAATAACAAAGGCTGTTTCAAACTAATGAAGCAGCCTTTGTGAAAGTATAATAATTAACCCATAAATATATTAAGCGGCTTTTTGACTTAAAACTTTCGCTTTAGGAAAATCCACCGGAACCTTTGTTAGGTTATGCGCATAATTGGTAAATGTAATTTCTACAACTACTGCCAGAAAGTCGATCAATGCTTTTTCGTCAAAACCAGCTTCAAAAAAGTTTTCTTTTGTTATATCGCTTGCATTGCCTCTATTTTGAGCAACATCGGCAGCCAAATTACTGAGTGCTCGTAAGCGAATGTCGGTAATACTACCATCTCTTAACTGAATTGTTTCTTCTTCGGTAAATCCGTTCATTTTTGCAATTGCGGTGTGAGCGGCTAAACAGTATTCACATCTGTTTACTTCCGATACTGAAAGTTTGATCGCTTCAAGTTCTTTGCTCGAAAAACTTCCTTTACCTGCTTTACTTGAATAGGCTAAATAAGTTTCTAGTGTGTCGCTTGAATAGGCAATGGTTGCATAAAGATTAGGAACCATTCCCATTTGACTTTTTACTTGACCTAAAATCTGTTGCCCTTTTGCATCTAACTGTTCTATTGTTGGTACTGTAATTGTTCTCATCTTCTTTAATTTTATAATGATTTATAATTTGATCTGTTAACTGTTATTGGTCTTGTGATCTAATGACACTGCAAAGATGGAGTATAAAAAAGCGGGGAAGAATGGCTATTCTTCCCCGCGACATGACGATTTTTCCTTTTGGTTTATAAAATTGATGTTTTTTTGAATTCGGTTGGATTTTTTCCAGCTATATTTTTAAATAAACGACTGAAATGCGCGGCATCATCAAATCCTAATTCGAAGGCTATTTCTTTGGCACTCTTGTCGGTATATAAAAATAAGCGCTTAGCCTCAAGAACAATCCTTTCCTGAATTACTTGCAAAGGATTCTTGTCATTGTATTCTCCGAATAGGTTCGACAAGGTTTTAGGAGACTTATTTAATAGATCTGCATAATCCGAAACTTTGTGTATGTTTTTGAAGTGCATTTCAACTAAAACATTAAACTTGCGAATCATATCAAGCTTATCTTGGTTTATCTCAGGGTTTTTAAGAATTTTTCGTGCTAGTCGAGTACTTTTAATTAAAAATCGTTTGAGTAATACTTGAAGCATTTCTCCTTGAATCTGATCATTGTTGTCAAATTCTTCCCTCATAACCTGATAGAGTAGATCAAAACTAACTTGCTCACTTCGATCCAAACTAACAATGGGCACATCCGATGATCCAAAGAATAAATACCCATAACAGGAGACTTCCTGATCGTGTTGCTGAATGCAATAAAACTCCCGGTTAAAAACCAGACTAATAATTTCAGTAGGTGTATTTTTAAGCTCAAGCTTATTTAATGGAGTCAAAAAAATGATCTGATTTTCTTTAAGTTTATAGTCTATCCCATCAACTGTAACACTGGCTTCTCCTTTTTGCAACCATAGTATCCTGTAGTATTTATCCTTTTCAAATAGGAATTTTTTACTCGTGCTTGTATTATTCGCAATTGAAAATAGAGCATTATCACGATCGTTTATATATGTATCATTCATTTGGCACTTCAGTTTTTATTGGCTGATTCTTATTGTGGAAAATACAAAAAAAAGAGACTCACTTGAGTCTCTTTAAGAAATATTAGATGATTTAAATCTCACCGGGATATTCTTTGTTGAAATCATCAAGGTATTTATTCATGGTTCCCTTCATGTCTTTTCTAAGGAGTAAAATACCAATTAAGTTAGGAAGTGTCATAAGAACAATGGTGATTCCTGAAATGGTCCATATAATTGTTGTATCGGCAAAAGATGCAATAAAAAATCCAATGCAATAAATAATTCGATAGGGTAGAACTCCTTTTGTGCCAAATAAATAGGTTACCGATCGATCGCCATAGTATGCCCAAGCAATAGCGGTTGAAAATGCAAACAGAAGTAGCCCTAAGGACACAATCCATCGTCCCCATTCACCTAGAAAACTGTGGGTAAATGCTTCAGCAGTTAGTGGTGCCGAATGCATGAGAGAATTGCCATAGAAGTAGGTGTCATTTTCGTTGAGGTGCTTGCCATTTTCAATGGGAACACTTCCATTGTATAATTCGTTCTCGTTATTATATACAAGAATATCTTCGGCTATGGAGCGAGAATTGATTATGGATACAAGATTTTGAATGACTCCATTCACAACGGTCAAGTTTCCAGAGAATAGAGGCAGTTGTTCTTTTTCTACTAAAAAATTAGCGAGTTTAACTTGATCTTCTGGAAGAGTATCGTCATACTGATCGGCCAAAATGGTCATATCGGAAGTTTGAAATTGATTGGGTAGTTTTTCGGTCCAGACTCCCGAAGAGAGAATCACCAATCCAGTGAGTGTACAAATTATAATGGTATCAATGAAGGGACCTAGAATGGCAACCATTCCCTCTGCAATAGGTTCTTCGGTGCGAGCGGCAGCATGAGCGATAGGAGCAGATCCTTGTCCAGCTTCATTACTAAACAAGCCACGGTTTACCCCTCGGTTAAAAGCGTAGGAGAATCCCGCGCCTAGAAAACCTCCTGTTGCAGCAGTTCCGGTAAATACATTCGAAAATACAGAAAGGAAGGATGGAATAATATTTTCGTAGTTGTAAAAAATTACTGACAAGGCACCAATAACGTAGATGATGGCCATGCTAGGAACTAGCTTATCTGTTACTTTTACAATTCTTTTGATTCCACCAAGAATCACGAAGGCTAGCAGTATGGCTAGTACAGCTCCGGTAAGCATTTTGTTGAATCCAAAAGTAGAGAATAGTGAGTTGGAAATAGAATTCATTTGTGGAAGACTTCCGGTTCCAAAAGAGGAAACAATGGTCATAGCCGCAAAGAAACCAGCTAACCATTTCATGTTCAATTTGTTTTTCATGTAATACATCGGTCCTCCGGATATAAATCCTTCTTCGTCAGTTTCGCGATATTTATGCGAGAGAGAAACCTCAACAAATTTTGTGGTCATCCCTAAAAAGGCAGTCACCAACATCCAAAATAAAGCTGCTGGTCCACCCAAAAAAATGGCAAAAGCAACACCAGCAATATTTCCTGTTCCTACTGTTCCTGATAAAGCGGCGGTTAGTGCTTGAAAATGGGAAGCATCTCCTTTTTTGTCGGGTTTGTCATATTTTCCGCTTACTACTTTTATGGCATGTTTAAAAAAGCGGATTTGTGGAAATTTTAAGTAAAAGGTAAAGAAGATTCCGGTTCCTAAGAGTAAAAGAGTGAACCATAAGCTTCCTCCTAAGTAGATTTCAATTCCGGCTAAAAAGTCGTTTAATCTGTGCATAAAAAATAGGGGGTTAGTAATTTAGGGGTTAATAGATTTATTTAAAACCTTCCTAAGATAAAGGATAATTTTGAATTGTCTAAAGTATTGGATGAACTAATTGAAACTGGGTATTACTCTATAGGCAGAATTTAGAACATCTCCGTATAATCATAATTTATTGAAATAACCACCAACATAAGAATTGTATTTATTACATTTGGGCTATGTCGGGATTATAGGAGTTTTCTCGTCATCATTAGAATATTAGATTATGGATGTGATTATTATAATAGCTGTTGCCGCAATACTTATTTGGTATTTATTGCACAGAAAGAAGAAAAATAATTGGCGTACTCCTTCAAGAGTGTTTTCTAAAGAATGGAGACTGATTTTGGAAAATAAAGTTGTGTTTTATAATGCGCTTTCTGCGGAAGAGAAAAGCAGATTCGAATTCAAAATTCAGGAGTTTTTATTGAATTGCAGGGTAACGGGAATTAATGTAGATGTTGATGTTACCGACGAGATATTGGTTGCTGCTAGTGCAATTATTCCCATTTTCGCATTTCCGGAGTGGAAATACACCAACCTTTCTGAAGTGCTTCTCTATCCGGGTAGTTTCAATGATAAATTTGAAACAACTGGATCAGATACCAATATTTTGGGGATGGTTGGAACCGGATATATGGAAGGGAAAATGATATTGTCGAAACCGGCTCTTCATCATGGTTTTGTAAACGAATCCGATAAGAAAAATACTGCCATTCATGAGTTTGTGCATTTAATTGATAAAATGGATGGAGCTGTTGATGGACTTCCTTCCATTTTGTTAGAGAGGCAATATGCTATTCCTTGGATAGATTTGATTAATAAGAAGATCGAGGAAATCTACGAAGATAAGTCTGATATTAATCCATATGGAGGAACTAATAAAGCTGAATTCTTTTCCGTTGCCAGTGAGTATTTCTTCGAAAGACCAAAATTATTTGCCAGAACTCATCCTGAATTGTACAAATTAATGAGTGAGGTGTTTAATCAAGACATGCAGGTTCGTGATATGAAGAAAATGAACCAACTACTTGGGCGGAATAGTCCATGCCCTTGTGGCAGTGGCGTAAAATTTAAGAAGTGTTGTGGTAAACCGCATTACAACTAAATAGTAAAAAGAGTTTGCCGAAAATGGTAGGAGTCGGCGAAATAATCAAAAGAATAATATGAAACTAACAATACCATCTCTCTTATTACTAGTTGCTCTTCAGTTTACTACGAAAGCACAAGTTTACGACGTTTCTCTTGCTGATAGCAATAAGGCAATAGAATTATACAATCTTGCAATTGAGAATAACAAGAATAGTAGGGTGAGTGAAGCATTTGAACAATTTGCGGAAGCGATTTCGGTAGACTCAACTTTTCGCAAGCCTTATCTGCAATTATATACCGTCTCAATGTCGGATTCTAGTTTTGTGGATCAATCCATAAACATTCTTCAAAAATCAAAGAAAATATTTCAGCAAGATGATGAGATATGTTACTATTTGGGCGAAATGTATAAGGCTAAAGGAGAAGTGAAGAGAGCAATGGCAGAGTATAGTATGGCAATTGCTTACAGTAAAATGAATGGTGAAGATTTTTCCTTGGTTCCTCATTATTATTTGAACCGAGCTAATATTTGCCTGGCAAAAAACATGATTAGTACTGCAGTTTTGGATTATACCTACGCACTTAATTTAAAGCCGGATTATAGCATTGCATTTGCAAATAGAGGAATCTGTTTCTTTAAAATGGGCGAAACAGAAGCCGCGTGTAAAGATTGGCAGAAAGCTTTCGATATGGGAATTGTTCAGGTTGAGGAGTATTTAGAGGAGAATTGCAGAGAGAAATTGAATTGATAATTTTTAAAATCAATGATATTAAAAAGAGGAATAGCACAAGTGTGTTGTTCCTTTCCTTTTGTGCATCCAAGTCTTTTACTAATTTTGCAGAATAAATAATTAAGATTGTAGAGCAGCGCGTGATATATCCAGAAAATTTTGAAACAAAAATACGGTTCGATAAAGTAAGAGAACTGGTTAAAAAGCAATGTTTAAGTTCATTGGGACGTGATTTGGTCGATGCCATTCAGTTTACCAATTCATTTAGCATGGTGAATCGTTTGGTGAATGAAACCAACGAGTTTAAAACCATTTGTTTAGATGAGGATAATTTCCCTTTGGGTTATTTTATTGATGTTCGTAAAAGTCTTGAAAAAGCAAGAATTGAAGGAACTTATCTGGAATTGGAGGAGCTTTACAATCTAAAAAGATCGCTGGAATCTATTTCGGCCATCCTTCGCTTTTTTCAGGGCAAAGAAGAAAAAGAATATCCGTATCTGAAAAAACTGACAGGGAATGTGAAAATGTATCCTTTCATATTCGATCGGATTAATTCGATTATAACAAAAAATGGTAAAATAAAAGACAATGCATCGCCAGCCTTGCAAAAGATTAGAAGTAGTTTGATTCAAAAGCAATCGACCATTTCGAAGCGAATGCAGGTTTTGTTGCGCAATGCACAGAAAGAAGGTTGGGTCGATCAGGATGTTGTCCTTTCTATTCGCGATGGGAGAACTGTTATTCCTATTCCATCGGCTCACAAACGAAAAGTAAATGGAATTGTTCACGATGAATCGGCAACAGGAAAAACCAGTTATATCGAGCCATCGGAAATTGTGGAAACAAACAATGAAATTCGTGAATTGGAGTATGCTGAGCGCCGTGAGATTATTAAAATACTGCAGGAATTTACAGCACAACTGCGCCCCTATATCGATGATCTTTTTAGAGCATTTGAGTTTTTGGCAAAAATGGATTTTATTCATGCCAAGGCCATGTTTGCGATACAGGTAAATGGGGTGTTGCCTAAAATGGTGAAAACGCCAACCGCTCTTTGGGAGAATGCGATTCATCCATTGCTTTATCTTACGCTTCAAAATGAAGCTCGAAAGGTGGTTCCTCTAAGTATTGAGATTAACGACGAGCAAAGAATGGTTTTAATTTCCGGGCCAAATGCTGGAGGTAAATCAGTTTGTCTTCAGAGTTTGGGATTGCTGCAATATATGTTTCAGTGTGGATTGTTGGTTTCCATGGATGAGGAATCGAATGTAGGGATTTTTGATAATATTTTCATGGATATGGGCGATGAGCAATCCATTGAAAATGACTTGAGTACCTACAGTTCTCATTTGATGAATATGAAGCATTTTTTGCGTCATGCCAATACCGATACAATGATTTTGATTGATGAATTTGGTACGGGTACCGAACCTGCTTTGGGTGGAGCCATTGCCGAAGCCATATTGGATAAGCTGAATCGAAAGAAGGTAAGAGGCGTAATCACCACTCACTATTCAGGATTAAAGCACTTTGCATCAGAGGCTGATGGAATTGAAAATGGAGCCATGTTGTACGATTCGCACCAGATGCAACCTTTGTTTCAATTGTTGGTTGGTAAGCCAGGATCATCTTTTGCATTCGAAATTGCTCGTAAAATCGGTTTGCCCGAAGAGATATTAAAAGATGCAACGGAAAAGATTGGTGAAGATCATATCAATTTCGATAAACACTTGCGTGATATTGTTCGCGATAAGAGGTATTGGGAGAATAAACGGGATAACATCCGAAAAAGTGATAAGAAACTAAATACTCTTGTAGAGCAATACGATAAAGAGCTGAAAGAAGCCAGCAAGCTTCGAAAGGAAATTATTGTGAAAGCGAAAGAAGAAGCTGCTCAATTACTAAATAGCGCGAACAAATCAATAGAAAAAACCATTCGCGAAATCAAGGAGAGCAAGGCTGAAAAGGGACGTACCCGCGAAATTCGTAAAGAATTTGAACAGGTTAAGGTTCAACTAACCCAAGGAGAACTGAAAGAGGAGGAGAGAATTGAAAAGAAGATTCAGAAGTTAAAAGATCGGGAGAAAAATCCGAAAATAAAGAAGGAAACAGGCGATGAATCCACAACATCGGTTGCAACAAAAACAATAGCGAAAGAAAAAGTTCAGTTTAATCCTGATGTGATTGAAAAAGGTGATTTTGTAAAGTTGGATAATCAATCAACAGTAGGAGAGGTGATTGAAGTGAATAGCAAAACGGCCGTAGTTGCTTTTGGAAGTATTCTTACTTCGGTTAAGGCGAATCGCTTGACGAAAGTGAGCCGGTCACAGATTAAAAAAGATGAGAAAACCTACAACAGAACTTCGTCCTTAATTCAGGAAAAAATTTCGACACGAAAATTGAGTTTTAAGGCCGATTTAGATGTGCGAGGCATGCGTGGCGAAGAGGCATTGCAGGTGGTAATCGATCATATTGATGATATCATCATGTTGGATGTTCGTGAATTTAGAATTTTACACGGAACAGGAGGCGGAATTCTTCGCCAAATGATTCGCGAATATTTGCAAACGGTAGATTTGGTAGAACACTTTCGTGATGAAAAGCTACAGATGGGAGGCGCAGGAATCACCGTGGTCACCATGGAGTAAGCTTCTCGCAAGTCTTTAAGCCCTATTATTTCTTGTCGTTTGCTGTCCTGCAAAGCTGCGAGCCTGCAAATTTCTATTTGGATGATTTCCTGCATAAGTGTTAGCCCCCAATTAAAATGACGGAATGATCCCTGCAAATCTGTGATCCTTGTTCCTGTCTGGAAATTGTTCTCTCGCAAGCGTGTTTACCTGTAGATTGTGCATAGTTTGGTAGCATGCAGCGATGAAGTACCTCAAACAACTAGTCGTGTTGCCAACTGCACGTGTGCAGGGGCACAAGCGAATAGTGCCGGTGAGGCTATTACTAATGCAAGGGGTGTTCGTTCTGTCGCTGGCAAGGCTTTTAATACATGTATTATCATGTCTTTTGAGTTTTGCGGTCATTCCAGTCAGGTGGTATGATAGAAAATTCTTAGTCAAATAAGCCTTTCACCATTGTTAGAGGCCAAAATAAAAACAATTTAGGAGTAAGCAGATTCGCAAGAATGTTAATTAATAGGCTTTTATTAAGATTGCAAAATGCGATAGTAAACTTCGGAAAAGGAATTCCAAATAAAGAATTTACTGAAGACCTTTATTTATGGCTCGTGCATAAGAACTGCTTGTTCCGTAGGCCGCACATTTCTGAATGTCGTCGTACAACCAGATAAAACCACCTGAAATATTCCCTGCATCAGTTTCGATTTTACTTTCAATTTCCGAAGGACTATCCCCATTCACGCAGTTGTTCCCGTTTCGGCACCATAAACCCATCGAAACTTTCAAGTCTCCAAAATGTTGATTCCAGATGGCAGGTTTGTTCGAATAGCCACCAGCATAGCATTGCAGATAAACACGATCAATAGATTCTGGTTTTTGGGCGTTTACTTGTTCGTAAACCAATTTCCAATAGTTAATCTGATCAAATGGACAAAGGCTGATTTTGTAGCCCATATGAGCGAGCATCAAACTAAACTGAACGGTTGAAGCAACATCATAAGTTACTTCATCGTCAAAATTAATAGCTGTTGCACCAGTTATCTCCATCAATTTTTGAAACGATTGATAGAGTTTGCTTTCCTTCCCTGATCCTTCAGTTTCGATCATGTTTTTTATGTTTTCCCACGATTGAGCACCCCAGGCACCTACTCCAATTTCAATGCGATCAACCGATGTTGGAGTTTCCAGTAATGAGCTTAATCGATTGGTCCACGACGGGTCACCAATGTATTCCCCATTCGAATCGATTACTTTCTGATCGTTAAAATTCATGCTGCCATCTTCCCCCACATGTATTGTCCATAAGATTACTGTCGAAAATCCAGACGATTTTAAATCAACGATTACTTCATCTCCACCAGAGTAGAAAGGGCCACCACCAAAAATTGCCGAGTATTTATTGGCTGGAGGATTTGTAGGTTTTTGATTGGAAGGATCTGTATTCTCGGAGTTATTCTCTGAGCAGGATATGGAAACAATAAAAAGGAGGAAAAATGCAAGAGACTTAAAAGATGTCATTAAGTTAATTTTAGTGTGAATAATATCTAAATGTATAAAGAGAGACTTAACACATCAGTTAATTTTATATTAATAGCGGGAATTCAAGTGTTAATCGAGCATATTTACTAAAAGGAAATGCCATCTGCAGGAGATGGCATTCAAAGTAGAGGTGTGAAATATATTTATTGTAATAGACTTACAAGGACATAAAGGTAATGGGCAAATGTACCCGCAAAAATCCCTCCAATTGTGTGTGAAAGCAAGGCTTTTGATGTTAATTCACGGTAGTTAAGAGTATCGAGCATTGCGGTGTGAGTACTTAAATAACCACTCCAGCACATCCCCATTGAGGTAAATACAGCAATAACATTACCATCTATAATTCCTTTGGCAATAAATGCTTTAACTAAAGATAATGCGGCACCAACAGCGCCCAAGGATGTTACAGGGAATGCAATTAATTCAGGATGCTTAAATCCGAATAATCCTTCGAACAACCACCAGATGTGTCCGGCCAGTTCAGGCAGTAAGGGCACGCCTTCGTAGGCAATTCCCTGATAGCCCAAAGCCGCATCTTTAGGGCCGAAGGTTAGCATCATTACCATGGTCGAAATAATAAGTACGCCGGGAATAATAGATAAGCCTAAATCAACACCCGATTTTCCTCCATCCAAAATAGAGTTCAAAAATCGAAGAAATACGCCACCTTCCGATTTGAAACTGATTATTTCAGTAGCTCCCTCGTAATCATCATCTTTTTTAATAGCAATGTGACCTTTTATTAATCGTTGCATTAATCGTGTCGAAACAATAGCACCTACCAAAGCTCCAACGAGGCCAATTAGTGCAGGTATGAGCAAATTTTCTTCATTTCCCGGTATTCTAAGAGTTGACATGAAAGTGATTACGATTAACCCCATGCCGAAAGCAGTCCCGAAATTGGTCAAGGAAACAAGTTGATAATTTTTAAAATATTTACTGAAATTTTTATCATTAGCCAAACTGATAATGGCAGGATTGTCTGATAGGAAAGTTAAAAGTCCGGCTAGAGCTGCAACGCCTGGAAGATTAAACAGGGGTCTCATTAAAGGAGCAAGAATTTTCTCCAGTAAGCGAACCACTCCAAATTCAATCAGTAATTTTCCTAAAGCTCCTGAAAGTACAGTGATCCCCATAATATAGAATACGGTGTTCATCAGTAGATCCCATGCCGTATTCATAATGGTATTTAGCATGTTGGCGACTCCCATGTAGTGACCAACATAGCCGAAAATTCCAAAGAAGGTAAGAAGAAACATTACGGCTTCATACCTTCGTTTCTTAAGGAAATCAGTCTCCTTAATCGACTTAATTGCGTTCATATCTTTTACTTGTGTGTTTGTTGTTTGTGTTTCGCAGTAAAAGTAAATTTTTGGCCATTTAATGGCCTGTTTTTGTGTATGATCTTTATCAGGTTTTAGATTTTATTAATATGTTATAAAAAACACTTTTGAGAATATTTTTTTCAATATGTTATTGATGAATTGAGACCTGTTGTGTTGATAAAATCTTTTTTGTGCTATGCACAATTGTATTAGCTTTGTTGTCCCTTTTAAAATTGATCCATGACAACAGCCAAGCGCGCATTAAAAAAATATTTTGGATATGACCATTTCCGGCCTTTGCAGGAAGAGGTTATCAAATCCGTACTTCAGGGTGAAGATGCCTTGGTTATTATGCCTACGGGTGGCGGTAAATCCATATGTTATCAAATACCAGCATTAATAATGGATGGCGTAACTGTGGTTGTTTCACCACTGATTGCCCTCATGAAAGATCAGGTGGAAGGTTTGCATGCCAATGGTGTGGATGCGGCTTTTTTGAACAGCTCGCAGTCTTCCCAGCAACAGGCTGATGTCATGGAGAGAATCAACGAAGGAAAGTTAAAGCTTCTGTATGTTTCTCCTGAGAAATTAGTTAGTCACGATTTTTATTACCTGCTTTTACAGCTAAAGGTGAATTTATTTGCCATTGATGAGGCACATTGTATCTCTGTTTGGGGACACGATTTTAGACCGGAGTATGCAAAAATGGCTTATTTGAAAAAGCAATTTCCTCATGTTCCTGTAATTGCTTTAACCGCTACGGCGGATAATTTAACACAGAAAGATATTGTTAATCAATTGGGTCTTGCAGATCCTAAGAAATTCAATTCTTCATTCGACCGACCCAATTTAAGCTTGAACGTGGCTCCCGGTAAGGATAAATTTAAAACCATTCTTGGTTTTCTGCGTCAACGGCCACATCAGGCAGGAATTATTTATTGCTTAAGCAGAAAGGCGACCGAGGGTTTAGCCGAAAAACTTAGGAATGCAGGAGTGAATGCCTCCTATTATCATGCGGGTTTGCCAACCGAAGAAAGAGCCCGGCGACAAGAAGATTTTATTAATGATGAAGTGCCAATAATATGCGCTACCATTGCTTTTGGAATGGGAATAGACAAGTCGAATGTGCGTTGGGTAATCCATTACAATCTTCCGCGAAACATAGAGTCTTACTATCAGGAGATTGGTCGTGCCGGCCGAGATGGATTAAAGGCCGATACACTTTTGTTTTATAGTTTCTCAGATGTAATTGTTCATCGTAGATTTATTGAGCAGTCAGCACAAAAAGAGGTTGCACATGCCAAATTGGAACGAATCCAGCAATTTTGTGATGCTCAAATATGCCGGAGAAAGATTTTACTAAATTATTTTGGTGAACATTTGGAAGAAAATTGCAACAATTGTGACGTATGTAAAAAGCCACCTCGTCTATTCGATGGAACCATAATCGCCCAAAAGGCATTTTCGGCAATTGTTCGATTGAAAGAAAAGGTTGCATCGGGAACATTAATTGATGTCATTCGGGGCTCTTCCCGTCAGGAAATTTTAAGCCGAGGATATAATAAAATCAAAACCTATGGGGTCGGAAAAGATATTGCCTATCAGGATTGGCAACAATACATGTTGCAGCTTTTAAACTTAGGTTACATTTCTGTTGCCTATGATGATGGAAATGCGCTGAAGTTGACCGAGCAGGGGAGAGAAGTGCTTTTTGGGGAAAGACTTGTGAATTTGGTTCGTTTGGCTACCATGAAGTCCGATCCTGAAATAAAGCCAATTTTAAAGACAGGCAAGCAGGAGGCAAGAGAGGGATTATTCGAAGCATTGCGAAAATTACGTTTGCAGATAGCCCGTGAAGAGAATATTCCTCCATATTTGGTATTCTCCGATGCTAGTCTATTAGAAATGGCTCAGGAAGAACCTGCTAGTGAGTTCGAATTCAAAATGATATCGGGCGTGGGTGTTCGGAAGTATCAATTGTATGGCGATTTGTTTATTAATGAGATTGTAGTGTTTAGTCAGAATAAGAATAAGGAAGCCAAAAAGAGTGGTGAATCTTTTTATCAGACTTATGAATATTACAAGCAAGGTTTCTCTGTGGAAGAAATTGCAAGTATTCGAAAAATCAATCCAGTTACCATATATTCTCATTTGGCTTCTTTGTATGAAAAGGGCGCTGATATTGATTTGACAGAGTATTTGAATCCTTCAGAATTTGAACTGATTGAAAATGCTTACCGTTCTTTAAATGAGACTGATAATGTTAAGGATCTCTATATGTTCATGAAAGAAGAAATAGAATATTATAAAATTCGTCTTGGCATCTCCTATCTAAAAGTGCTTTCATCCAGTTAATAGTAGTCTTAATCGTTCAAATATCCTTCGCATCGAAATTTTGCTGTTTAACTATTTATTTTTCTTAGATTAGTTGTTGATTTTTAACAAACACGATTTTTTTATTATCAATAGAATTTAATTGTTTGTGAATCTTACACCTTTAAATAGCTTACTAATATGAAATTTAAATTGTTTTTCAGCATTGCTGTAATTGCAGCTTTAGCAATGTCTTGCGGTCCAAAAGTAAAAACGCCGGAACCACCCATTGCACAAAAAATAGCAAAAGAACTTACTGTTCACGGAGATACTCGAATCGATAATTATTATTGGATGAATCAGAGGGAAGATTCAGCTGTAATTAATTATCTGAATGCAGAAAACAGCTACACCGATGCAATGATGAAGCATACCGAAGCATTTCAAACAAAGCTGTTTGATGAAATGATTGCCCGTATTAAAAAAACAGATGAATCTGTTCCTGCTAAATCCAATGGATTTTATTATTACAGCAGGACTGAAGGAGATGCTGAATATCCTTTGTATTGTCGCAAAGAAGGATCATTAGAAGTCAATGAGCAAATTATGCTCAACGTTCCCGAAATGGCGAAAGGATTTAGTTTTTTTAGTATTGGAGATTATTCTGTTAGTGAAAGCAACAAAATTCTGGCCTATTCAGAAGATACTGTAAGTCGCAGAAAATATACAATCAAATTTAAAAGTTTGGTTGACGACAAGGTATATGCTGATGAGATTGGAAATACAACAGGAGGTATTACTTGGGCAAGTGATAATAAAACTGTTTTCTACACCGTTAAGCATCCCGAAACTTTACTGCCATATAAAGTGTTCAAACACGTTTTGGGTACAGCTGTTGATCAGGATGAACTGGTTTATGAAGAGAAGGACAATACTTTTTATACATCCTGCTTCAAAACAAAATCGAGGAAATATATTGTAATTGGTTCAACCAGTACCTTATCTTCTGAATACAGGTATATCGATGCTAATTCGCCTAACAGTGAATTCAAAATGTTTCAGGCTCGCGAGAAAGATCTAGAGTATGGAATTGATCATTATAAAGGAGATTTTTACATCAGAACTAATTATCAGGCAAAAAACTTTCGTTTGATGAAGACTCCGATAGCCAAAACAGCTAAAGAGAATTGGATTGAAGTGATTCAGAATCGTGACGATGTATATTTAAGCAATTTTGAAATATTTGAAAACTACCTCGTTGTAGAAGAAAGAAAGAATGGCTTAAATCAGTTGCGAATTAGAAATTGGGCGGATAATAAGGAACACTATCTCGATTTTGGCGAAGAAACCTACACTGCCTGGATTTCAACAAATCCTGAATTTGAGACCAAGGTTCTTCGTTATGGGTATACTTCATTAACCACACCATCTTCCACTATTGATTACGACATGAGCACCAAAGTGAAGACGGTAATGAAACAGCAGGAAGTTATTGGTGATTTCGATAAGTCTAACTATGAAGCCAAGCGAATCTGGGCCACGGCCGAGGATGGAACCAAGGTACCTGTTTCACTGGTTTATCGTAAGGATAAATTCAAAAAAGGAACAAATCCTCTTTGGTTATCGGCTTATGGTTCATATGGTAGCAGTTCCGATGTGTATTTTAGCTCAGTTCGATTAAGTTTGTTGGATCGCGGTTTTGTTGTTGCGACAGCACATGTTCGTGGAGGACAAGAAATGGGACGCTATTGGTATGAGGATGGCAAGCTATTAAAGAAGAAAAATACGTTTACTGATTTTAACGCTTGTGCGGAGCACATGGTAGCAGAAGGCTATGCTGCAAAAGATAAAGTTTTTGCTTGGGGAGGAAGTGCCGGAGGGCTACTGATGGGTGCAATTAGTAATATGCGACCAGATCTTTACAAAGGCATTATTGCCGCAGTTCCTTTTGTTGACGTGGTAACAACAATGCTTGATGAATCAATACCCTTAACTACCGGTGAGTTTGATGAGTGGGGTAATCCAAAAGAGAAGGAGTATTACGATTACATGCTTTCTTATTCTCCTTACGATAATGTGGAAGCTAAAGAATATCCTGCTATGTTAGTTACAACAGGTTTGCACGACTCTCAGGTTCAATATTGGGAGCCTGCAAAATGGGTGGCTAAATTACGCGATATGAAAACAGATCATAATCCTTTGCTGATGAAAATTAATATGGATTTTGGTCACGGTGGAGCTTCCGGGCGATTTGAACGTTATCACGAAGTTGCATTAGAATACGCCTTTGTTCTTGATCTTGTTGGAATTAACAAATAGTTAGACATAAATATAAAAAAAAGCACTCCAATTGCAGTGCTTTTTTTTATATTTATGATCCATTTTAAAGTATATAAATACAAATGATAAAAGCTCTGATTATTGACGATGAGTTAAAAAGCCAATCAACTCTAAATAAGTTGCTGGAAATGTATTGTCCGGAAGTAGAGGTGATTGGTTTTGCACATAATGTTGAAACAGGAATAGAAGCAATTGATAGTTTAAAGCCAGATTTGGTTTTTTTAGATATTTCGATGCCCGACGGGGATGGCTTTGAAGTCTTGGAAAGAGTCAAAGATCGTGATTTTGAAGTGGTTTTCACAACCGCTTTTAATGATTATGCAATTAAGGCTTTTCAGTTTGCCGCTTTGCATTATTTGTTAAAGCCTATTAATTATATTGAATTACAGAGTGCTGTAAAACGTTGTAAGCAAAATCATCAAGATGTTGATTTAAATGAAAAGATAAAGATCTTGTGCGACAGTTTAAGTAATCATCATCAGAAAATTATTCTCCCTACATCAAATGGTCTCCGCATTATAGAATTAAACCAGATTCTTCGTTGCGAAGCCGATGGTAGTTACACCAATTTTTATTTGAGTGATAATACTGTATTGATGGTTTCCAAAGTATTGTCAAATTTTGAGGAGTTATTGCCCGAAGAAATATTCTGTAGAGTTCACAACAAGCATTTGGTCAACCTAAATTACATTAGTCAGTACATAAAAGGGCGTGGGGGACGTATTATTTTAAGCTCAGGAAAAGAGGTTGAGGTTTCAGAAAGTAAGAAAAAAGATTTTCTGAAAAGACTCAAGTATCTTGCTCATTCATTAAACACGGTAAAGAAATAGTATAGACTAATTTTGGGAATCAGATTATAAAGGGAAGCTTATTAAGTTTTCCTTTTTTTTATTATTAGGAAAAATGAACATAAGGCATTAGGTTGAGCTTTAAAGCTTATTAAATCATCCATAATAAATTGAAACATAAGGTATTTAGATCTTTCGCAGATTGTTTTTGTTTTGTTAAAGTGTGTTTTGTTGGTATCTGTATTGTGTTTGAAAACTACGCAGTTATGTGCTTAAACAACTTGGTTGTGATGTTTGGCAACGTATATACATAATAGTGGTAGGTGGTTTCGTTTATAAGTATTAAATTCGCGGTGAATAAAATATATTGGTGTTGCAAAAGTAAAACGCTTAATATGTTTTATTATTAATGTGAATTTTTAATTATAAAACAAAAACCGTTATGAAGTTAAAATTTTTATCTCTTGGGTTGTTGGCACTTAGTTTTGTTGCTTGTGATTCTTACGAAGAGTCTGATTCTGTTGCTGCTATGCGAAATGCTAGAGCCGAAGTTTTCCAATCTGAAGCGGCTATTAACCTAGCAAAAGCCACATTTGAAGAGGCGAATGCTGCCTTTAGAAATGCTGAAGTAGCTTATAAGAATTTTGAAGCTGCTCTTTTGGAAGCAGAAGTTAAAGCTGCACAACTTGCGAATGCTAAAACTGAAGCTTTAGATGCAATGGAAATTGCAACAGCGCAAGCAGATTATGATTATGCTATGCTTGAGATGGCGAATGACAAAGTTGAGTTAGCTAACGCATTAATGAGTCTTGAAAATGCTAAAATTGTTTTGGACGGACAGAAGTTACAAGCTGAATATGCTTTTTCTGTTATAGCTAATGGTTTAGTTACTGATAAAAATGATGATTTAAATACTGCATTTGGTCTTTACACAGGTGCTTATGGAGATTGGGATACAGCAACAAATAATTTGTTAGATGCAAATGCTGATTTGGTTACTGACAAATATGCATTGGCTGGTTATAAGTATGCTTTTGACAATATGGATGTTCAAGGTGATAAAGAAGCAGAAATTGCTCTTTTAAAAACTTCTAACGC
Organism: Labilibaculum antarcticum; assembly: GCF_002356295.1. NCBI lineage: Bacteria > Pseudomonadati > Bacteroidota > Bacteroidia > Marinilabiliales > Marinifilaceae > Labilibaculum > Labilibaculum antarcticum. The sequence continues at coordinate 1,077,476 of NZ_AP018042.1, read as the reverse complement.
TGAATATGTTGCTAGCTTAAAAGTAGTAAGCGACTTAAAAGCAACCAATGATTGGGATGCTTTTATTGCTTCAAGAGATGCTAAGGTAGCTGAAAAGTTGGTAGCTGTGACAATTCAAACTAATATGACAAATGCTGATGTAGCTAGTACTATGGTTGCTGAAGATGCTGCTGCTGAAGCTGCTGATAAAGCTGCTACTGTTGCAGATGATGCTGCCGATGCTGTTACTGCTGCTGGTGATGTTGTTACTGCTGCATATGATGATATTACGACTTGGGTAGCAGATAATGCTGGCGCTGCTTCTAGCTTTGAAAAAGGTATTTATTTGACCGTTTCGGCTAGACAAAATGGTCTTGATGCTGCTAAAGATGCAACCTCAGCTGCTAAAGATGCTATGGATGCTAAGCAAGATGAACTTGATGCTGATGATTTAACTACATATGAGACAGAGTTATTAGAAGAAGAGTTAGCTGCTCTAACTGAAGATTATAATGATAAAAAAGCTATCTCTGATGCTTTCGAAGCTACTTTTGATGCTGAGGTTGAGGCATTAAATGAAGCGTTTGCTGATGCTAAAGATGCTGAAGATGTTGCTGGTGATCTTGCTAAAGATGCTACTGATGCTAAAGATGCTGCTGATGTAGTTGCTACTGATGCAGCTACAGCTGCTGATGCTGCAACTACTGCTGAAGCTGAAGCTATTTCTGTAATTAAAACAGAGATTGATCGTTTGAATGCTTTAGTATTTATTTATAATACTTCTACAGCAGAAACAACATCAGCGACTCTTGGCGATATGACTGATAACATTGATGATGCAATTGAAGCCTTAGAAGAGGATATCAAAGATGTTGAAGATGATATTTACGCTGCAGAGAAAACTCTTGCTGAAATTGTGGCTGGAGATTATGGTCAAGCTGAAGCAGTTCGAGATCAAGAATTAGCTATCGTGAAAGCAGAAAGTAACATTGAAACACTTAAATTATTGGTTGCTGAAGCTAAAGCTGACTTAGATGCTAGACAAGCTGAATACAATGCTTTATTAGAAGACTAGAGATAAAGAAAAAGGAAGTTTCCTCAGATAAGGAGGCTTCCTTTGGAATTAAAATTTTAAAACAAAGATTATGTATAGAAAAATTATTTCTTTGATTTCCTTATCTCTTCTAGTAAGTTCTGTTTCTTTTTCGCAAGTTACATCTGAAGATATCAACTCATATATACCAAAAAAAGGAAACCTAACAGTTTCGGCGGTATTGGGAAGTAATGATGTAACAGCTATAAATCCTAATGTTTTGCCTGACTTTGGCAGCAGTAGTTATGTTAGCAGGTTGGGAGCTGATGATAATTTCTCAACTAAGGAACCATCTTCAATTACCAATTTAGCAGGTGTTTCGTTAAACTATTTTTTAACCGATAAGATATCATTAAGTTTATTTGGTTCTTATGGTTTTAAATCGAAAGATGGGGCAGATGCTTACGAAGGAATCAGTGCTGCAACAGATTCAGATGGAAATCAAATTGCCGGGAGTGGAATTCCTGCGATACAAGGTACTCCAGAAACTAAGAATTATAAAATAAATATTTCTGCTGGTGCCGATTATCATTTTGATTTTAATAAAGATCAAAATGCTCTTAAAAACGTTGACTTTTATGCAGGTGCTCGTTTTAACTTCATGTACGAACGTTTGGAGAAAACTCAAATTTCGTGGTTACAATGGGATAATGGTGATTATATTCTAAATACAGATGGTGATACCGGAACAGCAACAGCTGAAGCTACTGGATTTGGAGGATCAATAGTTGGTGGAGTTGATTATTATTTCACGAATGCTTTATTCATTGGTTTAGAGGTTAATATAGTTAATTTCATGTATCAACATACCGAGACAGTGATTATGCCTGGTGTGCAAGGTGCAGATCAGAATACTACATTTGTGAATGCATTTTCTTATCCAAAATTAAAGATAGGATTTAAGATTTTCTAAATAAAAATGTGATTCTAAATTTTATAATTCCCGGTTTCTCATTGCTGTGAAACCGGGAAAATTTTTAAAACATGATCCTTACAGATAAAATTCGCTCACTTATTTTTCATTGCAATGAAAATGATATCAAGACAGTTGACGATTTGTTAACTGTTAATTGTGAGGATGTTATTGTTTTGGGAGGTCATACCTCAACTGATGGAATCGGAAAATTACTTGAGATTCATAAGCCTGATATTGTATTTATTAGTTCAAATCTGGCACAGGAGAGTTCATTTGATTCTATTCTAAAAGGAGAACGTAGCTTTGAAATTATTTTCATGACCGAAAATGATGAGTTTGCGATACAAGCCTTTAAATTTTCTGCTCTTTATTGCATAAGTAAACCATTCTCAAAAAAACAGGTGATGGAAGGAATTGTTCGTTTTAGACTTAAGTCTTCTCATCATGCTTTTAATCGATTGGAATCGTTATTTCTTGAAAAAAAGGACAATGAATATCGATTAGTTCTGCCTGATGCAATTGGCTTTAGGCTAGTGAATGTGAATGAGCTCACTAGGTGCGAGGCCGATGGATGTTACACCAAGTTTTATTTAATTGGGGAGGAGCGATGCGTTGTTTCTAGACCTCTTTCAAGCTTTATAGACTTGCTACCTAGGCATTTATTTTGTCGGGTTCATAACAAACATCTTATCAACTTAAATTTTGTAAAACAGTATGTGAAGGGACGCGGAGGTCACGTTATCCTTCAAGATGGAAGCAAAGTGGAGGTGTCTGAGAGAAAGAAGAAAGAATTTATCGAAAGGTTAAAATATTTTGCCTATTCCTTTCTGGAAGCGTAAAACCAGCTAATGAATAGTGCGTGTGCATGTTATTTTACATGATTTTCAATTTGAATGACTACTTCCCCAGAGGTCATTATTAGTTAAAACAATGTAGATGTAAATTTATCTTCATAGGAGATAAATTTTGGATTGCCCCGTTGAGATTGCTTACCTACATTCGTCAGAAATTTGATCGGAATCACTACAACAAATTACTACGGCAATGATTGAATGGATCAGGAGATAATTTTGCATCTTGTTAAAATCAGTCATAAATTTTAGTCAAGCGAAACAGGAAGATTTTTACATTCGTCCTTTTGTTATCCTTTTTCTCGAGCCTGAAGGGCTCAAATAGTTTAGCCAGGGGGAAATGAGGACAGCAAATGCCACTTTGGGATATTAATGTGGCGGTAAGTACCGGCGGAGGTGAAAAAAAATATTTGGAAAGCAATTCGTATTTGCATTGGAATAGCAAAAGGAAGATCGTCGAAGCTTGAAAAGTTGAAATCCGAACCTTGGGACTGTCCCGATAATTCGTGAGTTTAAGCTTGATTTTAGGAAGGTTTCGGGAGTTGAGATAAGCTTTTAGCTCCTAAAAGTTGTCATGTTTTGATGAATAGTAGCTTTTTTAGAAAACCTCACTCTTAATTTATCTTCTTGAGGAGAAGGAAATTGGAACCGAAAACAGAAAAGAGAATGCCCTAATTTTGGACACTCTCTTTTTTATAATCTTAAATAAGGCCTTATCTAATTTCAGAACCTGGTTTTATGGCTTGGTCAGGAGAAACAAATGATAATTTACCATCGGCATCTTCAGCCATCAAAATCATCCCTTGAGATTCAATTCCTTTTAGTTGTTTTGGTTCCAGATTTACTAATACACTAACCTGTTTTCCAATGATCTCTTCAGGTTTGTAGTGTTCTGCAATACCCGAAACAATTGTTCTTTGGTCAATTCCTGTATCAACAGTTAACTTTAGAAGCTTTTTTGTTTTGGCCACCTTTTCAGCAGCAGTAATTGTTCCTACACGAACATCTAATTTCATAAAATCATCAAAGTTGATGTTTTCTTTTACCGGAGCAACAATTTTTTTCTCTGCATCATTAGCCGCCTTTGTAGCCAAGAGTTTATCAACCTGAGCTTGTATTGTTTCATCTTCAATTTTTTCAAAAAGTAAAGATGCTTGATTTATCTGGTGGCCATCTGCAATAACCTTGGCACCAATTTTTTCCCAGGCAATAGGCTCAATATTAAGAAATTTACGAAGCTTGTTTGCTGTGAATGGTAAAAAAGGCTCGATTAAAGTTGTAAGATTAGCCGTGATTTGAAGACTAATATTCATGATCGTCTTTACTCTTGCTTCATCCGTTTTTATCAACTTCCAAGGTTCGGTATCGGCTAAATACTTATTTCCTAAACGAGCTAAATTCATAGCTTCTTTTAGAGCTTCACGGAAATGGTAAGTTTCAAGATTCTTTTCAACATTTTCTTTAAATACTGGAATTTGAGCTAAAGTTTCTTTATCGAAATCGGTCAATTCTCCTTGTGTAGGAATAATTCCAGTGTAGTATTTATGAGTAAGAACCAAGGTGCGATTCACAAAATTTCCAAGAATCGCAACCAACTCATTGTTGTTTCTTGCTTGAAAATCCTTCCAGGTAAAGTCATTATCTTTTGTCTCCGGAGCATTCGCAGTCAAAACATATCTAAGAACGTCTTGTTTGTCAGGAAACTCTTCTAAATATTCGTGCAACCAAACCGCCCAGTTTCTACTCGTCGAGATTTTGTCACCTTCAAGGTTTAGGAATTCGTTCGCAGGAACATTCTCTGGTAATATATAAGATCCTTCAGCTTTTAGCATTGCAGGGAAGATAATGCAATGAAATACAATATTATCTTTTCCAATGAAATGAACCATTTTGGAATCATCAGCTTTCCAGTATTTTTCCCAATCGGGAGTTAACTCTTTTGTTGCTGAAATATAGCCTATTGGAGCATCAAACCAAACGTATAGTACTTTTCCCTCAGCGCCTTCTGCAGGAACAGGAACACCCCAACTTAAATCGCGGGTTACCGCTCTTGGATGTAATCCTGTATCTAACCATGATTTACATTGTCCGTAAACATTGGGTTTCCACTCTTTATGATCTTCTAAAATCCATTTTTTTAGTTGGTCCTCATATTTATCCAAAGGTAAATACCAGTGTTTGGTTTCCTTTAATTCTGGTTTATTTCCAGTAATGGCGGAAGTAGGATTAATTAAATCGGTTGCATTTAGAGAAGTTCCGCAACTTTCGCACTGGTCACCATAAGCACCGTCATTGTTACAATGAGGACAAGTTCCCGTAATGTATCTATCGGCAAGGAATTGATTTGCTTTGGAATCGTAATATTGCTCATTTGTTTTCACGATAAACTCACCTTTGTCATTTAATGTCTTAAAGAATTCGGAGGCTGTTTCGTGATGTATCTTTGAGCTGGTTCTTGAATATACATCGAAAGTAATTCCAAATTTTTCAAATGAATCTTTAATGATATTGTGATACTTGTCAACAACATCCTGTGGGGTAATTCCTTCTTTTTGCGCCTTAATAGTAATAGGGACACCATGCTCGTCAGAACCTCCAATTAGCAGTACATCCTCTCCTTTCATTCTAAGATATCTTGTGTAGATATCTGCAGGAACATATACTCCTGCTAAATGACCAATATGAACAGGTCCGTTTGCATAAGGTAAAGCCGTAGTTACAAGTGTTCTATTAAATTTCTTCATCTGAGATTTTATTTTATTTAAGGAATTGCCTTTTATTGTTTTGAGATGAAGGATTCCTCTGTTATTTTTGTTTACTAATTATTGCTCAAAATTGCGACTTTAGGTCGAATTGTTTGCAAAGATAAGATAGAATTGGCAAAAACGTAGTTATCCATTTGTATTTTATTCTTAATTTGTGCTTACTTCAAAAAACTAAAGAGATATGTATCAACCGGCTGCTTTACTAATAGGAGATAAAATTGGGATTGTTTCTCCTGCAGGAAAAATTGATCCTGAAAAGGTTGGAATTGCCGTGGGGAAAATTGAAGATGCTGGATATAAAGTTGTTTTAGGGAACCATGTTTTTGATGAGGAAAATCAATTCGCAGGTAGCGATATGAATCGGTTATGTGATTTGCAACTCATGTTAGATGACCCTGAAATAAAAGCGATTATTTGTGCCAGAGGTGGATATGGGAGTGTGCGAATATTAGAGCATCTAGATTTTGATTTGTTCATTCGTAAGCCTAAATGGCTGGTCGGATATAGTGATATTACTGTATTTCATAGTTATTTGAATAATATATTAGGTGTAGAAAGTTTACATGCTACAATGCCAATTAATTTCCCTACAGATAATTTTGATGATAAGTCTACCATAACACTTTTCCAATCATTAACAGGTGTTTTTGAAAACTATGAAATTTCTTCCCATCAATTAAATCGAAATGGAATAACAGAAGGAGAATTAACAGGAGGGAATTTATCGATTTTATATAGTTTGCGTGGCACGGCATTGGATTTTGAAACGGATGGGAAAATCCTTTTTATTGAAGATGTTGGAGAAGAGTTATATCATCTGGACCGAATGATGTTGAATTTGAAAATGGGTGGCAAATTATCAGAACTTCAAGGCTTGATTGTTGGAGGAATGAGTGATATGAAAACTGGAAATCCTGATTTTGGAAAAACAGCCTATGAAATTATTCTAGAGTCCATTGATAATTATTCTTATCCGGTTGTTTTTGATTTTCCCGCAGGCCATATCAAGGAAAATTGGGCATTACCATTTGGCCGATTTCTAAAATTAGATGTAAGTGAAAAACGAGTGAAATTCACCTGGGATAAAAGTTCTGTAATCAATTAATTATGGCCGAGCACAATGATTTAGGAAAATTAGGTGAAGATGTTGCAGCAAAGCACCTTCTAGAAAAAGGCTATAAAATCCTAGATCGCAATTGGATTTATCAAAAGAAGGAATTGGACATTGTAGCCTTAAAAGATGATATATTGATTGTGGTGGAGGTGAAATCGAGATCTACCGATTATTTTGAGCATCCGGCAGATGCCATTACCTTATCGAAAATAAAGCATTTAGTAAACGCAACACAAGGCTATGTCGATTCAAAAGAAATTGAACAAGAAGTAAGATTTGATGTTATAAGTGTTATAAAACGAGATTCAAAATTTGTTATTGAACACATCGAAGATGCATTTAGTGCACCTGTTGACTAATCTGCAAGATATTTATCGATAGTTGATAAAAGTTCTTCAAAACGAATTGGTTTGGATAGATAATCGTCACATCCGGCATCAAGAATACGTTCTTTATCACCTTCAAGGGCATATGCCGTTTGTGCAATAATTGGAATTTGTTTATGGTTTTTTTTAATTCTTCGAGTGGCTTCACAACCATCCATTATTGGTAATCTTATATCCATTAAAATTACATCAATATCATCAGAGCTTTCTATGATATCAACAGCTTCCTTGCCATTTTTAGCCCACAACAGTTTGGATTCAGTTCTACTAAGAGCTGCATCAAAAAACATATTATTTATCTCTTCGTCTTCAACTATGAGAATTCGTTTGTTTTTCCAATTATATTTTTCAGCGTATCCTGTCTCTTTCATCATTACATTTATATATTCAATACTTTTCTTAAAATAAATATACGCAATTGAATTAAGTAAAAAAAAAATCATTTGCATCATTAGTCAAAAACACCTTACTGCTTTTTGCTTAAATAAGAGTATGTAAGGGATTTATAATAGGTCTTGTGAGGGTAAGTTGTGGCCTGATTTAAGCAGGAAGGAGCATTAAATTTTGAATGTTATTATTTTTTTTTTTGAGCAAGATGATTGATTAAATTGTAAGTGACTGAGAATTGAAAAATGGAACCTGTATGAGGATAACTTATTGCATTAATTTCCCTTTTCATCAGCAATACCAATTGTTTGCAAATTGCCAGGCCAAGTCCTATTCCAGTATCCTTAACTTTAAAAATATCGCAAAATATTTTGTGAGATTTTTAGTTTTCCGAAGGTTGGTATGGTAATTTTATGCTCTTTTTGAAATTCTTCAACCAAGATGGTGAAGTATTGTTCAGTACATAGTTGGTTTAAATTTTCAAGTATACTTTAACGGATGAGAAAATTCAACAGTACCCAAATGTTTATTTTTATATCTGAATGGGTATATAATTCGATAGTCTGTAAATAGTTTTCCATTTTAAAATCCTTTGATATTTGTTTGTTGGATGTTTGCAAGCTCTACCGAAATTTGATTATCGAATAAATTAGTTCCAAATTGATTGATTTGATATAAAGCAAATGAATTGTTCTCCATCTTGTAAATGTATTTAAAATTTTCGGATTCCGAGCTTGTTAAGCTTCTCATAAATATTGCCGTACATGTTTATGATACTGTCTCTAATTAGACTAATATTCTCAGGCTTGCTTGAATAGACTCTTCTCATAGCGTCAAGGAATTTGTTGTTATTTACCTCATAATTAAAGATGTATTTTGATAATTCCTCTGAGTATGCAGTTACACAGTTGTATGATCTTTTATCTCGGAAATTTTGGATTGATTATAAAGGGGGAGGACAAATTCTTTAAAATAAGAAGAGATCCAATCAACAGCCCAAGAGGAAATGAAAATTATCATTAGTTTAGGCTTCTCAAAGCAAATACTTTTAATACTTATGAAAACAGGAATTTAACTTGTGTTCAAAAGTATTTATATTTGTTTGCCTCAGGTTTGGGTAAAACTTAACAAAGTATTAAATAATGAATATTGAAGAGTTAAGAGAGTATTGTCTTTCAAAAAATGCCGTAAGCGAAGGATTTCCTTTCGATGAGGAGATCTTGGTTTTTAAGGTGCTTGATAAAATATTTTTACTCACAAATATCAATAGTGAGCTAAGAATTAACGTGAAGTGTGATCCGGAAAAAGCCATTGAGTTACGAGAAAGGCATTCATCAGTACTCCCTGGATATCATATGAATAAAAATCATTGGAATACGGTTGTAATTGATGGAAGAGAATCTGATAAACAGTTGAAGACGTGGATAGATGATTCATATGATCAGGTTGTTGGAAAGATGACTAAAAAGAAGCAAATGGAATTAGAAAATTTGAAATCAACTTAATAAATGAGTTCCTTTAGATATTAATTACTAACAACACATACTAACGAATACGATGAGAAAAATATTTTTTACAATCATTATTGTGGCCTTTTTCAGTATAAACCTGACCATGGCACAAGAAACAACAAAAGAGGAAAAGGTTTTTACTACTGTGGTAGATATTCCAACTACATCGGTTAAAAATCAGCAAAGTACTGGTACTTGCTGGTGTTTTGCCGGAATTTCATATATCGAAACAGAATTGCTTCGCTTGGGAGCGCCCGAAATTGATTTGTCGGAAATGTATATTGTTCGATTGGCTTATACCGAAAAAGCCAAAAGGTATTTTCGTTATCATGGCAAAGGAAATTACAGTGAAGGAGGGCAAGCTCATGACGTTCTAAATGTCGTAAAAGAAAATGGCTTTGTTCCTGAAAGTATTTATTCCGGGAATAAGTATGGCAGCGATTTTCATATCCATAAAGAGATGGTGCAATCGACGAAGGCTATGATGGATGAAATTGTTAAAAATCCAAATAGAAAAATTACACCGGTTTGGGAAGAATCTGTAAATGCGGTGTTGGATACTTACATGGGAAAGACTCCAAGCAGTTTCGAATTGGAAGGAGTTAAATATACACCAGTTTCTTATGCTGAAAAACTAGGTTTTGATGCGGATGATTACATTGAATTGACTTCATACAATCATCATCCTTTCTATGAGATGATGAATTTAGAAATTCCTGATAACTGGTCGGATGATTTGTATTACAATGTACCAATGGATGAGATGATAGATGTTATTAATTATGCTCTAAATAAAGGGTTTTCAGTTTGCTGGGACGGAGATGTGAGCGAAAAAGGCTTTTCTCACCGAAATGGTTATGCTGTATTGCCAGCAAGCAAAACAACAGATATGACTGATTCGGAAATTGCGAAGTGGGAGAAAGATCTTGCGAAAAATGAAAAGGAAACTACTAAAAAAGGTGTTGAGCCTGAGGTAGATCAAAAGCTTCGCCAGATTACTTTTGATAATTATGAAACAACAGATGATCATTTGATGCACTTAACTGGAATTGTTAAAGATCAGGATGGAACGATTTATTACAAGACAAAAAATTCATGGGCTGCTAACAGCAATGAGTTTGACGGATTTTTAAACATGAGCGAAGCCTACGTGAAGCTAAAAACAGTAGCAATAATGATTCACAAAGATGCTGTACCTAAGGAGCTAAAAAAGAAATTAGGAATATAATATAATATGAATTATATACTTAGGGTGTCCAATGGGCACCCTTTTTTATTATCCGGAAATACTGAAAGTTAAGTCTCCGTTAGTTATACTGAATTATTAATATTTAAGGAGTTGTTTAAATAATAGATCTAAGAAGTTATTTCATAATATGCATTATTCTAAAAAATAATTTATACTATTGTTAGCCCTATTTTAATATTATTAACCACTACGACCCATGAAAACCTTCGACCAAACTTTCCTGAAGTTATTTAGGAATGGTAATCAGAACTCATTTAAAGACTTGTACAATAAGTATTTTGATGTCCTTTACCTTTTTGGTCATAAGTATATTTTGGCACAAGATATTGTTGAAGATATAATTCAGGAAAGTTTTATTAAGGTTTGGGAAAAACGAACCTCTTTTTATCACGAAGCCGCGTTACGAGCATTCTTGTACAAAACAGTCCGTAATTCCTGCTTAAATCAAATTGAACATCAAAAAGTTCGCAAATCTTACGAGGGGCAGGTAGATAAAAATATATGCGATGATAATTATTTTCTTCATAATGTGATTGAAGAAGAGGTAAACAGAGTTGTTGCGGAAACTGTTCAGAAATTACCTGAATCAGCCAGATTAATTTATTTATTAAGCTTAAAGGGATTGAAGAATGCTGAAATAGCTGAAGATTTAGATATTTCCATTAACACAGTTAAAACGCAAAAGCAACGAGCAAGCAAGTTTTTAAAGGAGAGTTTAAAGGATTTGTTTACGATACTATATTTCATCTAGAATATGAAAATAAGTAAAGAATGAAAAAAGGGTAATAAAAGTTAAAACTTTTGTCACCCTTTTTTTCATGTTACCTGTTATAGTACTTGTTAATCACACACAGAATATTGATATGAATAATTTACCATCTGGGTTTAAAATTGCAGATTTAATTGTGAAGAGGCTTGAGGGGAAACTTAACGCAGAGGAAGAGCAATTTTTGGAAGAATGGAAATACGCGGAGGAGAAAAATCTTGTTCTTTTTCATAAACTTTCTCAAAATCCGGAGAAACAGTACTTCAAGAGAGAATCAAAACTTGAAGGTGCAAATAAAAAAGATGTTTGGGATCAAATCCAAACTAGAGTAAAAAGAGACCGACGATTTCAAATCAAGCAACAGATAATGAAGCTTGTTGCCGTGTTGGTTTTTGCCATTAGTGTTGGTGGTTTTTTGTATACTATTAGCGAGAATGCTGTACCTGATGCTCCAGCGACTATCTTGCCTGGTAAGAATCAAGCCTTGCTGGTTTTAGGAGGTGGTGAGAAATATCAGTTGAGTGAAAGAGTGGAGTTGGAAGAAAAGGGTATGCAGATATCTAATCATTCAAATGAGCTGGTTTATAGTAAAGGATCTGAAAATGCAAAAGCCGATCAGATAACATACAATACTCTAATTATACCAAAGGGCGGTGAATATAAACTAACACTTTCAGATGGTACAAAGATCTGGTTGAATTCAAATTCAAAATTAAGGTATCCTTCTCAGTTTGGAACAGGTGTTCGAAAAGTACAATTGGAGGGAGAAGCCTTTTTTCAGGTAGCCAGAGATGTGGAGCATCCTTTTATTGTTGATGTTACAACGGCAGAAGTTAAAGTTTTGGGAACATCCTTTAATGTAAATGCATATAACGATCAGGATGAGATTTTCACCACTTTGGTGGAAGGAAAAGTGGAGGTAAATGATGACTTCCGGGGAACCAGTCAGGAGTTGTTACCGAATGATCAATTGTGTTTTAATAAATTGAATGGTAAAACTTCGAAAAAGGTTGTTGATACGCGATTGTATACAGCATGGAAAGATGGACGCTTTGTTTTCGAAAATAGGAGTTTGGAGGATATAATGATTAGGCTGTCGCGATGGTATGATGTTGATGTGTTTTTCTTAACGAATTCAATCAAACAATTAAAATACACTGGTGATGTTGCCCGCTATGATGACATAAACAACATTCTTGATATGATAGAAGTAACTGAAAAAGTAAAATTCACAATAAAAGATCGCAGTGTTATGATCGAAGAAAATAGTAAATAAAAAAAAGCCGGAGTTTGCAGCCACAAACCCCGGCAAAGTCAATAAACATTTCTTTTTGAGGAGAAATGTAGTACTAACCAAATCACATTCAAAATTATGAAAAAAAATCGGGAAAAGTCTTTTCTGCAGAAAAGAAAACCATTTCTTGCAAAAAGACTCTTGCTTTTGTTTCTTGTTGTTAATGTCTTTAGTTTTCAGGGCTTAGCAAATCTTCAGGGCGAAATTCTGGAGTTGGAAATGACAGGAGGTTCATTAGTTGAGGTTTTCGCAAAAGTTAAGGCGAAAACCAATTACACATTTCTTTATAATGTTGATGACATTAAAGATGTGAATGACGTGACTATAAGTGCTTCACCCAAAAGCGTAAAAACAATTTTAACAGATTGCTTGAAAAATACAGGACTTACCTACGAAATTCGAGACGAGGTTATTATTATTAAGCCAGTCGCTAAACCAACTCCTGCTAGGAAGGAAACAAAAGCGGTTCAAGAGGAAAAAAAAGTGAGCGGTGCTGTAACTGATAATACAGGAGTTGGATTACCAGGTGTTTCTGTTTTTATTAAGGGTACCAGCATCGGAACTACTACAAATATTGACGGAAAATACAACATTCAATTGCCGGATGGTTCGAAGGATATTTTGGTTTTCTCTTTTATTGGAATGGATACCCAGGAAATCACTGTTATAAATCAGAAAGTAATAGATGTTGTTCTTGCTGCCGGTTCTGAACAAATTGACGAGGTGGTTGTGACCGGATATCAGAAAATTGATAGAAAGCTATTTATTGGAGCAGCAACAAAGCTAGAGATGGCGGACGTGAAACTGTCAAGTGAATCTGATATTTCAAAATCTCTGGAAGGACAGGTTGCTGGTGTATCAGTACAAAATGTATCCAGTACTTTTGGTTCAGCGCCAAAAATTAGAGTTCGTGGAGCCTCTTCATTATACGGGAACCAGAAACCACTTTGGGTAATTGACGGTATTGTGTTGGAAGACGCTGTTAACGTTTCAATGGATGATTTAAATTCCGGAGATCTATCTACGATTATCAGTTCGGGTGTGGCTGGATTAAATATGGATGATATAGAATCATTTCAAATATTGAAAGATGTATCGGCGACTGCACTTTATGGAGCACGTGCAATGAATGGTGTTATTGTAATTACTACAAAAGAGGGTAAGAAAGGCGATATTAACATTAACTATTCAATGGGGCTTACCTTAAAACCAAGACCTTCTTATGACGATTACAATATCATGAATTCTAAGGATCAGATGTCTGTTAATCGTGAATTGTATGAAAAAGGCTGGACAAATATTGCCAAAACCCAATTTGCTTCCAAACACGGTGCTTATGGAAAAATGTTTGATAAGATTAGCCGTAATGAAATTGACTGGGCAAGCAATAATGACGGAATAAATTCTTTTTTAAGAAAATACGAAACAGCCAATACAAATTGGTTCGATGAGTTATTTCAAACAGGAGTGCAACAGCAGCACACTCTAAGTATTTCCGGTGGTGGGAAAAAATCTACATTTTACACTTCGGTTGGGTATTTAGACGATAGTGGTTGGACTATTGCTGATAATGTAAAAAGATACACAACTTTATTAAAAGGAACTTACCATATTACTGATAAGTTTACAGTTACAGCTTCCTCCAATATGTCTTTCCGTGATCAGGAATTATCTGGTGTTACCAACAGTAAGGAAGATGGAGGACAGAAGGTTAATCGATATACGGGAAGAGTTCAAAGAGATTTCGATAACAACCCATTCATGTATGCCATGACTACCAGTCGAAATATTCGTGCCAGGGATGAAAATGGAGATTTGGAATATTTCAGAAGAAATTATGCCGATTACAACGTGATTGACGAATTAGGTAAGAATAAAACGGGTGTAAAGGTCAAAGACATGTCCTTTTCAACTGATTTTAATTACGAAATACGCAAGAATTTAATCTTGTCATCGAGAGTGTCAGCACGTTATTATAATGCCGAAACTGTTCGTAAGATACATGAAAACTCCAATGAAGCCAATGCTTACCGTGCTGGAACACGTCCTGGTGATTCTGAAGTATTAAGAGATGCGAACCCCTTACTTTACGAAAGACCAGGAAGTACTACTGGTATACTGCATAGTATCTTACCTGAAGGGGGTATTTATGAAGTCCGTAATAACAATATGGAGAACTACTACTTTAATGGTTCTATCAATTGGAACCCTAGAGTTGGCGAAGACCATATGTTTACATTCTTAGGCGGGTCTGAAGTTAGATACATTGATAGGGCTTTTAATTGGAATAAGGGTTATGGACACTTTTATGATATGGGGAACATTTCAAAACCATCTCCTAATTATATTGAATATCTGTCGATGGGACTCGGCGCTCAGCCGGAAGACAATACCTATTTTGGTAAAGAAGAAACTTATGATCGTTTTGTAGCCTACTATTTAAACTATGGCTACTCTTATAAAGGAAAATATACGATTAACGGAACTGTAAGATACGATGGATCGAATCGTTTGGGAAAATCGAATACTGCCCGATGGACACCAACCTGGAATATTGGTGGAAAGTGGAGAATGAAAGAAGAAGGGTTTTTAAGCGAAACAGATTGGTTAAATCAATTTGATATCAGATCATCATATGGTTTGAACGGTTCACTTGGAAGTGCTTCGAATGCGACACTGTTAGCCTATTCTTCTGCAACACAACGACCATTCCAGCCCAGCGCTTCTCAATTACAAATCGGAATAAACGCCCTTGGGAACAACGACTTAAGCTGGGAGAAGCAATACGAATTTAATATTGGTGCCGATTTTGCAATTTTCAACAATAGAATTGCCGGGGAATTCAATTATTATAATCGAAAAGGTTTTGACTTAATTGGAGAATATATTGGTAACGGAGTTGGTGGAGAACGCAGCAAATGGGGAAATGTAGCCGAAAAGGATGCCTATGGATATGAGCTTTCGTTAAATTTAGTTCCAATTAAATCAAAGGATTTCAAGTGGAATTTAAATTTTAACTACTCTTATAACAAGAGTGAAATTACCAAGTTATTATCGACTCAATGGTTTGCCGAAGCAACCAGTGTCTTTGGCGTACCCGTAATGGGCGATGCAGTAAGAGGGATTTATTCTTCTCGATTTGCAGGTCTTGACAATAGAGGAATTCCTACTTTTTACGATAGAAATGACGAGAAAGTCCATTATTTAAATGTTCAAACAGCTGACTACAGCGACTTTACCTATTCAGGAAATATTGAGCCTACTACAAATGTGGGTATCTCAAATCGGTTTTCATACAAAGGTATCAGCCTGTCGGTATTGGTTAGCGGACAATTTGGTCATAAAAAACGTGTGATGCAGGACTTTAGCTATAAATACACCGATGCGCAGGCTTTATCATCACACCTGAAAAACAGATGGAGGGTTAGCGGTGACGAAAATAAAACCAATATCCCGGCTATTCTGGATGCTGATGTGATGAACAGGACAGGTAATAGCGAGATAGCAACAGCTTACAAATTGTTTGGCATGTCGGACTATTGGATTGCTGATGCTTCGTTCTTAAGACTTAAGAACATTTCTTTATCATACCAATTACCAAATAAGTGGGTGACTAAATTTGGACTGAAACGTGCCCGCATTAGTACGCAGGCTACAAATGTTGGTTTGTTATGGTTAGCCGATAAAGAGAAATTAAATGGTGAAGATCCTGAGTTTGTTTGGTCGGGAGGTACCACCATGCCAATTTCAAAACAATTTACTTTCACACTTAATGTTGGCTTTTAAAAAATTGAATCATGAGAAAATATAAAATTTATAATTCAATCCTATTATTAGCATTGTTTTTAGTTAATGTAGGGTGCAGTGATCTATTGGATGAATCTCCTGATGAACGTTTGGAGGTGAATTCTTTGGATAAAGTCTCAGCTACTTTAATAGGAGCCTATCAAAACGACAGAGGATACAGGTTTACTCATTTTTGTACCGATAATGTTACCTTGACACAAAATGTATTTGACAATCATCCGATTATTGAGGATTTGTACAGCTGGAGCAGAAACTTCCGCAACCAAACACATCAGGATTCACCCAGTGCATTTTGGGTTGCCTCTTACGGTTCTATAGCCAATGTTAATCTTGCCTTGGAATCGCTGGATAAATTGACAATAAACTCAGAAATGCAGGCGCAAGCCGATGCAATTAAAGGCGAAGCCCTTATCATGCGTTCGTATTGTCATTTTATGTTGGTCAACCTTTTTGCCAAGCATTACGACCAAACAAGCGCTTCTTCCGATTTGGGTGTACCCTATGTTACCGAAGTTGAGGATGAGTTGATTGTTGATTATGAGAGAGGAAACGTAGAAGACGTTTACAATAAGGCTGAAAAGGATTTATTGGAAGGAATAGCACTACTGGAAAAGGATAGTAGGGAAGTAAACAAAAACAAATATCGCTTTACATACCCATCCGTTTACCTTTATGCCTCCCGTTTCTATAATTACCGTAACCGCGATGAAGCGGATGTAACACAAACACTGGCTTATGCAAACAAGGCTATAGAAGCTTTTGGTGGTGCAGATGTTATGAGAGCCTGGAGCGAATATGGCTCAGATAATAATGGTCCAATTGATATTGACCAACAGGAAGTTGGTTTTGTACAAACATCATCTACCTGGACATCATTTAACTGGACATACCAGATGACCAGTGATATTAACTCATCTGAATTATCGAAAAACCCATTCAATAAAAAAGACGAACGGGTGAGTGGTGGCTACAAAAGATCGGGTAATATCTTTACCCCTACAGGCTTTTTTGTTTATGTTCCGGGTTATTCAGAACAGACAGCAAGTGATATCTTCCCTATAGCTGAAGCGATACTGAATGTTGCTGAAGCATCAATCAGATTAGGTGATTATGTAAAGGCTAAGGAGATGTTGGAGATCATTGGTTTACATACATATAGTATGGATGCAGATCTAGATGAAAATCCAAGAGGACCCTATGATCCGGCAGCACTAACTACAGATAAGCTAAAAAGCTTTTATGGGCTTGAAAATGACAAACAGGCCTGGACTGAATATCTTTTATTCGAAAGACGTAATATGTTTTTACTGCGTGGATTCCGTTGGTTCGACATCAAGCGATATGCATTGGATGTGGAACACCTGTTGGAAGACGGAACTACAGTGAAATTATCAGATGTGGCTCCCGATAAAGATTTCCAGATTCCAGTTTTTGCAATCGATGCGGGAATGCAAGCAAATCAATAACCTATAAAATTACGAAAATGAAATATTTAAAATATTTTGGTTTGTTAGTCATGATCGGTCTATTCGTAGCCTGTTCGGATGATGATGAAACATTAATACCTTCAGATCAGGATCTGTTTCCTGCTAAAACCAATTCTGAAATAGATCTAAAATTGAGAGAACTGTTTTCTCCCTATAATACCATTGTGGAATACAGATATATCAAAAACTTTTTGGATGACGAATGGTATTCCATTACACCTGCAAAGGAAGAATTGGTTGTTCCCATGGGAAATTTCCTGATTGATTTCTGGGTGAATCCACTGAAAGTTGGATCATCTGCAGACTTTGTAGCTGCGAATTTTCCTAAAAAAATTATCCTGGTAGGATCAGCAGCCTATCAACTTAATGGTTCCAGAGTTCTTGGACAAGCAGAGGCGGGTACACTGATTCGTTATACAGAAGTAAATGATTTTGATTTAAGCAATTCTGTTTGGCTAACTACACAATTAAACACTGCCTTTCACGAGTATGCTCACATTCTGCATCAGACATTTAAAATGCCTGACCAGTACCGGAAAGTGACGCCTGACAGCTATACCAAAAATGGATGGAGGGCTGTCTCACAAAGCAATGCCATAGAGCGAGGCATGGTTAGCCCATATGCGACCAATAGTGTTGCGGATGATTTTGCTGAATTATTTTCACGCTACATTACTCATAATGACACTATGCTTGAAGCTTTATTATATGATGAGCTGATAAACACCGATTCTGATAAGGGGACTGTAACTGATCCGGAAGAATTTTTAGGCATCGTAAAACGTAACGAAGGACGTGCATTCATTCGTACCAAATTGGGTATTATGAAGAAATTTTTGTCTTCGGTTGGTTTCGATTTAGAGAAGGTGCGTGAAGCGGCACAGGCTAAAATAAATGAATAATGGTTTGTGAATTAGTTTATTATTAATAAATGTCAATACCACAAAGCATATAAGATGTTCTTGTATGCTTTAGTGGAAGACATCTAAAAAGATAAAAATGAAAAAAATATTATTATTCATATCCATACTTTCCCTTGCACTTAGTTCGTGCGAAAAAGAGGATGTTGACGAGATATTCAATCAATCTCCCGAGCAGAGAGTCAGCGAACAACTGAATGCCGTTCGTACCGATTTGAAGAGCAATGAAATGGGCTGGCTTACAACTTATACTTGCGACGAAGGCGCTAGGGAATTGGTTCTGGTAATCAAATTTATAGATGATAACAGAGCTGAAATCAGTGCACCAGGGTATGACATGAAACAGGAATCCGGTTATGTTCTAAATTACACACAACAAGTAGACTTGGTTTTTGACACCCACAGTTTCCTTGCACTATTGGTTGATCTAAAATGGAAAGCCGATTTCCGATGGGAGTTGGATAAGCAGGAAGATGGTCAGTATTTCTTTAAGAGCGTAGGTGGTCAGAGTGAAGGTGAAAGCGAGCTGAATATGGTTAAAGCAACACCTGAAAAATTGCAATTAGCAATGGAGATTCAGGCATTTAAAGCGAAGATGAGGGCAAATGATAATATCTCATATTTTAGGGTCTTAGAGTTGAATTCAGGAGAAAGGTATGATTATTCGTTCATTGATAACAAAGTTATATTTGAAAAGCCAATCGAAGAATCGGTGATTCGTTTTGAATCTGAAATTACAATTAAAGATAATAGCTTTGTCCTTACAACGCCTTTACTTGTAGATGGCAAATCAATATCTGAGTTTGAATATGATGAAGCCACTGGAAACTTCAAAATAATTAACAGCGATGACGTAGAGGGGGGAATAAATTTTGTGAATTCACCTGCGATATACCCACAAGCGTATATGGAAATAGGAACTAATGTGACAGATTTAAGATTCTACCCGTGGCATTCATCAGATTCAAGTAGTGAAAATTTCCAATCTTTCTTTACTAATACCCAGGAATCATTAGCGGCATCTGGTTATGAATTTGAGTCCTTCCGAATCCAATGGGGATATGCAGGCAAATACAATCTTGTGTGGGCTACTATAGATGGTGAAGATGAATATTTCATGTTTGATATGGTCCAAAAAGATGGTAAAATAATTTTTGAGCTAACTGGCTACAGTATTGAAGATGAAAACCTAATTAATGGTTTAATGCCATTTATAAACTTCTTCTTCTACGAAGAGGGTTTTTATGTGAAATTCAACGGGAACTTCAAACAATACAGTAACCTTACATATCTATTAATTAGCGCTAAAAATGCTTCATTCGGGATTAATTTTATTGAGTGGGGATAGAAGACGTTTGAAAATACCACTATAACTTAATTTTAAATATAGTTGTTGTATAATAAAAGGGGAGCTTACTGTAGTTTGTAAGCTCCCTGTTTTGCCGCAAAATCGGAACTGTACTCAAATAAGTTCTGAAAGCAGAGACAAAATCTAAATGTAGTTTTTGTATGTAGTTGTTATAGTAAAGGAGATCACAATTTATTTTGTGGTCTCTTTTTGTTTTACGCCTACCAATATGAATGTGTCATGAGTTGAGTGTTTTAAATCAATCCTGCAAAACGTTTTATACCAAATTGTTTTGATTTTAAAATTGTATAAGCTCACAACCGACCGCTTATCTATTACTAGGTGGTCGGTGAATCAGTCTTTTGTAAAAATAGAATTGCACAGATACACTTGATTGTTCCGATAAGGATATTAAAATACAGAGTGAGAAAATTTCATATATTATGAGCTCATTGGTCTTAATATGTGATGACTTCAATACAGGTGCATGCACAACTAGAGCTCAAGATCAAAAGCTATAAAAAATCAGATCCTGTCGAACTTAAGTTTGACAGGATCTGATAATAATTTGTAACGCTTATTTATGACTAGTCAAGAAGTTTTTTATTGCAACTACTAGTTTTGTAAGATGTGAAGTTTACTGATTTGACCAGTTTTATGGATGTAATTGCCTTTTTGACCGTTTGTTGAATCACGCTATTATGAGCTGAAACAACGCAGATATAAATTTATTGTCCCTGAAGATAAAATGTGGATTGTCCCGATGAGATTTCTTACCTACATTCATCCGAAATTTGATCGAAATCACTACCACAAACTACTACGACAATGATTGAACGACTAAAATCGGAAGTTTTAAAGAAGTTTGGTTCAGAGCTAATGTATACGAAAGCTTGTCGTGTTTTAGCTGATGAAATTTGTACTGAGACAGGATTTCGAGTAAGCACTACGACCATTCGCCGAATTTTTGGGTTCTTAAAAACGAGCGCTACACCTGCAAAATTCACTTTAAGTACGCTTGCTATTTATGTTGGCTATGCAACTTGGGAGGAGTTTTGCACATCACAGGGTGATGCTATAAAAGCTCCCAATAAGCAGAAAAGAAATTGGAATGACCTGTATGAAAAATCCCTTGAAATCAGTAAGGAAACTTATAAGTTAGTTATTGGACAGTCTGGAATTCCATTTCACTCAGTAGTTAGCCGATCGCATGCGGAAGAACGAATTACTTGTTTTTTAAACTCATCAAAAATGGCAACAGGTTTTGTTGCCCCAGGAGGTTTCGGTAAATCCAGCATGTTAGCCAAGTGGTTTGAGAAAAATTGGATCAGAAAGCAATCTGATGATGTCATTTTATTTTTGAATGCATCATTCATGCTAAGTTTTTTAAATAAGGATTTTAGATTGGATCGTTGGATTCAAGATCAATTAGATTTTGCACAGACCGATACTTTGAAATATTTCCTTAAAAATCCGCAGGATTGTGAAGCTCGTATAATATTTGCTATTGATGCACTCGATGAAATTACATACGATAATGTGAAATTAGAAAGGTTGTTTCTTCAGTTAAAACAGTTCATATCAAGTTATAAGGATTCAGGTAAAATTAAATTAATAATAACTTCTCGTTGCTCAACTTGGGAGAAATTTGCCTTGCCTTTCGTAATTAAAGGAAATGCCATTCAAAATAGTTGGTACGAATTGGGTTTGAAAGTCGATTCTCAAGATCATCAGAATTTATATCCACTATCAAATGATGAAATCCAACACGTTATTGATGGCACAATAAATAATAATTTTTCATCTAAATTGTCGGTTAATGAATTATCCTTCCAACAAAAGAAAATGATTTCGAATCCTTTCTTTTTGGAATTATTTATCAAACTATATACTCCGAATAAACACTATGGTCATTATAATGAACAAGAATTGCTGAATGAATTTTTGCGAAATAAGGTGTTTTATTCTAGATTTTCAGAAGAGAAGATGGATATTTTGCATGGTGTTTTGAAATTGATGGAGCATGGAAAAAGTGGAACTGCGGCAAAGAAAATGGAATTGCGTGATGTATTTCCAATCCATCTGAAAACTGCCGGAAATTATTTTAATGCCTACGAGGAATTGATTTCATATGGTTTGTTAACCGAATTTATCACCATAAACGAACACAATACTTATTGTAAGTATGTGAAAATTACCAGCGATCAGTTATTTGAGACATTGATAGGTATGGATATTGTGCAGCAGAATGGAGGAGTAGATTTTAAATTGATTCAAACTGTTGAAGAGGAGTATTCTGGTTTTGAGATTAAAAATAGACTAATTAGCTTTTTGTATACAACAGCTTTCTATAATGGCAAACATTTAGAATTAAAAAACTTTTTTCAATTAAGTGACGAAACACTTTCAGATCGTGACGTGATTGATACGGTACTTAATTCAGCTATCTATTCCGATGATCAGCAAATAAGGTTGATGGAGCATTTTGTAACTCAGGAAAGAGCTGAAAAGTATTTGTTCCGTGATTTTCCTGATATCTACAATGTTGGTAGAGGGGATCGGATTATTTTGGAAATATTTGCAAGAAAAGGAAGATCTAAAAGTGTACGAATAAAATCACTTTCAGTATTGTTGTTGGACTCTGTATTCACTCTGAATCTAGAGAATACTGCGCAATATTATCAGGATTTAAATGCGGAAGAGATAGATTCGTCATGCACCAGCTTTGATATTTCAATAAGGCTTGGAAGTATTTTAATCTATAATCATTTCATTGATAAGGAATCTAATGAGATCGAAATTTTAAAGATGTTTTACTATAGGGAGATGGCTTATAAGCAGACAGGTGAGTATTGCCGATCCCTGAATGGTGAATTTGAGCTTATTCTTTGTTTGGTATTGATTTATATGAAATCCTTTCATAAGGTTCTGCAATTAATTGATGATGTTGAGCATTTGTACAAAACTGACAAATCAAAAAAATCAAATCTGAATTACTGTATTTTGCAATGCTATAAATTATCGGCACAGCATAGTTTAGGAATGGAAATGAGCAAAACTCAAGTTGAATTTTTAAAGTCTTGCGAAAGCGAAATCTCCGCATCAAAAAATTATTTCTTGCAAATATTTTACCATTCATTTCTAAGTTCTGTGCAGTTTGCAGAAGGGAATCGCACTCAGGTGGAAAGACATTTTAATGAAGCTCTGGAACTTTGTGAGAATGCCAACTTCGGATTGTGTTCTTCAGGCATCTTAAAGAAAATGGCAAAATACTATAATGAATGGGGGGAGAAAACAAAAGAAAGCATTTGTTTATCTGAGGAAAAGGAAATTTTAAAAAATGTAATCTCAATATTCGATACTGAAACTCTTTTTGTTTAGATGTAAAGAAAAATATTTAATAAAGCTATTTGTATCTGCAAATAGCTTTATTTTATTTATAATCCTGTGTTTTCATTTCAAAATTTTAACTTTACAAATATTGCATTAGATTTTATTAATTTTAAAAGAGAGGCGACTGATAGGTCTATTTTCTTTTGTGGTAAAATAAAAGTATTTTTTTGATATGAGTAATTCTTCAAGCTTTCAATTAGTAAGAGTTTTTTCAATATTCTTATTTTTCCTGTTTTTTATTCCTGATTTTGCAATTGGGCAAAATAAATATTCTGTTTTTGGAAAAGTGAAGATTGAAAATGGAGATATTGAGAATACCCGGATAACCATATTGAAAAATGCGGAGAAAATGGAATCGGGATTTGTTGATAATAGTGGCAAATTTGAATATAATCTGGATTTTGGAAATGAATATATTTTTGAATTTTCAAAAGATGGATTTGTTACAAAAAGAGTAAGTGTTTCAACTTTTGTCCCTCTGGATGTACTAAGCAGGGATAATCAATTTCCACCCTTTAAATTTATGGTTTCTTTATTTCCAGCATACGAGGGACTTGATCTTTCTGTTTTTAATCAACCGATGGGAATGATCATGTATAATAAGGAATTAGATGACTTTGATTATGACCGTGATTATGATGCTCAAATTAGAGATGCAATAAAAAAAGCAGAAGAAGAAGCCAGAAGAAGAGCTGCTGAGTTAGAGGCTCAAAGACTGGCAAAAGAAAGAGATTATAAGGCCGCAGTGCAAAGAGGAGATATTAATTTTAATGCAAGAAAATACGACCTGTCAAAAGTAGGTTATAACGAGGCGTTAACAATTATGCCGAAAGAGGAGTATCCTAAAACTCAATTGCAGAAAATTGATGATTTGATTGGACAGGAACTTGCTAATACTGAAGAAAAAGCTCGTTTGGAAGCAGAAAAAAAAGCATTGGATGAAAAATATAAAATTTTAATCAGTCAGGCTGATAATCAATTTACGTCCAAAGATTATGAGCTTTCTAAAACTAGTTATACAGATGCTTTAGTTGTAAAACCAAATGAAGCATATCCTACGAATCGAATTCAGGAAATTGATAAATTAGTAGCTGAGCAATTAAAATTAGCCTCACAAAAGAAAGCTTTGAATGAGAAATATGCATCAATAATCACACTGGCAGATTCACAATTCTCATCTGGCGATTATCAGTCATCTAAAGCCAGTTATTCGGATGCTTTGAATCTAAAGGCATCAGAAGGATATCCGAAAACTCAAATTCAAAAGATTGATGAGATCTTGTCTACCCAGCAAGAAGAGGCTGATGAAGCAACGCGATTGGCTTCTCAGAAAAAAGCATTGGATGAAAAATACGCATCGATTGTTAAATTAGCCGATTCACAATTTTCATCAGGAGATTATCCATCATCGAAAACCAGTTATTCTGATGCTTTAAGTCTGAAAACTGAGGAGGTTTACCCAAAGGCACAAATTCAAAAGATTGATGAGATTTTAGCTAGTCAGCAAGCAGAAGCAGATAATGAGGCTCGTTTGGCTGCCGAGAAAAAGGCTTTGAATGAAAAGTTTGCTGCTATTATTACTTTGGCAGATTCACAATTTTCATCTGGCGATTATCAGTCATCTAAAACCAGTTATTCAGACGCCTTGAATCTAAAGGCAGCGGAAGCATATCCAAAATCTCAAATTCAAAAGATTGATGAGATCTTGTCTAGTCAGCAAGCAGATGCTGATGAAGCAACTCGATTGGCTTCTCTGAAGAAAGCATTAAATGAGAAATATGCTTCAATTATTAAATTAGCCGATTCACAATTCTCATCAGGAGATTATCCATCATCGAAAACCAGTTATTCAGATGCTTTAAGTCTAAAAGCTGAGGGAGTATATCCAAAATCTCAAATTCAGAAGATTGATGAGATCTTGTCTAGACAGCAAGCAGAGGCTGATGAAGCAACACGATTGGCTTCTCTGAAGAAAGCATTAAATGACAAATATGCTTCGATTGTTAAATTAGCCGATTCACAATTCTCATCTGGTGATTATCAGTCATCTAAAACCAGTTATTCAGATGCTTTAAGTCTAAAAGCTGAGGAAGCATATCCGAAATCTCAAATTCAAAAGATTGATGAGATCTTGGCTAATCAGCAAGCTGATGCAGATAATGCTGCACGTTTGGTTGCCGAGAAAAAAGCCTTGGATGAAAAATATAACGCTATAGTTAAGTTGGCTGATTCTCAATTCTCCACGGAAGAGTATGAATCGTCTAAAAGTAATTATACGGAAGCATTAACTCTAAAGGCTACTGAAGCATATCCAAAATCTCAAATTCAAAAGATTGATGGAATAATGGCTAATCAGCAAGCTGATGCAGATAATGCTGCACGTTTGGCAGCAGCGAGAAAAGCTTTGGATGAAAAATATAAAGCCGCAATTAAGTTGGCTGATTCTCAATTCACATTAGAAGAGTATGAATCATCTAAAAGTAATTATACAGAAGCATTGAGTCTGAAGGCTAGTGAAGCATATCCAAAATCTCAAATTCAAAAGATTGATAAATTACTGGCTAATCAGCAAGCTGAAGCTAATGAAGCAACTCGATTAGCTGCTCAACAAAAAGCTTTGGAGGATAAATATGCTTCCATTATTTCATTAGCTGATTCTCAGTTTTCAACGGGAGATTATCAGTCGTCTCGAACAAGTTATACCGATGCCTTGGAATTAAAGGCTAAAGAATCTTATCCAAAATCTCAAATTCAGAAAATTGATGATATTTTTTCTGAACAAACGCGATTGGCTGAAGAACAGGCTAAATTAGCCTTGGAGAAAAAAGGATTGAATGAGAAATACAATGCATTTATTGCTTTAGCAGATTCTCAGTTTTCTTCAAAGACTTATGAGTCAGCAAGAAAGAATTATACTTCAGCTCTACAAATCAGGAATGAAGAGAGCTATCCCAAAACTCAGATTCAGAAGATTGATGAAATTGTAAATCAGTTAAAAGCTGAGGCTGATGAAGAAGCCAGAATAGCTGAGGCATTGCGGGCTACGGAAAAAGAGTACAGTAATTATAGAGCTCTTGCTGATAAGTATTACGAAGGCAAAAGATGGCAGTCGGCAATAAACGAATATGAAAAGGCTCAAAAGGTAAAACCACAAGAAGTTTATCCGCCTAACCAGATAGAAGAAATTAAATTGATCTTGAGTGAATTGGAGAAGTTGGAAGAGGAGAAGGCAACCACGCAATATCAGTACAAGGCATTGATAGAGGAAGCAGATCAATTTTTCAACAAGGAAGAGTATGCATTTGCAATCGGAAAATATCAACGAGCTTTGGATTTAAAACCAGCAGAATCGTATCCTAAAAATCAGATAACAAGAATTGACGTTTTATTGGAACGACTAGCATTAGCAGATCGAAAGCAAAAAGAAATTGATCAAAAATATGGCGAAGAACTGGAAGCCGGAGATAAATTTCTTAGGGAAGAGCAATTTAGTGTAGCGCGTTATCATTTCAACGCTGCTTTGTCTATAAAGCCAAAAGAGGAATATCCTAAAGAAAAGTTGGCGGAAATTGCAAAACGAGTGGAGGCATTAAAATTATCTGATGAGGAGGTTCTCGCCAATAATCCGACTAATTTTGAAGCTAAATTGTCTATTGCCAAGGAACGTGAATATGCATCAATAATTGCGAGCGGCGATGAGTCATTTAAAGCATCGCATTATACTGTCGCTATAGTGATGTATGAAAGAGCACTTGACTTGTTTAACAGAGAATATCCTAAAAATAAACTCAAGGAAATTGATAAGTTGATAAGAGAAGGTAAGAATTCTGAACTAATAGAGGAATATCGTAAGTTAATTGCACGTGGAGATAAGGCGTTAACCAATAAGAACTATTCTGTTGCGAAATTCTATTATCAGCAAGCGAAAGAATTAGAGACTTCTGATAAATATCCAGATGCACAGTTGGATGAAATTGAAGAATTAATAAATTCGAGAAAGAATCAAAAGCTTGAGCTTGAGTATGAAAGTGCAATTCATAAGGCCGATAGTGCATACGATAAGGGAAATTATTCAGTTGCCCGATTTTATTATAAGAAAGCTGAAAATTTAAAGTCGAATGAATCTTATCCGGAAGAAAGATTAAAATTGATACAAGAGAACCAAAACAAGAAGTGATATTATTATTATGCTCTAAAAAAATATTAAAATAAGTTATATGGCCTTAAATTACCTTTGGATTTTCTTTTTCGTTGTTGCTTTTGTTGTTGGATTATTCAAGTTGATTTTCTTTGGCGATATGGAAGTATTCCCAAATATGGTGAATGCCACATTCGATATGGCTAAAACGGGATTTGATATTTCTCTTGGTTTAACTGGAGTACTAACCTTGTGGTTGGGAATTATGAAGATCGGAGAAAATGGGGGAATTGTAAAAGTTTTTTCCCGTTTGATTGGTCCTTTTTTCAACAAGTTGTTTCCTGAAATACCTAAAGGACACGCAGCACATGGTTCGATAATGATGAATTTAGCCGCTAACATGCTTGGTTTGGATAATGCTGCTACGCCTTTAGGATTAAAGGCTATGAAGGAAATGCAGTCGGTTAATCCTACGAAGGATGTTGCTTCCAATGCACAAATCATGTTTTTGGTGCTGAATACTTCTGGATTAACGATTATTCCAATATCCATTATGGTTTATCGAGCGCAGTTGGGAGCCGTAAATCCTTCTGATATATTTATTCCAATTTTATTGGCAACGTATTTTTCAACCATAGCCGGTTTAGTAAGTGTTGCTATTGTTCAAAAAATTAATCTTTTCGATAAGGTTGTGTTGGCCTACTTAGGTGGGTTAACGGCTTTTATTATTGGTTTGATTGTTTACTTCTCGACCTTAGAGAAGGATCAAATCACTCAAATATCCACGGTAGTTAGCAATGTGTTTTTGTTTTCCATTATCATTGCATTTATTCTTATGGCAGCGCAGAAAAAGGTGAATGTTTACGAGAGTTTTATTGATGGAGCGAAAGAAGGCTTTGCTATTGCCGTAAAAATAATTCCCTACCTGGTTGCTATATTAGTTGCGATTGGTGTTTTTAGAGCATCAGGAACTATGGATTTGGTGATTGAAGGAGCACGAAGATTTTGTCTTTATATTGGTGTAAACTCAGATTTTGTAGAAGCATTGCCTACAGCATTAATGAAACCATTAAGTGGAAGTGGTGCCAGAGGAATGATGGTAGATGCTATGCAAACACATGGTGCAGATAGTTTCGTTGGTAAATTGGCCTCAACACTGCAGGGAGCGACCGATACTACTTTTTATATCATCGCCGTATATTTTGGAGCTGTAGGAATTAAGAATACCCGATATGCTGTTACTTGTGGCTTGATTGCTGATTTTGCTGGAATTATTGCAGCAATTGCAATTGCTTATCTATTCTTTCATTAATCCATTATAAATTCAATACAGATCGGTATAAGACGTAAAAAGCATTACTTTTGACGTTAAAATAAGGAGATAGATATGATTAAATTTAAAATTGAGACTGAATATATTGAGTTAATAAAGCTGATTAAAGCAACTAGCATCAGTGAAAGTGGAGCTCAGGCTAAGATTTTTGTTGAAGATGGAATTGTATTTCGAAATGGAGAAGTGGAATTGCGTAAAAGAGCAAAAATACGGCCAGGTGATAAAATTGAAATTTTCGATGAAGTGATTATCGTAGAATAAGCTTACTATATTGTATACTGCATAAAAAATCAGCAAGTAGATTAATTCTGCTTGCTGATTTTTTTTATCCTAAAGTGAAGATTTTCTTTCTAATAAAACTCCAGAAAGTTTTTTAACGATCCTAAGTAGTATTCTTCCCAACCAACAACAATTTCATCATAGGCTTCATCAGGGATGTTGGTGTGAGTCAGCTCTAGTCGAGTTTTCGAACCTGCTTTTTTAATAAGCAAACTAACAATTGATGGATTTTCAGTTTCTCCAAAAAACCATTCCTGTACAATTTTGTAATCCTTAATGATCTCAATATTGCAACCAGTAATATCTCCTTCCCAAAGTGAGAATATTGTTCCTGGGTT
Organism: Labilibaculum antarcticum; assembly: GCF_002356295.1. NCBI lineage: Bacteria > Pseudomonadati > Bacteroidota > Bacteroidia > Marinilabiliales > Marinifilaceae > Labilibaculum > Labilibaculum antarcticum. The sequence goes on along the minus strand of NZ_AP018042.1, from coordinate 1,048,122 downwards.
TTCGTCCATTACAGCAGGATAACCAGTCCAAAGTTCAATTTGAAAAGAATTGGTTAGGGCATTATATACTTCTTCCTGCGAGGAATTGATTTCTAGGCTAAATGTGAATTCTTTCATATCATGTTATATTTCTGTCTCAAAATTAACCTGAATAATAAGAATTTGGTAACTTCAGAGAGGAATTTTTTTCCTTATCAATGAAATCTATACCATAATAAAAAATTGTAATGTCGAGATAGCAATTATTTTAACTTTAATCAGTCTAAATAAGAATAAATTTTTATATTTGTATAGAAACATTTAAATAAGATTATAAATATTAAACTATAAGTTATATGTCTAGCTTTGAAATCATAATGCCTAAATTGGGCGAGAGCGTACAAGAGGCCACTATCACGAAAATGTTCGTGAAGTTGAATGATCAGGTGGAAGAGGATGATATGCTTTTTGAAATTGCAACCGACAAAGTGGATTCTGAAATTCCTTGTCCGGTAGATGGGAAAGTAGTCAAAATCTTTTTTAAGGAAAACGATGTTGTTCCCGTTGGCGAGGTTGTTGCGATCATTGCCTTGGGCGATGCAGACGATGTGGAAGCACCAGTTCAAGAAAGTGTGAGTGCAAGCGTAGCTGCAAGTGCAATTCAAGAACCTGCAGAAAGTGTAGGTTCCTCCGATATCGAATCCGCTTCAGACCGTTTTTATTCTCCCTTAGTAAAAAGCATTGCGAAAAGTGAAAATATTTCGGTTCAAGAGCTGGAAACTATAACTGGACATGGAACCGAAGGCAGAGTTCAAAAACAAGATGTTTTGGATTATTTGTCCAGCCGTAATGGATCAGCAGTTTCTGCTCCAGAAGTTAAAACTGTTGCTGCACCGACTCCTAGTGCTGCTCCTACAGCTCAAAAGGCAAAAGTTTCTATGTCGATTGGAGCTCAGGATCAGATTGTGGAGATGGATCGTATGAGAAGAATTATTGCCGATCACATGGTGATGTCGAAACAAACTTCTCCGCACGTTACGGCAATGGTTGAAGCCGATGTTACTGATATGGTTAATTGGAGAAACAAAGTAAAAGATGAATTCTTTAAAAAAGAAGGAACTAAAATTACTTATATGCCAATTATCATAGAAGCTGTTTCTAAAGCTTTACGTGACTTCCCTGGTGTAAATGCTTCTGTTGATGGTTATAATGTTATTCTTAGAAAGAATATTAATGTTGGTGTTGCAGTAGCTCTTCCTAGTGGAAATTTAATTGTTCCCGTAATTAAAAATTCGGATCAGAAAAATTTAATTGGTTTGGCAAATGACATGAACCGTTTGGCAAATGCAGCCCGAAACAATAAATTGGGTCCTGATGATATTTCTGGAGGTACATTTACGATTTCTAATTTTGGATCCTTCAAAAATGTAATGGGTACTCCGATTATCAATCAGCCGCAGGTTGCAATTTTAGCTGTTGGAACTATCGAAAAGAAACCTGCTGTAATTGAAACTCCAGCTGGTGATGCAATTGTGGTTCGTCAGAAAATGTTCCTTTCTCTTTCCTACGACCACCGTGTTGTAGATGGAGCTTTGGGTGGAGCATTCTTACGGAAAATTGCAGATTATTTGGAAGAAATTGATAGTAACAGAACATTTTAAATCATGGAAATACTGGAAATTACCTCCGTAGATAGTACTACGAATAAAACTAATAAGATGACTGAAAATAAAAAGTTTAGCATTAAAAGTACATCGAAAGACATGCTTAGTCGTTGGTTTCATCTGATGACTTTAGGTAGAGCATTGGATGAAAAGGCGCCAAATTACTTAAAACAAGCTATTGGATGGTCATACCACGCTCCCTATGCTGGTCATGATGGTATTCAATTGGCAATAGGACAAGTATTCGATCGAAAAGCAGATCATTTATTTCCCTATTACAGAGATATGCTCACCTCCATTTCTGCAGGTTTAACAGCAGAAGAGATCATTCTTAATGGAATATCAAAAGATACAGATGTAGCAGGTGGCGGTCGTCACATGTCGAATCATTTTGCAAAACCAGAATGGAATGTTCACAATGTATCTTCTTGTACAGGTAATCATACTTTGCATGCTGTTGGATTAGCCAGAGCCGTAAAACAATACAAGAGCAAAGGGGTTGTTTTTAGTTCTCAGGGAGAATCTTCGGTGTCCGAAGGGTATGTGTACGAGGCTATAAATGGAGCGACAAATGAGCAACTTCCAGTTGTGTTTGTATTTCAGGATAACGGGTATGGAATTTCTGTTCCAAAGAAGGATCAGACAGCGAACAGAAAAGTGGCTGATAACTTCCGTGGAATGAAGTACCTGAAAATTATTCATTGTAACGGAAAAGATGTTTTTGATTCGATGAATGCGATGACTGAAGCAAAACAAATTGCTTTGGAAACTTCAACTCCGGTAATTGTTCAGGCCAACTGTGTTCGTATGGGGGCGCACTCCAATTCCGATAAGCACGAGTTGTACCGCGATAATGCTGAATTGAATTACGTGACAGAATACGATCCATTGGCGAAATTTCGCAGATTATTGGTTCGATACAAGCGTTTTACTGAAGAGGAATTGTTGGCTATTGAAGCTGAGGTGAAATTGGAAGTTAAAAAAGCTCATAAAGCTTGTTTAAGTGCACCGGATCCCGATCCGGCTTCTATTCACGATTTTGTAATTCCGGAATCCTATGTTTCTGAGAAATATCCCGAAGGATTACATAATTTCACCGGCAACAAAAAAAAGTTGATTGAAGGATTGAATGAAACACTAAAAGCAGAATTTCGTCACAACCCGGATACTTTTATTTGGGGACAGGATATTGCCAATAAAGATAAAGGTGGGATTTTTAATGTTTCCAAAGGGATGCAACAGGAGTTCGGTAAGGAACGTGTATTTAATGCTCCAATTGCCGAAGACTACATTATGGGAACAGCAAATGGAATGAGCCGCTTCAACGATAAGATTAGAATTGTTGTTGAAGGAGCTGAATTTGCCGATTATTTTTGGCCAGCCATGGAGCAGTTTGTTGAAACTACTCACGAATATTGGAGAACAAAAGGACAGTTTTCACCGAATATCACAGTTCGTTTAGCATCTGGTGGATATATTGGTGGAGGATTGTATCACTCTCAGAATATTGAGGGAGCTTTAGCAACTTTCCCAGGTGTTCGTATTGTTTATCCGTCTTACGCGGATGATGCAGCAGGTTTGTTGCGGACAAGTATTCGTTCGAAGGGAATGACAGTATTTATGGAGCCTAAGGCTTTGTATAATGATCCGAAAGCGTCGGCAGCTGTGCCTGAAGATTTTGAAGTTCCATTTGGAAAAGCAAGAGTAAGAAGAGAAGGTGCTGATTTAACGATCATAACTTATGGAAACACAACGCATATGTGTGTTGAGGTTGCTGATAAGTTGGCCGAAGACGCAGGCAAGCAGGTTGAGGTTATTGATCTTCGCTCGCTGGTGCCATTGGATATAGAAACAATTCTGAAATCGGTGGCAAAAACCAATAAAGTAATGGTTGTTCATGAAGACAAAGTTTTCTCAGGATTTGGAGCTGAAATTTCGGCTACAATTACCGAAAAAGCTTTTGATAAATTGGATGCTCCGGTAAAACGTGTTGGTTCTGAATTTACACCTGTTGGTTTTAATCGTATATTGGAAAAAGCAGTTCTTCCAAATAATGATAAAATTTATGCAGCCGCAAAAGAGCTATTAGCGTTTTAAATCTCATCTTCTAAAAAACGAACATATGAAAAAAATAGGTTTATTCTATAGTTTCAATACACATAAGACAGCTAAAAATGCTGAAAAAATAAAAAAGGCTTTTGGAACTTCGGCAGAAGTGGAAAGTGTAAATGTTGAGGAAATTGACGAAGATATTTTCGTAGCCTACGATAATATGATTTTAGGTGTTCCAACTTGGTTTGATGGAGAACTTCCTAATTACTGGGATGAGTTTATGCCAGCAATCGAAGATCTAAAACTAAAAGGCAAAACTGTTGCTTTATTTGGTTTAGGAGATCAGGTCGGATACCCTGAAAATTTTGTAGATGCACTTGGTCTTTTGGCAACAGCCTTGGAAGATCGAGGAGCGAAAGTGATTGGATTGACTTCTCCGGAAGGCTATAAGTTTGAAAAATCTGTAGCTTTACGCGATGGCAAATTTTTAGGTTTGGCTCTTGATATTGAAAATCAGGCAGGTTTGTCTAACGAAAGAATAGAAGCTTGGGTTCAGCAATTAAAAAAAGAGTTTAAATAAGATTCCTTTATTGTAATGTAATATTGTCAAGAGCTTCTTCGAAAGGGGAAGCTCTTTTTTGCGATTTTAATTTTAATGAAAAATAGAATTTAAGCACGAAGGAAAACCGAGTACAAGCCAAAGATACACAATGAATACCGAGCCTGACGGGCTTAAATATCAATAGTCAGGAGTACTTATGGACGATGCAAAACGTCGCAAAGGAAATTGTAAACAAAAGAGTAACAGTTTCTCGCGACGGAATAGGTGGTAAATATCCCCCAGATTACCCCAAACCCCTAAAGGGGCTTAAAAAAACAACAAAACGACAAATGAAGGAGGAAGTCCCCTTTAGGGGATTTAGGGGTAAATACCTGTGGGGAGTATAAGTAAGACAATTACTAATTTGGATTTTTAACTATTCTTTTTAAATTCCAAGGGATTACGTAGAACGATTTTAAATCAGTCACCTAGCTAATTTTCCTTATTTGTAGTTCAAAAAAAAATCATAGATTTATACCGAGCAAGAATGAATTTATGAATAGAATTATTCCCATACTGCATAAACATTCCTACAAAGGACTATATGAATGCTGGATTTGTTGATCCAAGCCTACCTATTTATTGCCCCAATTCTCCTGATGTAATTTCCAATCAGGGCACTATCTACTAGATTTTTTATTTAATATCAGAAATATGAATGGTATCGTGTTTGATATCAAGCGATATGCTGTACATGATGGTCCGGGAATCCGAACCACTATTTTCATGAAAGGCTGTCCGTTGCGCTGTTTGTGGTGTCACAATCCGGAAAGTTTTTCTCCGAAAATCGAAGAATTCAATCAATCTAATAGGTTGGCTGAAAAATTGGTTGAAGAGAAAGTTAATATAGGAAAGGAATACTCTGTCAGGCAATTAATTAAAGAAATTGAGAAGGATCAATTGTTTTTTGATGAATCGGGTGGGGGAGTTACTTTTTCGGGAGGAGAGCCAATGCTTCAAATTGACTTTCTGGACGCCATGCTGAAAGAATGTCGATCAATGGACTTACACACAGTGGTCGATACATCGGGCTTTGCACCAAAAAAGCATTTTGAACGAATAAGTAATGATGTAAATCTCTTTCTATTCGATCTAAAGCATATGGATGATGTAGAGCATCAGAAACTAACTGGAGTTTCGAACAAACAAATACTCGAAAACCTAAAATTTCTGATTGAGAATGGGAAAAATCTGATTATTCGATTTCCTATGATTCCAGGTTTCAACGATTCTAAAACCAATATCATGAAAATGGTATTTTTTTTAACAGACTTAACTTCCCTGTCGGAAATTCATATTTTACCTTATCACCGAATTGGAAGAGATAAGTATGATCGTTTCAACAAAGAGAATAGCATGCCTGATATTCCTTCCTTGAATGAAGAGGATACATTTTGGGCAAAAGAACTTTTTGAGGAGGCAGGATTTAAAATAAACATTGGTGGATGATAAGTATTGAGTTAACAAATATCAGTAAAACATTCTGAAACGAATTCTCCCTTTTAGGGGAGATGTCCGACAGGACAGAGGGGTGTTAGTCACAAATAAATAAACAGAACAATCATAACTTATTGAGCTATGAACAACAGAATAAAACAATTACGCGACCAAAGTATAAATGCCATTAATAGCATTTCACCGGAAAGAGCTTTGTTAATGACTGAATTTTACCAATCCGATGAAGCTCAAATGGTATCTACGCCAGTAAAAAGAGCTTTGTCTTTTAAATACATATTTGCCAACAAGAAAATCTGCATTAACGACAATGAATTGATTGTTGGAGAGCGCGGACCAGCACCAAAATCGTGTCCTACATTTCCCGAAATTTGCATTCACTCTCTGGATGATTTGACGATTTTGAGTGATCGGGAAAAAGTTTCTTTCCAAGTGGATGAGGAAACGAGAAAGGTTTATGAAGAGACGATCATTCCATATTGGAAAGGGAAAACCAATAGAGATAAGTTAATTGGAAACATGACTCCTGAGTGGTTGGATGCTTATGGAGCAGGAATATTTACTGAATTTCAGGAACAAAGAGCTCCAGGACATACTGTTTTGGGAAAAAAGATGTTTCAGAAAGGATTTTTGGAAGTAAAAGATGAAATTCAAAAAGCCATTGATCAATTGGATTTCTTTTCCGATGCTAATGCCTACGAAAAACAGGAAGAGTTAAAAGCGATGGCAATTACTTGCGATGGAATTATTCTCTTTGCAAACCGTCATGCTGAAGAATTGGAGCGATTGGCGAAAATTGAAAAAGACGCAACGCGCAAAGCTGAATTGGAACAAATGGCAGCAGTTTGTCGCAGAGTTCCTGCACATGCGCCTGAAACTTTTCATGAAGCATTGCAACATTACTGGTTCATTCATTTGGGAGTTATCACAGAATTAAACCCTTGGGATTCCTTTAATCCAGGACGATTGGATCAGCATTTACAGCCTTTTTACGTGAAAGAAGTCGTGACGGAGAAATTGTCGAAAGAGGATATGTACGAATTGCTTCAGGCTTTTTGGGTGAAGTTTAATAATCATCCGGCACCACCAAAAATGGGCGTTACTGCCAAAGAAAGTAATACGTACACCGATTTTTGCCTGATTAATATAGGCGGACTAAAAGAAGATGGTTCCGATGCCGTGAACGACATGTCGTACGTGTTGTTGGATGTAATTGAAGAGATGAGGTTGTTGCAACCCAGTTCAATGGTTCAGGTGAGCAAAAAAAGTCCTGATCGATTCCTAAAACGAACGCTTAAAATTTTGAAAACAGGTTTTGGGCAGCCTTCCATTTTTAATACCGATGCTGTTGTTCAGGAAATGCTTCGACAAGGGAAAAGTATTGAAGATGCGCGTAATGGCGGATGCAGTGGTTGTGTGGAAACTGGTGCTTTTGGAACCGAGAATTACTCCCTAAGTGGTTATTTTAATCTCGCCAAGATATTGGAAATTACTCTTAACAATGGTTACGATTCGCGCACAAAAAAACAAATTGGTTTGCAAACAGGTGCTATTACTGATTTTTCCTCTTACGAAGATGTTTTTACAGCTTGGCAAAAACAAGTGAACTACTTTGCGGATATTAAGATTCGGGGAAATAACGTGATTGAACGCTTGTATGCCAATTATCTGCCGGTACCATTTCTTTCGGTTTTGGTAGCGGATTGCATCTCAAACGGACAGGATTACAATGCCGGCGGAGCGCGCTATAATACCAGTTACGTTCAGGGTGTTGGATTGGGGAGTTTAGCAGATATGTTCAGTGCCATTAAATATCAGGTTTTCGATCAGAAGAGAATTTCGTTAGAACAACTGAAATGCGCTATGGATCAGGATTTTGTAAATCACGATCAGTTGCGTAGCGATTTGGTTTACGACACACCAAAATATGGGAACGATGAGGCTTATGCGGATGATGAGGCAATTGCCATTTTCGAGACTTTTTACTCAGCAATAAACGGGCGTCCTTCTTCAAAAGGTGGCGTTTTCAGAATTAATATGTTGCCTACTACTTGTCACGTGTATTTTGGAAATGTAATGGGCGCTTCCGCGGATGGTCGTTTGGCTGGGAAACCACTTTCCGAAGGGATTTCTCCTTTTCAGGGAGCGGATACAAAAGGACCGACAGCAGTGGTGAAATCAGCATCTAAAATTGATCATTTGCGAACAGGAGGAACACTGCTGAATCAGAAGTTTAGTCCTTCGTTTATGGATAATGAGGCTGGAATTACTCAGGTGATGAATTTAGTTCGTTCCTATTTCCGCATGGATGGGCATCACATTCAGTTTAATGTGGTAAGTGTGGATACTTTAAAGGCTGCTCAAAAGAGTCCGGAAAATTATAAAGATTTAATTGTTCGTGTAGCCGGGTATAGTGATTATTTCAATGATTTGGGAGAAGATTTACAAAACGAAATCATTCAGCGTAACGAGCACAAAGATTTTTAATAATTAAATGTGTATAGGTAAAATGAATACCTCTTTCTATCTCTCTTCTGAAGGAGAGGAGAAAACAGCTTCGGAATAATATGATTTATATTTGTTTTCTAATCCTTTAGGAGAGGGCTGGGGGCGAGGTTTTAAGAACTAATTGCATCATACTCAAACTAGCAAACAATGAAAAGGCTAACACTAATCTTATTTGCTCTGCTAAGCCTAACTATAGTGAAGGCGCAAAAGAGTTTCACGCTCGAGGATATCACCACCAAAGGAACCTTTAGGGCTCGTTCCGTCTATGGATTACGTTCCATGAATAGTGGGGAATCCTATACGGTTTTAAAACAGGGAATTCGAATTGAAGAATATGCCTATGCAACCGGCGGTAAGGAGGACGATATTTTCGATTTAGCAGAAGTTGGAATCGATAAAATTAAAAGTATCGATTCGTATCAGTTTTCTTCCGACGAGCGGAAAATTCTCATTGCCAGCAATCGTCAAAATATTTATCGTCATTCTTATTCAGCCGAATTTTACGTGTACGATCGTGATAAAAAGACTTTGAAGGCTTTGTCGACAGGAAGACAGCAATTGGCTAATTTTTCACCTTCCGGCGATCAGATTTGTTTTTTTAGAGACAACAATCTCTTCTTGAAAGATCTTCAGAAGAAGAAAGAGACTCAGATTACATTCGATGGAAAATACAATCACATTATTAACGGAGCGCCGGATTGGGTTTATGAGGAAGAGTTTTCCTTCAGTCAGGCCTACCAATGGTCGCCCGATGGCAGGCGAATTGCCTTTATGCGTTTTGATGAGAGCAGGGTGAAACAGTTTAATATGACTGTTTTTAAGGGAACGAATCCCGAGAAAATAGAGAATGCCTTGTATCCTGAAAATTATACATTTAAATACCCAAAAGCCGGAGAGGATAATTCAATTGTGAGTGTTCATGTGTATAATTTGCAATTGAAAGCAACACAAAAAATGGATATTGGAGAGGAAACCGATCAGTACATTCCAAGAATGCAATGGACTCAGAATCCAAAGGTGTTAAGTATTGTTCGAATGAATCGACATCAGAATCATTATGAGCTTTTGTTGGCTGATGCAGAAAGCGGAAAATCTAGATTATTGTACGAAGAGAAGAATGCAGCATGGATTGATATCAACGATGATTTGAGTTTTTTGAAAGACGGAAAGCATTTTATTTTTACCAGTGAAAAATCAGGATTTAATCATATTTACTTGTACGATTTGAATGGAAATCCGGTCAGGCAAATAACCAATGGCAATTGGGAAGTGACTAGATTTTTAGGTTATGATGAGGCTAAAAAACTGTTCTATTATCAAGCTGCAACAATTTCTCCACTGCAACGCGAAATTTATACTGTAGGTATCAAAGGAAAGAAAACCGTTTTGCTTAGCGCAGATAAGGGAAGTAATACAGCAAATTTCAGCAAAGGATTCAAATACTACATTAACGATTTTTCGAGTAACGACCAGCCTACTTTGGTGACTTTGCACAATGCAAAAGGAAAATTGATTCGCACGTTGGAGGAGAACAAAGATTTGCAGAAAAGAATGCAGGAGTTTAAATTGCCAAAGCGTGAATTTTTCACTTTTACTACATCTGAAGGTGTTGAACTAAATGCCTGGATGATGAAACCAGTTAATTTCGATAGCACTAAAGAATATCCTGCATTGTTGACTTTTTACGGAGGACCTGGCGCACAGGAAGTCTTGGATCGTTACCAGTTCAATTGGTTCGATTATTTGGCACAAGAAGGATTTGTAGTGGTTTGTGTTGATAATCGGGGAACAGGTGGGAGAGGAGAAAAGTTTAAGAAGTGTACTTACATGCAACTTCAGAATCTGGAGGCTCTCGACTTGATTGAAACAGGAAAGTACATGGCGAAACAACCTTTTATTGTTGCTGATAAAATTGGTGTCTATGGTTGGAGTTTTGGCGGACAAATGTCTTCTTTGTGCATGTTTCGCGGTGCAGATGTGTTTGCTGCAGGAATAGCTGTTGCACCAGTAACTACCTATCGCTACTACGATAGTATATATTCTGAAAGATACTTGCGCACACCTCATGAAAATGCGAAGGGATACGATGAATATGCACCTATTTACTTCGCAGATCAATTAAAAGGTAAGTTCTTATTGGTTCACGGAACATCTGATGACAATGTGCACATGCAGAATACTTTGGAGTTGGCAGAAGAATTGGTACAACACAACAAAAAGTTCCAAATGCATTTGTACACCAATCGAAATCACGGTATTTATGGTGGACAAACCCGTTTACACCTGTTTGGCATGATGACTGATTTTTTAAAGGAGAATCTTAAGTAAGAAGGAGAACGTGTGATGTGCAAACGTGTTTCTTACCACAAAGGAAAACGAAGTGTCGCACAAAGAACACAAGCCTGAATGGCTCATATTTATAGCCCGTGGCATCGCCACGGGTTAATTTTATCATGTAAATCTGTCGCATGAGATTGTGTTGATTTGGGAGTTTAAGATTCCTGCGACGGAATTGTACCTCAACCCGGCACGGGAACCAAAAGGAGAAAAGGAAAAGAATTGGTGGCGTAAAGGTATAAAAACGACTAGCAACTAAGTTTTTTTTTATTTCGTTTGAATAGTCAGTAACTTACAGAGAGTGTAAGTGAGCTAGTTACTAATCAGTTCGATATGGATGATTTTTACCTCCCCAAAATGAAACGGTTCATTGTAGCAATTATCTGTCTGTTGGGTATTCTCAGCAGTACTGGTCTTTTTGCTCAGGAAGACGATGTTTGTATGATGTGCCACGACGATCCTTATCTCACAAAGGAAGTGAATGGTAAAGCTCAATCTGTCTGGGTTGATCTGCCCATAATAACGAATTCAATTCACGGGAAGGTAACCTGTATTGAATGTCATCCCGAAGCAGCAGTTGAGGACTGGCCCCATCCTGAAACTATGCAACCAGTAAATTGCGGGAATTGTCACGAGCAGGCCGCTGATAAGTACAATAGGGGTATTCATGGCAAAGCACATCGGAAACAGGCCAGGTATGCGCCTGATTGCAAGGAGTGTCATGGAAAGCATGATATTCTTTCTCACACCAATATTAATTCCCGAACCTATAAAATGAATATTCCCGTGTTGTGTGGTAGATGTCATCGCGAAGGTGCACCGGTTGCACGAACCTATCAAATAACCGAGCACAATATTTTAGAAAATTACAGTCAAAGTATTCATGGCAAAGGATTGTACAAGAGTGGCCTGATTGTTACAGCTACCTGTAACGATTGTCATGGAAATCATTTGATATTGCCCCATACCAATCGGCTTTCAAGCATTTCCCTTAAAAATATCGCAGCTACCTGCATGAAATGTCATGCCCGAATAGAGCAGGTGCATACTAAGGTAATCAATGAGCAACTATGGGAAAAAAAACCGGGAGCTATTCCTGCCTGCACAGATTGTCATCCACCACATATTGTAAATATCCAGAATATTGTTGAAAGCATTTCCGATCGTTCTTGTCTGGTGTGTCACGAAAAAAAGGATGTTCATAAAATTGTTGAAGGGGATACCATATCTCTTCAGGTTGATGTGAATCATCTTACAAATTGGGCTCATAACAACATCACCTGCGTAAAATGTCACTCTGATGTATCCGCAAAAAAATATCGCCCTTGCGAAACAGCAGGTAAAGTGGATTGTTCCGGTTGTCATGCTGAAATTTCTGAGATCTACATGGCGAGTGGGCATGGGGCAGCTTATTTAGAGGGAAAAGAATCCGCACCCTATTGCACCGATTGTCACGGAACTCATATCGTAAAAGCTAAAACGGATGAAACTTCGCCTGTTTACCGGCTTTCCATTCCCAAACTTTGTGGCGGTTGTCATAAGGAAAATGGTCGGGCAATTCAGCAAACAGTTCTAAAAGAAGTGGATGCGTACCACGATTACTCGATGAGTGTTCATGGTAGAAGCATGACCCAAAAAGGACTGATTTCGAGTGCTGTGTGCATCGATTGCCATACTGCCCATTTCATGCTGAAAGACAGTGACGAGAGGTCTTCGGTTTATCCGCAAAATATCCCCACGACTTGTGGCAATTGTCACAAGGGAATTTACAATGAATACATCCGCAGCGATCATTCAATTGCAAAAAACAATGATGGGCAAAAATTCCCTACCTGTACGGCCTGTCATTCGGCTCACCTTATTTCCGAAATCGACAAAGATGAGTTTATGAATGAAATAACCCATCAGTGTGGTCTCTGTCACAAACATTTGTCTGAAAGCTATATGGATACCTATCATGGAAAAGCCTATCAACTGGGTTATTTAAAAGCAGCGCGATGTTCCGATTGTCACGGGGCTCATTCCAATATGAATGTGAAGGATCCGAACTCAGCGGTTGGCTACGACAATATTGTGGCTACCTGTCAGAAATGTCACGAGGATGCAAACATGCGGTTTACCGGATTTTTAACTCACGCAACACATCACAACCGCGATAAATACCCAGTTTTGTATTTCACTTTTTGGGGAATGTCATCGCTGTTGATCGCTGTGTTCGGTTTTTTTGGTTTGCACACTCTTTTATGGTTGCCCCGATCCTTGCGTGAACGAAGGCGGAAGAATCTTAAACCTCATTTTGGCAAGGTTGTTTATATCCGACGATTTACCGATAGCCAGCGAATTACCCATGTGTTTGTTATTTTAAGTTTTGTGATATTGGCCCTAACAGGTATGATGCTTAAGTTTGCAAATATGCAATGGGCCAGACATTTGGTCGACTTATTGGGAGGTGTCGAAATGGCAGGTGCATTGCATCGTTTGGGTGCGGTAGTCACTTTTGGATATTTTGTATTTCACCTTTTTTCGCTTATCAAAAGCAAGAGGAAAATGGGTTTTGGATGGTCGCAATTTATATTTGGCAAACATTCTCTACTCTTTAACCGACAAGATGCTAAAGATTTTTGGGCAAGTATGAAGTGGTTCGTGGGAAGAGGAGAGCGACCAAATTACGGACGATGGACTTATTGGGAGAAATTCGATTATCTGGCCGTGTTTTGGGGTGTGGCCATTATCGGTTTTACCGGATTAGTGTTATGGTTTCCCGAGATGTTTACTAAGTTTATGCCTGGCTGGCTGATTAATGTGGCTCAAATCATTCATAGCGATGAAGCCTTGCTGGCAGTTGGTTTTATTTTTACTATCCACTTTTTCAATACTCATTTTCGTCCGGAATCTTTTCCCATGGATACTGTAATTTTTACAGGTCATGTGCTGTTGGAAGAATATAAGGCCGACAGACCCAGAGATTATGAAGAATTGGAAAAATCGGGCAAGTTGGATGAACTTGTTGTAGAAATGGAGATCCCTAAGGAAAAAAGGCGTATCGTGAAAGTATTTGGTTTTGTTTTTCTTTTCGTAGGATTCCTTTTAATCGCTTTAATTATCTATTCCTTGCTTTTTGGATCCAGTTAAACGCTCTTTTTTAAAAATGGAATAAGAATCAATACAAAGAGACGCAAGGAACACTGAACCTGTGGAGTAAAAGAATTTAACCACTAAGGAAAATGAAGTGCATCACCAAGGAACACAAAGGAAAATTGAGGGAACGGAGCCTAAAGGGCTCAAACATCTGATGAAGTATCAGCAAAAATCGATGAGTTAAAAGCTAAAAAAGAATCAGTCGAACATCATGTTAAGTCTTATTATGACCAAGCAATAAAAACTTTAGAAAAAAAATAGGCTGAAATACAAGCAAAGTATGATGATTTAAAGAATGCAAGCTAAGACAAATGGGAGGAAGCTAAAGAGGCTTTTTCATCTGCTTCCGATTCGTTTAAAGATGGGCTTTCTAAGATTTCTTCATTATTTTATTAAAACTCGAGCAGTACATCCCTAAGTGTATTGTTGGGGCAATTTGGCTTAACACAAATCTGTATCATCACTATTGCGAGTTGAAATGAAAGTTAATCTTTTGGGCAATTGTCTGACTTGAATAAGGCTTTTGTAAATGTTTATTTATTACGAGTAAATACTTTATTGTATCTTAAAAAATAATTTATCTTTTAGCTAAAAAGGAAGAAAATGGTAACAAATAGTAATACTAAAACAAAAAGTAAAGTTGTAATTGTTGGCACAGGAATGGTTGGCATGAGTTATGCATTTTCATTAATAAATCAAGGTACAGTTAAAGAATTGGTTTTAATTGATATTGACAAAGAACGAGCAGAAGGCGAAGCCATGGATTTAAATCATGGATTATCATATGCTCCAAGAAAAATGAAAATTTATGCTGGTGAATATAGCGATTGTAAAGATGCAGATATCGTTGTAATTACTGCGGGAGTTCCACAAAAAGAAGGGGAATCGAGAATTGATTTATTAAATAGAAATGCGACAATAATGAAAATTGTTGTTGGTCAAGTGATGAAAAGTAAATTTCGTGGAATTATATTGGTTGCATCCAATCCGGTTGACATCTTAACCTATGTAGCCTGGAGAGCATCAGGACTTCCACCTTCAAAAGTAATTGGTAGTGGAACCTCTCTTGATACAGCAAGACTTCGATTTGAGATTGCACAAAAAATTAATATTTCCGTTAAAAACATTCATGCATATATCATGGGCGAGCATGGTGACTCTGAATTTGTATGTTGGTCGCAAGCCTATGTTGGAGCAAAGCCACTTGTGGATGTGATTGAATCTATGAAAGAGATTGAATTCAAGCATTTAGAAGAAATTCATAACTCAGTGAAGAATGCAGCTTATGAAATTATTAAACGCAAAAAAGCAACTTATTACGGCATCGGTATGACTTTAGTTAGCATCACCTCCGCCATTTTAAATGATGAAAATAGAATTATTCCAATCTCTGTTTATAACGATGGAACTTATGATACGGTTAAGGACTTATATATTGGATTACCTGCTGTGATAAATGCTGAAGGCGTAAACTATGTTATGAAATTAAAGCTTAATAATAAAGAACAAGAACAGCTCAATCATTCAGCAAGCATTTTAAAAGGTGTTTTAGACCAAATGGAGTTTTGAAAATAGTTGATTGATAATGACAGAATAAAAGACACAATGCCCTGCTATTTTCCATAAGTAATGGCAGGGTAAGTTGTGTAACTCTATATTTAGCAGTTGAATAATAAAGCTCAAACTCATTTTAGCACACAAATTAGGACTCAGTTTAATCGGAACTTACATTGCTTATTTGGTTTATTATTTATACTGGGTTTTGGTCGGTTGCAAATAGGTCGGATCAGCAACAAATCGGATGTCTTCTATCGTATAGTATGCTTTTGGATTGTATTGCTTCACGATCGCAATTACTTCTCGCGTAACTTTCCTTTTCAAAATTAGGAAAACAATGCCTACAGCACCATTTTTTCCTTCACCAACTACACTGGTTACTGTATATCCTTTTTGACGCAATACACTCACCAAGTCATCCACTTCCGTGCGAGTAATAATTCGCAATAGTTCATATCCCATTGCAATTTTTTCTTCAATACGCATTCCAATATAAGTACCCATACCAAATCCGGCTGCATAAGCAATATAAGTTAGCCAATTGTCAAGGTTTTCCATGATTCTGGTAATTGTAATAATCCAGATCAGAACCTGAAAAAAACCTATAAGTGGAGCATACTTACGGTATCCTCTCGAGACCATGATTACCCGTATCGTGTCAAGGGATACATCACAGATACGTGCCATAAAAATTAATAATGGCAGTACTAAATAGTCAAAATAAATAGAGTCCATATTTCTGGTTATAATATTGCGTGGTAAAGTTACTATATAATTTCATCCTCTCATGTCTCTAAAATTAATACAGATAAATAGTATTTCTATTTTTAAAAGCAATACTGCAATTTATACATCCCTTATTTGGAACTATTCTGAGAATCAAAGTCTAGAGTTCTAACTAATGTTTTATTAATTTTATAAAACCAAAAGATAAAATACTTTTGTGTTAAATCAGTTAAAAAATATAAAAATGAAAATAGCAGTTCCAGTAACAAGCAGTAATCAAATTGATGGCCATTTTGGTCATTGTGAATTTTACAATGTGATTACAATATCAGAAACAAAGGAAATTGTTGATGTACAAAAGATGGAATCACCACAGGGTTGTGGTTGCAAATCGAATATTGCATCGGTTTTAGCCGATGCGGGTGTAACTGTAATGCTGGCAGGCGGAATAGGCAATGGAGCAATCAATGTCCTTAACAATTCCGGAATTGAAGTCATTCGGGGATGTTCGGGTGATGTAACCGAAGTAGTTAAACTATATGTTGAAGGTGCGGTTGCAGATAGTGGTTCGAGTTGTCAGCATACTCATGGTGAGGGAGATCATCAATGCAGTCACTAAAAATTCATTTTTCTAATGAAAATGGCGATATCAGATTGTAACATATTTTGAACTTTGGCTAAACAGGATACAGATAGGAGTATTTAACGATAGAATAAGCCAATTTTAGATGGCTTAAAATAGAACTTTTAATAACGAATAAAAGACTTATAGTTAGCGCTATAGGTCTTTTGTTGCAATAGGGGTAAGCCTTGATTGTCAATCGATAAATTTAGTTATTAAAAAGGGGGCAAATATTTTGTAAATAATAAATCTTCAATCACTTTTATTGTTTAATTTGCAATAGTAAGTAGTGTTTGTATTTAAAATAAGAGGTAAGCTTAGGCGATTATTAATCAGTGTAATAAAATGACTGTAAATATTGTTATGAATGTTAAGATAAGAAAATCCGATAGTAATGATTTTAATTTTTTAGTGAAATTAGAAGAGGCATCTTTTCCTGCTTATCAACGAAGCACAAAACAGGGTATCAAACATGGTATTCAAAGTGAGTTTCAGGAGATTTTGATTCTCGAAAATAAAGATAAGAACAAAGTTCAGTTTGGAGCTTTAGTTTTATTTAAATACAGTAAGTCATTACGAATCTATTCCATAGGTATACTGCCTGAATTTCAAAATATGGGTTATGGCGATTATCTGCTTAAACATGCATTTGAATACGCAGATCGCCAGCATTTTGAAAAAATATTGATTGAGGTAAGTGCTAAAAACACGAAACTAATTGATTGGTATAAGAACAGGGGATTTAATTCTTTGGAAACAATAGTTGACTATTACGGTGAAGGTGAAGACGCTGTAAAAATGGAGTTTAAAACCAATGTTGCTTCATGTTCTACAAAAACAACTAATATTATTGTTATTAATCAGCCGCATAAATGGACATTCCTGGATATAAATGCGAAGATTATTTCAGTAAAAGAATACATTAGTAACCCAATTTATCAGACCAATACTGATTTCAGAATATTTAACTTGTGTAGCAGCTATAAGTATCAAAGTTATGGGTACTACATTTCTTTACTTGCTTCTGCACGTGGGCAACGCATTATACCAAGTACAATTACCATACGTGATTTTCGTATCGTAAACGTGATTCATTCTATTGCTTATGATATTGAGGAATACACCAATAAATCATTGCATAAGGAGAAGGGAAATTCTTTTTCTCTGAATGTTTATTTTGGACAAACCAATACCAAAGGTTACAATACTTTAGCAGGCAAGCTTCATCAATTGTTCGAGGCTCCCTTGTTCAAAGTTGATTTTATTAAGCATGATGAAAAGTGGATTATTAAAAAAGTGCAGGTATTAACACTGAATAAGGTTGCAGAGCAGGATTTGAATTATGTGTACGAATTCGCTAAAAAGTATTTCAATAAAAAAAGATTCAACAGTACTAAACTGGTTAACTATAAGTATGATATCGCCATACTTATAAATCCAAAGGAAGAGAATTCACCTTCTTGTCCAAAAGCATTGCAGAAATTTAAAAGTGCAGCCAACCGAAAAGGATTATACTTAGAGTTTATTACAAAACAAGACATTGATAAAATCAATGAATTTGACGCCTTGTTTATTCGGGAAACAACAAGTGTAAATGATCATACTTATGAATTCTCACGTACAGCTTATGCCGAAGGTTTGGTTGTAATTGATGATCCCTGGTCTATTTTGAGGTGTTCCAATAAGATTTATCAGAACGAAATATTTAAAAAGCATAAATTATTAACCCCCGAAACAGAGATTTTCACTAAGAATTTATTTGATCCGAAGGTGTTGAATCAAATGAATTTCCCCTTGGTGTTGAAACAGCCAGACAGTGCTTTCTCATTGGGAGTGATAAAGGTTGAAGATAAAGCGGAGGCGCTAGTCGAAATAAATAAGCTTTTCAAAATTTCTGATATGGTTGTTTGTCAGGAATTTCTTTACTCCGATTTTGATTGGAGAATTGGAATAATTGATAATACGCCACTGTTTGCATGTAAGTATTATATGTACAAAGATCATTGGCAAATTTACAATTGGAAAGGCGAAGAGGATGATAAATCGGGTAATTCCGAAACTGTTACCATTGAATCGGTTCCTGAAATTGTGGTACAAACAGCTTTAAAGGCTGCTGCTTTAATAGGAGATGGTTTGTATGGTGTAGATTTAAAGATGATAGATGGTAAAGTTTATGTTGTTGAGGTAAATGACAACCCGAATATTGATGATGGTATTGAGGATTTTGTGTTAAAGGATCAACTGTACGATACAATAATAGATTCGATATACCAAAGAATAGAAATAGCCAAAAATATTCAGAAAATAGATTTTAGACGGAAATAAGGTCTGAATTTAAGTTGTGTTATGTAAATAATTTAAAAATAAAATCTAAATAGCAGAACTGCTGAGCAGATTGCTTCTGTAGCTATACTTTCGGTATATGAATGTATTCGTGAAAGTTTTGCTTGTGCTGATTTTATTATGTTTGCGTACAAATAAGATTATTTGGTAAAAAAAGTGCTTTCCAATCAATTAAAAAATTGACTGTTGCCGTAAAATTTCTTAACTTGATGTAAGGTGTTACACATCAGATTATTATATTCAATTTATTGTTTCATTTAAAAATTATATGCTATGTCAAGTACAGGAGGAATTATTGCGGGATTGCTAACTGGCTGTGCAATAGGAGTTGGTTTAGGGATTCTTTACGCTCCCGATAAAGGGGAGGTAACTCGTGAAAAAATGAAAGTGAAAGCAAAAGAAAAAGCAGAGGAAATTGAGGTTGCTTTCGATAAAAGCATGACACAAATGCGTGAAAAAATGGACGAATTAATTGTGGAATTGGAAAAGAAATTAGAAGATTTCAGAAGAAAAGAAAAGGAAGAAGAAGAATTCGTTTAATCCGCTTACTTGCAATTGAATATTGCAAGAACTAATTGAGGAAAAATTAATTTGCTAAATCAAAAAGGTATTGGAAAAAATCGCCGAGCAATTCACGCAATTAAAAGAATTACTAATTGAGTATTTCGATTCCAATGTTGAATATTATAAATTTACTGGTTTCGAAAAATTAATGCGACTCGTTGTAGCAATAACCTTTGTTGGTGTTGTTTTCGTTCTGATTGCGCTTGCCATGCTTTTTTCTGGTATTGGTGTTGCAATTTGGCTTGGTGATTTGTTGGAGAATGAAATTGCTGGCTATCTGTGTATTGGTCTCTTTTACCTGCTTTTGTTATTTTTGGTTTATCTTCTTAAAAAACCATTGATTGAGCGCCCTTTAATTAAATTTTTCCATCAGTTTCTCTTCAAAGATGAGATTAAAAAGGAAAATCAAAATTGAATTCTATCGGTTTGAACTCTAAATCGGGAAATGATTATTTTACGCATTGTCACAATTACAGATGCCTGTAAGAAAAAGATACAATATGAAACGGTTTCATTCATTAAAAGATATAAGACAGGAAAGGTATCGTCTATATTTAGAAAAGGAGTTGACCGGTTATAAATTGAAACATTTTTTTAGAAATGCTAAATCTAATTATTCTATTGAAAATCTTTTTCAGGAAAGGATTAGCAATTGGGTGGGCAGGTTCATTGGACGATTGATATGGAAAAAGTCTACGCCTACAAAACCTATGGATTCTAATAGCTAAAGAAGGTGATTTTAGAGGCTGTTGAAAATGGAAATTTCAATAGCCTTTATTTTTTGTAGTACATTTAAGTTGGAATTACGAAGGTGTTTGTGGATGTTTTGTGTCATAAGCAAGAGGCGCAAAGCTTTGCATAAAGTTATTTTAAGATTATTCCACTTGTTTTTTGTCAATTGAAAGTTACATTAATACGGGATGTGTTTTAAAATTAAAAATACTGACAGTCAATACGTAAGGCTCATTGTTTAGACGATATTTAGATAGAAAATAGCAATTGGGAATCGTAAGATTTGGAAATTGGGGATTTTTCTTTTTATATTTGTCGCATAGATTTGTCAGCGTAATCAGATCGAAAGAGAGATTGTAAATGTTCGTTGACAAAGTTAAAAACAATATGAATCTTTAGAGGTTCAAACTAGCAAAAAAAATATGCAATTTAATTCAGTACTTATTATTAGTGTCATTATTCGCGTCCTTCTGGACACGATTCGAGGCCAAGCATATTTAAATTAAACGAATTTAGTTTTACAAAATATCTAAAGCCTCTTCCAAAACGAAGGGGCTTTTTTTTGATCCGGTTATTGTATGTTATCATTTAAGGTAGTCATTATCGTCATTTTTATTTCAATCGTCATTATTAGAATGATGATGAGGGGAGACGTGCACACACAATAACTTTCGAAACAAACGAAATTATTTAGCGCTCTTTCCAACGAAAGGGCGTTTTTTTTGCCTCAAACTGAAACAAACAAGATTAACCATTAACGAATTAACCAAAATGTATAAAAACAAATTACGCAGTGATCAGACCACAAAAGGCCGAAGAATGGCAGGAGCAAGAAGCTTGTGGCGCGCAAACGGAATGGAAGAAGAGATGTTCGGAAAGCCGGTTATTGCGGTCGTGAACTCTTTTAGCCAATTTGTACCTGGACATGCACACTTGCAAAATGTGGGGCAAATGGTGAAAAAAGAGATTGAAAAATCTGGCTATTTTGCTGCTGAATTTAATACAATTGCCATCGATGATGGAATCGCAATGGGACACGATGGAATGCTTTATTCCTTGCCATCACGCGATGTTATTGCTGATAGTGTTGAATATGTTTGCAATGCACATAAGGTTGATGCGATGATTTGTATTTCTAATTGTGATAAGATTACACCTGGAATGATGATGGCAGCTATGCGATTAAATATTCCTACTGTTTTTGTGTCAGGCGGACCGATGGAAGCTGGTGAGTCGAAAGGCGAGAAGCTTGATTTGGTTGATGCCATGGTAAAAGCAGGCGACGAGAGTGTAAGCGACGAGCGCATGCAGGAAATTGAAGAATCTGCATGTCCGACTTGTGGCAGCTGTTCGGGAATGTTCACAGCCAACTCAATGAACTGTTTGAATGAGGCTTTAGGATTGGCTTTAGCAGGAAACGGAACATTGTTGGCTACTCATAAACTTCGTAAGGATCTATTTATGGATGCAGCTCATTGCATTGTAGATATCACAGATAAATATTATAGAGAGGGTGATGATCGTGTTTTGCCAAGATCAATTGCCACAATAGATGCTTTTAGAAATGCAATGACCTTGGATATTGCAATGGGAGGATCGACAAATACGGTACTTCACTTGTTGGCGATTGCCAATGAAGCTGAGGTAGATTTTACAATGAAAGATATGGATGAGCTATCTCGTATCACACCAAATTTGTGTAAAGTCGCTCCTAATTCTCCTAAATATTACATCGAAGATGTGAACAGAGCAGGAGGAATCATGAGTATTCTTGCTGAATTGGATAGAGGGAATCTTTTAAATACTGATGTGTATAGAGTAGATTCTGCCAATCTAAAAGAAACATTGGCACTAAATGATCTTTGTTCTGATAAACTGACCGATAAGGCATTGGAAATATATCATTCAGCGCCAGGTCAGTCTGGAAGAAATTTAACTTTTGCTTCTCAGAATATGGCTTTTAAAGAGCTGGATAAAGACCGAAAAAATGGTTGTATCCGAAGCATTGAAAATGCCTACACCAAAGATGGTGGATTGGCAGTTCTTTTCGGAAATATTGCGCCTAATGGAAGTATTGTAAAAACAGCAGGTGTTGATGAATCAGTTTTTGATTTTACAGGTACTGCAAAAGTATATTATTCGCAGAAAGATGCTTGCGAAGCAATTCTCACAAAACAAATTAATGCTGGTGATGTTGTTGTGATTCGTTACGAAGGACCAGCGGGTGGACCCGGAATGCAGGAAATGCTGTATCCAACCTCTTACCTAAAAGCAATGGGATTAGGTGCTAAATGTGCACTAATTACCGACGGACGTTTTTCTGGTGGAACTTCAGGATTATCAATAGGTCATGCGTCGCCCGAAGCTGGAGCCGGTGGACCAATTGCCTTAATTCAGGATGGTGATAAAATTGAGATCAGCATCCCTAAAAGAAGTATTAACGTTTGTATTTCGGATGAAGAATTAGCAAAGAGAAGAAAAGACGAAGAAGCATTTGGTGACGAAGCATTTGTACCAAGAGGGCGTAATCGTCAAGTTTCAAAAGCGCTTCAAGCTTATGCAAGACTTGTGTCTTCGGCAGATAAAGGAGCCATTAGACAATTATGATTTATTAAGGATTAAAATCGGATCCAAAAATTTAGAGGAGTTCAGGGCTTAAAGCTTTCAACTTTTACCTTTTGGCTAAAAACAGCAAACAGTATGGAAATTGCAGCAAAAACAAATAATACGAATGGAATGACTAAAACCATTGAGAATATATCGGGAGCACAGATATTGGTTCGAAGCCTAATTCAGGAAGATGTAGATACCATGTTTGGATACATCGGAGGTGCAATTATGCCTGTATACGATGCGTTGTACGATTATCAGGATGAAATGAAACAGTACATGTCGCGACATGAACAAGGAGCAATGCATTCTGCCCAGGCTTATGCACGAATCAGTAAAAAACCAGGGGTGTGTTTTACAACTTCGGGTCCTGGTGCAACAAATGTAATTACCGGATTGGCCGATGCATACCTGGATTCAACTCCTATGGTTGTAATAACCGGTCAAGTAGCCAGTGGTTTATTGGGAACAGATGCTTTCCAGGAAACAAATATGATTGGTTTGTCAATGCCGGTCACAAAATGGAATTTTCAAATTACACGAGCTGATGAAATTGCCAAGGTAATCGCTAAAGCATTTTATATTGCTCGTTCTGGTCGTCCGGGACCAGTTTTAATTGATATAACAAAAGATGCTCAGATTGCAGCAGCAGATTTTGACTATAAAAAATGCGAAGGAGTTCGTTCTTATCAGCCGGTTCCAAAAGTGAATCAATCCGAGATAGAAGCTGCAGCAGCACTAATCAATGGTGCAAAGAAGCCATTGATTTTGGCTGGACAGGGAATTTCTCTTTCGGGAGCTGAAAAAGAATTAATGGAATTTGCGGAGAAAACTCAGATTCCTGTTGCTTGTACCTTATTGGGATTATCATCATTCCCTACCGATCATCCATTGTATGTTGGAATGTTAGGAATGCATGGAAACTATGGTCCAAATATGAATACCAACGAATGTGATGTTTTGATTGCTGTTGGTATGCGTTTCGACGATCGTGTAACTGGTAATACAGCAAAATATGCCAAACAGGCAAAAATCATTCATATTGATATCGACAGGTCGGAGCACAACAAGAATATTATTGTTGATGTGCCTGTACTTGCTGATGCTAAACAAGCTTTTGTCGAATTGAACAAGTTGGTTAGCGGCCAGGAAAAAGTGGAGTGGATGAAGTCTTTCAAAGATTACTATCAGCTTGAATTTGATAAGGTAATAAGTAAGCAGGCTTATGCCAACAAGGAAAATATTAACATGGCCGAGGTAATTCGTTTGTTATCGGAGCAGACCAACGGAGAAGCCATTTTGTGTACCGATGTAGGTCAGCACCAAATGACAAGTGCCAGATATTACGAATTTAAAAAGCCAAATACTCAGATCACATCAGGAGGATTGGGTACCATGGGATTTGGTTTGCCTGCAGCCATTGGAGCTCAAATCGCTGATATGAATGCGACAGTGGTATCTGTTTCGGGAGATGGCGGATTCCAAATGACTTTACAGGAACTTGCGGTAATCAAACAGTATCATTTGCCGGTTAAAACAATCGTATTGAATAATTCATTTTTAGGAATGGTTCGTCAGTGGCAGGATTTGTTTTTCGAAAAACGATTTTCAAATACACAGTTAGAGAATCCTGATTTTGTAAAGATTGTTGATGGATACGGAATAAAAGGAAAAAGAGTATCCAAGAGAGAAGATTTGGATGCTGCAATAAAAGAGATGCTCGAAACTCCGGGAGCTTTCTTTTTGGAAGTAATTGTTGAGACGGAGTGTAATGTGTTGCCAATGATTGCACCAGGGGCTGCAGTATCGGACATGCGATTAGAATAAACTTATTTAACAGAGAAATATCATAGACATGAAAGAATATACAATAACAATTTTTTCTGAAAACGACATCGGTTTGTTGAATGAGGTAACCATCGTTTTTTCCCGAAGAAAAATAAATATTGAAAGCTTAACAGTTTCCGAATCGGAAGTAAAAGGGGTTTCCCGATATACCATCGTTGCTTTTATGGATGAAATGCGAGTTGAAAACGTGGTTCGTCAAATCGAAAAAATTATAGGGGTATTCAAGGCCTTCTATTTTGAGGATGATGAAATTGTGCATCAGGAAGTGGCACTCTTTAAAATTGCCAATTCCCCAACATTGAACGGGAATCTGGAGGCTATAATGAGAAGTCAAAATGCAAAAATACTAACGGTTCACCCGGATTTCCTTGTAATTGAAAAGGTCGGGTACAAGGCGGAAAATCAAGAGTTGTTTAATGAGCTAGAACAATTTGGTGTGTTGCAGTTTGCCCGTTCGGGTAGAGTTGCTGTATCCTGTCAGCATAAAGAGTTTACCAGTTATTTAAAAGAATTATCAAATAATTAATCAAATTTATAATAGATGTAAGATGATAGAAATGAGATGTGAGAAAATAGTAAAGGTCACATTTCAATCTCAAAATCTAATATCTCAAATCTAATATCTAAAATAGAAACAAAATGGCAACAATAAACTTTGGTGGCGTTGAAGAAAAAGTAGTTACACGTGAAGAATTTTCATTGGAAAAGGCACGTGAGGTAATGAAAGATGAAACCATTGCGGTTATCGGATATGGTGTTCAAGGCCCTGGTCAATCATTAAATTTAAAAGATAACGGTTTTAACGTAATCGTTGGTCAGCGTAAAGCTTCTAAAACTTGGGATAAAGCTATTGCAGATGGCTGGGTTCCAGGAGAAACTCTTTTCGAAATAGAAGAAGCATTGGACAGAGCTACAGTTATTCAATATTTATTGTCGGATGCGGGACAGATTGCTGTTTGGCCAACTGTACAAAAATATTTGAAGCCAGGTAAAGCTCTTTATTTTTCTCACGGTTTTGGTATCACTTACAAAGAGCGTACAAATATTGTTCCTCCAAAAGATGTTGATGTTATCTTGGTTGCTCCTAAAGGATCAGGAACTAGTTTAAGAAGAATGTTCCTAGAGGGACGTGGATTGAATTCATCTTATGCAATTTTTCAGGATGCAACAGGAAAAGCTTTTGATCGTGTAGTTGCTTTAGGAATTGGTGTGGGTTCAGGGTACTTATTCGAAACTACTTTTAAAAGAGAAGTATATTCTGATTTAACAGGTGAGCGTGGAACCTTAATGGGATGTATTCAAGGAATTTTTGCAGCTCAGTATGATACATTGCGTGAAAACGGACATACTCCTTCTGAGGCATTTAACGAAACAGTTGAAGAGTTAACTCAAAGTTTAATGCCGTTGGTTGCTGAAAATGGAATGGATTGGATGTATGCAAATACTTCAACAACAGCACAGCGTGGAGCATTAGATTGGTGGAAGCCTTTCCGTGATGCTACTAAGCCGGTTTTCGAAAAATTGTACAAAGAAGTTGCTGCAGGTAATGAAGCACAACGTTCTATCGATTCAAATAGTCAGGACGACTATCGTGTGAAGTTGGATGCTGAGTTAAAAGAACTTCGCGAGAGTGAAATGTGGAGAGCTGGTACAGCTGTTCGTAAACTAAGACCAGAAAATAACTAAATAATATAGTGATGAAATTGGGTTGGACTTGATTCAATCCGATTTCATCATTAAATAAGACAATAATATTGGTTTTAGGGAGCTTTTAACCACTTGTTGGCTATCCCATTTTCCCGAAAATTAATCTTATTGTAATTCATAGACTGACAGGTGTTTGTGTTTCTGTGGATGTATTTGAATTGGTTTGAATATCGTAGTTGTAATTGAATAATTGTTTTTCCTAAAGGCCTTAAGTTTTTAGGTTTGTTGAGGATTGGGAGATTTCTCCTGCTATTCTGAATTAACACCAAACTTTAGTAAGATGATTTATGAAAGTATTCTTAATGGTTTAAACCTGATTATTGATCTCATTATTGGAGAATCAACAAGGAACTCTGTTTAATATTCTAACTAAGGTGAGGTTATGATACAAGGTTCTTCCAAAGACAGGAGGAATTTTTTTTTGCAGCAAACACTAGTAAAGGCATACGTAAAAACACAAATACAATGAGTGATAAAATATTTATTTTCGATACCACACTTAGAGATGGTGAACAAGTTCCCGGCTGTCAGTTGAATACAATTGAGAAAATTGAAGTTGCCAGGACTCTTGAAGCTTTGGGAGTGGATGTTATCGAAGCAGGATTTCCAGTTTCAAGTCCAGGGGATTTTAATTCAGTTGTCGAAATATCCAAAGCGGTTAGTAATCCTATTATTTGCGCGCTTACCCGTGCTGTTGAAAAGGATATTGATGTTGCTGCCGAGGCTCTTAAATTTGCAAAAAGAGGGAGAATTCATACCGGAATAGGTACTTCTCCTTATCACATAAAATCAAAATTAAATTCGAATCCAGATGAGATACTTGATCGTGCTGTTCGTGCGGTAAAATATGCCAAGCGTTATGTCGAGGATGTTGAGTTTTATGCTGAAGATGCCGGTCGTTCGGATAATGAATATTTAGCCCGCGTAGTTGAAGCGGTTATTAAGGCCGGAGCTACAGTTATTAATATTCCTGATACAACAGGATATTGCCTTCCAGGAGAATATGGTGCTAAAATAAAGTACTTAATGGAAAATGTTTCCAACGTTCACAAAGCAATTTTATCAACTCATTGCCATAATGATTTAGGAATGGCTACTGCTAATTCTTTAAGCGGTGTTCTTAATGGAGCTCGTCAGGTAGAGGTTACCGTAAACGGAATTGGAGAACGAGCAGGAAATACTGCATTGGAAGAGGTTGTGATGGCTATCAAGACTCATCATGGTTTGCCTTTTCATACCAATATTAATAGTCAGGGAATTTTTGATGCGAGTCGTTTGGTTTCTTCTTTAATGAACATGCCTGTTCAGGCAAATAAAGCCATTGTTGGAAGAAATGCATTTGCTCATTCATCAGGAATTCACCAGGATGGAGTCTTGAAAAATAGAGAGAATTACGAAATTATCGATCCTGTTGATGTTGGGATTAAGGAATCGGCAATTGTTTTAACAGCCAGAAGCGGTCGTGCTGCATTAAATCATCACCTAAGTCAAATGGGTTATACATTAACTAAAGAACAGTTAGATGATACTTATAATAGATTCTTAGTGGTAGCTGATCAGAAAAAGAATTTGAGTGAAAAAGATCTTTCGGAATTAATGGGTGATGCCAATGATCTACAAAAATCAGTGGAATTGGAATTACTACAGGTCGTTTCAGGTAAATCGACCCTGCCGATGGCAATTGTACATTTGAAAATTAAAGGGGTGAGTTGTGCGGCAACTGCGGAAGGAAATGGACCTATTGATGCTTGTTTTAATGCAGTTAAAAAACTCATAGAACAGGAATTTACATTGGGCGAATTTCTTGTTCAGGCTCTTACTCGCGGAAGTAATGATTTAGGAAAAGTTCACGTTCAGGTTGAACACAAGGGGCGTGTTCATTATGGTTTTGGTGCAAATGTTGATATCATTACGGCTTCAGTAGAAGCTTTGGCTGATGCACTTTCCAAAATAATATAAAACATATTTAGTAAAAAATATTCAAATACATAATCGTATTAAAAGAGTTATATGGAACCAAAAACACTATTTGATAAAGTTTGGGATGCTCACGTAGTTGAGACAATTGATGGAGGTCCTAGTGTATTTTATATTGACAAGCATTTGATTCATGAGGTTACTAGTCCTCAGGCATTTTCGGGATTAGAGGCAAGAGGAATGAAAGTTTTTCGACCTGAAAATACTATTGCAACTCCCGATCACAATATTCCGACTGAAAATCAGCACTTAACGATTAAGGATGAATTGTCGAGAAAGCAAGTTGAGACTTTAATTGCGAACTGTGAGAAAAATGACATTACACTTTACGGCCTGAATCATCCTTACAATGGAATTGTTCATGTTGTAGGACCAGAACTGGGACATACCCAACCGGGAATGACTTTAGTTTGTGGTGATAGTCATACTTCAACACACGGTGCTTTTGGAGCTGTTGCTTTTGGTATTGGTACTTCGGAAGTGGAAATGGTTTTCGCAACACAGTGTATTTTGCAGCCGAAACCTAAAAAAATGCTGATTACTATTGATGGTGAATTGCAAAAAGGCGTTACGGCAAAAGATCTTACACTTTATGTGATTGCGCAATTGGGAACAGGCGGAGCAACGGGATATTTTGTTGAATATGCAGGATCGGCGGTTCGTGCTTTGAGCATGGAAGCTCGTATGACTGTTTGTAATATGAGCATCGAAATGGGAGCTCGTGGCGGAATGATTGCGCCAGACCAAACAACTTTTGATTATGTGGAAGGTCGTGAATTTGCACCAAAAGGTGAAGATTGGACCAAAGCGCTTGCCAAATGGAAAAAATTGAAAACCGATGACGGAGCTAAATTTGATAAGGAGTATGCGTACAAAGCTTCAGATATCGAACCAATGCTTACTTATGGAACCAATCCTGGAATGGGAATTGGAATTTCAGGATGCATTCCTTCAGAGAAAGATATAGATCCAACAGAATTGCCAACTTTCAAAAAGTCGTTGCACTATATGGGCTTCGGTTTGGGTGACAAATTGATAGGAAAGAAAGTAGATTACGTTTTTGTGGGTAGCTGTACCAATGGTCGTATCGAAGATCTTAGAATGTTAGCCTCTGCAGTAAAAGGAAAGAAAAAAGCAGATTCAGTTACTGCATGGATTGTTCCTGGCTCAAAGCAAGTCGAAAAACAGGCCATAGAAGAAGGTTTGGTTGAGATTTTGGAGGAAGCAGGATTTAAAATGCGTCAGCCTGGATGTTCTGCATGTTTGGCCATGAACGATGATAAAATTCCAGCAGGAAAATATAGCGTTTCTACATCAAATAGAAATTTTGAAGGAAGACAGGGACCTGGAGCAAGAACAATGTTGGCCAGTCCGCTTACAGCTGCAGCTGCTGCAATAACAGGAGTTGTTTCTGATCCAAGAGAATTGTTTTAATCCAAGCGTAGCAATTGTATTAGACTTTAATTGGTTCTATTGCAATTGTCACATATAAAAAATAAAAGTATGCCAATAGATAAATTTACCACATTGGAATCGACATATGTACCGCTTCCTGTTGAAAATGTGGATACAGATCAAATTATTCCTGCACGTTTCTTAAAGGCGACAAGCCGCGATGGATTTGGGGAAAATCTTTTCCGTGACTGGAGATACAATTCTGATGGAAAAGAGAACGCAGATTTTGTTTTGAATAAATCAGAATATTCAGGAGAAATTTTAGTTGGAGGAAAGAATTTCGGAAGTGGTTCATCAAGAGAACATGCAGCATGGGCAATTCACGATTACGGTTTTAAAGTTGTTGTGAGTAGTTTCTTTGCTGATATTTTCCAAAATAATGCCTTGAATAACGGAGTGCTTCCGGTTATTGTTTCGCCTAAATTTTTAGTGAATATATTCGAAGCTGTAGAGAAAAATAAGGAACAAAAAATCGTAGTTGATTTGGAGAAGCAAAGCATCAGCTTGAATGGAGAAAGCGAAAGTTTTGTAATTAATCCTTACAAGAAAAATTGCTTGTTGAATGGATTCGATGATATCGATTTCCTTCTCGCAAGAAAAGAAAAGATAGAGGCTTTTGAAGCTAATAACAAATAGAATAAGCAAAGATGAACGACCTGCGTAGCTTAGAAATAATGGACACCACTCTTCGGGATGGGGAACAAACTTCTGGAGTAAGCTTTAATTCCGAGGAAAAGTTAGGCGTTGCAAAATTATTGTTGCAATCCCTAAAAGTCGATCGGATAGAGGTAGCCTCAGCAAGAGTATCTGAAGGAGAATTTCAAGCAGTAAAGCGAATTACCAAGTGGGCAGAAGAAAACGATTGTCTGGACAAGATTGAAGTCCTGGGTTTTATTGATGGAACTGCTTCTCTTGATTGGATTCACGCAAGTGGAGCAAGAGTAGTAAATTTGCTGTCGAAAGGTTCATTAAAGCATTTAAAGGGACAGCTGAAAAAATCACCCGGACAGCATGTTCAGGATATAAAAGATGCTGTGACCTATGCATCAAATCTAGGTATCAAGGTAAACCTATATCTTGAGGATTGGTCGAATGGGATGATTTCTTCAAGAGATTACGTTTGGTATTTGATGGATGAGCTTCAACATGAAAACATTCAGCGTTTTATGTTACCCGATACTTTGGGAATATTGAATCAGGTTCAGTCTTTCGATTTTTGTTATGCTTGTCGCGAAAGGTATCCAAAACTGCATCTCGATTTTCATGCTCATAATGATTATGACTTGGCTGTGGCGAATGTTTATTCTTCAATTTTAGCTGGAATGAATGGCATTCATACAACAGTGAATGGTTTAGGTGAAAGAGCAGGAAATGCTCCTTTAGCTTCTGTAATAGGAGTGATAAACGATCATTTGTCCCGAAAAATAAATGTAGATGAGAACAAAATTAATATAGTAAGTAAAATTGTAGAGACTTTTTCAGGAATTCGGATTCCTAGAAATAAGCCTTTAGTAGGAGAGAATGTTTTCACACAAACCTGCGGTGTTCATGCCGATGGGGATTCAAAGGATGGTTTGTATTTTAATCGTTTGATGCCCGAAAGATTTGGCCGTGAACGCAAATATGCGCTTGGTAAAACATCTGGTAAGGCGAACATTAAAAAGAATTTGGAGGAGCTGGGAATTACCCTGGAAGAAGAAACTATGAAACTGGTTACACAGCGGGTAATCGAATTGGGTGATAAAAAAGAAGTGGTTACCATAGACGATTTACCTTACATCGTTTCTGATGTTTTGAATCAGACAATGGATGAGATGCCAATTCAGATCAAACATTATTCCTTGTCTTTATCCAAAGGAATGCGACCCTTTGTTTCTATTAATTTAGAAGTAAATGGGAAAATGTACGAAGGAACATCTTCTGGCGATGGTCAATACGATGCTTTTATGAATGCCATTTGGAGCATTTATGACAAATTGGGTAGAAATCGACCAATACTTACCGACTACTTGGTTCGAATTCCTCCGGGAGGAAAGTCAGATGCTCTTGTAGAAGCTTTTATTGCATGGAATTATAAGGGAAAGGAATTTAAAACCCGGGGATTGGATCCAGATCAGATCGAAGCCGCAATAAAGGCGACTCTTCGAATGCTGAATTTGATTGAGCAACATGACAATGTACTCGCAGGGCAATTATCAGATAACAATAAATAAAAACTTAAAATGTGTAATTGGATTTTGATAAAGTTAAATTTTCTCAAATCTGATATCTAAAGATCATATCATAAAATGACGTACAAAATAGCAGTATTAGCCGGAGACGGAATCGGACCGGAAATCGTAGCACAAGCAAGAAAAGTAACAGATGCAATTGTTCAAAAATTCGGACATGATTTTGAATATACAGAAGCTCTTGTTGGAGCTGTGGCAATTGATAAAGTTGGTAATCCTTATCCTGATGAAACGCATGAGTTGTGTATGAATTCGGATGCGGTTTTATTTGGTGCAATTGGACATCCTCGATTCGATAATGACCCTACTGCAAAAGTTCGTCCGGAGCAAGGTTTGCTTGCTATGCGTAAAAAATTGGGCTTGTATGCTAATCTTCGTCCTGTAACGACCTTTAAGTCATTGATTCATAAGTCGCCATTGAAAACTGAATTGGTTGACGGTGCTGATTTTATGTGCATTCGTGAACTAACCGGAGGAATTTATTTTGGTCGTCCGCAAGGACGTTCGGAAGATGGACAAACAGCTTACGATACTTGTGTTTATTCTGCAGATGAAATTGAACGAATTGTTCGTTTGGGATTTGAGTATGCAGGAAAACGCCGCAAAAAATTAACCATTGTCGATAAGGCAAATGTATTGGCTACATCAAGATTGTGGAGAGAAGTTTCTCAAAGAATTGAGCCTGAATTTCCTGAAATTGAAGTAGAATACATGTTTGTTGATAATGCTGCGATGCAGTTAATTACCTGGCCAAAACGTTTCGATGTAATGGTAACCGAAAATATGTTTGGTGATATACTTACCGATGAGGCGAGTGTAATTTCAGGTTCTATGGGAATGTTACCTTCTGCATCTGTTGGCGTTCACACTTCAGTATTTGAGCCAATTCATGGTTCTTATCCTCAAGCTGCAGGTAAAAACATTGCCAATCCTTGTGCCACAGTTCTATCCGCTGCCATGATGTTCGAGTATGCATTTGCTTTGATGAAAGAAGGCGCTTTGATTCGTGAAGCAGTTGATAAATCATTGGAAGCTGGTATTGTTACTGAAGATATTGCTGACGGTAAAAAAGCTTACTCAACGAGTGAAGTTGGAGATTGGTTGGCCAATTACATTAAGAATGCTTAGTTAATACACATCATAAGTAAAAATAAGCCTGAAGGAATTGGTTACTTTCAGGCTTATTTATTTTATATAGAAAAAGGGGGAGTCATGTCAAAAGAAAATTATTATCCGCTTATGGCGGATATCGTAAAAGCGAGTAAGTTGGTTCAGGAGGTTGTGTTTGAAACTCCTTTGCTTAAAAACTTGAATTTATCATCTAAATACAAAGCGAACATCCATCTGAAAAGGGAGGATCTGCAATTGGTTCGTTCTTATAAAATCAGAGGAGCTTACAATAAAATATCCAGTCTTTCGAAAGAGGTTCTAGCCAAAGGAATTGTGTGTGCAAGTGCGGGTAATCATGCTCAGGGAGTCGCATATTCCTGCAATAAACTAAAATGTTTCGGGAAAATATACATGCCCGAAACAACTCCTCGTCAGAAAATTAAGCAAGTGAAAATGTTTGGTGGTGATCAGGTGGAAGTCATCCTTACCGGTGATACTTTTGATGATGCCTCGGCAAAGGCAAATGCAGATGCCAAAGAGCTTGGACAAGCCATTATTCATCCGTTTGATGATCCCAAAATAATAGAAGGACAAGGAACCATTGGTTTGGAAATTCTGCAGCAATTTAATGACCCCATCGATTATCTGTTTTTGCCAATTGGCGGAGGTGGTTTGGCTTCCGGAGTGGGAGCATGGTTTAAAGAATTTAGTCCGAATACAAAAATTATTGGTGTTGAGCCCGAAGGTGCTGCTTCCATGAAAATGGCATTTGAAAAAAAGGACAATGTAGCTTTGGATACTATCGACCGATTTGTAGATGGTGCTGCCGTAAGAAAAGTGGGCGATCTCACCTGGAAAATATGTGAAAAGGTTCTGGATCGGATTCTGGTTGTTCCCGAGGGGTTGATCTGCTCAACCATTTTACAGATGTACAATGAGGATGCAATTGTGGCTGAGCCTGCAGGAGCCTTGTCTATTGCCGCTTTACAATTAATGAAAAAAGAAATAAAAGGGAAGAATGTGGTTTGCGTACTAAGTGGAAGCAACAACGACATTACCCGAATGGAGGAAATCAAAGAAAGAAGTCTCTTATATGAAGGTTTAAAGCACTATTTCATGGTTCGTTTTCCACAACGTTCAGGCGCTTTAAAAGAATTTGTAAACGATGTATTAAGTCCTGGTGACGACATCACACATTTCGAGTATTACAAAAAGAGCAGCCGTGAGAAAGGCCCGGCAGTGATCGGAATCGAAGTGCAAAATCCTTCCGATTTACAGCGTCTGAAACAACGAATGACCGAGCGTAACTTTATTTTTAAATACCTGAACGATAAAACGGATTTGTTTCAGTTCATAGTCTGAAACTTTAGTTGATAACAATCAGAAAAAGCAATAGCCTGTAATTGGTTATCGCTTTTTTACTGTAGAAAATGTAAATATAAAGGAGGGGTGAGAAGTTTCCCGCTAGGCTAATAATCTAGCGGCAGCTTACTCGACTTGTATACCGTGTTTTAATTTATAGGAAACGAAGTTCGGTGAAGCAATTATAATTTAGGTTGGCTGTGCAGGCAGACTAAAGAAACTTCTTTTTTATAAATTCATCAAATACTTCTTTATACTGCTTGCTGATTGGGATACGTTCTTTCCCAAAAAGAATGCGGTCGCGCTCTATGGTCTTTATTTTATCGAGGCTCACAATATAGGAACGATGTATTCGCATAAATCTGTCTGTTGGTAATTTTTCTTCCAGAGATTTCATTGTGGCATGAAAAACAATTGGTTTCGATGAACTTAGGGTATGTAATTTCACATAATCTTTTAATCCCTCAGCATATAGAATGTCATCATACTCAATTCGCTGTATTTGGTAGTCTGCCTTTACAAATAGATAGTTTTCATCCGTTTCAGTTGAATTAGTTGGAGCTACTGATTTTACTAAATCAAAATGCTGTTTTGCATGTTTCACAGAAGTAAGGAATACCTCATAACTAATGGGCTTTAACAAATAATCGAGTGCATGAAGTTGAAAGCCTTCTACAGCATATTTATCGTATGCCGTTGTGAAAATCACTTTACAATCTTCATTCAGTGTTCGTGCGAATTCCACGCCTGTAAAATCAGGCATCTGAATATCTAAAAAGATCAGTTGCACAGGATTTTCTTGTAAAAACTCCATCGCATCAATAGGATTATCGAACTCTCCTTTCAATTCCAGATAGGGCGTTTTTATGATATAAGACACCATTAAGCCTAAGGCTAAAGGTTCATCGTCAATTGCTATGCATGTAATTTTGTTCATACTTCTAATTCTAATGGAATCGTTAAATGAACCATATACTGGCTTGTGTCCTTATCTATTTTTAGCTTGGCCAGATTACCATAAATGAGTTCTAAACGCTTTTCTATATTTACAATGCCAATTCCACCTTTTATGTGGGCGGATTCCTTTTTGTTTTGAGGAATACTATTTGTGCATTCAAAAATAATTTCATTCTTTTCAGCCTTAAGGGATATCGAAATAAATGAGTTTTCGCGATAGCTTATCCCATGCTTAAAAGCATTTTCGATAAAAGGAATGAATAGCAAAGGTGGTATTTTTGCAATGGGCAATTTATTATCTATGTTCACATTTAATTCTATTTTTGAACTTAGCCTTTGTTGCATAAGATCAATGTAGTTTTGCATAAATTCAAACTCCTTTTTTAATTCAACAGTTTTAATATCCGATTCGTAGATTAAATAACGCATTAACCCAGACAATTTTTCAACGGCTTTTTGAGCTTTATCTCCATCAATCGCAATTAGCGCATATATATTATTCAATGAATTGAAAAAGAAATGAGGACTGATTTGATTTTTCAAAAAGGCTAACTCAGTATTAAGACGAGCTTTTTCAATTTCTTTCTGTTCATTTTCATTGTTTTTTAAGCGTTGTATGTTAGCCATTCCAGTGCTAAAACCAAGTACAACTAACATTAAATAGAAATTATCGACCAATTTAGGATGCAAACCAAAGGTCCTTTTCGGGGGCATAATTTTTCCACCAATCATGTTTACATGCTTCAAACTGTCTATCTGTAACAGCTCGTATAGATATTGCGATGCGATAAGCAATAAAACAGCGAACAGCAATATGACACCAAAGAAATATATTTTTCTCTTTTCGAAGAAAAAACGAGGTACAATGATTAGATAATTAACGTAGAAAGCTACAATCATAAATAGTAATTGATAATAGTAGCTATACATCCAAAAAATATCCCGGTCATTATTTCCATCAAATACAAATAGTGGGAGAATGGAAAAAAGTAATAAGCCAGCAATATGTGGCAAGCATTTTTCTATTCTGTTTTTAGAAATATTCATATTGTAAATTTACTATTTTTAAAGAACGACTGATACAATGCTCCTAAATGATTTTATTGCTTTTGTGTTTTAATAATTCAGACGAGTAAGCCCCAATAAATAATTTAATAGCTTACGATATTTATAAATTATCTATCTGGGATTTTCCCTTACTCTAATTACTATTCTTATCTTCTTTTATTAGGTCTTGCTGGTGGGGGTGCAAGTTCTCTAATTTTTTCAAAATCAAAACCTGCATCAGTGATTGCTTTTTCGACTCCTTTTCCTCCAGGAATTTTGGACTCTTTGATTTCTTTCATAAGGGCTTTAGCATCATTTGCTGATAAAGATTCACTATTGTAATCAGCTAAAATTTTGTTCACCGTTTTTATTTGTTTGGTCGTAAGTGTTTCTACTTGCTCTTGTCGTGGTTTTCTGTCTGGTTGTTCCTGAGCCATTAGGGCGCTGAAATTTAAGGTTATAAAACCTACGAGTGCAATAATAAAAAAATGTTTTTTCATTTTACTAAAATTTAAAGATTATAAATATATTGATAATTATAATGTCCAATTAAACTTATTCGTGTCGTAAAGCTTCAATGGGTTCCATTCTTGCTGCTTTGCGAGCAGGATACCATCCAAAAAACACCCCAATGAAAGTGCAAAACAAAAAGGATAATAGAATAGAATCTACTGTAATTAATACAGGCCATCCCAATACACTTTCTACAATATTTGTTGCGGTAATACCCAATACAATACCAATTATGCCACCCAAAACGCTCAGCATCGTAGCCTCTAAAAGAAACTGCTGTAAAATATCTTTGCCTTTACCTCCAATGGCCATCCGTAAGCCTATTTCGCGTGTTCGTTCGGTAACCGACACATACATAATGTTCATAATTCCAATGCCACCTACAATTAAGGATATGCCCGCAATGGATCCTAACAAAACCAACATCATTTCTGATATGGAACCAAAATTGCTAATGAGTTCTTCTTGAGTTCTAATTTCAAAATCATCGTCTGCGCTCTCTTTTAATTTATGAGATAAGCGCAACAGTTGAGTTATTTCAGCACTTGTTTCAGCAATCTGATCTTCCGATTTGGCCGATATAACAATAGCGCGTAAATACGTTTGTCTGTTAATACGTTTCATTACCGTCGTATAAGGTGCAAGTATCATATCATCCTGATCTTGCCCAAACGTATTGTTGCCTTTCTCCTTTAAAGTACCAATGACTTTAAACGGAATGTTATTAAATCGTATGCTTTTACCAATAGGATCTTCACCATCGGTAAATACATTCTCAATTATTGTTTGTCCGACCAAGCATACCTTAGCAGCCTTTTTTATTTCTTGCGAAGTGTAAATTCGTCCAGTTTCAACTTCATATTTTTTAATTGAAGGATACTGCTCATTTCCACTATAAATTTGAGTAGGCCAGTTATTTGAACCATATACAATTTGACCGCTGTCATCAATCTCGGGAGAAATGGCACTAATCAGTTCGCTGTTATTTTCCAAATAGTAAACATCGCTTACTTCTAATTTTTGTGAGTTGGATTGCCCTTGATTTACCCCGCCACGGCTTTGGCTTGCCGGCTTTATACTGATAAGGTTGGTTCCCATTGAGGAAATTGTATCGCGAATACTCGCATTCGATCCCTGGCCAATGGCTAACATGGCAATTACAGCACCTACACCTATTACAATACCGAGCATGGTTAAAAACGAACGCATTTTGTTTCGAATAATGGCTGCTATGGCGATCTTAAATAAATTAATCAGTCTCATCGTTTTTAATTTTTATTGCGAAAAATTTAATTGCCAAAAGAATACGTTTCTTCTTTTAATTGAGCAAGAACATGAAGTGCATTTTGTCTGTTTGTTATCAGGTTGTCTTTAATAATAAGACCGTCACGAAAAAGGACATTTCGCGTGGTAAATTCTGCTATCTCTGGTTCGTGAGTAACAAAACAAACGGTCATTCCATTCTCATTTAATTCCTGAAAAAGAGCCATAATCTCAAGGGAAGTCCGGGTATCGAGATTTCCTGTTGCTTCATCGGCAAAAATTACCACCGGACTATTTACCATTGAACGAGCAATAGCAACTCTTTGCTGTTGTCCGCCCGACATTTGATTGGATAAATGTTTCATTCTATCTTTTAAACCAACGGCAATTAATGCTTGCTCTGCCTTTTCCCTTCGTTCGGCATTACTAACTAGCGGATTGTATAATAAAGGCAATTCTACATTCTCAAGTGCCGATGTGCGAGGTAAGAGGTTGTAGGATTGAAATACGAAACCCAATTTTTGATTCCGAATATCGGCCAGCTGGTTTCTATTTAATGATTTCACATTTACGCCATCCAAAAAATAGTCACCTTCAGAAGGCAAATCGAGGCATCCTAGTATATTAAGTAGAGTTGATTTGCCAGAACCACTTGTGCCCATTATGGCTACGAATTCGCCCTTTGTAATGGATAAATCCACACCTCGTAAGGCCTTTACGGTTTCCTCGCCAGCCTGATAATTTTTATGCAGGTTTTTTATTGATATGATTTCTTTGTTGTTCATTTTCAATGATTCATTAATTCGCTTATACCTTATTATACCAGTACGCAAAATGATTTCCCTTTTACCCCTGCCCCTAAAGGGTGAGGGACAATCAATTTGTTCCCTTTAGAGATGGGCTAACGAATTGATTCAGTGAACTTTTATTTTCCACTGGTATAAAAGTGTACTAGCATATTCATTAATTTCTCTTTTAAATTCAAATATGAATCTTCATTCACGGAATCCTATGATTCCTGATGTCTTATTCCTTTCCCCTTTCGTAGGTATACTCCAGGGTGCATTCATCAAGCGTAATCCCCTTTATTGCTTTTAATAAATCGGAGCGTTGAACCTTTTTGGTGCTGAAGGTCGGCTTTGCTGAGAGCGCGTAAATTGTCAGATTGTATTTCTTAACACCAGGTCCTTTCGACTTCATAGGATCATAGCCAGTGTTATCCTTATCGTTGTAACCATCAATTCCTAACCCTTTAACATCTTCAGGGAGCTGACGCACATCAGCTGGAATATTGTAGATCACCCAATATGATTTTACCTTGTTAGGTTCTGACGAAGGATGAGGAACATGCCACAGATTCAGTGCAAAAAACTTTGTGCCTGCTGGTACTTTTGTCCACTCAAGTGGCATAGATACGCCTCTGCCATCGCCCGTAAAGTCAGACATTAACGAACCATCTGCTTTCACTGCCGAACTGCTAACTGCGAAGCCTGTTTTTCCCTGAGCTGGATGATCTGTGAGCCGCGTACTTCCGTTGTCATCTCTCTTGTGATCACCTTCCATGTCTGGTGGCGGAGCTAAGTCGCGCAGTTTATCTGGATCAAAACCAGTCTCTCTGATGGCATCTGCTGTTGCCGGGCCAGCACGAAGGCCTGCCTCACGAAACGCCTTATGAATAGCCTTGGCATTTTCGGCTGTGAGTGAATGGGAATCGTAATTTGATAGAATGCTTTTAAGTTTCCCTTTCTGTGTATCTGTCAAGGTCTCTATTTTTTCCTGTCCTTCT
This sequence comes from Labilibaculum antarcticum, assembly GCF_002356295.1. Lineage (NCBI taxonomy): Bacteria > Pseudomonadati > Bacteroidota > Bacteroidia > Marinilabiliales > Marinifilaceae > Labilibaculum > Labilibaculum antarcticum. Next base: position 1,007,978 of record NZ_AP018042.1, on the reverse strand, counting down.
TCACGTGCATTCTCTTTCTGTTGTGCAAACCCATGCAGGCTTGTGGCCACAAAGAGTACCATCATTAGGATCGTCAATTTTTTCATATCACTTATCTTTTTATTCGTTTTATAGCTCACTTCTCCATTCTAAGATTAACGAGGACCGCCTCCTTGGCCAGCTTTATGTTTGGGTCTCTCTTGAACAAAGGGACTTTTCTGCTCCTCATCCTTTTGCGATGCAACTGCTATCTCAGAACCATCGGCTAATTCAAAAGAAGTAACAAGTACACTCCCTTCCTCTAAGCCTGATATGACTTCAATATTTGAATAATCATCAATGCCTACTTCAATGACTTGTGGATGTATTTCATTCCCATTTTTTATCCAAACCCTTTTGTGTGAATCGTCTAATTCCTGCATGTCTCTTTTTGGAGGCTTAGGTCTACTTTCATCATTTCTTGTATTGGATTCATTCAAAAGTGGTTTTTCTTGATTCTCTGATAAGCTACTCATATAGTCATCTAGTAATTGTTGGTTGGGGCTAAAACGAGTTGCTTTTCCTGCTATTAACAGAACATCATTTGCTTCCTCAACATAAGTGGTAATACTTGCTGTCATTCCTGGTTTCAATTTTAAATCAGGGTTGCTTACCGTAATAATTACGATGTAGGTGATTACATTAGAAGATTCGTTTGGCTGTAATCGGATCTCCGATACTTCACCCTCAAAATTAAGATCAGGAAATGCATCCACAGTAAACTCAACACGTTGCTTTTCTTTTACCATGCCTATATCTGCTTCATCAATATTCGCTTCCACCTGCATTTCTTTTAAATCGTTCGTAATCGTGAATAGTTCAGGTGTATTCATGCTGGCTGCAACTGTTTGACCTGCTTCTACCGCGCGGTTAAGCACAATTCCATCAATTGGAGAATAGATGGTCGCGTAGCTTAAATTACGAGCAGATCTATCCAAATTAGCTTTTGCAGATTTTACGGATGCCTTGCTTTTTTTAAAGTTGTAAACTACTAATTCGTAGTCGCTTTGCGCTAAAAGATCTTTATCGAAAAGAACCTTCATTCTTAGGTAATTGGAATTTTGGTAATCATATTCTGCTTGAGCGTTATCTAAATCAGCTTGGGCATTTTCAAGACTCGATTGCAATGTATATTTATCGAGTTCGGCAATCAATTGACCTTTTTTAACTACCGAATTAAAATCGACATACAGTTTTTCAATAACTCCCGATACTTGTGTACCAACCACAACAGTATTGGTAGCCTCCAGCGTTCCTGTCGCAGTAATCGTATTGCTTAGCGATCCTTTTTTTACAATTTCAGTTTCGAAAACATATTCATGCTCGCTTTTTACCCATGAGATATAAGTGATTGAAACAATCGCAATTATGAGTATTCCAACTATTGATAGTAACAGTTTTTTGTGTGGAAGATTTATCTTTTTCATCATCATTTTATTTAAAATAATATTGTATTGCCTAAATAGTAATCAATAATTTTATTTTGCAGTAGCACATTATATTTTGCTTGTGTTAGTTCGTTCTCAGCACTTACTAAATTGTTTTTCGAAGTCAGAAAATCAACCGAATTGATCATACCTTGTGTAAACATCTCATTGGAAAGATGGTAGGATTCATTTTCTGCATCATACTGCTCTTGAAGTGCCAGATAGTTACTGCTTGCTATTTGAGCATCAATGCAAGCCTGCTCGATATATTTTCGTAGATCGTTTTTCAAATCGACTAAACTAAGTTCCTCATTTTGAGTTTGTATATTCGCAATGGTCACATTGGTCTTTATTTTTTTTCGTTGAAAAATTGGAACGGATAAGGACAGTCCGATGGATGGATTAATTTGATTGGAAAACTGTTCGCTAAAATTAACCTGATCTAAACCAGAATTATATCCGGTACTAATACTTCCGCCCAAGGATAATTGTGGCAATGCGTCAGCTTGTGCAATTTTTGTATTCATTCTTGCACTTTCCAAGTTCAATTCAGCCGATTTAATGGTTGGTTGTATCCCTAAAGCAATCTTGTAAATTAAATTAGCGTCCGATTCAGATGCAACTTTTAGTAAGGCATCAATATTGGGTTCTTGTATGGTAAATGAATCGTTAATAGGCATATTCATTAGTTGCATTAGAGCAACGTAATAGATTCGAAGTGTATTTTTGGCATTAATAAATGCAGCTTTATCTGAAGCATATTGAGATTTAATATTTAAGAAATCGGAAGTCGAAATAATCCCAGCCGACTTACGTGCTTCTGTCAATTCGAATTGCTTTTCAGTTGACTGAAGTTGAGCTTCGGAGTTTTTAACATTCTCAATCACTAGCAAAGCATTAATATATGCCGATAGTATATTTAAGCTAATTAATTCCTTTTCAGTTTGAATATCCGTTTCTGAGGCAGCAAGCTTCGTTTTATTTTGAGCAATGGTGTTTTTAAGTTTTGCTCCATTATACAGGGTGATTTCAGAATTTAAGGAAACGGAAAGATTGGAGTTCGAACTTCGGTTCCAACTTCCATCTGTATCGCTATTCTCGTAACTTCTAGTTGAGCTTACTGTTTGGCTCCCATTCAAGAATAAATTAGGTTCCCGATCCGCTTTTGATTGAGCCAAATAAGCATTTTGGATACCAACACTATTACTTGCCCTGCTAATTTCGGTACTGTTTTCCCATGCGTAATTTATGCATGCTTCTAATGTGTATGCTTGTTCTTGTGCTTTTAGGAATCCAGGAATAATAAGTATTAAAAACTGAATTAAAATTAGACGCTTTATCATTTTACCTTTGTTTAAATTTCAAAACAAAGATTCATGTAATAATTGTGCACAACAATTCGTTTAGACCGTTGCCGGGTTATTTTAGAAGTTTGATTGTTTTTTATCGATGAGTGTTTTGGGAAGATTACTCAATGATTGTAGTTTTTATTTGTATATGAGAACTCATATTAGTCCATTGCTTGAAAACAGGAACAATAAACACTCTGATTTTCTACTTATATCAGTAAATGCTTTTTGTTTTTTATCTATTGCAGTTTGGCTTTAGCCAACTGAAATTAAAATATTCCTAGTGTTTTAAAATAAATAGGACAATATTGATTTGTAACAATCAAAAATGCCACAGTCAGTAATTGCTTCTCGCTTTTTTGCTGCAGAAAATATTAATCTTACTTTTACTCGTTGTTCGGCAAACCTAGATCTAATAAGCATGTACAGAAGTATCATTCTAACGTTTTTTGTTTTCATAAGCCTGAATTCTTTCGGCCAAAATGATTCTCTTGCATTTCAGTTTGCTGAGACAAATAGATACCTTGAAAGTAAAGACAATATTGTTCAGGTAAAAAAGAATAAAATCGCATTGCTGACAGACTCCCTTCAACATTCTAATTTTGAGGATCGAAAAAACGAGGAGTATAAACTGTTGGTGAAATTGACCAAAGAATACAAGTATTTTGTTTACGATTCGGCATTTCATTATGGGAATTTAGCATTGAAAACGGCCTATCATTTAAAGGATGCATCAAAAATTGCAGAAGCCAAGTCAAATATTTCTCTGATTCTTCTGCTCCGAGGATTATACAAGGAAACCATAGACAGCATTCAGACCATTGATCCGATGGTGTTGGATCAACAAAAGCGCATTGATTTTTATTCTGTAGCTTATCGTGCCTATTACGATTTATCCAATTCCCGCTGGGGATATTATGCGCCCAAATACAGAGAAATTGGGAATTCATATGTGAAGAAAATTGTTGAAGAGGGCGATCCTGATTCTTTTGATTATATTCTGGCTTTGGCATTAAAAAGTCAAAATAACAGCGCCAGTTACGATGTTCAAAAATATTGCACATCCTTACTAAATAAAAAAGATTTAACCCCTCATCAGATTGCCATTGCCAATTGTATATTGGGGATTTCTTATTTAAAACTACAGGATAAAGAAAAAGCAAAGTATCATCTTTGTAAAGCTGTTGTTGGTGATATTCAGTCTACCACAAAAGAGACTTTGGCTGCAAGAGTATTGGCGGAACTCCTTTTTCACGACGGGGATTTAGAGAAAGCCAATAAATTTATCTCCGAAGCTAAGAAGGATGCTGAATTTTATGGCAGCAATGCCCGACAGTTAGAGATATCCTATATTCAACCCGATATTGAAGCGGCTGTTTTAAAAGAAGTTGAGAAAGAGAAAGATTTGGTATTTACCGTTAGCATTATTATTTCCATTTTTACTTTGCTGTTAATAACTTTTGCAATAATCATTTACCGCCAGGTAAGTGAATTAAAAAGAGCCCGAAAAGAAATTTTGGAGAGTAACACTAATCTTCGAAAGCTTAATGAAACACTTCGGGAAGTGAGTAAAATAAAAGAAGAGTATGTGGGTTACTATTTTAATTTTAGCTCACAGTTCATTGAAAAATTGGAAGGAATGAAAAAAGCAATTTCCCGCCAATTAATGACCAAGCAATACGATGCGATAGAACAGGAGTTGAAAAATTACAATTCTAAAAAGGAACGTGAGAATTTGTTCGAAGATTTCGATCGGATTTTCCTGAAATTGTTTCCAGATTTTGTGAATCGATTCAATCTCCTTTTTGAAGAAAAGGATAGCCTCATTTTAAAAGATTCTCAGTGTTTGAATACTGATTTACGGATTTTTGCTTTGATTCGATTAGGAATAAACGACAATGAAAAAATTGCAAGTATTCTTAATTTTTCGGTCAACACAATTTATACTTACAAAACCAAAATTAGGAATCGCTCATTGATATCAAATGAAGTTTTCGATGAGAAAATCATGGAGATAAAGTCGGTTTAATCCATTTGGTTTCAAGACAAGAAATGATGTCGAGTTTGGGCGGATAGCCCCAATACAAAAAAACAAATAGGATAATATTAGTTTGTAACAATCAGAAAAGCAATAGCCGGTAATTGGTTATCGCTTTTTTTTGTAATAATTAATTCATTAATATTCTCATAATAAATCCATACAGGTCAGATTTACTATCAGTAAAAGAGACGTTTGTGATGGCTCCTGAGTGTCCAGCATCTTTTTCAACTCTCAGTAAAATAGGATTGGTTTGTGCACTTCTATTTTGCAATTCTGCAACAAATTTATATGAATGAAACGGAGGAACCCGATCGTCATTTTCAGATGTCATTACAAGCATGGCAGGATAATTTATATCCTCTTTAATGTTGTGTAAAGGGGAATAGCTCTTTAGGTTTATAAAATCAAGAGAATCTTTTACGGTACCAAATTCATCAATATGGAAATTTCCTACGGTAAAATGCTCGAAACGAAGCATATCCGTTACTGCAACAATAGGAACTACTGCGGCATATAAATCGGGTCTCTGAATGGCTGCTGCTGCAACTATTAACCCCCCGTGTGAAGAACCGGTTATTCCTAATTTATTGGGGTTCGTGTATTTTTCATGAATGAGAAATTCTGCGGCAGCATTAAAATCGTCAATTGAATTTTGTTTGTTTAATCGTCTTCCTTCTCTGGCCCATTTTTCACCAAGGTCACCACCTCCTCTGATATTGGCAAAAGCATATACTCCTCCTTGGTTTATAAAGTAAACCACACCTGAATCAAAAGAGGGTGATGATATTGCACCAAATCCTCCATAAGCCTTTAGTAAGGTCGGGTTATTGCCATCAAGTTTTAGTCCCTTTTTGTAAACCAAAGTAATTGGAATGCTCAGGCTGTCATTTATTTTATATTTGAGAGGTTTGTATTCAATATCTTTAAAATTGTAATTTATTATCGTGGTTTCTCCTGGTTTTATTTTGAATGTGGTAGTATTAAGGTGGTATTGAAGAGGTGGAGTCGTATATTGTTGATTGTAGAAGAATATTTCATCATTATCAATGGCACTGTTCACATTCGTAATTGAGCTAGCATCAGGTAATTCCAATTGACGTAGTGCTTTTCCTTCAAAATTGAACATTTTTAATACCGGATGTTGATTGCTTTGGTACATACATAGGATTCCATTCTCTTTTATTTTACAATTTAAGAGAACTCCATCAAAACATGCAGGAGCAATTTCTCTCCAATTATATGGATGATAAGGATCAATTTCAACAACTGAACCACCATTATTATTCTTGAAGGTTTTTGCAATTATTTTATTGTTATGACTATCTATAACCGAAAAACCGGATTTTTGTTTCATTAAAAGTGGCCTTAGGTATGGGCTTTTGGATGAGTAATCGATAAAAAAATAGTTGTAACACGATTCGGTTTCTTCTTTCAGGATAAAAAACTTTTCATTAGATGTTGTTGAAAAGGAAAATTGAATATTTGGATTTTTTCTTTTAAAAATTAGTTGGTCCTGAGATTGCTCGTCTCCAAGTTTGTGATAGTAAACTTCTTCACTAGAGGTCATTGAGAATTCTCCGTTGTATGGATATTTTGAATAGAAGAAACCATGGCCTCGCCATGAAATAGATGAATGCTTTATACCGGTTAAATGATCTTTTTTTTGGATTCCAGAAGGAAGACATATTACCTTAGCTTCCATCCAGTCAGTTCCGTCTCTATTTATTAAGTAGCACAAAAACTTTGAATCTTTAGATAAAGAAAAATCTTTAATATCAGTTTTTTTGTTCTTTGTATTAAAATTAGGATCCACTAGGAGTTGGTTAATATCATCCATTTTAGTGCCCATATAGAGTCCTGCAGAAGCAAATTTGTTACGAACATAGTAGGAGAAATAGTAGGGCCCTTTTTTTTGTGCTCTGATTGTCTTCATGTAAGAATATTTCTTAATAAGCTGTTTCGTCATGTATTTTGCAGAGGCTTTCCCGGTAAATTTATCTGAGAGTTTATTTTCAGCTTTAATCCATTCTACCACGCTATCACACCTCACATTTTCCAGCCATCTATAGTTTTCCGAAATGGTATATGCATTAAAAAAGGTGTCCACAACAGTTTGTTTAGGACAAATTGGGTATTCATATTTTTGAGCTATACTAGCTGTAGTTGTTACTGTTAAAAGCAAAAGTATGATTAGGTATTTCATGCGTTTAAGATTAATCGTGATATCATAAAAAAAAAGATGTTTAAAAGTAGTGTAATTTTTATTGATTACTATTTATTTATTTGAATAAGAAAATAACTTTAATTAGAATTGATGAATAATTGGTGTCTGGTGCTATTTAAATAAAGTTTTTTTTCCTGAAAAATGAAAATCTTATTCAAGGACTTTCGCTTTTTTGCTTACTTTTCTCATCTAAGGTACCGAGCTGTGCGAGATCATGAATACCCGTGCAAATTATGAATGAATAAAAAAGTGACAGTCCGCCTGACTTAAAGGCAAGCAAAATTAAATCTCATTGATCTAATTCAAAAATTGAAATTATTATAGGTTTAGTAGACTGTTTACGTTGACTAAACCTTAGTTTACCTTGATATATAGTCTATATTTCCTGAAGAATATTTATGACGTAACTTTCATTAAATTAATGTATTATTGTTTTAATAAGATGAAATCCATCTATATTTTCAATTAGTATTTAGCTAATCCTCTTATTCTCTACTTACTTTGGTATTAAATTCTGAACTTGCTCAAAGAGGAGATTTTGTTTGAGAATTTTATATACTAATCTTTAGCTTCAATATGAAAAGTAAATCAATTCTTTACCTGATTGCTGGTTTTGCAATGATATTGACATCTTGTGCCAATAGCAAACCAGTCCAGAATGTTGAATCGCCGGATGGAAAAATTGGCGTTCAATTCAGTATGGTGGAAGGACAAGCCACTTACGAGGTTTTATTCAATGGTGAAAAAGTAATTAATCCTTCTACTTTGGGTTTCGATTTTCAGAATATGCCTTCTATCGAAAAAGGATGGAAAATTGTTGACTCCCAACTTTCATCAAGTAATTCAACTTGGGAAATGCAGTGGGGAGAGAAACGAGTTGTGAGAGATCATTACAATGAATTGAGTTTGGCTTTAGAAGAGCAAAAGGCGCCAAACCGAAAAATGAATTTGGTATTTAAGGTCTATAACGATGGGCTAGGATTTCGTTATGAGTTTCCGGAACAAGAAGCCATGAAAGAGGCGATTATTACCGACGAAAACACACAGTTTAATCTTACCGGAGATCATAAGGTATGGTGGATTCCGGGTGACTGGGATATTTACGAACATTTGTATCATACAACTTCACTAACGGGTATTGATGCTCTAGCTTTGCGAGCCAATGATAATTTGGCTCAATCTTATATCCCTGAAAATGCTGTGAACACTCCTGTTACTATGAAAACAGCAGAAGGTGTTTATTTGAGTTTTCATGAAGCAAATCTGACTGATTATGCAGGAATGACCTTGAAGGTAAACAAAGAGAAGTTGATGCTGGAAAGTGAATTGGTAGGTTCGGATATAACGGGCTACAAAGTAAAAAGAGCCGTTCCTTTTAATACACCTTGGAGAACCATTCAAATTTCTGAAAATGCAGGAGGTCTTATTGAATCCGACTTGATCGTTAATTTGAACGAACCCAATAAAATTGGATCGGTGTCTTATTTTAAACCCATGAAATATGTTGGTATCTGGTGGGATATGCATTTGGGAACAAAAACCTGGGATTACGGAGCATCTCAGGATATGAATACCGCAACAGGTTTGAAGCCAAATGGCCGACATGGTGCCACAACCGAGTATGCAAAAGAGTTGATCGATTTTGCTTCGGAAAATAACATTGGTGGTATTTTGGTCGAAGGATGGAACACAGGTTGGGAGCATTGGATCGGTTTTGAGGATCGCGAAGGAGTATTCGATTTTGTAACACCATACGACGACTACGATTTAAAGGAAGTTGTTCGTTACGGAAAAGAAAAAGGTGTTGAGTTGATCATGCATCACGAAACCTCAGCAGCTCCCAGAACTTACAACCAGCAAATGGATACAGCCTATCAATTGATGAATTCATTGGGAATTCACTCGGTAAAAACAGGATATGTTGGTAAGATTATCCCGAAAGGAGAATATCATCACGGACAATGGATGGTGAACAATTACCGAAGAGCTGTTGAAACTGGTGCTAAATACCAGGTTGCGGTTAACGCTCACGAGCCAATTAAAGCAACAGGTTTGCGTCGTACCTATCCAAATATTATTTCTCGTGAAGGATTGCGCGGACAAGAATTTAATGCATGGGCAAGCGATGGAGGAAATCCGCCGGAGCATTTATCAATTGTTGCGTTTACTCGTATGTTGGCAGGTCCTATTGATTATACGCCTGGTATTTTCAATATCAAGTTAACACCATATAAACCAAACAATCAGGTGAACACAACTCTTGCTCAGCAATTGGCTTTGTATGTGGTTATTAACAGTCCGATTCAAATGGTGCCCGATTTAATTGAGAATTACAAAGGAAACGATGCATTTCAATTCATTCGTGATGTAGCTGTTACCTGGGAAACCAGTAAAGTTTTGAACGGTGAAATTGGTGATTTTGTGACCATTGCCCGTAAAGATCGTAATTCTGAAAATTGGTTTGTAGGATCAATAACGGATGAAAATGCACGTGATATGGAGTTCAGTTTAGATTTCCTTACTCCAGGTAAAAAATACAAAGCAACACTCTATTTGGATGGGGAAAATGCTCATTGGGATAAGAATCCTACGGAATTTAAAATTGTTGAAATGGAAGTAAGTAGTACTTCAAGTTTAAAGTATCATTTAGCAGAAGGTGGTGGCGCAGCCATAAGCCTTATTGAATTATAGTTTTAGATTTATTACTGGGTTTAAAGTGGCATTCCTTTTTTAGGTTTGCCACTTTTTTTATAGCTTCACGAAAACTTATATATTTATGAGTCAATTACGATCTAAAGATTTTTGAGGAGTCGTTCTAATTTATTCGTTTAGATCGAATTAAAGCAAATGATTACTTTTTTGGATATTATTTAGATTGCCGGTTGACTGGCATCTATTAGGACACTATTAATGATGAATGTTTAAAATTAAGAATGCTATTTTTGCCATACATTCTTTAGAAGCTGTTTAAATTTGTTTTTTGAAATTTTTATCGAAGAAAAAAGATCTGTAATCAAGCAAGATTAGATGCCTGTAGTGGTTCTGTTTAAAAATGCATTAACACAATAATGCGGCTTTTAGCTTAAGGGGAAGGGATAAATTTTAAAACAGTTTTTTAGTTTCGGAGTGTTTTTGGTGATTTTAGTAAAACTCTCTTAAATTCATTAAAACCTTTGGTGAAAAAACGAAAGCTTTACTGAATTTATCAAAGCTTTCGTAAAATAATGAAAGCTTTTAATAAAATGACCAAAGCTTTCGTAAAACCAGTTAAGCCTTTGATAAAAAAACCAAAGCTTTACTGAAATAAGCAAAGACTTAGTGAAATCATTAAATTTTAAAACAGTTTACTACCTATTATGAATATTTTAAATTAATGAATGCTATTTTACCATACTTTCTTTAGTACAGAGAAAGACCAAAAGTTTACACCTAAAGTATATTCACACAAACTTTTAATTACAATGCTAAAATTTAATGTAAAAATTGCCGCAATTTGTTTTGTTTTATTGGGGATGATTGGAAGCGTTCAGGCGGAAAATGATGTTCGCCTAATGCGATATCCTGATATCAATAAAAATTTAATTGCTTTTGTTTATGCAGGGGATATTTGGACAGTAGATTCCAATGGAGGTGATGCCAAAAGATTGACTTCGCACAAGGGAATGGAATTGTTTCCTAAGATTTCACCAGATGGGCAATGGATCGCTTTTTCTGCCGAGTATTCAGGCAGTCGTCAGGTTTATGTGATGCCTTCAACAGGAGGTACGCCTAAGCAGTTGACCTATTACAATTCAGTTGGACTGATGCCGCCTCGTGGTGGATTCGATGATGCTATTTTAGACTGGAATCCGGATAGTAAATCCATTTTGGTGCGTATGAACCGTACTCCTTTTGGAGAGCGCAACGGAACCTATTATCAGGTAAGTATTGATGGTGGATTGGAACAGGCTTTACAGATTCCTGAAGGAGGATTTGGAGTGTTTTCTCCGGATGCCAAAAAGATGTGTTTTGCTCCAATTAGTCGTGAGTTTCGTACTTGGAAGCGCTACAAAGGGGGTCGTGCCGCCGATTTATGGATTTATGATTTAGAAAAGGATTTATCAGAGAGAATCACAACATTTGTGGGTTCCGATCAGATTCCTTCCTGGTATAAGAATGCTATTTATTTTGCATCAGATCGTGATTTAAAGTTGAACATCTACAAATATGATGTTGATAGCAAAGAGATCACTCAAATGACTCATCACAAAATATTTGATGTGATGTGGCCTTCTGGGGAAAATGGACAGATTGCCTACGAGAATGGCGGTCAGCTATTCAAATTAAATCTGGAAACAGGAAAAGAGGAACGTGTTGTTGTTAACATCAGCTTCGATAATCCGAATACGCTGCCTTACTATAAAAATGTAAAAGATTTTATTAATGGAGTTGCAGTATCTCCTTCAGGAAAGCGTGCTTTGTTTGATGCTCGTGGCGATATATTTTCCGTTCCTGCTAAGAACGGACCCAGTATCAACCTAACACAAACACAGGGAGTGCGTGAAACTTCTCCAAACTGGTCACCAAACGGGAAATACATTTCTTACTACTCCGATGCTACGGGTGAATACGAAATTTATCTTTTAGAGAATAAAAAAGGAGCAAAAGCGAGACAGGTTACTTTTGGTTCATCGTCTTGGATGTATGATGCCAAGTGGTCGCCTGATAGCAAGTACATGCTGTTTTTCGATCGTACTCTACAATTAAAATATTTAAACGTTGAAAGTGGAGAAGTAAAAGTTGTTGATACAGCTAAGAGAAATGAGATTACAGATTTTTCATTTTCACCGGATTCGGAATGGATCGCTTACGTTAAAGACAGTAGTAATGATCAAGGAGCTATTTGGGTTCATCAGATGTCTACTGGCAAAAATTTTCATTTAACAGATGATACTTTCGGTGATTCGTCACCTGTATTTTCAAAAGATGGAAACTTTATCTTCTTTTTGTCGAATCGTGATTTTAATCTTGATTTTTCAAGTTTTGAGTTCGATTATTTATACAATAAGGCGACTCGGATTTTTGCAATATCGCTAAAAGCAGACGGTCCAAAATTGTTTGCTTTGAAGAATGATGTTGAAGAGGTGAAAGAAGATAAGCCTCTTATTGAAGAAAAGAAAAAAGAGAAAAAAGAGGAAGCGAAAGCGGAAGAGAAGGTAAAAGTTGAAATTGATTTTGAAGGAATTCCAAATCGAATTACAGCATTGCCATTATCATCGGGTAATTACAATAATCTGGAAGCCGTTGATGGAGGAATTCTTTACATTAGTGAGGGAGCCTTACATCATTATATCATCGAAAAAGAAAAAGATGAGGTGATTCTGGATCGTGTTTCTGGTTATTCATTAACTGGGAATGGAGATAAGATATTGTATTACGCCGGTTCTACTTACGGTATCACCGATTTATCATCTGGTCAGTCGGCAGATGTTGGCAAATTGAATTTGGACGATTTGGACATGAAGATTGATCCTAAAAAAGAATGGAATCAGATTTATACCGACGGATGGCGTATTTTTCGTGACTTCTACTATGTTGCGAATATGAATGGTGTTGATTGGGATCAGATTAAAGCCAACTACAATCTATTACTGCCATATGTGAGTCATCGTGCCGATTTGGATTATATATTGGGTGAGATTATAGCTGAAACCAACACAGGACACTGCTATGTGAATTATGGTGATTTTGAAAAGGTGAAGCCTGTTGAGACTGGATTGTTGGGCGCAAAATTGAAAGCTGACCCTAAAACGGGTAAGTATATCATCTCTAAAATATATCAGGGCGAAAATTGGACTCCAAATAGACGTTCTCCATTAACAGAGCAAGGAGTTAATGTGAAGGAAGGAGATTATTTGCTAAGTATCAATGGTCACGATTTAAGTACTGATGTGAATCCTTACTTGTATTTGGAAAACCAGTTGGGTAAATTGGTCGAAATCACCGTGAATAGTGTGCCGAGCCTTGATGGAGCAAAAAGCTACACCATTAAACCAATCGAAAGCGAATTGGAATTGATGTACCTGAATTGGGTAAATGAGCGTCGCGAAATAGTGAATAAATTATCCGGAGGAAAGATTGGATACATACACGTGCCAAATACTTCGTTTGAAGGGAACCGGGAATTAAACCGCGGCATGTATGCTTATCACGATAAACAAGCCTTAATTATTGATGATCGTTACAATGGCGGAGGATTTATTCCCGATCAAATGGTCGATCTTTTAGATCGTAATGTATTGTCGTATTGGCATCGCAGAGGTCTTGTGGCTAATCAAACACCTGCAGTTGCTCACGATGGGCCAAAGGCAATGTTGATCAATTCTTACTCATCTTCAGGGGGTGATGCGTTCCCATATTATTTCAAAAAGAAAGGTCTTGGGAAACTAATCGGAACTCGTACTTGGGGTGGTTTAGTTGGAATGTCAGGAAATGCTGGTTTGGTTGATGGGGGTTACATCTCTGTTCCTCAATTCGGTATTTTCGACGAGAATCAGAAATGGATCATCGAAGGAGTTGGCGTATATCCTGATGTTGAAGTTTACGACGAACCACATTTGGTTGCCAAAGGAATCGATCCATCGCTGCAAAAAGCAATTGAAATGCTACTAGAAGAATTGGAGACTAAATCTAGTGATAAAGTTGTCGCTCCTGCGGATCCAAACCGTTCCAATTGGATTGAAGAGGATGTAAAATAAGGTAAAAGGTAGATTGAGAAAATCAATGAAGCTTGATTCAAGAAGCCTTATAATAGTCACAGAAAAGGAGTGCCGTTTGGTACTCCTTTTTTTAATTCCCCTCTCGAGAGGGGATAAAGTGAGTGTTTTTTACATTTTCGAACAGGATAGATCCCCCCGAATCTCCCTTGAAAATGGGCCTTGCTTCTTCCAAAATAAAGCTGGACAAATTCCCCTCTTGAGAGGGGACAAAGGGGAGTGTTTAGAGTGTTTCATGATTAGTATTTTATTCTTTTTGAAGAAAATAGTAAATTGAGGGATGAGTCAAGTCAATTGCCTTTGATTTAGTAATAAGGGTAGCGTTTAAGACTGTTTTAATAGACGTGATTTTTTATCGGTTAAAAATGACTCATAAACATGTGAAATTTTGGATATAACTAAAAAGAATAATTCCATTGAGCATAATTGAAAATAGGTCGATATTTATTATTATTTTCATCCTTAAATAAAAAACAATAATTATGATACTACAAATTTCAGATTGGTGGGGTTCAATGGAAATGGTGGAAAAAATTTACTGGAGCATTTCAATTCCATTTTCTCTTTTGTTTATAATTCAGATCGTACTTACATTCATTGGTGGTGATATTGATGACATGAGTGCTGAAGGTGATGCCGATGCTGCTGTGGAAGGAGATACCGGAATTGACTTTCAGTTTATAAGCTTAAAAAACCTAATTGCCTTTTTTGCAGTGTTTGGTTGGACAGGTATTATTTGTTTGGACATGGGTTTCGGTGCTGGTGTTTCTACATTAATCGCCACTCTTGCTGGTTTGCTTATGATGACAATAATGGCTTCTATTTTGTATTTTATGGGCAAATTGGTCGAAGAAGGAACCTTAGATCTTAATAATGCCAAAGGAAAAGTTGGCAATGTATATTTATCGATACCTGCCAATAGAAAAGGTATGGGAAAAGTACAAATTGAAGTACAGGGAGTTCAAACTTTGGATGCGGTTACTGATAGTGATTCAGACATTGCTACAGGTTCGGTTATTCAGGTTGTAGATGTTCTAAATGATCAAATTTTAATTGTAAAACCTTTTTAAATAAACTTTTAATAATAAATTATTATGGGAGAATATGTTGTTCTGTTAATTGCGGTAGTTGTAATTGCAGTCTTTGCTTTAATTGTATCGTTTTTTAAGAGATATAAAAGATGTCCATCCGATCGCATTTTGGTTGTGTATGGTAAGGTTGGTAAAGGGCTCGATGCAGAATCCCGCTCAGCCAAGTGTATTCATGGTGGAGCAGCCTTTATTTGGCCAATCATTCAGGATTATGCTTTTTTGGATCTAACTCCACTTTCGATTGAAATCAATTTGACAAGTGCCTTGAGTAAACAAAATATCCGTGTGGATGTGCCTTCTAGATTTACCGTTGGTGTTTCAACAGAAGGTGGTGTGATGACCAATGCTGCGGAACGTTTGTTAGGATTGTCTCAGTCAGATATTAGTAATTTGGCTAAGGATATTATTTTTGGTCAGTTACGTTTGGTGGTTGCGACCATGGATATTGAGGAAATCAATAGCAATCGTGATAAATTTCTTGCTGCTGTATCATCCAATGTGGAAGCTGAATTGAAGAAGATCGGTCTGAAACTGATTAATGTGAACGTAACCGATATTAACGATGAATCGGGATATATTCAGGCTTTGGGTAAGGAAGCTGCCGCTAAGGCAATTAATGATGCTAAAAAGAGTGTAGCTGAGAAAAACCGTGATGGTTCTATTGGTGAAGCAAACGCACATCAGGCACAACGTGTGCAGGTAGCGGCGGCAGATGCATCGGCTGTTGAAGGAGAGAATACGGCAAAAATTACCATTGCTAATTCTGATGCACGTAGAAGAGAGAGAGAAGCAGAAGCGGAACGTTTGGCATCTGCTGCTGAGAAAGTAACTCAGGCTCGTGCTTTAGAGGAAGCTTATGCTGCTGAACAATTGGCTGAAAATGCTCGTGCAACTCGTGATAAAGCAACGCAGACTGCTAATGTCGTGGTGCCTGCTGAGATTGACAAGCAAAAAATTGAGATTGCTGCTGAGGCAATTGCTGAACAAACCCGTCGTCATGCGAAAGGGGAGGCTGATGCGATTTACATGAAAATGGCAGCCGAAGGTAAGGGTATTTTTGAAATTTTGAGCAAGCAGGCTGAAGGTTTCGAGAAGCTTGTTCATGCTGCTGGCAGCGATGCCAAAGATGCAGTAATGTTGATGATTGCTGATAAGTTACCTGAATTGGTTAAAACTCAGGTTGACGCGATCAAGAACATTAAGATTGATAAAGTTACTGTTTGGGAAAATGGCAATGGAAAAGACGGTAAAACATCTACCGCTAACTTTATGCAAGGCATGATGGGATCTATTCCTCCAATGGAAGAGCTATTTAAAATGGCTGGAATGGAACTGCCAAACTACTTGGGTAAAAAAGTAGCAGATGAAGAAACAGTTGAATTCGATGAGGTTTCGGATACCAAAAAGAAAGACGAAAAATAAGCAGAATTCTGTTTAAAATAGGAAAAGGAGTGCCGAAAGGTGCTCCTTTTTTTTGTTTGTCTTTATCTGGCTGGTTGATAATTTAGCATACGATTCATAGGCTTTCACTTTATTCAGATACAAACAACTCTTAATGGAAATTTTCTAAGAGTACATATTCTGTTTGGCCTGAAAGGCCTAAAGCATTAGCTGGGCATCGCCCGTTGTAATGATAGATGATAATTTAAGCCCTGAAAGGGCGTAAGCTTAATTCCAGATATATTTCTCGTCAAATTCTACATTGTATTTTTTAAGAAAACCTCTTAACTCATCCTGAAATGATTTTTTTGAGTGATGCTCATTTTGGTTTTCGATATAATCAACTACCAAATCAATTTCTGAGGGATTGACAGAAAAAATTCCATAGCCATCTTGCCAATAAAAATTATTGTATTGATTTCCTTTTGATTTAACCCACTTTGAAGATTGTTTTTTTACTTCTTCGAGCAATTTAATTTGTGTTATTTTTTTAGACAATAGGCATAATATGTGGATGTGGTCAACATAGCCACCCACTCTGACCGGAAAACATTCTAAACCATTGCAAATTCCTCCAATATATTCGAATAAGGAATTTTTAATTTTTGAATCAATTAAAGCTTGACGGTTTTTAGTACTGAAAGTGATGTGTACATAAACTTTTGATAGTGATTGAGCCATAGAAAATTGCTTACGCCCTTACAGGGCTGATTGATTGTTTTGGATTTTATGCATAGGGTTTCACCCTATGTTGATGCTATATCCCTTTCAGGGAAAATATTACGTATTCATTTATTATTTCTAAATCTACCAAATTTCAACATATAGTATTTGTTAAATCGCGGATATATTAATTGGTGAGTAAGCGATTGCTATATTGTTTACACATTTATATGGCTGATTGATTGTTTTGGTTTTATTCATAGGCTTTCACCCTATATCTGAGACGATCAGTTTTTTATGGTAATTTTCTAAAAGTTCATTTTCTGTTTGGCCTGAAAGGCCTAAAGCATTAGCAATGGGCAACGCCCGTTGTAATGATAGATGATAATTTAAGCCCTGAAAGGGCGTAAGCTTAATTTCAAACCCACCAAATTCCAATACATCGTATTTGTTAAATCGAGTATGTGTTAATTGGCGCGTAAATTATTCTATGTAATGCTATTTTTAAAATGGAAGTGTAAGCACAGTAATTACATAGTGTTAAAAATCATTAAGCTATTTGTTAAGTAGGTAATTGTTTGCTTACTTTAAGCAAGACTTGCACTTATGTTGTGTAAGTTGAAACCAAATCACTAAAATAAATCACAAATGATTAAAAATTTATTTAGCAAAATCAGTCTTTGTACTGTTTTGGCCGTAACAGGAACAGGTATGTTGTCGGCTCAAAACAATACGAATGCTAAACTTCCTATGGATCCGAATGTGAGAACAGGAAAACTGGACAATGGTCTTACCTACTATGTTCGACACAATGAAGAGCCAAAAGATCGGGCAAGCTTTTACATTGTTCAGAATGTGGGGGCGGTATTGGAAAATGATAGTCAGAACGGATTGGCTCATTTCCTGGAGCACATGGCTTTTAATGGAACTGAACATTTTCCAGGAAAAGGCGTTCTGAATTATTTAGAAAAATATGGCGTAGCATTCGGACGTAATATTAATGCATACACCAGCACTGACGAAACGGTTTACAATCTAAGCAATGTGCCTACTACGAATGAAAACCTTCTGGATTCGACCCTTTTAGTACTGCACGATTGGTCGAATTACTTAAGCCTCGATGGAGAGGAAATTGACAGCGAACGTGGGGTTATTCATGAAGAATGGAGAACTCGTCGTTCAGGTGGAATGCGTATTTATTTAGAAAAAAATAAATTAGTCTATCAGGGCTCTAAATATGCAAAACGTGATGTTATTGGAGATCTTGATGTGATTGATAATTTTGATCATCAGGTAATCAGGGATTTTTATCATGATTGGTATCGTACCGATTTACAGGCAATTATTGTTGTCGGAGATATCGATGCAGAGAAATTTGAGCAGAAAATAAAGGATATGTTTGCACATATTCCAGCTGTTGAAAATCCAGAAGAAAGAGTGTATTTCGATGTTCCTAAAAATAAGGAACCAATTGTAGGTGTAATTACAGATCCTGAAGCCAGTAGCATTGGTTTTGAAATTGTTTACAAACACAATGCGACTCCTTTTGCCGAAAAAAATCTTGACTATTACCGCAAGCTTTTAATCGAAGATCTTTATTCAAGTGTAATTGGAGATCGCTATAACGAACTACTCCAAAAAGGAAATGCACCATTTATAAGTGGCTATGCAGCATACTACAACAAAGCCCGAAAAATGGATGTTTTTCAAAATGGTGTTACTCTTAAAGAGGAGAATATTTTGGGCGGAATTGAAGTTCTTTTGCAGGAAACAGAAAGAGCCAAAAGATATGGTCTTGTAGCTTCGGAATTGGAACGTGCTAAAACAGCCATGTTGAGCCAAATGGAAAGAGCTTACCAAGAGAGAAACAAACAAAACAATGATAGATTGGTTCGTGGCTATCAGCAAAATTACTTAACCAATGAGCCGGTTCCGGGTATTGAGTTTGAGTTTGAAGCAATGAAACAATTATTTCCCGGTATTAGTGTAGAGGAAGTAAATGCAATTTCAAAAGAATGGATCACCGATGAGAATGTAGTTATCACCTTATCGGCTCCTGAAAAGGAAGGATTAGAATTGCCAAGCAAAGAACAACTACTTGCAGTGGTTGCTAAAGTGAAGCTGATGGAACTAACACCTTATGAGGATAAGGTTATAAACGAACCTTTACTTTCAGAACAACCTAAGGTTGGGAAAGTTGTAAAAGAATCGAACTTGAAGAGTTTAGATGCTACAGAATGGACACTTGCTAATGGAGCAACTGTAGTTGTGAAAAAAACAGATTTCAAGGAGAATGAAATTAATTTAAAGGCTTTTAGTAAAGGTGGAAATTCATTATATGAGGTTAAAGATTTACCTTCTGCAGAAATGCTTGGTGGCTTTGTTTCTAATTTTGGATTGGGGAAATTTGATCAGGTAAGTCTTCAGAAATTATTGATTGGTAAAGAGGTTAAGGTATCACCATATGTAGGTGAATTATCTGAAGGACTTAACGGGAATTCATCCGTAAAGGATTTTGAGACCTTATTGCAATTGGTGCACATGTATTTTGAGCAGCCACGATTCGATCAGGAAGCTTTTAGCGCACTGAAAGGACGATATATGGCCTATGTTGCCAATATGGGGGCTGATGTGAATAAAGCGTTTAGTGATTCCGTATCAATGACATCTACCAATCATGATCCAAGAACAATTTTGTTTGACACAGATATGATTGATAAATTGGATTTTGAAACCATGAAACGCATTTATCAGGAGCGATTTGTTGATGCAAGTGATTTTACATTTGTTTTTGTAGGAAACATAGATGCAGAGCAGGCAAAACCAATGATTGAAGCTTATTTGGGAAGCATTAAGGATATCGACCGTGAGGATAATTGGAAAGACAATGGTGTTGACTATCCTGAAAAAGATACTTATAACCATTTTGAGAGAGAGATGGAAACTCCAAAGACAACGATCAATATTGATTTTCACGGAGATATTGAATATTCCAGAGAGAATTCAGTGATGATGGATGTAGTTGCCAAACTTTTAGATAAGAGATATCTTGAGGTGATTCGTGAAAAAGAGGGGGGATCTTATGGCGTAGGTGTTCGTGCAGGAGTAGATAAATTTCCACGTGAAGAATACAATTTACTGATTCGTTTTGATACCGATCCTGCGAAAGCTGAAAAATTAAAAGGTATTGTTTATAACGAGATTCAGACTCTTTTTAACGAAGGTGTTAATGAGGATGACTTACACGAAACGAAGGAAAACTTCATTAAGGTACGTCAGGAAAATCTTCGTAAAAATGGCTATTGGTTAAATGCTATCAATCGTTATTATGTGTACGAAGAGGACATGATGAGTACTGAGGATTACGAAAAAATGATCAATTCGATTACGAAAGAGAAAATAGAGAAATTTGCCAAGAAATATTTTGCAACACCTGCAAAAATTGAAGTGGTAATGTCTCCAATGAAAAAGGCGATGTAATTTCATTGCAAGTTGATAAAGCAAAACGGATGCTCAGTATTGGGCATCCGTTTTTTTAATTCTTATGTCTTGTTCCAAATTCTCTTCTCGATAGGGAATATTGGAGCGGATTTAATTTCGATTATTCTCAGTATTTGATTCGTTGGGTACTTCTAATATATTATCTACAGTAATGATTACTGTTCATTGTTAACTGATAGCTGTACATTCAACCATTCCTCCAAAGTGCTTACAATTTCTTTCTTCATTTCGAGAGGGAAGCTATTGATTCTTGTTTTGTGAGAACCTTTAGGATTCACAAACTTTTTGCATTTTTCATTTCCTTTCAGATCAACAGCTGTTGCCGACCATGTATCGTTCTCGCCATAAATGAACAATATTTTTTCCGCATCTGTTTGCAGCCATTTGTTAATTTTAATCATGGATGAGGCATCAAATTTCCGGATGGGTTCATTAGGGAAAGTAAAATCGAAAGTGATATCCTTCTCATCATTCAAGTATTGTTTGAAAGGAGCTACCTCATAGCTATACATTCCAATCTCGCTTAGTGCCTGATGATAAAATGGCAGAAGTCGTTTGATGCTGCTTACATCAAAAAAATCGATACTTGATACTTTAAACAAATGCTCGGAAAGCTCTTGAGAATTGGCATTATTATCGGGAATGCTGTCAATTCCACCCCATTGCCAATGGGCAAATGGATATTCCAGAATACTTAAATCAAGTGCTCTTTCTAAGCCCATCGAGAAAGAATAGTTCTTCTCTTTTGCGTATGCATCAGCAAGAGGAAGTAATTTTGTTTTGTTTTTGAAGCAAGCCAATTGAAATTGATAAATCTGACCTCTGGTTTCTTTACTGCCAACAGTGGCAAGGTGTTCGTGGATTCTTTTGTCTTCACGAGCCAGATTTAGTGGAGCAACATAAGGAACACTAACATCAACATCATCAGGATAAAAATATCTGTGAAAAATGGTTGTTTGTCCGCCTTTACTGATTCCGGTCGATATCCATTTCCCAGGATATATTTTTTGCAAAGCTTGAATGATAACATGCTGGTCGGTAGCAGCTTGTTGGATGTTTAGGTATTGCCAATCCAAACTGTCAGGCATTGAATTTTTAAAGTAACGATGCTCAATGGTCAATTGATTTGCATTCAGTAATTTGCTCAATTCTCCAGCTTTATCAGACCAAATTTTATAACCTTCCAGTTCCACAACCATAGGCTGATCGAAAGACTGATGCCCCAATAAGACTCGTTGTTGAAATGTTCCCGCTTTGGGATTTAGATGATCAAGATCCTGAGTAAAATAAAGTTCATAGTACTCCAAAAATATGGTGTCTCCGGCAATTTTTTTCACACTTACACCTGGGATTTCCTCAAGTTGGTTCAGCAGATCTTTTGGTTTTGTTTGTTCGCAAGAGATGCTGCTAACTATAATAAATCCAATCAGAAGGAATGTGATTTGTTTAAGGTTCATTGATTAGTTATTTTAGAAAACATGTGGAGTGTAACTGATAATGTTTGTAAAATAGCTTTAGTTTCTTTCTTTTTCTACATCAGCGATGCTTTTAGGAATTGGTTTTCCCAACAAGCGAGCACCATCAGCAGTAATCAAGAAATCTTCTTCGTTTCGGCAACCACCAAAATCTTTGTACTGTTCTACTTTATCGTAATTGATAAATTCCTCGAAACGTTTTTCCGCTTTCCATAGGTCTATTAATTCAGGAATAAAATAGATTCCCGGTTCAATTGTTAGCACAAATCCGGGTTCAAGTTCTCTGCCCAAGCGCAAGGATTTTAATCCAAATTGAGTGCTTTTTACTTTGCCATCGTAGCCAACGCAAACTTCTCCTAAGTTTTCCATGTCGTGAACATCCATTCCCATCATATGGCCGGTTCCACATTGGAAAAATAGCGCATGAGCACCTTGTTGGATTGCATCGTCAAGGTTTCCTTTCATGAAACCCATTTGTTTCATTCCTTCTGCAATAGTGCGGCAAGCGGTAAGATGAACATCTTTGAAGCTAACTCCAGGTTGTAATTTTGCAATGGCTGCATTGTGAGCATTTAAAGCGATCTGGTAAATTTCTTTTTGACGGGTTGTAAACGTTTTATCTACAGGGAAAGTACTCGACATGTCTCCTGCATAATGCATTCCATTTTCTGCACCACAATCAAGTAAAAGCATATCACCACTTTTTAATGTGTTTCCATGGTAGTGATTATGAAGAGTTTGTCCGTTTATGGTGGCAATTGTTGGGAAA
Organism: Labilibaculum antarcticum; assembly: GCF_002356295.1. Lineage (NCBI taxonomy): Bacteria > Pseudomonadati > Bacteroidota > Bacteroidia > Marinilabiliales > Marinifilaceae > Labilibaculum > Labilibaculum antarcticum. The sequence goes on along the minus strand of NZ_AP018042.1, from coordinate 985,225 downwards.
GATGCTTGTCCTCCCATGCTAATTGCTATTTCCTGAACTTTAGCCGCAATTTCATATTCCTTCATTCCCGGGCAAGCCATTCGCATGGCTGCAAGATGCATTTCTCCGGTGATGTTTACAGCTTCTTCTATTTGAATAATTTCTTCATCAGACTTGTAGTTTCTTTGATTTACAACGGCCTGAATAAATGGTATTGACGCATTTTTAGATGCAAGATTTGGATGTATTTGTATTAAATCGAGTAGTTTAATTTGATGTTCTGGTCGATAAGGAGGCAGGTGATGTATAGTTCTGGCTTTTACTGCTGCTTTATCAAGGTAGGGTTTTAGATCGGACATTGGCGCTGTTTCACTAATACCAACGGCTTGGCTCTTTTCCTTTATTGTTGGCTGCGAACCCATCCAAACAATATGGTCGATTGTTAATTCATCGCCGAAAATGATTTCACGATTTTCATCGATATCGATAATCGCATTCAATCCGGCATAATCCGAACCAAAGAAATATAGAAAAGTACTATCCTGACGATACTGATAGGTATTGTCGGCATAATTCATTCCACATTCATCGTTGCCAAGAAAAAGGAGAATTCCTGATTTAACTTCAGCTTTAAGCTTATTTCGTCTGTTAATGTAAGTTTCTTTTGAGAACATCTTAAGTAGTTTTGGGTTTGTTGATGGTTGTGGCGTAGTAAGTCAACTTACGCACGAATTAATAATCACAAAACGAATGTGGCTAATTTGTTCAGCTGGTAAACTCTTAAATTACATCTATTGGAATACAAGAATTCCAAAAAGAATATAATCTTTTAAAAATAGGGTGAACAAAATAAGTTGTAAAAGGGGGAGCTGTATAGATTTAACAAATCCAACACTCGTACAAACCTTTGTAGGAGCAATTATATAGAAGAATGAATTTGTTATAGTATAACATACTATTTGCTTTGTTAGTTTGAGGTAAATGTAAAAAAAATAGATAAGTTATTCTCTATATCTTCTTTAAAATGAGTTTAAACTGAAAGCAGTCAATGCCTTGATCTCATTTATGAATCAATTATAAGAATTGAAGAATTAACGGCACAATTACAGGAACAAGAATGGTTAGTACAATACCACTAAATACAGAGATAATGGCATACTCTTTTCCAGAATATCGCACAATGATAGGTAGTGTAGTATCCATTGCTGTTGCACCGCCTGAAGCAATTCCTGCCAATTTGCCAAAGTATTTAACAAATAAAGGCGTCGCTAACAGCGTTAAAATTTCTCTGATAATATTCGAAAGCAGGGCAATAACGCCAAGCGTATCGCTATGAAATTCTGTTATCATTACGCTCGATAAACTGTAGTAGCCAAAACCGGCACCTACTGCCATAGCTTCCCCAATACTAATATTAGAAAGGAGAGCGGAAAATGCAGAAACGCCAAGCAAAGAACCCACAATAACCGAAATGGGAACCAATACAATTTTAATATTAATCTCACGAATCACTTTCCATGAGTTGCGATCGGTACCAATTCCAATTCCGACTAAAAGCATGAGAAGATAAAGAGCATAAATACTGAAATCTGATTCCAAAAGGCTTTCTGGAAGAAAGCGGGTTAGTCCGAGAATTAATCCTAAAACAAAAAAACTGAGTATGATTAAGCTACCTTTCATATGATTATAATTTGTTTTTGATTTGCCATATGGAACTTACCAAGCTGGAATAATCATCCTCCTGTGTGTCAAAATCACTTTAACATGGACGTTTCATATGATTATAATTATAAGTTTTTGTCTTATTTCTTTTTGAAAAACAGATTGTAAGTAAGGTATGCACAAATTAGTGATCCAAGAATGGCTCCCAATGATAGAACAAGAGCTTGGATTCCAATAGAATCAAGATTGTTTATTATTTTGTTATTTGTACCAACACCAATGCCTAAAAGGAAAAGCAACAGGAAAATTGAAAATGAAGTTAAAACACCTACAATTTTAATAATCTTGGCTCTGTTACCAATGATAAGTCCAATTCCGATTCCTAAAACCATTATGGCGAGAACAATGATGATATCAGTTAGCATAGTTGTGATTAGCTTATTAAATACAAGTTTGAAATCTGAAGTCGCAATATTAGTTTTTTCTTTCAGATAATAAAATTGTACTTACAGATTGTTTATTTTTTTGAAGTCAAGCTTTTCTGAAAACACGATTTTTTTGTCAAGAAAAAAAGGCTGAATCTTATCGAAACAGCCTTTGATATTTTATTAGAAAATAAGTTTGTAGTTTGTTTGATGTTGGTAGACTTCACCAGGTTTTAACCAGCCATGTTTAAAGTTCTTATGGTTTGGAGCATCAGGATATCCTTGAGCTTCCAAAGCAACTCCTGAGAATGGTCCGAATTTTCCTGCAGTGATGTATTTTCCGGTATAAACCTGTAATCCAGGTAATGTTGTCGCAATCTCCATCGTTACAACATCGTCTTTATCGGAAAGTTCAGCTACTTTTCTAGGAGTCTCAGTCGATTCTCCAAAAGCATAGCAATCATCGTAATTCTCGATATCTTCAATATCTCTGTCAATCGATTTTTTTGTTTGAAAGTCGAAAAGAGTTTTTCTGATATCATATATTTTACCACTAGGAATCAAAAAATCATTGGTTTCTAAAATGAATGCCGTATCAACCTGAAGTTTGTGGTTCAGAATACTTTCAAAATTGTTTGATAAGTTAAAATAAGAGTGCTGAGTTAAATTGATTGGAGTTGTTTTGTCAGTTACTGCTTTGTAATGAATCTGTAACTCATTTTCATCAGTAAGTTTATAAATCACCTCTGTACTCAAATTACCCGGAAAATTTTCTTCCCCATCAGGACTCAGGTAACTTAATTTTAAATCTTCATTATTAATGACTTCGGCTTTCCATACTTTTCTGTCAAATCCAATGTTACCACCATGTAAATGATGCATGTCATGATTGCAGGGAAGTTGGATTTCTTCCCCATCAAGGGTAACTATACCTTTGTTAATTCGATTTCCAAAACGACCGATTAAAGCCCCAAAATAAGGATAGTTACTTAGGTAATCATCACTTGTATATTCTTCAAGAGAGTCAAAACCTAAAACAATATTTCTTTCTTCATTTGGCAATGGAAGAATGAATGATGTAAGTATTCCACCGTAATTGGTGATTTTTGCTGTTAGTCCGTTTTTATTTCGAAGGGTGAATAGTTGTACTTTTTCTCCATCACGAGTCAATCCAAAATCAATTACATCTATCATTTAATAAGTTATTAGTTTTTTAATCATTTATTCGAAAGTAGAACAATTTATTCATTTTTCATTTCAGATGTAGAATATTTAAATTGTTTTTTTAACTAAATGTTAATCAGGAATGTGTGGGCTTATTGAATCCTGGCAATGTCAATATTTAATTTAGATTTAATAAAAGGCTTTTAATTAAAGAATCACTATTCCTTCAATGTCTTGGGCACCGATGTAGATATCGATTACAGCATCAGCCGATTCCATTGTTTTTTTTACCGTTATTCCAATGAATTTAAGATCTTTTGAAGTTTTAAAAGCAAATTTAGTCTTTGGCGGAAATAGGTTCTTTATAGCATTCACTTTTTCATCAGAATTGGGAATGATAAATTTAAACATGTACAATGAAGGCCATGTGCTTGACTCCATTAGTTGATATCTAAGTTTACTGTATTTCTCTTGTTCCATTTTAGTGTTCAAATAAATTAAGTGCACAAAAGTCGGAATTATTTTTGAAACCGCCTTTTGTAAGTCCTACTATTTTGAAAAAAAGCATAAAAATACAAATGTGTTTTACTTATTATTTTGAATCAGGGAATTGTGAATTTTTTGTTAAAAAATAATTATCGTTCATAAAACTATTAAAGATGATTATATTTGAATAGTACGATTTCTGAGTATTAAAATCATCCCTAAAAAATAAAATACCACTAACTAAAATATCGATGAAGAGAAAAGTAATTATTGTTTTGCTGGTTCTAGCAACATTGGCAGTAGGTTTTTTAGCCATGGAAGGCTTAAGCAGCTTAAAAAAAGCTCCTAAAAAGAATTTGGACAAAATTAAGCTGCCTGTTGTTAAGGTGAAAGTTGTGGATTATGATAATCTTTCTTCTCCTATTGTTGAAAAGGGGAGATTGGCTTCTAATTTAGAAGTGAATTTAAGTTCTGAAGTAGCAGGCCGTATCGTTGACACTGGAGTTCCCCTAAAGGTGGGACAGAAGTTTAAAAAAGGGCAGTTGTTGATTCGTATTTATGAAGAAGATGCAAAAATGGATTTACGGGCTCAAAAGAGTCGTTTCTTGAATAAACTAGCTGAAAATTTGCCAGATATAAAAGTAGACTATGCTGATAATTTTGACGTGTGGATGGCATTTTTTAATGCCATTAATTTAGAGGAAAGTATTCCGGAACTGCCAAAGCTTAAGTCAGATCAGGAAAAAGTTTTTATGGCGAGCAGAAATGTTTTAGGCGACTATTATGCCATTAAGAGTGAAGAGGTTAAATTGAACAAAAGAAAAATATACGCACCATTCAATGGTTCTTATGTAGAGGTAAATGCGCAAATTGGATCGGTTGCAGGCATGGGATCGAAACTGGCAGGTATCATCGAATCAAATAATTTAGAACTACAAGTTCCTATTGAGTCGAATGAAATTTCCTGGTTGCATTTGAACGAGAAGGTAGATATTTTAGATTCGCGTGGAGACGTAATATTAACCGGGAAGTTAGTACGTAAGTCTGATTTTGTTGATCAGGGAACACAATCTATTTCTGTTTTTGTAAAGTTGGAGAACACAACTGAAAAGGAATTGTTTCAAGGACAGTTTTTAACTGCTCGATTTAACGGTAAAATGATTGCTAATGTCATGGAAATCCCTAGAAATGCTGTTTTTAGTTCAAATAAAGTATTTGTTGTTGAAGGAGATATCCTAAAAGAAAAAGTAATTAATGTTGTGAAGCGCAATGAGAATACTTTGGTTTTTAACGGATTGAAGGAGGGTGAATTATTAGTTGTAGAACCTCCTGTAAAGGCTACAGAAAACATGCAGGTACAAATCAAGAAATAGCGTAAAATGAGAAATATAATATCACAATTTGTAAGATATCCGTTTTACGGAAAAATGATTATTGCTGTGGTGCTTATTGCCGGATTTACCTCCTTAGGATTTATGAAGAAATCATTTTTCCCTGAGACAGAATCTAAAATAATTACTGTTTCCATGGTATTTCCAGGAGCTTCACCAAAGGAGGTTGAAGAAGGCATAACCTCACGAATAGAGGATGCTGTGAGAGGAATTGTTGGAATTAAGGAAATGAATTCTGTTTCGTCGGAAGGCTTTGCCAGATTGACAATTACCACTACAGGAGATTATGACTTGGATGAAACATTAGCCGATGTAAAGAATGCGGTTGATGGGATACCTAGTTTTCCTTCTGGAGCCGAAAAAGCGGTTATTGCCAAGCGAAGGTCTACAACACCAGCAGTTCGTCTGTCGGTTACCGGTGATACCGATTTAATAAGTCTGAAAAAATATGCCGATATCATCTATGACGATTTAATGCGCTCAAAGGTTATGTCACAAATTTCTCTTTCCGGTTTTCCAAATTTGGAATTATCGGTAGAGGTAAAAGAGGATGATTTAAGGCGTTACAATCTTACTTTTAGTGAGATATCAATGGCGATAGCCAATAATAATATTGATATTTCGGGAGGCGCAATTAAGAATGAGGTTGAGGAGATTTTAATTCGATCACGCAACCGTTCTGTCAATCCCGAGGAAATTGGGGAAATTATTTTGAAAGCCAATCCTGACGGAAGCTACATTCAAATTCGTGATGTAGCGAATATTTATTTTCAGTTTCAGGATGTACCAAATGCAACATTTGTCAATAGAAATCCGGCTATCTCCATTATGGTGAACAAGCTGAATGATGAGGATCTGGAAGAAATATCGGAATACTGTAATAAATATGCTAAAGAGTTTAATGAAAAATACACTGATGCCACTTTAGAAATAGGTTTCGATTTTGTTAATCTCTTACAATCAAGATTAAGCTTACTCTATAAAAATGGAGGTTATGGATTGTTATTGGTTGTTATTTCATTAGCACTTTTTCTCAGCTTTCGATTATCTCTCTGGGTTGCCTGGGGAATACCTGCTTCCTTTTTGGGGATGTTTATTATTGCGAACCTAATGGGAGTTACTATTAATATGATTTCTCTTTTCGGGATGATCTTAATTATTGGTATTCTGGTGGATGATGGGATTGTGATAGGCGAGAATATTTATTCTCATTTCGAAAAAGGAAAAAGCCCACGAAGAGCAGCTATTGATGGTACGATGGAAGTTGTTCCTGCTGTTTTGACTTCGGTAACTACAACAATGGTCGCTTTCTCGCCACTTTTGCTTGTTACAGGAAATATGGAGTTTTTATACGAAATGGCCTTTGTTGTAGTGGCATGTTTAAGCATGTCTCTTTTCGAAAGTCTTTTTGTATTACCAAGTCATGTTGGGAACGAAAAAGTATTACAGCGAAATAGAAAAGATAATTTTTTTAACCGTTTCAGGGGGAAAATTGAAAAAGGAATAGGATATGTTAGGGATCGTGTTTATGCGGGAACTTTAGATCGAGTAGTTCGTTGGAGATGGTATGTTCTTTTTATTCCTGTGGCTCTTTTATTAGTTACGATGGGTTTGTTTAAAGGCGGATTTATTCAAAGTACGTTTTTCCCCAATGTAGCCTTCGATACTTTCTCGATGAACATTGCTTACAAACCAGGAAGCAACAAGGATATCACAATTGCCAGATTAAAGAAATTTGAAAATGCAGTTTGGGAGGTGAATGATGAACTGATGGAAGAATTTCAGGATACTGCCAATTTTATTAAGTACACAAGCCTTTCATCGGGGAATGCATTTGGCGGACAGGAAGTTGGTCCTCATGCGGGAAATCTATCTGTAACTCTTCGGGATATGGAAGGAGCACCGGTTTCAAGTTTCGATATTTCGGGCCGGGTAAAAGATAAATTAGGAGATGTTTCCGACCTTGAGAAATTTACGATTGGAGCCAATAACCGTTGGGGAGCTCCGGTTTCGGTTAGTTTACTGGGAAATGATTTGGACGAACTCAATCAGGCCAATGATTATTTTCAAGGAGAGTTACGAAAAATGTCCTCTTTATATAATATTAACGATAACAACCCCTTGGGAAGTCGCGAGGTAAGATTGAAATTAAAACCCAAAGCATTTTATCTGGGGATGAATTTAATGTCTATCACATCTCAAATTCGTCAAGGCTTTTTCGGAGGACAAGCTCAACGTTTGCAGGAAGGAAAAGATGAGATTAAGGTTTGGGTTCGATATCCGAAAAGTGACCGTGTTTTTATCGGGCAAATGGAAGACATGAGAATTCGTACGCCAAAAGGTGAATTTCCACTGTCTGAATTAATCGATTACGAGATTTTACGTGGCCCTGTTAGTATACAGCGTTACAATGGATCACGAGAAATTCGTGTTGATGCGGAAATCATTGATCCAAGTGAACCTGTTCCTCCAATTTTGGAGTATATCGAGACTACAATATTACCAGATTTGGAAGCCAGATTTCCAAGTGTTCGTCCTGAATTTCAAGGCCAGGCAAAAAGATCAGCCGAAGATATTGCAGAGCTAAAGATCTATTTTAGCATCGCTTTCATGTTAATTATTTTTATTGTGATGATTCATTTCCGAAGCTTTACACAAGGAATAATTGTATTGATGATGATTCCATTGGGCTGGCTTGGATCGGCTTGGGGACACGGGCTTGAAGGATTTCCGGTATCCATGTTAAGTGTTTGGGGAATGGTTGCTCTTTCGGGAGTAATTATAAACGATGCTGTGGTATTTCTGTCCAAGTACAATTCATTAATTCAAGAGGGAATGGAACCTGAACCTGCGGTGAAGGCAGCAGGGAAAGCAAGATTTAGAGCCATTATTTTAACAACAATAACAACCTCTGTAGGTTTGTATCCATTGATTTTAGAAAATTCCTTTCAAGCTCAATTCCTAATTCCGATGGCTATTGCCTTGGCATACGGTGTATTGGTTGGAACCTTGTTTCTTCTCTTATTCTTCCCTGTATTAATTTTAATCTTGAATGATATAAGACGAATATCGAAGAGCATCTGGGAAGGTGAAGAAATTTTGGCTCGCGATGTTGAGCCTAAGGTTAAGGAATCAAAAGTAAGTTTGGATTAAAAACATCAATTTTTCTGTAGTAATCACCCCTAACTTTTGTCAGGGATCGGGAATCAAATAAAGAGCAAAACAAATGATCAGAAAAGTATCATTATTCATAGTCTTCATCTTGTGCTGTCAATTTGGGCAGGCACAGGAAGAATTAAGTTTGTCCAAAGCCATTGAGGTGGGATTGGAGAACAATTACCAATTAAAAATCTTCAGAAAATCAGAAGAGGTTTCTGACTTGAATAATTCATGGGGAAATGCCGGTAGGTATCCGAGTGTGGCATTTAATCTTGCCTCTCGAAATATAATCGATTACAATGAGACGCAGGATTTTAGTCGAAATAGTTTGATTCCTTCATTGGATGTAAACTGGACCTTATTTGATGGTTTTGCCGTGCAGATCCGAAAAGATAAGTTCGATGATCTGGCGCAATTATCAAAAGGAAACACTGTAATTGCTGTCGAAAACAAAATTGAACTAATCATTCTTTCCTACTACAAGGTATTGCTGGAGAAAGAGCGCATGGAGGTGAATCAAAAAATCATGCAGTTATCTTCCGATAGATACGAGAAAGTAAAAGTTGGAAAAGAGCTGGGCAGTTCGGTTACTTTTGATGTTTTACAGGCTCAAAATGCGTGGTTGCAGGATCGTTCTTCTTTTCTGATTCAGAAAGTAAATTTCAACAATGCGGTTCGGGATTTGAATTTTCTGTTGGGGGTTAAAGAAAGTGAAACTTATACTTTTGCGGATGAGTTTTTACCGGTAAGCGAAGAATTCCAGATGGGAACATTGATGGATAAAATGCTTTCTGATAACAATACGCTTAAAAACAGATACATTCAGGAAATGTTGTTGAAACGAGATGTTGATATGGCACGTAGTAATTTTTATCCTCAAGTTTCATTAGGTGCTGGTGTGCAGGAAAATTCGACTCGTTTGAAACTTGATGGTTTGCCATCTTCAACTACTGATTCGCATAACTTTTATGCCAATGTGAGTTTGAGTTTCTTGATTTTTAATGGAAATTCGAACCGAAGAGCCATGCAAATCGCGAAAATTCAGGAAGAGATTGGACAGGTAGAAACTGAAGATGTAAAACATACCTTAACCAATATATTGGCTCAGCAATTTGAGTTGTACGAGGTGCGAAGAGAGCTGTATGATCTTGCCGAAGAGAATCTGGCTGCAGCAGAGCTTAACCTCACTATTTCAAAGGATAAATTTGAATCGGGTAGTATCAATTCCTTCAATTACCGTGATATTCAAATAACTTATCAGAATGTAGCACTGGCACGCGTAAATGCTATTTTTAATCTGATTCAATCGAGAACAGCCTTGGTACGAATTACCGGAGGAATCTTAAAATAAGAGAATTGAGCGAGTGAAAATATTTGGCCATCAGGATTTTTCTGATGGCCTATTTTTTTACAGCCCAAAATTATCAGGAACTAAAACCGAAATAACTTCACCAACCACGCAAAGCACTCCATTTGCATATAGTTCGGCTTCTACAATTACTTTTCGTTTGCCAATTTCTTTAATTTTCCCTTTTATTTCTAATTCTCCACCAATGGGTGTTGGTTTTAGATATTTCACCTGTAACGAGGCGGTAACACATCTTGGTGCATTTGTATCGGATAGTTCAATGCCTTGATCTTTTGCCAGAGCCAATGCTGCAGATCCGGTTCCATGACAATCGATCAGCGAGGCCAGTAAGCCGCCATATACAAATCCGGGAATCGCTGTGTGATATTCTTTTGGCACAAAGCGGGTAAGAGTTCCTTCACCATCCCAAAATGTTTTAATCTGATGTCCATGTTCATTTAACCTGCCGCAACCGTAACATTGCGCAAAATGGTCGGGGTAGTAATCTTGAATGCCTTTCATTTCTAATTTGTTTTTATTTTAAATTGTTATTACTGATAGTTTTTATCTGAAAAATGATTTTTTATTTTTTGAGCTGTGTTTTCATCAAGGATTGATTATTTTAGTCCTTTAAATATTATTTACAGTGTTATTTTAAGTTGAAGAGAATGTCCAATAAGATCTGTGTCCTTATAATATTACTAATTTTTACTTTGACTGAGTCGTTTGGCTTAGTTAAAAAACTGGAAAGTTCTCAACAACTTACTATTTCAGAGGGGTTAGCACACAATGGAGTAACCTGCATTTTGGAAGATTCCCGAGGCTATTTGTGGTTTGGAACTTACGAAGGCCTTAATAGATATGATGGATATGAATTAGAAATATTTAAGAATACCCTGGATCAGGATTTGTTAGCCAGTAATCGAGTGAGGTCGATTGCCGAAGATAGTAAAGGGAATTTGTGGATTGGAACCGATGAAGGAATTACTATTTATAACTATTCCCAAGAACAATTTAAAAATATTTTCACTAACAAACTTTTTAACAAAGGAGTTCGTGGTCCAATAGTTCGAGACATTCTGATTAATAAAGAAAATGGGATTGTCGTTTGTGCAACTGAAGGAGATGGAGTTCTTATTTTTAATGATGATACTTCATTCGCTCAACAATATTTACCACCATATAATGATTCTGACGTTAATGTTGAATTTTATGATGGGACTGAACTTGATAAATCGAATTACTTATTCGCAACATCAAATGGTCCAATGCATCTCAATTTGGAAACAAAGGAAATGTCTCCAGTTCTCGAGAATGAATTGACATTTAACTACTCAATTACAAAAATCGACTTAAATACAGTTTTATTTACCTTGGATGATGGTTTTGCTTTGGTCGATTATCGCAAAGGTAATGAGGGGTTTAGTTTTGAATTTAAAGGCGTTTATTTAAAATCAGAACAATTCAAGACAGCATCAATCGATAAGTCAGGTAATCTTTGGTTAGGTACCTTAAGTGATGGTATAATTTATCTTGATGATCTTGACTTACTGCAGGATAATAAAGAATACAAGATCTCGCGTTTCAATGCTGGTAAATCAACCTTACGATCAAGTTGTTTTGCTCCAAACACTAACAGTGGGTGCTGGTTCGGGACCTTTAATGAAGGTCTGTTTCAGTTTGATTTGGATATCAATCCTTTTGGAAAATTCAATACCGAGATGAACTATAAATTTGGTTTGTCATCAAATCTGGTAACCCATTTTTCTGTATTAGATGATCATCGGGTTTTTGTTATTGCGACTCGCGGAGGTATTGCTCTTTTTAATGTAACTGAAAATAAGTTTGAACCTCTTCCTTTTCATTTAAGCGAAGAAGAGAGACTACAGATTACTTCTGTATTTGTTGACTCAAAAAAGAATATCTGGATGAGGAAAGCTGATGCAGGTGGGCTTTTTAGGGTAAAAAAAGGATCTAAAACAGTTCAGAAAGTTATTGATGGAATAATAGATGAGGGAATTGTGATCCGATCGTTTTCTGAAGATAAAAAAGGAAATATATGGGTTGGAGCATTTGATAATGTATATAAAATATGTTTAGAGAGTGATGGTACAGTTGATGATATCATTTTATTAAATGATCATCCATTTTTTAAGAAGAATAAACTCTCACTCATTCGCTTTGTTTATGTTGATCCGGTTTTCAATTTCATTTGGTTAGGTGCTGATTCTGATGGATTGTTTCGAATTCAAACCAAAGGAGATGGTGGATTAGAGGATCTTACAATCAAACAGTATGTTAAGGATAAAAACAACAAACTATCCATTTCAGGAAATTTTGTTACTTCAGTTATCCGTTTGCCAAATAATGATTTGTGGGTTGGAACTGAAGGAGGTGGAATCTGTAAGGTAATAAATAGTAATACGGAACCGGAATTTATTGCATTTTCAGAAAAAAATGGATTGTCTAACAATGCAGTTAAGAACATATTATATGATGATGAGTATAACTTGTGGATTACGACAAATGTTGGATTGAATAAGTTTGATACTAAGGATTTTAGATTTCGAAAGTTCAGTTTAGTAGATGGTTTACCATTCGAAGATTTTTGGTTTGCATCCTGTAAACTTCCAAATGGCGTGATGATGCAGTCTGGATTGGATGGTTTTTGTTATTATAATCCTAAGGATTTGCCTGATAAAGAAGATCTTCCTGTGCTGGAATTTGGCGATTTTAAATTGTACAATAATCTGGTGTTGCCAGGTGATACTGTTGAAGGAAGAATACTCCTAGATCGGCGATTGAATGAACTGGAAGAGATTGAGCTGAATTATGACGAAAATGTATTCTCCATTGAGGTAAAATCCCTCCATTTTTCAACACCAGATAATCACTTTATTAAATATCAGCTATTACCTGTTAATAATGAATGGGTAGAAGTAAGTTCTGATCAAAGGAATATTTACTACAGTGGTTTGCAAGCTGGTGAATATGAGTTAAATGTAATGGTTTCTAATTCCATAAAGCAATGGACAGAACCACGAAGATTAAAAATAATTATAACACCTCCTTTTTGGGAAACGACACCAGCTTACATCTCTTATGTTTTACTACTGATATTGATTGTTTATTTGGTGATGTTTTATGTATTAAGATTTCAAAGCTTAAACCATAACTTGCAAATTGAGAAATTAGAAAAAGACAATGTAAAAGAGGTTAATCTTGCCAAACTTCGGTTTTTTTCGAATATTTCTCATGAAATAAAAACGCCGATTACCTTAATATCAGGACCAGTTGATTTGTTACTGGAACGTTTTAAGAATAATTCTGATGTAAAAGAAAAACTTGAATTGGTACAAAGACAATCAAAAAAGATTTCAAAGCTTGTTGATCAGGTGCATGATTTTCAAAAATCAGATGCCAACCAACTAAAAATTCATTATTCAACATTTGGGTTCCAATCATTTTTAAGTGACTTGCTTTCTGATTTTGAGTTTATGGCGAATAATTCTAATAAAAAACTACAAGTGACCTTTGATTGTCCCAATGTATATGTTACTGTTGATAAAGATAAATTAGAGAAGATTTTAAATAATCTTTTGAATAATTCATTCAAGTTTACCGAGCAGGGAGATACTATCCAAGTTGAATACACTTGTGTGGATAGAAATCTGATTCTTAAAGTAACAGATACAGGGCGAGGCATAACGGAGGATGATTTACCATTTGTTTTTGAACGATTTTATCAGTCGAAGCTTAAACACAGCGAATATACCGGTGGTTCTGGTATTGGATTGGCTTTCACGAAAAGACTTGTAGAAATGCATTATGGATCTATAAGTGCCGAGAGTGAACTGAATAAAGGAACGACCATAACTGTTCGTTTGCCAATAATAGATGAAAATGTATCTGATGATATTAAAGTCAGGGAAAAAGAAATTTTAGCAATAGAGAAAGAACATGATGAGGCTGTTTCTATTTCGAATCGCGACCATCTTTCAGAAATTAAAATTGGTGGAGATTTTTCGGATTCTACCATCTTCCTTGCTGAGGATAATGATGATATGAGAAGTTTTGTTTCTGCAAGCTTATCCAAATTCTTTAAGGTTGAATCATTTTCAAATGGGCAGGAATGTTTAAAGGCAATGGAAGAACAGTGGCCTGATATTGTGATTAGTGATATTTTGATGCCTGAGTTAAATGGACTGGAATTATGCAAACATATTAAATCGGATATCAAAACCAGTCATATTCCGGTAATTTTACTAACAGCTTGCGCCACAATCGAAGATCAAATAAAAGGAATAAAAGAAGGTGCCGATGCATACATCAAAAAACCTTTTGATATGCAGCATTTAGTCGCAAGAACTGAGTTTTTACTGCAGAATAGAAAACAGTTACGTCAGAGATATCAAATTGATTTTCCTTTAACTTTAGATAAGAATAAAGACAAAGGAAATGATGCTGTCTTTTTAGAGAAGCTTTACGAATTAATGGCAAAGAATCTGGACAATCAGGAATTGGATTTGGACAGTTTTGCTAAGGAACTCTACCTTAATCGTACTCATTTTTATCAAAAAGTAAAGGCTCTTACCGATCAAACCCCATTTGAACTATTGAAAGTTTACCGATTGAAAAAAGCTGCCGAATTTTTGGTGCAAAATCAATTGTCCGTTAACGAAGTTTATTTGATGACCGGTTTTAAGAGCAGAACTCACTTTAGCAAATTATTTAAAGAGAAGTACAATGTTACTCCGGGTAAATTTGCAGCCGAATCCAGTAAGAAATATTTAGATTAATATCTATTAATCAGAAGTATATCAGTTAGCCTTGCTCGGTTTTACATCTATTCAATTAGTATTATTATTTACGTTCAGACACACTAAATAAATCCTCAACTACATAAGTAAGAGGATTAATCAGGTACTTTGATTTCAGGATATTAAAGTATTGATATCAGAATATTGTTTTCAGTTTTCGTTTAATGAAATGAATGGGAACGATTTCAAAGGACAAATTAGGCTTACTATTTTTAAGTTTTTGTTGATAGATGATAAGAGGTGTTAAAATGAATAATTGTAAAATGAGTAAAGGAAGTAGGATTGGGAGATTAGTATTGTTATTGATCTTATTTGTTTCGTTTGGAGCGAATGCAAAAGAAGTAATTGAGATTAAAAAATCCGATAAGGATATGACTCCAATACTTCGGGAAGCTTTGGAAAATATTTCAGATTTGGACGTGAATATTGTATTTGAAAAAGGGATATATCATTTTAAACCGGATTATGCTTTTGAGAAGTACTGTTTTATTACCAATCATGAAAATGGTTTAAAGAGGATCATCTTTCCTATGAAAGGTTTTAAATCTGTTGAGATAGAAGGTAATGGAGCCGAATTTATTTTCCACGGACAAATTTTTCCTTTTCAGTTCGAAGGATGTGAAAATGTAAGTGTTAAGAATCTTAGTATCGATTGGGATATTCCTTTCACTTTTCAGGGAGAAGTGATTGAATGTAATCCGGAAGAAGAATGGCGTGATGTAAAACCATTTACAGAAGGTTTTTCATGGGAATTGCACAATGGAAGACTTGAATTCCCAAATGTTGATGGATTTAATTACAGCGAAATGGGCAGTACTCTCGCTTTCGATGCTAAGGAACAACGTGTTGTTCATGGTGGGTTTGATGTGTTTAGTACTCCTCGTTGGATTGAGAAAAGGGATGGTGGAATTCTGCGTTTTCATGAGAAATTAAAGAATTATCCTCCAGTTGGATCCATTTTACACTCAAAAGGTGGCAAGGAAGAAAATCGATATGCTCCTGCTTTCCAAGTTATCTCATCCAAAAATACTCGATTTGAGAATATTGTTGTTCATTCTGCATTAGGCATGGGATTCCTGTTTGAACGCTCCGAAAATGCAGTTATAAGCAAATGTGGAATTTATTTACGGGAAGGATCAAACAGAGTGGTTACTACAATTGCTGATGCAACTCACTTTTGCAATTGCAAAGGTGACATTTTGATAGAAGATTGCCGATTTGAAAATATGTTGGATGATGGGACCAATGTTCATGGGACCTATGTTCAGGTTGATAAAGTGATGGATTCTCATACCGTAAGAGTTGGTCTTAAACACGGACAACAGCTTGGATTTGAATTTGCTGGAAAAGATGATGTTATCTGGTTTGTACATAAACCAAGTGTAAAACGTGCTTCTGAGAATACAGTTACTGCAGTTTCTGTTGTTAATGATCAATATATTGAGCTTACTTTTAAAGATCAGTTGCCTGGGAATTTGACACCAGGAGATCTACTCGAAAATAAAACATGGAATCCTACATTTACGATGCGTGGATGTAAAATTCGCGATCATCGTGCTAGAAATATTGTATTAAAAACGCCTTTAAAGATTGTAATCGAGAATAATAATTTCTCGTCAATGATGTCTTCCATTTTATTTCGTGGGGAGTCTTACTATTGGTTTGAATCGGGGGCGGTAGAAGATGTTTTAATTAGAAACAATCATTTTGAATATTGTGCATATAGTGGTTCTGAGCACGCAGTAATGTATATCACTCCGCGTTTAGGTGCTGAATTTAATCAGGATGAGTATTACGATCGTAACATTCGTTTTGAAAATAATACCATTAAAAACTTCGATAATCGAATTGTTTGGGCCGATCGTGTGGATGGTTTGATTATTAAAGGAAATCAGATCACAAAA
Source organism: Labilibaculum antarcticum (assembly GCF_002356295.1). Taxonomy (NCBI): domain Bacteria; kingdom Pseudomonadati; phylum Bacteroidota; class Bacteroidia; order Marinilabiliales; family Marinifilaceae; genus Labilibaculum; species Labilibaculum antarcticum. The sequence goes on along the minus strand of NZ_AP018042.1, from coordinate 968,887 downwards.
ACGAATGATGCGAAACCTCTCCATCCAAAGGCACCACTTTTTGAGTTCGACAATTGTCGTGATGTTCAGGTGATTGATAATGTTTATAAAGGAGATCAGAAAAATGCTATTGTTGCTGATGAAGCAACTAAGAAAAGTCTGATTGTTGAGAAAAATATGGGATTTTAATTGAGTTCATTTCTATAAAAAGAAAAGTATCATGAATAAGTTATTGACTTTTGTATCTGGTATTGCCTTATTGGCAAGTGTATCGTCTTGTCAACCAAAACAAGAGGAAGTTAAAAGGCCGAATATTCTGTTCGCTATTGCGGATGATGCATCATGGAAAACTTTTGGTGCCTATGGTTGCGACTGGGTGAAAACACCGGCATTCGATAAAGTTGCTGAAAGAGGTCTGCTATTTTCAAATGCCTACACACCAAATGCAAAATGTGCACCTTCCCGTTCTATTATATTAACCGGGCGAAATAGTTGGCAATTGGAAGAAGCGGCGAATCATGCACCTTATTTTCCGGCAAAATTTAAAACCTATGCCGAAGCTTTGGGCGAAAATGGTTATTGGGTTGGAAGTATAGCAAAAGGTTGGGCTCCGGGAGAACCTGGATCAATAAATGGAAAACCCAGAGAGTTAGCGGGTCCAAAATTCGATATTCATACTGCAACACCTCCGACCACAGGAATCTCGGATAACGATTATGCGAAAAATTTTGAAGCTTTTTTAGAAGCCCGACCTAAGGGAGAACCTTTTTGTTTTTGGTACGGAAGCAAAGAACCTCATCGGAGTTATGAATTTAAGACGGGAATTACCAAGGGTGGTAAAATTACGTCTGAAATTGATGAAGTGCCTACATTTTGGCCTGATGTTGATAGCGTTAGAACGGATATGCTTGATTATGCTTTTGAAATTGAACATTTCGATTCTCATTTGCAAAAAATGTTGAAAAAGCTAGAGGAGATTGGAGAGTTGGATAATACAATAGTGATCGTAACAGCTGATAATGGAATGCCTTTTCCAAGAATCAAGGGACAAGTTTATGAGTATTCCAATCATTTGCCTTTGGCAATTATGTGGCCAAAAGGAATTAAGAAACCGGGGCGTGTTATTAGCGATTTTGTGAACTTTAATGATTTTACACCTACCTATCTGGAATTGGCAGGGTTGACGGCCAAAGGTGCAGGAATGCAACCTGTTACAGGAAAAAGCTTAACGGATATCTTTTATTCTGAGAAAGATGGAAAAGTAAGTGCTGACAGAGATCATATTCTTGTTGGAAAAGAACGTCATGATGTTGGAAGACCGAATGACGAAGGATATCCGGTAAGAGGAATCTTTAAAGGCGATTTTCTTTATCTACACAATTTTAAAACGGAGAGATGGCCACAAGGAAATCCTGAGACTGGATATTTAAACTGTGATGGCAGTCCTACTAAATCATACATTTTAGATACTCGTCGCAAGAAAGGGCAAATGGAATATTGGCAGATGAATTTCGGAAAAAGAGTTTCCGATGAGCTGTACAATATTAAAAAGGATCCTTACTGCATGAAAAACCTAATTGAGGATACAGATTTTGCAGAGTTAGTATTGAGCATGAAAACTCAAATGGAGACTGAGTTAAAGGAGCAAGCCGACCCACGTATTTTGGGCAATGGCGATATATTTGATGAATATGAATATTCTGGTCCGGTAAAAGATTTTTATAACCGTTATATGAAAGGCGAAGATATTCCTACTCATTGGGTGAACAAGAGTGATTTTGACACTTACCTAAAGGAGAAATAAGGATGAAAAAAGGACTTTTATTTAGTATTCTGGTTTTGAGCGTGTTTTTTTCACAGGCTCAAACAAATGTATCATCTATGTTTAGTAATCATATGGTGATGCAACGAAATTCTGAAGTTGCAATATGGGGAAAGGATAAGCCCAATACTAAAATTAGTATTGATGCTAGCTGGGGAGAACAAGTCACTGCTTACGCCGATACTGAAGGCAAGTGGAAAACTTTTCTTACAACTCATGATGCAGGAGGTCCTTATAAATTAGATATTAAAGGTTCTGTGCAAATACAAATAAGTGATATTTTGCTTGGCGAGGTTTGGCTTTGCTCAGGACAATCAAATATGGAAATGCCGTTGAAAGGTTTTATCGGACAACCTGTTTATGGAAGTAATCAGGAAATCTTGAACAGCTCAAATTCTCAACTTCGTTTTTTTGAAGTAGAACGAAATATAAGTACCAAGCCACAGGATTCCTGCAATGGAAAATGGGAGTTGTCCACACCCGAAACTTCTGCTGAATGGAGTGCTGTAGCTTATTTCTATGGGAAAATGTTGCAAGAACAATTGAAAGTTCCTGTAGGATTAATTTGTAGCAGTTGGGGGGGAACTCCCGCCGAAGCCTGGACACCCAGAAATGTTATCGCGGCTGATTTTAAAGAGTTTGAGACTGTTATGAACGAGGAGTCTTCTTATCAGCAGAGAACACCAACCGGTTTGTTCAATGGCATGATTAATCCACTCATTCCTTTTACAATGAAAGGTGTTATTTGGTATCAGGGAGAAGGAAATAGATTCAATGCCGAACAGTACACCAAATTGTTCCCCGCAATGATTAAAAGTTGGAGAGACCGATGGAATTTGGGTGATTTCCCTTTTTATTTTGTGCAAATATCTTCCCTGGAGTGGGGAGGAGAACAGTGGGTAGAATTACGAGAATCTCAATTAAAAACAATGCTTACAGTTCCCAATACCGGAATGGCTGTAACACTCGATATCGGTCAGGAATATTGCATACATCCACCTAAAAAGAAAGAGGTTGGGGAACGATTGGCATACTGGTCTTTGGCTAAAACTTATGGCTTTAAGGGAATTCAATATTGCGGACCTGTCTACAAATCAATGGAAATAAAGGATGCCAAAGCTTACATGTCTTTCGATTATGCTCCTGATGGTGTATGTAGTATGGAGAATGAACTTGAAGATTTCGAAATTGCTGGTGCCGATCAGGTTTTTCATCCTGCGAAAGCAGAAATAAAAAAAGGCCAATTGATTGTTTGGAATGATGAGCTTAAAGAGCCAACAATAGTCCGTTATGGATGGAAGAGTTATTTGAACGGCTGTCTGTTTAATACAGCTGGTTTGCCGGCTTCCTCTTTCAGAACAGATCATTTTTAGATCGCGGTATTATAAAATAAAACATTAGTAAAAATTGCATTAGTTAACTTCCAAACTCATGAATTTATTCACAAAGGTTTTCATTTTTTCGGTTATCATCGGTCTAAATTCTTGTGGGCAAAAATCGAAAAATATTTCATTGGTGAATATACAAGCCGAACTCAATCTGAATGCAGGAATTAGTCAAAATCATCCGGATTGCGACTCTATTAAATATGGTTTTGAAAGTGGCGATGTGAAAAAGCTGGGTGATACCTATCATATGATTATTAATGAGAGGTTTAGTGATTTACCAACTGTTAACAACCGTTTTGGATATTGGCAAAGTGCAGATGGAGAGCAATGGGAACGAAAAAGCACTTTACTGCAATTTGCATACGATACAACTGGTGTAGTACCAAATTCATGTATTTACAATCCGAAATGGGTTTATTCCAAACAGGATCAGCTTTGGTGTTTGTTTTATATCCAATACAAATCGTCTCCATCAAGAACTGATGCTTTTTACCTTCGTTACGATGGCGCGGTGATGTGTTCCAAATCTCAAACGAAGGGAATTGATGGAATCAGTGGACCATTTGCCAAAGGGGAACTTGTATTTAAGAGATCTGAGCATAGTAAGTGGGAGGGTTTACAGGGAATTACCGGGTTTTCACCTTATCAGATAGGAGATAAATGGTACGCCTTGTATGGCAGTGCGAATACTGAAAATAAGCCTTGTTCCAATTGGAGAATTGGAATGGCAACAGCAGATCGTTTAACCGGACAATGGAAATCTGTAGTTCCCAATAAGCCCCTAAATTTACCCATAAGATATGAATCGCCTCATGTTTTTAAAGTTGGTGATCAATATTTGGCTCTTATTGATGAGATTGGAGGCAATGAAAATTTCAGCTTACTAATTTCTGAGAATGGAATGGAAATGGAAAGAAGTTCGTTCTCCTATCGGATTTATTCAGAACAAGGGGACATTCTATACCTACTTCACAACTTACTATAAAAACACCGATTTTGCTCCCGTTCGACAAATTCAGTTTAGCTTAACTGAGAATCCTCACCAATAAATATAAAATCTACATTGTAATGAAACTACTCAGCCTGATTTTAATCGTATTTCAAATCTCGACTTCAATTTTCACCGCAAGTGCAAAGACGAATTCTGAAAAAGTCATTCGGGTAGTTTTACTCGCAGGTCAGTCGAATATGGCAGGAGCTGGTAATTTTGACGAATTGGAGGAAGCCACAAAGAATAGAATTGAAAAAGTGGCAGAAAGAGTAAGTTTGAGTGTAGATGGAAAGATACCAATACCGCTTTCTTTTGTTTTTTCACAATATCAAAAAGACAAACGTGGTTTTGGGAATGTATTTGGCCCCGAGTTGTTTTTAGGCTTGACTTTGGCTGAAGAAAATCCAACACAAGAATACTTGTTTGTTAAAACGACTCAAGGAGGAACTGCATTGTATGGTGCTTGGAATCCAGAATGGACTGCCGAAAAAGCAATGGCGGTAGAAGCCAAAGGATTTAAACGGAATCTGAAACTTTATAGACTTCATCAATCTCATATCAAGCAGAATTTGCAAATACTAATAGATGCAGGTAAAGATTATAAAATTATAGGCATGTGCTGGATGCAGGGTGAAAATGATGCAGCAAAAGAAGTTAGTGCCCGCTCTTATGAAGAAAGTCTGGCAAAACTGATAAAAGGATACCGCAGAGAGTTCAACTTACCCAACATGCCATTTGTACTCGGACAAATCAATTCCACCTATGGGAGTTTTCCCGAAGGTCCGCAAATGGTAAGAAAAGCAATGGTAAAGGAGGCAGATGCTGACCCGAAAGTTTCATGCATTAAAACATCAACCGATACAAGTTGGAGTGATTATCCCAAACATTCGGATAATGTACATTACAATACGGAAGGTCAATCTCGATTAGGAAGAGCTTTTGGTCAGGCATTATTAAATTTAAATGAGACAAACACAGCAAAGCAGAGGTTTTCAACTGCCGGATTTTACGCTGTTGATGATAGTCCGCGATCCGTTTGGAATTTTAATCCAGGATGGCGATTCTATAAAGGAGATGTTGACGGAGCAGAATGTGTGAGTTTTGATGATCGCAATTGGGAAGCTGCAAACTTACCGCATGGATTGGAAATATTGGGAGAGAATGGTAGTGGAGGTCGCAATTATCAAGGTAAAGCATGGTACCGAAAGCAATTCGAGATTCAAAATCAAGATGAAGGAGGGAGAACTTTTCTATATTTTGAAGCCATTATGGGCAAGTGTAAGATTTGGGTGAATGGCAACTTGTTGGCTGAGCATTTTGGAGGTTACTTACCAATCGCAGTTGATATAACTGATGTGATTAACCCGAAAGGAGAAAGTAATATTATAGCTGTTTTAGCTGACAATAGTGACGATAAGACTTATTTACCGGGTAAGAATCAAAGTGGACTTGATTTTGCTTATTTCGGTGGGATTTATCGAGATACTTATTTAATACAAACTTCTTCGGTGCATTTTACCTTTCCCGAATTGAGCAAAACAGTAGCTGGTGCTGGAGCTTTTGTTGCTACTATGGATGTGAATGGGAAAGATGCTAAAATGGAGGTGAGAACAGAGCTTTCGAACAAAAGTAAAAAAGCTGTTGATGCAACGGTAAAGATTATATTAGAGAATGAAGAGTTGCAATCTATAAAGGAAGTTTCGCAAAAAGTAAAATTGGAAGCTGGTTCCAAGCAACAATTGTCAAATAAGTTCGTAGCTGAAAATGTACATTTATGGCATCCTGATGATCCATATTTACACTTTGTTCGTACCGAAATTATTATAAATGGAAAAATAGTTGATCAGATGCGTACTCGTATTGGAATTCGTTTGTTCGAAATGAGAGGTGCTGAAGGTTTATTTATTAATAAGAAGTTCTACGATCAAAAATTAATTGGTGCCAATCGTCATCAAGATTATAGTTACATCGGAAATGCTCTTCCGAATTCAGGCCAATGGCGAGATGTTAAATTACTTCGTGAGGGTGGCTGTCGAATTATTCGGGCTGCACACTATCCACAAGATCCTGCTTTTTATGATGCTTGTGATGAATTGGGCATGTTAACAACTACGGCTAATCCTGGTTGGCATTTCTTTAATTTTAAGAACCCCATTTTTGAAGAACGATTGTATAATGACACCCGAGAGTTGGTGCGAAGAGATCGAAATGTAGCTTCCATATTAATGTGGGAGACAGCCTTAAATGAAACACCATCCCAGCCTGATCATGCAATGCATAATATGCATCAAATTGCACACGAAGAATATCCTTTTCCAGGAATGTTTACAGTTACAGATCATCAAGAAGCTAAAAAAGGCGGATTGGATATGTATTATCATGGAGATGATAAAAATGTGAATTCATTTAATCGTGAGTATGGTGATGGTTGGGAGGTTGATAACTGGCAATCTCAAAATGCAATGAGTCGTGTTAAAATGGAGTGGGGAGAGAAAGCCATGTTGACTCAGGCATTAAGACAAGCAAAAGAATTAAATGATAGATATCCTACACCTAAAGTTCGTCTTGGTGGAGCCAAATGGGCAGGAATTGATCATCAGAGAGGTTATCATACAGATCCATTCTGGGGAGGATTACTAAACGGCATTCGTTTGCCTAAATATGTTTACTATGTGTACAAAAGTCAATATGATGTGGACTATAAGGTGAATGGAATTGAAACTGGGCCAATGCTGTTTAATACAAATGAATTAACTCAAGTTTCACCTAAAGATGTTGTTATTTTTAGCAATTGTGATGAAATACGTTTGTATTGGTTAGGAGAATTGGTGGCAACTCAAAAACCTTCAAGCGAAAAAGCTTACGCAGATATGCCGCATCCCCCATTTGTTTTCGAAAATGTATTCGATTTTGAGGTGATTAAAAGTACTTGGCGAAGAAAAACAAAAGAGGTTGAAATGATTGCAGAAGGCTTAATCAATGGCAAAGTTGTGGTAAGGGATGTGAAAAATTATCCAGAACAATCAGCAGGTTTAAAATTGAGTATTGCTGATGAAGGAATGAATTTAATAGCTGATGGCTCTGATATTATTCCTTTTTGTGCTACAATTGTTGATCCTGATGGTATGAAAAAGGTGTTAGCCTCTGAATATGTCTATTTTGAAGTAGATGGTCCTGCCGAAATTATTGGTGGAAAATTCAACATGGGAAATCCAGTGAAAACTGAAATGGGAATTGCTACGGTTTTAGTTCGTGCCACAACAAAAGCTGGATCGATAAAATTGAGAGCTTATTCAAATGGATTGAAATCAGATTCTCTGACCATTGAGTCTGAACTTTCAGGTTTGAAAATGCTTTTTAATAATGAATATCAAAAAGCTTCAATAAAAACAAATTCAGAGCAAACTGTAATCATTCAAAAAGACAGGAGTGACATGCCTATGGATATAATTGAACTTCATAAAGAAATAAAACTGCTTCGTTTGGAAAAAGTTGGCAAAGAGCAGGAGATCATGGAACTAAGAAGTCAATTGAAAGAGGATTAGTCTCTCTAGTATATGGTACTGAGAATTGAAAAAAAAATAGATACTTAAATGAGTAATAGAAGAGATTTTATAAAAAAGGCGGGAATGGGATTTGCATTGGCAGGAATCTCAGGAAGCTCTATGGCACAGGTTGCTGGATCGGCAATAAAACAAGGATCGACTACTGATTTTAATGTTGTGAATGGCGCCGAAAAAGTCGTGCTAAAAGTAACTAAGCCTTTGTTTTGTCCTTATTACAGTATATCTACACCTGCCGAAAAAGGAGGAGGAGCTCACTATTACAGAAATGATGCATTTAATCACAACCCATTTACGGTACCTGCCAGTGGTATGTCTGGTTCCCCGATTATCATGGATGCAAATGGTAAATTTGTAGGTTTCATGACAACTTTCGCTTTTGAAAATTCGACTTTTAGCTTTGATGGTGTGGAGACTTTAACGATTACTGTTCCTCAAGGACAGGAATTATTTATTGATGAGAGCGGAATAGGTGATGAAGCATGGAAGGCGTACAATTCAGAAATGATGAGCCGATTGGATATCAAGCCAATGATAGATCATCCTCGTTTTTGGGCTGATGTTGAATATTGCACTTGGGTGGAACAGAAATTCTTGTCTACAAAGGGGCATGAACATTTTAACTTGCTAAATCATAATTTCATTGCCAACTATTTGGATAAGATTATTGAATATGGTTATCCAAAAGGGAAAATGACTTTAGATCATGGTTGGGGAACTTTTCCTGATGGAACAATCAATTCTGGTTTTGGTTCATGGACACCTGATCCAAAGAAATTTCCTGATTTCAGGAAAACAATGGATATGATTACTGAAAAGGGTTTTACTCCGGGACTTTGGATCGGATTTCCAAAGATTCATGCTGCAAGTACTATGGCAAAAAGAAATCCTAATATGCTGGGAAGTTGGAGAGCCGGTGAAGATTCTAATAAATCAGATGATATTCGCTGGTTAAATCCGAAATCAGATATATTTGAATATGCATCGGAAACTATTGATCGTTTTTATAAAATGGGGGTGATGAAATTCAAAATTGATATGTCATACAATACCAAATCGGACATGCTTCACATTCACAAAGAATTGTACAAAGCAGCCAAGTGTATTGATGAAAATATTGAAATGGAATTTCATGTGCCGGATATTTTCTTCACTAAATTTACCGATGTTACCCGAACAAATGATGTGTGGTTGAATGATAAGTTCGACTGGCCAGCACGTGTGAAGACTCATTATGCAGTGAGTTTAAAATCATCTCCAGGGCGAGGAATCAATCTCGATCATATTGGAGGAAACGATACGGGAGCACTCACCGAAGAGAAATACTTGCAGCATTTAGAAATGTACAAATCCAAGATTGGCTATCCTTGTATTTCCCTTTTACCACATCATATCAGTCAGAAATGCGTTGATGAAACTGGTAAGTATTTGTGGGCTTATGAAAATGGAAATAAAAAAATAATTTCGGATTTTTACAATAAAAAATAGTCTTTGATAAAGAAATAATCGATGAAAAAATATTTAGTTGTAATTTGTTTACTGATTTCACTTACAGCTTGTTCTAAGGGTGTTGTAGAACAAGGGAGACAAATTGAAACCCTTAAGAAAGGATGGAAATTTACCAAAGGAGAAGTCGAAAATGGCGAAGCCATTAATTATGATGATAGTAAATGGGAAACGGTACGTGTGCCTCACGATTGGGCCATAACTGGTCCATTCGATCCGAAAAACGATGCTCAAAGCAAAAAGGTTGTTGCCGATGGTGAAAAAAAGCAAAAGTTGCGATTGGGAAGAACTGCAGGTTTGCCTTATATGGGCATTGGCTGGTATCGGAAATATTTTGAAGTTTCAGCGGATAATGCGGATAAAAAACTAAGCGTAGAGTTCGATGGAGCTATGAGCAATGCCAAAGTCTATGTGAATGGAAAATTTGTTGGGGAATGGCCTTATGGCTACACTTCATTTGCTTTTGATATCTCTGATTTTGCAAAAGTTGGGGAAAATGTACTTGCCGTGAGATTGGAGAATTTGCCACAAAGTTCCCGCTGGTACCCAGGAGCAGGCTTGTATCGTAATGTACGTTTGGTGACTACCAATAGCGCACATGTAAAGCATTGGGGTACTTATATCACAACACCACAGGTTACTGATAACGAGGCTCAGGTAAATATAAAAACAACTTTTGTTGGAAGTGAAAAATGCACCCTGCTAACCGAAATATATGATTCTAATAATCAATTGATAGCTCAGAAAGAATCCGGAGCTATTTCAGGCAATGAAACAGTCCTTAAACAAGACTTTCAAGTTAATAATCCGAAAGTTTGGTCTATTGAGACGCCAGTTGTTTATAATGTTTTGTCGAAAGTTGTAAGCAATGGGAAAACCGTAGATGTTTATAAATCAACATTTGGAATTCGGAGTTTTGAATTTATAAGCAATGATGGTTTGCATTTAAATGGAAAAAGACTGCAGGTGCAGGGGGTTTGTATGCACCACGATTTAGGTCCTTTGGGTGCTGCAGTTAATGTTTCAGCTTTACACCGTCAGTTGCTTATTTTAAAAGAAATGGGATGTAATGCCATTCGTACTTCTCACAATCCACCTACTCCCGAGCTGTTAAGCATGTGCGATACCATGGGTTTTTTGGTTATGGATGAGGCTTTTGATGAATGGAAAAAGGGCAAAAATAAAAATGGTTATACCCATCTTTGGGATGATTGGGCAGAGAAAGATTTAACAGCATTGATTCATCGGGATCGTAATCATCCATCCGTATTTATGTGGAGTGTTGGTAATGAAATTTTGGAACAATTTACGGATGATGGATGGAAACGCGCTAAGTTTTTGGCGGATATCACTCATCGAGAGGATAATACACGACCAGTTACTATCGGAATGAATAGAGAAGCTCCGGCGGAGAATAATTTCGCGGCTCAATTCGATCTAAAAGGATGGAATTACCATACACATCTCTATCCTTGGTTAAAAGAGCAACATCCCGATTGGAGTTTTATCGCAAGTGAAACAGAATCGACCGTTTCGAGTCGTGGATATTTTGATTTAGATGCGGTACCTAGAAAGCATTATACCCGAGAAAATCTTCAATGTTCTGATTATGGATTGGATTACTGCAATTGGTCCAATACACCTGATGTTGGTTTTGCCATGCTTGATGATAATCCGCATGTAGCGGGCGAGTTTGTGTGGACAGGTTTTGATTATTTAGGCGAACCATCTCCTTACAATGTCGAATGGCCAACTAAAAATTCTTATTTTGGAATTGTCGATTTATGTGGATTTCCAAAAAGCATATACTACCTGTATAAAGCAAGGTGGACGAATGAAAATGTGTTGCACATTTTACCACATTGGAACTGGAATCAGGAGGAAGTTAAAACTGTTCCTGTGCACGTATTTACTAACTTTAATTCTGCTGAATTATTTGTGAATGGGAAAAGTTATGGTATGAGAACTAAAAATACAAAAAAAAAGGTTTATGAGCGATATCGTTTGGTCTGGGATGAGGTAAAATACGAACCAGGAGAGGTCAAGGTTGTTGCTTTTGATGAGAATGGAAAACCAGCAATGGAGAACTCCATAAAAACAGCCTCGGAGCCATATACCTTGCAACTCGTGACCAAGTACACCAAGATAAAAGCAGATGGAGAAAGCCTTTCTTTTGTTGAAGTAAATGTAGTTGATAAGGATGGTGATTTCTGTCCAACAGCGAATTTTCCAATTAAATTTACTGTTGAAGGCGACGGAACTTTTCATGCCGCAGGGAATGGAAATTCCACAGATATTACACCATTTCAAAGCAATGAACGAAATTGTTTTAATGGAAAATGTTTGGTTATGATTCAGTCTACTGAAAAAGCAGGAACGATCACTTTAACAGCCTCTTCTGATAATTTGAAAGCCGCTGGTATAGAGGTGTCTACTTATTGAAATATTACTGCAGTTATCGTGCTTTAAAAATGAAAAAATACCTAATGAATCAATCGATCTTGAAAAAAATAATATTCAGATTACCGCTTGCTCTATTTTTAAGTAGTGTAATTATGGGTGGTGTTTCCTGCAGTAAAAGTTCTCCGATAAAACCAAATATTGTATTTATTTTGGCTGACGATCTTGGTTATGCTGACGTTGGATTTAACGGATCAAAGTACTATGAAACTCCTGCATTGGATAATTTGGCAAAACATAGTTTGGTAATGGATCAATCGTATATGTATCCAACTTGCTCTCCCTCGAGAACGGCTTTGTTCACAGGAAAACAATCATTTCGAACAGGGGTTTATACGGTACCGGTTTTGGAAAAAGGGAATGATCAGGAGAATATTTTTTCACGCTGGACTGTTGAGAAAAAACACCAAATTTATGCTGAACCTTTGGCTAAAGCTGGATATAAATCGATACATCTTGGAAAGTGGCATATTGTAGGTCCTTATCCTGAAGAGGAATTAAAGAAGACCTTTCCTCTCACAGAAAAGTTAACACAACCTGATCCCGGTGATTACTCCTGGGTTGCAAAACACAAGACTGATGAAATAATGCAGTATTATCCAGAGGGAAGAGGTTTTGTGAAAAATGTCGGTGGAACATTTCGTGGAGATCCAGCCTTTGAAGAGGGCGGATATAAAAGTCATACTGGTGGTTACAGAGCTCCATTCAGTAATCCTTTTATCGAAGCAAAAGCAGATGATGAATGGCTTACAGATCGATTGACTTCAGATGCAATTGAGTTTATGGATCAAAACAAGAAAGGTCCGTTCTTTGTGAATTTGCACTATTATGCAGTTCATCGTCCAATAAAAAACCGCAGTCCTAAATTGTACGAAAAGTATATGAATAAGGAAGGTGATACAATCACCGGACAAGGAATTGGCAAGCGAAAAGAAACAATGGCTGGTTATGCCACAATGGTTGAATCGGTGGATCAAAATGTGCAGCGCATTGTTGATTATCTGGATGAAAATGGATTGCGTGAAAATACGATCATTATTTTCTCTTCCGATAATGGTTACAATGGCGGACAAAGCAGCAATGATTTGATGCGCGGTTCTAAAGGATATATTTATGAAGGTGGAATTCGTGTTCCAAGTCTTATAAACTGGCCTGGTAAAGTGCTGGCAAGAAGAACATCTGAACCGGTTACTTTATTAGATTATTTCCCAACACTATTAAGTGTCGCCGGAATTACTGATTATAAAGGTCAGTTGGATGGGAATTCCATGACTGATCTCTTTGAAGGAGATTCCGAGCTTTTTGCAGAGAGACCTTTGTTTTGGCACTTGGCGAGCATCAATAAACATGGAACTTGTTCTGTTATTCGTAAAAAGCAGTATAAATTAATTCAGTTTTTGGCAACAGGTAATCTCGAATTGTATAATTTACAATCTGATCCAAAAGAGTCGAATAATTTGATTACTGAAAATCCTGAATTAACAAAAGAATTATTGGATGAGTTGGTGGTATGGCGTAAGGCAAATCATGTTCCACTTCCTCCTAATGCCTCAATGTTGTATTAAATTATCTTTCCCAAATGATTAAGTATGAAATGTAAAATTGTAAATCGAAGTTTTGTTTTACTTGTAATGGTTTTTTGTGCAGGAAGTACTTTTGCACAAACTTCAAGTGGCAAACTTCACCAAATTGGCTCACAGTCTGCAGTTATTAACGATAACTGGCTTTATCTTGAAAAAGATAGCGAAGAAATTCCCTCTGAAGCGGATGAATATTACCAGCAAATATCACTTCCTCATACTTGGAATGCACTGGATGTTTTAGAAACTAAAGATTACCGACGAGCAGGTTCCTGGTACAGGAAATATTTAACTTTTTCAGAAGCCCAATTCCATCAGCGTCAGTATTTAAAGTTTAATGCGGCTGGTCAGCAAGCGAAGGTATATCTGAATGGAGAAGAACTTATTCATCATATTGGAGGTTACAGCGCCTTTATCTGCGAGCTAACCGGTAAACTGAATCTAGGGAAAAATAAGATTGATGTTTGGGTTTCCAATGCAGATAGTCAGAATATTGCTCCACGAAGTGGTGATTTCAATTTCTATGGTGGTTTGTACCGATCTGTGGAACTAATTTCTTGCCCTAAATTGACCATTTCAAAAAAATATTTTGCCAGTTCGGGAGTACGGGTGTGGAGCGAAAAAGTAAGTGCCGATTTGGCCGATTTACATGTAAGTGCAAGAGTAGACAACGGAACAAATAAAAGAAGCAAAATAGAGATTGTTGTCAGTGTTCTGGATAAAAAGGGTAATGTCGTTTCTTCAGGGAAATCAGCATACAAAGTTGATGCGGGAAAAACAGAACTCGTTAAAGTGGCAATGACAGATGTTGCAAACCCAAAACTTTGGAGTCCTGAGTATCCAGAGCTTTATCAGGTGAAAATAGAATTGCAAACTAAAGGGGAAACGATTGATGAGGTTCTTGTGAATCACGGATTCAGATGGTATGAGTTTACTGCCGATAAAGGATTCTTTTTAAATGGGAAACCTTACAAATTAAAAGGTTTGAATCGTCATCAGGACAATTACCGACAAGGAAATGCCGTGAGTTTGAATCATCATTTAGAGGATATTAAGCTAATGAAAGAATTGGGCGTTAACTGGTTGCGTTTGGCTCATTATCAGCAAGATAATTATGTCCTTCAATTGTGCGATGAAATGGGGATATTGGTTTGGGAAGAAATTCCGTATGTAAACAAAACATCCTTTGAACCTGAATTTGAACAGAATCTTCAGTTGATGATGAAAGATTTAATCAATCAGCATTTTAACCATTCTTCCATAATTTTATGGGGAATGGGAAATGAAGTTTGGATGAGCGATCGAGGAGATGGTAAAGCCAATATTTACGATATCGTTAAAAATTTAAATGATCTAGTTCACAGTGAGGATCCTGTTCGAAAAACCGTTTTTGTAAATGGCGATAACAACAGACCAATCGATTATAAAGTATATGAAATTCCTGATGTATTCGGTTATAATTTGTATCGTGGATGGTATGGCACTCATCACAATACTTTTACCGAAAGGGTGAACGAATTGCATGCTATGATGCCAAATAAACCGTTAATAATTTCTGAATTCGGTGCCGGTTCCGATGTTCGTGTACACACAGAAAATCCACTTCGACAAGATTTTAGTATTGAGTATCAAAATGAATTTCTGGAATCGCATTTGCATCAAATCGATAAAATGGATTGGTTGTGTGGAGTGAACTGGTGGTCGTTTGCCGATTTTGGCGCAGCCCATCGTGGCGACACCAAACCACATATCAACCAAAAAGGATTGGTAACATTCGACAGACAGAAGAAAGACGTTTTTTATCTTCTAAAATCGAAATGGAGTAAGGAACCAGTTCTTTATTTAGAAACGCCTACCTGGCAAGAACGAGGTGGTGATGCCAATAAGATTTATCGCGTTTTCACCAACATGAATGAGGTTGAATTGTTTCACAATGGAAAATCATTGGGAAAACAAACAAAAGAATTTAAGTGGAATGTCGTTTTAACAAAAGGGGTAAATAAGCTGAAGGCATTTGGTGTAAGTGGTGACGTGGTGAGAGAACACGGGTTTGAGCTTTCTTATGACAATTCCGTTTCGGAGTACGCAATAAAAGCAAGTTGTGAATCTGATGAGAATCCTGCTTCCCATGTTCTTGATGGAAAACCCGAAACATATTGGAGCGCCAAAGGGGAGTGTTTTATTCAATTGGATTTGAAACGAATTCGCTTGGCCAATGGAGTGAAAATTCAATTTAGGAATCTCGATAAAACGTCTTACAAACTAAAGATTAAAGGTTCTGCGAATGGTAAAAACTGGAAGGAGCTATTTTCCGGGACAAGCAATAAAAATTCTCAAATAGAATCCTTTATTTTTTCAAAACAAGAGGAAATCCAATACATTAAAATTGAAGGTTTTGGAAACAATGTAGATGATATGAGCAGTTATTGTGAAATTGTTCCTATCCTTAGTCTTGAGAAACAAGAAAAGAATTTGTACGAAAAAGTGGGTGCTGGAGAGTAATTGTTAGAGACTGAAAAAATATCATTAATTGAAAATAAATGATGTTTTTTTTGCTCAATAGCTGCATGTTTCGAGACAAAATAACTCAGAACGACATGTATTTTACTACGAAATACTCTTTGGATGCCTGTATTTCTTTTCTTTGATAGAAGAATTTAAAAAATATAAAATGAAACGTCCATGCCAAAGCGGTTTTGACACACAGGGGGATGATTATTCCCAGCTTGGAAAGTTCCATATAGCAACTAAAAAACAAATTATAATTATATGAAATCAATCTTTTCCAAGTTGTTACTACTAACAGCAGTGCTAAGTATTTTTGCTTCTACCAATACAGAAGCTCAAACCAAAAAGCCAAATATTCTATGGATTGTCGCAGAAGACTTAAATCCAAATATGGGCTGTTATGGAGATGTCATCAATAAAGGGCATACGCCTGTTATTGATAAGATGGCAACAGATGGTGTGATTTTTAAAAGAGCTTATGCAACAGCACCTGTTTGTTCAGCTTGTCGTTCTGCTTTTATAACAGGTAAAATGCAAACCACAACAGGTACTCACGAGCATCGTTCAAGTCGTACGACTGATGGAGAAGTGGTTCCTGAAGATTTGAGAATTTACTTGCCAGACGGCATGAAAACTTTGCCAGAATTAATGAAACAGGCGGGTTATTTTACTTTCAACAGTGGTAAAGACGATTATAATTTCTTTTACGATAGAACCAAACTTTATGATGTAGGTAATGCAAAAGATTATATACCTGGAATGAATGGTTGGCAAGGAAATCATGCGGAGCATAACTTGTCGTGGACCGAAGATGTGTGGGGAGCGAGAGCAGATAAAAGCCAAGCGTGGTTCGGTCAGATAGAAATAATGGGTGGAAAAAGAGATTACCAATATGTTCGTGAAGGAGAAGAGTTGGCTGCTTATGATGTGGCTCTACCTCCGTATTTCCCGGATATAAAATCTCAGCGTGAAGCCTGGACTCAGCATTATAATGCGGGTAGAGGTTCAGATGCTCGTATTGAGTTGATATTGAAACAGCTGAAGGCGGATGGTGAGTTGGAAAATACGATTGTATTCTTTTTCTCAGATCACGGAAGTCCTTCTTCATTGCGTCACAAACAATTTTGTTACGAAGGTGGATTGCATGTACCTTTGGTAGTCATTGGAAATCATCCGTCAATTAGACCAGGAACAGAAGTTGAAGACTTGGTGTCACTATTGGATGTAACTGCTACAACAATGGCTTTAGCCGGATTAGACGTACCTGACTATATGGATGGACAAGATTTATTTGCAAAAGATTACAAGCCAGCAGAATATGTTTTTGGTGCTCGTGATCGTTGTGATTTTACGATTGACAGAATTAGAACTGTACGTTCAGACAAGTACCGTTACATTCGAAATTTTTGGCCAGAGCGTACCATGTTACAACCTGGTTATAGAGATTTAAAACCGATTGTTAAAGATTTTAAGCAAGCTTACGCTGATGGAAAATTAACTCCTTATCAAGAAGCTTTCTGGTTTGGCGTTCGCCCAGAGGAGGAATTGTATGATATTGAAGCTGATCCGAATCAAATGAATAATTTGGCGATAGATGCTAAATACAAATCAATACTTAAAAAGCATCGAAAAGTACTTAATAAATGGATTAATGAAACGGATGATAAAGGGCAATACCCAGAAGATCCTGCTCAATTAGAAGCTACTTATGATCTTTGGAAAAATCGTCCTCAATTTAAAAATGCAAAGGTGAATCCGGAGTATGATCAATTTAAAACTAAATAAGCTTAAGAGGAAGCTAGAGATACATTAGATAATTTCTTGAAAGAGCATTGCTGAGTATGTAAAAATACTCTGTAATGCTCTTTTTTTCTGAGAGTCTTTGTGTGCGAGATAATAAATTTGAAGCTTATGCGATGCGGATTATTAGGATGTTTATTGCCTTTATGGTTTTTAATAAAATTCTTTATTGATCTGAAAAAATAGAATGTTCGAACTTTAATTTCGTACCGATGGTACTTTTTATTTCTTTTCGCCTTTTAAGTAGCATAATTACATCCCTCTGGGATTTCGATTAGCTCGATAAGGGTTGATAATATGGTCGTTGGGATATATATTCGCTCCATTAGGAGCGATAATATGGTAGTCTTGTGTAATACTGAAAATAAATTCACGCAGGTGGCGACATAATGTTAAAATGCAGTCTTAATTTTACCAGACACCAATGAATAAATAGTTTTCAACGATTGAAAAAACGTTTTCATTTTTATTGATGGTTTTTTTTCTTAGCTGATTTCTTCTGCGGGTTAATCGGTATTATTTACTCTGAAACACATTCAATAAACTGTCAAAAACATTTAATCAAACGTTTTCAATTAGTTTCGAATATTAATTAGAAGTAAACTGATTTGTTCAAAAGCTGTAATTTGAGAGCAGAACATCAAGTCGTATATTAGAATATTAAATAAAGCCAACTATAAAATGAAGAAACTATTATTTCTGATATTCTTTGCAATAAGTATGAATTTATTGGCTCATGAGCGAATCAATTTCAATTCAGACTGGAAGTTCAAATTGAACGATCAGCTTGGAGCCGAAGCTGTGTCATATGAAGATGATTCTTGGCGGATATTGGATTTACCGCATGATTGGAGCATTGAGGGAGAATACAATGAAAATAATCCAATGGGAGGACAGTGTGGTTATCTGCCATCTGGAATTGGATGGTATCGTAAAACAATTGCCGTTCCCGCCAATTGGAAAGGCAAACAGGTTGAGGTGGCTTTCGATGGTGTATTCATGAATAGTGAAGTTTGGGCAAATGGCAGAAAATTAGGTGTGCGTCCTTACGGCTGGATATCTTTTGCTTACGACATCAGTAAGGAAACCCTAAGTTCCGATTCAATCACTTTTGCAGTTCGTGTGGATAACGACAAGCAACCTTCGGCACGTTGGTACACCGGAAGTGGAATTTACGCCAATACCTGGATCGATGTAAAAGAACAGGTACATGTAGCTAATTCCGGAATTTTTATTCGCACCAAAGGATCAACTGTTGAGATAGATACCGAAATTGCAAATCAACTTTCAAAATTGACAAAAGCTAGTTTCACTACCAGTATTAAAGATCCAGGAGGTAAGATTGTTGCTGCAGCACAGAATAAATTAAAAATTGAAGCGGGAAAATCAGAAAAAATCACTCAATCAATTAAGCTTGAAACTCCTCAGTTGTGGTCAATAGAAAATCCAAATCTTTATACTGCAGTTACTGAGGTAAAAGTTGGTAAGAAGGTAATGGATGTTGTGGAAACCCATTTTGGTGTTCGTGATATTGAGTGGAAGGCAGAAACCGGTATGTGGATTAATGGCAAGAATGTGAAATTACAAGGAGTTTGTAATCATCAGGATGCCGGAGCATTAGGAGCTGCCGTTCCCGATAAGATTTTACGCTTTCGAATTCAGCAACTCAAAGACATGGGCTGTAATGCAATTCGTACAGCGCACAATCCGCAAACGCCTCAGTTTTACGATATGTGCGATGAAATGGGCATGTTGGTAATGGATGAGATTTTTGATGGTTGGATGAAAAAGGCCGCTAATGATTATGGAGCTCATTCATTCGATGAATGGTGGAATCGCGATTTGACAGATTGGATCAAACGCGATCGTAACCATCCTTCGGTGGTGATTTACAGTGTCGGAAACGAAACCCATGGTGAAATAGGTAAAGATATTGTGGCTCGTTGTCACGAATTGGATCATACTCGACCTTTAACTTCTGGTCATTCAGGTTCAGAATATATGGATGTATTTGGGGTGAATGGAAGCAGCGAAAAAATGGGCTGGTTCGACACAATGGAAAAGGATCGTGTTTTTATCGGTACAGAGAATACGCATACCTGGCAGGTAAGAGGTTTTTACAGAACCAAAACCTGGTATCGTGATGGTTATCCAAACAAGCGTCAGAAATCTTATTTCTATCCGGATTTAACCGAAGAAGAAGTGTTTTCTTATGATTGGACAAATGCTGCCGGACGAAATAATTACAAACAAATATTCAACTCGAGCTACGACAATGGAATGGTGCGATTAACTTCACGTCAGAACATTGAACAGTTGCGTGATATTCCCTACTACGCAGGATCATTCCGTTGGACTGGTTATGATTACATTGGTGAAGCAACCTATGTGCATGGAGGATGGCCATTTAAATCTTTTATGGGAGGTGCTATCGATATGGCAAATTTCGAGAAAGATTTATTTTACCTGTATCAAAGCCAATGGACTTCGAAACCAATGGTTCACATCCTTCCACACTGGACTCATCCAACATTAAAAGAAGGAGTTGAAATTCCTGTTTGGGTTTACTCCAATTGCGATGAAGTTGAGTTGTTCCTCAATGGAAAATCATTGGGAAAACAAAAGCCAGGTTTAACTTGGGATAAAATGCAATGCCAATGGATGGTTGGCTGGACACCAGGAGAATTAAAAGCGATTGCCTACAAAAATGGGAAATCGGTGGTTGAAAAAATAATTAGAACAGCTGATGCTCCTTCTCGTATTGCCTTATCGGTTGATGGTGAAAATATGGACGATGAGAACAGAGATATCGTTCAACTTCGTGTAACTGCTACTGATGAAAAAGGAGCGTTTTATCCTTATGGGGAAAACAGAACCTATTTCCATGTAATTGGATCAGGAAAAATTCGTGCATTGGATAATGGCAGTCCGATTGATGTAGAAAAGCATTTTGAAGCAACAAATCGTATTGCCTTTTTTGGATTAACACGTGCATACATCGAATCGACGGATGAAACAGGAGATGTAGCTGTGTTGGCTTCCTGTATTTTGGGTGAGAAGAAGCAGATTAGCTCAAATAAGGTGAATATTGATGCTGAATTAATCTCCCTTAGAGGCGAGTTACCCAGTGCGGATATTCAAATTTATTATACCCTGGATGGCAGTGTTCCAAGCACAAAATCAAATTTATACGAAAAATCATTTGATGTTGAATTGGGAACAAGCGTTAAAGCTTTGGTGCTTATGAATGGTAAGGAAATTCAGCAAATGGAAGAACGCTTTGCTAATGATGAGGGATTTGTATGGAATGCTGCAGTTGTTGCAGCAAATCCAGGTGGCGATCAGGCTGAAGATGCTTCTTTTGATGGAGCCAATATTGAATCCAATGGAAGTGATTTTAAAGGAAAAGGATATATCGATTTTGGAAGAAACAGTGGCGGATACGTAGAATGGTATCAGGAAAATGATGGTAGTCCGGGAGAGTTTACTTTGCAAATTCGATACAGTGCGAATGATAAAATAAGACCTGAATATAAAGCATTATTGACTATTAATGGTAAAAAACAAGAAGTAGTATTACCAGCTTTAACTAATTACAGAAAAGATTGGGCAGTATTTGAGCTAAAAGCAAAATTGGGGTCCGGAGCAAATACAATTAGAATTACAGCTTTGGAAGATGATGGTTTGAGTATTGATGAATTATTGGTAAAATAAAAATGATGTTTGGTATGATACAAGGGAATTCATGGGAGATGCTTGTTAAAAGAACGCTTTCCTTTAGCTTGTTTAGCATGCTAACGATTAGCATTTCATTTGCTCAGGTAGACAAAACATTAATCGATTATTTTCTGCCAATTCCCATTCAATCAGTCTTAGTTTCAGAAGGCACGTGGGGAGAAACGAATGTCTTTCCGCGTGATACAACAAATGGTTTGGAAGATGCGACGCTTAAAAAATGGTGCTATTGGGACGGTAGCATTGTAAAAGATGATGAGGGGTTGTATCACATGTATGCAAGTCATTGGACACAGGAAATGACACATCGTGATGGTTGGCACATAGGCACAAAAGCAATTCATAGCGTAAGTGAAAATGTGTTAGGTCCGTATGTTGAAAAAGGCTTGGTGTATCCAAATTGGAAAGAAGGTTTAGGGCATAACACTGTTGCTTTACGAACTCACGATGGAAAATATGCAGTAATTATAAGCGAAGTCACAAGAGGAGAAATTTTTATTTCTAATTCTCCCAACGGGCCGTTCAAATTACTTGGCGAAATTAAAGTAGATCCAAATGGTTTTGATCCTGGCTTGGCCCGTTATGGCAATAAAAATGCAGGAGCAGTTAGAGGTGGCGTTGTTGGACATATGTCGAATGTTAGTCTTCTTTTACGTCCTGATGGAAATTACATGATCATACCGCGTTCTACTGCTCCTATGATCAGTGAAAACGGAATTTTAGGGCCTTATAAAATAATGGGTGATAAAATTTATAAGGGAATGGAAGGGATTCCTCAGGAAAAAATGGAAGATCCAACAGTTTGGTACAGTGGAGATATGTATCATATGGTTGTGAATCACCATGGTGTTGACTCTTCCTATCATTTTACATCACCAGATGGTATTCATAATTGGAAAAGTAGAGGGATCGCATTTTCAAAAAATGCAGCTATTTTTAAGTACACCAATGGAATTGTTAATCAATGGAGTATCGTTCAAAGAATGACCGTGTATGTTGAGAATGGGCATCCAACTCATTTTCTTTTCTCGGTTATTGATGTACCAAAAGGAAAGGATCGACAAAATGATAATCACGGCAGTAAAATCTTGGTGGTTCCATTTGATGGAAAAGCTTTCGATAAAGACATGAGAAAGCTGGTTCAATCAGAGAAAAAAGGCGGACGGAAATCCAATTAACTGCAATTTGGAATAGTAAGGAGTAAAACTCAATTTGAATAAGATGAAAAGAAGAGATTTTTTTGTAAAAGGTGCATTAGGAGTTGTTGCAACAGGATTACTTCCAGTTATTGCAAATGCTGCTCCGGCGATTATAGATAATGCTACGAATGATCGATTGAAAGACAATTGGTTGCAGGTAGCTATAGGAAAAAAGGGAATTCCAAGCAGAAAGCAAACCCTGAATTCTGATGTTGTTGTGATTGGTGCCGGAATGGCAGGAATTTCAGCTGCTATATCAGCTGCAAGAAATGGGGCAAAAACAATATTAATTCAAGACAGGCCTGTTTTGGGCGGGAATGCTTCCAGCGAAATGCGTGTTACTGTAAATGGTGCTCCACAGGAACGGGAAACTGGAATCGTGGAAGAAATACTCATTGAAAACTGGGTTTATAATAAGCAGGAATCATATCCTGTTTGGGATCATGTTTTGTATAATTTTGTTGTTCGTGAACCCAATTTGGAATTAATGCTAAACACACAGGCTGTTGATGCTGTGATGGATGGTACTACCATAAAATCGGCTATTTGTTGGGGAGGAACTACAGAAACAGAATTCACTATAAATGCCACTCAATTTATTGATTGCTCGGGCGATGGCCTTCTGGCAGCTATTGCTGGTGCCGAATATCGTACTGGCCGAGAAGGCAAAGAAGAGTTTGGGGAATCTTATGCTCCAGATCAAGCTGATGGCTGGGTGATGGGCGATTGCATCATGATGGTTACTAAAGATATGGGACGTCCGATGCCGTTTAAAGCTCCGGCTTATGTCATTCCATTCGATCACGAGACTGCTTTTAAAGACAAGCACCGTAGAATCAAACAGGTGAAAGAAGGATTTTGGTGGGTTGAAGTAGCTAGTGATTTTGATATTATTGTCGATCGTGAAAAGAATCGTCACAAGCTGATGGCTTATTTTTATGGAGTTTGGGATTATATCAAGAATTCAGGTGATTTTCCGGAAGCTGATAATATTGCATTGGATTGGATTGGTTCAATTCCTGGTCGTCGTGAATCGCGTCGTTTTATGGGCGATTACATCTTAAAACAGAATGATATTCTTGAAGATTCTCATTTTGAGGATGCTATCGGTTTTGGTGGTTGGTCGTTAGATGAGCACAATCCTGGAGGAATTGAAAATTTAGAAGAACCTGCAAGTTACTTTCATGACCGTTCAAAAAATGTGTATGAGGTGCCTTATGGAATCTTGTATTCTAAAAATATTGATAATCTTTCTTTTGCTGGTCGAAATGCAAGTTTAACTCATATTGCACTCTCTTCAACTAGAATTATTTCTACTTGCTCTTTGATGGGACAGGCAGTGGGTACAGGTGCTGCGATCTGTCTGAATAAAGGAATTAATCCGCGGGAGTTGCGCAACAAGCATATTAATGAATTACAGGAACAATTGATGCGTGATGATGTTTTTATTCCAAATCGTATTGCTGTTGATGAGAATGATTTGGCTAAAAAAGCGAAGGTGATTATGGGATCTTCAACCGTTTCGGGTGATTGCAAATTATTGGTGGATGGTGTTTCTCGTGATCGGACAGATGAAATCCATCATTGGGAAGCAAATGGTGTTAATGCTGAGCTACAGTTAGAGTGGGAAAAGCCGGTGGAAATTTCGAAGGTAGAATTGAAAGGGGATACCAATGTTTTGCGAAGAATGATGATGCATAAAAATCCGCAGAAAAACATACAAAACAAGCAGGTTCTTGATGTTCCACCAGAGTTAATCAAAACAGCTTCGGTTGAAGCCCGAATAAAAGGGCAGTGGATAGAAGTTGCTCAGATTAATGAGAACATTACGCGAGTAATAAAAACCAGTTTTAATCAGGTGAAAACGACTGCTATTCGTGTTAAGCTGAAAGAAACTTGGGGATATAAAAACGCCAAATTATTTGAGATACGTTGTTATTCATGATTTTTATAGAGTTTAGGAATATACTGTTTTGTTTATGTCTGCTGCTGTCTTTTAATAAGATTGCAGCAGCAGACATACTTTTTTCACCTCAAGGTGAAAAAAGTATGTCTGTTATGTACACTCATCCGGGACTTAAAGATTCCGCCCTAATAAAATACAGCCTTTTTGAAACTCCTGATAAAGAGTTTTATCTGAATGTTCCGTCCGTTTATTGTGCAGATGATATCTGTAAAATTGACACTGTAAAAATTTTTTGGAATGACATTGGAAGCTATCAACGATTTGAATTAAAACCAGATGTTCATCTTGAAAAGGCAAAGGGAGAGTTATTTACAGCTCATGATTATAAAAAACTTCATCTGATTTTAAAAGATGAAAATTCTCCATTTAAAACGGTTCATATAGATAATATTGTTAGTACTCAAAATGAACAGAATGGAGCTGTTGATATACATTCGAGTGCTACTGTTCTGGATATTGATGAAAGTACATATGTAAAAGGTGCTGTCTTAACCTGTTTTACTCTTTGGCATTGGGCGAACGGACAGTTGCAGGAAATTATTAAAAAGATAACTGGTGATTCGGCAAATAATCAGGATTTTACAGATTATTTGAATCATGGAGATATTGCTCACAAACTTTTTACAATAAAGCTTTTAATCAGTCGGAAAGACTACGAACCGCAATTGCTTAACTTGGTTAAAGAACAATACAAACTGGAATCTTCAAGTGTAAAAAGGAGTGTGATAAGCTATTTGGAGAATGCACCGGAAGAAATTTATTGCCGCTCTATTCTGGATCTGTTCAATTCTGATGATTCAGAACAAAGAGTGGCTTGTTTGCAATCATTGGTTCATAGCAAGGCAAATCTTACTCCTGATTTTTACAGGAAGATATATGGACAATTATCTAATTTGAAAACTTATCACGAAGTCGATTTACTGTTGACTCTACTCGATAAAAATGATCAAAATTCCGAAGAGATCATAAAGCCATTGTTTTCACTCCTTACTCACTCCAATATTTTAATCTCACGCAGAGTTTTCTGGTTTCTGGGAAATCAAAAGCTAGATAAAAAACAAGCTGAAATTCTAGAGCGATTTTCAAAAAAGAACAGCGAATATTTATAAGCTTATAAAATAGCTGTAGATTTTTTTAAGGGAAGATTTTAGCGCTTAAAAATATATTGGTAAGCGTTAAATCCACTTATTTCTATTGATTTTACGGAGAAATACAAGAACTTAACTTGGAAAGACAAAACAGGACTTAAAAAATGTAATATTCGTACTTAGATATTTTAAAAAAGCAAAATAATGATAAAACAGGTAATTATAGCATTTATTTTATTGGCAAGTTTGCACGTAGCAGCAAAGGATAAACCAAATGTAGTTGTGTTTTTTGTAGATGATTTAGGATGGGCAGATGTTGGATATATAAATCCGGAATTTGAAACGCCTAATATCGATCAGCTAAAACAAGAAGGTGTAAATTTTGAAAGAGCATATATTACAACGCCTACTTGTAGTCCAAGTCGTGCGTCTCTGTTAACTGGGAAAGAGTCCATTCGCTTAGAAATGCCTCGACACATTACCGAAGAGGACAAATTTGGAAGGAATTCTAAGAAATACAATTATTGGAAAAATGATCCTGTTCAAATGCCTTCTATCAACTGGTTACCATTGGAGGAAGTTACTTACGCTGAACGTTTAAAAGAGCTGGGTTACTACAACCTGTTTATTGGGAAATGGCATTTAGGTCACGAACCCTATCATCCAATTCACCAAGGATTCGATGAACAATATGGAACCAGTAATTTTGGACATCCTAAAGGTTACTATCAGCCTTTTTTTAAAGAAAATAATCCTTTGGAGGATATTCCTGACGATCAGTATTTAACGGATGTTTTAACAGATAAGGCGGAAGATTTTATTAAGAATTACGATAAGAAACAACCATTTAGTTTAACTATGTGGCACTATGGTGTTCATGGGCCTCAGGTAGGTCGAAAAGATTTAATTGCTCAGTACAAAGCCAAAGGCTGGGAAGATAGATATGCTGAATATGGCGCGATGGTTACTGCTGTGGATGAGTCATTGGGAAGAATTCGAAAAGCTTTAGAGGAAAAAGGCCTTGCCGATAATACGGTGATCTTATTTACATCTGATCAAGGAGGTTATTTCACGAATTTCCCGCTTAGAGGGAAAAAGAATGGTGGAAATACGCTTGGAGAAGGTGGCGCCCGCGTACCTTTTGTCTTGTATTATCCTGGCGTTACCAAGGCGAATACTACGTGCGAAACTCCTATTCAGACTCTCGATGTGTATCCAACTTTAGTTGAAATAGCATCAGGAAAGAAATGTGCCGAGAAACAAATACAAGGGAAAAGTCTGCTTCCTCTTCTAAAAGGAGAAGAATTTAAAGAACGTAATCTATATTTTTTCCGCTCTTACGAAGATCAATATGCAGCAATCATTTCCGGTGATTGGAAATTAATTAAATACCATAGCGGATTATTGCAACTGTATAACGTTAAGGAGGATAAGGGAGAAGTTAACAACTTGATTTTTGTGAAAACGGCCATTGCTAAAAACTTGGCAAAAGAGTTAAGTGCTTGGGAACAGGAAGCTGTACCCAATAAGGAATCATACTATACTAATTAAATTTCGATCTTATCATGAATAAAGTATTGTTGGCGTGTTTGTTTTCTCTCACATTAATTAGTGCTAAGGCGCAGGAAAAACCGAATATTATTTGGTTGATGGCCGAAGATATGAGTTTGGATTTGGAGTGTTACGGCATGCCAGCAGTAAAAACACCGAACTTGAATAAAATGGCGGAGCAAGGAGTCCGATTTGACAATTGTTTTGTCACCAATCCAATTTGTTCTCCGAGTCGATCGTCTATGATGGTTGGTACGCATCAGTTAAAAATTAATGCTCAAAATCACAGAAGTAATAGGGATGTGCCATTGAATCAAAATTACAAACCATTCACCTCTTTACTACGAGACGCTGGTTATACTTGTATTTTAGGGAATCATGCTGTAATGAAAAAGGGGCGCAAAATTGATGTGAACTTTAAACATGAAGCTATAGGCGAATGGAATGGTAAAACCAAATTCGGTCTATTCGATAAGTATGATAATTTCGAAAAAGAAGATGAACCATTTTTTGCTCAAATACAATTGGTGGCAAGTCATCGAGGTGATTGGTGGACTGAAGTACGAAACAATTCTACACACCCGGTTAATCCTGATTCGGTAGTGATGCCTGCATTTATGGCCGATCATCCAGTGATTCGATTAGATTGGGCGAAGTATTTGGATCAAATTGAATTTCTGGATAACGAAATTGGTTTGATATTCAAAGAATTGGAAGATAAGGGAATTGCCAAAAACACCATCGTTATTTTTATTGGAGACAATGGTCGATGCAATATCCGCGGAAAAGGATATTTACAGGATCCTGGTTTACGAATTCCTTTTATCGTGTATTCTCCAAATGAATTGGCAGGTGGGAAAATAAGAAAAGATGTTGTTGCATCAACAGATATTACAGCTACAGTGCTTGATTTTGCAGGGATTGAAACTCCTGATTATATGACTGGAAAGCCAGTCTTCCATCCGGAATTTAATAGAGAATACGTTTATGCTGCCCGAGATTTATGGGACGAAGTTCAGGAAAAAATTCGCGCGATAACTTCGGACGAATGGAAATATATTCGAAACGATAAACCTGAGATTCCTTACGATGCTCATCAGGCATATCTGGAATTTTACCGACCAGCAGTTCATATTATGAGAACTTTAAAGGAAGAAGGAAAGCTGACTCCTGCTCAGGCATTCTTTTTTGCAGACTCTAAGCCCAAAGAGGAGTTATACAATTTAAAAAATGATCCACAGGAGTTGAATAATCTGGCAGAGAATCCTAAGTATCAAAAGGTGCTTGAGAAAATGAGAAAGGAAACTCTGGAGTTGGATACTCTAAACGAGCCGGTAAGTGATGTTTTTCATCCTGTTTATCCTGGAGCTGTTGATGTATTGGAGTGGGTGAAAAAAGAAAAGCCTGAATTGTATCAACAAATGATAGATGGAGTTGAAATAGGTTTTCATACTGTAACGGGTGAATACAAAAAGTCCAAGAAGAAGTAAATCTTGAAATTAGATTAGAAAGCAATGAAACAAGCTATATTTTTAGTGGTGTTGTTATCAGGGATCGTATTTCTTGGATCGTGTGAGCA
Source organism: Labilibaculum antarcticum (assembly GCF_002356295.1). Taxonomy (NCBI): domain Bacteria; kingdom Pseudomonadati; phylum Bacteroidota; class Bacteroidia; order Marinilabiliales; family Marinifilaceae; genus Labilibaculum; species Labilibaculum antarcticum. The sequence goes on along the minus strand of NZ_AP018042.1, from coordinate 940,172 downwards.
AAAACAAGAAGAGAAAATCAGGATAAATGCGGATTGGAAGTTTAAATTAGTTGATGAGTCGAGTATTTCGGAGGATCAATTTCATCTTTCAGACTACAATGATTTGGCATGGGAAGACGTTAGTTTGCCACATACAGCTCACTTAGAGCCATTGGTGGTTAATGATCAATGGCAAGGAACATGCTGGTATCGTAAAAACTTTACTGTTTTGGAAACCGATGAAGACAAAAAGATAATTCTTGAGTTGGAAGCCGCAATGAGTCATTCTAAAATTTGGTTGAATGGAGTGCTTCTGACAGTGCATCAGGGAGGCTATTTGCCTGTAGTAATTAATGTTACTAAATATGTAAAAAAAGGAGCGGAAAACATTCTGGCTATCCGCTTAAACAATACCGATAATCCGATTACAGGTCCTAAACCACTAAAGAAGTTGGACTTTAATATGTATGGAGGTTTGTACCGAAATGCGTGGCTGATTTTTAAAAATAAAATTCATATTTCTCACCCAGTCCTGGCCAATAGAGTTGCAGGTGGTGGCGTTTTCGTTACTTTTCCAAAAGTGTCTGAAAAAGAATCTGTACTTAAGGTAAAGACGCATGTTGTTAATGAAAGTAAGGAAGATCGAAATATTGAGTTACTTCATTCCATATTTTATGCTGGCGAATTAGTAACAAAGCTGAGAACGAAATCTTTTCATCTTAAATCGAATGGAGAACATGAGTTTGTGAAAGAAATTTCCATGCCAAATGCGAAATTGTGGTCGCCCAAAAATCCAAACTTATACAAAATTGAAACTTGTGTAATAGCTGATGGTGAAGTGCTCGATAAGGAGATGACTCGGGTTGGAATTAGAGAGTTTGCTTTTGAAAGCAATGAACTGTATATCAACGGCAAAAAAACATTTTTGAGAGGAGTTAACCGGCATCAGGAATATCCGTTTATTGGGTATGCCTTATCAGACAATGCACAGTATCGTGATGCTAAAAAAATTAAGGATGCTGGTTTCGATTACATCCGACTATCTCATTATCCGCAATCGCCTTCTTTTATGGATGCCTGTGATGAATTAGGAATTGTTGTGATTGATGCTATTCTTGGCTGGCAGTATTATTTGGACAACGATCTATTTAGAGAGTATTGTTATCGTTCATCGGCTGAATTAATTCGCCGTGACCGTAACCATCCTTGTGTTTTGGCTTGGGAAGTGTCTTTAAATGAAACGGCAATGCCAATTTTCTTTATGGAGGAATTGGATAGAATTGTTCATGCTGAATATCCTAGTGAAAACACATACTCTTGTGGTTGGATGGACGATGTCTATGATATTTTTCTACAAGCACGTCAACATAGAATAATTCATGAATATGAAGTTCAAACTAAACCATATGTGGTTTCGGAGTATGGCGATTGGGAATATTACTCTAGTAATGCAGGTTTGAACCAAGATAAATTATCTAAAAATAAGAGATTCGAAGCGAGCAGTAGACAGCTTCGTGCTTATGGGGAGAAAAGATTGCTACAACAAGCAAAAAACATACAGGAATCTCATAACGATAATTTTAATACAACAGCTTTCGCTGATGGATATTGGGTTATGTACGATTACAATCGAGGATATCATGATGATATTGAAGCTTCGGGTATTATGGATATTTATCGACTGCCTAAATTAAGCTACGGATTTTACCAAAGTCAAAAAGATACAGATGAGGAAGTCGTTTTGGAAATTGCGACTTATTGGAATGAAAAATCTCCTTTGGATGTGAGTGTATTTAGTAATTGTGATCGGGTGAAATTGTTTTTGAATGACAGTTTAATTGCCGAACAAAAACCTGATGACAATAACATTTCCAATAATTTAGCTCATGCTCCATTTACATTTAAAGTGGACAGGTTTAAAGCAGGAATGCTTAAGGCAGTTGGGATATTAGATGACCAGCAAAGCATTGAAAAAGTTGTTAGGACTCCTGAGAAAGCTACAAAATTAAAGCTGTGGCTCGATGAAAGCGGAAAGGCACCGCAAGCCGGATGCAAGGATGCACTGTTCTTATATATTGCCGCTGTGGATGACAATGGAACTGTGATTCCTGATTATTCTGAAGTTGTTAATCTAACAACAGAGAGTGATGTTTCAATAATGAATGTAGGCGAAATTAGTGCAGAAGCAGGTATTGCAACAGCTTTAATTAAAATAGGTGATTCTAAAGGGAAAATATCCTTCTCAGCAAACTCGGGTCAATTGAGCTTAGAGGTTTTTGAGTTCACGGTACACTAAAATAAGAATATAATTTACAGATAAATAAGTTTTGAGTTTAGATTAGTTGATAATGCCAAATAGATTGTTGCGCTGGCTAGCATATATGCAATAGTTCTGTTTGGCATTTGTTTTTTTGTGTTTCCTAAGTCTCGAAATTAGGTCAGTACGCGTTCGTGAACTGTCAATAGCTATTTAATAGTCCGTCTTTTCTTCCAAATTTGAAGTCACCCAATAACATGAATTTTATGAAATTTGTCCTAGATGAATATACAATCGGAATAGGAAGCTGTTTGCATCAATCTGATTACTCCCTTCAAGGACGAAGATCGTTTTATTGTCTTGTTCTTTTGGAAAAACTAGAAATCTGAAATCAGGTATAACTGCCTGATTGTCTGAAAGTAATGGCATTGCATTTTTGGTCATATCATATAAATATACTCATAGATACATTCTTTTTACTCAAAGTCACCTTTTCTTTTAGTAAAAAATGAATTTTTGTACATAGTCTGTTAACGATTGCAGAAGAGAAGTCGAAGTTGGATCGTTAGGGTTATTTAAAATTCAATTTTTATATAGAATGAAAAGAAACAGAACAATTGTTAGCGTACTCTCATTACTTGCAGTAATACTTTGTGTGAGTTGGGTGAATCGTGCAGAAGAAGGAGAAAAGGTGTTATTCACCAACAGCATAAGTGAGGATGCAACTCCTGCTGTGTTGGCAAGAATTATGCAGGCGAAGGAGAATTCAATTTCGGAAATCAAATTTGAAAAAGGAACCTATCATTTTTATCCTGATAAAGGACAAGAAGAATTTTGTCACATATCCAATCATTGCGATGTGATGGTAAGTACAGCTTTCCCAATTCGCGATTTTAAAAATTTGACTATCGATGGACAAGGCTCAACTTTCATCTTTCATGGAATCATGATTCCTTTTTTAATTGATCAAAGTAAAAATATTACGGTGAAGAATTTGTCTGTTGATTGGCACGAGCCTTTTTACAGTGAAGGATTAATTATTGCGAATGATGAGGTGAAGAAAACTTTCGATATGCAGATATCTGAAGCATATCCTTATGAGATTCGTAACGATCAGATTTATTTCATTAAAGAATATTACGAGCATAGTTTAGGACAAACCATCCTTTTCGATCCTGCAAGAAAAGCAATTGCCTACAATACCGAGGCATATACCAATTTAACTACAGTAAAGAAAGCAAGCGTATCCCGGTATACCGAAAATATTAAATACAAATACGAAGTTGATTTAAGAAGTCCGGAGTATAAAAATTTAGGACGTGAAAATCGCTTGTTTGTTGAGGAATTGAAGCCTGGAGTCGTTCGTATTCATAATCATGGCAAGAAAATGCCACAAGTGGGAATGATCTTAACAGCAAAGGGAGAACAAGGTTTTAATCGTGTTGCTCCGGCATTCAGAGTCACTCATACTTATGGTTTTAATGCTAATAATGTAACTGTCCATCATGCAGGAGGAATGGGATTAATTGCTGAAAATTCGGCTGATTTAATTCTTGACCATTTTAATGTGACACCGTCAAATGGACGTATGGTTTCGACAACAGCTGATGCCACACACTTTGTAGGTTGCAGAGGAAAAGTGGAGCTTAAGAATTGTATTCTTACCAATCAGTTGGATGATGCTTCGAACATTCATGGAACTTACCAAAAAATTGTAGATGTATTGGATGACTATCGTATTGGTGTACGCATGGGGCATTCACAGCAACAAGGATTTCAAATTGGTATACCTAAGGACACATTGGGTTTAGTACGATTGAGTAATTCGTTTTTCCCATACAATCATCTTACCATCAAAAGCACAGAGTATATAAATGGAAGGTATCAGATTATTACTTTAAATGAAAAACTTCCAGTAGAAGTTCAAGTAGGTGATTTAATTGAGAATTTGACCGCTTACCCTGAATTGTTGGTTGAAAATTGCATCATCAGCGGAAACAGAGCTCGAGGATTGTTGCTGTCTACACCAAAGAAAACAGTAATTAGAAACAACTTTTTTAGTACGGAAATGGAAGCCCTTCTTATTCCGGTTGAAAGTGGCCATTGGTACGAATCGGGTAACGGTGCCAATATAAAGATTACTGGTAATGTATTTCAAGATTGTAATCATAGTGGATTAAATCGAGGTATTATCCGCTTCGAGACCGATGATGATAATGAAAATATTGCATTTAATAACATCGAAATCACAAATAACAAAATCAATCATTTCGACAATTTGATTCTCGAAATTTCAAATACAAACAACCTGATATTCAAAAACAATACAATTGTTAATTCAGGAACATTCCCTATGCTTTATCCCGAAAATCCGGCGATTAAAGTAAAATCCTCTAAGAACATTGTTTTTGAAGACAATACCTACTCGGGTGATGCGGAATTAATACTGGCATCCGATGAGTCAATTCCGAATTTAAAATTTCACTAATTTTTAATCTCTAACCGTTATGAAAAAAACTATTTTTTTATTTAAAAAGCCAGACTCTGGTTAAAATATGGCTTTGATCTCTTCTTTCAACTTACGAGAGAAAATAGGAATCGATTTAATTAAAATTTTAAGATTCATTATTACTGATAATTGAAATTACTAAAATCTAAAACCGAAAGAAATATAAATATTAACTTACGCAATTGTTTGCGTTTGATTTTTAGAAAGAAAGATCGGTTTAGGAGAGTTAGAAAGTAATACCTAATCAAATGAAAAATAATAATATGATAGTATTAAAAAAAGTGTTGGGGCGATATCTGCTCTTAACTTTATTTGCTCTGCTGTTTTGTGGTTTGGGAGCAAAAGCTCAGGAACTAACAGTATCCGGAACTATATTAAGTACCGAAGACGGAATGGGTATTCCGGGTGTTAGTGTTGTAATAAAAGGAACAACAACAGGAACCGTTTCGGATATGGATGGACATTATTCTCTAATTGCATCAACGGGGGATGTTCTTCATTTCAGTTTTATTGGAATGAACGATCAGGATATCACGATTACAAAGGCTTTAATAGATGTTAGTATGAGTGCCGATGTGGTTGGCCTTGATGAGGTTATTGCAATTGGTTACGGTACAACAACAAAACGTAAATCAGTAGGAGCTATTTCTACCATGAAAGCCGATAAACTGGAAGCAACACCTTTCGCAAATGTAGGAAATGCTTTGCAAGGACAAGTTGTTGGTTTGGTTGTGCAAAATAATGGAGGTGGTCCTGGTAGTGCACCATCCATCTCAATTCGTGGAGGAGGAGAACCTCTTTATGTTATTGATGGAGTTATCACTACAGCGGATGATTTTAACGCTTTAAATTCAGATGATGTTGAATCAATTAGTTTCCTTAAGGATGCATCAGCAACAGCAGTATACGGATCAAGAGCTGGTAATGGTATTGTGTTGGTGACATCAAAAAAAGGAACTAATGGTAAAATGAAAATCAATTATTCATACAACTACCAGTTGAGTGAGCCTACTGTATTGCCTGAAATGCTAAATTCATATGATTTTGCTACACTTCAAAATGCGGCAAATGTTTATGATGGTACGCCTGCAACTTTTAGCGACGAGGAATTGGAGACAATCAGGACACATAGTGATTTGGATACTTATCCAGATAACAACTGGCCAGATTTAACCCTAAAGAATTTTGCTACAGAGCAGCGTCATAATTTGTCACTTAGCGGAGGAGATAAGAAAACAAATTATTTTGTTTCTCTTGGATATATTGATCAAGGTGGTATTTTGAAGTCGAATGCTGTTAATTACGAAAGGTTCAATATTCGAAGTAACATGACTACAACATTCGATAAAATTGGTCTTGAAGTAGGTGTTAATTTAAATGCAAGTGTAGAAGATTACAAAGAGCCATCTGCAGGTATGTATACCCTGTGGAGAGCTATAAATCAGAATACAAATCCATTGTTTAGGGCTTATAATGCCGATGGAACTTTTGCCGGTGGAGGAAATGGAGAGCATCCAATTGCAATTTCAAGTAAAGATGCTGGTTATAAAAAAAATCGTGATAAGTTTATAAATGCTCAGGTTCATGCCAATTGGTCTATACCTTCTGTAAAAGGATTGAAATTAGGTGTAATGGCCAATTACCGCGACGGAGACGGATGGGGTAAATTGTGGGCGAAAAATGTGCCTTTGTACATGCAGGATGGTTCGGTACAGGCTCAACCTGCCCCTTCTTTAACTGTAGATTCATATTACAGCAGACGATTGTATTTCGAAACAAGTGCATCCTACGCAAATACCTTTGGTAAACATGGTGTGGAGGCAACTTTTGTTTACAATCAAAGCACAAGTAACTATGAAGAAATGTCTGCTTATCGCAGAGATTATTTGTCAGGTGCGGTAGATCAGCTTTTTGCAGGTCCTGTGGATGGTAAGGATAATGACGGAACTGAAAAAGAAAGCGCTAATGCAGGTTATGTATTTAGGGTGAAATATGATTACGACTACAAGTATATTTTCGAAATGAGTGGTCGTTACGATGGAAATGACAATTTTGCCAAAGGAAAGAAGTGGGGTTTTTTCCCAGCTACATCAGTAGCCTGGAATATTTCTGAGGAAAACTTCATGGAAAGTCTAAGTGATAAGAATATTATTAATAGATTGAAATTAAGAGCTTCTTACGGTGAAACAGGTGTTGTTGAAGGAGTTAATCGATTTGGCTATATTCCTTCGTATAATTTAGAATCGAGTGCTTATAATATTGGCAACTCATTGGTAAATGGTTATTCTGAAGGAGATTTGGTTGATCCTGATCAATTAACCTGGTACACAAGAAAATCACTTAACTATGGACTTGATTTCTCGTCTTTAAACAACAAATTAAGTGGTAGTTTTGAGTATTTCTTCTACAAAACAACAGGTTATTTACAGAGTCCTGAAAATACCTATTCTCAGGCATTGGGTAAAGATTTACCTCAGATTAAATCCAAATCGGAGCAACGCAGAGCAGGATATGAAATATCTCTTCGTTACAAAGGAAAAGTGAACGAACTGCAGTATGAAGTGGGAGTGAATTATTCTTACTTTAATCAATTGTGGAAACGTCTGGATACTGAAGATGAGGCTACTTTAAAGAATCCTTATTTGAGAGAAACGAACAGAACCGACTACTGGGCTGGTGGAGAAGTTTATTTATCTGATGGTTTGTATCAGAACAGCGATGAGTTTTTAAATGCACCTCGCTTACCTGGCTCTACTCAAACACAAAGTGGTGATATTCGCTATCAGGATGTGAATGGTGATGGTAAAATTGATGAGCAGGATAAGCGAATTGTAGGTTTGCCATCTCAGCCACACGGAAATTATGGAATCGATTTTAGCTTAAAATATAAAGGCTGGTTCATGAACGGTTTGTTTCAGGGAACAGGTAATCGATACATGGCTTTTGATAATTTCATGGTGGTCGAAGCTAAGAGACGTACCTATGAATACCAGAAAGATTTTTGGACTCAAGACAATCCGAATGCATTGTACCCACGTGTTTCTCATTTAGAAGCTGTGAATGGTGGTAACAATAGTAATACGGATAATAAATCAGATTTTTACTTGAAAAATGCCAAATACTTTAGAATGAAAAATCTTCAGATTGGTTACGATATGAAAAATACAGTGCTAGCGAATGTTTCCTGGATTTCGTCTTGTAAGATGTATTTAAATGGAACCAATTTGTTTACAATATCTGATGTAATGGATTATTTTGATCCGGAACAAAAAGGGGAAGCAAATACAGGGGCTCAAACATATGGATACCCTGTGCAGCGTACTTATTCCTTGGGTATAAATGTTGGATTTTAATAAAAACTAGAAGCGATGAAGAAAATATTATTATATATACTAATAGCATGTACAGGTATCTTAAGCTACTCGTGTAGTGACAGTCTGCTTGATACCAAACCACTGGATAAGTTTACTGAGTTAGACGTTTGGAACGATGTAAATTTGGCTCAAGGATTTGTTTACAATACTTATGGCTCTGTAATTCCTGAGCTGTTCGTGAATCCTAATGATCGTGATCCTAGAATGGGAGGCGTAAGCAGCGATAATTACACCGATAATGTATTGAACGATAAGTCGGATAATGTAGCCAGAGATTTAATCGATAAATATTTCGATGCGGGTTGGGCTACTAATAATTCATACTACTGGTATGGTGGAGCACCTTTAGGAAGAAAAAATCCTATCAAGGAGAATTCTTTTGAAGTGATACGTGATTGTAATTTGATTATTCAAAAGGTTGCTGCTTCCGAAGGAATAAATGAGGTGGATAAGCCAAGCTTAATTGCGCAGGGAAAGATGTTACGTGCCTTGATTTATTTTACAAAAGCACGTTTATTTGGAAAGTACGTAATCGTTGATAAAGTACTTACCACTGAGGATGAGTTAAAGTTGCCACGTACCGAAACCATTAAGGAGACTTACGATTTTATCATCAAAGATCTTCAGGAAGCGGTTGTTGATTTGCCAGTGACTGGAGCCGCAGGTAAATTAACTAAAGGTGCTGCCTATGCTATGTTAGCAGAGATTTCTTTACATGGAGCTGCTTACATTGAAAGTGGTAAAGAAGAATACTATCAGATTTCAAAAAAGGCAAGTGAAGATTTATTTGCTTTGGGATATGATTTAGATGATGATTATGAAGCTTTGTTTAACGACTATGGCAAGGCTTTAACTTCTAGTGAAATTATACTGGCACAATACAAACATATCGATGCAACTTTATTTGTAATGACTCCAGTGCAAGGCCGGATGCCCAATATGGAAGTGGCAAGAACTTCTGGAACACCAAAACTGAAAGAGTCGTTTTTAGGATGGACAAAAAATTGGCCTTCGTCAGACTTTGTTGATGATTATTTGGTGTCAGATGTTGATGGAATTGCTAAAAAATACGATGAGACTACTTACTATCAGGATTTTCTTACTAATGGAGGTTACGTTTCTGAAGCAGTGTATGGTCATAGAGATGCTCGTTTTTATGCTTCAATAGTAAGCGATTCTACTCAATTGCTTTCTAATATGGTTACAACCCGTATTGGTGGAAACATGCATTATAAGCAAAGTAACAAAGGGGTAAATATGTCTACTCCATCAGGTTATTTTATAAGAAAAGGAATTTCTAATTCTATACTTGGATATAAGGCAGTTGTAAATACAAATTACCATCAGACTATTGCACGTTTGGGAAGATCGTATTTGAATTATGCAGAGGTATTATTACGACTAAATCAGCCTGCTTTAGCAGTTGATTACATCAATCGTACAAGAACCAGACATGGAAACTTGCCTGCATTAGCTGCCGGTTTGAGTATCAATGAGGTTTGGAAGTGGTACAAGATCGAGCGTAGAGTAGAATTGTTCCTTGAAAATGACAGATACTGGTCATTATTGCGTTGGGGAAAAGAAGCCGGTGGTGGTGTAATTTCAGAGATTAACAATACTGTACATACTTTCTTTGAGATTGCTGCTGATGGTAGAAGCTTTGAAATTAAGGATCTTGAAATTCATATTGCCAATCAGGAAAAGAGATTCTCTCCAAGACGTTATTTATTTCCTGTTCCTCAGAATGAGAGAGACTTAAACGAGAAGTTAGACCAAAACCCGGGTTGGGAATAATTAAAAATTTAGATCAGATGAAAAAGATATTTAAATATATGCCGGTTTTGTTTATCATGTTGTTATTCACATCATGTTTAAAATCAGGCTTAGATGATTTACCAGCATTCGAAGAAGCAAGCATTGAGAGCTTTAAATTCGAATATAGATGGGTGATTAAAAATGTGGATAACGATCAGTTAAAGTTGTATCAAATGGAGGTAGCAACAACAATTGATGAGGAAGCTAATACTGTAATGTGTGAGATAACTGTTCCAAATCCAACAGATGTGGGAGCAGAACCAACAAATGATTTCCCTACAGCAATTAGAGATCAAGTTACACTAACGGAACTGGTTGGGTATTGCAGTATTTCTACAGCAGCAACAATAGCTCCTATTGGAGGTGCTCCCGAATTGGGTGTAGTTGCTGACTTTAGTGCAACACCAATACAGTATGAGGTAACTGCTGCTGATGGAACATCTAAAATTTGGACTGTAACAATTTCCGATTTTATTAAGTAATAGGTTAGAATAGATTACTTGAAGATGAGTGAAGGGGTTGGAACCAAGGTTTCAATCCTTTTTTTTTTAATGATTTTAATGCTGAATATAAGTTAGTTTGTAAAAGAATTGCATCTATATTTTTAAAGTAAATTGAGTGGTATTACTGCTAGTTACCTGTGATAAAGTAATGTATCCTGTATCAATAAAATATTGCTTTAAACCCTGGTGTGCAGGTACTCTCTTTAATGGAGCTGGACCTCCTGTATCTTTATTCAATACAGATAATTGAATTGATCAAAAGGTAAATGGTCGTCTGACTAAATTACAAAACAATAAATCAAACTAAAATGAAAAGTTTTTTAAGATTACTATTAATTACGATTTTTATATCGAGCGTGACTGTTACTTACGCTCAAAAAGTGAAAAGGATTACACCTACACCACCTATGGGTTGGAATAGTTGGAATGCTTATAAAAAGAAGAAGGTAAATGAACAAGTTATATACAAGACAATAGATCTAATGGTTTCAGACGGTTATAAAGCAGCTGGATATAACTATGTAATCATCGACGGTGGATGGAGAGGTGACAAATTAGATAACAAAGGAAGAATCACTGTTGATACTATAAAATTTCCACATGGGATCAAAGCAATGGCTGATTATGCGCATTCAAAAGGTTTAAAATTTGGTTTGCATGTAACTCCTGGGACTCAAGATTGTGGAGGAGATGAAGTGGGAATGTATGGACATGAAGAAGCAAATCTCAAACAATTTGAATACTGGGGATTAGATATCCTTAAAATTGACCGCTGTCAGATGAATGGAGCATCTGATAATTGGGATGAAGAGGCAACACGTGAAGTTTATTTGAAATGGAGTAAATTATTATCTCATGCTTCACGTCCTATATTATTTAGTATTAGTGCTTATGTATATCGTCCTTGGTATCCTCGTTATTGTAATATAGCTAGAACCACAGGTGATTTATGGGGACTTTCTCGTTCTCATTTTGATGGAGATCAACATTCGATAATGAAAATTGCAGATTTAAATAATGAGTGTGCAGATTTTGCTGGTGATGGATACTGGAATGATCCAGATATGTTAGTCGTTGGCAATCCAGTACTTACTATGGATGAACAGAAGACACAATTTGCATTGTGGTGTATTATGACTTCACCATTGATGATGGGAAATGTTTTAAACGAAACATCGCCTGAAGTAATTGATTTATTGACAAATAAAATGGCAATACGTGTAAACCAAGATACTACAGAGCAAGGACGTCGTATTTTCCGCCGTAGCATTGTAGGAGCTGGTAATGAGATGTGGCTTAAGCATTTAAATGATGGTGGTGTTGCAGTGGTTTTACTTAATCGTAGCGATGAGGCTAAGTCTCAAAATCTATATTTTGAGGATATCAAATTATCTGATCATGTAAAAGTATATGATATTTTTGGTAAAAAATCTATGGGCACGATGAGTGAAAAAATATCAGTAAGCCTAGATAAACATGCCTGTAGTTTTTTTATACTTCATGATAATTAAAATTTATTCAGTGTTAAAAACTAAATAAGGTCGCATTCCAATTGCCAAAATCATTTAGGGCAAGATTGTGTGGCATTAATGTTTGCTAATGTTTAATTTTTTTATAAAAGTTCTTTTGTATTGGATTGTATTCAGTTTGAACTGATAAATACATAAAATGTACTAAGAGTTACCTTGAATTCTTCTTTAATAACAATCTTTGTTATAAGCTGTGATACGATTTGTAGTTCTATACTAAAATAACAAAATCAATATCATTAGCAGATTTTAAAAATCTAATTAGGATCAGTAATTCCAAATGAATTACGATCCAGAAGAAAATAGTTCGAAAGTATTTTGTGTTGATTAAGAAAATAAGTCTATGAAAATGAAAAATTTAATCTGGTCGATTTTATTGGTGCCGATTTTAATTAGTGGATGTCAACCAGCTAAAAAAGCAGTTGAAGAGTCAGGAGTAAAACCAAATGTAGTGGTTATCTATATGGATGATTTGGGCTACGGCGATTTAAGTTCGTATGGTGCTACCGAATTACAAACACCAAATATCGATGCGCTTGCAGCAGGTGGAAACCGATTCACCAATGCTTATGCGTCTTCGGCAACTTGTACCCCTAGTAGGTATGCATTACTAACCGGTTCTTACCCATGGCGCAATAAGGATGCAAAAATACTTCGGGGTAGTGCTCCATTAATAATTGGAGTCAATCAACCTACACTTCCTAAAATGATGCAAGCAAATGGATACTATACAGGTGTAGTTGGCAAGTGGCATTTAGGTTTGGGTGATGGTGATTTGGATTGGAACAAACACATAACTCCTGGTCCTAACGAAGTTGGTTTCAATTATTCATATGTTATGGCTGCGACTCAAGATCGTGTTCCTACAGTGTTTATTGATAATGGAAATGTGGTTGGAGTAGATCCAAACGATCCTATTGAAGTGAATTACAACGAGAATTTTGCAGGTCAGCAAACAGGACTTGAGAATCCAGAGCTTTGTAGATTGAAATGGCATCATGGTCACAACGGGACTATCGTGAATGGAATACCTAGAATTGGATTCATGAAAGGTGGGGAAAAGGCGAAATGGGTTGATGAAGAAATGTCTGGTCACTTTTTGAAATTGGCTCAGCAATATGTACGAGATCATAAAAGTGAACCCTTCTTTTTGTATTACGCATTGCAACAGCCTCATGTACCTCGTACTCCAAATCCTGCTTTTGTTGGAAAATCGGGAATGGGTGCACGTGGAGATGTGATTTTGGAAGCAGATTGGACAATTGGCGAGTTCATGAAAACCATGAAGGAAGAAGGTTTATTGGAAAATACATTGATTGTATTCTCAAGTGATAACGGTCCGGTGTTGAATGACGGTTATGAGGATGATGCACTAGAAAAATTAGGAAAGCACAATCCTTCAGGACCATTTAGAGGTGGAAAATACAGTTTATTCGAAGCAGGAACAAGAATTCCATTCGTTACCTATTGGAAAGGTAAAATCAAGCCACAAGAATCAGATGCTTTGGTTTGTCAGATGGATTTAATGGCTTCAATCGCTAAGTTAATTGGAGTAGAAGCACCCAAAAACGATAGTCAAAACCAATTGAGCCTATTAATGGGAGAGAGCAAAACAGGAAGAGAAAACTTGATTATTGAGGCGACCTCAAGAACAGCGATCCGTCAAGGAGATTGGTTGATGATTCCTCCATACAATGCGAAACCAGTAAACGAAAAGGTGAATATTGAATTGGGAAATTCACTAGAATTTCAATTGTATAATTTGAAAAATGATGAGGGAGAGCAAAATAATTTAGCAACAAGCAATCCTGAAAAATTGAAAGAAATGTTAGAGAGTTTTGTGGCTTTACGTGGTAAAGATTACTCGAAAATTGAAAAAATGGAATTGAAATAAGTTTTTTGGAAATCAGATAATTAGACATATAAGATGAAAAATAGACTACTATTATCGGCTTTGGTCATAACTGTTTCTTTAATTTCTTGCTCAGCAGGAAAAACCAAAAAGGAGCAGGAAGTTAAAAAGCCAAATATCATATACATTTTGGCAGATGATTTAGGGTATGGCGATTTGAGCTGTTACGGGCAACAAAAATTTCAAACACCAAACATCGATAAATTAGCCGAGCAAGGAATTAAATTCTCACAGCATTATTGTGGTGCGGCGGTATGTGCTCCTTCCCGTTCTACATTATTATCCGGTCAGCATACTGGACATACACCAATTCGGGGAAATAAGGAATTGGATGGTGAAGGTCAGACTCCTATTCCTGGAAGTACTGTTACCTTGGCTGAAATGCTAAAAGATGCTGGTTATAAAACGGGTGCATTTGGTAAGTGGGGACTGGGTTTTCCCGGTTCAGAGGGAGATCCCAACAATCAGGGATTCGATGAGTTTTATGGCTACAACTGTCAGCGAATGGCACATCGTTACTATCCTCCATATCTTTGGCACAATCAGGAAAAAGTGGCTTTAGAGGGGAACGATTGGACCAATACAGTGACTTATGCTCCAGATGTAATTCAGAAAGCAACCTTACAATTTTTGGATGACAATAAGAACAATACCTTCTTTGCTTATGTGCCTTTTGTATTGCCACATGCAGAGTTAATTTCTCCAGATGATTCAATTCTGGCAAAATTCAAAGGAAAATTTGAAGAAGTTCCTTATGGGGGTGATTATTCCTCCGATTATGGTCCTGATATTATCACAAAAAAGTATTGTACACAAAAAAGACCATTTGCCGCATTTGCCGCTATGGTAGCACGAACAGATGCTTATGTTGGCCAAATTATGGCTAAGGTTGAAGAGCTGGGGATTGCTGACAATACAATCATCATGTTCGCCAGCGATAATGGTCCTCATGCTGAAGGTGGTGCTAATCCTGAATTCTTTAACAGCGCCGGTGGTTTAAGAGGAATAAAGCGAGATTTGTACGAAGGCGGTATTCGAACCCCTTTTATTGCTGTTTGGCCGAATAAAATTAAAGCGGGTTCCACATCCGATCATGTATCTGCTTTTTGGGATGTTTTGCCTACTTGCGCAGCTATTGCTGATGTAAAATCGGTTGAGGGAATCGATGGGATTTCATTTTTACCAGAACTACTTGGGCAAGAGAATCAAAAGCAACACGATCATCTTTATTGGGAGTTTGCTCATCAAGGAGGCCGTCAGGCCGTTCGCATGGGCGACTGGAAAGCTGTACTTTACGGATTACATAAAAAGGGTGAGTTGGAACTTTATAATTTGGCCGAAGATGTGACTGAAACAAATAATGTTGCCGATCAACACCCAGATATTGTTGCTAAAATGAAAGAGATTCTGAAAAAAGAACATGTTGATTCAGAAATCTTTCCTCTTTAGTTATAACATAAAATAAATCGATAAAATGAATCAATTAATTCTGTTATTACTTGTCACTTTTTCCTTCTCTGCTTGTACCGAAAAGGAGATGACAAAGAATCAAAAGCCAAACATTGTTTACATTTTGGCTGACGATTTAGGTTATGGTGATTTGAGTTGTTATGGTCAGACTAAATTTGAAACGCCAAATATTGATCAGTTAGCGGCCAAAGGAATGAAATTTACACAGCATTATAGTGGTGCAGCGGTATGTGCTCCTTCCCGTTCTACTTTAATGACTGGTCAGCATACTGGGCATACACCAATTAGAGGGAATAGAGAACTCGATAAGGAAGGACAAATACCAATGATTGGAAGTGCACTTACGGTAGCCGAGATCTTGAAAGATGCTGGTTATAAAACGGGTGCTTTTGGTAAATGGGGATTGGGATTTCCCGGTTCCGAAGGTGATGCGAATAATCAAGGCTTCGATGAGTTTTATGGCTACAATTGTCAGCGAATGGCTCATCGATATTATCCACCTTATTTGCGTCACAACCAGGAAAAGGAATATTTGGAGGGGAACGATTGGACAAATACGGTGACTTATGCTCCCGATAAAATTCAGGAGGCAACCTTACAATTTTTAGAGGATAATAAGGATACCTGCTTTTTTGCTTACGTTCCTTTGGTTTTGCCTCATGCAGAACTGATATCGCCAAACGACTCCATTCTAAAAATGTTTGAAGGTAAATTTGACGAAATTCCTTACGAGGGATTATCAGGTTCTGATTATGGACCTGATATGGTGAAATCTAGGTATTGCACTCAAAAAACACCATTTGCTGCATTTGCTGCTATGGTAACCCGAATGGATATTTATGTAGGACAAATAACTGCAAAGCTAGAAGAATTGGGAATTGCTGATAATACAATCATCATGTTTACAAGTGATAATGGCCCACATGCTGCAGGTGGAGCTAATCCTGCATATTTTAATAGTTCAGCAGGCTTTCGTGGTATTAAGCGGGACTTATACGAAGGGGGAATTAGATGCCCTTTTGTAGCTGTTTGGCCCAATAAAATTAAGGCAGGTTCTACATCCGATCATATTTCGGCTTTTTGGGATTTCTTACCTACTTGCGCTGAGATTGTCAATGTAAAAACTCCTGGAAATATCGACGGAATTTCATTCTTACCGGAATTACTAGGACAGGATAATCAAAAACAGCACGATCATCTTTATTGGGAGTTTGCGCATAAAGGCGGCCGTCAAGCAGTTCGCATGGGCGACTGGAAAGCTGTACTTTACGGATTACATAAAAAGGGAGAGTTGGAACTTTATAATTTGGCCGAAGATGTGGCTGAAACAAATAATGTTGCCGATAAACACCCAGATATTGTTGCTAAAATGAAAGAAATCATGAAAAAGGATCATGTTGATTCTGAACTGTTTCCATTGTAAAGATTAAAATATAGATTAGTGTTTAGTTATTTGTTTAAGGGGCAGTCGCTGTAGGGGTGGCTGCTCTTTTTTTTTGTGACTATTACTACCGAATTATCCCTTGAAAATTCAAAAGCATGTTTGAAATCTTACCTGGTCAGGCTCTGACTATAACCAAGCCGTTCCTATCAGGGGATGACTTTGATTCCAAATCTTAAAAATATTTTTCCTTCACGGATGATAAAAACAAAACCCGACTGGTATAGTCGAGCTGTTATTTTGTTGCTTAAAGCAATCAGGTCTAAACGGAGTTTTTCTATCCATCAGAACAATTTGATTCTAAGAGTCAGTAAAAATCTGATTTTTGTCCTCATCTATAATCTCTACCAAGGAAAATATAGGTTCTAAATATACTGGGCAAGGAATTCAGAATTTTTAATCCGATTAATATCCTATTTTCTACTTCGGGATAAGTTCGATTAGCTTAATCTATACAAAAAGCGACCACATGGAGTGCAGTCGCTTTGTAATTTTACATTATTGGGTCAAAAAAACTTTGAGATTTTAGCCTTCTTAAAAAGTTAATGTCTTTTTAGAGCATTTCTATTTAAGTTGTGTTTTAATATAATTAGCCATATCAGTATATCCCTTTGAATTGGCAAAGCCTAGACATGTATCTCCATCAGCATCTATCATTTTTAAATCTGCTCCGTGCGCAACTAAAACTTTAAGAACCTCAAGCTGACCTTCGGAGGCAGCCATCATTGCAGCGGTCCAGTTTTGCTCATTGTCCATCATATTAGGTTTGGCTCCTGCTTCTAATAAGCTAAGTACTGTAGGTACAGATGAACCTGTAGATGCAAACATTAATGCCGTTCTATGGATGGTATCTGTTAAATTTACATCGGCCCCTTTGTCAATTAATAATTTTACTATTTCGTCGTGACCATTGTAAGCGGCTAACATCAGTGGGGTGCGCTTATTAAGGTCTGTGGAGTTTACATTAAAGCCGTTATTCAAAGCGTCTTTCACCATCTCGAGTTCACCGTTTAAAGCACTTTGCATAACTAGGTTAATATCAATTGTCTTAACAGCAACAGGTGTTGTCTTTTCTGTACTAGTAATATTTGTATCGCTCCCTTTACCAGGCTTTGTGTTGCAACTGTAGGTGGATAATCCCATAATCGCAATAGCGGAAAGTAATTGTAGTTTGTTCATGATTATATATTTATTTCTATCAACTCGATGTTAAAGGTAATATAAGAGAGTAAAATAGTAAACATTTTAAACTGTAAATTGAAAGATGTCTTTTTCACTCAGCTTTCGTAGATTTTCAGGTCTGGTTTACAATCCGTTTTACACCTAATTTTCTAGTCTAGTAAATGATTTCTGCTTGGCAGAAAGATTACGATACCATGTGTCTTGGATAAATGGCAATTTTAAAAGTTTACTTATGAGTTTTACAAGCTAGTTTTCCTCCACTTTCAATTCATAATAGGTTGTTTCAGGATCTACAACACGTGTGAAGTTCATGGCTTTATTATTGAGAAGGACAATCTCTGCAGTTGTGTAAATGATATTGCCATCCACCAGATGACCACCAATAGTATTGCCTGTGCTATCCGATACCGAGATATGAATATGATTGTTTTTACCTTGGTCTGCAAATGTTCCGGTAAGTGAAACAATCTCGTAATGACCTTGTAAATGCAAAAGCTCTTGTTGATTTGCTGGCCGAATAATCAGTTCTCTTAAACTGCCCACACAGGTAGAAATTGATGCCGACTGCAACTGATTGGTTTCAACAAATTGTGTCAATTCTTGTTTTAGATCCATCCCGGGTTTTAATCGCAGGGCATAGGTTTCAACATTATTTTGTTGACAGGAAATCAAACTGATAAAACTTGCGAGTAGGATAAGGGTTTTAAATTTTAACATAGATAAATTTTCAGGAAAATGTAAAATTAAAAAATATAAAAACTTTTAGAGCCAACAGGGGACTAAAAGTTTTCACGGAAATGTTCATGCAATTTCATGGACGATTGACGGCAAATTTAAAAGGCTAAAATAATTCCAAAACCACCATTCATTATCGTTTGAACATTTTTCTACAAATACTGAACTTGTTTTTTTAGACATAAAAAACACCCCAAATGTTGTGTCCAACTTTTGGGGTGCAGTTTATTAATTCGATATTGAACTGTTCGTGAAAAGTGATTTTTGTCTTGTTGTTCTCAAGTAGATTTACTTAATGCATTTGTAGACAATGAATTTTTTGTCTTCATCTATAATCTCTACCAAGGAAAATATTGGTTCCAAATGTACCTTGTAATTTAAATGTTTATTGGCGACAATTTGTAGATTTCCGCCTTCTTTCAAGCATCGATAACATTCTCTAAAGAGTTGAATTGGGATTTGAATATTTATCTCAAATTCGAAATGAAAAGGAGGGTTGGTTACAATTAAATCGAAAGTCTCATCATCAAAAATGGATAGCTCATTATTAAAATGATGATGTATGTTTTCCCCTTGAATATTTAATTTAGCCGATGCAACAGCCAGGTAAGAATCATCAATTAAATGAATTTCAGCATCAGGCAACTGTTTGAATATTTCATTGCCAATAATCCCATTTCCAGAGCCTAAATCCAAAATACATTCATCGGCATCATCTATTTCAAGCTGTTCCAGAAAAAACTGAGTGGCATAATCAATGTGTTGTGCTGAAAACACGCCCCAGAACTGTTTGTAATTTTGCTTGTTGTAATCAAGAGTGGTGATGAGTTCTTTTTTAAGGGTGCTCTTCTTTTTTGTTAGCACTACCAATCGTGCTTTTTTTACCGCTCTGCTTTGTTCAGCGACTTCAAAATATTCCTGCGCTATTTGTAATAACTTAGGCGTAAAATGACGGGTCATAAATGCACAAATCACAGTAATGTCCTCACTCGAATTGCATGCAATTTGTTCTAGGTAAAGTTGAAAGAGCTCTAACGATTTAGGCACATTTACCAAGGCGAAATCCATTTCACGTTCAAGTGGCGAAAGTGGGTCTGAATAATTTAGCAAAGGAATATTGTGCGCTTCCAAATTGGCATCAATGGCTTTTTGCTGACTTTTTTTGGTAAATACCAGAGTAGGAGTAAATGAATGTAAATTACAGCCCAAAAAACCGAATCGGTCACCATAAATGCCCAAATGATTTGGTTTCTTTTCTAAATCAGTAAACGCTTGTAAAAGATATTCGTCTGCCGCACTCCATGCCTTTAACGATCTATCTTCCGATAAATCATATCTTTTAATATTATATTTATTCTCTTCAGATCCCATGTGATAATTTGCCTTAGTATAGTGATTTGTAGTTGATAGTACGCTTCGTGTTATTTGTTGTTTATTTTGGATTGATGCTCCTGATTCAAATAAGAAAAAGTGCAATTGCAATCAAAATTAACCCGTGAGTTACCGAGCTGCGAAGATAGAGATTAGATGCGACAAATTGACAAGACTATCTGCTTTCTACTATTTTTTGAATTTATTACAAATATAATGTGAACTCTCTCACAAATTGAAATCAAACGAACGCAGGAATGCCAAAAAGGAGGAAGTACACAAGCTAAAAATAGTGGTGTGCACAAGGGGAGAAAAATAGCTTCGAAAAATAAAAATTTAATTTCTCCTGGTGGAAAAGATCCAAATATTGAAGCCATTTTACAATCAGATTTGAGCATATGTATCACCGTTTCGGCTAAAGGCGTGAGTCGAAGCAAAGAAAATTAGAAAAGAATATTTTGAAAATTGATGGTTATATACTACATTCAGCACCAATGTCAATATGGATTTTATATTGTGCACCTTTTAATAATAATATAATTGCATATTCTAACAAGTTATCCAACATTATGAAAATGAAAATAATATTTAGCCTATTCGTTTTGGGATTTATCTTTTCTTGTTCTTCTACAAAAAATACGAATAAAGAAAATTCCAAAATGTTTAACACAATTTTAGAAGCTTCTTATGGCTCAAAACAAAGTGGAGCATTAGTAAGAGAAATAGCTTTAAATCAAGAGAGTAGTAGGAAAGAATTTTATGACGAACAAGGAGTTTTAGTTGAATATTGGAGTTACGAAGTTGATGCAACACTTTATGAAAAAACAAAACTTATAACAAATAAGGATGGAGAAGTAATTAAAAGTACCACTTATGACAAAGACGGAAATCTGGAAAAATACACAACAAGCGAATTTGATAATAATGGGAAAATTATTGAGTCGAGAACCTTTAACTCGAAAGATGAATTAATTTCCACACAAAAAAACAAATACGACATTAATGGAAATCAAATATCAATGAGCAATACGATTTCTGAATCAAATATAACTTTTAAAACAACCAACGAATATAATTCCAGAAACCAAAAGAGTAAAGAAATAGAGTTTGAGCCTGATGGAAGAATAAAAAATACGAGAACTTTTACCTACGATAGAAAAGGCAATGAAATTGAATCCGAGTTAATAAGACCAAATGGTGAATACACAAAATTCATCTCCGAATATGATAGAGCAAATAATATAACAATTCAAAAATGGTATGATAAAGAGGGGAAACAAATACATCAAACCTCATTTGAGTACGTTTATGATGAAAATAATAACTGGATAACCAAAAAAAGATATTCTGATGGCAAATTAGGTTTCGTTTGGGAAAGACAGATTGAATACAAATAATACGCTACATTTCATTTACCAAGCATTATACTGTCTAAAAAGTAAAAGGTATTCTGGGAAATGAAAAACGCCCCCGTAAATCATGAAATTTACGGGGGCGTTTTGGGTTTTCGTCCGGTCTTTAACAGTTTAATTCATTTAGATATCTTTCTGTGACTCTCATCTGTTTTTCAGTATTTATAAAGCTTACAGAGCAATATTTACTGTCTGGTCTTTTACCTATTATGGCTTCCCCGCATACTTAACAGTCCATATTTTAGTTCATTTCTTAGCTTTACAAGCTAGTCCTTCAGCACCTCTAATTCATAATACGTTGTTTCAGGATCTTTTACGCGAGTAAAATTGATGCCTTTATTGTTGAGGAGTACAATCTCAGCAGTCGTGTAAATAATATTACCATCCACCAAGTGCCCGCCGATGGTGTAGCCTGTGCTATCCGATACCGAAATGTGAATATGATTGTTTTCGCCATGGTCTGCAAAGGTTCCGGTAAGTGAAACAATTTCGTAATGACCTTTTAAATGTAAAAACTTTTGTTGGTTGGCAGGACGAATAGTTAGTTCTCTAAAACTCCCCACACAGGTAGAAATCGATGCCGATTGCAACTGATTGGTTTTAAAGAATTGTGCCATTTATTGCTTTAGATCCATTCCCGGTTTTAATCGTAGGGCATAGGTCTCAACACTATTTTGCTGACAGGAAAACAAACTGATAAAGCTTGCGAGAATAATAAGGCTAACTAATTTCAATAGATATAAATTTTTAGGAAAATGTAAAATTAGAAAATACAAAACTTTTAGACTCAACAAGAGGAATAAAAGTTTTCATGAAAAAAGACCACGCAATTTAATGTGTGGCCTTTCCTTTGCTTTGTCGGGGCGAGAAGATTCGAACTTCCGACCCCACGCCCCCCAGACACAACCGCTTCATTGTTAATTGTCAGTAAACCAGTGGTTGCGAGAGGGTGGGGTTTTGGATTTGCACGTTTTTTGCACGTTTTTCGTTGCGATATCATTCCTAAACTAGGCGTGTTGATTGATTCTATTTTTTTTATCAGTATATAAAACCACATCCTTTATAACTAATTTATGAATGGCAGAAATAATTGTCTCCATAGTTTCATAATCTGGTTTTTGTCCTTTTAGTGGAAGTGAAATATCTAATGTGTCAGCGTCTTTTGCGTAAAAATTTCTCCCGTAATTAAATTGGCCATTATAAGATGATTTATGAATTGAAGTTGTTACAAATATTGATGCTAGTTTTGGTAATTTTTCAGTATGTACAACTGCAATATGGTCATCTCCACCATATTTAAAATTCCTGTATTTTGCTGAACCAAACATATCAATTGTTGTAGTATTTTCAGAAAACACATTCACTTTGTTACCTATAAAAGCAGAAACACCTTCATCCGTTTCTCCTGCTGTAATGAAAGGTAAATTGCCCGATATTCTATCCGTACTTTTAAGCCGTTTTCCACGTGTAGATTTTCCAAACAGCTTTTCAAGATTAAAAATATTCCAATTAAGGTTTTCAAAATTCTCTAAAGCTTGTTTTTCGTTTTCGGTTAAATGGTAATTAGATAATCCATTTTCTATTAAGTAATCGTCTAGTTTTTTAATGCGTTCTGCTTCTAAATCAGCTACAAAACTTTCCATAAATTCAAAATCTATCTTCCCGTTTTTGGTAGGTAGTTGCATTTTGAAATTTAAACTTTGGGAGCTTCTTAATTTTTTTCCGTAATCAAATTTTCCAAACAGGGATTTCTCCATTGATATTGCAAAAAAAAGCATTGTTTTCTTGGTGTATTCTTTTTTACTATTCCAATAAACACCTGTATCATCACCTGCACCAAAATTATAATCTCGATAAAAAGTATTGCCAAAAATGTCTATTGTTATAGAATTTTCAGGAAAGTTTGCCACAGGATTGGAAATATAATCTACAATACCTGTATTTGTTGTTCCAGCCATTACAAATGGGATATTGCCTGAAATTTGGTCATCTTTTTTGAGTCTTCTACCTTGAGCAATATTGTTAAAAATGCTTTTAAAGGAATATTCACCCCACTTAACTTTTTGCAATTTCTTGTTAAGTGGGGTGTCTACTTTCCCAGCTCTTGCTCAAATGTATTTTGCTTTAAAAGAGTGTTTATTTCCCAAGAGAGATAATCGCTTACGGTTTTCTTAAAATCGTGTATGTTTGGTTTTGTATCTGATGGGGCTGTTTGGTTCCAGTCCGCACCATTATTGGGGTCGATAGTTCCTTCATAATATTCTCGCTCAGTAAATATATTGAGTTTGCTTTTTCCAAAACGCACCAAGTTTACTACTTCTTCATAACGTTCTTTTGCTTGATTCGTGTCTTTTAGGTTATTGCTTGCTTTTTTTCGGTTGCTACGTGTGTAACCGTCATTAGTGAAATCTATAAATTTTACAATATCGTCTTTGTGGTGTTTTTCATTTACTTTAAAAACATAAATGTTGGTATTAACACTTGATTTACCAATGAAAATATCCACAGGCATTTTAATACTGGCTAAAAACGTATGTTTTGCCAAAATTCTTTTGTTGAAGTCAATAGCTTTACCTGAACCTGATGAGTTTTGAATAATGATTGCTCCATAACCTCTGTTCATCATCCCCAATGCTTTTTCTACGAAGTTCATTCCATTACCTAAAGCAGAATAGGGCGGATTTAATATAAAAGCATCCGCAGGGAATTTGCTGTCGGTTTTTCCAAAACCATATTTACCGTCAAAATCTTTAATTGAGTCAATGTTCAAGATGTTAGAACTTCCATCACCCATTAAAATCATATTGAGGATAGCCAACATATAAACGCTTGAAAGCAACTCTAAACCGAGCAGTTGTTCAGCTTTTATTTTGATTTCTTTTTGGGTAAGTTCTTGGGGCGAAGTAATGTTGTTTTTAGCATCATTAAGCATTTCATTCATAGCAGCTACCAACAAACCTGCTGAACCTGTTGCAAAATCCCATACATAAGAATCTTTGTTTACTCTTGCTAGTTTTACTAAAAGGGAAGCAACATAGTTAGGTGTAAGTACCACATCATTTAGTTTGTCTTGCGAAAACCCAAGCCAACCGTACATTTCATTAAAGAGTTTACCTGTAAAGTCAGTCGTTAAGCCTATTTTGTAGTAAATTCCTAAATCATCAACAATTTTGGTAAAAACTCTTTTAAGTTGACTTTCTCCGTTTTCAACTTTGTTTATATTTTCTGTTGTAAGTGTATTTTCTAATGTTCTTAAAATTAGATTTTTCTTTTCGGAGGGTATGTCTTTTTCTTCTAAAAAGGATTTAATCTTTCTTACGATGATGTCACCGTCTTTATTACCTTTTTCGGTAGAAGATCTTAAGTCCGATTTTTCAAGAGGTGTAACTTTTCCAGGTATTCCAAGTGTTGCAATAATTGAAGCCGCAACAAGGTAAACTCGGTCATTTTCTCCTAGTCCTTTTTCATTTTGGTAAATGTCGTTGTTTAGTTTTACAAGGCTTTGGTCAATTTCTCTTTCTCGTTGCTCTTTTAATTTGTCAAGTTCTTCTTGAGATAATTGAAGTGTTTTAACTTTCTCAATAAAAGCATCAAAATTTTTCGGTACTAAAAATGAAAAATCCGAATATTCGTCAATTTTTTGACCTGCTCCCAAATTGCTTTTAGAAACATAATAAACTCCTATTTCGTGATGAATTTTCCCTGTATCATCTTTGTAGCCTGTCATACCGATAGCGATAATATCGGTGTAATTTGTGTGATGAAGTAAAGCGTTTGCATAGTGCACCGCACCATTTACAGCATAAGAATTTATATTTTTAAAATGTGGCTCATTTTTATTGGTTCGATTTTCAACTTGTTTGTTAGCATCCAGTTTTACGAGTTTGTCTTTATACCCTTTGTATTCAATAAGAATAGGGAAGAAGTCTAAATTTTTATCTTGAAGTAATATTTTTGCATCTGGCCGATTTGCACCTGTTCCACCATTTTTAGTGAAATAGTCAGAAAGTGCTTTGTCAATTTCGGTATTTACTGTTTCTTGTTCTAATTTATAAGGTAATTTATCTGATTTAAGCCAGCCATTAGCTAAATCTGCAATATTTGGTTCTATTGATTGTGCTATTTTTTTTCCTTTCATTATTTCAATTTTCTTAAATCTTTTTAATGTTCAAAGATGCAATTTTTAGATGACTTATTTGGTTTGCTTTTTCCATCAACTTAAGGGGATGGAATCGGGCTTAGGTGCTATTGTAAATTTTGTTTGTGTCTTTTTTTTAAAGGTGTCGTTGTTCCTCCGAATACAGTTGTATGAGAACATATAACTGTGTTTAGTCTTCTAATAACTCCTCTGCGAAATTAGCCCAATTACCTTATAAATATTCCTGTTTTCTAGTGTTTTAAATTTCTTCAAAAGGGATGTTTTTCTCTTGGCAGTATTTCTCAATTTCGGAATCCGTTTTGAAATATTCATCGCAAAAATTTTCAAATTCCATTCGAGTTCCTTTTACATATCTCTCTTCAGCTGTAAGCAACATTTCTGTTTTTTCAATAAATTTGGTGAAATCAGTATTTATTTCGCAAAGTTTGTCAATTGTTTTAAAATCAAGTTCTCGATACTTAGACGTGAATAAAACTTTACTTTCAAATGGGTTTGCATTCAATTCGATTACTCCAATACCAAAGGATTGATTAAGCCGTTCCATTTCGTCTAAGAGATTTTTACTTATTTCAATAGCTACTAGGTAGCCATAGTTAGCCCAACTTGAATTTGATACAGCCTGAAAGAAACATTGTTTAAGTTCATAATCTGATTTTATTTCCTTTTTAAGCTCATAAGAAATCAGGTCGAATGCATCAGCTTTATTGATTACTTTTAAAAGAGCATTACTTGATTTATTTTGAAGATTAAGGAAATTTATTCCAATCATATCTGGGTGTATCCATTTCTGATGATTGTCTTTGCTATTTGAAGACTTTTCATGGAAAATTGTTTTTGAATACGTATTCTGATTCTTTAAATAACTACTCAAAAGAATGTGTAGATCTCTTTCCTGATATGTTTTTGATTTAGGTACTTTTTTACCTTCTCCTTCTTTTTCTATTATTTCTGATAGGTTTAACTCATTTTCATATTTTGACAAATAATATTTGAAGCCTTTTTTACCCTTTACACGTTTGACTCGTGTATCATTTTGTCTAATGAAATGACCTAGTTGAGCACCAATGGTATCAGAAGGAGTCTTTGCGTTTGTCCAGTTAATATAATTTTCAGTATCAATTTTTTCTAGTACTTCTAAATAGGTGAATGCTTGTTTATTATCTTCCAGAATTTTTAAAATAGCTTCCTTAATTGTCATTTTTAGAAAAATTAATTAATGATGGTTCCAATTATATTTTGAAATAAAGGTTGATAATTCTTCTGTAGTACTATCCCAAAAACTTTACTTTGGATTATATACAAAACAAACCCTCTGTATCTCCATAATATAAGCTCTGAAAATTTTAAATTTCGGGTGATTATTACATCGCAAGTCTAGAAATTACCCCTTTAACTTGGTAAAATGAGCGTATGTTTTTAATATGAAATTCCCTATCCTCGTATAGTTGATTTTCGCTAGCTAGTATCACGTGGGTATCATCCTTGCCTTTTCGTACATACTTTAAATGTACATCGCCGTTTTTCAACACCACAACAAAGGGATTGCCAAAGGTCAAATAAACATATTCAACCTCTTTAATGCCAATGATTTCACCACTCTGGAATTTTGGGTACATACTATCACCAAACACATTTATAAAGCTCAAATTTTCACCCCAATAAGGAATAGTAACAGGTATTTTTTCAAAGCCATTTCCGTTAGTAGCAAAATTTAAGCCTGCCGAAGCATCTACGTTCGGGTAGTAGTATCCGGCTAGTGTTTGTTTATCTGTTTCCTCGGTAGTATGGCTATTCTCCTCTTCACTTAACAGCATTTCGCCTTTTCCTGTTAGTAGCCAATTAGGATTGATGTCAGGAAATGCATTAATCAAAGATTCTAACATTTCGAACTTTGGTTTGCTTTTTCCGTTGATTATTTTTCCAATAGCCACATCGGAATAGCCTAAAAGTGCCGAAAAAGACCTTTTGTTTAATTTTTTTTCAAGTAATAATTCACTTATTCTGAGCGATATATCTGACATTTTTATTTTATTTCGAACTTTAGGTTCTTAGTCCGAACTTTAGTTCATATATTTGTTGCGTAATAACATTAGTAATAACAAATTTAAGCTTTAAAATGGAAATTCAAACAAAAACCACTTGGTCAAAAACATTGCGCCAATTTACCGTTGGCGAAACTCATCAGTTCAAACTTAATGCCAAAGACATAGGCAACGCCCGAATGGCCGCTTCGCGAGAAAAAAAAGCAACAGGTTTGGTGTTTTCTACTACCACATTAAACGATGGAATTGAAATAAAACGAATCGCCTAAATCCTATTTTATTATGACTAAACCAGAAATTATTTGCGATTTGAATCAAAAGAAGTGGTTGAATCTTCAACATGCTATTACTTATCTGGGATTTGGTTCAAAAGACACTTTCCAAAAATGGAGAGAGGGAGTACAGGTTCATCCAAAAAGTAATAAGATAATTTTTTTAAAATCTTATAAAACTGGAAAGAACATAGTTTACAAACGAACTGATATTGATGAGTTTATGGAAGAATACCAAAGAGTAAAACTTCATCCCAAAACAGCCTAAGTATGAGTTCTGAAAAAACAATAAACAAAGCATTTCGGGTGCTATTCCTATTTCTTGCCTGCATGGCCTTAATTGGGATTATCATAGGTGCATATCAGCATATAGTTACCCTGATTATGTGTTTAGTGATGCAGTCGTGTTTTGCAGCTCCCAAAACTGTAAAATCATGACAAGACAGCAAAAAATAGACAGGGCTCTAGTCCTACATAAATCACTTGTTGAAAAGATCGCTTTTTATAGTGATTTGGCTGTAAATGAAAGTAATGGAAAGCATACTCTTATTCACTGGTCAAAATTTAATATGTATAGAGAATTATCACAAAGAGCTTATAAGCTCACAATGAAATTATTAGATACTCCAAAATCATGAGAAGAAAATTTTACAAGGCGTTATATATAACTGCAAAAATAGCTTTTGTTGGCTCTATTATATTAGGTAGTAGTTTAATGGCTATTGCTTTTTTATTAGTAAGTGGAATTAGTTATGCGAACCTTCCAACATTCCAGAGTATATGAAACATTTATTAAAGATTTT
Source organism: Labilibaculum antarcticum (assembly GCF_002356295.1). Lineage (NCBI taxonomy): Bacteria > Pseudomonadati > Bacteroidota > Bacteroidia > Marinilabiliales > Marinifilaceae > Labilibaculum > Labilibaculum antarcticum. The sequence goes on along the minus strand of NZ_AP018042.1, from coordinate 911,407 downwards.
ACCTGAATACTTCGAGGAAGTTGTAAAGGGTACAAAGACTTTTGAAGTTCGCAAAAATGATAGGGGTTTCAAGCTTGATGATATTTTAATCCTTGCAGAATACAGCATTTCTTTACAATCATTCACAGGCCGAGTAATCGAAAAGAAAGTCATCTACATTTTAAAGGGTGGAAGCTTTGGAATTGAAAAAGGCTTTGTAGTTATGGGCTTACAAAACGGTTTTTCCTAAATCGGCCACATGTACATATTTTACTGATAATTCAGAAGGAAGAACGCAGTAAAAAAGGGTACGAATACACAGGCTTTTGAAGTCTGTATTTTTTTCAAAATTTCCATTTTAGGAAAATAAAAACGCACGTCTTTAGGGTACGCATACACATACTTTTTAAGGCAATTAACTCACCATATTTCACTCATCTACTCCATTGATTGACGGCATTTCCATAGAGCTTTTAAATTTCAATCCTAAGGTTTGGGAACAATTACCAGAACTGGAATTTCGGGTTTTAACTGTAGTTGGTTCTAAAAAAGAGCTTGGAAGTAGAAAAGCTCATTATAGGGGTTTAGATTTCATTCTTGAACCAAGAGGAAAAGCCAAGCTTAAAGGCTCAATTCATAAGTTTTACAACAACGGACAAAACAACGCAAACCGCTTTACCTATGAGGATTTGCAGAAAGCAGTTAATCAATTAAAAGCTTTTGGCATCGAACCAGAAAACACCAAGTTAAAAAGTTTCGAGATAGGTTTAAACCTAGATACAACAAATAGTAAAATTGATACAAAAACTTTCCTTGAAAGTATCCTTTATTGTCGAGGGGCGGAACGCTCCGATATGGAGCTAAACGGAAAAATAGGCTACGGATATACCTACAATACCACCAATGCCACTTACAAATTTTACGATAAGGCCGAGCAATCAAAAATACAGGCAGAATTATTAAGGATTGAAACCAAATTCACCCGAATGAGAGCGGTGGAAAGCTACAAAATTTTTACACTGAACGACCTTTTAGACAGGGAAAAACTAAGCAAATTGATATTAGATAAGTTCCTGAAACCCATCGATGAAACCATCTTCTTTGAATGGGAACAAATCAAAACCACCCGAAAACTACCAGCCAAATACAAAAGTAAGTTTAAAGACCTCCGTAATCCCGATTGGTGGATAAAAGACGAGCGAAGCAGAAAAGAAAGGCTTCGAAATAAACTACTGCTTGAAAAACTAATTGACAAGTACGCAAACCGCAACATTAAAAACATCCTGAAAGCCTTGATATCATTTGAATTGAAAGGATTTACACGCAGTAAAAAAGGGGACGATTACACCGAGTTTGAAGCCCTTGAAAACTGGAATTTTACAGAAAACGCAGTAAAAAAGGGAACGAACACCCATCGTATTGTATGTGCGGATTCAACCGAACAAAGTGAGGTGAAAGAAAAAAAATATTGTTTGTGTTGTGGAGCGGATATTTCCCATCAGAAGAAAGAATCAAAGTATTGTTCACACAACAGGAAATGCAGGGACAAAGCCTACAACCTTAAAGTATCCGAGAAAAGACAAGCCAAACGAACTGAAAAAGAAAAAGAGATACTACACCTGATAAAAGACCTAGGTAGTGAACTGAGCTTAGTCAGGACTACCAACCCCAATAGAAAAAAGATAAAAGGAGTTCCTAGCCGAAAAACTTCAATAGTGGTGACCATAGGAGGAAAGAAAAAATATTACCACGGTTCACAGGCTAGATTCTTCCTGAATGAATTTGAAAAGAAAACTGAACCACAATCTACGCCATGAGAGAAATTGTATTAAAAACATTGGAACAGATTACCAAGGAAAAAGAAGATGCTCGAAAGTTTCCTACTCATGTGATGTATGTGGAGTTAATCAATGAATTAGGAAGAGAAATAAATCCGGTATTAAGAGAGCTTTTGAACGAAGGAAAGATAAAAGCTGGTAATACTATCAATGATAAGTTTATAAAATTACTTAAATAAAAATCATGACTACAGACGAATTAAAAAAACTACAGGCTGAAATGCCAAATGATGTTTTAATTAAAAAAGTTAGACATCAAATATCTGAAATGGCTAGAACAGGTGGGAGAAGTCACATAATGTGTGTTCCTCCTGAAATTACTGATACAGATATGATTTTATCCGAATTAGTTGATCGATACGAAAAAGCATTAGGAAATGAAATTGAATAATAAAATATCTAATCATGAAGTTTTTGAGACTTGCACCAATTGTGGGGCTCAGATTGATATAAAAACAGAAAACACTTGTTCATTTTGTAAAACCCAATTAAACCCTAAATAACTATGAAATACAGAACAATGAATAGAAAAGAGCTTGCATCAGAATTAGGATATTCGAAATCTACCCTTGGACGAAGAATGGCGAAACTTCCTTTGGAATTTAGGGAAGCAATTGCACAAAGGTTGTTGTATGAGCATGAAGTAAAATACATTCATGAGAAATTAACAGAAATGAAAATTCTGGAATCGGGTTCAAAGTAGGGTATGCCCTACTTTGAACCCAGAAAAACACAAAAAAAGCATTCAAAACTAGCAAAAAGAGACGGTTTTGAACCCACCCCAAATTTGAACCCAAAAAACAGAAAGATTCATCATGAAAAACAAAATATACAAATATGCTAGAGTTTCAACCGTAGAGCAAAACGAATCCAGACAGACGGAAGGATTAAGCGAGGGTGAAGGTGAAATGATAGTAGATAAAATTTCCGGAAAAATTGCATTCGAAAAAAGAACGGGTGGAGCAAAAATTATAAAAGAGGTAAAAGCTGGTTTAGTTTCAGATTTGATAGTTTATGATATTGATAGGCTTGGACGTGACACAATCAATATATTACAAACTCTAGAATTCATGAAAGAATATGAAGTTTGTGTTACAGTTCACCAACTAGGAGTGAAAAGCATAACGGACGGAAAAATAAGTCCAGCCTTTGACTTAATCACGACCGTAATGGCAAAGTTGGCACAAATGGAAATTGAAAGAAGTAAAGAAAGACAACTAGAAGGAATTGAGGCGGAAAGAAAAAAAGACGAAAACAGAGCTTTTAAAGATAAAGCTTATAAAGGTCGAAAAGCAGGATCAAAAAATAAAGGAAGTAAAGATTTAGTTGAAAAATACCCAGACGTAAAGGCTTGTTTAGATAGCGGTATGAGTATTGGTAAAACAGTAATAGCAACCAAAATATGCGAAAGTACAGTTAAGAGAATTAGAAAGGAATATTTTAAACAATTTAAAAATTAATGAAATGATTATAAAAAAAGGAGATATCCTATATCAAGCTTGGATAAATGTTGAGTCGGATTTAAAAGAAAAATCAACCGTCGAATTTTCTGAATATCATGTAACAACAGTAAACAAAACAGGAATTCACTTAAGACAAAAGTGTTATTCTACATATGGAAAACTATCTAAAAAGAATGGTGATTTTGGGTGGTTGCCACTTTCCTCATACGCTCGAGAGTATTGTGTTCATAAATTCAAAGACCAAGAGGATTTTGATAAAAATGGTCAGGGCAAATTTTTCAAATCTAAATCCGGAGCTTATCGTGGAGTATTGGCAGAGGCGAAAAAATATAAAAAAGATGCTTCAAGAATATTAACACAAGTTGAAAAGGCAATTGATAAACACACCAAAAAGAAGTGATAGCCAAAAGCAAAACAAGTATTGAGGCAAACAGTGCAAAATGTAATAATTGCAAAGTCCGGCTGGATTGGAGTAAGATTGAAAATGATAAAAAAAGCAACTGATATGAATCGAACAAGCATAATTGAGCATTATAAAAATTTTCATGGCATTTTGGAAATGACCGAAGATTGTCAAATCGATATTGACTGGGCGGAAGCATTACTTGAGGATTCCTGTAACGGCTTACCGTTACAAGAAAACAGAAAAAAATGTCCTGCATGTGGTCAAATGTTCACTGCTAGAAATAAGCAACAGGAATTTTGCAATGGAAATTGTCGGGTCCGTTTTCATCGGGTAAATACCCAATTGCAAAAATTCAATCAAAAAGTAAAAACTATTTTGAGAAATGAAAAATTCTTAGTCGAACAAATAATTACCAGTGAGGGCAAATGTCCGTTTGTTGTTTACTGCAATGGAGAAAAATACCAATCAGATAGTACAAAGAGCTTATTGAATCAAATTAAAAATAAAAACCCTATTAAATCATAATGTGATTATTGAATATTTTTTTATACATTTGATTTTAAACCTCATATAGAATATACTAAAACTACATACTAAAAACTGAAAAAAAGCCTGATACTTATTAAGTGTTAGGCTTTTTGATTATTTATAACAGATTAAACAGGCTTAACCAAACACCCCCGTAAACCATTAGATTTACGGGGGTGTTTCGGGTTTTAGTCCAGTCTTAAACGGTTTAGATATCGTCTTTTTCATCTGGTTGAGACATGTAGGCATGAAGCGAAGTAAATATTCCCATTTGCTCTTCGTGTGATTTTGCGAATAACACATACAACATTTGGCACAAGTAGCCCTGTGCATCGGGTTGCATTCTTCGGATTGCATCAATAATTTGTCTTTCCTGAACATTGAATTCATCCACGCCATTTAGTCCAGTTTTAGGGCTGGGAATCATACTACTGGCAAGAGTTCCCAATACGCTTTGAATTGCTGGCATTTGACTAATTGCCTGAACCGTTTCCTTGGTTGTGCTGGTGTTGGCTTGGGCTATATCCTTGGAATGTTTCTCCATAAGATCAGTAATTTTGTCTTTCAGCTTTTCAATAGTGAATTCACTTTTTAAGTTTTCGTTCTCCAAAGCTCTTATTTTGTCCCCGTACTCGCTTCTTAGGTTTAGAATGGTGTTGAAATTCTCCTTTTCTATGGCTCTTAGCTCGTTTATCCCTGTTTTTTCCATGTTTTGCTCTTTTTGCTCATTTTCTTCATAAACAGGTTTAAACCCGTTTAATTCATCTTTTTCTTTTTCCGTTACTCTTTTGCGTCTTGCCCTGCCTGCACAGCTTGCAGAGCAATACTTGCTGTCAGCACGTCTGTTTCTAATGGGTTTTAAACATACCTCACATTTTCTGGTCATAGTCCTGTCTGTTTACTGGTTTTTATATAGGTTAAAATGCTTTTAATCAAAGCTTTGTTTGTGATAAGTGGCTTGTTTTTCATAAAAGACAGGTTTAAACCCCTTTAGTAACCGGTTTATTTTTGGTTAAAAATCTAAAAATCAATTGTTTGCAAAATTTATTTTAGTCATTTTCTGCTTAGACCTGTTTAAACCCGTTTAAAGACAGGTTTAATCCCTATTAAACAATTGATAATCAAGCATTTTACCTGTGTCTGAAAATTAGCCATGTCTTATGGGGGTAAAAGTAGGACAAAAAGCAAGCTGTTTGGTGTTCCAAAGTGTTTCAAGATGTTCCAAAATGTCTCAAAGTGTCTCAGTCAGAGGATTTTATGCCTTTGAGGTGGTTTAATGTTCCTATGTTTGAGGCATGAAAACAGGACACATAATACTCATAGGTGGTGTCGTAACCGCTTTAGTTTTTAAAGACAAGATTATCCCTTACGTAAGTAGTAAGGCAGGTGAGATTGAAGATAAAGCAATAGCATACCTAACCAATAAAATAAATATCCAACCCAGCGGACTGCCAAAAGTCGGGGTGAATTTTGTAAAAGGGGCGGTAACCCTTGGCGGAGTTATTGATTTGACATCTAAGACAGGGTTTACTGCAACTTTAAACACCTACCAGATTAAGCTTGTTCTGGAAAAAGGAGCTCAAAAAATCATACTTGCGAGCACACCGATTCAAAACCCCAATAAGGTGATTGTAGGAAATACCAAAACCCCTTTAAAGTACAGTTTTGCAATTCCCTTGGAGAGTATTTCAAAAATCATGGATACCAAGGATGTTGAAGGTTTTCAGCTGAACATGTATGTGGATCATTTAAAGGTGAATAGTGTGGATGTTCCCAGCACAAAAATAGATATAAGCAGAACTTGGCAAGATATGGCCAAAACCATCAAAAACCCTGCTTCTTTGATTACTGACATTTATAATGGGTTATAAAATGGAAACCGTTTCAAGAACTACAAACGAAAGGGGAAATGTAGCTTTCCGTACCTCAAAAAATGAGATTGTAAACCAAGGCGAAAGGGTTATAAAATCAGGCGTTGAGTACAATCATTTGATTAATACTAGCGATGTAAAATTTACCAGCACATTTACTGAAGGGACGGTAGATGATACCGTTTCCATCATGTGCGAAATCATCAGGAATCACCACGGGCAGGTAAAGGAATTAGCCAATTTTTTAAAAAAAGACAGTGAGATAGCCACTAAGCGGGCGATTTGGAATTTTGTTTTTAATCATATCCAATACAAAAGGGATTCTCCAACAGTTGAGCAATTGAGCACACCTGCGAGAATATGGCTAAACAGATCAATACCAAACACGCCTACTGATTGCGATGATCATTCGATTTTTGTCGGCTCACTTCTTTACTGCCTTGGTATTCCTTTTTGCATTCGCATAGCTGGTTACGGTGGCAAAGGCTATTCTCATGTCTATGTTGTTGCTGGTTCTGTTTGTATCGATACGGTTTTGCACAAATTCAATTGTGAAGCCGAGTACACATCTAAAAAAGATACAAAAATGATGAAAATTGAAACTTTAGCGGGTCACGATACAGGGGCGGTTAATGGTTTGGATGCTTTACAATCTTTACATGACAGCGGGGAATTGTATGATGCTGAAATGGAGCAAATAGAGCGATCTGAACAAATCAACGGGGTTGGTGACAACGAATTATTTGATGCCGAAAAAACCCTAAGAAGGATGAGTAAAACCCAGCTGGAAACAACTCTTCGAGAGTATATTCTAGAGCCTGAAAAATACCATGCTTTGGGATTTGGGAAGAAGTATTGGGAGTACATGCAAAAGGCTTACGATGCACTTTGTCAGAATGAAAGCCTTGAAGGTATTGTTATAAAGCTTTCAGATGGAGCAGACTGGGAACGTGCCAATTTATCGCCACTTAACGGTTACAATACTGCAAGCGGGGAAACAATTGGACTACTGGGTGCACTGGAAGGATTTTTCAAGAAGCTGGTTAAGAAAGTTAAAAATGTTGCCAAAGGAGCTGTGAAAATAGCGGGTAAGGCAGTTAAAGCAATTGGAAGCGTATTCAAAAAAGTTGGTTTGTTTTTGCAGAAAATCAATCCTATAAATATTGCTATTCGTGCCGTTTTACGTGGCATGATCAAAAACAACAAAAAAGGCTTAGCTATTAAAATGGGCTACGGTCTTTTAACTGAAGCGCAAGCAAAAAGCCTAGGTGTAAACCTTGAAGAATGGAAAGAAGCTCGAAAAGCTTACGTGAAATTCGCAAAGAAATACAAGTTCCTTGGCGGGAAAGAAAGCAAGTTAAGAGAGGTTTTGCATGATGGCTGGCAAAAGGCAGCTAAAAAATCAAATCTACCAACTGTAAATTTATTAGGTGGTCTTGGTCTTTTTGGGAGAAGAAAAAGAAAGAAAAGAGCAAAAGCAAGAGCGAAAAAAGCAAAACAGGCAGGGAGAACAGTAATTAAGCCAAAATCATTTAAGGAAATGATTGCTCTAAAGGCTAAAATGAAAGCAGGTCAAGCCCCAGTGAAAGAAGAGCCAAAAATGTCAGCTGAGGAAAAAGAGCGTATTGATTTTTTAAAATTGGTTCACGCTGATGAAGCAAAAGAGGCAGGTTTGGGAGTTGTTGCCACTGGCACAGCCGTAATCTTGGGTAAAGTTGCTTTGATTCTTGCACCTATTTTGAAGATTTTGAAAAAGCTGGGTTTGGGTAAAGTAATCACCAAGCTAAAGGAAAAGCACATTGAAAATCTTTCTGCAAAAATCACCAATGAGTTAGACCCTGTTGCCAAACAAAAGCTGATTGACAGAAAGCAAAAAGCTGAAAACAATTTGGCAATTTTTAACAGTGTTGCAAAAAAGCCAGCATTACCACCTTCTAATCCAGAATTACCATCACCAAGAAACATTACGGAATCTCAGGTTTTGCCAGACGGTTCATATCCGTACAATCCTGAAATGACAAACACAAGTCCAATGATGGCGCAAAAGCCACAACAGGCAGGATTTGGTACAATTGGCATTGTAATGATGGCTTTGGTTGGCGGAGGTCTTTTGCTTGCGAATTCAGGCAAAAAGGAGAAAGCAAAAAAATAATTAACGGAGTAAAATCAATCTAAAAAAAAGGAAATGAAAAACCAAAGTAAAACCATCACAACGGGTGTGGAAGTTTTAAAAACTGTTACAGGGGTAGTCGTTGGGCGTTATGCAACTATTATGGGTGGTAACGTATTGAAAATCGCTGAAGAAGCAGACCCAAAGAAAGCGAAAATGAAAAAACTTGCCGTTGGTGGTGGAGTCTTAGCCATTGGCACAATTGGAGCTATTAAAGCACCCAACCAATTCAAAAGCGTTTTTGCTGGTATTGCAACCGCTGGGGCACTTGCAATAGCCACACCATTTGCAACCGATGATAAAGGTTTTATTCCTGCTCTTCACGGTTCATTAGGTACAGCAACGATTGAGGATGAAGATGATGAAAGAATCCTTATGGAATTAAACTCGCCTTATTCTGAATTGTTAGATCAGGAGGAACAAGAAGAGGAAGAAAATGATTCTTATTATCGATCAGGTCGTCGGGTGTCGGGTGTTGATACCGATTTTGAGGAAATGAATAACGAAATGAACTAAGCTAAATAGTTCAAATACAATTAATTAAACTGAGTTTAGTCACAAGAAAAAAATATAATAATTATGAAATCTATTGTAAGCACATTAGCCGAAAAACAAGCCATTAGAGCATTAGTAGCAGGAAGCTCAAAAACAACTTCAATTAAGGCAGAAACAGCCCGAATTGAAAAGGATGTTATTTACATGCGTAAAGCCATGAAAGGAAGTACTGGAATCATCCAGATTTTAAAATCAGAAGATCGTCAAATGGATGGTGTTCGAAATATCGATTCAGGTCGTTTGACTGGAAACACCGCATTTGTTGTGACTGGCATTTTAATTTCTACGGCAATGTTTGCTAGTGTAATCAAAAGTGAGAATGAAATCCAGCAAGCGGAATTTGTGGTTGGTGCTGAAAATAATGTTCCTTTTCACAATAGTGAATTGTCTTTGAAAGTTGGTGGAGAGGAAAAAGTAAAAGCGGTTTTACGCCACTTGGTTCCTCATATTTCAGGTGATGATAACACCTTGGATATGGCTTACGAAGTGAGTCCGTTCATTATTGCACCGAATCAAACCATTCTTCCTGAATTAAAAGTTTTTGCAGACCCAGCAGGATTAAACGAAGATTTAGTTTTGGAAATCGCTTTGGTTGGTTACAAAGTAACTCAAAACAACTAATCGGTAAATGCGAAGATTCGTTTACAACATTAATAAGAAATCGACAGACGTAAGCACCACATTTAACGATGTGGTGACGTTTGACGATCACAACCGTGTGTTGGCGGTTGCGTGGGTGGGTAGCCACGGAAATAATTTAGACCTAGCGATAAAATCGCATGATGGCAGAGTTCCCTTTATTGATCAGGTTTCAGTTGAATATTTTAAACTTGGTTCAGGCAGGGAGGAGATGTTGTTAAATCAGGATATTTCAAACAATCAAATCAGGGTTGTTGGAGCGTTTCAAACAGGGGCGGACATCAACGGTTCTTTAGTATTCACAGTAGAAAAAGTTTAGTTGTATGAGGCTATTTGTCGATGTACAAAAAGTTTCGGAAGCTGGTCGCAGGGTTACAGTCAGTGTGCCAGCTTCCAAGGCTTTAGTACTTACTAATAAAACAAAAGCACCCATTTTAATTTTTCATGAACAGGGTGCAAAGGTTGGCTATCCTTTAGAGATTCAGGAGAGCTTGGAAGTGGAGACAGTAACAGAAACCTGTGATTTTTTTGTGGAATTACTGGATACTGAAATCGAAGAAAACGAGGGTTTATTCATCGTTTCACAAACAGAAATGATGGAGGGAACTGCAACTACAAATAACATAGTAATTAACCAACAAAAAACTACTTAAGATGCCTGATAAAGAAACATTCAATGCAAAGGAAAAAGCGGAGGTTTTAAAGTCTTTTGGTGAAACCCTAGACGATAGATCTTTGCGAATACTTAAAGCCTTAAAATCGGAGTTTGGGAACAATCCAAAGAAAGACCTGAACATGATGTTAGATAAGGCTTATTCATACCGTGGCCTATGTTAGGAGTCCACGGAATTGCTTCGATTAAAAAGGTGCAAGCTGGTACACGGGTGTATCAAGACCTAAACCAGCAAAGTAAAAATGTGACCAATATCGCAATGGGAATCGGAGCAATTGCGGTTTTATTTGTTGGTTACAAACTCGTTTCGGGTGTTGGGGATGCTTTTAAATTCGCAACGGGTCAGCAGTGGAGTGAGGAACGCAAAGCCGAGGAAAGCCGAGACAAAGCCGTTTTACAGCAACATTTGGATAAGGAGGCCGAAACATCGACCCTGACAGGGGATGAAGCCCAGAATTTAGCGACTAGTTTTTACAATGCCTTTTTAAATACCCAGCCTGAATGGTCAAGTAATCTTTGGGATGAAGGAACGGACGAAAATTCAATTTATGAAGCTTTGAAAGTTTTGAAAAACAGGGCGGATTGGTTGCAGGTTTCCATCAAGTACGGAATGCCAAGGCGCAGAAGTTTAGCCAGTGAATTAAACTATGAGTTGTCGGCTGGGGAGATGGGAAAAGCAAGGGCAATTCTTGCTAAAATCAATGTGAAAATCTAAACTATGGCAAACTTTATTAAAAGTTACACGATAACGGAAAAAATGGAGGGCGGCTATTCGAACAATCCAAACGATAAGGGAAAAGAAACTTATTGCGGAATATCGAGAGTCGCCTTTCCTGATTGGAAGGGCTGGGCGTTTATAGACAAGCAAGCCCACCCGATACAGAACAATGCAAAGTTTTCCTTCCTAAGCAAGGATGTAGAACAGTTTTACAGGACTGAATTTTGGAAGAAATTAAGCTGTGGTTTAATGACTCAGGATGTAGCGAACCAGCTTTACGACTATGCAGTGAATTCAGGTAAAATAAGAGCCGTTAAAAGCTTGCAAACAGTTTTAAACAGCAAAGGTGCTTTTCTTGATGTGGATGGGTTAATAGGGCTTAAAACATTGAATGCTTTGAAACGCTTTGATTCCTCAGACATCGCAAAAGCTTTGTTTGTTGAGCGGGAAAATTTCATAAACAAACTAATCGTTTCACAGCCTTATTTTAGGCGGGCTTGGTTGAATCGCTTAAGTTACTTACGATCATTTTTAACTGTTCAAAATACAATGTTTCCTGTTCTTATTGTTGGCTCATTTGCCTTGTTTTTTTTTTTAACTAAAAACAATACGAAATGAGTGGGACATCAGAAATAACGGGCTTTTTCTCTAAAGAACACAAACTTTTGGTTTTCCTTATTTGCTTGTGTTTGTATGGTCTTTGGACTGTGCACACTCAACAGCAGGAAATGCTATCAGAAATTAAATTAATCAATTATCGACTGGATGGAGGAAAAAAGAGAGCCGATACGGACAAAATGGCTAAAAGCGACCTTTCAGGATGTGAAAGGAAATCCAAGTTTCAAAAGGCAGATTACCCTATTCTTGGTGCTTTTTATCGTCGTTGGTGTAATGTGCAGAATACCGATCGAATACATTCAGCAAATGGTAATACTGGCCTGTGCTTTTATTGGCTCAGTAGCTTCGGAGCAATTTACCAGCACTACACCGAAAGCAATGTAATCAACTAATAAAAACAACACTCCATAAGCCTTACAATGACGGGTGTCAGAGTGTTGTTTTTTTATTCACGAAACTATTAAAAATACTTACAGATGTTACGAAAGAAAATCACAATACTATCAGCCATTCTACTATTTACAACGGGTTTAGGTTTTGGCATGGCCATAGGCTATAAGTATGGAAAAAAAGAGATTCCAGCCCAAAGCACAAGCATTCAAATAAAGGATATCAAAACCAAGAAAGGCGGACATATCGAAATTGAAACCAAAACTGATCAAGATCAGAAAAACAACAAAAAGGAAGAGGAAAAAGGATTTTTTAACCGTTTATTTTAAGCTATGATTGGATATTTTGAGAAAATAAAGGAGGAGAAAAGGACGGTTAAAACAAGAGTGAAAAAGACTGTAAAGACTACCGTAAAAAAAGCAAAATTGAAAGTAAGCGAAATCCTGAAAGGTTTGTTTGATTTCTCTCTGGATGGTTGGAAAGATGACAAAGAAAAATTTCGATTGGAATTGATCAATGACATCAAAACATTCTTGTTTACCAAATGGGAAAAGCCTTGGATTGCTGGGCTGATCTTTGATGAAGAGGGCAAAATATTAAGCGGGTTTAGGAATATTTCAGGGCGACTCTACAAGAACAGTATTAATCTGTTATCAATGGAGCGAAACGCAGGGAAAAGCCCGTTTTTTATTACTATTTCAGCCCTTTTAAAACAGGGCGGGAAATTGATTGATAAAACCCGTGTAATTTCTGTTTTGTCATACATTCCCATGTTTAAAGATAAGGAGAGTAAAACACCCAGACGGCCTGACTGGATGCTTCCAAAGTTACACCTTGCGGTTAATGTGGATTTTTGTGAGGGAATTAAAAAGCCAATCATTAAAGAGATTGAATTTAAAAACCATGAGTTAAACCAGTATGTAGAAAGTTTCCTTAAAGAGCTGGTTAAAAGGAAACGGGTTCCCAAAATATTTAATGATCAGGCAGATCGATGCTTTTACCGTCATGGTAAATTTGATTATTCGATTGAGGATATCCACATGGTTGATTTTAAGCAATTCCACCAAATAGAGGAATACTATTCAACTCTTTTTCATGAAATCACCCACAGTACACAAAACCCAGCACGTTTAGGACGTGGAAAGCTGGGAATTAGTGCCTCTCTGGATTATGCCAATGAGGAATTGGTTGCAGAAATGGGCGCAATGATTCTTTGTACTGAATTGGGTTTGAAGTACAACCGACAAAATGGAATTACCTATTTGAAAGGCTGGTTAAGTAATGCAAAAGGGGATGTAGATAAAAACCTTTTGGAAGCTTACGGTTATGCTTGTGATAGTGCAGAGTATTTGTTAGAAGGAATTGATCTTGCAAAATTAGTTCCTGACTCTATGAGTAAAAGAGCTGAACAAACCTCGCCCGAAAAACAGCTAATTAGCCAGGAAACAAAGAGTCGAAAAATAGTTCCAAAAAGAAAGGGTAAAGCACCTATAAAACAGGAGGTGAAGAGTAAAAAACAAAGCAAGCCAAAAGAACAGTTATCACTTTTTGGACATGACAGCAAGGTAATTCACCTAGACAAATGGAAACCAAACACCCACATAACCAAGTTGAAAACTGATTTAGGGCTTTTTCTTGGTGGTTATGAAAGGAATCAATACGCTTTAGTCTTAAGAGGTGAAAAGGGAGCTGGGAAAACCAGATTTCTATGTCAGGCAATTAATCTGTTTGCCAACCAAAATTTAAAATGTTTGTTCTTGTCTCTGGAAGTATCGCCACAAAGCGAGCTTTTCGGAACCTACTCAGCCTACATTAATGCCAACAATAAAAAAAGAGTAGATGTTAGTTCTCAAAATTCCCTTGCAGAGCTGGAAAGCTACGCAAAGAAATATGATGTGATTGCAATTGATAGTTGGGGCAAATTAAAGGGGATTTCTCAGGAAACATTCGGACAGCTTTTAGTAAAATATCCAAAAGTTGTCTGGTTGGTAATTTTCCAGAGTACAACGGCTGGAACTGCAAGGGGTGGAATCATGTCGGAGTATGACGGTTCTATTGTGGTGCAGATTGAAAAAGGTGGTTTTGCAGTGTGTGAAAAAAACCGATACAATTCATGTGATTTAGTTTATAACGTATTTGATAAAAAATTAGTGAAAAATGAGAATATCTAAACCATCTACGAAAGGAGAATCAAGCTATGAAATTTTTCAAAACATAGCACTTCGGAACCAAGCCTCTGAAAAACTAGAAGACGGACAGGAGGTAAAAGTATTGGATGCAAGCGGTGACCCAGCCATAAAAAGCGGTTGGGCTATCTATAAATTCAGTAAGGAAAGCAATTTGTTTGATCTACTGGAAAAGCAGGAACAACCGATAATTCCTGCACCAACGGTGATTAATACCGATGAGTTTACCATCTTCAAAACGGAAAACGATAAACTAGTAGTTCCTGAGGTGATGATTGGAACCAGAGTTGATATGCGTATTCTGGAAGATTTTGACTTTTCTTTGACTTACGATGGAAAAGACATGCAATTGGTTCCCTTTGGTGGAGTAAGAACAATTCCGATAATGTATGGAGGAATTAAACGGTTTTTAACCATTAGCAATCAGAGATTATCATTTGCATTTTTTGATAACAGAGGAAAAGGAAAAAGAGTTAACTGGGTAGTGAATGCAAATGTTTCTGATACAAATTTACCAGTTACCACCAATGTATTAGGCTTTATTGACTCAGGGGAAACGGTACCTGTAAAGCCAAATTCAAGTGATGTTCAATTACAAATCATGCAGGTATCTGTTTTGGTTCCAGTGGACGGTTCAGCCCCAAAACCTGAAAGTTTTGTCATTCATAAGTACTGGAAAAAAGCACTTGCACCCGCAGAGGAAAGGATAAAACCAACAGCATCGGAAGCGGTTGGAATTGACAATTACACCATTGAGAAAAACGGGGAAGTACTTACTGTTCCAGCCTCATTGAATCCGATTAGGCACAATTACACCATTCGAAAAAACTTTCAGCTTGACTTAAATTTTGATGATAAGAATTTTATTCGTGTAACACCGAGGGGTGCAGATGAAAACGGCTTTCTTCAAATTCCGATTGAAATTTCCAGTACAGGGGCTATTTATGCTCTTCAGCTAGGAACGGTTGATTTGCCGGTTAGTGCTTTTACCGGTTCGCCTGAAATGGTTCATTTCGGTATAATGGCAAAGGTTGAAAGTGATCAGGCTCCTAAAGTGGCTTGCGAATACATTGTAGAAGCAGACGGCTCACCCATTAAACTGCAACCAAAACAAACCGATTTACAAATATGTATTGCTCAGGTCAGAGCAAAACTACCAGTAAACACAGACGGATGGAGAGAGGAATTTGTAACGATGTGGAGGTATTGGGAAACGGCATTGCTTGAAACATTTGGTGAAACCCCTGTTGACGGTTACGGGGCTGAATACATAGAGAATAATGGTCTAAAGCAAATTACCTCAATTGGGGCAATGACTCCGAACTATTACAATTTAAGATATTTGCAGGATTTCGACTTTGATTTTAAAATCAGCTACAACAAAACAAACAACGATCTTAACTTTGTTGGTATTCCTATTGGTGGAGACCGAACAATCAAGATCACAAGAGCAATCGGAGACGGTAATGCAGACGGTACGGTATTGCCAAAAGAAACGCTTTTCGGAAGCATTAAAACTTTCAGCGGTACAAGAAACAACCCCGAAAAAGGCAAGTATTTATATCTTCATCTTAGAACGAATATGAATACAATTGAAGCAATTCAAAACGTTGATATTTTAATCTCTACGATTCCTCAAATCAAACCGCAAAACAATTATATGGTAACTTATGGAGTGTTTAAGATTTACATTCCTACCGATGAAGAGCAATTTGATTACGGCAAAGTGTTTATCTACAAATATTGGAAAAATGCTTTGGTCTCGTTTGATGAATTAATGCAAGATTATAAGGAAAGAAATCCTTAAACGATAAAAGAGAGCTGAACGGCTCTCTTTTTTTTTGTAAGTTTAATTGTTTTATTTGTATGGTGATCTTAAGGTATGTAATGAATATGAAAAAGACTAAAAAGAAAATTTTCGTGCAATTAATCCGCATTTATTGGATAAGCTTTGGGAGGCTTTTATATCCAATATCTCAAAGTGATGAATCTGAAATAGATAAAGAGGAAAAATAAAAGAAGTTCTAGCTTATTCTTTATTTTGATTTAGTAAGTCAAGTACTTTTCTATTTAAATCATCAACCAGCTCATTATCGTAATCAAAATAAGTATCGGTAACCGTTGTTTTGCCGTGGCCAAGAGCCTGAGCAATTACTGGTTTTCCTGCTCCAATTGGTTTTTTAGCTGCTATTCCTGCCCAAGAGTGGCGAGCGTGGTACATTTTAAGATCAGGAACTTTGATTGTTTCATGTTTACCCAGTTCTTTTAGGTGTTTATTCATTTGTTTGGTAAGGTTCCTTGCATTTGCATATCGTTCCTGATAAATCAAAAAAGAATCTTCTCCTTTTCTTCGCTCAATAATTTCCATTGCTTCAGGTTCTACCTTTATAGAGTAGGCCTTTTGAGTTTTATTCCGATCGTAATCTATTCTTCCGTCAATAATATCAACAATATCGAAAATGTCAGAATTGTTCATGCCAATTAGGTAAAAAGATAGCATGAAGAAATCGCGAGCCAAAGCAATGTATTTATTGTCGGTCTGAAAATCCCGAATCAATTTAATTTTGTCAGCTGGTAGTCGTAAGTTTCGTGGTTTGCTTTCTGCAAACTCAAATTTCCTAAAAGGATATGTTTCTTGTCCGATAATCTCATCAAAATCAATAGCTCTATTAAATACAGCTCGAATATTTCTAAGATCAATATTTGCTGTTGCTGCACTTGCTTTTTCTTGTCTGTGTTCTTTGTATCGATTAAGCCATGCTTTTGTAATATCATCGAAGAAAAGTAAATCGGCATCGGCGTACTCTTGTAATTTTACTAGAGTAGTTTTATATTTTTCTTTTGTATTGTTGTTTTTTATTGTGGAAGTGTAATTTTCTAGATATTCCAGAAAATTAATTGATGCATGTTGTTGTTTTCCACCGTTTTTAATGTAGTCTGCTATTTGTGAAGCACTCATAAAATCAACTCTTCTACGCTCTTCTAATTCTGCTATGAAATCATTAGCATAGAATAAAAGAGCCGCTAATTTGTTGTTGGCAATTCTGATATTTTCAATGTCAGGACAGCCTCTTTTTATACGTCCATTGTCCCAATATTTCTCTGGGATTGAAAAGTTTCCACTTAAATAAGATGTTTTAGTTTTGTGAGAAATTGCTAACTTTATCGGAAAAGTACCGTCTTTCTTAGCTTTTCGGTTGTCTAGGATCAATTTTGCAGTAGCCATATTCGGTGTTTTTTTTTGCAAGTTTTTTGCAAGTTTTTACACTTTTAAAGCTACAAAAAGCATCTTAAACCGCAATATACAAGTGAAAATAAAGCAAAATAAAAGCGGTTACTGGAGGTGTAACCGCTTAATAATCATTGTCTTTACATTGTCGGGGCGAGAAGATTCGAACTTCCGACCCCACGCCCCCCAGACGTGTACTCTAAACCTGGCTGAGCTACGCCCCGATATTGCGACAGTAAATATAGTTTATGCAAAACAATTGTCAAAATGAAAAGAGCTGAAAGATTCGAGTAAATTGATGTTAAGATCTATTAACTCTATTAATAAACACTTGTAGTTATTTAGATATTTTGTAGATTTGCTACTCGAAATCTTATTTAGAAACAGAATAATTAACACATATGGAATTTAAGTCATTGAATTTGAAGGATAAAAATCCTGCTACACCTGAGGGGGAAGTGGAAAAAGTAAAATGTCTGATTGTTGGGTCTGGTCCTGCCGGGTATACTGCAGCAATTTACGCAGCAAGAGCAAATTTAAGTCCAGTGTTAATAGAAGGTTTGCAACCTGGAGGACAATTGACTACGACTACCGAAGTTGATAATTTTCCTGGGTATGCCGATGGAGTTACTGGCCCGGCTATGATGGCTGACTTAAAAAAGCAAGCGGAGCGATTTGGTACAGATTGTCGCTGGGGACTTGTTTCTTCAGTTGATTTTTCTGAATATCCATACAAAGTAATTGTTGATGAGAAAAAAGTAATTGTTGCTGAGTCGGTTATTCTGGCAACAGGAGCAACAGCTAAATATTTAGGATTCCCAACCGAAGAAAAGTACATGGGCTCGGGCGTTTCTGCTTGTGCTACTTGTGATGGTTTCTTTTACCGCGGATTAGATGTTGCCGTAGTAGGTGGTGGTGATACCGCTGCCGAAGAAGCAACCTATTTGGCTGGCTTGGCTAAGAAAGTATACTTAATTGTACGTAAAGATTATTTAAGAGCTTCTAAGGCCATGCAGGATCGTGTAGCCCGAACCAAAAATATCGAAGTTTTGTACGAACACAATACCAAAGAGCTTTATGGCGATGGTGTAGTGCAGGGGGCTAAGTTGATTAAGAGAATGGGAGAGGCCGACGAAACAGAGGTAGACATCAAAATTGATGGTTACTTTTTAGCAATCGGACACACACCTAATTCAAAAATATTCAGCGAATATGTGAAAACAGATGAGCAGGGTTATGTATTAACAGAGCCGGATACTACCAAAACGAATGTTCCTGGTGTATTTGCTGCAGGCGATTTAAAAGATCCTCATTACCGTCAGGCAATTACTTCTGCCGGTTCAGGCTGTATGGCTGCTATGGATGCTGAAAGATTCCTTTCCGAAAGAGAATAAGAAGTAATTTCAATATATTAATTGCCCGGCTAAATTCTAGTCGGGTATTTTTTTGCACAAAAAAAACGACATCCTTTCGAATGTCGTTTTGATTGTATTGTTTAGAATACTATTGATTGAAAATATCAGCAAATTTATCATTGCTGTATTTGCCATCGGTTAATTTCTTCGAAACTTCTTTAAATGCGTTAACAGTATACTCAACATCTTCTAAAGTGTGCATTGCAGTAGGAATCAATCTAAGTAGCAATTGTCCTTTAGGAATTACCGGGTAAACCACGATAGAACAGAAAATATTGTAATTCTCTCTTAAATCCATAGTTACCTGAGTTCCTTCGGCAACACTACCCGATAAGTAAACAGGAGTTACAGGAGATTCTGTTACACCAATGTTTAGTCCGGCTTTAGTTAAACCTTCTTGCAAAGCCTTAGTTACACTCCAAAGATCCTCACGCAATTTAGGGGAATTTTGAAGTAACTCCAAACGCTTCAATGATCCTTCTACGATAGGCATTGGCAATGATTTCGCGAAAATTTGAGATCTCATTGTATATCTTAGGTAAGTACCAACTTCTTCACTGCAAGCGATAAAAGCTCCGATACCAGCCATTGCTTTTGCAAAAGTACTAAAGTGTAAATCTACTTTGTCTTCAACACCGAAATGCTCGATTGTACCAGCACCGGTTTTTCCCATTACACCAAATCCGTGTGCATCATCAACTAATAAACGGAAGTTGAAATTGTCTTTAAGAGCACAAATCTCATCCAATTTACCAAGGTCACCAGCCATTCCGAATACACCCTCAGTAATAAGAAGAATTCCACCGCCGGTTTTTTCAGTCCATTTGGTAGCTCTTTCCAATTGCTTGGTAAGATTTTCCATGTCGTTGTGTGGATAAACGAAACGTTTTCCAGCATGAAGTCTCAAACCATCCATGATACAT
Organism: Labilibaculum antarcticum; assembly: GCF_002356295.1. Classification (NCBI taxonomy): domain Bacteria; kingdom Pseudomonadati; phylum Bacteroidota; class Bacteroidia; order Marinilabiliales; family Marinifilaceae; genus Labilibaculum; species Labilibaculum antarcticum. The sequence continues at coordinate 891,806 of NZ_AP018042.1, read as the reverse complement.
GCATGCGATTCCGAATCGTAAACAATAACATCATGACGGTTTACCATAGCATCAATGATTGACACCATTCCCTGGTATCCAAAATTCAATAGGAAAGCATCTGGCTTTTTAACGAAATCGGCCAATTTAGCTTCCAACTCTTCATGACGACTTGTTTGACCAGACATCATACGAGCTCCCATTGGATAGGCTAATCCCCATCTTGCAGATGCTTCAGCATCTTCTTTTCTTACTTCTGGGTGATTTGCTAATCCGATATAGTTGTTTAAACTCCATGTTAAAACTTCTTTTCCACGAAATTTCATTCTTGATCCGATTTCGCCTTCCAATTTAGGAAATGCAAAATATCCATGAGCTTGCTTAGCGTATTGCCCTAGGTTTCCTTTTTTTGAGGTAACTTTGTCAAATATATCCACAGTGTATGCTTTATTTTTTGAAATGTTTTAAATGCAATTGTGCAAAAGTAATGTTTTTTGGAATTTTAGCAATAAATTATAAAGAATTGTATAATATGAGTAGAAAGTATCCTATTTTTCGCTCGAAATCCATATATTTGCAAAATGCAAAAAAATAGAGTAGCTATACCTATGAAGAAAATTGTTTATGTTTTTTTATTGTTTGCCTTTGTTTTAGGTGGATGCAGCGAATATCAAAAGCTATTGAAAAGTAACGATAATCCTTTGAAATACAAGAAGGCTATTGAATACTACAATTCGGAAGACTATGTGAAAGCTGCAACTCTTTTTGAGGAGTTGTTACCAATTTATCGTGGAACGAGTAAGGCGGAAACAATTAGTTACTATATTTCGTACTGCTCCTATGGATCTGGAGATTATATCGGAGCTGGATATTATTTCAGAAATTTTCTGAAAACTTTTCCTGATAGCCCATACTCAGAAGAGAGTTTGTATATGAGTGCTTATTGTTACTTTTTGGAATCTCCTAAACCGAGATTAGACCAAACGTCAACCAAAGATGCGATTGACGCTTTGCAATTATACATCAATCGTTATCCGAATTCAACCAGAATTCCAAAATGTAATGATTATATTGATGAAATGCAGGATAAGTTGGTGTATAAATCTTACTTAAGCGCAAGAAACTATTACGACAGAGAACATTTTCCTGCAGCAATTATTTCTTTGCAGAATAGTATTAAAGATTACCCGGGCTCATCATATCGTGAAGATTTAATGTTTATGTTGTTGGAATCACGTTACGAACTGGCATTTAAAAGTGTTGCAGATAAACAACGAGAAAGATATAATCTCGCAAAAGAAGAATATTTTTCTTTTGTAGATGAATTCCCTGAAAGTAAGTACCAAAAGCGTGCTGAAAAAATGATTGAAGGCATGGAAGCCTACTTGAGTAAGTTTAATACGAATAATTAAAATAGATCTAATTCTTTTATAGTATGGATTACAAAAAAACAAATGCAGCAAGTTCTACAATTACCCGTAACATGACTGAGTTAAGTGCGGAAGTAGGTAATGTTTACGAATCTGTAGTGATTATGGCAAAGCGTTCTAATCAGATTGCTGTTGAACTGAAAAGTGAACTGAATAAGAAGTTGCAGGAGTTTGCATCTTATACAGATAACTTGGAAGAGGTTTTTGAAAATCGTGAACAGATTGAAATCTCCAAATATTACGAGAGATTACCAAAACCATCTTTAATTGCAGTAGAGGAATTTATTAATGGAGAAATCTATTACAGAAATCCTGCGAAAGAGGCAAAAACAGAAGATTAATTGCTAAATAGTTTATTAGTTCCCTTTGTTACAAAAGGGAACTTTTTATTTTTAAGTTTAGTTTATGTTAAAAGATAAAAATATTATTCTTGGAGTCACTGCAAGTATTGCTGCTTATAAAGCCGCTACTTTAGTGCGTTTGTTAGTAAAAGAAGGAGCAAATGTAAAAGTAATCATGACTACCTATGCAAAGGAGTTTATCTCTCCGGTAACCATGGCTACACTATCCAAGAATACCGTTTTATCTGATTTCTTTAAACATGATGATGGAACATGGAATAGTCATGTAGATCTTGGCATTTGGGCCGATTTATTGGTTATTGCTCCAACTACAGCGAATACAATGGCCAAAATGGCTCATGGTATTTGTGACAATCTACTTTTAACCACTTATCTTTCTGCGAAGTGTCCTGTTATGCATGCACCTGCAATGGATCTGGATATGTTTAAACATCCGGCAACAATACGAAATATGGATATTTTGAGATCCTATGGCGATTTGTTTATTGAACCATCAAGTGGTGAGCTGGCTAGTGGACTTCACGGAAAAGGAAGAATGGAAGAGCCGGATTTAATTGTGAAGGAAATCATCGGTTTTTTTGAATCTAAAAAAAAAAACTAACGAATAAAAGGGTTCTGATTACCACAGGGCCAACCTACGAGAAGATTGATCCTGTTCGTTTTATCGGTAATTTTTCATCTGGGAAAATGGGCTTTTCGATAGCCGAAGAGTTAGCCTCACAAGGTGCTCAGGTTGTTTTGATAAGCGGACCTACTTCTTTAAGTACTCAAAATCCAAATATTGAACGTATTGATGTTGTTTCCGCTCAGGAAATGTACGAGGCATCGCTACTGCATTTCCCAGCTTGCGATGGTGGAATTATGACCGCAGCAGTGGCCGATTTCACACCGGTAATCACTGAAGATAAGAAGGTGAAACGAGGCAAGGAGAACTATTCCATCGAGCTAACTCCTACAAAAGATATTGCAGCGTCTCTTGGTGCAATTAAAACTACCAATCAATTTTTAGTGGGTTTTGCATTGGAAACGAACAACGAAGAATCCAATGCAAAATTAAAACTAGCAACGAAGAATCTGGATTTTATCGTTTTAAATTCTTTAAATGATAAAGGGGCCGGATTTCAGTATGATACCAATAAAATTACCTTGATTAATAAGCTTGGAGAGTGCAAGAAATTCGAATTAAAAAGCAAAACAGAGGTTGCGAAAGATATCGTTTCTGAATTGATTGCATATTATGAAGAATAAAAGTTGGTTCACTTCCGTTTAAATTTTTAACTTTAGCTGTTAAATTTTGAAATCTAATTATGCGAAAACTCTTCATATTACTATTTGCTTTTTTTATTTCTATTCCGTTATTTTCTCAGGAGTTGAGATGCAATGTGCAAATTGTAAGTCAGCAAATTCAAGGAACCAATAAGCAGGTTTTTAGAACCCTTCAAAGTTCGGTATATGAGTTCATGAATACCAAACGATGGACAGATCATGTTTATACTTACGATGAAAGAATTGAATGTACAATTCTAATTAATCTAACCAGCCAGTTATCATCTGATGAATTTAAAGGAACCGTTCAAGTTCAGGTAAGCAGACCAATATACAATTCATCTTACAATAGTGTATTGCTAAATTTAAAAGATGATGATGTACAGTTTAAATATGTAGAGTATGAAGCTATAGAGTTTAACGAGGCGACTACACCTTCAAGTTTAACTGCATTGTTATCGTATTATGCCTATATAATTTTAGGTTTGGATTACGATACCTATTCCATGGATGGTGGGAGTGTTTACTTTGCCAAGGCCGAAGAGATTGTGAATAAAATGCAGAATTCCAATGTAAAAGGTTGGAAAGCATTCGAAAGCAGAAAAAACAGATATTGGTTAGTCGAGAATATATTGAATAATGCCTATAGTCCCGTTCGTGAGTGTCTTTATCGTTATCACAGGTTAGGATTGGATAATATGGCCGAACGTTTAACGGAATCGAGAGCTGAAATTGCTGAGAGTTTACGTTTGCTTCAGAAAGCATATCGAGCAAAGCCAGGATCTTTTATTCTTCAAATATTTTTTGATGCAAAAGCCGATGAGCTGGTGAATATTTTTTCTGAATCCTTTACGGATGAAAAGAAAAGAGTTTATAATATTCTAAGTGAAATCGATCCTGCAAATATTTCAAAATACAATAAAATAATAGGGCAAAAGGAGTAATGATTCTATTTTGGAATAAATTCGTTTTGACAACTTACCAATATCATTTTATAGATACCTATGCTTCAATCCATATCCATTCAGAATTATGCTTTAATTACTAAGTTAGATATTGAATTCTCAGATGGGTTTTCAGTTATAACAGGTGAAACTGGTTCTGGTAAATCAATTTTGTTAGGAGCCTTGTCCTTAGTTTTAGGCCAAAGGGCGGAGGTGAATGTTCTTAAAGATAAAGGACAGAAGTGCATTATTGAAACCTCATTTTCTATTGCCAGATATAAATTGAAACAGTTTTTCGACGACAATGAATTGGAATATGAGGAGGATACCTTATTGCGAAGAGAGATTCTTCCTAATGGTAAAAGTCGGGCTTTTATAAACGATTCTCCTGTTAGCGCGAAACTTTTAAAAGAATTAGGCTTTCGCCTGATTGATGTGCATAGTCAAAATCAGAACTTAATAATTGGAAGTTTCGAGTATCAGGTCGGTATTGTTGATACTTATGCTGGAAACGTTTCGATCTTAAAAAAATATCAGGAATGCTTCGATCAATTTCAGAAGCTAAAGCAAGAACTTCGTAAGCAAGAAGAAATAGCGGCTAAGGAAAAGGCTGATCTGGATTATTATCAGTTTCAGTTAGAGCAATTGACCGATGCAAAATTAATTGCAGGAGAACAAACTGAAATGGAGGCAGAATTGGCAAAATTAACTCATGCTGAGGAGATTAAGTCGGCTTTGGTGAAAGCGTATGGAAATCTTTCAGAAGGAGAATTTCCTATTGTTACTCAACTGAAAGAGGCACGAAATGCCATTGCTCAAATTCAAAACGTATACCCCGATGCTCAGAGTTTCTTTGAACGTTTAGAGAGTGCATATATCGAATTGCAGGATCTGGCGGAGGAATTGGATCGAAGTAACGAATCGGTGGATTTAGATCCTTCAAGAATTGAGTTTTTGAATCAGAAATTAGATGCAATCTATTCTTTGCAACAGAAGCATCACGTGAATTCGGTGGAGGAATTGATTGATATTCGAGAAGAATTGACCCGGAAAGTAGATAAAATTGTTTGTGGAGACGATTTTATTGAAGATTTGAAGAAGCAATTAAAACAGAAGGAAGAATTGCTCCTTGGTTCAGCCGAAAAGCTTACAAATAGTAGGTTGAAGGTGATTCCAGCTATTGAGAAAACAATCGTATCTCAGCTGGTGCAGCTCGGTATTCCTAATGCAAATTTTAAAATTGACACACAGATTAGAGAAGATTTTCAGTATTACGGGCGCGATTATTTAGCTTTTCTGTTCAGTGCGAATAAGAATGGACAGATAGAGGAAGTGCAGAAGGTTGCTTCAGGGGGAGAGTTGTCTCGATTAATGTTGAGTATCAAGTATTTAATCTCGTCATCGACCGCTTTGCCATCCATCGTTTTTGATGAAATTGATACGGGTGTTTCCGGTGAAATTGCAGCTAAAATGGGAACCATGATGAATAAAATGGCAGAAAATATTCAGGTAATCAGTATCACTCACCTTCCTCAGATAGCAGGAAAGGGAAAGAATCACTACAAGGTTTATAAGGCAGATGATGAGCTTGAAACCTACTCAAACATTGTACTTCTGGATCAACAAAGCCGAATAGAAGAGCTTGCTAAAATGCTTAGCGGGGCAGATCTTACTCAGGCAGCCTTGGATAATGCTAAAGTGTTGCTAGGTAATTGATTGAATCTCTAAAAAACGCATTAAAGAATTTATTCAGTCTTAATTAATGATCCTATTTAGGATCATTCTTAATTTAATGTGTTATATTTGAAGCTGAAAAAAATGATAATTATAAAGTATGTCGTATAATTTATTAAAAGGAAAAAAAGGGATTATTTTTGGTGCCTTGAATGAAATGTCTATTGCATGGAAAGTTGCAGAACTTGCCGTGGCAGAAGGAGCTGAGATTGTCTTAACAAATACTCTTGTTTCTATCCGAATGGGTACAATTGATGAATTGGCTAAAAAATGTAATGCTCAAGTAATTCCTGCTGATGCTACAAGTCCTGAGGATTTGGAAGTGTTATTCACCAAATCAATGGAGATTTTTGGTGGGAAAATCGATTTCGTTCTTCACTCAATTGGTATGTCGCCAAATGTTCGTAAGGGACTTCCTTACGACGAATTGAATTACGAGTACTTGAAAAAAACATTGGATATTTCTGCTATTTCTTTTCACAAAGTATTGCAAACAGCCAAAAAGTTGGATGCAATTGCAGAGTGGGGATCTGTAGTTGCCTTAACTTATGCTGCGGCACAAAGAACCATGTATGAATACAATGATATGGCTGATGCCAAATCAATGTTAGAATCTATTGCCAGAAGTTTTGGTTACATCTACGGACGTGAAAAAGGAGTACGTATCAATACTATTTCTCAATCACCAACCATGACAACTGCTGGTAGTGGAGTGAAAGGATTCGATTCTTTAATTGATTTCTCGGAGCGAATGTCACCTCTTGGGAATGCTACTGCAGAAGAATGTGCTAATTATTGTATCACTTTGTTCTCAGATTTAACTAAGAAAGTTACCATGCAGAATTTATTTCACGATGGAGGTTTCTCAAGTATGGGCATGAGTTATAGGGCTATGAGTCAGTACAATAAGAGTTTTAATCCTTGCGATTGTAAAGAATAATAAAAAGCTAAATATTATCTTTTAAATCCGGATTGTAAAATCCGGATTTTTTTTTGCAAAAAATCCTGAATTGAGAAATACATAGATTTTTAAAATCTACTGATAATATGTACATTTGCCCTTACTTTTCAAAAAATAGAATCGTAGTAAAAAAGCAAAACAAAAATAGTTGATGACCACAAAAGCAACAAATATCCATCCTGTGTTTAATCGGATTTTGGGAAGGGAAGATAAGGAGAGGGTTTTAAATCAAAATTCTAAGGTTATTTGGATGACTGGTCTTTCTGGATCAGGCAAAACAACAATTGCTATAGGATTAGAGAAAGAGCTTCAGAAACGAGGATTTTTGACACAAATTCTTGATGGAGATAATATCCGTACAGGGATCAATAAAAACTTGGGTTTTTCGGAAGAAGATCGAACTGAAAATATTCGAAGAATTGCTGAGGTATCTAAATTGTTTTTGAATTGTGGAGTGATCACAATTAATTGTTTTGTGAGTCCTACAATTGATATTCGAGATGTTGCAAAGGAAATAATTGGGGGAGAAGATTTTATGGAGGTGTATGTAAATGCTTCCTACAAAGTATGTGAAGAGAGAGACGTAAAAGGATTGTATAAGAAAGCCAGAAATGGTGAGATTAAAAATTTCACCGGATTGGATGCACCTTTTGAGGCACCTGAGAATCCTTTTTTGGAAATCAAAACCTCTGAAATGACACCTGAGGAGTCGGTAGAAAAAGTAGTTAGCGCTATTTTACCTCGGTTAATAAGAAATTAGTGTAGTTACAAAGTAAGTAGACTTTATTGTGTATGACTGTTGAAATAAATAGTCTGTTAGAAAGCAAATAAAATATTTTCGAATGAAGGAATACAATATTAATCATTTAAGAGAACTGGAAGCTGAATCGATTTTTGTGATTCGTGAAGTTGCGGCCCAATTTGAAAATCCGGTCATGTTATTTTCTGGAGGAAAAGATTCTATTATCATGTTCCATTTGGCTCGTAAGGCTTTTGCTCCTGCAAAAGTACCTTTCGCAATGATGCATATTGATACTGGACATAATTTTCCTGAAACGATCGAGTTTCGAGATATGTTGATGGAGAAAACAGGAACACGTATTATTATTCGTTACGTTCAGGATTCTATCGATCAAGGAAAAGTTGCTGAAGAAACTGGAATTAATGCCAGTAGAAACAAGTTACAAACCGTTACTCTTTTAGATGGTCTCGAAGATTTAAAAGTAGATTGTGCAATGGGCGGTGGTCGTCGCGACGAGGAAAAAGCAAGAGCAAAAGAGCGTTTTTTCTCACACAGAGATGAGTTTGGTCAGTGGGATCCAAAAAATCAGCGTCCTGAATTGTGGAATCTGTTTAATGGTAAGAAAAATATGGGAGAACATTTCAGAGTATTCCCTATTTCGAACTGGACTGAAATGGACGTATGGCAATACATCTACCTTGAAAATATTGAAATTCCTAATTTATACTTTTCTCACGAACGTGAAGTATTTCAAAGAAATGGAACTCTTTTAGCAAAAAGCGATTGCATACCAATGCGACCGAACGAAAAGACTGAGAAAAGAATCGTAAGATTCCGAACCATTGGAGATGCTACTTGTACCGGAGCTGTAGAATCGAAAGCTGATACTTTAGAGGAGATTATCGAAGAAGTTGCTGCGACAAGAACTACTGAGCGTGGAACCAGAGCCGATGATAAAAGATCTGAAGCTGCGATGGAAGATCGTAAGAAAGAAGGGTATTTTTAAAATTTGAATGTAAAGCTAAAGGCTAATCGCTAAAAGCTAAAAATATAGACATGGCAGAGAAAACAGCAGGATATTTAGATATGGAACTATTGCGATTCACCACAGCAGGAAGTGTTGATGATGGAAAGAGTACCCTTATCGGAAGATTATTATACGATAGTAAAGCCATTTTCGAAGATCAAATGGAAGCTATCGAACTCAGTAGTAAAAAAAGAGGCGACGAAGAAGTTGATCTTGCATTATTAACTGACGGTTTACGTGCTGAACGTGAGCAAGGAATTACTATTGATGTTGCTTATCGTTATTTTGCAACACCAAAACGAAAGTTTATTATTGCCGATACTCCAGGGCACATTCAGTATACCCGAAATATGGTTACTGGTGCGTCTACTGCGAATGCAGCATTAATTTTGGTTGATGCACGTAATGGTGTCATTGAACAGACACTTCGTCATTCGTACATTGCCAATTTATTGCAAATACCACATATTATTGTGTGTATCAATAAAATGGACTTGGTTGACTATTCTCAAGAGACTTACGATAGAATTAAGGACGATTACCAAAAAAAGATTGTTGATAAACTGAATGTCAAAGATGTTCGTTTTATACCGATCTCGGCAAAATTGGGTGATAATGTAGTTGATGCATCAACGAATATGGACTGGTATTCTGGTACACCTTTGTTGGATTTATTAGAAAACATTAAAATTGTTGATGATCGTAATCATGGAGACTCAAGATTGCCTGTTCAGTATGTGATTCGTCCGCAATCTGATAAATTTCACGATTATCGTGGATATGCAGGTAGAGTTGCAAGTGGTGTTTTTCATCCTGGAGATAAGGTGCGAATACTGCCTTCAGGAATTGAAACAACTATTGAAGCTATCGATTCTTTTACCGGAGAGCAGGAGGTTGCATTTACGCCTCAATCAGTAACATTAAGATTAAGTGACAATATTGATATTTCAAGAGGAGATATGATTGTTGATGCGAATAATGTGCCGAATGTGAGTCAGGAGTTTGACGCAATGCTTTGTTGGATGAATGAACGAGCTATGATGCCTCGTGGAAAATATACCATTAAACACACCACCAACGAAACCCGTTGTATGATTCGTGATGTGAAATTCAAGGTGAATGTGGATACTTTAGATGAAGTTACAGATGATAAGTTGGTTGGATTAAATGATATTGCATGTGTATCTTTTAAAGCTGCTAAACCATTGTTTTTCGATTCCTATAAAAAGAACCGCTTAACGGGTAGTTTCATCCTTATTGATGAAGGTACAAATGAAACTGTTGCCGCAGGTATGATTTTATAAAATCCACTCGATGGATTACTAAATGGGTGAGACGATTGTTTCAGCCATTTTTTTGTAATAAAAAAGGAGATTGCTTTAATAGCAATCTCCTTTTTAAATATAGTAGTAGTGTTCTTAAAATTTAAATCCAAAGGTCATTCGAACCTGATGGTTTGTATTGTTCAATCTAACGAAATCATCAACACTACCATCATACATTACGAAATCTTCATTGTATTCTTTGTATTGGTATGCCATATCGAAAAAGAAGTTATTTTGTTTAATTCCAAAACCTCCTGAGTAAGTGTCGTAACCTTCATTAACAGCACTCTTGTAAGGATCACCAATTTTAGCATATCCACCTCGTAAACTGAAGTTAGGGGTTATACGATATTCAGCACCAATTCTTAAGTTAGATGTTGATTGGTATGTGTCAGCAATTTTTTGATTATCCTCCATTGAATCACTAACATCACTATCATTAAATTCGGTATTCGAGTAGTCAATCATTTCATAATCTACACTAAGAATAGCTTTCTTTCCAAATAGATAGGCCGCACTTAGAATTGTTCTGAAAGGAGTTTCAAAATCATAATTTGCTATTGCTGTCAGGTCCTTGTTATTAATGTCTGCTGAATAATAACTATGAGTCGCTTCTCCGTCTTCCGGAAATCCATCAGGAATACTAGGTTCAAATGTAGAACTTAGCGATGTGTAATATTTCTCTTCAAGATTATAAAATGTAGGTGTGTGAATTGCTGCACCCAATCGTAAACTGTTTGTCACTTTATAAATTGCTCCAAATTTCAGATTAACACCAACACCAGATGTCGTCATGTATTCATTAAAGGTAAATTCGTTCAAGGATGTAATGTTATCCATAAGAGAAAATTCGGAATATGATGTTGTTGACTTATGGTATAAATCTTGAATACCAACAGTAGCACCTAAATACAGTTTGTGTCCATAGTTGGCACCAAAAGATAATACGTATTCACCAATGTATCCTTTCTCGTCAATACGTTTTTGTTGATCCATACGATCTCCCTCAAAAAGAACAGCTTGGTAGTTCCCTTCATCATTAATGTTGATAAGGTAAGTATCGTAAGCAAGTTTTTCTTCAAAAGGGTAAAGTTCGTCGGATTCACCGGATGCCAGGCTGGCCCATCTGTCAAGCAATGATGTTCCTGAATTTAAATTGAATAAATAACCTTCGCGATTGAAATTTGCAATTCGATTGTATCCAATTCCAAAGTTGAAATTTTGCCATCCTTTTTCAGGTGCCATTCTAGGAATAAAAGTTGCTACATAGCCAACATTTCCCATGGTAAAACTGTACTTGTCCTCTGAGAACCCGCTGTTTTTTGATTCAGTATATTCAATCGAAGGAGTAAACGTAAATTCAGAACTTCGGTAAACACCAATACCACCAGGATTGATACTTAGACTTGAAAAGTCGCCGCCTAAGGCTCCAAAAGCTCCTCCCATTGCGGTTGAACGTGCGGTTCCACTAAACTCTTGTCTCGAATATTTTAGTGCATTATCTACACTTTGAGAATATGAAGTTCCTGCTATTAGGGACAAGATGAGCAAAAAAGTATATCGTTTCATAAAAATGTATTTTTAAATGTCTCATGTTATTCTGATAAAAATTGCAACTATCCATTCTCTAAGTAAGTGAGTTGAAAAGTGATATCAGATTTAGGTAATTGTAAATTTCGTTTTAGTTATTTCTGTTATATCCACCGGAGTGTGGAGGACAAAACTCCGGTGATTAAATTTTATCTTCTTTTTGTACTTCCTGAGTTACTTGACTTGGAACTACCGCTTGATGATCTTGAACTTCCACTTGATGATCTCGTAGAGCTACCTGATGATCCTGAACTGCTTCTGGAAGAACGAACCGATGATCTTGTTGTTCCCGACGATCCCGACGATCTTCTTGTACCACTGTAATTTGACCTAGAGCTAGAGCTGGAAGAACCAGATCGGTATGTTGGTTTAGACGAAGTGCTTTTCACTTTAGAATAGGAAGATCTGGTTGCCGATTTTGAATAATTTGAATTACCCGAATTTGATGATCGGTTATAAGAAGGTCGCGTATTCGTTTGTGGTTTGTTGTAACTAGGAGACGAACTCCTGCGAGTGTTAGAATAGCCATTCGTATTTGTTCGATTCGTAGTCCCGTTCGAATAATTACTCCTTGTGTTAGTTCTCGTTCCTGTGGTGGGAGTGCTTCCGTAAGTGGATCTTCTTCCCGAAGTCCCATTTAGTACAGTTCGTCTTGTTCCGTATGAGTTTCCATTTCCAGAGCTATAACGGGCGGCTGCATTACTTCTCCTAATGTCATCAGCAGTAGAGCTTGTTGTTCTTCTGCTTGTACTAACCGCACCCGCTTTTGTACTTGAAGCGGATGATCTACGGGTTGATGCCGAAGTAGCATTTGTCCTTCCGGTAGCAGACGCATTTGTTACTGTTCCTGCTTTATAGTTATTGGATCTTCTTTTTCCGTTATATCTTGAAGCATAGTTATCATTGTTATATCCGTTATGTCCATAATAGCCATGATGACCATGGTGTCCGTAATATGGATAGTAACTTCCGTAGTAGTGATTCGAGAATCCCCATCCGAAATTTAAATCCCAATACCAGCTATCACCAAAGCCCATGTTAAATCCCGAATAGGAATTATAGCCATAGTTTCCGTATGGAGAGTTGTAAGCAAATGTTCTGCCGTATCTCGTAGATGAAAAATTATAGTCATTGTAAAAGCGATAATTAGTCCAGGTAGGTGTCCACCATACATTGTTTCCATCCACGTAAACATTCCAGTCAGAATCTCCGGCTAACCACATAGCAGTATTGTAACCACTGTTATCGTAGTAACCAAATCCCTGAGGATACATGTCCCGTAAACGTTGAGCTTCTTCCTGATCTCGGTCGGAACCTGTAAATTCACCCAAGTAGTAACCCGAATCACCTTCGTAAATCAAAGTATCAACACTACCAATCGACTCATCATTTAATATATCAGTGTATTTTTGTTGCAATGCATCAAAATTACGATCCTCAAGTGCTTCCGTTCCAGTATTTGGAATGGTTTTTGTTGAAGATTGAGTTGCATTTGCCGGAGCTAAAGCATTGCTTTTTTTCACGGCTGGGGATTTGGCTTCAACTTTTTGAACTAATAAAGGAGCCTCGTTGGGATTATAATACAGATCATCTTCGTAAACCGCTGTTCCCATATAAGATGGGGAGCAACTAGTTGCGAAAAGAGCAGAAATTAATAGAATTTTAAAATAGGTTTTCATCGTGTGTCCTCCAATAATGAATTATCTAAGATTATTCCTTACTTTTGTAAGGAATTATTACTACCCTAAAAGTAGCAAATACCATACCAAAACGATATATAATGGCAAAAGTTTTAACCAGTAGAAGCGAAAATTATTCGCAATGGTATAATGATCTGGTGATCAAGGCAGATTTAGCAGAAAACTCTCCGGTAAGAGGATGTATGATTATCAAACCTTATGGCTACGCTATTTGGGAAAAGATGCAGGCACAATTGGATCAAATGTTCAAGGATACCGGTCATCAAAATGCATATTTCCCTCTTTTAATTCCAAAATCATTTTTGAGTAAGGAAGCTGATCATGTGGAAGGCTTTGCAAAGGAATGCGCAGTAGTAACTCATTACCGTTTAAAAAATGATCCGAACGGAAAGGGTTTAATTGTTGATCCGGATGCGAAATTGGAAGAAGAGTTAATTATTCGACCTACTTCTGAAACGATTATTTGGAGTACTTATAAAAATTGGATCCAGTCGTATCGCGATTTACCAATTCTCATTAATCAATGGGCGAATGTTATGCGTTGGGAAATGCGTACCCGTTTGTTCTTGCGTACAGCTGAATTTTTGTGGCAGGAAGGTCATACAGCGCATGCTACCAAAGAAGAAGCATTAGTTGAGACCAAACAAATGGTTGATATATACGGTGAATTTGCTGAACAGTGGATGGGAGTTCCTGTATTGAAAGGACATAAGTCTGAATCGGAACGTTTTGCGGGAGCATTAGATACCTACTGCATTGAAGCCTTAATGCAGGATGGAAAAGCTCTTCAGGCTGGAACATCTCACTTCTTAGGTCAGAATTTTGCAAAAGCATTTGATGTGAAATTCACCAATAAAGAAGGCAAAGAAGATTATGTTTGGGCAAGTTCATGGGGAGTTTCCACTCGCTTGATGGGTGCTTTGGTAATGGCTCATTCCGATGATAATGGATTGGTATTGCCTCCGAAATTGGCTCCAATTCAGGTTGTTATTATTCCTATTTATCGCAAAGATGAAGAATTAGCGAAAATTGCAGAAGTGATAGATCCTCTTGTCGCAAAATTGAAAGCCAAAGGTATTTCAGTGAAATTTGATGATAGCGATAACCGCAAGCCAGGATGGAAATTTGCTCAATATGAACTAAAGGGTGTTCCTGTTCGTTTGGCAATTGGAGCTCGCGATTTAGAGAATGGAACCGTTGAGTTAGCTCGTCGTGATACTTTAACAAAAGAAACAGTTTCGATTGAAGGAGTAGAAGATGTAATTGAAAATTTAATGGTAGAGATTCAGAATTCAATCTTTCAAAAAGCTTTGGATTTTAGAGCCGAAAAAACGACTAAGGTTGACACTTACGATGAGTTTAAAGAACTATTGGAAAGCAAAACCGGATTTTTTCTGGCTCATTGGGACGGAACAGCTGAAACAGAGGCGAAAATTCAAGCTGAGACTAAAGCAACTATTCGTTGTATTCCTTTTGAAGGAGACGGTGAAGAAGGGGTTTGTATGGTAACAGGGAAGCCTTCGCTGCAGCGAGTTGTTTTTGCAAAATCATACTAACATAAAAGTAAATTTTTTTAATGTTATCAAACAGTCATCAGTTTTCTGATGGCTGTTTTTTTGTATATTTACTTTTCATATTTAAACAAACAATCAATGAATATATTAAATACAAAAGCCGCAATTCTAGCAACAATTATGGACAAAGCTTCTTTAAAGCAAGTTGTTTGTAAAAACACCAAGGAAATATTTGAAGATTTACGAAAGGTGGTTCAGAGCTTAATCGCTGAGTATAATAATGAATTGGGAGAGGTTGATGAAAATGTTTTATTGTCTTTTGAAGACAAAGGAGAATTCGAATATCAAATTAAGATTGCATCTGATATTTTAGTATTTAGTTTGCATACCAATGTATTTCAGTTTAATAGAGATCATAATGTATGGAAGCAATCTTACGTGAAAACAAATCCTGATAATGCTTACTCGGGCATTATTAATGTTTATAATTTTTTAGCAGATTCTTTTAAATACACTCGTTATGAGGATTTAGGTTATTTGGTTGCCCGTATTTTCATTAATCGTGAGAAACATTATATTGTTGAAGGGAAAAGACAATTGGGCTTACTGCAAACCGATTTATCGCTTTCTACTGCCGATCATGATAATTTGCGTAATATTGTTGAAACAGCTATTAATTACTCCTTAAATTTCGATTTATTGGTTCCTCCATACGATACTGTGAAAATTATGTCGGTAGGTCAAATGTTCGAAAAAATTGAGAATGCAAGAATTCCAACAGGAAAACGATTGGGTTTTCAATTTAAATCTGATGATATTTAAATGAGTTTTAGTTCTGAAATTGCAGATAAGAAACTCCCAGCCAAATTCATTTTATAGTATCATTTTAGTAATATTGCAACGTTTCACCACATAGGTTTGTGAAGTGTTTATTTATGCATCAATTAAATACAAAACTAGATATGAGTACCTTAATAGATAAGTTTATACAATACGTAAAGTTTAATACCGAATCGGATACAGAAACAGGATTAACTCCCAGTACTCCAGGTCAGATGATTTTGGCTGAAGAATTGACCAAGCAATTGGAAGAAATGGGATTGGAGAATGTCAGTCTTGATGAGAATGGATATGTTATGGCTGTGCTTCCATCCAATTTGGATCATAAAGTACCTACGGTTGGTTTTGTAGCTCATATGGATACCAGTCCTGATTTTTCGGGAAAACATGTGAAGCCTCAGTTTTGGGAGAATTATGATGGTAATGATATTCTTTTGAATAAGGAACAGAACATTGTAATGAAAGTGGTTGATTTTCCAGAGCTAAAACAATACAAAGGTCAAACGATAATTACCACCGATGGAACTACTCTTTTAGGATCAGATGATAAAGCCGGTGTTGCCGAAATCATGACTGCAATTGAATATTTATCCAATCATCCGGAAATAAAACACGGTGCTGTTCATATTGGCTTTACACCTGATGAGGAAATTGGAAAAGGAGCTGATTTCTTTAATGTGAAGAAATTTGGAGCTGATTTTGCCTACACGCTTGATGGTGGTGAAATTGGAGAGTTGCAGTATGAGAATTTCAATGCTGCATTTGCAAAAATTAGCTTTAAGGGTCGCAATGTTCATCCAGGAATGGCAAAAGACAAAATGATTAACTCGATGTTGATTGCCAATGAGTTTTTGACTCGTTTACCAAAAGACGAAGTGCCTGAAAAAACGGAAGGATATGAGGGATTCTATCATCTGATTTCGATGTCGGGAAGTGTGGAGAATTCGAATCTTCAATACATTATTCGTGATTTTGACATGGATAAGTATGAGGAGAGGAAACAATTTGTACAATCTCTTTGCGATGAATTCTGTGAGAAATATGGAGAGGGAAGTGTAAGCCTTGAAATAACCAATCAGTATTACAACATGCGCGAAAAAATTGTGCCGGTAAAATACATTGTAGATATTGCTGAGGAGGCAATGAAACAAGTTGGAGTTGAGCCAATGATTATCCCAATTCGTGGCGGAACCGATGGAAGTCGCTTATCCTATATGGGTTTGCCTTGTCCGAATATTTTTGCTGGAGGTCATAACTTTCACGGAAGATTCGAATACGTTCCCGTAGAATCGATGGAAAAATCGGTAGAGGTGATTCTAAAAATTGTAGAACTGATTTCCAAGCAATAATTCAGTCATCATATAAAAATAAAGGCAATCGGTTGATTGCCTTTTTTTATTTGGTGATTATAGGTATAATATCGATTTGATAAATTAGTAGGCTACATTTTGCCGCGTGGTTTTGGTCAACTCTGGTCGCCGAGAGCATTTTGCCAATAGAAATTCCAGTTTGCCAGCAAATTTTAGATTAAAATTAACTAAAATCGATTGTGTAAATTAATGGGTTATTCTTCCGTTAATCTTTCAAAAATCCGACCACCTAGAAACATGGCTTTTAAAATCGGATGAATCTCTTTTCCCAAATCGGTAAGGCTGTATTCAACCTTAGGCGGAACTTCAGGATAAAGCTTACGGATCACCAAACCATCTTCTTCTAATTCTTTTAGATTTTTACTGAGCATTCGATCGCTGATATCTGGTAACAGTTTCACTAATTCATTGTATCGTTTGGTACCCTGCATCAAATGCAAAATGATGGTTGCTTTTCGCTTTCCCTTAACGTAATTGATGAATGTATCGATGGGACAATCTCCTTTTTTCAAAATAAAAAAGTTTTTTACGTGTTGATAATCAGTAATTCCGAACAAAATGTTAGTAGCCAACCAAAGTGTAAGTTCTTGATTCTTAACTAAAAAGCTTGTAGCTTCGTTGCAAGATAAGAATTAAATTAGGATAAGATATGGATACTAAAGCAGAATTTAAAGCACTTCGTATTTACGAAGAAGATGGAAAATTTATTAGAAGAATTGAAAAACGGAAAATCGAAGATCTTCCGGAAGGAGATGTAATTGTGAAAGTGAAGTATTCTTCTTTGAATTTTAAAGATGCACTTTCGGTTACCGGAAACAAGGGAGTAACAAGAAAATACCCTCATACACCAGGTATTGATGCTGCCGGAGTTGTGGAGCATTCGGAAAGTGATAAATTTAAAGTGGGCGACCAAGTGATTGTGACCAGCTACGATTTGGGCATGAATAGCGATGGTGGTTTTGCTGAATACATTCGAGTGCCGGAAGCATGGGTAGTTGCCTTGCCAAAGGATTTGAGTTTGAGACAAGCCATGATTTACGGTACTGCCGGATTTACTGCAGCCTTATCGGTATATAGATTGCTTGCAGCCGGACAAACTCCAGAGATGGGGCCAGTAGTTGTTACAGGCGCTCTTGGTGGAGTAGGTAGTATTGCTATTAGTATATTGGCTAGTTTAGGCTTTGAAGTAATTGCAGCTACTTTCGAGAAAAGTGGTGGTGAAGATGAATTACACGAATTAGGCGTTGCTAGTCGTATTAGCAGTGAAATTACCGACGATCAATCGGGCAGACCCTTGTTGCGACCATTATGGGCCGGAGCCATTGATGTAATTGGTGGAAATACTTTGCATACTCTTCTTAAAGCTTGTAAGCCAATGGGGAATGTGACCTGTTGTGGTAATGTTGGTTCGGGAGATTTGGCAATGACCATGTATCCTTTTATTCTAAATGGAATTAGTCTAATTGGCATCGATTCTCAAAAATGCCCAATGGAGTTGCGCCAAAAAGTTTGGGACAAGTTGGCTGCCGAGTGGAATGAGTACAATAATAATGAGCAGGTTATTGAATCTTCTTTAGAGAATTTAGATATTTACATCGACTTGATGTTGGCAAAGAAGAGTCGCGGTAGAGTAATTGTAAAAATTTAGCTTAAGCAAAAATAGTTAGATGTAAAGGCAACCATACGGTTGCCTTTTTTATTTTAAAATATTTTAGGATTGACTCAATGAATCAGCGGGGTCGTCAATATTCAGGCTGAAAGCAACTATTTTTTCGTATCTTGTGATCAGGTTATTCAAGAAAACAGGATGATTTCAAATCAATTAATAAGTGTAAATTATTGGGGAAATGAAATGTTCCAACTAAGACTTGTTGATGAGAAATAGACACCATTTTAAATTTTTGAGAACTATACTTTTTTAATTCATAGGTTTATTGCTGAAATAGACACAATGAAAACGAATACTTATATTGAATTTTTATTAGGATGAATAAAGTACTTATAAATCAATTGGTTTATTTTAAAAGAGTGAATATCCCTAAATATATTGAAGCCAATATTCAATTGATAGCATTAAAGCATCTTGATTTAGCAGACATGGGTAAATTGAGGGATAGAGTGGAGGGTGATTTATATTATAGTAGTTTACGAAATGATATATTTTCAGAATATGCTTTTGAGAATCTGATAGGTCTTCGGAAATTTGATTGGGATAAGCGAACTAAAAAAAACTATTCGAGAAAGAAATATATCTTCGAGGATAAGATGCTGAATTTAATCGTGTTTGTGGGTGATTCATTGCCTAAATTTAGTGCAGATCATGTGAGTAACTGTATTTTCGTTTATGTAAATACTGATAGTCGAGTTCTTGTTAGTGGATTGGCTACAAAGAGTATGATAGATGAGGTGGTTGCAGAAAATAATTCTAAAATTATTGAGTATACCGATTTTAAAACTCTGATTGAATATGGTTCCGTTGATGATTTAGTTGTGAAAATGGAGTAATAATTAAGGATCACCGGTAAAAGTTGGGTCTGAGATTTGAATTAGCTATTTTTTAGTTCATGAATATGCAAAATCGCAATTCTTCGAGGATGTAGATTTGACATTGAGTCCGGAGATCGGGACCCGTTTAGTGAAGAGAGCGTTAAGAACAAAAAGCTGTTTGAGCGTAGCGAGTTCTTTTTGTTTAGCAATCGAACTAGTAACGGGTGATTGAGGACGTTGTCAATGATTTTTTGTCTACTTTTTCATCTAAGGAAAAAGTAGAAGCCCGTCTGGCTAAAGGACAAGCAAAAAACAATGAGATTTACTCCATTTATTGAAAATTGGTAACATTCGAAACCATCCTAAAAACAAGTTTTGACTCACTAATTATTGGGACTGTCCTAAGGTTCGGATTTCAATTTTTCAAGCTGTGAGGGAAAGCCTTTTGCTATTCCGACGCAAACTCGAATTGCTTTCCAAATGTTATCTTTACCTGCGCCGGTACTTACTGCCACATTAATATCCCAGGGTGGCATTCGCTGTGCTCATTTACCCCGGGCTAAACTATTTGAGCTCCCGATAAGGATCGGGACCGAGAAAAAAATGATAACAAAGGGACAAATGTAAAATACTTCCCTTTTCGCTTGACTACAATTTATGCATGATTAGTAAGGAGATCCAAACTTATCTCCTGATCCAGAATTATCTCAAAATTGATTAGGATGAAAGCTGTAAGTGTCTTTTTTTTAGCTTAATCTGCATTTGTTGTACTTCAAACGAACTTTCCAAACTCTATTTCCTAGAAGGGACTTGGAAAGTAGAAGGAAAAGAAAAATTTGAGGTGTGGGAGCGGGTTGGCAGCTCAGAATTAACAGGATTTGCATACA
This sequence comes from Labilibaculum antarcticum, assembly GCF_002356295.1. Lineage (NCBI taxonomy): Bacteria > Pseudomonadati > Bacteroidota > Bacteroidia > Marinilabiliales > Marinifilaceae > Labilibaculum > Labilibaculum antarcticum. The sequence goes on along the minus strand of NZ_AP018042.1, from coordinate 871,648 downwards.
AGCTGGTTGACGGACAAAAGAATATTACTGAAACTCTTCGTATTAAAATAGAGGGTGGTTCAATTGTTTATCAGGCTACTGTTCCTGATCAGAATGAAGGCGTTTCCGTTTCATTTGTCTTGAACGAGTCGGATAATTCTTGTTTCTCATTTGAAAACAAGAAGCACGACTTTCCTAAAAAAAATCAATACAAAAAAGTTACTAAAACGAAACTTGAAATTCAGGTTTTGGGAGATCAGGATAAAGGCTTTTCCTTTGTTCAAAAAAAGGAGTAATTGGCGTTTTATTCTGAAATAGAATAAAAAAAAATTGACTGAATTTCAGATATTAAGTCCAACGAACAAAATGTCTTCTATGAGTTTCAGATAAGCCATTCAAACAAAATGATCATATATAGTTCAGGGAAGGTATCCTAAAATTAATATTCACTTCATATCGTATTTTAATATTTCGTCTATTTTGCAGGATAGATGCGAATCTATGTATCTTTTCCTTAAATTTGCGCCATGCGAAAAAGGCTTACTTTCCACATATCCGATACATCGAAATTTAAGGAGCAGTTACTGTTTTGGAGCAAGAAGTTTCAATACGTTAGTATTCTCGATAGTCATGAGGTGAATCAAAAGGCGAACTCGAAAATGGAGTACAATACTTACGAGTTGGTTGCTGGTATTGATGCCCTTCAGATTATTGAGCCTGTGCAAAATTGTTTCGACGCTTTAAAAGCGGAGGTCGATTCAGCAAAAGATTGGTGGTTTGGTTATTTCGGCTACGATCTTAAAAATGAGATTGAGAAGCTTACTTCTAAAAATCAGGATCGCTTATGCATGCCGGAAATGAATTTTTTCCGTCCTCGGTGGGTTTTCCTCTTAGATGTAGATACTTTATTAGTTCATTATTACGATGAGGAATTTACCGAAGAGGATATTTATAATTTGGTAAAGAATATCCAGCATTTTACTGTACCGAAAGAGAAAGATGTTGCTGTTTCGGAGATTCAATTAAAAATCAGCACAGATGAGTATTTAAAAGCGATTCAGCAATTGAAAGAGCACATCCGCAGAGGTGATATCTATGAAGTGAATTTTTGTCAGGAATTTTATGCTGAGGATACCTATATCCCGCCAAGGCAAACATTTCGGAAATTAATGAAGGTTTCGCCAACGCCATATTCCTGTTTTTACCGCATGGGCGAGAAGTATTTGTTATCGGCTAGTCCGGAACGATACCTTAAAAAGGTGGGACAAAAAATTATATCGCAACCCATAAAAGGGACTGCAAAGCGAGGAGCTAACGAGGAGGAAGACAAGCTGATTAAAGAGAGTTTGTTTTCTGATCCGAAGGAAAGAGCAGAGAATATCATGATCGTAGATTTGGTTCGTAACGATTTATCGCGAACAGCAGAGAAGAATTCGGTTATTGTGGAGGAATTATGTGGTATCTATTCATTCCCGCAGGTGCACCAAATGATATCAACTGTAGTTTCTGAATTGAAAGAAGGTATTCATTTTATAGAGGCAATTCGTCAGACTTTTCCTATGGGATCGATGACCGGAGCACCAAAAGTTAGGGCCATGAAATTGATTGAGAAATATGAATCGACTAAGCGAGGACTATTTTCAGGTGCAGTTGGTTATATTACACCCGATGGAGATTTTGATTTTAATGTGGTAATTCGAAGTATTCAGTATAACGCTATGAATCATTATTTGTCTTTTATGGTGGGTGGGGCTATTACCATGCAGTCAAATCCTGAAAAGGAATATGAGGAATGCATGTTAAAAGCAAAAGCCATAATGAAAGTGCTAAAAGAGTAAGGGATTTCTTAACTTTAAATCCTTGTAATTCAAAACTCATATTAAATCATTAACTCTTAATTAATGCTGCGTAAAATTGTCCGTTTTGTAGAAGAAGAAAAATTATTTTACCGTGATGAAAAAATATTGGTTACGGTAAGCGGTGGAGTAGACTCCGTTGTTTTGCTCAATCTTCTTTGCGAAATGGAGGTTGAATGTGGAGTAGCGCATTGTAATTTTCATTTGCGAAGCGATGAATCGGATGGTGATTTTGAATTTGTAAAGAATTTGGCAAGGGAGAAGGGCCTGCCTTTTTATTCAAAAGATTTTGACACTAAAACATACGCTGCAGAGAATAAAATTTCTATTGAAATGGCTGCTCGGGATCTTCGTTACAAGTGGTTTGAAGATTTAAGAGAAGCTTTTGATTACAAGTATATTGCCATAGGTCACCATGCCGATGATGTGGCCGAAACGGTGCTTATTAATTTGGCTCGGGGAACGGGTATTCATGGCTTATCAGGAATCAAATCGAAGTTAGGGAAGATTGTTCGTCCGCTACTGCCATTTCCTCGTAAGCAATTGCTAAAATATGCAAAAGAGAATTCGATTGAGTTTAGAGAGGATTCTACGAACGCCGAAACCGATTATGTTCGGAATAAAATCCGTCATCAGATAATGCCTGTTTTGGAGGAGATAAATCCGGCCATTCGTACTACTATGACGGAGAATGTTCAACGCTTTCGTGAAGTTGAGCAGATTTACAACCTGGTTATTGAAGAGAACCGCTTGCATTTGGTTTTTACTCGGGAGAATCAATTGTTGATATCAATTCCAAAACTTAAAGAGTTGCTTGCCCCTGTTTCTAATTTGTTCGAGCTTTTATCTCCATATGGTTTTCATCATCGTGATGTTCGTCAGATTGCAGAATCTATTCATGGAATTTCGGGGAAGTTATTTTATTCGGCAACACATCAATTGCTTCGCGACCGGGAGTATTTAATTCTTACTGAGATTTCGGAAAGCAATAAAAATGAATATTCTATCGCTGAGGAGGATAGCCTGCTAAAAATACCTCTTGAAATAAAAATTTCAAAATTGGATAGAACAACAGGATTTAAATTTCCCACTGATCAGAAAATTGCATGTTTAGATTCGAATCTTCTTAAGTTCCCGCTAATTTTAAGAAAATGGAAAGAAGGGGATTCTTTTCGTCCAATTGGCATGAAGGGTAAGAAGAAGATTTCCGATTTCTTCATCGATCAAAAATTCTCTATGCAGGATAAGGAAGACACTTGGTTATTGATTTCGGGCAGTAAAATTGTGTGGGTTGTTGGTCATCGCATGGATGACCGCTTCAAGATCACCAAGGCTACAACCAAAATATTTCGATTGGAATTGGCGTAGTTGATGCTAAATTGATATTACAGTGCTTCGCACCTTCTTTCACAAACAAGTTTTGGTACTACAAATATTCTCGGTGCTCTGCAGCTCAATGTATTCGTAATCAGAATTGCTACAAATATTTGGGTGATCTAAACCTGCCTTTATTAAAAAACTTCCATACTACAAATATTAGGGTACTCTGTACTCAATGTACACATGCCAATAGGTGTAGAGCACCGATAATATTTAACGTTTACCTCTAATGCCTAAATTCTGTTTAGTAAACGTTTTTTTATTAGCTTGATTTCTCAAATAATCCATTTTGAATAGGAAACATTCAAGGATGTGGCTGGAGGATATTCCTTTGATAGAATGGATACCAAAAAGGCTAAAGAGATTCGAGTGAAGATCTATTAATTTATGGCAAAATAATTGGATCCAAATCAACTAATAAATTCTGTAAAGGAATTGCAAAAAGCAGAATATCGTTTTTAAAGGAGGAGAAATGGAAAAGAGCTTGTTCATAATTGGACAAGCTCTTTTTAATTAATTTTTTTTAAGCTTCAACTTTTTGAAGTAAGCTTTCTTTTAAATTTTTCAGAAGTACTTTTTTTACTTTGCGTGGTTTATCAGCACTAATTTCTTCGAGAGCAGCAAGGGCAAGGTGACCAATTTCGAATAGACCAACAGGGTTTTTATCGTAGTTATAGCTACCAATAACGTACTCTAATTTTGATTTTAATTCATCGTATGCTCCGTTTCCTGGCTTATTTAGACAATCTAATGCTTCAACACAAACATCTCTAAGTTCTTCATTTTTAATATCCATAGCTTCTGGGTTAAATAGTTAATTTCTATCTAATTTACGAAATCGCTGATTTAGGAGAGTTATTTATATCTTAGCTTTTTGTGTTTAATTTACGTAGCTCAATATTTATCATGTCGAAATTGTTTTCGTCATTGACCACAATCGTTTGCTCTGATGATGAGAGTGTGGCAAGCGTGGATTTATATATTTTATTGGTTACGATATGGTGCCATACAAAGCTTCTCTAACACAGATCATCAGAATTCAGAAAAATATTCAGTAAGGTTTTTAGTTCTTTGCCTGATTTTATTAATTGTGTTTAATTCAATTTATGAATACATTGGGAAAGAAAAAGCACAGCCAATATTGCTGTGCTTCCTTTTCATGAGTCGTTTAATCCTTTTTTATAATGGTATATTACCATGTTTTTTAGGTGGGTTTTGTTCGCTCTTATTGGCACACATATCCAAAGCCTGAATCAATTTATAACGGGTTTGTTTAGGCTGAATAATTTCATCGATATATCCCAATTCAGCAGCTTTGTATGGATTTGCAAACTTATCACGGTAATCTTCAATGGCAGCTGCTCTTTCCGATTCGGTGAGTCCTTTGTTCATAATATTCACAGCACCTTCGGCACCCATAACGGCAATTTCGCCCGTTGGATAGGAATAATTGATATCCGCTCCAATGTGTTTCGAAGCCATTACATCATATGCACCACCGTATGCTTTACGTGTAATCAAAGTGATTTTTGGAACCGTAGCTTCTGCAAAAGCATATAATAGTTTCGCACCATGCTTAATAATTCCACCAAATTCCTGAGCTGTACCTGGCAGAAATCCTGGAACATCCACGAAAGTGATTAATGGAATATTGAAAGCATCGCAAAAACGCACAAACCTAGCGGCCTTAACCGAACTGTTGATATCTAAAACACCAGCCATAAACGCTGGATTATTTGCTACAATTCCTACCGGTTTTCCACCTAGTCTGGCAAAACCAATGCATATGTTTTGAGCATACAATGGCATTACTTCAAAAAAGTTGTGATCATCAACCACGGTCTCAATAATATCTTTAATATTGTATGGTTTGTTTGGATCAACAGGAACCATTGTCTGAAGCTTCTCATCTTCACGATGAATATTATCGGTACAAGGCTTTATTGGCGGATCTTCCATATTATTAGAAGGAAGAAAGCTAATCAGTTCACGAAGCATCATCATGGCTTGTTCGTCGTTATCCGCAGTGAAATGAGCAACACCACTTTTAGAATTGTGAGTTATTGCTCCTCCCAGTTCTTCTTTGGTAACTTCCTCGTGAGTTACTGTTTTTATTACATCTGGTCCGGTAACAAACATGTAGCTTGTATCCTTTACCATCATTATAAAATCAGTAAGAGCGGGAGAGTAGACAGCACCACCGGCACAAGGACCCATAATAGCAGAAATCTGCGGAATTACACCTGATCCTCTAACATTTTGATAGAAAATATCAGCATAACCAGCTAAACTCTGCACACCTTCCTGAATTCGTGCGCCACCGGAATCATTCAAACCAATAATGGGAGCTCCCATTTTCATGGCTAGTTTTGTGATTTTAACAATTTTATCAGCGTTGGCGCTACTCAACGACCCACCAAAAACAGTGAAGTCCTGAGCGAAAACATATACCAGTCGGCTATCAATTTTACCGTAGCCACAAACCACTCCATCACCAGGTATTTTGTTTTTTTCCATGCCAAAATCGGTGGAACGATGTGTCACCATCTTATCAACTTCTGTAAAAGTTTCGGGATCTAAAAGATCCATGATTCTTTCTCTGGCAGTTTTTTTGCCATCAGCGTGATGTTTGGCAATTCTATCTGCACCACCACCTGCTTCGGCGGCTTTATTTAATTCTTCAAATTTTTTGATTTTGTCTTCAAGTGTCAACATTTCTTGTAACTGTTTTTGTTATCCAAATTCGTTTTTGATTAAAAATATGGGTAACAGGTTGTTATTAAAAATTTAACCTATTTGTCTTAGTCAATAAACACTAATGGTTGATTTCCGTCAATGATATCTTCTTCACGAACAAAGATTTCTTTTACAATACCATCTTTCATGGCTTTGTATTCACTTTCCATCTTCATGGCTGATACAATAATTACGGTATCTCCCTTTTTGACTTCGCTACCCAATTCAACGGGAATTTTTACAACTTTTCCTGGCATTGGTGAAGTAATTGTACTCTCTGCAGCTTCCAGATTACCAGAATTTCTAGCTTGCAGATATTTTGTTTCTGCATCAATAATTTCTGCATCATAAGAATGATAGAAAGTGTTGACCGAATACTTTTTATGTGATTCGGTTTCAATTAATTCCACATTATACGAACGGCCTTTATACAGTACAGAGTAAACTCCATTTTCAACCTGATGCATGTCCAGATCATATTCCTTGGAATCGACCATTATTTTGATCTGATTTCCATCTTCGGCAAGAAGTTCGACTTTTGCCAAGCGTTCTCCTAATTTTATTTCTATTGCCATCTTATTATTTTTTTGTTTATCCTTTAATTTTCACTTGCTCTAAACATTCCTCTTCTGCGTCCAAATTCTTTCCACTTACTGTGTGTTGCTGAGTTAGAACTAATTTGAGTGTTTTTAAGTTTGCGGTGATAGTCGATAAAGGCAGTAACTATGGCGAGATCTTCAAAAGATTGCTTTGCTTCATCAGGAGCCAGAAGAAAATCTTCGTTGTCTTGAATAAAGTGAGTATTATACGTTCCGTTTCTAAAGTCGGGACAATCCATGATTTTTTCCAGGTATTTGATTGATGTTTTTACACCGGTAATTTTGTATTCATATAGAGCTCGGCGCATTCTTTCGATTGCTTCTTCTCTTGTTCTTGCCCAAACAATTAGTTTGGAGATCATAGGGTCGTAGTGAATTGGAATTTCATATCCTTCATAAACGTAGCCATCTGTTCGAACACCAAGTCCCATTGGTTCGGTAATGTGGGTAATCACGCCAGGACTCGGCATGAAATTGTTGTCGGTATCTTCAGCATAAATTCTGCATTCGATTGCATGTCCAAACTGAAAAACATCTTCTTGCTTTATTTTTAATTCATGACCTTCAGCAATTAAAATTTGCTGTTTCACAAGATCGTATCCGGTTACCCTTTCGGTGATAGGATGCTCTACTTGTAATCGGGTATTCATTTCGAGGAAGTAGTAGTTGTGGTCATTGTCTACTAAAAACTCGATGGTGCCAGCACCGTGATAATTAACAGCCTTTGCAGCAGCAACTGCATGCTCACCCATTTGCGCTCTTAATTCAGGGGTCATTAGCGGAGAAGGAGTTTCCTCTACAACTTTCTGATGTCGCCGCTGAACCGAACATTCTCTTTCGCAGAGATGAATTACATTCCCGTGTTTATCACCTAAGATTTGAAACTCGATGTGATGTGGAGACGAAATGTATTTTTCGATATAGACAGCATCATCACCAAAGGAGGCCATGGCTTCCGATTTGGCCGCTCTTAGTCCTTCCAGAATGTTCTCTTCTTTGTCGATCATTCGCATTCCTTTTCCGCCACCACCAGCCGAGGCTTTAATCATTACGGGCAAACCAATTTCACGAACTGTTTTAAGTATTGTAGATTCATCCTTAAGGTTTTCTTTAGTGCCGGGAACTACAGGTACACCGCTTGTAATCATGGTTTTGCGAGCGGTTATTTTGTCTCCCATCGTCCCAATTACTTCAGGAGTTGGACCTATGAAAATGATTCCTTCTTTCTCACAGCGTCTGGAGAATTCAGCATTTTCGCTTAAAAAACCATAACCCGGATGAATGGCATCTGCTTTTACACGTTTGGCCGCGTCTATAATTTTGTCAATATTCAAATAACTTTCTGCTGATGTTGCCGGTCCAATGTGAATGGCCTGATCCGCATATCGAACATGCATAGAGGTTCGGTCCACATCGGAGTAAACAGCAACAGAAAGAATTCCCAATTCCCTACATGAGCGCATGACACGCAGAGCAATTTCTCCTCGATTTGCAACAAGGACTTTTGAAATCTTCTTGATCATATTTTGGTCTTCGTTTAAAAGCCTGTAACAGCTTTGTTTTTAATCAACTAATCCTTCTGATAGTTAGAGAAATATTTCCCCAAAAAGAATAATGTACAACAGGGATGTGTTGTAGAACATTTAAAAGTAATCAAAATTTCGAAGTTTTCAAGTAATTAAATATAAAGATGTCTGTATGTGACGATCATAAATAAGCACCTTGCAGTATCGTCACAGACCACTATAGGTCAACGCATTAGGATGAGTTAATCTAACCGTGTAGCCGCTATTTTTTAAGAGAATATCGAAAATAGGTGAAAATGGGTAAAAATCGCCAAGTGTGTTGAAGAACAAGTAAGGGATTTTTAAGGAATTGCTGAAATTAGACTATGATAGATCCAAAATAGAGACTTTTTTAAGCAAAGTTTGCACGCGTAATCCTTGTAAAAGGAATTTTTGCTTATTGAAAGTGATTTTTTAATCCTTTTTTACTTCTCCTCCAAATTCAAAACCAAGACTTTCGATTTCTTTTTTAATGATTTTTAAGCTGATGTTTTCACCTTTTATTCGTAAAAGTTTTTGCTCTAGATTTACTTCGGCAACAGCAACATTTTTTATAGCTCCAATGTGTTTTTCCACACTGTTTTTACAGTGATTACAGCTCATTCCATTTACAGTAACTAATTTTTCATTACTAATTGTATTGGTTTCAACAGCTTTAGGTTCACTTTTTCCGGAAATATACTTTTGGAAATAGCCATTAATTATCAGTAGAACTAATGAAATACTGCTTCCCCACTGAAGCCATTTAGGAAGCATCCAATGTCCTTCATGTGCTCCCATGTGATCATGCAAAGGTCCAATAGTGAACCATTCCCTTGGAAATACATTATCAATTAATAGTCCGAAAAGCAATGCACCCAAAATAATTGAAATTAAGTAAGACCACATTGTTTTTTTACCTAGAACTTTATTTAGTACTGTGATGGTAGCTGCATTGGTCGCCGGACCCGCCATCAGGAATACCAAGGCGGCACCTGGAGAAATACCTTTCATCATTAAAATGGCTGCTACGGGAACCGATGAAGTTGCGCAAATGTAAAGAGGAATAGATGCGACAAGAATTACCAGCATTCCAATAAAATCATTTCCAATATAACTTGAGAAAAAATCGTCAGGAATTAGCACTGAAATTACAGCAGCCAATAAAAGTCCAATAATCAACCACTTCGAAATGTCTTGCAGGAAATCTACAAAAGCATATTTAAACATGGTGTAAATTGGTGATCTTTTCTTTGTCGAATCGGTATTACAATCTTCATCACATCCACAGTCCGATTCTTTTTCGCTTGAACAACAAGATTCTGTACTTATTTCAGGTATTGGCTTTTCATCTTTATCAAAATAATTGGTGAGCAGTCCACCAAACAGCCCGGTTAGTAAGGCTATAAATGGGCGAATAATTGCAAAAGGCAAGCCCAATAGCGAGTAAGTTACTAAAATAGAGTCGACACCAGTTTGGGGTGTTGAAATCAAAAAAGAAACCGATGATCCCTTGGATGCACCGCTCTTGTAAAATGAAATGCCGGTAGGGATAACTCCGCAAGAGCACAAGGGGAGAGGAATGCCAAGAAGTGCGGCATATAAAACGGATTTTCCATTTTTTGGACCTAAATATTTGTCGATAAATTTCTGAGGGAAAGCTACTTTCAAGATTCCTGCAAATAAAAAACCTAGCATTAGGTAAGGGGACATCTCATTTAAGATATCTATAAAATCGATAAAGAACTGATTGATATATTCCATAGTTGAGCTTCTCTTAGTAACCGAAATGCTTTAAGTAAATAGCGAATTCGGAGCATATTCAGACTCAAAAGTATTAAAATATTTGGATAAGTATATCAGGTATATCAGTAATAAAAGAGCTGACAGTCTAAAAATACCAACATGTAGGTATTTCTGTTTATTTAGTCTTAGTTTAATTTAGCCGATGAAATAATGCTCATGATTTGAGCAATGAAACTAAAACCTAATTGTTTTAAACTGATGAAAAAAGGATTACTATTTGTGGCGATGATTGCTGCTTTTTATACAACTAAAGCACAGGATGCTCAGGAGACTAAAAGTATTGGGACGACTATTTTAGAAAGAGCTAAAGATGAGAAATTAAGTATTGGGGGATACGGTGAGATTCACTACAATCAACAAGTTAGCGGTAATACCCGCTACAATGGGAATATGGATGTTCATAGAATGGTATTGTTTTTTGGTTATCAATTCAATGATAAAACATCATTTGTAACTGAAATTGAATATGAACATGTAAAGGAATTGTACGTTGAGCAGGCATTTTTAAACTATAATGTTCGTCCAAATACGAATTTGAGAGCAGGTTTAATGTTGGTGCCAATGGGAATTGTAAATGAATATCACGAGCCAACTACTTTTAATGGTGTTGAGCGTCCAAGTGTAGATAATAAAATTGTTCCTACTACATGGCGAGAAATTGGTGTTGGAGTTAGCGGACGTATGCCTTCATTTCCTTTAAAGTACCAATTGTATGTAATGAATGGATTTAATGGTTACAATGATGGAGGAGTACTTCGAGGTTCCGATGGATTTAGAAAAGGCCGCCAGAAAGGTGCCGAATCTACTTTTACATCACCTTCATTATCAGCTAAAGTTGATTACTATGGCGTGAAAGGTTTAAATATTGGTGTGGCTGGATATTTCGGTAAAACTCAATCATCTGCGTTCAATGGATTGGATAAGAATGATGATTTTGCTGAGGCTGTAGCAGATTCAACTCGTGTTGGAATCAGTATGTTTGGAATGGATGTGCGTTACAAAGTGAACGCTTTGCAATTAAAGGGTCAGTACATACATTCTTTTATTAGTGATGTAGCTGAATACAATGACAAAACAGGTAAGGATCTTGGAAAGCAAATGCAGGGTTATTACTTAGAGGCAGGATACGATTTATTGCATGGCAAAGAGCAGGCTTTAGTTCCGTTTGTGCGCTACGAAAATTACAACACTCATCACAAAGTGGCAGGTAATATGGTAGCAAATAAAGCTTACGATCGGGAAGAAGTGTTTTTGGGAGTAAGTTATCATTTGGCAAAGGGTGCAGTTGTTAAAGCTGATTATCAAATGTCAAAAGACGGTAATGATGTGAAAAAGAATTTTGTAAATTTTGGTGTAGGCGTTTGGTTCTAAGTCAAAAGCAATTTAAACTATTGTACTTCAAAGCAATCTGGGTTTTCATTTTGCTTTGAAGTTTTTACATAAAGGAGATTTATTGATGAAAAGATTGAGAGATATTATTCAGCTGGTAGTTATTTTAGTTTTGATGAGTGGAACGTTTGGCGCAATGGCTAGTAGCTTTCCTAAATCCGTACAGAAAAAAATTGATAAAGAAGTTCGAAAAATATTTACTGTTGAAGATTTTACAATGGATGATATTGAAAATCTAAATTTGAATACTGTCAATGGTGACGGGCTAAGAAATTTGCATTTGAGTACACTAAAAAGTGCTGATAAATCAATTGGGTTTGCATGTTTTGCATCATCAAAAGGAAGGAATGATTTTTTCGATTACATGGTTGTTTTTAATGAAAAACTGGAAATTCAAAAAGTTGTAGTCTTAATTTATAGATCTTCCTACGGTGGTGAGATCATGGCTAAATCGTGGTTGAAGCAGTTTATTGGAAAGGTAAAAGGCGAGGAAATGGAATTTGGAAAAGATATTGATGGAATTTCCGGTGCTACAATTTCAGCACCATCAATGGCAAAGGGAGTAAAAGCAGTAAGTTTACTGGTAAGTGAGTTGAAGGAAAATGGGAAAATTTAAAATTGAAAAAACAGATGATCAATGAGAATTCGTAATCCAATAAGAATTAGAACGACGCCACCAATTATTTCGAATTTCCTGCTCATTTTCCTGCCAATTTTTTTACCTAGCAACATCCCCAGCATCGAAACAACAAAAGTTATGATACCAATTACAATTGCAGGAAACCAAATAGCAACATCAATAATAGCAAGACTTAATCCTACCACTAAAGCATCAATACTTGTAGCTATTGAAATGCCTAACAAAACGATTAATTTTAGCGGATTGAAAGATGCATCTTTTTCTTTGCAGTTTATACTTTCGTAAATCATTTTACTTCCTAAACCTGCCAGTAAGATAAAGGCAATCCAATGATCGTAATCTTTAATCAAATCTTTTAATTCCGATCCTGTAAACCAGCCTATTATTGGCATTCCTCCTTGAAATAAGGCAAGAAAAAAAGCAATTTTAACTGCCTGAAGGAAATGAATCTTTTTAATGGCTAATCCACTGCAAACCGAAGCAGCAAAGGAATCTACAGATAAGCCAAGTGCGAGAAATATAATACTAATAAATTCCATGTAAATGCGTTAAGCCTGCAAATATAAGTTCTTATTGTGAACATCAAAAAAAAAAGGCCAAGTTCTGTTGTAGAAATTGACTTTTGATATCATATTAAAAAGAATTTAGGCCGATTTTAAGGAGAAAATAAATTTACTGCCTTTATTTTCTTCACTTTCAACCCAAATTTTACCGCCGTTTTTCTTGACAAATTCTTTGCATAGTATCAGACCTAATCCACTTCCTGATTCATCTTTGGTACCCATCGTTGTGAAATTGCCATCTAATCGGAATAGTTTATCCTGATCGTTTTTACTGATTCCTATGCCGGTGTCTTTAACAGAAAGATAAATGAAATTACCATCTGATATTGTAGATAGAAATATTTCACCATTTTCATTAGTGAATTTTAAGGCATTACTAATTAGGTTTCGAATAATGGTATTTACCATATTTACATCACCGAAAGCCACAGTGTTGGGTTTTATATCGGAAAATAATTTTATTGATTTATCAGTGGCTTTCAATTTGAAAATCGTAAGATTAGATTGAATTAATTCGTACAAATCAATTTGAATGGGAGTAAATTCGAGTACTCCACGTTGATCATTTGCCCATTGCAATAGATTTTCAAGTAAAGTAAACAAACTCTTTGCCGATTCATTTATATTGGCATTGTAATCTTCTATTGTCTTTAGGTCTTTCCCACTTTTCACTTCATTTTTGATCAGTTCTGAAAATCCCAAGATGGCATTAAAAGGTGATCTTAAATCATGAGCAATAATTGAAAAGAATTTATCCTTTGTAGTATTCATGATTTTTAACTTGGAGTTTGAATCTTCAAGTAGACCATAAACACGCTTCATTTTATTATGAGTATTGATCTTTGATCGAAATAGAGTGACTATTAGAATTATTACAAAAAGAGCCAAGATGGAAAATATGTAAAGGAAGTTAGATTTTGTTTTCTCTTGTTCAAGCTTATCTTGAGTAATCTGATTTTTCACTCTTAGAATCTCATTTTCCTTTTCTTTTTTTACGGCTTCAAATTTTGCTTGAAGTTGGGCAATTTTGGTAGATTTTGCGTCATTCCTTACACTATCTTTAAGAGCATTAAAGGCTAACATTGAAGAGTAGGCCTTTTTGTTATTTCCTATCTTGTTATAGTATTCTGCTAATAATTTCAATAGATCGGATCTTTTCCCTTTAATTTTAAGTTTTTTACTTAAAGTAATTCCTTCGTTCAAACATTTAATAGCTTGTTTGTAATTTCCGGTTGCTAAGTGTATTTGAGTTAAAACTTCTAAGTTGTAAATTATTTCGGTTTCTAATTTTAGATGCCTGTGGGTAGTTAATGATTCGCGTAGAAAAATAATGGCATTCTCGTAATCTTTCAATAGGAAATAATTCTCTCCAATATTATTTAGGGTTATAGCGATACCATCTTTATAGCCTTTACTTTGTTCAATTTCAAGACTTTTTTCGAAATAAATTTGTGCTTTTGTGTAATTTTTTTCCTCTTGGTAAAGGGTTGCCAGATTGTTGTAAATAGTAGATAATGTTTCTTTATCATTAATTGTTTCTGAAAGTTCTTTTGCTTGATTGTAATAAGATTTTGCTTTTTCTATTTGATTATCATCACCATAAATATTACCCATATCAATAAGTAAACTAAGCTTTATATCATTGTCTTTTATTGCTTCGGAATACTTAGATGCTTCTAAGTAATTATTTAAAGCATTTTCAAAATCACCTCTTTCATAATATACTTCCCCTATGCCAATTAGCGTTTGAATAGTATTTGTTTTGTAATCAATAAGATCACTCAGTCTTCTAGATTCATTGTAATGAATAATAGCACTGTCAAATTTGCTGTTTTCAGAATAGAAAGCACCTAAATTTAAAAGAATATCACAAATCTGAGTGGTATCTGAAATTTTATAAGCTAATTTTTTCGCATTGTATAAAGAATGTCTTACTTCTTTCGAATTTGAAGTAAGCAAGTAGTTGTAATAAAGTTCAATATATGATTCAAGCATCAACTGATCATTCTTGTTTAATTTTGATACAAGAAGAGCTTCTTTGGCATAATAAAGGGCACTGTCATTATTATTCGCATAGTAATAATGATCAGATAATTTCAAATAAAGCTTAGCCTTTTCACTCTTAGAACTGTTATTAATTTGTGTTCGAAGCTCGCTAAGAGATGATTTAGCATGCAATGTATTTACGAATAACAAAAGGCAAAATACTAATAGTAAGGGAAAGCGCATTATGAATTGAAGTCTTAAGTTTAGTTGTTTTAAGTGATTTCTATGTTATTTGCGTACTGTTTGGTAGTTTCATTGAGATGATATTATCATAAGTATCTGTTATGGAGGGCAAATATAACGATATTAATTAGAAAGTTTCTGTTTGAAACAAAAGGATTTTGTTTTTGATAAATAACTTATCATACGTGTTTTACATTGTTATATTGTTCTCTAATAAAGAGTTTCCATTACTTACATGAAATGATTCTTTTTATGGACAATCCGTTACAAACCGAGCCGTAAATAAGGCAACGACTACTCCAAGGACAAGAAGAGGCATACTTATTCGTTCCATATAATCGAGTTTTGGAACAGCAAAGGTAACTACTTCTTATTAAGAGGGGGGAAGCAATCTCCGGTAAAGAAATTACCTATTTGAAATTATTCTAAAAAGTTAAGCCGATTTTAAAGAGAAAATAAATTTACTGCCTTTATTTTCTTCACTTTCAACCCAAATTTCACCGCCGTTTTTCTTTACAAATTCTTTGCATAATATCAGACCTAATCCACTTCCTGATTCATCTTTGGTACCCATCGTTGTGAAATTACCATCTAACCGGAATAGTTTATCCTGATCGTTTTTACTAATTCCTATGCCGGTGTCTTTAACAGAAAGATAAATGAAATTACCCTCTGATATTGTAGAAAGAATTATTTCACCATTTGCTTTTGTGAATTTTAAGGCATTACTAATTAGGTTCCGAATAATGGTATTTACCATATTTACATCACCAAAAGCCACAGTGTTGGGTTTTATATCGGAAAATAATTTTATCGATTTATCAGTGGCTCTCAATTTGAAAATAGCAAGATTAGATTGAATCAAATCGTACAAATCAATTTGAGTGGGGGTAAATTTCAGTATGCCACGTTGATCATTTGCCCATTGTAAGAGGTTTTCAAGTAATGTAAACAAGCTTGTGGCCGATTCATTTATGTTGGCATTGTACTCTTCTATTGTCTTTAGGTCTTTTCCGTTTTTCACTTCATTTTTGATCAGTTCCGAAAATCCCAATATGGCATTAAAAGGTGATCTTAAATCATGAGCAATAATTGAAAAGAATTTATCTTTTGTAGCATTCGTGATTTTAAGGTTGGCATTAGACTCTTCTAATTTACCATTGAAGACTTGTATTCGGTTGTGAATATTAATCTTAGATCTCAAAAGAATAAATATTAGAATGATAACAGCAAAAGCTAAAAATGAAAAAAGAAAAAGATAATTTGTTCTTATTCTCTCCTTGGCAAGTTTTTCTTGGGTAAATTGGTTACTTATTCTTAAAATCTCATTTTCCTTCTCTTTTTTCTCAGAATCGAATTGAGCTTGAAGCTCTACAATTTTATCCGTACGTGATTTTTTTTGTATGCTGTCATTTAGAGAGTTGTAGGCAATAATAGAGGCGTAAGCTTTTTTGTAATTATCTGTTTTATTGTAATACTCAGCAAGAAGCTTCAATAAATCACTTCTTTTGCCTCGTGTTTTTAGTTTTTTAGTTAAGGCAATTCCTTCTTCAAGATATGAGAAAGCTTGTTTAAAGTTTCCAAGGCTTAGGTGTATTTGGCTTAAGGTCTCCAAATTGTAAATGATTTCAGTATCTAATTGTAGCTCACGGTTGGAGGATAAAGCTTCGAGCAGGAATACAATTGCCTTATCTGTATTCCCCATCTTGAAATAATTTTCACCAATATTGTTAAGACACAATGCAATGCCTGCCTTATTATTTGCTTTTTTTTCTATTTCGAGGCTTTTCCCGTAAAATAGTAATGCTTTATTAAAATTTAAATTGTCCTGATAAATTATGGCTGAATTATTGTAAAGAACAGATAAGGTATCCTCATTCTTTAACTCTAAAGCGATCACCATAGCTTGGTTGTAATAGGATATAGCCTTTTCATTTTGATGTTCTCCAGCATAAATATTTGCCATGCTAATGAGAAGATTCAGCTTAGTTTCGTCGTTTTCTTGTACTTCATTATATTGAAAAGCTTCAATATATTTACTTAGAGCTAATTCTAAATCGCCTCTTTCATAGTACACATGACCGAGTCCTATTAGATTGCTTATTTTATTTCTATTATCCTTTTGTGACTTACAGAATTCCAGAGATTTATTGTATTGATAAATGGCACTATCGTATTTGCTTGTTAGTGCATAATGGTATCCTAAACAGGAATGAACTCTGCAAATACTTAATGAATCATTTAGAATATAAGCCATTGCTTCGGCTTCATTTAGAGCTTTTCTGGCTTTAGCCATATCGCTATTTATCGAGAAATTGTAAAAACATTCAAGCTGTGATTCGATGATTAGCTTCAGGCTATTGCTGTTTTGTGACAATTGCAGCGCTTTTTCGGCGTAATAAATAGCACTGTCTGTTTTTACAGTATAGTATTTTCGGGACAGATTCAGATAATGTTCAATTTTGAGACTATCCTTGGTAATAGATGTTTGATTTTTTGCATCATTTATTTTTGCATTTGCAGATATTGAAGTAATGGATAAAGTAAGTAAAAGCAAAGCAAGTTTTAAGGGGAGTTGCATTATGGGTTTTTTGTATATTTAATTCGTATTCTGTTAAGTAAATTTATTCTTAAATGAATCGTTGTTTTTCCTAAATATCTATTGGGGAGGCGAAATATAACGATATTTATTAGAATATTTCGGTTCGAAACGATAGTGTTATATTTTTGATCAATTACTTTTTAAACGTGTTTTACATTTTGATTTTATTCTGTAAAAAGACCGGTAAAGCAGGTGAAATGTATTTGTTACTATTTAGCTGATTTTATATGTTTTTTATTGGAGAGATTACCTAATTTAGGATTTGGTCATGAATTTTTACACCTAACTGTTCCATTTAAATCGTTTCACTCATCTACAAAGTTATTATCAAACAATAACTTTGTGGATGAGTGAAATATAAGTTTGAGCTATTTGATAATTATGTTTTGGCTGATATCTAAAGCCACAACAGAATGTGTAAGAGCACCTATTGAAATGAAATCGACACCGGTTTTTGCTACACCTGAAATTCGCTCTAAATTCATATTTCCTGACGCTTCAACCAAAGCTCTTCCACTAATATAGTCAACAGCTTCTTTCATTAATTCATTACTCATATTATCAAGCATGATGATATCCGCGCCAGCGTTAACAGCTTCTTTTACCTCTATTAAGTTTGTTGTTTCTACCTCAACTGTAATCTCTGAAGAAACGGCTTTGCGAATCTGTTCAACAGCAGCTGTAATACTTCCGGCCATCATTATATGGTTGTCTTTAATCATAACCATATCATATAAGCCAATGCGATGATTGGTTCCTCCACCCATTTTAACAGCATATTTGTCGAATGTCCGTAGGCCTGGCACGGTTTTTCTTGTGTCAAGAATTTTCACCTTTGTTTCTTTTACCGCAGCAACATATTTAGCTGTCTCGGTTGCAATTCCCGACATTCTTTGCAGCAAATTTAATGCTAATCTTTCTCCGGTTAAAAGAGCTCTGAATGTTCCTTTCATTTCAAGAATAACATCTCCTTTAACTACACGATCACCATCTATAATTTTGGGGTTCCATTCCAGATTTTCATCTAATTTCCGAAATATCATTTTCGCGATATTCAAACCCGCTATTATTCCATCAGCTTTGGCTGTCATACTTGCAGCAGCTAAAGTATTTTTAGGGACAATATTATTTGTTGTAATATCGCCACTTCCTATGTCTTCCCGAAAAGCATGATTTATGATGAGCTCAATTTCCTGAATGTTAAATTCTGATTCTTGCATATATGTGATAATTTAATCTTGAGATCGATGATCCACAGGGATATAATGTATTTCTTTATTAATTTGTTGAATCGAATGGGTGAGAAATTTAGCTTCCTCTTTTTGATAATCTTCTCGGTAATGTCCTCCACGACTCTCTTTTCTTGATAATGCAGCAGTTGTTAGTAATTTGCAAACTCTGATTAGGTTTTGCAAACGAACACTGTAATATTCATAGGGCTCAAAAGGAAAAGAATTTTCGATTGATTCTATAAGTGAACTAATTTCTGTAAGTTCTTTCTGATTTCGAACTATTCCTGCTTTCAAATTCATCTCATTTGCAATTTCATTGCTATGATTTAGGAACAATTGTTCAAGTTTCAAATTGACATGCATCTCGTTTTTATTCAACGAAAATATTTTTTTAACAGAAGATGAAGCTTCAGCATGATCAATAGCCCTTTTGCCAAACACCAAACATTCAAGCAATGAGTTAGAAGCGAGTCTGTTGGCGCCCATTACTCCCGACGAAGCTACTTCCCCGCAAGCATATAGTCTTGATATATTGGTTTCCCCATTAAGCTTTGTTTTAATCCCACCAACCATATAGTGAGCGGCAGGAGCAATTCGAATTTCCTGACTCATATCAACGCCAGATTTCTCGCAATTTTTATTAATGCTTGGAAACCTATTTTTTATCTTGTTTTTATCCAGATGTTTAAGGCTGAGAATCACATAATTGCTTTGGCTTTGTTTCATTTGATCGAAAATGGCTCGGGCTACAATATCACGGGGAGCTAGTTCGGCAAGAGGATGAATTGCCAACATGAATCGTTCCCCTTTTGAATTCAGAAGATAAGCACCTTCTCCTCGAACGGCTTCGCTAATTAAAAATGTATATCCTTCCTCAGAATAAAAAGAACTCGGATGAAATTGAATGAATTCCATATCAGCCATTTCGGCTCCGGCCTTATAGGCCAGATTGATTCCATCACCAACTGTTGTGTGTGGGTTCGTTGTCCTTTTATACACTGCCGAGGCGCCACCCGAAGCAAGTATCGTATTCTTGGCTTCAATAAGTAAATTGGTGTTATTTATAATATTGTAGCTTTTTGCTCCGGCACAAATTTGATCTTCAATCAGTAATTCAAACACCATTTGGTTCTCAAACACCTCAATATTATCATTATTCAATACTTTATCAATCAAAAAAAGAGTTGTTTCCTTGCCTGTCGAGTCGCCACCAGCATGAAGAACCCTTCTTCGGTGATGTCCTCCTTCAAGTCCAAGTGCCAATTGACCGTTTTCTTTATCAAATTGCATTCCCAATTCAATTAAATCTTGAATACGATCCGGACCTTCGTTAACGAGAATTTCCACAGGAATATAGTCGCATAAACCACGGCCGGCGGTTAAAGTATCTTCTAAGTGATATTGCGGAAAATCTTCAGGATCGGTTACAGCGGCAATACCGCCCTGAGCGTAGTAAGAATTACTAACATCAAGCTTCGATTTCGTTAAAATGGCAACTTTTCCAAAGCGGGACGCATAGTAGGCTGAATATAAACCAGCCAGTCCACTTCCGATTACTAAATAATCGAATTGTTTGTGTAGCATTATTAAAAATCTTGATTCGTGCGAAATTAGGGATTTTCATCTTATTTTGTTGCAAAAATATACGATTTTTAACGAAGAGGAAGGTAATTGTAAATTTCCAGTGAATGAATTGCTGAATTTTAGGGCAAAAAAAAAGCGGCAAATATGATATTGCCGCTTAGTATGAGAACAGAGAATATTATTTCGTTAAATCCAGTAGTAGTTTTCGAACCGAAGCCACAGATTCAACTTTATATTTTGCCGCTGTATTTTTAAGTCCAACCTTTATGGTATGAGCTGATTCAGGAAGTTCACGGAACATGTATTCATCCGTCCAGTCATCACCAATAGCTAATATGAAATCAAAATTTTGGTTTTTAAGAAATTGCATGGCCGCAATTCCCTTGTTAATTCCACCACTTTTTACTTCAATCACTTTATTACCCTCTAAAATCTCAAGGTTATGATTGGCGATCATTGTCGTCAACTCATCTCTAAGCTCATTTGCTCTTAGTTCGCCTTGCTCGGGTTCCGCTTTTCGGAAATGCCAAACAAGAGAATAATTTTTCTCCTCGATAAATGATCCGGGTGTTTGATCTACAAATGTTTCGAGAGTAGGGCGGATGTTTGGTTTCCATACATCCGAAGCATTACTAAGCATTTTCCATTCTTTCTGATATTTTCGAAGCCAAACACCATGTTCAACAATTAAATTGATTTTATGTCCTTCGAACCATTTTTCTAAACTATCTCTATCCCTGCCACTAATAATAGTAATTACATTTCGAGGATCTTCTTCAAGTTTGTAAAGGATTTCATGAAGCTCCGCATTGGGTTTAGCGTCATTAGGATTCGTTTTAAAACCAGCTAATGTCCCATCGTAATCAAGAAATATGGATCTCTTTTCTGCAGATTTGTATTTGGCAGTAAGCTTATCCATTATCTTACTATTTATTTTCTTCGCATAAAAGGAGTTTTGAATCTTTTCAACTTTCTTTAAAGACTTTACGAATTCGCTCGACCACTTGAATACATCGTATCGTTTTATCCTGTCCTGAAGAAAGCTCATTCGTTCCCGTTGCTCATCAAGAGGCATGATTAAGGCCTGATTAATTGCATCTGCAATTTCCTTTGTATTGTTCGGGTTAATAATTATTGCTTCGCCCATTTCTTTGGCTACGCCTGCCATTTCACTTAAAATAATTACACCTGTACTATTTGTTCTTGAGGCCACATATTCTTTGGCAACCAGATTCATTCCATCACGCACAGGAGTCACCAGGGCAACATCACAAGAACTGTATAATTCGATTAGGTTTTCGAAGGGTAACGAACGGTAAAAATACCAAACTGGGGTGTAGTTGATACTACCAAATTTACCATTTACAGTTCCAACCAATTCATCCACTTCTCTTTTTAAATTGATGTACTGCTCTACCGTTCCGCGAGAAGGAACTGCCAACATGATCAATGTAACTTTGCCTATAAATTCAGGGTAATCTTCCAGGAATCTGGAGAATGCACGCAAGCGGTTTGGAATTCCTTTCGAATAATCCATTCGATCGATAGATAGAATCAGCTTTCGATTAGGAGAAATCAGAAAGTATTTTTCCAGTTCACGATGAAGTTCCGATTTTTCTTGAAGAGGTCTTTGGAAGATTTGAGTTGAAGCGTCTCTAAATTTGTTGTAGTCAATTCCCATTGGAAATGAATCAACAAGAATAATTCTGTCTTCAATGTGAATTTGATTGAATGAAATTTCATATCCCATTAAACGACGCACTGAACTGCAAAAGTGTCTTTGATAATCAAAAGTATGAAAGCCAATCAAGTCAGCACCCAACATTCCTTGAATTAATTCTTTTCTCCAGGGTAAAATTCGAAAAACTTCGAATGACGGAAAAGGAATGTGAAGAAAAAAACCAACGGTAACATCTGGCTTTTTAGATTTTATCATTTCCGGAACCAGTAGCAATTGGTAATCGTGAATCCAGATGGTATCACCTTCTTCTAAAGTTTCCAAAGCTTTATCAGCAAATTTTTGGTTTACACTTACAAAAGCATCCCATAATTCATGATCGTAATCAATGAATTGCGCAAAATAATGAAATAATGGCCATATGGTTCGGTTGCTAAAACCGTCATAGTACAAGTCTATTTCTTGTTTTGATAAATGAACCGGTACACAGTCTTCTTCAATTAGTTTTTGTTCAATCCTACCGGTTAATTCTTCATCGAGGTCATCACTTGGTAAACCTGGCCAGCCTATCCACTTTCCATTATACTCCTTATATACTGATCTCATTCCTGTAGCCAATCCTCCTACACTTGGAATTAATTCAATAATATCATTTTCTATGTTTATATTAACTGGGAGTCTGTTGGAAACAATGTGAATTCTATTCATAAAATGTAATTTAAATTTTAGTTTAAAAACTATCTAATGTCAGGAATTATCTTTATTTTCCGACCAGTTTTTAAAGTGAAGCTCTAAAATAGCATTTTTTTATGGGAAATTTAAATTACGGAGTAATAGGAAATTGCAGAAGTGCGGCTCTTATTTCAGAAAAAGGGTCTTTAGATTGGGTGTGTTTACCTCAATTTGATTCATCTTCGGCATTTGCTAAGTTGTTGGATGAGAATAAGGGAGGTAGTTTTGAAATTTTGCCCGAGAATGCAACAAATATTATACAGGAGTATGGAAAAAACACGAATATTTTAAAAACACGTTTTGAATGTGTCGATGGAGTTTTTGAAGTATTGGATTTTATGCCAAGATATGTAACAGATGAAAATAATTATTACATGCCGCCGGATGTAGTTCGTTTTTTTCGATTGGTTTATGGAAAACCAAAGTTTCGGATCAAATATAATCCAAAACTCGATTATGCCCGAAACGCTACCGAAAACAAGGTGTCAGGCGTGGAATTCCTAAAATCCTCTACAACATCAGGAAGTTACGATTCGTTGTATTTGTATTCTAGTTTTAATTATGCTGATATATTGAATCAGAATGTAATTGAATTGGACAAAGATGAATTTTGTGAGGTGAGTTACAATCAAAAGTTGTTGGAACAAACTCGTGATCGAATCTATCTGAAATTACAACGAACAAAAACATATTGGTTAAACTGGAGTGAAAAAACAAAAGTACTTCCTAAGTATAATGAGGAAGCCAATAGAAGCGCGCTGGTGTTAAAATTGTTAAGCTATCAGAAAAGTGGAGCTGTTATGGCTGCTATAACCACATCTTTGCCCGAAACAATAGGGGAGGTGAGGAATTGGGATTATCGCTTTTGCTGGATTCGTGATGGCTCTATGGTGGTTAAAATTCTGACTCAATTGGGCCATTTTAATGTAGCAAAACGCTACCTGAATTTCATCATGGATATCATTCCTAAAAAGAATGAGAAAATCCAGATAATGTATGGTATTAATGGAGAGAAAAAGCTTTCGGAATATGAGTTGGAACACCTTGCAGGTTATGAAGGGTCGAAACCGGTTCGAGTAGGAAATGCAGCCTACAAACAAAAACAGAATGATATTTATGGAATTTTGCTGGATTTGATTCATCAGCATTTCGAAATATTTGAAACTTCCTTGGAGCATAGTGAGGAATTGTGGACCATTGTAAGAAGCATTGTGAAGGTTGTAGAAGAAAATTGGAAAAAGCCAGATCGTGGTATCTGGGAAATTCGTGGGAAAAGTCTTCATTTTACCTTTAGCAAAGTGATGTGTTGGGTGGCGTTTGACCGGGCGGTTAAAATTGCAGTACTATTGAAGCGAGATGATTATGTCGGAAAATGGACTGTTCTTAGAAATTTGGTGAAAGATGATATCATGAAAAAGGCCTGGAGTGAAAAGAAACAGGCATTTACGCAAAATTATGGATCTGAGGATATGGATGCTTCGGTATTGTTAATGGAAAGCTATGGTTTTATTGATGCAGCTGATGAAAAGTATAAATCGACAGTGTTCACCATTCAAAAGGAATTGGAGCATGATGGTTTGATGTACCGGTATAAAAATCAGGATGATTTTGGAACCCCTAAATCGGCTTTTACGATTTGTTCTTTTTGGTTGATTAACAGTTTGTATAAAATAGGCAAGAGGAGGGAAGCGAAAGAAAAATTTGATAAGTTATTAACTTATTCGAATCATCTTGGATTGTTTGCTGAAGATATTGATTTTGTCTCGAAACGGATGCTCGGGAATTTCCCACAGGCCTATTCGCACTTGGCAATAATCGAAACAGCTCTAAACTTTTCAAATACCAATTTCGACGATGAGGATAGTTTATTGGATCAGCTGAATAGTTAAATCTATTCTCTGCCTACAAAAAGCAAATAGCACCAGATTTGAACATCTCAAATGGGTGCTATTGGTTATTTATTCTAATCTTTCAACAAATGAATAACTTCTTTTAGGGTTTTGTTTTCATTTTCCAGGAGCTCTAATTGCTTGCATTTTTCTTGCAGTTCTTTCTGGATATTTATATACTCAGCCCCATCAACATTATCAACATTATTTTGTGTTTCCTGCTCATAGCTATTTGCAATCTCCTGGAAAAAATTGATTTTCATAGCATGACAGATACTCCAAAGCCGATTAACCTGCAATGTGGGTCTATCCAATTGCTGACGCAGTGTAACAGGCCTGATGTTAATTTTTCGGGCCAGAGAACTTACCGTTTCTCCTTTTTCATGAAGCACATTTAAAATATTTCCGTTAATACTAAAAAGTGCATTTTCTGTTGTTCCACTCATGTTTATATTTTTCGAATTAAAATTTAGCTTCTAATGGCGCGTGCTTTCATTGATTTCAGCTCATGAAACTTGTAATCAATACCCATTTTATTTTCTTAGTATGTAAGTTAGTCATTTTTAGGTGCTAAATCAATTCTAAAGTAGCTTAAAAAGCTTATTGTGAATGCTTAAAGAGTCCGTTAAGTAGCAAATTGCATCGGTAGGGTATCTAAAAGCATCGATAGGGTAAGAAATAACATCTATTGAGTAGTATAATGCATCGGTGAGGGGGCAAAAAGTATTGGTAATGTAGCAAAAATAGTCTGTAAGGGTGTGAAAAGCATTTGTAGAGTAGTATAATACATCTAGTTAGTCGTAAAGTGCTTTTTGGTTGGCGAAACGAATGTGGAATAAGTTAAAGACCATTATTTTTATTGAGAAAGTGTTTCAGAATCTCGTTACGCAAAAAAAAAGAGAGCCTGTTGCGGGGCAACAAGCTCATCCATTTTTAGTAATTTTTTCTTATTTCACCAGTAGTTTTCCTTTGTATATCTTCTCACCCGAAAGGTTGATAATATGAATACCGGGTTTTAATTGTTCCCGATTTATAATCACATTGTTCCCTGTGATGTTTTCAATGATCCGAACCACCCGGCCACTTGCATCTATAACCACCAATCGGTATTTCTGATTGGTCTTGTTCGGAAAGACCACATTGCTTTTGTAAACCATCGGGTTGGGGAAGATCTTTAATTTTCCAACCTCTTTTAGAAGTATATCATCTTCTATTCCTAGTGCTCCAGGATCATATCCAACCAAGGCCTTGATCGCAAGCGAGGTGTTGTTTCCAAATACCTCGCTGTAAGGACTCCACTTGTTATTATAATACATGTAAGCAGAATTACTCCATTCTGCATCATCTTGCAAAGGAAGGTGCGCAACGGCAAAAGAATCTACAGGATTTTCATATTTAATCTCGTAACTAACAAAGAAATCTTTTTCAACCGCAACCGAATAATTTAAATCGATCGTATTAAATTGGCCGGCAATTAATTCTGAGTAAGGAACCGACATACTGTATACTTCATTTGTAGGTTCCGATGTTCCATTCCAAATCTTGAGAATAAATTCTGGATCTGATGAGTTAGACTGCAAAACAGAAGGTTTAATCTGTACCTGTTTAACTGCGTTTAAATTAGGATTTATCAATTCAAATTTTTCCGCGTATTTATCTATTTTCAGATTAGTATGTCCTGTCACATACCCGTCGTTATCGCCTGTGAATATGAATTGGACCAGTTGGTCTTCAAATTCAGAAGGCACATTGTAAAGTAAATCATCATCAAAATCATCTGGATTAAGAACTGTAATGTATCCAATTTTCACTTCTGTATCCTTGTATTGAGCATCATTAATGGTTAAGCTAACATCAAATGCTCCTACAGTATTGTAGGTAACAACTGGATTTTCATCAGTAGAGTTTTCAGGTGAACCTCCAGGGAAACTCCAATTGTATGTTAGTTCCGAGCCTGTGCTTTGACTTGTGAAAGTAACTTCTGTACCAATATTTACATTGGTAGAGCTTGCTGAGAATTTAACCTCAACTGTTTTTACAATAATTGCAGAAGTAATCGTTTGAGTATTCAAACCTGCCGCATTGGTTGCTGTTAATGTTACCGAAAAAACTCCGGGAGTTTTGTAAATAACCGCTCGGGGATGTTCTTCTGCAGAACTTGCAGTTTCTGCTCCTTCAAATGTCCATTCCCACTTGGTAAACCCATCGCCAATACTTCTGTTCATAAAATCAACTGATTCTCCAATTTGAATGGTGTCTTTTGTCATTCCAATTAATGCAACTGGTGCTGTCGAACTAAAATCATCATCGGCAGTAAAAATTCCATTTCCATGAGTTGCTGACGCAATAAAACCATCACGTCTGCTTTTAATCATGGCAACTACAGTGGTTCCTATTCTGTCAATTGCTTCTTGAGTCCATGTAGTTGATGTGCCATCAAGTTTTGTTGTGCTATATAATCCAGTACTTGTTCCGGCATAATAGGTGGTATCGGTTGGTGATACCATGAAGGATACGGATCGAATTGATGGACCATTGTCCGCTCCATTTATTTCTTCCAGATTTCCACTAACAGGAGTCCAGCTTGTTCCGCCATTAGTCGTGCTAAATATACTTTCAATTCCGTAATTGGAAAATCCAACCAATACTTCGTTTGCATTTAATGGGTTTGCATCAATAGAAATAACATTTCCGGAAGGCATATTGGAACCTGTAAGATCTGTCACTTTTGCCCACTGAGAATGTGAATTCACTATTTTAAATACTTTTCCTGTTGAAGTACCGTAATATAGAATATGAGCCGGGAAGGTGGAGGAGGCTAAGGCGGATACAGTTCCTGTTGTCTTTGATATTTTTAGTTTTTCCCAGTTCGTAGTTGATTCGCTATTCTGCATACGGGGAATATCAAAAATATTGGAGTTTCGCCAAACATAGTTTCCTGCTGCGTAATATAAAATTTCACTGTTGTTGGCATCTTCAACAAAAGGATTGATAAACAATTGTCCTTCGGCTCCTTCAGGATCAACACGGGTCCAATAGTAACTTAGGTCATCAGTAACGTTATTTTCAAGGTAAGTGGTGCCGCTTTGTGATGAGGAGAGTATACTATTTCCTAAATTGAATATGCTGCAGTAACTTCCGTCACCAGAACCCCAGGATAACCAATCTTTATTTGGATCAGAAGTTTCGGCAAGCCAGGTGCCATTGTCCTGAAATCCGGAAAGTAATGTCGTGTTTGTTCTTATGTCGTTATCTATCGCGATAGTATATGCTTGTGTGGTTAAGTATCCATTGTTCAGAAAAGTCCAGTCAACAGGAGTGCTGGTGTCATTTTCTGAAGAGGTGTCAATTGTTTTTTTATAATTAGTCGTACTACTAATACCTCCATCGTGTCCGCAAAGCAGAGTTTTGTTATCACTTTTAAATGTTAATGCATGAATATCAGGATGATGATTTGGATATTGAGTCACATTATTTTCGGTTGCATAACCTCCAATCCAATAAGTATTAGACTTATCAGTATCATTTTCAATACCATCGTTTAAGAAAAGTTCATCACTTAAAGAACTTGCCCTAGTCGCAAAAGCATCATCAGAACGATATAAGTTAGTACCCCCAATAAAAAGCATATTTTCATTGTCCGGAGCAACTTTTATTACCATATTGTACGATCCTTGTGAGTTGTAACCATTTACATCTGTGTCTTTTTCACCACCTTCAGGTAGATTTTGAGAACGGTCTTCCCAGGTGTAATCTTCGGTAGTATTATATGTTAATTTCCAGAGACTGTTACCTTGAAAGCCAGCACCTATTGTTTGCCCTAACACATAAACGATATCGCTGGTTAAATTACTTGGAGCTTGGGCAATTACAATTCTGTTATAATCGGTAGGGAATCCTGTTGGGGTTATATCTTCCCATTCTCCCAAATTTCCAGTCAAAGACCTGTAGATCCCCTTAGTTGTACCTTCAGAACTTAAAGAAGCATATTTAATCCCGCTGGGAGTACAAATAATATCTTCATAATAGGAATCTGATGTGATTACATCGGTCCAGCTGGTTCCTCCATCAGTAGAGCGCTTAATTCCATCTGCTGTTGCAACGTATACATCGCTGTTGTTTGGGTCTACGCAGATATTCCAGCCATAATCAAAAGGATCGAATATTTCAGAGGTATTGGAAGCTGTTGATGCCAAAGATATCCAGTTGTCGCCATTATCGGTAGATTTAAACAGACCATTTCCCCGGTAACGGGCACCATCTTCACCTGCTGAGCCAACTAGTTCCCCAGTGGTATAATACCAGATTGCAGTGTTGTTTGGGTCTTGCGCAATGGAAGTTACACTTGGGTGATCTTCTAATTTAGTTGTTCTTGTCCAGCTGGTACCATTGTTTGTTGATTTCCACATTCCACCAGTAGTTCCTCCCGCCAGTATTGTGCTCTCATTTGCCATATCAATAGCCAGCGCTCGTGTTCGGCCACCCACATTCTTTGGGCCACTGTTTGTAAAACTTAAGCCACCGGTTTTTAATCTGCTCTGCAAACCAGAGGCTGATGAAAGAACATATGCCTTTTCGAGCTCTTTAATATTTAAGGGGATCTGTCCCGTAAGCGGGTTTTTTAGTATATCTATTTCGTATTGGGCTCTTGCAATAGGATCATCTGCCCGTTTTGGTTTTCCGTCTTCTTTATCTGCAATTTTAGCTAGTTTTCTTTTGTTTAATGAGGGATTGGTTAAATCGTTGTATGTTTTTTCTGTTATTACAATATCTTTTACACCTAATGTAGAGTGCTTTTTTGCCGTTAGTTTTTTATTTTGAGCAAGCGTTGTAAAGGAAATCGCCAATGCGAGTAGTATATTGAAAATTGATTTCATGTGTTTTGATTATTTAGTGCAGAATACATGCAAATTAAGTTTCCTTATCAAAGAGGAGTAAGGATATTACGTTTTTACAATTTATTTGTTAGTTGAAAAGTAATATTTATTTCCAATTTTAAATTACAATTGGGGCTGTTCTCCTGTATTCTAGGAGCCAATATGTAAAAGATAAAGCAATCTATTGAAATTAAGCTTATTGTTTGTTTTCTGATTTAAAATCTACTAGTTCGTAAATGGGCTTCTTGTTCAATCCTTCGATGTTGGAGATTAAACAGGAAATAGTTTTTACGGATTTCAAATTAATAAATTGTTGTTCTGTAATTTTTATTTGAATGGTTTGTTCTTTTTCGAAAGTAGAGGTAAAGCCGGCACCATAAGCTTTTATGGAAATTATTTTTCCGTTCAGCAAGAATTTATTGTTCTCCGATAAAAATTTGAAGTCACCGATTGCAAGAGAACAAGTACCAGGGGCAATTTGTTTTTCTATATGAATTGGTTTTTCTTTTTGGATTGAGTCTTGCGTTTTTTCAATAGAAGCAAGTTTGTTAGGTGGGGCACATGCTAAGCTTAGTCCCAAAATGGCAATAAGGGGTAAAAAATGTTTCATATAAGTTGTGATTTTGTTAGTTGCCACAAGTTATGAAAAAAAATATTAGTTTTTACTTCGCCCAATGGCAAAAAAAATACCCCCTTTAAAAAGGAGGTATTTTATATTTAATTGCTTGATTTTATTTGTGTTCCATGATCCATTTCTTCGCATTCACAAATGCTTCAATCCAAGGAGAAACTTCATCGTCAACACGATTCTCATTGTAATGAGCCCAATTCCATGGATAAGTTGCTCGTTCCAAGTGAGGCATCATTGCCAAATGACGACCATCATTTGATGAAATGGCAGCCGTTGCAAATGGCGAGCCGTTTGGATTGGCAGGGTACTGATCAATATTGTATCTCATAGGAATCTGATACTTGTCTTGTCCGTATGGCAATTCAAATTTACCTTCCCCGTGAGCGACCCAAATACCTAATTTACTTCCAGCCAAAGAAGAAAGCATAATTGAGTTATTCACTGGTATCGATACACTTACAAATCCTGATTCGAATTTGTGTGATTCGTTATGAAGTAGTTTTGGATGTTTTTCATGATCAGGATAAATTAATCCCAGCTCAGAAATCAACTGACATCCATTACATACTCCAAGGCTTAAAGTATCTTTTCTTGCGTAGAAGTTATCAAGAGCTTTTTTAGCTTTTTCATTGTAAAGGAAAGCTCCGGCCCATCCTTTTGCAGAACCCAATACATCGGAGTTAGAGAATCCTCCAACAAAAACAATCATGTTCACATTCGATAAATCTTCACGTCCGGCAATCAGGTCAGTCATGTGAACATCTTTAACGTCCATTCCAGCCAAATGCATCATCCAGGCCATCTCACGATCTCCGTTTACACCTTTCTCACGAATGATTGCAGCTTTAACACCTGATTTTTCTTTTCTTTTAGGATCAATTCCGAATTGTTCAAATTTCCCGGTAAAGTTCTCGTTGAATTTGAATTCCAATTCATTCTCTTTGTAAGACTTAAATCTTTCCAAAGCTAATTCTTTACCTGCTTGGCTTCTATCTAATAGATATGAAGTTTTAAACCATAAATCACGCAGAGAAGCAATATCAAGATCAAGAACCTGATCCCCTTTTGATAGTAGCATTTTTCCAGCTTCAGCAAGTGAACCAATAACATGGAAATTAATTCCTTTATCGGTAAGAACCGTTGATATGTTTTCAAGATCTTTCACCTGGAAAATAACTCCTGGGTTTTCACTAAACAACACTTTAACCAAATCGCTTTCTTCAATTGATGAAAGATCAATTTTGGCTCCAAGTCGATTGTCTGCAAAACACATTTCCAATAATGCGGTAATCATACCACCAGCAGAAATATCATGACCGGCAAGAACTTTACCATCCAATATTAATTGCTGAAGAGTTGTAAATGCATTTGCAAAATATTTTGAATCCTTAACATCAGGAGTCTGTGTACCTAATTTATTTAAGATCTGAGCAAAGCTACTTCCTCCCAATTGAAAATCATCTTTCGAGAGATCCATATAGATAAGATGAGAATCTGCTTCATTTTTTAGAACAGGAGAAATTATTTTTTTGATATCAATGATCTCACCAACAGTTGAAATGATAACTGTTCCCGGAGAATAAACAACATCGTCTTTTCCATATTTTTGGGTCATGGAAAGAGAATCTTTTCCGGTTGGAACATTAATTCCCAATTCAATGGCGAAATCACTAATGGATTGAACAGCCTGATACAAACGAGCATCTTCACCTGGATTTTTACAAGGCCACATCCAGTTTGCGGATAATGAAACACCTTTCAATCCTTGTTCAATTGGAGCCCAAACCAGATTGGTTAAAGATTCAGCAATAGATAATCGACTGCCATTTTCCGAGTCAACTAAGGCTGCAATTGGAGTATGTCCAATAGAGGTTGCAATTCCTTTTTCTCCTTGAAAATCAATGGCAACAGCGCCTAAATTATTCAATGGCAATTGAAGAGGACCAGCACATTGTTGCATGGCAACTTTACCAGTTACCGATCTGTCAACTTTATTGGTTAACCAGTCTTTACAGGCAACAGCCTCAATTTGAAGAACATTTTCGATGTATTCTTCTATTTTATCAGCGTCATATTCAACAGCTTCAAATTTTTCATTTGAAGTGGTATCTGTTAAGACTGTTTTTGGTGGTTTTCCGAACATTTCAGATAAGCCCCAATCAATAGGGTTTTGTCCGGTTTTTTTATCTTCAAAAGTGAATTTCATATCACCAGTTGTTTCACCAACCTGGTAAATAGGAGCTCTTTCTCTATTTGCTATGCGAGTTAAAAGGGCAACATCTTTTTCTTTAATAACCAATCCCATTCTTTCCTGAGACTCGTTACCAACAATTTCTTTAGCCGAAAGAGTAGGGTCACCAACAGGAAGCGCATTCAAATCAATTTTACCGCCAGTTTCTTCAACAAGTTCCGATAAGCAATTTAAGTGTCCGCCTGCTCCGTGATCATGAATCGAAACAATTGGGTTTTCATCAATTTCGGCCATTGCTCTAATCGCATTGCAAACTCTTTTTTGCATTTCAGGATTTGAACGTTGAACTGCATTTAACTCGATAGAGTTTGTGAATTCGCCGGTTGCAACAGAGGAAACGGCTCCACCGCCCATTCCAATTCGGTAGTTGTCTCCGCCTAAAAGAATTACTTTATCGCCTTTTTCAGGAACATCTTTTTGAGCTTGTTCAAATTTGCCATAGCCAATTCCTCCGGCTTGCATGATTACTTTATCGTAACCGTATTTTTTGTTGTTCTCGAAGTGTTCAAAAGTAAGAACCGAACCACAAATAAGGGGTTGACCGAATTTGTTTCCAAAGTCACTTGCTCCGTTCGATGCCTTAATTAGAATTTCTTCAGGAGTTTGATACAGCCATTCTCTGGCATCGGTAGCATTTTCCCAAGAACGGGAAGCTTCCAGTCTAGGATAGGAAGTCATGTAAACAGCCGTACCAGCCATTGGAACGGATGCTTTTCCGCCTGCCATTCTATCTCTAATTTCACCACCTGTACCTGTAGCAGCACCATTAAATGGTTCAACAGTAGTTGGAAAATTATGTGTTTCCGCTTTAAGCGAAATTACAGTCTTAATATCTTTGGTTTGAAAGAAATCTGCTTTATCGTGAGTGATAGGAGCAAACTGTTCCATTTTTGGTCCTTCTAAAAATGCACAATTGTCTTTGTAGGCAGAAACAATTCTGTTATGGTTTATATTTGAGGTCTTCCTTATTAATTGGAATAGAGAAGATTCTTTTTCTTCTCCATCAATAACAAACAAACCGTTGAATATTTTGTGGCGACAATGCTCCGAATTAACCTGAGAAAAGCCAAATACTTCTGAATCGGTTAGTTTTCTGCCAATTTTTTTTGAAACGCCATCTAAATAATCGATTTCTTCACTGCTAAGAGCCAGACCTTCTTGTTGGTTGTATTCGGCAATGTTTTCAATATTTAGAATTGGTTCAGGTTGTTTCTCAATGGTATAGATATCTTGACCGATTTTTTTGTAAGAAGCTTGTAGCATTGGATCATATCCGGCTTTCTCGCTTTCCACCAAATGAAACTCTTCAATTCGGAGAATCCCTGTTATACCCATGTTTTGAGTGATTTCAACCGCATTGGTGCTCCAAGGAGTAATCATTTCCTTTCTTGGGCCAATAAAAAATCCCTCTATCTCATCCTCTTGAATTTTTGTGGCGTCTCCGAATAGCCAGGAAAGTTTGTTGAAATCCAATCCATTCAATTGGTTAGTTGTCTGAACAACAAAGTGTACTTCGTCTTTTTGGAAGAATAGTATCATCTTAGAATCTACTTATGAAATTTATAATAATGGTTGAAACCTGTTTCAAAATGCAAATATAGGTAAAAAGACTTTACACAATGTAACAAATTGAGGTCTCTTAAACCTTGGTCTTTTTTTTTGTACAATATTAAATGGAAGAAGATTAAAATGAAATTTTGCAACAAAAAGTAGTTGTGGAAGAATCTTCTTGCTTCTTTATTTATAATAAAAGGGAAATTCATGATTAGATATGTTGAGGAATGGTAAAAAACAGTTCTGTTTTGTATGAAAAGAGATTTCTTTTTTCTCGAAAATGCACGGGGAATTTCTTAGTTCTAATTTTTACGCAAAGGTTTTCGGGCTTTTAATTTCTAAATATGGAATTTTTTAAAAGGGTTTTATCATATTTGTTTGATTTTTAGAATAAAGTGAGATATTCCTGTTCTGAATACATGTTAAAAAACAACTTTAATAATGTTACAGATCATTGATTGACATTTTTCAATTCGATATTTTTGTCATCTACATTAATTAAAATATATCTATAATGAAACCATCGCATATTGAACATATCGGTATAGCTGTAAAAAGCTTAGAGGAGGCAATTCCATTCTACGAAAAAGTATTGGGTTTGGAGTGCTACGCAGTTGAAGAGGTCGTTGAGCAGAAGGTTAAAACAGCTTTTTTTAAGGTTGGAGATACCAAAATTGAATTGTTGGAGTCTACAGATCCTGAAGGCCCAATTGGTAAGTTTGTTGCAAAAACAGGTGGCGGAATGCATCACATGGCATTCGCAGTTGAAGATGTTCAGCAAGCATTAAATGATGTTCAGGAAGCTGGTTGTCAGGTGATCGATAAGACTCCTCGCAATGGTGCAGAAGGTTTGAAAATTGGATTTTTACATCCAAAATCAACTCAGCGCGTTTTGACTGAGATTTGTGGCAATAAATAAGAATACTCAATAAATAATAATAACTCAATTGGTTATGGCTAGTCAGGATAAAATTAAAAAGTTAATTGATTTAAGAACGGAGGCTAAGCTTGGTGGAGGTGAGAAAAGAATCGAATCTCAACACAAGAAAGGCAAATTTACAGCTCGTGAAAGAATCGATATGCTTCTTGATGAGGGAAGTTTCGAGGAATTTGACATGTTTGTTCAACACCGTTGTACTAACTTCGGTATGGAGAAAACGAAATTCTTAGGCGATGGTGTTGTTACCGGTCAAGGTACAATCGATGGTCGTTTAGTATTCGTATTTTCTCAGGATTTTACTGTTTTTGGAGGGTCGTTATCAGAAACCTACGCTCAGAAGATTTGTAAAATTATGGATATGGCCATGAAAATGGGTGCACCGGTTGTTGGAATGAACGATTCAGGTGGAGCTCGTATTCAGGAAGGTGTTACTGCTTTGGCAGGATATGCTGAGATCTTTGAAAGAAACATTCTTGCTTCAGGGGTAATTCCTCAGATTTCTGCGATTTTCGGTCCTTGTGCAGGTGGTGCGGTTTATTCTCCAGCGCTTACCGACTTTATCATGATGACAGAAGAAAAGTCATACATGTTCGTAACAGGTCCTAAGGTTGTTAAGACTGTAACAGGTGAAGATATTAGCGTAGAAGATCTAGGTGGTGCTAAAATGCATGCTTCGAAATCAGGTGTGTCTCACTTCATGGTAGATGATGAAGAAGAAGGTATCATGATCATTCGTAAGTTGTTGTCTTACATGCCATCAAATAATTTGGAAGAAGCTCCAATTACAGCTTGTTCTGATCCTATGGATAGAATGGATGATATCCTTAACGAGATCATTCCTGCAAATCCAAACATGCCTTACGACATGAAGGATGTAATTTATACAATTGCTGATGATGCTGAATTTCTAGAAGTTCACCGTCACTATGCTAAGAACATTATTGTTGGTTTTACTCGTATGGGTGGAATGTCGATAGGTGTTGTTGCAAATCAGCCTAGTTTCCTTGCTGGAGTACTTGATATTGAGTCTTCAAGAAAAGCGGCTAGATTCATTCGTTTCTGCGATTGTTTCAATATTCCAATTTTAACCTTGGTTGATGTTCCTGGTTTCTTACCTGGATCAAGTCAGGAGTTTGGTGGTATTATTACTCATGGAGCGAAATTAATGTTCGCTTATGGTGAGGCTACTGTTCCAAAAGTAACTATTACTCTAAGAAAATCTTACGGTGGTGCTCATGATGTAATGTCTTGTAAGCAACTTCGTGGTGATTTAAATTATGCATGGCCTACTGCTGAAATTGCGGTTATGGGTGCCAAAGGTGCAATTGAAGTACTTCACGGAAGAAAAATGGCTGAGTTAAACGATGCTGATAAAGTGAAATTCATCGCTGAAACTGAAATTGAGTACAACGAGGCATTTGCTAATCCATACAATGCAGCATCATACGGTTATATCGATGATGTAATTGAGCCACGTAATACTCGTTTTAGAGTGATTCGCGCATTTCAGTCTCTTCAGACTAAAAAGCAAGTGAATCCACCTAAAAAACATTCTAATATTCCATTATAAAAATTAGTTCTATGTTAATGAATATTTTATCCATAGGAAGTCAAGGTGGATGGACTGTTGCCATAGTAGGTTATTCCATTGTATTTGCTGCATTGGTACTGCTGGTAATTGTTTTTGTCAATTTGCCGAAACTTTTACATCTTAACTTAAGAAAAAAGTTGATGAGGGAAGGTCGATCTGGCGCTGATACTGATGATTTACACATCGAGGGAGGCGTTAATGCTGCTATTGCAATGGCCTTGTACATGCACTTACAACAACAAAATCACGATGATGAAAGCAATATCATCACAATTAAAAAAGTTACTAAGAATTATTCTCCATGGAGTTCTAAGATTTATGGAGTAATGAATCAACCAAGATAAGCAAAATGAAGAAGTTCAAATTTACAATACGAGGGCAGGAATACGATGTTGAAATCAAAGATTTTGAAGGATCGAATGCCAAAATTGAAGTGAACGGAACGAGTTATGATGTTGATGTGCATGTTGCAGAGAAATCATCAAAAACTCCTAGATTGGTTCGCAAGCCGGTTGTTAACAAACCAGGTGAAGGTAGTATCAAGAAAAGTGGAGTTGGTGCTTCAACAGTTAAAGCGCCACTTCCAGGTAGTATTATTAAAATTAACATTGCAGTTGGTGATTCTGTCAACCCTGGAGATACTCTCTTGGTGATGGAAGCAATGAAAATGGAAAATAATGTGTTGGCCGAAAAAGGAGGAACTGTTAAAGCCATAAAGGTTGCAGTTGGCGATAGCGTACTTCAGGAGGACGTATTAATTGAAATAGCATAATATTTCAATACTAAAACGCAAAAACTATATAATGAGAAAACTTTGTTCATTGGTATTCTCAGTGATTTTGGTAATGGGGTTAGCTTTTAACTCCATTGCTCAAAAATCATCTGATACCGCAGAAAAATTGACAACAGGAAAATGGGTTAATCATGAAGATGGTTATATCCCAAACCCTGTTGGAGATTCCGATATCACAGTAAAAAGATATAAGATTTTCGAATTCAAAAGTGATAACACATTTATCATGGATTCGGTAAAACAGCGTTTTACTGGTAAATGGGAAGCACAAGGAGTAAATGTAATTTTAAAATTTAATCCTAAAGTTGTAACGCATTTATTTAAAAATCTGGATCCGAACTCTGGTTCAAATAATTATCTTACAACAACAGAAAATTTGGAGCTTGGTTCGCGTATAGCCAAGGTTGATGGTGCTTTTCTTAAGTTTGCTAACTCTAGTCTTAATTGTGAAAACAACTCAGGTGCGGTAGTAGGTTTAATGAATTTTTATGAATTCACAGGTTTCGCAAACGTTACACCTGGAAACTTGTTAATGGTGTTAATTGGTTTGGTTTTCATTTTTTTAGCTATTAAATATGACTACGAACCCTTATTGCTAATTCCAATTGGAACGGGTGTTATCATCGGTAATATTCCAATGTTTCAAGCTGTAGATTTTAACCTGAAATTAGGTATCTATGAGCCAGGTTCTGTCATGAATATACTTTATTCAGGAGTTGTTAATGGTTGGTATCCTCCTTTGATATTCTTAGGAATTGGTGCAATGACCGACTTTTCATCGCTTATTAGTAATCCAAGATTAATGATTTTGGGTGCTGCTGCTCAGATAGGTATTTTTATTACTTTTCTAGGTGCTCTTTGGTTGGGCTTTGCTCCTCCAGAAGCAGGTGCTATTGGAATTATTGGTGGTGCTGATGGACCTACTGCTATTTTCCTTTCGTCGAAACTGGCAAATGGAATGAATGTGATGGCTAATGGAGAAACGGTTAAAAACTTAATTGGACCTATCGCAATTGCAGCCTATTCTTATATGGCTTTGGTTCCGGTGATTCAGCCGCCAATTATAAACTTATTGACCACTAAAAAAGAGAGAAAAATTAAGATGAAGCCACCACGTTCGGTAACTCGTCTTGAAAAAATAATATTCCCTATTATTGGATTGTTATTAACTGCATTTATTTCTCCAACAGCTTTACCTCTTTTGGGTATGTTATTCTTTGGTAACTTATTAAAAGAATCAACAGTAACAAATCGTTTGGCTGATACTGCAAGTAATGCATTGATTAACACCATTACGATTTTATTAGGTGTTACAGTTGGAGCATCTACTCAGGCAGATGTTTTCTTAACCAAAGATTCGATCTTAATTTTTGGATTGGGTGCAGCTTCATTTATTGTAGCGACTGCCGGAGGAGTTATTTTTGCTAAAATAATGAATTGGCTTTCACCAAAAGATCGTCCTATTAACCCAATGATTGGTGCAGCAGGAGTGTCGGCAGTGCCGGATAGTGCTCGTGTTGTTCAAACAATGGGATTACAAAACGATCCTACAAATCACTTGTTAATGCACGCCATGGCACCGAATGTTTCAGGAGTTATTGGATCAGCAGTAGCAGCTGGTATTTTATTGAGTTTCTTGATGTAGAAAGTCATCATTTTAGATATTTTTAAAGGGTTGTCGTTTGCGGCAACCCTTTTTTTAGTTATAAACTTGAGTATAGTCATTTTTTTATTTCATCTAAAATGGTATATTTAGATACATTAATTAATCAGATGTAAAATGGGAATGAAAGGGAGCGGTAGGAACTGATTATTTGGGTTCTTACTTCTCCTTTTTTTTTGTTTGATATTTTGGCAATCTAAATCTCATTAAATATGGAACTTGGAGGACAAATTGGTACGGCAGGAAATTTTGATGCTAATGGTAAAGGAGACTGTTTTGTTAGCATTGAGTTAAAGCAATCCGAAGGGATTATTTTCAAATTGGAATCAAAGGTGAAAGTTTTCTATGGGAAGTCAATTGAAGCCTTATGTAGATCAATCTTAAGTTTTTTCTCTGTAGAGAATGCATTGGTCGTAATTAATGATAGTGGTGCCTTACCCTATGTCATAGCCGCACGACTCGAGTCGGCCATAAAGCAGGTTGTTAGTTCTAATAAAGATTTTCTCTTTGATTTTCTTCCTGATAATTTATATAAATCCAATAAGGATCAATTTAGATTTTCCAGACTGTATCTTCCTGGAAACACGCCTTACATGATGCTTAATGCAGGTATTCATAAACCCAATGGTATTATTCTCGATTTGGAAGACGCTGTAGCTGTTTCCAAAAAAAATGAGGCGCGATATATTGTGCGTAACGCATTACGTTCTCAAAACTTTTACGGTGCTGAAAGGATGGTTCGAATTAATCAAGGGCAATTCGGTCTTGAAGATTTGACTTTTATTGTTCCTCATAATGTTCATCTTATTTTAATACCCAAATGTGAATCCCGTGCAGAGATTGATAGAGTTGAAGAAGAAATTGCTAAAATTAAACAAAAAGTAAATCTCATACGGGATATCTTTTTAATGCCAATTATAGAGACTGCGCTTGGTGTTGAAAATGCTTATGAAATTGCATCAGCTTCGCGTAATATTGTTGCTATGGCAATTGGTTTGGAGGATTACACAGCTGATTTAGGAGTTCAGCGAACTAATAGTGGCGCCGAATCACTATATGGAAGAATGCGGGTTGTGAATGCTTGTCATGCTGCAAAAATACAAGCAATAGATTCTGTTTTTTCTGATGTTGGAGATATGCAGGCATTGGCCGAAAATGTAAAACGATCAAAATCATTAGGGTTCCAGGGGATGGGTTGCATACATCCTCGACAAATATCGGTAATACATGAGAATTTCGCCCCAAATTGTGATGAGATAGAAAGAGCAAAGAAAATAGTGAATGCTTTTTATGAAGCTGAAAGTATGGGGTTATCTGTGGTTTCAGTTGGAACCAAAATGGTGGATCCTCCGGTGGTGAAACGACAATTAAAAGTTTTGGAGTTGGCAATTAATCTTGGAATACTACCTAAAGATTGGAGGAGTGATTATGTCGGTTAAATTAATTAAAAATGCAGTTGGACGAATGGTTCCAACTCAAATTAATGGGGAAGAGGCAATCCCTTTTATGGGAATTGGGATGTTTGTTCCTAAAAATCGAAAATACAACTCTAAAATCCCGACCAATGCAAATTATCCAGCCGATGGTAACAAAAAGGGTAAGGATTTAAAAGATGCTTTGGTAAAGGCTGGTTTGGCTAATGGCATGAGGATTTCTACCCATCATCATTTTCGAAATGGAGATTTATTGGCAAATAAGATATTTGATATCGCTCATGAGTTGGGGGTGAAGGATTTAATTTGGTTCCCATCGGCTTCATTTCCATGTCACGAACATCTTATTCCCTACCTTGAAGATGGTACGATTTCTCGCATAGAGGGAAGTATGAATGGTCCTTTGGGAAAGTTTTGTTCAGAAGGGAAAATGAAAGGTATTGCTATTCTGCGTTCTCACGGAGGCAGGTATCAGGCTATTCAGGATGGAGAAGTTCATATTGATATCGCGGTTATTGGAGCGGCCTGCGCAGATTCTTTCGGAAATGCCAATGGTCTTGCAGGAAATTCTGCATCAGGTCTACTCGGATTTGCTTTAGCAGATTCACAATTTGCCGATAAGGTTATTGTGGCTACAGATAATATGATTGCCTTTCCTTGTGTCCCATGGCAAATTCAGGGGAATTTTGTTGATTTTACGGTTGAAATGGATCAGATTGGAATTCCCGAAGAAATTGTTTCAGGAACGACACAAATCACCAAGAGTCCGGATCGTTTATTTATAGCCGAATTAACAGCAAAATTTTGCGAAGAAGCAGGTATTATTAAAGATGGCTTTTCATTTCAGGCAGGAGCAGGAGGTACTTCACTTGCTATTAGTGAATTTTTTGGCAAAATAATGAAAGAAAAAGGCATAAAAGCTCGATTTGCAAGGGGGGGGAGTAATAAATATCTCGTGCAAATGCTCGAAGAGGGACTTGTGGAATACATTTTAGATGGTCAAACTTTCGATCTGGAAGGAGTGCGATCGATGCGGGAAAATGCAAATCATGTATGGACTAGTCCTTTTACCAGTTATAACTATCATAGTAAAGGGAATTTTGCAGGAATGGTGGATGTTGCAATTCTAGGGGCTACTGAGGTTGATGTTAATTTTAATGCAAACGTAGTGACTCATTCAGATGGTTATTTATTGCATGGAATCGGAGGGTGGCAAAATTGTTTGTTTAGCAAAACAGTAATTCTACCAATACCATTATTTCGAAATAGAATACCAGTTGTAAGAGATGAGGTGACAACAATATGTGGTCCTGGTGAATTGATAGATGTTATCGTTACCGAAAGAGGAATTGCTATCAACCCCTTACGAAAAGATCTGTTGGAAAAATTGAAAGGAAGTTGTTTGCCCATTAAATCAATTGAAGAATTGAAGAAAGAAGCGGAAGCTATTTGTGGTGTTATGGATGAGCTGGTTTTATCAGATGAGATTGTAGCTGCTATAAAATGGGTTGATGGAACTATTATCGATGTAGTTCGAAAGGTATTGTAGAATGAATTTTGAATCAAAAAAAGCTTCGGTATTTCCGAAGCTATATGGTTTTACCAAAGTTTAAATTTACTTGGTGGTGAATTCTCTACTTTCACTGCAATTTTAGGAACTTCAGTATCTAATATGCTGTTTATATAGCCAATACATTTACCACAACCAGTATTAGCTCCGGTGTATCTTCTGATTTCTTCAATTGTGGTGGCGCTTTTTTCGTGAATAGCCTTATCTATGGTTTTTCTGTCTACCATCTGACAGTTACAAACGATATCTCTCATTGTTTATGGTCTTTTAATAATAATCTTTTGTAAATATATACATTATTCGATTTAAATCGTCGAATCTAAGATTATTATTTTTAATCATTCTACATAAGCTTTAATGTAGTTGATTTTATAGTTGATTTTCAAGGTGTATTTTCATTTGCCTGTACATATCAATTACAAGATCTTTTTTTGGTAAGGTTTCGAATATTTGTTTTAAATACGTTTTTTCACT
This sequence comes from Labilibaculum antarcticum, assembly GCF_002356295.1. Classification (NCBI taxonomy): domain Bacteria; kingdom Pseudomonadati; phylum Bacteroidota; class Bacteroidia; order Marinilabiliales; family Marinifilaceae; genus Labilibaculum; species Labilibaculum antarcticum. The sequence continues at coordinate 829,433 of NZ_AP018042.1, read as the reverse complement.
GATGATTTTATAGCTCTTTTTAAAGTTAAGATTAAATATAAGAGACATTTGATAAAGCTTTAGATCGTTAATCGTAAGAACATCCTTAAAGTTTACAAGCTTTTCACCAATAATGCTTTGGTATACTTTCTTTGAAATTTCCGGTTTGTCGGATAAATCCATTTCCAGCCTTTTGTTGTTTCCTTGTTTATTGTTTGAATAATAATCTGCAACAATATAAAGAATATCAATTTTGTCTGCATCCCTTAGTATCTTGATAAAAGGCAATAGTTGGGAGTCTATCGTTTTGGGTAGTTGTAATTCATTATGGTATTTAATGCTTTCAATTACAATATTTGATTCTTCCTCTGTGAGTTCAGATAAGATATTGTTTTCGGTAATGGTCGAGATCCCAAGCTGAATGTGATTAATTTCTTCAGTATCGGAAAATGTACCATAATTAGCCAATTGCTCAAATCTTCCTAAATCATGCAATAAAGCAGATATCTGAGCCAAGCTTACATCCTTCTCATCCATATCTGTTTCTTGGCTAAGTTCTTTAATTAATTCGACCACACGAAACGTATGGTTTCGTTTTAAATTAATATTGAGCTTAATTTCTTCGATCTCAATTTCAAACCCGGCAATATAATTATTAAACCATGTTTCTATATTATTGTAGGCTTCTTGTTTCACGTCTTAGTCGTTAAAATTAGTGCACAAAACTACTCTTTTTATCTAATTTCGGAAAGGTTTTTTAGCAGTATTGATTTATGAAAAATTAATACAAATATGGGTACTTGACCAATGGTTTCGATATTGGTGTCAACGCGCTTTATTTAGAAGTGAAAGAGGTTTAAGGCTCGAATACAAAAAAGAATAATTATAAGCATTAGTATCCATCTAATAAAATTAGACCCCCAATTTAGCGCAAAACGGGAGGCAACATATCCACCCAATACGTTACCTATTGCAGCAATTGCTCCAATTCCATAATGTATTTGATCATTCATCATGAAAATGATCAATGCAAATGGGCTGTATAATAGTACTATAAATACTTTTAAGGCATTTGCCCTTACTAAATCGTAACCCATTTGAAGAACTAAAATGCCTATCAGGAAAATGCCAACTCCGATATGGATAAAACCACCATATATTCCAACAGCAAAAAAGATGATGAATTGTTTGAATCCAAATTTCTTGCTTTGAAGAAGTTTAGAACCTGTAAGCCATTGTTTTGGTTTGAAGAATAAGAAGAAAGCCATAACAAGCATAACGGCTGCTATTAAAATCTCAAACAGATCCTTGTCAATACTAATGGCTATTTGTGCTCCCAAAATAGATCCAAGAACAGTAGGAAATGCAAGTAAGACTCCTTTTCTGAGATCAAGAATATTTTGTTTTTTAAAATTATATGAGGCGACTAATGTTTGCATAATCACACCAAATCGAATTGTTCCATTGGCAAATGGCGCGGAGAGACCTAAAAACATAAATAAGGAATAGGAGATTACAGTTCCGCTTCCGGCAATGGTATTAATTATGCCCACCGCGAATCCAGCTAATAATAGTAAGCAGATAATGGGAAAGGAGTAGATATCCATTTCCTGAAAATTAGCTAGTAATTCAGTCACGACACATAAGTTTAAACAATGAATAAATTGATTGAAGATAAAAAAAAACGGCGACCTGAATTCAGGACCGCCGTTATATTAATAGTAGAGGACAATAGTTCTCTTTTATTTTAAAGGTGAGTTTTGGACAATGTCGAGTAGATGTTTCCAAAATTTATCCACCGTTTCAATATTTATTTGTTCATCTGGCGAATGCACATCTTTAAGTGTAGGTCCAAATGAAATCATATCCATGTTTGGATATTTCTCAAGAAAAAGGCCGCATTCAAGTCCTGCATGAATGGAACGAACAACTGGTTCTATTCCAAAAAGTTTTTTGTAGGAATTTACCGCAGTAGCTAATATTTCGGAAGAAGGATTTGGAGCCCATCCAGGATATCCATCGGTGTGTTCAATTTTCGCATTTGCCATGCTTAGGGTAGTGCCAACCATTTGAGAGATGTTGTATTTTTCGCTATCTACATCACTTCTTTGGGAGGTGGTAATTTTGATTTTATTCTCTCCTGAAAATTTAACTGATGCTAAATTTGTTGAAGTTTCAACCATACCTGGCATTTTTGAACTCATGGAAAAAACTCCATGCGGGCATGCGTAAATGGCATCCATTAAGTTTGAGGAGCTTTCCTTATCAATCACAAATGCCGGAGTGTCGGTAGATTCTAATGATATTTTTAGTTTGGGTTCACTAACACTCCATACATCTTCCATTTCTGCAGCGTAAATATTTAAATCTACACGAACATTTTCTTTGAATTTAGAAGGTAAGGTGATGATTGCATAGGCTTCGCGAGGAATTGCATTTCTTAAATTTCCACCATCAAAACACGCAATTCGAATATCATATTTCTTATTTATCTGCCAAAGAAAACGATTTAAGATTTTGTTTGAGTTGCCACGACCTTTATTTATTTCATCACCCGAATGACCTCCAAGAAGTCCTTTTACATCAATTCGAACAGGGAAATGTCCATTGGGGACATCTTCCTTAGAATATTCTATTGTTGCCAAGGTGTCAATTCCTCCGGCACAACCGATAAAAATTTCACCTTCATCTTCCGAATCCAGATTTAATAGAATTTCTCCACTAATAAATCCGGGTTGTAAAGCAAATGCACCGGACAGACCAGTTTCTTCATCAACAGTAAAAAGGCACTCTATAGGACCATGTGCAATATCAGTTGAGCTAAGAAGAGCCATTTCTGCAGCAATACCAATTCCATCATCAGCACCTAGTGTGGTTCCTTTGGCTTTCACCCAACCGTTATCAATCCATGGAATAATAGGGTCTTTATCGAAATCGTGCTTTGTTTCACTGTTTTTTTCACAAACCATATCCATGTGAGATTGTAAAACAATCGTTTTCCTGTTTTCATTACCTGGAGTAGCTGGTTTTGAAATTAAAACATTGCCAATTTCATCTCTCTTTGTTTGCAAGTTGTGCTTCTTGCCGAATTCCATCAAAAAGTCGATTATTCGATCTTCTTTTTTAGATGGTCTTGGAATTTGACAAATATCTTCGAAATGTTTCCAAATTTCTCTCGGCTGTAATTCTGCTAGTATTCTTTTCATTGTTGTTTAAATTTTATCAAATGTAGCAATTCCGAAAATTGGTTCTAGGTCATTCTTTTGATTTTTTTTGATTCTTACCAGAAAAGGAATCTAGTGTTTTTCTACTTGTATTTCACAACACCCCCTGTTTATTATAATGTGGTGATGTAATGTTGCATTTTATTAATGGTTTGATTTGTTTTTTTAGGGGTGTGAGTGCTTTTTTGCTGCCATTTTTATGATGTGTGTCGGTTTTTTATAAAAAAAACACTTTATTTTTTTTATTTTTATTTCAATATGTTTTATTCGTATATTGAATGCTATCGTGTTGATTTTAAAACTAAAAAGAATAAAGCTGTTGTTGCTTTCTTTAATTGAAACATCTTAAACTCTCTAAAACATGATTTAAGTCATCATTATGTATTTGTTAAAAGGCTGTTAATTTTTGTTAAAAGCGTTTTAAATGCTATTTTTATAATCTATAATTACCATTAACCATTTTGCATCTTTACTTAATTACTAACTAAAAAGTTTTTTTTATGAAAAAAATGATTGGACTATTTGTATTACTCATTTTTATGGGATTACAAGTAGTAACTGCGCAAAGCAAGCAGATAACTGGTACTATTACCAGTGCTGAAGATGGTCTGGGTATGCCCGGAGTATCTGTTGTTTTAAAAGGTACTACGATTGGTGCCAGTACTGATATTGATGGGCGATATTCCCTGGAAGCTAAATCTACAGATATTTTGTTGATTAGTTTCGTGGGAATGATTACTCAGGAAATTAAAGTTGGTGACAAAACCGTCATTAACGTTGTGATGGAAACTGAATCCATAGGTATGGATGAAGTTGTTGTAACTGCTTTAGGTGTTACTCGTGAGAAAAAATCCCTTGGATATGCCGTAACTGAGGTTAGTGGCGAAAGTATTAGTGAAGGCAAAGAATCAAACATCGTAAATTCTCTTTCTGGGAAAGTAGCTGGTGTTAGCATTCGTCAAGCAAATACAATGGGTGGATCTGCAAATATCCTAATACGTGGTAGTGCTTCGTTGATGGGAAACAATCAGGCTCTTTTTGTGGTTGATGGTGTACCTATGGATAATTCCAACACTAATACTGCTGACCAATCAAGTGGTCGAGGAGGTTATGATTATGGTAATGCTGCTTCTGACATCAATCCTGACGATGTTGAATCGGTATCTATTTTGAAAGGTGCTGCTGCATCTGCTCTTTATGGATCACGAGCTGCTAATGGCGTAGTTTTAATTACTACCAAGAAAGGTAAGAAAAGGAATGGTTTTGGGGTGACTGTGAATTCAGGTATCACTTTTAATACTATTAATAAAGAAACCATGCCTGAGTACCAATACGAATATGGTGCAGGTTATTCACCAGACTGGAGTTTTTCAGGTAGTGATGGCTTGAACGGCAATATTGTAGTTAATACTAATGATGATGCTTCATGGGGTCCTGCATTTGATCCTAATTTGCAAGTTGTTCATTGGGATGCATTAGATCCTAATGCTGATAATTATGGTGAAACAAGACCATGGGTTGCTCCAAAATCTACTGTTTACGATTTCTTTGAAACAGGTGTAAAATACACTAATAGCGTTGCCTTAACTGGAGGTAATGACTTCGGAAGCTTTAGATTATCATTTACGAATTCTGATGAAAGTGGTATTCTGCCTAATTCTTCGATTAAGAAGAATAGTATGTCTATTAAATCTGACTATAAATTGACTGAAAAGTTGAAGGCTAGTGCGAGTGCTAACTATGTTAACACAAAGGGTAAGGGACGTTTTGGAACAGGTTACGATGATAATAACCCGATGCAAAATTTTGCACAATGGTTTCAAACAAATCTAGATTTTGATAGATTAAAGAAAAACTATGAAAGAGGTGATGGTGGTATGTTAACGTGGAATGCTAGCAATCCAACTGATTTAGCGCCAGCATATGCTAATAACCCTTATTGGACTCGTTATAAGAACTACGAGGATGATGAAAGAAATAGATTGTTTGGTTATATTGCCTTAGATTATGAGTTGAACGATATGTTTTCTTTAACTTATAGAACTTCTATTGACTTTTATCAAGAAAGACAAAATGAAAGAATTGCTGTAGGATCTAATACTCAGTCAAAGTTTTCTAGTTTTGATAGAACATACTCTGAGTGGAATTCTGATTTGATGCTGAAATTTAAGAAAAGAGTTAATGATTTTAGTCTTAATGGTTTAGTAGGAGTTAACTATTTAGATAGAAATATCCAAACAATATCTGGTGAAACCTCAGGTGGTTTAGTTGTTCCTGGCTTATATACCGTTGCTAACAGTGTAGTGGCAAAGTCTCCAACAGAAACTCTTCTTGAGAAAAATACAAAATCAGGTTACGGTAGTTTTTCAGTCGGTTATAAGAATTTCGCTTATTTTGAAGGTTCTTTTAGAGTTGATCAAACATCTACTTTACCAACGAATGAAAATACTTATTTTTATCCTGCTGTTTCTGGTAGTTTAATCCTTTCAGAGTTGGGTGCTATTAAAGACCTATCTTTCCTTTCTTTTGCTAAGTTAAGAGCTAATTATGCTGAAGTTGGAAATGATACAAATCCGTATAATATAAGATCGGCTTATAGCCAGTATGTCAACTGGGGAAATAAAGCTTCTTTTTCTGTAAATGGTACTTTAAAGAATCCTGAATTAAAATCTGAGCGTACTGAAAGTGTCGAACTTGGTTTAGAGGCAAATTTCTTCAATAACCGATTTGGTTTTGATCTTGCTTTGTATAAGTCTAATTCTTTCGATCAAATTATGGATGTTAATGTTTCGACAGCTAGTGGATATTCACGTGCTTTTGTAAACTCTGGTGAAATTGAAAATAAAGGAATCGAATTGGGTATCAATATTAGTCCTGTTAAATCGAGTGATTTTAACTGGGATATGAACATTAATTGGGCTAAAAACAAAAATGAAGTTATAAGCCTATATAATGGTGTTGATAACATTCAGATTTTATCAGCATGGGATATTACTATGAATGCGACTGTTGGTGAAGCATATGGGGTTTTGAAAGGAACCGATTTTGTTTATACAAATGGTAAGAAAACGGTTGATGCTAATGGTTACTACACAAAAACTGCGGAAGATGATAAGGTAATTGGTAATATTCAGGCTGATTGGACTGGTGGAATTACGAATACCTTTTCTTATAAAGGTATTACTCTTCGAGCTCTTGTGGATATTCAAAAAGGTGGTGATATTTATTCTGTAGACCGTAAGTATGGTTTAGCTACAGGTTTATTTAAAGAAACTGGTGGATTGAACTCAAAAGGAAATCCTAAGCGTGATGCTGTTTCTGATGGTGGTGGTATTTTACATGCTGAAGCTGTTAATATTGATGGAACACCAAATACGACTTTTGCGAGAGCAAATTCTTGGGGTGGAGATCAGTATTATGGAAGAACACCAACTGCAAGATATATTTATGATGCTTCGTATGTTAAGCTTAGAGAAGTTGCTTTATCTTATACTATTCCAAAAAGTATCTTGAGTCAAACATTCTTCACTAAAGCTGTTGTTTCTGCAGTGGGACGTAACCTATGGATTATTCATAAGAATACGCCTGGATTTGATCCTGAAACAGGTCAGAGTTCTGGTAATGAGCAGGGTATTGCTAACGGTTCATACCCAACTACTAGAACGTATGGTTTTAATGTTACTTTAGGATTTTAATATTAAAGAAAAATAAAATGAAAAAAATAACATATTTATTATTAGGGATTTTTTCTACGATGGGAATTGTTTCGTGCGAATTGGAGGACAATATTGATCCAAAGCACGCAAGTGAGGTTCCTGTAGAAACCTTATTTACTACTGCTGAGATTGCTTTTGTCGATCAGTATAACAATATGAATGTAAATTATAACATTTCTCGTATGTTAGCTCAGTATTGGTCTGATGTTACCTATACGGATGGATCTCGTTACGATTTTCAGGATCGTGGTATTCCAGATACTTTCTGGGCAGAATTCTATCGAGATGTTTTAATGGATCTGGAAGAATCTAAGATTGTTATAGACAATGCTGGTTATGTTGGGGCTTTAGCTAATAAGGCTATAAACCAAAAAGCCATCATTGAAATTTTAGAGGTTTACACTTATTCAGTTTTAGCTGAAACTTTTGGTGATATTCCTTATAGTGAGGCTACTATTGGTGCTGAGAATTTTGCCCCAAAGTATGATGATGCTGAGACTGTATATCTTGATTTATTCGTAAGATTAGATGCTGCGATTGCTGCTTTAAATTCTAGTTTCGATTCATTCGGTGGTGAAGAGTTGTTATTTGATGGGGATATTGCAGAATGGAAAACCTTTGCAAACTCATTAAAACTGAGAATGGCTATGCGTATGGCTGATGTGCCAGCTTTTAACTCTCAAGCTAAAGTTGAAGCTGCTGTTGCTGCAGGTGTGTACAATAGCAACTTAGAGGGTGCCTTTTTTGAATATATTGGTACGGATCCTTATGTGAATACTATTTATGATGGGTTTGTAATTGATAACCGTAACGACTATTGTCCTTCAAATACTATAATTGATAAAATGGTTGCACTAAACGATCCTCGTCTTCCATTATGGTTTACTCAAAAGGATGGTGCCTATGTTGGAATTCCTTTCGGATTAGTTGATGGTGTTCCTTACAATAACTATTCTCAATTTACAGAACACTTTTATGACCCAAAACTTGAGGCTATCCTTTCTGATTATGCTGAAATGGAATTCTTTTTAGCTGAAGCTGTTGAAAGAGGCTGGAATATTAGTGGCACGGCTGAAGAGCACTATAACAATGGAATTACTGCTAGTATTCTATATTATGGTGGAACACAAGCTGAAGCTGACGCCTACTTAGCTCAAGCATCTGTAGCTTATGCTACTGCTGGAGGAACTTGGAAAGAAAAAATTGGTACTCAAAAATGGTTAGCGATGTATAATCGTGGTATCGAGGGATGGTCTGAATGGAGAAGATTGGATGCACCAACTTTAAATCATCCTGTTGGAATAGACTATGCTGATATTCCAACTCGTTTTCCATATCCTTATTCAGAAAAAAACAAGAATCCTAGTTACTATGATGCTGCTGATGCAATTGGTGGGGATACCGCAACAACAAAACTTTGGTGGGATAAATTCTAAAAAAGATAAAAACTATGAAAAAAAATATTTTAAAATATATTTTAGTAATGTTTCTTGGGATTACACTTTTCTCGTGTGATGATTTTGACCAGGAAATTAACTATTATGATTCCGTTAAATTGGATTTATCGGCTTCAAAGTTTACGGTTCTGGATTCAGAACTTGCTACTACAATCGATTTTGTATCAGAGTCAAAAACAGTTACAGATGTAGTTGTATTGATGGATGGAGCTTCTTTATACACTGGAACTGCTTCAAATAATACATTTTCATTTACTTTGCTTCGTTCAGATCTTGGATTGGATGCTATAGGTGATGCACAGCGTATTTATGTGAATGCAACAGTTGATGGGAAAGTTAAGGAGATGTACACAACGATTAGTATGACATCGGCCACTTCCATTAAGGATCCTTTTTATGAGGATGTTGATGAAGATGGAGAGGACATTGAAGTGTCTGACCCTATTTACGAACTTTCATCTGTTGTTAAGAATATCACTTATAAAGTTTCTCCTAAAACTTCGACTGTTGGTAATGTGAAGGCAGAAGTTAAGGTTGGTGAAGAAGGTACTTGGGCTGATCTTTGGACAAAGCCATATAGTGCTTCTGACTTAAACATTGGCGTTAAAGGATCTGATTACATGCTTGGAGATACTGTATTTGTTCGTTTAGTCGCTTTTGTTGGTACTTTTACTGATACTGTTTCAACTTCTTTTATGTTGAGCGAATATCTTCTTGGTGATGTAGCTGAAGGCATGGTTAATGTACTTAAGCCTGGTTATGATTTAGTTGGGGATTCAATTGCGGATGTTGCTAATCCGGAGTGTACGATTAAGTTTACAAGTAATTTTGCGCAGTTACATCAAGGGATTACTGCTCTTAATTCTACAGGTCTTGTTCTAATTACAGACGAAGATTTAATGGAAGAAGGTAATCTGCCACTTTTAAAAGTAGCTTATGATGCTGGTACTGTAGAGACTGTAATTGCTAATGTAACAGTTGGTGATAAGTACATTGTAAAAACAACTCGTGATGCAAAAGATTATTATGGCACTTTAGAAATTACTGCTGCTAATGATACTAGAGTTGAAGCTGATGATTTCGTTTCTTTTCATGCTGTTGTTGAAGAGTATGATATAGAAAAATAATAATCAGGATTTGAGGTCATTACTTTTTAAATGACTGATATTTTGAAATGCATATTGAAATCCAGTGGACTAAGGTTCACTGGATTTTTTTATTTCTCATATTTCCCAATGACATGAGGAACAAAAGAGTTAGCCTATTTTCTTTATAAGTGAAAAGGGAGTAAGAATGTTGTGCTAGGATTTATTGCAAACAATTGTTGCTCCTACAAATTCATTGTAAGGAGAGGATTAAATTATCATTTTAAAAGGCCTAATGATTTAAAGAGTTATTTACAGCCCATAAGAAACCCCTACTATAAAATTCCTGCCACTAGCACTAATTCCCGATGAATAGGGTCTGTATCGTTTATTAAGGATATTTTCCACACTTATATTAGCGTGTAGTTTAGTGTTGATCTGAATTTGATTGGTAAAGTTTAGAATTAACCATGCAGGGGAATAGGGCATCCCATTATTGTCCTTGGCATAAAGATAGGCTTTGTCTCTCTCGGAATCTGCAAGGTTTTCATAGCTGATTTCATCATTATATTCTAAGCTTAGTCTAGATGTCCAGTGTTTCGTTTTGTAGATGATCGATGTGTTTCCAAATATTGGAGGAACATGTCGAACCGGGCTGCCATCCTTGTATTTGCCTTTTGTAATTGTAAAACTAGAATTGGCTGATAAATGATCAGAGAACTTCAATATTGCATTAAAATTTCCACCCCATATTTTTGCATTGTCTGCATTTACGATGGATTGAATCGTACTTTCTTCACCATCATAAATTAGAGTGCTTTGTCCATCAAAGGAAAAATCTTTTCTGACCATAGCCTGATCTAAAAAGGAGTAGAATCCATTGAGATCTAGAAATAGTATTTTAGAGAAATTTTTGCTTAAGTTTATTTCAAAATTATAGACTGTCTCAGGTTTTAAATTTTGATTTGGAACCACAACTTTGCCTGGTTCCGAATCAAATACTTTTGCAACATCATCAATGTTTGGAGCTCTGAATCCTGATGTGGCATTTAGTTTAAGCAACCATCCTTTATCTGAAACATGGCTTAGGCCAATTCCTCCATTTAGAGATCCCGTAGTTAAGTTAAGATTGTCGAAGGGGAAATTGTAAAAGCGATTATCCAATTCAGATTTAATCCAAACCTGTGAATATCGTATTCCGGTGTTCATGGTCCATTTTGAGTTTAGTTTCCATTTTAAATTGGAGTAAAATGCCAAACTGGAGTACTTTGAATGATCAGGATAACGACTTGCAATTTCAAGTTTTTCATTAGAATCTATATCCATATTATTTCCGAGAGAATTAAGTTTGTTGTAAGTCCATTCACTCCCGTAGAATAGCTGCATGGAGGAATTGATTTGTTTTTCCGCATCAGCATTCACAGAATAGATGTTCAAATTCTCTTTTCGATTGGTAAGAGTTGAGGAACCAAATTTTCTGCTGTGTCGGCTCTCTTGATAATTTTGATAACCGGCTATTATTTTAAACGAGTTATACAGAATTGTCGGTTTGGAGTTGTTAACTTTCAAAGAATGCAATTGAAGTTTTTGCGGTCCGTAAAACCATTCAGCATATTTTAACTGATCGTCTGAATATTCAATTAGTCGGTCGTATCTCGGAATATTAGAAGTTTCTGAGTGTTGGAAATTGTACTGTATATCTAATGTTTCTGAAGCTTTAAAGCGAATTTTTTGTAATAGATTAATCTGAGAGTAGCCACTGTATTTTTGCCTCTCAGGATTACTGTTTTGAATGATTTCATCTACACCATTTTTACTGATAACATATTCCGGTCGTAAGTATTCAGATGGACCCTGTTTTCCCATTTTTAAATCCGAGAAATCGGAATAGCTAATACTGCCGGCAAAACTCAATTTCGAAGTGCCATAATTATATTTGCCGTGATTCATCATTTCGTTATTCGCAGACGAGTATCTGGATTTATACGAATAGCTTATATTTGGCGCTTTTGAAGTAGATAGACGAGGGGTAATGGTGTGAAAATCCATTACTCCACCAATTGCATCACTTCCATAAATAATGGAGCCTGGACCCAAAATTACTTCAGCCGATTCAAGACTGTTTGGATCAATATTGATTACATTTTGAAGGTTACCACTTCTGTAAATGGCATTGTTCAGACGAAGGCCATCTAATACAATGAGAACTCTGTTTGCTGCAAAGCCTCTAATCATCGGACTACCTCCACCCAATTGACTTTTCTGAATGTAAACTTGATTGCTCTCCTTTAGCAGATCGGCACTGGTTTGCGCAGTACTTTGTTTTATTTGTTCTTTGTTTATAAGAACAACTTTTAGTGGTATTTCATTGATGTTTTCTTCCCATTTATTGGCCGATATTACCACTTCGGATATGGGGACGATAGTAGATTCTAATGAGATAATAAATGAGTGATTTCGTATCTCGGAGAAATCAAGGTGAAGATTTTTATAGGATGGGTGTTGAAAGTATACCAGACCCGTTTTTGCGAATTCTGTTAAGCTTGCTTCCCCCTGATTATTAGTCACTGTAGAATTATTTGAATCAAAAATGTAAACATTTTCTATTGGCTTGTGAGTTTTATCATCCGTGATTTTGATTGTTTGAGTAAATCCACTCAGGCAATAAAAAAGAGGAACAATACAGAGAATTAGACGAATCATTTGTGTGTGAGTATCAGGATTGAGATTAAAACTCAAATATATGATAAATCTTTCACCTAAGGAATGGAAATGAAAAAAGGCAACTTAAAATGCCTTTTTTGTTGTTAGTATGTGAATTAATTATTGGAAATCATAACTTTTTCACCTTGATCATAAATAAGATCTTTAGGAACTTTAGCTCGTTGAATTCGATATAGATCATGCAGCAATCCATTGCGAATAAACCCCTTCTCATTAATTAATCGATCCGCAGCCTCATAATCACCATTTCCCTGTATTTCAAGAACCAATTTTGATAATGATTCAATGGCTTTTCTCATTTTGTAAACATTAACCTCGTAAGTGCCACTTTTTGTATTGTATTTAAAGGCTCCATTTTCTTCGAAATAGTAAAATCGAATCATGTTAGCCACTCCTTGTGAATCCTTTACTCCAAAACGAATAGATCTAAATACATCTGCCATATAAGTAACGTAATTATCCATTAACTGAATATCATGAATCTCATGCATATCATGAATTTTGCCAATAAAAAACATCCGAAGCACATCATTTTTTAATTCATTTATTACATTGTAATGTTGTTTTAAAGCTTCTTTCACACTTTCTTTTCCATTTATAGTTTGCGAAATTCCCAAACCATCGCTTATCTCATAGAAAATTGTATTTAAAAAGAACGATTTGAATAATACATGTTTACGCTGTTTTTCATCAATAACCAGATTCGTAATTGGCTGTAGAATTTGATCAAATTTGGCCTGCATTACATTCTTGAAATGTAACTTTTGGGTATAGCTTGTGTTGGAGCTACCAATAGGCAGGTTTAAACCAATTAGCTTATTACCTGCATTGCAATACCCCGAATTGTATAAAACATCGTAGATGGCAATATGTGTACCTTTGGAAAGAGTTTCTGTCTTGTACTCATCAGCAACAGGTAGGCTTTTTTGTAAGTAAGGAATTAGTAATGAGTATTTCTCAACATCCTTGGTCCATTCCTTGTTCCTTAACAAGATAAAAGCCCCATAGGAATATTTTGTCCAAATTAAATGATCCTCGGTATTTGAAATTGGTCCTGCAATAAAATCCAAAGGATTATTTTTTAATTGCATCCATAAATGATCACTTTTTTCGAAGTTGTCCGAAAGTAAATCTTCGGCACGTTGCAATAAGTAGTCTTTAAATTCTTCGGTTTCACATAGTAGAGAAGCACTTTTTAAGGCTGAAACAGCATCGTTTATTTGGTTTATGTAGGCTACATGGTATGGTAGTACTTTTAGCAATCCATTTTCAGCACGGGTTAGTATTGTAAAGGCACTGTATTTATTGTCATTTTTTAAAGCGAAGAATTCTTCTTGATTGATGTCGCTAGGAAAAAAACCGATGCCTAAGGGACGAGGAGGGAAATCATCGGTGAATGGAGTAAATCCATCTAATCGATCCCAAGGACCATAGTTAATCATTGCGTATTCTCTCATGTCAGGATCAGTAATCTCATTCAAAAGTTGATTTTTGTCGCCATATGCTTGAAGCCAATAAATTTCATCAATAGCATTAGATACTCGAATTAGTTGAGAAAAAAGCTTTATCTGATTTGGAGTAAGATTACTTAAGTCGGCAGAGAGCCTAACTTTTGCGTAATTTGTTAATTTTCGTTGCATCACAGAATCGTATTTTTCCTTTTCCTCAGTTTTTTTATTGGGTTGGCACGAAAAAGTAAATGCAATTGAAATGATGAGTCCAAATAAAAAAATGGTTTTCCGAATCATAATAGTAGGGTTTTGAATTTTAAATACTGTGATTAGCCTGTATGTAAATTTTAATTTGTCCCTTAATTGGTCAATACGGATAACTCTTCAAGTTGGTTTTGAAGATTACGACTACTGTTTATAAGTTACGAAAAAATGAATTGGTAAAAAAATAGAAATCGAGAAGGTGATATTGTTGCATTTAGCTCAATAGTAGGTTGTTGCGCTATCTCGATTAGGGGTGAGGTTTATCTGTAAGAATTCAATCTATTTTCACGTAAAAAAATAGATTGAATTCAAAATATGGATAAAATAAAGAATTATTTATTCTCCTTTGGATACTCAATTCGTGCATGATACACGTTGATAAGAGCATTTGTGAAAATTTCTTTAACCTGATTGATGTTTTTAAAGGTTATATCGGCATTTTGAAAGCGATTTTCAGCTATTTGCTTATCAATGATTTTATCTATAAGATTTCGAATAGTTTCAGGAGTTTTCTCTTTTAAACTACGTGATGATGCTTCTACAGAATCAGCCATCATTAATACCGCTGTTTCTTTTGTAAAAGGATCGGGACCTGGATAGGTGAATTTCTCCTCGTCAATTTCTTTGTCTGGATATTTATTTTTAAATGAGGTGTAGAAGTATTGAACTTTACCTGCACCATGATGGGTTTCAATAAAATCAATAATTAATTGAGGAAGCTTGTGCTTCTTTGCAATCTTCACTCCATACTTAACGTGATCAGTAATGATCTGAGCACTTTTATCAAATTCTAATTTATCATGAGGGTTTGAGTTGGTTAGTTGATTTTCGATAAAATAAGCCGGATGTTTCATCTTTCCAATATCATGATATAAAGCACCGGTACGAACCAGTAATGGATTTCCTCCAATTTTGTTGATCGCCGCCTCAGCTAAATTAGCTACCTGTAAGCAATGCTGAAAGGTTCCTGGCGAATGCAGCAGCAGTTGGCGTAAGAGTGGATGATTTTGATTCGAGAGCTCAATTAGTGTAACATCAGAAAGAAAACCAAAAAGTTTTTCGAAAATGTATATTAGTGAATATGAGAATGTAATGAATAAGCAATTGATAGCAAAGAACATGAAGTTTACCCATTTAATGTCAGCGATATTTGTTTCCTGAGTTAGGGCAAATGCGAAGTACACAATACTATAGGTTATGAAAGTGATTATTCCTGTTAAAACCAATTGTCCGCGACGCTCTAATCGAGGTAGACTATAAATAGCCATAATACCGGCGGAAAGCTGTAGAAATACAAATTCGAAGCCATTTGGGGCTAAAAATCCTGTAAGTAAAACAGTAATAATAAAAACAAAGAGAGCCGTTCTACTATCCATTAAAGTTCTAACAACTATCGTAATTAAGGCAAATGGGATAATGTAGATATTTATTTTAGGGAATTTTAGTACAAGAGTTGTAAGAGCAACATATAGAAGTACAAATAAAAGTATAAAAAGTAGTTTCTTATTATCATGCAAAATCTGTTTTCGAAAATTCCGGAGGTAAAGAAAGAGTAATACAATGCAAGAAATAATTAGCATGCACTGTCCAATGACTATCAGATAATGGTTCTGCGACGATCCTAGAATGTTTTCATAGTCTTTCTTTAGTGATTCTAAAACAACAAAAGTATGATCATCAATAATATCTCCAACCAGAACAATTCGGGTTCCCGATTCAACAATGCCTTTTGAAATAGAAACCATAGATAACATACTGGTTTTTACTTGCTCAGACATTGTTGCAGCATAAAATAAATTGGGTTGTAAATAGGAATCGATGTTTAGATCCTGAATGAAGCCCTGATAAGCAGCAGTGGGAAAATCTTTTTTTAATTGATTTGAAATATATTGGTATGCACTTTTAGGAGTGTAGATATACTTAATACTTACAACTTCGTTAAGATTATTTACAGATTTATTAATGAATTCGGGACGTTTAAAGCCTAAATCTTTTTGTTCATTTTGAAAATCAGTTATGCCAAATTCATAAATTTTATTAAGATTTAGAACGAGGTATTCTTTTAATCGATTGAATTGTTCATTTGTTGTTTGATTGGAATGATTCTCTTTTTTATATGAATCGGAATTTTTAAATTTGCTCCATTTTTTATCAAAATCGGATTTGAATTTATTCGTAACGTTAACAACTACTGCAGTATCCATTTTGAAGAAAGGATAGAATTTCTTCAAAATACTATCTTTCTCCTGTGAAATTTCGCTTGCTGTTTTTAGAATAGCAAAATCAAAAGGAGCAATTAAGGTTTCGTGCATCCATGGTTTTCCTTTTTGGTATTCGTATTTGAAGTTACCAACATTGGGAAACAATAGAGTGATAAGAATAATGGTCATTGATGTAATCAAAAACCTGTAGATATTATTTAAATTCTGTCGAATCCACCTGAAGTATTTATTCATTTCGGCTTTCTATTTGTGTTCGGTTTTTTTCTGAAATTCTGTTCATAAAAATAATGTAATATTTTGTGCTAGAAAACTATTCACCATTTCTTTTAGATGACCTATTTTATTGGCAATTTTGTGAAAGCAAATGTAAAAACATAATTTAATTCTTTATATTTGATTTGTAAGCTAAAAATAGAACAATAAATGAATTACGGAATTTCCGATCTTAGTATTATACCAGTCCGAAAAGAGCCAGCTGAAAGAAGTGAAATGGTAACTCAATTATTGTTTGGGGAACATTGTGAGATTCTGGAAGAGAATGAAAATTGGTCGAAAGTACGATTAGCTTTTGATAATTACGAAGGATGGGTTGACAGTAAAATGATTACTGGAATTGACGAAGCACTTTTTCAGGTTTTGAATAAAGAGCTTCAAGTTGTTGCTAATGATACCTTTAATTTGGTTTTTCAGGATCAGGATTATTCCAATAAACTGATTGTGCCAGGAAGTTCATTCCCTTTTTGCGATTTGGAGAAAAAATCATTTAAAATAGCTAATAAAAGTTATTTCTATCAGGGTAAAGTTTCTGAAAACTCCTATGGTGAACACTTGCGTGATTCCATCATCGAAAGTGCCTTAAAATATTTTAATGCTCCATACTTATGGGGAGGACGAACTCCTTACGGTATTGATTGTTCGGGTCTAACGCAAATTGTTTATAAGCTGAATGGCATTGTTTTGCCTAGAGACGCAAGTGAGCAAGTTATGGTAGGAGATACTTTGACCTTTGTCGAAGAGGCTCTGCCTGGTGACTTGGCATTTTTCGATAACGACGAGGGTAAAATCACTCATGTAGGTATTATTTGGGATCGACATAAGATCATTCATGCTTCGGGTAATGTTCGTATTGATAACGTCGATCACCAAGGGATATTTAATGTCGATAAAAAGCGTTACACGCATAAACTAAGAGTGATAAAAAGAATTATTCAGCAATAAGTTGTTCTCAAGATTTTTATTGAAATTTCAATATGTATACTTATCAATATCCAAGGCCAGCACTAACGGTAGATTGTGCAGTTTTTTGCAAATTCAATTACAAACTCTATGTTTTGTTAATTCAAAGAGCTAACCCGCCATTTCAGAATATGTGGGCTTTCCCCGGAGGTTTTGTTGATATGGATGAAGATATTGAGGTGGCTGCTTATCGTGAATTGAAAGAAGAGACACGCTTTGTTGGTTTTGGTTTAAAGCAATTTAAAACGTATGGAGGGGTAAATCGAGATCCTCGCGGCAGAACTGTCTCTGTGGTTTATACAGGTGTAATGGAATCAGAGGAATTGCCCCTTGTAAATGGTGCCGATGATGCAAAGCAAGCAAAATGGTTCGCAGTTGATCAATTACCACCTCTTGCCTTCGATCATGATCTAATCATGTCCGATCTCCTAAAACAGTTATCGTTTAGTAATACTTGATTCAAGATAGTTTAAGCTATCCGGTCCCAGATTAAAGATCAAATCCAATATACTCAGGTTTTCAATAAAACCAAATTTATCTCCAAATACTTGAGTGTATTTGTTCGCAATGAATGCATTGTCGGTTTCTGATTTTGATGCTTTTGGATGAATTATTTCCCGGAAATCATCAAACTCATTTGGGCCAAATTCAATAAAATCATCCGTGAAGTGAATGTTTGGTTCAATTTCCAGAATGCCGAATATTTCTTTCTGAATTTCATTGTTGTATTCGAGCAAATAATTCCACTTTTGAGTAAAGAAACGCTCCAAATCATCAATGTAATATTCATAAAAAGGAGAAGATTTGTAGGCTGCTTCTATTCCCTTCCAATGTAACTTCTGCCAATTAGTATCATGTGATATTTTTACATCCTTAGTAAGCACCTTTTTATTAGTCGCCTTAGCCACTGGAATTGATAGGGGTAAAACTCCATTAGCGCCCAAAATATTACAACGGTTTCTGTATGACTGCTTTGAGTAATTCTCCCATTGTTCAATTGTAATTTCAGGGTATTGAATCAACTTAGAATAATATTGAATGGGTGCAAAAAAAGAAGTTGCCAATAAGGCTTTCGAGTTTTTCATAGGGTATTTCGATGCTATTAATGCAAGACTACAAAAATAGAAAATATGGAAAAGAAAAAGACACCACATCGGGTGTCTTTTTTATAATTTTTATTTTAGTGGATTAGTGAATCCATTTAAAAACTCTGTCCCATCTAATCTTGTTAAAAGAACTTTTGTCTTTATCTAACGAAAGCCATAAGAATGAAGCTTTGCCAACAATGTGATCTTCAGGAACATAACCCCAATATCTTGAGTCGGCCGACATATGTCTGTTGTCACCCATCATCCAGTAATAGTCCATTTTAAACGTGAAATCTGTTGCAATTTCACCATTGATATAAATGGTAGAATCCTGCACTCTTAAAGCATTACCTTCATAAGCGTTAATTGCTCTTTCATACAAAGGAAGTGTTTCTAGGTTAAGTGAAACTGTTTGCCCTTTTTTAGGAATAACGAGAGGACCAAAGTTATCTCGATTCCAGTTGTAGTATGAACTAAATGGAAATACATCTTCAGGATATCCTTTGCTTGAATTACGGCGGATAATAGAAACTACATTACTTAGCTTTTTTAACTCTTCAACTTTTTTCGTTGATAAAGGTAAATTATACACTGAGCCATTATGATTACGATCAGCTTTTGCAATATTGAGCTCTTCAAGTTTTCTTGGATTTATTGAAGATCCATTGGTTCTGACTTCATAAATAAATTGTAATTCTTCAATCAAATCTTGTTTTTTTCCATTGATGAATAATTGCCCATCTATGGATAACAGTGTATCACCAGGTATCCCTACACATCGTTTAATATAATTTTCCTGCTTATCTACAGGTCTGGTAGCAATTGTATTTTGAGTGGATAAATATTTTCGCCCCATTTTGGTGTATTCTTGATCTGATTGAAGCTCCCGGCCTTTTTTCATATCAGCTTCCTTAAATAAGGTAGAATAACTTCTTAATTGCGAATAATAGTCTGGATTTTCTGCTCCAACAACAATCGTATCTCCGGCAGGGAAGTTGAAAACAACTATATCATTTCGCTTTACTTCGCTTATGCCAGCAAGACGTTTGTATGGCCATTGAATCCATTCCAAATATGATTTTGTTGATTTGGTTAAAGGCATTGTATGATGAGCAAAAGGGAATGATAGGGGAGTATTAGGGATTTTTGGTCCGTATGCTACTTTGCTCACAAAAAGATAATCACCAACTAACAATGATTTCTCCATTGATGAAGTAGGAATTGTATATGCTTCAATAAAGAACATTCTGATTAGGGTAGCAGCAATAACAGCGAATATAATTGCATCAACCCATTCAACTGTCGCACTTTGTTTTTTTACACCTTTTTTTTTCCAGAAAGCCCAATGTACTTTTTTACTGATATAAACATCAAAAAGAATAGGAAGGCCTAAAATTAGCCAGTAATTACCTATCCAGATAATCATCAATAGGCAGATAATTAGAGCTATTGAAAATTTAAACCATTTATTTCTTAGTATGCTGCTCATTCAATTTTTTTTTAAATGATTATTTATTTTTTTTAATTGTTGCGGTAAGTTATTCTAAACTATAGGTTTAAAAGATCTTTCATGCCAAAAAAGCCTTTCTTTTTAGGCATAAATTCGGCTGCTAGAACTGCACCAAGAGCAAATCCTTTTCGACTGTAAGCCAAATGTTGGATGTTTATTTCGTCAACTTCAGAGTGCCAGGTGATTGAATGAGTGCCAGGAACAGCACCATGTCGTTTCGCGAAAATACTAAGTTCGTCCTCCTTTGTGCTTGCAGCTTCAATCCACTTCGTTTTTCGAGGATGATTTTCAATAATTCCCTCGGCAAGAGTAATTGCGGTTCCACTTGGCGAATCTAGCTTATGAATATGATGAATTTCTTCCATGTCGGCATTGTATTCGCTGAAAGGAGCCATTAGTTTGGCTAGTTTTTTATTCAATTCAAAGAACAGATTTACCCCTAAACTAAAATTAGAAGCATAGAAAAATCCATTTCCTGATTGACACCTCTCTTTAACTAAGTCAATTTTATCCAGCCAACCGGTAGTCCCTGAAACAACAGGAACATTTGCTTCAAAACAAATTTGATAGTTGTCAAAGGCTGATTTTGGATTTGTAAATTCAATGGCTACATCTATGTCTTTAAGTTTATCTGGAATTAAATCATTTTGATTTTCCTGATCAATTATCAATCCTATTTCATGGCCACGGTCAATCGCAATTTGTTCAATTTCCTTGCCCATTTTTCCATAACCGATAAGTGCTATTTTCATGTGTGGTTTTTTTGAGGAGCTTGTATGGTTAATCGTTTTTCTCCTGTTTTATGATTTCAAAAATAATAAATCCAATGCGTAATAAACTAACAAGAGAGGATTATTGTCCAATCAGAAAAGGCTTTTTCGATAAGTAGCATCATGCGCCCAATAAGCATTTAGATTTAGGAGATAAACAAAAAAACGGGATTGTAAAAAACAATCCCGTTCTAAAGTAAATAATTTATAGTATTATTTAGCTGTTTGTGATTTTCCTACAACAGCTTTAAATGCTTCAGGATGATTCATTGCTAAATCGGCTAAAACCTTACGGTTAATTTCGATGTTAGCTTTGTGCATCAAACCAATTAATTGTGAATACGACAAACCTTCTAGTCTGGCAGCAGCATTAATACGCTGAATCCACAATGCTCTGAAGTTTGATTTCTTCTTTTTTCTATCACGGTATGCGTACTGCAAACCTTTTTCCCATGTATTCTTGGCTACCGTCCAAACGTTAGCTCTTGCACCAAAGTTACCTCTGGTTTGTTTTAAAATCTTTTTCCTTCTAGCTCTTGAAGCTACAGAATTTACTGATCTAGGCATTGTTTCTGTTTTTAGAATGTTAGCGTTCCACTTAAGGACTCTTTTATTGCTAAATCACTCGGTTAATAAACTTTAAAAATCAAATACTGATTCTTACAACATGTTAAGCATTAACTTAACATTTTTCTGGTCTGATTTGCTTACAGTACCAAAGTAAGTCAGATTTCTCTTTCTTTTAGTGCTCTTTTTAGTCAAAATATGACTTTTAAAAGCGTGCTTTCTTTTGATTTTTCCAGATGCAGTCAAAGTAAATCTTTTCTTTGCGCTGCAATTTGTTTTCATCTTAGGCATTGTACAACTAATTATTGATTATATATAAATTACTTTACTTTTTCTTCGGAGTTAAAAACATGGTCATACGTTTTCCTTCCAATCTTGGAAGTTGTTCAACCTTACCAAGCTCTTCCAGATCTTGAGCAAATCTTAACAAAAGAATTTCACCTTTGTCTTTAAAAAGAATTGATCGACCTTTAAAGAAAACATAAGCTTTCACTTTCGATCCCTCAGTTAAGAATTTTTCGGCATGTTTAAGTTTAAAATTGTAATCATGTTCGTCGGTGTTTGGTCCGAAACGAATTTCTTTAACTACAACTTTAACCGTTTTTGCCTTCAATTCCTTCTGTTTCTTTTTCTGCTGATAAAGAAACTTTTGGTAATCAGAAATTTTACAGACTGGTGGATCGGCGTTTGGTGAAATTTCAATTAGGTCTAATCCTTGATCCTCGGCAAATTTAAGTGCTTCGGAAATTGAATAAACTCCTGGTTCTACGTTCTCTCCAACCACGCGAACGCTGCGGGCTCTAATTAACTTGTTAATTTTATGTAGAGCTTCTTGAGGTTTTCTTGGGCCTCTGTTGTTTTTATGGTGAAATCCAGCTATGTCTAGGTCCTCCTAAATTTAGTTAATATTTTTCAATAGAAGACATTTGATCTTCTACTTCCTTATTTATGAAATCTGTAAATTCTTGAATGCTCTGAGAACCTAAATCACCTTCTCCTTGTCTGCGAACAGAAACAGTACCTTCGGTAGCTTCTTTTTCTCCTACAATAATAAGGTAAGGGGTCTTTTTCAATTCGCTGTCACGAATCTTACGACCTATCTTCTCGTTGCGATCATCCAATACGGCGCGAATATCGGAATTATTTAACGAATTTAAAACTTTTTTGGCATAATCATTATATTTTTCACTTATAGGCATAATTACTGCCTGTTCAGGTGTTAACCACAATGGAAATTTGCCACCTGTGTGTTCCAGTAAAACTGCAACAAATCGTTCCATAGAACCGAATGGTGCTCTGTGGATCATGATAGGGCGATGTTTTTGATTATCACTGCCAACATATTCCAATTCGAAACGTTCTGGTAAGTTGTAATCAACCTGAATAGTTCCCAACTGCCATTTACGACCAATAGCATCCTTGATCATGAAATCGAGCTTAGGACCATAAAAGGCTGCTTCGCCATATTCAATAACTGTATTTAAACCTTTTTCTGCAGAAGCTTCAATAATTGCCTGCTCTGCTTTGTCCCAGTTTTCATCGCTGCCAATATACTTGTCCCGGTTTACCTTATCGCGTAAAGATATTTGAGCAGTATAGTCTTTAAAATCAAGCGCCTTAAAGATGATGAAAATGATATCAATTACCTTTTTGAATTCATCTTTCAATTGATCCGGCGTACAGAACAAATGAGCATCATCTTGTGTAAAACTTCTAACACGAGTTAAACCATGCAGTTCACCACTTTGTTCGTAACGGTAAACAGTTCCAAATTCGGCATATCTTATAGGAAGATCTTTGTATGAACGAGGTTTGAACTTGTAAATCTCACAATGGTGAGGACAGTTCATCGGTTTTAGTAAATATTCTTCTCCTTCTTGCGGAGTTTTAATTGGCTGAAATGAATCAGCACCATATTTTTCGTAGTGACCTGAAGTCTTGTACAAGTTTATGTTTCCGATATGTGGGGTAATAACCTGCTCGTATCCGAATTTTTTCTGTACGCGTTTTAAGAAATTTTCTAAGTTTTCTCTTAATTGAGCTCCTTTTGGTAACCACAATGGCATTCCCTGACCAACATTTTGAGAGAAAGTGAATAATTCCATTTCTTTCCCAAGTTTTCGGTGATCACGTTTTTTAGCCTCTTCCATCATTACTACGTATTCATCCAGAAATTTCTTTTTAGGGAAAGTAATTCCGTAAACACGTGTCAATTGTGGTCTTTTTTCATCGCCTCTCCAGTAGGCGCCAGCAACTGAATTCAATTTAATAGCCTTAATATAGCTAGTGTTAGGCAAGTGAGGTCCTCTGCACAAATCGGTAAAGTCTCCTTGTTTGTAAAAGCTAATTGTGCCATCCTCAAGCTCATTGATTAATTCGAGCTTGTATTCTTCGTTTTTCTCTTTAAAAAACGAAAGAGCTTCTTCCTTGCTAACATCCGTGCGAATATATTCATTTTTGCATCGTGCAAGTTCGAGCATTTTTTGTTCAATCTTAGGAAGATCTTTATCGGAAAGAATGGTTCCGTTTCCTAAATCAACATCGTAATAAAAGCCCATTTCAATAGCAGGACCGATACCAAATTTTACGTCAGGATATAGTTCTTGAAGAGCTTCTGCCATAAGGTGAGCAGAACTATGCCAAAACGCATATTTACCTTCGGCATCATCCCAGGTATGTAATTTAATGCTTGCATCTTCGTTAATTGGACGAGCAATATCCCAAATGTTATCATTTACAGTTATGGATAAGACTTCTTTGGCAAGGCTATTACTTAGACTTCTAGCAATACCAAGGCCAGAAGTCCCGGCTTCAAACTCTTTTACAGTGTTATCCGGAAATGTAATTTTGATCATTATATAATGTTATTTTTATTCGTAATTTTTATTCAATTCACAAAGGTATAATTTTCTCCCTGATTTGTAGTGAAATTTGGCAGGCAATATTCAGGAATTAAAAGAATTATATTGAAAGAAACGACTCTATTGTCTTTAATGTATAGGAGTAGTAGTCAAAATTAATCGGCAAGGAATTTTTCTTTTCTGTAAAAAAAATCGAACCTTTGAAAATTAATGAGCAACTTATACTAAACACAAAATAAATTGAAAATTATGAGGATTAGTCGAAAGATATTTACATTGTTTATGATGATTTGTTTTGGTTTTTCAGCCTTCTCCCAGGTTGGTAATCAAAAGATAAGCATGGAAGATTTGATGCAGGATGGTACTTTTAGTCAGAAATCTGTTAAAGGTTTGCTATCGATGAATGATGGTATTCACTACACTACTTTAGAAGAAGATGGAACTAAAATAGTAAAGTATGATTACGATACAGGTAAGGTTGTGGATACTCTATTGAATTTAAACACAATGAAGGATGCTGAAATTAAAAGCATTAAGGAATATGAATTTAGCGCTGATGAAAGTCGTATTCTGCTAATGACGAATCCTGAGAGGATTTACCGACGTTCTTTTACTGCTGATTATTTTGTGTTCTCTTTTAAAAATAAGGAGTTGGTTCCTTTGTCGAAAAATGGAAAGCAACGTTTGGCTACTTTTTCTCCAAATGGAAATAGAATTGCTTTTGTAAGGGATAACAATCTGTTCATTCATAATGTTTTGTTTGGTTCTGAGATTAGGATTACCAATGATGGAGAATGGAATAAGATACAAAACGGAACACCTGATTGGGTTTATGAAGAGGAATTTGAATTTAATAAAGCATTCGCATGGTCGCCGGACAGTGATTTTCTTGCCTATATGAAATTTAATGAGAGCGAAGTGAAGGTGTTCAATATGAACAAATTCGAAGGTTTGGAACCAAAGGTGAAAGAGAATGCTTTATATCCAGAGAATTACACCTATAAATACCCAAAAGCGGGAGAGAAGAATTCCAGTGTTGAGGTATTTGTTTATAATGTTGAAGATCGAATTACAAAGAGAATGGATGTGGGAGAGGAGAAGGATCAATACATTCCTCGTATTAAATGGACTCAGGATCCTAAAATGCTAAGTATTTATCGATTGAATCGTCATCAGAATAAGTTGGAGTTCTTACTTGCTAATGCAAGAACCGGTAGTTCGAATGTAATGTATTCACAAGAGAACAAGTATTACATTGAAGAAGGGAATTTTGATTATTTAACCTATTTGAATGATGGTAAGCATTTTATTTATTTGGATGAGAAGGATGGCTTTAATCATTTGTATTTGTATGATATGATCACTGGGAAATCTGTTCAGCAAATTACTAATGGAGATTGGGATGTTACCGATTTTTTAGGTTTTGATGAAGATAAGCAGGTTTGTTATTATCAGTCAGCGGAAGTATCGCCAATGGATAGAAACGTTTATTCGGTGAAGTTGAATGGTACATCAAAGGAGTTGCTAACTCCTGAGAAAGGGACTAATAGTACCGTTTTTAGTAACGGATTTAAATATTACATCAATTATTTTTCCAGTGTTACTCAGCCGAATACGGTTAGTTTGTTTAGTCATAAAGGTAAATTGATTCGTGTGCTGGAAGACAATAAGGAGCTGGTTGAAAAGTTAAAAGGATATCAGTATTCGCCAAAGGAATTTACCATGGTGCCTGCTGCTGATGAAATGACGATGCTGAATGCATGGATGATCAAGCCATTCAACTTTGATCCAAGCAAAAAGTATCCTGTGGTAATGACTCAATATAGTGGTCCAAATTCGCAAAGTGTGAATAACTCATGGAGTTTCGATTGGTACCAGTATTTAGCTCAGGAGGGATATATTGTAGTTTGCGTTGATCCTAGAGGTACAGGCGCCAGAGGTGAGATTTTTAGAAAATGCACCTACATGCAATTGGGTAGATTGGAGTCGGATGATCAGATTGCTGCTGCACGTTACTTAGCCAAAGAAAATTTTATTGATGAGAATAGAATTGCTATTTGGGGATGGAGTTACGGTGGATTTATGTCTACCCTATGTTTAGAGAAAGGGAATGATGTGTTTGCTGCAGCTATAGCTGTTGCGCCAGTTACCAACTGGAGGTATTACGATTCTGTTTACACTGAGAGATTCATGAGGACTCCGCAAGAAAACGAAAAAGGTTACGATGATAATTCACCAATTAATCATGTAGATAAATTAAAAGGATCTCTTTTATTATGCCACGGAACAGCTGATGATAATGTGCATATTCAGAATACTTACGAGTTGACAGAACGTTTGGTGCAGGCAGATAAACAATTTGAAATGCAGATATATACCAATAGGAATCATAGTATATATGGTGGTAAAACAAGATTGCATTTGTATAAACGATTCAATAAATTTTTAAAAGATAACTTGTAGATATCTGCAGGTGGTACAAAATAGATGGAGGAAATTATTTTTGATAATTTCCTCCATCCTTTTGCTCAAATAGTCAGGTTTTTAGGTGTGTTTGTATGCTTTTTTTGATTTTTTTTTTGAAAAAACATTTGTCAAAAGCGAGGGAATATCTATATTTGCAGCGCAGGAGTTAATACATTAACTCTTTTTAATGCGAGAATAGCTCAGTTGATAGAGCACAACCTTGCCAAGGTTGGGGTCGCGAGTTTGAGTCTCGTTTCTCGCTCCAGGATTATTGAAGTTTATCCTTTCTTTCAGTAATAGAGTTTTGTAAAAAGGAAAATGCGAGAATAGCTCAGTTGATAGAGCACAACCTTGCCAAGGTTGGGGTCGCGAGTTTGAGTCTCGTTTCTCGCTCAGCTAAAACTGTTTCATTCATATGGAGCAGTTTTTTTGTGCTTTATAGTTTGTGGCGTTTTCGCTATGGATGCATCCTGAGTCAGGAGATAATTTGGGGTTTTGTTAAAACCAGGCATAAATTTTAGAGAAGCGAAAAAGGAAGTATTTTACATTCGTCCCTTTGTTAACCCTTTTTTCTTGGTCCCGATGCTTATCGGGAGCTCAAATATAATAGCCCGGGGTAAATGAGCACAGCGAATGCCAGCCTGGGATATTAATGTGGCAGTAAGTACCGGCGCAGGTTAAAAAAAGCATTTGGAAGCAATTCGCGTTTGCGTCGGAATAGCAAAAGGCTTATCCTCGAAGCTTGAAAAGTTGCAACCCAAAGCTTAGGACAGTCCCAATAATTCGTGAGTCAAAGCTTGATTTTAGGATGGTTTCGAATGTTACCAATTTTCAATAAAAGGAGTGAGCCTTATTATTTTTTGCTTGTCCTTTAGCCGGACGGGCTTTTCATTTTTTCTAGGATAAAAAACGAAACAAAAAATCATTGACAACGTCCTCAATCACCCGTTATCAGTTCGATTGCTAAACTACCGAACTTGTGAGATCATGAACTCCTATTTATGAAATTTATATGTGAATCAAAAGAACTCGCTACGCTCAAACAGCTTTTTGTTTTTAACGCTCTCTTCACTAAACGGGTCCCGATCTCCGGACTCAATGTCAAAACTGCTTCATTTTTTTTTGAGCAGTTTTTTTGTGCTTTATAGTTTGTAAGGTATTTTTTGATTCAAAAAAAATGGGCTGCTTTATTAGCAACCCATTCATTATTAATGTTGTATTGGTGTTTAAAATGTAAATGCAAAATCTAAACTTACCAACCATGCGTTTAAACCATCGCTTCGGTCATAATATGCAGTTCGTAATCCAATGCTTTTTAGTTGCGCCGTTTTTCCTTTTCTTAATGGAGATTTGAAATTACTAATTCCCGTAACTGGTGAATATTGGAATCCTACCCCAACTTTAAAACTGTCAAATTCCGATAAATCGTAATCAGAAGTGTAAAATTCGGCAGTAGAGCTAGCTTGTCCAAATTCATAAAAATCGTCGGCAGCTGTTTGTGTGTGATACCTTGCAAATGGTGAAATGATAAATGATGGACTTACCATCATTGGAAGTTCTACACTTGCTGTGTGGGCTGAAATTCCCCAACTATCCGAATAGTAACGATAGAATGTTTTTAATCGAATAAAATCGCTTATATAGTAGTTCCAACGCATTGAGATAGGTATTTTGATTCGACTGTCATCAAGTTGCTCAATGTGACTTCTTGTTGCCAGCTCGTTTTTGTCATTTGCGAAAGCAAAAGCATCATCAAAAAACACACGGTGGAATGGAGTGGATAATAGTCCGCTTTGCGAAACTACTTCCATTGAAAATAAGGCTTGCGAACGCTTATTAATTACTTGTGAATACGATAAACCAAATTTTAAGGTTGTACGCACGTCATCTTTAAGATTTGCATCACTACTTCCTCTTAGCTCCGTAGGATAAAGTAATTTCCAGCTGTCATTCATGTACAATCCATCAATGGTAAGAGATCTGTTCTGATCTTTCGAATTAAGGGTGTAAGAACCACCTGCATGATAAGAACTCACATCATATTCCTGTGAAAATCCGGCAAGAACACTATAGTCATTTCCTGATTTTAGCAATTTGTGTGAGTAGTATGCATTAATATGAGCTCTGGCATCCATGCCCGAAGCAGATGATTTGTGCGTATCAAAATAATCGATATTATCGGTTGAAGCCGAAGAATAAATATCTATTCCAAAATTCAAATCCAAACTCGATAAGGAATCAACAGGAATGTGAACTACAAAACTAGGAGCTACATTCGTTAATTCTTCGGTTCCTTGTCCACCGGTAACAGGAGAATGATCGCCGTCTTGCTCGTAATAGTTAAGCAGGAAATTCACTTCGGTCTCTTGGTAATCTTCCGATAATTTTACTTTTTTGCGACTGTCTTCTTGTTTGTCGTCGATGCTATTTTTATCTGTTTGGGCATTTACTGCAAATGTAACTGACAATAGTAATAGTAGCGATAGAATAGTTTTTAGTTGCATCCGCATCCTCCTCCTGATTTTCCTCCATTGGCACCTGCCGCACCTTCACGGTAAGCCTGGAAATTAGATTCATAAACTTCAAGTTTTTTAGCCTGAAGTGCCATTTCTTCATCATTCAAATAGGCTTTTTGATAAGCTGCAACCGAAACGCAGCTGTTCATTGCAATAACTGCAAATAAACCCATGATGAGTAAGTTAATTTTCCTGTTGTTTTTCATTGGTTTCTCCAATTTGTATTTGATATTTATTTTTCTTTGCGTCATTATATTCGAGTTTTAGATTGTTTGAAGTAATCAGTTTCTGATCATCAGTAACTAAAATGCACTCGATACCATTTAAATGATTGATTAATTCGAGTCCCTTGTCTTTTCCCAGAATAAAAACCGAAGTTGCCAAGCCATCAGCCAGTTCTGCATTTGGACAAATAACCGTTACGCTGCTTAATCCTTTTACAGGATAACCGGTTCGGGGATCAATAATATGACTGTATTTTACACCATTGAATTCTACAAATTTCTCATAGTTTCCGGATGTAACAACGGCTGTTTCATCAATGCTTAACCAGGAATAAATCTGATCTTTATTTTTTGGATTTGATATGCCGATTTTCCAGTCGTTTCCACCTTCATCTTTTCCCCAGCTTATTAAATCTCCTGATGCATTTACAAGTGCACCATCCAAATTCATTTTAGCCATCAATTCAAGAGCCTTATTTGCCGCATATCCTTTTCCTATGGCCCCAAAACCTATTTTCATTCCTGACTCTTTCAAAAATACGCTGTGTCTTTCTTCATCAAGAATAATGTTCTTAAAATTTATTTTTGATACAGAAGAAGCAACACTTGCCGAATCGGGCATACTTTTCATACTGCCATCAAATCTCCAGATTTTATCCATAGAGGCGTAACTAATATCAAAGGCTCCGTGAGTAAGCTTCGAAATTTTAATTGATCGTCGAATCAAATTAAAAAGCTCCTGATCTACCACAACAGGTTTTATTCCTGCATTGGTAATTATTTTACTGGTTTGCGAATTTGGATCCCATGATGAGATTAATCGTTCAATTCGTTGAATTTCTTCAATTCCAGTGCTTATTGCTAGTCTTGCTTGGTTTTCATCGCTTCCCACAGCAGTAATTTCAAAACGTGATCCCATCAGTAACAATACCTCGGTATACGATTTGTTATTTTGAGCAGAAGCTGAAAACAGGAATCCTGTTGTCAGAATTAGAAAAATGCCTAATTGCCTCATTCTTTAATAATCGATTTGATGTGTTCGATGTAGGCTTCGGGAGATATTTTCTTGTAGCCTGTTTTCCCAAGTACTTTCTCATCTGAATCTAAAAGCAGGATGGTAGGGAACTGGCCATTTGAATTGTATTTTTCGGCTAATGCTTCATTCATCGCTGTTTGTTCGTTCGATAATTTATTCTTTTTTAATCTTGGAAAATCAACATCAAGAATCACCAATTTTTCATCGGCAAATTTCTTGAATTCCTCTGTGTTTAGAATTGTTTTCTTAAGCAGAATGCATGATCTGCACCAGTCCGATCCGGAGAAGTTAACGAATACGGTTTTGTTTTCAGTTTTTGCTTTTTGCAAAGCCTTGTCTAAATTATTTTGAGCTGCCGTGCTCAAAGAACTAAGTAGTATCGTGCAAAAAAGAAGGAACGATAGTTGTGCAATTTTTTTCATAAAATAAGAATCTATTTTGTGTGGAATCGTTATTTGAATGTAATGATTATTGTGTGATGAGACAAATCTAAAGAAAATATGTCTTGCGCGATACATTTAAGATGTTAAAAGATGCGAAAATATACATATTTATATTAGATGATTAATGATTGCCATGATCTTCGGAGATCTTGAAAAGGCTCTGTAATGAGGAGGAGTCTACGTCAGTTTTGCTGATCCCGAGTATCGGGAACGCGGCAATCTGTTTCAATTTAGTAGTAGCTTTTTTTATTTTTAACGCCTACTTTACTAAATGGGGCCCAGTCTCCGGACTAAATTCCGAAACTTGGAGATGCTAGCGTTGTTGCAATTCCAGTGTTTTAAAGCCCCTTTAGGGGTTTGGGGTTATGCGTTCGACGTTTAAGCCTTTTACTTTGTTGGATTTTAGCTTTCCCAACACAAACCCTTTTATTCCCCCCTCAATGGGGGACTTGGCAGCTTCGACTTCCAGCTCTGTTGGTCACGAGTCCGCGATAGCTATCGGGATGAGATTCGATCTTTAGACTTTAGACTTTTTAGACCTTTCAAGACTTTTTCTCCTTCTTATAAAGTAACGCCGTTGTTGTGTAAAATACTTTTTACCTCGTTACCAATTTCCGACTTTAGTAGAGAAATCAATTTGTCAATTTTTTCATTGTTAATATCCAAAAGGCCAAGAAGTATATATGCCGACTTACGATCGAGTGGTGCATCCTTTACCAATTCGATTAAGATTCTTGCTCCGGAACTAAATTCTTTATTGGAGATAACAGATAGGTTCACGAAAAATTGACTTGCTGTTCTGATTACATCACCTTCTTCCTCAACTTGAATAAAAGGAAACAAACCCATGATTGCTTTTGGTTTGTTTTTTCGGATGAAAGCACTTAAAGCTGTTAGCATCTTAATTCTCTCTACGCTACTGGTGCTCGATTGAAGATGATCGTACATTTGAAATAGAATAGGAATCATCTTCTTATTTTGACTTTCACCATATAGAAGACAAGTTTTAAATGTCATCACTTGAAATTCATTTTTGTCTAGTTCATTCCATTTTTCAGGTTGAACAGCCAACTTATCCAGGTAGGAGTAATCTTTTTTATTTTCTGCCATGTTCTATTTCTAATATTCGGCAAAGATAGAAAATGAATTTCATCTCCAAAGGGCAATTGATAAAGCCTGTTCAATTTTATTTATATATTTCGACGAATGTTCAATTTTCCTTTGCATTTGCATCTTTTTTGTTAATTTTGCTGGCCCTGCCCAGGTGGCGGAATTGGTAGACGCGTCAGCTTGAGGGGCTGGTGGCCGTATGGTCGTGAAAGTTCGAGTCTTTTTCTGGGCACCCTATTATTGTTAGGTAAAATTAAAAACGCTTATTCTTAAAGGATTAAGCGTTTTTTTTTGTTTTCTGAAGTGTTTCTTTTGTGTAGCTTCATTTCAGAGTCAGACACAAAAAATAGTATAAAGCCCAAGCTTATTAAATAAGATGGGCTTTTTTTTATCCGAAATTTACGAAGCTTATTACAAATTGGCAGCCTGATCTTTTTGTACCCTATTTTGTTGCAATTCCATCACGAAGAAAAACACACCCGCGTTATTATACAACTACTGCATTCTTTTAAAATATATTATAAAAGAATACAGTTGTTAGTAAAAAACATATACTTTTACATCACGAGATTACATTAATTAATATTAGGCAATGAAACTAGAATTTCTGTACGAAAAAACACTGACTGGTACTCTTAATGCGAAAAAGAGAAAGCAGGAGCAGTATCGTAAAATTGTATCTCATTTGTATTACAATGGCGCCTCTTCCATTGCCGAAATTGTAAAAACCGCAAAAATCAGTCAGCCCTTGGTTGCTTCACTTGTTGAAGATCTTCTAGGTTTTGGGGTAATTCTTGAAAATGGCATTGGGGAATCAATTGGAGGAAGACGTCCAAATTTATTTTGTATTAATGCTGAATATCAATATGTAGTTGGTGTTGATATAAATTTACATAGACTCAATTTAGCTGTTTTCGATATGAATAACCATTTGGTGTATCGCGAGGAGTTTAAAGAGTTTGAATTGGAAAACAACAGTGAGTATTGTCAGGCATTGGCTGAAAAAGTCAATATTGCGCTTGAGACTATAAATGTTAGCCGGGAAAGGGTGCTGGCTGTTGGTATTTCGATTCCTGGTTTGGTTGATGCCGAAAAAGGATTGACACATACCCATTTGAGTTTTGCTGAAGAAGGTGTGTGTGCTTATCTGAATCGGAAACTTGGATTTTCGATATTGGTGGACAATGATGCACGGGCAATGGCATTGGGTGAAAAGGCTTTTGGAAAAGCCAAAGATAAAAAGAACGTATTGTGTTTGAATTTAAGCAATGGTATTGGTTTAGGCATGATCTTAAATGGTGAATTGTACAGTGGTAAAAATGGATTTGCGGGGGAGTTTGGTCATATCTTGATCGATCCGGAAGGAACACTTTGCAGTTGTGGTAAAATTGGTTGTTTGGAAACCTTAACATCCGGCAAGATTTTGGTGCGGCAAATAAGAGAAGGGATTGAGAATGGTCAGGAAAGTTTTTTAGCCAAATATGAGAAGGAGGGGAAAAAGATCGACTTGAGAGCTGTTGTTGATGCAATTTTAGCCGGCGATCAGTTTGCCATTGACCAATTGAACAAGATGTGCGAATATTTAGGGAAAGGTTTGGTGACTTTGATTCACTTGCTAAATCCTGAAATGATAATTATTGGAGGAAGATTGGCTCAGGCCGGAAAGTATATTATGAGCCCGGTAAGTATGTGGATGAATAAATATGCGATGGATAAAATTAGTTCGGAGATGGAGCTGGTAAATTCTGATTTATTAGATGATGCCGCTCTTATGGGAACAATGGCAAACGTTATGAAGAAAGTCGTAAGTAATAGTTAGTGGATTAGTTAAGAAAAAAATTGTCTCCCTGTTGTTTTCAACTTGCGTTGAAGATTTTTGTAGAAGTAGTGTTCTTACAGGGGACAATTTTTATAAAGTATTGTGACCATCTGCCTTTTCTAAAAACCTTTGGAACATTGTAGTAGTAGTGATGCATGGCAGATGGTTGCTTTTTTATCGAGAATATCTTTACCCGAATGTATTGGTAAAGAGAAAATTGCAGACTGAAAATTGATTTTATTATTTATAATTAGATAAGATATGAAACGTCCATGTGAAAAGTGCTACACACAGGAGAATGAGTGTAATTTGGGAGTTCCATATGACAAAAACATAAAATTATAAACATATGCAACCTAGCTTATTGGTATTAGCCGCAGGAATGGGAAGTCGGTATGGGGGATTAAAGCAGATCGATCCGATTGGGCCAACGAATGAAACCATTATTGATTATTCGATACATGATGCAATTGATGCCGGTTTTGGCAAGCTCGTTTTTGTGATTAGAGCGGGTTTTGAGGAAGAATTCAGAGCGCTTTTTGATGCAAAACTAGCTGGGAAGATTGAAGTTGATTACGTAATTCAGGAAATCGGAAAGGTTCCTGAGGGATCCGTATATAATTTGGAACGGGAAAAACCGTGGGGAACGGCTCATGCCGTTTTAATGGCAAAAAATTCTATTAATGAACCTTTTGCAGTAATTAATGCCGACGATTACTATGGAGCTGAGGCTTTCACCACTATGGCAGATTATTTGACTCAGTCTGTTACTGATGAAGAATACTGCATGCTTGGCTACCAGTTGGGCAATACCATTTCGGAAAATGGTTCGGTATCAAGAGGAGTTTGCGAAACAAATGAGAATGATTTCCTGACTACTGTTGTTGAGCGCACACATATTGAGAGGTTGGAAAATGGAATTGCCTGCAGGGAAAATGAAGAGTGGATAAAGCTAGCTCCGGACACAATTGTTTCCATGAACTTTTGGGGTTTTACGCCCAAAATATTTGATCATTTGGAAGCTCAGTTTAGCGTTTTTCTGCAGGAAGAAGGCCATCAGTTGAAGTCAGAATTTTTTATTCCTTCAGTAGTTGCCACTATCATTAAAGATGGAAAAACGAAGGTTAAAGTTTTGAAGTCGGATGCTCAGTGGTTTGGCGTGACTTATCGGGAGGATAAAGAAAAAGTAATTAAAGCGATTGGGAAATTGATCGAGAAGGGAATCTATCCTTCTAAATTGTGGGCCTAATTTTAGAGGAAAGTGAAACAAGAGGAATAAAATTAATATCCCAAAAGGGTGGGTACATATACGAAAAGCCAATTCCGAAAAATTATTCGCATTTGTGCGGAAGTTACAACAGGAAAGTAGGCTAAGGATTTGATCGAATGTGTGAAGCAAATAATGAATAATAAAAACGAATAAATACGAATCTGACTTATACCATGAACTATGGTCTGACTCTAACCTTAAATCAGTTATAAAATGCGTACTTCTCAATCTTCATTCAAGAGCTTTGTTCTGCCAATGATTATCATTGGAGCTTTGTTCTTTATTTTTGGCTTTGTTACCTGGCTAAATGGAATTCTGATTCCATATCTGCAAATAGCTTGCGATTTGTCCGATTTTCAGGCCATGTTTGTCGCTTTTGCCTTTTACATTGCTTACACCATTATGGCACTGCCATCGGCTTGGGTGATAAAAAGGCTGGGTTTTAAAAATGGCATGATGGTCGGTTTATGGGTAATGGCAGTGGGAACACTGATTTTTATCCCTGCAGCGATGTCGAGAACTTACCTGACTTTTTTAACGGGTCTTTTTGTTATGGGTACTGGTCTTGCAATTTTACAAACAGCATCAAATCCATATGTAACTGTGATTGGACCTAGGGAAAGTGCTGCTCGTAGAATCAGTATTTTGGGAATTTGCAACAAATTTGCAGGAGCTATGGCCCCTCTGATTTTAGCGTACTACGTTCTTAACGATGGCGATGCATTTAAGCTAAGTCTGGAAACTATGGATGCTGCTTCTCGTGTTGTTGCTCTTGATGCTTTAGCTGCTCGCGTTATCAACCCATACATTGTGATGACCATCGTTCTTTTCCTTATGGGATTTGGCGTTCGCATGGCACCACTTCCTGAAATTGACGTAACAAAGAATGGTGATGGTGAGGCTGATGATAATTCGAACAAGAAAAGTATTTTCGGTTTTCCTCATTTGATTCTAGGTGTTTTAGCTTTGTTCTTCTATGTAGGTGCCGAAGTTGTAGCGGGTGATACTATTATCCGTTACGGAATCTCTTTAGGCATTGAGATGAATGTTGCCAAAGCCTTCACATCTTATACAATGGTGACAATGGTTGTAGGTTACTTACTGGGAATCACACTTATTCCACGTGTCATTTCTCAACGTTTTGCACTACAAATGTCAGCCATTTTTGGTATTATTTTCTCATTGGGAGTGATCCTAACATCAGGCATTACCTCGGTTCTGTTTGTTGCTTTATTTGGTTTTGCAAATGCTTTGGTTTGGCCAGCTATTTGGCCACTTGCATTGTCAAATTTAGGACGTTTCATAAATACAGGTTCTGCTTTGTTGATCATGGCTATTTCAGGTGGTGCAATTATGCCATTGGTATGGGGTGGTTTATCCGATGCATTCGGAAGTCAACAAGCTTATTGGGTAATGGTACCCTGTTACCTGTTCATTCTTTTCTATTCTGTTAAAGGATGCAAGTTGAAATCGTGGAAATAAATGGCATACTAGCTAATTGATAGGTTTAAAAGTTTGTTGCACTCCGCAGGAAGCTTTCTACAGGTCATGTAAATGTCCCTGCAGTTTGCAGCAAGCTTTACACAGGTTATGTAAATGTCTCTGCAGTTTGCAGGAAGCTTTGCACAGGTTATGTGAATGTCCCTGCAGTTTGCAGGAATAATTATAAAGAATGAGAAGGCCTATTTTACGAGATTTTCAGTAAATGATACCGATTCGTGTTTTATTTTTAAAACGGATACTAAGAGCAAATGAGTAAAGACCTAAACTATATCGTATCGAAGTTTCAGTTAGAGGGGGATATTGAAAATATTCGTCCTCTGGGTGAAGGCTTTATAAACGATACATTTTTTGTGAAAACGTTTGGTGATACACATCCTGTCTATTTGCTGCAAATTACTAACAAGCATGGAAGAACAATATGAGCAGATGAAGCAAGTGGTATCAAAATACAGCAAAGAATTATCAGTGTAATAAAAGGAATTTTATTTCTGATGCCGAACCCGGTATTTAATCGTGTGGTAGCGTAATTTAAAACGAACAGTTATTTTCTCACGAAAGTGACGTGTTTTAAACGAGTAAGGTTAAGAGATTATAGAAATAAAAAGAATATGAAAACATTATTTACATCAAAAGTAGAGCAAGCATTTCATGAATTATCTGGAGTGCCGGAAATTACAGCCAAAATACCTTATGTAACGGTTGATAATTTTCCGAAATTGGGTTTGATGACTTCACTTCGGTTTTTGGAGTGGGCAGAACAGAATCCTCAGGGAGTAATTAGTTTGCCAACAGGTAAAACACCAGAGTATTTTATCAAATACACTCAGTTTCTTCTTGAGAATTGGAACAAGCCTAAGGGAATGGATATCCGCAGTAAATATGGACTTGGAAACATGGCGAAACCCGATTTGAGTGGTTTGCAGTTTGTCCAGATTGATGAGTTTTATCCAATTGATCCGCGCCAGCACAATAGTTTCCACAACTATGTGATGAAATACTATATTGATGGTTTTGGCTTGGATATATCCAATTCATTGCTAATTAATTCAGATGAAATTCCATTGGTAGATAATAAGCATTTTCTGGAAGTTTTTCCTGATTACAATATTGATTTGTCGCTTCGTTACCGCGAGGCAACAAGTGTTGTGGAAGAGATGCAGCAGAAATCAATTTTCATGATTGACAACTGGTGTACTTCTTATGAGCAAAAAATCCGTGATAAAGGGGGCATCGGCTTTTTCTTGGGAGGACTTGGCCCTGATGGTCATATTGCCTTTAACACCCGAGGATCGGATCATTTTTCGACTACACGATTAACAAAAACAAATTTCGAGACACAGGCAGTTGCCGCAGGTGATTTGGGCGGGATTGAAATATCAAGAAACCGTTTGGTGATTACCATTGGCTTGGATACGATTACTCACGATTCAAATGCTGTTTCCATTATTTTTGCTGCAGGTGAAGCCAAAGCTGAGATTGTAAAAGGATCACTGGAAAGTGCGCCAAATGCTATTTATCCAGCTTCGGTGCTACAGCGTCAGAAAAACAGTCGTTTTTACTTAACAAAGGGTGCGGCCTGCAAGTTGACCGATAGTGTGAATCAGTTTTACAAAACAGGAGAGTGGACTCATTCAAAATCAGAAAGATCAATAATTGATCTGTGTCAGAAAATCAATAAATACGGTCATCATTTAACTTTGGAAGATTTAAAGGCTGATCCTTACACCAGTCAGATTCCTAATTTGAATGCGGAAACTGTTCATACTGTTATCGATTCCATCAAAAAGAAGATGGAAAAGGGAATGAAACCTGATACCAACGAGGTAATTTATCATACCGGTCCTCATCACGATGATATCATGCTGGGAATTATGCCATACACCAACCGGCAGATGCGTTCAGCAACCAACGACGTTCATTTTTCTGTTCTTACATCTGGTTTTACTGCGGTTACAAATGATTTTGTAATTGGTGTGTTGAAAGAATGTCAGGATTATATTGCAAAAGGTGAAATTCAAATGCTGGATTATCCTGATTTCTTCGAAGTAGGATATAGCAAAAAGTGGGACAAAGATGTGTATCATTTCTTGAATTCAGTTGCGGCCCGCAATCAAAACGGAAAGCGAAGAGGTTTGTGTCATCGTGTAATTCGTTCCATTGTTGAAGTTTGGAGTGTTCGAAATAAATCACATTTAACTGAAGAAATCGCAAGTATTATCAGCGATTTAGAAAATAGCTACGAC
Organism: Labilibaculum antarcticum; assembly: GCF_002356295.1. Lineage (NCBI taxonomy): Bacteria > Pseudomonadati > Bacteroidota > Bacteroidia > Marinilabiliales > Marinifilaceae > Labilibaculum > Labilibaculum antarcticum. Next base: position 790,649 of record NZ_AP018042.1, on the reverse strand, counting down.
GGAGGAAAAAATTCTCCTGAAGTTCAGAAAATGAAAGGAATGATTCGTGAGTTTGAAGAGGAGTTGGTTTGGGCTCACTTCGGTACTCCGGTTAAAAATGTTCATCACTTGCGTTTGGGCTTTTATAAAGGTGATGTGTTTACAGAAAGCCCTGAAAAGAACAGAGACATGCTTCCTGTACTGGAAGAATTTAGAAAACACAAGCCAACAATTATTAGTTTGGCAATGGATCCGGAAGGAAGTGGACCGGATACACATTATAAAGTATTGCAAGCTATTGCTGGTGCAGTTAAGGAGTGGAAAGAAGAGGAAGATTTATCGAAACTTCGAATTATTGGTTACCGAAATGTTTGGTTTAAATACCATCCTTCCGAAGCCGATTCTATTGTGCCGGTTTCACTGAATGCTCTTGATGTTATGGAAAACTCATTTAGCGAAAGTTATTTAAGTCAGGTAAATGCATCCTTTCCAAGTTATGAGTACGATGGCAAATTCAACGAGTTAACTCAAAAGATTTGGGTTCAGCAGTTGAAACAAATTCAATTGCTGTTAGGCAAGAATTTCTTCTACGAAAACAATCATCCATTGGTACGTGCTACTCATGGTTTGGTTTATATGAAGGAGATGACTGCTGACGAGTTTGTTGCTATGGCACAAGACTTAGAAAAAGCAGTTGAGGAAAATCCGTTTTAACTACCACACATAAATACCCCGGATCGGGAGACAATTGTCTCTCGGTCCACTTTTTTTTAGTAAATGACTGAATATATCGTAAAAAGAATAAAAGCCAATATGTTGAACCTTACTGGGGGACAAATGCATCCTGTTTGGGAAATGGCAAATATCAATTCAGACTTCTCTTATCCCTGGGAAGAGGAGAAAGAACCTAAGACCACTTTTAGAGCTTTGCATGATGATAATAAATTATTTTTCAGGTTCGACGTAGAAGATGAGAATGTATTGACTTACGTTGATGAAGATCACAAAATGGAGGTAGTCCAAAGTGATCGCGTTGAGATTTTTTTTAGACAAAATGAAAAATTAAATCCGTACTACTGTTTGGAAATGGATGCCCGAGGACGTGTCTTGGATTATGTGACCCGATATTATCGCGATTTTGATTACCAATGGGAATGGCCTGAAGGAAATTTGGAGGTGAAAGCTTCGGTAAATCCAAAAGGATATGTGGTGGAAGGTTCAATTAAACTTTCCTCTTTGAAAGAGTTAGGATTGTTGAAAAAAGATAGAATAGAGGCTGGTTTGTATCGTGGGTATTGTATGGGTTTGCCAGATGGAAACAAAGAGGCGGATTTGAGATGGATTTCCTGGGTGAAACCAGATTCTGAAGAACCGGATTTTCATATTCCATCATCATTTGGTACGTTTAAATTAGAAGCCTACTATAAAGACTATAAAGAAAGAACTAGCTTTGCTTCTTAATTTAGCTAGCATACTTGCTCTGTTTGGACTCAATAAGTAAATATGTTTTGTTTTTTTACGGCCAAATTAGCAGTAGTGCTGGTTCAACAACGGGACTAGCATCACGATCATTTTTATTTGAAAGCAAATTAGAATAAATTGTAATGACAGATATAGCAGTAGGTATAGATATAGGAGGAACCAATACCGTTTTTTCATGTGTTGACGCAAACGGAAAATCCTGGGGAAATGGAAGTATTCTCACTCAGGAGCAAGAACGATTTGAGGATTTTCTGAATGACTTGTGTAATCTAATGGATAAGACGATTGAAGATTCAAGTGAGAATCTTAAATTAATTGGGGTTGGTATTGGAGCTCCCAATGGAAATTTTCATACCGGCACAATCGAAAATGCCGCCAATTTAAGGTGGAAAGGATGCTTGGAAATTTCCCGTTTGGTGAAGGAACGCATGAATGTCCCCGTAAAACTTACCAATGATGCCAATGCTGCGGCTTTGGGTGAGCGTATATTTGGAGGTGCAAAAAACATGACTGACTATATGATGATTACTCTGGGTACTGGTTTGGGAAGTGGTATTGTTGTAAACGGCGATTTGCTTTACGGACATGATGGATTTGCCGGGGAAGTTGGACATATTATTGTAAGGCCGGAAGGACGGGAATGTGGTTGTGGCCGAAGAGGTTGTTTAGAGACATATGTATCTGCTACCGGAGTAAAACGAACTGTGTATAAGATGTTGGCAAAACATTTGGGCGATAGTCCTTTGCGAGAAATCCCGTTTAATAAATTGACTGCGAAAATGGTTGCCGACGCGGCCAATGACGGGGATTTACTAGCAATGGAAGTCTTTGCCTATACCGGGAAAATGTTAGGGGAAACTTTGGCGAATATTGCTACGGTAACTAGTCCTAAAGCTATTTTCTTTTTTGGAGGATTGGCAAAGGCTGGAGAACTTCTTTTTGAACCTGTTCGTGAGGCAATGGAGAAGAATTTACTGTTTCTGTATAAAAACAAAATTAGCCTCTTGCCTTCAGAATTAGGCGATGATGCTGCAGTACTTGGGGCGGCCGCTTTAATATGGAACGATCAAAGCCGAAAGTGAATTAGATTTTGTGGGAAATCAAGCAATATTAGGGAAATATTAACAAACAAAAAATGATAATATGAGTAAATTCTTACAATTTGGATTGGCATTACTATTCATTCCTATGATGTTGTTTTCTTGCAAAAAACCGATTCCTAAAGATTTGAATCAGGAAAATCTGATCCCTAAGCCAGTAAGTTTAACTGCAACAGGAAGTTCGTTCGAATGGACAAAGAATACTCAAATTAATATTCAAACAGGAAAGGAAGAAGTAAGAGAAATAGCAGCCTATCTGGCCGATTTCATCGCTCCTTCGACAGGATTCAAGACCGAAATAAAAGAGTTGAAGAAACCCTTGGGAAGTAGAGGAATCTCTCTGATTATAAATGAGAACCAAAAAGATTTGGGTGAAGAAGGATATAATTTGATCATTGAGTCTAAAAAAATCACTCTGGAGGCTTTTAAACCTGAAGGTATCTTTCGTGGAGTGCAAACAATTCGGCAACTTTTACCTGCAAAAATAGAATCAGATAGTTTGCAGAAAGGTCCTTGGTTAATTGCCAGTGGAACAATTATGGATTATCCGCAGTATGGATATCGCGGAGCCATGTTGGATGTGGTACGACACTTTTTCGGTATTGAGGATGTTAAGCAATACATTGATTATTTGGCTGCATATAAAATGAATGTTTTGCATCTGCATCTTTCCGATGATCAGGGATGGAGAATTGAAATAAAATCGTGGCCTAAACTAACAGAAATTGGTGGAAAGACACAAGTTGGTGGCGGGAAAGGTGGATACTACACACAGGAAGAATATCAAGAAATTGTGCAGTATGCCAAGGAGCGTTACATTACAATTATTCCTGAAATCGACATGCCAGGTCACACGAATGCCGCTTTGGCTTCTTATGCTGAATTAAATGCTGATAATAAAGCTTGTGAATTGTATACAGGAACACGAGTTGGATTCAGCACTTTGGCTACTGATAAAGAAATTACCTACCAATTTGTTGATGATGTGATTCGCGAATTGGCTGCTATCACTCCTGGTGAGTATATTCATATCGGAGGAGACGAATCGCATGTAACCAAAAAGAAAGATTACATCAAGTTTGTGAATAGAGTGCAGAAAATTGTTCAGTCTCATGGTAAGAAGATGATGGGATGGGCTGATGTTGCTGCTGCATCTCTTGATGAAAGCTCTGTGGCTCAGTTTTGGCAAACCAAACCAGAAAATGCAGTAAAGGCCGTAAAGCAAAACGTAAAAGTTATAATGTCTCCTGCTTCACTTGCTTATATGGATATGCAGTACGATTCATTATGTCCATTGGGTCTGCACTGGGCCGGTTTTGTTCCTGTTGACAAGGCTTACAATTGGACTCTGGAAAGTATTGTAGAAGGAATAGCTAAGAAGGATATTCTGGGGATTGAAGCTCCTCTTTGGACTGAAACAGTTGAAACTATGGATGACATCGAGTTTCTTGTGTTTCCACGTCTTCCAGGTTACGCAGAATTAGGATGGTCTCCTGTTGAAAACCATTCATGGGACGAGTATAAATTTCGCCTTGGAATGCAACAAGAAAGATTTGAATTTATGAATATTAACTACTATAAATCAGAATTGATACCATGGCAAGTTCTTAAAAATAAGGAGTTGAAATAGATTTTAAATGAGCTTGTTACCATAAGCCTGTCCAGCAGAGACAGGCTTTTTTAATTCGGGCCACTTCCGGGTTTGGGTATCTCTTTTGAAATAGAAGCCGACGCAATTACCTAAGATTTAGGTCCCAAATACATATCAGAATTTATCGTTTCTTCCCAACTTACTTCTTTTTTAGTTTCAGCTGAAATTTTTCCCTTGATACTGGAAAGGCTTGATTCCGCAGTTTGAAATGCTTCACTTATTGGTTTCTCAGTACGAATGGCTTATTTTTCTTGTGGTGCATGAAAAACAAATGGACCAATAGATTTAAAATATGAAAGAAGGGGGAACAACAGAAGTTTAAAACTTGATAAAAGCGAATTCTACAGAATAAGTAAACATTCAGTAAGAAGATTACAAGCTTAGTTTAATTAATTGTGAAGTTATCTGCCTTTATCAACTATTAGACTTCACTATTATTGTTTTTGAAAGTCAACTAATGTAAATTTGTTTTTATTGTTAATCCTAAATTAAACTAAATGAGCAAACAAATTCTTGTTACCGGAGGAACCGGTTTTATAGGATCACATACCGTTGTGGAATTGCAAAACAGTGGCTACGATGTTGTGATTGTTGATAACCTTTCGAATTCAAAAATTGAAGTGCTGGATCAGATTAAGAAAATATCCGGCATTCGACCAAAATTCGAGCAGTTTGATTTAACGGACAAACAAAAAGTAAAAGATTTCTTTCAGAAATATTCAGATATAGAAGCAATTATACATTTTGCTGCATCGAAAGCGGTTGGAGAATCGGTTGATAAACCATTGATGTATTATCATAATAACTTGAGCTCTTTACTAAATATCATGGATTCAATGATTGAGTTTAATGTATCTAATCTTGTGTTTTCATCTTCTTGTACTGTATATGGACAGCCAGAGCATTTACCGGTAACGGAGCAAACACCAAGAAAAGAAGCTGAATCACCTTACGGAAATACGAAAGTTATTTGTGAGGATATCATTCGAGATACGATTAAAGCATATCCATCATTAAAAGGAATCGCACTAAGGTATTTCAACCCAATTGGGGCACATGCAACTGCTAAAATTGGTGAGTTGCCATTGGGCGTACCCAATAACTTAATTCCTTTCCTAACACAAACTGTGGCTGGTATTCGTCCAGAGTTGAGTGTTTTTGGTAATGATTATGATACCGCCGATGGTTCAGCCATTCGCGACTACATTCATGTTGTAGATTTAGCCAAGGCACATGTAGTAGCTATTGAAAGGCTATTAAAAAACAAGAACAAGGAAAATTACGAATATTTTAATATTGGAACAGGTAATGGAGTTTCTGTTCTTGAGATTATTAAATCATTCGAAAGAGCAACAGGAGAGAAAGTTCCTCATAAAATAGTAGCTCGTCGAGCTGGCGATATCGAACAAATATATGCCGATACCACCTTAGCAAATGAAGAATTAGGATGGAAAGCAGAGAGTACTCTTGATGCGACCCTTCTTTCAGCCTGGAAATGGCAATTGAATATCGGCAAGATGTAAATCGTATTTAAAAAGAATTAAAAAATATCCCGGCCTCAAAGAAGTCGGGATATTTTATTGTAGAGGTTGTATGTGTTTGGAAATAAGAGTTGAAAGGCTTGGGTCTACTCTTTTTGAGAGGTATTAAAAAAAAGCGATTCATTTAAATATGAATCGCTTTTTAGTTTATCCAGCTTTCGTTTTTACTTCGTGTTTTGATCGATTACCAGTTTGATTGCCCGTTGGCAGGCAGGGCAAAATTTATCGTGACGGGTAAACATGATGCAATTTGCAGCACTTCGGTACAAACCTTTTGACTTGTATTGAGCTCCTTCGAAAGCACCTACTTTACCACTATATTTCATATTGGATAAAAGCTCATTATCCCATGCTTTTTGTTTCAGAAAGAAATCTTCCATTACTTTTTCATCAACTTTAGATTTTCGTAACTCAACACGCTTTTTCTGAACGGCAATGCTGTTCTCATCGTATTTTTCTTTCTCCCATGGAGTTGGAATTGGTGTGCCAGGAGTAACGATGTCTTTCCATTTAATTGTTTCGGGATCAGCATTGGCCGTTACATTTAGTTCCCAAGGTTCCAAATGCTTGGCGTCCATTTCGTAAGCTGTTGCAGATGTGTAATACTCGTCAGCCAAATCAGCAAAATGATGACCAAATTCATGAACAAACAAGTATTCCTGAAAAGCATTATCAACCGCAGCAGTGATGTATAAGTTGTAGATACCGCCACCACCATAAATGGAGTCATTCATTAAAATGGCCGTAAATTCATAGGGTACTGCTGCTGCTGCGTTCCGAATGGTTTTATTATCGAACCCAAGCGCATATCGTTCCGAATCAAAAGCTCCGTAGGTAACTGAAAGAGCTGATCGGGTGTGGATATCCTGATGAGAATGATTCACGCCAGAATCGGGAGATGGAGTTTCTACCGCTCTGATCGAAAATTTATCCTTAAATGAAGCATAAGGTTCGGTATTTAAAAGAACTTCAGCAAAGCGCTGTGCATCCTTTTTAAATTTCCCCATATCTTCTTTTGCGTAACCTTCTCCTAAAACAACAATGTCAACTTGATGTTCAGGTTTTCCGTTCACTACAATATCAATTGTATTGTAATGATTTTTTACTGGGCTGGAGAATGAACGGTAATGTTTTGGATTCACATTATAAGTCCATATGGGATCGAAGCCATTGTTAATATTACGTTTTGATATTGTGACAGCCACCTCATTTTTAGGCCAGGGAAAACGAAGAGATTCATGAAAACTTCCCCATTCTGTTTTTGCTTCCGGTGTAGTTTCCCATTCGCCATAAATACTTGCAAATCCTCGTGAGTAGAGCAGTGTACCAGTTTTAGAGTCTTTTACTTCGAAAAAATATTTTCCCAGTTTCAGATTGTCAAGTAAAACAGTTTTACTGCCTGCCCAGTCGCCATCATTCACCATTTGATCGAAAGCGAAGTGTTCTTCACCCGAATTTCCCACATGGTTATAGTCCAGACGCATTGTAGCACTTGTAAAATAATCAGCATATTGAGCCATGGATGAAAAGGAGATGCCAATTAGTACAAGGGTAAATACAAAAATATTTTTCATATGTTTATAATTTTAAGTTTTTGTCATATGGAACTTACCATATAATCATCTCCCTGTGTGTAGAAAGCTTTATACATGGACGTTTCATAGTATTTTGTTTCTTTTTAGTGTTTTGTAGATGCTACAAGATAAGGATTATCTGTTTTCCGAAAAATGCGATTCGTCATATCTCTACTAATTCTGTAAAGGCAAGTTTATGTAATTAGTTCAAGCATTGTAGTTGTAGATGTTTAGGAAATATCAAATGCCCCCTTAAAAATTGTTTATATACCACTATTATGACAGGTTCATAATACCTACTATTGTACTAAAAAGTATCGAAGGTATAATTTTTACTCATTAGGAATGTATTCGGTATGTAGAAGGCAAGTGAAATAAGTAAAGGGTAAGAATTAATATAGGTAATCAGAAATGATTCACCGCTCAAAATAATAATAGCTCAAAAGTATTTATTGCTGATTAAAAAATGAAGTTTATGAAAATGAAAAATTTAATCTGGTCGATTTTATTAGTGCCAATTTTAATTGCAGGATGTCAACCAGCAAAAAAAACGGATGAAGAGAAGAGTGCAAAACCAAACGTTGTGGTTATCTATATGGATGATTTGGGCTACGGCGATTTAAGTTCATATGGCGCAACTGAATTGCAAACACCAAATATTGATGCAATTGCCGAAGGAGGAATCCGATTCACCAATGGTTATGCATCATCAGCAACTTGCACGCCAAGTAGATATGCACTGTTAACAGGATCTTATCCTTGGAGAAATAAAGATGCAAAGATACTTGCTGGCAGTGCTCCCTTATTAATTGGTACAGATCAACCTACACTTCCTAAAATGATGCAAGCAAACGGATACCATACAGGTGTTGTAGGCAAGTGGCATTTAGGTTTGGGTGATGGTGCTTTGGATTGGAACAAACACATAACTCCGGGTCCTAACGAAGTTGGATTCGATTATTCGTATATTATGGCTGCGACTCAAGATCGTGTTCCTACTGTATTTATCGATAATGGGAATGTTGTTGGTGTAGATGCTAATGATCCCATTGAAGTAAGCTACAAAGAGAATTTTGCGGGTCAGCAAACCGGACTTGAGAATCCAGAGCTTTGTAGATTGAAATGGCATCATGGTCACAATGGGACTATTGTGAATGGAATTCCTAGAATTGGATTCATGAAAGGTGGCGAAAAGGCGAAATGGGTTGATGAAGAAATGTCTGGTCACTTTTTGAAATTGGCTCAGCAATATGTACGAGATCATAAAAGTGAACCCTTCTTTTTGTATTACGCATTGCAACAGCCTCATGTACCTCGTACTCCAAATCCTGCTTTTGTTGGAAAATCGGGAATGGGTGCACGTGGAGATGTAATTTTGGAAGCCGACTGGACCATAGGAGAGTTCATGAAAACAATGAAGGAAGAAGGCTTATTGGAGAATACTTTAATCGTTTTCTCAAGCGATAATGGTCCGGTGTTGAATGACGGTTATAACGATGATGCCGTTGAGAAATTAGGAAAGCACAAACCTTCAGGACCATTTAGAGGTGGAAAATACAGTTTATTCGAAGCAGGCACAAGAATTCCATTTATCACCTATTGGAAAGGTAAAATTAAGCCGCAAGAATCAGATGTTTTGGTTTGTCAGATGGATTTAATGGCTTCAATAGCCAAATTAATTGGTGTCGAAGCTCCAAAAACAGACAGTCAGGATATGCTAAGTGCATTATTGGGAGAGAGCGACAAAGGAAGAGAAAACCTGATTGTTGAAGCAAATTCTAAAACTGCATTTCGTAAAGGAAATTGGATAATGATTCCTCCATATGAGGGTACTCCGATTCTAAAGCAAGTGAATATTGAGATAGGGAATTCAAAGGCTTATCAACTTTACAATATTAAAGAAGATATTGATCAGCAAAACAATTTAGCAACGACTAATCCTGAGAAATTGAAAGAAATGCTTACTGAATTTGAAAATATCCGCGGAAAAAATTATAGTAATATAACAGAAGTGGAACTAAAATAATTGGATCTACTTATTCTAGATTATTTTGATAATTTTTACTAAACCTGTCCTATTGGGGCAGGTTTTTTTTTACATGAAACGTCCATGCCAAAGTGATTTTGACACACAGGGAGATGATTATCTCAGCATGGTAATCCCGAAAGCTTTCGGGGCCATATGACAAAAACTTAAAATTATAATCGTATGAATATTTATTCTTTTTTAGTCCTTCTAATTGTTTCTATACCTACTTATTTTGAAGTTGGTAACTTTTAACGAGAATTAAATTTTCTGGAATTGTTAATTTAAAAACGATACTTCATCTCATCTACCCCCTATATATTATCAAATACGCACCTTATTATCAAATACACACTGTTTAAGTAGCTAAATACGTGCTGATACGCTCATGTTTTCTTCTTAACATTGACTCGGAAACAAATACAAATTTTAGTTTAAGGTCGATATGAAGAGAATACTTAATTTCATAGTTGTTGCTTTTTTTATGACATTCATTGGATGTACGAGTGACAAGCATACTCAGGAAGAGTTTGATGTAAGCCAATACAGTGAGCAGGATTTTGATCGTTTGGGCATAACTGATAAGGATCATTTAAGCGCTGCATCAAAAAGAGCTTTAAAGTGGGATAAATTAGGGAATGAATGGTTTATTGAATTTGAAGTTTCAGATTTAAAAGGCGATTTGGCCTATGAAGAAGGTGTCGTGAGAAGAGACCCAAGTGCTCTTTTAAAAATTGATGGTAAATACTATGTGTGGTATACTAAAAGTACCGGGCCAACACAAGGTTTTGCTGGTGATATAGAAAATGAAAAAGTATTTCCTTGGGATCGATGTGATATTTGGTACGCAACATCAGAGGATGGAATAACCTGGAAAGAAGAAGGCTTAGCGGTACCAAGAGGCCCCAAAGGAGCTTATGACGATCGTTCGGTTTTTACTGTGGAAGTAATGGAATGGGAAGGAACTTATTATTTGTCTTATCAAACTGTAAAGTCGCCTTACAATGTGCGTGTAAAGAATCAAGTAGGTTTGGCATGGTCCAGCTCACCTAATGGTCCTTGGACGAAATCAGAAGAGCCTATTTTAAGTCCGGCTGATAACGGTGTTTGGAAAGGCACAGACGATAATCGCTTTAATGTAATTAAGAAAGGTGATTTTGATAGTCATAAAGTTCATGATCCATGCATCATTCCTTTTAATGGTAAATTTTACTTGTACTATAAAGGAGAACAAATGGGAGAAGAAATTACTTTTGGAGGACGTCAAATTCGACATGGTTTAGCTATTGCTGATAATCCTAAAGGACCTTACGTAAAATCTCCTTACAACCCAATATCTAATAGCGGACATGAGATATGCGTTTGGCCATATAATGGTGGTGTTGCATCATTGATTACTACAGATGGTCCTGAGAAAAACACAATACAATGGTCTCCGGATGGAATTAATTTTTCAATCAAATCATCCATAAAAGGAGCTCCACATGCAATTGGATTAAACCGTTCTGCTGATATAGAAAAAGAACCTACAGAAATTCTTCGTTGGGGATTGACTCACGAGTATATGAATTCAGATTATCAATACATTAGACGATTTACATCAAGAAGAGTAACAACCCACGTGGCTATAGGTGAGGCTCCTAAAGCCAAATAGATATTAGATTAGTTGGATTTAGAGTTAGTGTGTAGGGGTTGTTTCAGAACGTAGTTGTGAAACAACCTTTTTTTTATGAAAAAACCTAATACTGAAAATATGATAAGAATGGCCAAATGTTTAATTATAGCCTTGTTGAGTGCAATCTCATGCTGTAATTTATATGCGCAACCAGGGTCGATCAACTCACATAAGGAGAACAGTCAGGTTGTACGCGATCTGAGTGGCATGCGTTGGAAAATGAAAATGATGCTGCCAGGCGAGGGAGTTAAGCAAGGATTACATGAATTACCACCTGAGGATATTGAAACTCTGGTTTGGAATATTGCTGAAGTACCTGGTGATGTTTTTACAGATTTATGGAAAATTGGTGCCATTGAAGATCCTTATTTTGGACGTAATAGTGTGAAGGCACAATGGGTGCAACAATACGAATGGTGGTATTCCATACAGTTTAATGTAACCGAGGACATAAGCGATCAGGTAGTTCGTTTGGATTTTGAAGGTGTTGATTACAGTTGTGATGTGTGGTTGAACGGACATCATTTGGGGCGTCATGAAGGTGCTTTTTCACCATTTTCATTTGATATTAATGATGCGTTACGAGTTTCGAAACATCGCTTGGAGAGCACTAATTTATTGATGGTGAAACTCGACCCACCACCACAAGTGAACGCGAAGGTGGCTGGTAAAAAAACACCCTGGTTTGGCGATTACTGGCGCGATTTGATTCCTTTTGGAATTTGGCGTCCCGTAAAAATGGTTTCGACAGGCAAGGTTCGTATCAAGGATGTATATGCCAATACGATTATTAATGAGGATGAAACAGCAGAAGTTGGTTTAGAGTTGAGTGTGGAAAATACCAGCGATGTTCCAAAGGAAATGACTTTTATAGCATCTATTGAAGGCAAAAATTTTGAATCGAAGAACATTACAGTCGAACTAACAAAAAAGGTGAAACCTGGATTGCATAAATTTGTACAGAACATCCATGTCGAAAAACCGAAGCTTTGGTGGCCTTGGGATTTAGGGAAACCAAACCTCTACAAAGCGAGGATCTCAGTAAAAGAAGGACAGGTTAATCATGACTTTAGAGAAGTAACATTTGGTATTCGAGAAGTTACAATGGCTTGGAATCCTGGCTTCACGAAAGATGAGGTTAGTTTTCCTCGTACAACATTAATAAATGGGAAAAACCATTTTATCAGATCAGCTTGTTGGGGTGGACCACCGGATATCTTTGTAGGACGAACATCCCCTGATGAATACGCAACTTTAATTAAGCTGGCCAAAGAGGCAAACATGAATAATATTCGTATTTTCGGATGGCATCCACCCGAAATTCCTGAATTTTATGAACTTTGCGATGAGGCTGGATTAACCGTTTGGCAAGATGTCGTTCCTTTAGGAACAGGCAATCTACCTAGAGATCAAAAATTATTGGATGATATCATTCATGAAGCGGTATTGGTGATTAAAGAACGCCGAAATCATCCTTCTTTGATTATGATGGAAGGTGGTGAGGAGATGCTGTTGCGCACGGCAGATCCGTTGTTTGCTGTCGGTTTTCTGGAGGCATTGGGAGATTCACTGCAAAGTTACGTAAAGTTACCTTTCGTACCCGATTCACCATTAACTTGTGAAATGTCTCAAAAGGCAGGCTTTAAACCAAAAGAGGCCGTGCATGCACTAAAATATTTCTACAGTATGGGCTTTGCATTGATGGAAGATTGGTATCAAACGCTTGATTATCCTATTGTTCCGGAGTTTGCAATCACTTCGGTTCCATCTGTTGAAAGTCTTAAGAAATTTATTCCTGAAGACGAAATGTGGCCTCCAGGATTGAGTTGGGGACACCATTGGGCAGATTTGGATCGCTTAAAAATGCAAAATTTCGACGTGTTTGGGGAAGAAAGAATTGGCTCTTTAGAGGAATTTGTGAATGCCACTCAGGATGCTCAAGGTATAATTTTCCAGAATGGGATAGAGTATTTTCGTCGTCATAAACCACGTTTAAGTGGAATCGCACTCTGTCATTTTATTACTTATTGGCCTGATATGAAATGGGGAATCGTTGATAATTATCAGCAACCGAAACGTTCTTACGATTTTGTGAAAAAAGCGTATCAGCCACTCTTGGTTAGTTTCAACTTTAAAAAACGACGTTGGCATAATGATGAAGCTCTGAAGGGTGAGATTTGGGTGATTAATGATTTCTACACCAATTACAAGAATTGCAAAATCAAATTTACCATTGAGGATGATAAGGGTAAAGTGCTTACATCGAGTAATTATGATGTTGCAGCGATCGCTGAAAATAGTGCTAAAAAGTTCTTTGATATTGACGAGGATATTTTAAAATCTGTTGATAAGAAGTTTTTTATAAAGCTTCAGTTGATGGATAAAAAAGGAAACGAATTATCTGCTAATGATTATTTCTTTTTAATTGGTGATCAGGCTACGGCTACAAAGCAGTTTAACGGAATGAGGGAAAAGATGCAGAAGAGAAATGGAAAGTACACCTATGGTAATTACTTGCGCTTCTTTGATGACATGACTCGTCAAAATGGGAAGGATTACAAGAGTGGGGTGGAAAAACCAAAAGCAAGTGATTATTAAACTGCAATGTTCTCATGATATTCGTTTTGAATAGGTATTGGAGTTTGTATCATCATTATTATTACTATTTGAATTCAAATTTTGCATTATGAATAAAATCGGTTTACTTCTATTTGTTTGCGCCATTTCTATTGGTGGAGTGCAGGCGATAGAGCCAGAGGATATTACTATTGATGTCAATTTAAATGTAAAACGAAGCCTGGGTAATGTAACCAGCTTCGATTGAAATAAATTCGTTGCAATTCATTCTGATATAAGTGAGCAAGAATGGGATGGTACTAATTTTACTCCAGACCTTCAAGATCATTTTTTGAATGGTTATGATGTTTATCTGGGACGAAATACGGGAGGTATGGCCTGGAATTTGAATCAGGTTGTGCTTGAAGATCCCGATAGGACTGGATTTGCGAGTCCTGCCAGCATTACTTCTTCGGGAGAAAGTAATAAGATAAATTACGGGAGTAAAACTCAGTATCATGCCTATGAGTTTCGGAACGATCAGATTTTGTGTGCTCAACTTCATCCTTTCTGGCCTGATGGGCAGGAAACAAAAAAAGGATGGGCTCTTTCACAAGTAGATACAGATACAGAACCTTTAGGAACAGCTACCGGAGAATACATGGGAAGATACATTCGTGATACATATGGGACAGGAGGAACTACTGGCAAACCACAACCAAAGTATGTTGAAATTATTAATGAGCCTTTGTATTGGTTGGTTGATCACGGAACGGATCAGCCTGAAGAAATATTTAAATTTCACAATTCCGTTGCAAAAGAGATCCGAAAATACAATCCAAATTCAAGCATTCAAATTGGAGGTTTTTGCACCGCCTTTCCTGATTTTGAAAAGAATGATTTCAAGCAATGGGAAGAGCGTTGGAAGTTGTTTCTGGATATGTGCGGTGACAATATGGATTATTGGACCATTCACTTATACGATTTCGCAGCGCAAGGCGGAAAGCAAAAGTATCGAAAAGGAAGTAATATGGAAGCTACTTTTGACATGATGGAACAATACAGCTATTTGTCATTTGGTAAGGTGAAACCATTTATGGTTTCAGAGTTTGGAGGCGTATCTCATGATTTGAAAGGAGCATGGTCACCTCTTCGGGATTGGCATCATATGAAATCGGTTAATTCCATGAGAATGCAATTTATGGAGAGGGCTGATATCATCAACAAAACCATTGATTTTCTTCCTATTAAAGCAGAGTGGGGAACTACGGATGTTAATAATACTTACTCGCATAGACTAATGCGAAAAGAAAATGAACCAAGCAGTTATACCGGCGATTGGGTGTATACCGAAATGGTAAAAGTATATCAGTTGTGGTCTGATGTAAAGGGAATCCGAGTTGATTCTAAGTCTACAAACCCTGATGTTATGACGGATGTTTACGTGGATGGCAACAAGGCTTATGTGATACTGAATAACCTGGAGTTTACTGCTGTAAATGTTAGTTTGAATATTCAGGGAGCTAGTCAGGATTTACAGTCACTAAAAATAAAGAACTTGTATTTGGAGGGTGATAAACCGGTTCTGGATGAGTCTGTTGTTAGCCTTGATCCCAAAGATTTTACTTTAGGAGCTGAAGGAACAATGATTCTTGAATACACGTATGCTTCAGCAATTGATATTGATGAAACATCAGACGAGCTTAAGTATTATGCGAGTACATATTATAAGCCAATACTTGCCAACACTCCTGAATCATTCACAATTAGTGGTGTTGAAACCGGAGCATATGGAGAAGCTGTTCTTCGTTTGGGAATTGGACGTGCTCATGGAAAATCTTTACATCCCAAAGTCATGGTTAATGGAGTGCAACTTTCCGTTCCGGAAAATTTTAGAGGAGGTCTTCAGACTCAGCGAGAAAGCTTTTTTGGAGTGCTTGAAATACCTGTTCCCTATCCATTACTTAAAGCAAACAATACGATTTCTGTTGAATTTACTGAAGCAGGTGGTTACATCAGCAGTGTTGCGATGAGAGCTAATGAATTTAGCAAAGAAATTGTACGTGCCGAGAATGTTACTGTTGGAATTTTCGATATACCGTCTTCCAATACTTTGGAAAATTCGAAGGTGAAATTGTATCCAAATCCAACCTGTTCTATCCTAAACGTGGAGCTTGGAGAATCAAATGATTTTAATGGGTTCGAACTTGTTTCCTTAAATGGTAAAGTTGTTTTTACATCGGATATTTCAAATTTATCTTCCAAACTTCAAATTGATGTTAACTTTTTATCAAAAGGATATTATGTGTTAAGGCTTCGCGGAAATACTTTTCAGTCATTCCCCTTTGTTAAAAATTAAAGAATTGTTTATCTAAGGCTAATAAAGGCAAATTTGAACTCATTAGTGCTCAAATTTGCCTTTTTAATGTCTATGTTAATTCTCTGAGTTTTTAGAATACTCGGATGGACTCACTCCAAATTTATCTTTGAATCTGGTCCTGAAAGTGCGTAAATCATTGTATCCAACTTGCCAGGTTACTTCCGATACAGTAAGTACATTTTGCTTTAATAATTCAGCTGCATGCTTTAATCGAATGTTTCTTAAAAATTCATTCGAGGTTTCACCGGTAAGTGCTTTTATTTTACGGTTTAAGTAAATTCGGGAAACACCATATAGACCTGCTAGTTTTTCAACTGAAAAATCCGAGTCAGAGAGATTTTTTTCGATGTGTGAAAGTATTTGGTCAAGAAATTTGGCATCTGCGGGGGAATTAGCAATAATCATTGGATTAATTTCTATTTCCTTTTGGAATTTCTTACGAAGATTTTCCCGGTTGTTAATTAATGAGATAACTCTGGCTTTAAGAATATCTGCGTTAAAGGGTTTGGGAATATAAGCATCTGCACCTGTTTTGAACCCCTCTAGCTGAGATTCTATTGTATTTTTAGCGGTTAGTAATAAAACGGGAATGTGACTGACAGCTTCTTCTTCTTTTATTTTGCGACACAATTCAATACCATTCATATTTGGCATCATCACATCACTAATTATTACATCAGGATGATTATTCATGCATTTCTCGAAGCCTTGAACTCCATCATTTGCCTGAAAAACGATAAAGTAATCGTTAAAAATATCAGCAATTACTTCTCTTAAATCGATGTTGTCTTCAACCAAAAGAATTTTGTAATGATTTTTTTTGATTACCACATCTTCAGCAAGGGCTAATTTAACAAGAGATTCTTCTTTTTCATCTTCAAAATGTACCTGTTCTGTTTGTGGTGATACAATATCTAAAGTGTCAATTTTCATCCAACTTTTCCCCTTATGTAGTTTTACCGAAAAGCTTGTGCCTTTATTTTTTTCGCTGGTTACTTCTATTGTACCTTTGTGCAAGTCAACTAGTCCTTTGCAAAGAGCTAAGCCTATTCCAGTACCTCCATATGATTGTTTGTCTTTTTTGGTCGATTGATAGTATCTCTCAAAGATTAGTTTTTGTTCATTCGCAGCAATTCCAATTCCTGTATCTGAAATGAAAATCCGCACACTATTATCTTGTTCCGAATCTTCAATTTCAATAGTAATAGATCCGTTTTTTGGTGTGAACTTAAATGCATTGGATAATAAATTATAAATTACCTTCTCAATTTTTCCAGCATCAGCCCAAATCGTTAAATCATTATCAGTTCCTTCAAACAAAAAGGTGATATTCTTTTGCTCAGCCAAAGGCTCAAATGTTTTGATGATATATTTTACAAACTGATTTAATTCTATGTTCTCTAATTTTAATTCAATCAGATCTTGCTCCAAACGCCTAAAATCCATTAGTTGATTAATAAGTCGAAGCATAAAATTAGCATTTTGATTAATGAGATTGTAATTTTTAAGTCGTTCGTCTTCAGAAAGCTCTTTGTTTTTACTAATTAGTTTTGCAAGTGGAGTTGTTATTAAGGTTAAGGGGGTTCTAAACTCGTGTGAAATATTTGTGAAAAAGCGAAGCTTGATTTGAGCAATCTCCTCCACCTTCTTTTTCTCCATTTCTGCAATTAAAAATTCTTTTTTTCTTAGTGTAGCCAGTCTAAATACCCGATATGCTATGTAGCCACCAATAAAAATTAGTAGTACATAAAATAGATAGGCATAAGTACTTAGATAAAAGGGAGAATTAATTTTTATTTTAATTGCGACAGGTTTTTCGACCCAAATATTATCACTATTCGATGCCATCACCTTAAAAGTGTACTCTCCTGCAGGAATATTTGTGTATTTGGCAATTCGATACGATGCTGCAGCACTATACCAATCTGGGTCAAAACCTTCCAGTGTGTATTTGTATTTGTTTTTCTGAGGTGCATTGTAGTGTAAGCCTAAAAAACCAATCGAAAAACTATTTTGCTGATAGTCTAATTCAATATTATCGGTATGTTCAATACTATTTTTAAGGATTGTTTTTCCATTGATGTTTTGTCCGGGCTCAACAATTTTATTTAAGATATAAAAATCAGTTAAGAACAATTTAGGCGGTACGCTATCTTTGGTAATTTGTTCCGGGTTAAATACATTAAAGCCATTTATTCCACCAAATATTAATTGGCCATTGGATCTTTTATAGGCACAAATCTCACTAAATTCATCATGTTGTAATCCATCTGCCGAGTCATAATTTACAATATCACCATTTGCAGGGTTGTATCTGCTAAGCCCCTTATTTGTTGCAAGCCACAGATAGCCTTTATCATCTTCCAGAATCGACTTGATCGTATTATTAGGTAAGCCATCTTTTTTAGTTATTTTAGAAAAATGATGTTCTGACTTGTTATTGTCATAGGAGTAGGAAATAAGTCCACCCCCCATACTGCCCATCCAAAGTTTTCCATTTAGAGTCTCATATATTTGCAGGAAATAATCATTGTGTATTACTTTCTCATTTTCAAAGTTTTGTATCAATGGATCTACCTTATTCAATTCTTGAGCACTTATCCTATTTAGCCCCTTATCCGTTGAAATCCATAAGTTATCATGTTTATCTAAAAGTAAGTCCCTAATAATTCGTGATGAAACGTGTGATTTTGATTTCTTTTCAGGAGTGAAATTTTTATACTTAGTGATATCTCCATTTTTATCAAGACTAAATTTCCATAAACCCTCACCATAAGTTCCAGCCCATAAAACGCTGTCTCCCTGAGTTTCCAGTGAAAATACAAATCCAATATTGGAAATAAAACTGGGCAAGGATTTCTTTTCCAGACTAACAGGATCAATTGCAACAAGATTAGTTGCGTGGCTCGTTCCAATCCAAATAAGACTTTTGTGAATTTTGGATTTTGGAGTAAGGGTTTCTTCAATACAATATGCCCTGTTTTCAAGAGAATCTGGATTTATCTGGATGTGTTGAAAGCGATTTGTATAGTTGCTGGAATTTTTTCGTGAAAGGAAATTGACCCCATCATCCTCGGTGCCAATCCAAAGGTTTTTTGCATGATCTTCAAATACCGCCTGAATAAAATTACTACTCACGGACCCTTTATTGTCTGTTTTTTTGTAATGATGGAATTTCTTTTGGGTTAAGTTGATGGTATAGATACCACCAGCTCTTGTTCCAGCCCATATTTGACCGCTTTCGTCTTCTGATAAACAGGTCACGATATTGCTTGGGAATTGATCTTTTAAACTCTGCTTGTTTAGTTGTAGTTCAATTTGCCATCCTTTCTTAGGCTTGTATTGTAAACATGTAATCCCGAATCTATTTCCCAACCATATTTTTTGGTTTTTATATACCATGGCATTAGTGGTAATATCCATAATAGGGCTTATTTCATAACTTCCGTCAGCTTGCTTTTGAACAGCACTGATACTGGGGCCACCTATTAAAAAGCCATCTTCGTATTCGCAAAAGTTTTCAGCCTGACAATCAAATGATTCATATTTCATTTGATCGTTATTGGCGTATGGGGTTAATAGTCTAATCAATTTTCCGTTTGTCCCTATCCAAATTTGTCCACCCTTATCCTGATAGATTTTTTTCACAACAGTGAAATCGTCTCTATAGATTTTTCGGGTAATATTTAAATCGTTTTTTGAGATATTTTCAAGTGAAATAGTGATAATCTCTGCAATAGCATCAGATTTTTCATCAAGTTTTATTCGCGTGTAACCATACCAATTCCCAATCCAAATAACATCCTCCTTATCAATAGTCATGCAGGTAATGTCATCGCTATTTATTCTGTAACCATCTTTTCCGGTAGTATGGTAAATAGTGAATTTTTCAGTAATTGGGTTTAGTTTGCAAATTCCCCGCCCATAAGTGCCTATCCAAATATTTCCTTTACTGTCTTCAGCAATATCTATAATCATATTGCTGCTAATACTCTCAGGTTTATCAGATATTTGGTAGGTCTTGTAGGAATATCCATCAAATCTATGGAGTCCATCTAAAGTTCCAATCCACATAAAACCTTTACTGTCTTTATAAATACAGTTAACATCATTTTGAGGTAATCCTTTTAATTGAAAAAAAGAATAGGCTTCTTTATTCTCAATATTTCCATAAGATTTATTGGGTAAAAAATACGCTGTTAGAATACTGACTAAAATAAGATACTTGTATAATTTTTTTATCATGTTCAATGTGGATTTAGGCGGAAATTATCTACAGAAAGTAAAAATAATCAAATTTTCCCTTTTAAGCCATTGGGGTTTGATATAAGATATCGCAAACGTTATCAAACACCACCGTCAAGTTATCGATTTTGCCCTTTGTTATCAAATACACATATAGTTTACAGTGAAATAGGTCCGTATTCACAAAACAAAATCAAATAGATTTGGGTCTAGTCTAAAAAGTAACGTTTTTTTTTAATCCTAATCTGTAAATGAAAAATGCTTTCTTATGAGAGAAATTATTAGAATTAATGGAAAGTCAATATTGTTATTGGCATTCCTATGTCTGTTTTTTGCAGCAAGTACTATTGCTCAAGAAAAAAGAATTACTGGTACTGTTTACGATTCCTCAGATGGAACTGCGCTTCCTGGCGCAACCGTTGTCGTAAAAGGAACAAGTATTGGAACAACCAGTGATATTGATGGTGTGTTTAATATAAATACATCAGAAAATAGTACACTTATTGTGTCCTTTATTGGTTATGTGACGCAAGAAGTCGCTCTTTCGGGTGAAACAAGTGTGAAAATTGATCTTGCACCTGACTTCGCCGAACTATCCGAAGTTGTTGTAGTCGGTTATGGTACACAAAAGAAAATTGAATTGACGGGAGCTGTTTCATCTATTAAGTCAGAAGAAATGTCGCAGATCGTGTCATCTGATTTCACCAAATCACTGCAAGGGAAAATTGCGGGTGTTAGTGTAGTCGAAAGTAGTGGACGTCCAGGAGATCAGGCCAATATCCAAATTCGTGGATTGGGTTCTATTTCCAGTGATTCCGGTCCATTATATGTTGTAGATGGAATTCCTTATAATGGAAATCCAAACCTTGCTTCGGAAGATATTGAAACTGTTGATATCTTAAAGGATGGAGCATCGGCTGCGGTATATGGTACGCGTGCATCGAATGGTGTCATTTTAATTACAACTAAAAGAGGTAAAGAAGGAAAAACAAAGGTGAGCTTTTCTTCTTACTATGGTATCCAGAATATTACTTCTGGAACAGAACTATTGAATACTGCAGAGCATCTATATGTAGATGAGCAAATGCAGGTTATGCAGGGCTCACACTCTAGTATATTGCATTACAATCCGAATGCAATGGATTATGATACCGATTTTGTGGGTGCAATTACAAATGATAATGCATCTGTTCAGAGTCATAATGTGAGTTTTTCCGGTGGACGTGATGGTATTACTTTTAATGTAAATACCAATTACTTTAACCAGGATGGTATTCTTCGTCAATCGGGTTACGATCGTTTTACAACCCGAGCAAATGCGAGTCTGAAAAAGGGTAAATTTGATGCCTTTGTTAGTATTGCTATGATGCATTCGAATAAAGAGCAGGAACCATGGGGATTGTATGAATTTGCGATGTTTCAGGGACCCTATCGTCAGCCTCTTGGAAGTTTAGAAACGACTACTAATTCTGTTATAATTCCAGGTAATAATCCTGATCATGTTGGGTATTTATCTAAATTATTAAAGCAAAAGGATGATCGAATCGAAGATTCTTACAATCTGGCAGCCAATCTAAAATATGAAATTACAAAAGGTTTAACCTACCAAGTTAATTTAGGTATGAATCATTGGAATTATCACCGTGAATTCTGGCAACCACAATATCTTGTTTACGATGAGGATGGTGCAATTAATAAATTAGGAAGTCGTGAAGATGCTATTTTGACTGAAGACTTTTCCTCTTCAAATAAGTATACAATGGAAAATCTTCTGAATTATACGAAGACATTTGACAAACATACTTTCTCCGCTTTAGTTGGTTATACTGTTGAGAAAACAATAAAGGATAATGTATCTACACAAAAAAGAGATTTTATCAGTAATGATGTTTCTGTTTTTGATGGAGGTGCATCAAATACTGCCATTACGGGCAATGATTCAGAACATGGAATTGTGGGTAAGTTAGCACGTTTGCAGTACAACTATGACGATCGTTATCTTTTTAGTGCGAGTGTTCGTTACGATGGATCTTCAAATTTTGGTGAGGATAACAGATACAAAGAATTCTATGGTGCTTCCGCAGGTTGGAACATTAGTGAAGAAAAATTTATGGAATCAGTTACCAGCATTGATAATTTAAAACTTCGATTGAGTTATGGTGAAGTGGGTAACCAGGGAATTTCACCTTATTTGTATGCCGCTTATGTAGATGCTAATATAGATTATGTATGGGGACCTGAAAGTGGTGATGAATTGGGTTCTGGAGCTATTCAAAGAGGTTATGGTAATCCAATGGTACAATGGGAGACAAATATTTCTCAGAACATTGGTGTCGATTTATTAATGTTCGATGGTAAATTTAGTTTGACAGCTGATGTGTATAAGAACGACAAGCAAGACATGCTTTTAAATGTTCTTTTACCTGCTTCATCAGGGACAACAATAACTGGTGATTGGGGAAATTACAATTCAATAACTTCCAATGTTGGTAATATGGTGAACAAAGGTTTTGAGATTGGTACTTATTACAAAGAGAGAACAAGCTTTGGAATGAACTGGCAAGTTTCAGGTACTTTTACACGTAACATAAATGAAATTACCGATTTAGGTGAAGATTTAGAAAAAATTGCATTGGCTGATAGTAAGCCTGGTAGCTGGCGTGCAACTCAGCAGGATATGACAACTTATATGGTTCCGGGTTACGAGGCTGGTGCGTTCTTTTTGATTCCTACAGATGGAATTTTTAAAACAGCAGAACAATTGGCAGCTCATGTGCATACCAACGAAGATGGTTCTACATCAGCGATTCAACCCAATGCTCAGTTGGGTGATCTAATCTATATCGATACTGATAAGAATGGAGTTATTGATGATGATGATCGTACTTACCAAGGTTCTGGTCAGGCTAAATTCGAGGTTGGTTTAAATCTTACTGTTGATTATAAAGGATTTGATTTGAGTACACAGTTGTTCTATTCGAATGGAAATAAGGTTTTTAACGGAGCAAAACTATTTGCTTACTCAATGGGCCGTCATAAAGATCTTGCTCGGATGTGGACACCACAAAATCCTGATTCTGATATCATGTCATCTAGATCGAGTTCAGAACACGATAATTTTCGTTCCCGTTCAAATTACTTCCTGGAAGATGCTGATTTCTTGAGAGTACGAAATATTACCTTAGGTTATACACTTCCTAAAAAAATTACAGGAAAGTACTTTGATAAACTGAGAGTTTATTGTACCGCTCAAAATGCATTTACATTCACGAACTATGACGGTTACGATCCTGAAGTTGGTGGAAATGGTGTCTCAACCAGAGGTATTGATAAGGGGAGTTACCCTGTTACCCGTAAGTTTTTAATGGGAGTACAAGTTGATTTTTAATATCAAAAGAATTATAAAATGAGAAATATATTAAAATATACGTTGATTTTCGTACTCTTACTAAGTACGTTAAGTGGTTGCGAAGATGAATTGCTGGAGCAGGCAAATCCAAATGCAGTTACAACCGATTCCTTTTGGAAGACGGCTGAAGATTTTGATAAAGCTACAAATGCATTATATAGCTCACTGCAATTTGCTTCGGTTAGTGGGCAAGGGCTTGTGAAAAATATGGTTCGAAGTGATTTGGCAGGATCGGAAGGTTGGTATCCAGATGTTAAGTATTCTAACTTAATTTGGAACGATGCATCAGACAATGTGGTCCAACGTTGGTCTGAATTATACATTGGTGTTTATAGGGCGAATCAAATTTTATACTATATCCAAGATGTCACTTTTTTAACAGAACTTGAGAAAGAGTCGATTATTGCTCAAACACGTTTTTTAAGAGGCTTAAATTACTTCTGGTTGATTCAGTCCTACAATCAGGCAATTATTCATGATGTTTTACCTATTGAGGTTGCAGATATGCATAAACCACTAAGCACAAGAGAGGAAGTTGTTTCTACAATGATAATTCCTGATTTGACTTATGCTTATGATCATTTACCGAAAAAATGGGCTGATAATGGTGATAAAGGTAGATTTACATGGGGCGCGGCAGCAGCGATGTTAGGAAAAACTTATTTGTATGAGAAAGATTGGACAAACGCGGCTATGTATTTTAAAGAAGTAATTGATGCTGCAGATAATGATGGACTTTACGCATTGGTGCCTAACTATATGGATAATTTTACCATTGAAAATGAGTTTAACTCAGAGTCTATTTTAGAAGTTGCCTATTCAGATAATTATAAAGAAGGAGCTAGTGGTGCCCGAACAGATGATTTAGGGACTACTCCAGGATCGGAAGGGACTTCTATTGCCAGTTCGTTTGCTAGTATTACTGGTGCGGGTGGTTACAATACATGTTTGCCAACTTACTGGCTGCAAGAGTTATTTGTTGCGGGAGATTCAATTGATTTGAATAATCCGGTGAATGCAGGAATGCGTTATTCTCAAAGAACATTTGCATCAATCGCTGTTGAGTTTGGTGATGGAGATTATTATCAAGCTCCACTTACCCCTACTGCTACAGAAAAGAGTAAGGCTAATTTTTCTTACGGACAGGGTTCTAAAGTGAAAAAATGGACCAGTTGGTATTACAAGGATAGTGAAGATACCTCAACTGGTGCCCGTTCTGGAATCAACTTCCGTCACATACGTTTGGCTGATGTTTATTTAATGTATGCCGAAGCAGTACTTGAAAAAGATGGAAATACTACAGAAGCTCTTAAATACATTGAAAAAGTAAGAACCAGAGCAGGGGTATTGTCTTTGCAACACTATATGGATAATAATGGTGGAATGATTCCTGTTTTGGATAAATCAAGATTTGCAAATGGTTTGGTTCAACATGATTTAGTTGCTCTTACGACAGAATCCTTACTGCATCACTTAAGAATGGTAGAAAGACCATTGGAGCTTGCATTCGAAGGACACCGTTGGTACGATTTAGTACGCTGGGGAATTATAGCTAATACTTTTACTGAACGTAAAGCGGAAGAGGATTTAATCAAGGCTTTGTTATTGGATCCAGTAACGAGCGTTATGCTTGGTGCAAAATTTTTCCCATTGTATTTAAATCAGCGTGTACGTCCGGATTGGGTAAAACCTGCAGCGAATTACAATAGTTCAGTTCATGACTATTATCCAATTCCATCCATTGAAGTACAGTCAAATAGAGAGTTGTAATCATAGAGGAAAAACTTAAAAGACTAAAAATGAATAAGATATTTAATAAAATCGGATTATTTCTAGCAATGACCCTCTTGATTCTAGGGTCGTGCGATGATGATTATGAAGCACCGGGAACGGAACCAAGTCATGTTTATGCAACAACATCATTTGGTGATACAGAAAATAGAACGCAAGTAAATAGTTTAATGTCATTTATTGACCTTTCAGTAGGTATTGAAAATCGTACATGGACTTTTACCGATGACGCAATTGATGCGGGTTATGCCAAGATAAGTACATCTACTGACGCTGTTGTTAAGACAAGATTTACTCAGTCAGGTGTGCATAATGTAATGTTATCACAAACCTTTGCTAATAATGTGTGGGTAGGAGAAGGGCAAAAAACAACAACAGTATATGATACCATTATTTCGGTAATTGTATTGGATAGTGTTAAGGCTTCTTTTAGTGCTTCCCGTGTAATAGAGGGTACTGCATTAATTAACCAGGATGGTGCACTTAATGATGTAATGGCCGGTAGAGAGATTCAATTTACACAAACTACAGCTGAATTGATGGGAGCTACTGATTTTCAGTGGTTCTTTACAAAGCAAGGTGGGTTAACAAGTAATTATGATGAAGGAGTAATAACTGCTAAATTAAGTAGTGTTGGTATCTATGATGCAATGTTCGTTGCTTCTAATGCATTTAGCAGAGATACAATTACCTACAAATCTTATATGAATGTAGGTCCTTCTACCGATCCTGTTGAGCTATTAGGAATTATGGCTGAGGGTGGATTAAGACTTAGCTTTGGGCGTGATATGGAATATCCTACTACATGTGATCCTGCATCATTTACATTATCTGTAATTAATGATGGAATTCCATATCCTATTGCTGTAACAGAAGTAAAGAGAGATGCCTCTGAAAAAAATATCATCATACTAAGCTTGGATAGCGATCTATTTAATAGTGACGACGTATTAGTAAGTTATGATGCGACAGTAGGTAATTTAATTACTTCCGATGGAATGTTAGCGACATCTTTTAGTGACGCTAAAGCCGGATTTATTCCAGGAGTGAATCTTCTTGTATCATCTGCTTATGATTATGGTTTAGAAACTTACTCTACGGATAGTTGGAAATACCTCTGGTGGGGTGCACCTTGGGATGCTTACACATTTGAAGTATCCGATGCACAATTATATTCTGGTAAGAAGAGTGGTCATGTAACTATGGATGCAGCTGGAGGAATGATTATGGGACTAAAAAATGCTGACAATACTGCGTTTGTAACTTTCCCTACAGAATCTGGTAAGTTATATGAATTAGGTTGTTGGATTTATATGGAATCGATAGGAGATAGAGCTTCTAGTCCTGATTTGCGCTTTTACTGGCAAGCAAGCACAGATTGGAGTGTTGGTGGTGCTGTATTTGATCCTGAATTTGAAGAGGGAAAATGGGTTTATACTTCCTGGAAGGTGAAATCTCCTGGTGATGGAAATAATAGTTTCCTAATTAGAGGTGACAATCAAGGGAACTCTGAAGCATGTTCTTTCTATATGGATGATATATCCATGTCGATATTAGATGTAAGATAATAAATGATCCTATTGATAAATTGATCGTAAAATAGGTTAGAATGTAAATTACGGGATAATTTAATAAATGGGAATGGGAGGGCACAATGCTCTCCCATTTTTTTATGAGTAGCAATTCTTATTTTGGGGATGTCAGATAGATGAATTGATTGTTTTTATAATCAAATTAAACATGTATTTATCAGGATTTATTCAATTCGACCTTATATCATCTTGTTTGAATATGTCTATGAGTACCTAAAATCAAATACCCCTGTTAAGGTTTTCAAAATCCCCCCTTGTTATCATACACCCCTAGCTTTTCATTCTCACCACCTCCTGCTTACATGTGCATGTAATCATACATTTGAGGGTGGGGAGTAGTTAACGGATTTTGTGTTTTTTGAAATACGAAATCTATTAAGCTATTATCTGCAATGGTTTTAAATTTAATAGCATATAAAAAGTATGAAAGCAACAGTATACGCAGGAAATAAAACTTTCTCGGTAGTTGAAAAAGAAATAGAAGCACCAGTAGCTGGTGATGTTAGAATCAAAGTAGCCTATTGTGGCGTTTGCGGAACAGATGTTCACATTTATCACGGTATGATGGACAAACGAGTTCAGATTCCACAAATCATTGGACACGAAATGTCGGGTATTATCGATGCTGTTGGTGATGGGGTAACCGATTTTAAAGTTGGTGATAAAATTACAGTTCGTCCTTTGGATAATCGCGGGGAAGTTGATTCAGATAAAGGGTATAGCCATATCGCTAAAAAGCTGAAATTTATCGGTATTGATAGTCCTGGAGCTATGCAACAGTATTGGAATGTTCCTGCATTTACATTGCACAAATTGAAGGAATCAACAGATTTAAAACTGGCGGCCTTAATTGAGCCTCTTTCTGTTGCTTGTCATGATGTGCGCAGAGGTGGATTAAAAGCAGGAGAAACAGCTGTTGTTTCGGGTGGCGGACCCATTGGTTTATTAGTGGCCTTGGTTGCTAGAAGTAAAGGAGCCAATGTAATTATTTCTGAAGTTAATGATATTCGTGTCAAAATGGCTGAAGGAATGGGATTTGATGTAGTAAATCCAATGAAAAACAATCTGGTAGAGTATGTTGATAAAAAGACTAACGGAGCTTTGGCTGATGTTGTGTTTGAAGTTGCAGGGGTACAAGCATCATTGGATATAACAACTGAGGTTGTAGGTATTCGAGGACGTATTGTATTGGTTGCGATCTACGGCGAGGCCAAGCCAGTGAATTTGTTTAAATTTTTCTGGAAGGAATTAACATTAATCGGAGCTCGTGTATATGAAAAAGAGGACTACGAAGAGTCAATCCAATTAATTACCGAGAACAAATATCCTTTTGAAAGAATTATTACTGATACAAAACCATTGGATCAAATCCAACAACTTTTTGAAAGTATCGATACGACTCCAGAGGGAATGAAGTTTTTAGTAGACTGTCAATAAGAATAGTCAAAGAGAAAATAACAAAAGAAATTAATTGTTCACAATAAAATAATAAACTATTCATAATGAGCGTTTTAAATAATTTTAGCGTAAAAGGAAAAGTAGCTTTAGTAACAGGTTGTAAAAGAGGTATTGGAATGGGAATGGCAATTGCCTTAGCTGAAGCTGGTGCTGATATTATCGGAGTTAGTGCTTCTTTGGAGAAAAAAGGAAGCAAGATTGAAAAAGCTGTAACTGCTTTAGGTCGAAAATTTACTGCTTACACTTGTGATTTTAGTGATAGAGCATCGCTTTACGAATTTATTAAAGAAGTTAAAGCTGATCATCCGGTGGTTGATATTTTGGTGAATAATGCAGGAACAATATTGCGTGCTCCTGCAGCAGAACATCCAGATGAAATGTGGGATAAAGTAATTGAAGTAAATCAAAATGCTCAATTTATTTTGACTCGTGAGTTTGGAAAAGAAATGGTTAAACGTGGTTCTGGTAAAATTGTTTTTACCGCTTCTCTATTAACTTTTCAAGGTGGTATTACAGTACCTGGATATGCTGCAAGTAAAGGTGCAATTGGACAAATGACAATGGCTTTTGCTAACGAATGGGCATCAAAAGGTGTTAATGTAAATGCGATTGCTCCAGGTTATATCGATACCGATAATACCGAAGCACTTCGGAATGATGCTGTACGTTCAGAGCAAATACTTTCTCGTATTCCTGCTGGAAGATGGGGTAAACCTGTTGATTTTGCTGGTCCTACTGTTTTTCTTTGCTCTGAAGCTGCATCATACATGCACGGTAGCATTTTGTTAGTTGATGGAGGCTGGATGGGGCGATAATTTGCCTTAAATTCTAAATGAACTTGAAATATAATAAGATCACTATGGGAAATAAAGTAATAAAATTCAGTCAATATATAAATGGTGCTTGGGTAGAATCCAAAAGTGGAAAAACTGCTGATGTATTGAATCCGGCAAACGATGAGTTGGTTGGTATTGTTGCCAACGGTGATGAAGCAGATGCTGTAATTGCTTTAGAGGCAGCAGAAAAGGCACAAAAATCATGGGGGAAAGTTCCTGCCAGAAAACGTGCCGAATTGCTTCGTGCCTTTATTCAGGAAATTCAGAACAACAGAGAAGAGTTGGCTACTGTACTTACAAAAGAGCAGGGAAAACTTTTTAAGGTAGCTCAGTTTGAGGTAGATGTTTGCTGTTCTTTTATTGAGTACGCTTGTGAGTGGGCTCGTAGAATCGAAGGAGATATTATTCCTTCGGATAATGAGAATGAACAAATCTGGATTCAGAAAATACCTCGTGGTGTTGTTGTTGCCATTACAGCCTGGAATTTCCCATTTGCTTTGGCTGGACGTAAGATTGGACCCGCCTTGGTAGCAGGTAATACAATGGTTATTAAACCGACAACAGAAACTCCGTTAAGTACATTAATGTTGGGTGAACTGGCAAAAAAAGCTGGTATTCCTGATGGTGTTTTAAATATTCTTACCGGACCAGGTAGAACGATGGGAATGGCTTTGGTAAAGCATCCAATCACTAAAATGGTGACCATGACAGGTAGTACTCCTGCGGGACAAGCTATTTTTAAAGCAGCTTCGGAGAATTTAGCTCATGTTCAGCTTGAACTAGGTGGTAAAGCTCCATTCATCGCATTCGATGATTGTGATATTGATGCCGCAGTAGCTGGTGCATTGCACTCTCGTTTCGATAATTGCGGACAGGTTTGTACTTGCAACGAACGCATGTATGTACATGAGGATATTTACGATGAGTTCATGGAGAAATTCCTGGCTAAAGTAAAAGAGATTAAGGTTGGCGATCCGTTTTCTGCTGATTCTGATATGGGACCAAAAGTGAATAAGTCGGAATTGAAGCACATGCACGAGTTGGTTGCAGTTAGTTTAAAAGAAGGCGCAACATTGGCTTATGGCGGAAAAGTACCTGAAGGTGCTGAGTTCGAAAAAGGAAATTGGTTTGAGCCTACTATTCTTACGGATGTAAAACAAGAGATGACCATTGTTCATGAAGAATCTTTTGGCCCAATTCTGCCGGTTATTAAATTTTCCACTTTCGACGAGGTGATGAAATATGCCAATGATTGTGAGTTTGGATTGGCGGCTATGATTTATACAAATGACATGAGTCGTATCATGAACTGTAACAGTGAGCTTGATTTTGGTGAGATTTATGTGAATAGAGGCCATGGTGAATTGCATCAAGGATTCCACAATGGATATAAAATGAGTGGAACCGGTGGTGAGGATGGAAAGTATGGTTTCGAGCAATATCTCGAAAAGAAAACCTTTTACGTAAGATTTAAAGGATAGTTAAACCCATAGTGTTGTCCAAAAACTATATTTTCGTCATTCCCAATAACTTGGGGATGACGAAATTTTATTCCGAGGATTTACATTCACAATTAATTTCGAATGAGCAGTAGTATTTCAAAAATAAAAGTACAGTTGTTTAAAGTACCTCTTCCTGAGGTTCTTTCTGATGCTAAACATGGTGATCATTATCATTTTGAATTGGTTACCGCAACTGTTGTGTTGGAAGATGGTAGCGAAGGAACAGGTTATACCTACACCGGTGGTAAAGGTGGTCATGCAATTAAAGCCATGATCGAACATGATTTTGCTCCTGCTATGATTGGAAAAAATGGAGATAATATAGATGAGATTTATGATTTCATGGAATGGCATATTCATTATGTAGGAAGAGGAGGAATCGCTTCTTTTGCTATTTCGGCTATTGATATTGCCCTTTGGGATATCAAATGTAAAAAAGCCAATTTGCCTTTATGGAAAATGGCTGGTGGCCATTCAAATAGCTGTAAAGCATATTGTGGAGGTATCGATTTGTTATTTCCACTTGAAAAATTGTTAGGGAATATAAAAGGATATCTGGCTTCAGGATTTAACGCTGTTAAGATAAAGATCGGGCGTGAAAATCTCGAAGAGGATATTGAAAGAATTAAGGCTGTTCGCGAATTGATAGGACCGGATGCGACTTTCATGGTAGACGCTAATTATTCCATGAGTGTTGAAAAGGCCATCGAAGCTGCAAATGCTTTTAAAAAGTATGATATTCTTTGGTTCGAAGAGCCTACCATTCCTGATGACTATTTAGGTTTCGCCAAAATAGCGGATGCTACTGGTATGCCTTTGGCTATGGGAGAAAATCTTCATACCATTCATGAATTTGAATATGCCTTCGAACAAGCTAAACTGTCATATATTCAGCCTGATGCTTCAAATTGTGGAGGTGTTACAGGATGGTTAAAGGCGGCTAAATTGTCACAGAAATACAACATGCCTGTTTGTTCTCACGGAATGCAGGAACTACATGTAAGTCTGGTTTCATCACAAGTTAATTCCGGTTGGCTCGAAGTACATAGCTTCCCAATCGATGAATATACAACACGCCCATTAGTTGTTGAAAACCACAGAGCAGTCGCTTCAGATGCTCCAGGAGTAGGTGTTACCTTCAACTGGGGAAAGTTGGCTCCTTATCAAATTTAATATCCATTTGCTTATTTATCAGCTTCTCTTTTGCGAAATAAATAGGCAAGTTTTATCAATACTTGTCGAGTTGGTGGCAAGTTTGAATTAGCTCAAACGTTTGAATAAATTATTTAACGCGTAATAATTCTTAGCCCAGTAAATATGAAAATTCAGAAAACCTACTTTGGAGATTATCAGGAAAGTAAAATAGATTTGTTTGCATTGGAAAATGACAATGGAATGGTTGTGAAAATTATGAATTATGGAGCAACTATAACTTCCATTTCTATTCCAAGTACAGATAGCTCAGAAAGAACTGAACTTGTTTGTGGTTTTGAAAATTTGGATGCTTACTTTTCAAAAGAGTATATTAATAACTCACCTTATTTTGGCTCTACTGTAGGTCGATATTGTTCTCAAATTAAGAATGCGAAATTTTCTTTGGACGGGAAAGAATACCAGCTGTCAACTAATTGTGTCGATAATAATTTACATGGTGGTAAAATTGGTTTTGATAAGAAAGTATGGCAGGCAAAATCAATAAATAGTGACAATGCAGTCGGAGTGGAAATGACAGTAGAAAGTGCAGACATGGAGGAAGGTTTTCCTGGAAATGTTGAGGCTTCTGTCACTTTTCAATTAACGAATAAAAATGAAATAATCATTAGCTATAAGGCTACAACAGATAAGATAACGCCACTTTCATTAACAAATCATACTTACTTTAATTTGTCAGGATTTGAAAAGGACATTACAAACCATAAAGTATCTGTACTAACAGGGAAACGTTTGGAAACAGATGCTACTGGTGCTGCTACTGGCCTTGTATTGAATTTGGATAATGCAGAGGATGATTTAAGAGGCGGTAAAACCGTTTCGGATGTTCACAAGGCAATGGGAAACGGTTTCGAACACTTTTATGTATTTGAAGATGCAAAATTCGAATTGCAAAAAGTCGCTGAAATTGTTGAGCCTAAGAGTGGCCGTAAATTGGAAGTAGAAACTACTGAACCATGTATGCTATTCTACACAGGCATGCATACTTCCGATGAATTGAAACGCGAAACAGGTGATCAATTTGGAAAATACCGTGGGTTTTGCTTCGAAACTCATCGATACCAAAATGGACCAAACATTCAGGGTTCCCCAAAAACGTTTACTAAACCAGATGAAATATTTGAAAGTCAAACCATTTTTCGATTGACATTCTAATCAAACAGACAAATAAGTGCTAATCACCTAATAAAATATTAATATCATGATTGAAGGAATTATTTGGGCAATTTTTGCTGGCTTAATGCTGGGAACATATGCTTTACCTGAAAAATTTACTAAAGATTTTGCATTTGAGAACACCTGGGGACTCATGTTTACATTAAATATGTTTTTAATCCCAATTATCTCAGCATCCCTATTAATTAAAGGTTTTGGAGGTGTTCTTAGTGGAATTCCAACCGATATTTTATTGAAAATGGCAATTGCCAGTATGATGTGGGGTTTAGGTGCTATGATGTGGGGAAAAGCAATCAACTATATTGGTCTCTCCTTAGGATTTTCAATTTTTATCGGAACTGTAATATTGGTTGGTTCTTTATTACCATTCTTGGTTGATGGACTTCCTACTAGTAATGTACTTGTTTATATTCTTTCAGGGATAGCCGTTGTATTGATCGGTGTTGTTATGAATGGAAAAGCCGGTATAACAAGAGAGTCGGATGAAAAGGCCGATAGTACAAGTGAAAAGGTATCAATGACTAAGGGAATTGTAATTGCTGTAGTTGGTGGTTTATTAGCTACCGGATTTAGTTTCGCCAATGCATTGGGTCGTCCTTATTTACATGAAGCATGTCAGGCTGCAGGAAACCCGGAATGGGTAACATCAGTGGCAGTAATGTTTGTAATTTATGTATGTGGAGGATTGGTGGTAACGCCTTATTTCATCGTTAAATTGACACAACAGGGATTGTGGAAGAATTTTAAAACAGCTCACTTAGGAAAGAATACATTGCTTATTCTTGGCATGGCCGTTTTAAATTTTGCGGCATCAGCAACATTTGCTTATGCTGCCTTTAAGCTTGGAAAAGCAGGAAATACAGTTGGATATGCAATTTTTAACACCACCTCAGTAGCTGTTGCAATTGTTGGCGGTTTACTTACCCGAGAGTGGGTGAAAGCATCGGGGAAAGCAAGATTGTATTTATACATAGGGCTTGCTTGTATGATTATTGGAGTTGTAATTATTGCCTTAGGTAATAGTCAGGGAGTAATGTGAAATTTTTTAGATATAGTATATAGTTAGTTGACCGAGGCCTATTTATTAGGTTTCGGTTTTTTTGTTTCAAATCGTTGACTTTACTGTTTTTCTATTAAATTTAGTCTTTCAAAATAAAATCATTTTATGATCGGAACTCTGGTAAATGTAGTTGCCATTTTAGTAGGCGGAAGTTTGGGACTGATATTTAGAACCAGAATTCCCGAGCGCATGTTTAAAATCGTTTTTCAAGCCATTGGAATTTTTACATTATATCTTGGTGTGAGTATGGCTCTAAAGGCTAACGAGTTATTGATTATGGTGTTCAGCTTAGTTGTAGGTGCGCTGATTGGTGAGTTTTTGCGTTTAGAAGATCGTGTTGAAAATTTAAGTGAGTTGTTAAAAAAGAAAATTGGAAGTAAAGACGATAAGTTTTCTACAGGTTTTGTTACCTCATTCATGTTGTTTTGTTTGGGCGCCATGACGATTTTGGGAAGCATGGAAGAAGGAATGGGAAATGAACCTACTCTTCTGTTAACCAAATCGATGATGGATGGATTTTCGGCCGTTGCATTAGCTGCTGTAATGGGAGTTGGAGTACTATTCTCTGTAATTCCCTTATTGATATATCAAGG
Organism: Labilibaculum antarcticum; assembly: GCF_002356295.1. Classification (NCBI taxonomy): domain Bacteria; kingdom Pseudomonadati; phylum Bacteroidota; class Bacteroidia; order Marinilabiliales; family Marinifilaceae; genus Labilibaculum; species Labilibaculum antarcticum. Next base: position 755,811 of record NZ_AP018042.1, on the reverse strand, counting down.
AGGATTAACCTTATTGGCTGCTTTGTTTGGAGGTGTAATTCCTGAAGTAATAATTACCGAAATTGCTGGAGTTGGCGGCGTTTTAATCATAGGCCTAGGAATAAGTATTCTTGAAATAAAGAAAATAAAAGTGTTAAATATGCTTCCAGCCTTATTGGTGGAAGTTTTGTTGTGTTATATATTTTTACGCTAAAATGAGTTTGGAAACTTTATTTTGAAAGATTACGAGCTAAGTACATACCAGCATTATTATACCATTTTGAACAATTAGTGAGCCGAGGCGAGCGAAAAAAACTCGGTCTAATGCCGATGGAATAAATAGGACGCTATGTTGAGCGTAGCGAAAGTAGCCCACTAATTTATCCAATCGGTATAAGATCTTTTTGTAGATTTGTATCCAGAAGAAAACGCCAAAGGCAATCAAAATATATACGATTTGAAAGAAGAAACAAAAATCGCTCTAATTCAACTGTTTGAAGATTGGGCAGATGATAAAGTAGTTGAAACAGAAATTTTACCTCAATCAGGTTCCTATCGTGAATACATTCGATTAGTTGGTGAAAAAAGAACCGCTTTAGGTGCTTATAATGCAGATAAAAAAGAGAATACTGCTTTTCTTAGTTTCAGCAAATATTTTGCATCCAAAGGCTTATCTGTTCCTGAAATTTATTGCGAGAATAGCGAACAAGACATCTATCTTTTACAGGATCTAGGCAATACCACCTTGTTTGATTACATTTTACATTTGAGAGTTGGTGAGGGTTTTGCCAACGATTTAATCGTGATTTATAAAAAGATTATTTCTCAATTGGTACGTTTTCAGAAGGAGGGGGAAAAGGGGTTGGATTATACCGTTTGCTATCCTCGAGATAGTTTCGATAAGCAATCGATGATTTGGGATTTACATTATTTCAAATACTATTTCCTGAAATTGGCAAAAATTCCCTTTGATGAGCAGTTGCTCGAGAATGATTTTCAAAAATTCTCAGATTATTTGTTAGATGCTCCCCGGGATTATTTTTTGTATCGGGATTTTCAATCGAGAAATATCATGCTGGTAAATGGTGAACCATGGTTTATAGATTATCAGGGAGGCAGAAAGGGAGCTCTTCAATACGATTTGGCCTCATTGCTTTACGATGCTAAGGCTGATTTACCACAAGAAGTGCGCGACGAGTTGTTGGCATTTTATTTGGAGGAGATTCAAAAAGTACAGGAAATAGATCCAAAAGCTTTTGTTTCATTTTTCCAGGGCTATGTTTTGATTCGAATCATGCAGGCAATGGGAGCGTATGGATTCAGAGGTTTTTATGAGAGAAAAGATCATTTCTTAAAATCGATTCCATTTGCGCTGAAAAATTTGGAAACCATATTGGACAGAATGGATATTCCTGTAGAACTACCGGAATTGGTGAAAGCACTTAAATCTGTAATTTCTTCTGATTTTTTGAAAAGTGTAGGCAAGGAAGATAAGCCAAAACTTCATATCGAAATTAATAGTTTTTCGTACCGAAGAGGAATTCCATTAGACAAAACAACCAATGGAGGAGGTTTTGTTTTCGATTGCCGAGCCATTCACAATCCGGGAAGATATCAGGAATATGTTGAGATGACCGGGAAAGATCAGCCAGTAATTGAATTTTTCAAGGAACAGAGCGAAATGGATGAATTTTTAAGTTCTGTATATAGTCTTATCGATATGAGTGTGGATAAATACATCAGTCGAAATTTCGCCAATTTACAGGTGAATTTTGGTTGTACAGGAGGTAGGCATCGTTCGGTTTTTTCAGCGGAGAGTTTAGCAAAACATTTGCGTGAAAAATTCGATGTGAATATCAGCTTAAAGCACATTGAACGAGAAATAGAAGGGAAATAGCATGGGCAAGAAACGTTGTAAATTATCTCCGGAGGAGTATGCAGAAGAAATTTGCAATGCGGAGAATTTTGTCTGTAAAAAATGCAATCGTGTGGCTAAGAAAGCCAAGAGTTTGTGCGATTCGAAAAAGAAAAAGTAATAACAGAATCCAGTAAGCTGATAATTGACAACTGCTCACTGAAACTGTTCACCGATAACTGTAAAGATGTTGAATGCAATGATTTTTGCTGCAGGTTTGGGCACGCGCTTAAAACCTTATACCGATTCGAAACCAAAAGCTTTGGTTGTGTTGGCAGGAACACCCCTTTTGGAAAGAGTAATCTTAAAATTAATCGATCTTAAAGTCGATCGTATTGTAATAAATGTGCATCACTATGCAGATATGATTGAGGATTTTCTTCGAACGAATAATAATTTTGGTGTAGATATTCGTATTTCAGATGAAAGGGAAGAGTTGTTGGATACAGGAGGAGGCTTGAAAAAAGCAAGTGATCTATTTATTCCTAATGCTCCGGTATTAATCTACAATGTGGATGTGTTTTCTTCGCTGGATTTATCCAAATTAATCAATTCTCATAAATTATCCGGGTCTTTGGTAAGTATGGTTATGCGTGAGAGAACAAGTAGTCGGTACTTATACTTCAATCAGGAAAATCAACTAACAGGTTGGAAGAATTGTAAAACTGGTGAAATCAAGGAGGCTAGGGAGGATATGAATGATTCAGAACCACTTGCTTTTAGTGGAATTCATTTGGTTGATCCGAAGATATTTTCGCTAATTCACGAAGAAGGAAAATTCTCCATTATCGATTTGTATTTGCGATTGGCAAAAAATGAAAAGATTCTTGCCTTTAAAGACAGCTCTAAAATATGGACAGATCTTGGTAAACCTGCGGATTTGGCCTGGGCACAGAAACATCTAAAATAAATCGTCTGTTTTTGGCACAAAATAAGTCGGGTTAATGTTAGTTTCTCATTATCAGAATACACTGAACCTTGCTTTAATCGTATATATGGAAAAAATAAGTTTGCAAGATATCATCTTTGTTATCAATCCTCATTCGGGTACCAAGTCAGGCAAAATTCTTGAGCAATTTAAAGAGCTTGCTCCCGAAATAGATTACTTTATAAGCAATACTCTTAAAGAGTTTGATGCGTTTGTAAATACGAATGCCGAGAAATACAGAGTTCTAATTATTTGTGGAGGCGATGGTACTATCAATACGACACTTAAATATCTTATTAAATATCCTAAACTTAAATTAGCCGTTTTGCCCAATGGTTCAGGCAATGGTTTTGCTCGTGAGTTGGGTTTTAATGGCAACATACAAGAATTATTGGATTCTATTTTAAGAGATGGAACTGAGATGGTTGATGTTTTAAAAGTGAACGATGAACTAAGCTGTAATATGCTTGGTTTGGGTTTCGATAGTTATGTGGCAAATGAGTTTGACAAGATGCCTGCGAGAGGACTAAAAACTTATGTTGTATGCACAATTCAGGCTCTTTTTAAATACAAACCGATACAAGCGAAAGTAACTGTTGATGGCTCTGTTATTGAAGGGAAATATCATATGATTAACATCGCAAATACAAGACAATTTGGGAACAATGCTTTAATTGCTCCTCAGGCTATTTACAATGATGGTTTGTTTGATTTGGTTTTGATCAAAAAGATTCCTTTTTATGTCGTGCCAAGCTTTGTAGTTCGTTTGTTTTTAGGAAAGTTGAAGAATTCTAAATATGTACAGTTTGTAAAAGCAAACAGTTTGGTAATTGATTCAAATTCTGAAACATACCATGTGGATGGAGAGCCCAAAGCCTTAACAGAAACTTTGAATGTCGAAATTTTGAAGCAAATTGAAGTTGTGAAAACGAAATTGTAATGACAGTATAAAATAGAGATTCATGTTAGATTGGTTGCTTAATTTAGACAAAGAATTGTTGTTGCTATTAAATGGTCAGCAAAATTATTTTTGGGATTATTTAATGAGATTGATCTCTGAAAAAGAGATGTGGTATGTATTTTATATCGTTCTTATGACTTGTGTAATCAATACATTTGGATGGAAAAAGGGTGGTTTAATTATTCTAAGTTTAATTTTAGTTATTGCTATTAGTGATCAGATTGCTTCAGGAATTTTCAAACCATTATTTAAACGTTTTAGACCTTCCAGAGATCCGGATTTTAGTCATTTGGTTAATTTAGTAAAAGGATATACAGGGGGTAAGTATGGATTTGTTTCATCGCATGCAGCGAATTCATTTGGATTAGCAGTTCTTGCATCATTAATTTTAAAGGACCGGATAACAGGTGCCTTTTTGATATTTTGGGCAGTATTAGTTTCTTATTCCCGCATTTATTTGGGTGTACATTACCCAAGTGATATAATTGGGGGAGCCATCGTTGGAATTTCAATGGCTTATTTAAGCTACTTTTTGTTACGGAAATATTTTAAGTCAAGTTTACTTAAAAAACCTGTGGAACAAACTCATCCTATAGCGAGATTGTATCAAATTTCCTTGTTGGGAACTTTGCAAATAATAATAATGGCTTTCTCTGTATATTTCTGTTTTAATCGTTAATTATTAAATTAAAAAGATATGTCCTTTATGAAATAAGGGAAGCATTGATTAGAAGTGAAAAAAAATTATAAATATATTATCACAATGAATCTAAAACCAATTATTTATGCTGCTGTTCGAGTAGTATTGTATGCCATTCCTGTTGCAGCCTCCGCATTAATAATAAAAAGTGATGCTGGAATTGTTATTGATGGCCTTAAGTTTGGAGAAAGTTCGCAAACCGAATGGATGCAAGAATTATTTTTGTTGCTAACCAGTTTAATATTTATTTTGGCGGGTTTTCGGTCGAAGTCACATAAGGCAATTTCCTATTTGTTTGGAGGAGGTGCTTTTGTCGCTTTAATCAGGGAATTGGACGTTTATTTCGATCAAATTTATCATGGAGCTTGGTTTCCTTTTGCTATGCTTGTAATGGTTGTTGCTTTGTTTATGGTATATCGTCAGAAGAAACAAATTTGGGGAAATCTCGAAGAATTTTTTACGACACCTGCATTCGGAACTTTTATTGCTGGTTTCTTAAGTGTATTTGTTTTTTCTCGTTTGTTTGGAACAAAGAAAGTGTGGTTAGCTTTATTTGATGTTGATACACTGGAACCAGTGCAACGTTGGGTGAAAAATGCAGCAGAAGAAGGAAGTGAATTATTCGGTTATGCTTTGCTGTTTATTGCAGCCGTTGAGTTTTTCGTTTACGTTTCGCGAAAATTTAAAAAGTAATTTATTACGATATACGAAAAAAAGAGCAACCTATTGGTTGCTCTTTTTTATGCATATTATCTCGTTCTGAAATGGATTGACTTTAAAACGACTTAGTTCAGAACGACTTGTATCGTTTTTATGTCTTAATCAATCACACCCGAGCCAATTAGTTCTCCTTCATCGTACCAGGCAGCAAATTGCCCCGAAACTACAGCTCTTTGTTCTTCATCAAACAGAATGTAAATACCTTCTTCTTTGAAATAAATTGTTCCCTTTTGCAAAGGCTGTCGGTATCTTATTCTGATATCGTATCTTCTTTCGCATTCTTCAGTAGGCCTTAAATCTTCGCGTATCCAATGCACTTCTTTTTTAGGAATGAACAGAGCTTTTCGTGCCAATAATGGATGCCCGTGTCCCATACCAACGTAAACAATGTTTTTCACCACATCGGTTCCAATAACGAACAAAGGTTCTTTTTTGCCTCCTACGTTTAGGCCTTTTCTCTGACCCACAGTAAAGAAATGAGCTCCAATGTGTTCTCCAACAACAGTTCCGTGTTCTGGTTTAAAATGATAAGGTTGTGAAATATCTGCTAAAGCTTCTGATTTTGGGATGATCTCATCTGCCTTATCGGCCATAATTTCAATAATCTGTCCCTTCATCGCTTTTAGCTTTTGCTGAAGGAAGACTGGAAGATCGACTTTACCAACAAAGCAGATTCCTTGAGAGTCTTTTTTCTCGGCAGATGCCATTTTTTCGCGACGGGCAATTTCCCGAACCTCAGGTTTTACAATGTGCCCGATAGGAAACATTGCTTTAGACAATTGTTCCTGCGATAATTGACAAAGGAAATAACTCTGATCTTTATTCTTATCCTCTCCAGCAATTAAACGGTAAATTTCTTTGCCATCTTTTATAATAGTTTCCTTTTGGCAGTAATGACCGGTAGCTACAAAATCAGCTCCCAGTTCAACTGCTTTTTTCAGGAATACATCAAATTTAATTTCACGATTACAAAGCACATCCGGATTCGGTGTACGTCCTTTTTCGTATTCCGAAAACATGTAATCAATTACTTTTGCACGGTATTCCACACTTAAATCCACAAAATGAAATGGGATTCCCAATTTCTTAGCCACCATTTGAGCAAACAGCACATCTTCCTCAAAGGGGCATTCTTCGGATTTTAATCCAACAGTATCGTTCCAGTTCTGCATGAAAAGTGCTTCCACCTCATATCCCTGCTCAATAAGTATGTGAGCAGCAACACTGGAATCCACTCCACCCGATAATCCGATTACAACTTTTTTCTTCATCACTAATAAATCCTCGTTTTTCACGATGCAAAAGTATTCAATTTTTGGCTTAGTGCCAATTGTGCCTGACGAATTGCTTCGAACTTAACATCTAAATATCGTTATGTATTTTTTTTGGATGAAAAAATGATTTAACTTAGATCGAACATAAGTAAGGATCGTGTTTTTATGGTCTGTTACTCTATTAACCTAAAATTTAAAAAAGATGAAAAAAGTTACACTTGCACTGCTGTTTATCTGCATGGCTATATTTGTTTCCGCACAGGAAAAACAAGATACCTCGTATTGGAAAAAGGGAGGTATGGCATCACTAACGTTTTCTCAAACATCACTTACTAATTGGTCTGGTGGTGGAGATAATGCAATTTCGACCAATGCCATGTTGAATTTATTTTCGAATTATAACAAAGGAAAGAACAGTTGGGAGAATACTTTAAATCTTGAGTACGGTATGATTAAGCAAGGCGATCAAGGTGTTCGGAAAAGCATTGATAAAATTGATTTTGTGACTAAATACGGACATAAGAGTGGTGGTAATTGGTACTATAGTGCCTTATTCGATTTTAAAACACAGTTTGCCAAAGGATATAATTATTCCAATGATGGTGGTGTTGATCAGAAAGTATCTAATCTTCTTGCGCCGGCTTACATGACCTTGTCTTTGGGTATGGACTACAAGCCAAGTGATGTATTTTCAGCTTATTTATCTCCCTTAACTTCTAAAATGACTATTGTTAATGATGATGATTTATCTGATGCAGGGGCTTTTGGGGTTGATCCTGGAGATAAATTTAGAGCCGAGTTTGGTGCGTTTACCAAAATGACATTGAAAAAGGATTTGTTCGAAAATGTAAATCTGAAGAGTAGCTTGGATTTATTCACAAATTACTCTGATAGTTTTGGGAACATTGATGTATTGTGGGAGGTAATGGTGAATATGAAAGTGAATGATTTCCTAACAGCTACAGTTAGTACATCTTTGGTTTACGATGATGATGTCGATTATATAACTGCTGATAATATAAATGAAGGTCCAAAAATTCAGTTCAAAGAAATTATTGGAATCGGATTGGCTTACAAATTCTAAGACAAACTATTAGTAGGAAATATACTTCTTTAATGAATAAAAAGCGGAAGAATCAAACAAATGATTCTTCCGCTTTTCTTATCTCCGAACTATTGATATGCCAGTTTTTTCTTCTACAAATTGAAAGTAATTGTAAAGTTTGTAATTAATTTCGAGACCATATTCTTCAAATTGATCATAGTCGATATAATTATCAATATTAGGATTTCCTTGCATGTACAATTGATTCCATTCCAATACGTAAATTTGATTCCAGTTTTTGTAATAGGCATTTGAATGTGCAGTTGCAATATTGTTTCTGCTTGCAAACCACGATTCAAATCCAGTATCAAGAATTAATAACTCATATTCGACACTATCCGTTACCGCGATTTTATTTTCTTCATCCTGAATCGGAACAGGAGTTTTAAAAGCAGAATACGTAGAACATCCATAAACAACGGAGAGTATGAATAGTATATATACGATCTTTTTCATAATCCTGTTTATTAAAAGGTCAAACAGATAGAATAATAATGTTGAATTAGATTTCTACAGTCTGTTTTAATTGTAACGTGTATGGTAATGAAAAGGTTACGTTGTCTGCTCTGGTTTTGTATATGAAAAAGGACAGGTGTTGAAACCTGTCTTTGAATATTTAAACAGAAGAATTATTTACAGTTATGATAATTGATAATGTTCTTACATCTAGTTATTATTTAGAATAGTAAGTAGGTTTGAGCTTAAATGATTATTTTATTTGGATATTGTTTCTTACAGCAGAATTATTATTGCTATTTTCGGATTAAATATAGATTTGAATATGTCCGAACTTTCCATATATCGAGCTTCTGCGGGGTCAGGAAAGACCTATACGCTAACCAAAGAGTATTTAAATTTGGTTTTCGAAGATCCGTTAAATTATAAAAGTATTCTTGCTGTTACCTTTACGAATAAAGCTACAGATGAGATGAAGTCCCGAATTGTAAAAGAAATTTATCTTTTATCACAATCGGATGATTCGCCTTATGCCAAAGAGTTATGCGAAAAGCACAATCTGAATTCAAAAGAATTAATTCTTCGAGCAAAAGAGATTTTAAATAGATTGCTTCATGATTACTCACGGTTTTCAGTTACTACTATTGATAGTTTCTTTCAGAAAGTGGTTCGATCTTTCACTCGTGAAATTGGATTGCAGATGGGGTATAATATTGAATTGGATCAGCGCCGGGTATTGAATGAGGTTGCCGATTTACTGTTTAATGATGTAGATAAGGATCCGCAGTTAAGGTCATGGCTCACCGATTTTGCCGAATCAAAAATCCGAGAAGGTAAAAACTGGAATTTTAAACAGGAAATTTTAGAAGTTGGAAATGAAGTTTTCAAAGAAGATTTTAAAAATTTTTCAGATAAATTAATTGATAAGCTGGCAGATAAAAAGTTCTTGAGTTCCTATCGTAAAACCTTAAAAGAGATAAAAGACGAATTTGAGACTTTTTTCAATAAGGTTGGAGAGGAGACTAGAGGAATATTGGCTCAGCACGGATTGGATGTTACGGAGTTTGCTTATGGGAAATCAGGCGTTGCAGGTTATTTATCGGGTTTAGGAAACGGAGGAAAAATGGATCCTGGTATCAGAGCCCGATCGGCAGTCGATACTCCTGAAAAATGGACAACAGGTAAAGCAAGTACTTCGACCAAGCAAGCGGTTGGAGAGGCTTGTAGTGCGGGTTTAAATGATTTATTGAAGAAGGCCGTAAATCATTACGATGAGCAGTCGATGTTATACAAGTCAACGGATAAAACACTTAGTTACATTTATACATTAGGGATACTTACAGATTTATCAAAAAAGGTTCAGCAGTATTCCGAGAGCGAAAATATCTTTCTTCTTTCAGATGCGAGTCGATTACTTCGAAGTATCATTGGTGATAACGACACACCTTTTATATATGAGAAAATTGGGAATGTGTATAAGCATTTCATGATTGATGAATTTCAGGATACTTCGTCGATGCAGTGGGAGAGTTTCAGACCATTGGTGACAAATTCATTGGCTGAGGATAAGCATTCTCTGGTTGTAGGAGATGTAAAACAATCCATTTATCGATGGCGGAATGGTGACTGGAAAATATTATCGGAACAATTAGATGAGGATTTTAAGGGTTTTGGTGTTAATGGAATGACATTAAATTACAATTGGCGCAGTTCAAAAAACGTGATCAATTTTAACAATGCGCTCTTCGCGCTTGGAGCTCAGGCATTGCAGAATGATTACAATGCTTCCATTCCACCTGAAATTTCGGAAGGATTAAAAGAGGAGCAAGAGAAAATTATAGGTGCTTATCAAGATGTGTATCAGCATTTTCCTGGTAATAAAGAAAAATCTCCCGGATATGTAAAAGCCAATTTTATTGAGAAAGAGACTGATTCAGATTGGATTGAAAAAGTTTTAGAGGATTTACCTTTACGGATTGAGCAATTTCAGGAAATGGGTTATCAGGCCCGGGATATTTCCATTTTAGTGCGAAATGGAAAAGAAGGTGGTCTGATTGCTGATGCGTTAATGGCCTATCGCGCAAGCGAAAATGTGAAAGAAGGAATTAATTACGATGTAATCTCGAACGATTCTCTTTACCTAAAGAATTCTTCTGTTATTAGTTTTTTAGCTCATTTATTGAGCTATTTTGTATATCCAGATGATAAAATTAATCTTGGATTCTTAAAGCAAGAATATCAAGTTTACATTAAAAATCAACAGACCGAAGATAAGGATCAATTGTACGCCATTTCTAAAGATGAAAATACATTTGAATCCGATTTCCCTGATGAATTCACTTCGAATATACCTGAATTGAAAAGACAGGCATTGTATGATTTGGTAGAGAAATTGATTTATATTTTTAAACTGAATGAACGTCCTCAGGATTTTCCTTTTTTAGAAGCTTTTCAGGATTTAGTTTTAGGATTTACCAAAACGGATGCTCCGGATTTAAATTCATTCGTGAATTACTGGGAAGAGCGAAAAAATAAGGAGGTGATTTCAGTCTCGGATCAGCAGGACGCGATTCGAATCATGACCATTCACAAGTCGAAAGGTTTGGAGTTTAAAGTGGTGATTTTACCATTTTGTAATTGGGATTTGGACAATACACGACACACAAACATATTATGGTGTCAGCCGAAAGTAGAAGGTTTTAATGTTTTAGATGTACTTCCCGTTCGTTACAGTAGTTCATTAAAGGAAACCATATATTATCAGGAATATTTTACTGAAAAATTACATTCGTATATTGATAATTTGAACCTTTTATATGTTGCATTAACAAGAGCAGAGGAGGCTTTTATAAGCTATTCTCCACTTCCTGCAAAGCGGGATTTGAAAAATATCTCTGATCTGCTTTTACACGCGTTTGAAAATTCGGATAATTATTCTTCGGATTTTAATGGGAACAAAATAGTGTCCTTAACTCAGAATTGGAATAAAGAAGGTCATTATTTCGAATTGGGTGAATTAAAAGCCACTGCTTCCAAAGTGCTTCCAAAGCCGAAAGAGAAGCGGAGCGATTATCCTGCTTCTTTGCTTGACGATCGTTTAAAGCTGCGGTCGCATTCTGCAGATTATTTCGATTTCTCGGAAGCTGTATCAGTAGAGACATTTTCTCCGGTAAGCAGAGGAAATATTTTACATCAATTATTTCAATTAATAGAATACAAAGAAGATATTGCCAAGGCGGTAAGTCAGTTGCAATTCGAAGGGAAATTAGATCAAATTCAGGCTGAAGAGGTTTCACTGTTTGCAAAGGAGTTATTGAGTGAGCCTACGGTAGCAGAATGGTTTTCAAAAGGCTGGACGGTTGTGAATGAAAGAGATATTCTTTTGGGGAAAGGTGAGGTGCTGCGACCAGATAGAGTAATTCACAAAGGAAAAGAGGCAATTGTTATCGATTTTAAGTTTGGTAAGAAAAAAGAGAAAAGTCACAAAACGCAAGTTTTGGCGTATAAAAAATTAATCGAACAATTAGGTTTCGAAAAAGTAAGAGCCTTTGTTCTTTATGGGAAATTAGCTGAAATAGAGGAAGTCTAAAATTTATTGCATCCAAAATGAATTCCTATTACCTTTCAGAATCAAAAAAAATAATTAAATGAAAAATATTGCATTACTGGTAAGTGTCTTACTACTACTTAACTCTTGTGATTTACTGACAGGTAATTCTAAAGAAAAGGTGGAGGGTAAGGAGATTCAAAAAAAAGTGGTCACTGCTCCTAAAGTGAAAAATGGAACTAAAAAGTATCACTTTAATACTGGGGAATTGAAATCCATCGTTCAGTATAAGAATAACAAAAAAATGGGTACTAGTGAGACCTTCTATAAAACGGGTGAAAAACAATATGACATTCCTTATTTGGATGGAATGAAGCATGGTGTTGTGAAGTGGTATTATAAGGATGGAAAAGTATATCGGGAAACCAATTATGTGAAAGGTAAAAAAGATGGGTATCAGAAGAAATTTTGGGAAAACGGTAAGATTAAATCCGAACTTCTTTATAAAAATGATTTATTGGCGCTTGGTTTAAAGGAGATTGCTAAATCAGGAAAAGAAAAATCAGTCCCCTCTATTAAAGTGGAGAAGATAAACTTGATGAAAACAAAGGAAGAGTATGTTCTTAAATTTCGATTAAGTAATGGGCATAAAAAAGTTGAATTTTATCAAGGGAATTTGATTGAAGGAAAATATTTTCCGGAAAATGGCCGCGGATTTAAAGAATTAGAAACCAAGGCGGGTGTTGGCGAGTTAAGAATTCCAGTTCCGAAAGGATTTAATATTAATAAAGATATTCATGTGGTGGCAATGGAAACGACAGCCTATCAAAACAAACGGATTTTGGGTATTGTTGTACCTGTTTCTATGAGGAATCCAAACTAAAAATTAATTTCTTTATCGATATAAAGCTCCTTTGGGAGCTTTTTTTGTTTGGATAAAAACTGATTTTATTCATGATGTAAACGTTCGTAATTTCTTATATTTAAGGTAGATGTATCAATCACTAACTTTAAATGTCTAAACTTATGAGCAAGAGAACTATTGTTACAATGCCCGGTGATGGAATAGGCCGGGTTGTTCTTGATGAAACTATTAGAATATTAAATTCTGCCGGATTTGATGCAGAATATGTGGAAGGTGATATTGGCTGGGAGTTTTGGTGTAAAGAGGGGAATCCTCTTCCTAAACGTACCATTGAATTGCTTCAAAAGCATAAAATCGGATTGTTTGGTGCAATTACATCCAAGCCAAAAGATGATGCAGCAAATGAATTGTCTCCTACTTTGCAAAATAAAGGATTGGTCTATTCAAGTCCAATTGTTGGTTTGCGTCAACATTTCAACCTCGATATTTGCATTCGTCCCTGCAAAACGTACAAAGGGAATCCGTTAAATTTTATCCGCCGGGGAAAAGGTGGAGTTATTGAAGAACCAATAGTTGATGTGGTGATTTTTAGGCAGAATACGGAAGGGTTGTATGGTGGCGTAGAGTGGTCTAATCCGGATAATACGGTTTATGCAGCACTAACCTCTCATCCTAAGTTTGTGAAGAATTTTGGCACGGTTCCAAGAGAAGATTTATCCATTTCGACAAGGATATTTACAAAAAGTGCAACTACAAGAATTTTAATGGCGGCTTTCGAATACGCCAAAAAAAATGGATATAAATCAGTTACAGTATGTGAAAAGCCAAATGTTATTCGCGAGACTTCGGGAATGATGTTTAAGTTGGCACAGGAGATTCAGAAAAAAAAATTTCCTGAAATTGAACTGTGGAATACAAACATTGATGCTCAAATGATGTGGCTAACCAAAAATCCAGAAAACTATGGTGTAATCGTTGCAGGTAATATGTTTGGCGATATCGTGTCTGATGGATTTGCCGGACTTATTGGAGGATTGGGTTTTGCGTGCAGTGCACAAATGTCTGAAGACGGAATTGCAGTATTTGAGCCAACTCATGGTTCTGCTCCAAAATATGCCGGTTATGCAACTTCAATTGTAAATCCAATAGCTATGGTTGAGTCTGCTTGTATGATGTTGGATTATCTGAAGGAAAAGGAAATGTCAGCAAAAATTCGAAAAGCAGTTGCTCAAGTGATTCAAGAGGAAAAGGTACAAACCTATGATATGATGCGAATGACAGGCAGTGCAGATGTCCTTAATCAGGGGGCAGCATCTACTCAGCAAATGGCTGATGAAATTATCGGAAAATTGAAAACTAAATATTCTAACAATCCTGATTATGAATATGAGAAAAATAGTTAAGGAATTGTGGACAGAACTGGATTGGATACAGAATGATGAATTAAGAGAGAAAACAACACAGGTTTGGGAACTTGCTTTGGAGAGAAGCGTATTGTCTGCCGAAGATCTTCAACGAATTCCGTTTACATTATTGTGTGGTCCCGATCTAAAAGTGAGTTTTATGGATCACAAGCAATGCGTAGTGCACATCGCTAAAGAGAGTGGTGAGAAAATGAATTCTTTTTTTAAGGATCAACTACCTGTGGATATGGATGTGGTGATTTCCGGAGCCATACTTTGCGATGTTGGGAAGTTATTGGAATATGTTTTGGATGAGGATGGGAATGCCGTTCAGGGAACTTACGGAAAATACATTCGGCATCCATTTTCAGGTGTTTCGTTGGCCGAAGAGTGCGGTATTCCGCCCGAAGTTTGCCACATTATTGCAACGCATGCAGGCGAGGGGAATATGGTGAAGAGAACTACCGAAGCCTACATTGTGCATCATGCAGACTTTATGACTTTTCTTCCTTTTAAAGAAAGATTAAAAGTATAATTATCAATGATATTAAAATTGCAGGAATTAAGTTCGGCAAGCTAATTTGCCGGACTTATTTTTTTAGTAAGGCTCCAACGCTACTTACAAAATCGGGGATTTGATCTTTTGAAGCCCACTTTAATTCATGTTGAAACAGATCAGTCATTATTTTGCTAACATTAAACCCAAAAGCAACCAAATTGTAGCGCATTTTATCCGGAATATGACATTCCTTTCCTAACACAAGTCCGCAGGTTGTGCACAATTCACAACTATTTGCTGCAATCATTTTACCATTTTCAGGTTCAATTTGGCGCAGATAAGATTGTAGTTCTTCTTTAATGAAATTGTAAGCAAGCAAGGCTTTGTCTTCAACTTCTTTTAATTGATTTGGAGATGTGTAAAATAAGTAAAGAGAAATTTTCGAATAATCTTTGGCATAATTTTCAAAGCTTGGACAGTTTGGTGGGCAGGTCCATTTTTGAGAATGATTTGGACAACCATTTTTGCAGTAAGCGTTAAATTCTGTTGGGTTTAAGTAAGATGAAATTTCAATTGTGTTAATTTCAAGCTGCTTGTAATGAATGGTTATTTGGGTGTTGTTAAGTTGTTTTGTAAAGGAGCCTGTTTGGTAAGTATTCATGTTCTAAATGTTTAAGGACTCGTAAATTTAGTCAGTTTGATCGCTTTTCGGACATTCGTGTTGTAGGTTTAAGGACATAAATTCTAATTGTTTGCAAATTTCGAAATGCAAAGGATTGAAAAAGGAGTTTTCTCCTTATACTATTTTCGTATCTTCGTAGTTTGAACACAATCCAAAACCCTATCTATGCTCTCATTTGATGCGATAATCGTATTAATCGTATTGGTTTTTATTCTGATATCATTCTATAAAGAATGGGTTGGCCCAGCGTTTACATTCTTAATTGGTGTTGTCGTATTGGGCATTTTTGGAATTTTAACTCCTTCTGAAATACTCGCCGGATTTGCTAATGATCAGGTCTTTGTCATCTTAATGCTTTTACTTATAGGTGATATTATTAGAGATTTGGGGATTGTAGAAACTCTTTTTGATAGAGTGTTCCAGAAAGCCACTACCTACCGGCAATTTATGGCTCGTATGATATTTTTGGTTGCTGGTTTTTCTGCTTTTTTAAATAATACGCCTCTTGTTGCCGTTATGATGCCATATGTGCATAATTGGAGCAAGCGGAACAATATTTCTCCATCAAAATTATTAATTCCACTATCATACGCAGCCATTTTAGGTGGATGTATAACTCTAATTGGTACATCAACAAACTTGATTGTAAACGGTATGGTAATCGATCAGAAGATTATACCTGCATTGGATTCACTTGATATGTTTAGTTTCGCATATGTTGGTATTCCAATGATGTTTATTGGATCCATTTACCTTATGATTGTAAGTAAAAAGTGGTTGCCGGAAAAGGAGGATGTATTGGGTGAGTTTTCTGAAAATTCTCGAAAGTATATCGTTGAAGCGCACGTTAAATCCAATTCGGGTTTAATTGGAAAATCAATTGAAGAGGCTGATTTAAGAAATTTGAAAGGTCTTTACCTTTTTCAGATTAACCGGGGCGATGTTCGAATTGCTGCAGTTTCACATGAATACAGACTGGAAGAAGGCGATCGTTTATTATTTGCAGGCGATACCGAAACTATTGCTGATTTGGTGCTTCCTAATTCAGGACTAACACTTCCAGCAGTTGGTATGTTAACGCATAAAAAGCACATCGAGGTTGTTGAAATTGTAATATCTCATAACTCAACCTTGATATCCAAAACAGTTAAGGATGCAAACTTTAGAGGTCATTTTGATGCTGCAGTTATTGCAATTCATCGAAATGGAGGCAAAGTAAGAGGGAAAATTGGAGAAGTAAAACTTCGTGCGGGTGATGTGTTGCTGTTATTAGGAGGAGATGATTTTGTTGATCGTTCATATCTGGTTCAGGATTTTTATTTTATATCGAAAGTCAAAGAATTTAGGAAGCAGGAAGCTTATAAAATATGGTTGCTGCTTGGAGGAACAGTATTGGCTGTTGTTTTGTCAGCCTTTAAAATTGTGCCTTTATTCATGACTTTAATTGTGATGATTATTGTTATTTTGGCTTTGAAAATTTCTAATCCTAAGGATATTGCATCAAGGATTGATTTTAATTTGGCTTTAATCATCTCTCTTGCTTTGGCATTTGGTACTGCCATGATAAAATCAGGATTAGCAGATATAATTGCTGACCTTTTAATCTCAGTATTTATTCCAATGGGAAGAGTTGGAGTCTTGTTTGGAATTTATTTGATTACATCAGTACTTGCAGCTTATATTACCAATAAGGCAGCAGTAGCCATTGTGTTTCCTATTTCACTTACAATAGCTTTAAATCTTCATTTAAATCCGGAACCTTTTGTTTTGGTCGTAGCATTTGCGGCAGCTGCAAATTTCATGACTCCAATTGGTTACCAAACTAACTTAATGGTATACGGACCAGGAGGTTATACTTTTAAGGATTTTTTCAAAATAGGATTTCCCCTTACCATTATCTACATGTTTGTTACCGTATTAATATTGTCATATATGTATTTTTATTAATTGATAATTCCACAATCCGATGTGATTGTTAAGCATAAATACCTATGAATTTAAGTAAAAGAAAAGAGCTTCTTTCAGCAGCCATTACGGCTTCATTAATTGCTGGGAAAGAGATATTAGAAGTCTATAATTCTCAAGATTTTGAAATCCAGACAAAATCCGATAATAGCCCTTTAACCATTGCCGATCAAAGAGCACATCAGGCAATTGTTTCAATCTTGGACGAACTTGGCATACCTGTTTTAAGTGAAGAAGGTGAACATTTGGGTTACGATATCCGGAAAAATTGGGACTATTTATGGATTGTTGATCCCTTAGATGGTACAAAGGAGTTCATAAAAAGGAATGATGAATTTACCGTAAATATTGCTCTAATAGAAAAAGAAACATCAATTGCAGGAGTTATTTATGTGCCTGTTTACAAGCAATTGTATTTTTCCGATAAGGAATTGGGTGCCTTCAGAATGGATGATATTGTTGAATGGTCTGGGGATTTGGATCAATTAATAGGTGAATCTAAAATACTCCCTCTTTCTCAAAATAGAAATTCTATTCGTGTGGTTGCATCTCGTTCTCACATGAATCAGGAAACCAAAGATTTTATCTCGAAGCTGCAAAAGGAGCACGACGAGGTTGAGCTAATTTCAAAAGGGAGTTCATTAAAACTGTGTATGATTGCTGAAGGAGAGGCAGAGGTTTACCCTCGATATGCTCCAACAATGGAATGGGATATTGCTGCTGGTCATGCAATTGTATCAGCTTCAGGAGGAAAGATTTTACATCTTAACTCAAATGAAGAAATAGCATACAATAAAGAAGATCTTTTAAATCCTTGGTTCATTTGTAAAATAGGATAGGAAATAAGCACAACAAATAAACAACAAACACTTAGAATGAAAAAATCAATACTTGCCATATTGCTTTGTCTCGTAATTGGCAGTTTAATGGCGCAAAATAGTAAAGTCCCATTGAGTCATGCCGACTACGATAATTGGAAGAATCTTAAAAATCAACTCATATCTTCAAACGGTGATTGGATCACTTATGAAGTAAATCCTCAAAAGGGTGATGGATATCTTTACCTGTATCAGGTAAGCACAGGTAAATTGGATTCAGTAGCCAGAGGATACAAAGCAATATTTTCTCCAGAAAGTGAAATTTTAAGTTTCAATATTAAAGCTCAGTTTGATACCATCCGACAAGCGAAAGTGAAGAAGATTAAAAAGAAGGATTTGCCAAAAGATTCCTTGGGAATATGGAATTTGAAGGAGAATAGTATCCTGCGTTTTCCAGAATTGGAATCGTTCAAGATGCCTAAAGAAAAGGGGGACTGGATGGCTTTTTTATTGAAAATGCCAAAGGAAGAAAAGGATTCTTTGATTACCGATTCAATTGAAAAGCCTGAAACAAAAACCAAAGATGAAAAGGGAACGAAGGACAAAGAGAAAATTGAAAAAGGAGAGCTCGTTATCTTAAATTTCTTATCAGGGAAAGAGTACCGTCGCGAAGATGTTTCTGATTATGCTTTATCTGAAAATGGAAATGCTGTTTCTTTTGTTCAGGTTGAAGGGGATAGTATACAAACTTCGAAGGTAAATTGGTTCACTTCTAAAGATGAACAAGTTAAAACTATTTTCGAACAAGAAGGACTTGCAAAAAAAACAGCTATAGCTCCTGATGGGGATCAGCTTTCTTTTATTTTTTCTGCAGACACTCTCAAGAATAAAACTTTTGCCTTGTATTATCAAAATGCAAAATTGGTTCAGCCAAAAGTATTGGTGGATACGATAAGTAAGGATATTCAGAAAGATTGGACGGTAAGTGAGAATGGAGACATATATTTCTCAAAAAATGGAGAGAAATTGTTTTTTGGCGTAGCACCAAGACCTATTAATGAGCCAAAAGACACATTGCTTGATGATGA
Organism: Labilibaculum antarcticum; assembly: GCF_002356295.1. Taxonomy (NCBI): domain Bacteria; kingdom Pseudomonadati; phylum Bacteroidota; class Bacteroidia; order Marinilabiliales; family Marinifilaceae; genus Labilibaculum; species Labilibaculum antarcticum. Next base: position 736,906 of record NZ_AP018042.1, on the reverse strand, counting down.
AAAATATCATGTTGATGTATGGAACTGGAAAGATCCTTTGTTGCAGCCTCAACAGAAAGTACAAGCCGAAAAAGAGAAGAAAAGAACTTGGTTAGCTGTGTATCATGCGTTAGACGATAAAGTTTTGCAATTAGGTAATAAAAATTTACCTGATGTGAAATTGTACGATGAGGGGAATTCCAAATTTGCTCTTGGATCCTCGTCATTGCCTTATCAGCAATTAGCTTCGTGGGATGATTGGTATTCGGATTACTATGTGGTAAATACAAAATCGGGAAAGAAGGATTTGGTGCTGGAAAAGAAGAATTCACGTGTGAGTATTTCACCTGCTCAGAAGTACTTGATATGGTTCGAAACTCAGGATAGTATTTGGTATTCGTATCAAATAGAGAATCGTAAGACTGTGGCATTAACCAAAAATATTAGAGCTAATTTTTACGATGAAATTCACGATACTCCAAGTGATCCTAGTCCATATGGAATTGTGGGATGGACAAAAGGAGATGCCGAAGTAATTATTAGTGATCGATATGATTTTTGGAAGTTGGATCCGACTGGAGTGAAAGGCTCGGAAAATTTTACCAATAGCTTTGGTCGTAGAAATAAGATTCGCTTTGATTACGTGAAATTGGATGAAGATAAATTATTTATTGATTTGAAAAAGCCGGTTCTTCTGAGTGCGTTTCATGAATTCACCAAGAAATCTGGTTTCTATCGCTTGCAAGAAGATGAAGAACCTGAAAAATTGGTTTTTGAGGATGCAAGTTTCAAAAGTCCTGTTAAAGCAAAGGATGCGAATCGATTGATTTGGACACGATCTACTTTTAAAGATTATCCAAATTTGTGGACTGGTAACATGAGATTCACAGACCCAAAACAAGTATCGGATGCGAATCCTCAGCAGAAAAATTATTTGTGGGGAGATGTTGAATTGGTAAAATGGACTTCGGGCGATGGTGAGGAGTTGCAAGGTTTATTGTACAAGCCGGAGAATTTCGATCCCAATAAGAAATATCCAATGTTGGTTTATTTTTACGAGAGAAGTTCTGATGCATTGCATCGTCACCATGTACCACAGCCTAACTGGTCAATTATTAATCCAAGTTATTGTGTGAGTAATGATTACCTGATTTTCATGCCCGATATTACCTACCATAAAGTGGGTTATCCTGGCGAAAGTGCATATAGTTCTGTCGTAACAGGAACTTTGAGCATGATGGATCGTTATTCCTTTATCGATAAGGAAAATATTGGTTTACAGGGGCAAAGCTGGGGCGGATATCAAATTGCTTATTTAGTAACCAGAACAAATTTGTTTAAATGTGCAATGGCTGGAGCTCCGGTAACTAATATGACATCGGCTTATGGTGGAATTCGTTGGGGAACAGGTATGAGCAGAATGTTTCAGTACGAGCATACTCAAAGCCGTATTGGGGGAACTCTTTGGAACAGCACATTGCAGTACATTGAAAATTCACCAATATTTTTTGCACCAAAAATTGAGACTCCCTTATTGATGATGCACAATGACCATGATGGTGCTGTGCCTTGGTATCAAGGAATTGAATTGTTTGTGGCGATGCGCCGTTTGCAAAAGCCATGTTGGTTGTTATCCTATAATGATGAAGATCATAATTTGAAAAAACGACCAAACAGAGTGGATTTATCAATCAGAACAATGCAGTTTTTTGAGCATTATTTAAAAGGAAAACCAGCTCCGGAGTGGATGGTTGATGGTATTCCTGCTGTTAAAAAAGGGACAACTGATGCTTATGATTTAAAGAAATAGATCTTAGTAAAATATTCAAAATGCGTTCTTCAGGGACGCATTTTTTGTATTCAGATTTTTCAGTCAATTGAGACAAAGAAAAAACACCTCAATTCCGGATGGAAAAGAGGTGTTCGAATTAGTGTTTGTAAGTGTGTTTGTTGTTGTTTTACTTCGGTTATTAACCTATATTTTCAAGTTCTGGTTGTTCTGCTTTGTACTGTCCTGTTAGCTTCTCAATCATTGTATTGGTTATTGCTTCCAAATCATATTCAGGCTTCCAGTTCCAATCTTCTTTTGCTTTCGAATCATCAATCGAATTGGGCCATTTTGATGCTATTTCTTGTCTGAAATCAGCTTCGTATTTAATTTTGAAATCAGGATAAATCTTTTGAATTGAAATAGCCATATCTGCAGGAGAAAAACTTACACCTGCTAAGTTATATGATGTTCTTACTTTTATTGATTCTTTTGGAGCGTCCATTAATTCTATGGTTGCGCGAATGGCATCTTCCATAAATATCATTGGCAATTCACAATCTTCGTTTAAGAAGCAAGTAAATTCTTCTTTTAAAACTGCTTTGTGATAAATATCAACTGCATAATCAGTTGTTCCGCCACCGGGTAAAGATTGGTAACCAATAATACCTGGGTAACGTAGCGATCGAACATCTAATCCGTAACGCAAAAAGTAATATTGTGCCCAGTTTTCACCTGAAGACTTGCTGATTCCATAAACTGTTGCCGGATTCAAAAAAGCATCCTGTGGTGTGTTATCCAAATCGGCTTCATCGCCAAACACAGCAATTGAACTAGGGTAGAATACTTTATCCAGATTATTCAATCGGGCTACCTCCAATACATTAAAAAGGGTTTTCATATTGATATCCCAGGTAGTCAATGGAGCTTGCTCTCCTTTTGCTGATAAAATAGCTGCTAAATGATAAATCTGGGTGATTCCGTATTTTGTAACAACAGATTGAATTTGTTCATAATCTGTGGCGTCAATTACTTCAAAAATACCGTTTAAATTAGGACTATTTCTCAAATCGGATGCAACAACACAATCTACTCCAAATTTCTCTTGAAGAGATTTTGTTAGAACGGAACCAATTTGTCCGTTTGCACCAATTATTAAAATTATTTCCTTTTTCATTTGATCTTTTCAATTTGTAAATTCATAGTCGACGACCGTGTTATTTGCTAGCAAAGTAAAGGTGTTTCCGTATTATTTCATATATTTCGAGAATAATTAAGTGTAAATTCCTGCATAATAGCGTTTTTTGCAGTGTAATTTACTTGAGGGGGTAATGCAAACGTTATAAAAGGAGTAATTTTTTCTGATATGGAGAATTTAGATCAAACGGATAAAACAATTCTGAGGATACTTCAGAGTGATTCAAAAAAAACAGCAAAAGAAATTGCGTCGATGCTGAGCCTGACAGTGTCGCCAGTTTATGAGAGAATTAGAAGACTTGAGAATCAGGGGTTTATTAAAAAGTATGTGGCTATTCTTGATAAAACGAGAATTGGAAAGACTGTTACCGCAATGTGTCAGGTTTCAATGCGATACCATAATGAGGCTTTTATAGATGAATTTGTAGAGCAGATTCAGGATTTACAGGAAGTTCAGGAGTGTTATCACGTGGCTGGCCAGGTCGATTTTATTCTCAAAATTCATGTCCGAAGCCTCGAAGAGTACCACGAATTTGTTCGATACAAGCTTTCTAAAATTAAGAATATTGGTAATTTAAACAGCACATTTGTAATCAAGGAAATCAAACAAACAACTGAGTACTACATATAGTAAGTGCTTTTTTGATCAATAATTTATACTTATTTCTGATAATTTCTTGCGGTGATTTTAGTAACTTGTGATATAAATAGTTTGGTTCTTGGTCATTTACATTTTAATTTATGTCTGATAACAATCAACACATGTCACCTGATGAATTCGAAAGAAAACTTTTCGAATACAAGGAAAGAATAGCAGAGTTGGAAAAGCTGGTTGAAGAAGTGAAGATGGAAAGAGATAACTTTTCACAAAGTCTGGAGAGCACAGATATTATTAAAAGAGCTGATATTCTCTATAATGCAACAAATCAGGGAATAATAATTAGAAACCATGAAGGAGATATAATATATGCAAATCCTTCTGCTTCAAAAATACTTGGTATTGAGAAAGAATTTTTATTAACCTTTGAAAGTTTTGAACCTCGGATAAATAATATACTTCCAGATGGTTCTATAATGACTAAAGAAACACATCCTGCTAGAATTGCAATAATTACAGGTAAGGAAGTTACGAATGCTGTCCTGGGAGTTTATAATCCTAAACAACAGGCTTACATCTGGATTAATATTACAGCAACTCCTATTATTAATAAGGAGACTGGACTGGTAGAACGGGTTTTTACCATATTTGAGGATATCACTGAAAGACTAGACGCCGAAAAACGGCTGAAAGAAGGTGAGGCAAAAGCGAAAGCATTGCTTGATACAATTCCAGATCTTATCTTAAGAATCTCAAGAGATGGAAAAGTGATAGATTTCCATGGAGAGCAAATTGGTTTATTTCAAAAAGGAAAGTCAATAGTAAATTTAAATATCCGTAAAGTATTTGATCCTGACTTAGCTCTGGAATTTATGCAATTCATGGAAGATGCATTCGATTCTGGAAAAGTACAGGTTTTTGATTATAGGCAGGATATTGAAGGTAGGGGAATATGTTTTTTCGAGTTTAGGATTAGTAGTAGCGGTGAAAGAGAAATTACTGCCATTATTCGCGATGTAACGGAACAGAAAAGGTTGCAACGTAAATCGATAGAAACTACAAGAAGACTAACAACTTTAATGAGGAATCTTTCTGGGATGGCATATCGATGTTTGGCTGACGAATCCTGGACTATGCTATATGTAAGTCATGGCGTGGTAAATTTAACGGGTTACACACCCGAAGAGTTGAATTATAATAGCATTATTGCCTACAACGATATTATACATCCTGACGACAAGAAATATGTAGCGGATGCGGTCTATGAGGGAAGTGTGAAAAATAAAAGGTTTTCCATTGAGTACAGAATAATTAGTAAAGATGGAGCTCTTAAATGGGTGTTTGAGCAAGGCATAACTGTAAAAGATAAAATGAACCAACCTTTATTTATCGAAGGATACATTGCTGATATTACTATCAGAAAACTTGCAGAACAAAAATTGATACAGAGTGAGAATAAATTTAGGATACTTTTTAATTATCTAAACGAAGCAGTGTTTGTTCATCCATGGAAAGAATCCAATTTTCAAAAATTCGTAGAGGTAAACGATACAGCTATTAAGCGTTACGGTTATTCTCGAGAAGAATTTTATAAACTCACACCTTCTAATTTGAGTTTTCGGGATGAATTTAGTGATATTAACGCAGATACAATAAGGAAAACTTTGAGAGATAAAGGGGCAATTTCTTTCGAAACTAATCATGTAACCAAATCAGGTAAAATTTTTCCAGTTGTGATTAATGCAAATCTGATAGAATTAAGTGGGGATAAATTTATCCAATCTATCGTTCACGATTTAAGTGACCGTAAAACATCAGAGGCAAAATTAAAGCATAAAACAGAAATAGAACAGTTGATGATTGGTATTTCTGCTGATTTTATTGGTTCATCAATTAAGGATGTTGATCAATTAATTGATCGTGCTTTAAAAAATATAGGTGAATTCACAAATACTGATAGGAGTTATGTGTTTTTAATTAATGAAAATGGAACAATCCTTAACATTACGAATGAATGGTGTCGTGATAGTGTCGTTTCGATGATTGAAAAATCAAAAAAAATACCAATAGAGGATTTTCAATCGTGGATTAAAAAGTTTCAGCAACGCGAACATCTGTATTTGCCTCAATCTAAACTATCTTCTGAGGCTAATGAGAAGCAGCTTGGTAAATTACATTCTGATCTTAAATCGTTGTTAGTACTTCCAATATTATCACATGAATCTTTGCTCGGTTTTGTAGGTTTTGATTCAATATTTAAGGATAAGGAATGGGATTCTGAAGATATTAATTTACTCTACACTTTTGCTGATGTTTTAGCGGGGGTAATTAGCCGAAGGAATTTTGAACAGAAACTCATCTTTGCAAAAGAAAAGGCTGAAGAAAGTGATCAATTGAAATCTACATTTTTGGCTTCTATGTCGCACGAATTAAGAACCCCTTTAAATGCTATTATTGGATTTAGTGGATTAATTAATTCAAATTCTCCGATTGATAAAATTGAAAAATGGAACGAGATTGTAAAATCAAGCGGACAACATTTATTAAAGATAATTGAATCGATTTTTGATGTATCCCTTTTTCAGGCAAAAGAGGCGAAAATTAGAATGGATGAATTTTCCCTAGCCGATTTGTTTTTAATACTTAAGCAATATGTAAAGGCCGAATTAAAGAAGAGTAATAAAACGAATTTAATTACTCGCTTGGAGTGTACTCCAAATGATGATAATCTGTATTTGAAATCAGACAAGACAAAGCTAATTCAGTTGCTTACCAATCTCTTGAATAATGCAATCAAATATACGAAATCAGGGAAGATTACCTATGGGTATCGGGTTGAAGATTCGGATATTACGTTTTATGTGTCGGATACTGGAATTGGAATTTTACCTGAGCATACAAAGGTGATTTTTGATATTTTCCGACAGATTGACGAACCAAGTTTTGGCATGCAATCAGGTGTTGGGTTAGGCTTGGCAATTTGTAAAGAGATTTCAAAATTGTTGGATGGTGAATTGTGGCTCTCGTCAGAGAAGAATAAAGGAACGAGTTTCTATTTTAGATTAAGAGGTGTTGTTCATTTACAATTGGGAGAGATAGAGACTACTGGAAAAAGATTTTCACCACCTTTATTAAGGGATAAGACCATTCTTGTTGTTGAGGATATTGAGTTTAATTATTTGTTGATTGATGAAATTTTGGCGCCCACTTTAGCAAAAGTAATTTGGGCAAAAAATGGAGAAGAGGCAGTGAAAATTATTGAGGCGAATACACCTGTTGATTTAATATTGATGGATATTAAAATGCCGGTTATGAATGGTTATAATGCTTCAAAACAGATAACTAATGTTAATCCAAATATTCCAATAATAGCTCAAACTGCATATGCAATGAAAGGTGATAAAAAGAAAATATTTGAGCTTGGTTTTAAAGGATATATTTCAAAACCGATCGATAAAATGGTTTTGTATCAGATTTTATATAAATTTTTGCAGCTTAATATTGTATCAAAAGATTGAAAATTAATTAAGTTTCGTTTATGGAAAAAGTAGGATCTGACTTATTGTAATTATTTCTCCATATAGAATGATATTATAGTAAAAACTTTCAAATCCAAATTTTGAGAATCAATTAATTTTAGACAGATTTGTTGTATTCTAATTTTAATGATATCGTGAAATACTTAATGCATTCCAGTTTATTCCTGATTCTACTTTTAGGTGCTTGTCATTCAACCAAAGAAGTAAAAGTTTCTAAATCATCGATAGTTTATCAGCCAGTTTTAGTTTCAGATTCGCTATCCGCTAAGGTAAATGAACAGTCGGGGATGATGTGGTACAAGAATTTGTTTTGGGTGATTAATGATAGTGATTGCGAACCTAAATTATATGCCTACAACAATACAGGCGAAATTAAAAATGAGGTAGAAATCACTAATGCCAAAAATATTGATTGGGAAGACCTAACCGATGATCATGATTACATTTATATTGGTGATTTTGGTAATAATCTTGGTAATAGAAAGGATTTGAGAGTATTGAGATTGGCAAAATCGGATATTGAAAATACCAATCAGGTAAAAACCGAAGAAATTGGAATTGAATGGACTGATCAGGAAGATTTTTCGAAGCGGTTACAAAAACATGATTTTGACTGCGAAGCTTTTTTATCATTTGGGGATTCTCTTTTCTTTTTCTCAAAAAACTGGGCAAATTACAAAACCAGAATGTACTCGGCTTCTAAGAATATTGGAGCTCACAAATTGAAAGTTAAGTCAGAATTTAGTATAAATATGCTGGTCACTGGAGCTGATATTAGTTCTGATGGAAAAGTACTGGCTCTAGTGGGTTATAAAGATTATCTTAGTTACTTGATCTTGTTTTCTGAATTTGAGGGGACTAATTTTTTCGGAGGTAAAAGTTTACGAATTGATTTGAGTCCTATGGGAGGAGCGCAGACAGAAGGAATTGTTTTTGGTGAAAACGACTCCTTGTATGTCTCGACTGAGCAAACCCAATTACCGCAATCTATTTACAGAATAGATTACAAACAATGGTTAGGTAAATAATTTAATATTATGATTGAGGTGTTGTGGGAATTCGAAATATAACTCTAGTCCCTTTGTTAATTTTACTTACTATTTGAATTGATCCATTGTTTTTTTCGATAAATTCTTTGCAAAGTAGTAATCCTAATCCTGTGCCTTTTTCATCATTAGTTCCTTTGGTAGAAACGCTTTCTTCTATTTTAAAAAGCTTATTAATTCTCTCTTCAGGAATTCCAACTCCGTTATCAATTATTTGGATTTCAGCAAACCCATTTTCTTGCTTTGCCTTAATGAAAATTACACCATTCTTTGGTGTGAATTTGATGGCGTTATTGAATAGGTTGGAAATTACGCATTGTAGAGTAAATGAATCGGAATAAATGAAAATTTCTTCAGGGACTAAAAGCTCAATACTTATTTTTTTCAGTTTAGAACTGGATAAATAAGCGTCTATAGCTTCGGTGATTGTAGATTTAAGATTGTGTTTTTGGACATCTAACATAATCCTATTTTGTTGTGATCTTGCCCAAAGCAATAAATTATTTAAAAGTTTAAACGAGCTTTTTGCAGATTCATTTATGTTGCTGATAAAATCAATCTGTTCTTCTTTTGAAAAACTATTATAATCTGTTTGAAGCAAATCAAGATAGCCTAAAATTGTAGATATTGGACTCCTTAGATCATGAGCAATTATTGAAAAGAATTTATCTTTTGTGGAAATAATTTTATTTAGTTCTTCATTTTTTATTTTAATTATTGAAAAATGTTTTTTAGTATTTATGTGGTACAATATAATACCTGCGTAGCCTAAAATAAGAATAATGAAATGTACAATGCTTAATGATAAAATTTGTTTGTTAACACCATTAGTATATGGCTCTGCAGGAAAAGAAATGCTGATTCCTCCACGAATATCACCTTCCTGGTAGCCTTGATGTGAATGACATTTCAGGCAGGATTTTTGAGTTACTAAAGGAGCCATGTACATGTACTCGTGAACAGTATCATTTTCGTGAAATTCAAGTTTTTCTTTTGCTCCCAACTCAAATTCGTTAAGAGCCTTCGCTTCATTTTCTGTTGCTTTATTTTCCGGACGAATTGGGTTTAAGCTGGTGATGTGAAACTGAAGATTGTAGTTGTTTTTATTAAGCTCGGCAATTTGACGAGTCATGTAGGATGGATTTATTTTAGTTAATTTAATTCCATCTGTACTCGTAATGTTTTTAAATGGATCTTTTAAATATGGATTTGGTTTCGTTTTCTCTGTAATTGGAACGTAAATTCCATTGTGTTCAGAACTCCATGCACGTGTAACTAATATTTGGTCGAAAAAAGATCTTGATTTATTTAACACTACCATTTGGTTGTTGGAAACAACTAAATGATAATTCCATGAAAAGGACATTCCCATAAGAAACAGCCAAAAGAGAAGTGATGCGATTAATTGTTTTCTTTTCATGAATTGGTGATTAAATTAATGCATTCTAAAATAGCGATTACAGACGGGATATTCAACTTGATCTTTAGTATTTAGTAAAAAGGAAATAATGGTCTCTGCATCAGTCATGTTTTGAATTTCACCATTCCCAGGGAAGTATTTGTCGTATACCGCAGGGATATAGTCATTTAAGCCAAGCCTTAGTGTGGTTTCATTAGCTAATGTTTGTCCTTGCATATTTCTTATTTCAATATCTTGATCCATCTGTTGAATTTGAATGCCAGAATAATAAAATCCAGAACCACTTCCTCGTAGAAATTTTTTAATGTCGAGAACTGTCATTTCATAAATAACTGTTCCGTTGTTAAAAGGAGATATTTCATATATTTCCCTTTTGGTGATATCGCCTTCGTTCAGGCCGGAACGAATTCCTCCAGTATTTTGAAAACAAACATCAACATTCATCTGAATTCGCAATGCGTCGGTGTAAAAACAACCAACCATGCCACTGTCGTGATATCTGTTGGAATAGCCAATCACATCAGTCAAATACTTCTGATTGTTATACTCATCTATTATTGTTTTTAATTCGGAATCGTACTCTTTGTATGTGTTTAAATCAATTAGTTCATCGCTTATTGATTCTATTTTTTTATTTTGAATAGTAACAGATATCTTTCCTAGATAGTTTAGATAGCTACCTGCCTGAAAAATAGGAATTCCATTTGCTTGAGTGTTTTCTTTTGAATGAGAATGTCCTCCAATAATCAGATCAAAAAAGGGGAATTTATTAGCCAATTGAATGTCTCCTAAAATAACATCATTCCCATTAAGACCTAAGTGGGTAAGAGCAATGTATAAATCTGACTTCTCCTCACTTTTCACACTAGAGTAAAGAGAAACAATGTCTTCAGGTCGGTCGAAATGAAATTGAGCAACTCGCCATGGGTGAGTTGATGGAATAGTTCCATCCTCTTTGCCATTGGTTTCCACCAAACCTAATAAAGTGATTTTTATATTTTCTTTAGTGATGGTTTTGTATTCATATGGTTCTGGAATGCTCGAGTTTTGCATGTCCACATTTGCGCAAATCCAATCAAAGTTTGATTGGATCATTCTTTTTTTCAAAAAATCAACTCCATAATCAAATTCATGATTCCCCAAAACCGCAGCGTCGAAACCAATTCGGTTCATCAGATCAATCATTGGATACCCTTTTTCAGGATGATTGTCAACCACAGGATTACCCGAGAATAAATCACCACCAGAAACCACAAGAACATTAGTTGATTCTCTTTCCTGATCTATGATGTGCTTTATTTTTGCAAAATTATCAATCTGTCCATGCACATCATTAACGCAAAAAATGGTTAATTCTTTTGGCGTTGAATCAATTGGAGTTTCGGGTTCATTTTTGTCTTTTGAACAAGAAACAAGTGCAAAAAACAGTATGTAGAGGAATAGAAAATTATAATTTTTCATTGTGTTATTTGATCTGTGAGTTTCATTGTTTGCTTGTGCTGTAAAATTATCAAAATTTAGACTTAATTATAATGTCTATATCTGAAAGGAATATATTTTTAATTAGTTGGGCTAAACGAGAATCATTTTAAATAATATTTCCATTTGATTTTGAAATCCTTAAAAAGCGTGTATTTTTGCAAGCCAGTTTGCTGAACAGCCAAAATTTAGAGTTTTATCATTGGTTAAGAAGAACGATTTGAAAGACAAGTACAAAGAAATATTCGATAAAGGAACAGATTTACCTCTGGTTGAGGATTTCTATACCATACAAGGGGAAGGGTATCACACAGGTAAACCAGCCTATTTTATTCGCATTGGCGGTTGTGATATCGGTTGCCAATGGTGCGATAGTAAAATTTCATGGAATCCAGCAGAACATCGTTTAATTTCCGTGGAGGAAGTTGTTCGAAAAGCGGTAGAATCACCAGCAAAAGCAGTTGTGGTTACAGGAGGAGAGCCTTCGTTGTATAACTTGGAACCATTGTGTACTGAGTTGAAGAAGCACAATATTGAAAATTTTCTGGAAACCTCAGGTGCTTACGAGATAAGCGGAGAGTGGGATTGGATTTGTTTATCGCCTAAGCGGAACAAGTTGCCAGTACCTACATCCTATCAAAAAGCAAATGAGCTAAAAGTGATCGTTTTCGATTTGGAGAAAGATTTTGAATGGGCCGAGGAGTTATCCAAAAATGTAGGAGATGATTGTTTGTTATACCTGCAATCGGAATGGAGTCAGTACGTTCACAATGTAAAACCAATTGTAGAATACGTAAAGAACAATCCAAAATGGAACATCTCTTTGCAAGCCCATAAATTTATGAGAATACCATAATGGCCAATATAAGATATTGAAAAAGCGGAATCGTTAAATGATTCAGCTTTTTTGTTAATTTATTTCGGGACAAGACATGAAAGAGAAAAGGCAATCAGAAATTCTGATTGCCTTTTTTTCAGCTTCTAAAGAAGCTTCTCTCGATGAAGTTAGTGTGGTTAAAATGATACTCCGAATACCAGGAATAAGTTTTCTGCCATTGGGTTAGCAATAACAGAAGCTGATACTGGTAAAGAGAATTTTTCAGTAATTGCAATTTCTTTTGATGCGGTGAATCCCATGTTTACAAAACCTGCAGTGTCTCCGTAAAAACCTGACTCGCCTTTATCTTCATCGGCATCAATTGGAGTAAAACCTGCAAATAAGTCAATAGCTACATCTTTATAAGTGAAACCATATCCTAATTCAATATAAAGTGAGTTTTGCTGATCGCCATTTGCGTCTTGGTCGGCACCCCAGAAATTCATGGCTGCTAAAATGCTAATTGGAAATCCGTCACTCCCATTAAAAGCTAGAGTAGCCTCCATGATATGTCCGGTAGATGCTTTCTTATAATCAAAATAGCTGTTGTTTACAGCGATCCCATCAGTTGGGAAAAAATAGTCTGTTACAGTAGCAGTGAATAAATCATCTGCAAATGTGTATGATGCATATAAATCAGCTTCAGCACCATCGGAACCATTTTGTGCGTAGGATCCCCAGGCTCCAATTGCGAATCCTCCATTGCTGTATTCTACGCCTGGTTGGATTACCGGTCCTGTCGAAAACTGAGTTCCTCTCCAAACATATCTGCTCATTAGGTCTGCACCGAACGAAATTTCTCCTTTTTCTGTTTCTTCTTGTGCGAACAGGCTTCCTGTTACAACAAGAGTGCATATAAGTAATGCGAAAAATTTTCTTGCTTTCAACATAGTAATAGATTTTAGATTAATAAATATGGTAAATGGTTAATATGAATAAAATGTGGTTTCTGTTTTTTTGCAAATTTGGCTAACACACCCCCTCTTTTGAAGGGGGTGATGTTGGCTTGAATCAACTAATTTCTATCCTAACCCAATTATGATGGGGTTTCGAATCCAAAAGTATAAAAAATATTTAAATAAGCTATTTATTTTAGGGGGTGTTGTTCGAAAAAAGTGCTTTTTTTTTTGACGCAAAGGTTTTAAATGAGGGGGTGGTGCGAAAAAAAAACAGTTTTTAAACGGAGTGAAGATTTGTATTGTCTTTTTTTAAGGGATTTTTAATGTTGTAAAATTATTTGATAGAAAACGATTCTTCTGTGGGGGATGGGGATTCATTTTTGCGTTTGGCTTTGTTTTTTTCTTTTGTTGATTGCTGTATATTGTTGATGGTATTTTTTATTGAATATAAATAATGATGTTTTTGTTGAAAAGCTTATTGTGTTTGTTTAAAAATCAGGATATTCGTATTGTGAAATGAAATTCAATAAATAGAAATAATGGAAAAATCGATTAAAGGAACTCAAACAGAGAAGAATTTATTGAAAGCCTTTGCCGGAGAATCTCAGGCAAGAAGCAGATATACTTATTTTGCCAAGCAGGCAAAGAAAGAGGGATATGAGCAGATTTCGGCTTTGTTTTTAGAAACTGCAGAACAGGAAATGCAGCATGCAAAACGATTCTTTGGTTTTTTAGAGGGTGGAGATGTTGAGATTACAGCGTCTTATCCTGCAGGAAGTGTTGGGACAACAGCTGAGAATTTGAAAGCTGCTGCTTGCGGAGAAAACGAAGAGTATACAGAATTGTATCCTGAATTTGCTCGTGTTGCTGAAGAGGAAGGTTTCAAAAAAGTAGCTTCTGCATTTAAATTGATTGCTAAGGTTGAGCAATTGCACGAAGAAAGATATCTTAAGCTATTGAAAAATTTGGAAGATGATTCTGTTTTTGAAAAAGAGGAGAATGAAAAGTGGTATTGCAGGAAGTGTGGATACGTTCATGAAGGGAAAAAAGCGCCAAAGAATTGTCCGGCGTGTGAGCATCCTCAGGCTTATTTCGAGATTAAAGGAGAGAATTACTAGATATAAAAAGAGACTCAATAGAGTCTCTTTTTTTTTATTATTTATTATTCGTTCAGTAAGTCTGGACGTAATCGTTTTGTTCTTTCGTAGGCTTGGTCTTCTTGCCATTTTTCAACTTTTTTGTGGTCTCCAGATAACAAGATCTCTGGCACTTTCCATCCTCTGAATTCAGCCGGGCGAGTATAGAGAGGTGGTGAAAGAAGATCATCTTGAAATGAATCGGTTAGAGCAGAGGTTTCATCGCCCATAGCTCCGGGAATTAGTCTAATTACGCTATCAACAATAACTGCTGCTGCTAATTCACCTCCAGTTAAAACAAAATCACCCATAGATATTTCCTTGGTAATAAAGTGATCGCGAATTCGTTGATCTATTCCTTTGTAGTGACCGCAAAGGATCATTATGTTTTCCTTTGTCGATAAGGTATTTGCTGTTTTTTGATTGTATTGGTCACCATCAGGGCTTGTGAAGATGATCTCATCATATTTTCTCTGATCTGTTAAAGATTCAATTGCTTTTACAATTGGTTCCAGTCGCATCACCATTCCAGCTACTCCGCTAAATGCATAGTCATCAACTTTTTTATGCTTGTCTTCAGAATAGTCACGAATGTTGTGAATATGTATTTCTGCTATGCCATTATCCTTTGCTCTTTGAATAATGGAGTGATTAAGTGGGCTCTCCAGTAGTTCTGGAACAACAGTAAGTATATCGATTCTCATTTTTTAAATTTTGTGTAAAAGTATGTAACGCAAGCATAGCTTGCAAGGAAATTTAAAAACAAGGCGTGTAATCCGCTAATAAAGACAATATGTCATTACTTTTGGCTTGAATCGGTCATTGTGTCATTACCGTAAAGCCTGTTTCTGTCAATTATCGGATAAATATCTCTTGGTACAGACTTTGGAAATAAGAGGATGAAAACAAAATTGAATTTTGGGATCCGGAGCCCAAAAAAAAAACAGTACTAAAAAAATAGGAGATAAACGTTATGACAATTTTAAGATATTCAAAAGGGACAAATGATTTTTTCACCAATCAATTGATGGATCAACTGTTTAGAGAACCAAAAGGAAGTTTGCAAAATGCTGCGAAAGGAGCTCATGCTTTTAGTTCATACGCCAATGTAGTCGATGAGAAGGAAAGTTTCGTAATTGAGATAGCCATTCCCGGCTTTACAAAGAAGGATGTTGTGATTAAAGTCGAAAATGGATTGTTAAAGATTGCTGGAAAGAAGCAGGAGAGTGAAGATCGTACTTACTTAAGAAGGGAATTTTCCGTAAATAATATGGAGCGGAGTTTTAAATTATCTGATGAAATTGATCAGGATAATATTGCTGCAGAAGTGCGCGATGGTATTTTGTTCGTAAATTTACCAAAAGCAAAGGTCGAAGAGCCAAAAGTTAAAGAAATAGCCATTCAGTAATTCGGATTTTAGGATTGCTGTATGTTCTTTTATCAGGTCGAAAATTGATAAATGAAAAGGAATAATCTATTCAAGGATTATTTTTTCACAAAAAAAAAACGAAAATGGTAGATTAGTTATTTTGTTAGTTTTACTTGAGAGGTTCGTGTGTCGCATGAACCTCTTTGTTTTTTAAGGAAAGAAAAATGTTGAAAATCTTTGAGGATTAACGCATAAATAGTTAAATTCGTAAGTAATGGACCAAAAATTCCTTACGAAAATTGTATTGTTAACAAGGCACTTAAATTATTAAGATTGCTAATCTAATGCAAAACCACATGAAAGCAAAAGATCTATCGAACCTCTCACATGAGAATGAATTGAATGAAAATTTAGAAACACCGGAAACAATTAGTGATTCTCAAGAAAATGAAATTGTTGAAGAAAAAACAACAGATGAGCAAGCCGTAACAATGGAGACTTCAGAAGCTGAAACGGAATCTACCGAAGTAAAAGATGAAGTGAAAGCAGAAGATACAGTGCCTGTAATGAAAGAAGCCAAGGATGTTGTTGCGGATTCTCCTGGCTCTGAAATTGAAACACCTTTGGTGGAAGAAGCTAAAAGGGAAAATGTGACAAACGTTTCGGAAAAGAAACCTGAGGTGGAAGAACTTCAAACTGAGCCGGATTACACGGTGATGGAAAAAAGTGAGTTGATTGATCGATTGACTCTTTTGTTGGAGAATAAATCAACAAAAGGAATTAAGGAAAGGTTAGATGCAATAAAACACAATTTTTATAAAAAGCATAATGAGGAAGTTGCCGAAGCTAAAAAGAAGTTTTTAGCAGATGAAGGCAAAGAGGAAGAGTTCGATTTTGGAAAAGATGAATTGGAACTTAAAATGAAGGAATTACTTCATAAATATCGAGAGAGTAGGGTTGTGCGTACTCGAAATTTGGAACATGAAAAAGAAGCCAATTTAAAAACAAAATATCAGATTATAGAAGATATTAAGGATTTGGTAAACCGAAAAGAGGCTTTTGATAAAACCTTTCAGGAGTTTAGAGATTTGCAGAAAAAATGGCATGAAACAGGTATGGTACCGCAGGCAGCTCTTAAAAATATGTGGGATAATTATCATCATCATGTTGAAAATTTTTACGACTATATAAAAATCAATAAAGAACTTCGGGATCTTGATTTAAAAAAGAATTTAGAGACTAAAATTCATTTGTGTGAAGATGCTGAAAAATTAGTGGATGATCCATCTGTTGTAAAAGCATTTAATACTTTACAAAAATATCACGAACGATGGAGAGAGGTTGGTCCAGTTCCTCGTGAGCAAAAAGAGTTGATTTGGGAGCGTTTTAAGGCAGCGACTACGTTGATAAATCGTAATCATCAAGAGTTTTATGAAGGACTGAAATCGGAACAGAAAACAAATCTGGAAAAGAAAGTAGTTCTTTGCGATAAAGTGGAGGTAATCGCTAATAGTGAGATAGAGTCTCATAAAGATTGGAATGCGAGCTCTAAAGAGATTTTAGATTTGCAAAAAGAGTGGAGGACTATTGGCTTTGCTCCTAAAAGTGATAATAATAAAATTTATCAGCGATTTAGAGCTGCTTGTGATTTGTATTTCGATAAGAAACGTAAATTTTATTTAAAGTTAAAGGATAAGCTCGGTGATAATTTGATAAAGAAAACTGAATTGTGTGAGCGGGCGGAGGCTCTTCAGGATAGTACTGACTGGAAGGATACAACGGATAAATTAATTGCAATTCAGAAGGAATGGAAAACTGTTGGGCCAGTTCCTCGTAAAGTTTCGGAAGAATTATGGGTTCGTTTTAGAGCCGCATGTGATCAATTTTTTAGTAACAAATCGAAACATTTCGATCATGTTGATTCCGATCATGTTGATAATTTGAAACTTAAAGAAGAAATAATTAATAAGATTAAGAATTTCGAATTGACTGAGAATGATGATGAGAATTTGTCTGTACTTAGAGGTTTGCAGAAAGAATGGACTCAAATTGGTCATGTTCCGTTCAAGAAAAAAGATAAAATTCAGGAAGAGTTCAGGGGGGCTTTAAATGCCATTTACGATAAAATGGATTTGGAAACAGGGGATAAGGAAGTTCAAAAGTTTCAATCGAAAATTGACAATTTCCTAAGTATGAATCACTCTGAAGATAAGATTATTGTTGAGAGGAATAAGATTGCCGGTAAAATCAGGCAATTGGAAACAGACATAGGTTTGTGGGAAAATAACATTGGATTCTTCTCTGCCTCGAAAACATCAGGTTCAATAGTTAAGGATATTGAAGAAAAGATTGAAAAAGGAAAAGAGAGCTTGAAACTTCTTCAGGAAAAGTTGAAAGTTATTGATGGATTGGTTTCATAGAATAAAATTATTGTAAAAATATCACCCTCCATTTTTTTAATGGAGGGTTTTTTTAGGAAGATTATTTTTTGGTGCTAGAGTTAGAATGTTCTAATTCTCAGCGGTATTTAGGGGCGATTCAGATGTCTGTATTTGCGTCTTTTTTATATGAAAAGTCCGAATCGATAAATTTGATCTTGTGAAACATGGAAATAGTTTCCAGAAAAGGCATAAATTAACTACTTTTGCAACTTTAATAATCCATAAAACGTTTAAAACGTGTCAACAACCAAATACATCTTCGTTACAGGTGGGGTAACCTCCTCATTAGGAAAAGGAATTATAGCATCATCATTGGCTAAATTATTACAAGCCAGAGGCTATTCCGTTACTAACCAAAAACTGGACCCATACTTAAATGTAGACCCAGGTACTTTAAATCCTTACGAGCATGGAGAGTGTTACGTGACCGATGATGGAGCGGAGACTGATTTGGATTTGGGCCATTACGAGCGTTTTACAAACTTCCCTACTTCTCAGGCTAATAATGTTACTACAGGTAGAATTTACCGTAACGTTATTAATAAGGAAAGAAAAGGTGACTATTTAGGTAAAACAGTTCAGATCATTCCTCATATTACCGACGAAATTAAGCGAAACATCAAAATGCTTGGTACTAAGCAGAAATTTGATGTGGTTATTACCGAAATAGGGGGTACGGTAGGTGATATGGAATCATTGCCATATATCGAGGCTGTTCGTCAGTTGAAGTGGGAGTTAGGACATGATGCTCTTGTTATTCACTTGACATTGGTACCTTACCTTGCTGCTTCAGGAGAACTAAAAACAAAGCCTACTCAGCATTCTGTAAAAGCATTGCTCGAAACTGGTGTTCAACCGGAAATTTTGGTATTGCGCACCGAGCACGAATTACCTACTGATGTACGTAGAAAAGTGGCTCTGTTTTGTAATGTTGAACCAAGAGCTGTTATTCAGTCGATTGATGTAAAAACAATTTACGAGGTTCCTTTGAAGATGAGAGAGGAAAAACTTGATGTGATTGTTTGCGAGAAAATGGGCTTAGATTTAAAAAGAGAACCGAAATTAAAAGAATGGACTAAATTCCTGGATCGTTTACAAAATCCAAAATCAGAAATTAATATTGGTTTAGTCGGAAAATACGTTGAGTTACACGATGCATATAAATCAATTGCTGAATCATTTATTCATGCAGGTTCGGTAAATGAATGCAAAGTGAATATTAAGTGGATTCATTCTGAGAAACTGACTGAAAAAAATTATCAGGAAGAATTGAAAAACCTAAAAGGTATTTTGGTTGCCCCAGGATTTGGTCATCGAGGAATGGAAGGAAAGATTTTTGCTGCGAAGTATGCACGTGAAAACAATGTTCCATTTTTAGGTATCTGTTTAGGAATGCAGGTTGCGGTTATTGAATTTGCCCGTAACGTATTAAAATTGGAAGATGCAGATTCGTTAGAAATGAATCCGAAATCTCCATATCCTGTAATTAACCTAATGGAAGAGCAGAAAAATGTAACCGAAAAAGGCGGCACAATGCGTTTGGGAGCTTACGACTGTAATTTGAAAGATGGTTCGAGAGCCTTAAAAGCTTACGGACAAAAGGAAATATCAGAACGTCACCGTCACCGATATGAGTTCAATAATGAATTTTTGGAGCAATTCGAAGCTGCAGGAATGAAAGCAACAGGAATGAATCTTGATACAGGATTGGTTGAGGTTGTTGAATTGGAAGGACACAAATGGTTCGTTGGAGTTCAATTTCACCCAGAGTACAAAAGTACCGTTATCAAACCACACCCTTTATTTGTAGAGTTTGTGAAAATGGCAATGGAATAGTTTTTAAAACTTGAACTGTAAAGAATTTAAATAACAATAGATTGTTAAAAGGGGGCGTGTTTTGAACCACTAACGACTATTAAAAAAACTAAAATGGATAAAAATTCGATTTATGGCTTGTTGATTATCGGAGCAATTTTGATTGGGTATACTTACCTGACGAAACCATCTGAGGAGCAATTAAGAGCAATAGACACCAGAGATTCAATTGCGCGGGTTGATCGCTTGCACAATGAAGAAGTCGAAGCCGCTAGATTGGAAGGCTTAAAGACTCAGTATGCTGAAGTAAAAGAGGATACTGTTGCAATGAAAGAAACCTATGGTGCTTTTGCAGGAGCGGTAAATCAGCAGGAAGAATTCATTACTCTTGAGAATGAATTGGTAAAACTAACCCTGAATACCAAAGGTGGACGAATTCAGAATGTTCAGTTGAAGGAATTCCAAACACACGATTCTTTGCCATTGTTATTATGGGCTGAGAAAAACAGTAAGTTTGGATTATCGTTCTATGCCGAAAACAAGCCGATGAATACTCAGGACTTGTTTTTTGAGGAAGCATATGGTGCAACTTCGGTAGATGCGACTAACTCTGAAAAAGGGGTTAGTATGAGATTGATGGTGGGAGACGATCAGTACGTTGAATACAAATATACTTTGGCTCCCGATTCTTATATGGTTGATTTTACAGTGAACCTGGTAGGAATGCAGAATGTGATTTCGCGGAATTCAAATTTCGTTACTTTCAATTGGCAGGCCGATATTCCTAGTCAGGAAAAAGGACGTAAGTTCGAAAATCAATATACAGGTTTGTACTATAAATTCTTCGAAGATGCGGTAGATTATTTATCTGCAGGGAGCGATGATGAGGAGGAATTAGCAACAAAAGTAAAGTGGATTGGTTTTAAACAGCAGTTTTTCTCTTCTGTTTTAATTGCTGATGAGGCATTTAAAGGAGTGAAATTGAAGTCTGTTGTTATGGACGAAAATGCTCCGATTTTGAAGAATTTTTCTGCAGAAATTTCATTGCCATACGAAGGATCTCAAATGGAATCTCATGATATGACATTCTATTTTGGTCCTAATAAGTTCCAAACTTTAAGAGATTATGGTAAGGATTTTGGAGGTAAGGATATCGAAATGCATAAACTGGTTGATTTAGGCTGGACTGTATTTGGATGGATAAACAGATATTTCGTGATTCCAATCTTTAACTTTCTGGAAGGATTTATTTCGAATTACGGTATCATTATTTTGATTTTAACCATCATTATTAAGTTGCTTTTGGCACCACTGACCTACAAGTCTTACATGTCTACAGCAAAAATGAAGGTGCTAAAACCTCAGATTGATGCGATTAATGAGAAAATTCCGAAAGACAAAGCAATGGAACGCCAGCAGGCAACCATGGCTCTGTATAAAAAAGCAGGTGTGAATCCGATGGGTGGATGTTTACCAATGGTGGTACAGTTCCCATTCCTAATTGCCTTGTTCCGATTCTTTCCGGCATCATTCGAATTGCGTCAGCAAAGTTTCCTTTGGGCAACCGATTTATCATCGTATGATTCAATCCTGGAATTACCTTGGGATATCCCTTGGTATGGTGATCACGTAAGTTTATTCTGTTTGTTAATGGCAGGTACTAACTTGGTGTACACTAGTATGAACGGACAGATGCAATCATCCAATCAGATGCCGGGTATGAAATACATGATGTATTTAATGCCGGTAATGTTCTTAGGATGGTTTAACAACTATGCAGCAGGTCTTTCTTACTACTACTTTATTGCAACTTTATTTACTGTTCTTCAAACTATTGCTATTCGTAAGTTTATGGTTGATGACGATAAGGTGTTGGCAATGTTAGAAGCAAATAAGAAAAAGCCAGTTAAGAAATCAAAATTTCAGGCACGTCTGGAAGCTGCCGCTAAGCAAAAAGGCAAAAAATAAAAATCGATTACATTGATATATAAAAAGAGCTCCATTATTGGAGCTCTTTTTTTTTGTACTACCCCGTCAGCGGTTTCTTGTCGTTTGTAATTCGCCCTTTCAATGGGGATGTTCATTTTTAAGGAACAACTTTCACTGAAAAAACACTCCCCTGAATCCCCTCTCAAGAGGGGACTTAAAATGCAAGATCTCCCCATATTGAGGGGGCGTATTTTAGCCAAGACAAATCTGTGAAAACATCCTCCTCTTATTTATGCTCCTATTTAGCTTTCTTCTAAGCAAATTTTGGCGGAAATTATATTCTGTAAACTCTAGTGTGTAAGCCAGTGAAGTTGGGTAGTTTTCAATATATCTCACCAAAGACTTCTGTCTTTTAGTCCTCTTCTCAGATATACAATAAACAAACAAACTCATTTCCAAAAACAAATTAGCAATGGCTAAATTTACCAAAGAGGATGCACTTCGCTACCACGAAGGCACACGTCCCGGAAAAATTGAAGTAATACCTACAAAACCCCATTCCACCCAATTGGATTTATCGCTGGCTTACTCGCCGGGAGTTGCCGAACCTTGTTTGGCCATTGAGAAGAACCCTCAGGATGTGTACAAGTATACCGCTAAAGGCAATTTGGTAGCGGTAATCTCAAACGGAACTGCAGTTTTGGGTTTGGGCGATATTGGTCCCGAGGCAGGCAAACCGGTAATGGAGGGAAAAGGATTGCTGTTCAAGATTTTTGCCGATATCGATGTGTTCGACATCGAGGTAGATACCAAAGATGTGGATGAGTTTGTGAAGATTGTGAAAGGAATTGCGCCAACTTTTGGCGGCATTAATTTGGAGGATATAAAAGCACCCGAGTGTTTCGAAATTGAAGATCGGCTAAAAAAGGAGCTGAAAATTCCCGTGATGCACGACGATCAGCACGGAACGGCCATTATTTCGTCGGCAGCTTTATTGAATTCGGCACAAATTCAGGGGAAAGAATTAGGTGATCTTAAATTGGTGGTGAATGGTGCAGGAGCATCGGCGGTTGCTTGCACACGCCTGTATATTTCGTTGGGAGTTAAGAAAGAGAACATTGTAATGGTCGATAGTAAGGGCGTAATTCACGAGTCGCGCACCGATTTAAGTGCCATTAAGAAAGAGTTTGTTACCAGTAAAAATGTACATACGCTAGCTGAGGCCTTGGTCGATTCTGATATGTTCCTGGGCTTATCGGTAGCCGATGTGCTCACACCCGAAATGATAAAGTCGATGGCCAGCAAGCCAATCGTTTTTGCCATGGCCAATCCTAACCCTGAAATTGCCTACGATTTAGCGATGAAAACACGCAAGGACTTAATCATGGCCACGGGCCGTTCCGATCATCCCAATCAGGTAAATAATGTATTGGGTTTTCCCTTTATTTTTAGAGGGGCTTTGGATGTTAAAGCAACAGCAATTAACGAGGAAATGAAGATTGCTGCCGTGCGGGCTTTGGCTGATTTGGCAAAAGAGGCTGTTCCTGATATGGTGAACATTGCTTATGGGGAGATGAATTTAAATTTTGGGAGCGATTACATAATACCAAAACCTCTTGATCCACGCTTGTTAACCGTAGTAGCCCCAGCTGTAGCGAAAGCGGCAATGGATTCGGGCATTGCACACGCTCCAATTACCAATTGGGAAGCTTACAAACTCGAATTGGAAGTACGCATGGGCCGCGATAATAAATTGCTGCGGGCTTTAACCGATAAAGCCAAACGCAATCCGAAGCGGGTAGTATTTGCTGAGGGGGCTAACTTTAAGGTGTTGAAAGCAGCTCAAACTGTTTTGCAAGAAGGAATTGCACAGCCTATTTTATTGGGGAATCCGGAGTACATCGAAAAGCTGATCAAGGAAAATGATCTGGATTTGGGAAATGTGCTTATTATTAATTGGCGGGGAATTGAGGAAAGAACCCGGAGAGAGGAGTATGCTAAAATTCTGTTTCAGAAGCGCAGTCGAAAAGGCTTAACCTATAGCGAGGCTCTCGATAAAATGACAGATAGAAATTATTTTGGTGCCATGATGGTGGAAACAGGAGAGGCTGATGCATTTATTAGCGGATCTACTTCGAAGTATGCCGATACCATTCGTCCTGCAATACAAACGGTGGGTATTAAAGCTGAAATCAATCATATTGCCGGAATGTATTTGGTAATGACTAATAAAGGGCCTGTTTTCTTTTCGGATACTACGGTAAATCCCCGTCCTGAAGCAAAAACTTTGGTTGATACTACATTACTAACGGCCGAAGCGGTCCGAAAATTTAATATCGAGCCTGTTATTGCAATGGTTTCTTACTCTAATTTCGGATCCATCCGTACGGGCAGTCCGGTACGAGTGCAGGAGGCCGTTAAAATATTGCATCGCGATCACCCCGAATTAATTGTAGATGGCGACATACAAATGAATTTTGCTTTAAATAGTGAGTTGCGAACCAAAATGTTTCCATTCTCGAAACTGGGGAACCGAAAAGTGAACACCATTATCTTTCCTAATTTGAGCAGTGGTAATATTGCTTACAAAATGATGCAGGAATTGGTTGGAGCAGAGGTGATAGGCCCTATTTTACTTGGAATGAAAAAATCAATTCACATTATTCCACTCGAAAGTTCGGTTCGCGAAATTGTTAATATGGTTACTATTGCTGTGGTTGATGCACAAAAGAAGTAACAAGTAGTAAGTGACAAGTAAGAAGTGCCAAGTAATAAGTGGAAAGTAAAAAAAGTAGGTGAGAGCGGTGGAAGCAGATCATTGTTACACTTAAAATTATTGCAAAGCTTCAGTTGAATATTTTATAATTTTCGATTGAAGCTTTTTTCCATCAATCGACTAATTTCTTAGGCGGCTGGTCGATAAATAACTATTTTTTTCTTTATTCAATACATGCCAGAAAGTGCTTAAAATCGATTTGTCTAAGTTTACTAATACAGGATTCCTAATGGATAAAAAAAATGTATTTTAAGATAAGGTAAACAAGGCGTACATGTTTAATTTTTCTTATCTATTGATTATCAGGTAAAAAGGCATGTTAATCAGTTAATAGTTTACTCTCACCAAAATTGTTTAGATTCCTTCTAAGTAAAGGGCCTTCAAATTTGTTCCTTTGCAAAAATGTCCCGAAATTTTATTTACCGTTTAAAAAATACTTGAATAGCATTAAAGGAAAATTGCCCAATTTTCTTTGCTAAATAATAACCAATTAGAGTATTTTAAAAACGAAAAGACCCTAAACAAAACTATCATTTTTCCTTTTGAAAGTTTTGAACTTTCTAAGAAATTAGTGTTTTTAAAAAATAACGGTACAACATCTTTCTGTAACCGAGAAAGCGAAGCTGTGCCACATTAGATAGATACCGAACACTCCTCCTAGAGAGTAGAAGTATAGTCTTCAACCAACTATAATCTATTTTCTTGCAGACCTTATTTATTCACTTGTCAACCTTAAACTCAACCAACATGCAAGCCTTTAAAAGGCCTTACTATTGGCATGCGATCTATACCCGATCACGAGCTGAAAAAAGGCTCTATCAAGAATTATGCTCGAAAAACATCGAGTGTTATCTTCCTTTACACAAAGAGCTTCGAAAATGGAGTGATCGTACGAAATGGGTCGAAGAACCCCTTCTTCGGTCTTACTTATTCGTGAAAGTCAGTGAAAGAGAATACTACGACGTAATTAACTCAAGTTATGCTGTCAGGTATGTAACTTTCGGTGGCAAAGCTGTGCCTATACCCGAACAACAAATTGAAGCACTACGACTTTTTCTGGAAGACGAAAATCGCAAAGTTGATTTATGTCCCGGACATTTGGAAAAAGGTGAGTGTGTCGAAATTGTTTGCGGACCACTAAAAGGCATCCAAGGTGAAATCATACAAATAAAGGGGAAGAGTCGGATTGTTATCCGTTTCGATTCCTTAGGAACTTGTGTTTATACAGATATCAGCCTGGATACAATTAAACAAGTTCAACCTGTAATGCGTTAAATCCCAGTAAATCTTATGAGAAAATATGAAATAGTTACGACAGTAGGTATGGGTTATATTGGCCTGCCTACAGCTGCTCTTATTGCCAAAAGTGGCATGAGAGTTAATGGAGTTGATGTGAATCCAAAGGTAGTTGAAGCTGTTAACCAGGGCCGGATTATTATTGTAGAACCTGATTTGGATTCATTGGTGAAACAGGTTGTGGAAGATGGTTTCCTGAGTGCTCACTTGCAAGCGAAAGAAGCTGATGTGTATACCATTGCTGTACCTACTCCTTTCAAGGGTAATCATGAGCCGGATATTTCTTATGTGCTTGCTGCATGCAATGCCATTATCCCTTTACTGAAGGCGGGTGATTTATTCATTATTGAATCAACATCTCCGGTTGGAACAACCGAAAAAGCAAGAGATTTGATTTATTCGAAGCGTCCGGATCTGAAAGGAACAATTTTTATTGCTTACTGCCCGGAGCGGGTATTGCCCGGCAACATTATTTATGAATTGGAGCATAACGATCGTGTGATTGGTGGTATTAATGAAGAATCGACTGAACGAGCCTGCGAATTCTTTCAAAAATTTGTGATTGGAGAATTGCACAAAACCAATTCCCGAACTGCCGAAATGTGCAAGCTGGTAGAGAATTCGTCTCGTGATGTACAAATTGCTTTTGCCAACGAGCTTTCGATTATTTGCGATAAAGCGGGTATTAATGTTTGGGAGTTGATCAAACTGGCAAACAAGCACCCGAGGGTAAATATTTTAACACCTGGTTGTGGAGTAGGAGGACATTGCATTGCAGTAGATCCTTACTTTATAGTTTCGGAATATCCTTTGGAAAGTCAGATAATTGGAAAGGCCCGGGAGATAAATAATTACAAGGCTTTTTGGTGTGTAGAGAAAATTAGGAACGCCAGTCTGCAATTTCAATTAAAGCATGGCTATGAACCCAAAATTGCTCTTATGGGAATGGCTTTTAAACCCAATATTGATGATTTACGCGAATCGCCTGCTAAATATATTATCCAAAAAATAATACAATCCGAACAGAATGGAATTATGGTTGTCGAACCAAATATTGATTCGCATCCCGATTACGAGCTCTCTGAATATCAAAATGCTTTTGATGCAGCAGACATGGTCGTTTATTTGGTGGCACACTCCGAATTTTACTCGCTGCCTAAAACAAAGGCCAAACTGATTCTTGATTTTTGTGGGGTGACGAATAGTCAAACCGAAGAATTCGAAGCAGTATCAGTAGAAGTTGTTGTAAAAGCCGCGATTAACAATTTATCAGTTAACGGTAAACAGTAATCAATATTCAGTTACTATTTATTAATGACTGGTTAGCAGTCACAATTGTTCCGTTCTTCAACAACCACCTTTTATGGAGCCGAACAGTAAATAAGATTCACTTTTAAACCAACTGGATTATGAATAGGAATGAAAAATATCGGGTTTTATTGGTTTTTGGAACCCGACCCGAAGCAATAAAAATGGCTCCTTTGGTAAAAGAATTTCAGAAGTATCCCAATGATTTTCATACGGTTATTTGTGTAACCGGGCAACATCGCGAAATGCTCGATCAGGTGCTTGATTTATTTGATATTCAACCTGATTATGATCTTGAAATCATGAAGTCGGGTCAGGATTTATACGACATTACCAGTAGGGTTCTGTTGGGAATGCGTGATGTGCTGAAAGAATCCAGGCCTGATTTGGTTTTGGTTCATGGAGATACATCCACATCTTCAACAACAGCTTTGGCTGCTTACTATGAGCAAATACCTGTTGCTCATATCGAGGCGGGTTTACGAACTAATAACTTGTATTCACCGTGGCCGGAAGAAGGCAATCGTCAAATTACAGGACGTTTGGCGCAATGGCATTTTGCACCTACCATTATGGCTCAGAAAAACCTGATGGATGAAGGGATCAGCAAAAATAGAATTGTGGTTACCGGCAATACTGTTATTGATGCTTTACAGTTGACTCTCACAAAAATTCATCGTTCTACACGAGTGGTAATGGATATCGTTAATGTGTTGCAAAGCAAAGGAATTCCAACAGGTTTAGTGGCCGATTGGGTCTATCGCACACGAAAAATGGTTCTGGTCACCGGGCATCGAAGAGAGAATTTTGGAAAAGGGTTTTTGAATATCTGTGAGTCAATCAAGTTTTTAGCTGCGAAATATCCTGATGTCGATTTTGTGTACCCGGTTCATTTGAATCCGAATGTGCAGAAACCGGTTTACGATATTTTGGGTAAGAATCCGGTTAACGGTGAAGCGGCACCAAAAAATATCTTCCTGATTGATCCGATTGACTATTTGCCATTTGTTTACATGATGGATCTTTCTTACCTGATTTTAACTGATTCGGGTGGAATACAGGAAGAAGCTCCATTTTTGGGAAAACCGGTTTTGGTCATGAGAGATACAACCGAGAGGCCAGAGGCATTATCGGCAGGAACTGTAAAATTGGTTGGCACCGACTCTTATCGAATTATTGAATCGGTAGAAATGCTTTTCAATGAGGAAGCCATTTACCGTAAAATGTCACAAGCAAGCAACCCTTACGGGGATGGAAATGCTTGTATCAAAATTGTTCAGGAACTGAAAAAAGCAATTGCAGTTCGGGTAAGAATTGTTGCTTAATAATTTATAAATGTCCGATTTAAAGAGTCAAACCATTAATGGCGTATTTTGGAGTTTCCTCGAAAAATTTGGAAGTCAGTTACTACTCCTGATTTCTCAGATTGTACTTGCCAGATTATTAGAACCGGAAGATTTTGGTTTGATAGGGATGCTAGCCATATTTATTGGTGTTTCACAGGCATTTATCGATAGTGGATTCGATAATGCGCTTATCCAGAAAAAAGATGTTAATCAGACCGATTATTCAACGGTTTTTTATTTTAACATCGCAATAGGCTTTTTGCTCTACTTACTACTATTTGTTGCAGCGCCTTATATCGCAGATTTTTTTCGCCAGCCATTGCTGGTAAATTTAACACGAGTTATTTGTGTTGTTTTGGCTATAAATGCTTTTGGCTTAATTCATTTGGTGAAATTTAAAATCGAGATGAATTTCAAAGCCATTGCTCAGGTGGTGGTAATTGCTAATTTTTTATCGGCTTTTGTGGGAGTAGGAATGGCTTTGCTTGGTTATGGAGTTTGGGCACTGGCAGGTCAAATAGTTGGGATCTATTTTTTTAGAACCGTTTTGTTCTGGGTGAAAAGTTCTTGGAGACCTTCATTGGTATTTTCAATTCAATCTTTTAAGCAATTATTTCGTTTTGGTTCCAAACTTCTGTTATCCGGAATAATCAGTCAAACATTCGAGAATGTTTACCTTATGGTAATTGGACGTATGTTTTCGGCATCAGCTTTGGGCTTTTATTCTCAAGCAAAAAAATTACAACAGGTTCCAGTTACAACATTAGCACAAGTAGTGGGAAATGTAACCTTTCCGGCATTTTCAAAAATACAGGACGATAACGAAAAATTAAAACAAGGATTTCGAAAGCTGATTAAACTTTTGGTTTTTGTTAATTTCCCTTTAATGCTTGGATTGGCTGTAGTTGCGGATCCTCTTTTAGTTTTAGTTCTAGGAGAAAAATGGTCACCATCTGTTCCTTATTTTCAGTTGTTGTGTATTGCAGGAATGATTTACACTTTGCATGCTTCAAATTTGAACATACTAAAGGTGAAAGGCCGATCGGACCTATTCTTGTACCTTGAGATTATTAAAAAATCCTTCATAGTAGTAGCCATTTTAATTGGCCTTAATTGGGGAATAATGGGCTTGGTGATAGGTCAAATCTGTACCTCATTTATTAGCTTTTTTATAAATGCATTTTATACAGGAAAATTAATTTCCTATACCATTCCCAACCAGCTAAAAGACATTAGTCAAACTTTTTATATCAGTTTAGGAATGGTTGCTTTCATGACAATTGGCTGGGTTTTCGAAAATCAGATTATTATTCTCTCTTTCCAGATACTAATAGGTATCGGATCATATTTGCTGTTGGCAATCGCTACTAAACAAGAAGCTTTGACCGATGGATTGCTGATTTTAAAAGAAGTAATACCTCTAAAAAGATGGAAAAAAATAAAATATTAGTTACTCGACCTCAATTGCCTCCACTACAGGAGTTCATACCCTTGTTAGAGGATATTTGGGATAGCAGATGGTTGACCAATAATGGCAAATATCATCAGGAATTTGAAAAGGCACTTGCTACTTTTCTTGGAGTACCATACGTGTCGCTGTTTTCCAATGGCACCTTGGCTTTAATGGCGGCTCTACAATGCCTGAAAATAAAGGGTGAAGTAATTACGACACCTTATAGTTTTGTGGCAACCACTCACTCTTTATGGTGGAATGGCATAAAACCTGTTTTTGTCGATATCGAAGCCGATTATTGCAATCTGGATATTAAATTGATCGAAGCTGCCATTACACCTGAGACAACCGCGATTTTACCAGTTCATGTATATGGAAATCCATGTGATGTGGAAGAAATTCAAAATTTGGCTGACCGCTATGGTTTACGGGTAATTTACGATGCGGCTCATGCATTTGGTGTGAAATACAAAGGAACTAGTGTTTTGAATTATGGCGATTTATCGATTCTAAGTTTTCATGCAACCAAAGTTTTCAATACCATCGAAGGAGGAGCTATCATTTGTCATGATTTAAAGACAAAAAAGCGAATCGATTATCTAAAAAATTTTGGAATTGCTGATGAAACAACCGTGGTTGCTCCTGGTATTAATGCTAAAATGAATGAATTGCAAGCGGCTTACGGTTTACTTCAATTAAAATATTTCGATTCAGCAATTGATGGAAGGCAGCACATTACTGAGAAATACCGTAAAGGTTTACAAGATATTCCAGGGGTTCGCTATCTCGAAAATCCTGTTGATGTGGATTACAACTATTCTTATTTCCCAATTTTTATTGATAAATCAGAGCTTGGTAGCTCGAGAGATGATGTTTATGAAGAGTTGAAAAATAACAACATATACGGGCGAAGATATTTTTACCCATTGATCAGCGAATTTCCCGCATACAGGGGATTGCCATCAGCCAAAGGTTTAGACATTGCCCATGAAATATCAAGGCAGGTAATTTGTTTGCCATTGTATCCCGATTTAGCCGATGAGGTTGTCGAAAGGATAGTGTCGATTATTGAAGGAATGGTTCGGGTTAAGGCCAGAGTAAGCCATTTGAAAGTATATAGTCAAATTAAGAGAAATATAGAATAGAGCGATGAATAAGAAACGAATCTTACTGCTTGGAGGATCTTATTTTCAGGTGCCTTCTGTTCTTGCAGCAAAGGAAATGGGATATCATGTAATAACATGTGATTATGTGCCTGAAAATCCTGGGCATCAATATGCCGATGAGTACTACAATATCAGTACTACAAATAAAGAATTAGTGCTCGAATTGGCTGAGAAATTGAAAATTGACGGCATAGTTGCCTACGCTTCAGATCCGGCCGCTCCAACAGCAGCATACGTAGCCGAAAAATTGAAACTGCCTGGAAATCCGTATCAATCGGTGAAAATTTTAGCTGAAAAAGATTTGTATCGCGTTTTTCTTTCGCAAAATGGATTTAATCTGCCAAAATCAATGGGTTTTGATACACTGGTGGATGTTTTATTGGAAATAGACGATTTTTCATTTCCGGTTATGATAAAACCAGTCGATTCATCGGGAAGTAAAGGTGTTTGTAAGATTAGTTCGGACAGCGAACTGGTAAGCGCTTTTGAGTATGCGATGAGTTTTTCGAGAGTCAAAAGGATTGTGATTGAAGAGTATCTTGTTAAAAAAGGGCCTCAGATTCACGGCGATGCATTTGTATTTGAAGGAAAATTATTCTTCAGTTATTTGGGTGATCATCATTACGATGAAAAAGTAAATCCATTTGTTCCCTATTCGACAACATTACCATCTGTTCATTCATCGGATATTATGAGCAGAATTGAATCGGAATTGCAGCGCTTATTCAATTTGCTTGATATAAAGCATGGAGCTTTTAATATTGAAGTGAGGATTGATGAGGATGACCGAATTTTTTTAATGGAAATTGGCCCTCGGAATGGTGGCAATTTGGTACCTCAGTTAGAGGAATATGCTTCAGGATTTAATATGGTGAATGCTACCCTTGGGGCAGCCATGGGCGAGAAAATTAGTGTAAATACGATTTGTAAAAAAGGTTTTTTTGCTTACTATGTTTTACACAGCGATCGCGATGGAATTTTAAAAGAGATTAAAATAGCTCCGGAATTGTATGAAAATATTTTAGAGAAGCATATTTTCAAAAATACAGGAGATTCTGTACAATCTTTTCAGGGCTCGAATGCAAGCATTGGGGTTTTATTGTTCCAATTTTCGTCGATGGATGAAATGATTGAAACAATAGATAATAGCGCAAAATACATTCAGATTGAACTCGAATCGGAGGAGATACGTCTTGTAAGTAAAATAAACACCCATAGACTAGCTATTTGAAATGAAAGCGATAGGTGGCTATTTTGAATTGGAGAGAGTGGACGGGCAGGAATATTATCCCGATTTACTCAAATTGAATACAGGCAGAAATTGTCTTGAATATTTGATTCGGGCGGGTAATTTCAAAAAAATATATCTGCCAAAATTCTCTTGTAAAGTGCTTTTGGAACCCATAAAAAAACTGAATGTTGAATATGAATATTATTCAATCGATCAGAATTTGAATCCTGTTCTAAGCAAGCTTCCCAAAATGGACGAGGTGCTTCTTTATATCAATTACTTTGGCGTTAAGGATCTTGCTGTTCGGGAGTTGAGTCATCAAATTGAGAATCTGATTGTCGACAATTCTCAAGCCTTTTTTTCGGATAGTGTTTCGTCCTTAGGAACATTTTATTCGGCACGTAAGTTTTTTGGTGTTCCCGATGGTGCTTATTTGCTAAGTAACTTGAATGTAAAGGAAGAATTAAAAATGGATTTTTCATGGGATAGAATGTCACATTTGCTGAAACGTCTGGAATTAGGTGCCGAAAGCGGATATTCCGATTTTCAGGACAATCGTGTAAAGCTCTCGAATCAGCCCATTTTGCATATGTCGGAGCTCACTCAATTCCTTTTAAGTCAAATCGATTACTCCAAAGCCAAACAACGTCGAGAAGAAAATTTTCTGTATTTGCATCAGCAATTTTCCGAGGTGAATCAAATTGATCTTTCAGTTTTAGATGTTAAGGGTCCAATGGTTTATCCTTTGTATTTGGAAAATGAAGATCTGCGAAAGGAATTGATTCAAAATAAAATATTTGTTGCCAGCTACTGGCCAAATATAATGGAGGAATGTCCTGCAAATAGTTTGGATTACAAACTGGCAAAATACATACTTCCTCTTCCGGTCGATCAGCGATATTCCTTAGAAGATATGGAGCGAATTTGTACTGTTTTACTACCTGTTTTAGAAAAAAATCATCAATTAAAATCCTAAAAATATGACAACCCCTTTTGTTAGTATAAAAACGATTACCTACAATCATGAAAAGTTCATTGCACAGTGCATTGAAGGAATCATGATGCAAAAAACCAACTTCTCGTTTGAATACATTATTGGTGAGGATTGCAGTACCGATAATACGATGAAAATTGTTCAGGAATATGCCGCTAAATACCCTGATGTAATTCGTATCATCACCTCTGAAAAAAATGTGGGTGCTGCGACAAATGATCATAGAACAGACCTTGCCTGCAAAGGGAAATACGTTGCTTTTTGTGAAGGTGATGATTTTTGGACCGATCCATATAAATTACAAAAGCAGGTTGATTTTTTAGAAGCGAATCATGATTACGGAATGGTACACACCAATCTTTCATGTGTTAAAGATGGAAAAACAATCAAGAGTCTTCGGGGTGAGGAAATGTTGCCAACGGGTAATGTTTTAGACGATGTATTAAAAGGAAATCACATGGCAACCGCAACGGTATGCATGAGAAATGAATTGCTTCAAAAAATTAATATTGGGAAGAAAATTGTTGATGAAAAATGGAAAATGGGTGATTATCCCTTATGGATTGAGATAGCAGCGGCTACGAAAGTTCATTACATGAAAGACGATACAATTACGTATCGGATTCACGACGATTCAGTCACCCATAAATTAGATTGGAATGGAGATTATCGTTTTTTTAAAGACAGATATCTTATAAAAAAATATTATATCGAGAAATTTGATCGAAAGCATTTACTGCCTTTTGTATCAAATATTTATCATAGAGAACTTTTGAAATATGCCATTTTCTTAAAGAAAGAGGATTTAAGACAGGAGTGCAGTACCTATTTTAAAGAAAAAGCGACAGGGAATGAATATTTGTACCGAATACTTTCCAGATACAAAATGTTCGATTCTATTTTCTGTTTCTTGTACACATCGAGGAAAAAACTTAAGATTATAGCTTAGCCTAAACAATGTAGTTCTCAGATGGATTACCAATCAGTAGCATACATTTCAACTGACAAGGAAAGTCCAAAGAATAAAGGGCTAATTGGGGCGGATATGCTTGCGATAATGCAGCCCTATGTATTTCCTTATATAGGATATTTTCAATTAATAGAGGCCGCAAGTGAAATTGTTTTTTATGATGACGTAAACTATATAAAGAGAGGCTGGGTGAACCGAAATCGGATTTTATTGAATGGTTCCGATTTCTTATTTACGATACCGGTGTCTAAAGGCAGCCAGAACAAGAAAATAAATGAGGTGAAACCAATCCCGGATGAAAAATTCAAAAGGAAATTATTTCTTCAGATGAAGTACTCTTATTCAAAAGCCCCTTACTATAAGGAGGTGATAGAACTGATAGAAAATGTTTGCAAAAAGGAGTATGAAAATATTGGTGATATGGGCATTGCTTCAATTCTTGCTGTTCATGAGTATTTACACAAAACAATTAAATGGAGTAAGTCATCAATTTGCTCTCCTTTAAATGCTGATAAAGAAAAGGCCGATAGATTAATTGATATCACTAAACAGTTTGGTTACAAGACTTATGTTAATACTGTTGGCGGACGGAAATTATATCAAAAGGAATATTTCAAGGATAAAGGAATTGATTTATATTTTATTAAAACAGGAAAAATAGAATACGCCCAGGCTGGAAATAAATTCATCCCTAATCTATCGATAATTGATATTTTAATGTTTAATGATAAGCAGACTATTTTGCGATTTTTTAAGAACTATATACTGATATAGCCTTTTGAATTGTAGAATGGAAATACAATTAAGTCTGCTGTAATTGTTAAATATTGTGCTGTAATGTGTTTAAAATAAAGGCGATATGTATTCGAAAGGAAAGAAATTGCTAATACTTGGAGGGGCTCCTTTTCAAATTCCCAGCATACTTTATGCAAAGTCTGCAGGATACTATGTGGTTACCTGTGATTATTGTCCGGAAAATCCGGCGCACCAATATGCCGATGAGTATGTGAATGTGAGTACGACTGATTTGAAAGCAGTGTTGAATTTATCTAGAAAATTGAAGATTGATGGGGTTTTAGCTTACGCTTCCGATCCTGCGGCACCAACAGCTGCTTACGTGTCTGAAAAAATGGGACTTCCAGGGAATCCCTACAAATCTTCGAAAACTCTTTCAGAGAAAGATTTGTACCGTAGCTTTTTGCTAACAAATAATTTTAAGACGCCTAAGTATGGCGGATACAGTACGTTAAAAGATTTTTCAAATTATTCAACAGAATTTACATATCCTGTTCTGGTTAAGCCTGTTGATTCTTCGGGAAGCAAAGGCATTTCAAAGGTGAATGATTTGTGGGAAATGGGGAAAGCAATTGATTATGCAATGAAATTTTCGAGAAGTAAACGTTTTATTGTCGAGGAATATATTGAGAAAAAATATCCTCATATCGATGGAGATATTTTTGTTTACAATGGTAAAATTATGGCATACTATCTGGGAGATCAAAGGAATAATATTGGGGTAAACCAATTTGTATCTTCCGGCATTAATTATCCTTCTCTATTGCCTAAGGAATTGCACGAAAAGATAAAATTGGAACTGCAAAGAGTAATTAATTTATTGAAAATAAAATTTGGGGGTTTCAATATAGAGGTAATTATTGATGAAAACGATCATGTTTATTTGATGGAGGTAGGTGCACGTAACGGAGGAAATAGCATTTCGGAAATTATAAAATGTGCAGGCAATGTGGATATGATTAAAATGAGTGTGGATGCTTGTATGGGTGTAGATCCTAATATTCAAAAGCAAAAGGAGATTGATAAGTATTTCACAACTTATGTGATTCATTCCAGTAAAGAAGGGAAATTCAGATCGGTAAAATTAGACGATTCGATTCGCGATTATGTGTTGGAAATTAAATTGATAGTTGAAGAGGGTGCAGAGGTGTTTAGCTTTTGCGGTTTCAATTGTGCGGTAGGCATAGGCGTATTGGAATTCCCTAATTTGGATACCAGAGAATTGATAATGAGTAATATTGAAGAGCTTATTGCAGTAGAATTGGAATAGAGTATGAGCAATAGAGAAATTGGTGGTTATTTTGAATTGGAAAGCAGATTGGAGTTTGAATATTATCCCGATTTTATCAGATTAAATTCAGGTCGCAACTGTTTGGAGTACATTTTGAGAGCTCGAAACTACAAGAAGATATATGTACCAGCCTATTTGTGTCCGTCCATATTGGAGCCTGTTCGAAAACTGAAAATTGAATTTGAGTTTTATCCAATTAATATACATTTGGAGCCTCTCGAAATTAGGGCTTTGGAAAATGATGAAGCCTATTTGATCATTAACTATTTTGGTCTAAAAGGAAATTTTATTCGTTCGCTAAGTAAGATTGTAAAGAATTTGATTGTTGACAATTCTCTGGCATTTTTTGAACAAGCCATTCCTAATGTTGATACTTTCTACTCAGCCCGAAAATTTTTTGGAGTGCCCGACGGAGCTTATTTAAGTACCAACTGTTTTCTAAAAGAAGAGCTGCCAACTGAGACTTCATGGAATAGATGTGAGCATTTAGTGCGTAGGTTGGAAAATGGACCCATTGATGGTTATCCTAGCTTTCTTGACAATGAGAAATACTTGTGTGGACAAGAAATTAAATCAATGTCCAATTTCACATATCGTTTACTTGCCGGCATTAATTATCGATCAGTAAAAATCCGACGAAATCAGAATTTCCAATATCTGCATTTAAAATTGAGAGCCAAGAATCGTCTTTCAATTATTGATACAGAACTTGATGGACCCATGATTTATCCATTGCTTGTTGAAAATGGAGACTTCAGAAGCGAATTAATTAAACAGAAAATATTTGTGGCCAACTATTGGCCGTCTTTCCTTGTAGAAAACAAGCAGGATAGTATTGAATATGATTTTTCGAAAAACTTATTGGCTTTGCCAGTTGATCAGCGATATGGTTTGCTCGATATGGACAAAATTTGTAGTGTGTTAAACTCTCTGATTTAAGTATGAAATACGTTGGAATAGGACTCTGGATGTTGGCTTTTTTTATTGCTTTTTTCTTAAAGAGCTATACTATTGGCGGTCAGGAAATGGTTTACATTTGGAAGCTTCCATTACTTATTTTTTTATTCGTTGGTGTTTTGGGTCAGAAAGTGCATTTCAATTTTTTGATTCTCGGCTATCTCTTTGCCATTAAGAACCTGGTAAACACATCATTTTTTGATTATCCGGTTGATTCAATCATCAATTTCTCCAAGTACTTAACCATCCCCCTGGTAATTCACTGGGTTTATTTGAATATAAATAGTGTTGAAAGCCTGAAGAAATTGCGAATGTTACCGGTTTATCTGTCTGGTTTTTTAATCATTTCAAATATTCCCTACTATTTAGGTGTTTTTGCGGCTCCAGTAAGTAAAACCATGCTTTGGATGGAGGAAGGCTCTTTGGATGGTTTGGTTGGGATTTTAGGCGCACCTCATTACACTTCAGCTTTACTGTCTGTTGCGTGCATTATCATTCTTGAGTTTGTAGTGAAAAAACGAGGAGATATGTTCTTAAATTTAATCTTGGGACCACTCTTACTTTTAGGATTATTCTTTCTGTTTAAAACCTACACAAGAACTGGATGGCTGATGTTTATCGTTGGTGTTATAGTTCTTTTTGCCCGGAAAATCTCATTTAAAGATGCAGGTAAGATTCTGGTTCTCAGTGTTCTTTTCTTTGCAAGTCTTGCGGTACTGTATCAAACCAATGAAGGTTTTCGAATGAGGGTAATGGATGACAGGGCAGGACAGGATGATAAATCGGCTTATGAGACAGTGGGTTCCGGACGATTGCAAATTGCGCAGGTGTATTTGGAAAATCTGTACGAAAGTAATTTCGTTACCTATTTAGTTGGAATGGGAATGCAGGAATCGCAAAACAGATATGAGAAAAAGGATGGAATGCCTCTCTTTGCACACAATGGATTTATACAAACATTAGTCGATAACGGAATACTTGGTTTTTTACTTTATTTGGTGTTTCTCTATTCTATTTTTAAAGAAATTTCCCGATCGAACAGCAGTTACAATCAATTAACGGTAGCAATCTTTTTCATGTTCATTTCCTGTTTGGTAACGCAACAGGCAAATTATTTTTTATTGGATTTTTTACTGTCACTATTCATTGGAACTACTTTGATCGAAAGCCGGATCAATAGTTATATTGAAATAAAACATCGGCTCTCATCAGCAGACTTGATGTCTGACTCACCTAGAATTTAAAATATGTATCGCTTTTGTTTTTTTACTCTAAATGACCTGAAGGAAATCGATTATACCGCGAATTTTCCAAGTAATCAGTTCAACTGGATTTACAATTGGTTTTCTGTTTTCGAGAAAGTAGAAAACAATGTACTTGGATATAGTAAGAAAGCGTATATCGTAGCTGCTTATAAGGATGATAAGCTGGTTGCAATTGTGCCATTGGTGAAATTGTACCGCACGTATTTTAAGCTGGTTAAAATTGAATTCTTAGAGTTTTTAGGACAACAGTGGTCTAATTTGGGTTGCGATATTATTACGCTTGATGATCTTGATGAAAGTTTTACATCTGAATTGGTTTCATGGGTAAAGTCAAATATTAAATTCCATTTTTTATTTTTAAAATACTTGCCAAAGAAATCGGTTTTGGCTACGAAATACCGATTGTTTAATTATTCGGGAGCACCTTTTATTGATGTGGGGAAACACAGGGATTATGAAGCCTTTTCGCAAGAAGTATACGAGGGGAAATTTCGCGAAGATTTGCGACGAACTTTACGAAAAATCAAAAGAGATGGTTTTGAGATAGAAGTCAGTTTTGAAGAGATAAATGAAACGAGTTTGTCTGAAATAAGAAGAATAGCGAAATCGAAAGAAGTTGATGGGAAAAGCTTTTTGTATGGAGATGTTGAAAAAACTCAGTTCCATTTGAAAATGTATGAATGTTTTCCCTCGCATGTGGTATTTGTAAAATTTAATCAGAAAGTCGTTGCTTATGGCACGGTCATCGATTGGAATGGTGAAAGAATTGGAATTGATGCTGCCTTTGATCGGGATTACAGGAAATATGGAGCAGGAATTCATTGTTTAGATGCAGTCATACAGAGAAGTTTTCTGGATAAAAAACAGAAAATGTCATTCGGTTTGGGATTGGATACCTACAAATTTCAGTTTGCGAATCAAATAGATCTCTACTATATGTGTTTTGATTTCAAATTTCGATTAAAAGCGATTTTGGCTTTGCCCTATTTTATTTACAGATTAAAGAAAGAGGAGAAGGATGTACAAGGCAAATTGCAAAAGTTACAGATAAATTAATTGGAGTTTTTGAAAATAATTATCCAACTGAATTTGAACATTATTCTTAGTCTTATCAAGAAATAATTCTCCCGGTTATGTATGAGTTTAGGAAGATATCCCTTCATGAATTAGAAAAATTTGAGAGTTGCAGTAATTTTCCCAGTTGTCAGTTTAAATGGATGGATACTTGGTTTTCCATTTTTAAGGATGTTGACAATAATGTATTTGGATACAAGAAAACCCCTTGCATTATTGGGGCTTATATGGAGGATGTTCTTGTTGCTGTTGTTCCTCTTGTAAAATTGTCGCGCACCTTTTTCAAATGTATTCGTCTCGATTTTGTGGAGTTTTTAGGACAGCAGTGGTGTAGCATGGGGAATGATATTATTGCCACAAGAGATTTGGATGATAATTTCACGGAGGACTTAGTATTTTGGATTAAAAAGAACGTTCATTTCCATTTCTTGTTTTTTAAATACATACCAAAATTATCGGTTTTAACTCGAAAGTTTCGAATGTTTAATTATGCCGGAGCTCCTTCTATTCAGGTGTCGGACTACCCCAATTATGAAGCATTTTCTTCGCAGGTATATACAAGCCGATTCCGATCGGATTTACGAAAAAGACACCGGAAAATTAAGAGAGAAGGTTTCGATTACGAAATTTTCCATGACAATATAAATGATAGTAGTCTGCAGGAAATTAGAAGAATAGCCAAATCGAAAGAGATCGATGGGAAAAAGTTTTTATATGGTGACAAAGAAAAGGAAGCTTTTCATTTGCAGATGTATAAGAGTTTTCCTTCTAAAGTGGTCTTTCTGAGTTTAAATAAGCAGAAAGTTGCCTATGGTACTTTTATTGATTGCAATGGGGAACGAATTGGCGTTGATGCCGCTTTTGACAGAGATTATCGAAGTTATGGGGTTGGAATCCATTGCACGGATTTGATTATTCAGAGCAGTTTTAAAGACGGGAAGAAGAAGATGTCTTTTGGAATGGGATTGGATAGCTACAAATTTCAATTTGCCAATCAAATAGATCTCTTTTACATGTGTTTTGATTTCAAATTTCGAATAAAAGCGATCCTTGCCTTGCCATACTTTTTGTATCGGTTAAAAAAAGAGGAGAGACAAGTACTAGAGAAACTTCGGCTAGCCGAAGTGAAATAACATTTATCCTATTTAAACTGTTCGATTCCCTATAAACACAAAGACCTAATCCGTAAAGCTATGTATGATTTTCATTTGATTTCGATTGACGAACTTAAGGAAATTGAGTACGATGGAAAATTCCTTAGTTGTGATTCCAACTGGATTTCTAAATGGTATTCAATTTTTAAAGATGTTGAAAATAATGTGCTGGGTTATAAAAAAACCCCTTATATAATTTCAGTTTATTGTAACGATAAGTTGGCAGCCATTGTTCCATTGGTAAAATTACAGCGGGTTTACTGCAAATGCTTTACACTGGAATTTGTCGAGTTTTTGGATCAGCAATGGTGCAGCATGGGAAATGATATTATCTCCTTAAAGCCTTTACATATTGCTTTTGCCAATGAGCTAAAACACTGGATAAGGAAGAATATCAGATATCATTTTTTATTCCTTAAATATCTGCCGAAAACCACCGTTTTGCACACTAAGTATAAGCTGTATCATTATGCAGGTGAGCCTATTATTCCAGTGGCGGAATATTCAGGATATGAGAATTTTTTGATGGAGTCGTATGCGAAACGGTTTCGGAAGCAATTGGATCGAACACTTCGGAAAATCGAAAGAGATGGTTTTGAATTTGAATTGTCAACAGAAGAAATTAATGAGTCAAGCTTTAAGGAAATAAAAAGAATTGCGAAATCGAAAATCGTGGATGGAAAGGGTTTTGTGTATGGAGATCCAAATAAAGAAAAGTTTTTTCTTCAGATGTTTAAAGCTTATTCATCTAAGGTTCTGTTCGTTAGTTTTAATAAAACTACAATTGCTTACGTTATCAATATCGACAAAAATGGAAAACGATTGGCTATTGATTGTGCTTTCGATAGGGATTATAAAACGTATGGGGCAGGAATTCATTGTATGAATTGTAACATTCAAAACAGCCTTACGTTAGAGCATGAAAAATTCTCATTTGGAGTAGGCTTAGATCCTTACAAATTTCAATTTACCCGACAGGCAGAACCATTATACATGTGTTTCGATTTTAAATTTCGTTTGAAATCTTTGTTAGCCTTGCCTTATTTACTGTATCGTGTAAAAAAGACGGATCGAACTGTTGTTAACCAATTACAAAAAGTACACTGCGATGTTGAGGTTTAAAAAAATAGCCGGAGATATTCTGGGTTTTGTTTTACTTCTCCTTTTCAAAAAAAAAGGATTGAAAAAGTTCGACAAATACGTTTTGTCCATTTACTTTCATAATCCCTCCTCTATTTTATTTAAAGGGATAATAGGATTTTTGAGGGCTAATAATTTTCATTTTATCAGTGAAAACGAAATGTATAAAATTGTTGTTGGAGAGCAGAATGTTCATGAAAGAAAAGTGTTCATTTCTTTTGATGATGCCTGGAAGGGAAATTTAAAATTGATTCCGGTTATTGAGAAGTATCAAATTCCAATTTCAATTTTTACGCCTGTGAAACCCGTTGTCTTGGGAAACTATTGGTGGGAATATGTACCGTATTTAATCAATAAGTATCCTGAAATAACTTGTGTTGAGGATTTGAAAAAGATGAGAAATGCAGAGCGCATGGAATATGTGAGGCAAGTTATGGCTGAACTTGAATTAAATAGGTCATCGGTAAATCGGAAAGAACTGGAATATTTACACAATCATCCTTTGGTGACTATCGGATCGCATACTTATCATCATCCAATTAGCATTAAATGTACCGATGAAGAACTGGCCTTTGAATATTCCGAGTCGAAAAAGATATTGGAAAGTTGGTTGAATACGAAAATTAATTCCTTCGCTTATCCTAATGGAGACTACGATGAAAGAGATTTTGAATTTTTGAGGAAGAATGGCTATAAAATGGCTTTTACCACGAATCCGAATCTAACGCAAGAAAACATGGGAGCCTACGAAATCGCCAGGGTGTCGATCAATACAATGGGAGGAAAATACGAGAACATTTCACGCATGTTGGGATTGTGGCATCAGTATATTCAACCTTTACAGTTGATATTAAAATCAGATAAAAAGACGCTTGTTGTTCAAATCATAGATCAGTATTCCTAAAAAGGGTAGTGTTCTCATACTTTATATATTCATGAAAGAAGTATTATTCATAGCTCCGGGGAATAAAAACAGCAAGGGGGGAATTGGTTTGTGTGTGAATAATTATTCGAAATACATCGACCCATTTAAATTGATTGTTACTCATCGCTTTCATTCCAAAGTGTTGAATACTATTTGGTTTCCTGTTTGCGTATTCGAATTGATACTTCGCTTGTTAACAGATTCTGAAATTAAGATCATTCATATTCACGGAGCATCGAAAGGCAGTTTTTATCGCAAATACATATTGTTTTCAGTCGTTCATAAATTGTTCAAAAAGAAGCTGATCTATCATATACATGGGGGTGGTTTTCGTGATTTTTATCTGGAGTCATCCTTTTTTATACAAAAAAGAGTTCGCTATGTAATTCAGTCGGCCGATGTAGTAATCTGTTTGTCTGAAAAATGGAAACATTTCTTTTCCAGTGCATTTCACCCAAAGCGACTGGTGATTTTGAATAATATGATTATTCCGCCTGAAAAGCCAAATGAGATTGTTTTAAATGGAAAACTTCAATTTCTTTTTCTGGGCTTAATAGGCGATAACAAGGGGATTTTTGATCTGCTAAAAACCATATCGAAAAACAGGGATGTTTTAGAAGATAAAATGATTTTGAAGATTGCTGGAAATGGGGAAACAGGCCGGTTAGAGAAAGCCATTTTAAATTGGAATTTGGAAGATATCGTGCAATTTGAAGGATGGGTGGATTCTGAGAAAAAAGACCAGTTATTGCGCTCATCGCACATTTTTATTCTGACATCCTATAAAGAAGGTTTGCCCTTGTCTATTTTAGAAGCAATGAGCTATTCCCTTCCAATAATATCGAGTCATGCAGGAGGTATTCCTGATTTAATACATAAATATAGGAATGGCATTCTGGTTGATGCAGGCAATCAGGAAGAGATTAAAAGTGCTATTCTAAAGTTAACCGACAATCAAAATCTAATTCAGATATACTCTGAAAGATCAGCAAAAGGAGTTGTTGATTTTTATCCGGACAGCGTTTTAAAAACTCTATTTTCAATCTATCATGAACTACAGAGGATTCAGGGATTACTTGTTAAGCAAAATTAAATTTGGTTCCCGTTTTACAAAGGAATTACACCGAATTACAGATTTATACTCAATTAGTGAGGCTCAATTATCAGATTTAAAAAACCAGGAATTTGTAAAGCAGTATCAAAATGCGTTCACCAATTCAAAGTTTTATCAAA
Source organism: Labilibaculum antarcticum (assembly GCF_002356295.1). Lineage (NCBI taxonomy): Bacteria > Pseudomonadati > Bacteroidota > Bacteroidia > Marinilabiliales > Marinifilaceae > Labilibaculum > Labilibaculum antarcticum. The sequence goes on along the minus strand of NZ_AP018042.1, from coordinate 693,040 downwards.
ACCTCTATCGGGAGCACGGATTGCATTTAAATTCAATTCAATCGACCGACGATTCTGAGCTAATCCCAATTATCACGAAAGAGGATATCCGTCATCGGGTTGATGAATTACTTACTTGTAAAAAGCTGTTTGTTTATACTGCTTATACAAGCGGAACAACCGGATCTCCATTAAAGCTTTATCGTGATTACGAATCAGTATGCAAAGAGTATTCCTACGGATATTATTATCAAATGTCGCACGGTTATCAGTTGGGCGACAAAGTGATTTCGATCAAAGGAGATTTGGATAAGAGTGAAATATGCAGATACGACCGTTCGTTAAATACGCTTCATTTGTCGAGCTATAATTTGAATGAGAAAAATATTAAGAAGTATTATCAGCTAATTAAAGATTTTGGACCTAAAGTCGTTAAGGCATATCCATCTTCCTTGCAAATTCTTTCAGTCGAATTGTACAAAGCAGGACTCAATTTGCAGATTCCATTGGCTTTTACCTCTTCTGAAGTATTACACAATTTTCAGAGAAGCATTATTGAAAAGATCTTGCACACAAAGATTTTCGACTGGTATGGAAATTCCGAGCAGACCATCTCATTGGGTCAGGTAAAGAAGGATTTGTATCAGGACATTCCTTTGTATGGTCATATAGAGGTTCGGGAAAAATGCATTATTACTACCGGTTTTATCAATAAGTCATTTCCCTTAATACGTTACAAAATTGATGATGTGATTAAGCTCAAGTGCGATAGTAGCTGTATTCGCTGTTGCACAAGCAGAATTTTAGGCCGGGATAATCAGTACGTTTTGTTAAAAAATGGTCAGCAAATTGGTCTTTTGGATCATGCATTTAATTTCAGCAATGTGAAGAACATTTTGGGAGCACAAATTGTTCAGAATGTACCGGGCGAAATTGATCTGAATATTATTCCTGATTACAATTTTACGGAGAATAATAAATCTGAATTAATTAAAAACTTAACTCAACTTTTGGGCGCCGGCTGCAAGATACATTACAAGGAAATAAGTGACAAACAAATAATTAGAACCGAATCAGGGAAATATAATTTGATGGTCTCAAACCTGCCTTCTCGGGATAAAGACCAGTTAATCAATGAAATTTTACAAGAGGCTTAAACTTTGAATATGAGTTATCGATTAATTAAAGATTTGATTGCCTATAAAATTAAGTTCGGAAGTGGTTTCGAGAAGGAGCTTCGTAAGATTATAACTTTAAGTAATTGCTCGGAGCAGGAGTTATTGGATTTAAAAGAGCAGGAGTTCATAAAGCAATTTCGGAATGCTTTTGAAAATTCAAAATTCTATAAAAACCTGTATCAGTCGCATGGAATAACAATTGATTCTGTTAAAACAATATCTGATGCCGGTAAACTACCTATTATTGATAAAACGATTGTTAAAAAAAATAGTTCGGATATTTTAACCAAGTCAAAGTTAACCGTTTTTAAAGCCTATTCGAGTGGAACAACGGGAACACCGCTTCAGGTATATCGGGATTTTTCATCCACAATAAAAGAGTATGCTTACGGCCATTTTTTCCAGCAAAAGCATGGTTATCATTTAGGCGATCCTGTTGTTTCTCTTCGAGGTGTATTGGATCGAAATACAGTTTCATATTTTGATAAAAGCAATAATGTATTGTACATCTCCAGCTTTCACTTAGGGGCAGATGAAATTGGCACGATTCATAAGATGATTACTGATTTTCAACCTAAAGTAATAAAGGCTTATCCCAGCTCAATGCACATATTCGCAACAGAGTTGTACAAAGCAAATTTGGAATTAAACATTCCACTGGCATTTACTTCTTCGGAAGTATTGCACGATTTTCAAAGAGAAATTGTCGAAAAAGTATTCAATACGAAAATATTCGATTGGTATGGAAATGCGGAACAAACAGTTGCCTTTGGTCAATTTGAAGATTCCTTTTATCATGAATTTCCTTTGTATTCACATACCGAATTTCAAGATAGTCACCTAATAACAACAGGCTTTATCAATAGTGCATTTCCATTGATTCGCTATAAGGTTGATGACATAATTCAATTGGTACCTACAAGCAATGGAAGTTGTGTGGTTCTGAAAATCGAAGGTCGCGACGATGATTATGTGATTTTGAAAGATGGACAACGTATTGGCCGTTTAGACTTGGCTTTTAAGAAAATAAATCAATTGTTAGCCGCTCAGATTATTCAAGAAAAGGCAGGAGAGATAAAAGTCAATTTGGTTCCCGATAAAGGATTTTCAAAAGTGGAATGCATGCAGATAGAACAAAATTTAAGGGCTTTGTTGGGATCTGGTTGCCTGATTAAATTTGAAAAGATTGAAACATGGGAATTGATAAGAAGCAGTAGAGGAAAATTTAATTTGGTTGTTTCAAAAATAGAAAAAAAATGACGCTGATTCAGAAACAGATGGTGATTGTTGGCGCAGGACCACAAGCCTTATTTTTAGTGCGGGAATACAGTCGAATTGGATATTCTGTAACTCTCATAGGGCGACGGAATGAAATTGCAATGTATTCGTGTTATGCTGTGAAAGTGCCTGTTACTACCGAAGAAGATTTGATTCAGGCATTAACTGATTTGGCCGCGAAGTCTCAACTATTGGATTGTATTGTGGCCAGTGGTTTTTATCTATCCTTTTTAATGAATCACTTCCCCAACTTTTTCACAATTTTCAATGTTTTCCCGAAAGATGTAGAGGCTTTAGCGGTATTTCTAAATAAATTAAATACCTACCAATTGGCTGAGGAGATTACTTGTAAATATCCAAAATCAATCCTTTTAAGTCAATTGGATGAGGATACGGATTACAAGAGCATTAAATTTCCACAAATAGTAAAATGGAATCAGGATATTTATTTATATCAAAACCCAAGCTTTAAAACCTGTTTGGTAAAAGATGTCAAAGAGCTAAAGAATTTGGTGCAGACTCTTATTGGACGGGAAAAAGAATCGCTTGTTATGCAGGAGTATTTGGGGACAGATTTACAAAACAATTTTTCCTTTGGAGCCTATTTCGATCAAGGAAAATTAGTTGCTGGCATTTGTGTAAATGAAGTTCGGCACTATCGTTCGGGAGTGTCTTCGGTAGTTGAAGAATATCGTGGTAAATACTCTCAACTCATAGAAGAAGAATCGGTTCAGTTAATTGGTAAAACATCATTTACCGGTTTTTTAGATGTTGAATTTAAAATCTTTAATGGTGAACCTTATCTTTTGGAGGTTAACCCGCGTCCATTTGGTTTTATCAAGATAATGAAACTGAAATATCCTGATTTAATCCCATTTATAGTAGGTGAATGCGCTGGCAATCGAAAAAACCCAAAACAGGTTCAGTGGATGAATATGTTGCGGGATATGGTTCTGGCTGTTAAAAATCCACTGAAAATAGTTCACATGTTTTCGGTCTTGTTAAATTTTAACAGCAGAACTTTTGATGTGTGGGACATTCGCGATTTAAAACCATTTTTTCAACAGGTGAAACGTTAAAGTTCATTGAGTAGACCTGAATAAACCCAAGAACAACCAGTATAGAGTCCATCTTGGGCTTGCAGAGCTCATTCTACGTGTTGTAGAGTCCATTTTGAGCTTGCAGAGCTCATTCTGCGTGTTGCAGAGTCTATTTTGATTACTAAAAGCAATCCACCTGAAAAATATATCTAACCAGCAATATCATTACAATTACATGATCTCTCTTTGTCTAACTCTTGATTACGAGCTGTTTGGTTCAGGTCGGGGTGATGTTTTTAAGCACATTATTGAGCCAACAGATAGACTGTTGGAAATCTGTAAACAGCACAGCATCAAACTGTCCATCTTTTTTGAAGTTGTAGAGTATTGGAAAATAAAAGAAGCCTATGAAAATGGAATCTCAATGGGGTATTCGTCGAATCCTGCTACTGCTATGAAAGAGCAAATAAAGAGAGCTTACAGCTTGGGGCACGATGTGCAATTGCATTTGCATCCTCAATGGATCGATGCAAAATATGAAAATAAGGAGTGGGTTTTGAATTTGGAATACTGGAGGTTGCCCGAGGTTCCCGATCTGGCAAATGAAACCATTAGCATGGGATTGTCGGAACTAATTGGAAAAGGAAAACAGACATTGGAGTCTATCCTTCAAGCAGAGAATCCCGATTATAAATGCAACATACTGCGAGCTGGCGGATACAATATCGATCCATCTGACCGATTGCTGAAGGTGCTTAAAGAACACTCTTTTATTGCTGACAGTTCGGTTTATTATGGCGGTAAGGCGGAAGGGAATTTATCGAGATATGATTATTCAGATATTTTGGAATCAAAGGCTTATTGGTACGCTTCCAATACTTCCCTTGTAAGTGCAAATGGAGCGGGTAGCGGATTTTTAGAACTTCCAATTTATGCCAGAAAAATGAAGCGTTTTTTGAAATACGATGCGGTGAGAATTCGCTCGGCAATGCAAAACAAAGCCAATTCGATCGAAAAGTTCAAGAACAATAGCGTCAAAAAATCGAAGTGGGAAACAATTCAGTTTTTATGGAAGAAGGAGGCATTAACATGGGATTTTTGCTTGTTCTCAAAAGGGAAAATGCGAAGCTTCTTAAAATCTGCCAATAAACTTCAGAAGCAATCTGCTTATTTATTTCATCCCTTTATTTTGGTTGGCCATCCAAAAGATTTTTATTACCCGGATGCTTTGCTCTATCTAATTCAGCAGGCCGAAAAAGGTGAAATCACATTCTTGACTTTAAGTGAAATGCTTGTAAAAATAAAGCAACAGTAAGTGAACTTGGAGTCAACGCTGTCAGGAGCTTCGCACTCTGACAGGTTAAATCAGTATTCATGCGTGACTAGACGCTAATGTTTAGTTTACTACTATCTAACCATCTATCGTTTTAAAAATATGTATAAAGCAAGTTTTGAGAAACTTAGAGCCTATATCGAAAGTCAGGAATACAAAGGATGGGATCCATACGATGGTTTAAATTCTAAATTATTTCAGTCCATTCCTTTTGCGAAAAACAGCAGGTTAATGCGATTGATTTGGATTCAGGCATTTAAAAAAAGTTCAGTGAATTTCCGGGGTCTTGCTAGAGTTGAAAAAGATTACAATCCAAAAGGTCTTGGTTTATTTTTGAGTGGATATTGTAAGCTCTATCAATTTGATCGAACACAGGAAGTAAGATCCCGGATTCACTTTTTAAGCGAAAAATTATTGGAAATGCAATCCAAAGGTTGGTCGGGCCCATGTTGGGGATACAATTTCGATTGGCAGGCACGAGCCTTTTTTCAACCCAAAGGCACACCATCGGTCGTGGTAACCACTTACGTGGGATCAGCACTATTAGATGCATACGAAATACTTGGAGATAAGAATTTACTGGAGACTGCCTTACGAATTAAAGATTTCATATTGAAAGATTTGAATCGGACCTACGATGAGAATAAAGATTTCTGTTTCTCCTATTCTCCATTGGATATTACTCAGGTTTTTAATGCGTCTCTTTTAGGCAGTAGAATGTTGTCACGAATATATCATTACACACAGGATGAGGAGGTGCTGAATTGCGCGAAGAAATCTGTTCAGTATTGTATCAATCATCAGAATTCCGATGGATCCTGGGCGTATGGAACATTACCCTATCATCGGTGGATTGATAATTTTCATACCGGCTTTAATCTGGAAGCGCTCTCAACATACCGTATGTATGCGAAAGATTCGTCTTTCGATAAACAAATTCAATTAGGATTGGATTATTACCTGGCGACTTTTTTCGCCGATGACGGAACACCAAAATATTATAACAATTCGGTTTATCCGATTGATATTCATTGTCCGGCTCAATTACCAATTACACTTAGCAGCTTACATGTGTTGGAAGAAAATCAGGAATTGGTCGATCGGGTTTTAAAATGGACAATCAACAATCTTCAGGATCAATATGGTTACTTCTATTTCCAATCGGGGAAACGCAGTACCAATAAGATTCCTTACATCCGATGGGCGCAAGCCTGGATGTTTCTGTCTTTATCAAATTATTTAGTTGAAACCTTAAAAATACCGGAACATGAGAAAGAGAATTACAATAATGAACTCGCCGGTTGACGTCTTGACGATGAAGGAAACTCTTCATTTGATCGGCGATTCGATTAGGGATAAAAAGCCAATTCAACACATCGTTGTAAATGCAGCCAAATTGGTGCACATGCAATCCGATACAGAGCTCTTTAAGTCAGTGGTAGCAAGCGATATTATTAATGCCGATGGCATGGCTGTTGTTTGGGCTTCTGAACTATTAGGCAACCCTTTGCCCGAAAGAGTTTCGGGGGTTGATTTAATGCAGGAGTTGGTCATTATGGCTGCTGAAAAACAGTACAAAATATTTTTCTTCGGAGGTAAAGAAGAGGTGGTTTCCGAAGTAGTCCGAAAGTACACATCAGTTTTTGGTGAAGAAATTATCGCAGGCTACAGAAATGGCTATTTTAACAAAGAGCAGGAAGGGGATATTGCCGATCAAATTGCCGAGTCGAAGGCAGATATTTTATTTGTAGCCATCAGTTCACCAACCAAAGAGATTTTTCTGAACAATTACAAAGAACAGCTTAAAGTGCCCTTTATAATGGGCGTTGGCGGTTCTTTTGATGTGGTTGCCGGAAAAGTGAAACGAGCTCCCGTGTGGATGCAAAACTCAGGCTTGGAATGGTTTTATCGATTTTTGCAAGAACCTGGCCGAATGTGGAAGAGATACTTAACAACCAATTCGTTATTCCTCTACTACATATTCAAAGAACGAATTCAAAAATTTTTCAAATAAACTCACTCTCCATTTTTACTGAAGTACAAGCTTGCCTCTCAGTTAATAAATTTTATTCAACTCAACTCAGAATACAGATAGCCGTTGACCAACCATCAACATCTAAGAAACTAGCTGCAGTCTGATTCTATTTCACTTTAAAACCTTACAACCATGATTAAAGGAAGAGAACAAACTCTTGCGCGTTTAAGTACGCTCATGCAAGTCGGTTTATCACTAGGCTGTTATTGGCTGGTTACCTGGGCGGTAGCGACCTATTTAAAGCCCCTAAATATTGATATTCACGATAACAATACAATTTATCTACTGATTATTGCCATTTGGTATACTCTTATAAAGGAGCTAAATCTCGGGAAAATGCTTCGGGTGAAAACCTACTCCGAATTGTTTGCTGAATATTTTGCTCTTGTTGTAATCAGTTCGGGATTACTTCACTTGGGAAGCTTATTCTTAACCGAATCGGTTCCCACTTTAATTCTAGCCCTGTTTGCCTGCTTGAACTTATTCATGCTCTTTGGCTTTCGCATGTTAAGCTATCGCATTTTTAAGATGTTGAGAGGGAAAGGGTACAATACCAGAAATGTATTAATTGTTGCCGATGATGAGTCTTATCTGCATTTTATCGATCGAATGCTATTTATACGCGATTGGGGATATCATGTTTGGGCCATCATGTCGGATGGAAAACACATTAAAACCAAATATGAATCACACGTTCGTGTGCTGCATGAACATTTTCAGCTAAGCGAAATTATAGATGCCAATGTGGTTGATGAGGTCATTTACTGCAAAGGGAAATTCGATAATGATGAGGTTCGTGCTCTGATTTATGCTTGCTCCGAGGTAGGAGTTACATTTCGTGTTTATTCCGAATTGCTAAGTGTTGTTAGTCAGAGATCTCACCTCACTTATTTTAAGGAACTGCCTTTCTTAACTTTCGCCAACCACACCAAGAATTACTTTGCTCTTAAGGTAAAGGAACTGCTCGATTTCTTGTTTTCATCTGCCATTGTGATTTTTATTTCTCCTGTACTGTTGGCAATAGCAGTGGCTATAAAAATTGAAGATGGTGGCTCCATTTTTTTCCGACAAAGAAGGGTTGGTTTGAACGGAAGAATTTTCGATTGTCTGAAGTTCAGAACAATGGTCGAGAATGCTGAAGCTCTAAGAGTGAAACTTGAAAATTTGAACGAGCAATCGGGGCCGGTGTTCAAAATTAAAAATGACCCCAGAGTAACCCGCGTCGGACGATTCCTTCGAAAAACTTCTTTGGATGAGTTGCCTCAATTCTTTAATGTTTTAAAGGGGGAAATGTCGGTCGTAGGACCTCGTCCGCCGATTCCTTCTGAAGTTCAGCAGTATCAACGTTGGCAACGCCGGCGATTAAGTATGAAACCAGGAATTACATGTATTTGGCAAGTGTCTGGCCGCAACAATATTCCTTTCGAGGAATGGATGAAACTGGACATGTTGTACATCGATACCTGGTCGTTAAAACTGGATCTAATATTATTTCTCAGCACCATTAAAGTTGTGTTCACGGGTGAAGGGCAATAAGTAGTAAACAGTTTTCAGTTATCAGTAACCACTTATTTGTGATCCGCTGTGTAGGAATTTAAATAGCAGATAAGTGGGTAAGATTAATTATTTACTAGTATCAAAACCAAGACCATGAAAAAGAAATATTTACTTCTAATGAGCCTCGTTCTTGTAATGAGTATCATTTCCTGTCGATCAAAAAAAGATTTAGTTTACCTGCAAGATACCGAAGCTGAGGTATTGCCGGCTGAATTTACGACAAGTGTTCCCGAATATCGGATAAAAACAAACGACAACCTCTTTGTGAGTATTAAATCCTTAAATCCAGAGGTGAATCAATTGTACAATCCTGCCCAAAGCATTGGCGGATCGGGAGGAGTACAGCAATTATACAGTCAGCAATCCGATCAGTATTTGAATGGTTATCAGGTAGATTCAAATGGGAATATTTCATTGCCTATTCTTGGTAATGTTGCAATTGCAGGGCTAAGTCAGGCCGAAGCCCAAGCTAAGGTTCAGGAAAGGGCCGACGAATACTTAAAAGATGCCAGCGTTAAGGTAAAACTCTTGAATTACAAGGTTAGTGTTATGGGAGAGGTTGCTGCTCCCGGTGTTTACTACAATTATAACAGCAGCCTAACCGTACTGGAGGCCATTAGCATGGCGAATGGAATTACTGAATATGCCAAAATTGATCGTGTTCTGGTTATGCGGACTTCTGAGAAACAAAGTGAAACATTTCGTTTGGATTTAACAAAGAAAGACTTTCTGAAATCGAAGGCCTTTTTTCTGCAACCCAACGATGTTGTTTATGTGGAGCCTCATAAAATTAAAAATACGAATATGAATTCGGCCGTTTACAGTTTATTGCTATCGACAGTATCTACGGCAGTATTGATAACAAGTTTAATATTAACGAACTAATAAGCCATATCGCTTGGTGATTATTCTAACACAAAATTTATTTCAATGAAACATGTAGATGAAGTAATGGATTATTTTGATCAAAAAGATAGTCCGGATGTGAAGGAATTTCTTTTTCGGTTGTTGTCGCAATGGAAGATGTTTGCGGTATGCGGAGCCTTGGGTATTTTATTGGCTTATTTTATTAGTAAGTATTCCAATCCTGTTTACATGATGAGAAGTTCTCTTTTAATTCATGTTGATGCAGATGAATCCAGTGCACAAAGTATGTTTGAAGGCTACAAAATTCAAGACAAAGCAAACATACAGAACCATGTAGAAATTCTTAAATCATATACGATTAACCGGAAAGCAATGAGAAACTTGGGTTGGAATCAAGCCTGGTATAAAAAGCAGTTGTTTTCCGATAGAGGTTTATATAGACATGAACCATTTGAAGTTCAGCAGTTGGACGGGGGTAATATTACCAACTTACCGATTTCAATTGTTCAGATTGATCAGAAAACTTATCGAATTAAAGTAGATGGGAAAGTGGATTATAAGGGGGCTGAAGTGCATGTTAAATTCGAAGCAACAGCCTATTTCGATCGGGAATTTAAGAACAAATACTTTCACTTTTTAATTAAGACGAAACAACAGAAAATTAATAAGGAGGAACACAATTATTTCGTTTTCAATAATTTAGATGGGCTTACTCTCGATTATATGGAAAGTATGACAATAAGTGTGGCTGAGAAAAAGGCGGAGTTGATACAGCTTCGAATTGATAATTCAGAACCGGAAAGAGGAGTAGATTATTTAAATGAATTGAATTGGGTTTTTATTCAATTTGGTTTGATCGAAAAAAATAAGAAATCTGAAAGTACGGTACGCTTTATCGATTCTCAGTTAGAGGGAATTGTCGATTCTCTTCAAATGGCAGGTCAAAGTGTTACCAATTTCAGATCGAAAAATCGAATTGTTGATTTGGGGCAAGAAGCCGGTGTAATAGTTGCAAAAGTGGGCGAGTTGGAAAGTTTGCTATCAAGAGCTCAAATTTCTTTGGATTACTATAAAAATTTGTTGCGGAATTTAGGTGATGCAAACCAAATGAAACAAGTAATAGCTCCTTCCATAACCGGCGTTACAGATCCTTCATTAGACGCATTAGTGGCTAAATTGACCGATTTGTACGGAAAGCGGGAAGTACTTTCTTATAGTGTTCAGGAGAAAAATCCGAGTATGGTAATTCTGAATAAGGAAATTCAGTTAATTCAACAAAGTTTAAAGGAGAATCTTCAAAGTACGGTGGCCAATTCTCGAATTGAAGTACAGAGTTTAAATGCCAGAATGGAGGACGTTAAAGAGCAATTGGCCCGAATGCCAAAGCATGAGCAAAAACTGGTTAGTATGAAAAGGAATTTCGATCTAAACAACGAACTTTATACTTTTCTACTGAAAAAACGTGCAGAAGCAGCCATTGCCAAAGCATCTAATGTGTCCGATTCACAAATAATTGATCCGGCAAGATTGGCAACGATTGTTAAAATTAAACCCAAAACAGCAATTAATTTATTAATAGGTATGTTTCTGGGGATTGGTCTTCCTTTTTTAATTATTATTCTAAAAGAATTCTTTAATGATAATATCCAGAATAAGGAAGAATTGATGAAGAGAACTCAGCTTCCTGTTTTAGGAACTATTGCCCACAATAAATACAGCGAAGCAGTTCCCGTATTTCATCATTCCCGATCGGCTCTAGCTGAGTCATTTAGGACCTTACGTACAAATTTGAACTACGTTCTACCCAATAATCCGACTAAAATAATCGGAATTCATTCAACGGTTCCCGAAGAAGGAAAATCCTTCGCAACTGTTAATTTGGCTACTATTGTCGCCATGAATAATAAGAGGGTTTTATTGATTGGAGCTGATTTACGAAAGCCAAAAATAGAAGTTGCTTTCGATTTGGATAATAAGCTTGGCCTAAGCACGTATTTGATCAGTTATAGCAATTGCGACGAGATTATTCAGGAAACACACATTGAGAATCTTTATTGCGTAACCTCAGGACCCGTTCCTCCAAATCCTGCTGAACTATTGGAAAATGGTAGGTTTGAAAAGTTTTTAAGTGAGGTGAAAGGGAAATACGATTACATTTTTATCGATAATGCTCCTCTTTCCATGGTAACAGATGGTATCATTACAGGAAGATTTGCAGATGCAAATCTATTTGTTCTTCGGCAAGGTTTCAGTCATCGTTCACAAATTGATTTTGTGAACCAGTTGGCTGTAAAGGGAACTTTAAGGAATGTTTCATTGGTATTAAATGATGTAGCAATGAATGGCTATCAAGGCAAGTCTTCAATGAACTCTAGCGGTAACGGTTATTACTACGAAGACACGCCGCCGGGGGTTGTTCGACGATTGTGGGGAAAGGTTTCGAGTAATTAACATAGAAAATATAAATGGTCTGAATAGCAATTCAGACCATTTTTGTTGTTAATCATTGAGAAAGAATAAAATAATTCTATATTTTTATATCAGCTTGACACTTAATTATTCCCTTTATGATTATTGCAGTAGATTTTGATGGCACAATCGTACAACACAAATATCCTGAGATTGGAAGTGAGATTCCTTTTGCTATTGAAAGTTTGATCGCTTTACAAAAGGAAGGTCATCAAATTATTTTATGGACTTATAGAACAGGAGGAATGCTATTCGAGGCAGTCGATTATTGCGAAAAAAGAGGTCTGGAGTTCTATTGCGTGAACAGCAATTACCCCGAAGAAGAATTTGATGACACAATTAGCCGTAAAATTTATGCCGATTTATACATCGATGATCGCAATTTTGGTGGATTACCGGAATGGGAAGATATCTTCGGAAGTATTTCCACACAAAATTTAGTTCCGGATAAAGAATCCAAAACTAAACAGATGTTCATTCGTTTTATCGATAAAGTTTTTGGTGATTAAATGTATTTCTTAATACGCAACCTCAATTTTAACTTTCTTCTTTTTAATGAGTTCGTTTTTAAGTTTACGAGCTAGTTTTTCACCCATTCCTCTTTTTACGGCAACGAAGGAGGAGTGATCGAGAACATCAATCTTTCCAATTTCATCTTTCCTCAAATTTGCAATCTTACAAAAGAATCCAACCAAGTCAATTTTATTGATTTTCTCTTTTCGGCCAAGGCAAATGTAAAGAGTTTCCCATTCTGGTTCTGCAGGCAATGGTTTATCATCAGTCAATTCAAGAATTTCAATGTCTTCAGGAATAAATTCAGGAGGTGTTTCGTCCTTAGCAAGTACCAAATACGAAGTTCCTGCGGCATTCATTCTGGCTGTTCGCCCATTTCTATGTGTAAATGCTTCTTCTACTCTTGGTAGTTGGTAGTGAATTACATTTTCAATTTCAGGAATATCCAATCCTCTTGATGCAAGATCGGTAACAATTAGTAGGTTATGACTTCCATTTCTGAATTTTAGAAGAGCTCTCTCTCGATCATCCTGTTCCAATCCACCATGAAATACATCGCACTGAATGCCTTCATTTAAAAAATGCTTGCCAATACGTTCTACTGCATCACGGTGATTACAGAATACCAAGCTTGGCTGATTTCCTAAATGACAAACCAATTGAAAAAGAGTCGCTAATTTGTCTTTGTCTTCTGAGATAACTTTCTTTTGAGCCAAAGCAATCGGCTTTGCATTGGGAATAAAGTCCAATTCGATGAGTGAATTTAGTCTTGCGAAATCCGGAATGTCGATATTATTTGTGGCAGAGGTTAATATCTTTTTAATTTTAGAAGGCAGAGCGAGTGTAACTTCTTTCATCTCTTTTTGGAATCCCAATTCAAGAGACTTATCAAACTCGTCCAATATCAGAGTTTTGATATTTCTACAATCAAAATTGCCTCTTCGAATATGATCTGCAATTCTTCCTGGAGTACCAATAAGCACTGCAGGAGGTGTTTTTAAATTGTTTTTTTCGGTTGACATTGGATGTCCGCCATAACAACAGTTCACCTTAAAATTAGTCCCCATGCTTTTAAAAACACCCTCTATTTGCAAAGAAAGTTCTCTAGCGGGAGTTAAAATTAGTGTCTGAACGGCATTTACTTCAGGATCTAACTCTGCAAGCATTGGTAATAAAAAAGCCAGTGTTTTTCCTGATCCTGTTGGGGATACCAAAAGCAGATCGCTATTTTTTGTATAGGCTTTTGCGCATTCCTCTTGCATCTCATTCAAATTCTGAATCGATAGCTTCTCTAAAATCTTTTTATTATCAATATTTTTTGCTTGCATGGCGCAAAGATAACAAAAACTAGATTACAGAAAGTTAGTGATCTCAAATAGTTGAAAATTCTTACAATTAAATCAGCTTTTGATTGCGTAAGGAGAACAAACAATAGGTTTCCCACACTTATTTTTGCAATGTTTGAAACAAAAATAAGCTACCTAAAGATATATCGCGAAGGAATTTATCCAATTGAAGGGGTCAGTTTATCTGGAGAAATTGTGTGTTTAAGTGTAGACTCCCAGAAGCAGTTTTGCGAGGAATGATTACTCGGTAATTTTGCCCGATGGAGCTTATCTAATTCGCATTATTGGCAATAATGATTATTTGCATGAGGAATTATTTCTAAATCAGAATTGTGAGCCATTTTTTTCAACATGATAGTGAGTTTCGGGATTTTTATTCAAGACTGAAAAGTTGTAGGTTTGTGAAATAAATTACATTACCTCAGACTTGTTGTTATGCAAGGAAAAAAGCTACTCTCTTTCTACCAGAAACAAAAAAAAATAACTGAACTGAAAAGTCTTCTCCCGGAAGTTTTTGTTGGAGAACAATTGGATATTCAGAAGCTTAAACTTTATCTGGAAGCCGATCAGTTTCAAGATGAATTGAATTACGGACTGAGCTGGTTTGGGAAAGATACGTCCCTGCAACAGGCAAATGAAAAAACAACCGATAAATTGGTTTTCGATAAGGCGAAATCGCTTCGGCCAAATAAAACTAAAAATCTGTTTGTCGAAGGAGATAATTTGGATGCTTTGCGCTTGCTGCAGAAAGATTATGTGGGTAAAATTAAATTGATTTATGTCGATCCTCCCTACAATACGGGGAATGATTTTGGTTACAATGATCGTTTTAAAATTCGCTCGAATCAGTACTTGGAATTTTTAAATGGTTCCGGAATTAACCGGGTTGATTCTTTCCTGAAAAATCAGATTGAGAGCGGCGAAGTACACACCAATTGGCTGAACATGATTTATCCAAGATTGGTTTTATCGAGGCAACTTTTAACTGATAATGGTGCAATTGCCATATCTATTGACGAGAGTGAGAAACCCAATATGCAACTGGTTTGTAATGAGATTTTTGGAGAAGAGAATTTTGTGGGCTGTTTCATCTGGGTAAATCGATCAAACTCAAGTGCCTCCAGCAATTCATTTGCTGCAAATCACGAATATATTTTAATTTACGCTAAAGATTCCAAGGAAATAAAGTTGAAGGGAGAGCCTAAGGATTTATCGAATTATTCGAATCCTGATCATGATTTAAATGGAGATTGGATTCCTGATAATCCATCGGCCGCAAGTGGCAATTCTAATTCGCGTTTTACAATTACAAATCCATATACTCAGGAAGAATATTTACCCCCACAGGGTCGGTATTGGGCTTTTTCGGAACAACGTGTTCGCGAATGGTTTGATTCTGGGAAATTGATCTTTCCCAAAGACAAAGGCAAACGGTTTTTATTGAAAAAATATAAATCGGAGCTGAAAAGTATTTACAATCCGATTTCTTCCATTATCACAGATATTCCAACGAGCAAAGGAACCCGGGAATTGAAGGAATTATATCCGGAAGGAAACCCGTTTAAATATCCCAAGCCAACAGCTTTATTGGTTAAAATATTTGAGCAATTAAGCGATGAGGAAGATTTGATTTTAGATCTTTTTGCTGGATCAGCATCTGCTGTTCATGCTGTTTTCAAATTAGACGAAATGCAATCATCTAACCGACGTTTTATCTGTGTTCAGAATACCGAAGCTGTAAAGGAGGATTCGGATGCTTTTCGAATGGGTTTTTCAGCTATATCGGATCTTACAAAAGATAGAATTGTGAGAGCTGGAAAAATATTTCACAGACTTGATACCGGCTTTAAATTTTATCGGATTGAGAAAACGATTTGAAAATTGTATCACTTATTTTAGATACATGCGCAGTCTTTTACGGGTTGTAAATCAGGTGTTTATTTAATGTTTTCTTTTTTCTGATCAAAATTCTAAAAATACATTGAAAAACCAATTTAGTTTTTCTATTTTCGAAATAGATTAAGCAGATATGCAACAGCCATGTTTGTAGAGATTTAAATACTTAAGACAACAACAATATAACAAAACGACAACGACAATGACAAAAATGAGGGCTCTTGTAAAATCCAAAGCCGAAAAGGGTTTGTGGATGGAAGAAGTCGATGTTCCTAAAGTAGGAGTTAACGATGTTCTTGTAAAAATTAGAAAAACCGCTATTTGTGGTACCGATTTGCATATTTATAAATGGGATGAGTGGGCGCAAAATACCATTAAACCAGGTATGATCATTGGTCACGAATATGTTGGCGAGGTTACTGAAATGGGAGCTGGGGTTACTGGCTTTAAAATTGGTGATCGTGTTACAGGTGAAGGTCATATTGCTTGTGGACATTGCCGAAACTGTAGGCGTGGACGTAAGCATGTGTGTGAACACACCGTTGGTATTGGTGTAAATATAGATGGTATTTTTGCAGAATATGCTGCCATTCCTTCATCAAACTTGATGAAAATGAGTGATGAGATTAGTGATGAGCTTTTGGCGATCATGGATCCATTCGGAAATGCAACACATACCACTCTTTCGTGGCAGATAATTGGAGAAGATGTATTGGTTACAGGTGCAGGTTTAATTGGAAGCATGTGTGTCGCAATTGCAAAGTTTGCAGGAGCTCGCTACGTAGTGGCAACAGAAACCAATCCGTACAGAATTGAGCTGGCTAAAAAAATGGGAGCCGATCGTGTCGTTAATCCGTTGACCGAGAGCCTTGATGATGCCATTAAGGATTTGGGTATGATTGGATTTGATATTGGACTGGAATGTTCAGGTGCACCAGCAGCTTTTAGTGATATGGTTTCTCATATGTACAATTCTGGTAAGATTTCTCTTTTGGGTATTTTGCCTGCGCAAACAAAAGTAAACTGGAACGATATCATTTTTAAAGGACTTCAGTTAAAAGGAATATACGGTCGTGAAATGTACGAAACATGGTACCAAATGGAACAAATGTTGATGAGTGGTTTGGACTTATCACCAATGATTTCTCATCGCTTTAAGGCGGATGAATTCCAAAAAGGATTCGATATCATGGAAGAAGGAAATTGTGGAAAAGTGATTCTCGATTGGGAATAAATTTTTCTCTAAAATATAATGTAAAGCTCAGGTATTGCCTGAGCTTTTTTTTTGCTTATAGGGTGCAGAGCACTATAGAATTTAAAGAAGCTCTGTTAATAAAACAAAAAAATGTTTGTACGTAAAGATGTGCTGCACTATACTATTGTAGGAGGATTTGCTAATAAAATAAAAGTCGCATGTGCCTAAAGATGACGAGCACCGAGATATTTGAAGAAAGGTTTGCTAATAAAATAAAAGTCGCCTTAATCAGTTAATATTTCCTTTGGTCTGTAAATATTGCCCTTCTCTGCAGCTTGATTGTATCCATTAAGGATAACATAAGCTATTTATATGGTTTTCTCGACTTGTTAAATCCATAAAGGAATTCTATTTTTAGAATCCAAAACCGAAAAGGAATAATCTTAAGATATAATTAAAGATAGAAGTATGAGTAGTGAAAAAGAGAAAACGATAAAGGAGAAATTTTCAAAAGCCTTTTGGGTAGCCAACTCGGTTGAGCTATTGGAAAGAGCTGCATATTATGGCGTATTCATAGTAATAACCATTTATTTATCAAGAATATTAAGCTTTACGGATGTTGAAGCCGCCTTGATTTCCGGATTATTTGCAGGTGGATTATACTTGTTGCCAACATTTAGCGGTGCCTTAGCTGATAAAATGGGTTTTAAAAATGCATTATTACTGGCATTCTCTCTTTTGAGTTTGGGTTACGCAGGATTGGCCATTTTCCCCACCTTATTGGAATCGGCAGGATTGGTTGAATATTCCAAAATCACCGTATTTACAGGATTAGAGACTAGTTCTCATAAATGGTTCATTATTCCAATTGTCATACTAATAATGATTGGTGGATCTTTTATTAAATCAGTTATAACAGGAACAGTAGCCAAGGAAACAACTGTAGCCAATCGTGCAAGAGGGTTTTCGATCTTTTATACCATGGTGAACATAGGTGCTTTTTCGGGAAAAACCATTGTGAAACCATTGCGTGAAGCAATGGGGAATGAGGGCTTAATTACCTTAAATTATTTCTCAGCAGGAGCAACTTTGCTTGGATTAGTAGCTGTTTACTTCTTCTATAAAAGTTCTAGCAGTGAAGGTGAAGGCAAGAGCATGTCGGAAATTTGGGCGGCTTTACTAAAAGTACTTACCAATGGTCGATTGGTTGCTTTAATTCTGATTGTTACAGGATTTTGGATGGTACAACATCAATTGTATGCTACCATGCCGAAATATGTGTTGCGCATGGCAGGAGAGGGAGCATCTCCATCTTGGTATGCCAACGTGAATCCTTTGATTGTTTTTCTTTTTGTGGGACTAATTACTCAGTTGATGCGAAAGAAAACCGCTCTGTTTTCCATGACGGTTGGTATGTTCATAATGCCTGTGTCGGCTTTATGTATGGCCTCAGGAAATTTATTGGATGTTGAATCTATTAATTTAGGCCTTTTTAGTTTGCATCCGGTTGCTTTTATGATGATTATTGGTATTGTGTTCCAAGGATTTGCAGAATCATTTATTTCACCACGGTTTTTAGAGTATTTCTCCTTGCAAGCGCCCAAGGGTGAAGAAGGAATGTATTTGGGATTTAGTCATTTACACTCATTTATTTCCTCTATTATAGGATTCGGATTGTCAGGATATTTATTGTCTAAATACTGCCCGGATCCAAAACTATTTGCAAATCATGCCGAATGGGAACTTGCTTCTGCTCATGCTCATTACATTTGGTACTATTTTGTTGCTATTGCTACAACTTCAGCTATCGCCCTTATCGTTTACGGACGAATTACCAGAAAATTAGATGCTCAAAATGAATTAGCAGCCTAATATCTTACGATGATAAAATATTGAACCACCTTTTAAAGGGTGGTTTTTTTATGCTCGAAATCGCCAAATTCTATGTATTTTAAAGCAGAATCATTAGAAAGCTCGAAAATTATGAAACAGGAATTTTATCGCATACCCATATTTTCAATTCACAAACCAATAAAAGAAGCTGTAACAGTAAGCTTTCAAATTCCAGATGAGTTGTTGTCTATTTTTAAGTTTGATCCGGGACAACACCTTTGTTTTCGCTTTGTTGTAAATGACAAGGAAGAATTAAGAATGTATTCGTTACACAATTCTCTCTACGAAAAAGGATTGTATCAGGTAAGTGTAAAAATTCAGAAAGATGGTTTGGTCTCGAATCATGTTGCAAACAATTTAAATGTTGGAGATATCCTCGAAATATCCAAGCCGCAAGGCGATTTTATGCTAAGTCCGAATTCGAAAGTTGCTAAGACTTATTATTTTTTTGCGGCTGGTAGTGGCATCACTCCAATTTACTCCATGCTAAAATCGATACTATTGGCAGAACCAAAAAGTAAGGTTTTTTTGCTTTATGGGAACAGAAATTTGCCTGAAATTTTGTTTCATGAGGAGTTGTTGGAATGGCAGGCTAAATTTCCAGATCAATTGAGAATTACGCAAACTCTTTCAAAACGATTCCTGGATTTCTCGTTGGCTCCTTGGAATGGGAAACGAGGTCGAATTGATGAGGATATGGTGGAAGCCTTTATACTCGAAAATCCATCAACAACACAAATTTCAGAATATTATATTTGCGGGCCAGATGGAATGAATCAAATGATTGAGAATACGCTGATTGATAAGGGGATTCCAACAAAAAATATTCATTTTGAATATTTTTCGGCTCAAGAAATTGATTACGAAGAAGGATTAAAATCGGAGAAGAATGCAACAATAGAAGCAAGCATTAGGTCTGAATACTTTCAGGTACAATTAGCTGAAGACGAAACCATATTGGAAGGCCTGATACGAATTGGTGCACCCGCTCCGTATTTTTGTAAGAGCGGTATATGTGGAACCTGCAAAGCGCACTTAATCGAAGGAGAAGTGCAGATGAAAACATCCATGGCCTTGAGTGCTGAAGAGGTGAAGAACAACATGATACTAGCCTGCCAATCACTAGCTAAAACACCCAAGGTGAAAATTGAATTCGAATAATAAGGGGGAAGCTTACTCTTTAGCCAGTTGCGATGCCTCCTGCAATAACTGTTCTGTAACTTCAGCAATATTGTATAGAATAACAAATTTTTGGCGCTCAGTACCTCTTTCCAATTCTGTAATTTTATGTCCTAAATCATCAATGAATTTTGTAAGACTTTGTGTCGAATCACAGGCTTCTAGCTTTTGCATACTGGTAACCGCTTTGCTAAGTTCCTTTTCGATATTGTGAAACATTTCCCACTGATCATCACTAATGTAATTTTTAATGCCCCGATGCGCTCCTAAGGCTGATAAATAGGAAAGTAATGCGTGGTTGAGGTAAGTTAGTGAAAAGGCATGTTTCTGAAATTTCTGATGTCGTTTAGGCTCCAATTTCATTCCTCTCCACGACAACGCAAGAGCATTATCGGCCTGATTTGCACGATGCCTTGCAACTCGATAATCCAAATCATCCTCATTCGATTCTTTGTATTCGAGTAATATAGAACTGAAGTAGTTTCGGTTTTTTTCCAGTGCCGATGAAAGTAAGCCTGGCAAATGCTTGTATTGCCAATCGGGCCACATGAAACGGACTACAATAATAGCAAGAAGTGCTCCTATCAATGTGTCCATTACTCTTGCTTCCATAACAACAACGCCTCTTCCTGCAATTAAATTAAAGGCAGCTATTACTAAAATGGTAACAAACACCACCGATATTGCATAGTTTTTTCGTAGCCACACAAAAAATGCATAAGCTGCTACGAGCAATAAAAGTACTTGCCCGGCAATGGTTGGTAGAATTTGCACAATTAGCACACCGGCAACCACTCCACTTAAGGTGCCAATAATTCTTTGAAACAATCGCTGTCGTGTTTCGCTGTAACTTGGCTGACAAACAAATAAACTGGTTAGTAAAATCCAGTATCCTTTTTCGAGATCGAAAGTCAGAATAAGAATGTACCCAATTATAAAACAGGTGCTCAATCGAATGGCGTATCTAAATCGCGGATGTGACCAGCTCAATTGTTCTCTTAGCTTTTGCCGTATGCTTTTGGGATCTCTATCTACCTTCGGAAGCAGTCCTGAATGCAGATTGTAATTCATGTTTTGCAATGAAAAATGAGATTGAGTAAGATTCTGAAGTAATAAGCTAAGATTAGTGCTTTTTGCCGTTGAATTTTGCTTTTTGATTTTATCCTTCAAGGCCGAAATAGTCCACTTTAGCGAAATCGAATGATGATAAGTTGTGCCCATCAGCAAGCTTTTCGAAACTTCGTGGCAAGCAAGAGATAACTGCAATAGTAATTGCCCCAATCCTTCCAGAATTTCGATATTATCAGGTTCGTCACTTAACAAATCGTATCGTTCATGGCTCGAAGAGGCTCTCTCGTGCAAACTTTGCAACAATACAAATTGATGCAGGTAGGGGCGCAGAACATTGTGATCATCCAGAACATCGGAGTAGGAGTTCAAAACATTTTTAGATCTCTCCAATGAATTAATAAATTGAATGTTTAAAGTTGCCAGCCGACCACGTATTTTTTCCTGAGATTTTGCATCACTTGGGAAAAGTCTGGCTTTTTCCTTCATGTATAGGGAAAGATCTTCAAATCCCTGGGCCAATTGCTCTTCAATTAGTCTGTTTGGACGAAGAATAAGTAATATAAGAGATAAAATTCCGTAACACAAGGCACCTGCAGGTAATAGCATTGGCTGCCAATACCAGTCTGGCGAAATACTGGCTCCCAGCATGGTGTAAATACCAACAAGTAAAGCCCCAAATGTAACCCCACGGTATCGTTCACTCAATCCGCCTACAACAATAAATGTAATGGTAGAACCAATTAATCCAATGCCAAATAGAATCGGATGAGGTAACAGCAATTCAACCGATAAGCTCGAAATGATGAAGCTAATAATAGTAATTGCCAGTGCTTTTACACGTCCTTTGGGATGATCATCGGTTTCGGAAAGAGCACCTGCCAGGGCACCCAAAGCAAGAGTTACGCCCATAAACGCAGAACCGTTAACAACAAATGGAATTAATAGAAGACTCATGGCTATTGCTGCTTTAATCGCGAGTAATCTATTCGGATACCTCCATAAATTCTTAATCATGAATTCATACCATCCTTTTCCCTGAAATCTGTCAAGCGTCGATTTGTTCCTCATTTATAATCCTGTTTTGAAAACACAAAGATAACAGAAGCAAATAAGTATTCTGCCCGATCGTGTTAATTTAGTCTTACGATTTAGGAATAGTCGTTTAGGGAAATGAATCAACTTGGTTTATTTTCTTCTAGTGAAAAAAAGAGCTTGCTCACAAACTGAAGTCGTAGAAATCATTTGATTGGAAAAAGTAAACAATAAGTTATGATCTATCAGTAGAAACAAAATCCTTTGTTTTTATAAACATACAGCAAGTAAGGAAAATGATATACATTTGCACTTCAATTGAATTGTTAGTTAACGTATTCAATAGAAATTAACTACATCTTTTCAAGATAAATAGTGTTATCTCATGAAAGAAGAGCAATCGTCTAAAAAGTTTCAATCGAACAATGTGATCCTTGTTGCAGCATCACACATGTTGCATGATATTTATTCTTCATTTCTGGCTCCACTGAGACCTTTGCTGATAGAAAAATTTGGAGTGACTTTGGCAATGGCGTCACTATGGGATTTGATCATGCGCATTCCATGGTTTTTGAATCCGATTATTGGAATAATTGCAGAAAGAACAGCTGCACGATATTTTATAATCGTTACCCCGGCAATTACTGCAATAGCAATGAGCCTATTGGGTTTGGCTCCTTCCTTCGCGATTATCTCGATATTACTCTTTACAATGGGAATAAGTAGTGCCGTGTTTCATGTGCCTGCACCAACAATGGTAAAACGATTGTCTGGTAAGCTTACCGGACGAGGAATGAGCTATTATATGTTTGGAGGAGAATTGGCCAGAACTGCAGGACCTTTAATCATTACAGCTTCGGTTTCGTATTGGGGATTGGAAGGGACATGGAGATTGATCCCCTTTGGTTTAATTGCATCATTTATTCTATTCTTAAAACTTAAAAACATAAAAATCTCCGATGAAATTAAAACTAAAAAGGCGGAGAAAAAATATGTATTGTCAACACTAAAAAAATACCTGCCATTTTTCCTTGTGCTTATCGGAATCACCCTATTCAGGGCCGTCATGAAATCGGGATTGTCTGCATTTCTGCCTACTTTTTATTATTCCGAAAGAGGAGAGAGCCTTTGGTTTGCCAATTCGGCTTTGGCTGTTTTTCAACTTGCAGGGGCTTTGGGAACAATTTTGGCGGGAAGTATTTCAGATCGAATCGGGCGAAGAAACACATTGTTGATTGCAAGTATAATGTCGCCTATTATGATGTTCTTGTTCATTAATTCAGTAGGCTGGCTCTCGTTTGTATTTTTAGTGTTATTGGGCTTTTTTATTTTTGCCCCTGGACCTGTATTAATAGCATTGGTGCAGGATCGATCGAAAGAGTTCCCCGTATTTATGAACAGTATTTATATGACTGTGAGTTTTATTACCGCTGCCTTGGCAGTGTTTTTTGCCGGATTAATGGGGGATTGGATCGGGCTCGAAAAAACATATCTTATTTCTTCTGTTTTGTCCTTAGGAGCAATCCCTTTTGTGTTGTGGTTAAATAAGAAATAATATTTTTTTATCTAAAAGCTCAGGCTATTTCCAATAATACCTCCAATGTGGTTCTTATCCCCTTGAGCGGTTTGCTTCCCTAACTTTACATCGACTAATTGCTAACTATTGAAAACGTCGAAGACTTGTACCATTTGTAAATAAGTTTGGGCTATTTATAGTACTGTTAGATTCCTGGTAATCAGTATTTCAGTAATTTTGCTCTGTCTATTTCATCTTCAATTCGATTGTATATTCCATTCCCCGCATAACAATAAAACTCAGCAATATTTTACTAATAATTCTTTGGCGCAAATAAAAAAGATTCCTACATTTCAATCCGAATAAGCATAAATACTTACACAGTACATCTCGATTGGGAGGAATAGCAAAAATATTATTGTTGAAAACAAATTGTAGCGTATTTTTTCTGTTTAGCGTGATTGGACTCATTTAAAACGAGTGTTATTGTGAAGTGGAAAATAAGATTGTTTACATGAATAAATTGACAAGTAATGGATGTTCCCTGTAATCTTTGTAATCTAAGTAAATTGATAGTTCTGAAAATGAAAATTTGGATGTTTCTCATTTTGATAGTAAGTGCTGCATCTTGTCAAATTACAGAAAAAAAATATGCTTTTGTAGAGGGTGAAAATATCTACTCACCACAAGGTGAACTATTGCACCTTAAAGGCGTTAATTTGGGAAATTGGTTACTGCCGGAAGGCTATATGTTTAAATTACAGGATTGTAACTCGCCACGCAAAATAGACCAAGCCATACGTGAATTGATTGGCAATAGTGCAACCACAGCCTTTTGGGATGCCTTTCTTGAGAATTATATCTCTGAAGCCGATATAAAGTGGTTGTCAGAAAACGGTGTAAATACCATACGCTTGCCATTTGATTATCGCTTATTGACTCATGATGATTTTTTGGGAAGAGATATGCATGGTTATAAATACCTGGACAAAGCTATTGATTGGTGTGAGAAATACGATATTTATGTATTACTTGATATGCATGGTGCTCCAGGCGGACAAACAGGTGATAATATAGATAATAGTGATGGCTATCCTTGGTTAATGGTAGATGAAGGTATGAAACAACAAACCTGTGATATTTGGCAAGACTTAGCAAAAAGGTATGTAAATAATACTACTGTTATAGGATATAACTTATTGAACGAACCTATTCCTCATTTTTTTGATAATGACAGTCTAAAACCCTATTTAGAGCCCCTGTATAAAAGGATTACGAAAGCAATAAGGGAGGTAGATGAACATCATATTGTATTTTTAGGAGGCGCTGTATGGGAGACCGATTTTTCAGTTTTCTCTGAGCCCTTTGATGATAAGTTAGCCTATACATTTCATAAATATTGGATGCCGCCGGTACAAAAGGAAATACAGCAATTTATTGACTTTAGAGATAAATATAATGTGCCAATATTGATGGGCGAAAGTGGTGAGAATGAAGATGAATGGGTTAAAGACTTTCGAGAATTATTGGATCTGAATAAGATTCATTGGACATTTTGGCCATACAAGAAAATGGATAATACACGGGGTCCAATGAACTTTAATAAACCTGGTGCTTATGACAATTTTATACGTTATGCAGAGAGCGATAGACGCACATTTAGTAAAGTTAGAGCACTGAAAGATAGTCTTGAAGGAATTAAACCCGAAGAGGTAAAGGAATTGTTAAATCAATTTGTAGAGAATAGCAAGTTTGAAAATTGTTATCCAAATAAGGGCTTTTGCGATGCATTAGGATTGAATTAATTAAGGCACCACAACAATTTATAAAACGAATAGCAGAGGTAGAGGTAATTTTGATATTCTCTTAGCCCGTTTTAATTTTATGGTAATTTGAGAGGTATTTGTCATGCTCCCGAACTTTCCGGTCGGCCATTATTTCTATACTAACTGTTAAAACCCCATAGCCGAAACTCTCAGCTTGGACTTTTTTCATCCCCTTGAGTGTTTTGTTTCCCCAATTTTATGTAGACGAATTGCTACATTCGGTTAGTGTTTTAGCTAGCTCTTCTTATTTTATTAGGGATTAAATCTTTTGCTAAATGATGTTTGTTTTGTAGATTCAGGAACGAAATATAATAAGTGTTCATTACTCCGATAATTGGCTCGATAAGTACACTTTTAACTTGTGTTTTATGCGGCCAGAGTCACGTTAAATAATAAATTGATGAGAAAATTTACTAGATTAATTTTGAGCATTGTATTACTAACTTTTCTGGCACTCTATACGCAGATTTTTAGTTTTTTAAACGAATCCAATTTCTGGCTTAGTTCCATCGTTATTTCAGTAAAGTATATTTTAATACTCGCCTGTTCTTCCTGGATATTGATTGAAATTGTTAGAATTCTAAAGCATCGCCTTCTTAAAAGATTTGACATCAGTTACGAAGACAATCTTAAATCAAGGAAACTGCACACCCAGATAAATCTACTGGAAAAAGTAATTGTTTTTGTTATTATCCTCATTACGATAGGCTTAATTCTGATTTCTATCGAGAGCATAAAGGAAATTGGAATTGGAATTTTTGCATCAGCAGGAGTTGTAGGAATTATTTTGGGCTTATCTGCTCAAAAAATTGTTGGAGCAGTATTGGCGGGTATTCAGATCGCAATTACACAGCCATTTAGAATAGATGATGCTGTTGTTGTTGAAAATGAATGGGGTTGGATCGAAGAGATTAACCTAACCTATATTGTTGTGAGAATATGGGATAAAAGGCGTTTGGTTTTGCCAACCTCGTATTTCTTAGAAAAACCTTTTCAGAATTGGACAAGAACAACTGCCGATATTCTTGGAACCGTTTTTATTTATACCGATTATACAATATCTGTTGAAGCCCTTAGAGAAGAGTTAGCTCGTTTACTAAAAGACTGTGAATTGTGGGATAAAAAGGTAAACGTAATTCAGGTTACCGATTCGAAGGAAAATTACATGGAACTTAGAATTCTGGTTAGTGCTAAAAACTCACCAACGGCTTGGGACTTGAGAGTATTCATCCGAGAGAAAATGATTGAATTTATTCAAAAGAATTATCCGGAAAGTTTACCAAAAACAAGAGTAAACATTGAGAATAAAGAATGCCCAAAAATACAATAATGTATAAGATAATTGCCGCAATAATAGTTGCTCTGAGAGGTTTTATACCCCAAGTTTACATCTGATAATTACTAAATTATTGATACTGCAGAATCTGTTAACCATTAGAATCAGAGCGCATAAAGGACTTCTGAAAACTAATAATTGGGACAAGTGTTTAACAAGTTCTTCTTGTGTTATTACCAATTAAACTTGTTTAAAATAAAACAGAAATAAAGTGTTAAACTTCATTTCTGTTTTATCTAAATCCAAAGAAAAAATTATTTCTTTTTCTTTAGATCGTCAAACTTTGTGTTGGTTTTTTCAACTTGATAAGACGGAATGTGCTTGTCATGTTTGTGTTTTTTTGGCTTTTTGTTTCCTGCTGCTCCCATATTAGATCTCCTTTTTAATTAAACAATGTAAATTAATATTGAGTTATGTTCGGTTATATATTATAGCTGGACTGCTCGGTTTATTATCCTACAAAAAACGATCCATACTGCGAAATGTGGCACAAAGTCATGTAAAGGTGCCAGAATAACAATGTAATGTTACTATTCTTTGAGGCCTTGTTTTTTGTGATATTTATTTATCAAAAAAAAATAAATTTTCCCTGTATTGTGTAAAAAGAAAAAAATATCCATGGGGTTTAAATAGTTATGTATTACCTATGCGCGGCTTAAAGCACAGGTATTCAATACTTGCAATCTCATCCGATTTGGAAGTATTGAAAAGTTTCTGTTTCAAATCAGGAATTGATATCCCGGAAGTCTGCAATCCCATTAAAATGAACATGGATTTTAAAATACTTCACTAAAGCAAACCGGCTAATTGCTAAATTCTGGAAAAGTAGAAGATTTGTCAGCGTTTTAAAAAGTTCTTTTTGTCTTATTACTCATTAAATCTTTTGTTAATAAATTATTGTTTCGTAGATTCGGGGGGGGGACGTAATATTTGTACCTGACTGGCCTATACGGCTAGCTGTATACATTGACATTACTCTAAGAGGTGTATAAGTGTATGTTTTAAGATGAATAAAAGAAATATAAATACCTATTCATAACCATTGAAGCAAATGGAAGAATACACTGTAAAAAAATGAAGTAACAGTAGGAGTTAGCCGAAAATCCATAATTATAGGCATAATTAAAGCATGAAAAATGCACAAAGGAGAAAAAAATGAACAAAGAAGAATTCAAAGCAAAAGCAAATCAAACGATTGATGAAGTTTCGGCCAAAATCAATGAATTTAAGGCAAAAAAAGAGTCGACAAAAGATGATGTTAAATCTAAATACGAGGAGACCCTTAAAGATTTAGAAACAAAGAAGGCTGATCTTAAAGCAAAATACTCCGAGCTGGAAAATGCAACGGATGACAAATGGGAAGACGTGAAAAATGCTTTTTCATCGGCAGCAGATTCATTTAAAGAAGGATTTTCAAAAATTGCATCCTTGTTTTAATAAAGAAGATTTGAAGTACTATTGCTTCTAACTACTTTTTTGTAAATTAAGCTTAGATTCCGTTAAAACCCCACAGCCTAAACTCTCAGTTTGGGCTTTTTTTATCTTAGCGATTTACCACTGACAGGATTCTTCCATTGGTACTCTCAAGACAGGTTTTAACCTCCTAAGCGGTTTGCTTCCCCAATTTTATGTAGCTGAATTGCTACATTTGGTTAGTGTTTTGGCAAGTTCTTCTTATTTTATTACGGATTAAATCTTTTGTTAAACGATGTTTGTTTCGTCCATTCACAATTTAAATTCAATTAGTGTTCATTCTTACAATTATCATACTAATGTTGCAAAAAAAGGTCCAAGAAAATTTAAAACAGAGTGCTTGATATAGAACAGTGATGAAAAGACGAATTCAAAATAAAAGTTGAAAAAGAAACTTCTCGAATAATTAACCTGATGACATCACAGAACATATAATTATCTGAATAATTACCGTACAAAATATAAAGATATTTTGTAATTTTAAGTATAGGTCTTCTTTTTAACAAATTAATAATCAATACTATGAAAGCAATAAGATGTGTTTTTATTTTTATAATATTTTTAACGATAGGATGTGTAAATAAAACACCGCAGCAACAGCAGGAAAAGGAATCTTTGCCAACTCATAAAGGAGAAATAAACATAAAAGGAGCTTATGCGCTGATGCCCCTTGTACAACGGTGGATTACTGAATATCAGAAAATTCATCCCTTGGTTTTATTTAATTTATCTCCTGTTGGTTCTGGAGAAGTACTTTCTGAAATTTATTCAGATAAAACCGATTTGTTGATGATTTCGTCAGAACTACCTGACAAGTTAGAGTCAGCGGTTTGGATACTGCCAGTAGCCAAACTCTCAGTTGTTATGATAGTCAATAAAAAAAATCCGTATTGGTCTCAAATTTTGGAAGCGGGGATTAAAAAAGACGATATGTCAAAATTGTTTACCGGTGAAATAACTTCTTGGGGTAATCTTTTTGGAGAGCCGGGAAAACAACCAGTATCCGTTTATTTTCGTTCTGACCAAGCAGGTGCTACAGATATATTATCAAAATTTTTATGGCTGGATGACCAAAAGATGAGTGGAACTGGTATTCTCGGGGAAAATCAGTTAATAGAAGCCATCAAAGGCGATTCTCTTGCAATTGGTTACTGCAATTTTATTTACTCTTTTGATCCTGAATCAAAAGAGTTTCGGGATGACATCGGAATCATCCCATTAGATCTGAATCAAAATGGAAGTCTTGATATGAAAGAGAATTTTTACGAAAACTTTACAGAATTGCAACGAGCAATGTGGTTAGGTAAATATCCTTGCATATTGAACAGACCTCTACAATTTGTAGCATCACAAAAACCTTCAACGAAAGAATTATATGATTTTTTAAAATGGACTATAATTGACGGGCAGAAAATAGTTCCTGAAATGGGATATATGGAACTTCGGTCAAGTGAAATACAACGCTGTCTTTCATATATTGAAAATTAACATAAACGAAAGATCTCGTTAGCCCATTTTCGATCTGAAAAAAGAAATAAAGCACGACCATTCAACAAAAGCGATGAAGGTAAGTGTGTTGATAATAAAGATGTGAGGCACAGGTATTCACCATTTAGGTTTGGTGGCGAATAGTTTCGTGACCGCCTGCTTTGGATATTCTAAACTTTAAGCCCCCACAGCCTAAACTCTCAGTTTGGGCTGTTTTTATCTTACCGATTTACCCATGACAGGATTCTTTCATTAATACTAACAAGACGGTTTTTAACCTCTTGAGCAGTTTGTAAGGGCAAGCAATCAATTTGGATAAGGCGTTCAAGTGCTAATTCAGAATTGGAATCATACATGTCCTTGAAATCTTTTTCTTCATGTTTTTATTTTCATGTGGATTCGCTTTATGGGATAGGTATAGTAGAACAAAAGACAAGACCGTAATGCTTGATCTGAAGAGCATATATTTTTGCTATGCAAAAGTTAAGAATAGCTAAATAGAATCAAGAAGCTCATAATTTACTAACTGAGTCCGTATATTAAGTTTTTAATTATCGCATTTACTGCTATTCCTGTCGGTTATTTTGTATAAACTAATTCAGACAAATAATATTACCAGGTTTCTATTTGGGTTAAAGCCAAAGGCCGGAGAGAAAAGGCAAAAAGCAATTGGTAAACTAGAACCGGCCATCATACAAAATCACAATAACCGGAATAAATAGGTAAGCCCAACAATGCATTGTAAAATGCTAGGCTGACAGAGTAGTTTACGATAAGTTTGTTTGATCAGTAAGCACCACCAAATCTACAATTTGACGATCAAGTTTAAAACATTAAATTTACGTATAAATGTAGATTTGGCTCAGTGCAAACAGGATAGGTAAGAGTTTCAAAATCCCTTGCATTTCATATGCGAGCCCTTGGGCGTCATATAACCATATAATATGAGAACGAACTTAAGAGAATGGCTTATTATAATATTGTCGTTTATTCTTGTCCTATACATGTATGCCATTTTCTCGTACTTTGGAGTAGAGGATTTCATACAAGAGGGAGTCTTAAAAGAATATTTTGACACTAATATTTGGCACCTTGAGGTAATATTTTCAGGAATCTTACTTGGAATTCTTTTTATTCTCGTTAACCAATTGACGGAAAAACAGATCTTCAGAAGAAAAAGTTTTGGTTTTAATATTTTATTGAAAAGTGCTTTGTACCTGATTGGGCTAATTATCGTGTGTTTGCTGATTTTCGAATTGTTTTTATTTTTTGAATTAGTCCCTCAAGAGCAGATGGAGAAATTTCAAGCTTTACTATCCGCTAAGTTTTATATATCCGGCGTGCTCTATTACGCATCGTTTATCCTGATATTGAATTTTATCCTTTACATCAATCAGAAACTTGGTCCTGGTTTGCTTATCGATCTATTAACAGGTAAATACTATCATCCCCGAAATGAAGAATTAATCTTTCTCTTTGTGGATCTTAAAAACTCAACAAGTCTGGCCGAAAAATTAGGACATATTGAATACAGTAAATTTATAAAAGAGTGTGTTCATGAATTAACTCCGGTTATTCAGAAATTTAATGCGAGGGTCTATCAATATGCTGGCGATGAGGTAATTCTATTCTGGAGCAAGAAAGAAGGGTTTCGCGAACTTAATTGCCTGAACGCATTTTTTGAATTCAGCGATATACTTAACCGGCAAAAAGAATATTTTAAGTCAAAATATGGCGAAATACCTATCTTCAAAGCCGGTATGGATGTAGGGATTGTAACTGCAACTGAAATCGGAGATATAAAACGTGAAATCGCATATCATGGCGACGTATTAAATACAGCTGCCCGTTTAGAGAAAAAGTGCAATGAGTTTAATGAGAAGTTGATTATAACACAGAATGTGATCGATCAAATTCAATCTGCCAATGGCTATAATTTTAAATTACTTAGTGACTTGCCCTTACGTGGTAAAACTGAAAATATTAAATTCTATTCCGTTAAATCATAGTTCAACGGTAAAACAGGCATTTATTCAAGCCGTAGTGGTTTTGTAAAGGCAAACAATCAATTTGGATAAGGCGTTCAAGTGCTAATTCAGAATTGGAATCATACATGTCCTTGAAATCTTTTTCTTCATGTTTTTATTTTCATGTGGATTCGCTTTATGGGATAGGTATAGTAGAATAAAAGGTAAGACCGTTATGCTTGATATGAAGAGCAGATATTTTTTTCTATGCAAATGTTAAGAATAGCTAAATAGCTTCAAGAAGTTCATAATTTACTTGCAGAGTCATTATTTATCAGAAAATCTCTACTATTTTTGTACTGATTCATTTTATAAAATGAATCTATGGAATAATCAAGGGGACAAAAAGTGATCTGTGTTATCCTTTTTTAAAATCATAGAAGAATAATAAAAGAAATTAAGCTTGAGGAGGAAAAACAATGAAATACAAATTAGAACATGCCTGTATCAGAGTAATGGATTTAGACAAATCAGTAGATTTTTATAAAAAAGCATTGTCTTTGGAGGAAGTAAAGAGACTGGATTATCCTGATTATAAGTTCACTCTCGTGTACCTTAGTGATGAAAATAAAAATTTTGAAATAGAGATTACCCATAATTATGATACCGAAAAACCCTATGAGATAGGAAATGGATTTAGTCACTTTGCATTGACCGTTAGTGATTTGGAAGGATCTCGTGAATTTCATAAAAATATGGGGATCGAAACAACAGACCTTAAAGGCTTGCCAGGTGAAAAACCTAAATACTATTTCATTACGGATCCTGATGGATATAAGATTGAGATTATAAGAAGCTAAGAGATCTAAATTAGACGTATTGCCATCGTTTTAGTGTTTTGTTGAGGGACTCACTCAAAGTTAGGCTCTCAGTGCATGCAATAAATCGGTACCATCACCACAAGTGAGAGCGGCAATACTTTTCTTTTATGCAGATTAATCGTCAAAACCCAACAGGCCAAGCTCCCAGTTTGGCCTTTTTTTATGGTACCCATTAAACCGCTGTCAGGCTTTGTAAGCACTGACAGGGTAATTCCAATAACACCCTCAAGGCGGTTTTTATCCCCTTGAGCGGTTTACCTCCCTAAGTTTGCATCGACTAATTTCTAAACCTGAATGCCGATATATAATTTGTTAGCTATTAGTAGCGAAGTGTAAAAATGTCCCGTATGAGTTTCATATGAGCTCATCAAGCAAAAAAATGTCTCATATGTGTTTCAGATGAGACCACCAAGTAAAAGAAAGTTCCGCATGAGTTTCATATGAGTCCACCAAGTAAAAGGAAGTCGCGTATGAGTTTCAGATGAGGCCACCAAGTAAAAGAAAGTCTCGCATGAGTTTCAGATGAGTCCACCAAGTAAAAGAAAGTCTCGCATGAGTTTCATATGAGTCCACCAAGTAAAAGGAAGTCGCGTATGAGTTACAGATGAGCCCACCAATCAGGAAGTTGTCTTATATGCGTGGCGATTTGAGCTCACCAAGCAAAAAAAAGTCTCATATGCGTGGTGATTTTAGTCATCCAAGTAAAAAGTTATCTTCATCTGGTGAAGGTTTGTATCTTAAATCCGCAGGTAAATTTCTCCATTTATAATGATGTTGGTATATCAGGTATTTTTTGTATTTTAAATCATGCTATTAATGATCACATAAACTATGTACAGCAAATACACATCCAAATTACTAAGCTCTCTTCATCCCGTTGAGAGCATGATATCTACTTTACAGGAAACGATCGGTTCGATTGAAAAAAGCAAGGATATCTCTGATGATTTATCCGGCTACCGAAAGAGTAGTGAGGAATTTAAAAAATATATTCACGATAATTTTCATGAGATAAATAAGTTTGATGTTTCTGAATTTTTCGATCAGTTTGCAGAGATTAGGGAATATATTTCTGGTTTTGAGGAGCAGGTTGATGAGGTTCAGGATAAGGATCGGTTTTATGCTTTGCCTTCGGATGGAATAGTCTTGAAAACAAGAAAGTTGGGGAAATTGTTCTTCCTTAAAATCAATTGGGGATTGCTGAGTGTCAGGAATTTATTTCGGAAATTAATTAAAAAGGAAGCAATACCTAAAAATTTCTGGAAGCATAAAATTCATCGTCAACAGTTGGCTGAATTGATCTATTTTGTGCATTTGTTAGAAGATGCGAATCCTATTGTTGAGGATGTT
This sequence comes from Labilibaculum antarcticum, assembly GCF_002356295.1. Taxonomy (NCBI): domain Bacteria; kingdom Pseudomonadati; phylum Bacteroidota; class Bacteroidia; order Marinilabiliales; family Marinifilaceae; genus Labilibaculum; species Labilibaculum antarcticum. Next base: position 659,342 of record NZ_AP018042.1, on the reverse strand, counting down.
CTATCATTTCGACAGAATATTTTTCAATCGATAAAGGAAATCGATAAACAAATAGAAGCTAACCTGCTTGTAAATAGCAAATGGATTGAAAATGATTTTACTCAACAGTTAACAGAACTAAGCCAGCAGATAGGAGCCAAAAAGATTGAAATTGAATTGCATTTTAAAGAGATGAAAGAGGCTCTGGATTTATTGTATGCCGAATTGCATGCAAAAGCAGGTACTTTAGAGTTTCCTTCCAGTAAGATTCAATCGCGAAAGTTGACTAAAAGAGCAAGTAAGATTTTAAAGAATCAGCAGCAATTATTTGCCAATTACAGCAGCCGGGCATTTGCTTTGTTTGAGCATTGGCGACTTGTTTACGAAGTTCGATTTTCGAATTTAGCCATTACCAATATCTTTAATCAATCAGAAGTTAAGATTAAAAGCATTCTCGATGAGGTTTTGCTCGCATCGGATGCTTTTTTTGTGAGTAATCTGGAGAAAGCGTCTGAAAAAATTGAGAACGAGAGCGACCTGCAAGATGTTCAGGATAATTTGCTGTCGAAACAATTACTTGCTGAGCGAATTCCCAATTACATTGAGAAGTTAATGGAAACGGATTTTTCGCTGCATTTTGATCTTTTGACATCAAACTGCATCAAAGAAATTGAATCAATACCATCGAGTTATTTACTTCCCTCCCGAAAAGGCTGGAATAAAAATTCAAGAGTCCCTAAGCTTCGGGAAACAAATGTGATGGATATTGTGAGTGGTTGTTTAAATGAATCGATTGAGAATCCGCTTTTTATTCAGAAGGAGGCTTTAATAAATGGCATGCAGAAGACTTTATCCAATACAAGTGAATTGTCTGGAATCGTGGAGTATGCCTTGGAATATTACAATGCCGAGGATCTTGAGGGGGGAATCAATCAGCTTTCGGAATTTGGGGAAGGTATTGAGCGGGCTGTTCAGAAAGCAAAAGAAAACAGGCAATACAATGTAGAGCTGTCAAGAGAGGTAATAGACCAAATCAACAAGATAAATAGCAGCTTTATAGCAGAGATTAGCTCTGCTATCTTACCAGATAATTTAGATCAGAAGCAGACGGAGATGATTCGGAAAAAAAGAATCCGAAATGCTAAAAATCTTCTGATTAACGGCTTGTCTTTTTTAAAAGATGTTTTGAGTAGATCTCAGGCGCGAATTCTTGATTTGAATAAGCAGGCCCGATTAAAATATACGGCATATCGTAAAGTTTTGGGCTTATCCGAAAAAAAGGAAACCATTGGCAGTGAATTATCCAATTACTTGTCGGAAACAGAAATAGCAATTGCACGTTTGCCCTTAATGTACCAACGCTTATTTAAAATTGCGCCCATAGCAAATGCAAAATTTCGAATTGAGAGACCTAAGGTTATTCAACAACTTGAAATTGCTTATAGCAACTGGACAAATGCAAAGTTTGCACCGACTTGTTTGGTGGGAGAAAATGGCAGTGGAATTACTTCGGTAGTGAATGTTTTTGAAGATAAATTTGGGCATCAATATCCTTTTTACAGATTCAGTTTGGATCGTAAAATTAGCAGTGAAGAAGATTTTATTCTGTTTTTGAAAACTGTTTTCAAAGATTTAAAATTTGAATCGATTGACGAATTGATAGAAAAAATTCAAGAGCTGAAGGGGCGTAGAATAATTGTTATTGAGAATGTTCATCAATTATTTCTTCGGAAACGTCATGGTTTTAAAAATCTATCGCAGTTTTTCAGGTTGATATCACAAACCAATTCGCGTATTTATTGGTTGAGTACCTGTTTGCTTTACACATTCAAGTACCTTGATTATACCTTAAAGATGAGTGATTATTTTGGATATGTTGTAAACCTGGATAGCTTGAATAAGGAGCAGCTAACCGAGATAATTATTAAACGGCATAAGTTTAGCGGCTTCAAACTTAACTTTTTACCCCCGACAGAATTTCATCCGAAACGATCTTATAAAAGAATGTCGGAGGCAGAGAAACAGACTTATTTGCACGAAGATTATTTTAACCGCTTGTACAAATTTGCTGAAAACAATCTTTCATTGGCCTTGTTGTTCTGGATGCGATCGGTGATAAGTGTCGAGGACAATAATTTCTATTTGCAGTACAAACATTTAGAGTATTCTTTTTTCAACACGCTAAGTCCTTCTCAAATAACCACTTTGCATGCCTTGGTTCTTCACGGAGGTCTTTTGCTGGAGGAGCATGCAGCTATTTTTGATTGGGAAAAGGAGGAAAGTTTTGCTCATTTAATGGTCTTTACCGACGATGGAATTTTAATTAAAAGGAATGAGGTTTATCTTATAAATCCATTGGTTTACAGGCAGATTGCGAATCACCTGGCTGTTTTGAACTACATACACTAAACACGTTTTAGAATAAAAATAATTACAAGATAAAATGAAAAAACTCATAAGTATACTGCTGTTTACTGGTAGCCTTTTTATTTGTACACAAACCTTACTATCGCAGAATCAGATTGCCAATTCCATTGCAAAGACTGAAGTGATAAAAGGCGATTCGGTTGTTTCCTCCACCGATGACGTAATTAAATCAATAGGTGAGAAATTAGATGCTCCGGATGTTTCAAATATCATTTCTTTTTCGAAGATCTTTTGGGCTTTGGTTTTTATCTTAATTGGATATTTTATAGTTCGTTTTTTAACCCGAACCATCGAGATTTGGTCTGAAAAAAGCCCGGACAGGAGGGTGAAAGGGAAGGCCATTGTGCCGGTAGTGAAAATTATTTGCTGGATGATAATTTCTTATATTATCGTGAAGGGAATATTTAATCCACCATTGGGATCCTTGATTGCTTTTGGTGCATCTGTGGGTGTTGCCGTAGGTTTTGCCGCTCAGGATATTTTAAAGAATATATTTGGTGGTTTTGTGATCATTATCGACCGTCCGTTTAAAATTGGTGATAAAATTGAAGTGGGAAGCACTTATGGTGAGGTTCTCGACATGTCCTTGCGATCGACCCGGGTGCAAACTGCTGATGATTCAATTGTTACTCTGCCCAACGGAGAACTGATGAACCAGTCTATTTCCAATTCTAATTCGGGCGAGACGAATTGTCAGGTGGTTGCCGAAATTTATTTGCCAATTACCATCGATACACATCAGGTACGAAAAATTGCCATTGAAGTAGCCAAGATTTCAAATTATGTGTATTTAGCAAAGCCGATCGCTGTTATTTTCGTGAATGATATCAAGTACGATAAGCTTTGCTACAAAATGCGGCTAAAAGCTTATGTGATGGACATTCGGTTTGAGTTTGCCTTCAAAAGTGAATTAACTGAAAATGTAATCAAAGAATTGTTGGATTGTGAGATTCTTAGCTCGGAGAATTCTATTTAATAGGAAGTGACAAGTACCAAGTAAAAAGGGACAAGTGACAAGTAACAAGTGCCAATTAAAAAGTAACAAGGAGCAAGGGACAAGTAACAAGTAAAGTAATAAGTAACAAGGGAGCAAGAGACAAGTAACAAGGGAACAAGGGACAAGTAACAAGTAAAGTAATAAGTAACAAGGGAGCAAGAGACAAGTAACAAGGGAACAAGGGACAAGGGATAAGCAGCAAGTGACAGGTGGTAAGTATCAAGGAACAAGTAACAAGTTGCAAAAAAAGAACACAAATAAGAAGTCAAGTATCATGAAGATTTAACTTTATTGATACTTGACTTTTCCTGTTAATATGCGAATGGGAAACAAATAGATTCTAAATTTGAGTGATTTTTAAGGGTTCCTCTTGTCGAAGATAGACTGTTTGATGAGGAAATGGAATTTCGATTCCGTCTTTATCAAATTGCTCTTTAATCGATTTAAATAAATCGCACTTCATCTCAAAAGCTTTGCTCGAGTTTTCGGCCCAAACATAGGCTCTAAGTGTAATGCACGAATCACCAAGGTTTATAACTCTAACAATTACCTGATCAATATTTCCGCTTTTTTCTTCATCTGTTCTGTTGTCGTGAAAATTTGGATGATGAGATGCTTTATTTTGAATGATTTCAATCGCTTTATCGATGTTGGAATGATAACTGATTCCTATTTCTATGAACGCGCAGATTTTGGGATCAGTAATTGAAGAATTCAAAATGGTTTCTGAACTAATAACCGAATTTGGAATAATGATCCTCCTATTTTCAGGGTTATTAATCACCGTGTGTCGCAAAGTAATGTCTTCTACCGTACCAAGGTGCAATTCTCCAATTTTAATAAAATCGCCAACCCTAAAAGGTTTAAATATAACAATGAAAATACCACTTATAATATTTGAAAATGCTTGCTGAGATGCAAAACCAAGAATCGCCGCAAAAATTCCGGCACTTGCCATCAAACTCATTCCAACACTTTTTAATTCAGGAATTGAATAAAAAATAATGATTACTGTTACGATGAAAATCAGAAAACTAACAGCGTTTTTTAAGAAACTGTAATTGGTAGGATCAACATTTAATTTATCGGAAGCTTTTTTCAACATGCGATTCATGAAAAACAGAATGAGTTTGGAAATGAGAAAACCCAATACGATTGTAATAAGAATAAAAAGTAGTTTATAGCCGATCCCAAGATTTATTAAAATAGCTTCAAATGTTTCTATCATTGTTGAAAAATAATGGTTAATTAGTAAGAGAATTGTTTAATTTAAAGATACAATTAAACCTATCTATTTTAGTCATGGTAAAGAAAAAAACAAGTCGTATTTCTGAAAAATCAGGAATGGCGCCTGGAACTTTATTACATATTGGATATAAAGAAATAGAGTCTGCATCAGTTCAGGTAATACAATACAATTCGGAAGAGATTAAATCGGTGGATTACAAGACTGATTTAGATCATATTAAATATGATTTTAAAGATAAGGAAATGGTTTCCTGGGTTATTTTTTCAGGAATTGATATTCCAGCTTATGAGAATTTAGGGAATCAGCTAGATATTCACAATCTAACTTTGGAAGATGCTCTTAATTCGCACTTACGGCCCAAGTTTGAGGATTTGGACCATTACAGTTTTTTATCATTAAAACTACTGATTCCCAAAACCGGAGAGTATAAATTTCAGTCCATTCCGATTAACATCATTCTGGGCGAAAATTATGTGATTTCATTTATGGATACGCATCATCCGGTATTGGATTCTTTGCTCAGTCGTTTAGAAAACAGTACAAGAAGAATACGATCGAAAGGAGTCGATTACCTGTTTTTTGCTGTGGCAGATACAATAGTGGATAATTATTTTCATTTAATTGAAAATTGGAACGATCAACTGGTTAAGTTCGAGGAGTTCATAGAAAATGAAAATTCTGATTTAGTGCCACGAAAAATTCAGGATTTTAAGAAACAGATAATGAAGGCCCGACGTGTTATATTACCTTTAAAAGAGGCTTATGATCTTTTAATACAGAGTGAATCAGACCTGTTTCTTGATGAGAATGTTAAGTTTTTTCGGGATACGCAGGATCATATTTTATTCGTTATCGATCAGTTGGATTACCTGCGCGATTACCTTTCAAATGTTCGTGATACACACCAATCGGAACAGAACAATCAATTAAATAAAACCATGAAGTTGCTTACTTTAATAGCAACCATTTTTATTCCACTTACTTTTTTGGCCGGAGTCTACGGAATGAATTTTAAGTACATGCCCGAACTGGAGTGGAAATATGGCTACTTCAGTATAATTGCCATTATGATTTTAGTAGCAGTAGGAATGATATGGTATTTTAGAAAAAAGAAATGGTTGTGATGGATCGCAGAAAGTATTACTGCAAATAGGCAAGCTTTGCATAGTAATGTAATTCAATATTTTTTAGCTTTAGCCTTCCTTCATGGAAATGACAAAACTAAAACACCAATATGAACAATCCGAAACAGTGTGTGAATATTAATAATAAAGACAGTAAGGAGTCAAATTCCTTCAATAGTAAATTGATACTTGTAAAAAAGGCTTCGGGTGATGAAGAGCCTTTTGAAATTGATAAGTTAGAGCGGTCATTGCAAAATGCCGGGGCAAGTACATTTGCAATAGAAAAAATTCTTTTGAATATCAAAGAGTGGATTTTCACGGGAGTAACAACCAAACAAATATATTCCAGGGCCTTTTCAGTTTTGCGTCGAGAAGAAAGTTCCTCGGCCATGCGTTATCGTTTGAAGAAAGCAATCATGGAATTGGGACCAACGGGATATCCTTTTGAGCAATTCATCGGACAGTTGTTCAAAAAACAAGGTTTTGATATTGAAGTAGGAGTGGTGGTAGATGGTGTTTGTGTTACTCACGAAATGGATGTAATAGCAACTCACAAAAACACTCAACATCTGGTTGAATGTAAATATCATAAAGATCAAGGAAAACATGTTAGCGTTCAAGTGCCACTGTATGTTCGCTCCCGCGTGAACGATATTATCGATAAAAGAAAGAATATGCCCGAATACAAAGGTCTTTCCTTTACAGGATGGGTGGTTACAAATACTCGCTTTTCTGATGATTCAATTCAATATGGAATAGGTAGTGGCTTGAATCTTTTGGCATGGGATTATCCCCGGAATAAAGGATTGAAAGAAACCATTGAAGAACTTCATTTGTATCCCGTTACCATTCTACACACGCTTACTAAAAAGCAAAAACAGGAATTAATGGGCCAAAGCATTCTTACTTGTCTTCAGTTAAAAGAAAATTCTCATTTATTAGATTCATTTGGGCTAAGCCTAAAGAAGCAAAAAGCACTACAGAATGAATTGAAGCATATTTGCGGCTAGGATTTCGGATGCGGAAGTTATTTATCATTCGAAAGCAAAAATGGTGTCTAGTCATGCAGTTAGTTGTACATTTATTACCTTATTACCTTATTACCTTATCACCTGAGCGAGGTCTGCTCGATCTTGTTTCTCCGATAATTCATGAGTTGATTGGACGAAATTTGTATTCCTTTTATTAAAAGTTCATTCTGATTTTTTTTACTGTAATTTTTTTGGCTGGTTGTATCAGTTTTAGTGAATATCAAAGGCTTCACTTTTGTCTTGAATGGGAAAAAAGGCGTAAATTACAGATACGAAAAGACTCAACCCAAAAAGAACGGATGAATTATCGAATCCTCATACTACTTTTTTTCTGTGGTTCTTTATTCTGTAAAACCACAAATGTAAATGCTCAATTGGTCACGTTTAAGCATTATGGGGTAGAGGATGGAATTTCTCAAAGTGAAATTAAGTGCATCTTTCAGGATTCTGAAGGATACCTTTGGTTTGGCACTCAGAATGGACTAAATAAGTTTGATGGTTATAGCTTTAAAAACTTTTTTTATGATCCAACTGATAAACAATCTCTTTCGAACAACTGGATTTACGATATTACTGAAGACCGTCAAGGTAATATTTGGCTAGGCACAAAAGAGGGCTTAAATTGTTACAACAAGAGAACAGGTGAATTTACCCTTGTTCCTCATAAATTGAACGATTCTATTGTGCCTGATAATTTTGTATACGGTACGTTGGCTGATGACAATTTCATTTACATCAATATCCCTCCTGTTCTCTCAAGGTACAATTATAAAACTGACAGTTTGGAGAGCTATACCAATAGCTTGCACTACGATGGGGCTCTCCATGATGTTGGCTTTCCCATCCTCAAAAGCAGTAGGGGGATGATTTGGCAGGGCTCCTCGGCGGGATTGAGCGTTTTTGATCCCGAGAAGAAAACTTTTCTCAATTTTCATTATGAGGAATCCAATCCGCATTCTATTTCCGATAATCACATCACAGCTCTTTATGAAGATATGCTTGGAAATATTCTGATTGGAACGAAAAATGGGCTCAATTTCTATAATCTTGAAACCAAACGATTTACCCGCTATCAGGAAGAAACTGATTGTGCCAATTCTTTGAGTAATAACTATATTCGTTCGATTTTGCAGGATAGCAATGGCGTATACTGGATCGGAACAGAGGAGGGGGGCTTAAACCGAATGGATTGGAGTTGGGATACAGGAAATTTTGAGTTGACTCTTTTTAGGAGTGGTCCTAACTATGAGAACTATATTGGCCACGATATCGTGTATTCATTGTTCGAGGATCGGTCTCATAACCTATGGATTGGTACGATCGCCGGAATTGACAAAACAGATCTGAAAACGAAGAAGTTCCGAAGCTATAAGAAAACAGATGATCCCAATTCGATTGATCTGCTCGACAATATTATAGCATCGGTTTATGTCGATGATCGCAATCGGTTTTGGGTGGGGAATTGGGGCAAGGGCTTGAATATTTTCAATCCAAAGTCCAGAGAAATGTTGCATTATTCCTCCGAATTTGAAGGGGATCGTAACATTCCCAATAATCATGTTCATGTATTGTTTGAAGACAGTGAATCAAGGATTTGGATGGGCACTCGCAACGGAGTTAGCATCTACAATAAGCAGCAACAAACTTTCACGCCATTCGCTGAGTATTTTGGACTTGAGACACCTGATTTTTTCACCAATAACCGAGTCTATTGCATAGCTGAGATCTCAAATGGGGAAATTTGGATTGGAACCGGAAACGGTATCTTTACTTTTGATCTTAACACAAAAAAGACAGCCTACTATCAGGCGGGGGCGGAGCAACCCTATGGAATCAGTAGCAATCTGGTTTATTCCATATTAGAAGATAAGGATGGCAATGTATGGATTGCGACCTTAGCCGGAATGGATTGCTACCTCTCGGGGGAGAAGCAAATGCGTCATTATTCGCACGAAAACGAGAAGAGCAATACGCTCTGCGATGATTTCACCATCTCTCTTTGCGAGGATTACAAAGGAGATATTTGGATCGGTACCAGCACCGGGGTGAATCAGTTCAACAAAACAGATTCTCTTTTCACCTATTACTCCATGAAGGATGGATTGCCCAGCAACATTATTTACGATATTATTGAGGACAAGAACAATAATCTTTGGTTTTCTACCGGCAGAGGACTGGCCTTGCTTAATTCCACGACTCACGAGTTTAAATCTTATTCTGTTAATGAAGGTCTGCAGGGTGTTGAATTCAATTTGAAAGCTGTATATCAGGATGATAAGCAGAATATTTATTTTGGAGGAATGGATGGCTTGATTTCTTTTCACCCCGATTCCCTCGAAGATAATACTTTTATTCCGCCGGTGGTGATTACCTCTTTTATCAAAGAAAGGGCTGGTCGAAAGCAAAACCTCAATGTTTATACCAACAAGATGGAGCTTTCCTACAAGGACTACTCCTTCACGATTGCTTATGCGGCTTTGGATTATACTAAGCCTTTCAAAAACAGATATGCCTATAAAATGGAGGGACTTCGGGACGAGTGGTTTGAGGTTGGTAATCGCCATTTTGTACCTTTTACCAATCTGCCCAGTGGCTGCTATACTTTTTGGGTTAAAGGAACAAATGATGATGGTATTTGGAACGAAAATCCTACCCGGCTTGAAATTAGAATTCTGCCACCTTGGTGGCTCAGTAATTATGCCTACGCGGCCTATATTCTTTTAGGGCTTCTGCTGATAGTAGGGATCATTAAGTTGAGGGAACGAAATTTAAACAAGGAGAATAGAATCCTTGAAGAGCGTATATTGGAGCGAACTAACGAAATTGCATTACAGAAAAATAAAGTGGAAGAAAGTGAAGAGAAATTGAAATCTACCATCTCCTCACTTAACGATCTTGTTTTTGTTCTAGATCGGGATGGGGTGTTTCAGGAGTTTTACAATCCAGGCAATCAGGATCTCCTTTATGAGAATCCTCAATTCTTCCTCAACAAGCATTACAAGGAGGTCGGTTTTCCACCACAGGTTGTGGAGGAGCTGCAGATTGCTTTTGGTCGGCTTCAACAAAGTGATAAGGTACAGGAGTTTGATTATTGTGTGAACCAGAAAGGGATGCACTGGTTTAATGCAAAAATTAGTCCTCGGCGTAATTCTCAGGGGGATCTCACGGGCATTACCATTGTGTCTCGTCAGATAACCGAAAGGAAAGAAGCTGAGCAACGAATACGTCGGCAAAAAGAGGAGTTGGATGAGCTGAATGCTACCAAGGACAAGTTCTTTTCTATCCTGGCCCACGATTTGAAAAACCCTTTCTCGAGTCTCTATTCCTTAAGTCAGGTTGTAGATGAAGGTTATGCTAATCTGGAAGAGGAGGATAAGATTTTAGCTCTGAAACGCATACATCATTCTGCCGAGCTGATATACAATTTGTTGGAGAATTTACTTTTGTGGTCCAAATCTCAACAGGGGCATATCGAGTACACGCCTACTAAGTTCGACCTTTCACTACAGATTCATGAGAACATTAATTTGCATCGTATTCATGCAGAGAAGAAAGGGATTCATTTACGAACCGATGTAGGTGGAAATTGTACTGCTTATGCGGATCCGCAGATGATTAATACTGTTTTACGCAATTTGATCAACAATGCCGTGAAGTTCACCGATTCGGGGAAAGAGATTGAGGTAAAAGTAAAGAAGGAGGAGAAATTTCTGGAAGTTGAGGTGAGAGATGAGGGGATGGGGATTTCGTCAGATAATTTAGAAAAGCTCTTCCGAATTGATATGAAGTACAAAACGACAGGTACATCCGGTGAAAAAGGTACAGGATTGGGACTGATTCTTTGTCACGAGTTTGTCTTAAAAAATTCCGGAGCCATTTGGTGTGAAAGCGAATTGGGAAAGGGCACCAGTTTCTATTTTACGATTCCGTGTCAGAAACGGAATGTCTGATCAGTTTTCTGGTTCTCCGGTTTAAGAATAGTGGACTTATACTTAGGTTGGGGTTTAATATGAAATTCGGAATCTCAAATAAATTGGAACCTGGTTTCCGCAAAGGGCCTTTCATCAGCTTTATATTGGTGTTTCATAAATTCGTTCGTGTGTTTATAGCTTGTTCTGTATTTTTCCACTGTTCCTTCTGCAATATTAATACCAATCAGATTTTTCTCTTTTCAGGTTGTCAAAACGAGCAAACGATTGATTTATGAACGGGTCAAAATGCTGAATTGTAGTGTGTTAGCACCTGTAGTAGGCGTGGCGAAATTAAGCTTTCGAATCTACACCGAATGCTACACCTTTTTAATGTTGTTTTAGGTGTTTGAATTGCCTTGGTACTAAATGAAGAAAGCCTTGTAAACTTAACGTTTACAAGGCTTTTCCTTCTATTGCATTTCTGCATGGCGGAGAGAGAGGGAGTATCTTAAGTATGTTATAACGCTTGATTTATTGTCGTTTAGAGAGGCGTGGTTATTAGTGTTCACTTGGGAGTTCACTGTTATCCAAGAGTTGTATTATTGTAATCTCTTGGAGACTATGTGATTTATTTATATCAACGTTATTAATACTAAATAAGACTTTTAATATTATAAGCCCTTTCGATAAATTAAAGGAGGTTTTTCTGTGATATTGCTAAATACAAGCGTAAGGTGGTGTTGATCGTAAGATTCTAATTATTAGGCGATTTTATCAATTTTAATTTCTGTATGATCGAGAAATACACAGGCTTTCGCGTATTTCTCTTTTATGAAATTTTGAGGAGTGGAACCTACATTTGTGGTAAATAGATGAATAAAAGAATTGGATGCCAGCTCAGTCTATTTTGCTAAAATGTCATTATTTCGTTCTATGTATCTAAAACAATCCAATATTTGATGCTCTATATGGAGAGTGTCCCCACATTCCTAAGGAGTAGTTGAAAAAAATATTTCTTTAGCTCTGGAATTAAAATCTCAAGAATCATAAGTGCATGCTCAGGGAATTTATCATTTTCAAGAAGGATTTAATCAATGTTGAATTCAACGGATAAATGTAACTTCTGAGTTAAATAATAATTTATTCATCACAAATATTGGGATTTCATACATAAGCTGTTTTCTAGGCCTATTATTTAATTTCCATTGAACATCTCTAATTCTTTGATGACTTCTATTTTATGAGTCACTTTTTTTATGGAAAACTATCTAATTAATCCATTTAAATTCTCGTTCGATCCCCTTTCCCATGAGTGGTATTGCTTTGTCATCTCAACCAATTAATATTTTGGTTGAGACAATAAGTTTATTTTCAGACAGACTATATTTATGGTAACAATAGTTTCATAAACTACTATAGTTTGGGCTAAAATAGTTCGTTTACATAGTCAGGTATTCCTCTTCATTTGTCACCCCTATCTTTTAAAATAAAAAATAAAAGTATTGTCATGTTTAAAATAAATTTCGTACGTTTGTTTTCGGGTACGAATAATAATTTAAAACTCACGCTGATTTGAAACCAGAATTTCTATACGAAAAAACACTTGGAGGTACTGTTAATGCTAAAAATAGGAGGCAAGATCAGTATCGTAAAATACTATCCCATTTGTATTATAATGGAGTTGCTTCAATTGCGGAGATCGTGAAAACGGTAAAAATGAGTCAGCCTTTAGTTGCTTCACTTGTTGAAGATCTTCTAGGTTTTGGGGTGATTCTTGAAAATGGTATTGGAGAATCAATTGGAGGAAGACGTCCAAATTTATTTTGCGTTAATCCTGAATATCAATATGTAGTTGGTGTTGATATTAATTTACATACACTGAATCTTGCTGTTTTCGATATGAATAACCACTTGGTATATCGTGAGGAGTTTAAAGAGTTTGAATTGGAAAACAGCAGTGAGTATTGTCAGGCATTGGTTGAAAAGGTCAATGTCGCTCTTGAAACAATAAATGTTGATCGGGAAAAGGTGTTAGCTGTTGGAATTTCAATTCCGGGTTTGGTTGATGCCGAAAATGGATTGACACATACGCATTTGTCCTTTGCAGAAGAAGGTTTGCGGAATTATATGAATCGGGAACTTGGATTTTCAATATTGCTGGACAATGATGCCCGTACCATGGCATTGGGAGAGATGGCTTTTGGAAAAGCCAAAGGTAAAAAGAATGTATTGTGCTTGAATTTAAGTAACGGTATTGGTTTAGGCATGATCTTAAATGGTGAATTACATAGTGGTAAAAATGGATTTGCCGGTGAGTTTGGGCACATCTTAATCGATCCTGAGGGAACGCTTTGTAATTGCGGGAAAATTGGTTGCCTGGAAACTTTAACGTCCGGGAAGATTTTGGTGCGGCAAATAAGAGAAGGAATTGAGAAAGGTCAGGAAAGTTTTTTAGCCAAATATCAGGCTGAGGGGAAAAATATTGACTTGAGAGCTGTTGTTGATGCAATTTTGGCTGGCGATCAGTTTGCTATTGACCAATTAAACAAGATGTGTGAATATTTAGGGAAAGGTCTGGTGACTTTGATTCACTTACTGAATCCTGAAATGATAATTATTGGAGGAAGATTAGCTCAGGCAGGAAAGTATATTATTAGTCCGGTAAGTATGTGGATGAATAAATATGCCATGGATAAAATTAGTTCAGAGACTGAGCTGGTAAATTCGGATTTATTAGATGATGCAGCTCTTATGGGAACCATGGCAAACGTTATGAAGAAAATATTAAGTAGTAGTTAGTGATTGGTTAAGAAGAAAATTGTCTCCCTGTTGTTTTCAACTTGCGTTGAAGATTTGTTTAGAAGTAGTGTTCTTACAGGGAGCAATTTTTATAAAGTATTGTGACCATCTGCCTTTTCTAAAAACCATTGGAACATTGTAGTAGTAGTGATGCATGGCAGATGGTTGCTTTTATTTCGAAAAAATCTTTACATGAATGTATCGATAAAGAGAAAAGAGCAGAGTTAAAATTGATTTGAATATTGATATTTAGAAAAGATATGAAACCTACGTTATTGGTATTAGCAGCAGGAATGGGAAGTCGGTATGGGGGATTAAAGCAGATCGATCCGATTGGACCAACGAATGAAATCATTATTGATTATTCGATACATGATGCAATTGAGGCCGGCTTTGGTAAGATTGTTTTTGTTATTAGAGAGAGTTTTGAGGAAGAGTTTAAAGAGCTTTTTGATACAAAACTAGCCGGGAAGATTGAAGTTGATTACGTAAATCAGGAAATAGGAAAGGTACCTGAGGGATCCGTATATAATTTGGAACGTGAAAAACCTTGGGGAACGGGTCATGCAATTTTAATGGCTAAAGAATGTATTAATGAACCTTTTGCGGTGATTAATGCAGACGATTACTATGGTGTTGAGGCTTTTACTACTATTGTTGATTATTTGAGTAAGTCTATTACTGATGAAGAAAACTGTATGGTTGGCTACCAGTTAGGCAATACCATTTCAGAAAATGGATCAGTATCAAGAGGTGTTTGTGAAACCAATGATAATGATCATCTAACAACTGTTGTTGAGCGTACTCATATTGAGAAGTTGGAAAATGGAATTGCGTACAAGGAGAATGAAGAATGGATTCAGCTTGCTCCGGAAACAACAGTTTCTATGAATTTTTGGGGTTTTACTCCTAAAGTATTTGATCATTTGGAAGCTCAGTTTATTTCTTTCTTAAATACTGAGGGAGATCAGTTGAAATCAGAATTTTTTATTCCTTCAGTAGTTGCTAAGGTCATTAAAGATGGAAAAACACAGGTTAAAGTATTGAAGTCGGATGCTCAGTGGTTTGGGGTGACTTACCGGGAGGATAAAGAAAAAGCAATTAAAGCGATTGGTAAATTGATTGAGAAGGGAACATATCCTTCTAAATTGTGGGCATAATTTTATAGGAGAATAAAATGACATTAATAAAATCTATATCCGGTATAAGAGGTACTATCGGAGGAAGACCAGGACAATCCTTAACACCAATGGATATCGTTAGCATATCAGGAGCTTTTGGCATATGGCTTCGAAATAGTGGTGCTAATAAAAAAGTAATAATTGGTCGTGATGCTAGAATCAGCGGTGAGATGGTGAATCAGCTTGTTGTTGGAGCATTGCTTTCAGTAGGTGTCGATGTTGTTGATCTTGGATTGGCAACTACTCCATCAGTGGAAATGGCTGTTACTGATTTTAAAGCCGGAGGAGGTATTATTATTACAGCAAGTCACAATCCGAAAAATTGGAATGCTCTAAAACTATTGAATGCAAAAGGCGAATTTATTTCTGATCAGGATGGAAAGGATTTGCTGCATCTTGTTGAAGAACAGGATTTCAATTACAACGAAGTTGATGATTTAGGAAAGTACTCTCGGAAAGATGATTACTTAGAGACTCATATTCAACATATACTGGATTTACCTTTGGTGGATAAAAAGCTGATTGAAGAAGCTGATTTTTCGATTGCTGTTGATGGAGTGAATTCGGTAGGAGGAATTGCAATTCCTAAATTACTGATGGCTTTAGGTGTGAAAAAGGTGAAGGAAATCAATTGCAATCCTGATGGTAATTTTGCTCATAATCCGGAACCTCTCCCTGAAAATATTGTAGAAATATCGGAATATGTTAAGAATGAAAGATTAGACCTTGGAATTGTTGTAGATCCGGATGTTGATCGTTTAGCTTTGGTTTGCGAAAACGGGCAGGCATTTGGCGAAGAATATACTTTGGTGTCGGTGGCTGATTATGTACTTCAAAATACAAAAGGCAGTTTAGTTGCCAATTTATCATCAACAATGGCACTTCGCGAAATTGCCGAAAAGCATGGCATTGAGTTTTATGAATCAGCAGTAGGCGAGGTGAATGTGGTTCGGGAAATGAAGAATCATTCGGCAGTAATAGGAGGTGAGGGCAACGGAGGTGTGATTTATCCTGAATTGCACAATGGAAGAGATGCACTTGTTGGAGTGGCATTATTTCTGACCTATCTGGCTAAATCAAAATTAACTTGCTCAGAACTGAGGGCGGGCTATCCCGATTATAAAATTGTAAAACAAAAAATTGAATTGGAGGGTGTTTCCAATTTGAATGGCATAATGGATCAAGTTCGCAAAAAATTTAACGATTATCCTTGTAATACAATCGACGGACTGAAGATTAGTTTTCCGGAAGGATGGGTGCACCTGAGAAAATCAAATACGGAGCCCATTATTCGAATTTACTCAGAAGCAACTACTGAAGAGTATGCCTGTAATTTAGTGGATTGCGTAAGGCAATTGATGAAAAACACAATTTGAGGAAGTGATTATTTTAGACTTAAGAATATAATATATAAATAGTAATCTTATAATTTTTAAAATTATGGTAAGCGCACAAGTAGTGGATACTAAAGTAAGCAGGTACGTAATTCCTCTTGTTATAGTTGGAGTAATGTTTTTTGCAATTGGATTTGCACTGGGGATAAACAGTTATATTATTCCGCTTTTAAAGAAAACTTTGGATATTTCTTCTGCCGAATCATATTTAGTGATTGCAGCTACTTTCTCCGCGTTTTTAATTTTTGGATATCCAGCTTCATTGGTGATCGGTAAAATAGGTTATAAAAAAACAATGGCTTTATCTTTTATCATGTTTGCAGTTGGTTTTTATTTATTTATTCCATCTGCAAGAATGGAAAGTCTGCCTCTGTTTTTGCTGGCTTCGTTCATTAGCGGTATGGGAAATACTTTCCTGCAGGCCTCTGTGAATCCGTATATTACCATATTAGGACCTATTGAAAGCGCCGCAAAGCGAATGAGCTATATGGGGATTGCAAATAAATTGGCCTGGCCAATTGCGCCTTTATTTTTGGCTTTGATTATTGGAAAAGAAGTGGAAAATGTATCACTAACTGACATAAACATACCTTTTTACATTATTATTGGTGTTTTTGTTCTTCTAGGTGTATTGGCACTATTGGCTAAACTTCCGGAAGTAAAAGCAGTAGGAGAGGATGAAGATTCAGCAGACGATTGTCCTTATGCCGCAAATAAAACATCGGTTTGGCAGTTTCCTCATCTTTTGTTAGGTGTACTTGCCCTTTTCCTATATGTTGGAGTTGAAACTGTTTCGTTAGGAACTTTGGTTGATTATGCAACAACTCTTGGCTTGGCCAATCCGGAATATTACGCATGGATTGCCCCTATAGGTATGGTTATTGGATATATCTGTGGTGCAGCCTTAATTCCTAAATATCTTAGTCAGGCTACAGCCTTGCGAATTTGTGCTGTTCTGGCTCTATTTGGATCATTAATGGTTGTGTTTTCCCCTGAAGATTTATCGATTTTCTTCATCGCATTTATGGCTTTGGGATGTTCCTTAATGTGGCCTGCTTTATGGCCATTGGCAATGACTGATTTGGGTAAATTTACCAAAGCAGGTTCATCATTAATGGTTATCGCTATTGTTGGTGGAGCTTTAATTCCAACTATTTACGGTTTAATGAAGGATTCTGTTGGTGCACAGAATGCCTATTGGGTTTGTGTTCCTTGTTTCCTTTATATTCTTTATTACGGTTTAAAAGGACATAAAATAAGAACAAAATAATAAGTCCAATTTGGGCATGAGCAATACGATTCTTGTGCCCTCATTCAAAGATGAAATATGACAGATAATTTAAAAGGAATAGCATTAAAATTCTCTATAGAAGGGGAAATAGCAGATATTAAACCTCTTGGAGAAGGTTTTATTAACGATACATTTATTGTAACGACTGTTGGGGAAGAAGCTCCAAACTATTTATTCCAACGCAAGAATAAGAATATATTTAAGGATGTTCCTAGTATGATGGGGAATATTTTAAAAGTAACAACTCACCTTAAAAAGAAGGTTGCTGCTAAAGGTGGAGATATCATGCGTGAAGCAATGACTATCACACCAACTAAAACTGGGGATCTTTATTTCAAAGATGAAGAAGGAGAGTTTTGGGCGATGTGTCTTTTTATTAAAGATAATTTGACATACGAAGCAGCAGATAGTCCTGAATTGGCTTATGCTGGAGGTAAAGGAATCGGAAAATTTCAATCGATGTTATCGGATATGAAAGAACCATTGGTCGATATTCTGCCTGGATTTCATAATATCAGATTTCGTTTTAAGCAATGGGATGAAGTGTTGATAAAAGATCCTGCAGGCCGTAAGGCTGAATTGACTGAAGAGATTGCCTGGGTTGAGGATCGCCGTAAGGAAATGCTTGAATTCTGGACTCTTGTTGAGGATGGAACGATCCCTACACGGGTAACTCATAACGATACCAAAATCAACAATATTCTTTTTGATAAAGAGGGAAATGATTTGTGTGTGATCGATTTGGATACAGTCTTGAATAGTACGGTGCTGAATGATTACGGTGATTCTATGAGATCATATACCAATACTGGCTTAGAGGATGATGATAATTTGGATCGTGTGAGCATGGATATGGATATATTCAAGGCATATACCAAAGGATATTTGGAAGAGACAGTTTCGTTTTTGACCGCTTTTGAAATGGAATATCTTGCTTTTTCGGCCAGATACATCACTTTCGAACAGGTTCTTCGATTCTTAATGGATTATATTGATGGGGATAACTATTATAAAATAAAAGCACCGCAGCACAATTTGATTAGAACTCATGCTCAATACAAATTATTAACAAGCATGGAAGAGCAATATGAGCAAATGAAGCAGGTGGTGTCAAAATACAGCAAAGAATTATCAGTGTAATAAACAAGATTTTTGTTTCTGATACTGAACCCGGTATTTAATCGTGTGGTAGCGTAATTTAAAACAAACAGTTGTTTTCTCACGAAAATGAAGTGTTTTAAACGAGTAAGGTTAAGAGATTATAGAAATAAAAAGAAAATGAAAACAATTTTTACATCAAAAGTAGAGCAAGCATTTCATGAATTATCTGGAGTGCCGGAAATTACAGCCAAAATACCTTATGTAACGGTAGATAATTTCCCGAAATTGGGTTTGATGACTTCTCTTCGGTTTTTGGAGTGGGCAGAACAGAATCCTCAGGGAGTTATTAGTTTGCCAACAGGTAAAACACCAGAGTATTTTATCAAGTACACTCAGTTTCTTCTTGAGAATTGGGACAAGCCTAAAGGAATGGATATCCGCAGTCAGTATGGACTTGGAAACATGGCGAAACCAGATTTGAGTGGTTTACAGTTTGTTCAGATTGATGAGTTTTATCCAATTGATCCGCGCCAGCACAATAGTTTCTACAATTATGTGATGAAATACTATATTGATGGTTTTGGCTTGGATATATCCAATTCATTGCTAATTAATTCAGACGAAATTCCATTGGTAGATAATAAGCATTTTCTGGAAGTTTTTCCTGATTACAATATTGATTTGTCGCTTCGTTACCGTGAAGCAAAAAGTGTTGTGGAAGAGATGCAGCAGAAATCAATTTTCATGATTGACAACTGGTGTACTTCTTATGAGCAAAAAATCCGTGATAAAGGGGGCATCGGCTTTTTCTTGGGAGGACTTGGCCCTGATGGTCATATTGCCTTTAACACCCGAGGATCGGATCATTTTTCGACTACACGATTAACAAAAACAAATTTCGAGACACAGGCAGTTGCCGCAGGTGATTTGGGCGGGATTGAAATATCAAGAAACCGTTTGGTGATTACCATTGGCTTGGATACGATTACTCACGATTCAAATGCTGTTTCCATTATTTTTGCTGCAGGTGAAGCCAAAGCTGAGATTGTAAAAGGATCACTGGAAAGTGCGCCAAATGCTATTTATCCAGCTTCGGTGCTACAGCGTCAGAAAAACAGTCGTTTTTACTTAACAAAGGGTGCGGCCTGCAAGTTGACTGATAGTGTGAATCAGTTTTATAAAACAGGAGAGTGGACTCATTCAAAATCAGAAAGATCAATTATTGATCTTTGTCAGAAAATCAATAAATACGGTCATCATTTAACTTTGGAAGATTTAAAGGCTGATCCTTACACCAGTCAGATTCCTAATTTGAATGCGGAAACTGTTCATACTGTTATCGATTCCATCAAAAAGAAGATGGAAAAGGGAATGAAACCTGATACCAACGAGGTAATTTATCATACGGGTCCTCATCACGATGATATCATGCTGGGAATTATGCCATACACCAACCGGCAGATGCGTTCAGCAACCAACGACGTTCATTTTTCTGTTCTTACATCTGGTTTTACAGCGGTTACAAATGATTTTGTAATTGGTGTGTTGAAAGAATGTCAGGATTATATTGCAAAAGGTGAAATTCAAATGCTGGATTATCCTGATTTCTTCGAAGTAGGATATAGCAAAAAGTGGGACAAAGATGTGTATCATTTCTTGAATTCAGTTGCGGCCCGCAATCAAAACGGAAAGCGAAGAGGTTTGTGTCATCGTGTAATTCGTTCCATTGTTGAAGTTTGGAGTGTTCGAAATAAATCACATTTAACTGAAGAAATCGCAAGTATTATCAGCGATTTAGAAAATAGCTACGACGGAGGAAAAAATTCTCCTGAAGTTCAGAAAATGAAAGGAATGATTCGTGAGTTTGAAGAGGAGTTGGTTTGGGCTCACTTCGGTACTCCGGTTAAAAATGTTCATCACTTGCGTTTGGGCTTTTATAAAGGTGATGTGTTTACAGAAAGCCCTGAAAAGAACAGAGACATGCTTCCTGTACTGGAAGAATTTAGAAAACACAAGCCAACAATTATTAGTTTGGCAATGGATCCGGAAGGAAGTGGACCGGATACACATTATAAAGTATTGCAAGCTATTGCTGGTGCAGTTAAGGAGTGGAAAGAAGAGGAAGATTTATCGAAACTTCGAATTATTGGTTACCGAAATGTTTGGTTTAAATACCATCCTTCCGAAGCCGATTCTATTGTGCCGGTTTCACTGAATGCTCTTGATGTTATGGAAAACTCATTTAGCGAAAGTTATTTAAGTCAGGTAAATGCATCCTTTCCAAGTTATGAGTACGATGGCAAATTCAACGAGTTAACTCAAAAAATTTGGGTTCAGCAGTTGAAACAAATTCAATTGCTGTTAGGCAAGAATTTCTTCTACGAAAACAATCATCCATTGGTACGTGCTACTCATGGTCTGGTTTATATGAAGGAGATGACTGTCGACGAGTTTGTTGCTATGGCACAAGATCTTGAAAAAGCAGTTGAAGAAAATCCGTTTTAACTACCACACATAAATACCCGGATCGGAGGACTTTTTGTCCTCTGGTCCATTTTTTTTATCTGAATGATTATGAAAGAATATATCGTAAAACGAATAAAACAAGGTTATTTGACAATTACAGGACAAGAAATGCATCCTGTTTGGGAAATGGCTAATGTGAATTCAGATTTCTCTTATCCATGGGAAAATCAGAAAGCTCCCAAAACCAATTTCAGAGCTTTGCATGATGATGAGTATTTGTATTTTCGTTTCGATGTAGAAGATGATAATGTACTTACTTTCGTTGATGAAGATCACAAAATGGAGGTAGTTCACAGCGATCGCATTGAGATATTTTTTAGACAAGACGAGAAACTGAATCCATATTATTGCTTGGAGATGGACGCTCGTGGTAGAGTTTTAGATTACGTAACCCGCTATTACCGCGATTTTGATTATGAATGGTCGTGGCCCGAATCTAAAAATCTGGATGTAAAAGCTTCGGAAAATACAAACGGTTATGCAGTGGAAGGAGCTATAAAGCTATCTTCACTGGAAGGTTTGGGTTTATTAAAAGATCGTGTATTGGAAGCAGGTTTGTACCGTGGGTACTGTATGAAATTACCTGAAGGACAAGTAGAAGCAGATTTAAGATGGATTTCATGGGTAAAACCTGATTCTAAAGATCCTGATTTTCATATACCGTCATCATTCGGAAAGTTGAAATTCGAAAATTAACAAAAAGAAGAATAGTCTTACTATGTAATTTTGGTATCAGACTTACTGTGTTCGGCATCAATAAGTTTACTTTTCACGACCAACAATTAGGAGTAGTACCACGACTAGAACCGTAGTAGACTACTCCGATACCAAGAGTACTACTACTCCAATAACCGGAGTACTACTACGTTCATTTTTATTTGAAAGCAAATTAGAATAAATTGTCATGGCAGATATAGCAGTAGGTATAGATATAGGAGGAACCAATACATTTTTTTCATGTATTGATGCAAACGGAAAATCATGGGGAAATGGAAATCTTCCTACTCAGGACCAAGAACGATTTGAGGATTTCCTGAATGACTTGTGTAATCTAATGGATAAGACGATTGAAGATTCAAGTGAAGATCTTAACCTAATAGGGATAGGTATTGGAGCTCCAAATGGAAATTTTCATACCGGCACAATCGAAAATGCCGCCAATTTAAGGTGGAAAGGATTGCTGGAAATTTCCCGTTTGGTGAAGGAACGCATGAATGTACCTGTAAAACTTACCAATGATGCCAATGCTGCGGCTTTGGGTGAGCGTATATTTGGAGGTGCAAAAAATATGGCTGACTATATGGTTATTACTCTGGGTACTGGTTTGGGAAGTGGTATTGTTGTAAACGGCGATTTGCTTTACGGACATGATGGATTTGCCGGAGAAGTTGGACACATTATTGTGAGACCTGAAGGCCGGGAATGTGGTTGTGGACGAAGAGGGTGTTTGGAGACCTATGTATCGGCCACCGGAGTAAAACGAACTGTGTATAAGATGTTGGCAAAACATTTGGGTGATAGTTCTTTGCGAGAAATTCCGTTTAATAAATTGACTGCAAAAATGGTTGCTGATGCGGCCAATGACGGAGATTTACTGGCGATGGAAGTGTTTGCCTATACGGGCAAAATGTTAGGGGAAGCTTTGGCAAATGTAGCTTCGGTTACTAGTCCTAAAGCTATATTCTTTTTTGGAGGACTGGCAAAGGCTGGAGAGCTTATTTTTGAACCTGTCCGTGAGGCAATGGAGAAGAATTTATTGTTCCTATATAAAAATAAAATTAGTCTGTTGCCTTCAGAATTAGGCGATGATGCTGCAGTTTTAGGAGCGTCAGCTTTAATATGGAACGATCAGGTATAATAATCACAATAAATACTTTATTGGTAAGGCCGTTTCATAAAGTAATGAAACGGTTTTTTTATTTCTGACTACTTTCTGGTTTGGGTATTTATTTTGAAAACTGCAACCGCTCCGATCACATAAGATTTTGGTTCCAAATACAAATCCGAATTCATCATTTTTTTCCGACTTATTTCTTTTACAGTGTAAGCTGATCATCGTAGGAATTCGAATAATCAAAGCCTTTAAGGCTTGCAATAAATACAAGGGCAAAAAGGAAAGATGAAAGGAAGAACAGAAGAAATCTATGTTTAGGCAGGAATTTATTTATCGGGGTTTAAGTTACCTGAGCATCTCATTGACTCATGTTCCAGTTTGTATTGCTTTGGTGTTTTTTGATATTCTTTCTTAAAGCATTTGGAAAAATATTTAGGATCGTTAAAGCCTACCCTAAAAGCTATTTCTGATATAGTGAAATTGTAATTAACTAACAAAGGGATAGTCTTTTGTAGACGAAATGAACGCATGAAATCGACTAGAGTCTTGTCAGTTAAAGACTGGAATTTTCTATAGATGTTGGAATAGCTCATGTTTAAACTCACGGCTAGTTCTTCCAATCTAAACTCCGGATCCTCAAAGTTCTTTTCCATTTCCAGAAGAACCGATTCAATGAACTTTTCATCTGGTGATTCTACTTCCAGTTTTTTGCAATCTGTAAGAATCTCAGCACGATATTGTTCGATTACTCTTTTTTGCGCATCTAAAATGTTATTTACTTTTAATAAGAGCTCTTTTACATTAAATGGTTTGTTAATATATTCTATCGCGCCAAACTTCAGACCTTCCAGTTTAGAACTTGTCGTATTTTTTGTTGTCAGTAATATAATTGGAATGTGACGAGTGCATTTTTTCTCTTTTAAATTTTTGCACAGTGTAATTCCGTCCATGATTGGCATCATTACATCACTTAAAATAATATCCGCTTTGTAATCAGACAGGCAGTCTATAGCCTCCTGTCCGTTCTGTGCAACTCTTACATTGTATAAAATCTTAAAGCTATCTTCCAGAAACATCAACATTTCATAATTGTCTTCAACAATCAAAATGTTTTTTTTGTTTTCATCAGGAATCAATTCTTTTAATCCCTCATTTAAATTTGAAGGCAGAATTGGTTTTTCATTTATTTCTTCCTTGTTGGATTCATGGTAGGCAATTTCTTCCTGTCTGAAATGCTGATTGCCAGTTGGAATTGATAGGGTAAACGTTGTTCCTTTATGATGTTCTGATTCTACCGTGATCTTTCCTTTGTGCAGGAGAATCAATTCTTGACTTAAAGCCAGGCCAATTCCAGTTCCGCCAATTGCTTTTCCATCTTTCGATTGATAGAAAAGATTAAAGATATTTGTGAGTTCATTGCCCGGAATACCAATGCCGGTATCAATTATTTTTATTTCGACCTTTCTTTCTTCAATATTCTCGTTAATGGCTAATATTATTTTTCCTTCCCGCGGTGTAAATTTGAAGGCATTGGCCAATAGATTGTAAATTACATGTTCTAGTTTTTGCCGATCATACCAAAGCAGAATTTCTTCTTTTTCAATTCCTTCCACACTAAAATCAATTTGCTTGAACCTGGCATGTTCCATAAAAGAAAGGGCCGTATTATTTATATCTTTTATAATGTTATTCTCGCTGACGCTGATTTTCAATTTTCCCAATTCTTTATTTCGAACTGTCATCAATTCCATTGCAATCCGCGATAATCGGTTGGCATTGTTCTTAATAACCTGCAGGCGCTGTCGAAGTAAGAGATTCCCCTCTGCACGTTCAATCATATTTTCGATGGGTGAAAGAATCAGGGTTAAAGGCGTTTGAATTTCGTGCGACATTTTCGCGAAGAAATTCATCTTCAATTCATATAACTCCTTGTTTTTCTCATTTTGCAGTTCTTTCAAAAATAATTTTTTCTTTAATCGTGCCCACATAATGGAGTAGCGAATTATAAAAAAACTGATGATTAAAAACAGAATTGTATAAATCAAATAAGCCCACCATCTTAGCCAAAATGGGGGGAGGATTTTAAGCTCTATTGTTTGAGTCTGAATATCCCAAAGCTTTCTTTTAGTTCCTGCTTTTACTTCAAACGTATAATTGCCATAAGGGATATTTGTATAAGTAGCCACCCGTGTGTTTTTAGTTGTGATCCAGTCTTTATCAAATCCTTTAAGTCGGTAGGCATAAAAATAGTTTGGATCCAGGTGATCGTTTATTACTGAGAATTGAAAAGAAAAAGAGGTTTGCTTATGATTGAGCTTTAAAGTTTTGATTTGCTCTATCCCAACGGAAAGTTGTTCAGGAATTAATTCTTCCGCATCTCTGTTAACAATTTTAAGCTGATTAATGCGAAGCCGTAACTCCATTTTTGTTTTTTTTATTCGGGCCGGATCAAAAT
The DNA here is from genome assembly GCF_002356295.1 of Labilibaculum antarcticum. NCBI lineage: Bacteria > Pseudomonadati > Bacteroidota > Bacteroidia > Marinilabiliales > Marinifilaceae > Labilibaculum > Labilibaculum antarcticum. Next base: position 634,043 of record NZ_AP018042.1, on the reverse strand, counting down.
GATTTAATCCTCCCACACCTCCAAAATAGAGGATACCATCTTTATCTTTGGCAGCACTTCCTGAAAGAAAGCGATTTTTTAATGTTCCGTTTTTCCATGAATAAAAATAACTGTGACCTGTTGAAAGATCCAGATGAGAAATACCGTTTATTCGTGAAACCCATAAATTAGAGCTGTCTTCAGCAATCACAGCTACTACTCCGTGAATCTCTTCATCACTAAATCCGATAATAGGTTTTGTTTTTTTTTCCTTAGTATTGAATTTAAGTAGTTTGGAATAAGAATTTACAAAATAGAGATTTCCTTGATCATCTGAAGCACCATGACTTATACTATTCTCAACCTTATTTTCAGTATTTACTAATTGAAAAGGGATGAAAAAGGAATCTTCCAATGTTTTTTCCTCTTGAAATAAGAACAATCCACCGTCAACCATTCCTATCCAAATCTGATTGTTTTCATCTTTCAAAAAGACCTCTGCGATACTTCCTTTAAGACCGTTTTTATTGTGCGGATAAAAGGCTATTTGTTTGTCAGATAGTGAGTAGACAGATATCCCCACATTGCTGCCAACCCAAATTCTATTTTTACTGTCGATGAATAAAGACCTGATATCTGTAGCTATCTGTCCGACCTTATTTACTGTTTTTATCGATGAGAATTTATTTGTCTTTGTATCGTAATGGAGTAATCCGTTAAGGTAAGTTCCAATCCATTTGTTTTGTTTTTCGTCCTCAACTATTGTTTGTATGTAATCTCCGGTCAGGCCATTGGCCGTGTTGGTTTTTGCAATGAATTGCTGAATTGCTTTTCCTGTGTTATCAATTATGGTGATTCCTTCTCCATCGGTACCAATCCAAAGATTGCCATTTTTACATTTTAATATGGATAGAACTCTTGTAGGAGAACCGGAAATACTGCCACTAAAATATCCAAAAGTAAATGATTCACTGAGTAAGATATTGATATTGCCATAATTTGTGAATATCCAAATGTCATTGTTGTTTGTTTCTCCCAGTCCTATAATCGTATTGCTCTGTAACGAAAATTTATTGGTTTTAGAATGAGTATATCTTCTCACTTCTTTTGTTTTCGGATTCACTCGGTAAAGTCCGCCACCATCCGTACCTGCCCAAATGATTCCTTTACTGTCGCAAAAAATGCGAATGATCATATTGGTTGGAACGAAATGTGAAGTCTTGGCTTTGTTGTAAAAATGTTCGTAGGTTTCAGTTTTTAAGTCATAGAAGAACAATCCGTAAAGTTCTGTTCCAATCCAAAGATTTCCATTTTTATCGTTGCTTAAAATGATTGTGTTAAAGGGATTACTGAAAGGTCCTTTTAGTTCTGTTAGGGCCATAGTTGATGTATTTCCCTTAAAGATCCGGCCTTTGTTGGTACTGAACCATACAGTATTATCTTTTCCTTCAGCGATAGAGGTAATAGTTTCACCGGATGAGTAAATGTCAAAGCTAATAATTGTTGAATCTGCAAAAGATTGACCAATTACAGTTCCGAAATTGCTGCCTAACCAAAGTCTCGATGAACCAATCTTTAATGACTCCAAGCTTTGATTCTCAGCCAACTTTGTAATACTGGAATATTGTGGTACAAACTTTTCTGATGGCATCAGTTTGGATATTGATCCTTTTTTAGATACACACCATATGTTACCATGAGAATCTTTTGATAAGTCTAGAATTGAGGTTGAAGATGCATCCTTACCAAATATTTCACTGTTTGAATATTGACGGTAATCATATCCGTCAAAGCGTAGAATGCCTGTCTGAGAATTGAGCCACAGATAGCCAAGTGAATCTTCAACAACGCTTGTGGCAATAGTTTGCTGTTGACCTACCTCTGCTATTACATGGATAAAGTTTGTGGGGTCATCTGCATATGAAAGGAGAAAAGTATTGCAAGCTATTATTAGAAGAATAGATTTAGTGATATACAATTTAAATTTAAGCATGATGAATTCGTTTCTACATTTTGGTCATGGTAAAAATACAGTTATGCCTAGAATAATCACAATAAAAGCACGATGAAGTTATTCTTAAATCTTAAAATGAATATCTTGCAAACTCGCTGTTTATGAAGGATTGTGAAAATTTCCCCCTATTAGACTAAAATTTCTGCTTTATTACAAAGACTATTAGTCAATTTTGAAACTATAGAAGTGACGACCAGTAGCAACCAGTGCTATAATAAGAAAGGGGGCGTTATTTCGAATCCCTAAATTAAATATATTTCTAACTTAATTTTAAAATTTATGAAAAACATCTTATTGACTATTTGTCTCTGTTTAATAGGTATGTCTTTGCATGCTCAGAGCTCAGTCATTAAAGGAACGGTTCTGGATAATAGTGGACTTCCTCTTCCTGGAGTCAATATCATTGTAAAAGGAACCATTAATGGAGTTTCCACTGATTTTGATGGAGCTTACGAATTAACATGTAGCATGGGAGATGTACTTGAGTTTTCTTTCATGGGATTTAAAACGCAAACGATTACTGCGTCATCTTCTGTTATTAATTGTACCATGGAAGAGGAAACAGAATTGCTTGACGAGCTTGTTGTAGTTGGTTATGGAACACAGAAAAAGGTAAATATGACTGGGTCTGTAGTTTCTATTGATGCAAAGAAAATTGAGGATAGACCATCCGAAAACATCTTGAAATCACTTCAGGGAGCAATTCCAGGAGTAACTATTATCTCTCGCCCAGGTGGGACTTCAATCAATATTCGTGGACGTGGTAATTTAGGTTCATCTTCTCCTCTTTATATTGTGGATGGTATCGAAGTGAGTTCTGATTTTTTTAGCAATATGGACCCAAGTGTTATTGAGAATCTTTCCTTCTTAAAGGATGCTTCTTCGGCTGCTATATATGGGGCAAAAGCTGCTTATGGGGTTGTTTTAGTGACTACTAAAACAGGAACCAAAGGGAAGTTGCAAGTGGTCTACAATGGATCTGTAGGATTTAGCACTTCTACTTATACACCTGAAGTTGTTGATTCATGGACTTATGCTGAAATGTATCGTACTTCGGAGTTAAATAGTGGTGTTGGTGAAGATGGTTTGCGCTTTAGTGCTGAAGATGTAGCAAACTACAAGGCAGGTACAGATCTTGATCGTTATCCAAATACCAATTGGTTTGATGAAGTATTGGATGATAAAGCTCTTTTCACAAAGCACAACATGTTGTTTTCTGGAGGTGGTGATAAAACAACATATGCTTTTGGTTTGGGTTTTTTAAGAAACGAAACTTTCACTCCTGGAGAAGCAACTAATCGTTATAATTTTTCATCGAAAACGACTTCGAAATTAAAGCCCTGGTTGACTGTTACCTCTAATGTGAATTTTATTTATAAAAAATACGAAAGAGAGAAGGGATATGCTGCACTAACTGAGTTTTTACGTGTTCCTCCAACGCAAGTAGCGAAACACACCAATGGAGACTGGGGATCGGTTCGTGATAATTCTATGGCTTCTCCTGCACAGATTAATGCTAATCCTCTTAGAACCCTGGAAGAAGGTGGCCGCGCTAATTCTGACACCAAACATCTTTTGGGTTCAATGACAGCAGAAATCACTCCGATGGAAGGTTTAAAGATCAGTAATCAAGTTGGTTATAGGTACTGGGATTACAGAGGATTTTCTTTTCAGAATAAAAAAGAAGGTGTTCCTAGTTTTCTGAATCCTTCCTCTGGACTTATTTCAGGTACTGAATCGGATGTGAATCAGATGGATGTGAATTGGCAGTATTCAGAGAAATTGAATTACGATGGATGGGTAAATTATGAAAAGACTTTAAATGAGGTTCATAATATTTCTGCTATGGCCGGAATACATGCCGACACCTATACTTTTAAGAATTTAAAGGTTGGACGGAAAGATTTTGCCAGTAATGAGATGAATGCTTTAGATGGAGGATCCAGAGATCCAGAAAAGCAATTGACAACAGAGGGGGATGTACAAGAATCAAGTACACTGTCTTATTTTGGACGATTAACTTACAATTACAATCAAAAATATCTATTTGAGGCTAATTTACGTGCTGATGCATCTTCCCGTTTTGCTAAAGAAGGACGTTGGGGATATTTCCCATCATTCTCAGCAGGATGGCGTATGGATCAAGAAGCATTTTTAACTGATGTAGAATGGTTAGATAATTTAAAACTGAGAGCTTCTTGGGGACAGAATGGTAACATTAACAATGTTGGTTTGTATGATACTTATTCAACTTACGAAGCAAGTGGGACAGCATTGGTTAGCGGAAACGTTCTCCCAACTTTAGTTGAAGGACGTATTGGAAATCCTCACTTAACATGGGAGACTGCTACTACTACTAACTTTGGAGTTGATGCTATTTTTGGCAATGGTCTTTTAGGGTTTTCAATGGATCTTTACAACAGAATTACTGATGATATCTTAATCCAAGCAGAGGATGTTTATGCTGAAACAGGATTAAGTAGTGATAAGGTTCCTGCACGGAATGTTGGAAGTGTTCGTAATCGTGGTATCGAATTGGCTTTGACTCATCGTAAAGACATAGGTGATTTTTCTTATCAGTTTGGTTTTAATTTAGCGTACAACAAAAATGAAATATTAGACCTTGGTGATAAGGTTGATCAATTACCTCCTGATAGTTATTTTATTTTAGAAAAAGGTGAGTCTGTTGGGTCTTTTTATATGTTAGAGGCAGATGGGCTTTATTCTACAGCAGATGAAGATGCTGGTAATCTGATTCCTTACGGTACACAAATGCCGGAAGCTGGTATGGTAAAGTTTGTAGATCAAAACGAAGATGGTGTAATTGATGCTAAGGACAGAACTATTGTAGCAAAAGATGTTCCTGATTTTACTTATGGTATAAATTTGGAGCTTAATTATAAGAATGTCTCTCTTTCTGTTACAGGGCAGGGTGTTTCTGGAGTAAAGATGTATATGGATAATGAGGCTTCTCAGGCATTCTTTAATAATTCAGTACCTCGTAACTGGCAAAAGGATAACTGGACAGTAACAAATCAAAATGCTAATTATCCAAAGTTATTTAGAGAAACAGATGACCGGTACACATACAATAACAAAATGTCTTCATATTGGTTGTTTGATGCTTCTTATTTCCGGATCAAGAATATCTCATTAAGCTATAATATCTCTAAGGAACTTGCACGAAAAGTTGGTCTTAACAAAGTAAGAGTTTATTTATCAGCCGATAATCCTTTTACAATTAGAGGTGATCACCGTATGAAGGATTTCGATCCTGAAAGATCTTCAGGACGTGGAGCTCAGTTGGGTGTAAAAACATTTACATCAGGAGTTTCGGTTACGTTTTAATTAGTGATAACAACATAGCCCTTGAGTTATGTCAATATAAAAAAATAAAATATGAAAAATATTATAAAACTCTTTATTGGTGCAAGTCTTTTGATAGGGACGGGTTGTTCAGATGATTTTCTGGATAAATCACCACAGGGGTCTTTAGATCCATCAAAAGTAGATGCCTCTCAATTACAGAATTTAAGAAATTCAGTCTACAACCAGGTTATTGGTTCTGATGTTGCTTTTTATGAAGGATACGCTGACAATGGTTATTCACGTAATTCCTGGGATAGTCACGGAGCTAAAATTCAAACGAATACCGTTTCCGGATCTGAAAGTTTTGGATATGGAGAATGGAAGAATTATGGTGATATGGGCAATACCTATGGTTCTGTAAGAGTTTGTAACCTGATTATTAATAAGGTTGATGAGTTTGACAAGGTTGATGAGGCACTTCGCAGCAAGTATAAAAGTGAAGCTCGTGTTATGAGAGCTTGGCATTATACAAATTTGACTCTGTTTTATGGTGATATTTCCTTGGTGAAAACTGTTGAGAATGAATTTGAAATTTTAACTAGAGAACCAAAAGAAGAGGTTCGCGCATGGATTCTTCAGGAGTTCGACGAAGCAATTGCTTTACTTCCGGAAGTAAATGACCCTGGTCGTTTTACAAAGTCTATAGCTTATGCATTAAAGGCTCGTTCAGCTTACTATTTTGGTGATTACACAGCTGCTGAAGGTGCCGCGAAATACGTTATTGATAACGGGGGTTACCAACTTTACACCATTGGAGAATTAACTGATGAGATGAAAAAGGATGCTGAATTTTTTAAATCATTGGTAGATTTTGATCAATTAGGTATTGATGAGAATGCGTTCATTAAAGGGGTTTTTAACTACATGAACTTGTGGCATGTAGATGGTAATACAGAAACAATACTGGCAAAAGAATATGCGGCAAATGAGGATTTTGGCGATTTTAACCCTGTAACTTCTTTCTTGTCTCCAAATTTAACGAGCAAGCAAGGTTGGGCAACTATTGCTCCAATTCAAGACTTGGTTGACGTTTACTGGATGGGTGATGGAAAAACAAAACCTGCTCTGTCACCAATTACTAGTCGTGTAGAAGATTTTAAAGCCTTAAAGAGCGAAGTTAGAACCATTCAGAATGGTGCCGATGGCAATGAAAGTACGGTAGAGGATAATATCTCATTTAGTGATGCCGTTTCAACGATTAAAGATGAATTGGCTAATAAAAAATACATGCAGCAATTTCTTAACCGCGATAGTAGAATGTATGCTTCAATAGTTTTTCCTTTTTCGGCGGTAAATACCTTTGTTGATGACAGTTATTTTGAATACAGGCATGATAATAACAATTACGGACAAACCGGTTTTGTTTTTCGTAAAATGAGTGGTGGTGATGATGTTGCCTCAGTATGGGGCGATGCTTACCATATGAGTGGAGCAGATTTTCCGGTAATTCGTTTAGCAGAGATGTATTTGATCTATGCAGAAGCCCACACTCAAACAACAGGCTTTGACGGAAGTGTTTCTGGTGTCTTAAATGAATTACGTACTCGTTGCGGAATGCCAAATGTGCCTGCCGGTTTAGGTAAAGATGCTGGTGTTAATTTTATCCGTCGTGAAAGACGTGTTGAATTAGCTGGAGAAGGTCTGCGTTATTTTGATATTCGTCTTTATGAGGATTCTGAACGTAATGGTGGAATAAAAGGCGATCAGGCAGCAAGTGTTGTGATGAATGGTCAAACCTTAGATCCTATTGGAAACAATAGTGCTAATAAAGTTTGGGCACCTCGATTGATGTTGATGCCGATTCCAACCTTAACGATGGATAAAAATCCAGATATTATACAAAATGATGGTTATTAGTTAGTAGTGTGATTATTAAAAGGTGCCTTAAGGTGTTTAAATAACACTGTAAAGCACCTTTTTACTTTAGTGGATTTTGGTTTACCCTTTTGGTTCTTTACGATATTGTGCAGGAGAGATCCCGACAACTTTTTTGAAGATACGAGAGAAGTAATAAGGATCTTCATATCCAACATGATTACCCACGTCATTAATACGACGCTTTGTAGCATCAAGTATCTGACAGGCCTTTTGTATGCGTAAATGAATGAGATAGTCCATGGGCGGACGTTTTGTTTTATGTCGAAATAGCATTGAATAATGGGAGGGCGAGAGTCCCGAGTGGCTTGCAAGAGTTTCAAGATTTAGTTTATTTGATAGATTTTCACGCATATAAATGATTGAGGTTTCAATCAGATCTTTTTCAGGTTTTGTTCGTATTTGTCCAAATTGACTCGGATATTTGAAAGAAGCTAAAAAGTGCCACAAACAGATATTGGCATAATATAGATTTTCCTGACTATAACCCATTTCCAGGTTTTGAATGATTTCCTCAAAAAGTTGAATTCTATCGTTAGTCATTGCTACAATAGGAATATTTTTTATTTTAACTTTTCCTGAGGGATCATCAAAATGAGTTGCTAAATGCCCGGAGTAGTGTAACCAGTAAATACTCCATGGATTATTGTTGTTGCTTCCGTAGTCATGGGGAGTTCCTTCGGGGATAATGAAATACTGATTGGCTTTAATAGGTGTTATTTTACCAGCAATAGAAAGCCAACCTTCTCCTTGGGTACAGTAAATAAATATATTTTGCTTGCATCCTTCATTTCGCGAACGTTGGTGTGATTTAGCATATGGATAAAATCCTATATCACTCAGATAGAGTTGACACCCTAATTCATCATTACGAAGTTCGTTGAGAATGAATTGAGGAATAATAACTGTTCGTTGACCTGTAAAGCCCTCTTTCTTTTTCATTTGATATGCTTAGAGCTGATGTTTAAATGTAAAAATAGTAATATAGTCCATTCTTTTAAGGAGAACTTCCATTTTTTATTCGCTGTTTATAAGCTTATTTTGAGATATATAATAAAGAGTAGTAAAACTTAGTAAATCAATACTTTTAAAAATGATTAAATTTAATTCGAAATATATTTTTGCTATTTCTATGGTTTCAGCCATGGGAGGCTTACTATTTGGGTATGATTGGGTGGTTATTGGTGGTGCAAAGCCATTTTACGAGAAATTCTTTGATATAGCACAATCGCCTAATTTACAAGGATGGGCAATGAGTTGTGCTTTGGTTGGCTGTTTGTTAGGATCAATTATTTCCGGAATTTTAAGTGATCGCTTTGGGCGTAAAAAATTATTGATATTTTCGGCTTTTTTATTCTTAATATCAGCCTTAGGAACAGGTTATTCCGATATATTTAATGTTTTTGTTTTTTATAGGATATTAGGAGGTATTGGTATTGGGTTAGCATCGAATTTATCGCCCATGTATATTGCAGAGGTTTCCCCTGCAAGTATGAGAGGGCGTTTTGTTTCTTTGAATCAGTTAACTATTGTAATTGGTATTTTGGCTGCACAATTGGTTAATTGGCAAATTGCCGATGTGGTGACAGTTGATGCTTCGGATGCTGAAATACTTGCTTCATGGAATGGCCAAGTTGGTTGGCGTTGGATGTTTTGGGCTGAATTATTTCCTGCAGGTTTGTTTTTAGTTTTGATGTTTTTTGTACCTGAGAGTCCTCGTTGGTTGGCTAAAAACGGAGCAGAAAAAACGGTTGAAAAGATTCTGACTCGTATTGGAGGAACTATTTATGCCCAATCAGAATATGTAAGTATTAAGGAATCTTTAAGCTTGTCTCCAGAGAAAGTAAACTGGCGTCAATTGTTTGATCCAAAATTGAAAAAAGTATTACTTATTGGTATTGTATTAGCAGCTTTTCAGCAGTGGTGTGGTATTAATGTCATCTTTAATTATGCCGATGAAATTTTTACAGCGGCAGGTTATGGAGTTTCTGATATTCTATTCAATATTGTGATTACTGGTAGTGTAAATCTCTTATTCACTTTTGTAGCAATTTACACCGTAGATCGCTTTGGAAGACGAAATTTGATGCTTATTGGTGCTGGAGGATTAGCAGGTATCTATGCACTTATGGGAGCAGCATATTACTTCCAGTTTAGTGGATTTATCTTGCTTTTCTTGGTTATTTTAGCAATTGCTTGCTATGCAATGTCATTGGCTCCTATTACGTGGGTTGTTTTATCTGAAATATTTCCCAATAAAATTCGTGGAGGCGCAATGGCTGTGGCCACAGTTTCGCTTTGGACAGCAAGTTTTCTTCTTACATATTCTTTTCCTTTTCTTAATAAATTGCTTAATGCCTCAGGTACATTTTGGTTGTATGGATTGATATCCGTTATGGGATTTTTATTTATTTGGAAAAAACTTCCTGAAACAAAAGGTAAAACATTAGAAGAAATAGAACATGAGCTAATCAAGTAGATTGGATGTCTAATTTTATGTGTCGTAATTTTAAAACTTCAATAATGAAAATATTAATATCATCTATAATGTTACTATTTGTTCTTGTTGCTTGTAACAGCGATGAGAATGTAAAACAAATAAATGTTGCTGATTTTGGAATTGCAGCCAATACAAATCAAAGTGTGACTGCTTTGGCAAATCAGTTAATTGAGAACCTGGGGGATGAGCCTGTGAAAATTGTTTTTCCAAAAGGGCGTTATGATTTTTACCCCGATTCAAACTATTACAAAGCCTATTTTGAAACCAATACCTACGATGTAAATCCTAAAAGATTAGCGATTTTGATTGAAGGGAAGAAAAATATTACGATAGATGCTCAAGGCTCCGATTTTATCTATCATGGACATATACAGCCATTCACCTTGGATCATTCTGAAAATATTACTATTCAGAATGTAAATATCGACTGGGATATTCCTTTAACCGCTGAATCGGAAGTTGTTGAGGCTGATTCAATCCATATTTTAGTTCGAATTGATACTCTTCAATTTCCCCATAGAGTTCATAAAAAAGGATTGACTTTTATTGGTAAGAATTGGGAAGAGGAATGGAAACTTTCAAATGGCTCATGGTTGATTGAATACAACAATGATCACATAATTCCAGCATTTACAGGGGGACATGGTTGTGTGAATGGAGATATAGAGAATGTAAAATATACCGAAACAGCGCCAGGCCTTATTTTAATGCAGGCGGATTTCACCAAAACACCTGCTGTTGGGAATCATTTAATCATGCGGCATAGTACCCGGGATCATGCAGGAATGTTTTTATTTCACAGTAAAAATTCGAAACTGGAAAATATTAATGTATATCACACTTCTGGCCTGGGTATTCTTTCTCAATATTGTGAAAACATAGAGATGAGAAATGTAAATATGATACCGAATCCACACAAAAAAAGATACCTAAGTGGCCATGATGATGGTTTGCATTTTATGGGATGCAAGGGAGAAATTATTATTGATGATTGTGACGCCCAGGGTTTAATGGATGATCCAATTAATATTCATGGAACCTGTGTTCCTATTGTTGATAGAATAAATGATTACTCGTTGAAATGTAAGTTCGCACACAGCATGAGTTGTGGATTAAATTGGGCTGAGAAAGGGGATAAACTTAGTTTTATTGATAAAAAATCAATGAATTCCATTGGCAATGGAATGGTTAAAAGCTTCAAACTTTTAACAAAAGATACTATCATACTCGAATTTGAATCCGAAATACCTAAAATTTTAAATGCCGGATATTCTATTGAGAATTTAAGTTGGACACCTAATGCTACCATAACAAATTGTTTTGTGGGGAGCTGCAGAGCTCGGGGGTATCTAATTTCTACACCAGGCAAAGTAGTGATTGAAAATAATGTATTCGAAACGAGTGGTTCTGCCATTTTAATTGCGGGAGATGCTAATAATTGGTACGAAAGCGGTGCTGTTACAGATGTTACCATTAGAAACAATGAGTTTAGAACACCTTGTAATTCTTCCTTTTATCAATTCTGTAATGCAATTATTAGTATTTACCCCGAAATTCCTGAGCCGGATTCATTGCGCCCATTTCATAAAAATATAAGAATCGAAAATAATTCATTTGCACCATCCGATTATCCTATTCTGTACGCCTTATCAGTTGATGGTTTAAGTTTCATGAACAACATCATTACACGTAGCTACGACTACAATCCCTGGCACTTTCAAAAGGCTTCTTTTTTGATTGATGCATGTTTGAATGTGAAAATATCCGGAAATAAAATAGGTGAGGATGTCTTGGGTAAGAATATTGTGTTAAAAAGAATGAACAGGAAGGAAGTAGATTTGGATAATGAAGAGTTGACGATTCAGTAATTGAAGTATAAGCTGAGATCGTGAAGCCTTTTGAACTTGGTAAATAGAAAATGAACTTAAAATTTAATGAAATGAAACGGTTAAATTTATTACTAATTATATTCATGTGTCTTTTGGGAGCATGCGCACCAATTCAAAAATCACAAGTTGATCTGTCTGGAGAATGGGCTTTTCAACTCGATCCCGAAAATGTAGGTGTTCAGCAATCTTGGTTTAATCAAGATCTTAAAGATCAAATTAAGCTTCCGGGTACAACAGATGAAGCTGGGTATGGTGAGAAAACAAGTGGATCTGACTATGGGATTTTAACCCGAGTACATAAATATATTGGTGCAGCATGGTATCAGCGCGAAATAGAGATTCCAGAGGAATGGAAAGATAAGGAAATTACTCTATTGTTAGAACGCGTACTGTGGCAGTCTAAAATTTATGTTGATGGCAAAGAGTTAAGCACAAAAGATGCTTTAGCAACGCCTCACGTGCATCATTTAGGAGTTCTTAAAGAAGGAAAACACCGTTTAACATTGCGAATTGACAATAGCCTCATTCGCAATATGGGCGATAAGGGACATGCTTACGGAGAGTACACTCAATCCATATGGAATGGAGTTGTAGGTAAAATAGAGTTACAAGCCCGCAACGATCTTAATATTGAGAGTATTCGTACTTTTCCCTATGCAGAAAACAATCAACTTGAACTTGATGTGAAGCTTTCAAAAACGGGAGGATTAACTACTTCTCTTGAAGTAAAAGTGTTCGATACATCAAATAATAAGCTGCTTGTTGAAAGCTTGGTGTCAGTAACAGATATGCAGCAACAAGTTGTTATTCCCATTACTAACAAGATCAAACTGTGGAACGAATTCAACCCGGCTATTTATCGATTGGAGGCAACTTTGAAAGATGGAGAATCTGTTGATACTTACGAAACAAATTTTGGTTTTAGTAAGGTTTCAGCATCCAAAAGTCATGTTTTAATAAACGGCGAATCTGTTTTTTTACGAGGAAATCTGGATTGTGTTCATTTTCCATTAACAGGTTATCCAAGCATGGATGTAGAAGGATGGAAGCGTATTTTCCGAATTTATAAAGAGTATGGATTAAATCACGTTCGTTTTCATTCATGGTGTCCGCCCGAAGCGGCTTTTACAGCAGCCGATGAGTTAGGAATATATATTCAGGCAGAAGCTTCAACATGGATCGATTGGTGGATGGCTTTAAGTAAAGAAGAGTCGAAAGACAGACCCGAAATGTACACACAAGGTGAACCTAAAGGGTTAGGACCAGATAACCCCGACGCATCAGAATTTGTAAAAGCGGAAATTAATCGTGTTCTCGACACCTATGGGAATCACCCGTCTTTCATTCTGTTTTGCATTGGAAATGAGTTAGGAAACTCCGATTTTGATGTAATGGGTGAATGGATGCGTCAGGCAAAAGAAAAAGACTCACGTCGTTTGTATGCAGCCTCTACAGCCCGAACGGTAACCCCAAATTGTGAATACTCAGCAACCCATAGTTACCCTGGCATTGGAGGAGTACGTCAGCACATGACCAACAACAACAATTGGGATTATGAGAAAAACTACGGACAAACACCTGTTCCTGTAATTGCCCATGAAATTGGTCAGTGGCCGGTTTATCCTGAATGGAAAGAAATTGACAAATATACTGGTGTGCTTCGTGCCCGAAATTTAGAAGGTTTTAGAGAACAGGCTAAAAAGAATGGTGTTTTTTCTCAGGACAAGGAGCTGCATCAAGCTTCGGGTAAACTTTCTGTTTTGTTGTACAAAGATGAAATAGAATCCTTTATGCGCACCCCTTCTTGTGCGGGAATTCAGTTGTTGAGTATGCAGGATTATCAGGGACAAGGAGAAGCTTTAATTGGGTGGTTGGATTGTTTTTACGATTCGAAAGGAATTGTTACCCCCGAAGAGTTTCGCCAATTTAGCAATACCATTGTTCCTTTGGTAAAATTACCGTCCTATACTTTTTGGGGAGGAGACTCATTAAAATCAGAAGTTTTACTACATCATTTTGGTGAAGCCGATTTAAATAATCAAAGCATTAGATGGAGTTTGGTTTCGGATATTGAAGAAGAATTACTTGAAGGTGTCTTTTCTGCTGCTGATTATCAGAAGGGAACATTATTAAAAGTTGGCGTTCTGGAAGTAAAATTACCCGACGTAAAGAAAGCTTCCCAATACACATTGCAACTAAGTGTTCAAGGTACCGAATTTGTGAATGCCTGGCACATCTGGATTTATCCAAAACAATTGGACTTGAAGCAGGATGACATTTTAATTACCGAAAGTTTAAATTCCGAAGCTTTTAATAAGTTGGAACAAGGAGGAAAAGTTCTGCTGTTGGCTCATCAATGCGGAGATCCTGCTAATACAAAGTTTGCAGCATGGAAACCTTTATATTGGTCAGCATCTTTCTTCCCGGGTCAAAGCATCGAAACTTTAGGTTTAATTGTACAGGATAAACATCCGGCTTTTGCCGATTTTCCAACAGAAAATTACAATGATTGGCAATGGTGGAACATTTGCAAAGGAGCTCATGGCTTTGCTCTGGATTCTTTCCCAGAAGACTATAAGTCAATTGCTCAGCCTGTAGGCGATTTTCATTACAACCATAAATTGGGATCTATATTTGAATTAAAATATGGCAAAGGGAAATTATTGGTTTGCGGTTACGATCTTTCTGAAAGCAGAACTCAATTTCCAGAGGTACGCCAATTAAAGTATAGCTTGCTAAATTACATGAAGAGTGATCTGTTTCATCCAAATTTAGAGCTTGACAGACCTTTTTTAACTGAGAAATTTAAAAAGTTCGAGCTCGCAACTTCGTTAGCACCCAAAGGATTCGAAGAGGCGATACTCTACGTGAAATCAGCAGCCAAGATGAAAAAAAATGGTAATTCATCATGGGCAAAAGAAACCGATCAGGTAGTAATTGCGAATAAAGTAGATTATAAAATTGAAAAAGGAAACTCGTATAAAGATGAACAAAGCTCTTGTTGGGTAGGTAGCGAGCTGGAGATTTTGATAAAGACGCCGGAAGGAATTAAAGGAGAATTTTATGTGTTTTTTCATGATTGGAACAACCAGGGAAGAAAAGGTGTTCTCAATTTTGAAGGACGTGATTATATTTTAGGAGCTCATAGTAAAGAGGGAGAATGGGTGAAGCTGAATGTAATGCGGGAAGACTCCAACGACGGAAAACTGATACTAAAAGCAAAATGCACAAGAGGTGGCAATCTCATGATTAGTGCCATTGCTTATATTACTAAGAATTAGATTGTGTAGAAGAAAAATTAAAATTCACCAACAGTAGTTTGAATGCATCTGTTGGTGAATGGTAAGGATTGTTGCGTTTGAATGTAAATAAAAAAGAGTGAAAATTGGCAAGAGAAATTTCTTGCTGATAAAATAAAGATGTATGGAAAATACAGTAAAAGCCTGGAAAGAAAAAGTAGTGATTCCTACCTATGGGATTGGAAAACCAGAGAAGAATCCAATATTTTTGGAGAAACGGGTTTATCAGGGAAGTAGCGGATCAGTTTATCCTTACCCCGTTATCGAAAAAATAGAAGACCTAAAAGAAGATAAAGAATGGGATGCCATTTATCTGGAAAATAAATATTTGAAAATCATGATTCTTCCTGAGTTAGGAGGACGTGTACAAATGGCATACGATAAAATCAAGCAACGTCATTTTGTTTATTACAATCAAGTAATTAAGCCGGCTTTGGTTGGTCTTACTGGTCCTTGGATATCAGGAGGGATTGAGTTCAACTGGCCACAACACCACCGACCCTCCACTTACGATCCTTTAGACTCTTTAATTGAGCAAAATGTCGATGGAAGCGTAAGTGTTTGGTGCAGCGAATTGGAACGTATGTTTCGCACCAAGGGAATGGCTGGTTTTACCCTATATCCCGATAAGGCTTACATGGAAATTAAGGTGAAACTGTTTAATAGAACGCCTTTCCCTCAAACTTTCTTATGGTGGGCAAACCCTGCCGTTAAGGTAAACGACGATTACCAATCCGTCTTTCCTCCCGATGTGAATGCAGTTTTCGATCATGGAAAACGTGATGTATCTGATTTTCCAATTGCAAAAGGCACCTACTATAAAGTCGATTACTCGGCAGGTGTAGACATTTCTAAATACAAGAACATTCCCGTTCCAACCAGTTATATGGCAATTAACTCGAAATATAACTTTGTAGGAGGTTACGAAAATGACAGTAAGGGAGGCTTACTACATGTGGCCGATCATCATGTGTCACCTGGTAAAAAGCAATGGACCTGGGGAAATGGTGACTTTGGACAAGCATGGGATAGAAACCTAACCGATGAAGACGGCCCATACATTGAACTCATGTGCGGTGTATATACCGACAATCAGCCCGACTTTACCTGGTTGCAAGCCTACGAAGAAAAAAGCTTTAAACAATATTTTATGCCTTATCGCGATTTGGGCGTGCTAAAAAATGCAACGAAAGAGGCCATGCTTAATTTGGAGATACAAGACGGGAAAGTACGTGTTCGAGTGTACACAACCGCTTTATATCCTCAGGCAATTATTCGCTTAGAGGAAAAAGGGAAATTGATTATGGAACAAGTCTTGGATTTATATCCGGAAATGAGCTTCGATCAATCCTTTGATGCACGCGTGAACAGAGAAGATTGTTCCCTGACTGTTCGAGATCATCAAGGGAATTTATTGGTTGATTGGCAAGTAGAAGAAGCCGAAGAAAACAAGCCCGAAGCAGCAAAACCCGCCAAATTACCAAAGGAAATAGAATCAATCGAACAACTTTATTTAAGAGGCTTGCATCTGGAACAATACAGACATGCAACTTATGATCCAACCGATTATTATTTGGAGGCCTTGTGCCGGGCACCAAGCGATGCACGCAACAACAACGCCATGGGTTTATGGCTTTTGCGTCGCGGTCAGTTTTCTAAAGCCGAAATACATTTCAGAAAAGCCATCGAAACACTTACCGAGCGAAACCCCAATCCATATGATGGAGAACCATTGTACAATTTGGCTTGCTGTCTGCGAATGTTAGGAAAACCAAACGAAGCTTACGACAAATTTTACAAAGCCACGTGGAATGCCGCTTTTCAGGACAGTTCATTTTTTAATTTGGCTCAAATAGCTGCTGAAAAAGGAGAATACCATAAGGCATTGGAACTTATCGATCGCTCTTTGTGGAAAAACTGGGTGAATCAAAAAGCAAGACACTTAAAAGTAAGTTTGCTGCGAATTGTAGGACAAAAAGAGGAGGCGCTGCATTTAATCGAAGATTCACTACAAATGGATCGCTTTAATTTTGGAGCACTTTACGAAAAATACCTTCTTCTGAATGATACTGCAATCTTGTTCGAACTAAAGGAATTAATGCGTGATAATGTACACAACTACATCGAATTTTCTCTCGATTACGCCATGAGTGGCCTCTATACCAATGCAAGCGATTTTATAACACTTTATACCCAAGGCAAAACCGAAATTTACCCAATGGCTTTGTATAGCAAAGCCTGGTATTTACAAAAAGCCGGTTGTGTTAAGGAATCTATTGAAAATTATAAGATTGCATCTCAAATGCCGGCAGATTATTGCTTTCCAAACAAGTTGGAGGAATTACTTATTTTACAGCAAGCAGTTGAAGCAAACCCCTCCGATGCTCGTGCATACTATTATTTAGGGAATTTATGGTATGCAGCACGTCAGTATAATGAAGCTTTATTTTGCTGGGAAAAGAGTTGTCAGCTAGACCAAACCTTCCCGACAGTTTTTCGCAATTTGGCTTTGGCTTATTACAATAAACAGAACAAACCTGAATCTGCGAGAGAAGCTATGGAAAAAGCTTTTGAATTGGATAAAACTGACGCCAGAGTTTTGATGGAGCTAGATCAGCTATATAAGAAAATGAATGTTTCATTAGAGGATCGTTTATATTTATTAGAAAATTACCCAGAACAAGTTGATTTTAGAGATGATTTATATTTGGAGAAACTCAATCTTTATAATTTGAAGGGAGAAGAAGAGAAAGCTTTGGAATTGATCATGAGACGAAAATTCCATCCTTGGGAAGGAGGAGAAGGAAAAGTAACAGGTCAATATCTATACAGTCATATTGAAATTGCTAAGAAACTTATCGAAGAGAAGCAATATATTGATGCTATTAAGTATTTGAAGGCTACCGAAAGCTATCCTCATAATTTAGGTGAAGGGAAATTAATTGGAGCTTTGGAAAATGATATTCATTATTGGATGGCTAATGCTTATGAGGGATTAGGAGATCTGAAACTGGCCAATAAATATTGGGAAAAAGCCAGTGAAGGAGATGCTGTTCCCGCAGCAGTTATGTATTATAACGATCAGTCGCCCGATAAAATCTTTTATCAGGGAATGGCTTTACGCAAGTTAAATCGTGAAGAAGAAGCCACAAGCCGATTCCAAAATTTATTGGAATATGGATTGAAGAATAAGGAGATACCTTTTAAAATGGATTATTTTGCAGTCTCTTTACCTGATTTGTTAATTTTTGAAGAAGACTTGCAAAAACGACATAAATTATTTTGTATTTATTTAATTGGATTAGGACAGCTTGGTTTAGGAAATATAACTAAAGCTAAAGATGCATTCAATGCTGTTTTAGCAGAGGATAACTGGCATATAGGTTCAATTATTCATAGAAAGTTTATTTAATGATTTTAAAAACTCGTTATTGAGCGTAACTTGCTTTTATTGAGCCGATTAGAGAGGGGTTGGAAGGCTCGTCGAAACGACATAAGAATTAAAGAAAGGAATGAAATAAATAAAATGATTAAGCTGTACAGAAGAGTTACGTTTATTTAGATGAGAAATCAAAAATGAATAGGGATATCTTTCCTTCTAGGGATGCTAGGTACTTATGATCTGGGAGATGCTAATTTGACCAGAATTGAATAGTTTTTGCAGAATAATCGAATAGTGTTCTGTATAATTTTCACCAAAATTTAATGTATAAACAAATAACATGATAGGAAAACAAGATTATAAATTTAAAAGATTTATTGCAATAGCAGCAATGTTGATAATGATATGCAGTTTTGGCAATGCAACCAACTATTCAGGTAAAAATCCTGGTTCTGCTAATTTAATAAATACAGGTAGTCAATATACCTTTTCAAACAATGTATTGTCATTCACATTTCAGTTAGATTTTAATAATCTTTCAATTACCACTATTTCAGATTTAGAAAACAACTCTAAAAACTATCTGCAGGTGGGTGAGCTTTTTAAATTAGTATTAAATGATGAAAGTACAATTATTGATTCAAAGATGACTGCAGGAACGGCGTCGATAGAAAAATTGATTGGTAATTCACAATCTTTAAGAGTTAGGGAGCGATTTAATGGATGGAAAGTTGTTATTCCATTTATTTATAGTTCTGGAGATAAAGAACTATCGTTAACATGGAGTGCAATTTTAAGAGATGAATCCAATTATATCAACCAGGAAATAAGTTTTACAGCAACAGCCGGAGATTGGGATATCGACCGCATTTATATGATTGATATCACAGGAGCAGGTGCAATAAAAGTAGATAGAGATGCTGGTTCTCCCTTTTTGGCAGGACAATTTTTCTTTGGACAGGAAACGCCTGTCGCTCAATGTTTTGTTACTAACGATCAGGCAACGGCTTATTTTCCTCGACAGTATTTAACCCATGAAGGTGAGAGTTTTACGCAAACCTCAGCCATTGGTGTCTTTTCTAGCAATCAGGCACGCCGTGGTTTTCAATACTATCTAGAGCGTGAAAGAATTCGTGAGCATTATGCATTTCTTCACTACAACACTTGGTGGGATATTAATGATTCTGCTGTTAATGAAACCAATATAATAGATAGAATCAATGCATTTGGTCAGGAATTGGTTGTTGAGCGAGGCGTAAACTTAAAAGGTTTTATTGTTGATGATGGTTATGACGATCTTAATAATAATACTGCCAGTACGATCTGGGAATTAAATAAAAGTCAGTTCCCAAATGGTATTTCCCCATTAAAAGAAGCTGCTGCTAAATATGGAGCCAATATGGGATTTTGGATGTCTCCTGCAGGTGGTTATGGCGGTGTGGCCGAAAGAGTTGCAATTGCCAGGAAGGTTAATTCAAATACCGAAACTCATACTGATGGTACATTTAAAATAAGCGGATCAAATTATTATTCTATTTTCAAGACTGCTGTTTTTAAAAAGATGGATAGTGATGTGCAGAGTTTTAAATTCGATAGAATTTCTGGTTCTGAAGATGTATATGCAGTAGCTAAGTTGTCGCAGGAGATGAGGAAGAAAAACAACCAGGTATTTATTAATGCAACGGTTGGAACTTGGGGATCACCTTACTTTTTGTGGTTTTTTGATTCATTTTGGAGACAGGGATATGATGCAAGAGGAGCTGTTGATGTGACAAGAGATCAGCAAGTCACCTATAGAGATTCAGAATCGTATAAGTTAACTTATCACAATCCGTTGGTTCCCCTTAATTCACTTATGATACATGGAATTGGCCAGGGTGTAAGTTATCAGGGAAAATCATATAGTCATGATGCAGACGGTAATCCGCTTGATATGACTAAATTTGCTAATCTACAAGATTTCCGAGATGAAGTAAAAAATTATTTTGCTCAAGGATTAAACCTTCAGGAGCTATATATCACGCCTAGCTTAATGACTGAAGAATGCTGGGATGTGCTAGCTGAAGCAGCCAAATGGGGACATGCCAATCATGATGTTTTGTTAGATGCACATTTTATTGGTGGTAATCCAGGACATAGTGAGTTGTATGGAGTTGCATCATGGAGTAAAGACAAAGCTATTTTAATGTTAAGGAATCCATCCGCAAAGGCAGATACTATTTCATTAGATCCTTTAACTGCTTTTAATATTCCAAAAAGCGATTATACTGATTTTATACTAGTAGACCCTTTTGACTTTAGTGCCCAAAGATTATCTTTTGAAATTGGCGTTACAAGAATCTTCACTATTCCTGCATCATCAATATTATTATTTGAAGCTATTCCAGTAAAAGATATCGATCTAAAATAATCAGCAATACGGTAAATCTTTTGCTGTATTTCATTTGTAATCAAAATATGCGAGTGGCATACATCTCTTCAGTTTACGAGTCTATATAAATACTGGGATTTCTGTAAGGCTTGTAAATGTTTGTTATCGTTTTGTGATTATTTGAGTTTCTTTTTAAAATAAATTGGAACGTAAACAAATAGTCTTGTGATTAAAAATTATGATTTGGATATTTAAAACGAAATAGAATAACCTGTGGGTTATTGGTATGGTTTATATATTTATGCTCTTAAAAAGAGAATGAATAGTAATTTATTACCTTTTTAATATTGATAATGAAGAAACTACTTTTAAGTTTGGTGTGTATTACAGGAGTAATTTTTGTTTCTGCACAAAATAAATTTCCTTCCGAATTAGAGAATCCCGAAATGGTGGGAAGAGGAAAAGAGAAAGCCCGTACTGAATTTATTTCCAATTTGGACGATAATTCCGTTTTATCTCTAAATAGTAAATGGCAGTTCAATTGGGTGAAAAACCCGGCCCATCGGCCTATTGGTTTTCAAGAATCCAGTTATAGTACAAATAACTGGGACGAAATCAATGTGCCTGGTAATTTCGAAATTCAAGGTTTTGGGGTCCCCATTTATGTGAACACAGAATATGAATTTGCTGATACCCGTGCGGTTATCACCGAACTCGAAGCGCCCAATCCTCCTCATGTACCTCACGATTACAATCCGGTTGGTTCCTGTCGTAAGACTTTTACCTTACCATCAGGTTGGGATCATAAACAAGTGTACTTGCGGTTTTCTGCTTTAAAAGGCGCTTTCTATGTTTGGTTGAATGGACAAGAGGTAGGAATGAGCAAAGGGTCTAAAACTCTGGCTGAGTTTGATATTACTTCCTATTTAAAAGAAGGTGAGAATTTATTGGCCGTTCAGGTGTTTCGCTGGAGCGATGCCAATTACCTCGAAGCTCAGGATTTTTGGCGACTGACTGGTTTCGACCGTGATGTATATCTTTTTGCTCAGCCAAAACTTAGAATTGAAGATTATGCAGTCATCACCTCTCTGGACGACAGTTTTCAGGACGGAGTATTGGATCTGAAAATCAATCTGGAAAATAAAACAGGGAAAAATAAGAAAGTGATTGTTGGCTATGAATTGAAGAATGCTGAGGGCAAACTTGTTTTGGCTGATGAGCAGGAGCAATCCATAGATGCAAATTCTTTTAATGAATTTCGTTTCGAAAACAAACTTAAAGATGTGAAGAGCTGGTCAGCTGAAATCCCTGAATTATATGACTTGACCATTCTTTCAAAAGATAAAAAAGGAAATGTGCTGGAATCGGTGAAGTCCCGAATTGGATTCCGTAAAGTGGAAATTAAAGACGGATTACTCTTGGTAAACGGTGCTTATGTATTGCTAAAAGGTGTAAACCTGCACGAGCATCATCCGGTAAATGGGCATGTAATGGATGAGGAAACCCTTCTGAAAGATCTGGCTTTGATGAAGGGCTGTAATATCAATGCGATTCGCACCAGTCACTATCCTCATACCAAACGTTTTTATGAATTGTGCGATCAGTATGGATTTTACGTGATTGATGAAGCGAATATTGAATCACACGGAATGGGGTATAGTCGAAATGTAGGTGGAACTTTGGGTAATAATCCACAATGGATAAAGGCTCATTTAGATCGTACACAACGAATGTGGGAAAGAGATAAAAATCATGCTTGTATCATTATTTGGTCTTTAGGGAATGAAGCCGGTAATGGCATCTGTTTTTATGAAACCTATTCTTATTTGAAGAATCAGGATGATGGAAGAATTGTTCAATATGAAGGAGCAGGAAAAGAATGGAATACAGATGTATTTTGCCCTATGTACCCATCAATTGAATATATTGGTAAGTATGCAAATAGCCAGCCGGTTAAACCTTTGATTATGTGTGAATATGCTCATGCAATGGGAAATAGTTTGGGGAATTTGAAGGAATATTGGGATATGATTGAAAAACACCCTGCCCTGCAAGGAGGGTTTATATGGGATTGGGTTGATCAAGGAATTCTTCAGCATGATGTAAAAGGTGAACCTTATTGGGCTTATGGTGGTGATTTTGGACCGGAAGGAACTCCCAGTGATGGAAATTTCTGCATCAACGGCGTCGTTTTTCCTGATCGGACTGCACATCCAGGATATTTCGAGGTGAAAAAGGTTTATCAACATGTGAAATTTATTTCTGAAAACCTCGCTGAAGGTAAACTTACTATTCAAAATAACTATGCCTTTCTTTCTTTAAAAGAGTTCCAATTGAAATGGCGTTTGGAAAAGAATGGTCTGGTTCAACAAGAAGGGACAATACTTTGTCCTGATGTGAAAGCTGGAGAAGAAAGTAAGATCGAACTGTATGATCAACTTTCCAATTTGGAGGTAGATGCTGAATATTTCCTGAATGTCTACTTAGTGAAAGAGGATGTGGATGCATTGTATCCTGCAGGACATGTATACGCCAGCGAGCAGTTTAAGGTAGATTTTGATGAGGCAGAACCAATTTTAAGTAGTGTTAAAGGTGAGCTTCAAATAAAGAAAAATAAAACATCCGTACTTGTTTTCAATGATCTTTTTTCAGTTCAATTCAATCATGAAAAAGGACAACTTGTGTCTTGGAAATCCAACGGCAAAGAAATTTTGGAAAATGCTCTTGAATTTAATCTATGGAGATCACCTATTGATAATGATTATGGTAATCGTTTGGATAAGAGATGTCGTATTTGGAGAGATGTGAAATCGAGACTGAAGGTAACAAATTATGATATTGAAAGGATTAATTCGTCTACTTATAGTATTCGTTATCAATTTGACTTGTCTGATGAGGAAGGTAATAATATAGTCGCAAACTTATCGCAAACTTATTTGATACAGGCAGATGGTAGTGTTACAATCCAACAACAAATGAGAAAACTAGATCAAAACTTACCCGAGTTACCTCGTTTTGGTCTGAATTTTATTGTGAATCAGGATTTTAATCATGTGAAATGGTTTGGTCGTGGACCATTCGAAAATTATTGGGACAGAAAAACAGCCGCTTTTGTTGGTCTGTATCAGGCTTCTGTTCAAGATCTTTATGTACCCTATGTTCGTCCTCAGGAAAACGGAAATCGATGTGACGTAAGATGGGCAGAATTGAGCAATTCAAAAACAGGTCAAATAATTCGCATGAGTACGAAAACGCATTTTGATTTTAGCATGTTTCATCAATTTAATAGTGATTTTGAATCGGCAGAAAGATCCGATGGCAGACAGAAAAAAGGTGTGAAGATCAAAAATCGTCACATCAACGATATTGTAAAGCGGCCATTTACAATGATCAATCTTGATGATCGTCAGATGGGTGTTGGAGGTGATAATTCCTGGGGAGCGAAAACTCATCCTGAATACCAACTTGAAGGAGATATCTTCAGTTTTGAGATTCAATTGAAATTAGAAACGTTAAAATAGTTTCAACTATCCTTCTGAATAATTATTGAAGTTTAAAATATAGATAATGAAAAAGGCATTATTATTAGTGGCAGCAGGTATACTTTCCTGTGGATTGTTTTCTCAACAAGTAAAAAAGCCAAATGTTCTTTTCATATTAGCTGATGACTTTGGGTATTATGACATGAGCTGTATGGGGAGTAAGTTTTACGAAACACCTAATATTGATGGTATTGCTAATCAGGGAATGATATTCACCAATGGTTATGCAGCCTGTGCTGTTTGCAGTCCTTCCCGTGCGAGTATTATGACAGGAAAATTTACTGCAAGACATGGAGTTACTGATTGGATTGGTGCACCATCCGGAGAAGCCTGGAGGAATATGAAAAGGCACAATAAATTATTACCTGCTTCTTATGTGCACGATTTACCATCTCAATTTGTTACGCTTCCTGAGGCTTTAAAAGAAGGTGGATATAAAACTTTTTTTGCTGGTAAATGGCATCTTGGAGGTAAAGGTTCTTGGCCCGAAGATCATGGTTTTGATATTAATAAAGGAGGTTATCATGCAGGACATCCTGCCAATGGATATTTTTCTCCATATAAAAATCCTAATCTTAAAGATGGACAAGACGGAGAGAATCTTTCGATACGCTTAGCTGATGAAACGATAAGTTTCTTGAAAGAGAATAATTCTAATGAAACAGGACAGCCGGTATTTGCATTTCTTTCTTTTTATGCAGTTCACGGACCAATTCAAACAACTCAGAATAAATGGAATAAGTATCGTTTGAAGGCAGAAAAAAATGGGCTCAAAAATAAGGGGTTCGAGATGGGACATTTTTTACCAACTCGTCAGGTTCAGGATAATCCGGTATATGCGGGTTTGGTGGAATCAATGGATGATGCCATTGGAAAAGTAGTGAGTGCATTGGAAAACTTAGGATTGGATGATAATACCATCATAATTTTCACTTCTGATAATGGTGGCGTATCTTCTGGAGATGCTTTTTCTACATCGAATTTACCCTTAAAGGGAGGGAAAGGATCTCAATTTGAAGGAGGTACTCGCGAACCTTTTTTTATTAAAGTACCTGGGTTAAATGCAGGTCAGGTTTCTGATACTCCCGTTATGGGTTCAGATTTCTACCCTACAATATTAGAACTTGCAGGATTGGATTTAAGGCCTGAAGAGCATAGCGACGGACTTAGCTTAGTTCCTTTACTTCAAGGAAAATCAATTGAAAAGAGACCATTAGTCTGGCATTATCCACATTATGGAAATCAAGGTGGTGAGCCTTCATCAATCATTCGTATCGGAACGTGGAAGCTTATTCATTATTATGAAGATGGACATAAAGAACTTTTCAACTTAGTAGATGACTCGGAAGAAATGAATGATTTGGCAGAGGAGTATCCGGAGTTAGTTGGTGAATTAAGTGATAAATTATTTGAGTATCTGGATAATGTGGGAGCAATTTATCCGAGAAAGGATCCGGAATACAGTGAGTTTTTGGAACAAAAATATTTAGAAAATGTGAAAAATAATTTACTGCCTCGTTTGGAAAAAAAACGCTTGGAATATCTTTCAAAAGATTTTAATCCGGGAAACAACTGGTGGGGTAGTATCGTTACACATGACTAACTGTTTTATTTTTTTTTTGCAAAAAAATGAATGTTAAGAGGATTCTCATCTTAACATTGGTATGTAACTAAAAGTAGCTCTGTACCGGTATTTTCAGTAAAATAAGTGATTGTAAATTGCTAAGTTGAATGGATTGCGGAAAAATCTACCTTATTACTAAATATGTCCACTTTTTTATAATGGAGATTTTTCATTTTTGAGGTGTAAGAGAAACTAAGCTTACTACTGGTTTTATAAGCCTATTCTAAATTTGTAAAATATATTAAAATGAAAAAAAATATACTTGTACCATTTTCCTAATAAGCCTATTGTTTAGTTTTCTCCTGAGGAAATACTGGATGGTTCCTTTTATCAACGAAATTGAATAAAATAATTAAACTGTTTTTGATATGAGTTATTGGATATTTAAAGTAAAGGTCAATTTTTTTCTAAAGTAAACCATTTAATTATCGTTTAAGTCTGCTAATATCAGTTGACTCGTGAAATTTTTAAGCCTGTCGTATCTAAGCTTTTGAAAAATACAAAGTAAATAAAAGAGACTCTATGAAAAAAACTGTAATCGGATTGCTTGTGTGTTTTGCTACACATTGTTATGAAGCCTCGGCACAGCTTGAGGGCTTCACCTATGGTGATAAAAATGCTCCGACTGGTGAAGAGTGGGAATTACCATCTCACATCGCTCATAATAAAGAACAGCCTCGTGCTACTTTTTATTCTTTTAAAGATGTCGAAAGTGCTCGTAAAGTACTGCCAGAAAATGCGGAGTACTGGAAGTCACTTGATGGTGACTGGAAGTTTAACTGGGTAAAACGTCCGGAACTGCGTCCTGTAGATTTTTTCAAACCTAGCTTTGATGTAAGTAACTGGAGTGAAATTCCTGTTCCTTCTAATTGGAATATTTATGGTCTTGGTAAAGAGGGCGGTCAGAAATATGGTACGCCAATCTATTGTAACCAGCCTGTTATCTTTCAACACAGTGTAAAAGTTGATGACTGGAAAGGCGGCGTGATGCGTGAGCCTGCGAAAGATTGGGTAACTTACGAAGCACGTAATGAAGTAGGGTCTTACCGTCGCGATTTTGAAATTCCAAAAAACTGGGATGGACGCGAAATATTTGTTCAATTCAATGGTGTAGATTCTTTCTTCTACCTATGGATCAATGGGAAATACATTGGTTTCTCAAAAAACTCACGTAATGCGGCTACTTTTGATATTAGCAAATATGTAAAAAAAGGCAATAACGTAATTGCTGCTGAAGTTTACCGTAACTCAGACGGTTCTTTCCTTGAAGCACAGGATATGTTCCGCCTTCCAGGTATTTTCCGTACCGTTCAACTTTATTCTACTCCAAAAGTACAGATTCGTGACCTTTTCGCAATTCCTGAACTTGATGATAACTACGAGAACGGCTCACTGAAAATTACTGCCGATATCCGTAACTTCACTGCAAAAGTGGCTAAAGGCTATAAAGTAGACTACTCACTTTTTGCTAACAAACTTTATTCTGATAACAATGAAGTTGTTGCTGGTGCTATTGCAACGGCATCTGTTCCAGTTGTAAATGCTGGTGCTGAGAAAGCGACTACAACTGTCATGAACGTGACTGCTCCAAACCAGTGGTCTGCGGAATTTCCTTATCGTTATACACTTGTTGCAGAACTGAAAGATAAGACTGGCAAAGTTGTTGAAACGATTTCTATTTACACTGGTTTCCGTGAAGTGGTCATCAAAAATACTTTGGCTAAAGACGATGAATTCGGTCTAGCTGGTCGTTACTACTATGTAAATGGTAAAACAGTAAAACTTAAAGGTGTAAACCGTCACGAAACACATCCAGAAACAGGTCATACTTTGACTCGTGAGAATATGAAAGAAGAAGTGATGCTAATGAAACGTGCTAACATCAACCATGTTCGTAACTCTCATTACCCACCAGCACCACACTGGTACTACCTTTGTGACAAATACGGTATCTATCTGGAAGACGAAGCCAACATAGAATCACATGAGTACTACTACGGTGAGGCGTCTCTTTCTCACCCGCCAGAGTGGAAAAATGCTCACGTTGGTCGTGTTGTAGAAATGACTCACCAGAATAAAAATCACGCATCTATTGTTATTTGGTCTCTTGGTAACGAAGCAGGTCCAGGTAAAAATTTTGTTCATGCTTACGATGCACTGAAAAAAATTGATGCATCACGTCCAGTTCAGTACGAACGTAACAACAGTATTGTTGATATGGGTTCAAATCAGTATCCATCTATTGGTTGGATGAAAGATGCGGTAACTGGTAAAATGGATATTAAATATCCATTTCATATCTCTGAATATGCCCACTCTATGGGTAATGCCTGTGGTAACCTAATTGATTATTGGGATGCGATTGAGTCTACCAATTTTTTCTGTGGTGGCGCAATTTGGGACTGGGTTGACCAATCCATTTACAACTATAGAAAAGATGGTACTCGTTACTTAGCGTACGGTGGTGACTTTGGTGACAAACCCAATAGTGGACAGTTTGTAATGAACGGTATCATTTTTGCTGAGCGCGATCCAAAGCCTCAGTACTATGAAGTGAAAAAAGTATACCAGAATATTGGTGTCAAGACTCTTGATATCAAAAAAGGATCTTTCGAGATCTTCAATAAGTACTATTTTAAATCTCTTGCCGATTATGATCTGAAATGGTCGATTTGGGAAAATGGTTCTGAAGTTGAAGATGGTAAACTTACTCTTTCTCCAATCGATGCAAGGACTAAAACAACTGTTTCAATTCCTTATAAATTTGCCGATCTAAAACTTGATTCTGAGTACTTCGTAAAACTTCAGTTTACACTGAAAGAAGATCAGCCTTGGGCAGACAACGACTTTGTTCAGGCTGAAGCTCAGTTCTTGATCAAAGCGAAAAGCGAAATTCCAGCAATTGCTGATGTAGCTAAAGCAAATGGCAGCGATAAGGTTGAAATCTTAGATGCTGGCAACAACATCAAGATCCTTAGTGGGGAAGACTTTTTAGCTAAATTTAATCTTGCTGATGGTTCACTTTACGGACTTACTTACAATGGTGAGACAATCATTGCCGATGGTAATGGTCCAAAACTTGACGCATTTCGAGCATTTGTAAATAATGATACATGGGGATACCGCAGCTGGTATGAAAAAGGTCTTCATAACCTGAAACACAAAGCGACTAGTTCTAAAATTCGCACCAATGCCGACGGAACTGCTACATTGGCTTTCACAGTTGTTTCTCAAGCTCCAAATGCGGCACGCCAGCATGGTGGTACAAGTGGCAACGTAATTACAGTTGAAGAGCTTACGAATCATAAATTTGGGGAAGATGATTTCCGTTTTGTAACGAACCAGATCTGGACAGTTTATCAGGACGGATCAATTGAGTTACAGTCAAGTATTACTTCAAATGAACCAAATTTCGTACTTCCACGACTTGGTTACTCAATGACAATTCCAAGAGCATATAATTACTTCACTTATTACGGACGTGGCCCTATCGGTAACTACAACGACCGTATGACAGGTCAGTTTATACAGAAATACACAACTACTGTAAAAGAAGAATTTGTAAACTTCCCAAAACCTCAGGACATGGCAAATCACGAAGAAACTCGCTGGTGTGCTTTGACCAAGGGTAGTCAGGTCGATACAAAAGGAGCTGTATTTATTGCTACTGGTAACATGGCAGTAAGCGCACTTTCTTATACTGCACAGGATATGGGAACTGCCGCTCATATTTATGAACTACCAGAAGCAGGAGCCACAACACTTCATCTTGACGTGAAGGTTTCTGGCCTTGGTGGTGCAAGTTGCGGACAAGGTGGACCTCTAAGTCATGATCGTGCTTATGCTGGTCAGAACGACTTTGGTTTCATCATTCGTCCTGCCAGTCATGAATTGGACAAAATTGCCAATGTATCTCCTTCGGGCGAAGTGCCAATTGCTATCACACGTTCTTATAACGGCGAAGTAAAAATTTCTTCAAGCAAAGCTAATGCAGAACTATGTTACTCTGTAAACGGTGGTGCTACTAAGTATTATAGCGAGACTGTACCTTTACGTGCTGGGGGAACAATTAAAGCTTGGTACAAAGGCAACGAAGACTCAGAAGTTACAATGAAGTTCAGCAAAATCGAAAAAGTTGATACAATTGTAGTATTCACAAGTAGTGAAGAGCCGGGCAGCGATAACACTGCTAAAAATCTTGTTGATGGTAACCCTTCTACAATCTGGCACACGATGTACTCAGTAACTGTGGCGCAGTATCCACACTGGGTCGATTTTGACTGTAGCGAAGCCAAAAGCATCAAAGGTTTCTCATACTTGCCTCGTCAGGACAGTGGAACCAACGGTGACATCAATAACTATTCTATTCACGTAAGTCTTGATGGCAAGAACTGGGATAAACCAATATACGAAGGTAGTTTCTCTAATGATAAAAAAGAGAAGCGCGTATTGTTCGATAAACCTGTAAAAGCGCGTTTCATTCGCTTTACTGGCAAAAGTTCACAGAACGGACAGGATTTTGCTGGTGGTGCAGAATTCAGTGTTCTTGCCGACTAATACAGCATTTTAACATTGGATGTTCGAAGTTGAACGTCCGAAGTTAAAATATTTGCAAAGGTGCTTCCTTCGAGGAAGCACCTTTTGTTAACAAGTATGAATCTTTTCTCCTTCCTGAAGGTTCTTTTTTATAAATTCAGTATTCAATATGAAAAAACAGACACTTCTACTTCTATTATTCACTGCATGCTTTAATGCTAGTTTCGGTCAGAATAATCCAATTGTATTAGGCAATGCACGCTTTACAGTCATCACGCCAGAACTTGTTCGTATGGAATATGCTGAGGATGCTGAGTTTATTAATGAACCAACACTTTTTGCGATTAATCGTGATGCTACATGCGATGATTTCAAGTTGTCGACATCAAGCAAAGGCTGGACTCAGATATCTACTTCTCGAATGAGGATAGAGTATCTTAATGATGGATTTCCTTTTGGACAATGCAATTTCAGAATCTTCTACAAAAAAGGCAAGGAAGAGAAAAGGTTCATGATTTATCAGGAAAATAGTAAAGAGAGCAATCTAGGAGGAACAGTTCAAACTCTTGATGGTGAAAACGGACGCATTGAGGTTGATAATGGAATTTTGAGCCGTGATGGATGGTTTGTTATTAATGATGATTACAAACCCATTCTAAAAAATGGATGGATTGAAAATCGCCCCAAAGCGAGTATTATGGATCGTTATTTCTTTGCTTACGATAAAGATTATAATGCAGCTTTAAAGTCCTTAACTGCGATTAGTGGAGAAGTTCCATTGCCTCGTAAATCTGCTTTAGGCGCGTGGTATTGCAGATGGTGGGATTATTCGGAAGATGAATATCGCCAAATTGTGAAGGAATATAAAGAGCATGATTTTCCTTTGGATATTATGGTTTTTGATATGGGGTGGCATACTCAAAAAGATGCAACAGAAGGAACAGGACATGCTGGTAATAGAGGTTGGACTGGTTATTCATGGAATAAAGATCTTTTTCCAAACCCTGATAAATTGATAAAAGAGTTTAATGATGATAACATTCAGGTTGCTTTAAATGATCATCCACATGATGGCATTCGAACCCATGAAACTACTTACAAAGAGTTTATGAATAGTTTGGGAAAATCGGCAATTGACCGCACACCACTATTCGATGCGGGCGACTCTGTTTATATGAATTCCTTTTTTAAATATGCATTGGAACCTCATGAAAAGATAGGGGTTGACTTTTGGTGGTTGGATTGGCAACAGGATTATTTGTACCCATATGTTCGTGGTATATATGGTTTAACTCACTTAGAATGGTTGAATCATTTGTATTTTAAACATTCTCAGAAAGACAATAAACGAGGGATGAATTACAGCCGTTGGTCTGGATTTGGGAGTCATCGCTATCCAATACAATTTTCGGGAGATTATGTGGGGAGTTGGGAGTCCTTGGAATACCAGATTCCGTTCACAGTAACGAGTGGTAATTCTGCATGTTTCTTTTGGGCGCATGATATAGGTGGTTTCTATGGCGATTCAAAAGAAAAGGCTTGGGAGCTTTATACACGTTGGACTCAGTTTGGTTTAACAAATACATCTTTACGGATACATTCAGTATATGATGCTAACTTGGACAGAAGACCATGGCTATGGGGCGAAACTGCAGAAAAAAGTATGCGTATTATTTACCACATGCGTTCAGAACTAATGCCTTATTTGTACTCAACAGTTTGGCAAGCACACAAAGAAACTTTGCCAGTGTTAAGGGGAATGTATTTTGAGTTTCCAGAGAATGAGAAAGCGTACAAACAAGAAGGTCAGTATTTTTGGGGCGATGCATTTTTATCTGCACCGATAACTGCAGCAGGCACAGGAGCCAATAAAATTGCAAAAAAAGAGGTGTGGCTTCCTGATGGCATTTGGTATAACTTCTTCGACAATAAAAAATATGAAGGGAATCAAACAATTACTGCTAGTGCAGATATTTATGAATTTCCGTTATTTGCTAAAGGTGGTATACCAATACCCATGCAAAAATACACCGATAGGATGACAAGTAAGTCTCTAGACAAATTAGTGATTAGGTGTTTTCCAGGTGTAGATGGACAGTCATCGACATTTGAATTATACGAAGACGATGGTGTAAGCCTTGATTATAAGGAAAATAAAAAAGCACTTACTAAGTTGAACTATTCCCGTAAGAAAAATGTTCATACTATTACAATCGATCCTACTCAGGGAATGTACGAAGGTCAGCTAAGCAAAAGATCGTATGAGATACAGTTAGCAGCAACACAAAAAGCAAGTAAAGTTCTTGTTAATGGGCAAAAGGCAAAGTTTACATACAATTCAGAAAATAGGATAAATGAAATTGCTATATCCGATAAGAATATTAGATCACGTACTGTTGTTGTAATCACCCTACCTTGAGGAAATTAGGTGAAAGTGTTTAGGTGTTAGTGCGTTAAAGGCTTAACTGTTGTGATATCAATTGAAATAATTTTTAAAGTGTTTCATTATTGGTGATGGAATAATTCGTCTTTATAATTAAGATCGTGGTCTTGTTAGGGCGAACTTGAAAAATGTACTTTTTGCGATAATAAATTGGAGTATGGACAATGTTTTATTTGATAATATTGAGAGTTTTCAATGAAGAAATTTTACTTAAGACAATTGACTGGAATAAACAGTTTAATAAAGAGAGGTTATATGAAAATGAATCAAAGTTTACTATTGCTCGTAACTAGTCTTTTTTTGAGTACCTCATGTGTAAGTTCGCATAAAAGTAAACTCGAGCAAGCCAGTCCCAATATTATCTATATTCTTGCTGATGATATGGGCTATGGAGATTTGGGTTGTTATGGACAAAAGATCATCGAAACACCCAATCTGGATTTAATGGCCAGTGAAGGTGTTCGATTCACAAATCATTACACAGGTAGTACGGTTTGCGCGCCTTCACGTTGTGCATTACTTACAGGTAAACATACAGGTCACTCTGTTGTGCGGGGAAACAAGGAGATACAGCCAGAAGGGCAGATGGCTATGCCTGCTGGCACAAGAACGGTAGCTCATCTTCTTCAGGAAGCAGGCTATAGTACCGGATGTGTGGGAAAATGGGGTTTAGGCTATCCCGGATCGGAAAGTGATCCTCTAAATATGGGATTTGACTATTTCTTTGGATACAATTGTCAAATGAAAGCCCATCATTATTTCCCTGAATATTTGTGGGAAAATGATCAAAAAATATTCTATCCCGAAAATAGCAAAGGGCAGCAGAAAATGTACAGTCATGATGAGACAACAAGAAAAGCAATTTCTTTCATCAAAGAGAATAAGGAGAAACCATTTTTCTTGTATCTGGCTTATGCAATACCTCATGCCGAATTGGTTATTCCTGAAGAGTATCTGGCTAAATACAAAGGCGAATTTGCCGAAACTCCTTTTGCAGGCGGTCATTATGGGAAACAGAATTATCCAAGGGCGGCTTATGCTGCAATGATTTCACATTTGGATTCTGATGTCGGAAAATTAAATTCATTATTAAAGAAATATGGTTTAGACGAGAATACAATCGTGATGTTTGCTTCGGATAACGGACCTCATGTTGAAGGAGGAAATGATCCACTCTTTTTTAAGAGTTCCGGTGGTTTACGTGGGGAAAAGAGATCCTTATACGAAGGTGGAATTCGAACTCCTTTTATCGTGAAGTGGTCTGGGAAAATAAAATCAGGAGTGGTTTCGGAGCATGTTTCTGCTTTTTGGGACGTGTTTCCAACACTATGCGATATTGCAGGAGTAAAAGCACCTGGCGATTTGGATGGTATTTCATTTTATCCTGAATTAATGGGCGAAAAACAGAAAAATCATGAATTGCTTTACTGGGAGTTTCATGGTTATACTGGCGATAAGCAAGCTATCCGAAAAGGAAAATGGAAAGCTGTTCGGAATAAGATTATTGAGGTAAATTCGCAAATTGAACTTTACGACTTAGAGTTAGATCCTTTTGAACAAAACGATGTATCAGAGCAATTCCCTGAAATTATTAATGACATGAGAAGCTTGTTCGATAAAACCCATGTTCAATCAGAGGAATTCCCATTTGAATATGAATTGTAAAATTAACAAAGAACTAAATGATATTAAGTTTGAAAAAAATGATATTGCTCTGTTTGATCTTTCTTTCCTTTTTTAATGCCAAAGCGATTGAAATTACGCATGGACCCTATTTACAAAAGGCAGGAACTAATGATCTGGCAATTTTATGGCATACTAATAAAAAAGGGTTTTCATATATCGAGTATGGTGAAAATAAATTGGATTTGATTTCGAAAGCATCTATCCATGGTCAGTTTGATGCAAATAATTCATTTCATAAAATTATTTTAACAGACTTAAAGCCAGACACGAAATATCAGTATAGGGTGCTTACGGTAGATATTTTAAAAATGGCTCCTTATCGGGTAATATATGGTGACACCATTAAAAGCGAAATTTTTTCTTTCACCACTCAAAATAAGGTTTTCGAGACGTTTTCCTTTTGTACCGTGAACGATATTCATGGACGTTCTGATGTATTGGATTCATTGCTTAAAGTTGGAGTGAAAACCAATCCTGATTTTTATTTCTTTAATGGAGACATGATTAACGATTTTACAGATGAAAACCAACTATTTAATGGCTTTTTGGATGTAAGTGTGAAGCGTTTCGCATCAGAAAAACCATTTGTTTATGTTCGTGGTAATCATGAAACAAGAGGGAGCGAATCTCGAAACCTGGGTGCTTTTTTGCATTTTGATGACGGTAAATACTATCGTGCATTTACTCATAAGGGAGTTAATTTTATCATACTTGATTCTGGCGAAGACAAGGAGGATTCAAATAAATATTATTATGGCTTAGCCGATTTTGACAGTTATAGATCAGAACAGGAGAAGTGGCTTCAAGCCTATGTGAAAACGTCAGAGTATGTAAATGCGAAATATCGAATTGTTCTTCTTCATATGCCTTTTATTAGTCAGGAATTTTATGATGGTGAATATGTTACGCCATCCCATGGAATTCAGGATTCTCAGAAGAAGTGGGCTCCACACTTGAAAGATATTGATTTATTGGTGGCTGCTCATACTCATGAGTATTCTTTTCTTAAAGTTGGAGAAGACAATAATCAGTTCCCAATTTTGATTAATGATGATGAAAGTATTGTAAAGGTAGAAATTACACCTAAGGGATTAAAATTTGTCGTAACGGGAACGAAGGGTAATATTATTGATCAGAAGTTTATTCCAAAAAAATAGGTTTATCCAGAAGAGCTTGCAATGAAAAAACAGATTGTTTTAAACCGAAAGGGTGTCCAAAAATGGACGCCCTTTTTTTTACACAATCACTTGATAATCACATGAACAACATCATTTTTAGTGTGTTAAGGTATTAAAAGGTCTAATTTTAAAGAGTATAATCAAGGTCAAATAAGTATGTTTCCTGAATGACTTGATTTCTACATTCCAGAGAATTTTCCTGTTAGATTTGTCAGCTCTATTGTTGACCAATTAGATATTTATAAAATAATGTTTGGTTACAAAGTAGGAGGTTGTAAGGGATATCAACCACGTATGCTATTGAAAGTAGTTGTTTTTAGCTATTTGAACAATGATTTTTCATGCCGTAAGATGGAGAAAACTTTGAGAGAAAATATCAATTATATGTGGCTCTAAGGTAAACAGTTTCCCAAACATAGTTGTATTAACGACTTTAGGAGCAAAAGACTCAAATCACAAATCAATAAGTTTTTACAGACGTGGTCATGATCTTGTTAAAGCTATTTTTGGATCATTTAGATTAAAAAGAGGATGTCCTTGATTTTGGACACCCTCTTTTTTTAGTGAAAAATGAGAAAGAGTATGCAGAAAGAGTTTTTTTAGTAGCAGTTTGCGAAAAAGTCGACCTTGTAGCCTAATATGTCTACTTTTTTGTAACGAACATTTATCATTTTTGAGATTGTAAAAATAAGACAAATGAAAATAAGCAGATATTTAATACTAGGTTCTTTTCTGATGGTTTGTATTCTATCAGCATGTTCTTCAAATACAAGCTCGAAGAGAGCCACAGATCTGTCAATTGAAGATTTAGTAATAGAAGTGCCGCTTAGCGGAAATGCCTGGATCGTTGATGATGTTTCTTTAAATGAGAGCATGATCATTGAAGCTGGTCTCTCCAATTGGTCGGAAAAATCAAATCTCATCCGAACTTATGTCAGAGTAAATAGTCCGGGTAAATTGAATTTGGGAATAAAAGCCAAATTGCTTAAGGGATCTTCAAAAGTGAAAGTAACCATTGGGGATGAATCTAAAGAAATAGTGATTAAAGATATTCAATCAACACTTATTCCTGTAGGAGAATTTGATATTTCAGAAGAGGGATATGTTCAAATCGATTTACAGGGCATTTCTAAAACAGATGTTTTTTTTGGGGAGGTGTCTCATTTTGTAGTAGGAGGAGAAGCAACTGCTAAGGGAACCTATTTTGTGAAAGATGATTTTTATTGGGGACGACGCGGTCCTTCTGTTCATTTGGGCTACGAAATACCTGCCGAAGCTGGCGATATTGAATGGTTTTATAATGAAATTGAGGTGCCTGAGGGAAATGATCTTGTTGGTTCGTATTATATGGCAAATGGTTTTGGCGAAGGTTATTTCGGTATTCAAGTAAATTCCGAAACAGAACGCAGAATCTTATTTTCGGTATGGAGTTCCTTTAAAACAGATAATCCTAATGATATCCCGGAAGATGAGAAAATTAAGCTTTTAAAAAAGGGGGATGGAGTTAAAACAGGTGAGTTCGGTAATGAAGGGTCTGGCGGACAGAGTTACAGAATATACGATTGGAAAGCCGGAAACAAATACCGTTTTCTGTTGGGAGCTAAACCGACTAATGATAATTCAACTGATTATACGGCCTACTTCTTTGCTCCTGAAATTGGGCAGTGGGAGCTGATTGCAAGTTTTAGAAGACCAAAAACCTCAACATATTTAACTCGTCCACATTCTTTTCTTGAGAATTTCATGACCGAAATGGGGCAATTTACCCGTAAGGGAACTTATTTAAATCAGTGGGTGAGAAATACTGAAGGCACTTGGTTCGAAATGACCAAAGCAAAATTCACTGCCGATGCTACAGCGAGAAAAGATGCTCGTTTAGACTACGCAGGTGGTGTTGAAGGAGAGTGTTTTTATTTGAAGAATTGTGGCTTTTTTAGTGAAAAAACAAGCTTCGATACATTTTTTAATAGAACGGAATTGGGCATAGAACCTATGATTTATTTTGAAAAATTACCCTGAACGCATTGAAATTATTATATACGCATTTAATTAAGGTAAATTATGGTAATGAAACCAGAGAGTAGGCTTGGTTATATTCGGCTCTCTTTTTTGAGCGTTTTTCTATCCAAAACCTGATGACATATTAGACTATTTTAAAAGTTATTTAAATAAATTATGATGGATTTTCACAGCCGAATGAATTTGTTTCTTGGATCAATATTGTTTTTGACCGCAACTCTTCCTTTTTCAAAGGAGGTTTATTCGCAATCTCAACAAAGACCTAATATTATTCATATTCTTGCCGATGATGTAGCTTTTGATGATTTGAGTTGTTTCGGCTCCAAGGATATCAACACCCCAAATCTGGATTCATTAGCAGGACAAGGTGTTAAGTTTACCAGTTTTTACGCTCCTCATGGAACATGTACCCCCTCTAGGGCAGCCCTTTTGACTGGGCGTTATGCTCCGCGTATTAACGACGGAAAAGGGTTGTTTGTTTTGTTTCCCCATTCTAAAGAGGGATTAGAAGACGAAAAGGAAGTTACCATAACCGAACTATTGAAGGAGCAAGGTTACATTACAGGATTGTATGGTAAGTGGCATCTTGGCCATTTACCCCAGTATTTGCCTTGTGTTCATGGTTTCGATGAATTTCTGGGTATACCCTATCCCAACGATCATGGACCTGAGCGAATTGGAAATACCGGCTTTAGATCCAATGGAATCAGTGATCCGAAAATTCCTTTAATTCAGCAAGCGCAGGTGATTAAGAGATGTAATAACAATGATTTGGCAGAATTGCCGGCTTTGTTTACAAGGGAAGCCTGTAAATTTATGTATCGGGCTGTTCAGGATAATAAACCATTCTATTTGCAGTATGCCAACATCGAAACACACACACCTTGGTTTGTTCCCAAAGGTTTCGAAGGAGTAAGTAAGGCTGGGGCTTATGGTGATGCTGTTGAATATCTGGACAGATCAGTAGGGATAATCATGAATGCCTTAAAGAGATTAAAAATCGAAGATAATACGATCATTGTTTTCTCTTCGGATAATGGACCCTTGATTCATAAGGATGAGGAGCTGGAGAATTGCTACGGACGATTTGGTGCAACCGATCCGGATCGGGAACATGTTTTGCGAGAAGGAAAATACCAGGAACGTTACGATGGCGGTATTAGAGTATCTTGTATTATGAAATGGCCTGGAGTGATTCCTGAAGGCATAGAATGCGATGAAATTGTAGGAGCCTTTGATCTGTTTACCACCTTTGCCAATATTGCTGGTGCTGATATTCCAACAGATCGTATTATCGATGGTAAAAATATTCTCCCCTTGATGAAAGGTGAAGATGGAGCCGTTTCACCTCACAAAGCCATTTATGGATTTAAGGCTAAAGGAGGTTTAATGAGTGTTCGTTATAAAAATTGGAAATTGGTACTTCCGGGCAAGCATTGGACAGGAACTTTTGAAAGGGCACAACTATATGATTTAACTCAGGACATTGGCGAGAAGAATAATGTGGCAGAAAAACACTCAAAAGTGGTGAAAGAGATATTGAAAATGGCAGAAGAGGCCGAAAAAGCAGTTGAAGAAAATAAATCAATCGAATAAAAATATATTATGGCAACAGACAGAAGATCATTCCTTGGGAACCTGGCCTTAGGCGCGGGGATTCTTGCAGCAGCCCCATTGGCGGCTTGCAGCGGACCAAAAGAAGAAAGTAAATTATCATATATTAAAGATTCAGTAGGGAAAAATCCTAAAATGAACTTTAATATGTGTGGTTACGCTGCACCCAAATTAGAGACCGTTCGTGTTGGCTTTGTTGGTATTGGCGATCGTGGCTCGGGAGCAGTAAAACGTATGACATTTATCGAAGGTGTTGAAGTTACTGCTTTATGTGATATTCGACGAGCAGCGGTTGACGGTGGACAAAAAATACTTTCTGAAGCAGGCCTTCCTAAAGCAAAAGAGTTTGTGGGCGGAGATCTTGGGTTTAAGGAATTATGCGAAAGCGGATTGGTTGACTTGGTTTATATTGCAACACCATGGGAATGGCACGTACCTGTTGCTATTGCAGCTATGGAAGGAGATAAACATGCAGCAGTAGAAGTTTCAACGGCTAAAACACTGGATGAGTGTTGGCAAATGGTAGAAACATCGGAGCGTACCCGCAAGCACTGCGTTATTCTGGAAAATTGCTGTTATGATTTCTTTGAGATGTTGACATTGAATATGGCTCGACAAGGTGTGTTTGGAGATTTAGTTCATGGTGAGGGTGCGTATATTCATGATTTGGACTATTGGCAATTTAACAAGCCTAAAGACAATCAAATGACTGATGGTGCTTACACCAAAATGTGGCGGATGCACGAGAACAAGCGAAAAGCCAACGTGTATCCTACCCACGGTTTAGGTCCAATTTGTCAGTCAATGAATATCAACCGTGGTGATAAAATGGATTATCTTACCGCAATGATGTCTGATGATTTTA
The DNA here is from genome assembly GCF_002356295.1 of Labilibaculum antarcticum. Taxonomy (NCBI): domain Bacteria; kingdom Pseudomonadati; phylum Bacteroidota; class Bacteroidia; order Marinilabiliales; family Marinifilaceae; genus Labilibaculum; species Labilibaculum antarcticum. The sequence goes on along the minus strand of NZ_AP018042.1, from coordinate 593,858 downwards.
CCTTGAAAAATCGTATCGCGGAAAAGGCAAAAGAAGATCCATTTTTTGAGCAGTTTGTAGGATGGGATATGCGTGGTAATATGGATATGCAAATGATTCGTACCAATAAAGGTCGTACCATCATGATTCAGCACGACATTAGCTCACCTCGTCCTTATTCTCGTATTCACATGCTAAGTGGAACGAAGTGTTTTGCTCAAAAGTGGCCGTTGCAGCACATTGCCTTTGGACATAATGTAGTTGACGATGTTCAGATGAAAGAATTGGAAGAAAAGTATACTCCAGAATTGATCCGTAAAGTAGGTGAGATGGCCAAACAAGTTGGTGGTCACGGTGGTATGGATTTTGTAATGGATTGGAGATTAATCGATTGCTTGCGAAATGGTTTGCCTGTAGATATGGATGTATATGATGCCGCATCATGGAGTTGTATAACCCCATTAAGTGAATGGTCTATTGCGAACAAATCCAATTCAATTGAAGTACCAGATTTTACAAGAGGTGCATGGGAAACCAATGCTCCAATTGACCTAACTTTAACCGGTGCAGGAACAACTGAGGTTCGAAATTTAATAAAAGCGAATTCTAAAGGACAATTAAACGTACATTAATTAGGCAACTAATTTTATAGAATGGTGGGGGAATATCAGTATTAGGTTTCCCTTTCACCTTTCCAAATGGTGGGCAGAGAGGATGCTGTATGGATTGTATTTTTCGGACTGTAGAGAGAATAATAAAGTGATTTAAAAAAATAGTTTCTCAGTTGGGACATCACTGAAGAAAGAGATTTTGAGAAATGTTGGAATTTGTGGGTTAAGTCATTTGGTTTCATTTAAACTAAAATCTTCTACTAACAGAAATTGTAACTACGGATGATTTTCGGGAATTTAAAATTGAATTATTCGACGAACTAAAATCAATCCTGAAAGAACATTACGGACAATTATCCAGGAAATGGATGAAACCTTATGAGGTTTGTGAACTACTATCTCTTCAATGTAGATCCCAATGATAGAAGCAATAAAAGGATATTCAATGGCGGCTTAGTTTCGTAAATTGATTAAACAGACAGATAAATTATTCAATTAAGATGAAGAAATTAGTGTTAAAAGGTAGTGCATTCTTAGCGTTCATGTTTTTTATTTTGACGCCAACTTTTATTGTGGCTCAAAACGACGTAAAAACGGAAACAGGCACTCAGCAGGAACAACTAAAACTGGTTGCCGCCCGAAAAACAAATCCCACAACAGTCGAAATCGAATTTTCCAATTACCAGAAAATGTTGATTGATTTTTATGGAAACAATGTTTTCAGAATGTTTCAGGATAACAGTGGTAAAGGATTGAGAGCCCCTCTGGCAGAACCAGCGGCAGAAATATTAGTGAAGGAGCCCCGAAAATCGGTTTCGGAACTTGATGTGGAAGACAAGGGAAACAAGATTACCATCAAAACGCCTGCTATTCAGTTAACGTTTTACAAAAACGAGACAACTTTCGAACTTAAAAACCTGAAAACGGATAAAATAGTTGTCAAGTCGATGGCTCCGATTGTATTCAATAAAAACAAAGTGAAAATTGAATTGAGCGAAGATCAGGATGAATACTTTTATGGTGGTGGTGTGCAAAACGGACGTTTTTCGCACAAAGGAAAAATCATTGCCATCGAAAATCAAAACAGTTGGACCGACGGAGGTGTTGCTTCTCCAACACCATTTTACTGGTCAACCAATGGATATGGTTTTATGTGGTACACTTTCAAAAAAGGAATGTACAATTTCGATGCTAAAAACGAAAATAAAGTAAGCTTATCGCACGACACCGATTATTTGGATGTATTCTTCATGGTAAACGATGGCCCGGTGGCTTTACTGAACGATTTCTATCAATTGACCGGAAACCCAATATTGATCCCTAAGTTTGGATTCTACGAAGGTCACCTAAATGCATACAACCGCGATTACTGGAAAGAGAATCCTAAAGGAATTCTTTTCGAGGATGGGAAACGTTACAAAGAATCGCAAAAAGACAATAGTGGCACCAAAGAATCGCTAAACGGTGAGAAAGATAACTATCAATTCTCGGCCAGAGCCGTTATAGATCGCTATAAAAATCACGACATGCCATTGGGCTGGATTTTACCTAACGATGGTTATGGTGCCGGATACGGACAGACTTCAAGTTTGGATGGCAATATTGCAAACCTGAAAGAGTTTGGCGATTACGCCCGTAATACTGGTGTTGAAATTGGTTTGTGGACTCAATCGGACCTGCACCCCATTGATACCATTGAAGCACTTTTACAACGTGATATTGTGAAAGAAGTTGGGGAAGCAGGTGTTCGTGTACTTAAAACCGATGTGGCTTGGGTAGGTGCTGGATATTCTTTTGGATTGAACGGAGTACAGGATGCCGCTGAAATCATGCAGGAGCATGGAAATAAGGCCAGACCATTCATTATTTCACTCGATGGCTGGGCAGGAACGCAACGATATGCCACGATCTGGTCGGGCGATCAAACCGGCGGTACTTGGGAGTACATTCGATTCCACATTCCAACATTTATTGGATCGGGCTTATCGGGACAACCAAACATCTCAAATGATATGGATGGTATATTCGGAGGTGGTAATCAGATCGTTAATACGCGCGATTTTCAATGGAAAGCATTTACGCTTATGCAGTTGAATATGGATGGCTGGGGTGCAAACGAAAAATATCCGCACGCTTTGTGCGAACCTACAACGTCAATCAACCGCAACTATTTGAAGCTTAAATCGGAATTATTGCCTTACGTTTACAGTGTAGCTCATGAAGCGGTTGACGGAATGCCAGTCATGAGAGCAATGTTCCTGGAAGAAGAAAATCCTTATACTTTAGGAGAAAATACCGAATATCAATTTATGTTGGGCCCCAATTTCCTTGTTGCTCCCATCTATCAAGACACAAAATCCGACACATTGGGCAACGATATTCGAAACCATATTTATTTACCCCAGGGAAGTTGGGTGGACTATTTTTCAGGTCAGGTTTACGAGGGGGGACGAATCATCAATAATTTCGATGCACCAATTTGGAAATTACCGGTATTCGTAAAAAGAGGAGCCATCATTCCAATGGCGAATCCGAACAATAATGTAAGTGAAATAAACCGGCAACGGAGAATTTACGAAATTTATCCCTACGGAAATTCATCCTTTGTTGAATACGATGATGATGGTTTAACCACCGATTACATTCGTGAGCAATACATTACAACACAGATTGAGTCGGTGGTCGATGGCGATGTGGTGAATATCCTTGTAGAACCTACAAAAGGGTTTTTTAATGGTTTTGTAAAAGAAAAAGAAACTGAATTCCGGATCAACGTAAGCAGTCAGCCACAAAAAATTACAGCTAAAATAAATGGCAAAAAAGTGCGCATGAAGAACGTGAAATCAATACAAGACTTCAACGCTCGCACGAATGTTTACTATTACAATCCGGAGACAAACATGAACCAGTTTGCCACAAAAGGAAGTGAATTTGAAAAAGTAAACATCACCAAAAATGCGCAATTGTTAGTGAAGGTTGGAAAAACAGATATTAGCCAAAACAACATTAGCCTTAAGCTTACCGGTTATGAATTTAATTCGGTAAACCAGATACTTAAAAATACCGGGGAGTTGTCGACAGTGAAAAATCCGACTGTTCTTGACAGTAATGCTACGGCATATACTTTGAAACCAATCTGGGATAAAATAGCCAATGCTGATTGCTACGAACTTCAGTTTGACGGAATGTTGTATTCTAACATCAAAGATAACGAATTGCTGTTCGGAAATTTAACTCCGGAAACAGAATACACATTCAAGGCCAGAGCCGTTAATAAAAGTGGAAATTCAGAATGGGCTAACTTCACTGCTAAAACACAAGGTGATCCGCTGCAATTTGCCATTAAGGGAATCACGGCTGAAAGTGCGACTATGATGCAGGGTGGACATGGCTTTAATCGATTGTTCGACTTCGATGAAAATTCAATGATGCACACCAAATACTCAGAGAAAGTCGATCACTTTGAAAGCATAATCGACTTGAAATCTATCAACCAATTAGAGAAAATTGTTTATTTACCACGCCTAAGCGGAAGAAATGGGATCATTCAAAGTGGTAAATTCTTGTACAGCGACGACAAAGAAAACTGGACAGATGCTGGTAGTTTTGAGTGGAAAGCCGATAATGAAGTGAAAACATTCATATTGAAGGACCAAGCGGTAGCTCGTTATATCAAAATGGTGGTTGATAAAACGAATAACCACTTTGGTTCGGGCCGACAACTTTATATCTTCAAAGTTCCGGGAACAGAAAGCTTCCTGCCGGGTGATATCAACAACGATGGCGTGATCGACAGCAACGACCAGACATCGTACATGAATTATACAGGCTTGCGTGAAGGAGATAGTGATTTCGGGTATGTAAGTCGTGGGGATGTAAATAAGAATGGATTGATCGACGCTTACGATATTTCAAATGTAAGCACTCAACTTGATGGTGGAATTAGTAACACACCAATAGAAAAAGTGAAAGGGAAACTAATTTTGTCCGCTTCGAAAAGTAAATACCAAGCCGGGGAAATGGTTGAAATTAATGTGGATGGCAGTATGCTTAAGTCAGTAAATGCCTTTAGTTTTGCTATTCCATATAACAGCAGCGTTCTTGAGTATGTTGGCTTGAAATCGGTTGATACAAAAGAAATGGACAACATGACTTACAACCGATTGCATTCCAACGGCGATAGAGTTTTGTACCCAACTTTTGTAAACGTGGGCGATCAGCCAACCTTAGAAGGCGACGGAACAATCCTGATTCTTCAGTTTAAAGCTAAACGTTTTTTTGAATTCAACTTAAAGTTACAAAATGGGCTGGCTGTTGATAAATACCTGAATACGGTAAAGTTCTAAATTAAAGCAATTGCCAAATAACGAAATAGGCTGTCCAAATGTGGACAACCTATTTTATGTTCGAATGCTTACATTACTTTTAGTAGGTGGTTGTGGAAATTTGAGGCGTAGAGTTCACCCAAGTCCTGGAATCTTCAATTTTACTGAAAGTTTTAAGTTTCTTTTCCGCTAACAAAACCAAATCAATCGAAGACCTTGCTTTTACTCGCGGGGCATGGGAAACCAATACTCCAATTGATTTAACGCTAAAAGGAGCAGGCATAACAGAGGTGAAAAACTTAATTAAAGCAAATTATAAAGGACAATTCCATTTTCATTAAGAAAATTATAGGCTTAGTTTAAGCAATAGTGAAGTATTTGTCTTTATTGATTATTAGACTACACTATTATTGTTTTTGATTATCGATACTAAATTATATTAAATGAGCAAACAAATCCTTGTTACCGGAGGCACCGGTTTTATAGGTTCACATACCGTTGTTGAATTGCAAAACAGTGGCTTCGAGGTAGTCATAGTCGATAACCTTTCGAATTCGAAAGTTGAAGTGTTGAAACAGATTCAGGAAATATCTGGCATTCTTCCGAAATTTGAACAGTTTGACTTAACGGACAAACAAAAAGTAAAGGATTTCTTTCAGAGATATCCTGATTTGGACGCCATCATTCATTTTGCTGCCTCGAAAGCGGTTGGCGAATCGGTCGAAAAACCATTGATGTATTACAACAACAACCTGAACTCTTTGATGAATATCATGGAGTGCATGATTGAGTACAAGGTGCCAAATCTTGTGTTTTCATCATCGTGCACGGTGTACGGACAACCCGATAGATTGCCGGTAACCGAACAAACTCCCCGCAAAGAGGCCGAATCTCCTTACGGAAACACCAAAACCATTTGTGAAGATATTATTCGCGATACGATTGCTGCCTATTCGGGTTTAAAAGGGATCGCATTACGATATTTTAACCCGATTGGAGCACATGCTACGGCTAAAATTGGTGAGCTGCCACTGGGAGTGCCCAACAATTTAATTCCTTTCCTAACACAAACCGTGGCAGGAATTCGCCCCGAATTAAGTGTGTTTGGCAATGATTACGATACGCCCGACGGATCGGCAATTCGTGATTACATTCACGTAGTAGATTTGGCAAAGGCTCACGTTGTGGCCATTGAAAGGTTGCTGACTAATAAAAACAAAAAGAATTACGAGTATTTTAACGTGGGTACGGGGAATGGAGTTTCTGTTCTCGAGATCATTAAATCATTCGAAAGAGCAACGGGAGAGAAAGTTCCTCACAAGATTGTAGTCCGCCGTGCAGGCGATATCGAAAAAATATATGCAGATACGAGCCTGGCAAATGAAGAATTAGGATGGAAAGCAGAAAGCACTCTTGATGAAACGCTTCTTTCGGCATGGAAATGGCAAAAACACATAATGTAAATTGTTGAATAAAATAATTAAGATAGTAGTCGGGGAAATTTTACTGTGATTTTTATTGCTGATATTCTATATTGACAAGATTCTTTGGTGAATTACTTGATTTAAATTGTTTGGTCTTAAAATAACTCCAATACAAGGAATGGGGAAAAAACTGGATTGCACAGCAGATACAGATGCAAGAACAGAGGAAGCTCAGCGAAGTATAATGCCTTTAATGATTTTGTAAAAAATCAGAATCATTAGTACTGAAAATCATTAACACTTGAAGGTTTTAAAGAAAGGATAATGGTCTGGTTAAAAATGATAACTACAATCTTAAGAGGGGCATGCAAGATGTGTTTTTGTTCCACAAAAACTCTTGTGCCTTCCGGCAGGGACTTTTCATCCCAGGATGAAAAGCTTGATTGTCCAAAGGACAAAGTAAGGGGATAAGAGTTGGTGATTTATATATTTACTTGATAATAAAAATACCTGTGTAATAGATAATTTATTTTTACAGAAGATGGATGGCTGTCGAAACCTGAGTGATATTTTAATTCGCATTCAGGTTTCCAAAGCCTATTAAAGCCATCTGATCTTCGTTAATCACTTCAGATCAGATGGTGTTTTTTGAGGTTTTTATATTCCCAAAAGATTTAAGGTAGCATTAATGGTTTGCATCCGTTAATTACTTCTTTCTGAGAGATAAAGTTATTTCCATTTTGAAACCAATTAGAATAATGGCGTAAGATTGTAGTAAATTGTAAGATACAGACCTTAATACATGCGTTAGCAAAGTTGGAATCGGCCGTGGATTGACAAAAGCGTTCGGCATAAACGCGCTCAATCATTTCAAAGCGTTTTTTTCTTACGCACAGGCCAGGCAGCAAAGAGCTTTGTATTGATTGCATTCTGCAAAATACAAAGCCCATTGCCAAGCCTGCTTAAAACACATTGAAATGATTTTCACAGCCGGCGCACAGGCCATTTATTCCGTTTCCTTTTGGCAATTCATGACCTGAAATTAAAAAGGGATGCTTACGCAAGTATGAAGGCCTCCTTGTATGAAAATAAGATGAAAATAAAATGGTTGATTCATTTACAGGTTAAGTTATCACTTTGAAGATGTACTAAGCAAGTTTATGTTTTGGTGCGACCAAAACCTTAATAACATCCCGGTGGTCTCTATTTAGAAATTGTATAGTAAAAGAATATTAAAAAGGGGAGGAGTTAAAATGGGAGAACAATCTTATTCTATGGTAGTGGAATGGGTCAAGTAAATTATAATATTTTTCTGAGTTTGTTCATGTCTTTGCTGACTTTTTCATTGACCACCTTCGAATAGATTTGAGTAGTTCTAATATTTTTATGACCAAGCATAGAACTAATAGACTCAATAGGCACACCATTGGCTAAGGTTACTGTAGTTGCAAAAGTATGTCTGGCTATATGGAAGGTTAAGTTCTTGTCTATAGAAGCCAAGTCTGCCAGTTCTTTTAAATAAGCATTTAATTTTTGGTTACTCAAATGTGGGAGAATATGCTCCTCTGTTTTTTTTGCAGGGAACAATTTGTATTTATCAATTAGCTGTATTGCTTTTGGAAGCAGAGGAATGTTAGAAGGTACTTTGGTTTTCTTTCGTTGTGTAATAATCCAAAGATTACCATCTATACCATTTCTAATGTTATTCGTTGTAAGATTTGTAACATCAATATATGCTAATCCTGAATAGCAGGAGAATATAAATATATCCCGAACAATATCTAATCGAGGTGTCGATAGTTTTAAGTCTTGAAGTTTTAGTAATTCTACCTTGTTTAGATATTCTCTTTTTACGTCAACTAAAGTTGATTTGTATTTTGCAAAAGGATCTTTGTTTAGCCAATCATTTTTGATCGCAATATTAATTACTTTTTTTAAATTTTTGATATACTTATAAGTGGTGTTGTTATTGCATTTCCGAACTGTTTTAAAATAGTGATCCAAATCGACTATAAATGAATACTTAATCCGGAATAAAGCAATATCCGTTAGCTTGTATTGATGTTTCAGAAAACTCTTAATATGATCTAATGTCGTAATATACCTTTGAATAGTAGCAGGAGCATATGAAATGCCGATTAACTCTGAAATTTGCTTGTTATGGTATTCAAATACCTGTATCAGAGTTTTTTTGTCTTCATCAAGGCCAAGAAACCGAGCTTTCAATTTTTTAGCAGAAATAAATTCACCATTTTTTACCATTTCAGTATGATGCTCATAGATTGCATTTTTAAGAGCATCTAAAAATTGATTGATTTGAATACCACCTTTCTTTTTAGGAAAAGCTTTATTCAATTTGCTATTCCAATTTTGGAAATTAATGTATCTGCCAGTTGCAATTTCCACACGTCCCACATCTACAGAGATACGCATATAGATTGGAGCCTCACCCTGTTTATTAGAGCGATTCTTTCTAATTAAGAAACTGATATTAAGTGCTGAAAAGGTGTTCATGCTTTAATAAAATCAATTCATACTAAATGTGAATTTTTCAGAATTTTGATTAATTATTGAATGATGTTTAATAAATTTACTAAAAATCAAGTACAATTAAAATTTTATTTTTGAAGTTTGTGCGGTTTAACCTGTTTTGATACAGTTTGTTATATTGGTTTTGGTGAACAAAGTGGATTTTGAAATCTGTTCACCGGAGAGTTCTTACTCCTATTGATATTATTTGTAGTAGAATGAATAGGGGAAAAACAAAAAAGACTGTAAATCAGTAGATTTACAGTCTTTTGGTTTAGGATGATTCCTAAGTTGCGGAGAGAGAGGGATTCGAACCCCCGGTACCTTGCGGTACACATGCTTTCCAAGCATGCACAATCGGCCACTCTGTCATCCCTCCAGATGATATCCAATAGGATAATTGTGCGGGACAAAAATAGAACAAAATAGTTGATTACAAAAGATATTATGAGAAAAATGATTGAGAACCGTCAAACGATTTTTTTAGGTTATCCATTGTTTTTTGGAAATAACTATAGATGTGCTTTTTAGACCATTTTAAATAATTTGTGAGCCATGGAGAGCGAGAAAAAACGTGGTCTAATACCTATGGAATAAATGTAGAAAGCTATGTTTAGCATGGCGAGATGTAGGCTACGAATTTATCCAATCGGTATTATTGGTCAAATCTTACTGATTGAACCCCGTTTTTTCAATTTGTAAAATGTCCTTTTCTAAATATTCAATTTGTTTTCCCTTTTCTAACTTTAAAATGTTTTGAACACTTTTCGGTATGTCGTGATAGTAATGGCTCACATATATTAAACTTACATTGCTGTGTTCACATATTTTTTCAATAATGTATTTGAAATTATTTTGTTGATGGCTGTCCAAGCCTTGAGTTGGTTCATCGAAAATCAGCAATGGCGGATTTTTTACCAGCGCACGGGCAAGCAAGCACAATCGTTGAGTACTTGCCGATACATTTTTGAATAGTTTGGTGGCAGAGTTCTCAATTTCTAGGAGTTCCATCCATCGTTTTGCAATTTCAACTTTTCCAGGATTTGATTTCCGAAAGAGACCTAATGTGTCGTAAAAACCTGATTCAATTACCTGCAGGCAAGAATTTCCATTAGGAAAGTATTGAAAGAATTCAGGAGAGACAAAACCGATTTTCTTTTTAATATCCCATATGCTTTCACCGCTTCCCCTTTTTACATCAAAAAGAGATATGTTGTTGGCATATGCCTGCGGATTATCTCCGTTGACTAAGCTTAGTAAAGTTGATTTTCCCGCGCCATTGTGGCCAAGTAATGCCCAACGTTCACCTTGCTTTATAGTCCAGTTTACATGATCAAGAATGGTGTTTTCACCATATTTAATCACTACATTTTTCATTTTAACGATGTTTTCAAAATTTTCTTGCCTGCTTGACGCCAGTAGTTTTTTTAGTTCTTGGCTATCAATTTCCGATATGGCTGAGAAATGTAAATTTTCCGGTTTGAATTCATATCGGGGAAGGATTTTTGCGATTTTTCCATCCTCAAGAACAGCAATGTGAGTAATTGCCTCTGGTATTTCGTTTGGTGAGGTCGCCATAATGATACTAATACCAGATTCTGATATTTCAGTGATCAGATTATTGATATCCTTTCGTGTATCTATATCGAGTCCGGTGAGTGGATTGTCTAATAGGATCAGAGAGGGATTTTTTAGTAATGCTTTGGCGATAAGTAGTCTTTTTGTTTCTCCATTGGAAAGTTTAATCAGATGTTTGTCTTTCAATTCTTGAAGATGCAGGCGATTCATTACTTTATTTAACGTCCATGTTATGGCCGAAGTTGATGATTCTATTTGTGAAAGAAACTGCTCAACGGTTAAAGTGTCCTCCGAGTCGGAAGAGTTAAAGCGTTGTTGGTAGTAAAAAATGGTGGTGTTGGATAGATTTGTGAAGTTATGCTTTGGCGAAACCTGACTGATTAAATTTTTCCAGGTAAAGAGAACTTGTTTCTTTTTTTTAGCTTTTTCATCCAGAAATGGATGTGTGAATTCTCCTTTTGAGATATGGAATTTGCCTGCAATTGTTTTTAAAAGAGCACTTTTCCCCGAGCCGCTTTCTCCGATTACGGCCCATTGTTCACCCGATTTAACAGTAAGACTAATGTTTTCAAGTAGAATCTGATTAAGATATTGCACATATGCGTTTGTAAAGGAAATTACGGTTTTATTGCTCATTAATAGTGCTTTAAATTTTTAGAGAAGTAAAGATAATTTTTGTCTTGGATTTTATTGTGTTGGAGTGACGAAAAAGTCAGCTATTAAATTGAGTATACTATGTTGATGGCAGAGAATTGTAGCTTTCAGGGGCACATAAAATTACTCTATATGGAATTTGAATTGATCCGTTTGCAACCTTTCTAATCTATAGCGAATGCCACACCTTTTTCTTCTATTGCATTTCTGCATGGCGGAGAGAGTGAGTTTATTAAATAAAAGAGCTTGATTTACAGTCGTTTATAGTGGTGTGATTATTTATGTTCCCTTGAGAGTACAGCAATGTTTTAAGAAAGGGGCAGTAATAGGATGTATCTTTATAAATAAATGGTTCTATAGTAATAATTAAATGAATTTCTCTTGATAGCTTTTTATCTTTTAAAAAGCTATCGTTTTTTCTTTCTCTAACTTGTTGCATTTTATTCGGATATAATTTCAGAAAATAGAAATTATTTAACTCAAGTTTCACACCCAGATAATTAGAATATTATAGGCATAATAAAAGTAGCATGTAGCCAAGGCAAGCCATGGTTTTATTGTAACTACTAGATTACTAGACAAAAAACACAAAACATGTTACTACGCGAAGATATCTCTAAAACTAAAGAAATAAAAATCAAATTTAGAGAAAATTGGATCAGACCAGACTTCCTTATTTCTCATCTTGAAATTTAAGGATATAGTAAGATCAAGAAACGTTTTGGCCTTGTAAAAAATCGGGTATATCTTTAGACTCTTTAGTCATCACATTGCTTGTTTTACCAATTATTGGATTTAATACGATTTCTTCATTAACAAAAAGGAATGAACCTCATATTAGTATCTTAGGTTAAGATAGCTCTAAAAAAAATACCAATTTTGCTTAGTGATTAAAGATTACTATTTTGACTGATAGGTAGTAAATGGAAAAAAAAGAATAGAAACATTTTCAATTATGATTTAGCTCTAATCTAAATAGGAGTTTTTGTTATTCGTAATAAGCCATAGCAGCTTATTAAGCTGCTATTCTACGGTTTTAATGTATCTATTTAGATGTTCTGCAATTTTAATATTTGGGGGCCTTTTTTTCGTACTTAATAAAGATGTCTTTTGGTATTTAGTAATGATCTATATAAAATAAAAAATAGAGTTGTTTCGATCATAATATTAATCAATGTTGATTTAGCTTTCTTTATTGGTTACTTCGCTTTGTTTAATGTATTCGGTTGGACTTATCCCATATTCTTTATTAAAACATTTACTGAAATACTTTTGATTATTAAAACCGGTCATGTAAGCAACTTCAGAAATGTACATTTTGTTTTGCTCTAATAATTGTGCGGCTCTTTTTAGTTTAATGGTTTTAATGAAATTTATAGGTGTATCATTTAAAATTGTTTGCACTTTTCTGTAAAGATTTGCTCTACTCATACCTATTTCTGATGCTAGAAATTCAACATTCAAAATGTTATTATTCATGTTGTCTTCAATAATTTTAATGATTTTTTTTATAAATTTCTCATCATTTGAATCTACTTGAATATCTATAGGAGCCGTAGTTATTAGTTTGCTATATTTAACTTTAAGGTCTTGTCTTGTTTTAAAAGTGTTTTTTAATTTCCATTTTAAAAAATCTAAACTAAAAGGTTTTTCTATATAATCATTAGCTCCAAGACTCAAACATTCAATTTTCGATTCGCTAGAGTTTTTAGCCGTTAACATAAATATTGGAATGTTATTAAACTCAGGATTTTTCTTAATTTGTTTAAGCATCGAAATACCATCCTGTATGGGCATCAAAATATCACTTATAATAAGATCTGGTTTTTCTTCTAATGCAACTTCATAACCTTCTTTTCCATCTGATGCTTCTATGATGTTAAATTCTGTACTTAATTCTTCTTTAATCATTTGTCTTAAATCATCATTGTCTTCTACAATAAGAATTTTTGATTTTTTATGTTGTTTTTTTTGTTCAATGTTAATAAAATCATTAGATGGTTTGTCGATAACTTGAAATTCTGAAGCTTTAATGAAATTTCTCTTTAACGGCATACCTTTATCCATAAGCTCATTTTTCTGGTATCTGTTTTTATAAATTGGAAGATAAAAGGTGAATTCTGTATAAACATGTTCTTCACTTTCAACCATGATGTTGCCATGGTGCCTTTCAATTAGTTTATGAACAAGCTCCATGCCAATACCAGTTCCTGGAATTTGTTTTCTTTGTGATTTTGTTGCTTGGTAGTAGCGGTCAAAAATATAATTTAAATCCTTTTTTGGAATACCAATACCGTTATCCCTAACACTACATTTTATTTTATTACCATTTAAACTATGCTCATCAGTTGAGGGCTCTTTTGGTTTTATAAGGCTTAATGTCACGGTTATTTCTCCTTTTTCCTTAGTATACTTAAAGGCGTTTGATAGAAGATTAAAAAGTATTTTTTCTAAAATATCCACATCATACCAGCCTGTAAGTATTTTCTCTTTTGATATAAAATCATATTTTATATTCGAATTGTTGGCGAAATCATTAAAGGCGTTTTTGATGGTTTTAATGTCGCTTATAATATCATTTCTTGAGATATTTAATTGAAGTTTTCCTTCATCAAATTTTCTTATATCCATAATTTGATTGATAAGGCGATGCATCCTTAGTACGTTGTTGTAAATACGCTGAGAACTTAAGGGATTTAAAGTAAACTCTTTGTCTTTGACTACTTTTTCAATGGTTCCAAGTATAAGGGATAATGGCGTTCTTAACTCATGAGAAATATCTGTAAAGAAAGCCATTTTCATTTTGTTATGCTCATTATCTTTTTCTCTACTTATGGTTTCTCTCACCAAATTTTTCTTCAATAAATACCATCTTCTAATTAATAGGGCATTTATATATATTATTAATAATACTATTAAAATATAGATTAAAATGGCCCAAGTGCTTTTCCAAATGGGGGGGGCTATGGTGAAGGTTACTTTTGATGGTTCTTCGTTCCAGACCCCATCACTATTAGAGCTTTTAACCATAAAGGTATAAGTTCCTGGGGCAAGATCGTTATAATTGGCATTTCTATTAAACGCACTGGTGTATACCCAATAATTATTAAGTCCCTTCAATTTATAAGCATATTCGTTTTTATTTGGTGCAGTTAGGTCTAAAGAGGAGAAGTTAACTGCAATGTTATTTTGGTCATAAGGTAAAATAATTGGGTTGTCAGAAAATATATTTATTTCGTTTGACGTATTTGCAGTATTATTTAAATTGTTATTAAAGGTTTTACCAAGTGTAGAAAAACTTGTTATAACTGTAGAAGGTAAAATATTTTGAGTGCTTAGTTTTTGTGGGAATACACTATAAAAACCATCCGAACAACCAAAGTATAAAATAGTTTTTTGTGCATTAGAACTACTAGAGTTAAATACAAATTGATTTTCATTTATTCCATCTTCAACACCAAAAGGCATAAATCTTTTTGTTGTTAAATTTAGCATCGTAATACCATCTCTAGTACTCATCCAAATATTACCATTAATATCTTCTTCTATTGCAGAAATAATTTTAGGACTAGCAGTATTGGTATCATTGAAGTTTTTAAAGATTTTTAGTTTTTTTTCATACATATTTAAACCACCACCTCTGGTTCCTATCCAAATATTCCCACTTTTATCTTCATGAAGAGTTAAAATAGCATTAGAGGTTAAACCGTTTTCTAATGTTGGTAGATAGTGTTTGTAATTTTCATTAACTAAATCTACGATGTATAATCCTTCACCTCTAGTGCCTATCCATAATTTATTTTCTCCAGTTAATAAAAGTGTTGAAGTATGATTGTTTTTTAGTTTGTCTCGGATTTGTTTTTTAAATTCAGACAAGGGATTTTCATTGTTAATAATGTCTATGCCTTGTTCCCAAATTGCTACCCATACTTCGTTTTTGTTAATAGGGACTATGTCTTTAATTCTGTTTGAGTAAGTTTTAATTTTCATTAAATCAAACTTAGTTTTATCAGGTTTGTAATTTTGAGTCTTATAGATGCTTAATTTATCGGCTATAAAAAATTCTTTTTTTTCATAGCTCTTGTTAATAATACTTACATCTCCAATATCATTTTCAATTTTTAAGTTGGTTTTAGTTTTGTTGTCATAATTATATAGACCATTGGTCATCCCTACTAAAAGATGTCTGTAATTTTCACTATATAAATTGCTAGCTAATTTGTTATCGGTAGTGATTTGATTATATTCAAAAAGTGATGTTCTTTCCAAATATTTATTTACCCCTTTTGATGATCCAACCCAAAGATTTCCATATGTATCAAAGATTGAAGATGTAATATTATTATTTAATAAGTTAATGTTATTAGCATGGTTTGAATAATAGGAAAAATGATATTTATTATTTTTTCTATTGGCTTTTATTAATCCATCTGTTGTACCAATCCAAAGGGCATTGTTTTTCTTGTTAATTGCTATTGTACTTAAGGTGGCATTTGAGTTGAAATTATTTAAAATATTTGGATAATGTTCAAGAATTTCTAATTTACTATCCGATTTATTATACCCGAAAATATACATGCCATTATGGGTAATGGTTATAATTTGATTATTACCAAAAAGTTTCATGCCTACAATTTTTTCTTTAAAATTTGTAGGAGTGAATTTGCCGTTCGCATTTAGAATGAAAATACCCTCATTTGTTCCAATCCAATTTCTTCCCAAGCGATCTTCAATTAATGCAATTACAGTTTTCTCTATTTTGTAAATATCCTTACTTATTTTAGGAGTAAATTCAGATACTAAATTTATTTTGTTAAAATCCTCATTAGTTTGAATTTTTAGCAAGCCATAATTTTCTAATCTAACCCATATATTTCCAGTTTTAGTTATATTCTTAACAATAGAAGTTTTGTTTTTTAAGAAGCCTTTAAACTTGTTCTTTTTTCTATTATAGGTAATTAGATAGCTTTCACTACCTATCCATAAATTATGAAAATCATCTTCAAAAATTGAATTTATATTATTATTTGGAAGAGAATAAGGATTAAACACATCATTTTGATATTCGGTAATGTTGTGACCATCATATTTGTATAAGCCAGAATTACTACCTATCCATAAATACCCAAAACTATCTTCAAACAAGGTGCTAACGTTTGCATTAAATAATACACCATGAATATCTAATTTACGAAAATTAATTGTTTTAGATTGTGAAAATATGGTTAATGAAGTTAATAGTAAGGTTGTTAAGACAAAGAGATTTCTAAACAGTTTTATGATTTTAAAAGTTTCCATAAATATTCTAACTAAGAATGTTGCATAATAGACTGATGTGAGATTTTAAGCAAAGTACATAAGTTTACTGAATGTTTTAGCCTTGCTGATTATTTTTAGGGGTAATTATGCTGACAAATAGGGGGTGTAATGTTGCATTTTCAATGTTTTAGAGGGATTGGTCTGTAGTGCAACATTTATAGGTCGCTTTTGGTATTTTTATTTTTCATTTCAACTGTATATTTGAATTTACTGATGTGTTAAACTTTATAGCACATTAGTGAAATTCAAATATAACTATATATGAAAAAAGGTATTCAAATTTTATTATCAGCTATTGCTGTCATGTGTATGTTCTCATGTGCGATTAAATACAATAAAGCAGGTGGAGAATTGGCTTTAGCTGATGAAAACGAGAAAAAGCCAAATATCATCTATATTCTTGCTGATGATCTTGGTTATGGAGATTTGAGTAGTTACGGCCAAAAACAATTTAGCACTCCGAATATTGACAAACTTGCTTCACAAGGACTGGTTTTCACACAACATTATGCAGGTAGTACAGTATGCGCACCATCGAGGTCTGCTTTGCTGACAGGTATGCATACGGGGCATACACCTGTTAGGGGGAATAAAGAAATTCAACCAGAAGGTCAATATCCAATACCTGATGATACTTATACTTTAGCCGAAACCCTTAAAAAAGGAGGTTATGTAACGGGTGCATTTGGTAAATGGGGTTTAGGTTATCCAGGTTCCGAAGGAGATCCAGTTAAGCAAGGGTTTGATGTTTTTTACGGGTATAACTGTCAGCGTTTAGGTCATAATTATTATCCGTACCATTTGTGGTCAAATAGAGATTCTATAGTTTTAAAGGGTAATTCGGGACACAAAAGAGAAGAATATGCACCAAATTTAATTCAAGAAAAAGCTCTTGAGTTTTTAGAAAAAAATAAAGACACAACTTTCTTTATGTATGTGCCAACTATTATCCCACATGCCGAATTAATTGCGCCAGATTCCATTATGGCTAAATACAGAGGTAAATATTTGCCTGAAAAGCAATTTAAAGGTACGGATGATGGGCCTAATTATAGATTGGGATATTATGAGTCTCAAAAGGAAGGACACGCTGCTTTTGTTGCTATGATAGAAATTATGGATAAACAAGTGGGGGAAATCATGGATAAAGTGAAAGCCTTGGGAATAGAAGATAATACTATTATAGTGTTTACTTCAGATAATGGCCCGCATACAGAAGGTGGTGCAGATCCTAGATATTTTGATAGTAATGGACTTCTTAAAGGATTTAAAAGAGATTTATACGAAGGTGGTATTCGTATTCCTATGATGGTAAGATGGCCAGGTAAAATACAGGCTGGTAGTAAAACAGATTTGATTTCTGCATTTTGGGATGTTTTTCCAACATTTTCAGAAATAGCTGGAGTAAATGTTCCTGATAATTTAGATGGTATTTCTTTTTTACCAACATTATTAAACAAATCAGAAGAACAAAAACAACACGAATATTTGTACTGGGAGTTCCATGAAAATGGAGGAAGGCAAGCGATTAGAAAAGGGAAATGGAAAGCTGTAAAGTATAATGTTTTAAAGCATCCTGATGCACCGATTGAATTGTATGATCTTTCTACAGATTTAGGAGAAGAAAATAATGTAGCCGAAAAATATCCTAAAGTAGTAAAAGATATGGAGCGTATCTTAAAAGAAGCCAGAACTCCATCTGAGATATTTACTTTCGATCAGGTTTCGTTTTAAGTGAAAATAAAAAGTCCATTGGGTGTAGTTTTTATAAAAAACTAGATCTAATGGATTTTTGCAATTTAAGTTCTTCATGAAAATTAAAATGTCAAAAAAGATACAGCTTGTTCTTATAGTATGCTTGTTACAAGTGACCGGAGTAATTGCTCAAGATGTGAAATTTATTGAGATAGATACCACCCAAGGACATGCTATAAAAAGAGGTGCAAGTGGTTTTAATGTACGAATTGCTGATAAAGTTTGGAGTTATACTCATCCAGATTTTATAGAAGTTGTAAAAGAACTAAAACCAGGTTGGTTGCGTTACTTTTCTGGAACTATGGGGGATGCTTTTAGCAGTGCTACAGGACAGTATGATTTGGATTATATTGCCATGTTCGATCATCCAAAGTCTTTTTTAAAAGGACATCGGTTTTTAGAAACAAAAGGAGCACATAGAATTATAGATTTATATCAGCTGTTAAGTGAGGTAAATGGAAAGTTGGTGGTCACCGTAAATGGATTTACCGACACTCCAAAAATGACCTTAGAGTTGGCTAGATTCTGTAAGAACAACAACATAAAAGTAGAAACGTGGCAATTTTGTAACGAACCTTACTTTTACGTTCCTAACAGAAATCGTTATTGGTGGAACGATGGCTATGACTACGCTGCAAAAATGCAAGCTCATGCCGAGGCTATTAAACAAATTTTTCCTGAAGCAAAATTAGCGCTGAATTATACTTGGGACGGGGTGTGGACTTTTATGAAAGAAATTAATCAATTTCAAAAAAAGAACGGAGCTTATTGGAACGTGTTTTCGAAACATTCATATGCACCACATACGGGAAAGAAAGAAACTGTAGAACAAGCATACCAACGAGCAAATTCAAAGTTGTTAGAGGCTACTTCTGCTTCTGCAATGAAAGACATCGAAGCTTATACATGGAAAGATGTCCCTATGGTAATTACCGAGTTTGGAGTTTGGAACAAACCTTTAAACGGAATTTATGAGAGTGTATACAATATAGAGTATGTAATGAGACAGTTGGAGCATACCAATACTCGATATGTAGGAGTACATGAAATAAGTAGTAAATACACTCCATTAAAGGATAAAAACAAGATCATTGAAAATGCTTTTGAAAATCACATAGAAATTGATACAGATACGCTACTAACGGGAATTCGTAGGAATTTAGAAGGAAAGGCTTATAAAATATATCACGAAGCAACCAATAATTCCAATTATTTGTATGAGACTTCTATTGTTAATAACGTTCAAGTACAAGGTCTGAAAAGTACAAAAGTGAATGGAATGTTTGCTCAAACATACAAAGGAATCAACGGGTATAATTATCTAGTCATTACCAATAGAAGTGGAGAGTCTAATCAGTTTCAAGTAAAAATCAATGGAGCTGTGCTTCAAAAAGAATTAAGGACAGCATATATTTCAGGAAATTCATTAGCTACTAAAGATACAGATATTCATCATACGGTATATGAAAACGGAACCATTATGGTAAAGCCTTATAGTGTTTCTGTAAGCAAATGGAGATCGGATGAATATAAATTGCAACAACCTTGTATATATAAAGCAACTGTAGAAAAAGATGGTGTTTTGTTAAAATGGGGAGTTGTACCAAATGCTACTGGCTATAAGATTCATTACGGAACAGAGGTGTCCCATATAAACAAGACCATTGAGGTAGATGCTGAAAATAGTTTTTTGATAAAAAATCTGATTCTCAATAAAAAATATTTTTTTAGAGTAGAAGCACTAAATAGCAAAATAAATAGTGTTTTTTCAGAGCGTGTTTCGTTAGGGTATAAATTGCCTATAAAGCCAAAAATATTCAAAGTTTCAAGAAGAGATCATACTGTTACACTTTTTTGGCAAAGTGTAGCTAGTGCAACAGGTTATTTAATAAATTATATCAATACTGAAGGGAAGGATATATCAATAAATACGAACAATGTTTATGGATATAGAATTGAGGGCTTGAAAGATAACACAAGCTATCAATTTTCTGTAACGGCATACAATGGATTAGGAACAGGAGTTGCTTCAGAAAAAGAAACGGTTTTGGTATCATCAAGAGTACCTTTAAGTCCAAGAAATGTATCGGCAATCAAAAAGACATCAAATAGTATTGAGGTAAAATGGTTTGCTCAAGATATAGTATTAAGCAATACTTGTTACAATGTTTATAGAGGCGAAAAATTACATGAGTTTACCAAAATAGCTAGCTGTGTACAAGACAGTGTCTATGTCGACAATTCTATAGTGGAGAATAAACAATACTATTATACCGTAAAATCGGTTACAGAAGTAGGCGAAAGTAATTTTTACCCAAACATAGCCACGGCTTTTTCTTTACAAAATAAAAACAAAATGAATATTCAATTCATACAAACTCAAATAGATGGCTATTTGGTTAGGGTGAATTTAAATGAAATGAGCCTAAAGCCTAAAGATTCTTATGGAGTAATCATTAACAATGTTTCTTATTTAAATGTAGAGGATATTAAGATTTTAGGAATCCCAGAAGAAGAAAAGCGAAACTCTTTTCAAGTGTTTATTCCAAATTCAAAAGTAAAAGAAAACTCAAATTATGCTATTAAGACCTTTTTGATAAAGGATGGCAAACAGATTGAAAGTGCTATTGTAAATCAGTATATAATAAAAAAATAAAATGAATAAGTATTTAATCATTCTCATCACGATTGTTTCTTTTATTTCTTGTAATAGTCAAGTAGAAACAAAACCTATTTATGTAGCTGATAAATGGGAAAATCCAGAATGGGAAAACCCAGAAATATTTCAAATAAATAGAGAAGAACCAACAGCTACATTTTATAGGTATGCAGATGAAAGATCGGCATTAGAGCATGTTAGTTGGAAAAACTCGCCACTATATCAATCCTTAAATGGAACGTGGAAGTTTTATTATGCAGATAGTGTACAAGCTAGACCTGCTGATTTTTATAAAACAGATTTTGATATCGAACAATGGGATACCATAACGGTGCCATCAAATTGGGAGTTAAAAGGACACGGAATCCCTGTATATACCAACAGAACCTATATGTTTCCTCCAAACCCACCTTATATTCCTCACAATATAAATAGCAACGGTAGTTATAAAAGAGATTTTGAAATATCTGATGATTGGAATGGTAAAGATATTTATCTTCATTTTGAAGGGGTTAGTGGCGCTATGTATGTGTGGTTAAACGGTAAAATGCTAGGTTATAATGAAGGAAGCAAAACACCTGCCGAATATAAAATTACAGATTTTGTAAAAGAAGGTAAGAATAGTTTAGCGGTGCAAGTATTGCGTTGGTCTGATGCAAGTTATATGGAAGATCAAGATTTTTGGAGATTGAGCGGTATTGAACGTGATGTGTATGTGTATGCTACTAATATAGTAAGCCTAAGAGATTTTAGAGTAACATCAGATTTAGAAAATGATTATAAAGATGGTGTTTTTAAGGTAGATTTAAAAGTTGATAATCATACAGATGGAATCGTTGAGAAAGAAGTGAAATTTCAGTTGTTTGATAGGAATATAGAAGTTTTTGCTGAAACAAAAAAAGTAGAATTAAAGCAAGGAAGAACAAGCATTAAGTTCAAAAAAAATATTCCAAATGTAAAAAAATGGAATGCCGAAACTCCTAATTTATATACACTTTTACTAAGTGTAAATGGTGAATCAACTGCGATAAAAGTTGGATTTAGAAACATTGCTATTAAAAACAATCAGTTTTTAGTAAACGGTCAACCTGTATTGTTAAAAGGAGCAAATCTTCACGACCATAGTGATACTGAAGGCCATGTTATTTCTGAAGAATTAACCTTGTTAGATTTAGAAGTGATGAAACAAAACAACTTAAATGCAATTCGTTGTAGTCATTATCCTAAAAATCCACATTTTTATAGATTGTGTGATAAATATGGATTTTATGTGGTTGATGAAGCTAATATAGAAACTCATGGTATGGGAACAACCAACCAAGGTTTAGACAAAAACATAAAAGCACAAAAAATTCATCCAGCCTATTTACCACAATGGAAAGGTATGCATATGGATAGAACCGTAAGAATGTTTGAGCGCGATAAAAATCACCCTTCTATTGTAATATGGTCCCTAGGTAATGAAGCTGGAAATGGAGAAAACTTTTTTGCCACTTACGCTTGGTTAAAAGAAGAAGATACCACTAGGTTAACGCAATATGAAGGTGCAACTAAATATACTAATTCGGATATTCAAGCACCTATGTACTGGAGCATACAACGTATGATACAGTATGCAGAAAACAATCCAACACGCCCGTTAATTCAATGTGAATATGCACATGCCATGGGGAATAGTACCGGTAATTTACAAGATTATTGGGATGTGATTGAAAAGTACGATATTATGCAAGGCGGTTTTATCTGGGATTGGGTAGATCAAGGCATTTTGTCCAAAAATAAAAAAGGTGAAGAATTTTGGGCTTATGGTGGCGATCTAGGAGGAGCTGACTTACAAAATGATCAAAATTTTTGTTTAAACGGTATTGTAAATCCTGATAGAACAGCACATCCTGCTTTATACGAAGTAAAAAAAGTATATCAATACATCAAGTTTAAGAATGTAGACATCAGGAAAGGAAAGATAGAAATTAAAAATAGATATGATTTTACCAACTTAAATACCTTTGATTTTATTTGGAGATTGTTGAAAAATGGTGAAGAAATAGCAAACGGTACGTTGCCAGTTTTAAATGTGGCTCCTTATACTTCTAGAAAAGTAAAAATTAATTTACCTAAGCTATATGATGCAACTGCAGAATATCATGTAAATGTGTATGCAACAACTAAAACCGCTACAGATTTAGTGCCAAATGGTCATATTGTTGCTTATGAGCAATTTGAGCTGGCAAGACCAAATGCTCAAACAGTGTTTTCTAAGAATGATGGTTCTTTAAAATTAAACACAAAAGAATCGTCTATTCAAATTACTGGTAACGGATTTAATATGTCCTTTAGCAAAACCAGTGGTGAGTTAACATCGTTAGATTATGGTTATGGTAATATATTATTAAGAGGTGTTCAAGTTAATTTCTGGAGAGCAACTACCGATAATGATTTTGGGTTTAAAATGCCAAAAAAACTAGCTGTTTGGAAAGAGGCTTCAAAAAACCAAGTATTAGAATCTTTAGAAACCATTAAAAATGCAACTAGTAATATTGTTGTAACAGCAAAGTATAATTTAAAAGACGTTAAAGGAAATTTAGTTATTGATTATACAATTGATGCTAAAGGTAAAATTTTAATTAAAACAAGTATTTCAGGCATCGATTCTGAATTACCAGTGTTACCAAGATTTGGAAATAATTTTATTGTGAAAAATGAATTTAGCAATGTAAAATGGTTTGGAAGAGGTCCTCACGAAAACTATCAAGATCGTAATACATCGGCATTGGTAGGCTTGTATAAAGCATCTGTTGAAGATTTGTACTTCCCATACATTCGTCCGCAAGAAAATGGATACAAAACAGATACACGTTGGGTATCGTTAACAAATAAAAAAGGTAATGGGATAAAAGTAATAGCTACAGATCTAATTTCATTTAGTGCACATCATCAATATAATGACGATTTTGATGCAGGTAATGTAAAGGCTCAGCGTCATACCACGGATATTATAAAACGAGATTTGGTAAACATTAATATAGATTATAAACAAATGGGTGTTGGTGGTGATAACAGTTGGGGTCGAATGGCTCATGATAAATATCAGATCAAAGCTCGAGATTTAAGTTATAGCTATAGTATTGAGGCTATAAAAGCAGAAAAATAAATAAATTGTTAAAGTGAAAATCCTTTTGTAATAATAGAACTCTATGTCTAAACATATTAATAATTGTAAAAAAATCGGAATATATGCTGCCCTTTTTTGTGTAATTAGTTTTGTACTACTAGGATGCAAAACTAATTCTGAACAAATAAATACTAGATTACGGTTAAGTTTTGATACAGATTGGAAATTCATACAGAAAGATGTAGCTGAAGCACAGCAGGTTATGTTTGATGATGCATCTTGGCGAACTTTAAATTTACCACACGATTGGAGTATAGAAGGTGAGTATGAGGAAAATAACCCCATGGGAGACGGGTGTGGTTATTTGCCAGCAGGTTTTGGATGGTATAGAAAAACCATTTCTGTTCCAGAATCATGGAAAGGAAAATACGTTGATATTGCTTTTGATGGTGTGTTTATGAATAGTACAGTATGGGCCAATGGACAAAAGCTAGGAACGAGACCGTATGGTTGGACTTCTTTTGCTTATGACATTAGTGAGATTGTGCAAAAATCAGATAAAATAACTTTTGCAGTGCGCGTTGATAATGATAAACAACCATCTGCACGTTGGTATACAGGTAGTGGTATTTATGCACATACTTGGATTGATATAAAAAATAAAACCCATATTTCTAGAAATGGAATTTTTATTAAAACTAAGGGTAAAAAGGTTTTTGTTGAAACAGATTTATCTAATGTAGATCTAAAAGTTAAAAGTGGGTTATTAATCACATCCGTTATAGATAATAATGGAAATACAGTTGCTACTAGTAAAGATGAAATAAAAATACATTCAGATTCAATTGTTAAAACAGAGTTGGTAATTAAAGAACCTAATCGTTGGGCAATAGAAAATCCGTATCTCTACAGATTAAAAACCGAATTACTACTAAATAATGAAATAGTAGATGTTGTTGAAACTAAATTTGGTGTTAGAGATATTGAATGGAAAGCCGAAACAGGTATGTGGTTAAATGGTGAAAACGTGAAGTTACAGGGTGTTTGTAATCATCAAAGTGCTGGTGCTTTAGGAGCAGCTGTGCCAAATAAAATTCTTCGTTTTAGAATTCAGCAATTAAAAGATATGGGAGTAAATGCCATTAGAACAGCTCACAATCCACAAACTCCTGTTTTTTATGATATCTGTGATGAACTGGGGATGTTCGTAATGGATGAAATTTTTGATGGTTGGAAGAAAAAAGCCAAAAATGATTATGGAGCACGTTATTTTAATGATTGGTGGAAACAAGATTTAACCGATTGGATCAAACGCGATAGAAATCATCCTTCTATAGTCATTTATAGTGTTGGTAATGAAACAGGCGGTGAGGTTGCTAAAGATTTGGTAGAAACGTGTAACACTTTAGATCCAACCCGGCCAGTAACTTCAGGTCATTCAGGTTCAGAATATATGAATGTTTTAGGGGTAAATGGCAGTAGCGAAAAGAAGGGCTATTTAGAAAATTTAGAGGCTAATCAAAAAGGAAAGGTTTTTATTGGTACTGAGAATACACATACATGGCAGGTGAGAGGTTATTACAGAACAAAAACATGGTTTAGAGATGGTTTTCCAAATAAAAACCAAAAACCTTATGTATTGCCAGATTTAACAGAAAAAGAAGTGTTTACGAATGATTGGATTGATAAATTTGATAGAAAAAATAGAAAGCAAATTTTTAATTCAAGTTATGATAATGCTACTGTACGTGTATCTTCTCGTTTAAATATTGCACAACTTCGCGATATTCCAGCATATTCTGGTTCTTTTCGTTGGACAGGTTATGATTATATAGGCGAAGCGGGATATGTACATGGTGGATGGCCATTTAAAGCATTTATGGGAGGGGCCATAGATTTAGCAAATTTCAAAAAAGATTTATTTTATCTATACCAAAGCCAATGGACAAACAAGCCAATGGTACATATCTTACCACATTGGACACATCCTAAAGTTAATCTTGGAACAGAAATTCCTGTTTGGGTATATTCTAATTGTGATGAGGTTGAATTGTTTTATAATGACACATCATTAGGGAAAATAAAACCAGGAACAAAGTGGGATAAAATGCAATGCCAGTGGCTAGTAAAATGGCAACCAGGAACTTTAAAAGCAGTTGGGTATAAGAATGATAAAATCGTTTCAGAAGAAATTATAAAAACGGCTAATGAACCTTCAAAAATTAAATTATCCATTGATGGGGAATCTTTAGAAGATACTGCAAATGATATTGTACAAGTTAGGGTAACAACTACAGACAAGGCAAGCGAGTTTTATCCTTATGGTGAAAATAGAACCTATTTTAATGTGATAGGAGCAGGAAAAATTAAAGCTTTAGACAACGGAAGTCCAGTGGATATTGAACAACATGTGGGGCCAAATAATAGAAAAGCATTTTATGGACTAACACGTGCTTATATAGAATCTACTGACAATTCCGGAGAAATTAACCTTTTAGCCAGTTGTATTTTAGGGGAGAAAAAATTAATTACTTCTAACAAGGTAAGTATCGATACAGAAATTATCAATTTAAGAGGAAATAAAATTCAACCAAAAATTGAAATTTTCTATACAATAAATGGAGACGAACCAACTACTAATTCAAAGAGTTACAAAACCAGTTTCGAAATTGACAATGAAACTACTGTAAAAGCATTACTAGTTATTGACGGTCTCCCAATTCAAGTTTTAGTAGAGCGATTTGGAAAAAACGAAGGATTTACTTGGAATGAAAACTCGAGGAATGATGCTCCAATTGGTGAACAGGCTGAGGATGCCAATATAATTAGTGGTAAGGTTCAATCAAAAGGAGCAAAATTTAACGGTACTGGTTATGTAAGTATGGATAAAAAAATTGGTGCTTCTGTAGCCTGGTATCAAGAAAATGATGGTGGAGCAGGAAATGCAGATTTATATATTCGTTATAGTTCTAAAATACAGAATGCTAGTGGAACTTTCATTAAAATTAATGTAAATGGTAAAGTTGTGGAAAATAAATTTTTCTTACCAAATACAGACAATTTGGGCGGTTCTTGGAATAAAGTAAAAGTTCCAATTCAAATAGACCGTGGAGCCAATACTATAAAAATAGAAACGCTTGAGGATAAAGGACTTTTAATTGATGAGATTGTGATTAAATAAATGAGGTTTGGTTATGAAACTCTAGCTCCATGGCCAAGAACGCTGGAAATTATAAGAGCATCTATTTCGATTATTATGGGTTAATTAGCCATCTGGATGATCGAATTGGTGATATCATTCAAATATTTAAAGTTGTATGATAATATCATTATTGTTTTCACTTCAGATAATGGTCTTGCGATAGGAAGTCATTGGGTACTTGGGAAGCAATTTTTTTTATATGACATTTGTCCAACATTTGCAGATTTGTGTCAATTACGAAAACCAAAAAACATAGATGGTGAAAATTTTTACTTTTTTATTAAAAGGGGTAAATGAATACATGTAAATTCTTATACTCAGTTTATCTGTTCTAACAGCTAGAGCTGTTAGAACAGATAAAGTGAAACCTATTACAACTCCCTGCAAACGGGAATGTATAAAGATTATATAATCGATCAACTTATTGCATTATTGGTCGATCAGGAATGGGAATATAGATACAATAAGAAAATCGCAAATTTAAAAGTATCAGCCAAATTCAGAAATCTGGCCACTGTTGAGGATATTGATTATGCAACAAGTAGATCACTTGATCGAAATGTTCTGGAACGCCTCGCATCATTTGATTTTTTAAAACGAAAAGAGAATCTAATCATCACAGGATTAAAGGAAAAGGTAAGAGTTATATTGCCCAAACATTAGCACACCGAGCTTGCATGATGCTGCACAACCTTGTATTATAGCTGATTTATTGATGATATTAGACTCTCTAGAACCGAAGGCACTTTTATCAAGCTATTAATAAAGATTGAAAAGGCAGACCTATTGATACTTGATGATTTAGGATTGAATAGTTTTAATGCAATTGTGAGAACAACTCTACTGGATATCGTAGAAATTAAATACGATAAAACCTCAATTATTAATACAGGCCCTTTAGCATCGGGTGAAATATACCCAGTAGATATAAAAGTATTACGCGAAGTTAGGTACTGAAATTAGAACTAAAGGTTGGACTGGAATTCTAAATTCTTAATGATAATTATATGTTAAATTAATCTCTAGAAATAGATATTTGCAGCAAAATGACTCAAATACACTTGAATAGAAAGTGGAAACCTACAGATAAAGCTAAAAAGCAACATTTTGACCCCTTATTTGAGAATTTTAAGATTTCAATACTTACTATATTTACAGCAATGAAATCATAAAACCTATATGAAGTTAAATTTTAATAATTAAACTATGAAATTGATTTTAATGACATTTATTCTATGCTGTTTTAATTTTGGCCCTTTGTGGGCACAAAACACAGTCTCTGGAACAGTAACCGATGAAGGGAGTATTCCTTTACCTGGAGTATCCATCGTAGTTAAAGGAACGTTTACTGGAACATCCACGGATATTGGAGGAAATTACACAATAGACGTAGCTAAGAATGAAACCCTAGTGTTTAGTTATTTAGGGTTTACTGCACAAGAAATTTTAATAGGAGAAAAAACAAACCTTGTAGTAGTCTTACAAGAAGATTTTACTAAACTTGAAGAGGTAGTCGTTATTGGATATGGTACGCAAAGAAAAAGCGACCTTACTGGTTCTATATCATCTGTCAGTAGTGATGAACTTACAGTTAGACCCGTTCAATCTGTTGGGCAAGCATTACAAGGACAAGCAACAGGTGTGCAGGTAAGAACTAATTCAGCTGCTCCTGGCGGTGGTACATCAATTGTTATTCGTGGACAAAATTCAGTAAATAGTGGTTCATCTCCTTTATATGTTGTTGATGGTATACCTTTAGATAATATAGATAATATTTCTGTTGGAGATATTGAATCTATAGAAGTGTTAAAAGATGCTTCTAGTACAGCAATTTATGGTTCTAGAGGGGCAAATGGGGTTATTCTGATGACTTCTAAAAAAGGAAAAGTTGGTAAGCCAAAAATTTCATACTCTACAAGATTTACTGTTGAAAATATTGGTACAGATCTTAATTTGATGAATGCGAATGAGTTTGCTACTTTCTTCACAGATTGGGAGATTGCAGGAGGTACGGATCCAAGTGAAGTGTTCTATAATGGTAGTTCTATAACCCAACCATCTCCATCATCTTTAGGAGAAGGAACTGATTGGTTTGATGAAATAACCAGAACTGGTTATGTGCAGAGTCATCAAATTAATATTTCGGGTGGTACTGAAAATAGCCGTACGAGTGTCTCTCTTAACTATCTTGATCATCAGGGAATTATAAAAGGTGGTGATTATAAAAGATATGGTGTGCGTTTAGCAAATCAAATGGATATAACACCTTGGTTAACTACGGGAGTTAACGTATATCTTACTCATGAAAACACAAACGATTCCGGAGAAAACACTTCTGGTGAAGGTGGGGGAGGAACCATTAATCAAGCCATTAAAATGTCGCCTGCATTACCTGTTTATAATGAAGACGGGACATATACGGCTAACAACTTACCTGGTGCTCAGGGAATAGAAAATCCTCTGGCAACGGTAAATGAGTTGACAAATGGAGCAAGAAATTGGGATGTCTTGGGAAATTTTAACGTAACTGTAAAGCCTTTCAAAAATTTCAGTTTTAAAACAAGTTTCGGAGGAGATTTTAATAACTATAAACAAGGTACTTATAATCCTACTACAACAATTACCGGAGGATTGGTAAATGGAAGAGCTTCTATTGTGAATAGAAACACTTCTCACTTCGTGACTGAAAACATTTTTTCTTATAACAATGTTTTTAATGATAAGCATAGGCTAGATGTAGTTGCGGGTACAACATATGAAGAACAGTCTTATGAATCTGTTTCTGTTTCTGCAACAAATTTTTTTACAGATGCATTTGAATATAATAATATTAATGCTGCATCTGAATTTGGAACGCCTTATTCCAGTAAAAATAAATGGCAATTGTTATCTTATTTAGGTCGTGTTAATTATTCTATGGATGGTAAGTATTTGGTTTCTGTTTCTGCCAGATATGATGGTAGCTCAAGATTTGGTGATGGAAATAAATGGGGGTTTTTCCCAGCAGCATCTGGTGCTTGGGTAGTTTCTAATGAAGATTTCATGGAAAATACTAAAGATGTAGTTAACAGATTAAAATTGAGAGTAGGTTGGGGGAAAACAGGAAATCAAAATATTGGACTACAGAAATCATTGGCAGTTTTTGGTTTAGCTAATTATCCTGTAGGAACTGCTATTGAATCAGGTGTGTCTGCAACTAGACTTGCGAATTCTGATTTAAGGTGGGAAACTACCAAAAGTATCAATATAGGCCTAGATGCTAAGTTATTTAAGAGAGTTGATTTAACTATTGATTACTATGAAAAAACAACTACAGATCTTCTTTTAAGTGTTAGTTTAATTGAAACTTCTGGTTTTAGTAGTGCATTATTAAATACTGGGGAGTTGCAAAATAAAGGATTTGAAATTTCGGCTAATACTAGTATAGTAGACAACGATAATTTTAAAGCTAGTATAAAAACAGATTTATTTTTAAACAAAAATGAAATTGTTAGCTTAGTTGGAGATGCTACTCAAACATGGAAAATAGGAGAGTCGTTAGGCGTTCAAAGAGGTTATTTTAGTGATGGAATCATTCAGAATCAAGAAGAGCTAGATGCTTATTCAGATAGTGATGGAAATCCAATTAACGGTTTATCTGTAGGAGATGAACGAGCAGTTGACATGAATGAAGATGGTGTAATAGATGGTGATGATTTAGGAATTATTTTTGATCCTAATCCAGATTTTTCATATGCAGTTAGCGCTAATTTTTCTTATAAAAGGCTATCATTAGATCTTTCCTTTTATGGTGTTCAAGGGAATGAAATATATAATGGAACTTCTTCATATTTGGAGGGCACTAAGATAATTAGAACTAATTTATCAACGAAATTAATTGATAATACTTGGACACCAAGTAATCCTACTGCGAAATACCCTAGACTTACAGGGGAAACTGAATTTAGTAAGCAGAGACTTCGGGTAGAAGATGGAAGTTATTTAAGATTACAGAATATTCGTTTAGGTTATACATTACCAAAATTTGGTGTTTTTGAGAATGCCTCGTTATATTTTAGTGCTCAAAATGTTTTCACAATTACTAAGTATTCTGGTTTTGACCCTGACGTTAATTCAACACCAGGTAATAATACATTTGGAGTTGATAGAAATTCCTATCCTAATCCACGATCATTTACTGTAGGATTTCAGGTCAATTTTTAATTTTAAATTTTTTTATGATGAAACATATATTTATATTATTAGCAACAGTATTATTACTCTTTTCTTGTGAGGATGTATTAGAAGAAGAAGTGTATGACGCTGTTACTCCGGAAAACTTTTTTCAAACTGAAAACGATGCAATTGTTGGCGTTATAGGAGTTTATGATGGATTGCAAAATAATAATTATTGGTATCAACAATTTATGTTGAGTGAAGCCTTACCTGGTTCATTAGGTCATTTTTGGGATCAAAATTTCAATACGTTGACATATACTGATAATACAGGGGGTTTATGGGCACTTTGGACGCAAGGCTATAAAATTATTGGAACAGCTAATTCGATGATTTCAGTATTAGAGAATTCTTCATTAGAAGATGACTTAAAGAATCAGTTATTAGGTGAGGTGAAGTATATTAGAGCAATGGTATACTTTAATACAGTAAGAATGTTTGGTCACATACCATTAGTAACTGTTGTTCCAAGTTCAATTCAAGATGCTGTTACGCCTTTAGAGGGAGCAGATGAATCTGTTTTTGAATCTCAATTTTTAAAACAAGTAGATAGAAGCGAAGTGTATGATTTTATAGTTGAAGATCTGCAATTTGCAGAAGCCAATTTACCTGAGGCTTCATTTGCAAATGGTGTTGAAAACGGAAGAGCCAAAAAAGGGGCTGCTACTGCACTTCTAGCAAAAGTTTACTTAACCCAAGCAGGTTTGCAATATAATTATACATCAGGAACCTTAGATCCTGGTGATGATTCTAAATGGGCTTTAGCTGCAGAAAAATGTGCAGAATTAATTACTAACGGTCCATATGCTTTAGAACCAAATTTTGCCGATATTTTTAAAAATGAAAATGAAAATAACGAAGAAATTATTTTTTCAATTCAATATTTAGAGTCTAGTATAGCAGGTGTTACTGGAGAAGGAACGCAAGCTGCTGCCAGATTGGGTATAAGAGGAGCTGATATTACACCTTATGCATGGAAACAAGCTTTTTCTAATAAAAGTTTCTTTGATCAGTGGGTTGATACTAATGGAGAATCTGATAACAGGTTTAGTACTACATATTTAACTAGTTATGTTGATAATAGTGGGGATACAATAAACTATGGTTCGGGTAATTTCTTACGTCCTCAGGTTTGGAAATTTGCTAGTGATTATGACAATCCATCAATTAGTGCTCTTGGTTCTGGTGATTATGGCGATAATACTGTATATATGCGCTATGCAGATGTGTTACTTATGCATTCTGAAGCATTAAATGAAGCAAATGGTGCTCCTGATAACAATACTATTTTTGGAATTAATGAAGTGAAGCAAAGAGCCGGACAGCCTTTAATTGAGCTGCCAATTTCTAAAGAAGAGTTAAGAGAAGCTATTTGGAAGGAAAGAAAATGGGAATTAGTATATGAAGGACATTACTTTTATGATTGTCAGAGAACAGGTAGGCTAAAAGATGAAATTGAGCTTAACTGGGATGTTAGTGGTGGAACTGTTAGAAAAATTACTCTAGATGCCATTACTGATAAATTTTATATTTTACCTATACATTTTAATGCACTTTCATCTAACACAAGTCTAATTCAAAATTATGGCTGGTAGTTCATTTTTTTTAAAAGTAAAATCAAGAAACGATATTTTTAATCATGTTTAAATACAATATAATACTCGTGATTTGAATATATTTTATTTTTAACTGCCTTTGGTCTAAAACTGAAGGCAGTTTTAATTCGCAGTCATTTGTAATGCTTAGAATTAATTTTGAAGGAATATTTTAGAATAAATATTTTAATAAAATAGCTGAAAATTCATACAGAAATCACGTCAACAAATCTATTGTGTCTTGAAGGAGTTAAATTATTCTTTATGATTTCTTGACTTACACTTTAAAATATTATTTGTGATTCTAAATTTTAAATAATCAATTAAAACCTAAAAATGAAGAGTTTTTATATGTCGGTTTTTTTTCTTTTATGTACGTTATTCTTAACGTCGTGTAAAGAAAAAGTTGAAAATGTAAAACCAAATATTTTGTTTATTCTGGCGGATGATTTTGGATATTACGATACAGGTATAATGGGTAGTAAATATTACGAAACGCCCAATATTGATAAGATTGCCAGTGAAGGCATGAATTTTACGAATGGTTATGCCAATTGTTCGGTTTGTAGTCCTTCGAGAGCTAGTATTATGACAGGAAAGTATACTGCTCGACATGGAATAACTGATTGGATTGGTGCAGCAGTTGGAACAAAATGGAGAAAAAAGAATAGACATAGCAAATTACTTCCTCCAGACTATAAACACCAATTAGACTCGTCTTATGTTACTATGCCAGAGGCTTTAAAGGAAGAGGGATATAAAACATTTTTCACTGGCAAATGGCATTTAGGAGGTTTAGGTTCTTCTCCAGGAGATCATGGATTTGATATAAATAAGGGAGGATGGGAAAGTGGTAGCCCTAAAGGAGGTTATTTTTCTCCATGGGTAAATCCATCTTTACCAAATGTAAAAAAAGGTGAAAACTTGTCTATGCGCCTAGCGAATGAGACAATAAATTTTATGAAAGAAAATAAGGATACCACCTTTTTCGCTTTTCTTTCATTTTATGCTGTACATGGTCCTATTCAAACTACTCAGGAAAAATGGGGTAAATATCAAAAGAAGGCTAAAGATCTGGGTATTGCAGAACAAGGCTTTAAAATGGGGCATTTTCTTCCAATCAGACAGGTGCAAGATAACCCAATTTATGGCGGACTAGTTGAAACAATGGATGATGCCATTGGGAAAGTAATGAATACGTTAAAAGAAATGGGACTTGATGAAAATACAATTGTAATATTTACATCAGACAATGGTGGTGTGGCTTCTGGAGATTCATTTTCTACATCTAACCTTCCATTGCGTGGAGGAAAAGGGTATCAATTTGAAGGTGGAATTCGGGAACCTTATTTTATAAAAGTTCCAGGTTTAACAAATGGTCAAAAAAACAACACTCCTGTAACTGGGACCGACTTTTTTCCAACTTTATTGGAATTGGTAGGGGCTGATCTTTTGCCAGAAGAACATTCTGATGGAGTGAGTTTGGTGCCGCTTCTTAAGGGGGGAACTATTGCTGAACGTCCACTAATTTGGCATTATCCGCACTATGGAAATCAGGGAGGAGAACCTTCTAGTATTATAAGAGAAGGAAATTATAAATTAATCCATTATTATGAAGATGGACATAATGAGTTGTACAATCTTAAAAATGATATAGAAGAATCTATAAATATTGCTGAGAATAACCCTGGATTAGTAAAAAAGATGAATAAAAAACTTTTTGATTACTTACATGAAGTTGGTGCAAAATTTCCAGAAAAAGATGATGAGTATAATGCAGAGTTGGAGAAACAATATTTGGAATCGGTTGTGAAAAATCAATGGCCTAAATTAGAAAAACAACGAATGAAAATGCTTTCAAAAGACTTTGACCCAGATAATAGTTGGTGGGGTAGTTCAATGACAATTGATTAAAGATGAAACACGTCAATATACGATTGAAATACCAAAGTCATTCAATTCTTTACTTTTCACAAGCTTGTTAAATACCTCGTGGGCTTGCTCCGAGGGTGTTTATTATTTTTTAGTGTATTGTCGCCTAAATTATTGATAGTAAATAAAAATTAAAAATAGATGAAATTAATTAACATACTTTTAGTTTCTGGTATTGCCATAACTTCTATGGTTTTAATTACCAGTTGCAGTAGTTCTGAGAAAAAAGTAGTGGAAAACACGAAGCCTATGAACGTCATTTACATTCTTGCAGATGATTTGGGATACGGAGATGTAGGCTACAATGGTCAGGAAATCATCAAAACACCTAATATTGATGAGATGGCCAAAGAAGGAATGAAATTCACCCAACATTATGCAGGCTGTACCGTTTGTGCTCCTTCTCGTTGTTCTTTAATGACGGGGCTTCACACAGGACATGCTCAAATCCGTGGTAATAAAGAAATTGAGCCCGAAGGACAAGCTCCAATGAAAGCCAATACTTTTACTTTGGCTGATATGTTTAAATCTAAAGGTTTTACTACTGGCATTTTTGGCAAATGGGGACTTGGTTTACCTGGATCTGTCTCTACTCCGAATAAATTGGGTTTTGATGAATCTTATGGATATAACTGCCAGCGCCAGGCTCATGATTATTATCCAGATCATTTATGGCATAACGGAAAAAGAGTAGAATTTCCTGAAAATGAAAATTATGGTCGTAAAACATATTCTCACGATCTGATTCATAAGCAGGCTCTTAAATTTATTAAAGACAACAAAGGCAAACCATTTTTTGCCATGCTTACTTATACATTGCCTCATGCAGAGATAAATTTACCTCACGATTCTGTTTACTCTAAATATCAGGCTATATTTAAAGAGAACAGTACGAATCGGGAACCAACAGAGAAAGATACTTATTATCCATCTGATCGTCCACATACTTCTTTTGCGGCGATGGTTTCTCGTCTAGACAAAAGTGTAGGAGAAGTTCTGACAGAATTAAGAGAACTTGGTCTTGATAAAAATACGCTAGTTATTTTTTCAAGTGATAACGGCCCTCACAATGAAGGTGGTGCCGATCCGAAGTTTTTTAATAGTAATGCTCAATTTCGTGGTATCAAACGCGATCTTTATGAAGGCGGTATTCGTGAGCCTATGATTGCGTGGGCTCCTAATATGATTAAAGCCAATTCCACAACTAATCTTATAAGTGCATTCTGGGATGTTATGCCTACACTTGGAGATTTGATAGGTAGCAGTTATCCTGAAACTACTGATGGTATTTCGTTTCTTCCAACCTTGCAAAATTCTAATAAAAAAGAAGGTGATTCTGATGTGGAAATTCAGAGAATACATGACTATCTTTATTGGGAATTTCATAGCCATACAACCAACAAACAAGCTGTCCGTAAAGGAGACTGGAAATTAATCAGGCTTGGTATTGGCAGTAAAAAAGGTCCGAGGGAAGAACTTTACAACATTAAGGATGACGAGAGTGAAACAAAGGATTTGTTTAAATCTAATCCTGAGAAAGTAAAAGAGCTGGAGGATATAATGAAAAGCGCACATACCGATTCTTCTGTCTTCCCGTTATAATTCAAAATTATCACTCCAAAATAAATTATCAGATTAAAAATAACCTACAGAAGCTACTTATTTAAGTGATTGTGTAGGTTATTTTATGATTTTCATTTTATATCAGCATTGTTTCTGGATTATAAATTTTATTGCTATCGGCAGAGATTTTTAATTATTCAAAAACCAAACAAGTACTGGTAGAACCTGATTATTACGTTTGGGGATTATCTGTAGTTGTATGGAATAGGGAAATACCACGAATACTGTTCCCTAGTTTATTAAACGCATCAGAAGCTAAGTTAATACATCTAAACAAGATTACTATTTACCGTTTAAAAGTCTCCAATATTCAAGAATAAAATCTATTTCGTTCTAAAAATATAAAGTGTGATTGGGTTCCTTTAATTTATAAAAAAGCAATTTTTTTATAAAACAAGCTATATCATACCAGGAAGAATAATAAATGAAAAATGTAAATTTTACTGTAATATCTTATAAAAAAATGATTCCCAATTTCATCTATCTTAGATAAAATAGGGAATTATGCTATTCTGAAAGTTTTATGCAACATTATGAACCCTCTATTGAGAAGTTTTCACCTTAAAAAAACACTAGTTTTAACTCTATAAAATTAAAAGACTTATATTATTTAATATTTCAAAAAAAATGAAAATTAAACTACACATATTGCTTTTAACAGCATTTTTAATATTTGTAAACTTTAGTTGTAAAAATCATCAAACTACAACTTCAACATCTACTGATGAAAAACAAAAACCAAATATCGTAGTCATCGAGCTTGATGATTTAGGGTATGGAGATTTAAGTTGTTATGGTGCTACCGAAATAGAAACTCCTAATATTGACGCTTTGGCAAAAGGAGGTCTAAAATTCACTAATGGTTATGCATCCTCGGCTACTTGTACTCCCAGTCGTTATGCTTTGCTAACTGGTATATATCCGTGGCGTAATAAAAATGCTAAAATTTTACCAGGAGATGCTCCTTTATTAATAGATACCCACCAACAAACATTACCTAAATTACTTTCAAAAGCAGGTTACCAAACTGCAATTGTTGGTAAATGGCACCTAGGTTTAGGTTCAGGTTCTGTTGACTGGAATGAGACTATAAAACCGGGACCCAATGAAGTAGGTTTTGATGAATCTTATATTTTTGCAGCAACTCAAGATCGTGTGCCTACAGTATATATTGAAAATGGAAATGTTGTTGATTTAGATAAAAAAGATCCGCTAGAGGTTAATTATAAAAAGAATTTTCAAGGAGAACCTACAGCACTATCTAATCCTGAACTAACAAGCATGAAATGGCATCATGGTCACAATAATAGTATTGTAAACGGCATTCCAAGAATTGGCTATATGAAAGGTGGAGATGCTGCAAAGTGGAGTGATATAGATATTGCTGATACTTTTTTAGAAAAAGCGCAAACGTATGTTAAAGAGCATAAAGATGAACCATTCTTTTTATATTACGCTATGAACCAGCCACATGTTCCAAGAACACCACACCCTAGATTTGTAGGTAAATCAGGTATGGGACCCAGAGGTGATGTTATTTTAGAAGCAGATTGGTGTGTAGGTGAGTTTCTAAAAACCTTAAAAAAAGAAGATCTTTTAGAAAATACACTTATTATCTTTTCTAGTGATAATGGTCCAGTTTTAAACGATGGATATTTTGATGATGCTGTAGAGAAATTAGGTAATCATGATCCTAAAGGAGGTTTGCGTGGTGGTAAATACAGCCTTTTTGAAGCTGGTACACATGTACCCTTTATTACATATTGGAAAGGTCATATAAAACCGAATGTGTCTAACGCCATTGTATGTCAGATTGATTTGTTGGCCTCTTTAGGTAATCTTGTAGGTATAGATGATGTAACAACAGATAGTGAAAATATACTAGGTTCACTTATGGGTGAATCCAACAAAGGGCGTGATCATTTAATTCTAGAAGCAAAATCTAAGACTGCTTTACGAAGTGGCGATTGGATCATGATTCCTCCTTATAAGGGGAGCTCTATGAATAAAAAAGTAGGTATAGAAACAGGAAACTCACTAGAATATAAATTGTTTAATCTTGATAAAGATATTGGACAACAACACAATTTAGCAGATGAAAATCCTAAAAAACTAAAAGAAATGATTGAGATTTTTGCGAGTTTAAAGCAATAAAATCTCTTGGATTTAAACTCGGTGTAGGAGGAAGTTTAGGTGAGAATGATATTAACATGAAACTACCTGTGGTAAAAATCAAATATTGATATTTCTGTGATAGAACTAATCTTGAATACCGAAGATTAACTGTGCTTCGATAGAAAACAGAGACTTATTTATGATAATTAAAGTATAGAGGTTCATATTTATATGAAAAATAAATTAAGTGAAAATGAAAAAAACGATTAATTGCTTTTTAATTTTATTTATAATTATTCTATCTGCTTGCAGTGCAAAATCAAAGCAAAAGGATAAATTAAATAAACCAAATATCATCTATGTCCTAGCTGATGATTTGGGATATGGCGATGTACAATGCTTCAACGCTGAAGGAAAAATACCTACACCAAATATGGATGGTATGGCTGCTAATGGCGTCATGTTTACTGATGCACATACCTCATCTGCCGTTTGTACACCAACACGATATGGTATTTTAACAGGTCGCTATAACTGGCGCTCTAGATTAAAAGAATCGGTATTGGGAGGATACTCAAAATCACTGATAAAACCAGATCGTGTTACCGTTGCTCAGATGCTAAAAACACAAGGATATGCAACGGCTTATATTGGCAAATGGCATTTAGGCTGGGATTGGGCTATTGAAAATGAAGATTCAAATCTAAACCTAGACACACCAAAAGCAAGACCAAAAGTAGATTTTAGCGCCCCTATTAAAAATGGGCCCTCTACACACGGATTTGACTATTCATTTGGATTTTGCGGATCACTAGATATGCCGCCGTATGTATTTGTTGAAAACGACATGCCGACTATGGTACCAACAAAAACTACGTTTTCTAATGATAAAAAAGGTGTTTGGAGAAAAGGACTCACTGCTGATGATTTTGTACATGCAAATATACTACAAGACCTAACCAACAGGGCTATTGATTACATCGAGAAAAAAGCAAACGGAGAATCGCCTTTCTTTTTATACTTTCCTCTACCTGCTCCACACACACCTATTTTACCTACTGCTGAATTTTTAGGCAAAAGCAAAACTAATGAATATGGGGACTTTGTAATGCAGGTAGATGATGTACTGCGACAGATCAGAGAAACACTTAAAAATCAGGGTATTTCAGAAAATACAATTTTGGTATTCACTAGTGACAATGGTTGTTCTCCCAAAGCTGATTTTAAAGAACTAGCCGAGGTAGGTCACGACCCAAGTTATGTTTTTAGAGGAATGAAATCTGATATCTTCGAAGGCGGTCATCATGTGCCTTTTATTGTTGAATGGCCCAATAAAGCGCTAAAAAATGCAAGCTCTGATAAAACAATTTGTACCACCGACTTTTTTGCTACTTGTGCCGAATTAACCAACTATCAAACTACAGATATTGAAGCCGAAGATAGCTACAGTATGTTGTCTTTAATAACAGGTGAAAACGGAAAAGATATACGCGAATACATTATTTATCACTCTATAGATGGTGCATTTTCTATAAAGAAAGGTGACTGGAAATTATGTACCACCGCTGGATCAGGCGGATGGAGTTACCCAAGAAAGCGTGATGTAAAAAAGGAAAACTTAAATTTACCATCAATGCAGTTATATAACATAAAAGAAGATGTAGCTGAAACGAACAATTTAATAAATACAAATCCTGAAAAGGCAGCTGAATTAAAAGCAGCTTTGAAAAAAATCATTCTCGATGGACGTAGCACGCCTGGGGCAATTCAGACAAATGAAGGGATGGAAGGCTGGAAGCAAATTGAAGATATTGTTAATTAACTGCTAATCCGTAAACCGATTGTTCTAATTATAATATGTAAGGCAACTTCTTCTCTAAATCAATAAAGGAAGGGGTTGCCATATACAATCAATTGTATTTATTTAAATACGAATATGAAACACCATTTATTACGAACATTGAAAGGTGTAGGAGTTGTTATAATTACGCTCTTTTTGTGTTATGCTTGTTCGGTAAATAAAAAGCTCAAAGTTATCGAAACAACTAATAGTATTAAAGCTGATTCTATTAGTTTCCATTATTCCAAAATAAGTGGTGTCGGATTCGATTCTGGATGTAATCGGCGCGACAATAGCGA
The DNA here is from genome assembly GCF_002356295.1 of Labilibaculum antarcticum. NCBI lineage: Bacteria > Pseudomonadati > Bacteroidota > Bacteroidia > Marinilabiliales > Marinifilaceae > Labilibaculum > Labilibaculum antarcticum. The sequence goes on along the minus strand of NZ_AP018042.1, from coordinate 553,092 downwards.
CATCATAAAGGTGGATGATAAATATTACGTGTATTATTCAAAAATGGACAGCTTAACAACATCTGGTTATTGGGCAAGCATTTGGTATGCAACTTCTGAAGATGAGGGATATACGTGGCAAGAACAAGGCATCGCTTTAGGTCTTGGCGAAAAAGGAACATTCGATAGCCATTCGGTATTTACGCCAAATATACTTGAATACGAAGGTAAATATTATTTGTATTACACTGGGGTAAAACCTACTCCAGGAAACAAGGATAATATTTTTGAAAGTAATTCGACAAACGATTATACAGCCATTGGACTTGCTGTTGCAGATAGTCCAAATGGACCATTTCTTCGGTCTAAAAACAATCCTGTTTTGGAAATAAGCCAGGTAGCAGAAGATTTTGATAGCTACCGAATTGATGATGCAGCTTTATTGGTTCGCGACAATAAAGTGTGGTTGTATTATAAAGGACGATCTATTCTTTATGGAAAAGAAGGGCCAAAACATACAAAAATGGGACTTGCAATTGCTGATAAACCTGAAGGACCATTCATAAAACAGACTAAACCCTTGATCGATAAAGGACATGAGGTAATGATTTGGAATCAAAATGGAGGAATTGCATCACTAGCATCTCTGAGCCAATCTATTCATTTTGCAGATGATGGCATTCATTTTTCGCCTATATATATAGGCTTAGTAAACATTCCCAAAGCTCTTGGTTTGTACCGTCCGAGTTTAAACGATGGTAATAGAAATGCTCAAGTACCAGGCTGGGGTATTGCTATGACTCATAAAAATAAACGGGTTTATTTAATGAGATATATAATGAGCAAGAAATAATATATGAAATACACAAGAGAAATTAGTACAATCATCCTACTTATATTTATTATTTATGGATGCAAAGGAGCTAACAAATCAATTAATAAACAAAAAAGAAAGCCCAATATTGTTTTAATAATTGCTGACGATCTTGGCTATTCTGATGTGAATTACATGCATCAAAAATCTGAGATACAAACGCCAAATATTGACCAGCTAGCTAAAAGGGGAATCGTTTTTAGTGATGCTTATGCTGCTTGTCCGGTGTGTTCACCAACAAGGGCAAGCTTGATGACTGGTAAATACCCAGCAAGCTTAAAAATCACATGTCACATTCCGGGAATGGGAATGGATAAGTATCTAGCGAAGCTTAATAAAGGAAAAAAGTTAAAAGAAGCTTTCTTTTTAGATCATTTACCAAATGAAGAAGTAACCATTGCTGAAGTTTTAAAAGAACAAGGATATGCTACTGGGTACTTAGGAAAATGGCACCTAGGTGGTGAGGGTTCTATCTATACAAAAGATGGAATTGTAAATAGAGCTTACAATCCCGATGCTCAAGGATTTGATGTAAACATTGGAGGTTGTGCATATGGACAACCTGCGAGTTATTTCTCCCCTTATCGTAATGGCACCATTCCGGATGGCCCCGACGGAGAATATCTTACAGACAGACTTGGTGACGAAGCTGTAAAGTTTATTGAAGAAAAAAAAGATCAACCATTTTACCTCAACTTGGCCACATATACCGTGCATACTCCTTTAGCAGCTCCTACCGAATACGTTGAAAAATACGGAGGGAATAAATATTTTGCTATGATTGAAAAGCTTGATCAAAATGTTGGTAAAGTAATGGATAAGTTAAAGGAATTGGATTTATTGGAAAATACGATCGTTATTTTTTATTCCGACAATGGTGGATTATGGGGTAACCCTCCGTTGAAAGGCAAAAAGGGAACTTTGAATGAAGGTGGCATACGTGTTCCTTTAATTTTTAGATGGGATAATAATATTAAAGCCGGAACAACTTGCGATAAACCTGTTACAACAGTCGATTTTTTTCCAACAATGCTTGATGCTGTAGGAGTTTCACCTTCGGATTATCCACAATTAGAAGGACTTAGTTTACTCTCCTTACTAAAAGGAAAAAATAAGTTTCCTGAAAGATCCATCTATTGGCATTTTCCACATCACCGTAAAGAAGGATTATCTATGGGTGCTGCTGTTCGAAATGGTAAGTGGAAATATATTTATGGGTTTGAATCTGAAAAAGAATACCTCTATAACCTAGAAGAAGACATTACAGAACAATTTAATTTGATGGAGAAATATCCTAAAAAGGCAAAAGAGCTTTCAAGTGATTTGAGAGAATGGCAAGCAAAAGTTGGTGCTGAGATGCCAGAAATAAACACCGCTAATTAAATTTTACTTTAGAAAGTATGAAAAAGGTTTAGCGAGAGTTATTACATTCAATATCAGATCATAAAACATCTTAATGGAAAAATTTAACGGATGAAACGAATTGTCTTTATTATATCAATAGTAGTACTCGGCGGACTTCTGAATGCATGTTCTGACCAATCGAATCATACTTCGGTGCAATCGCCCGATAATTTAGTTCAACTATCAATTAATAATATAGGTGGCACAATTAAATATGAGCTACGTTGGCAAAACGAACTAATTATAGATTCGTCTACAATTTCGATATCACAAGATGTTCCAGTTAAAATACTGAATACCAAAATTCAAATAATAGATTCAACATGGAATCCGGTGTGGGGTCAGTTTAGTGAAATTCGTGATAATTACAACGAAATTGTTATGACCCTTGATGTAAACGGCAAGTCAGGTAAACTATTGGCCAGGGTTTATAACAATGGGATTGGATTTCGATTTTTATTAAACGACGTAAAAGCAGAGGACGCCCTAAACTTTTTTTGCGAATACAATCTTGCAGATGGGGATAAGGTTTATTATCCTTCGGGTGAAAATGAACCTAAAGGGCCTATCGCCATATCAGATTTGATAAATCTGAATTCAAATGCTAAAAAAATAGCCATACCAGTGGTTGTTGAGAGAACAAATAAAAAACACCTTTCTATATTAGAGTCAGATCTGTATTCTGCGAGAGGATTCGCTACCATGCGAATGCAAGTTAATGCAGAAACCGGGCAACTTTCGTCAACAAGTAAACTTAAGGATCAAAAAGGAAAAGTCGTAACACCATGGAAAGTTATTTTATTGGGCGAAACTGCTGGAGATATGCTTACCAATTCAGTTACGATTAATCTGGCAGCACCATGCGAGTTGAAAAATACAGATTGGATTAAACCCGGAAAAACACTTTGGGATTGGCGTGTTCATGGTTATACTGCACCCGATGGATTTGTATATGGCATTAATACCGAGAGCTACAAAAGATTTATTGATTTTGCTGACGAAAAAGGGATTGAATATTTTTTGATTGATGATTCCTGGTATAAACATGCAAGCAAAGGTCATTTTGAATTGTCGGACGAACTTGATTTGCAGACAGTAATTGATTATGCAGCCGATAAAAATGTAGAGCTCATACTTTATTACGACCGAAAACATGGAGAGTACGGCGATGCCGAATTGTTCTCCTATTATCAATCACTTGGCATGAAAGGAATAAAGTACGGTTTTATGGGAAATAATACAGATTTTTCGCGCGATGCTATTCGTTTAAGTGCACAAAATGAGTTACTCATAGATTTTCACGATGGGCCCGTTCCTTACACTGGTGTTCGTAGAACATCGCCCAATGCAATTACACGTGAATATTGCCACGCTCAACAAGATTCAAGAAGAGCATTTACACCCGAAGCTTTTATTAAAATGGCGCATATAAATGCCTTGCAAGGGCCTTTGGATATGAATAACGGCAACTTTGATTTGAATGGAATTAACAGTGGCAAAAGGCAAAAAGGTCCTAAGAAGTTGAATTCTTATTTATCAACCGTAGTTTCAGAAATGGCTCGTACTTTAGTCATTTTTAGTGGTTTGGTATGCATTCCTGATGCACCTGAGGCGTACGAAGCCAAAGCTGACTTATTCGATTTCATTCAGAAGATGCCTGTTGGAAAATGGGATGAAACTCAGGTGTTGAATTCAAACATAAACAAATTTATCACGACTGCCCGACGACATGGAAAAGAGTGGTTTATTGGTAGTGTTATCGTCCAGCATGGTGGCACATTGGATATAAAACTCGATTTTCTGGAAGGAGGTCAGACCTACGAAGCAACTTTTTACGAAGATACCGAAGACACCAATTGTAGAACCAATCCGGAGGCATATCAAATTCGAAAAGCTAAAGTTAAAAAAGGTGATTTGATTCAGGCAAAGCTGGCTCCTGGTGGTGGTCATTGTATGTGGATTCGTCCTGAAATAATTAACTAATATTTTGATGAGTTTAAATAAGCCAGGTTGTGAAAAGAATCACCACATACCAACATTTGTTTATTTTGCTATTACAGTTTGTTCTGACTTTACTTAAGTTAGTTCTTACTCAGGAGTCGAATAATATCACGAACATACAAAATGGTGGAATGAAGATCATTTAGGACTGTTTAATTGTTAGGGGGAAATATTCCATTACTACATCATAAAAAGAATTGTTCATATTAAAACCTAAGCAACAATATTAATTGCGCATTCGCAATAGGCACTATTTAAGAAATTATAAAATTATATAAAAAAAAGCATGATGAAAATACAAAAGTTTGCAATAGTAGCGATACTGTTGGGTATATGCTTAAGCTGTACAAACAAGACTAAGAAGATGAAATTAACCTATGTTGGTGTAGCAGCAGAACAGGAAGGCATGCATGTATGGGGATCATCTCCCGTTATGGACAAAGAAGGCAAAGTGCATCTTTACGCAGCTCAGTGGCCAACGTCCACACAAACAAATTTTAGCGGATGGTTCAAAGATTGTGAAATAGGTCATTACGTGAGCGATAGTCCCGAAGGTCCTTTTAAATATTTAGGTGTGGCTGTACATGATAGAGATAGCTTATTCAACTCACCACATAACCCTACCATTAATTATATCGATGGTAAATATGTACTTTGTTTCATTGTAAACGAAAATAGTAAATTAACCACACAACGTATTGTGATGTATGTGGCAGACGACCTCAATGACAACTGGCGTCCAGCAAAAGGAGCTGAGGCAGATGGGACAGTAATACGAAAACCCCAAGACTCTACCATATGGAACTACAATGCAAAACTAGGCGTTTCGAATCCATCATTAATAAAATACAAAGGTCAATATCTTTTGTATCATAAATCGGTTATCCCAAAACAGCCAAAGGGTTCTGCTTATACTTATGGCGTTTCTGTAGCCAATAAATTGGAAGGTCCATACATTCCTTACCCTGAAAAAATAACGCCCCCTAAAATGCAGCTCGAAGATGCTTATGCCTTTACGATGAACGATTCTGTATATCTTATGAGTCGTGATTTCGTGGGTTCGTTAGGAAGCAGAGGAGGAGGTCTTTTATGGCAATCGGCAGATGGATTTCACTTTGACAGCAAAAGTACAAAGAGAGCTTATGAAGACTTAGAGCACTATGTAGGTAAAGCACATCTAGAAAACGCTACGGCCTATAGAGGGAAAAAAGATGGACACCTTGAACGAGCACAAATATTATCTATCCAGAACAAACCTGCGTACCTATATTTGGCTACTGGCGTTCAAGTAAAACCCGGTTATGGCAGTAGTTCGCATGTATTCAAAATTAGTTTTGAATGATATAACAATGGTCACGGTCAGGCAAAGCGTTGATACCAATTATGGATTAGGATTTTCTATAAAAAGAAGTAATTATCAAAATAGGATGATGAAGGTAAACCTGAATTTTTATTTGTGGCCACTATATACAAGGGAGTCAGTGATAATAATGTGATTAAAATAAATGAAAATTAGTAAAATGAAATCAAGAAAAATCAGATTAACGCTTTTACTATTAGTATGCACAATTTTTACTGTTGAAGCTCAAAATATTGTGCCGGATAAAAAATTACTATACAAAGAAATAAATGGGGATAGCCTTTATTTGCATGTGTTTGAACCGCAATTATCGAAAGAACCGACAGCTGTTATCGTATTCTTTTTTGGAGGAGGTTGGACAGGTGGTAATCCCAAACAATTTTACCAACAAAGTAAATATTTGGCTTCGAGAGGCATGTTGGCGATATCTGCTGAATATAGAATAAAGAGTGTTCATGGCACTTCTCCTTTTGATTGTGTTGAAGATGGGAAATCGGCCATTCGTTGGATTCGCAAACATGCTTCGGAACTAAATGTTGATCCGAATAGAATTGTTGCTAGTGGAGGTTCTGCTGGTGGACATGTTGCTTTATGCACTGCTGTAGTTAACGGATTAGAAAATCCTAACGAGGACTTATCCATAAGCTCAGTTCCAAATGCTGTGATTGGATACAATCCGGTGTATGATACGACAGACAAAGGCTATGGCCATAAAAAAGTTGCTGGTCGCGAAACGGAAATATCTCCTTGTCATCAAGTAAAAAAGAATATGCCTCCCATGTTATTGTTTCATGGAAAAGAAGACAAAACGGTTCCTTTTGAAAACGCTAATCGTTTTAGAACACTGATGAAAGAAGCAGGGAATTCAATTGAGCTTATAGCAATAGGTGACGTTGGGCATGGGTTCTTTAACGGTGATTTTTTTAGAAAAGGCACTGGAAATAAATACTTTAATTTAACAATGTATGATACTGACTTATTTCTAGCGAAAATGGGCTATCTTACTGGTAAGCCAGTGATTTCAAGAGATTTAAAACACGTATCATGTGTTGGCGATAGCAATACCAAACGCAAATATCCCCAATTCCTGCAGCAAGAACTAGGTGATGAATATCAGGTGAAAAATTATGGAAGGGGTGGAGCAACCCTCATTGATGGATCCTTATATCCATACTTTAAAACAAGCGAATACAAAAACTCGCTGAAATTTATTCCCGATGTTGTTTTAATAATGTTTGGTACAAATGATGCAAACCCCAGATGGAGCTCAGATGCTACTCGTAAAACTAAATTTAAAGGTTCACCTCAAGAGGAATTTAAAAGTGAATTTATTAAATTGATAAATACATATAAGGAAAAGAACAATAAAGCTCAAATTTATGTTTTAACTCCTATGCCGATTTGGGCAAATGAAAATCCTAAAAAAGAAAATATAGTAGGGCGTAAAGAGCAACTCAATAAATGGGTAATTCCTATGGTTAAAGAAATTGCACAAGAGCAAAACGTCAAATTGCTAGATGTACATAAATTAATGAAGAAAGGATTTAAATACACTATTGATGGCGTACATCTTAGTCGTGAAGGGTATAAAGTATTGGCGAAAAAAATTGCAAAGAAAATAAGGTAATATACTTTTTGTTTAATTATTAAAGTTAGATTTTTTTAAAATGAAGAATTTATATATCATAGTATTTTGTGGACTTTTATTATCATGTAGTTCGCAAAAGCTAGAAAAAAAAGATAGTAAACCAAACGTCATTGTTATTTTAATTGATGATGCTGGTTATGCAGATTTTGGATTTATGGGTTGTAAAGATTTAGAAACTCCTAACATTGATAAACTCGCAAAAAGTGGTGTTGTACTTACGGATGCACACGTAAGCGCAACAGTTTGTGCACCAAGTAGAGCAGGTTTAATTACAGGTAAATACCAACAACGTTTTGGTTTTGAAGCTAATAATACTGGAGATGAAAATTCAGGAGATATTGGGCTTTCAGATGATGTAGTAACAATGGCAGATGTTTTTAAAGAAAACGGATATAAAACAATAGCATTAGGTAAATGGCATTTAGGAGCACATAAGACTGATCATCCTAATAAGCGTGGATTTGATGAGTTTTATGGTTTTGAGGCAGGAAGTAGATCTTATTTTCAGATAAAAAATCCTAGTAAAGCTAAAATGCTTCAGCATAATCTAAAACGTGTACAATTTGAAGGTTATTTAACGGATGTTTTAGGCGATCAATCGGTCAAATATATTGAAGAAAATAAAGACAATCCATTCTTTATGTATCTTGCTTACAATGCAGTACATACACCGTTGGAAGCTAAGGCTGAGCATTTAGAAAAATACAAAAATCATTCAAGACAAAATTTGGCAGCTATGACTTGGTCTTTAGATGAGAATATTGGAAAGCTACAAAAGAAATTAGTAGAACTTGGAATAGCAGAGAATACGTTAATTTATTTTTTAAGTGATAATGGAGGAGCTGCAAATAACACTTCGAGTAGCGGACCATTAAAAGGATGGAAGGGAAATAAATTTGAAGGAGGACATCGAGTGCCATTTATTGTTAGCTGGCCATCACATATTAAATCAGGACAAACATTTGGTGGGCTTTCATCTTCTTTAGATATTTTCACAACTTCTTTGGCTGCTGCTCAGATTAAAAAGGATAAGGATTTAATTTTAGATGGTGTTAATCTTTTGCCATATTTAAAAGGAGAGAAAAAAGGAGACCCTCATGAAAAACTATTTTGGAGAAAATTAGAAGAAGCAGGAGCTAGAGTGGGAGATTATAAGATGATACGTCTTAAAGATTACGGATCTACTTTATATAATCTTGAAACTGATTTAGGTGAAATGGACGATTTAAAAGATTCTAATAAAAATGAATTTAATAAAGTAGAGGAAGCATTAAAAACATGGGAATCTGAAATGATTACACCCCTTTGGATTGAGCCTAGAGATTGGATGGATGTTACCTATCATATTCATAAACGTTTAATGCAAAACAAGAAGGTATTGTATTCTAATCCTTATAAAATGAGGCAAGTATTGTCAAAAGACAAATGAAAACGACAATAGATTTATATTCTTTTGAAGTTGGCTTTGTTTTTCATATCAGGCCCAAAGATGTTATAATCACAGGCACAGATAATCTCAATAGTTTCACCGATACAATCAAGACTGTTTTTCCTGATTCTACAAGCCAAATCTGTGTGGTACACTAAATTCTGAATTTCTATTAAAAGTACTAAAGAGGAATTGAAGGTTTATGGAGTTTGATATTTATAATTTAAGTTTTCTAATTGTTAGATTTATTTTATTCAGGTTGTTATGTTTTAAAGGTATATAATAAAATTAATCAATTTTTACTAGCCTATTTTTTTAGCGTGGGCTCGTTAATTAACCCAATTACTAATTATGAACACAAAAAAGATTTCTCTTTTATTTTGTCTGGCGATACTTGTATTTTCCGGACTTCGTGCACAGCAACACGACTGGGAAAACGAACAGGTCATTGGAATCAATAAGGAACTTGGACATAGCACATATGTGCCATACGCGACTATTTCACAGGCATTGTCGGATTATGCAGAAGATTCCCCGTATTACGAATGTTTAAACGGGACATGGAAATTCAATTGGTCAAAGTCTCCTGATTTAAGACCATTAAGTTTTTACAAATCCGATTTTGATGTAAGCTATTGGGATGATATTGATGTTCCCTCAAACTGGCAGACGAAGGGATACGGTAAACCTATTTATACAAATGCTAAATATCCCTTTGGCAAAAATCCTCCGTATGTAATGGGCGAAAAAGTTCCCGATACCTGGACGCATTCAAAACTTCCGAATCCAGTAGGCTCATACCGGCGTACTTTTGAGATTCCTGATAGTTGGGATGGGAAGAAAATTTATCTTCATTTTGCAGGTGTTCAGTCAGCGATGTATGTATGGGTAAATGGTGAAAAAGTCGGATATACTCAGGGAAGTATGACGCCTGCCGAATTTGATATAACACCATATATCAAAAAAGGTGAAAATATGATAGCCGCTGAGGTATACAGATGGAGCGACGGCAGCTATTTGGAAGATCAGGATTTTTTTCGTTTGAGTGGTATATTCAGAGACGTATTTGTTTTTGCTGTTCCCGAATTGCATATAAGGGACTTTTTTGTTCAGTCAGAATTAAGCAGTGATTTTTTATCAGCGGTACTAAAAACGAATTTATCATTTAGTAATGATAAATACAGAGGAGCCGCGAGCATAGAAGCTTATCTTTTAAAAGACGGTGAAACTTATAATGGAGAAAAGCCTGTTTTTGTGAAGAATATATCAAAAAGAGAAAGTGCAAAAAAAGATTTTAACCTGAATATAGAAACAAATATTGAGCATCCAAAACTATGGTCAGCGGAAATCCCCAATCTTTATACTGTGGTATTTGTACTAAAAGATGCATTAGGGAATACAACGGAAGTACTTGGAACGCCTTTTGGATTTCGAAAGATAGAAATAAAGGATTCCCAGTTATGGGTAAACGGGAAAAGTGTGAAATTAAAAGGAGTAAACAGACATGAAATCGATCCTGTAAATGGAAGAGCATTATCTTATGATTTGATGTTAAGGGATATCCGTTTATTTAAACGTTTTAATATAAATACTGTAAGAACATCCCATTATCCTGATAATACATGGTTTTATAAATTATGTGACAGGTATGGAATATACATGATCGACGAAGCAAACCTTGAGACGCACGGATTTGGATACGGAAAAGAGTCCCTGGCACATGATGCAAAATGGCAAAAAGCACATGTCGACAGAAATGTTTCCATGGTAGAGAGAGACAAAAATCATCCGGCCGTGATTATATGGTCCATGGGAAACGAAGCAGGTCACGGCGTTAATTTTGAAGCATGTCGTAAAGCCATAAAAGCAATTGATAGTATACGACCTATTCATTATTCGATATACAATAAAGTAGCAGATATAGAATCAAAAATGTATCCTAGTGTGGAATGGCTTGACAATACCGGAAAAAAGGAAAGCCCAAAACCTTTCATTATGTGTGAGTATGCACATGCTATGGGAAATGCAGTCGGTAATCTTCAGGAATACTGGGATGTAATTGCAAAACATAAAAGACTCATAGGAGGATGTATCTGGGACTGGGTAGATCAGGGGCTAAATAAGGAAATATCCGGTAAACCCGGTGAATACTTTTTTGCATATGGCGGAGATTTTGGTGATCGGCCTACAGACTGGAATTTTTGTGTAAACGGACTGACGACACCCGATCGTAGTATCACGCCCAAGATGGAAGAAGTAAAAAAAGTTTATCAATATATCACTGTTAGCCCTGAAGATATAGTTAATGGGAAGATCGAGATCAAGAATAATTATCAGTTTATTAATCTTAATAAGTTTGATGCCAGCTGGGAGATGAGTTGTAATGGAAAAGTTATTGACGCTGGATCTCTGGCTTCTGTAAACTTAAAGCCGGGAGATTCCAAAGAATTAGTCATTCCATTTACAGAACCGCAATTACAACCAGGTGGCGAATATTTTCTAAAAGTTTTGTTTAAACTTAAGAAGGACGAATTATGGGCAAAACGCGGATACTTATTAGCATGGAATCAAATGGCAGTACCCTTTGATGTTCCAGAGGTGAAATCGGAGCAAGATATACCCGGTGGAATACAGTATGAAGAAAAAGGAGACAGGATTGAGGTGTTAGGAAAATATTTTACATTATGTTTTAATAAAAAAGTAGGAACAATAACAGACCTTAGCTATTGGGGTACAGATATATTTAAAACAAATGAGGAGGCCGTCTATGGAGGCAAAAGAATAGAGGACCAGAGACATACTATATGGCAGGATACAATAACCAGTGAAAAAGTGGCTGGCCCAATGCTGAATATCTTCAGAGCACCTACAGACAACGACAGAAAGATTAGTCAGAATTGGAGAAAAGCAGGAATGGATGACATGCATCCTGAAGTAAAAAGCGTAACAGTTTCTAAAGATGACGGAGATGTAAATATTAAGACATTTATAGTTTCAAAATCATCGGAAGGATATATCGTACGACAGCATACCAGTTACAAAATCTATGGAAATGGTTTTATTGATGTAAACACAGAATTTGATCCTGATACCCTGGACTATTCACTGGCAAAACTTGGTTTTATAATGAGAATGCCCAAAGGTTTTGAAAAGGTAAACTATTATGGTGCTGGCCCTCATGAGAACTATAGGGATAGATTGCATTCAGCCTCTATCGGGCAATATAAAACTACGGTAAATGATATGTTCGTGCCTTACTTGAGAACACAGGAATGTGGCAATCGAAGTAATGTGAGATGGTTTACAATAACAAATTATAATGGTATAGGAATGATGATAAAGGGAGATCCAATGGTGAACTTCAGCGCCCTGCATTACACGCCTGAGGATTTGGATAGGGCAAATCATCCCTATGAATTAAAAAAACGTCAGGAGACGATTGTTAGTGTTGATCTTGAACATCTTGGTCTGGGCGGAGGAAGCTGTGGTCCCGGTCCTTTGGATTGTTATCAGTTAAAAACTCATAAGGCAGTTTTCAGCTTTTCAATTCGTCCGTATTCTGATATTATGGGAACCTTTTCGCAGGTTGCAATTAAGAAGGTTGGGGAATAAACACAAAATTAAATGGATGTTTTGCTTCTATTATAAAATTAAATATATGCTTATTTTATTTTAGGAGCTGACTCAATAAAACAGTACCGACTAAATTGGTTCACTTGACAATTCAGGAGGATTTTATATTAGTGCAATTTTTTTTAATATTAATTGAAATAGAAACTTAGACCCAAGGATAAATGAGAAACTTCACACATTCCGTAATCGGCCTAATTCTTTTTTGGGTCGTGCTTAGCGGATTCACCGAAAAACAACCAGACACTTATCAGCAACGTCTTTCCTTGTTAAATGAGAAAATTAGCGACGTAAAATCAGTTCTTGAAGACGCTGAAGGATTTCAGAAGAAATCAGGAAACATCGATCTGCAGACTGCAGAGTTCTTTTCTGAATATATTGCTTGGGAAATTGACAATCCTGAAATTACTAAAGACGCTCTTATGGGTAACGAAGCAATTGTTATTTCTGTTGGAGCCTCATCTCTTGCAGTTAAAACGGGTGCAAATATCGATTCTTTGGAGCGTGAAAAACGTTACCATCATCTTATAAATTTTGAGCTGACAAGTTCCATGGAGATTCTTGACCAAGCATTGATACGTCTAAAAAAAGACGCAGTGTGGCCAGATCAAGAGGACATCCAATGGGACCAGATGAAGTTCGAAAATGGCTACTTTCGCATAAATGACCGTCCGGTTTTTTCTGGAGGATTTAATGTAATAGATCACAGTTTGGTGGATGCCGACAAATACCCCGAGTGGGCAGAAAAGGATAAGACCTTAATACCATTATTTCTTAAAAAAATGCAGGGGCTAGGTGTTGGTATTATCAACATGAATATAAATGTCCCTAATTTGATAATGAGCGACGGGAGTATCGATAGAGCGAGTATCAAGGTATTTACTGATAAGATCCAAAGCTATGATCAAATGGGTTTTAAAGTTGATGTTAGATTAGGATGGAGTGGAAGTAGGGATGTTCTGGAAAAGTTCTGGCCAGGTATCACCAAATATTATGCACATTCTGTCCCTTTTGATATTGATCACCCAGGGGTCAATGCAATGATGTCAAAAGCTATGGACGTATTGATGCCCGAACTGCAGAAACTTCCTGCAATCATATCCTGGGACTTGGCCAATGAACCAGGATTCTATCTTCATATGTGGAGTCCACATACCTTAACGAAGTATCAAGCACGGCTTAAAGAACAACATACAACGGTAGAACGGTTGAATACAGCTTGGAAATCAAATTATTCTAGCTTTGCGTCGATTCCTCTTCCTACGGCTAAAAAGCCGAATCAATGTTCGCCTGGTGAATGGTACGATATTGCGACATTCCAGAGTTACAGGGTGAAGCTATTTTTTGAATTAGCACAGAGCAGTATTCGTAAATATGTGCCTGATGCCACTATTCACATGAAAGCCCAGGATAATTCAAGCCTTGGGCCTAGGCCAAACGCAGTGACTGATGGCATAGATCGTGAAATGTTGACACCTTTGTTGAGTCTGCAGGGGGTTGACACCCGTCCGCTGCCAGTAACTGAACCTCGTATGGCTGCAAGTAACTATGATGAATCTATCTATGGATTTCACTGGTTAGGCCAATCGTTTTTATATGACTATCTGACCTCCCTGGAGCCCCAACACTCAGTGGTAGATTTCGAATACCATGCTTTTTCTATCAATGGCATTCGCATTCCTGATATGCCACAGAATCATTCCAAAGCTTCGCTTTGGTTGGCTCAACTTCACGGACAAATTAGCAACATTACCTGGTATTGGCATCGTCGCTACGGCCCCAACCCCTTTTATAATGAAAGAGCTCGATTGTGGTTTTATGGAAACATTTCTACGCAACCCTTGGTTGCCGCAGAGTATTTTCAAACCATGTTAAGACTTAACACATTCGCTGAGGAAGTGGAAGCCTTGGCAACCGATCCGATTGGACCAGTTAGGTTACTGGTTTCTAAACCGTCCTTTATTCAGAATCAGGCGCATATCGATGCTTTGCATAGAGTATATGAAGCCACCTGTTTTCATGGTAGGCGTATTGGTTTTGTAACCGAAGACATGCTAAAAGTCAATGGGATTCCAGAAGGGTGCAAAATGATCATTATCCCCGATGTTGAGTATGTAAGTGAATCAGCCTTGCAAGTACTTCAAGAGTCTTTGCAACAGGGTGTACAGTTGGTACGGTTTGGCGACATAACTCCTGCTTTTGATCCCCATGGCTTACCACATGCTCCGTCAAGACTTGAATTTTTAGAGGATGTGCCTACGTATAAATATGCATCAGCACCAGAGCTTTCAATGGCATTTGAATCTATGCTTGCACCTTATAGTAAAGATTTACCTGTAAAGGTTAGTGTCGTAAATAGCAAAGGTGCTTTCGGCGTCATGCACAGACAGGTTGAAGTCAATGGCAAAAGGGTGGTATTGCTAGTAAATGTGTCTGACAAACCTGTACAGGTGCAATTGCAATCGAAAAAAGGAAGAGCAATCGACGGCTATGATATGCTAAGTGGAGAGGAAGTAAAGGGCGATAATATCAACATGTCTTTTGAGGGTGTTCGGCTCATAAGGGTAAAATTATAATATGGACATATATATTGGGGGTACAATAGAATATTAGTTTTTATATTTGTAGTCTCAAATCAGAATTGGTGGTACTTCCTAGGAGTACTGCCTTTTTTTATAAAAGAATAATTGTTACAAATATCTGTACTTTGAGTTGTGGTTTTGCTTTGGAAAAAGTATTATAAATTAAGTACTACTACTACTACTAATTTAGTGGGTAAAAGTTATAACAGGTTATTTCTTGATATTATCAATAGGTTTAAACATATTGATTATTGTGCAATTTAAGAGATTCACTTCAGTTGCAAAATATCGTTTGCTATAATATTATTCAATCTTCCACTAAAATGGTAGTAGAACCCTAAATTAATATTTCTAATTCGAAATTGAATGAAGTTAATGACTAAGATTTAAGTCTTAAAAGTTTTGTTCAAAGATTGGCGCGTTATTTTTATCCAGTAATTCGAAGTAATCGATATAACCACTGCCATGAAATCTTAGCGAAACACCCAGTACTTCACCTATTGAGTTATTGTATTCTTCCTGAAAGACTATTGCCGAATTGATGTTTACCTGAACGTGTTGATTCGTGTTTTTAATTTCAATTTCATTCCAGCTTTTAATATTCAGTGAAAAATTTGTTAAGTCGGCATAAGACCCCTGTGCTGTTTTTTCACTTAAAGTAAACTCCCCAAATTGGCTACATCCTTCGTTGGTAAGTTTAAAACTTATCAATCCACTTTCACCAATGACATTAATGTAGGCAGAATAACAGCGAATAGTTGGCCAGTAGTTTATGTTTTTTATCCGCGTTTTTAAGTTGAATGTATCGCCATTTATTCCTGTTTTTTTGAAATTATCCAAACGTAGAACAATGATTTGAGTGGTGTCCATTCCAATATTTGCTAAATCTTTTCGTGTTGGATGGAATCCTTCATCACCTGTTGTCAATTCTATGGGTACGGGAAAATACCTTTCGGTATAGTTTTGATGATAATAGTGGGCCAAAGCTTGCCAATCGGTAGTCGGAATAAATAGTTTAAGTGTATCAGATAATACTTGTCTTCTAGTGCTTACGTTAACATTGAAAATTCCCGGATGGCGATAGAAATGTGAAATTAATTGCTTTGTTGCCAAAAGATGCTTTAGTGGGTATTCATCGCCAAACGAAACAAAAAGGGAGTCTTTCGTATCTGGAATTTCATAATGAAAAAATGCCGTTGCCGGGTTGGCTCCATCTATTTTTTTTAATTCAATTTTTGCCGAGATTAATTTATCTGAGGAAGATATTTGTAATCGATAAAGAAGTAGTATACCAGCAATCAGAATGGGAACAATTAGTAATAAGAAAGTTGTCTTTTTAAAGAAATGCAGAATCGTGATCTTTTCATTTACTGTTATTGTCGCATACTTTTCCATCGCTTCTAGTGTCGATTCCTGTGGATAGTATTTGTCAGAAGTTTTACTCTTACCAAAAATTCTTTTTAAGGTGGTAGCACTGATTAAAACCTTGCTTGCCTTATTAATGTCAAAACTTAAATCTTCAAAATCACGATTTCGCCAGTTTGTGGATTGACCTTTTCCAAACTTTTGTATAACTCCTTTTTTTATGAAGTTAAGACGTTTTTTATATTTATTAGTGATCAAAACCATAATTTACAACCATCAATTAGTCAAATATTTAAGTTGTCCATAGTTCTGTTTTCACTATGGACAGCTGAAGATCGTAATTTTTGTGGACATTTTAATAGTTTCGAAGAAGATATCGGTGAAATGGAGGATCTTATTAAAAACTCATCCTGTAAAAATGCAATTGAAGAATTACAAAAACGGGTTGACAATTCTAAAGTGGAGATCCTTACTATTGAATGATTTCTTTTCGCTTTCCTAGAATTTGAATAGTACTTATAATTGAAATACATATTCCTTTATTAAAAAATAGTAAACTTATAATTATGAATAAAATACTTTCTTTTTTAGCAATTCTTCTTTTGGCTTTACTATTTTTTTCATTCAAAGTACCTGAGAAAGAATCGAAAAATCAACCTAACATTATTTTTATTTATTCCGACGATCAACGGCAAGATGCAACTGGATTTAATGGGAATGAGATAATTATTACCCCTGAGTTAGACCGGTTTGCACAAGAAGGCATACGATTTTTAAATGCGAATGTTGTATTTGCCCTTTGTAGCCCAAGTCGTGCAGCACTGCTCACCGGTCGTTATGGAAGTGCAAATGGTGTTTTGCATTTAAATAGCGATTTAAACGAAAATGAAATTACTATTGCTTCTTATCTGAAAGAGGCGGGCTACAATACGGCCATGTCAGGAAAGTGGCATTTAGGAACAAAACCAGAGGAGGCTGGATTTGATTTTTACTGTTATTTTAAAGGAAATGGAGCTTATTACGGAAGGTCAATTTTCGATATGGGCAAAAAAGTGAATCCTGAAATCCACTGTGACGAATATTGTGTCAATCGTTCAATCGACTTTTTAAAAGATGCCGCGTCGAAAGATCAACCCTTTTTTCTTTTTCATAACACCCAGCTACCACACATGAATGGCAAATTAATTTGGAATGCAAAACAGGAAACGCTTGATAAGTACAAGCAGGAAGAGATGCCGGTATCTACAACTCGTCTTGATAACCTGAACAATAAGCCAGATTACCTAAAAACAGTACGAAATTGTACGAAATCCAAAGATTACGGATATCCCGATTCTGTAGCCATTCAAAAACACACCAAAGAGTATTATTCGGTAATCACCGAGATGGATGATGCTCTTGGGCGCTTGTTTAAGACAATTGAGGAACTGGATTTAATGGAAAATACCTACATATTCTTTATGAGTGATAACGGTTGGATGCTTGGCGAACATGGTTTTACTAGCAAGGTATTACCTTATCAGCCGTGTTCATCTGTTCCTCTTTTTGTTGTAGGTCCAGATATTAAACCCGGTTTAAACAATAACCTGGTCTTGAATATTGATATGGCTCCCACAATTATGGAATTAGCAGGTATTGAAAGTTCGAGTGCTATTCATGGGAAAAGTATTGCTGGCATTCTTTCTGGTGAAAAACTGTCGATTCGTGATGCTTTTGTTTACGAAGGCTTGGGGAATTATGGAGGAACCTTACCAAACCTTACGGTGGTGTCAAAAGAATACAGATACATTGTAACCTACGAAGATGAAAGCTTGAAAAAGGTTGTTTTCAGAGAGTTATATAACCAACAATACGATGTCGACGAAATGGATAATCTTATTGAAAAGTCTTCCTACAAAAAAGTTATTAAAGAGCTTCAGAAATGGATTGACAAGCATAAAGAGGAAGTACTCGGTATTCAATAATCTCTTTCCCGTTTTCCGAAATTTAACTAGACTCAAATAATACTAATACAGATCACTTAATTAACTGCAAACTAATAATTATGAGGAATTCACTTTGCTTATTAGCACTAATTACACTTCTTTTTTCGTGTCAGAGCACACAGACGACAACGAAAAGTCCCCGTCAAGTGAGTGGGATTTATCCACACTTGGCGATGTATAACAGCCAAGGTGAGTGTGGAACAGGTGCTATTGTGCCCTGGGCCGATAGGCTATGGGTGATTACTTATGCTCCTCATTGGCCTGTTTATACCGATGATAAACTGTACGAAATAACACCTGATTTACAGCAAATAGTGAGAGAAGAAAGTCTTGGAGGAACCCCTGCTAATCGTATGATCCACAAAGAAAGCCAACAGCTTTTTATTGGACCTTATGCTGTTGATACAGCGAGGAATGTTCGAGCTATTCCTTACACAGATATGCCAGGTCGCCACACGGGGAATGCACGTCACCTCACTGATCCCGAGAATAAGATTTATTACGGAACAATGGAGGAGGGTTTTTATGAAGTGGATGTCAAGACTCTCGAGCATAATGAATTGTATAAAGACAGAAATAATGAAAAAGGAAGGATTGCTCAACATCCTAAGCTTAATGCCAATCAAAAATTGGCTGATTTACCAGGGGCACATGGTAAAGGTTTGTATTCAGGACAGGGTGTTATGGTATTTTCTAATAATGGAGAAGCTGGTAAAAAAGCTAAAACCGATTTTGATACAGAAGCTGGAGTGCTTGCTGAGTGGGATGGTAAAGACTGGAAGGTTGCACGCCGTAACCAATTTGTCGAAGTTACCGGGCCTGGTGGTATTTATGGTAATAAGAATCCTGAAACTGATCCCATATGGGCAACAGGTTTTGATTACAAATCTATTATTTTAGGTGTTAGAAATGCCACAACGGGCTGGGATTTTTACCGCTTACCAAAAGCCAGTCATAGTTACGATGGGGCGCATGGTTGGAATACAGAATGGCCACGTATTAGAAATGTAGGCACCACAGAAAAATCCGATTATTTAATGACTATGCACGGTATGTTTTGGAAATTTCCAGAAACGTTTACAGCTAAAAACTCTGCGGGGATTCGTCCACGATCAGCTTATTTAAAGGTTATTGGTGATTTTACACGATGGAATGATCAATTGGTTTTTGGCTGCGATGATTCTGCTCAAAAGGAATTTCTGAATAAAAGAAAGCAAAAAGGCAATATAGAAGGACCTGGACAATCCAATTCAAACCTATGGTTTACTTCGTTCGATAAACCTGACCAACTGGGACCTAATACGGCATCTGGTTCAGTGTGGTTAAATGATAAAGTAGCTGCCAATGAAACGTCAGAACCTATGCTCTTTGCTGGATGGCCTAAACGAATGGCTTGGATTCAGAATGGAGGAGCTTCGGATACTAAATTCGTTTTTGAGGTAGATAAAATGGGGAATCAGAATTGGGATGAAATAAAAACGGTAGCATTAAAAGCTGGAGCATCAGCAAATGTTGAGTTTACTTCAGAAGAAAAAGGGGAGTGGATTCGCGTACGTTCTACATCGAAAACGGTGGCTACAGTTAGTTTTAACTACTCTGATATAGATGAAAGACAAAACCAAGCTGCAGCCATGTTTAATGGTCTAGCGAAAGTTGAAGAAGCCAATGTAATGGGTGGCTTGTTATATGGTTTGGGTGATAACCGTCGTGCGCTTGGTGTTTCGTCTAAGACTTTTGAGAATGGAGTGGAAAAAGAAACAGGATATTACGAACTGGATGATGCGTTTAATCTTGTTAAGAAAGAGGATGTTAAAACCAATACATTCATCAATGAAAAATTTGCTATACCCGAGAATGCAGTAGATATTCAAGAATCGTCGGTTTTAATTGTTGATGATAGAGATCGTAGATGGCGTTTGCCTTTGGGCAGTGAGCTGTATGAAGGATTAACTAATCAGGCACAATTAAGAATCTGTCGCGAGGTAGCCACAGAACGTGACCTACTAAGTTGTTCAGGTACATTTTACGAATTACCAGCCGAAAATGCTGATGGCTTTGCTAAGATAAGACCTATTTCGTCTCATCATTTCCGCATTCATGATTACGCTTCGTACAGAGGTATGCTTGTGATGACAGGTATAGATACTGACGCAAAAGCTGGAGAACACATTGTGCGTTCTGATGATGGTAAGGCAGCCCTTTGGTTAGGTGCTATTGATGATCTTTGGACTTTGGGTAAACCCGTAGGTAGAGGTGGGCCATGGAAAAATACGGCTGTAAAAGCTAGTGTTCCTTCTGATGCCTATCTAATTGGGTTTTACGATAAAAGATCTTTGTCCCTCTCGCATGATTCGGAAGAAACAGTTACTTTTAAAATTGAGGTTGAACCTATTGGGCATGGACCTTGGATGAACTATAAAGAGGTGCAGGTAAAACCTGGAGAAACATTCGAATATGAATTTCCTACAAGCTTTCAGGCACGTTGGATACGATTTGTATCTGATAAAGACTGTTCTGCAACAGCTTGGCTGGTTTATCAATAACACTAAATATAATATGAAGCAAGAGTAAATAATTATTAATTCACACACGAGAATCGCCAGATCGACGAAATTAATGATTATTTGCGAATTGATAAATCGGCGTAGCCAATTGAAAGTTCCATATGACCATTGAAAGACAAATAGAAACATATGAAAACACTAAAATTAATTCTATTTATTTGTATAACATCATTCTATACAAATAGTGTAGCACAGGATGTATTAATAGAAGCTGAAAGTTTTGTTGATAAAGGAGGATGGGTTGTAGACCCTCAATTTGTGGAACAAATGGGGTCACCTTATTTAATGGCTCATGGTATGGGAGTTCCGGTGGAGAATGCCATTACTAATGTGAATTTTAAAGAAAAAGGAAAGTATCATGTTTGGGCTAGAACTAAGAACTGGGCTCCAGGAAATTGGGATGCTCCTGGGCAATTCAAAATATCTGTTAATGGAAAGGTCTTAAAAAACACACTTGGCCTTACTAGTGGATGGACTTGGGAATATGCTGGGAAAGTCAATATAGAATCTAATGAGGTCGAAATCCAATTGTCCGATCTAACAGGATTTAATGGTAGATGTGATGCTATCTATTTTAGTCAATCAAAGAAAATGCCCACAGAGGCGGAAACTAATTTGGCTTCTTGGAGAAAAGCTAAATTAGGAGAGACTACCATTCCTGAACAACAAAAATCTTACGATTTAGTCATCGTTGGAGGTGGTCTTGCAGGCTGTGCCGCGGCTATTTCTGCCGCAGAACAAGGATTAAATGTAGCTTTAATTCATGATAGACCAGTGTTAGGAGGTAATGCCAGTGACGAAATTCGAGTGCATACCTTAGGTATATATGGAAAGTTCGAACGCATCTTAAAAATGATTGATACTGAGCACTACCCTAATGGTTCTTATAAGGCAAAATATGACCAGGAAAGACGCGATAAAAATGTTAAGAGTTATAAAAACATAGATCTCTTTTTGGATTGGAGAGCATACGATGCTATATCTGAGAATAACGCTATCAAATATGTAGATGCGAGGAATACAGCTACAGGGGAACGTATCCGCTTTAAAGCACCGCGTTTTGTTGATTCAACAGGTGATGGATGGATTGGTTTTTGGGCTGGGGCCGAGTTTTCATATGGCCGAGAGAGTTCAAAAACCTATGGCGAGGCTTGGGATAAATGGGGAGAGCTGTGGAGCCCCGAAGAAGGGGATGATTTTGTTATGGGAGCTTCTGTGCTTTGGCAGAATGAAAAAACAAATGAAGTGCATGATTTTCCAGAATTACCGTGGGCTGCGGATGTAGCTAAAGAACATAAAGCTATTGCAGGCGAATGGCAGTGGGAGTTCTCAAGAAATGACCTCCATCAAATTGATGATGCCGAAGAAATTAGAGATCATATGTTACGTGCCATCTATGGCTCGTTTGCTAATGCAAAGAAATTAGATGAGAACAAGAATTATAAATTGGAGTGGGTTTCTTATTTAGTAGGAAAAAGGGAATCTAGAAGATTAATAGGAGATTATATATACACTTTTAACGATGTAAAGAATCTTACAAAATTTGAAGATGCTGTAGTAGAGGAAAAAAGAGCCGTTGATGTTCATTATCAAATAAATCTAAAAGATAGCGAAGAACCCGATTTCCTTTCGGAAGCGCTCTTTTATAAAGGCCCGAAGTATTATATTCCGTACAGAAGTTTGTATTCCAAAAACATAAGCAACCTATTTATGGCGGGTCGAAATTTTAGTTGTTCTCATATAGGTTTAGGCGGTCCAAGAGTAATGCTTACTACTGGACAAATGGGGGCTGCCGTTGGAATTGCAGCCGCAATATGCGAGAAGTATAACGTGACGCCAAGAGAGGTATATACAAAACACCTTCAAGAATACTTAGAGGTAATAGAGAAGCAACAATAATGTGTAAAAAGTTAGCATTCATAATTATACTATTCATTAGCGTGGGGTTCCAGGAACAACGTAAATCTGATTATAGCCCTATGTTTTTTAGTATGACGAATGAATGGAAAGATATTTCTAAAGATGAGTTCATTTTCGAATTTGAATCTTTAGACACTGTTTACCATACTCAAATAAGTCATCAGGTGCGATTGTTATCTAATAGTGCAGGAGCACCTCGATTATTTTTCTCAGAAATAGAAACGCCAGTTTGTGCTGATGGTGTGTGCCAACTAGCACATATTAATGTGTACTGGGATTTATTGGGTAATTATGTGGGGTACGGTATATCTCCAGAGTTTCAACTGACTAAGTTTGAACACGAACAATTTGGAAAAGAGGATTATATTAAGCTGCATCAATTATTATTAGATGATAATTCGATTCTTAAAAGGCGAAAAGTATCTGACTTAATTGATGAAGCACCAGTGGCGACTTCAACTATAGACTCAGAAGTTATTGATGGAATTTCTGGAGCTACAAAAACAGAAATTGCAGAATCGCTTGTGAAAGGTGGCTTGTATTCCTGTTATACGATATGGCACCTAGTACATGGCGAAGCACAAGAGAAAATGGAAAAATATTTGACATCGATAAGTTCTGATACGTTGATGCATTATTTTTTATATGCGCCATATAACGATTATCAGATGTTTGCTTTAAGGGAATTGCCTAAAGAAGATTTTAAAGAACATGCCACACAAATCTTAAACATATTTAGGACAGCTGATGGGGTAGGCAAAGCTTATATTCTAAAAAAGATACCCAGTGATATTTTATCTGAAAAAGAAATAACGAGCCAATTTTATAATGAATTTTCGCTAATAGATGTCAATTCAAGGACATTGCTGATTAATAGATTAAAATCGGCACACCCAGATGCAATAGAAATACTTTCAAATTATTTAGATCGTATGACCAGAAATCAACTGAAGCTTTATCTAAAGTGCTTAAATTCTGATCCCAACTTTATCAGTAAAAATTGTCTGTCTAATCTAAAAAAAGCAAGTAAAAATACGGGGTTTACTTATCATTATTTATTAAGAGAGTTTTTAAATAAAATATAAAATGATCTCTAGGACAATCTATTATCGAATAATTCTGATAACTATAATTGGCTTCTCTAGTTGTTTTCTATCAGCAAAAAATGATAAACCCAACATCATAGTCATCTTAGTTGATGACATGGGTTACTCTGATCTGGGTTGTACGGGTTCCGAGATAAAAACCCCAAATCTCGATAAAATGGCTTCGGAAGGAGTCTTGTTTACCCATTTTTACAATGCCTCGCGTTGTTGTCCTTCGCGCGCCAGTTTGCTCACAGGCCAGTACCAGTGGGATGCCGGTATCGGACACATGGATTATACAAAGTCTGAATTGCCCGAATATCAGGGCTACTTGAATAATCAGAGTATAACCATTGCTGAAGCTCTAAAAGATAATGGTTACCAGACTTTTATGAGTGGTAAATGGCATGTCGGCAACAAACAACGCGAATGGTGGCCCGATCATCGAGGCTTTGATCAATTTTATGGAACTCCGGCAGGAGGGGGGCTTTATTTTTACCCGTCACAGTTTTATGATCGCCCGGTTTATTGGAATGGTGAAGAGCAAACACCAGACAGTACTTGGTATTCTACCGATGCTTTTACTGACTATTCTATTGACTACATTAAAAATCGTAGAGATAAGGGAAAGCCCTTTTTTATGTACTTGGCCTATGTTGCACCACATTTTCCTCTTCAGGCTAAAATGGAAGACATCGATAAATACCGTGATACCTATAAGGTCGGTTACGATGTGATTCGAAAGGCGCGGTTTAAAAAGCAAAAGCAGCTAGGCATAGCGTCAGCTGATTTGCCTGCGTCAGAACCGGTATACGGCGATTGGGAAACAGTAGAGAATAAGAATAATGAAGCCCTTAAGATGGCTGTTTATGCCGCCATGGTTGACTGTCTAGACCAAAACATAGGAAAGTTAATGAGTACACTGGCAGATGAGCATATTGATAAAAATACAGTGGTCATGTTTTTGTCGGATAATGGCGCTTGTCAGACTTCATGGAACAAAACACCAGAAGCCAGACTGGGAAGTCGGGATTGTAATGCTGCTTATGGAACTTGGTATAATGTGAGTAATACACCTTATAGGATGAGAAAGTCTCAAGAGCACGAAGGCGGAATAATAACTCCTTTAATAATGCATTGGCCAGAGGGTTTAAAAGGACGAGGGGTACGTATTTCAGAGCCGGCACATATCACAGACATCATGCCTACTTGTCTCGATATTGCGGAAGCTAAATACCCCGTGTCATATAAGAATAAGGTATTGGATCCTTTAGATGGTAGAAGCTTCATGCCTCTTACTCGTGGAATTGAACAAGATAAAGATAGGGCTTATTTCTGGGAGCACGAAGGTAACCGCGCTGTTCGTGTGGGTGACTGGAAACTAGTTAGTCTTCATAAAAAAGATTGGGAGCTTTATAATCTTAAGGCAGACCCCTATGAAATGGATAACTTGGTAGAATCACATCCTGATGAGAAAAATGAACTGCTTAAAAAATATAAAATTTGGGCCGATGAACATGGTGTTCAGAGGTGGCCATTGAAACGTTAATAATAGTTGATACTGCATTCAAATAATGAAAATTCTCTCTTTAAAAAAGTATAATATGTGCAAAATAATTGATGTTCGAATATTACTATTTCTAGTTTTATTGACGGGTTTTAGTCAGCAACTATTAACAGCCCAAGAAACTCAAGTAGAAATAAAACCAGCGCAGATTTGGGTGGATACCAACGGCCATCAGATCAATGCTCATGGTGGAGGTGTCCTCTTTCATGATGGTGTTTACTATTGGTATGGCGAGCATAAATTGGAAGGCAAGTCGGAAGCTCAATTTGCTGATGGCGGTATTCATTGTTATTCTTCCACAGATCTGCTCAATTGGAATGATGAAGGTCTTGTACTGAGTGTGGACTATGAGGATGAAGACCACGATTTGGCTTATGGTTGTATCTTAGAACGTGTAAAAGTCGTTTACAACGAAAAGAATAAGCAGTTTGTGGCTTTCTTTAAACTTTATTTGAAGGGCGTTGGATACGAGAGTAATTATGTGGGTGTAGCTGTTGCCGATAAACCAGCAGGACCATTCACCTATCACCATAAATTTCGTGGGGGAGGTACCTCAAAAGGCTCAGGCGATTTTTCCATGTTTAAGGATGATGATGGTACGCTTTATCACTTAGCAGTGCGTAAACCAGATAAGGCATTTGTTATAGGGAAACTGGATGCCGATTACTACTATCCCGATGGCGAATATCAGATAGCCGAAGGTGTTAAAGTACACACCGAAGCACCAGCAGTCATTAAAAGAAATGGGGTGTACCATATGTTGGGGTCTGGATCGAAAGGATGGAATCCCAACCCAGCTCGTTACCATACAACAGATAACCTTCTAGGGACATGGACTTATCACGGCAATCCTTGTCGCGGTTTCAATGCTATTGATAGCCTAGGTGTCGAAAAAACGTTTGGTGGACAAGCCTCCTACATAATTCCAGTTCAGGGAAAGAATGATGCCTACATTGCGATGTTTGATATTTGGAGACCCAAACAACCCATAACAGGAAGATACATTTGGTTGCCCATTAAATTTGTGGATGCTAAAATGTTAATCTCATGGCGGGATACTTGGGGTATTGATGTCTTTGATTTAGAATAAACGTCTGTTGTTAATAAGGTTTGTTCTCTTATTAATATAAATATTTTGACATTAGGTCGTATTTATTGTAGACATTACATAAAAGTAATAATATGAAATTTAGAATTAATAGAATAGAAATATTATTGTTGCTAATAGTTTTTCCTTTTCAAGGCTGTCAACACAAAGAAAAACAAGATGAAAAAGACAAAAAGCAAAAAACGTATACCGTCCTAGGTTTAGGAGATTCTATTACGGAAGGGAAAGGTGAAAAACAAAGTTATCTTTTTCCTCTTTGGGAGAAACTTTTTTCGGCAGGTTATAGGACTGAATTTATAGGTCCTAATGTGCATAAGTGCCGAATAGGAAGCATTATGAATGCTGGTTTTAGTGGGGAAAATGTAGAATACCTGAATGCACACATTGATAGTATTTATACAAAGTATCCTGCTGATATCGTTTTATTGCATGCAGGGCATAATCATCTTGCAGAAGAGCTCCCTATCCCTGGTATCATTACCATGCATAAATCAATCATAGCAAAAATTTTTGCCATTAATCCAGAGGTGAAGATTTTGGTGTCACAAGTTATTCAAAGTGGTAAGTTGCCTAAATATTCCTATATACCAGAATTAAATGAAAAAATAGCACTGATGGTACAACAGCTATCTAATGAAGGTTATCCACTAACCTTGGTTAATCAGGCTGAAGGGTTTAATTGGAAAGAAGACTGTTTACCAGACAAAGTACATCCAAACATAAAAGGGGCAAAAAAAATGGCCAATAAGTGGTTCGATGCCCTTGAGGCTGTTTTAGAAAAACCTTTACAATCATTCAATCCAGAAGAAGTTGTTTATAAGAGAATAGATTCAACTGAATTAAAACTACATATTTTTAACTCATACCCATCTGATACAGAAAAGAAGAAGGCATGCATTGTTTATTTTTTTGGTGGTGGATGGAATGTGGGTACACCTCTTCAGTTTTATAGGGAGTGTGCTTACTTTGCATCGAAGGGAATGGTTTCCATTAGTGTCGATTATAGGATAAAACAGGAGCATGGCACAAGTGTTTTTGAGAGTGTTCGTGATGCCAAATCTGCCATCCGCTGGATAAGGGGAAATGCAGATAATTACAACATTGATACAGCTAGAATTGTTGCTGCTGGAGCATCAGCGGGTGGGCATTTAGCTGCAGCAACGGGAACGCTTAGTCAGTTTGATGAAGTTGGCGAAGATCTATCTATTAGCTCAAAACCTAACCTTTTATTACTCTACTATCCAGTTGTTGATAACGGACCTGGTGGTTATGGGTCTAAAGAGATGAAGAAGAGGTGTGAAGAAATTTCACCCATGTATAATATTGACTCGGAAACACCACCAACTTTAATAATAGTGGGAACCAATGATCCTTTGGTCTCTGTTAAGCAAGCTGAGTTATATCAAGAAAAAATGACAAATGCAGGGGTATCATGTGAGTTGAAATTATATGAGAAAGCAGGTCATCCAATATTTTATTACCGTAAAGGAGTGTCAAACTATTACTACAAAATATTAGAAGATTCTGAGTCATTCTTAGAAAAGCACGAATTTCTTTAAGCTATAATAAATTATCCAAGTTTTAAAAACGATTAATAGGATAAGAAAAAAACGTGCTGTAATAAATAGGAACGGTCAAGACCCAGCGATTAGTTCCGGTTGAACCACATCCAGGCCATTATTTAAGCTATGTACTTATCTACGTTTCCGGTATTTCGGATTTAAAAGAAGAAGTTAAGAAGCGCTACAAAAGAAATATAAACCTACGGCATTATCCCTAAGAGGTCTCCTATACAAGAAAGAAGTTTTTAAAACATTACGATATTAGCAGGCATTGGTGTCTGCTAAACTTTTTAAATTATGCGCACAACTCTATATTTATAGAACCTTGAGAGTTATTGCATTAAGATAGGGCTCATTTCCGCTTCAGAAAAACGATGGTTCTTTGATACCTTTTAAATTAAAATTCCATCAAAAATTTTCGTTAAAAAATCAGACGGATTGGCGTCAAAATATTCGGGCTGTTTGAGCGCAGCGAGTTCCTGAATTTTAGCCAAGTAGTGGACATGTTCTTGGTCATATTATACTCCACTTTAGTCAGTTTGTACTAGTCGCGAATTCTTATTATTCGTTGCTTTACTAATAAGGTCGAATAGAAATAGAATATTCTTTTGACTATATTTTTTACAATATGGAATGTTTGTAAATGGTGTATTAAAATATTCGTAAATGGTTTTTTCAATATAGATGTAATATAAGAGTGGCTCATACAATGTGGGAGATTTGGAGCCTACTTTGTTTTTATTATCTTTGAAATTCATGAAAAGAATTGGATGCGAGGAAGGATTTTAGTTTGCAGTGTTGTTTTTCTTTTAATATTCAGCTCGAAGCTGCAGGGAATTCAGTATTTTCAAAAACTAGCTAAGTTCACCACAGAACATGGTATTCCTAATAATACAGTTTTATCTTTATTTCAGGATTCTTCAGGTTTAATGTGGATAGGTACTTTGGAGGGCTTAAGTAGTTATAACGGTGCGGAGTTTGTCAGTTATCCAATGTCAGACTCTATTGTAGGACATGCCATTCACTTTATTGACCAAATTAATGTAAATCAACTTCTATTGGGAACTAATAAGGGAAATTATATTTTCATTATTTCTGAAAGAAGATTTGTGAAAATTAATTTGCCTCAAAAGGTTTATTCTTCGATAACCACTCTTTTTCGAATTAGAAACAAATTATATATCGGAAGTGAATCTGGAATATTCGAGTATGATGAAAACAAACAAACTGGAATACAAAAATCAAATAAAGCAACTATATGTAAACAGTTATCACCAAATGGGCAGCTGTTCTTGGGGACAAAGGCGAATGGTATATGGGAAGTAAACTTAAAATCAGATACATTACTATTGGTTCGTTCTTTTCCAAAGCTTAAAGATGAAAAATTGATATCTATTGAATATCAGGAGGATGGAACACCTGTGTTTTTAACAGATAAAGGTCTTTGGATTTCTGGTAAAGAGGAAATAAGAATGGAGGAATCTGGTTTCTTTACATCTTTGAGCATTTCGCAAAATGACGAGATTGTAATAGGAACAAATAATGAATTCATTAAACAGGTACAGTTTGCTAATGGGATTTATAGCTTAAAGAATTACATTATCGGGGAAAATGAAATATTTAATGATTATTACGATTCTCAAATAAATGTACTTTTTAGTGATTATTCCGGGGCTATTTGGATGGGGACAAATAGAGCTGGATTAAATAGAATTGATCGCAAAAAACTGACATATAAAAAATATGGAAATTGTGATCAGAAACAAAATTGTGTCGCCGGTTATATAAATGGTTTAACCCAAGGGGATGATGGTCAGATATGGATTGGAACCTCTGGTAAAGGCTTGTACTTGCTTAATCAGGAAAAAGTAGAGTTAGAGCCGATTCCTATTTTACAGGGGAATATGAATGATTTATTTATTGAAGCCATTTTGCAGTTCAAGAACAAACTGTATATTGGAACCAGACATATGGGTATTATTACGGCTAATTACCCATATGTAAGTTCGAAAAAAGTTGAAGCATCAGGTCAATTGTTTTCTGCTGAAGCAGGATTGAATAAAAATGACTATATCTATGCACTTAAGCAGTTTAATGGGAAACTTTATATTTGTTCAAATAAAGGAAGTTTTGTTTGTTCGGGCGAAGCAGATGATTTAGTAAGACTGGATAGTATGTCTTGCATGGATATAGAAGTGGATTCCTTAAATAATATGTGGGTTTTATCTTTAAATATGGAACTGTACTATAATTTGAATAAATATGAACTAGGTACAGAAGTTTCGGATTTCTATATAGAAGATAGTAAAGAAATATGGGTTACCACATCAAAAGGACTCGCATTAATTCAGATTGATGGAACCAAACCTGTTTTTTTTAATCCCCCTGATAAGGTAATTGAATTTACTTCTATCGAAAAGGATAAGGATGGGCAATTTTGGTTGGGATCAAGAATGGGGATGTATCGGTTTGATTCCCAAAACAAATTGTTTGCAAGTTACCAGATACCAGGTGGTTCAAAAGCGAATAGTTTTAATCATGGGAAATTGATTTATAGTCAGTTGGGTGAGTTGTATTTCGGAAGTAATGATGGGGTTGTTTCTATTCTTCCAAATTCAAATAGCTATTTATCAGAATCTTTGTATAAAGTAGAACAAGGTACAAAAGGGACAGAATCTGTTTTTAAGGTTTATAGCTATTCTTTTAATCATCATGATGAAAATGGGGTAGCTTATAGATTCTCTCATCCTGATTCTACATGGAACTATATTTCTGGAAATCAATCAACTCTTGATTTTTCTCATTTTAGAAAAGGATCTTACCAACTTGATATTACTACTATAAATTCAGATGGAATAGTAAGTCCGGAATATGCCTCATTCCAATTTAAGATGAAGCGTAGTTATAATGGCTCACTGATATTGTGGCTTGTTTTTGCTTTTATTTCAGGCGTAATTATTTTACTCTATTGGAGATCAAAGAATGCTGTTACATCATTTATTGTTGAAGATGAAGAACCTTTCGTAATAGAGACACCAGTAGATATTATTTACAATGGGTGGATGAGAAGTGATTTTATGCAAAAAGCAATTGTTTTGATTGAAAACAACCTCTCTAATAGTTCCTATGGTGTAAATGAACTTTATGCTGGAATTCAAATGAGCAAATCAAACTTTTACCGTAAACTAAAAACCAATACAGAATTATCTCCGAATGAATTAATTCGTTTTGTGAGACTTAAAAAATCAACCCAATTATTAATTGAAGCAAAATTAAGCGTGAACGAAATTGCTTATGATATGGGTTTCAATTCACCTTCCTATTTTACCCGTTGTTTCAAACAACAATTTGGAATTTCCCCATCGGAATACAAAAGTTATTACGAAAGTCTTTGTTGCATTCCAGAACCAGTACAGTAATTCGCACAACTTTTAAAGCTTCTATTTTGAATATGCATGAGTTTTGAATTAACTTTTTTCTCAACTCATGCATTTTAATGCAAATTGGTCATTTCGTACTCAATTTTGGTCAATCCGTACAATCATTTCCCTCCTATAATCACGTGTTTTGAAAGGTCTTTAAGAGACAATAAGAAACTTGTGGGATTATCTCGAAAGAGTGAATACTAGATCAATATTCTTGGGAATGCTCCCACCATCCCACTTAACCAGATGTATTAATTTTAATCTAACCTAAAAATTTATGAATCAAAACTCAAGAGTTTTAGCAAGGCAAAGTAGCCTTCTAAAGAAAAGTTTTTCATGGATTGCAAGCTTGTGTTGCGCCGTTTTTTTTATTTCGGTTACACCAGCATATGCATCTTCCGATAATGGAAAAATGGAAACAACTGTACTCCAAACTCAGGAATACAATGTACAGGGAAATGTGGTTGACAAAAATGGAGAAACTTTAATTGGTGTGAATATCATTGTTAAAGGAACTACAACAGGTACCGTTACTGATTTTGATGGAAATTATCAAATTAAGGTTCCGAAAAATTCGACCCTTGTTTTTAGCTTTATTGGTTACTTAAATCAAGAAATTGTAGTTACGGACAATGCAATAATTAATGTTAGTTTATTGATGGATGCCCTAGGACTAGACGAGGTTATAGTTGTTGGTTATGGTACTCAAAAGAAGGCAAATCTAACAGGATCAGTATCTTCTGTTAAAGGAGACGAGATGGTTAAAAAACCAATGACCGATGCTCGACAGGCTCTGCAAGGAGTTTCTACAGGTGTAACAATCGTTGATCGTGGAGGAGCTCCCGGAGACGAGAATCTTAACATCAATATTCGCGGAATTGCGAGTATTCCAGATGCCAATAATGCTTCAAAAACTTCGCCCTTAGTGTTGGTTGATGGAATTGAAATGTTATTACGAGATGTTAATTCAAATGATATCGAGAGTATATCTATATTGAAAGATGCAGCATCGTCATCTATATATGGAGCAAAAGCTGCAAATGGCGTTATTTTGATTACCACGAAAAGAGGAAAAGTAGGTGAGTATAAAGTTGATTACAATGGTTATTATGGATGGCAGACGCCCGCAACACTTCCTGAATTGGTTGATGCCGAAGATTATCTTAATCTAGTTAATGAGGCACTTGTAAATGCTGGCTTAAATGCAAAGTATACTGATGAATATATCAGAAATACAGTAGCTGGAGATGATCCAATTAACTATCCGTACGTAAATATTCTTGATGAATTATTTGAAACAGCTCCAATATTTAATCAATCAATTCGTATTAGTGGAGGAAATGAAAAGTCAAGAATTGCATTATCCTTGAATCATATGGATCAACAGGGAATGCTTAAGAATGTAGAGTCAAAAAGATTTGGATTTAGATTGAATACGGACTTTCAGGTAAAGGATAATTTAAAAATTAGAGCAGATATTTCATTTAGTCGTAAAAATAATGAAAGACCATATAGGTATAACTCCGCTTTAAGTGAAATGATTAACACCTCGCCCGTTATGGTATTAAAATATCCAAATGGTGCTTATGGTTTAAACAAGGACAATACAAATGCTCTTGCTTCACTTGAGGTCGGGGGAACAAATAAAATTGTAAAAGAGGCGCTTAACATGAAAGTTGGAGCTGATTTAGAGGTTCTTTCCGGATTAACTTTAAAAACAGACCTTTCATACAAGAGCATTAATAATCGCTATAAGGAGTTCCGAGCTGAATACGATTTTGTAGATCCGCAAGATACTGAGAGTGTTATACAGAAATGGTCGCCAAGTAGATTGGTTGATAGACGTTTGCAACAAGAGGAATTAAATTTTAAAGCTCTACTAAATTATAATAAGACGTTTGGAGATCATCAATTGGATTTATTAGCTGGTTCTGAAATTACTGAAAATACGGCCTATGTACTTAGAGGTATGAGAACAAATATATATGCTGAGAACTATGATGAGCTAAATACTGGTGATGCTGAAGGTCAAACTAATAATGGCTATCAGGAAGATTGGTCATTACTATCTTATTTGGGGAGGGTTAATTACTCCTACAAAGGGAAATATCTCTTAGAAGGTAATATTCGTTACGATGGTTCCTCAAGATTTGCAGAAGGACATAAATGGGGTGTTTTTCCTTCTTTTTCAGCTGGCTGGAGAATGAGTGAGGAGAACTTTATGGATCGCTTTAGTGAAATTGACAACCTTAAGTTGAGAGCCAGTTGGGGACAATTAGGCAATCAAAATATTGGACTTTATAGATTCACATCTACTGTGTATGCTGATTATTCATATAATTTCAATGATAATGAGGTAAATGGATATTCTCAGAGATATTATGCAAATACAGATGTAACCTGGGAAACTACTGAGATGATTGATTTTGGTTTTGATGTAAGTTTATTCAACAACAAAATTGAAATTGTAGCTGATTGGTATCAAAAAGACACAAAAGATGTGCTCCTGAATTTACCAATTTCTTATTTAACAGGTTTAGAAGCGTCTGAAACAAATGCAGGACAGGTTCGAAATACTGGATGGGAATTAGCGATTATTCATCGAAATAAGATTAATGATTTGACTTACTCAGTTGGTTTTAATATCTCCGATGTAAAAAATGAATTGATCGATTTTGCTGGGAATGAACCATCAATAAGTGGTTTTAATATTTTAAAAGAGGGAGAGTCGATTAATTCTTTCTATGGATATGTATCTGATGGTTTATTTCAAACTCAGGATGAAATTGATCAACATGCAACTCAACCAAATCAATCCGATTTAAGACCTGGAGATATCAAGTTGGTTGATCAAAATGGAGATGGTGAAATAAATGATGATGATCGAAAAGTGATTGGTTCTCCTATTCCTCACTATACCTTTGGTTTAAATTTGTATATGGAATACAAAGGCTTCGATTTTAGTGCTTTTGTGCAAGGTGTTTTAGAAGCTGAGAATTACTTCTATGGAGCACCAAATGAAGGTCCATCATATGAAATATTCACAACCAAAAGAGTTTTAGATCGTTGGACACCTGAAAATACTGATGCATCTTTTCCACGATTACAGGCTGCTTCGAACAAAAACAACTACTTGTATAATGATTTTTGGATAAGAGATGCTTCATATATTAGACTCAAAAACCTACAAATAGGTTATTCTTTTCAAAAATCAGTTCTCGAAAAATTAAAACTTGAGAAGCTTAGAGTTTATGCTGGAGCGACAAACCTTTTTACCATTACAGATGTTGAATCTGGACTTGATCCGGAATCTTATGACGGTAGACCAAGTTACTATCCTCCGGTTTCAACCTACACGGTTGGAGTACAAATTCGTTTTTAATAGAATACAAGAGAGAAATAAGTGAAATTTTCGATAGTTATCGGATTATTTAAAAATTGATTATATGAAAACAAATATAATATGCTTAGCCACAGTTTTTTTGATGGTATTCGCAGGCTGTAGTGATGATTTTCTGGAGCGAACTCCCAGTGATCAGGTTTCTTCAGCAACATTCTTTACTCAAGAAAAAGATTTAGTTTATGCCGTTAATGGAGCTTACGCATCCATTGGTTTTAATAACTGGGGAGTAGATTACGGTTATTCGACAGATTTATTGCGAATTGAAGCAATTACGGATAATGCTCTTGACCATCACTCTTGGAATGAAGGTTACCGTTTGGCTGACGGAACTGCATCTGCTTATGATTGGTATGTGGAAAGCCGTTGGATGGAACGCTACAAAGGAATACAGAGAGTGAACAGAATATTGGAAGGCGCTGAAGGTGTAACGGATATAAATGCAGATTACAAATCTCGTTTATTAGCTGAAGCAAAATTTTTAAGAGCATTTTTCTATTTTGATTTGGTGTACTTGTTTGGAGATGTGCCATTTATAACTTCTAGTCTTACTCCTGAAGATACAAGTCCAGAAGAAGATGCAGAGGGCAATAAAGTTGCTTCTGAAACTACTCGACGTACCGATAAAAGTGTTGTTTTGGATGCTATCGTGAAGGATTTATCAGAATCCGCTATTATTCTACCAAGTTCATATGGTAGTGACGATGAGGGAAGAGTAACGAAAGGTGCTGCAATTTCACTGAAGGCTAGAATTCTTCTTTACCAGGAGAAATGGACAGAGGCAGCTAGTACGGCAAAGGAAGTAATGGATTTAGGAGTTTACACAATTTATCCGAGTTACGAAAAGATGTTCACGTATGAAGGAATTGGAAATTCAGAAGTGATATTTGATCTTCAGGAATTAAAAGAAAAGCAGTACAATTTTACGGTTAAAAACTATGGCCCAAATTCAGTAGGAGGATGGAGTAGTGGTTGTCCAATGCAATCTCTTGTTGATGCTTATGAATGCATAGATGGAGAGCTTATTGGTGAATCAGGTTTGTTTGATCCTAATAATCCATATACAAATCGTGATCCTAGATTAACTTATTCTATTCTTTATCCTGGCCATGACTGGAGAGCCGGAGTTTTTAATTCTATACCAGGTGCTACGTACCCAGGAAAGGAAATAGTTACTGGAGATGATTTAACTGATGGAACAGGTGGTCAATGGAATAAAACGGGTACTGGATACAATTGGTTAAAATACATTTCTGAAGAGGATGTTGATAATGGTGATTTGTGGAATGGTTCCATTCATTATATTCTGATCCGTTATGCAGAAGTGTTATTAACTTATGCAGAAGCTAAGATAGAAGCTAATGAAATTGATCAGTCGGTTTATGATGCGATTAATGAAGTGCGTCAACGGGCCGATGTTAATATGCCAGTTGTAACATCAGGTAAAAGTCAAACGGAACTGCGTACAATTGTAAGACGAGAGCGTAGAGTAGAATTAGCTTTTGAAGGATTGCGTTTACTAGATATCCGCCGATGGAGAATTGCTGAAACGGTAATGCCTGGAGTTCCAAAAGGACTTACATATACCGACCCAAATAGTTTAGAAGAGGTAACTCTTTCATGGGGAACACGTTCCTTTGATCCAGGCAAACACTATTTGTGGCCAATTCCACAAACAGAGATTGATCTGACTCACATAGAACAAAATCCTGGATGGTAATAATTAGAACATATTCCTGGAGTGATTACTCCAGGAATATTTCATAAAATCACAAATTTACAACAGAATATTTCAAATTATATCTAACTTTTAGTTGTTAGCGAAATGAGTTGAATTAGGAAAGAAAAAACTAAAATGAATAGACTATTTTTATTAATCATCTGTTTACACCTCTTTCAAACTGTCATTGGACAGGAAAAGGTGTTCCCCGGAGCCAATGAACAGACTCCTTCCAGAGCTCAGTATTTTTCATGGATCAATAATACTAATGAAGGAGCTACAGAAAAACAAACACTAATAAATCTTGAGTTTTTTAAGTGGCTTCAAGATGAATATGGTATGATTTTGGATATTTATGCTTTTGATGCCGGGGCGATTGATGGGAAACGATTTTATGGTGACATTCATTCCGAACGATTTAAAAAACAATTTCCAAATGGTTTTGATCCGATATACGAAAAAGCAAAATCAATCAATACACGTTTAGGCGTTTGGGGTGGTCCCGATGGTTTTGGAAATGCTGAGTTTGAAAAGGAAGCTAGGATAAATCAGATGGTAAGTCTCTGTAAGGATTATGAGTTTGCCTTGTTTAAATTCGATAAAGTTTGTGGGCCTTTGCGTCCTGAAAAAGAAGATGCTTTTATTGAGATGATGAAGGAGTGTCGTCGATATAGCCCAGATTTAATATTGCTTAATCATCGATTAGGCTTAAAGAAAAGTAAAGCACACGCAACAACCTTTTTATGGGGTGGACAGGAAACCTATATTGATGTCTTTACAACCAATGCTACAACAGCGCCTCATCATAGAGCAGGAGCTTTGGATAGAGGTTTAGTACCAGGTTTAAAACGATTAACCGAAGATCATGGTGTATGTATTTCATCATGCATAGACTATTGGGATGATGATCTGATTATGCAATCATTTAATCGCTCCATGATACTTGCTCCCGAAATTTATGGTAATCCATGGTTACTTAATGATGGTGAATTCGCGAAACTGGCAAGAATCTACAATCTCCACCGGAAATATGGAAAGATATTGGTGGATGGGAAAGTCCTGCCAGAAGAGAAATACGGTAAATCGGCCGTATCCCGAGGTGATGACAATACCCGTTTGATTACCTTATCGAATCTAACATGGGAGCCGATTAGCTATAAAATCAAACTTGATGAAGAGGTCGGTTTGAATACTGATATAGATATAGAACTTAGACAACTTCACCCAACTGAAAAAATTATAGGGAATTATAAAAAGGGATCAGAGCTTGAAATTGAAGTTGCACCTTTTCGCTCTTGTCTGCTTATTGCTAGTTCTCAACCGAATGACGAACCAAGTTTAATAGGTACTGATTATCAATTGGTACGCAATGTACCGGATAAATCTGTTTTGATTAAAGTTTTGGGAATGCAAGGTGGCAGTACTAAAATTAAGCTTAAAAATGCAAGTGATTATAAAACGGCTAACCTTAACGGGAAAGATGTAAGTGAATTATTAAATGATAAATCGGTAAAAGTAAATTTCAAAGGAGAATTGTTGCAAAATGCACCCCATCGAAAAATAGCTGATTTTAAAGCAATTGAAACACCTGCAGATGCAGAGGCATTATACGAAGCTACTTGTTATGCGGCAGACAACAATGCTCTTGAAGTGAGATCACTTGAACGATCGGGCGCTACATCAATTCCTGAAGTGCAAAAAGCCAGAGATGCCTTTTTTGAGCAATCAGCATTTGTAAAGCGTGGTATATGGGACAAGAATTTGTTCGATGGTGATATGAAAACAGGATTCTGGCCATCTAGAAAATACGATATCGACTTAAAAGTAAAGGGTGGTTGTTTTCGGCTTGATTTAGGTGAAGTCACTGATATCGATCAGATCATTATTAAAGTACCTGATGATTTTTCTCTTCAGCCACTTTTAAAGGATGAGGGTAATTATGCTGAAGTTTCTTCGGATTTAAAAAACTGGACAACCATTACCTATTATGCGGGCGAGGAAATGGTGATTGACGTAAATGATTCTATTCGTTACCTAAGATTGAAGGCTCAGCCAGGACGCATTGTTGAAATTGAAGCAGTAAAAGAGGGTAAGTATATAGAGAGAGAGAAGTGGAGAGCATCTAACTTATTTGCTCATGCCGATAAAATGAAAGTTGTGAAAACCTGGATGTCGACATTCAAGTTAAATGAGATTCCTGAAGGTTCGTATCTGTCGTTTGCTATCAATGGAAAACATGGTGTTGAAGGAGCTTATGCTGCAGTCAAAATAAATGGCAAATACCAAGGTTGTTTTGATCGTAGTGTTTCATTCCCGTCGAATACTTGGGAGTATGTAAATGCCGAAAAAGATAGTAATTATACCTATTACCTGCCTCTAGATGAGACCATGATAGGGCAAGAAATTGAAGTGTTTGTAATGGGATATGATAGCGAGAATATCGATTTAAAACCCGAAGTATGGATTTCTGCTAATCCTACGCCATTTGTAGAGCAAATGTTGGAATTGAAACGCTAAACATTAAAGCTAGCCAATAAGGCATTTTAGCTAAAGCTTAAGACTATAAATAAGAAACCAAATATCAAGTAATTTAAGATAATTATGAATAAAAGAATACTAGGATTGTTTTGCTTTTGCTTACTGATAAGTACAGTTTTTGCAAAAGATTATAAACTGCAATCGCCTAATAAAAAAATAAGCATAAACTTATCAACTGATAGTAAATTAAGTTTCTCAGTATTTCATAATCAAACGCAACTTATTGCTCCAACGACTATTTCTATGGAGTTGGGGAATGGCATTATTTTAGGTGGAAATCCTCAGGTTATTAAAGATATTGATAAAAGCGTTAATCGAGAACTAAGACCAGTAGTTCGCGAAAAAAATGAAATTATAGTTGAAAACTACAACGAAATAAAGTTATCATTCAAACAAAATTTCAATCTGACTTTCAGAGCTTATGACAATGGAATAGCTTACCGTTTTGAAACTAAATTTCCAAATGAAATAAAGATCAAAAAGGAAACAGGAGAATTTAATTTCCCTGATAACAAGCTCGTTTATTGGCCAAGAGAGAAAAGTTTTCATTCAAACAATCAGGTTTATTATGATTTTACTTCTTTAGGTGAACTATCATCAAAAGATCTTGGATCTCTACCTGTTCTTATGACATCGGAAGATGCGCCAAGTATTCTAATAGGAGAAACTGACCTTGAAGACTATCCTGGTATGTGGTTTCATGGAGCCGAAGGGAATGCTTTAGTTTCAACATTTCCAGCTTATCCTGACAAAACAGAACAAGTAGAAGATAGAGATGTATTTGTACGAACAAGAAAAAATTACATTGCAAAAACAGAAGGAACAAGAACTTTTCCTTGGCGTTATGTTGCCATTGCTGAAAATGATGGTGATTTAATCACCAATCAATTGTCTTGGTTATTAGCTGACACTTGTGTGATTGAAGATCCAAGTTGGATTAAGCCTGGTAAAATCGCCTGGGATTGGTGGAATGCAAACAATATTTATGGGGTAGATTTTCGTGCTGGTGTAAATACAGAAACTTATAAATATTATATCGACTTTGCTGCTGACTATGGTTTGGAGTACATCATTATGGACGAAGGTTGGTATGAGCTGGGAGATTTATTAAAAATTGTACCTGAAATTGATATGGATGAATTGACATCGTACGCTAAGGAAAAAGGCGTAGGTATCATTCTTTGGGTAGTTTGGAAAACTTTAGATGATCAACTAGAAGTAGCTTTAGATAAATTTCAGGATTGGGGAATTAAAGGAATAAAAGTGGATTTCATGGATAAGGATGATCAATGGATGGTCAACTATTACCATAAAATTGCTCGTGAATCTGCTAAACGTGAACTATTAGTTGACTTTCATGGTTCGTATAAACCATCTGGCATCAGAAGAAAATACCCTAATGTATTGACACGTGAAGGTGTAAATGGAGGGGAACAGTACAAATGGAGCATGAACCAAACACCAGAACATAACTTAACAACACCCTTTTCGAGAATGGTTGCAGGTCCTATGGATTATACTCCAGGAGCAATGAATAATGCACAGAAAAAGGATTATAAGCCTATTTTTGATACACCTATGAGTATGGGAACTCGTTGTCATCAATTAGGAATGTATGTTGTTTACGAGAGCCCTTTACAGATGCTTTGCGATAATCCATCAAACTATAAGAAAGAGCCAGAATGTATGGAATTCCTTTCTGCTGTACCTGCAGTATGGGACGAAACAAAAATTTTAAATGCCAAAATATCTGACTATATAACTGTTGCAAGAAGATCAGGAACTGATTGGTATATTGGAGCAATGACAGATTGGGATTCACGTGATTTGGAATTTGATTTATCATTTTTGAATGAGGGAGAGTATAAAATGATTCTTTATCGTGATGGTGACAATGCTGATCGTAATGCAATCGACTACAAAAAGGAAGTTCAAACTGTTGATTCAACAAATAAATTAAAAATTCATCTTGCGCCAGGTGGTGGTTGGGTTGCTAGATTGATTCCTATGAAATAATTTGTTATATGTAGGATGAGGTATTGTAATCCCAAAACTTCATCTTACTAACTAACTAATAATGATTACAATTAATAAATAAACATAATTTTGTCAATTCTTTTTTTTAAAATATAATCATGAATTTTTTTAAAAATGTAATTCTATTACTAATTATTGCGTCTACTTTAGTTCTAAATGCATGTAGTTCAGTATCAAAACCGGATAAAAAGCCAAATGTTCTATGGATAGTCCTAGAAGATACAGCTCCACTTATGGGCTGTTATGGCACAGAGATTATTTCAACTCCAAACATTGATAATCTTGCCAAAGAGGGTCTTACATTCACAAATGCAATTATGCCAGCACCTGTTTGTTCTGCGAGTAGATCTAGTATGATTACAGGAGTAATGTCTACAACATTCGGTGGTCATAATCACCATAGTGCAAGAACTAAAGAGTCTGCAATTTATCTACCAGAGTATATGAAAACAATTCCTGAGTTGTTTAAAGATGCTGGATATTTTACTTTCAATAATGGCAAAGATGATTATAACTTCACTTATAACAGATCTGACCTTTATACTCAAAAACACCGAGCACATCCATTATATGGAAAAGGTGGAGTTAGAATTCCTCTTGATTCATTATCTAGCAAAACTCCATTTTTTGGACAAATACAACTTGATGGTGGAAAAGAAATCTTTAATGGTAATTTTGAAGGAAGAGTAAAAACACCTGTAGATAGATCTCTTATTAAACTTCCACCATATTTACCAAATAATCCCGTAATTATTGAAGAATATGCTAATCACCTTGATGCTATTCAAATTACTGATGAAATTCTTGGTAATATAATTGAAAAATTAAAAGAAAATGGTTTACTAGAAAATACAATCGTATTTTTCTTTTCAGATCATGGTATGCGTTTAACACGTCACAAACAATTTTTATACGAAGGTGGAATTAAAGTTCCTCTAATTATTGCTGACTTTACTAAATCAAAAATTACTAAATCAGGAGAAGTTTTTGAGGGTCTAGTGAGTGGAATAGATTTTGGACCAAGTTCTCTTGCATTAGCAGGTATTGCAATTCCAGAATATATTGAAGGACAAGATTTTTTAAGTAAAGGTGCTAAAGAAAGAGAATATGTAATTTCTACTAGAGACCGTTGTGATTTTACTATTGATAGAATTAGATCTGTTCGTTCTAAAGATTTTAAGTATATCAAAAACTTCATGTTAGATCGTCCTTATACTCAACCTACTTATATGGATGTTGACGGCATTGCTTTCGTAAAAACAATGAATGAGTTAAATAGAGACAATAAACTAGATAGTATTCAGAAAATATTCTTTGCCAAAGACAGAATCAGTGAAGAACTTTATGATCTTAAAAATGACCCTTACGAAATTCATAACCTTGCTCTAGATCCTAAATATGCTTCAGAATTAAAGAAACATGCTGATATTTTAGAGAACTGGATTAAAGAAACAGATGATAAAGGTCAATATCCTGAAAACGAAGAAAACTTAAAA
The DNA here is from genome assembly GCF_002356295.1 of Labilibaculum antarcticum. Taxonomy (NCBI): domain Bacteria; kingdom Pseudomonadati; phylum Bacteroidota; class Bacteroidia; order Marinilabiliales; family Marinifilaceae; genus Labilibaculum; species Labilibaculum antarcticum. Next base: position 510,413 of record NZ_AP018042.1, on the reverse strand, counting down.
CTAATGCTTGGTATATGGGGCGATAATGCTACCAACCCTGAGTTTGATGCTTTAAAAGTAAAATACCCAGACCTAGCAGGATCTCAATTTTGGTTGAAGAGCGAACATTGGGGAGCTATAGAAAATTAATATCATGAATACCGATTAGGCTAAGATTATACAACATGGTGTTTTAATATTTTGAAACCCTATTATTGCTATAATTATCCAATCAATAATTATAAACTTTTATTAGGTTTTTATATCTAATAAAAGTTTATAATATCTTTAAAAAGGCACCTCCAAAGGTTCCTAATCAAAATAGTGAAGACTGTTTAATACTGATTTAATGAGTGGACTTGATATTGGAACTACTACATTAGGATTAGCGGGTATTGAAAAACCTTCATACACAGAAGATCAGGATTTCTTAGCATCAGATTACACTCCCAGAGAGTATGTTATTTCAACTAGAGATCGTTGCGATTTTTCCATTGACAGAATTCGATCAGTACAATCTAAAGACTTCAAGTATATTCGTAATTTCATGACAGATAGACCATACATGCAACCCAGTTATATGGATGCAGATGGAGTAGGATTTGTAAAAGTTATGAAGCAGTTGCACGATTAAAATAAACTGGATTCTATTTAAGATCTATTTTTGTTGGATTTTAGACCCTCCGAAGAGTTATATGATTTAAAAGAAGATCCATTTGAATTAAATAATCTTGCATTAAATCCAAAATATTCTGAAGAATTATCACATTACTCCCAAATATTAAAGAATTGGATTATTGAAACAGATGATAAAGGACAATTTCCTGAAAAGATAAGGAGCCTTAAAATTAATGTTGGGAATATGGGGTAATTATGCAATCAATCCAGAATACATTCCGCTAAGAAAAAAATATAAAGATTTATCGGGGTCCTTATATGAATTAAAAAATTTAGAATGGAAAAAAGTGGTTAAAGATTAATTGACTTTTAATATTATGGTAGCATTTCTTAAAAAATATTTTTATATATACCTGAACCGTTTTATAATGGATTAGGGGAAAATAAAACAAAAGACTGTGAATATTCAGATTTACAGTCTTTTTACTTTAGGATGATTTTTAAATTGTGGATATAAGGAAGTTTACAAGTTCAATTTTGCTTAGTCAATAAGTAGTTTTAAAATTGGTTCGATAATAGTGGAGGTTATTCCATACCTGTACTCGATAATATCCATTAGATCTAACTGCTGCTGTTGTTCCAAATGAGTGAGTCCAAAATCATCAAGTATTAGCATATCTGTTTTGGTCATCTTTTCAAAGAACTTGTAGATGGTTGCTTCGATGCGGGTCACTTTGGTTTTCTGCAATTCCAGCTTCTCTAAAAAAGCCTTGAATACTGACTGGTAAAGAGTATCTCTAGCATGTCAATCCACCAGTTCTACACTTGCTTTTCCCAATTCTATGTTAATTAATCTTTTATTACTAACCCTTAATTTTTTATTGTCATGGGAAAATACTCTCAAGGGATCCAGGGCCCGTTCTCAGGAAAAATAGGAACCGTTGTTGGTTCCAGTTGGAAAGGTGTAAATTACATCAAGTCACTTCCGGTCCAAACACCTCCAATACGGAGAAATAGAAGGAGCAGAGAAGCTGGTTTAAATCGGTAGTAAGGTTAGTATCCTTGCTTTTGGCAATCCTGATTCGTCCGGTATGGAATCTTTCTGCAGGGAAGATGACCGGTTACAACCTCTTTGTAAAGACCAATGTTGCTGCTTTCGATGAAAGTGGTGAATTGACCAATTTTAAGGACTTCAAAGTATCAGTTGGTCCTTTGGCTCTTCCATCTGGTATTAGTATTGCCAATGATATGGATGTGAGTTCTGGAATCACAGTCTCCTGGACTGATGATAGTGCAAATGGAATTGGCAAAGCCGATGACCAGTTGGATCTAGTCGTTTTGAAGTCAGATGATGATGTTCAGGTTTTGCATCCGGGAACTTTACGTTCTGCCGAAACTGCAGATGTGACATTACCATTTAGCATGGCATGGTACAGGTGTATGCTTATTTTGGTTCTACAGATGGAAGCGAATTTTCATCTAGTCAGCACCATTTGAAAAGAATCTATTCTTTAAGCTGCTGCGAATTTCGTAGCAGCTTTTTGTTTTCTAGAGCAAAATAGTAAGAGATTTGTTGCAACTAAAGATTATTTAATACAAACAAAGCAGCATCTTAGATGCTGCTTTGTCCGTAAATACTGGCGGAGAGAGAGGGATTCGAACCCCCGGTACGTTGCCGCACAATAGTTTTCAAGACTACCGCATTCGACCACTCTGCCATCTCTCCAATATTTTTTTGAGCTTTGATTATTGAAATCATTACCCTGATATCTCTTGTGATAACGGGTGCAAATGTAGGACAAAAAATACTTACAGCCAAACATTATTTTACTTCTGAGAGTAATTAATTTGAAATAGCTTGATTCTCAATTCAATTAATTTTATTTACCCATGAATATCCAGCTCATTCATCATGTAAAGCGAGTGTTCAATGGTCTTAAAAATCTCCGCGCAGTATTCATTTACGGCTTTTGGACTACCAGGCATGGTGTAAATTAGAGATTCATTCATAACTCCAGCAATGCCACGACTAACCAATGCATTTGGCTTTTCCATCCCATATTTTACCCGAATCAACTCCATGATTCCTGTTATCTCTTTTGTGATGTGTCTTTTTACTACATCAGGAGTAATATCTTTGGGTCCTATTCCGGTTCCACCTGTAGTGAAAACAAGATCGAAGTTCTCTTTTTTTGCTTTTTCCAGCAAATTAGTCAGGTCGGATTCTTTGTCAGGAATAATAAATTTTTCTATTTGATAATGGCGGTTTTTAGATTTGAAGAAGTCTTCAGCCAATTTCTCCAATAAAGGCCCGCTTTTGTCTTCATATTCACCTCGGCTAGCTCTGTCGCTAAGAGTTATTACCATGGTTTTAATAATTCTTGGATGATAACTAAGCACATCACCAGCTTTCAAATTACCTCCATTTAAAACTCTGCAAAAAATACCTTCTTTTGGCATCACGCAGTTTCCTATTTCACGAAAAATACTGCAATTGTCACCATGGCATTTTTTACCAATCTGAGTTACTTCCAAAACCATATCACCAATGTGGAAACGATCAAGTGGAGCAGTATGGTGAAGCCAAAGCCCTTCAGTGGTAATGTTCTCGGCAAATTCGCCAAAATTGATTTTACGTTTGGCTTGTATCGAAAATTTATCGATACTTTCTTTAGCCAGCAAGCTAACCTGACGGTGCCAGTTTCCCGCATGTGCATCATTTACAACACCTAGTGAATTCAATTCTATAGAATCAACAGGTTTTTTTATGACTCCTTTTTTCTCAGATATATTTACAGAGAGTACTAATACTTCTTTTGTGCTCATGCTCATCGTGTTTTATTGCTTCAAATCGGTTTTTGTTTTTTCTACAAGCGTAATTTCACCTAATACCATTGATTTATCAACAGCTTTACACATATCGTAAATGGTTAGCAGAGCTATGCTGGCAGCGGTTAACGCTTCCATTTCTACTCCCGTTTGTCCAATGCATTTTACTCGGGTATTTACCTGAATACCCTTCTTAATAATGCTGCATTTTACTTCAGCCTTTGTTATCTGAAGCGTATGACAGAGAGGAATCAAATCACTCGTGCGTTTAGCCGCCTGAATACCTGCTATTTCTGCAATAGTCAAAACATCACCTTTTTTCATTGCATTTTCATTTATTAATTCGAGGGTGCGAGGCTCTAAAAGAATGATGCCAACCGCTTTGGCTTCTCTTATTTGTGGCTCTTTATGACCCACATCAACCATATTGGCTTTACCATCCTTATCTATATGACTAAATTCTCCCATTATTAAATGTTGTTTACTGAAAACGTTTTCTGTTAGAGCTCCTTGATCCTTGTCACTTGATCCTTGCCACTTGTCCCTTAATCCTTAATCCTTGTACCTTATACCTTTCTTCTTGTCACTTGATCTATCCACCAATTCCATAAAAACTACCATTTTTATTCTTAGTCCCAGCTTCCGGTTTTTGATTGATCGAATTATCGATTGCTTTTTTAATTCCTAATTCTTTGATATCGAATTCGCTGGCATTAAATAAACAGGGTTTAACTTTTCCGTTGGCCGTAAGTCTAATCCGGTTGCATTCCAAACAGTTTCCACCTTTACCTCCTTCAACAACAGAGAACTCGCCGCTTGCCAAATCCATTTGTTTGATGAATCGTAAATCCAGATTATTACTCTTGCAAAATTTGCGTAAATCTTCCAGATCATCCAAATCGGCATCAGGCATTCGAACGCAGTTTATTTTTACGGGGTTCAATCCGGCCTTTTGAGCCGCTTTAATTCCTTTAAAAACATCTTCAATATTACCCAAACGGGTTATTTCTCTGTATTTTTCAGGCTTAAGCGTATCTAAACTGATGTTAACTCGTTGCAATCCGGCTTTAGCCAATCGATCAGCATATTTTTCAAGTAATATGCCATTGGTCGTCATTGCGATTTCATCAATACCAGGAATATCAGATAACAACTGTACCAAATCGACAATTCCTTTTCTAACCAAGGGTTCGCCTCCGGTAAGCCGTATTTTGGTGATTCCACTTGCAACAGCTTCTTTCACAAAATCGGTAATCTGCTCAAAACTCAATACTTCATCATGAGCCATTAAATCAATACCTTCTTCGGGCATACAATAAGTACAACGAAGATTGCATCGGTCTGTTACCGAAATTCGCAAGTAATTTATATTTCTGTTATAATTGTCTAACATGAACAAATTCTCCTTCCATAAATTCATCAACATCAGTAGGTATTAGCATAATCCCATTGGCTGATGTAAAAGCATTAATATGAGCTGAACCATGATATTTTATCGGTACAACTTGATTGTCTGCATTAAAGCGGACAGGCAAAAATTCAAGTCTGTCAGCTCTTTTTCGTTTGTAATCTGATGCGATTGGCATTCTTACCATTGGAGCATTGTAATCATAGCCCATAAGGCGGTATAGTAATGGTTTTCCGAGTAATTCAAATTGCACAAAAGAGGAAACCGGATTTCCAGGTAAGCCCAAAACGTATTTCTCCTTGCAGGTTGCGAAAACGGTATGTTTACCGGGTTTTACCATAAGGGTATGAAACCAAATATTGAAACCTAATTCTTTTAAAATTTGTGGTATAAAATCAAAATCACCAACAGATACACCACCAGATATAATTAGTACATCATTTTCCTCAAGGCTTTTAATCATTGCCTCTTTTGTAGCTTGCTTCGAATCTAAAACAATCCCTTTATTATCACCTTTAATGCCCATTTTTTGCAATTGAGCTTGAAGTTGCCAGGAGTTTACATTGCGAATTTGAGATATTTCTGGTTTTTGATCGGGTTCAACCAATTCGCTTCCTGTTGCAATAGTTGCAACTTTTGGCTGTTTGTAAACAACAGGATTTGCACATCCAACACTTGCTAATACTGATATATGTTGTGCTTTTAATCGGGTTCCTTTTTTTAGGACAACATCATTTTCTAAAATATCTTCCCCTTTAAGGCAGATATTCGATTTCGTTTTTTCTTTGGTGAAGTGAATGTGATTGTCATTAATTTGTTCGGTATGCTCAATCATGATTACTGTATCTGCACCTTCAGGCACCATTGCTCCGGTCATTATTTTAGAACACTGATTGGTTCCAACAGTTTTAGTTGGGGCAGATCCTGCAGCAATAACCTCCAATACTTCAAGATTATTAGCTAAATCTGATTGTTTGCAGGCATATCCATCCATTGCCGATTTATTAAAGGGCGGAAGTGACATGTCAGAAAGTACATCTTCTGCTACAACTCGATTTAAACAGTCAGCCAAATTGATAATTTCTGTATCTAACTTTTTCGTGGCATGTTTTACGGTTTTTAATGCCTCGTGAAACGTAATCATATTATTAGTTTTTTATTTTCCATTCATTATTGGCAAAAGTAATTTTATCTGCAGTAAAATTGAAATTCTCACCATTAAATTCAAACCATTTATCTGCTAATTTTCCATAACCAATAGCTCTGGGTTTTATGTCGTTATTGTTTTTTTTGTTGATCATTAAAAACAGACCCGGTTCAATAAAGTCTCTCAAGCCTCCCGATTCAGAAATTACAGGTGTTTCGGGCGTAAGTATTTTCTCGAAATAGGAGAGTACCTCAGGAAGATGATCATCTTTAGCCTGCACATAATACACTTTTTTGCTTCCTGCCTGAAACAAGCGATTGCTGTCTTTACTGCCTTTTTTATTATTTTCTTTTGCAATGATAAAATCTTCAGTTTCTCTGATGATTTCCAATTCCTTGCTTAATTCATGAAAGTGAGGGGATACTTTAATGCAAACCAACTCATTTTTACACGCCAATTCTTCAATCAATCGACATGCAAATAAGGTTTTACCAACATTTCTGCCAGTTCCTGCAATTAATAATATGTTCTTTTTAATATTCCTCATTTCTTAAATATAAAAAACCTCCAATTCAATTTAGAATCGGAGGCTTATGTATTTAGTCCCGATAGTGTGTCAATTGCTAAGCTAAAGTGCAATTACTTAACTGTCGGTATCGTCTAAAATTACAAAAAACACTCCTTTCCAATTTTAGGGTCTTAGCCCAGCGGGAGGCAAATTCGTTTCCAAATTTACCCATCGGTTTATAATTCGTTCCATTTTTCAATGGCTTAGAGATTGTAAACTCGGAGATCACTTTATTACTGGGGTAAAGATATTAATATTAATGAATCTACAAATGTATATGTGTGAAGATTAAAAAAAATGAGTTATGAGTTCGTTAACCCAATAATAATGGCGTTCTTCCGGAAAGCCTATGGTCTTTAGGTTCTAAAATGTAACTGATTGTGTTATTAGTCAGCAATGGCTGTATTTTATTTTGTAATTTATAATTAGTTTGATTAAGAAATAGAATTCATGACTATATTTATAGGCTGATTTAATTTAGAAAGAAACATGGGGAAAGGGAATCATGGACATTCTCATCACGATCACGGTGAGTTGAAAGGAAGAAATTTGGGAATTGCAATTTTATTGAATGTTGGAATTACGGTGGCGCAGGTAATAGGAGGAATTGTATCGGGTAGTTTGGCTCTTTTGTCCGATGCCATGCATAACTTCAGTGATGTTCTCGCTTTAATAATAAGCTGGTTTGCAAGTAAATTGTCGAGTAGGAGACAAACGGCTAAACAAACATTCGGATATAAAAGGGCAGAGATATTAGCGGCTTTATTTAATGCAATATCATTAGTTGTAATTGCATTTTTCCTTTTAAAGGAGGCCGTCCAGCGGATTTCAGAACCTCAGGATATTGAATCGGGATTGGTCATGATTTTGGGTGGATTATCAATCCTTTTAAATGGACTTAGCGTGTTGTTGGTAAAGAAAGATGCTAAGAACAATATTAATATGAAATCAGCTTATCTGCATCTATTATCCGATATGGTTTCATCGGTTGCTGTTGTTTTAGGAGGATTGGCAATGTACTTATGGGAAATTCCTTGGATTGATAGTGTTCTGTCAATTGCTATTGCTCTCTATTTGGTGTATTCTAGTTGGGCTTTGGTGAAGGAAAGCATACGTATTCTCATGCAATTTGCTCCAATTGATATCAATATGGATGAAATCCATGAGAAAGTTAAAGAACTGGCAGAAGTGGAAAACATGCATCATGTGCACATTTGGCAATTAGACGACAAGCAAATTAATTTCGAAGCTCATATTAGTTTCAGAAACGATTTGGCTTTGAGTGAAGTAAATAATGTTCTGGACAGATTGGAACACATGCTTCATGATGAATTTGAAATAAGTCATGTAACACTTCAGCCTGAATTGAATGGCTTTTGCGAAGATGAAAGTGTTGTAAGACAGGAAAGAAAACATATTCATTAGTAGGCCTTCTTTCCTGCTTTTGCTGACTGTTAGTCTAGTGAATTCAATAAATCCATTGGGTTTTCAACAAGCACTTCAGCTCCATTTTCGAGTAATTCTTCCATGCTTCGGAATCCCCAAAGAACACCTGCTGCATACATTCCTGAATTTACAGCCGTTTGCATATCCACACCCGAATCGCCAACATACATTATTTCTTCAGGCGCAATGCGCATTTTTGTGCTAATCATTATTGCTCCTTTAGGATTTGGTTTTCTGGGAATATCTCCACCAGCACCAATCACCATTTCAAGCTGCCAGTCAGCAAGCAGAGCTTTTGCAACCTTTTGAGTTAATTCATTTGCTTTGTTCGAGAATACGGCAATCTTGATGTTTCTTTTCTGTAATTCAGTAAGAAGTTCTGCAATTCCCGGATACAAACAAGTTTTGGCAACGCAATTTTCATCATATACACTCATCATTCTGTTATAACAGGCTTCTAATGTTGCTTCGTCAATTCCGGACTCCGGCAAAGCATTCTCTACCAATGCTTTTAATCCTCGGCCAACAAAAGTTTTGTATGTGTCGTAGTCATGTATTGGAAAATCTTTTTCGCTTAGAACTATATTCATTGAATCGGCAATATCTTCAATTGAGTTAGCGAGTGTGCCATCGAGGTCAAAAACAACTCCTTTTATCATTACAATCTTCATTAAGTTTATGGAGTACAAATATTAAAAACTAAGTTTGAGTATGCAAAAGGAACTGCACAAATTTTTAAGCATAAAAATGAGGCTATCCAGAAAGAACAAATGAATTGTCATTTTAAGCGATCCCGATGGTTATCGGGACGAAAAACATTCACAATACGGTTGAGATGTTTCAACAGGCTCAACATGACAAGAGCATATTGAATGGTTCTTTTTGGATGGCCTCTTTTGGTCTTTATTTATCTAATGATGGTTCTTAATTCGGCATTGTAATCAATGGTAACATCCATCCATTCATTGAACATGTTTTGCCATGAACCTTCTCCGTAAAGCTTTTCAAACTCTTTTTTAAATCCATCATCTGTCGACCAATCTGCATAGCTTTTAAAGTCCCACACAATTCCAACATCAGCACTATGGGCTGTGTGCAATGGATTATTGAAAACTAAGAATGCTACTCCCATTTTTTCAGAAGTCTTCATAAGTTTAATCGCAATTTCCTTAAAACGATAATACTGTCCTTTTTTTAGATCAATTGCCCAGGCTTCATAATGCTTGGCATTCATTAAAATATCTTTTCCAAACGATAAATTTTCATTGTAATTCCAAAGATTCACGGGGCCATATTTCTCAACGAAAGGTTCTACCGTTTTGTCCCAGTCAGCTTCATGACCATTTTCTTTTGCAGGTCTGCTATCTAATGCAGCGTAAGTTGTAGGTCCCATAATCCAAACATACCAGCCGGATTTATCTCCGTATTCTACTCTTCGCAAACCAGCCACGTAATCACCTTTTGGGTGAAATTTTTCATTGTGAGCCTTAATTGCTTTTTCAAACTCATCAGCCATTCCTTTTTTTGGCAAAATGTAAACACTTTCAACAACTGTCTTTTCAGTCTTCTCGCTGGTTTGTGCAACAACTGCAAAACTTAAACATAAAGCAATTGCCAAACCAATTATTCTCTTTCTCATGATAATATTGTTTTGGTGAATAATGATCCAATTTACAATATTTATTTAGAACAATTCTAATTAATATTTCTTAAACATCTCACGATGAGTATTGTGCGAGTCTTTGTGCGCTCTGCATTGATATGAAAATGAAAATGATATTTACTTGAAATACATATGGTTAAAATCGTAAGAAAGATAGATTGATATCGTTTGCGCATGGCCAACATAGTAAAAGGGAGCGATATTATTCGAAAGAATCCTTTAGAAATGGTGTAGATAAGAGAAAAAAAAGCATATATTTGAAACTCTTAAAGATGAGGAATAGCTTTTTTGAAACAGATAAATAACATAGCGGTTGAAATGAACATGTTGGGAACCAACATGGGAATGTCTATGTCTGAAGCTTCTATTTGTACTATTCCTACAATAATCACAACTACGACCACAACCCTTTAGGGGGTTGAATTATTACATATCGCCACAGGTGAGTAGTTGATTGCTCAAAAAACCATAGGGTATATTATACCTTGTACAATACTAATTACGCAATAATTGGTGTTGTCGGAGCATTCTTAGTAACAAAGCAGAATAACTATTTAACCAAAATTTATATCAATCGATGGACAACTGGACATTTGTACGGAAAGGAATCTATCTTAAGAAATTAATCAATGAAGGTTTTGAAATTTGGAGGAAGCTCAGTTTCCAATGCAGAAAATTGTAAGCGGGTTCAGGAGATTATTAAAAGGGATTATGCCAACTGTAAGCAAGTTGTAGTTGTTTCAGCTTTTGGTGGAGTTACCGATGAGTTGGAGAGGTGCATTAATCTGGCCAGTCAAAGGAGTAACGAATATGAAAATTCCCTTTTAAAAGTAAAAGAAAGGCATTTTCAGGTTATAAACGAACTTAATTTACCAGTAGAAATAGAAATTAGTACATCAAGGAAATTTGATGAATTAGCAGAATTGCTTCAAGGAGTTTATTTGTTAGAGGAAATCTCTCAGAAAATAAAAAATGCAGTAATGGGATCAGGTGAGATATTATCATCCCTGATTTTTTCAGCTTATCTGAATCATTGCGGGATGAATTCTGTCCTTTTCGATTCTAGAGAATATATCAAAACACAGAATGGAAAAGGAGTATTTTTAAATAGCCAGCAGACCAATAAGAATTTAGAGGCAATAAAAGATATTGAATTTCAAATTGCGGTGTTTCCTGGCTTTATAGCTTCTGGTCAAAATGGCGAGATGACATTGCTAGGGCGTGGAGGATCGGATTACACAGCTTCTATTTTGGCCGCAGGCTTAAATTGCAGTGAGTTGGAAATATGGACGGATGTAAGTGGTATGTTTACTGCCGATCCAAGACTAGTATCGCAGGCCTTGCCAATTGAGCAAATGTCTTTTCAGGAAGCAATGGAACTTTCCCATTTTGGAGCTAAAGTCATCTATCCTCCAACATTGATTCCAGTTTTACAGAACAAAATTAATGTTCGCATTAAGAATACTTTTGCTCCCGATGAAAAAGGGACTCTAATTACTGATACACCTAAAAGTGACCGTTCTATAGTTCGAGGACTTTCTTCAATCGATCATATTAATTTGTTTACCCTTGCGGGTAGTGGAATGGTTGGGATTAGCGGATTTGCTGCCCGTTTATTCACCTGTTTGGCTCAGAATAAGATTAATGTCATTCTAATTACTCAGGCTTCTTCGGAGCAAAGTATGAGTGTTGGTATCAAAGAAGATGATAGAGAATTGGCAATCGAAGCTGTTCGTGCTGAATTCGAAATGGAAATTAGAATGAACTTGGTAAATGAACCTGCTGTTGAGGAGAATCTATCAATTGTTGCTGTTGTTGGCGAGGATATGGGATACACTCCTGGGATTTCCGGAAAAGTATTTAGTGTGCTTGGCAAGAATGGTGTAAACATTCGTGCGATGGCTCAGGGAGGAAATGAATTGAATATTACTTTCATGGTTCCAACTTTCGATGTAAAGAAAGTGTTGAATGTTATTCACGAAGATTTCTTCATCTCAACTCATAAAAAGGTAAATCTATATATTGCCGGTGTTGGAAACGTAGGAGGTAAGTTATTGGAGTTTATTAAAAATCAATACGATTATCTACTTGAAGAGAAAGGGTTGCAATTAATTGTGCGTGCTGTGACTAACAGTCGAAAAATGCACTTTGCACAGGATGAAAATATGCTTCAGAATTGGAAGCAGAAATTAGAGAATGAATCAGAGGTGGCCGACTTGCAGGAATTTGTAAAACGAATGGATCAGGCTAATTTGAGAAACTCGGTGTTTGTTGATATCACTGCAAGTGATGTTGTGAGTAAGGTATATCAACAAGTCTTGAATTCTACCGTTTCTATTGTAGCATGCAACAAAATAGCCGCTTCTTCAGAATTTGATAATTACATGAGAATTAAAGCCGCAGCAAAAAAACACAATGTGGAATTCATGTTTGAAAGTAATGTCGGGGCTGGTTTGCCGGTTATTAGCACTATAAACAGTTTGATTAATACCGGCGATAAAATTGTTGGAATTGATGCTGTCGTTTCTGGAAGTTTAAATTTTATAATGAATGAGTTTAACAATGGTAAATCATTTGTTGAAGCAGTTAAAATGGCAATGGAGCAAGGTTTTACCGAACCGGATCCTAAAATTGACCTGAGCGGAATGGATGTATTAAGAAAGCTTCTCATATTATCGCGTGAAGCAGGATACAAACTGGAAGAAAAGGATGTGGAGCATGAACCTATGATTCCGTTATCTTGTTTGAATGGCGAAACTCCAGAGGATCTAATTCGTGACTTGGAAGCTCATAATGATCATTTTGAGGCTTGGAGAACTGTTATGGCTGAAAAAAACATCAGATACCGATACATTGCTTCCTTCGCAGACGGCAAGGCTAAGGTGAGCCTAAAAGAAGTAACGCCCGATCATCCATTTTATGACATTCACGGTAAAGACAATGTGATTTCTTTAAAAACGAAGTGGTATAACGATCAACCACTGATTGTTAAAGGAGCCGGAGCAGGTGCAGAAGTAACGGCTTCAGGAATTTTTGGAGATATCATTAGAGTTACTAGCAATTAATTACCTACAAAGAAAATTGAATAACATGTCAGATAGTGTGAAAGTTTTTGCTCCAGCCAGCGTTTCAAACGTTGGTTGTGGTTTCGATATATTAGGATTTGCCATCGATGGGGTGGGCGACGAAATGATTATTAAAAAAAATGATCAGAATAAAATAGTTATACAAGCGGTAAAGGATTACGAGAATCTCCCTACTGATCCAAAGAAAAATGTTGCTGGTGTGGCCATTCAGGCTTTATTGGATGAATTAGGAAGCAATCAGGGTTTTGATGTTGAGATTATTAAGAACATCAAGCCGGGTAGTGGAATCGGATCCAGTGCGGCAAGTGCGGCAGGAGCCGTTGTTGCAGTAAATGAACTGTTAGATAAGCCTTATACCAGATTGCAGTTGGTTGATTTTGCCATGAAAGGGGAGGAAGTTGCTTCGGGTGATGTGCATGCCGATAATGTAGCTCCTGCAACACTAGGTGGATTTTGTCTGATCCGAGGATATAATCCTTTGGATGTGATTCATATTCAGCCACCGGCAAATCTATGGTGCGCTGTTATTCATCCTCAAATCGAAATAAAAACAAAAGAGGCACGGGAAATATTGTCTCCTGAAATTCCTTTAAAAAAGGCAATTCGTCAGTGGGGAAATGTCGCCGGTTTGATGGCCGGACTGTATACTTCAAATTACGATTTAATAGGTCGCTCACTTGAAGATCATATTGTAGAGCCGCAAAGAAAAGTGTTAATTCCTGAATTTGATGAATTAAAGCTGTCCGTTATGAAAGCTGGAGCTTTGGGCTGCAGTATTTCCGGCTCGGGACCTTCAGTATTTGCATTGGCCAACGGCAAGGAATCCGCAGATTCTATTGCTGCTGCTATGAATACTGTGTATGAACGTACGGGTATTGATTACAAAATCTACGTGTCCAAAGTAAGTGAAGACGGAGTGAAGATCCTGTAACAGGAAGATATTAGTTAAGAAATCGGATAGATTTCAATTCAAGAACTTGAAGAAAGAAATTACTGTGAAATATTTTAGTACAAATAATATAGATTTACGTTATAGCTTTAAAGAAGCTGTAATAAAAGGGCTTGCGCCGGATAAGGGCTTGTTTTTTCCGGTTTCGATACCAAAATTGGGAACTGATTTTTTTAAACGATTGCCCGGATTAAGTCTTCCGGAAATTGGCTTCGAGGTGGCCCGTCATTTCGTTGGCGATGATATCTCAGATGCTGATTTGAAGAAAATTACGGAGGAGGTGCTTAATTTCCCGATTCCTGTTGTGCCAATAGAAGATAGTGTTTACACCTTAGAGCTGTTTCACGGTCCAACTTGTGCATTTAAAGATGTAGGTGCCCGATTCATGTCACGATGCCTGAGTGCTTTCGCAAAGCAGAATCAGGAAGCGGTTACAATTTTGGTTGCAACTTCCGGAGATACTGGTAGCGCGGTTGCCAATGGTTTTTTAGGAGTTGAAGGTGTTAATGTTATTATATTATATCCTGCAGGCAAAGTAAGTAAGATTCAGGAGCAGCAATTGACCACAATGGGACAAAACATTACAGCTCTCGAGGTAGATGGTACTTTTGATGATTGTCAGGCTTTGGTGAAAACAGCTTTTGGTGATAATGATTTGAATGCTAAATTAAGTTTGACCTCAGCGAATTCAATAAATATTGCTCGATTGTTACCACAAAGTTTCTACTATTTCTACGCTTGGGCGCAACTGCAACCAACAGATAAAAAAGTTGTGTTTTCAGTTCCTAGTGGGAATTACGGAAATCTTACAGGAGGATTGCTGGCAAAACAAATGGGATTGCCGATCGATTCATTTATTGCATCGGCAAATATAAACAAGGTTGTGCCAGATTATTTGAATACCGGAAAATACGAGACTAAAGCTTCGGTTCAAACCATTTCAAATGCAATGGATGTTGGTGCTCCAAGTAATTTTGCCCGTATGATGGAATTGTATCAGGAGAAACATTCAGACATCATTAAGGATGTAAAGGGCGTTTGGTTTTCTGATGAAGAAACAGAAGATGCGATAGCAGATGTATATAATAGGACTAAGTACATTCTCGATCCTCACGGTGCAGTTGGGTATTTAGGCTTGAAAAAGTACTTAAATAAAGAAAGTGAAGTAGGTGTTTTTTTGGAAACAGCCCATCCGGCAAAATTTAAGGATACGGTTGAAAAGGTACTAAATATTGAAATTAAAGTTCCTGATTACCTTCAGGAGTGTTTGGGTAAAGAAAAAAAGAGTATTTTAATAAGTAAGGAGTTTTCAGAGTTTAAAAGCTTCCTTTTACTTAAATAATGAGTTCTAAAAAGGCTGTCATTCTTTATGAACAGCCTTTTTAGAACTCATTATCTCGTAATGATGTAGATCATTATATACTGCTTTTATAGTGATGTAAAAGAAGATGGTAGTATCACTCAGGAGAAGAAGCTATACTTTTTTTAATTGTCTATTAATTAATGCTTTACGTCCTTTTTTCTTTAGGAATTGTAGAATCTTTAAATTTGTCATAATTGAATGTTAGTACACCTTAAATTTGATGAATTAGTTAAATAAAAATCATCTTTAAATAGAGTTATGATTTAATTCTCATTCTTCTTTTAATTGTTTATGGGGAATAGCTTGAAAATTCTTTGATTTATTATGTTGCAATCTTTTAAAGGTTAAATTTCTTATTTTTTCTTAAAGGAAATTTGCAAACCATCAGAAATCCTTTATATTTGTATATGAATGAAATTTAAAAGCAATTTTTAACCCTAAAATTTTATAAAGTTATGAACAAAGCTCAATTAATTGATGCAATTGCTAGCAAAGCTGGTTTAACTAAAGCTGATTCTAAAAAAGCATTAGATGCTTTCATTGAAACTACTACTGAAGCATTAAAAGGTGATGATAGAGTAGCACTTGTAGGATTTGGTTCGTTTTCTGTTTCTAAGCGTGATGCTAGAACTGGAAGGAATCCACAAACTGGTAAGCCTATCAATATTCCAGCTAAAAAAGTTATTAAATTTAAGGCTGGTTCTGAATTAGCAGACTCTGTACAATAGATAATTGTCAGTCAAAAGATGTTAGAGGGGGGTGTATTTATAATACCTCCTTTTTTTGTATCTAATTTTTTGTGGATGGAAGAGAGATTATTGAAAGAAGCTGTAAATTTTCTAGAAGGTTTTTCTAATGATAATCGTAAAGAATTACTGAGAAAAAATGTTGAAGATAGAACGAGATACATTACCCTGGTTTTAGAGGATATATTTCAAGCTCAAAATGCCAGTGCGGTAATTCGTACGTGCGATTGTTTTGGTATTCAAGATTTACATGTGATTGAAAATTACAATTCGTACAAATTAAATCCTGATGTGGTTATGGGGGCTTCAAAGTGGGTTGATTTGCATCGGCATCATAAAGAGGAGAGAAACACCTTAAGTACAATTTCAAAATTAAAAAGCCAGGGATACAGAATTGTGGCTACTACACCTCATACCAATGATATTCTTTTACCTGATTTTGATTTGAGTAAAGGAAAGGCCGCTTTCTTTTTTGGAACCGAACGAACTGGTTTGTCTGATGAGGTAATGAATAATGCCGATGAATTTGTGAAAATCCCAATGTATGGATTTACTGAAAGCTTTAATATTTCAGTCTCTGCAGCCTTGGTATTAAGTCACCTCACAACTGCACTTCGCAGATCGGATGTAGAGTGGCAATTATCTGATAATGAAAAGTTAGAGTTGAACTTGAAGTGGCTAAAGAAAACGGTTAGATCTGGAGACGAATTACTCGAGAAATTTTTGAAAAAGAATCAATAGAGATAATAATTTGATAAAATTAAGTTTAAGTTAAACTTAATAGTGCGGATTATTTTGCTTAAATATTTCGGAAATGGTAAAAAGATTATTATTTTTGATGAAAACTACCATAGCGTAGATAAATACGATTTATTTAACTACTTTGAATAAAAATTAACTACCCCTATATGAATTGTGTTGTAATCGACGATGATAAACTTTCGAGAAAAGTTGTTGAAAGTTATATTGAAAGAACGGATTTTTTATCATTTGGAGCCTCTTATCCAAGTGCAATTGAAGCAATTAATAATATCAAAAAGAACGAACCTGTCGATTTGATATTTTTAGATATTGAAATGCCTGAAATGAGTGGCATGGAATTCCTGAATAGTTTAAGTACTACACCACAAATTATTATTATCTCTTCAAAGGAACAGTATGCTCTGGAAGCTTTTGAATATGATGTTACTGATTATCTTTTAAAGCCAATTAGTTACAGTCGATTTTTTAAAGCTGTTAGCAAAGCAAATCGACGTTACAAGAATAGCGAAGGTTTCATGCAGGATAAGAATGAGATTTTCATCAAAAGTAATTCAGCATTGGTTCGTTTGAATTACGACGATATTTTATGGATTGAAGCTTTAGAGAATTACGTGGTTGTGAATTCATATCATGAAAAATACACCATTCATTTTACCATGAAGGCAATTGAAGAAAAAATGCCGGCTACACGTTTCTCAAGAATTCACCGTTCTTATATCGTTAATTTGAGTAAAATTGGTGTGATTGAGGATAATTCTGTAGTTATTGAAACCGAAAGTGGTTCAAAAGCTATTCCTATTGGAAAATCTTATCGCGATAAATTATTAGGAGATATTAATTTAATGACGAGATAGTTTTTTAATGGCAGGATTTTTATTGAATTTTGTATTTAAATAAAATCTTGTTTATGATCACGAATCGACAACTATTTCTGCAGCATGTCGCTACAACCTCCGATTTTCCTATTGCTTTGGAGATTGAGAGAGCAGAAGGAATATATATGTACAGCCCGGACGGAAAGCCATATTTGGATCTCGTATCGGGCGTTTCTGTGAGTAATATCGGACACGGACATCCTCGTGTTCGTCAAGCCATAAAAGATCAGGTTGACAAGTACATGCACTTGATGGTGTATGGTGAGTTTATTGAAACTCCTCAGGTTGAACTGGCCAAGTTATTATCTGATAATTTGCCCGAGAGTTTGAATTCTGTTTACTTCGTAAATTCAGGAAGTGAAGCAAACGAAGGAGCTTTAAAATTAGCCAAACGATATACAGGACGATCGGAAATTATCTATTTTACTGGAGCCTATCATGGAAGTACACATGGTGCATTGAGTGTTTTGTGTGATGAGGAAATGAAGAATGCATATCGTCCCTTATTGCCGGATGTTCGAATGATTGAATTTGGTAATGTATTGGATTTGGAGCAAATCACCGAAACAACTGCTTGTGTGATTCTTGAACCGATTCAATCCGAAGGAGGAATGATTATTCCATCCAAAGAGTTTATCCAAACATTACGTGCCAAATGTACCGAAAAAGGTGCTTTACTGATTTTCGATGAGGTTCAAATGGGATTTGGTCGAACAGGAAAGCTTTTTGCCTTTGAACATTTTGATGTAGTTCCGGATATTCTTTGTTTGGCGAAAGCCATGGGAGGAGGGATGCCTATAGGTGCGTTTATATCTGATAAAAAAATTCTTGATTGCTTCAAAAGTAAGCCAATGTTAGGTCATATTACAACATTTGGAGGTCATCCTGTTTGTTGTGCTGCTGCCAAGGCTGCCTTGGAGGTTTTATTAGAAGAAAATATTGTGGCTGATGTTCAGCGCAAAGGGGAGCTTTTTGTATCTCTACTTAAAGATCATCCAATGGTAAAAGGATTTCGTCAGTTAGGGCTTTTTATTGCCGTAATCGTTGAATCTCAAGAAATTATGGTCGAGATTATGAAAGAGGCCTATGAAATAGGTGTTGTGATGGATGCGTTTCTTTTTTGTGATAATGCATATCGAATTGCACCCCCTTTAAATATTACGGATGAGGAAATTCGGCATGCTTCGGATTTGCTGATTCAAGCTATGGATAAGGTGAGAAAATAAAATTTCACGAATTTGTGCTGTTCTTGTTAGAATATTCAAAAGTAGATTGATGAGAAAATTATTACTTGTGTTTGTTGTCTTACTCGGTTCTTCGAGTCTCTTTTCACAGATTAATTTAGTAGAAAAGGAACAACAAATTAAATCAGAATTTGATAGTTTGGTCCTGGCTGATTCTGATTCTCTAAGATTGAGTATCTGTAATGAAATTGAAAAATTGTTTGGCGATTTATTGAGCGAAGAACAGAGTTTTGATTATCCGTTTTCTGAATTGTCTAAAATGGGGAAGTTGATTTCTCCTGATCAGCAATTTCGAATTTTCAATTGGAATTGTGTTTTGGGTGATGGTACTTATCGATATTTTGGATTGTTGCAAATCAAACTGAAGAAATCAATTCGTGTTGAGGTTTTGCAGGATTCGAAGCTTGCCACTGATATGTTTCATCAATATTCAGCAGGAAATTGGCCGGGAGCACTTTACTATCAAATTATTCCGTTCAAGAAGAAATCCGGCTATTCTTATTTTCTGCTAGGCTGGGATGGGAATGATTTCCGAACAAATAAGAAAATTATTGAAGTGCTCAATTTTGATGAGAAAGGGCAAGTCACTTTTGGTCTGCCGGTGATTTTGTGGAAAGGGAAAAAGCTAAGCAGAATTGTCTTCGAATATGCCAAACAGGCTGGAATGACTATTCAATACAATGAAAAAGAGGAAAGAATTGTTTTTGATCATTTGGCGCCGTCATTGCCAGTTTATCAGAACCAATTTGAATATTACGGACCTGATTTTTCCTACGATGCTTTGGAGTATCAGAAAGGAAAATGGGTATTAGTTGAAAATGTTGATGTAAGAAATAAGTAAGAAATATGAGTGATACATTCCAATATCAAACCGAGCAGTTTGCCGATATAAAAATACTAAGATACCAGGTTCCTGGTTTCGAAGAACTGACATTAAGACAGAAAGAACTGATATACTATTTGTCGGAGGCAGCACGTTGTGGTCGAGATATTATGTTCGATCAAAACAATAAGAATAATTTGAGTATTCGTCGTACCATGGAGGCAATTGCTAGATCGTACGATGGAGATCGGGAATCTGATGAATTCAAAAGCTTTTTGATTTACACCAAGAGAGTTTGGTTTTCAAACGGAATTCATCATCATTATTCTATGGATAAGTTCATGCCGAAATTTACCGAAGAGTACTTTGGAGAACTCTTGAGCAATACAAATCATAAATTGCTGCCTTTGTTGAAAGGCGAGGATGTTGTTGGTTTGATTACCCGATTGGTTCCCGTCTTATTCGATGAAGCTGTGGATGCCAAAAGAGTAGTTCTGAATCCTAAATTGGATTTAATAAAGGATTCAGCTAATAATTACTACGAGGACGTTACTGAGAAAGAGGCAGAAGATTTTTATGCCAAGATCGAAAAAGGAGATCCGGAAAGACCAATATCTGCAGGTTTAAATTCCAAGTTGGTAAAGGAAAATGGGGAGTTGATTGAAAAAACATGGAAAGTTGGAGGAATGTATTCCTATGCAATCGAGCAAATTGTATTTTGGCTGGAGAAGGCAATTCCTTTTGCTGATAGTGAACTTCAAAGAGCATCCTTGGTGAAATTGGTGGAGTTTTATAAAACTGGTGATTTAAAAACCTTCGATGAATATTCAATTTTATGGGTGCAAGATTTAGATGCTCATGTTGATGTAGTGAACGGTTTTATTGAAGCCTATGGCGATGCTTTGGCAATAAAAGGCAGTTGGGAATCTATCGTTAATTTTAAAGATCTTGAAGGCACCAAAAGAGCTGTGATCATTTCCGATAATGCACAGTGGTTCGAAGATCATTCTCCTGTTGATGAACGATTCAAGAAAAAAGAGGTGAAAGGAGTGAGTGCAAAGGTAATTACTGTTGCTATGTTGGGTGGCGATTGTCATCCGGCAACACCTATAGGTGTTAACTTGCCAAATGCAGAGTGGATTCGTAAGGAACATGGCAGCAAGTCTGTTACCATTGATAATATTACGCATGCTTACCATCAATCATCATTAAAAGGTGGTATGGTGGAAGAGTTCGCTTACTGCAAAGAAGAAGTTGCACGGGCAAAAGAGCATGGATATTTGGGCGGAAACCTGCATACCGATTTGCACGAATGTCTTGGTCATGGTTCCGGACAATTACTAGCAGGAGTGGGAATGGATGCTTTAAAAAATTACCATGCGACTTTAGAAGAGGCTCGTGCCGATTTATTTGCATTGTATTACATGATGGATCCTAAGATGGTTGAGCTGGGATTAATGCCAAGTCTGGAGGTTGCTAAAGCTGAATACGACGGTTACATTCGTAATGGCTTAATTACTCAGCTGACTAGAATTGAGTTGGGAAAAGACATCGAGGAATCGCACATGAGAAATCGCCAGTTAATTGCCAAGTGGGTTTATGAGAAAGGTGAAGCGGAGCAGGTTGTTGAGAAGCTTCAGGAAAATGGGAAAAGTTATTTTGTTGTAAAGGATTATCAAAAATTGAGAACTCTCTTTGGAGATTTACTGGAAGAAGTACAGCGAATAAAATCGGAAGGAGATTTTGAGGCTGGAAAAGTATTGGTTGAAGATTATGCAGTTAAAGTAGATACCGAATTGCATAAAGAAGTGAAGGAACGATTCGGAAAGCTGAATTTGGCTGCTTATGCTGGCTTTATTAATCCCGATTATCATCCGGTTTACGAAGAAGATCAACTTGTTGATGTTACAATTTCCTACCCAATGGATTTTATGGAACAGATGCTGGAATATGGAGAGAGGTATTCCTTTCTTCCCCACATAAATTAATACCGATTGTTGTTTCGTTATAAAGCAGAAATTCGCAAGCTCATTGACGATCCAATTCAACATACATCGGCATTATACCCTTTAGCTTTATAGCCAAGACTATAGTTCATTTGGTATAAGATATAGGAGATGATTTTTCATCTCCTTTTTTCATCTTGGAAATTGAAGACTTTATCGAATAAACCATAAAGCTTAATTTACTTCAATCATCTTTTGCTAATTTTAAGCACAAGCTTAAAAACAGACAAAAAATGATAAAACGAATTGTACTACTTGCAAGTTTTGGAATGATGTGTTCCAGCACTTTTGCGCAGGATATGAATTATACCAAGCAATTGGTGAATAAATTGAGTTCAGAAGAATTTCACGGACGTGGTTATGTGAATAAAGGGGATAGTATTGCTGCTGTTTACTTGTCGGAAGAGATGAAAAGCATTGGACTAAAAGGATTCGGGGACAATTATTATCAGTCGTACACAACTTCGATTAATACTTATCCCGAAAATCCTAAGTTGATATTGGATGGCAAGGAATTAGTGTCAGCAAGTGAATACATCGTGAATCCAAACGCAAAATCGTGTAGTGGAGAATCCGAATTAACATGGATTACGAAGGACGTTTTAACCAATTCTCGTGTGTTGGGCGATTTTATGAAGAAAGATCATTCCAATTCATTTTTGGCGATTGATTCTGCAGGACTAAATAATAAGGATTTGTATAATTTTGCTCAGACCATGTTGAAAAAGAATGTGTTTGATGCAAAAGGAATTGTTTTAATCAATGGGAAATTGAAATTTTCTGCACGAACTAAAACGGTTGACTATACAACTTTTATGCTGAAGTCGGATGTGATTTCGCCTGATGCAAAGAAGATTACTTACGACATAAAAAGCGAGTTAATTGAAGATTATCAAACTCAGAATTTGATAGGCTATCTTCCAGGAAAGTCTGATACTTGTATTATTTTTTCGGCTCACTACGACCATTTAGGTCATTTTGGAGATAAGATTTATCCCGGAGCAAATGATAATGCAAGTGGCGTTGCAATGGTTTTGAATTTGGCAAAACATTTTAAATCCTTAAAAAAGAAGCCTCACTACACTATGGTTTTTGCATTGTTTAGTGGAGAAGAGGCTGGATTACTTGGCTCGAAGCATTACGCAGAAAATCCTTTGATTTCCTTAGACAAAACCAAGATCAATCTTAATTTTGATATGGTAGCCACTGGCGACAAAGGGATATTTGTAATTAACGGAAAAATGGTTCCTGATGAGATGGCAAAATTTAATACCATCAACAACGAAAAAGACTATGTGTTTAAGATGTCTGGAACAGGGGAATCATCTTCTTCCGATCATGCTTCATTTCATGAGAAAGGTGTGAAAGCAGTTTTCTTTTACACGCATAGTGATAACTCAGATTATCATGAAACAACCGATACCGCTGATAAATTGCCATACACACAGTTCGAAGGAATTTTTAAATTGGTGAGAGATTATACTGAGCTGCAATAAGAAAAGACATTTTTATAAATATAGAAGAGCTTTTGCTGATGGTAAAGGCTCTTTTTATTTAACCGCAAAGGAAAACGAAGGAATACACAAAGGAACACAAAGGGAAATAGTTGAGTTTTTAGGAATCTGAAGATGCTTGATTGCTTGTGTGAGTAAAACACGAGCAACTAACTCTTTTTTTTTAGCCACAAAGGAATATTAAAGAAATTTATTGCCTCTTGATGCTCTCACTTTGAGTGAGGGGTTCAATAATAAGAAATCTACATGAACAGCAATTACCCCAAGCCCCTAAAGAGGCTTAAAAGGACAGCTGATTTTGAAAGTCCTCTTCTGAGGATTTAGTGGTAAAAAGATAAATGCTTAAGTTACTAATGCTTGGTTTCGTTCACTAAGTTGAAAAAAATAGAATTCTAAAAGCAGCATCGCAGCGGAGTATTTGTAGAAAATATATTTTTGCATGAATAAAAAGGTGCAGAGCACCGAGGCACTGCTGTAATCCTGATTGTTCCCATGTCAGAGATAAGAGCAAGCTTGTGCAAAAAGGAGTTGATTAGTTTTTAAAGCATTAATTCGCGCTGCGGTACGCTGTACCTCATTCCATAGGAGGATTTTTCACCTACAAATACTCAGGTGCTCTGCACCTAAAATGCTTAAAGCATGTTGTGGTTCACTGAATTTAGAAATTTTGAATTCTGAAAAGCAGCATAGCTGCGAAGTATTTATAGCGAATATATTTTTGCAGGAAAGAAAGGTGCAGAGCACCGAGGCATTTGCTGTCATGTTGATTCCTTATGCTGGCACGAACTAAAAGTTCGCGCCAATGGTTATTATAAATTAAACTTCAATTTAATTCCTGTATCTCTGTGATGTTTGCCATCAAAACTCCAGACTACCTCTACATCCAGTACAAGAAATATTTGCGATAAACCGTAACCAACTTCCCAATAATTCTTTTTATCGGCATGAGTCAGGTAATTGGCAAATAATCGCTCCTGAATTACTATTGCATTATTCAGAACGGGCAATCGCTTTAGCAGAAATCGATCTGACGTGAATTCAAGATGCGCTTCGGCATAATCGTTATTGGTTGAGAATTGATAATAATCTAACAAACGAAAAGTATTTAAATCGCCGCCGAGCATAACCAGGGGTTTACTTGTATTAAAATGGGTGTAGTCTGTAAAATGCATTTGATTGTTCGAGAGGTATCTGCCTGCTTTTATTTTGTAGGATATATTATCGTTAAAGCCAATGGAAAAGTTTTGTTTTACTGATGCTTCCAAAAGCGAGAAATCGGTTTCAGAATCAAATACATTCTTAATTCCTTGACGGTACGATAGTCCAAAAGTGGGATTCGAATTGGCATAACTCATGTGTTTCACTCCTTTTTTCACATAGTATCGGTGTCGGGGAGTATATTCAAGATTGGCTAAAATGGTAAATGCTTTATTGTTTTTAACCAATTCAGGCGCAATTCCTTCCGGAATATTGGATGTATAGGCTTCATCATCAGCATCGTAAAAATAAAAAGAACAGTTGTTCCGGAGTTGTTTTCTATGTTCATATTCCAATTCGGTTGAGAAATGCAGGCCGTTTTCAATATCAAATTCATGCCAGATATTCAAATAATTCTTATCAAATACTTTTAGGTAATTATCTCTGAAGTACAAACTGGAAATATCGTTTAGCATTGGATTTATGCCGGATTCTTGATTGAAATCGACAGCCTCGCTACCTGCTTTAATTCCAATCCATGCTCTTTTAAAGCCATTGTATCTGTATTTCGATTCAACAGAGAAGTCAACATGTTTTCGTGAAAAGGCATAGCTTACACTCGGGATAAGACTAAAATGGTGACCAATGGTATCCCATTTTTGAAATTCAAAAGGAGCTTTATAGGTAAATCCCTGCACCGTATTAAAAGATATTTTATCAATATTGAGAAGTCCGGGAGTAGAAAAACTAGAATTTTCATCTTCGTATTTGTATGTTTTCCCGAACAGGAGATTCTTGAATTTAAACTTTCGATTTGCAGTACGAACAGAATCTTTGTATTCCGGACTGTTACGAACAATTTGAAGGGAATCTTTTTTCGTAAAACTGATCTTTTCATCATCCGATAAGGGGATGGGTCTCATTTGAGTCCAGTACAAGGAATCTTTGTCTTTGGCATCTTTAGCCATTTTCACTTTTTCGATTTTGATTTCCAGCGGCTCTTTCACTTTCTCTTCGCGCTTTTGCTGATTTTCTTTCTCCATCAACCGGTATAGCTTTCGCATGTCCGAATTATTCATATCATCCTTTTCCAGAAGATTTTGAATTTCATCTTTCCGCTTTTTTTCTTTAACGGATAGAACTTCCGAATCTTGCTGATTGGTTAATTCATTAATGTTTTCAGCTTCCTGCTTTAGGGCCAGTTCTTGTTGCTTTAAATAATCATGATCTATATTTGGATTGAGCTTTATTTTATAGTCTTTGATAGAGGCCACATAGATTCCATTGAGTCCAAATCCCAGTGCCTTAAATTGGATGTCGAAATCGAAACTTACCGGCATCCACACGCCTTCACTAACAGGTGCATACAATTGATGCATGCTGATTTCTGTCATGGGAAGGCTCACTTGTAAATCGGCAGAGTGAATGTTCCAATAGTTTTCTGCAATATTTAAATATCCTCGGAATA
This sequence comes from Labilibaculum antarcticum, assembly GCF_002356295.1. NCBI lineage: Bacteria > Pseudomonadati > Bacteroidota > Bacteroidia > Marinilabiliales > Marinifilaceae > Labilibaculum > Labilibaculum antarcticum. The sequence goes on along the minus strand of NZ_AP018042.1, from coordinate 484,722 downwards.
AATCTTTGCCTTTGCGTCGGGGAATCACTTTAATTCGATTAATCATTCTTCCCTGATCCTCAAAAACCGATACCAGCTCATATCTATATACTGAAAGTGCATTTTTATCCAAAGGGGAAATCAATCCTTGATCTTTTGTGTCGTACAAATTGGAGGTTATAAATGGCATTGGATTGGCCTGATCGTCTAATCCGGATGAGCGAAAGGATACAACCTCCTCCTCAATTTTATCAGGTAATTCGAAGTGAATTTTTGATATGTTTTCGGTTACAAAGGTTTTGTTTTCGGTAATGTCATCTTCGGCCAGTTTCTTTTTAAAAAGCCACGGTACACTGGTAATCTTTCCCGATCCTTTTAGGTAAACAGTATTGTCGTACTCGCTAACTTGCTTGGTATAATAATCGCCCATTGCAATTGCCTTCCGCATTACATAGTAGGCCGGGTCTTCACCGCTGGCTAACACTTTTACTTCTTTTAGCTGATAGGTTTGAGGAGCAAGAGCAACATTCATTTCCACATCTTTGTCGTTTATGCTCACCTTCACTTCTTTGGTTTTAAACCCCAAATACCTGAATTCCAGATCCCATTCTCCTTTAGGAAGAACCAATTGATACTGCCCGTCGATATTTGAAGTTGTGCCTGTGGCCAGCGTTTTACTGTAGATATTGGCAAAGGGGATTGCATTTCCATCCGTATCGGATATTGTTCCGGTAATTTGTTGAGAATATCCTGAAAAAGATAAAAGGCAAAAAAGAAAAAGGAGTAAATGTTTTGTCATGATTTAAAATTTGCTTTTAATTTTTATGAGACAGCTTTGATTTTTAGATTGTTACACTTGTATTCTTTTTTGTTTATTTTGGTATTTGTCGACAATCATTATCAGCTGTATTAAGTAATAATGCATTTTTCATGAGTATGCTTGCCTGTCATAAATTTTAAATGTGCTTTTTAAAAACGATTTTGCTTGCTGTAGGTGTCTTTAATTGAATAAAACAATATAATTTGAAGTTCACGTTGTGAATTTATCAAAATAAATAAATATAGACAATGCTAGTTGGCGTTTTTATGTTTTTTTAACAGCTTGCAATTCGAAGAGCTTTAGTCGTTGATATAGGTTTTTTTTTTGATGCAATTTCCATGAACACCAGTTAAGTAGCACAATTGAGTGAAATAAGGATCTTAACTGTTCAATGTAAAATGTGACTCCGAAGGTGTCAGATTACGTTTAAAGTTTAAATGCATTTTGTCTGGGACTGAGGCTGGTTTTGTTGAATATCAAAGCAAAAATAAAAGCCATCTCTTGCGAGATGGTTTACTATCCTTTACTCCGAAATCTTAGCCCAGCTAATTTTCTGATAACTTCTCAGATTAAAATAAAGAAGTAGAATCAATATTGGGATGGCAACAAACAAGCTGTAAGGAATAAAGCTTAATCCGTAATTTATACCTCCCAGAAAGCCGCCAGAAACCATTAACAACATCCCTTTAACAAAATTACCACCAAAGTCATTGGTATTTCTTTCTACAGAGAATGGGAACTGTGGGTTTTGCCACGAAAATAGTAGGGAGGTAACCAGAAATATGGAAAGTGCACCAAAAATGATATCATCCAGCACCTGAATTCCCCAAATGTACAAGCAAACACTTCCGATGATTACCATTGTTGGAAGATAAAATTTCACCATTACCGATTTAAAGGCACCCATCAGAATTTGTCCCGGGTTCGATAAGGGAAGTGATCGGTAAAACCAGCTTGATTTAGGTTCATCGCTATAGGCCAATTGATGTGTGATACTAAAAGCAAGAAAAATGCTTGTGTAAATAAACCAAAGGTATTTTTGACTTTCAGCCAATGTCTCCAGATTGAATGCCTCTTTCGATTTAAATGCAAACACTAAGCAGAAAATAAGAATGTAACCAAAAGAAGGAAACACGCTTTGCTTGTATTTTCTCTCACGTCCACTCATTAACCATACCATTTTAAATGCCGTGGCTTCTTCTGTTGTTTTGCTAAAGATCTTACTCAGTCGATCAATAAATTGATTTTTCTCTTTGCTTTCTGTTTTTGTCTTTTTCTTCTTATCACTTGCAACATCTAATTGAGCCAAAGCATAATTAAACTTCGGAGCCAAAACTTTTATCACAAAAAATAGACTCAATACCGGAATTAGTATAGCTAATAAGGAAAAAAGAAGGTGAGATCCATCGTAAATGCCATTAATATATGCATCGAAACTACCACTCATCCATACAGGAGGAATTAAATAGGAATACCACTCAATAGACATGCTGATGTTGGCAAGGTCATATAGATCCATCATTCGGGGCATTAATTGGTAAGCACCCATAAATAAAATAGCCATTCCTATTTGAAAATATACAATGATGTCTTTTAATTTTTGCCCATTGACCACATTCATTAAGCCTAAATAGAAAATATTGGTTAAGAATAAAGTGAAAAGAGCCGAAAGAACAATTAGTAGCAATAAAATTAGCATGGCAATAAAACCATGATTTACGATCGTTACAATAATCATCACAAGAGATAATGAGAGACTCGTTTGTAGCATATAGAATGCGATGTGCAGAATCTTAGCCAAAACCAATGTGCGGCTGTTAATGGGGCGGGGCATCAAAATGCTGTTGTCTCTAGTGTCTATTAGTACATTGCTAAATTCAGATATCATTAGCATGGCAATCATCACCATGATAAATGCAAAAAAGATGGTGTAACTTACCAGATCGTTCTCAATTCTAATGAGACTAACTACCATAAGTCCACCTAAGAATGCGTAAATAAAAGATTGTAGCCAAAGCTGATTGTTTGAATCTTTTCCTTTTTGCGACATGGACATACTTCTGCGGTTATCCATCATTAATTTCACTTTCAGAATGCTGCAAAGATGCTCGAAATCCACACCCATTGCACGAATAATTCCTCTGAATGGAAGTAAACTGAGAAGTATTATTTTTACCATACTTTAGTTCTCAAATACATGAATAATCTCTTCTGCTTTTTTGCTGTGACCCGAAGTTCCCGTAAGCTCGGTGAATAGTTTTTCTAAGGATCCGGTATGATCTTTTGAATTCAAGTCTGCAAAACTGCCATCGGCCACAATATTTCCATTGTCAATTAGAATAATCCTGTCGGATATTTTCTCGACTACATCCATAATGTGCGAACTGTAGAAAATGGTTTTACCGTCTCTGGCCAATTGTGTGAGAATTTCTTTTACAATAATTACCGAGTTGGCATCTAATCCCGATAAGGGTTCATCCATAAAAATGATAGCAGGATTGTGAATTAAACCTGAAATGATTAATATTTTTTGCCGCATTCCTTTCGAGAAGGAGTTGAGGCGTTCATCGGCATGGGCTTTCATCTCAAATAAATTCAGCAGCTTCCCAATTTTTTGATTGATGTCATCATGAGCCATTCCGTGCAATTCGCCTACAAACTGAAGATATTCTCTCGGTGTTAATGTGTCATACAAAGCTGCATTTTCGGGAATGTAGCCAATTCGCTTTTTAATTTCGATTGGCTGCGTTCTTAAGTCGTATCCGAGAATCGTAATATCGCCTTCGAAATCAGGCAGTAAGCCGCATAGTATTTTAACTGTCGTTGATTTCCCAGCACCATTAGGTCCTATGTAGCCAATAATTTGGCCCGGCTGAATTTCAATGTTAATTCCTTTTAATACTTTATTTGCTTGTCTGCCATTTTGGTAGCTTTTCTCTAAATTCTGAATGGAGATAACTGCAGGTGATTTTTCCAGCATAAGATATTGATTTCGTTTTCTGTGACATAAAATTAAATATTCAAAAAGTTACTGCCAACTATTACAGGATTTATTGTTAAGCTTTTCGACTTAAGCCTTAAAATGGAAGAGTAAATGTTGTTTTTACTCGTTTTGTTAAGATAAACTGACAGTATTCTATAATTTTAGCTTATTTCATGTCTTAATGACAGAAGTTTTCTCTTGGCATAGGCTTTGCCTATTCCTCATTCGAAAAATTGTAATTCAAAATTTAAAAACGATATAACTATGTCAACAGGAAAAATTGGTGTTACTAGTAATGATCTGTTTCCAATCATTAAGAAATTTTTATACTCAGATCACGATATCTTTTTGCGTGAAATTGTTTCCAATGCAGTAGATGCAGCCCAAAAATTGAAAACTTTAGCTGCAACCGGCGAATTTAAGGGAGAAGTAGGAGATCTAAAAGTTTCAGTTGCGCTTGATAAAGAAGCAAAGACGATTACTATTTCCGATAACGGTATTGGTATGACTCAGGAAGAGATTGAGAAATACATCAATCAGATTGCCTTTTCGGGAGCTGAAGAGTTCATGGATAAGTACAAGGATCAGGCGAATGCCATTATTGGTCATTTTGGATTGGGTTTTTACTCTTCTTTTATGGTATCCGATAAGGTCGATATTATTACTCTTTCGTGCAAAGAAGGTGCTGAAGCAGTAAAATGGAGCTGTGAAGGAAATCCAGAATTTACTTTAGAGAAAGTAGAGAAAGCGGGTAGAGGAACTGACATTGTAATGCACATTTCAGAAGAGGAAGAAGCCTTTTTGGAAGAGAGCCGTATTCAGGAATTGTTGAATAAGTATTGTAAGTTTTTACCTGTTGAGATTTCTTTTGGAAAGAAAAAGGAGTGGAAAGATGGTGCTAATGTAGATACTGAAGAAGAGAATATCATTAACGATACAAATCCTACCTGGACTAAGAAGCCAGCTGATTTGAAGGATGAAGATTACAGCAGTTTTTACCATCAGTTGTATCCTGCAGGCGAGGACCCATTGTTTCACATTCACCTGAATGTTGATTATCCTTTTAACCTGACCGGTGTACTGTATTTCCCGAGAATTAAGAACAGCGTTGAAATTCAGAAGAACAAAATTCAATTGTATTGCAATCAGGTATTTGTTACCGATTCGGTAGAAGGAATTGTTCCGGAATTTTTAACCATGCTTCATGGTGTGATTGATTCTCCGGATATTCCATTGAACGTATCCCGTTCTTACTTGCAAAGTGATGGTAACGTGAAGAAAATTGCCAGTCATATCTCCAAGAAAGTTGCCGATAGCTTGCATGATATTTTTAAGGCTGACCGTGCAGATTTTGAGAAGAAATGGGATGATTTGCGCATGTTCGTTCAGTACGGAATGTTGACTGAAGAGAAATTCTTCGATCGTTCTAAAAAATTCATGTTGTTCAAAAATACCGAAGGAAAGTGTTTTACAATTGAAGAATATGAGGCATTAGTTAAAGAAAATCAGACCGATAAAGATGATAATATCATTACTTTATATTCTACTGACGTAGATGCTCAGTATACTTATATTGAGGCTGCAAAAGCAAAAGGATATGATGTATTGGTAATGGACAGTCAGTTGGACAATCACTTGATTAACCACTTGGAGCAAAAAACATCGACTACAAAATATGTTCGTGTTGATTCTGATATCGTCGAAAAATTGATTCAAAAAGAGGAGGTTAAAGCATCTAAGCTTAGTCAGGAGCAAAGAAATGATTTGATTCCTGTATTCAATGCTCATTTACCTTCGGGAAAAGTAAATTATATCGTGGCTTTCGAATCGTTAGGAGAGGAAGCACAGCCATTGATGATTACTCAAGCTGAATTTATGCGTCGTATGAAAGATATGGCTGCCATGAACGCTGGAATGGGATTCTATGGTGAAATGCCTGATTCTTACAACTTGGTTGTAAATTCTGATCACGCTTTAATTGAGACTATCCTGAACGATAAGGATGCTAAAATGGGTGAAAAACTTGCTGAGGTTTCAGTAAAACTGACTCCAATTTTAGAGGAAAGAGCCCAATTGGATGCTTTGAAAAAGGACAAGAAAGAAGAAGAAGTTCCTCAGGAGGAAAAAGATAAAATGGCTGAGGTTCAAAAGCAAATCTCTGCGGTGAGTGCTGAAAAAGAAGCATTGCTAAAAGGATATGGTAAGGACAATCAATTGGTGAAACAATTAATCGACCTTGCATTGCTTGCCAACAACATGTTGAAGGGCGAAGAATTAGCAAAATTCGTAAAACGAAGTGTTAATATGATCAAATAGTGATCGTATTCATATAATATCTAACAGCCGGACTTTATCGTTCGGCTGTTTTTTTGCCGATAATTGGAACAAAGGCCTGTGTTGTAAGAAGAATAAGTGATGCAAAAGAAAGGTATCGGCAATGGTATGTTTCCTTTGAATAAAAAGGGAGTCGATTCAATTGTGATGTGGATTGCACATTTAAGTAAAACGTCCACCTCTGACGGTGATGATGGTTTTAAGAAATTGTGAAACGACCACCTCTGACGGTGACGACGGTTTTAGTAAATTGTGAAACGACCACCTCTGACGGTGATGACGGTTTTATAAAATTGAAAAACGGCCACCTCTGACGGTGATGATGGTTTTAGAAATTGTGGAACGACCACCTCCAACGGTGATGACGGTTTTAGAAAATTTTGAAATGAGCACGAACGTCGGGCTTGGTCGAAAAATAGTTTAGAAAGTGATTACGCCAGTGATTGAGGATGTTTTACTAAAAAAAGAAGGTGGGGAAGTGGTTTGTTTTGACACTGTACCGCAAAGTGTGTAAGTATCTAATACCACAGAACTCATTAATGAACCATTAACAAACTTGCTTCAGTAGCTACTTGTTCGAGCCTCAATGTCTTCACCTAAGACTAGTTGTTTTACGTTAGCTGTAAATGCATCTAAACGTTCTTGTTTTATTTCGTGTACTCCAACAATTTAAAACGTTAGCTCCAATATCAAATAAAAGCCACAATCATTATAAGTGTGGCTTTTCTATATATATTTCGCGGTACGCTGAAAATATTTCGGATCTAACTATTATTTCATAATAAAAAAGAATCTTACTCTTGAACATTTAAGTTCATAATAATTAATTGTTCTTTTTTTACTAAACTATTAATAAGATCACTTTCCATCTCATACTGTCCATTCTTCTTACGCAAGAGTATTTTGTTGTCGAGATCAGAGTTACTTACTTTAAATGTTATTGAATTATCTTTCACTTCGACAATATCAAGTTCATGGTTTATTTCTTCTGCATAACTAAATAAATAAAAAGTTGCTGTCTTTTTAGAAATATCAAGCTCTACTGTTGCCCATCCCCTTGGATCTGCAGATTCTCCTTCTAATCTTAAAAACGACCCATCGAAGCTTCCAATCCATTGATTAGGAACAGAACATAGATCTATATGGTCTTGCTTAACAGCCATATTTGTGGTTTTTAACGCCATTTTACTATTTGCACCATTTTTACATGCTAAAGTTAAAACCAACAATAAATAGACTAAAATTTTCATTTCTTCTCACATTTTATAAATACTAATAATTTTTTTTCATAAATCTTACGCAAAAATATCAATGCATAATAAAAGTAATTTATTTTTTCATATTGATTTAAAAGCCAATAATTTCATATATATATATCATCACAACTTTTATTTTCATAATCTTATTGGTACTAATAATCATACCCAAATTCATTTAAAAATCCATTTTTCAAATGCATATTAGTTTTGCCTTCTAATTCATCATTATAGAATTTCTCGAAATGTTCCAACACATCTTTCATTGGTGTTGCTGGTTGGGGTTTCCCCTTAAATTTATATCTACTATTATCTCCTTTACATGGAAGACTAGCCCATATTCTACTACCACATTTTCTTGTAGCCTTTTCAATTTCTCCTTTAATTATTAAGTCAATAAATTCACTACAACCTGCGTGATACTTCATTAGAACTATACAGAATTTATCCTGCGACTCTTTACTAAAAGAATTTATATTATGCTTTTCCCTTTTCAAAGAAAGATTTGTGTCGTCCCAAGTATACGTCATTACTTGATAAGCACCAGCAGCACTAGACCCCCCATAATTTTTTCTTGGATGATCACTTAAATCTGATATTTTATTCCCTCCGAAAGCAGTAGTGTATCCTTTTTCAAAATCATTTGTAACATAAATGACCTTATTCGTTTTTTCATCAAATGATTTAATAATTTCTCCAGTACCTTCACCGATTCTTAACATTCTCATATATGCTCTAACTTTCGCTTCTTCGGCTGAAATTACTCTCATCCTCATCATCTGTTCCACAAAAGCCACGGGATGAAAATGATAAACCACAGGATTAGCTATTGGAAATGGACTAAGTGGTATTGCTTCTTCTTTTTTATCGCCGTATGCCATTCTTTCGTAAATCCATTTACCTGCTTTATAGGTTAAATATCCTCCCATAGTAACAGGAGAAGTCATTAGAGCTCCATTAATAAACTTGGTTCGATAACTACTTTCACGTACTTCAATATCTTCCCAAATGGCTAGCTGTTTTACTTTGGCTTCAAATGCATCTTTTCGCTCTTGTTTTATGGCATCTAATTCTTGCTGATTGGCTAAAGCTTTGCCATCTGCATCTTTCTCAATGGCTTTTGTGTAAAATTGTTCAAGTTCTGCTGTAAGTCCGCTTAAATACTGTCCTCCATAGGCCCACTCGTTATGATGCTTACAGACCAAATGCGATAGTTTTTCGGCTGCATAATGATTATTTAAAGCTCGTTGCAATTCGTAGGTTTCTAAAATGCCATCTTCATCTTCGTCTACAATGGCGCAAACATCGGCAAAAAAAGGCTCTTTATTATCGAAGTTGTAGATATATGTATTAGTCGCATCTTCTTTTACTTCAAAGCCAAACTTGGTCCAATCGTATGCCGAAAAAAGGTCACCCAAATCATCTTTACTAATTAAACCTTTATAATTGATTGCCACTCCATTTTTCTGCAAACCAATTGGTTCTATATAGTACCATTCCTTATCGTCTTTGTCTTTATAGGTTTTTCCTTCTTTTATATTTACAATTGTATCGACTACTATTTTTGTGTTTGTATTTTCATCGTCGGGACTGATAAGGTAAATTTCCAGAACGTCTTTGTTGAGCCTAAAATAGGTTTTGCTTTCGTTGGTCGTTGTTGCTACAGGAGGATTCGCAACTGCCACTGCTGTATCTACTGCACGATTCTGAGCTCTATAACTGGATACTGAGGACACCCCTGTAGTTTGATCTGAAACTTCATCTGTAAAAGCTAGTTGTACTGTAAAGTTTAGTGTTTTTTCTTCTATATCTTCGTTCTTCACCCAGAATCTAAGACCTTTATTATCATCTAAATAGGTCACTCGTCTCTGTTCACCTTCAAGCTTTTTATTTAGCTTTACCGTATCACCTATTTTAGCAATATCTCCAACAATTTTATTGAAATTGGTCAGCCTAGTAGCATCGCTTTCATCACTAAAGGTATATATGTCTGACGCATATGTATTTGGAAGTTCCGTGTCTCTGTCATCAACAATAACTTCAAGGTTGTCTACTTCTACTTCGATATACGCTAGGGTGGTTTTACCTGTCTTTTTAACTGGTGTATTTGTTATCAGTTTTAACGAAAATTTCTTTTTAAGCTCACTTCCTTCGCTAAGTTTTGCAAAATTATTGTTTTTATCGCCATCCATATTAACGTTAGTTAAAAATGGAGTCACATCATCGGGAGTAAAAACTTCAACGTGAGCACATCGATGTTCTTTTTTCTTTTCGAAACCATTCAAGCCAGCGTAACCTATAATGTCTCCTGCTTTTACTTCAATGCAAACATTCTTAACCTGATCTAAATCTTCATTTGTCAAGGTTAATACATCTACAATTGTTAATCCGTCGGTATGGCAATATCCAGTGAGGCTTTTACCATCCATTTTTTTAACTTTTAGCCAACCTGTTTTACCTTGGTCTTTTTCATCAATTTCAATGGATGTGCCTCTTGGTAAAAGCTGTTTTACATCCGAATCTTTTTCGGCTTTTTCACGCAAATTTGCCCCTAAATCTCCATCAATATCAGTATCCGGCTCTTCTAACACTTTACCCGTTTCATGATCAAAACTAAATTTGCCATTCTCTTTTAAAGCATAGGCATAACCTTCAATAACTTTCCCCAAAGGTGTAGTATATTGCACTTTCCATCTGGTCTTCTCTTTATTTGTTTCCTTTATGGTAAGTGTCTTACCTTTGGGCGCTGTTGCTAATACCGATCCACCACTTTGTGTCAATCTGATACGCACACCTTTCACTTTTTTGTTGGAATCATTAGCCGTATCGGCAACCGTATACGAATCTATCTTGTAAATTTTAGGAAACGTTTTGGTCTGCATTTCCTCAAAACTGCTCAAATGATTGTATAGAGAATAAAAAGTCATCTTTAGCTCCTTGGGACTTACATAGTCGTGCTGAATCAATACAAAAGCATTGGAATACTTACCATTAAAATTTGCTGTATCCTCAAAGTATTTTTCAGGTACTCTGTAGGCAATTATTTTTCCATCGGCAATGGCTTTTATTGGATTACTTCCCTCATAATGAATCCCTCCGTGCCAGGTATTCATTCGTCCTATGGGATAATATCCTGTTCTGTTAGATGCGCCTTTTAAATAGAATGGGTATTTATCGTTGCCATTTTTAGGATCAACTGGATATACAAATTTCATAATTTATTTTTTAATGACTAAAATCAATATCCGGCAATACTCCATTTTTTTCTGCCTCTTCCCGAATGGCATCCTGATTTGTTTGTGCATCGCGAAGATCTTGGCTTAAATCGGCACCTGTAACTACGCCAACAACACTTGAAACCATTTTTTGAGCAATGGTAATTTCCGGAAAAGGAATTTCATTGATTGGTAAGCTTGTTGTAGGACTTGGAGCAGAGGTGCTGATTAAGATGTTTGGCTCGCCCGACATAACGATGCCGCCGTGTGCGGTCATATCGCCCTGACAAACTACGGGTACTCCGCTGATAAGTACCGACGGATTTCCCTGAGCAACGACATCGGGAGGGCCTACACATACGCACATATCGCCCATAAGAGCGGCTGGTTTTCCGTTAATTAATACATTGGGTGCTCCGGGGCCAACTATTGGCCCGCCTACATGAGGAATGAGTCCGCTACACATCGGACAAACGTGCATACTTCCTACTGTTGCGATTGGTTTTCCAGCCATACTATTCGTTATTTGGATTTTTAAAATCTGTTATCAAATTTGATTCTGTACTTTATTTCAGAAAAAATGGAACTTATCCTCTAATTCCTCTACTAATCAGTAATAAATAGGACCAAAACAAGTAACCGAGGTGACTAAGGTAATTATTCTATTTTATATAACAAATTACAAATAAAATAATAGCGCAGATACTTTAACAAAAAAAAATAACATTAACACAATGTAAAAACAAACAGAACTCTTTAACTTATTGGTGTTGAAATCCCCTGGAATCAAGAATTGATACTGAAAGAACAGGTGAAGCTCAAAATAATTGGATGTATTGTGTTTTGTGGAAAAGGTACAGCTTACTATAAGTTGTTTTGGGTTTTCTTGCTTGTGAAGAGCAAGTCTAAACAGAATTTTATCATAAAAAGTCAATGAGAATGCCAGTTTGTGTGCGTGAAGGATTGAAATGGAAACCCCGCAGCGCTGATTCAATATTCAGGAGAGGAGATAAATAACGAAACCTGTTTGATACAGGTGTAAAACACCAAAGAGGAAGGCGAGGAGTTGGAATGGAAAGCCTGACCCGAAGAATTGAGGGGCACGCCCCCAAAAAAATGCCGTTCCAAATGAATGAAACGGCATTAATTGATATTATCCCGCAAAGAGTGTCGGTGATATTTTTTTTATTTCTTAGATTTCTTCTTGCTGTTTCGTTTCTTATTTGCAATTGCCTTTTGCCGACCTTTGGAACCCGATGGAGTTTTTGAATTTTTAGCCGATTTCTTATGAAAGGCACCACTGGCTAAATCCAAACGGATGGTGTTTTTAACTTTAATATTTCGTGTCTGTATTTTCTCATCCTCAAGCAATTGGCTTGTAAATACCACTTCGGTTGGTACCAGTCCTATTTCAATAGGCTTGTTAATTAAGGCTTCTACCTTTTCTATCAATTCCTCTTCGCCCTTATTTACAAAACTAATGGCAGTACCATCTTTTTCGGCACGACCAGTACGACCTACACGGTGAACATACTCAACGTGGTTGCTCGGAATGTCGAAGTTAATAACGTGGCTAATATTTTCTATATCGATACCACGGGCAGCGACATCAGAAGCAATCAAGACTCTTGATGTTCCTTCTTTAAAGTTGGTTAGTGCTTTAATCCTCGTGTTCTGTGCCTTGTTCGAGTGAATCACACTCAAATCTTCGCCCAAAAATTCCTCCAATCGATTCACAATTCGATCGGCATTCTTCTTGGTCTCGGTAAATATCATCACCTTGTTAAATACCTCTTTGTCTTTTAAAAGGTGCTTAAGCAGTGCTATTTTACTTAGAATGTTAGGAACTTGATATTGAATTTGATGAATGTTCTCTACGGTAGAAGCCTGTGGAGCAATTTCTATTCGCTCTGGCGATATCAGGAAATCATCAGCTAATTGTGCAACTGTATCCGAGAATGTTGCTGAGAATAGTAAGTTCTGATGAGCTTCAGGTATGATTTCGAAAATTGCTTTTAACTGTGGCATAAACCCCAGATCCATCAATTTATCAGCCTCATCAATCACAAGGGTTTTTATCATGGTGAATTTCAGGATTCGGGTCATGTAAATATCCATTAAACGACCAGGAGTTGCTACAATGATATCGATACCAGAGTATAATTTTTCCTTTTGTGTATTGATGTTGACCCCACCATACACACCAGCAGCACGAAGATTGATATGAGGAGAAAGTAATTCAATTGTTTCAATTACCTGTAAAACCAATTCACGGGTAGGAACAACGATTAATGCTCTTGGATCAAATCCTTGCGCATAGTTTAATTTCATTAAAATCGGCATCAAATAGGCCAGGGTTTTACCTGTTCCTGTTTGAGCAATCCCAATTACATCTTTACCTGCACGAATAGGGGAAAATACTTTTTCTTGTATTTCTGTTGGTTTATCGAATCCCGCCTCGTCAAGCGCCATTCTAATCTGTTTGCTTATTTTGATGTCGTCAAATGAAATCATTACCATGGTATTTGAAAATTTGTGCAAAAATAGGCAAATAAACCGACATTAGCGTCCTTTCATTGTTGATCATCCTTATTTGTATGACTATTTAATGCTTTAAATTAGTTCCAAATTTGTTGAATTTCGTTTTTTATGGCTGAAATTGCTCTTGCAATGGCTGGTTTTTGTTGTTGCATGTGCGATTCAATAATGGCCTTGCACAAAACAATGGAAGAATCTCCAGGTGCTACTTGTCCGGCTTCGGTATTAATTAGGCGAATCATGCTGTCTTTGGCATTTTTCAATTGCAGCCATGACTCATCAGATACATATAGTTGCTGAGCAAGGTTGTGTTCGTATTCCGTACGAATAGCAGCAATTAGTTTTTGCTGTAATTGTAAGTTTGTTAAACCACTCGCATTTTCCCTTATAATTAATGATTCGGGATGAATACGTTCCAGAAAGATAATTAAGCGTTCACAGGCCTGAAGCCGTATTGGAGTTGTTTGTTTTTGGTTTTTCAACAAAATCTGATGTTTGATTTTACGTTCTTCGAGCTTTAAAAATTGCTTTATCAGCAGATAAGCAGTGGCAAAAACAACTAATGATGGAAGGATGTACTTACTAATTTCAAGAATGTCTCTCATTTTTATGGTTTCTTTTAGATATTTCGTTTTTTATGGATACCCTATGTACTTAAAAACATTATATTTGTTTCGGATCTGATGTATTTAATTAGATCCCGCACACAGTAAAAATTTTGTTTACAAGGGGGAAAGTTGTACACAAAAGTATTAAGCAATTTACTAAATCCCTAAATTAATTTGTAATGTTGAAAGTTTCGGATCGTATTGCAGGAATGGAAGTATCTCCAACTCTTGCTATGTCTCAAAAAAGTAGAGAAATGAAAGCTCAGGGGATTGATGTTATCAATCTGAGCGTAGGTGAACCAGATTTTAATACTCCTGACCACATTAAAAAAGCAGCACAAAAGGCCATTGATGACAATTATTCTCATTATTCGCCTGTTCCTGGTTATATAGAATTGCGTCAGGCAGTGGTGAATAAGCTGAAACGTGAAAATAATCTGGAATACACAGTTGATCAAATCGTTGTTTCGAATGGAGCCAAGCAATCCATTACCAATGTTATTTTAAGTCTCATTAATCCGGGCGACGAAGTAATTATTCCTTCTCCTTACTGGGTTAGTTACAGCGAGATTGTAAAATTGGCCGGTGGAATTAATGTGTTTGTATATGCACCAATCGAGCAGGATTTTAAAATTACTCCTGAGCAATTGGAAGCTGCTATCACTCCAAAAACCAAAGCCTTTTTGTTCAGTTCTCCAAGCAACCCTACTGGAAGTTTGTATTCCAAAGAGGAGCTAAGAGCTTTGGCTGACGTTTTCGTTAAATATCCAGATATTACTATCCTTTCGGATGAAATATATGAGCACATCAACTACGTTGGAGCTCACGAAAGTATTGCTCAGTTTAAAGATATTTTTGATCGTGTTGTTGTAATTAATGGCGTATCAAAAGGTTATGCCATGACGGGTTGGAGAATTGGTTACATTGCTGCTCCACTGTGGATAGCTAAAGCTTGTAACAAGTTACAGGGACAAATGACATCTGGAGCTTCTTCTATAGCTCAAATAGCTTCTGTTGCTGCTTTGGAGGGAGATCAGTCTACTACCATTGCCATGAGAGAAGCTTTTCGCAAAAGAAGAGATTTGGCATTGGCACAACTAAGAGAAGTACCTGGTTTCGAAACTCGTGAACCAAATGGTGCATTCTACTTATTTCCAAAAGTGTCTCAATTGTTTGGAAAGGCAAGTGGAACTTATACCATTAACAGCTCTACAGATTTAAGTTTGTATTTGTTGGAAGATGCTAATGTTGCAACTGTTACTGGTGAAGCATTTGGATCTCCTGAATGTTTGCGTTTATCTTATGCAACCAGCGAAGAACAAATGGCAGAAGCTATACGTAGAATTAAAGCATCGGTAGAGAAACTGAAGTAATCTATCAAATAATATATTGGAAAGGCCATCTCGTTTGTACGGGATGGCCTTTTATTTTTGTTGTCAATTGATGGATTGGGATAAGTGAAGTGATGGTTTTGTGTGTCTTATTGATGAACAGCATTCATTCTAATTAAGGACATCATGAAAATTTATATCTACTTAGCTTCCATCTTACCCTTTTTGTTGATTTCAAATAGTTCTTTCGCTCAATATACCTACCAAAAACCTGTCGAGAAATATTCTCCTGATGTCGATCATATCTCAAAATTTGAAGTTGGCTTTCATTATGGTCCGGCATGGACATTGGGAGGTGTAAAAGAGTTTGCAAAATCAGGCAGTGCTTTTAGTTTGGATTTAGGTGTGAATTCAGGCCATGTTTATGTTGGAACTGAATTTACGATTACCTCCTGGAAGGATTATTATGATACCGGTGGAGCAAATGAATTAAATTTTGAGCAGACCAATTTTTTATGGTTGGTGAACGCTAAATATTTGATTGGGGAAGGAAAAGTGCAAGCTTATTTCGGAATGGGAACGGATTTAATTAGTTTGGCTATAGCGATTATTGTTCCTGAAGATGACGATGATTGCTATTATTCCGATTGTTACGATGACGATAGGATACTGAATTACAATGCATGGTTTGTTCCTTCATTTGGAATACGTTGGAAAATGGGGCCAAAAGTTAGTGGTGATATTGGTTTTAGTGCAAATTTTTCGGATAATTATGATTCCCTTCGACTGCAGGTGGGGATTGTTTTTTAGGGCACAAAAAAAACTCCACCAAGAGTGGAGGAGTTCATTATATCGAGTAATGATTTTCTATTTGTAAAGTTCTTTTAAACGGCTTGCCATTCCTTCAGCTAAAGCTTCGCAAGCATCGAAATCCGCTGAGTTTGGAGCACAAAGAGCTTCCGGTGTTGCTTCAATAGTTTCCCATTTAATTTCTTCGGCAAATTTATTCAAGCGTTTCAATCCGCCACCGCCCCAGGATTTGGAACCGAATACGCCTAAAACGTGATCTTTAATGGCCATGTGCTCCAATTCATTAATCAAAGTTTCCATGGTTGGGAAAACATCACCGTTATATGCACAGCTACCTAAAATTACACCGCGGTATTTAAAAATATCGTTGATGATATAGGATGGATGTGTTTTTGAAGAATCGTGAATACGAACTTTCTTAATTCCTTTTTTAACCAACTGACGAGCAATGTTATCAGCCATTTTCTCTGTGTTTCCATACATCGAAGAATATACAATAACACAACCTTCATCGGTTTTGAATTGACTCCACTTGTCGTATTTTGCAATGATGTCGGCTACATGACTTCTCCAGATTGGGCCGTGAGTTGCACAAATCATTTTGATCTCCAAGCCCGCTAATTTTTTCAAGGCATTTTGAGTAGGACGACCGTATTTTCCAACAATGTTAGAATAGTAACGGCTGATTTCTTCGTCAAGGTAGTCCAAATCTAATTCATCGTCGAAAATTCCACCATCCAAGGTTCCGAAGGCACCAAATGCATCTCCTGAGAATAAAATTCCTTGAGTAGTTTCAAATGTAACCATGGTTTCTGGCCAGTGCAACATAGGCACCATATAGAAATTCAATTTGTGTTTTCCCAAATCGATTAAATCACCTTCTTTCACTTCAAGAAGATTTTCTTTGATTCCATAGAAACGCTCCAACATAGGAAAAGTCTTCTTGTTTCCTACAATTTTCATGTCAGGATATCGCTCAACCAAAGAACGAATAGATCCTGAATGGTCAGGTTCCATATGATTGATGACCAGGTAATCTGCTTTACGACCGTCTAGTACTTCGGTGATGTTATCCAAATACTCATCCATAGTACCTTTTTCAACAGTATCTACAATGGCTATTTTTTCATCAAGGATAACATAGGAGTTGTAAGCAACACCTTTTGGCAGTGGCCAGTAGTTTTCAAATAAGGTGGTTCTTCGGTCATTTGTTCCTACCCAGAAAATTTTGTCAGTAATGTTGTTTCTATTGTGCATTCTTTATGATTTTGTCGATTTTGCATATTCAGACCTTTCTATCTCATTGTTGCAACTACTTTTGGGTTGAATATGAGTTTAAGATCTTATGTGCTCTGATTAATAACAAGAAATTGGAACACTTTGTTTACAGCCCACAAAATTAAGAATATTTTTATTTTCGAAATGCTTCTACAACATCTTCTTTAAAAAATCTTGCCTATTGCTGCAAAAGTCTGATGAGTTGTTGTTTATTTAGGATTTTTATTTCCCTTCTGTTGATTTCAATTAAGCCTTCCTGTTCCATTTCTTTTAAGCTTCGGGCAAAAGAGGGGCGAGTAACGCCAAAAAACTGAGCCATTTCTGCTTGAGATTTTGGCAAGGTAATTTCAGTTTTATCGGGAGCCGATAGTTTTAAAAGATAATTGGCCAACTTTCCCTTTATCGTTTTAAAGTTTAAGAACATTAGTTTGTTGGCTAAAAACTGACTTCTGTTTGATATGGAATTCAGGTAATTGGTAAGGAATACCTTGTTTTTTTGAAAGAGTTCGATCACCGAATTTTTCGTCAGATAAAAGACTTCCACTTCATCATTTGCCGTAACATTTACCGGAAATTGATTTCTCTGTCCGAATAAAAATGCGGAAGCAATAGGATAGGGAGCCATAATGTCTTCAATTTTAATACTTTTTCCTGATGGATCGAGCATTTCACCTTTCACACTGCCTTTTAAAACAATCATCAGATTTTCGCACTTATCCTCTCGAAAAGCAAGCATGTCACCTTTCGAAAACTTTTTAATCTGATACTGTGAGTCGATCAGTAAATTTTCCATTTCGTCGGGAGAAATTCCTCTGAAGACAGGTGATTGTGATAGTTGTTGAAATAGCATTTATCTAATGTTCGGTTAATATTTCTCCAATATTAGAAGTTTCTTGGCAGTTTCCAAAGAATAGGGGATGAATTTGTCTTAAATTCCCGGCATCGTATTAATTATTCTACTTTTAAAATCGTTTTTAGACTAATTTAAGAAGATTTCTTTTGAAACTTATTACTGAAATAGTAGTTAGAACGGCACCAATTCCCAGTAGGACTAGCATTTTTGGATAAATTTCAGATAAAGGAAGTTGTCTCCAGAAAATATCGAAAAAACCTTCCATAGCCCAATAGTTAACAGAAATAACGGCTAGTTTGTGCATAATTTCCGGCATGAAAATAAGTGGCATCATACTGCCCCCAAGAGCCGAAATAACAAGTATTACTAATGTCGACAAACTCTCAACCTGTTTTCTGCTCTTACAAATGGAAGCCATAAAAATTCCAAAGCTGGAACAGGCAATTGCTGCTGCAAGAATCATAAGAATTAAAGCTGGTAGGTTAATAAAGATATCTAATCCTAATGCAAGCCAGGAATACAAGAACATGACTGTGAGTTGCAATACTGCCATAAAAAGTGTTGAGAGCATTTTGCCGTAAAGGATACTTGATGGAGAGATAGGAGATACCAATAAACGGCGAAATGTTCCATCTTCTTTTTCCTTTAGTAAAGAAGCACCACTGCTTGATACACTAAAAAGAAGCATCATGATTGCGATACCGGCAATAGCCTGCACCAATCCCAGATTGCCGTTTTTTTCTTCACCAACAAGCGCAGTCATGGGTAGGTTCGAGTTTTCTTCCATTTCTTTTGAATCATCAGATTGTTCAAAATCACTAAACTGATCCTCAACCTGTGCCTGAATATCCAGGAGTTCCGCATCTGCCAGATTCGGATTTTTTTCTCTGATCCAGGTGTTGACTTTTCCTTTGATTCCTTTTTTCATTGTGATACCAAATAAATTAGACCACAATGCCTGTTGCAGTAAACCCATTTCAATTTCCTTGGCTTCATCGTAAAATAATTCCATTGGGGCTTTGTTTCCTGCTTCCACAGAATCTTGAAATCCTTTATAAAGAACCAATACTGCTGAGTTTTTCCCTTTTTTTATAAGGTCGGCAGCTTCGTCATAACTTTTGGTGAAAAGTTGCATTCCATCCTGATCGTTCAAGGTTTTAAATACTTCTTTAGATAGTTCAGTATTGTCCTGATCAGTAAATAGAAGTGAGATGGGGCGAGCTTCCTTAGGTTTGCCGATTCCCCCGTACATCAAGGCGAAAATTGTTATTAATACCATGGGTAGAAGCAGTGACAATAAAACTGCGGTACGGTCTTTTAAATATTGACGAATGTCTTTTAAGGCTATTGTGAACATGCTATTTTGGGTTTATGATCGAATGATAGATTGAAAAATTAAAAAGGCTTGAGGAACGTTTAATCCCGTAAGGATTTACCCGTTAATTCAAGAAATACACTCTCAAGACTCAAACTTTTTACATCAAGCCTCTCCAAATGTAAATTTGCATGGGTACACATTTGAATTAGGCTTGGTAAATCGGTATTGGCCTGCGAAGTTGACAGCACCATTTGATTTTCCTGAATTAAAAGTTGGCCATTAAAATGATTGGAGATATTTGATAGGTCTGTTTTAAGCGTATTCGTAAACTTTACATGAATTTCTTCTTTGATTTTTGATGATTTTTTAAGCTCTTCGAGACTGCCTTCTGCAATAATTTTACCTTCATCAATAATACCAATTCTGTCGCAAAGACGCTCTGCTTCTTCCATGTAATGGGTGGTGTAAATCATTGTCAGACCACGTGAATGTAATTCTTGTATGACTTCGAAAATAAGATTTCTACTTTGCGGATCGATGCCTACGGTTGGCTCATCCATAAAAACGATCGTGGGATCGTGAAGAAGGGCGGCTGCAATATTAATCCTTCTTTTCATTCCACCCGAATAGGTTTTAATTTTGTGATTTTTCCGATCCGATAAGCCTAAGAATTCCAGGAGTTCTTCTATTTTTGATTGCTGTTTTTTGCCTTTTATGCCGTACAAAGTTCCCCAGAATTTTAAATTCTCAATGGCTGTTAGGTCTTCATAGAGAGCAATTTCCTGCGGAACAACGCCAATCATTCTTTTAGATTCGCTAAGGTTTTGGTAAAGAGATTTGCCCTGATAAAGAATTTCTCCGCTATCTGGTTTAAGCAGCGAACTTAAAATGTTTATTGTTGTGGTTTTGCCTGCACCGTTTGGTCCTAATAGGCCGTACAATTCGCCTTCCTTTATGGAGAGAGAAACATTGTTAAGAGCATTTACTTCGTTGTAGGATTTGGTTAGGTTGTTGGTAGTAAGCATGTTAAGAGGTGTTTAGTTTGTAACAGCTCTAAAAATACGCAATTTATATGACAAACAGAAGCTTGGTTTTATTGTAAGTTATCGGAGAAGAGCTACATTCCCTTTTTTCATGATTGTTTTACCATCCAAAAAGGTTACCTCAAGAACATAAACATAAACATCGATGTCTTGCAGTTGCCCCTTAGAAAAGCCATCCCATCCAGTATTCATATTATTCGTTTCAAAAAGTTTGTGACCTAATCTGTTGTAAATAATTAAGCTTATTTCTTTTACATCATCACCTCTAATAAATAATTTATCGTTATGACCATCTCCATTGGGGGAGAAAGCCTTAGGTAAACCAACATATGGATAGTTCTCCATAAAGCCTACATCTATTGTATCGCTTGCCGTACAATTGGAATCAGTGGTAACTTTCACCCAATATTTACCTTCTGTTTGAACAGTTATTTTTTGAGTAATATCACCTGTCACCCATTTGTAAAAGCAGTTTGGGGTTCCGGCATCCAATACAATTATTTTATTTGCGTAGCTCTCTAAGTCCTGTCCTAAATCGACCTCAGGAGTGGGCAATATATTAATCTCCAGACAATCCGATTCAGTATTTCCATTTGCATCTGTTACCTCCAGACAATAATGACCATTGTCGCTTAAGTATACTTCTGAGGTTTTTTTCCCAAGACCGAGCCAGTTGTATTGCAGTGGATAAGATGGATTTCCTTCAATAATTGGAATAACACGAAGCGAATCACCAGAACAAATTGAGTGATCTTCACCCACAAATACACCGAATTTTTCACCTTTTCGGTGATGAACATATAGGGTGTCTTTATTTGTACAATTGTTTTCATCCGATACTTCAACAACAAATACACCGCCGCTATTTACAGTTATGCTTTGGGTACTTTCGCCTGTATTCCAAATAAATTGAGCATTTTCATTGCCAGCATCTAAAATTGCGGTTTCTCCATCCCATAAAGTAATATCTGTTCCCAAAACAATAATTGGGTTCGGATGATAGATTACTTTTGTATAGGCAGTTTTTTGAAAACCATCCGGATCGGTAATTTTAACCCAATAATCTCCAGCTTGATCTATGGTAATTGATGGATCGGAAGAGCCATTATTCCATAAAAACCGGTATGTCTGATCTATTGATAAACTAGGCTCTAAAATCATTTTTTGAATTCCGCACATTTGAACTATTTCCGGAAGGTTTATTTCAAAAAGTTCAGATTTCATTTTTGCTGAAATTGATTTTGTTGAAGAGCAACCATTTTTCGATTTTACTGTAACAGAATATGTGCCTGACTCCGAAATGTTGAGTTCTGAATCCGTAGAGCCATCTGACCATAAATAAGTAAACCCCTTTTCGAAAATATCAATGATAGGATTCTCGTCATCCAAAACCACATGATCTTCGATGTTTATAGTAGGGGATTCCTGAGTGATCACTTCCACCTTCGATTTTACAATTTGATTGTCTTTTAAATCGGTTACAGTCAGGTTATAGGTTCCTTCTTTGTCTGCGTGAATATTTTTTGTTGTTTCTCCGGTATTCCATAAATAGGAATAATCAGATAGTAAATCAATAATTGGCGATAGTTCAAGACTTTCTCCCTCACATAGAGTGTTATTTTCATCGAAAGTAACATGAAAACTTTTTACTACTTCCAGACCAGCAAAAATGGTGTCACTATTACAGCCAAATGCATCTGTCTCTATCAATTTAAAATAGTTTACTTCTTCATAGTTTGGCCACTTAATTTTCAATTTAATTTCTTGTATGTTGTGTTCTATTTCACTTTTATTTTCGAGCAAAGTCGCCCCCTCTGGTACCCATACGGAGTAGCTTGAATTTTTACCAACCTTAGCAGAATAATTTTGTGACGTATTTATTTTTGCCTTTGGGTAATAATCCTCAATTTCAGGATCTGCCAATGGCATAACTTGAATCGTTGCAGATTTGTATTCTTCTGGAATAACAAGAGGCGATAAATCCTCCAGCCATGCTTCCTTTAATTCTATGGTATAGTTTTTTATGTGCCCCGAAGTATTCTTAAAGAACAAGGACATATTGTATTCGGAAAAATTAATTCCTTCATTATCATTAAGAATCATTGCTGGACTGTTGTTTACAGAAAAGCTCACATACCATTTTTTATCTTTTGGTCCTTCAAGCAGAAGTTGTATCTCCTGCATTGGCAGTACAGTGCCGTTTGTTGCTGAGCAATACATTATCTGATAATCGGAATTGATACGAACAGTATCGTTTTGTGAAAAGCCTGAAACCGTTGTGCACAGCAATAGAAAAACAAGATTTGTTTTTACTAACAGATGCTTTATTTTGGCTTTGTATCTGGTCATGATCTTCTTTTATTTAAAGTAATATGAATTAAAAAGAATCAATTTTGATTGATTTAAAGGTAGTGCATTTTTTTACGCGGCTAACTTTAATCATTAAAAGAATGTTTTTCGTCACGAATGAAAATCGTTTCGTCACATATTCTACGTGTTTTCATCATTTTTTGTTCATCATTCCTGCTTCTATTTTTTAGATGTGTAACATTGGTTACAGTTTTCTGAATCGATCAGTGATATATTTGTATCAGAAAATAATTAAAAACCTGTTTCAAAATGGAGAATCAATATTTTAAGACCTCAGATAGTTTGCTTGATATTTGTACTAAATATCCAGAAACAATTAAAATTTTTGTTTCAAATGGATTCAAGCAATTAGAGGATGAAGCGAAGAGAGCAGTCTTTGGTAAATCTCTTTCTTTGGAACTGGCTTTGAAGATGAAAAAATTAAATGTGGATACTTTTTCTACCTTATTAATTGAGGGAATTGATGGAAATAGAAATTCGGTGGATGGTGACTTGAATAAAAATAGCAAAGTACAAAAATCTGATTCTATTCATGTGCAAGGCTTGTTGCCTTGTCCGGTTCGTATTCCTTTAGTGGAAGGGATTGATGCATTTATTGAAGAATACGAAAAGAATCATGAAAATGAGATTGTTTATGATTTGAAGGCTGCTTCGATGGGATTGGATTGGTTAATCGATGATGTGATTAATCAGGAAAATACCGATAATTTAGCAGATGTATTTATTTCAGCGGGTTTCGATTTATTCTTCGATGATAAATTGATGGGGAAATTTAAAAAGCAGGGTGTTTTTAAAGACAGTACTGGTTTTAAGCGTTTGAACAAAGATTTTGACAACGATGAGATTTGTTTGAAAGATCCGCAAGGACATTATTCAATGATTGGAGTAGTACCTGCAGTTTTTCTTGTAAATACTACTGAATTGGGCGATCGTCCGATACCACGCACATGGGCAGATATTTTTAAACCAGAATTTAAGCGCAGTGTAAGTTTGCCAATTAGCGATTTCGATTTATTCAATTCGATGTTATTGCACATTTATAAGGCATACGGAGAAGAGGGAGTAAGAGGTTTGGGCGCTTGCTTGTTAGAAAGTATGCATCCCGCTCAAATGGTGAAGTCTCATACCAAAAAAAGCGTACGACCTGCAATTACAATCATGCCTTATTTCTTTACTAAAATGGTTAAAGTAGGCGGTCCAATGGTTGCTGTTTGGCCGGAAGATGGTGCTATTATCAGCCCTATTTTCATGTTAACCAAGAAGGATCAAATAGAAAAAACGCAACCTGTTATTGATTTCTTCGCTTCGAAAGCAGTAGGAGAGATTCTATCGCATCAAGGATTGTTTCCAAGTATCAACCCTGAGGTTGATAACCGATTGCCTGAAGAGAATAAATTTATGTGGTTGGGTTGGGATTACATCAATAGTAACGATATTGGTAGTTTGATAAAGAAATGTGAGGGGATTTTTAATAAATCCATACAGGATGAATCGTTTGCAAATTTGGGACCGTTGAATTATACGCCTCAGAAGTAGTATTGTTAAAATTACAGATTTAAAAATAACCAGATATGAACTTAGTTACAGTTTCAGGACCTCCATCATCAGGAAAAACAGCAGTGATTTTAAAGACCATCGATTCGTTGCAAAAGCGGGGATTAGAAGTTGGTGTGGTGAAATTTGACTGCCTTTATACCGATGATGATATTTTGTATGAAAAGGCAGGAGTGAAGGTAAAGAAGGGATTGTCCGGTTCACTTTGTCCCGATCATTATTTTGTAAGTAATATTGAAGAGGTAACTCAGTGGGGAATTAAGGAAGGATTAGATTTATTAATCACGGAAAGTGCTGGTTTGTGTAACCGTTGCTCTCCATATGTAAAAAGTATTACCGCTGTTTGTGTTATCGATAATTTGAGTGGAATTAATACGCCAAAGAAAATTGGGCCGATGTTAAAGAGTGCCGATATCGTGATTATCACAAAGGGTGATATTGTATCGCAAGCGGAAAGAGAAGTGTTTGCATCAAGAGTAAATCAAGTTAATCCAGGAGCAAGCATTATGCATATAAACGGATTAACCGGACAGGGCGCGTACGAGTTAAGTACTTTGCTTTACGATGAAAAAGTTGAAATAAAGACTTTAGTGGGTGAAAAATTGAGATTTTCAATGCCATCGGCTTTGTGTTCCTACTGTTTGGGCGAAACGCGAATTGGAGAAAGCTACCAAATGGGTAATGTTCGCAAAATTGATATGAGCGACAAGAAGGAGGAAAAGTAACAGGGAGAAAGTCCCAAGTGGCAAAAAACTATCAGAGTGCAGAGCTACTGACAGAGTCAATTGTAAAATTAATGATTTTGCCACCTGCTTTATCTGGTGCTGATTAATAAGCTAAAACAAACACAACATGATCACAGTTCAAGATATACAACAACAATCAATCGCCGAATTATTCGAGCAATATCCTTTTCTTCCCGGTTTTTTTGAGGAGAATACATTGAAGGTCAATGGCCAGATTGATGATAAATTAATCGATTATCTGAAGTTTTTAGATGATGAGGAGGTGGCAGAAGATAGAGCCATTGATAAAGATCAGCTATTGGCTTCGATGACAACATACATTACTCAGATGTTGGAGTTCTTAGGTGAAGATGAGGATGATGGAGTTCATAGTATTAGCATTCTTCCCGGAACCAATAAATCTGGCGAGGCTGAGCAGTTTGGTGAATTAAAAATCAGCAAAAGCGAGATTGTTTGTATTGTTGGACCTACCGGATCGGGTAAAAGTAGATTGCTGGCCGATATCGAATGGGTGGCCCAAAATGACACTCCAACTTCACGTACCATTTTGGTGAATGAACAAATAGGAGACAAAAAATGGCGGGTAAGTTCAGGACATAAATTGGTTGCACAGCTATCGCAGAATATGAACTTTGTAATGGATCTTTCTGTTTATGAGTTTTTGGAATTACATGCGCAAAGTAGACTGGTTGAAGATATTGAAGGTGTTATTGCTAAGATAATTGAACAAGCCAATAAGCTTGCCGGAGAAAAGTTTGAGTTGACGACTCCTATTACAAGTTTGAGTGGCGGACAATCGAGAGCATTAATGATTGCGGATACTGCTATTTTAAGCAAGTCGCCGATTATTTTGATTGATGAAATTGAAAATGCAGGTATCGATCGTAAAAAAGCACTTGACTTGTTGATTGGTGAAGAAAAGATTGTTTTGATGGCAACTCACGATCCTATGTTGGCGTTAATGGGCGATAAGCGAATCGTAATAAAGAATGGTGGAATTCATAAAGTGATTGAAACCAGCGATGAAGAGAGAAATTTATTGGTTGATTTGGAACGTATGGATTCTGTGGTACAAAACATGAGAACAAGACTTCGTAACGGCGAAATCATCAAAAAAGAAGACATTGGGTTTTAATTAAGAATAATGAATTATTAATTAAAAATAGCATGGCATTTGCTTCTTATTTAAGAAACAGATGATAGTATAAGAGTTCTCCCTTTTTGAGGGGAGATGGCGATAGCCAGAGGGGTGTTTTTATTAGAAATTAATGCAAATTATAAAATAGGATATTGAAACTGGGGAATTCATTTCTACAATCTCATATCTGTAAAAACAGGAGGATAAAATTATGCATGACGGATGCGCAGGAAGTTTCGAGAACGGACAACAAGTAGTTGACAAAGTAAGAATGATGGGTTTTTCAGAGCAATTAATGCCAATGCCTTTGGATATTGAATGCCATGGTTGCAAAGAAACCTTCTTGATGGAAGAGTTTGAAGGACATTGTCCTAAATGTGATATGGTGCACGGTGTTACACCTTGCCATGCTTTTGATCCTAATAACATTATGGCTGCAGGAGTAGGATATTAATTTGATTGGTAGGGACACAATATGTTGTGTTGTTATGGTGAAATATTAGATATTAATCCCAATGGAACGAATTGTTTTGTTGGGATTTTTTGTGCGCTATTATTAGTAAATTGATCCTGATTTATAAATAGAATATACAATGAATTTAAATTTAGTTGATCAATTAACCCTTCTCGCATTAGATGATGAAAAAGGGAGCTTTATTGCAGATTCCTTTTCTTTCGAATATGGATTGGCAGGAGCTATTATTTTGGAGCTTTCGTTGCAAAATAAGATTGAGATTAAGGAGAAGAAAATAGAGGTACATACACATAAGACTTGTGGAGATATTTTGCTTGATCATTTTATGGCTGAGATACGAAACTCAAAAAAGAAAAGAGACTTACAGTCTTGGGTTGAGATAATCGGAAACAAGATTTCATACATCACAGAGGAAACAGTAAAAAAGCTGATTGGTGATGGTATTCTAAGCAAAAAAGAAGAAAAGATACTTTGGGTATTTTCCAATGATAAGTATCCAACCATAAATGCAAAACCCGAAAACGAACTAAGAAAACGACTGAATGATATCCTTTTAAATGATCGTAATCTTGACTTGAAGGAAAGTATGTTGATTAGCTTAATTGATATGTGTTCTTTAAATAAGGAGGTTTATGGCAAGGAAAGAGCCAAGCAATACAAAAAGAAGATTAAGACAATTATTGAAAATGCTAAATTAAGTTCTGAGGTAGGGAGAGCAGTTCAAGAAATTCACGATGCCTTACTGTTTGTAATTGTTTTAATGATCACGGCTTCTACTGCAACTACAACAGCAATTGCTACTAGTTAATCATATTTAGATTTTATTATTGTTAACACCCTGAGTTTTTATCAGAAATTTAAGGTTTAACTTTTCTGGTGCGCTTCCTCAATTTGGTAATTTTATCGGCATAGTAATCTCTCAACTCTTCAACAAAAAGGAGAGGATCAGGATATTCAGTGAGTACTTTATAGGTATGTCTGTTTTTGGCTGTAAACAACAATTCTTCCAGCTGTTCTTTCTCTTTTTTCAGATATAAATCTTGAGGAATCATTTTTCTTGCCTCCGGATAAATATCAATTATCTGATTCAGTGCATTGCCACTAAATATATGTGTATGGTACAACTGCAGCTCCTGTAGGTTGCCAGCTTTGTAAATGTCAACCAGCTTACTGGTTACTTCTGTTGCCAGATCAATTTTCTCTTCGTTCATCGAAAATTTATCGGGATGAACATGAAGCATGGCTTCCCGATACAATCGCTTTTTTTCTTTTTGTTCCTCTGTACTCGAAGGGGTGATTTTTGCTTTGATAATCGGTTTAATTCCAATCGGTTCTTTGTAATTCTTACCTCGCTTTTTTTGTTCCAGTCTTTTTTCCTTCTTGGCTTGCTGTCGTTTTTTGTAGAGAATACGTAGTTCTTGTTCTTCAATTAATTCTTCAGCCAAACTGGTGCGAACTAGGGATTCAAAAGCATTTGTTTTTTGCTCGATGACTTCCAACTCTTTTTGCAAAGCTTCAATCTGTTCTTTTAGGAAGAGCTGTTCGCTGGCATTCGAAATAGGTTGTTTCTTCTCAAGCATAGGGCAAATTTATAATGCTGCAAAGTAGATGATTTTTTATTAAAAACCTCATTCCATTCTTCTCCTGAAAGAGAAGCGAACACCTCTTCAAATTAGAGCAAATAAAAACTCTTCTTCGCCTTTAGGAGAAGGGGCTGGGGGATGTGGTATTTTTACTCCAAAACAACACTAACATAAGCTTTGTTCTAAACCTTTTTTTATTCAAGCACAAAACAATTTCCCCTGTCTTTCATCCTTTGAAAAATTAACTTCAACATGAAGAAACGACTTATCATACTATCAAGTATAAAAGACAAATTGAATTGTAAGTTTTATCCGTGTAAACAAGATATTTTCTTATTTTTATATACTTATTTAGCCCACCAGCCAAATAGTATTAACCAAAGTGAATGAAAGTAATGTTAAAAACAATTCGATTTACCCTATTAATTGCCTCTTGTCTTGTGATTAGTGAATCTGGCTTTGCTCAGACCCATAAAGTGCCAAGTTTAAAGGGCAAAAATGTACTGATTGTATATGGCGGATGGAAAGGTCACAATCCACAGGCATTTGTTGAAAGAATTACACCATGGCTAAAGAGTGAAGGAGCCATTATCACCACATCCGAAAGTTTAGATTCCTATACCGATGAGAAATTGATGGCAGAAACCGACTTGGTAATTCAATCGTGGACCATGGGAAAGATTAGCAAGGAACAAGTAAAAGGATTGCTGAAAGCAGTGAAGAACGGAACAGGTTTGGCTGGCTGTCATGGTGGTATTGGTGATTCGTTTCGCGATCAGTCGGAGTATTTGTTCATGGTGGGCGGACAATGGGCTGCGCATCCTGGCGGTAAAATTAATTACGAAGTCAATATTTGTGATACCGAAGATCCTATTACAGAAGGATTGAGTGATTTTAAGGTTGATAATACGGAACAATATTACATGTTGGTAGACCCAAATTCGAAGGTGCTGGCAACAACAACATTTAGTGGGGAGCATGATTCATGGATAGAAGGTGCTGTGATACCGGTTGTTTGGAAAAAGTATTACGGAAAAGGTCGTGTATACAACTTATCAATTGGTCATGAACCTAAAGATTTTGATAATCCTTCGGTATGGACTCTGTTGAAAAGAGGATTTGCTTGGGCTGCCGAAAGTAAATATCAAGCCAAAGAGAATTTAATTTCGCCAGTTTACAAGTCCAAAGATTAACCGAAATAAGTTAATCAGAAAAAAACAGCTCATTCTTACTATTTAGGAAATGATGAAAAAAATATACCTCGCATTTGTATTGTTGACAATTGCCTTAACAATAAATGCACAGAATTTAAAGGATTATAGTTGGGAGATCATAGAAACGAGTGGTGATGTTGTAGGACGTCATGAGAATGCTTTCGTTGAATTTAACGATCAGTTTTATTTGATTGGTGGCAGAGGAATTAAGCCCGTGAATGTGTTTGATCCGGCAACGAATAGTTGGGAAACGAAAGGAAAAACACCAATAGAACTGCACCATTTTCAGGCAGTGGTGTACAAAGATGCAATTTATTTTGCTGGAGCTATGACTGGGCCTTATCCAAAGGAGACTCCTTGTGAATACATTTGGATCTATTATCCGAAGCAAGACAAATGGGAAAAAGGTGCTGAAATACCTCTTGAAATGAGAAGAGGTGGAGGAGGTGTCTTTATTCGCGATCATAAAATTTATAGGGTATGTGGAATTGAATACGGACATACGAGTGGCACAACAAACCTTTTTGATACCTACGATTTGGAAACTAAGAAATGGGAAAGCTTAACCAAAGCCCCACATGTTCGCGATCATTTTTCAGCCATTGTGGTAAACGACAAGTTGTATTGCATTGGCGGTAGAAATACCAGTGTGCATTACAAAGATAATTTTGGTGCCTTTTTTACGGCAACCATCCCTTTTGTTGATGAATATGATTTTAAATTGGGTAAATGGTTTACGCATAAAAACACACTTCCTGTCCCCACCGCAGCGGGTGGAATTGTCACCATAGACAACAAAATTATTTATATGGGAGGCGAAGGAATGAGCAAAAAAGCATACGCAGAAACTCAATGTCTTGATTTAGAAACAGGAGAATGGTCCTTACTAGCTCCCTTACAAATAGGCAGACACGGTAGTAATGCGATTTTTTATAAGAATAAAATCTATTTTGCCGCAGGTAGCCCAAAACAAGGGGGTGGAAATATGAATACCATCGAGGTTTTTTCAGCAAAACCGTAGAGACTCGACATGTCGTGCTGGTTCTATAAAAGCACGATTTTATGCCATAATTAGTAAAACCCCAATGAAGCAAATTGTTTCATTGGGGGTTTTTAATCTAATCCTTTTTGATAGCTATTGGGACTTCTTCTAAAATACAGATAGTAAATATCCATTTATTGTCCGCATAGAAAACTTTTAAATTGTTATTCGAAATATCTTTTGTCCTTTAGCCGGACGGGCTTTTCATTTTTGCTAGGATAAAAAACGAAACAAAAAATCATTGACAACGTCCTCAATCACCCTTTATTAGTTCGGTGGTTAAACAAAAAGAACTCGCTTTGCTCAAACAGCTTTTTGTTCTTAACACCCCCTTCACTTAACGGGTCCCGATCTCCAGACTTAATGTCAAAATTTCGTGATTATACTTTTAATTCTTTAATCATTACAGCGTCTTCAAGATGTGTATCAAGAATAGCTCCTGAAGGAGAAGAGAACACCTCTTCAAATTAGAGCAAATCAAAACTCTCCTTCGCCTTTAGGAGAAGGGGCTGGGGATGTGGTATTTTATATCAATTTTTCCTATCTTCCGCTACCGCAAAAATAAACTGCAACATGAAGAAACGACTTATCATTTTATCCGATTTGTGGGGCTTTGAAGAAGCTGAGTGGATGGATTGTTATCTAAAGATATTAAATCCACACTTCAAAATTGAATTCTTCGATTCCCGTAAATTGGTGGATCTTGATTTGTCGGATAATTCTGAAGGCAGGCTTCATGCGCGGTTTGTGAATGGAGGAATTGATAGGGGAGTGTACAAACTGGGATTGCAGGAGAAACAGACTGTTATTGTTCTTGCTTTTAGTGTAGGAGGAGTAATTGCCTGGAAAGCTGGGTTAAAAGGCCTTAGAATCTCCACCTTATATGCCATATCATCAACTCGATTAAGATATGAAAAGGAAAAGCCAGATTGTAAGTGTACCCTTTATTTCGGGGCCAACGATCGATACAAACCAGAGGTAGAATGGTTTCGGGATTTGGAGTTGGATCTTAATTTGATTGATGATCAGGAACATGAGCTGTATCAGGATGAGGAATTTGCGAAAAAGCTTTGTCAAAAGATAATTGAAGAACAAATTGAAGCTGATAAATAGATAATGATGAACAAGGAAAGTATAATTGCCCAAACAGTTGAATTTGTAAAACAAACACTTGCCGATGCCGAAGGAGGGCACGATTGGTGGCACATTTACCGGGTGTGGAAATCGGCTAAAGAATTGGCCCGAAGCGAGAAGGTAGATTTGTTTGTGGTAGAGCTGGGTGCCTTACTGCACGACATTGCAGATTCTAAATTTCACAATGGCGACGAGGAAATTGGTCCGCGTTTGGCCAGAGAATTTCTTTCTTCCCTTTCGGTGGATGAGGAAACTATTATTCATGTTGAGAACATCATTAATAACATCTCTTTTAAAGGAGGTAAAGAAACTCAAAAATTCAATTCACGAGAATTGGATGTGGTACAGGATGCCGACCGAATGGATGCTATTGGTGCCATTGGTATTGCCAGAACTTTTAACTATGGCGGACATAAAAACCGCGAAATATACAATCCAACCATCCCTCCAAATTTAAACATGAGCAAAGAGGAATACAAGAATAGTGATGCTCCAACCATCAATCATTTCTACGAAAAATTACTTTTGCTGAAAGATCGGATGAACACCAATGCAGGTAAAGCGATGGCCGAAAAACGTCATGCTTTTATGCAGGTGTATCTTAATGAATTTTATCAGGAGTGGGAAGGGAGATAAGGTTCAAGTTCCAAGGTTCAAGTATCAAGGATAAAGGTAAAAGGCAAAAATAAGCCTGTTGTAATAGTCCACCCATCTTGAGAGAATCCCGAAAGTTTTCGAGGACCCGACAGGGAGAGGGGTGTTATAATTGAAAAGTCGAATGGTTCAAAAATCTCTATTGGTGTATATGAGTGTTCTTAGTATGAATAATATACAAACTGAGAACAGCAGTAGATTCATTTAAAACATTAGGATGACTTTTTTTTATTAATCAAATAATAGTATCTTGAAAAATAGTTGTATTGATTAATAAAAGTTAATTATATGGCAGGAAAACCAAGCTATGAGGAGTTAGAACAAGAAATTAAGGATTTGAAAATCAGCTTAAGGAAAAGTCAATGTCCTGATGATTTGTTTGGGCGTAGTGATACCTATAAGCTAGCATTTGAAAATTCGAACATCGGAGTTTGCTTTGTCGATTTGCAAGGGAATTTTTTAAAGGTTAATCCAGAGTTTGCTTCTATTTTGGGGTATTCGGTAGGCGAAATTGAAAAGTTGAACGTAGCAACAGTTAGCTCCAAAGAATATTTGGTCGAGAGTCTGGACTACATGAACCGAGCTATTCGTAAAGAGATCTCTTCTTTTTCTTTCGAAAAAAAATACATTCGAAAAGATGGCCAACTAATTACTTGTTCCATAAAGAGTTCTCTTGTTTGTGATGAAAAAGATGTTCCCCAATACTTTATAACACATATTGTAGATATTACAGAAATACAAAAAGCAGAAGATGCGATTTTGAAAAATGAAAAACATTTGCGTACCATTTTTCAGGCGATGAGTGAGGGATTTTCGATTCAGGATGTAATCTGCGATGAGTATGGAAATCCATGCGATCTTCGATTTATTGATGCTAATCCTGCATTTGAGCAACAAACAGGATTAAAAAATGATGAAACTTTAGGGCATACCTTATTAGAGCTATTTCCCGATTCGGAAAAATATTGGGTGGAGCGATATGGTAAGGTGGGACTAACAGGTGAGCCAACCACATTCGAAGCAATATTTGGCCCTTTAAGTATTTATTATCAGGTGAATGCATTTCAAACAAAACCGGGGCAGTTTGGAGTCATGTTTACTGATATTAATGAACGAAAGCTTGCTGAAAATGTTTTGAAAGAAAAAAATGAGGAGATCGAAGCTAAAATTAAAGAAGTAAATAAAGTTAACGAGCTCTTGTTGAAGGCAAAAGAGAAAGCAGAAGAGAGCGATCGGTTGAAATCTGCCTTTCTTGCAAATATGAGCCATGAGATACGAACACCAATGAATGGTATTTTAGGATTTGCAGATTTGCTGAAAACACCTAATCTTACTATTGACTCGAAGAAACAGTATTTCGAAATTATTGAGAAGAGTGGTGCTCGCATGCTTTCTATTATTGATGATATTGTAGATATTTCGAGGATAGAGTCGGGAATGATGGATGTTAATTTAAAAGAGTTGAATATAAATGAACACATGGAATATATTCAAACTCTTTTTAAGCCCGAAATAGAGGAAAAAGGAATTCAGTTTCGTTGGACAAATTCAGATGCAAATAGTGATACTATAATTACCAATGATTCGGAAAAGTTGTATGCGATTCTTACCAATTTGGTGAAGAATGCTGTTAAATATACCGATAAAGGTTTTGTTGAATTTGGATACTGTGAAAAGGGAGAAGATATTGAGTTTTATGTGAGAGATTCAGGTTTAGGAATTAGAAAGGACAGACAGAAAGCAATATTTGAACGATTCATGCAGGCTGATATTAATGATGAACAGGCTCGGCAGGGGGCTGGTTTGGGCTTATCGATAAGCAAAGCGTTTGTAGAAATGCTGGGTGGAAAAATCTGGGTGGAAAGTGAATTAGGGAAAGGATCCGTTTTTTATTTTACACTTCCTTCTAAAAAATAGCATCGTAATCCTTCTAACTAAAATACCAGTATCCATTATTTGCCAACTGTTTTAGCTGCTCCATTGTTTGGGAAAGTCTCGAAAAGTAGAAAAGTCGAACGGTCCAAAAGTCAAACAGTCGAACAGTCGAACAGTTGAACAGTCGAACGGTCCAAAAGTCGAGCGGTCTAACAGTCAAAAATAAGTCCGTTGTAATAGTTCTCCCATCTTGAGGGGGAGATCCCGACAGGGAGAGGGGTGCTTTAATTGAAAAGTCCAAAAGTCGAACGGTCCAAAAGTCAAAAATAAATCCATTGTAATAGTTCTCCCTTCTTGGACATCTTACCTTATTTAGCATCACCGGGCTGCAAGTACAAGGAAATTAGATTTTGGAGCTCTCGCGGGCTGCATTGTATAAGGAAATTAGATTTTGGAGCTCTCGCGGGCTGCAAGTGCAAGGAAATCGGATTTTGAAGCTCTCGCGGGCTGCATTGTTCAAGGAAATTAGATTTTGGAGCTCTCGCGGGCTGCATTGTAAGGATATATTCATGAAACTGTGTCTGATCATTTTTGTTGCTGTACTAAACTTTATAATCAACGCCGAAGGATTGATTATAATTCGGTAAATTTGGGTTTGTGAAACAGGAATAGGTGTTGTTGTTTCTCTATATTTTGGCCTCAAATGACCTCTCGACTATATATTTGAAATTCGTAAAGATGGACCATGAAGAACAAATAAGAAATAAAGACTTCAAGTTGCTAAGAAAACTTGCAGGTGAACGTATTGCCGAGAAATATGCAGGGCCGGACAATTATGATTTTAAAAGTGTGGGGGGTGCGATCTTAAAATATTTATTGATCAATTATGCCAAAAGGAAACCTCTGACCTCTCTCATAGTTGCAATTATAGTTTTTATTACCTTGACTAAATTAGTCTGGAACTATTGGATATATTAGTTGAAATTTAGACACTGTTACCGCACCCCTGCTGATGCGCGATTCTATTGCGTACGTTTTTTTAAATTTAAAGCCACACGATACAAATGTACAATAGTAGGCTTTTCCCATAGGCATCGGGAGCGCAAGAAACCAAGCAAAACCGTCATACTCTAAAAAAAAGTATATCTTAATAGGAATTTATTTAGGGACTTGTCTTTATTAATGAAGAG
This sequence comes from Labilibaculum antarcticum, assembly GCF_002356295.1. Taxonomy (NCBI): domain Bacteria; kingdom Pseudomonadati; phylum Bacteroidota; class Bacteroidia; order Marinilabiliales; family Marinifilaceae; genus Labilibaculum; species Labilibaculum antarcticum. The sequence goes on along the minus strand of NZ_AP018042.1, from coordinate 449,381 downwards.
ATATAAGAATTTAAGCGGGTTGATTTTAAGACAAACTGCCCTTGGCTGTACTAAAAAGAACAAAATATGATTGAGATCTACTATAAAAATAATGATGTAAGAAAATATAAATCGATTGATGAAGTTGAATATTTACCAGACAATATATTCAGTGTTCGGTTTATTGATTTCCTGAACTCAGATTTGGAACTGATTTCAGAGAAGTTCGATCTTGATTTAACTTCCTTTAGTAAAAAAGAGGATATAGAAATAAGTTCCCACTATATTGAATCACCTGACCAATTGTCGTTAAACTTTACGATTCCAAGCTATTCTTCCAGCAATTTTTTTGAGGAAAAAGACATTTACATTCTGATTAAAAACGAAATTGTATTTACATTTCTTTCGCCGGATATAGAAAATATTTTAAATCACTTAACACAATCTATTTATAATTTTAAGAATACAAAAATTGACACCTATCATCAACTTTTTGTTTTTCAGATAGGGGTAATCTCAGATTACTATGCAGATATTGTCGAGTTAATTTCAAAAAAGATTAGAGACCTTTTCAAAAATATTCTCAAATCGGAACAATTCAAGGAAAAGGACTTGGATTACATTGCCGAATTAAGGTTTAACAATCTCCTTATTCGGGAATCACTTTCCGAGTTTCAACGAATTCTTCTTCTCTTAAAAAAGAGTTTTAAAAAAACGGACAATGCATTCATTAAGATTAGTGAAGAGTTGAAAGATCTTACAGTAATAGCAGATTATTTACAATACAATTTTAGTAGACTGGATGATTTGCATGGGAATATAAATTCGAAGATAGAATTGGAACAAAATAAAATTTTTAAAATCCTTACCATTATCACGGTGTGTATATCGCTGCCTACTTTAATTGCAGGCGTATATGGAATGAATTTTAAATACATGCCCGAACTGGATTGGGGGTTCGGATATCCAATTACTTTACTGATTTTAATACTGAGTTTTATCATCCCATTAATCTATTTTAAAAGAAAGAAATGGTTTTAAGATAATATCAAAGCAGGACCAAATACTGCAGCCAATAATGTATAAGAATCTAAGCAAGTTGTTTTAGCTTATTGAACAGACAGCCCTTATCTAAATAAATAGAATCATGACAAACAAAATCAAAATTACAATCGGATTTCTCTGCCTTGCAGCAGGAGTAATTTATCATTTTTATTACCAAGGTCAGATTATTATTATCGACGAAGAAACTACCGATTTTTTATCTGGAATGCTTTTTGGATTAGGTATCTCTCTAATTGTTGTTAGTATTTTCAATCCGAAGAAAAAGAGACTTTAAAACGCTTAATAAATGAAAGAATCAGCTTACAAAGAAGTTCAAGTATTTATCGAAAAATTGGGCAATACAGATTCTGTAAAGCATCAAATAATTGAGGCTTCTCGTAGATTGGTTTTTGAAAATTATCCGAATGCTGCGGAGCGCATGATGTATGGTGGAATTCTATTTTCTTTAGAAGAGGATTTTGGAGGTGTGTTTGCGTATAAAAATCATGTCTCTTTTGAGTTTAGTATTGGATACCAATTTAACGATCCTGAAAAGCTTTTGGAAGGAAATGGGAAATATCGCCGTCATGTAAAAATTAGATGTTTGGATGAGGTGAAGACAAAGAAGCTCGACTTTTTTGTGAAACAAGCTCAAATGGACGATCAGTAAATTTGCAAGCGAAGCCCATAGCTTCGCTTTCTTATTTGAATGATATTTTCATTTCGAACCGAACTGTTTATGCCATTGATGGCAAAATATTTGAATACTACTTTTAACTGAATTATATTTGAAACGAATTCATGAGACTTATTCGTGTTTCTATTGAATAATCCCCGCGACACCACGCAAAACAAACAACAAGCTAAAAAAACAATCATGTTGAGAACAACAAGAACACTAAGTTTATTCCTTTTTCTGGTATTTAGCGTTTGTAGTCAGGGAGTAAAAGCTCAGGGGCTAACCAGTCACCAAATCGATTCCATCGCGAATAAATCATTGAACTTTTATATTTGTAACTCGATTTATATACGACAAGAGCCGTATGATTGGAGACTATCCTTTCTTGTCCCGTTTTTACGGGATACGGCTCTGTGAGAGGGTTAAGGTGAAACTCACTTTGCCTACTCGACGCAAGACTGTTCCAATTAATAGCGGAATTTATCAAAACAACGGAGAAAAAAGCAGAACGAAGTCAAACATTGTAACACTTTATAATATTTATGGTAAAAAGATCAGATTCAAATAATATCCTACAAAGAGAACTGCAACTGCCCTGCGGCGCAATTCTAAAGAACAGACTTTCAAAATCCCCTATGTCCGATTCACTTGGGGACGGTGAAGGCAATCCGACAGAAGCTCAGATACGACTTTATGAAAAATGGGCGGATGGTGGTATCGCTTTGTCTATTGTAGGTGAAGTTCATGGGGATTCTCGTTTCCCAGAGAAACCAGGAAATCTGATTCTTAATGAAAATTCCAATCATGAAATCTTTAAGTCATTCACAAGCCGAGCGGTGATTGAAGGTGCTCACTTATGGGCTCAATTAGGCCATGCCGGAGCTCTTTCACATTTACCAATTAGTCTACCCAAAGGGCCGTCGGCGCTTAATCTTGAGAGTCTTAAATGTGAAGGCATGTCAATTAATGATATTCAAGAGTTACCTCAAATGTATGCAAGAACGGCACTACAGGCAAAAACTGTGGGTTTCAGCGGTGTGCTTATTCATGCAGGACATGGGTTTTTGTTGAGCCAGTTTCTTTCACCTTTGTTTAATCATAGAACTGATAGATATGGTGGTTCTATCGAATCACGTTGCCGTATTATTCTTGAAGTTATAAAAGAAGTAAGGAATGCTGTTGGCCCATCTTTTCCTGTCGGTATTAGAATTAATTCATCAGATCAACTAGAAGGTGGATTGACCGAAGTTGATGCTTTGGAAGTTGTACGTTTTATCGATAAAACAAGTATTGATCTTATTGATATTAGTGGTGGAACATACTTTCCCGGAGCAAAGGCAAGTTCTGAAGGTTCAAGTGCTGGACCTTATTTTCTTGACTTTGCAAAACGTGCGAGAAGTATAACAACAGTGCCACTAATGTTAACGGGCGGATTCAAGAAAAGCGATCAAGCAGTTGATGCCATAGCTAGTGGTGTTGTTGATATGGTAGGTTTAGGACGCGCAATGGTACTTGATCCTCGACTTCCAAAATCCTGGTTAAGTGGAAATGATTATGAACCTAATTTCCCGAGATTCAAAAAGACAATTCCTGGTGGTATGACAGCATGGTATACCATGAGACTGATTGCTTTGGGTGAGGATAGGGAGAATGAATTTGAATTAGATCTACCCACAGCCATTAAGAAATATGAAGACAGAGATGCACAACGTGCTTATAAGTGGAAGAATAAGTTTCCTTTATAATTTTGATAATTATAATCGGCTCGATTGTTTTCTCTTTAGGTTAAATTCCTCGGGGCTTTCCTCGAGGATTTTTCACTCAAAACCTATTGAAACGGATGAGATATGAACAAAATAGAATAGTTGGAACAAAAGCTACTCAATTGCAACAATACGCATAAAAAATTGCTGAATTAAGCAAGACAAAATGGGTATGGTAAGGGGGCATCGTTTACAAAGTTAAAGGGACATGGTTTACACTTTTTAAGTGGTCATTTGAAGGCAAAAATAAATCACTAAGCCTTGGAAAGAAACAACGACTATGGAACAAAAAAACGAATTTATTTGTGAATGGCGAACAGGGAAATATCGCCGTCATGTAAAAATTAAATCTCTTGATGAGGTGAAAACAAAGAGTCTCGATTTTTTTGTGAAACAAGCTCAAATGGACGATCAGTAAATTTACAAGCGAAGCCCATAGCTTCGCTTTTTTATTTGAATGATATTTTTATTTCGAACCGAACTGTTTATGCCATTGATGGCAAAATATTTGAATACTACTTTTAACTGAATTATATTTGAAACGAATTCATGAAACTTATTTGTGGTTTTATTGAATAATCCCCGCGACACCACGCAAAACAAACAACAAGCTAAAAAAACAATCATGTTGAGAACAACAAGAACACTAAGTTTATTCCTTTTTCTGGCATTTTGCGTGTATAGTCAGGGAGTAAAAGCACAGGGGCTGACTAGTCACCAAATCGATTCCATCGCGAATAAATCATTGGAATTATTTCCTTCGGCAGGAGTTGCTGTTTCTGTCGTAAAAGATGGCAAACTGATTCATGCAAAAGGCTATGGCTACAGCTCGATAGAGAGTAAGAAAGCTGTCGATGAAAATACGCTGTTTGCCATTGCATCAAACAGCAAGGCATTCACGGTTGCGGCTCTTGCCATTTTGGTTGATGAGGGAAAACTTTCGTGGCACGATAAGGTGATCGATTATATCCCTGAATTTACCATGTACGATTCCTATGTGAGAGCGAATTTTACGATTGAGGATTTGTTGTGCCATCGCAGTGGTTTGGGCTTGGGAGCAGGCGATCTCATGATTTTTCCCGATGGAGGCGATTACACCATTGATGATATCTTGAAGAGTTTTCAGTATCAGAAACCCGTATCCGCTTTTCGAACCAAATACGATTACGATAATTTGTTGTACATCGTTGCAGGGGAGATTATTCACCGGATTAGCGGCATTACCTGGGCTGAGTTTGTCGAAAGCAGAATTATGAAACCATTGGGCATGGATAGTTCGGTAAGTTCGTTTGAAAGGCTAAAGGATAAAACAAATCTTGCTCTACCACATTCATCGGAAAGTGGGGAGATGAAACAAATCGAGGCTTACTCATGTTCCTTAACCGATGCGGCAGGGGGTATTAATTCCAGTGTAAATGATTTAAGCAGGTGGTTGTTGGTGCAGTTAAACGGCGGAAAGTATGGCGATAATCTGGAGAAAGAATTGTTTTCGGAAGCCAGTCAAAAAGAGATGTGGAAATTGCATACCATGATGACTTTTTCAGCGAAGGGAAGTGAACGTTATCAAAATCATTACCAGGCTTATGGCTTGGGCTGGGTGATTAAAGATTATAAAGCTTATACGATTATTAGTCATACTGGTGGTTTGCCGGGAATGCTATCGAAAACTCTTGTAATTCCTGAATTGAACTTGGGAGTAGCTGTACTCACCAATTCGATTCCCGGGGGGACTACTTATTTTACGCTTCCTCAGGCTATTATCGACTCTTATATTGGTGCAGAGCCTAAAGACTGGAATGCTTATGCTTCTGAAAGATTATCGGGCGAAAACAGGATGGTTGATTCTGTGGTAAATGCGGTATGGGAAACCGTTGAGAAGGCAAAATCTTTTCCGATTAATTTCGAAGACTACACCGGCACATACGAAGACAATTGGTTCGGAGCCGTTGAGGTGTACAGTAAGGACGATCAGTTGTGGTTTAAATCACTACGCTCTCCAAAATTGGTGGGTCGCATGCAGTATTATAAAGGCACAACTTTTGCTGTTAAATGGAATTATGCCGCTATGAACTGTGATGCATTTGCAACCTTTAATTTAGATCAGGAAGGAAAAGCGGTACTAATTAAGATGAATGGCATATCCCCGAATATCGATTTCAGTTTTGATTTTCACGATTTGGAACTAAAAAGAGTAAAGAAGAATTGAATATGGAGTAAAAGATATTCATCAAATTTAAGAAAAGCGAAGCCCACAGCTTCGCTTTTTTACTGATTCACTTGATTTTTCCAGCTAAGATCACAAGCTTCATTTAAAATCGTATAAACATCATATTCCGAAAGACTGGTCTGATTTATTATTTGATCACGAAAATTATCGGCATACATGTTCATGTAGCTAAAATCGGCTCCCGAACCTAAAAGGTTACGTGCATAAGGTGTAAATAATTTCACAAGTTCATCCATAACTTCTTGTTTGGTCGATTGCTTGTTTAGTGCTGACAAATTATTCATTATATCGTTTTTATAAGTAATAGCTATAGATTCATTATGATTTGATAATCCTGTAATAGGCTTCGAATTTAATGAATAATATTGAAAGCCCTGTGAAAACATCAACTGTAAGACAAAAGCAAAATCCCATCAGGTTCGGTTTTTGTTGAATCTGTTGCTTCAAGTTTACTAATTGTTTCGATTTTCGCAAGCTTAAAATTGAAAGACTAACGCCTTGTTCGTTAGGGATAAAAAGAAGAGTCCACACCCAAATTACTTCAAAGGGAAGATCTCTAAATTGGAAATCATTTTATGTGAGAAAGAAAGAGTTGCGAGAAGAAAAAATGTGATGGGAAACTTCTCTCACAAGTCTGCAAACGACTCAGCTACATAAAAAACTATTTACAAGGGCAGTGCCAATCTTAATTTGCTGTAAAATATCACAATGCTTGCCATGAATAGGGATATTGATTTTTAGGCTTTTATCGACGAATTCTCTTATTTTTAGAAGTAATTCCTATCTTAGAGGGAACGAAAAAAAATAGAGTAATGAACAATCATTTGATTCATAAGTTTGTTACAATATGAAACGTCCATGACAAGTAATTTTGACACACAGGAGGATGATTATTCCAGCATGGTAAGTTCCATATGGCAAAAACTTAAAATTATAATCATATGAAATCAAATGGATACAATCAAACGATGAATACTATTGCTGATAAGTAGAACTCTGGGCGGTCTGCAAGGCCTGGCGACGAGTGCATGTTGCAGTTGCTGGTAATTTACCGACTGCTGCGATAAAATATTAAAATTCCTCGAACGAGATAGCGAGATCCATCTCATCGCAGGGTGTCATTTCAAAATCATAATCTTACTTTCCATGAAAGAATCAACAAGAAGAGATTTCATTAAGAAATCGATGATCGCGGCAAGTGTTATCCCTTTTTTGGGCTTGCCTGGTAATATTTGGGCTCTGAACAATGAATTCAACCCAGAGGAACTTTCGGTGCATATTTTTTCGAAACACCTGCAGTTTTTAGATTGGAAAACCATGGGACAGCGAGTGGTCGAAATGGGTTTCTCGGGCATCGATTTAACGGTTCGTCCCAAGGGACATGTATTGCCCGAAAATGTGAAGACAGATTTGCCTCGTGCCATAAAGGACATTCAGAATGCTGGTTCTACTTGTCAATTAATCACCACAAGTGTTGAAGACGTAAACAATCCATTGGATGTGGATGTTTTAGAAACTGCAGCCAGCTTGGGTGTTCAATTCTATCGACCAGGATGGTTTCGTTATCCGGAAAACGGAACGATGGAATCGGCCATAGCGCATTACGCGCAGAAGGTGAAAGCCTTGAGCGAACTGAATCAAAGTTTAGGAATTGTGGGCTGTTATCAGAATCATTCCGGGAAATTCGTTGGGGCTTCGATGTGGGAGGTGAAGCAAATTTTAGCCGAAGCGATTCCTGAATATTTTGGTGCGCAATACGATATTCGACACAATATGGTAGAAGGGGCCAATTCCTGGGAGAATAGTTTGCGACTCATTCATCAAAACATTAAAACCATTGTTGTAAAAGATTATAAATGGGGGCAGGAAAACGGAAAGTGGCAGCCTGTAAATGTGCCTATTGGTGAAGGGATGATCGATTTTAAACGCTACTTCCGATTGTTGAAGAATTATGGAATTAATGTTCCTGTTTCGTTGCACATGGAATATCCTTTGGGGGGTGCCGAGAAAGGGAAATCGATACTCACTGTGGACGAACGAGTTGTGTTTGATGCCATGAAAAAAGATGTAAACAGCCTGAAAAAATTGTGGAGGGAAGCATAGATTTGTGAATCAACTTCAATATTGATCACCAATTAATTAAGATGTAAAGGCAGGTGAAGTCATTTTTAGTAGGAGTAAATTTTACGTAACTATTCTTGGCAGTAATGAGCATTTGCTGTATGTCCTGCATAATTTGTTTGAAACATAGAAAAAAACGAAAAAATAGTACCAACTCATTGGATTTGTATTTACTTTTGCAAGCTGAAAATGAAACGCCTAAAGCATTGCTTGCTAGGTGAGACAGGAAAATTCCAGAACATTGGATTCATTGATAAAATCTTTAAGTGAAAATTGCTTTGAAAAGAGGAGGAATGATTTGTGTGTGGGAGAAGATGAAAATACAAAGAGATGAATTATAAGATGTTGGTACTGGATTTGGACGATACGCTTTTGCGTGACGACCATTGCATATCGGAAAGAAATAAGGACGCGCTGATGAAGGCGCAGGAGAAAGGTGTTTATGTAGTTTTGGCATCGGGCAGGCCAACACCTGCAATGCTTCAATATGCCGAAGAGTTGGATTTGAAAAAAAACGGATCTTATATTATCTCCTACAACGGAGCGATAATTACCGACCTAAATAAGCAAATCCCAATTTTCGAACAAACGCTAAGCAAAGAACAGATTCATGGTTTGTACGATTTTAGCCTTGCAAATAATGTTGATATTATCACTTATACCGCTGATAGTATCATCAGCGAAACCACTTCTAAATATATCGATGTAGAAGTGCAGCTTACGCAGATGAAATTTAATAAGGTAGATTGCTTTAAGGCAGCAGTAACCGAACCAGCCGTAAAATGTATTCTCTTACAAGATCCTGATTATCTGAAAACTGTTGAAACAAAGTTGAAGCAGGAAAAACCAAATAAGAGTGTTTCCATTTCGAAACCCTTCTTTTTGGAGGTTATGCCAAAGGGAATCGATAAGGCGACAAGTATTGCCCGTTTGGCTGAGAAATTAGGGATTCGTCAAGAGGAAATTATTGCTGTCGGCAACGCAGGCAACGATTTAGCCATGGTAGAATATGCTGGTTTGGGTGTTTGGGTAGATAATGTACCACCAGAGCTTCGAGGCTGTGCCGATGTTATTGTTGCTTCGAACAACAACCATGGTGTTGCCGAAGTGGTTGAGAAATACATTCTTGCGAATTAGTCAAAACTCTCATAACGAATAAAAATAGTGTCAATAGCGGAGTCTTCCTAGGCTTCGCTATTTTTATGGGAAATTTCATAGTTCAGCTAAATTGATTGGTGAAATAGCGAGTTTGTGAATTAAGTAGGAGGACTAAATTTATGCTTCAAACAAAATTAACTTGACGACGTATTAAACCAATGACATATTTTAGGGTCTTATCACTATATATTTAAACTAAGAATAATGAGAATAATGACCCTTTTTCTTTTGATGAGCATGTTTGCTTCATGCGGATCGAACGATAATGTAGTTGAAGAAATTGCTGAACTTCCGGAAAATACTTACAGTATTGTTGATACGGGTGTAAAAGATTTTTATAGCGATGACGCAATCATTTCTGAGCCACAGGCAAACGATGCTTTCTACGGTCAGGATGCCACATATCAATCCAATGAGCCATCTTATACCAATAATGGTGATGAAACAATTACCGATAATGTTACTGGTTTGATGTGGGAACAGGATATGGGCACTAAGCTCAGTTTTGGAGATGCTTTTTCGAAAGCCGAATCATCTGGTTTGGGCGGACATAGCGATTGGAGAGTTCCAACATTAAAAGAATTATATTCTTTAATCCTGTTTACCGGGAGTGTGAAAGGAGAACAAGCAATTGAACTTTTTATCGATACAGATTATTTTAATCAATCCTTGGGTGATGTAAGTATTGGTGAGCGTGAAATTGATGCTCAAACCTGGTCATCTACCGAATATGTAGGGCGAACCATGAATAGCGACGAAACTGTATTTGGTGTTAATTTTATTGATGGTCGCATTAAAGGATATCCAAAGTACAAACCGGGAACAGGTGCTGCTAATACCATGTATTTTCGTATGGTTCGGGGGAATGTTGAGTATGGGAAAAATAATTTTGTTGACAATGGAGATGCTACCGTGAGTGATTTGGCTACGGGTTTAATGTGGCAAAAAGCGGATGACGGAACTGGAAGAGATTGGGAGGAATCTTTAGTTTATGCCGAGAATCTTGAACTTGCCACCTATTCTGATTGGCGCTTGCCTAATGCTAAGGAGTTACAGAGTATTGTTGATTATTCAAGATCGCCACAAACAACAAATTCTCCTGCAATAGATCCTATTTTCGAAACAACTGAGATTAATGATCCTGATGGGAATCCTGGTCAATATCCTTACTTTTGGACAAGTACTTCCCATTTAGATGGTGCAAATCCATATGCAAGTGCCGCTTATATTGCTTTTGGCGAAGGGCAGGGGGAAATGAACGGAACACTGATGGATGTTCATGGAGCTGGTTGCCAACGAAGTGATCCTAAAAGTGGAAATGCAAATGATTATCCTGAATTTTGGGGACCTCAAGGAGATGTTCGTTACGTGTATAATTATGTGAGATGCGTTCGCGATATAACCAACCAATAATGATAATCAGAAACAGCCCATTTATGAATGCTATAAAATATTTTCTGCTTGCACTTATCTTACATTCAATAATTGCATGCGGCAAAGAATCAGATGGTATAGAAATTACTGACGAGCCTATATCATGGAGGTTTGCAGTGGTAGGTGATACGCATGTCGGCTATAATTCAGACACAATTGCTGAAATGATTCCTTATCTGCTTGAAGACAACATTGATTTAATTTTGCTTTGTGGAGATCTTGTAGAAGGTGGGAAAAAAACTACAGCCGAAGAGTTGGAAACGGAATTTGAAATGTGGCAAACAATATTTCAACCTTTGTATGATAAAGGGGTTGGAATTTATCCCGTTCGGGGAAATCATGAAGATGATGCAGACGATAATATAATGGTATGGAATAGTATTTTTACCGGAGATAAAGCCTTGCCACAAAACGGACCTACGGGGGAAACAAATCTTACTTATTCATTTCAGCATAAAAATGCGATGTTTATTGGGCTCGATGAATATGTAAATATTCATAAAGTAAACCAAAGCTGGTTGGACGAGGAACTTGCCTCCAATGAACAAGCACATGTATTTGTTTTTGGGCACGAGGCTGCTTTCAAAGTTTTTCATTCCGATTGTCTCGATGATTATTCTACAGAACGAAATACATTTTGGAACAGCCTGACCGAAGCTTGTGTTAAAACCTACTTTTGCGGGCACGATCATTTTTTTGATGCTACCCAAATTGATGATGGGGATGGCAATACGGAAAACGATATTTATCAATGTTTGGTTGGTGGTGGCGGAGCTTGGTTGATGCCTAAATACAATTACAACGGAGAAAATTCGCCTTATACAGTTAATGCAAAGTATCATAGAGAAGAGCACGGATATGCTCTTGTTGAAATTAGTGGTGAAACTGAGTCAGACCTTAATGTGAGCATAACATGGAAAGAACGAACTGTTGAAGGTGCAAGTGTAGAATATTTAGCTACATCGTATGTGATTACTTACGAGCAGAAACCCTGATAACAGATTCAAATCGATATTGAAAATACAAAAAGCGAAGCCTACAGCTTCGCTTTTTTTCGCAAAAATAAATCTGCTTAAAACATTTTACGGTAACAGCGTTTTCGTTTGTGCTGAATATGATCGAATGATTTCCATATTTGAATAGCAACATGATTGTTTTCCAGCATTCCCGTTGTTTCTGCAAACTTGAGCCCATCGCCATTAGCGGTTTTTAGGAGTTCATTCATAAGGATGGAAACAAATCCCAATTTTTGGCAATCGTGATCAATACCGGTAAGCATCAAATCCATTTCGACAGGATATTTGAGTGCCTTTCTTAAATGCCACCATCCGAAAGGAAAAAGTTTGCCCTTGGCTTTTTGCAATGCTTTTGATAGGGAAGGCAAAGCAATAATGAATCCGACCAATTTGTCTTCCTTGTCTAAAATAATTTTCACATATCTTGGATTTAGGATCGGAAAGTATTTAGAGATGTAAAATCGAATTAGTTTTTCTGGTAGCTTAAAGGTGCCAAACAAATCGGAAAAAGCATCGTTGAATACTTTAAAAATTTTTTCCTTGTAAGGTTCCAGCTCCTTTTTTGTAACGAAGTTAACAGTCTGCAAGCCATATCTTTTTTTGATGAGCTCGGCAACTCTGCCTGCTTTTTTTGGTGTTTCTTTCGGAAGAGAAATTCGAAATTCCAGCCAGTCAATCTCCTTTTCATAAGCCAATATCTTGAAATGATTTTCGTAGTAGGCAAAATGATAATCGGAAGCCATAGATGGAAGCCATTCATGTCCTTCAATCAACAAACCGGCATGATCTAAATTCGAAAATCCAAGCGGTCCATTCACACCAATCATTCCTTCACTTTTCAACCACTCTTCGGCTACCGAAAAAAGCTTTTCGGAAACTTCATAGCTGTCAATAAATTCCATGCGGGTAATTCGGCCAATTTTTTCGCCTTGTTTCTGAATACTTAAATCGTTTACAATGGCACCAATTCTTCCAACGGCTTTCCCGTTTTCATAAGCCAGCCAGAATTTAGCCTTGCAAAAATCAAAAGCAGGATTTTTTTCGGGCATTAATAGTTCCAGTTCTCCTGATTTTAAAGGAGGAACCCAAAATTCATTATTCTTATATAACCGAAAGGGGAGGTTTACGAAAGCTTTACGCTGATTTTGATTTTGAACTTCTACAATTTGGATACTCATAAATGAAATGTTTAAGCGAATTCAGCATCAATTGCCGATACTCCTTTCTCTAATAAATTAGCTGAAGGCCAAAAGTAAGGATTTATGACTAAATGCAGTCCAGAGATTGTTCTGTAAAGTCGTATTTAGAATGGGTAAAGCTAATAAGTTTTTGGCCCATAAATTGAGGAAGGTGTAAATCCAATACTATTACGAATTGAATCGTGTTGCATTCGAAAGCTAATTTTGCTTTAAGTTGCTTGATATTTGAGTTTTAATAATTAAATAGTCGTTTTATGGATTTGTAGAACGATTCTAATTAGTTAAACATGCAATCGGATACAGCACAGGATGAAAACAAATAGGTAAACTTTGCGTAATAAATAAGCATGTTAAAATCACTTGTCTGCTATGGCTAAAGAAAATTGTTGGGAAGTTATGAAATGTGGAAGGGAATTAAATGGTGCAAAAGCTTCTAATTTGGGGGTTTGCCCCGCTGCTCAACCAAGCGCTTTTGATGGTGTTAATATGGGAACTGGTGGAGGCCGTTTTTGCTGGGTAGTTGCAGGCACTTATTGTGAAGGTGATGCCGCAGGAAGTTACGCTCAAAAATTAGCAAATTGTGTTAATTGTAAATTTTTGAAACAAGTAAATAAAGAAGAGGGGCGAGATTTTGTTTTATCACCCAGAAAAATACAAAGGAGAAAATAAAAGAATTATAAGTGAAGAATTATTTCTTCACTTATTTTCGTGTAAACAACCAAGCACCAATAATTGCAGTAAAAGGAGCCACCAGCACCAATCCAAAACTACCTACTAAAGTGTGCAGGATTTCGCCTGAAACGTAATTCAGGTTTAAAATGTTTACCATCGGAGTTCCTTGGGCAATAAACACCATTAGCAAAGCTGAGAACCCACCAGAATAGGCCAAAAGAAGTGTCGTTGTCATGGTTCCCACAACGGCTTTTCCTACTTCAAAACCAGACTTTCGCAATTGTTTGGTGGTGATGCTGTTGTTTTGTTGGTACACTTCAGCTTGCGAGGCGGCAATATCCATCGAAATATCCATCACTGCTCCCGATGAGGAAATGAAAATCCCGGCAAGGAAAATTTCGGTAAGATTTAAATAAGAATAGCCTGAATACAATAAGGTCTCGGAGAATGGCTTAATGGCACCGTGAATATTGAATAGTTTGCCAAATAGAAGGGCCATTATACAGGTAATTGCGATACCACTCATGGCACCAAAAAAGGCAACCAGCCCTTTTTTATTTGTTCCGGCTACCAAAAAGATGATAAAAGAGGTAATCAAAGCAACAATACCTAATGAAAGGGGGATAGGCGCAAATCCTTTTAGTAAACCAGGCAATAGTAATTTCCAAATTGTAATGCCTGTAAACAGAAACGAGAGCATTGCTTTTACACCTGTCCATCCTGCAAATAAAATCAGGAAAAGAACGAATAAACCAAGCAGAAAGGCTTCTATGTTAATTCGGTAATGATCGATTACATTGGCACTAATGATTTCCGTTTTATTCTTGCTTAAATTAATAACGGTAAGTGTTTTATCGCCTGCAAAGAAATATTTATCGAATTCCATTCTTCCAATCAACTGATTATAGGCAGTCAATTCTTTTCCTTTAAATTTCCCGTTTAAAATTCTAATTTGAACCGTTTGCGAGCCGGTTTTTATAATTCCGGTTTCTACAACCAGAGAATTGTCTGTTTCTAACACCAAAGCTTTTACACGTTCTGAATTCTGATAATTTGTTTCAGAAAAACCGGTTGGAAGGTATAGGATAACTGCACTTAAAACCAAAAGTAAGCTTACTAATACAAGATCTGATTTTTTAGGAAGCTTGAATTTGAACATGGATGTAAAGGTCTTAAAAGATAAACGGTTGAAAAGCTAATGAGTAAAAATGGAAGTGGAGTTGCCTTCTCTGCTTCTTTAAGAGAAGGAAAAGATGAAGTGACAAAAAACGCCCCGCATTGCTGCAGAGCGTTTCATATATGTTTCAACTCTTATTTGGTTTCAATTAGTTTCATCAAGTTTTTAGGTATGTCGGTATTGTCGAAAAAACCTGTGAATAGTTTTGATCCTACCCCAATCGATCGAATTGGAATTGGTGTTGCAGTGTGCGAATAAGATGTCCAGCCGATACCTGCTTTGTGCGATAGAATATGACAGGCGGTTACTGTAAAAGGATCGTAACTTCCGTACAGTAAATAGAACTGATCGTTTTTTGTCATCGTATCAACATAGGTCATGCTTTTTACAAAGGCATCTTTTAGTTGCTGGTTTTCAAAAGGAGTTAATTCTAAGCCTTTCGAGGCATCGCCCAAGCCAAAATTCTCTTTTACAATTTCTAAACCATCTGCAATACTGTAGTTATCGGCATGTTCTTTTTTATACAAAGCTATTTTATTCGAAAATGCCTCGTAGGATGTATTTTGGTATTGAAGCAAGCTAAAAGATGAATTGTAATGGCTTCCGGCAAATCCCAATGCCAAACCTCCTGTTTCGTGATCACCGCAAACAAGAATTAATGTTTCTTTCGGATGTTTATTATAAAATTCGATCGCTTTTGTTACAGCCTTATCGAATTGTAATACTTCTTTTATTACCGTTGCAGCATCGTTGGCATGACTGGCCCAATCTATTTTTCCACCTTCAACCATCATGAAAAATCCCTTGGAATTATCCAAAAGTTTGATGCCTTTTTCGGTGAAATCTGCCAATGAAATATCCGATTCATTTTCCTGATCTATTGAATAGGGAAGGGAAGAACCAGCAGCTAGTTTAGGGGCAATCGCAATAATTTTATCATCTCCCTTTTTTAGTTTCTTAAAATCCTGAATGGTATTCACAAAAGTATATCCTCTCGATTCAGCAACTCGCATTGAGTTAGGCTCTAACTCTTCAATATCTGCAGTTGCTCCCATTCCAAAATTCGACAGGGAATTTTTCTCTTCTGTTGTTCCATCTCCTTCGGGATGCTTGAATCCGCCGCCGGCAAAATAGTTGAATCCACTTTTGCTTAAGTCCAGACTAATATTGTAATACATGTTACGGGTAGGCTGATGGGCATAGAAAGTAGCAGGTGTAGCATGATCGATGGATACTGAGGATACGATTCCTACTTTATAGCCTTTGTCTTTCGCCATTTCGGCAATGGTTTTAAAGGGAATTAATCGTTCAGCATCCATAGAAATGGTGTTGACTGTAGTTTTATGTCCCGTTGCAAGTGCGGTACCTGCAGCCGCCGATCCTGTAATAAAACGGTTCAGTGCGTAGGTCGTATAAAATCCTTGATTAGGAAGAGTGCTTAACTGTAATTTTTTAATTCCGTTGCTATCTTCCAAAGCTCCCAAATAAGCTTCGGCTGCGTTTGATTGTGATAAGCCCATACCATCGCCAATAAAATAGAATATGTATTTAGGCGCTTTGCCACTGTATGCTTCTCTTTCACTAGTCTGAGCAAAGCTGTTACAAGAAATCAGCAGGATTGCAATTGTAAGTATTTGTCTTAGTCTTATCTTAGTGTTTAACATTCGATATTGTTTAAATTCCCCCAAATTTACTAATTAATTACTATCTGAATTGAATTCAAATAGTTAATTTAATATTAATTGAATGACTGCTGTTTTAAACCATTTTTCAGGCTCTCTTTATTCTTTGAATTAAAAATGTTTTTTCCCTCTGGTGTATATAGAAAATCGACATATTCTTTAAAATAGCTATTCACCCTGTCGCGAACCACTTTCATGGTTGAGTTCAACAGCTTATTCTCTTCGGTAAAAGCTTCAGGTAAAATTCCAATTGCTGTTGGCAACCATCTGTGAGGGAACATGTCTTCGTGTTTTCCTCTCGGACGATACTGATTTAATTCATTTTGTATGAGCTTCAAAGCCATCATTTGCCCTTCCTCCGATTCTAAAGTAAGATTATGAGGTTTTAATTGAGACATAATAGCTCCTTTGTTGGGGACAATAAGTGCAATTGTATAAGCATCCTGATTGTTATGTAGAATGCATTGATCCAGTAAGGGGGATTGATCTACAAATGCTTCTTCAATTCCTTCAGGACTAAATTTTTCACCATCGCTGGCAATTAAAAGAGATTTGAACCGACCCAAAACGTAAAGAAATCCATCCTGATCCACATATCCCATATCACCGGTATGCAACCAGCCATCGCGAAGAGTCTCAGCCGAAGCTTTCTCATTTTTCCAGTAGCCTTTCATCACATTGCCACCTTTTATTACAATTTCGCCTTTTTCTCCCACAGCAAGAGAGTTTCCATTGTCGTCGCAGATTTTTAAATCCATATCCTGAACAATTAATCCTGAAGATCCTAATTTATGCTTGTGATGTGCATTGGAAGAGATGATTGGTGAGGCTTCCGATAATCCATATCCTTGATACATAGGAATCCCAATTGCATAAAAGAAGCGTTGCAACTCAATGTCTAGGAGAGCTCCTCCGCCAACAAAGAATTTTAAGTTACCACCAAAATTCTCTCTCACCTTCGAGAATAATATTTTATCGTAGAACATGTACAATGGCTTAAGGAACATACGAGAACCTTTCCCCTTGTCCCAACCAGAACCATTGTACTTGTAGGCCACTTCGAGGGCTTTGTTAAAAAGCTTCTCGACCTTAGGACCTTTGGCCTTTATGCCTTTTTCAATGTTCTTTTTAAAGTTTTTAGCCAGAGCCGGAACACTCAATATAATATCAGGTTTAATTTCTTTGATGTTATTTGGGATATTCTTCAAGGCCTCCATTGAAGATTTTCCTTGTTGAACAGCCGCAATAGAAGCACCTTTTAGCATGAAACTGTAAATTCCTGCTGTGTGAGCAAATGAATGATCCCAAGGAAGTATCAGCAAGGTTTTAAAGCTGGCGGGAATTTCCATTAAGCTCGAAGCTTGATAAACATTGCTTGCATAGTTATTATGCGTAAGAATAATTCCTTTCGGATCGGCAGTAGTTCCTGAGGTGTAGGAGATATTTGCATCATCATCTGCCTCAATGTTTTTTTGTATTTCATTTAGTTCAGAACGGTCATTTTCAGATAGCTCTTTACCCAGTTTTATTAGTTGAGATAGTGAAATTTCTTTTTCTTGAAGCTCAATGTTTTCATCAAGAACAATTATGGTTTCAATACTTTCTAAATGATCCTTAATTGATCTGATTTTTTCGAGATGATTTTTTGAAACAACAACAATACAGGCTTCCGAATGATTCAATCGAAATTTGAGTTCGTTTTGAGCATCTAACTTTACGGATAAAGGAACATTGACTGCGCCAGCAAATAAAATCCCAAGTTCTGAAAGAACCCAGGCATTTCGGCCTTCCGAAAGGAGACCAATTCGATCTGTTTTTTTTATCCCTAACGAAAACAAGCCTGCAGCAAATTGCTGTACCTCTTCGTACAATGATTCATAACTGACAGATTGATAGCTTGAATTGGTTTTTTCCCATAAAAATGGGTTTTTGCCAAATTGATCAACACTGTTCTCAAAGAGTTGTATAATCGTTTTCATTTACTTCTAAATTGTAAGGATGCACTTCTTTTTACGAATCCCAAAAATAGCTGATTAGCCTGTCCCAAACAAGCTGTATGTATTAAAAAACAGTAAATGTATTTCTTCAGGAGTACTTTAATATGTAAATGGTTAAAAACCTGAGGAAACTCCTTGATTTTCACTTGCAGAATATCTAATTTCCCGCTGGATTCAGAGGAGAGGAATAAATAAGTGTTTTTTTTTCTAACGATTTTTCACCCAGAATGGGTTTTTGATTGTCTTTAAGGAAAGGATAATTAATAATTGTGCGACACAAACAACAATAACATACTTAAGCCTAACACTAAATGAGTAATCTGGAAAATTATTTTAAGAAATTTCGTAAAAATACGATTGGTCACGATGCCAGTTTCTATTCTCCATTCGGAAAGCAGAAAATCGTATATGGTGATTGGATTGCAAGCGGTCGTTTATATGCACCTATTGAAAAGAAAATAGCGGAGGAGTTTGGTCCTTATGTTGCAAATACGCATACCGAAACCAATGAAACGGGTACTCTGATGACTCAGTCCTATCACCGGGCGCAAGTCTTAATTAAAGAGCACGTTAACGCAGGACCAGATGATGTGATTATTCATGCAGGATTCGGAATGACTGCTGTAATTAACAAGTTGCAGCGTATTCTTGGCCTGAAAGGTTGTGGAATTATTGGGAGACAGATTTGTCAAAAAGAAAGGGAAAAACCAGTTGTGTTCATTACGCACATGGAGCATCACTCCAATCAAACTTCTTGGTACGAAACCAATGTGGATGTAGTGGTGATTCCTCCGGGAAAAGATCTGACCATTGATCTGAATGAATTGAGAATTCAGTTGGAGAAATACAAGGAACGCAAAATGAAGATTGGATCGTTTACTTCTTGTTCGAATGTAACAGGTATTGTAACTCCATACCATCAAATGGCAAAATTAATGCACGAATTTGGTGGAGTTTGCTTTATCGATTTTGCAGCATCAGCTCCTTATGTTGATATCGACATGCATCCGGCAGATGAATTGGAAAAATTGGATGGTATTTTCTTTTCACCCCATAAATTTTTGGGGGGACCCGGTTCTTCTGGTGTGATGATTTTCGATTCGAAACTATACAAGAACGAAGTACCTGATAATCCGGGTGGAGGAACAGTTGACTGGACAAATCCATGGGGGAAATACAAATATGTTGATAGTATTGAACTTCGCGAAGACGGTGGGACTCCAGGATTTTTGCAATCAATTCGAATTGCATTGGCAATTGAAGTGAAAAATCAAATGGGAACTGAAAATATCGCTAAAAGAGAGGCCGAACTTCTTGATTTGGCATTTGAACGTTTAAAAGCAGTGAAAGATGTTCATGTGTTGGCTGATAATATTCAAACCCGTTTGGGTATTTTATCATTCTATGTAGAATACATTCATTATAATTTATTGGTGAAATTATTGAATGACCGATTCGGGATTCAGGTGAGAGGGGGTTGTGCTTGCGCAGGAACTTACGGACATTATCTGTTAGAGGTTAGTGAGATGCAATCGCAAGCCATTACCGATGAAATTACATCAGGCGATTTAACACACAAACCAGGATGGGTGCGTTGGTCTTTGCATCCTACAACAACAAACAAAGAGGTTTTGTTGTTTATTAATGGTTTAGAGCAGATTGTTGAAAATTTTGAAGACTGGAAAAAGGATTATTCCTATAATCGTAAAACAAATGAGTTTTTCTACAGTGGAGAAAAGAAGGCCAAGAAAAAGATTGTTGTTAATGATTTATTTAAATTCTAGCAGATAATTCTTCTTGTTACTAATATGATTTTGATCCTGAGAATTCGTTCTCGGGATTTTTTTATATTTTTGATTGAATAAATAATAAAATTAGCGTGTACGATATTATAGGAGATATTCATGGTGAGGCAAATACATTGAAACATATGTTGCTAAGTCTGGACTATGAGGAAGGCAAAGAAGGATATTTTCATCCTGAAAGAAAAGCTGTTTTTGTTGGTGATTACGTTGATCGTGGACCGGGAATTTTTGAAACACTAAGAATTGTCCGGGAAATGGTTACTGCAGGGAATGCCTATGCTATAGTGGGAAATCATGAACTAAATGTACTTGCATTTTATACCAAAGATAGTGATGGCCTGTTTTTAAGAGCACATAATTTGAAGAACAAAACTCAAATTAAAAAGACCTACGAAGAGTTCCGGTTAGACAAGGTGAAACGAAAATCCTATCTGAAATGGATGCGGTCTTTACCTATATTCCTCGAGCTGGAAGGATTTCGTGTCGTTCATGCTTGTTGGGATCAGAAAGCGATTGAACTTCTTAAAAAAGAAAATCCGGAAAATTGTTTGAGCAAGAAGTTTCTGACAAAAATATATTATGAAAAAGGTGAGGTTTTTAATGCGGCTATGTTGCTGCTAAAGGGGAGAGAGTTTGCTTTTCCTGATAATTTAGTGCTGAAAGATGGTTATGGTTTTAAGCGTTCGGCCTATCGAATTAAGTGGTGGGAGCCAATGAATGGGAAAAGTTTTGAAGATATTTCGTTTGGAAATAGATTTCACCTGCCTGAATACAGCATTCCATCTCAACTTTATTTTGATATTCCACTTTACCCTGAAAATGAGAAGCCGGTATTTTTCGGACACTATTGCTTGGGGGATAAGGCAGGTGTTGTTCGCAGCAATTTGTGCTGTGTGGATGGTTGCATTGCCAATGATGGTGTTTTTGTTGCCTATCGATGGGATAATAATCTTCCTCTTAACCAAAAGAATATAATTTCGGTAAAGAAGGTTAAGAAATCATCATTAAAATAGTCTTTATTTAGTAAACTTTATTCATCGTTGAGAAGCCCGGTGAGTATCTGTTTTGTTGAGATTTGTTCGTGTTTAATTGATTAATTCATTGTTTGATTACGAATACGTAACAACCAGTTACTTTGATTTCTTCCCAGAAGAGCATGTTGTACATAGCCTATAGTGAGAAGGTTAATGACTTATCGAGATTGTTAGGATTGGTCTTTTTTCCAATATATCAGGAATAAAATACCCGGGAAGTAAAGAGGGATAAAGAAAAGAAAAACGGCCCAACTTTTAGAATCAATAAATGAGTAAAGTGTAATTAAGACACTGCTGATTACGAGTAGTAAACCTCCCAAACCGACTTTCCAAAAGGTTAACAAAAAGCCAATTCCATAGGCAAGTGAAAGAAGATAAAAGAGTAATACCCATCCTTCGCTGTTGGTTGGTTCGTTACTTAGTAAGACAATAAATTTAGGTACCATAAATAGAATGAAAACAGTGGTAATCAGGAATCCGATAATTCGGGCCACAAGCAGATAAAATTGAGATGGACTGTCTTGAAATAACATACGTTTTTCCATAGGTTAATGTCTTTAGCAGGATGTGTATTTTAAATTTACGGATTTGTATAAGTAAAGTCAAATTTAATTGGTAATGAGTCGGTTGTCGCATTTGGAATATTCGTCAGGTTTTGTTTTTGTAACTATTTTGTGTGTTTTCGCAATTCAGTTTTTGTATTCTTGATGTCTTTTTGCAGTTTTGTGCTAATAAAAAAAGTGAACATGGAAGGAATAAAAGTAATAGCTTTTGATGCGGACGATACCCTTTGGGTGAATGAACCCTATTTTAGAGAATCTGAAATGGAGTTTTGTAATCTGTTGAAAAATGGGATGAGCATTGAAGAGGTTAGCGAAGAATTGTTTGCCACAGAAATAGGCAATATTCCTCTGTATGGGTATGGTACAAAGGCATTTATTTTATCGATGATTGAAACCAGCCTGAAAATCACAAAGGGAAATATTAGCTCGGAAAAAATTCAGTCAATTATTTCGTTGGGAAAGCAACAAATGAATAAATCCATTGAATTGCTCGATGGTGTAGTTGAGGTACTGGAAAGTCTTCAGGGAAAATACAAGTTAATTGTTGCTACGAAAGGTGATTTATTGGATCAGGAAAGGAAGTTGGAAAAATCAGGTTTGTTAAGATACTTTCATCACATCGAGGTAATGAGTGATAAGAAAGAAGATGATTACAAAAAGTTAATTCAACATTTAGATATTGATTTCAATGAGTTTTTAATGGTTGGTAATTCCTTAAAATCGGATATTATTCCAGTACTTAATTTGGGAGGAAAAGCGGTTCATGTTCCATTTCACACAACTTGGGAGCACGAAATGGTAAGTGAGGAAGAACTGCAAAAGGCTGGAGTAAGTGAGATTCAAAATATTCGGGAATTGATTTCGATTGTATAATCTATTTTCGGATTATCGATAAAATGTCAATTCGTTCTACCAGCATTTGTCCATTGTCTTTTTGCTCCTGTATTAGTTTGACTACATCCATTCCTTTTGTCACCTTACCAAAGGCTGCAAATCCCTGTCCGTCGGGATTACGCATTCCCTCAAAATCTAAATTTGGTTGCTCTCCTACACAAATAAAGAATTCCGTGGAGGCTGATCCAGGATTATTTCTAGCCAAAGAAATAACACCGTTGGTATGTAAAATGCCAGTCTCTTTTGTTGTTTCATGAGCAATTGTTGGTTTCTGATCTACTAGCTCCTCGAAGTACAAACCACCTTGAATCACCTCAATTTTAATATCGCTGTTTGGTTGGTTATCCATTCGAACTACACGATAGAAGCAAGCATCTTTAAAGACATTGTTATCTACATTCTGCATAAAATACCTTGCTGTAACAGGAGCTTTGTCTTCAAAAATTTCCAGTTCAATTGTGCCTAAAGTAGTTGTGATTTCAACTTTAGGATTTTGAGCGTTTGCACAATTCGAAAGTGTTAGAACAGATACAAGAAGAAGATAAATGTGTTTCATGATTCGCGTATTTCTCATATCCATTGTCTCAATTCATTTTTCCATTTAGATCAATCCTCTGGACTTAAATTCAAGATATTTGTTGAGTGTGTTAATAGTCAGATCTTTTGGGTCACTCAATATCGCATGAATTCCATATTTTTCCAATTCTTTTACGATTAATTTTTTATCGTAAATAAACTTTTCGCCAATGGTTTTAATGTAAATCTCTTCAATGGTTTTGGCTGATTGTTGAGTTATTTCCTGAATCTCTGTATTTGTAAAAAAGATAACCATTAACAAATGATCTTTTGCCAAGCCTTGCAAATAGGGTAGCTGACGCTTCATTGAATCAAGACTCTCAAAATTTGTGAACAGAATTAGTAAGCTTCTGTTTCGAAGTAATCGCCGGGCTGAACTGTGCAGTAATTCATAATTTGACTCAGGATAATTGGTTTTCTGATTGTACAGAACCTCCATTATTTTTCTTATTTGTGTTCTTCTTCCATCAGCAGGAATATGCGCATTTATATCTTTCCCAAAACAGATTAAACCAGCTTTATCATTTTTAATTACGGCAGTGTTCGAAATTACCAAACTGGTATTAATGGCATAATCAAGAAGAGTTAACCCATTAAAGGGCATTTTCATCGATCGTCCCGTATCAATAAGGCAGTACACAGGTTGCGATTTTTCATCCTGGTACTGGTTCACCATTATTTGTGATTTGCGAGCGGTCGCTTTCCAGTTAATGGTTCTGTAATCATCACCTTTCACATATTCCCGAATTTGGTCAAATTCCATCTGGTGACCAATTCGTCTGATTCGTTTTACCCCATAATCATTTAGTCGATTCGAAAAAGCCAGCAATTCGTATTGTCGCATCTGCATAAAAGAAGGATAACATGGAAGCATTTGTTCGGCCTCTATTTTATATCTTCTTTGGATCAGTCGCAAAAAAGAGGAGACATATACATTCAAAAGTCCAAAATGATATTCGCCTCTTTCAGTGGGTCTTACGTCGTAATCGATTTGTTTTTTCTCTCCAGATTTTAGCTGAAAAGAATAAAGAAAATCTCTTTTTTGAAACTGAGCAGGCAATTCATCGATAATATCTATCCTTGTAGCCAAAGGGTTTTCGTTTTCTACAAATATTGAAATGGAATTGTCATCTCCATTGGATAGTTTCTCCGGGCACTTTCGTGATGCGATAATGCCTTTTTTACTTCGGTATAGAATAAAAATATCCAGTCCGAGGCATACGAAAAACAAAAGTAAGAGAAGTCGGGCGACAGGAAACAGCAGAGGGATAAAATGCCCGAGAATGGAAATTAAAGCCAAAAGAACCATTCCCCAGTACAAATTTTGTGTTAGATATATCGATTTAATGAATTTCATTAATTGTAGTTCATTTTTGTTGTGAACAATGAATTTATGGAACTGACTGGTTGCTACTATCGTGGAATTTCAATTCCTTCTATAATCTGTGCAATTATTTGCTTCGGAAGAACACCTTCCATTTCCTTTTCAGGAGTTAATATCAATCTGTGATGCAATGCCGGAATAATAACCTCTTTAATATCATCCGGAGTAACGAAATCTCTGCCTCTAATAGCGGAAAGTGCTTTTGCGGCCATCATAACTGCAACCGATGCTCTGGGAGAAGCACCTAAAATAATTCCAGGGTGATTTCTTGTACTTTGAACAATTTGAACAATGTATTTTTGAAGATTTTCTTCGATATGTATTTCCTGTACCTGATGACGCAACTGGTTGATTTGTTCCGAATTCAGGACTTCTGAAATTACCGCAATTTCGTTTTTACCTTTTCGTTCATTTTTGGTTGCCAGAATTTCAAGTTCTTCCAGTTCATCAGGGTAAGTGAATTCTATTTTCATCAGAAAACGATCCAGTTGGGCCTCTGGTAAACGATACGTACCTTCTTGTTCAATAGGGTTTTGTGTTGCAATCACCCAGAACGGTTGCTCCATTTTATGAGTTGTTCCATCAATAGTGATTTGAGCCTCTTCCATTACCTCAAAAAGAGCCGATTGGGTTTTTGCCGGAGCACGGTTAATTTCATCTATCAAAATGATATTGGAGAAAATAGGACCTTTGTTAAACTCAAATTTAGATGTACTTAGGTTGAAAATTGTGGTTCCTAAAACATCCGAAGGCATTAAATCCGGAGTAAATTGAATTCTCGAAAAATCGGAAGAAATTGATTTTGCCAATAGTTTTGCAGAAAGGGTTTTAGCAATTCCTGGAACACCTTCAATTAAAACGTGTCCTTGGGCAAATAAACCAACAAGCAATAGGTCGATATTTTTCTCTTGTCCAATAATTACTTTTTTAATCTCGTATTTAATTTGTGCAACCAAATGATTGAGTTCTTCCAAATCGATACGGTTTTTAAATTGAGGTTTATTTTCCATTCTGCGTTTATATTATTTGCCGGATTTATAAATGTAATCAACTTTAGAATTTAAGTCTTCCAATTCTTCTTTCGAGATGTTATTGGAATTTGATATTTTGTTTATTAGTTTAAATAGAATTTCAAGAGTTTTTAAGGAAATTCCCGATCGTTTACTTACTTCATTTAAAGTATCGATGCTTAGATCGATGTGGTAACGACTCTTACAGAATTCTTTTAGGTATTTTATTTTTTTGAGGGCAATGTCTTTGTGGTTTTTACGATTGTAATACAATCTACCCATTGTTCTAATGAACTGCAGAGTTGTATTGGGAATCGGTTTTAGTATTGGAATCATTTTTTGTTTGCGTTTTCCTTGAAAAATAAGAACAAGAATAAGACAAGTCAAAAGAAGATAGTACGCCATTTTTAAGGGTGGACTTGAGAGCAAAAATACAATTGGACTAGTCGATCGTAAAGCTCTAAGAGGTTTGTAATATTCATCCCAAACTATAGGATTGGCAGGTAAGTAGCTGAATACGCCTGCAATATAATCTGCATTTTTGTTTTGAACCACATTGTAATTTGTGAAGGCTAAAGGCTGACTGCTTATGAAAAAATTTCCTTTGCCATAGGGGATCTTTACCAATTGAATTCTTTTTTGGTTGTCGCGTCCCAAAACGATCAGACTGTCCTTGTGAAATTTATTAATTGATGTATTATCAAATGCTTTTGAATATTTTGAGTTGTTTTTATCTTTTAAATTTGGGTTTTCAAAATTCTGAGACCTTGCATTTTTTACGGCCAGATCTGTAAATTCAAGATCGCTGTTAAATTGCACATGTATGGTGTCCGAGAAAACTTTACCCAAATTAGATGTTGCAATTACTATCTGATTTCCATTTTTAACCAAATTCAGTAGTCGTTTAATTTCCCATTTCTGTGGAGAAAAATCATCTGTCACAAAAATATAATTCTTGTTTGGCGCGAGACTGTCAAGAATCGGATAGTTGAAAATAGCCTCTCTACTAATTTCAAATTCCTGTTCAGGGAAGAATTCTTCTTCTATTAATTCACGCAAGAGAAAACAACCAAACGGGCGTTTGTCATCCTCATTAAAACTTCTTGTCCAGTCGATTGGCTGAGGGGCAAAAAGTTCCATTAGAATCAGGATAATCAAGATTCCAATTACGGGAAACGCATTTTTAGGGATATTTATTTTCATGAGGCGAATTCTTTGGTTTGTGATACTAGAATGTTCAAACGTGCAAATTCATCATCAATTTGATGATAATCATGTTTAGCAATGGGGAAATCTCCATACCAAACGGCCTCGTACAATTCGCTTAATTCAATGAAATCTGTTTTTATTTTATCATGTTTTATTTCTTTGATGTAATCGTAATTGGTTTTTTCCGATTTCCAGGCAATAATTTTATGCTGGCTTAAGCCTTTTAAAAGGGATAGATAATGATAGCGTACTGCTAAGCGGTATTCTTTTTGAAGATGTGCTTCTTTAATTTTTTGTTCCCAATTTACCTTTGTTGGATTTGCTGTATCGCTAAATTCCATGGCTGTAACTTCCTGATTGGGATGAAATAAACCTGTAAATTTACTGCGATAAATTAGGGTGATTAGCAATAGAACCAGAGCGGCAAGAATAATGTATCTTAAATACCAGATAACTCCAAGCCCTTTAATCATGATAGTAAACCAATTTTTAATCCATTGAACAAAACGTCCCCAAACAGTTTCCTGTTTTACTTCAGTTAAATTGTAATTAAAATCGCTTTGTTTGCGGTAATTTTCAATTCGTTCTTCAGGAACAGATTTTTCCCATAGTTGAACTTGCCCAGTATCCATCACAAGGCTATCTGAATTGAAAGTTTCCTGTGCTAAAATAGGGCTGGTTCCAATAAAGAAGTGGAGCCAGCCGATAAATAGTATTGCTAGTATTTTTTTACTCATTCGCCCCAACGTTTTCCAACTCTTTTAATAATGCAGGATTTTGTTTTTGTTCTACAAGACTAAAGTAAAGAATTCCAATTCCTACAAATGGAATTATCTGCATTAAGCATGCTCCCATTGATTGGAAAATAGAAAATAGAATACTTAAACTTTGACTCGTTGATGTAACTCCATTTTGCACCATCTGAAAACCTGCAATTGCTTGATAAATAACGGCAGGTAATTGGAAAACAAATTGCAATGCTGTAGCTATCACGCCTAGTATTAGTAGAAAACCAAATGTTAGCCACCAGTTATTTTTAATTAGTGAAAAACAAGAACTCATAGCTTCGCCAAGCGAATCGCCTTGGAATATAATAATTGGGATAACCAGACTAAAACAAATCATTAAATAAATACCTGGAATAATTAAGAAAACAAAGCCAAGGCCTGATAGAAGTCCAATAACAAATATTGATAGGAAAATTTTTGGAGCAACCCCAAGCATCAATTTCCAAACTTGTTTTAGTTCAACTTCATTATTTTCCGATGTTTTGTATAGTTTGATATATTGGAATACAAATGCCATTGCAAATGTATAGGTAATCATGGTAAACAGATAGGTGATTAACATTGAACTCATTGCTCCTTCCATTGCTGCAAATGGATTTGATGATTGCTCAGTAATAGATGATAATGATTGATATTGATACACTCCGAGTGCTATTCCTTGTAATAATGCAAAAGGAATAACAAAATAGATCATTCCCATTAGTAAATTTTTGAAATTGTACTTAATAAAAAGGAATGTGTCGTTAAAGAGTTCTCCGAAATCACGGTTCTTTTCGAGTTGTAATTTACTGTCTGTCATTTCTTTAAAAAATTAGATTGGGTTTTTAGGAATTACTTATTTTTTGATAAACGAGTTTGGGGTTAATAATAAAATACCAAATAACGAATAGGAGGGAACAAATAATAATGACCCAGCTAAGCCACATAGGCATTTCGGTAAGGCGGGTTACATAGCCTTCTAAAAAGCCGGCAACTATAAACATTGGAATTATTCCTATAATAATTTTGATGCCTTTACGAACTCCTATTTGCATGGATGTTTTTCGAGGCAGAGTACCTGGGAAGATCATACTGTTTCCCAAAACAATTCCTGCTGCTCCCGATATTATAATTGCTGATATTTCAAGTGTTCCATGAATCCAGATGACTCGGGTGCTTTCCCAAAACAATCCATTTTCAACAAAGAAATAGGTGAAACCTCCCAGCATAACCCCATTGTTAAATAGAACGTAACCCGTACCAAAAGCGGTAAGTATTCCAAAAACAAAAGCCATAAATGATACTTTAATGTTGTTAATGGTAATTCCAAGAAACATTGCTGTCTGTCCTTCCTGTTTATAAACGGCCATTGGGTCTCCTTTTTTAATGTTATCGATGGTCATATTCACGTAGTTATCACCAAGAATAGCACGCACAAAAGACTGTTCGTTACTTGCAGATACAGCACCTAAAATTGTTGAGACAAGAAATATCAGTAAAGAATAGAGTAATTGTTTTCGTGTCTGGAAAAGGATTAAAGGCAATTCGGTAGTCCAAAATTGTTTGAATTTTCCCTTTTCAGCTTTCTGATTTTTATAGATTTCCTGATGAACACTTACACTTAGTTGATTTAGGTAATCAGTTGTTGAAGAGTTAGGATAAAAGGTTTGAGCGTAGGATAGATCATCCGTTAATTGAATGTATAAATCAGCGATGGCATCCGGATCACTATGTGATTCATTAGTGAGAATGTTTTCAAATTCTTTCCATTTTTTGCTGTTACGATCCAGAAAAACTACTTCTTTCATTTAGGGGGTTTCTATAAAACAAAGCTAAAGTTATTGTAATTAAACAAAAATACAAATAAAGGATTAAGGTTAAATTGTAAAATTGTTTACTAACTAGCAATAAGTCAGTCGAATGATTTTAAATGTTGAAAATATTTATTTAAAAATTTCTTTTGCTTTCTTATGATAGGTATATTCGTTTGCACAAAAAATATAGATTGCAATGGCAGATGTAGGAATAGAAACAACTCAAAATGTTCGAATTAATTTTCAATTGGCTAGTGTAGGCGAAAGAATTTCAGCAAGTTTACTCGATTTCTTGTTCTTATTTGTCATGTCTATAATTATAATGCTATTCGCGGGTATACTAGGGGAAAGTAAGGTTTGGGGGTTGTTGTTCATGATTCCTTTGTTATTTTACACCTTGCTGTTTGAAGTTTTTATGAATGGGCAAACACCGGGTAAAAAGATCATGAAAATTAAAGTGAGTATGGTGGATGGATCTGCGCCAACTTTTTCGAATTATTTGATTCGATGGATGTTTAGGTTGATTGATATTTCATTGACTTATGGCATTTGTGGAATTCTTTGCATTGTAATCGGCGAAAAAGGACAACGATTAGGCGACATTCTTGCAAAAACAACAGTAATTAAAACAAAACGGAAAGTATCAATTCAAAATACTATTTTAGTCGATATCCCGGAAAATTATGAGCTTGTTTTTCCTGAATCAAAAAATATTAATGAACGAGATCTTCCTCTGTTCAAAAAGGTGATTGCCCAGATCGAGAGTTTGGAGGATCCGGTTGAAAAATTGCAATTTGGATTACGTGCACGAAAGAATGTAATGGAAAAGCTCGAAATTAAGACTGAGATGCAGCCCTTACAGTTTTTTAAAACATTACTAATTGACTACAATTTGATTCATCGCGACAAATAAGTGGTTAAAAATATAGCAAGAGGCAGAAAATTATTTTTCTACCTCTTTTTTTTGCGTCTTTTTCTCAAACACTACGTCTACCCAAATAAGACTAGAAAATTGAAGTGAAATCAAAAAAAACAAGAAGCATATGAATAATGAATGTTGTGGATCTCAGTTGTATCATACGGGAGTGTGTTGCAACGATCAATCGGTGAATGCGATATTGGTAAGTCAGGTAGTAAATGCACAGGAGGAAAAGCCTCTTAAGGATTGTGCATGTCAGGGACTTGGCCCTTGTCAGTGTGCGCCGGAGGATAAAAAAGAAGAATCTATTTCTGATCAATTTAAAGACATTAAATACGCAGGAAGCGGATGTGCTTGCGGAGGAAATTGCGGATGTAATTAAAGCAGATCAGACTAAAGTTTAATTACGAAATGTGATAATGTTAATTAATTTTCAGGCTGTTATTGGCTTTCAGATTTTGGCGGATTTTAAGTGGTTCGCCCTATAAACCCTGAAAGCTGGTAGTAGCTATCCTTATATTATTTAGAATCGATACAGATTACTGTTTCTTTTTTGTATTTTTGCGTCTACCAAAATAAATTTCTCAAGAATGGTAGAACATATCTGGCAAACATATCACAAGCAGTTGCTTTCTTTTATTCAACAGAGAGTATCGGATTCTTCGATGGCCGATGATATTTTACAGGAAGTATTCATTAAAATTCACACAAGAATTGATAGTTTGCAGGACAATAAGAAGATAAAAGCCTGGTTGTTCCAAATTACCCGCAATACCATTATCGATTACTATCGAAAAGCAAATCCACTTGATGGAAGTCTGGATGAATTAAACGATTTGGAAGATGAAGATGAACCTATTGCTTTGCAGGATATTCAGTCTTGCATTGTTCCTATGATTAAATCTTTACCTGAAGATTATCGGGATGCACTTTTAATGACAGAGCTTAACGGTTTAAGTCAGAAGAAGCTGGCCGATAAATTACACATCTCTTATTCTGCAGCCAAATCGCGGGTTCAGCGTGGTCGTTCCTTGCTAAAAGAAGCACTTAGTACTTGTTGCAGTTTCGAGCACGATTCAAAAGGAAGATTGATCGATTATGAGAAGAAATCACCCAGTTGTGATAACTGTAAGGACAGCAATGCAAATTGTTAAGAGTGAGAAAGGCCATCCTAATGGACAGCCTTTAGCTTGTAAACTTTGTTTGAATATTTTAGTATTTGTTATAGAACCGTCGCAGTTCTGAAGTAAGATCAGTGAAAATTGGTTTTGTAAATTCTACAAATAAATTCTGGTGAGCAGGAGGTAGGATTGGCTCACTATTGCAAATTTCCAATTCTTCCTTTGTTAAAGCTCTTTCGTCACCATTGTAATTTCCCCATTGGTGAAACCAGTTAAATTGACCACCAAACTGTTTGTTATTCAATTCTTTTTTATTGTCGAATTCAATAATGTGTAGAGAAAGAATTCCTTTCGAAATCACTTCGCGCTTGTGAATATGTAATTTTGCTTTCACGATATTGTAAACTTTAATTGTTTCGCCATTTTTTAGTTTGGTCGAGCCAACTTCAACACTATCGGCACTTACTACTTGCTTTTCGATATCTGTATCGTGAGTTTGGCCCACCACAAAATCTTCAAAACGCATCCCGATAATTTGATCAGGATATTCTAATTTCTCCAATTCAGCTTGTTGAGGAGTGTAGAATCGTACAAATCTTCGTTTGATATTGTGAAAGATATATTGCGTTACCTGATCTTGAAAAAATTCAGCACTCAGCTGATATTTAGTCGAGTTAACAGGAACATGATCGATAATTACTTTCAAAGTCGCCATATCCTCAGCTTCAGCCAATTTGTCGTTAACATCTTTATAGTTAGGAACAAAACTATTGGCTTTTTCGAAGTGTGAGAAGGCAGTTACTGCATTTTGTCGAGTG
Source organism: Labilibaculum antarcticum (assembly GCF_002356295.1). Taxonomy (NCBI): domain Bacteria; kingdom Pseudomonadati; phylum Bacteroidota; class Bacteroidia; order Marinilabiliales; family Marinifilaceae; genus Labilibaculum; species Labilibaculum antarcticum. Next base: position 417,319 of record NZ_AP018042.1, on the reverse strand, counting down.
CCTTTCGCCAGCTCTAGCATTCCGGCAGCATAACATTCCGGAGCTGCATTTTGCTTGGCCATATCCTCTTCAGTCTGATATTGTTTTGGATAAGGAATAACTTGCAAAGCACCAGGACATCTTCTTATTTCGTCAGTCATACGATTCAAGGTTTGGTAATGCCCAACTGTTTTCGAATACTTAAATGGATCACCCGAAGATAAAAGGGTACTAATCTCTTGCTGATACCAGTTCACTGCCAATGGATAACTTTTCTTTAAAGTTACTTGTGCCTTTGCCTTATCGGGATTTGATCGTAACCGATCTACCGATTTAATAACTGCAGAATAGTAATCTCCATTTTGCAAGGCTTTTTTTCCAGTACTGCAAGCCGCTGAAATAAATAGTAGAGCAATAATTGTGTAGCGTATCATTTTATTCATAGATGTAGGATATAGGTTACGGTGCAAATTTAATTTTAAAATTGAGAATACGCTAGCCAACTGTTAAGGTTCTGTTTTTTTCTGATTTATTCTCCTCATACAACTAGCGACTAGCATGATTATTATTTCCTAATCAAATAGCATACCATTATTTCAGCAGTTCTCAATTGATGATTTGTGGAGATGAATTCATAAGTACTTTTCTTGGTCGAATTAATTTCTACTGATTCTAAGCATAATATTTAAAATAGAGTAGGAGTGCTTAGTGTGTAATAATTAAATTTATGAATGATTTTTGTTGAAGATCTGATTTTGTATTTCTTAAACGCGATTTTCTCTCTAATTTGATGTGAAGCTTAAAAAATCTCTTGCAAAAAGGTAAAGTCTTTTATCGAGATGTATTTTTAGGCTACATAAACGATAAATTTTTAAAATATAGAGAAAAGAGTATTCGGTTAACAGACCACATAGTGCCAACCATGTGACTTGTACAACTGTAAACTATCTCCCTGTACACATACATACACACATGCACGCATACATAATTCCGATATAACAAGAAATCTTTAATAAGGCTCATTTCATCAAAGAATACAATATATTTATCAAATATTAAAATGCTAACGTATAGGTTAATGTTAAAGCACAAAGGGCTAAAGGGCATACATACATTGCCTTACGTTGCCTTTTGCCATGATAGATTCAAAATAAACGATCAATTGTTTGTTTATACAAGTAATTAAAACTGCTGATTTACTCATGAATTTTTCTTTATCTTTATTAAGATCAGTATTATAAAAACAATTAACCAAAGAGATATGAAAAGATTAAGCAAACTGTTATTGATAATAGCCATCTTGGGCTTAGGATTTAATTCTTGTGAAAAAGAAAAATCAGAATTGGCAGGTGAAATTCCTGGTATGGGAAATGCCGTTGGGGAGCTTGAGGTCGAAAAATACGATTTTCATGAGGACCTCGTGTTTAGTCCAATAATTGGTGTTGGCGATAATTTAAAGTCTGCTTCATTTGATGAAGTGGTTATAGAAGGAGTTGCGCAAGGCTCTGGCGATGAGGTTGTTGTGACCTTAACAATAACAAATACTAATTCTGCTGAATGGAGATCAGTCTATTTGAGAGCAGGAACCGTTTTTGAAGTTAATCTTCCAGGTTATCAGAATGGCATATCATTAGCGCCTGTGGTTATTTGTTTATCCCCTGGAGAGGAAAGAATTGTAACTTTGTATTTATATTGTTTAAATGCTGGGAAAAGTGATTCAGATGATAGTGCTTCATATAAATTATTGGGTGTAACTCAATCTGAGGTTATGATGGAACTGGTTAATACTCTTCAAGGTAAGATGGTGAATTATGAAGATTATATGATTTATTATGGAGATGGTGCAGGTAGTTTTTACAATGATGTAAAAGATATGTTGCAGAAAATTGTTTGGCATATAACCAATGGAGCCGGAATGACAGACGAGGATTACAAATATATTAATAGCCTTCCTGAGCTTCCACAAGGTGTGCTTCCTGAGGGTATTTATGATCTGGGTTTTGTTTTGCCTGCAAGTTGGTGTGCTGATTGTCGTTTAGAAACGGCATGGGGTGGTGCTTTTAAGGGAGAAGGACGTGCTTGGTGGTTTTACTATGACGCTTCTGTTGGTGGCCAGCAAGCAATATATGCAGGACAATATGTAGTAGACGGTGCTTATGTTGAATATGTTAACGGTGAAATTAGAATTGAGCTTGGTGATAGTATGTCGTTAATAGATGATGATGAAGCTGTGAAAATTAAAGGATACGATACTCTTCCAACAACGAGACCTGCAGCTGGACATTTCACATACAAAGGAACAGATTTAACTGTGCCGGTTGATGAATATGCATATTATGCCGTTCATCTTGATGTGGCTGTTTGTAACTAAAAGAATTAAGTGTTATATAAAAATCTCAAAGCCAATGGTTTTGAGATTTTTTTTTGATACTTTTATTAAGCAGTACACTCAGTTTATCTTCCATATTATACCAATTGAATATAGTTAGTGTTATTCGTTATTGTGAAAACTGTAGGTCACTAGATGATCTTTTATTCTGATCGCGCATCCAATATGCTTCAGAATCATTCCGTAAGGAATTAAAAGTTGTAATGTGATACAAAGTATGAGCAGAAAACGTAATTGCTGGGATAAGTCGCTGAAAACTTCTTTAAGATATTAAATCTGAAATGGCAAATCACAATAAATCAAAGCTACTTTCAAGCCCGAATAGATATTTTTGAATTTATAGAAATATGATACGACAGGCAACGGCAACATTCATACCTTGGTTATTTAACGCCTGAAGAATATGGAAAATCAGTAATAAAACAAATCGCTTAATTATTTGTTCGGGGAAAAGTTGCAAATCTACAATCATGATTATTCTATTGCTTCGAATAAAATGACTTGGATAATAAAAAACATACCATATTTTGTGTAAATATTTGCAGAATATCAGGGTTTGTAACCTGCTTAAACTACCTAGCGGTTGGACAGGAAAGTGCCCAGCAATCTGCGATCATGAGAGTGAACTACATCCCGGCCAGTAGGTTGGTGGTTTTGCTTTTATCCACAGTTTTAACTCTTTGGCAGTGGCAATGGGAAACAACTTGCAACAACGAAAGATGGAGATCAGTATTTAGGTGGATTTTTTTTAAAGAGGTGGGTTACTTATAATAAATGAATAGAGAAGCGACACGTATCGTGTCGCTAAACTAGTTAATAATTTTTATAGCAAATTGATTATTTGTATTGACACAAATAGGAGGTTTGTCCAATCGATTTTACTTTAAAAGAAGCATTCGCTTCAATTTCAAAAGTTTCGCTTGGTTTGTAAGATTTCCATTCAGTTTTGTTAGGAAGTAATACAATTAATTCACCTTCAAGAACAGTCATTGTTTCGTGCATTGAAGTTCCAAATTCATAGTTGCCTTCTTCCATAACTCCAACAGTTGATTTACCCGATGCAGTTGTGTAGCCTAAAGATTTTACGGTATCATTAAAATATGCGTTAGCCGAAATCATAATTTTATTTTTTAAAATTTAAGCAAATATAGTTAAATGAATTAAAGTTGCAATTTTTTTATAGGCTTGTAAGAAAGGAGTAAGGGGATAAACTTGAAACAAGAGCTAAGGCTAAGAAAGAATAAAAAACAGCAAGCAAAACTCATTAGCTATATTGATAAGACGACTTTTTGAAATGCGCAAGCTTCCATATTTGAATTGTTATTCAATAACTCTGGTATATATTGAAATATATGCTTTGTGTCAGTTTGGATTATTAAAAAAAGTTAAAAATTTGCTTTTAACTAAGCAGTTGTTTAGTTTTGTATTGTAGTAAGAAAAAAAATGGCTAGACGAAAAGAATATATTGAAGAGGAAGTGATAGAAAAGGCGATGAACCTTTTCTGGCTGAATGGTTATGAATCTACTTCAACTCGTATGTTGGAAAAAGAAATGGGTATCAACCAATTCTCCATATACTCTAGTTTTGGAAGTAAAGAAGGTGTTTTTTTGGAAAGTTTAAAGTGCTATAAAAAGAAATTAGGACTACTTACAGATAAGCTAAAGGTATCGGCAAATGGGAAAGAAGGAATTAAGCAATACTTTATTGATTTTATTGAATTTTCGAAAGAAAATGAAACTAAAAAAGGATGTTTAGTTACGAATGCGGTTAATGAATTAGGAGGAAGTGCGGACAGTTTAATAATGGAGGAGAGTTTTAAATTTACAAATGAGGTTAGAAACTTATTTGTGGATAATTTGAAATTTGATACAGGCAAAAGTGAGGAAACGATAGAAAAACAGGCTAACTATTTAATAATTTCAATGTTAGGATTGTCGATGGCATCTAAGTTTTTTAGTAGAGATCAGTTAGATGATTATATTGAAAATGTTTTTGAAAATCTCTAGCATTTTTTTTATCAATAAACTAAGCGGTTGCTTAGTAAAATTTTGAAATCAGATAATTATAATAATAAAAGGAAAAATCATGAGTAAATTAAAAGTTCACAGTATAGATTCAGCACCGGAAAACAGTAAAGTATTATTAGAAAAATCAGTAAAAGCTTTTGGTATGTTACCTGGTTTGCACGGAGTTTTGGCTGAATCGCCACAATTGCTTGAAGCTTACCAAGTGTTGCATGAATTATTTTCTAATTCTTCATTCAATAATGATGAGTTAACAGTGGTGTGGCAAACAATTAATGTAGAACATGAATGTCATTACTGTGTGCCAGCACATACAGGTATTGCGAACATGATGAAAGTAGATCCTGCGATAACAGAAGCCTTAAGAAATCAAACTGCAATGCCAACTGAGAAACTGCAAGCATTACATGAAATGACACTTTCTGTTGTTCGTAAGCGTGGAAATGTTTCTGGTGAGGAATTAGAGGCTTTTTACGCCGCAGGATACGAGAAACGTCATCTATTGGATATTATTCTAGGTCTTTCGCAAAAAATAATCAGCAACTACACAAATCATATTGCCGAAACACCAATTGATAAGCCATTTGAAAAATTTACTTGGTCGAAGAATTAGTAAATTGTTGAATCAGGACGAACTTTATTGTTTGTGTTGTAATAAGCGATTAAGGAGAATGGATAATTTTAGTAATACAATTTTAATATGACAGATAAAATAAAATTAGACATCATATCGGATGTTGTTTGCCCGTGGTGTATTGTAGGGTATAAACGACTGGAACAAGCTATTTCTGAAATGGGAATACAAGATAAGGTGGAAATTGAATGGCAGCCGTTCGAGTTGAATTCGAATATGCCTAAAGAGGGGGAAGATATTTTGGATCATGTAAAACGAAAATATGGAAGTTCTCCAGAACAATGGAGAGATTCACAGTCAAACATGCTAAAACTAGGAGAAGGTGTTGGATTCGAATTTAATTTCTTTGAAGGAAAAAGAATTGTAAACACCAGAGATGCACATGTTTTACTTGCTTATGCAAAAGAAATGGGCAAGCAGACCGAACTGAAAATGCGTTTGTTTGCGGCCTATTTTACGGAAGGAAAAAATGTCTCTGATCGTGAAATTCTAAAAGAGGAAGTTAAACGTGTTGGTTTAAACCTTGATGAGGCAATGGCAAGATTGGAGAATAATGAGGCTCGAGAACGTGTTCTAAGTCAGGAATCGTTATGGAAAAATGCTGGAATATCATCGGTGCCAACAATAGTTTTTAATCGATCCAGTTCGCTTGTTGGTTCTCAATCTGTAGATGTATACAAGCAGGTTTTAGCGGACTTGTTAAAATAAAGAGATGAAAACCTCATTCTGGCAAAATAAATAAAAATTTGGACTGCATTTGCGAGAGGGGCATGTTTATACCAGGAGATCAAGCCTTTTTTTAATAAATTTGGACAAATTAAAATCCCAGTCTTTACCAAAAAAATACAACAGGGATGAAAATGATTTCTAAAAATCAAATAAAATGGATAAACTAAACATACTTTGGACAACTGACAATAAGGATACCGTAATAAACATGATCTCAATGTATTCTACCAATGCTAAGAAACAGGGATGGTGGAAAGAGGTCAATGTGATTATTTGGGGACCTTCGGCTAAACTTGTTGGTGAAGATGTTGAAATACAAAATGAAGTTCGTAAAATGCTGGCGGCTGGAGTTCAGATTGAAGCATGTCGGGCCTGCTCAGATAATTACGGTGTAAGCGAAATATTGGAAAATTTAAATCTTGACGTTAAATACATGGGAGAACCATTAACGGCATATCTTAAAAATGATGAAAAAATGCTGACTTTATAAGCTGTTAATTATTTACAAAACCGATTTACTATAGCGCATATGAAATTCAAATTTACTACAGAGAATTACAAATTTACCCAAAATACAAAGTGCGAATTTTTCCCTTGTCATAAAGTTGAAAATGAGGCCGAGTTTAATTGTTTGTTTTGTTTTTGCCCCTTGTACATGTTAAAAGATCAATGTGGAGGTAATTTCAAATATACCAATGGACATAAAGATTGTAGTGATTGCACATTGCCTCATACCAAAAATGCCTATAAGCATGTAATGAGCAAGATGAGTATGGTTACTAAAATTGGAAGTGAAAGGGAGTAAGAAACTAGTAAAACTTTAAAGGATGAAATATACATTGGCATTTGATGTTTACGGGACATTAATAAACACATCTGGCATTTTTGATTCATTGGAAGAATTGATCGGAAAACAAGCAAAATCCTTCATGGATACTTGGAGAAATAAGCAACTGGAATATTCTTTCAGACGGGGACTGATGAATAAATATGTTGACTTTTCGGTTTGTACTAAAGATGCATTAACATACTGTTGTAAAGTCTTTAAAATTGATTTAAGTGAAGCGCAACAAAGTGATTTAATGTATGGATATACAGTATTGCCAGCTTTCCCAGATGTAAAAGCTGGATTGGAAAAGCTAAAGGAATCAGGACACAAATTATTTGCCTTCTCAAATGGAAGTTCAAGTGCTATTTCGGAACTTTTGGTAAATGCAGAAATTATCGATCTTTTTGATGGCATTGTGAGTGTGGAAGATGTACAGGTTTTTAAACCAAGCCCTTTAGTTTATGAGCATTTCAATCAGCAAACAAACTCTACTAAATCCGATTCCTGGTTAATCTCAAGTAATCCTTTTGATGTAATAGGAGCGGTTTCTTACGGCATGCGCTCCGCATGGGTACAACGATCTCCAGATACAGTTTTTGATCCATGGGGAATTGAGCCGACAACAGTAATAAGTGCATTAACAGATCTATTTAAAACAAGCTAGATCATTATAAATACGATATCATGTATACGAAAACCATATTAACAGTAATCACGGGTTTACTGATCACTGTAAGTTGTCAAACGAAAGACAGTAAAGAAGGAAAATCAAAAGAAATGAATACGAAACAACAAGTTAATAGTAGGGAAGAAAGTAGTACTGAAAACACACCATTAGCTTCATTATTGAATGTAAGACGTGAGGAATTTACAAAAGCTGCTCCAGAAGAAGTGAAAAAGGCTTATGCTGAAGGTATTGATGCCGTAAAAAATTCTGGGATACTTGAAAAAGCATTAAATATTGGAGACAAGGTTCCTGATTTTACCTTAAATAACCAAATGAGTAAGCCGGTTACATTATATAATGAGCTAAAAAAAGGCCCGGTTATTCTTGTTTGGTACAGAGGTGGATGGTGTCCATATTGCAATATTACCTTGCATAATTTGCAAGAACGACTTCCTGATTTTCAAAAGGCAGGAGCTTCTTTAATCGCTCTAACACCAGAGATACCTGACCAGTCTTTAAACACAACGGAGAAACACTCACTTGAATTTACTGTATTGAGCGATGTTGCTAATAAAGTAGCAAAGGAATATGGTGTCGTATTTAAACTTACTCCTGAAGTAGCAGCTTTGTACCAGAAAGCTTTCGATATGCACAGTTACAATGGAGATGAAAGCGATGAATTGCCTTTAGCTGCAACCTACGTTATCGATCAAAAAGGAATCATACAATATGCCTTTTTAGATGCAGATTATAGAAATCGTGCTGAGCCTAACGATGTGATAGCTGCTTTAGCGAAACTTAATGCAGGAAACTAAGGAGTAAATTATTCTATAGAAAGTATTTGGGCTTAAAGAATTCTATCGTCCATTGATTTAGAGTTCAATTCCGTAAAAACACCAATTAATTTACATACAATTAAGATGATCTTTTATGATGGGGAACCCCAGCATAAAAGATCATAATTGCTTATAGTGATTGGATTTACCAACAATAATTATTTGTAAGTGAATTATTTTTTTTTATATTTATGCTGGTGAATACTAACATTAAATATATTTAAAAGCATTAGTGATGGCAAATACCAACATGGATTGGGTTTCGATGAGTGATAAGGCAATCATTTCTACCATTGGTGGGTATGTGAAGCAGCAACGTTTACTGCAAAATAAAACACAAGCAAAAATTGCTGAAACTGCCGGTGTTAATCGCTGGACAGTGAGTCAAATTGAAAAAGGGGAAGCTGTTTCATTGATTTCCCTACTACAAATTCTGAGAGCGCTTGACTTATTGCATGTACTTGATAATTTTAAGATTGAAAGTCAGTTAAGTCCATTGGAACTGGCCAAGTTGGATAAGCAAAAAAGGCAAAGAGCAAGAGGCAAGGATGATAATGAGCAAAATGAAAGCGAATGGTAGAAATAAAAACAGCATATGTCAAAATTTGGGGTCAGACGGTTGGGGCTGTAGCTTGGGATGAGAATCAAGGCCTTGCCAGTTTCGAATACGAGCCTAAATTTAAATCGCTGGGGATAGATTTAGCACCAGTCAAAATGCCCATTCAATCCAGTCAGCGCATATTTTCATTTCCTGAACTCAGACCTTCAAAAAACAGCGAATACGATACATTTAAAGGCTTGCCAGGTTTATTAGCAGATGTATTACCCGATAAATATGGAAATCAGCTTATAAATGTTTGGTTAGCACAAAATGGTCGTCCCGAAAATAGTATGAATCCCATAGAACAACTCTGTTTTATCGGAACAAGAGGTATGGGTGCTTTAGAATTTGAACCTACTCAACTCAACTCAAATAAAAATTCTTTTCAGGTTGAGATCAATGGACTCGTTGATATTGCACAAAAAATGCTTGGTAAACGAGAAGATTTTGAAGCCAATTTGAGCAAAGATGAACAACGGGCAATGATGGAAATCCTAAAAATAGGAACATCAGCTGGTGGAGCAAGACCCAAAGCAATTATTGCCTATAATAAAAAAACAGGACAGGTTCGTTCCGGTCAAGCGAATGCTCCGAAAGGGTTTGAGCATTGGTTAATAAAGCTGGATGGTGTAAGTGATGCTCAATTTGGAAAAACCATTGGTTATGGAAGAATCGAAATGGCCTATTACAACATGGCAAAAGACTGTGGTATTGAGATGATGGAATCTGATCTATTGGAGGAAAATGGCAGAGCACATTTTATGACCAAGCGATTTGACCGTGAAAATGGATCTGAAAAATACCACATTCAAACATTTTGTGCGATGCAGCATTATGATTTTAACGAGGTAAGAAGTTTTAGTTACGAGCAATTGTTTCAGACCATGAGAATACTTCGTTTGCCATACCCACAAGCAGAGCAAATGTATCGAAGAATGATATTTAATGTAATTGCACGTAATTGTGATGACCATACAAAGAATTTTGCTTTTAGATTAAAAGAAGGAGAGAGTTGGGAGTTGGCACCAGCATACGATATTTGCCATGCCTACCGGCCGGATAGTATTTGGGTAAGTCAGCATTCTTTAAGTATTAATGGCAAAAGGAAAGATCTGCAAAGAAGTGATCTGTTAGCCTTTGCTAAAGCAATGAATATCAAAAAATCAGAAAAAATCATCTCTGAAATAAATGCTAAAGTGCAAAACTGGGATCGTTATGCAGATAAAGTTAGCGTAGATTCTAAATTGCGAGACGCCATTAAAGGGACACTATTGAATTTTGGAAAAGAAAAATCTAGCTAATGACATCAAACTTTGATTTTTCAGGGGTAAAGGAGCTGGTTTACGACAAATGTGCTTTTGAAATTAAGAACTTTGTTTTGGAAAAAGAGAGTAGGGAATATGATGCCTGCACATTCGAAATCAACAAATCTTTTGTTATTGCAAGAAGGTCCAAAATTACTCCTACAAAAACAGGACAATTTGTTACGGTTTGGAAAAGAATAGGGAATGGACCCATACAGGCTTTTGATAGTTCCGATAGAATTGATTTTTTCATCATAAATACGTGCTCGGACAACTGTTTTGGACAATTTGTTTTTCCTATATCAGAATTAGTAAAGCAAGGCATTATTTCTACTGAAGGGAAGGGAGGGAAAAGAGCATTTCGGGTTTATCCACCTTGGGATAAGACAAATAGTAAGCAAGCAGAAAAAACACAAAAATGGCAGTTGAAGTACTTTTTATCCCTTGATATTGACCAGCCTATTGATTTAGATCGGGCAAAGTTTTTGTATTCTAAAACAGATTAATCAGAACTGGGAGAAATAAGTCGGTCTGCTTTTTTGAACAGAAAATTCATTTAGAGAATTCATCTGAAAATATTCACCTTATAGATTTCGAAAGGCAATATAACTAAATGATTGGCAATATAGTTTTGACAAAAATCATCTCTGTTTTGTAGTTTTGTGTTTTCAGATATCAATATAGATTTAATTTGATAGCTGACTTATAAAACTTATCCTGAGCATCATGAAAAAATCAATTTTAGCTTTAGTACTTCTTTTAGCAGTTACCTCATCTGGTTTTGCTGATAATTCACGAACAAATAAAGATTTTAATTTTGATTGGAAGTTTCATCTTGGAGATGTGAATGAAGCTCAGAATTCTCAATTTGACGATGCTGATTGGCGTTTGCTAAATCTTCCTCACGATTGGTCGATCGAACAAAGCTATACGACAGAAAATACGGCTGGCTCTACAGGTTTTCTACCTACAGGCATTGGTTGGTACCGAAAAACATTCGAAGTAGCTTCTGCTTGGAAAAATACAATTACTCATATTGAATTCGATGGTGTGTATCGTAATTCGGAGGTTTGGATTAATGGGCATTATTTAGGGAAACGACCTTATGGTTACAGCGCTTTTACTTACGAGCTAAGTCAATATCTAAACTACGGAGGTGAAAACACCATTGCAGTAAAGGTAGACCATTCTAATTACGCAGATTCCCGTTGGTATTCCGGTTCTGGAATCTACCGAAGTGTACGATTGGTAAATACATCTAAAGTATATGTTCCTCAGTTTGGAGCTTGGGTTGAAACTCCACAGGTTACAACACAAAATGCAAAAGTAGTTTTGGCTGTAGTTGTGAAAAATGCTGAGCGTAAATCACAAAAATTGAATATTAAAGTCTTGATAAAAGACAAACAGAACAATACAATTGCAAAAGCTGATGAAAAGCTGAGCTCTACATCTTGTGATACTGCAAATTTGAGTTTATCGCTTAAGAATCCAAAACTATGGAGTATTGAGCAAACCAATATGTACAAGGCCGAAATTCAGGTTCTATCAGGGAAAAATATAGTAGACACTTATACTGTTGATTTTGGAGTTCGATCGATTCGCTTTGATGCGAACAAAGGTTTCTTTTTAAATGATAAGAGTGTTAAATTAAAAGGAGTTTGTCTTCATCACGATGCAGGAGCCGTTGGTGCCGTATTTATTCGTGACGTTTGGAAAAGACGATTGTTAAAACTGAAAGAGATTGGTGTAAATGCCATTCGACTGGCTCATAATCCTGGTGATCCTGGTCTTTTAACATTGTGCGACGAAATGGGATTTGTGGTAATCAACGAGGCCTTGGATGAGTGGAAACGTAACAAGAGTAAATGGATTACTTCTCGTTTTGCAGATGATATGCGACCTGATTTAGAAACTGGATACGGTGATGATTTTGATGAATGGGCAGAGCGTGATGTGAAAGATATGGTTCGTTATTCGCGCAATCACCCTTCGATAATTATGTGGAGCATGGGCAACGAAATCGAATGGACCTACCCGTATTACTTTAAGATGGAGAAGAGTAATCAAGGTTTGGGTAATAAAGTTTTGGTTGAAGAAACTGGCGATGGACATGATGAGTTAAAAGAAACGGCAGAGCAGATCGAAAAATGGATCAAAGAAGTGGATCAGAGCCGTTTTGTTACTACTGGAGGAGTACTTCCCAGAGCTGGAAATATTACTGGATATTTTGATGTGCCCGATGTAATTGGTTATAATTACAGAGCGCAGAATTATGATGAAGATCATAAGAATTACCCAAATCGTCTCATGTATGGATCAGAGAATTGGGGAACTTATCAGGAATGGAAAGATGCTGTAGATCGTGATTTTGTTGCTGGTATTTTTATCTGGACCGGTATTGCTTATTTGGGCGAATCAGGTCCGTTTCCATGGAAAGGTTTAGAGATTTCTTTACTGGATTTCAGTGCATTTTATACACCTAGAGGTCATTTTTACAGAACCCTTTGGAACGATAAGCCATACACTTATTTGGCTACCAAACACGCTAAAAAAGCGCAGTGGAAATACGAAAATGGAAAGTTTATCGATAATCGGGTGCAAAATTGGTTGGATAAATGGTTGTTTGAAGATGTAGAACAAACCTGGAATTATAACGAAGGCGATTCTGTATTTGTTGAGGTTTATTCGAACTCTCCGCAAGTAGAACTGTTCGTGAACAAAAAAAGCTATGGTTTAAAAAGTCCATCTGATTTTAGCGATCATATTGTGAAATATTTGGTGTCCTATCAGGTAGGAGAAATAAAAGCAGTAGGGGTAAACGCAGATATAAAAGAAGCAGAGTATGCCATTAGAACGGCTAAGTATATATCGAAAATTGTTCTAAAAGCAGACAGAACAAATATGAATGCAAATGGCTATGATGCAATCCATATTGAGGCATTTACTCAAACAAAATCGGGCGATTTAGTTCCCGACAAAGAAATGCAGCTTTCCTTTACTATCGAAGGAGAAGGAGTAAACATTGGGGTTGACAATGGATGGGATCGGAACGTACAAAATCATAAATCCAATTTAATTGTAACTCATAATGGCAGGGCAATGTTATTGGTTCAAAGCACACGAAAAGCGGGTGAAATAAAAATATCTGCGAAAGCAGGTAAATTGGAATCCAACGAGATTGTAATTATAACGGAATAAGGTTGAGGTGTTTGTCTTATATCTTTTTATACCTTGAACGGTATTCCAGTGGTGACATATCGCTAATGCTTTTAAAACATTGGTTGAAATAGGCTACGGAACTAAAACCGCATTCAAAACCAATCTGATTGGATGCTAATTCGGTATTAATTAGTAATTGCTGAGCAAAATCAATTCGGGTTTCTTTTACATACTGAGAGAAAGTTCGTTTGGTCATTTTTTTGAAGAAACGGCAAAAAGAACTCACATTCATTTCAACTAATTTTGCTGCATTTTGCAGGCTAATATCATCCATGTAATAATTCATTACATACTCATGTACTTTCCTTATTCGAACAGATTTTGAGATAAATGAATCGGTAAAGTAATCTTTTGAAATAATAAGCTGGGGTTTTCCCTGCATAAAGAGCTCCAGTATTTTTATTAAACTTAGTAAACGTGTAAGACCCGAACTGTTGGGCAGATCTTTAATTTGATTGAAGATTTCCGACTTGTTTACATCCCAAAAATTTAATCCAAATTTAGCTTCGTCAAGCATTCTCTGAATGTTTTTCATTTCAGGGAGATTTGCGAAGTGGTTGCCAAAAATGGATCGGTTGAATTGCACGTAAGTAGATTCACAAAGCTCATGATTATCAGCTTCGAAAAAGGACGCATCGGAGAACCAGGCATGAGGAATATCTCCACCTACCAGAACCAAGTCACCTTCCTTAAATGTACTCCTATTGTTCCCAATTACGCGAATGCCGGATCCTTTGGTAATTAATAACAACTCATATTCAGGATGATAATGCCAAGTGCGTTCAAACCATTTATTGCTGTATTTGCCAACAACAAAAGATTCACCATTTCTTTTTTCGACTCTCTCAACTTTGGGGATCATTCGCTTGTTAATTGTATTCGTATTTCAAATGACAAGATAAGTGAAATCATTCTTCTCACCATGGTATTTTTGCTCAATTCGTGGTGTTAGGCAAATATAGCTAAATACAAGTCAACAAAGAGAAAGAAAACCATGTTAATATTCTTTTAATTTGTAGTAAATGAAACTGTTAAACCCAAAATACTAAACATCATGACAAAAAGAGAAGTTGTAAAAATGGTTCTTGACGGGAAAAAGCCACCGTATGTACCCTGGTCTTTTAAATTCACTGTTGAACCGAAAGAGATTCTTCAGGATTATTATAAAGAGGAAGATTTAGATATCCCTTTGGGAAACCACATTCTTAATTTAGGAAGTGATATTGGTTTTTTCGATGAGGTTGCACCTAATATGTTTAAGGACGTTTTTAACGTAGTTTGGGATCGTTCGGTTGATAAAGATATTGGAATGCCGGTTGAGGTTTTGATTAAAGAACCAAGCATGGAAGGTGTTTATTTTCCTAATCCGCATGATCCTCGATTTTATTCCAATATCGAACCTGAAATTGCAAAGAAACCAGATTTGTTTCGTGTATTCCAAATCGGATTTTCATTATACGAAAGAGCCTGGACTATGCGTGGAATGGAAAACCTGTTGATGGATTTCATGCTTTACCCTGATTTTGTTCACGAACTAATGGAGAAAATTGGTGATTACAACATAGCTCAAATTGATAAGGCATTGGAATACGATATTGATGCCGTTTATTTTGGTGATGATTGGGGCCAACAGGAAGGCCTAATCATGGGAATTGATACTTGGAAGGAATTCTTATATCCTCAAATACAGCGAATGTATAAAAGAGTTCGCGATGCAGGAAAATATGTAATGATTCATAGCTGCGGCGATGTAGATGAGTTGTTCCCATTATTGGTAGAAGCAGGATTAAATAGTTTCAATCCTTTTCAACCCGAAGTAATGGATTTGTATGAAATATTACCGATGTACAAAGGTCGATTGGCATTTCACGGAGGTTTATCTATGCAAAAAACGCTTCCTTTTGGAACTGTTGAAGATGTACTAAGAGAATCGAAGGGATTGATTGAACTTGGTAAAGATGGTGGTTATATTTTTTCACCCTCACACTCTGTGGAAAGTGATACCAGCTTAGAAAAAATATTAGCCTTTATTGATGTAGCACAAAATCAACCAACTTTTAAAG
Organism: Labilibaculum antarcticum; assembly: GCF_002356295.1. NCBI lineage: Bacteria > Pseudomonadati > Bacteroidota > Bacteroidia > Marinilabiliales > Marinifilaceae > Labilibaculum > Labilibaculum antarcticum. The sequence continues at coordinate 402,044 of NZ_AP018042.1, read as the reverse complement.
AAAATTAATCATGGAAGAATTATATATCAAACTAGCACATGCCGTTGAATTCGGTAAAATCAATAAAGTGTCTCCTTATCCTCCTAATTTAAAAGGGGAAGATGGAGCAGATGAAATAACAATTCAATTGCTTGAAAAAGGAGCTGCGGCTGGCGATATTTTAAGCAAGGCTTTGGTGTTAGGAATGGAAAAGATAGGCATCAAGTTTAGAGATAATAAAGTTTTTGTACCACAAGTGCTGATGTCTGCAAAAGCCATGGAGGGCGCTATGAAACACCTTAAGCCATTTTTTTCATCGGGTGCGGCTAAACGCAAAGGTGTTTTCGTAATTGGAACCGTCGAAGGAGATCTTCACAATATTGGAAAGAATTTGGTTTCCATGATGATAGAAGGAAATGGATACGAAGTAATTGACTTGGGTACTGATGTGAAAGCGGAAAGCTTTATTGAAGCTGCAGATAAATATCCAGGTAGTGTGATTGGTTTGTCTTCATTATTGACTACAACGATGCCAAATATGGAGAAAATAGTTAAGGCAATTAAGGCAAATAACGAAAACAGAAGGGTTTGTATCGGTGGAGCTCCTGTTAATCAAGAGTTTTGCGATAAAATTGGAGCCGACAGTTACAGTCAAGGTCCTCAGGGAGTTGTTGAATACTTAAACAGTATTGCTTCCTAAATAAGGGAACAAGATTTACATGAAGGTGATTGGGATGTTCTCAGTCACCTTTATTTATATCCTGAAAATTTGTTTCCTGAACCCAAATAAAAAATCTTTACTTTTGGCATCTCATGAAAGAGTTAGAGATTGTGACAAAAAGAAAGATTGAATTATTAGCGCCAGGAGGAGATGTTGATTCCATAAAAGCCGCAATACTTGCAGGAGCGAATGCGGTATATTGCGGTTTGGATCAGTTTAACGCTAGAAATCGAGCTGCCAATATCAGTTTTGAGAATCTGCAGGGCATTCTGCATTTAGCTCACAGCTACAATTGCGAAGTTTTTCTTACGCTCAATATCATTATAATAGAACGTGAAATTCCTGCCTTAATTAGCTTACTCAACAAATTGGTGAATACCAGTATCGATGGTGTAATTGTGCAGGATTTGGGAATGCTTTATTTGCTAAGAAAGTATTTTAAATCACTCAATGTTCATGCTTCAACTCAGCTGACCAATCACAACTCGGGTCAGATAAAATTCCTAAGCAAATTATCTTCTACCCGCGTAAATTTATCCCGCGAGCTAAATATCCACGAAATACAGCATTTAACTTCAGTAGCACATGAGAATAATGTCTTGACCGAAGTGTTTGTGCATGGTTCCAATTGCATTTCCTTTTCAGGAATATGCTATATTAGTTCGGTCTTGAGCGGAAACTCCGGCAACAGAGGACGTTGCAGTCAGCCTTGCCGCGATCAGTACATTACAACTGCAGCAGGTAAAAATTACCCTCTTAATTTAAAAGACAACTCAGCCTTTTTCGATCTAAAGGAATTGTACGAAGCTGGTGTTGATTCACTTAAAATTGAAGGAAGAATTAAGAAGTATGCTTACGTGTACACGGTGGTTGATGCCTGGAGAAAGCAATTGGATACTTTTCACAATCAGAATAAGATTGGAGAAGATAACAGCCATTTGTACAAGGTTTTCAATCGCGATTTTTCGGATACTCTGCTGAAAGGCGAGATTAGCAAAAACATGTTCATCGATAATCCTCGTGATCATTCCATAAAGCATCTTTCGGAAATTAATTCCTACGCTTCCGCTGATGAGGTAGAGGCTGGGCAGTTAAAATTATATCAGGAAAAGGAAGAGATTAAAGCTTTGGTTGAGGCTAAGATCAATCAGCTAAGTGCGAAAAAAGTGCCCTTGCAAATTCACCTTTCCGGAGAATGTGGTACTCCATTAAAAGTATCGGTGACAACACCCGAGAGAACATTTGTTGTGCATTCAGAATGTGATTTGCTGGCAAAAGGAACTCAGCCTTTGGATTATGAAATGGTTCTGAAAAGATTCAAGGCTTTCAACGATACCGAATATTTCATTGAGGAAATGAGTCTGGAGGAGATAAAGGCGGATGTTTACATTTCTTTTAAAGAGCTAACATCGCTAAAGAAAAGAATTCTTTACCTTTTAAATGGATCGAAAGAATCGCTTGAGCCAGTTCAAGTTCCTGCTATTACCAATTTGGGGCTAGAGGCCGATAAACCGAGTCTTTCGGTGTTGATTTCTTCTGAGGAAGATATTTATCTTACTGATGAAACTAAGGCCGATATCTATTTTCAATTGCCGAATTGTTTCAAAGACAAATGTTCTGATTTTACAGATTTATTTACCCGATACAAAAAGTTAATTCCTTACTTTCCTTCGGTGATTATTGGGGAAGATTACTCAATAGCTGTAGAATTTCTGAAACAGCTAAAACCAAAATTGATTGTTACAAACAATACAGGAATTGCCTACGAGGCTTATCAGTTGGGAATTGATTGGATCGCTGGTCCGCACTTAAATATTGTGAATTCGTACAGTCTACTGGCTTTAAAAGAGGCTTTGAATTGCTCTGGCGCGTTTATTTCTAATGAGTTGAACCGGAATCAGATAAAAGGGATTAAAAAACCGACGAATTTTAAATTGCATTACAGCATTTATCATCCCATCGTACTCATGACCAGCAGGCAATGTTTATTTCATCAGGTAACTGGTTGTGAGAAAAATAGAGTGGATGATACATGCATTCAGGCCTGTGAGAAATCTTCATCCATTATCAATCTAAAAAAGGAATCCTTTATGATTGAAAAATCAAAAGGAAACTATCATACCATCTACAATCAAAACAATTTCCTGAATACAGAAATTCTGAACGATTTGCCAGCTGTTTTTTCCTCTTTCATGATTGATTTACGAGATGTGAAAACTGAAACCAAGCTAGCCAGTTCGAAATCGGAACTTATTCAACTTTTTGAAAACCGATTGGAAGAGACTGCCAATTCTGAAACGATATTGAAAAAAGTCATTCAATCTACCACCAACAAGCAATACAAAAAGGGAATTTAGTTGTATGCTTAAAAGGAAAGAGTGATCTTTGCACGATCAAAAAAAATAATGTTTTAATTGCCTTAATCAGTAACATCCCGTATTCGAAATAATAATAATGATGGAAGAGAATCAGAAACCACAACATAAAGTCAAGCTAAGATTTCAACCAACGGGTTGTACTATTCTTCACGAAGATCAGGATATTATTGTTGTGGAAAAGGTTAGTGGATTGCTCACAATGGGAAGTGATAGCGAACGCACGAAAACGGCTTATCAGCATTTAACTCATTACGTAAAAAAAGGCAATCCAAAATCAAGAAACCGGGTATTTATCGTTCATCGTCTTGATAAAGATACTTCGGGCGTATTGGTGTTTGCAAAAACAGAAGCGGCAAAAGTATTCTTGCAAACCGAGTGGCAAAGTTTCAGTAAAAAATACATTGCTGTTGTAGAGGGAACATTGGCCGAAAAAGAAGGCATTATAGAATCGTACCTCACCGAGAACAGTATCCACAGGGTATTTTCGGTTCAAAATCCCAATAAGGGCAAGTTTGCTAAAACAGGTTATAAGGTTTTAAGGGAATCGAAACACTATAGCATGCTCGAAATAAATCTATTCACAGGTCGTAAAAACCAGATTCGTGTCCATTTCGCCGAACATGGAAATCCAGTTGCTGGTGATCGAATATATGGAATAAAAGGAAAGGGCGTAAAACGTCTGGCTCTTCATTCAGCATCACTTACTATACAGCATCCTTTTACAAAAAAAGAGATGACATTTGAAACAGGTATTCCTGGTTTCTTTAAACAACTATTGAAATAATACGCAAAAAAGCGAGTAAAACCCTTCGCTAAGTGCGGCGAAGGCTAAAACAGATCGGAATGCTTGCCAGCGATTTTGGCCATTGCTCGCCCGATTCGGAAATTGCTTGCCCGACTTCGCCGAATGCTCGCCCGATTTCGCCGAGCCTTATTCCGAGTTCGCCGAACCCTCGCCCGATTCACCGGATGCCCGCCCGATTTCGCCGAGCCTTATTCCGAGTTCGTCGAACCCTCGCCCGATTCGCCGGATGCCCGCCCGATTTCGCCGAATGTTCGGCGTAAAAAAATGATCTCCCATCGCTATTTTTCGCAGTTGCAGCAATTTCTTACTAGCAGAGCCGAACTTTTTCATTATTCCCTAAGCAAAGCTATAAGATAACAAACAGAGGATACAATGATTCTGTAAATTAATTTGTTTTGCCAACAAAGGAAGCATTTTCAGATTCCTGTTTTTGCTGATTTGGAAGAATGCAGCGCGACGCTAATTGGATGTTGGTTGAAAGAAAATGCAAAGTCTACACACATTAATTACCCTGATAATGCCCGAAGTGTGATTGATTATTTAATGACTCACTTTACTGCAAGTACATAAGTTTTTAAAAGTCAGAAGTAATAGTGGGTGTTGGTTTCATGGGCTTTTTATTGTATTTTTCCCAAAATAGGGTATGATCTAAAATTACAATATGTCCGAATTCATAAATAACAATCAAGCACGAGTTGATTCTTTGTACGACTTCTGCTTTCAGCTGATAAAAGGAGCGAAGGGTACTGACTTAATCAAAAAACACCAGTCTGCCATTGATCAATTGACACCAAACGATATTGTTTTGGTTGTTCACAGATTGGTTGAGGCCAATGTTCCAATGGAAGATCTTAAGCTTGGTATCAATAAAGCCTTAAACGTGTTTCACAAGGCAATTCAAAATCATCCGAAAGCGCAAGTGAGTCCAAAGCATTTTCTGGGCATTATGATGCAGGAAAATGATGAGTTGGATACTCGATTGAAAGAGATTAAGCCTTTAGCCAAAAGCATTAACAGCTTAAAAGATGGAAAAGAATTGGCTGCCGAAATGTCTTTATTAAAATCTAAGATTCAGGCATTAAGTGAGATGGATAAGCATTATCAGCGCAAAGAGAACATTTTCTTTCCTTATTTTGAAAATCAGTTTCCAGAATACAAATGCTTGGGTGTAATGTGGTCTATTCATGATGATATCCGCAGGGTTCAAAAGCAATTGGTTACTGAATTACAATCCAGTTTTATCGACCTAAAACTCATTAATAAATTGTTGGGCGATTTGTTCTTCTTCATGTATGCAATTATTTCCAGAGAGGAGTACTTGTTATTTCCGGTAGCTGTGAATGCTGTTTCCGATGAATTGTGGGATGAGATGAATAAACAGAGCTATGAAATCGGGTTTAGTTTTATTGAGACACCAGAGATTGTTAAAACGAATAAAAAATCAGTAAAGAAGGAGAGTGATATGAAAGGTGAAGAATTGGATATGGATCAATTAGGAGACACGGTACTTAATTTCGAAACTGGTTTAATGACTTTGAAGCAAGCAATGATGTTGTTCAATCATTTGCCCGTAGATATTACGATGATCGATGAAAATGATCGGGTTTGTTTCTTTTCCAATCCTAAAGAACGCTTTTTTCCTCGTTCGAAGGCAATTATTGGTCGAACCGTTCAAAACTGTCATCCACCGGAGAGTGTTCATGTGGTTGTCGATTTAGTAAACGCATTTAAAAGTGGCGAAAAAGACAGCGAATCATTTTGGATTCAAATGAAAGGACGCTTTATACTCATTCAATATTTCGCTTTGCGCGATGAGGATAATGCCTACAAGGGCTGCATCGAGGTTGGTCAGGATATTACCGATATCCGTAAACTCGATGGTGAAAAACGTTTGATGGATTAGTACTATTTGATTATACAAGAAAGCCTGCAAATTCAATCGAATTGCAGGCTTTTATTGTATTTTTAAGTTAGAACTTTACAGTCTACTCATAAATTTAACCGGGTCGATGATGTATCGAAGATGAAACGCACTTCCTATTTTTCCATCTTCGTCTGAGGCTTCAATTTCGAAACTTAGCTTTTTACCATCTACTTTTACTAATTTTGCGGTACAAGTTACAAGAGTACCAACTTTATTAGCCTTGCTGTGTTTGGTGTCAATTTGTATGCCAACACTGTCTGTGCCTTTTTCCATTTCCGGAGCAATACAGGCAAGCGCCGTATTTTCCATGAATGCCACCATTGCTGGAGTGGCAAATACTTCTAATTTACCAGAACCATGGTGTATTGCTGTGTCCAATTTGGTCACAGTCATTGTTTGTGTTACAGTTAATCCTTCTGCTAAAGCCATATAGATGTATGTTTGTATCGTAATTTATTATTAGAACTCTGATGTGAAGTGGAATTCTAGTTTCGGGTAATTGTTTTGTGCCATTTGCAGCATGTAACTTGAATCAGCAAGGAAAACATCTCTGCCATGCTTATCTTTTGCGATGAACTGGAATTTAGCCTTTTTAAATTCTGTTAGCTGTTCTTCATCATTTGACTTAATCCAGCATGCTTTGTGCAGATTAATATGTTCCCATCTACAGGAAGCACTATATTCGTGAAGTAAACGATACTCAATAACTTCAAACTGCAGAGCACCAACAGTTCCAATTACTTTTCTTCCGTTAAACTGGGATGTAAATAGCTGAGCAACCCCTTCATCCATTAATTGGTCAACCCCTTTTGCCAATTGCTTCGATTTCATCGGATCGGCATTCTCAATGTATTTAAACAGCTCAGGAGAGAAGCTTGGAATTCCTTTGAAGTTAATTTTTTCACCTTCAGTTAAAGTATCACCAATTTTAAAGTTTCCTGTATCGTGCAAACCAACAATATCACCAGGATAGGCTTCCTCAATAATTGATTTTTTCTCGGCCATAAATGCTGTAGGACTCGAAAATTTTAGTTTTTTGCCATTTCGCACATGTAAATAGGCTGTATTTCTTCTAAATACACCCGATACAATTTTCACAAAAGCAATTCTATCACGGTGGTTTGGATCCATGTTAGCATGAATCTTAAAAATAAATCCTGAGAATTTTTCTTCTGTTGGTTCAATCACTCGTTCAACAGTCTGGCAAGGACGGGGAGAAGGTGCAATCTGAATAAAAGCATCCAAAAGCTCACGAACACCAAAGTTATTTAAGGCTGATCCGAAGAAAACAGGAGCAATTTTTGCATCTAGATATTCCTGAAGATCCAGCTCAGGATAAACACCTGAAACGAGCTCAATTTCTTCTCTAAGTATTTCGGCATCATCACCTATGTATTCTTCCAATTTAGGATTGGAGAGATCGTCAAATTCAATAGTTTCCTGAATAGTTTGAGTTGCAGGAGTAAACAAGCTCAAGTTTTTCTGATAGATATTGTAAACACCTTTAAAATCAGGGCCCATATTAATTGGCCAGCTTAATGGGTTTACACTAATTTGTAATTCTGTTTCAATTTCATCCAGCAAATCAAATGCGTCTTTACCGCTTCGGTCCATTTTGTTAATGAAAACAATAACCGGAGTCTTTCGCATTCTACAAACCTGCATCAGTTTTCTGGTTTGTGCCTCAACCCCTTTCGCAACATCAATAACGATAATTACACTATCGCATGCTGTAAGTGTACGAAATGTATCTTCCGCAAAATCCTGGTGACCTGGTGTATCAAGGATATTTATTTTATGACCTTTGTATTCAAATCCCATAACGGAAGTTGCAACAGAAATTCCTCTCTGTCTTTCAATTTCCATGAAATCGGAAGTAGCCGTTTTCTTTATTTTATTAGATTTTACAGCACCTGCAACATGAATAGCACCACCAAACAAAAGTAATTTTTCAGTTAGTGTTGTTTTTCCCGCATCCGGATGAGAAATAATCCCAAATGTTCTTCGTCTTTTTATCTCTTCTTTAAACCCCATCGATAGTATTTTCTTTTAAAATAAAGCATGCAAAAGTAATCATTTTTTACTGATTATATGTGGTTAATTATTGATTAAATCGTTTGGGCTTTGACCTGATTTAAGGGATTGACATCTGATTTACTGCCTTCGTACATGCTACTCGCAGCGCTAACGATTGCTTGATATAATTTGATTTGGCCTGCATTTTTTCACGTTTCTTTTTGTAGATTTACACTTCAAAATTGCGAATAAGGAAAAATTATGAAGCGAATAGGATTACTTTCGGATACTCATGGATGGCTTGACCCGGTTGTGGTAAAGCATCTTAAGGAATGCGATGAAATATGGCATGCCGGAGATATTGGAGGAATTGAAATTGCTGATAAATTATCTGAAATTGCTCCGCTTAGAGCAGTTCATGGAAATATAGACGACCATGATGTTCGTATTGTTTACCCTAAGCACCAGCGTTTTCATTGTGAGGATGTTGATGTTTGGATCACACACATAGGAGGTTATCCCAAACATTACGATCGAAATGTCAAACCTGAAATTTTTGAGGATGCTCCACAATTATTTATTTCAGGGCATTCTCATATTCTTAAGGTTATTTTCGATAAAGAATTAAATCTGTTGCATATAAATCCAGGCGCTTCGGGGATTTCTGGTTTCCACAAAGTGCAGACAATGGTTAAATTTACAATTGAAGCAAAGGAAATAAAAGATCTTCAAGTGGTGGAATTTGGAAGTAAGGGCAAGTAGCGGTTAACTATCTGTCAAACTTTACAATATCTGAAAAAGTCTATTTTATCGAGGGGAAATTTATTGGATTAGGATGATAGTTATGCGCTTTTTTTAAGCCATCTGAAAGGTTATAAAGATTTTTAGCCCTAGCTTTTTAATATACTAAGTTTTTGTTATATTTAGATATTTAAATTTAATTATACTTAACAGATTGTTTTTTTTGCTGAAAGCCTTCTAAGCAACTGTAAGTCAGAAGTTCGGCATTTAATTAATACCTGATGTAAAATGCATAAAAAGATCGCTAAATCCGATACTATTTAATTCCTTCTACGTTTTCTTTCAGATTATAACTAGGTGCCAAATAATATATATATAAATCAAAAAATTTATCAAACTATGCTATTTGATTTTAAATTGATAAAATCTGTTTACGAACAAATGCCTGAAAGGGTGAAAACTGCTCGGAAGAATTTAGGCAAACCACTCACCTTGAGCGAGAAAATTTTATACTCACATTTATCTGCTGAGGAAAAAGGGAATAAGTTTACACGAGGAGAGGATTATGTGAATTTTGCTCCCGATAGGGTAGCCATGCAGGATGCAACAGCGCAAATGGCACTTTTGCAATTTATGAATGCAGGGAAAACTAAAGTTGCTGTTCCGTCAACGGTTCATTGTGATCATCTAATTCAAGCATCTATAGGTGCCGATAAGGATTTGGCTGATGCAAAACAACAAAATAACGAAGTATACGATTTCTTGGAATCAGTATCTCAGAAATATGGAATTGGCTTTTGGAAGCCAGGTGCTGGTATTATTCATCAGGTTGTACTGGAAAATTATGCCTTTCCCGGTGGAATGATGATTGGAACTGATTCGCATACTGTAAATGCAGGTGGATTAGGAATGGTTGCAATTGGAGTTGGCGGTGCCGATGCTGTTGATGTGATGGCAGGAATGCCTTGGGAATTGAAAATGCCTAAACTGATAGGAGTAAAGTTAACCGGGAAATTAAGTGGTTGGGTTTCTCCTAAAGATGTAATATTAAACGTTGCAGGAATACTTACCGTAAAAGGGGGTACCGGAGCTATTGTTGAATATTTTGGGGAAGGTGCCGATTCAATTTCATGTACAGGTAAAGGAACTATTTGTAATATGGGAGCTGAAATAGGGGCAACAACTTCTATTTTTGCTTACGATCGAAATATGAGTAATTATTTGCGTCTTACAGGTCGCGAAGATGTTGCTGACCTTGCAGATGTTGTAATGGGAGATTTACGTGCTGATGAAGAAGTGTACAAAAATCCGGAGATGTATTACGATCAGGTAATTGAAATTAACTTATCGGAAATGCAGCCTTATATCAACGGCCCTTTTACTCCCGATTTAGCTCATAAATTAGAGGACTTTGGAAAAGCTGTTAAAGAAAACAATTATCCTCAAAAATTAGAGGTTGGTTTGATTGGCTCTTGTACTAATTCTTCTTACGAAGATCTTTCGAGAGCAGCTTCTTTGGCCAAACAGGCAAAGGATAAGAATTTGAAGGTTAAAGCAGAATTTGTGGTTACGCCAGGTTCCGAATTGGTGAGATATACAACCGAACGAGATGGTATTTTAAAGGAGTTTGAAGACATTGGAGGAGTCATCATGGCTAACGCTTGCGGACCTTGTATCGGACAGTGGAAACGTCATGCGGAGGATCCAACTCGGAGGAATTCTATTATTACTTCCTTTAATAGAAATTTTGCCAAACGTAACGATGGAAACCCTAACACACATGGTTTTGTGGCATCACCAGAGATAGTAACAGCTTTGGCTATAGCCGGTGATCTTTGTTTTAATCCGATGACCGATACTTTGATTAATGAAGATGGTGTTGAAGTGAGATTAGATGAACCAACAGGTTTAGAATTTCCTCCAAATGGATTTGATATGAAGGATTCCGGTTACTTGGATCCTGGAACAGATGGAGGTTCACTTATTATAAATGTGAATGAGAGTTCGGAACGTTTGCAATTGCTTGCTCCATTTCAGGCCTGGGATGGTAAAAATATGAATGGCTTGAAATTATTGATTAAGGCAAAAGGAAAATGTACAACCGATCATATTTCTATGGCAGGTCCATGGTTAAGATATAGGGGACATTTGGATAATATATCTAATAATATGCTGATTGGTGCAGTTAATTATTTCAATGAGGAAACCAATTCAGTATTTAATCCGGTAAACGGCAAATACGAAGAAGTTCCGGTTACCGCACGAGATTTAAAAGCCAGCGGATTGGGCTCAATTGTGGTTGGAGATGAAAATTACGGGGAAGGATCATCAAGAGAACATGCAGCCATGGAACCAAGACATTTAGGTGTTAAGGTAGTAATTGTTCGTTCTTTCGCAAGAATTCACGAAACGAACCTTAAAAAGCAAGGTGTTTTGGGATTGACATTTGCAAACAAAGCTGATTACGATAAAATTCAGGAGAAGGATAAATTTGATGTGATCGGATTAGCAAATTTTACCCCTGGAAAAGCATTGGAATTAATTATTACGCACGAGGATGGTTCAAAAGATACTATCGTGGCGAATCATACTTATAACGATGTTCAAATTGAGTGGTTTAAAGCAGGCAGTGCTTTGAATTTAATCAGAATACAAAATGCAAAATAGACATTACACATTTCCTAACGTGAAATCAATCTCCCCGGTTGGTTTCCAAACCTAAAGTTTAGACCAGATGAAAAAGACACTAAAGCAAACTTTGTTCAAAAAAATTAAGGAACATAGACCTAGGACAAAAAGATTATTGGAAGAATACGGGGATGTCGTTGTTGATCAGGTTACCATATCCCAAATAATTGGAGGAATGAGGGGACTCAAATCTTTGGTTACGGACATTTCTTATCTTGATCCGGAAGAGGGAATTCGTTACAGAGGATTTACATTGGAAGAAGTAATTGAAGGCTTACCGAAACCTAAGGGAGCAGACATGCCTTACGTGGAGGGATTGTTTTATTTACTACTTACCGGAGATTTTCCGAATCAGGAAGAGGTAATGCAAGTTGTGGATGAATTTAGCAAGCGTCGAATTGTGCCTCGATATGTTTATGAGGTAATTGATTCATTTCCTTGCTGTAGTCATCCAATGACCATTTTCTCAACGGCTATTCTTACTCTGAGTAGAGAATCTGTTTTTAACAGACAGTATCATGCCGGATTAAATAAAAAGGAGTATTGGGATGCGACCTATGAGGATTCATTAAATTTGCTTGCTAAACTTCCGGAAATCGCGTCTTATATTTATAATAAATTGTATCGTCAGGGACCAAGAATTCAATCCAATCCGAATTTGGATATGGGAGCAAATTTTGCCCACATGATGGGCGTTGCTAAGCCTTACGATGATGTTTCCCGTTTGCATTTTATCATTCATAGTGATCATGAAAGTGGTAATGTGAGTGCGCATACAGGTCACTTGGTCGCGAGTTCGTTATCTGATATTTACCTTTCTATTTCGGCAATGATTAATGGTTTGGCGGGACCATTGCACGGTCTTGCTAATCAGGAAGTTCTGAGATGGTTGCATGAGGTAATGGATAAAATGGACAATCGTATTCCTACTAAAGAGGAGATGACACAGTTTGTTTGGGATACATTAAATTCAGGGCAGGTAATTCCTGGTTTTGGTCATGCTGTATTGCGCAAGACCGATCCAAGATATATGCTTCAGCGTGAATTTAGCTTGAAACATTTGCCTGAGGATCCAATTTTTAAGTATGCAGACATGCTTTATCAAGTGGTACCCGATATTCTTATGGAACATGGAAAAGCAAAGAATCCTTGGCCAAATGTTGATGCGCAATCAGGTGTGATTCAATGGCACTATGGGGTTACGGAATATGATTTTTATACGGTTCTTTTTGGTATTGGACGTTCAATAGGTATCTGTGCCAATGTAATTTGGGACAGAGCTTTGGGATATCCTTTGGAAAGGCCAAAGTCTATTACTACTGATATGCTGGAGAAAATAGCCGGCATTAAGAAAATGGTGGAAACTGAAGAGAAAACCACTTTATAATAAGACTGAGCTGATTTCTGAAGGGGAATCAGTTTTTTTTTGTGCAAAAAAAAACTGTAAAAAAGCTGGTGAAGGCTTTTTTACAGTTTGCGCAAAAACTAACAATATGGAAAACATTCCAATGAATTCTAACTATTTTGTAAAAGAAGATAGAAACACTTCAAATCCTACTACACAATTCTAACCCTAACCTAAACCCATAGGATTTGAAGTGTTCTATAAGCAGAAGCAAATGCTGCTATTCTCGTCTCATTTAACAATTTGGTTTACTCTCCTCATTGTTATATCCCTTTCACCTTACAAAAATGCATGTTTTTATATTGGCAAGAGTCATTGAATTTACCCAAAGTGCAGGAATAAAATACTCAAATGTAATGGGTAATTTGCGCCATCTAATAGCCGAGTGTGTAGTAAGCATCTGGGCTTTAGTTGAAAGGAATAAAAAAAGCCAATCGGTATGATTGGCTTTTTTCTGGTTTATTTTTCTGAGGTGATAAGTAATCCTCGAATTTCTAATTCTAATTTTTCAAGATCATTACCAACCTGACTTTTCATGTTTTTAAATTTACCGGTTATATTATTCGATAAATCTTTATAATAATCAACTCCCGTTAGTAGGTTTTGTTTGTATTTTTCCAAGGATCTTAATTGTTTCGCTACAGGGTTGTGAAGCTCATCAATCTGTTCCTTTAAATAGTCAATGTACATATTCATTTCTTTTATGAACATGTGAGGCCTATCAGTTCTAACAATCAGATTGGTTCGATTGTAGATGTGGTCAACCATTTCTTTTAATTTGACTCTTTTCGAAAAATAGGCCAAGTTTGGTCCAGGACAAATTGAAACTCCATCACCATCGGATTTTGTATCGATCTGATTAACTAAAAACGAAGAGGCCGACAATCCTTTACACAAACAGGTTTTTTCAAGAAGTAAACTAATTTCTTTTTCATATTCCTGTTTTTGTAGATTTTTCTTTTTCAAATCAGTCAGTTTCAATTTCTGATATTGAATGGAAGCAGTACAGATCGGCTTTTCAGTAAATTCAGTATTACATATCATGTATTTTTTGGAACATGGGCTCCCTGGCTTGTTCTCTGCAAAATTCTTAAGAACATTTATGTCTCTTGTATTTCCGAGAAGATTATTGTAACGAACACCTAGTGGTGAAGCATGACTTAGTACTAAATCCTTTTCTTTAGCTTCCTCAAGTAGGTGTAAAGTACCTTCATCAACATTACAAACTTCAGGAACCAAAAGAAATGGAGTTCCCCAACCAATAGAATCCAGATTATAGTGGGTCATAAGGAATTCTTGTTCTTTAGCTGTTCCTACTCCGCCTTGTGCCGTAACTTTAATATTTAGATCGGTTTTAGGACAGACTCTTTCTTTTCCTTTTAAAGCTTGAAATAAAATCTCGTTGAGAGTTTTTGTTAATTCGTCTCTGTTTGTCTTGAATTCTTCTAGAATTGGCCCCATTAAAAAGCCTTCGGTTGCAAAGGCATGGCCTCCACAATTAAGACCGGATTCAATACGAAACTCAGAAATCCAGATTCCTTTTTTAGCAAGGTATTTACCTTGTATCAAAGCCGATCGATAATCGCTAACTTTCAGTACAATTTTCTTCTTTATGTATCCTGTTTCGTCAGGATAAAAGTCTTCAAATTGGTCTAAATAGCCATATAAGCGTGGGTTCATTCCCGCAGATAAAACCATGGAACTATCCAGGTTACTCATGGCAAATCCGCGAAGAGCTGCATGTGCATCGTTATATTCCGCAGGTAATTGCTCACCTTCATAAAAGTTATCTTTGTCTAACTTGGTCATGATGTTTACATCAATCGCCCCAAGAGGAAGATGATTCGATAACCATTCTTTCGCTTCTTTAACGTAAGAATTGCCTTCAAATTTCTCTTTAAATTCTTTTTTTACTTCCGAAAAATCGGGAAGCATATCAAGATATTCCTCAAGATCTTCTTTCTTTTCTTGTACGGATGTTTTAAGATTCTCAAATTTCTCTTTTACGATCTCATCTATCAAATTAAGGTAAGAGGTGATTCTTTCTGCACGAAAATCTTTAGTCTTCTCCGAAATTGGTAAAAATGGCAAGCTGAGTTTATTGCAATACAATTCTCTCATTTTCTCAAGTAGGGTATCATCAACAATTGAAACAACAGATGAGATTCCTAAATGAGCCACTTTTACAGGAGTATCCACCGTAAATCCAGTTCCCATAACAGGGATATGGAAACTATGTCCTAAAATTTTACTCATGTAATTGAATATTGATTTTTATGATTTTGGATAAGTTTTATCGCCAAAACAAAGGTGTTTAGCTGTAAAAATACCATGCGCAAGTTAGCTTTTTTGTCAATGACATCAAAGCTATTTTACGTATTTCTATTTGCTATTCAGGGAAAACCCCAGAAACGTGAATAAGGAAAAAACCGCAGTTAAAATAGCTGATATTGTTCTTTGGAGGGAGTAAAATCAACGTTCTCAATTTTCAGTAGTTTGGCCTTATTGGTAAGTCCTCCGGCATAACCTGTAAGTTTCCCATTTTTCCCAATAACTCTGTGACAAGGAATAATAATAGGAATTGGGTTTTTAGAATTAGCCATGCCAATAGCTCTGCAGGCAGAAGGTTTATTTATGCGTATGGCAATATCCAAATAAGAACATGTTTCTCCATATGGAATTTCTAAAAGTTGTTTCCAAATTTGTTGTTGAAAAGCAGTACCATCGGGTGAGAGTTTCACATCAAATGTAGTGCGTTCCTTATTAAAATAGGCAACTAATTGATCGGAAACAGGCTTTAATTTACTTGGATCTTTAATCCAATCAGCTTTGATTTTTTCTAATTGATTCTCATCTTCAAACAAAATCTGTTTTAGTCCGATATTATTTGCAACAAGTAATAACTTGCCAATAGGTGAAGGGAGAATATCATAGTAAAGCATAGCAGGAATTTTAGATAAACGAAGCCGTCCAAGTCTTTGTTAATGTAATGATTTTATTACAAATTCCAGAGATTCACCGGAATATGAATTCCGGTAAACTAAATTGGTTTATTGAGCCAGCAGACCCTTTATTACTACCGAAGAGCAGAAACATCCAAACAAGGGTGGCATATAGGAAATGGTTCCAACATTCGATCTTTTATTTCGGCTATCGGAAAGAACCATGGCATCTTTTGATACATCTTCTGGCGAAAATACAACTTGCACACCCTCACGAACACCCAATTGATGTAATTTTTTTCGAAGCATTCTTGCCAACTTGCAGTTGTAGGATTTTGAAATATCAGTAATTTGAATTTTAGAGGGATCAACTTTTCCTCCAGCTCCCATAGCACTTACTATATTAAGCTTGTTTTTTAAACTATGAAAAATAAGAAAAATTTTAGGTGCTAAAGTGTCGATTGCATCCACAACATAGTCGTATTTTTTCTCTTCCAGTACCTCAATCATTCTCTCATTGTGAAGGTATTCGTTAATGATGTTGAGTTTCAAATTTGGATTGATATCTAAAAGGCGATCACCCATTACTTTCGCTTTGTCTTTTCCCAGATTGCTGATGCTTGCTGGCAACTGACGATTTATGTTTGTGATTTCAATATTATCGCCATCAACAATGGTCATTTCTCCAACTCCTGCGCGACATATTTGTTCTGCAGCATAAGCTCCAACACCACCTAGTCCTACAACCAGCACATGTGAATTTCTCAGCTTATCCATTTTCTCATTCCCAAGAAGCAGTTCTGTCCTGCTTAGCCATTCTGTACTCATATTCTATTAAAACAAGTTGTGAAATTTGAAAATAGTTCTTCTTTTAGATCCTCTAAATTAAGGCCTTTTACTAGGCTTGCCTTTTTATATAACTCTTCAATTTTTATATCACTATCATCAGTTTCCAAAAATAGTTTATTCATTGGAAGGCTTCGGAAAACAGTTTGTAACTTCTCATCCGTAAGTAATGCCTTTCCAAATGAGAGATAGCATCCTAATGCAATTAAATCTTCTGCAATTTGAATATTTTTTCTGAAGTCGTGAACAATCCAAGGAAGTTTGATGGATTTTTTTTTGCGGATGCTAATTAATTCTGAAAAGCATTTTACGCAATGAATGATTACCGGCTTATTATATTTCTCAGCTATCTGCAATTGTTTTTGAAAAACATCTTCCTGAATAGAAAGCGGAGTTTCTATCATTCGATCAAGTCCAGTTTCGCCTATGGCTATAACATTGGAATCAGAAGCTGAAATTTCCAATTCATGAATGGCCGAAGGTACATCAGTCAAATTGCTATCCCATGGATGGATCCCCACAGAATAGAACACAGCTTCCCGATTTGTTATTTGTTCTCCCGGATTAATTGAAAGGACAATACAAACATTCGAGTAATCATTCAAGTGATGAGTATGTATGTTGATATAAGGTAGCACAGGCAAATTCAGTATTTTGTGGCAAAAGTACAAATATTGCTGATTGACACAAATTTTCATTTCAAAGAATATATATCGATTTTATAATGATTTAATTGCTTGTGTTTTGAGGTGTAATAAGAGCGTTTTGTGTAATTTAGAATGAAAAACACATGGTAAGCCTTGCAAAAGCAGAGATTCTTCCTTAGCTTGCAAGTAATAAGAGAATGTTCTTTGCATAAAAGATAATAGCATACCGCATTAATTATCGATTGTTAAACTCAACATTTTTAAGATACCGAGAAAGCTTAAAGCTTGTTAAAGCAGGCCCCAACCTTCGGGTTGTTTCGGCACAGGGGAAACTTGATCAGGCTGGCACTCAAATCCTGTCATTTAGGAGTTTAAAATCCAATTAATTAGTGCGGTTTTTTTGTGTCTTTTTTTTTACCATTTATTTTGGTAAATATAAGTGGTAACTGGTTCGTTTTCAGGGTTTTTGGATGCTACTTATTCGGGTGTCTCCAATTTTTGAATTTTTTTTCTGTTTTATGTGATATTTGGTTCCTGTTTCCGGAATATCTAATTTCTGAATGTCCGAAGCTAAATCAGTCGAATTACTATTCCATGGATGGATCCCAATAGAATAAACACAGTTACCCCATTTGTTATTTGTTCTCCCGGATTAATTGAAAGGACAAAACATACATTCGAGTAATCATTCTAGTGATGAGTATGTATGATGATATTAGGTAGCACAGACAAATTCAGTTTTTTTGGAAGAAATGCAAATATTGCTGATTGACACAAATTTTCCTTTCAAAGAATAAATATTGACTGTATAACGATTTAATTTCTTGTGATTTGGGATAGGATAGGAGTGTATTTGTTTAATTTAGAATGAAAAATACATCGTAAGCCTTGCAAAAATAGAGATTCTTCCTTAGCTTGCAAGTAATAAGTAGAACGTTCTTTGCATAAAATATAATAGCATACCGCATTAATTATCGATTGTTAAACTCAACATTCATAGTATACCGAGAAAGCTACAAGCTTGTTAAAGCAGGCCCCAACCTTCGGGTTGTTTCGGCACAGGGGAAACTTGATCAGGCTGGCACTCAAATCCTGTCATTTAGGAGTTTAAAATCCAATTAATTAGTGCGGTTTTTTTATGCCTTTTTTTTAGCATCTACTTAGATAGATGCAAGTGTTAACTGCTTCGTTTTAAGGTCTTTCGGATGATGCTCGTTCAGGTGTATCTAATTTTTGAATTTTCTTTCTGTTTTATGTGATATTTGGTGCCAGTTTCCGAAATATCTAATTCAATCACATTCCAGCAAATTAACTTTACCAATATTCTTTCCGCTTTGTTGCGACTAATTCGTGCAATTCTACAAAATTGATTCATACTAATTTCTTCTTTGTCATTCAGATAATTCATTAGTACAGTCTCTGTTTCGGTGTATTCCAAATAAGTGCCGGTTGGTTTTGACTTTCTTTTCCAAACTTCAAGAAGTATTTTATTAGCCAAGAGGTTTTCATCATCTTTGCGAAGGTAAGCCAACCATTTGCCTTTTTTGTTTTCTGCATAATGAGGCATTTTCCTAGAACGATGAATTGTTATTTCCAAGACATTTTTTCCGTTAAGCTGCCATACCTTACTCTCGAAAGGAATTTTGGGACGACAGTAAATTTCAGCTGCCGCTTTTATCATATGGAATTCTTCTTCGACTTTTGCTCCGGTAATTTTTCCGTTGTCCTTCACGCCAATAAGCAATTTGCCACCATCTGTATTGGCAAAAGCAGATAGTGACTTGGCAATTTTTCGGGAATCAGTAATACAGAATTTAAAATCCTGTTGCTGATGCTCTCCTTCACGAATTAGTTTTTCTATATAGTGAACCATAGCTAAAATCCTTAAATAGGGTTCGAACCTGAGTTAATTCTATTCAAAAATGATTTTCATTTCGCAACGTTGGCAATGAAATTCTAGTTTGTAACGATTTTTATTATCGACCAAATATAAAGGTTGATTTGCTTTTTTATCTGTACTAAACTCTTTGTTACACATACCAAATTCATGACGTAAACAATGCTTGGTAGTCATTAGTGTTTTCCCTTTATAATCGGATTGCAGCTCAAAACCTTTTTCAATTTTTTCAACACCACACTTGTGATAAAAATCTTCGGCCTTACAGTTGACCACATTGCCCATGTAATTTAGGTTTTTTGTGTGGTATTTAGGATGCGAGATTAAAGCCTGTGTTTTGGGTTGCTGAAAGGCGGCAACTCTATTTTCGGTTAGAGAATCAAGAACCTTTCGGCGCAACTCATTAAGTACTTTAGCCTGAACAAAGGGAGCCTCGGTAAAATTGGTTTCAATGGTATGGATCGAGTAGATAGAATCTCCTGATTTCGACAACTGGGTTTTAAAATTTGTAATTGCCATTTCGGTATTGCGAGCCAATTCAAATTCTTCCTTAAGCTGAACAGAAGCACTTATCCCATCTTCATCAGTAGCAATTAAGGTGAGGATGTTTTCCTTAAATTCTAAAAGTAGTTCTGTTGAAATTCTACGGGTTGAGTTATCTTTTTTAAGTGTTTTTGCAAATTCATGATCGTTATTGCGATACAAAACAGCGCCTGCAACCAACATATTCATTTCATTTGGGAAAATCAGTTTGCCTTTTACACCGTTTACCTGAATACCTTTTAGCAGCTTGTTGCGATTAAAAAAGCAAAGACCATCGCCGTTGTGAATTTCAAATTTGGTGTCAATTATAAAATGATCATTTCGAACAGCTACAATCTTGCCAATTTCTTTTCCTAATGATTTTGGCGTATGGAAATTTGCGATTTCAGGAATTCGGCCTGAAAAAAAGTAGTTGGTAAACCCTCGGTTAAAAGTTTTCTCTAAATCCGGTTCAAAGTTTGGTTTTACTGTTCCTGATGATGCTTTTCTGAATTCTTTTTTCTTCTCAAACACATCATCTAATTCCTTCCTGTAATAACTGGTTACATTTTTCAGGTAGGAGCTGTCTTTTAAGCGCCCTTCAATTTTTAGCGAACAGATTCCACTTTCGACCAATTCTTTCATATGGCCTGAAAGATTCAAGTCTTTTAAAGAAAGCAAGTGTTTGTCTTTCGCAATTACTTTTCCTTCTCCGTCAACCAAATCGTATTTCATGCGGCAGGCCTGACTACATTCTCCGCGGTTCGCAGACCGACCACCAATTGCATGGGAAAAATAACACTGGCCACTTAATGAAACACATAATGCGCCATGAATAAAATATTCAAGTTCTACCGAGGTGTTTTTTCTAATCTCCTTAATTTGATCAAGGGAAAGTTCTCTTGCGAGAATAATTCTTTTGAATCCGACTTGTTCCAGAAATTTGATACGCTCCAGATCGTAATTATGAGTTTGTGTGCTGGCATGAAGTTCAATAGGAGGAAGGTTCATTTCTAAAATACCCATATCCTGAACAATTAATGCATCGGCACCAAGTTTGTATAGTTGATGAATCAGCTCTTCAGCTTCTTTTAATTCATTATCATATAAAATGGTATTCATTGTAATGAATACTTTCGCCCAGTATTTATGAGCGTATTTAATTAACTCGCCAATATCTTCGAGCGTATTACTTGCAGCAGAGCGGGCACCAAATTTAGGTGCACCAATATAGATAGCATCAGCTCCGTAATTTATTGCAGCCATTCCGGTTTCCAGATTTTTGGCTGGAGCTAATAGTTCAACTTGTTTCATGTGTCTAAAATTGTTCAAAGATGTCACATGGAACTCGCCAAATAGTTATTCTCGTGTGTGAGAACTTTTTCTTATGGCTCGTTTCATCTGTTTATAATTTTGATTTAGTTATTAGATGGTCCCGAAAGCTTTCGGGATTACCGTGATTAAATAATCATGGACGTTTCATTCTTTTCAAATTTTTAGCGAAGATACGAAGCAATGTTGAGATCAATAGAAATTCAGCTTGATTGTTTTCTTGCTCAGCGAAAAACCGCAACTATAAATTTATTTATACTTATCTCTAATATTTCTTTTTTTAGAAATCGAAATCTTATTTATATCTTGACTAAATAAAAATAACAAAAAAGAAGATGAATAAAAATACATTATTGACTCCTTTTGCGATTGGCAAAATTGAATTGGAAAATAGAATGGTGATGGCTCCAATGACCAGAAACAGAGCTGGAGAAGGAAATGTTCCTACAAAGCTAATGGCAGAGTACTATCGACAAAGGGCAGGAGCAGGATTAATTATTACAGAGGGCAGTCAAATTTCACCTCAGGGAATGGGTTATCCGGCAACGCCAGGAATTTATAGTGAAGAACAAGTGGAAGGTTGGAAACAAGTTATAGAGGCAGTTCATGCTAAAGGAGGAAAGATTTTCATTCAGCTTTGGCATGTTGGTCGAATTTCGCATCCCGATTTTCACAATGGAGGATTGCCTGTTGCGCCTTCGGCAATTCGTCCGGCAGGGCAAGCATTTACTTATGAGGGTTTGAAAGATTTTGTTACGCCCAGAGCTCTGGAAACAGAAGAAATAAAATCCATTGTTGAGGATTATAAAATTGCAGCAAAAAATGCAAAGAAAGCTGGTTTTGATGGCGTTGAAATTCATGCTGCAAATGGTTATTTGATTGATCAGTTTTTAGAAGATAAAACAAATCATAGAACAGATAAATATGGTGGATCTGTAGAGAATCGTGCCCGCTTACTGTTTGAAGTTTTAGAGGCTACGCTTCAGGTTTGGGATGCTTCGGAGGTTGGTATTCGTCTTTCGCCTAGTGGCTTATTTAATGATATGGGAGATTCGGAGCCAACATCAATCTTTAATTATGTGATTGAGAAGCTGAATGCTTACAATCTTTCCTTTTTGCATTTGATTGAACCTCTAATGCCGCTTGATGATCACCCGCAATTGATGAAAGATGTGGCTGATTATTACGGGAAGCAATACAAGGGTGTTCGAATGGTGAATGGAGGATTTACCAAAGATACTGGTCATGATGCAATTACTTCGAAAAAGGCAGAGCTGGTTTCATTCGGAGTACCCTATTTGGCCAATCCCGATTTAGAAAAACGATTTGAACAAGGAGCTGAATTGAATGCAGCCAATAAGGAAACTTTTTATGGAGGGAATGAAGTTGGGTATACAGATTATCCTACTCTTTCAGAACAGCTAAAAGAACTGTGATTTGTAAATACTGCAAAAAAGACAGCATAAGAAAATGGCTCTCAACTATTACGATGAGAGCCATTTTCCTTTATTCTGTGATATCAATGGTGTAAGTGGCACTAAATGTTTGTTCAGGATCGAGTGATTGAATCATCTCCTTTTCGGAAAATTCCCGGCTTGAATCATAGCTGTCGGCGATTCCAATCCAAGGTTCGATGCAAACATAGGGTGCATTTGGTTTTGCCCAAAGCCCAAGATATGGGAAATCATCAAGGCTAACTTTTAGTGAGAAATTTGAATTCTTACTTTTTAATTGTACAAATGAGGATTTTAGATTCTTAAAAATCAGAGCATCCTTTGCGAATAAATCCGGTGTTAGTTCAATTCGATCATTTTCATCTAAAATCAATTTCCCTTCCTGACCAATAAGTCCATTGTCAACAATCATCCAGGTGTGAGCAGTTTCTTTTTGCTCAAATTCAAGATAGTAATCCGTGTATTTTTCGCCTTTTTTCAAAGGACATGCGAAAGCCGGATGTGCACCCAGACAAAAGAATAGTTTGTTTGGGTCGGTATTGATTACATCGATTTTCACATGTAACTTTTTGCCATCCAGAATATAATGAATGTAGTATTCAAATTCGAATGGGTAGACTTTACGTGTGTTTTCGTTCGATTTTAATACAAAACAAAGCTCATTTTCCGATTTGCTGTGCAATTGAATATCTTCATTGTTGCGAATAAATCCATGTTTGGGCATTGGATACTCTTTGCCTTCATGAATAAATCCATCATCTTTTAAGCAACCAATAACGGGGAATAGGTTGGGAGCGTGGCTTCCCCAAATTTCCGGATCAGCTTGCCATAGATATTCCTGATTTGTAGTTAGAGATTTGATGCTGCAAAGTTCAGCTCCCTTTTCAAGAACTTCAATTCGAAAGAATTCGTTTTGTATGCTATATTTCATCGGTGTAAGATTTATTTTTTCGCTGTTTGTAAACCGCATTAAATTTAAGGATTAATGGGCTATTTAGTCGTAAAACAGATTGGCTTTTTAGTAATTTAATGGAAAACCCAAACACCGGCGCGACAAGCTTCCATCGTCTGCTGAAAGCTGTAAATGCCGTATTCTTAATAAAAAAAAGGATTTCGAAAACCGAAATCCTTTATTCTATGCAATTATATCATTTCAATGTCTTCTTTTTTCAGCCAACCTTCGTTTCCATCACTAAGCTGAATGTTTCTCCATTCCTGCAGTTCACCAATTACCTTAACCTTTGTGCCTTCGTGCAGGAGGAACAATTCGGTGCCGCTTTTATCAGGCGAACCTTTTATGGTTACACTTGGGCTAACAATAATGGCATGCACCCGAATATTGATTTCATCCGTTTTCTGCGAAGCAAAAGAATATGTTAGTATTGAAATGCCAAAAGCAAAAAATGCCAGAAAGAAACCTAGTTTTTTAAGTCCGGACTTATTGCTGTACAGATAAAAGCAGGCAAAAGTAAGCGTCAGTAAGAAAAACAGAATAGAGAAGTAGGACCACATATCGGCCGAAAAACTATTTCTAAATCCAGAGAACCATCTTTCAATAAAAATTTCAGGCAAAACTTCAAACTTATCTAAAACGTGTTTACGAGCTAAGTCTAAATTGTATTGAATATCCTTATCGTCAGGAGAGTAAAGTAGTGCTCGTTCGAAATTTAAAATTGCTGACGAGATTTCGCCTGTTTTATAGTAAGCATTCCCCAGATTAAAATAAATTTCGGGAGCTTCTAAATGCGTATCCAACACAAATTCGTAGGCTTGAATTGCTTTCTCGTATTCGCCTTTTTTATACATTTCGTTGGCCTCAGAAATTGGGTTGACTTGAGCCCAAACCTGAGTGCTTAGAAATATGGCGAGTATAAATTGTAATGCTTTTTTCATCTGTTTATAATTTTCATGCCGTTGTCAGATGGCACTTAGCTTGATTAAATTACCATGCTCATGTATGAGTTACTAATTATTTAATCATGGAGGTTTCATGTTTATTTGATAGTACACAACCGACTAATCTATTTGATATTTTTCTCCAATTTGGTGATTGTATCCATACTTTTCTGATACAATTCATCCATTTCCGATGATCCGGCCGATGGAGAATACCTTGCAAATTCGCAGGTGTCCAGAATGCTTATAAATTCATCTTTAAGTTCTAATTCAATATCTTTACTAAGCAGAATTTCACTAATATTTTCTTTGTTCAGATTCTCCAATGGTAAATTCAGCTTATCCGATGTATATCCCCAAATTGCTTTTAGAATTTCATCGTAAAACTGATCCTTTTGTTTCGCTTTTAAACTTGCCGAGGCTGCTTTTAACCTTTTCATCGCTACACGATTGGCACGTTTATTTTTTAATTTTGCAGTATCGGCGTTTTCTTTTATTCGTTTTCTGTTGAATACAAAGGCCAAAACAAACAGGAAGAAAGGAATGATATACGCCAAATAGAAATTTGTGGTTCCAAAGAAAACCTCACCTTTTAATTGAGGGGTGAAATCATTGGTTTTAATATAGCGGATATCTTTTCCCAGAAATTTCACTTTCTCTTTAGAGAAGGAGCTAATGATAGTTCCCGAATTATCTCCTTCGCCTTTAGCTACTTTAATGGTGAATTTTTTAGTAGAACGTGTTCTGAATATTTCAGCTTTCGGATCGAAGAAGCTGAAATCAACCGACGGAATTTCATATTCACCGCCATGACGTGGAATAATCAGATATTCAAAAGTGGTTGAGCCACTCATACCCGCTTCGGTACTCTTTAAGTTCTGAGAAGTTTTAGGATCATAAACTTCAAAATCGGGAGGGAAATTAAATTCCAATGGTTTAATCAGTTTCAGATTTCCGTTCCCAGCTACTTTTACCCGCATGGTAATTGCATCATTTGCGGTAACTGAGTCTTTATCGATAGTCGTGGTCAAATCAAAGTTCCCAACCGCACCAGCAAACTTGAAGGTTTTTTTGATGGGAAGTCTTTCACTTTAATGGTTATAGGCTTGCTTTTTCGGGGAACTCTAACGTCTTGATAATTATCAAAGAAATCATCAAAGAAGCCACTTCTTTTGTTTGCTCCTCGCTGACGAATCAGCACCTCTAATTCAAAAGGGTCGATTGTAATTTCGCCGGTGTGCTGAGGGAAAAGAATTAATTTACGAATGATTCCTGTATTGTAAATGGTCCCGTTAATATTTTCTCTTCCAAAGATATTTGTCCCGGAGTGGGTACTTCCTGACTTAAAAATCCATTAAAGGATGGGAATTTGGAATCCCCAAATCCAGCAATGGTAAGTCGTGTGTATACTTTAATACTAGCAACAATGTGTTCACCCATGTAAACACTTTTTCGGTCTAAATCTACTTTAACAAATAAATTATTTTCTGTGATTTTATCGTCGGAGGCCGTATTGTTCGATTGGCTTGATTGAGTGTCCTGCCGTGTTTTATTTACCTCGACCACTTCAATAGTGAGCGAATTTGATGTTTTTGTCTCACCATCTATAGTAATAGTTGCAGGAGTGATGTCAAATTTTCCTTCCTCTTCGGCCAAAAGAACATAAGTGTATGAGTAGGAGGAGTTAGAGCTAACTTTTCCATTAATTATTTGTGTACTCATGCTGCTTGATGTTGAAGGGCCCATAAGCACCCTAAATCCATTAAGAGCTGGAATTTTAATGTTTTTGCCCTTGCTGTTTACGGAATAAGTTAAACGAAATTGTTCACCAAGTTCCACCACATTTGGGGCCGAAGCAGTAAATTTAATTTCATCGGCAAATACCGATGTTGCAATTAAAATAACTGTTAATAAAGAGAGAAATATTTTCTTCATCTGTATATATATGTGTGTGTCAGATGTTATAAACGCGATTAATTTGTTCGGTAATTCTTCCGCAAATTTACTGATTAATCAATTAGGAATAATCAATTTGGGAAGATCTATTACCAATCCTTTTTGATTTTGGTTCTTTTTGTTTTTTGAGCAGCAGCTTTTGCTTTTTGCACCTTTTCCTGAACCTTCTTTTCATCATTTTCAAGAGCTTCCAACAAGCGGTTGGCATCCTGTTTAGAGATCTTATTCTGTTGCTCTTCAGGATCACCTTTCTTTTTATCCTGATCTTCAGGTTTGTTTTTCTGATCTTCCTGATCCTTTTTATCTTGATCTTTGTTTTGATCTTTCTGATCCTTCTTGTCCTGATCTTTTTTATCTTGGTCTTTCTTATCCTGATCCTTATTTTTGTCTTTATTTTGATCCTGTTTCTTTTTCTCCTCTTCCTCTTTCTGTTTCATTCGTTTGGCATATTCCAAGTTGTACTTGGTTTCTTTGGAATTAGGGGAGTGCCGAAGCGATTCCTTATAAGCTTCAATACTTTCGTCGATTTTCCGGTTCATCAGAAGAGTATTACCAATGTTGTGGTAGATTTCCCCCAATTTTTTAGGATCCTGCTCCGTTACTGTTAAAGCCTGATATTGTTTCAAGGCTTCATCGTATTTCTTTTGCTTGTATAGGGCATCACCCAAGTTAAAACCAGCCTCATAAGAATTGATTTTTTTATTGAGTGCCTTTCGATATTCTACTTCAGAGTTTTCATATTCATTTCCTTCAAACAGGCCATTTCCCTTGCGGATAAATTTCCTTTCCTTTTGTGCTAATGCGTCAAAACTTAAGAGGCAAAGCAAACTAATGAATACTGCTATATATTTGTTCATAATAATCAGAATTGAGTTCTATTTCGATGGTTTAAACAAATTGATATCCTTCAAATGGCGGTTTTTACGTTCCAGAACTAAAAATTCAAGGAAAAGTAACAGCAATCCGATAGCAATAAACAATTGGAATTTTTCGTCGTAGGCAGCATATACTCTCTGCTCTAGTTCTGTTTTGTTCATTTTATTAATTTCAGTAAAAAGAGCATTTAAACCGGTAGTCGTATTGTTGGCTATCACCGGTTTTCCGCCTCCGGCTGTTGCAATTTGTTCAACCATTTGCTGATCCAATCTTGAAATTACAATATTACCTTTCTCATCTCTTTTGAAATCGCGAGAGCCGGGACTCACAGGAATCGGAGCACCTTCCGGCAATCCCATGGCAATGGTGTGTACTATAATCCCTTGGTCTAATGCAGCTTTTGCAGCAGCGATTGCGTCATCCTCATGGTTTTCACCATCAGTTATTACAATAATTGCCTTGCTTGCTTCACTATCAGGAGTAAAACTCTTCACAGACAAATTTATTGCCGCTCCAATTGCAGTTCCTTGTATGGGAACAATATCTGTACTAATGGAGGACAAGAACATTTTTGCTGAAGCATAATCTGTTGTAATCGGTAATTGGGTATATGCCTCGCCGGCAAAAATGACCAAGCCGATTTTGTCATTATTCAATTTGTCAACCATTTTGGAAACAGCTCGTTTTGCCCGTTCCAATCTGTTGGGTTGAATGTCCTGTGCCATCATCGAATTGGATACATCTAATGCGATGATAATTTCGACTCCTTTTCTTTTAATGGTTTGGAGTTTTGAACCAAATTGGGGTCCGGCAAGACCAAAAATGATAAAACTTAATGCCAGCAAAAGAATCCCAAACTTTAAAAACGGTCGGGTAAATGAAGCGTAAGGCATTAGTTGCGAGATGATATTCATCTCACCAAACTCAGCAAGAGCTTTCTTTTTTCTTGAATAACTAATCCAATATAAAATTCCAAGAATTGGAAGAATTAGAAATAAATATAGAAGATCCGGATGATCAAGACGAAATTGATTCATTGTTCAATGATTTTCTGTGTTCAGTTAATAACAATTACGGAATGTTTCGCAATATCGAATTACGCAAAGCAATTTCAAGAAGTAAAAACAGAGCGGCGAACAGAGCGAAAATTAAATACTCCTCACTTTTTGTACTGTATTGTTTCACCTCAATTTTACTTTTCTCCAACTTGTCAATCTGTTCGTAAATTGCTTTTAGTTTATTATTGTCGGTTGCCCTGAAGTATTGACCACCAGTCATATCGGCAATTTGCCTCAATACTTCTTCGTCAATTTTAACAGGCATGTTCCTCATACTAATGCCAAAGGCAGTTTGAATGGGATAGGGAGCCATTCCCATAGTTCCAATACCAACTGTATACACTCTTATACCAAAGGTCTTTGCTAGTTCAGCAGCGGTAATGGGAGCAATCTCTCCTTGATTATTTACACCATCAGTTAAGAGAATAACTACTTTCGATTTCGATTTGCTGTCCTTTAAACGATTCACCGCATTGGCTAATCCAAGGCCAATTGCAGTACCATCTTCAATCATTCCACTCTGAATGTCTTTGAACAGGTTAATTAAAACTGCATGATCGGTTGTTAAAGGACATTGAGTAAAACTCTCGCCACTAAAAATCACCAATCCTATTTTATCATCCTCCCGTCCGGTAATAAAATTAACAGCAACCTCTTTAGCTGCTTCCAATCTGTTTGGTTCAAAATCGCGGGCAAGCATACTACTCGAAATGTCCAGAGACATCACAATGTCTATTCCTTCTGTAGTAACATTCTCCCAGCTATTACTGGATTGCGGGCGGGCAATAGCAAACACTAAAAATACAATTGCTAAAACGCGAAATACAAATAAAGCATGTCGCAAATAGTATTTGTAGGTTTTCGCGCTTGAATGAAAGCCTTTTAATGTTGATACCTGAATACTTGCATGAGCATTTTTGTCCTTTAAAATGTACCACGCAATAAGTGGTATCAAAAGGATCAGCAAGTAAAAATATTCAGGATTTGCAAATTGTATAGAACTCATACTTTGTATTTTCAAAGTTTACTTTTCTTCCTTTTTTGTCTCTTCCAATGCAATCGATTCTTTTTCCTTTTTTTCGGAAACTTCCTCTACAATGGTTGTCTCAATAATTTTGTAAGCATACTTTAAGCTTAATTCATTTTCGTCCTGAAGTGGTGCGTGCTTTGCAAATTTGGCCAAATCGGCACGTTCAAGAACGTCCCTTAGTTTAGCGTGCCATTCTGAATTTACTTCAACCGAATTTACTGCTTTTAATATTTCATCAGTGGTTGATTCCAGTGTTGAAAGATGGAAACGTTCATCTAAATAATTTCGAATGGTATCCGTCAGGTCAGAATGAAACTCTTTCACCTTTCCGGTCTCCCAAAGCTTTTGTTGCCTGATCTCATCCAACTTTCGCAAGGCAATAACATGAGCCGGTTCGCTTGGTTTTGCTTTTACGAACAGTGGCTGGTTTTTCTTCCGCTTGCGCAGATATAAAAGCAATAATACAATCAATGCCGCAACTATCAATCCACCAAACACCCAGGGAGCAATTTCCGCAAATGCAATGGGTGTATTTATTGGCATTATGATGTCGAAATTAGCTTTGCTAGTGTCAATGTCAAATGTCTTTACGCCTAGTAACATTGTATCGGTTCGAATAATATTCATCAGATTTTCATCATGAATCTTGAATTCAAAAGGATTCATTTTATGTACTCCATCATCAAAAGAAGTAATCAAAAAGTTTTTATTCACTTTAATGATTCCATTCTCCAGCGGGAGGGTATCCTGAGGAGATTGTTTAATAATCTCAACTCCAGAACCAATACTGTCCGTAAATACAGGGAACTCTATCCTAAGACCTTTGGGTTGTTCTACTGAAAGCAAAAGATTTATTTGATCACCAATTACAATTACATTGGTATCGAGTTGTGCGCTGTAGTTAATTCCTTTTTCTTCCTCTTGAGCGTATGAAGAGAAGGAGGAAAAAGCAGCTCCCAACACAATAGCAAAAGCAACAAGCACTTTTGCAAAAAGTTTATTTGGGATATCAATTTTATTTGTCATAGTCGTCCGCTTCTTAAAATTTAGTGTCCTCTTCGTTTAAATAAGGCAATTAAAGATCTCACGTAATCCTGATCCGTACGGATATTGGCCACATCGACCCCTGATTTTTTGAATGTTTCGATAAGCAAATTGTCTTTATCTCTCCACCATTTGGCGTAATTATCTCTTACCTTTTTATTCGAAGTATCTACCCAACTGTATTCTTCAGTTTCAGCATCTTTAATTTTAATCAAGCCAATGGAAGGAATTTCCTGTTCTCGTTTATCGAAAATTTTAAGAGCCACTATATCATGCTTTTTGTTCGCAATCGTTAAGGCATTTTCAAAATCATCATCAATAAAATCGGAAATCACGAAAGTGGTGCATCGTTTTTTAATCACCTGAGTCATATATCGCAAAGCATTGGCAATATCAGTATTTCGATGTTCAGGTTTAAAATCGATTAATTCACGAATAATTCGCAGAATATGCGATTTCCCTTTTTTGGGGGGAATAAACTTTTCAATTTTATCGGAAAAGAACAACATCCCAATTTTATCGTTGTTTTGAATGGCTGAAAAGGCCAGTACTGCGGCAATTTCTGTAATCTGATTTTTCTTTAGTTTAGAGACGGTCCCAAATTCACGGGACCCACTCACATCAATCATCAGCATTACGGTCAGTTCACGTTCTTCTTCGAAAAGTTTAACGTAAGGCTGATTGTAACGGGCTGTTACATTCCAGTCAATATTTCTAATATCATCACCATATTGATATTCCCGAACTTCGCTAAAAGTCATACCGCGTCCCTTGAACGCAGAATGATACTCCCCGGCAAAAATGTTTCGGGACAGACCTCTGGTTTTGATCTCGATTTGTCTAACGCGCTTTAATAATTCACTAGTATCCATTTTGTAGAAATGAGATTTTAGATTTGAGATATGAGAAGGAGATCAAAAGTAAGACTACCCTCATTCACACATTTACTCATTCACGATTTAAGGAACTTCAATGGTATTCAAGATTTCACTAATAATGTTCTCGCTAGTGATGTTATTCGCCTCAGCTTCGTATGTCAATCCAATTCTGTGACGCAATACGTCATGACAAACTGCACGGATATCTTCAGGAATTACATAACCTCTGCGCTTAATAAAAGCATAGGCTTTAGCTGCTGATGCCAAACTAATACTGGCACGGGGCGATCCACCAAAGGCGATCATATCTTTGAATTGTTCCAATCCGTAATCGGCAGGAAAACGGGTTGCAAAAATGATGTCTACAATATATTTTTCAATCTTTTCATCCATGTAAACATCTTTCACAACGTCGCGTGCTTTATTGATGTCTTCCGGGTTTAAGATTTTACTTGCTTTTGGAAATGCCTTCAAAAGATTCTGACGCATAATAAGTTGCTCTTCGTCTTTTTTAGGGTAATTAATTACCACTTTAAGCATAAAACGGTCAACCTGTGCTTCTGGCAAAGGATAGGTTCCTTCTTGTTCAATTGGATTTTGAGTTGCCATTACCAGGAATGGCTCTTCCAATTTATAAGTGGTGTCACCAATCGTGATTTGACGCTCCTGCATTGCTTCCAATAAAGCTGCCTGAACTTTTGCCGGAGCACGGTTAATCTCATCTGCGAGAATAAAGTTGGCGAAAAGAGGTCCTTTTTTTACTACAAATTCTTCTTTTTTCTGACTGTAAATCATGGTACCTAACAAATCGGCAGGTAACAAGTCGGGAGTAAACTGAATACGACTAAATTTAGCCTCTATGGTAGTTGCAAGTGTGCTAATTGCAAGTGTTTTTGCCAGTCCGGGAACACCTTCTAATAATATATGACCATTTGAAAGCAATCCGATCAATAAGCTTTCAACAAGGTGCTTTTGACCAACAATAACTTTGTTCATTTCCATAGAAAGCATATCCACAAAAGAACTTTCTTTTTGGATACGTTCATTTAGTTCTTTGATATCAACTGTTTGGATCATTAGAAATATATTTAATTACTTGAAATATTTACATAAAAAGAATCTGGTTTTTCTAAAAACCTTTACAAAGATAAACCTTTGAGGGTTTTATGAAAATGCATCGCAGTTAAAAATTGTTAATCATTTATTGATGAGTCATAAGGTCAATAGATCGTTAGATAGTAGCTTGATTTACATCCTGTTTATTTTAAAATATTCACATTTTGATGTTCAGTAAATGAATTACTCTTAAAATTAGGCGTTTGCAAAAGCGTAACGAACTATTTAAGGCGGAATTATTAATTTAATTGAGTTTTTGTTTTTGAATCTGAACTTTAAAAGAAATAAGTACAAGTTAGTTTGATTTATTTACTTTTGTGAAGAAGATCAAATTCACACAGTTTTTGAAAAATAATATTTGAATTGAAGAAACGATATTTTATTCGCCTAAGTTATAAAGGAACCAACTATCACGGTTGGCAAATTCAGCCTAATGCCAATACTGTTCAGGAAGAGCTCAATAAGGCTTTGTCAACAATATTAAATCAGCCAATAAATGTGGTTGGTTGTGGAAGAACGGATACGGGAGTTCATGCCAGCGATTTTATGGCTCATTTCGAGATGGAAGAAGGCTTTCCGTTTGGTTGTGAGAAATTGACTTTTAAGTTGAATCGCTTTTTACCTCACGATATAGCAATTAACGAAGTGTTTCCTGTAAAATTGGATGCACATACACGTTTTGATGCCATTTCCAGAACTTACCAATATAAAATTACAAAGCATAAAAATCCATTTCGAACAGACTCACACTGGAAAAATCAGAATGAGTTGGATGTTGTGAAAATGAATGAGGCGGCCAAAATTCTTTTTGAGTATATTGATTTTACGAGCTTTAGTAAATTGCATACCGATGTAAAAACGAACAATTGCAAAATAGCAAAAGCTGAATGGCTTGAGGCTGAAGATGAATTGGTATTCACGATTCAAGCGGATCGTTTTCTTCGTAACATGGTTCGCGCCATTGTTGGTACTTTAATAGAGGTGGGGCAGGGAAAAATGGATCTGGATGGTTTCCGTCAGGTAATAGAAAGTAAGAATCGATCAAAAGCCGGAACTTCGGTACCGGGTCATGGCTTGTTCCTCGCCAAAATTGAATACCCAACCGATTTAAGAATGGAAGATGTGTAATGACTTGTATTTATTTACGGATGGTAGTGTCAATCCACAATCAAAAGTAGGATATGGAGCCTTTCTATGCTTATCGTCTCTATCCATTTCTTTGGAGGAAGCTAAATCTCGGGTGAAACTAAATCGTTTCGAAAACACCTCTTCTACCAAATTGGAATTGCAGATTTTACTATTGGCTCTGAATGAAATCGATTCAGACAATTGCCATGTGATTGTCTATACCGATTCTCAGAACATTATTGGTTTGCCTGGTAGGAGAGAGCGTTTTGAAAAAAATGACTACCGCTCTAAGAATGGCAAACTCATCGCCAATCATGAACTATATCAGGAATTTTACCGGCTTACCGATCGTTTAAAATGTGAGTTTGTAAAGGTGGAAGGACACAAAGCCTCGGGTCAAAAAGATCATGTCGATCAATATTTTACACTTGTCGACCGAGCTACAAGAGCTGCGCTACGGAAGGGGAGGTGATAATTACGAATTAATAATTTTCATTCTCAAGTTGAATTATCTGTCCTTTTGTATTTTGTTGCTTTTTGATTTGTTGCAATTCCATATTGTATTACTCATCAGATCGTTTTTTTCCTAATGCTGATTGAAGAGAATTCGTCATCAGATCCTCTTTATCTATAATGGAGCTCAATAAAATTTTTAATGTTGCGACGTTACTATTGAATTCTTAATTCATAATTACTCATTCTTAATTTTTTTCTGACTTATCGTTCGTCCGTTTTTTTAATCATTTTTAGAGTGAAGCTGGCCAGAATTAATATGATTAGAGCCATAACTGCCCACAGCCATTTTTCATTGGCAAAAAGAGGTTCTGATTTTGGACCCACTACTTTACTTACCGTTTTTTCATCGCCCAGACTAAGAGTTGTTATTGCATTGGGGATTTTGTCTGAAAATCGGGAGATGTCATAATTTGGTTTTTGGGCATTGTTGCTTCCATAACAAAGGAAATACTTTGCTGGTTTCGAAAATCGAACCAATAACTCATAAACAGATCCTCTTATTTCAATATCCCTAATTGTCAACGCTTGGTTGTCGTTGTTGCTGATGATAACTTTTAAGTGTTGTGCACTTGTGTTGTTGAATGCAAACTCGTTTTTTTCAATGGAACTTAGAGTACCCGTAGCAAGAGTTTGGTAGTTGTATTTCCAACCACCTTCTGTTTTTGTACTATCCGTAAGATATTGAATGTGAATGGGGCGGTAATAATCGAACGATTCATTAAGGTTGATTTTAAGATCATTTACCAAAACAGGTGATTCCAGATCAATAGTAAGCTCAGTCTGCTGTAGTTTCTTGTTTCCAAAAGTGCTGATTTTCCCTGTTTTGTAGGTTCTTGATTTTCCTTTCACAAGTTCTTTCATAGATATTTTAGCACTTTCTAACTTCGGTTTTTCTTCGCTGCTGATTACTATTCTGTAAAAAGAATAGTTTGCAGTTGGAAAATCGAGTTTTGTAAACTGATAGTTTGTTTGCTTATTAATAATTGAAAGTATTCGGTAATCCTCGATAAGAGTATACCAATCTTGTTGATTTTGACTTCCTTCCAAAGTAATTTTCCAGTCGAAGTTTTTCTGTTCAAAATTTAATTGAATCTCATTAATTGAATTGGATGTGGGAACTTTGAATGTGAAGTAATAGCCATTCTTGTTTCGCGACTGATTCAACAATTTGAAATCAACATCTGTGTATTTCCTTACATCTTCAGTCGAATGCAGAATATACGGTGCCTCAAGAGTATCATTTTGCTTAGAAATACCTATTATTCTTAGGTCTTCCAGATTGGGAGAAATCTTCGCAATTATTTCATTGGACAATTCCAGTTTGTGCCATTGACCTGTTATCCCAATAATTTCCCTTTTATAGTTGAAATCATTTTTCTGTGCATACGAATTGGTGAATGTGAAAAGGAACAGAAGGAAACAGATCTTAATTTTCATAACGTATTTTTTATTCTTAGGTAAGTCAAAACTAGTCCGGATATTGTGTGTTTTACGCTCTACTATCTTCTTCATCAGTAATGTTAGCCTTGTATTTGTTGTAGAGGAATGAAATAATCAGAAGAAGTATTCCCAAAGAAACAAACACAATGGTTTTTGCAATCGTGCTTAAATCCGATATGTCGTAAAAGAATAGTTTTGTTAATGTAAGAGCAAACAAACCCATGGCACCAATTCGCAAATGCTTTTTGTTTTTCCAAATGCCGTAAGCAATTAGCAGCAGGGAATAGGAGCCCCAAAGTATGCTTAATCCAAGCTTGTACGATTGAGTTGATCCGCTTAGGTCCATCCAATTAAGCAGTTCGCTGCTGAAAATCCATAAAACAGAAGTGAAAAGCAGGTATTCAAAAGCTATTTTATAGGGTCTTGTGTTAAATTCTTTTTTAACATGAAGATAGGTCGTGGCAAGCGATAAGGCTGCAAAAACCAATGCAATGTATCTTATCATTATATTGAAAGATCCGCGATGATAGTATTCAGCTAAATTTTGATTGATGTAGCTTTCGCGCATTTCACTTAGTGAGTACAAACCTTGCGTTAAAAATATAATAAGTGTTAGCGTTGATAATCCAATACTTACGTAGCCCCATTTTTTGTTTTTTAATTTCTTGATATTCACAAAAGAGAGAATGGCGAAAAATAGTAAGGAATAATTGATGATCCATATCGTTTTAAATTCTTTCAGATCGTAATTTTTATAGTTGTGAGCATATTCCTCTCCGGTTGCTTGTATGCTTA
This sequence comes from Labilibaculum antarcticum, assembly GCF_002356295.1. NCBI lineage: Bacteria > Pseudomonadati > Bacteroidota > Bacteroidia > Marinilabiliales > Marinifilaceae > Labilibaculum > Labilibaculum antarcticum. The sequence continues at coordinate 366,014 of NZ_AP018042.1, read as the reverse complement.
AAGCAGAATCCTTTAGTAGCTGACTCCAATAGTTGCCAATTTCCAATCGGAAAGAGTAGTACAAGGTAAACACCAGAATTGCAGGAATTGCATAGGATAATACTTTCGTGATTTTCATCCAGGAGCCTATCAGGCTTGGATATTTAGGATTGTTGTTTAGTTTGTTGATGAGCCCAAATGAAACAATGAAAAGTAATGAACTTAGAAAATTAACATTCCAAAACAGAGCGATTTTTGTTTCCGGAACTGCCACAATGTAGGTGTTATACATTGTTGTCCAATCTTGCAAAATACTAAAGAAGGCAAGTACCATTAAGGCGTAAGACATGGCTTCGTATATGGAAACTTTTTTAGTTCTTCCAATCCAAAAGAGAAGAGCTGCTTCACTGGCCCACAATAGAGTTACCCAATTTCCATCTAACTGAACAGGAAAGGCAATGGTGATAAATATGAGAACTAAACCTGATATTAGATAGAAAACATTCTTATCGGCCAATTTTTGTTTGTAGATGATTACACTTACGATACTGTGAATTATCGCATTAATAAGGGTAAATAATCCTAATAAATGTTCGCCTGTATCGTGAAGAGATAAAATAGAATATCCCAAGCCAAAAAAGATAAAGGAGTTGGATACGAGTAGCAGCGAATTGCTTTTGTTGAATTTTTCCTTTCGAACTAATTTATAGGCTAGAAATAGCAGATAAAAGATCGCAAAAAATATAGTTAGAAAACCAGCTCCCAAAACAAAATGTTCCTCTGTGTTGTAATCATTAATAAACCATGAGAAGAAAATTAGCCAGGTAAGAAGGAAGGAGGTGTAGTGCAGTTCTTTCCAGTATTTTTTGAATGCAATAAATAAAATACCCAGATTAATTATTGTCATGTATGTGAAAAGCACGGCTACTTTCCCAGAACCTTCGCTGAGTAAAAAGGGAACTGCATATGCACCCACCAAGCCGATGTGAGCAATTACCTGTTTGTTGTAATTGATTGCTGCAACAACAGTGAACGCAGTAAAAATCAGCATTAAAATAAAAGCAACCGCTTGCGGGAAAAGCCCATAAAAACTATAGGCCATGTAGGTGATGAAATATAGAATTGCTATGGCGCCACTTACCAGAACGGCGCTGAAGCTTTCATATTTCTCTTTTAGTTTTATTCCAAAACCCAACAGACCAATGCCAGTTAAATAAGCAAGTATGATTCTGGTTAATGGGCTTATCAGGTTGTTGTCGATAGAGTACTTCGCACCTATCGCCACACCAATAACGGTAATCGCAATTCCGATTTTATTAATCAGATTTTCACCAATAAATTTCTCAAGGTCAGATTTTACTTTTGGCCGTTTAATTTCTTTAGGAGTTGGCGCACTTGTTTTTGTAATTTCAACTTTATCTTCTTCCTGTTTGATTGGAGACGCTATGCTTTTCAGATCATCAAGAAGAGATTCATTCAAAATTTCCGTCTCTTTTTTATCAGCAAGAGGGTCGGTATCGCTGCTTTTCAAACGAATTATTTCATGTCGTAATTCACTAATCTCATTCGATAGCGCTTCTTGTTTTTCCCGAAGAATCTCCTGCTTCCCAAAGAGCTGATTAATTTTGTCCTTATTGTCTGACATGTTGTTCGTTTATGAAGTATTGCAAATTGCATTCCCTAATGTAAGGAATTCTGCTCTTTAGTTTGTGAATTTATGAAAAGCATTCTAGTAAACAAAGCTCATAGCTAGCTTAATCTTGTGTCGTTTTATAGCGATTTTAATAATTAGTGAGCTGTGGCGAGCGAAAAAAACTCGGTATTAAGATCAAAATGAGCCTCCTGAAATGTTTATTTTCAGCTATATTTTTGTTAATAAAGATGCACCCTAAACTGGCTGTACTTTTTTTCTGAATACTCTACTATTTAAATTGACGGTGTTTTTATTGGGATTAGCTGTATTTATTGGCGGGCGAACGCTCAGGCTTTTGGGCGAATGCTCCCGTTTTTGGGCGAACAATGCCCCATTTTGGAATAACTCTCCGTAAATCGGGCGGACAATGCCCCATTTCGGAATGACGCTCCGCAAATCGGGCGGGCAATGCCCCACTTCGGAATGACGTTCCACAAATCGGGCGGGCAATGCCCCACTTCGGAATGACTCTCCGCAAATCGGGCGGGCAGTCCCGAAAAAATTGCAAGGCATTTCGGATTGCTTGTGTTTTTGTGTTCACAAAGCTGTTGTTTCTGTCTTTGCTAGTGATTGTTTTCTGATTGGAGGGAGGGCAGAGTAGGCTCTTTATATTTTGAGTCCCAGTTTGGTAAGGATCATCACGCTTGATCCATTGAAGAAACCCGCATACTAAGAATTTGGTGGCGTGAAAAGCACAGTGGCGGTCAATAGACTGTCATCTGTCTACTCGACTCGTAGGCGTTTTTGATAATTTTTCAATAATACTTACCATTTTTCATTCAATTTAGCTTGGCTATGTTTGGTGAAGGATTTCGGATGTAAGTATTTTACCAACCATCAATAACACATTGAAGTGAATAAGGTTCATCTTCAGATAATGGGATTTCTTCTAAATTATTACCTATATAATTGCCACTTGCAAAGCCAGTAACGTTATTAAATCGATACGACCAACAGTATCGAAGTTTAGGGTGATCTTCTGAATACGTAACTAAGTTATCTATTAAAACAGCGTTGGTAAAATCTGTAAAAGATAAGAAATAGCCTAAAAATTCGTTTCTACGTACATCTGCATCCGAGCTGTCATACATATACATTCCACAGCTATTCATTACATTCTCATGTACATAGGTAGCACGAGAATGTCCTTTATCGCCACCTCTAGAATATTGTATATAGCCTAAACGTCCGTTTGCTGATCCATCAACCATCGTAATCGTATTTCGAGCAATAATATTATGTGTTTTATGCCAACTAACAATAGGTCCATCTGTATATTTGCTTCCTTCTCCTTGTTCCATGGTATTGTCAAGAATATATACATTTTTACCAGAAGCATTTACAATGTCGCCACCCGCATTATGATGGAAATAATTATTCTGAATTAAAATATCTTTATCTATACGTCCAGCGCCCTCAATATCAACTCCAAACTGTGGTGCAATTCCATTAATATGATGTATCTCGTTATCTTTTATTTGAATACGCTCACCACCAACAATAGAAATTCCTTGTCGCCGGTTGTTGTAAATAGTGTTTTTGGCAAACGTAACATCCTTAGATTCCAGTACTAAAGAGCCATCACCAGTTAAATCTCGAATCTTCATGTTTTCTATTAGTACATTGTTGTTATTGAAAACACAAATGCCATGTCCTTCATCATGAGCTGTTTTTCCATCACTTTCTCGAGGAGTAAAAATATGAGTATCTCGTTCACCAACTATTGTACCACCTCTTACAATTATGTTATCGCCATTTAAACGTAAAACACAATAGTTCCATTTGTTATTGGTTTCAATACCCATAATGGCACCATCTTCAAATATGAATTCAGTGTTGCCGTATATTTCAATTCCACCTTGGTAGATATCGTTTCCATCCTTACCTACTAAATATTTACCTGTTGGAAGTATCACTTGAGTATATCCTTCATCATGGGCCCAATCTATTGCTGCTTGTAAATTTGCTGTTGTTTTATCGGCATTGGTATAATTACTGGGAATATCCCAGTCGGTTAAATTAATGGTATAGGTAGAGTCGTTAGCAATTTCCGGTAAGTTAACATCAAAGGCCATAATTGGTAATCCATTCCCATCTAGATTTTCTTTATCAACACCTTTATTGGAGGGATCGGAAGACTCTTTTGTACAGGTGATAAATAGTAGTATAAATAGTAGAAAATAGTTGGCTGTATTTTTCATTTTTATTGAAATGATAGGGGTTTGATGTATACTTAGTTATTGCTATTTGATTGGTTTTTGACTATACGTGAACATTAGCAGAGTTTAAATGTTGGATTTTCTACTCGTATAACGCAAAAGTGTTCTCGAAGTTGTTGAAAGTAGGTGGATTAACAAAAGATAAGTAGAGGAAAGTGTTTTATTTGAAAAAGAAAATGAGAGGCGATGGATCGTGTTGTGTTTTATAGTCTTGATAGGAATGGCAGGGAAAGGTGCTTGTCTTTTTTTAATGCCTAAAGAGGAGGGGGAGAACAGCATACTCTGTAAATACGGAGATTCTTCAATTTGTCAGGGTGACAGCCGTATTTAATTAATTGAGTGGGTGGAAATTTGGAATTATTGATTCCAAATCTCCCAATTTCTTTCTGCCTGCAGGTGAAGCATTTTTAATCCGTTGTGTGTTTTAGCACCTTGTTCTGCTCCTTTTTTCATGAAAAGAGTTTCTGCCGGGTTGTAAACTACATCGTACAGAAAATGATCTTCGGTGAGAAGCTCGTAGGGAATATCCGGACAGGTGTCATTTTTTGGGAAGGTGCCCAAAGGAGTACAGTTTACTAGTAAGTGGTAATTGCCCATTAGTTCCCTCGAAAGCATGTCGTAGTTGATGCATTTATGGGAAGCAGTTCGGGATACAAATTGATATTCAATTCCCATTTCTTCAAGTCCTGTGGCTACAGCTTTTGAAACGCCACCAGTACCTAAAATCAAGGCTTTTGGTTTCTCAGCATCTAGAAAAATACGCAGTGATTCAGTAAAACCATGAATGTCTGTATTGTATCCTACTAATTTAACCTTCTCGTTTTCACGGATAATCTGAACAGAATTAACAGCTCCAATTCGTTTTGCCAAAGGATCAATCTCATCCAAAAATTGAATGATATCTTGTTTGTATGGGATGGTAACGCATAATCCTTTTAAATCGGAATGCTGCTTCATAATAGCAGGAAAATCTTTAATGTTAGGAAGCTCAAAATTTAAAAATGAAGCATCTATATTTTCTTCAGTAAACTTATCCGTAAAGTATTTTTTTGAAAAAGAGTGACCCAGAGGGAAACCAAGAATTCCGAATGTATCCATTTTATTCTGTTTTTGATTCCGGAGAGAATTTTTCCATCATCCAAATTAATAGAAATCCTGCTATGGCCAAAAGAATTGCAAACATCAATTCTGAATCGTGGCCAATTATCTTCTCAAAAGTATTTGGTAGTATATTTTCCTGCAACAATGGTTTTTCCACACCATGTCTGTCAATAAATGTTGAAACTGTATTTTTCCATGGCCATACTTTATTCAAAGATCCTATCATGAATCCGGCAAGTAAGCCAATAGTCATGTTGTGGTATTTTCTCAAAAGCCAGCTAAGCAGGTTCGAAAAACTCAAAAGACCTACAACAGCACCAGCACCAACAACTGCAATTACATCCAATTTAAAGGTACTTAGAGCATTCATGATGAATTCGTATTTTCCTAAAAGGAGCAAAATGAAAGCTCCTGATATTCCAGGTAAAATCATCGCACAAATGGCTAAAGCTCCCGAAAGAAAAAGAAACCAATAGGAACTAGGTGTTTCTGCAGGTGTAGCAACTGTTACCATATAGGCGATGCCAATACCAATAATCATTGCTATAATAGTCCGTAATTTCCATTCCGTTATTTTTCGAGCAATAACAATAGCCGAAGCAACAATTAATCCGAAGAAGAAAGACCATACTAAAATAGGCTGTTCGGCCAGTAAATAGATAATGAGCCTAGCTAAAGACAGAAAACTTAAGAAGATTCCGGAGATCAATGCCAATAGGAAATTTCCGTTAATTGCTTGCCAAAATTCTTTGAATTTAAATTGAAAAAGAAGTTTAGCTGCACTTCCATTTATGGATTTAAGACTATTTATTAACTCTTCGTAAATTCCAGTAATAAAGGCAATTGTTCCACCTGAAACACCTGGTACAACATCGGCAGCACCCATTCCCATTCCCTTAAAGGCAATAAGAAGGTAATCTTTCATTTTTCTGGGCATAGTATATTTTATTGAGATCGTTTTACCAGATTCAAATGCAACTATTGATTCGACTTGATAAGCTTGGTGAAGTTTTTGTTTTCTTTTAATTCAGGAAATTGAATGAAAATATCATTTATGTTTTCAGAATCGATATCAATTGCTTGTCTGATGTATTGCTCCGATTTATTGATATCACCAGTAATTGCATAGTAAGCCGCTAAATTGCTAAGTAGTTGAGGACAATTTGGCGTTTGGCTAAGACTCTCCAGAAGCACGTCAATAGCTATTTCTTCATTTTCATTCTGATGATAATACTCAGCAAGAGTAATGGGATAAGTGGTGTCGTATGGATCCAATTCAATTGCTTCTCTAAAGGCCTGAACCGCTTTTTGAGGAGAATTGGCTCTTGCATATGCCGATCCTAAGGCAAACCAATAATCAGAATTTGTATCATCCAGATTTTTAGCTTTTTCAAGATAAACCAAACTCTCATCTATTTTATCCTGATACATGAGTACCAAGCCCATTCCAAACCAAGGATCGGATAAATTTTCATTTGCTTTAATAGCAGTTTCGTAGTTAATTAATGCTTGTTCGTGCTCTTCCATTTTTTCAAAGCATTCTCCAATGTATGAATAGGTGGAAGCATGATCATCATCAAATTCGAGATATTCGGTGTAGCATTTTATTGCATCTTCAAATAATCCCTGATTAGCCAGAGCATTGGCTTTATTGAAATAAGCTTTACTGTGTTGATCGTTTACAGCAAGAGTATATTCATAAGCTTCAACGGCTTTTGGGAAATTTCCCACACGGTTGAATACTATCCCAATGTTATACCAAGCGTTGTCTGAGAAAGGATTAAGCTCCAGAAATGCCTCATAAGCCGCGATACTCTGGTAGTCTTCTCCAATTTTCTCATAGCAGTATCCCAATTCAAAAAGAACTTCAGAATCTTCCTCATCCAATTCCAGAGCTTCTTCTAAATATTCAATGGCAAATTCGAACTGATTTAGTTGTTCGAAAGCAAGTGCAATTCGGAAAAGTAAATCTTCACGATTCTCATAACTTACTTGTAAGGCTTTATCGAATTCTTTCTTTGCAAGTTCATACTTTTCCAAATTGTTATAAATATTGCCTTTAAGTAGAAGTAACTCCTTGTTAGAAGATTCAATTCCTTGTATTTTTTTTAGGATAGCAAGTGCCTCAAGCTGTTGCCCGCGATCAACTAAAATCTGAGCTTTTTTAATTTGAAGAGAAATGGCACCTGGGTGCTGTCTATTAGCAATATTCGAAACTTTTACAGCTTCCGAAAGATTGCTCTTCTCAATGTAATGATCAATGATGCTTTCAAATTCATGAACATCGAAATAGTAGAGCGTTTCAGCTTTAACCATTTCTTCGAACCGGCTTACCAAAGTAAGCGCATCATCATCAAGATAGTTTTCTGTATTTTCTATCATGTATCAAATTAAAATGATTATTGCACTGCAAAAATAGGATTAATTTTAAAATATTCAAGATGTAAGATATTAACAAAAGTTATCCAGACTTCTATTTTTATAGTGTACTGCCTAAAACAAACGGCCTCCTAGTAAGAGGCCGTTGTTAATTATAAATTGCGATGTTCAATTCTTAGTAAGTCAAATACTGTTTTCACAGGATTAAATGTGACTGTTGGTACTTCAACAAAAAGAGTATTCCAATCCGACATTGCACCATTCCACAAACCAGGTAGTTCCATTGCTTTCAGGTCATTACCGTCATGCGATTTTTGAGAGATAAAACCAGTCTGTTTATCGATAAATTTAGGCAAATCAAATTTATTTCCTTTTACGTCTCTAATGCCACAAATCAAGTCAACAGGATTAAAATGAGTGGAACGTTCTAAAATGTTTTTTTGTCTAACGTCTTGTTTGTCAATTTGCGATCCTTCAATAATTTGAAGAGAAACAGAACCATCTAAATTTCTTGACCAGAATGGTCCGCCTCCAGGTTCTCCATCATTCTTAACCATACCACAGACACGAATTGGACGGTTTAATTTGGTGAATAGGTATTGCTTTAGTTTTTCAGGATCTTCAATTTTAAGATTTGCTGGTGCTTTTATACAAAGTTTTTCTTCTAAAAAAGCAAGCATCTCATCAAGAGTGTCTTGTGAAATGTTATTATCCTGTTCCAGAACTTTCAAATATTCAAAAATAAATGACTGGTACTCTAACAGTACACCCGCTAAAACTTTTTTGAATTTGTAGGTTGGTCCCTTTAAACGATCAGGAACAATATTGTCAATGTTTTTAATGAAAACAATATCAGCATCCAGCTCATTTAAGTTTTCAATTAAAGCGCCATGTCCTCCTGGTCGAAAAAGAATTGTTCCATCCTCGTTTCGGAAAGGCTCGTTGTTTATATCAACGGCAATTGTGTCGGTTGACGATTTTTGAACCGAATAGCCAACTTGTAGTTTGCCGTCATATTTTTCTTCAAATGTCTCTTTCGTCTTTTCTAAACGATCTTCAAATAACTCTTTGTGATCAGCCGATACCGTTAAGTGAATTTGGGCATCCCCTTTAAAGTTTTTAGCATAGTTGAGGGTCTCTACCAAATGTTCTTCAAAAGCAGTTCTTGAGAAATGCTTGTATCTATGGAATTTCAGTAATCCCTTAGGCAGATTAGCATAGTTAAGACCTTTTCTTGTTAGCAGCATGGCCAGAATTTGCTTGAATTGATTTTTATCAATCATTTTTTCCAAATCCATGTTATTTTCTGAAACAACATTTCGAAGATCCCCATAGAAAGCAAAATCTTCAATTCTGTCAAAGAAGTTAAACATGGTTTCCGGTCCTTTGTTACAAAGTAATTTCAGGTATTCGTCTTCAGTGTCCTGATAAGTGTTTAAAAAATCGTAAAGTGGTTTAAACATTCTGGTGGCTGCGCCCGAAGCAGGAACAAATTTCAGCAATGAGAGGTCCTTTACATGTGCTGTAAAAACTTCCTGATAAATAGCCTGTTCGTCAGATCCTATTTGTAAAATTCCGTCATCAATTGTGGCTGGCTTCTTAAGTTTCATTTTAGGAAAACCAGTCTTGAAGTTGCTTAGTTGCTCTTCAATGGTTTTAATATCAATAGCTTTGGCCTCAAATTGAGATTGGTCTTGTTTTGAAAACATGTTTAAAGTTTTAATAAAGTGTCGCAAGCAATATAAAGAATACTTTCAATAAATGAAATGCTCTTTCTATTAAATGAAAAAAATAATTATGCAATGCTTTGCAAAATCAGATGTAAAAATACAATTATTGTACGAGATTTCATACTTGGGTGTATTCTCGCCAGGTGTAAAATGAAGGTGCCTGTATTTTAGTTCTTTATTTTGTATAATTGAATGTAGTGAACTTCACTCGATGAATTCCAATTAGTGCAGATCAATATTATAAAAATGGATTTCTTTTGTACTTTTGCATCACATTTAGGCAAGATTATGACGGATAAGAATTTTAAGTGGGGTACTAATAAGAGGTATAATGATTTTCCTAGTTCATTTAAGAGAAGGTTTTCGGAACGAGTTCAGAAAATATCTATCGATGCTGGTTTTACTTGTCCAAATCGGGATGGAAGCAAAGGGGTAGGAGGTTGCACTTATTGTAATAACAATAGTTTTAATCCAGCTTACTGTAGTCCTAAGAAAACAATTACAGAGCAAATTTTGCTAGGCATAGATTTTTTTAACACCAAATACAAAGCACAGTATTATCTGGCATATTTTCAGGCTTATTCAAATACCTATGCACCGATTGACCATTTAAAACGAATTTATGAAGAGGCTTTGTCTCATGAAAAAGTAGTTGGTTTGGTAATTGGTACCCGACCCGATTGCGTTTCTGATTCTCTTTTAAGTTATTTGGAGGAATTGGCAAAAGATTATTATATCAGTATTGAATACGGTGTGGAATCGGTTAATAATAATGCTTTGGCGTCTATAAATCGAGGTCATACCTATCAGGAAGCTGAGAAAACGATAATGAGAACTTCGAATCGTGGAATTCATATCGGAGCTCATTTGGTGAATGGTCTTCCGTTCGACACACCACAAATGATGATAGATCATGCAGTGAAGTTGTCAAACTTACCAATTGATACGCTCAAGATGCATCAGTTGCAAATTCTTAACAGCACAGCAATGGCCAAAGAATATGATGTAGAGCCAGAAAAGTTTCATCTGTTCGAAATGGAAGAGTATTTGGACTTTGTAGTGGATGTTATTGAACGAATCAACCCGGAAACAACCTTGGAACGCTTCATTAATCAGGCACCTAAAGGCTGGTTGATCGCTCCTAAATGGGGCATCAAAAATTTTGAGTTTGTTAATAAGCTTGACAAGAAATTGGTAGAGAGAGATACTTGGCAAGGGAAACTATATATGGCTGTTGAATAATTAGCCTGTAATTTGCTTTAGAATGTTCCTGGCTTTCTTAAACCCTAATTTTTCTGATTGCTTAATGTCCGAAATAGCTGCTTCTTTATTTCCATTTTTTAAATTGGCAATTCCTCTGGCAAAGTAAGCACGTTTTAATTTTGTGTCGATTTTTATCGCCTTATCATAGTAATTGATTGCCTTAGAGTATTGTTCCATGCAATCTAATGCAACAGCTTTGTTGTAATAGACACCAGAAGAGTTCATGCCGTATTTTATTGATAAATCGTAGTCTTTGACTGCTCCTTTGTAATTTCTCATGTAATACTTGCAAATTCCGCGGAAATGCAAAGCCTTTGTGTTTCTTGGGTTTATTGAGAGTAAGTGTGAGTAGTCTTTAATCGCCAACTCGTAATTTTTCTGATTTTCAAATAGGATTGCTCTGTTTAGATAGGCTTCCTCTTCAAATTTCTGTTTGGTAATCACGAAATTAAGGTCGTTGATTGCTTCCCTGTTCTTGTTTAAAAAAGAGTAACAAATGGCTCTGTTGTAATAGGCCGGAAGGTAGTTCTTATCATCTTTAATGATTGATGAGAATTCCTTAATTGCTAGGGTGTATTTTTGATTCGCCATTAATTCTATGGCATTCTCATTTGTTCTGTCCTCTTTTGATTTATTACACGAAATCACAAAAAACACAAGAAGAATGAATAACGCAATTGAAGTAGTCTTTAAGTAGAGTTTAGTCATGTAAAGTCGTTAGAGTTAATTGCTCTAATATACGCAAATAAACAAAAGAGGTTTTCAATCGCGTTAAGAATGTTATCAAAGGCTGTTTTTAGTAGTCTAACTACTTGAATAGCTTGGTTAGCATGTCTTTTTTACCCATTTTTATCAATTCTGTTTTTATAGCTTCGCGATATTCCTTTTTATACCAGAATAAGAATTTTCGTTGCGACAGCTTCTCTTTTACACTCTTTGCTGTAAATACTTTCTTTAAAGTGTATGGATGGTAACCAGAGTAGTAAATTACAGTAGCTACAGTCATTGGTGTAGGAGTAAAATCCTGAACCTGTTCCAGTTTAAAATCAAGTTCTTTGGTTTTTACTGCAAGATCTGCCATGTCGGTACCATGACTTCCCGGATGACTTGAAATGAAATAAGGAATTAATTGTTGGTTTAAACCTTCCTTTTTATTGATATCGTCAAAAAGAGCTTTTAGTTTGTAAAATAAATTGAAAGATGGTTTTCGCATCACATTTAAAACTTCATCAGAAGTGTGCTCTGGTGCAACTTTTAATCTTCCTGATACGTGATTCTTGATCAATTCAGTTGCATATTCCCGGTTTGATTTATTGATTTTGGCATCTTTTGTTTGGTGAAGAATTAAATCATAACGAATTCCACTGCCAACAAATGATTTTTTAACTCCGGGAACCTGATCTACCTTTTTGTAGATATCAAGCATTGCCTGATGATTTGTGTTCAAATTTGGGCAAACATCCGGGTGTATGCATGAAGGTCTTCTGCAGGTTTTGCATATGGATTCAAAAATCCCCTTCATTTGATACATATTGGCCGAAGGACCTCCTAAATCGGAAAGGTAGCCTTTGAAATCAGGCATTTTAGTGATGTTTTCAACCTCTTTCAATATCGATTTCTCGGATCGGTTGGCAATAAATTTTCCTTGATGTGCAGAAATGGTGCAGAATGAACAGCCACCAAAACAACCTCTGTGCATGTTAACAGAGAATTTAATCATATCAAAAGCAGGAATCTTCTTGTCTTTGTACCTGGGATGTGGCAATCGGGTATATGGTAAATCATAAACCTCATCCATTTCCTTTTCATTCATAACCGGGTAAGGCGGATTTACAATTATGCTCTGATCTTTATAGTCTTGAGTTAATTTTTTTGCCATCATGGCATTCGATTCCATTTCAATGTAACGGAAATTACTCGCAAATTTTTTCTTGTCGTTCAGGCAATCTTCATGTGAATACAATTCCTGATCCTGCCATTGTTTTTTTGTTGGATAAGATTCGTCTTTTGAAACCAAAAATGAGGTTTGAGGAATATTAGTTAAAGAATAGAAGGGAACTCCTTTTCTTGTTAATCGAACGATTTCCTTCAAGGGTTTTTCACCCATTCCGTAAACCAATAAATCAGCATCGCTTTCACATAGTATGCTGGGCTTTAATTCATCATCCCAGTAATCGTAATGTGTTACTCTTCTTAATGAAGCTTCAATACCTCCAATAACGATGGGGGTATCAGGATAGAGTTTTTTAAGAATCTGAGAATACACAATTGTCGGACGGTCAGGTCTTTGCCCATGTCTTCCTTCAGGAGTGTAGGCATCATCATGTCGCAATCTTTTGTTTGCAGTATAATGATTCACCATAGAATCCATATTGCCGGCAGTTACCGCAAAGAAAAGTTTGGGTACTCCTAGTTTTTTAAAATCGCGCAAGTCGTCACGCCAGTTCGGTTGTGGCACAATGGCGACCTTAAGTCCTTCTTTTTCAAGAACTCTTCCAATAACAGAAGCTCCAAACGATGGATGATCAATATAGGCATCGCCACTAAATAGAATTACATCTAATTCTTCCCAGCCTCTTTCTTTTACTTCCTTAGCAGATGTAGGAAGCCATTTATCTATGTGTAATCTGTTGTTCTCTGTCATAAGTATCGAAATTACTGCAAAGATAGTATTATTTATAAAGATTTTAAAGAAGGATTTTATCGTCCTGGAAAATAAAATTAATTCCAAACAATAATTACCTTCTATTGTTGTCCTATTTCGTCTGTGAAACGCATGTTTAGCGGGAAATTGCTTTGTGATATTGATCGCTTAGAGTATCTTTGCTTTGCTAAATTAGAATGATGAATTATTTTTCATATCATACCCACACTCAATATTGTGATGGTAAAAGTACTGCTGAAGAACTGGTGTTAAGAGCTATTGAGCTCGGTCTTACCGCAATTGGCTTTTCGTCGCATGCTCCATTGCCTAAAAAGGAATCTTGGAGTATGTCAATGGATATGCTGGAAGATTATATTGCCGAAGTACAAGAGTTAAAACAAAAATACAAATCGCAAATAGAGGTTTATGTGTCTCTCGAAATTGATTATATTCCAGGTGTTACAAGATCATTTGACGAGTTCAAAAGGGAATCTAATTTAGATTACACGATTGGTTCCGTTCATTTGGTGAAAGCAAAGTATGAATCTGAGTTTTGGTTTCTCGATGGGCCGGATACAAATTATATTCATGGTATTGAGGTTTTGTTTGATGGGGATGTGAAAAAGGCTGTAAGTGCTTACTACAATCAGGTAATTGATCTTATTAAAACTCAAAAGCCTGATGTAATTGCACATGTTGATAAAGTTAAAATGAACAATAAGGGCCGTTATTTTTCGGAAGACGAGAAATGGTATGTTGCTTTATTAGACAAAACAATTGAGGTGATTAAGACTTCGGGCACCATCGTTGAAGTCAATACCAGAGGGATTTACAAGAAGAAATCGGGTTCTTTTTTTCCTGATTCTTATTTTCTGAAAGAATGTGAAAAGAGGGCAATACCTGTAACTGTCAGCTGTGATGCTCATCATGCAGACGAATTAGTTTCAGGTTTCGATTCAGCCATCGGGTTGCTTAAAGGTATTGGGTTTGAGTCAGTTCGTGTTTTTGCAGATGGAAACTGGCGTGATCAGTCTTTGTAATTAACAGTAAATGTTGTTTTTTTAATCGAATAATGGACTTGAGTATTGATAAATAATACTATTTTTATCCGGTTGAAAAGGTCTGCAATTTTTAGTTTGATTAGCATGCCAATGTTGTTACCTTGTTACTGGAAAGAAATATTTTAAATAATAAAACTATAGATATACTATTTCATTTTGCGCTTTGTCTAAGATGCCAATTGATTTAGCTTGTCACTCCCGATACTTATTGGGACAACCTTAATAGACCTTATTACATATGAAGTTGGTTGATGCAAAAGATTTATTGAAAGCCAGTGAGAACATGAACTGGCTTGGTGGTGAGAGTTTCGCGAAATTGTTAATGTATGTTCTTCGATTGAATAAATTGAATGATTTGTATTCGGCAAACTGTGGCAAAGAAGGTCTTGAATTTATAGATGCATTGCTAGAGGATTTAGGAATTAAATTCGAATTTGATGAGGAAGAATTAAAGCGTATACCTAAGGAAGGTCCGTTCATGACAATATCAAATCACCCGTTTGGGGGAATTGATGGCTTAATCTTAATTAAGCTGGTTTGTATGGTTCGTCCAGAGTTTAGAGTGATGGCTAATTTCTTGTTGAAAAAGATAGAGCCAATAAAAGATTACTTTTTAGGCGTAAATCCTTTCGAGGAAAGAAAGGGTGTTGCTTCGAGTACCGGTGGTATTAAAGAAGGACTTCGTCATTTAAGTGATGGTTTTCCATTAGGGATATTTCCTGCCGGAGAGGTGTCTTCTTATCAGTCTCACACAAATAACATTACTGATAAACAATGGCAACCTTCTATTCTTAAATTTATTAAGAAGGCTGAAGTTCCTGTTGTTCCAATTTATTTTCAGGGAAGCAATAGTTTGATTTTCCATTTGTTGGGGATGATTCATCCCGCGCTGCGAACTGTGAAATTACCTTCGGAACTATTAAATAAGAAAAATAAAATCGTTCGGATTCGTATCGGCAACCCAATACCAGTAAAGGATCAGGAAGGATTCACAGATATCAATCAATATGGTCGTTTTTTGCGAGCAAAGACCTATATGCTGGGAACACCCATTGAAGTGAAAAAGTTTTATCAATTCAAACGCAAGGAAAAGATTGCGAAGGTGGAAGACATTATACCTCCTGTAAACCCAGAGATTATTCAACGAGAGGTAGAAGGACTAGCTCAGGAATATTTGCTTTTTAAAACCAATAATTTTGTTGTGTACTGTGCTCCTTCAGCTCAAATGCCTAATGTGCTGACAGAAATAGGCCGATTGCGGGAAATTACTTTTCGGGAAGTTGGTGAAGGAACAAATCTTGGAATTGATATTGACGAGTATGATTTGTATTATCATCAGCTTTTTATTTGGGATGAGGAACTGAAAAAAATAGTAGGTGCCTATCGGGTAGGCAAGGGAAATGAAATTCTTTCGGAGTATGGTTTAAAAGGTTTTTATCTACAAAGCCTGTTTCGTATAAGCAAAAAATTTCAGCCTATTCTTCATGAATCATTGGAATTGGGGCGTTCTTTTATTGTGAAAGAGTATCAAAAAAAGCCAATGCCTCTGTTTTTACTTTGGAAAGGGATTCTGTATTTTTTGCTGAAAAATCCACAGTCGCGTTATTTGATTGGGCCGGTTAGTATTAGTAATAAGTATTCTAACTTGTCGAAAGACCTGATCATTAAATTTATTATGCGTAATTATTTTAATTACGATTTAGGCCAGTATATAAAATCGAGGAAGAAATTTAAGGTAAAAATAAAAGGTCTGGATGTAGATATTTTATTAGAAATGGCCAAGAATGACATTAATAAATTGGATAGACTGATTGGTGATTTTGAAATTACAAATGACAAGTTGCCAGTTCTGCTTAAAAAGTACATTTCATTGAATGCTAAGATTGTAGGCTTTAACATAGATCCCAATTTTAATGATTGTCTGGATGGTTTAATCGTAGTCGATTTATTTAATGTACCTATTAAAGTAATTGAGTCTTTGTCGAAGGAATTTAATGATGATTCGATTATGAAAAGATTTTCATCCGAAGATGTCCGTTTTTAGCATATATTTTACGACCTTTGCAGGCAATTTTGTTAACTGAAAAAGATTACTAGTTGGATTTTCAATATTTATTTAAAGGAATAATTGTGGGTTTGATGGTTTCCATACCATTAGGTCCAATAGGCGTGTTAATTATTCAAAAAACCATTCAGAAAGGTCGTTTGGCTGGTTTCGTTTCGGGTATGGGAGCTGCTGTTGCCGATATGTTTTACGCTACGGTTGCCGCTTTTGGATTGGGAATGGTGCTTAGCTTTATTGAAACTCAGGAGTTCTATTTGCAATTAGTAGGTAGCGTTTTTTTGGTTTATGTTGGCTTACGTATTTTTTTTACAAATCCGATAAAGCAAATAAGAGGAGCCAAAAAAACTGGAAAGAAGGGAATGTTAGGCGATTTTGTTTCCATTTTTTTCCTTACTGCATCGAATCCCATTGCCGTTTTTGTATTTGTAGCCGTTTTTGCAGGTACGTCTATTTTTGGAACTAATCCCACCCTTCGAATTGAATTGTTTCTGATTTTAGGTGTTTTATTGGGAGGTGGATTGTGGTGGTATACTTTATCTACTATTATTAATATATTCCGCAAGAAATTCAGATTGAAGCAGTTATTTTGGATCAACAAAATTTCAGGAATTGTAATTGCTGTATTAGGGTTTTTAGCCTTTTTGGCCTGTTTTGAGCCAATTAAATCCTTTTTGCATTCATAAGCAGGATACTATTCTTCTAAGTTTTCGACCATAATCTAATATAAAAATAAAGACGCAATATTTTGCGTCTTTATTATTTCGTTGCTAGTTTTTAGACAGTTACCTTTTAACGGTTTGGACTTTTTAGACTCTTCAAGACCTTTCTAGACTTTTCAGGACTCTTCTTTTTATCGAATAGTTACCATGGTAGCTCCCCATCCATATTCTTTAAACGAGGCGTCTTGTTCGTAGTGTTTTTTGTATTTTCTTTTAAGCTCGCTATGAACATGTTGTTTTAAAGTGCCATTTCCAATACCGTGAATAAATACAATTTTTTTACCCTTATCGTTTTGGTGCTGACGCAATACCTCATGAAATTTATTCATCTGTAATTCAAGAATATCAGCATTTGATAAGCCGGTTACTGAATCAATTAAAGCATTGACGTGCAAGTCTACTTCCACAATGTTGTTATCAGAATTATTTTTCTTCAGTGCTGGTTTCGCTTTTTCTGATTTTCCTTTTTCCCGAATTACTTGTTTGAAATCCTTATCACTAAGTTCCTCTAGCTTCTGTTCCATAATCTCACCTGTAAGTTTATGAAGTATTACTTCCTGATGAAAATAGGCAGTATCCTTATAGCTCGATGATTTATGAAACTTAACAGCTTGTATTTTAAGAGTGCGGTTCAAAGGAGATTTAGGTGTGCATTTTCCTTGCTGATAAAAAATGATTTGAAATTGACAGCAGGTTAGTTCGCCTAGTTCTTTTATTTCGTACTCAGCTAAAAGTATTTTCGATTTAGGATCAAGAGTTCCTGCGGTTACTCCTTCAAGTCCGTTTCCTTTTTCATCAAAGAAATTGTACAAAATAATTTGATTGGTATCGTTAATTAAATACAATTCCAATGGACTTTCCGATGGGGTAGATGATTCTTTTGGGGCAAAAGCCGCGTAAACTTCTTCTTTTTCAACAAATAATGATTGTTTTGTGGATGTAAAGGAAGCACTCGTAGAATTACTTTGTTTCAATTGAGGTGAATTTCCAGTACTTGCGGATTCAATTACAACCAAATTTCTTTTTAAGCTTGGAATCTCAAATTCATCCTCGTCGTTTAAGACCATAACTGTCTTGGCATCAATAATTCGGGTAACGATACCGCCACCAGTCTCATTTAAAAAACGAACTTTATCTCCTGAATTTATTTGCATCTTATTATCTAATTTGGGTTGGCTATTTTTGTATTTTGTTGGTTTTCAAAAATTGAAAATAGTCAACGGGTTTTCTATTCCCGACAAAGTTAGCTATTTTTGCCGATCAAAATGTAAAGCCCCTATTTTATTGGGAATAAAGCTCGATTAATTAAGAAACAGATGGATTGTAATATCAATACTAATAGTTTGGATGCCAAGCAAATTCAAATTGCCGATTTCACCTACGATCTTCCAGATCATAGGATAGCCAAACACCCTTTAGAGAACAGGGATTTGTCAAAATTACTGATTTATAAAAAGGGGGAGATTTCTGAATCTGTGTTTGAAAATTTGCCTTCGGAAATTGCTGATGGTACTACTATGGTATTTAATAATACCAAAGTGATTCAGGCTCGATTGATATTTCATAAGGAAACAGGAGCCAGAATTGAGATATTCTGTTTGGAGCCCTTAAAGCCAGCCGATTATAATTTGGCTTTTCAAGCTTGTGGGTCTTCAACCTGGAAATGTATTGTAGGAAATGCACGAAAGTGGAAGTTTGGAGTATTGAAGATGCCTTTTTACCTTGACGAGGAAGAGTATTGTTTGACAGCAGAGCAGCAAGAGGTATTGGATGGAGCTCAGGAAATTCTTTTTACTTGGAATCATCCAAGTCTAAGTTTTAGTGATGTGCTGGAACAAACCGGTAAAATTCCAATTCCTCCTTATTTAAATCGTGATACGGAAGCGACGGATTTGGTTCGATATCAGACTGTTTATTCAAAATATGAAGGTTCTGTAGCTGCGCCAACAGCAGGTTTACACTTCACCGAGGATGTTTTTTCGCGATTGAAGGCAAAAAATATCAATAGAGAAGAATTGACCCTGCATGTAGGAGCTGGAACATTTAAACCTGTGAAATCGGAGCTGATTGGTGATCATGAAATGCACACTGAGCACATTCAGGTTACCCGTGAGAGTCTTGAAAGTATTAGTAAGACTACGGGGCAAATTGTTGCTGTCGGGACTACTTCTGTGCGAAGTTTAGAGAGTTTGTATTGGATGGGAGTAAAAATATTGACTCAGCAAGAAAATCCACATTTACTCAAACAGTGGGAAGCCTATCAGTTGCCTATTAATTACAGTGTAAAGGAATCATATCAAGCAATATGCAGCCATATGGAGAAGAATGATTTAACTCTATTTAATGCAGCAACTCAGATTATTATTGCCCCAGGATATGATTTTAAAGTCATCTCGGGTTTGGTAACGAATTTTCATCAACCACAAAGTACACTTCTGCTTTTAATTTCGGCACTCGTTGGTGATAATTGGAAAAAGATTTACCGATATGCACTGGAGAATAATTTTCGTTTTCTGAGTTATGGAGATAGCTCTTTGCTGATGAAGGAATAAATAAGGTCAAATGGTCTTGAAGGGTCTGGAAGGGTCTGGAAAAGTCTTGAAAGGTCCAATAGTCCAATAGTCGAAAGTCGAAAAGTCCAAAGGTCGAAAGTCCTGTATATAAATTGAAAATTGCATATTTTCGGAGCCTGAAGGGCTCAAAGATCTTAGCCCAGGGTAAAGGAGCGAAGCGAATGCCACCCTGGGATTAAATGATGAAATACGGGATCGGCGCAAGATGGAATGTATTTATAGAAAGCGATTCTCATTTGTGCCGGAAAATACAAAGGTTTAAGAGTCGAAAGGTCCAATAGTCCAATAGTCGAAAGTCGAAGGTCCAAAAAGTCCAACGGTACAGAAGTCAAAAGTCCAATGTCTAATGTGATTGTAGTTTTGATAAGAGCCTGAAGGGCTCAAAGATCTTAGCCCAGGGTAAAGGAGCGAAGCGAATGCCAATTGAAGGGTCTAGAATAGTCTAGAAAAGTCGAAAGGTCGAAAGGTCGAATGGTCCAATCAGAGCATAGTTTACTAATCCTTCTTTTTTGAAGATCAAAAATACTGACAGTCTAAAATAGAAAGAGGGATTTAAATTACCATGTGGCTTTAGCCCATGGTTTTGGGAAGATATCTGTTTTGTAACTTTTATAATATTGCCAACTGCTTTAGCTGTTGCAGGGAAGGGGGTTTGTAAGTCTAGAAGAGTCTTGAAAGGTCCAATAGTCCAATAGTCCAATAGTCGAAAGTCGAAAAGTCCAATGTCTAATGTGATTGTAGTTTTGATAAGATCCTGAAGAACTCAAAGATCTTAGCCCAGGGTAAAGGAGCGAAGCGAATGCCACCCTGGGATTAAATGATGAGATACGGGATCGGCGCAAGATGGAATGCATTTATAGAAAGCGATTCTCATTTGCGCCGGAAAATACAAAGGTTTAAGAGTCGAAAGGTCCAATAGTCCAATAGTCGAAAGTCGAAGGTCCAAAAAGTCCAACGGTACAGAAGTCAAAAGTCCTGTGTCTAAATTGAAACTTGCATGTTTCGGAGCCTGAAGGGCTCGAAGATCTTAGCCCAAGGTAAAGGAGCGAAGCGAATGCCACCCTGGGATTAAATGATGAAATACGGGATCGGCGCAAGATGGAATGCATTTATAGAAAGCGATTCTCATTTGTGCCGGAAAATACAAAGGTTTAAGAGTCGAAAGGTCCAATAGCCCAATAGTCGAAAGTCGAAGGTCCAAAAAGTCCAACGGTACAGAAGTCAAAAGTCCAATGTCTAATGTGATTGTAGTTTTGATAAGAGCCTGAAGGGCTCAAAGATCTTAGCCCAGGGTAAAGGAGCGAAGCGAATGCCACCCTGGGATTAAATGATGAGATACGGGATCGGCGCAAGATGGAATGTATTTATAGAAAGCAATTCTCATTTGTGCCGGAAAATACAAAGGTTTAAGAGTCGAAAGGTCCAATAGCCCAATAGTCGAAAGTCGAAGGTCCAAAAAGTCCAATGGTACAGAAGTCAAAAGTCCAATGTCTAATGTGATTAAATGATGAGATACGGGATCGGCGCAAGATGGAATGTATTTATAGAAAGCAATTCTCATTTGCGCCGGAATATTCAAAGGTTTAAGAGTCGAAAGGTCCAATAGTCCAATAATCGAAAGTCGAAGGTCCAAAAAGTCCAACGGTACAGAAGTCAAAAGTCCTGTGTCTAAATTGAAACTTGCATGTTTTTGGAGCCTGAAGGGCTCAAAGATCTTAGCCTAGGGTAAAGGAGCGAAGCGAATGCCACCCTGGGATTAAATGATGAAATACGGGATCGGCGCAAGATGGAATGTATTTATAGAAAGCGATTCTCATTTGCGCCGGAAAATACAAAGGTTTAAGAGTCGAAAGGTCCAATAGTCCAATAGTCGAAAGTCGAAGGTCCAAAAAGTCCAATGGTACAGAAGTCAAAAGTCCAATGTCTAATGTGATTGTAGTTTTGATAAGAGCCTGAAGGGCTCAAAGATCTTAGCCCAGGGTAAAGGAGCGAAGCGAATGCCACCCTGGGATTAAATGATGAAATACGGGATCGGCGCAAGATGGAATGTATTTATAGAAAGCGATTCTCATTTGCGCCGGAAAATACAAAGGTTTAAGAGTCGAAAAGTCAAATAGTCGAAAATCTAAAAGTCCTGTGTCTAAATTGAAAATTGCATATTTTTGGATCCTGAAGGGCTCAAAGATCTTAGCCTAGGGTAAAGGAGCGATGCGAATGCCACCCTGGGATTAAATGATGAGATACGGGATCGGCGCAAGATGGAATGCATTTATAGAAAGCGATTCTCATTTGCGCCGGAATATTCAAAGATCCAAAGGCCTCTAAGTCTTGAAAATTTGATTGTTATAGTTTTCCCTTTTCAGGTGATTCCGAAATCTTTCGAGGGCCCGATAGGGAGAGGGGTGTTTGAATATCAAAAGCTTAGGAAGTTCCCGCTTTTTATTAATCTCTGTTTTGTTATTGTGTTTAAAACACTTAAATTTAGTTTATGTTTTTCTTAAATCTAGCCGGATATGATTCACAAGCTAAAACTACTAGTTCTATTCTTACTCCTTTACAATGTCCTCTTTGCTCAAAGTAAATTCGAAAAAAAAGGGGATAAAGCTTTTCTAAAAAAAGAGTTCGCAGAAGCCATCATTCACTTTAAAAATTCCAAGGAAAAAAATACTGTAATCATTCGAAAGATTGCTGAATGCTACTTTATTTTGGGGAACTACGATGAATCGGAGAAGTTTTTTAATAGCATTAAGGAAGAAGAGAAAATTTCGACGGATTTACTTCATCTTTCTCAAATATATCTGGCTAAAGATAATTTTGCGGCAGCGGTTCTTTTTATCGAAAGAGCCGGCGAGTTAGGGGCAGAGCCTGCCGAAATTCAAAATAGGGTAGGTGTTGTCCGTGAATTGATTGAGTTTAGAAATGAAAATCAGGATTCGAAAATTATACCAATAGGAGTGCAGCCCAAGGGAAAGTGTTTGGGTATTTTTTTGCAGCCGGAAGGAATTATTTATTCTGATACCGGCAGTAGTACAATCAAATCAGATAAAAATTACCAGTTGTTTATTGCTTCAGGTGAAGGTTTAGAATTTGCTTCTTCAAAATCTTTTGCCGGTACATTGGAACCTAAAACAGATCTTGGAGCAGTTTGCATTTCTCCCGATGGAAATACGATGTATTATACCCGTTGGTACGTTCGAAAGGGGAAACAGCAAATGGAAATTGCGATTGCCAAAAAGCAAAAGGGAGAGTGGATCTCGAAGAAGAGTCTGGCTTTTTGCAATCGTAAATATTCCTGCTGCTATCCATTTTTATCCCCCGATGGAAAAGCGATGTATTTTTCCTCAGATATGGAAGGCGGGTATGGTGGAATGGACTTGTATGTAAGTCAACAAGAGGGTCGTAAATGGACCGAGCCAAAGAATTTAGGGGTATCTATCAATTCGGCACAAAACGAGATTTATCCACGAATGCTGTCTAATAATCAGTTGTGGTTTTCGTCCGATGGGCGCGCGGGTTATGGTCAGTTAGATTTGTTTTTCACTTCAAAAAATGAGAATGGTGCTTGGGCTCAGGTTGTGAATCCGGGAGCGCCTTATAATTCTCAATATTCTGATTACTCTATTCTAGATATTCCTGATGGTAACATTCAATTATTTGTTTCTGACCGTGAGGATAAAGGCTTGCGGGATCGAATTTATCAATTGAAAAAAGAGACTACGGAAAGTGTTCAGATTCTTGTTCAGGACAAGCAATCTAAGCAGTTCATTAAAGATGTGAATATCTCTGTTCGGAAGGCTTTTGAAAATAAGGAAATTACTCTTCAAAATAAGGAGAATAGTGAAGGTGAAATCTCTTTTAAAATCCCAAAATCTGAATTCGATAAGGGGATATTGTACGAGATCGCAGTTAAAAAATCAGGATATATTGATCAGATCATCGAGTATTATCCATCCAATAAAAAGATGAATGTAGAAGTAAATTTGGATCGAATAGTTGAGACGAATCAATTTAATTTTGTGTCGGAATTGATGCCAATAGCATATCCTGATAAGAAGATTACCTTTCAAAACATCTATTTTGAGAAGAACGTGGATGATTTTAGCGAGGATGCTAAAAAGATCTTGGATCGCTTGTACCGGTTCTGGAAAGAATTTCCCGAATTGGGCATCAAGATAAATGGACATTCCGACTCAAAAGGAATGGAGCAAATGAATTTGGATATTTCCTTACAGAAAGCAGCAGAAGCCAAAAAATATTTGGTGGGCAAAGGGATGAAACCTTCTGTTATTGAGCTTGGTGCTTGGGGTGAGGAGTTTATCCTGAATGGCTGTTTTGATGATTCGGAATGTTCTGAAAAAGAGCATCAAGAGAATCGAAGATTGGAATTGATTTTTGTATTGTAAAGCAATTAGTTGCTGCCTCTTATGCAGAGATTCACTTTTATAATATTAATTTTCATTAATTAATGATTTTATTATATTTACTACTGTTAATTTTTGTTATTTTTAAGCATTAATCCGACACTCTATACTGCCATCTGTTATGAGGAATATCTATTTTTTACTTTGTTTTTTCTTGACCGTGGGGACGATTGGTTTCTTTTCTCCCTTTTTCGATATTAATTTGACTAGCTCTACCGCAGGAGGTTCAACCTATGGCGTGGAAATAGCTAAATTTAAATATCCCGTATACACGGACTATTTTGAGGAGATGGATGATGTTGTTGAGTTGAGTGGGAAAGATGGTGAGTATCATTATGTAGCCGGTTTAACCAATTCGATAAGTAGCGCAGAGAAGTTAGCCGAAGAAATAAAATCGTATGGTTATGCTGACGCAAAAGTTTTAGATTTAAATTCCGAATTCTCCAAGGAGCAAATTGCAAGAGTTCTTGATAATGAAAGTATCGATCAGGATCAAACAAAAAAGCAGAATATTACCACTCAAACGGTTCCAAAAAATAAAGCCGCCGAAATTGCAATTGGTAAGCTGACAAATATAGGCAATGCCTATTTTTACACAATTCTTCTTCAAAAGAGCAAAGATATTCTGAATGCAGAAAGTTTTTCCCCTCATAACTCAGTGAAAATTTTAGAGGCGAATGGAAAGTTTCAATACGTATTGGGTCGATTTGAAGATGTAGGTGATGCCAAGAAGTATCTGAAAGAAAAAATTATAGTAGATTTTCCAAATGCAGTAGTTGCTGTAGTCAACAAAGGCAAGTTAGCGGAAGTAAGAGAAGTACAAAAAGTGAATACTAAGATGGAAATAGCCTCGAATCAAACCGGATCCTATAACATGGGGCGAAAAATGAGAGGGAAAGAATATGTTGACTATTATTATGAGTTGGGCCGATTAAAGATATCCGAAAAACCACTCTATGTCATCGAAATTGGAGAATTTAACGATAAAGCGCTTGCTGACGAAGCAGTTCAAAAATTGAAAGATCTCGGGTTTACTCAAGCAAGAGTTAAAACTCCATCAAGTTCGAAAGTTGGTGCTGTTACAGAAAGCCTTTCGGTAAATGCACATTTTACCATACAGGTGTTTGCAAGCAAAGCGGAGATGAGTGTGAAGCGTCTCACAATTAAGAATCTGACAAGAAGATTCGATCAGGAAGATGAATTGTATCGCTATTTCTACGGTGACTACGATAATTATTGGGTTTGTCGTCGCGAATTGCGCGAAATACGCGAAAAAGGCTACGGCGATGCGTTTATCGTGAAGTTGTAGGAACAAGTAACAAGTAACAAGGGACAAGGGAAAACAAGGAACAAGTTTCAAGTAGCAAGGGACAAGGAACAAGTTTCAAGTAGCAAGGGACAAGGAACAAAGGAAAACAAGGAGAAATCAAGGAACAAGGAACAAGGAAAAGGGAAAAACGAGTAATAAGTTTCAAGGGATAAGGAAAATTGAAGGAAAAAGGAAAAAATAAGGAACAAGTTTCAAGGAGCAAGATAAATTGAAGGATAAAGGGAATAATAAGTAACAGTAATAAGGGGTAAGGAAAAAACAAATTCCAAGTTTCAAGGAAAAAATCAAGTAACTGGAAAAACCGAAGGAAAAGTAAAGGGATAAGGAAAGAATTAGGTGAGAAGTTGGTGGTTAAGGAGGTTAATGGAAAAATAAATTAGATGGAGAATAATTTACAAAAGCGTCTTTTCCAGTTTTTAATTGATATAATTAAAGAAGTCTGAAATCTTCTAAATTCGAAAGAGTATCAGGTGATATCCTACCAAATTCTTAAATCAGCAACTTCTGTCGGGGCAAATTATGAAGAAGCTCAGGGAGCTGTTTCAAAAGTCGACTTTGCCAATAAAGTTGGCATCTCTCTGAAGGAAATCCGTGAAACCAATTATTGGATCAGAATTATTATTGCCATTGATAATCAAAAAATAAATTGGGTTGTCTTGGAAAAAGAATCCAATGAGTTAATCAGGATACTAGGTACAATTTATAACAAGACTTCCAAGAAAGGAGTATCCCTTAAGGTGTGTAAGCTAAAAGGAAAAATAAATTAGATGGAGAATAATTTACAAAAGCGTCTTTTCCAGTTTTCAATTGATATAATTAAAGAAGTCCGAAATCTTCCAAATTCGAAAGAGTATCAGGTGATATCCTACCAAATTCTTAAATCAGCAACTTCTGTCGGGGCAAATTACGAAGAAGCTCAGGGAGCTGTTTCAAAAGCCGACTTTGCCAATAAAGTTGGCATCTCTCTGAAGGAAATCCGTGAAACCAATTATTGGATCAGAATTATTATTGCTATTGATAATCAAAAAATAAATTGGGCTGTCTTGGAAAAAGAATCCAATGAGTTAATCAGGATACTAGGTACAATTTATAACAAGACTTCCAAGAATAAAAAAGTAGTATCCAGTAGAATTCCAGACACTATCTCATAAAGTGTGTAAATTATTGTTCCTTGATCTTTCCTTGTTCCTTTCTCCTTGTCCCTTGTTTCTTAATCTTCCCTTGGTTCTTGCCCCTTTCTCCTTGTCCCTTGTTCCTTAATTTTTCCTTACTCCTTTCCCCTTGTTCCTTCCTTTTTCCTTGTTCCTTGAATCTTTTTGACTTACTTTTGGCCTCGGCAAACCGTTCTATCGCTGCTTTGCAAAAAGGAGAGGAAAGTCCGGGCAACAAAGAGTAACATACTTCCTAACGGGAAGAAGGTTGAAAGGCCTTAGTAGTGGAACAGAAAATAACCGCCTTCGGGTAAGGGTGAAAAGGTGAGGTAAGAGCTCACCAGCACTGGTGGTGACATTGGTGGCTGTGTGCCTTATGTGTTGCAAGATCAAGTACACCGGCGTATGTAGGCTGACTCGGCTGATGTTCGGGGGGTGGATTGCTTGAGGCATTTGGTGACAAATGTCCTAGATAAATGATAGAAATTCTTTTCGGAGAATACAGGACCCGGCTTATAGGTTTGCCTTTCTTTAAAAAAACACAAATGACTGACTCATGATTGAGTTGGTCATTTTTGTTTAGAAGGGGCTTGAAAAGTCGAAAAGTCAAAAAGTCAAAAAGTCGAAAGTCCAAAGTCCAAAATCCAAAAGTCCTGTCTATAATTGAAAATCGCATGTTTTTGGAGCCTGAAGGGCTCAAAGATAATAGCCCAGGGTAAGGGAGCGAAGCGAATGCCACCCTGGGATTAAATGATGAGATACGGGATCGGCGCACGCTAAAATGTATATTAGGAATTCGATGCTCATTTGCGCCGGGAAATACAAAGTCCAAAAGTCGAAAAGTCGAAAGTCGAAAGTCAAAAAGTACAATCAGAGCATGATTTTGGGAAGATATTCCTGTTGTAACTTTATCCATTGCCAACTGCTTTAGCTGTTGTAGGGAAGGGGTTTGAAAAGTCAAAAAGTCAAAAAGTCAAAAAGTCAAAAAGTCAAAAAGTCGAAAAGTCGAAAGTCCTGTCTATAATTGAAAATCGCATGTTTTTGGAGCCTGAAGGGCTCAAAGATAATAGCCCAGGGTAAGGGAGCGAAGCGAATGCCACCCTGGGATTAAATGATGAGATACGGGATCGGCGCACGCTAAAATGTATATTAGGAATTCGATCCTCATTTGCGCCGGGAAATACAAGGTCCAAAAGGCCAAAAGTCTAAAGTCCAAAAGTACAATCAAAGCATTATTTTGGGAAGATATTCCTGTTGTAACTTCATCCATTGCCAACTGCTTTAGCTGTTGTAGGGAAGGGGTTCGAAAGTCTTGAAGGGTCTGGAAAGGTCTGGAAAAGTCCAAAAGTCTAAAGTCCAAAGTCCAAAAGTCCAAAAGTCCAAAGTCCAAAAGTCCAAAGTCCAAAAGTCCAAAGTCCAAAAGTCCAAAGTCCTGACTATAAATTGAAACTTGCATGTTTTTGGAGCCTGAAGGGCTCAAAGATAATAGCCCAGGGTAAGGGAGCGAAGCGAATGCCACCCTGGGATTAAATGATGAGATACGGGATCGGCGCACGCTAAAATGTATATTAGGAATTCGATCCTCATTTGCGCCGGGAAATACAAAGTCGAAAAGTCGAAAGTCTAAAGTCTAAAGTCGAAAGTCCAAAAGTACAATCAAAGCATGATTTTGGGAAGATATTTCTGTTGTAACTTCATCCATTGCCAACTGCTTTAGCTTTTGCAGGGAAGGGGTTTGAAAAGTCGAATGGTCGAAAAGTCCTGTCTATAATTGAAAATCGCATGTTTTTGGAGCCTGAAGGGCTCAAAGATAATAGCCCAGGGTAAGGGAGCGAAGCGAATGCCACCCTGGGATTAAATGATGAGATACGGGATCGGCGCACGCTAAAATGTATATTAGGAATTCGATCCTCATTTGCGCCGGGAAATACAAAGTCGAAAAGTCGAAAAGTCGAAAGTCGAAAGTCGAAAGTCCAAAAGTACAATCAGAGCATGATTTTGGGAAGATATTTCTGTTGTAACTTCATCCATTGCCAACTGCTTTAGCTGTTGCAGGGAAGGGGTTTGAAAAGTCGAATGGTCCAAAAGTCGAAAGTCCAAAGTCCAAAAGTCCTGTCTATAATTGAAAATCGCATATTTTCGGAGCCTGAAGGGCTCAAAGATAATAGCCCAGGGTAAGGGAGCGAAGCGAATGCCACCCTGGGATTAAATGATGAGATACGGGATCGGCGCACGCTAAAATGTATATTAGGAATTCGATCCTCATTTGCGCCGGGAAATACAAAGTCCAAAAGTCGAAAGTCGAAAGTCGAAAGTCGAAAGTCGAAAGTCCAAAGTCTAAAGTCCAATCAGAGCATTGTTTTCCAATTCTCCCATTTTGAAGATATTTCTCTTGTAACTTCATCCATTGCCAACTGCTTTAGCTGTTGTAGGGAGGGGGATAAAAATCAAAAAAAACGCCTCCGTTTTCACGAAAGCGTTCTGTTGTGTATTATAGGATGTTCTATGTCGTTTGAAAAGCGGATTCTTTTTTTGTTTTCATTTCAGATTCTCTTTTTGTTTGTACTGCGGGTTCTTTTTTTGTTTGCAATACTTCTTTTTTGATTTGTAATGCAGCTTCTTTAGCTTTTTTTCTATTTAATAAGTAAGAAGGAAACCAGGAGAAAAATGATCCCATGCAGATAACTAAACTTAAAAGGATCGCATTTCCAGTCCAGTCTAAAAGAAAAGCAGTGACTATAAAAAGAATGTTTACGGCCATAATGCGAAAAGTTGCAGCTGCATGTTTGTAACCTAAGCTGACCATACGGTGATGCACATGGTTTTTATCTGGTTGAAAAGGTGATTTTTTGTTTTTAATACGAATTAGCATTACGCGTATTGTATCAAATAAGGGAATTGCTAAAATTCCAATTGATACTGCAGGGGCAGCTACAATCGCATATTTAAAATCAGGATTAATATTAAGTTCGTTAAATTGAATGGTCAGTATTGAAATTAGCAAACCTAATATCATGGAACCGGTATCACCCATGAAAATTTTCAGATCCTTTCCAAAGACATTAAACTTGAAAAATGAAATTAAAGCTCCCAATAAACTTGCTGAAAGAAGAGCATACTGATAGTTTCCTGTAAGATAGAACCACAATCCAAAACTAAAGGTGCATAAACCACTAATTCCAGAAGCTAAACCATCAATTCCATCGATCAAATTAAAGCCATTGGTTACAACGATAATAACAAAAATGGTAAAGACGACACTCGTAAAATAGTTGAGTTCATGAATGCCAAAAATTCCGTGGAAATTGGTGAACCGAATACCACCCATGACAATAACAACAAGAGCCGCGAAAATTTGTCCAGCCAATTTTTTCTTAGCCGAAATATCCATAAGATCATCTTTAATTCCCAATCCAAACATGATTAGGGTGGCAGCAATAATGTATTTCAATTCATGAATCATGTATCCATTACTAAATATCAATACGGATAATGTAAATCCAAGGAAAATGGCAACACCTCCCAATGAGGGAACCACTTTTTTATGAGAAGATCTGTGATTGGGTTCGTCGTAAAGTTTCTTTTCCCTAGCCAACTTGATAACAGATGGAATTACACGGTAACAAACGAGCAATGAAAATAAGAAACTTGCAATGATGTAGAAGTAGTGTGTGAAAGGGTACATAAAATATTTTGTTGATTATAGACTTAGCTGTAATGTATGTTTTGCAAAAGTATAAATAATACATTTAATATAGACCTGTCAAATCTGCCAAGTTGAAAAAAAGAACAGTTTGTAATGATTTACCGAACATGCAATTGTTTACCCTACGCAAAATTACAGAATTATTTTCGGGCATTATAATTTAATCGGTGTTTTTGGCCTGTTTTTTCTTTTAAGTACAAAAAAGAGCCTTTAATCACCGTCATAAATTTACTAATCCTGTTTTTTTTGCTCCACGGGATCGTTTGCAATTACATATTGATGATGTAGTTAAGACTTGCAATAGGCCGTTTGATAGTTTTAGGAGATTCGGTTATTGTTAACAGAACTTCACTACTATTGAATGCTGAAAAAGGAAGAGAAAGGTCAGTTGGCACATTTGACAGGCCGTATAAAGGGTGAAAAATACTACTATTGCACCCAATTAATTAGTCAATTGAATATGTTCGTTAAAAATTGGAAGTAAAATGGCTAAAAAAATTAGGGAATTGGAGATCGGTTGCTTATTTTTGCGCTACGAAAAAAAACTTTCGTCTTTTTGAAATAGGGTTTTGTCAAAACAAAACGGATATAGCTGATAAGAATTAATAGTACACACTATAAATGTTATTGAAATTATGATTGGGTCGATTAAAAAAATGTTTCTGACTTGCTTGTTTGCGCTACTAGTACTTGGGGCTGCAAACTCTCAAAACACAAATATCAATCCTGCAAGTGTAAATGTTGAGGCAATGAGCGACGCTCAGATAGAAAAATTGATTGCCGAAATGGAGAAAAATGGCATGAGCATGGAAGGGGCAATGGCATTGGCAAGAGCCAGAGGAGCTTCTCAGTTGCAGATCGATCAAATGGTGAAAAAGATCAGCGAGTATAAAAGTGGAAAGAGAAACGGAGTCACCAAGGACGATGAATTGGAAGAGATTTTGGTGCCGGAGGAAAAGCTTTCTGAGAAAGTAGCCTTTAAAGCCACTGATAAAAATAAAGAGATTTTTGGCTTTCAATTTTTCAATTCAAAAAATTTAAGTTTCGAACCGACAATGGACGTACCGGTTTCTGAATCCTACGCTTTAGGAATAGGCGATGAGGTGAATATTGCTGTTTATGGAGCCTCTCAGCAAAATTATCAGTTAACAGTTCAAAAAAACGGCGCCATTTCTATTCCAGACTTAGGGCCTGTTCATGTGTATGGTATTTCTTTTAAAGATGCACAGCAAAAAATTAAAAACAGATTGATTTCCATCTACAATGGCATGGGTGACGATCGTCCAAATACGTTCTCTGATGTTAGTATGGGTAACCTAAAAGGGGTGAAGGTAAACGTAATTGGTGAAGTGAATTTACCAGGCACCTACTCCTTGCCAGCCACAGCATCAGCTTTTAATGCCTTGTACTTGGCCGGAGGGCCCAATGAAAATGGATCGTTTCGTTCCATTGATGTTTTGCGCGATGGAAAATTGGTGTGCAGTGTAGATGTATACGCTTATTTAATTGATGGAAAAACTCAAAACAACATACAGTTACGCGATCAGGATGTGGTTTTGGTTCGTCCTTATGCCAAAAGAGTGAGAGTGGAAGGCGAATTTAAACGGACTGGCTTGTTTGAGGCGCAAAGCGATGAAACAGTAGCCGATTTGCTTCGTTTTGCAGGTGGCTTTACGGATAAAGCATACACTCACCGTTTGGAATTGTACCGTAACAATACCCGAACACTTACTTTTAAAGGAGTCTCTTCAGATCAATACGATCAGGTTCAATTGATGAATGGTGACAGATTGGTTGCAGGAATGCTTACCGAACGTTTCGAAAACCGGGTAAGTATTGATGGTGCAGTATACCGACCAGGGAATTACGAATTAACCGAAGGTTTGCAGCTTTCGGAATTGATTCAAAAAGCGGAAGGACTCAAGGAAGAAGCTTTTATGGAACGGGCAGTAATTACAAGAAAGCAGGAAGATCTGAGTCTGAAGGCTGTTTCTTTTTCAGTTCGTGATGTTGTGAATGGAAAAATTGATTTTGAACTTCAACGGGAAGATCGGGTTCAGATTTCATCCATATTTGATATGCGTGAGGCACGCACGGTTGAGATTGTTGGTGAAGTTCAGTTTGCCGGAACCTTTGCATGGGCAGAGAATTTACGCATTGGAGATTTGATTTTTCAGGCAGGTGGTTTTAAAGAGGAAGCCGAAGTTGCGGGTATTGAGGTGAGTCGAGTGTTGGATTATGACGAAACAAGCGAATTGACAAAATCTTTACTGCATACCTTCCAATTTTCATTGGATCGAAATTTGAAATTAAATCCTCAGGATGATTCCTTTCTCTTACAGCCTTTCGATAAGGTATACGTTCGCCGTGCACCGGGATACCGCCCACAAGGAGTTGCCAACATTCAGGGAGAAGTAAAATATGCCGGCGATTTTGGAATTACCCGTAAGGATGAAAAAATATCGGATATCATCCGAAGAGCAGGAGGAATTACTCCTGAAGCTTATGTGAGGGGAGCCTCTTTGCGAAGAAGAATAGAGATGAGTGAGGCCGAATATCAGGCCAAGTTGGCCATTGTGGCTCAGGATACCACCATGATGGGTCAAGAGATTGAAAAGGTGAGCTATCAGATTGTAGGAATCGATTTGGCGACTATTCTTGCAAATCCAGGAGCCGTACAAGATTTACAGCTGCAGGGCGGCGATCAGATCTTGGTGCCTTCCAAGTTGGAGACCGTAATGGTATCCGGTTCTGTTTTGAGCCCGGTGGCACATACCTTCACCCAACAGAAAAAATTAAAAGATTACGTGAACGGCAGTGGTGGTTTTTCAGAACGGGCCAAAAAAGGAAAAGTATACGTCTTGTATGCCAACGGAACTACTCAGGCTACCAAAGGAGGACTTTTTGGCCGTCGTTTCCCCAAGGTAGAACCAGGTTGCGAGATCATCGTTCCTGAAAAACCCGAAGTCGATAAAGCCGCGAGTGCAAGTAAATGGTTGGCCATTGCATCCACCTTAGCAGCATTAATTACCGCCATGGCGGTGGCTACCAGATAAAGTTCCCCCTCTCAATGAATGTCTTTGCGAGGAGGTACGACGAAGCAATCTGCATACTATGAATTGCACGAATTTAAACTAATTACGCTAATGGTTGACTTGTTACATAAGGATGAGTGTTATGCAATTGTTGGGGCTTGTATGAATGTTCATAGTCAATTAGGATCTGGCTTTTTGGAAAGTGTTTATGCTGAGGCGTTGGGTAAAGAATTTAAGAAGAGAAATATACCATTTGTTAAAGAGAAGAAACTTGAACTTTATTACGATGGCGAAAAAATGAATAAATACTTCAAAGCAGATTTTATTTGTTTTGGTTCAATTATAGTTGAACTGAAAAGTAAAACGATTTTATTGAAAATTGATGAGCAACAGACGATAAACTATCTGAAAGCGACAAACTATCAATTAGGCTTGTTAATCAATTTTGGTGAACGTTCACTAAAATATAAGCGATTTGTTAATACAATTGAAAAGAATTAATCACTAACGATAAATTAACGCAAAAAGGATCCATTAGTGTAATTGGCCTTAATTAGCGTCATCATTATAGAGCAATGAAAGAAATACAAGAATCCAAACATACAGAAACAACTAGTGCCAACCGTGAGGATGAAATCGACTTAATTCAGTTGGCTAAGACCCTCTGGAACGGCCGCCGAACCGTAATCCGTACTACCCTTATCTTTATGGTACTGGGCTTATTCATCGCCATTTTTTCGGCCAAGGAATACACAGCTACCACCACCATGGTACCACAATCGGCCGAAGGCGGATCAAAATTGGGTGGCTTAGGCGGACTGGCAGCCATGGCAGGAATTAATTTGGGAAGCATGGGCGGAGGATCAAGCATCCCCCCAACATTATACCCCAAAATAATCAAAAGCATTTCTTTCCAAAAAGAATTGATGCAAACCCTTCTTTCTATTGAAGGACAAAGCGGGGAAGTAACATTTGCAGACTACTATCTGGAAATCAAAAAGCCTGGATTATTGGGCTACATTAAAAAATACAGCATCGGCTTACCCGGCCTCATTATTGGAGCCACCATCAAAGCCATTAAAGGAAATAGTACAGACGCAACGCTTGCGTCTTCTTCAGATGAAATTTTATCTATTTCCATGGAAGAAAAGCAGCTCATCGAAATCCTAACAGCTCAATTGTCTTTGGAAGTAAACGACAAAGACGGTTACGTATCCTTATCTGCCTGCATGCCGGAGGCTAAAGCCGCCGCTCAACTGGCCAAAAAAGCCCAGAAGCTTTTGCAGCAAGCTATTATCGATTTTAAAATTCAAAAAGCAAAAGATCAATTGGATTTTGTGGAGGAACGTTTTGCCGAAAAGGAAGCCGTATTTAATGCAGTACAAGTTAAATTGGCCCGATTTCGAGATCAAAACAAGAACGTAAGCTCGGCTGTAGCTCAAACCCAATTGGAACGCTTGCAATCAGATTTTTCCATGGCTTCATCGGTGTATACCGAACTGGCCAAACAATTGGAAACCCAAAAAATACAGGTAAAAGAAGATACGCCTGTTTTTACCATTATTGAACCGGTATCCATTCCCCTCGAAAAATCAAAACCTAGACGAACTATAATTCTGGTGATTTGGACTTTTTTGGGTGGAATTGTTGGTGTGGGGATGGTGTTTGGGAAGGAGTTCTTTGTCAGTATTAAGGATAAGTGGAAGGAAGAAGGTGTCAATTCCACGAATGAAAGCTAATTGCGCTAATGGGAGATTTACTATATAAAGAAGGATCTTTTACAATGATTGCCTAAGTAAAATTTATTAAACGATGTTGAAAATTGACGAACAACAAACTATAAATTATCTAAAAGCAAGCAATTATGAATTAGACTTACTAGTTAATTTTGGTGAACGTTCATTAAAATACAAACGATTCGTGAACACAAAGCACTAACGCCACATTCGCGAAATTCGCTCTAATTCGTGAAATTTGCAATAATTAGCGAAATCTGCTAATAAAAGAGAGAAACATAAAAACAATACGATACACTGGATAAACAATGACTAAAGTAAAAACAATAACAAACATCTGCTGCATAGGCGCCGGTTACGTAGGTGGCCCAACCATGGCCGTGATCGCTCAAAAATGTCCGCACATAAAGGTGACAGTGGTGGATGTAAATGAGCAACGCATTGCAGATTGGAATGATGCTGATTTAAATAAATTACCAATATACGAGCCAGGATTAGCCGATGTGGTAGCCGAAGCCCGTGGAAGAAACCTATTCTTTTCTACGGATGTGGATCAAGCCATTGATGAAGCGCAGATGATCTTCATTTCGGTAAACACTCCAACCAAAACTTATGGTGTGGGTAAAGGAATGGCTGCTGATTTGAAATACATAGAATTGTGTGCCCGTCAAATTGCCAAAGTTTCTAAAGATGATAAAATAATTGTTGAAAAATCAACCTTACCTGTTCGCACGGCAGAGGCATTGAGTACCATTTTAAATTCAACAGGTAATGGAGCGAATTTTGATATTTTATCGAGTCCTGAATTTTTAGCCGAGGGGACTGCAATAAGCGATTTGCAAAAGCCCGACAGAATATTGATCGGGGGAGACGAAACTGAAAAAGGTCAGTCTGCCATTAAATCTTTAGTTGCTGTTTACGAAAATTGGGTACCTCGCGAAAACATCATCACCACTCGTGTGTGGTCTTCCGAATTATCTAAACTAACGGCGAACGCCTTCTTGGCACAGCGGGTCTCTTCCATCAATGCAATCTCAGCACTTTGTGAAAAAACAGGAGCTGATGTAGATGAGATTTCACGTGCAATTGGTGCGGATTCTCGTATTGGTTCAAAATTTTTAAAATCTTCCGTTGGTTTTGGAGGGTCTTGTTTTCAAAAAGACATTTTAAACTTGGTTTATCTTTGTCGTCATTTCAATTTGCCAGAGGTGGCCGACTATTGGGAGCAGGTGATTAAAATGAACGACTACCAAAAGCACCGCTTTGCAAAAAATATCATTGATACCCTATTCAATACCGTTTCGGGTAAGAAAATCGCCTTCTTGGGCTGGGCTTTCAAAAAAGACACCAACGACACCCGCGAATCTGCCGCTATTTATGTGGCTAAAGAATTATTGGAGGATCGTGCAGAAATACACATATATGACCCTAAGGTGAGCAAAGAACAAATTTTTGCAGATCTTAAAAGTGTATGTCATCCTGAGGGAAGCGAAGCGACGAAGGATCTGTTTAAAAACGTAATCGTCCATAAAGATCCCTACACCGCCATGCAATCCGCCCACGCCATTGCTATCCTCACCGAATGGGACGAATTTAAAACTTATGATTGGAATAAGGTTTACGATGAAATGTTGAAACCTGCTTTTCTTTTTGACGGACGTAATGTGGTTTCAAATGAGGAACTCGAAAAAATCGGCTTCCAGGTTTATAATATTGGGAAGGGTTAAGAATCTATTGTTATAGCGAGGAGGTAGGACAAAGCTATCTCATAATAAAAGAGCTATTGCCAGTTGTCTGTTATTGGATGAATGATTTGAATTTTTTCATCCCGTCATCCTGAACTAGTTTCATGATCTAATAGCCGATAAGTAGAGATGCTGAAATAAGTTCAGCATGACGTCTAAATAATTTGAAAGCACAAATAAGTTATATCAATTTATGAACCTAAAAAAAAAGAGTATAGATGGAGCAAAGTGGACGACATTTTCTACTGTCGTTGTAGCATTGTCTGCAATTATAAAAGCTTCAATACTCACTAGAATTATTGAAGTTTCTGATTTTGGTTTAATGGCGTTGGTTACTTTTATTTTAGGGTTTATCATTATATTTATTGATTTAGGATTAACAACTGCGATTCTTCATAGACAAAAAATTACTAAAAATGAATATTCTAGTTTATTTTGGTTAAATCTAGGATTTAGTATATTTTTGTTTTTTATTTTGTTTTTGGTTACTTCTTTTATATCTGAATTTTATAAGGAAAGTGAATTGATGACTTTAATTCCATTAGCGTCTATTGGGTTAATAGTGAATGCGATGGGGTGCCAGTTTAGAACAGTTGAACAAAAAGAATTAAACTTTAAATTATTGGCTTTAGTCGATATTTTTTCATCTGTAGTTTCTTTAGGTGTAGCAGTAATTTTAGCAATAAATGATTTTGGGGTATATTCGTTAGTTTATTCAAGTTTGGCATATACTACATTAGTCTCTTTCTTTTATTTTATAAAAGGATTAATAGCAAAGAGGTTGAAGTTTCATTTTATGTTTTCTGATGCAAAACCATTTTTGAAAATTGGAGTCTTTAACATTGGAGGGCAAGTAATAAATTATTTTATTAAAGAAGTAGATATCCTAATTGTTGGAAATGTTTTTGGAACAGAAGTTTTAGGGGGGTATAGTCTGGCGAAGCAATTGGTTGATAGGCCATTGAGGGTTATTCGTCCTGTAGTTCTAAAAGTGATGGCACCTATATTATCACTTATTCAAGGAGATAAAATAAGTCTTCGCGAAAACTATTTGAAGATTATAAAGTTTGTGTCATCAATAAGTATTCCAATTTACTTATTATTTATCCTTTTTGCTAAACCAATAGTATTACTATTTTATGGTGCCGGATATCAGGAAATTGAAATTCTTGTAAGAATATTGTCAATATATATGTTTTTTATATCAATAAAAATACCATCTGGAAGCCTAATAATTGCAACGGGTAAAACTAATTTGGAATTTTATTGGTTTTTAGCATCGTTTATTATCATGCCAATTGGAATATTAATCGGATCAAAATTTAGTATAGAAGCTGTTGCTTCGGCAATGGTAATAGTAATGGTTATTTATTTTATACCTATGTGGAAATTCTTAATTAATCCCTTAATTAAAGTAGAATTTAGTGATTATTATAAAGCTCATATTCCTAGCCTAAAACTGTTGAAGCAAGTTTTTATTAAAAAAAACGATTAAACTAAATAGTATGTGTATTATAGAAGAGGTCGATATTAACAATAAATTAAATAATGAAATACAAATTATTGTCAATGAATCTATCAAGTTAGTGAGTGATTCTCTCCTTGCGATAGTTTTATATGGAAGTTATGGAAGAGGAGAAGGTGCTTTTTTTTCTGATGAAGAAGGAAAGATTCGTACTTACAATGATTTTGATATAATACTAGTTGTCAGTGATTTGTTAGAACAAGAAATAATTAATGAAATATCAAATACATTAAGTGATAAGTTGGATGTAAAATGGATAGATATTTCACAAAAAAGTAAAAAGACTTTAAAGAATTTGAAATTATCGATATTTAATTATGATTTTAAATACGGTAGTAGAGTTATTTATGGCGACAATTTAATCTTAGAAGATATACCAAAATTCCAAAATATTCATTTATCCTTAAAAGAAGCTGAAACTTTATACTTCACACGTATATGGACTTTTTTGGGATCTTTGCCTAAAAATGGATTTGAAAGTGGTGTTTCAGGTGAAGATTCAAGGTTTTTTAAAAATCAAATGGCTAAGGCTATTTTAGCTATAGTTGATATAGTTTTATT
The DNA here is from genome assembly GCF_002356295.1 of Labilibaculum antarcticum. NCBI lineage: Bacteria > Pseudomonadati > Bacteroidota > Bacteroidia > Marinilabiliales > Marinifilaceae > Labilibaculum > Labilibaculum antarcticum. The sequence continues at coordinate 327,378 of NZ_AP018042.1, read as the reverse complement.
GCAAAAAAAATGTTATGACACTAGTTATAGAAAAAGAGTTGAATTAATAAATAATACATGTCAGAATAAACCAGATTTAATTAAATGGTCAAATTGGGCTATAAAAGAAAAATGTAGGCCTAGTGGTAATAAATTAAGTCCGTTGGATGTTGAAACTATGTATAGCGAGATTGCGAATATATTTTTAGTAGAAATGTTCCATGTGTTAAGTATATATTATAAAAAGAAAATAAATTGTTCTAAGGATATTGAGTCATCTTTGAGGTTTTCTTTTTCGGAATTTGTAGTCACTACAAAATTATTTTTAAAGAATAAACGATTAAAATACATTAAAAATAAAAAAATTGGACTTGCACAATCCTATTTGCTGGAAGCCTATATAAAGGAAGGTAAGCAAAAGGTAGACTTAATTAATAAATCAAAAAAAATAGTGAAGAGTATTGATTCTTCGATAGATTTGCGTAAGCTGGATTGGAATGAATTAAGATTATTAGTTTCTGAATTAAGAATGTATTTATGAAAGTAGTATTTTTTTTGTTAGATGCATTTAAGGAAGAGTATTTATCTGAAGATATTACTCCATTCTTATTTGAAAAAGCTAAAGAAGGAAAGCATATTAAGAAAATTATACCAAGTGCTGGGTTTTGTGAGAGAACTGAAATATTTTTTGGTTTACGACCAAAAGAATCTGGTTTTTTTACAGCTATTGGCTTTGATTATGAAAAAGGATTGTATAAGAATTTATGGACATTGAATTTTTTTGGCTGGATTGAAAATGTAATTTCTTATCTGGCTATTGTCTTATTGAAAAGGAAGAAAAACATAATAGATAAATATTGTCATAGTATTTTACTCAAAATTTATCTAAAGTTTTTTGGAACGTCTAAAAAATTAAAACCTTATAAAATTCCGTTAAGTTTTTTAAGCTATTTTAATTTAACGGAGGATGAGTTTGATCTGTATAAACGAGATGAGATTAATTCTAAAAAATCGCTTTTTAAAGTAGTAGAAGAATTTAAAGGAAGAACTTATATCGATGCATTTACTTCTTTGGGTGGAATCTCCAATGGGGATGATGAAAACAGAATCAAATTAGCTATAGAAGCTAGTAAAAATGTGGAGAATGTTTTTATTCCAATATACATAAGTATATCTGATTCAGCGGGCCATTACCACGGTCCTAATTCGGAAAGACTTAAGAGTGAGCTTTTGAAGTTGGATAGCTTATTACAAAGTAGTGTTGAGAAATTTAGCGAAATTGATTCGTCTACAAAATTTTTATTTCTTGGAGATCATGGAATGACTGAGGTCGTTAAAGATATAGATGTAAAGATGAAAATTTCAGAAATAGCAATAAAGCATAGGCTCAAAACGGGCACTGATTTTATATATTTTCTGGATTCAACATTGCTGAGGATGTGGTTTTTTAACGACAAATCCAGAAATATATTTAGTGAAGAAATTAAGAATGATTCTTCGTTTAATGAAAATGGAATTGTGATAAATGCTGACGTCTCAAGCAAATATTATTTGCCTGTAGGTGATAGAAAATATGGCGATCTTACATGGTGGGCAAATGAAGGGGTCTTAATATTTCCTGATTTTTTCCATAATGATAAAGCTTTGAAAGGGATGCATGGATATCGACCTGATACACAGTCTACATATGGGACTTGTATTGTTTGGGATGAGCATAAGGTTAATGATGAGGTTGAAAAATTAGAATTATTTCAAGTTTATGATTTGATTAATAATTTATTAAAAGATTAATATATGAGTATAAAAAATATTCTTGTGTTTTTTATTAAAGGATATGTTTTTATAATGGAATTAAATAGTAATTGTAGTACTAAATAGTTTAAAGATGAAAAAAATTTACATTGCTGGTTCTGGTGGAATGCTAGGTGAAGGATTTTATAAAATATTTAATAATGAATATAAGTTAAAATGTTCTGATAAAGATGTTAATGAGGATTGGTTAACTTTTTTGGATTTTAGAGATTTTAACGCCTATAGAAAAGATGTGTTGGATTTTAACCCTGATTATTTGTTTCATTTAGGTGCCTATACTGATTTAGAGTATTGTGAAGAACATTCTGATGATACTTATATGACAAATACTTTAGCTGTTGAGAATGCGGTAAGAATTGCCAATGAACTAAACATTCCTTTACTGTATATAAGTACTGCAGGTATTTTTGATGGAAAAAAGGATTTTTATGATGATTGGGATATGCCTAATCCTTTAGGTGTATATGCAAGATCTAAGTATATGGGCGAAAGGTATGTATGTGAGAATGCAAATCGATATTTAGTTTGTAGAGCAGGGTGGATGATGGGCTCAGGTCCAAAAAAAGATAAAAAGTTTGTTCAAAAATTAATGATGCAAATTAAAGATGGAAAACAAGAATTATTCATCGTAAATGATAAGGATGGTACTCCTACTTACACACACGATTTCGCTAATTCGGTTAAAGAGCTGATACAAAAAGAATATTGGGGGTTATATAATATGGTATGTGGAGGACAGACAAGTAGATTTGAAGTTGCCAAAACATTAGTCAAATATTTACAGCTACCATATGATATTAAAATTACTCCAGTAAGTTCAGATTATTTTAAGGAGGAATATTATGCTCAGAGACCTGCTTCAGAAAGATTAGTTGCTAAGAAGTTAGATTTAAGAAAGGTTAATAAAATGAGGGATTGGAAAATTTCTTTAAAAGAATATTTGGATAGTTATTATCAAGGGTTTTTAGATAATAAATAGTTTTTGTTTTACTTAGTGATAATTATGAATGATATAGTTAATAAGCCTAAGATTTCTGTAATAGTTTGTTGTTATAGGGGTGAGGATACAATTGTAGCGTGTTTAGAAAGTTTGTTACATCAAGATATACAAAGTGAATTATTTGAAGTAATTATTGTTGATGATGGCTCAATAGATAGATCTTCTGAAATAATTAAAAATTTCCTGAAAACTCATCTAGATTCAAAACATCCAGATTTTAAATATTTTAGTAAAATAAATGAAGGGTTAAGTATTGCCAGAAATTTTGGAATTGATAAAAGCAATTCAGATTTGGTTGTATATATCGATGAAGATGCAGTTGTTTATGAAGATTATTTAAAAATCATAATAGATTATTTTGATTGTAATCCAAGTGTGAACTGTTTGGGGGGGGAGGTCGAATTGTATAATAACAATATTTATTTTGCTCGGGTACTACAGGATAGTATTTTTTCACATTATATGAAAAACGAAAAATCTGTTATTGGTACAAATATGGCTTTTAGAAAAATATTTCTGAATGATGTTGGTAGATTTCAGCCAGAATTTACATATAGAGGGGATGAGACAGCTTTATTTGCAAAAGCAAATGATAAATTGGTTATAGGGAGGTCACAAATGATGAGAGTTAAACATTTTCAGCCTCCAAATATCAAATCTTGGTTAAAAACAAGATTTGAAAATGGATATTTTACAGCGGCTATTGATCATTTTATTGGAAAGTCTACACGTGGAATTTTACTAAAATTATTGAAAAGTTCCTTATTCGTTTTGGTTCCACTATTTCTTTTAATAGCATTAATTTTATTTGGTTTTTCAAATTCACTTGCTCTTTCATTATTAGTTATTATTGTACTGATTATTCTTAAGAAGTTCTTTTTGAATGGTTTTGTTATGGATGTTATAAAAGAGTTTCGAGTAAAAAGAAACAATCGGAATCAACTTAAAGATGAAATATTTATCCTTTATTTAATAATAATTGGTACTTATAAAGAGGATTTTGGTTATATAAAAGGGTGTTATTTTTTTAGGAATCAAAAATGGTGTTCCTAGATGCAAGTTAAATGGAGTGTTTACTAGTTCTAGCAAGATTAATATTTGATTGAGTATAATTATCACTGTATACAATAGGAAAAATAGTGTTGTGAATTGTATGGGTAGCGTATTGATGGGTACAGCAAAAATGAAGCGTGGGTTTATTTTAGTTATCCATGCGCTAATTCATATGGACAATCTATATTGTTAACAATCAAAATATATTTATCAGTTATTTGAGTTTAGAATATGCAAATATTCAGGTGTTCTGCGGAAATTATTATTAGCAATTTAAACTATGTTATATTTATTTGCATTTTTTCATATTCTTGTTGATTTTATTTATTGTCGGGTTTTGATAATAGGTCGAAGCGGGTTGGGCAGGTTATAAATTCTATATAGGAATTAAATGATGATTTGACACATAGATTTTAATAATGTAAATAAATCTTTTAAAAATGAGAAGGAGAAATCTCAAAATTTCATTTTTAGTTCATTAAAATAATTTAAAATGATTTGTAAGCTTTCATTTATTATTCCTATGTATAATGCAGAATTGTATATAGATAATTGTATTAGATCTCTAGAAAAACAAGATTTATTAATTGAAGAATATGAAATAATTATAATTAATGATGGCTCTAGTGATTCGTCGATGGGTTTGGTAAACCAATTGCAAGTAGAGTTTTCCAATATAAAACTTTTTTCCAAAAAGAATGGAGGAGCTAGTTCTGCAAGGAATCTCGGACTAAAGAAAGCTAAAGGTGAATATATATGGTACATTGATTCGGATGATACAGTTCTTCCTAATATATTATCTGAGATATTAAACATATCGATTTTTAATAATCTTGATGTTTTAAGCTTTGGTGTAAATTCTATCAAAAATGGAGAAGAAAAAAAAGGGAATCTTGAGAATAAACCATTGGGTATAGTTTCTGGATTAGAATATATTAAAGATTATGATGTGGAACATTCCCCATGTTTTTTTATAATAAAAAGAAAGTTGTGTATTGAAAAAATGATTTATTTTATTGAAGGTATAACACAAGAAGATTATGAATTTACGCTTAAACTTTATAGTTATTGTAATCGAATAATGCATTTTAAAAAAGCATTATATAATTATATGCTTAGGTCAGGTTCTGTTAGTCGACCAACAAATTATTCAGATCTATATAAAAACATTTTTAGTTTAATTTCTATTTTACAAATACTTAAAGAACAATTCCCACTTAATAAGAAATGCAAAAATTTTTCTTATTATGCTAATGAATGGATAAATGCCTATAAGTATTTAGTTATATTGAATGTGCTTGGATTCCCTCTTAAATTAAAGGATAAATTATATTTTTATAGTCTTTTTAAAGATCATGAAATACTGAAAATAGGAAAAATGAGAATATATACAGGAAAACATAGAATTGTTCGGTCAATATTGACAGTTCCTATTGTATATAAATCAGCTATCTACATTATTCATAGAATGAAAGGCTCAATTAATTAAATTCCAAATATTGGTACGAATATAATTTACCTTCACAAGTCAAATATGATCATAAGTCTTTTATTATATTTTATATTGCTATCACTAATGGTGATTTCTTCACATATTTCAGTTTCGATTGCTCGATCTTCAGTATATGATGATAAGTTATTAGGTAAGGGTTTTTATTATTTACCAATATTAATATATTCATTATTTTGGGGGTTAAGGTATAATGTTGGAACTGATTTTCAGTCTTATGAGAATTTCTTTAGAAGTGTTAAAATGAATACTTCTAATATTTATAAACTTGAACCAGGATATCATTTCTTAAATGAAATCCTGGCAAACTTAGACTTAACAAGCACTAGTATATTTATTGTAACATCTTTTATAGTCGTATATTTTTTATACAAGTCAGTTAGTACTAAATCTAACCTTTTACCTATAGTTATATTCTTTTATTTTACAACTTCGACAGTTTTGTTCTCTCAGAATGGAATCAGACAATCAATAGCGCTTTGTATTTTATTTATAGTAATTAGATTTTTTGTTGAAAAAAAATATATAAAATCAATTATACTATTGATTCTTGCTTTTTTATTTCATAAAAGTGTATTAATTCCAGCAATGTTAATTCCTATTTTTTATAGGAACATTTTTTCTAGCCGAATTTTAGTCCTTATTGCAATGTTATTCACACTGATTTTTGGAACTGAACTACTACCTTATTTACTTAAACAATCAGCTTTTATTTTTACGGCATTAAATTACGACCAATTGGATCGGATTTTAAAATTTAGCGTAACCTTTGAAAAAGGATCTGGAATTGGATTTCTGCTTAAAATTAGTATATATATATTAACTATATACCTAAGTCCTTATGTAAAAAACTATTTTAAATTAAGTCCATACATTATTTTTTACAATTTTTTTATTTTAGGAATAATACTTGAACCAATCATTTCTCAGAATTATTTTTTAAACCGTATAAATATGTATTTTTTACCAATGCGAATATTTGTATATGCCTATTCATGTTTGTATTTAATGAAAAATAACACTACGAAGAATTACCTATTTGCTTTGTATTATTTCATTGCGCACATTTTATTCTTTATTGCTTCTGTATATTCTAATTCTAATGATTGCGGATATTTTCAATTTCGATAAGATCGTATTTTAACAAACTATATAAATGAAAATTTTACACATAACTTTAGATTTCGGAGATGGCGGCGCCGAAAAGTTTGTTGTTCATCTTAGTAATGAACAAGTAAAACAAAACGATGTAACTGTTTGCTCATTTTGGGATTTGAGAGAGGAAGATTATTTTCATAATCAATTACACCCTAATGTTAAATTTATTTCGCTTGGCAAACGAAAGGGATTTGATATAGCCATTTTTTTAAAGGTATATCGATTATTAAAAGAAGTAAAGCCAGATATTGTTCATTCACATCGATCTGTTGTTAATTATCTTGTTTTATTCACAATTTTATTTAAAAACATTAGATTTATTCACACTATTCATAATGATGCATTCAAAGAAACCCAGTCAAGATTAATTAGATTTGTGAAAAATATATTTTTTAAAGTTGGATTGATAAGGCCTGTAACAATATCTGAGGATTCACATAAATCCTTTAAAGCCGCATATAGTTCGAACGCCACTTTAATATATAATGGTATTCCAATGCCAACCAAGAGCTCTCATTTTGATGATGTTAAGAAAGAGGTAAACAAATTGAAAATAAGTATTAATACTAAAGTACTATTAAATATTGCACGAATAAGTACACAAAAAAACCACGAACTCCTGGTTAATGTAACAAATAGGTTAATTGATGAGGGATATGATATTGTATTATTAGTGATTGGTAAGTTGGATAAATCTATTATAGATGACAGATCAATGAGTAATGATCGAATTAACTTTTTGGGTTCGAAAGGTAATGCAACTGATTATTTGTTTTTTGCTGATGCTTTTTGTTTGTCCTCTTTGTATGAAGGTATGCCTATTTCGTTAATTGAAGCTTTAGCTGTTTCATGTGTTCCTGTGGTAACTCCTGCTGGTGGTGTTAAGGATATGATTACAGACAAATTAAATGGATTTATTTCAAGTGGTTTCGGTTATAACTCATATCATGAAACTCTTAAAACTTTTTTAAATAGCGAGAGTGAATTAGTTCAAGAAATTAAGAATCATTGTATTATGGATTATGAGAAAATTTATAATATATCAAATACAAACCAAAATTATTTGAAATTATATGAACAAGGATAAATTGATTTATAGCTTTAATCGATTACTAGATGAGATATTAGACCGACCAGATTATTGGCATCCAAGATTAAAGTTTCGTCAAGATATTTCTTATAGAGAATATTATTATTTGGATTTTTCAGCAAAAGGGAATTACCCTTATGAGTTAAAAGATGGTATTCCTTTAGTTGAGATGAACAATGTATCTCGGGAGTTTTCTATCACAATTCTAAATTATGGATTAGGATTGATTGACTTGTATACAAATAAACATAGTGATCTTTTAGCAAAGAGAATTGAATCGATACTGAGTTGGGTTTTAGAAAATCAGGAGAAGGATGGAGCTTGGCGAAATTATTATGAAGTTGATTTTTTAGGATTAAAAAGTGGATGGACATCTGCAATGGGACAAGGATTGGCGATTTCATTTGTATATCGATGCTATAATCATGGTTTTTTATACTATGATGTTGCCTACAGTGTTATAGATAAAGCCAAAAGTTACATGTTGACTGAGGATTTGAATGTCTTAACTGATTCTGGATACGTGTTACAAGAATTTGGAGGGACATCCGAAAATGTTTTGAATGGATTTATTTTTGCGTTATATGGGATCAGAGATTACTGTTCTTTCATTAATGATATGTCCCTGTTTAAACAATATGTTTCGACTTTAAAAATATTAAGTAGTAAATATAATTATTTTAAAATATGGTCTTATTATAATACTAATAAAGCTATTTCTAGTTCATTTTATCATCAACTTCATATTGAGATGATGAATAGTATGTTTTTTCTAACATCTGAGAAAGCATTTTTTAGCATTGCAAAACGATGGGAATTAGGAAAATGGATAAAATTACCATTTATTGTTTTAAAGTCGACCCAAAAGTTAATTAATCATAATTCAATAACAACTTTGTCAAGTTAGTAAATATCAAATTATGAAGATTTTATTTATTTCGAATCAAATTTCAAATAGTGATGGAGTTGGTAACCCTGTGATAAATAATTTGATGTCTGAGATGAAAAGACTGAAGCCAAAGGATAAAATTGATTTTGTTGGTTTTAGTTATAAGTTTGAGACTTTAAGAGAATTGTATATTGCACGAAAGAAAAAATATGATATAATTCATTTTCAATTTGGAGGGATTTATATTTATCTTGCTTTGTTACCTTTTGTTTTTCAGAATAATAGGCGAGTTGTGACTTTTCATGGTACTGAAATTCATGGTGTTTTAGTTAATCAAAACAAAAATAAATATCGAAAATTTAAAGTAAAATTAAATAGGCTCTTTGCTTTATTCTCTTTTGTGATGTTTTCTAGAATTGGTTTCGTTTCTCATGTATTGATTGATTCGGTTCCGAAATACTTCAAGTACCTTTATAATTCTAAATTTTTTATTCAGCGACTTGGAGTTGATTATAACTTATTCAAACCAATTCCTAAGAGTTATGCAAGAGAGTACTTAGACTTAGATTCAGATAAAAAATTATTTCTTTTTTCTTCTATTAGTTCATCTCCTGTAAAGAGATTAGATTTGGCGGAAAAAATAGTTCAATACATGGGTGAAGGTTATCAATTGCTTCTAATGAATGCGGTTCCTTCGGATGAGGTGCCATTTTTTATGGCAGCAACGGATTATGTCTTATTAACATCAGATGCAGAGGGTTCACCTAATATAGTTAGAGAGGCATTAGCCATGAATAGACCTGTGTTTGGTGTTAACGTTGGTGATGTTAAAGACCAAATAAGTAATTGCAAGGAGTCACTAATAATAAGTGTGAATCCCGAAATAGCGTCAGGGCAGATAAAGCAAAAATTGAAAAATTCTCACGAAGAAAATACAAGGGATCGTTTTAAGTTTAAAATTTCGTTGGAAAATACAACTCGTGAATTAATAAGTTTATATGAAAAATGCATTTTTAAATAATACAGCGTTCTTAGTACTATCATGTGATAATTATAGTGACCTTTGGACAACATATATTGATACATTTGAAAAATATTGGCCAGATTGTCCTTTTGATAAATATTTTGCTACTAATCATAAGGATATTCCAGAATCTTCTTTTTTTTCAATAAAAATAGGAAATGATGAATCATGGTCTGATGGAGTAATGAAGGTCTTAATTGAATTGAAAAAGAAATATGAATTTGTTCTAATTACATTAGAAGATTCGGTTCTTATAAGAAAAGTGAATAATGAAGAATTTACAAAAATTATATCTGAATTTGAGAAATGTGAAGGGAATTATTTGAAATTCATTAAGAAACCCAAACCGACAAAAGTTAAAAATAAATTTTTTGGAGAAATAGAAAAAGGTTCTTTGTATCGTCCTACTTGTGTGTATGCTCTTTGGAATATTGATGTGTTTTTAGATCTTCTTAAGGAAGAAGAGAATGCATGGGAATTTGAAAGGTTTGGTGCTGTTCGTAGTGATTATTATGATGGTTTCTATGTGGTTAACAAGAATTTTTTCAATATTCTAAATACTGTTGTTCAGGGGAAATGGGTTCCGTCAGAATTAAGTAGGTTAAAAAAGATAGGTGTATACCCTACAATTAGTAGAGAAATATTAACCTTTTATGAGGCGTTAATTTTGAGTTTTAAAACTATTTTATTTAAGATCTTTACCCGTTGTGTATATTGGAAATGGCGTAGGTTTATTGTATTTAAATTGAAAGGATATGAAGGTTAGTATTATTACACCAACTTATAATTCAGAAGCTTATATTGTACAAACAATTTTATCCATTCAGAGGCAGACTTATGATAATTGGGAACTCTTGATCACTGATGATTGTTCATCGGATAAAACGATTGATTTATTAAATGAGTTTGCTGGAGAAGATAATAGAATAAAAATCTTTCAATTAAATATTAATAGTGGAGGAGGAATAGCTCGTAATAATTCTATAGAGAATGCTACAGGTAGGTTTATTGCCTTTTGTGATAGTGATGATCTATGGACTCCTGACAAGTTGGAGAAGCAGATAAAATTTATGGCTGAGAATGATCTGGCATTTACTTATTCAGCTTATCAAAAAATAAATGAAGATAATGAGAAGGGTGGTATTGTAAATCCTAATCCTAAATTAACTTACTCAGATCTTTTGAAATCATGTCAAATAGGATGCTTAACGGCTATATATGACACATTCAAATTAGGGAAAGTTTATTTGCCAGAAATAAGAAAGAGGCAGGATTATGGTTTATGGTTGAAGATTTTTCAGGTAATTGGTGAGACAAGAGGACTTAATAATAATGTTTTAGGTTACTATAGAGTTCGTTCAAACTCTGTCTCGAGTAATAAATTTAAGGCTGCAATTTACCATTTTAAGGTATTAAGGCAAGTTGGAGAATTAGGAAAAATAAAAGCCTGTATGTATTTTTTTAATTATACTATTAAGGGATTGTTAAAATATTTAAAATAAAAAACATGTCAAAAAAAATAGCATTAATCACCGGAGTAACTGGTCAGGATGGAGCTTATCTTTCAGAATATCTATTGAAATTAGGCTATATTGTACATGGTATAAAACGTAGATCATCTTTATTTAATACTGATCGTATTGATCATTTATATCAAGATCCTCATGTTGAAAATCAGAATTTTATTCTTCATTTTGGTGATATGACGGATAGTATGAATATTACTCGTATCATACAAGAGGTGCAACCGGATGAAATTTATAATTTAGCGGCAATGTCTCATGTTGCAGTTAGTTTTGAAATACCGGAATATGTTGGTAATGCCGATGGTCTGGGGACTCTTCGTATTTTGGAAGCAGTACGGTTTTTAGGTTTAACAAAGAAAACACGTATTTATCAGGCATCAACATCTGAGTTGTATGGTTTGGTGCAGGAAGTGCCTCAAAAGGAAACTACTCCCTTCTATCCACGCTCACCTTATGCAGTAGCTAAAATGTATGCCTACTGGATGACGGTAAATTATCGAGAGGCTTATGATATGCATGCCTCCAATGGAATTTTATTTAATCATGAATCTCCATTACGAGGGGAGACATTTGTTACTCGTAAAATTACCCGTGCAGCCGCTCGCATTGCTTTGGGTGTGCAAGATAAAACATATTTAGGTAATCTTTCTTCGAAGAGAGATTGGGGACATGCTAAAGATTATGTAAGAGCCATGCATGCCATTCTTCAACAAGATGAACCTTCTGATTATGTAATTGCTACAGGGGTTACAACAACTGTGCGTGATTTTGTGAAATTTGCTTTTGCTGAATGTGGTATTATTGCAGAATTTAAAGGGGAAGGGAAAGCAGAGAAAGCTTATATTTCTTCAATTGATGAAAAACTATTTATTCAAAGTGTTGGCGAATTCTATTTGTCATCTATTAAATCACGAATTGGTGACTGTTTAGTTGAGGTAGATCCGCGATATTTCCGTCCAACTGAGGTTGAATTGCTTATTGGTGACCCAACTAAATCAAATACTGTTTTAGGATGGAAGCCTGAGTATGATTTACCTGCTTTGGTTAAGGATATGATGGAGTCAGATATCAAACTGATGAAAAAGGAAGACTTATTGAAGTCGTCTGGATATAAAACATTAAACAATTTTGAATAACATGAAGATTCTCCTTACAGGTGGCTCAGGATTGGTTGGCCAGAATATTATTGAAAGGATACCAAGTCAAATCAAATTATTAAAACCTAGCTCCAGTGATCTGGATTTATTAGATTTATCTTCAGTTCAGAATTATTTGCAAATTCATCAACCTGAGATAATTATTCATGCAGCAGGTATTGTTGGTGGTATTCAGGCAAATATTGCTAATCCCGTTAAGTTTCTGTTTGAAAATACAGAAATGGGAAAAAATATAATAAAAGCTGCTTTAGATAACGGGATTAAGAAATTCATTAATCTGGGTAGCTCATGTATTTATCCAAGAAATGCTACAAATCCTTTGGTAGAAGAATATATTCTGCAAGGGGAATTAGAGCCTACCAATGAAGGTTATGCACTTGCAAAAATATTTGCATTACGATTCTGTGAATATATTAATAAGGAATATCCTGAAATGCAATACAAAACTCTTATCCCATGTAATCTTTATGGTCGTTGGGATAAGTTTGATCCCAAACACAGCCACATGATTCCAGCAGTTATTCGGAAAATTCACCTTGCTAAGAAAAAAGGAGATTCTGAAGTTGAGATTTGGGGAGATGGCTGTGCACGAAGGGAATTTATGTACGCTGGTGATTTGGCTGAATTTATTTGGTACAGTGTGAATAATTTCGATGAGATTCCTGATTTGATTAATGTTGGATTAGGGTATGATCATTCTATTTTAGATTATTATGAGGCCATTAAAGAGGTTATTGGTTTTGAAGGAACATTTAAGTTTGATTTAGATAAACCAGTTGGGATGAAGCAAAAATTGGTTTCAGTATCAAAACTAGAATCATTAGGATGGAAAGCCAAGCATAATTTAAAGGAAGGTATCGAAAAAACATATCAATTTTATCTTGAAAAATTTGAACAATATGATTAATTATCCTTTAGCGACTTCATCTTGGGGAGATGAAGAAATTGACGCAATACAAAAGGTTATTTCTACTGGAATGTTTTCAATGGGAAAACACGTTAGTCAATTTGAAAAAGAATTTGCTCAGCATTTTGGGAGTAAATACTCCGTGATGGTGAATTCAGGCTCTTCCGCAAATCTATTAGCGGTGGCAGCTTTGTTTTTTAAACAAGAGAATCCTCTAAAAGCCGGAGATGAAGTAATAGTGCCTTCAGTGTCGTGGTCTACAACATATCATCCTTTGCAGCAGTATGGCTTAAAGTTGAAATTTGTTGATGTTGATATTGAAACCTTAAATATCTCTGTTGATGCTTTAAAAGAAGCGATTACTGACAAAACGCGTGCCATTTTTCTTGTTAATCTTCTTGGTAATCCTAATGAATTTGAAAGAATAAATGAGCTAATAAAAGATAGAGACATTTATCTTCTAGAAGATAATTGTGAATCTATGGGTGCTGAATTTCATGGACAGAAGACAGGTACATTTGGCTTGCTTGGAACTTATAGTACTTTCTTTAGCCATCATATTTCTACAATGGAAGGTGGAATGATTACCACTGATGATGAAGAGCTTTTCCATATTTTGCTTTCAATAAGAGCACATGGTTGGACTAGGAATTTACCAGAAGTTAATAGAGTTACTGGACAAAAAGATACAAACGCTTTTTTGGAGTCTTTTAAATTTGTTTTACCAGGATACAATGTTAGACCTATAGAAATGAGTGGGGCTGTTGGTACAGTTCAACTTTCAAAATTGAACGATTTTGTACAAAAGCGAAGAAGTAATGCTGAGGTATTTATTGAAGAACTTCAGAATCAAAATAAATTTATTTTACAAAAAGAGATAGGACTTAGCAGTTGGTTTGGATTTTCTTTTATCGTAAATCCAGAAATTGGGATATCACGCGAGTTTGTAATGAATAAATTGCAGAGTTCTGGAGTGGAGGTTAGGCCTATAGTTGCTGGCGACTTTACTAAGAATCCTGTGATTAAATATTTTGATTATGAAATTCATGGCGTATTAATTAATTCTCAAAGAATTGATAGAGATGGATTTTTTATTGGAAATCATCATATTGATTTACAATCAGAAATTCGTAAAATTGGATCTTTGCTTAAATCCATTTAACAATATGAACAACAACTACATCGTTATCATGGCTGGGGGATTAGGTTCCCGTTTTTGGCCCATGAGTAACGAAGAAAAGCCAAAGCAGTTTTTGGTTATTCATTTTTAATTGTGTGGAATTATAATTAGCTATTTTGTTAATGGTATATTCTATACGCTTTTTTTCAAAAATGAGTCAAAAAAATTGACTTTAAAGGTTAAGTTGATTTTGATACAATAAAAACAGACGGAACCATACGCAAACTAACCGTTCCTTCAAAACTGCATACTTGAGGCTGGAAATACAGCATTGAGCTCGAAGAAGGAATCAAATTGATGTATGAGTATTATTTGAAATAAAACGAACCTTACGAAGCCGAGGAATGAGGCTGCGGCAATCTCCTCGCGAACAGTAAAACAAAAAAAAAGAAGGAGTCTCACATTTGGCAGTTTGCCACTTATCTGAGGCTCCTTTGCAATGCCAATGCTTGCTGTCATTGAAGCATGAGGTGGCAATTTATTCACAACCCGCATAACTTCATAATCAATCTGATTTCCTTACATGAGTAGACTCTACTTGCAATCTAGATAGGCTACTCCACAAAAGAATGTTTGTGGAGTAAGCTTGGTAATGATTGCCTGCTATGGGAAGTCTTATAGATTTTTATAGCGTGGGAATGCGTTTCCAGATTGATGGGTAAAAGAAAGTAAAGCCGAAAGAACATGAATTCTTTCGGCTTTTCCTTTGTAGTTCTGACTTTCCAGAAGGTCCTGATTGCTAAACTCTAGGCATAGATTAGAGCGATTTTGCTTTGGATTGCTGTACTCTAGGCGTGGATCAGTGCGTTTTTGTTTTGGATTGCTGCGCTCTAGGCATGGATCAAAGCGATTTATGCATGCTCTCATGAAGGAGTCAGGAGGAGGCTTTTTCTTCTGTATCCCTTATTATATAAGGCTTTTCTGCATTTGAAAATTTCAAAATACTAACTCCAAACTTTTTGGAGAGACTAAAAATCTCAAAATGTTGTCTCCAAACTTTTTGGAAAGGCTAAAAATCTCAAGATGCTATCTCCAAACTATTTGGAAAGAGTAAAAATCTCAAAATGCTGTTTCCAAACTTTTTGGAAAGGTTGAAAATTTCAAAATACTATCTTCAAACTATTTGGAAAGAGTAAAAATCTCAAGATGGTATCTCCAAACTATTTGAAAGGGTAAAATGCTCCAACAAAAAAAGAAACTTATCATATGATAATAATTGTATGTTTTTGCCATATAGCCTGTCCCGAATTTATCGGGAGAACTTACCATGCTGGTATAATCATCTCCTTTTGTGTCAAAATCGCTTAGGCATGTACGTTTCAGAATTCCATTTCTTTTTTTCGATGTAATCGGAACTTTTTATTTTTTGCTACTGCCTGGGGGGGACAGCTTTAGCTTGCGATTCTCTTGTCATAACAAAAGATATTCGATCTTTGTGTTTTTTAGTAGGAAAAATATGATCCTGGATTATCATCAATAAGGAGCTGTTCAGAGCTTGTGTTTTTATTCGGTGAAAAAATACATATAAATAGTATGTGTTTACTTCTAAAATTTCTATTTTTATTATTCTGTTAATAAATGGTGGGAGTATTAATCATTAAAAATCTAGAAGTATGTTTGTTAAAATGATTTTTAGTTTTCTGCGTATCAACGAATTGTTGGGGTATTGCAACGAAATTAAAACGTTCCTTAGCTCGTTGAATTTAGAGGCTTTGCCTGTAAAAGATCCAGCCGGGAAATTAAGTTTAAAGTTAGAGGAAGCTCTTGCAGCTTCGAATCGAAGTCGTTCGAGTGAATATACCGAATGGTTGAATGTGAAAGATCATCGTCGTGATGAATCTTTTCTTGCTTTCCGCAATTTGATGGAAGCTTTTACTCACCGTAAGGATGAAAGTATGCTTGCGGCTGCCGAAAAAATAATCCTCATCATTAAAGGTCATGGCTGGACTTTGCAAAATGGAGGGAAGAAAGTGCAATCGGCAAAAATGGCCAGTTTAGTCAAGGAATTGAGTTCGGAAGAGAATCAAGCCCTAATCACCAGTTTATCAGCCAATGATTGGTATCAGGATATGGTAGCCGACAATGCTGTTTACGATCAGATGTTGGAAGAGAAATCAAATACGAATAACAATCAGACTGTTTACGATATGGCTACTGTTTATCAGGAATTGCAAACGGCTTGTGAAGAATTGTTCGAGGCCGTTGAGGTGTTGAATCGTATTAGCCCGGATGTTGCTTACACTCAGATTGCTACTTTTAGCAACGATTGTACGCAAAGGTATTTGGCTGCTGCACGCACTCGAAAAACCAAAAACGAGAATTCAGCAGTCGAAAAAACTGAGGCAGAATAAAAAGCCGAGGCTCCTTAAATTCTCCAGTAAACCGGCGAAAGTTTAAAACGGGAATTGAGGGCCTCGGCTTACTAGCAAAAGTAATATCATTTTGTTAGTATTTATGACTCCTCGAAATTTTAAGTTATACCATTTCATTTGTAACAGAACATCCCCCTTGAGAAAGGGGGATTTTTTATGAAAACGTACAGTTTAAGGGAAAGGGAAACAAGGCTAAAGGAAAAAAAAAGGAACCACAAATTCCACAAATGAACACAAATTAAGGGTAAAGGAAAGAATGATCATCATTGCACGTCATCCTGAGGGAAGCGAAGCGACGAAGGATCCCTAACAAATTAAGGAAAACAAGGGTAAAGTGAAACAAGGTTAAAGTGTAAAGGGAAAAAAATGGAAAACCACAAATTCTACAAATTTTCACAAATTAAATCTAAAGGAAAGAATGATCATCATTGCACGTCATTCTGAGGGAAGCGAATCGACGAAGGATCCCTAACAAATTAAGGAAAACAAGGGTAAAGTGAAACAAGGATAAAGGGTAAAGGAAAAAAGAGGAAAACCAAAATTTCACAAATGAACACAAATTAAGTGTAAAGGTTAAAGTTTTATATTCTGCAAAATGGGAACAGATTGCCACGTCGTTCCTCCTCGCAAAGACAGCCATTAACAAATTAAGAATTAACAATTAGAAATTAATAATTGGACGCAAATACCGCATAAAAAAAGGAAAACCACAAATTTTACAAATTCCACAAATCTCAATAAGGAGGATTCGGAATTTAGTCCGGAGACCGGGACCCATTTGGTGAAGAAGGCGTGAAACAAAAGACTGTCTGAGCGAAGCGAGTTTCTTTTGTTTAGCCTTCGAGCTTTAATGGGTGGTTGAGGACGCCACCGAGGATTTTTTGCTTACTTTTTCATCGGAAAAATGTAAGAGCCCCTCTGGCTTGAGGAGAAAGAAGAGACATAAAGGCTAAAGGGAAACAAGGATAAAGGAAAAAAATGAAACCACAAATTCCACAAAGTTTCACAAATTAAGGGTTAAGGAAAGAATGATCATCATTGCACGTCATCCTGAGCGAAGCGAAGCGACGAAGGATCCCTAACAAATTAATAATTCAAATGTTCAAACAGGGCCGTTCGACATGGACAAGGCATCCCGAAAGCTTTCGGGAGGGGTCCCCATAGCAGAAAAAGTCGTGAAGAAAAAAATCCGTTTTAAAAATGGACTTCATTTTTGATAGAAGCAGTAAGCTGGAAAATGACCAGTATTCGAAAAAGGAAAATAGGATGAATCATTTTTTAAACATTACTTTTTTTTAGCCTTTGAGGCGTAATGGGTCACCGATTGTCGAGGTCTTGATCTTTTTGCTTCGTTTTTGTATTAAGACAAAAATGAAGTCGGGTTTGGGCGAAGCGCCAAAAGGAAGAAATAGAAGGATCAAGTGTAAAGAAATTCAATGAAATAGCCTCCCGCCTATTTATTTTGCCCCGTACTTTAGCATCGGGGATGCAGAAATGCTTGAACAAATAGGGTGGAATGGTCGAACAGTCAAGCAACATTTCTGCAAGATTGAAACAGATTGCCACGTCGTTCCTCCTCGCAAAGACAGTCCCTAAGTAGAAATTCTAGGGAAAACTACGAAGAATGGAAGGTTAATATAGATAGTTGGAAATTTGTAGGCTGTTGAATTTGTCCGTAAATTTGATTTTCTTTTTCGGGAGATGTCTGAAATTTGCAGATGATGGATAGGAAGGAGGGTTTCAGCCCTATTGAAAGCAAGGATTGACACAGAAGAACAAAACAAATCGGACTCAAAAGTAGGGAGTAAGGGGCTGTTTTGAATTCGAATGGAGAATCAGTAGAGAAAATTAAGCAATTATTGGATGTTTAGGTCATAAAAATAAGCTGTTTACAGTGCATAGAATATTGAATTAGTGTATCACACGATCATAAATAAAATTTCATGAAACGTCCATGCCAAAGTGATTTTGACACACAGGGGATGATTATTTTAGCATGGTAATCCCGGAAGTTTTCGGGACGATATAGCAACTAAAAAACACATTATTATATGAAAGGAATCATTTTAGCAGGAGGCAGCGGAACCCGTTTGTATCCAATAACCAAAGGAGTTTCGAAACAGCTTTTGCCTGTTTACGACAAACCGATGATTTATTATCCATTATCAGTTTTAATGCTGGCAGGGATTCAGGAGATACTTATCATTTCCACTCCTGAGGATCTACCTAATTTTGAAAAATTATTAGGATCTGGTGAAGATTTGGGATTAAAATTATCTTACAAAGAACAACCAAGTCCTGATGGATTGGCTCAGGCTTTTATCATTGGGGACGAATTTATTGGCGATGATTCGGTTTGTTTGGTATTGGGAGATAATATTTTCTACGGTCACAACCTTACGGGCATGTTGAGAAATGCGCGTAAAAATGTAGAGGAAGAAGGCAAAGCTACTGTTTTTGGATACTATGTAAGAGATCCTGAGCGTTATGGCGTTGCTGCTTTTGATGAAGATGGAACAGTAACTTCCATAGAGGAGAAACCAGAGAATCCTGCATCGAATTATGCTGTTATTGGTTTGTATTTTTATTCCAATGATGTGGTGCAAGTCGCAAAAAATGTGAAACCCTCTCATCGTGGCGAGCTGGAAATTACCACTGTCAATCAGGAATATTTAAAGCAAGGTCGACTAAAAGTAGAATTAATGGGTAGGGGGTATGCCTGGTTGGATACAGGAACACATGAATCTTTACTAGATGCAGGTCGTTTTATCGAAACCATCGAAACCCGCCAGGGCTTAAAAGTGGCTTGTCTGGAGGAAATAGCCTACAATATGGGTTACATAACTGCCGAACAAGTTAAAACATTGGCCGAGCCATTGAAAAAGAATGGGTATGGACAGTACCTTTTAAATCTTGTTGCGGACAAATAAAACCTCAAATAATATTAACCACAAATTTCACTGATTGTCACAAATTTTTAAGTGTCAAAATGGAGTCTTGCCTCCCTTATGATGGAGGATTGATCATTTTGCTTATTTAAATAAAGCTTTTTTCATTTGTGAAAATTGGAGAAATTTGTGGTTCGAAATTTACTTTTTTACAAAATGAAGCAAGACTATATTCTGAAGAAAGAATGCTACAAAATTATTGGTAGTTGTATGGAAGTTCATTCAGAACTCGGATGTGGTTTTTTGGAAGCGGTTTATCAAGAAGCTCTGGAAATAGAATTAGTAGAAAAAGAGATTGATTTTGAAAGAGAGGTAGAACTTGGAATTGTATATAAAGGAAATCAGCTTGATAAGAAATATTACGCTGATTTTCTTTGTTTTGATGAAGTTATTGTTGAGTTAAAGGCTGTAAAAACTTTGGATGATATTCATACTGCTCAAGTTTTAAATTATTTGAAGGCTACGGGTAAAAGAGTAGGGCTATTAATCAATTTTGGAGCAACAAGTTTGCAGTACAAAAGATTCATTTTGTAGTTAAAAGTTAATGAATCACAAATTACACGAATGAGCACAAATGAATTTAATCTGTGTAATTTGAGAAATTTGTGGTTGTTATTTTGAATTTAAAAGTGGTTGAAAAAAAAACTATGAATTTTATAAAAACAGAAATACCCGAAGTAGTCATCATCGAACCTAAAGTGTTTGGGGATGATAGAGGCTACTTTTTTGAATCTTTCAATCAGAAAGAGTTTGAAGAAAACATAGGGAAAGTTGATTTTGTTCAGGACAATGAATCAAAATCATCAAGAGGAGTGTTGAGAGGTTTGCATTTTCAAAAACCTCCTTTCAATCAAGCCAAATTGGTTCGTTGTATAGAGGGAGAAGTATTGGATGTAGCGGTAGATCTTCGAAAAGATTCAGCAACGTATAAAAAATATGTAGCGGTGAAATTGAACGGGGAAAACAAACGACAGTTGTTTGTTCCCAGAGGATTTGCACATGGCTTTGTAGTATTGAGTGAGAAAGCAACTTTCGCCTATAAAGTTGATAACTGGTATGCTCCTAATCACGATTCAGGCATTGCCTGGAATGATGAAGAGATTGCTGTTGATTGGCAAATTGCAGCAGAAGAAGTTCAATTGTCGGGAAAAGATCTGCAATTATTGCCATTGTGTGAGACTGAAAATCCTTTTACTTTAAAAATGGAATTATGCGAATATTGATATGTGGTGCAAATGGTCAATTGGGTTCAGAAATAAATGAGCTTAGTGCATCATTTTCAAATTTGGAATTTGTTTTTTCCGATCTACCGGAATTAGACATTTGCAATAGAGAAATGCTTGCCCGGTTCGTAAGCGAAAATCAAATAAAAGGAATCATTAACTGTGCAGCTTATACGGCTGTGGATAAGGCAGAAGAAGATTCTAAAACTGCTGAATTGGTAAATGCAACTGCTGTCGGGAATTTGGTGGCTATTGCTGAAGCTCAGAATTTGAAACTGATTCACATTTCTACAGATTACGTTTTTGATGGAACTGCTCATTTTCCTTACTCAGAAGATTGTGAAGTATCACCAATCGGGGTGTACGGAAAGACAAAAAGAAAAGGGGAGGAGTTTGTTCTTACTTCTTCGTCTGAATCTATTGTAATTCGAACGTCATGGTTGTATTCTTCGTTCGGGAACAATTTTGTGAAAACCATGCTTCGTTTGGGAGCTGAAAGAGCTGAACTAGGTGTGATCTTTGATCAGGTAGGAACTCCTACTTATGCAAGAGATTTAGCTAATGTATGTCTGGAGATTTTTTCCAAAGAAGATAAAATGGATCAAAAAGGGAAGGTATATCATTTCTCGAATGAAGGTGTTGCTTCCTGGTTCGATTTTTCCAAAGCGATCATGGAAATGGGAAATGTAGATTGTATTGTAAATCCAATTGAAACGAAAGACTACCCAACTCCGGCGCAACGACCACATTATTCAGTACTAAACAAGGCAAAGATCAAAGCGGTTTTTGGAATTGAAGTTCCTTATTGGAGAGATTCTTTAAAAATATGTATTGAGAAATTAATGGAATAGCCACGAATTACGAGTGTTTAAAAGAAGTATGATTTCAAGAGGAGTAAGTATTGTTTGCGATGTTTTCTTTTTAATTTGTGAAATCAGTGGTTTAAATATTTTGTAACCGAAATTAATGAAATAACAGCAAATGACACTAATGAATACAAATTTTAGAATATTATAATTTGTGAAATTGGTGTAATTTGTGGTTTTAATTTGTAAAAATATGAAATCAATCCTAGTTACCGGAGGTGCCGGATTTATCGGTTCGCACCTTGTTCGTTTGTTGGTCAATAAATATCCTGATTATAAAATTATTAACATGGATGTCTTGACCTATGCAGGAAATTTGGCCAACCTAAAAGACATTGAAGACAAAGAAAATTACGAATTCGTAAAATGCGATATCTGTGATTTCGAAAAGGTTCAGAAGATCTTTCTTGACTATAAAATTGAAAGTGTGATTCATTTGGCTGCCGAGTCTCATGTTGATCGTTCGATTAAAGATCCATTTTCCTTTGCACAAACCAATGTAATGGGAACATTGAGTTTATTGCAGGCAGCAAAGTTTGCCTGGGAAGGAAATTACGAAGGGAAATTGTTCTACCATGTATCTACGGATGAAGTGTACGGCTCTTTAGGGGAAGAAGGATTCTTTTTGGAAACAACAGCTTACGATCCTCACTCACCTTATTCAGCATCCAAAGCTTCTTCGGATCATTTCGTGAGATCATTTCAGGATACCTTTGGATTGCCAACCGTAATTTCCAACTGTTCGAACAACTATGGTTCTTATCAGTTTCCTGAAAAATTGATTCCTTTGTTCATCAACAACATCTGTAACAACAAAGCACTTCCGGTTTATGGAAAGGGTCTAAATGTTAGAGATTGGTTGTATGTGGAAGATCACGCCAGAGCCATTGATGTGATTTTCCATGAAGGAAAAGTAGGAGATACCTATAACATTGGTGGATTCAACGAATGGACGAACATTGATCTGATCAAAGTGATGATTAAAACCGTCGACAGATTATTGGGTCGTGAAGAAGGCGAATCTGAAAAACTGATTACCTATGTTACCGATCGTGCCGGTCATGATTTGCGTTACGCAATTGATTCGACCAAATTGAAAGAAGAATTAGGTTGGGAGCCATCTTTGCAATTCGAAGAGGGAATTGAGGAAACCGTAAAGTGGTATCTGGAGAATAAGGAATGGATGGAGAACATCACCAGTGGAGAATACGAGAAATACTACGCGGAGATGTATAAGTCGTAAAGTATAAAAGTCCAAGAGTCGAACAGTCAAAAAGTCGTTAGCATGGCAAATGTCGAGAAGTTTGAAGATTTAAAAATTTGGCAGGATGCCAGAGTACTTGTTGGTGACGTTTATTTAATATTGAAAGAAAACAGAGATTTTGGTTTTCGGGATCAAATTCAAAGAGCTTCAGTATCTGTCATGAACAATATTGCAGAAGGTTTTGAACGGAACTCAGATGCTGAATTCAAAAGATTTCTGGATATTGCAAAAGCCTCATCAGGTGAGGTGCGTAGCATGCTTTATTTGGCTGAAGACCTTAATTACCTTACTATAGAAAAAGCCCAGGAACTAAGAGTACGTTCCAGTAATTTATCAGGTGCAATAAGCAATTTGATGAAGTATCTATGCAAAAAATAGTATTCGACTGTTTGACTCTTTGATTCTTCGACCCTTAGTCCGTTTAACCATTCGTAAAATAGCGCTATTGCTAACGCCTAATTCTAGAAATAAATGAACAACAACTACATAGTTATCATGGCCGGGGGAGTCGGTTCCCGTTTTTGGCCGATGAGTACAGAAGAAAAGCCAAAGCAGTTTTTAGATGTTTTGGGAATTGGAAAAACGCTGTTGCAGCAAACCGTAGCTCGTTTCAAAACAATTGCTCCGGCTGAGAACATTCTGATTGTGACTTCAGCCAAGTACAAAGCATTGGTAACAGAACAATGTCCTGAATTGTTGGAGAGCAACATATTATTGGAGCCATGCATGCGAAACACAGCACCCTGTATCGCTTATGCAGCTTACAAAATAAAAGGATTGAATCCTGATGCCAATATGGTGGTAGCTCCGTCGGATCATTTGATTACCAATGAGGCGGAGTTTATTCGTGTCATCAAAAATGGTTTGGAATTTACAGTGAACAATGACACTCTACTAACTTTGGGCATTCAGCCTCACCGTCCCGAAACAGGTTATGGATACATTCAAGCCGATTCAATTAATAATGAAAAATTAATAAGTAAGAATTTTGAAACCGATAACAGACAAGCGATAACAGACAATCCGTTAAACGTAATCGCTTTTAAAGAAAAACCTGATCTTGTTACAGCGAAAGAATATTTAGCTGCAGGAAACTATTATTGGAACTCTGGTATTTTCTTGTGGTCGCTAAAGAGCATTGTAAAAGCTTTCGAAAAGGACTTGCCTGAAGTGGCTGAGCTATTTCAAAAGGGGGCAGCTGTTTACAATACAAACAAAGAGCAAGCCTTTATCGACGAAATGTTTCCAACATGCATGAAGATCTCCATTGATTATGGCATCATGGAAAAGGCGGATAACATCTATGTTCAGCCAGCTGATTTTGGATGGTCTGATTTGGGTACCTGGGGATCGCTTTGGGAAAAGCGCGAACGTTGTGAACAGGGAAATACTGTAGTTGGCGAAAAAGTTCATGTTTTTGAATCAAGCAATTGTATTGTGAACATGCCAAAGAATAAAAAAGTAGTGATTCAAGGTTTGAACGATTGTATTGTGGTTGAAGACAATGATGTTTTGTTGATCTGCAAAAAGGAGGAAGAACAGAGAATTAAGGAATTTAGAGCTGCTGTTCTGAATGATTAATACTGTTTGTTCATCACTGCTGTCATTACTTTCAGTGATCTCGCAAGCTCGGTAGCGAGGAGGTACGATGCGGCAATCTTCTGGCATACTGCTAAACAAAAATAAGAAGGAGATTCATTAATTTTACAGATTATTTTGGTTGCCGATTCTCGGGTCCAGAAAAATTGGCGCAGGCGCTTTAGTAAAGACAAAATAAAAAAACAAATCCCCAAAAGAAAATATTCTTTTGGGGATTTGTTGTGTCTTGGATTTCTAGATACAGTATTCCAATACTCTGGCGGCATTTTTCTGATCCCCTTTTTCCAATAGGCGGGTAGCCATTTGAATGAGTTGGCTTTCGTCCATGCCATTTTTAATTGCATCTGCAATTTCCTTTGGTAAATTTTCCATTGGTAATAATTTTGTAGTAGTAGTGTTCTAATTTCTCTGTAAAACTAAACAAAAAAATTGACAAGACAAGATGTAAATGTTGCCAACTTAAATTCTTCATCCTAATTATTAGTGGTTTAGAAGGTGTTTAATGCTTGTTCGTGGAATACTTATAATCAGTATAATTACGAGCGGAATTACAATCCTTTGCAAAGAAAAGAGGAAAAAGTCTGGAAAGGTCTTGAAGGGTCTGGAAATGTCTTGAAGAGTCTTGAAGAGTCTTGAAGAGTCGAATAGTCAAAAGGTCGAAAGTCAAAGTGTAAAGTGTTGTTTTGCCACTTGGCTTTAGCCAGTGGATTTTTTTTAAAAAAAGAGTCGAAGAGTCTTGAAAGGTCCTGAAGAGTCAAATGTCCTAAAGTCAAAGTGTATAGAGTTGCTTTGCCACTTGGCTTTAGCCAGTGGTGTTAAGAGTCTAAGCCCATTGTAGTAATTCTCCCATTTTAAGGGGAGATGCCGACAGGCAGAGGGGTGTGTTTGAAGAAGAAGAAAGGTCTTGAAGAGTCTAATAGTCAAAAGTCAAACAGTCCAAAGAAACAATGTGTAGTCTCGTTTTGATTGTTATTTCTCGAGCCTGAAGGGCTCAAATATGATAGCCCTGGGTAAATGAGCACAGCGAATGCCACCCCAGAATAGGCATGAAACATCATAAATTGGCGCAGGTGAAAATGTTTTTATGAAACAGAATCTTCTTCTGCGCCGCAAGGTTCCATAGTTAAAAGTCGAAAGTCGAACAGTCAAACAGTCGAAAACCGGAAGTTGGTATTCACCCGGGAATTCGGGAGTGTAGTCTCGTTTTGATTGTTATTTCTCGAGCCTGAAGGGTTTTAGCGCTTATAGCCAGGGGTGAAAGAGCTAAGCGAATGCCACCCCGGGATAAGAATGTGTGATTTTAAATTGGCGCAGGTGAAAATGTTTTTATGAAACAGAATCTTCTTCTGCGCTGCACTATTCCATAGTCAAAATTAGGTATTGTATTGCCACTTGGCTTTAGCCAGGGGATTTTTTTGATTAAGAGTCCAAGTCTATTGTAGTAATTAGCCTCATGCTTTGCCCCGCAGCTTCAGCTCGGGGATTGCTGAAAAACCAGTAAATGAATAATTTAATGAGGCTCAATTATCAACAGATAGCTATGTAGCTGCGCTTCTCGCTATGACAAATCCAATGCTGTTATCCCGAGGAAGCGAACTAATGAAAAATTGAAAATTTTAAAGTCAAAACTACAGACTAGCCTAATTCTTTGCCCTGCAGCTTTAGCTCGGGGATTGCTGAAAAACCAGTAAATGAATAATTTAATGAGGCTCAATTAGCAACAGATAGCTATGTAGCTGCGCTTCTCGCTATGACAAATCCAATGCTGTTATCCCGAGGAAGCGAACTAATGAAAATTTTAAAATTTTAAAGTCAAAACTACAGACTAGCCTCATGTTTTGCCCCGCAGCTTTAGCTCGGGGATTGCTGAAAAACCAGTAAATGAATGATTTAATGAGGTTCAATTAGCAACAGACGGCCACGTCGCTGCGCTTCTTGCTATGACAAATTTAATGCAGTCATCCCGAGGCAGCGAGGGATCTGAAAGCACTAATGAAAAATCGAAATGGATGATAGTCAATGAGGAGGATTCGGAATATAGTCCGGAGACCGGGACCCATTTAGTGAAGAAATGTTCAGTGAAGATATTTAGGTAAATCAATAATAAACAACACTCGCTTGCGTTGTTCTAAAATATATATTGTGCAATAATGAATTTATGCTAAATTTGTGCTCGCAAATCACCAGATGATTCATTAGTACAATTGTACAATCTGTTTTAATTCGTGTAAATATTTTACCATGATCCATAAGAAATTAGTAATCGCTGCAGTCATTCTTTGTTTCGTAAATTTGACTTACGGGCAAAAGAAAGTCAATTACGAACTAGGCGCAACAACAAATATTTCATCCAAATCGAACTTGCCTTTTTGGTCAGTGAGCAATCAGAATGGTCGTATTCCCAATGAAAATTCTTTGGTGACTGATCTGTCGGTATTTACTCAATTTACTAATTCGGATGCTTCTGATTTCGATCATGAATTTGGATTGAGCTTATCAGGTTCAATCGCAGATGATGTTGATGGCATGATCAGTCAGGCATACGGTCGATTTCGCTGGAAGAAGCTTCAGCTGTCAGTTGGTTCGCGTTACGAAGACATTCAATTCGATAATTTGTCGGCTATCAATGGAAATTTGTTCCTGTCCAATAATGCCCGTCCCATTCCAAGAATTTCAATCGGGACACAAGATTATTGGGAGCTTCCTTATATAGGCGATTGGGTATCTGTAAAGGGAATGTTCTCAGAGGGAATCATGCTCGACGACCGCTATGTTGCCAATACCCGGGTTCATTACAAAAATGTGTATGTGAAATTGGGCGGAGATCGAAAATTGAATCTAGTGCTTGGATTTCAGCATTACGTTCAGTATGATGGACGTTCTTCTGATCCTGAAATAGGAGAAATTTCAACAAATCTGGAAAATTATGCCCGTATGCTGGTGGCCAAAGGAGGCACTGAAGGTCAATTGGCTGGCGAAGTCGAAAATGCCTTGGGCAATCACTTGGGCGGATGGGACATTCATGTTCATTACAAAACAGAGAAAGTAGATTGGGAATTGTACCGGCAAACCATGTTTGAGGATCATTCGGGCATTTACATCACTCGCCCCGATGGGGTAACTGGTTTGTTTGCCAGATTCAAAGCCGAAAAAGCTTTGGTGCAATCGGTGATGTATGAGAATTATTACACCAAATATCAATCTGGAAGTTTAGCTGGTGTTAAACCAGATGGAGGTCTTTATACTGGTCGAGATAGTTATTTCAATAATGGAATTTATCGATCTGGATGGACTCATTACGGCAGAACTTTGGGCATTCCTTTTTTCACTCCTAAAGAGGTAAACGAGGATGGTTTTACATTAGGTGTTAGCAACAATCGGATAGTCGCTCATCATTTGGGTATTAAAGGCCATCTATTTCATAAAGTTCCGTACCGCACGTTAATTAGCTATTCTCAAAACTGGGGAACATATGGTAACCAGGAGGGAGTGCGAGAGCAATTATCAGCTATGTTGGAGCTGCAATTGCCAAAAAACACACTCCCGTTCGAAATGAGTTTTGCCATAACAATGGATCAGGGAGAAATGTACAAAGACAATGTGGGGTGTTTTTTGAGAATTTACAAGAAAGGGATATTTTAGAGGAAAAGAGTCAAAAGTCTGGAAAGGTCTTGAAAAGTCGAAAGTCAAACAGTCCAAAGGTCAAATGGTCGAAAGTCAAACAGTCCAAAGACACAATACGTAGTCTTGTTCTGATTTTAAATTGGCACAGGTGAAAATGTTTTTATGAAACAGCATCTTCTTCTTCTGCGCCACAAGATGGCATAATAAAAATTAGGTGTTGCTTTGCCATTTGGCTTTAGACAGTGGATATTTTTTTAAGAGTACAAGAGTCTGGAAAGGTCTTGAAAAGTCTTGAAAAGTCGAATAGTCAAAAGGTCTAATGGTCAAACAGTCCAAAGGTCCAAAGGTCAAATGGTCGAAAGTCAAACAGTCCAAAGAAACAATGTGTAGTCTTGTTCTGATTGTTATTTATCGAGCCTGAAGGGCTCAAATATGATAGCCCAGGGTAAATGAGCACAGCGAAAGCCACCCTGGGATAAGAATGAAACATTATAAATTGGTGCAGGTGAAAATATTTTTATGAAACAGAATATTCTTCTGCGCCGCAAGATGGCATAATAAAAATTAGGTGTTGCTTTGCCACTTGGCTTTAGCCAGGGGTGTTAAGTCCAAAAGTCTTGAAGAGTCGAATAGTCAAATGGTCGAAAGTCAAACAGTCCAAAGACACAATACGTAGTCTTGTTCTGATTTGTCTGAGCCTGAAGGGCTCTAACACTTATAGCCCGGGGTAAAAGAGCGAAGCGAATGCCACCCCGAGATAAGAATGTGTGATTTTAAATTGGCGCAGGTGAAAATATTTTTATGAAACAGAATCTTTTTCTGCGCCGCAAGATGCTATAATCAAAATTAGGTGTTGCTTTGCCACTTGGCTTTAGCCAGGGGTGTTAAGATTCCAAAAGTATGGAAAGTCTTGAAGGGTCTGGAAAAGTCTTGAAGAGTCGAAAGTCAAACAGTCCAAAGACACAATACGTAGTCTTGTTCTGATTGTTATTTCTCGAGCCTGAAGGACTACAAAGCTTATAGCCCGGGGTAAGAATGAAACATTATACATTGGCGCAGGTGAAAATGTTTTTATGAAACAGAATATTCTTCTGCGCCGCAAGATGGCGTAATAAAAATTAGGTGTTGCTTTGCCACTTGGCTTTAGCCAGGGGTGTTAAGTTCAAAAGTCTTGAAGAGTCGAATAGTCAAATGGTCGAAAGTCAAACAGTCCAAAGACACAATACGTAGTCTTGTTCTGATTTGTCTGAGCCTGAAGGGCTCTAACACTTATAGCCCGGGGTAAAAGAGCGAAGCGAATGCCACCCCGGGATAAGAATGTGTGATTTTAAATTGGCGCAGGTGAAAATGCTTTTATGAAACAGAATCTTTTTCTGCGCCGCAAGATGCTCCGGTGAAATTCAACAATCTCTTTATATATAGACTTTTCGACTGTTCGACTGTTTGACTCTTCGACTGTTCGATTGTTCGACTGTTTGACTCTTCGACTGTTTGACCGTTCAACTGTCCGGCTTTCGACTGTTTGACTGTTTGACCGTTCAACTGTCCGGCTTTCGACTGTTCGACTGTTCGACTCTTCGACTGTTTGACTGTTTGACTGTTCGACTGTTCGACTCTTCGACTGTTTGACTGTTTGACTGTTCGTCTGTTTGACTCTTCGACTCTTCGACTGTTTGACCGTTCGACTTCCTGATAGAATAACCAGCCGCACAAAAAAAATATAGTTTGTAGTTTTATGTATAGAATTATGTGTTATATTTATGCATTGCAATTGAGAGATGATGTAAATGTTAAATACACAGAGTCTTGCTTGTTTTTTTATAACTACTGATGACTAATAAATTTACCGGAAATGAATAAATACCAGATTTTAATTGTTGATGATATACTGGATAATATTAAAGTTTTACAATCCATTCTTTCCGATGACTCCTACAAAATTAGTTATGCCCTAAATGGGCAAGATGCCCTTAAATTATGCGTTACTGAAAGTTTTGATTTGGTTTTGCTCGATATCATGATGCCTGAAATGGATGGTTATGAGGTTTGTGAGTATTTGAAATCGAAAGATAAAACAAAGGATGTTCCCGTAATTTTTCTTACTGCCAGAGTTGATGAAGAAGCTATTATTAAAGGCTTTGAAACAGGAGCTCAGGATTATGTGACAAAACCATTTAATCCGCAGGAATTAATTGCCAGAGTGAATACGCATCTTGATTTAAAATACAAGAATCAGGAGTTGAAAATGATGAACTTGGAATTGGAAGAGCGGGTTGCTGCCCGAACCATGGAGTTGGTCGAATCAAATAAAAATCTGGAACATGCAAACCATCAACTTTCTACTCTTGAAGATGCCAAGAATGATTTCTTGTCGCTCATGTCAACTGAATTAAGAGAGCCACTAAACGGTATTGTGGGGTTTGCTGAAATGTTAGAATTTTCCATCAAGAATAAGACTAATCTTAAATACGTACGTTACATTATTCAGGCATGTGAAAAACTGACTGGTGTTTCGGATATGGCATTATTGCTTTCGGCCTTGCGATTTGATCGTTATGAAATGAAAATATTAGGCATTTCGGTTTACGAGGTCGTAAAAAGTAGTATTGAAAAGTTAAAACCATTGATTTCGGAACGAAAGGTTAAATTAAAAATAGATATTCCTAAAAATTACATCATTCGTGGTGACGAGAAATTGCTTGGTATCAGCATGGAGAAAGTAATTGAAAATGCAATTACTAATGCACCTTCACGTTCGGAAGTTTTTGTTGGCGCTTCGCTCGAAGGCCAGAGTGTTAAAGTTTTTGTTCAGGATTTAGGAGTGCATTTTTCGCCATCAGAAGTAGACTATACCTTCCACTTTTTTGAGCTAAACAAGGAAGACAGAAGACAAGATTTTAACCGTTTTACAGCAGGCTTAGTGGTCGTTAAATTAGTAATGGATCTGCATAAAGCCAAAGTTGAGGTGGTCAATCTGAACGAAGGTGGTGTTCGGGTATCTTTTCACCTTCCGGTGTATTAATAGTCTAACAGTCAAACAGTCCAACGTCTAATGACTGAATAATCTCGAAAAAATCTTGAGAAGTTAAAAGGTCTAATGGTCTTGAAATGTCTTAAAAAGTCGAATGGTCGAACAGTCTAAAAGGTCAAAATCTCGAATGACGGTGTTAAGAAGCTCCCAATAATTCGGGAGTCAGATGATCATTTTTGGGATTTTAGGTATTTCATAAGATTTGCAATTCCTCCTGATAAATAACTGCATTTTGTGCGGAACTCTTCGGCTTCTTTTTTAGAGGTGTATTTTAAGTCTTCGGCTAGATACAACATGCTGCGTACTTCTCCACAGGAAGCTTTGGCAATATCCAGAAACCTTTTAAATTCTGCGTCTGAATTTCGTTCGAACCCTTCGGCTATATTATTCATGATGGATACAGATGCTCTTTGTATCTGATCTTTAAATCCGTAATCCTTATTTGTCTGCATTAAGTTATATATTAAAGCAAC
Organism: Labilibaculum antarcticum; assembly: GCF_002356295.1. Classification (NCBI taxonomy): domain Bacteria; kingdom Pseudomonadati; phylum Bacteroidota; class Bacteroidia; order Marinilabiliales; family Marinifilaceae; genus Labilibaculum; species Labilibaculum antarcticum. The sequence continues at coordinate 295,693 of NZ_AP018042.1, read as the reverse complement.
TAGACTTCGGGAATCTTGCCATATTTTTAAATCTTCAAAACTTTCAATATTTGCCATTTATTTTAAACTAATATTAATACTAACGTTTTATTATTCTTACTTTCTACATGGACAGTTCGACTGTTTGACCGTTCGATTGTTCGAATGTTCGTCTGTTTGACTATTCGATCGTTTGACCATTCGACTGTTTGACCGTTTGACTTTTCAGACTATGTTATCTTCTTCAACACCAATCTAAGCTTGTCTGCTTTTTCGAGCTCTTTTCGGAAAGTTCGAAATTCCTCGTAACGGGATGCTTTAAAGGTGTTTTTGTGTTTGCGGTAAATTCGGGTGTAGTAAACTTTATTGTCGAGCACCTCAATTGTTCTTTGGTAGTATCCAAAGTCCGATTCGATTATCTTTTTTTTGGGGATGCTTTCAATTTTGTAGTCTTTGGGAAGTATAAAACAGATGCTGTCTCTATCTTCCATTGATCGTGCGTAGCGAATATCAGTAAGTCTTTTTTTTAATTTTTTCGGAACGTAACTGATTCTGTTGATCTGATTGAGGGGAATAAATAGTCGGTCGCCGGTTTGTGAAGCATAGTTTCTCACATCAAGATCCAGTTTTAAAACAGAGGATGGTATTCTGCTCTTATTTTCTTCTAAACTATAGTCATTAATTGTAAAATCGGGCAGATTGATGTGTTCTTCGTAAAGGAATTTTTTCTGTTCTTCGGCGCTGCTTGTGCTGTATAGAGTTTCTATATTTTCATATTGAATTCCTGAAAATTGGGTTGTAATTTGAGCTTTTGCATTCCCATTGGTTTGTATGGTAAAAGTACCTGTCTGAATTTGCTGGTTTTCTTCCATCGAGTAAATAGGAGTATGACATAATTCTCCACCCTCATTATTAACACACAATACATCGCGGTCATCCGTAAAGGTTCCCAGGTAGCCAAAAGGCATTTTTTGACTCGTACATTCGAGCCAAATTGTGTCGTTCTGTATAGGAACACGTAAAATTACATGGTTGAAATAATCATGCACAAAATCAATATGTTGGAAACTATTGCTTTCGCCGGCCCGCACCAAAGTGTAGTTGGAGGGAATGTTCACAACCTTAAGCAGGGATTTCATGTAATTGGATAATGCCTTGCAATCACCATAAGCTTTTTCAGAAACCATTTCTGCCGGAAATGGTTGATTACCACCGATTCCCAATTGTATGCCTATATATCTCGTTTTTGATTGCATGTATTCATACAAAGCTTTCACTTTTTCAGTATCGGTCTGGCAATCTTTTGTGAGTTCAATAATATGAGCCTGTTCATCTGTTGGAATTTGATCCCGTCCCTTATTTAAACTTGCAAACCATTTCCCCAGACTGTTCCAACTTTCTAAACTGCCCGGATAATTATCCATTTCGAAATTGAGTGGAGCAAGAAGAATTTGAGGAGCTTGGGAAAGCACACCAGTAGAGTAGGGTTCCCTTTTTAAGGCTGGTAAACTGTCAATTCCCCATTGATATATTTTCACATGATTTTCGGTGCAGGTACTTATCGAATCGGTGTAATTGATGCATTTGTAACGTAAATTTTCTTCTTCAGGAAGTATTACTTTCATTGAAGAATTTTCGATACTTACTAAATATCCTGGATAAGCTCTCCAGCTTGGATAAACAAAAAGCCCCTTATAATTTGATTCTGATTCGTATTCAATGGTATATGGATATTGTTTTTGAAGTGATTCGTAAATTTTATAGCGCGAATCACCTATTAATTCGCCCGCCGAGCTATAGCTATAGTCTTTAATTTCGGAATCTTTTACTTTTTTAATTTGAATACCTGACGAATTGTATATGGTGATTTTTAAACTTTCGAGAGTCATGAATTTACTGTAACCAAATGGAATTGAAGCATACGATTCGCCCTTTTTATTTAGGATTGTTATCACCATTTTTTGCTTTAGACTTGAATTCTTTGGTGAGTAAACAGTAAATTCTGCCTGATCTAAACGAACTACGGCATTGGCATTTTTTTTAAGTTCAGTGGGAATCGTAAATGCAGGATATTTGATGCTTTCTTTTTTTGCAAAAGCAGGCGTGAGAAATAAAAGGCAAGAGAGTAGTCCTAGTAGTGTAATTTGTTTCATTAGCTTCATTTTAATTGCAGGTGATTATTGGTAAGCACTTGTAATATAGCAAACGAACATAAAAGAATGAATCTAAATCTCTGCTCCTGACTTTTATAATCAAAAATAAGTTGGTTGATGTTTAGTGTCTATTACTAATCAAAACTGAAAACCCTTTTCTTTCAGGAGGATGGCTTGCATCTGATCCTGTTAAGAAAAGCTTTGATTTATTTCTGATTTCGATGTAGAATTAGGGAACTTATTTCAACATAAAAAGATAGTTGAGTATTATATATCCTCCACAATATTATTTAAATAGGCATTAAGTGTATGCAAGCTTGAGAAGCATTTAGAAATCTCAATTGGAAATTGCTCGGATTGTACGATTTTATCCGGTATTGTTTTACCAACAGCGTAGTTTTTAAAATTAAGCAGATCAATGTATTTAAAATCTTTAGGATAACCCCGGGGAGCAGTCTTTAGTTTGTCACCATACATTTCAGGGAAATGCGAGATAAATTCTTTATTGGTGATGATTTCTTTGAATTCAAGTGGATTTTGGAATATTTCTTCGCGAATGGCTTTAAGAACATTGGGTGCAGGCATGTAGCAACCACCACCTAAAAAGCTTGCTTCCGGTTCTATATGAATGTAGTAACCTCCATATCTGCTTTTTCGGCCACTTTTTGCAAGGAAGGCTCCGAAATGTGTTTTATAAGGACGTTTATCTTTAGAAAATCTTACATCACGAAAAATCCTGAAAATGCAGTCTTTCGCGTGTAAGCCTGATATGTCTGGATCAATGTCTTTTATTTGTTCTATACTAAGTTCAACGAAAAGTTCAAAATCTTTCTTTGCCTTATCGTATTTTTCTTTATTCGCATGAAACCAATCTCTGTTGTTATTCTCTCTTAGTTCGAGAAGGAACTCATATATACTATTATTCAGCATGTTGTGTTGTTAAAAGGTGATTGTTTTATCGTTTTTTTGAAGATATCCGGTAAGTGGTTCTCTCATGAACTTTACAGCTATCCCCAATTTCTTGAGTTTAGGTGAAACACCATACATATCAGCGCAAGCTTTGTATGCAAAAATTGATATTCCTTCTTCCTGCATTTTACCAATGTAAGTTTGAAGTTCTTTATCTTGACTTAACAGTTTTGACGAAGGTCCCCAAATAATTAGATTAACCTGGTCCCACCAAGTGTTTTTTTCGCATTGTAAGTGTACATAAACACCATTTTAAGCGCCACCTCCCGGTTTCCGCTTGTTGAAACGACGGCTAATTTTTGTTTCATAGTTTCCTCTTGATTCTCTGTGTTTTGGTAATAATACCGATTGGATAAATTAGTGGGCTGCATTTTCACGACTAATTACAGAGGTGTTTCCCGATTCACGAAACAGGCTGTATGCTCTCCTAATAAAATCAGTGATCGGGTACGTCAAGCTCAACATAGCTTCCTATTTTATTATATCGGAATAACACGTAAGCTATTATGTAAGGTATTACATTGGCATTTGACCGTGTTTTTTTCGTTCTCCATAACTTACTAATTATTCAAGATTGCATAAGTAGTAGAGCTAAGAAAAAAGATTCCTGTTAGGAGTAAAAATGTTGCCTTAATTAATTTTTTCATGGAAAAATATAATTCTTTACTATATGAATAATGCGATTTAATCCCAGATATGTTCCACTTTTAATTAGTAATCAAAATACAGTCAAGCTTAAAAAATAGCCTTACATCTACAAATAAAAATAGCTTGTCAAATAAAGCTAACTTAATAGTACACAAAACCGTTAAAAAGTTAAATATTGCAAGTAATTTAAAAGAAAAATAGCGAATGTGGAAATTACTACGAATAATTATTTTCTTATTTTTACTGATTCCTGTTATTTCATGGATTAGCTGGAAATTAAAAGACAAGGTTCCTATAAATCTTTTGGTTGTTGATAAAACAACGCCAAACGAGAATTATTCGGAGCACTTATCTTTTTTTTGGGTTGCCAACCAAAAGCGATGGGTAAAAGCTAGTGGAGAGGAGTATAATTTCGCGGAGGATTTTTATGGCTTTCACCCCGGAGAAGATGGTAAGTACATCATAAAAGATTTGCGAATTCTCGAAAAGAAAGGTTTGGCTGAGCTTGCAGATTCCCTGGACCTTGCATTTTTTGCTGATACATACGGAATTTACAATTCCAATTGGAAAGATCATCCGGATTATGGAAAGGATACCATATCCTTATTTTATGGCGGACTGCAGCTCTCCGAGTTTAATCTGTTGCGGGAGATGAAGAGAAAAGGGAAAACGATTATTGCGGAATTTAATTTTTTCGCTTCACCTACCTCCGAAGTCATTCGTAAGCAAACAGAGCAATTATTGGGCGTAAAATGGAGTGGTTGGGTTGGTAAATATTACAACACTCTGGACACACTTGTCGATCCTGAAATTCCACGATGGGTGCCGGAATTGTATGAAAAGAATTACAGTAAAAAATATGATTTTAGAAATGCGGGAATTGTTTTAGTTGATAATAAAGAGAGAATTGTTATTCTGGATGCTAAAAAACATTTAAACAGGCGTTTTCCGGTGTTGGAGAGTGAATTGAGTACACAATTGCAATACAATGTTCCTGAATCAATATATTATCCGTTTTGGTTTGATATCAATTCAACAGATTCGCGCAATCATGTTTTAGCATCGTTTAACTTAGATGTGAATAAGGAGGGACAGGCTTTATTGGATCGGTTCAATCTGCCCAAAAGGTTTCCTGCAATTCTTGAACACGATAAAGATTATCGCTTTATTTATTTTGCCTGCGATTTTTCAGATAATGAAATGGGGATCTATTCATCCTACTTTAATGGGGTGAATAAATTTAGCGGGGCGTTTTACAATGCAAATCAGGTTAAGGACAGGAAAATGTTTTTTTGGAAATATTACCGTCCATTTATGGAGACTGTAATGGATAGTATATCAGCAGTAAAAAGTCGTAATCCTGTTTTTGTGGATTGAACTTAATTTTTTGGTGTTGTGAAATTAAAGCAGGATATTTGGGTTCTGTTTTGTGATTTTGATTTTTTAACGAATACATAATATATTTTGGATGGTAAAATCTCTATCTCTTATTGTACTTATATTATTTTGCTTAATTAACCAAAGCTTTGCTCAGGAAACTGTAGAGCCTGGAAGAACTAGCTCTGATGATTTTAAACGTGCCAGAGAATTAGCATTTGCTGGGGATCGTGAAGAAGCCAGAAGCATTTGTTATGAGATTTTGAAACAAAATCCCGACTTTTACGATGCTGGAATATTGATCGGAAGAACTTTCGCCTGGGATAAAGATTTTAAGGCGGGAAGAGAGCAATTGCAAAAAGTATTGGACGTAGATTTTGATAATAGTGATGCCATTTTTGCCATGATTGACCTGGAGAAATGGGCGGGAGATCCCAACAAGGCAATTTTTTATTGCGAGTACGGGCAGTCGTTCTTTCCCAATGAAGAGGCTTTTTTAGTTCAGAAAGTAAGTTTGTTGCAAGATATCGGTGATGAGAATAAGTCTTTACAAGTGTTGGATGAATTATTGGTACTAAACCCAAGTAGTGAAGACGGATTGGCTTTGATGAAAAAATACAAGTCGTCCCGTATGATTTACAAAGCAATTTATCAGCATGATTACGAATATTTTAATGAGCCATACACGAGAAAGTGGCACCTGAGTTCCTTCCAATTAGACCGGCGTAATGCTTGGGGAAGTATTATTGGAAAGGTCAATTTGGGCGACTTAATTTCTGATGAAGAGAGCTTTTGGTCAAATGAAGTGGCAAAACAATTCGAAGTTGATGCATATCCTCGTGTTTCCAAAAAGAGCTATGCTTATTTGAACTATGGCTATTCTCCCGATAATTTATTTCCCACACATAGGGCAGGTGCTGAATTGTATCACAAATTGCCTAAAGCATTTGAAGTTTCAGGAGGTATGCGGTTTCTTTATTTTAATTCTGATGGAAGAAATAAGAATATTTTCATTTATACAGCATCAGTAGGGAAATATTACAGGAATTACTGGTTTTCATTTCGTTCCTACCTTACCCCAAAAAGCGGTACTGTTTCTCAGTCTTATTGGTTAACAACGAGAAGATATTTAAGAGATTCAAAGAATTATATTGGACTTGAATTAGCCACCGGAGTCTCACCTGATGAATCATGGGTAAACCTTTCTTCCATAGGTGTATATAAATACAAAAGTAAAAGATTCAGACTGTCTTATCAGGATCGATTGTGGACAGATCGCTTGCTGTACCTATTAAAATTTGGTTATGAGCGGGAAGAGTATCGGATTGACAAGAAGCGAAATATACTTTCCTTGTCTGCGAAGTTATCGTATCAATTTTAGTGTGTTATGCATAGATTATTACAAATTGTAATTTTGTTCATTTTATATCCAAGCTTGACGTTTTCTAATGAAAATTCGGGTCAAAAGGATAGTCTTGCCGGAGGGCGAATGTTTGATGCAGATATCATTCATGAAATTCGTATTCAGTTTCTCCAGTGTGCGGCTTGGGATAGTTTATTTGTGATGAAAAAGGAAAGGGATTCTCTAAGTATCAGGCGTTATTTGCAAGGGAATGTCATGGTAGATGGAAATCAATATTTTAGTTGTGGGGTGCGCATAAAGGGAGAATCATCTTTTGATTTTTATCCGGGAAAGAAAAAATCGCTGAAAATTAAATTTGGAGAATTTATTAAAAAGCAAAAGTTGGATGGTTTAAAGACAATAAATCTGAATAATGCTTTTAGGGATCCTAGTTTTATGAGGGAAAAGCTATATCTCGATTTTATGAGAGAAGAAGGCTTGCCGGTTCCGCGTTGCACCTATGCGAACGTTTATTTTAATGGAGAACATTTGGGTCTTTATTTAGTAACAGAGGAGGTTGACAGAGGTTTTCTGGAGCGAAATTTTCAAAATAAGAAAGGTGCGTTTTTTAAGGGAGAGCCCAATTCAACCTTTACCTATTTGGGTGAAGATCAGTTGTTGTATGAGCAGGATTACAAGAATAAAAATGAATCGGCAAATGATTATACTCATTTAATGGAGTTGATTCGGGTGATTAATGGAACGAGCGGAATGGCAAGCTCAGATTCACTTAAAATTGACGATGTTTTTAATGTGGAAAGTTGTTTGAAGATTTTTGCGATTAGCAGTTTATTTTTAAATGTAGATACATACAATCTGCTTTATCCACACAATTATTACCTGTATAAAAATACAAGAACTAAAAAGTTTGAGTGGATTCCATACGATGGAAATTATGCATTATGTGCCTTTAGTCCGGTTTTTAACTTAAATGAAGCGGAAAATTTAAGCGTATTTTATGAACATGATTCATTTGATCATCCATTAACAAAACTACTTTTTAGCAAGGCGGAATATCGAAAATTTTATACCGATTATATTGCCTATTTAGTAAAGGATAAATTTACCAATAGAGCTTTGAGTAATGAGATTGAAGTCTTAGCAAGAAAAATTAGACGCTCAGTATATTATGATTCTCATAAGATGTATAGCAATGCGGAATTCGAGAAGAATATTAAGTCATCAATTGGAGATGAGAATGACGCAGGTGCCTTTATACCTGGTTTGGAATCGTTTATTAAGCAACGAATAAAGGCTGTGAAAAAAGAGTTGGGAATTAAAGAGGAGGGAAATCAGTAAGATGCAATTGCAATTTCTACATATCAATTTAATAAGTGTTTTCGAATATACTGCTGGTATGCTCGATGTTATGCTTGTTTTCTTTGATTCTTTCAAGATGTTCTTCGAGAGAATTCACTCGTTTATTGAGTATATATTTGAGCGTTTACCCTATAATGTATTGAATCGATTGATCATTTACATGATCATTGGTTTCTTTACTGCATTGGTTTTATTGCTTCCATCTATCTTGTTTTCAAAGTTATACATCACCTATCGTAAGAATAAAAAGAAATTATTAATTCAAAAGTACTCCAAGCTAGTTGTTCGGTTTCTGATCGATGATTTGTCTGACAAAGAGTTGTCTGATTTGAAAAGGATTAAATCGAAATTTCATAGAAAGGTAATTACTTCCGTTTTAATTGCTATTGATACTGCTGAGAATAAAGTGGTTAGTAATCAAATTAGAACGTTGTATCTGGATATGAAGCTAAATGAAGATTCCAGTCGTAAACTTCGCAAGAGATGGCATCATAAAATTAGGGGAATTCGTGAGCTCAGTCACATGAGGGTGAAAAAAGATAATAAATACATTATGGATTTTCTTCAAAAACCTAATGAAATCCTTAGAATTGAAAGTCAGTTGGGTTTGATTAAGTTGCTGCCTTTTGTGCCCTTTGCCTTTTTAGATTCTCAGGAAAAGCCATTTACTGTTTGGGAGCAAATCAATGTATTCGATTTGATTCGTAAAAATAGAATTGAAATTCCTGAGTTTACTTTGTGGCTTGATCATTGGAATGATTCTGTTGTGATGTTCTGTTTGGATATGATTCGTATATTAAAACAACGAGAGTCGGTACCAAAATTGATGGAGTTGTTGAATCATGAAAATGATTTAGTGAAAGGAAAAGTAATTAGAACGCTGGTTGATTTAGAGAGTAAAGAAGCCGTAGTTAAGCTTAAAGAACTTTTCGTTTTGGAGGAGCTGCCTAATCAAATTAATATTATACGATCAATTGGTCAATTGCGCTTGGAAAGTGAAATGGATTTCTTAGTTAAAAAAAGCAATGATGAAGAGTTTAAGATAAGGATGGAGTGCTGTAAGTCTCTTGCTCTAATTGGTGAATCAGGTCAGGAAAAATTGAAAGTTCTTGCTGAAAATGGAGATGAGGAATTGAAGAGGATAATTAAGCATGTTTTAGATCCACGAATATGAATTACGACGAGTTTATAAGATTTATAAGTTATTTTTTGGATAGGATTTTTATTTCCTATGCATTTCTTTTGATCTTTAGTTATACAGTATTGAGCATTATTTCGGGGATTTCTTTAAATTATTATTTGAAGAAGAATAGTTTTGTAGATTACAATGTTATCCTTGATTCTCCTTTAGCACCTTCGGTTTCGGTGCTTGTCCCTGCTTTTAATGAGTCTAAAAACATTGTTGATAATGTTGAGTCTATTTACACGATTCATTATAACAATTTTGAAGTGATCGTTATTAATGATGGGAGTACAGATTCAACTTTTGAAGATCTGCAAAAAGCCTTTAAATTAGAGAAGGTTGATTTTGCTGTTAATATGGAAATTCCCGCCAAGGAGGTGAGGGGAATTTATAAATCGATGCTTTCCACATATTCCAATTTAGTGGTTGTTGATAAAGAAAATGGTGGAAAAGCTGATGCTTTAAATGCCGGAATTAATGTTTCGAAAAATGCTTTATTTATGGCGATTGATGCAGATTCAATTTTGGAGCCTGATGCTGTATTGAAGTTAGTGAAACCATTTTTAGAAAGGACAGACAGAAGAGTTATTGCTGCAGGTGGTGTTGTGCGGATTGCTAATTCATGCATGGTTAAAAATGGAAGAATAACCGATGTTAAGGTCCCTAAGAACATTTTGGCCAGAATGCAGGTTTTGGAATACACGCGTTCATTCTTAATGGGCAGAATGGCTTGGGCTCAGCTTGATGGATTGATTATTATTTCCGGAGCAATGGGGATGTTCGACCGGGATGTGGTGGTTCAAAGTGGCGGATATGCTCATTCTATTGGTGAAGATATGGAGTTGGTGGTTAGGATTCGAAGATATATGTCCGAGAATCGCGAAAAATATAAGATCGAATATGTTCCGGACCCATTGTGTTGGACTGAAGCTCCTGTGGATGTAAGAGTATTTGGTCGTCAGCGAAGCCGATGGACACGTGGAACGATTGAAACTCTGACCGATCATTCGAAAATATTCCTTTCTCCACAATATGGTGCGATGGGCTTGTTGGGGTATCCTTATTGGTTTTTATTCGAATGGCTGGCTCCTCTTGTGGAAGTACTGGGTATTATTTACATGATTATTTTATTTTTTACAGACAATCTGAGTCTGAATTTTATTTTGATCACCTCTTTGTTTGTCTATACTTTTGCCGTATTTTTCTCCACTTGGGCAATTTTGTATGAGGAATTGACTTTTCATCGTTACGAGCGAAAAATGGATGTTTTTCGCTTGTGGGTAGCTGCTTTATTAGAACCATTTATTCTTCATCCAATTAGTTTGTTTTATGCTGTAAAAGGGAATATTGAATATTTAATGGGAAATAGAAGCTGGGGAAAAATGGAACGCAAGGGATTTCTTCATCAGAAAGATAAAACTAAAACACAAATAAAAAAGATCAAGTCGAAGTCGTAAAATACTGATTGATAAGATCGAATAATTGGTTTGGTTCCAGTGGCTTTGACAAATAATCATTACAGCCTGCTTTTAGCGCCTGCTCCTTGTCTTTGTTTGATGTATATGCGGTTTGAGCTATTATTGGCGTAGTTGTGAGGCTTTTTCTAATGATGCTTGTCGCCTCAATTCCGCTTATTTTAGGTAGCTGTATATCCATTAGAATTAAATCGGGAATATATCCTGATTGACATTTGTCAATAGCTTCCTGTCCATTGTAGCAAACCGATATCTCTGCATTTGTTTTGGTAAATAGTTCTTTTAAAAAGACAATGCTGGTGTCATCATCTTCTACTATAAGAATTTTCTTGTGGTTCCAAATGTAGCTGATGGTTTCTAATTTGCTTGTTCTTATCTTCTCTTTATTTCTGGTTATGGGAATGTGAAATTCAAATCTGGAACCAATTCCTGCTTTGGATTCGAAATGCAATTCACCATGCAAAAGTTCTATTAATCCTTTTGAAATAGGCAGTCCCAAGCCTGCGCCACCAAATTGACGGGTATAAATGTTTTCTACTTGCCCGAATCGTTCAAAAATTATGCTTTGTTTTTCCAGAGGTATGCCAATCCCGCTATCTTCTACTGTAATGGATAGTATGGTGTTTTCAATTCGTGAGCTAATGGTAATTGTCCCTGTTTCGGTGAATTTAAGGGCATTATTAATTAAGTTGATAAGAATCTGTTTTATTTTCCCGTGGTCGGAACATATCTGATCTTGCTCTTCAGAGATTGTATTGTTAAAAACCATTTCTAAATGATCTTTCTTGTATCGGTTTTTATCGATTCCAAATAATAGTTGCAGATCGTTAAGCAGTTTTTGGATGGAAAAAATGGAAAGATTTACTTTTAGTTGATTAACTTCCAGATAAGCGATATCGATAATGTTATCGATAATTCCTAAAAGTTGTTTTCCATTTTGTGTTAGTATGTCGATGTATTTTTCTTTTTTCTCCTGGCTGAGATTCTCTTTTAACAGTAACTGGCTAAAGCCTAAAATACCATTCATAGGAGTTCGTATTTCATGACTCATATTAGCCAAGAATGCAGATTTTAGCCGGTCACTTTCTTCTGCTTGTTGTAAGGCTAAGGTTAATTTGTACTCTACTGCTTTTATTGCAGATATATCAACAATAAAAGCAAGGAATTCTTGGTTAATTAACTCAACAGCACTTATGTATACGGTGATATCTTTCCCTGCAGTTGTTCGAAGAACTATTTCTCCTTGGGTTTTACCTTTAGTTAATAGTTGGTTAAAAAGATCTTGGTTTTGTTTTAGTTGTGTGGGCGAAAAGAAATCGGGCAGGAATGCCTGATTCAAATTTTCTTCTGGAATTTCTACCAGGTCAATAAATGCCTTGTTGGCAAAATTCACCTTTGCGTTTGAATTGAAAATGACCAATCCGTTAGGAGATTCCTCTATGTAAGTTCTTAGTTTATTTTCGCTTGAGATCAGAGCATTTTCAGTTTTTAATCTTTCTGATATGTCATTCATCAGCCAAATTTCCTTATTGTCAAATTTATAGGCATGGAATTCAACTTGCTTGCTCTCGCCATTTTTACATTTTATGCTGGCTATGGATGTATTTTTAAAGTTGTTGATTTTGTTTTCCAGGTATATTTGAATGTTTTCCTTCTTGCTCTCTGGGTAAAGGGTAGTAAACCACGAGTTGATATTCGACAACTCCGAATTGGTATAGCCGGTTATTTCAAAGACTTTTTTATTGGTGAATAAGCTTTCATCTTTTTCTACCAACATGGCTCCTGATGGAAGATTTTCAATCATCTCACGAAATCTCTTTTCAGATTGCTTTAAAGCGGCTGCAGTTCGGATTCTTTCTGATATTTCAGATTGTAATTCAATATTTTTTTGACTTAAACTGGAAGTTTGCTTCTTAACAGCCTTTTTCAATTGTTTATTGAAAAAAAACAGATAAGATGACATAGCAATTACAATAATACTAAGAGAAATAACAATTCCAAGAGTCCATTTTAGCCAAGTGGGGGTTTCGTATTTTTCTGGCTGGTATATAAAACCGGTTAAATCGTAGTTTCTTGGGATCATCCCCATTTTAGAGCATATTTCGGCAATATTATCCCATCTGCCTGGGTTGATGTGACCAATCTCTACATATTCGTTTAGAATTAATTTTTTAATTTGATCTGCTTCAAACTCCAGATGTTTTCGGCTTTTGTTAACCGAGTATTCCGAAAGAATTAAATCGATGATTTCATCCTGATTCTCTAATGCATATTCCCAGCCTTTTTTGCTTGCCTCCAAAAACGCTTTAACTCTTTCCGGATTGTTTGCTATCTCTTTTTCGCTTGTGAATAAACAGTCGCCATAAAAATCAATTCCATACGTTTTTGGCGATATAATCGTGTAGGGGATGTTTTTTTCTTCCAGATAATACGCCTCGTTAGTAGTGTAGGCATTTAAAACATCTGTTTTCCCATCAATTAAATCATTGATGTTGTAAGTTGTTGAAATTCGGTTGATGTCATTTATATGGATGCCTTCTTTGTAGAAAATAGCCATTAGTTCAGGATCTCTGTATTCATCCAACAGCATTATTTTTTTGTGGATCAGATCGTGCGCTGTATGAATGTTTGATTCTTTCAGACAAATAAATACAGATGGGGAACTTTGGAATATGGCTGCGAGTAAAACAAGCGGTTTGTTGTTTACACGTTCTATTAATAAATCATTCGCTGCGATACCGTAATCAGCCTCTCCGCTGAGGACCTTATTTATTGAGTTAATTGTGCCTCCTTCAATTAATTCGACACTTAGTCCCGCATCGGCATAAAATCCTTTGTGAACGGCCGCATAATAGCCGGCAAATTGAAATTGATGGAAGTATTTAAGTTGTAGAGTTATCTTGTCGTTTTCACGAGATATCCTGAGCGGTGTGCTGAAAACGGATAAATTTAATAAAAGTAATAGCAGGACAAAAAAGTACTTTGAAAAAATACTTCTGATACATTGAATTTCTTTTGTATACATATTGTCCTAAAATTGAATCGATTGCAAATAAAGTTACATTTATCAGTTAAAGGAAAAAAATTTTAGGAGCTAATATTTTATGCTAAAGCCCCAAAGCTGTTTTTAATTTCAGTTTGGGGCTTGTTGCTTATTTTTGCGCCCAGTTTAATGATTCTGTTTCAAGTTGAGCTTTAATGAATGCAAGATTATTTGTGTTTTGGTCAAAAGTTACAACCTGGCCATCAGGTTTGTAGATGTGAATTAGATTCGCTTCTACGTTTAGATCTACCAGTTTTTGAAGTTCCTTATTGCCATCTTTTAGGCTCCATGAGTTATTTTCAGGAGAAAAAATCAATTCCGCAGTATCCCCTTTGTTCGCACCTTGGAGTTGTTCGATGTGAAATTTATTTTGAGTGGCTGTAATACGGTATTTATTGCCGTCTTTTTTTACAATTTGAACATCTTTGTCATTTTCGCTCATTGCAATAGGATTATCTCCAGTCCAAAATTCAATTGTATTTAATACAACGCCATCAACGAAAACGGCAACTTCGTATACTGGAATTACGATAAAAGCAAAAAAGACCAAAGCATTAATAAATTTGTCACCAACGGTACCATTCCATTCATGCAAATTTTTTGTTAGGCGAAAAGGTCCATAACATCCGGATTGTCCAATGCTTAGCACTAGAAAAAAACAGGCCAATAAAAATACATTTACTTTCTTCATTTGATTCAAATTTTATTTGGTTTAAAGTAATTGAAATTACTCAGACTAAGTTAACGCTGAATTTCATATGAAATTACAAAGTATATTGAATAAAAACATACAGAAGCAAAATAAAATGGCAAGGAACAGTAATTCTGCCTTGCCATTTATGAGAAACGAGTTTATTAGTAAGTGTTATTGGTATGCTTTTTCTCCATGTTCGTAAATGTCCAAACCTTCTTCTTCGACACGAGCAGATACTCTTAGTCCAACTGTTTTTTGCAAAACTTTAAAGATGATAAATGCTGTTCCTAAGGCCCATGCTGCAACAGCAACAACTCCTAATACCTGAACTCCTAGTAAAGTGAAACCTCCTCCGTAGAATACACCACCTTCTTTGGCGAAAAATCCTACTAAAATTGTTCCAAGAGCTCCATTAATACCGTGCACACTTATAGCGCCTACCGGATCATCTATTCGTAAAACTCTGTCGAAAAATTCAACTCCAAATACAAGAGCTGTTCCTGCTAGTATTCCAATAATAATCGCTGCTTCTGGTGATACGATATCACAACCTGCAGTTATCGCCACTAAACCTGCCAATGAGCCATTCAAACTTAACGAAAGGGAAGGGCGTTTGTAGCGCATCCAGCTGATTATTAATGCAGTCAAGGTACCTGCTGCAGCAGATAGATTGGTTGTTAAGAAAATATGAGATATTGCAATAGTGTTTGCCGTTCCGTTAGCTGCTAACTGAGAGCCAGCATTAAAACCAAACCAACCAAACCACAGAATAAATACACCAAGGGCGGCAAATGTAAGGTTATGTCCAGGAATTGCATTTACTTTCCCATTGTATTTTCCAATTCTGGGACCGATCATTGCGGCTCCAACCAATCCCATCCATGCTCCAACCGAATGAACAACGGTAGATCCGGCAAAATCATGAAAGCCAAGTTCGCTTAACCATCCACCACCCCAAATCCAGTGTCCCGAAATTGGGTATACAATAGCAGTCGTAAAAATACTAAAAAGCACATAGGCTTTGAATTCTGTTCTTTCAGCAACAGCACCGGATACAATTGTGGCTGCGGTTGCTGCAAAAACGGTTTGGAACATTAAAAATGATAAATCGATATCAGGTCTTACATCTTCCATAAATGGAAGCTTTCCAATTAATCCTCCAATATCAGTTCCGAACATTAGAGCGTATCCGATAAAGAAAAATGCAATGGATCCAACAGCAAAATCAACAAGATTTTTCATGAGGATGTTGGCTGTGTTTTTTGATCTGGTAAAACCAGCTTCAGCCATGGCAAATCCTGGCTGCATAAACATAACAAGTGCGGTTCCTAATAAAACCCAAACAACATCAATTGAGTGTCCCGTTTCAGTAACGGCTGCTTGTAAAGTATTTAAAGTAAGTATTTCTTCCATAATAGGTAATTTAAATTGTGAAAAATTAGTAGTTGATTACTCTTCGTCGTATAGTGAACGATCACCTGAATCTCCTGTTCGAATGCGGAAAGCATCCTCTACATTGTAAACGAAGATTCTTCCATCTCCAATTTCACCGGTGAAAGCATTTTCACGAATGGTGACAACGCAGCTATCAACATATTTATCTCGCACAATAAAAGAGACTAATGTCCTTTCAATACTGCTGGTGTCGTAGATTACACCTCGGTAAACTCTTTCTTCTACTGATTTTCCTACACCTCTAACATCCCAGAATGATAGATAATCTATCCCTATGTTGTGCAGGCCTTTCTTTACGTCTTCAAATTTCGTTTTACGGATAATTGCTTCGATCTTTTTCATAAACCAATTGTTTTTGTCGTTTCTAAAATCATTTTTTTTACTTCTGTCTGATTGAAACACCGAGACTCCCCGGATTAAGGAATCTCGGGTTTCGGGTTTAGACCAAGCGTAAATTCGACCGTTGTCGAAAAATTGAAGAAGGGGATTTCTCTTTTTTTTCTTCGAAATGAACTGTGGTTTTGTTTCGAAGACCTGAATGATGATTTTGCATGTGGTAAAAATTTAGGTTTTCTATAATAGTTAGTAATAATGTTTTTTTTTAAATCGACCCATCATGAAAAGGGGGTGGGATTTTAATTTTGTCTGTTTTTTCAATGTCACCCCCTTGTTTTCACCTGTTGACTCTGTAAAAGTATCAAAAAAATCAAAACAACAATCAAAAAAGAGGGGGTAATTTCTAAAAAATGATGTTTTTTACATTTATAACGATTCCGAAAGGGGGTGTTGGGCGAAAAAAGTATGTTTTTTTCGGAACACACCCCATTTCTATGATTGTTCTGAATTGGAGTGAGGGTGGATGTGTTTATAGGCTCTTGCTTTATGGGGGTGGGGTTAATTTAATCTTATATTAATGTAATTGTTTGTATCAAAGATTTGGATGCTTAAAATAATTTCTTAATCTTTGTGGCATACTAAAAAGAGATAAATGACATTTACTGCAACACATCATCATCATCATTATACTTACCAATCGGTGAGCTGAGGATGTTATGCAGTATTTATAAAGATATTTTAACTAACATTTAAACGCCCGCTGGTAACAGTAGGGCGTTTTTTTATGGCCTAAACTGATATCAGGAGGCACCAAAATTTTTAACCATGGGAGAAAAATTAACAATTGCAGTACAGAAATCAGGAAGACTACAGGAAGATTCATTGAGACTTTTGAAAGAATGTGGAATTTCTATTGATAATGGAAAGGATCAATTGAAAGCAAACGCTTCCAATTTTCCACTTGAAGTTTTATACCTAAGAAATTCAGATATTCCTCAGTATGTTCAGGATGGAGTAGCCGATATTGCTATTATAGGTGAGAATGTAGTTATCGAGAAGCAAAAGGAACTTGAGATTCTTCAGAAGCTCGGATTCTCGAAATGCCGCTTGGCAATGGCCTTACCAAAAGATGTAGAGTATACCGGATTAGAGTATTTTAATGGAAAAAAATTAGCCACATCTTATCCTAATTCTTTAAAACAATTTTTAGATGCTAATAATTTAGATTGTGATATTCACGTAATTTCCGGTTCTGTTGAAATTGCTCCTAATATTGGTTTAGCCGATGGAATTTGCGATTTGGTGAGTTCTGGAAGTACGCTCTTCAAAAATGGACTGGTTGAGGTTGAAGAAGTTTTGGTTTCAGAGGCCTGTTTGGTTGCGAATAAGGATATTAGTAATCTGAAGAGTGCAATCTTAGATCGCTTACTATTTAGGATGAAGTCTGTTTTAGCGGCAAAAAATAACAAGTACATTCTGCTGAATGCCCCTAATGATAAAATTGATGACATTATAAAGGTATTGCCAGGAATGAAAAGTCCAACAGTTTTACCTTTGGCTCAAGAAGGATGGAGTTCGATTCACTCTGTAATAAATGAGAACGATTTCTGGGGAGTCATTGATCAATTAAAGATAAATGGAGCAGAAGGGATATTGATTATTCCTATTCAGAAAATGGTATTGTAAGTTTAATTCCTACGAAAATGCAAGTAATAAAATACCCGTCGAAAGAATCTTGGAATGATATTTTAAGTCGCCCGCTTTTTAATGTAGATGAATTGGAAGGTGTCGTGAATCAGGTTTTTGGAGAAATTAAAAGTGATGGTGATACAGCATTGTTTAAATACACTTTGCAATACGATGGTGTCAAAATTGATACAACGGAAGTTAGTCGAGCAGCTATTGATGCTTCGGAAAATATGGTTGATGCGGAATTAAAAAAAGCATTGGCGGTTGCCGCAAAGAATATTGCCACTTTTCACAGCGCACAATTTCAAGAATCTAAGCAAATTGAAACCAGCGAAGGGGTTCTCTGTTGGCGGAAGTCTACGGCAATTGAAAAGGTTGGTTTGTATGTGCCAGGTGGAAGTGCACCCTTATTTTCAACTGTATTGATGTTGGGAATTCCTGCAAAATTGGCCGGTTGTGATGAAGTTATTCTATGCACTCCCCCAGGGAAGGATGGTCAAATTAATCCGGCAATATTATATGCTTGCAAATTGGTTGGTGTAGATCGTGTATTTCAGGTTGGTGGAATTCAGGCGATTGGTGGAATGGCATACGGAACTGAATCAATACCAAAAGTTCATAAAATATTTGGACCCGGAAATCAATATGTGACTGCAGCCAAGCAGCGGGCAAATAGAATAGGAGTGGCTATTGATATGCCTGCCGGGCCATCGGAGGTGATGGTTTTGGCAGATGAAACAGCAGATGCCGAATTCGTTGCTGCCGATTTATTGTCTCAGGCTGAACATGGTGCTGATAGTCAGGTTGTGCTGGTCACTTGGGCTGAGGGTTTAATTGAAGGTGTTGAGAAAGAACTTGAAAAGCAATTGAACGTTCTTTCCAGAAGAAATGTTGCAGCCAAGGCTTTGGAAAACTCCAAAATTATTTTGGTGAAATCACAGGAGGAAGCTCTTGAAATAAGTAATGAGTACGGACCGGAACATTTAATTATTTCGGTAAAAGAGGAAGGCTCATTACTTAATGGAATCAGAAATGCAGGCTCTGTCTTTTTAGGGAATTACACTCCTGAAAGTGCAGGCGATTATGCTTCCGGAACCAATCATACCTTACCAACAAACGGTTATGCCAAAGCATATTCCGGGGTCAGTCTCGAATCTTTCATGAAGAACATTACTTTTCAAAAAATAAGTGAGGAAGGACTTTTAAATCTGGGTCCGGTAATTGAAATAATGGCAAAAGCGGAACAGTTGGATGCTCATTGCAATGCCGTAACCGTTCGGTTGAACAAGATTAAAACAAACTCATAATGGGATCAAAAATAAAATCAAGTATAGACTTGAACAAATTGGTTCGGGAGAACGTGAAAAAACTAGTGCCGTATTCTTCAGCTAGAGATGAATTTACGGGAAAAGGATCTGTCTTTTTGGATGCCAACGAAAATCCTTATGAAAATGGAGTGAATCGATATCCTGATCCTTTGCAAAGGGCTTTAAAAGTACGTTTAGGAGATTTGAAAGATGTGAATCCTGAAAATATGATTCTTGGAAATGGAAGTGATGAAGTTATTGACCTGCTTTATAGAGTATTTTGTGAGCCGAATATCGATAATGTAATTATTTGCACACCAACTTACGGAATGTACGAAGTTGCTGCAGGCGTAAATGCGGTTGGGATCAAAGAAGTGCAGTTAGATGCAAATTTTCAGCCTGATGTTGACGCTGTTCTTTCCTCCGCTGACGATAACACAAAAATGCTGTTTCTGTGCTCGCCAAATAATCCGACTGCAAATTTATTAGATGAAAGTAAGATTCTTGAATTGCTGGATAAATTTCAAGGGATTGTTATTGTTGACGAAGCATATATTGATTTCGCTCCAGGTAAAACCTTAGTGGATAAATTGACTGACTACCCCAATTTGGTGATTTTACAAACTTTATCGAAAGCTTGGGGAATGGCAGGGATTCGTTTAGGAATTGGTTTGGCATCGAAAGAAATCATTGATGTTCTGAATCGAATAAAACCTCCTTATAACGTAAATTGTCTCACTCAGACCAAAGCATTTGAATTGCTCGAAGCCGTTGATGATTGCAATGAGCAGGTAAGTACTATTGTTAAGGAGCGAGATCTGCTATCGACTTTTTTGAGTGGTTTAAGTTTCGTTGAGAAAGTATATCCTAGCGATGCTAATTTTATTTTGGTGCGTGTGAATGATGCAAAAGGCTTGTATAATTATTTGCTTGCGGATGAAATTATTATTCGAGATCGCTCAAAAATAATAACATTGGAAGGTTGTGTTCGGATTAGTGTCGGCACAAGTGAGGAAAATGAAATATTGAAAAATACATTAACGAAATTTGAATCGAAATCATGAAGGATATAAGTGCAAAAAAGAAAGTTCTCTTCATAGATAGAGATGGAACTTTGATTCTTGAGCCTCCTGTGGATTTTCAAGTTGATAGTTTGGAGAAATTGGACTATTATCCTGGCGTTTTTAATGGTCTTGCTAAAATTGTAAAGCAGCTTGATTTTGAATTGGTGATGGTAACCAATCAGGATGGTTTGGGAACCGATTCATACCCTGAAGATACATTTTGGCCAGCTCAGAATAAAATGATACAGGCATTTTCAAGGGAAGGAATCGAATTCTCGGATGTGTGTATCGATAAAACTTTTCCGCATGAAAATGCATCAACAAGAAAACCTGCTACGGGCTTGTTGACCAAGTATCTTTCGGAAGAATATGACTTGGAGAACTCATTTGTAATTGGGGATCGTTGGACTGATGTTGAATTGGCAAAGAATTTGAATGCAAAGGCCATCTTTATTTCATCAAGTGGAAATATTGGAGATGATGAGTTGTCTGATTCTAAACAGGAATTAGAGGCATGTATTGAATTGCGCACTGAGTCGTGGGAGAAAATATATGAATTTTTACGTCTAAGTGAGAGAACTGCGATTGTTGAAAGAAATACCAACGAAACGAAAATAAAAATTGTTTTGGATTTGGATGGTGAAGGAAAAGGAACATTTGATACGGGCATCGGATTTTTCGATCACATGCTCGATCAGATTGCAAAACATTCCGGAGTTAATTTGAGCGTCATTGTAAAAGGAGATCTGGAAGTTGATCAACATCACACCATAGAAGACACTGCAATTGCTTTGGGAGAAGCGTTTAAACAAGCACTTGGAAACAAATTGGGATTAGATCGTTATGGTTTCTGTTTGCCAATGGATGATTGTTTGGCGCAGGTTGCTATTGATTTTGGTGGAAGAAACTGGTTGGTTTGGGAAGCTGAATTCAATCGGGAGATGATTGGTGAAATGCCAACTGAAATGTTTTACCACTTTTTTAAATCATTCTCCGATGGCGCTTCCTGTAATTTGAATATTAAGGCAGAAGGACAAAACGAGCATCATAAAATAGAAGGCATTTTTAAGGCATTGGCAAGAGCCATTCGTATGGCGATTCGCCGAGACGCTAACTGCTTACAGTTGCCATCAACAAAAGGAACATTATAGATATGAAGGATCAGAAAATTGTAATTATCGATTATGATGCAGGAAATATTCAATCTGTAAAATATGCTTTAGAACGTCTGGGAATTACTCCTGTTGTCTCGAATAATGAGGAAGTGATTCGCAGTGCAGACAAAGTAATATTTCCGGGAGTTGGTGAAGCTGCCTGGGCAATGAATTCACTACGCAAGAATGGTTTGGATAAATTGATCCCTCAATTGACACAACCTGTGTTGGGTATTTGTTTGGGAATGCAGCTGATGTGTGAAAGCTCCGAAGAAAGCAATACAAAAGGATTGGGCATTTTTCCACTCCAAGTAAAACGCTTTACCAATGAACGCAAAGTGCCTCACATGGGATGGAATCAGTTGGATGAGTTGAAAGGAAGCTTGTTTGATGGTGTTCAGGAAAAAGAGTACACTTATTTTGTACATTCCTACTATGTTCCCTGTTCCGAAGAAACTGTTGCTTCGTGCAACTATATTTTAGATTTTAGTGCATCTCTTCAGAAAGATAATTTCTATGCCTGTCAGTTTCATCCTGAAAAATCGGGATCGGTAGGAGTGAAGATCTTGGAGAATTTTGTCAATTTATAGAAAACATCATGAGCAGAATAAAAATAATACCAGCCATCGATACCATAAAAGGACGATGCGTGCGACTAACAAAAGGAGATTACGATACCGAAAAAGTATATAGTGAAGATCCATTACAGGTAGCTAAAGGTTTTGAAGAATTAGGAATTACCCGTCTGCATTTGGTCGATTTGGAAGGTGCAAAGTCAGGACATATTTGCAATTCGGAAGTACTGCGAAGAGTAGCTTCAGGAACCAATCTGAAAATTGATTTTGGAGGAGGAGTGAAATCTGATGAAGATATTGAATTGGCTTTTCAATGCGGAGCCAATCAGGTCACTGGTGGAAGTATTGCCGTTTCAAATCCTGAACTGTTCGAAAAATGGATGGAGAAATACGGATCTGAAAAAATGATTCTGGGAGCCGATGTTCGAAACGAAATGGTTTCAATTTCGGGATGGAAAGAAGATTCCGATTATCACTTGTTCAAATTTTTGGATAATTATCAGAAAAAAGGTGTGAAAACAGTAATCTGTACCGACATTTCGAAAGATGGAATGTTGCAAGGACCTGCCGTTGAGTTGTATCAATCTGTAATGAAAGAATTTCCAAATTTGGAATTGGTGGCAAGTGGTGGAGTTAGTAACATTGAAGATGTTCGCATTTTGAATGAGATTGGTTGTTGGGGCGTGATTATTGGTAAGGCGATTTACGAGAAGCGAATTGATATGAACGAATTAGTTAACGAATTTATCCTGTAAAGTATGCTGTCGAAACGAATAATACCCTGTTTGGATGTAAAAGACGGAAGAACAGTTAAGGGAGTTAACTTTGTTGATTTAAGAGATGCGGGTGATGCTGTCGAGTTGGCTGCCTACTACGCAGAACAGGGAGCCGACGAATTGGTCTTTTTAGACATTACAGCCACTCATGAAAAGAGGAAAACACTTGTCGATTTGGTTCAAAAAGTAGCCAAAGAGCTAAATATACCTTTTACTGTTGGTGGCGGAATTTCTACTCCTGAAGATGTTGGGATTCTTTTGAATGCCGGTGCTGATAAGGTATCAATAAATTCTTCAGCTGTTCGTAATCCAAAGCTAATATCAGATTTGGCTTCCCGATTTGGAAGTCAGTGTGTTGTTGTTGCTGTAGATGCCCGCTTTGCTGATGGCAAATGGGAAGTCTATTTGAATGGCGGAAGACTAGCGACAGGAATTGACCTGTTCGATTGGATTTTGGAAGCGGAGAGATTGGGTGCAGGTGAAATCTTATTTACCTCCATGAATCACGATGGAACCAAGAATGGATTTGCGAATGAAACTTTGGCGAAGCTATCCGAGATGATAAATATTCCGATCATAGCTTCGGGAGGAGCAGGAAATATGGAGCATTTTGCGGATACATTTACCGAAGGAAAGGCTGATGCCGCTTTGGCAGCCAGTGTTTTTCATTTTAAGGAAATAGAAATTCCCAATTTGAAAAAGTATTTAAAAAGTAAAGATATACCAGTTAGAATATAAACGAACCACAATTATAAAAGATGAATTTTAAAGATCTGACAAACCAAATTGATTTCGAAAAAGGAGAAGGACTTGTTCCTGCAATTATCCAAGACGTAAAAACACAAAAGGTGTTGATGTTGGGATACATGAATAAAGAATCGTACGAAAAAACCATTGAAAGCGGAAAAGTAACTTTTTATAGTCGTACGAAGCAAAGATTGTGGACAAAGGGAGAAGAGAGTGGTAATTTTCTGAACTTGAAAGACCTGAGTTTAGATTGTGATAACGATACTTTGTTGATTCAAGTAGATCCTGTGGGACCTGTTTGCCACAAGGGAACAGATACTTGTTGGGCTGACGAGAATAAGGCTTCATCCATTGATTTTTTGTTGCAGTTACAGCAGGTGATTAATGAGAGAAAGAAGAATTTGTCAGAAAAATCCTATACCGCAAGCCTATTTCAAAAGGGAATCAATAAAATCGCTCAAAAAGTAGGAGAAGAGGCTGTTGAATTGGTGATTGAAGCCAAGGATGAGGATAAAGAGCTATTTATGGGCGAAGCTGCCGATTTGATGTTTCACTATTTGGTGCTTCTTGCAGCAAAAGATTATAAGTTGGAAGAAGTTGTTCGTCTTTTAGTAGAGCGCCATAGTAAGTAGAATTAATAGATTGGAAGGGTAAAATAGAATGATGAGCCATGGCCCATTGTTGATTTTACCCAAATTTCCCCATTCATTAATTCCAATAGCTTTTTACAGATATTAAGTCCCAGCCCCGATCCGCGGTACAAAATTGAAGCGTCTTTTTCAATTTTCATAAACCGATCAAAAATTAAAGGGATCGATGCTTCTTCAAGACCAATTCCTTCATCTTTAACACAAAATAGCAATTCGTTAGCATTTTTGTAGTTCACACTAATGGTAATGTTTCCTTGTCTGCTGAATTTTATTGCATTATTTATAAGGTTGTGAAGAATTTGCCTGAATCGAAAAGGATCAGTATTTATTTCGAATGAATCTTGTTTTAATAAATTTGAAAATTGAAGCTGGACGTTTTTATCTTTTGGAATAGCAAGCTTATTGGTATTTATTACCTCTTCAATACAATTAATCAGATCAATTTTTTGATTTTTGATTGAAATAAGTCCGGATTCAATTTGAGATAAATCAAGAATTTCATCAATTAGTTTGCTTAAGGAATCGCAATTAACACTTATTATTTGTGAGTATTTTAATTTCTGTTCTTGTGTCAGCTCATCGCTTGTGATTAGTTCTGAAAATCCCTGGATTGCATTCATTGGCGTTCTAATCTCATGCGACATATTGGCAAGGAAAGAGGATTTGAGTCGATTACTTTCTTCAGCTTTATCTTTTGTTTTATTTAATTGGTAAGTTTTAGTGGCTACACTTCTTCGTAACGATTTATTCCATAGGTAAATTGTTAATCCTATTAGAATAAAAAGGATGAAGAGTATAATTACGATACTTTTAAAGATGTATGTACGATAAAACGGAATAGCTTGAATAGGAATCCATTTATCTAGAATTTTATCTTGTTCTTTTGGACTAATACGGGAAAGTCCTTTGTCGATTATTCGGGTCAACATGGCCCAATCTTTCCGTATGGCAAATCCCAATTCATTGTCGTATCCAATATTTCCTACAATTTGGAGGTTGGATAAAACTTCTTTGTGTATTTCATAAATAGCATATCCTTGTTGCGTTATAACTGCATCAACTTTCTGGTTTGATAAGGCTAACAAGCAAGCTAAATCATTCGGAAGCGGATAAAGCTTTAATTCCGGATATAAAGATTTTAAATGTTCATGCACTGCATAGTTATCTACTACGGCGATTCGTAAATTTTCCAATTCATCAATTGTAATATTGTCAACATTGTTTTTTCTCATGATAATGACATGAGGAATGGAGATGAATGGTTTGGTGAAATGAAAGTAGTTTCTTCTGTCTGCAGTTTCCTGAATTTCCAGAATTACATCCACCTGTTTTGTTTTTCCAGCATCCAGAATATTTTTCCAGTTATCGTAGTATGCTTTTTTAAATTTGTAGCCGATGTTATTCTCTAAAAGAGTAAGAATATCTATTGAAATACCAACTGAATTATTGTTTGCATCGGTAAATTGGAATGGAGGGAAAGTTGTGCTTACTGCAACTTTTATACTTGGATGATTGTGTAACCAAATCCTTTCTTTCTGCGTGAGAATATCTTCCTGCTTGTAATTACAGGAAGATGTAATAAGAAGAAATCCGGCTGTTAGCAGGATCAAATATTCTTTAACCCTCATGTTGCTAATTTATGTTTTAAATATTACAGAATAGTCCAGGTTTTGTTGTATGAATATTTAAGTATCAATATAGCTTTTTTTTTAACAGGAATAAAATAGTAAAATTGGGAAGGTGAAAAAAATGAGGATCAATTTGATCCTCATTGGTAGTGCATTAGAATGAATTAGTATGGAGTTTTTCTTTTTTGAGATGAGTCTCGTCACGACCAGCTTTCTCGCCATCTTTATAACCAATAGCGATAATCGCCAGTATTTTAATATTCGAAGGAATGTTTAATACTTCCTGAATATAGGATTCTGCAGATTGTTCATCATTGTATTCTCTTTCCCTTATTTGAATCCAACAAGTGCCTAATCCTTCTTTTTCAGCTTGTAACTGTATAAAAGAGGCTGCAATGGCGCAATCTTCTATCCAAACATCACTTTTGGTAACATCGCCTGCCACTATTATTGAACAGCTTGCGTTTTTTAGAAATCCAGCGCCAAGAGGTTTGCAGACTGAAAGCTTCTCATTAATCTGCTTTTCATCAATAACTACAAATTCACATGGATATGCGCTTTTTGATGAGGGAGCTAATAAGGCTGCCTGCAGAATACGGTCAAGCTTTTCAGCTTCAATGTCTTGATTGGTAAATTTTCGAATACTTCGTCTTTTGTATAGTAGATCTAACATGAGTTCAATTTTTTATCTTTTTTTCAAAAGTAAGAATAATTGATTTTTTTTCATCATACTAAACCAGATTAGTATTGATGGTTTGGAGGGTTAGGCTTTAAACTCCCGTAAATGTTGCAATGTTTGGATTTGAATGCTGAGATTTATCCTTAAATTTGAAAAGAGTAAAAGAATAAATTTACGTTTGATTTAAATAAATTTTAAATACACTGGCTTATATGAGAACGACTTTACTAATAGCTTTATTACTAACTGTTTTTTCATTGGGGAAGGCTCAAAATCATCCCAGTTCATATCTCTGTTATAAAACTTCAAATCCTATAAATATTGATGGGCTTATTGATGATCTAGAGTGGGGAGATGTGAATTGGTCTGAATCTTTTGTAGATATTGAAGGAGATACAAAACCTTTGCCAACATACAAAACACATGTGAAAATGGCATGGGATGAGGATTATTTTTATGTAGCGGCTGAACTCAATGAGCCTAATGTGTGGGCGAATTTAAAACAGCGGGATACCGTTATATTTTACGATAATGATTTCGAAGTATTTATTGATCCTCAAGGGGATAATCACAGATATTATGAGTTCGAAATGAATGCTTTAAATACCATTTGGGATTTACTGATCGCAAAACCATATCGTGATGGTGCACCAGCAATAAATGCTTGGGATATAAAAGGCTTAAAATCGGCAGTAGCTATATATGGAACCATAAATGATTCTTCGGATAAGGATGATAAATGGACATTGGAAATTGCTTTTCCCTGGGAAGTATTAAAGCAATGTGCTCCGGAACAGCGAAAGCCAAAAAATGGTGAGCAATGGCGTGTTAATTTTTCCCGTGTAAATTGGGATGTGAAAGCAGAGAAGGGAGCTTATGCAAAGTGTATTGATCCTGAAACAGGAAAATCTTATCCGGAACACAATTGGGTGTGGTCTCCGCAAGGAGTTGTTGCAATGCATCAGCCAGAGACTTGGGGTTATGTGCAGTTTTCAACAACAAAGGCAGGAGAGGGAAGTGATGCTTTTAAAATTGATGAAGATTATTCATTGAAAATGGAGCTTGTTAGATTGTATAATCAGCAGAAACAATATTTTAACAAAAATACTTCCTACCAAAAAAAATTGGAATCAGATTACCCCATTCAAGTAGAGATTACAAAAAAGCAATTTCTAATTTATGCAAAAGGAGAGTCTGGAAAAATTTGGTACATCGACCATGAAAGTAGAATTTGGAGCGAATAAAATTTAGGTGTTGTTTTTACAACACTTTTTTTGTTTTATGTTCATTTGAATTTATTGAAAGAAATATTGAATTAGGGCATTTTTGAATCAAAAATGGAAATTTACAGAAATCAGAAGACTGTTTTAAGAGATATTTGGCATGAATTTAAAAAAAACAGCAATAGAAAAGTTATTAAATTACATGTTTGATTATGATTATAGTAATCATGTTCAATCAAGGATTTTTAACATCTATTAACATTTGCGGTTGTTGTGTTTAGTTAACAAAATAACTCGGGTGTGGTTGTGCAATGAGTTGATTGTTAATAATTATGAATAAAAGATTTGAAGGTTTGAAATAGTATTTTGTATTTTAGGGTAACCTAATTATAATTTAATCTATTTTAATATGAAGAATGTTAAATTACTATTTCTGATTATTGCAATGGCAGGTTTCTTGCCAAATGCTTTTTCTCAAGGGGTGACAACCTCATCAATGCGTGGGAAAATTGTTGATCCAGGCAATGTTCCTGTTTTTGCCGCAACCGTAGTCGCTACCCATACTCCAACAGGAGCACAGTATGGAACCATTACCCAAGACGATGGTCGTTTCGATATGCGAAACATGAAAATTGGTGGGCCTTATACTGTAACTGTAACTTTTATTGGTTACAAGGAAACAAAGCAAGAGAATATTTATTTACAGTTGAATAAAACTGCGGAAATAAATTTGGTTCTTCACGAAGACAACGTTCAGATTGATGAAATCACAATTGTTTACGATAAGAACGATGTGATAAGTCAGGACAGAACTGGTGCCCAAACAAATATAAACCGTGAGAAAATTGTTGCCTTACCTACAATTTCAAGATCTCAGGGAGATTTAACTCGATTAACACCAGAGTCGGACGGAAATAGTTTCGGAGGACGAAATAATCTATATAACAACTTCTCGTTGGATGGTTCTATTTTTAACAATTCTTTCGGATTGGATGTTTCGACTCCTGGCGGTCAGGCCGATGCTCAACCTGTATCTTTAGATGCAATTGATCAAATTCAGGTTTCATTGGCTCCTTTTGATGTTCGTGAAGGTGGTTTTACAGGGGCTGGTGTTAATGCAGTAACAAAATCGGGTACTAACGATTTTAAGGGGACAACTTACTACTATTTTCGTAATGAGAATATGATCGGAGATAAAGTGAATGGTCTTAAAGTTAAAAACACCGATTTCAGCACAAAACAATATGGTGTTAGTGTTGGAGGTCCGTTGATTAAAAATAAATTGTTCTTTTTCGTTAATTACGAGCAGGAAAGAAGAGACCAATTGGCTCACGGTTTCGTGGCTGATGACGGTACTAATAGCAATAATTCAAACACAGCACGGGTTCCAGAAGCTGATGTTAAAGCAGTTCAATCCCATTTAAGAGATCAATGGGGATACGATCCCGGAGCGTACCAAGGATACAATCACGAAACATCAAATGATAAGTTTTTGATTAAACTGGATGCGAATATTTCTCGAAATCATAAGGTAGTGCTTCGTTACAACATGTTGGATGCATGGAAAGATATTCTTCCTCATCCCGAAGCTGTTGGTGGTCGTGGCGCAACAAGTTATCGTTTGCCATTCGAAAATTCTTCTTATCGGATTTTTAATAAGATCAATTCTGTTGTTGGGGAATTAAACTCAAGATTCTCAAGTAAAATTTCTAACAAATTACTACTTGGGTATACATCTTTCCGTGATAAGCGTACTCCTAAATCTGCACAATTCCCGGTTATTGATATTTTGAACGATCAAGGTCAGGTTGCAATTACTGCTGGTTCCGAAATGTTTTCAACCAATAATGTTTTAAATCAGGATGTATACCAAGTTTCTGATAATTTAACTTACTATTCAGATCGTCATGCGATTACAGTTGGATTTAATTACGAGCGTTTTAAATTTGAGAATTCATTCAATCTATTCTATTATCCTTGGGTTACTGCATTCAGTACTCAAAACTTCTTAAATGATGATTTTGCTTATTTTGTTGGTAATCCAACAAATGATTTGAATCAGGATGTGACAGATGCCAATAAAAATGCTTTTGCATGGTCGGATGTTGATGTTGCTCAAATTGCATTTTATGCTCAGGATGAATTTCAAGTGAATGATGATTTGAAATTGACTTTAGGATTGCGTGTCGATCTTCCAAAGTATTACAATGATATACCACAAGATGAGGCTACTGATCGGGCTAAGAATTTCGAGGGTTGGGTTACTGAAAAAGGAAATTCTGTACGATTGGATCCAGCTACATGGCCAAATTCCAATATTATGTGGTCTCCACGATTTGGATTTAATTACGATGTAAAAGGGGATAATACCATGCAATTGCGAGGTGGATCAGGAATTTTTACCGGTCGTATTCCTTTTGTATGGTTAGGAAACCAATCTACCAATGCTCGAATTGATGCGGGTTATGAATTTCAATTGAATTCAACTGCCGATGATTTTAAATATCCGCAGGTATGGAAAAACAACCTGGCAATGGATGTGAAATTTGGAGATGGCTGGTTAGCAACTGTTGAAGGAATCTACTCGAAAGATGTTAATGCGGTTGTTCACCATAATTACAACATGCTGCCTCCATCAGGAAATTTATCAGGAACAGGAGATACCCGTGCTCAGTTTGCAGGTTTTAATGAGGTGAATATTTATTCTGCTTCCGCAGGATCAGAATCGTTTTTGGAAGCGGGTGCGATTGTTCTGGATAATACCAGGAAAGGCTATCAGTTTACAACAACGGCTAAATTATCCAAAAGATGGGATTCTGGTTTATCTGCAGATGTTGCCTATACTTATTTAAGTGCAAAAGATTTAACTTCTATTCCTGCTGAGATTGCAGCAGATGCATTCCAAAGAAACCCTGTGGTGGGTAATCCTAACGATCCTGCTTACTCATGGTCAAGATATGGTTTGCAGCACAGAATTATTGCTTCGGCTATGTATAAAGTAAGCTACGGTAAATTTGCTTCTTCATTTGCTATGTTTTACGAAGCTGGTAAAGGAAATCGTTACTCTTATACCTATACTGGTGATATTAATGGCGATGCCATTGCAAACAATGACTTAATCTATGTTCCAAGAAATTCAAATGATATTAATTTTGGTACTGTTGATGGCAGCGGGGTTGGTGTTGTTGCAGCAAATGCTTCGCAGCAGTGGATTGCTTTGGATAAATTTATTAGTCAGGATGATTACCTAAAAGACAGACGTGGTGAGTATGCTGAGCGCAATGGAACTATGACGCCTTGGTTTGGTCAAATGGATTTCCGATTCATGCAGGATTATAACTTTATGGTGGGAAATAATAAAAATACACTTCAATTTTCTATCGATGTATTAAATCTTGGAAACATGATCAGTTCTAACTGGGGAGTTCGTCAATATGCAAACACAACCAATCCAATTACTGTAAATGGAGTTGATAATAATGGGACTCCATGGTTGCAGTTCGATCCCGATTTAAAGGATTCGTACATTGATGATATATCTGTTAACTCAAAATGGCAGTTACAAATTGGAGTACGATACATTTTCAACTAAAAAGAATTTGGCTTTAAAAAAATGAAGCTGACATAAGTCAAAGAGCTGTTGCAATGCAACAGCTCTTTTTCTTGAAATGTATTGTATCAATAGTTTCTTGAAATTTTGTAAATCCTTGATTTCTATTGTGATTTACTGAATGGATATCTCAATGTGAAGATCAGAAAACAAGCATTCTGTAAACCAATCGAATATCTCATGTCTGATATCTAACAATCTATTGTTGTAATGAACAAATCCTATTTATCTTTAGGAGATTTTACTAATCTACTGACCATGCGCACTACTAAATGTCTATCAATTCTTTTATTTATTTCTCTGTTTGTCTTTTCATGCAGTAGTCCTCAAAAGCCCAAATCCTATAAAAATGGGATTGTGGTAACCGCTCATTATTTGGCTTCCGAAGTTGGAAATGAAATACTGCAAAAAGGGGGGAATGCCTTCGATGCAGCTATTGCAGTTCAATTTGCATTGGCAGTGGCCTATCCAAGAGCTGGAAATATTGCCGGAGGAGGTTTTGCAGTAATCCGTACTTCTAAGGGAGAATACAATTCTCTCGATTTTAGAGAAACAGCTCCAAGAGCAGCCTATGAGCAGATGTATTGCGATAAGAAGGGGAATGTAAATTCTGATTTGAGTCAGAAAGGGCATTTGGCAGTTGGAGTTCCCGGTACGGTTGATGGAATGGTAAAACTACATCAGAAATATGGAAAAATGGAATGGAAGGCATTAGTTGCCCCAGCAATTAAATTGGCCATGAATGGTGTTGCTTTAAGTTTGTCGGAAGCGAATAAATTAAATGATTATCGAGATCAAATCAGAAATCAGAATAAAGGGAAAGAGACAAATCCTTATGTGAGAGAGAATCTTTTTGAAGAAGGAGATACATTGATTAATATAGCTTTGGGAAGAGCGTTATTACGGATAAAAGAAAATGGACGAAATGGTTTTTATGAAGGTGAAACTGCTGATTTAATTGTTTCCGAAATGCAAAAGAATGGCGGTATGATTACGGCAGAAGATCTTCAGGGATATCAATCGGTATGGAGAACACCTGTAATGGGTGAGTACCGTGCACACAAAATCATTTCAATGCCTCCGCCATCAAGTGGAGGAATTGCATTACTGGAATTGTTATATGGTGCAGAGCAGTACAAAATGAATGAATTTGATTTTGGATCTTTTGAGCACATCCATTTAATGGTCGAGCTGGAGAGAAGAGTGTATGCCGATCGGGCTACCTGGCTTGGTGATCCGGATTATTACGAGGTTCCTGTTGATCGATTAATCGATGAGGCGTATTTAGAGAATCGTTTTTCTGACATTGAGATGGATAAGAAAACAAACTCTCAGGATATTAAAGCGGGAACTGTTGAACTAATAGAAAGTTTCGAAACAACTCATTTTTCTATTGCTGATTCAAAAGGGAATGCAATTGCTGTTACCACAACATTAAATGGCAATTACGGAAGCAAAGTGGTCGTTGATGGCGGTGGCTTTTTCCTAAATAATGAAATGGATGATTTTAGCAGCAAACCTGGCTTCCCAAATCAGTTCGGATTGGTTGGCGGTGAAGCGAATGCTATAAAAGGCGGAAAACGGATGCTAAGTAGTATGACGCCTACAATTGTGGAGAAAAATGGGAAGTTGTTCATGGTATTGGGCTCCCCGGGAGGATCGACAATAATCACATCAGTATTTCAAAACATTATTAATCGCATTGATTTTGAAATGGCACCTCAACAAGTTGTAAATGCTCCAAGAATCCATTCGCAATGGTTACCCGATGAGGTATATGTTGAGACAGATTTTCCATCGAAAAATGTTTTAGATAAACTCAAAGCAGCAGGACATGTAATAAAGTCTCAAGCAAAAATAGGCGTGATGTCCAATATTTTTGTTTCAGATTCGGAGGAATACATTGGTGTGGCTGATACTAAAAGACATGCCGATAGTAAGGCCACCGGATATTGAAAAGTGATTCTAAAATTCAGATTTTACACCAATCTAATTATTTGATTTTATTCAATAAACACAGGATGTCTCTATTCTATAATAGAGAAAGCATACAAGAAAATAGATAAGCTACATGAAGCAATAGAAATGTGATGTGTAAAAATAGAAATGTACTGAGAAGCAAAAGAGATGCTATTTGGAAAAATAGGAATGTACTATGGAATAATATAAATGTACCATTGGATAGTAGAAATGATGTTTGGAATAGTAGATAAGATAGGGTAAAAAATAGAGTAAATATGAATAGTTATCGCTTATTTGTTTGATATTTAGATAGATTTGAATAAATTAGATCCTGTTAATCGTAAAAAAAACATTTCATTATGAAGAAATTGATGCAAATACAATCCGATCTTAAGGTGAATGAATTAATTAAGGAGGAAATGAAAAAACAAGCAGTTTCGTCAGTCGAACTTGCTGAACGATTACACATCGCACCTTCATCGGTATACAATATTTTAGAAAGCGATAGTATTCAAGTTGCCCGACTTGAAACCATTAGCAAAGCCCTAAAGATCAATTTTTTTCGAATTGTGGCTGAGCAGATCAATATTCACGAACCTGCTAATGAGAAAATTGAATCATTGGAAGAACAAGTAAGAGATCAGAGAAAAGAGAATGAGATCTTAAAGGAAGTAATAACTTTACTGGGAGGTAATAAATAAAAAAGACAAATTCCATACGGAATTTGCCTTTTTTGGTCTTATGGTAGTTGGGTTAGATTTTTATTCTTGTTTTCAATTTAGCAAATAAAAATAATGGGCGGCCAGAATATCTTTTCTTAATCAGTAATAGCGACTTATTGAAACATGAAAAAGATAAACCTCAATAAAAGGGTTAGGATAGAAACGAGGTTGGCTCGTCCCATTAGTTATTTACTTCGTTTTAAAAGTAATAACTTTTTCAAAAGATCAAACAGCTAAATAGGATTTACAGGCTTATTTTTTGTCAATCCAAATAAATATAATGTCAATATTCATTTAAAAATAAGCTTTGATTTTTGTGAAACTAATTTCATTCAAGTAGATTTGCGGTTCATTAAAAAAATGGAAGATGAGTCCTACGTTTCCTCAAAAGGTAATAAAATATTGTCCCAAATGCGGAGGAGCTAAGTTTCTCTATAAAAGTGACAATTCATTTTTGTGTGAGAACTGTAATTTTCATTTGTATGTAAATGCCTCTGCAGCAGTCGCCGCTTTAATCGTTAACGATAAAGGGGAGTTGATGCTTGCCCGAAGAGCTGTTGAACCCCAAAAAGGAATGCTCGATTTACCCGGAGGATTTGTGGATGTAATGGAAACAGCAGAACAAGCTCTTTGTCGGGAAATTATGGAAGAATTGGGTGTGGAAATTACCGAATTATCCTACTTCATGTCTTGTCCAAATGAATATGTTTACGGAGGATTAAGCGTATTCACCTTGGATTTAGCCTATATTTGCAAAATTGAGTCTTTTTCTAATTTAAACGCAAAAGATGATATCTCAGGATTTGAATTTTATCCTCTTGATAATATTCCTTTCCCTGAAATAGGATCGGTTTCGATGAAGGAAATTATTAAGGTATTTGTAAATAAATAATTGAATGAGAGTACATGTTAATCCTAAATACAATAAGCTAAAAAGCTTTTTAATCGAATTACCCGATAAATTTGAAGAAATTGGTACATCCATATACAAAGGACGCAACGAAATAAAAGTAATCGAAGTTGAAGGAATTAAAATAAATGTTAAGTCTTTTAAAATTCCACATCTAATTAATAAAATTGCATATGCCTGGTTACGAGGGTCTAAATCTAAGCACTCTTATGAGTATGCAATGAAAATGATTGATTGTGGAGCAAATACACCAGAACCTGTTGCTTGTGTTGAGCTATTGAAGGGGGGATTATTCAACCGGAGCTTTTATGTATCATGTCATTATGAATATGATTTAACGATAAGAGATTTAATCGGATTTGATTATCCTGACAAGAATAATATTTTAAAACAATTTGCCGTATTTACCTACAATAAGCTTCATAAAAATGGGATACATCATCTTGATTATTCTAGAGGGAATATACTTATTAAGAAACTTGATGATTGTAAATATGAGTTTAGTGTTGTGGATATTAACAGAATGAGGTTTGAAGAAATAGACTACCAAAAAGGACTTCAAAACTTTTCTCAGATTTGGGCAAACGAAGAGGAATTGGAAGTTGTTGCTCGGGAATATGCAAGAATAAATGGCAAGGATGAGAACGAAGCAGTAAAGTTACTGATTCAATTTGATAAAGAGCACAAGGCAAAAATCAATCGGAAAAAGGCTTTGAAATCCAAATTAAGAAAATAGAGCAATCATGAAAAATAGTATTGTCCCTATAAAAAATGCAAAGAAGATCATTGTGCGACTACCCAATTTTTTGGGAGATTCGATAATGAGCACTCCTACTTTACAACTTTTGCTTACAGAATACCCAACTGCTATGCTTACCATAGTCTGTAAGGAGCCAATCTCAGAATTATTTCAAGATTTTACTAGAGTTGAAGAAATTATTATTGATGATACGAAAAAGAAAGGGAATCGAATTCTTAATGTTATAAAATTGATTGGAAAAATAAGATCTGAAAAATATGATTTAGGGGTATTGTTTCATAATAGTTTTTTAAATGCCCTGATTTTTAGATTGGCCAGGATTAGTCATGTGATCGGTTATAAGAATGAATCAAGAGGTGTTTTACTTACTTATGGGCTGAAGATGGAAAGGAGAAGACATTATGTCAATCATTATGCTGAACTCGTAAATTCGTATTTGAATGATAAATATAAAATCTTACCTGAATTAAACATTTCTATTCCGGAAGGTAATTTTATTGGTGATTTCGATGAGAAACGTCCTATAGTTGGATTAAGCTTAGGGTTTGATGAGCAGAAAGGTAGATCATATCCGAAATCAAATAGCATTTCATTAATTCACGAGTTACTAAAATTGAACAAATATAATTTGGTAATATTAGGTGGAAAGTCGGAGGTCAGTCGCGGATCAGAATATATCAATCAAATTTCTGCTTCAGATCACAATTTTGTGAGAAATCTGACGGGTAAATTAACTGTTCCACAGTTTGTAAATGTTATCTCTAATTTGGATTTACTGGTTACCATTGACTCTAGTCCAATGCATATAGCAGCATCGGCAGAAACCCCTTTTATTGTTCTTCTTGGTAAATCTACAAGTCCTTTTTGTACCGTGAAGCCTAAAGTTGATTTCGGAGTTTATTTGAAAAATGAAAATAGTTTGCTTGATGAAAGCTTATTTATTTCTCAGATAACACCACTTGAAATTATTGAGCAGATTGAAGCTTTTTTTTGTAATAAATCCAATTGTATAACTAACGTTTTGACAAGTGTGTAGTTTTTTGTTAATGATTGGTTGGGTGGCTTTAAGAGGTCGTTTACTAATAGTTAAATAGATATTTATGAATGTGACGAAGTATTTTGCAGTTTTTTATACTGAGCAAATTTATTTTTTGCCACAATTCTTACCCGTGGCGAAGGAAATGAAAA
Organism: Labilibaculum antarcticum; assembly: GCF_002356295.1. Classification (NCBI taxonomy): domain Bacteria; kingdom Pseudomonadati; phylum Bacteroidota; class Bacteroidia; order Marinilabiliales; family Marinifilaceae; genus Labilibaculum; species Labilibaculum antarcticum. The sequence continues at coordinate 259,015 of NZ_AP018042.1, read as the reverse complement.
GGAGAGGGTTGCCATATCTGATTGTTTTGAAGGGAACTACGAGTAGGGATATGTTTGACCAAAATGAAAGAATTATCAAGATATGCGAAGATAAAAATCTTTCATTCCAACTTGGAATTAATGGGCTTGATAATGCTAGCATTGAGTATTTAATTTGTGGAGGAGACGAACATCCAGATGTAAATATACCTTATAAGAAATCGGTATTAATCGTACATGGTATTGGAACTAAACGAAGTGCTTTTGCCGAGGAAAAGAATAAATTTGATATCCGTTTTATTGAAGGCGATTTCAGGTTACGAAAGTTAAAAGAGTTATATCCAGATGCGAAAACAATTTTGGAAAATGTTGGTTTCTCGAAGTTGGATGATGTATTGGCCATGAGTAATGAAGAGGTCGACAAAATGTACGAAACGTACGGATTTGATCGATGTAAAAAGACATTGCTATATGCTCCTACTTTTTATCCAAGTTCATTGGAAAGAATGCCAAATAATTTCCCTGAACAATTCAAAGACTACAACTTAATTATTAAACCACATTTCTTTTCTTATATTCGAAAAAAATATAAACGTCAGAGAAGAAAACTTGATATTTGGGCAAAGTATAAAAATGTATATGTTGCAGGTTTCGACGATTTTAATATTGTTCCTTTCTATGCTTTGGCTGATTTATTAATATCCGATGAATCATCAGTAGTATTTGAATTTGCAGCACTTGATAAGCCCGTTATTCTAAATCGATTCTTAAAATTGAGGCTGACTTACAGGTTATTTGGTCAACGAAAATTGAGGAAGAGAATGGAGCCTGCAATGGATCAATTCCGTGATTTGGGTGAGAATATATGGCATTACAAAGACCTAAAGAAGGGCGTAGAAAAAGAGCTGGCAAGCCCAGAGAATTTCAAACAACGAAGAGCTGAATGTACACATGAAATTATTGGACTTGTTGATGGAAAAGTTTCGGTTCGAATGGTTGATGTTTTAGAAAAAAACCATTCTGATAAAACGAAATAATTACGAATAAGAAAGAGGGCATTGCCCTCTTTCTTATTCGTAATTATAGCCTCCGTCGAGCTGAATGACTTGGCCTGTAAGGTATTCGTTTTGTGTTATTTGATGACAAATATTTGCTACTTCTTCCTCTTTGGCAAACCTCTTAAGTGCAATTTTTGATTTGATCTTTTCACGAAGCCATTCTGGTTTATCCTTTTGCCAATCAGTATCTACAAAGCCTGGAGCAATTGCATTTATCCTAATTTTATCCTGTGAAAGGAATTTCACCATATTTTTGACCAATGAATGAATTGCACTTTTAGTAACTCCATAAGATATAGAAGCAGAATGAGGAATATTGCCTAGCATCGAACCAATAAAAATAATATTTCCTCCTTTGGTAATGTTTGGTACTAATTCTTGTAGTAAGAAAAAGGGAACATTTACATTGGCATTAAAAACGCTAAGCCAATCTTTTTGTTTTACCTCACCCAAAGGACTTCGATCAGTTAAACCAGCATTAAAAACCAGCAAATCAATTTTGGGGAGAAGTTGCCTCAATTGAGTCGCAACTATTTCTACCTGATTTAAATCTGATAAATCTGCTTTTAAAATTGAAAAATGATCAGAATATAAAACACTGATTTCTGCTTTTAAATGCTCTGCTGATTCTTCAGAATTACTGTAATTAAAAACTACAAAATACCCTTCTTGTAGTAATTTAAGTCCAATAGCTTTTCCAATTCCTTTGGTAGATCCGGTTACGAATGCATATTTCATTTACTTTTTATTTGGGATTTTGATAATGTCAGGATTCTCATGATTATCTATTCTCTTTTTAATCTCAGAATAGCTTTCATAGATTTTTTCCTTCAGAACAGTACTGCTTGTTCCTGCACCATATGGGAAATAAAAAACTTTTACTCCTTGGTCTTCAAGATAATCGTACTTGCCTGTCCAATCGTCACCAACCACAAAAATGTCAATATGAAGTTTCTTTACTATTTCAGTATGGTCAAGTGATCTTTGTGGAATAACCATATCAGGAGCTTTCATTCCTTCAATAATAGCTAATCTTTCTTCAAAGGGGACAATTGGAGGTGCTTTGTAGGAACTAACTAGCTCGTCAGTACTAACACCAACAATAAGAAGATCACCTAAGGCTTTGGCGTAGTTAACCATCTTTAGATGATTGCTGTGAAACATGTCAAATGTCCCCGAGGTATATACTATAATTCTTTCTTTACTCATGTGATTTAGTTTAAGTAATCAAGCCAATTAAATAGAATTGTGGGGCTTGATTTGTGTTATTGTTTGCTCTAAAAATAGTTTTTTTTTATGGAATATTTCTTTAATCATGATTAATAAGAAAATGACAGGTAATAACAAGATTGCTTATTTGTTAGGCAGAAAAAATTGATATGATATTAATCGAATTAATTTCTGCTTTTTAATATTTACTCTTCCTGCACTAAATTCTGCTCAAAGGTAGTTTTATATTCGATTCGTTTCCTTCAACAAGAAGGATCTATTCGTTAGGGAGGCATTTTATAACAACACGATAATGATCTGTCTAAATAATATTAGGATCTTGTAGAGCTATACTGTAAGGTGTAAAAGTGAAAAACGAACCTATTGTTGTTCTTGGCAATCGCAGGTTTTTATGTCCAATTCACACTAATGTGCGCTTACAATTTATGAGCTTTAGCAAATAAAGTACCAGTGATTGCAACAATGGCTGGAGCTATCCCAGAAGCTATAAAACATGAGTCGTCTGGGCTTTTATCGGAGACTTGGGAAAGTCGTTATCGGAGAATACTTTAAGGTTAAGGGTTGACGGCCAATTAAGATATGATATAATGGTTAATGCTGAAAAGTTACTGAATGATCGGTTTACTGATGAAGTAATGGGGAAGAATACTTATGAGATTTATTGTGAGTGCATTAAGGGTTGATAATTAAGTGCTCTGCTTGCGGTTTAATTCTTAAAATAAATAATCATTCTTTTTTTGTATATGATACTATAAGAATATTCATATATCTATCCACCAAACAATCAATTGTAAATTGGTGAAGTTCAATCAGGAAAGGTGAACAGTATAATCAGTTTGTCATATTAAAAAAAAAGGTTAGACTTCGTTAAAGTCTAACCCTATATTATTTATACATTTTACTGGATCGTGTCAATATATTTATTAATTCCATTTTCACAGAAGGACAAGCTTAGATTTTTACAATCGTAATACATTTTCTTATTCTTTATAGAGCTAGCTCTTGAACTTTTAGGATGATACAAATGATATTCTACAGCCATAAACAATAAAGTTGTTTTTCTTACTCCTGAGTTCATTAGGCGCTCGACCATTTCAATATCTTCGTATCCCCAACCAACAAAACCTTCGTTATAACCATTAATTTTCACAATATCTTCTTTCCAGTAGGCCATATTACATCCCACATTTCCCTTTCTTGAGGTATTACTTCGTTTGTTTCTGTAAAAGGGAGATAAGCATGGGATTCTGAAAAATCTTTTGCGTTTTTTTATGTCCAGAATATTAAATGATAGTTTATCAGGCTTATCAATTAAGCGACTAGTTTTATTTTTACGAACGAAACTTCTGTTACCGCAAACAAATTGTCTTGGTTTTGCTGCGGAAATATGATCCTCTACAAATTTTGGATGCATTATGATATCGCCATCTACTTGCAAAATATAGTCAGAGGTGACCTGAGCTATGGCTTTGTTTAATATTCTACATCTCTGAAATCCATTGTCTTCTTGCCATACATGTTTGATTTTACATGGTAATTTATCACGGTAAGAATCAATAATATCTTTTGTCTCTTTTTTTGAGCCGTCATCGCCTATAACAACTTCGTCAGGCATAACAGTTTGTTTCATTATACTTCTAAAAACTAAATCTAGAAACTTAGGACTATTATATGTAGTTATAAGAAGTGAGGTTGATATATTATTTTCCATTTGTTTTATTTGTTGCTATGTGATTTAGTTGTTCTATCAGTTTGTGCAAATATATAATTTTACTTAGGAAATTTTAACTTCGTATTTATTAAAATCTGCTCCCCAAATACCAAATCTCCTTCAAAAGTAATTTTGATATTTGATTCATCGCCTTCAACAATATAGATGGCTTCATTTGGCAGGTATTTCAATACCACTCCACAATCATCGGTAGCAACAAAATTAGCATCTTGCATGGCAATGTCGTAGGCTTTTTTAATCACCTTGTATGAAAATGCTTGCGGGGTTTGAGCTCTTCTTAAAAAGCTTCTTTGCGGAACAGAAACAATTCGATCATTTTCGTCGACCTGAAAAATCGTATCGACTGTTGTTATAGCAACGGCAACCGATTTTCCTTTTTTAAGCTGAGAAATTACATTAGTAATGATCTTGTCGGTTACGAATGGACGAACGGCATCGTGAAAGATTAAGTTGATATCTCGATTTTCTTGATATGCATTAATAGCCGCAAGACTTGAATCACTTCTTTCTTTACCACCCGGTAAAATGTGCATCACTTTTTTAAATTGATTGTTCTGAACAATACTGTCAATCTCCTGAATAAAATCAGAATGAATAATAATACAAATTTCATCGATTAAGGAATGCTTTTCGAATGTTTCAATAGAATGCTGAATGATTGGTTTTCCGCCAAGCAGTAGAAATTGTTTAGGTATAGATCCACCCATACGTTTTCCACTTCCTCCGGCCAATATAACAGCTATATTTTTCATTTTTCTGATTTAAATTAACGAATCGAATTTACAACAAAATAGGCTTTTGTAAAAGCAAAAAAAGAACCGTTCCAAAATTGATTTTGAAACGGTTCCTCTTGATATTTATATAGAAGTAAGTTATTACTGATATTTACTTGAAAATATCATAATCACCTACATCCGAAAGAATTTCAAATCCATCTTCAGTTACTAAAATTGTATGTTCGAATTGTGCGGATAACTTCTTGTCAATAGTACGAGCTGTCCAGCCATCTTTTTCATCAACAATGGCTCTTGGTTTACCCAAATTAATCATTGGTTCAATGGTGAAAACCATACCTGCTTTCATCTTTGGTCCGGAATTTTTGGGAGCGATATGCTCAACTTGAGGCGCTTCGTGAAATTCGATGCCAACACCATGACCACAAAATTCGTAGACAACACTGTATTTTTTTCCTTTGGCAAAACGTCCTATCATAAAACCGATGTTGCCAAAGTAATTGCCAGGTTTAACTTGGTCAATTCCCAAATACATGGCGTGTTCAGTATCTTCAACCAAATTAGCTGCTTCTTTTGAAACTTCTCCAATAGTAAACATGGTACTGGTATCTCCAAAGTAACCATCTAAAATTGTAGTCACATCAATATTCAAAATGTCACCATTTTTAAGAATGGTTTTTTCATCCGGAATACCGTGGCAGATTACATTATTTAAAGAAATACAACATGATTTTGGAAAACCATGATAATTAAGAGGTGCAGGTATTGCATTATTATTTCGAATGTATTCTTCAATCAACTGATCTAAATATTCTGTGCTAACTCCTTCTTTAACGAAATCGCTAATATATTTTAGAGTATTTCCTGCTAATTGAGAACTTTTTCGAATTCCCTCAATTTGTTCCGGTGTTTTAATGATTATTTCACTCATAGTCTTGTGTTCTTAAGAACCTAATGGTTCCTTCATTATTTAAGGAGGCAAAGGTCTGCATAGAAATCGAATATTGCAAATCAAATCAGGCTTATAATGTGAACTGTTCGTTGTGAAAATATTGATTGTGATGGTTAGTAGGGAAGTACATAAAATCAAGATAAAAGAAGATTTATCTTGATTTTTGTATTTTGAGACTTTGTTCGCCAATATGATTTTGGCATTACTCATTAATTCGTATTATTAATCATTTTCAAGTTGCTTTTTAAACTCATCTAAATGCGATAAAGTCTCTTTGTCGAGACTAGGTTCCACCATGTCTTTATAAGATTGCAAGCTTTGAAGTATTGTTTCAGCTACAATAAGTCTTGCTGTAGCTTTGTCGTCGGCAGGAACAACATACCAGGGAGCAAAGTCCTTCGAGGTGCGGTTAATTGCATCTTCGTAGCACTCCTGATAAGCACTCCACGATTTTCTTTCTTTCAAATCATCTTTGGAAAACTTCCAGTTTTTTACTTTCATTCTAAGTCTTCGAAACAATCTCTTTTTCTGTTCGTCTTTTGAAAGGTGTAAAAAGAATTTTAAAATAATAGTCCCACTTTCGGCAATGTGCTCTTCAAAATAAACAATTCGTTCCATGCGTTTGTGATAAAAGGCATCATCTAAATCATCAAGACCAGTTACCGAAGGAATGTTTTCTCCCAAAATATATTGGGGATGTACTCGGGTAACCAATACATTTTCGTAATGTGTGCGGTTAAAAACACAAATTTTACCTCTTTGCGGAAGTGCAATGTAATGCCGCCACAAAAAATCATGCTTTAGTTCATTCGAAGTAGGTGCCTTAAAACTGTGTACCACAACTCCTCTGGCATTCACATCTTTAAAAACCTCACGCACTAAACTATCTTTTCCGGATGTATCCATACCTTGCAAGCAAATAAGCATGCTGTATTTTCCATGTGCATACATGACATCCTGCAATTCGCTAATTTCTCTGCGAATGTGCTTTAATTTGTCCTTAGCATCTTCAATTTCTTTGAAAGTGTCGGTATTGGCTAAGCTTACCTTTTTCGTGATTTTATATTTATCGATATTCATATGGAAGTTTAAATTCAATTAAAAATAAGTATTTTTAGTCGTTTGCAAAATTATTATTTATTCGGAGCAGTAATGTATCGTTTAAGTTTTTGATATTACTCTACTGCAAGTCTAGTTATCAGACTTTAATAAGAGTGTTTTGTTGTACAGCTCAGTCTTCTAACTTGTTTTTGTTAAAATTTAAAATACACGATCAATATTATTATATGATGAAATTTGTTAAAATAGGTTTGGTTTTCTTTTGTTTGATAACAACTTGGGGACTTGCTAAGGGACAATATTTTACTACCGGACAAGATCCTGCTTCCATTAGCTGGAAACAAATTAACACGAATGATTTTCAAATTATATTTCCTGAAGCTTATGAAGAAAAAGCCAAATATATGGCTGCTATTTTTCAGGATTTACTTCAAAAGGGCGGAAAAGATCTCAATCATCAACCTAAGAAATTTTCAGTAGTTGTGCATACCCAAAGTGCTACAAGTAATGGGATGGTGGCATGGGCTCCTAAACGAATGGAGATTTATAATACTTCTTCGCCCGATAACGACGCTCAGTTATGGATTGATCATGTAACGACTCATGAATACCGGCATGTTATTCAGTTGGATAAATTAGAACAAGGATTTACTCGTTTTTTAAACTATATATTTGGCCAGCAATCGACCATGGTAGTAGTCGGTTTGTATTTGCCAGCTTGGTTTCTGGAAGGCGATGCTGTTTGTGCCGAAACAGCCTTAAGTGAGTTGGGCCGTGGACGATTGCCATTTTTTGAGCAGGAGCTGCGGGCTCAATTGATTGAAAAGGGCAACTATTCTTACGATAAAGCAATCAATGGATCTTATCAGGATTATGTGACTGATCGGTACAAATTAGGCTATTATTTGGTAGGCAAAGCAAAAACCCATTACGGAGATGAATTGTGGGAGAAAACACTCAACCGGGTTGGGAGAAGACCTTTAGGCATTACAAGTTTTGCCGATGGAATTAAAAATGGAATGAATGCGAAGCGAGATTCTGTATTTGTTTCTTTATCCGATAAGCAAAAAGAGATTCTGGCCCAAGGAATAAGTGTAGAGGATATTGATTGGGAACAGGTAAAAGAGCAAAATACCCGGGCTGATGGCAAACTGATGTTGTATTACGATACCATGAAGGAGTTGCAGTGGGAATGGAAAGTTCAGGATGCACAATTAAATCTTACGAAATTTGAAGCATTGGCAAATCGTGAGCAGGTATACACAAACCAACGCTTTCCGCATGTTGGCACTTCAGGAGAAGTGATTGTATTGAAAGAAGGCTTGGCAGATGCTGCTTACTTTGAAATAATCAGCGAAGACGGCAGTAAGAAAAAACTTTTCGTTCCCGGATACGATTTTAATTCGGGTTTCGATTACAAAAACGGCAAACTGATTTGGTCAGAACGAAAAGAGAATTTACGTTGGGAAAAGGCCGATAAAAGTGTGTTGGTGATGTATGATACCAATTTGAAAAAAAGAAGTAAAATCAAATATGAAAATTCTTTGTTTGCACCTGCTTTTTCAGATGATGGAAAGCAAATTACAGCTGTTGAAATTGATGAATTGGGCGATAATCATTTGGAGATACTCAATGCCGAAAGTAAACTGCTTGAGAAAAGAATCACGGCAGGGAAAGATGAATTTATATTATCACCAAAGTGGAACAAGAACAATTCGATATTATATATTCTTTTAAATAAAGAAGGAAAGCAATTGGTATCTCTCGATTTAAATTCAGGAAGCAGAACCAGCTTGTTTTCTTTTGGAGCACATGAAATGTCTCAGCTGGAGGTAACCGATGATCATGTCTTTTTTACAGCCAGTTTTACGGGAATCGATAATGTTTTTGCTTTCAATAAATCAAGCGAAAAAATTTATCAGGTTACTTCGTCAAGGTTTGGCGCACGCGATCCACATGTAAATAAAAATCAGCTCTATTATTCCGATTACACATCCGATGGCTATCTGCCGGTTAAAACTACCAGTCAAGCTGATAATTGGACAGAGTGGGCTGGCAATTTCAAGACATTCCCATTAGCCGAAAATTTATCGGAGCAATTGGGTGAAAAGTTATCTCCGGATACTACTAATTTGGATCGATTCGAAGTGAAGAATTACTCAAAATTGGGACATCTGTTCAATTTTCATTCCTGGGCTCCGGTTTTTATCGATGGGCTGGAACAAGAATCCGATATAGGCGTGTCTGTGGCTTCACAAAATAAGCTGAGTACATTGCTGACCACAGTTGGTTACAAAAAAGAACAGGGCTATCAAAACGGGCAGTTTTACGTGAATATGTCCTATCAGGGACTGTTTCCCATTTTCGATTCGAAACTGACAGTTGGCAATAAAGAATCACAGTTTTGGACGCTTGCCGATCGAATTACTCCTTCTCAGATAGATACAGTATTGGTGAACCGCGCTTTAAAACAATGGGGATGGGAAAATAGTATCCGTTTACCATTCGATCTTTCGGGAGGGAAATATTCCACACGCATAATACCAAAAGTAACCTACAGTTTGGCTAAGCTGGCAAACATGAAATATACAACTTTAGCTACTACACAAGCAAATCCTTTACCATTGGGCGAGTACGATTTTGGTGATAAGGATTTTACTCAGGAAATTATGGAGTATCAGATTTTTGCCTATAACATTGTAAAAACAGCTCCTCGCGATGTGCAGTACCAATGGGCTCAGGTGCTGGAATTGAACTATAGACACACACCATTTGGCGATTCGAAGCTGGGAGAAACATGGTCGGCCGAAAGTTACCTGTACTTCCCAGGTTTCGCAAAGCATCATGGCATTAAACTCTATGGCGGGTACCAAAACCGTTCAGTCTATAATTCCCGATTCTCAAATACGATTAAAAGTCCTCGTGGTATGTATGATATTTATGGTGAGGATATTTTCTCCACAGGAATTGATTACGCCTTGCCATTGTTTTATCCCGATTGGAATATGGGACCATTGGCCTATTTTAAACGAGTAAAGATGAACGCTTTTTTCGATTACGGATATCAAAAAGGTAAATTTTCAGATATGAATCAGAATTTATATGAATATAAGGATGCATTTACATCTTTTGGTGCTGAGCTAAGTACCGATTTGCATGTGCTTCGCTTTTCTGCACCTGTCGATTTGGGAATTCGGGTTGGGTATGAGGATCAAACGGGGAGCATGTTTGCAAATTTACTGATTTCCTTTTCTTTGAGTGCGTTTTAAATTTCCCGTTGAGGCTCAAAATTCTGCGTCTCAACGATATAATTATCTCCTTAACACACTGTAGTTTTAGCATTTAGCCTAACTAAACGCGATAATCGCGCACCAGCAGGGGGCGTTTGTGCGATATTATTCATGGAATTTATTCGCGATGAATTTTTCCTTACATTTGCATCCTGAATTTAGTACAAACAAAGCAGGTGGCATCTCCCTGCAACGAAGTAAAAATAAGGCCTAACAACAATTGTTTGTGAGTATCCTTTCCTGCTTCAGCAAAAAAAATAAAAAAATGCAAAACGAAATTTTATGGCTGGTCATGTTGCTGGCAAACTTCCTGTTAATTATTTTAGCATATCGCATATTTGGTAAATGGGGACTTATTATATGGATTCCAATTTCTGTTATTGTTGCCAATATTCAAGTTATTCAAACCGTTGAGCTTTTTGGACTTGTTGCAACTTTAGGTAATATCGTTTATGCCTCGTCGTTTTTAGTGACTGATATTTTATCGGAAAATTACGGGAAAGAAGAGGCAAAAAAGGCTGTTTGGATAGGATTTTTCAGCCTCATTTCCATGACCCTATTAATGAATCTGTCCTTATTTTTTATACCCCTGGAAGGAGATGAGTTTGCAGGCCTTGCACACAAAGCAACCAGTACAATATTTAGTTTAATGCCCCGCATAGCTATTGCCAGTCTTGCTGCATATTTACTTTCCCAACGGCATGATATCTGGGCTTATCATTTTTGGCGCAAACATTTTCCAAAAGACAGCCAAATTTGGATACGCAATAATTTAAGCACATTTGTTTCTCAGTTTATTGATAGTACTGTTTTTGTACTTATTGCTTTTTGGGGAGTATTTGAAACTGCTGTTATGTGGGAAATATTTATAAGCACGTATTTCTTGAAATTTATTGTTGCTGCAGCCGATACCCCATTCGTATATTGGGGCAAACGGATTTTCAAAAAAGAGAAGTTCTATTTAGATTGATGCCTTCTTTGGATAGAAGTTTAGAAATAGAGTTTATGTTGTTTGCGTTGCAATTTGAGTCCATCGCGTTGAAGCAGTCCGCCATTGTGTTGCAATTCATGATCATCGCGTTGCAATTTACGACCATTGCGTAGAAGTATTCCGCCATCGCGTAGTAATTTACGACCATCGCGTAGCAATTCATGACCATTGCGTTGAAGCATTCCTCCACCAGTTTATGGGTGGTAACAACTTTATGTTTTAAAGCAGCCTATTTTAAACACAACAACCTAAAGGCAAGTGACTTGTATTTCTAAATTTCGGTTAAAACAGCAGGGTGTAAGCTGAACGCCTTACAGTCAGGACTAAAGTTAATTTGCTGTAAAACAGCAACTTAAAGAAATGATGCATCTTATTTGGCATCAGTAATATGGCGACTAGTTACTATGCACTTTTTATTTAGATATTCGTTACTTGTCGTAATTCAGATATTTATTTTGTGTTTTAAAATCGAACTGAAGTTAGTAGTAGTTCGATAATAGAACAAGGGATTCGAAAGATACGGTACAAAAAAAAAGGACTCTTTCGAGTCCTTTCTGTTTTGGTTCAGTTATTTATTTTTTGAGCAAATCGCGTATTTCAGTTAATAATACTTCCTCTTTACTTGGAGCAGCAGGTGCCGCAGGAGCTTCTTCTGCTTTCTTTTGCATTTTTGCTTTCATTTTATTGAAAGACTTTACAATCATAAAAATAGCGAAAGCAACAATCAGGAAGGTGATAATTGCATTAATAAACAAGCCGTAAGCAATTGCAACTTCGCCAACAGCATCACCCGCACCAGGAACTGATTCTATTACTGCCGATTGCAGAATAATTTTTAGATCAGAGAAATCAACTCCGCCTAATATAATTCCCACAGGGGGCATAATAATATCATTCACCAATGATTTTATTATGGCACCAAAATAAAGTGCCATAATCAGACCGACAGCCATTTCAAGTACATTTCCTTTGGCTATAAATTTTTTGAATTCATTCATGGGAAAATTGTTTAGTTACTAGTTAATAATTGATGGTATTGATTCAATAAACTTGACAGTTTATGACAATAGGTGTTTGGAACTGTCAATATATCAAATCACTAAGGCTATTAAATGTACAAAATAAAAATTAATCAGCATCAATTTATTTTGTGCGTTTGCTTCTCCCTGCTTATCAAGCAGGAGGGCTGGAATGAGGCGTGAAATAAATTTAGGAAGACAAATCCACGATCCTAAAATCAAGCTTTGACTCACGAATTATCGGTACTGCCCTAACGTTTGGGTTTCAACCTTTTAAGCTTTAAGGATAAGCTTTTTGCTATTCCGACGCAAACGCGATTTGCTTTCCAAATATTTTTTAAAACCTGCGTCGGTACTTACTGCTACATTAATATCCCAGGGTGGCATTCGCTGTGCTCATTGACCCCGGGCTATTATCTTTGAGCCCTTCAGGCTCGAGAAAAAAATGATAACAAAGGAACGAATGTAAAATACTTCCCTTTTCGCTTGACTACAATTTATGCCTGATTAGTAAGGAGACCCAAAATTATCTCCTAATCCGTGTTTTGCGGAAATTCCAGTGTAGAATAAAAAAAGGACACGCCAAAGCGCATCCTCATTATATATAATTTTAAAATCTGTGTTAAACCAAAAATGTTTGTGTTAATCAGCGTCTCATTAGGTCAACTCCACCAAGGTAATTTCCGGTGGCATCCCAATTCTACCTGGGAACCCGATGTATCCAAATCCACGATTCACATAAAGATATTGATCCTTTTGCTGATACAATCCGCCCCAGCGAGGGTATTTGTATTGTATGGGACTCCATTTTATACCTGCCCGTTCGAGCCCAAATTGCATGCCATGTGTATGGCCGGAAAAGGTAAGGGCAATATCTGTATCCAAAACTTGCGCATCCCAGTGTGAAGGATCGTGACTCATCAAAATTTTAAAGGGTAGATTGGCTGATCCGTTGATTGCTTTATTTAAATCGCCATGTTGAGGAAAAGGAGGTTTACCCCAATTCTCTACGCCAACCAAAGCAATTTGCTCATCGTTAATTGTTATGGTTTCCGATTCATTTAAGAGCAACTTAAATCCCATTTCTTTATGGAAATCTTTAATTGCCTGCAGGTTTTTGGCTTTGTCTTCAGGAGATTTCCAATACGAATAATCACCGTAATCGTGATTTCCCATTATTGAATATTTTCCAATTTTAGCTTTCATTTTATCCAAAATAGGAGCCCATCCATCCGTTTCTTCAGCAAAGTTATTTACCAAATCACCTGTGAATAGAATCAAATCAGGTTCTTGTTCATTAATAAGATCGACAGCTAGGGCAATTTTTTCAAAATTCTTATTGAAACTGCCTAAGTGCATGTCTGATATTTGAACGATTTTCAGTCCTTTAAAAGATTTGGGAAGGTGATCGAAACTGATTTTCTCACGCATTACCCGGAAATTAAATTTTCCTTTAGTTACTCCATATAATATAGATGCAAACGGAATCGCTGCAAGAACTAATCCCATTTGATACAAAAATTCGGATCTCTCCATTTTTTTCGTTGAATTAAATTGTGGTACACTTTTTTTCTTTCTCTCTCGAAACCACTTTGTGGTTTTAGCAATCGCCCCTAGTATATCCTTTAATAGAACGAAAAGTATAAATACAAACTTTGGAATGTAGAACAATGCAAACCCAGCTACCAGGTAACCTACGTATATGTAGATTTCAGATTGTTGTACATATTTAATCCCAAACATGAACAGGGTAAAGCACGAAAAAATAAAAAGTGAGATTCCCCAGAAAAGTATGGTCAATGTTTGTCTTGCCAAAGCATTTTTAAATCTGGCAATCAGAGGTTTTACTCCGCGGTAGGTATAAATGTCTACCAACAGCATAAATAGTAACAGAGGAATCAATAGAAATACACTTGCTTTCATTTATATTTTTAATAAGTGATTCATTGATTAATAATTAGGCCCAAAGGTATGCAATAAAATACAAGCAAGTCCTTAATTTTTGTTAAAATATACTTACCTTCAAAAGCATGAGGTAAATGATCAATATAAACTTGGCTGATCTTGTTTTGTTGATCGGGAAACATTATTCCACTATAAATCGATACCATTATGAGCGAAAAAATTCATGATTTAGTAGATCAGCGATGGAGTCCCAGAGCTTTTTCTGAGAAAGAAATTGTAAGCGAAAAGATTGAAAAGTTATTTGAGGCCGCATCATATGCCGCTTCTTGTTTTAACGAGCAACCGTGGAGGTTTATATACGCGACAAAAGATTATCCGGAAAGATACGATCAGCTTTTATCGTGTTTAGTTGAATTTAATCAGATGTGGGTGAAAACTGCTCCAATGATTATAATGACGCTTGTTTCAAAAAAGTTCGCTCAAAATCAAAAAGATAATCATCATGCCCGTCATGACCTGGGGTTAGCCATTGGAAATATGTCTGTTCAAGCCATGAGTATGGATTTGTATATGCATCAAATGGCTGGGTTTAGTGTTGAAAAAGCTCGTGAAATGTTCGAAATACCTGCTGATTTTGATATTGTAAGCATGATAGCTGTTGGTTATTTGGGTGATCCGAAGCAATTACCTGAGAATATCAGGGAAATGGAATCGAATAAAAGGGTGAGGAGATCATTGGGTAAAATCCTTTTTGATGGGGATTGGGATGATATGAAATAAAATACAGATAGAGTATATAATCGGGCTTATCCTTACGGGTGGGCCTTTTTTCTTTGAAGATATTGGAAACTTGTTGTAACTTGAATAAAGCACAAGGGATTCATTATAAGTGTTTTGAATTTTTTAAATATCGGAGATATGAAAGCGGTAGTAATGAAAAAATATGGAACGCCGGATGTATTGGAGATCGCTAATATTTCTCGTCCGCAAATAGATGATAATCAGGTTTTAGTTGAGGTTTATGCTTCTTCGGTAAATCCGGTTGATTGGAAAATCCGTAAAGGAAATTTAAAACTATTCATGAGAAAGAAATTGCCCTGTGTTTTAGGTGGCGATATTGCTGGCCGGATTGTTGAGGTTGGGAAAAATATTCAGTTCTTTCGAATTGGTGACGAGGTTTTCGGGAAAATCGATATTGCTAAAAATGGCGCATATGCTGAGTATGTCGCGACCTCAGTAAACCACTTGGCTTTAAAACCGCAAAATATGGATTTTGATGAGGCCGCCACCTTGCCTTTGGCAGGATTAACGGCTTTGCAAGCACTTCGGAATATAGGCAAAATTCACAAAGGAATGAATGTGATGATAAATGGTTGCTCGGGAGGTGTTGGTTCTTTTGCCGTTCAGTTAGCGAAAGCTTTTGGATGCAAAGTTACAGGTGTTTGCAGTAGCCGAAATATTCAGTTTGTAAAAGATTTGGGAGCCGATTGTGTGATTGATTATATGGAACAAAATATTGTTTCGCTTCAAGAGGAGTATGATATCTTTTTTGATGTGGTTGGAAACCAAGAATACTTAAAAGTGAAGCATATTTTGCAACGAGGAGGTGTTTTTGTGACTACACTGCCTTCGTTCAATATTCTCTTACTTGGTTCCATTCATAACCTGGTAAGTTCTAAAAAAATGAAGACGGTTTTTGTAAAGGAAAGTAAAGCAGATCTCGAAATGTTAGCCGATTTTGTTGATGCCGGTCTGTTGAAAACACACATCGATAGATCCTATGATTTGATTGATGTTGCAGAGGCCCATCAGTACAGTGAATCGGGCAGGGTGGTTGGAAAACTCTCTCTTAAAATTGCCGAATAAACCTGATCTAATTTTGGTAAAGATCCAAGCATCATTTGATACTTGGATCTTTTTCCTTCATACTTCCTTTATCCTTTGGTTTTAATGCCGCAGCCAATTGCCTTGGTTGATGTAATTTCTGGTTTCTTATTTTGCAGTAATGCATCTACAGCATTATCTACGTAACGACTTGTAACTTCTGATGCATCTTTGTAATTGTTATCGATAGCGCCAATATATTCTACCGTATATTTTCCCGAATTATTGCTAAGAATAAAAACATGTGGTGTTTTTGTTGCACCATATCTCTTGAATACTTCCTGCGTTTCATCAATAAGATAAGGAAATGTGAAGCTTTTTTCCTTTGATCGTTTAATCATGTTGTCGAAAGAATCGCTTTCATATAATTCAGGATCATTTGGATTGATTGCTATAACAGGGTAGCCCTTTGATTTGTATTTCTTGTCTATTTCAATAATTCTGTCTTCGTAGGCCACTGAAAATGGACAATGATTACACGTGAAAATTACAATGAAGCCTTTGGCATCTTTATAATCCGCAAGCGAAATATGTTTTCCATCAACATTTTTTAGTTTAAAATCTTTTGCCTCGTCACCAACCTTATAGGCTTGGGCATTTACCCCAATTGTGGCCAATACAAACAGACCAAGAATCAATATTTTCTTCATAACTATAAACTTTAATTCATTTTTTTATTTAAATTATCAATAGACTTCGCCAGTTCGTCGTATGAAATCTGGCGGGTAAAAACTTCTCGAATATCTTTTTTATAAATAACAGTTGCAGGAAGAGCCCCATCCCAGTTTTTATCCACTTTTCCGATCCATGAGTCAGCATCCGGATCGTCAAGTAATATTACCCTAGCATGAATGTCTTTTCGTTCCAAAAATTTTGTTAGCCGATCTGTAACATTTTTCCCAAAATCGAGACTTATCAGAATCACCTTTACTTTTTGGTTCGAGTAATCTTTTCGGATATCTTCAAACTCGGGGAGTTCCTCAACGCAAGGTTTACACCACATGGCCCAAAAGTTAATCACGTAAGTGGTATCATTCTGATGATGGAAAATAGGTTCCAATTCATTAAAATTATAGGTTTTTATTTCTTGAGCCTCTGCCAATTTTATTGATAGTAGCAGCGCTAAAAATAATAATAGTTGCAATCTAATTTTCATTTTTTATATATAAAGACATTGAGGTATTAAATATACGACTATTGACTGATAAAGAACAGCGAAGATTGTTATTGATCTGTTAAATATCTGACGATCTAAAAATTGTAGAACTCCATATTTATGCCGATATCATCTACTAAATTTGGGCTGTTTAATTAGCATTAGTTTATGCATGAGTATGATAATTGTCAGGTTGTATGAAATATTTTTTTATCTTTGAAGCAAATTAGTACACTACATATGAACCAAAACATGCATATCGAGCGATTTTTCTTTTTTAGCAGCTGTTGTTAGAAGAGGATTTTCACGTACTATTAACTGATGATGAGCCTCTATAAAGGCTCTTTTTTTTTGACCCTATGAGAACAGTATTTTTTAATAATTGGTTTTTTATTTTTTTCTTTTTTAAAAGAGAGAAGAACAGGATTCTGATGAAATAAAATTTAAAATATTCATAAAGAGTCCTGATTAATTGGGACTCTTTTTTATGATGTAAAATCTAACTATAACCATGAACAAACGAAAAATTGTAATCCAAGGTGTTGAAGGGTGCTTTCACCATTTAGCTGCGAATGCTTATTACGGAGAAGATGTTGAATTTATTCCAGCCGAAAATTTCGCTACGCTGGTTCAATTAACCCAAGATGAATCTGTCTGTGATGGAGGAATTATGGCAATTGAAAATTCTATTGCTGGAAGCATACTTCAAAATTACGGATTATTACAAGATTCGGGCCTTGTAATCGAAGGTGAAATATTTTTAAGAATTAAGCAAAACTTGATGGCATTGCCCGGTCAGAAAATAGAAGACTTGAAAGAAGTTCATTCTCACCCAATGGCAATTAATCAGTGTCGTGCCTTTTTTCGTAATTATCCGCAAATTAAAATGGTGGAAACGGCAGATACTGCTTTAAGTGCAAAAAATGTAAGAGATAATGAGCTGGTGGGTGTAGGAGCTATTGCGGGTGATTATCCTGCAGAATTGTATCAGTTGGAAATAATAGCCGAACAAATCGAAAGTATTAAGGACAATCAAACCCGTTTTTTTCTACTAAAAAGACAAAAAGATGTCGGACCTAATGGTGGTTACAATAAAGCATCGCTTTATTTTAGTACCAGCCATGAGCCAGGAAGCTTATCGTATATTTTAGATTGTTTTGCTAAGGAAAACATCAATCTCTCAAAGATTCAATCTCTTCCAATTCCAGGTATCAATTGGCAATACTTTTTTCATGTCGATTTAGAATTTGAAGGTCCTCGACAGTTTAATAATGCACTGGCGAAAATAAAAGATTACACCAAAGGAATGCAAATCTTGGGCACGTACAATAAAGGAATTGTGATTACTTAAAATACTTTCATCGAATCATAAACTTTATCGATGAGTTTGGCAAGTACAATGTCCTTTTTGGTGATTTTCCTTTTGGCGTGAGTGGTTAATGTAAGGCGTACGTTCTTGTAGTTATAGAGCATTATATCAGGATGATGATCTATGCTTTCAGCTTCTTTAGCCACTAAATTTATAAAATTGATAGCTTCAATGAAGTTAGGAAGTAAATAATTTTTAACCAATTTACTATCAATTTCGCTCCAACCTTGATCCAATAATATATTCATGATATTTTCGTTTAGTAATTAAAGATACGGAAAGTCTGAAGCAAAGTAAATAGAAAAGAATGGGCAGCTAAATAAGCTGCCCAATAGTAAATATTCCTTAGTGCTGTAATTGAAGTGCGGTCACAAAGCAATTTCACGATCTAATTCTTCCCCCATGATCTGGGCTCCACTATACAGTACTGACCTTTCCTCAGCCTCCATATATAGGTCGAATGGCAATGAAATATCATAGGCCGATTGAACTATTGTTGCGATATCATCTCGGGCACCTAAGTGCGATCTCCAGTTTGTTTTGGTATCATCCAGAAGGTATGCATAAACCGGTCCTGAGAAATAAGCAAAACAGTTAACGAACGAGGGAGATTCCCACATTGTCTGTAACTGATTTTGCAAATATGCCTTGAGATCTTTATCGTTTCTGCATAATTTTTGAGCTGTATATTCTGCCATACCTTCATGAATCTCAAATCGATTTTCACAGCCGTCGCATTTGCTATACAAAGCTCTCCGATAATATCGAAAACAGATTGCATCAGTGATCGCTTGTTTTTTAATTTCCCCTTCACTTTGTAAGGCTAACTCAAGAGCTTTCCATTCAAGCTTCAGCCAAAATCGAGCTTCCATTTCGTCCATGTGGTTGTTATTATATGGCTTAGGTTTTAAATCTATTTCAGGTTGAACACAATGAAAAGCTTCATGAAGAATAACACATTGTCTCTTAATTTTATCCACTGGCAGTGGAAGTGGGATAACAGCCCAAATTTGATTGCCGATTTTTGCCGGGCCTTTTATCACATCAACGAAATCAGGTAAATTTCCGGTATAAATATCATTATAGGACTGTAGGTCTAGTTTTTTGCTGTTCTTATTAGTGTAGATTTTTCCATTTTCTTTATCTACTAAAAGAACTGGAACATCAAGAGTTCTTCCCCAAAGCATTCCATTGTCTTCAAAACACAATGCTTTAGTTTCCTTGAAAATGCTTTCTATTTCTTTCACATCATATGATTCTGCTATGGTCATTGAGCTGAATACTAACTGAAGTGCAAGAAAGATAGAGAGCCATATAAAGCCGTATTTTTTCATCTTGTTTGCTTGTTTCGTTCCTAACTTTTATTCAAATTATGCTTTGTTTTAAAACATAGTAGTTTTACACTTTAATTATATCAGTATTTGTGCCAATTGTAGTAATGCTTTGATGTTCAGTCTATAATGTATATTTCATTGTTTTGGCTTACTCTTAATAGTGTTGATTACCGTACAGTTTGTGTTCGTATTTGAACGTTTTTATTGTTAATTTAAAATTAAATAGGTGATGGATTTTTAGCTGAGCTCAACCATAAATTAACCATCAGAATTAGCGGTCTTGTATAATTACAAATAAAGAAGCGAATCGTTTTACTCAATTGCATGGATAAATATAATTCTGTATCTTAAAATTGAAATTATAAAAATTGGGAAAATGCAATGACCTATAAAACCTAAATCAAGATTGAATGAATAATTATCTGGAAATAATTGTATTTATTGCAGGATTTCTGATCGTAGCAACGGCCGCTAATCGGATTTCTAAGTATTTCCCTAAGGTAAAATTACCGGTTATCACCGGTCTTTTAATTATTGGTATTCTTTCCGGTCCTTTTGTATTAAATCTAATTCCAAAACCAGCCATACCTAAACTGTATTTTTTTAATGAAATTTCGCTCTCTTTTATTGCTTTCGCTGCAGGTGCGGAACTCTATTTAAAGGAGTTAAAGGGACGAATGAAAAGTATAAAATGGATGACCTTTGGACAATTGTTTTTCACTTTTGTTTTAAGTGGCATTGCAGTTATTCTTTTGTCGGATAGTATATCTTTTTTGTCGGGTGCGAGTTTTAACATGAAGCTTGCTGTTGCACTTCTCATAGGAACCATATTTGTTGCCAGGTCACCGGTTTCTGCAATTGCGGTGATAAATGAAATGAGGGCTAAAGGACCATTTACGCAAACAGCTATAGGTGTAACGGTAGTAAAAGATGTTTTGGTAATCATTTTATTTACTATTTGTTTCGCTTTAGCAGATGCCTTACTATCTGATATTCATTTTGACATTTGGTTGTTGATTATTTTAATAGGAGAGTTGTGCCTTTCTCTTTTACTGGGCTTTTTACTTGGGGCGCTTATGAATTTTATTTTATCGTTAAGATCATCTACCTGGATAAAGTCTTTTTTACTCCTGCTATCTGGTTACAGCGTCTATTTATTAGCAGATTTTGTGCATAAAAAAAGTCAGATGTATTTTGGTTTTGATTTATATATAGAACCACTATTAGTATGCATAATTGGAAGTTTTGTGGTTGTTAATTTTGGTAATTTCCGCAGAGAATTCGTAAAGATAATTGAACTGGTTGTTCCTTTTATTTATGTTATTTTCTTTACACTCACAGGTGCTTCTATTTCAATAGATATTTTGAAAGATACATGGGAGATTGCTCTTTTATTTTTTACCATTCGTTTAGTAAGTATGGCAATAGGTGCATTTGTTGGAGGCACACTGGGGGGCGATCCATTACATTTTAATCGTATTTCCTGGATGCCATATGTTACTCAGGCTGGTGTAGCTATCGGATTAGTTGCAGTTGTTTCTGCTAAATATCCGGAATGGGGATCAGAGTTTTCCACCATTTTAATCTCAGTAATTGTATTGAATCAAATATTTGGGCCGCCTCTTTTTAAGTGGTCAATATTATTGGTAGGCGAAAGTCATAAGAAAAAAGGGTTATTGCATGAAAATAAAATTCAAAAAGCAATTATTTTTGGTTTAGAAGGTCAATCACTTGCTTTGGCTCGGCAATTAATGGAGCATGGCTGGTTGGTTAAATTAGTAACCCGAAACGAGGAGAGGGCCAAGTTAGAGTATCATGGTGTGGATGTTACCCATGTGAAAGAATTAAATCTGGTTGAATTAAAGAAGCTTGAAGCCGATAAAGCGGATGCGATTGTGTTGTTGAATAAAGATGAGGAGAATCTTAAATTTTGTGAATTGGCCTACGAACATTTTGGTACCCGAGATGTGGTTGTTAGGGTAAATGAGAGGAGCTATGTGAGTAAATTCCACGAGCTTGGAGCACTCATTGTTGAACCTTCTACGGTAATGGTAAGCTTAATGGATCACTTGGTGCGATCACCAGTTGCCACATCATTATTACTTGGCATGGAGAAAGATCAGGATACTGTGGATATTGAAATGCAAAATCAAGAATTACACGGCATTACCTTAAGGGATATACAACTTCCTACTGATGTTATTATTTTGGCTACTAAACGGAATAATAATACCTTAATTTCTACTGGATATACTCGACTTCGATTGGGTGATGTATTAACCGTGGTTGGTTCTGTGGAAAGTCTGGAAAAAGTCCGTTTAAAAATGGAAAATACAGACATACCCAATTATAATAAAACACGTTTTATGGGGAAATCAATTCCATACAAAAAAAATCTCTAAAGACCGATCCTGATTTACCAGCTTAAAAAAACAGTAGTCCAGAAGGCTAAGGGAACAACTGTATTCCAAATAATTTCTTCTCGATGACGAGCTCTGTATATCCGTTCATTTTCGACTTGAAACCGAATTGATTGAAGCATCTCGTAATAATCTTGTTGAGCTGTAATTTCTCGCTCTTTTCGAATATTATCTAGATAAATAATTGCCTCATGACTTTTATTTGGATTGCTGTTTAGTACTTCCAGTAAGTCTGATTCCGAATCATTTAATCGATTAACATGATAGAGTGCCATGCCTCTTTGTAGTCGGACTTCGGATAGATATGGTTTTTTATTGAGAACATGATCAAAATCTAGAATAGCATCTTCGTATTTTTTAACTTGCATTTTTGCATATCCTCTATCTTGAAAAATCGTAGAATAGTAAGGCATAATGTTAATAGCAGTGTCTAAGTATGATATGGCTTTTTCATATTTGCCTTGTAAAATAAGGGCTCTTCCATTGTCATGATATTCCTTATATCGTTCTACATTCTGAGAAAATACTCCAGAAAAATAGAATATACCTACAATTAAAAAAAATATGTTTTTCATATCGGAAAAGTTTAGACCCTAATAAATGAACTACTAAACAAGAACATAAATTGTACCAAACTGCATAAAAAAGCCCCTCAATTTACTTGAAGGGCTTATAAGATATCTTTACTATCCTTATGATTTTTTACAACATGCTTTTGTGCAATCTGCATCACATTTTTTTTCTGCTTTAGCTTCCTTTGTGCTACAATCTTTTTTAGAGGCTTTATCACATTTTTCAGCTTTAGCTTCTTTTGAACAGCAAGACTTTTTTTCTGCCTTGGCTTCTTTAGTGCAACAGGCTTTTTTACAATCCTTATCACATTTTTTCTTTTCAACCTTTTTTTCCTGATCTTGTGTTTGATCCTGATCCAGATCCTGAGACAAAGAAATCTCGTTGTCTAAAATTGAAATAACCGGCTGGCTGGCAAAACTTACCACATTTATAGCAAATACAAATAGAAGTCCGAATAATAATTTTTTCATGCTTTTAAATTTAAATATTAATTAATCTGTTTTTAGTCTTATTTTGAATTGTCCTATAAAGAACGTAAAAGATCTTTTTGTCTCTTGTTAATGATTTGTTAAAGCATAAATATTTCTTGAAAATTAAATTAAATTTGAATTGTGAGAACGACTGCAAAATAAAGATGTTCCGAAAGTAAAAGTCTATGAGTTTATCCTTTAAAACGTTATTGAAGAAAATTAAGGTTTATAGAATTCAGATATTTATTATCATCTCGATAATTGTTCTGTTACTTCTTCTATTAATTCAAATCAGCTGGATTAGTAGAGCCAGAAGTTTAAACGAAGAGCAATTCAATCATCGGGTTGGTTTGGCATTGCACGAATCGGTTGATGAGTTTACAAAAGATCAGCAAAGTTGCGAGAAGATGCGCAAATTTATGAACAAAGAGAAATACAATGCATCTGATAGTGAACTTTTAAAGCTGGAGGTAGGGCGATTGGATTCCATCATTCATCAACAGTTTAAAAATTATCAGATTCAATCTCCATATACTATTGAAGTGTTGAGTACCGCCGATGAACAACCCAAAAGCAAATGCTTTTATTATAGCTTGCGTAAAGCATTAAGTCATGATAAAGCAATATTAAATGTCTATTTCCAAAAAAGAGAGCAAAATTTAATGGATAGTATGGGAAGCATGTTTATTTGCTCACTAATACTCATTATTATTCTTTGTGTTTTTTTCGGAATTACGGTTTTTTCATTAATTAATGATAAAAAGATTTTGGGTCGAACGACGGATTTAATCAATAATATCGCACATGAGTTTAAGACACCAATGGCAACAATATCATTGGCTAGTGGAATGTTAAAGCGCGATAAAGTTCATGCTAATAAGGATCAAATAATTCATTATTCAAATATGATTTCTTCTGAGAATAATCGATTAAAGATTCAAGTTGAGCAGCTCTTGAAATTAGCATGTATGGAAAGAGGGGAATTAAAGTTGAGTTGGAATGAAATGCATTTGCACTCCTTGTTACTAGAATGTTCCGATTGTATATCTGTGCAATTAGCAGAGCGGGAAGGAACAATAAATTACAAGTTGAATGCAAAAAATGATATGGTTTATGGCGATAAAGATTTGCTTCAAAATGTATTGTTGAATTTGTTGGATAATGCAGTAAAATACTCCGGGGCTAAACCTGAAATTGAAGTTGAGACGAAAAACACAAACGGGCATCTTTACATTGCAGTATCCGATAAAGGGATTGGAATGACTAAGGAGGAACAGAAGCTTGTTTTCGATAGATATTACAGAGCCCCAACTGGTGATTTACATGATGTAAAAGGTTTCGGCATTGGCTTGTCTTATTCAAAAATGATAATAGATTCTCATAAAGGATCGATAAATGTTTTGAGTAAAAGGAACTTTGGCAGTACCTTTACTGTTGTATTACCATCAATCTAAAATTGTTTTATGACTAATTCTGATTCAAAAAATATATTACTAGTTGAAGATGATCCTAATCTAGGAATCATTTTGAATGATTTCCTGAAAATGGAAGGTTTTTCGGTTAGTCTGGCGAGAGATGGGGAGATGGGATTTGAGTCTTTCTCTAACTCGAAATTTGATATTTGCTTACTGGATTGCATGATGCCAAAAATGGATGGTTTTACTCTGGCAAAAAAGATTCGTAAAATAGATCAAAATATTCCCATTATTTTTTTAACCGCAAAATCTTTAAAGGAAGATAAATTAAAAGGATTCGATTTGGGAGGAGATGATTACATCACAAAACCTTTCGATGAGGATGAGTTAGTACGCAGAATTAATGCTGTATTAAAGCGGGTAAATACAGCCACCGAAGCAAAAGAGCAAGTATTCACTATTGGCCAATTTAATTACGATCATTCAAATCTCACGCTTACTTTTAATGGAGAGATTTCTCGCATTACCCAAAAGGAAGGTGATGTATTGTATCTATTGCTTCAGAATAAAAATAATGTGTTGCGAAGAGAAGATATTCTGGTAAATGTGTGGGGCGAAAATGATTATTTTATGGGCCGAAGTTTGGATGTTTTTATCACCAAATTAAGAAAACATCTGAAACTTGATACTCATATAAAAATTGAAAATGTACATGGAGTTGGTTTTATTTTATCAGAAAATAATTAAAGCTCCAAATAAGACATCTAAATCCATAAAAGTTGTAATTTTGAATCTGAAATTTAAAATCTGCAATTTGCCATGAGTATATCTCAAAACATAAATTCAATTCTTGAAAAAATTCCTTCTAATGTACAATTAGTGGCTGTATCTAAAACCAAACCAAAGGAAGATATCATTGAAGCCTACGAAGGTGGTTACCGTGTTTTTGGTGAGAACAAACCACAGGAATTAGCACAAAAATACAAGGATCTTCCTAAAGATATAGAATGGCATTTTATAGGTCATCTTCAGACTAATAAGGTGAAGTATATTGCTCCATTTGTGCAACTTATCCACGCAGTTGATAGTATTAAATTATTGATAGAGATTAATAAACAGGCAGAGAAGAACGATAGAGTTATTAATTGCTTGTTACAATTTCATATTGCTGCGGAAGAAACAAAATTTGGGCTAAATTTAGAGGAAGCAAAAACACTTCTAGGTTCGGAAGATTTTAAGTCGTTACAATCAATTAGAATTGTTGGTGTAATGGGAATGGCTACATATTCCAATGATGAAAACCTTATCCGAAAAGAATTTCGAAGTCTTGCATTTATTTTTGAAAGTTTGAAATCCTGGTTTTTTATAAATAAAGAAGAGTTTAAGGAAATTTCAATGGGAATGTCGGGTGATTATATGCTCGCAATAAAGGAAGGAAGTACCATGATTAGGGTCGGAAGTAGTATATTTGGATCTAGATATTAAAATCTAAGTATTTTAATAGGTTAAGTGAGTACTTTGGATGTACATATCTCTTTCAAATTACTATATTTGTTTGTCAACGATTGAAAAAACATAAAAAAAATCAAAATAGCATGATTAATCTTGAAACCACTTATATGGGATTACAATTAAAGAATCCTTTAATTGTTAGCAGTTCCGGACTTACAAATTCGGTAAGAAAAATTAAAATTATTGAAGAAAAAGGAGCTGGTGCTGTTGTTTTAAAGTCTTTATTTGAAGAACAGATTCGCAACGAAACAAAAAATCTGATTGGTAAAGATCCTGCAAATAGGAGTTATCCTGAGGCGGAAGATTATATTAATACTTACATTAAAGGGAATTCTATTTCAAATTACTTGACTCTTATTAAGGAGGCGAAGGAAGCCGTTTCGATTCCCGTAATTGCAAGTATTAATTGTATTTCTTCATCGGATTGGACTTCCTTTGCTAAGGAAATTGAAAAAGCCGGAGCTGATGCTATTGAGCTAAATGCGTTTATCGTTCCTAACGATAGAAACATGAGTTCTATTGAATACGAAAAATTATATTTTAATATATTTAATGCAGTTAAAAAGGAAGTGAATATTCCAATATCAATGAAAATTGGGATTTATTTCACTAATCTGTTTTCTGTTGCTGATCGATTAAATGCTGATGGAGCAGATGCTTTGGTGTTGTTTAATCGATTTTATGAGCCCGATATTGATATTGAGAAAATGAAAATTACAAGCGCTGAGGTTTTGAGCTCTGCAAGTGATATTCGTAAATCTCTTCGTTGGGTAGGTATGTTATCAGATAAAATTAAAGGTCTTGATATTTCGGCCTCTACCGGAATTCATAATGGAGAAGCCGCAATAAAGCAATTATTGGCAGGTGCCACAACTGTTCAGATTTGTTCCACAGTATATGAGCATGGATTTGATCAAATCACAACTATTTTGGAAGATATTACAAAATGGATGGTAAGAAAAGAATTTAAGACCGTTGGTGAATTTCGCGGCAGCTTAAATTATGGAAGTATTGAGGATCCGGGCTTATATGAAAGAGCACAGTTTATGAAATACTTTTCGAATAATGAAAAAGACGTTTTAATATAAAAAACAAAAGCCGCTTTTAAAGCGGCTTTTTCTTTTCTTATAGTTGTTCAATTATATGAATTGCTTCATGAATTAGTCCCTTTTTTTCAGGAGATGCTCCTGAAATGGCATCTTTAAGTTTAGCCATCTCTGTCGGTTTAACTTCTTCCGATATTTTCTCTGTTAGATTTTCGATAACTGTAAAAGCTTCAAATGAAATTTCAAAATCCGATTCAATTACCAAATCGACAAAAGTTGAAATGTACTTAGAGAAATCAATGCTGGCTTCCCAACAAATTGCAATTAGAATCTTTCTAATCGCAATGTATTTATCATCCCCGATTGCTTTTATAATAATCTTATCAGTGTCCTGATTTTTTAAATCGGCAAGAAAACTGTGGATCGTTGATTGTATCTCCCTTCCGGAATTGGAAATCATTAGATCCAACAGAAGTGTAATATCTTCTGATTTTCCATCTTTTCGTAATTGATTGATTGAATCGAGTACCACTTTATCATCCGTAGAGTTAAGCCCTAAGATTATAGCGTTGTGTAAATCCTTTTTACTAATATTGCTCATTAAATTGTTGATTTATTCGATGCAAAATTAGCAATTTTTATTCGTTTTTATTACTTCAAAAAATCACCGGTTTAATATTTGTCTTATCTATGGGTATATTTCTGATTATCAGGCAGTATCTCTTTGAGAAGAGCATTGCGATGGAATGGTATAAAAGTTTTTTATACGTAACTATTTTATCCATAGAATTCTTAAATGAATCCTATGATAAATTCAAGGTATTCGCCGGATTTATTGTCGGTTCGAGCAAGTTAAAGTCCAAATGATTATTTGCTTTTTCATTGTTTATTGTGAAATATTATTGAAAAAAGCGTCGGTTGTTTCCTGAAAAATTGTAATTTAAGTTCTTCGAAAGAGATATATTAATCTTCAGACCAGATTCTATGAGAAAAATTATTTGGAGTCTTTGTATTTTACTACTGTTCAATTCGTGCAATTTGTTTTCATCAAAAAATAAAGAGCAAGTATCTGAGGGGGATTTGCTGGAGAATCAGTTAATGAAGGAGAATTCTGAAAAGATTAAACGAATTTTCTTTATTCTGCCTAGTCCAATTGAAATTTCATTGCTGATAAAAAAAACAGGAGTCCATTTTAGGGAAGATTTACTGAATAAAACCGAGAATTTAGCTGGATATTCTACTAGTCCATCTAGAGCAATTGCACTTGGGGTGTATTGCGCTGATTTAAGCTATGCAAGTTTGAACGAGCAATATCAAATTTCAATGGAGTATATTAATGTGTCTAGGAATCTTGCAGAATCATTAGGTGTGTTAAGAACAGTTGAACAAGATAAGGTTCGCTTACTTGAAAATAATGTGACGAATAAAGAACTCATTGTTGATATTATTTCGGAGATTTATATGGAGTCAAACGAACAATTACGTGAGCAAGACAGATATTCACTAGCCACTTTGATGCTAATTGGTGGATGGGTGGAAAGTATGTATATAGCGACTCAAAGTGTTAATCCAAGGGATAAATCGCATCATGAATTAATCAAACAAATTTTAGATCAGAAGTTGTCTCTTGAGAGTATTAAAGCTGTTTTACGAGACAATCAGTCAAACCCTGTTATTAAACCCATTTATCTCGATATATTGCAATTGGAGAAATTATTTGAGATAAGTATTAAAAATACAGACAAGAAAGAGGATGAAGAATTTATTGATTCTGTTGATGGATTAGTATTTGTACAACTAATTGCGAAAGTGGGTGATATAAGAGAATATCTAGTGCATTAATACGGAATTAATTTAAGATTTAAACATACAGTATTTAAATATGAAATATTATTTACTATCTACTTTGTTTGTATTCGTTGTTTCTATTCAGGTAGGGACTTCTCAGTGCCGGGATTTTGCAAAAACAAATTGCAAACCAAAGCTTGAAAATTACGTTCACGATGGAAATTACAATGGTGTTTTTTTAAATCAGCAAGAAGAGGTAGAATTGCATAAAGCTTTTTTTACGGGGCAAGAATACAGGATCGTAGTGGGTGGTGAAGAGCACATGCCAAAAATTCATTTTAAGATTACCGACTCGGATCAAAATCTGATTTTTGATAATGAGGAAAGTAATTATATTGATCATTTTGATTTTGAACTGGATGAGGCTAAAACACTGGTTATATCATTGGATTTTATTAAAGAAGAACCCACAGGATTAAAATTAGAAAGTGGTTGTGTTTCTATTTTATTTGGAATGAAATTATAAAAAAAGGTTCCTAAATGGAACCTTTTTTAGTTAGTTTTTCTTTTAAATATTTCCCTGTATAGGATGCAGAGCAATTAATAGCATCTTCCGGAATTCCTTCAAAAACAATTTCACCTCCTTTAATTCCACCTTCAGGGCCTAAATCGATTAACCAATCGGCACATTTTATTATTTCCATATTGTGTTCAATAATAATCAAGGTGTGTCCTCTTGATATTAGGGCATTAAATGCATCCATTAATTTATGAATATCATGAAAATGCAATCCTGTAGTTGGCTCATCGAATACAAATAGACAAGGTTCTGCTTTTTCTTTAGCTAAAAAGGAAGCTAGTTTCACCCTCTGACTTTCGCCACCGCTTAATGTGCTGGATGATTGTCCTAGTTTCACATAGCCCAATCCAACATCAACTAATGGTTGTATTCGCTGAACGATTTTCTTTTCGGTAGTGCTTTTTCCTTCGGAAAAGAATTCTGTGGCTTCATTTACAGTCATCTCCAGAATATCATGAATATTCTTTTGATTGTATCGAACTTGCAGAATATCATCTTTAAATCTTTGTCCTTTACAGCTTTCACATTGTAAGTAGATATCAGCCATAAACTGCATTTCTACCTTAATAATTCCTTCTCCTTGACATTCATCACATCTGCCGCCATCAATATTAAAAGAGAAATGTGAAGGTTTAAAACCGCTATATCGAGAGGCTTTTTGGTCGGCAAATAGTTTCCTGATTTCGTCGTACGCTTTTAAGTAAGTTACAGGGTTCGATCTTGAAGATTTACCAATTGGATTCTGATCAACAAACTCAATATCCCGAATTAGATGCAAATCTCCTTTTATAGTATCGAAATGACCACTTTTATCGGAATAACCGCCGTAATGTTTCTTTAAGGCAGGATACAAGATTGTCTTTATCAACGAAGATTTTCCTGATCCACTAACGCCGGTGATTACAGACATGATGTTCAGTGGAAATTTAATGTTTAGGCCTTTTAAATTATTCTCCCTTGCACCAATTATTTCAATGTAATTATTCCATTTTTTTCGGGTGGCTGGCACCGGAATCATCATTCTGCCTGATATGTATTGCGCAGTCAAACTTTCCGAGGACTCTTTTAACTGCTCAAGATCTCCATGAAATACCACTTCACCGCCTAGTCTGCCAGCATAGGGGCCTATGTCGATAAGTTCATCTGCCGCCAAAATAATATCTTCATCGTGTTCAACAACAATAACCGTATTTCCTAAATCACGTAATTGCCTCAAAACTTTAATAAGTAATTCAGTATCTCTCGAATGAAGGCCGATACTCGGTTCGTCGAGAATGTATAATGAGCCAACAAGACTACTACCTAGTGATGTTGCTAAATTAATACGTTGTGATTCTCCTCCGGATAAGCTACTAGACAATCGATTCAGTGTTAGGTAACCCAAACCAACATCCGATAAGAAATTAATACGGTTTTTAATGTCAACCAGTAATCTACTGGCAATTTTTTCATCTGTTTTATCCAGCTGTAAATTCTGGAAAAAAACACTGAGTTCATCCAATGGCGTTAAAACCAAATCCTGAATATTTTTGTCATTTACTTTAATGTAGCCAGCTTCTTTTTTCAAGCGGGTCCCTCTACAGTCAGGACATATCGTTTTTCCTCGGTAACGAGATAACATCACCCGAAATTGAATCTTATATTGTTTAGCTTCCAGGTATTTGAAAAAATCATTCAAACCCTTAAAGTGCTTATTCCCGCTCCATAGTAGTAGCTTTTCCTCTTCGTTTAGTTCAAAATAAGAACGATGAATTGGGAAATCGAATTTGTCAGCAGAATAGATTAGTTTATTTTTCCATTCCTGCATTTTCTCACCTTTCCAGCATACAACAGCATCATCGTATATGCTAAGAGTCTTGTTAGGAATAACCAAATCTTCGTCGATACCGATTACTTTACCAAAACCTTCGCAGGTTGGGCAGGCACCAACTGGATTGTTGAAGCTGAAGGTGTGCACATTTGGATCTTCAAATACGATACCGTCTGCCTCAAAACGATTCGAGTAAGATTTGTAATCAGTACTGCCATCGATAGAAAGAAGGCATTCTCCTTTTCCTTCGTAAAATGCAGTTTGCAGGGAATCAGCTATTCTGTTTTGAGTATCTTCATCAGAAGAAACCCGTATTCTGTCAATCACAATATGTATGGGCTCATCTTTTTGAAGAAGATCCTGGTTTTCAATTGCATCAAAAATTTTGTGGATTTCACCTTTACTTTCTATTCTTGAAAATCCTTGTTGAGATAAAACTTCCAACTGTTCTTTTTTATTTCGATCTCCATTGCGAATTTCTGCTAAAATCATTACCGGAATACCTTCATCCTGACTAAGAATAAATTTCACAACATCGGTAATGGTGTACCTTTTTACAATTGCATTCGAAATGGGAGAGTAGGTTTTCCCAATTCTTGCGAAAAGAAGTTTTAGGTAATCGTAAATTTCAGTCGAAGTACCAACAGTTGAACGAGGGTTTCTTGTATTTACCTTCTGTTCAATTGCGATTGCAGGTGGTATTCCTTTAATGAAATCAACCTCTGGTTTGTCAATTCGTCCTAAAAATTGTCTTGCATAGGATGATAAACTTTCAACATACCTTCGCTGTCCCTCGGCATAAAGTGTATCAAATGCCAGAGAGGATTTCCCTGATCCTGAAAGGCCAGTGATAACAATAAACTTATTTCGAGGAATTTTAAGGTCAATATTCTTTAGATTATGAACTTTTGCCCCTTTTATATAGATGTATTTTTCTGAATTCTTGTCTGCCATATTTGTAATCCGATCATAGATTAGGTTTCTTATAAGTTTACTAAAATCGAATCTACAAAGATATTTAACTTCTAAACATTTTCAAATCTCATTAAAAATTAGTTTCTTGCATACTATTAGGAATATTTAGTAATCATCAATAATAAAGGAGACCTTGCTTATAGATTAACTTTACACTGTTTTATTAAATAGCTGTGAAATTGAGAAAGATTAATCCTACTGATTATGATCTCGTTAAGCAATTCATTGATGGTAACGATGATAGTATTGATACTCTTGTGATCCGACATAAGGACAGAGTATATACCTATATTTATCTAATCGTAAAAAATCATCAGCTTTCCGAGGACTTATTTCAGGATACCTTTATAAAGGTAATCCGATCTCTCCGTTTGGGGAAATATCAAGACAATGGGAAATTTTTGGCTTGGGTGCTAAGAATTGCTCACAATTTAATTATTGATCATTTTAGAAAAGAAAAGCAAAATAAAACCTTTTCGAAAGATGATTATGAATTGGATATATTCAATTCAGCAAAATATTGTGAGGAAACCTACGAAGATGAATTAATTCGAAATCAGATTCATTCTGATATCCGTAATTTGGTTGACGAACTACCAGATGATCAACGGGAAGTCGTAATTCTTAGACATTATAAAGGTTTGAGCTTTAAAGAGATTGCGAACCAGACTAATGTTAGTATTAATACTGCATTAGGACGGATGCGTTATGCTCTAATTAATATGCGAAAAACAATTGAAGATCGAAATATGAGTTTGACGTTTTAATAATAGATGTATTTATAAGACTGAAAAGTGATCGCTTTTGAGTCTTTTTCATGCTTAAATACTAAAGTAGAATTTAAAGCGTTAATAGGGAAATAGAAATAATTATTTGCCTATGAAAGATTTTTATACTCTTTTAAATTTTGATCGTAAAAATACCGGACAAGAAATGATTTCGCTTATGGATCGGCTTGCAAATTCTGATGTGTTTGAATCTGCTGAATTGCCTGAATATCTTGACAGATTCAAAGTAGAGTCAAAAACAAATCTTCTTCATCGTATTTTGGGATTTCGTCAATCCACAAAAAATGTAAATCTGAAATTTCCAGATATTGCAGAAATCTTATTAAACTAAAAATAAACCGGGGCATATGCTCCGGTTTTTTTTGTTCCAAAATTTTCAGATTCAAAAAAAAGACGTATATTGATATCAAAATGATATCAAAATAAATGATTATGAGAGAAGAAAAGAGTTATTCTGCAAAATCAGGATTTTTAATGGTTTTCATTGTCCTTGCTCTGTTAGTAATTGGCATAGGCGGATTACTAATGGTAAGGAATCCATTTTTCGTTATTTTTATTCCTTTGATTATTGCTTGTATACCTGGTTTTACAATTGTTAACCCAAATGAAACCTCTGTTTTGGTGCTGTTTGGAGCATATAAGGGAACCATACTGACTAATGGATTCTTTTGGGTAAATCCATTTATGGTAAAAAAGAAAGTGAGTTTGAGAGCCCGAAATTTGGATAGTGATCCAATAAAGGTGAATGACAAAATTGGAAATCCAATTATGATCGGAGTTGTTTTAGTTTGGAGAGTTCGTGATACTTACAAAGCTACTTTTGATGTGGATAACTTCGAACATTTTGTAAATATTCAGTCTGAGGCTGCTATTCGACATATGGCTGGTTCGTATCCGTATGATAATTTTGAGGATGAACAGGCTGAGATTACCTTACGTTCGGGTGGAAATAATGTAAGTGAATTATTGGAAAGCGAATTGACGGATCGATTAGCGATTGCAGGGATTGAAGTCATGGAAGCAAGGATTAACTATCTTGCGTACGCATCTGAAATTGCAGGTGCTATGTTGCGTCGTCAGCAAGCTACGGCAGTAGTTGCAGCACGTTTTAAAATTGTTGAAGGTGCTGTAAGTATGGTTGATATGGCTTTGGATCAATTGGCACAAAAGAATATTGTTGATCTTGATGAGGATAAGAAAGCTACTATGGTTAGTAATTTGATGGTGGTACTTTGTTCCGATAAAGATGTAACTCCAGTAGTAAATACCGGAACGTTGTATCAATAATTGATTAATTATGGCAAAAAAGAAATCATTTGTTCTGCGTCTTGATCCTGAGATGTACAAAGTGTTGGAAAAGTGGGCTGTTGATGAATTTCGTAGTACGAATGGGCAAATAGAATGGATTTTGAATAAAGCCTTAAAGGAGGCAGGACGAAAAAAGGATAATGGCTCGGAAGATGCCATTAAATTAGAAGAATAAAAAAAGCCCAAATGTTGCATTCAACATTTGGGCTTAACTTATTATGAGGATTTTTTTAATGTTTTTTGCATGATGGATTTGCCATCTTTCTCGGATGGTTCAAATCCCATTTTTTCCATATATATTAGATTCATTTTTGTATCGCAATAAACAGAATCGATATTGTGTTTGTGTAAAATATTACTCAATTGATTGTATAAATAAACCCCTACTTTAAAGTCGCGATATTGTGGTAAAGCATAATCTAATTCAATTCGTAATCCGGATTGGTCTTTAGATCCGATGAAAATTCCTGCAACTGCCATATCTCTCAGTACGAACATTCCCAATTGTCCTTTTTCCATTTTATAATCTGGAAAGAAACTCTTAATGTCCCTTTTATAAAAGTCAAGAAAATGCATTAATAATTCGTCATTTTCCTTTATCTCAATTATTTTAAAGTCTTCTTTGCGTTTGTACATTTTCTGTAGGTTATACACGTTTGCGCAAACAATAAGGAAATTCATTATTCCGACAGGTAGTGAGCCAATTAGAAATCCATAAGTAGAAAAAAGAATAGCTCCTGCTAAATTGTACCACCTCAATTTTACAATTGAAGTCATTGTTAAAGAAACTAAAACTAATACCGAAGCGGCATAGCCAATCCATTCAAGTAATTGAATGCCTAAAATGTTGTATTCCAGCATGATAAGTTAGATAGTGAAATCAATAATTAATAAAATGATTCAAAAAATGGTTGGTAGGTTCTTTTAAAAATAGAAACCTTCCGATAGCGAAAGGTCTCTCAATGTACTAAACATTTTTCTTCTTACAATCCAGTCATTAAAAATAGTGGTTGCATCTCGAAACTGTTGTATTTTGGTCTTAAGCGATCAACATTGTAATATCGATCAACATCAACTAATTTTTTAGAACTAGTAACGATATCTATTGGAGCATTATCATATCTTCCATTTCTAAGTGTTATTAATCGGCCATGAACACCTTTAATAATTAAATCTAGTGCAAGATTTCCAAATGCCATAGGAACAATCGAATCGATAGCATCAGGATCGCCACAGCGAACCATGTATCCTAACTTTTGATTGATAACATTAATTGGCTTTGAATTGTTGTATTGGGGCGATAATCGTTTTAGGTGTTCTGAAACTCTGTCGCCAATTCCACCCAGTTTTTTGTGTCCATAATCGTCTCTAATATCATCCTGAAAAATCATTTCTTCCCCGGCTATGCTGGCTCCTTCCGAAATGAGCACTACCGAATAATGGCTTGGATTCGAGAAGCGATCTTGTATCATTAATTCAGTTAAGCGTTCCATGTTAAAATCGTGTTCTGGGATCACACATCTGTTTGCTGCACCAGCAAGTGTAGGTAGAATTGCCGTAAATCCTGCATAGCGACCAAAAACTTCCAATACAAGTAATCTTTCATGCGATCCGGCAGATGTTCTTAGGCTGTGTGTTAAGGAAATAGTACGTGTAATACAGGTGCTAAATCCAATGCAATAATCAGTACCAGGAACATCGTTATCCATTGTTTTAGGAATGGCGATTACCTTAAAGCCTTCCTTATATAAACGAACCCCATAACTTAAAGTGTCGTCACCTCCAATTGGAATTAAATAATCGATGTTTAGAAAAGCCAAATTAGCAAGAACTTCTTCGGTTAAATCATTTACATCATTATCGTATTTGTCTTTAAGGTGAGCAGGAATTCTATCTTTTGAGGTTTTTGAAGGATTCACTCTTGAAGTGTGAAGAAATGTTCCGCCAGTTCTTCCTACTTTGTTTACCAATTCTTCACTTAATGTTATGTAACTTTCGCTATTGTCTGCTTTTTTATCGCGTACAATATCTATTAAACCTCTCCACCCTTTGCGAATACCGATTACCTGATAACCTTCCCGAATTGCTCTAATGGTGACAGCACGAATAGCGGGATTTAATCCAGGGACATCACCACCACCTGTTAGAATTCCAATAATTCCTTTCGTTGAATTTGATTTTGCCATAGTTAATATCTTAAGTGATTGATTACAATGTAATATCACTATAAGGTATCATTTTGTTAAGAAAGATTCAAGTTGTTGGTGGATGAAGATTAGTTTATTGTTAGGTAATTGGGTAATTAAGAATAATTCTAATTACTAAAGGAGTAAGAAATGATGTTTGCGCCCATTTTTAGAGCCTTTTGATGATTGATTTCTGTATCGTTATGAACAGAAGGATCTTCCCAGCCATCTCCTAAGTCTGTTTCATATGTGTAAAAACAAACCAATCTTCCTTTGTAAAAAATGCCGAAGCCTTGAGGTGCTTTCCCGTCATGTTCATGTATTTTCGGAAGTCCCGTTGGGAATTCGTAAACCTGATGATAAATTGGATGGGAGTAAGGCAATTCAACCAGCTCTTCATTGGGGAATACCTTTTTTATTTCTCTCCTGAAATAAGCATTTAAGCCATAATTGTCGTCAACATGCAGAAAGCCACCATTTTCAAGGTATTTTCTTAAATTCGCAACTTCCTGGTTATCCAAAACGATATTACCGTGTCCGGTTAGGTGAACAATGGGATAGGAGAATAACTCAGGACTTCCTACTTCTACTATATTGGCATCTTTGTGGATGCTTGCAATATTATTACGATTACAAAATTTGATAAGATTGGGAAGAGATCCAGGATTCGCGTACCAATCGCCTCCGCCATTGTATTTTAATAAACCAATTCGAACAGTAGTATTTTGTGAAAATGAACACAAACTAATGAGCAAAAAAAATGCGATATGAATTATTTTACTC
This sequence comes from Labilibaculum antarcticum, assembly GCF_002356295.1. Lineage (NCBI taxonomy): Bacteria > Pseudomonadati > Bacteroidota > Bacteroidia > Marinilabiliales > Marinifilaceae > Labilibaculum > Labilibaculum antarcticum. Next base: position 221,669 of record NZ_AP018042.1, on the reverse strand, counting down.
ATGAAAAATTTATTGATTTTCTAAACTAATGATATTACAAGCAACAATTCCAGCAGTTTCTGTTCTTAAACGGCTTTCTCCTAAAGTAATTTCTTGAAACCCATTTTCTTTAGCCAGATTTACTTCTTCAATACTAAAATCTCCTTCGGGTCCAATTAATATTAACGCATTTTGCTCTGCCTTGTAAAGATTTTTTAGATGCGTTTTTTCACCTTTATTGCAATGAGCAATGTATTTTTCTCCATCGTAGGGTGCAGTTACCAAATCAGAAAATTTTGTTTGTTCATTAAGTATAGGGTGATAAGCTTTAAGCGATTGCTTAACCGCTGAGGTAATAACTTTGAATAAACGTTCCTGTTTTACAACTTTTCTTTCGGAGTGCTGACATAAAAGGGGAGTGAATTCATGAATGCCAATTTCAGTGCATTTTTCCATAAACCACTCTGTCCTATCCATGTTTTTTGTGGGTGCCAGAGCAATGTGTAACTTGTAATTCAGTTTCCCGAATTCCGTTTTGGTCTCAAAACATTCAACAGTACACCTTTTAGGATGAGCGTCAATTATTTTTGCTTTGTAAAGTGTGCCTTTACCATCAATCAGATGAATAATATCTTCTTCTTTTAGTCGAAGTACTCTAACGCAATGTTTCGATTCAATTTCATCCAGTTGATAAAATTTATTTTGAATATCTGGTGTGTAAAATAAGTTCATAAGCTTTCATCAGTAAGAAAAACATGATGTCACAAAGTTAGTCGATGTATTTCTTTTGAGGGATTATTTTGAAAGAAAAATTTACCAAATCATAGGTTGATAGATTGCCGCAAGAATAAATGTTAATACCGAGAATATTAGACCAAACATAAATATGGTATAAGATATTCGTAGGAAACGATATTTTCGACCTAAAACCTTTCCTAGGAAAAATTGATCTTTTATTAAACTATCATATAAATCATCGTAATCAGACATCATGCCTTTTAATGCACTTGAATAATCTGCAAGATCCATTTTATGAAAATTTCCGAAAAACATCAAATTCACCTTCTTCTTTTTAATATCTTCTTGCGAGAATGTTCCTGATGTAACAATCGGCCTGGTTGCCAATACGGAGTAGGTAATTGTAAATAGACAAACAATTAATAGGATAATGCAAGGGATAATGAAATGAGGAACGTCCATTATGTTTTTGAAAATAAAGAAGATCGCTGAGATGATGATCGAATTTACGGAAATCATTAAATTGGCTTTTTTATCAGCTATGGAGCTCAGGTTAATTTGATTTCTTGATGTTACCTTAAACATGGTTTCGATACCACGTTGTGGAGTTTTTAGCTTGATGTTTTGCTGTTCCAATTTACTAACCATATCGGTTAGTTTTTTAATTTCTTTAGTTTGGTAGGTACCTACCTTTTCTACTACTTTTTGATAATTTTCTTCTTTCTTTTTAGCAAGAGTTTTTTTGCCGTAAGTCGTCTGATAGTGATGCTCTTTTAAAAACCGTAAAGTTTCTTCCCAATACAATTTTGGAGGTACTTCGTGTTGAAGAATGCCACTTCTTTCTTCTCTAAGTTTTTCCGAGGTTTTCATGTAATTCTTAGACGATAGGTGATGCAAATCTGCATCACAAAGCACGTTACATATTTTTTCATCACACAAAAGATGAGGCATCTTTGTATGAGCAATAGCATTGGTTATTTGATTGATTTTTTCTTCTGGATAATTATGTTCTTCAAGAAATTTTCTGGCGTATGTCGCACTTATTTCTTCATGTTTGGCAAAGTTTTCATAGTAACCGGTATCATGAAACCAAGCAGCAATTATTAGGTTTTCCATTTCATTGGGAGATAATCCCGTTTCTAATCCTATTTTTTTTGCCTGTTTAACTACATTTTGAGTGTGTTTTAAGTTGTGATAGGTGAATATAGGTTGGTGGGTGCTTTCTATTAAGTTAGTAACAAATGTTTCCGCTTCATGGATGATATTCATTTCTCTTCTTTTTTTTTCTGATATAGACAAAATAAAATTGTAATGAATAAATATAGTCATTAAAGCGGAAATCGATTTGAAATTTTCTGAATAATCCTGTAGTTCCCTCTTTTTTGTTGGGAATTGAGCCTTATTTATGTAATTTTAACTTCCTAAATTAAAACCCAAAGCTACTCTTATTATAATGAGGCAATTTTTGATTTTTTCCTTTACTCTTATAAGTTTTCTTGTTTTTTTTGAATCCTGTCAGCAAAAGTCTGCCAATTCGAAATTGATATATGAATTAGACGACACCTATAAATTTCCATATTTGATAAGCGAAGCAGACGAAGAGTTTATGTTAAAAAATGAATTAAGGGAGATTTCTGGTTTGTCGTATTTTAATGATCATAGCTTGCTGTGTGTTAACGATGAGAAAGGGACAATCTACAAGTTCAGTTTAAAGAAAAAAGAAATAACTAAAAAGTATAAGTTTGATAGGTCCGGTGATTATGAAGGGGTGGAGGTTGTTGGTGATCAGGTTTTTGTATTACGTTCCGATGGGAATGTTTTTGCGGTTGATCACATGAGGGATGAAGATATTTTATCCGTAAAAAACAACACACAACTTAATGCTGGAAACAATACGGAAGGTTTAGGTTATGATTCAAAAAGCAATAGTCTTCTTATTGCCTGTAAGGGCAATCCTGGTATCGATGAAAAGTTTGAAGGGAAAAGAGCAATCTATAAATATTCTCTTGATTCCAATATATTGTCTGATTTCCCTGCTTTTTTAGTTGATCAGGAACGAATTCGGGAAATTTTGGATTTTAATGGATATACAAATTTTGCGATTACCTTATTGGAAAGTATTAATCCATCAGAAGGTGATGTTACCTTTCAACCATCGGGAGTGGCAATGCATCCTATTACCAATAATTTGTATGTGATTGGTTCGGTAGGTAAATTGTTAATTGTGCTTAGCCCGGAAGGAGAAATGCTTGCGGTTGTGAAATTAAGGCGAAGTATGTTCAGACAGCCCGAAGGAATTTGTTTTACTCCTGATGGAACAATGTTTATCTCTAATGAAGGGAAAGGCAGTGTTGCTACTATTTGTAGGTTTAATTATAATCAATAGTAAATTCCAAAAGTCGATTTGTCAAAAAAATAGTGCAAAATAATGAGAAAGATATTGCTGTATATATGTGTGTTATTTACTGTTAACACTGCCCTTGCTCAAAATAATAATTTTCCGGAAGCTCCCGATTCCTCAATGCTCGATCATTCTATTTTTTTTATGGGTGATGTGGGCGAGTCGGCAATTGTTGATTCAAATATTGAAATGCTGAAAAGCCAAATGGATCAGGTAGGGAAGAAAGGAACTTTGGTTTTTTTGGGAAATACAATATCAAAGGAATACTCGAAAGAGGAAATAGAAGATGTTGACGCAGATGATCCTGGTTTGGTTAAGCTGTTAAATTCGATAAGAGATTTTAAGGGAGAATTAATTTTTGTTCCTGGGGATAAAGAATGGAATCAAGGGAAACAACAAGGATGGGAAGCTCTTATGAATATTGAAACGTTTGTAGAGGATTATTTAGACCGGGGAGATGTTTTTCTTCCTTCGGGTGGTTGTCCTGGTCCTGTTGAGATTGACTTAACGAATGAAGTGGTTTTACTGATAGTCGATTCCCAATGGTGGCTTCACTTGGGAGATAGACCCGAGGCGGAGTGTGATCTGGAAAGTAATGATGATTTTTTAATCTTATTAAATGACGCCATAAAGAGGAATAAAAATAAGAAAATTGTATTTGCCACCCATCATCCTATATACAGCGCAGGAAAACATGGTGGAAATTTTGCCTTTCCCGGGCCAGTGGAATTGTATCGAAAATTTTTCGGAACATCTCAGGATTTTGCATATCCTTTTTACAAACAAATGCGCTACATGGCTCGACAGGTGGGGCGGGGACACGAAGGAATAATTACCGTTTCGGCCCATGATAACAGTTTGCAGTTTGCCAAAAAAGACGGATCGTTTTTTGTTGTTTCCGGTTCAGGAAGTAAGAGTGATTATGTGTCGCAAAAGAAAATGGATGTTGCCATTCGGGAAGTCGGATTCTCAAAAATAAACTTTTACTCAAATGATGAAGTTTGGTTGGAGTTTTGGGCGGTAGGAATAGATGGAAAGGGAGAGCCGCATTTAGCATTTCGGGAAAAGCTTTATACTAAGGATATTCCTTCGGAAGAGGATTTGATCAGTAAGTACAAAGAGATTGATTTTTCGGATAGTACCATATCGGTTGCCGCAAGTACGTTTTATGAAACTGATAGCAAATTAAAAACGAAGATGCTAGGTCAGAATTATCGAAAAGATTGGGCTACTCCTATAACAGTTCCCGTTTTTGATATTGCAACTGAAAAAGGAGGGCTAAAAATAATGAAAAGAGGAGGAGGACAACAAACCCGTTCTTTACGATTAAAAGCCAAAGATGGAAAGCAATATGTCTTGAGATCGGTTGAAAAATATACCTCGAAAGCGATTCCATCGGGATTAGAAGGTAGTTTTGTTGCAAATATTGTTCAAGATGGAATTTCTGAATCGCATCCGTATGCGGCATTAGCTATTCCTAAAATGGCAAAGGCTGTCGGAGTTTATCACACCAATCCAAAAATCGTTTATGTACCCGATGATCCTCGTTTTGGTATCTATCAGAATGGCTTTAAGAATGAACTGTTCCTTTTCGAGGAGCGTCCCAACGACGATGTATCTGATATGGATAATTTTGGGAATTCCGAGGATGTTTTAGGAACAGATAAGCTGCTAAAAAAGAGATTCAAAAATTCAGACCTTCAAATTGATGAAACGGCTGTATTGCGTGCCCGTTTATTCGATATTTTTTTAAATGACTGGGATCGGCATGATGATCAGTGGAGGTGGGCTACCTTTAAAAAAGATGGCAAAACTATTGCAAGGCCAATCCCAAGAGATCGTGATCAGGCTTTTTTCTTTAGCGATGGGGCAATTCCCTGGTTAATTAGAAGAAAATGGGCAATGCCAAAGTTCCAATCCTTCGACTCAATTGTCGAAAATGTTGATGGTTTAGGTTTTAATTCTCGTTATTTCGACCGGAATTTTGTGCAGTCTAAAGAAAAAGAGGATTGGATTGAAATGGCGGAGGAGCTAAAGGGAAAATTAAGCGACGATGTTATTATAGAATCGGTTAAAGGTTTGCCAAAGGAAGTGTTTGAAATTTCGGGCCTTGAGATCATAAAAAAATTAAAGGCAAGAAGAGATCAATTGCCAGCTTTGGCAATTAAATTTTATGATTTTCTGGCTAAAGAAGTTGATGTTGTTGGTACGAATGACAGTGAACTTTTTGAAATCAACTGGATGGGAAATGGCCAATTAGAGATTGCTGGTTATGAGCTTAGTAAAAAAGGGAATCAGAAGGACCGTTTTTATCGAAGAACCTTTACTAAGAATGAAACCAAGGAGGTCCGGATTTTTGGATTGGATGGAAAAGATAGGTTTGAGGTGAATGGCAAGAACGATAATGGTATAAAGATCCGAATTGTTGGGGGTAAAGGAAAAGATAAGTTTGATATTGACAATACTGAAAAGCAAAATTTGGTTATTTACGATAAAAGAAAAACTAAAGTAAAAGGAAATGGAGCTTATCGTAAGAGATTTGGGAAAAGCTCTGAGGTGAATACTTACAGCAGAAAATCATTTAAATATGATGTGGTAAGTCCTAATGCAAACCTTAATTTTGTAAGTGACGATGGTCTGATTCTAGGTGCTGGAGTAATTGTTAAAACTCAAGGTTTTAAAAAAGAACCATACGGATCACTCCATAAAGTTCTTGTGAATTATGCATTCGCTTATCCATCGGTTGAGTTAAAGTATTCCGGTGAGTTTAAACAGGTGTTTCGAAAAACTGACTTTTTAACAGATATTCATTATAATACACCCAATTTCCAAGGGTATTTTTATGGTTTGGGGAATGAAACTGGAAATCTTCAAACTGATGATGATGCTTATAATAGGATACGAATGGGACAGTTTGTAATTCACCCACGATTTAGAAGATATTTAGGAGATAAGCATAGCATAGCAATTGGTTCATTTTATCAGAAATTGGAGTTAAAAGCTACACCAAATAGGTTTATTACTGATTTTACCAATCCAAATAATAATCTGAATCCGTTAACCGATTTTAACACCAGAAGATATGTTGGTCTTAGTGCAAATTATTTATGGGATTCACGTGATAATTTAGTTACTCCTGCGAGGGGAATCTATTGGTCATCGAGCTGGAAATACTACAAGGGAGTAGAAGAAAATGATCAGGATTTTCATAAGTTAGAGACTGATTTGAGAATGTATTTTAGTTTTGGCAGGCCGCAAAGAACCATTTTGGCAATACGTGCGGGTGCTGCGCATAATAGCAGTGGTTATTCATTTTATCAAGCTAATAAATTAGGTTTAAAATCAAATTTAAGAGGCTATCGTCAAGATCGATTTGCAGGTGATGATATTGTTTTTCAAAATACAGATTTAAGACTTCGTTTGACTCGTTTTAAATCTTATTTTCTGAGGGGAGATGTAGGAATTTTAGGTTTTAATGATTTTGGGCGTGTATGGCTTGAAAATGAGAACTCTAATAAGTGGCACCATGGTTATGGTGGCGGATTTTGGTTCGCGCCTTATAAATTAATGGTAATTACTGCTAATTTTAGCCATTCAATAGAAGATAATATTGTTTCGATTGAATTTAAATATTTGTTTTAATGATTTAATATGATAATCGGATAAAACAATACATATTTACATTGAAAAAAAAAGCAAAATAATGGACGAAGAAAAGCCTGAGTGTGGTACCGGTAGAATACTGTTGGTAGAAGACGATTTTGTAAATGGTAAAATTATATCACGTCTACTGGAGTTGGAGAATATTCCTACTGCATGGGTGAAAAATGGCAGGGAAGCTCTGGATTTTTACAGGCAAAATAAAGATTCTGTTCTGATGGTGTTCATGGATTTGCAAATGCCTATTGTAGATGGATATCAAGCAACTCAGGAACTTCGAAAAAATGGATTTAAAAGACCAATTATTGCGATGACGGCTAATGCTTTTTCCGATGATCAAGTGAGATCTGCGGAAGCAGGAATGAACGATTTTCTTTTAAAACCAGTTTCGAAAATTGATTTGTCCATGATGGTTGAAAAGTGGATGAATAATGATAGAAATTAATAAAACTATATTTTTATAGAAAGTATTGTTCGGTTCATGAATAGATATTTCAATTACGAACTGAATGATTGCCGAGAATTTTTTGCATTTAAACAGGAATAGTACGCATGATAGTTTGTATAGCTGAGAAACCAAGTGTTGCACGTGAAATTGCCCTAATATTAGGCGCAAAAAGTAAACGAGATGGATATTTTGAAGGAAATGGTTATCAAGTTTCATGGACTTTTGGCCATTTGTGTGGTTTAAAGGAACCTCATGAGTACGATCTAAATTGGAAGTATTGGCACTTGAATGACTTGCCAATCATTCCTGCGCGTTTCGGTATTCGTGTAATACCTAATAAAGGGGTTCAAAAACAGTTTGATACGCTAGCAAAATTAATTTCCAACGCTACAGAGGTAATTAATTGTGGTGATGCGGGTATCGAAGGGGAAGTGATTCAACGATGGGTTCTACACAAAGCCAAATGCAAGGTGCCGGTTAAAAGACTTTGGATATCATCTCTAACAGAAGAGGCTATTCGCGAGGGATTTAATAATTTACGGGATAGCAAGGAGTTTGATAAATTATATGCTGCAGGATCTTCAAGATCAATTGGTGATTGGCTTTTGGGAATTAACGCAACACGACTTTATACACTTAAATATGCCAATGGTAAATCTGTACTTTCCATTGGAAGAGTACAAACACCAACTTTGGCTTTAATTGTAAATCGTCAAAAGGAGATTGATAATTTTATCCCTCAAACTTATTGGGAACTAAAAACTATTTATCGTGAGGTAAGCTTTGCTGCAACTCATGGTCGATTCGATCGAAAGGAGCAAGGAGTTGATTTTCTGGATAAAATTAAATCGGAGCCATTCGAAATTGTTTCGGTTGAGAAAAAGAGTGGGGTTGAACAACCGCCAAGATTATATGATTTAACCTCTTTACAGGTGGATTGTAACCGGAAATTGGGCCTTTCGGCCGAGGATACGCTGCGCATGATTCAAAGTTTGTATGAGAAGAAATTAACTACATATCCTAGGGTTGATACCACTTACCTTACGGATGATTTGTATAAAAAGATACCCGGAATACTTCAAAAACTAAAATCATTTAGTGAATTTACCGAACCTCTTTTAAAGGCTAAAATTAAAAAATCAAAGAAGGTTTTTGATGATAAGAAGGTGACGGATCACCATGCTATTATTCCTACTGGTGTTGCCCCTGCGGGATTGTCGTACGACGAAAAGCAGGTTTATGACATAGTAACCCGAAGGTTTATTTCGGTATTCTATCCGGATTGTAAAGTGAGCAACACAACCGTATTGGGAAAGGTGACCACCATCGATTTTAAAGCAACAGGGAAACAGATTTTGGATCCGGGTTGGCGTGTTTTATATGCTAAAGACGGTAACATTGGCGACGGTGTTCTTCTTCCTTCTTTTGTGAAAGGGGAGAGTGGAGAACATGTTCCCGATTTGGCAGAAAAACAGACCCAAGCACCCAAACATTATTCAGAGGCAACATTGTTGCGAGCTATGGAAACTGCAGGAAAACAAGTCGATGATGATGAGTTACGGGAATTAATGAAGGAGAATGGAATTGGTCGTCCTTCGACTCGAGCCAATATTATTGAGACATTGTTTAAAAGGAAGTACATTAAAAGGGAAAAGAAACGACTTGAGGCAACAATTACAGGTATTCAGTTAATTGATACCATACAGAATGATTTGTTGAAATCGGCAGAGCTTACCGGACAATGGGAAAAGAAACTTCGGGAAATTGAGTTGGGTAACTACGAAGTAAACCAGTTTATGGCCGAACTTAAAAATATGGTTGTAGGAATTGTTTGGGATGTAAAATCGAGGAAAAACATCAGTCAAATTGAAGTGATTGATGAGGAGAAGGAAAAAGAAAAGAAAAAGTCTCAGGCTAAAGCACAGCCTGCTGCCAAGAAGGAATTAACTTGTCCTAAATGTGGAGAAGGGAAGATTTTAAAAGGCAAAAATGCTTGGGGATGCTCCAATTGGGGAAATGGATGTAAAATTCGAATTCCCTTTGAATTTGAAGGGAAAAAGTTAACCGATAAGCAAGTTGAGGGATTGGTGTTGAAAAAAATAACTCCCAAAATTAAGGGATTCGAAATTGGAGGGAAAAAGCAAAATGGTCAACTGGCATTTGCACCTGATTTTAGTATCGAATTCATTGCCGAGGAAGCTGACGTATGGACTTGTCCGGTTTGTAAGACAGGGACACTCCTTAAAGGGAATGCTGCCTATGGTTGTTCCAATTACCGAAACGGATGTAAGTTTATTGTCCCTTTTGTTTTTATGGAGAAAAAGTTGAGCGAAGCCCAAATAAAGTCGTTAGCCACTCAAGGAAAAACGCCTCTGATTAAAGGCTTTAAAGATCCGCAATCACAAGAATCAGTTGATGGCAAATTAATTTTGGATAATCAGGGAAAGATCATTTTTGGGAAACAGTAATTGAAGTATTTACCTATTTGTTTATGGTATTGTGAACATTCCGGCAAAATAGAATTTCTCATTTTTCTTGACAAAAGAGAATACTAACCCATAAGCTCCTTCAGGAGCTTACTTACATTTAATATTATAACTAACAATACTATCATTCATAAATGTCGAAAATCCTTATTGGTCAAGGTATCGAGATGCATTAAATTATCAAGGTAATTTTGAAAAATAATTTCTTATTTGAAGAAGCTATTAATAATATTGATGTAAGTATTTTGAAAAAGTGAATCACAGTGTTATTGTAATAATCATTTTTTAAATATCCCCACCTACTTCGCCTCCTTATACTTCTTAGGGTACTCGTATAAAGCCAATTTTCCTGTTCTTACTTCAATGTCAGCCCATTTATCAACATGAAAATCGATGCCAATTACTGTACAGGTTGGTACCGCGTTATAAAACTCTTCGGTAAGGTTAAAGGCCAAATATTCAATGCTAGGATTGTGTCCAACCACCATAATGGTATCATTCTGTTTTCCCAATTGGTTGAGTAAGTCTAAAAATTCATGGGTGGTGAAACCATCGTACAAATCATCGTTTTGCTCAATTTTATCGATTGGGTATTGCAATACATTGGCAAACAGTAAAGTAGTTTCAATAGCCCTGTTGGCGGGACTAGAAATAATCAAGTCTGGAATTATATCCTTTAAAAATAGCTTGTTTGCAATTAGTTTTGAATCATTTATTCCTCTGTCAACCAAACTACGTTGATAGTCCGAAATATCGTATCTAATAACTTCTGTTTTAGCGTGTCTAACAAGAATCAGTCGTTTCATTGGGTTTGTGGCTTTAGGAGTAATTATTTCAAGTTTTATACGGAATCTTTTGCGGATCGGGTTTTTCTTGATTTGCTTAAAATTCCCTTTTTGTTTAAGTAGGCGAAAATTTCCTTTTGTGATTGAATTTTCTTTGTTTTCCCATTGATTGGAATGGGTAAATTATTAAATTTTCCATCTAAAAGTCGGGCACTAACATTATCCTGAAGTTGGATGTTCAAAATATCAATAATCTCTTTTTTTATTTTTTTATCCTGAATTGGAAAGGCACATTCAATTCGTCGGTGTATATTTCGATTCATCCAATCGGCCGAAGACAGGTACAGGAGTTTTTCTCCTAAATTGTGAAAGTAGAAGATTCTTCCATGCTCTAGGAATTGATCAACAATACGAATAATCCGAATGTTTTTTGCGTAGGTTTTGTTTGGTTTCAGACAACAAATTCCACGAATAATAAGGTCGATTTTCACTCCTTTTTCGCTGGCTTCGTATAATTTGGTAATCATATCGCGTTCCTGAAGGCCATTCATTTTAAGAATAATATAGCCTTTCTGCCCATTTTTCACATTCTGAATTTCCTGATCAATTAATTCAATCAGGCTTCTTCTTAGATTAAATCTACCCACCAAAAGTTTTCTAAATTCATATCCCTCCGTTTGATTTTCAAGATAATCGAATAGTTGTTTCAACTCGGTAATAATTACTTCATCGGAAGTTAGTAAGCCATGGTCAGAATAAATTTTGGCTGTGTTCTCATTAAAATTACCGGTGCTTAAAAAAGCATAATCCTTTTTATCGCCTTTACGCAATACCAAAGCTAGTTTGGCGTGAACTTTTAGTCCGGGAATACTGTCAATAATCTTTACTCCGGCTTTTCTCATTTCACTTGCCGATCTCAAATTGGCTTCTTCATCGAAACGCGCCTTAACTTCAACAAATACGGTCACTTTTTTACCGTTTAATGCAGCATTAATTAATGCATTTACAACGGCCGAATTATCGGCAACCCGATATTGAGTCGCTTTAATTTCTTCAACTTTAGGATCTACGGCAGCTTCGTTTAAAAAGCGAATTACATATTCGTACGACTGATAAGGGAAATGAAGAATTTGATCTTTTAGTCGAATGGTTTTAAAAACTGATTTATTAGCATGCAATTCATCCACCTTTAAGGGATGAAACAATTCTTGCTCTAGTTCAGGATATTTTGGATTTGGAAAACCGAAGAAATCCTGAAAATTATGATATCGGGCTCCTTTAACCATGTCATTGTTTAACAGATTAAACGAATCTTTTAGAAATTTAAGAAAGTCTTTTGGGATTTCTGCATCATATAAAAAGCGTGAAGGAGTGCCAGTTTCCCGTTTTTTTAAACTGTTCGCGATCATTTTAATTAAATCGCCTGAATATTCATCTTCAATCAGTAAATCGGCATCGCGGCTAAGCTTAAAGCTGTAGCTGGAATCTATCTTGTAGCCAGGAAACAATAGCTTCATCCGCAATTTAATAATGTCGTCGAGAAACATGATGAAATGCTTGTCATCTTTCGCAGGTAATTCTATAAAGCGAGGGAAACGATGACTTGGAACTTTTATAATCGCGTATCGGGAACGACGAGCCTTTGGAGCTCCTTCTTCCTCTTCTTTTTTGTTTTTTTTAAACAACTTAACCGCAATATAAATCACGTTATTTTGAAGAAAAGGCTGAATCTGCTTTTTCAGTAACAGGATGGGCTGAACATGAGGCAACAAATTATCAAGAAAAAAATCTTTTACGAACTGATGATGCTCTTCGCATAAGGCCTGATCTCGCAGTAGAACAATATTTTCCTCTTCCAACGCAGGAATAATTTGCTGCGTAAAAATGTTCCCAAATTCATTTTGCTGACGATCAACTTCAGCGTTGATGTTTTTCAATATAGCATCAGGATTCTCTCGCAGAATATCCTTGTCTTCGTCTGGTAATTCGGTAAAGCGTTTGTAGGTCCCCAGGCGCACCCGATAGAATTCATCGAGGTTTGAAGAATAGATTGCTAAAAATTTGATTCTCTCGTATAATGGCAGTGATGTGTTTGAAGCCTCTTGTAAGACTCTTTTATTGAAGGATAACCAACTTAAATCTCTGTTAAGGAACTGATATTTTGGCATATGATGATGGACTTTGGAATATTTATCTATACAGATAAAATTAAGCATTTTTTTGTTTCCATAGCTATCTATTGTTGGCTTATGCAAAGGTTTTCCTTACTTTCCTTACTTGTAAGAATTAGTTTGTTTTGATTTGCTAACTTTTGTTTGTTGAAATTTTTACGTTGGCATAACTCATGTTTTTGAAGAAATCGGAATAGGCATCGTCTTTTGTAATCGACATTTTATGCTTTAATCCATTTGTAAATTCGAAAGCTAATTTCGCATTTTTTTTCGATTCCCGAATGCGAACCGTTTTTATTTCCCGGAAAGTAAACTCCTTGCCATCCATTGTTTTAGCTTCCTTGTATTTATATATTGTAAGAATGGTTAGTGCAAAACTAATTATGAGGATGGATATGAAAAAAATCATCTCATAATTTGATTCATCTCTGTATGCACTGTACAGATTTAAAGAGTTTGAAATGATTAAAATGGGAATAAGAATAATAGGTACTGAAAAACTAAAAAAATTCTTTTGAAAACTGAGTTTAGTATAAGAGAATGAAATATGACCATTGTTTGAGAATCTGGCTTTAACGACTTGCTGATTAGAGACCTTCATTCTTTTCGGTTGTTTGTTAAAAAACTGTTCTTATAATAGTTGTCTGATGATATACTGTACAATTTAACTAAGAATATACCAATTAATTTATCATGAATATATTGCTTTTTTACTTAACCTCATAATTTAATTGTTGATGTATGGGCGGTTTCGTTTAAATGTTCAACTAATTCCTGCCAGATTAACCGTAGTTATCTTTTTATCGATTATGGGGTGGTTCGTATTTGTCTCATAAGTATCTGCAGTAGAAACAATAGGGTTGTGATGTGTGTTTGTAATTAATACATAATATAAATAAACACATTTTGTTGTGTTCTGTGAAATGTTTTAATAAATTACATAAGTAAATTATTAAGGGTAATATAAACAAACATTTTAAATGACAAATATGGAGAATAAAATTTCATTTATATTAACACCTGAAGAGCAAAGTCAGGTAAATCAGGCATTGGTTACCTTAAAAACAGTTTTGGAGCCAAAATTGATTTCTTTATTGGCAAGTGATAAAAAGGAGTTGCCTAAAATGGGCGATAAAACATTGGCATTTGTCGAGAAATCGCTCGAATATGCTCGAATATATCCCGATTTTATGCCAAATTTTATTGATGTGCCCGAAGCAAAATTAGATTTGGAAAGTGTTAAAGCATTACGCCAAATACTAACGCCACTGGAGCGCATTACAAACGAAATTGATGATACAATGACTTTGGCTGGAAGTGAAGCTTACAGCGCGTCGTTATCGGTATATAAAGTTTTGAAAAATGCTGCCAGTATGGGACAGCCAGGTGCTGCAGAAGCTAGTGCCGAATTAAAGAACCGTTTTCCCGGCAAAAAGAAAACTGTTGTAATTAGTGAATAATTTTTTGAGAATATCCCTTTAACTGCATACAATTGAATGTCCCGGGTACTTGTGTCCGGGTTTTTTTATGTGTTGATTTTAACCCATAGTTAAGAAAATCATTGTTTGCTTGTTCTCTTTCCTGTTTGCATAAGGAAACGTCCTATCCAAAGAGGCAATTTTCCTATTCCGATAGGGAAACTTCCCTGTTGAATAAGGATTGTTCCCTGTTTTATACAGCAACTTGCTGCTATGGGCATCAAGCTTTCTTCTGTAACCAGCAAGCTACTTGTAAAAAGAGGCATGCTTCTCTATTGTGATTGCAAGCTTGTTTGTTACAGATGCATGCATGCCTCTTTGGGGCAAGTTGCTCTGTTTTTTTTGCAAGCTTCCTGCAGCGGGAGGCAAGCTTGCTGTAAAAAGAGGGATGTCCGAGTATGGAGGTAGTAATTTTTCAATAAAAAGTGCGATGCTCGATATCCTACTGACAGTAAAATATCCGCTTGGTTGATAATCCGTAAAAAGGCTTTACTTTTACTCTGTAGAGATTTACAATAATATTCTTAAAAATATAGAAATGAAAGACGGAACAAAGAGGGCAGATATTCATCCAGGACTTGAGGTTCGAATTGTGCTGAAAGCCGATCAGCGATCAGGAAAACTGACCGAAGGGGTTGTGAAAAATTTGTTAACCAATTCGCACATGCATCCACATGGCATTAAGGTAATGCTCGAAAATGGTCAGGTGGGTAGGGTAAAGGAAATTATTGAATAATGGGAGTGTAGAGGCGCAGCATGCTACGCCTCTACGAAAACCCCACAATCTATAAATTAAATTGCTTCAGAAATTTTGTTTTTTGAGAGCGCGGACAAATAATATACGAATACGGATTTTTCTTTAACGGATCTTTAAATTCACGATTTTTTTCTTTGGTTTCGTGCAGTATGGTATTGAATTCCTCGTTCGATGATCTTACAAACATCACTCCATGGTGATATTCGAAAAAGAACCATGTCGATTTATCAATTTCAAGATACATGGTTAATCGGTTTCCACTTCGTTTCTTGTCCAGTTCTATTTTCCCTTTTATACTTTTATTGATTTGCTTATCGTTGATATTTCCTATTCCAATTTCACCAATTGATTGATATGCCTTAGATTCTTTGTCCCAAATAAAATCGAGATTGTTGAAATAGATGGTGTGTAAAAGTTCATTAGGCAAGGTTTTAAATGTGCCGTTACCATCCATTTCAAGCACCGCTAATTCGGCTCTTTTGCGTCCCATTATTTCAGCCAGTTTTCTGGTGTAGTTCTGCTTGTTGATGTTTGTGGGTTTTAAATTGGCTTGAGTAAAGGCTGTTTCCATAATCTTCATGGCCTGATTATTCATAAAGAAATCAACACCAAAAATCAAATCAAGGGTTACAATATCACTCGATAAATCGTGCTCGATAGCTCCGGCCGAAATTTGTTTTATTTGTCCCAATTCGGCTCCCAGATTAACCAGTCCTTCTCCTCTCATATTGCAATTGCCCTGATAAAAAGAAAGGATACTTCCACTTGCGTCCATATCTTGCAGTTTTTCTTTTGAGGCAATCTGGTAGGCCTGGAAATTAGGTTTGTAGGTCAGGAATCCTCTGGCTTCCAATAATACATTGTCGGTGTAAAATATTCTGCGCGACAGGAATGACGAGTAGATATGAATGGAATCGTTCGTTAAGAAAAAGCTATTGTACAGCATTAAACTCTCGTCATCTGTTACGTGCAAATCAACAGGGATATAAATCTCTTTCGGATCAATCTGTGAATTGAAATCAAGCCAATTGTCCCCAATGCTTTCACATTTGTTGTGAATTTTGGTCTGTCCCTGAAAGAAAAGAGATTTTTCGCGTGCTTCCAATCTCACTTTTCCTTTGTAATCAAAATCTGGACTAAGGCTAAACGATTTTTCTTCGGGCAGATTTCCCATGGCAATGGTTTGTCCGAGGCTATCTACATCTATCACATCAAAAAACAGTTCCTGTTCACCTTCTGTTGCATCCAAATAGCTGTAATTACCCGATCCGGAATAAGAATTTTTGCTGTGAATATTAATGCTTGCATTAAAAATATTGTGAAACGAATTAATCGTGTCTGCCAGTACTTTAGAGTTCCGAAGCGTTTGCATCAGTCCTCCGTCTTCAATGTTAACATCTCCCTTGTCAGGATATATTTTAGCATCGGCAACAGCCAAATCCATCACATATTTTGCTTTAATAGTATGATCGATGGAACTGTATCGTGCTAAAGGTGTCATAAAGCTCAGTGAATCTTGTTTCATACTGGTAGAAATAAATTCATTGTAAGCTGTTTTTGGTAAGCTTTCCATTTTACCTTGTTCCCATAATGAGGCCAAGTTGCTTTCATCCTCACTTCCGAATAGAAGTTCTTGTTTGTCCATTTCCCAGTCGAAACTATTGATGTAAGCCATGTATTTGTTTGAAGGGAATTCACTAATGCTACCTACAGTTGTGCTTGTAAATTGTCCCGTTCTGCTGTTAAAGTCGATATATGCTCTTACATCTTTACTTTCGAAGGCATAACCTTCTGCATCTGTATTTTTCAGCTTAAAACCAGCTGTATCTGCAACAATGGTTTTTGGGGTGTAGGTAAAATAATCTGATTGGAGTTCAGCATTAACCAATTCCATGTCGCCAAGTCCGGTAATTTCTGTTGGGGTTATTTTGAGTGTTCCGGAAAGTGTTGCTAACTTTTTATACATATCAATAGGCAGAGCAGTACTCTTCACGTAAAGTTCATCTTTGTACGGATACCATGTTGCGAAAATTTTCTCGCCATTCACTTCCGGGTTGTTCATATGCGAAGCCAACTCTTTTAGCTCGAAACTTTCCGCTTGTGTTGTCATTATTTCCGGTCTGAATACGAATTTCTCAGATTTTGTAGTAGAGGTAAGGTAGTTTAGTGTTCCATCACCAATTAAGCCAGCATTGGAAAGGTGAATGGTATCCGTAAAAGTTCCTTTACCATAAACGGGTAAGCCGTTTTGAGGGGTTACGTGATAAAATCCCAGAGAATTATCATCAGCAATACTTAGTGTTTCTCTAAATGTTGGGAATATGCTATCGGAAACAAAAGTTCCTTTTAATGAAATGTCTTCCTTTTTAAAGTTGTTTATATTGTTGATTGTGTAAGGATCAACCTTGAAATAGAATGCTTCCTTTTTATAAGCCCCATCTTGAATTTTTTTGCTGTCGTAATATACAAAACAAGAGTCCGAGCTATTAAAAATTGGATATTCTGCGTAATTTTTCAATCCCGACTTGTTGTTAGGGTCATCAATTAATAAATTTCCCGTTATTTTTTCCAATACACTTCCTAAGCGCGCTGTGTATCTTCTTCCGTAGGTTGAAAGCGAATCATTTACGATGTTTATTTGCAGGGAGTCAATCAGGTCAAGGTCAATTTTGAAATTTTCATACGAGAAATTAAAATCCTTTCCATACAGATCCAGTAATCCGGCCATAATTCTTCCGTCGAACTGAAAATCGCGATCCTTTTTAAGTGTTATTTTTTGATGTTTTGGAAAGATGACAACATTTTGAGAATCACTAACAGCGATGTGTCTTACACCGTTAATATCCAAATTGTAACTTCCCATACGAAGGGTCGCATCATCTTCATTATTTTCTGTTTCAGTTGAAAATCGTATTACATCGTAATCTTGTCGTCCCATTCCCGATTTAATGTAGTCGGTAAGGCGTTGCTGCAAGGTCACTTCATCGGTGTTTCTGTTGTAGATTACAAATCCTTGAAACGACAAGCGAATAATTTGCTGACGTACCTGATTAACCGGTTTTTTAATGAAATTGGCGTATTCCATTGCCGTAAATGTTTCAACATAAGAGTAGTCGGCATATTTATGCAGGGAGACCAAAGGGTTCTCCTTATCCATCCCTTGTATCTTCATAAATCGATTGATACTAAAATAATTCATCGACTCGAAGTGTGCCTGACGACTTGTAGCGCCTTTCATACTTGTAAAGTGCATTAGGTTTTCATCCATATTCCATATCAACATTCCAAAATCCATAATCAGATTGTGATAGGTGTTGAAGTAGGGACTCAATGCAATTCCTTCTCCTTCGCGGATTAAATTGACTTCTTTTTTGTCTGGGAAATATTGAAATAACAAGCCGGGGTGATAGATTTGACAAGTATCAAGAAGAATTTCAATTTCGGTATCTTTCCCAACAACACGATTATTATGAAATGAAAAGTGTTCAGATCTTGCTCTTAAGAATAATGTGTCATGTCTGGATAATTCAATAACCGAGGGTAATTCAGGACTTCCTTTTCCCAGAAATTTAGCTCCATGAATGGCAATACCTCCTTTGTAATTAAGGTTTTCGAATAGGTTTTTAATTTCTATTTCCTTCTCGAACGATTCAAAACGAGGATAGATTGCCAAAGATGGATCATTCACTGAGTTCATTTTATCAGAGAGACTGCCCTCAATTTTATCATCAAAAAGTTCCTTGTTATAGTAACTAACCGTGTCAATTTGGAAAGATGTTTTTTGCGTATCTATAGTATATGAATCGAATGTTGCAAATTCTTCCGAATCGCTTTTCCCAGCTCTCTTCCATGTTACCTTTCCTTTGTTTCCGGTCCAAATCCTTTCGAAAGGATCATAAATTCCGCTTGTATTGTAAATGCATGAACTATCGCGCTGTGCGATGCAATATAGGTCGGCCTGATCGAATTGAATACTTAATTTTTTATCGAACAAGAATTTGAATTTTGCATTCTTACATTTCCATTTGGTTGCGTATGATTCATGGATGATTGTATCCTGTAATAAATTTTGTGTTTGAATTAGAAAGTCATGAGTAGCACTTAACCTATTCTTTTTATTACTGATCTGATGAATCAAACCCTTCTCCCAATTGGAGTAATCTTTCTCATCCCGATTTTGCTGTTGAAACAACATCAGCGTTTTAAAATAGTTGTAAAAATCAGGAAATGATCTTGCTTTTCTTGAAAGGAAAATATCGCAGATTTCGTATATATTCTTTCGTTTTTCACTGGTCATTTCCGGAGAGAACCAAAAAACAGGAAATTGATCCTCAAACTCTTTGCTTTCCTTCTTTTTGGTTGGATGATCCATAAATTTCAAAAATTCATCTTGAAATGTAATCGAGTCATGAGAGAAGGACTTTATACTTTGCGCTAAGACTGAATTACTTGAAATTGCGATTCCAAAAAACAGGATAAAAGAGAAGAGAAGCTTATTCATTGTAAATGAAGTTTCATGTGTAGATTTTTTTGCAAAGGCAATTTAACAAATTTGCTTGGATCAGGAAAGTAAATTGCCAGTTCTGTATTCTGTTTCAGAAATTACGAGAACCGGCAATTGTAAATTGTTTTATTTTTTTGTGAAGCGAACGGCAACCCAATTCAAATCAACTTTATGGCTGATGTATTCCAAGTTGTTTTTTTCAGCTTCCTCTTTAATGTACTTTAAATCTTCAGTATAGAATCCACTCATGATCAAATTGCCATTTTTAGGAAGACATGCAACGTAATGATGCATATCATTAAGCAAGATATTTCGGTTGATGTTGGCCAAAACAACATCGTATTTTTTCCCATCTAATAAAGCTGCATCACCAAGAAAAATGGATACGTTTTCAGCCTTGTTGTTTTTGATGTTTTCCAATGAGTTTGTATAAGGCCATTCGTCAATGTCGATAGCATCTACTTTTGAAGCATTTCGTTTTGATGCTAAAATTGCCAGTAAGCTAGTTCCACATCCCATATCTAAGACCGTTTTTCCTTCTAAATTTAATTCAAGAATGGTTTGAACCATTAGTGAAGTTGTAGAGTGGTGTCCTGTTCCAAATGACATTTTTGGATCGATCACAATATCGTAAGGAACTTTTGGTGTGTCGGTGTGAAAAGAAGCTCTTATCACCACTTGATCGGAGATGATCACGGGACTAAAATTGGATTCCCAAAGTGCATTCCAATCTTGAGATTCAATTGTTTTGTGCGAATAGCTCAATTTAAAAGGAGCATTGGGTAAATGATTAAGACTAAGTTGGTTCACTGCATCCATATCGAACAGAGGAGCCTGTATGTATGCTTCAACAGCATCTTCATTTTGTGTAAAACTCTCGTAATCCAATTCTCCCAGCTCGGCAATTACTATTTCGGCAATTTCTTCCGAGAAAGGTTGAATCTGGCATTTCAGTTCAATATAATCCATTGTTTTGGTCTTACTATTTTGAGGGTACAAGTTAATTTAATCCTTATCAAAAAACAAAAGCCGATACTACTGTATCGGCTTTAATCATATATGTTTACGCTATTAAAAAGCGGTAATAATTCCCATGAAATCTTCAGCGTTAAGAGAAGCTCCACCAATTAAACCTCCGTCTACATCAGCATTTTCGAATAATTCTTTCGCATTAGATGGCTTACAGCTTCCTCCGTAAAGGATAGATGTATTGTCTGCAACTTCCTGACCGTATTGAGCAGCTACAGTCTTACGGATAAATGCATGCATTTCTTGTGCTTGAGCAGAGGAAGCTGTTACGCCTGTTCCAATAGCCCAAACTGGTTCGTAAGCCAAAACAATTTTTCCAAATTCTTCAGCTGATAAGTTGAATAATCCTTCAGCAATCTGAGTTTTAACAACATCAAAATGTTTTTCTGATTGACGTTCTCCAAGAACTTCACCAAAACAGAAAATTGGAGTTAGGCCGTTTGCAAGACTTAGAGCTACTTTTTTAACTAACTTCTCGCTAGTTTCGCCATAGTATTCTCTGCGTTCCGAATGACCAAGAATAACATATTTGCTTCCTGTTGATTTAATCATCGAAGCTGAAATTTCTCCCGTGTAGGCTCCGCTAACCTCGTCTGCACAGTTTTGTGCAGCAACACCAATTTTATCACTAACAATTTTGTTTACTTCTGTTAAGTGGATAAAAGGAGTGCCAATTACAACATCGACTCCATTAAGCTCAGTTTTTTCAACTAAATCATTGATTTGTCCCGCCAACACAACACCTTCTTCAAGTGTATTGTTCATTTTCCAGTTTCCTGCAACAATTTTCTTTCTCATAATCGTAATCTGTTTTTTGCCCCTGCAAATCGAATTCTAATCAGACTGAAAAGAACAAGAAGCAATAGCAACGTTGATGTAATACTAATAATAAATAGAATGATATTTAGTGTTTGATGTTTTGTAATAGAGTAGGCTGCAAGATCGCCTTGAAGTTGCTTTGCTTCAGGAAAATCTCTAAAATGCCATTTGTCAAGAATAGTTCCCTTTCTAATAAAAACCAATCCCGGATTTGACCGGATAATTGTTTTTAACTGAATTTCATCTGTATTGTAAAAGTCAAAAGGAAGTTCGTGTGATGATTTAAATGCTTCAATTTCTCTATTTCCCGATGATGTTAAGCCAATAAACTGAATGTTGTTATTCAAAGAATAAATAGCCAAGTCGTTTATTTTGCTTGCTGTTTCATCATCAATTTCTGAAATGTTTTTTGAAATCAACAAAAATGAGTATCCTTCATTGTTCAAAACCATATTGGTTATATCTCCATCAATATCATTCGAAATCGAAAAATCGTGAATAGGAGGAGTATATCCTTCTTTTATTTTTATTTGTTCAGAATCAACATATTTCCATGTTGTGTCCTGCCAAGGATAATTCGTTTCGTCGAACTCTTTTACCACGCCATCTTTTTCATATTTTAGAATACTTCGGTATTCACTGGCAGGTGCTCCGTCGGGAATTTTCATTCCATCACTAATATTAGCACCAATATGATAGGGTCTGAAATCAATTAATGGCAAATGACCATACGAATAGTTTGAGATCCAAACGGAAATACAAAGGGCGAAACCAATTAGCAGGTTCTGCTCCCAAACAGGATGCTGATTATCATCTTTTTTTCTCCTGAAAAAGATCACTAATGTGAACGCAAGTATGATGATGTTTTTCCCAAAGGTTTCCCAATTGCTAAGAATCAAGGCGTCTCCAAAACAGCCACAGTCAGTCACCGGGTTGGTAAGCGCCAGAATAAAGGTTAGAGGGGTGAAGAAAATCATGAATAGGAGCGCAAGCCAGGCAGTAATGTTTTTTCTGCTGTTGAATATCAAAGCCATCCCCAGCGTAAATTCAAGAGTAGATAAAAGAATTGCCAAAGGAAAGGCAATCTCCTTTAATCCATCCAAGCCAAAGGCCAGAAAATAATCTGTGAATTTGAAGGTTGAACCCATTGGATCAACCGCTTTTACAAATCCGGAGAAGATAAAAATCAGCCCCACAAAAATACGACTTACGAATTGTAATATTCTCATAATATGATGAATCTTATTAGGCGTTCTCGAATTCAATTTTAATTAGACCAAAAACAGCGTAATTAATCATATCGAAATAGTTGGCATCAATACCTTCTGATATTAATGTTTTTCCTTGCAGATCTTCAATTTGTTTGGTTCGGTTAATTTTCATCAAGATTAAATCGGTATACGAACTAACCCGCATACTTCGCCAAGCTTCATCGTAATCGTGATTCTTGGCTTCCATTAATTCCTTAGCCTCTGTAAAATATTTTAAGTATAGTTCAAGAGCTTTCTCATTAGGAAGTTCATCTTCTGAAGGACCAAGTTCCAATTGTATAATACCCATAATGGAATAGTTTACAATTCCGATAAATTCATCCCGAATATTGTCCTCAATTTTACTGATGCCTTTGGTTTCAAGACTTCTTATTCGTTGTGCTTTAATGTATATCTGATCGGTTATGGAGCTTGGGCGAAGAATTCTCCAGGCAGTTCCGTAATCGTGCATTTTTTTTGTGAAGATATCCGTACAGATTTTAATAATCGAATTGTATTGTTGGTCTGTTTTATTCATAATTTATTTTAGAAATATTCTCCGTAAAAGTAAGGAAATAGCTTAAGCGAAGGTATTTTATTTTACTTTTGCTTCCGTATTTGTCCAAAAAGAAATTCGTAATGCAAAATTATAAAACAAATTGTTTTAACAGCGATAATCTGTGTATTAAGTGTGGGGATAAGGTAATAAATTTTGAAAAGCCTTTGGTTATGGGGATTTTGAATCTTACTCCAGATTCATTTTATGACGGCGGTTCTTATCTTGATAAAACAGCTATCGTTAAGCGAGCGGAACAAATTCTTTCTGATGGTGCGGAAATTATTGATTTGGGAGCTTATTCTACTCGACCGGGAGCGGCGGAAGTTTCAACTGAAAATGAGATTCTTAGAATGATGCCTGCTGTTGATTGTATCCGTAAAGAATTTCCAAATGCTATTTTGTCTATTGATACTTTTAGAGCAGAAGTAGCTGAAAGCGTTGTTGCCGAATTTGGTGCCTGCATTATTAATGATATTTCTGGAGGAACTATGGATGAGAAAATGTTCCATACTATTGGCAAGCTAAAGGTTCCGTACATCATGATGCACATTAAGGGAACCCCACAAACAATGCAGCAAAACCCTATTTACGATCATTTGATGAATGATATGCTTAGTTTTTTTCGATCCCAAATTAAAAGATTAAATGATTTTGGAGCAAAAGATATTATTATTGATCCTGGATTCGGATTTGGAAAAACATTGGACCACAATTATGAAATCATAGCTAAGCTTCAGAATTTTAATCAATTGGACTTGCCCGTATTAGTTGGCTTTTCTCGTAAATCGATGATTTATAAATTTTTAGGCGGAGATGCTTCTTCCAGTTTGAATGGGACTACTGCTTTAAATATGATGGCATTGGAACAAGGGGTAAACATTTTGAGGGTGCACGATGTGAAAGAAGCAGTTGATTGTGTTAATCTGTATTCGAAGATCAAATCCTCATTGCAGTAATATGTCCAATAAAATTGTAATTTTGTTAACAGACTGAACTTAATAGAAAATAATGACCACAGCATTCATTACTCTTGGACTATTTGATATTCTTGATATATTACTTGTCGCCTTTTTACTATATCAGGTTTACATGCTAATTAAGGGAACTGTTGCAATCAACATATTTGTTGGCTTGTCTCTTTTTTACCTCATGTGGTTGTTTGTACGTGCATTAAACATGCAATTACTAAGCAGTATTCTTGGTCAGTTTATTGGCGTAGGTGTAATTGCATTAATTATTGTTTTTCAGCCGGAAATCAGGAGGTTTCTTCTTTTGCTTGGAACCAGATATAATGTAAGCCAGAGATTCAACTTGCATAATTGGTTTGCTCTTGATGAAAGAGGGATCCCTGACATTGAAATCAGATCAGTTGTTGGCGCATGTGAGTACATGTCAAAAACGAAAACGGGTGCTCTGATTGTAATTGCAAAAAATATGGATTTACAAAGTTATGCGGATACGGGTCAAATTTTAAAGGCAAGAGTATCTAAAAATCTCTTAGAAACCATATTTTTTAAAAATTCACCTCTTCACGATGGTGCTGTAGTTTGGGCAAATAGTAGATTGCTCGCTGCCCGTTGCATATTACCCGTTTCAGATGACACGAATATTCCGGGTAGTCTGGGGTTAAGGCACAGGGCGGCTATTGGAATGACTCAGGCAACAGATTCGCATGTAATTACTGTATCTGAGGAAACAGGAAATATCTCATATGTAATGGGAGGGAATATTAAGGTGCGGATTAGTCCAAGCGAGTTGCGAACATTTTTAGAGGGCGATTTTTCAAGTTTTATCATTTAATCTGTAAGAAATGAAAATTGGAATCACTGGAGGAACAGGTTTAATAGGATCTCATTTGATTGAAAAATTGAAAGGTGAACTGAATGCTGATATTTTATTGATTCCAAGAAATATACTGTACGGAAATGTTCAGGATCTTTCTGTTTTTATAAAATCTTGTGAAATAATTATTCATCTTTCGGGGGCACCAATTGTGTGCAGATGGAATTCAAGAAATAAACAAATACTTCGCGACAGTCGAATTCTTACAACTCAGAATCTGAGTCATGCAATTGGCTTGATGGAAACAAAACCAAGGCTTTTCATTTCAACTTCAGCTGTCGGCATTTACGATACAGATCATACGCACAGTGAGTCTAGTTCGAATTTTTCGACTGATTTCCTAGGAGACCTTTGTGTAGATTGGGAAAAGAGTGCTAATGAAGTGAAAATTCATGGTGTGCGCACTGTTATTTTCAGGTTGGGAGTTGTTTTAAGTGAAAAAGGAGGAGCATTGACAAAAGTTCTGCCGTTGTTCCGATTCGGACTAGGTGGTAAATTAGGAAATGGAAAACAGGCATTCCCTTTTATTCATATAAGCGATCTTGTAAATGCCTATGCATTTGTAATTGTAAATACAGACTCCGAAGGCACCTACAATTTGATTGCTCCGGAATTAATCACTAACAGAGATTATACAAAAACACTTTGTTCTGTCCTAAATCGCCCAGCCTTTTTTCACGTTCCGGCATTTATTCTTAGAGCGATTTTTGGAGAAGGGGCAAAAGTTTTGCTTTCGGGTCAAAAAGTTGTGCCCAAACGCTTGTTAGATATGGGTTTTCTATTTTATTTTCCAAGCATAAGAGCCAGTCTTACTTCACTTTTAAGTACTAAGTAGTTAAACTATTAGTAGCCGTTTTCGGATAGTTAGTCTCTAATATATATATGCCTAAGGAGTTTAAGATACCTTTAATCATAAAGGGGTTGGTTTTCTAGTGCATTAGTTTTAATTTTGATTAAACAAGCTTACTATGAAATAGATAGTGTCCGATGAGGATGTTTTTTTTCTTTTCATATTTAGCGAACACTAACTCAAAGCCTATGGTATTGGATTCTACACCCCAATTATTGATTGTTGACGACCGTGCCGAAAACTTGCTATTACTAAAATCCTTGTTAGGAAAGTTAAGTGTCGATTTAGAGTTAATACAATCACCTATTAAAGCTTTACAGGACATTGAAAAGCAAGAGTATGCTCTTATCATTCTCGATGTCCAGATGCCACAAATGGATGGATTTTTACTTGCCCAAAAAATCCGAAGTGGATCTGTAAATAAATCAACTCCTATTATATTTCTTACCGCAGTATTCATTGATAAGCAAAGTGAATCCAAAGGCTATAAATGCGGTGGTGTTGATTTTATTATGAAGCCTTTTGATCATACGATTTTAATTAATAAGGTAAATATCTTTCTAGAGTTATATGCAAATCGAAAATTGATTGAATCGCAGAATAAGAAGTTGACAGTTGCTCTTAATGAGAAAGACCTTTTGGAGGGAAGCTTGCGCAATCTTGCATCAAATTATCGCTCTATTTTAGAGGGGCAATCGGAACTTATTTTGAAATTGGACAGTTCGCACCGAATCGAATTTGCCAATAAATCATTTACGGATTTCTTTGATTATACCCTAGATGGTATTTCGCGCGATTCAGTAGCTTCGGTAAGTTTGATCTTGAAGGAGCAGTTGATTCAAGGAATTGAAAAGATGAATGGCAAAACAAAAACGATAACTTTTGAAGAACCGATTTCAAATTTCGAGGGAGATGACATTTCCTTGGAATGGACAATTTTTAAAGAAGTTGAATTTGATGATACCTATTATTTGGCTGTTGGCCGGGATGTTTCTGAACGGAAACAATTAAAAGACTCATTAATAAAGAAGGAGAGTGTTTTAAGGAGAATTCAAAAGAGGGCAAAAATAGGAAGTTTTGAATGGGATTCTTATTCAAAGATTATTCGAGGTTCTGATGAATTTTTGAATTAGTATGAAATTCTTGCTAAGAATGCAGATAATATTTTCGAGGAAATTAAATTGAAAACTCCTAAGGAAGATAGGGATCCAATTGAACGCATTCTTTTTAATCTTCCTGAAAAAAATCAACACGTAGAATTTGAACATCGTTATGTATATAATAATGGTGCGTTAAA
Source organism: Labilibaculum antarcticum (assembly GCF_002356295.1). Lineage (NCBI taxonomy): Bacteria > Pseudomonadati > Bacteroidota > Bacteroidia > Marinilabiliales > Marinifilaceae > Labilibaculum > Labilibaculum antarcticum. Next base: position 194,616 of record NZ_AP018042.1, on the reverse strand, counting down.
ATATTTTAAAGTTGAAATCTATTGTGAGTTCAATGAAATTGAAAATATTTTAAATCTGTATGGTTTAGTATCTGATATTTCTCAGGAAAAAGAATTGGAATTTGCATTAAAGGAGAGTTTAAAGATTGAAAATGAGACAAATGGTAATAAGGCTATTTTTGAGTTAAATGGGAAAAACCAAATAAGCTATTTAAATGATTACGCCTGTGAATTCTTGGAACTCCAAGGATTGAAAGACTCGAAAGGAACTGAATTCATTCAGTTTTTTAAGGATGAGGATGCGAATAAGATTAAAAATATAATGAATCTATCGACCTTAAAACAAGGTTTTGCTCTTGAATTGTTATCGATTATTACAAAAAATAACACGTCGAAACGTATTGCTTTAGTAGCCCATTCTGCATTGGTGAATAATGAAAAAGGCGTGCGTGGCATTATGATGGAAATAGTTACAAATGGTGAAGTAGGAAATGATGCGTCCGAATACAATACTATTATTACTGGCCTTAAGCGGCAGGAGAAAGAATTTAAGGACAAAACAGCAAAGCTGAAAGAAAAAGTTGAAAAGGAATTGAAAATCAATGAATTTCAACGTCAATTGTTGTTGAAAAAATCTGAACTTGAATCTCTCGGAAAAATGGCAAGCTCGATGGTCAATGAAATCAACCAGCCTTTAACCGGCATATCTATGATAATGGATAATATACTTCTTCGTTTATCGATGAATAAAATCGATGAAGAGTATATACGAGAAAAATGTACGCAAGTGTTTAGTGATATTGATCGGATAAAGAAGTACTTATCGCAAATTGGAATTTATAATTCCGCACAAAAGGAAAATTCGAAGAGCTTAGTTAATATCAAAAGTCTTATTAATGATTCTATAAATTTGATAAAAAAGCAATACAAAAGAAGAACTGTTGAAATTTCTTTTAACGCATGTTCTGATGATTTGTATGTAACAGGTAACAAGTATAAGCTTCAGAAAGTTATTGTTGGTATTTTGAATAATGCCTATGAATCTATTGAGTACAAAAATCAAAAATCAAAAGAAAAGAAAAAAGTTGAATGGATTAAAATTACTACTGGTTTGCTTGGGAAAAATGTAGTTATAGCCATTAAGGATAATGGCAACGGAATAGATCCAGATAATCTTAATTATATATTCGAACCATTTTTCACCACTAAACAGTCTAGTATAGGTTCGGGTCTGGGCTTATATATAAGTAAAGGAATAATACAGAAAATGAATGGGCAAATTACAGTTAGTAGTGCAAAGAATGAATTTACAGAAATGAAATTAATATTGCCATTTGAATTCGATAATTCAAAAAAACGATCAGGTTTGATAGTAACTAATCACCAATAAAGTTCATTTCACTATGGTATCTATAAGTAATTTAAGGATATTGATTTTAGATGATGAGAAGCTGGTTCGTGATGAATTGGAAGAATTTCTCGTAGATCCCAACTTTAGCGTATACAAAGCAGCAAGCCCTTCCGAAGCTTTTGATATTATGGATAAAAATGATATTCATATTGCTGTAATTGATGTTAATTTACCTGAGATGAGTGGCTTGGATGTTTTGGAGAAGGTGAAGCATGATTTCCCTGAAATTGAGGTGATAATGATTAGCGGATACAGTGAGATGGATTCTGTTATTCACGCAATGCGACTAGGAGCTTTAGATTTTTTCACAAAGCCATTTCGTTTAAGCGATGTGGAAAGCGCAATCGAGCGAACCAAAAAATTTATTCATTTAAATAAAAGTTTGATTGAAGTTAAACGGAATTTTTCGATTATCTCAGAAGAGTTTCAAAAAGCCATGGGTTGTGAAATCATCGGGGACAGTCCGCAAATGAGAAACTTAATGAATCTTATTGGGAAAGTTGCAAAGACCGAGAATACGTCAGTTCTAATTACCGGAGAGAGTGGTACAGGGAAAGAGTTAGTTGCTCGTGCCATTCATTATCTTAGTAATAGAAAAGAAAATTATTTTTATGCTGTTAATTGCAGTGCTATTCCTGAATCGCTTTTCGAAAGTGAATTTTTTGGACATACTAAAGGCGCATTTACCGGAGCCGCTAGTTCTAAAGTAGGATGGTTCGAAGCAGCTAATAAAGGGACATTATTTCTTGATGAAATAGGTGATATGCAACTTAATCTTCAAACTAAATTTTTAAGAGTTTTAGAAGACCGAAAGATAATGAAGGTTGGTTCTAATATTGAAATTCCTTTTGATACGAGAATTATTGCTGCAACAAATCAAAATATCGAAGGACTTCATTCTGAGAAGGGTTTTCGATTAGATCTGTATCACCGAATAAGTTCTTTTATTATACATTTGGAACCATTGCGAAACAGAAAAGAGGATATCCCCTTACTATTGGATTATTTTGTGAAATATTTTAATAGAGTAATGGGAAAAAGTATAAATGAGATTGATGGTACTGTTATTAGGCGTTTGTTGTCCTATGAGTTTCCGGGTAATGTTAGGGAGCTAAAAAACATGGTTGAACGAGCTGTTATTATTTGTGATGCAAACAGGTTAAGTTTATCACACTTTCAACTAACTCATCATAAAGAAAAAAATCGAAAAATTAGTTTTTCAACCGATGAAAATCTAGATCTCGAATTGGTTGAGATGGAGTGCATAAAAAAGGCTCTTGAGCGCTCAAATAATAATAAATCAAAAGCTGCGGATCTTTTAAATATAACCTGGCAGTCTCTTGATAGGAGAATTAAGAAATACAAAATATAAGTTTAATATCGGGTTAAAGCCAGATGTTTTTTTCTCCATTATGGGTCATTTATACCCATGGAAAGTACCTATGAGTTATAGGTACCAAAACCACCGCCTTCCAAATTTTCCAATATATCCGTTTTTTTATTATATCCGAAAGTGGATAAAGCGAAGAGGAATTACGTGTCTCTAAGGGAGTCAGGTAGTTACGGCTCTTGTTTTAGTTTTCTTAAACTTTAGTATCCGTAAACGGATAAATTGTTTTGATGTAAATAATACAGGCATATGTGAATCTGGTTGATATACAGTTGTTAATGTATTGTGGTATACGGATTGATATAAGAATACCGTTGTTAAAAGGGTATTAGTTTATGGATGTATTAATATTGGAAGGAAACTTATTGAAAATTCTTCCTTCATCAGAAGAACCTATGAATATTCTATTTGTAAAAGAAAATAGATCACTAATTGATGAGCTGAAAGAATACATTCAGAGCTTAGACGCTAGAGCTTATTTTGCTGATGATCCTATTGAAATGGAAATTATTTTAAATCGAACAAAAATTGATTTGGTAATTATTCCACTAAAGGCTTTAGCTAATTTAGATATGCTCAAATACATTAATGACAATTTTAAGGAAACCAAAGTTGTGATAACGGTTGACCGCCTGGAAAAATCTTCCAAATTGGAAAATCGGAAAGCACTCTATACGAACTACGAATTGTTGCAAAAGCAGCTTCGTTTGTTCGAATTAAAAAAAGCTATTGGTTCAGGTCTTGATTATAGTCCTAACTAATATTTTGCTCTATTCACTTTTCAACCAACCATGTAAATTGATAAAAAAATTTACAAAAAAGAATTTGAACTTTGGAAACAGATGTGATGACCATCTGTTTCCAGTTCAAATCTTTAAGAAGTAACCTTAATCTCAATTGTTAAATTTTAAAACTCAAGTTATGAAACAGGAAGTTCAGAACGATCTTGTTAGAATTAAAGACAGACTCAGAATTCTAGATGACAAGAAGAAGAAAGTAGCCAAGATTATTGGTGTAACAGATGTGTATTTGTCTTATATCCTTAATGGAAAACGACCTTTGACTACAACCGTAAAGTCAAAACTCTTTGATTACTTAGGCCTTAGTTAGTTTTTTTTGACAAATGCCGTTTAACTAATATTAATAATCAGGTAATTATTCATGATTCATGGAATATTTGCCTGATTTTTATTTAATAAGAAACGACATCTGAATAATTGATTGGATTTATTTTGTAAATTGTGTATAAGTGGGAGATAGTCAGGGTTTAAGCAATATTAAACACTGGTGGTGATCCTTTTCCAAACACATATTAAAGATGAGATTTCTATTTCGCATATTTCTTTTCTATATCGTTTTGGCTTCAAATGTAGTGTTTGGTCAGGGACAAGCGGGTATATGGTATTTTGGAGAAAATGCAGGTTTAAATTTCAATGTTACTCCTTCAGTTGCTTTAACTAATGGTAGTTTAAATACGGAAGAAGGTTGTTCTACTGTTTGCACAGCACAAGGTGATTTGTTGTTCTACACAGATGGAGTTACGGTTTATAATAAAAACCATGCAGTAATGGTTAACGGAACTGGCTTGGATGGAAATGCTTCAGCAACTCAATCATCAATAATTGTACAGCAACCAGGAAGTGCGATACTCTACTATATATTTACTGTCGATGCTCATCAAAATGCACTTCGAAATGGATTAAATTACTCCATAGTCGATTTATCGCAAAATGGAGGTCTGGGTGCGGTAACTGTTAAGAATACATTGCTATACGGAAATGAAGTATGTGAGAAAGTAACTGCGGTAAAACATGCTAATGGAATTGATTTCTGGATTCTTATGCATCGATGGGATAGTCGTGATTTTTACGCTTATCAATTAACCGCTACAGGTGTTTCAGCTCCTGTAATTAGTACTATTGGAGTAAGGCATAATAGTGATAGAAAATCAGCAATTGGATATATGAAGATCTCCCCGAATGGATCCAAGCTTGCTTTAGCCATATTTACACAGGATAGAGTCGAGTTGTTCGATTTTAATTCGTCTTCCGGAACTGTTTCAAACCCCATTCAGCTTAATAATTATACTTCACCTTATGGAATTGAATTTTCTCCTTCGGGGGAATTCTTATATGTAAGCTCATTCATGAATGGTGATTTGTATCAATTCAATATAACTTCTAATAACGAAGCTACAATTAATAGTTCAGCTCAAATTATTGGAAGTGGGTCATGGTTATATGGTGCATTACAGTTAGCGCCGGACAATAGGATATACATGGCTAAAACTTTTACTAATGGGTCGACTGGAAGTTTAGATTTGGATGTGATAAACAATCCGGATGTCGCAGGTGCAGGTTCTAATTTTGTTGCCAACTCAAAAAATTTAGCAGGGAGAAGGTGTCGCTTAGGTTTACCTAATTTTGTGACCAGTATTTTTACTCTTGAATTTGCATACCAGTTTGATTGTGTTGGAGACAACACAGAGTTTACCATTAGTTCCGATTTGGCAAATATTTCCAGTGCAACCTGGGATTTTGGTGATGGAATGAGCTTAACTTCCAATACAAGTCCTTTTACTGTAAATCATGTTTATGCGGTAGCTAATACCTATAATGTCAACCTCCTGGTTAATTTGATTTCTGGCGGAACTTATAATATCACTCAGGCGGTAACGATTCGTACTTTGCCTACTGTTGTTGATCAGTCGGAATCCGTATGGGAGGATATTCAGGGAACCGGAATAGCGAGTGGTGTAGATCTTACCCTATTGGAAAATGCGGTGAATAGTACTGCTGGCGCAACCTACATCTGGTATTCAGATGTCGCCTTAATAACTCCTGTTCCTAATGCTGCTAATGTAACTGTGAGCAATGGAACGCAGTTTTGGGTGGAAGTGAATGATGGTTTTTGCAGCAAGGTTGCTGTAGTAACCTATACGGTACATTCTTTGCCAAAAGCTTTGGATCAAAATATCGTTCTCTGTGAAGATAATTACAATTCAGGTATTGTATCTAACATTGATTTAACATTACTCGAGCCGGCAATTACAAATAACAATGGTTTTTTAGTGACATGGTTTCATAATCTTGCTTTAAGTCTGCCGGTAACAAATCCGAACAATCGAATCGTTTCTGATGGTGAGATTTTCTATGCGAAAGTTTCCACTGGAACCGAGACAAGTGTCGCAGTGGTTACTTATACTATTGAAAATCTGCCGGAAGGTAATAATGTTTCAGTTCAGATTTGGGAAGATAGTTTTGGGTCCGGCATGGCTTCTGGAGTTGATCTAACATTCTATAATGTTCAGGTTGCAGGAGCAAATAATATTGTGTGGTTTAGCGATGCAGCTCTAACAAGTCCTATTGCTAATCCAACTAATCTTGTGGTAAACGATCAAGATGTTTTTTACGCCTATATTGATAATGGATCATGTTTAAATAGCGGAAGTATTCAATTCACGGTTCGTTCATCTCCAATTGCGAATGATTTGGATATAGAGGTTTGTGAGGATGTTTTTGGAAGTGGAGTAGCCTCTAATATTGATTTATTATTGCTCAATGGTGCTATAAATGGAGGGACAACCAGTAGTGTTAGTTGGTTTTCTGATGCAGCATTGTCTATTCCTGTTACGAATCCTGCAAATGTAAGTGTTACAAATGGACTCATGTTTTACGTTCTTGTCCAAAGTGCGGGAGAATCTAATTCAGCCATAGTTACCTACACAGTTCAATCGTTACCAATCGCAAATAACCAAAGTGTTGTAGAGTTCGAAGATGCACCAGGATCGATGATTTCTTTGGGTGTCGATTTAAGTTTTTATAATAATGTTATTTTAGGAGGACAGTCAAATTCTATTGATTGGTATTTAGATTCTGGTCTCACTACTTTGGTTTCAGATCCAACGAATCATGATGTCACCGATGGGGATGTTTTCTATGCTCTCGTGTCGAATGGAACTTGTTCGAATGTTGCTGTAGTCGATTTTTCGGTTGTAAATACTCCAGTAGCAAGAAATGCTTTTCCTGTTGTATGTGAAGATGTAGAAGGAACAGGAACTGCTTTAGTTGATTTAAGTTTGCTGGAGAATCAAATTAACGAAGGAAATGGGGATACTTTTGTATGGTATTTTGACTGGCCCACAGAACCAAGTGGTTTGCCTGTTAATGCAATTGCTGATCCTGCAAATGTAATTGTTAATGACGGGGATCGATTTTTCGCCGCTGTAAGTGATGCGTTTAACACTAATGTTGCTGCAGTAACTTATACAGTTTATTCACGACCTAATGCAACTGATCAAACTATTGATGTGTGGGAAGATAGTTTTGGTACCGGATTGGCTTCAGGTCTAAATTTAGTAGCCTATAATCCCCTTATTTCAACTAATTCTATATCATGGTATGAAGATGCCTTGATAACAATTCCAGTTGCAACTCCTAATAATGTAAATGTTATTACAGGAGATGATTATTATGCCTTAGTAGATAATGGTAATTGTCAAAATACGGCGGTTTTAATATTTAATGTTCGCAATTTGCCGGAAGCGAATAATCTGCAAGTTGAATTGTGTGAAGACATAACGGGAAGCGGCACATTCTCCTCCTATGATTTTTCTCAGTTAGAATCAGCTGTAAATAATGATCCAGGAACTCTAAAAGAATGGTTTTTTGATACAGGTTTGACTTTACCGGTTCCCACTCCAACGAATACAAGCGTTTCTAACGGAGATCGTTTTTTTGTTCGGGTAAGTTTTGGTGCTGAGAGTAATGTCGGGCGCATTGATTTTATCATTAATGCATCTCCTGATGCTCAAAATCATGTTGTTGCTTTATGCGAAGATATTTTTAATACGGGACAGGTAGTCGGCGAAAACTTAAATAATTACGAGTCCTCTATTTCATCATCATTAACCAGTACAATTATCTGGTATTTTGATCTAAGCTATTCAAATCCAGTTTTAAATGCTCAGAATATTTTAGTTTCTGATGGAGATATTTATTATGCTCGGGTTTGGGACGGTACTTGCGATAATTTCGCAGAACTATCATATGATATTTCGTCATTACCTCAAACATCAACAGTAAATGAAGTCGTTTGTGAAGATAATTTTGGTTCGTCATCATTATCAGGAATAAACCTGACCGATTATAATTTGCAGGTAAGTAATGATCCTGTTGCAAATGTAGAATGGTTTGAAGATGATCAATTAAATATTCCTGTGGTGAATCCTCTTGATGTAACCATCTTTAATCAAAGTTCATATTACGCCCAAGCTACTAATCCGGGTGGATGTGAAAATTCTGGACGCTTGAATTTCATTGTGAATCCACTTCCTGAAGCAATTGATTTGGGTCTTGAATTGTGTGAGGATGTTGTTGGGAATGGGGAGGTTGCAGATTATGACTTAACTACACTTAATAGTCAAATAAGCACTACTCCATCCGTTATTGTTAGTTGGTATAAAGATGTTGATTTACTTATTCCTGTCGTAAATCCGGGTGACCTAACGATTCGTTCAGCTGAAAGTTATTTTGCGAAAGTTGAAAATGGATGTGTTAATTCATCAATGGTTGATTTTATAGTTCACGACAAGCCCATTTTTGATTTAGGAATGGATACCACAATATTCTACACAGAATCTAAAATATTAGCACCTTCAATAAATATCCGCTTTTTGCCTGGCAATTATTTGTGGCAAGACGGAACTACCAGCTCAACCTATACGGTTACTGCTGAAGGAAAATATTTGTTGAAATATACAGATATGAACGGTTGTGTAGGAGTAGATTCAATTACGGTGTACATGGATAGATATCGAATATTTGTTCCTAATGCTTTTACTCCTGATGGAAATGGTGTTAATGATACTTTTAGACCATCAATAACAGGTGATATTGCAGGTGAAGATATTGAGATGTATATATACAACCGATGGGGCGAATTAATTTATGAATTTACTGATTTAGGTCAAGGTTGGGATGGCACCTATAAGGGACAGAAAGCAAATACAGGTGTATATGTTTGGATCCTGATCGTTAATGGGAAAGCTCGTAAGGATGGTAATGTTTCTTTAATTCGATAAAATGGTAAAATGGAGATTTATTCATATCATCTGTTGTTTGCTTTTGACTTCACTAGTCAAGGCTCAGGACGTTGAGTTCTCTCAGTTTTATGCGAATAGACTCTACCTTAATCCAGCGTTTGCCGGATCAGAATATGTTCCAACATTAGGAATGTCGTATCGTAATCAATGGCCGCAGAACAATCGCCCTTTTGTTACTTATAGTGCTTCTTTCGATCAATACGTTGATTTAATGAATGGGGGAGTAGGACTATTAATACTTCAGGATAATCAGGGACAAGGAGCGATCAAAACAACAACAGCTTCAGCAATGTATTCATATTCATTGGATGTCAATAGGAATTTATCAATGAATATTGGATTCAAAGCCGGCTATATTCAAAGGAAATTGGACTGGGGATCATTTGTGTTTTCGGATATGATCGATCCATTGTATGGTGTTATTTATCCTTCGAGAGAAGTTCAGCCAAGTAGTTTGAGTAAATCGTACTGGGATTTTTCGATGGGGATCATCGTGAATTATAAGAGTCTTTATTTTGGAGGTGTAATTGATCATCTTTCAGAGCCTAATGAAGCATTCAATTCAGAACAGAACATAGCGGTTTTACCGCGTAAATATACAGTGCATGCGGGTGCAAATATTCCCATGGGTTATTCTCGTGGATTAATGAAGAGCAATTTTTCAATTTCGCCAAATATATTGTATCAACGACAGTTAGATTTCGAGCAAATAAATTACGGATTGTATTTGTCCAGAAATAATTGGGTTGTTGGAACTTGGCTTCGACACAACCTATCTTTCGATTTTGATGCATTCATTATTTTAATTGGTTACCAAACGGAAAAAATAAGAATTGGTTATTCCTATGATTATGTGGTCTCTAATTTGGTTAAAACCAATTCTGGAGCTCATGAGATATCACTTAGTTATTTATTGGGAACGGCAAAATCGTCTTGTTCAGGAACTCATTTTTTAAGAAAGAAAAGAAGAATACGAGCTATTCGATGTCCTAAATTTTAAGCATCCTATGTTTATATTCGCTGGTAATCAACAGTTTGAAGGTTGAGTGTTATAGACAGGTTAACAAAAGTTAAGATTTCTTAAGAGAAACCTAATGAATCCTGTAATATTATGATATTAAATTTAGAAATGATATATTTATAAGTGTTATAGTCATTAATCTTATTAAGATTAAAATGAGATATTTTTATAGAAGTTTTATATTTATTTTCCTTTTTATGTTTTTTGTTTCATTACCAGAAATGAAGGGGCAGGAAGTTGAAAGTGATTCTGTAAAAACATTAAAGATCCTTCAACAAGCATTGGATGATATAGTTGATGAAAATAAAATGGCTAATGATCCAAATTTTGATATGGAAATTGATGGATTGGTTATGGATGAAACAATGACCAAAGTAGGACGTGATTTCTATGATATGTTTTTTTCCATTTGGGTTGCGCCAGAAAAGGCGAAAAATTTCACCATTTTAATTAAAGAAATGATTTTACCTGGGGTGGCAACTCAAATTACTGTTTTTGTAAATGAAACTGAAGTGTTTAAGCAAAGAGTGCAACCGCGTTATGAAGTTTTGGAGCAAATGTCCCAATATGCTAATCAAATGGCGGTGCAATTTTTAGATAATTATGAAAAAATGAAGGCCCAACTTGAAGATGAAGATCAACAAGGAACGGGATTGTTTTGAACTTAAAACTGTAAACCATGAATATTATTAAAATAGTATTTGTCTTGTCTTTTTTGTGTTTGTTAATGCCAAACGAATCGAAGGCTCAGGATTTTGTTTATAAGCCAATAAACTCATCTTTTGGAGGTGATCAATACAATTACAATTGGTTGTTAAATTCGGCTACTCAGCAAAACAGAATTGAAGATCCCAATTCTGATAGTGCATTAAATTCAGATCCGTTGGATGATTTTGAGTCGAACTTGAATAGGCAAATCCTTAATCAATTATCTAGTCGCTTGGTGAATCAAATTTTTGGAGATAGTGGAGACTTAGAGGCAGGGTCGTATAATTTGGGAAATTATAAGGTTGATGTGTTTGAAGATGCGAGTGGAGTTACTGTTAATATTCAGGATATCACGAATGGAAATTTTTCCAATGTCGTAATTCCAAGTTATTAATCAATTTTAATATTTTCCATTTAATTCTCTTTACATGCTTAGATATATACTCCACTACACTTGTTGTTTATTGTTATTGATTTCTATTAATGGATGTGTTCCTTATTTTAATCAGCCTTTAAGCGAGCAAAGAGCAGAAATTGGCGCTGAAACACCGGCTAGGAAAAGTTTGGCTAATTTACCTTTGCCAAAAGAGAAGATAGTTGCTGCTGTTTATAAATTTCGCGACCAAACCGGACAATATAAACCTTCTGAGACTGGAGCGAGCTGGTCAACTGCTGTAACGCAAGGAACTACATCTATACTTTTAAAAGCAATTGAAGAATCGGGTTGGTTTATTCCTATTGAAAGGGAAGGCTTATCTAATTTACTCAATGAACGAAAAATTATACGATCAAGTCGTGCAAATTATGCAGGTCAAAACGAAAGTTCACAATTGCTGCCTCCACTACTTTTTGCAGGATTGGTGCTGGAAGGTGGGGTTATAAGTTACGATGCAAATGTATTAACAGGTGGTGCTGGTTTGAAATACTTTGGTGCAGGTGCTTCCGGGCAGTACCGACAAGATAGGGTTACAGTATATCTTCGTGCAATATCGACCAGTAATGGTCGAATTTTAAAGACTGTATATACTTCAAAAATGATTCTTTCCCAAAAATTGGATGCTAGTATTTTTCGATATGTGAAATTTAAACGTCTTCTTGAAGCTGAAGTTGGCTTTACTTATAACGAGCCGTCTGAAATGGCGGTTAAAGAGGCAATAGAGAAGGCTGTTGAGTCTTTGGTTATCGAAGGTGTGATAGAAGGTCTTTGGGACTTAAAGAATCCAGAGGACGTTAATTCGGATGTTATTACTAAATATGTTGAGGATAAAGAAGATAATCAAGGAGCAGATTTTTTCGACCAGTTAATTACTCCTCGCCGTCGTAAGTTTGGTTTAGGTTTTAATGCTGGGTCATGGTTATATATGGGAGATTATAAGCATACAGAGTTGGAAGTTATGGCTGGGGTGTCTTTATTATACGATACCCAATCGGCCTTGCAGTTTGGACTTAATTTTGGGAGAGGGGATTTAGCAACAACGGATTATTTTCAAAAGACATATAATTCTTTGGATGTAACAGCTAAATATCGATTATTACCTTATAAAGATTGGACACCTTATATTGAAGGTGGTTTGGGTGTGTTTTCGGAACATGATAAATCAGTATATACCATTGATATTTCAAATTCTATTTATACCCAAGCCTTGTATGGTGCTGGAATAGAATTTATATTTAATGATAGAATCGGATTGAATTTTTCCGTATTGAATCATTATATTTTTAATGATAATATAGATGGGAAAGAGCAAGGGAATTTTAATGATTATTTCTGGGAAGGCAAAGTTGGCCTAAACTTTTATTTTGATAAGATTTGGGATCGAAATAAAAAGAATAAGAATAGAAAAGAAAAAATACGGAAAAAAGCAGTAAGTAAAGGTGCTCCTATTGAATAAAATAGGAACAGATTAGTAACAAGGTCGGATACTTATCCGGCTTTTTTTTTGTTTTTTTTTTGCTTGTGTCTGACTTTAAATAGCCAGTAAACACCGGTGCTATGCTGGATCGTTTAATTTATTTTAATCTTTCATGATGAATTTAAAACTTTATCTTGTCTTAATCAAAGTCTTGTTATTGTTCATCATGTAAATGTGATGTTCTGCGTAATCTAATATTATAAATTCAATTGAACTCATTACATTTAATTGTAGTAAAAACACAAATCAATTAATTATTATCAACCAATAACCACATTTTATAAAAATTTAACCTCAGGGAAACCTGATTTATTCACTTTAAACCTGAAAATTCACAACCATGAAAAAGATTTTATTCACGTTTTTAGCAGTTTTATTTACTGGGCTTGTTTCGTTTGCCCAAATTAATCAATCCAATATTAACCAAGACGGAAATGACAATGCTGCAACAGTGCAACAAGTTGGCGTTTTTAATATTAATGATATTTATCAAAATGGTGATGATAATATCGCGGGAGTTACGCAGTCTGGCTTCTTTAATATGTCATTTTTAGATCAATATGGAGTGGGGAACGAGTATCATGCGACTCAGTCTATGACTAATTTCTCAAAAGCGTTACAGGTAGGTAATTATAATCTTGCTGATGTTGATCAGTTAGGATTCAATGCGTCTTATATCTCTCAGTTTTGGGGTTCTTACAACAAGGCCTATGTTGAGCAAATTGGATTTTTGAATCTGTCTACAATTAGTCAGTTTTTAAGTCATTCTGAAACTACTGATGTATTTCAGTTTGGTTTTTTAAATTCAGCTAATATTATGCAGTCAGGTGGAAGATTTGATAAAGCTACAGTTAGTCAGTGGGGTGTTTTAAATAGAGCTGATGTATATCAAACTCTCACCTATAAAAATAGTGCCTTAGTTGATCAGCATGGATATGGTAATTATGCTCTTGTTAATCAGTTTGCTGGTCTTTTAAATAATGCTGAAGTTTCTCAAAGAGGTCAAATGAATACTGCCTTGGTTGATCAGTTCTTCGGAATGGGAAATAACTCTGTTGTTATGCAGAAAGGCAAAGAAAACTTTGCTTGGACATACCAGGTTGGCGGTTTTTTAAATGATATTGATGTAAACCAAGAAGGGGAAGGAAATGAAGCATATGCAGGACAGTATGGTGGTGCTTTTAATAATTCAACGATCAAGCAGCAAGGAAAGAAAAATGTTGCCGTAACTGAGCAAGTTGGTGGTGCTTTCAACTCTGCTGATGTAAACCAAAGAGGACGCAGTAATCTTGCAATGATTGCACAACTTGATGGAGCTTTTAATAGTGCTTTACTTACACAAAGAGGAAAAGGGAATACTGCAGAAATTATTCAGGATGGTGGTGCTTTTAATTCTGCAGATGTAAGCCAAAGGGGTAAAATGAACGAAGCTTCAGTATATCAATTAGGTGGTGCATTTAATGCCGCTGAGATTGAGCAGTATGGGAAAGGTAATGATGCTGTGATTACTCAGGTTGACGGTTCATTTAATAATGCATATATTCTTCAAGATGGTAAATATAATGAGGCAGAAATTCTACAGGTGTCCAATTCTGGCAGTTTTGCAGGTGTTGCACAAATTGGTAATGAAAACTACGCATATATAGAGCAGTATGAAACCAGCAATACTTTCGCTGGAATAATTCAGGTTGGTAATGGTAATGCTGCTGCCATTGGTCAGTACGAAGTTGGCAATAATTATGCTTTAATTCAGCAATATGGGGACGATAATGAAGCCGTTTCAATACAGGCATTGGGTGAAAATAATATAGCAAATACCCTGCAAGTTGGTTCCGGAAATGTGTCTTATACAGAACAAATTGGCAGTAACAATACTGTTCGTGTTTACCAGAGTGGTTATGGTCACTCTTCTGTAGTTACTCAGTATGGTAATGGCAATAGCGTAACCGTAAGTCAGTATAACGGATTCTAATTTGTAGCCAAAATTTAATTGATTTTACTAATTAAACCGCCAAAATTGAGATTTTATTCAAATTTGGCGGTTTTTGCAATTTTGGAATTTAATACTCCTTAAACTTTTGTTTAAATTTTCTTATTCTTTTTTAGAACGAATAAAGATTAGCATAAAAGAGACTTGGTTTAATCACTGAATCAGTGACGTTTGTGTAAAAACATATGAGGTTGGAAAGGCTTTTGCTTAATTTAGATAAAAAGATCGAAGGGTGCTATAAGTGCATTATTAGATCTAACGGAGCTCTTAAACCTTTAAAATTGATTTTTAAAATTAATTCACTTTAAACCTTTAAAAAATTCAACCATGAAAAAATTTTTATTTTTATTTGTAGCTGTTGTTTTTGCAGTATCTTCTGCATTTGCACAGGGGAACAATTCGGATGTCAACCAAACTGGTTGGCTGAACACGGCTGGTGTTACTCAGGTGGGTTGGTTCAATAGCAGTGATGTTAACCAATTAGGCTGGTTTAATGATGCAACAGTTGATCAAACAGGACTTTTAAATATTTCCTATGTGGATCAATTCTATATGAATAACATGGCCAATGTTACTCAAGATGGAGTTTTAAATGTTTCATACGTTGATCAAATAGGATTTTTAAATTCTGCTGCAGTATGGCAAATGGGACTTCATAACATTTCTAGAATTCTTCAATTTGGAGATGATAATAGTGCTATGGTAGGTCAAGTTGGTCTATTTAATATGTCATCGGTTAATCAATTTCTTGTTGGAAATACAGCATCTGTTTCTCAAATGGGTGTGTTAAATGTTTCATATGTTGACCAGTTGGGATTCTTTAACTCTGCTCTGGTTTCACAATCGGGACTTCATAACATAGCTCGTACAACACAAATGGGCTCATGGAATATGGCTTCTACAGCTCAAATGGGTATGTTTAACATGTCTAACATTACGCAGTATGACTTCTTGAACGCTGCAGTTGTTATGCAAATGGGATTAGCTAATTATTCTACAGTTCTTCAAGCCAACCATAACAATATGGCTATGGTAAATCAAATGGGACGTTTTAATAATAGTGATATTCTTCAGTATGGTGCTTTGAGTACTGCATCAGTTTGGCAAATGGGAGCATGGAATTCAGCTAACATTACTCAAATTTTACCTATTTTTACTTCTGCTGATATTATGCAACAAGGACGAGCTAATCGTGCTAGCGTACTACAAAGAAGAGGTGCTTATAACTCAGCTTTCATAAACCAATGGGGATTGAGAAATAACGCTCGTGCAGAACAGTTTGGTGGAGAGCTTAATCATTCCTCAATTACTCAATTGTTTGCTTTTAACAGAGCTAATACATTGCAATTAGGTGGATATGCTAATCTTGCTAATATTCATCAAAATGGTTTTCGGAATATGGCTTCAACCTTCCAAAGAGGTGGTTTAGCTAATGAGGCTTTCATCATGCAAAATGGAGAAGCTAATCGCGCTCGTACAGTTCAAATTGGTGGAGACCATAATGTTGCTAGAACTAATCAAATTGGTACAGCTAATTATGCTTTTGTTGAGCAGATTCATGAATCAGGTGGAGATGTTGAAGTATTCCAAAAAGGAGAAAGACATTTTGCAGACGTAACTCAAAAGTATGGAACTGGTGACAACGCAACTGTGAAGCAATATGGATATTTGCAAACTGCTTATATTTCTCAATTGTGGGGAACCAAAAATAAAGCTAAAATCACTCAGAAAGATCATAGTAATACAGCAATTATTGATCAGCTAGGTGGAAAGAAAAATAAAACTGATATTTTCCAAAAAGGAGAATATAACTTCTCATTTGTTGGTCAGTTTGATGGAGAAAAATCTGAAGCTTTTGTAGAGCAAAGAGGTGATAACAACAGAGGTTGGGTATTTCAGTACGATCAAGAAGAAAGTTTAGCAGACATCTTGCAAAATGGTGACCGTAACGTTGCAGTTATTGCTCAAATGGATGGTGCTAGAAACCAAGCTTTCATTATCCAAACAGGTGATGATAATACAGCTTTAACTTATCAGTATGGTGATGATAACTACTCATTCCTTGAGCAAGTTGGTAATGATCATTATGGTTTGGTTATTCAGGATGGTAACGATAACTTTGCTGTAACTCAGCAAGGAAACGCAGGGACTATCTTTGTAACTCCATAATTTAAAAATATTTAATCGAAAAAACATCCCGCTTCGGCGGGATTTTTTTCCTCTAATAGTTTTTCACAAACTCGCTATGTCAGTAATTATTCGGAAATATTTATGGTTAGCTCTGTTCGTATTTTGCTTCGGTAATCTAGTAGGACAAAATTATAATGTTGAGGATCAGATTCTAAACCAATTGAATTACGGTGCCGTTGATGCTATAAATGCCGAAAATGTTGTTTTGGCAATGCAATCAGGAGATAGAAACGAATTGATTCTAAATCAATTTAGTCGGGAACAGTTGGCCATTATTCAGCAGGTTGGAATGGGGAACTTGATTAAGGCAATACAAAAAGGGGATTTAAATCTCTTGGAAATATTACAATCAGGAGATAGAAACTCCATTGAATCCTTACTTCAAGGGAAAAACATTTCCACTAGCGTTCATCAAAATGGCGATAATAATTCATTGCAACAAGAAGTTATTGGGAATAATAAGAGCTTTGAAATTACTCAGGCTGGTAATGACAACCAATTGCAGATTGATTCCGGATTAGCAAACAACGGAATGATCGTAACGCAGGTTGGAACTGGAATGAACGTAATAATAAAAAGTGGTTTGTGAATACAGAGCAGGTTTAAATTGACGGGGTGCCCATTTATGGGCATCCCTTTTTTTAAAGATAATTTAAGGAATAGGTACTTTTTTTTAAAGTTATTATAGTAAATTAACGAAGTTTATGTTGATTCACAGTTAAATATTAAATAAATTTAGGATAGATTAATTAATCAAGATTATATATGTTCCCTAAAATTATCATGGTTATTATCATGTGCTTTTGTAGTAACACATCAGAGCTTAAACAGGAGTTTCCTGTAAGAGCATGGATTGATATTGAAGGGGAAGTCCAGAATTTGTCAGTAAAGGCAATGTTTCAAAATAATGGGGATAACTCCTTGTCATTAAGTTACGTTCTTAACGTAACAAAAAAGAGTCAGTCGGGAAGTTCCAACTCTTTGCAAAAAGGTGCATTTATTGCTCCCTTGAATAAGATTATTTCTCTTTCAGAGTCGAGAATGAATCTTAGAAAAGACGATGAATTAATTGCTAAATTGTTAATTTATCATGATAACTTGATCGTAGCTAAAGATTCTGTTGTTTTCCATGGAGATAATTCTTAATTTAAAAATATAATAAAACCGACAATATATATGCGACTATTCTACCTACTCCGCAGACCTATCATATTACTTTGTCTGTCTGCTATTATTTTTTCTTGTAATGAAAGTACCATTGATCCGGATTTATTTGGTTCGATAAGTGGTATTGTGAAAACTTCCGAAGAGAATGGAAGCTTGCCAATGGAAGGAGTTACTATAACAACTAATCCAGGAACTACATCCGTAACAACTAATGAGGAAGGGTATTTTGAATTAAATGAAGTACTCGTTGGTGATTACACGGTTAGTGCCAAAAAGGAAGACTATACTGCTGTAAGTACAAGTATTTCGGTTCGCGAAGCACAAGAGGTGGTAATGCAGGTGATTATGCAAGTAGCACCTCTTGATTCAAAGATTCCTGATGATATAACATATGTTTCACCATTAGATATACAGAATGATCAAACTAAACTTCCAAACAAAGTAAATCTAGTTTGGAAGAATGGAGAAACAGAAAATGGTGATACATTGCGCTTTGATGTTATTATTTTTGAAGGTGCAAGTGATGTGAATGGTACAAAGGTTGCTTCAAATATCTTGGATACAACTTTTACTGTTCAAAATCTGAAATTTGAACAAACCTATGAATGGCAAATTGTCGCTAGAAATAAACAGTTGGATGAAGTTGAAGGGGAGAAATGGCGATTTACAATAGAAGATTACCCCGAGAATGGTTACTTATTTGTGAAAGATACTTTGGGATCTAGAGATATTTTCTCATGGGATTTAGCTGATAATCATTTGGTTCGATTGACAAAGGATGGAGGAAGTGAAGTTTCCCCTAGAATTTCGCCAAATGAAGAGTTGATTGCATATGCCTCTAATAAGTCCGGAGAATACCATATTTACACGATGGATACCAAAGGGAAGAATGTTGTGAAAGTGACCGACAAACCTGTAGCTAGTTATCACAACAACGGAACAGGTTTTGTTTGGTCTCCTGAGGGAGATCAAATTCTTTATGGATTTTATGGAGATCTTTATACTATCAATTATAATGGAACAGGTGAAAATAAAATTGATGATGCTCCGGTAAATCGTCACTTTACAGATTGTGACTGGACAGATCAGTTTGATAATGATCCAAAGGAGAAAATTGCTGTTCTTACACAAGGCGAGAAGCCATATGATAACGAAATCTATTTAATGGATCCAGATGGATCTAATCGATTTTTATTAGTAGATAATTTGGAAGGAACAATTTCAAACCCGTACTTTTCACCAGATGGTACTAAAGTGATTTTTTCTTTGGATTCACTTTTTGAGTCTGATAAAGGCAGACAATTGAATGCAAGAATATATAGCGTAAATATTGATGGTACCAATTTTGTTGATTTATCTGGTGATGATAAACCCGCAGGGACAAACGATCTTCAAGCTAGATTTACAGAGACTGGTGGTAAAATTGTGTTCATGAATGTGCTCAATGATAATGAAGGAGTAAAGAGTATTTGGATTATGGATCCTGATGGTAGTAATCGGGAACAGATTATTACAAATGGAGAGATGCCTGATTTGTATAATCCTTAAAGGGAATTTAATTAGAGTATTTTAACCGAAAAATCAAGACATAAAAAAAGCTTTCCAATTTGGAAAGCTTTTATATTTTTTGGAATAAGGTAAATTAGAATCTTCTTTCTTTAATTCTAGCTTTTTTACCTGTAAGTTCACGTAGATAGAAAATTCTTGCTCTTCTAACACGACCTCTTTTGTTCACTTCAATTTTATCGATTAATGGAGAATAAAGTGGAATGATTCTTTCAACACCTACATTACCAGACATTTTTCTGATAGTGAATGTTTTAGTTGTACCAGTACCTTTAATCTGAATAACAACACCTCTAAAAATCTGGAGTCTTTCTTTAGTTCCCTCTTTAATTTTGTAAGAAACGCTAATAGTATCCCCTGATTTGAATTCAGGATTCTGAATACCTGTAGCGAAAGCTTCTTCTGCAATTTTAATTAAATCCATTGTCTTAATTTGTTAAAGTTCACGAACGCAATATAAACATATTCATCTATTACCATGTCAGAGATTACGCACGAATTCGCGACAAAATTAGTAAAAATATCTATATGACCATCCTAATAAAGTTATTTTTTAACTGATATTTTGGATTCTTAAATATTTGATGGTGGATAGTATAGAAATCGTTAGTGTTTAGAGGATTAAGCTAGTCGTCTAAACAAAAAAAAAGGAACCGGAAAGGTCCCTTTTTTACTATATCTTATATTTATTAATGAGAGTCACCAACAACTTTTAGCTTGTCACCTGTTGTTTTTACAATCGTTTTGTAGAACTCTTTACTGTAACCAGGTTGTTTCATTTTAGGATTTTGATTGTTACCATCCTTTTCTTTGATATTGCCATCCATAAATTTCGCAAAAAGGTAACCATAGAAATCTTTCCATTCATCAACTAGATTATTTCCCTGGTTGCAAGAGAAATCTGTTAAGAATTCGATTGCTGTTGCTTTGTTTTTCTTAAACATACCCTCAGCAGCAAGATCAATAATATTTGTAAAAGCAAGATATTTGGTCTCTAATGCTTTTTGTTTAGTTGCAATCTCAGGATGTATTTCGTTGTAACGAGTATAGGCGAAATTACTAACCTGATTAAATATCCAAAATGCAGATTTACTTGTGAAATCCATCAACTTTCCGTTTCCTACAGCGAAAGTCTCAGGAACTCTTGTAATTCCACAATATACAGGGAAGTAAACCGAAGAAGATGCATCATCAACACCAAACCAGTTAATTCCACCAACAGCATCTGGTAACCAGTTTCTGCTTTGTGCAACAAAAGAGAAACCTGTTTGTTGTGTAGCAGTAGCACGTTCATTACAATACGTTACACCATCTACCTTCCAGGTTAAAGGTCTCCATCTGTATGGATTTCCGAAAGGCCCTGCTCCCATATCCTTCGACATATCTAAATCTGTACCTTCTAAATGATTTCTCATAAAATCCATCACCTCAAGTACATTTATTTTGTGATCAGGTTTAATCCACAAGGGCATTCTGTTAGTAGCATAGCCCTTTTCGTCGTGTTCTATATTGCCCTTGCAATAGTCAAAATACTGATCCATTCCTTCTTTTACATCATTAAAGAAAGACCAAACTCTAATTTCACAAAAACGTGCTCCTCCAAAATCAACGGGAGCATATGTATCTGAAAAACTAAAATCTTTATTTTTTCCTTCTTTAGAATAGAATCCTTTTTCCTTGGCAAATGAAATAACGTCTTTTGCGTAAACATTCTGAACTTCAGAATTGAAAATTTTATCCATTTTATCCGAAGAAATCGATGTTTTACCCTCTAGAGGGAAAGTAGTGATTCTTGCTTGATTTGCATGACCACTAACATATCCGTCAGGAATCATACGTGCAACCCAAACGGCACCCTTTTCACCATTACCCTTACCAATCAGTTCTAAAATCCAAACTTCATTGGCGTCAGAAATAGAGAAAGACTCGCCTGAACTGTAATAGCCGTATGTCTCAACAAGCTCAGTCATCACTTTGATTGCTTCACGTGCATTTTTTGATCTCTGAAGAGCTAGATAAATAAGACTTCCGTAATCAATTATTGCGCCATCCTGAGATCCTAGTTCTGAGCGACCACCATAAGTGGTTTCCCCAATTGCTACTTGGTATTCGTTCATGTTACCAACTACAGAATATGTATGCGGTACTTGTGGAATTTGACCAAGAAATTTTCCTGTATCCCATTCGTAAACATCAAGCATTGTTCCTTCTGCCCAATCTGCAGCAGGACGAAAATATAATTCTCCATATAATACATGCGAATCGGCTGCATAGGTAATCATATTAGAACCATCAGTGGAAGCTCCACGGGTTATTAGGTAATTTGTACATGCCTTGGCACTTGGAGTTGAAAAAGCAGACACCAACATTAGAAGAGCCGCAACTACAAAAATCTTTTTCATGTTTACTATTTTAAATGTATTCAATACTGAATTAAATCGTTTTTAGTGCTACAAAAATATAAAAAAAAAAGTGGATAAAAATGATAAAAGTCTTGATTTCTTGGTCGGTTGGTAGTGCTTTAGTAGATTATGAGAAATTTGAAGTGTTTCGTATTACATAAAACAGACTACCATGTAAAATCGGTTGTAAATGTTTCTTGGTTTCCAACTTGATCTGTCACCTTTACTTTCAATTGATGATTTTTATTAGGAGGTAATCTTTTGCTATCAAAAACATAAAATAAAAGATCATTTTTAGCATCATACTCGAATAGTACCCATTTCTCATTAATCAATCCTTCGTACGATTTTATCCCTGTTAAATTATCAGAAATGGTAAATCGAATTGATTCTTGTCCTCTCAAGGATTTTAATTCAAAATTAGTTTTCGGCTTAATCAAAGGAGGAATTGTATCTATCGCTACGGCGAATTTTCCAAAATATCTGGATTTTGTTTTAACTGAAGAATCAAAATAAACGCCCCCTTCGTTTACTGTTTCTCCATCTTTATTTATTCTAGCTATATAAAGTTTATCTGATTTTTCTTTGGGTAGGTATTTTGGTTTTATGGAAATCGTGTAATAGTTGTGAACGGGAGTATTTTCACTATGAATGGAATGAATATCTGAAAGGTAGCTTGAATCTTTTTCAACGGAGTAAGTAAATGGAATTGAGGAATAGAAACTATTCTTAGGAAATTCTAATTCAATATTTTTTCTCACGAAAAAATTTTCTTTTTCGTAGTTCATTAGTGTTTCAAAAGCACCTGTGGAAAATATCTTTTCAGTTTCGTTTCCTTTTGCATAAACTCTAAGATTGCTTTCATTCATATTCGCATCAGAAACACGAAAGTCAATTTTGTAACTGACACTCTTTTTAAAATGAAAAATCCCATTGTTTTTCATTTTTGAATAAATACTAAGTTTATCGTTTGGCTCTTTAAAGGTTTTATGGATGCGTTTATTCTGAGATACATTTAATTCGTAATCCATGTGGCTATTAACGTAAAGGGATTCATCAAAAGAAAATTCTTTTAAGGAAAAGCTTGAGATTAAAGTGTCGTTTATTGTCATTTCCAGGTCGTAAATTCCGCACTTAGCCCAGGTATTATCCATATAGTCGTTTACTTCCAAAGCAAAACCAATATTGCCTAATAATTTTAATTCAGGATCGCTTTTAAGATGATATGCTTTATTGTAGTAGGTTACGGGGAAAGCCTGTCTGCTGTTAAGCCCATTAATATTACTTGCTGAATCGAGAGGATAGATGTAAAATTTGAATATTTTAGGAGGCGTAGTATCCTTTATTTTAAAACCGAAAAGTAACGGGTTAAGAGGATGTTCTGATTTTGTATCTCTTATTTCGAAATGCAAATGCGGACCGGCAGAGGAACCTGTATTTCCTGAAAAAGCAAGAACCGTTCCTTTTTTAACCAACATTTCATCTTTCTTAAGGGCTAAATCAAATTCGAAAGTATTGTTTTGGTATTGATATGATTTAACGAATTCCTCGATGTCGGGGGTGAAATGATCAAGATGAGCAAAAACAGAGGTGTAGCCATTTGGATGATCGATATAAATTGCTTTTCCGTAACCACCAGCGGATATTTTAATTCTACTTATAAAACCATCAGCAATTGCATAAACTTTTTTACCTGTTGTAAATGTTCTGATATCAATGCCTGAATGAAAGTGATTATTACGGAGTTCTGCAAAGTTACCCGCCAATGTTATGTCGAAATTAACAGGCGATCGAAAATAATTTTGAGGAAATATCTTGTCCTGCGCATATATTTGTTTAGAAAATAAAAAAAATAGTAATAGTAGTGGAATTATGGTGTATGTTCTGGGTATCTTCATATTATAATAACTGGTTTTGTGACTGGATTATCAAAATTGTAAAAAAACCTATTTTTTCTGAAATGATTTACAAAATACAAACTAATATATTTGATAATCTTCTCAGCAATGTTAATTTTGTAAAAGAAAAATTTAATGATGGATCAAGAGCCAAACGAAGTACTGAATAATTTGAAAGGGCAAATTACGGAACTTATTTCGTTATACCAGAAATCTAAACAGGAAAAGGAATCTTTAATTCATGAGAAATTGGAGCTCATGGAAAAGGTCGAAATTCTGAAAAGAGAAAGGGGAGAACTCGACCATCAATACAATACATTAAAGTTAGCTAAAACATTTGCCGCGAATAGTGGCGATTCGCAAGAGGCTAAGGTTAAAATTAACCGAATTGTGCGGGAGATTGATAAATGTATTGCACTTTTAAACAGATAGGATTTGTTTATGGACGAAAAGCTTTCAATAAGAGTTAATGTGGCGGATCGATTCTATCCTTTAAAGATAGATCGTAATCAGGAAGAGGTTATCCGAAAAGCTGCAAAAATGATTAACGAAAAGGTATTGCAATACAAACAACGATATAAAGATAAAGATACTCAGGATTTTTTAGCAATGGCATCATTACAGTATGTAATTAAGGTTATTGAAGCTGAAAATAAAACTGATGTTTCACCTGTTCTTGAAGAGGTCAGAGCAATGGAACAGGAGTTAAGAGAATTTTTAGATAAAGAGTAGATTACATTCTTAATAAGAGAGTCGTAGCCCGCATTATTTCTTAAGCTGATTGCAGTTTTAATGTTTTGTAGTCATTTTTTCTTGTATCTAATGGTAAGATGGAAGGAAGACTGTTGAATGTTATTGTCGTAAGCCTAAGTGATAGTGCGGGTTACGTTTTATATATATAATAATTTTGACTTAATATTCTATGATATGATTGAAATAATAATAGGGTCTATTGCGTTTATTGGCGGTGGCGTTGTTTCTTACTTTGTTTTGCAAAAGACTCTTAATAATAGGAGTAGCTCAATAATTAGGGATGCGCAATCGGAAGCGGAAGTGATCAAAAAAGATAAGATTCTTCAGGCGAAAGAGAAATTTTTCCAATTAAAGACTGAGCACGATAAGCAAATTAACTCAAGGAATAATAAATTACTTGCTTCAGAAACTAAATACAAGCAACGGGAAAATGCTTTAACACAAAGGATTGAAGAATTTCAGCGCAAGAAAAAGGAAGTTGATATTGTTCGTGATAATTTGACTGTTCAAATTGATTTGGTAGAGAGAAAGTCGGATGAATTAGAGAAGGCAAAAAAACAGCAAATTGATCAGTTGGAAAAAATTTCAGGTTTGTCAGGTGAAGAGGCTAAGACACAGTTGATTGATTCTATGCGTGATGTGGCGAAAACTGAGGCAATGTCTTACGTGAATGAAATCATGGAAGAAGCCAAGATGACCGCTAACATGGAAGCTAAGAAAGTAGTTGTGAAAACAATTCAACGAGTAGCTACTGAGACTGCAATTGAAAATTCAGTGACAATTTTCCATATCGAATCGGACGAAATTAAAGGTAGAATTATTGGTCGAGAAGGACGAAATATTCGTGCTTTAGAAGCTGCTACTGGAATTGAAATAATTGTAGATGATACTCCTGAGGCTATTGTCCTTTCTGGTTTTGATCCGGTAAGACGTGAAATTGCAAGATTGGCTTTGCACCAATTAGTTACCGATGGACGTATTCACCCTGCCAGAATTGAGGAGGTTGTTAATAAGGTTCGTAAGCAGATTGAGGAAGAAATTATTGAAACAGGTAAGCGTACTGCAATCGATTTGGGCGTTCATGGTTTACATCCTGAACTGATTCGTTTGGTTGGTAAAATGAAGTATCGTTCATCTTACGGACAAAATTTATTACAACACTCAAGAGAAACTGCTAATCTTTGTGCAATCATGGCAACTGAGCTTGGGTTGAATGCGAAAAGAGCGAAACGTGCAGGTCTGTTGCATGATATTGGAAAAGTGCCGGATGAAGAGCCGGAATTGCCACATGCAATTTTAGGTATGAAATTGGCTGAGAAATACAAAGAGAAGCCAGATATCTGTAATGCAATTGGAGCTCACCATGATGAAATTGAAATGACATCAATGATTTCTCCAATTATTCAGGCTTGTGATGCTATTTCTGGTGCCCGTCCGGGAGCAAGACGAGAAATTGTAGAATCGTATATCAAGAGATTGAAAGACCTTGAGAATTTGGCATTGTCACATCCAGGTGTTCTTAAAACATATGCAATTCAGGCAGGTAGAGAATTAAGAGTAATTGTAGGTAGTGATAAAGTTTCGGATAAAGACGCTGAAACTCTATCCTTAGAAATTGCTCAGAAAATTCAGGATGAAATGACTTATCCTGGTCAGGTGAAGATTACCGTAATTCGAGAAACAAGAGCGATTAATTACGCGAAGTAATAATATAATTGATAGTAAAAAGCCCGTTTCTTTATGAAACGGGCTTTTTTTTATATGGATCGAAATAGTTCTTTAAAATTCGGAATGAAACTATTTAAGTTCAGCCTTTTGTAAACGTTAATTTCGTGTTGTACTAATCTTTTAATCATGCTTGTATTGGAAGCTAACATGTAGAATTGGTCTTTGTCAGCAATATTTTTCGCGGAAATGATTTGCTGTAAATCTTCTTGATTGAAAACCGTTCCTTTATCAACTGGGTTGATGTAGAAAAGAATAGAATCAGAGTCTTTCTTACTTGTTGTAGGGATTGATTCATCCTTGTAGCAGAGTATAATACTGTCAGGCAGGCTGATTCCGTAGACCGGGAAACCTAATTCCTGAGCGATCCCAGCATAGATAATCGCGATAATAATATAGTTACCGTGTTTTTGGGATAATACAGTACCAATATCACCATCCCAATTTGTAGGTTGATTAGGCGAGAGTGGTTGGTAGTTGTATATGTTGTAGAAAAAATGATTTAGAATTTTGATTTTTTCCAATGGTGTATGATGATCATTTAACTCCAGACTTACATCTTGTTTTATTTTCTCAATGCTTTTGCGGATTGGGTCTATTAAGAGATTTGGATTATAGCTCTTATTTACAAGAATGGCTCCATCAATTAGGTTTGGGGTTTCATTGGAGCTCCAGTTAATAAGTTCTCTTTTGACATTAATGAACTGAATTTTGTTGATTACCATTTCCAATCTTTCCTGAAAGAGGGGACTCTTGGATTCTAGCCAGAAATCTTCCAATTGTGGGATGGTACTAACAGGTAACTCTGTTAATTCTTTTTCTATACTGTTATGAATTTCTTTATCAGGATCGTCTAGTAAAGATAACAAAGCTTCTAACTTATTC
Source organism: Labilibaculum antarcticum (assembly GCF_002356295.1). NCBI lineage: Bacteria > Pseudomonadati > Bacteroidota > Bacteroidia > Marinilabiliales > Marinifilaceae > Labilibaculum > Labilibaculum antarcticum. The sequence goes on along the minus strand of NZ_AP018042.1, from coordinate 167,515 downwards.
TTATTCATAATAATAGGTTTAGTCCTCACTAAATATAGTAAAACCCGCAAGGAAAAGCAATCTTGCGGGTTAAATCTTTGATCGTAAGGGAAAACGCTATTTGCTTAGTCGATCTAAAACGGTTTGGATAAGTTTTTTTATCGTTGGATGATAGTCTTTACTTGCATCCTTATTAATGCGATTAGCGATTATTGCACAAACAGCAACCGATTCGTGTCCCAACATTGCCGAAAGGCCAAATATTGCAGAACTCTCCATTTCGTAATTGGTGATTTTTTCACCTTTGTATTCAAACTTTTCAAGTTTGTCATTTAAATCAGGATCGAGAGTTTGAAGACGAAGAACTCTTCCCTGAGGTCCGTAAAACCCATTTGCAGAGATTGTAACGCCTCTGGTCATGTCATCTCCATCCAATAAGTCCAATAGTATTTTTGACGCAGGAACCACATAGGGAGACGCTAATTTTTTATCCCAATTCACAAACTTTTTAAATGCTTCTTCAAAATCCAATTCGGATACAGAATCTCTATCCGCGTAAAAATTCAGCATGCCATCGAAACCAATTGATTTGTTTGATAGCAAAAATGAGTCAACAAGAATATTTCCCTGTAAAGCCCCAGAAGTACCGATGCGAACTAAATTTAGAGTTTTGTGTTCTTTTTTAGGAGTTCGCGTTTCTAAATCGATATTTACCAAAGCATCTAATTCATTCACTACGATATCTATATTATCGGTACCAATTCCTGTTGAAAGAACAGAGAACCTTTTGCCTTTATAGCTTCCGGTTTTTGTTACAAACTCACGATTTGATATGGTGAATTCTACGTTGTCGAAATAACTAGCGACTAATTCAACACGTCCAGGATCACCTACCAAAATTACAGTATCAGCAAGGTGTTCTGGTTTAAGGTGTAAGTGAAAAACACTTCCGTCAGGATTTATTATTAATTCTGATGATTTAATTTTATTCATAATTTTAAAAATTTACGAGAGCAAAGAGCCGAAAATATGTAAAAAAAATCAATATGCAAACTTACTAAATAGTTTCTTTTGTTAAGAGATGTATTTTTAAAATTTACTCTGGTAACATTATTCGTAATCTGACCTAACTTTACTATCTTTAACACGAATTAGAAATATATTTAAACAAGAAATACAAAATTATGACGAAACAGCCCTATTTATTAATTGTATTAGGAATTTTTGCGGTTATTTTGATTTTATCAGGATCAAGTATGTTTGTTACCCTGCAACCAGGTGAACGAGGAGTTATTTTCCGTAAATTTTCAGGAGGATTAGATAAAGATGCAGTTTTTCAGCCAGGTTTCCATGTTATTGCTCCTTGGAATCAGATGAATACTTATGTAGTTCGTGAACAGAAAAGTGAAGAGACCATGGATGTTTTGGACAAAAGTGGTTTGTCGCTAAATATTGATGTATCTGTACGATTTAATCCGCAGTATAATAAAATTGGATATTTGCACGAGATTTTTGGTAAGGATTATATCAGCCAATTGGTTACACCGGAAGTTCGTTCTTCGGTGAGACAAGTTGCCGGAAGGTATAGTGCAGAAGAGATCTATTCGACTAAGAGAAAAGAAGTTGAAGATGCTATTATTACAGAAACTTCAGCTGTTCTTTCAAGAAATAACATACAGATGAAAGCATTATTGATTCGCTCGATAAATCTTCCAGCGAAAATTAAAACTGCTATTGAAAGTAAACTGCAGCAAGAACAAGAAGCTCTTGCATATAAGTTTAGACTGGACAGAGAACAAAGTGAGGCGGAAAGAAAACGAATTGCTGCTGATGGTGAGGCTGTAGCCAATAAAATTATCAATAGTAGTTTAACTGATGCACTTTTGAAAATGAGAGGTATTGAAGCTACTATTAAGCTTTCTGAATCTCAAAATGCTAAAGTTGTAGTAATTGGAAGTGGAAAAGATGGCATGCCATTGATTCTTGGAAATAATTAAGATATTTATTTGAGATATTCAAAACCGCTCGATACGTCGAGCGGTTTTTTTTATGTCCGTATGCGAACAGCATTGTTCCGCAAGCGTTCAGTTTGTTTTCGTTGTAAAAACACTAAGTGTCTGTGGACTAACTGATGTCGTAGTGTTGGCATAAAATATGATAGTAGACCTGGAGTTAACCATATTGATTATTGCTAAAAACCTAAAAGTTTATTGCCACCATGAAGAGAGTGTTGCTACTAATTTACCTGATTACAAACCTATTTGTTTTGCCCGCACATAGTTTAACTCCTAAAAAGGAACTTACTGCTGTTCGTGTTACGACTAAACCCGTAATTGATGGATATCTAACTGATGAAGTTTGGAAGGGCGTACCTATTGCAACTGATTTTATTCAGTTTGAACCATCGAATGGTGAACCATCTAATTTTAAAACAGAGGCGAAATTTATTTATACCGATCATTCCATTATTGTTGGTGTGATGATGTATGATAACAATCCCAATGGAATTCTTAAAGAGCTGAGTAAGAGAGATGAGATTAATAATTCTGATTTTTTATCGATACTAATTGATCCTTTTAACAATGGATTGGATGCTTTTGAATTTATTATTACTCCGGCAGGAGTGCAGTGGGACGCTAAAGTGGTTAAGGGCAATGAAGATTCGAGTTGGGATGCAGTTTGGAATAGTGCGGCCATTATTAATGAAAATGGCTGGAGTGCCGAAATGGAAATACCTTACTCTGCATTGCGTTTTCCTGCCAAAGAAATTCAGGAGTGGGGAATTAATATGATCCGAAATATTCAGAGTGTAAGAGAAAAAACAAGTTGGAATTTTATTGATAAAGAAGAGGATGGCTGGGTGGGTCAGAGTGGAGTGATGAAAGGAATTGAGAATGTAAATCCTCCGGTTCGCTTGTCGTTTACACCGTATTTTTCTACTTATTTCGATAAATCGTCCGATAATTCTTCTGTTGAAGTGAATTACAGAGGAGGAATGGATTTAAAATACGGAATCAACGAAAGTTATACCTTAGACATGATGCTGGTTCCTGATTTTGGACAGGTGCAGTCTGATGATGAAATTCTGAATTTATCACCCTTTGAGGTGAAGTTTGATGAGAACAGACAATTTTTTACTGAGGCCACGGAGTTATTTGATCGTGGAGGGATTTTCTATACAAGAAGAATTGGTGGTCGTCCTGTTAATATGAACGAGGTAGAAGATCAATTAAAGGATAATGAGAAAATTACTGAGAATCCTATCGAGACAAAAATTATTAATGCAACCAAGGTTTCTGGAAGGAATTCAAAAGGCTTGGGTATTGGTGTTTTTAATGCAATGACTAAAAATACCTATGCAGAAGTTAGCGATACCCTTAGCGGGGATAGCAGAAAGGTAAAGACCCAGCCATTTTCAAATTACAATATGTTGGTGGTCGATCAGAGTTTGAAAAATGAGTCGTATGCCAGTTTGTTTACTACTAATGTGTACATCCCAGAGTTGGACTATCTTGCTAATGTGAGTGGAACAGAGTTCGAATTCAGGAATAAAGAACGCTCCTATAGTTTAAAAGGAAAGGGGATTGTTTCTTCACGATTCGACAAAGGGCAATCGGATGAGATTGGTCATTATCATGAATTGGAGTTCGGTAGAATTAAAGGGAAATTCAATTGGGATTTTTACCACAGAATGATTTCGGATAAATACAATCCCAATGATATGGGGTATTTAAATCGAAACAATGTGATTAATAATGATTTGAATTTCTACTACAACAATTCAGATCCTAAAGGTTCAGTTCTGGTAAGAAATTGGTACGTACAATTGAGTCACGAAGCAAGATTTAAGCCAAGAAGATTTTCTCGATTCACAATTTATTACAATGGGCAAATGAAATTCAAGAGTCATACTTCAATAGGTGTTTATGGTAATTTTGTACCCTTGCATCAGTACGACTTTAATGAGCCAAGAGTTGACGGATTGAAGCTAAGGAAAGGATCATCGGCATTTGCCGGAGCATGGATTTCATCGGATTACCGGAAGGCATTCGCCATTGATGTGCGAGGTGAGTACGGTAAAAGATTGTCTAATGATAATTTGCAAGTGTTTGAGATTGAGATTGAACCCCGATATCGTTTTAGCGACAAGTTCGTGATGAGTTATCAGTTAGAATGGGGAAGGAGTTTGAATGATTTGGGATATGTTGATGATGAGGAAATTAATGGCAAAACGACAGTTTATATTGGAGACAGAGACAATTCTTATTTAGAGAATAAGCTGAATGGAAGTTATATTTTCAACAATAAAAGCTCATTAACGATGAAGGTTCGACACTATTGGGCAAAAGCGAAATACAATAGCTTTCATACATTGCGATCGGATGGACGTTTAAATAATACAGACTACAATGAAAATAATGATATCAATTTTAACAGCTTTACTATTGATATGGTTTACTCGTGGAGATTTGCTCCGGGAAGTGAATTAGCCGTAGTTTGGAAGAACACAATATTTAGCGAAGATGATAAAATTGCTCATCGGTTCATGAATAATTTGAAAAACACATTTGATGCAACACAGTTTAACAGCCTGTCTGTTAAAGTGATCTATTATATCGACTACATGTCGTTAAAACGAAAAGGTTAATAAGCTTCTTAAATTTTGCAGATTTAACTTACTGCAAAAGCTGATAGAAAATTTGCTTTGTGATTAGTGGTAATTCTATAAGGCAATAGTGTTTTTTTACTAGTGTGATTAGTTAGTAGTAAGTAATGATGGTAAAAAGCAGTAAACGAAAGTTTGCTGCTTTTGTATTTAAGTTTAAATTTGTAAAAAAAACAAAAATACGATGATACAAAGAATGCAGTCTCTATACCTGTTATGGAGTTTTATTTTAATTGAAATCATGTTCTTTTTTCCTTTGGCGGAATTGGTGGATGCATCAGGTACAGTATATGAATTTTTATATCGGGGAATACCTGCTTTGCAGGAAGGTGAACCTGCAGTTTGCAATGCTTTCCCGGTTGCAATTTTATTAGGCATTATTGGCTTAATTAGTTTCGTAACTATTTTCTTATTCAAGAAAAGAATGTTACAGGTTCGTTTAACTGTGTTTAATATGATTTGCATGATTGGCGCAATGGGCTTGATCTATTACAGCATAAGCAGTGAGGCAACAGAATTAAATGCCATTACTACTTACAGCCTGATTAATGCATTTCCTTTGGTTGCATTGGTGTTAAGCTATCTGGCAATTCGCGAAATTGGAAAAGACGAAGCCTTAATTCGCTCAATGGATCGAATTCGATAAGCTATCACGAAATAAAATAACAAAACCGGCCTTTTGAGCCGGTTTTGTTAGTTAAGAGTTTAAAGTAACAAGGATCAAGTAACAAGGATCAAGTAACAAGGATCAAGTAACAAGGATCAAGTAACAGTGACCAGTTAATTATAAATCTTATTTGGAGAATTTCTCCCTTTTTAGGGGAGATACCGACAGGGAGAGGGGTGTTTCGGATGAAAGTAAACAGAGATAAGTGATCAATTTACTTTAATCTTTCCACTTTTGCCTTTTCGCTTTGGACCTTCGACCTTTAAGATTTTCAAGGCCTTTCTACTTTATCCTTCATCCTTTTACTTTTTTTCTGCTTTTGTCTTCAAGCCAGACGGGCTATTCTTTTATCATTACCATAAAAGAATCAAAAGGGCTAGGCTACAGTTCTTCGCTACCCATTACGGTTCAAAGTCTAAACAGAATAATATTCACTCGTTCCTCGCTCATGGAATTCCGTTTTTAACGACTTTTTCACCTATGGGGCCCACCGTCGAACTGAATGCCAATTGGTGCGCTGATTGAAGGATCGAATTCGTTAAGCAATTACAATATAGAACAATAAAACCGGCTTAAAAGGCCGGTTTTTTGTTGGTTAAGAGTATGAGCTAACTGTCTTATTAGATTTTTAGACTTTCGACTTTCGACCTTCGACCTTTCAAGACTTTTCCAGACGCTCTTACTTCTTCCCTTTCTCTTTTTCCTTTTTAATTTTCTCCTTTGTTTTCTTTTTCATTACTGAGTAGCCGAAACGACCGATTAGTTCTCCCAACTCAAAGTAATGTCCGTGTGAGTAGACCAATGGTCCTGCTTGTGCCAATGAGAATTCGCCTTTTTCGTCGATGTATCGCTCATCGGCTTGTACGTTGACTACCTCGGCCATAAACATATCGTGCGAACCCAGTTCTACTATTTTAGTCACCTTGCACTCTATGCTCAATGGCGATTCCTCGATAATGGGAGCCGATATCTCTTTTGATTTGCCGGGAGTTAGTTTCATTTCCGTGAATTTGTCGAAATCTTTACCCGATTTTACACCGCACCAATCGGTAGCGTATGCCAAATCTTTTGTGGTAAGGTTGATTACAAATTCGCCACTCTCTTTAATGATGTTGTAGGAGTGACGGTTCTTGCGAAGAGATATGTAACACATGGCCGGATCGGAGCAAATTGTACCGGTCCAGGCAACGGTGATGATATTATAGTCTTCGGGTGTACTGCCACAGCTTACCATTACGGCAGGTAAGGGGTAAATCATGGTTCCCGGTCTCCAATGTTGTTTTGTCATAGTGTTGCGTTTTAGATTTGCTAAAATACAAATAACTGTTTCTTTACGGATAAGATGCACACATTTATTCTAAACAAATTCAATTTTACTTACATTTGCTTCTCACAAACACGGGCAGGCCCAAATTGATTTTGCCACAACAACATAAAACATGAACATTGAAAATATAAAGTTAGACGCACAAAAGTTAGAGAGTGAAGGAGATTTTAGATCGGCCTTAGCAAAATACAAAGAGATTGCTTTATTGGAAAAGGAGAATGTGGAAGCTCATTTTAAAGTGGGGGAGTTGCACCACCAATTGGGCGAATTACCACCTGCAATGAGCGCTTACATACGTGTAACCGATTTAGATCCGGAGCATAAAAAGGCAAAGGTAAAGGTCGAGATGATTAAAATGATATTGGATTATTACAATAAAGACATGATTAATCCTTAATTGGATAAGGATATTCAGATACAACAAAGCCTGTTCCATTGGGGCAGGCTTTGTCACACAGTATATTTAGAAACGAATAATTGTTTCTGATTCATAAAAAATAAATAAAATGAAATTGTCATCTGGTTTTAGGAAAGTATTGATAGTCGTTTTTGCTTGTGTATTGGTAATGCCAACGCTCCAGGCGCAGGATAAGAATAATTTGTTCTTGGGCGAACAAGAGCTTTTTAAGGCCTCAAAAAATACATCTACTGTCACTGTTGATGGCAAGATGGATGAAGCTTCGTGGAAGGAGACAGAAGTTCGTGCGTTGGATTTTTTCTACAATATAGAACAAGCAAGCGATCAGCAGAACACGAGCTTTAGAATGATGTGGGATGATGAAAATTTGTATGTGTTTTTTGACTGCAAAGATCAATATATTACCGCAAGAGAAACAAAACGCGATGGCGCACCCTACTTTGATGATTGTGCCGAAATTTTTCTGATTCCTGCTCCAGACAGTCTGAACATGCATTTCGGTTTTGAACTCAATTTGTACAAAACCGCTAACGATTTTATTTATTTGAACAATATGAACAAGGGAGAAAATGCCGTTATTAAAGGCTATAATCCCGATTATAAAACAGCTGTTAGCATTCAGGGAACGGTAAACGACAATTCTGATATCGACACTGGTTGGTGTATGGAAATGGCAATTCCTTTAAGCGTGTTTAAAGGTGTTGGTTATGCTCCGATTGCCGAAGGTGTTCAGTGGGCTTTTTTGGCCGTACGCCAAAATAGAGACGATGCCAAAGGAGACCGACGTTCTACATCTACCATATTCTCAATTTACGACATCGAAAAAAATGTGCATCAACCCAATCGATTTGGTTTGGTGGAGTTTGTAAAATAATACCGATTAGTATTTGATTCAATCACTAGTTGTGAGAGGGAGTTTAAAATGGAATCCTACACTATTTGAATGTCATGTTGAGCTTGTCGAAACATCTCCTATTTATAGATTAAGATCCTTCGACTACGCTCAGAATGACAATTGTGCGGTTTTTTTGGACAAGCTCGATAGTGATTGTCTACTCTTACAGATCGGCACATTGAATAGCAAAAAGCCTAACAATTTCGGATTGTTAGGCTTTTGTTTTTTTTAAGAAAGTAATTTGGGATTTAGGATTCTCTCAGTTTTCTATATGCATTATCATACCAATCTGCTTTTTCAATTGTGAATTCATATTGAGTCGTTGGTGTATCGCTTTCGACAATTTTAAATTTAATAGCTCCACCTTTCATTAATATTTGGTGCACTGTTCTCGAGTTCGTTTTATCAAAAGTAAGTCTATCTGATTTGTAATTTATAGCAGTTAAATTATATCTCTTTTTGTCTTTGTCCAGGATAAGTACTTTGTAGTATTCAGAAGAGTACGCTTTAACAGGATTGTTGCTTGCGTACTCGTAAAGTTGTATTGATATATTGCTGGAGCTTGAGTTTAGAAATCTTACGCTTAGCTCTGAATCTTGTGTTGCAGTATTACTAAAAGCACCACTTATTAAATATGTGTTTCTGATGTATCCTTCCTTAGTAGGCTCCCCAAAATCATCGACATAGTAATTGACAGACCAAATGCCGGTATTGTTAAGGTTTGCTATTCTGTCTTTTTCTTTTTTGTCAGCATCCTTTTTCTTTTTTTCTGCGAGTAATTCGGCTTCTTTCTTCTTTTTTAATGCTAACTGAAGTTTTTCTATTTTACCACGCAAGAGTTCGAATTCCTTGTTTTTTGAGGATTCAGGGTGCTCCTTATATAGTTTGAATATATTTTCCTTGGCTTCAGAATATTTTTTTTCAGCGTATGCTTGCTCTACTTTTGCAATTATTTTTTCTGCTCCGTTCTCACATTTTTCAAGTTGAGCTTTTAATTGTTCGTGCTCGGCTTTTAACTTGTCGTAGTCGGATTGAGAAACACAGCTTGTCAAGATTATTGCTAATGCAATGACGGTAGTAATTTTGGATATCATGGTATAGTTTTTAAGTTTTAAGGTCAACCAAATGTACGAATTGTGAATATTTTTTCAAACTATTGTTAAATATTTTATGTTTTAAAATTTATTGGGGGAGTCTCTTAAAGTAAACACCTTAGGCTTGTGTTGACAAGATCTAAGGCTTACGCCCATTCAGGGCTTTAAGTTTATTACGAATACAAACAAAGGGCGATGCCCTTTGCTATTGCCATAAGGCTTTCAGCCTTAGCATTACGATATTCTTCTGCATATAATTCAATATTCCGCCAAATACTTACGGACACTATCTTCACCCAATAAAAGTTCAGTCCATAAAATTGGCCAGGCAAAGTGAAAAGCAGATTTAGGAAATAAGTTCAGCCCTGAAAGGGCATAAGCAATAGAATAGGGCATAGCCCTATTTTATGAAAAATGTAAATCAGAAGCCCTAAAGGGGCGAAAGCTTACGGCCCATATAGCAAAAAATAAAGGGCGATGTTCTTCTTTACTACCATAAGACTTTCATTCTAAAGTTTGGGTTATTATCCACATCCATTCATTATTCCCACTAAACACCCACGCCACCCATCTTCACCCAATAAAAGCCCTGCGCGTAAAATTGGCAGGGCAAAGTCAATGGACTAAAAGCCCAATTCGTACTGTTTTGTGAGCTATCTCAACCAGCTGTTTTCCCTGCGGGCACTGCTTTGGTGAGTGCTCGCATTGGTGTGAGCCTAGTTCGTAATATTGCCATTGGGGTTAGTAGTGGTGCGAGAGGGGCTGGTAAAAGTGTGGAGCAGGCTGGCAGGTTTGCCGGGAGTAAAACCAAACTTACAAAGGAGGCTGGCAGTGCTGCGAGATATCAGCTCACTAGTGTGGAGAGGGCTTGCACCCATGCTTGGCATGAAAGCAAAAGTGTGGGCAGGGCTCCAAGCAATGCAGGGCGGTTTCGTTTGGGGCATAATTTGAATATCTACAAAAAGGAATAGGTGTTTTGTTGTTTAATATGATTATAAATAATAATGATAAAACGGGTGTATGCTTATGTTTTGCTGCTATTTCGTAAAATAAATATTTGCAGGCTGACAGGTTTGCGTGGGCATTTTTGTATGTAAAACAATATAATTTTGCTTGTTGTTTTTTTGTTGATCAGTAATGTCATAACTTAGGTAGATGTAGTATTAACGTAATAAAATTATTTCATGATTAAGTATCCTTTGTTTTACCGCATGCGCATAGCGGAGTATCTAACCTTTACGGCTCGTATTTACAGTCTGATAATGAATGCTGTTAGCGATAGTATCACTATGGAGCCATTCAAAGGCCGAATCGAGAAATCGAAAATCAGGCTTGAGGAATCGGGAAAGAAAGTAAACACACAGTTGTTAACCATAAATGTGACCGACTGCGATAGCAGAAGAGATCAGTCGATGATTGCCTTTACAGGTTTTGCCGAAGCTTGTTCGAAGCGTTTAAATACTACTGTTAGTGGTGCTGGAAAAGCAATTCTGAATGAAATAGGAAGTTATGGCAGTGGCATTATCCGTCGCCCCATGTTAGAGGAATCGGCTATTCTTTTGGCTCTGTTTGCAAAAATAAATAACAGTCCGTTTTTAACCGACTGTTTGCAACAAATGCGTGGAGAGCAATGGTTGGAAGAGCTTGAAAAAGCGGAACAGGATTTTACCGAAGCTGTTGAGGAAAGAGGGAATGCGAAATTGGATCGAAATGCAGAAATTAGTGGTGAAATGTGTAAAGAGATCAGAAATGAGTTTGAGGCTTTCTTTAAATATTTGGATGTGATGTGTGATTTAAATTCAGATGTTGCTTATGCCGAATTAGTGAAAGAAATAAATATTGTATCGGAAGAAACCAATGCAATTTTACTGCAACGTGCCGGGCGAAATTCTAAGAATGATGGGGACGAAATCGGCGGGAGCGAATAAGATTTTTTAGTGGGTGTCCTGTTATGGGTCATTTTGGGGTAATACCGGAGGCATTTATTTGTTTCCGGTATTTTTATGCGTTTGGTTTTTTTATCCGCTCGACGGGTAATTAACTCTTTATTAATGTGAAGCGTGTAATGCCAGAGTTTGTGCTGTATAATAAGTGCTTTATTTGTGTATGATTTCACCCCTCTTTTTGCTTTAAATCAGTTGTTAAGAATAATATTTTTATCTGTTACTTGATTCTCTTTCAATCAATTTTACGGGTAATACAATAGTTTCCTGATGATTTCCGGTTTTATTCGTAATGATGTCAAGCAGTAGTTCTGTTGCTTTAGTTCCAACATCAAAACCCGATTGCTCTATTGTGGTTATTGAGGGGCTTACAAACTCCGAAAAGGGCTCATTGCTGAATCCAACAACAGCTAGATCTTCAGGAATTCGAAGTCCAATTTCTTTGGCGTAAAGAATAATACTAAGCGCAGAAATATCGTTGGCAGCAAATATCGCATCCGGACGGTTTGGTGAGTCCAATAGTCTTTTGGCACCTTCTTTACCATCTTCTCTTGTTAAAAGACTTTCAATAATAAGATCTTCTTCAATCTCAAAATCGTGTTTGCGCAAGGCTTTAAGGTAGCCTTGTAATCTGTTAATGTAAATATTCAAATGTTGTGGTCCTCCCAAATGCGCAATTCGTTTGCATCCTTTGGATATTAAATGTTCTGCAGCTAAAAAACCTCCTTTAAAGTCATCAACAACTACCTGACTGGTTTCCAGTTCATCACAAACTCTGTCGAAAAAAACCAATGGAATGTTTCTGCTAGTGAAGGTTTTGTAATGATCGAAATTTACAGTGTTAATAGCTATGGAAGAGATGACTCCATCTACACGACTTGCAAATAAGGTTTTTGTGCAATCTACTTCTCTGGATTCTTGATCGTTCGACTGACAAATAATAACACTGTAGCCTCTTGTTCGGGCAAGTTCCTCAATACCGGTTATTGCCGATGAAAAGAAGAATCTGCTGATTCGAGGAATAATAACACCAATGGTCTTTGTGCAACTAGTGCGCAAATTAGATGCTAAGGCATTAGGTTGATAACCGAGTTGCTTTGCCATATCGCGTACGGCTTTTTTTGTTTTCTCACTAATCCGGGAATTGTCGTTGAGAGCCCTTGATACAGTAGAACCTGAAATGTTTAAAGCCTTTGCGATATCATGTATTGTAATGTTACTCTCCTTCTTCATACTTTCTAATGCCGATTTTAATCTGATACAAAGGTGCATATTATTTTTATAATTGACCAGTAAATCCGTAATAAAGAGTAATCGATTGCGCAAAAGTATTGTTCCAGTAAATTATTTAAATGCCTATGTATAGTGTAAGTTAGTAGTGTTTCACCCTCTTGTAAAGAACGATGTTTCTCTTGTAAAATAAAATAATAAGACAATCGATTGCACAAGTCGTTTGCATTTTATTCCTTTGTAATACGAAGAGTGATAAAATTGAGCTTGCGGATAAACAAGAAAATCAGATAGTAGTAATAATATTAAAATATAGAAATTATGGGCGTAAAATACGACGAGAGATATGCAACTCATCCTGCAGATGCAAAAAGTTACGATACAACGAGATTAAGAGATGAGTACTTAGTTCAGAATGTAATGGAAGAGGGAAACATTAACTTGACTTATTCTCAGTACGATAGATTGATCGTTGGAGGTGCAGTTCCTACAACAGAAGCTTTAGTATTGGAATCAATTGATCCTTTAAAGGCTGAGTATTTTCTGGAAAGGAGAGAGTTAGGAGTTGTAAATGTTGGTGGAAAAGGAACGGTAAGTGTTGATGGAGTAGTATATGAATTGGACTACAAGGAAGCACTTTACGTTGGAAAAGGAAATAAAGAAATCGTTTTTTCTAGTGAAGATGCAAAATCTCCTGCTCGTTTTTATTTGAACTCAGCTCCTGCGCATGAGGTTTTTCCTATCAAAAAGATTGGTCATAAAGATGCAATTGTTGTTGAATTAGGCGAGTCTGATAATTCAAACCGCAGAACTTTGAACAAGTTGATTGTTTCCGACACAACTAAAACCAATCAGTTGCAAATGGGAATGACCGAATTGCACAAAGGAAGTGTTTGGAACACTATGCCATCGCATACTCACAGCAGAAGAATGGAAGCTTATTTCTATTTCGAAGTGCCAAAAGGACAAGCTATTTGTCATTTTATGGGTGATCCTAAAGAGACTCGTCACATTTGGATGGGTAATGAGGAAGCGGTTTTCTCTCCAACATGGTCAATTCATTCAGCAGCAGGGACAAGCAATTATACTTTTATCTGGGGTATGGCGGGTGAAAACTTGAATTACGCAGACATGGATGTGTGTCAGCCAGATGAAATGCGTTAATTAAAATGTAATGTTCAATTAGTATAACTAAGATATGATTTTAGATTTATTTAAGTTAGATGGTAAAGTTGCCTTGGTAACTGGAGCAACACATGGTTTAGGAATGGCTATGGCTATTGCTTTGGCCGAAGCAGGGGCTCGGTTGGTTATAAATGGTAGTTCTCGCGAAAATATGGATAAAGCAATTGCCGTGTACGCAAGTCAGGGAATTGATGCGAAAGGATATGTTTTTGATGTAACGGATGAGGATGGTGTAATTGCTAATGTTGCAAAAATAGAAGCAGAAGTTGGTCCTATTAATATTTTGGTAAACAACGCTGGAATCATTAAGCGTGTAGCTATGCAGGACATGGAGGTAAGTGATTATCGTCAGGTGATTGATGTAGATTTGGTGGGTCCTTTTATTATGTCCAAATATGTTGGACGAAGGATGATTGAGCGCCGTGCCGGTAAGATCATTAATATTTGCTCGATGATGAGTGAACTTGGGCGAAATAGTGTAAGTGCCTATGCTGCAGCCAAAGGAGGTCTGAAGATGTTAACGAGAAATATGGCTACAGAGTGGGGTAAGTATAATATTCAAACCAATGGTATTGGTCCGGGATATTTTGCAACCTCTCAAACGGAACCAATCCGTGTAGATGGACATCCATTTAATGAATTTATTATCAATCGCACACCTGCTGCTCGTTGGGGCGATCCTTCCGATTTAGCGGGTGCGACCGTGTTTTTGGCTTCAAAAGCATCCGATTTTGTAAATGGACAGGTGGTTTATGTTGATGGTGGTATTTTGGCAAGCATTGGTAAACCTTCAAACGAAGAATAGTTAGTAGTGAGAAAGGAATAAGAAGGGGAGTGAATTCTTATCTCTTTTTATTCCTTTTTTTTCAATCCATCTGTATTAAGATCTAAACTTTGTGAAATGAGAAAGTATTGTTTTGTTATTGCTGTTGTGGCAAGTTTTTTAAGTGCGTGTTCTACTTCTCCGGTTCTTGAATTAAAGAATGAGTTGGCTTTGGCCAGAAAAGATGCGTCAATTCTTATCAAAAGGCTTGATGTAAAGAAATTCGTGGGAGAAATTCCAGTAGGAAAAGTACCTGTAGTAACTGATGAAAAAGGAAATGCAATTCCTTCACAAATTGATGATTTAGATAGAGATGGGAGTTGGGATGAGTTAGCGTTGGTTTGTGATTTTGAAGCTAATGAGGTGAAAAAGATGGGATTAAGCTTTGTAGTTACAGATGAGGCGCCTAAATACACAGTTCGAACCAATGTTCGATTGGGACTTGGCAATAAAGAGGATGGATTCGTTGGGGTTGACCAGGCAGTATCGCCAGTAGGTTTTGTCGGGATTCCTTTGAGTTATCAGGCTGAAAGTGTAAGCTGGGAGAATGACGTGATGGGATTCCGCGACTATTTTGATTGTAGAAATGCGAAAGACCTTTTTGGAAAACTAGCTCCGGAAATGATCATGGATAAAATCGGAACCAAAGAAAGTGGTAGCTATCATATTCTTTCCGATTGGGGAATGGACGTACTTCATGTTGGTCCTTCTCTTGGTTCAGGTGGTTTAGCCATGTTCCATAACGATTCTCTGTATCGTTTAGGATCTACAGATAAATTTGAATTTCAATTGATCACCAAAGGTCCCGTTCGCTCAATATTCGAATTGAAATCTTCAGGTTGGCATGTTGATGGGGGGAATTTGAATGCAGTAGAGACCATTACTGTTTGGGCAGGTAAATATTGGTTTCAAAGCGATGTGCTTGTAAGTGGCTTGAGTCATGAAGCAGAATTAGCTACTGGTATTGTTACTAGTTATCTGAAAGAAAAGAAACCATTCTCCTTTTCGGCAAACGATAAATTCGAGGCGGTTGCAACTCATGATATTCAATCATTGAATAATGATTATTTAGCAATGGGAATTTTACTGCCATCTGCTAGTAAAGTACGAACTGGAGACGCGCCGTTATTAAGTGACGAAGTAACTAATGGAAGTCGTTACAATCAGCCTGTTGGTCAAACCCATTTTGTAACTCAAAAAATAAGCAACAATACGATTGCTACCCATTATTTTTTTGCTGCATGGGAGAAAGAGAATAAAAAGTGGGCAGAACAAGAGAATTTTGAAAATCTGATGAAAAATCAGGCTGAAGAATTGGGTTCACCTATTATTGTATCGATTAAGTAGCGTAATTCCAGGATAGAGGTTAGGGAATAATAACTTGCTTTTTAGAGGAATTGCTGCTGATGTCGGGAGTGTTCCATGGGGAAATATCTCTAAATTTTTTATGGGGCGTGGTTGGACATTAAATGCCGCACGTAAAGTCTCTTTACTGATTTGTGCTCTTTGTATTGCGCCGGTATCTTTTGCAGCCTTAACGGATAATGTGTGGGTTGCAGTAGCCTTAATCGCTTTGGCTTCGGGCGGACACCAGAATTGGTCCGCAAATTTATTTACCCTTGTTTCTGATGTAATGCCCAAAAAGTCAATTGCCACGGTAGTAGGAATTGGTGGCATGATTGGTGCTGTTTCAGGAATGTTAACTGATTTTGCTCTAGGTCAAGGTTTGGATGCACAGGAAATGCATTTTATTTCTGGATGTTTTCGGGAGCAGGTATGTTGTATCTGGTGATTCTTGGAATTATACATTTAATGCTTCCAAAATTAGAGGGGCTTGATGAATATTTTCAGAAGATTTCGATTTAAAGTCCTGTAATTATTATACTTGTGTTTTTCAGTAACTGTAGTAAATTTGATTTGCGTTCTAATTAGAAACTTAATCTTACTTATAAGATAATTGTTATTACTTTTGTCTTGGGATTAATTAAATTATGGAAAAGAAAAAAATAACTCTTCAGGATATTGCGAAAGCGTTAAACATCACACCATCAGCTGTATCCAAGGCCTTGAGCGATCATCCTCGCATGAGCCAGCAAACCAAAGATGCAGTGAACAAAAAAGCGCGCGAGTTTAATTACAAACCCAATCAAATTGCTGCTGCTCTCCGCAGCGGTCAAAGTAAGCTTATTGGAGTAATTGTTCCTGCGGCAAATATATCTTTCTTTTCTTCTGTAATAAGAGGCATTGAAGAAACTGCTAATAAAGCCGGCTATAGTGTTATTTTAACACAATCAAATGATTCCGTAAAAAAGGAGAAGGCCATTATTGATACCCTTTTGGCAACAAGAGTGGATGGTGTAATTGCTGCATTAGGAATGAAGACTAAAAAATATGATCATTTCGAAAAATTGAAAGAGGAAGGTGTGCCTCTTGTGTTTTTTGATAGAATTCTAAAAGATTTTGGGGTTAGTACAGTAGAGGTAGATGATTATAAAGGTGCTTATAATGCAGTAAATCATTTGGTTGAACAGGGATGTAAGAGGATCGCACATTTGGCCGGACATTCTCATATGGAATTGTATAAAAATAGAATGAAGGGATATAAAGCATCTTTAAAGGATGCTTTTTTACCAATTTCTACAGAATTAATCATTCATAGTGATTTGCACTTGGAGGATGGTCGAAATGGTATGATTCAATTGCTTAAAATGAAAGAGAGACCTGATGCAATTTTCTGTTCTAGTGATTATTCTGCTGTTGGTGCTTTGCAAGTTGCTCGCGAACAAAATATTATTGTTCCAGATGAGCTTATGATTTTTGGTTTCAGTAACGAGCCATTTACTTCCTATTTAGATCCTGGAATAAGTTCTGTAGACCAGTCTAGTATTATCATGGGCCATACTGCTGGCGAGTTGGTTTTAGAACAAATAAAAGGTTCTAAATCAGACTTTAGTCCTCGAAGTATCGTTCTAAATCCAACCTTGATTCTTCGAAAATCTTCGAAAAAGTTTTAATTGATATTTATTTTTTCTTACTTTGTGTTCAATCGATTGAACAATGCTGGAGAAATCATTTCATCTTGAGGAGGATAAAAACGTGTATTTTTTTGATTAT
Source organism: Labilibaculum antarcticum (assembly GCF_002356295.1). Classification (NCBI taxonomy): domain Bacteria; kingdom Pseudomonadati; phylum Bacteroidota; class Bacteroidia; order Marinilabiliales; family Marinifilaceae; genus Labilibaculum; species Labilibaculum antarcticum. Next base: position 150,174 of record NZ_AP018042.1, on the reverse strand, counting down.
TGATTCAATCGATTGAATTTTATATTATCAGTTTTCAGTATGTAAAAAGAAAGAACGATTGTGTTATTTCCTTTTTTTTAAGGATCTGTTCAATCGATAGAACATTAAAGAATATGAGAGAGAAATTGATTAAAATTAGTCCGAAAGACAATTTGCTTGTTGCTTTGGCGGATATAAAAGCAGGCGAAAGTGTTACTTATCAGAACGAAACATATCTTGTGAAAAATGGCGTTCAGGTAAAGCATAAAATTGCGGAGTGTGATTTTCAGGAAGGCGATGTTGTTGTAATGTATGGCTTACCAGTTGGTAAAGCGACTACATTTATAGCCAAAGGAGAGGTGATTACTACAAAGAATGTTATTCATCATACAGGTGGATTTAGTAGTGAAGCTTCGGAGTACAAATGGACTGCACCTGATGTAAGCGATTTTAAGGATCGCACCTTCAAAGGATACAAACGTAAAGATGGAAAAGTTGGAACTGCAAATTATTGGCTGGTAATTCCTTTGGTATTTTGTCAGAACCGAAATATAAAAGTTCTTCAAGAGGAGTTGGAATCTCAACTGGGCTACAAGCATAAGACTTCTCATAAAATTAACTTGGATGTTTTGAAGGAAGCATCTGCGAAAGGTGCTAGTGCCGAGGAAATTTTGAAAATGGATGTTTTGAACTTAAACAGTGAAAAACAATTTTCTCCATTTTTCCCGAATGTAGATGGAATTCGCTTTTTAACTCACGAAGGTGGATGTGGAGGCACAAGAGAAGACGCAATTGTATTGAGTAAATTGTTAGCTGGCTATATCGCTAATGCTAATGTTGCCGGAGCAACAATTTTGGGTCTGGGTTGTCAAAATGCAGAAGTGAAATACATCAATGGCTTTTTAGAAGAGTTTGGTGTGTTGGGCAAAAAACCAGTTCATATTTTAGAGCAACAACAAAGTACTTCGGAACGTAATTTTATTGCTGAGGCTGTAAAATTAACCTTTGCAGGTTTAATGGAAGCCAACGAATTTAAAAGAGAAGATACTCCACTAAGCGAACTTTTAATTGGTTTGGAATGTGGTGGATCGGATGGATTTTCAGGCATTTCAGCGAATCCTCTTTTGGGTTATGTGAGTGATATGATTGTGACTTTAGGCGGAGGAGCTCTTCTTTCCGAATTTCCTGAGTTGAATGGTGTGGAGCAGAATATTGTTGATCGTTGCATTAAAACTGAAGATGCAGAGAAATTCTCAAATTTGATTAAAACCTACGCTCAAAGAGCTGTTGAAGCGGGTTCTGGTTTTGAAGCCAATCCATCACCAGGGAATATAAAAGACGGATTAATCACTGATGCTATGAAATCGGCTGGAGCTGCTTTAAAAGGCGGAGCTTCGCCAATTGTTGATGTTTTGGATTATACCGAAGTCGTGAGCAAAAAAGGTCTTAGTTTACTTTGTACGCCAGGAAATGATGTAGAATCAACCACTGGTTTGGCGGGTTCAGGAGCAAACGTAATCTTGTTTAGCACAGGTTTAGGAACACCAACGGGTAATCCTGCTGTTCCTGTTGTTAAGGTATCAAGCAATACCGTTTTGGCTGAAAAAATGAGTGATATCATTGATTTTAATGCCGGAACCATTGTTACTGGCGAACATACCATACGGGAAAAAGCAATTGAACTACTTGAGCTAATTATTAAGGTAGCATCAGGAGAAGAAATGGTGAAAGCCGAAAATCTTCGTCAGTTTGACTTTATTCCTTGGAAACGCGGAGTTTCCTTATAATCAAGATATAAATAGAATTTTTAAGAATAATAATTCGGGAAAATGAAATTAAATAGAACAAATAACGATGTTGCCACTGCTGCTTTACCAACTAAAGTATTGCAATTTGGAGAAGGTAATTTTTTAAGAGCTTTTGTTGATTGGATGATTGATACCATGAACAAAAAGCAAAATTTTGAAGGTGGAGTTAAAGTGGTTCAGCCAATCGAAAGAGGTATGGTTGACATGCTGAATGCTCAGGATGGTTTATACACTCTTTATCTTCGTGGTATTCAGAATGGTGAAGCGAAAAGTGAGCATACACTTATTGAAGCTATTCAGGGAGGAATTAATCCTTACACTGAGAATGATTTGTATATGGCTCAGGCCGAAGAACAAAGCTTGCGTTTTGTGTTTTCGAATACTACTGAGGCCGGAATCGCTTTCGATGCGAATGACAAGTTGGAAGACAAACCTCAAAATTCTTATCCTGGAAAGTTAACCGCTTTACTATACCGTCGTTATACTCATTTTAAAGGCGAGGCCGCAAAAGGTTTAATCATTATTCCTTGCGAATTGATTGAAGCCAATGCTGATCGTTTGAAAGAGATCGTATTGCAATATGCTGAACTATGGAAATTAGATACTGGTTTTGTGAAATGGATTCAGGAAGCAAATTATTTCTGTAATACTTTGGTTGACCGTATTGTTCCGGGATATCCTAAAGATAGAATGCCGGAAATCAATGCTGAATTGGGCTACGAAGATAATTTGGTTGTTGAAGGAGAATTCTTCCACTTGTGGGTGATTCAAGCTCCAAAGCAGGTTCAAAAAGAATTTCCTGCACAAGAGGCAGGTTTGAACGTAATTTTTACTGATGACATCACTCCTTATAAAAAGCGTAAGGTGAGAATTTTGAATGGTTTGCATACTATTTTGGTTCCAGTTGCTTATTTATACGGAATTGATGCAGTTAAACAAGCTGTTGAAGATGAGGTTTGTGGCCGATTCTTAAAGAAAGCCTTAGAGGAAGAAATTATTCCATCATTGGATATGGATAAGAAGGAGTTAGAGACTTTCGCAGCCGATGTGTTGGATCGTTTCAGAAATCCTTACATCCACCATTTATTATTGTCAATTTCTTTGAATTCATTCTCGAAATTCGAAACCCGCGTATTGCCAACTTTATTGGCTTATCAGGAAAAAACCGGTGAAATTCCTCAACGATTAGCTTTTGCTTTTGCAGCTATGTTGTATTTCTACAGAGGCAAGCGAAACTTGGAAGAAATTCCGGTTAACGATTCTGCTGATGTTATGGAATTGATGAAATCGGAATGGGCTGCTATGAAGTCAGAATCGGAATTCGGATCTCTTGTGAAAAATGTTTTGGCTTACGACAAAGTATGGAAAAGAGACTTGAACGAAGTGAAAGGTTTGTGTGAAGCAGTAACTGAATCATTGCAATCTATTCACGAAAAAGGAATGAATAAAGCAATTGAATCAATGTTGTAAAATTGATTACTGAATTCTTTAGTAAGAGTTTATTGTTCTTGCTCAAGGAAATTAGAACGAACTAAAGCTTATGAAAGTACAAAAAGTTGATTCTCACCAGCATTTCTGGAATTATTGCCCTGAAAAGCATTCTTGGCTTTCCGATGAAATGGCTGTTCTGAAAAATGATTTTGCTCCTAAAGATTTGTTGAAAAATCTACAGGCTATCGATTTTGATGCTTGTGTTGCCGTTCAGGCAGATCAAACTGAGGGAGAAACCGATTTTTTAATTGAGTTGGCCAATCAGAATCCTTTTATTAAAGGAGTTGTAGGTTGGGTTGATTTCAGAGCAGATAATTTGCGCGAAAGATTGGTGCATTACAGTAAATTTCCCGCGCTAAAAGGTTTCAGACATGTTGTGCAGGATGAGCCGGATGATAACTTCTTACTTGGAGAAAAATTTTGTAATGGCATTGCCATGTTGGAAGAGTTTGGATTTACCTACGACATTTTGATTTTTGCAAAACATCTGGGTGCAAGTGCTGATTTTGTTGCCAAATTTCCAAATCAGAAGTTTGTATTGGATCACATTGCCAAGCCGGAAATTAAAGATCAAAAAATTGAAGCGTGGGCAGAAGGAATTCAAAAATTAGCCTCTTTCCCTAATGTTTCATGCAAATTATCAGGAATCGTTACTGAGGCAGATTGGACAAATTGGACAGAATCGGACATTATTCCTTACCTGAATGTTGTTTTTAATGCATTCGGTGCTGAGAGATTGATGATTGGATCCGATTGGCCGGTTTGTACTTTGGCCGGATCTTACCAAAAAGTAATGAACTTGATTATCGAGCAGATTAAAGACTATACCGCCTCAGAACAGGAAGCTATTTTGGGTGGAAACGCAATCAAATTTTATCAACTAAACAAATAAGAAACAATGATTACAAAACCGTCATATATTAAGGGAGATTATAAAAAAAGCAGCTTCTTTTCGGGACAAAGCCGTTTGGTTTGTGGATGCTCAGGATTAGGTGGTGTATGGAGCCCAGTTGAAGAGAGTGTTGCCGTAGAAGCAATGATGTACGCTTTGGAAAGAGGTGTTCGTGTTTTTGATACTGCTCCTTCTTACAATATGTCTCAAACTTACTTAGGGAAAGCTTTGCGTCAGTGGAAAGGTGAGAAGCCATTCATTAGTACTAAGGTTGGTCGTTTAAAAGCCGAAAAAGCTGATGATTGTATTGTTGATTACACAGCTGAGTCAATGAGAAGAAGTGTTCAGGAAAGTCTTGATATTTTGGGTGTTGATAAAATTGATCTGTTGTTTTTACATGAGCCACATTTGGTTCCTGTTGAAAAAATGGATGAGATTATGGCTTGTCTTCAGTCATTCAAGAAAGAAGGAATTGTTGGAATGTTGGGAATTGGAGGAAATCCAATCGATCGTTTTTACCCACACATGATCAAAGATAATTTTGATGTGTTGTCAGGATTTTTGAAAATGGATGCATGTAATTTATCCGGGTTTGAAAAGGATATTCCTCAAATCCGCAAAGAGAATATTGCTTATTATGCAGCATCTGCCTTGCACATGGGATTGTTAGGAAGACGTTTGGATACGTATAATGAAGACAGACCAAACAATGAATGGATTACAAATATGGATGTTGATATTGCAATGAAAACGAGTGAAATAGCTAAAAAGCATAACATTCCATTGTCTCGATTGGCTTTACGTTACCTATTCTCAATGGAGGAAGCTGATCGTGTAGTTGTTGGTCCACATACTAAAGCTCAATTAGCTGATTTAATCGATGCTTGGGATGAAGGCGTGCTTAGTGAAGATATCTTTAATGAGATAACTGAAAATATTATCACATCAAGAAAAGCTGTAATTGCTTAATCATCCGTAAAGATAACAGAGAGAATTCAACTAATTTAAACTTAAAAATACGACTGTGAACACAAAAGATAAAGTGGTTTCGAGAGCAGTATTAGTCCCGTTTGTTTTAATAACATTCTGTTTTGCACTTTGGGGATTTGCCAATGATATTACCAATCCAATGGTGGAAGCTTTTTCCCGAATTTTTAGCATGGGAGCAAGTGGCGGAACCTGGGTACAAGTAGTTTTTTATGGCGGATATGGAGCAATGGCTTTTCCTGCTGCTTTATTCATCAGAAAATATACCTATAAAGCCGGTATCCTTGTCGGATTAGGTTTGTATGCAACTGGAGGATTGTTATTTCTTCCGGCCAGTGCTCTTGGAATGTATTATCCATTTTTGATCGCTTATTTCGTGATGACTTGTGGTTTGTCATTTTTAGAGACAAGTGCCAACCCATATATTTTGTCAATGGGATCTGATTCTACAGCGACTCGTCGTTTGAATTTAGCACAGGCTTTTAATCCAATGGGATCATTAACAGGAATGTTTATTGCAACTACAGTGATTCAGGCTCGTTTGGATCCGCGTGGTGCAGATGCAAGAACAGCTTTATCGCCTGCAGATTTTGAAGCAGTAAAAATGAGTGATCTTAGTATTTTAAGTACACCATATATTGCTATCAGTTTAGTGATTATTGCTATGTTCGTGATTATCGCATTAGTTAAGATGCCTAAGAATGAAGATGCTGATCACAGTTTAAACCTGTTTGGAACATTAGGAAAACTAATTAAAATCCCTAAATATCGTGAAGGTGTTATTGCTCAGATGTTTTATGTGGGAGCACAAATTATGTGTTGGACTTTTGTAGTGCAGTACGGACAGAGAATTTTCGTAAAAGGAGGTTTAACTCCTCAGGACCTGGAAAGTGGCTGGTTAAGCATTGTAAATTCTTTAGGGTTTCTTTCTGATAATGTAAGAGATATAATTGTTTCAGGAAAAGGAGCTAATGGATTAACCGAAGGAGCTGCTGCACATATTGCCCAGTTGTATAATATTTTGGCAATGTCCTTTTTCCTAGTTGCTCGTTTTGTGTGTACGTTCATGTTAAAGTATATCAAACCAGGCAGATTACTTCAGTACTTGGCAATTGGTGGTATCGTTTTGACTTTAGGAACAATCGTATTGCAAGATATTACAGGATTGTATTGTCTGATTGGTGTTTCAGCATGTATGTCGTTAATGTTCCCAACCATCTATGGTATTGCTTTAGAAGGAATGGGTGACGATGCTAAGTTTGGTGCTGCCGGACTAATCATGTCTATTGTTGGAGGTACTTTTTTACCGAAAATTCAGGCTGCTATTATTGATATGAAAACTGTTTTCAATATGCCTTCAGTTAACTTTTCGTTTATTCTTCCCTTGCTTTGTTTCGTATTAATCGCTTTTTACGGATACAGAACAGTGAAAACTCACATGGCTTAATTTTTATTTATAATGTCGAATACAGATAGCTCTAAAAGATATTGCAAATCACTTTGTTTGAAAAATGACGACAAACTGATTGAAGAATATAAAAAGGTTCATGCAGCGGGTGCTGCATGGCCTGAAATAACACAAGGAATGCTTGATGTTGGAATCATCGATATGGAGATTTACATTGTCAAGAACCAATTGTTTATGATTATGGATACTGTTGCCAATTTTGATCACGATAAAGCGATGACAGAATTAGCAACAAAACCACGCCAGTCGGAATGGGAAACATATGTTTCTCGTTTTCAAAACACATCAGCAGATGCCAGTGCCGACGAAAAATGGCAATTAATGGAACGTATTTACAAATTAGGACTTTAAAAAATATAAAAATGAAGCAAATAGTATGTAATGAACCAGGTCAATTCGAGATGAAAGAAGTATCTCAACCTGAAAGAAAAGAAGGAAATGCTTTATTGAAAATAAAGAGAATTGGGGTTTGTGGAACCGATTTGCACGCCTTTGAGGGAACACAACCATTCTTTTCCTATCCAAGAGTACTTGGTCATGAATTAGCAGGTGATATTGTAGATATCGCTTCAAACGATCAAGGTTTTAAAAAAGGCGAAGCAGTTACTTTTATTCCTTACTTTCCATGTGGCGATTGTGTTGCATGTAGAGCGGGAAAGCCAAACTGTTGTACTACAATTGAAGTAGCCGGAGTTCATATTGATGGTGGAATGGGCGAGTACATGAATGTGCCGGAATATGCCTTAATTCATGGTCAGGGAATGAGTTACGACGAATTGGCTATGGTTGAACCTATGGCAGTTGGTGCTCATTCGGTTCGTATTACCGAAATCAAAAAAGATGAATTTGTTTTGGTTACAGGTGCTGGACCAATTGGATTGGGAGCTATGGCTTTTGCGAAAATTGCTGGAGCTAAAGTAATTGCTTTGGATGTACAGGATAATCGTTTGGAGTTCGCTAAAGAGCATTTTGGTGTTGATTTTACCGTAAATGCTTTAAACAATCCTTTCGAGGCAATTAAAGAAATCACTGGTGGCGATATGGTTACTGCTATTATCGATGCAACGGGTAACAAAAGAGCAATAGAAGGAAATCTTAATTTTCTAGCTCATAGTGGACGTATTACTTTGGTTGGATTACAGTTGGATACCTTTAGCTTCTCTCATCCTGAGTTTCACAAAAGAGAAACTACACTTCGTAGTAGTAGAAATGCTACCCGAGAAGATTTCGATCATGTAGTAGATAGTATGAAATCAGGAAAAGTGAATGTGAATTCTCTAATTACTCACAGAGCTAAGTTCGAGAATATGATTGAAGATTTTAAAACATGGTTAGATCCTAAAACAGGTGTTGTGAAAGCCGTTGTTTCTCTTGATTAATTTCAATCCCAAATTTACTGGTTTATGATTGTGTAATCTTAATTAGTACAATTTGAAATCAAAGAGACTGTCTATTTAGGCAGTCTCTTTTTTTTGTAAATCGCTTGTCGTGGAGTTTTAAAATCTTTTTTCGGGCTTGATAAAGTAAATGAAAAAGCTGTAGCAAAACCTCGAAAGGTAAATTGCTACAGCCATCATTCACACTACATCTAATCTAATCCTAACTATTTTTTTGTACTAATGCTTATTTCATTTGTTATTAACTGATCACTTTCAGCGTTAATTGTAATTTCACCTGCTATTGTTGTCGATTTTACAATTAACAGACATAGTCCATTGAAAGCATTTCTTTTTTTTGCTTGATATGCTTTTGTTGAGGTGGCATCACCATTACCAACAGCAACAATCTCTCCTTTACCCTCAATCGAGAATTTCACTAAATCATTTGCTTTTGGACATAAGTTTCCATCTTTATCTTCCACTCGTACAGTAATAAAAGATAGATCTTTGCCATCTGCACTAATCGTTTTTCTATCAGGAATTAATTTTATTTGATAAGCTTTTCCTGCGGTATGAATTGTTTTTTCAGCTTCAATTTTACCGTTTTTATAAGCTACAACTTTAAGCGTACCAGCTTGGTAAGGAACATCCCACGACAAACGATATTTAGATTGATACATTCCTTTTGGGAAGAAATGAAATTCTGCAGGAATTGGCGTTAAATCGACACCTTTTATTTTCTTTCCGAACGATTTACCATTAACAAATAGTTCAACTTCGTCGCAATTGGTGTAAGAATAAACAGGAATAGTATCGCCTTCTTTACCTTCCCAATTCCAATGTGGCAGAACATGAACCATTGGTTTTGTTGTCCACTGACTTTGATAAAGGTAATATCTGTCTTTTGGGAATCCGCATAAATCAACAGGTGCAAAATAGGAGGAACGAGATGGCCAATCAGTATTCCAATATCCATTTGTAGAATTATCTTTTCCGCCATAAGGTGTAGGTTCGCCTAAATAATCAAAACCTGTCCACATAAATTCTCCTAGCGAACGGGTCACTTTTTCTTGTTGTTCAAACTCAACATCAGGAGCATAGGCCCAAGGAGGTCCAACAGTTCCATCGTAACTGGATACTTGATTGGTTTGGTGCTGTTCATTTGCTTCAATTGGGAAATGGTAAACACCACGACTGCTTGTTTGCGATGAAGTTTCCGATCCATAAACAATCATATTTGGGTTTGCATCTAAAATTTCCTGATAATTTAGTGGCCAGTAGTTCATACCTACGATATCAACATATTTTGCCAATTGGTTGGTAAATGGAGCAGGATAGTAGTTGAAACCCGCTGTTGTTGGTCGCGTTGAATCTTCTTCATGACAAATTTCCGTTAATTCTTTAGCTATTTTCCATCCGTCTTTTCTCGATTGTTCTAATATTTCATTTCCAATACTCCACATAATTACTGAAGGATGATTACGATCTCTTTTAATCATATCCCGAAGATCTTTTTCATGCCATTCATCGAAATATTTATTGTATCCATTTATAACTTTTCCAAGCTTCCATTCATCAAATGCTTCTACAATAACAACAATTCCAAGTTTATCACATATTTGGAGCAATTCAGGAGATGGCGGATTGTGACTGGTTCGCAAAGCATTCACCCCCATACTCTTCATGATTTGCATTTGTCTTTCAGTAGCTCTGTAATTTACCGCTGCACCAAGTGGACCTAAATCGTGATGCATACAAACACCTTGTAGTTTTACTGTTTTCCCATTTAATTGGAATCCGTTTTCAGTCGTGAATTTAATAGTTCGAACACCAAACTCACTTTCGTAACTATCAATTATCTTTCCTTGAATACTAATCTTACTTAATGACTTGTAAAGATTAGGATGTTTTATATCCCATATTTTAGGATTTTCTATATCAATTAGTTGATCTACATATCCAGTAGTGTTTGCCTGTAGAATAATCTCAGAAGTAATCGTAGAAACAATTTCGCCATCTGAATTTACGATGCTTGTTTCTAATTCTGCAGATTGTTGGGTCTTAAATTTGTTGCAAACACTAGTGGTGAAGTTTATTTTCGCATGAGATTTAGAAACATTTTGAGTCGTAATTTTAGTTCCCCATTGAGGGATATGTAATTTATAATTGGTTTTAATTCTCACATTTCTGTAGATCCCTGCACCTGGATACCATCGGGCAGAAAGATCTTTGGGACTTAAGCGAACCGCAATTACATTTTGCTCGCCAAATTTTATGAATGGGGTAATGTCAAATTCAAAACCAATGTAACCATAAGGTCTGTTGCCTGCAAAATGTCCATTAACCCAAACGTGAGCATTATTCATTGCTCCATCAAATTCTACAGAAATAATTTTGTCGGAATTTTCTTTACTAATTTGAAAATGTTTTCGATACCAACCAGTACCATGAACGGGTAAACCTCCTGTTCTGGCATTATTTTCAATACTGAAAGGTCCTTCTATGGCCCAATCATGAGGTAAATCGACTTTTCTCCATTCCGAATCGTTAAATCCAAATTGTTTGGCATCGCTTACATTGCCCTTAAGAAATAACCAGTCGTTGTTAAAATCTTCATCATTCAGGCTCGTCGTAGTTTTACAAGATGTACTTAAAAAAAGAAAAGCAATCAATAGTGAAAAACTAATACTTCTTAAAATGAGTGATTTACATGCTCTGTTGTCCATTTGGGTGTAATTTTATTTTGTTCTCTTTGACGAAAATTCAATGTTTTTTACAATTGTATTCAAGAGGTCGTTGTAACCTATGGTTTTATTTTTTCCATAGTAACTCAGTTTTTGAATATGCTGAATATCTCTTATCACAAAGATAAATGAGCTTAAACAAACTAAGCAGGGACATTTAATAACTGACTGAGGGGTGTATTTCCTTTGCAAAACATTACTTTTAAATTTTAATGATTATAGGATATCCTTAATTTAAATGATAGGCACGTTATTAGTTTAGGTAGGTAAAAACGAATGATTAGTAGTGTATTATGACTTTATTGTATGTTGTTGTTGAAAAACAGGAAGCATATCCCCCCTTAATTTAAGGTATTTTGACTCTAATGATATTCTCTTTTGATGGTAGGTTTGGAAGTCAAAAGTTTTAGCCATAATTCATTTTTTTAAAGTTGAATAATTGGAAGTAGTATTTAAATTGAAAATAGAACAATGAAATTAAAAGCATTTTTTTTTCTGGTAAGCGTATGCTGTATTAATCTATCATTTGTGAATGCACAAAGTGAAAATTATGAATGGTTCAACTATGATCTGCCGATAGAAGTTCGAATTGATGCATTAATTGATGCAATGACTCTAGAAGAAAAAGTGTCCCAATTAACAGATGTTAGCGAGGCAATTCCACGCTTATCAATTCCAAGATATAATTGGTGGAATGAATGTTTGCACGGTGTTGCGCGTAATGGTCGTGCAACTGTATTTCCGCAGGCAATTGGTTTGGCTGCAACCTTTGATCCTGATTTGGCCCAAAGAGTTTCAACAGCTATCTCTGACGAGGCCAGAGCGAAGTACAATATTTCGATTGAAAATGATAATCGAGCAAAATATGCTGGTTTAACCTTTTGGACACCCAATATTAATATTTTTAGAGATGCAAGATGGGGCCGAGGACAAGAGACTTATGGTGAAGATCCATATCTTACTTCGCGTATTGGTGTTGCATTTGTAAAAGGTCTTCAGGGAAATGATCCAAAATATTTAAAAGCAGCAGCATGTGCCAAGCACTATGCGGTACATTCTGGTCCCGAAGCTTTACGTCATGAATTTGATGCCGTTGTTTCAAAAAAAGATCTTTATGAAACTTACTTGCCAGCTTTTGAGGCTTTAGTAAAGGAGGCGAATGTAGAATCTGTAATGGGAGCTTACAATCGGGTTTTGGGAGAACCAGCTTGCGGGAGTAACTTGTTGCTACAGGAAATCCTTCGTGATAAATGGGGATTTAAAGGTCATGTTGTATCGGATTGTGGCGCCATCGAAGATTTTCATTTGCATCACAAAGTTACAGCGAATGCGGTTGAATCGGCCGCTCTTGCCATAAACAGTGGTGTCGATTTAAATTGTGGAAGAGTATATCCGAACTTGGTAAAAGCTGTTGCCTTAGGATTAGTAAAAGAGGAAACAATCGATAAGAGCTTACGCGCTTTGTTGAGTACTAAATTTAAGTTAGGCTTTTTTGATCCGGAAGAGGAAAATCCATACAATAAAATTGGAGAAGAAGTAATTTGCAGTGACGAGCACAACCAGTTAGCACTTGAAGTTGCACAAAAATCGATCGTTCTGCTAACCAATAAGAACAATGCATTGCCTTTGTCTCCTTCAATAAAAAATTTATACGTTACAGGACCACAGGCAAATAATAGTGATGTTTTGTTAGGTAATTACTATGGAATGAGTAATCATTTGGTGAATATTCTGGAAGGAATCACTGCCGCTGTGAGCTCGGGAACAACAATTAATTATAAAATGGGTTGTTTGCCTTACCGCAAAAATGTGAATCCAATTGATTGGACAACCGGAGAAGCGAAAAGTGCTGATGCAATAATTGCAGTATTGGGAATTTCAAGTGCCATGGAAGGTGAAGAAGGAGATGCCATCGCCTCAGAAACAATGGGTGATCGTTTGCAACCATTTTTACCTGCAAATCAACTTGAGTTTTTGCGTAAATTGAAAAAGAACAATAAGAAACCTGTTATTGTTGTGATGACAGGAGGAAGTCCTATGATTATGCCAGAAGTTGCCGAATTAGCTGATGCTATTGTTTGGGCTTGGTATCCAGGACAGGATGGAGGAACTGCAGTTGCTAATGTCGTTTTTGGTAAAATATCGCCATCAGGAAAATTGCCACTTACTTTTCCTGCCAGTATGGAGCAGTTACCACCCTTCGACGATTACAGTATGGAAGGACGGACATATAAATTTATGAAAGAGGATCCTCTTTTCCCATTTGGCTTTGGTTTAAGCTATACCAAGTTTGAGTACAGTAATATAGAATTAAGTGCTAAAAAATTGAAGAGAAATGATTCTTTAAAGGTTAAGGTTAAACTTTCAAATGTTGGTAGTTTTGATGCCGATGAGGTCGTTCAGTTGTATCTTTCTCAGCCAGGAGCAGGTGTTAGTGCTCCTTTTAAAAAGTTGATTGGTTTTCAAAGAATATCCTTGCTAAAAGGGGAAGCTAAGCAAATTGAATTTGTAATTGATGCAAACAAAATGGCTCAGATTACAGAGGAAGGAACTGAGACTATTAAAAAAGGGATTTATAAAATTTATATTGGAGGTTCTTCTCCAATTAAAAATAAGCAGGCTTTGGGTTCAATAAATTTGGTTGAAGAAACTTTTGAACTCAGATAAATTAAGGATAATTATTATTCAAATATTAAACTTTTCCCTGTATTTTATGCAGGGAAAGTTTTTTTTTATACATTATGGAGTTATAAAGAAATTTCAGCGAAATTTAGTCCTGTTTTTTCTAATTTAAAATCTGTTACTAATTAAGTTGGTATGCGTTTATTCCTCTCTTCTCTACTGTTATTTGTGTGTTTTACTTCTTATTCTCAAACGGATTTTGAACGATTAAGCACGCTTGATGGTCTTTCCCAAAATGACATCAATTTCATTTTTCAGGATTCTAAAGGATTTATGTGGTTTGGAACCGTTGATGGTTTGAATCGATATGATGGACTGAACTTTATTACTTATCAGAGAACAACACCAATGGAACATCCTATTGGCAGCAATTTGCCTTTTTGTATGGTCGAAGACCCTAATGGTAATTTTTGGATAGGAACATCAGATAATGGCGTTTGGTTTTTCGATAGAAAAAAAGAAGAGTTTCATGAAGTTCCTCAGGCGAGAAATGGCAAGCGTATTTTATTGGATCGGAAGGCGGGCAAAATGCTTATTGACTCAGACGGGATGCTATGGATATCGTCGATAAGTGGAGTGAGTATTATTGATACTAAAAAATACAATGCTTCAGATGATAAAAATGTAACTTTTGAAGCAAGTTCGGATAGAGCAAATGAATTTTATGCATTGAGTTCTGTCAATTTGTTATTTCAAGATTCAAAAGGGCAAATTTGGCTGGGAAGTAATAGGGGATTGTATATGGTAACCCTAACCAGTGATTTGAAATTAAGAATGGCAAGAATTTCTAAATTGTCGGGAAGAACTGCTCATTCAATTATTGAAACTGAAAGAGGGTTTATTGTCTCTTGTAATGATGGTGTATATTATATTGCTGAATTAGAGGGGGAATTCACACCTAAAAAAATTTCAAATTACTATTTTCCATCAAGTATTAAAACGAGTAAAGGTTTTGTGTTTGGAGCAAATAATAAAGGCTTGTATCAATTTACTTGGAACGAAGATGAGGAGAGCTTAGAGTTTTTAAAACATTTTCAATATGAATTTTATCATTCCAAAAGCTTAAGTGCTAATATTGTAACCGATTTGTATGAAGATAATTCAGGACTTTTGTGGGTTGGTACTAATGGAGGAGGTCTTAACTGCCTTGACTTAAATGAAAAGAAATTCCATCATATTAGTCGGACAAATGCCAAAGGAAGTCTGTCGTATAATAAAATCCGAGCGATTTATGAAGACACGAAAACTAATCTTTGGATAGGAACTGAAGGGGGAGGAATTTCTTGTTTGCCGGCAAATAAGAAAGGTGAATATGAAACAGGCTTTATTAACAAGGCTATAACAGAGGTTGTAAATGGTCAAAACTATGTATACTCTATTGCAGGTTTGCCTGAAGAAACTGAGAGGGTGATATTTGGAGCGGGATATCCCGTAAGGTTAGGTTTGGCGAAAATGAATGGGAGTGGTGACATTGAAATTGAACCCTTATCTCATTTGGTTCAGAATTCGGTATTTACAATATTAGTTGATAACGATGGATATATCTGGCTTGGTACCTATGGTTCTGGATTGTATAAAACAAAGTACGATGGAGTAAAAAATGAGCTTGTTGTGCTGAATCATTATACAGCGAATGGCGAAGGTTCCATATGTTCAGATATTGTAAGGAGTTTACTTGAGGATGGTGATGGAAATATTTTGGTAGGTACCGATATGGGCTTAAATATTTTACAAAAAAGAAAAAAGGAAAATTCAACCCCTTTCTTTTTAACTGTGGTAAATGATCCGAAAAATGATAAGTCGTTAACACATAATTATGTGTTGGCCATGCATCTTGATCGTAAGAATAGAGTTTGGGTTGGTACTATGGGAGGAGGACTTTGTTTGCTGAAACATGAAAAAGGTGGAAAAATTAAGTTTAAATCCTATACCTCGGAGCATGGCTTGCCAAATGATGTTATTAAAGGAATTGAAGAGGATCGGGAAGGAAATTTGTGGATTTCAACAAACAGAGGATTAACAAGATTTAATATTGATACTGAAGAGATCCGAAATTATACCATTTCGGATGGATTGCAGGATTATGAATTTAGTGAGCTTGCCTCTTATACAAGAGCTAATGGTGAAATGGTATTTGGTGGTGTAAATGGTATTAATGTGTTTACTCCAAAAGAAATAGAAGATAATCCATATGCATCTCATGTTGAGTTTACGGAGCTGTTTATATTAAATGAACAAATCTTAACGGGAAAAACGTATCATGGGAGAGTTCTTCTTGAAAACGAAATGCCATCTACAGATTCTGTTTCTATTAAATATTGTGAAAATAGTTTTTCAGTTGGTTTTACCGCGCTCCATTACGTGGCACCTGAGAAAATTAAGTATAAGTATAGGTTGGAGGGTTTTGATAGTGGTTGGAATACCGTGAATAGTGTTGAACCAAGAGCTAAATACACAAATATCCCTCCGGGTGAATATACCCTTAAAGTTTTGGCTACAAATAACGATGGAGTATGGACAACAATTCCTTCTATACTGACCATAGAGGTCGTTCCTCCATTTTGGTTAACTGGCTATTCTTTCTTTTTATATTTTCTGATTTTTGCGATACTATTAGTCTTTTTTCGCAGGTATTCGGTAATTGATGTTACCAAGAAAAATAAACTAATGATGGACCATTTTGAACAGGAAAAAATGGAAGAACTGGTTCAAATGAAATTGCAGTTTTTTACCAATATATCACACGAGTTTAGAACACCATTGACCTTAATTCAAAGCCCATTGGAAAAATTGATCTCTAAAGGCGATCGGGTTGATGAAGAATATCGTCAACGAAACTATTCTTTAATGATCAAGAATGTTGGGATGCTTAATCGTCTGATTAATCAGTTAATGGAATTTAGAAAACTGGAAAAAGGGAAAATGCCATTGGCTGTGTCACGAGGTAATGTGATGGATTTGGTGAAAGAGGTTTTTGAAGCCTTTAATGAGATAGCCCAATCGAAAGGAATTCGCTACGAATTGATAAATGCATACCCTACGGTTGAATTATGGTTTGATTATGACAAAATAGAGAAGGTGCTCTTTAACTTACTCTCTAATGCATTTAAATTTACTCCTCAAGGTGGGGAGGTTTCAATTATTGTTTCTGAAGAGGAGATTGATGGAAAAGAGTGGGTTCGATTCGATATTAAAGACAATGGTCCGGGAATTGACAAAGATAAATTGCCTTTTCTCTTTGATCGATTTTATCAAACAAGCAGTCATAAATTATCCAAAGTTTCGGGGACAGGAATTGGTCTGGCATTCGCTAAAAATCTAATAAATTTGCATCATGGTAAAATATTGGTTTCCAGCAATCCCAATATTGCTACTGTTTTCTCAGTTTATTTAAGCAAGGGAAAGCTTCATTTTACGAATGATGACTTTGCTGATCAACCTCGGGAACAATCAATAGAAAAGCAAATCATCATAAAAGACTACCAAATTGAAAGAAGAGAACTAACATCAACCGATAATATAGTATTTGATGAAGAGAAATCGACTGTTCTAATTGTAGAAGATAATTATGATGTTCAAACATTAATAAAAAATAATTTAGAAGAGGAGTTTAACTGCATTCAGGGCTATAACGGTAAAGAGGGATTAGATCTTTGTAAAAAATTTAATCCTGATATTGTAATTAGTGATGTGATGATGCCTGAAATGGATGGTTTTGAAATGTGTAATTTAATTAAGAAGGATCAGGAAATTTGTCATATTCCAATTGTTATTCTAACTGCAAAATCTGCTGATGAAGACAAGTTAACCGGACTTACTGAAGGGGCTGTAGCCTATATTTCTAAACCTTTTAATATAGATGTCTTAATAGCACAAATAAAATCGATTCTTGAGGCTCGAAGAATGGTAAAGCAAGTTTTTAATCAGAAGATTGAGGTAGAACCAAAAGAAATAACATTTACTTCCATTGATGAAAAATTGGTTGAACGATTACTTAAGGTTGTAGAAGAAAATATTAGTAATCCCGAGTTTACAGTGGTTCAATTAGGACGGGAAGTCGGCATCAGTCAATCAATTTTGAATAAGAAATTAAAGGCTTTACTAGGACAGACTGCCAATGTCTTTATTAGGACTATTCGATTAAAGAGAGCTGCTCA
Source organism: Labilibaculum antarcticum (assembly GCF_002356295.1). Classification (NCBI taxonomy): domain Bacteria; kingdom Pseudomonadati; phylum Bacteroidota; class Bacteroidia; order Marinilabiliales; family Marinifilaceae; genus Labilibaculum; species Labilibaculum antarcticum. Next base: position 132,587 of record NZ_AP018042.1, on the reverse strand, counting down.
ATTATTGAAATTAGATCGCTTATCGGTTACCGATGTGGTGTACGAGGTTGGTTTTAATGATATGAAATATTTTAGAGAATGCTTTAGAAAACAATTTGATACAACTCCATCTGAATTTATTAGGCAGCATCGTGAGGATGATGATGCTACATCTTAGCAATAAAATTAAACGAATGTTTTTAGAATAAAAGAGAATCAATATATGATTCTCTTTTTTGCGTGTTGTAAGTATGAATTTATTTGAAACCGTAAGATTGATTAAAAATACCCCCGTTTAAAAGTATTGTTTGGACACCTGCCTGCTCTTTGTTTAATGTATTTTTGAAATGCGATCTAATACACTTTTTAAATTATTAAATAACCTGCTGCAGAGTGAACAACTATATCGTTTACTCTGCAGCGGATTGTTGAAATTAAAAATTAACAAAGAACAGATGAAAAAACTTGCAATAAGTATGTTGTTGGCAGGAACGCTGTTTGTTTCCTGTGTGAATAGTAAAGAATCCACAATGGTAAACAGCGAACCTTTCGAGGAGAATTGGAACTCTTTGGCCAAATATCAAACTCCTGACTGGTTCCGAGATGCAAAACTTGGAATTTTTATTCATTGGGGACCGTATAGTGTGCCGGCCTATGGATCGGAATGGTATCCTCGTTGGATGTATATGGATTCAGTTCAGTGGAACCCAAATGGCGAACAAGTAAGTCATGAAGGAAATGAATTTTATACTCATCATGTGGAAACTTATGGTAAGCCGGGTGAATTTGGTTATAAGGATTTTATCCCCATGTTTAAAGCTGAAAAATTTAATGCGACAGAATGGATAGATTTATTTAAGAAAGCGGGAGCAAAATATGTAGTTCCTGTGGCAGAACATCATGATGGTTTTGCGATGTATAAATCAAATTATACAAGATGGAATTCTGTAGATATGGGACCGAAACGTGATGTCTTGGCGGAAATATCAAAAGCGACAAAGGATGCTGGATTATATTTTGGTGCTTCATCTCATTTTGCTTTTAACTGGAATTATTATACTCATAAGAAAGGGTTTGACACCAGTGATCCTCAGTATTCTGATCTTTACTCAAGAGATCATGAGCATTATGCTCCTGCAGATCAGGAATTTCTTGATTTATGGTGGAATAGAACTCAAGATATTATCAATAATTATCAGCCTGATATTCTTTGGTTTGATTTTGTTTTGGATCACGATGAATTTGTTCCTTATCATGCAAAACTTGCTGCTTATTATTACAATAAGGGAATTGATTGGAAAAAGGATGTTGTTCTTCAAACCAAGAATTTTAAACATGAAACTTTTCCTGAAGGAACAAATGTGTTGGATATTGAACGAGGCAAATCTGCCGATATTAGAAAATTTCCATGGCAAACAGATACCTCTATAGGTACTAATAGCTGGTGCTACACTACAGATTGGAATTCTAAAGATGCAAATACTTTAATCGATGATTTAATTGATATCGTGAGTAAGAATGGTAATATGTTATTGAATGTTGGACCGAAGGCCGATGGTACTATTCCTGCTGATCAAGCTAATATTTTACTTGAAATGGGTGCCTGGTTAAGCAAGAATGGTGAAGCTATTTACGGTACGCGACCATGGACTATCTTTGGAGAAGGACCTACCGAGGTGAAGACAGGTCATCATACGGAAGGAAAAAATAAGGACTTAACTGCAGCCGATTTTAGATTTACACAGAAAGAGGGTAAAATATATGTTATTGCTATGGATATCGCTGAAAATGGTGAATATCTCGTGAAATCATTTGCCAATGGTAATGAGTTGTGCAAGGGTAAGATTAAATCGGTAAGAATTCTTGGAAGTAAAAATGCATGTGATTGGGAAGTGGACAATTCGGGATTATCAATTAAGGTAAACGGAGATGGAAAAGCAAATTATGCTTGTGCATTTGAGATTGAAATCGAATAAATGATAGTAATTATTTAGTCGTGAAATAAAATAATATTGCATTAAATGTAATATCTAGTTGAAAATGAGGAGCTAATCAGCTCCTCATTTTTGTTTGTATTTTTTATTGCCGATTTATTCTGATTTGATAGAGATTAGAGTAATTATTTTTATTGTTTTCTTTGGAAATTAACGGGGGCATTTTTCATTTAAGAGGGGGGGGAAGCTAATTGACGAGCTAAATAGGCCAAGTCAAACAGACTTTTCTTCCTATTAAATTGCCAGTAAGAATTTAATAAAATCATACAAGCATTGATTAAAAAATCCCAATTTTATGGAGTTGTAGGATCATTAGAATCCATTTTTGTATGCCAATTTAAAAACCCCCTTTTATTTGAACTATTTTATTCTAACGTTTGCACGTGAACTAACTAGTTTTGTTAACGAGTGTATAGAGATGCAAATAATTGTTAAAAAACTAATCTATTTTTAATTTTATGAAGGACATAGGGTACATAAGTTCATGGAAAGCGAGAGGTATAATCTTATCCCTTTTGTTAATGTTGACCTTTGATATGTATGGTCAAGAAATTCAAGTCCAAGGGAAGGTGGTTTCTATTGAAGACAACCTGTCTATTCCTGGTGCAAGTGTCGTAGTTAAAGGTACAACTATAGGTACAATTACTGACATTGATGGATATTACAGTATTAAAGCTAATAAAGGAGAAATTCTTATTTTTAGTTTTATGGGAATGGAAGCGTTGGAAAAAACGATTTCTGGTGCTAAACTTGATGTTGCCTTGCAACCTCAATTATATAACTTGAATGAAGTTATTGCAATTGGTTATGGAACTCAAAGGAAAAAAGAGATTTCTGGTGCTGTAGTTCAGGTAAAGGCTGAGGAGTTGGGGAAAATTTCAACCTCCGATTTAGGTTCTGCTTTACAAGGAGTGGTTGCCGGGGTAAGTGTACAGGCAAGTTCTGGTGCGCCAGGTGCTGCTTCAAACATTCAGATTCGTGGTGTTAGTTCTATCAATGGACAAAATTCACCACTTTTTGTTGTGGATGGAATTCCTCAGGAGAGTGATCCAAGGTTGGGTAATAGTGAAATCGAAACAGTGGATATCCTAAAAGATGCTGCGTCTTGTGCGATTTATGGTACTCGTGGTGCTGCTGGTGTTATTTTAATAACAACCAAACAAGGTAAGGCTGGAGAAATGAAAATTTCCTTAAATAGTTATTATGGGATTCAGAAAATTACTTCAGGTATTGAATTACTTAATTTTGAAGATTATCTTTATCAATTTGTGACTAGCAAAACTCATTTAGATCCGGCTACCTCAACTGATAAGATTTGGACTTCATTGGAAAATTCTACAGATAACTTTACAAATAACACAAGTATTGTTAATACGATAGAAAATGACAATGCTACAATTCAAAATCACAGTCTTAATATTTCTGGTGGTAAGCAGGGTTTAACTTATAATGTAGTTGGATCTTTGTTTAAGCAAGAGGGTACGTTAATTAATTCAAATTATGAACGTGCAAATGTTAGAGCCAATACTTCTTATAAAAAGGGTAAATGGACGATTAGAACAGGTTTGGGTTTTAGAGTTGAAGAACAAGCTTACGCTTCGTGGAATTTGCTTTACGAAGCATACAAGTATAAGCCTTATCAAGCCCCTTTAGATCCAAATGCAGTTTCTTTCTCTGGTGCAGGAACATTAGGTAATGACCAGCAACAGTTGGGAACTATTATGGCTAAGTTAAAACAAACTGATGTTCGTAACGGAGAGCAGTTTAATGGTAATATAAACATTAATTTGGAGGTAACGGAAGGATTAAATCTGACTGCTTCAGGAAGTGTTTTATATGGTAATAATACAAGGGTGTTAACAAATCCTTTGTTTAAGGTTTATGATGATGATGGAGTTTTAATTTTGAATCCAAACACACGTTCTGGTGTTAAAAATACAAGTGACCGCAATACAAGTTTTACTTGGGATGCAGGAGCTAATTACGAGAAGAGGTTCGGAGATCATCAAATCAAATTATTGGCCATGGGTTCAGCCGAAAAATATACTTTCACAAGTTTTTGGGCTTCAGGACAAGATATAACCAGTAACGAAGTTCAAAATTTGGGTCAAACAACAGCTGAGCCATCAGTAGGAATTGGAAATGGTTATAATCAGAATAGAACAAATTCACTTGTCGGATTATTAGCTCGTTTTCAGTACGATTATAAGGGGCGTTATTTATTAAGTGTTAGTGCTCGTCATGATGGATCATCACGATTTGGTGAGGATTATCGTTGGGGAACTTTTCCTTCAGCATCTGTAGGATGGAATGTTTCAGATGAAAATTTCTGGCAAGGTTTAAGCTCAACAGTTAATTCATTTAAGCTTAGAGGTAGTGTCGGTACAACAGGTAATCAGAGTTTCCAAGATTACAGTAATGCCGCTACAATTAGTTCTGGATATGATTATCCATTTGGTACTGATGCTAATCCTACTATGGCATTAGGTGGCGTGCAAACAGGTTTTGCTAACCCTGATGTACAATGGGAAACTTCTTTTCAGAAGAATATAGGAGTTGATTTAGGATTGTTTGATAATAAATTGACAGTGTCTGCTGATTATTACGATACAAGTAAAAAGGACTTGTTATTTCCATTGTTGATTCCGACAGCAGCAGGAGCTGGTCAAAATCAGAGTGTGATCCTTAATGTTGGTGATATGACTAATAAAGGAGTTGAATTAGCAGTAGGTTACAGAAAACATGGAAAATTTACTTGGGCTGTAAATGCAACTTATTCTAAAAATGTGAATGAGGTTACCAAGATGACAGGATCAAATCCGATCGCGTATTTTTCAAATGGTAACCCTGTTAATATAAGTGGTAACAGCGATAAAATTACTGTAATACGAGAAGGTTATGAAGCTGGAGCGTATATGGTAATGGAAACCAATGGTTTAGCCAATACCGAGGAGAAATTAGCAGCCTATCAAAAAATTAATTCTGGTGCTGAAATGGGTGATCTGATTTATGTGGATCAGGATGGTAATAATGTAATTGATGAAGCCGATCGTGTTTACGGGGGTAGTGGTACTCCTGAATTCGAGATAGGTTTAAACTTTAACTGCGATTATAAAGGAATTGACTTCTCGATGCAGTGGTTTGGATCTTTTGGACAAGAGGTTATAAATGGATCGAAAATATTTGCTTACACAGCAGGTACACACAAAGATCTTTTATACCAATGGACTGAAGCTAATCCTTATGGTGTTATAGCGTCAAACAGAGGTGGTAGTCATGATAACTATCGTGCTTGGGCTGATACTTGGATAGAGGATGGATCTTTTGTTCGTTTACGTAACGTTACTATCGGATATACTATGCCTAAGAATGTCATTAATAAAATAGGTGTATCGAAATTAAGATTTTATATAGCTGCTGATAATCCTTTGACTTTGACGAAATATACAGGATACGATCCAGAAGTTGGTAATGATGGATTGGCTACCAGAGGTTTGGATAAAGGTAACTATCCTATTAGTTCTCAATACAGAGCAGGTATTCAGCTTGATTTCTAAAATTTAAAGTTAATAGCGATGAAAATAAATATATTAAAATACATAGTAGCAGCATCAGTTCTATTGTCCTTTAGCAGTTGCGATGATTACCTTACCGAGGTAAATCCGAATGAGATTTCTACCGAGAGTTATTGGCTGGATCTATCTGATTGTAATAACGGACTTACTTCCGTATATAATCAGTTTCGTAATCCTAATTTAATGAGTGTTCCAGAAGAAACTAAAAGAAGTGATTTGGCATTTCCTGGTTGGGGAAGACCAAACACATCTGATGTGTACTATTTACAAACATTTACAGCATCTTCCGGAGGAGCGAATAATAAATGGGAGAATTTATACAAAGGTATATTTCGTGCAAACCAGGTTATTAAAGGTTTAAATGGAATAGAAGCTGATATGACAACTACTGACAAGAAGGAACAGTGGGTTCAATTGAATGCGCAGGCTCGTTTTTTTAGAGGCCTTTTCTATTTTTACCTACACAGTTCGTATAATAACGGAAATGTAATCTTATATGATTTTGTTCCTGAAAGTGAAGCCGATTTTAATCAACCTCTCACAGATGCGGCTATAATAAAGGAGTTTTTTAGAGCAGATTTAGAATATGCATTAGATAATTTACCTAGTGCGTGGACAAAATATGACGCTTTAGGAACACCTGATAATAATTCAAATTTGGGTCGTGTAACTGCTGGAGCGGCTGCAACAGTATTGGGTAAGAGTTATCTGTACGAAAAGAATTACGAGGGTGCAGCGTTTTATTTTAAACAGGTAATTGATAAAGGTATTTATCAGTTAGTTGATGTTGCAGATAACTTTACGACTCAAGGTGAATTTAATAATGAATCAATTCTTGAAATTGCTTACAACGCAGCATTAAAAATTGATGAGAGTGAGTGGTCTGCAGAAGGAACAACTAATACGTATCATATGCAATTTAGTCCAGTGGGTGGATGGAGATCTGTTTATCCAAGTAATTGGTTATTAATGGCTTATATGGAAGATCCTATGGATCCATCAGATCCGCGTAATATCGTAACTGAAGAGGATGGTACTAAGCGATTAAGAACTTTTTCATTAAGAACATCTTACTCTGTAGCATTAGTAGAGGATAAAGACATGACCTACTACGAAGGCAATGTTACAGCAGATGGTACAGCGTTTAACAATGGTGAACCTGGTTATTGGAGAAAGATGACTAATTGGGATATTTTAAATACTGAAAAAGTAACAAATAATAAATCAGGGATTAACTTTAGAGTAATTCGATATGCTGATGTTTTATTGATGTATGCCGAATGTTTAATTAAAGGAGGAACAGATAATGGCGGTGTTACAGAAGCATTAAAATATATTAATAAAGTTCGTTATCGTTCAGCTTTAATGTTGTTAGGACCAAGTGCAGGAAGTGAAAATTCAACTTCAACACATAATGATGTAACTTATACTGCTCAATCGCTTATGGATCATATAATGTATAAGGAACGTCCATTGGAATTATCTGCAGAAGGATATGCAATTCGTCAGTTAGATATGAGAAGATGGGGGATTACTAAAGCTCGTTTAACGGATTTAGCTAGTAGATATTACAAAAGAGGTGATTATAAGTTTTATAGTGAACTTCAATCTAAAGATATAACAAGATGGGGAAGTGTATTACAACATGCTACTTCAGCTGATTTTGATTACAAATCAATGGACTATGTTCAATCTGCAGTGAATTATAATGAAGCAACTCATGCCTATTGGCCAATTCCTACTAGTGAAACAACAGCTAACTCAGAGGTTAACTAAAAAAGTAAGAGATCATGAAAAATATAAAATTTTTATTTCTATTTTCCGTGTTGGCAATGTTGTTTGCTTGCGAAGCGGATTATGAACCATTAAACGACTATTCTGATGTCGATTGGTACACCAGTTCGTTTAGTCAGGCAAAAACAGTTGCTGTGGGAAAATATCTGTCATTTTCGGATTTATCGCAAAATGCTGTAGATCATAGCTGGTCTTTTTCTGATACTAGCGGATGTAATTTTCTAACGGGCAGAATCGTAAGACAAGATTCTACGTATACACAGTTTATTGATGAAAATATTGGTAATGAATCTACCGAAAAAACAGTTAGTATAATATTTACAAAAGCTGGAATACAGGGAGTGAAATTACGTAATACTTTTAACGACAAAGTTGTTTTTAAGGGTACGGATACATTAGAATCTGTAATGCAAGATGGCCTTTGGGTTATTGACACCACTTTTGTGGTGGATGTTTATGATTCTATCCAATCTGCATTTAAGGTTTTCTATGAAGATGTAGAGCTTGTAAATGTAAATTTCGATGAGCAACATGTTTTAGCTGATTCCTCAAGCTGGCCAGTTAAAGAAATTATGGCTGGTGAGGCGCTTAAATTTGTCGATATGACTACGATTGGACGTCCTGATAGTAGAACTTGGTCTGTTGGTGGAGGTAATCCTGCAACATCTGTAGATTCTGCAAAAGTTGTAAGTTTCTATAAGTTAGGAACTTATTTTACAAGATTAAATTCTTCTCGTACAGGTGAATCTATTCCTGGAGGTTATAAGATGAAGTATGTTCCTTTAAAAATTAAAGTAATTAAGTCTACTTTACCATTTGACGTTGTTGGTCAGGCTACAGAAGCTAATGATGAAACAATAAGCATTAGCTTGACTGGTGAAATGGTACCATTTGCAGGTAAAGAAGGTGATTTTACTGTACATGTTACAAATGGTGCGTTCGATCAGGATATCGCTGTTGCATCTGCTAGTATTAAGTCTACAAATGGAACTGTATTGGAGCTTAAATTAACTGAGCCAATTTATAATTCAGATGCTATTACTGTAACTTATGTTGGTGGAACTATCATGTCTTCTGATGAAAGAAATTTAGCAGCCTTTACAACAGTGGTTAAGATGTATAAGCCTAACCTTGTTGTTTCTGGTGGATTTGAAGATGCTGGTATCAATTGGGTAGCAGGATCTGATCATGTAGCAGCTAACCTAAATGAGTATTCAACTACTGATCCTGCAACTGGTGCTTATTGCATGCATTTAAACACTGTTGCTGCTGGTAGAAATTCAGTTATTAATACAACTAACTTTTCGGTAATAACAGGTAAACAATACCAGGTTCAGTGGAAAATTAAAGTTGTTGCTGCGACAGGTGGTGGTTACGAAATGCGTATCAACAAAGGTGGCGTTATCGATGCTAAATTTTCAGGACTATGGACTGGTTATGGTGCTCCAGATGGCGTATGGAAAACGGTAACAAAAACTATTAATTACACCGATGCTTCTCCGACATTAGGGATTCAGATTCTATCCTACCATATAACTGAGACTTATTGGGATGATATTAGCTTTTCTGAATATGAGCCTCGTCCGTAAATAAAATTTTAATATCTCCCACCTCGAAAGAGGTGGGAATAAATATGAAAATCATGAAAAATATTATAAAACTTTTAAGTCTTATTTTGGTTTTTGCCACATTTTCTTGTGAGTATGAAGAGTATGATGTTCCAGATATTGAATTAACTTCTGTTTATACTATTTCAGAAACCAACAATGAAACTATGGATCAAATTAATATCTATAGAGAAACGGCTCTGTTGACTGTTTGGAATGATAAATTTATTTCGTCTTACGAAACAAATAATTATTCTGACACATCGGATGAAACTACTTATATGGTTTCGTTTACTGCTACTGAAAGTGTAACAGTAACCGATGCAGAAGGTAATGAGTCGATGGGTACTAAAACCTACGACTATGTAATTTCTGCTGATAAAGTAACAGGTGTTACTTCTGTTGAAATTCTAGTAACTCAACCAGATGCATCTACAAGCACAATTTCTGTAAGTGGTACATTAACTGAGACAGAAGTTTATAACTAAGACGTTATAAATCTAAATTATAGAGAGGATCGCTTTTGCGATCCTCTTTTTTTGTACCCAAAATTGTTTATTGGGATCTATTAATTCAGGAACCCACTTGATGCTAAATACCATCGTTGCTATTGCTAGAAGATTTGCTGGAAAAAGAATTATTATTCGTGTGGCGTAATAAAAGTTGAAATAGGAAAAGCAATAAATAAAAATCAAACGAAAACGCTCTGTAACACCTACGATAGTTAACTTGTCCTCCGATAGGAAGACTTTTAAGCCGATAGGTGTTCGTTTTGTGAGATGGAAATATCAAAAATGCCGATAGAATACGGATACAATAAAAGAGAGATTAAAATTAACTACATACAAGTACAACTGATCGAGGGAAAACTGATCTGTTTTCCTTTTTTTATGTTTCGCTACAGGAAGTACTTGTTCCGTTAGCTGTTTTTGCCTTTCCGTTACAACTTTCTATTCTTCCGTTCGCTCTTTTAGCCCATTCGTAACACGTATTTGAGCTTACGTGTGTTACGGAAGCTCTAAGCCGTGTTACGGAGACTCTTTTGATCTGTTACGGAAGCCCAAATTCATGTTACGGAAGGTATCGTTGTTGTTACGGAAGCCTCAAACCCATGTTACGGAAGCTTATTTTTATGCTCAAATGAGGATCTGTTCTGCACAAATGAAGCGTTTTGCTGAAAAAAGGAATTTCGTGACTTTTTGTGTTCTGTCTTCTCCTGAAATAGCTTGATTAATTGGACATGAAAAAAGGGAATCCCTTATGGAATTCCCCTCATAAAACTAAAATGCGATAATTTATTTTAGTGGTAATATTGTAAATGAATACTTATATTTTCCTGAGTAAATACGATATTTTTCAATGGGTTCAGCTTTTGGTGACCAAGTATCGCAACCGCCAACACCGGTTTGAGTCAAATCTATATTAACCGTATAGAAATTCTCTTTCTTCAATTCGTTTGTATGCCTTGCTTGCTCTAACGATTCGGCTGTCCAGGGCCAAACAGAGGTACTTAAAGCTTGAGCTCCTTCGAATCGTAAACCAGATCCATTCTTATTCTGAAGTTGCAACCATCTCACTTCGGTTCTGTTGCTACATTCTTGTGGTTGAGCATATTCAAACACAAAATCATCTACGTTGCCTTTGTATACGTTTACTTCAGCAGCCTCCGAACGGTCACTGTAGTTTTCCCATGGTCCTTTCCCGTAATAACTCATTTTTGAGAAGTTTACAGGTACTTTAAAGCTTGAGCCTATTCGTAGTAGTTTCGGTAGAGATGTATCTGCATCCAGGCTGTAATCAATCTTTATTGAGCCATCGCCTGCAATAGCATAAGTCATTTGTAAGCTAAGCTTGTTTCCTATTTTAGAAACAGAAGTAACGCTTACCTGCCCCTTTTGCCCATGCTCAACATCTAAGGATTCTAATAGTAGGTTTTGAGCCGCAGTTTTCCAAAAAGCTGATTTTAACTCCGGTTTCCATCCGCGTTCGTCATTATCTGTTTTCGGTCTCCAAAAGTTTGGAGTCATTGCTCCATCAATAATTGTTTTTCCTTTTGAAATTAGTTGGTGGATGTAACCGTCTTTTTCTGAAATTTTAAGTTTGAAATTCTTGTTGGAAAGAACAATCATTCCGTTTTCTCTTTTTTCTGATATTTCAGGAAGATTTTGCTTCTGAGTCTCATTCTTTTCGATTCCAATTGGAAGTTTGAATTGTTGCTTTGCAATTTCAAATCCTTTAGCTGCCCATAGGCTTGTTTCTGTACTATGCATGCTTACCCGAAGCCAGTATTCAGCACCAGGAACCAGCTTAGGTGTTTCGAATGGAATATGAATCTCTTTCGAAGCTTCCGGGTTAATTACCTGCATAGGTAAATTACCTTTCTGTAGTTTTTTACCATCCTGATACAATTCCCAGGTGAATAATTTATCGGAGGTATTGGAAAACCATTGACGATTGTGAATACGAATCAGACCTTCGTTTAAATTAACTGCTTTAAAAGTAACTGGTTGATATACGTATTTACATTCTTCAATTTCAGGTTTTGGGGTTCTGTCGGAAGCAATGATGCCATTCATACAGAAATTACCAGCATTTATTTCATCTCCAAAATCACCACCAACAGCGTAGTAATCTTTTCCATTTTTATCTTGTTGTAAAATTCCCTGATCAATCCAATCCCAAATAAAAGCACCCATCAGGTTGTCATATTTGTGAATCAAATCCCAGTATTCCATCATGTTACCAAGCGAATTACCCATTGCATGAGCATATTCACAAGGCATAATTGGGCGTTTGATATATGGATTTGTTGCCATATCCTCCAATTGTTCCAATGTAGGATACATTCTACTGATAACATCAACATATGCTGGATCTGTTGGGTTGGACAAATGTTTGGCATAGTTTGCATTTGATTCTTTACCCATTTTAATATAGTACGGATGAGTAGGATCTCCTTGAGCTCCTTCGTAATGAACAAAACGAGTAGGATCGTAGTCTTTTATCCAAGCTGCCATTGCCGCATGATTTGGTCCACAACCAGACTCATTTCCTAAAGACCAGGAAATAATACTTGCGTGATTTTTATCTCTTTCTACCATACGAATGGCACGATCGACAAAAGCTCCGGCCCAAGTTGGCTGATTGGAAAGTAATCCTCTTGTAGAGTGAGTTTCCAAATTGGTTTCGTCCATCACATAAATTCCGTATTGGTCACACAATTCGTAGAAATACGGATCGTTAGGATAATGTGAGGTGCGAACCGCATTAAAATTGTATTGTTTTAGCAGTTGAACATCTTTTTCTATATCTGCCCGAGAAACTACTTTTCCTCCAGTTTGGCTATGATCGTGACGGTTAACTCCGTACAATTTTACTTTTTTGCCGTTAATCAATAATACATTCCCATCGATCGTAACATCTTTAAATCCGACTTTCTGAGAACGAGTGTCCAATTCTTTTCCATCTTTATCTTTTAGATTTAGAACAAGAGTGTATAAATATGGATTCTCCGCAGACCATTTTATAGGACTTTCGATATTTTGTTCCAATAATCCAAAGTAAACATTGTCGCGTTGAGGGTAATATTCATCGATTATTTTACTGGCACTCACTGCAAGTGGCTTCATTACTTCTTTGCCAGTGGCATCAAATAATTTAGCTTCTACGCTAAGATCTTTATAATCTGCATTGTCAATTGTCGATAATCGAGGACGAATCTGTAACAAGGCATTGTCCAAATTAGAATCAAATTTGGTACGAACAAAAAAGTCGTTAATGGCTACCTTCGGTTGCGATAATATCATTACTTCACGATGAATACCGCTTAAACGCCAATGGTCCTGATCTTCCAGAAAACTACCTGTAGACCATCGGTAAACTTCAAGAGCCAGTGTGTTTTTTCCTTCGGTAAGATACTCGGTAATATCAAATTCAGCAGGCAGACAACTGTCTTCGCTGTAACCCACTTTTTTGCCGTTTATCCAGATATAAAAAGCGGAGGTTACACCGCCAAAGTGCAATATTACTTGCTGATCTTTCCAATTTGGGTTCCATTCAAAATTGGTGATATAGGATCCAACTTCGTTTTCCCAAGGGTAGTGAGGTGGTTTTAAGTCAACTTGAAAATCAGAGTTCACATAAACAGGCTTTCCGTATCCTTTCAATTCCCAGTTCGAGGGAACTGTAATTTCATCCCAATTTGAGGCATCAAATCCAGTTTCGTAAAAATTGATTGGTCGATTATCCACTTTATCGGAATAATTGAACTTCCACATTCCGTTTAGTAATTGCATCGCAGATTTATTTCTGTCACCACTTAATGCATCGGAGGTGTTTTTGTAGGAGTAAGAAGTTGCCCGTCCTTGCATCTTATTAATTCCAAAAACGGCTTCGTTTTCCCAATCATTTTTTTTCTGTTGGGCTTGCGATGACAAAAAGGAGAGGCACAAAATAGCCAATAGTAATTTCTTCATTTCACGATATATGTTAAGGTTTAATTTATGACTAATATTTACGGGTTTATCTTATCCGTAAAGATAGTTTGAACCAATTGGAGATGCGAGCTTAAATAGAACAAATTAGGGGGGTAAATAATAGAAGTTCCTATTCGTTTTACAGAAATGCCCCCTTATTCAGAACTTATTTATTTCTCATTTTTCTGATAGAGATCGTAATATTGTCTTACTAACATTAAGACTTAATTTGCTATGATTAGAAAATATTCATTACTTCTGCTATTCTTATTTATTATGGGTGCTGTTTCTGCTGATCCGCCAATTCCTCCAAAAGGATATCGGTGGGTATTGAATGGAACTTTTTCAGATGAATTCAATGGGAATAAATTAGATTCAAAAAAATGGCACGATACTTTTAATGGGTGGGAGGGAAGAGCTCCTGCCATGTTTGTTCCTGAAGCCATATCTGTAAAAAATGGGAATCTGGAAATAAAAAGTGGTGTGTTGGATAAACCGGTTAAAGATTACACGATTTATGGTGGAGCGGTATCTTCCAAGTCTTTCGATGCATACTATGGCTATTACGAGTGTCGTGCAAAAGCATCTAAAATTGCAATGTCGACTACTTTTTGGATGTCAAATGATAAAGTGCCTTACGCAGATACTGAAGATACGAGAGATTCTTATAGTCAGGAATTGGATATTCAGGAATGTATTGGTGGAGGAACTGTGCATGCGAAGTTTCGAAATGGGATGAATTCCAATACTCATTTTAGATATGTGAAACCTGGTGAGCAAAAAGAGACATTTATGTCTAAAGGAACAGGAACAACACTAAACTCTGAAGTATCTGATGAGTTTCATACCTATGGGGCTTGGTGGAAAAATGACAAGGAAGTTGTATTTTATGCAGATAATCAGTTGGCTGATTCGGTTCAGTTTAGAACTGATATTTCATCACATCCATTCGATAGACCCATGAAGATTAACATGGTTACGGAAACTTACGATTGGCAACCAGCTCCTGCAAAAGATGATTTGTTGAACGATTCAATTAATACTGCTTTCTACGATTGGGTAAGATCCTATCAACTCATAAAGGTGGATCAAAAAATAAAATCTACTTATAACGAATCAATTTTTAATGAAAATATAGAGCTTGTAGCAAACAATAAGGGAACTTCGTTACTTATTGATTTTACTTATAAAGCCAATCAAAACAGAAAGATTGAGTTCTTATTTTTAGATGAAGATGGGAACATTTTGCATGAGGAAAAAATTGCTGTTTATGCTGGATATGGAAACAATAAATTGGACGTGAGAATGGTCGATTTGAAAAACAAGAAGCCATATCGCGTTCAAGCAAATTATACTTCTAAATCCAAATTTAAAAGGGTAGAAGCTATTTTTTAAGTGTTGATGATTTACCAGATCAAATATCAGAAAAATGAAAATAAAAAACTTATTTAGAGCACTTACTATTGCTCTACCCATTTTGGGTTGTCAACCAGAAGCTCCTGTTGAAAAACCAAATGTTATTTTAATAATGACTGATGATCAGGGGTATGGCGATTTGGCTTGCCATGGAAACTCGATTATTAAAACGCCGAATATTGATCAATTGTATTCGGAAAGTGTTCGTTTGACCAATTTTCATACAGGAACCACATGTACTCCAACGCGAGGAGGATTAATGACTGGTCGTAATTCTAATCGAAATGGAACATGGCATACCATTGGTGGATGTTCTTTATTGAATGAAAAGGAGACTACAATTGCTGATGTTTTTTCGGAAAATGGTTATGCGACAGCTATGTTTGGAAAATGGCATTTGGGAGATATGTACCCATTTCGTCCACACGATAGAGGTTTTGATACTGCTTTTTATAATGGGGGTGGTGGCGTAGGTCAAACGCCTGATTATTGGAACAATGATTATTTCGATGACACTTATTTTCGAAATGGAGAACCAGAGAAAGTAGAAGGCTATTGCACAGATGTTTGGTTTAAGGAAGCGAGTAAATTTGTTCAAGCAAATAAAGAGAAACCATTTTTCCTTTACTTGTCGTTGAATGCACCGCACAGTCCATTTAATGTGCCAGAGAAGTATTACGAAATGTATAAAGATGCCAATTTGAAGCCAGCACAAAAGCGTTTTTATGGTATGATTACTGAGATGGATGAGCAGGTGGGAAAATTCCGTAAAAAATTGGAAGAACAAGGCGTTTCTAAAAACACAATCCTGATTTTCATGACCGATAACGGAACTATTGCAGGTTATTATATAGATAAGAAAACGGGTGAAACAACTGGTTATAATGCTGGAATGAGAGGGATAAAAGGAAGTCAATACGACGGTGGTCATCGAGTTCCTTGTTTTATTAGTTGGCCCGACGCAATGCCTAAAGAAGGTAGAGATATTAATTCGTTAACCGCTCATGTTGATTTATTACCAACATTAGTCGATTTGTGTGATTTGAAACACACCTATGAATCAGAGATGGATGGAAAATCTCTTAAGGATATGATCTTTAATGAACCGTCAAAAACTGATTTTGACAAAAGAATGTTGGTGACAGATACTCAGCGTATTCAATGGCCAAAAAAAGGCAGAAATTCATGCGTAATGACAACACGATGGCGTTTGGTGAATGGTGATGAGTTGTATGATATTCATGAAGATCCGGGGCAGAACGTGAATGTTGCTAATGCCTATCCTGATGTTGTATCAGAAATGAATTCATTTTACGATCAATGGTGGACGAGTACCGAGAAGGATTTTGAATATTCATTAATGAAAATAGGATCTGATCATGAAAATCCAATGCACTTGACTTGTCATGATATGCACAGTGAGCAGAATATTCCTTGGAATCAGAATTATATCCGTAAAGGAGATGCTTTTAGCGAAGGTGAATTTTTTACCGAAGTTGTGAAATCAGGCAAGTACAAGTTTACTATTTCAAGATATCCTGAAGAGAGTAATTTGGAAATGGATGCTGCGGTTGATGGTGTAAAAGCGACCAGTCATACCGAAATGATAGAGGAGGGGAAATCATTATCCTTAAAGAACCCAATGATTGTTGTTGATGGAAAAGAGTACAAATGCTCTTTTACAAAAGACAATAAAGCTGCTGAGGTTGAAATTGAATTGGCGGCAGGTAAAATGAATTTTTACGGAAGTTTTACCAATGATAAAGGAGAGAAGGAAATGGCTTACTATTTTCTTGTAGAGAGATTGTAGACGTAGTATAACTGAAAATAAAAAAACCCTGAATCGCAAAATGCGATTCAGGGTTTTTTAATGCTTTTTTTTAGAGGTGAGTTTCCAATTAGAACGGCACAACCATTATTGTTTCTAGGTCAAGATTAATACGCTCTTTCCCTTTTGTCTTATAAATGGCTGTAAAATAGGGTTTCCCATCTAAATATTTATTTGCAAATGCAGTAATCGAATCTGCATTGGTAAAATATTCCACGGTAGCCATTACTCCGATATCGTGGTCGGAAAAGAATAAGAACTGTTCTGTATTGTTAGGCCCAGGCATTCTGGATACCACCGTGTAATCTAATTCAATTCCTTTTGAGTCTGTAGAGATTATGGTATCAGCAATACTTGCATGACCGGTAAATTCTACCTTTTTTCCGTTGATTTTAAAAAAGGGATTGGCTTCGTTAAAAAGATATACAAAATTCTTTTGATCTTTAAATCGCCCTACGTAAATGGTGTTTCCTTTTTTTATGTCTGAAAATGAAGTGCGTGTTGCATATTTAATTTCAAAGTCCTTGTCCCATTTTGTGAAAAATCGTGCTAAATCGTGAGTCGCATTTTCTGCCATGCGTGTTGAGTAGAAGAATTCCGTTGGGGTAGTGCTGGCTTTTAGTTCCGGATTTTGGTCGAGCATGGCATAGTATTCGTCCAAACTGTTGATGCTGAAATCGCGGGTCCAGCCAGCCAGTCCAGATGCGGTCTTTCCTCCATATCCAAAAGCATCACCAATAAAAAGGTTGGTAGAATGTTCATTTTTAAAGAAGCCTTGCCATAGTAATGGTGTTGAAGCAGGAAGGCGAGAAAGAATTAATGCGATAAGAGCAATTGAAAAAAGCAAATAAGGTATCAGCCGTCTGTATCGAGGCATTGAAATCCGTTTTCTTTTTAAATTTTGTTTTTCGAAACGAACAGCATATTGTCCTTTGTCAATTTTTATCTGCCATAAATCATTTGCTCCTTCACCTTCGTAATAGTTTTTTAGTTTATTTCTAAGGTTAAAAATATTTACTCTTACTCTTGGATTATTTTTTTCAGAATCAGAATTTGAACCGAAAAATTCAATATCAATTACACTTTCTTTTAAAAATCGGTCTTCGATATTGGACTGAACCAAATATTTTAAAATAGCAATGCTGGTTGGAGCATTTTTAAAGGTATCACTCCCAACTATTTGTTTTGTTATTTCTAGTTTTTTATCCTTTGAGAGCATATGAATTTATCTTGTTGTGAATCGTTTTGTTGTAATTGGAGCCTATTTGACTTATTCGTCTAGTATTCTATTTGTTATAGTGAGGTTAATAACCGTTATGGCTACCGTTAAAGTGCCGTTAAAGGTAGCTCTTTTATTGGTTTTAATCTTTCTTTGATAGTAAGAATTAAGTGTTTCTATGTAAATTACAAATTGATTTTTTTAATCTAGATTATATGAATAAGATTTCTGCCAATGTCATTTTGAGTTTGATTTTCATTCAGGTTTTAATGACAAGTAATAGTAGTGCTCAATCAAACAAGAACGGACGATCTACTTGGTCGGATTTGAGTACCGAAATTCAATACCTATCAGGTACAGGTAAAGATGATATGGTGAATTGGGATTTCTATTGTTCTGAGGGGATGAAGAGTGGCAAATGGACGACAATTGGCGTTCCGTCGTGTTGGGAACAGCAAGGTTTCGGACATTATAACTATGGGCACGATGATTTGGATAAACGATACAAAGAACATGGTTTATACAAATATCAATTTGCAGTTTTTGAGAACTGGAAAAGTAAGGATGTGAAAATTGTGTTTGAAGGTGTAATGACCGATGCTGAAGTAAAGATAAACGGTAAACTTGCTGGTGAAATTCATCAGGGAGCATTTTACGAATTCAAATATACGATTACCGATTTACTAAAATATGGAGTAGACAATTTATTGGAGGTTAAGGTAAATAAGGTTTCAGACAATGAGTCTATCAATTATGCGGAACGTAAGGCTGATTTTTGGATTTTCGGTGGTATTTATCGTCCAGTTTACTTAAGCGTTTCTCCAAAAGAAAACATCGATCGCTTGGCTGTTGATGCTAAGGCCGATGGCGCAATTACTGCTGATGTGTTCATTGATTCAAAGAAGGCAGACAAAATTAAATTGACTCTTTTCGATTTAAAAGGAAATAAGATTCAGGATATTAAAGTTGAGGATATTCAAAAAGAAGAAGGAAAATGGAGTGTATCTGCTCAAGCTTCAAATATTCGAACATGGAATCCCGAACAAGCAAATTTATACAATTTACAAGTTAGTTTGTTGGATAAAAGGGGTGAAGTATTGCATGTAGTTAAGCAACGAATTGGTTTCCGTACGGTAGAAGTATTGGAAGGTGATGGAATATATGTGAATGGTCAGCGAATTAAATTCAAAGGCGTTAACCGTCATTCATTTTATCCTAAATCGGGAAGAACGTGTTCAAAAGAATTAAGTATCGAACATGTGAACATGATGAAGGACATGAATATGAATGCGGTGCGGATGTCACATTATCCACCTGATGTTCATTTTTTGGATGTTTGTGATTCTTTAGGATTATTCGTAATTGATGAAGTATGTACCTGGCACAGTCCACATTTAGATACAGAAGTGGGACGAAAAATAGTTGAAGAAATGGTTGTTCGTGATGTGAATCACCCTTCAATTTTGCTTTGGGCGAATGGGAACGAAACTGGCTGGAATACAGAATTGGATGATGACTATGCACTTTGGGATATTCAAAAACGAGAGGTAATTCATCCATGGAATATTTTCAGAAAAACCAACACTCTGCACTATTTCCATTACCATGCATTGGCAAATGATGGTTATAAAAAAGATAAGATTTTCTTTCCAACGGAATTTTTACATGGTTTATACGACGGCGGACATGGTGCCGGATTAGATGATTATTGGACCCAAATGTGGAATATGCCATTGAGTGCAGGTGGGTTTTTATGGGACTTTGCCGACGAAGGCGTGGTGAGAACAGATAAAAATAATGTACTTGACTTTGATGGAAATCACGCCGCTGATGGCATTGTTGGGCCTTATGGAGAAAAGGAAGCTAGTTATTTCACCATTAAGGAAGTATGGTCGCCCATTTACATTGAAGACCGTTTTATTAATGATGATTTCAATGGCACATTCCGAATTGAAAACAGATATCATTATACAAATTTGAAGGATTGCAAAATGACTGCCAAGTGGGTGAGGTTTAATGGTCCGGAAGGAAGTACTGATTTTGATATTTTATCAGAAAACAGAGTTGACTTAGCCCAACTAGCTCCTGGTGGAAAAGCTGCTTTTAATGTGAATATGCCTTCGAATTGGAAATCATCCGATGCACTGCATTTAACGGCGACAGATCTTTATGGAAAGGAAATATTTACCTGGTCTTATCCAATACAATCACCAGCACAATTGAATCAAGATGCGGTAAGCGATAAAGGAAAAGGGAAGGTTAAATCAGAAATTAAGAACTCGCAAATTATTGTTGAAGCGAATAATATTGTTTTTACTTTCTCCGAAAAAACAGGCTTACTTCAAGAGGTGAAAAAGGGGGATAAAGTCATTCCTTTGAAGAACGGACCTATCATTCTTGGACAAAATGATAAAATCGAGAATGTTTCTGTAAAGACAGGAAACAACATGGTGGAAATTACCGCTGTTTTCGAAAAAAAGGATAAAACTCCAGAATGGACTACCCATGTAGAATTAAGCTCCGACATCATTAAATGGACAATCTATCCGAATGGATTATTGGATTTATCAGTTGAAATGAAGAGTGAAAAACGAGTGACGGATTACAAAGGAATCAGCTTTTCGTTTCCCGAAGAAGAAGTGGCCGGTATGAAATGGTTGGGAGATGGACCTTACAGAGTTTGGCGTAACAGAATGAAAGGAACCAAGTTCCAGGTGTGGGAGAACGATTATAACAATACCGTTACAGGTGAATCGGGTTTTGTGTATCCTGAATTTAAAGGCTTTTTCTCAAGCTTGTATTGGGCAAAGATTAAAAGTGAAAACAATAAAGGATTTACAGTATTCTGTCACTCACCACATACCTTTTTGCGTATGTTGACTCCTGAAAATCCTTCAGGTGATCCTAAAGGTAGACTTTCACCAAAATTTCCAGAAGGAGATATCTCTTTTGTGAAAAACATACCTGCCATAGGTACTAAATTTCAGCAACCAGATACAATGGGGCCACATGGAAATTCGGAAAACTATTTTGGGAATGCTGATGAGCCTATTGTGATAAAATTAACGTTTGAATTTTAATAATGCGAGAGTAGTTAAATTATTTGATAATGAGAGAGATATTCTGTTTCCTGTTTGTAAGTATTGTGCTGTTTTCGTGTCAGCAAAAACAAGAAAGCAATGACAAAGGGTTTCCATTTTTGGTTTCAAAAGAAAAACCAAATCGAGCATTAAGTGCTGCTGTAGAACGTAATTACGATGCTTATTTGTCCATTCGTCCCGAACAAAATGAATTGTATACACAGTTTAAATACACCAAATTAAAAGGTTTTGATTACAACGGAGGAGATGGTACACTTACCCGCAGAGACCCATCGAAAGTAATCTTTGAAAATGGGAAGTACTACGTTTGGTATACTTATCGCAATACTGTAGTGAAATCAGTGGGAATGGCGAGAGCAAAAGAAGCGAATGATACGATTCCATCAGCCGATTGGGATTTAGCCGAGATTTGGTATGCGACATCGGAAGATGGTTTCATCTGGGAAGAACAAGGTGTAGCCGTTCCTCGCCCTCCAAAGCCTCAAGCTGGTTGGCGTTCAGTTACAACCACTGATATTTTGAAATGGAAAGGGAAATATTATTTGTACTATCAGGCTTTTATGGAGGCGAGTGGCTTAAGGGGTGATTTTTGTCCGGTAGCTGTATCGTATGCCGATTCTCCTGATGGTCCATGGACTTCTGCTAATAAGGTCGTCATTCCAAATGGTTCTGAAGGCTCTTGGGATCAATATTCCATTCATGATCCTTATCCGTTAGTGCATAATGGGAAAATCTATTTGTATTATAAAGGTGATTTTGATAAAAGACCAGAGCTAAAACCTTCTAAAATTCGTATGCAAGGTTTGGCAATTTCTGAAGATCCGCTGGGTCCATTTGTTAAGCATCCATTAAATCCAGTTATCAATTCTGGTCACGAAACCACATTATTTCCTTTTAAGGAAGGTGTTGCCGCTTTGGTGATTCGAGATGGTATGGAACGAAATACAATTCAATATGCGAAAGATTGGGTGAACTTTGAAATTGCATCAATTGTAGAATTGATGCCAGATGCCGGAGGACCATTTATTCCGGATGCTTTTACGGATACCAAAGATGGAAGAGGTATTACTTGGGGCATTTCTCACTTTACAAATGCAGCAGAAGATTGGAATCGAAATCATTCTGTATTGACACGATTTGATTGCGATTTAAGTTTAGATATTGATGATCAACAAATGAAAGAACATGGCAATGTTTATGGTCCTGATTTTCATTATAAATATGGTTTAAGCTCAAAACAAAAAGAGCGGATAAAAGAAGAGGACAAAAAATTAAAAGAATAAATATGAAGCAATTTAGACTTATCTATTTTATTGTAGGCGTTCTAATATTGGCTAGTTGCTCACGCTCTCAAAAAGTAACAGGGGAAAATCAGAAGTACGAAGCAAACTGGGAATCGCTAAAACAACACAAAGCCGCGCCGGAATGGTTTGCTGATGCCAAATTGGGAATGTATTTCCACTGGGGGCCTTATAGTGTACCTGCCTATGGCAGTGCGTGGTATCCTGCCAATATGTATGTAAAAGGGAGTGATGTTAATAAATTCCATGAAAAGAACTTTGGGCCTATTGAAGAATTTGGTTACGAAGACTTTATTCCAATGTTTACAGCGGAACATTTTGATCCTGAAGAGTGGGCCGATTTGTTTCAAATGACAGGTGCTAAATTTGCTGGTCCGGTAGCCGAGCATCACGATGGTTTTGCCATGTGGGATAGCGAAGTAAACCCGTGGAATGCTGCTGACATGGGACCAAAACGTGATATTTTAGGTGAACTGTTTGCTTCGTTAAAGAAACGCAACATCAAGACACTGGCGACTTTTCACCATGCCAGAAACGGACAGCGCAATGCCAATAATCCGGAGTATTGGGATCGCAATGGTTTTAACAGTCACTATCCTTATAATCCTGATTTACCAACGGCAACTACCGATCCAAAGCTTCGTAAATTATTCGGAAACTGGGAAAATATTGAGGATTTTAACCAGTATTGGTTGGATCAAGTAGAAGAGGTGGTAGATAAATACAATCCAGATATGTTGTGGTATGATTCGTGGTTAAACATGATTCCGGAAGATAAAATTAACGAGATGTTGGCTTATCATTTTAACAATGGTCTGAAACACAATAAGGAAGTTGTAGTCTGTAGCAAGCACCAAGATATTCCACTGGAAATAGGTATTGATGACTTAGAGCAAGGTGGGCGTAGAGATATTTATCCTTTGCCTTGGATGACAGATATTACCTTGAGCAATAGTCATTGGATGTATGTGGAAGGGGAAAAGTATAAAGATGCTGCACTTGTGGTGCGTAACATGATTGATGTGTGGAGTAAGAATGGGACAGTGCTTTTAAATATTTCGCCGCGAGCCGATGGTGTTATTAACCAAGAGCAACGTGATATTTTGAAAGACATTGGAGCTTGGATGAAAATTTATGGCGAAGCGGTTTATGGAACACGACCATTTAAGATTTTTGGATATGGTAATGCCAATGCTACTGATGCTTCTCATGATGGGCAATCGGCTAAAGTTAAATACACCGCCAGCGATGTTCGTTATACCCTTGCTAAAGACAAAAAGTCGATGTATGTCTTCTTTTTAGGCGTACCGGAAGCCGGGAAAACAATAAAAATGAGAGCTATTGGTGGATTCCACCGCAACCTTCCTCCTTCACCAATCAAAAATATAAAGTTGATGGGGGCAGACATAGATATCGAGTGGAAACTTACTCCCCAAACCTTACTACTTACCATGCCAGAAGTAGAATATAACCCTATTGCAACAGTCTTAAAATTAGAACTAGAGTAAATTATTTCTAGTTAAATGACTATTGCAACCATAAAATCAGTAAAAAAGAAAACCCGGAACTGTACTTGTACACATTCCGGGTTTTGCATTTAGAAGATAAGCGTTTGATCATTTGTACCTACTGTTTTGCCATTTGTACCCGCCGTTTGATCATTTGTACCCACTGTTTTACCAGTTGTACCCACCGTTTGATCATTTGTACCCACTGTTTGGTTATTTGTACCCCTAGTTGGCTGTTTTTGAATGGGATTTTGCATCTGATTTTTCAAATTGATTTTTAATAAAATTGAAACCAGTCGACATTGAAAACTGTGTTCTCGCCTTTAAAAACAAGGTATAAAGCGTGTTTACCTTTTGTTGATGTTATTTCACAGTTCGAAAGTTGAAATGCTGTATTGCTTATTGATTTAGAGATTTTGCAGCTTCCAATCATTTCACCATCAGCTTGATCTAATCTTAATTCAACCAAGGCTTCATCGGAAATATTCGTTTTGATTCTGAAATTTTTCAATTGCTTATCAAAAGTCAGATATTTATAGGCAGCGAAATCACCATCAGCGATATGGGTTAATTCCTCATTTGGAATGTCATTGGATTCACTTTCATCAATAAATATTTTTCCAGATAATAGACAAGCTCTTTCCGCTTGCATCAAATTGCCTGCAGGTAAAGCTTGTAAAGCTCCTTGTGTTGTCATTTCCACTTCACTAATTGTTCCATCAGCATTAATTGTAATTGGCTCGATACAAGCTTTACGGAATTTTTGTGAGTTATGAGTTGATCGATGGTAAAAAACGTAGCATTTGTCATTAAAAAGCTCAATAGAACCATGATTGTTCCAAACAGAAGGATCGCAACCCATGTTATCAATAATAACTCCCTTGTATTCGAAAGGTCCCATTGGGCTTTTACTCATCGCATAACCCAGACAAGTTGGACGATTTTCGCGACTGTCATCAGCAAAAACAAAATAGTACCAAGCTCCAATTTTTCGAATGGATGATCCTTCATGAAAAGCTTTATTTCCTGCTTCATCCAAAGGAAGAGTGATTGTGGAAGAGTCTATTTCGCACATGTTTGCTTTTAGCCTGGCAACTTTTGGTTTTCCCTGTCCCCAGAAGTAGTATCCCTGTCCATCTTCATCAACTAAAACGGCAGGATCAATCTGATTGGGCCCCTTAATTTGTTTTCCAGCAGTAAATGGACCTAATGGAGATTTACTGGTTGCGACTCCTTCGGTAAGTGTTTTGCCCGGAGAGCAGTAATACAAATAATAGGTTCCGTTTTTATAGGCGCAATCGGGCGCAAACAAGAGTTTATCATGATAATCTACCTGATCGTTTTCACCTTTTGAAGCAAATGCATTTTCTGCAATGCTCCAAGTTTTTAAGTCGTCGCTAAATAGCACATGATGTTTGTAGGAACACCAATATTCATCACTTTCGTCACGCGATCCGTAAAGATATATTTTCCCATCTTGCCAAGTGTGAGCTTCCGGATCGGCAATATACATTCCTGCAGGTACAATAGGGTTTTGTGCCTGAGTAAAGCTTACTGCACCAAGAAATATAATTAGATTCAGGGCCAATTTCTTCATGATATTTCTATTTCAAAATGATTTTATAAACCAAAGCAGCATCCGCTTCAGCAGGTTTCTTATTGGGTTGTTGAACCTGTAAACCAGCTTTTGTTTTCTTCCACTTTATAGTTTCCGAACTACCTAAAACCGAAACTGATTTTATTTTTAGATCTTTTGCTTTCCCACTAAAAGTAGCTAAAGTTCTTTCAGGTGTTTTATCGTTCCATCCCAACTGAATAGCATATACTGTATTGCCTTTTTTGGTGTAACGCACATCTTCAGCGTTCAGCTTACTCAAACCTTGTTTAATGGCTCCGTATTCATTCCATGCATCTTCTGGGTCACGCTTTAGTTCTGTTGTACCTTCGCCAAAGGCAACAAAAGGGCGCGTATTGTAAATTGCTTCACCATATAATTTCATCCAGGCACCAATTCCCTGCATTGCCTTCACTTGTTCTTCAGGAATGGTTCCATCGGCCATCGGTCCAGCCGATAAAAGCATAACTCCATTTTTACTAACTACTTCGGCCAACATACGAATAGCAATTTTAGGTTTTATGGCAGTTCGCTTTGTTTTATCGTAGCACCAGGAACTTCCTAATATGAAATCGGTGATCCAAACTTCAGGAGTAATATCCTCCATGGTAGCACGTTCCACATTTACCACCGCTAATTCGGTAGGGAAGAAGTCACCTTTTGTGTTTACAACAACTTCTTTGTTTTCTTCCGCCGCTTTGTTAAAATAATTGGCTAAGAACTGTTTCCTATGTGATTCTTTAATAAACCGTTGGCCAAAATCCATCCAAATATAATCAGGACAGAATTCGTTAATTACTTCGTTCAATTTTCCTAGCCATAAGTCGTTGGCCTCGTCGTAATCCATATTGCAGTACAATTTGCGATACTTTTCATCCTGAGGTACTTCACAATTATCGTACACCAAATTGTATTTACTTACCGGACGCAAATAAGAATTCTCAGGTTTTGGGTAAAACATGTTATGGAATCCATGATGAAAGGTTGCCATGAACTTTAAACCGCGTTTATTTGTTTCTTCAGCGATGGCTTTTACCACATTGATGTGAGGTCCCATATTTGCAGAATTCCATTCATTTACTTTGCTATCCCATAAAGAAAACCCATCGTGATGCTCGGCAATGGAACCGATAAATTTAGCACCCATGCCTTCAAATAGATCAACCCACTCTTTAGCATCGAACTTTGGAGCTTTCCACATTGGAATAAAATCATGATAATCAAAATTTTCGCCATAAGTAGCCCTGTGTTCTTCATATATTTCACTTCCCCAAATATTTTCGCGATCGGGAACATACATCCAACGTGCATACCATTCACCACCTTTCGCAGGAACAGAGTACACTCCCCAGTGAAAATAAATACCCAATTTTGCATCGGCAAACCATTCTGGAACAGCTTTGTGTTTCTTTAGGTTTTCCCAATCGGGCGTGTATTTTTCTTGTGCAGTACTTATTTTCACAAATGAAATAAGCGCAATAAGTAGGGCGATTTTAATGTGTTTCATATTTGGGTATATCTTTTATTGGTTGTTCCTAATTGCATTAGTTGCCGATATTCGAAAATGTTATTTTTTAATCAATTCAAGATCGCTGACTATTCTGTTCTCTGAATTTTTATATGCGTTTCCTTCCAAATCATGTACATCAAACTAAAATGCTCCTCACGATGATTATTTTGTTCTTTAATTTTATCATCGTTGATTCAGTTTTCGTATTAATTTTCGCTTCAAGTTGTCCTGTTAGATGGTGTTATAAAATTAGATGGTTTTCATCGATTGCACACGAACTATTTAGTCTTCTATTAGGGGGGGAATTGAGATACTTTTATTAGTCGACATTTTGGTTCCATTCTTAACTTATTGTACCCAGTGAATTCCTATTGTTAAGGTATTGTAGTATTTATTTTTACCCTTTGGAATTAACTTTCCACGTTCTATATGAAAGCAAAAATGCCAAAGCAACAATGGGATAAGTAAGAGCTTTGGCATTGTAATGTTTTGGTATATAGTGTTTACTAGTGAAGTGTGGCTTTACGACACCTAAGGTCTCAAGAGTTTCGACTTCTCTTTTAATAATAGATTTTCCCAATAAATTAATAGTTCTAAATCACTGGATTCCTCATTTAAATTCTTCTTTTCCATTCCTGTTTTAAAGTATTTTGCCGATGATATTTTTGCTTGGTTAATGGTTTCTGCTGATTCAGGAATCATATTCTTTTCAAACTCTTTCATGTTTTCCGAAAGTATTTTAAAGAGTTTCTTCTTTACTGATTTATACTCCTTATTGTCAGCCAAATTCTTCATTTCCATAGGATCTTGTTCCAGATCGTAAAGCTCAATTTTGGGTCGGGTAGGAGCCATAAATTGATTGTACGGAGCTTCCAACTTTCCATCTGTAGCAAGTTGTTGGTACAAGGCAAAAGCAGGATATTGTAACTTTTTATAACTGCTTAATTGCATCCATGGCATGTTTGGCATTCTGTTCCAGAGTAATTTGTATTTACCATCTGAAATACTACGGATATTATCAGGAGCATCACCAGTTCTTTGTTTGAAAGCGTAAATGTATCCGCGTTTTTGAGCTTTATCTCCTAAAAAGATTTGACCATGCATCTGCTTTGGGATTGTAATGCCAGCCAAATTCAAGGAAGTAGCTGCCACATCAACCAAACTTACCAATTGATCATCAACTTGATTGGCCTTGATTTTATTTGGATAACGAATGATTAATGGAATTTTGATGCCACCTTCGTATAAAAACTGTTTGTCGCGCAAATGTGGTCGGCCATGATCACCAAAAACAATTACGATTGTATTATCTGCCAGTCCTTGCTCTTCCAACCGCTTTAAAATTTCACCAACATAATGGTCGCAATGCTGCACACTTTCCAGATACCAAGCCCAATCGGCTTTCAATAAAGGATGATTTGGGTAACAGTTTGGCAGACTTTTTACGGTCTCAGGATTGATAGGATTTTCAGTATCATGATGAAAAGTTCGATGAGGATCGCTAATCTGAACTTGAGCAAAAAATGGTTGATCTTTTGCTCTCTGTTTCCAATCAGTTCCATCATATTTCACCTTATCTAAAAAGTTATAATCTTCTTTCCCTTTTTTGTCCCAATTCTTGGCGCTAGCATTTGTGCAGAAATAGCCTGCGCTTTGAAAATATTCAACTATGGTATGAATATCATCAGGAAGCTTAGTCCTATTTATGGTTCTATGATCCTGACAATTTATGCTTGTTGGATACATTCCTGTAATCATGGAAGAACGACTGGACGAACAAACCGATGCATTGGAATAAGCTTTGGTAAATCGAACGCCCTCCGTCGCCAATTGATCAATATTAGGCGTTTTCACATCAGGATTGCCGTAACAGCTTAATTCAGTACCTAAATCATCACCATTAATCCAAAGGATGTTAGGCCTTTCCTGGGCTTTTAAAGCGATAGAAAGGATTACAAGTGCAAGTATTAGTAGGTTTTTTTTCATTGAACTTATTGCTTGTTATATTCTTTCGTGATTTTTAAAGGAATTTGCACATTAAACGAGTGCCTTACATTGTTCTCATCGATTGTATCTGCGGCACAGATTAATGCAATTGGTTCGCCATCCTCAACAATAACCTGAGGTCGTTCCAGGTGATCGAAATGTTGCATTCTTCCATCTTCCCAAGTAAATGAACGATCTGAGATCATGAAATTCTTTGCCTTTTGCCAGTCTATACCATCTTCCGATTCGTAATGAACCAAAGAAAATAATCGTTTTTTACCTTCATTATGGATGTATTTTACGATAGCGCGGTATCTTCCATCCTGATACCAGATATATGGATCTTCGGCAGGAAAACGAACACCTTCTTCCAGAAAAACAGGATTTGGATATTTTTTGAATGGACCAGTAGGACTGTCGGCAATTGCTACCATGTGAACAACTGGTCCTCCTTGTGGCAATGGGAATTTCTTACCAACTGCTTTGTAAACCATTAAAATTTTACCATCTGCCATTTGACAAACCGAAGGATTGGAAGTCATTAAAGCATCAGGAGCCAATGAGTCACCCTGTGTGATATCTAAAACAGGTTTGTCAAATCTTTTCCAGGGACCATTTGGATCATCAGCAACAGCAACTCCAATGCGCTGGTTGTTTCGATGTGTCCAATTAATTTTGGCTTTACCAGGAACGCTTACAATCTTTTTATCACCAATATTTCCCATATAATAGAGGTAGTATTTGCCATTAAATTTGTGGACTGTTGGATTGTGTGTACACGAACCGTCCCAAAAATCGGTGCTTCGCTCAGCAAGGGCTACATCTTTAAATTTATAGGGACCAAAAGGAGATGCTGATGTTGCATGAGCTATTTCAGAATAGTTGACCCATTCCCAACCGATATTTTTCGGCCAACGTGAGTACAACATGTGGTATAATTCATCATTACCTTTAACAACAGAACCACCCCAGTGACTTAAACTATCACCACCTGAAAATACTGAGTGTTTAGATACTTTGCCGAATTCTATTTTGAAATCGGGGGTTGATTTTTGTGATGAGCAAGCCGCTAATAGAATCAAAGCAAATATTTGGATTAACCTCACTGTTTTCATGTCGTTTTTCTTTTTATTTATTTTTACTTTTTCCTGATAGATCAGTTGTCTATTTAATTCTTTGTAACATTCTCTGCTCTAAATCATTATTGTGGAATTTCGTTTTGGTCAACTTTATATTGTTTTTTTAGCTTTTTCAATTCATCTTTCATTTCAACAACTTTACTTTGTTGATCCGAATTGCCGTAAATATTATTCATCTCAGAAGGATCTTTAACCAAATCGTAAAGTTCCCATTCTTCACCATTTGGAACATCGGTACCGTAGAAACGGATTAATTTGAATTGCTTGTTGGCAACTCCTTCGTGACCCAGTACGTTGTGGGCTCCAGGGTATTCGTAATAATGATAGTATAAGGATTCTCTCCAGTCATTTGGAGTTTTCCCTTTTAACAAAGGAACGATGCTTTTCCCTTGCATATCTTCTGGTATTGCTACACCGGCTAAATCAAGAAAAGTCTCGGCAAAGTCAATGTTTTGCACCATGTCGGTATTCACAGAACCTGGTTTAATAACATTTGGCCATTTTACGATGAGTGGTGTTCTGAAGGATTCTTCGTACATGAGGCGCTTATCGAACCAACCATGTTCGCCCATGTAGAATCCTTGATCAGAAGAATACATTACAATGGTGTTTTTATCCAAACCAGACTCTTTCAGATAATCCATAATTCGTCCTATATTTTCATCAACAGACCAGATGCAACGAAGGTAATCCTTCATGTAGATCTGATATTTCAGTTTTGTGAGTTCTTCTCCTTCCAAATCTAGATCTTTGTACTTTTCCCTTCTTGAATCAAAACGATCATCAATCCCAACTTTTCTGAAATACTCATTGTCTTGTTTCGTCATTTTTAGGTCTCGATCCAAGTTCATGTTATCCAGAATGCTTAATTCTTGTTGATGAGCCGCAGCACCTCTTGTTGCGTAATCATCGTGTAAATTAGCAGGTTCAGGAATCGTGATGTCATCGTACATTTTCATGTGTTCTCTCTTTGGAATCCAGGGACGGTGTGGAGCCTTGTTATGAACCATCAACATAAAGGGCTTGGACTCATCTCTTTTGCCTTTCAGCCATTCCAAAGATTTATCTGCGATGATGTCTGTGGTGTATCCTTCATATTGCTTTTCCCCATCATCAGAAAGAAAAATCGGATTCATATAGGAACCCTGTCCCAGCAGCACTTCCCAATAATCAAATCCCTGCATCTTCCCATCCAAATGAATCTTTCCGATCATAGCGGTTTGATAACCGTTCTGACCAAGGATTTTCTGAAATTGTTGTTGATCGTGGTTAAAGACTACATTCTTTTTGTTATTGTACTTCAGATGCATGTGACTCATCTTTCCGGTCAGTAAAGTTGCACGACTCGGCGCACAAATGGAATTTTCCACATAACACTTGTCAAAACGCATTCCTTCTGCAGCCATTTTGTCAAGATTAGGAGTCATATTGATATCCTGCAATCTTCCGCCATAAGCACCTATGGTTTGATAAGAATGATCATCTGAGAAAATCCAGATGATGTTGGGTTTTTCAGCTTTCTTGCAAGATGCTATAGAAAGGATCAAAATCATCAAAAAGCCAAAAGCTTTGAGCAAGCGAGTTGTTTTGTGGGGGTTCATGGTTTGTTTTTTTATGTATTTCAATTTATAAAGTTTTATTATTTGCTGATCGAGTTCTTTCTCTTTTCTTATCCCTGTCACTCTGGAAGAGAGTATACACTCTGCATAATCCATTCTAACTTGTGACCCGGTAATTCGTTCAGCAAGTGCTACATCTTTAAATTTATAGGGACCAAAAGGGGATTCTGAGGTTGCATGAGCTATTTCTGAATAATTGACCCATTCCCAACCAATATTTTTTGGTCAATGTGAGTACAGCATGTGGTATAATCCGTCATTCCCTTTTACAATAGAGCTACCCCAACGACTAAGAAGCTGTTTAAAAATTTAATGATTTTACTAAGACTTTGCTTATTTTAGCAAAGTTTTGGCCTTTTTATCAAAGGCTTAACTGATTTTACAAAAGCTTTGGTAATTTTATTAAAAGCTTTCATTATTTTACGAAAGCTTTAATAGATTCATTAAAGCTTTCGTTTTTTCACCAAAGGTTTTAATGAATTCAGTAGAGCTTTACTGATATCTCCAAAAACGCTCCTAAGCTAATAAACTGTTTTGAAATTTATCTTTTCCCACAAGCTAAAAGCCTCATTACTCGGTTAAATCATCTTTAAACCGTTTCTAAGACTATCACCTCCGCTAAAACAGATAGCTTTAATATTTTCTCAAATTTTATTTTATAATCCGAGCTTACTTCTTTCTTTTGATTGTAGGTATTAAAAATTAGTACTAAGAATACGAAGTAAATTATTTTTCTCATTTTTAATACGGATATAAAATTATTACTGCAAATGTAATATTGCTTCTTGAGGAACTGCAGCACCCAGTTTCACACTCAATTCACCCGGCGATGCATTCCCAACTATAATTTTATAATCGCCCTTTCTCCATACTTTTTCGCCTTTCTGGTTAATTATCTTTAAGTTTTCAGAATCAATTAAGAAGTTCATTGTTTTCTTTTCCCCTTTTTTCAAAGAAACACGATTAAAGGCCTTTATGCTTTTTAAAGGAATACCACCAGTAGTGTCTTGCGGACAGATATAAAGCTGCATCACTTCATCAATATCAAACTTGCCAATATTGTTTACATCTACTTTTACCTCAAGGGACATATTCGGCTTTAGTTTTGTCGTATTTAGTTGAATGTTACTAAGTTTTGTTGTAGAGTATGTTAATCCAAATCCGAAAGGAAATAGAGGCTCTTTCGTCATGTATTTATAAGTACGCCCTTTCATCGAATATGCTTCGTAAGGGGGCAGTTGATCTACATTTTTTGGAAAAGTAATTGGAAGGTGACCCGATGGAGATATTTTACCAAACAATACATCCGCAACCGCATTTCCACCTTGCTCTCCAGGATACCATATCTGTAGAATGGCGTCACAATGCTCTTCGATGCCTTCTAACGAAACAGGACCACCACTGGCAATTACCAGAATTAAAGGACTGTCTTTTTTCTTTTCTATGATCTGATGGATATAATTAATTTGGTTTTGAGGTAATTTAAGGTCTACCTTATCGCCACCATGTGCCGATGCAATTGCATCTACTCCTTCACCTTCCATATCTGCAGTTGTGCCAACTACACAAATAGTAACATCCGATTCGGCAGCTACATTAGGAGCCCAGTTTTTAGGGTTGATGTTATCCTGAAACGGCAGTGCTCCGCTCCGATAATTAAGCGATGTTCCCAAAGAAACCGCATCGGTAATACCTTCCAGAATAGTTACTAATCCCGTACTTACACCATAATAACTCCCCATTAACATATCATTTGAGTTAGCGAATGGTCCGGTAACATAAGGCACTTTTATTTCAGGAGAAAGCGGTAAAACGTTATTCCTGTTCTTTAATAGTACAATGGATTTTTGGGCTGTTTCTCGAGCCAAAGCAATATGCTCTTTGCTATGAATGTGCTCAGAACCTAATTTGGAATATGGATTGTCAGCTGGATCTGCATCAAACATGCCTAAGCGGAAACGTGTCTTAAACAATTGTTCCACTCGTTCAGTAATCAGATCTTCAGTCACCAATCCTTGTTGCAATGCTTTTTTCAAGTTGTTATAAGAACCTCCACAGTTTAGGTTTACGCCCGCTTTTAATGCCAGAGCAGATGCTTCAAGAACAGATTTAGCATATCCCTGTTTGCCGGCAGCACCCGAAATAGCACCACAGTCCGAAGTCACATAACCATCAAACTTCCAGTCTTCCCGCAAGGTTTCTTTTACCAAAAACTCACTGGTACATGAAGGTTTACCAAACACCATATTGTAGGCTGTCATAATACCTTCAACTTTAGCTTCGGTTACCAAAGCCTTAAATGCAGGGAAATATGTTTCGTACAAATCTTGTTTCGAGACTTCTACATTAAATTCCAGTTTGCCATGCTCTGGTCCCGAATGCATTACAAAGTGCTTGGCACAAGCTGCAACTTTCAGATGGTTTGGAGAATTACCTTGTAAACCTTTTACAAAAGCCACTCCAATTCTAGACATTAGAAACGGATCTTCTCCGTAACATTCCTGACCACGTCCATATCTAGGATCGCGAAAAACATTAACCGTTGGCGACCAAAAAGTTAAGCCTGCAAATTTACTATGGTTTCCCATTTGTTGCGCAATGGTATATTTTGCACGAGCCTCTGTCGAGATGGCTGAAGCCACTCTTTCTACCAATTCAGGGTCAAATGTGGCGCCTAAACCAATAGCTTGCGGAAAAATAGTAGCCTTACCATTACGAGCCACTCCATGAAGTGCTTCGCTCCACCAGTTGTAATCGGGTACATTTAGTCGGGGAATTGCAGCAGATACATGAGTCATCTGACTGATTTTTTCTTCAATGGTCATTTGAGAAACCAAAATTTCAGCTCGCTCCTCAATGGGAAGGCTGGCATCCAAAAATGAGAAATTAACATCTTGCGCACTAACAGTTACGTTTATGAGAAGCAGGCTTAACAAAACCAGAAATACATGTAATGATCTGTTCTTCATTTTTATATAATATTTAAGCACTTTGTGCGATTAGTTATTAATTCATAAGCCACTGGATATTCAGATATTTAATCGAAAGAATTCGGCCTTTACTGTTTTGTTTTTTTTAATGGGATAACTAAGGAATAAGATATTTCACTGTCCTTTGGTAGAATGGCAATAATCAATGCTTTGGGAACACCATCTTCCATATAAAATTTGGGCATATCAGCGGTACGTTCTGTTTTTGTAACAGAGCCATCGGTCCATTTTATTTCTCCAGCCTTGAGAACAAGAAAATTTTTGGCAGGTTTCCAATCCAAGCCCATATCGTCTGATTCGAACAACATTGTAGAGCCATCTGGATAATCGCTCCATGCACCGCGTGAGTCTTTAGCAATGCAATAGTAGTTGCCATTGAAAATCCATTCCAAATGATCGTCAATGGCGAATGATGCGCTTGGATGTGTAATGAATGGAATACCAGTATCTTCAAAAGGACCCATAGGAGATATGGAAGTGGCAGTTACATGAATCACTTTTCCATTTTTAAATTTTGGATGCGGTTTCACATACTTATAGATTAGCAAAAACTTCCCATCATTACGTTTCGAAATGGTTGGTGTCGAGGTCATCATTCTATTTCCTGTCACATCAATTAAAGGCTTGTCAAATCGTTTCCATTCACCATTTAAATCATTGGTGACAGCCAAGCCCACGCGTTGATTGTTTCGATTTACCCACCATTCTGCATCATCTTTTATAGATGGTTTTCTATCGTCAGGAGTTTTTTGCCAGTAACCACTTCCATGGTTTCCCATATAGTAGAGATAGTATTTGCCATCCTGTTCTATTACATGAGGATTATGAGTGCAATCACCATCCCAAAATTCATTCCCGCGTGCAGGAAGCACAACATTCTTGAACTTATAAGGACCTGTAAGCTTATCAGAAACAGCGTGTGCTATCTCTGAGTGTGTTACCCATCCATGATGCCCGCGTGACTTTAACCAGCGAGAATAAATGGCATGGTATTTTCCATCTTTTCCTTTCAGTACGTTGGTCCCCCATACATTATAATCTTTCTCACTAATAATGTTCGATTTATCAAATTTCTCTGGAAGGAGTTTCTGGAAATCAAAATCGGTTTGTGCAGTACATACTTTACTAAGGATTATCCATGTAATTATTAATGCAGTTATTAGCCTGTATTTCATAGGATAGTTTTTAATCGTTCTTGTTTGGTTTGCCTTTACGTTTTGTTTTTAAACCGCCTAATCCTTGCTTAAAATAAACATCCGGTTTGTGCCAAACTCCTGTCCGCTTTAAGGATGGTTCATTACAATCTAGGCTTAGGTCACAATCAACACGGGCAATAATAGAATGTTGATTTACACCATATTTCCCCGCATTAATAAAGTGACATAGCCCCCAGCTTACACCTCTTCCGTAATTTGTATTTGTAAAAGCATCGGGAGTATAAAAACCAGTTGCTGTTGGAGTTAGTGACACACTCGAAGCGATTTTGAAATTCACTCCATCCTCAGCGTACTGCATAGTTTCTCGCTCGTTTCCATCTTTAATCACTAAAGCGGCAATTCCTTCTTTAAATGGAAAGTAAGTTGTTTCATGACCTGAATTCAAAACGGGATTTAAAGGGTGTTTTTTGAATGGTCCAAACGGATCATCTGCGATTGCTAAGCCGTGTGCAACAGCATATTTATCTCTCAAATCAGGCCATTTGTTATAAGCAGCCTTGTAATACAAATAAATTTTTCCTTTGTAAACAATTGGATGAGGGTCTTGTGTCTGGTCTTGATCCCATTCTCCTTTTTTTCCGAAAGGAACTACCGTTTTACCTACATGTGTCCATGGACCATCGGGCGAATCGGCATAGGCCATTGAAATAGGACACCAATCTCCTTTTGTTCCACTTGGTTCATTAAAAGCCTGGAAATACAAGTAGTATTTTCCTTTCCAAACAAGAATATCAGGTGTCGCAATAGAGCGCCATCCTAAAGCCGGTTTTGCTGGTCTTGCCACGGCAATACCTTGTTCATCCCACGTAAAGCCATCTTCGCTCGTAGCGTACCAAAGGTCGCATAAATCCCAATCGGTAGATGGAATTTCATCCGTAGCTTCAGCCGCACGTTTAGCCCCAATGGGCGGTACTTTAGTTTGTCTTTTGGTGTACCACATATAGTATTTGCCATTTACAAAAATGGGGCGGGAAGGATCACGACGTGAAATGGTTCCATCATGATTATTATAATCGAGGCCTTCTAATTGGGTGTACTTGAATAGCGAATAAAGTTCGTTGTCCTGCACACGTGGTGTAGAATAATCGAACATGCGTTCTATGGCTGAGCTCATCGGAAAGTCCGGTTTTTCTGTTGGCATTTTATGTGGAAACACCTGATGTTCCGTTTTTTCAGATTGCTGATTTACTTGTTGTTTGCAAGATGAACTTACAAACAATAGTAAGCCAATAAATAGAATAGATTGAAGTTTGATCGTTTTCATGATTGGAATAACTGATGATATAGATTTACTTCCTTTTATTTTCCTTTACTTTTTTTGTCTGATCGTTAATACGTTCACGTTGCTTGATATTTATTCCTTGTTTAAAATAAACATCGATGTTGTGAAAGGTGCCTGTTTGTTTCATCACGGGATCATGTATATCCTGGCTAAGGTCACAATCGAAACGTGCAAGAATGGAGTGCGGGTTAATACCATTTTTACCAGCATTGGTAAAGTGGGAGAGTCCCCAGGTAATTCCTCGGCCATCAGTTGTGTTGGTAAAAGCATCAGGTACAAAAGGGCCTGGTGCAATAGGGGTCATTTCGGTGTATGCAGCTACCTCGAAGTTCACCCAGTCTTTGGCATAATTAATGGTAAAGTGCTCGTTGCCATCTTTTACCATGATTGCTGCCACACCTTCTTTGAAAGGGAAAAGACTTACTTCATGACCTGAGTTCAATACAGGATTTAAAGGGTGTTTTTTAAATGGACCCATTGGATCTTCCGCAATGGCTAAACCTCCTGCTACCCAAACATTACCCGGACGATTAAAAGCTGATTTGTAATACAGATAAATTTTGCCATCGTGAACCAATGGGTAAGGATCGTGAATAGCATATTGATCCCATGAACCTTCTGGTCCATTCTCAATTACCGCACCTTTAACAGGTGTCCATGGTCCGTTAGGAGAGTCGGCGTACGACATTGCTACAGGGCAATAGTCTCCACTTTTTCCACTAGCTTCCAAAAAACCTTGGTAATACAAATAATATTTTTCTTTCCATTTTAAGATATCAGTTGTAGAAACTGAACGCCAGCCTACTTCTGGCTTTGGAGGTCTGGGAATGGCAACACCTTGCTCTTCCCAGGTAAAACCATCTTCACTGGTAGCATACCAAATTTCACATAAATCCCAATCGGTGGAGGGAATGCTATCTGTACTTTCTGCAGCTCGCGCTGCACCAATAGGTGGAACAATTGTATTTCGATAGGTGTACCACACATAGTATTTGCCATTTTCAAAGATCACTTTCGATGGGTCGCGACGCGAAATCGTGCCATCGTGTCCATGATAATCTAATCCTTTTAATTCAGTGTATTTAAATTGTGAATACAGCTCATTATCAAAAGGATGAATTCCGTCGTAATTTTCGAAGCTTCGTTTCATGGCAGCACTCAACTCGCGATTGGCTGTTTCTTTTGTTACGGTGTATGGGAAAGGCCCTTGCTTTGAATCGCAAGAAGAGAGAATTACAGCTACTATAAAGGCAATAATAATGTTTTTCATCTTTTATTTTGGGTTGATTAATTTTTGATACCATTCTCTAAGTTCA
Source organism: Labilibaculum antarcticum (assembly GCF_002356295.1). NCBI lineage: Bacteria > Pseudomonadati > Bacteroidota > Bacteroidia > Marinilabiliales > Marinifilaceae > Labilibaculum > Labilibaculum antarcticum. Next base: position 94,116 of record NZ_AP018042.1, on the reverse strand, counting down.
AGAGTAGATGTTCTGTCGTCTAAAAACATGGCGCTTGCATGTGCACCTAATCCTGAATTGACATATTGGGTTGATATATTAGCTTCAGAAAGCATTTTGCATGGTTCCTCACCCGAATTGTCGGTGTGAAAATACTCGCCTCGAAAGCGTTTTATTCGTGATTTGGCGTCTTCCATTTTTGCTCCTTGCCAGCCATCACCATCATAATGTTGGCAGGCATGAATTCCTTTCCACAAAGAAGCAATTGCATCGTTACGTAAACCAATAAAACCGCAAGCAATGGCACCTCTCGAAAAACCTGTCAAAATTAATTTGTCCTTATCTCCTCCATATTTTTGGATGATTTCAGTAACTGTCTCGACGGAGAGCTTGGCAGTATGATCAGGATTTTCCCAGCCATCCTCCGAGATATCATTCGAATTGTCATTTACAAAAGGCATGCTGATCCATATTGCACCTTCGCCTTTGCTCATTCCATAACCAATGGTACAAGCTTCAGGTCGCCCAGATGAATAACAATGCTCTGTGAAATAGATATTACCCGGAAATTCAACAATTACAGGGTACTTTCTATTTGGTTTCCAATCGGTGGGCAAGTAAAGTGCAGTATACTTTTTACTTCCTTTTAAACTATTGGGCTGATACCAAACCCTTTTGCCTTCATGAGGACTTGTGTATTCCAGATCAGGTACTTCCAAACGTGCAATGGGTGTTTTCCATTCGTCAATACTTCCAACAGCTTTTAATTCACTTACCACCAGTCTTGAATCAAGCTGAGGTTTTACCAACATAAACTGAATGCGATTTATTCGATTTGGATTGATTTTTCGTGTTCCATCGGGAAATGTATCCCTTAAATTACAGCTTAAGGTTTTGCTCTCTCCAACATTCAGTTTTGCTTTCGCTACTACAGCATCCCAACCTTTATTGGCATCTACCCAGAATATAATTTCTACAGGCACATCACCAGCATTTGTAAATTGAGCTTCTATACATTGAGTTTTTCCCAAATTCCAAGTGTTTTCTGGGGTCGAAATAGTACACCAAGCATATTTCAGTTTCTCAATGGAAGTAATATATAAGGTTTTGTTTGTTGTTTCGTGCAGGAATTCTGCTTCTAAACCTCTTGAGTTTGGCAATTCTGTTCCATTCGGAATATGATTCCATAATTCAACTTCTTGCGAAGAGGTTTTACAAGAAATTGTAAAAAATACAATAATCAATGTAATGAACAGTTGCTTTGTCATTCTTTGGTTTATTTCAAAAAGAACTACTATTAGATGATCCATAAATTTATTGAAACCAATTAATTTCTTTGAACTTAATCATGTTCAATGGCAATTCAAAAGAATGAACAAGATAAAGTTCAGATAATCAGGTGTTATTTGTGGTTTTCTTTGACTTTTAGGCTAAATATAAAAACGAGTTTTAAAGAAAAGTTGCTACTGTTGAGTAAAAGTTCAGTAATTAAATGGACGTTATTTTGAACTTTCTTAAAACAAAAAGAAATGAGTCTTAAAACCATAAAGGTAAAAGACTCATTTTATTTAATAAGTGTACAAATTTAGTTGTTCAAAACACTCAATTTAACAGAACTAACTCTTCCTCCATTTTCATTGAAAGTTAATTTGATAAAGTTGTTTTCTTTGATCATTTCAGATGGAATATTTACCTCAATAACACCAAAGAAACCAGTTTTGATTCTATCCGCCTGATCGTAACCTTTCCAATCTATAGGGAAATCAATTTTTTGTCCATTAAAAGTTAAATTTGCTTGAAGCGATTTATCCAACGGACGAGCAATTCCCAATTTTAAACTTGCTCTTTCCACATTTGGCTTCACTTTATTCATCTCAAATGCAATTGGTTTTTTATCTTCTATTGGTTTTAAATATTCACTTGCATAATAGTTTGTAAGCGTTAAGTGCTTATTTTGTTTGAGTTTTTTCTTAAAAGTATACTCCAAAATTACAGCTTCATCTTTTCTTAATGCAAGTTCTTTTGTATCAGTGGAAATAGATTCGGTTTCTAAATTTGGTTTTCCATTTGCCAAAAATAATCTTCTAATTTTTAAGGATTTTACATTTGGTAAATTTTTAAAGTTTAGATCTACCTTACTTTCGTGAAGTTCCAAATTACTTAAGACAATATATGCTTTGTTATTATCAACAAAAGCGTGAGTCAATACATCAGGATCTGAAGATTGAATATCCGTATAATTGCCTTTTACATCCTTCCAAAATTCATAGAGTTTAATCAAGTGAGTCCATTCATATTTGCCATTTACTTTTCGCAGAATAACCCAAGGATAAGGATCATTTCCTGGAGTTTTAAACCATTCAGCTTTGCCAGTGATAAAGGAAACTACTTTTAGAATTTGATCGGGGCGATCCATGAATTGCATTATTTGGTGATTGTACGATCTAATGTTCTTCCAATCGCGTAATTCACTGTATGGAGTTCCTTGCCAATCGGGTCTTGTCATGCCATGTTCCGAAAAGACAATGGGTTTTGGTTGTCCCCATTTAATCGCTCCGTAGGCATCAACCAAATCCATAATTGCTTCGGCATTACTTCCAGTACGAAATGAATCGCCACCCGTAACATTTTTGCCATCGTAAATGTGATAGGATAAAAAATCCATTTCAGCACCCGCTACATCCATGAATAATTTCATGCGTTCCTCCCAATGTCTAAAATCCCACAATTCAACCGATGGCCAAGCGGACGAAAAGCCACCAATCTTTAGTTCGGGCACTTCTTTGTGCAAGCCAATAGCCAAAGCTTTGTGAAATCGAGACATCTCAAGCCTAACATCTTCAGCTTTTGCTCCTTTTATATCTGTGGTATGAACAAATGGCTCATTTAAAGGTTCATAGAATTTTGGTAGTGGAACTTCACCATCTTCTTTTTTACCATATAGCTCTTTAAATTCAGTCACTACGTAATCGACTTCTTTTGTGTAATCTGCATTTAATCCTTTCCATTCAAATCCATAGTTGCCATGTTCGCTTGTAGGATGTGATGTATAGATAAGATCGCGACTTAAATTGATAGGCGAATGCTTGTATTTCAAATAATTACTTCGTGATTTTTGAATGTTCTTCATGTGTTGTTCCTTAGACATTAATCCTTGAATGGATTTATTTCCAACGGTAGGAGCTCCAAATGATCGTCCAAATCCAACATCTAGTTTTTGTAAATAAGATAATTCTTCTTGGTTGAAGCTGTTAGCAGTAGCATGCATGTTGAAGAATTTAGCTCGATCAAGACTTGAAATGTTCCCATAACTTTTACTCGCACTAAAATCAACAGTCACTTGGGATTGTCCCCAAATAAAAGTTGTAGTAAGCACAATTAGTAAAGTGGAACCAATTAGTTTGTGAATTTTCATTTTATAATAATCTTATTTTGATGATAAGGAGATGTTTGCCGATTCTAAATCAACTGATTTTGCTGTGATTATTATTTCACCTGCAGTATTTGTCGACTTAATAATTGCCAGACACTTGCCATTGAAAGCATTTCTATAGTTTGCCTGAAATGGTTCATGACTCATGTTGTTTCCGTTTCCAACACCCGCAATTACAGCAGGACCATCAATCGAAAATTCAATCTTGTTGTCTGCTTTGGGAACTAGGTTGCCGTCTTTATCTACAACAGTACACTCCACATAAATTAAATCCTGACTATTGGCAGTCATTTCAGTTTTACGTGTCGAAATAAGAATTTTGGCAGGAGCGCCTGCAGTTTTTACTGTTTTTTCAGCAACTTGATTACCATTTATATAAGAAATGGCTTTTAGTTCACCCGCTTGATATACAGCATCCCACGATTGATATTCAACGCCTTTGGTGTCGTTTTTTTGTTTCCCCAATGATTTTCCATCCTGGAATAATTCAACTTCATCGCAGTTGGTATATGCGTAAACGGTTACCGTTTCACCTTCATGTCCTTCTAAATTCCAATGTGGAAAAATATGTACCATGGGTTGATCAGTCCATTGTGATTGGTAAAAGAAAAATCCATCCTTAGGAAATCCACATAAATCAATAGGAGCAAAAGATGAGGAGCGAGCAGGCCAACCGAAAGGAATAACTTCTCCCAAATAATCGAAACCTGTCCATATAAACATGCCCATCACATAGGGCCGATTTTTCACCCATTTCCAGGCATCCATACCGCTTTCGCCTCTAATATCTCTTCCTTCTACCCATTCATAGGCATCTTTGTGTTCGTAAGCTAATTTATCCCACCATGCTTTTTTATCATCTCCATACAAATAAGTTCCTCGAGGGTAAAACGATTGAGCTGATTCGTGCTCGGTAACAATTGCCATGGTATTAGGTTGTAACTTGCGTTCTTTAATAAAACCATCATCTTTTATGTAGTTATAACCGTAAATATCGCTTGTTGCAGCCGCAGTTGAATCGGGCCAAACTCCCCAACCATAGCCATGCACTCCGTTGGTTACAGGACGGTAATCTAATTTGTGAACAATATCAGCCAAGCGCTTTCCAATTGGTGCTCCTTCTGGTCTGCGCATTTGGTCAATTTCGTTTCCGATACTCCACATGATAACCGATGGATGATTACGGTCACGCAATACAAAATCTGTTAGGTCCTTATCTGCCCATTTTTTAAATATGTCGGCATAATAATTTACTGGTATTCTAATTTTTTCGCCATTTTGGGTTGTTGCAGGTTCTTTTACTTTTTCCCATTCGTCGAACATTTCGCTCATCACAAAAAAGCCCATGCTGTCGCAGATATTCATAAATTCTTCGGAGAAAGGATTGTGTGCGGTACGTACAGCATTACATCCCATTTCTCGAAGAATTTCTAGTTGGCGTTCGGTCGTTCTTGCATAAACGGCAGCTCCTAATGGACCACCATCGTGATGCAAGCAAACCCCTTTTAGCTTGATGTTTTTGCCATTTAAAAAGAATCCATTTGTCGCATCAAATTCAATTTTACGAATACCTGTTTTTGTGTTCTCAGCGTAAGCAACATTTCCATTTACAATTAGTTCTGTTTTAATTCTGTATAAGTTAGGAGTCGTTGGATTCCAGAGCAAAGGATTTTTTACTTTTAGTGTAGATTTGTTGATTTTACTTTCCCCAGCAGCTAAGTTTTCTTTGGTTTCGATACTGCTTACTTCATTACTGTTTGAATCAAATGCAGTTTGTCGAACGATGATACTTTTTTCCTCGTTGTAATCATTCTTAATCTCTGTTTCTATTTTGATTGTAGCTTCTTTGGCAGAACAATCATTGGTGACAATGTAATTTCCCCAAACAGGAACGTATAGTTTGTCGGTAGTAATTAAATGTACATGACGGTAGATTCCTGTTCCTGTATACCAACGAGAACCTGGTTGCGCCGAATTGTCAAGTTTTACAGTTAATGTATTGTTGCCACCAAAATTTATGTAGGGAGTCATATCGTAATGAAATGACGCGTAGCCAAGAGGCCGAGTCCCCAAAAAATTTCCGTTAATCCACACCTCAGAATTTCGATAAGCTCCTTCAAAGTAAATCACAAATCTTTTATCTTTTTGGTTTTTCTTAATCTCGAAGCTTTTGCGGTATGCACATTTGCCGGCAGGCAACCAGGCACCTCTCGAAAAAGAAGCATTTTCCTTACTAAAAGGACCTTCAATACTCCAATCGTGTGGTAAGTCAACATCTTGCCATCCTTGATCTATAAAATTAGGGTTTTCAGCACCTATGGCTTCCCCTTTTGTAAACTTCCATCCAAAATCGAATAGATCTTTAGAGTTTTTAGGCTGGTTTGCTTGGCAGCCAGCTAAGAAAATGATTGCTACCAATAGAATTGATGTTTTTAATCTTTGCATTTGTATATTTTTCAGGGTGAAGTCTGAGGATTTCTAGTACGTAATTTTACCGATAATGCGTGCTTGAAAGAATTTTATGCTGGTATGCCCGAAGTAACCACTTATTTTGATGCTTTATTTGAAGTGTCGGGGAAGGCACGAACTGATATAAGTTGTGAGCTGGTTCGATTTGATGTGCTGGAGATATAAAGTAACTCATCCTTAATTAAGGAATGAGCTACTTTAAATATCTGTTTATTTCTTATTAAAATAAAGAAATCTTTGCTGTATCAATTTGTTATCTGCAACATTTTTTTGAAGTCTATCTTGTTTTAAATCAAAAGAATAGTTTAGTTCTCCATCTCTCATTAAAACGATTGAGTTAAGAATTAACAATGCCTCAGCTTCATCATTGGCTTCATAAAGAGCATCGCTCATAATTTCAACAGGATTTTCATTATTAGCTAAAGCTAAGTATTCGGCTGCACGAACTCTATTGATCAATTCAGGATCATTCTTCGATATCTCTTTTGTTAAGGCGATTAGCTTAGCATCCTTTTTCTGGAAACTACTACAAACAAGTAACGCCCAGTATCTTTCCCATGGATCATTTGACTTTAAGTAAGATTTGATTTCACTTTCAACCGAATCAAAATCAGAAAGCTGTAGGTTGGCGATGTGAAGATATCCACGAATCTCTTTTTTGTGTTCTTGTCCAAAACTTGCAGGATCGCTAATTGCATTTTTAAGTAAGTAATGTTCCGGATAGAAAGACAGATCAGGCATGCTGTTTTCCCAGATTTCCAATTTACCTCTTAGCTCCAATAATTTGGCTGTGTATTTTGAATCTGCAGCCAGATTGTTTGTCTCAAACGGATCTTTTTCAATATCGTACAAAGCCTCAGCTTGTTTTGGTTTAAAAAAGGCAGCTTGTACATCGTTTAATTTCCCAGCTTCATATAAATCTCTCCATTGCTGGTAAGCCAATTGCTTGTACCTATAGTTATTCATCAAACCATCGAAATTGAACGGCTGGTAATTTCTAATGTATTTGAAATTCCCTTTTCGAATGGCTCTAACCATGTCATATTTCTCATCAAATCGGTCTGCGTAAGAGTAGGTCTCATCTCTGGCTTCCAATTGCTCTTTACTAACTCCCTTGCCAAGGAAGGCTTTTCCATCCATGTTTTTAGGTACTTCAACACCAGCAAGATTCAGTACAGTAGCTCCAAAATCAACAAAACTTACAAAGCCATCTGTTTTAGTCCCTTTTTCCAGGTCTACAAGATCTTTATATTTTTCAGGGATATGAACAACAAGAGGTACGTGCAAACCTGTTTCGTACAAATAACCTTTACTTCCAGGTAAAACTCCACCATGATCGCCGTAATAGAAGATGAATGTGTTTTCAAGCAGACCATCTTCTTTTAGTTTATTTACGATTTCACCCACTTCGGTATCCATGTGAACAATGTCGTCTCGGTAACGGGCGTTAGTATATTTAAATAATTCGGTTTGAGGATGATTCGGTTGCACAAAACAGGAGTCTGGATTGCATTCTGTTTTCTCAGTTTGAAATTGCTCTTGTGTGAAATGCACATGACCTTCGTGAGTTGTGCCAATGTTTTGAACGTGAAAAAAAGGCTGACCTTCTTCTCTGTTTCTCCAGCTGGCTTTGTTCAAAGAACTATCCCAAACATCATCCGCCTTAATGATATTGTAATCTTCTTTGGAATTGTTTGTGGTATAATAACCTGCTTTCCGAAGATAGGCGGGAAACATTTCCATCGAATCCTGAAGAGCAATGCATTCCATTTTACGATGGTAATGCGAAGCCATTCTAGGACCATAACAACTCGCAATAAGCGTAGAACGAGCGGCACTGCATACTGCAGCATTAGAAAATGCACGATTGAAAATTACACCGTGATTTGCTAGCTTTTCGATATTTGGAGTTTCAACACCATTTTCATCAAATAGGCTCATGTAGTGTTTCGAGTTGTCTTCTGATACGATCCAAACAATATTTGGATGATCAATAACTGGCTTTTCTACACTACATGAGGTTTGAACCGCAAATAGAGATAGAAGACCAGCTGTCAGGTTAAGATATTTCATTGGTTTATTAGTTTATTGATAATGTTTTTCCAGTAGAATCACCATTTTTTCTAATTGTATTGTACTTATCGAACATCGTATTGATGCGTTGCTGATGAGCCTCCGATTTGATGAGGTTTTGAGCTTCATTTTCTGTCGGATTATCATTTAGGTTATAAAGAGCAATAGCAGTTCGTTTTTGATCCGTTTTGTCTTTTTTATCAATCTGGATGATTAATTTCCAATCATCTTCAATTAGAACCAATTCTCTTCCGGTTCCTCCTTGCAACATTAAAAATGCATGAGAATCTGCTTGTTTCTTATTTTCAAGAATTGGTAATAGATTGTAAGAGTCCAAAGCTTGATCTTCAGCTATTTTTTGTTCTGTTATAGCTGCAAGTGTTGCCATAATATCTAATCCTAAAATAGGCTCGCTTGATATCTGGTTTGCTTTAATTTTTTTTGGCCAGCTTGCAATAAAAGGAACTCTATGTCCACCTTCAAAAGGAGTATTTTTTCCTCCGCGGTAAATGTCGCTCGGACTATGACCCGAAGCCAAGGTTTTTTTATCTCCTAGCAAACCTCCATTATCCGAAGTGAAAATGAAAATTGTATTTTCGTAAATTCCTTTCGCTTTTAAAGCTTCCACAAACATTCCCATTTGCACATCCAGCTCTTTAATCATATCCATATGTTTGGATGGGGTAGTGCCGGCAATTTTAATACCGTTTAGTTCTTTCGAAGGAGTGTGTGGCAAGTGCACAGCCTGAGAGCAGTAATACATAAAGAAAGGCACTTTTTTATTGGCATGTTCGTTGATGTAATCAACAGCTTTGTGCGCCAAAAGGGGTCCCATATTATGCGGATCCCAGTTTGAATCCCCTAATCCTTCCGACTTATCCAATTTCACATCGATTTTAGACATGTTATCCTTAGAGATATAGGTGATTTTGGAATCGTCTGCTAATGGCATCCAATCACCATTTTCGTAAACAGCATAAGGAACATCTTGTATTCCAGCAGGAAAGGTAAGACTGTAGTCAAAACCATTCTGAACAGGTCCACCACCAACTATTTTTGTGATATCAACATCCAATTGGGGTTTGTAACGCGGACCTCTGTAAATCGTGTTCGCATCATCTTTGCGATGATAATCGCCACCCAAATGCCACTTGCCTAAAAATGCAGTATGGTATCCTGCCTGTTTCATTAGTTTGCCAAGAGTTAGCTGATTTTCTTTAATTGGAGATTGTTCGTAAGCTCCCCAGACTCCCCATGGTTTCGGGCTACGGTAACAACTATTACCTGTCATTATTCCGTAACGCGATGGAGCACAAAGCGCTGCCGGTGCATGAGCGTTTGTAAATACAACTCCTGCATTAGCAAGTTTATCGATATTTGGTGTTTCAAGAATAATATTATCAGAGTGCATCCTACGATAGTGCGATACATCACCCAAACCAAGATCATCGGCTAAAACAACAATTACATTTGGAGGATTTGTGGCGAACAAACTGGTTGTAAGTATAAATAAGCCAGCAATCAGGAAATATTTTTTCATGGTAGTATTTAAAGCTGAAAATTAAATATCGATTTTATTTATAACAAAGAGCAACAAGGGATAAATATGTTGAATAGGTATCTCTTGTTGCAAATTCATTAAATTTTTGGGCTACTTAAATTTGCCTTCTCCTCTTGTTGCTGCATCAATGTAATCCTGTCTTTTTTTCTCTTCTTTCGAAAGATTTTGAGCATGTGGATCCTGCCACAATGCAGGCACAGTCTCTTTGTCCCATTCTGCATATAAACCTTTCAGTTCTTCCAACTTTTCAGGAAGCTCCAAACTTAAGTTTGTGTGTTCGTAAGGATCATTTTTAATGTCGAATAAAAAGAATTCTTTTTTATATCCTGACATTACCATTTTGTATTTTCCTTTACGAACAGCATATCCAGCACCGTCAGAATACCTCCAGAACAATACCTTGTGTGGTGCTTTTTTGTTTTTACCATTCAAATAAGGCATAAGATCTACACCATCTAATTTTTTTGGATCTGGATATTTAACTCCTGTAGCCGCCAATATAGTTGGGTAAATGTCTAAAGCTGATATGGTTTTGGTGTATTTTTTGTTTGCTTCTACTTTACCAGGCCATGAAACAAGAAAAGGGATATGAATACCTCCTTCAAACAACATTCCTTTGTGTCCACGGTAAGGAGCACTGCTAGCACCACCAAGATGACCACCATTATCGCTGTAAAAGAAAATCAATGTATTATCATATTCACCTGTTTCTTTTAATTTGGCAATTACTTTTCCAATTCCGGCATCCATTCCTACAACCATCGCGGCATAAGCAGCACGCTTACCATCTTCAATGTGTTTTACTTTGTCGGTGTATTGTTTTGTTGCCTGAACAGGAGCATGAGGTGCATTATAGGCCAGATACATGAAGAAAGGCTTGTCTTTTTTGCTGTAGGTCTCAATGTAATTTGCAGCCGCATTGGTAAAATCATCGGTAAGGTAAGTTAGTTCACTTCTTGGAACAACCTTACCATTTCTTAAGACTCCTGCTGTTGCAGGTTTATTTCCTGTATCTCCCCAGTAATTCATTCCACCACCCCAGAATCCAAACCAGTCGTCAAAGCCTCTATTGTTAGGCCAAAATTGAATTGAATCACCCAAATGCCACTTTCCAATGGCACAAGTTTGGTAATCATTTTTTTGTAAAAGCTCAGAAATCATTAGTTCACTTAAAGGAAGTCCGTCATCCACTTTAGCATCAGTGTATGGTAAGTTGTTTTCGTGTCCGAATCGTTGTTGATAACGTCCGGTCATTAACCCAGCTCTACTTGGGCTACAATATGGGTGAGATGCATATCCTTGAGTAAAAATAACGCCACTATTTGCTAATTGATCCAAATTAGGCGTCGGGATATCTGTACAGCCGTTAAATCCTACATCACCAAATCCTTGGTCATCTGAGAGGATAATTATTACATTTGGTTTCTCTGTTTTTTGCGAAAATCCTGATAAGGAAAGTAGTGCTAAGGAAATAGCGAGTACGGTTTTTTTCATGTCAAGTTTTGTTTTATGTTTTTTTGAAGTAATACGATCTGAATTTTGAAATAAAATTACAACAGCGACTATTTTAAATAGATATTACAAATTTAAGTCTTAAGCGGGGAAAGTCTGGGGTTGTTTTAGGTTTAATTAGGGGGGCTCAATGTGTAACTATACATTAAACTTTACATTTAATTTTTTTATAGTTTGGAATAAGAAAAAAGAGAGCTACTAATTCGGCGCAATCTTGAAAATACTCCTTCTAAACCATAATTTTAATTGCAAAAACGATTTTCCCCCCTCTTTGTTCTGTTATTTATATCCACATTATAGCCTGATATGTGTTATTTTTATTGATTGATAAATTGAACGAAAGAAGAACAGCAAAAACATAGTTTCGTCTAGAAATTAACGAGACGTAAAAGGCGGAGTGATAAAACTCTTTCTACTATACATGTAACCGAAAATAAAAAAACAATGAAACGGAATCTATTGGGAATCTCGATGGCCTTGTTGGGGCTGTTTTTCACCTCATGCTCTGTACAAAAAGAAGAGCAAAAGCCAAACATCATTTACATCATGTCGGATGATCATACCACACAAGGATTTGGTATTTATGGCAGTCGTTTTGCATCTCTTAATCCAACTCCAACAATTGATGAATTTGCCAATGAGGGAATTGTTTTCGATAATTGCTATGTGACGAATTCTATTTGTACCCCGAGTAGAGCTTGCATTATTACAGGACAATATAGTAATGTGAATGGTGTAATCGATTTAGAGGGTGAAATTGGTGATAGACAGTATTTACCCCAAGAGATGAAAAAGATGGGCTATGAAACTGCAATGATTGGTAAGTGGCACTTGCATGATGAGCCTGCTTCTTTTGATTATTATAAAGTACTTGTTGGCCATGGGGGACAAGGGGAATATTTCAATCCTGTATTTATTGAAAAAGGTATGAAATATGAGTTTCCTATAACTAAGCAAACGAAAACGATCAAAACAGAAGGCTACAGTTCGGATGTGATTACAGATATTACATTGGATTATTTAAAGAATAGAGATAAAACGAAGCCATTCTTTTTGATGCACCATTATAAAGCGCCTCATGATATGTTTGAGTTTGCGCCAAGATATGCCGATTATCTAGAAGACACATTCATGCCAGAGCCTTCAAGCTTATATGATAATGAAAATAATGGATCTGTTGCTACCCGTGGAGTTAATGATTCTTTAATTCATATCATCGGATCATCGGTTTCTCATCGTAATACGATTCGGAATATGGGAATGCACATGGGAATTGATCAGAATATTCCAGATCCGGAATATACTAAATTGACTTATCAGGAATACATTAAAAGGTATTTAAGATGTGTGAAAGGTGTTGATGATAACCTAGCTCGATTGTTCGATTACCTAAAGAAAGAAGGTCTGTGGGAAAATACAATTATTGTATATACAGGTGATCAGGGTTTTATGTTGGGAGAGCATGATTACATTGATAAGCGATGGATGTATGAGGAATCGATGAGAATGCCTTTTATTGTGCATTGTCCAGCTAAAATTAAGGCCGGACAGAGAACTGATGCTCTTATTAATAATACAGATTTTGCTCCTACTTTGATCGAAATGGCAGGGGGAAAGACTCCTGAATACATGCAAGGGAAAAGTTTCAAATCTATTTTGGAGACAGGAAAAGAACCTAAAAACTGGCGTGATGCTACTTATTACCGATATTGGATGCACATGGCTCACCGTCATGCAAATCCTGCGCATTTTGGAATTAGAACCAAAGATTACAAGTTGATCTTCTTTTATGGCAGGTATTGGGTCGATACTGATAATCCAGATGCAGAATGGAACAAAGAATCTTGGGGAAATGATTTTACCAGACATACACCACCAGCATGGGAATTGTACGATTTGAAAAAAGATCCAAAGGAGATGAATAATGTATACGATGATCCAAACTATACTGAGGTGAAGAAAATGATGAAGGTGAAGTTGAAGCAGCAACGTGAAGAAATTGGTGATACTGATGAAAAATACCCTCACATTAAGAAAATTGTAGACGAGTATTGGGATAAATAGGAAACATCTTGGTCAGAGAAATGACGCTTTCTTTTGTGTTGCATCAGAGGGCGTCAAAGTTTCGAATCAACAAGTGGTTCTGTTGCTTATATGTCGTAAATGTGAAAATGATGAACGGATTTATTTAAATGATTTAATGTAATGTGTTATATCTTGCGATGAATTATAAAACCCTTTAAATATGGATTATACTAAGTTTTTATTAGGTGGGTTTTGTAGTCAGATTGTAAATATCTAAATCTAATATATCGTTATAATACAAAATTAAAGATATGAATAAGTACATAGCAATCCTGCTGGTTAGTATAATTACGGGATGTAATTTAAAATCGAAGCAAGCGGAAGAAGTAAAGCCAAAATACACTGCCGATTGGGAATCATTAAAGCAGTTCGAAGTGCCGGAATGGTACAAGGATGTTAAATTCGGAATTTATTTTCATTGGGGACCTTATTCGGTACCAGCACATGAAACAGAATGGTACTCCATGCGCATGTATCAGAAAGATAGTCCAATTCGCAAGTATCATGAAGACACTTATGGCGATTTGAAAGAATTTGGGTACAAGGACTTTATCCCAATGTTTACAGCTGAAAAATTTAATGCTGACGAGTGGGCTAAGTTATTTAAAGATGCCGGAGCTCAGTTCGCTGGACCGGTTGCCGAACATGCAGATGGTTTTGCCATGTGGGACAGCGAGTTAACAAAATGGGATGCAAAAGACATGGGTCCTAAGCGTGATATTGTTGGTGAGATGGCAAAAGCGGTTCGTAAACAAAACATGAAGTTTATTGCCACCTATCATCGTCATTGGTTGTATGCATGGTATCCAACTTGGGATGAAAATACCGATGCTGGTGATCCTCAGTACGAGGGATTGTATGGACCATACGTTCCAGAAGGTTCTTTTGTAATGGCTACCGGTGATTATCCAAATCCTCCTAAAGAAGCTTTTAATCAGGAGTGGTTGGATCGATTGAATGAGTTGATGGATAAGTATGAGCCGGATATCATTTGGTTCGACAATAAAATGGATATCATTGGTGAAGAGTATCGAAAACAATTCTTAGCTAACTATTACAATAATGGTGAGAAGTGGGGTAAGGAAGTTGTTTGTACTTACAAGTTTCATGACATGGCCGAAGGTTCTGCAGTACTCGATCTAGAAAGATCACGCATGAGCGAGAAGAAAGATTTTACCTGGTTAACCGATGATTCAATTGACTGGAAAGCTTGGTGTGATATCAGCGATCCTAAATATAAGTCGACAAACCGTTTAATTGATTTCCTTGTGGATGTGGTGAGCAAGAATGGTGCAGTATTACTTAATGTTACACCAAGAGCCAACGGAGAAATTCCAGAAGGAGTTAAAACGCGCTTGTTGGAAATGGGTGATTGGTTCAATGTAAATAAAGAAGCCATTTACGGAACACGTACCTGGAAAGCATATGGTGAAGGACCACAGGAAATTGTGGAAGGTCACTTGAGTGAAGACAAAAATGCAGATGCTGTTGCAGAAGACATCCGTTTCACCTCAAAGGATGGTAATTTATATGCAATTGCATTGGCTTGGCCGGGAGAGAAAATGCTGGTTCGTAGTTTTGCAAAGAGCAAAGGACTGCTAGATTCAGAAATTAAAAACGTAAGTATGCTGGGTTCTTCTGAAACTTTAACGTGGAAGATGACAGATGCTGGTTTATTAGTTGATTTGCCTGCAGAAAGACCTTGTGATCACGCTTTTTCTTTGAAAATAGAATTGAAGTAAAATTTTAAACTAAAAAATATTAAAATGAAGAGTTTGCACCTAAGGTGCAAACTCTTTTTTTTGAAAATTAATTTGCAATTATTTGATTTTTCTAATTGGAAATGGAATCCTGATTATTTTTAGGCGATTGGTACTGTTCTGAATGTGTTGCAGGCATATATGTCGGTTGCTCCATTAAATTAGAAACATAATTAGCAGATCTAAGACGAATAAATGTGAGTCGAAATTTTATTTAAGCAGTTTCCTCTTAAAAACTGAGTTCGATACTCGTTCCTTTACCTTACAGGTATTAGCAAAATTGTGGATTCTTAGGGGGTATTTGGTATTGAAAGACAAATTATGGCCTGAGGTATACATTAGAAACAATTTAATTATTCTCTTTGTAAAAAGATGATATGTTACATTTAATTAACAACAATATAATTTTGTATTAGTTAAGGCAAAGTTTTTCTATTTTATATGATTAAAATGGATCTTTCTTACTAATTAAAAATATTGTTGAATTATGCGTTGTCTTATACAAACATAGTATACGGTATGGTTTCTTTGTCAGATGAGGTAATTGTTTTGTTTAATAAAAAAAAAGAATCCGCATTTGAATTAGTTTTCAATATGTATTATCCTCGTTTGGTGTATTTTGCCAAGGAATACGTTTCTTATGATGATGCGAAAAATTTGGTGCAAGATGCTTTCATCACATTATGGAATAAGAAACCAGAGTTTGGCAGTGAATCTCAGCTACGTAGCTATCTTTATCTTACCGTGAAAAATAATTGTCTGATGCATCTAAGGCATGAGAAAGTAAGAGACAGTTATAATAATCAAGTAGCAAAACAACAACAGAATCAAATTTTTCAGGTAGCCCTTGAGAATATCGATACTTCGGAACTTATTTTGAATGAAATAAACGCAATTGTTGACGCAACTGTTGAAGTATTGCCACCTCGATGTCGGGAAATATTTGTCTTAAGTCGATTTGAAGGGAAAAAAAATCAAGAGGTTGCGGAAGAATTGAATATCTCTCTTAAATCGGTTGAAGCCCAAATTACAAAAGCTCTAAAAATATTTAAGAAGGCTTTGATAGACTATCTTCCATTACTTATTTCATTCCTGGTAATTGGTAAATAAATTTCCGTAATAACTACTCCGGAAATCTGAAACTAAAGTTTTTATTCCACCAAAAAAATAAATTTTGACAATAAGCATAGGGTATTTTCAATCTGAAGCATTCTATGGATAATTACGCTGAAATATGGATAAGGAAAAACTAATAAGGAAAATTTTAAATGGTGAATCAATAAGTGATTCAAAAGAACTTCTTGATTGGGTAAACCAGTCGAAAAGCAATGAAAAAGAGTACATACGTTATAAAAACGTTTGGGCTTTATTGCAAAGAGGGAAAGAAATGAGTAACGATACAATAGCAGAGGGATTTCTGAATGTTAAAAGTAATGCAATCGTTTTTCGAAAACGAAATGTATTCAAAATTTATAGTATTATAAAGTATGCAGCAATTATTCTAGTAGCACTTCTAAGTGGTTATTTATTTAATACTATTCAATTAAAATCAGAGATAGTAATGAATGAAATTGCAGTTCCTAAAGGGAATAGAACGTCAGTTTTTCTATCTGATGGAACCAAGGTATGGTTAAGTAATGGTACAAAGCTTATTTATCCTGAGAAATTTAATGGTAAAATCCGTAATGTGGAATTGCAGGGAGAAGGATTCTTTGAAGTTGCTCATGATACGAAACATCCATTTGTAGTTACTATTGGCAATAATCGGGTTAAGGTGCTTGGAACAAAGTTTAGCGTACACGCTTATCCTGATGACAATGAGGTTAGAGTAGATCTAATTACTGGAAAAGTTCAATTCGATTTTAAATCTGATTTGAATGCCAAGATTTGCGATCATTATATCCTAAAACCATCACATCGAATTGTATTTAATAAAACCACTCGAAATATCTCAGATTCGCACTTGAAGGATAATTTCCATAATTATTGGATGAATGGGATTTATGAGTTTGAAGAAGAGAGTTTTGCTTCTTTAGCGAAAAAAATCGAGCGAATTTATAATGTCCAGATCATATTTGAAGATGAATCATTAAAAAACCGTCGTTTTACGGGGACATTTAAGATTGACGATAATGTTTACACCCTAATGGAGGTATTTGAGAGTGCATCAGGTAAAGCGTTCTCATATCGACAAGAAAGAGATCGGATTTTTATTGAACGTACGAATAAAAAAAATGTAAAGGAGTCAAGTTAATTATCAGGTGTATGCCTATAGGAACAATTCGGATAAATAACAAAAAGTTAAAATGATAAGAATCAATTAAAAACTAACCTTATTTTTTAAATCCAAAATGTTAAAAGTATGAAAAAACTAATTAAATGTTATGATGAGTTATTTAGTTTCCATCTAAGGAAATTATTTCGAATCATAAAGCTAACCTGCTTTGTCGTTATGTTGACGTCACTTCAATTGTCAGCAACGCCTAGTTTCGCACTAACTGAAACAACTTTTACAGTAGTGAAGTCAAGTCTTTCAGATTTTTTCGACTTTTTGGAGGAAACAACAGAATACAAAGTCTTTTATGACGCAAGTGAAATTGATTTGTCAAAAGAAGTAGACTTGATAAAATCGGATGCTCCTATTGAGAAGGTATTAGAAGTTGCTTTTAATGGAACAAGTTACACCTACGAATTGGTTGATAGACATGTTATTATAAAAAATAATAAGAAGGGTAATTTGCAGGATAAAAGCAGTATGCAAAATACATCGGTTAACGGAAACGTTGTCGATTCAAAAGGCTTGTCTCTTCCTGGAGTAACAATTATAAAAAAGGGAACAACCGAAGGAACCGTTAGTAATATAGATGGGGATTATACCTTAGCTAATATTTCAGAAGGTGATGTTCTTGTATTTTCTTTTGTCGGAATGATTTCAAAGGAGATTAAGATTACAAATCAAAATGAAATCAATGTAACTTTGGACTATGATGCGATTGGACTTGAGGAAGTTATCGCTATTGGTTATGGCGTTCAGAAAAAGGCAAACATGACTGGAGCTGTATCTATGGTGGCAAACGAAGCTATAGAAAGGCGTCCCGTGCAGAATGCCGCGCAAGCTTTACAAGGACAAGTTCCCGGTTTGGTTATTTCACAGTCAAGCGGAATTCCTGGGGCAGAGGGGCTTAATATGACTATTCGAGGCCTTAATTCATTTGGTAGTGGTAATTCGCCACTTGTTTTAATTGATGGTGTTGAAGGAAATTTAGCCGATTTGGATCCAAGTGTGATCGAATCTGTAAATGTACTTAAAGATGCATCGTCGGCAGCAATATATGGATTAAAAGCTGCAAATGGTGTTCTTCTTATTCAAACTAAAACCGGTGGAAAAGATGAAATTACTGTAAGTTATGAAGGAAGTTACGCAATTAGTAAACCGACCATGCTTCCTGAAATGATAACTAACTCTGTGGATTATATGAATTTATATAACCGCTCTCTTATAAATTCACAAGGATCTGCTACTGGTGGTTACCCTGATGAAGTTATTCAGGCATATGGCAATGCAAATGGCAATCCTTTGTATCCTAATACCGATTGGACAAACCTAGTTTTAAAAAATGGGAGTGTGAAACGCCAAAATATTGGAATTAATGGAACTTCTGGTAAAACAAGCTATAATCTTTCAGTTAGTAGTTGGAATCAGGAAGGTATGGTTGTAGAAACAGATTACAACAAGTACAATTTCTTTATGAATTTTAAAACGGCCGTTACCGATAAAATTGATGTTGGAGGAAGCTTTATGGGATTATCCTCAGATAGAAAAGGTCCTGACGGAGATTGGGGAAGTTCATTATTGGAAACATGGCGGGCTCGTCCAACTTGGGGGCCTTATACAGCAGATGGAAGTGGACATTACGCAGGTAAGGCATTTTCAGGATCTACCAATGATCCTGACGGACTTATTTTTGATGAAGGCTTTACACGTGAAAACCCAATGATATCAATATATGGAGAAAATGGTTTTAGTGAAGAGAAATACAATTTTAATGGGAACCTGTTTGCTAAAATATCATTACTTGATAATCTGGTGTTTGAAGCTAAAGGTGCATATAAGTTTGATTTTACCCGTTCAAAAAATCAAGAACTACAGCAAGACGAATATAATTTTCGCACTGGTGAATACAACCGTACAACACGTGATCCATCCCGAATAGATGTAGGTAATTCTTATTCTAAGTTAGTGACATTCTTTTCAACATTAACTTATAATGCTTCAATCCAAAATCATGACTTCAAAATAATGGCTGGGTATAGTCAGGAGGAAAGAAAATATGAATTTACAAATTCTACCCGCTTTGGAGTAGCTAGTAAAATACTCACTGAGTTAAATGGAGCAGGAACAGACAACCAGCTTACATCAGGAACAACAACCGAGAGTAGTGTGCGAAGTGGGTTTTCTCGTTTTAATTATGCATTAAACGATAAATACCTTTTCGAAGTAAATTTACGTGTTGATGCCAGTAGTAAATTTGCAGAAGGAAACCGTGTAGGTGTATTCCCATCATTATCGGTAGGTTGGCGATTAGAGAGCGAGCCTTTTATTCAGAAATTTGATTTCATTCATCAATTGAAATTACGTGCATCATGGGGACAGCTTGGTAACGATGGTAGCAATAATTATCCTTATCAGTCGCGTTATGCTTTTGGTAATTATGATGCTGGAAACTATGTAAGTACACATACCTCAGGTTCTCATGGCTATCCATTTGGATCAAGTATAACATCGGGTGTTGTACTTGAGAATTTGACAAATGCTGATATCACATGGGAAACTACAACGATAACCGATATTGGGCTTGATTTTAGTACTACAAATGGTTTGTTTACAGCTAATGTTGACTATTATAAGAAAGTAACAACTGATATTTTACGCCAGTTACAAGTTTCTATTGGATCTGGAACAGGTGGACCGCAGGTAAACAGTGGTGAAATGAAAAATGAGGGATGGGATATTGTGTTAGGCCATAACAACAAAATTGGAGAAGTTAGTTACCATTTAGGTACAAATTTTTCATGGTATAAAAACGAATTGGTAAGTTATGGGGCCGCTGAAATTGGTGATCAAACAATTAACGAGGAAGGTCAACCATATAATGATTATTACATGTGGGAAGCGGATGGATATTTTAATACTCAAGCTGATATTGACAATGCACCTACACAACCAAAAACTCCATATTTAGGAGGCATTCGTTTAAAAGATAATACAGGTGATGGTGTTGTTGATAGGGACGACCGTATCCATATCGACGGAAAACATCCGGATTTATTATATGGTGTAAACCTATCGGCAAAATACAAAAACTTTGAACTTGGTACATTTTGGCAAGGAGTTGTAGGTAAAAAGACATATCGCTGGAACCATGGTGTTGAGCCATTTAACCAAGATGGTAATACACCAAAAGTATGGTTTACTGATTCTTGGACTGCTGATAATACAAATGCCAAACTACCTGCAGTTTATAATGAGTCCCTTAGTAATTATAGCGCATCAAACTATACCAATTCATTTTGGTTACAGAATACTTCTTATTTCAGAATGAAAAACATAACGTTATCTTATTCGATTCCAAAAAGTATTGTTGAACGAATTAAATTAAAAAGTGCACTCTTGTATTTCTCGGGAGATAACCTTTTAACCTTTTCAGATGATAACATTTTTGATGTTGACCCGGAAATTAATAATTCATTTACCAATCCAATACCAAAGTCATACACTTTTGGTTTAAAAGTCACTTTATAATCATCTAAAACAGTAGAAAATGAATACAAAATACATTTACACTCTTATGTTTTTCTTCCTTACTTTAAGCTTATTTAGCTGCAATGAGGATTTTCTGGACAAGCAACCAAGCGATGCTATATCTAGCGGAACTTTTTGGAAAACTGAGACCGATGCTCAAATGGCACTGGCAGGGGTTTATAGTAATCTGCAACAAAACTTTTTTTCGAACAATACGCTAGCCAAATGGAATGCTGGGCCTCAAATACAACAAGGTTGGGAAGAGGCAACCGATAATGCTTATGGTTCACGCGATAATGGATTCCGTGATATTTTAACGGGTATAATGAATCCTGACGGAGAAAATCAACGTGCTATTAAAGGTTTATACGCTGCGTCATATGTTATAATAAATGGGTGTAACGAATTTTTAGATAATATTGACAATGTTTCTGCTACTGAAGAAAAAAAGAATGTGTGGAAAGGTGAGGCTCTGTTTATTCGTTCGTACGCTTACTATTACCTTGCTGCAACTTATGGTGATGTTCCATTGCGACTGGAGGCGAGTACCGTAGAAAATCAATATACAGCCAAAAGTACCCAGGCAGAAGTATTTGCTCAAATATTGAATGATTTGGATACTGCAATCGGTTACCTTCCATCTGCTGCTTACGATGGACATGTGAAAGAGGAAGCTGCTCTGGTTTTAAAAGCGAAAGTACTACTTTATACCAAAGATTATGCGAATGCTGCAATTGCTGCAAAAGCGGTTATTGATGGAGGTAAGTACCAGTTGTCGCCAAAATACGACGATATATTCCTTGATGCGAGTCAGAATAATAATCCAGAGATCATTTTTTCAATAAAAATGGCTGGAACCCCTGGTGAAAGTTCATTCTGGTCAGCACAGATAATCATTGGATTCTGGGGCAATATGTATCCAACAATAGATTTAGCTAATGCATACGAGTGTACTGATGGAGAGTCAATAAATGAATCTGCTTTATTTGAGGCTAACGATCCCATGGCCAACAGAGATCCTCGCATGGCTGCGACTATTTATTATGGAAATTGGAATACATTGACTGAAATTAAATCCGCTTCCGGGTACTCGTTTGTTAAAGGGATATCTCCTGCTGTAATTGAAACTTTAACTCAGCCAACAGATGATGGAACAGATTACGTACATCTTCGTTATGCTGATGTATTACTAATGTATGCTGAAGCAAAAATAGAGGCGAACAATATTGATCAATCAGTATTGGATGCTATTAATATGGTAAGAGCCAGAGCATATGGTGTTGACTATACCGACACAGCTAATTATCCTGAAGTAACATCTACCGATCAAAATGCACTGCGTGCAAAAGTTCGTAACGAACGACGCGTTGAATTGACACTTGAAAACAGTAGATATTTCGATTTAAAGCGTTGGGAGATAGCTGAAGAGGTTTTAAATGGATTTGATGGTGATCCGATATCAAATCGTGTGTTTTTACCAAAGCACAACAAATGGCCTTTGCCACAGGATGCTTTAGATAAAAACCCGGAATTAGTGCAAAATCCAGATTATTTATAGTTTGAATAAATGAAGAGAACTAAAGCCATTCTTGTAAGGGAATGGCTTTAGTTTTTTATTACAATTGGGAATATTTTTCAGGAATGGATTGCATCCAGGTGCAAAACAGATCCGTCCAAGAGCTAACATGTTCTCTTTGGAAACCAAACGAGAAGCCATGACCACCTTTCGGATAAATGTGCATTTCGGTATAAACGCCATTGCTGATTAATGCTTGATACATCAGAAGGCTGTTTTGAACAGGAACGGCATTATCATCCGAAGCATGAATCAAAAATGTTGGGGGCGTATCTTTAGTAACTTTTAACTCATTCGAAAAGTAATTGATCATCTCATCCGAAGGAGAGTCTCCCAATAAATTTCGTCGTGAACCTTTATGAGTAATACCATCTTTCATACTAATTACCGGATAAATTAAAGCCATAAAATCGGGTCGGGCGCTCACCGTATCAATTGCATCAACAGAAGTATACATTGATTCGTTGTAATGTGTGCCAAGAGTAGAGGCCAGATGTCCGCCAGCCGAAAAGCCCATAACTCCAATTTTATCTTTACTAATATTGTATTTATCAGCATTGTATCGCACCGTTTTTAATGCTCTGATAGCATCCTGTAAAGGAGCTTTGTTACTTTCGATTACTGATTTAGATTGAGGCAATCTGTATTTTAAAACAAAGGCAGCAATCCCTTTTGAATTCAACCATTTGGCAATGTCAGTTCCTTCCCAGTCGTAAGCCAATATGCCATAGCCACCACCCGGACAAATAACAACAGCTTGTCCGTTTGCATTATTTTTTGCGGGCAGAAACACTTCCAATGTGGGGTTTTGTACCTTAGAAATCCTAATAATACCTGTAGATTCTATGATTTCCTTTTCATTTGATTTCTGGCTGTTTGGAATTTGATTTGGCCATAATTTTATGATGTTACTTTGACAGAAAGCAGACAGTGAAATTGTAATCAGTAAGGAAAGGATTGTAGCTTTTTTCATTTTAGATGCAATAATGATATTCGTAAAAATACCTGTTGTTATTGAGACTTATTTCGTTGATGTGCAAGTTAATCATCATTTTTGTAATTGTACTTATGCAGAATGTCACTATACGCAAGTATAGTGACATTGTTAAATATAGGTTTTGACAATGAGAATTGTAAATACTTATTGAAGCAATAACCAGTTTAGATTAACTGATTTCGTATTTCCCCAGTCTGATTTAAATACAACAACAAGATCATGAGTTCCGGTAATTGGTTCTTTAATATCTGTTTCAATAGTTTTCCAAGAGTTCCATCCATCGGTATAGTTAATTGGAAATTCAGCAACTAGTTTACCTTTTAGATTATTCAACCTAATTTCGAAACTTCCATTTCTTTGTCCGCTAGCTACGCGTGCCTTAATTTTGATTGCACCATCGAATTTTACACGATTAAATCTCACATAACTCATCATTTTAGCATCACAAACCATCCATCCGTTAGGCTCATTACCACCTACAAAAGCTGTTTTAGCACCTGATATTTCGTTGTATCTGTCAACCTGAATTGTATCATTCACCTGAGGAGTTCCGATTCCACGTAGGGTAGGGATTACTTTCTTTATGGTTCCATCTTTTTTGAAAGTCATGTAATCTGCTCGTATGGAACGAAGTTTATTATAACCACTAATATCCCAGGAATGGTAAAACAGAATCCACTGATCATTATACTTAACAACTGAATGATGATTGGTTCCATTATTAATATTGTCCATTATTTTTCCTTGATACGTATAAGGTCCCAATGGCTTCTTGCTTGTTGCATAACCAATGGTATAGCCTTCATCAGGAAATACATGAGCAAAAGTTAAATAGTAAATGCTGTCTTTTTTGAAAGGGAACGATCCTTCTTTATATCCGGCAGGTAAACCTTCTATTAGAATAGGTTTAGCCGCGACTTCTTTCATGTTATCTTTTAGGGGAGCAGCATATAATTCATGTCCGCCTCCAAAAAACAAATAGGCTTTGTTATCGTCATCCAAAAGCAAACCAGGGTCAATACCAGTCACCTCTTTTATGAAACTTTTCTCCCATTTAAATGGACCCGTTGGATTGTCAGAAACTCCTACGCCAATTCGTCTAAAAGCCTTATCGTTTTTTGGTTTCGCAGGATAGTAATAATAATATTTTCCATCTTTTTCAATACAATCAGGAGCCCACATTGCGTAGGTATCTTTTTCGCCCCAAGGCACATCATTTTCTTTAAGAATCCAGCCATGATCTTTCCAGGTAGATCCATTTTCTAACGAAAACGCATGATATCCCGGCATACAAAAGCGAGGGAACTCTGCTTCTCTTCCCGCAGGAGGATAAGTGTCGCTTGAAGGATAAACATATAATTTACCATTAAAAACACGAGCCGTTGGGTCGGCAGTAAACATGTGAGTAACTAGTGGGTTTTGCGCATTCGCACTTAAAATTCCGACAAATAGGAATAGGGTGAATGTGAATAAATTTCTTTTAACTGTAAGCATTATTAAATAGTTTAATTTGAATTTAAAGTTATCAAGAGAACCACTTCTTTAGGTGATAATTTAGAACGAAAAGTGGGGGGCATTTTGATGATTTAGATTCTGAAATATTTGATTATGCATACTCTGAAGGGGTACTGCCAAAATACTCTTTAAACTTAGTTCGGAAATGAGACGTACTTTGGAAACCGACTTCCAAACTAATTTGTTGAATGTTGAGCTCTTTTTTTTGTAAAAGTCCGACTGCTTTGTGTAATCTGATTTTTCGAATATAATCTGCTGCATTTTCTCCACTCAGTGCTTTAAATTTCCGATAAAAAGTAGACCGACTCATATTCAATCTTTCATTTAGAATCTCGGTTGTGAAATTAGGATTTCCAAAATTTTGATTGATAATTGTATTTGTTTTCCTCCAAAATTGAACATCACTTTTACTAAATTTGGTCTTGTCAAGTTTGGCGATTATTTTTGTTTAGATAGGAGCCAATTGGAGTTTCTCTCTGTTGCCAAGTAAAGCCTCAATACGAGCGATTAAAAGCTGTTTGTCAAATGGTTTTTCCATATAATCATCAATGCCTAAATTAAATCCTTTAATACGAGTCAAGGAGTCTGTTTTAGCGGTTAAAAGTATAAAAGGGATTTTAGCTGTTACTGTATTCTCTTTTACTTTTCTACAAAATGTTATTCCATCCATTTGTGGCATTGTGATATCCAAAATTAAGTAATAATTTGTCAAGCTATTTCAGGAGAAGACAATTTTGTTCAACAAGTATCTAATCCTTTGCCTGTTTTTGCCTTTCCGTTCGTTTTTTCGATTGTTCCGTTACACGTATTTGTACTTCCGTATGATACTGAAGAGTAGTATCATTGATACGGAACAGCTATTTGATGTTACGGAAGCATTAATCCATGTTACGGAAAGTCATTTGCCATGTCACGGAAGTACCAATCCATGTTACGGAAGTATAATTTTATGCTTAAATAAGATTCTTTATTGCTCAAACGAAGCTCTTGGCTGAACAAATAGCATTTCTCTTGATTTTTTTGAGTCAACTTAATATAAATAATAATTCAACAAGCTGAAAAAACATACTAGTTCCCAGCTATTGTGACTATTTATACGAATTACACAAAACATTTTACGGTATTTACTTATGATGTTTAATTTGAATTGGTAATTTAATGAGTGATAAGAATCAGGATCTTACAAAACGAAGAGCTTATTTTATTGTAATAATGCTTGCTAAAGCACAGAGATTATAACAAACAATAGATAAGTGTTTTAAAGCGCATAGCGACTTAGCCACTTGTTGTAGGTCAATATTAGAGTTATGAGAATACTAATAATTATAGTTTTTATTGTTTTTGGTGTTGAGAATGTCTTTTGTCAAGAAGAGACAATCATTGACCCAGTATTTTCTCTTTGCTATAGATTGAAAAATAATGCTAAAATTAAACCTTTGAATTTGGGAGGGAAATATCAGGGGGAATTATTTGTTCTCGCCGATTGCGATACAATAAACAATGTTTTAATTAATCATCAAATAGTCTTTGTGAAACTGGAATCATATTCAAATCCCAACGATAGTATTGAAATAAGATTAGATGACAAGTTTGGTAATTTTAAATTCATCGAGGATAATTTGATAAAGATTTTTGGACACTTTTCGAGCCTGAGAATCGAAAAAACAGGCTATAAGAATTGCAAAATACCTCAATTCACCTTGCCAATAAAGATTGAATAATAAAATACTGCACACAACAACTAAGCATTCGTGTGGCGGTAACTGCCCAACGGGTAAGGGGGGTGACTACCGGTTATTATATTGCTAGTTTATTGGGATTATTGCAAACTGAAGCCTTCACATGCAGTTCTCGAATTAGGCTCCATGCAGATTTAAAGAGAATGGAATCATTTATTCATTCTCTGATTATTTAAAGTGTAGCTCAAATGTAAAGTTAAAACTTTACAAGACCAGGGGAATGTGGTTCATAATCTGTGCTGTATTTTGTTATCCGAGTAGTTTTAGTTCTGTTTTTGGCTCATGGAAAACATACTTCGCCCGATTAAGCGTTCTGAATTGCAGTCAGTTAGGTTTTAAGGTCTTGATCAATCAAGAAAATTAACTTAGACTTACCACGAGTCAAAATTCAAGATCATTCTAATTCTTGATTTCCCCCTATAATCGTTATAATTTATCCCTGCCTTATTGGCTGAAAATCTGTCTATTTGTAGTACAATTTTCTTTTATTGATTTAATGAACACCGTCCAAAAGTTGGGCTGGTTTATAATGAAGCACATTAGTAAAGATTAGAAATGAGAAATAAAATAATTTTAAGTCTGGCTTTAGCATTAGCTACACTGGTTAATGTAAACGCTAAATCCGTTAAAAAGGGAACAAAACCAAATGTGATTTTTATCCTTACAGACGATCAGCAATTTGATTTATTAGGATGTAATGGGAATGAGATAATTAAAACACCTCAGTTTGATAAAATGGCTGAACAAGGTGTGCGTTTTACCAATGCACATGTAACCAGTGCAATTTGTACTCCAAGCCGGGTTTCAATGTTTCTTAGTCAGTTTGAGCGTAAGCATGGTGTGAATTTTAATTCCGGAACTAGTGTTTCTCCTGAGGCATGGAAAGAATCCTATCCGGTTGTCATGAAAGATAATGGTTACTACACCGGATACATTGGGAAAAATCATTCGCCTATTGGTGAAGGAGGATATCAGAGTGGTTTGATAGACAAATCCTTTGATTATTGGTACGCTGGTCATGGGCATCTTAGTTTTTACCCTAAGAAAAGGCATGAAATTTTTAAAGGAGCAAAGCACGATACGCAGGTTGAAATAATGACTGAAGGTGTTGCTGATTTTTTAAATAGCAATGAGTATCGTTTAGATGGAGCCTTTCATTTTTTGGACTCACGACCAGAGGATCAGCCATTCTGTTTGAGTATCTGTTTTAATTTGCCCCATGGAGCGAGTACAGGTACAATGAAACAATTGGCGACAGATTCAATTATTTATCGCGAATTGTATCGTAACATTCCGATTCCCGTAGAGCCAAATTACATTGCTAAAAAGGACATTGTAACACCTAAATTACCTGCTGATTTGTTAAGAGCGGATGATCGTCAGCAAGGTTATGATTACGTTGATAATATAGAGGATAATAAAGAGCGCTTAATAAGACAAATGCAAGCCATGACCGGTATTGACGGTTTATTGGGAAAACTTAGAGCAGGTCTGAAAGAACAGGGCTTGGATAAAAACACAGTCATTATTTATACTTCCGATCATGGCCTTTTTATGGGACAGCAGGGATTGGGAGGAAAAGCCTTGTGTTACGAGCAATGCACTCACGTGCCAATGATCGTTTACAATCCGATGACATCTAGCAAAGTAAGAGGGAGAGTGGTGGACGAATTGGTACAAACAATTGACATTGCTCCAACTATTTTAACTTATGCAGGTGTTGAGATCCCCAAAAGTTATCAGGGTAAGAATATTTCAGGTATCGTTGATGCTTCTGCTGAGAAAGTAAGAGACTATTTATTTACAGAGAATCTTTGGTCTACGCAATTTGGAAATCCTCGTTGCGAATCGGTTCAAGATAAGGAATGGAAATACATTCGCTACTACAAGAATGAGAACCTTTCTGCAAGAGTGAAGATTGAAACCGCGAAAGAGTTGGGAATTAATGTAAATACGATGTTGTATTCTGTGCACGATCCGGATATTGCATTGTATCGTTCATTTGTCGAAGGACCTTTAAGAGGCGAGAAAGCAGTTTATGAAGAACTTTACAATTTGAAAAAGGATCCTCAGGAAATGAACAACTTAATTAACGATTCGAGTAAAAAGCAAATTGTTGAGAATCTTCGTACTCAATGGAAAAGCTTACTAAAAGAAGCCCGAGGCGAAGGAAAACCAAAAGTCTTAAGATATACGGCAGATAGTATGTTGGAAGATTATGGTGTCGTTAAACACGAGTAAAAACTGATATTTGGTACCTGTATTGATACAGGGGCCAAATTTTTTATCTGTCAACGTTTGCGATATTTTGGCAGAATTTAAATTAGGTAGCTATGTTATAGATAATGAGCAGGTTGTGGCTTTTGGTGGTTTAAAAACCACCCTATAAATCTGCTAATATCCCCTGCTTTTACCGATCGCCCCCCTAGATTGTTTCAAACAACCCCTTCTTGTAAATTTTATTTTTAATAGTTTAGACCTGATTTCTAACCTATTATGAATAAATATGAAAAAGAACAGAGGGAAAGGCTTATCCATAGTGATAGCTTTTATTTTATTAATTGTGAGCAGTAATTCGTATGCTCAAAGTCCTCAGGTAACAGGAACTGTGACTGAAAAGTTATCAGGCGATCCATTACCTGGAGTTACAGTTTACGAAAAGGGTAGTACTAATGGTACAGTTACTAATATTGATGGACAATATTCCATTAATACAGACGTAAATTCCATTTTGGTTTTCTCTTTTGTAGGATTTACACCAAGTGAAGTAGCAGTAGCGGGTAAAACTGTTATTAATGTTGGTCTTGAAGCTGATGTTATTTCTTTGGAAGAAATTGTAGCGATTGGTTATGGTACCGTTAAAAAGAAGGACATTACAGGTTCTGTAGCTTCAATTTCATCTGAGGATCTTTTACTAGCTCCTATTTCATCTGTCGATGCTGGTTTAAAAGGAAAAATTGCTGGAGTTAGCATTCAGCAAACTACAGGTGCACCAGGACAGAAAATGAAAATTAGAGTTCGTGGTGGTAGTTCTATTAACTTTAGTAACGAACCTTTGTATGTTATTGATGGTTTTATTGGTGCTGATATCTCCACAATAAACCCGAACGACATCGCAAGTATTGATGTTTTGAAAGATGCATCAGCTACTGCTATTTATGGTTCAAGAGGTTCTAATGGTGTTATATTAATTACAACAAATGCTCCTAAGGAAGGTGCCTTAAAAGTTTCATTTGAAGCTAACGCTGGTACCAGTTCAATGATCAACGAGTATGATATTTTATCAGCAGGAGATCAGGCAGAATTAATTAACCTTCAGAATGCTTCTAAGGGTCAACCTGATGCATTTACTGCTGAAGAAGTAGCCGGTTTTAAACAGAATGGTGGGACTAATTGGAGTGATTTGATTACTCGTAAAGCAACCAAACAAAATTACACGGTTAATTTAACTGGAGGTTCTGACAAATTGAAGTATTTCTTTTCTGGAAATATGCTGGATGATCAGGGTGTTATTAAAGAATCCTATTACAAGCGTTATTCTTTGCGTTCCAATATCTCTGCGAAAATATCTGATCGTATTGATATGAAGTTTAATACCTACGCAACTCATACTGATTCTCAAAATAATGGTCGTCAGAATAATGGTGTTGCAAATGCATACGGGCGTTCTGTTCTTT
This sequence comes from Labilibaculum antarcticum, assembly GCF_002356295.1. Taxonomy (NCBI): domain Bacteria; kingdom Pseudomonadati; phylum Bacteroidota; class Bacteroidia; order Marinilabiliales; family Marinifilaceae; genus Labilibaculum; species Labilibaculum antarcticum. The sequence continues at coordinate 63,937 of NZ_AP018042.1, read as the reverse complement.
ATCCTCAATTCTGGGAGAGTAAAGATGCTGACGGTGAATTTATCATTCCTTCAACTTACAATAGTTACGGTGGTCGTTACCAACCAGGTCAGGAGGCTAATCCTGAGCAGTTCATTATGCAGAACCAGGAAACGTTTGGTGAGAAAATTACTTCTAACTTGGATTTAACATTTGATTTAGGGCATAATTTCACTTTATTTATATCCAATGCAGGTAGTTTCTCAACAGGATTTAATGGTAAACGTGATCTGATTAATAATGTTAATATTAAAAGAGCCGATATTACAGCTAGTCAAGCGTATAATAGAGGTAGCTCATATTTAAATACTGACATCTTATCATATGAAAACGATTTTGGCAAGCATCATTTAAAAGTTTCAGCTGTTTATGAATTTTCAAAGAATTCGTATCAATCTAATGAGACAAAAGTGAATGATTTGGCAACTCTTGCAAATGAATGGTATATCTTAAATAATGGTAAGCCATCATTGTCCTCTTCGGAATATAATGAGACAAAGATGCGCTCATATATGGGTCGTATCAATTATAGCTTTGATGACAAGTATTTAGTAACTGTTTCGATGCGTGCTGATGGAGCTTCTGTATTTCAAGAGGGGAACCAATGGGGTTATTTCCCATCTGCGGCATTAGCTTGGAGAGCTTCAGAAGAAAGCTTTATTCAAGATATCGATTGGATTTATAATATGAAAGTGAGAGCTGGTTATGGTGTTACTGGTAACAGAGCTATTGGAGCTTACGATACACAGTCTACTCTTGACCAAAGAACAAATCAACCTCTATATTATTATTGGGACAATCAAACTCCTGTTGCAGGTGTGATTCCTGGTGAACTAACTAATCCAGCATTACAGTGGGAATCAACATCACAATTAAATTTTGGACTTGATTTTAGTGTTTTAAGAGGAAAATTATCTGCAACTCTCGATGTATACGAGAAAAAATCATCAGATGTTATTATTTCAAGAACAACTCCTGCATATTTAGGTTTATCAGGTAATTCATTTACTGATAATTTCGCAGACATTGAAAATAAAGGATTTGAATTTAGTTTGAACTGGAATATCCTGAATAAAAAAGATTTAAGCTGGTCTGCTAATTTTAACGTATCCAGTAATAAAAATAAAGTAACTGATCTTGGAATTGATGCAGATCATATCTTTGTTGCTTCAGAAGAAGCTTTGGGTATTTGGAATATCGTAGGAGGTAATAAATTTATTGTACAAGAGGGTAAATCAATGGGTTCTTTGTACGGATTAAAAGCTCTCGGATTATGGCAAGAAAATGAAGCCACTGCAGCTGCAGTATATGGCGCAAAACCTGGTGAAATGAGATACGAAGATCTTGATGATAGCGGATCTTATGAAGGAACAGACAGGCAGATTATTGGTAATGCATCTCCTGATTTTATTTATGGTTTCAACACTAGCTTATACTACAAAAATTTTGATTTTAGTGTACAGTGCGTAGGCCAGGTTGGTAATGATATTTACAACTATTCAAAAAATGTTATGAACCGGGATATTCTTTATCCAGGATATTTAAACAGATGGTCTCCAAGCAACTCTGGTTCTACACAGCAAATTATGCCTGTCGGAACAGATCATTCTGCTTCTTATGTAGTAAGTCAGTATGTTGAGAATGGTTCATTCTTCAAAGTAAGTAACTTAACTATTGGTTATACCTTGCCTGCAAATATGTTGCAACAAATCGGAATTAGTAATTTAAGACTTTACGGAAGTGTAACTAACTTACTTACAATAACTGATTATTCCGGTCTTGATCCTGAGGCATCAAGTTCTAATATTAATAGTGATTCTCAGGCGGGTATTGATGCATTTTCTTATCCTCTTGTTAGAACATTTTCAGCAGGTTTAAAAGTAACATTCTAAAAATAAAACAATTATGAAACGAAATATATATTCATATTTAATCATGTTAATCTTCGGAGGATTGATGCTGTCGAGTATGGTATCTTGCGAAGATTTAGACGAAGGATCTTTGGGAGCTGTTTCCGGTGATTCATTTTATGCTGATGAATTAAGCCTAGAATCTGGTGTTACCGGAATGTTTGGATTAATGAATCGTGCTTGCTGGGGAGTTGATATATTAGCAGCTTATACTGGTGCTGATGATTTGACTACACATAATGGAGGTAATAAGTGGGTTTTTAGAGAAGGTGATACATTTGCTTTAACAGGTGGAAATGGTCGTACTATTGGTATTTGGAATGCATACTACAGAGCTATAAATGCAGCCAATACTTTTATCGAAAAGGCACACCCAGAAGGAGTTGATGAAGCAGTTGTGAACAATACGCTTGCAAATGCTTATTTTGTTAGAGCCTTGTTATATTTTCGATTGACAACAGTTTTTGGTGATGTTCCTTTGCCATTAACCTCTTCTCCTGACTACGAAATGTTAAAAACACCTAGCAGAGAGGTGATAACTCAGGTAATAAGTGATTTAAAGTTTGTTGAGCAATGGGCTGTTAATGCACGTGACACTGATGTTTCTGTTGTTGATGGACATGCAACTAAAACTGCGGCAAAAGCTTTCATAGCAAAAGCTTACATGCAATTAACAGGATGGCCTTATGGTGAAACTGATAAATGGGCAGATGTTAAATCTTATACCAAGCAAATTATTGATGCTAATGTTTATTCATTAATGGATGATTATATGCACAATTTTGGTGAGCCTTGGGAAAATAACAAGGAGATCATTTTTGCACATCAATACAAGCGTCAGCCTTGGCCAATTAGTGGTGAGAGTCGCTGGTATGGTGCATTTTGGGCCGCTTGGATGGATATGTTCATAGAATGGAATTTCTATTCGGGTTTTCCTGACGGATATCGTAAGAATGCTACAACAAGTACAACTTCAGTAGATGCCATTACATATGCACATCCTGTGAATACCAAGTTGCTTTACGGTACAATTCAAGGTAGACCAGAATTTCTTCATACTTGGCAAAGTCATAATGATGTAGCTGCAATGCGTTACGCTGAAGTATTGTTGATGTATGCTGAGGCTTGTGCGAATACAGGCGCTGAAGCTGATGCAATTAACTATTTAAATATGGTGAAGCGAAGAGCTTACGCTGGTGGTGCGACCACCTCTGATGAGGTTGCGGCTTTGGGTGCAGGTTTTTGGGAAGATGCTGATGCAAGTGTTGATTATACAGCCGCTCAATTGAGCTCTAAACAAGCAATTATTGATGCTATTGTAAAAGAGCGTGCCTACGAATTTGTATCAGAAATTGGTGGAAATAGATGGTTGGATCTTGTTCGTTTGGAAAAGGTAGGTACTGTAAATGCTTTACGTGATTCACGTGAGGTTCCACTGGTAGGAGATCCTAACAATAAGGCCCTTTGGTATGCTCCAATTCCAGAAACAGAAATTGATTTAAATCCTAATTTATAGGTATTTAATGATTTAAGTTCTTATTTAGAGGTGAATAAGGATGATTAGTGAGAGAAGAGGGTATCCTATTGGATATCCTCTTTTTTTATGGGTATTAAATTCAGAGTTTGATGAACTGATAAGTTGTATTCATTTAAATTCAAAGACTAAGGGAAGTATTTAAGAGGTTTATAGATTTTAAAGGACATAATTGGGTGGGAGTACTATAATCCTTGCTTTAGATCAAATCTAAATGGATTTTGAGAGTTGATCTATTTAATGTGCAACTGCCCAAATCAAATCCAAATCAGTATTGGTTCGGCTAACTCCTTTAGTAAGAAAAACAGCGGTAAAATGACTTTTTTCATCTAGATACTTCTCTGTAAAATGTTGAATGGAATCAATATTCGTAAAGTATTCAACGGTAGAGCGAACTCCAATATCGTGATTCGAAAAGAAAATGAATTGTTCGCTATTATCCGGGCCGGGTATTTTGGAAACAATGGCGTAGTCAGATTCTGTTCCATTAGAAATAAGATTTAATACAGTATCTTTTAGGCTAGGATGATTCGAAAACAGTAGACGGTCACCATCAATTTTAAAGTAGGGATTTTCTTCATTAAAAAAGTGAACAAATTTATTGTTGTTTTTTATGGGACCAATGTAGATGGAATTTCCCTCTTTGATATCAGCAATGGTGCTTTGCATTGAAAATCGGATGTTGAACTCTTTCTCGTAATCTTTAAACAACAGGCTAAGTCTTTGTGTTGATACGGCCGCCATTCCGTTTGTGTAAGAATAGTTTGATGGTTTTAGATCGCCGGCAAGCTCAGGTTTGTTTTCACAGAACTGATAAAATTCTTTCAAGTCATTGATATTGTAATCTCTGTTCCAGCCAACGTTTCCCGTAGCGGTTGTACCCATTATGCCAAACACATCACCAACAAATAAAGTTGTGGCAGTTTTATTGCTAAGAAATGAACGCCATAATACTGGGGCTTTTTTCGGTATACTATTTAAGGCAAATACCAATAGGACAACAAACAGAAGCAGGTAAGGGATTAGAATAGTTGGTTTACTCACTGCAAGAAAACGCTCTTTACGATTCTTTGTAATGAAGCTTACCTGATATTGTCCCTTGTCAATACATAATTGCCATGTATCATTTTTACCTTCTTTCTCATAATAGGAGGTCAGTTTTTTTCTCAGGTTGTAAATGTTTACCCGAACCCGAGGATTGCTTTTGTCTGTGTTTTTTGATTCTCCAAAAAAATCAATCTCGATAAGCTTTTCTTTTAAATCGGTTCCTTTTAGTGTTTCCTCGAACAAATATTGTAGCATGGAGCTACTTGTTGGAGCCTTCGAAAAAGTCCCGCTTTTACGGATTTCATCAACCGCTAATCGTTTTTTTTCTGTGGATATATTCATTGATTGGAAATGGGATGTATCATGATTTCGTTTGGCAACTGACTATTAGTTAGTTTTATACGGTTGAACTTAACCGTTACAAGTACCGTTAAAGCAGTGTTAAAGATAAACAAAATGCCTGGAATAGTGTTCATTTGGAATAATGATTAGAAGGAATGGTAATTTCTACTAATCTTATTTATATCCGCAATTGTAATAGTAGATAATTTTTTAAATTAAAATCTATGAAACGTCCATGTATAAAGCTTTCTACACACAGGGAGATGATTATATGGTAAGTTCCATATGACAAAAACATAAAATTATAAACATATGAAAATGACAAGAGCTATTTTATCAGTCGTTTGCTTTTTATTGCTAACAGGCAATTTGTTTGCTCAGCAGAAAACACTAACCGATGATGGGGCGTGGTGTTGGTTCTCTGCGCCAAGAGCTATTTATAAACACAATGTTGCTGATGAAATAGTAACCGGTTGGGTCAGTGAAAATGGTTCTATTACAACAGCAATTCTTAATTTGAAAACTGGTGAGAAGAAAACTCAAATTGTGAGCTCAAACCTAGATAAGGATGATCATGCCAATCCAGCTTTTTTGGAATTGAACGATGGTGGTGTTCTAATGGCGTATGCAAAGCACATGGATACAGTGGTTCGATTTCATCATTTGAATAAGGGCGAAACTGAATTTTCAACGCTTTATACAAAAAAGGTATTGAATGACGAACAGTTTAAATTATATCCACGAAAGTGTGTGACTTATGCAAATCCTTTTCAACTAAAAAAGGAAAATGGACGTATCTATTGTTTTGGAAGATGGACAGGTTTTAAACCAAACATGATGTGGTCGGATGACAATGGGAAAACATTCTCGGATGCTCGTGTGTTTATCACCAACCAGCCATTTCAAGGAGGAAATCGTCCGTATGTGCGATACTATTCTGATGGACAATCTAAAATTCATATTGTTTTTACAGATGGTCATCCGCGTAACGAGAAAACCAATTCGGTATATTATGCCTGTTATGAGAAGGGAGCATTTTGGAGAATAGATGGAACTAAAATATGTGATGTAGATGAACTGCCTTTTGAGCCGAAAGATGCTTCAATAGTTTATAAAGCGACAGACCAAGAGGGAAGAGCCTGGGTTTACGATGTAAGTGCTGATAAAAAAGGGAATCCAGTTATCCTATATGCGCGATATCCGAAAGAAACAGAGCATTTGTATCATTATACCCAATATGTAAAAGGAGAATGGATCGACAATGAGATATGTAATTCTGGAAAGTGGTTTCCGCAAACACAAGAGGGGGAGATTGAAAAAGAACCTCACTATTCGGGAGGAATGACCATTCATCCACTAAAGGAAAATACAATTTACATTTCTAGAGAGGTAAATGGAATTTTTGAAATTGAAAAGAGAGTCACTTCTGATCATGGAATGTCATGGAAAACAACGGCAATTACGCAAAATTCGAAATACGATAATGTTCGACCTGTTGTTCCTCAAAACATGAAACAAGGAGATAAAATGGTGTTGCTTTGGATGGTAAACGAAAAATATGTTCATTATTCCAATTATAAAACACGAATTGATTATATTTTAGACTAATTATATTCTGATACCCAAACCCTTAAAATAGTTGATATGAAACGTCCATGTATAAAGCTTTCTACACACAGGGAAATGATTATATGGTAAGTTCCATATGGTAAAAACATAAAATTATAAACATATGAAACGTCCATGCCAAAGTGATTTTGACACACAGGAGGATGATTATTCCAGCATGGTAAGTTCCATATGGCAACTAAAAAACAAATTATAATCATATGAAACTTAACAAATTTATTATCCTTAGCCTTTTGGTATTATTTATTCTGCCTGGCTTTTCGCAAAGTATAAAGCCCGATGAGGTGAAAAAGGAAATGAAACGTGTTGCTGATTGGCAAATTGAACATTTCAGAGATACCTATAGTGGAAGAGAGAAAGCTCATCATCCGCTTGACTGGACAAACGGAGCGCTTTATGTAGGTATGGTAAAATGGGCGGCAATGGCCGGAGATGATCAGTATTATGAGTGGTTGAAGAAGATTGGGGAAGAGAATGAATGGAAATTGCATCACAGACAGTATCATGCCGATGATCATACCGTAGGGCAATTGTATTGCGAGTTGTATCGAAAATATGATGACAAGGAGATGCTTGCTCCTATGATAAAACAATTCGATTTTATTCGATATCATCCATCGCAAAGTTCTTTAGAGTGGAGAACAAAATTTCATCAGGATAGATGGAATTGGTGCGATGCTTTGTTTATGTCGCCACCTGTTTGGGCTAAATTGTATCAAATTACGGGAAAGAAAGAGTATCTCGATTTTATGGTGAAAGAGTACAAGGCGACTACCGATTTTTTATTCGATAAAAAGGAGAATCTGTATTACAGAGATCAGAGTTTTATGGGGAAACTGGATCATGGAACCAAGATATTTTGGGCAAGAGGTAATGGATGGGTGTTTGCGGGATTGGCGAACATTATGAATGAGCTCAATCCGAAAACAAAGGAATACAAGTATTTCCTGGGTATCTATAAAAAAATGGCTAAAAAACTGCTTCAAATACAAACTCCACAAGGACATTGGGCCATGAGCTTATTAGGTCAGGAATTTTATCCAACACCTGAAACCAGTGGATCTTCCTTTTATGTTTTTGGTTTAGCCTGGGGCATAAATCAAGGAATTTTAGATCGCATAACTTACGAGCCAGCGGTTGCAAAAGGATGGAATGCAATGTGCAGTTATATCACCAAAGATGGAATGTTGGGCTATGTGCAACCAATAGGTGCAGCACCGGGGAAAGCATGGGCCGATAAATCGGAAGTATATGGAAGCGGCGCATTTTTAAGTGCGGGTTCTGAAGTGTTTAAATTGTATTCTAAAGCTCAGAAATAATAGATTGAAAATTTTAAAGATAGTAAGAGTGAGTTACTCTTATTTTGTGTGTCATTATTCCGGATAGAGAGTCGAATGAAAACTATAAAAATGAAAAATAAGCATATACTATTTGCACTGTTTTTTTGTGCCCTGTTATTTTTTCAATGTTCAAAACCATCCAAAGAAGGAAAACAGAATGTTCTATTAATTTGTATTGATGACCTTCGACCTGAATTGAAATGTTTTGGGGCAGAGTATATTTCTTCTCCAAATATTGACCGACTCGCAGCAAATGGTGTTTCTTTTCAGAAACATTTTGTTAATGCTCCAAGTTGTGGCCCATCTCGTTATACCTTACTAACAGGTCAGTACGGGCCAGCAAACAACAATGCACTTTTCCTTCGAGCAAATAAAATTGCAAAAGGGATTGAGACTATCCATCCAAGTATGCCGGAGTGGTTCAAAACACATGGTTATGCGACAGTTTCAGTTGGAAAAGTATCTCATCACCCTGGCGGAAGGGGTGGTAGTGATTGGAATGATAGCACAATAATTGAAGTTCCTAAAGCATGGGACAAACACCTTATGCCAATTGCGGAATGGGAGCATCCTCGTGGAATGATGCACGGATTGGCTCATGGAGAAGTTCGAATAAAAGCCGGTGATATGGACGTTTTTCAAACCGTAGAGGGGGATGATAATATATATCCAGACGGAGCGATTACAAATGAGGCATTGAAACAATTAAGAGTACTTTCGACAGATGAAGAAAAACCGTTTTTTCTAGCCGTTGGAATTATTAAACCACATTTACCTTTTGGAGCACCAAAATCTTATTTTGACTTGTATGAGGGTGTTAAATTTCCATCAATAGAACACCCTCAAAAACCAGAAGGAAAAACCACATGGCACAGTTCCGGTGAATTTATGAATTACAACCGCTGGGGAAAAGACCCAAATAAAGATATGGCCTTTGCTGATGAGGTGCGTCGTCATTATGCAGCTTGTGTTAGTTACGCCGATGCCCAAGTGGGGAAAATTCTTGAGGAATTGAAACGTACAGGAGCAGATAAAAATACCATTGTTGTACTTTGGGGTGACCATGGTTGGCATTTGGGAGAACACGCCATTTGGGGAAAGCATAGTTTGTTTGAGGAATCCTTACATTCACCAATGATAATTTACTATCCTGGAATGAAACATGAAGGTTACAAAACCAATGCTATCGTTGAGACACTGGATATCTTCCCAACTTTGTGTGATTTAACAGGAGTTGAGATTCCTGAATTTGTTCAAGGAGTATCTTTGAAGGAAATATTAGAATATCCGAATACAACTGGTCACTCAGCTGTAGCTTACACGAATGAGGCTTCTACAATAAGAACGGCAACGCATCGGATGACTCTTCATAAGGATGGTTTTGTAGAATTATATGATCATACAACTTCGGAAAATGAAACCAAAAATGTGGCGGATAAACACCTTGAATTAGTGAAGGAGTTAAAAAATGAGTTGGCAGCTAAAATGCAATGATATAATAAATCCACACAATAATATATATAAAACAACAGCCTATTTAACGGTAAAATAAAGTGATGTAACTTGACAGAAATATAGCCAACATTCGGTCACTATTGCTATTCTGAACGTAACGATCATCAAGCTTACGGCTGAGTACTTTGGCGTCCATAAAAATATGGGCGTTTCGTTGTCGAGGATCACAGAATGGGGTCTTGCACCAAGTGTGTCCTTTAATAAGTTGTGGCAGGATGGAATCGGAAAAAAGCTTTTTATACCCTTCAAGAATTTTATAGAAAGAAAACAAAGGAGTACAAATATTTTTTAGGCATCTATAAAAAAATGGCTAAAAAACTTGTTAAAATACAAACTCCCGAAGGGCATTGGGCCATGAGTTTACTCGGTCAGGAATTTTATCCCACTCCAGAAACCAGTGGTTCTTCTTTTTATGTTTTTGGTTTGGCGTGGGGCATTAATAATGGAATTTTAGATCGTGAAACCTACGAGCCCGCTGTTACTAAAGGATGGAAGGCAATGTGCAGTTACATTACTAAAGATGGAATGTTAGGCTACGTACAACCAGTAGGCGCGGCACCCGGTAAAGCTTGGGCCGATAAGTCGGAAGTGTATGGAAGCGGTGCATTTTTAAGTGCTGGTTCTGAGGTATACAAACTGTACTCTAAAAATCAGAAATAATAGGGTAGATATAACTTCATATTAATAAATAAATCGAAGAATGATAAAACAAATATTAAGCTTTAGCTTTTTGTTATTTAGTATTGTAGCTAACGCGAATGAGCCATTGATACACAATAACTTTTCAAGGGAAGGAATTAGTTTAAATGGGAAGTGGCATTATATTGTTGATGTGTATGAAACCGGATATTACAATTATCGGAGGAAACCTCATGATGATTCGGAAAATCCAGGAGCGGGAGCTTTTTACTTGAACAAAAAGCCAAAGGATAAGATGGAATTGGTTGAATATAATTTTGATTTAGCACCTACTTTATTAGTGCCTGGTGACTGGAATTCTCAAAAAGAAAAACTCTTTTATTACGAAGGTTCCTTGTGGTACAAAAAATCATTCGATTTACCCGATTACAATCCTGAAAAACGTTACTTTTTACATTTTGGAGCTGTTAATTATCGTGCTGATGTATATGTAAATGGCAAGAAATTAGGGATGCATAAAGGTGGATTTACTCCTTTTAATTTTGAGATGAGTCATCTGGTAAAACAGAAAGATAATTTTGTGATTGTAAGGGTCGACAATAAACGTGCAGCAGACGAAGTTCCAACTTTAAATACCGATTGGTGGAATTATGGTGGAATAACACGTGATGTTACGATTTACGAATTGAATAAAACTTTTATTCAGGATTATAGTTTACAACTGGCTAAGGATAATGCTGGAATAATGACTGGATATTTTCAGCTGGATGGTGCTGGAAAATCAAATTCTAAAGTGAATGTAAGTATTCCCGAATTGAAGATTGAGAAATCATTTACAACTGATGAAAATGGATACCTAAAGTTTCAGTTTCCAGTAAAGAAATTGAAGTTTTGGAGTGATAAATCGCCTAAACTATATCATGTTGAGTTTAGCACTGAAGATGACCAGCTTAGCGATGAAATAGGTTTTAGAACTATTGCAACCAAAGGTTCTGATATTCTCTTGAATGGAGAAGTTGTTTTCTTGAAAGGAATTTGCATGCACGAAGAAAATGTAATGCGTGGAGGTCGAGCTCATTCAATGGAAGATGCACAAATGCTTCTGAATTGGACTAAAGAATTAGGCTGTAATTTTGTTCGTTTGGCTCATTATCCACACAACGAGAACATGCTTCGCCTAGCGGATAAAATGGGAATATTAGTATGGGAGGAGAATCCTGTTTATTGGACCATTCAATGGGAGAATCTGGAAACATATGCAAATGCCGAAAATCAATTAAAGGAAGTTATTAGTCGAGATAAAAATCGAGCTTCTGTAATAATTTGGTCTATGGCCAACGAAACTCCACAAACCGATGCTCGTTTTGTCTTTTTATCGAATCTTGCAAAAACTGCGCGCTCTATTGATAATACACGATTAATTAGTGCAGCATTAGAAGATCATGGAAAAAAAGGGGAACAAAATACGATGATTGTTGAGGATAAATTTGCCGAAGTCGTTGATGTTTTAAGTTTTAACCAATATTACGGTTGGTATGGTGGTGAGGTTGATAACATTAAAAATATTCGTTGGGAAGTCGATTTGGATAAGCCAATTATCATATCAGAGTTTGGAGCAGGTGCTTTACAAGGTTTTCATGCAGATAGCCTGACACGTTGGAGTGAAGAATTCCAAGAATTACTTTACAAGGAAACATTGCCTACCCTCGATAAAATACCCCAATTGAGTGGAATAACACCATGGATTCTTGCTGACTTTCGTTCTCCTCGAAGAATGTTGATTCCTTATCAGGATGGTTGGAATCGAAAAGGTTTAATTTCGGAAACCGGCAATCGAAAAAAAGCTTTTTACACTCTTCAGGAATTTTATAGAAATAAGAAATAGTGAATGGAGTTTTTAAAAGATTTTAAAAACGAGTTTATTCGTAAGTGAATATCTTTATTGTATGGCAATTGCTTCTTAGTATTTAAGAAGCAATTGCTTTTTTTACAAAAGGCTTGGCTCTTTAAATCTTTAAGCGAATTGGCTAAGAAAATCCCCCTGTAATTACTTTGATTTTTTTTCCTGATTTGTGCTCTGTTTTTCACCTCTTTGTAGAATCGAAAACGATTTAAATAATTTCTATGAATAAAATTTATACTCTTTGTACTCTCTTAATCGTATTTGCTTGTAATGGTTCAAATGCTCAAAATAAAATTACGGTGGATCCATCCATGCAACGTTATCTTGGCGATGTCTCAGAATTGGATAGAGCCAAATATTTTAATTCGCATACCACTTGGGGCGATAAAGATATTTCTGATGCTGAATATGAGCAGTATACCGGAGAGTTAAATGCTGGTTTTGGTCGTTGTTTTTGGGGACCATTTTCTGTGGCCAAAAATAAAGCAAGTGGAGTGGTTGGAGTTTATCCTGAAGACGAAGCTTCTATTATAAGTCAAGGAAATGGTCAAATAGCCTATACCCAATCACAATCTAACTGGTGGCGTCATTCAAATAGGCAGATTATTACGGAACATCCGGCCAACGTAGCACGTTGGAGCGTGGATGCAGATAAAGCAGCAGACTGGTCTGCACAATACTTCAAGTATTTTTTTACTGATGAGGATCGACCATTGTGGTTTGAGCCTATGAATGAACCTTTTGTGCATGCGGGCGATGCCGATTTTAGTGCTGAGCAACCCGATGATCAGAAGATGAGAGTTCGTATGGCAGAATGGTTTGGTGCGATTGGAAAGAAATTTGATGAAACAGCAGGATTGGAAAAAGTAAGCGTGATTGGCTATTCGAGTGCATGGCCTTCTGTTGAGTTGTGGGATTTTGGTCACTGGGACACACGCATGAAGATGTTTATGGATGTTGCAGGTGAGCATATGGATGCTTTTGCAACTCACTTATACGATGGAATTAATGTTGCCGGAGCAGATTCAAAACGATCAGGTTCCAATTCCGAAGCAATTTTAGATTTAATTGAGACCTATAGCTTTGCAAAATGGGGTGTTGTAAAACCTCATGCCATTACTGAGTTTGGAGGCATTGAAAAAGGCTATGGTGATGCTTATAGCGATGTGAAAAGCGTACAGTCGATAAAATCCATAAATCACATCTTATTCAACCTGTTGGATCGGGAAAATAATATGATGATTGCAATTCCTTTTATTGGATCGAAAGCAACCTGGCACATAACTAAGGCCAACAATTATCAACCTTATGGATCGGTACTTTGGCGTCCTAAAAATTTAGGGGTTCCCTTGTCGAGCACTACAGAGTGGGTTTTTACACCACGTGTGCACTTTTTTGAGTTGTGGCAGGATGTAAGAGGAAAAAGGGTTTTTGTTGGTTCGAACAATCCGGATATTCAAACTCAGGCATTTGTGAATGAAGATAAAATGTATTTGGCTCTAAGTAATCTGGATGAGAAGGATGCTACTGTTGATTTGGCAACTTTTGAAGAACTAAATGATTTATCGAGTGTGCGAATTAAAAGTTTAAAGATTTGGGACAATCAAGATCCGCTTTATTCCGATAAAACTCAAAATACAGCGCCAAGCAGTCTCAAACTAAATGCAGACGAGACAGTGGTGATAGAATATACATTTTCTAAAAATATTGTATTCGATAATGCAATTCATACAACAAAATACTATACAAGTGAACACTTGAAATCAATTTCTGGAGCTCTTAAATTTCATTTTAATGATGTTGATGCAGGTGAAAATGGAGGAACAGCAAGTTTACGTATGTCCATTGGCCGAAAGCACAACCGTTCCAAAACGCCAAGCATTAAAGTAAACGGCAACAATGTAACGGTTCCAACCAATTGGGCAGGATACGATCAGGCCAACCGCGATGATTTCTTTGGAATGATTGAGATTCCGGTGCCGATTGAATATTTAAAAGCGGATAATGAGGTATCCATTCAGTTTCCTGATTCCGATGGTCGGGTTAGCTCGGTAATTTTGCAGGTGAATTTGCACGATAACAGATTGGCTGTAGGCATTACAGATGCAAAAGAATATGGCATTACGGTGTATCCAACTTTAGTAACAGAAGGATGGATGAAGGTGTTGATGGCAGAAAATACTTTTGAAACTATCGAATTGGTTTCAATGAACGGGAAAGTGGTTAAATCAGAAAATATAAACAGAGGACAATCGGAAATTCATATTTCTGATATGCCAACCAGTAAAGGGATGTACATTATGAGATTAACAGGTGAAAATGATGTTTATACCCAAAAAGTAATTGTTAATTAGATTTAGTTGGTTAGTTAAAGGCTTGTTTTGGCGAGTCTGAAGTGAGAACCCCACGCAGTCGACTGCGTGGGGTTTTATTTATAAGGTTTTTTTACCAACCAATAGTTTCTTCTATGTGTTGAATTAGTGCTTCGCCCATAAGTTTTTGATCTGCTATTTTAGGATGGCCTTCGCTATTTTTGTACGGCATAAAAAAGCTTGATATTTTATCATCCTTTAAAGTTGTAATGGCTTCTTCTACATATTCAGGCCACAGAGAACCTTCTTGAGTTACATCCATATTGCCTAGCATACAAACAATATTAGCATTTGGATAATGTCCTCTAATTTTGCTTATGAAATTGGCGTATGCTTTAATAATGTATTTTTTGTCTGGTGTGTTGTTGGTAAATCTTCTTTTGTATTCTTCATGTTCTTGGTAATTTACAATCCATGAATCGTTTTGAAACAAGTTAACAACGACCACATCAACAGGATTTGATTTAAAATCCCACTTGGAATTACTATCTGTTGGATCGTGACGATAATATAATTCGGGCATAATTTGGTTGAACCAACTCACCATGATTCCAATCCCACCTCTCGCAATACATGAATACTGAGCATCAAAATGTCGTGCTGCAACTGAAGCGTAGGTGTGGTAATTGTTTGAGTAGATGCTGTCCCAACGATCTTGATCTGTTGGATCGTCGACTCCGTGACCAGCAGTTATTGAATTGCCATAAAATTCAATGCTTCGTTTCTTTTTTGAATCTGCAGGAAGCAATTTTGCATTGCCTTCTATCTTAAATCCATAAAATTGAGTTTTACCAAAGGTCCATTCGGTTCTTCTAAATAGTTGAATGTTGTGTTTTCCTTTCTGTAGGTTTTTGGCTAAAACATATTCCTTTCTTAGAGTGTCGATGTGCAAAATTGTGTCTGCCACACCGTCAATAATTACATTGTAGTAATTGTCACGCTCGCTATTCTTAAGCGTTGCTTTTAGATTTTCTCCTTCGAAGTTTAGGGAAACAGAAGCTCCCGACCAGCATAATTCTGCCACCGATGAATCGATAGCCCATACGGTTCGTCCCATATAATTTAATGCCTCGGAAGTTGGCTTAATAGTAATTTGTTTTGGAAGATTGTTGCAGGAAACAAAAAGTGAAATGGAGAGAACCAGAGCTAAGAAATACTTCATGTTGATAAATTAATTTTATTTCGATTGGAAAATACGAAGCGCAATTTCGCACTTTTTAATTAAAAAGGAGAGGGTCAAACTGTATTTATTGAACTGCAAATTCATGAATTGATATTTGTTTTAACAGTCAGTAAGTTAAGGTAATGGTGAAAGACGATTTCGAGAGCTTTTAAATGCCCCCTTTTTTCATACGATTCTATCCCATAATGACAGTTGTAGCTTGAGTAATTTTGATAACATATTAACCGATTACACAATTTCTATGTCTACTATTAAACAATTTGTATTTGTGCTGTTGGGATTAATTTATTTTAATTCGCTTCAGGCTGAAATAAAAACGGTAAAACATTCAAAAAAAAATAACACCATAAAAAAATGGGAAGTAGTTGATATCGCTTTTAAAGCCGATGTGAAAAATCAAAATCCTTTTGTTATTGATTTTGTTGCTCAGTTTACCGATCCGAATGGTAAAGTGCAAATTGTTCCCGGTTTTTATAATGGAGCTGGAAATTGGGTGGTTCGTTTTTCGGCATCGGTAGCCGGAGTTTGGACCTACGAAACTCGCTCAGAAATTAAAACTCTGAATGGCAAAAAGGGAAAGCTTGTTGTCAGCAATGAAACAAGTAACGAACACAAAGGTGGAATTGTCTTGAATCCTGAAAAACCAAGAAACTTCTTTTACGAAAATGGGGAATCGTATTTCCTAACTGCTTTTGAGTGCGATTGGTTGTATGCTTTGGATTATCATAACCAAGAAGCTTTGCCTAAAACCGATCACCTTTTAAATTTGTTGCACGAAAATGGATTCAATCAGGTAGTTATGAATGTTTTTTCTTACGATGTTAGTTGGAAAAAAGACGACGAACTAAAGGAGCATCCGGAACATGAATATGGAGCACCGAAAGATATTTTTCCTTTTCTGGGAAACAATGAGAATCCTGATTATTCAAGTTTAAATGTTGAGTTTTTTAAGAAACTGGACCGTACTATTGCATTGATGCATGATAAAAACATTGTTTCTCATTTAATGATTTATGTGTGGAACAAGTTGGTTGCCTGGCCTGAAATGAATTCTGATGCTGATAACATGTATTACGATTATGTGGTGAAACGATACGGAGCCTTTCCAAATGTAATGTGGGATGTATCGAAAGAAGCTTTGTATTATGGTCGTGCTGATGATGCTTATATATTGGAGCGTATAAAGAGATTGCGGGAGAACAATTCATTTAATCGATTGGTTACGGTTCATGATTATGGCTTTTGCAAGCGTCATGCCGAATCGGTTGACTTTATATCCCGACAGGATTGGACGTATTCTCTTTACACCAACATGTTGGATGATTACAACAAATACTCAGATAAACCTGTTTTTAATATTGAGCACGGAGGCTACGAGGAGTCGCCTTACGAGGTGTTTACGGGTAGTTATGTGAATGCCGAAACATGTTTGAAAAGAAATTATCAATGTGTTTTTGCCGGAGTTTATTCTACCTATTATTGGCAGGCAGCAAGCTGGAATGTGGTGGTTTATAATCCTTACGAACAAGAGGAGGGTTTTATCAAGCCAAAGTTTGAGTATTTTAAATACATGACCAGTCTGTTTTCAAAATTCGATTTCAGCAAGTTCAAACCAACACCTTGGCACAACCAGGCAGGCTATTGCTTAAAAAGTGATGACACCTATCTGTTTTATGTGCCCAAGGATACCTACAAATTTCGAGGAGAATTTCTGTTCAAAGAGAATGAATCGATATCACTTCAGTGGATGAATACACTTAGCGGAGAGTACAGCGAATTATTGAATGTGAATAAAAAACAAGACTTTGAATCGCCTTGGTACAATAAAGCTGATGCTGTTCTAATTATCAAACCTACTAATAAAAATAAATAATGAACTGGAAGCAAAAACTATTTTCATCATTTACTGTTGCAGCAATCCTGAGTATGAGTGCTGTTGCTGGCGCAGTGGAAAAGAAGGAGAACAGCAAACCAAACATCGTCGTAATTTACGTTGATGATTTAGGATACGGAGATTTATCGTGTACCGGAGCTACTGGAGTGCAAACCCCTAATGTGGATAAATTAGCGCAAAACGGCATCCTATTTACCGATGCACATTGTTCGGCGGCTACTTGTACGCCTTCGCGTTACTCTTTGTTGACGGGGAGTTATGCATTCCGTAAAAATGCAGCTGTTTTACAAGGTGATGCACCTTTACTGATTGAGCCAGGAACACCAACATTGCCATCTATGTTACAACAGGAAGGTTATAAGACTGCTGTAATTGGAAAATGGCATTTGGGATTAGGCAATGGAAATGTGGATTGGAATGGAGATGTGAAACCAGGCCCACTGGAGATTGGTTTCGATTATTCTTACCTAATCCCGGCAACGGGAGACCGTGTTCCCTGTGTATTACTTGAAAATCATAAGGTTCTTGGCTTGGATCAAAACGATCCGATAACAGTCAGTTACGATGGAATGGTAGGAACAGATCCTACAGGAACCAAAAATCCGGATTTATTGCGTTACGGTGCCGATAAGCAACATTCAAATACCATTGTAAACGGAATAAGCCGAATTGGATACATGACAGGAGGAAATGCTGCCCGCTGGAAAGATGAGACCATTCCTTTCCAAATGCTTTCAAAGGCGAGAAGCTTTATTGATGAGAATCAGGAAACTCCATTTTTCCTATATTTTGCTTTTCTTGATATTCATGTTCCCCGTTTGCCTGCTCTTCGTTTTGCTGGAAAAAGTACGATGGGTGTTCGTGGTGATGCCATTGTTCAAATGGATTACATCACCGGACAATTGGTTGATTATTTAAAGTCCAAAGGCCTTCTAGACAATACTCTAATTGTTTTCTCATCGGATAATGGCCCTGTGATAAACGATGGTTACGACGATAAAGCTATGGAATTGCTAGGCGATCATAAGCCTGGGGGAATTTACCGTGGTGGTAAATATTCTGCTTACGAAGCAGGAACCCGTGTGCCAACCATCGCTTACTGGCCAAATAAAATTAAAGGCGGACAAACTAGCAATGCTTTAGTTGGTCATGTTGACCTTTATGCATCTATTGCATCTTTAGTAAATCATGAATTGCAAGATGGAGAGGCTCCGGATAGTTTCAATCAGTTGGAAACTTACTTGGGTACTGATAACAAAGGGAGAGCCGAATTAGTTGAAGAAGCATATACTTTATCCATTCGTGAAGGAAAATGGAAATACATTCAAGCTACAAAGAATGCTGGTGGTTGGATTAAAACGGAGAAAAATATTGAATCTGGCTTAAGTACCAAGGCTCAATTGTACAATTTAGAGGATGATCCGAAAGAACTGAACAATCTTGCTGAGTCTAATCCGAAATTGGTAGTGAAATTGGATGCTAAACTTCAAAAAATTAAAAACGAAACAAGCAGTCGGAAATAAGTATTCGATCCCGCTCAACAGGTTCTTGATATCTGAAATAGAAACAAAAAGACAATACTAACCGTTGATTCATTCAACAATAAATCCCAAAATATGAAACTAAAACTTGCTGTACTTATCCTTTCAATTGCCTTTGCTTTTACTGGCGTGCAAGCGCAAACAACGGTCTTAAAAGGAAAAGTAACTGCCTTTAAATATTATCCATTAAATAATGTGACGGTTGTAGCTTCGAAAAGCAAGCAAACAGTACTAACAGATTCTTTAGGATACTTTAGCATTCAGGTAAAATCGAAGAAGGATGTAATTAAATTTAAAGCAAATGGCTTCGTTGGCCAAACGGTTCGTTATCGAGGTGAAAATGATCTTGTAGTTAATCTTCTTTATTTAAATAATGAGAGTGCTCACTACAATGCGGTTAACGAGAAGTATTTAAAAGAAGAGACCCTGGATTACTGCATTGCAAATCAAATGAATGAGAATAATAATTACGACCGGATGTCTTCTATATTTCAGGTCATTCAAGCTGTTAATCCAACAGCTCAGGTTGGTAGTGTAAATGGAGTTGAATCTGTCTTTTTAAATTCACGTGGGGCAAATTCGATTTCATCAGGCGAGCACGCATTAATTTTAGTCGATGGTGTTGTAACGGAACAAATTTCGGGATTGAGTCCTGCTCAAGTGAAATCGGTAAAGGTCTTAATTGGTAACGAAGCGGCAGCTTATGGCTCAAGAGGTGCTAATGGTGTTGTGTTGATTAGCTTAAAAAATAATTAAACAGACTTAACAGGAATAAATACGCTCATGAAATTAAAATTAATAACCCTTTTAACGCTGGCTATAGCAATTGGTGGATCTGCTTTTGCCCAGAACTTAACCATTCCGCCAAAAAACTATGTCGATTCGGTGAATTTAGAACAGGCACCAGTACGGTCTACTGCAGACTTTCCGCTTTCCGACCAAGCCAATTCGAAAGATTGGACGAAACTGGAAAAGTATTCGGACGAGTTCAATGCAACACAACTAAATGAAAAACGTTGGTATCCAAATAATCCTGGTTGGAAAGGCAGACAACCAACCTATTTTCACGGGTCGAATGTGAGTTTGGAAAATGGAAATGTAGTGATTCGCGTTAACAAACATGGAGATGAACAACTTCCCGAAGGTTTCACACATTCTACAGGTTTTATTAAGAGTAAAACAAAATTTCTGTACGGATATTTCGAGGCGGAAGTGCAATTAATGGATGCTCCCTGGGTTTCGGGTTTTTGGATGACAAATGGTAGTAAAGACTGGTGGACAGAGATAGACATTTGTGAAAATGCACCTGGCTTGTCCTACAATCGTCACGATTTGAATTCCAATATTCATGTTTTTAAAACGCCAAAAGACAAAGGAGATATTAAAAAACATTTTTCGAGAGCCAAGAAGTACTATTTCCCTGAAGAATTGCAGGCCGATTTTCATGTGTGGGGATTGGAATGGACTCCAAAATACATTCGGTTCTACATCGATGGAATATTGTTTCGTGAAGCCGAAAATACCCATTGGCATCAGCCATTGGAAGTTAATTTTAACTGTGAATCAAACAAGTGGTTTGGTGCATTGCCCGATGACAAGCGATTGGATGGGGAATATAAGGTGAACTATTTTAGAGCTTGGAAACAAAAATAGATAACTGGTCGTACTATTGTGCCTATTGCGCGATTGATTAGATGTAGTGTGAATTGAATAGTCCGACTCCTTTTATGTAGTTGGACTTTTTTTTATAATCAACGAAAGTTTTAGAAACCTTACACAAATTCTTCCGTAGATAGGTCAATAATCGGGTTGGTAGACCTGAAATGTTAGGCTTTTGTTACTTATAAAATAGGATATTAAAGAGGAAGGAACATGTATATAAATTTATCAGAAAAACAGAAACAGAATTATTTTGATTTATGTGGAGAGGCATATCTTTCAACGGAATTTAAAGGTAGGTTATTTACTAGTAAGCCATATAATAATGAGTTGTACAAATTTTCACCTTGGCAATTCAGATATATTTTTGATTCGGAAAACGGTTTTCTAATTTGTGAACTTTCTAATGAGATTGAAACCTATAGATTATATGGCTGGGATTACAAGGGAAATGAACTGTCGACGGAAATTCTTGTCAATTATTTTAATGCTAAGACAGCGTCTTTTAATAAAAACGATAATAATCAATTAGTGTCGTAAAATAGAAAAACTCAACAGAAAAGAATAAACCCGTTTCCATAAGGATTCGGGTTTTTATTTTTTTTGCTAAATTAATTTTGTCAGATTCGGATGATTATAAATATTGCTCAATATGACTTTTTTAGGTGATACTTGCTCGATTCTGAACAGTCCCTATTTATTCCGCATGACTCCATTTGTAAATCACACCCAAAACAAGACGGCGGTTGTTCTGATATTTGAAAGAACGCGATGCAAATTGCATGTTTTCCGATTCCCTCCACTGATTTTTACTATCAAGCAAATTTACTCCTCTTACCGACAGTCTTAAATTTTTATTGAAAATACTCTTGCTCATACCAAGATCTAAATTGCACAGTTTCCCTTTTAATCCGTAGGCCGAAATAGTTTTTGAATTGTAAGAGTAATTGGCCTGCACTGCATAGTTTTTAGGCAATTGCACGTTTGCTGATATTTTAGAGTTATAGCTCCAAATTTTATTTTGTGGAAGAGAAAGATTTTCACCAGAGAATTTTTGGTGAAATACACTGGCACTGCCATTTAAGCGACACCATTTTACCAGCTTGTAGCTAAACGTGTATTCGCTGCCAGTAAGGTGCTGTGTGGCCATGTTTGCGTAGGTGCGAAACAGAGTATCTCCAATCGAATAATAATCGCTCATCACCACATCTTCAATCATTCGTTCGAAAACAGCAACACTCATTTGGTATTTATCGCTGTGCCACGAAAAATCAACCGACAGAGAATGTTCTTTTTCAGGTTTTAGGTCAGGATTTCCGAAGTTGATATTCAAAGGATTTGCATCGTTGCGATAGGAATTCAATTGATTCGCCCTGGGAATCTTCTGACTCTTTTTATAGGAAAAAGAAAATCCGTTCGATTCTCCATCGTGCCCAAAACTAAGCGTAGGCAGTATGGATAGGTATGAATTACTTTGTTTGTTGGCAATTTCGTCACCAAAATTCTCCGTTTTCCCTTTAATCAAGCGCAAGCGGGCTCCTGCCGAAGCATACCAATTGTTCTTTTTTTGGTTGATAATGCCGTAAACGGCTGAGGTGCTTTTTTTGTATTTGTAAGTAAAGGTTTTGCTAAGATTCCTAATCCAGTCGTTTAGTCCGTAATCAAATTTCTCCTGAAGAGAATTCTGATCCTGTTTATCGCTGCTGTAATCCGCACCCGCTTCCAGTTCAAGTTCTTCAGTCAGCTGTTTCTCGTAATCAACAGAGCTTTGAATCGTATTGATATCCATATTCAGGTAGTCTTTTTTAAGATATGGATTGGCGTCGGTAAGATCTCCATTGGGCAAAAGGTTTTCACTCTTGTAAAATCGATCCTCGTCTTGTTTTTGTTTCCTGTAGTTGAACCGAATCTTTACACTTTGTGTGTTCCAGTTGCCAATGTATTGAGCTCTTAGCAAACCCATGTTTTTATCCCGATTGGAATGCTGATTTTGCTGGCTTGATTTTAACAAGGCCATTTCTTTGTCTCTGTTCTCTTTATGAGTTGCTGAAGTTGGTGAGTATTCATTGTTTTGCCACTGAGCATCGACCTTAATTAAATGATTTTCTGAAAAACGGTGGTTAATTCCGCTTCGCAATTGATACGTATTGTTCTCTACTTGATCATCTCTATCCTGCAGTATGAAAGGAGTATTAGTATTGATGAAATTTTCACGTATCGAATTGTTTTGCGAATCAAACTGATTCCGGTTCGAAGATCCCTGAAGAAATGCGCCCCAGTTTTTGTAGCGTTTGTTGGTGATAAAGCTTTCCTGATGATTCCCAAAATGATCCACACTTGCCTTAAGTCGGGTAGAGGAGGTCGACTGCAAAGGAGATTTTAGCAGAATATTAATTACACTTCCCTCGGCATCGTATTTGGCAGAAGGATTTTGAATGACCTCAATTTTTGCGATGGTCGAAGGAGCGATCTGATCCAAGGCACCTATGTCATCGGTTTTAACACCATCAATTAAAATGGTTACCTGTCGTCCGCGAATGCTCACATTATCATCCAAATCAACTGCTACTGACGGCAAGGTACTCAACAATTCGATGGTTGAATTGGTACCGCCATCGGGTAACTTGTCGGGATACAAAACCCAGTTGCCATCTTCTTTTCCAATGGTTTTCTTTTCGCCCGTAACCACAATCTCGGCTAAGTTTTGTGCCGACGCTTCAAGAATAAGATTGCCCAAATCAAGCGAACTTGTGTCTATTTGAATTTCGGAAACGTAGCTTTGGTAACCCAGAAACTGAATCTGAATTCGATAGTTGGTATTCGCACGCACAGGCAAGGAGAAATGGCCCATGTTATCGGTTAAGGCACCACTTAAGGATACGTCTGATTCTTTTTCGAATAAGGCAATCTGCGTAAAAGGCAGCGATTCATTGCGAGTGCTTTCGAAAACCTGACCGGTGATGCTTAGCTTTTGCGCAGCGACTTGCATTGAGCAATTCAACAGAAGTAAGAGAGCAAAGAAAGATGATAATTTCAATTTCATGGATGTATAGGATTGACTATCCCGTATTATGCTGATGTTTATATTGTGAGTCCTGCAAAAAGCAGATAATTGCATTGTATTTCGATAAATTAATTTTAGGATATATTATGGAAACAACTTTACTTGTGCTCCCTAAAGATAATGTATCGAAAAGTGAAGCTGGTTACAAATATACTTATTTTAGGGGGCTGCAGTCTGTCTTTTTATGGATTTGAGCCCGTGTTTCACTCCCAATATATTTACAAATACTTTACAAAGGCAAACTGTAAAGAATAACTCTACATTTACTCTACAAAAAAATACGGGCAACAAACAGACGACTGCATTTGGTGACTGAGGCAAGAATAGAAGTGTTGGTATTTTTAGCGTGGATCATTGTTTCGTAAATACAGACTGTAATAGACTCATTTAGTCCCCCGAATTGCAAGCGTCCTTTACTTATCTTGCTTTGGTAATTCCCTTTTATCAGGATCAAAAAACTTTATAAAAATTTATGAAGACACTGCACTTATTTGCCCTTTGCCTGTTCTTTGTTGCTTGCCGGCATTCTACCAATACTTATCAGGATGACTTGCAACTGCTGAAACAACACAGCGAGATAATCGAACTAATAAATAATAATGGCCAGGCCAGATTGATGATCATGCCCAAGTATCAAGGGAAAATAGTCGGCAGTACTGCTGATGGATTGTTGGGCGACAGAAATGGCTGGCTCAACAGAAAGGCACTTGCGGCCAAAGACTACAATGGAATTGGTGGGGAAGATCGGGTATGGATTGGCCCATTGGGCGGACAATATTCCTTGTATTATCAGCAAATTGAACCTTTAGATGAAGGAAACTGGAAAGTTCCTACGGCTTTGAATCAGGCATTTGAAGTCGTTTCGCTTAGCGATACCAAAATTGAGATGCAAAATGAAATGCATTTATGCAATTTTAAAGGAAGCCGTTTTGACGTGAACGTAAAGCGTACAATTAAACTCCTGAGCAAAATTGAGGCAGAGAAAAATTTAGCTGTTTCGCTTTCGGCGGATACTAAATTTGTAGCCTTCGAAAGTGCCCATGTGTTAACAAATATGGGTGGCGAAGCATGGCGAAAGGAGAGTGGCTTACTTTCACTCTGGAGTTTGAACATGCTCGAGGGAAGCGAGAATACTGTTGTGATTATACCACTAAAAAAGGATGCAGATTTGCAGGATATCTATCAATATTTGGGACTCCTGGATTCTACTCGTTTGCGAATAAGGAATAATGTAGTGCTGTTTAAGGCAGATGGCAAGTACCGCTCGAAGATTGGGATTCCGCCCCAATTTGCCCCAAGTATTTATGCCTCTTATTCGAAAGAGAAGCAAAGGCTGAGCATTGTTCAGTATCAAAAAAATAGCGACAGTCTGTACTTTAATTCCAATGCCAATATTCAGGAAAATCCCTATAAGGGAGAAGTCATCCCTGTTTACAATAATGGAAGCATGGATTATTCACCAACAAGCGAAAGCTCCTTCTACGAATTGGAAAGCTGTTCGCCAATGCGCGAGTTGCAGCCGGGCGATAGTCTCAATCATTTTCATAGGGTCTATCATTTCTCGGGTAAACAGGAAGACCTAAACAAGCTGTGCAAACAAATACTGGGAGTCGGTTTACCAGACTGCAATTGGTAAAAAGAAGGGAATGCATCGTCATCTATCCATTAAATCAGGAGGCGAATAAAAAAGTGCACTGCTAAGTGCACTTTTTTAGGATAAGACTGTTTCTTTTATGCAAGCCATCTAAATAAAAGACTTATGGGTTCTGTAGATGTGCTCATTTTAGCAAATTCGTTCAAAGGGATACTTCCTTCGTATTTCGTTCCGTTGAAAAATAGGGGTATAATGCATGAAAAAACAGGATTATATTCACTCTGGATTTTGTCATGCTCGAAGTAAGCGGGAACACGTCTGTAATAATTCCATTAAAAGAGGATGCAAATCTACAGATTGGATATTAATAGTTGGATCCTCTGGATTTCAGTCGTCTGAAAAGTAGGTAACAAAGGAATCCTGTATCACAACAGCAGTTTGTGATAAATTATTTAAAACCAATTAGTAACTAATATTCCATTTGCCATGGAACTACATAAGAGTAATGCTCTGAATTAGCTTTTTCCACTTTTTCCACTTCTTTTAATCTAAAAGAATTCAAATCCCCAGCTCTAAAAGGAATTGCTTCCTTATTCTTTTTCTGTAGTTCATGTAATTCTTTTTCCTTTCTTAAAATTGATTTTGATTTCATCGCATTTAAATTTTCACTAACTGCATTAAGTTACAAAGAAGTTTGCAATTCGCAGAATAGAAATGTTCGTAGAAGCTCATTAAAATGGGTGAGATATCTTAGGTAATTTAGTAATGTATATCTTTTTCCCGTCTTCCGGAAAGCTTCAGTGTTTCGTAAATTTATATACATACAGGTGATCGAAATTAGTTCAGGTTTGTCAGTAGACGATCTGGTTTGTGGTACACTTTATTTGAATAATTATTTTAATAAAATCTACGATAGTTTACTTAAAGAAACGAACGAGGAGGAAACCAAAGATGTACTAATCGCTTACTGAAACATTTAGAGCAGGAAGAGAGGAATTTAGTGGGGGATACCTCAGGACTTAATGACATGTAGTTATTAAATATATCAATACAAAACAGGAAGGATACTTTTTAGAAATGATAATATAACTTCTGATACTATGAAAACTATTTTAGTACCTACGGATTTTTCTGATCATGCATTATTTGCGTTAAAAGCTGCAGCAAGTATTGCACATAAGATCAAGGCAGAAATAAAACTTATTCATGTTTGTAATCTTCTTTCAGCAGGATTTGCACAGTATAATCAGTACTACTATCAGTACAATAAAGAAAATCTAAAACTTGCAAACGAGCAACTCATCAAATTAACTGAGCATGAATGCTTAGAAGGCATTGTCGTCAACAAATATATTGTTACCGATATGCTAATATGGGAGACAGTAAGCGATGAAAGATTTAAAAATGTTGATTTGATAGTGATAGGTTCACATGGAACAAGTGGATTTAACTCTACTTTTATAGGTTCTAACACCGAAAAGATTGTAAGGCTTGCAGATGCACCCGTGTTAACCATTAAGACTGAAATTGAAGACTTCAGAATTAATAAAATTGTTTTTGCTTCCAATTTTATGGATGAATCATACAAGAGTTTCGAAAAGATTAAATTCTTTGCTGACCTATATGATGCTCACATTGATTTACTGAAAATAATCACACCAAAAGATTTTGAATCAACACTTAAGAGTCAAAAGTTGATTGACAATTTTGCTAAAAAGTTTGATCTTACTGATTACTCAAAAAACATATATAATGCGGATAAAATAGAAAAAGGCATTATCGACTTTTGTTACGAACAAAATTCAGATCTAATAGCAATTGAGACACATGGAAGAACCGGTTTCGCCCATCTTATTAATGGAAGCCTGACTGAGGATCTTGTAAAACATGTAACCAAACCCGTTTTAAGTATTAAAATGGAAAAGCCTCAGGAATTTATTTCAAAGTTACTTAATTACAACAAAAGCTACGAAAACTGGAAAAATGAATCATAGACAAGTTCAGTCTGCTTTGCAGATCATGTTTAAAACAGATAAACTTTATTTTTCAGGATTGTAAATACATTCTTCAATTGGATTCCCTTCAACCAGCTTGGTCTTAAGAGTGCAGAGCCGGTTGCGATAATCATTTTTTCGAATTCAATTTCCGAACCATCCTTTGTCTTGCATCTTTTTAAATTGCAATTGAGTTCAATAAGCTCATCAATTTATAGGGTGATACCTGCATTTAGTAAACCTGCATCAGGCAAAATATATTTTTGAATTACAATAAATTCAGTTCATTGAAACGTTCAGCAAGCTATCAATCAGGCTAACTATTATCAGTAACAAATAAAAACTAGTGGGAACAGCTATTATCATTGGTCTCAAGAGTTCCGTTGAGTAAATCCATCACTAACTCTTTGGGTGTTTTAATTGATACCCCCACAAATACATTTATTTTATTCTGATTAAATAAGGCCATGGCTTTGTGACCCATACTTTCGGCAATCACATTTGTTACTCCTATTTCGGCGAGCCATTTAGGATATACTCCCGGTTCATGATCAGGTGGACTTAAGACTTTCTCTTCAACAATAGAATTTTTTACAATTTTACATACGTAAAACTGTTGTGTGTCTCCGATAAGATTATTTATTTGCCCGTTAAGAACGGGAATTGCAATTTTTGTCATTTCCGTATTTTTAAAATCCCGCATTAAATATGCAGGGGCATCGGTTAACTTTCTGCAAAGTTCAATTTCAGTTTTGTCTTCGTTTATTTCCCTTTTCTTGCAAACGACGATTACCCAATCCTCTTTCTTTGAGTTTTTCTTCATTGGCAGATTCCTGTGGCTTACAGTTACCTAACTTTCTTCCTGTTTTGACTCCTTTTCCATCAGGGCCTGTTCCATCTCTGTTTGGCATTTTGACCTCCGTTTTAAGATTTTTATTCTGTATTATAAAGTTACCCGACAATATTTTCGAAAACTCAAAAAACGATTTCTTAGTAATTAGCTTATTGAATGAGATAACTCACCATTTTTAATAAGCTATCTTAATTTTATGAGATTAATATTTTTGTTGTAATTTGTATGTTAGAACTTAACTAGTAGGTTATGAGTGTAATCAACACATGTGCCGATTGTGAAATAGCTTCGAAATGTTTCAAAAAACTAATTCCATCTGAATTGGAATTCATTAATCAAATGAAAATTCAGATTCAATATAGGAAAGGTGAAATTCTTTGTAAACAGGGAGCTTTTGCTTCTTATGTGTTATATATTCCCAATGGTTTGGTAAAACTTTATTTGGAGAATACCAATAATAAATTTACGAATATCAAGATACTTAAGTCAATGAATTTTATTGGTCTGGCCTCAATATATGGAGAGAATATTTATAACTATTCTGTTGTTGCCCTTAAGGAAACAGATGTTTGCCTGATTGATAAAGACGCCATTCGGAAACTATTGGAAAGCAATTCTGATTTTGCATCAGAATTGATAAAGCAGTATTGCGTGCGGGAAAAATACTTTTTAAATTTTATTAAGAGCATTAGTTACAAACAAATACCGGGAAGGCTTGCCGATACATTATTAAACTTGTGCTCAGAAGAGTTTAAAGATGAAAATATTTTTAATTACATCACCAGAAAAGACATTGCTGATTTTGCCTGCATCTCGAAGGAGAGTACCATTAAATTATTAAGCGAATTCAAAAAAGAAGGAATTATAAGCAGTAATGGTAAGATTATCGAAATCTTAAAACCTGATAAATTAAAGG
Organism: Labilibaculum antarcticum; assembly: GCF_002356295.1. Lineage (NCBI taxonomy): Bacteria > Pseudomonadati > Bacteroidota > Bacteroidia > Marinilabiliales > Marinifilaceae > Labilibaculum > Labilibaculum antarcticum. The sequence continues at coordinate 34,990 of NZ_AP018042.1, read as the reverse complement.
AAATTAGCAGATTTGGATAAAGGATAGTCGGAATTACTCAATCTAGATGCTTACTGGCCCCTTTTTACTGCATTCACTCATTCTATTGCAAATCTAAAATAAGTCTGAGCCTTTTCAGTATCAAAAAAACACCAACAATCTGTACTTTAATTCTGATGCCAATGTTCCGGAAAAATCCCTGCAAGGGAGAAGCAATTCCCATTTGCAACAAGGGAGTCTGGATTTATTCTGGAAATCTCAACTACCCGCCACTATAGTTGTGGATGTTCCCGACAAGTCTACAATCTATTCAGTATAATATATTTATAGAAATAGTAGTAGGAACAAAAAGCCAGCACTTTTGTGTACTTGCGAAAAAATAACAACTTCTTGATTGTCATTTAATATTGTTGTATTTTCAATGCAAATTAGGCTAGTTTAGTGTAGTTTATAAAACAAATGATTTGGAAAAAGACTATAAAATACCCGAGATAATAGATATTGAAAAGATATCGAAAATTTTAAAAAGTTTTAGTAAACTGACTAATATTGTGACTGCGATTCTCGATCTTGATGGCAATATATTGGTACAAACTGGCTGGCGGGAAATCTGCACCTGCTATCATCGGGAACACTCAAAAACGGCGATGAATTGTAAAAAAAGTGATACATTTCTTGCAGGAAAATTATCTGAAGGAGGTAAGTACAATGTATACAAATGCTTAAACGGCCTTGTTGATATAGCAGTTCCAATAGTAATTCGCGGAAAACACATTGGCAACCTTTTTACGGGTCAGTTTCTTTTTGAACCTCCAAATATCGAGACTTTTCGAGCTCAGTCTGTAAAATATAATTTTAATACGGCGAAATATCTTGATGCCCTCTCTAAAGTACCTGTAATAAAAGAAAGTGAAGTAAAGGATATCTTGATCTTTCTGTTAAACATGACTGAGATGTTGTGCGAAATCGGATTGAATAATATAAATCAGATTGAAACAAACAAAGCTCTGGAAGAAAGTAAAATATTTAACGAGACTTTGTTGAATACTTCATCTGATATTATTTATGTGTACGATATTCAGTCAAAATCAAATGTATACAGCAATAATGGGATTGAGAAAATACTTGGGTATTCTGTGTCTGAGATAAAAAAGATGGGAAATTCTTTGATATCCAGCTTGATGCATCCAGATGATTTTGAGATTTATCTGAACAGCATAATTCCACGCTACATTTCGGCAAAGGATAATGAATTTATTGAGCATGAATACAGGATGAAGCATAAAAATGGGAAGTGGCTTTGGTTGCATTCTAAAGAGACAATCTTCTTAAGGAATCAAAAAGGGGAACCGATACAAATATTTGGGAATATAAATGATATTACTGCAAGTAAAAACACAAAGGAAGAAATTTTGAAGATTAAGAAAATATTGGAGGAAACCGGAAAATTGGCAAAAGTTGGAGGATGGGAGTTCGATGTTGAAACGGGTGAAGGAACCTGGACAAAGGAGGTTGCCAGGATTCATGATTTAAATGCTGAAGATGCGCCCAATGTTGAAATTGGCTTGAGTTATTATTGTCCAAGTTCAAGAGAAAGAATTGAAACTGCCTTAAAGCAGTGTCTCGAAAAAGGAAAAGCCTACGATTTGGAATTGGAATTAATTTCTGCCAAAGGCAATCATAAATGGGTGCGAACCATTGGCAAGCCGATAAAGAAAAATGGAAAAATTATAAAAGTAACAGGATCACTTCAGGATATCAGTAAAATTAAGGCGGTTGAGAATCAATTAAAAGAAAATTCGAATTTTTTGGACACAATTATTGAAGATGCCGCCGTAAGTATGTGGATATCTGACAAAAAAGGGACTGCCATAAAAATAAACAGCGCTAGTCTGAATTTATTTGGGGCAAAAAAGAATGAGGTAATTGGAAAATACAATCTTCTTGAAGACAATGTAATAGAGAAAATGGGATTTAAACCCTTGGTGGAAGGAGTTTTTAACAAAGGAGAAATTGCCGATTTTATAATTGACTATAATTTTATGGAGGTGGAGCATATAGAGGTTAAGGACGCTACGCATAAAATTATTCGGACTATTATGACACCGGTTTTTGGCTTAAATAAAGAAGTTACCAATGCCATTATTCAAACAATTGATTTATCGGAAATTAAGAAAGGTGAAATGGAGTTGATAAAGGCCAAGGAAAAAGCGGAAGAAAGCGATAAATTAAAAACAGCATTCCTTGCCAATATGAGTCATGAAATTCGTACTCCTATGAATGGAATTCTTGGTTTTGCCGATTTGCTGAAAAGTCCGGGTTTGACAGGTGATAAGCAAAAGAAATATATTGAAATTATAGAACAAAGTGGGAATCGCATGTTAACTATTATATCTGACCTTATTGATATTTCCCGAATTGAAACCGGGCAGGTAGAGGTTATTGAAGAAGATTTTGAAATCAATCAGTTATTGGAAGACTTGCTCGTATTTTTTAAACCAGTAGCTAAACGAAGGGGCTTGCTGTTAACTCAGGAATCGGAGCTCCGGAAATCGGATAGTCGTATTGTTACCGACAAAACAAAATTAACCCAGATACTGACCAACCTGATTGGAAACGCATTGAAATTTACTAAGGAAGGGCAAATAAATTTTGGATATGCGATTCAAAACGACCTCTTGCAATTTTATGTGAGAGACACAGGGGTTGGTATTTCAACCGATTTTCAGCAAAAGATATTTGTACGCTTTGTACAGGAAAATTTAACCCCTGCCAATGCTAGCGACGGAAGTGGATTAGGACTTGCTATTTCAAAGGCATATATCGAAAAATTAGGTGGTCGTATTTGGGTGGAATCAGAACAAGGTGAAGGGTCTACTTTTTATTTTAATTTGCCTTTTAAGAAACCAAAAAGTGATGTAAAGGATCACTACATCGATCAGCCTGCCTATTTTGGAGTCGGAAAAAAACTACTTGTACTTATTGCCGAAGACGATGAAATAAGTTTCATGTACCTGAAAGAAATACTAAGTGGCGAAAATATTCAAATTCTACATGCAATTAATGGCAGGGAAGCAATTGAATTTTGTGAAAATAATGTCGACATCAATTTAGTTTTAATGGATGTAAAGATGCCGGTTTTAAATGGACTGGAAGCCACAAAATTGATTAAAATTATTTATCCATCATTGCCTGTAATTGCACAATCGGCCTATATCACAGCCAGGGATAAAGAGATCGCTCTTGAGGCTGGTTGTGATGATTATATTGAAAAACCAGTTAAAAAGGAAAAATTATACGCTCTGATTAAAAATTACGTGAAATAGATTACACGAACAGTGTTTGATAGTGACAGAGGGGTGTTTTAGGCACAAAACAACATCAAAAAAAATGCTTTAACCACAAAGCACACCAAGGACATCACGAAGAACACAAAGAAACAACAGGTCTACTATTTCCTTTCTGGATTTCACTCCCGAGCCTGAAGGGCTCGAACATCATAGCCTGGGGTAAAATGAGCGGAGCGAATGTCACCCCAGGTATTGGAAGTAAAGTGTAATTGTCGCACGTAAAAATCTTGATAAAGGATGAGTTCATGCATGCGACGAAATGATATAACAGTTAGTAAAATAAATGTTTTTAGCATTTATCTCAAGCCGATGGGCTCATACTTTTCTCCTTAGATGAGAAAAGTATGCAAAAGAATCAAGCCTCTCGGAAGCTGTGTGGTTTTCCAATCAATCCAATTAGTCCGAATCGCGCCCGATCGGCAACTCCCGCTCTAAAACACAAAACAAGATTCACTGTTAATTTTCTTTTTTTCTGAAACCCCTTCTCCTGTCGGCACTTCCCCTCGGGAAGGGAAGACTTGGTTTGTGAACGTTTCTCCCTTTTCGAGGGGAGATGTCCGAAGGACAGAGGGGTGTTTAACGTGTAAAACAACATCAAAGCAAATGCTTTAACCACAAAGTACACCAAAGGACATCACAAAGAACGCAAAGAAAACAGGTCTGATGCTCTCTTTTTTTTCTCCCTCTCCTATAGGAGAGGGCCGGGGTGAGGTTTTAAACAAAAACAGAGTGTAAATGTACCTGTTCCGAATTCTCTTCTTTTTAAGGGAATCACGAAAGAGTTAGAAACTAAGTACAGAGGGGTGTTTGAGGCACAAAAGATCACCGATAGTTGTATCGAATTAAAAAGACTGTGAGCTGTAAAAAGAAGAAAATGCATGCAATTAAATAGTAGCCCAATTCCCCATGAATTGGGCTTTGCTTTACAAAACACTCGAATTATGGGAAAATAAAACAAGTAGTTATGTTGTGTTTTGAAAAATGTTATTAATTTAGATGCCTGATCATAAAAAAAGAGAAGAGTTGGGTTGAATTTGTTGGTGAGGAAATAGAATTAGATGGAGTTGGTAGGATTTGTTGGTGATTGAGAGATAATGATCGTACGTAAATGCTTAAAATCAATTCTTGTAAATAATTATAGTTTTTCATTAAAAATTAATTAACATGGCAAAAATGTTATACGACAAGATGTCGACAGATGGTCATCTGGATAGTTCTAAAAGACACACCCGACTCTGCAAAAGAATAAAGGGAGCAGAAAATTTGGTAACTGCAATTACACCCTCAATAACTAATTTAAAGGAAAAGCAGGAGATTCGATTGGCTTGCGAAGATGATAAAACAGCAGCTTACGACGACATGCAATTTAACGATGCTGCTTTGGATGATGTAATCCGCAATTTATCCGCCGGTACAAAGCAATACGATCGCGCCCATCCAGGGCGTTCGGTTCACAGCATGTTGTTTCCCGATGGAAAAACAACCACCATAACTGAGGCATCTTTAAGTGCCGAACCCGATAAAGCTGAGCAGGTATTGCAACGCCTGAAAGGATTCGAGGAAGGACATGAATTGCTAAGCTATCAGTTGCCTTTAGAATCTGCAATTGCTATTTGCCGAAGCGGTATCAGCAGCTATCAAAATTCGATTACCGCGGTTAAAACAGCATTGGCCGAAGAGGAAATGGCACAAGCCGCTTTGCGCAGGCAATACGAATTCAATTATTTAGATGCAGTAAAAATATTTGGAAAATCCTTTGCTCATAGATTGTTTCCGAAGGCAGCAAGCAAAAAAAAGGAAGTAATAGCAGAGGCTGTTCCCGAATAGTTCACGTAAAATTGGAGCAGTGCCCGCTCAAGGCATTAAAAGTGCACTGCTCCGCAAAGCAAACAAGAATTGATGAGTAAAAACCATTCTGCCCGCTGGGGCAGAGTGGTTTTTTTGCTTTGGAAGCACACTGCCCGACGGAGCAGTGCTTGTTTGTGGCCTAAAAAGTGACTTGCTCTGCGGGGCAGTATACTATTGTTGCCTTAAAAGCAGACTGCCACACAGAGCAATGTACTTCTGATGCCTTAGAAGTAAACTGCCCTGCAGAGCAGCGGGGTTTTGAGCATTGGAAGCACCCTGAACCGATTTTCACCAAGCTTGCAGCTCCAAAATGTGTTAGGAGATAGCTGTTAACTGCTGTGTTGCGCTCCCTGTTCAACAGAATAAGACAAGGCAGTCCTTTTATGTTGGCTAAAAACGAGTTGTTGACTTTGCGATATAAATGTTTTGTTAGCTAGTTTTTGTTTCGTAGATTCGGAAGTTAAAAATGAGAGAAGTGTTTTTATTGTGCCGTGAGGGCGGGGTGAAAAGGGCTTTTTGAATTGGAGAATTGAAATGGACTCGTTTGGGTTTGTTTTGGAGTTGGTACACATAGAACTACCTTAATTTTCAATTGAATTAGATATTAAAAAATAAAATCAATGAATCATTTAAGTATTGCAATAATTAAAAAACAGATAGTAGCTAAATCCAATGATTTCTCAAATAAATTTGATTATCTAGTATTAAAGGAAGGTTCTAAATACAAGTTTTTTGATTATAAAAGTAATGCTATAGGAGATCGATTCAGGTTTACTGATTTTAAAAATAAAATCATAAGTTACTTTGGCTTGCGAGATATAAACGACAAGAATGAAAAAATCGATTTTGAAAAACCTCCTCGTCTTTTTAAAACAAGTAAAAATGACCCTTATGCGACATCATATGAGTATATTTTATCAAATGAGCAAATAGAACGTATTGATCAGAAACTACCAAGTAATGAAGGGGTATGGAATAATATTGTTTGGTTAAGCGAAGAAGAATTACTTGCCAAGAAAGACAATTGGCTTACTAACCAAAACTTCATTTTTAAAACAGAAACTCCCTTTCAGACTCCGAATTTCTCCAACAAACTAAGAGAAAGTCTGAAGAATATTGTAGAAGCAAAGAAAAATGGTAAACTTGTTATATTCACTGGAGCTGGAGTGTCAATTGATTCGGGAGTTCCAGGTTGGTGGCGGCTTATTCAAGAATTAAAAGCAGGAATAGACGGTGATGAAGAAGATTTTCTGAAGGTGGGTCAATTGTATTATGACTCAAGAGGGAAGAAAGAATACAATTCAAGAGTACAAGAAATATTGAAGCACGGTGTTACAAAGTACAACCCTATACATCAGAAAATTGTTGAATTACAACCACATCATATTATTTCTACAAATTACGACTCCCATTTTGAACAAATTTTTGAACAAAAAAGTTATAGGTATTCAGTTATTAAAAAAGATACAGATTTACCTTATTCTAATGGAAGTTCTTTGTTTGTGAAAATGCACGGAGACTTTGATGAAAGAAATATCGTTTTAAAAGAAAAAGATTACGAGCAATATTCGGAAAACTTCCCTCTTATTGAAGGGTTTATAAAAGGGATATTTGCTTCTAAATTAGTATTATTTGTTGGGTTTTCATTTACTGACCCAAATCTTGAGCATATTACCAATTCGGTTAAAAATATTCTAAAAGAGGACAATCAACCACCTTACCTTTTTATAATTCAAGACAAGAAAGATAAAAATTACAAGGAACGTAAAAGAAAACTAGAGAAGAAAGGATTGATTATAGTCGAATACGAAGATTTACCAATCAATAAATACTTTGAAGGCATAACCTCAGACGAGGAGAGTATTCAACTTAAGGAACTTAGTCCAACTGGTCAGAAAGTCTTTAAATTCTTAAAAACAATAGAAGAGTTTGATGTATTTTCAGATACTATTGAGAATCTAAACGTTAAAGATCAATTGATTAACTCTGTATTGAGATTTAAAGAATTAGGTGCAATACCGCTCAGTGTTATAGAAAAAATTTCACCTTTCAAGCTTCAGAAGAAAGCACAATATGAATTGAATACTTCGGCAAGCTATAATTATCCTGCTATTGAAACTTTAAATGAAGATTTACTATCTTTTTTAAAGGATGAAAAAGGAGATATGGATAATATTGTTTTAAAACCGATCAACGATAAAACTATAAAACCCGAAAAGCAAGAATTACACAAAGCACTTAATTTACTCTGCTCAAGTGGTGTTTTTGCAGTAGGTCGTAAAAATGATACTTCTCCCTCATATATCAAATTTCATGTTGAAAATAATGAAAATTGTAATTGTCCAAAGTGTTTATTTGGACGGTTTGAAATAGGTAATCTTTTACAAGAACTATACTCTACTGCAAGTAAAGCAATTTGTAAAAGTACAAACCAGAATATTGGTTTTGAAGAGGCTTGGGGGTTTCAAAAAATGGGGCAATTCGCCAAAGCTTATTTCACTTTAGAAGAAATGAAATCAAAATCTTGGAGAAAGAAAGAATATGTCTCATTTTTTATTGCATCGTATAATCAAACGTTGCTTTATCCATTTTTGCGAAGTTGGGACATAATGGATTTAAACGAAAATGAATTAGAAGACATTCAAATTAAAATTAAAAAGATAGATCTAGACAAAATTTTATTTGAGTTACCAATAGATATTTCTATTAAAGAAGCCTTAGTTGCTATTAAAGAAAATAAATTGTTTGAAAGTTCCAGAATAATAATTGAAAGGAATTATTCTACGATAAAAGATACTTACGATAAATATAAAGATGGTAACTACTACTCAATGGGGCCTGCGTATTGGCATGAAGCGGAAACAACATTTTATATTTTGTGGATTTTCTACAAAAACAATTCTTTGTTTAATGAAGAATACAAGTATTTCATAGATTTAGCAAACAGGTATTTAGAATCCATGTTGATGAGCTATTCTACAAATATACAGTACAAACAAAAATTACCAAACTTCTCTGAATTATTTGTAATTACATTTATTACACTTGGAAATACTAAGGAGTTAGCATCCCATTTAAAAACTTATGATGTTAAGACCCTAAAATTTGAAAATAATAAAAAAACGCTTAATAATATTTTTGAATCATTTGAATCATTCATTACATCTGGTTATGAGATTAACACAATCTTTTCAAGAAAAATAAATAATAACAAATTATACAGTAGAGCATTAAAAGATTCTGATTTATTTAAAAGCAAAATGGTTAGGTCTTTAAATAATTTTCTCGTTTTGTTTACTAAGATTGATCTAAGTAATAGTCAAGTCAATGAAGTACTAGATAAAATTCTTAATTATTTAGAAGTGAATTCTATCTACGAATACCATGATTCATTTTCATATTTTTCTTTATTTTCAGTTCAGTATATTAATTCCTTTAATGAACAAAATATATTTCGATTACTTAATTATATAGTTTCCAAACATATTGGAACAAATAGTTTAGTCGAACCAATATGTGATGCTATCATTAATAAACAAGGTAATGAGCAGATTTTAGGAGAAGAATTTTATATTCAATTACTGCAGTGTAAGGATAAAAAGAAAATAGCACCGTTTTTTCGCCTGTTAAATAAGGAACAACAAACTAAATACCTGAAATTAATAAAACCATCTCTTGATAACAATAAGTTAATTCAATATTTATATAATTGGGGGGTCTGGGAACTTAGAAATGAATCTTCGATATTTGATAAGTATGTTGCAAATTTATACTTGGCGTGTAAAGGTTTTCCCGATTATGAAATTAATAATGATGGTTTTCCAAATAATATCAAAAGTACTTCAGTGTGGAATCAGCTTCATTTCTATGTCAACTTAATATATAAAAATCAACTTTTTGATATGGAATCTATAAATGATATACATAGTAGCATAGATTCAGAAATGTTTAAATGGATTTTAAAACCAGATGCATTTGATTATTCGAAGTTTAATCTAAATTGGATATTATCTTTTGACAGACCACACATAATGGAACATATAGGCAAGTCTAGGGATTTAAAAACAGCTGTTAAAAAAGGGTTGAGTAGAAATTATAATGTAAATGTGGCAAAAATATATTTTGAAAAATTACTAACTGAGCAAGTAGAAAGTACGATGCCCCAACACACGCTATAATTGATTGCTTGTTCAAACGTAAAAATCAAGAATTCAATCCGCTTTAATTTTTCTTTGCTATGGTAGGCAGAGACCCCGCTCCCTAAAGTGTTCGGGACTATCATTACTCATACATTTGCCGTTATAGTTAATCTGATGCGAACAAAGCAAATATTACTACTATTTAGTTTTCTATTTCTGATTTTAGGGTTTTCCAATTTAAAACAAAATGGCGATAGAATTAGAATGAAAATGCTCACCGCGGATAGCGTTAAATACTGGGATCCATACTACAAATTTGATAGCACAATGAATGGTAAAGGGTGGGTTTTAACTAAAGAGAAAGAGTTTGTCGAGTATGGTTACTCAAATGATGGGAATAGAAAAAAAATAAATTACGGAGATATAATATGGGATGGCTTCTCTTTCAAGATTACCGATTCTTTACTTGAAATAAATGATTACAATAATTATAAATTCAAAATATTGAAACTTACAGAAGACTCATTGGTGTTGAAGGATATAAGTGAGATTCGTTATACGTATTTGGACTCGTTTCTACTTATTAAGTCACAAGATCAGATTTCTAAAATTAACTAGATGAGAAGAAACTTTTATGTAGTCAAAAGCTAAACGATCATGAGTATTGATGCTGGTTGTTAGGACTAGAATGAAAATAATGAACTAAAACACAACCAATTAAAAAACACAAAAGAGATGAGAATAAAATTAATTTTTGTTGTATTGTTTAGTATGGTTTTCACGTTTGCCTCTTTGGCGCAGGATCAAAAAGTGAAGAAGCCCCAAAAGATGTTTGTTATAAATGGGGAAGAGGTGACTCAAGATTATGCTTACAGCCTAAAACCCGAACGAATTAAGAATATGACAATGGGTGTTTCTTGTGAGGCAAAAGAAGCCTTACTTAAGAAATATGGGGAGAAAGTGAACGAAAGTATTGTTATTCTATTTGATCTGTACTCCGATGCCGAGATGAAGAACGTAAAGCCAATTAGCCCTGAAGAAACTGCTGCAATTAATAAAAGGAATGCTGATGAACACGAAAAAAAGCTGAATGAGTCTACTGTAATTAAAACAGGCGATAGGGCTCCAGACTTTGTGCTTGACATGCTTGATGGGCAAAAAGTTAAATTATCGGAACTAAAAGGAAAAGTTGTTCTGATTAATTTTTGGGCTACATGGTGTGCTCCGTGCATGAGTGAATTTTACGAATTTCCTGATAAAATTATAAACCCATTTGCTTCCAAAGACTTTGTTCTGCTTCCAATTTCGCGAGGAGAGAAGGAAGATGTGGTAAGCAAAAAAATGGAAAAGCTAAAGACCAAAGGGATTGATTTTAATGTAGGATTAGATCTTAATCAGGATATTTATAAACAATATGCCAACGACTTTATTCCTCGAAATTTCCTTGTCGACCAAAATGGCACTGTCATTTATACTTCTGTAGGGTATAGCGAAGCGAAATTGAACGAATTGGTTGAGAAGATCAACGAATTGTTGAAGCCTTCGGAAGAATAAATGAACTTTCTTTCTTCGTGAATTGATCAGGCAATATGATTGAATTGCCCAAGAAACTAAGCAAGACCGTTATAGCCAATAAATAAATATACTAGTGAGAAATTTTACAAAAAGCATTGTTTTTGGATTTAAAACAGAAATCCAAACCGAAGTATATGAAAGATTAGGTGTTCGTCATTTCAAAAAGATTGTTCCGTTTGGAGACTTTTGGATTAGATTATATAATAAGGTTTTCACCAAACAATTAAGTGTTTTTACTTCAAGACAGAATGCAATTCTTTGGTTCATTTTCACTCTTGTTGTTGAATTTGTGCACTGTACTGCCCTTATTTTTCTTTTATGGCTTACAATTCAATCAACTATTAATGCAGAGTATTATAAGGCTCTTAAAATTACCCTAATAAATATTGTAATAAATTTGTATCCAATATTTGTTCAACGATATAACAGAATTCGAATACTAAGAACATACAAAATAACTATGACTGACTTAAATACTTTTTAAATCAAGCAAAAGAAGAAGAAGAAATAGAGACAGGAGTTAATCTAAAACTTTCAATCAGTTAGACAAAAGGTTTTGTGACAAGAAAAATCATTATTTAATAATAGCTATTATGGGAAATACAAAGTATTCTAAGGTATATCGAATAATTCATTGGGCAATTGCGGTTTCATTTCTTCTATTGTTAGTTACAATTTTTTTGCGATTGACGTGGATGAATAAATATAATGTGGCAGATATCATACAGGCTTACCTGAGTGGTACCGACCAGGTTTTATCTCAGGAACAACTCATTGATTTAGCAAAAAATATAAGGCAACCAATGTGGAGTTGGCATATTTACATTGGTTATGTTTTGGTAGGACTATTTAGTATTCGTTTGATACTTCCTGCATTCGGGCATATGAAGATTCAAAATCCTCTTGATAAAACCCTGACCACAAAAATGAAATTTCAAAAATGGACATATATTATATTTTATTTCTGTGTCATTGTTTCGCTTGTTACCGGACTCATTATAGTATTAGGACCAAAAGAATTAAAAAAGTCAATGGAAGAAATCCACGTGTTAAGTATTTACTACCTGATAGCTTTCATCGGAATCCATTTGGCAGGCGTACTAATAGCCGAATTTACTAATCAAAAAGGAATTATTTCAAGCATAGTAAGTGGGTCGAAAAATGATAAATAAAAAGTGCGGAAGCACAACACATGGCATAGTGCATGCGCGTTTCAGAGGGTTTCGAGCGTTTGTGGCTCGTAAAAAAAAGTCGGTGTAAAATTATAGGAAAGTGCTTCGTAGTCCCGCACGACACCATACCATATACGTTTAGCCCATCTAAAAAGTAAAACTTGATCTTACCAGACAAACTTCCTTAGCCCTACTTATCATGAGTAAAGAAGAAGACAAGAATAAAATTGAAAAACTGGGAAAGCCAGTGTCTTTTATTTCACTCAATATTTTAAAGAAACAGATGAAGAGATGAACTCTTTAAAACCAGATGTGCAATTGGAAAACAGTTTTGAAGATGATAAAAAGGGCGTTGATCCTGTTTGCGATTGGCTAAAAGAGCAATAATAGCTGGGCTGCGGCACTATTGCATGATAATGGATTTGTAATATAAATAGAGATTTAAAATTTGATTGCACAGAGCAAGTAAACTTATTTAGTAAATAATCGGTTCGACTTAATTTCCGGGCAGTTTGATTTTCCTCAAAGAGATTTTAAAATTATCGGTTTTGGTGCTTATCACGGAAGTGCAAAAACAGAAGATGCAGCAATGAAATTGCTTTCATCGCTAATGAATAATGGGACAATAAAAGATGATCTGCCTGAAACAGATTTTAGTATTGCTCATTATATCAACAAGTATCTGCAAATTCAGGTTTATTCCCTCAAGGCTTGCCTCGGAATAATAAAATAGGTTCATATTAATGCCTTGGGAGCTTGTCCTGAGGTTTTTTACTTGTTATATTTGGTGGTGTTTTATGGAAGGAATTTAGCGCCCAAAATGGATAAGTCATAAAGCAGATTGAAACCTGGCTGACAGCAACTGTTCATTACTTTTATGCCTTAAATCCATAGACTTTATAAATAGTAAGCTAAAGGGTTTCTCCGGTAAAGAGGGGTTTAATCATCAAGATATAGAGAAAGTGATTTCTTTTTGTAAAAATACATTAAAAAGGATAGCCATTATGAGTTTTAATATTGGAAAATGGTTTTGTGTAGGGCTTTTATTGGCTGGTGGATCTAGTCTTGTAAAGGCAGGTAGCCAGACTGATAGTTTGTCACACTTAACCTTTGAACAGGCTTTGGGAATAACCCGTCAGAATAGTCATGTTTTGAAGCAGTACGAGTTTCTTTACAGTCAGAGGGAGCAGGAGTTGAAGGCAGCCCGTGGCTTATATCTTCCTACTGTATTCGTTAGTGCAAATTATGTGGCCATGAGCGAAGATATTACTCTGGATTTGAATCCGGTGAAGAATGCCATAACTCCTCTCTATGATGCCTTAGGCAATTATGGTAATTTTTCAGGAGTATCAGTTCCCGATGGAGCAGGAGGTATGACGACACTTTCCGATAATATGTCTACCGCTGCCGTTAGAGGAAATTTAAACGAAGGGCTGGATGAGATAAATGCCGCCAACTGGGATCAGGTGATTCAGAAAAATCGATTTGGAGTGATTAGCGCCGGATTCAGCTGGGCACTGTTTACCGGGGGCAAGATTTCTGCGGCCAATAAGGCAGCGGAGATTAAGACTCGGGAAGCGGGGGAGATAAAGGAGCAAAAAGAGGGAGAGGTACTCACTGAGCTTGTAGTACGTTATTATGGATCATCTCTGGCATATAGTGTTGTTTGTATTCGTGAGGAAGTATTTCAGGCCATGACATATCACTTGGATGATGCTCAAAAGATGTTTGATCAGGGGATCATACCAAAGGCCGAGCTTCTGCATGCCAAAGTATTTTGCGCCCAGGCAGATCGAGAATTGAAGAAATCCAAGCGCAAGTTGGAGATTGTTAATGAGGCACTTTCAAACACCATGTCACTGGGCGATGGAGCTGTAGTAACACCTGTTTCCAAGCTTTTTTACGTTCCGTCGATTCAGTCGGCAGCCTATTTTAAGGATATGGCCTACGATAATTCACCCCTCTTAAAGCAGATCGATAGTAAAAAGGACCTTGCTCATCAGAAATATAGAGTAGAGAAATCAGCCTATTTCCCCAGTCTGGCGGCCATAGGTGTTTACGATGTGGCCAACAAGGATCGCTCTCCTTACATGCCCGATTATACTTTGGGCTTGGGCTTGAAATGGACCCTTTTTGATGGTATGGCTCGCACACGCAAGGTAAAAGCTGCCGGATATCTGCAGAACCAGGTTGATGAGATTAAAAAGAAGACCAATGCCGATATCGAGACCGTCATAGAGAAGTCTCATCACGAGGTTTTGATGGACATAGAGCAGCTCAATGAGCTGGATACGGCACTTGAATTCGCCAATGAGTATTCGCAGGTGCGTCAAAAGGCCTTCGCAGAAGGGATGAGCACATCCACGGAGGTTGTAGATGCTCGTCTTGTGGTTGCCAAGGTTAAGATTGAACGGCTGGAGACCATCTATAATTATGATGTTGCGCTGGCCCGATTGCTGCAGTATGCAGGTATGCATAACGATTTTGTGAATTATCAGCTTAGGGGAGATGTTGAATTTGAATCCTACAGCAAGTAGAGTCAGGTTTTGCAACTGTTGCGCTGAGAGATAATAGGATAGTGAAAAAAAATAAATTAATAGAGATGAATAAGACCAAGACCATTATTGCTGGAGTGGCTTTTGCAGCAATTGTACTGTTTTTTGTGTATACCGGATGGATACTCAGTAAACCTATGCCTATGCAGATTCAAGGTGAGGTGGAAGCTACACAGTTTAAGGTTGCATCTAAACTAATTGGACGTATCGATAGTCTTCCCGTACACAAGGGAGAGTCCATAAAAAAGGGAGACCTTCTATTCACCGTTAGCAGTCCCGAAGTGGAGGCTAAGTTTCAACAGGCTATTGCCGCCAAGTTGGCGGCTCAGGCTGAGAAAAATAAGGCTTATAACGGTGCCCGAAGCGAAGATATTCAGGCAGCATACAATGTCTATTTAAAGGCAGAGGCTGCTACCGAATTTGCCAATAAGACATTTAAACGTATCGATAATCTTTTTCAGGATGGTGTTGTTCCTGCTCAGAAAAGGGATGAGATCGAGACAAAGATGAAGGTGGCACAGGAGAGTGCAAAGGCGGCTAAAGCCATATGGGAGAAAGCCCAAAAGGGTGCTCGTGTGGAGGATAAGGAAGCTGCCGGGGCCCTGGTAAAGAGAGCCGAAGCCGTTATTCAGGAGGTCTCTTCCTACCTTAGTGAGATGAAGATTCTATCTCCGGCAGATGGAGAAGTTGCTAATATCATAGCAGAGAGAGGTGAATTGATACCTGCGGGTTATCCTGTGATTACCTTGGTAGATCTTGATGATGTGTGGGTTACCTTTAATATTCGTGAGGATCTTCTCTCCAAAGTACGCAAAGGGAGTATCCTTCCTGCTACATTCCCTGCCCTGGGAAATAAAACCATAAAATTGGAGATCACCTTTATAAATGTTCTGGGTGATTATGCCAACTGGAATGCCACCAAAACAAGGGGCGATTTCGATATGAAAACTTTTGAGATTCATGCCCGTCCCACTGCAAAGGTTGATGGTCTTCGTCCTGGCATGAGTGCCCTTGTGAATTGGGATAAGCTTATTCAATAGTTACTAATACATTTTACGAAGTCTTTTTGTGGGGCGTAATCATAGGATTTGTATTCTATTTTTTAAATTTTTTTCGAATGCAATCATTTTTTACCAGTTGTTTTTATAAGGTGCTAATTCGAGAGATCAAACGCATATTCACCTCACCGGTGTATCTGTTTTTTTCCATCTTGGCTCCTGTCATATCTTTCTTTGTCTTAATGGGGATATTCTCTAAAGGAGTGCCCCGGGATTTACCCATCGCAATGGTAGATCAGGATCATACCGCCCTATCCAGGAACATATCCCGAATGGCAGATGCCACATCCATTGCTAGCGTTGATTATCAATGCGCCAGCCTTGAGCAGGCACATGGACTGATGAATAAAGGGGATGTGGAAGCCATAATTGTGATCCCCAATGATACGGAACGCAATGTGATAAGAGGAGAGCAATCCAACATCGCACTATATATCAATAACACCAATGTGGTTAAAGGGGGGATGCTGCAGAGCGGTCTCTACGAGACCCTTGCTACCGTCTCGGGAGGAGTGAAGCTCCAAATGGCCATAAAGAAGGGAGCCACCTTACATCAGGCCAAAGCGGCGGTGCTGCCCGTAAGATTGGATAAACACGCACTATTTAATCCATTTGTTAGCTATTCGTATTTCCTTACTGTGGGGATACTGCCCGTGATGCTTATTGTATTCACCCTTTTGGGAGCTTTGTATGCTTTGGGAGTGGAGCTAAAGGACGGAACCGGAAGAGATCTTCTGAAGATCTCCGGCGACAGTGTGATGACGGCCATAACGGCCAAACTATTGCCCTATCTGTTGCTTTTTATGATGGATGCCATGGTTATGAACCTTATACTCTTTCGTTACATGGGTACGCCCATACACGGGAGTCTTACGATCATCCTATTGTCAGAATTCATTATGGTAGTGGCCTATCTTCTGCTGGCGGTGTTCCTTCTTGCTGTGACGGCTAATTTGCGTCTTTCTCTATCACTGGCTGGGGCCTATACCATGATGTCACTCACCTTTTCGGGATTGACATTTCCCCGTTTTGGGATGCCCATGATTGCTCAGATATATTCAGCAATCTTTCCTTTTACATTTTGGCTGGAAATATTTATGGGGCAGACACTCAGGGGAGAGGCTCCAATTAACGCCATTCATCCCCTCTATATATTTCTGATATTCATCACTATGGGGCTTTTATCATTCCCTAAGTTTAAAAAAACACTTCAACATGAGAAATATTGGGGTGGAGAATAGTTTTTACGATATAAATAATACTTTCCGATGTTGAACTACTTATTACAAGGGTTGCGGATGACAGGTCAGTTCTTTATTGCGGAGTTGCGAGCCGTAATAAAGGATGCGGGTGTATTCCTGCTATTTGTTATAGCCATAGTGGCATATTCTATCATTTATTCAACGGCTTATTCCAATGAGGTATTGCGCGAAATGCCTGTAGCTGTGATCGATCAGGATATGACTGTATTGAGTCGTCAGTACTCTCGTATGGTGGATGCTACCGAACAGCTTGATGTGGTGAAAAAGGTCATGAGTATGCACGAGGCCGAGCAGTCGTTCTACGCTGGAGAGGTTAAAGGAGTAGTGCTCATTCCTGCCGATTTCGAAAAAGACATCTATCGAGGTGTCCAAACATCTGTCAGCATATATGGTGATGCCAGCTATTTTTTGGTCTATAAGCAGACCCTTTCGGGTGCAGCTTTTGCCACAAGCACATTCTCTGCAGGTGTCGAAGTAAATAAATTGTTGGCAGGAGGTGCCCGCATGGAACAGGCAATGGCTCAGAGAGATCCTTTGTCCACCAAGACCTATAAATTATATAACCCATCATCGGGATATGGCTCATTTTTAATGCCAGGATTGATACTCATCATCCTTCAGCAAACATTACTTATTGGCATAGGGATGATGGGAGGAACACGAAAGGAGCGTTTCAGGAATCAGTATCAGTTGCCCAAAGGCTTGCAAAAGGGTCAGATTGCGCCCATCATATTTGGAAAAACTGGGGCTTATATGTTGATCTATCTTATCGACTCGATTTTTGCATTGATACTGGTCCACTATTGGTTCGGTTTTCCCGATAAGGCTAAAATGTTAGATGTGTTTATCCTATTGATACCATTTCTATTGGCTGTATCATTCATGGGACTGGCAATATCGGTACTTTTTAAAAGAAGGGAACACTCATTGATGTTTCTGTTGTTTCTCTCCCCGGCTGTACTTTTCCTGAGTGGATTATCATGGCCCGCCACAGAGATCCCAGCATTTCTCTATAATTTAGCTCATGTGTTTCCCAGCACTCTTATGATTCCAGCATATCTAAGGGTTAGAACCATGGGTGTGGGGCTTCACGATGTAAGCTTTGAGTTGATATTTATGATGGGACAGGTTGTGGTTTACTTCGTTTTGGCCTACTTTGCTTTTAGATATTCACTAAGCAGAATAAAGAGGTCTTAATCATCCATTGTGCTGTGAATTGGAGGGACAGAGATAAAATTTCAGGAATTGAACTAAGTTTCTGGGGTTAACATGGTTCGGATTATCTAATTCAATAAAGCGTATAAATCAATATGGAAGCTAGAATTGAAAACCTAAGCGAAAAAAGATTGGTGGGAATAAGATTAACAATGTCCTTAATTGACAATAGGACAGGTGAACTTTGGAAACGTTTTATGCCTCGACGCATCGAAATAGAAAACAATAGCACAAAGGATCTGATTTCAATGCAGATATATAAACCGACTTACTTTGCAGACTTTAATCCGGCCTACGAATTTGAAAAATGGGCGGCAGTTGAAGTTGCTAATTTCGATCGGGTGCCAACGGATATGGAAACTTTTAATTTGACAGGTGGCCTTTATGCAGTTTTCGATTACAAGGGTTCAAGCAAGGACCCTGGTGTTTTTCAATATATTTTTGAGACTTGGATTCCAAACTCCACTTATTTGTTGGACAATAGACCCCATTTTGAAGTGTTGGGAGAGAAATATAAAAATGCGGATCCAAATTCGGAAGAGGAAATATGGATACCAATACGAGCGAAATAAAAACGATGAGAAAGATAATTAAGATCTCAATAATTCTATTAACATTTATGAACGTGTCAAATGTTGCATTTGCAAAATCAGAGAAATGCAACATCGATAAATTACTTGTAATTCATGATAATATAGATAGTTTATCTTTTCAAATGGTTGAAGATTTTCTTTACACCTTCGATGAAGCATGTAAGAATAATGTTGAGTATTCACAATGGAGCAACGAATTGTTGTATAAAGTAATCGACAAAAGAACGAAGCTTTATTTTAAAGTGCTGCAGTCTGAAAATATCACAAATGATAGTTGTATTCTAAAGTCATTCAGAGCGCCATTATTGGACTATAACTATCAGAAATTGTATGACAAAATTAAAGGAATCAAAACCAGTGAAAGCGCGAGAAATAGTTACTTGAATGCACTTAGTGAAATAGCAAAAGAGGAAAGTTTTGAACTTGTAAGGTAAAGTAGAAAATCCCAACAAAATCTAAATTATTACGCGCGGTGAAAAGCTGTCTAAAAAGTAGAATTGGATTGCAATTTGTTTGGTAAGAGTAAAGTGAATAACTACAGGAAGATAGCTGCGTTGATTTAGTTTGTTAGAGTAAGTTTTCTTAGGAATAATACCAAATCCAGTTTAAATTTTATATTCTGTATTTGTTTTTTTAATTTCGCAGAAAAAAAGAATGATTTGTAATTTAGAGAAGAAGCCTATTGAAGAATTTAAGACTACAAATATATTGCCTCAAACTCCTTTTTGGGCACGAGTAAAAAGAAAGCAAGGGTTTATACCAAAGGGATTCGAGTTGACAATTTCAAAAGACTTATTGTTTTGTAGAGCTAGTTCTGCAGAAAAAATAAATGAAGATTTATTAGTCTTAATCAAGTACGTAGATGATGTTAATTGCTTTGCATATATTCCATACGGACCTAAATTAGAACCTACCTTTGAAAACCAAGGTCTATTTTTAGAACAATTATCTGAATCTATAAAACCACATCTTCCATCAACTTGCATGTTTATTCGTTATGATTTGATTTGGGAGAACCAATGGGCAATTGAAGAGGAGTATTTCGACAATTCTGGTAATTGGTCTGGTCCACCATCAGATAAGACTCAAGAATATAGAATAAACTTTAATACGATTAATTGGAATTTATACAAAAGCATAGAGGATCATTTACCAAAAAACACCTTTTTTCTTGATTTGACTTTAAAAGAGCAGGATATACTCGATAATATGAGATACAATACAAGGTATAACGTAAGAAAAGCCAATAAAAAAGGAATTAAAGTGCGTGAATATGGAATTGATCATATTGGAGAATGGTATAAATTATATCTTGAAACAGCAATTCGACACAACATACCAGCACAAAATCAAGAATACTTTGCTGCCATTTTAAGGAATCAGGACAACAGTAAAAAAGGAGTAACTGTTAAAATGTTAATGGCTGATTTTGAAGGTAATTTTCTTTCATCAATGTTTTTAGTTTTATCAAAGAAACGAGGAACATATTTATATGGAGCATCAACATCCTCTAAAGATGACTTAATGGCAAGTTATTCTTTGCAATGGGCATCTATGCGAATTGCAAAAGAATGGGGGTGTTCAGAATATGATATGTTTGGCTCTGCTCCTAATTTAAATCAGGCCCATCCTTTACATGGAATACATATTTTTAAGAAAGGATTTGGTGGAAATCTTTATCATAGAATGGGATGTTGGGATTATCCGTATAATGAACAGTTGTACAAATTATATAGAATTCAAGAGATTAAAAAATAAAGCACGAAAGCTTACTAATGTATAAAAATAATAGCCGGTTCAGTAGTAATATCACGGGCTGTTGTCCGTTTTGACTTTTGTGTAGCTTGACAGAAAATTCACCCGAAATCGACCACATTTTATACCCTCAACGCTTGGTCTCAATCCATAAAATAAATGCATGAGTATGTCAAAATCGATAGTTTTTTTAGGTGCTAGTGGGGCTGTAGGCGCTGCCGCACTCGATACTATTTTACGTTTTTCAGGTATCAATAAGTTATTGCTTTTAGGTCGGAGAAAGCTCAATCTTGCGGATTCTGGAAATCTCGATCAGCAAATAATTGACATAAGCGACCCGGCCACCTATGAAGCCTACATTACTGATTTCGATACCGCTATTTGCACCCTTGGTGTTGGTGAACCTTCGAAAATAAGCAAAGCTGACTTTGTGAAAATTGATAAAACAGCAGTGCTCGATTTTGCGAAAGCATGCAAAACAAATGGCGTAAAACATTTTCAATTGTTATCTTCTGTTGGGGTGAATGCTGCATCAAAAAGTTTTTTTTTGAGAACAAAGGGAGAGCTGATCGAAGCCTTAGAAGAGCTCAAGTTCGACCGCTTAAGCATTTTTCAACCATCAATGATTCTTACACCAACTAATAGATACGGACTCTCGCAAGCCATTGTTTTAAAAGTGTGGCCTATGCTAGACTTTCTACTGCAAGGCAAAGCGAAAAAGTATCGCGGTATTAAAGTGGAGGAACTGGGTAAAGCCATTGCGAACAATATTTTAACTGCCGGAGCCGGCACCGAATACTTACAATACGACCAATTTAAGAGCTTACTCAGCAAATGATGAAAAAAGTTACGATTATCCTGACCATCAGATAGACTGAGAAGTAAAATTGGATTGGAATTTATGCAAGTAGTCGTCAGTAAAAATGAAGAACTCCAAGAATATAAGTGACTTGCTTTCGTTTTTTTCATAAATTGGGATTATACAAACCTAAATAAGGAGGAATTATTATGAAAATAGGGATAATAATTTGTGATAGATACAAGAATTGTGCTGGTGGCAAATGTTTCAGAGCCATGCAAAACCGAGAAGGTGCTTTTGATTTGTATTCTAAAGAAGAAGCTTTAGAAATAGTTGGTTATACGACTTGCGGTGGATGTCCTGGAGGAAATATTGAATATGTTCCCGAAGAAATGATTAAAAATGGAGCAGAAGCAGTTCATTTGGCTACCGGTTTTGTGGTAGGATACCCTCCTTGTCCTTATATTTCTCATTTTAAGAAATTTATTGAAGAAAAATACAATTTGCCTGTTGTAGTAGGAACACATCCCATTCCACAAAAGTATTTGATAACACACGAAAAATTGGGAACCTGGAATTCCAAAGAATGGAAAGACTTACTAAGTGCCAGCATTACCAATGCGAAAGTAAGGCTAACATATGATTAAAAGGATTGAAAATGCATAAGTGTATTTTTGGGCCCGTTTCGTCACGATGACTGGGAATGTCCTTAGATGTTGATTTAGTTCCTAACAGGCATGTTCGTTGGATTGTGTTGATTGTGAATTAGGTAAAACTACAAAACTGATACTTAGACAAAAGGAATATCTTAAACCGCATACGAGTAAAGAAGAATTAACAGATTGTTTTAAAACCAATCGACCGCCTACATCACGTTTCCGGATCAGGAGAACCTAGCTTAAATAGTCATATGGGAGAAATCCTTCAATTGATAAAACCCATCAAAGCATCTGTTTCTATTGCAGTAGTAACCAGCGGAACAATGCTTTAGAGTAGGATCTGTAAGGGAATCAATACAAAAGGCTTGGGAATTGACAAATACATTCAAGAATTAATTGACTTTAGAAAAGAATTTAAAGGGGAAATTGGCTTGAAATATTCATTATGCCTGATTATAATGATAGTGTCAATGAGTTGAACGAACTTAAAAAGGCAATTTTAAAATAAAACCTGATTCTGCTTAAAAATGAAAAAATATAAGAATGTAAGCGAATTGCTATAGTTTATTTAATAAATTGGACTTGGTAGTAATAAAAAAGATGAGCATGAAGCCAAGCTATGAAGAATTAGAACAGCAAATAAAAGAATTCAAAAAGAGTGATAAAGAAAAATTAAATCAACTCGTTAAGAATTCATTTGATATGATAGTGTTGTTGGATTCGAATGGGTTTCAGCATTATGTGAGTGAATCGTGTGAGCGGATCTTAGGTTTTAAGCCAGAGGAATTAATTAATATTCCTATTATCGAGACAATGATTCACCCGGATGATCAGGAAAAAACAAGTGCAGGGCTAACTGAGATCATAAAAAATTCGGCGAATGGAGGTTCACAATACCGGCATCGACATAAAAATGGAAGTTGGGTGTATCTGGAAGCATTTGGCACCAATCAAATTAATAATCCGTTGATTAAATCTGTTGTCCTTAATGTTAGGGATATTACTGAACGAAAAAAATCGGAAGAAGAGTTACTCGAGAGTAGAGCCCGTTTGAGGGAAGCCAATCTTACCAAGGATCGTTTCTTCTCTATCATTGGGCACGATCTTAAGAGTCCTTTTAATAGTATTGTTGGATTTAGCGAAATCCTCTTAGAGCAGATTAACGAAAAGGACTATGCAGGTATTGAAGAATATGCTACAATAATCCATGATTCCTCGGAAAGGGCAATGAATTTGCTTACCAATTTACTGGAATGGTCTCGAACACAAACCGGGAAAATAGAATTTAATCCGGAGTACCATGAGCTTGTAACTGAAATAAATGATGTTGTGGAATTATTGAATGCATCAGCGCAACAAAAATCCATATTTATTTCAAAAAACTTACCTCACGATATGCCTGTAGAAGCAGACAAGGCTATGGTAAAAACGATTTTAAGAAATCTGATATCGAATGCGATAAAATTCACCAATCGCGGAGGTGAAATTACAATTAGTCTTGAACAGAAACCGAAAGAATTGATTGTCTCTGTAACCGATAACGGCGTTGGAATAAAAAAAGAAAATATCGATTATTTGTTTCGGATTGATCATCGCTACTCAACATTGGGAACAAATAAGGAGACCGGTACCGGATTGGGTTTGTTGCTTTGCAAGGAATTCGTTGAAAAACACGGGGGAAAGATTTGGGCTAAAAGCAATGGCATTAGTGGTAGTATCTTTAGTTTTTCATTACCTCTTAGCTAATGTTATTTTGCTATTGCCAGCATCATACTGTCTAAAATGTAAGACTTGATAGTAATCTATTTCGGTTGGCTTGCCAGAAATTATATGATCAGGAAGTAAATTTTCAGTACACTCTACTATTTTTCATCAAAAAGGAATAAAGCAACAATCAAAATCATCATGAACAAAACAGAACAAAACTTTCAGCAGTACCAACGGAGCAACACCATCGTTTTTGCTGCCTTATTAATGGGGCAGGTGTTTTTTGCATCCTTTGCCATTTTTATTATTCAAATAATAGGACCACTTAATGGAGGTGATGATGTCATTCGAATGGTTTTCATGATTGTGCTACCTGTATTTTTCCTTGCTACTTATACTATTGGCAATAGGATTGCGAATAAAAGAGTAAAGTTGGCCAAAGAGGAGAAGCAGTTAAAAACTAAAATGGAAGCCTACCGATCAGTCAGCATTATTAAGTATGCCATGCTCCAAGGAACCTCTTTCTTCGCAATTATCACTTATTTACTTACGGGGGAATATTTATTGTTGGGTTTTGCCGTCATGATCATGCTACTGTTTGCCACTTACTTTCCAGCAAAAGAAAAACTGGTAAGAGAATTGGAATTGAATAGCGGGGAGCAAGCCATTTTAGAAGATTCTGACGCAGTTGTTGCTGAGGTAAGCAGTAGGAGAGCCATTTAATCTACTTTCATATCAGGACGGTGTCAAGGTTGCGATAGTTAATGGGATTTTGTTTGCTTTTACATCCTTAAAAAAGTAACAACTTAAAAAATCAAAAATAGGTATTCAAGTAAAAAAGCTTATTTAGGAATAGCAAGTGCTATGCTATTTTTGTTTCTGTTGGTTTCTATAACATTTATAATAATCGCAATTAATAAAGAGGAAGCTTTATTCGATAATATTGCAGGATCTATTTGTCTTACTCAGGGGCTACTAATATTACTTGTTGGTGCTGGTAGTAGCTTGTATATGGCATTGAAAAAACCTCAAATTTCAGACTCGCAAAATTAAACTAATCAATTTGGTGAGGAATTTCATACGACTAATCTGCAGCAAATGAAGAATAATTATATCGTCAATGGAAAAAACAAACACAGTCTGCTTAATTTGAAAGTGAAAATATACACTAAAGAGTGCGCGTTTTGATAGCTTGTAGCAACGAAAACTCATACGACTCATACCAAATTAAACCATCTTACTTGTTTTTGTAGGATGGTTTTTATTATTGTCGAATTAGTTTCATTTTCCCGAATACATTCGAAACGACCAGTAGCGGTCCATTTTCCGAATCAAGAGTAAACTCAGTGGTGAACAAATTACTCTGATAGCGTAACCGATTGCAATTTTTCAGGTATTCAGCGTCATGATAAAGTTTTACAAATTGATGTGGATTTTGAAGTCCTGTTTTATCTCCCGATTTGTATTTAATTGTTATTGAATGATCCGAATCCGACCAGAAAAAACAACAGACATCATTGGTTTCAGCATTTCGCCAATCACCATTCATAATAATGTTCATCATTTGAGTTGAGTTCATAGCTGTCTGGTTTAAGCTTTTGTTAGACCATAAGTTACGAAATTCTGTGCTTTGTACTGATTTTATTTTCTGTGAAATTTCCATCATAAATCGCAGTTTAATTTAAAGTATAAAATCAGAATTGGATGAGTTACGACTATATAGATTGAATTAAACCTTGTTTCACCGGATAAATTGCATAAATATCACATAATATGATAAGGATTGTCGACAGAATAGAGCAAATGATTATACAACGTATTTAAGTCCAAAAGTGAATCGTTTAAGTTTTAAAAAATGTATATTTAGTACTTGCAGATAGTTATATAAGAAGCTTGTTTAGAGTCGTTTAAAAATTATTAAGTTAATGATAAATTACAAACACTACAAAATATGAATCCGATTTTTAACTATATGATCTCCGAGGCCGTAAGGCATAGACTTAAAAAAAGAAGTTATAAATCAACTCAATTTGAGAAAGCTGTAAAAAGCACAAAAGTTGAATTCACTCATTTAATGCGCGATAGCTTCCTCATTTTATTGGGGGTATTGTCGGCTGGTTTTGGATTAAGAGGGTTTTTACTGCCAAATATGTTCATAGATGGTGGGGTAATGGGTATTTCTTTAACGATAGCCGAATTAACCGAAATTCCATTATCTATTTTAATCGTAGTGATAAACCTTCCATTCATAGTCATGGGATTTTCGACAATCAGCAGGCAATTCGCCGTAAAAAGTATTGTTGCCATTTTATTGTTAGCTATTACTGTTCACTTTATCCCCTTTCCTTTAATCACCAATGACAAATTACTGATTGCAATTTTTGGTGGATTCTTTTTAGGCTTAGGGATTGGCTTAGCTATTAGAGGTGGTTCTGTTATTGATGGAACAGAGGTGCTTGCAATTTTTTTAAGCAAAAAAACTTCATTAACTGTGGGAGATGTAATTCTTATATTTAATGTGCTTATTTTTTCAGTTGCAGCCTATGTATTTTCAATTGAAATTTCGTTGTATGCAATACTTACCTATTTAGCTGCATCAAAAACAGTCGATTTTGTTGTATCGGGTATTGAAGAATATGTAGGAGTAACTATCATTTCGAATGATAGTGACAAAGTTAGGTTAGCGATACTCAAAAAACTTGGACGGGGTTGTACCGTTTATTGCGGTAAAAGAGGTCATTCTATGGTTGATACTGATATCATATATACCCTGCTAACCCGACTGGAATTAGCAAAACTACACACCGAAATCGATAAAATCGATAAAGATGCCTTTGTTGTTATGCATAGTATTAAAGATGCTAAAGGAGGTATGATTAAAAAAAGACCACTGGAATAGCAACACGAACCAGTGCAAGTGAAGAATTGATAATTTAGTAAGCACAGTGCTAAATTAAAACACGATCTAAGATCTGGCTTTTAATAAGCATCAAATGTAAAAAGATCGTAACCTATAAGCTATTTTAAGTTTACCTTTCACGTTAAAGTGATAAGTATATCTTCTGTAAATTAAGTAGCTATAGGTGTGGCTCAGGTTGATAGAAGATAGCTGAGATTAGGTCGTTTGTTGTGATTATAGATCTTATGAGTTTATATAAAAAAAGACGCGATATAAATCGCGTCTTTTATGCTTACACCTCTTCCGGTTTCCAAGTCTCCAATTTTATTAAATCGGGAAAGGCTTTCGGTTTATAAATCGATTTTCCTTCAAAAACCCGCAAACATTCCTGAATACCCTCACTAATACTTGGGTGTGGGTGAACATTTTGCCGTATATCTTTCAACGTACCATGTTGTGTAATTTGGTAGGCTATAGATGTAATTAGGGTAGAAGCCTGCGGACCCGCAGCACGCATCCCTAATATTGTATCTTTACCATCATCGCTTACAATAATTTTCACAAATCCATCGGTAGCACGCATTGCAATAGCACGGTTAACCAATGAGTTCGAATAGGTCGCAACCTTATATGGAATACCACGTTTTTGGCAAGCTTTCTCGTTCAAACCAACAGCTGCTACTTCAGGTTTAAAGAACATTAATGTCGCCATATTCGAGTAGTCCAACGGATATTCCGAATTGCCATACAAAGCCTCAACAATATATCTGCCCTGTAGTTCAGCAACCGAATACAATTGCGCATGCCCCGATACATCACCTGCTGCAAAAATGTTACACGATTGAAAATTATCCGTGGCACAAACTTCATTAATATCAAGATAACCACGATTTGTAGTGTTGATTCCAACATTTTCCAAACCAATATTATCCAAATTCGGTATTCTGCCAATGGCCACTATGGCCACATCTACCTCTAAAACCGTCGAGTGACCATCTTGGTAATCCAATACAACTTCCAAAAAGTCCGGACGTTTTCGAATTGTTCTTAAGTTGGCCGTATGATGAATAATTACACCATTGCTTTCTAAATTTCGACCCACAAAACTACTTAAATCATCATCTTCATAAGGAATTACCTTATGCTGTCGGTCTAGTAAGTGAACTTCTGTCTGGCTGTAATTGGAGAAAATAGTGGCGTATTCACAACCAATAATTCCCGAGCCAATAATAATCATTCGTTCCGGAAATTCTTTCAAACCCATGATGCCTTCCGAGTCAATAATTCGCTCATTATCAATCTCAACGTCAGGCATCGGACGCGGACGGGAGCCTGTTGCGATAATGAAATTATCACCTTTAACCTGCTCTATTTTGTCATTGGAAATTACCTCAACAGTATGCGAATCAATAAATTTTCCCCAGCCATATTTTAACGTAATATTGCCGCAAGTTACCGAAGGTTGCGAATAAGTCTCAATTTGCGATAGCATCTGCAATTGCTTTTGTTTGGCTGCCTGTAAAATGGTTTGTTGAACTTTATTGTAATCCACATTTAAACCAGAAGCACGATAACCTCTCATCACCGATGAAGCAATTGAGAAATCCCGGGACAATTCCCACATCGCCTTCGAAGTTAAAGCACCATTCATAATACCGGCACCGCCTAAATGACTCGCCTCAATGATACAAACAGATTTATTAAAATCAATGGCACGCATTGCTGCCGAAAAACCCGCCGGGCCACTTCCCAGTACAACAAGATCGTATTTTTCTATACTCATAAAAAACTTTTGTTTATTGTTTCATTTGGCTGAACATCAGGCACATTATGATTGAATGAAATGTACTTGTAACAGAAAGAATAGCAGCCATTTTTGTGCTCCCTGCCAAATCAAGTTGAAAGATATAAATAAAAGTGCAAATCGATAAGCTTTTATATGTTTTACGGATAAAAAAGTCTTTTTCTTAGGTTTGGGTGTGTCCCTTCGGGTCGGGCTATTCGCTAAATCTTTTCTTCGTTCCTCAAAAAAGGATACCGCTGCTATCCCTCACACAATTTCGTTTGTCGCTAGAAACAAGTTTAAAGTTACAAGTAAATCAAGTTACAAGTTACAAGTGGCAAGTGGCAAGTAAGAAGTAACAAGTAAAAAGGTGCAGGTAACAAGGAGAAAGGAAAAAAGAGAAAGGAACAAGAATTCAAGAGACAAGTAAAAAGGGACAAGTAGCAGGAATTCAAGTAGGCAGATTTTTTTACGGTTTTTAAATCAAGCAACAGAGTTGCGTAGTATTTGTAGCAAAGCAAGTTTCAAGGAACAAGAATTCAAGAGACAAGTAAAAAGGTGTAAGTAGCAGAAATTTAAGTAGGCAGATTTTTTTACGGTTTTTAAGTCAAGCAACAGAGTTGCGTAGTATTTGTAGTAAATAAGTAACAAGGAGGTACAGCGTACCGTAATCTTAATGGAAATTTGATTAAAACAGAAATCATGAAATCAATTCTGTCCTTAATTATTTGCGGATTTAGTTTTCAATCGGGAATTGTCAATCGATCGCAATTCGGGCTTCCAAGCTTGAATTGGAACACCCTACAGCTTTCGATTGGATTGATGCTTTATTCTCGAAATGAAATTTCAAGTTCTTGTATTCTCTCTTTATTCGTCAGCCAACTTAAAAACAATTGATTAATTTACAAATGATTATAATGAGTTGTTAGAAATGCAATTTGCCTTCTTTTAATTGCTGATAGGTATGCTTATACAAAATCTTGAGAAGTAAAAGTCCCTCTTTTAAATTCTCATCACTTATCTCATTTTCATTCTCAATATAATTAGCCGTTTCAAGCAAATATTCATCATCTCTCAGGTTAGTATAATTCTGTTCAATCAAATGTATATCTGCAAACTGAAGATACGGCAATCGGGCTAAAACAGCTTTTCTCTGTTGATTATAAGTATCTAAGTCTTCGGCTTCACTATCCGAAAAATAAAATTCCTGTAAACTGTCAACAAAGGAATCATCACAACTCTTAAGCAGAATAATGCGGTCTTTCCGTAAGCGAAATAACTCACTTTGATCTTCTTCCGGAGCTAAGCTTTCTTCTCTTTCAATTCCTCTGGTAATAAACAGATAGGAGAGATGAGCCAGGCCAATATTTTTTTCTTCTTCATCAATTAAATCAAAATGTAACATCATGATGATTGCCTTTCCTAATTGGGAAATTGCAACATCATCCCAAAGCAAGAAGGGATCTTTTTTGATACTCTTATAAATGGCATTCAAGTCTTTATTACAAGCTCGTATCTTTCCGTTTTGTCCTTTCTCAATCGCTTGTAATATAAGCTCACGAAGCTGTTCTATAGAAGAATTCATGTTTTGGATATTTAATTTTTTAAGAAAACAAAGGTAGTAATTATCCTTTTATCCTAAGGGGTAGGAATATTGTATTCTACAAAAAAAGAAGCCTTTTGGGGCTTCTTTTTAGTTGAGAAACAAAAAAATGCTATTTATACAATTCTAATGTTCTTAAGATCGGTGATTTTTTCACAATAGTGACATTTTAAGGTGATTGGTGAAGTATTAATAACATGAAAACGCGTGGTTACAGCTTCCACATTAGTTATGCATTTAGGATTCATACATCTGGCAATTCCAACCACTTTTTTAGGTGTTTCAACAATTTTCTTTTCTGCTACCTTGTAATCACGAATGATATTTAGTTTAGCGTGTGGGGCAATTAATGAAATTTTATTGATCTCTTCATCCTTAAAAAACTTTTCGGAAATTTTTATTATGGCTTTCCTTCCCAATAGTTTACTTTCCAAATTGTTTCCGAAGGTTACGGAGTTCCCACATTTGTCTAAGCCTAATATGGTGATTACCTGAAATAGATATTCTGCAGGAATGTGATCAATAACAGTTCCATTTTGAATAGCGCTTACTTGTAATTCTTTTTTTGCGTTCATATGATGAGGTGCTTTTTTTGTGAGTATGAAATTATAGATTAAGAGCTTTCGCGATAATAGCTTGTCGGGCATAAACACCGTTTAAAGCTTGTTGAAAGTAGTATGCTTTAGGATTTGTATCAACATCCACGGCAATTTCATTAACTCTTGGCAGCGGGTGAAGAATTTTTAAGTTGTCTTTTGTATTCGCAAGCATATTATTTTTAAGGATGTACACATTTTTTACTTTTTCATATTCCAAAGGGTCAACAAATCGTTCTTTCTGAACACGTGTCATGTATAAAATATCGGCATCGTTAATAATATCATCAAATTCGGTGTGTTCGAAATATTTGATATCGTTTTTGTCCATAAAAATTTTGTATCCGCGGGGAATCTCCAATTCAGGGGGAGCTATAAAATGGAAAGTAGGGTTGAAGTGAGAAAGTGCCATTAGCAATGAATGAACAGTACGACCATACTTAAGGTCACCAACCATAAAAATGTTCAGGTTTTCAAGAGTTCCCTGAGTTTTCATGATTGAATAAAGATCTAGCATGGTTTGAGTTGGGTGTTGATTGGCACCATCTCCTGCATTTATCACCGGAACATCTGACACCTCCGAGGCATAGCGGGCAGAACCTTCAATTGGATGGCGCATAACAATTAGGTCGCAATAATTGCTCACCATCTTAGTTGTATCCTTTAAAGTTTCCCCTTTGGTAACGCTTGAAGAAGAAGAATCGGTAAACCCAACAATTCGTCCACCCATGCGACTAATTGCAGTTTCAAAACTAAGGCGAGTACGGGTAGATGGCTCAAAGAATAGTGAAGCAATAACTTTTCCCTCTAATAAGTTACAGTTAGGATTTTTTTCGAACTCAGCAGCTCTAGCTAATACTTCAAGGATTTCTTCTTTTGTATAGTCGTCGATCGATACTAAACTTTTGTTATCCATTGATTAAAAATTAAGTGTGTTTATAATATGATTGTTTTTTCGGCACAAAAAAAAACCAACAATTACTAAAAATGATAGTAATGTTGGAATTTTTGAGAAATATTGTTGAAAAGAATTATCCAAATAACGAAAATGGGAATCAATCCTTACATCGTGTTTTCTTCTAAATAAATAATGGAAAATGTGTAAGAAGAAGTAAAGGTTCTTACTTCTTTTAGTACTATTTGCGGTTCTAGATTGAATTAGTTGTTTCTTCATTCTAGATTACAAATATAGGTATAAATAATGCTAATAATCAAATTCGAAATTGATTAATTAGTAACAAATTTTAAAAAGTGAAAAAGGCAGTTGATATATATTATTGTATATGGAGTTGATATGGATGAAGTTAAATGGTATGTAAGTATTTTGGTTTTACCCCTTCAATTTTTAAAAATTTCTCGATGATCTTATCTACTTCACTTTGTCGAATGCTTAAGGTTATTTTGCACCTCAGGTTAAAATCTTGTCCCAATTGTTCCGGCTGATCATCTTTAATGATTTTCATTACATCATTCATGGCGAGATAATCGAAATTGATATCGTAAATATCATTAATCGTTTTTTCTATAATTTCTGCATTTGATATAGCATCGGCAGCAGCAGCTTTATAGGCCTGTATCAAACCGCTTACACCCAATTTAGTCCCGCCAAAGTAACGAATTACAACTATAAGTATATTGGTTATATCATTCGATAAAATTTGGCCCAAAATTGGTTTTCCTGCAGTTGAAGAAGGTTCTCCATCATCGTTTGCCCGGAATTCTAATTTATCGGCCCCGAGCATATAAGCATAGCAATGATGACGGGCATTGTAGTACTCTTTTTTAAGATGGGCAATGTGTTCTTTTGCTTCTTCTTCGCAGGCAACGGGATAGGCAAGAGCAATAAACTTACTTCCTTTCTCTTTGTACAATCCTTCGGATGCTTCTTTGATTGTTTTATAGGTATCGCTATTCATTACTTTACTCAAAATGCTCATTGAATTAATTGGTTAGGATAAAAATAGCAATAAATGCCAGCAGTATTCCCAATATGTTTACTTTGTTCAGCTTTTCTTTAAAAATGCTTAAACCAATAAATACAGAACAAGCTACAATTCCAATATTAATAATGCTAAATACCACAGAACTGTCATATCCTGAATGGTTTAAAGCGGCTATTAAAAAATAGAGCGAGCCGTAATTTACCAAGCCCAAAACACTTCCTCCAATTAAAACTTTTAACTGAAACAGATCGCGGAATTTCTCTTTGCGAATAAATAGAGTAACCAATCCTGCAATGGCTGCAATAGCAAAAAGTAGAGTTGTGAATTGTTCAGTTCCTCCTGAGTTTAGGTATTCTTGTTGTGCAAATTTCACTAGTGAGTCAACGGTGCCTGCTCCAAAAAACAGTAGTATTGGCAACCAAATAAACTGGCGATTTATTTTATCACCTCGTTTTTTATAGATACTCAGTAATACTGCACTAACAGCGATTACAATCCCCAAAATCTTTTTTGCAGTTATTGCTTCCTGATAGTACATAATGGAAAAAAGCAAGGGGAGGACAAAAGACATTTTACTTGCCAGAGTTGTTACTGATATACCAGCTTTCTGTGTCGATCGGCCAATAATAAAAAAGACAATGATAAAAAGTGCTCCAATGAGTATTGAAATTCCGAACCAGTTCTGGTGAATTATGTGATCGAAATTGAATGTTGCATCAGACAAGAAGTAACCACAAAGAGAAGCTGTTAAGTAATTGATAATGATCGCTGAAAGAATATCAATTTTAAATTTCTCAAGATATTTAAAGGTGATAAATATTCCTGTTGAGGTAAGAATTGCAAGAAGTAGATTTAGCATAGTCGTAATTTTGGCGCAAAGTAATGAAAAAATACTTTACCTAAAATTAGAAAAGCAGATTCAATTTGAATCTGCTTCCCAGGGTCGTAATATAATAGTTAGTAATAAAACTACATTTTTAATTTCTTGTCAATTTCGTCAATTTGAGTTTTGAACCCTCTGTCGGTATCAATCAAATTATTTACAGTTTTGCATGCATGTAACACGGTAGCGTGATCTTTTTTTCCAATTTGTGAACCAATGGAAGCTAAAGAAGCTTTTGTAAGTGTTTTCGAGAAGTACATTGCAATTTGTCTGGCTTGCACAATTTCTCTTTTTCTTGTTTTTACCTGCAATACATCAATTGGCAATGAAAAATGATCACACACTACTTTTTGAATGTAGTCGATAGAAAGCTCACGCTTGGTATTTTTAACCAGTCTGTCAATTATAGTAATTGCTAGTTCAAGGTTAAGCTCTTTTTTATTTAAAGTAGACTGAGCTAATAATGAAATTAATGCTCCTTCCAGTTCTCTAACATTATTGACAACATGACTGGCAATGTATTCAATTACTTCATTCTCCAGAACGATGCCATCTTTATATGCTTTCTGATGTAAAATCCGAACTCTTGTTTCGTAATCAGGATTCTGAAGATCAGCTGAAAGTCCCCATTTAAATCTTGAAAGCAAACGATTCTCCATTCCTTTCAAATCAATAGGAGCTTTATCTGAAGTAAGAATTAACTGCTTACCCGATTGATGAAGGTGATTAAATATGTGGAAAAAAGTATTTTGCGTTTTTTCTTTACCAGCCAATTCCTGAATGTCATCAATAATTAAAACATCAATCATTTGATAAAAATGAAGAAAGTCATTCTTATTATTGTTTCTGATCGCTTCAGTAAATTGTGTTTGGAATTTGTTTGCACTTACATACAATACCGTTTTATCCTGATACAGTTCTTTTGTTTTAATTCCGATAGCTTGAGCAAGATGTGTCTTTCCTAAACCGGAATCACCATACAATACTAATGGATTAAAAGCAGTTCCTCCAGGATTCTCCGATACAGCCACACCCGCTGATCTTGCCAATCGGTTGCAATCTCCTTCAATAAAGTTTGCAAAAGAATAATCAGGATTTAACTGAGAATCAATGTGAAGTTTTTTTATTCCTGGAATAACAAAAGGATTGCGAATAGTAAGTTCTTCCTTATCAGAAGGCATGCTTACCGGACGGTTTTTTGTATTTGTGCCATTATTACCTGGAACTACAACCGAAAATGGTTTCGCATTTGCAATGTGATTATTCTCCATTACAACATTGTATTCTAACTTAGCACTGTTTCCAATTTCTTTTCTCAGTGTTTTTCTAAGGATATCAATGTACTGCTCCTCCAAATATTCGTAGAAAAAATGACTTGGTACTTGTAATGTCAAGATCTGGTTCTCCAAATTTAATGGGACGATAGGTTCGAACCATGTTTTGTAACTAATAGGAGGCACATTGTCTTTTATTACAGCCAAGCAATTGTTCCAGACCTGGAGGTGATTATTATTCATTTCTCTGTCAGCGTTTTAAAAAATAGGGTGTGTTAAATTTTGCTTACGCAAGATTGTAAAAAAAAAAATGAAAAAAAAATTATTTGGCTATTGACTTTTT